>CAVYKQ010000001.1:0-1132597 GCA_963769105.1 Pirellulaceae bacterium
TGTTTTTGCCGCGAGCACCCGATTGGAATTTACAAGTGGACTTCGTTTGTTTGAAGATGAGACTGATTGTGGAGGTCGATGGAAAAGATCATTTATCAGCGGAAGGACAACGACGGGATAATCAAAGGGATCGCTAGCTACACGACGAAGGATATCAGGTGCTTCGAATCGCCGGATTCCGCGTGACGCAGAATCAAAGTGCGGTGCGGGCCGAGATTGAGGACGCCGTGAAAGAACGACGCGAAAACGGATCGTGAGCCCCTCACCCCCAACCCCTCTCCCCACGATGCTTGGCGAGTCTGACTCGCCAAGCATCGTGGGGAGAGGGGAGTCTGAAGTGTTCTTTTAGTCCTCCTACTTGCGTAGACACCAATGCCCGGAGGGAGAGTGTTGCAAATGCTTGATATTTGGCGACTTAGCAACTGGACGACCTCCGACGCGCGGGGGCGAGCGGACAGTAAAAACAGCCGGCAACACTGTTTCGACACCCATAGGATGGGTGCCGGTTGGCACTTGCCTACTGTTTTGGCCGTTTGTGTAATCGATGTTCGGCACTCGCGGCCCAAATCCGCGTCTTGAGGTGTCGCTCGCAAGGGCTGAATCGGCTGTGCGGATTAGTTAGATCGGCGAAGATATTTTTGATACTAATGGATACAAAGATCCTATTCGGTGTCGATGTGGCTGCATATAATCCCGTTCTGCCACCGCATTTTGCCGTTGGCTGCCCCGAGATGCTTCGCAAAACCGCCCCAATCCCCCGATCATACCTAGTCCTCTGCTTGGCGGCGCTGATTTTCGATTCGATCCTGAAGCTATCTCAACCAACCCAATATTTCCACTTAGGAGCAATCGGACCATGCACAGATTGGCCGAAACCAACGATACCCATTCTCCTGGCAGCTATGCGATGATGCAGGAGCCGATGCATGAACAAGCCGAAGCTGCCCCCGAATCTATTGGCGGCCTTGTGGCGATATCGCTGGGCCGTCGTGCTGCCCGCCCTGTTGGGTGCGGTGGTCGGATTTTTGCTCTATTTGCAAATGCCCGATACCTACCGCAGCACGACTCGACTGATGGTCGAATCGGATCGCTCGGCGATTCTGGACGCGGTCACCGGCGAATTGGTTGGCGGCGTGCCGGGAATCGAAGTGGTCCAGTCTCAGCTGTTCAGCGATCAGGTCATCCGCACAGCCTTCCAAGACCCGCGGATGATTCCCTTTCATGACCAGTATCCCGGATGGCTGTCACGAATTTACGTATGCCGTCGTTGAGGACGAAGCGTTGGAGCTGGAGCCAGAATTCAGTGATTCGAAGAACGCTCGCGAGGTCGTATCGCTGTTGCATTTTGAAAGCCACGATGAAGAGCTTAGTCAGGCGGCGGTCAAAGCGTTCAGTGATGCCTTGCAGGATTTTTACAACGTCAAACACAAAAGTACCCGCAGCGAGTTGCTGACCTACATGGTGGACGCTACCGAGCGGCTGTACCCCGAAATGCGGCGATGAAGGAGAGCTATCGCAACTTCCGCAAGGAGGCACCGCTGCAATGGGATGCCACAGGAGCGGCGATCAATCCCTATCGCGAGCACAAATGTTCCTGGTGCAACGCCGCGCCGAACTTCAAGAAGCAATTGCGGGTAGCGCAAACCGAACATGCCGCGGTCAAAGCGGTCAGCAGAGGCCAATGAGAATCCCGAAGTTTCGCTGGCGGTGATCGGACAGTTACTGGAGCGGCGGTTTACGCTGCCCGATTTGAACCTCAGTCGTCAAGCCGGATTTGCTGCCGATGACGAACAACTCGAAGGCCTGAAAGTCGAGCGAGACTTGGTCCCCCTGATGGTTTAGCTGGCGCAAATGGAGGCAGAATATGGTTCCGATCATCCAAAGGTCAAAACGGCAAGACAGCAACTCGAGGGACTGCGGGAAGAATTGAGTCGTCTGGTCAAAGAGCAAACCGATCGAATCGGCGCGTTGATTGATCAAGATGAAAAGCGTGTCGAAGCGGCTGCCGAGGCCCTTGAACTCGATCGACGAGGGCTTGGCGACCCAGGTATTGATGCTGAACTCGCAGGTCGAGAACTTGACAAAGCAGATCGCCGAGGCCCAGGTCGAAGCCGCCAAATTGGCCGAATACGAATTGAGGAATGCGGACTTGATTGCCGAAATGGAGCAGCAGAACAATTTGATGGCCCAGGTCGAGGACCAAATGGCACGGGTCGAACTGACCGAAGAAGAGAGCGGTACGCGGGTGATTGAATTGACCGCCCCTTCCCAGGCTTATCTGGTATCGCCGATTCTGTACAAAAACGTTGGCATTGGCACATTTCTGGGACTGTTGTTGGGCGGCGGGGTGGCGTTCCTGTTGGAAAAGAACTCCAACACCTTCCGCGATCCCGAAGAGATCGCCGAGACGGTCGGTGCTCCTGTGTTGACTCACGTGCCGTTCTTCAAAGGTCGCGTCCGCAAACGAGGCAAAAACGAGATCAACGCCTACGAGTCGCTCGACTCGCGGTTGGCCGTTGTGCATGCACCGGCGTCGGTGACGGCCGAAGCAATGCGGGCCTGTCGCACATCGGTACTGTTTGAGACTGCCGGAATCCAAGGTGGTAAGGTGATTCAGGTGACCAGCCCCTTTCCGGGAGACGGAAAGAGTACCATTGCCGGAAACTTGGCCTGTTCGATCGCTCAAAGTGGCAAGCGAACGGTGATCGTTGATTGTGACTTTCGACGTCCTCAGATCAGCGACAATTTTGGGGTCAGCGATCGGCAGGGTTTGACCAATGTGTTGGACGGTAGCTGCGAACTGACCGATGTGGTTCATGACACACCGATCGATTCGCTAAAGGTGATTCCTTCGGGGCCGATTCCAGCCAACCCAGCCGAAGCCTTGACGCTTCCCGATATGAGCCGGTTTCTGGAAGTGCTGCGTCAAAAATTCGACTATGTGATCGTTGACTCGCCGCCGCTGCTGCTGGTGACCGACCCCAGTATCTTGGCAAGTTACGTCGATGCCGTCCTGTTGGCGGTCAAAGTCCGTCGTAAGAGTAAGCCCAATTCGAAGGAGGCCGCCAAGATCCTGCACAGTGTCGGCGCGAATCTGATCGGTGTGATTGTCAACAATTCGGATGACTCGGGTAAAAGTGACGGCTATCGCGGGCATGGCTTCTACCGATATGGTCGCCAGGCCTCGCGTTATCGCCGCAGCTACGATCAAACGCCCTCATCGGCTTCCGTTGCCGATCACGTTGATGTATCTGGGCGGCGGGGAAATACCGAGCCTGCGGCTGGTGCCAGCTTGTCGGCGGCGGCAGCGAATGGTCATCCGTCAAACGATCTGACATCACCTTGACTACGATAGATCTGTTCGGGAATCAAAGTCTGGGGGGTTGGATTAGCCCTGCCAGCGTCAGCCAGGCTGTTATGATGGCTGACTGAACATCATGGTTCCATTTTCATTTACATCACACACTGTTTTATCGCACACCGTTTTTGCATATCGATTGACCTATGACCGCTACAGATCAACTTGGAGAATCGCTCAAGGAACGAGGTAGAACGCAACAGAATTTGGGTTGGAAATCTGACCAACGTTGGGTTTGGTTTTGGGGTGCCCTGCTGGCAAGTTCGTTGCCGATGTTCATCCCCTACCTGATTGAAATATTGACCTATGAGCACTACCGATACATTCCGTTTGTGTTCGTGGTTGTCGGTTACCTGGTGTGGACACGATCGGATCGAGTCCTGCGTGCTCCCGCCGGTTGGTTTGCCTGGTCGATGGTCGTGGTCGGCCTGCTGACCATTGTTGCCTCGCTGCTAGTCCCCTCCGTTTGGCTGGCTGGATTGGCATTCGTGATCCTGGCCGCAACCTGTTTGGGATCGATGCGGGGGACCGAGGATCGAAATATGCTTGCAGCGGCTGTACCGTTGCTAATGCTGATTCAACTGCCGGTCGGCCTGGACCAATGGTTGATCAATCAGCTGCAAGGAGTGACGACCGATCTATCGAGCGTGGCGATGGATGTCATCGGTGTGCCACATTCGATCGCTGGCAACACAGTCCAATTGGTCTCGCGAGAACTATTCGTCGCCGAGGCGTGCAGCGGGATTCAATCGGTCTTCACGTTGGCATTCATTGCTTGCGTGGTCGTTGCGATCAACCGACGCCGGCTCTGGCTGGTTCCGCTGTACCTATTGGTCGCCGTCTTCTTGGCGATTGCCGGCAATGTCCTGAGAGTTACAACCGTTGCGGTTGCCGAGCAGTGGTTCGCACGCGATCTATCCAGCGGATGGCAACATGACGTGCTGGGGTATGTCACATTGGGCATCGCAACTTTGTTCCTGCTGTCGTTTGACCAGTTGATCGTCGTTTTGTTGCACCCAGCGAATGCGGGGGGCGACGAGGCGATGGACAGTCCTCTGGTCCGTGGTTGGAACTACCTGGTCGCCGATTGGCAATTCAGTAGCGACGAGGGTGTCTATGGGCAAACGGCAATGAAGAGCGTTGATTCAGCGACGGCCAAACCGGGCTTGTTGGATCAACTGGTGATGAATCGCACCGGCTGGATCGCATCCTTAGTTTTTCTGGCGGTCATTGGCATCGGCGCCGCTGTCCAAGCGACTCGCGTCGAAATCAATCCGGCCCCGAAACAGCTGGTCGGATCGTACGTCTTGTTTGATCCGAAGCCAGAATTGTTGCAAGGCGAATACCAGATTTCCGTCGTCAGCGATCACCAGGTCAACCGCAATGGCCAGGAGCCTCGACTGGGTCAGAACGCCGACCTGTGGGATATCAATGTCGGTCAAGTGCCTGGTCAGGTGGTCGTCAGTCAAACGTATCGTGGCTGGCATGAACTTTGTGTCTGCTATGAAAACATGGATTGGCGACAGCTGAGCCGCGAAGTGACAACGCCCCCTGAGACAGAACCACCGGTGGCTGACCCCACCACGTTCATCACCGCCCGGTTCCGAAATCGCGAGGGACAATTTGGATACCTGCTGTTTTCGGCCATCAACGAAGATGGGACCATCGAGGAAGCACCGAGCAGTTTTGGCGCTTTCCAATCGCGGCTAAAAAGTCGCTTGGAAAGACAAGGTGTGATCAGTCAACAGAACTTGGTGATGTTCCAAATGTGGTTGGTCACTGGCGAAAAAATCCGCCCGGAAACTCTGCGACAAATGCAACTCGATTTTGTTGAAATGCGGTCGCGGATCGCAGAATCTGTGGTCGCAGATGCCGTCGGTCAAAGTAAGACAACCAGCGTTGCTAATCAAAAGAATAATGTCGAGGGCTAAGGCGTGTTGAAATATTTGAATCCACTGACCTATTTCAAATGGATTGGGCAGTTCATTTATGCGTGGGGGATGTCGTTGCCTTGGAGCAGCGCTCCTAAAACGATTCCCGCGTTGCTGCTGGTCTTGGCCCTGGCTATCGCCGCGGTGATCGCTTCGTCTGATAGTTCCAACAATTGGCGATCGAACTTGCTGAAGAAGCAATTGATGGTCGCGTTGGATACCGATGATTTCGACACGGCGGAACTGTTGCTGACACGGCAAGTTCGCGATCGTCCCGCCGACGGTGATCTCCGCTATCGGCTGGCAATGATCCAGAACGAGCAGGGAAAAACAGAGGAAGCTGTCTCTCAAATGCAAATGCTGGTAAGTGCCAAGCGGCACAAAGAGGCGGCCAGATGGATCATTCAGACCAAATTCAACCAAAAGAAATGGGCGGACCTGACACAGGAGGAAAAAGACGAGTTCGGCAGTTTGGCCAAACTGATGTTCGAAGAGTATCCGCGAGATGCCGGTGTCAAGAGTTTGTATGCGGACTATTTGCTGACGTCGGGAAATTTAGCCAAAGCCATGCCGGTCCTCGAGGATCTGGCGGCAGAAAATCCAATGCGTGGATTTCAGGCCGCTCTGGTCGCAAAACGTCTGAAGAATTTTGAAAAGGCGAACACCATTGCCGGAAGTTCGCTGAGTACGCTTACTACGATGCTAGAGGAGGATCCAACGAATCTTTCCATCTCATTAGCCGTTGCCAGAAACCAGCTGTTCTTAGAGCAGTACAAAGATGCCATCGTCACGCTAGGCAAGGCAGTCAAGTTGGCCAAGACAGAACAAGAGCAAAATTTTGCTCGAACATCATTGGGTGATGCGATCGTTGCCTTTGTCAAGAACATTGAGGATACGTCTGGGGGTTCCGTCACAGACCGTGTTCAGATATTCGAGTATCTGCAGGTCGCGCTGCAATATGCTCCCAAAAATCCGCGTGTGCTGCAGCTTGTGTCCAATCAAATTCTGGCCACTCTGAATGATGACGACGAACAGATCGCCGCCTTACGGAAAGCGCTAGTTTCCGGTGTTTCGCCTGGTGTTGCTCACTTCATTCGTGGCACGGCGGCATTGATGAAGAACGATTCTGAGTTGGCCGCTCGAGAACTGAAGTTGGCCAAAAAAGATATGCCCCTTAGCTCGGCTGTGATGAACAATCTGGCCGTTGTGCTGACGCAAAACAAAGACGTTGATCTGGAGCAACCGCTCACGATCATTGAGGAGGCGATTAAGATCACGCCAAATGCGCCTCCTCATTACTTTGAAACTCGCGGGCAAATCTTGATGCGGATGGAGCGTTTCGAGGATGCCATCCCCGACCTGGAACGAGCGCTTGCGGTCCCCAGTTTGGAGAAAAAGGCGCATTTGGACCTGGCCATCTGTTACGAAAAGGTCAACGACCAACAAATGGCCGATGATCACCGCCAGGCCGCGGCAGATTTCGATCAGGCAGTCGCCGAAGCAGCAGCCAAGCAGAAACTGGCTCCTACGCCGGTCAAAGCCGAGCCGACAGATGCCGAGCCGACAGATGCCGAGCCGACAGATGTTGAGCCGACAGATGTTGAGCCGACAGATGTTGGGTCAGCGGATGTTGAATCAACCTAAATGGCTGGTTCTGAGGCCAAGATAGATCCGGTGAGCAGCTATAGCCGGTCAACTAGGCAACCAGCGGGGTGCAACTGGCTGATCTCGGGTGAGCGACGCCACTGCCCTGCTGTCGCCGTTTGCCATCGCTGATCGGCAGATTCGCCTGCACCTGCTGATCCCTTTGGCAGGAACATGGAGGTAGTAAAATAGCAGAACTCACCGCTCGACTGGGATCGTCGTGCAGGTGACTTCGTGGCGGGCGACGTTGATCCACTGAATGACGTGCGCAAGAAGCTGAGTCGAATGAGCCGGGAAAGTTTTACAATTGAAACGTTTCAGCCAACTTGCATCACGGCAGCCTGCGGAATCTCTTGATCTTCCTTCCTCCAATTTCCTACCAAGTCTCTGACGCCCTCTTGAGTACCGACCAGGCAGAGTAACATCGAACTGACGGAGCGATGCGGAAACCAATCGACACATATTTTCCGTGCGGTCCTCGGTCACTCACTGTGCGTTGCTCGAGTCGCTTTTTCTTGATGTAGCTTTTGATTGCCTGGGCCGCATACCGGGCTACGTCGATTCGCACCTTGGCCTGGTCGTTCGACGGATCGAAACATCTCTCACATTACAGTCGGACGGCAGTCTTGGTTTCTCTTTGACATTTTCCGGGCTGCGGATTTGCTAGCTGATCGGTCATGTTCGCTTTCTGCCTGCATTTGGATGGACAGTTTTGCCAGCAAATCGGTCAGGGCCAAGGGGCCGTCGGGACGTCCGATCGCAATCCACCGTTGACCCCGCATTGATGCTCCTGGTAATCGCTGTATTGGAATCATTGGTAGAGATCCAATCTTCACGGACACAATCCAGCGACTGTTCAGCGACCAGCGGTGAGCGTACCAGGGAATTGCCGAAAATCATTTGCCGCGATCTTCGCGTTGTGCGTGACCGCTGCGCTGCTGGGATGCAATAGCGGGGCCCAGCGCGACGTCTACCAGCAAAAGATGGCCGGCGAGATTCGGATCTTGGAAGATCAGCTTTACGAAGCTGATTATCACAATCGCGTTCTAAACGACGAACTTGAGCGATGTCGCATCAAAGCCAAAACGGGGCGTCCGGCGAGTGAGGCCGCCGATCAATCGAAAGCAAATCGTTCAACTTTGGCACCCAAGGCGCCCAAGGCATCCGGCGACACACCAAGATCCGAACCGATCCCCGAGCCGATCCCGGATGGCGAATCACTAGAGAGCGATCAAAACCAAATCGATATGGATGATGGTTTCGGTGATGACGACTTGGAATTGCCGTCCGTTGACACCGGTGAGCCAATCGCACCGGAAGCATTGCAAGACCCTGAGATCGAAGACCTTTCGCCGCCCGGGCTACCTGAGCCGCCAGGAAAAGAAGATATAGCGGTTCCACCGATCGATCCTGGCGAGATCCTACCACCGCCAGTGGACGATGCAGACGAGCTCAAGCAACCAGGACAAATCGAGTTGCCGGATTCGCTCAACTCTTCCTCCAATACCCCCGAGAACCTGAAAATACATGCCGGGCTATCGACTGGCGTCAGTGTCGCGGACGAGGCCAACGAAATGACGATCGTCATTCATGTCGTTGATCAGCTTGGACGAACGGTAGATTTAGACAACTTCGACATCGCCGCAGATCTATCGATCGTCTTGTTGGATCCCGCTCGGCAGGCATCCGATGCCCGCATTGGACGCTGGGATTTTTCCGCTGATCAAATTGCCGATTTGATCAAACGCGAACCAATCAGCGGATTGCATGTACCGATCAAATGGCAGGGCGATCTGCCGACGGGCAAAGAAGTGGTCGTGCACGCGAGGCTCCGTGCGGAAGAGGATGAAATGCGATGCAAAGACAAGTTGCTGGTCAACAAGAAAAAGGCCATCGCCGAATGGACGCCCCGGGGCGAGGATGACATCCGTCGCGAATGATTTGGTTATGATCGGGACTGTTGGTGCCTCGGTAAGGTCCCCAAACAACTTTGTCTTGGTCTGAACGATGGCCGACCCCTTCACGTTGGATCAACCCAGCCAAGCCAAATCAGAAAATGGCCGGGCAAAAGTCGCCGCAAACGGCGAACGCGATACCGTCAGTCCCGTGCATCAGTCCCGTGCATCAGTCCCGTGCATCAGTCCCGTGCATCGCTTTCTAATCAGCGCGATCAAGGTCAGGCTTTTAGCCTACGGGACTGTTCGGGCAACGCTGGTCTTGATGGAGTCTGGGCTGGTCTACCCCGGAGCCTACCTGGGTGACGACGCTGATGATTGACCAATTCGCCGCCAGTCGGGACTCACTCGTGAGGCCCTAATCGCGGCCGACCCTCGCACCGATCAGTTGTGTTCGGAAACGATCTGCTTGACGGCCTGAATCAATTGGGCGGGCGAATCGTGCGTGTAGGGCACATCGACGGACTGTTTGGTCGCCAGCGTCTTGAGTTGAACTCGATGTTCGCCCCATTCGTTTCCGCCCGCGATCACAGCGACCGTGAATCCTTTTTGGTCGGCGTATTTCAATTGGGCGCCTAGCTTCTTCGCATCGGGATAGACCTCGGTGCCAACGCCGGCACTCCTCAAGTTAGCAGCAACGCGGAGATAGTCGTCACGATGGTCCGGATCAAAGAACGCGACCATCACCGGGGCGGGAGTCGATGCAGACGGTAGCAATCCCAGTTCCTCCATCGCAGCCAACAGTCGGTCTAGACCGAGTGAGGCGCCAATGCCCGGCAGGTGCTGCTTGGTGTACATTCCGGCCAAGTTGTCGTAGCGACCGCCACTACACACGCTGCCAATTCCAGGCAGGTCGTCAAGTGTGGTTTCGAAAATGACCCCGGTGTAGTAATCGAGCCCGCGCGCGATCGACACGTCAACTTTCAATCGCTTGGAGGGTACGCCCGAAGCAATGGCACCCAGGTAAATCTGCTGTAGCCTTTCGATGCCTACGAGAGCGGCTTCGTGTCCGCCGGTGACTGCTGGCAGTTGGGCGAAGACTGAATCGGCGTCGCCATTGCACTGCGGCCAATGCCAACACTTGTTGCGCCTGATCTGGTTTGATTCCGGCCGCCTGAACCATTTCTTGTGCGGTCTTTTCCGGGCCAATTTTTGTCAGCTTGTCCAAGCTTCGCAGGATCGGGACCGTTTGATCGGCAAGACCGAGATATTCCAGCAATCCACTGAGGATGACTCGGTTGTTGATACTGATTGTGAACCGATCAAAACCGATCGTTTCCAGCAGTCGATTGATCACGGCGACCGCTTCGATGTCAGCCAATACGGATTCCGTACCGATCGTATCAAAGTCACATTGAACAAACTCGCGATAGCGGCCTGCCTGCGGATTCTCGCCTCGCCAGACCGGAGCGATATGGTAGCGTTTGAAAGGCGTGCCCAGCGAATGAATGTGCTGGGCAGCGAATCGAGCCAGTGGTACCGTCAGGTCGAATCGCATCCCGACATCGCGACCACCGTTGTCTTGAAAGCGATAGATTTGTCGATCCGTTTCCTCGCTTCCCTTGCCTGTCAGGATTTCCAGATACTCGAGTACCGGAGTATCGATGGGTGCAAATCCGAATGAGCGAAAGACTTCACGCGCCGTTTGCATCATCTGCTCCCGTGGAATCATCACGGCCGGCAGATAATCGCGAAAGCCTTTCAGGGTACGTGGTTGAATGCGTGACATCATTTGTATCCGACTAAACGACCGGCAAAGCAGTCGGCCGTCGGCTTCTTAGTGAGTGACGAGACTTGGTGTCCGTATCGACGAACTGTGGTCCGAACAGTGCATCCGCATATTCATCGATTTGTTCAGCTGTCTCGAAATATTTTTCATAGCACCAGTCATCTTCGAACTCGCATTCGTCGGTCGTGTACTCGCGACAGATTTGTGGTCGAGTTTCGTAGATCCCACAGCGGAAGTCACCCTGCAGGTGCTTGCACGTCGTGTGAACCAACAGGTACCAATTGTCATCGTCAACAAAGATCGTCGCGCGGTCGTGCAACAAGTACCAACGCATGAAGTCAAAATCACGACGACTGACCGGTTCGTCAATCGCCAAGGCGAAGTAATGACAGCACTTGGCAGTGCAATGTTCACACAGGTTTGCGGACGCCGAAAAGTCGCTTCGCCGTCGTCTGGTCGGTGGGGCAATCGTAGACATGACGATAACGGTAACAAAGCCGGTGCCGCCAACAAAGCCCGTGTCCGTTTGCAAAGCCGGGGGTCGGCAAAAAAGCCCACAACGACAACAATGTGGCCGATTGGACCTGTTCGCTGAACCAAATCGCACCCGATCGGAGCTGCTTTCGTGGAAGTCGTCATCACTGCCCTCGGTCCCGACAATGTTGGACTTGCCGATCCGATCATCCATCACGTCACTGGTCGTGGTGCGCGGATCGCCGAGATCCAGATGTACGATCATGACGAAGAGCAATTGTTCGCGATGCTGTGCCGGATCGATATTGCGCCAGACGAGATCGAAGCCCTCGATGAGGCAATGCGGCAAATCGGCGAGCACACCAAGTTAGCGATTCGGGTTTGGAGCAGCGAACGACGTCCAAAACCAAGGTTAGCGATCTGCTGCACTTACGTCGAGCATACGCCACGTGCAGTCTTAGCGGCGATTGCCGACGGACAGATTGAGGCCGAACCGGCAGTCTTGATTTCGAACCGCAAGAAGCTCTCGTCGCTAGCGGATGAATTCAATATTCCATTTCGAATGATTGGCGATGGAAGCGGTGCGGCCGACGATCAATCGATGGTTGGCGTGTTGGATGAATTCGACGTGGACTACGTCGTCCTGGCGCGCTACATGCGAATTTTGCCGGCGGCGACCTGTTGGCAGTTTGCCGGCGGCCGCATCATCAACTTGCACCACGGGTTGTTGCCTGGATTCCCTGGGTTTCGGCCTTACCACGACGCGCACAACGCTCGTATGTTGACCTATGGTGCAACCTGTCACTTCATCATCCCCGAGCTTGACGCTGGCAATCAAACGATCAACCAGACGACGTTTGCGGTCGATCCGGGAACACCGTTGGATCAAATCATTAAGATCGGCGAATCGAAGAACGAACCCGAATGCTTGGTCGAGGGGGTACGACGAGTCGTCGCCCGCGAGGTCCAACTGCACTTTCATCGGGTTGTCGCCCGACGCTAGCTGGACAGCGTCAGTCTTGCCTGCTTATCGTGACGATGACCCAACAATTCACCGCTCTCCCGCTCTAGAAGTCGTGCAGTTTATTTGCCCTCCGGGAGAGTCGAGCCTAGGCGAGGAGAGGGGTTTTCCAAGTCAGCCCCTCCCCGGCCGTTTGCCCGTCCGACCCTCCCGAGGGAGGGTAAAAATGAACTGCACGACCTCCCCGGGGAGGTGAAATTGTATCGGCTAGAACTTGTGTAGATTCCAATGCCTGGAGGGAGAGGTGCACCCTTTATCGACTTACGGGCGGCCCAATATCAGTGCCATCGCGTTCCCTTCCGCCGTGTAGGTCACGCTAAGCACATGATCACTTTGCAGAGGTTCAGGGTTGTCGCGGAAACCAATCTGCTCAGCTGATGAGGCGACTCGGATCGTCGGCGGAACCGTCTGATTGGCTAACGCAAGAACGGCGGTTGCGATCTCGATCGAACCGGAACCGGAACCCGTGTGCCCAATCGAAGCGATCGGAGCAACAACCGGCCGCTCAGGTAGAGCGAGCGTTAGTGCCTCCCTTTCAGCGGCGTCGAGCTCGGGATCCCCACTTGCGTGGCTGACGATCAATCCAATGTCGCTGGCCCGCAGGTTGGCATCACGAATCGCAATATCAATGGCAGATCGAATCGCCTTGGCAGAACCACGATTGGTACCCAAGTAGCCATTGGTGATCGATTGGCTTGGTATAAAACAGCTGGCGTACGAAACCAGTTTTGCCAGCGTTTCTGTCTTTCGGGCCTTGGCACTGTCGGCCGATTCCAGAACAAACGCAGCGGCACCTTCCCCACCGACGACTCCTTTCGATGTTGGGTCATGCGGCCGCGAGCTGTGTTCGACAGGTTCATACGAATCGGGAACTGGCAAGCACCCGCGATAGTTCAGTCGTGTTGTGTTGATTCGTGTTCCGGTTGCTCCAGCGATCATCAGCGACGCGATGCCGCGATCGATGCAACTAGCCGCCTCGATAGTCGCCGCCGGTCCGGAAACATCCCCCAACACCAAGCTGTTGTTGGGCCCATGTGAGTTGACAGCGATCCCGACATGACAAGCCGGCATGTTGGGAAGATACTTCAACATCCACAGCGGCATGATGTTTTTCATCGCCGCCGAACCGAACTGCGATGCATCAATGGAACCGTCTTCGTTTCGGCAGCCTTCGATCGCATCGACCATTTCGTCGGGAGGTCCATAAAACATTTCACTGCCGAACACAGTTCCGATGTCGCGCGGTTTGATTTCCCCATTCGGATCCGCGGGAAGAAGATCGATCAAACCAGCATTTTCGATCGCTAGTTGTGACGCAGCGAACGCGGTCTGGATCTCGCGGCACATGACCTTGAGGGCCTTGCGTGGCCGCACGTACTGTTTTGGATCAAAATCAATGATTGGACCCCCAATCCAAAACCCACTGCCTTGTTCACCAGCTGGTGGTTTGGCTCCTTCGTCGGTTCGCTCGGCAAGCGAGCGGATACCCGACCGTTTTTCCAGCAACGATTGAAAGTAGGAATCACCACCGATCCCGATCGACGAAACGACGCCTAGCCCGGTGATGACAACGTTGCTTCGTGGCATAAAGAATCGAAACGGACGGAAAACTGTAGCTGGAAAGAACCGATTATGATTCGTAGCCAGGTCGCTGAATAGATCGGGGCCGCACGAAGTAGCGGAACACCGTGTAGTGGAGCACCGTGTAGCGGAACCCGTGTAGTGGAGCACCGTGAGCATTCGGCCAGTCTGGAACATGGCGTGGAAAACCGAATGGTCCAGCATAACTCACGTTGTAACGCAATGTTCCATGATTTCAGAATTCCATGATTTCAGGATTCAGTGAATTCAGGCAGCGCTGATGGACTTCACTGATCTTCCAGGGGCAAGTCGTAGATGCGGTGGGTTTTTGTCCGCTGTGCTCCACCTCTTTCGATCGTACCACGGGACAACGAGTTGCTTTCCAGCACCCAAGAAAACTCGCCAACCGTGATTCCATACTCGAGCGCGTCTGGCAAGATTCGGTTCAGAGTCACCAGACCGAGTCCCCATTTCTGATATTCCGGCAAGACGTTGGTGCTGATCAAACGGAGTCGATCGATCGTTCGTTTCCGGGACAGCAACTTGATGAATCCGAACGGAAGCAGTCGCCCGTTCATTTGCTTGATGATTTTGTTGTAGTCTAGCAATCCAAACCCAACACCAACTGGACGACCATCGATTTCCGCGATACTGGTCAACTCGGGAACGATCAAATGCTTCAAACCTTTCGCGTGATCCTCCAACTCGGCATCGCTTAACGGTATATAGCCCCAGGTCTGCTGCAGGGCGCGGTTGTAGACGTCCAAGAAAGATCGGATGTCTTGGTTAAATCGTTTGCGGTCGAGCGGCCGACACTTGACGTTGAATCGTTTCTTAGCTTCATCGACGATAAATTGCATTTTTGGATCTACATTCTGCAGCATGTCCAGATGCGCATCGTAGCTATACATATCTTGGGACTTTTTGAATCCATACGCTTCAATCAGTCTGCTGTAGTAATCGCGGTTGTAGGGAATCATGTAGGTGGGGGGTGAATCAAAACCCTCGACCAATAGTCCCCACTCGTAATTCAAACTCGGATTGGCTGGGCCTCGAGCATCGGTCATCCCACGATCGCGAAGCCAGTCGGTCGCAACTGAAAACAGCTCGGAACTTGCTTCGACGTCGTCATGGCATTCAAAGAAACCAAAGAACCCACGCTGCTCTTTGTGGATTCGGTTGTGTGCGTGGTTGACGATCGCGACGATTCGTCCGACCACCCGGTCGCCTCGCCGCACCAGAAACGCTTGACCTTCGGCGTCGTCGTAAAACGGATGATGTTTGAACCCGACCAGTTCTTTACGGATTAGCCATAGCGGCGGAACCCAATTGGGGTCGTCACGGTAGATCTCGCATTCCAGGTTTAAAAAAGCTGTCTTGTCACGTCTTGTTTCAACCGGCGTACATCGCGGTGATTGACTCATACTGTTTGATCCCTGGCCGGCGGCTTACGATTGGCGACAATGATGAATTCGTCGTGACCAAGATAATAGAGAGAATCGATGGGCGAGTCTAAGCCGGTCGTCATCCGCAGCGCCGCCAATCCTAGAATTAGGCATCTGCTTCGGATGCGTGACAACCGAGCACGCCGCAAGGCGGGTCGGGTCGTGGTCGATGGCTGGCGTGAAACGAATCGAGCATTGGCGGCTGGATTGACCCTGAATCAGCTGTACGTCGCTGAATCGACGTTGCCTTTGCCCGATCAATCAGGGACCCCATCGCTAGCCGATCGGACCACCGTTGTCTCGGAATCTTTGATGGAAAAGATCTGTTACGGAGATTCTGCCCGGGGCGTCGTTGCGGAATTCGACCGGCCTGCTCTGTCACTTGATCGGTTGCCGCTGCCAGCCGAGCCTCTGATCCTAATCCTCGATCGAATTGAAAAACCGGGAAACGTGGGAGCCATGTTCCGCTGTGCCGACGCCGCAACCGTCAACGCAGTGTTGCTATGCGAGTCGGCTGATTTGTTTAACCCCAACTCAATCCGCAACAGCTTGGGTAGCGTGTTTCACGTCCCGTCAGCGACTGGCTCGCAGAGCGAGCTTGCTCGGTATTTGATCGACCACCAGATCAGGGTTCTGGCTGCCCGAGTCGAATCATCGACGTTGGTCTGGGAAACTGATCTTCGCGGACCATTAGCGGTCATTGTTGGCAGCGAGGCCGATGGATTGGGCGATCGCTGGAGTCGTCTGGGAGTCAACGGGGACGGGGCGGACGAGATTCCAGGCATTCGCATTCCGATGATGGGTCACGGTGACAGCCTTAACGTTTCGGTCTCTGCTGCTGTGATTTGCTACGAGGCCTGCCGGCAAAGGCAGCTCTGAATCGTCAGCCGGTCAATCGCTAACATCGACGCATGGCGAATGATCGGTATACCTGGACGAATCGTGAGAATCGTTAATGTCGTAACAATCGGAACCCGATACTTCAAACATCCGATGGTCCAGCACGCGTATGCTGGAATCGGTCGGGATGCCGAGGGGGGCATCGCCGAGACAAACGCTCGGAAGCAAGGACGCGGCATGCGGGACCTAACAGAACAACTGCTAAGACTGGATCGAGGAAAGCGCCGGATGGCACTGACGATCTTGTTGCTGTCAACAACACCTGCACCGGCTGGTTCACCAGGATCGTCTGCGGATTCTATTCGCTCCAATCCGTTTTTTGAGTCGGCGTCGCCAGGTCAGCTGGAATCTGTGCAGCTAGCCTCCGGTAACAATCAATCCACCATAAGGTTGAAACCGATCGGAAAAGCGATCGGCCTAAAAACCGTGCAGAGGTCCGACTCTGCCCCACCGCTGCCTCAAGACGTCGGTGGTGCGAAGATCAAAATCGAACACGTCCCCAGCGTGGTCCGAACGAACCCTTTGATCGATTCCATTCACCACGCCGATCGACAACTGGTTGACACGGAAGTCACCGATCCGGTGCCGTCGAATCAACCAGCAGGGACCAGCACGATCGTATTGAGACCGGTCCGCAGGCATCGTCCGGTTCAGCAGCCACCATTGATCATCGATGCAAAGCCCCGACAAGAGATCGCGGTAGATCGAAAGTCCCCAGGGCATCTACGGCAACCTGAGCAACGGTCCAAAGCCCCGGGCATACCGAACAAAGCGGATCGAGTCCCAGGGGCTGCGGTAACTGTCGCGAACTCAACGGTCGCTCACGGCAATCTTGACAGATGGCCCCGATACGGAGGCAAGCAAGGCTAGCGGGGATCAAGAACCAATCCGATTCTCGCTGAGCGACCGAGAGCCTGACCCGAAGACTGTCGAGAGTTTACCGGCACGCGATCGAGCAATCGAACGCGAGTCAAAGAAAGTGACAGCTGTTGATGTTCAGGCTGCAGACAACGATTCAGCCATCGCATCTGAGCAGTCCACCAAACCCGAATTAGACGAGCCGATTTTGCTTGCAGCGTCACCTAAATCGATTCTTGAACCCCTGCCACCGGCAGTCGGCGAGGTGTCGATCGTGGACGAACCCATCCGAGCGTCCGCGAAATCGAACAGCCCCAAACGGTATCGACCACCGGTAGCTGTCAAATCGGTTCCGCTTGAAATCGAGCGGATATCGGACGGAACAACCATCGAGGCTCCCGTTCACGCGGTACAGTCGTTCGAGCCAAACCCAAGTCAACTGACCAGCAAAACAGCAAAGCTGACTCCATTGCAACTGGACCTCGCACAGGTTCGCTCGCTAACGCTTGGCGGTAACCTGCGAGCAATCAGCGTCGCAGATTCAGCGGTTTGCAAAGCGGTCGCAACGGGACCGCGACAAGTAAAACTGATTGGTACGGGCGAGGGAGTTACACAACTGGTCGTCCTGGCAGAAGGTCAAGAACCAGGTACCAAGTTGTTAAGACGCTCATTCGAGATTCACGTAAACGAGGCGTCCGAGTCGCACGAGGCGCACAAGGACTCTCCTCACCAGACATCGGAAATGCTAATCCGTTCGATTCGCAAGGCGTTTCCGAATTGCGACGTTGCGGTGATCCAACGAGGCAAGGAACTAACGGTGGCTGGACGTTGCGACAGTCAATCATCGGCAAAGAAGATCATGCGAATGGTTCGTAAGACATATCTTGTTCCCGTCAGAGACGAGTTGATCGTTCAATAGCTGTTCACCGTTCATTCACCCAATCAAATACATTCGGTTTCGAACGATACGATCGAGTAGACGTACCGAAAGATTACGAGGTTAGATCATGATGATCCATCAAGCGATTCGCGCCATTGCATTTTCTACAGGCACAGCATTCATCGTTGCACTTGTGCCAAACGTTGATGCACAGTCTCCACAGCTGATCGGTGGCGGATCGGAGTCTGGCATTGCTGGGACAGTACAAAACGGTCTGTTTCTGCAAGGAAAAGATAGCTACCGCGTGGTCGATACAGCAGGCTTTCGGACGGCGGCTGATTTGGGTGCAACGCAGCCAGGTACGATTGCCAAAGTTGGTTATGGCCAAGCATGTACGTCTTGCGGGACCGCCTGTGGCGGCAGCTGCGGCGGAGCCAGCTTTTCCGCATGTGAAAGTGGTGCCTGCGGGACCGGTGCCTGCGGAACGGGCGGTTGTGGACCCTGCGGGTCTAGCTATGGCGCTGGCGGCCCCGACCTCTGCGCGCCCTGCGAGCCTTTTTGCTACGTTGCAATTGATGCCTTGTACATGGATCAGGGCTCATTTGATGCGTTCACTCTGAGTCGAGACTTTGGCATCGGCGATATTCAATATGAACTTGGATCTAGAATCACGATCGGTTCGGTTCCCGATTGTGTGAATGGGTGCGAGATCACCTACACAGGTCAATTCGAATGGAATCGAAGCCGCAGTGTTACCGCCGCTGATAATGGCGGCAACCCTCTGGGGACACTGCTAAGAGCCGGCAATGGATTCAACCCCAACGACCTGTCTTCCTTTGGCGACTTGTCGCAGTTTACCAACCCCATCCTATTTCCGTTTCCAGAAGCGATTGCAACAGCCACAGCGAAAAGTCAACGTTACGAATCCGAGTACTGGAGTCTGGAAGCGAACCGAACGATATTTGGTGGCGAGTTTGCGAAGTTGCTTTGTGGCCCACGTTATATCAACTTCGATGGACTCTTCGAGTACAACAGTGTCTCTCCGGCCGGTCCCGGTCAATTGCTAAGCCTAACCGATAACGATTTGTACGGATGGCAAGTCGGTATGGATCTACTGTTCCCCGTCTGCTGTTACGGCTATACGGATCTGCGAGCGCGTGCCGGCGCCTATGCGAATCGAGCGGCGAACGCATTCCGACTGGTCAACGCGGGTGGACTTGTGCAAGGCGGCGCTGATGCCAAGACCCAACTCGCTGGCCAGTTCGAACTTGGTGCCGGTGTTCGGTATCAGATCGGGGAAATCTTGTCCATTCGTGCGGGCGCCGAACTTTGGTACCTGTCGCGTGTTGCCACACCAACGGGTCAATTCCGCCGTACGATTACCCCGAGAACCGGCAGAAGAACATCAGCGGGTGAAGATGTAATGTTTACGGGAGTCTCGTTAGGAGCCGAATTGCTGTTCTAGATCAGTTGGTTCTGACGACAAAGATCAACCAAGTAAATCGAGCAGCATCGCAACGACCGATCATTCCTCGGAATGCTTTTCGGCGGACCTGCCGATTCCCTTCTTTTGCAGCCAACGCTTTACCGAGCCACCTGCTGTGCCGCCGTTGACTGGCATATCTGTTCGCTGCGTGATCGCATGTTCGGTGATCCTGGTGATCCCTTGGCGAATCTCGCGACCACACTTCGGACAACTGGTCGGGGGCTCGCTGACCTCTGTTTCACACTGCGGACAGAAGTACTCAATCGTCGGACGCAGCGCGGCTTCAAAGAGTCCCCCCACATCGCCAGCAGCAAACCAAGCCGAGCTGCCTTTCCGCACCCGTGTGTCCTTGCTGACTTCGCCACTACGGACCAAATCTAGCAGCTCGCTTGGCCGGTAGGGCCCGAGATCGTCGCGATCATCGGCTTGTTGAACGAACCACTGAGTCAAAACACTCCCTCGCCGCGTGTCGTGCTTTTCATTGTTGATTCCAATTATAGAATGATTTCAGTGCAGGCAACTCAGCTCGATTGATTCGATGTGCAAAGTTGGTTTCCATGTGGTTCGGGGCCGGACGACGTCCATCAATCCAGCAATTACCTTGGCGTCTTCGATGCCCGCGATCAACAATGATGGGCCTGTTCGCTGTCTGCACACCAATACAATTGTGCCAACTCCGAACATGTGCTGCACGGGTCTCTGAACGAAATTCCTGTGATCGACGTCGATTATTTCCTCCGGGCGTTCCAGACATCTTCTTCCGGGGCGTGTTGGTCCGGTTCAGCCTGTGCTGAATCGATCCGTGGTCGAAATTTCGAAGCATACGATCTCGCGGCATCTTCGGCGTGATGCAGCCTTGCGACTCTTACTGGCTAGCAATCCCTTCCGCCTTGCTGGAATGGTCGATCGACACTTGGTGATCCTTGCCGCGATCGCACTTTTGTGGTGACATGGTCGCGCTTAAGCACATTGAATGCTTGCGGATCAATCGGGCAGCACGGTAATATACCGCATCTCTGATTCGTCCGTCAGCTTACAGGTTTCACGAGTGCGCTGCCCTTATTGTCACTTTGACAACGATCGAGTTCTAGATACGCGTTCAGCCGACGGCGGATTCACCGTCCGTCGCAAGCGGATCTGCACTTCATGCAATCGCAAATTTGCAACCGCTGAAACGATTGAGAAGCTGAGCGTCCTGGTCGTCAAGAGTGACAACAACCGTCAGCCGCTCGATCCAGATAAGATCCGTCGCGGCATTGCGCGTGCCTGTTCAAAGCGATCGATCGATAGTGATATGATTGATCGTGTGGTTCAAGAAATCGAGGCCGACATCTATTCCAGCTACGACTCCGAAGTGACCTCGGCGCAGGTTGGCGAGATCGTGATGAAACACCTGGTGAAACTGGATGAAGTGGCCTACATCCGGTTCGCGAGTGTTTACCGTGAATTTGATGATGCGCAAGACTTCGTTCTCGCGGTTTCCAAAATGATTGGTCCCAAAATGGCTACGTCACGCTGATCGGCTTCCGGCACTTTGGGTTTCCTTGTCGCCCGTGATGTTGTCGGTCGTCATGAAATGGGATTGCTCCCGACTCTGGATTCACATTACCAGAGATGCAGACAATGGCGCCGGCGAACCTGGCGCAATCCTATGACCTCGGAGTCAGCATAAGAAATGTCTCTTACAGCTCAGCACAGACGACGTCGCGCGGAATCAATGCTCCATCGGTTTTCATTCTTCGTCGCATTGATATTGGCCCCCACAACTGTATCGGCGCAAGGGGGCACCCAACGTGGTGCGACTCTGGGCGGCCTAGCGGGCGCCGTCGCCGGGGGACTGATCGGGGACAATAACGGTGAAGCTGGAGCAGGCGCGGCAATTGGCGGAGTGATTGGCGCTGTTACTGGCGGGATGCTGGGAAATGCGGCTGACAAGGACCGCGCCGCCTACCAACAACAACAAGCCTATCTGCAGCAGCAACAAGCGATCCAAGCTCAAGCCAGTGTTTCGGTAGCGGACGTTGTTACGATGACCCGCAGCGGGCTAAGCGATAGCGTCATCATCAATCAGATTCAACAACGTGGTGTCAGCCACCAATTGCAGGTTCCCGAAATCATTTCCTTGCATCAGCAGGGCGTTCGAGAACCGGTGATCACCGCCATGCAACAGGCATTGGTCGGGACCCAACGAGTTGCACGTGTACCGCAAGGGGTTGTTCAAGAACGAATTTACACTCCAGCGCCGGTCATCGTGGAGGAACGTTATGTTGTGCCGCACTATCCGCCGCCACGAGCACGCTATTACTACCGTGTGCCCCCTTATCGGCACCATCACGGGGGAATTCACGTTCGGTTCTAGACGGCCCTAATGCATCGCCGCGGCTATCGCAGCGCTGACTCGCGATACTTTTCGACTTGCTGGTGCAGATGCCACTGCGTCGGGTCGTCGATCAAACAGGCCTCTTCGACCAGCAACGCTTCTTGCTTGCGGTCTAGCCGAAACAGCACTTCGGCCAGCGTGTCTCGGTAAATCGCGCTGTCCGGTTCGTTGTAGACCGCTTGTTGGGAAAGCATGAGCGCTTTATCCAGGTGTCGTCCGTTCATCGCCGCCACCCACGCCAAATTGTTGGCCGTCATGGCATCATCGGGGAATTGCTCGGTGTGCTGCAGTCCAACATGCATCATACGATCGAGTGACTGATCGGCGATGTCAGCAAATCCTGCCTGGCGCATCTCTGGCAGTATCCTTTCAGCAAGATCGATATCCAATGGATCTAGCTTCATGATCCGCTCAAGATGTTTGTTGATCGCATCGGGATCATTACGTTTGATTGCCGCTTCGACCGACCACCGGCGCACATACAACGGCAAGGTGACATACGATCCAGCCCGATAATCTGCTGACAAAATGATTTGGCAAATCGCCAGATCGAACCACCTTGCCGCTTCATCCAAATTCGTGTCCCGAATTAGCAACGAATAATTTCTTGCCACATCGTAGATCGCGGTTCTCTGTTCATTATCAAACATGACGATCGGGAGCAGAGCTTCGAATACTTCGATCGCCAACGATTGCTCGTCTCGATCGGTCAGGTATTGAGCGACCGACAGCCGTAGTTCCGTAGACGGGGAACAAAACGCCAAACGGATTCGATCAAGCAGGTCTTTGGCCCGGATCGCGTCACCGTTGCGACGGGCGATTGTCCAGTCACTGATCCAGGATTGGACGACGACCAAGTCATTGTTGGCTGCCGCGATTTTGGCACCGGTGCGACGATCGGAAACCGACTCGACCAGAGTTTCCAGAAACACAACTGCAGATTCTGTGCTACCCGCATCCAATTCTTGCTCGGCTAGGCGGAGCAATGCCTCTTGATCGCCGGTTTCGGCAAGCTTTTGAAGTAAGCCCGAAGCGTACTCGGCCTGACCATGGCGGGAAAAGAAATCGACCAAACTCATGTTCGCGCGGATTGGATTCCTTTCACTTACCGGGCGACCGCGTACATATCTTCGCGGCTGGATCGAGAAGTCGTATAGTTTTTTGAAATGTACCGGGGGATCGAAACCCTCAGGGATTTCTCCCATCATCAGTGCACAGGCAGCGGCCACTCGGTCGCGCAGGCGGTTGGTCGCGATTGATCGAAGCCAATCCCTCGATCACAACCTCTAGTGAAACGGAGTCCGCGTCGGGCAGAGTTCGAGCCAATATATTTCGACTGACCGCCGAAAGCGTCTTTTCATCGTCGTCGATGCAAAACTGAGCGACCCAGTCACTGCGACTTGTGTTGATCAAAGATGACAAGACATAGTCGCGCAGCAGCAAGGTGCCGACTTTCATTTGTTCGCTACAAAGACGGCTAACGGCCGCTTTTGCCGTCTGTTCGCGTCCCACTGAGATCAGGCAGCGGATCAGCGTTAGCAGGTCTTCTACTGGTTGGACCAACTCCGTGGAATTCGACGCTCGCTGCGATTCAACAGCTTCATCGACCCACGGCATCCATTGGTTGTCGATTTGGTCCAAGGGAAAGCCCAACACTTCAAAGGCGTGCTCGATTCGCGCCGAATCCATCGATACCAAGGCTGCCGATTCACGATCGAATTGATCCAGTAATTTGATCGCTGCATCAATTTCTCCGTGACTGACCAAGGTTCGCCAGCGCAGATCTCGGGCCGAGGCCGCGTCGTCAAGATCGGTGGTAGCTAAGGCATTGGTAGCCTCACGAAAAACTTCCTCGTCCTCCGCCCGATCGGCGCAGATCATCGTTTGCGACCACAATCTGGTATGCTCGGCCGATCCAACCTCTGACGCTCGCGCGGCCTTAACTGCATCTTCTAAAGCATCAGCCCAACGGCCTGCGATCGCCCGGCATCGATGCAGGAACTGTTTGTCAGACCCGAGTTTGGCGACTTCGATCGCCTGATCGAAACGTCCCATGGTGATCAGCACCAAAGCCTCCGCCTGGTTGCGCTCGATTTCCGTCCACCGTTCTGACGCGCTCGGCAGCAAGCCTTCGGCATCAACATCCATGCCAAGTTGTTGCATCAATTCGACTCGACAAACCGCCATCTCTTTTGAATCAGCGACCGCGTCAATGAATTCCAACAACTGGGGAAGTTGTTGATACTTCAATGCGACTCCCACACAGGTTGGGAACCGGTGCAGCAGGGTTTGATGGACCCGTTGCCGAATGGTTTCGTATTCCAAGGTCCCGGCGGATTCTTCGACAGCCACGAGTGCGGCCGCGAATTGTCCCTCCGTCAGCAACTGATCAATCGCCGCCGTACCTTGGGCTTTCGCCAACAGCCTGGAAATTTCGGGCGGAGTACCGGGTAGAGATCCGCGTCGCCATTGGCGCAGGATCCATTTGGCACGGCCGGAGATTTCTGGATCGGGATCCCGAGCCGCCCGCTGCACACGATCTCGGGATTCATCACGACCACGCCACATTTCCAGGGTGGCTCGCTGGCGACTGGAATAGCTTCCGTCGGACAATTGTTCGATACGGTTTTCGATCTGCCCGTCGTCGGATGCTTCCTGTGCGCTAGAACTCGGCAGACAAACCATGGCGGTCGTCGCTAATAGACCAATCTTAAAAAGACGAAGCATCTCGTTTGTCAATCCGTTTCACTCCCTGTCGGGGTGCTGTTCCGAACGATGAATTTGTGCAAAAAGTATCGTGTCTAGGCCGCAGGGGCGTTGGCAAGCCGAATGTTTCTCCGCCAATCGTAATCCGATTCCGTGTAAGATTCTAAGCATACCCAAACGGTACACCACCATTCTAGGAGTTTCCCGCCTCATGCGACGCACCCATTTTTGCCGTCTGAGCTTCATACTGGCCATGATCGTTTGTTCGGTGACGACCCAGGCTGCCGATATCGCCACCTGGCCGCAATGGCGTGGCGCCGATCAAAACGGCGTGGCAGCGGGCGAGAAATACCCCATACGCTGGTCCGAGGAAGCCGGGATCGCCTGGAAATTAGCGTTGCCTGGTCGCGGCGGTAGCACTCCAGTGATCCAGGGATCGACCGCCTATTTGACGGCCGGCGTGGACGGAAAAAATATGCTGCTGGCGGTAGATGCTGGCAGTGGTGACCTGAAATGGCAAGTTGAATTGGGCACAGATCGCGGCGGCAAGCATCGCAAAGGGAGTGGAAGCAATCCCTCTCCCGTGATTGATGGAGACTCAATCTACGCATATTTCCGCAGCGGTGATCTTGGCTGTGTCGGCCCTCAAGGCAAAGTGAAGTGGACCGTCAACCTGCAAGACAAATATGGAGAAGATTCTTTGTGGTGGGATCTGGGATCTTCGCCGTTACTGACCGACGAAGCGATTGTGATCGTCGTCATGCAGACCGGACCGAGCTACCTGGTCGCCTTCGACAAACAGAGCGGCGACGAAATCTGGAAGGTCGATCGAATGTTGGATGCACCTGAAGAAGCGGCGCAGAGCTACACAACGCCACTTGCCGTCAACGTTGGCCAACAGAATGCGATCGCCGTGATGGGTGCTGACCACCTGACTTTGCATCGTGCTTCCGACGGCGGCGAAATCGGACGTCTGGGCGGATTCAATCCCGGTGGCGAAAAATTCTTTCGCTCGATCTCCTCGCCGGTTGCCGACGGAGACGTGATCGTCTGTCCGTATGCTCGAGGCAGTACTTTGACGGCGGTCAGCATGAGCAAGCTGGCTGCGGGCGGCGGGCAAGAAGCGATCACCTGGTTTCTTGAAGACTCCAGCAGCGACGTGCCAACACCAGCAGCTTTGGACGGCAAAGTTTATGTCGTCGGTGATGGCAAGAAGAACCGGGGCATGATTAGCTGTTTAGAAATCGAATCGGGTAGGACACTTTGGACGGTCGCACTGCCAAAGTCTCGTGTCGGATTCAGCAGTTCCCCGTTGCTCGCGGGTGATCACCTGTACGTTACTCAAGAGGATGGGACAACCTTTGTGATCGGACCACTCAGTTCCGCGCAGCCAGAACTGGTTGCCACGAACAAGATTGCTGACGTCGAGCCATTTACCGTTGCCAGCCTGGTACCGATTGAAAACGATTTGCTGTTACGTAGTCGCGGCCATCTTTATCGGATCGATGGCGAATGAGCAAAGCGATGAGTGTCCTTCCTAGTGACAAACGGTACCGCATGGGCGGGTATCTGTTTTTGGCGTCGCTGTTCATGTTTTTTGTGGCCAGCATTCTGCTGTACGCGATTTACGCTCAGACGCGACAAAACGACCTGGAAACGCAACTCCCGTTACCGCTAACGTTCTTGGTCAGCACGGGGTGTCTGTTGATCATCAGCGTGATGATGCATTTCGCGACCCGTGCGATCCGACGCGAGCGACGTCAGGCGACCTGCGTTTGGCTTTCGGTCAGTGCTGTCGCCGCTAGTTTGTTCATGGGCATCCAATTCCACGCCATGTCGCAGATGTTTTCCGGCCAAGCTTTTCTTGGCGGGATGGCCAGGGGCGTCGTCGGCATGGTGTTTGTGCTGGCTTTTTTGCACGCGCTGCACGTTGCCGGCGGTATCATCGCTTTGGGATTGGTCGCGACTCGATCACTGTACGGTCAATATGACCACGAACGGCACTGGCCGGTCGACTTCGCCGCTCACTACTGGCATTTCTTAGACGGAGTCTGGATCTGCATGCTGGCCGCGTTTTGGTGGACAACGGGAGGATTCTGACGTGTCGCTAAGAGACGCGGCATCGCGGTCACCATTCTTTCACGGCGTCGCCGGCAGAGCCACTCGCATGCGCGGAACCAGCCGAGCAACAACGAGTATTCTTGCCACCAACGGGTCGATTAAGAAGTCTTTCGCGGCCCCATTCGACCGAACATGCGGTCGAGTTCGTCACGGCTGAAGAAGAGTGCTGTCGGACGTCCGTGAGGACAATGATGCGTGTCGTGGTACAAGTCCCTTTGCTCCAACAGGCTCGTGATCTCCTCGGATCGTAGCGGATCACCCGCCTTGACCGCTGCTTTGCAGGCGATCGTTGAAAGCAGATGATTCAGCAGATCCTTCGAATCGGGTTGCTTTCCGGCTGACATCAGCGATTCAAGTACGGTTCGCAGCATGTCGCTTGGTGAAGTGTTGTTTAACATGGCTGGATAAGAATGAATCAAGACCGAGTCGCCACCAAAGTCATCGATCTGAATGCCGACTTTTTCCAGCGTCTCCTTGGCGTCCAGTGCCGCAGTCCGCTCGGCCGGGGTCAGCGAGACTGGCTCGGGGACCAGCAGTTGTTGGGCTTCCAGTTTACTGTCGCCCTCCAGAACCTTTGCACAAACCCGTTCGTACAAGACGCGTTCATGCAAGGCGTGTTGATCGATCACGACCATGCCCGACTCGTCCTGAGTCACCAGATAGCGATTGTGAACCTGAAAGCCAAGGTAGCTAACGCTGGGTGTCTGCGGCGTGTCGCTCGCCTCGTCGTCGCCATTCCACGGCGCGGTGTCTGTAAGCTCGGCGTCTGTAAGTTCGGCATCTGTCGGCGATGGCGCTGGCATCGAAGGATGAGCCCCGGTCGCAAACGGCTGAAAATCGGGCACACCCACTGCAGGCATGGTCTGCGTGGCAGTCAAAGGCTGTGAATCGCCGGTCCGCGCCCAATCAATGACGTCTTGTCGTTGCCGGTGCTCGACAGTGACTGGCATCCCAAGCGCACTTTCAGCGGCGGGCTGAGTCAACGAGTCCTCAGGATCAGGATCGACCCGGCCGACGCGCTGAGTCATATTCGTCCGCAGAAACTGATGTCGAAGTGATTGCAGCAACCGGCTATAGACCCGACCACCATCGGTAAATCGCACTTCCAACTTCGTCGGATGCACATTGACATCGATCAATTCGGCAGGCATATCCATGCGAAGAAACGCAATCGGTTGACGGCCTACCATCAACATCCCGCGGTAGGCTTCGCCCAGGGCGTGCTGCAGCGACCGATCACGAATATGGCGGCCATTCAGAAACAGGTACTGCATCCGGTTGTTGCCGCGACTGACAGACGGATCGCAAACGTAGCCGCTCACGCGGATTTGGCCGTCGTCGCTTTCGATTGGAATTAGTGAGTCAGCGATTTCGCCACCGAAGAACGCTTTGATGCGATCAGCCCATTGCCTTGTGGGTGGCAAGTCGTGAACCAGTTTGTCGTTGTTGGTTAAAACGAAGTGAACAGCGGGATTCGCTAGAGCGAGTCGAGTAAAGGCTTCGACGATATGTCCTTTCTCCGTCTGCGCGGTTTTCAAGAATCGATGCCGCACCGGTGTGTTGAAGAAAAGGTTCTTCACCTCGATGACAGTCCCGAACGGGCAGCCGCAGGGAACGGGTGGTTCTACCACTCCGCCCCGAACCGTGATCTCGCTGCCCGCGTCGTCAGCTTCGGTACGGCTGCGGATTGTTAGTTGTGAAACGCTGCCAATCGATGCCAATGCCTCACCGCGAAAACCTAGCGTACTGACGTGGAACAATGACTCGTCATCGGGCAGTTTACTGGTCGCATGCGAGGCAACGGCCATCGGCAATTGCTCTGCCGTCATGCCACACCCGTCGTCGCTGATTCGGATCAATTCTGTTCCGCCTCCGGCGATCGCAATTTCGATCCGAGTGCGAACCAGCGTCGATGCTGTTTTCGAGCAATTCCTTGACCACCGAAGCGGGCCGTTCGATCACCTCGCCAGCCGCGATCTGGTTAATCAGGTTAGGGGGAAGTTGGCGAATGCAGGGGAAGGTTTTGGCAGTAGTGGTCATGAATGTCGAATGTAACGGGCACATTCGGCGACGTCAATGGACGACGCAAGGGCGCAGAAAAAGAAAGCAAAAGCCAACTTTTATGTCGCCGTCGCCAAAGGTCTGGTTTTGCCGATTCTCCGGCGCGGACAAAGTCGGAATCTTCAGCGTCAACGCTTGTTCATCGTCTATAGCAAGCTAGGATCGATAGTATCTGCTCGGGGGAATGCGGATCGCGCTATCAGTGCGCATTCGCATGGTCTCACCCACCCAATACCCCGAGATATAGGAATTCAACAGTGAAGTGGGTTTCAAGTTTTTTTTGCATGTCAGCAATGTTGCTGGCCTCTGCCGGCACCGCCTCGGCTGCTGATTGTGGCTGCGATCCATGCAGCACCGGATCAGGCGTCTGTGCCGCCGGCGCTAACGTCGCTCTTAGGCAGCGGCGTTTCAGGAGCGGGGGCTTGTGGCCCAACGATTTCCTACCAAACGCAAACTGTAATGCGTTCAAGTATGTTACGGAAACACGTCAAGTGCCCGTAACAACGTATCAACGCGAAACTCGTACTCGAATGCGTAACGTCACACGATGCGTCGCTCGGGTCGAAACACGCGAACAGACTTACACTGTCAACGTTCCCCAGACACAAACTCGGACCGAGACATACAACGTCCAGGTTTGCGTTCCGTACACAGAAGTCGTGCCCTACACGGTACAAGTTCCTGTGACGACCCAGGTGGAACAGTCTTACCAAGTCTCGGTCCCTTACACGGAGCAAGTTGCCCAGAACTATACGGTTTGCGTCCCGCAGACTTCACAAGTCGAACAGACCTATACCGTTCAGGTCCCTTACACCGAAACTCAGACCCAGGCCTACACGGTCAACGTCCCGTATACCGAGCAAGTTCAGCAAAACTACATCGTTCAGGTTCCGGTCCAACGGACTCGTCAAGAGACCTACCAGGTCTGTGTGCCTTACACAGAAAACGTTGCTCAGAACTACACGGTCCAAGTCCCTGAAACCAGTACTCGCACCGAGACTTACCAGGTCAACGTCCCGTACTGCGAACAGGTTCAACAGACTTACCAAGTGCAAGTGCCGGTAACCAGCACCCGTACTGAAACGTATCAGGTCTGCGTTCCTTACACCGAAACGGTCACTCAGAACTACACCGTCAAAGTTCCTTACCAGGAAACGCACACTCAAACCTATACCGTAAACGTGCCCTACACCGAGCAGGTCGCGCAGTCCTATAACGTAACGGTTCCGTACTGCGAGCAGGTTCAGCAGACCTATACGGTCAACGTTCCCTACTGCGTGCAAGTGGAACAGACTTACAAGGTTCGCGTTCCGGTCACCCAGACTCACACCGCATACCGTACGGTCAGCAAGTGCGTGCCTGTAACGACCATGCGATCGGTTTGTCGTGACATGGGCAGCTATCAATGCCAAGCCCAAGAAACTTGTGGATCGAAGTGTGACTGCTGCGACCCTTGCGGGCCGAAGATTTCCTATCGTCGCGTTTGGGTACCAAACATGGTGACGGAACAGGTTCCGACAACCACTTACCGCCGCACCTGCGAGAAGGTTCCCTACACCTACTGCACAACCAGCCACCGCTGCGAAACTCGCACACGACTGGTCCCTGTACGGCGAATGCGCTGCGAAACTCGCACGCGAATGGTCAATGTGACCAAGCATCGTACCGAGACTCGTACGCGAATGGTCCGTGTTCAGCGCTGTCGTCAAGAGCAGCGCACGCGTGACTACTGCGTCACCAAGTACAACTGCGAAACTCGCACCCGCCAAATTCCGGTTCAACGTACTCGCATGGAGACTCGCACCCGCGAGGTCCCAGTGACAACCATGACATGCGAAAATCGCGTTCGTACAATCAGCGTGATGAAGAGCCGTTGCGAAACTCGCACCCGCGAAGTCCCTGTGACAACCATGCGTTGCGAAACTCGTACTCGGATGGTTCCCGTGACACGAACGCGAATGGAAACGCGTACGCGGATCGTACCTTATTGCGAGATGACGACCGAAAATCGTACTCGTATGGTCAACGTCCAACGTTGCCGACAGGAACAACGAATTCGCGAGTATCAGGTCACCAAGTGTCGTGCCGAAACGCGTTCACGTTTGGTTCCGGTCACCACCATGACGACCGAGACTCGCACCCGGATGGTTCCTGTCACCAGGACTCGTCTGGAAACACGTACCCGTTTGGTTCCTCAGACGACCTAGACAACGGAAACCCGAACTCGGACCGTCAGTCGCAACCGGATGGAAACGCAGCAGCGTAGCCGCCAGGTCAACTACACCGTCAATGTTCCTGAGCAACGCACTCGGACTTACAACGTGACCGTCTATGACAACGTCACCGAGCAGGTGCCGGAGCGCTACACCGTATGTGTTCCGGTTCAATCGACCCGCTGCGTTCAAGTTCGCAAATGCGTTCAGGTGCCTGTCGAAATCCAGGTCCCGGTCTGCGGTACACCTGCAACCGGCGCTGTGATCAGCCAAGGCCCGGTCATCGACGGCGGTGCTGTGATTGATGGCGGTAACGTGATTGATGGCGGTAACGTGATTGATGGCGGTAACGTGATTGATGGCGGTACTGTGATTGGCGGCGGTGCTGCGATCGAAACCGGAGCCGGTTGCAAAAACTGCAACTAGTCCTGAACGACCGTCACGAATCGATCTAGTAACCCCTCGGAAACGAGGGAAATCATAGAAGCCCCGGAGTCATTCGACTCCGGGGCTTCCTTTGTTGGTCCTACGTTCGTTCGAGCAAGATTTCCCGATCTGTTCTGAATTCCAGATCTTGTCTCAGCGGTCGCCTGGCCGATCGGAGCATCACCACCTTAGGCAGCGCGTATGAATCCGTCCCCGGAATCGTCGCGGGATTCCTGGTCAAACTCGATGCGGACGGGCATTTTGATCACGTCAGGGTGGGCATCGGTCTGGTCGCCCTCGGCGGCATCCAATTCAACCGCCGCACTTTCAGCCATCGCACATTCAATTTCCGGAACGACTGCGTCGATTTCCGCGGATGACATGACACACAGCAGTTGATGATCGGCGTTAAAGATTTTCAACTCGTCTTCTTCGATGAACCAGACGGCGAGATGGGAATCGGTATAGAACCTGCGTCCGACGTAGAACTCGTTCCGGATTAGCATCGTTTCTCGAACGATCGTCTCCGGCTGACGCTGATCGTCAGCGTTCGACAATCCAGGAGAGTAGTCGATTGCGAATGGTCGCCAGACGCTGTGAATTGGTCATTCGCTAGGCCGTCGTTGCTTGCAACTCGCACAAAAAATGTGGGTCACTGTCAAATTGAATGGGTTGCGTATACTGATCTCTGTTTCGGCGTTGTGGAATCGTTTCGTTCGGTGTACCTAAATCCGTTCGCAGCAGACCCCCGAATCGCCTAAACTACCAAGCCCGCAAACTCGCCCTAACACTGAAAGCCATTCCGGACTGTAACGATGCGGACCCTGTTGAACGAATCAGAGCTAAATGACGGTGTCGAGAAACTAGCGCGGGAAATCGACACGTTTTACGGTGATCGACCGCTAACCGTGATCGCAATCATGACGGGTAGTCTGGTGTTGTTCGCCGATCTGATCCGACGCCTATCGATGCCGCAACGCGTCGGAGTGATCCGGGCATCTAGCTATCGAGGTGGCACAACATCCGGCCAATTGAAGGTCGATGCGGAAATGATGATCGACGTGAAGGGACGTGACGTTTTGTTGGTTGACGACATTTTCGATACCGGCAAGACGCTGGACCGAATCAGCGAGATGATGAGCGAATTTGGTGCAGTCTCGGTTCGAACCGCCGTTCTATTGCATAAAAAACGGGATCACGTCGTCATGATGCGTCCCGATTTTGTTGCCTTCAAGATTCCTGATGAGTTCGTCGTCGGATACGGACTTGACTACTTGGATATGTACCGCAACCTGCCCTATCTGGCGGTCTTGGAACCAGACGAAATCGAAGCCACGGCGGCGGAAGCCCAGTCGTGAATCGTCCCTTGCGAGTTCTGTTGATAGGCCGTCGTTTTTGGCCCCATGTATCGATTGATACCGGTGGGCATCTGTTTCAGCTTGCCTGCGCGTTGCGGCGCCATGGTGCTGCTGTTGACGTCCTGACACCTCGATACTCATCGTCTTGGCCCGCCGAGTTTACGATCCGAGAGATTCCGGTTCACCGTCCGGTGATGGCTCCCAAACGGGATTGGTCGTTGGGACGATACACGCGCAGCCTGACCACTTGGCTGCGACAACGGTCGCGAGAATATGACGTGCTGTTTTGCGATTCGATTCGCGAGGAGTCGTCGGCAGCGATCGAGGCGGGGCGTTCAACAGGACGTCCCGTCGTCGTCCGTTCTAGTCGTTGGGGATTCGACGCAGACCCAATGTGGTGGACCAGCACGCGGTCGGCTCGTCGGTGTGGATCGATCGCCAAACTAGCCGACGCTGTGATTGTCCAGAGTGCGGATTGTCAGCGGTCGCTGATCGGCGATGGTTTTTCGGCTGACAAGCTGCATCGCATTGATCCTGGGTTCGCGGCCGGCCCAGTCCGGTCCGGTTCCGCCAGGCTTCGTGCCAGAGCGTCTTTGGGGGCGGCCAATAGTGACTTGACCACGGAATCCGATTCAACCGTGCTCGTTTGCCCATCAAGCATGACTCGCGATAGTGCTGTGAACCAGTTGGTCCTAGCAGCCAGGCACTTGATCGTCCGATATCCGAAGCTTCGGTTGTGGTTCTTGGGTGACGGACCGAATCGCGATTGGATCTACGATACGTTGCGAAGCGATGGTATCCGCGCTTCGATTGCGATGCCTGGTTCCTTTTGCGATGTCGAAGACATCTTGAGCGCGGCAGATGTCTATTTCCAGCCAGACGAGTGTGGGCTCGAGTTCTGGTTGCCATCGGCAATCGCAGCCGAGGTACCGCTGGTCGCAATCGATTCTCAAGCGACGCGGGCCGTGATTGGCAATCCATCCGAAATCGGGCAGCAAGCCGGGTTAAGTCGTCCCGCTGGGTCAGACGTCAACGACGGGCTTCATCCGCACCAGGGTCCTGGGCCGTGGGTGCATTGGTGTAGCCGCGATCATCGCGCAGATCACAACACCGAAGTCCATTCGGATTGAATTACGCGGCGTTCTGGATCATTTGAATGATGCGTTTGACTCGGCCGCTGAACTGCGTCGATTTCTGTTGCGGACCCGTCCTCAGGCCGCAGCGATTGAGTCCTACCTTGCTCTGATGGAATCTTTGGTCGGAAGGCGATCGTCAGATCCTCGTAGCCAATCGATTGAGGCGACGACATGACCATCCGACTGGCCTTGGTGATCCCGACGATGGACCGCGGAGGAGCAGAAAAACAGCTTTGTCTGTTGGCTGAAAACTTGCCGCGTGACAGGTTCGATGTCCATGTGACGCTGCTGACTCGTGATGGTCCACTTAGCGAACGACTTCGCGCCGCCGACATACCGGTGACCTTGATCGGAAAGCGATTCAAGGCCGATCCGACAGCGCTACTGCGATTGCGCAGCGAGTTGGCGGATCTAAAACCCGACATTGTCCATACTTGGCTGTTTGCCGCCAACAGTTTTGGTCGTGTCGCAGCCCGTCTTGCCGGCGTACCTACCATCATCGCCAGCGAGCGCTGTGTCGATTCATGGAAGACCGGCGCGCAATTTTTCCTTGATCGGCAACTTGCTCAAATCACCTCTTCAATCACGACGAATAGTGTTGGTGTCCGCGATTTCTATGCTGCTCATGGGATCGATCCAAAGCTATTTCGAATCATCCCCAATGGTATCGAGTCAAGGCAAACAAGTCAGATTTCTCGACCGGAGGCACTGCAGCGACTTGGCGTTGCTCCAGACAAAAAATTGGTGGTGGCCGTCGGTCGACTGTGGCCGCAAAAGCGCTACCGCGACCTGATTTGGGCTGCCGAGCTGTTATCGACCGTCCGGGAGGATACGGTGCTGGTGATCATTGGCGACGGACCCCAGCGTGGTGAATTGCTGCGGCATCGCGACGCCGTATCGACACCCGAGAATGTTCGCTTCGTTGGCTCGCGCAACGACGTGCTGGAGATCCTACCGCATGCCGATTTGTTCTGGATCGGTAGCGAGTATGAAGGACAGAGCAATTCGCTGATCGAGGCAATGCAGGCCGGAGTACCCGTCGTCGCGTCCGATATTGCCGGAAACCGTGATCTGGTCGTTGCTGGAGAGACCGGACGATTGGTGGCTGTGGGAGACCGGGCCGACTTCGCGCGACAGAGTAACGATTTGCTGGAGAACCCCGACGTGGCTCATGAGCTGGCCCAGGCAGCGTGTGAGCGAATCGAACGAGATTTCACGGTCCAAAAGATGGTCCAGGCCCACGTCGATTTGTACCGACTGTACGCGAATAACTGAGCCTTCAGGCGGCTGGAAAGCGACGAAAACAGGAGAAATGTGGCAAAACGTTCCGCTCGTAACGATCAGGGTATGGTCAGGTCGGTCAATTTCTTACCAAACGCCTGAATTGGCTCAGTTGTGCGTTGAGCCATCGTGGTGCTCGGATACCATCGAATGCCTGAGGAGTGATTCGGTTCGGTGACGGACGCTGAATGAATCGCCAACCGATTCCAGATTGCCTGTGAGACGAACAATACCTATGGATACTCGAGAGACTAGCCGACCTGGCGTTGATGAAGTTGATCTGATGCTGGCGAATGCACGTTTGCGAGACGAACTAGAACCTTATCGCGACGAATCGATTGACGACTCGTCCACGAATCGAATGTCGTTGCGAATCGAAAATGAGTACCTTGAATCGATGTTGGCATGGGAGCGAGCACCGGCGTTGCCGATTGCCCAATGGTTCAGTCCGCAACTTGAAATCCCATCACCCGATCGACTGGACGATGAAGAGTTGACGCAAATTCTTCATCAAACCATCGAACGGCTATTTTCGCAGCACGTGGTCTTGCGTTACACCGACCACCTGTCCGATCGCGAGCTCTACACGGTTTTGTATCGAGACGTGCTGCCCTGTTGTGAAAAGAAGGTTGACCTTCCGGGCAAGTCGTTGGAATGGCGCTGCGTTGAGGACGCGGAAACTTGGATGCGATATTACGCTACGGCTGTCGATCGGCGACGCTATCAAGAAGACAACGATGTCGACATTCCGCCGAGCGAAACGCCGCAGTACAAACGCAGCCTGCCAGGTTAGTGGCGGAACCTATCCTTTGCGATATTTCCAAATGCAAGCGAATGCTGCAACGCCGTCTCGCCAGCCGATCTTTTTGCCTTGGTTGTAGCCACGGCTATCGTAGCCGATCGGAACTTCCAGAATTTGCGAAGTACGCTGAGCGACCTTCGCGGTAATCTCGGGTTCGAAGCCAAACCGACGTTCCTGCAACGGGATGGAACGAAGCATTTCTCCATCGAAAGCTTTGTGACAGGTTTCCATGTCCGTTAGCCGCAACCCGGTCAGCAGATTGCTTCCGGATGTCAGAACGCCATTGCCAATGCGATGGACCAGCGACTGATCGCCCCCCTCTTCCAGATACCGCGAACCGAATACGACTTCAGCATCGCCATCCAAGATCGGCCAGATCACGCGCAACAAGTCGGCTGGATCGTACTCCAGGTCGGCGTCTTGAATCGCAACGACGTCGCCGCGGCTATGTCGAATTGCCAGACGCACCGCAGACCCTTTGCCATGATTTCGTCGGCGATGAATGATTCTGAGGTTGTCCTGCGCTGGCAAACTCTTTAGCCAGTCCGTCGTGCCGTCCGTACTGCAGTCATCAACGACAATGACTTCCGTTTCCACAGGCATCACCTGCTTGATCCGATCCAAAACCGTTGGCAGCGTCTTCAATTCGTTGAATACCGGTACAATGATGGATACCGCGTAATGATCGATTGGCAGATCACCCTGGGCGACCGATTGTGCCGCGGCCATCAAGTCTAACGTTTCGTCGATCTGATCAATGATGTGATCATGAGAGGCGGACGTTCGGGGACTGGCAATCGAACCCGTCAAAGTCGGATGACTAGAGATTAAAGAGTTTGTAGTTGACAATTTCTCTGCCATGGTCGGCACCCAAATACGATTGCAAGAGCCCAAAAATGGCCGCGCAACGCAATGCGACCCTCGTAAAAACGATGGGGCGTGATCTGGATTGAGGCCGCGAAATAGTGACCCTGATAATCGCAGCGATCATAATTGGATGATCTTTGTGACGATTGTATCGACAAGTGGAAAGCATGCCGCACGACAATGAATCCAAGCCAACCTTCGGAGTTATCGCCGCCATCTGCGGATTGCTACTGATCGGGATGCTGTTTGGTGCGTCACTGTGGGTGCTGGCCGCAATCGTTGCTGGAATGCTTCTGGCGTTGAATCATTTTTTGGCAAAGACTTGGTCCACCAAGACGTTTGCCAGCCGGGAAGGAGCTGACGTCGAAGTCAAGATCGGGTCCCAGATTGCAATCAAGCTTTCGATCACCAATCGCAGTCGAATCCCGGTCCTGTGGATGTTGGTGGAAGATCTATTGCCCTGGCAAGCAAGAGGTGACTCCAGACCAATGTTGGAGGTCATTGGTCAGCGTTTGCAGGTATTGTTGTTGTGGGGTGGCGAAACCAAGAGCATGCAATACGACCTGGTCTGCAAACGCCGGGGTTACTTTCAAGTTGGTCCGACGGTGATGGAAACGGGCGACATGATGGGATTGTATCGCCGCTATCGGGTGACAAACGATCCGCAATACATCACAGTGCTGCCGGACACAGTTCCATTGCATTCCTACGAGATTGGTTCACGCCGACCCATCGGCGAGATTCGGATGCGAGAAAACGTGATGGACGACCCAACCAGGTTGCGCGGGATTCGGCACTGGCAGCCAGGTGATCCTATGCGCAGCGTCCATTGGGCCGCGACGGCGCGCACGGGTCAATTGCACAGTAAGATTTATGAACCATCGTCGATCGTTGGTGCCACGCTGATCCTGGACCTGCACAAGGACACCACTCCGGAACGCCATGAACCGGTGCGAAGCGACTTGGCCGTTACCGCAGCTGCTTCGATAGCCGCCATGTTGCATGACCAAAACGAACCGATTGGATTGGCAACCAACGGTCGCGACGCTGCGGATCGAATTCGCCAAGAGGGTTGGGCTGGTGACCATCGAGTTCGCGGCGCAGCCAAGTCGGCTGCTGCAATGAGGGTTGAAAGTGATCGTCTGCGACCGATCATTTTGACACCGTCGCGAGGTCCCGCGAATTTAAAAGAGATTCACCGCACCTTGGCCAGGATGGAGCGAACCGACGGGCTCACACTGGCCGAACTGTTGATCGAATGTGAATCGCAGTTATCCTCCGAGACGACACTGTTGGTGATCTTGCAACAGGCGACCGAAGAATCGATCGCCGCATTGATCGGACTTGCCCGACGTGGCCGCGCCGTTGCGGTGATTGTCAACACGCAAGACATCAACGACTATTCCGAGATCGCGGGACCGCTGATCGCCGAGCGGATTCCGGCCCATCGGCTGGCAAGCTACGAATCGATCGCAGAGGTTTGCCGGCAAACTCTATTGCGATAGTCCGATCAAGCGATAGTCCGATCAAGCGATAGCCCGATCAAGGTCGCGTAGCCGGCCGTTGCGGGTAGAGGCAACAGTTGACGGGACAGACGTCATGCCACGGCCCAAGGCTGCCAACGAACAGCTTTTCATGGGAGCTGTCTTGGCGTTCCTGAACCAACGAGGCAATCATCCGGACGAAACTACTGCTGGTACCAGCTGAACTGGCTCGCGCGAAACGGATACCTCGGCTCTGACAAAGCTGAGCAGCCTCTTCATCCAGATCGAACAGCACTTCCATGTGATCACTGACAAAACCGATCGGCACGATGACAACGGAATCCAAGCGTTGCTGATCATCGATTTCAGCGATTGCGTCACAGACGTCTGGCTCCAACCAAGGCTGTTGGGGAGGCCCGCTACGGCTCTGGTAGACGAGCTTCCAGTTCGTGATTTGGCAAGCCTCCGCGACCAATCGGCTCGCTTCGGTCAACTGATTCACGTAATCGCATCTGTCAGCCATTGTCATCGGGATGCTATGAGCGGTGAACAGCACAACTGAGTTGGCGCCTGGTTCGCCCAATGAATTCATGGCCTGGCGGACCGAGTCAGCCATTGCACCAATGAAGCCAGGATGGTTGAAGCCCATCCTCAATTTTTCGATCACCGGCGCATCTTCGCCGACAGCTTCACGGGCTGCCGCGATGTTTTCACGGTACTGACGACAACCGCTGTAGCAGCTAAACATGCTGGTAAAAAAAGCCAGTGTCCGCTTGCATCCGTCATCACGCATCTGACGAATGACATCAGGCAATAGCGGATCCCAATTGCGATTGCCCCAATAGATCGGCAGTTGAATATTGGCTCGCTGGAATTCGTCCCGAATCGCTGACATCAAACTTCTGTTCTGATCATTGATCGGACTCACCCCACCAAAATGGTTGTAGTGCTCGGCAACCTCCATCATCCGCTGGCGCGGCACGTTCTTGCCACGCAGCACGTTCTCCAAGAATGGGATGACGTCGTCCGGCCCTTCTGGACCACCGAAGGAGACGAGCAGGAATGAGTCGTAGGGGACGGGCTGGTCGTCTGGCATTGCAAGCTGAGGCAAAAAGTCATGTTGGATTCAATTGGATATCAATATATGGGCGCCATGAAAAATCAGCGACCGGACTTGTTCAGGCTGTTGTTTGAGCAGTCGCTTGCCGGTGCCGGCTTGGTAACGAAGTTCGCCGGCCCGGCTGCGACTGGGGAGACTCGGGCTGGAAATCCAATCGCCGGTGAAACCGTTCCGGTTTTTCCGAATTTAGGCCCCGGAAATCACACCAGGCAGGCGATTTTGGTTGGTCTAGGCGGTCTGGATGATTATGATGACCTGGTATCGGACTTCTGCTCAAAGACTGGGGAAGCATTCCACATCGCGGGGATGTTGGTGCCTGACCAGAACCGCCTCATCCGTTTTTTGATTCACGATCTCCAAACTCCTCCGCCAGCAGCTTATCCGATAGCGGTGGACGAGGCGAACTTCAATCCAAGGAACTGTCCCGTGACCATCTCTCGTCGAACTGTACTCTCAATCGTCACTCTTGTTGGTCTTTCCAGCCTCTCTAGCGCCCTCACGGCAACTGCCGCCGACACCAAAAAAGTGGATGCCATCAACGCAGGGTTGTTCGAGGCGATGGATGCTGGCCAAGTCGATGTAAAGATCATTCCCCGCGACGCAACCGAAGCGAATGTGCTGATCAGGAACCTGACCGACCAACCAATTGAATTGCGACTTCCCAAGGCCTTCGCTAGCGTTCCGATCCAGGCTCAATTCGGCGGTGGAGGCGGCGGGGGCGGTATCGGCGGTGGTGGTGGGGCGGTGGCGGCGGTCAAGGCGGGGGCGGCGGCTTCGGCGGTGGCGGTGGCGGTCAAGGTGGTGGTGGTGGCGGAAACTTTCGCGTCGAACCAACACGCATGAAGAAAGTTAAAGTTGCCATGGTCTGTCTTGAACATGGCAAGCCCGACCCGAACCCAAAGATGGCTTACAAGATCGTACCGATCGAAGAATTTACCGACGATCACAAAATCCGGATTCTTTGCGAGGCGTTGGCCGACGGTCACGTGGCCCAGAATACAGCCCAAGCAGCTGCTTGGCACATCATGGACAAGATGTCATGGGAACAACTTGCGGCCAAGAATCGCGTAGAAAGTAAGTATACGGGCACAGTCAAATGGTTCTCGCCAATCGAGTTACGATCGGCCATCGCTGTCGTTGCCGAAGTGACTCGAATTGCCGATATACAATCGTCCCAGAGCGGGTTGAGCGACTCCGAATCCAGTCAGGGGGAATCATCCTCTGGTTCGCCCAATGACACCGCTGCGACCGAAAGCTCTCGTTACGAGAGCTGAAATCGTCCCAGGTCGTGACGACAACCGTTTGCGTGATTTGAATCTGTTGGGTCTAATTTCACGATTCAACTTCAAATTCACGCAAGCACCCATCGATGCAACTCCCGATCTTCTCAGAAGCCACTCCCGTAAAGCTGCCGAACGAGGCTGAGCCAGAAGAGTCTGCGGGAGCCCGCGGACGATACGCGGTGATCAGTTTGGGGTGCCCCAAAAACCTGGTTGACACCGAACAGATGCTCGGTCGTTTGGATCAGGATGGCTACCAGATGGTCGGCTCCGTAGACTCGGCGGATGTCGTGGTCATCAACACCTGTGGATTCATTGATTCAGCACGTGAAGAATCATTTGGGGCCATCGACGAGATGTTGGCTCTAAAAAAGCAGGGCAAAATTCGCAATGTGGTCGTCACTGGTTGCCTGGCCGAACGGCAACAGGGCAAGTTGCTTGATGATCGGCCCGAGATCGATGCGATGGTGGGCGTCTTCGGCCGCAACGAGATTGTCTCCGTGATGGATCGGCTTCGATCGGGCGTCCAGGAACAACAGCAACTCTTTCGACCCGCAGCAATTCGACCTTTATCGGATGCGATTCGCAGCAGCGTCACGCCAAGGCATTTTGCCTATTTGAAGATTAGCGAAGGCTGTGATCGATTGTGCACATTCTGCGCGATTCCAAAAATGCGCGGCAAGCACTACAGCAAACCGATCGAACAGGTGATCGATGAAGCGAAACGACTTGGTGACAGCGGTGTCCGTGAAGTTGTCATCGTCGCACAAGACACGACTTACTACGGCAAAGACCTGTATGGCCAACCACGGTTGAATGATCTGTTGATCGAACTCGAAAAGATCGATTCGATTGATTGGATTCGACTGATGTACTTTTACCCGATGTACATTGACGATGCGCTAATTGATACCTTGTCGGTGCGCTCGACGAATCTTGCCCTACATCGACATGCCGCTGCAACACGCGAGCGACACGATGCTGAAGAGAATGTCGCGAAAAACGACGCGGGCATCCCAGGAAGAAATCTTGGCTCGATTACGCGAACGGATCGATTCGCTTGTGATGCGGACAACCATGATCACTGGATTCCCTGGCGAGACCGACGCAGACTTTGCACAACTGGCTGAATTCACACAACAGCAGCGTTTCGAGCATTTGGGAGTCTTTACCTATTCGGTCGAGGAAGACACACCTGCGGCAAAGCTTCCAAATCGCGTCCCCACTAAGTTAGCGCAACAGCGGCACGACCAGTTGATGGCGATTCAACAGCAGATCGCATTTGAGTGGAGCGAGAGCCGAGTCGGCACAATCGAAGACGTGATCATCGACGCGCCGCTGCCCGAACAGCAGGGAGTTTGGATCGGAAGGAGCCGAGGGGAAGCACCGGACATCGATGGAATTGTGTACGTGTCGGGAGTCGAAGAATCATCAGCTCTAGGCGTTGGCGATATAGTGAAGTGTGAAATTGTCGCTGCCGACGGCTATGATTTAGCTGCGGCGCCATTGACCTAGGACGGATCGCAATGACAGGCACACCGGTAAAATCGATTTACAATGTTCCCAATGCGCTAACGAGCATTCGGTTCGCTTTGGCCGTCGCGGTCATGGCGTTGATCCCGCTCGGTCGGTTTACGTCTGCTCTGGTTGTCTTTTCGATTGCTGTTTCGACCGATTGGATGGATGGGTATTGGGCCAGGAAATATGGTCAAGTTACAAAGCTAGGTCGGATTTTCGATCCCTTCGTTGACAAGATCATAATTTGTGGAACCTTCATTGCTTTGGTGGAGGTGCCCGAGTCGGGGGTGGCGTCTTGGATGGCTACCATTGTGGTGGCGCGGGAATTGTTGGTGACCAGCTTGCGAGCGATGATCGAAGGCGCCGGTGGCGACTTTTCCGCGCGCGACCTTGGTAAGTGGAAAATGGTGCTGCAGTGTGCTGCGGCGATTGCCGTTCTGCTCTGCTTGATCAATCCGACGGTCTATTGGTTGACGATTGCTGCGCCAGCATTGCTTTGGGCTGCAATCTTGCTGACGATTTACTCTGGCTATGACTACGTCATCATTGCCGCCCAGGCTTTAAGCCAGACGCCGACGGAGAACTAATGTCGGAGGCGATCTACTACGCACTCGACAAACTAATGATCGTTGCCACGATCGCCAGCTTGGTGATGTGGATACGTGTTCTGGTCCGACCTCGCGAACATTCAGTATCGCTAGTTGAGTCATTCGTACCGGCACGAGTCTACGAACGACCTTTTTGGAGTTTGGCTGACGCACTGGTCATGTTTGGGACCCAGATCGTCCTGATGACATTGCTGCATGTAACCACGAATTCTTTGGGTTGGTCGCCAAGCTCCGACGCGGATCCCGATCTTGCCGTTGGGACCAACGCACAACTTGTCAATCTGGGGATTGTTGTCGGGGCCGCACTGGGCAGCATCGCGATTACTTTGGGCTGGCTACGGTTGATGAACGACAAGCCCATTCAACGCTTGGGACTGGTGCTCAACACCGCGGATGTTTGGCTCGGCTTGAAAGCGGCCGTGATGTTATTGCCGCCCGTGCTGCTGATCAGTGCATTGGTCAGTCTGCTGCAACCTTACAGGCATGAAGTCCTGGACTTGCTGCAAAACGTTGATTCACCAGCCGTCTTTCTCATGATGTTCTTTGGGACCGCAATTGTGACCCCCGTGTTTGAAGAACTCCTATTTCGGGTGTTGGTTCAAGGCGGGTTGCAAGGCCTGATGGATCGAGATCAAACGATCGGTACCGGATCGACAGACCAGGCGCTGTATCCCAGATCTTACTTGCCAATCGTTCTTGCCAGTCTAATTTTTGCCGCCATGCACCTCGGCCAAGGTGCCGCGCCAATACCGCTGTTCTTTCTGTCTCTGGGACTCGGTTATCTTTACCGCCAAACCGGTAACATCACCGCTCCATTAGTCGTTCATATCGTGTTGAACGCATTGACCCTGATCGTCAAGTTTACTGAATCAACGGGCTCCGGTTCCTGAACCCGCCGATCAGTCAATTCCCAGCGGTCTTCGCACCGATCAATCGAATAGGGACGAGTAGCAATGTTGAAGTGGGCTATTCACGATTTACAGGTTGCGGATTCCTGCTCTTCCAATCCCACAGCAACATCGCCGGAAAGAGGAACAGGTCGCCAATCAACGCGGTAATCAACGTGACGCCGCTGAGACAAGCGAACAACTGGACGCCTGGCATTGGGCTGGTCAGCATTGCAGCGAAACCGCCCAACAGGATCACTGTCGTTACGATCAATGCCGCACCGACATGCCTGATCGTGTCCTCAATTGCTGCATGAGGATCTTTGAATTCGGCTAGGCTCAATCGATAACGCGACACCACATGGATCGTGTCATCGACAGCCAGCCCTAAGCAAAGCGAAAACGTCAACGCCGACGTAATCTGCAGCGGCAGACCCAGCAATGTCAAGCCAGCGGCGGTTACCAGCAGCGGCAGAATGTTGGGTATGATCGTCAGTAGACCGATTCTCAAAGAGCGGAAGACAATGGTTAGAACCAAGAATATCAGTGCCGCCGCGATTGCAAGACTACGCGCCAGATCGGCAATGATCTCGGTCATGTTTTCGGCTGCTGCGACCGCGGTTCCGGTCAATGTGAATTCGTACTCTGGGTACTTCAGTCGTAGTTCATCAAGCTTTTGATTCAGCGGTACCAAACGATCGCGGAGGGAAGACGAGCCGTCATTGGGAATTCTCGCGCTGACGATCAATTTCCGATAAGGCTCGCTTATCAAAAGGTTGTTCTCCGCTGTTGACCCTTTTCCGATCGCTTGATATCGATCTTTCAAATCTCGACCGGGCGCAACGGCCATTACATTGCGCACGGAAAACGGGCCGCTAAAGCCCGCCGAGGAGCGAAACGCTGCATGAACGTCGGCCGTCGCCTGAAGCGTACGTCGGTCGGGAAACGAACGGTCCGCCGGCCAGCCAACCATCAGATAGACAACCAATGCCCCGCCAAACTCATCGTCGGCACGATCCATGGCTATCACCGATGCCGAGTTTCGCGGCATCGTTTCCGTCCAAATGATATCGGGCCGTTGACTGATCGCCGGATATAACAGACTCAAGCACAGCAGCACGGCGAACGCGGTGGTTAGCCTTGGTCTGTTCAGGGTTGGTTTAACGAGACGGCTGATCAACGCGCCCAATTGATCCCGTTGGGGCTGATCGTTCAGTGCCCATTGGCGGGGAATCATCAACAGAATCGTTGGCAGGACGATGATGACCGCGAGCATCGCAAACGTTGTCCCCACGGCGGCCCAGAATCCGAACGTCTGCACGCTCTCGGTCCGTGAAAGTGCAAGCGAACCAAACCCAAGAAACGTCGTCAATGTAGCCAAGCAACATGCCGGCCCCACACGAATCAGCGAGTTGTAGACCGCCTCTCGCGAATCGAGTCCGCGGTGCAGCTGACGTTGGGTTTCCAACAGCAAGTGAACAGCATCGGTAAGTCCAATGACGAAGACCAAATTGGGCAGCGCCGTCATCAGACCACTGATCGGAACGTTGTTCCAAGCGAGCAACCCCAAAGTCCATACCGTACCGATGGCAGGCGCGGCGATGGCGATCACGACTGATGGAAAGTGTCGAAACACAAGCATCGCCACGACAAAGCCGATCACAATTGCGGCGGTGCATCCGATGATCATCGCTCGGCGAAGGGCGGACAAAACGTCAACGCGAACGGCAGGATGACCGGCCAGACGGACCGTTGACGAAGTCGCCAATTGATATTCCGCCGCATATCGATTCAGCGGCTCAACCACTCGCGAAATGTCCGTCACCGCCAGCGAATCTCCTTGGATTCGCACGAGCAGCGTCAACGTTCGCCCGTCTGCCGAAATCAATTGATCGACTGCAACGGGATGACGCTGCAATTCCGACTCCAATCGATCCGCGCGAAAACGGTCCGTCGCGTACGCCGGAATTAGCGGCATCACTTTGCCAGGCTTATTCAGGTCAAAGATGCTGGCCACCAAACGAACGTCATCGATCGACCGAATTTGGTCTCTAAATCGCCGCAGTGACTGCAATGAATCCCACTCTAGTAACCCATCACCGTCAATGATTACCAGCAAATCATTGTCGTCGGGCCCAAAGACTTCGTGTAAACGGGCCAGATTGGTGGATGCCAAATTGTCGGATGCGAAGGCCTCGTTCGGATGCATGTCGAATCCGAGCCGGGGGAGCCCGGCCACGAAGATCAGCGTGAAAATCACGGCAAATCCAAACCCGAGCGCTGGATGAGCCGACAGAAGCCGTGCGAAAGGCCGCATCACTCGAAATCACCTGGTTGCATCGTTGGTTCGGCCACCATCAAAGGTGGATTGAGAAGCGTCGCAAAACGATGCAGCATAGCGGGTTAGAGAAAAATTGTCCCTACCCGTTATGAATGCCTGAATTTGACGAGTCAAGCGTCGGGCTGGGGGTTGCAGCAACCCGAGATTCGCGGTTTCCTAAGCGATACGACTTTGCTGCTCAAGTTATGAAAGGAAATATTGTGATTCGCTGTGCCACCCTATTGTTTGCCGGGCTGATTGCCGCGCAATTGTCAGTTACCCATCTCCTGGCTCAAGATTCGACGGGTGTTTCGGGCATTGATCAATCGTTGTTCAGCGAATCGGTTTCACCGGGACAGAGCTTCTACCAGTATGCAAATGAAAAGTGGCTGGAATCGACCAAGATCCCGGCGGACAAATCAAATTACGGCATCTTCACGATTCTAGATGACGCAACCCGCGCTCAAGTCCGGTCACTGATTGAATCTGCGGCAGAGCAGCCGAGTGAGCATGGATCGGCAGCCCAAAAAGTTGGCGACCTTTATCGTTCGGTGTTGAATCAACAAGCCAGAAATGATGCCGGCATCAAACCAATCCAACCGCTACTGGATCGCATCGATGCGATCGATTCGAAGCAAGATCTGGTCTTGGCATTGGGTGAACTTTCCCGTTCCGGCGTCTATGGACCATTGGGCGCTTACATCAACAACGACGCGAAAAAGAGTGACAGCTATACCGTTTATGTCACGCAAGCTGGGCTAACGATGCCAGACCGCGACTACTACCTGGAAGACGACGAAAGATACATCACGTTGCGAAAGCAGCTGAAAGAATACATCGCTGACATGCTCAGCTACGTTGGCGTTGAAGACCCGAACTCGGCGGCCGAAGCGGTATTCGACATCGAGTCGCGGATCGCGGAAAACCACTGGACCAAAACCGAAAACCGCGATCCGATCAAGACGTACAACAAGAAGTCGTCCGCCGAGATGAAGGCATTGCTAGGCGAATTTGATTGGGACGCCTATGTCACGGAATCCGGACTTGGAGAACAATCCGAGTTTGTCGTGCGTCAACCAAGTTTTTTCGAAGCCTTGGGAAAGCAGCTTTCTGAAACGGAGTTGGAAGATTGGAAAAACTATCTGCGAATGCAGTTGATCGATGCCTACGCCAGCAGTCTGAGTGAATCGATCGAGCGTCGCCACTTCGACTTTCACTCCACCGCGATCAGCGGTGTAACCGAGCAAGAGCCGATTTGGAAACGAGGTGTCAACGTCAGCAGCGGAATCCTTGGGTGAACTGGTCGGTCAATTGTATGTCGAAGAACATTTCAAGCCGAACGCCAAAGCCCGCATGAACGAGCTGGTCAATAATTTGAAAAAGGCATTTGCCAAACGAATCGAGTCGCGACCTTGGATGGGCGAAGGGACCAAGAAACAGGCGTTAGAAAAGCTGTCGATGTTCACCACCAAGATCGGCTATCCCGACAAATGGAAAGACTATTCCGCGCTGTCGATCGATTCCCCCGTGCTGGCAACCAATCGCATCGCATCATCGCGGTTCGAGCATGAACGGGAAATCAAGAAACTGGGCGGTCCAATCGATCGAAACGAATGGCATATGACTCCACAAACAATCAATGCCTACTACAACCCAGTCATGAACGAAATCGTTTTTCCCGCCGCGATTTTGCAACCACCGTTTTTCAACATGCAGGCTGACGACGCCGTTAACTATGGTGCCATTGGCGCCGTGATCGGACACGAACTCAGTCACGGTTTCGACGACAAAGGAAGCAAGTACGACGGAAACGGAAACTTGCGAATGTGGTGGACTGAAGAAGACCGCGCGAACTTCGAAGAGCGGGCTGAAGGCTTGGTCAAACAATACGACGGCTACGAACCAGTCAAAGATAATTTCGTCAACGGAAAACTAACGCTGGGCGAAAACATCGGTGATCTGGGTGGGTTGAGCGTTGCCTATGAAGCGTATCAACTGTCGCTTGGAGGAAAGGAAGCTCCGGTCATTGATGGATTGACTGGCGATCAACGATTCTTCTTAGGATGGTCGCAAATTTGGAGACGGCTCTACCGTCAGCCAGAGTTGCTGAAACGTTTGGTTACCGATCCGCATAGCCCAAGCGAATTCCGCGTCAATGGAATCGTACGCAACATGGATGCTTGGTACGAAGCGTTCGGAATCGAGCCGACCGACCCGCTATACCTGGAGCCCGATCAGCGAGTTCGGATCTGGTAGTGGCATTACGACCGGCATAATCGGGACCAGGCGTTGGCGGTGCGCGTTCTTCGTGGCGCAGCCGCAATATCAAGCGACTCCTAGAATCAGCTAGCGAGCTATCTTTTCCAACTGTGTGTACTGGGAAATCGTTTGGGAAATTCGTTCGGGGGTTCAACAATGTTTCGTTTTGGCTCCGTTGCCGATCCGCTCGGCGGGGCTGATCAAATTCGTCGTTGGCGATGCGGACGCGATTGTGATGCGTGGCGGTCGATTGGTCGAAATCCAACATCGAATGAGTGTTGGAAATGTCTCGGTCGCGCAGGTTTGGTGGCAAGCCAAGTACGGGCGCGCCGATGACGACACTTGTTGGCTCGACTACCACCAACCGTTCGGTATGCCAGGATTTCTAACCTTGGACTACGTCCACTCAGGAAAGTCGGCCGGATACAAATCGTTCATCGGAGCGGTGCATGTGCTGGAAGAAATCGCGCGTGTCCGCGGTGCTTTGGCAATTGTTGCTCATGTCACCAACGGGAATATCAGTGATCGCTTTCTACATCGAATCGGCTGGGAGCAGCATTTGAGCAACTGGAAAGGACGCCATTGGATTCGCCGCTTTTACGATGGTTATCCAGAATCGTCGCTCGGTCGCTACTTGGCCGACGTGCCATCACCCGGCTGAAGCGAGATCGGCGAAAACGGGACGTGCTGAATCGCAGCTCCGCCGTTGTAGAATTCAATCCCGTCGACACGAAACCCATCGATCCGCCGATGCGTGTGTCCGAATACGACCTGCTGAAGCCCTTCGGTGAACTCATCGGGTTGGCCATGGATCCAATGGAGCAAACGCAAACAGGTACGACGATGCCTGTGAGCCGCGATGGCCGCCGCACGATGGACTCGCGCCGTGATTGCTGCGTCGTAGAATCGATTGGCGGTTTTCCCCGCAATCGGCTTGTTTTGCCAACTTCCGCGGTATTTGGAAAACCGATCCGGACAACCACGGCCTTCAATGACGTCACCGTGCAGCAGCAACGTCTTGCCAACTCGCAAACAATCCAGCCCACATCGAAACCGGTCACGCTCCGACGCCCACTCGACTCAGTTGATCTGAAAACTCTAGATGTGCGTCGTGATTTCCGTGCAAATAGACGAACTGCGTGGTCGGAAATTGATCGTACCAATCCTCTAACCAGTCAAGGGCTCGGTCAACGGATTCCTGTTCGTCTCGAAGACGACTCCAACGAAAGTCAAACAGGTCGCCTCCCCAGACGCATAAGTCGGCCTCGTCAATCGACTCAGCCATCAGATTGCGATGCTGATCCGCATTGCTGCGACTGCTAAACAGGTGCAGATCCGAAATGAAAGTCAGTTTCTGAATCGGCGGATCTTCTTTCCACAATTCGATCATTTAGAGAATCACTTCCACTGTTTTGCGTTGCCTTCCTTCAAAATCTCTGTGACGTCATCAACGCTAATGTTGTGAACGGAAGCGTGCAGGGTCAACTCACGCTCAAGAATCGAATTGAATGTCGCGTCCAATGCCTGCCGCGACTTCCATTCCTTCGGCAATGGAATCGGTTTTTCAACCGACGTCCCCGCAGACATTCGATAGTCTCTGTAGATCTTCTGACGAGTGCTCTCCGGCAAACTGATTTCTCGATAGGATTCTGGTGGCGGTGCTTCCGCCTGTTTGGCGATTGTGACTGGCTTGGGTGTTGGGTCTGACAATGGTACTGCGTCGGGCGTTGCTGGAGACAGGTACCAAACGGCCCCGCAAACAAACGCTAGAACCAACAGAGTGCTGAAGACTCCTCCCGCGAGTTTCGCGGTGTTCAGCGACGATTTAGGTGCTGAAACGGCTGCCGATGACGCTTCGTCCGCCGCGTGTTTCTGGTCCGTCGGCTCACTCGGGTTCCAGACGGATCCACACGACGAACAGCGAACGCTTGCCATGCCCACAGGTACATTAGCGGCAGTACCACAGCGAGGGCAGTTTACGCGTTGTATGGCCATTGGTCTAGAATTCTCGGTTAACGGAATCGGCGATTTGCGGGATAGGTCGGTCCCCTGCCTGCTTGATTGAAGGTAGTATCTTTGGAGCCTAGTGTCCAATCCTTGGGGTCCCTGAGCCTGGATTCAACCTTCTGTAGGAATGCCATGCGATATCCGCAGTTCAATTTCTCTGCTGTCCTACTGGCCGCCGCGATTGCACAGTCGGGCTGCGGAGTCAGCAACCCTGTTGATGAGATTTCCGTGACTGACAGTGGAATCACAGTTGACTCTTCGGTTACCCACCCAATTGAGTCGGCGGATTGGACGGCTTGGCGAGGTGGTAGCAACAACGGCATTGCTGGCGACCAATCGGTGGCTTCCGGATGGAACAACGAAACAAACATCCGCTGGCGGACCGAAATACCGGGCCGAGGACACTCATCGCCCATCGTTGTCGGTGACGCGGTTTACTTGGCCACCGCCGATGACGCCAAGCAGCAACAGTCGGTCATGTCATTTGATCGAGAAACCGGAGCGCCGAATTGGACCAGGGTAGTTCACGAGGGCGGATTCCCTCCCGCAAAACAGGTTCACCAGAAAGCTACCAACGCGAACGGAACGGTCGCATGCGACGGCAAACGTCTCTACATAAGTTTTTTGAACGACGGTGCAATCACCGCAACTGCACTCGATCTAGCAGGCAATCTGGTTTGGCAGAACGAAATTGGCAAATTTGTATCCAAGTTCGGATATGCTCCCTCGCCAATCCTGTACAAGTCGTTGGTTATCTTTGCAGCCGACAATCGGGGTGGCGGCTACTTAACTGCGCTCGACGCTGAGTCTGGTCAGGTGGCCTGGCGAATCAAGCGTGGAACCGTAGACACGTACTCATCTCCCGTCGTTGCAACGGTCGGTGGCCGCGAGCAATTGTTGATCAGCGGTTGCGACGCGGTGACCAGTTATGACCCGGCGACTGGCGAACAGAATTGGCGAACCGAGTGTATCGCACCGGCGACATGCGGAACGATTGTGACGACGGATGATCGAATACTGGCCAGCGGTGGGTACCCGGAACGAGAGACAATTTGCCTGTCCGCCGATGGCAATCGCATTTGGTCCAACGAGGTCAAAGTGTACGAACCATCGATGTTGGTTGTTGATGACCGGTTGCTCGCTGTCACCGACGACGGCATCGCCTATTGCTGGTCAATTGAAGACGGTCAACAGTATTGGCGCAAGCGTTTGGGCGGCAACTTTAGCGCACTCCCCGGTACTGGTCGATGGCAACGTTTACGTATCGAACTTGAAAGGTGAAACTTTTGTATTTCGCCCCGGCGACAGGTACGAAGAAATTGCCCGCAATCGGTTGGGCGATGATTGCTACGCCAGCCCAGCGGTAAGCAACGGTCAGATTTTTCTGCGGGTTGGTTTCGGCAGCGGAACTGACCGGCACGAGCAACTGCTCTGTATCGCTGAAACAGAGCAATGATTCCGCAGACTGCTGGCTTATAGCGGTCTTTTTTGAGCTGGAGATTACCTTCGCCGAAACGGGGTCAAGGCGAATGTCTGGATAACGATGAAAATCCTCGTGACAGGGTCAACCCACGCCTTGTGCAAACAGCTGGATGCGATCGGTCACCAGACGGATCGCTCCTCTACCTGCAAGCTGATAAAATCTTTTCCCTCGCCGTCGTTGGATCGGCGAGAGAACAATCCTTGATGCCTAAAACCGGGATCAGAGCGCGGTTTATCGCACATCTTGTTCGATTACGAAGGAAATCCTCGGGCATTCTGGAATTCCACCTACATCGCTTGCTGCACCATAGGAGTCATTTTTGTGAATACGATCGACTACATCAAAATGTCATTTGCCGCTAGCCGTAGCTGGACGATGGGATTGATTGAGGACATGAAGGAAACGCCGCTAGTACAACCAACGTCCAACGGCGGAAATCACCCGCTGTGGGTACTCGGGCATATCGTCGTTGCGGAAGCCGGCATCTTCGATGGTTTCATTTTGGGCAACCGCAGCAGGTTTGCGGATTTGAACAAATTGTTCGGTGTCGGGAGCACGCCGACAACATCGGCCGATGACTATCCTTCGATGGACGAACTGTTGGACAAGTTTGCAGAGATACGTGCGGATCTCTTAGCATACGTGGACACACTCAGCGAAGAAGACTTAGACAAACCTAGCAACGCACCTGAAAACTTCGGTCCCAAGTTTTCAACGATCGGAGCGTGCCTGCTCGCAATGACCTTGCACCCGGTTTTCCATGCCGGACAAGTTGCTGACGCCAGGCGAATCCTGGACAAAGGCCACTGTCACGCTAATTGGGCGAGCCAGTCTGGCTGTCGCCCTTCGATCTCAATCCGTTCTTCCGTTGCCGGATGCATAAATTGCAAGCCGGCAGCGTGCAGACACATCGGTGGATCCGTTGGCAATAGAGTTTGAGTTGCCATGATTTGTCGATCTTTCAAGTAAGCTGGGTCACCCTTCACTGGCAGGCCCAGAGCCCATAAATGAATCCTGATCTGGTGGGTGCGACCGGTCTGGGGACGAGCCTCCAAAATCGCCGTTTCGTTTTCCAGCTGACGTAGAACGACAAAGTCAGTTTTTGCGGAGAGACCAGCGGGATCGATCGAACGCGATCCTCCGCGACCACGCTCCTTCGCGATCGGTTGATCACATGAGAACGATTCTTGTTCAGGTATTCCATTACACGCCACCCAATATCGTTTTTGGATCTGACCGGCAGCGAACCGTTCACGCAATTCCGTCGCGACCTTGGCCGTTCGAGCAAACAGCAAAACTCCGGTCGTATTGGCGTCCAACCGGTGAACCACCCGCAAATCACACGGCTGGTAGACCGTTTGCAATAGTGAAGTCAGAGTGTTTCGATTGAAGCGGCCGCTGGGATGTACCGGCAGCGGCGCTGGCTTGTGTACGGCAATGATCCAGCGATCTTCCCAAAGCACTTCCATGTTCGAATCGACGTCCGGTTCGATCCAATCAGGAAACAGGTGGCGAAATTGTTGCCCACCACGAACCGGTGTTTGCATCACAACGGGTGTTTCACCGCGCAAGATATGCCCCGCCGAAACCACTCTTGCCACTGGCGCTCACCAACGTGTGGATGCATCGCCACCACGCACTCGTACAGCGTCTGACCATCGAATCGTGCCGGCACGTTGATGGGCCGGTAATTGTCATAGGGTGCGCGAGCCAGTCTTTTCTCGACGGACTGTTTGATCCGTTCGTTGCGTAGCTGAAGTCTTGTTTTCATCCAAATACGCTACCGGCGAACCCTCCATGTGACAACACATCGCGACTCTCAAGTGATTGCTCAACTGGGGTTTGAGGCAACGACCCTCAATCGATTCGCGATTTGGTCCCCGTGCGACCAGAACAGGACGAACGATCACGCCCACCGGCTAGAGTGCCATTTCCATGCGGTGAAAATTCGGGACGGCTCCGAACTCGTTTGAAAGCTTGGATTCGCGGAACTCGGTGACTTTGAATCCGACACGCTCATACAAGGCCTCGGCTCTGGGGTTGATCAAGGCGACGTCCAACCCTACTCGTTTGCCACCTTGTTTTCGAATCGAATCCATCAGGAATTCAATCAATCGCATTCCGATCCTTTGACCCTGCATTTCGGGAGCCACACCCAGGTGACCGATAATCCAAAGGTCACCAGAGGCGGGACGGATGACTCTTTCGACCGCCAATGCTCGACGCAAGACACCACTTCCAGTGATCCATCCGTAGTGACGCAGAATCTGGCTGGCGCCGTGCCAGGCGTAGCGAACAGAATCTTGGGGTGACATGATCGTGCCGCAACCGACGATCTTTCCACGAGCGCAAACGGTTACGTGATCGCGATAACCGAGTTCCCCACCCGGTTTTGCAAACGCAGCCGTCAAGAAATCGGTCGCGCATCGGTTCGGTCGCTCGAACACATAGTCGAACGAATAGGGGCCACTGCTGTAGATGAACGGCACAACAGATTCGGCATCCTCGGGACGAGAAGGTCGAATATCGACATCCACTACGAAGATCCCGCCAACATATCGACGAACTGGTCGACCGGCATCGCATCCAACTTGGCTGCGTCACCAAACAGTTCGCAAAGTTGATCGACCTTTTCACTCGGCAGACGAGTGCCCGCGTTGTGACGGAACTTCGCATCGATCGCTGGGTACGATTCTTCGCGGCGGCGACGGTGCCCCAGTGGATAATGCACTTCGGCTTTTTCGGTCGAAGTTCCATCATGGAAAAATATTTGAATCGAGTTGGCAATCGAGCGTTTTTCGGGATCCAGGTAGTCACGAGAAAAGGAATGATTGGCGACAACTTGCATCTGTTCGCGAATTGAATCAATTCGCGGGTCGGCCGCAACATCGTCTTCGTAGTGATCGGCATTCAATTCGCCGAACAGATAAGCCGATTGCTGCCATGTACTGAATGCAATGATCGCGATCGGCCGGATTATGCAGCGGTCCCGACTTCGTGATGATGCGAACCCCTGGTTCGGTGGTTTCGATCATGATGCGATCAATTTGGTCGATCCGATCTTTGATTTGATCATGCAGTTTGATCGCCGCCTCAACGGCGGTCTGCGCATGAAATTCCGCTGGGTACGAAACTTTGAACAGGACATTTTCCATCACATAAGACACCCAGTGGTCGCGAAAGGCGAATTTGCTTGCCGTCAAACAACACGTCCTGGTATCCCCACACTGGGGCGGTCATCGCGGTGGCGTATCCCATTTCGCCGGTGGTGGCAATCAATGCCAACCGCACCGCGCGACTGGTCGCATCGCCGGCGGCCCAGCTTTTTCGCGATCCTGTGTTCGGCGCGTGTCGGTAAGTTCGTCAGCGCACCGCCGTCGATCCAGGCATGGCTAAGTGCCCTGGCAATGCAGTCTCGGTCACCACCCAGCATTTTGGTTGCCACCGCTGTCGAGGCGACCCGCACCAGCAGCACGTGATCCAAACCGACTCGATTGAACGCATGTTCCAAGCGCAATCACGCCTTGTATCTCATGAGCCTTGATCGACGCTGGCCAGAACATCACGAACGGTCAGCGGCGGCGTTGCCCTGCCGCTGCGGTTCAAATAGTCCGCCAGCATCAAGATGCCGCCCAGATTGTCGGACGGGTGACCCCATTCAGCGGCTAGCCAAGTGTCGTTGTAGTCCAACCACCGAACCATTGCGCCGAAGTTGAACGCCGCTTGAACCGGCTCCAATTGGTAGTCGGTACCGGGCACTTTTGCCCCATCCGGCAGCGTTGCCCCCGGCACGACCGGCCCAAGCAACTTGGTGCATTCGGGATAATTCAAGGCCAGCAGCGCGCAGCCGATGCTGTCCATCAATACCAATCGGGCGGTAGACCATGCTTCGTCGTTGCCAACATCGTCGCCAGCGGTGTAATCGGCGATTTGAGTGAGTAGTTCGTCAGTTCGCATTGTGATTTCCAAATTGCTCTATTAGTTTTGGCGTTCCATTTCAGTAAGTTTTTTCCAAGTCGTGATTTCGACATTCTCGGCTTTGATCAACGCCAGTACGTCCGGATCAGAAAAGCATCTGCGGTCACTGTCTCGCAGCTCCGAGCTACTAGTAACGGCCTGCAGTTCTTCGTTGTCGAATCCACAGTGAATGATCACTTCTGTGATCCCAGGCTTCAACGAACGGATCATGTGCATGTATTTTTCGCGACGCTCGGAATGTTCACCTTTGTCGTAGTACTGGTAGATCGCGTCCAGTTGCGGCAACTTTTTCTCGTCCAACTTTTTGGAAAGTCCCGCCGACCACCTCTAATAGTTGCGGGTAGGCAACCGCCAAACGCAACTGAGCCTTTTCGGCTCGGAGGGTCAAAACGGGCAAGTCGTATTCAATCCCCAACTTGATATACATTTCGAACAGATCGGGGCGTGTCATGACGGCGCCCATATGGGTATCAAGATGGCTCAACGGAACGCCAAACTGCTTGGCGCGATCGATCTGAGCCCGCAATTCGATTTCGGCTTCTTCGACTTTCGCGTGCTTGGCGACTTGACCGGTGTTGTCCCACAGATAGCCATCCTCGTCGATCAGACTGGGAACTTTCTCCGGCGGCGCAACTGGACCCCAGCGATAAAAATCCCACTCCGAAGTCAGCGTCAGATGAATGCCATAATCGCCGTCAGGATTCTCGCGACAGTACTTTGCAAATTCAGTGAACCACGGACACGGCACCATGATGCTGGCCGATGAAACAAAGCCATCCTGCATCGAGGCGGCCGTGCCACGGTTCACCGAGTTGCACATCCCGGCGTCATCGGCGTGAATGATCAGGTATTTTTTTCCGGTTTCATCGTCGGCGAAGTCATCGCGATGAAGTTTGTTGTCGTGCAGATCGCCAAGGCGGCGAAGGTAAGGCACAGGCGGCTCAGAATCATGGGGTGCTCCGAAGAATGGATTTCTAATTGGCGTGCGACGCAAGAGCCCATCAATTTATGGGGCAAAAGGCGCGGCTACGCAACGGTTAGCAGAGAGGCTGAACAGAGAGGTCGAACAGAAAGCGAAAACAGGCAGGTCGAATCAACGTTGATCGACCGAGATAAACTCACGAGCTTCCGGTCCTTCGTAATCCGCACCTGGGCGAATCAAGCGGTTGTCGGAACGTTGCTCTAGGATATGTGCGGACCAGCCCGATGTTCGCGCCAAAACAAACAAAGGCGTAAACAGAGGCGTCGGTATTCCCAGTTGGTGGTAGGCCGTCGCACAGTAGAAATCCAGATTCGGAAACAGACCTTTCTCGCGTCGCATGACTTGCTCGATGCGTTCCGAGATCTCGTACATTCCCATCGATCCAGCACTCTTTGAAAGCCGCATTGCCCAGCTTTGAATGATGTTGGAACGTGGGTCATTGTCCCGATAGACGCGGTGTCCAAAGCCCATGATCTTGTCTTTGCGTTCCAGCATTCCCATGATGCCCGCTTCGGCTTCATCGGGAGTCGAAAACTTGGTGATCAACTCAAATGCCGCTTCGTTGGCACCGCCATGCAACGGGCCTCGTAACGTCCCGATTCCGGCGGTAATTGCCGAATAAAAATCGGAAAGCGTCGATGTCGCAATCCGCGACGCAAATGTCGAAGCATTGAATTCATGTTCGGCGTACAAAATCAATGAGACGTCGGTCGCTCGCTGATGTTCTTCGCTGGGGGTTGCTCCGGTCAGCATGTGCATCGTGTGTCCGGCAATTGAATCGTCGTCGGTGCAGACATCGATTCGTTTGCCGGTGGCATGGAATTGGTACCAGTACATCAGCATCGATGGCAGCGAGGCCAGCAAGCGATTGGCGACGTCGATTCCCTGGAACGAGTCGGTCTCCGGTTCCATCGTCCCCAGCGCCGAACATCCGGTTCGCAGCACGTCCATCGGATGAGCCGCAGCAGGTAGCTGTTCCAGCACGAGTTTTCAGCCCATCTGGCAGACCACGCATCGATTTCAAATTTGCCGTGTAGGCCGACAATTCGTCGGCCGTCGGCAATTCGCCATGCAGCAGCAGCCAGGCGACTTCTTCGAACGTCGCATTGCTCCGCCAAGTCATCGATGGAGTATCCACAATAGGTCAGACCAGTCCCTTCTTTGCCGACGGTGCTCAGATTTGGTGCTTCCGGCAACAACGCCGGCCAGGCCTCGCGTGTTTTGCGCGGTTGGATTACTCATGCTCGTCTCTTTCATAGGAAATGGTGTTGATTCGGTGTTCCGAATGCAGAACGATCCGCCAGAGCATCGATTTGCTGTTCAAAGCGGTGATAGTCAAGGAGTCGTAAAGCTGGTCTCGTGTCTGCATTCGATCAACGACGCCGCTTTGAATTCCGTTCTCGCGTAGGTGGTTGTAAGTCAATTCGGCGGCTGCGTTCATCGACTCGAAACGCGGTCAGCGGGTACAAGATCAATTGAATCCCAAGCTCACGCAGTTCATCAACCGATAACAGTGGCGAATTTCCGAACTCAGTCATGTTGGCCAAAATCGGAGCAGACACCGAACTGGCAAATTGACGGAAATGGTCGGCTTCGGTCAGCGCTTCGGCAAAAATCATATCGGCACCAGCATCGACATAACAGTTGGCCCGCTCGATCGCGGCCTCCAAGTCCTTCGTCGGCGGCAGCATCGGTTCGTGCCATGATCACAAACTCTGGGTCAGTTTTTGCCGCCACGGCAGCTCGAATACGATCGTTCATCTGATTCGGTGTCGACCAGCCGCTTGCCTGGTCGGTGACCGCAGCGTTTCGGTTCCAATTGGTCTTCGATATGGACGGCCGCGACACCGGCGTCAATCATCTTTTCAATCGTGGTCGTGAATCGAGGCCGTGGTTTCCCAACCCGTATCGATATCGACCAGCAATGGCAAATCTGTTGCGGCTGCAACGCGACCGGCGTCGATCAATACATGCATCTAGCGTTGTCATCCCCAGATCGGGTAATCCGTAGGAAGCGTTGGCGACACCCGCACCGGAAAGGTACACAGCTCGAAACCCAGCACGCTCGGCAAGTTTGGCGCAGATCGCGTTGACCGTCCCGACGATCTGCAGCGGCGACTCGGTTTCGACTGCGATTGCGGAACCGATTGCCGGGAGAAAGATCATCTTTGGTCACGCAAGCCTCGATTAGATATCGATTGAGTTCGTAAATACGAATCGATCATCATTGTATCGAATTACTTGAATCCGCGTCCTGGGTAGCCAATTTGCCGCAGCTGAGAATGCGCGTGCGATTGCATAGAATGATACTGTCTAGGAAGCTCTTGAAACGCCAACAGGAAGGATCCGTGATTGAACGTTCATCTTGAAGAACCCGGACCTATCGCACACCACAATCAGCGGCGTCCCGATTCAAGAGTTGTACACGCGCGAAGATGTCGCCGCGACGGCAGGACCGACACCAAATCGGGTGCCGGGTGAGTTTCCCTTTACACGCGGCATTCACAGAACGATGTACCGTGGTCGTCATTGGACGATGCGACAGTTCGCCGGATTTCGGCACCCCGGAACAGACCAACGAGCGATTTCGACTTGTTGCTGGAAAAAGGTCAGACTGGTCTCAGCACCGCATTCGATCTGCCGACGCTGATGGGATTCGACAGCGACGACCCCAAGTCGGATGGCGAAGTCGGCCGGCTGGGCGTGGCGATGGATACCGTCGATGACATGCTGGTGACTGTTCGAAGGCATCAATTTGGAACAGATTTCGGTTTCGATGACCATCAACGCGCCGGCCGCGATCTTGATGGCGTTCTATGTTGCGGCAGCCCAGGAACGGGGATTTGCGATCAGACAAGCTGCGGGGCACGATTCAGAACGACATCCTGAAAGAATTTCATGCCCAAAACGAATTTGTCTACCCGCCGGAACCATCGGTTTCGTTGGTCGATCGACTTAGTCGAATACTGTGCCGATCAAATTCCCGCAATGGAATACGATTTCGATCAGCGGCTATCACATTCGCGAAGCCGGTTCGACCGCCGTCCAAGAATTGGCGTTCACATTGGCCGACGGCCGGCACTACGTCGAACAAGCGCTCCGCCGCGATCTGGATGTGGATCAGTTCGCACCACGATTCAGTTTCTTCTTCAACGCTCACAACGACATGTTCGAAGAGGTCGCAAAGTATCGCGCGGCTCGCGAGATTTGGGCCAGAATGATGCGTGATGACTTACGGTGCCAAGAATCCGAAGTCTTGGATGATGCGTTTCCACGCTCAAACTGCCGGTTGTTCGTTGCAAGACAAACAACCCGAAGTGAATCTGATGCGGGTCAGCCTACCAGGCGATGGCCGCCGTGCTGGGTGGATGTCAATCGCTGCATACCAATTGCATGGATGAAACACTGGCATTGCCGACCGAACATGCCGTTACGCTGGCCCTGCGAACACAACAGGTGTTGGCTCATGAGACCGGTGTCGTCAACACGGTCGATCCGCTTGGGCGGCAGCTACTTTGTCGAAACGATGACTGGCGAAATGCTGCCAGAGGCCGAACGACTATTTCAACATGATCGCGCGATCGTGGTGGGATGATGGAACGCGATCGATACTGGGTTCTTTCGACGTGAAATCGCCGACTCGGCCTACCAGTACCAATGTGCGGTTGATGCGGGAGCGAAAAAGATCGTTGGCGTAACCGACTTTGTGCAACCGGAAACCAATCAGATCGATCTGCTGACGATCGACAGCGACGTGCAGGATCGACAAATCGAATCGCTGCATCGGATCAAGCAAAATCGCAGTGCCGAAGGGGTCCAGCGGGCGCTTGATGAAGTACGAAAATCAGCAGCTGCCGGCGCAACAACATGATGGATCCGTTGATTCAGGCTGCGCAGGCTGCGCGCTACGGTCGGCGAAATGATAACCGCCATGGGCGATGTTTATGGCAGCCAAGCCTGACACAACTGTAACTCCATTTCGCATTGAATTGATGGATTCAACTGACACTGCATCATCTGCCGCCGAACCGGCGTCTAAATTGCCGACCAAGGATCAAACGCATTTTGTTCGCAAAAGTTGGTTTGGACGGACACGACCGGGGCATCAAAGTGGTCGCCCGTGGATTGCGAGATGCCGGATTCCATGTGATCTATGGAGGGATCTGGCAAAGTCCTGAGGCAGTCGCCCAGGCTGCGCTGGACGAGGACGCCGACTGGTTGGGCTAAGTCTGCTCAGTGGCGCCCACATGACGTTGGTCCCACGGGTTTTGGATGCCGTCAAGGCAAGCGGCAACACCCACACCCGGTGCATGCTGGGAGGCATTATCCCCGACGAAGATTATGAAGAGTTGAGCGAAATCGGGGTGGTCGGCCGCTTTGGCCCAGGATCGTCCATGGAATCAATCATTGATTTTTTGAACCAATCGGCGCCGAAACAAAGCTGCCGAAAAGACCGAGGTTTTGGTAAGCAAAGCACAACAGAATGACCGGGCAGCTTTGACTCGTTTGCTCAGTCTTTGCGCGACCGGCAAGATGGATGCCTCGGAGTTCGGTGGCGTTCACAAGAGCGAGTTTCGTACGATCGCCTTCACCGGCAGTGCGGGCGTTGGCAAGAGTTCTCTGATTGCCAAATTATTGCCCGCGTTGTGCGAACGCAAACAACGTACAGCAGTGTTAGCCTGTGACCCGCAGAGCCCGATCACCGGTGGGGCATTGCTGGGTGATCGAATTCGCATGAACGGCGCCGGCATCGACGCGTCACAGTTGCTGATTCGCAGCATTCCTGTTCCCAGTGGACACCAGGGTATTAGCGAACATCTAGGTACGATGTCGATGGCGCTTCGGTCGGCCGGATTCGATGTCGCGATCGTCGAAAGCGTCGGCGTGGGACAAGGAGATGTCGCGGCCGGCGAACTTGCCGATCGCGTTGTGGTTCTGCTGCAGCCGGAATCGGGTGACGATGTTCAGTGGGAAAAAGCGGGGCTTTTAGAAATCGCTGACCTGATCGTGATTCAAAAGTCGGATTTACCCGGTGCCGATCGACTGGAATCTGAATTAAGACAGAATTTCAACCTGCCGGGATTTCGCGAAGTCCCAATCCTCCGCGTCAGTGCGGCTAGAAACGAGGGAATCGAAGAGTTGTGCGAGTGGATGCTGACGTGACCTAATCCAACAGGGCACAGCAATCCAATAGGGCACAGCAATCCAATAGGGCTTAGCTATGACCACAGCAATCCCGCGTTTCGTCTAGGAACGCCTTGAACGGAACAACATCCGTGGGCGATCCAGGTCATCGTTTTGCTTTCCAAAACGTTTTCTGGAAACACCAAGCGATCGGTACGACGCGAGCAACCGATCACAGCGCGTGATGCGACTTTGCTGGTCACAGTTCCAGGAATAATCGAGCCGGATCTTCGATCACTTCCTTGATCGTCTTTAGGAATCCAACGGCTTCGCGACCGTCGACAATACGATGGTCATAAGTCAACGCCACGTACATCATGGGACGAATGACGACGTTTCCATCGACGGCCATTGGGCGGTCTTGAATCGAATGCAGCCCCAGAATTCCACTTTGCGGTGGATTCACGATCGGCGTACTTAGCAGCGACCCGTAGATGCCGCCATTGCTGATCGTAAAAGTGCCACCAATCAAGTCATCAGGTTGAATTCGGTTTTCGCCGGCTTGCCGCGCGAAGTCGGCGATTCCGGCTTCGATGTCGGCGAACGACATCAGCTCGACATTCCGGAGGATCGGGACAACCAATCCTTTGCCGCCACCGATCGCAACCCCGATGTCTTGGTAGTGCCGATAAACAATTTTGTCGCCACGAATTTCCGCATTCACCGCTGGGAACCGACGCAAGGCTTCGACGGTTGCCTTCGCAAAAAAGGACATGAAGCCGAGCTTGACCCCATGTCGTTCCGCAAACCGCTCCTTGTACTTTTTGCGAATCGCCATCACCGGCGCCATATCAATTTCATTGAATGTGGTCAGCAGGGCGGCTGATTGTTGCGCCGCGACTAGCCGTGCTGCAATCGTGCGTCGCAACATGCTTAGCGACTTTACTTCCTCGCTACGGTGCGCCGGAGCGTCTGTGACCAACGTCGTCGAGGCCTGGCGTCTGGCTGGCGGGAGTGCGACGGGAGGTGTCGCCGGGGCTTTGACCGCCGGTTCTGGCGCAGCACGCTGGCTAACGAACTTCAAGACGTCTTCCTTCAACAAACGACCGCCCGGTCCCGATGCCGGCACATCAACGACGGACAAACCATGTTGGTCCAATAGTCGTTGTGCGGCCGGCATCACAAATGTCGCAGTCGTTCCGTTGCCAGTTTCGGCCGATGGCTCGGTTGTCGCCGATGGCTCGGTTGTCGCCGATTGCTCGGTTGTCACTGATTGCGTGGTTGCCACTGATTGGTCCGTTGCTGGCGAGCCTGCCATTGCCGGCTGTTGACTGCCTGACGCCGCATCGTTGGCCTCCGCACTGCCCGTTGGCTTTTCACCGGGCCGGATCGAAGCAATCACGTCGCCGACGTTGGCGAAATCTTCATTGGCCAACAACAGCTTGTCAACAAAACCGGCTGCGGGAGACGGAATAGGTACCGACGCCTTTTCCGTCTCAATTTCGACCAGATCCTCACCAGAGTCGATCCAGTCACCTTCCGCTTTCAACCATTGACCGATTTGAACTTCTGTAATGGATTCGCCGACACTCGGAACTTCGACGTTAATGATTTCGCTCACGAGTCTCTTCTTCTATGACTGATTCGGGTGGCAACCAACTGGTCTGGTAAAGCGGCTCGATGCTGCTTGACCATCAAGATACCGGAGCCGCACGCAAGTGTCAGCAGGATGAATCATTTGTTAGTTGTCGACTAGTCAAACTTTGACGGCACTGCTGATTGTGACTGGGAGCACCAATCATGCATTGGCGAGCAACTCAATTTCGCTGCAATTCCGTGTTGTCGGTCAGGTCAGGGGACTCACTTGATCGATTCATATAGATGTGGAACCAATTTTTTTTCACCTAAATCATTTTGCCACGCTTTCGAATCTGTTTGCCCCTTCCATTTCTAGATCTCGCTCCATCTAGATTTCTTCCAACATTGGATTATCGCCATGTCTGAATCGCGCGGAGGACATCCTATCCAAGTCGCCCTTGTCGTGCTGCTGATCGTGGGGGGTGGATGGTACTTTTTCAAGCACTACAACGTTTCGGGACTCGATGGAGTGAGCGTTCATCCGAAGGATTCTTTCGCCGACGACCAATTTGTGAGCTATCGCGACGCACCTGTTGCTTTCGCATCGATTGGGGCGTCAACAGACAGCACGTCGACTGTCCCCCAAATTGCTGAAAATCCATTCCAGTTCACGAATTCTTCGGCCCGAGAAAATCGTGGTCGATCCGTGTCGTCTGAGAGGCGGCGATATCGAAAACTGAGAATCGCCTCCTGGGCTCTAGATGGCTTTGGACCGACAAAATTCGCGAACCGCGACGCGCGTCGGAATCTTGCTCAGGTTGTCAGGCAGTTTGATATTGTCGCAATCCAGCAGATTGCTTCGATCGAGCGCGACTTGATTCCGCGTTTGGTCGATCTGATCAACATGGGCGATCCTCGATACGACTACGTGATGGGTCCATCCTCCGGGCCGCAGGGTCGTCAGGAACAGCTGGCCTTCATCTTCGATCGCCACCGCGTGGTGGTTGATCGGCAGCAGACCTACACGGTGGAGGACCCGGACGGACAGCTGACATACGACCCACTGGTGGCTTGGTTTCGCGCGGCGGAACCGGATCCATCGGCCGCATGGACCTTTTCGCTAGTCAACGTTCGTATCGACCTGGCCCGTGCACCGGCCGAGGTAGCGCTCTTGCAAAACATGTATACGGCCATTCGTCACGATGGAAGGGGCGAAGATGACGTGGTCCTGGTTGGGCTATTTCAAGCCGACGACGCCTATCTGGTTCCGTCACTCAACGCCAACCAAGGTGTTGCGGCGGTGCAGAATCGACCCACCGATATCTTTGGTCGATACCAGACCAGCAACATTCTGTTCGATTCGGAAACGACCACCGAACACTTGGGTGGTGGCGGCGTGCATGATTACCTTCGCCAGCACGGACTGAGTCGCGTTCAGGCTGAATCTGTCACCAGTCACCTGCCGGTGTATGCGGAATTTACCGCGACCGAAGGCGGTCAGCTGTAGACATCATTGCTGGCCAGACACCCACAGAATGGCCCGGCGATTCAGTTCGCGGGAGCACTCACAACCAAGCTTGTGTTTGATGTTTTCGCGGTGCGTCTCGACGGTATGCACGCTGATATGTAGTCGGTTGGCGATCTGGCTGGTACTCAATCCGCCGCCAATCAACCTGAATATCTCCAATTGGCGATCGGTCAAAGAGACAACGTCGTCGATGCGCGCTCCCTGCGGCTCGTTGGGCTCGGTTAGCTGAGACTTCATGGTGGGGCTCAAATAGATACGCCCACTGACGATTTCTCGAATCGCCGTGATGACTTCGCGAGGGTTGGCCTCTTTATTAACGTATCCCATTGCACCAGCCCGCAAACAACGGTCAGCGTACAATGCCTCCTCGTACATCGAATGGACCAGCAGGCGAATCCTGGGATTGCGAATCTTGATCGCCTTGAGAAGTTCCAGACCATCACTTTCGCGTAAAGCAATGTCGACAATCATCACGCTTGGCTCGAACAGATTCGCTTTCGCAAGCGCCTCGCTAACATCGGCTGCCTGGCCGCAAACGGTCATGTCGGGTTGCGATCCGATGCGGTGCCCAAGACCCTCGCAGAGTGCCGGATGATCATCCACGATCATTACACTGGTGACTGATTGCGCAGGTGTAGCCTGAACAGGGTGGTTCATGACGCTCATCGAATTGCCTCGACGGGTTGATAAGTTTTATGATTGGACAAGTAGTATCAAAACGAAAAGTCGGTCTGCTGCGGGACCACACACATGACTACCGTGCCACCCTGAGCCAACCGCTCAATCCGAAAGTTGGCATCGATCAACCCGGCGCGATAAGCCATCGTGCTCAACCCAATTCCAGCTCCACGCTCAGACGATGAATCAATTCCGACTCCATCGTCAACGACCTGCAACTGCAATAGGTCATCGGTTTCTTTGAGTATGATTTTGATAAGGTCGGCTTGCGAATGACGGACTGCGTTGTTGACCGCCTCTTGCACGATGCGAAACAATTGCGTCGCCCGCGCCGGATCAGAAACCGAGGTTGTATTTTCACACTCAAATACGCACTGGACATCATGCAGCTCTCCAGTGTCTCGGGCAAGGCTGGCCAGAGCTGCGGCCAAACCCTGTTGGTCGATTTCGACGGGAACCAGTTGCTTGATGATTCCTCGCAACTGTCGCTGGATGGTGTCTAGCCAACCGCTCATCCGCAGAGCAATCTTTGCTTCCGGCGAATGTCGATCACTCAGCGATTCGGCGTGTGTCTGCGCCATGTACCTCAGTCCCGTCAATTCCTGGCCAACACCGTCATGAATGTCGTAGCCGATTCGCCGCTGTTCGTCGGTCGTCGCATCGACAACCTGTTTTTCCAATGCTTTTCGTGACGAAACGTCTTGGATAATGGCAACGATCAGTCCTTGCGGCTTGACTTCGTTGGTTTTCATATCGATCGGGAATAGGGTCCCGTCCTTCCGACGTGCGACCGGTTTGCAGAGGCAAGCTTGATCATCAAGCGACGTTTCACAGCGAAAGGAAGGGACCAAAATTCTGATGCTTTCACCGATCAGTTCCCTGGACACATAGTTAAAGATTCGCTCCGTCGCTTGATTGATTCCCCGAATCACACCCTGCTGGTCCATCGTGATGATCGCATCAGGCACCGCATCCAACACGCCTCGAAACCGTTGCTGACTCTGTTGCAGTTGATTTGCCCGCCATTCAGCCTCGGCGGTTCGCTGAGAAACACGATGTTCCAGATCGTCGTTCAACTCGCGCAGTTCTTGCAGCGCCCGTTCGCGCTGAGTCATGTTGACGGCCAACCCCCCCACAAAGCGATTGCCGTCCCGGTCGGTCACTGGAAACTTGTGACTGGACCACCAAGACCGCTCACCCTGGGGATCCACCGCTTCTTCCAGTACTTCGATCGGTACGCCCGTAAGCAAAACACGTGTGTCGTTTTCCTGGAACCGTAAAGCGTTTTCTCGCGGCCAAATTTCCAGGTCTGTCTTGCCACGGATGTCCTCCATTGTGAAAGGAAACCGTTTTGAGAAATTCTTGCTCAAATAGACATAACGTCCTTGATCGTCCTTCATCCATGCCAATACCGCGCTATTGTTCATGAATGAAACGAATCGCTCGTCCTGTTCTCCAAGCATCGCTTGGACTGCGCCGACACTCGGTCTGATCGACAATCGCAATACGCATTTCTGTGACCGATTGACCGCGATCGGAGTCTTTTCGGGGAATCGCGGCACTCTCGAGACGAACCGATAACACATGGCCCTGGCCAGAACGAAGCTGCAACCCGCAGGATTCTTTGCACCCCGCTTCCAAAGTAGTCTTCAAATGGCGGTGCCAAGACGCTTCGCACGAGTGAGACACAAACCGACTGAATTGGGCTCCGAGCAACTGGCCTCGATTGAGTTCCAACAGCTCGGCGGCAGCGAAGTTCGCTTCTCGCACGATCCCGTCACGATCCAGAGTGATGTATCCAATCGGCGCCTGGTCATAGAGTTCCCCATAGCGATCTTCCGATTCGGCCAGTTCTGCTTGTGCCCGACCCAGCAACTGGTTCTGAATCTCCAGCTCCTGCTTTATCGAACTTAACTCGCTCACCAAATCCTCAACATCATCGCTGGGTGTCGCTCGATCGATCATTGGATCCCGCATAGCGCTTTCTGTATTCGGGGAGACAATGAGTCCTGTGCTCGGGGAAACAATGGCTGGCCCCACTCTCTCGATTCAAAAAATGCTGCCCCCTGATCCGTGGTCCACTTGATACACGATTGGTACATTACGAATCTGCTTGGACGTCTTCCGATCGTTTGGCCCGTCTGCGTGACTATCCAACCGACAGGAAGTGTTAGAGACACGATGCCCTTGGACCAGATGAACAAGAATCTAGGCACACAGAAATTCAGGTAAGTCGGATCGTGGAGCGGGTCTGCCGATCCCGACGGATTCCTTGATGAAAACATACCAATCCCCCCGAACGCTTGGTTGATACCACCATGTCAAATGAAACCTATATCGTTGCCGCTGCCAGAACGCCGATCGGCTCACTAAGTGGTTCCCTTTCGACCGTTCCCGCGCCGGAATTGGGCGCAATCTGCATCCGAGCCGTCCTGGATCGGTCCGGCGCCGATGGCGGCGATGTTGATGAAGTCATCATGGGGAACGTGGTCAGCGGCGGTGTCGGTCAGAACCCCGCGCGACAGGCGGCCATTGCGGCTGGTGTGCCAACTTCCGTCGGCGCGACAACGGTCAGCAAGGTCTGTGGGTCGGGCTTGAAAGCAGTAATGCTGGCTGACCAAGCGATCCGCTTGGGCGATTCACAAGTCGTTCTGTGCGGCGGCATGGAAAACATGAGCCTGGCGCCCTACCTGTTGCCGAAGGCCCGACAAGGATTTCGCATGGGGCATGGCGAGGTGGTCGATTCGATGATTCATGATGGTCTTTGGGACGCTTACGGTAGTCAGCACATGGGCGTCTTTGGTGACCAGTGTGCGTCCAAATACAACTTCAGCCGCGAAGCACAGAATGAGTTTGCGGTCCGTAGCTACAAACGGGCCCAAGCAGCAACCGCGGAGGGAAAGTTCGCTGATGAAATTGTTTCCGTTGAAGTGCCGGGACGACGCGGCGCAACAATTGTCGGTGAAGATGAGGAGCCGGCGCGATTCAACGAAGAGAAACTCTGTGGACTGCGTCCCGCATTTGGAAAAGAAGGCACGGTGACTGCGGGAAATGCTTCCAGTGTCAACGATGGAGCTGCGGCGTTACTAGTCGCATCGAAGGCCAGTTGTGACCAGCATGGCTGGAAGCCGATCGCCCGAATCGTTGGAGTGACAACGTTCAGCCAAGACCCCGAGTGGTTTACGACTGCGCCGATCGGAGCGATCCAAAAGCTAAACGAAAAAACGGGCTGGACGGTTGATGAAACAGATCTTTTTGAAGTCAATGAAGCCTTCGCCGCGGTTACGATGGCAGCCCAGCAAGAGCTGGGAATTCCCGACGAGAAAATGAACATTTTCGGAGGCGCGGTCGCCTTGGGGCACCCAATCGGCGCCAGTGGCGCCAGGATACTGGTCACGCTGCTCAATGGTTTGCGACAGACCGGCGGCAAAAAAGGTGTTGCCTCGCTATGCATTGGGGGCGGCGAAGCGGTCGCCGTGGCGGTCGAGATCGTGTGATTCGCGGAATCACGAATCACCCGTCGAGTCAGGAATGGTTTGCGCAAAAATGGTGGTTTACCTGATTGAGCAGCTAATCCTCTGATCCTAAATTTAGAGGTCAAGCGTCGTCCGCCCATGACAACCTGCGTGACTAGATGTTTGGGGTTATCGGGCGGACGGCGATTTTTCTTCTACTGAGGCATGTCGCCAGCTAGCGGTCGTCCCTCAGCACCAGGAACAAAGCAAGGTTCAAGGGCTGCCAATGCATTTTGAAATCATGCCCACGGTCTTGCTGGACAGCAACAGTCTTCAACGAAGCCGTCAGGTTTTGCCGACTCACTAGCCGCTGGTCCCGAGTCCACAGCTCGGGAACCGATCGCCGGGACGGAAGAGTAAAGCCAATCTTCAGAACGTCCGCATTCGTAAAGCTGTTTGGGTGGCAACGATTGGAACCGTTGTAACGACGCGGCACCGGTTCGCCGTTCGATCACGCCGATACAGAGGATGGTGTGATCTTCGTTCAACTTGTGAAATGGATTCGTCGTGCGGTGGCTTGAGTTTGCTTTCGTCTTGCTTTTTCCGACGCCAATGATGGTTGTCGGGCAAGATTTGCAACCACTTATTCAACTCGGCCAAGCCGATACTGAATTCGCGATGCTTGAATCGATTTCCGATGTTCGACCTTCGGAAAGTGCCGCGCTCACACTCAGCGATCTTGAGTTGATTGCGAATGAGCACAACCCAACTCTGGCAGTAGCCCGCGCTCGAATCGAATCCGCTCGCGGGCGCCAGGTACAAGCTGGTCTCTATCCGAATCCTGTGGCCGGATACCACGCCACCGAGATCGGAAATCTTGGAACGGCGGGGCAACAAGGTGGATTCATTAGTCAACAGATCATCACGGGCGGAAAACGAAGACTCGATCAATCCATCGCAGGCAAGGATCTCCAAGAATCGAGATTCAGACTCAGTGTCCAGCAGCAACGAGTGCTCAGTGACCTGCGGGTGCGGTTCTATGACACTCAGGTCGCCGAACGTCGCGTCAAAATGACCGGGGATCTCGCTGCGATCGCCGATCAATTGGTGGAAGCAACCACGAAACTGATCGGCGCGAAGCTAGGCACGGAAAACGATTTGCTGCAAGCTGACATCCGAGCGGACGAAGCCCACATCCTGCTCGACAATGCACGCAACGAGCACATCGAAGCATGGCTCAGAATGACGAACGTTGTCGGTATCCCATCGATGCCCATGACTCGACTTGCTGGTGACTTGGACTCAAATTTGCCAGCGCTGGATTGGGATAGTTGCGTTGCGGACGTTCTTGGTAGCAACCCCGATTTAGGTGCGGCGCAAGCCCGAATTGATCGTGCCCGCATCGTCATTCGGCGTGCTTGCAAGCAACCGATCCCAAATATTGACTTCTCGGTCAGTGTACGGCGGAACAACGTGACCGGTAGTGACGTCGCCAATGTTCAAGTGGGGGCACCGATTCCCGTGTTCGATGACAATCGCGGAAACATTCGCAGCGCCCAAGCGGAATTGGCAACCGCCTGCAATGATGTCAAGCGAATCGAACTCAGTCTGCTAGATCGGCTGGCCGCTGCCTATCGAAGGTACTCCAATGCGCGTCAGCAAGTCGAACGCTACAGAGACCGAATGATTCCGAGAGCTGACCGATCACTCAAGCTGGTGACGGATGGTTATGAGCAGGGTCAGGTCGCATATCTAACGTTGCTCACCTCCCAGCAGACCTACCTGCAAGTGAATCTTTCGTATCTTGCTGCGTTGCGGGAACTGCGAACCGCGGCCAGCATTATCGAAGGTCAATTATTGACCGATAGTTTCGCGGACCGGAACTGAATTAGGGAACGCGTGAACTTGGGACCTAGAAGAGATTCGGAACCGAACTCCCGGGCCTTCGGCGTACCGCTTGCCACTCTCGTCAGTCTCGTCGCTAGAGCCTCAATTGGCTCTTGTTGATTGCCTTTCCTTGCGATTTAGGCTGGTCTGGCGCTGGTTCCCTGGCTCACGACTATTGCCTTTCTCGGGCCTTATCTCTTGACTCTTTCCCCGCGACACTTGACCATGGAGGCATGGTTTTCCGACTTATCTCCCTGACCTTGATCGCGGCGGTCATCGCCTGCCCCATGTGGTGCAGCAGTGGCTCATGCAAGACCCAGCACTGCCAGACGAGCGAGTGTTTCACCGGGCCGTGTTGTGCATCGCAGGATCAGCCCAGCGAAGCCGAGAAATTGCCGGCCTGCTGTCGCCAGAACGCGCCGGCACCGGAAAGCAATGTTCCACCCGCGGTTCCAGGCCCGGAAAGATTTCCAGGCCCAGAAAAATCGCCATGCCCGCAACAGTCTCCATGCCCAGAACAGTCATATTGCCAGGGCGTCTGTGGCGGTGCTGTCTTTGAAGAACCAATCGAATTGGAAGACGTCACTTGCTCGTTCCTCGTTTCAGTTGTGGACGGTGGCTTAGCGATTGCGCCGCAATCAACCGAATCGCGATCGAACACGATTCGCCATCACTGGCAGTGCCATGGTGGAAACTACGGGCGATCGCTGCGCACCTTGCACATGTCTTTGTTGTGCTAATCCAACCTGAGCACGACGTTCCACCCCAGCAGCACTAGCGCTGCCGGCATGACAGGGAACTCGGGCTCTTCCAATCCTGGTTCTCGACGCGAATTCTAAGGCGCCGAGATTGACATTCGTCGGACTGGTCTGTGGATGCACCCGCGTCATGTTTTTTCGCCTGCTCCCTTGGGAGTACGCAATCCGAAACCTATTTCGTCGTCCCTTCCGTACGTTTTTGACGTTTGCGGGACTGACGACCGTGATCGTATTGGTCTTGGTGGTCGTGGGCTTCATTCGTGGATTGGAACGCTCACTGGCGGTTAGCGGCGATCCGGATACTGCGTTGATATTCTCGCTTGGCATGGGCGAGAACCTCGAGTACTCGTCGATTCCAATGCGGACAAGCGATCTCGTGCCGGCAAGCGTCGGCGGAATCCTAACGCGATTCGGACAAAAGTACGTGTCGCCGGAGTTGTATCTGGGCACACAGGTTTCGTTCGATAGTCAAGCATCGAAGACAGAGCAAAACGAGCAGGTTGAATCAATGGGCCTGGTCCGTGGCGTGACGCGTGCAGCATTGCTAGTTCGCCGCCAAATCGAAATCGAACAGGGAGATTGGCCCGAGACTGGCGAGATCATGATTGGTCGAATGGTGGCAGCAAAAATTGGCGCAACTGAAGCAGAAATTGGCATTGGTAAATCGATCACTCTGGAGGGTCGAGAATGGCGAATCAGCGGACTGTTTTCAGCAGGCGGTTCGGCCTTTGAATCGGAAGCCTGGTGTCGTTTGGATGAACTGCAACAAGCGATGAAGCGTCAAGATCTGAGCATCGTTGCCGTGACGCTGTCACCGCAAAGTGATTTTGCGGATCTTGATCTGTTCTGCAAGGAAAGACTTGATCTGGAGCTGCAGACCATGCGTGAAGTCGATTACTACGCCTCACTACAAAAAGACTATGGGCCGGTGCGGTGGCTAGCTTGGCTGGTTGTCTTACTGGTCTCGGGAGCTGGTGTTTTCGCCGGTCTGAACACCATGTACGGCTCCGTAGTCGGTCGCATCCCTGAGCTATCGACTTTGCAGACGATCGGCTTCGTTCGTCGAGCGGTCTTAGTGAGCCTAGTACAAGAAGGGGTTTTGATGGCAGCGGCCGCAAGCCTACTGGCAGTGCTTGTCGCGCTGGTTTTTGTCAATGGTTCCGCAGTTCGGTTCACGATGGGAGCGTTCTCGCTTCATATCGACAGCATCGCTGTATTGATTGGCTGCGGTGTCGGGTTATCGCTCGGATTCCTGGGGGCGATTCCTCCAGCGATCCGAGCACTACGGATGCCCATCGTGGATGGGCTGAAAGCAATTTGAGTTAGTTCAAGAGTCGAAAGTTGAAGGTCAAGAAACAGAAGACTTCCAATTTCAACTCGCAACTTCAAGGAAAAGAACGATGAAAAAGTTTGATTGTGATTCCAGCGCAAACCGTTGTGCTACAGACTCTCGCGCATACCTGATCGTGCTGCTTGTCGCTGGGCTTTCGATCCTCTCTGGCTGCTCACCAGAATCATCCGACCCCGCCGCATCGGCGTCCATTGATGGAGCAACAACCATCGATGGCACGAAGTTCTTGTTGGCTGCAGAGCCGGAGGGAGCGGGTGAAGTGATCCAAGTTCGGGAGGTAGCCGCCGACGGTGATGAAGTCGTCATTGTTGGACGCATCGGCGGAAGCGAAAATCCGTGGATCGAAGGGCGTGCGGCATTTTCTATCGTCGACAACTCGTTGCAAGCATGCAGCGACATTCCAGGAGACGGATGCCCGATCCCCTGGGACTACTGTTGCGAAACACCCAAGCTGCCGACTTCAACCGCGTTGGTCAAAGTCGTCGATGAAGGAGGTGACCTGGTCAACGCCGATGCCCGTGAACTGTTGAAGGTCAAGGAACTTTCAACCGTTGTCGTCAGAGGAAAGGCCAAACGTGACGATGCTGGCAATCTGACCGTGCTGGCCAGCGGCGTCTATGTGAAAGTGAAATGAAACCAATGATGAGCAACGATGTCGATCTCCGAGAACTGGCGGTTGACCGAGAGGGTCCGCACCAGTCAGGCACCAAATATCGCCGGCATGTGCTGACTCGGCTCGTCCTGCCGTTGTTGTTGATTCTCGGCTTTCTGTCTTTGCTGGGCTGGGCCGCGCGAGACCTGATCTTTCCTCCGCAGTTGGTGACGGTCATCCCCGTCCTTTCAACCAGCGCGGAGGTTCAACGGGAGGGAACGCCGCTATTCAAAGCCGCCGGGTGGATCGAACCGCGTCCGACGCCGATTCGTGTTGCTGCCCTTGCGCCAGGTGTCGTCGAGACATTGTTGGTCGTAGAAGATCAAGCTGTTCAATGCGGCGAGCGGATCGCCGAATTGATCAAAGACGACGCCGTGCTTGCTCATCAAGCGGCCCTGGCAAACCTGGAACTGCGCCAAGCGGAACTTGATGAGAGCAAGGCGGAACTAGCAGCCGCAGAAACACGCTTCCAGCAGCCGGTGCATTTGGAGGCGGTATTGCGCGAAGCAGAGGCAGCCTTGGCCAAAATTCGCACTCAGCTGAAAAACCTGCCATTCGACATTCGCCGAGCGGAATCGGACCAGGCAGCGATGTCAAAAGACTATGAAGGCAAGAAATCAGCCAGCGGCGTTGTCGCCGGTGTTCAGATTGACATTGCGAAAAGCAAGGCAGAATCGGCCCAGGCGTTCGTCGAGGGACTGCGGGATCGCTCCGATTCACTTAACAACGAACAGGCTGCACTGATTCAACGTCGCGACGCCCTCAAACGCAATTGGAACTGCTTGCAGACGAAACGAAGGCAATGGACCAAGCACAGGCAAGAATTAGAGCTGCCAACGCTCGCGTCTCGCAAGCCCGTGTCGCTGTCGCACAGACGAAACTGCGACTGGACCGAATGACGATCGTTGCTCCGGTCGACGGACGAATCTTTCGTTTGATTGGGCACCCGGGAACACGGATCGGTAGCGGAATGACTCAAATGGCGGGTCATGATGGCAGTACGATCGTCACGATGTATCGTCCCGAAATGCTGCAGGTTCGAGTCGACACTCGTTTCGAGGACATCCCCAAGGTCAGCCTGCAACAGCCCGTCGAAATCGATAACCCAGCGCTTGCCTCACCGCTAACGGGCCGAGTTTTGTTCATCAGCTCCGAAGCCGACATTCAGAAGAACACACTACAAGTCAAAGTGGAAATCCCGAATCCACCCGCGGTATTCAAACCCGAAATGCTTGTCGATGTAACTTTTCTGGCTCCGCCGAACGCCGATGCGGCAAGCAGCTCCGACCCAGGAACTGAAACTGTACGTGCCACAACAATTGATTCAGCAAGCTGACGATGGTTCGTTCGTTTGGGTGGCTGATCAATCCGCGGGAGTCGCACGCCGAACGACAGTCCAAATCGGAGAGTTGGGTTACGTTGCACTGGTTGAAGTCACAGGCGGACTGAAACTCACCGACCGGATCATCTCTAGCGAAATCGGAACATTGCAGGATGGTGATCGGATCAGGGTCGCCAGCGAAGACGTCACGATTGGAATCGGAGACGAAATGCAACTGGGAGTAAAACCGTAATGCCACTGATTGAAATCAGGAACGTTACCAAACAATACCACAAGGGTGACGAGACAATCACGCCGCTTGATGGCGTCACACTGGACATCGACCAGGGCGAGTTCCTGTCACTGATGGGCGCCAGCGGCACTGGCAAGTCGACGTTGCTGAATCTGATTGCCAGCATCGACAGGCCCGACAGCGGAAGCATCGTCATCGACGGCACCGAAATCCATCGGCTTTCGCGAACAAAGCTGGCCACTTGGCGAGCAGCCAACATGGGCTACATCTTTCAAACGCACAACTTGGTTCCCGTCCTGACCGCCTACGAGAACATCGAACTGCCGCTCCTACTGCTGCCGATGTCGGGCAGCGAGCGACGCAAACGGATCCAAGTCGCCCTGCGGGCTGTCGATCTTCTGGACCGCGCCGACCATTATCCGCGGCAACTGTCGGGTGGACAGGAACAACGAGTCGGCATTGCTCGAGCCATCGTTGCTCATCCGACGGTCGTGGTTGCTGACGAACCAACCGGCGATCTGGATCCCGATACGTCCGTGCAAATCCTCGATCTGCTCAGACAACTCAATCAACAATTGGGAGTGACGCTGCTGATGGTCACGCATGACGCAGCGGCGGCCCGGATTGCGGACAAGCAGTTTCGGCTCGACCACGGAAAGCTGGTTCAAACTGGCGGAGAGGGCTTCGAGCCGACTATCGCTTCCGAAGCATCCTCAATTTAACGATGCGCGGAAGAGTATGGACAAAACCACGATCCATCGCTTGGCAAAACCAACTACAAATCATCCCGAATGCCCTGGCAACCTTGGCTTCCAACCATGTTCAAATTCGTTCCCTACATCTTGAAGACGCTGTGGCGACATCGTTCGCGGACCATCATGACGGTCAGTGGATCGGCTGTCGCGCTGTTCGTGTTCTGCTTTGTCGGTTCAGTGCAGGAGGGAATGAACGACCTGCAGCGGCGACAGGCAGCCAAAGGGTCGCTGATCACGTTTCAAGCGAACAAGTTCTGCCCTGCGACCAGCCATCTGCCCCAAGACTATGACGCGCAGGTCGCGAAACTTGACGGCGTCCGCGAAGTCGTGCCGGTTCAAGTCTTCACCAACAACTGCCGAGCCAGTCTGGATGTGGTTGTCTTCTACGGCGTGCCTCCACAAAAGCTCCGCAAGGCTCGTGATTTTGAGCTGCTCGCGGGCAACTGGTCTGAGTTCGAACAGAACCAGGACGCCGCCGTGGTGGGTCAAGCCGTTGCCAATCGTCGCAACATTCAAGTCGGCGACAAATTCTCCATCGGCGACTTGAGCGTCAATGTTGCCGGCATCTATAGCAGCGACGACCCAGCCGAGGAAAACTATATCTATTCACACCTCGATTTCCTGCAGCGTGGAAGAGGGATGAACCTGGTCGGAACGGTAACACAGTTGGAAATTCTGCTAGAGGACGGTGTCGATCCAATCGCCAAGTGCAATGAAATCGATGACAAGTTTCGTGGCGGACCCGTCGAAACGGACACGCGACCCAAGGGCGTTTTCCAGGCGAAGAGCCTTGGCGACCTGACGCAGTTGATCGGCATGGCCCATTACCTCGGGTACGCTTGTGTCGGCTTGGTTCTAGCACTGGTAGCGACGACCACCATCATGTCGGTCCAGGACCGCATGAAAGAACACGCGGTCCTGCAAACCATCGGCTTCTCCGGCCCCCGAGTCTTCGGTCTGGTAATGGCCGAAAGCGTATTGCTTAGCGTAGCCGGTGGAATGATCGGCGTTGGCTTTGCCATGCTGCTGCTCGAGATCAGCAGTCTGTCCGTTGGCGCCGAAGCGGTCACGATCGCCTTCACGCCGTCCATCCGTCTGGCAACGATCGGTCTGCTTGTCTCGACCGTTGCGGGAACGCTGGCGGGCATCGCCCCAGCCTGGCACGCAGCCCGCACCGAGATCGTTCCGGCGTTGCGGAACGCCTAACCACTTGGCCGTCCGGCATTACTCGGTTTCCGCCAAGATCTCTCGGTAGGTCGCTGCGGCTTGATCGTACGCCGCTTTCGCTTCGGCGCGTTCCGGTTCACGAATTTGATTCTGCTTTGACTTCCAACATTGCTGGACCGCGTCGATGCACCATTGGGCGCTTCGTTTGTTCGCCCTGATTGGCTGACCGCCAACATGCACAAAGACTGGATTGGTGTGACACGACGGCAGAATACGAACAGCTACCCACGACGATTCTTCAATCTCCAATTCAAATTCGAAGGAACGAAACTCTCCATCCGCAACCAAACTTTCCGTCTTCGCGACTTCTCCATTGACGATGACTTCAATCGGTACATTGCGAGTCTGATCGATTCGGCTGCGTTCAATATGCCAATATGGTTTCTCGTCCAGCCGTCGCTTGCGAATGTTTTCGGTTTCCTCGGTTGGTTCAGCTTGTAAGTATGCATTGGCGTCAAATTTGACTGTGACATTTTTTGGTCCGTCAATGTCCAAACGACTCGGTTGTGCGTCTGCGGTGGATCTCTCACCGACGCCCCGTCCATCAATCGAAAAGTCCACGATGTGACTCAAACCATCGGTACAGTAACTCCGGCCGTCTTTGAGACCCTGTACCCACCCTGAATAACTCAGCGGCTGGTCCTCATCCAGCTTGACGTAGATACGGCCCAGTCCGACCTTCGAATCGTAGATGCAAGGAAAATCAGTTTCACCGCTGATCGGCGCAGTCATCCCGCAGTTCAATGTGTGATACCAGATGTTCAATTCCCAAATCGCTGGTGTATCGACGGCGGAGATGAAGTCGCACAACCCATGAGTCACTGAGACGATGTATTCGTTGGCACCAATTCCATCGAACTTCGGCATTTCGTAGTCGGGAAGAGTATGTGCCGCCTTGCCCCGCCAATCGTTAGGCGCTCCACCCCAAGGTCGATCATGAAAAGCGCGGCTGCCATCTGGCATATGGTCGGGCAGCGCAAGTCCCCATCCGCTATGGCTGTAACCAACAATACCCCCCTGTTCTTTTCCCCACTTCAATACGGGCAATGTCCAGCTTGGCCAGTCTTCCAGGTATTCCGCGTCCGGGAAATCGTCATCCGACAAATTCAACAGACACAAGTGGCCGGCATGGGATGATGGAAAGCCGCTGACTTCCACGTCGTAACGCAGAATATTCTCAGGCGTCGATAGTTTCGAAACATCGCCGCTGAAAAACTGTTTCTGAGTGTACCAGCAGGGGCCCCAACTCAGTACGCTGCCGATGTTCAAGTCCTCGCCAATGACGTGACGCATCATCGCTTCCGGCCCGACACCTTCGGTAGGGCTGTCATAGTGAGAACATCCGGCGGCATGAATGTGATGGTCACCGGAGTACCAGTTGCGTTTCGCCAAATGTGTCCAACGCTGCAGCTTGACCGAAACTTCCAGCGATTCTGTTTCGGGGACATCCACGGCCAGCGTGATGGGAACATATTCTGGTCCGCGACTGACTCGCACGTCGTACTGGCCTGGTGGTAGCGATACCGATTCGCCATGACTGCGATAGATCTGTCGGTGAAAGAAAAAGTCGGGAGCCAGTCGTCTTGTCTGGTGAGGATAGACTCGTCCTTGCGCGTCCGTGATCTCCAGCGCCGCCGTCGTCGGATCTCCATCGAAGTCAGCAATATTGAATTTGACATCGACCGCCGGCTTGCAATCGAACAGAATCGGCAATGCGTTGCGATAACCGATGTCTTTGGTTCCGGCGCCGATATCGAACGCCAGTGCGGCTTCTCGTTTCCCCGTTTCACGGCAATACAATAAAATCGCGCGGTACTCCAGTTCCAGACCGCTGAGATTCTTTTTTTGCGGTGGGCGGTCAAGCATGGAAACCGTCAAGAAACGATTTGGCACATCGGCAGGTTGTACCAGTTTGTCGTCGGTAAGGGGTCTTTCCCGGGCACCCTTGCCGCGTTGATACAGCGGGGCTGCGTTTGGACTTTCAGCCACCAGCGCGGGGTAGATGTGCGGCTTGATTGTGAACTTTGACCAGGAACGCTCGCCAGCCGTTTTGGATCAATTCTTTTTTACATTCGCCTTCCTGGACCTTCACACGGCTTTCCGCATTGATATTCACTGCGGCGATACACAACGGGTCCAACAGTTGCTGAATCGCGCGCGAGGCGGCAACATCGTCCAGCTTGTATGCCGCGCCAAGCGCGGCGACCAATTCATCAGAAAAGGGTGATCCGGCCGCCTTCATCGCCTCGACCAAACGCGACGTCGCTGCAACCAACGGTTGCTTCTCGACCCGCGCGACCAAGGGAATCTGGTCCGCAACCGCGTTGGACGCACTTGATACCAGCGCGATCGAACACGCGATCGAACACGCGATCCAATTGCCACAAATGCATGCCAACAAAACGCGACCGACTCGGAAAACGTTCATCACAATCCCTACTCTCTGATAAAGCTCTAGCGAATTCAATCTGTTGACAACGCTATAGCGTAGCCGATCGAGGTTGATCCGTCCGAAATGGGCCAACCCGCTCTTGGCACCCACGGGCAATTCAAAACTGGATCTAGCGAACGTACCCGATGATCGAAACGAAATGGCAGATCGACCCGGCCAACACGAAAAAATGCCAGATTCCGTGAGCATGATCTAGCTTCTTCGCACCATCCAGCAGATAGAACACCACGCCCACCGTGTACGCAATTCCGCCCACCGCCAACCAGTACAGGCCTGGTCTTGAGAGGGCAGCTTCAAGCTCCGGAAATTCCAATGAACCGATCCATCCCATCCCCAAATAGATCAGCAATTGGCCGACTTTAACGGCCCGGCCAGACAACCACAGTTCACTAGCGATTCCGACGAGCGCGAGCGCCCAGACAATTCCCAGTATTTGCAAACCGTCACCATCATGAAGACTGACCAAGGTATATGGCGTGTAGGTCCCGGCAATCAACAGGTAGATCGAAACGTGATCGAGAACTTGGAAAATGCGTTTGGTTCGTGGCGATCGAAAACTGTGATAAAGCGTTGACATGGTGTACAGCAACACCAGGGTGAACCCAAAGACGCTGAAGCTGAAGATCATCCAAGGGTCACCGGTCTGAATGCTAATGGCCAGCAACGCGCCGAGACCGATCAATGAGAATGCGGTCCCCACCAAATGGCTGATGCTGTTGAGTCTCTCGCCGTAGTACATGGATCCGAGCGATTGGTTTGCACACGATGTTTTTGCTTCCAAGTAAACACCGTAACAAACAATCTTTTCGCTGGTACGGCCGATACAGACCGATGACAAACTTCGACGTGATTTTACTCAGCTATTGCAGAGTGAAGGAGAAATGGGGCGCCACGATGTCCGATCGAAGGCATCGATTCGATCTGTGCGGATCCGCACCACACCTCTGCCGTCTCGAGGTCGAGCCATTGGCCAATCAACGACTGTTGTGGTCCGCCAACGCGCGACCTAAGCGCCGGCCCAACTGCGCAAAGAGTCGATCTGAACGTCGGACAGCCATGCGAAGGTTGCTAGTTTCAGATTCGTCTTCGCCCGTCGGATCTCCCGGACAGTCATCTTCGACGCCTTCAGCTTCATCGATCTCGTCTTCCTCCAGATCATTCTCGTCTTCGTTGGCGGTTTCATCCTCGTCCATCTCCTGGTCGTCCATTTCCTGCTCACCCATTTCTTCGCCTTCCGACCCAACGGCTGCTTCGCCATCTTCATCCGTGACTTCGGTCCTTCGCGTAGCGAACCAGGTTTCGAGTTCGTCTAGCGATAGTCCACCGTCTTCATTCGAATCGGCCGCTGAAACTCTATCTCAGAATCGCCGCGATACTTCGTCTTCCGTCAATGAACCACTTTGGTCGGCATCCTTGTTGGCAAAGCGTTCGGCTCTTTGGGCAGCCGCATAGGCGTCGAACTCTTCTCGCGTGATCGAACCGTCGCCGTCGGAGTCGATGTTCCTGTCAACGAAACGTTGCCAAAGACGTGCGGGAAGTTCGTCTTCGCTGATCGCATCTTTGTTGTTTGTATCAAAACGAGTGAATAGCCGATCCAGGTTTCCTCGCAAAATTGGTCCGCGCCCAAATCTTCCTTGGTGGCGGTGACCGTCGCCGTCTTGATCGTCTTCTGAATCGCCATCGGTTGGCATTTCGCCCTCGTCGATTTGATTCCCCCCTGCAACCTCTTGCGCGAGATCGCCGTCAATCGTTACCTCGGTCTCTGCCGTGCCAACTTCTTCACTTGCCGTAGTCGTCTTTGTTTTGGCAAGTGAGTGGATCACCATCAAGGCGTCGGCGGCGCTGATCATTCCATCGTCGTTGACATCGAACATCTCGTCGTTTGCTAACGTGTCTCTATTTAGATGATTGATAATCATCAATGCATCGGCGGCCGATGTCGATCCATCATCGTTGACATCCATGGGTGCATGCACTCCTTCAATGCTTGCGCGGACTTCGGTTCATCGGAAGAACTCGTTTTCACTAGAAGAGAGTAGATTTCAACGAATCGAGCGCGCAGATTAGGGCGATCTCTCTAAAGGACTCGTTTACTCACTCGTTTGTCACGCCAGCAAAAAGCAAATTCCAACAACTTTTTGGATCCCCGGTTTGCTGTGGCGCCAGAGCATCGAAACCAACAATCTCTAGCCTCTCCGATTACCGTTCACGCGATGCGTAAGAACTTGATGTAGTCAATATCACCAATGCTGCCGGAGGGGCCGACCGATTCCAGTGCGAGTGCGAACCCGACAAGGGGTGAGACGATCCGCCGAGGCGCTTCATCTCGTCAAATCATTGATCAGAACCTGCAACGCCGGTTGAACCTTTGCAGGGGACGTTCGGTGCAACCGCAGACGGGTACAATGATTGAACTGCAGAAACGATTCCAATTCCTTGCGGAGGGCAAGGAACAACTTATCGGTTTTCAAGACCGTGGGTTCGAGTGCGAAATGATGAATATGCAGCATTGATTCATTCCTCGCGGTTCTGCAGTCCATTCGAGCGACGAGTTTCCCATCCCACAAAATGGGTAGCGAGAAGTAGCCGTATCGGCGTTTGGACTCAGGGACATAGCACTCAATCAGATAGTCAAATCCGAACAGCGCCTGCATACGTTTGCGCTGAATGACAAGATTGTCGAACGGCGAGAGTATTTTCAGTTTGCTGCGTGCCAAAGGTTTACTTAGCAACTCCAGCGAAGCTGGCAACGCATAGTAGAACTTTCCGGCGACACAAATCTTTCGTAGCTCTCCGGTCGAAACCATGTCCTCCAAGGTCGCAGAAACAAGCGGCTTGGTGTCGTTCAGCAAATAGGCGATCTCGACAGGCTGACCCAATCCGTTTGCACGCAAATAACGTGAAATCAAAAATCGGGCATATTCCTCCGGGGCAGGCAGTGTCGTGTCGGTACCTGTTGGCAAAACCCGCTCGGTGAGATCATAAACCTTGTGAAAATTGACACGGCTGGGCACCATCAGATCCCCCTGCATGAACAGATATTCCAGGGCGCGTTTGGCGGGCTTGGCCTTCCATTCTCCGATCCGTTTACCGGTATGCTCGAAATCTTTGGCCATCAAAGGGCCTTCAGTGGCAATGCGTCTGAGCACCAATTTCATCATCCGTTCATCGCGTTTATACCAGTGACGCTGGTCACCACTTGCGAGCGCATGTTTGCGAGGCAGGCTGAACCGGTAGTCGCGCATTGGCAGGTAGGCGGCCGCATGAGACCAGTATTCAAAAACCTGTTTTTCGGAAAGCAGCTGATCGAGCTGGGAAGCTTTGTAGCGAGGATTGCGATTCCACAGGGTATGGTGATGGGCGCGCTGAACGACGGCGATGGTATCGATCTGGACATAGCCAAGGTGTTCGATCGCCGATAGCGTAGCCGAAGTTGCACGACCGGCCTGATTCGTCGGCGGCACCCTCTGTGACAGCAGGACTAGTTTTCTGGCTTGGTCGATGGAGAGTGATTCTTTCATAGGCCAGCAGTCTCCAGCGGACCGAATCGCGCCGCAAAGCGTTCGGAGAATCAAGATGGTGCCGCTACGCAGAAGGCGTATTCTTGCAGAACCATTAAGCAATGCCGGATCATTGATTGCCGAGTGATCCGACAGCAATCGCTTCAAACCGATAGTAGCAGATCCAACACTACCGGGTGGCTCGGATTACCGGTTCGATCGAGACGAGACCAAGAGTGCCGGGGCAGTCTTCCCGAACCGAGACGGTATTCGAAGCCCATCTCGATTCGAAGCCCATCTCGCGTGCGTGACATGACTTGGCAGGACGCGAGCGAGGTGAATCTAGCGTAGCCGCTCAATTCGGTTTCTAAGCGTCGGAGATTTACGTGGGGGGCTGAAGCTGAGCCGGAAAAGTCCAACCTCTGCGTTTTTCTAGCTGTTTTTTAGTGGGCGATACAGAATTCGAATCTGTGACCTCTACGATGTCAACGTAGCGCTCTAACCAACTGAGCTAATCGCCCGTTTTAGGGGCAGTTGACGCGACTCGAGGTCCCGATCCACTGCACAGCCTGTTGAATCGGTCGCCGATCCGCCCTTTCTATGACGTTCCTCTCCGATTCCGGGTTCGCCAGTCTGTGCCGAACATGATGGATCGTCAAGTACGTTCTGGCATCATCCCTATTTCTTGCCTTTTCCGCAAATTCGCTGTTGACGCTCACCATGACAGCGACGGATACTTTGACGATTGGGGTTGACGCCAATGGTTGATTTGAGTCCTCAACATTAATCTTCGCGTGAACCAGTTAACCCTTGATGCCTCGATACGAATCATCCAAGGAAACCTTACCTATAGTTGCGCTGGAACGCCCTCCGGCCGGAGATAACAACATTTAGTGGCATTGGCACGAAAAAACCCTCAGCAAGAGAATCGCGATCCCACACGCATCAACAATAACATTCGCATCACCCCCATTCGGGTCGTCAGCGAAGATGGCGAACAGCTCGGTATCATTCCGACCGAAGACGCCTTAGAAAGAGCCCGCGAGGCCGGTCTAGACCTTGTCGAAGTCGCCCCCGGCGAGCGACCTCCGGTTTGCCGAATCATGGATTACGGCAAATTCAAATACGACAAGAACAAGAAAAAGAACTCTGGTCACTCGCATACCAAGACCAAAGAAATCCGGCTGCGTCCGAAGACTGGCGAAGAAGACATTCGCACCAAGATTCGTCAGGCGGAAAAATTCTTGAAGCACAAGGACAAAGTGCAGGTCAGTGTTCAGTTCCGGGGCCGTGAAATGGCACACATTGACGAAGGCCGAAAAGTTATGGCCATGGTCATCGAAACCCTCAGTGAATTCGGCAAAGTCGATACCGAACCGCAACAACATGGCCGCCGAATCATTTGTATGATTTCACCGAAATAGGTTGGTCGTGTCGTCAGGAACAAGCGGATTGATCTCTGATGGTCGTTGTTGATTCAATCTGCCAAGTGCTCGCTCAGATCGCTCCGCTGCGGTTGGCCGAGTCCTGGGACAATGTTGGACTGTTGGTTGGCAATCGCCAACAGGCAGTCAATCGAGCGATGACATGTCTGACGATTTCGCCAGACGTCGTCGATGAGGCAATCGAAGCGAAGGTCGATCTGATCGTCGTTCATCATCCTTTGCCATTTAAGTCGTTGCAGCGGATCACGTCCGACACCATTGCGGGGACAATGCTGCTGCGGTTGATCGCATCAAACGTGGCAATCTATAGCGCCCATACCGCGTTTGACTCCGCTGATGATGGGATCAATCAAATGTGGGCAGACCGGCTTGGACTGGAGTCGGTCGAACCACTGATGATCGCTGACGAAGCGTTAGGAGTTGGCGCTGGGCGCGTCGGCAAGCTGTCGTCGCCGACGACCTTGGGACAATTGATCGCCAATGCCGCAGGGACGGTGGGTGCAACTTCACCGCGACTCGTTGGTGCATCAAATCAGCCGGTATCCAAAGTTGCATTGGCTTGCGGCAGTGGCGGTAGTTTCCTCTCGGCGGCCAAGCGGAAAGGATGCGATGCCATGATCACTGGCGAAGCAACCTTTCACAATTGCCTGGAAGCCGAGTCCTGCGGGATCGGATTGGGACTCCTGGGGCACTACTGGAGCGAACGCTTCGCGATGGAAAGACTGGCCGAGAGGCTGTCAATGGAATTAGAAAACCTGACAATTTGGCCGAGTCGAAGCGAACACGATCCAATTCGGGCGATCCCTGTCTGAAATTCTATTTTTGGCATTGCCCTATCAGTGGCGGCCCGATCGAATCGTTGACCATCCACTGAATGCCTTTAGAATCAGGCGTTCGGCATGGGATTTGCCCAATTGCCAATCTCTTCTAATACTTAGTGCGAATCGCTGACGTGTCAGTCGAGCCCGCCGGGGGCCGACGCTTCGGGTTACGATGAAGCCACTGTCAATTCACAGGAGTCCGCGTGACCAAATCAAACATATGGCTGGCCGCGTTGCCGGTGTTCAACGAAGTTCAATACGTCGACTCGGTTTTAGACAAGGTCGTTCGGTACTGCGACAATGTTCTGGTCGTCGATGATGGATCCACCGACGGGACTTCCGAACTGCTATCACGTCGCAGCGACGTTCATGTGATTCGCCACGATTCGAATCGCGGTTATGGCGCAGCTCTCATGACCGCCTTTCAGCACACAATCGAGCAGGATTTCGCCGGCTTGGTCACGTTGGATTGTGATGGCCAACATCAGCCTAAGCGAATCCCGGAATTCATCGCTGGGGCGATTGATGCCGATATTGTTTCGGGTAGCCGTTACCTGAAGATCTTTGCTGGAGACGATGCGCCGCCGGAAGAAAGGTTGTTCATCAATCGGCGAATCACGTTGGAATTGAATCGACGACTGGGGTTGGATCTGACCGATGCATTTTGTGGATTCAAAGCCTATCGAACTTCGGCTCTTCGCAGTTTGTCGATCACGAACACGGGCTATGCAATGCCTCTGGAGCTGTGGGTTCAGGCTGCTAACGCAAATCTGAAAGTCAAAGAGCTGGCCGTGCCATTGATCTACTTGGATTTGGAGCGATCGTTCGGCGGGGCTCTGGATCAATCAGAGACGCGACTGCGGCACTATCATCAAGTTATCGAATCCGCGATCGAAGCAGTTTACCAAACTTCGTCGCAAACCATTCCTCCGGTCAATGGTGAACTGCCCGCCGCTCGTGAATCGTCGTCGCCGCGTGAATCGTTGTCGCCGCGTGAATCGTTGTCCCAATGTGAATCGTCAACAGGGTGTAGCCATTGAGTGACGATGATCAGACATTGACGGCTTCGCATCGATCGAGTGCCGATCGGCCGAAGCGTGACGGATTTCTCCAGTACCGCGCGCCTCGCGGTAATGGCGAGTCCCTGGTGCAACCGGGGTTCGCTGAGGTTCCTGAGCTCTTGCATCGGAACATGGAGCAACTGAAATCGCATGGTGAACCATTCGTTTCGCTGCGAAAGGCGGCTCGCCAGCAGCTGACCGAAGCTGCGATTCGATACACATCGGCTTATCGCGACGTCGATTGGGTTCGTGATTGGCAAGCCGATCATCAGACCAAGCCCATCATCATGGCCGGACATCAACCGGCACTCTTCCATCCTGGCGTGTGGTTCAAGAACTTCGCACTCAGTCACTTGGCCGAACAGACCGGTGGGTTGGCGATCAACTTGATTGTCAACAACGATGTGGCCACCGGCAGCAGCATTCGCGTTCCGACCTTCGATCGTGCGACGGGCAGGGGCTCGTATCGACGCGTTAGCTACGACGACGCAGGTGGCGGCGTCCCTTATGAACAGACGACGATTCGTGATCGCGATCGCTTCGACCGCTTCGACCAAGAAGTTGTGAAGGCGATCAGCCCGTTGGTTTCTGATCCCTGCGTGACGCAATTGTGGCGACACGCCCAAGAAGCGATCGCGCACTGCGGAGTCGCCGGATGCGCGTTGGCCCAGGCCAGACATGGCCTAGAGGGCGAAATGGGCTTGCGGACGTTAGAACTTCCGCTGGGGGTGATTTGCCGTACGCCGGCGTTTGCCGAATTTGTGCTGTCGATCTTGGACGAATTGCCGCGGTTTCAGAGTTGTTACAACGAAGCCGCCGGTCGCTACCGACGAGCCCATCGAATTCGTTCGACAGCGCACCCGGTACCAAACTTGTCAGACGACGATCAATGGTTCGAAGCGCCGCTGTGGATTTACGGCGACGATGCCCCGCAACGTCGTCCGGCCTGGGTCCGTCGCATCGATGATCAATTGGTGATTAGCGATCGAGCCGGTTGTGAATTGACGATCGATGCGCGATTTCCAAAGTTGGCAGCGGAGCAGATGGCCAGCCACGCCTCGCCAAACTTCAAATTGCGTCCACGCGCCTTGCTGACCACGATGTACTCCAGATTGATTCTCAGTGATCTGTTCTTGCATGGGATCGGTGGCGGCAAGTATGACCAACTTGGTGATACGATCATCAAGCAATTCTTTGGAATCGATCCACCGGAATTCATGGTGATTTCGGCAACCATTCGGCTGCCAGAATTTAGCACTGATTCAGTCCCCGATCGGGTCACCGAGGAAATCGTCCAACTCAAACGGTCAATTCGTGACACATTGTATCAAGGCGAGCGGTTCGCCGATCAAATACCGTTAAGTTCGCTGGACGTCGAACAGAAGCAAAAGTTGCTTGCGCAAATTCCACCCCACGGTTACCGAGCAGAGTGGCACCGCGAAATAGAGGCGGTCAATCGACGGTTGGCTAGTCAAACCGAATCGATTCGCGGTCAGTATAGACTGGATCTGGAGCGGGCCGAACAAGCTTTGGCAACGAGTGCGTGGTTGAGCAGTCGCGAACATCCATTCTGCATTTTCCCACTGGATTATCTGCAGTCCGCTTATCGTGATTTGTTGCGATTCTAGGCCATCGAAAGGTCACAGCAATGACCTGACCCGATACCTACCGGCTGGCGACCAGGATTTGGCCGACCAACAACCAGACTGCGGTAAAGACTAGCCCAAGGGCAGCGTGGATAGCGTCGGCATTGATCATGAGAGGGCCTGTTTAGAAGGGGAACCGCGATAACGGCCATTCCCTGGCCCAATGACTGCCAGAGGCCATCGAAGCCTCTTTCCGCAGTGATTGAATGAACGGTATGCCAATCCAGGCACACCAATCATTGCTATCGGCATCTGACGTCGTGGGGCTGGAAATAAAATCACTGGCCCCGATAAACTGCCTGACCGTTACCACCTGCCCCTTTACTGACAGAGCCATCTGCACAATGACCGTACGCTATTGGTTGATGAAAACCGAGCCCACCACCTATTCAATCGATGATTTGGCCGCTGACAAGGATCAAACGACGTCCTGGGAGGGCGTCCGCAACTACCAAGCCAGGAATTTATTGCGGGATGACATCAAGCGGGGCGATCGAGTTTTGTTTTACCATTCTGCGTGCAAAGAACCGGCGGTTGTTGGTACGGCAGTGGTGACCCGCGATGGATATCCGGACAGCCATGCTTTCGATCGCCGCAGTAAGTACTTTGACGTCAAGAGCAACCCAGAAGAGCCAACCTGGTTCATGGTCGATATCAAGCTAGAGCAACGGTTCGACCGACCTGTAACGTTGGCGGAACTAAGACAGCGCGCGGGTTTGAAAGGAATGGTTTTGTTACAGAAAGGAAGTCGGCTATCGGTGCAACCGGTCAAGAAAAAGGAGTTTGACACGATTGTAAAGATGGCTGGCGCCTGACCCACCAGTTCGGCGGTTCGAGTAAGATAGATTGCAGTGATTCGCGATTCTTCGCTAGCGAGTCCTTCCTTGTCTTTTCACCATTAGCGAGTTCGGCATTCGATGGGTGTTCGTTTTGCGTGCCATTCATGCGGACAGAAACTGAATATCAAGAGCGATCTGGCAGGTCGCCGCGGCATCTGTCCGGCTTGCGCTGTACGCTTTCGAATTCCACTACGCGACTCGGAAAAATCGACGCCGCTTGATGATGAATCGAGTTCTCATGGGGTCGGAAACGATAGTGGGCCGGAGCGTCGACCATCAGACCATCCGCCGCCGGGCGATCATTTGCCGAACCAAGGTGCGCCGAATGCTGTAGAGCGTGCAGCCGTCAAGGGCGCAGCGTCGAACAGCCAAGCCGTTGTCGCGCCGCCGGCATCCAAGCCGCCGACCACCATTCTGGATGACGAGAGCGAAGGGACTTGGTACGTGCGACCACCGAGCGGTGGTCAGTACGGACCGGCGACAAGCGACTTGCTAAAACAGTGGATCGACGAAGGCCGTGTGGCGGCGACCGCGCTTTTGTGGCGTGATGGCTGGCCACAATGGCGAGATGCCAGCGAAGCTTTGCCCGAACTGGTCGCCAAACTCCCCGAGAATCCGCTTCTGAAATCGAAAAGCGAGCCGGTCGCTGCTGCTGTTGGGTCCGAATCGACTGCTCGCGTCCCAACCAAAGCGGACCACGCCGCCACGGCCGATTCAGGCGCCGTTGCTTCTGGCACCGTCGATTCAGGCAGCCTCGATTCGGTGCCGATTGGTGCACCGCAACTGAGTGGCGAATCGACGGTGGGCACGAATCGCCGTAGACGATCAAACCGGCGTATCTACCTGATTGGTGTGCTGACCGCCTTGGCAGCTTCCCTGATCGCCGCACTGATTTTCGTAGCGAATCGGTAAGGATCCACGGTTCCCTTACCAAGTCAAGCTTCAATCCACTACAGTGGTCGATCATGGCGGCTCGGCCGTCCACCAAAAACCACTGGTGAAACGAACCAATTCCCACACACTCGACCGGAGACAATCAGATATGTGTGTTAGACGAACATCCATTGGCGTACTGTTGATCGCCGCGATTCTGGCGTCATCGATCGGTAAGCCGTCCGCATCAGCCGCGGACGCGGTGGACGACAAGGCGGTCTTGATCGATGTCTTCGACGCCGGAAAGCTGAAGGTGCCTTCAGCGTTCAAGCAGGTCGAGCCGCAGTCCCGGATTGTCCAATACGAGTTTCAAGCAAAGGCTGGCGAGGGTGACGATGCCGAAACCGCGCGAATCACCATGATGCGGGCCGGCGGCGACGTGAAAGCCAATGTCCGACGGTGGAAAGGCCAGTTTGCCGGTGGCGACAAACAGGCCAATAAGACCGAACAGATTTCGGTCGGGCAGTGGACCATTCATATCGTCGATTTGAATGGTTCTTATGCTGAACGAATGGGTGGCGGACCGTTCGCCGGCGGCAAAGTGGTCCAGCAGCCAAACTATGCCATGACGGGCGCGATCATCATCCCTCCCAACGCCCAGCCAGAAGGCCCCAGCTTCTTCATCAAAATGATTGGCCCGGCCGCCGTCGTGAAGGAGAACCGCGAGCGATTGGTCCAGATGATCAAAGATATCGATAACTAAGCAGCACTCGATCCAGCTACGAAATGAATATCCATAGCTTTCTTGAACACCACGGGATTCTCCGCAACCCATTCGCTGAAGAAGACGCGCAAACCGATCCGGTGTTCAAAGAACATTGCATCAGTAGCGCCTTTCATCCGATTTGGGACAAGGTCTATGGCGACCCGCAGGAACCTGCGACGTCAATCATTTTCGGACCGAAGGGTTCGGGAAAGACGGCGATGCGGTTGCAGGTCGACCAGCACTTGTCGCGCTATAGCCACGAACATCCCGACAGCCGGATCTTCGTGATCCGCTATGACGACTTCAATCCGTTCTTGGATCACTTCTGCGAGCGGATGAATCGCCGTACCAGCAAGAAGGCGGAAAAAGTACTGGATTCATGGCGGTTGTGGGATCACATGGATTCGATCCTCTGCTTGGGTGTGACCGACTTGGTGGACCGAATTGTTGACGGTGCTGACCGACCGGCCAGCGAAGCAGTCTCGACAAGTCAAGTTCGTTCGCTCGATCGAACCGCGTCTCGCGACCTGTTGATGCTGGCTGCTTGTTACGATCAATCGACGTCGTTGTCGTTCAGCAAACGGTGGAATTTGTTGCGCAACAATTTGCGGTATGGCAATTTGGCGACCGGGTGGTCGTTCCCGCTGTCCGTCCTATCCTTCATCGCGTCGATCGCATTGGTCGCATGGATGTTCATTCGCGAGCAACCCGAGGGGGCCGAGCCCGTCAGTTTGCGAGTTCTGTGGCTAGTTCCGCTGATCACGCTGATCGGTTCTTTGCCATATTTGATCAATTGGATCAAATGTCAGATGGCAGCGGTCGGCATCCGCCGTCACATGCGAGTCGGTAAACGAGAGACCAGTGAGCTACGGAAGACTTTACAGCGGATTCCGCCCAAGGAATTGGCCAGCCAGCCACTGCCGCGATACGAGCGGACCGACGACCGCTATGAACTATTGAACAAGTTCCAATCGATTTTGGGTCGCTTAGGTTTTTCCGGCGTCGTCGTGCTGATGGATCGGGTTGACGAGCCTCACATGACGGGCGGAAAACCGGAATTGATGCAGCGATTCGTTTGGCCATTATTGGACAACAAGTTGTTGAAGCATCCCGGCATCGGGTTCAAGATCATGTTGCCACAGGAATTGCATCGCGACATCGAACGCGAAACTCGCGAATTTCACGAACGGGCCCGACTGGACAAACAGAATGTGATACCCGCATTTCAGTGGACCGGTGAATCGCTGTATGACTTGGCGCGGGCCCGAATGTTGGCCTGCGCAGCCGAGAATCAGATCGCCCGAACCACGGGACTTGTTTGCCAGACGATATCAGTTACGAGCGGATGTTATCGGCGTTCCAATCGCTTACGCGTGCCTCGGCACTTATTTCGGTTTTTGTACCGCGTGCTGGTTGATCATTGCAATCGACACACCGACGCCCAGCCGGAGTTCAAGATCAAAGCCGAGACGTTTGAATCGGCGCTGGCCGTCTATAGCCGCGAGAGCGACGTCGTCCAGAATTAGCGGTTTTGGCCGTAAACCGGCCACGGATCGATTTCACCTTGTCCCAACAAGGGGTTCTGGTACTCTATTCAGCCGCGGGGGGCTGATTTGCCTCCCGTTCTAGATCGAACCTCGATGCCGGACGCCATTGCGATCACGGCGAAAATGATTGGAGATTAACTAGGTGGGTACCAAGAAAACGGGAAAAGGGCGACGCAAAGTAGGACGTAAGAAACGACGCATGCGAGCCAAAATCCGTCATCGCAAGAAATAGTCAAATCGCTAGATGTCCACTGCCGAATCTAAGGCATCCGAATCCCATCGAAAATCGGCTCTCCCCATGACGCCAAGAAAACGAGGGGTTCCTGAGGGGCTGTGGGTCAAATGCCCCGGCTGTGCCGCCTCGGTCTATCAGAAAGAGGTTTCAAGCCGTCAGAACGTTTGTCCGAAGTGCGATCATCATTTTTACGTTTCGGCAGCGGACCGAATCATCCAAGTTTTGGATGATGGCACTTTCCAGCCGATGAACGAGCATCTTGCGTCCGACCGATCCGTTGGAGTTTGCCGATCGTCATCCCTATGCCGAACGGTTGGTCGGCGAACAGAAACGGACCGGGTTAAGCGATGCGGTGGTGACCGGAACCGGAATGATTCGTGCTCGTCGCGTGGCTATCGGCGTCACCGATAGCGCATTCATCATGGGCAGCATGGGATCCGTCGTCGGCGAACGTTTGACCCGTTTGATTGAATGGGCTACCGAACAAGACATGCCGCTGATCATCATCAGCGCCAGTGGCGGTGGTGCCCGGATGCACGAAGGGATCCTGTCGCTGATGCAGATGGCCAAAGTGTCAGCCGCATTGGCACGTTATGACGAAGCGGGCGGATTGTTTATCAGTGTATTGACCAACCCCACGATGGGAGGCGTCGCCGCTAGTTTCGCTTCGCTGGGCGACTTGGTATTTGCCGAACCTAAAGCATTGATTGGTTTTGCCGGCCCGCGAACAATAAAAGCGACGATCGGCATCGAGTTACCCGAGGGATTTCAGACCAGCGAGTTTCTGTTGGAACACGGATACATCGATCGAATCGTTCCCACGAAAGAACCTGAAGTCGGAGATCGCGCGGGCGATCGACTATTGCGGTAAGTGATCAACCGGAATTGATCTATGGGCCTTTTCGATTCCCTCAAGTCTGCAATCGGAAGGTCGGCTACCGGCGGACGGATCGATGTCGAACATCGATTCAAACGCCAGCGGACCGCCGTCACGGGGACGATGGCTCACTTCTTCATCGCCAAGGACCTGCAACATGACGATCGAATGGTTGGTGTCAAAGTTCTGGATCTGGAAAAGATGGCACTGTTCGAGGGTCGGTTCAAAGGACTCGGCAAGCCTTCCGAAGGCGAAATCGCCCTCAGCATGAAGCATCCCAAGGTTGTGGAAACCTACGAAGTCGGCGTTTCACACAAGGGCCAGCCCGTCATCGTGATGGAATACATTGCTGGTCCCAGCATGCAAAACATTGTGGTCAACAAGGAAGAGCATCATGTTAAGGGTAAGCGGATCAAGCTGATTCGCGACATGGCCGAGGCGCTCAAGTACGTTCATGAGCAGGGATACATTCACCGCGATATCTGTCCGCGAAACTTCATTTGTCTGCCTGAAAGTACGGCGGTCAAGCTGATCGATTTTGGTTTGACCGTACCGGCAACGCCGCCATTCATGACTCCCGGCAATCGTACGGGGACACCGCTTTACATGTCTCCCGAGATCGTCCGTCGGCGGGCCACCGACAAGCGAGTCGATATTTTCTCGTTTGGCGTCACCTGCTATTGCCTCTGCTCTTTCGAGCATCCTTGGCAGGGCGAGATCCTCAACGGTCGGGCGGCGCTGCAACACGACACGTCGCCGCCCACCGATTTGCTCGAACGCTGCCCGAACATCGATCCCCGGCTGGCTCGGGCGATCATGACTGGCACTAAATCCGAATGTTGAAGAGCGAACCAAGTCGATGGATCAGTTCCTGAGTGCGATTGGGGCGGTCGAATCAGCGTTTGTCGGGTAGTTGCTCGGGATTCAGACCAATGCCAGGACCCGCCAAGCCACACCATCGCACCAACCGTCAGAATCGGCCCCGGTCCTTTTGCGCTGCTGGTAAAGCCCTATTTAGCGGCGAATTCGTTGACATTCGAATTCTGCGGTAACTATACTTCTGGTGGACGCAAATCTCCTATCTTGTCATTTGCGTCCTGTTGTCTTATCGGTCTTTCACGGAACGCGGAACCTGCGATGACTCTACTTGGGAAATCATTCTCAACCGTCATTTTTCTCCTCAGTGCAGCCTTCATGGTGTTGTCGCTTGCTGTCAGTGCGTCGCATCGCAACTGGCGGGACGAAGTACTTGGCGACGGCGGTGCCAAACCAGGGCTGAAAAAAGAGATCGAAGATATCTCCAACGTCAATCGACAATTGCAAGACAGCGAGCAACGTGCGCTGGCCGACCTTGATCGCGAACGTGCCTCCAGGCGAACCGCATTGGCCGCCTTGCAGACTCAATTGGACGATCTGACCGGCAAGTTGCAAGATACCGAAAAAGCTGCTGGTGACCTGCGTGCTGCAAACAACATTTTGGCGCAAACCGATCTCAGTCGCACCAAATTAGCTAGAAGAAATCACAGTCCAAAACACCAAATTGCGTGAGCAGATTCGTACCGAACAACAAGAGCGGGACGAGTTGTTCAGTCAAGTCCTAGCGCTGACGGACCAGATGAACAAGCTGCGTGGCTTCAAGAATCAGTTGCAAGATCGCAACGAACAATTGATGGCCCAAGTGACTCGATACCAAGAGGTCACGCAAGCCAAGGGAATCGACATCAACGAGCCACTTGATGGGGCCCCGCCCGAACGCAATGGGGAGGTCTTGCAGATTGATCGGCCAACTTCCTTGGTGCTGGTTTCAATCGGATACGACGAGGGACTCCGTGAAGGTCACTATCTGGAAGTCACGCGTGGCGGACGGTACATCGGAAAATTGAAAGTCCGTAAAACAGAAACGGATCGTGCCGTCGCCGAGATCATGGCCGACTACAGTGACGGAATTATCCAGGAGCGCGACCGTGTCGATACAACCCTCGACTGAAAACCGTAAACAGCCCCCCAGTATTTACACGGTGATGTTGCTGCTTAGCATGTTATTCATGCTGATTGCGGTGATCACGATGTTTGTTGAATTACGCCGCTGGGGACCCGATTACTTCAACACGAACACAGCGCGACCGAATGTGATGGTCGTCACGCATAGCGACCCATTCTTTAGCTAGGCAGCGTCTCGCTAGGCAGCGTCTCGCTAGGCAGCACGGCGGGTGCGAATTGGACGTTGTCGATCCGGCATCCGCAGAATCATGCTCTCTTCGTTGCATGGCCTCACAGCCACCGGCCGCAACGTTCGCTTCGTCTCAATTGCCGCTGTGGGCGCGAAGGCTTGACCAATTGATTCCGCAATCAAACTCGGATTCGCAGCATTGGCCAAGACAGCTCGCACCGCGACCAGAGTGGATCGTCCCCACCCGCCGTTCTGATGGAAATGCGAGCGAATGGCCCGAAGCTGTTTGCCGCGTCGCTGATGATGAATGATCCCAGGGCAGGCAATCGCTGTCTAACTCCAAGTTAGATTCAGGTGCCAGAACACAGCGCCAACCAGCAGCGCGAATCAGGTGGTCATAGGCATAGGAGGCCGCCAGGGAATCTCGTCCCTGGTAGGCATCGGCCAGCGAGACCAAAATTTCTCTCCGCCACAATGAGGCCTGCAGATAGGCACCGACTGGTTCGGGTCGCCGGGCGGTAATTCGATTCTGTCCGGCGTAGGCCGGATCACAAAGTCGTGCCCCGGTATCACGCCAGCCTGCTGCGATGATCTGTTGGTTCTGTGCCTGTCGAATGACCGGAGATACGACGGCCGCGTCAAAGTGCTCGAATTTTTCAATTGCACTGTCAATCCAGCCAGGCGTCGCTTTGACACCCGACTGAATGACATGAACGAATCGTCCACGTGATTCTGCAGCGGATGCCGATACCAGATCAACCAGACTCTGGGAGGCACCAACGACAAAGCGGACTTCGTCACGCAGGTCAAACGGATCGTCGTAGGTACCGTCGCTAGCGACCAAGACTTCACAGCCAACTGGACGGTTCTCCAGAATACTGACCAATGTCGTCTCGAAAGCAGCCAGATCGTCGCCGATCGGCACCACAATCGAAATTCGAGGAATCGTAGGAAACTTAGGCACCGCTACAGTCCAGAAAGCGAGAAGGCAGGCATAAAAGGCTGTTTCTTGTCCATTGGTTTCGGATGGGACGACAACGATTGTTAAGCGGATCAAGAAGCGAGCCCGGGAAACAGAGAAACTTCGTACCCCCCCGTGCGAACTCGTTCGCTAACCGGCACAATTTCACAGCGTCAAGTGACTCAACCCGTGCAACAGAGCGAATCGGAATGCAGCGAAGGCAGTTAACAACCAGCGGATTCGAGGTCTCCGAGATTGGCTTCGGTGCCTGGGCGATCGGTGGTGGTTGGGGCCGGCAAGCTGATACCGATTCGATGGCCGCTCTAAATGCGGCAATCGATCAGGGCATCAACTTTGTTGATACTGCCCAGGGATATGGTGACGGTCATAGTGAACGCCTGATTGCCAGCGTGCTGAAGGAACGATCCGATCACGAGGTGCTCGTTGCCACAAAGACCCCGCCAGACTCGGGCCCCTGGCCGCCCAGCCCCTACTGCCGTTGGCAAGATCGCTATTCGGCCGCCTATTTGCGGGACAATGTTGATCAGAGACTGCGAAATTTGGGCAGCGAGAGAATCGACCTGTTGCAGTTGCATACCTGGACCCGAGCTTGGAATGACGATCCGCAGCCATTGCTCGTGCTGCGACAGCTACGAGAAGAAGGAAAGATCCGACTGATTGGTGTCAGCACACCAGAGCAGGATCAGTCCGCCGTAATCCAGCTGATGCGAGACGGATTGGTCAACGTCGTTCAAGTCATATTCAATCTCTTCGACCAAGAAGTTGCCGCGCAGCTCTTGCCTGTCGCCGCCGAAACCGGCACCGGTGTCATCGTCAGAGTTTGCTTGGACGAAGGTTCACTGACCGGAAAATACCCGGCGAACCACCAGTTTCCCGACGATGATTTCCGCAGCCAATTCTTTGCCGGAGACCGAATGGCGCGGACGGCCAGGCGAGTGGCCCAGATCAACGATGATATCGCTGAGTTCGGACTGAATGACGAGTACAGTGCGGCGGACGTTGCCTTAAAGTTTGTCCTTGCCCGTCCCGAAGTCAGTACTGCAATCGTTGGCATGCGGACGATCGAGCAGGTCGAACAGAATTCCCGAGTCAGCGAGCTGAAAGACTTGCCACCGGAACTGTTGGTTCGTTTGCGAAGACACAATTGGCTGCGAGGAGTCTGGTATGGAGGGAAATAAGGAGTCAGGGATCAGGGGTCAGGAGCCAGGAAGACCGAATCCCCCAAAGGAGATGATCGAATCGGCGGTTGAGGCTGCGCGAATCGGTGGCGATATTCTGATGCGCTATTTTCGCGACGGCGTTCAGATGCGAGACAAATCGGATGCGGGAGGGAAGGCTTATGACTTGGTGAGCGATGCTGACCTGGAAAGTGAAGCTGCGATTGGCGAGTTCCTCAGAGCGAAGTTTCCGAGCCACGAATTACTTGGTGAAGAGGATTTGGTGGGCAGCGTCAACGCGGAGCACTTGTGGATCATTGATCCGCTGGACGGAACGAACAATTTTGCCCATCAACTGCCCCATTTCGCCGTTTCCATCGCCTACTGCCATCGCGGACAAGCCGTCGCCGGCGCTGTCTTCAATCCCGCCCGAGAGGAAATGTTTACCGCCATTCGCGGTGGCGGTGCGTTCCGCAACCAGCAGTCAGTTTCGGTTTGCGATTCGGTATCCCTAGGCAAAACTTTGGTCGGTTGTGGTTTCTATTACGACCGTGGTGCAATGATGCGAAAGACTCTTGCCGCAATCGAAGAGTTTTTCGGGCACGACATACATGGGATCCGCCGATTTGGTGGTGCCGCGCTCGACCTTTGCCAAGTTGGTTGTGGTCAATTCGGCGGCTACTTCGAATATCAACTTTCGCCCTGGGACTTTGCTGCCGGGGCCTTGTTTGTCGAAGAGGCGGGGGGTCGAGTCAGCGATGGTCGCGGCAAAGCTTTGCCACTGGCAACAACCAGCATCGTGGCTAGCAACGGAAAGCTGCATGACACGATGATCGACATCACGTCCAGGCATCACCCATAAAGCCGCGCACGTTTTAGGCTTTCGGGTGCTTGTAGATTCCGGGTTGCGGTACTTCGACTTTGGGCGCGTCACCCCACTCATAGGCCTGCGGGCGCAGGTCCTGCGGGCTGTTCGCCAATTCGTCGTAGGTCATCGCCCGTCCGCTGTAGCAGACTTCACGGCCCAGAATGGCCAGCAAGGTGCTGCGGCACATATAGGTACCGTTGTTGATCCGTTCTCTGTCGCCGCGGATCGCCTTGAAGAACTCGTTTTGTTCCGCCTGGTGCATCTGAACCTTGTCGCCACTAAATTCCCAAGGTCGTTCGCCCTCGATTTGGTGTTTGATCAACCGAGCCGTTCCCTCGGTTCCGTAAACGTAATCTTCCACCTCATTCATGCATCCGGAAATTTGTCGCGTCTGTGCATGAGTCTTGGTACCATCGGCCCACTCATAAACAACGGAAAAGTGGTCATAGATGTCGCCTTGCGTTTTGTCATCGCGGCGCTGGCGACCACCAACTCCGTAGGCACGCAATGGCGGATCGTCATGTTGCAGCCAGAGTGCCTTATCCAACGAGTGAATGAATTGCTCGGCGATATGATCGCCGCTTAACCAGTTGAAGTAGTACCAGTTCCTGCATTGATACTCCATCTCGCTCTCACCAGGTCGCTTTGGTCGAGTCCAAACTGGACCCGTCAAATAATTGACTTGCGTCGAAATCACTCGACCGATCGCACCATCGTGTATTTTCTCGACAGTCTGCTTTAGACCGTCATCGTAGCGCCAACACAAACCGCTGACGACGTTCAGCCCCTTTTCGTCAGCTAGCTTGCAGGCCGCTTCAACGCGACGAACACCAGTGGGGTCAGTGGCCACAGGCTTTTCGCAAAAGATCTGTTTGCCTGCTTCCACCGCCGCTTCCATATGGTCGGGTCGATAGTGCGGCGGGGACGCTAACAAAACTACATCGACATCCGTCGCTAACAATTTTTTGTAGCCGTCGAACCCGTCGAAGCATTGGTCGTCTTGAATCTGAAACTGTTCGGCGTGTCCCTTTGACAACGAGTTACGGCAACTGTCCATCGATTTAGAGAACAAGTCTGCCAGTGCGACAATTCGTACACCCGGGTCCGCCTTCATCGCGTTGACAGCTGCGCCTGAGCCCCGTCCGCCGCATCCGATCAGACCAACACGAATCTCCGAGTTGCCTTGGGCATGGACTTTCGGCAATCCTCCGGCTGCAAGGCCGGTTGCCAACGCCGTCCCCTTGATAAATGTTCGGCGATTGGTGGTCGATGAAGTCTTGGCTGGGTCATTGTCGGCGGGCTGCGCTGGCATGGGATTTGTTTCCATATCGAACTAGAATCTGGTCGAGCGATTCGGCATCATATCGGCATCATCAATATCATACCTGAAATGGTTCATCATAATGTCTCGCGCGTTCTGCTGTCTAATGGCTTGCTCACTGGCACTCCACTTTGGTGCCTCGATTGCGGCTGATCCAGACGCTGGGAAGGCAAACACTGGGCAGCCCGACGAAGTGACAACAGGCGACAGTCGCGCGAATCTGGCGGCCGGCGGGTCTGGTCGATTCGAGGACTTCTCGTTGGCCGCGACCAACGGGACGACACTTTCGTTCTCGACCGATCCCGCGGTCAGATTTCACGTCGTCTGTTTCTTGGGAACAGAGTGTCCGCTCGCCCGCGTTTATGGGCCCCGTTTGGAACGCATGGCCAATGAATACGCAAGCAAGGGTGTTCAGTTTTTGGGCATCAATAGCAACGTGCAAGATTCGATGGACGACCTGAAAGAATACGTCAAAGAGCATGGGATCAGCTTTGCGATCGGGAAAGACTATGACCGTACCGTTGCTCTTCAATCAGGCGCAACCCGTACGCCAGAAGTTTTCGTTGTCGATGCCGCTGGTGTGATTCGATATCAGGGGCGAATCGATGACCAATACAAACCAGGCATTGCTCGTACGGAAGCAAAAGTTCACGATCTGCGAAACGCGATCGATGAACTGTTGGCTGGCAAGCAAGTTAGCAGACCAGATGTCAAAGCGGTCGGCTGCCTGATCGCATTGCCGCGAAAAGAAACGATCGATTCAGACATTACGTTCTGCAATCAAGTATTGCGCATCCTGCAGAAGAATTGCATTGAATGCCATCGTGATGGTCAGATCGGTCCCTTCGCCTTGGATGACTACGATGAAGTCGTTGGCTGGGGCGACATGTCCGTGGAAGTCATTGACGAAGGACGCATGCCACCGTGGCACGCTGACCCCACGGTTGGCCATTTCGCCAACGCCCGACACATGCCGGACGAGGAAAAGGAGATCTTTCGCCGCTGGGTCGATGCCGGCATGCCTTTCGGAAAAGCCGAAGATCTGCCACCCGAGGAAACCTACGCTGATGGCTGGCGAATGTCGAAGGAACCTGACCTGATACTCGAAATGGCTACCGAGCCGTACCTGGTTCCCGCCGAGGGGACGGTCGAGTACCAGTACTTTGTCGTCGACCCTGGATTCACCGAAGACACCTGGATTCGCGGGCGCAAGTGATGCCCGGAAACAGCGCTGTGGTTCACCACTGCATCGTATTTCAACGTCCGCCGGACGGGACGTACTTGAAAGGTGCGGGGATGTTGGCTGGCTATGTGCCTGGCCAAATCACCTCGGAATTGCCGGACGGATACGCCTACCGAATTGCAGCCGGAGCACATCTTGTCTTCCAGATGCACTACACACCCAACGGCAAATGTCAGGAAGATTTGACGCGATTGGGACTGGTCTTCGCCAAAGCTACCGATGTGACTCACGAAGTCTATGTGATCAACGGAATCGACACGGAATTTGAAATTCCGCCTGGCGCTGCGAATCATCAAGTTGTGGGGGACGTCGACTGGTTCCCAAAGGATGGTGAAATCCTCTCGCTGACTCCGCACATGCACGTTCGCGGCAAAAGTCTAGCTGTCACGATTCACACCAAAGAGGGACCGAGTCCGTTGTTGCGAGTCCCGTCATACGACTTCAACTGGCAGCATGACTACGACTTGGCGAATCCACTGCCTTTGCAAAACGTCAACAAAATCTCCTTCACAGCGACCTTTGATAATTCCGACGCTAACCCCAACAATCCAGATCCGACGCAATATGTTGGCTGGGGCGATCAAACCTGGGAGGAAATGGCGTTGACCTTTTTGCGCGTCGCCGAGCCATTGGATCGTAGCGAGCGCTACGATGGTCGCAGCAAAGCCAATGAACAAAACGAAGTTGAACAAGAGCTGAAACGGAAGCTTGCGTTGGATTTTGCCGACAAGTATATCGCGAGATTCGATGACAACGGGGACCAGCTGCTGTCGCCTCATGAAGTCCCAAAAGCAGTTCGAGCCTTCCGATTCTATTCGTACGATCACGATGGAGATGGATATTTGACTCGCGAAGAAATGGCCAAAAACGCATTGGAGCGATACGAAGCCGCCGCTTCTGCCCAGTCAGCGCTCTCGGAAGGCAAGCGGAAGCTATAGCGTCGTGTTTAGTCGATTCGGAATTCTGGCCGACTGGATTGTTGACCATCGTTGGGTAACATTCGCCCTGATCGTGGCGTGGACAACGCTGATGGCAATCGGCCATTACGATCCCTACATCATCCTTAGTGAGCCACCGCCACCCGATTTGACTGTGGAAGTGGACGAGGATGATCCGCGGCGTGGTCAGGTCCCCAGTGTTGAACCAATTCGCGTCGCGACGGGAGATGTCATTGTCGTTGCTTCTTCCAGTCAGTTCTTCACGCCGGATGGTTCCGAGGCTATTCGCGAGGCGGTTGATGCGATTCAGGAACTTGACCAGGTCGCCAGCGTACTATGGATGGATCAAGCGCCGCCTCTGAACATTTTTGGTCTTCAAGAACCAATATTCCCGAAGCGAAACGTCACGCAGTCGCGGTTGGATCGCGCAAAGGAACGTTCGATCCATCACCCGATGGTTGGAGGACAGCTGTTGTCCGCGGACGGAAACACCATGCTGTTGATGGTCGCCATCGAGTGGTTGTTCGTCACCAAAGACACGGACTGCACCGACTTACTGCGAGATACGGCCGCCGCCGCAGTAGCGAAGTACCCCGGCGTTGACATCGATTTCAAAGTCACGGGCAACGTGCCAATTCGACTGAGCCGCGAAGTTGGCGCCCGAGAGAAGGAGCTGAAGTATCAGGCAATTGGTTACTCGATGGCAGCCGTCATAGCCTTTGTTCTGTTTCGCGGTTTGTCAGCTGTCCTGATCGTATCGCTGGCACCGATTTTCGGAGTCTTTTGGACCTTAGGCCTGCTCCATTTTTTGGGTCTCGCCGACAACCCTTTCAATTCCGTTATCGTTCCAGTCCTGCTGTGTATGGTTGGCTTTACCGACGGTGTCCACATGATGGTCCAGATTCGGCGTCACCGGGCAGCCGGCATGTCACCAACCAATGCAGCGCGGCAGTCGATTCGCGAAGTCGGCGTCGCTTGCTGGTTGACTTCGCTGACCACGGCGATTGGGTTTGGGTCACTGATGCTTGCCAATCACGAAGAAGTGCGTGAATTCGGAATGTGTTGCGTGATTGGTGTCCTGATGACGTTCATCTCTGTAATCACGATGATTCCGCTCGCGTGTGCGAGTCCATTGGGGCGCCGTGTTCATACCGGCTACGGAAAGAACCTGGTCGATCGTAATTTGGATCGGATTTCCGTTGTCATCGACTTCGTATTGGCACGCCCGAAACGAATGAGCGCGGTGGCGATCTCCATGACCGTGATTCTTGGCCTGATGACCTTACAGTTGCGACCGGACGAGCGAAGGACCAGCGCGCTGGCATCAAGCAGCGAACCGGCGATGGCTCTGGCCCATATTGACGAAGCTTTCGGAGGCATGGAAACAAGTGAAGTCTTGATCAAGTGGAATTCAGAGGTTGAATCGACCGATGGTCAGATTGCCGAAGTTGTTCAGAAAGTTGAACGCGATCCTGGATAATGAGCCACTGATCGGGCATCCGTTGTCGATCGCAAGGATGCTGGATGCCTTGCCCGGCGAAGGGGAACCAGCCACGCGAATGTCGATGCTGGAGCTTTTGCCACCGCCATTGAAGCGAGCCTACATTGCACCGGAAGAGCGAAGCTCGCGCATCACATTCCGACTGCAAGACATTGGGATCGCCTCGTATGGTCCCGTTTTTGAGCGAATCGAACAGAAATTGGCAGCTTTGCAACTGGAGCATCCCGAATTCGAAATGGAACTGGACGGCGGTGCCGTCTTCCGCTGGCAGAATTTGTTCCAGGTCATCCAGGACTTGGTCCGTAGCCTTGGAACCGCAAGCTTTATCATCTTTGGTGTGCTGACGATTGCCTATCGTTCTCTCCGTTTGGGATTGATTTCGGTGATTCCAAATCTGTTTCCGCTTGCAGCGACCGGATCGCTACTATTTTTGACAGGCCAGAACCTGGAAATGGTTAGCGTGTGCGCGTTTACCGTGTGCTTGGGAATTGCCGTCGATGACACCATACACTTCCTGACTCGGTACAAAGAAGAACTGACGAAGACGAACGATCGCAATGAGGCGATACGCAACGCCTTCATTGGGGTTGGTACAGCCTTGGTGATGACCACGATTGTGTTGGTGATTGGATTTGCGGCGGTTTACCTAAGCGACGATGCGCGAGACCACAAGATCTTTACGGCGATGGGAATTCTGACCGTGAGCACCGCTCTGTTTGCCGATCTGGTATTCTTACCTGCCCTCCTGATTTGCTTTGGGAAAGACGAAGGAGTGGGGGTTCGCACGCAGGCGACCAGCGTGGATCACGCGTCCTCCGAACATCCCATAGTACCTGTAGTGATTTCCCAGCCTCAGAGTTAACCCGGATGAATGCGAAGGTGACCGACGAAACCGCTGATTGGCTCGTTGCAATCGACGATTACTGCGATTCCCTCAGCCCGCAATGGATCGCACTGCGGCGGCATCTGCATCAACACCCGGAACTCTCCGATGCCGAATACCTGACCACCGAGTATTTGGCTGCCGAACTGGGCAAACTAGATCTGCCAACCCACGTGCCCGGTGAAGGTCGCGGTGTCACCGCCGATTTCATTTCATCACCAAAACTTTCAGAGGGTAAACGGATTGCGATCCGGGGTGACATCGACGCGTTACCGATCGAAGACAGCAAAGCGGTCGACTATCGAAGCACCTGTGATGGTGTGATGCATGCTTGTGGTCACGACGTTCATGCTGCCATTGTCGTTGGTACGTTGCAACTGTTAACGACGATGCACCGTCAAGGTAAGTTGCCGTGGCCGATCGCGGTGCGCGCGATTCTGCAACCGTCCGAAGAACTTGCAACGGGCGCCAAACACATGATTCATCACCATGCGCTCCGCGATATTGACATGATTCTGGGATTGCATGTTGATCCGACCATGCGTGTCGGCTGCATCGGATTGCGCTACGGCAGCTTTTACCGCGGCGTGCGATTCCTTGGAAGTCACGTTTGCCGGCAAAGGAGGTCATGGCGCCCGTCCACAGTTGACAAACGATCCAATCGATGCCAGCACGCATTGGGTCCAGTCTGCTTTTCGACGCATCGCAAGAACGGCCGACCCACGGGAAACCGTCGTCTTCTCAGTCGGAAAAATCATCGCTGGTCAGACCGCGAACGTGATTCCCGATCACGCTGTGCTGGCCGGTTCGTTGCGTTCGCTGGATCAGGAAAGTCGCCGGATTGGTTTGGAAACTCTGGAGGATGTCTGCGAGGCGATTGAAAAGGAAAGCGGATGTAAAGTCGAAATGAAGCTTGGATTCTCAGCTCCTTCCATTCGGAATCACGAGCAATCTATCGATTTACTGAACAAATCAGTGACCCAAACACTGACCGCTGGTGCCGTTGAATGGATTGATCAGCCCAGCATGGGAAGCGAAGATTTTTCGTACTACTTGGAACAAGTCCCGGGAGCCATGTTTAGGCTGGGCGTCGCGGGAGACCAGGTTGGCAGCGCACCGCTGCATACAGCCAACTTTGACGTTGATGAACATGCAATTGCCATCGGCTGCAAAGTGCTCGCCGCTAGTGTCATCAACTTCTTCGCGCCGCAATGACGATCAAGCCGACTTCAGGCTGGTCACGCGCACATCGGTGACCTGCCCCAGATCGGCGGCAAGTGATTGGCTTACCCGCTAGAACTGACTGCCCGGTGTTCTCCAATCCAGATTTCCAGACGCGGAACTTTGATCAATGGGTTCGGTCGAAGGACCGCCGGTCGTGGTAGCCGTCCTTGTCGTTGAAACCGGAGGACTGGTCTGAATCGGAGCTGGTTGAACGGGATAGCTGGTTCCCGGGTCTTGTCGCGGTTGGAACGGTGCAACCGGGGGCGGCGAGGCTGGTTGCTGCCATCCGGATTGCGGTTGCCCGACGACCGCCGAGTTGGGACCCATTGGAACCAGGTTTTGCGGACTGGGTTGCCCGCCATAGACAGGAGCGGCCGGCACAGCGGAGGGGCGATAGCCCGGAGGCGCTGGCGCGCCCGTCAAGTCGATGACATTCATTCCTCCGCTACGTGGGTTGCTGGTCGCCGAAGGGTTCGCTCCAAAGGTTGCCGCTGTTCCTGCCGTCGGTACAACAGCGTTTGTCTCGTTCCAACCAGCGACTTGGACGCCCGAACCAACAGTGCCATTGGTGGTCGAACCGACCGGCGCACCCACTGGGCCGGGGCCCAAGTACGGCTGGGCCACAGGAGCGGTTGCGCCGATATGCCCGCCGGCGGGATGATAGGAACCCGTTGGCGGTGGCGCTACTTTGGTGTTTCCGCCAAATGGTCCGAGCGTTGGCATTTGGCCTGGATTCACCGGTGCAAGCGCTCCTGCCGGGGCAGGGCCCCCCGGAATCGTGGCGGTTGTTTGACGACAGCCAGTCGCGGTAATGGCCATTGCGGCAAGGAAAAGGGTTGCCAGTGAGTGTCTACTCATTTCCGATGCACCTTGCGGCGGAGTTCTTGAAAAGGTTTGGGGATTCACCGAGCTTTAACAAATTCCACGATTTAGCCGAAAGATCAGAAACAGGAATCGCCACAGCTTATTGCTAGCACAGCGATATTGGCTGATCGGTAGGGTCGGGTAGAGGGATTTGTCTGTAGCGACTGTAACGGCTACGACGATGAATCCGATTGAACGGACTCTCGCTTCTATGGAAGCGAACCGTCGTCGCATTCCATCGTTTCAAAAGGGTGTCGCTTATGCGCCGCTTTGTGTTCAATCTGGTCTTGGTTGCTATCGCCTTGATCTGCTCGACTCCGGTCAACGCAGCCGATGGCCCAATACAACGGGACGAACGACCACAACTGAAGAAGCTAGCCGTACCCGCGATACTTGCGTCGTCGATTGCCACACAATTAAGTCTCCGGTATCGCGATACCGCTGGAGTCAACATTGCACCCGATGTTCAGAATGAACAACTGGTGGTGATGGCACCCCAATCAGCGCAGCAAGCAATTGCAGCGGAAGTGCAAGAACTGCTTGCATCTCATGCCTCGCCGACGGCAAGTGCCAATTCACCGCTGCATGCGATTTTGGGCAACATCACTTGGCGCGAATTCGAAGACGCTCTGCAGCGACTCTCCGATACGCCGATGCCGGTGACGACCAGTGGCAATGGCGTCCGCGCGGCATTCCAGCTGACCGCGCCGCGAATGCTGGGGACAACGGTTGAGGTTGACCGCCGCAGCAACCACATCACGGTTACGGCACCAGCTACAGCAATCGGGGCTTGGCAGAAACTGATCGAGGCGCTCGACAAGCGCCCCGACGATCGGGATCAAGTGATCCAACTGGTTCGTTTTGAAAAAGCGGAACCGGAACCGATTCAGAAAGCGATCCGGCTACTGAGAAACTTAAGAGTTCCTGGCAACCAAAACTCAGCACTTCCAGGACCGGCTGCTCCTCTCTTACGCAATGCTGTATTTCAACAGGATGCGAACGGCCAAGATGCCGGCAGGCAAAACGAACCAACCCAAAACGCCGACGGTGGCGACGAACGAGGTGCCGGACTATTTGGCAACCCCGAAATTCAGATCATCCCCGAACTTGGCCAAGTCATCATTAAAGGAACCAAGCGGGATGCACAACGAATCAGGGACCTGATCAAACAGATCGAGGAACAAAGCAAGCTGACGAAACCAGATATAGAAGTCGTGGATCTACAGCACGCCGACGCGAATGCTGTGGCGGCGCTGCTTCAACAGTTATACCAAGATGTGCTCTCGGCTCGTCAGGGTGAAGTCAGCATCACGTCCTTGGACGCCCCCAACGCATTGCTGTTGATTGGTCGCAAAGAGGCGATCGCCGGTCTAAAAGAGTTGATCGAAAAGATTGACCAGCCGATCGCAGAGTCAAACCGATTACGGGTTTTTCGCTTGCAAAACGCATCGGCGGTGGATGCGGAACAGACCATCCGCGACTTCTTTACGGATCGACCCGGCACAGGTGATGATCTGCGACCAGGAGTCGGACCGCGCGTTCGCGTCCTGGCCGACTACCGAACGAATTCGCTGATCGTCAGTGCTGCCCCGCGAGATATGCTGGAAGTCACGCGGCTGGTGGACGACCTGGACGTGGAACAGCATGAGGCGCGGAGCGAGATCAAAATTTTCCCGCTCAACAATGCCGCTGCCGACGAATTGGCGCCGGTTTTGCAATCGGCGATCAATGGTGAACCGGAAGGTGACAGTGAAGTTACGAATCTTTCCTCGGCGGTATCCATTGTCTCAATTGGCCCTGACAGCGATCAGGTCCTGGAGTCGGGGATTTTGGTAGGAGCAGTCGTTACGGCCGATCCAGGTGCGAATGCGATTGTGGTGCGCGCTCCGGTTGCCAGTATGCCGCTGATCGGAGAATTGATCCGGCAACTGGACAAAGCACCGGGCGTCGATTCACTGGTCAAGGTATTCACAATTCTGAATGGCGATGCGTTGCAACTAACGACGGCACTTCAAGACTTGTTTGGTTCCGATGCGGCGACTCAAGGTACCAGTGTGGGTGCCGCGAATTCAGCCGGTTTGCCATCCATCACCGCAGCGCCGGAAAGTTCGCTCGTTCCATTGCGGTTCAGCACCGATCAGCGGACCAACAGCATCATTGCCAGTGGATCTGCGGAGGATCTGGAAGTCGTCGAAAGCATTCTGTTGCGACTCGATAGCGAAGGTTTCGCTGAACGGATCACCGAAGTGATTTGGTTGCGTCATCAAACGGCGGCAGATGTCGCCACCGCGATCCAGACCTACGTGCAGCAGCGCACCCAGACCGTGAACACGATTCAACAGTTTCAACAAGGCCTTGGCCCATACGATCTCCCGGATCGTGATTTGATCGTCGTCGCAGAACCGGTAAGCAACAGCTTGCTACTGAGTGTTTCGCCGCGTCTGTACGAAGACGTACGACGCATGATCGACAAACTCGATCGCCGTCCACCGATGGTGATGATCCAAGTACTGTTGGCTGAAGTCCGGCTTGGAGACACGTTTGAAATTGGGGGCGAGTTCGGTCTGCAAGATTCCCTGCTTTATGATCGCGGAGTTGCGGCGGACGCTTTGCCAGGAGCCGGCGCCCCGTCCGTTCGCGGATTCAATTTTAACAACGTTGGGTTGGCCAACGCCAATTCGTATCAGCAGGGAACTCTTGGCACACGGGGTGTGACCAGCTTTGGTGTTGGCACAACGAACTCTGCTTTGGGATACGGAGGCTTTGTGCTAAGTGCCGCCAGCGACTCGATCAGCATGTTGTTACGCACGCTGCAGGACGCGGATCGACTTCAAATCTTGAGTCGACCCCAAATCAACACACTGGACAACACCGACGCCGCAGTACAAGTCGGACGAATCATCGCTCGCGTGACCGACGTGATCATCAACATCAACGGCAATCAAGTGGTGACGGAAGACATCCCGGTGGGCTTGATTTTGAAGGTTCGTCCACGAGTCGGATCGGATGGATTGATCATCATGAACGTGGACATCACGCGCAGTGATCGTGACGCGGGAACTGGAACGGTTGTGCCCAACGGTGACGGCCCGCCGATTCTGATCGACGATATCTTGGAAACCACCGCGCAGAGCGTGGTTGCGGCGTACAGCGGTCAAACCGTCGTCTTCGGAGGTTTGATTCAGAAAACACGCATTAACCTTAGTCGCCGCGTTCCGTACGTCTCCGACATTCCGCTACTTGGCTACATGTTCAAGTACGACAGGGAAAGTGAGCTCCGAACAGAACTGTTGCTGGTCATGACCCCGATGCTTATCTCCGGTCAAGAAGACTTGGACTACATCAAAGAGGTTGAATCGAGTCGGATGAGTTGGTGTTTGGCAGATGTTGTCGAGGCCAACGGCGACGTGGGACTCAACGGTGGGCATGGATTGTGGGGGCCGGCGATCGGCAACACGATCTACCCTGATTTGCAGCCAACCGTCAACGATTTTGTCCGCGAACAGGTTCTGCCCGATGGCAGCGAAATCCTGAGCGAGTCGAGTGTAATGGAAGACCTGCCCGTCGTCGTAGAACCGGATCTTGACATCGCCGAACCATTTTTTGCACCTGCCGATCCGCCCCGATCGGTTCCCGCACAACCAAGTTTGAGTCCGGAAAGTCTGCTGCCCACGATTCCGCTGCCCCAGCCGGAAGCCGTCCCACAATCTCGCTTCACACCGATCGAAAGCACACCGGAAGTGAAACAAACTTCCTTTCCGCAGGGTCGTCAAACGTCTCAGATGACCGCACGTGCAAACTGGACGATCTCGCCTTGGAAAAAGACGAAGCCGACCGATCAGTTGCCAAGCAAGAACAGACCGGTGCGTCTGGGCAGCAATAACGAAATGTTGATCAGCGATTAGCGCTGCAATGACAATTTGAATCTTGAGAATCAGGTCCCTGACGGAACCAACCATGAAAACCAATTTTGAGCAACTTGCCGCGTTAGTGGCCGCAACGATGTTCGTTGCCTCGATGGGATGCAGCACGCTGACTCCAAACCAGAAATCGCCTGGTCAGACTGAAAATAGCAAGGGTAAGTCGCTGTTGGATCAAATGCCGTGGAGAAAGCAGGATGCGGATGCCGAGCCCTATCCGAATCCAGCCAAAATCGCGACGACTTGGACGCCCGACACCCTGGTCCAAACAGGCCGCACACCGACGCGTGGATTTGGCGGCCGCGTGTTCTTTTACGACGAAAAATCACGAGCCGTGCCAGTCAATGGAACCTTGATCGTTCACGGTTTCGACGACGCCGCAGATTCTCAACAGGCTCGAGTCAAGCGTTTCGAATTCACGCCCGAACAATTCACCAGGCACTTCAGTCAAACAGATTTGGGCGCTTCATACAGCATCTGGATTCCTTGGGATGCGATTGGCGGCGAACAAAAACGTGTCTCTTTGGTGACGTCATTCCGCACTGGCGACGGCAAGCTGGTGCAAGGCGTACCGGCGACCGTACTGTTACCGGGAGCATCCACCGAATCAAGCATCGATGTAAAAATCACCAGGCTATCACCTCAATACAATCGCTATTTGCAGGCGATGCGCGCGGCGGGTCCAATTCGACCGGTTTGACGACAACCACGATCGCCCGCCGTACGACTCCATCGAAATCAGATCACGAACGCACACCTGAGAATTCAACGGATCAGAATTCGGCGCCGGCGGATCTGGTCGTTTCGGCTCAGCAAACACCGTCCGCCGAAATTAGCATGACTCGGAAGACTCCGAAACCAACGATTTTGCCTGCAAGTGCTCAGGTCCCTATTGATCAAACACGTTGTTCAGACCCGTGTCTTGCTCCTCACCCGGAACAACATCGGCCATAGTGGATCCGTAGTAGTAACTGACGCCACCGAGGACCCCCAGTAAGAGTCCAAGCACAAACACTTTTCCGACTTCCCTAAAATTTGTCACGACATGGTAAAAGTAGTACAACGGAAATGTGAAGACAGTCAAAAGACCTTTGACAAGGGTCTGCTTGAAAGCGTGGACAACGACAATCAACACGCAGGCCAGGTTCGCAAACTGAAATGTAGCGCCGGTCAGCATTAGCAGTGATGCAAACAATCCGGGGCCTTCGACCGCAGTTTCTCGGTTGGCTGCATTGACTCCCATCACGGCAATGCCCAGGCCACCGCCGCCAATCACTAGCACCATGGCTAGCATCCACCACGGCATGCCACCACCTTTCAGCAGTTCCTGTTGCATTTCCCGGTCTTTGACCAGGTCGCTGGCGGCCTTTTCCAATGCGAGCGTGCTCTTATCGATGTCAACCCCAGGGGTCTTGTGTGATTCTAGTCGGATCCCGGTTTCCTTGTGGAATCCACACTTCGTACACAGCACGGCGTTGGCTGGCATTTCGACACGGCACGAGGGGCAAATGGCTTCGACTTGCGAACTGAAGCCCTCTTCATCGAACAGCGAGCCAATGTCATTGTTCGCTGCCGCCACCGGTTTGGCTTGCGGTTTTGTTGCCGATGGTTTTCGGCCTACAGCAGATCCGCTGGCACCTGCGGCGGCAGGGACCCGTAGCGGTTTTCCGCAGCCAGGACACTTGACGGCCTTGCCGGCAGCAGAATCGGGTGCATTTAGAGCCTTGCCACACTGGCAACGAATTTTGATCGGCATAAGAAAAGATTTAGGAACGAATTAACTAAGGATGTCGTGGACCACGTTTCCGTGCACGTCGGTTAGTCGAAATTGTCGGCCTTGGTATTTGAATGTAAGTCGTTGATGATCAACCCCCAACAGATGCAAAATCGTGGCATGCAAGTCATGAATATGAAGAGGGTTTTCGGTGATGTTATAGCCGAATTCGTCGGTTGATCCGTAGACTGTCCCCGGTTTGATACCACCGCCGGCCATCCAAATGCTAAAACACTTGGGGTGATGATCGCGACCAAAACTGTCGGCTGTCAGTTTGCCCTGGCAATAGTTGGTTCTGCCAAACTCGCCGCCCCAGATAACCAGCGTATCATCCAGTAGCCCGCAACGCTTGAGGTCTTTAACCAGTGCAGCCGACGGTTGGTCTGTTTCGCGGCATTGTCCTGGCAATCCTTTCGGCAGCCCGCCATGATGATCCCAACCGGGATGATAGAGTTGGATGAAACGCACACCACGCTCGGCCAGTCGGCGAGCCAATAGGCAGTTCGCCGCAAAGGATCCCGGATTCTTTGCATCCGGACCATACGATTCGAGAACGCTTGTCGGTTCATCAGAAAAATTCGTCGCATCCGGAATCGATGCCTGCATCCGGAATGCTAGTTCATACTGGGCGAGTCGGTTTTCGATTTGTTGGTCAGCCGTTTCGGCCAATTGAAACTTGTGCAACTGACCGAGTGCATCCATAGCTTGGCGACGACTGTCCGCATCGATTCCAGCCGGATTGCTCAAATACAGGACTGGGTCTTTGCCACTGCGAAAGCGAACACCTTGATGTTTGCTGGGCAGGAAACCACTCCCCCACAATCGCGACACCAATGGCTGGCCTCCTTTGTCTTTGGTCACCATCACGACGAACGCTGGCAAATCAGCATTCTCGGTTCCCAAACCATAGTCCAACCACGCACCCATGCTGGGGCGGCCGGGAAATTGGCTACCGGTCTGCATGAAGGTCACACCCGGCCCATGGTTGATCGCTTCGGTGTACATCGAACGCACCACGCAAAGGTCATCGGCAATGCTGGCGGTATGTGGCAGCAGATCGCTGAATTCCGTTCCGCAATCTCCGGACGGGTTGAACTCAAATGGCGATCCTGCCAACGGTAGACTCGATTGATTTCCACTCATCGCCGTCAAACGTTGACCTTGACGTACTTCCTCCGGAAGTTCGGTGCCGTGACGCTCATTCAGCAGCGGCTTGTGATCAAACAAGTCCAATTGTGACGGACCGCCAGACTGGAACAGAAAGATCACTCGTTTTGCGGTCGGCGCATGGTGTTGTCCCAGCTTGATCCCGGACAGTCCTTGCGCCGATTCGGCCGCACACAACCCATCGTTCATCAGTTGGCCCGCGGCCAATGCGCCAAATCCTAGCCCGGATTGCATCAGCATTCGGCGGCGCGAGATAAAACTGTTTCCTATGGCCATCACTATCGCTTCATCATGCTTTGGTCAAAATTCATAATCGTACTGACGACGACCGTCAGCGCGGCGAGGTGGGGTTGGTCCGCTTCGAGACCGACTTTCGCTTCACCAATTTGCAAATAGCTCTCTGCTCGATCAATGTTGGCGGCAAAGTACTCGCGTTGCGTTTGGTACAGCCTTTCGAGCACCATCATTTCGCGATCACTTGCGCGGCGACTCGTTAACAAACGAAATGCTTCCCCGATGCCAGCTGCGAGCATTCCGGGATCGCTACCATGGGCTTCGGTCATTCGCTCAGCCAGTCCTCGCGCCGCTTCCACGTATTGGGGGCCGTTCAACAATACGAATGCCTGAAGTGGTGACGATGTTCGTTCCCGCTGCACTCGGCAGACATCTCGTTTGGCCGCATCCAATGTCATCATGGCTGGTGCCGGACCGGTTCGTTTCCAATACGTGTATAAGCTCCGGCGATACAAGCCTTCGCCGGTGTCTGGTTTCGAAGGCTTGAAAGAAGCCTCCAGTTCGTATGGTTTCACTGGCGGGCCACCAGATTTTTCGACCAGCCGTCCACTGACCGCTAGCGCGTTGTCTCGCAACATCTCTGCTGACATTCGATAGGACGGGAATCGTGCGAACCACTGATTGGCCGGGTCTCGCTGGACCATGTCCGGATCGGGATGTTGGCTCGATTGACGATAAGTTTCTGACATCATGATCTGCTTTGATCAGACGCTTTGACATCCCAGCCACTTTCGACAAATTCAACCGCCAGCCAATCCAGCAGACCAGGATGCGTCGGTGGCTGCACCTTGGCTGCCAAAGTCCTCGGGAGTTCGGACCAATCCAACTCCGAAACAGAGCTGCCAAAGTCTGATTGACCGCGACGCGACTGGTCAAAGGATGATCGGGGGCACACAACCAACGTGCCAGACCCAAGCGATTACGCGGCGCGTTAGCTCAGGAAAATCGGGCAACGCGGCCGGTGTGCCAGGTTCCACACGTTCGCCACGATTGTCATAGGCGCCGCGATTTAACACGTAACTGTCGCGACGCTTCGGCTCTTCCTTCATCACCATGATTTCTTGCAGTGAATCTTCGATTTTGCACTTTGTGATCCGCGTCTGCTTGAGCGCTGTCGATTTGTTTTTGGATCGTTCATCGTGGCGTAGCAAATAATGGTCGGCCAATAACGACTGCTGATCTTCACTCAGCTGCTCGTTCGTGATCCAGTCAATCGCTTCTTGCCGTGAAGCCAGCCGCTAAATTTCTAAGCGCAGTCAGTTCGATGCTCATAGACACGCAGCCGATCGACCGAACCGACGCGTGAATCCACGATCTCGCATTCGTTCGCCAATGCGAATACTGATCTCCGCCCCCGCCGGTGATGTTTTTTGTCAACGAATCGCGAACAACTTCCGTCGCGGCTGGTTGGCCGTTGATGTAAATCGCCAGTCCATCAGCGCGACTGGATCCATCGTTGGTGATCACGACGTGAATCCATTGATCGACCGGGATCGGATCGATCGTGCGAATCCGCAATGCATTGCCTGGCCAAAAATGAATCAATGACCAGCTAAGTTGTCCTTCTTCGATCAACAACTGGTAGCCCCGACTTGCCGCGTCGGTCCAGGCTTGCGAGCGATGCAGGACAACCGCGCGATCTTTGACATCGGGCGTCTTGATCCAGATCGCGACGGAGAACGGTTGGGATCTTGAAGTTACCAACACCCGTATCGACCGCGTCGTCCCCGGTCAGCTGAAACGCGTTGCCGACGACGCCTTCGATCAGACTTGTTCTTGCCCGGCGGTTTCTCGTCAAACTCCAAGGCTTTAATCGGCTCTACAAACAGCACGTCCTCACCGACGAAGTCTCGATTCCTGATTCGTTCCACCGCGGCACTCCGGCGAGCTTCTAGCATCGTGTTCAGATCAAGTTCGACTTGTTCGACCTGCTTTGAACTTGCCTCCAACGCTCAACTGTTCTTGTTCTTCGGTTGGAAGTGTTAACGTCGGCGTTGGAACCGACGGCGTGAAATACGAATACAAGCCCGCTTCGGCAATGTTGTCAAAGAAGGCCGATAGTTGATAGTACTCTTGCTGGGTGATCGGATCGTATTTGTGATTGTGACAACGACAACATTCATAGGTCAGTCCCAAAATTGCCGTGGCAACCGTTTGCGTCCGATCGGCAACGTATTCGATTCGGAACTCCTCTGGCACGCTTCCGCCTTCGACCTTTTGCGGATGCAACCGATTGAAAGTCGTCGCCAGGATCTGATCGCGAGTTGCGTTTGGCAACAGATCGCCGGCAAGTTGCCAGGTGAAGAATTGATCGTAGGGCATGTTGTCATTGATCGCGTCGACGACCCAGTCACGCCATGGCCAAACGTAGCGATCGCGATCCACTTGATATCCGTAGGTATCGCTGTAGCGAGCAGCATCCAAGCCAATCCGATGCCATTCTTTGTCCAAACGACTCCCGGCTCAACAAACGATCGATTAAGCTTTCGTAAGCAGTTTCCGTTTGGTCCGCCAGAAAATCGTCAATCTCTTCGATCGTCGGCGGCAGTCCGGTGAGATCAAAAGTGACCCGCCGGATGAAAGTCTCGCGATCCGCGGGCGGCGCAGAGCGCAGAGTCGCGCAAACCCAATTGCCGCTGAATGTATCGGTCGATAACGCCTAGCGAACCATTGTCTGATTCAGGTGGGGCTCCACGGACAGGTGGATTGAATGCCCAGTGGCCCTCGTATGTCGCCCCATCATCGATCCACCGACGCAGGATGGCGATCTGTTCTTCTGAAAGCGATCGTTCTGATTCGGGAGGCGGCATCAATACATCAGGATCATCCGATGTGATCCGAATGATCAGTTCGCTGGCATCTGCATCACCAGGTTCAATGGCCGATTCCTTGGCACTCGCTTCATCGTCCAGTCTCAGATCTGCCTCTCTTGCGGCGTCATCGGGACCGTGACAATGAAAACAGTTCTCTGAAAGGATCGCCCTGACATCACGGTTGAACTGGACATCATCATTGGCAAACCCAATCGTCGTCAGCAGGACAAATGCTGTGGGAATGAGAATTGGGATTCGAACCATCAGTTGGGCGTGCAACAAGCGATTTAGGGGGTAGTAGTTGACATTCTCTTGATTGCACCATTCTACAAGAAGCGTGACAGATCGCACGAGGACCTGCCCAGCATTACCGATCCAATCCGCACAAACTGATTACCAAGAGGGGGATCGGTCGAATTGGCGGGCGACGTTCAGAAAACGATGTCATCTGCCGATGGGCTGAGCCACATTTCACCGACCAGACCTGGGAAAATCGTCGTGACGACCGAAACTACCGAATCACCGAAAAGCTTTGTTGCCGACTCCCTAGCGGTGGGAATGTTGGTGATGCTGGCGATGACCATCGTCCAACGCGGTCTCGGATTCGTTCGGGGCATCTGGTTTTGCCGACTTCTGGACGATGCTGTGGTTGGCCAATGGTCAATGGCGTATGACTTCATCACCATCATCACCCCGGTGATGCTGTTGGGCATGCCAGGTTCGCTGCCGCGGTATGTGGAACACTATCGCAACCTGGGTCACCTGTCCGCCTTCGCTGGTCGCTTGTTGACGGCAACGGTGATTTTGGGTTCGATTTTCTTTGCTTCGATGCTACTGCTGCCCGACTGGTTTGGCTGGTTGGTCTTTCTGGAACCGCAAAACAAGGGACTGATCTACAGTGTTGGCATCGCGGTGCTAGCGATCATCGCATTCAATTTCATCTATCAGCTCGTTTCGTCGCTGCGGCAAGTCCGCGTCGTTTCTTGGATGCAATTCATTCAGAGCGTTGGTTTCACCATTTGCGGCATTGCCTGGCTGTCGAGCGGCGGCGGCATCATTGGATTGATTTACGTTTACGTGCTGGCGACGATCGTCGCGATCATCCCAGGTGGGCTGGCACTGAATTCCGGTTGGCGTGGCCTTCCGACAGCTGACGCGCCCTTTGACGCATCGAAAATGTGGCGTCGCGTACTACCATTCGCAATTTCATTGTGGGTCATGAATCTGCTGACGAACATCTTTTCGATGTCGGATCGAGTCATGATTCTGCATTGGATTCCTGACGGCGACGGACAGGCTGCCGTAGGACAGTATCACAGCAGTCGAATCATTGCGGTTCTTTTGATGAGTTTAGCGACGATGGTCAGTGGTATCCTGCTGCCCTATTTGGTGGCCGACTGGGAAGCAGGTCGTCGCGAACTGGTGAAGCTGCGTTTACGGCAATTGTTGTTCGCAGTCGCCTCGTTGTTTACAAGTGGCGCAGCGATCGCGTTGATGGCTGCACCTTGGTTATTCACGGAAGTTCTAGAGAATCGCTATGCGGATGGATTGACCCTGATGCCGATGGCGTTTGTGTTTGCCATCTGGGTTGCGTTGGCAGTCATCGGCCAGAACTATTTGTGGGTCGCAGAGAAAGGCAAACTGGTCGCCGTTGCAATCGGTGTAGGACTGGCAGCAAACGTTGCGCTGAACTGTTTGTTGCTGCCAATCTTGGGGACTATACGGTGCTGTTTTCGCAACCACAATCGCAAACGGAATTGTGTTGCTTGGGATTTGGATTGCCATGGCCCGTCATGGCTACAGCTTGGATAGCACGGCACTTTACGCAACACTGCTGCCGATATCCCTCTTGCTGAATCCAGCGACAGCTCTGGCGTTCGGTTTGCTGGCCCCACTGACCAATACTCACGCTAGGGTTTGGCTGCGCGAGCTGATTGAAACCAGCCTGAGCAGAATCAAACTGCGAAAAATTGTCACGTCGTAGCGGACCAGTTATTGCCTGGGATACAATCGCGTGCCAATACAATAAAACGTTACAGGACTGAATGCATGCAAGAGTTTCAAGGCAAGGTTGCAGTTATTACGGGCGCCGGCTCAGGAATCGGGCGAGGATTGGCGACAGTGCTAGCCAACTCCGGAGCGCGGCTGGCGATTTCCGACATCAATCAAGAGGGTCTAGAGGAAACAGCCCAGTTGATTCGGTCCGCTCATCCACAAGTTGATCTGCGAACCTACATCCTGGACGTCTCGTCGCGCGAAGCCGTTTTTGCCCATGCCGATCAAGTCAAAGCAGATTTTGGAACGGCTCATCTGGTGTTCAACAACGCCGGCGTAACTCTGGTCGCCACCATCGCGAATATGTCAATTGAAGAACTGGAATGGTTGCTGGGGATCAATCTATGGGGAGTCATCTATGGCACCAAAGCGTTCCTACCAATGATGCTTGAACAGAACGAAGGTCACATCATCAACATTTCAAGTGTTTTCGGCTTCGTTACCGTTCCGACTCAAAGCGCCTATCACATCTCTAAGTTTGGCGTGCGTGGTTTTACGGAATGTCTGTCGGGAGAACTAGCATTGGACAAGAACTGTAAGGTCTACGCGACCTGCGTACATCCGGGCGGCATCGATACGAACATTGCCAGATCGGCCCGCTTTGGCGAAAGATCGGGCGACTATGAAGACCAACTTGCGGAAGACACCAAATCGGCCTTGATCACGCCTCCCGAAGAGATGGCGACGGCGATCTTGAACGGTGTCCGCAAGCGGAAGCGTCGAGTCGTTGCTGGATCCAGTGCAAAACTTGTCGATTTGATTGCCCGCGTGTTTCCCACATCTTATGGTCGTGTTCTTGACAAGCTTCAAATGCTGACGCCACGACAAAATCCCACCGGCAATGATCAAACCAAAGGCGGCGATGCTTAGCCCAAGATCTCTGATACGACTCGGCCATGCACATCGGTCAACCTGAAGTCTCGTCCGGCGTAGCGGTAGGTCAATCGTTTGTGATCGTAGCCCAATAAACGCAACATCGTCGCGTGCAGATCGTGCACGTGGACTCGATTCTCGACCGCTTTGAATCCTAACTCGTCGGTAGCCCCAACGGCTTGGCCTCCCTTTACGCCACCCCCCGCCATCCAGACGGTAAACCCGTAGTGATTATGGTCTCGGCCATTCATCTTGCCCGCATTGGCTCCCTTTTTGGGAAGTTCGACGACCGGCGTCCGGCCGAATTCGCCACCCCACAAGACGAGTGTTTCGTCGAGTAGGCCCATCCGCTTCAGGTCGCACAATAGAGCCGCGATCGGTTGATCCACCTTCTCTGCTTCCTTGCGGTGCAGAATGTGAATGTCGTCATGATTGTCCCATGGCTGGCCATTACCCGCGTAGAGCTGCACGAATCGGACGCCCCGTTCGACTAGTCGACGAGCGATCAACGCTTGGCGGGCAAACTCGCCGTCGCCATACATCCGCAAGGTTGCTTCCGTCTCTCGAGTGATGTCGAATGCCTCGGTTGCATCCGATTGCATGCGATAGGCAAGTTCAAAAGACTCAATCCGTGACTCTAAACGCTGATCGTCCCCGCGCTCTTCGGCATGCTGTCGATTCAGTTGTTGCAGCAGGTCCAGTTGTTGACGCTGATCTGCCGCCGCCACACCCTTGTTGCGGATGTTGGCGATCAGTTTCTCAACTTGCCGTGCCTTCGTGTTTACATAGGTCGCTTGATACTTGCCCGGCAGGAATGCGTTTTGCCAGTTCTGTGATTCTTTGATCGGATAACCCGGGCACATCGTGATAAACGAAGGCAGGTTCTCGTTGGCACTTCCAAGTCCGTAACTAACCCAGGAACCCATGCTCGGACGAATTTGCAGTGATTCACCCGTGTTCATCAGTAGCAAGGACGGTTCATGGTTCGGTACGTCGGCGTACATCGATCGCACAACGCAAATATCGTCAGCGTGCTGCGCCGTCTTTGCAAATAACTCGCTGACGGGCAGTCCCGACTCACCGTACTTTTCGAATTTGAACGGACTATCCAGCACGCTGCCAGTCGGTCGTTCCGTCCTCAAATTCGTCGTTGGTGCAGTTTTTCCATGCAACCTTTTCAAAGCTGGTTTCGGGTCGAAGGTATCGACGTGACTGGGACCACCATTCATGAACAAGTGAATGATCCGCTTGGCTTTGGCCGGATAATGCAACGGCACTTCGCCGGCAGAAACGTCGCGGGCAAGCATGTCGCCCAACGCAAGCGCACCCAACCCAGTTCCGCAGCTGCGAAGCATTTGTCGTCGTGATTGAAATAGCGATCCGTTCATGGAAGTCAGTCTACAAAAGTGAACTCGTTGGACATCATCAAAATTTGCGCCAACTGGGCGACGCGACTCAATGGCTCTAACGAACGCGGGTCGATTGGTCCGCTGTAATGCCGTTTTGTGCCAAACGATTCTTCCGTTCCATTGTCACCGGCCAGCTGAATCAATGCGGCCAATGAAAAAGTATCGAATTCACTAGTACCGCCGGGAGTGGCAACGAAGTCGATCGTTTGTCCAGCTTCGATCTGCTCCCAGCCAATATTGAGAGTCTGCTCCGAATTATGGCAGTGTTCGTTGGCCAGCGAATCGCCGCCAATCCAAACGCTGATCTGGACGCCATCACCTTTCTCGCTGCCATGCCCGATCTTCCCGATGATTTTGACCCTTCCTGATACCGGTGCGGTGAACCGCCGAACGACCGCCATGTTGCTGTCGCTGGTGGTGTGTCCGCCGCTACGAGTCGCGCTAGCGTGCCCGAAAGGGGCTGAGGCAGGAAACTCTTCGCCACCTGCCAGCGATCCTGGCTGAAATTCGCGAAGGGTATGAAATCAGTTGGCTGATTGTGATCGTTGACGGTCGATGTTCCATACGACCAGACTGACCTCGGATCACGCTCTAGTTCGAACTGTCCGATAGGTTGCCCTAAAAACGCGCTGGCCGATCCCAATTCCGTTGCCGATGGATCACGTCCCAAGATCGTCCGAAACGCGCTGGCAACCAACGCTTCCTCATCCGCCGATTTCGCGTTCGAACGAATTCGCACGGCGCTCTCTCGCGATAGTTCCAATACTTGGCCGTTGTTCATCATGAACAATGCCTGCTGCGGAACCGTCGTGAAGTAGCGCGAGGGCGAATGTGTATCGGGGTTGGCAAAATCAAACGTACGGAAAACGGCTGGCAAATTCTGACGATCGATCCGGGCATAGATCGTGCGGCGCGGGCTGGGCCTGGCCTGTGTGATGTCAACCGTCTCGCCTCCCAAAGACCGATCCAACAGGCCGGAAACACTAAGGGTCGTATCGCGCAGCGACTCGAAGTCACGACGCTTACGATTGGACCGAGCGAGCGAACGGTTATCAGGATCGCGAGCCACAGCTTCGCTGCTGGACTGATCCGACTGCCGGTAGATGTGGGACGTGACTATCCGACGAACGATTCGTTTGACACTCCAATGCTCAGAAAAATCAACAGCCAATTCGTCCAGGATTTCAGGAACCTCGGGGGGTGCCGTTCGAAACCCGAAATCGCTTGGCGTTTCGACCAATGGCTTGCCAATCAAGTGTCCCCAAATCCGATTGACCATCACCCGGGCGGTTAGCGGGTTATCGGGCGACACGATTCGCTGAGCCAATTCCCAACGACCGCTACCGTCCGTAAAGCGTGGTTCATCAGGCCGTCGCAAAGCCGTTAAGAACTGGCGCGGCGCGACAGGACCATGATTTCCCTGCTGACCGCGAATCAGAATCGGATGGTCCGCCGGATTCGATTTGTCGGCCCACATCAACGGACTGGCAGCATCTTTCGGTTTTTCACTGCTGTTCAGAACTCCGAACAGCGAGTAGTAATCGGCCGTTGAAATGGGATCGAACTTGTGATCATGGCAGCGGGCGCACGAAACGGTCATCCCCAGCAAGCCTCGAGTAATCACATCGATTTGATCGTCTCTGGTATCAAACCCATTTAGAAATCTTCGGCCCAACGACAGGAAGCCCATCGCATCCAGGTTCCCATCTTCATTTTTGGGATCGGTGCGATCGCCGGCCAATTGGTGGCGGATCATTTCGTCGTAGGGCATATCGGACGCAAAAGCGCCAATCGCCCAATCGCGAAATCTTTCACTGCCCTCGTAATCACGACTTTGGCCTCCGAGCGCATAGCCAACCGTGTTCGCGTAGCGAGAAACATCCATCCAGTGACGCGCGAATCGTTCGCCAAAGGCGGGCGATGCCAGGAGTTGATCAACCAAACGCAAGTAGGCGTCGGGACGATCCGATTTGACAAATTCCTGCACTTCTTCATACGTCGGCGGCAGCCCGGTCAAATCGAAATAGAGACGACGAACAAGCGTTGCTCTGGTTGCGACTGGGCTTGGATCGAGACCACGTTGGGCTGCTGCGCAATGCGCCAGCGAATCGATCGGATCTTGGGCAGTCGATGCGACAGCAGCTGGCGGCGTTGGCTTCTGCGGCCTAACGAACGCCCAATGTTCCGAGGGGTCGCGATCAAGTGGCGAAACCGATTTGCTGACCGGTCCATCACGCGGATCGGCCGCACCAGACTCGATCCAATGTCGCAGAACATCGATCGACGCCTGATCAAGCCGACCATCTGGCGGCATTTGTAGGTCCGGATCCTCGTAGCTGACTGCTTTGATCATCAGGCTGTTATCTGGATCACCCGGCTTGATCGTTGTCCCCTGCGACCCACCTTTCAAAGTTGCTGCTGCCGAGTCAAGCAACAGATCGCCGCTCGATTCGCCACTCTTGATGCTGTGGCACTCATAACAATGATCAATCAACAGCGGACGAACTTTTGATTCGAAGAACTCCAACTGCGCAGCAGGCGGTTCCTGGGCATTCGCCAGCAGGGCAATGAATATGCAGCAGCAACTGGCGATTGCGCTGATGCGATGCGGACGGATCATCTGATTGGTAAGCCGACTTTGACAGGGATGGTCGCGAAGGAAGGACGCCATTATCGACGCAAATGCGAGGCAGGGTGGAGCCATCAGAATAGATGAAGCCCCCCGAATCACCAACCTGCGCTTTCCATTTCGCGGTTTGGCGGGCCAAGCAAGGGTCCCGTGATGCCAGGCCAATTCAACCGTATGAAACAAGAGTGGATCGACTACCCCTCGGCAACCAACAACCTTGTCAAACTCAGAAGTGCCGGTGTGGGTGGCTGGCGGTCAACGCGTGAGCGAGCCCCCAGCTTTCTCAAAATCGTTTTATATTGCGCTGAAAATCTCGGTTGATTGGTATCGAGACGTGGCGCGGTCCTTGGCCAATTTCGTCGATCGGAGCTTGAGAGGAGAACGGATCAAGACCGGGCAGAGCTCCAAACAGTGAGGCTCAAAAACCAACAAATTGGCGGCAAGTTACAAACGGATACAACGAACTCATGTCTTTTATGCACTTTTCCAGCAGGTCGGATAACCAACATCTTTGACAAAAAGGGCGATTCGAGCGAAGATAGTCCGCTTAGGCAAACTCAATGGAAAGCCGAACCTACCTAGGGACAACCCTACCATGCTAAAGACCGTACATATTATTGGGGCGATCGCCCTTTCGGCGTTGTTGACGAATACAGCCTCCGCTGTGATCGTCGTAGCCATGTTTAATGAAGACCCGTAGAGTCTGTTCAGGCTGTGCCCAACGACAATGGAACGGTAGTCTCGACCGGATTCAGTTCAACCGGCGGATCGAGCGCAACGCTGGGCGTGACCGTTAAGGTCTAACGATTGACACCAACGGAACGAGAGACGATTCGATAGCTTTCCAGGTCCTGTTATCAGCGACCGGGGCCGAGGATGGGTCCGGTGGAAATGTTGCCGCACTGGGATGGGTGTGAATGGGTTGGGAGAGATTAGGCGTCAATAGTGCTGATAGCCCTTCAAATAAAACAGGAGAACTCGATTTGGCTGGTGAGTCGATTACTTTTTCGCTTTCCGATTATTCCGTAACACTTGGATCGGGGGCACCGCAAACAGCGACGATTGACTTCCTCGGCTTCACCGGTTTTGTACTAAAAGGGTTTTTCGATCCCGACCGGTATAGTCTTAGTGGAACTGCGGAGGACAGGCTTAGTTCCGATACCGTTCTGGTTCCTTTGATCCGACCCCTAGCTTCACCATGGGTTGCATCTGGTGACGGACCTGGAAAAGGTTTCCGAATCGGCGTGGTCTCTGCGAGATTTGAAGCCTCGGTTCCCGTGACGATCCCTGAGCCGAGCTCAGCCGGACTTGTTTGTTTAGGTGTTATCGGTTGGTTTGCCCGTCGCCGACGGCGTTAAGACGAAAGCGATCAGAACAGATCATCAACCGGAGCCGGCAACAGCCAGCTCCGGTTTTTTCGTCGAGCGGGCTAAAGATGCCAGCCGCGTGCCGACATTCGACAACACAACGAAGAACGAACCGAAGATCGCCTATTCACTGGTTTCGCAGTGCCGCACCGTTCGGCTTGCCTTGACCTTTGCTACCTCTTGGGGTGTTCCTGTCGCCACGATCCGACCGCCGTCGGAAGCAGCGCCCGGTCCGAGATCGATGATGTGGTCGGCCGCTTGCATCAACATCGTGTTGTGTTCGACGACGATCAATGAATGCCCATCTTCGATCAACGCGTCGAAACAATCGACCAGTCGGACGATATCGGCGAAGTGTAGTCCGGTAGTCGGTTCGTCCATGATGAACAGTGTCTTCTTACGGGACGCCGAGGCAAGAAAGGCCGCCAGCTTCAATCGCTGCCCCTCGCCACTGGAAAGTGTTGTCGCACTTTGACCCAATTGAATGTATTCGAGTCCAACATCCATCATCCGTCTTCAATCGATCCTGAACCTTTTCGTAGCCGCGAAAAAACGAGTAGGCTTCTCGCACTGACATGCCCAGCACATCGGCAATCGAACGATCGCGATAGTGAATCTCCAAAACGTCGTCACGGTAACGCGATCCGCGACAACTCGGACATTGCATCGAAACGTCGGCCAAGAATTGCATGTCGATTTCCAACACGCCGGCACCTTCGCACTGCTCGCAGCGTCCTTTGTCGCTGTTGTAGCTGAAGTGGCCCGGACCATAGTTTCGTGTTCTGGCATCGACAGTATCGGCAAACACTTTGCGAATCGCATCGAAGGCTTTGACATAAGTCACCGGCGCGCTTCGTGGGCTGCGGCTGATCGGTGACTGATCAATCAACATGCAGTCATCAATTCGGTTGGCTCCCGAAATGGATTTGAACGGCAATGCGACATACGGTCTCCGATTTCTGTTGTCGCTTGATCGCCCCGTAAAGCGTGTCCTGGACCAGTGAACTCTTGCCGCTTCCCGAAACGCCGGTAACCAAACAAAGAACTCCCAGCGGAAATTCGACATCGATTCCCTGCAGGTTATGCCCGCTGGCACTCTTTAGTGAAATGAACCCTCGACATTCGCGTGGTTCGCGGTCACGCAATGTCCAGCCGCGCTGGCCGGAGAGAAATTGACCAGTGATGCTGTGCTGGATCGCGAGATCAATTGGTCTGGCGTTCCATTGAAGGTCACTTGCCCGCCAGATCGACCGGCGCCAGGACCGATTTCGATCACATGATCAGCCAAACGAATCAGAGCGTCATTGTGTTCGACCACGATCACGGTATTACCGCGGTCGCGCAATCCGAGGATCGACTCCGCCAGTTGCTGGACGTCGGTTGGATGCAACCCCGCCGTCGGTTCGTCTAGAACGTACAGCATATTGACCAGGCTGCTGCCCAAAGCGGAAGTCAGGGCGACCCGCTGGGTTTCGCCCCCCGACAGTGTTCGTAGCGTTCGGTCCAATTGCAAATAGCCAAGACCAACCTGTTGCAGATAGCCGATTCTGTCCAGGATCTGCCGCAGAGGTTCCGCGGCAATTTTCGCGTCTGACGTTTCGACATCAAGATCTGTATAGAAAGCTTCGGCTTGGTCGGCTTGCATTGCCAACGCGTCGGCAATGGTTTGATCGCCGATCCGATAGGCCAGTGCTTCCGGCTTGAATCGTTTGCCATGACAAGTTTCGCACGGTCGGTAACTGCGATACCGTGCCGCAAATATGCGCACATGCATCTTGTATTTTTTGCGATCGAGCCAAGCAAAAAACCCCTCCAGTCCGCCGAAACTACGTTCCGGTACGCCCTGCTGGATTAGGCACAAGTGCTTTCGCTTCAATTTGCGATAGGGGACGTCGACCGGAATGTCGTAGTCGTCAGCAAGCTCCAGCAATTCTAGCAGTTCGTGGTTGTAAGACGGCGCATTCCAGGGGGCGATCGCACCTTCGGCGAGCGAAAGCGATTTGTCTGGCACGACCAGATCCATATCGACGTCAACGATGTCGCCAAAACCTTCACATGTCGGGCAGGCCCCCAGCGGATTGTTAAAGTTGAACAGCCGGGGCACCGGTTCGGTGATAGTCGATATCGCATTCGTTGCAACGTCGATCGCGGCTAACGACATTTTTGATCCACGAGCGCCCGTCAATTTCAAAATGGTTGCTCGCTTCGGCCGATTCGCTTTGGGTCAAAACGATTGCCTGACCATGACCTTCGTCCATCGAAGTCTCGAGCGATTCGGTCAGCCGCGCCAGATCGGAATCAGAGGAGACGCGATCGACGACAACGATCGATTCGGCGCCACTTGGGATCCGATTTTGGCAGCCAACGATTTTCGGTCGTCATCGGTAAAGATGAAACGTTTGTCCACCGACGATCAACCGTTGATATCCCTCTTGTTGCAACCCGAGCAGGATTTCGCTTGCCGATTTGCGGTCAGGCAACCAAACCGGAAAGCCAATCATCGATCGGCTTTCCTTCGGCAGCCGCGTCATCTCTTCGGCCACCGTCGCGGGATCATCTCGGATCACCGGCTTGCCGCACTGATAGCAGTACAGCACGCCAATCTTGGCAAACAACAATCGTAGATGCTCGGCGATCTCCGTGGCGGTCGCGACGGTACTCCGATTGGTCTTCGGACCACTGGCCCTGGTAACCGCGATTGCCGGCGGAATTCCCTCGATGGAATCGCAATCAGGTTTGTCGAGTCGCTGCAGGAATTGACGCGTGTATGCGGAAAAACTCTCGATGTAGCACCGTTGACCTTCGGCATACAGTGTATCTAGGGCGAGCGAGGTTTTACCGCTGCCCGAGAGTCCACAGATCGCAACCAGTTTTCCGCGCGGAATATCGACGTCGACATCGCGCAGATTGTGGACGCGGCAGCCGCGCACCGAAATCGAATCGCTACTCAACTCGCAACCTTCTTTGGATCAGGCGATGCAAACCTCAGTGTTTGTAGCCGCCTTCTTTAATTCGCTCTGTCGGTTCGAAGATCGACTTTTCATATCGAGCCGCCAACCACTGAAGTTGATCGATCAGATCCCATTTGGAGATCTGGCGACCGACACTCATTGGACCGACTGGGTTGCCAGTCGAATTGACCATCGCCAGATCAACGTCAGCAACGGAACAAACGCCTTGTTCGACCAACTTGGTCGCTTCGTTGATTTGCACAAACACCATCCACAGTGGACTAAATTTCTTTGTCGCCTTCTTTAGATCAATTTCTGGACGACCCTTGGACCAATCGAAATAACCCTTTCCGGTCTTCTTCCCGAGGTTTCCCTCTTCGACCATTTTGACCAAATGTGGGGCTGGTCCGTATTCGGGATGCAGTGTCTCCGCAAAGTACCGACAGACGTTGACCATCACATCGTGACCGACGAAGTCAGCCAATTCGCAGGGCCCCATCGGCGATCCAATGCTGCGCATGAATGCATCGATTCCCTCTGGTTCGACTTCACCCCGTTCAACCATCTCCTGAACCAGTACGACAGCCGCCTGGTTGACACGATTGGAGATAAATCCGGGCGTATCCTTGCGAACGTGTACGGGGACCTTGCCTAGTTTTTTGCTGAAGGCCATGCCAGCGGCGATCGCGTCATCCGATGTTTCATCAGCCCGGATCACTTCGACCAATCGCATCAGAACCGCTGGGTTGAAAAAGTGCAAACCAAGCACTTGCGACGGACGCTTTGTACAATCGGCAATCTGCGTGACGCTCATGGTTGACGTGTTAGACGCCAGCAGCGCCGACTCAGGTGCGTACTCATCCAGCTTTCCAAAGATGTCCTTTTTTAGATCCAGGATCTCCGGTGCTGCTTCGATTACCAAATCAGCTTTGCTGGCCGCCTCTTGCAGGTCGGTGGTTGTCTTCAAAAGCTTGGACTTGATTTGCTCCGGCGCATCGGCTGGTACTTTGCCCTTCTCGGCCAACTTTTGGACACTTTCTATGATCCGACCGCTACCTTTCTCGACGGCAGCGTCGTTGATGTCATAGAGTGTGACGGGGTATCCGGCAAGCAATGCGACCTCGGCGATACCGTGGCCCATGTCACCGGCGCCAACGACCGTGATGTTTTTCACTTGATCAATATTCATATTCGTTAGACCCTTTCGATGATCGTAGTCACGCCTTGGCCTCCGCCGCAACACATCGTTGCACAGCCTAACTTGGCATCTTTTTCTTCGAGGATGCGAGCCAACGTGCCAACGATGCGGCCGCCGCTCGCACCCAGCGGGTGGCCAATCGCAATTCCACCACCATGAATATTGACCGTTTCAGGGTCGAGACCCAGTTCTTCAATGGCATAAAGCACCACCACCGAGAACGCTTCGTTGATTTCCCAATAGTCGATGTCTTTCGCCTCCAAGCCTGCTCGTTCCAAAGCACGCTTGGTCGCTGGCACCGGACCGCGACCCATCACGCTAGGTTCGACGCCCGCAAACCCGATCGCGAATTGTCGCCAAAGGCTTGATTCCTTTTTCTTCTGCCTTTTCTTTGGACATCAACAACAGCGAAGTTGCGCCAGCATTCAGGGGCGAGGCGTTGCCAGGAGTGACTCGCCCATCTTTTCGAAAGACCGTGCGCAAGCCTTTCATGCCTTCCATATCCGCTCCCGTACGAACCGCCTGATCCTTGTTGACTGTGATCGTCGAACCATCCCACTGCGGCGCTTCGATCGGCAAAATCTCTCCATCAAAGAACCCGCTCTCCTGGGCTTCGTGAGCACGTTGGTGCGAACGCACACCCCACTGATCCATCTCTTCGCGCTCAATCTTGCCAAGATCGGCAAGCTTCTCTGCCGTCAGCCCCATATTCATCGACGTCATCATGTCCCAATGACCCATCGAAGGATCCTGGTAGAAACGCAAGTTCGTGTCGATCGCGCCGTCACCCCCAATCGGCACACGCGTCATGTGTTCCATGCCGCCGCACATCACGACGTCGGCCTGGCCAGTGGCGATTTCCATGAATGCGATTTGCAACGCTGCCATCGTCGAACCACACTGCTGGTCAACCATTTTCGCGGGCGTGCGTTCGCTCATGTTTGCCAACAGCAAAGGTGACCGGCCGCCAATGCTGAATTGCTCGCTGACTCCCTGTGCACAGCCAACGATAAAGTCTTCGACTTCGTCAGGTTCTACACCGGCGCGAGAGAGCAACTCTGGCAACAAGCGGGCCAACAAGTCATCGGAACGGATCTTGCCGAACCAATCACGGGCAGGGTCATTGGGCCGCGACCGAGACTGGGCCGTTCGCAAGTACTGAGCGATCACCACGTCGCGCATGAGAAGTTTCCTGAGATTTTTTTGGCTGGTGGGTCAAATTGACAAGCGGGTCAAGTTATCCCGGCAATCTGCGTGAGACAAGCACCGAACGGCCTCTCCATGCATGTTTGTTGACAGCGCGTGATTGTTTGCTGCGGTGTTGCAAGTAGAATCTCTCTGAGCCACTGAACCGGCTCTTGCTTGTCCCGCTAACTTTCTCCCTGCGACGTTTTGACCATGGCATTGCCAACTGTTTTGCCGCTGCGAATTCCGAACCCGTTTTTTGAGGGTCGAAATGAGGTTTACGCGATCTTGGGTGATCCGATCACGATCATCGACACGGGCATTGCTACGCAGGTCGCCTACGATCGACTGCTCGAGAAGTTGGCCGAGAATCAGATCGATGTGACCGCCATCGGCCGCATCATTCTGACGCACAAGCATATTGATCACATCGGCAACGCCTGGCGGATTCAACAAGCATCGGGCGCCGAGATCATGATTCACGAAAGTGAAGTTCCGTCCGTCGTACAAAGTGATGCGGGAGGAAATCGATTTCGCGAACTTGTCAGTGAACGAATGCAACAGTGGCGTGTAGCCGCTGATGCTCGCCCCGATGACGGCACGTCCAACGGACAATCATGGGAAATTGAACCGGCTGCCGCGGTTGGATTGATCGATGGCCAACGAATTGACTTAGGTGAAGCCGAACTGGAAGTCATTCATACACCAGGACACACCTACGGATCGATTTGCCTGCGTTTAGGGGACATGCTATTCACCGGTGACCACGTCTTGAAAAACACCTCGCCCAATGTCGGTGGTGGTGATTTGAGAAGGCGCGGATTGCTAAAGCAATTCCTCAGCTCGTTGGAGCGGATGGTTCAATTGTCGCCGGAGATTGAAACGGTTTATCCGGGACATGGTGATCCGTTTTCCGAACTAGCGCCACGCTGTCTCAGACTGGCAAAACACCATCGCGCATCGGCTCGACCAACTGGAAGCGATCGTAAAAAGAAATGGCGAAATGTCGATCTACGAAACGGCGGTCAAACTGTTCGGAAAATTGGACAACTATCACGTCGTCTTGGGCTGCGCCGAAGCACAATCACACCTGGAATATTTGGCCGACGAAGGACGGGTCACGCACCACGATCATCTGTACCGGGTAGCGTAGATCACTTCGTTAATCATTCCCGATTGTCTTAGGCGATTGCCGGCTCACCAACAGGCTCACCCGTGTGCCATTTGGTAAAGTCGTCCGGATCCCGGTGAATGCGGTTGTAGACCGTATCCCGCTCGATCGGGTCTCGCCCCGCTTCGGCGATCAAGTCCTTCATGTTGTCGACAGACAAACACTCTGGAGTCGTGGCGCCGGCATCATGGTAGATCAATTCGTGGCGGACGGTTCCGTCGATATCGTCGGCACCGTAAGCAAGTGCCGTCTGGGCCGTTTCGATCCCCAGCATGATCCAGTAGGCCTTGATGTGTTGTACGTTGTCCAGCATCAAGCGACTGATCGCCATCGTCCGCAGGTCCATCAAAGCTGACGGCTTCTTGATGTCAGAGAGTTTGGTGTTCTCCGGGTGAAACGCCAGCGGGATGAAGACCTGGAATCCGCCCGTTTCGTCTTGTAAGTCTCGAAGCCGAATCAAATGGTCAATCCGATGGAATGCGTTCTCGACATGTCCGTACAACATCGTGCAGTTGGTTCGTAAACCAATTTCATGTGCCGTCCGATGAATCTGCAGCCACGCGTGCGTGTTCGCTTTGTGCTCACAAAGTTGATCGCGTACCTCGGGATGAAAGATCTCGGCACCGCCGCCTGGCATGCTGCCCAGTCCAGCCTCTCTTAAATCTTCCAGTACCCAGCGTACGGACTTTTTCGTCTGAAATTCAAACCAATTGATCTCGACAGCCGTCCAACCTTTCAAGTGGATCTGCGGATAGTGCTCCGTCATCAATTCAATGATGTGCCTGTACCATGCGTATGGTTTTTGATGATGCAATCCTCCGACAATGTGCATTTCGGTACAACCGTTTTCGGTCGCTTCACGTCCGCGTTCCAGGATCTGTTCATCGCTCATCGCATATCCCTTTGGATCGCGAAGGTCACTGCGAAACGCGCAGAATCGGCAGCGGTATACACAGACGTTGGTGGGGTTCAGATGCGTATTGATGTTGTAGTAGCCAACATTCCCGTTTTTGCGTTCGCGGACCAGATTGGCCAATTCGCCGACCGACTGTAGCGGCACCTCTGGCTGATATAGGAAAATCCCGTCATCCAGCGACAATCGTTCTTCGGACTCTACTTTGTCTCGAATCTCGCGAAATCGAGCCTGCAGTTCAGTTGTGTTCATATTGAATTGATCGTTTCGACAGATGATTGGGCTTAGCTGGCGCAGCGAGCACCATGACGTAAACCGCATTCATGTTGTCAACATAACTTAATCCCTACTTCGATCGCTGGTAAGGCGAACTAAATCCACAGGCAATCGATGGTTCCGACAGCCAAGAGGATGACGACTGATCGCGGCATTTGTGTTGAAAAATGCGTCATTGACCCGGTCCAAATCGTCGGCCGATACCAGCGAATGCTGCCAAATCACCAGTCCCGCGATCACAAACAGAAAAGCCCAAAACAGCGGCCCAATTCCCAGAGGCGCTCGCGGCCAGCGGAAGCAAAGCCAAGATCCCAAGCATCAACAAGTGACAGGCTGCCGCAATCCGCAGCGCCCCGGCAACGCCGAATCGTGCCGGAATGCTATGCAGTCCCGTCGCCTGATCGTAGTCGGCGTCCTGACAGGCGTAGATGATGTCGAATCCGGTCACCCAGGCCGCCACGGCCGCCGCCAACACGAGCGGCGCAAGCAAATCAGCTGGATGCTGGAGTGCCTCGTTTCCTCGGATCGCCAACCAGACGCAAATGGGTGAAAGGCTGAGCGCGATTCCCAACCACAGGTGGGCGGCCGAGGTAAACCGTTTGGCCAAACTGTAGCCGCACAAAAACAACAGCACAGGAACCGCTGCGATCACGGGAACCAGATTTGGCAGAAACAACAGCGTTGACGCGATGAAACCAATCGAACACAGCACGGTGAAAACCCAGACGCTGCGTCGCGACAGAATTCCCGCCGGCAGGTGTCTACCGGCAGTCCGCGGATTCGCCGCGTCAATCTGTGCATCCACTAAACGATTGAACGCCATCGCCGCGCTCGCGCAAAGACCATGCACAACAGAATTCCGACTAAGTCACGGATGCGAAACGGAGGATCGGCACCAGAGGGCAACGGAGCCGAGAATGCCATCACGGTTGCCAAAGCGGCAAACGGCAAGGCAAAAATAGTATGGCTAAAGCGGATCAACCCGAGCCACTCGCCCACTTTACCGGCCGTCGTCTTGGTGTCAGTCAGTCCCCATTCGGTTTCGGTCGGGCTTACTCCGACTGAATCTCTTTAAAAAGCTTCGTCAGTTCTTCAGCGGTCGCCCGATCGCGAAGCGTTCCATCGACGATGCCACGAACGATTCCCTGAGAGTCAATTACGTAGTTATTGAACGTCATCTTCTCTGGACTATAGGCACCACTTGATTTCTTTTCATAGTCGAGGGCAAGTCGATACGTCGGCTTTGCCTTCTCCTGGATCTTTTTCAGGCCATCAATGCCTTCTTTTTCTTCACGATAAACGAAAATCAATTCGGCATTCAGTTTTTTGAAATCAGCAGCGTGCTTTTGCAACTGGACCAGCTGCCTCATGCAAAAAGGTCACCAATGGGCACGGCTAAAAATCAGGCCAACGTTCTTGCCAGCGCCGGTAACGTCGGACAACTTAAACTCTTTGCCGTCAATACCGGTCAACGTTACGTCGGGCGCCGGTTGTCCAATCTTTGCCGGCTCGGTGGCTGGATCATCGGCAATCGCAATCGATCCCAATAGCAAGGCACAGGTGGCCGATAGTAACAGGCGGTTCATCGCAGATCTCATCGATGAAGTTCTGAGCAAAGTCATCATTTTCACGTGCCGCTCATAGTCGCATCACACTCTACTGGTGTCAAACGCGGATCACATATTCGGATTGTTTTCGCTATGATCTGCTGCTGAGGAAGCGTTTGCTGGTCTGGTGACCGCCCCGGTCTTCAAAACCGGTGAGGTGTCCGAAACGATGCCTGGTGGGTTCGATTCCCATCCGCTTCCGCTTGTCGCTTGGGGTCAGCCTCCGGCGATCACATCGATTTGATCGTCGATCTCGTTGATCAATCGATCCAGTCTTAGCCGTTCGATGTTTTGTCGGCTGGCATCGGATCTTAGCATGCGAAGACCTTTGTCCTGAAGTTGGTTGATCATCGCAGCGGCACCCGCCAGCGATTCAAACAAACAGGGTCCGATTGCCAGCTCAGGGTAGCTAAGACGATTTGGCAAGACGGGAACGGCTCCCGCCCAAATCGCCTCACAAACCGCGATCCCGAAGAACTCGTGATCTGCGGTGGAAACAACCACGTCGATGCGCGAGAGCAGCTCCCAATATTGACCAACAGATTCCGCATAGCCATTGTGCGAGATCCGCGTTGCGAACCGCCGTTCGATCATCGACAGATCCTTTAGCTTGCTGCGTGGTCGGGCGCCCAGAAGGATCAGTTGATAATTGACGTTTTGTTCCTCCAGCAACTCTAGCAGTTGCAAGAACTTGTCGGGACGCTTGTCGTACTCCCAACGCGAAACCCATCCAATCGTGATCGCTTCCGTGTCCCGCTTCGTTCGGATCACATCGCGTGAACGAAACCCCGGCGGAATCACTCTCGCTTTGCGTCGGATCAAATCCAGATCGTGTGCTGATTGGGCATCAGGCATTCGCCCAACGAACTCCTCGCAAGCCGCCAAGAAGTCGGATTGATGAAACTGCGAATTGAACCAGCAGACGTCAGACGCCAATGCGGATAACAAGTTTGTGTATCCAAAATGGTTATCGGGCCGAGCGTGGGGCGCGACGGGATACGACCATTGGTTTTCGTGAAAGTAGACGATCATCGGTAGCTGTGTGAACCGCGGATCACGCAGCAGGCCCAGGTAGCTTGGCAAATCCAACATATCGGTGCAGAAGACCGTATCGGGATAACCTTCGGAACCAATCATCGCCCGTGTCTTGGCAGCCAGTTCCAGCGGCGCCGAACGCATTCTCCATTTCCAATGCATCGGCTTGCCCGGCACAATGCTCCATTGATGCCGGCTCAGTTCGCGCACTCCCAGCAGAAACTGGCGATGGCTACCGCCATGAAACGCATCGATCGCAAGCACGCGCATTGTGACCCGCTTTGGTTACGTCTTGCGAATCTTGTCGCGATTTTCGGTTACACACGCCGTAGCGTTTCGCGTGTCAATGACCAGCGGCGCGTGCTTGACGATACTGTCGTAGTCAAACGCACTGTGATCGGTCGCAATCAGAACCGCATCAAGCGAAGACAAGTACTCCGAGGTTAGTTCGTGACTTTCCATCGCCGGCAGGTTGTAGTGCCGCATCTTCGGCAATGTGGGAACATGTGGATCGGAGTAGGTAAGGTCCGCGCCTTGGGCAAGCAGGAGTTCCAAAAGATCGAACGAGGGACTTTCGCGTGGATCATCGACATCCTTTTTGTAGGCAACGCCGGCCAAACAAATCTTGCTGCCGCGAACAGGTTTGCGGAATTCATTCAGGAATTCGGCGGTGCGCGAAACGACATACTGCGGCATCGCTCGATTGACCTCACCAGCCAATTCGATAAAGCGGGCATTCAGACCTTGTTTGCGGGCCAGCCACGAAAGATAGAAAGGGTCGATCGGGATACAATGGCCACCCAATCCGGGGCCTGGATAGAAGGCCTGAAATCCGAACGGCTTGGTCTTCGCGGCGTTGATCACCTCCCAAACGTCGATGCCCATGGGATCGAACAAACGTTTTCAGTTCGTTCACCAATGCAATGTTGACGGCACGATAGATATTCTCCAGTACCTTGGCCGCTTCCGCGACTTCACAGTTGCTGACGGGCACCGTTCCGGCGACAGCTGAATTGTAAAGTTCGCAGGCGACTGACAAACTTTGGTCATTGATCGCGCCGACCACTTTGGGGATTCCAGCCGCCGAAAAGTCAGGGTTACCTGGGTCTTCCCGTTCGGGACTATAGGCGACAAAGAAATCTTCGCCCGCTGCCAGTCCGCTCTGTTCCAGAATGGGAACCATGACATCTCGGGTCGTCGTTGGATAGGTTGTACTTTCTAGCACAACCAATTGTCCCACTCGCAATTCTTTGGCGATGAATTCACAAGTTCCGACGACATACTGTAAATCGGGATCGTGCGCGTCATCTAGCGGCGTGGGAACACAGATCAACAATGCATCTGGCTCATTGAGTCGTGACATGTCGGCGGTTGCTTCAAAAAGCTTCTGATCCAACCATTTCGCGATCGTGCTGTCACCAATGTGCTTGATGTAACTCTTGCCTTGCTTGAGCAAATCGATTTTGCTCTCGTCAACGTCAAAGCCAAGGCATCGAAATCCTGCACTGGTAAAAGCGTCGATCAGGGGCAATCCGACATAACCAAGTCCGATAACGCCAATCGTACATTGGCGGTCATGAATCGAATCAATCATGCTCTGGCAACGGCTGGAAACCATCAAATACTCCGACGAGTTAAAACAGACCTGGGGTGGAAGCGAACACGCCAGTGTAGTTGTCGATTGAGCGATTGAAAGTGAGGGAATTTAGCCCTCAGTGGCGGCGAACCCGTGCGATCAGAATCATGCCCACCGCAGCCAAAACGATATTTCCGATCCAGACTCCATAGGGTGGAACCGTACCATGTTTCGCCTGATCTAACCCAAACATGAACAACGGATAGTAGACCACGATCGTTGGCAAAAAGCACAGCCCGAACGTGGTCCAGTAGTCGCTGGTTCGCAACAGCATCGCGAGTGGAGCACCAACAAACACAAAGAAAAAGCAGCTGAATCCTTCGGCCCAGCGCCGCCATGGTTCCAATTGAAGTCGGGTCAGCCGTTCTTGGCTGTATTTCATGGAACGATCAATCTGTTTGCCTGGCGGTCCGGCAATGTCCTCGGCCCGCGAAGTCAAAATTGCAAATCCCGTATGAGCGGCTAGTTGTCCGATGGTCGCGTGTCTTCGCTGGTCTTGGCGGATTCGCTCACTACTTATCAGTCGCAGCGGAAGTTCGCTGGGACGCTGCGTGCTGATATCCTGTTTTGCCTCTGCTGTGGAAAGCGGAATCTCCAACTCCCATTCGCCAGGTGTGGTGTATTGAGTCCGGTGGCCGTCGACGATGTGACTATCAATCACTTTCAGAACGAGCGTTTGCGACTCCGAATTTAGGGTTAGCTCTCCCTCACGGGCAGTCAATTTCATCGATCCACGGTCGCCGCCGCGATGAACGGTGACTGTGGGGTGGACGAGCGTTCGACCGTTGACATCGCGGACGTGGATCGAAAAACCTTGATCGGCGTTGTACGAGTGCTGCGTATCCAAAACGCGATAGGCGATATCAACGATCGACATCAAAACAACGCGATCCATTCCCGGCCGGCCCCAAGAAACTGCCAGGTCCGAGGTGACAACGGCGATTGGGCTAAGCAGGGCCGCGAAGATCAACGCAGGTTGCAACAGTTTCAGCGGTGAGATCCCGGATGCCTTGACCGACGAGACCTCTCCATCGGAAGCCATTCGCCCATACACACAGCAGACCGAGAACAAAGCTGTCGCTGGAAAGGCAAATTGCAGTGAAATGGGTAGTACATACGGAAGCAGCTGAATGACCGCGACGGCTCCCAGCCCCTTGCGGTACAGCTCGCGCCCAACGCCGATCAGCAAGATCAATGCCGTCAGCGCAATCAGCGAGACGATAAAGATCTTCAGGATCTCTAGCAGGATGTATCGAGTGAGGCGGGTGGGCATTGAAAATGAACGTTGGCAAACAAGGCGGCAAGACAGTCCCAGCTAGCATGGGCCGAAGACCCGGGTGGTGTGGTGTAGCAAACCTGCCGGGAGGTGTGGTAGAGCGATAAGTTGTGTTTCATGCGCGTGATCGTGAAACAGAACGATCCAGCGGAACATCGGGAGTGTGATCGTCCCCGCATGATTGTCGTGCGTGATACACTGGCGACATGTCCACAACCGCCGAAGCTACACCACTGTTAAGCCCCGACTTATTGGCCCGCTTGGAACGTCTTGAGCTCGTTTCACGCAAGGTCTTCCGAGGCAGAATGAAGGGTGAACGTCGCAGCAAACGAAAAGGACAAAGCGTCGAATTTGCCGACTTTCGAAACTATGTACCTGGCGATGATTTACGCTTGATTGACTGGAATCTGTACGCTCGCCTGGATCAGCTGTTTTTGAAACTGTTTCTAGAGGAAGAGGATTTACATCTGTACGCATTGGTTGACGCCAGTGAATCGATGAATTTCGGGGATCCAACGAAGTTGCGAGTCGCAAAGCAGCTTGCCGCGGCCCTGGGTTATGTTGGGCTTTGCCGAGCCGACCGCGTTAGCGTTTCCGCTTTGGGGCCGCCAGGCCGTCACGCACCGGTCCTACGAGGCCGCGCCAGTCTTTGGAAAATGTTGAACTATCTGGATTCCGTGGACAGTGGTCACAATGTTTCGTTGTTCGAGGGGATCAAAGATTTCTCCATTCGCAATTCTGGTGCGGGGGTCGCGGTTTTGATCTCGGATTTGATGGACAAACAGGGATACGAATCGGCCCTGCGAATGTTGGTTGGCCGACGTATGGATGTGTTCGTCATGCATGTTCTTTCTCCCGAAGAAATCGATCCACCGCTTCGTGGTGACCGTCGATTGATCGACATCGAAGATGGTGACAACGCGGAGATAACGATCAACGCATATGTGTTGGACAAATACAAGGAAACGGTCAAGTCGTTCATTGCTTCGGTCAAACAGTTTTGTAGTCGCCGCAGCATCGTCTACATCCCCGTTCGGACGGATACGCCCGTTGAAACCATCGTGACCAAATATCTTCGCGAGCGGGGTGTGGTGCGATGAGTTGGGTGTCGGCGCTAAGCTGGGACCAATGGGCGTTGTTGAGTGCCGTCCCGTTGGGCATCATCCTGCTTTATTTCCTGAAGCTTCGTCGGGAGCCGGTCGAAGTTCCCAGCACCTATTTGTGGTCACGGACGATCGAGGACTTGCATGTCAACAGTTTGCTGCAGCGTCTGCGACGCAGCATGCTGTTGTTCTTGCAGTTGCTTGCGGTTGCCATCGCTGCGATCGCTTTGATGCGCCCCGGCATCCGCGGGGAAACCGAAGGGGAGGGCAGAATGGTCTTTCTCCTGGATACTTCGGCCAGCATGCAGGCGACCGATGTTGGTGATGATCAGTCCCGATTTGACAAAGCACGCGAACTGATTCGGCAACGTATCGAGGGGATGAACGACAGCGACAGCGCGATGCTGATCACTTTCAGCGATCGCGCGGAAACGATTCAGTCATTTACGTCGGATCGACGGAGATTGCGTGATGCGCTGTCACGTGTCCAGGTTACCAACCATCCAACCAAGATCATTGGTGCTTTGAAAGCGGCCGATGGATTGGCAAATCCGCGTCGAACGAGCGAGGTTGGCAATGTTAATGACGTTCAGGTAGCCGACGCCATGCCGGCCGATTTGCTGATCTACAGTGACGGTCGATTCGATCAGGTCCCCGATTTTAATTTGGGAAATTTGAAGCCGGAGTACATCTCGGTTGGTAGCGAGGAAGTTCGCAACGTCGCCATCACCGCATTTTCGGCCGAACGAAATGTCGAACAGCCATCCGAAGTGCAGGCTTTTGCGACCGTGGTCAACCTCGGCAGCGAACCGGTGGAAACGACCGCGACGCTGTCGATCAACGGCGATTTCTTGGATGCGGAAACGGCGACGCTTGACCCCGGCGACCAAACAGGATTGTCATTCACCATCGAGAGCGAAGAGGCTGCGACGCTGGAGTTGAGGTTGGATTCCGACGACGACTTGGCATTGGACGATGTCGCTTACGCCGGTTTGGCGCCGATGCGGTCTGTTTCGGTGCTGGTGGTGACGAACGCCAATACACCCCTAAAACTGGGATTGGGCACGCCCAAGGCAAGCAAGATTTGCAATGCCGAATTTGTTTTGCCCAGCTACCTGGCGACAGATGCATACAAAGCCCGGGCTTCGGCCGGGTCAGATGATTTGATCATTTACGATCGTTGCGCCCCCGATGAAATGCCCGCGGCCAACACCTTTTTCATCGGAGCCTTGCCGCCAGGATCAAGCAAAGCAGAAAGTGGACCTACAGAAGCCTCCGACGCTGAATCCGACGGTCAGTCCGAAGGAAACGGCTGGTCTTGGGAAACCGATCCATCGCCCGTGGTCCTTGCCGACATTGATCGGTCGCATCCCTTGATGCGATACCTGGAACTCTATTCGCTTTTGATATTCAACGGTCGCGCAATCAAGGGTCCGCCGGGATCAAGCGATCTGGTTGGCGCCGATATCGGACCGATCCTGGTCTTGGCTCCTCGCGCTGGATATCAGGATATGGTTTTGGGTTTCGAAATCATTTCGACTGATTCGGATGGTTCGACGATGACAAATACAAACTGGTACGCGGAGCGGTCGTGGCCCGTATTCGTGTTGAACGTGCTTCGTTATTTGGCTGGCGCGGCGGAAGCGGCTGGAGCACCATCGTATCGGCCTGGCGAAACCGTGCGACTGCGTCTTGAAAGTGCGATCACATCGGTCGAGGTCCAGCGAGTCGGTGGTGCAAAGACGACGTTGCCAACCGGACCGAGCGGAATCACCGAAGTCGTCGAGACAACGGAACCGGGTAACTATCGTGTGCAGGCGGGAGACACGTTGGCCGATTTGTTTGCCGTGAATCTATTCGATCGATCCGAAAGCAACATCGCGGTCGCTAAAACGGTTGACCTAGGCTACGAATCCGTAGACGCGTCAACTGGCGGATTGGAACAACGAAAAGAGTATTGGCGATGGGCCCTGCTAGCGATGCTCGGGCTGTTGGCGACCGAGTGGTGGGTTTACACCAAACGTGTCGCATGAGTCGGTCGTTTGGGCTATGAATCGACCTGCGGCGAATTGGCGGCTACCGATTTCTGGAACAGTAATTATGATCGACTTCCAAATAGTCAGTCGCCTTAACCACTCGCCCTATGCCTAGCTTTGCCATCGTTGCCGGTGCTCGTCCCAATTTCATGAAGATCGCTCCGCTATTGCGGGCGTTGGAAGGCTGCGAAGGATGCGCAACAACGCTGATTCATACCGGCCAGCATTACGACAGAAATTTGTCGGACGTCTTTTTTGAAGAACTGGGCATTCGTCGCCCGGACGCTCATTTGGATGTGGGTGGTGGTTCCCATGCCGAACAAACCGCGCGGGTCATTGAACGGATTGCACCATTCTTGGAACAAGGGATGAATTCCAACAACATGTCGGACCCGTTGGACGCTCTGATTGTGGTTGGGGACGTCAATTCGACGATGGCAGCGTCGATCGCCGCGGCGAAATTGAATCTTCCAGTCGTGCACGTCGAAGCCGGGCTGCGCAGCAACGATCGGACGATGCCCGAAGAGATCAATCGAATCATCACCGATTCAATCTCCGATCTATTGCTCGTCTCCGAACCGACAGGAGTTGCTAATCTTCTTCAAGAAGGGCACTCGGAGCATGATATCCATCTCGTCGGCAATCTGATGATTGATACGTTGTTTGCCCAGTTGGACAATGCGCGGAAGTCATCCTTCTTGGCCGATCTCGGACTACGACCTGGGCAATACGCGGCTTTGACTTTGCATCGACCATCCAATGTTGATGACGCCAACGTGCTAACCGCGATTGTCGATGTACTGGTCGAATTGGGCACACGGATGCCCTTGGTCTTTCCAGTGCACCCGCGAACGCGAGCACGGTTGGAGGCGTTCGGCCTGCTTGGTGAGCTTGAATCAGCGAAGCAAATCCATTTATTGGGACCGATGGGCTATCAAGACTTTCTGTCGGTCACGTCGCAGGCCAAACTGGTGATCACCGACTCCGGTGGGTTGCAAGAAGAGACCACAGCGCTGGCCGTCCCCTGTTTGACAATGCGTGAAAACACCGAACGTCCGGCAACCGTCGAATTCGGATCCAGCACTTTGGTTGGAAACTGCGCCAAGCGATTGAACGAAGGGATCGCGCAGGTTTTGGCAGGAACTTACAAGAGCTCGGCCTGTCCGGAATTGTGGGACGGGAACGCAGCCAGCCGGATTGTTGACGTTTTAACAGAACGCTACGGAAGCTAGTAGTCGCCTGACGGTAGACACGCCCAGTTCGGCAAAGTGCTTCGTCCAACCTTGGATTGCAGGAATCCCACAATCGCGCTGGCCGGTCCTGATGCCGACCGAACGTTAGCCGTCGTCCCCTTCCAAGTCACCTTCGGTGATGATGGTGAACCCTTTTTCGATGAGGGTCTCCATGGCGAATTCAATATTTTCAACCATGATTGCCACCGCTGGCTTGCCGTGGGGTCGGACAATCAAGGGATATGCCTGGATGATGTTTAGTTCTGCCTGCAGCAGGGCGGTACAGACTCGCAACAACGGTTGCGGACCTTCCGGCAGTTCGACGCCAACCAAATCGGTTTCGATCATCGCCAAGCCGCTACGCTCCAGGATTTCGCGACCTCGATCGGCGTCACTGACCAGGAACCGGACAAAAGCACATTCGGCTGCATCATTGATCGACAGAGCGCATACGCGGATCCCCGTTCCCTCAAATCGTTTGACGACTTCCAATAGCTGTCCAACACGATTCTCTAGGAAAATCGTGAATTGACGGATCGCCGGAAAGTTGCGGCCTCGCAACGTTTCAAATGCGGTCCCCGAATCGTCACCGATACTCATTGCATGTCCATCCTGCGGTCTAGCCCCTTGATGGCAAAGAGTTTACGCTTCCACAACGGTGGCGGTCAATTCAAATGTTCGTCGAAAGCGCTAGTCAATGAGCCAACTGATCGACCAATTCGCAGGTCAAAAGCACAAATTGGACATCCGCGTGACCTATCAAGAGACTGATGGTCAGCGTCGTGTGCACCACGCCAACTACCTGAATTATTTTGAACGCGGACGCGTCGAAATGCTGCGTGCATCAGGTGTTAGCTATTTGAAGCTAGAGGAAAGCGGGTTGTTGCTGGTCGTTTCCGAGATGAATATTCGGTACGTCTCGGCCGCTCAGTTCGACGATCTGCTGACACTGACGACTCGGGTCACCGATATTCGCAAGGTTCGAATCAAACATCACTACGAACTTCATCGCGGTAGCGATTTGATTGTGGAGGCCGACTCGGTGGTTGCCTGTGTCAATGAGCTGGGCCGGCCCGCAAAACTGCCGGAGTACATCCTGAGCACAGTGAACGCATGAACATTGTAGAATAGAGGTTAGGCCGACCGAAACAAAGCGAACGTCGTTCGGTTTAACCTGATGATTCCCACCTGCTGACCCACCGAGGTATCTCACGGCGTGCTCAATTTTCGATTCCGGTCCCTTGCAGTCTGTCTTGCGTGCGCTTGGATAGGAGTGGTGGCGATTGCCGACGAACCCCCCGAGACCCAATCCAAGGAACAGTTCCAGTCAAAAGAACAAGTACGATCCGCTGCTGAGACAATCGCTCAGGCAACGGAAACCCAATCGGCGGACCGCTTGTGGACCGAACAGGGCTGGCCACTACTGCAAAAGTTTTGCTTGGACTGCCATAACAGCGACGATCAAGAAGCCGACTTGGATTTGAGTCCGCTTGGCGATCCGGGGGGATCAAAAGCCATCGACGGTTCGCTGAAACGGGTTTTGGAAATGGTCCGGTTCGGCGCCATGCCACCCGAGGATGTGGAACAACCAACGGAAGCCGAGCGGAAGTTGATGGTCTCAGCTCTCGACCACAAGCTTTACGCGGCCTCCTGCGAAGGCCCAACCAGACCTGGCACCGTCACCGCTCGTCGATTGAATCGCGCCGAATACAACCACTCGGTTCGCGATCTGTTCGGAATCGATATCGAGCCGGCAAGCGACTTCCCATCCGACGAAGTTGGCGCGGGCTTTGACAACAACAGTGATGTTCTTTCGCTGTCACCGATCCTGATGGAAAAGTATATCGAGGCAGGTGAAAAGATTGCCGAACAACTGATCCTTGACCCAAGTTCCTGGCCAAAAATCGAAAAGATCGTCACCGCGGAAGACTTATTCGTGTCAGGCGATGCCAAATTGGACACGGCCAACGGTTGGTTCTTCGCGCCTGGAACCTTTGCATGGGCTGAGTTTGACGTGCCAACAAGTGGCAGCTACCGGCTGAGCATCCGTGGTGGAACGGCTGGCCAAGATGATTCGCCAATGTCTGTCGCCATCTACGACCAAAACGGAGAGTTGCGAGAATTGAGCCGTCTGAAGTATTTCGGAGGCGGTCGAAAATCGAGTCGAAGCATCAAGCGTATCGAACTGAATAAAGGGAAACAGCGTCTCTACTTCATGCCAGTTACGCCAGCGCAACAGGCGGGGCTGATCATCGGTCAATCGGTTTCAGAGACTTTTGCTAGTGTCGATGATCAGGTCGTGGCCGATGCGACCGCGCGACGTCAGGAAGAGCATGAGCGATACAAGGAAATCGATGCAGAATCCTATCCCTTTTTGATCCGACAAATCGATTTGCGCGGACCGCATCAGTACTTGCCCAACGCGTTTCCTGAAACTCACAATCGCGTGGTGGTCAGCGAGGCTGAACAAGTCAACAACCGTTGGCGCGAGGTGCCCGAGTCTGCGGCCCGCTGCTTGCGACCGCTGCTGCGGAAAGCGTTCCGCGGCCCGGTCAGCGACGAAGAAGTGAAGGCGTATGTGAATTTGGTTTCGGCTGCTGTAAAGCGAGGTGACAGCTATTACCAAGGTTTGCGAGTCGCAGTCACGGGGATTCTCGTTTCGCCAAGATTCTTGTTTCGCATCGAAACACCACCGGAGGACTTTGAGCCTGAATCGGACGGCAGCGTTCGCTTAACCGAACACCAACTGGCAACTCGCTTGTCCTATTTCCTATGGTCCAGCACCCCGGATGAACCATTGCTGGACGATGCGGACGAGGGCAAGCTGAACGGTGAAAACATTGACTTTCATATTCGCCGCATGTTGCAAGACAGTCGATCGGATGCCTTAGCGACTCAGTTTGCTGCACAATGGCTGGGTCTCCGAAACCTGGACCAGCACGAAGTGGATAGCGATCAATATGCGTCGTTTACTCGCACGCTTCGCGAGTCAATGAAACGTGAAACGGAATTGTTGTTCATGCATATGGTCCGCGAAAATCGACCAATCGCAGAATTACTGACGAGTGATTTTACATTCGTCAACAACGAATTGGCCACGCACTACGGGATCCAGGGCGTGCCGTCAGAGGAGTTCAAGCAGGTATCACTTGTCGATTTGCCGCGTCGCGGCGTCTTATCCCATGCCAGCGTACTTACCTTGACCAGCAACCCGCAGCGGACTTCGCCAGTGAAACGCGGTAAGTGGATCTTGGAAAACATTTTCGGAACCCTCCTCCCGACCCACCTGCCGGGGTGCCTGAACTTGAGGAAACGAAGGCCGCCAAGGCGGACGCGAGTTTTCGTGAACAATTGGAAATGCACCGCGCCAGTCCAACTTGTGCCTCTTGCCATCGAGTGATGGATCAACTTGGGTTTGGGTTGGAGCAGTTCGATCCAATTGGCGGTTATCGAGAATTGGAGGGAGACCAACCCGTTGACGCGAGCGGGGAACTGCCCGGCGGCAAATCATTCAATGGTGCATTGGAACTGACGAATATCTTGGCTGATGGCGAAGTTAAAAACTTTGCCGGTGCCGTGGTTGAACGCTTGTTGACCTTCGCGCTTGGTCGAGAGTTGTCGCCGTCGGATCGTTGTACCGTTGACGAAATCGTGGAAAAAACCTCAGAAAGCGACTTCCGCTGGGTCGATCTGATCACGGAAGTCGTTCGCAGCCGGCAATTTCAGTATTATGATTTGCCTGCAGCCGACTTAGAATGAGTACTGCGCTCTTACTTGGAAATGACATTGTGAATCGAAAACTGCTTGATCGTAGAACCCTTCTCCGAGGTGCCGGCTTGTCGTTGGGACTGCCACTGCTGGAGGCGATGACGCCAATGGCACGCAGCGTCTTTGCCGCCCCAACGCCATCGTCACCGGTCCGCATGGCCTGCATCTTTTTTCCGAATGGCGCGATCATGGAGAATTGGAAGCCATCCGTTGAAGAGAACAGCTGGAGCTTGTCCAAGACATTGTCGCCACTGGAACCGCACAAGGCCAAAATCAACGTGCTGTCGGGCCTGACGCTGGACAATGGACGTGCGAAAAAAGATGGTGCAGGGGATCACGCGAGATCTGGTGCAACCTTTTTGACAGCAGCCCGTCCAGTAAAAACCGCCGGCAATGTGCGCAACGGCATCTCGGTGGATCAGGTTGCCGCCCTGCAGTTGGAAGGCAGAACGAAACTTTCGTCGATCGAACTCGGTTTGACTCCCAGTCGCAACGCCGGGAGTTGTGATTCTGGATACAGTTGTGCCTACTCGTCGAACATCTCTTGGCGAAGCGAAACGCAGCCGATGTCCAAGGAAGTAACGCCCCGACTGGCCTTCGAAAGAATGTTTGGCGGGAAAGACAAAGCGGGTCGGCAACGACGTGCTTTGGATCGCCGTAGCATCCTGGACGTCGTCCGCGGCGATGCGGATCGGATCATGAAGCACGTCGGCCAGAGCGACAAGCGAAAACTAGAAGAATACTTTGCCGGCGTTCGTGAAATTGAAAGACAGATCGAATACGTCGAACACGAAGATCAACAGGCGCTTCCAGAGATTGACGTCCCCTACGGTCGCGTCGAAGCGTTCCGGGAACATGCCCGGTTGATGTACGACTTGATGGTTGTGGCGTTTCAAACCGATACAACCCGTGTCGCCACCTTCATGTTGGACAGTGCCGGCGGCGGTCGCCGTTATACCGATGTTGGAGTCAAAGGCGGTCACCATGAAATCAGCCATCATCGTAATCAAAAAAGCAACATTGCAGATTTGAAGAAGATCGATTTCTATTTGGTGGAACAGTTCCGCTATTTCTTGGACAAAATGGACGCTGTCGCAGAGGGCGAAGGAACACTGTTGGACAATTCGATGGTGCTGTACGGAAGCGGCTTGAGCGATGGCAACCGTCATCACCATCATGACTTGCCATTGGTGCTAGCCGGTAGCGCCGGCGGTCAGATAGAAACCAATCGGTATGTCCAATCTAAAAAAGAAACGCCAATGGCCAATTTGTATCTATCGATGCTGGACATGTTGGGTACACCGGCGGAATCGATTGGTGACAGTTCTGGACGGCTGGAAGAACTGGGTGTCAAGCTTTCTTCGGACCGTCAAACGGGTTAACGAAGCCCGGGGTGTCACCGAAGCAGATCCCCATTGCTCTTGCCGTCTTAACGGCCGATCCGTTGCGATCAACTCGACGCAAAGCCCCCACAGCATCGGCAATTGGCGCGTCCAAGATGTGTGGTGGGTCATGGCAGACCATTTGCCCGAAGCTCTTTTCAACGACCAGCCGGACCGCGTGCGCTCCGAATTCACTTGACAACACACGGTCAAAAGTTGTCGGTCCGCCCCCGCGCTGTAAATGCCCTAGCACCACACAGCGAACGTCTTGATCGATCCGCACATCCAGTTCTTCGGTGACGCGTTGTCCGATGCCACCAAGCTTCGCTTGCAAGTTGCCCCCTTTTGAGTCGGCATCCTGCTTTACTAGCGAGCCGTCGGGTAGTTCGGCGCCCTCGGCGACGACAATCAAGGTAAAGTTGCGGCCAATTCGCTTTCGCTCTTCGATCTTGGCAATGATATTCTCGTAGGTCCAACGTATTTCGGGTAACAAAATCACATCAGCGCCACCGGCAATCCCTCCGTGCAATGCGATCCATCCGGTATGTCGCCCCATCACTTCCATAACCATCACTCGCGAATGGCTTGCCGCCGTGGTGTGCAATCGGTCCAAAGCATCGCTACAGCAATAAACGGCACTGTTGAAACCAAACGTGTAGGCCGTGCATGACAAGTCGTTGTCGATCGTTTTGGGAACGCCGACAACCGGCAGTCCCGCTTCATGAAATTGCAAAGCTGTCGATAGCGAACCATCGCCGCCAATCACAATCAAGCCTTCCAGTTTCAGCGTTTCAAACGTAGCTTTGACTTGGTCGATGATTCCATCAGCTAATTCCGCTCGGCCATCGACCCCACGTCGCGCACCGAATCGACCTTTATTCGTTGATCCAAGAATGGTCCCGCCAAGGCCGAGAATACCAGCCGTATTTTGGGGCGTCAAAATCTGATAGCGAACGGGATCAATCAGTCCCTCGAATCCACGTTCAAATCCAATCACCTGATAGCCCAGCCAATAGCCAGTTTTGGTAGCTGCCCGCAGTACTGCGTTCAGGCCAGGGCAATCGCCTCCGGACGTCAAGATGCCTATTCGTGGTTGACCGGGATCTAGGTCAGCGCCCAGTATTGCTGGGCTGGATTGGTTTGCCATCACGTTGCTCCGTCAGTAGGAATTAGCCTACACGGTAACCACGAACAGCAGGTATTGTCACCGTGGGAAGCATCAACAGGCCAACAAGGAGGGCTCCGGAATTGCATTGCTCGGTACAAAAGTGATCGCGGAAATATTAGCAACACCGATATTCAAGATGCTCGTTGCCTGTCCAGTCGCCAAGTTGACGTTTTGCAAAAATGACGTGCCTGAGCTACGACTGATCGTAAACGCGAGGTCGTTTTCATCGAACGCGAGCGTGTTGTGCGTGATGCCGTTGTAGGTTCCGATCGGCGTTTCGCTTACGAGTTCACCATTGTTAGGATTCACTTCGAAAAAGACCCCGCCGGGAACGGAGGGATTCGATGCGGATTTCAGCACCAGGCTTCCGTCAGAGCGAAAAGCCAGACCGCTACGACTACTGAAATCCGGCCGGCCGAGCGTATCAAATGTTGTCTGTGCACCGCTTGGTAAATCGAACCGGATCAATTGATCCAACGCGTCATCCCAGAGCCCCGATGTCATCGTCGGTGCGCGCTTTTCCATCCAGCCAAACAATCGGCCGGACGAATCGATCGCCAAATCCGATATTGCTAAACCGTTTTCGTTGATCAAGTTGGGATTGTCCGGTAGCAAAGTCCAGTTGATACAGTCCGCCCGGTTGCGTCTGCGGGTCGAACGAATCGTAGGCCTGATGTGCGAACAGCACGCCCAGCTCGGCGTGATATGCCAATCCGGTCAAGTGATCGACGCCGGTTGGCCCGACGGTCGTTACTGAACCCGATTCCAGGTCGATCTGGTACAGGACAGATGCTGTGCCGCTAGAGACCGCAAAGATCGCTGCTGACGAAGATCCGCAAGCCCAAGTCAAGAGGATGGCAACTAAAAGCGTCCGAACCGTGGTAATCATGCTGCAATCCGTTGTCGAGTGATTTCGTGAGAGCGAGATCTCTACATGCCGACCCAATCATTGCAGACCCCCTGCTTTGACGGCAAGGGCAGCCCGATACGCGGTCCAATCTTGACGCTATCAGTGAATAACCGGTACCCACAGACTTCATGCAGTCGGAAGAATCAATCGCCGTGCGCCGTCCCCAGCGATGGAGCGAGCCGATGGATGCGTCGATGAGCGACGCGGACGTTTGTTGGCTGCGCTCTCGGGACCCGTTTGCCGGGATGGATGCCAAGGCATTTCCGCGGTCGATTCCGCTGGAAGGTATTCTTCGCAACGACTGTCGGATTCAGCGATGCGAACCGGGCGAAATCGTGGTTCGCGAAGGTGACTATGGCAATAGCGCCTTCTTGGTCTTGGCCGGCAGCGTCGAGGTGATCATCGACGCCTTGGCGCCCGAGCAGTTGGGTCGAACACCGACCGAGAAACTGAATTGGACCGAAGCGCTATACCGATATCTGTTTCGTTCCAAAATTGCTGAATCAAGAAAGCCGCAACAGGTAACCACAAGTCTACAGCAAGGTCAGGACGCCCAGACGATCCGGCAAGTCGATGATCGACCCGCGATCTTTCTGCAAGATTTCGACGCCGTTTTGGCAAACAGCAACACGGTCGCGTTGGGTCCTGGCGAACTGTTTGGCGAAGTCGCCGCAATGTATCGTTCGCCGCGAACTGCCACGGTGATCGCTGAAACCGAGGCAACGCTTCTGGAAATACGTTGGCAAGGCTTGCGCGTTATGCGCCGCGACGATGGCTTCGCAAACAGTTTGGACCAACATTATCGAAAGCATTGGTTGCCTGTTCACCTGAGAGAAATTCCGTTGCTAAGGCATTTACCGGAAGCGAGTTTGGCTCGCGTGACGGCCGCGACCGAGATGCGATCGTTTGGACGAATGGAGTGGAATGCCGACTATCGAAAAAGTCGCCAGCTGCCGATTGAAAAGCAGATTGAGTCGGAACCGTTGGTTGCCAGCGAAGGAAACACGCCAACAGACTTGATTATCGTCCGCAGCGGTTTTGGCCGTCTGTCACAACAATACGGTGCTTCACATCGAACCACTGCCTATTTGGGCAAGGGCCACATCTATGGTCTCGAGGAACTTGCGTTCAATTCCTTGCGAACAACCGAAGCGCCGTTGCGACCCTTGCAACGATCGTTGCGCGCCGTCGGGTTCTTGGATACGTTGATGATCCCCGCGGAAACTTTTGCCGAAGACATACTGCCTCATGTGCGCCGCAGCGAACTTCCGGAAACCGCCGCGGATTTGCTGATTCGACCGCATGAACTGCGACAGGACCAAGATCAAGAACGTCGCCGAGCAGAACGGGCCAACCGGCAACCAGGCGGCGACTCCGCCGATCAAGAAGTGCCTACTGGTCAACAATTTCAATCGACGGAGCTGTTGGAATTCATTGTCCAGAACCGTCTGAACAATGGTCGCCAGGCAATGGTTATCGATTTGCATCGCTGCACAAGGTGCGACGACTGCGTAAAGGCCTGTGCTGCCACCCACGACGGGAATCCCAGATTTGCCCGTCAGGGCTTTGTTCATGACCGATTGCAGTTTGCTCAAGCTTGCATGCAATGCGACGACCCGGTCTGCATGATTGGATGTCCCACTGGTTCGATTGTCCGCGACGAAGCGACCGGGGTCGTGGAAATACACGAACCGATCTGCGTCGGATGTGGGACATGTGCCAACGCCTGTCCCTACCAGAACATACAAATGGCTGACGTATTCGACGCCAAAGGTCGTGCCTATCGAGACGTTCAAACGGGCAAGCCAATCGTCAAGGCGACCAAGTGCGATATGTGCAACAGTCAGCCAACAGGACCAGCCTGCGTAGCTGCTTGCCCGCACGACGCCTTGGTCCGTATCGATTTGACCGAGTCGCCACCGTTGCAACACTGGTTGGATCGGCGGAGCTGAGCAATTGGAAGCAAACACATTCCGAACTCGACGACAACGTTCGCTGGCATTGACCGGCATCGCATTGGCGGTGGTGGTTTTGATTGTGTGGATTCAAGAGACTCGTTTGGCTCATACATCCTTCTTGACCGGGACGTTGTTGCTGGCGTCCGTACTGTTGCTGGTGCTACTGGGCGTACGCAAACGGATCCCGGTGCTGGCGCTCGGCAGCGTCAGCACCTGGACGCACATCCACACCTATGTTGGTCTGTTTTCGATCGGTGTTTACTTGCTGCATGTACCCAGCGTGATCGGCAATGGATTGTTTGAATCTGGTTTGTCCATCCTGTTTCTGCTGGTAGCGGCTAGCGGTTTCTACGGTTTGATTGCGAGCCGAACGATTCCCAAGCAACTGACTGCAATCGATGGCGAAAAACGATTTGATCAGATTCCCTGGCATCGCGACCAGATCGCACTTAAGGCTGAGCAATTGCTGAGTGAATGCGCTGAGCGGACCAGCTCCGGAGTGATCGAAAGATTGTATAAGGCGGACCTGGGTCCCTATTTTTCTTCACGGCCTTCGACCGCGTATTTGTTATCGCCTTCTGGACGACGTCGGCGGCGGTTGTTGCGCAGGTCTGAAGGAGATCCATCGATACGTCGAATCGGAGGGACGAACAACCGCCGGTCTACTCGCTGCTTTGGTCCGCCAACGGGACGACCTGGACTACCAGTTTGCCATCCAGCTTCGATTGCGGCTGTGGTTAGTCTTTCACTGCCTGCTATCGGTTGCGCTGGTCGTCGGCGGTTTCGTTCACGCGACGATCGCTTTCCGTTTCGCCGGATAGGTTTTCAAACAAATTCATGTTCGCTGTAACTAAACGCTGACGCAATGCGACGAGACGAACTGTCATTGCCCACTCCACCGACCAACGATCGCCCGGGCGATCGTTGGTCATGTGGTCGTAGCGGTACCGATCATCCCTGCTCGCAGGGCCCCAGTCGGTATGGTTCTTGTCCATTATCGGACGCCTGCCGTCCAAAGCGAACGTGGCATGGACGACGGAAGCAGATCACAACGGTATCGATCGTATTGATGGTGATCCTGTTGGCTGCACTTTCACAACCGCGGTGGCGGGCCGAAGCGTTCAAGCCGGGAGAATTGGCGACTCCCCACGCCCAGATTCTCTCGGGCAAGTTGGCATCGGAACGATGTTCGACTTGTCACCCCCAGGCGTTGACGTCGATACCCGGCTGGTTTTCCAAGGAAATAGAGGGTCACCATGGCGTCAGTCAAACCGATCGCTGCCTGGACTGTCACCACGCGACCATCGACCGGCCCTTGGCAACGCTGGCTCACAACTTGCCACTATCCACTCGCAGTTCGCTCCGCAAAGTGTCGTCCAGACCAGCCGATCAATCATGGCACGACCTACTACCCTCGCCAGCTATCGATCAAGAAAACATTCAGTGCAACGCATGTCATCGCGAACATGGCGGCTCCGACAACGATCTGTCCGCTGTTACGGACGCCCAGTGCCAAACTTGCCACGCCGATCGTTTCGGCAGCTTCGCAACATCGCATCCCGATTGGGATCAGTGGCCCTATGGTCGGGGTCGCAATATCTCCTTCGATCATGCCAGTCATGTGAACAAGCACTTCCCGGCGACCAAACGAGGTGACAGTGTCAGTCAATTTCAATGCGCCGATTGTCATCATCGAACATCCGACAATGAATTGACGAGAGTAACAACCTACGAACGTGGTTGTAAGTCTTGCCATGACCAAGGACTTAAAGTACGAGCGTCAGAGGGGGTAGAACTATTTGCTTTACCGACATTACCTTCAGATTCCGTAGAACGGGTGGGGCGATGGCCGACGGCTGCCACGGGCTTCTTTGATGGACAAATTGCGCCGATCACGGAACTATTGTTTCGAGCCAACGCGAAAACCGAGTGGTCGATTCGTCAAGTTCCCCAACGCGACTTTAGTAGGATCGACGGCGACGAATCGACGGCAGTCAAGGCCGCAGAGCAGATCGCAAAGGCTTATGTCGAATTGCTTGATCGCATCACAAATGATGGGCAAGTGGCGATCGCGGATCAAATCGTTTCGACCGGTGTCACACACTCTTCCGCAGCAGCCTTTGTTCAATCTTTGCCGACACAATTGATCGCTGATGCGTACCGTGATTGGTTTTCAGACCCAAACACATCCAGTTCATTTGGCAGTGTTGAAGATGGTCCGTTTCGTCCACCGGTCGTTTCCAAACCCGACGATGACCTGTTGATCGACCAATCAGAGAACGAGTCTTTGCTGACGAGCGATGACGAATTGTTGGCCGAGAATGATCTGCTCTCGGCTGCCGATTCGTCATTGTCAACAATCGACAACAGCCCAGAGACGCAACCGCGATTCGATCCGGCCAAGATGCTACCGATCGGTGGTTGGTATCGTGACGATTTGCGATTGGCAATTCGCTATCGTGGCGGTGGACATGCAGATCCAGTCTTAAAGTCAGTGATCGATATGATCAGCCAAATGCCGGTCAGCGATCCGGCACGTGAGCGACTGCTGAAGACGGAATCGATCAGCGCCTGTGTTTCTTGTCATGCGGGCGTCGTTACCGCCACCGGTAGCTGGAAGAGCGAAACATTGATTGGGCGAAAACGTGAATTCACCAAATTCACACACAGTCCACACCTGAACATCTCACAACTAGCCGACTGCGTGCATTGCCACCAGATCGAAACGAGCGAAAGCGAAGCTGCAAACATTCGCACTGCAAAATTCGGCGGCGCTGGTATTCCATGCGACTTTGCGCCACTATCACGCCAAGTCTGCGCTGGATGTCATACGCCGCATGCTGCCGGTGACGCCTGCATCAAGTGTCATCGCTACCACATTGATCTCAGGTAATACCGGTTGCCGCAATTTGACTGGCTTCATCGCGGCCAACCAAAGACCGCGAATTTGGCCGGATTCTCAAGGCCGGATCCAAATCGTTGACCTACGTTTCAAAGAATGCTAGGTCTTGCACCAACAGATGCGTTCAAATTTTCAATGCCCAGTCCTTCCTTTTGTTAGAGGGGCCTTCCTTTTGTTAGAGGGGGCCTTCCTTTTGTTAGAGGGGGGTGGGGCGATGACCGGGCCACCGGCGCCTAGTTCTAACGAAGATACCGAAAATACCGACAACCAGCCTATTTTGAAACTTGCGACCGCATGATGAGCAGCAACCAATCACCCAACGATCCGTACACCGAGACCGAATACGCCGAAGCTTTTGTGATCGCAAAAGATGCATTAGGTTGCATCGCCAAGTTCCAGACCCCGCCCACCCCTGATGTCTACGAGGTTTGGTATCGCTACGTCGAAGGGGAGAACCCCGCGCTTTGTGACTTACTTGCATACCATGTCAATGATGCTCAATTCGTCTCTCGGCCGCAGATCACTCAGGCACGAAACGAGTTTTTCGCCGCTGCCGCTTCGGCGGAGGCCAATTCCCGAGTTGGCAACCAGCTTGTCGAAGAGTTGGGCGGACTGAAGTCGATCGTCGAAACTCAAATTGCGGCAAGCGGTGAATTTGATTCTTCATTAGGAAACGCCGCCAAGAAATTGCGACAAGAGAGTACGCCTGATGAGGCACGCGCTTGCATCGAACTCGCCATGTCTTGTAACGATGAAATGAAGGGACACCTACAATCGGTGACGTCTCAATTGGAGCAGTCGCAAGACCACCTCGACGAAATGCGAGAGACCCTTGTTGAATCGCAGAAACTGTTGATGACCGATCCGGTGACCGGAGTCGGAAACCGACGTTTCTTTGACACCATGATTGTGCAAAACTGCGAACATGGATGCAAACGGGAACGACATCACTTTCTGTTGATCGTTGATCTGGATGAATTCAAGCATGTCAATGACAACTTCGGCCACTCAGCAGGTGATCGGTTGTTGCGATACGTCGCTTCCTCGATTCAAGAGCTAGCGAAGAATGCATCGGTGGCAAGATTCGGTGGAGATGAGTTTGTGATTTTTCTGGAATCTGACCATCCAAACGGCGGCAAAGAGTTGGGCGAGGAGATCTGTCAGTACTTCGCAAAGACACCTATCGAGCTCGTCCCTAACGGGAACCGTAATCAGCGGATCACAGCTTCGATTGGCGTTTCGCGGCTTCGTGAGGACGATGATTCTGATACTTGGTTCAATCGCGCCGACAAGCTTCTGTATGGTGCGAAGCAGGGCGGAAGAAATCAAGTGATGGTCGAACGCGATCTCGCTGATACAGCAGTCGCCTAGGCCAAGCCTAGCGGCTATTTCACCCTGAAAGCCGTAATCAAGTCTCTATTCTTAATAGCGCCGATCGAGTCTTAATGCGCCGATCGAGTTGAGTCTATTCTGTGCTCGAACCATAAACACTAGACAGCTTGTGCCACGATAGAACCGGCTTTCGACAATCCGCGGGAAGCTTTGCGAATCCCGCTAGGCGATCGGGCGTAAGGCTACCAATCGCCCTGAACCGTAATCACAACGTTGCGTCCGCCCGCTCGGTCTCGGTGTTCGCACAGGTAGATGCCTTGCCAAGTCCCCAACTGCAGTCGTCCCTCGCCAATCGGTATCAGGACGCTGGCACCCATCATCGAGGCTTTGACATGCGCCGGCATGTCGTCCGGACCCTCAAGCGTGTGAATGTACGGCAGCGATTCAGGAACTGCGTGGTTCATTGCTGTTTCGAAATCGATGCGCACGTCTGGGTCAGCATTCTCGTTGATTGTTAGCGACGCACTGGTGTGCTGAATAAAAACCTGCATCCAACCCACTCGGATTTCGCCCAGTTCTGGTATCGCTCCGACGACTTCTCGGGTAATCAGATGAAAACCCCGAGATACAGGTGGCAGGCGTAATGTGCGTTGCATCCACATGGAAAAACCCAAGCTTTGATCGGTGGCAGGCGCGACTGTCGGCGCCGGAACAAAAAATTCCCCTGATTTGAATTCAGATCTGGTTATGCGTCCATACGCCGCAGCAGCTGTGTCGCGGACTTCTTTTCGGGTTTCCGAACGCAAGGCCTCTAAAATGACTCCTGATCACCAAGGTAACGATTCTCCCGGAATCCAATGGCAACGTTGCCGATTTCCCCCTTGGTTGGACTCAGCATGGCCAGAGCGCTGGCAAACAGCAGTGGCTCCAATCACATCGCGAAACCAAATTTGGTTTCCCGAGCGAAAACTCGGCGATCCGAAAGCCAAACGTTGTCCAAACCTTCAGACAATTTTCTTGACTCTATCGATTTCAAGTCAATAATCTCACCGTGAGTAGAGCGGTCGGTCAAGGAATGGTCGGCCGAACCGATGACTTGGCATCGCTGGCAGGATTAGCGATTCAAGTAGTTCCAACGCTTGGAATTTTGATTTTATGAGCCAATGTAAGAATGTCTTCGAAGCGATTCTCCGTTACGGGCACGATGAAGACTTTGTCCCACAAGAGAACGAGCAGTTCATCCCCACGGATGCACCGGCTGGCAGCCCTGACAAAATCGAGGTCTTGCGCCGACGTGTTGAACTTGGTCAACCCCTGTGGCACAACACTGACCGAGTCGATTACAGCGGTCTGACCGGCGCAATTCGCCCTCGCGAGTAATCTCAGCAAACACGACTGATTTGATACGACCCAGACCCCGCAAAGCGGTTCTTTGCGGGGTTTTCTTGTGAGTGGACGTAGACTAGCGAACGTAGACTAGCGGACGCAGACTAGCTGTAGACAAACTCGATCGGCGCGTCGATGTCGGAATGCAAGCTCTGATGGACTGGGCACTTGTTTGCGGCCGCCTCCATCCGTTCCCGAAGTTGCTGGTCCTCGACGGCGCCTGGCTCAAGGGTCACAGTCGTCCGCAGCGAACCGATCCGCCGAACCGGTTTGTTGACCATCTCTTTGGTCACCAGAATCTTTGTCCCGCGCAAATCAAGTTCATGTCGCTCGGCAAACAAACCAATGATCGTCAGGACGCATGTTCCCAGCGCGGTAGCGACCAAATCGGTCGGCGAGAATGATGCTCCCTTGCCACCGTTGTCGGTTGGTGCATCGGTATGCAACGAAATACCACTAGGTCCGTGAGTAGCGTCAACACGAAGTTCGCCAGCATAGGTGGCACTGATTTCAACTGCCATAGAATCACCGATTTTGCGCGTGGTTTTGGTTAGGACTATCAGTGTATTGATCTGACCTCAGTTGTCATCGGGCATCCCCGCCAATACGAACAACTACCGGTTCAGAAGTCTTGTCTCGATCGATGGCCAAGACGATCGTATGGCGTCCTTTGGCAAGCTGCATCGATCCCAACTGCGCGGGTGGCGTTGGCTTTGCATCCGCCCACGCGCGAAATTGTTTGGCAGTCACGTTCAACTTTGCCACACCGTCTTGGGGCATGTCGATCGCGAATCGCACATACGAGTTGGGGGCATCTAGAGGTATCTTGAGCGACTCGACCTCCTCCAGTGGAATCTCACCGTTGACTTTGGCTGTCAGCGATTTCCATACCAAGTCGGGATGCGGATTTGCAACGGTGTCTTTGCTGTTAACAGACAATGTGTGCAACGCCTTCGGAGAGCGGACCAAAGTCTCATAGGACCGAACGATCGGTTCGGTAGAGACGGTGAACTCGGGCAGGCGTCCGACAGCTGACAGAAACGCTACCAGATCCACCAATTCCTGTTTGGTCAGGGTATCGACACTTCCCTCAGGCATCAAAGATTTACCGGGCTGTTCTTGTTCGATCGAATCCGGCGACAACTGAACTTCTTTACCGTCGGCCAAACGCAATCGAATTGCCTCGTCGGTGCGGTTGACAACGATACCGTTCAGGATCACACCGTCGTCGGTCAATACGTTCAATGTTGTGTAGCCTTCTTTTAGCTTAGCGTTCGGATCCAACAGGGACTCCAAGATATAGTCGGGCTGCGAACTGCCGCCAACGCTAATCAGGTTCGGCCCAACCAGGCCACCTGCACTGCCAATCGCATGACACTGAATGCATTTCAGACTCTCACGCCGATAGATTGATTCGCCTCTCTGCGGCGAACCAGAGGATTCGACCTGTGACAGAATATCGGTCTTCAATTCGGGCGTCAGTTTCCAAGCCACGTCTTCCAATCTGGCTGAAGATCGAATCGCATCTTCAATAGCATTGTTCCCACCGCTCGATTTCACCAGTCGCAGCAAAGGTTCCGCCTGCTCCTTGGTAAGCGGTTTGGCGCGGATCGCGTCGGCAAGTCGTGAATGCATCGCGTTACGCTTCATCAATTCGATGATCAGATTTCCCGCAGCTTCGCTGGTTGTCGAATCAGACAACAACGTGACAACCGGCACGGCGGATTCATCCGGCCTGGCGTTAGCAATGGCCCCGGCTGCGGCAATTCGCAACGCTGGGTCGTCGTGGCGCAGCAGCGTGGCGAGCGCCTCCTGGGCTGCTGCTGAGGGTATTGCCCCCAGTGCGTTGATCAACGGGGTTTGCGTTGAACCATCCGCTTTGGTTGCGGCTTCGATGATCAGGTCATCAAACTTGCGGACTTTCCACAGTTCCGACGCTCGAGCCACCAAACGAACCAATTCAGTGTCCGCAGCAAGTTGCTCTGGTGTCAGGGGAAAGTCAGCAAACACAGACTCTAGATTTGCCGGTAGCGTTTTGTCGCGACCGGTGCGATCAAACAAAGGTTGCAACCACGCTGCCGATGGTTGGATCGACTGAGAAAACAAAACCAATCTCAACAATCGCCCCAATTGTTCACCATCACCAGCAATTGCGATCGCATCGACGAGTGGACGATACGCATCCGGCGAAACGGTACCCGATTCGACTAACTCCAAAGCGACTTCGGCGGCAGTCGGTTTCTTGATTGCAGTAACGGCATGGGCTAGTTCGCTGATGCGGTCATTCCACTGGGTGATCGCTCTGAGCGCCGATCCGTCCTGGGTAGTGGTATCTAGTTTTCGCAGTGACTGCCAAATGGCGAAATCGAGACTAAAGTCAATGTCTTGGCCTAGTGCGTCTAAGACCGCGTCAATCGCCTGGGGATATTCGGCTGCCGATAGCGTCCCGGCCAGCGCCACCGCTTCTAGCCGCAAACGAGGATCGGGGTCACTGGTACGTTTTAGGACTTCAGAAACAACACGATCCGCGACCGGTTTGTTGAACAGCTTGCGGCTACGCCACACGCTTCGCATCACGGTTCGGCGTGCTTCCGGAGCGACCTGTTCGATCGTCGTCGCGTTGTTGCTACCACTCTGCAAAACGGATTGCTGAAGCGCCTCATGAATCCAAAGAAGTTCGTTTGTCCGGTTGGTTTTGTCGTGCACGTGCCAGCGACGGTACGCCTGCAGCACTTCATGGGGCGATTCAGCACCCCGTTTCCACAACTCTTGTCGGGCGAACTGACGGATCGCCAATGCCGGATCGGACAACACGTTCAGTAGTTGATCGATCGACAGTGACTCGAATGGAGGCCACGGATCTGGGGGACGTCCCGGAAAGGAAACTCGCCAAATTCGACCGTGGGTGCGGTCTCGCCGTTCGTCTCGGAAGTCGACTTCTCCATGCTGAATGATTGGGTTGTACCAGTCGGCCAAGTAGATGGCGCCGTCAGGTCCCATCCTGGCATCAATTGGCCTAAACGCCACATGGCTACTTGTAATGATTTCGCCTTGTTGCTGGCCCACATAGGAGCTACCACTCGCTTTCACCTTGAACCGACAAACGCGATGTCCGCGAAAATCATTCGTGACAAAATCGCCTACCCAATCTTCGGGAATATGAGTGCCTGACAGAATTTCCAATCCGCAATGCTTCGGACTCCCTGGATTCATTCCTTTCAGTTGTCGTTCCGCCCCTGGCGAGGCCACGAAGACGGAGTCCGGAAAGACGTAGTTGATCCCTTCACCAAAGGCTCCATCGGTTGCGAATGATTCGCCGACACGGTCAAAGACATGCCCCCACGGATTGACGAAGCCTTTACAAAAAACTTCCAACTCTCTCGTTGTTGGCCGGTAGCGCCAAATCCCGCCACCATCCAAATGCCTGGAGCCATAGGGAGTGTCGACGTGGCTATGAATATAGATTGACTGGTTGAAATACAAGCAACCATCTGGTCCGAATCGAAGCGTATGAACCAAATGGTGCGTATCTTCGGTGCCAAAGCCACTAAGCACGACTTCCTGTTTGTCTGCTCTGCCATCGCCATCGGTATCCTGCAGATACAGCAGACGAGTACTGTCAACGACGTACGCGGCATTCGGCCCATCAGGCAACACCCCGGTGGGTATTAGTAAGCCGTCCGCGAAAACGCTTCTCTTGTCAGCAACGCCATCGCCATCGGTATCTCTTAGCACAATGATTTTGTCATTCGCGTCCTCGCCAGGTTGTATCTGCGGATAAACATTACTACTCGCAATCCACAGTCCTCCTGTGCAATCAAAGTTGATTTGAATGGGTTTGCTTAAATCCGGGTCTTTGGCAAACAGATTCACATCAGCGATCGGATCGACCGTCATCGCCGCCCGTTCGGCTGTCGGATCGGGTTCTGGTATGTCCGCGAGGTCACGTTGAGCAGCGACTGGACACATTGCCCAGACGCAGAAAAACAATGCCAGCAGTGGTCGAATACGGAGAGTCAATGGTAAAGGCGTCACGGCAAGACTTGGTGGGAATCGAGGAACCTGCTTGGTCCAGCATCATTAAATTATAGTCGCAGCCGTAAAAGCAAGCATGGTTCCACTACGATCCCTACGGTCAACCACGGTTTGCAGCGCGAGCGGTGCTGCAATGCGGGAACGACTGACGTGTTTGCGGCATCCATCGTCACGACATTCAATTGCTCGTTGTTGCTTCCAGTGCCCCGGCCAGCTCCTGGACAACAGACGCCAGCCGGGCGATGTTGGCTGCGCGAATCCCAATAGCAATGCTTGGCGATTCGATTGGATCAAGTCGCGCCGACCACAACACATCTCACCGAGCGTCTAGGCATTGGTGCCGCCAGGGTGACGATCACGAAAAGATACTTTCGTGCACGTCGATCGATCATTGCTGACGGCCTATGGTTTTGATCTTTGAGCCATTGCCGTTGATTGGATTCGGGCGAGCGATCACACGATCCGGCAATTCAACTCGGTATTCACTCAGCTTTGGATCCGGCTCTGGGTAGTCGGTGCTGACATACTGTGCGCCACTGGCTAAGGCTTTTTGTCGAGTCGATCCGTCATTCTGGCGCGCCTGTCTAGTACCGGAATCTGCCCGGGTACGGACCAGAAACCCCTGTTTGACCATCTCTTGAATATGATCAAAACCGCCGACGGGGTCATTTAGCTTCATAAATGCTGCGGCGGGATGTTCTGCATCGACGCTGGCGAAGAGAATCCGACCCCTGAGCGATGGATGGTCCTTGATATAGTCATCGCGTACAGTTCCACCATTGTCCAGGGCAAAGATTACCTTCCCACGACATTCCTCTAGCGATGGCCAACCGGTACCAGTCACTGCATCGCGCAAGGTTTCAGCGTCACCCCGAACACTGTCTGGCGTGATGATTCGATCGATTGGAAAGACGCTTCTTATCTCTTCGTCGATCGAATCCAGGGCTGCCGCATCAAAGGGCATTGGCTTGGTGAAAATGGGCAAGACGCGGCTTTGCTTAACTTCGACCAGCACCATGATCGGTACATGCGTTGGGTACTTGTCCGACCAATCCTTGATCTGCTGAAGAGCGCCGGTGAATGTGCGAACGGTGGTAAAGAAATCAATGTCTGGCGCATGAATGATTTTGAGTCCCGGTTCTTGCAATTCCCCATCGGGGTCGGGATCAGGAATCGGCGGCAATGCCGCGTCGGCCACCATTCCCAATGCCATCGGTTTTGAGTAATGACCGCCCTGCGGATCTGCATAAACGTCCAGTTCGATCTGACGAACGCCAAGTTTGCCAAACTGTTCGGCAAGGGGACGATGTGTGTATTCGATTGCGGCCGCTTGTGCTTTGGAAGACTGGCGAATCAGCTCCATCACTGACGGATGGGGCTGGATGTGATAGGAGTTGTGGGTACCAATCACTTGGATCTGGTTTAAGCGAACCGGTGACTGAGCATCGGACGGAGTCGTTGTGCCGGTCAGGCAGATCACGCATACGAAAATTTTTCGAATCAACATCAGTCATTTATCTCCCGCTATCGCCTCGGCGATGTTTTGCGAATGGTCACGGACACGAGCGTAGGCATTCAAACTAGCCAACCAAGCAACGCTGACCACCGGTGGATAATCGCCGGACGACAGTTCGTCCAAGTGCCTCTTCCGCAACATTTTAATCTCATCGCGAACCCGCTTTGACATCGCATCTGTCTGAGTGACGATATTTGCATTGTTCTTCGCGAAACCTTCATTGACTTTCGTCACGTACTCAGAAGTATGCGTGTGCAAGTCCTGTAGTCGGGATCGCTGATCAGCATTGAACCGATGCCCATCGCGGCGCAGCTTTCGATCAAATTTGTCCAAATCCGCGATGTAGTCGCTGATCGATTCATATTCGTCGGCAATACGCATCTGTTGTCTGCCTTCCCTCGCAACAGAATGTGGCACGTTCCCGGACAATAAATGGGTGACAAACTCAGAGACTTCATCTTGGATGGAATCGAGCACCTGTTCACGCTGCTTCAACCGGTTGGCCAATAACTTGTCGGGTTCTTCTTGTTCGCGTAGGTCAGCGAGCCAGTCAAGCATTTTCGAGCAACCGTCACTCATCCGCGTGATTTCGTTACGTGACTGTTCAATCGCCAACAACGGCGTCTCTAGCATCAGAATATCTAGATCGGTCAGGCTTGGCTTTTCTTTAAAGTCCTTGGACGGAACGATCCGGTTTAGCAGCTTCACGAACATCGGTAGAAACGGCAGGAATATCAGCGTGTTCGTGATGTTGAAGATGCTATGTGTCGCCGCAATCGCCGCCGTGGTACCTGGGTAGGTGGCAACTCCGTCAATCATGACCGCTTGCGAAACGTTGCCCCCGACAATCCACTGGACCAAACCGATGTACCAGGAAAAGATTGCGGTGATCCAAAGAACGCCGATTAGATTGAAAATGACGTGAAAGTATGCAGCACGTTTGGCGTTGGTGGTCGCGCCTAGTGATGCCAGGAACGCGGTGATGGTTGTCCCGATGTTTTCGCCCAACACCAACGCAGCGGCCGACTCGTAGGTGATCACCCCCTGTGATGCCAACGAAATCGTAATTCCCAATGTGGCCGAGGACGATTGAACCAATGTGGTCATTACACAACCGATCATGGCGCACTTCAAAACACCAAAATAATTGTCGGCCGTAAACGTCTGAAACCATGCTTCGAAGTCCGGCATTTGCTTGATAATCGAGCAGGCATCTTTCATCAATTCCAATCCGAAGAAGATCATCCCGACCCCCATCAGCGCCATCGACCAATAACGCCAGCGTTCACTTCTGGAAAACAGGTAGCAGAATGCAGCACCGCCCAGCAGTGGCAGGCCGTACTTGCCGATCTTTAGGACCAGAATCCAGCCGGTAATCGTGGTACCGATATTGGCGCCCATGATCACGCCGATCGCCTGGCCCAGTCCCATGACACCACTGTTGACGAACCCGACAACCATCACTGTGGTCACACTGCTGGACTGAACAACACAAGTGACAATGATGCCAACCACAGTGGCCGCAAGTCTGTTGTTGGTGACCGCTCCGATCATCCGCCTCAGGCTATTGCCTGCGACCGCCTGCATCCCCTCAGACATATTTTTCATGCCCAGCAAGAAGATGCCTAATCCACCGACCAGCTCGAAACAAAGTTGCGTGAGATCTGAAACTTCCAAGACACAAACTCGTTTACAATTATCAATGGATCGTGAAGAGGGATTTTAGCGGGATACTCTGGAGGCTAAACAGTATGCGACTGCGGAGCCTCGAGATTTCGTGGTGACGACGTACAAAACCGAGCGAGCAACGGGGATTATGACGATTTCAACCAAATATTTCTGGACATCTCTCTGGTTCCAATGCCTGGTGGTGCCGATCTTTTTCTCCGCAAATCGAGTGTCGTCGGCTGATGTCACGATTTATCGCGACGCCTGGGGTGTTCCCCATGTTTACGCCGAGACGGAAGCAGCAGGTGCCTTTGGTCTGGGATACGCCCAGGCAGAGGATCGACTGGGTGATATCTATCAAGCGGTGCGCACTGGCATGGGATCGATGTCCGAAGCGTTTGGCCCGGCGCACATCCAGCAGGACTACGCCATGCGACTTTGGAAGAACGCTGAATTGGCGGAAGGCGGTTGGGACGAAATGCCGGACCACCTCAGGGATTTGGCGACGGCCTTCGTGCAAGGCATTCAAGCGTACGAATCCCAACACCCCGACAAGGTTCCTGACTATGCAATGGAATTGAAGCCTTGGATGATGCTAACCATTGGCCGCGCCATGACATTGCAGTGGCCCATCGGCACGATTCTGAGTGATATCAAGGGATCGCCGCAGAGTCGCCCTCGACTTGCGCCGGCGCAAAGATCAAACCAGTGGGCAGTTTCGCCACAGCGATCCGCGGACAACGTGCCGATTCTGTTGACCGACCCGCATCTGCAATGGGAAGGCCTGGCCGTGTTGTACGAAGCCCGTGTTCACGCGGGCGATCTGCACATGAGCGGCTATTTCTTAATCGGATCACCATTGGTCGGCATCGGACACAATCGTCACGTTGGCTGGGCCATGACGACCGGTGGCCCCGATACGTCAGATGCGTACGAGATAAAAATCCGAATGGTTCCGAAACCGCAATACGAGTACGACGGCCAGTGGCGCGACGCCACGGTGACCAGTTTCAAGATTCCTGTCGAAGGAGCCGAAACCGTGGTTCGCCCGGCTTTGTACACACATTTGGGGCCCGTGATGAGCGAACCGGATCTGGCCAAGGGAACCGCGATGGTAGGGGCGTCTCCATACTTCGACCAGCAAGTCGGGCTATTCGGGCAACTGTATGAAATGTCCAAAGCAAAGGATGTTCATGAACTGTTCGAGGCGTTGGGTAAGAGCCACTTGAACGAACAAAACCTGATGTTTGGTGATACAAGTGGAAACATCGGCTACCTGCGAAGCGGTGCAACGCCAATCCGTCCCGCAGGCTATGACTGGAACACGCCCGTTCCCGGCGATACTTCGAAAACCGCCTGGCTGGGGCTACATCCGGCCAAAGATTTAGTCCACATCATCAATCCCGACAGTGGCTACATGCAGAACTGCAACATCAGCCCCCGAAACATGATGGTTGATTCTCCGCTGACGCCAGACAAGTATCCCTCCTACATCTACAACACAACTTGGGACCAAAACAATCCACGTGGCCGGCGTACGATTGAACTTTTGGAGGCCGATGAATCGGTAACGACAGAAGAGGCGATCAGCTATGCAATGGACGTCCAGGATCTGCTGGCCAAACGATGGCAGAGCGAACTGCGAACCGCGTTTCAAGAGAACCAGACCAAGGATCCCGAGCTGGAGGCGGCGATCCAAGCGATCTTGGACTGGGATGGACAGTTCATCCCCGAGGCGACGGCGACAACCGTGTACAAGTTCTGGAGGTTGAAATGTGGCAAAAAACTTGATGTCAGCCCATTGGGGAAGGGCCAGTCATTGGATGCGGCATCGCGCAAGAAGATGATCGAATTGCTGACCGAAACGATATCGGAAATGAAAGCCAGATACGGACAATGGGATGTCGCGTGGGGTGATGTCCACAAAGTTGGCCGCAGTGGTCAATTGTTTCCCTGCGGTGGAGCCGAATTTAGAAGCGGCGATCGGGAAGCCAACTTTTCCGAAACATTGTTCGACGTCAAAAGCAGTGAAAATCCTGACCAGCCAGGCCAGTACATCGCGGACAACGGATCGATGGCGATGCTGCTGATGTTCTTTTACAAAGACGGCATTCGGTCATATAGCTGTATTCCTTGGGGACAATCGGCTGATCCAGCATCGCCGCATCACACCGACCAGGGCGAGAAACTCTACTCCAAGCGCGAGATGAAACCGACCTGGTGGACCAAGCAAGAGTTGATGAAGCATGTCGAATCAACCACCGAATTAACGATACCGTAGACGCTTGCCAGCACTAACCGGCGATCGCGCTGACCGACGAACGCGCTGGCGATTGGATGGCTTAGGCACGCGTAAAATCTGGCAGTGAAATCCTCTCGCCACCCTTCATCGCCGACTCATGCGCAAATCCCCACGCAGGTCCAATTCGCACTGGTCACGGCGTTAGGCCAAGGGTCTCGATCTTCGGTCAGTGCCGATACAAATTCGTTGACCATGTGTGGATGTGACCCACCATGTCCACCGCCCTGGATGAAAGACAAATGATCGGCGTCATGGATTTCTTGTGGCATCGTGAACTTCCGAATGGGCTCGGGCAGTAGGTGCGCAAAATCGGGGACTTCGATCTGCTCAGGAATTTCCGGCTCCGGTTTCTTGGCCGTGTGGATTACGTGAGGCTCGTTTTCGACCAAAGTCCACTCAAAACTTTTCTTGGTTCCATAGACATCAAAACTTTCCCGATACTGGCGGGCAACATCATATAGGAACCGCCAAATATGGGCCGTAATATCAGTGTTGGCAATTTTGATATGGCAAGATTCGACCGCAAATTGATTGCCCGATTTCTTGGCGATGTCATCTCGAACGGTTCCCGATCCGAAACAACTGACGTATTCGGCCAACCCATCGACCAACCCCAGACAAGGACTGACAACGTGGGTCGCATAGTGCATGGGGATCATGCGTTCCCAGTACTCGGGCCAGCCATCCATGTCCTGTGGATGCGATGCCGCCAGGTGTTGAATTTTGCCAAGTTCTCCTTGCTCGTAAAGATCTTTAATGAACAGGAACTCACGGCTATACACGACGGTTTCAGCCATCATGTATTTCAAGCCAGTCTCTTTCACCTTTTGGACAATTTGCTGACACTCTTCGATCGTCGTCGCCATGGGAACAGTACACATCACGTGCTTGCCGGCGTCCAACGCCTGCAGAGACATCGGCGCGTGGTCGGGGATCGGTGAGTTGATGTGTACGTAGTCGACATCCGGATCAGCCAATACGTCTTCGTAACGTGTGTACCGTCGATCGATTCCGAATTGATCACCAGACTTGTTCAGCTGATCCTCATTGCGGCGACAGATCGCAAGAACGTTGGTCGCTGGAAGAGCTTGGTAGATCGGAATGAATTCGGCACCGAATCCCAGTCCGACCATTGCCACATTGATTGGTGTGTTCATATTCCTTTGCCCATTTAGATAACACCTCGATCATTAGAACTCTGGCAAATCAACCGCAGGTTTCGGTTGGCTGCGTGAAAGCACAAAGATGACGATGTCCTCTTTCGCTGTCAATCAAATCAATCCCGTCATTTTTCGCCAAGTCCAGAACAATCCCATCAAGAGAATCAAGATGGTTGCGGTCACCGGATGATTCCACAGTTGCAGACGGCGCAACATTGGTGGCGGATCTGGCAACCTTGCCAGACTTTGAATGATGGAATCAACTTCGGCTGGTGGCACCGACATACCGCCGGTGATCCGAGAAAGTTCTTCCAGTACATCCGGCCGCGCCGGTTTTCCAACCGGTTCCTGTTCGCTGCCATGCACAAAGAAGGTGGCATCCAATTGAGCCGATGTTTGTTGACAAACAACGGTGACGACATGGTTGCCGGTAGTGCTTGGTACGAAGCGACCTTCGAATGCACCCCACTGTTCACCTTCACTACGCAGTCGGACTGATTCGGTTTTTCCCAAAGGTGATTTGATCATCACGACGACGTCACCTGATTGCAGTGGTTCGCCGGTGCTGTCCATCACATGGGCTCGCAATGTCATCACCTGGTCCAACTGTGGCTGGTCAGGCGAGTAGATGAATCGCATCGTCTCGCCCTCGGCCATGTTTCTCTGATAGGCCATCCAGCGTACGACCTGTCCCCAGAATCGATAGTGATACTTATCCTCGACACCTTTTCGCCATCGCCAGGCACCATCCGTGCCCATGAACAGGACTTTGCCAGTTCCATAGGTCCTGGTGACTAGCAGGGGAAGTCGGCCGAATTGATTAGACATTTCCCGATGGACGGCCAACACGTCGCTGCCGGCTTTGGCACGCACGACGGGTGCGTACCATTGAAACCCGGGCAAGTTTTCCCAAACCTCGGCGTTCCGGCCAGGCGCGTTGTCGGTATCGGCCAATCGTGTCAGCAAGCTTCTGCGACCGCGTTCGGTCAACTCGAAGTGTCCAGGCGTTCGCGAGCCCCATCCGCCGGGCTGCGCAGGGTCCAGAACCACCGGCATCAGTTCATTCAATTCCGTATCAGCAAGCTCGAACTGTCGTCCACGTATTCCGGGAATGAACACCAGTCCGGATGCTTGATGTTCGACCAGCCCCTTCAAAAGCTCACAGTGTTCTGCAGTTAGTTGTCCAGATTCGATTCCAACGTCGCCCAGAAAGACAACATCGAACTCCGATAACTCTTCAATCGAATCCGGAAAAACTTTGATGTAATCGATCGATCCGCCACCGACCTTTTCCAACCCGGTCTGGAACAACAGGCAGGCGACTTCGACGCCGGGGTCACGCGAAAGTGCATTTCGCAAATACCGATACTCCCACCGTGGAAATGATTCGGCGATCAAGACCTTCAACTTTTCTTTTCTGATTGCGATCGGCGACGACTTTGCATTGTTCTGAAGAATCGTCTCATCGGGATGCTGGGGGATCGTAACGGTGACGCTATAGTCACCCGTTGTTGCCGGCGTCCAGGCGAAAGAATCATTGGTTCTACCCATGGGTGCGATCCGAACGTCACGCGTCAACGTTTCCCCATTGGAAACCTCAAGTTTGACAGTGGTGACATACTCGCGAGGCAAAGCACTCTCGACGGTAAATGGAATCCGCACTGCCTTTTCCACAATTCCGAAAGTCGGCGCACTCGATACTAGCCAGTTCAACGTCAGGCAATCGTGTCGGGCTACCGATCGGAATCGTATGCAGCGGAACTCCCTTTAGTTTCAATCGTGATGCTGCATCCACAGGCGAATCTCCGGAATTCCAATCGCCGTCTGAGATCAGCACCACGGCTAACAACTGGTCAATATTGGATGCCGCTTCCAACAACGGCCGAGCCAAATCAGTACCCGATGCACCTTGGTTGTCCGATTCTTTGGTTGCGCCAATCGGCTGAAACACAATCTCTCGATTGTTTTCTGATCCACCCGACCACAGCGCGTCGTTTTTCAGGTCGCTGATCGCTTGGGCTCTCGTGGAACTTTGTGTTGACGATGGACCGCTTGCATCCTGGGTTTGCATGCTATGTGAATCATCCCACAGCACGACGACGGTTGGCTTTGAATCAGGTTGATATTGCTCGACCCATTCCGGTTGATTCAACAGCAATGCGACGAAGCCAACAATCAATAATCGAAACAACTCCTGAAGCCCACGGGTCGTAGAGAACCCGCTTTGCTTCCAAGCGATACAACCAATCGACGCAGTGACAATCACCACGATTATCGAGGCAATCAAAGACCAGGAGTTGGCCGACAAGGATAGTTGGGATTCCGCGATCATGCGAATGACGCACCTGCCGACTTCTGGCTTCCGGCTCGCAATTTGCCGGGAATACAGAGCGCCGCCTCGGCAACCAGAGCCGCCATCATCAAGACCAGGCAGAGTCGCCAGATTTCTTGCACCAAGGCCGTACGATCTCCAGTTTCGACTTCCATGCGATTGAAATCGAGGCCTTCGAAAAGAGCTGCCACCTCTTCGCTCTCTAGCGCAGTCGATGCATCTTCGCCAACGCTGCGGTTGATCGCTAGCAACCGTTCATCGACAGAGTAGACGCCGGCGTGGTAAGCAAACTCCGTTGACAGTGCTGCTGGACTTCCCGCGAGTTGCTGCCAGACTTGCGAATCGAATCGCGCCACCTCACCCGCCGTTTGCATCCCCGTTGCACCTAGGCTTTCGACTCCCGCAGCCAATAAGCGGTGGACTACGGCATACAAGACAACTCCATTGTCAGCCAAGGAGGAATCGGTCGCCGCAACCGTGGTCGTACAGAAGTAAACGTTCCTCTGGTCCGTCATCGCTCGGACCAAAATGGGGACTCCAGAATCGATTTGCGCAAGCGTTACAAAATCCCCGGAAACGTTGCATGTTTTGGAAAATGTCAGTTCACCAACGGGCAACGCTTCCCCACCCAATGTACGGCCAAGTAGATCTTGATCGCCAATCCAGTTTGTCACCCCAACCTGGTTGTGTTGCTGCCAGTCAGTCCAACGCACGCCGGCGAATGAACTATCGGATACTACCGCTGGCGGACAAAACAGGAGTTGACCACCACGATCGACAAAGAGTTGCAGCAACTGGTGCGCGGGATCTGTATCTGCTGGAATTTCCGCCTGCCAAATCACCAGCGCGGCTTCTTCCAGATTGGTCCCCGTCCATTGGTCTGGCGTGATCGTTTGCTGGGAGCAAACGATGTCAGCATCAGAGGAAACCGAAGCAGCGAATTGCAGCGGCTGAACGCTAGCCTGGGAATCTGCGACAATGATTGTCTTTCGTTCGATCGGTCGGTCGTAAACAAAGAAAAACTCGTTGTCGGCTGGGACTGCGTCCGGCCCAACCGAAATTCGACCCCAACCGCGGGTCTGCGCTGCGTCAATTGATAAAGCATGATTGTGCTGCTGAGATTGCGACCCCGAGATTGGCACGGAAAACTCGGAACGGGCACCGTTCAATTCCAGTTGGATTGGAATCGATGTGGGCTGACTGAGATCATCACCATTGCGGATATTGAATGACAGCATCAACTGGGATCCATCTGCGCCCTCGATCCTACGTGCCTCAGTAACTCGCAACGAGCGATTCTTGGCAGGGGGCGACGTAAACGCCAGCAGGTGAAATCGGATCGATTGAGGTAGTTCTCGAAGTGATTGTCGGATCGCGTCCCAGCGACCGCTGCCGTTGTCCCAATCATGCTTGCGAACGTCGCTACAAATCCATACTTCGCATCGGCTTGGACGATTGGCGACAATAAAATCATTCACGGCTTCCATCATTGCCGGCAAATCGGACGAACTAGCCGTCGGATGTGTCTGTGAAAGGAGCTCCAATTGGTCCGCTGATTCCAACTCAATCGCCTGAACGTTCGCGCTGTCGATCAAGACACAGCGATCTGGTTGCAACGTCTTCAGCGATCGAGAAATCTTCTGCAAACCTGAATCCAGCTTAGAGATTCCGCGCGAATCTCGCACTGTCATGCTGGGCGATCGATCGATCAAAATGATCGCGGTATCGATCCGTCCGCCACCAGCCAGCCCCAACCAGCCGCTTGATAGCGGGCGACTGATTGCAAAGATCAAGCGCTGCGATCGCGGCCGCCCGGGCAGCCAAGATCAGCCAGCGGCGAATCCTCGCATAACCTTGCGATATCCTGTTGGCCGCCAACAGAAATTGCATCGCGGCCCAGTTCACCGTCTGAAATCGACGTTGATTGATCAAGTGAATGATGATTGGCAACAAGACGACCGGCAAGGCAATCAACAGTCCGGGCTGCAAAAAACTCATCGAACGTTACGCCCTTTGATTCGACCGGTAAGGAATCGAAACAACACCTGTTCGTAGTCTTCGTCAATCCGAACTCTGACGATAGATCGACGGCGGATTCGAGCACGATCGCGTTGATTGCGTTCAAGTGCTCGGCCAAGGCTTTCTGATAGCGGTCCGAAATTTCGCTGGGATCAACCAGCAGCGTCGTGTCACCTTCCAAGTCAACGAACCGAGTCGGTCGACGGAAATCGAAGTCCAACTTCCTGTGGGTCAAGCAATTGGAATACAGCAACGTCATGTTTGCGAAAACGGAAATGGTCGAACGCTTCACGCAGCTGACCTGGATCCACGAACAGATCGGAGATGATCACGACGAGTGCTCGTTGCGTTGTCGTTTCAGCGAATTCATGCAAACGTTCAACCAATTCGGTTTGACCGTTTGCACTCGAGTTTTCTAGCACATCAAAAATGCCCCGCAAATGTGATGGCGTGCGCCGCGGTGGGATGTGTCGCAACGATTTCGTTCGCGATGCAAGTCATGCCAACAGCATCGCCTTGTTGGATTGCCAGATAGGCCAACGATCCGGCAATGCGTCGCGCGTACTCTAATTTGTCGATACCGACAGATCCGAAACCCATCGACCCGCTCGTATCGACCACCAAGCAGAGACGCAAGTTGGTGTCGGCTTCGAATTCTTTGACATAGTAGCGATCGGTTCGTCCAAAGGCGCGCCAATCAAGTCTGCGAAGGTCGTCACCAGGAACGTACCGCCGATATTCGGCGAATTCGACACTGGCGCCACGATGAGGGCTGGCGTGCATACCCGACACGTTGCCAACCATTGGCCGCCGCGCAAACAGCGGAACCGCCGCCAAGTCGCGCGATCGCATGCGGATCGAGAAAGGAACGGTTTTGATTGTCGCCAAGCAACGTGATTGGTTCTTCTTTGGTTTGGCGGCCGTAAACCAGCCTTGACGGATCTACACAGTCATCGGTCCTATGACATTCTAGCAGCCGCCCGCCTCGTTCCTATCTGCTCAAAACAAAATCTCTTTCATTCGTTCGGCGGCTCTGGCAATCGAGTGATGTTCCAAGACTCGCTGGCGTCCCGTTTCGCCCAATTTCTGAAGCAACTGGCGATCATCGTGTAGATCGGTGATCGTTTCGCACAGCGAATCGATGCTCCCAGGTTCGAACAATCTTCCTCCACCGGTCGATTCCAGCAGCTCGCGAAATGCTCCATGCTGCGGTTGCACCACAGGAACTCCGGCTGCCAATGCCTCCAGCACGAACAGACCTTTGGGGTCTTCGTAGTCGGTTGGAACAGAGAACAGATCGAGTGATTTCAGAAAACGAACTTTCTGATCCAAGTCTGGGCTGCCATGGTACTGGTAGCGATCGGTCAGCCCGGCCTGATCAATCTTGCTTTCCTGGTCTTCCAAGTAACCCCGGTTCGCTTCGCCCAGCCAACCCGCGACCTGCAGAGTAAGTTTCGGATGGTCCTTGGCAAGCTGAATGAAGGCGTCAACCAAATTGTGCAGTCCCTTTTCCGGCGCGATGCGTGCCAAGTATCCCAGCCGAAAACTGCCATCGCCGGATTTGCCAATGTTCCATGCTGATTCAGTGGCTTGACGTCAATCGACAGTGGCGTGATGGTGATTTTGTTTTCGGGGATCTGCAGCAACGCCCCCATTTTGTCCGCATAGAACTGACTGTTCAACACAAATTGATCGACGCTAGCCACCAAACCGCGACAGAGATCGATTGCCTGTTGATGAAACGGTGGCGGCAGATGGTCCAAGAAATATGTCGTCGCCTTGCAACAGCACCACCAACCTGGCGTTTGGAAGCCGACTGCGAAGCCCAGGTAACAAACCGCCGATCAGCAGATTGGTCAGCAGCACCGCATCCGGTTGCATGGTCTTCGGCAATCCATTCGGTCAACCGGTTGACCTCTCCAGCTTGATTTCCGTCGGACACCTTTCAACATCGAAACGGCCAGGGCCCCCAATTTTGCGGCATCGGTTGAGTGTGTCCGGCTGGTTGCCATCCGGATCAGGGGTGCCCAATCCAACGTCCTACGAAGCGGTGCGGGGATCAGACGCAACCAGGGAAACTGTTGCAACAGGTAGACATGAATTCCGCCAAAGAAAACCTTATCGCTCGCGATACTCACTTCGTCGGTCCGGATTGGCGTGTATACCGGCTGCAACACACAATCGACGTCGGCCTCACGCATCGCTCGGGCCAACGCGTTGTCGTGCATGCAACTGCCACAGTACATCCCGGCTGCCCCGGCTGTCAGGAACACCGTCTTCATCGTTGTTTCATTTCCTTGCGACTTCTATACTTCCGCAGACCAAGTCGGCGCAGTCCAAGTGGGCACGGTCTAGATTAGCGCAGTCTAGATTCAGCGCGGTCCAGGTGGGCGCGGTCCAGCTTGCTCAGACCAAGTTCGGCGGTCCCGCAACGCTGCCGGATCAACTTACATTTCACGTTACACGAATATTCTATCGACGGCATGACGGCACCACGGAATCTGATCACCCCTGCGGATGCAAAGCCACCTTTTTATTGGGGCGTTGATATTGGCGGAACCGGTATCAAGTTTGGTTTGGTCGATGATGAGGGACAAACCATTGCCTATGAGCGTATCCCGACTCAAGAGAGTGAGGGCCCAGAGGCGGCAGTCAGATCGATTACTCAGGTTATCCAAAGCCACGAGCAGGATTTGCAGATTCGTGACAATGACACGCGAATCGGCATCGGAGCTCCGGGGCCCATGAATCTGGCTGACGGGTGTTTGGTCGCACCCCCTCAATTGCCCTCGTGGTGGGGATTTCCGATTCGCGACGCAGTAGCCGAGTCGCTGCGTCGTCCGGCGACATTGTTGAACGACGCCAACGCTGCAGCATTCGGCGAGTACTGGTTGGGTTCGGGACGCGAATATCAGTCGATGGTGCTGTTGACGCTAGGGACTGGTGTTGGCGGTGGTGTCATCGTTGACGGCGAACTGATCAACGGCCAGAACAGTTGCGGCAGCGAATGTGGCCATATCATCGTTGATTCGTCACCAGCCGCTCAGCTGTGTGTCTGGGGTGGCGGACGCGGACACTTAGAGGCCTATGCCTCTGCTAGCGGAGTCGTGCAACGGACTCGCCAGCGATTGACCGACGGCGAACAGAGCTCGCTGTCTGGATTGCTAGGTGGCAACGACGACGAATTGACCGCGAAGAAGGTCTATGAGGCGGCTGTGAACGGGGACCACCTGGCGTTAGATGTGATTGACGATACAGCGTGCTGGTTAGGGATCGGAGTCACTACCCTGGTGCATACGATCGACCCTGGTTCGGTTGTCTTGGGCGGCGCGATGGACTTCGGAGGACAGGATTCTCCAATTGGCCAAAGGTTTTTAACGGGAATTTCTAACGAGTTTCAAAAAAGAACTTTCGATTATGTTTTCGCTGGAACGACGATAGGATTTGCCACACTGGGGGGTGATGCTGGCTATCTGGGCGTTGCTGGATACGCACGTAAACAGAGCCATCAATAGCAAGCAAACCGCGTTCCATATCAAGTTGTCCAAAAAAGTAATCAACTCCACGGCATACTGATGCCGATGCAACTTGCTGACCGCAGAAGCGAGTCTAAAATCAGGGTGCGAGACTTGAATAAAGTCTCGCATCCGCTTCGGTCTTCCAATTTCGGCAGAGGGATCATTTTTAGGGTTCGCCTAAGTCAACCAAAGGCTCGTGCAGTAGCACGCTGAGACTTTCGCGTTTCTCCCAGCGGCTCCATTTTGCCGCCGACTGATCGAAGCAAACTATAATCCGGTCGGTATCCTTCATTGGGTACCGGCCGGTTTATTTTGGAATAGGGTTTGGTTTCCGAATCGCCAACTCACATTCTTTCACTCGTAAGTCGAGTCTGCGACGCCAGGCTCCCCAGATGACCACGTCAAAATTTCGCCGCCAAATTGCTTGGGAGGCGGCGCGGTTGATGTATTCTCGCGAAGTTAGCGAGTACTACATTGCGAAACAGAAAGCCGCCAAGCGACTCTGCAAGGGCTGGGTCAAACCGGCCGACCTTCCCTCCAACGCCGAGATCCGCGACCAAATTCAGTTACTGGCTCGGTTGCATGAGGGGCACGAGCATCACGCCAAGCACTTGCTAGACATGCGGATCCGCGCGGTTTGGTGGATGCGCCGCTTGGCCGCGTTTCACCCCAAGATCATTGGCAGTGTTTTGACCGGTACGGTCCGCGAAGGATCCGACATCGATCTGCATGTCTTCGCTGCAAATCCACATTCCATTACCGTTGAACTCGACGACGACGGAATTCGCTACGAAGTCGAACGAAAACGAATCGTCAAAGATGGTCAACAGCGAATCTTCACACACATTCATGTACACGATGAATTTCCCATCGAATTGACGGTCTATCATCCGTCGCAACTCGGCTTTCGTTTTCGTAGTTCCATCACCAATAAGTCGATCGAGCAGGCCAGCTTGTCAGATCTGGAGCGACTGATTGCCTTGGAACACGAAATCGATGGCGAATCGCAGGCGGAGCAGTTGCGCCAGATGGACAGTTGCCCAGACCCCTATCACGTATTTCTGTCGCTGTTGCTGCCACTGGAGAATGTTCGGCAGAGCCCAAAGTATCATCCTGAAGGCGACGCACTGTTTCATTCGCTGCAAGTCTTTATGTTGGCCCGCGATGAAATGCCCTATGACGAAGAATTTTTACTGGCGGCCCTGCTGCACGATGTCGGCAAAGCGATCGATCCTGACGATCATGTTGTTGCTGGACTTGAAGCGCTCGATGGCTTCATTACCCAACGCACCGCCTGGTTGATCGGGCATCATATGGAAGCTCATAAAATTCATGATCGAACCATTGGTGCGCGCCGCCGCCGTCGTCTTACCCAGAGTCCCTGGTTCGACGATCTATGCCTCTTGGGCGATTGCGATCGCGCTGGCCGGGTGCCTGGCACTGTCGTCGATGATCTAGATACGATCTTGAATTACATCGAGCATATCGACGAGATGTTTGGCCAGAGCTAAAGGATCAATCGATACCAACGCAACATCCGATTGACACAGGTACGGCACGCAACGACGATGGCTTCGTGAATCAGCAGCACTTTTCGCAGAGATCATCATGACCGTTCGCGCAGAAGCCGACCGCAAGTTCATCCGCAAGTACCTCTTTTTGGCCGCAGCTGGATTGGCGTTTTTTCTTTGGGGTACTTACGACTCATTTTACAAGTTCCCAGTCGATCTCGAGATGGCCGAGGCGTTTGATCCGATCAGCAAAGATCCCAACGCGATCCAGTTGTGGGCACAGCTGTACGAGGAAAATAAAGATCGTGGCTGGCACCGTGAGAAGCCGCACAACTCCGCCGAGACTGTCCGTGGATATTGGCGATTCAACAATTACGTCTTCATTGGTGGTGGACTCTGTTTGATGCTGTTCTTTCTGATGAAATACGCTCGCACCATTGGTTCTTGGATGGAATCGACAGAGACCGGCATCAACACAAGCTGGGGAAAGTCATTCGATTTTGAAAAGATCCGTGAAATCAACAAGCGTCGATGGGAAGCAAAGGGCATCGCAAAAGTTTCCTACGAAGACGCCGGTGGACAGAAACGAACGATGGTCTTCGATGACTTCAAATACCAGCGTGAACCGATGGCCGAATTGATGACGATGTGCGAACAAGGGCTCGATCCGTCGCAGATTGTCGGCGGAAAATCACAGGCTGAAATTGCTGCCGAAAAAGAGGCAGAATCGGCTGACGATGATGAAGGTGACGATCAGCAGGCCGATTGATCCCTGTTGGTTGGCTACTTGGAATCGCGCACAACAGATTCGAATTCACCATCTTTTAATCTGGTTCGAATCGTGTCTCCATCACGCACGTTTTCCGCGTTTGTGATCGCATTTCCGTCAGCGTCTAATGTGACGCTATATCCACGCGACAACACGTTTAATGGTGATAGTGCCGATAACGCCGCAGCTGTCTTAGCGATTGCGGCACTTGCCATCTGCAGCCTAGCTCGCATCGCTCGGCGTCCACGCCCATCAAGTTCGTCCAGACGCCGGTAACGCGATTGAACGATCTCGTGCGGCCTGCGCAGGACGGTGCGCGAACCAAGCGATTCCACGCCCTTGCGATGGCCGGCAATCAGCATCCGCATACTGCCGTCAATGCGGCGACGCAGGTCGAATACCGTTTGGCCTAAACGTTTCGCATCGGGCAATATCTGAATCGCACCATCGGTGGGCGTCAGCGCACGCAGATCGGCGGCCAGGTCACACAGCGTGACGTCGATTTCGTGTCCGACAGCCGATACGGTCGGGATCTTCGCGGCCGCCACGGCGCGTACGACCGATTCTTCGTTGAAACACCACAGATCCTCCAGGGAGCCGCCGCCTCTGGAGACAACCAGCACATCCAGCTTCGGTCGCAGACGGTGTGCTGACTTGATCGCGTTGACGATAGAGGCAGCGGATCCCTCACCTTGCACTAGCGCCGGGATCACGATGATTTCGACGCCCTTCCAGCGCTCGGCAGCAGCTTGCAGGAAGTCGCGCACAGCAGCTCCACTGGGGCTGGTAACGATACCAACCCTTTGCGGAAATCGAGGCAAGGGCTGTTTTCGTTCCGCGGCGAAAAGACCTTCGGCATTCAGCTTGGCTTGCAGCTTTTGAAACGCCGCTTGCAGAGCGCCCAAGCCTTGCGGTTGCACTTTGCGGACAACCAATTGATACGTACCGCGAGGCGGATAGACTTCGACATCGCCAAAGCACAGCACTGAATCCCCTTCTTGAAATTCCGCCTGATTGCGAAGCACGGTGCTACGCCACATCACGCCACGAATCTGTGCGTGTTCGTCCTTAAGCGTGAAATAGAGATGGCCGCTGCGAGGTCGGGTCAGATCCGAAATTTCGCCGGCAACACAAATCGATGGAAAGGTGCCCTCTAAGATCGCTTTGATATGTCCGGTCAGTTCGCTGACGGAGATTTCGCGAGGCTCGTTGTCGATTAGCATTACTGGCTCTGGACCATCATCATTTTGCCCTACAGATTCGAATCGCCCGGATCCCAATCACCCCTGATTCCATTCACCTTGAAACACCTCGGTCGCCCCGCCCGTCATCATCACGTGCTGGGAAGTTTCGTTCCAGTCGAGAATCAAATCGCCCCCAAGCAGATGGTTCAGTATCCTGCGATGCGTACGGCCAGTCAAAACGCCGGCAACGCAAACCGCCGAGGCTCCGGTTCCACAGGCCCAGGTTTCCCCGGAACCTCGCTCCCAAGTCCTTTGCTTGACTTCGGTGGGCGAAACAACCTGAACAAATTCCACGTTCGTGCGATTTGGAAATCGCGGATCGTTTTCAATGATTGGCCCCAAGCCAAGCACCAAATCATCCGTCGCAGCATCAACGAAAACGATGCAATGGGGATTGCCCATCGATACGCAAGTGACCGACAAAGTCGTGTCACCAAATTCAACGGGATGGTCAACAACGTGCCCCTTTTTCAACAGGCGGGTCGGAACTTCTGCTGCTTCCAGAACGGGCTGCCCCATGTCAACGGTCACCTGTTCGGTTCGACCGTCCGAACCGATTGCTAGTTGCAAATCGAGCACGCCGGCACCGGTCTCAATCCGCAACGCTTCTTTGTTGGCGATCCCGTGGTCGTATACATACTTTGCGACACAGCGAATGCCGTTGCCACACATTTCGCTTTCGCTGCCGTCAGCATTCAGCATTTGCATGCGGGCGTCGGCAATATCGCTGGGGCGAATCAAGATCAGCCCGTCGCCGCCAACACCGAAATGGCGATGCGAAATTTTTTGTGCCAAAGCGGCTAGATCCGAGGGCACTGGTTCTTCGAAGCAGTCGACGTAGATATAGTCATTGCCGGCGCCGTGCATTTTCGTGAATTTCATGGGCGATATCCTAGCGATTGAGTTCTTCGGCGTGAACCAATCTCTACCCGACCTTTCCCGATGTTCGCCTCTGCCCTAACCTTTGCAAACTCATTCAACAGCCTCGCCTGGTTAGCAATCCTGCATTGGGTCGAAATTCTATGGTTGATCTGTCCCAATTCGTCCGTGAGATCCCTGACTATCCCAAGCCAGGAATCCTGTTTCGCGACATTACACCATTGTTAGCTGATCCGGACGCGATCCGAGCGGCCGTGGTTGCGCTGGCGGAACCTTACCAGGACGCCAAGATAGACATCATTGCCGCCGCCGAGGCTCGGGGATTTATTTTCGCGGCCCCGTTGGCATTGGCTTTGGGGGCAGGGTTCGTACCGATCCGCAAGCCCGGAAAGTTGCCTTTCGATTTACATTCGTTCGCGTACGAGCTGGAATATGGCACCGATGAATTGCAGATGCACGTCGACGGCGTCAACCCGGGCCAACGTGTGCTGATCGTGGACGACCTATTGGCGACGGGCGGAACCATGGAAGCCTGTTGCCGATTGCTGGAGAAATGCGATGCCGAAATTGTCGGCTGTGCGTTTTTGATTCAATTAACGCAATTAGGTGGCGAAGAACGGCTAACGCCTTACCCGGTTCATTCGGTGCTGAAGTATCAACAAGATGACCTGGAAACGGAATTGAATCCCGGAATTTGATCGGTTGTCGGATCGTACGAATCGCAGCAAGCTGCGGGTGGGGTCTTTGCCGAGCCGGGCGACGGAAGTCCGCCAAGGAACGTCCGCCAATTAACTTCAGTCAGCAACCAACGCTAGGCGTAGGGTCGCGTACTGATCACGCCATCGCTGGGACTGCTGGCGGTGCCATAAAGCCGTTTCGGAATTCGTCCGGCCAAAAACGCATCGCGTCCCGCAAGCGACGCGTACTTCATCGCACGTGCCATGCGGATTGGATCGCGGGCATGGGCGATTGCGGTATTCAACAAGACTCCGTCGGCCCCCAGTTCAAACGCTTGACTGACATCGCTGGCGGTCCCCACGCCTGCGTCTACGATAACCGGATAGTCTGGGTCATCGGATTTCAAATACTCCAAGATGATTCGCAGGTTGTTGGGGTTTAACAATCCCTGACCGCTGCCAATGGGACTACCCGCCGGCATCACGCTGGCCGCGCCGGCAGCCTTTAGTTTCTGCGCCGTGACCGGACAGTCGCTTGTGTAACAAAGGACTTGGAATCCCTCATTGGCAAGTTCGCGACAGGCGTCGATCGTTTCGGTCGGATCCGGCAGCAATGTTTTGCTGTCACCAAGCACTTCCAGTTTGACCCAATCGGCACCTGGATTAGCCAAAGCACGCAAAATCTCGCGTCCGAGTTTGGCGGCGCGAATTGCATCGATTGCGGTGTAGCACCCAGCCGTGTTCGGCAGCAGCGTGTAACGGTCCAAATCAAGAAAGTCCAGAATGTTCTGGCCGGTGCGGTCATACAATCGCTCGCGACGGACAGCAACGGTAACACAATCCGCACCGGATGCGTCAAGCGAATCACGCATCTGTTCCATCGTGTCATAACGACCCGTGCCAACAATCATCCGGCTTTGAAGCGTATGACCGCCAACCACAAGGGGCTGGTCGCCAGCGTTTGCGTCGGTGGTTGCGTCGGTGGTTGCGTCGGTGGTTTTTGTTGGATTGTGCACAGGGAGTTATCCAGTTTGCCACTTCGTATCAAAGGGCATCGTGTTTTGATCAGCCGCCGCCGACCAGCGTTACGACTTCAACGTCATCGCCGGCTCCGACGGTTAGGTCGGTATAGGCTTCGCGGGGAACAACCTCTCCGTTGACCTCTACGGCCAAATAATTCGGCGGAACGTCGACCGTGTCAAGCAATTGCTCGACCGTCATCGGCGATTCGATGTGCACATCCTTGCCGTTGACTGTGATCTGGATCATGGGTCGGATCAGCCTTCGTCAAATGCAGCGTCAAACGCCACGTTGCTAGGAGAAAAGTCCAGCTTCTTGGTGAATTCGCAGGCCTCCTTGGCACCGAAGGTCCGCTCCATCCCACTGTCTTCCCATTCGATCGAAAGCGGACCCTCATAACCGATGTCGTTCAACGCCCGAATGATTTCTTCGAAGTTGACACCGCCACGACCGGGGCTGCGGAAGTCCCAGCCACGATGTGAATCACCAAAATTCAAATGGCTGCAATTGATACCGCTCTTTCCATCCAAGGTCACAATCGCGTCTTTGATATGGACATGATAAATCCGATCAGCAAACGTGCGGATGAACTGCACCGGATCGATACCCTGCCAAATCAGATGGCTGGGGTCAAAGTTGAATCCGAACTCGGGACGGTGATCCAAGACTTCCAAAGCACGCTGGGCCGTGTAAATATCGAACGCAATTTCCGTCGGATGGACCTCAAGCGCAAACCGGACACCGCAATCACCAAATACGTCCAAGAATCGGATTGAATCGCTCGGCCAATAAATCGAACCCGGCATCGATCATTGTCGGTGGAATCGGTGGGAACGAGTACAACAGGTGCCAAATGCTGCTGCCGGTGAAACCATTGACGATCTCGACGCCAAATTTTTGGGCTGCTCGAGCGCGTATTCTTCAGCTCTTCGATTGCCCGCTCGATTGACTCCAGCTGGGTCACCATCGCCCCAAACGTAATCGGGCAATATCGCTTGATGGCGCTCGTCGATGTTGTCCAAAATTGCTTGACCGACCAGGTGGGCGCTGATTGCGTGACACTGCAATCCGGCGTCGTCAAGCAATTTGCGTTTCTTGTCGCAGTAGTCGTCCTCGGCGATCGCCCGATCGACTTCGAAGTGGTCGCCCCAGCAGGCGAGCTCGATCCCGTCGTAACCAAAGTCGGCAGTCATCCGTGCCATTTCGGCAATTGGTAGGTCGGCCCACTGGCCGGTGAATAGCGTTACAGGACGTGCCATCAAGCTCTCCGGAAATCGACGAAGCGAAAAATCAATTGAAAGGATCGTGCAACATTGTGCGCTCCGGGACCCTTTGCCTGCAATAACCGGGTCCTCAGCGAAATCGCTTGGCTTTGGAAAACAGGGCGAATTCGCTTTCCCAATCGTTACAGTCGGCCGTAAGGGCGGGCGGTGCCGATCGGCTAGTCCTGCTGAAACGCCAACCGTCGGGCCTGTGCTTCGATCTCGCGTTGCAGACGTTGGATCGCCCGCTGTTGCTCGGCTTGCTGAACCAACGCATCCTGCTGATAAAGCCGAAATTGACGCTCGCGACTATCTTGTAGCGATGCCCGCACATTCAGTTGTGACTCACGAGCGTCCAACTGGGCAGACCATGTTTGCAGCTGACCGATCAGGTCGGTCGCCTGCAGTTCCAGCCAGGCTTCTTGGCGGTCCAGGATGGTCGGGGTTGGTTCCCGATTCTTGTCGGATTGCGAAACGGTCGCCGAGGCAGCGACACGCTCACAATGTCTGCGTTTGCGGACCGGCCCGGAGATTGTTCGGTTCGGCGGATCGATTCGATGGGGTTTGGAACTGTCCATCACGTCATTTCCATCGTCCAAGCCGCACCTTGGACTGCATGATCGAGCCGCGAGCGGATAAGATATGGGTTGAGCGTGTTGTCGATTGGACCGATTTGGTTGTTCGTGCGGATTACGGATTCCCTGTCGCCTTGTCCTGCCAACGGTTAACTCGTTCCTGTGCAATCACCGTTCACGCGGATCCCAAAGGAGCCAAATTGATGCGACGACAATTAATGATCGGACTATTGACGAGCTTGGTGCTATCTCCGTTGGTCGGCAAAGAACCGGCGAAGGCGAAACCTTCGCTGAACACACAGATCGACAGCACGGCCAACCGAGGCATTGATTTTCTGTTGATTCGCGGACAAAACGACGATGGCTCATTTAGTCCTGAATCGGGGGTCGCAGTCACGGCCTTGTGTGTGCGAGCGATTTTGGAACATCGTCCCCAAGCGGTTGATTCACCAGCCATTCAGAAGGCCCTGAAATACATCGAATCAATGATCCGACCGGACGGTGGGATTTACGCCGAAGGGTCTAACTATCGAAATTACGAAACGTCGGTTGCCGTTGGCGCACTGGTCAAGGCCAACGACGGACGTTACGACAGCCAACTCCACCGCGCCGAATTGTTCTTGAGAGAGATTCAGTGGGATGCAGGGCGAAGGTATCGAGTCTTCAGACACGGCTTACGGTGGGCAAGGTTACGGTACGCACAAACGTCCGGATCTTTCCAATACGGCATTCTTTATTGAAGCGCTCCGCGATCTTGGCAACGAAGGGGATGACGAGTCGATTCAAAAGGCGCTCAAATTCATTGTGCGGACGCAGAATCTATCGGGACACGGCAACGACACGGAACACGCCGGCAAGATTGGCGATGGCGGCTTTTACTACACGCCGGCCGCGGGTGGACAAACCAAAGCAGAAGTCACCGCCAATGGTGGCCTACGCAGCTATGGATCAATGACCTACGCGGGCCTGAAAAGTATGATCTATGCCGGGCTGTCGTCGGATGATCCTCGAGTTATCGCGGCGATGGACTTCATTCGCAACAATTATTCGCTCTCGGAAAATCCTGGCATGGAACAGGCCGGGCTGTACTACTACTACCACACGTTTGCGAAAGCACTTGCAGCTGCTGGCGCACCAATCATGGACGATGCGGACGGCAAGCCACATGATTGGCGTGCCGAGTTGACCGACACACTGATTGGGAAACAGCAAGCGGATGGCTCTTGGGTCAACTCTGGCAACGACGCGTTGGATGGAGGGTGACCGACAACTCGTAACCGCTTATGCGTTGTTGGCACTCGCGGAATGTCGCCCATAGCCTACCAGGAATGACATAAACTGCATGAAATCAATCACCTCCCCATTCACACTCCCGCCTTTTGGAAGAATAGGTTCATCGATGAATCGACGTTTCACATCATTGCTACTCTGTTCACTTGCAATTTTCACCGCTCCAAATCGGACGTGGGCCGAGGAAACCGTTTCCCCAACGGACTCGAAGACGACTTGGGTCACTTCGATCGCCCCTTTGGGCGCGATAAGTTCGTTGCCGCAACAGCCAACGGTTTGTTGCTTCGCGAGGCAACCGTTTACTCCTTCGACTCCGGCAATCCAAGCCAGTTGCATCCGCTGTACAACCACCCCGCGGCCGTCTGGTGTGTTGATTCAACCAGCGACGGCGGCAAAGTGGCCAGCGTTGATTATCGAGGCAACTTGGTGATCTACGATTCGGTCACCGGCGAAACCCAAGTTCACGAAAAGGCTTTCGAGCGTTGGTGCCAATCGATGATGATCGCGCCCAGCGGAACATCAATCGTTGCCGGCAACGAAGCGGGCAAAGTGTTGATTTGGGATCTGTTCTCCGGAAAAGTCATCAAAACGGCTGAATTGGGCGGTCATGCGGTAACGGGACTGGCGATCTCGCCCGACCAATCAACGCTCGCCGCTACCGATGGAAGTGGTCAGGTCCACCTTCTGAAGTGGCCGACCTTGGAACCAGCGGGCAAGATCAAGATCAGCGACCAAACTGCTTGGTGCGTTGCCTTTGTCGACGACGGCAAGAGTTTGCTGGTCGGCAGCAGCGATCGCAACCTTTACAAATGTGACGCTGTCGATGGAGCCACGCCAAAAAGCGTAACCAAGGGAACCGACTGGATCACTCAGCTGGCTGTTTCACCCAGTGGTCAAGTGGCAGCTGGCGAAGTTGGTGGCCGCTTGCATTTCCCCAGCACCGGTGGCTCTGATTCGATGGAGGCTGCCAGTGGCGTTTGGTCGCTTTGTTGGAATGCAGACTCGCAGCTGTACGCGGGAACTCGCAAGGACGGCATCGTCGTCGCCGGCCGTTCTTGGAAGTGGACAGCGACTGAACCACCCGCCGCTGAACCACCCGCCGCCGAACCACCTACCGCCGAACCAGAGCCGGCACCGGCAGAGAACACGGAAGAGATGCCCGAGGAGAAACCGGAAGTAAAAGCTGAGCCGAAACCCGAAGACAAGCCGCGAGCCGAAGCGCGGCAGACAAGCCCGAGCCGAAGGCGGCAGAAAAACCGGCAGAGGAAAAACAGTCGGCAGGCGAGCCGAACGACGATGAATGATCTTGGCGTCGCCGATTCTGCTTCCGTTTCTAAATCAAACCCCGCTGATTACGTCGTGCGCTGCGGCTCAATGCGAACGCTGGGCGTGATGACGTCCACCCAGACGTTCCGGTATGGCGAAGAAGTGGTGGTTCGCACGAATCGGGGGACCGAAATTGGAATCGTCCTGTGCGAAGCGACCCCGATCGCCACCAATTACATGGACGAACCAATCGACGGCAAAATCTTGCGACTTGCTACCGAAGAGGATCGACAACAATCTCACCGATTCCGTGAGCTGAGTTCTGCCGACCTGCAGGTTTGCCAGCGCTGCGTCGATGCGCTGGCGCTAAAAATGGAACTGGTCGATGTCGAGACGGATTCTGGGTGGCGAGAGAATCGTCATTTACTACCTTGCCGATGCACGAGTTGATTTTCGTCAATTGGTTCGCGATTTGGCGAAGGAGTTTCAGACGCGAATCGAAATGCGGCACATCGGAGTTCGCGACGAAGCAAAGTTGCAAGCGGACTATGGCGATTGCGGACAACCGATCTGCTGTGCGACTTTTCTTAGCAAAATGCCACCGGTTTCGATGAAGATGGCCAAGCTACAAAAGGCCACCCTGGACCCCTCGAAAATCTCGGGACGTTGCGGTCGATTAAAATGCTGCTTACGTTACGAATTCGAAACTTACGAATCGCTCTCGAAAGATTTGCCGCCCAGCGGTAGTTTGGTACTGACGCGTGAAGGAAACGTAACAGTTTTGGCCCAGGACATTTTGTCGCAACAATTGGTGGTCAAAACTGAGGACGGTCGGCGTATCATGATTGGTAGCGATGAAGTCGTCAGTGTGACCGAGCGGGGTGAAAATCAAGATTCACCGCGGCGAGTGCAGATCACGACGAAAAAATAGATAGGACGATTGCAAAATGACATCTCCCATGCATGCGATGCGAGACCTGTTGGCCGAAGATGAACGCTTCAAACTGGAGGCGTATCAATTCATTCGCGAAGCATTGCAGTATGCCCACGAGAATATCTCGGAAGAGGCTACGATTGACCCCGACACCGGTAGGCCAGCCCCCCGCCATGTCACCGGTCAACAATTGTGCGAGGCCTGTCGACTTTATGCGATCGACCAATACGGATATTTGGCCAAAATGGTGCTAGCCAACTGGAGAATCCACTCGACCAGCGACTTCGGCGAATTGGTGTACAATTTGATTCGCATTGAACAGATGCGAAAGAGTGAAACCGATCGCCGCGAGGATTTTAATGACGTCTACGATTTCGACGACGCATTCGAGCCAGAGTTCCAGCTTCCACCCCCGACGAAGACTAGTCGGCGCTATTTGGTCGCCTGCCTTTCCGCAGTTTGTCACCACTCCGGCTTGCGCTGCAGATCACTTGCCAAAGCCAATCCAAGCTGCAGAAGCTCGCTGCTATTGTTCTGTTTGCTGATTTGCTCGCCAACCATCGCCCAACCGCCGGCAACTCTCCGGCCGATCCACCGCAGCCCAACGAAGAAGCACGTAAGAGTTACCTCGGTCGCGTGTTGGCTCAACCGATGTCACATCTGGGCGCGCTCGTGGTTGATTCGGCCCGATCGTGACGACGAAGAAAATGTTACCGATTCGTATAAGCAGTTGAAGATCGTGGCCGGCATGACGGTTTGCGATATGGGCTGCGGAAACGGATTTTGGACTCTGCCAATGGCCAAGGATGTCGGCCCACAGGGAACCGTGCTGGCGGTCGACATTCAACCCGAGATGCTGGACAAGCTCCGCGCTCGTGCGGGCAAGATCAAGCTCGAGAATATCGAACCTGTGCTGGGCAAAGTTGATGACCCCAATTTACCCAAAGGTGAAGTTGACTTGCTGCTGATGGTCGATGTCTATCACGAATTCTCTCATCCGCAGTCGATGCTGTGGGGAATTCGTCGTTCTCTAAAACCGGAAGGTGTTGTCGCCTTGCTGGAGTATCGGGAGGAGGATCCTGCCGTGCCGATCAAGCCGCTACACAAGATGTCGAAGACGCAAATCATGAAAGAATATCGTGAAAACGGATTCAAACTAGTTCGTGAATACAACAAGCTTCCGTGGCAGCACCTGATGTTCTTCGCACGCGACGACAGCCCGCTAAAAGAAATCGCTCCGCTCCCCGCCAAGGACGTACTGGATCAGTTACAGTAGTGCGCTACCTACCGTTTGGCATCGCAGCCCGAGACGCTGGCGAGGATTGAAAGCGGCCACGCTGGATCTTCGCCGGTACTTTTCGGTTGTGTTCATCGACAGTCACATTCTCAACCCCAGCAAGCCGATTCTATGTCAGTATCTGTCCGCCTGAAGATCATGATGTTCCTGCAGTTCTTTGTCTGGGGAGCCTTTTTTGTTCCGATGGGAAATTACCTGGGCGTACTGTTCGCTGACAAAGAGGGATTGAATTCAATTATCGGTGGCGTTTACGCGACGCAAACCTGGGCGGCAGTTTTTGCACCGTTGATTGTCGGATTTGTCGCCGATCGCTTGTTCAACAAAGAACGAGTCAATGGAGTCCTACACCTGGTCGGCGCGGGATTCCTGTGGTGGTGCAGCACGATCACCGAATCACCGGACGAGTTTTTCTGGGTCATGCTTGGTTTCTTCCTGTGCTACATGCCGACGATGGCATTGGTCAACGCAATCACGTTCCAGAACGTGGAATCAATCGACAACGATTTTCCTAGGATCCGACTGTGGGGAACGATCGGCTGGATCGTTTCTGGGCTGGTGGTTGCCGAGTCAATGTTTGGCTTGTTCGCGGTCCCAATCCTGCCTGGAATCGAAGGAGCTGGAAGTACAAGATTCCCACTTCAACTATCGGCGGTCGCGAGTGTAATTTACGGGTTGTATAGCTTCACGTTGCCTGCCTCGCCGCCTCAGGGAAAAGGTCAGCCTGTCAGCGTTACGAAAGTGCTTGGATTGGACGCGATTCAGCCTGTTCAAGAATCCCAGCTACGCGGTGTTCGCGGGCTGTTCGTTTTTGATCTGCATACCGTTGGCGTTTTATTACGCGAGAACCTATGAATTTGCCAGCTCGATGGCCTTTGGCGATGACACGTCGGCCGTCATGGCGCTGGGCCAAGTTAGCGAAATCTTTTTCATGGCGCTGGTCCCGTTTTTCTTAATGCGACTGGGCGTTAAATGGATGTTGTTGGTCGGCATGCTCGCTTGGGCACTGCGATATGCGCTATTCGGATTTTTTCCGTCCAGCGCCGCGATGATCCTGTTTGGAATCATCCTGCACGGGATCTGCTATGACTTCTTTTTTGTCACCGGGCAGTTGTATACCGACCGCGTAGCACCCAAAGAGTACCGCACCAGTGCTCAGGCGTTGTTGGGTCTGTTGACCTATGGCGCAGGCATGTTGGTGGGCAACTATTTACTGGGGATTTGGGGTGACCGAATCGGACTCGATCCGACAACCACCGAAGGTTGGCTGAGTGATGCTCGTGAGTTCTGGCTCTTGCCGGCCGGCATTGCGGCTGCCGTCGCTGTGCTGTTCTTCCTGACTTTTTGGGACAAGTCCGTGGATGCGAACACAGCGGAAGCATGAAGTCGATCGCGACAGCCGTTGTTCTTTTGGCATTGGCGTTTGTCCGAATCGCTGTCGCTAACCCACCAATAGAACGCACAGCCTTTGATCAGCAATTGTCACGCGAATAAGATTTGGTATTCGCTGACGCGTGCAAAGACCAAGACTCGAACGCTTGGCAGGGGCGTTGGTTCTTGGATGGAGATCATGCGGTTGTCACCAATTCACGCGATGGAATGATGATGGACACAGCCGGCGGCTTCGGCGTGTTGTGGACAAAGCAAGAATTCGCTGGTGATCTACGGATCGAATATGACTTCAAGCGAGTCGACTCGCACGACCGCGGCGTCAATATCAGCTACATTCAGGCTCGTGGCGACGGCCAGGATGAGCATCTTCCCGATATCACAACGTGGTCGGATCAGCGGCGTGAGGCTCAGATGCGCGACTACTTCATGCATATGCCCACTTACCACATCAGCTATGCCGCGTTTCCCGACGACTACATTCGCGGCCGCCGCTATCTGCCATCGCGAAACGAAAAACTGATTGGAACAAACTTGACTGGTGAAATCGTCGGAAGCGGGCTATTCGATGATCAAGATTGGATTCATATCACCATCATTAAGCGGGACATAGAACTGTCGGCCGAGTTCAAGCATCCTGGCAAAGCGACCCTGCTTTGTCATTTGCAAAACGAAGACAAGCCGCCGGTCACTGCGGGGCAAGTTGGTCTGCGACTGATGCCGGGTCGAAAGTCGCAGTTCAAGAATTTCCGCATTGGCCAGATCAATGATTCGTGATCATACGACTCGTTCGCGCCGACGCGCACGCTAGGTTTTGGCGGCGCGCCGGCACTGATCGCACTGAGGAGGATCTCGAATCGCAGGCTATTGAAAGAGTTCGTTGAACGCGTCAAGCTTGGTCGTCATCCCTCCAATGATCGGACCGAGAATCGGTTCGACTCCCGGGATCGCCAAGACCTGTTCAATGATTTTCTCCAACTTTCCGTAGTTCTCACTCGAAATTTTCGCGATCGATTCTCTTGTCGCGTCGGGCAATGTATCGGTCATTTCAGACAGGCTGGCAAGTCGATCGCTCAACCTTGTCAGTGACGGCAGGGCTGCCTTCGCCGAATCGACATCTTTGATTTCACTCAGTCGTTCAGTCGCCGTCATATAAATGGATTGGACGTCAGCCGTGAACTTCTCGGCATCCGGTACTGCAATCGGAGTATCGAGCGCGGGCCGCAATACGGTATGCGGTGCGTCCGAGTTTGCGACTTCCGCCAAGTCGCGTGTTTTCGCGTCGTCACCTTGGCGGTTGAAAAACTGCCAGGCAAATAGGCCCAATATCGCTAGTACACCGATCGGTATCAGTGCTTTCCACCCGGTTCCAACGGACGCAGGATTGCCGCCGGTTGGACCTTCCCCGCTTCCACCGCCGCTCACTGATGCAATCGCCGGTTCAACATCGGTGATTCCGGGAAGATTGGGTAACGAAAAACCAACGGGCAACGCCGCGGATATGTTCGACTTCTGGTCCTCGAACAATTTCTGGACATTCTGAACGGTGGGCTCTGTATCACTGAATTGTTTGGCAATGGATCCCATTACCAAGGGTCCCAGATACCCGAGTATTTTCGTTGTGCTTACCGAGTCCAACCCGGAAAACTTGGTCAATGATTGAGTCAGCCCCGAGAGCACTTTGCCCGAGAGGACTGTACTAAGCAAAGTTTCTCCTTGGGTGAAAGCCTCGTCGGGATTCTGGTCCAGCCAACCGCTTACCTTGGCTGGCAGGTCGGCATCGAATCTCGAGATCGACGAACTCAATTTCGTCGCACCGTCACGATCGGATGCCAGAGAGGCTAACGCGGATAACAAACCAGGAACTGCCGCCCCTAAAGCCGTGGCCGTTTTCGGTTCGCTGCCGCCAAAAAGTTCAGCCAACTTCTGCGTCACAGCTGTGGTCAATTGGCCTTTGATCAGGTCAACAAGATTCATCGTCATTCCCCTTGTGAACAGTGTTTGATCAGGCGACGCTTCGCGCCGAGACTCTCCGAATCAAATCAATGGGAATACTTGCAACAAGATGAACGAAGTCCACCGATGGATTGGAGATTTCGGAAAAGAGTCAGCCGGCTGGATGCATGCGATCGGCGCAACCAGTATTTCCATCCTGTGAAGATGCCCGCCGCTTAATCCCCGATTCGAGCGACCTGTTTTAGCACGCTGGTGGGAGACGCCTGCCTGAGAAGATCGGCAATCCAGGCAGGCAGCGTCATTGAGGAGGTCTTGCCACTCCACTCCTGCGATCGATCCAAGATGGTCTGGCTTCCCATGGAGTCAAAGAAACCTAGCCACGATTTTCCTGGTTCGAATCCAAGCCCACCCGACATTGCATTTTCAAACTGCTCCGGCGAACTTGCGATTCCATCGCGGCTGGCCAACGCTGCTTCGATCCACATCGGAATGGACAGTAGTTGCATCGTCTCGTCGTCGCTAAGCGTAACATGATCACGCCGGTATCTTTCGATGACTTCGAGCGCCGCAGTTGAAACATTCTCGGAGCGAACGCCGTTGCAATAGTCGTAAAAGCCCGCTTGGCCCGATTGTCCAAATCTCTTTCGTTTCAATAGTGCTGGTGCGATCGGTGACGGATCGATACGACCAGGAAAAGCTTGCCAGAAGACCCTCCCAGCATCGAACACGGTTCGGGTTCCGATCAAGTCGATCAGTTCCAATGGCGACATCGGCATTCCATAGGCAATCGCCGCGTGCTGAATTTGGTCTGCGGGGATGCCTAGTCCCAGCAACAGCATCGCTTGATTCAAATAGGGGGATAACAAACGATTGACGATAAATCCGGGGCCATCACCAACGACCAGAGGTGCTTTTCCGATCCGCCCGGCATGTGCCGTCACCGCTTCGATGGTTGCATCGGAGGTCAATTCGCCTCGTACCACTTCAACGGCGTGCCGCTGCTGGACTGGCATGAAGAAGTGCATGCCGCAAAATTGTTCTGGTCGGCGGAGCCCACCAGCGACGTCGCCGATTCGCAATGTCGAAGTGTTGCTGCAAAACACAGCGTTCTTACGAAAGCAGCGTTCCGCCTTGGCAAAGAATGATCGTTTCACATCCAATCGTTCGGCAATCGATTCAATGATGATCGCGGACGGATCCGACTGAGCGTCGCCACAGTGAAGAAAATCTACAGCCACTAATTCTGAACCGAACGGAAAGGGCAACGATACTTCCCACTCAGAGGTCGGCAGTTTCAATGATTGGACTGCTTCGGCTAGCACCGAAGCGTCCTGGTCAACAAGGCAAGTAGATACCTTGGCATCCAAATGAGCACCCAAGATCGCGCGACCAACCACACCCGCGCCAAACAGAAAGACAGAGGACCGCGAAACGGACAAAGCGTTGAAGTCACAGTCGTGCATATCAATTAGACGAACGGAATACGAATCAGGTGAATCAAACAAAGTATCGCCACGCGGACCCGATTGTACTGCACGATTATCGAATGCGTTATGACGCTATTCCGGGCGAAGATCGGCCGTGCGAGCATCCATCGTGACTTTCGCTCCTGCGCCCATCGATCAGAGACAGCGGTCGATCTGAAGAACCAAAGACGCGGTTATAGCAGTGAACCGAAATTCCAGAGCCAGGCGGTCGCGAACCCTAAATTCGGTTTGGTTCTGTTCAGCGAACTAACGTCGTGCCTATCTTTCGATCGGATCGAGTTGTTCCATCCCCTGGCGGTGTGTTAGCTGGCGCGATTGATCGTCAGGAAAACCGAGGCTCTGGTCTCGAAAGATCAACAATGGATCAGCCTGTAGTTCGTTGAAACCAACCGTTCGCGGATCTATGCCGCGTTGGTGCAGCAGCAATGCCAGGGCCACATCGCGGACTTGGGTACGGATCTTGACCTTTCGCGATATGATCAGTTGCCAAACATGCGCGGTCCGCTGATCGGTCAACCGACTCCGAAGCAATGCTTCACTGTCACTCATGTCGATAGCGGATGCGCACAACATCGCCATCACCTGCGTCGCGGGCGGAGCATCCAAGTCGGCAAAGACGCCTCTGCAAAGCTCTTTGGCTCGGTCGTGGCATCCATACCGCATCGCGATCAACAGACACTCGCGGGCTGGACAGCGACCCTTTTGCGCATCGATCCAGCGATTGATCAACCGCTTCAGTATTTCCGAGTCTTGCGTTGAATTTGCCTTCGGGCCAAGATGCGAACTGCTCAGTGACAGACAAGATCGCGATAATGATTGCCTATTGGGCTCGCTGGCGTTAACCGTTTCCAAAATCAACAACAGTATCCACTGGTCTAGGTCTTGGGGCGGGATGTGATAGGGATCAAAGGCGATCATCATCTGACTCACCTGGCCCGCAGGTAGGGACGAATCGAGCGTTCCGATTTGCATTGGATATCTTCGAATCAATGATGCGAATCTTTTGCGCGCCACGATGTCATCGCCCAACAATTGCGAACAGTTGCTCCATCCGGGAAGCTGGACATCGCTGGCAGCAATCCGGGGATTCAGCAATCTGTCGATCTGTCGATCGATCTTCTTTTGCCGAAGCGACTCAAGCGTCTCCTGGCAAGCGAGCCTGACTTCAAGCGAAGGGTGTGTCAGACCTCGTTGGAGCGCCGCAATAGCTTTGCTGCCCGAGAGTCCCGGTCGATCCGAGGCATCGACCAGCGCCTGTGCGGCCGCACGGCGAGCGTGAAACGAGTCGCTGCCCAGTTGTCGGACGATCGCATCAAAGGAGGGGTTATCTGCGCCGGCAATCGGAAGGTGAAACCAAGAGACAAGACATAGAGCGGTAAGCAGGCGACGGTGCGGATTCAATCGACAATCAACCAGAAAAAACGAGGAGCCGAAGGTGCCGGATTCTGTACTCTAGTTAGCCCCGCGGTGCCGGTCAGAACTTCCCCACGATTCGGGGGCAGTGGCGCGGACACAGAAACGGTTAAACTGCATCACCGTTACAACCAGTACACATCAAGGACGGTTAGACCCAGAAGGACGGTTGGATCCAGCGCCGGAGAGTCGGATCCCAGGTTCCGATCCGGGATCCCGGCAATCCGAAAGGGCAGACAGTCCAGACCCAACGCTCAGGTCCACTACGTTATGCAGATCATCTGTTTCGAGGACGATCTGGTCGAAAAACTCCGGCCGATCATCCACGCGCGTCCTGCCTATGCGATTTCCTGCGCTAGCTTTCGCTTGATCGATTGGCTGCGGCGCAGCGGTGATTCCGTATGCGGGCATGTGCGCCCCCATTTGGATGAACTCCAGCGGCTCGATTTCGACCTGGAGTCACCGACGACGTTCCAGGATCCCGGCGGATTGCTACTTGTCAATGCTCGGCTGGCACCAACGGTTGAAAACGGTGCGGCAATCAAACGGTTCGCTGACCGGACAAAATCATCGGCTGTCGTCGACCAACCTGATGGTCCTTTGTTGCTGGCAAGATTCACTGCCGAGGATATTCACAACCATCGCCCCGAATCTTTCAATCAGCTATTGGAGCTGGCCCGAGAACTAGCGAATGTCGATGCCAAGCTGGATGTGTTTCGTTGGCCTCACGATGTGATCTCGCTTCATATGTCGTCAATGAGTACCGCGATGGAATGGCGTATCGTCCACGATGACCATCGCCAAATCGCCGACGGAGTGTTTGTGAAATCAGACCAATCGATTGGTGAACATGTTTCGATCGACGTATCCCAAGGCCCCGTGATGCTGGATGAGGGTGTCAAAATTGGTCCGTTCTCATATCTGTCGGGCCCCATTCACGCAGGCGCTGGTACCAGAGTCGCCGAACACGCCGCAATCAAGGATGGAGTGTGTCTAGGTCATACCGTGAAGCTCGGGGGTGAAGTCGAAGCTTCGATCATCGAACCTTTTACCAACAAGCAGCATCATGGTTTCTTGGGCCACAGCTATCTGGGCAGCTGGATCAATTTGGGCGCTGGCAGCTGCAACAGCGATCTGAAGAATACTTATGGCAAAATCAACGTGCAGTATGGCAATGACAAAGTCGCAACGGGAATGCAGTTCTTGGGCTGTTTCCTTGGTGACTATTCCAAGACTGCGATCAACACTAGCATCTTCACCGGAAAGATAGTCGGCGTCTGCAGCATGCTGTATGGATTCGTCACATCGAATGTCCCCAGCTTCGTCAATTTCGGACGCACTTTTGGACAAACCACCCTGCTTCCCGCAGAGGTCATGGTAAAAACGCAGGAACGAATGTTTGCCCGCCGCAACGTTTCTCAACGCGAGTGTGACAAACAATTGATTCGCGATATGTTTGATTTGAGCATGGCCGAACGAGACACCGCAGACTTTGAAATCTATTGAATTCATACCTATGACCAAACCAATTCGAGTAGGCATCATCGGCGCGACCGGCTACACAGCGTTGGAGGTTGCTCGTTTCATGATGCAACATCCCTCGGCTCAAATCACGGCAGCGACCAGTCGAGCTGACGCGGGAAAGCGGTTGGCTGAAGTTCATCCATCGCTTGCCGGACGACTGGATGTGTCAATCGAATTGTTGGATCCCGCCAAAATCGCGAACCAGTGCGACGTCGCAATGTGCTGCCTGCCCCACGGGGCGTCCGCCGAAACGGTGCGTCAATTGGTCCAACATGGACTACGGGTGATCGACTTCAGTGCTGACTTTCGTTTGTCCGACGTCGAAACGTATCAACAATGGTATGGCGTCACTCATCCCTGGCCCGAGCGTGTTGGCGCCACCGTATATGGTATGCCTGAATTCTTTCGCGATGAAATTCGCGATGCCGATGTTGTTGCAAATCCAGGCTGTTATCCAACGTCGGCAATCTTGCCTTTAGCTCCACTGGTAAAAGGTGGTTTGATTCAAACAGACGATATTATCATCGACAGCAAAAGCGGAGTCAGCGGCGCCGGACGTGGTGCGAAGGTCGCGACGTTGTATTGTGAAACCAATGAATCAATCGCGGCCTACGCGGTCGGATCCCACCGGCACGGGCCAGAAATCGATGATCTGGTGTGTCGGATTTCAGGAAGTCCAATCAAGAGTTTATTCACACCTCATCTGACGCCCATGGATCGAGGGATTTTGTCGACCATTTACGTTCGTCCGGCTGCCGGGACGGCCAGCGCCGCGCAGGTCATGGAATGCTGGCAGGAGGCTTTCCGGCATTCAGTTTTCGTTAGTCCGGTGGATCACCTGCCAGCGACCAAGCACGTCGCAGGAACAAATTTCGTCCAACTGACGGCGCGGGATTGCGGTGACCGATTCGTACTGGTCTGCGCGATTGACAATCTGGCCAAGGGGGCCAGCGGTGCGGCTATTCAGAATATGAATGTGATGTTCGGTCTGGATGAAGGGACTGGACTGGCCTAGAACCCAAAGTTTTCGGATCTGCTTAATTTTGCGCCATGGGGCTTTTCGCAGTAGGCCTATATTGGATGCCGTAACATCAAGCTCGAAACCGGTAGGACATGAGTTACCGGTGCGAGAACGAGTATTGGGAAGTAAGACTGGGCACTGGGGATTGGACACTGGGGATTAACGGAGCACTGGGGATTGGGGAAGTAAGACATTGAGTTTTAGTGACAACACACAGGTTCAGCATGGAATTTGACGACTCCCGACAACTGAACCCTGAGCCAATCATGGCTCGGTTGGCGGATCAAGATTCTAGCAATCCCGATCACTCTGGAGCCGCGGTCTTAGCAGCGGATGAAGTTCCCCTGGCATACGCCGTAGATCCGTTCGCCGAGCCCCGTCCGCGCTGGTGGACGTCCTTCGCGATATGTGGGATCTCGTTGTTTTCCTTTCTATGTGCCAGTGCAGTTTGCACGTTGGTGGCGATCCTTGTTGTCCACGGCTCGGTCGACTTACAAACTCTGAAAGATGAGAAACTGCTGACCTCGGTGATGGGGTCACGGCTGGGACTGTTCATCATGGTTGTGCTTCCGCAAGCGGCGTTAGTAGCACCTTGCATCATCGCCGCCTATTTGTCGCCTGTGGAATTTTGTCGTCGCCTGAGTTTGGTTCGTGGACGCTGGCCCCTCTGGACTTGGGTTGCGGCAGCCTTGGCGACACCTCTGGTAGGGATGGTGTCCGCGATTGTGGTCAGCATGTTCATGAACGAAAGTGAAACATTGAGAGAGCTATCGTCTGTCTTTCGAAATCATGGCCAAACCGGATTCTTGATTCCTCTGGCGTTGATGATCGGGATGACACCCGCCTTTTGCGAAGAACTCTTGTTCAGGGGCTACATGCAAACGCGTTTGACGCGTTCATTCGGACCCGTTGCAGGAGTCTTGGTAGCATCGACCTTGTTTGCCGCGTTCCACATGGACTTGGTTCACGTGATCGCAGTACTTCCCCTGGGTCTGTATTTGGGAGTCGTCACTTGGCTGAGCGGTTCGCTGTTTCCGGCAATGCTAGGCCATTTCGTAAACAACTCGATTAGCGTCGTATTGGCGGTCAACGCGCCGGCCGATGAACCGGCAATGTTAGCAGCTCCGGCGCTAGCGTTGATGGCCGCGATCTTGGCCTGCGGTGCGGCGGGATTGGCGGCAGTCTGTTATGCTTCAATCACGTACGGCCCGCCGGACCAGAGACATATCGCTTAACAGACCCGGATTTCCATGTTCTCCTTGCGGCTTGGATTCGATCACCCGAACTACCTTTGGTTGCTACTTGCGTTGCCAGTACTTTGGTGGCTCGGCTACCGATCCCTAGGCGCGCTGGGAAGGTTCCGGCGCTGGCTCGCGCTGCTGTTGCGATCCTTGGTTTGGACGGCGATTGTGTTTGCACTTGCCGGCGTCCAATTGGTCTGGGTCAGCGACCGGATGACCGTGATGTATCTGCTGGACCAATCGGAAAGCATCCCACAAGCGAAACGCCAGGTGATGCTGGACTACGTGATCCGCAATGTGCGCAGACATCGAGTCCAGGACCGTAACGATCGAGCCGGGATCGTTGTCTTTGGACGCGACGCATCGATTGAGATCCCCCCCTTTGACGAAAACATTCCACCGCTGCGTCGTTTGGAAAGCATGCGTGGTGGAGCCGATGCGACCAACTTGGAAACGGCGCTGAATTTGGCTCAGGCGTCAATGCCGGAAGACACATCACGACGAATCGTTGTCGTTACGGACGGCAATGAGAACCTTGGCCAGGCTCGCAAGCTAGCCGCACGCGTTGCCGATGCGGGGATCGGAATCGACGTTGTGCCCGTCGTACTGGAAGCAACTCGCGAAGTGCTGACGGAGAAGATCGACGTTCCGGAAAACATCCGCAAAGGTCAGCCATTCGAGATGCGAGTGGTCTTGAACAACTTTGACGACGACGGGAGTGCCGGTCCCGCGAAAGGCAAGCTGCGTGTCACTCAGAACGTCGGTGGGGAAGAGACGTTGATGTTGGAGGAACCGATCACGGTAGACTCCGGCAAGAACGTGATCTCGATCAAGCATCAAATTGACCAGCCAGCGGCCTACGAATACAAAGCCGAGTTCATTCCTGATTCGGAAGAGGATGACGGACTGCGGCAAAACAACAGCGCGTCGGCTTACACCTACGTCCGAGGAAAGGGGCGGGTGCTGTTGATCGAAGAGGCAAGCAAACCAGGCAACTTCGATTTGATGATTGATGCGCTACGTGACAACAACATCGAAGTCGTTGTTCAGCCTAGCGATCAGTTGTTTGGTTCTCTACCCGAACTGCAAGCCTACGATGCCGTGATCTTGGCAGGCGTGCCCAGAGTCTCGGGCGATTCCACCGACCAACTGTCGTCGTTTACTGACGCTCAGATCGAAATGTTGGTCAGCAACACTGAGAATATGGGCGCCGGATTGTTGATGATTGGGGGATCCGACGCGTTCGGTGCTGGGGGTTGGATTGGAACGAAGCTTGAAGAGGCGATGCCGGTCGATTTCAAAATCAGAAATACAAAGATCCGCGCCGTCGGTGCGTTGGCATTGATCATGCACGCTTGCGAAATGCCAGAGGGCAACTATTGGGAAAAAGTAGTTGCCAGGGCGGCAATCGAACAACTCGGGCCAGCCGATTATGGAGGCGTGTTGCATTGGACGATGCGCGGAGATGCCTGGCTGTGGGGCGGCAAGACTGGTTTGCTACCCGTTGGCAGTAACCGCAAGGCAATGCTGGCGGCGATTGGTCGCATGACGCCTGGAGACATGCCTCAGTTCGATCCCGCGATGAGAATGGCCGTTGCCGGATTGACCCGCACACCCGCTTCGGTCAAGCACTGCATCATCATCAGTGACGGAGACCCGCAACCGCCATCACCGGCAACCATGAAGTCGTTCACAGACAACAACATCACGGTCAGTACGGTTGCGATTCAATCGCATGGCATGGTTGAAAGTAAACGGCTGGAAGGAATTGCCAAACAGACCGGCGGCAAGTACTACGGCAACGTGCAGGGACGAGCATTGCCCAGAATTTTCCAGAACGAGGCCCGGCGAGTGTCGCGACCGCTGGTCTATGAACCAGAAGGTGGCGCAGTTCCTGAAATCATTTTCCCACATGCCTTGTTGGATGGCGTGGACCGGGTTGTACCACCCATCAATGGTTTCGTATTGACCCAAACCAAAGACAGTCCGTTGGCTCAGGTGCTGATTCAATCGCCCAAGCCAGATTCGCCGGAAAACGCGACGGTGTTAGCCGTTTGGAACTATGGCCTTGGTCGAACGGCCGTCTTGACGACGGACGCCGGAGCGCGATGGGCCGCCGATTGGACGGAATGGAGCGGCTACGAAAAATTCTACAGCCAACTGGTTCGATGGCTGATGCGCCCGACTGGCGACACGGGTAAGTTCACGATCGCGTCTCAGGTTCGCGACGGCGAAGTGCAAGTAATCATGAATGCGTTAAATAAAGACGATACGTTTCAAAACTTTCTCGATGTCAGGGCAACAGCGGTAGACCCCAAAATGCGATCGGTTCCACTGGAACTTCGCCAAACCGCGCCGGGACGCTACGTCGGGTCGTTTCCGGCCGACAAAGCAGGAAGTTACTTCATCAACGTTGTACCGGGCCCCGGTGCCGCACCCCTGACGACGGGAGTCACCGTTCCCTACAGCGAAGAGTTTCGTGTTCGGGAATCAAATCAAGCATTGATGGAAGCACTGGCGTCCATACAACCACGCGATGGCGAGCCTGGTCAGTTGAATCCAGCGCTCGGGATTCAGCCCAGCGAAGAATTGATTGATTCGAACGCCTTTCGTGGCGGATTAGCACTGGCAAGAAGCATTCGCGATGCATGGCCCTGGTTTGTGCTAGCGGGATGCTGTCTTTTCCTTGCAGATGTCTTCATTCGCCGCGTCGCCATCAATTTTGATTTTGTGGGCCACGCGCTGAAAAAGCTACGTGGAATCGACAGCGGGAAGGACGCGGTAACGACGGCGCGGCTCGACGCGTTACGCAAGAACAAGGAATCGATTGGCGATTCGCTTGAAAAGCGCCGTGCCAACGTAAGGTTCGAACCGACAGCGACGGACGCTTCCTCGGACGATACAGATTTGACTGATCGGCCGTCGTCGGCGGCACAGGAGAAAGCCGCGACCGAGACAACTGAACCGGAAGGCCCCAGCTACACCGAACGGTTGCTCGAAGCCAAACGAAAAGCCAAACGCAAATGACCTCGCCCTTCGCGGCTGCCCAGGCATTGCGCACACGATCGTTCACATTGATACAAAACGATGCAAACGGATACGATTTGAATCGCCCAACTTCGCTTGCAAAGATCCTCTGCAAAGACGATGATCAGCTGACCGTTCACTTTTTCAACAGAGAAACCTAGAGCACGTGACGATGATCGAGTTTTCCGGATACAAGCATCAGGAGTGGAAGGATGTCTTTGTATTGGAAGTGATGGGGCACATCGATACGGATGCGTCAAACTTCTTGCTTAACTGTATTCAGGGCTATATCGATAGCGGGGAACACAAGTTTGTGCTCGACTGCAGCGATTTGGCATATATATCCAGCATGGGGCTGGCAACGCTGGTTCGCGCGAATAGTCGATTGGAACCCAAAGGTGGCCGAATCGCACTGGCAGGAGTGCGTGGAGTCGCTGCGGATGCGCTGCGAGTCGTCCATTTCGATCGACTGTTCAATATGTTTCCCACCGTAGATGAAGCGGCCGCGGCGTTGCAGGACGAATCCGCCTAGCCAATATCGCCACGGTCACCAGTCGTTGCCATCGCAATGTCGGCGGCATAACACTCGATCAAGGTAGACTGATTTGCATTCCGATCGATTTCCCTCAACGCACGGATACTGCGATCGAGGCGATTGATCGTGCTCGCCCGACCAGCCGATTTCAACGCTTCGACTCGTAGCTGACGTCGATAGTGTTGAACTGAAATCGAAAAAATGTCGCGCATGGCGCTACGTCGTTTGCTGGCGTCCTTGCCGGCAAGTTCGACTTGTCCGTTGATCAGCCTGGCCAAACCGGCCGGATCCGGATTTTCAGTCGCCAGTAAGTTTGAAAGCGTCGAGTGAAATTCGTTCGCTGTGCCTGATAACAAGCGGGCAGCAACATGTATGTCGCCACCGGAGATTTCAACGGCGTCCGCGATCTGATGGTCGCTTGCTTCCACACAATGAACCTCTCTTAACAGTCGCGTTGCGTCATCGGTACTCAGTGGTCCGACGCGAATGATCTGGCAGCGTGACCGAATCGTTGGCAGTTGACGCTGTTCGCTAGTACCAATCAATAGGATGACCGCGCCGGCTGGTGGTTCCTCGAGAGTCTTGAGCAGACAATTGGCACCTTCCTCATTGAGGAAATCGGCGTCGTGTAGAATTGCTACTTTGCGTGTTCCCGTCATCGGTCGAAGGCGTATGTCGCGGCAAAATCCTTCTTGCATACGAGACTCGGGGCGACCAATCAGTAGCTCCAGTGGAATGGAGTTCTTATCAGCCGGCTTACCGACCTGGGTCAAATCAGGATGTGTGCCTGCAACAACCTGAACGCACGAGTCACATCGACCACACGGGTTCAATTCCTCGGGTCGCGATGATTCGCAAAGTAAAGTTTGCGCCAATAATGTGGCGATTGTCCGCTTGCCAACACCATGCGAACCGACCAAGAGAAAGCTGCCACCCAGACGCCCCGTCCGAATCGCTGTGGCGAACCACTTCTTTAAGCGATCGTGACCGATCAGGGTTGACCAGTGTGGAATCCCGTTTAACGGATCTTCCGGTGGCTGAGATGAATCTTGGCTCATGCCGATTCGGTATCTGCGGTCGAAACCGCGGCCTCATTGGTTTGTTTTTCAATCGCCCGAATTTTTTCGACTCTGACCGCGTGACGGCCACCATCAAATTCAGTCTGCAACCACATGAGCACCAAATCATCAATCGATCGATCACCGATCATGTCACCGGGCAAACAGAGCACGTTCACATCGTTGTGGCGACGGCTCATTTCAACCATAACTTCGTCGTAGCAATTGGCGGCCCGAACACGAGGATATTTGTTGGCTGTGATCGACATACCGATTCCTGTACCGCAAATCAGAATCCCGCGATCGACATCGCCATTGCTGACTTTGAAAGCCACGTGGCGAGCATAATCGGGATAGTCGACGGAGTGATCTGAATCGGTGCCTTCATCGGAGACGGGGTATCCGGCGGCCGACAAAGCTTGGATCAAGCGGGCTTTGATTTGAACACCACGATGATCACTGGCAATCGCGATTTTTAACATAGGGCACCTCGACGCATAATGCGTTTAACCTTCATCCGATGCTGTCACGGGAAAGAAATCATCGTTCAAAGCTTCTACCCATGCAGACAGTTCCGTATCGATTTGCGCCGCACAAGCTTCGTAAACTTCGGCAGACATGCCGATCGGATCTGAGATATCGCCGCCGTCGCGGCGCAGTGTAAAGACGCGATCATGCATATCGGGCCACGCAGCAAGGATCGCGGCCTGATGCCCGCGCGTCATGGTCAATACAAGGTCAGCAACATTCATCACGGCATCGTCCAACGGCCGACTGGAGTGTCCCGTCAGGTCAAGGCCACGGTCTTCCATCACCTGCACCGCTTGGGGACTAGCCATGCTGCCCTGTCCAGCGGCCACGCCAGCGGAGAGCACCTGCACGGCGTCGTCATTGCCAAATTTCAAACGCAATTGTTCTTTCAATAGAGCCTCAGCCATCGGACTGCGACAAGTATTTCCCGTGCAGACAAGTACGATCACGGGTTTAACAAACTGATTCATAGCTTCCCGTTCAATCACTCCTTCGCGGAGAAGTTCCATACGGTTATCGATGACACGGACAACGGTAGAGGTTCCACCATAACGTGTTGGACCGTCGTCGAGCAGTAGGGGAACGGCATCCCCCAATTGCTTGAGAACGCCGGATGCAGTGGTCTGAACCGGCTGGCCACTTCGGTTGGCGCTGGTCAGCACAAGCGGACCTGACAAAAAACGATGAATGTGTGCCATGATCCGATGATCAACCACGCGAAATCCGACACAACCATGTTCACCGCCGATTCGTCGTCGCACCTGCTCGGGTAATTGGGTCAAAGCCGATCGATCCGACTGACTCGGTACCACCAGGGTCAGGGGGCCCGGCCAGCATCGGTAAGTCAACCGCCGGGCCAAGGGAGTCAGTTGGTCAAAAAAATCGCCTGCCGACTCGCGGCTGGAAACAGAAATCGCTAGTGGCGCCTTTCCATCGCGACCCTTTATATCACACAATTTCTCAACCGCCGACTCGTTCAATGCGTCGGCAGCGAGCCCATAGACAGTTTCCGTCGGAACACTAATGACGGTTCCTTCGACCAACGCCTGGACGCTGCGATGAACAATGTCACGTACATCATCGGCAGAGCGTAGATCAAGGACGGTTGTCATAGGCGAAGTAAGAAATCGCAGGTAGCTTCACTGAATGGAGTAGAATGAACTCCGGATATCACATCAGCATTGTATGAGCCACTGAAATGCCTTCACAAGTCACCCGACTTGAGTCGTCCGAAAGTTCATCCGCTCGTCGAGAATTCATCTGTTCTGGATTGGCAGGATGGCTGGGACTGTCAACCGGGATCGCAACTCTCTCGCTGTCCGGCTGCGTTTCGAGCCAACAGAGCGAGCTTCCCGAGCTGATCTGGGGACGTCGTGGACTGAGTGACGGTAGATTCATCAAGCCACGTGCGATCGCGATCGACCAGCAAGATCGATTGTACATCGTTGATACCACCGGACGCATTCAGGTCTTTGATGTGGATGGGCGAGTTCAGCACCTCTGGTCTACGCCGCACATTGAAAATGGCAAACCGACCGGATTGGCCATTCAAAATCTGTCAGTAACCGATCCGCGTCTGCTCGTTGCCGACACCCATTACTACCGGATGCTCGCCTATACGCTTGGCGGCGATCTGATTGAATCAGCACAGATCGGTGGTACGGCAGGCCACAAGCCAGGCGAGTTTGCATTCGTCACCGACGCCGTTAGTGACGATGACGGATGTTATTACGTTGGCGAATACAATGCGTCCGACCGAATTCAAAAATTTGATCCCGATGGAAATTTCCTGACGCAGTGGGGTGGCAATGGAAACGAGCCAGGCAAGTTCGTCCGTCCGCAGAGTTTGACCATTCACGATGGAGTGTTGTGGGTGTGTGACTCATGTAATCATCGTATCCAACGGTTCGATATCGCCGAACAGACACCGCGACTGATCGATGTTTGGGGAGGACCAGGTACGGCGCCCGGTCAGTTCTACTACCCCTACGATCTGGCCGTTGCCAGCGATGGAACGGTTGTGATTGTCGAGCACAAGAACAACCGAATCCAACGTTTTGATCAGGCCGGAAAGTGGATTGCCAGTTGGGGTCGCCCAGGTTTCGAGCCTGGGGAACTGAATGGCCCTTGGGGTGTCGTCATCGACTCACAAGATCGAATCCACATCTTGGATAGCAGCAACCATCGCGTCCAGCGGATCGGACTGCCCGTCTAAGGTCGAAGCTTACATCGGCCAGGTTTGCCCACCCAGCCAAACTTCGTTGGCAAGCCTCATCGCAATGTCCATGCTGCTTGCCCGCCCGGGCCATTTGCAGTCATGGACCCTGCAGCTTGAATAGACTTTGCGGCTACAAATCCAGCTGAAAAGGCCAATTTACAGCCCTTTGGACCGCACGTGTCACGAATGCCGCGAATAGTTGTCTAGACGACAAACATCTCATACCTGAGGGCCAAAACAAGCATGAACCGAATCTTACGCAAAGCGATGCAGGACGCTGACCACTACGTCATCGAAATGGATTATGCCGATGCAAAGGGAAATCGGACTCACCGTGTCGTAAGCCCAATCCGCTTCATGGGCAGCTACCGTTTTCTGGGACTCTGTCTGTGCCGCGAGCAACCACGACAGTTCCAGCTTTCCCGCTGCAAAAACATTCGCCTGATTCCGGCCAGCGAAGTACTGATGCCAGTTCCGCTACATTCGCAAGAACCTGTCGCGAGTTGATTCAGTAATCCAGTTGATTCAGTAATCCAATGGTCTAGTCAGTTTGGGATCTGCGCGGAATTGCTGGGTGACGGTGATTGCAATCAGTCCACCAAACCCAACCGCATCGCTCGAACCGCCGCATCGGTACGATCATTTGCCTTCATTTTGCGAAGGACGTTTTGCACGTGCTCCTTAACGGTTTCGACACTAATAACCAGCGACTTGGCGATCTCCTTGTTGCTTAGACCCAATGCGACATGGACCAAAACCTGCGATTCGCGGCCAGTCAGCCGCAATTCGACCGGTAACTTGCGTGAATCAACGGGACGTTTAAGCTTGTTTCTAATCTCGCTCAGGCGACTCCCAGCAGGCGGCGCATGGCCATGAAGGGCACAGGTCAGGCTCTCACACAGCTTGCTGGTAACGCCGTTCTTCAGAACGTAATCGTAAGCACCCAATGCGGCGGCTCGCGCGATGTAAGTTGGATTGTCGTACGAGCTCAACAGAATGATCGGCAGATCTTCATGAGCAGCGCGAATCGACTGCAGCGCGGCTAAGCCGTCTCCCTCAGGCATGCGAACATCCATCACCACAACATCGACAACCAACTCTGGGAGCCTAGATAACGCCTCTTTGCCGTTTTCAGCAAAGCCGGCGACCGAGCAGCCGAAATCTCCCAAGGCCGCAGAGATTCCCAGCCTGGCAGCTTCGTGGTCGTCAACGATCAGTACCTTGCCGCTCATACGCTTCCAGTCGATCCTATTTGCTTGCCCCCAAGACTTCCCTCGGACGCAAAAAATATACTTTTGTTCACTACTGACGCTGACGTGCTTCGCTGCAGGTACGACCTCGCGCCACTGTCAACGACAGACGCGGGGTACATCCGGGAGCAGGGCGTAGGCCGTTCGGGTGGTATTGAGCCGATCATTCGCATTCTTTGGATCTATTCACAGCAGCAGCCAAATCGTCACCCTGTCGGTTTTGACCCAACGCAAACCGTGACCTAGATATTGGTGGCCATTTGCGATTTCGCAGATTCGCAAGTTGTGGCCCTGAAAGATCCATGTGTCCCGTTTTGGCTTCTGATGACAGATTCCGCTTCTATCCTGCTGGTCGACGATGACCTCCACCTGGCCGAATCGATGGCTATGTGGCTACGAGAGATGTCGCATGGGGTCACAGTTGCCGAATCGGTTCAGCAGGCCAGAGCCTCACTAGCAGCAAGTTCCTTTGATTTAGTGATCACAGACCTTCGTCTCGGAGACGGTGATGGTTTTGATCTCATCGGGTATACGCGTAAGCAGCACCCGGAAACCGCCGTCCTCGTAATAACCGGCTATGCCACACCGGATACGGCCGTCGAGGCGGTACGAGCGGGCGCATTCGACCTGCTCACCAAGCCGCTGATTGACGACGAACTCTCGTTGGCAATTCAACGAGCGATATCACAGCGCGAGATCACGCGCGAGAACGAACTGTTGCGGCAACAACTTGATCGTCGAAGTGGGATGGAGAACATCCTAAGCCACGACTACCGAATGCTAAAAGTTTTCGACGTGGTTGACAGTGTCGCTGATGCGCGGGCGTCGGTGCTGATCACTGGCGAAAACGGGACCGGGAAAAGCATGATTGCCAGAGCAATCCACGCTCGCAGTTCGCGACGCAGCGGTCCATTCGTAGAAGTCGCCTGCGGAGCGCTTCCCGACACGCTGCTGGAGAGCGAATTGTTTGGACACGTAGCCGGCGCATTTACGGGAGCCCAGCAAGACAAAGCTGGCAAGTTCAAATTGGCAGACGGTGGGACCTTGTTTCTGGACGAAATCGCTACCGCCACCCCCGCGATGCAGGTCAAGCTATTACGGGTCCTTCAGGAGCTGGAGTTTGAACCATTGGGTGGGACCAAGACAGAATCGGTTAACACACGAGTGATCTTGGCCACCAACGACGACCTAACGAAGTCGGTGCAAAACGGCACCTTTCGACAAGATCTCTATTATCGAATCAACGTCATCAATATTCTGCTGCCTTCATTGCGCGAGCGATCTGGTGACATTCCACTGCTGGTGGAACATTTCCTACGAGAGGCAGTCGAAACCACCGGTCGCGAAGTGGACGGATTCGATACCGAGGCCATGAAAACGATGCAGGCCTACAGTTGGCCAGGCAATATTCGCCAGTTGGAAAACATTGTCGAACGTGCCGTGCTGCTTGCCCGTGGGCCTCAATTGACCATTGAAGACTTGCCGCCCGAACTGACGGGTCGTCCGAGTGATCAGTTTGACTCTGGCCCAGCTTGCACAGCGATCTCGGCTCCGATCTCGGCTCCAGGTATGGCCTTGAGTCTGGGGGACACCGGCGGCATGACGTTGCGTGAAGCAATGGAAGGCCCCGAGCGTCAAATCATTCTTCAGGCCCTTCGGACCCATCAATGGAATCGGGCAGCGACTGCCGAGACGCTTGATATCAATCGCACAACGCTGTACAAAAAAATGAAGCGTTTGGGGCTGGACGATCCTCGACTACAGTTCGCGTGAAACAGGCATCTGTCCGCCAACTTTCTCTAACCCTCATGGTCACACCGACCGATACAATCAGATGAGTCTGGTTGTTCGTGTGCGCCCACGCAGGGTATCCAAAGTTGTCCGAGTCTGCAGCATCTATTTCGAGCCAATCGAGAGACCCACAAAGCCCAATGGTGCGATGGGTTTCCGAATGGGGATCTGTGGTTGTCAACGGAGTGATGGCGATTGGAGACATGACGTTATTCACCTTGCAGATGCTTAGGTGGATGTTCACACGGGCGCCCTGTCGGGGCACCGTGTTGATCAACTTCTATCAGGTCGGTGCGCTCAGTCTGCCTGTCGTCGCATTGACTGGGACCTTTATCGGCATGGTTTTGGCCGTGCAAAGCTACGCACAATTTCATGCGATCGGATTGGACAGTCGCCTTGGTGCAGTCATCAATGCGACGTTGGTCAAAGAACTTGGCCCGGTGTTGGCGGCGACCATGCTTGCCGGTCGTGTGGGAAGTGCGATGGCTGCGGTGCTTGGCACCATGCGCGTCACCGAACAAATTGACGCTTTGGAGACCATGGGTGCGGATCCAATTCACTATCTGGTCGTGCCAAGATTTCTGGCCTGCATCTTGTTGATTCCGACTTTGACGATCATGGCTGACTTCATGGGAATCGTCGGCGGCTACTTTTACAGCGTCATCATTTTGGGCATCGATCACGCCGCCTACCTGAATCATTCTCGCGACGGCGTTACGGGATTTGACCTCTTCAGCGGGATTTTTAAGAGCTTTTTCTTTGGGGCAATCATTGCGTTGGTCAGTTGCTATCGTGGCTTTCATTGCGAACCAGGTGCGGAAGGTGTTGGCAAGGCAGCCACTACTGCGTTTGTCTATTCCTTTGTTTTGATCCTGAGTGTCGACTTATTCATGACGATTGTTCTGAATGCGATCTACTATTCATTCTATCCCAACGGAGCCTCATTCCTATGAATCGTGATGCGGCGATTACCGAACAGGACCAGCAATCAATCGCTACCAACGATCCGTTGGTGGACGCTCGCAATGTTTCCGTCAAGTTCGGTGACCAGGAAATCCTGACGGACATCAGTTTGTCTATCGAACGCGGTCAAACCGTTGCGATCATCGGTGAAAGTGGCTGTGGAAAAACAGTGTTCATGAAAACATTGGTTGGGTTGATTAAACCAACTTCTGGATCGATGTTCTTCGACGGTCAGTCGCTAAACGATAGCAGCACCAAGAAACTAGCGACGATTCGCCGCCGCATGGGCTTTGTCTTCCAGAATGCTGCCTTGTTCGACAGCATGTCGATCTATGACAACATCGCTTTTCCACTACGCCAAAACGAAGTCGTTTCCACCGACGAAGTTCATGATCGGGTGATGACGCGACTGGCCGAAGTAGGACTCCCTAAGGATGTGACCAGAAAACGCCCCGCCGAATTGTCGGGGGGTATGCGCAAGCGAGTTGGATTAGCACGGGCATTGATTCTACATCCCGAGTTGGTGGTCTATGACGAACCAACAACCGGTTTGGATCCGATCATGAGCGACGTGATTAACGAATTGATTTTGGGAACCAGACGCCGCCATCCGGTAACCAGCGTCGTCGTGACTCACGACATGCATACGGCGAGAAAAGTTGCGGATCGAGTGCTAATGTTTTACCCGCGAAGCCGACTCGACGAAGGTGAGCCACAAGTATTGTTTGATGGGTCACCAAGCGATTTGGAACACGCCGATGATCGCCGTGTCCGACAGTTTGTGCGTGGAGAGGCGGGAGATCGACTCAACGAAATGGCCCAGGAGATGAGTGTCTAGCCAGGGAGGCAAGGCCCAAGAATCATGGATGAGAATAAACTTAGGTTCGGCGTTGGCGTTTTGGTCATTTCGGCGATCGGGATCGGCATCATTTTGGTGTTCCTGTTTGGTGCCTTTCCCAGCGTGCTGACGCGTGAGTATTCGCTCTCTGCCGTATTTCCCTCGGCCGAAGGGATTGCCGTCAACACGCCTGTGATGCGCGACGGCGTTCGCATCGGCCGCGTCTCCAGCATTGACCTTCGTCCTGAGGGAGGAGTGCTGGTTACCTTGTCGATGGATAGCCAATACGAGCTGACTCATCGATACATCCCGCGTATCGGTTCGGGCAACTTCGTCACAGGCGATGCCCAGCTGGAGTTTGTCCGGGCGACAGAACCAATGCTCGTATCGATCTTTGGTCAAGATCGAGCGATCATTGACAAGCCTTACAGCGATGGCGATTACATGAACTATGGCACGAGAAGCCAAAGCCTGTTCGAATTGCAAGGCGACATGCAAGATACGTTCTCATCCATTCAGACCGCGGGTGAAGCGATCGCGACGGCTGGAGAAAGTGTCAATGAACTTGCCAATGAAGTGCGGGAAATCGTCGGCGGCGCTGATTCACGATTCGATGAAGTCACGGAACAAACCCTCGCAACTCTGGAAGAATTCCAAGCCGTTCTTCAGGATGTACGATCCATCACTGGCAACCCAGAGATCAGGCAAAACATCGAAACGACGATTGCGCAGTTGCCAGAAGTGCTAGACGGCATGCAGCAGGCACTCGATTCGGCCGATTCGGTGTTTGCAACGCTGGAAAGCGCTGGCGCACAGTTCGAACAAGTTGGGATCGTTGCCGAAGAGACCGTCAAGAACGTCAATACGACCATCACGAGTGCCGGCCGGACCATCGAAAATCTGGAGCAGTTCACCGAACCATTGGCGGAACGGGGTGATGAATTGGTCGATCAGGCGATCCGCAGTCTGGCCAGCCTGGAATCTAGCTTGGGCCAAGTGGAAGAGTTTGGAAAATCGTTGAACAATAGCGATGGTACGCTGAAGCGGTTTCTTGAGGACGATGATATCTACTGGCAAGTCAAACGCACGGTTGAAAACGTCGAATCAGCAACGGCTAGAATCCAGCCCATCCTGGATGACGTCAGAGTCTTCACCGATAAAATCGCGCGGGATCCGCAGAGAACTAGGTATTCGGGGGGCCATTTCACGCCGGCCCAGCGGATCAGGACTAAAATAGCGCTGATCGCCCCAGACCAGCGGTCTTTTCTGCGTGAGCCCCCAATTGAGTCTGGTTGCGTCAATATTGCCTGCGATTCAAGTTGGAAAAATGGCCTAGAATCGGTACCAAGAAACGACAAATACGTTCGAACAACTCATTGGGGACCGACCAGATGACGTTCCGGTCAAGTCTACCACTGACCGATCAAAAGCACGGTGATTGAAGTGGATGATCTCGCGACACCTAACGACTCGAATGCCGAAAATTCGGCTCTCGAGGAAACACTTGCCGGAGATTCGTTACCCGAACCGTTACAGGTGGATCTTTCCGACGCAAGTCGTTCGGGACTATCCAGGGAAACAGGCCAAGTTCTAAGGTCGCGATTGCGATCTGCTGCTTTGGTATTGTTTGGCGGATTCGCCGCCTACCTGGTCTTGAACCTTTACCTGAGTCAACGGAGCGAGCTGACATCTTCATGGTTGTTCATGGCCCATGTCGTCTTAACCGTTGCCTTAGGTTACTGCGCTGCAACGCTCTGTCGACGATGTGCTTTCACGACCAAGTCGCTAAGGCTAAAGGAACTTGTCATCTTTGGCGGCCCTGCAGCCTTTTTCTTCGCACTCTCGTTGCTGGGGAGTCGCCAAACGGTGATCGAATTCGACTTCTTGCCGGAGCACGATTCATACTGGTTCGTTTTGATTTTTGTCTACGCTTTGTTCATACCCAACACGTGGCAACGAGCGGGGATGGTCATAGGTTCGATCGCTGGTCTGCGAATCGGATTATGATTTACTTGGTCTATTTCGATTCGATTTGCAGCATTGCATCCAACGCAAGTTTTGCTTTTGTATCGCAGATGCGCTTTGATCATGGTGATCGGAGCACTGACCGCGACAGCCGGAGTCTACACAATCGGCTCGCTCCGGCGAGAAGCCTACAGGGCCAAGCAGCTGGGTCAGTACCGACTGCGCGAAAAACTCGGTCAAGGAGGAATGGGCGAAGTTTACCTGGGCGAGCATCAGTTGATGAAACGTCCCTGTGCGATCAAGGTGATTCGCCCTGACAAGTCTAGGGATGCCCGAGCGATCGCCAGGTTTGAACGAGAAGTACGTGCGACCGCAGCGCTGTCCCACTGGAATAGCATCGATATCTTCGACTACGGCCACGACGAAGCAGGCACGTTCTTCTACGTCATGGAATACTTGCCCGGCATGAATTTGGGCGACATCATCAAACAATTTGGTCCGATGCCGGCGTCGCGAGTGATTCATTTGCTGCGGCAAACTTGCGATGCACTTGGCGAGGCGCACGATTCCGGCCTGATTCATCGCGACATCAAGCCGGCAAATATTTTTGCTGCCGAGCGCGGCGGACATCACGACGTTGCCAAGCTGTTGGATTTTGGATTGGTCAAACCGGTTGCAGAGCACGCCAATATTGACGCAACCCTAGACGGAACGCTGGCTGGATCTCCGCTATACATGTCTCCAGAACAGAGTGTGGGGGACGAACCCGATGTTCGTAGCGACATCTATGCCCTCGGGGCGGTCGCCTACTTTCTGTTGACCGGACAACCACCGTTCAATCACACCCAATCCATCAAGGTCTTGATGGCACACGCGCACGAGAGTCCGCTGCCGATGTCAAAACTGGTTTCCGACATCCCCAGAGACTTAGAGCAGATCGTGATGCGATGCTTGGCTAAAGAACCGAGCGATCGGTATCAGACGGCCATGGATCTAAGGTCCGCCTTGAGTCAATGCGCGGACGCCGACAGCTGGACCGATGCCGACGCGTTGTCGTGGTGGACGACAAAGCGGCCCAGTGAATCGGAACCGCTAGTTGCCGATGCTGCGTCTGCTGGCCCCGTTTAGCGACCCATTCGGATCTCGGCCATGACAGCGCGATGGTCGGACGGCCAGGGAGTGACCACCAAATCGGCGGACTCCTCTTTTTCGCCGACGATTTTGCAGTTCTGGACCGTGCTAAATTTTCCGTCAGAAAATACAAAGTCGATTCGATCATGGTGATCGGTCTCGTCGCCGGGCTCGGTCAACGGGGTCCAGGTGAACCCGGGAGATTCAACCTCATCCGGCAAATGCTGGCGATAGGTATCGACCAAACCATGAGCCGCCACCAATCGCGCCGTCGGGTATTGCACCTTGATCGGATGAAGGCCGCGTTCCACTGCTTGCTCGGTCCAATCCAAATAGGATGGTTCGTTAAAGTCACCGGTCACAAATGTTGGGATTCCGCGATCGCGAACGATCGATAGTTCATGCAGCATTTGGTTTAACTGGCTTCCTCGTGAACGATGCGCCCAATCAATCGCTTCTTGTTCCGTCTTGATAAACGGCGCGTCACCGTACTCGATATTCAACAGTTGGTAGGGCTGATAGGGCGAAGCCGGGAAATGAACATTGAATAAACAGACCCGATTGGTTCGAGGGCAGTTCAATAAAGACACCGGTCTTATTGGGCGTATGGCCTGAGATCGGAAACCGACTGATGACGGCCTTATTGCTTCCCTGCTGAAAATGATGCCAGCCAAGTTGCTTGGCCAGTTCGACGCTGTGATCAGTTTCGTCGTCGTGCGTTTCTTGAACACCAATCACGTCGGCTAGTTTCATCACCTTAGCCGTCTGTGATAGCGGTTGGCCTCGTTCAACGCCGCCACGCAAAATATTGAACGACATCAAGCGAAAAGTGGTTGGCTCGGCCGCCCTACCGGGAACCGAAACAACAAACAAGAGTGTCCAGAGGATTGCGCGATACATCAAATTCTTTGCACAATTTCGCGGCAAGAGGTACCGCTGGTATCCAGGCCTGAGCCGCTCCAGCGACCGACTTAGGCGCGACCGACGCTAGCGAGACGCTCGAACCTGACCACGTGCTTTCTGCAGCGCCATTTCCTTCAGTGCCGTTTCCTCTGGCGTGCTACCGGGCATCTCCTGGGCCTCTTCGAGCGTTTGTCGGGCTGCATCGCCGTCGATCAGATCAGCGGCAATTGCCTTGCCGGTCAGAATGTTGACAACATCGTTTTCGACTTGGGCGAACCCGCCGTCGATGTAGTAACGTTCCGGCCCGGCTGCGGTTTGCAAACGCAAAGTTCCGAAACCAAGTCGCCCAATCAATGGTGCGCGACCCTTCATCACACCAAGTTCGCCGTCATACAACGGCAGCGAGATATACTCGGCTTCTCGGTCTAGCTCGGTTCGTTCTGGTGTAACTATGACGCAGCGAAGTGACATGGTTTAGCCCTTCTCTTCCATCTTCTTGGCTCGTGCCTCGGCTTGTTCGATCACACCGACGTACATAAAGGCTTGTTCTGGCAAATGATCCCATTTGCCGTCGCAGATTTCTTCGAAGCTGCGGATCGTGTCAGCAAGGGGCGTGATTTCACCGGCGAAACCGGTGAACACTTCAGCGACCAAGAACGGCTGGCTCATGAATCGTTCGATTCGTCGAGCTCGATGGACGATCATCTTGTCCGTTTCGCTCAATTCATCAACACCCAGAATCGCGATGATATCTTGCAATTCGCGGTAACGTTGCAGAATCGTTTGCACTCGACGAGCGATTGCGTAGTGGCGATCGCCGACGTACTGCGGGTCCAAGATCCGCGAGTTAGACGCCAACGGGTCAATCGCAGGGTAGATACCCTTTTCCGAAATGGAACGCTCCAGATAGATGAAGGCGTCCAACTGACCGAAAGCGGTCGCCGGTGCGGGGTCGGTCGGGTCATCGGCAGGCACGTAAACGGCTTGCACCGATGTAATGGCTCCCTTTTTGGTCGATGTGATTCGTTCCTGCAGGGCCCCCATTTCGGTCGCCAATGTTGGTTGGTAGCCCACAGCCGACGGCATCCGACCGAGAAGCGCGGACACTTCTGATCCAGCTTGCGAGAAGCGGAAGATATTATCAACGAACAACAGCGTGTCAGCACCCGTTGAATCGCGGAAATACTCAGCCATTGTCAGTGCCGAAAGCGCGACGCGAAGACGGGATCCTGGCGGTTCGTTCATCTGGCCGAACACCATGCACGTTTGCTCGATAACTTTACGGCCGGTATCGCCGATATCTGCTTCTTGCATTTCGAGCCACAAGTCAGTTCCTTCACGAGTACGCTCACCGACCCCGGCAAACACCGAGTAGCCACCGTGGGCACTCGCGATACGAGCGATCATTTCGGTCAAAATCACCGTCTTGCCGAGCCCGGCACCACCAAAGAGTCCGGCCTTACCACCACGAACGAAGGGCGTCAGCAGGTCGATGACCTTGATTCCCGTTTCGAAGACTTCGGTATTGGTCGAGAGTTCGTTGATTGGAGGTGCTTGGCGGTGAATTGGCATCCGCTCTTTCGCGTTGCACGGGCCGCGTTCGTCAATCTCTTGGCCAAGCACGTTGAAGACTCGACCCAAAGTTTCGGTTCCGACGGGAACCGTCACTGGGCTGCCAGTATCAACCACCTCCATGCCTCGCATCATGCCTTCGGTGCTACCGAGAGCAATGGCGCGGACGCGACCGCCACCGAGGTGCTGTTGTACTTCGCCGACCAAGTCAATCGTCACACCTTTGTGTTCCGATTTGACGGTCACCGCGTTGTAGATCGGCGGCAAAGCGTTTTCGGGGAACTCGATGTCAAAGGTCGATCCGATCACTTGCGTGATGCGGCCGTTCTTGGTGTCGGTTGCAGTTGCCATGTCTGTTTTTAGTAAAAGGAGGTGCGTCGGGTGTTTGTTGTATGTTGGAGCGATAGTCTTCGAGCTTAACCTTCGAGCTTAACCCTCGAGGGCTTCCACACCACCGATGATTTCCATGATTTCGCCAGTGATCTGACTTTGGCGAGCTCGGTTGTAGGTCATCGAAAGTTGCTTGATCATGTCGCCAGCGCTTTCGGTTGCGCCTTTCATGGCGATCATCCGTGCGACTTGCTCGCTGACCGCCGCGTCCAAAAAGCACTTGAACAACTTGGCTTTAAAACTGGTCGGCACGACTTCTTCCAAGATTGACTCTGCCGACGGCTGGAACTCGTATTCGGTGTTCGTTCCGCCAGCGCCCTTGGCTTCTGATTCGCCATCATCCAAAGATCCGAGTGGCAACAGCGTTTCAATCGTCGCGATCTGACGACTGGTGCTGATGAACTTGGTGTAGATCACGTCCAGTCGATCGATCTTGCCAGTGATGTATTGCTCCAAATAGCCCGAGGCGATCTGTTCGACTTCTTCATAAGCCGGTTGGTCTTCGAACTGTTCGAAGGTTTCCGCCGTATCCACGCCGCGAAACTTTAGACCATTGATTCCGCGTTTGCCGCTGACATCGACATCAACGTTGTTGATCGAACTCTTCAGTTCGCTGATGCGAGGCAAAGCGGCCCGCAGGATGCTGGAGTTGTACCCACCACACAAACCACGGTTGCTGGTCAGAACCAAGAAGCGAGCCGACTTTGGATTGTCACGTTGCTCTAGCAGGGGATGCTGAACCTCGGTCCCAGCGTCGGCCAAGCTGTTGACAATTTGTGACAAGCGGTCGGTATAGGCGGTGACAGCCGCCGCACGATCCATCGCCTTTTTGTAGCGCGCGGTCGCGATCAACTCCATCGTCCGCGTGATTTTGCGGATGTTGGTGATCGATTTGCGTCGTTTGTCTAAGGCGCGAGCGTTGGCCATGAATCAGTCGGCGAGCTATCGGGATTTGGAACTATAAAATTACGACTAACAACTACATGCCCGTTTCGACGGGCTTGTAACCAGTCTTGAAATCTTTGATACAGGCTTCGATCTTCTCGGCGATTTCGTCAGTAAGATCTTGTTTTTCGTCCAGCAACTTTACCAAGTCGCCATGTTTGTCTTCAGCAAATTGCAAGAAATCGATTTCCCATTGGGAGACGGCTTTGACCGGCACGTCATCCAGGAATCCCTTCGTACCGGCATACAAGCTAAGCACCTGATTGGTGACGCTCATCGGCTGGAACTGTGGTTGCTTCAGCAATTCGACCATGCGGTAACCACGATCGAGTTGTGATTGCGTTGCGGCGTCCAAGTCCGTTCCAAGCTGGGCAAAGGCTTCCAAAGCACGGAAGGCGGCCAAGTCCAACCGCAAACCTCCGGCGACTTTCTTCATCGCCTTGACTTGAGCTGCACCACCCACTCGCGAGACCGAGATCCCTGCGTTCATCGCCGGTCGAATCCCGGCAAAAAACAGGTCGGGCTGCAGGTAGATTTGTCCGTCGGTGATCGAAATCACGTTGGTTGGAATGTAAGCGGAAACTTCACCTTCCAATGTTTCGATGATCGGCAAACTGGTGATCGATCCACCGCCCAAGGCATCGGACAGTTTGGCCGAACGTTCCAGCAGGCGGCTGTGACAATAAAAAACGTCACCAGGGTAGGCTTCACGTCCAGGTGGACGACGCATCAAGAGCGACATCTGGCGATAGGCTACCGCTTGCTTGGACAAGTCATCGTAGATAACCAGCGCGTGCCCTTTATTGAACATAAAATGTTCGGCCATCGCCGTCCCGGCGTAGGGCGCGACGTACTGCAGCGGTGCGGGCGATGATGCACCAGCAACGATCACGGTGGTGTATTCCATCGCACCGTATTTTTCCAGAGCGTCAATGATCCCGGCGACCGCTGAATCCTTTTGGCCGATGGCAACGTAAAAGCACTTTACGCCTTTGCCCTTCTGATTGATGATCGCGTCAATCGCAATCGCGGTCTTGCCCGTTTTACGGTCGCCAATGATCAATTCGCGCTGACCACGTCCAACAGGGGTCATCGCGTCAATCGCTTTGATACCCGACTGCATGGGCTCGGTCACCGGTTGCCGTTCGGCAACTCCGGTGGCGATGATTTCCACCGGTCGCGTGATGTCGGACTGGACTGGGCCCTTGCCATCCAGCGGGTTACCAAGCGGATCCAAGACGCGTCCCATCACTGCTTCACCGGCTGGGACCGACAGCAGTGTACCCAAGGCCTTGACTTCGTCGCCTTCGTTGATCGTTAGATAGTTACCTAGAATGATCACACCAACGGAGTTTTCTTCCAGATTGAAGGCCAGACCGATTGCACCGTTCGGGAATTCGACCATTTCACCGGCCATCACGCCTGAGAGTCCGTACACCCTGGCAATACCGTCACCGACTTCCAAGACGGTTCCGACTTCGCGGACGTCGATCTTGCTGTCGAATTGCTCGATCTCTTGTTGTAAGACCGATGCGATTTCGTCACTGCTAAATTTCATTTATCTACTCTGTCGTGAACTGCTGGAATTTTTGCAGAAGTTGGCTCGCGAATCCGGCTCGGGTTCGTTTTGCCATTTTGTCTAATTGATTGGAAACGCTACTGTCGAAGACACGGTCGCCGACACGAATCAGCATGCCGCCGATCAAATCTGGATTGACCGACTCGCGAAGTCGAACCTCTTTGTTCATGATCGAACCGAGACGATCGGAGATACTCGATCTCAATGCATCGTCCAACGGAACGGCCGTTGTCACCGAAGCGACGACGCGGCCCATCATCTCGTCATGAATGTCATCGGCAGCGGCGCGGACCGCCCCGATGTAGGCCAATCGATCTCGACCAGCCATGACTTTCAAGAACTTGGTCAGGATCGGGTGAAACTCGTCGCCGAATACTCGGTCGATCACCCGCAGTTTTTCGCTCTCGTCGATCCGCGGCGATGCGAACGCGGCACGCAGCTCAGGACTGCCCCCAAGGTATACATCTACCAATTGATCAAGCTGACTGATCACGTCATCGGTAACGCCAGCATTCTTTGCGGCACCCACCAAGGCCCGGGCATAGGTTTTGCCCAGCTGTTCGGCTCCGGTGTCGAGCACCGTATCGTGTTTCGCAGCTTCGGTCATAGGAACTAAGTACTACTTGGCGTTAGTTATTACTTGGCAAACTGTCGAGTGACTTGCGGATCAATTCGGCATGGTCCGCCGCTTTCAATTCGCGACCGACAACCTGTTTGGCAACACTGATTGCCATGTCGGAAGTCGAACCAGCCAATTCAGAAATGGCGACCTGTTTGGCCGTTTCGATTTCGGCGACCGCCCGTTCACGTTGACGAACCGCTTCGGCTTTTGCCTCTTCGACGATTCGCTGTCCGCTTGCTTCGGCATCTTTGCGAGCATCGGCCAACATGGTTTGGACTTGCGTTGAGGTGTCGTCCAGCTTCGCTTGATAATCCGCCAGCAAGGATTTAGCTTCCGTGTTGGCCTGTTCAGCAGCTTTCAGCTCGCCAAAAATCTTCGACTCACGAGCCTTCAGGCCATCCAGAACCACTGGCCAAACGAACTTGGACAGGATCGCCAGGACCCCCAAGAAGATCGCCAAGTTGACGACCGATGCTCCGACGTCTTCCTGAAGAAGCACCGGGGTTCCATCGTCTTCATGGCCATCCCCGTGGCTTGCCGAATCATGACCGGCCGCCTCATGCGCCTCATCGGCATGATCGGCGTCGTGAGATTCGGCTTGCTCGCTCTTCTTGACTTCGTCATCGGCCCGCGCCGATGGGAACGCAGGTGCCGCAAATGCGACCAAAGCAAACAGGAAAGCAATGCGACCAACAATGGACAACATCGGAAGACCTCTGGGTCAACGGAAACGGGGTATCAATCAATGGAAACAGATCATCATCACAGCCAAGCTTTTGCCCGGTGCAACCAAGCAACTGCTCGGCGCAACCAAGCACTTGCCTGGTGCGATCAGCCAATCAAAACGGATCGGCAAGTTTACTGAATCAGCAACAGAATCAACGCGATAACGGTTGCACCTTCGATCAGTGCGGCGGCGATCAGCATCTGTGTCGAGATACCGCCGACGGCTTCGGGCTGGCGCGCGATCGCATCAACGGCCGAACCGCCGATTCGTCCGATACCAAGGCCGGCGCCAACAATCGCCAGACCCATGCCGATACCACTACCGATCTTGCCGTAGTTCGGTAATTCCTGTGCCAACATCATTGCCATTTCAAACATCTGTCGATTGCTCCTGAGAAAGTTCTCGCGGGGTTGTGAAAGTCAAAAAGTAAGGTGATTTCGTTCGGGTGAATGATACCGACCGATCACTTGATCGTCGGTAGGCTGCATATTGGGTTACCCGGCCGGGTCAGGCATTGGTGTGATTTGGTCAAGATGCCCAAGCTTGGCGATGTCCATCTGGCTTTCGTCGCTGAAGACGTCTTCTTCCTCGTGGTGGTCACCATGGTGGTGCGCCACCATCGAGATGAACAGTACCGTCAGGAACGTGAAAATGAAGGCTTGCAAGAAACAGATAAACAACTCCAGCAGCGTCAGAACGATGCCGCCGGCGATCACGGCCAACTGAACACCAAACGCCAGCCCTGTGCGAAACTTCCAATGCCATGAAAATCAAGCCGATGAATGCCGCAATCACCAAGTGACCCGCCATCATGGTCCCAAAAAGTCGCATGGCTAACACGACGCATTTGATGATCAGGCCGATCCACTCCAGGAAGTACATTGGAATCCCGATCACCAACATCTTGGGGTCGTCCCAGCCGACCGGGTTGAAGTGGGCCATGAATGTCTTGAATCCGGTTTCGCGAATCCCAATGAACAGGATCGCAATGAAGCTGCCGGCCGCCAACACAACGTTTAGCGACAGATTTCCAGTCGCTGTTCCGCCGTAGTGCAAATCATGCGCGTCGCCAGTGATCAGGTACATGATCGGACCAATCGGGATCAGCCCCAGCACATTGGCAAATAGCACAAAGAAAAAGATCGTCCAAATGTAGTAAATGTATTTATCGGTGAGTTCGCGTAAGTTCGGTCGCGCGACTTCATCGCGAATGAACGACAGCATCGTCTCAAACAGCTGGGCAACACGACCTCGAGTTTGGTACGCCTCAAGGCCGGTCCCGTTGACGCGCACGCTGCCGCGCAACAAACCAAAAGGTCAGGACAAGAACCACTGCGACGAAACCAGTCATCATCAAGTGGTTGGTGATGAAGAAACTGTAGACGCCGTCTTTGATATTCAGCGCCGGGATATCGCCGCCGCCAACGTTGACGCTAAACAACGGCTCTTCATGCAGACGATGGGGGACGACGTGCGACGCCGGATTAGCGGATGCAAGCAAGAAATTCATTCCGACGTTGACTCCATGCTTCTGGTCAGTAGTTTCATGCTACGAGCCAGCAAAAATACCTCGAAGGAGGTCAGCAATACGTACCATCCGCAGACCATCGCAGCGATCGCCCCTGGCGGAAGGCCCATTTGATAACGACAGAACAAAAAGAGTGCAACGGTACCTGCGACGCGAATCGCCATGGAAACAAGAATTGCTGTGAAATGCTTGTTGGCCGCGACGGCCGGTGCGTCTGCCGAATCGCCAAGCTGCAGGCTCGGCAACAGAGCCGCCGACGAAATCAAGCCGCTCGCCACTGCAATCAAGATCGATTGCCAAAGCAATTCTGGAACCGTCCAGTAGACGGTCAGTGAAACCGCCGCGAACAGGATTGCCCAAAGTGATGACAATCGTGGCAACAGCGTAAACATGATCGACCCGGCGGGCGATGGCGTACGAGTGTCGGCTGGCTGAATGACGCTGGCCACGGTTGGTCGCGGATCCATGGTTTGGTTTCGGAAAATGTCCGCGCACGACTGCACAAGTGAATCGGCGCAACTAATTCGATTGTTCATGAACTTCACGCATCGCCTTTTGGATCAGACGAAACATGCCGAACGAAAATCCGATCAACGCTCCAGCCGCAACTCCATAGCCGTCGTCTTTGCCGCGGTACCGGTCTATCAAGTAGCCGATCGCAGCAAGCCCTAGGGTCGACCCTGCCAATTCCATCCCCAGTCCCGCAAACTTCAACCACGGCTGGGCCCGCGAAGCGTCAGTTTGATTTGGGTCGGACGACTGGGGTGGATCCGGTTGGTTCACGCCACGGACGACTAAATTTGGACGGTTGATTGTCGGACGGATCGACATTGTGAATACTTTCACAAAACAAACCAGGGGCAGCGACCGAGTGCCGCACCCAATATTTGTCTGGAAAAGCAGCATTTGGCTGGAAACGCAGTATTTATCTGGAAACGCAGAGCGTCTTGCTCTCGAAACGGGGTCTGTCGTTGCAAAAGCAGAGTTTCAAACGCAGATTGACAAATTGACCCAATACGGAATTGGCTCTGACATCAGTCCGTGGTGGCCGGGCCGGGACTTCCAAAACGCATCGGTCTTGCCGCTCAATCGCAGATTTGCCAGTTCGTTTGCCCGCTGTCAAAGTTTGACGATCAGAAAATGGTTCCCTTTTCTGACGATTTGGTGCGGCAATCAACGGTCTTTTTCGCACTTATGTCGCGAAACTTGCTGCGCAGTCACTAGAAGTTTTCTCGACCCCTGGCATAATGTTTCAGGTGACGATTGTGCCATTAGAGCCGTTTGAGCGGGCCATGAACCCCGTCCTGACTGATGTCGAAACGACGACATCAGGGACAAGTGGGAGGGCCATCAAGCCAAACTTGCCAGGCATCCCGCCAGTCACGGCCAACGGATCTTGAAGTGGCCGACCAACTGGTGCGGAGAACCGCCAATCGTTATTTGCTGGGAAGCTGAATAAACCACGGGATTGACGAATTAACCGACGGGCGGTGTGCTCACGAATGGATTAAAGACCACCGAAAGAAACGACATCACGAGCGACAACGCCGAAACAAGGCCGAGTCTCGATTCTGGAGGTGCAGGTGATCACAACCGCAGACTTAAAAGCACAAACTCGCCGCGAACTGGGCGATCTGGCCCGAAACTATGGTATTTCTGGCTGGCATAGCCTCCGGAAAGACGAATTGATCGACGAGATCAAGAAGGTGCAAAGACGGCTTCGGCGGAAGGCGAGCAGCGAGTCCAAGAATGGAACCAAGAACGGTCGAGCCAAGAACGGTTCCGCGAATAAGAATGGGGTGAAAACGACTCCCGCCCGGGCAGCTCGCAACGGGGCACCCAAAGCAAAGTCGAAATCCAAGCCAGTTGCTGCCCGAAGCAATCTTCCTCATCGCCGAAGTCTCAACCGCTGGCCAAGAATTCGGCGTCCCATGGGAAGCCTTTGGCAGCCAAATCAGCCAAGCCCCCACAATCGTTGGCCAACACCTCCCGCCCGATTCCAAAACTGCCAGAACCGAAAGTTTCGGCAAAGACCGCCCGAATCCGGTCTCAACTGAGAAAACGTCGTGAGACGACTGCCAAGAATCGTGACCTTTCGACCGGAACCCTCGTCGCTGGCTCGGCCGTGAAGAACGGCTCCAAGCGGGATCGGGCTAGTGAACCACATTCCGATCGAGCGATTTTGTTGGTACGCGGACCTTATTGGTTGCAAGCGAACTGGGAAATCACTCGAGCGAGCGTGCAACGCGCTCAATCCGCATTAGCTGAAAAATGGAGCTCGGCAGCGCCGACGCTGCGATTACTGTCCGTTGGTGACGTTTCTAGCAACAGTGCCGAGAGCGTCGAACGCGACATCCCGATTCACGGCGGCGTCGACAACTGGTACATCGACGTCGATGATCCTCCAGGACGTTACCGAGTCTTGGTTGGCTATGTTACTGGGAACGACGAGTTCTACACCGTTTGTCGCAGCAATGTCATCGAGACACCGCGGCCTGGTGAGTGCGAGCGGTTAGATGAACACTGGCGTGATATCGCCGAAGACTACCAACGGATTTATTCGCTGAGCGGCGGCTATGAAACTGACGACGGCGATTTGAAGGAAGTCTTTGAAGAACGTTTGCACCGCAGCATGCCGATACGCGGCGATCAAGGACAAACCGTGGCCGATCCAACACTGCTTCGTCAAACCAAGTTGCCGTTTGTGGTTGACGCGGAATTGATCGTGTTCGGCAAAACGGTTGCCTCAGCAACCGTGCAGGTTGCTGGAAAACCGGTCAAGCTTCAGGAGGATGGTTCCTTTACGGTTCGCTTAGGGCTCCCCGACAAACGCCAAGTATTGCCAGTCACCGCGGAAAGCCGTGATGGTCTACGCCAACGCACCACGGTTGTTGCCGTCGAACGCAACACGAAGGTGATGGAAACAGTCGAACTGGACGAGAGACAGTAACGAACGTTCGATGACCAGCGATCTGTCCATAGCTTTCGATACCCGCTGTCCACCGCTTCCGTAACTCGGACTGAATCTTTGATGCGAATTCCCTCGGTGATCGTTAATCGTTGTAGCCTGGCTCTAGGTCCGTTGCTGATCGTCCTGCTGATGGGGATGGCGCCCCTCCTTGGCGACGACACCAACAGTGACGGCTCGCTCAACATTCTCCTGATCACCAGTGGATGCTGCCATGATTACGACTTTCAGACCAAAGCAATGCAGTTGGCATTTGAGCAGCAGGATGTCAAAACTGTCTGGACGGTCGTCAACGAGGGCGGTACCGGCACACAGGCTGAGATTGATTTCTACAAGGATCCGAATTGGGCTGAAGGTTTTGACGTTGTGATTCACAACGAGTGCTTCGCCAACACCAAATCACCCGAATACATTCGGCGAATCACCGGTCCGCACAAGGCTGGCGCCAACGCGGTCGTGATTCACTGCGCGATGCATACTTACCGATCGGCGCAGATCGATGATTGGCGTGAATTCTTGGGAGTCACAAGTAAACGACACGATCACCAAAGCAACTACGCGATCGATGTGGTTGCCAAAGATCATCCGATCATGCAAGACTTCCCTAGCGGTCACAAGACAGCCCTGGATGAACTGTACATCATCGAAAAGGTCTGGCCCAACACAACTGTACTTGCCGAATCGAAGAGCGAACGCGACGGCAAATCTCACGCCGTTCTGTGGACAAACAACTACGGCAAAGCACGTGTCTTCGGAACTACCTACGGGCATTCCAACGGGACATTCGAAGATCCCTTATTTCTCAAGACGCTCGTGCGTGGCACCCTCTGGGCTGCCGGAAACCTGCCGTAACCACAGGTGGTCCTTTGCTGCGGACCTATCGGCGACGCTACATCGCTACGATGCGATTGCATCCAAAACGAATCCATTCGGTGTGATCGCAATTCGTGTTTCTTCGTCACGAACCAATCACGTCGCGAATCAAGTTCAGCCGGTTGTTGGTCTCGCGACTTAGACGGTTGAACCGCGACAGGTACTCGTATTCGGTTTTTAGTTGGCCCAAGAAATCGGGGTTCCGGTACTTCAGCATCAGTGGTCCAAACAACAACGCCGCTTCAAGATCGACGTCGCGATAGGCCGGGTCTGGCAAATCATCCGAGCGAAGAAATGACATGATTTGGTAGGGCCAGTGACCATGCGCTATCGTTTCGTCGATTAGATGGAAGTGATTCACAATCGCCCACTGCCGGACCAGTTCCGGACTGCGATTGGGTTGCAGCACAATTCGGTCTGGAATTCTGTCCGGATGCGAGCCCAGGATATCGACAATGCTCTGAGCCCCCATTCCACAAATGCTCAAACTATCCGCTTCGTTGCTTGCGAGAGCATTCAGGCCATCGCCAAGCCTGATGTCGGCATTGAAGCCGGCCAAGGCACGCTTTGAATTCTGATAAGGCTGTTGCTTGTTTTCAACCGCGATGCCCTGTTCGATCCGCCCGCTGCTTAGCAGCGCGATCAACAAATGCGCGTGATCCGATCCGATGTCGACATGCACTTTCGACCTGATCTGCTTGGCAACGGCTTTGAGACGAAGGTCTAGTCTGGGCATGGTTGGTTTCCGGACAACTTTCCGGCTGAAGGGCTCGCGACATCAGAATAGGCTTTCCGCTATTTTGGGGGAAGCAATGTCGGCCGACATCCGATCGGCGGAATGGGACTGCCTTTGCGCATCGATAGAATCATGAACGAAATCCGATCGGCACCGCCTAGAAACTTGACCAAACTGCTGGTGTTTGGCTTGGTCTTTGCTGTTGTGGCAGCCCTCTACAGTCAATTCTCCGATCAACTGACACTGGAGAACCTAGCGACGCAAGAATCTGCACTACGGGATTACCAACAACAACATCCAGTGCTGATCTATGGAATTGCATTCCTGCTGTACGTCGCAGTCACTGGACTGTCGCTGCCTGGCGCTGCCGTGTTGACGCTTTCCTATGGTTGGTACTTTGGACTTGTTCCAGCATTCATCTTGGTTAGCTTTGCGTCCACGGCTGGTGCTACGGTTGCCTTCATGCTCAGTCGCTATCTGTTTCGCGATACGATCCAACGGAGATTCGGAGATCGACTGGCGGACTTTAACAAGGCGTTGGAACAGGAAGGCGCATTTTACCTATTTACATTGCGACTGATCCCCGCCGTTCCATTCTTTGTGATCAACGTTGTGATGGGGCTGACCCCGATGCGGGTCTGGACGTTTTGGTGGATCAGTCAACTGGGAATGCTTGCTGGTACTTTCGTCTACGTATATGCCGGATCTTCGGTTCCCGACCTTACGACGCTCGCCGAAAAAGGAACCAGCGGCATCCTGACTCCGCAATTGTTTGTAGCATTTGCGGTCCTGGGTCTGTTTCCTTTAACCGTCAAGAAGATCATGCAAGCGGTTCGTAAACAACCTGCTGCTGGATGAAAAGAGATTCAACAATGTCGGACCTGATTCAACTACAGCCACTCGATCAGCACAATCAAAGGCTCGCCGCGAATGTGCATCCCCCCGACTGGAAGAACCCAACGCCGGAAGGCCGATACAACCTTGTTGTGATTGGTGCTGGGACGGCGGGATTGGTGACGGCCGCGGGTGCTGCAGGCTTGGGTGCCAAGGTTGCCTTGATCGAACGCGAGTTGATGGGTGGGGACTGTTTGAATGTGGGCTGTGTTCCTTCAAAGGCGATCATTAGTGTTGGGCGCAGAGCTCGATCGATTCGCAAAGCAGCTGAGTTTGGCATTGAAGTCTCCGGCGAGACGACAGTTGACTTCGCAAAAGCGATGGAACGCATGCGTCGCCTGCGCGCCGAAATCAGTCCGGCTGATTCAGCGCAACGCTTCAAAGACTTAGGCGTCAACGTCTATCTTGGTGATGGAAAATTTGTTGACTCCGAAACGGTCGAAGTCGGCGGACAAAATTTGAAATTCAAACGAGCGGTGATCGCAACCGGAGCGAGGGCGGCCGCCCCGCCGATCGAAGGACTTGATACGGTCGACTATCTGACGAATGAATCGATCTTTTCGTTGACGGAAATGCCGGCGCGACTCGGCATCATCGGCGCCGGACCGATTGGCTGCGAGATGGCCCAGACCTTCGCGCAGCTTAGGCAGCGAAGTCTTCCTAGTCGAGAGTGAGCATGGAATTTTGCCTCGCGAAGATCCTGACGCGGCGACCATTGTCGAAGCGTCGATGAAGCAGGACGGTGTAAAGTTACTTTGCTGCGGCCGAAATCTTAAACTTGCTCCGGTCGAAAATGGCGTTCGTTTGATCGTCGATTCTCATGGCGGTGAATACGACGAGTTTGTCGATCAATTGTTTGTCGCGGTCGGACGGGCACCCAATGTTGACAATCTTGGGCTAGAAGAAGTCGGCGTCGATTTCGACCGCAAGGGAGTGAAGGTCAACGACAACCTGCGCACGACGAATCCCAGCATCTATGCGGCCGGCGACATCTGCTCACCCTTCCAATTCACACATGCAGCCGACTTTATGGCTCGGGCAGTCATCCAGAACACTCTGTTCAAAGGACGTGCAAAGGCGAGCGCTTTGAACATTCCCTGGAGCACCTACACGACGCCAGAAATCGCGCACGTCGGCCTTTATCCTGGTGACGCGTCGCAGCAGGGAGTCGATATCGACACCTACGAACAATCGATGGAACACGTTGACAGGGCAATTCTGGAAGGCGACAACGAGGGATTTGTCCGCGTCCATGTTAAGCAGGGCACAGACAAAATCGTGGGCGTAACGATTGTAGCGACCAATGCAGGTGACTTGATTTCTGAGCTCACCTTGGCGATGACGAACGGACTTGGTCTGAAACAAATTGCCAGTACGATTCACCCCTACCCGACACAGGCCGAAGCAATCCGCCGAGTTGGCGATCAATACAATCGAACGCGGCTCACACCCATGGTCGCATCAGCGTTTAAGAAGTGGTTAGCTTGGACGCGATAGGTTTTGCTAGACCGAAGCTCAAGTGAGTGAACCAGTTTCGGCAAATCCATTTGCCTGCAAGTTGATATTGCGAGTTGTGCTCCACCCTCCGGCGTCTCGAGGTCGTGCGGTTTCATTTACCCTCCCTTGGGAGGATCGGAAGTTTGAACGGCCGGGGAGGGGCCGCGCGGAAACCCTCGCTCCTCGCTTAAGCCCGACTTTCCCAAATGGGATTGTGTCTACGCGTCTTCACCTCCCTTCGGGGAGGTAAATTCTTGGGCTACCGCAGTTGTGCGTTTTGCTTCACCCGCCCGAACAGCGGTCTTGCAGTTTTATTTACCCTCCTTTGGGAGGGTCGGACGTTTGAACGGCCGGGGAGGGGCCGCCCGGTCACCACCTCAACACTCTCTCCAGCGAGAGTGTTGCAAATAATTGGTATCACACCACTTAAAACAGCACTACCTCCGTAGGGGGTGCAGCTACAATCAAACGAAATCTATCAGATTCAACTTTGGGGTAGCCGGATTCGCAAGAATTCCAACCGTATGACGACTCAATGAAGTCTTGCGACTCCAGCTACGGCTGCACCCGAAAATCAAATCTGGAAAATGTCCAATAGGCATCGGCAGACGACGGCGATCGACAAACACGCTTACAACAACTCCTCACTTCCCTCCGTCACGAGATTCAAAATGAGAACACGCTCAAATGTCGCCATTGCTTGTCTGACCGTTGTGATCTTCGGCTTGTCGGTTGCTTCGGCAGATGCCGAAATCTATCGCCCCACTGGACTGAGCCCGGGTGATGAGTACCAATTGGCGTTCGTGACTTCAGGTACGACCGATGCAACGAGCGCTGATATCGGAACGTACAACGACTTTGTCAATCTTCAGGCGGCGCTGAATCCTAGCCTGACGGGTACCGATGCGGATTGAGCGGGGTGCCTCTGGGAGTCAATTGGTCGGCGATTGCATCAACTGCCACGGTGGACGCCAGAAACAATGCCCGTGTCGTGGCTCCCGTTTATCTGTTCGATTCTTCGCCCATTGCCAGTGGTTTCGGTGACATGTGGGATGGCAACTTGTCGAATCCAATTTCACGCACTCAGTTTGGCGGTTCCCCAAACGTAGACGTCTGGACGGGTACGGGGTCAGATGGATTCAAAAATGGTGAACTCGGTTTACCGGGCGGTGCCCCTGCGACGCTTGGCAATCCGTTCGCCTCTGATGGAGGTCAGTGGATCGGATTCGAAGATTTCAATAACACGTCATTCAACTCGCTGTACGCCCTGAGCGAAAAGTTGACCGTTCCCTCGGTGAAGGCCAAGATCAAGTTGAACATTGAATTTACCGACCCGCCGAATGTCGCGGCACTCGATTCATTTGGCTTGTCTGAGTTTCCCGAGGAAGTTCTTGCTTCGTTTGTACTTGGCGAAGGGACTTCTGTCCGCGGTGGTGGGACTTCGTTCCTGGTATCCGATGTGATGTCAGCCGATGTGGCTTTCGGCGACGGCCTTTTCACCAGCCTGTCGGCCTTTAACCTGGACGTTAATCCAGACGGCAGCATCTCGTCGCTCAGCTGGAGGTTCAATCCAATCGCAACGCCATCCGTGGAAAATGGAATTATAATGATGAATTCCCCGCTGGGCATCAGCGGCATGAACCGTTCGAGCGGCCAATCGTTTTCTTACCAGTACGGCAATTCAGTTGCGACGATTTCCGCCATTCCCGAACCTTCGACCTTGGCGATCTGTTTAGGTTTCGGTAGCGTTGGTGTTTTCCGTCGGCGCCTGCGTGCGTGATCAACGAGCAGGGCCGGCCCCGCTCTCGATTGGCAGGTCCGCTTTCGTTGCCATGGTTCTAGCAGGGGAATTCTGGCGAGTCCCACGACGCAAAGATCACTTCCGCCTTGAGCGACACAGCTACCGCTACTAGTCAGCCTGATTTCCGTACGGCACAAAGAGGAGTGCAAGTCGGAGTCCTGTGCGCGATTTCCGCACATGTGATGTGGGGGCTCTTTCCTCTCTATTGGCGTCAACTCGATTCGATTTCGGCTGCGACGTTGACTGCTCATCGCGTCATTTGGTCATTCACGCTGTTGGCGGGACTGTCGATTGTGATGCCCCGTCTTCGCAAGACTCTCACCCACATCCAAGATCTTCGCAGTCTGATGCTGACCGTCGGTGCAGCATTCATGGTTGGTTTGAATTGGTGCGTGTTCATGTACGCCGTCAACAGTGATCAGGTCCTCCAGGCGTCCCTGGGATACTACATCAATCCACTGCTGAACGTCCTATTGGGTGTTGTGGTCTTGGGCGAACGACTACGTCGGTTTCAGTGGCTCGCGGTTGCTTCGGCAGCCATTGGCGTAGGCGTGATGACGGTTGCCGGGTCCGGCGTTCCCTGGATTGCGTTGACGATGGCTGGAGCGTTCGCAACGTACGGGTTGCTAAAGAAAATGACGCACGTACCGTCGATGGAAGGCCTGGAGTTGGAAATGGGCATTCTACTCCCCTTCGCGGTCGTATTTGTGTTGTTTCAAAACGGAACAGCAGGCATGCCCTCGTATGATGGAATGACTTGGGCGTTGCTGGTGACCGGAGGCTTGGTCACGATCACGCCCCTGGCACTGTTTGCGGTTGCGGCCAAACGTGTGACTCTTTCGACGATTGGCATCCTGCAATACGTTGGGCCAACACTGCAATGGTTTGTCGGTGTCATCCTGCTGGGCGAGCCTTTTGGGGGCGGAAAATTGATTGGGTTTGTCTTCGTTTGGGCCGGCGTAATCGTGTTTGTCGTGGGAAGTTTGATGACACAATCGCGATTGGACCACGCCAATCGAGCTGGTTCATCTCATGTTGCTTCGTAACCCGTGCAGGCAACGAACAAGCCCGCGTTACAACATTCATGGGCTTGCGTGGACCGGCAGAGTCGCAGACAACGCGACCGTCAGACTTGTAGCTATTTCCTATCAACTCTTGGTGCTCGCATGTCGCGACCATTCTGGTGCAGCGTCAGCGAGGTGGCTGAATCTTCCGTTGGCAATTCAAAGGTCAGCTGAGCGTCAACGACTCGGTATCGCCATTTGGTCTGACTATCTGGATAGACTCGCACTTCCGGCTGGCCGGTCAACTGCACAAACAATTTGTTATCTTCAGCGCGAACAGTTGCAACCAAGCCTGGTGCGAGTTGATAGTCGCCAGCCAATCGCGACACAATTGCCGGCTCAACGCGAACCGGCTTGGGAAACTCACGCGGTTTGACTGGCAGGCCTCCGACAACTCGAATCACCGACTCGGCCAGCGCATCAATTTCCCCGGTCGCCGTGTTGCACAACACAATCACACCCAGATTGCTGTCGCGGTTCACCAGCATCATCGTATGGTAGCCGCCGGTTTGACCGTTGTGCCATCTTGTTGCACCGTCACCGGCGACGTGCCAGCCGAGTCCCATCGCAGAGGCACCGTCCTTTCGCGGGAGATGTTCACGCCATGCGAGATTGATTGCTTTGCCGATCCTGTCGTCGCTTGGATTCAGCTGAGCTTTGATGAACGCCAACATGTCGGTGGTGTTACTGCGGATACCACCAGCACCTACGAACGAATTCAGTTCCCAATTCTTTGCAGGTTTTCGATCAGCATCATGTGGAGGCGCCAGATGACTTTGTTGATCGGCACTCAATCTGATCCGCGTTTGGCTCATCTGCAACGGCTCAGTGAGATTTGTTTGGAGCAGCTGCTCATAACTCTGCTCTGCTTCAATCGCCAAGATTTGACCGAGCAAACCAACAGCCAAATTTGAATACTCCGCTTTCTCGCCTGGTTCACGAATCGGTTTGACCTTACCCAGGAATGCCATCATCAAACTGCGATCGTAATCTGCATAGGGATTATGGATATCGGCCGGGCGCATGTTGATAGGCATTCGCGGCAGGCCGGAGACATGAGTGGACAGATGGCGAAGCTGAATCTTTTCACCAACTTCCTTGTTCGTTTTCAACTCCGGCACCAGCGCACCAATTGGTTGATCTAGTTTCAGTCGCTCGGCAACGACTGCGTCGGCCAGCAAGATTCCAGTAAAGACCTTCGAAATCGACCCAAGTTCGTAGATCGTCGCGTCGTCCGGTTTCTGAGGTTGCTTTGCCGAAAGCTGACCGTAATGCCGAGTCCATTGTTTGTCGCCTTGCACGACTCCGATTGAAATCGCATTGACGATTTCCGCGTCCAGGTACGGTTGAACCAATGGATCCACTGTGGTGGAAATTTCTGGTGGTGCCTCCGCGGGCAAGTAAGTGGTCGCGGCCAGGAACAAAATTGGTAGGTAATCGCGCATAGAATCATTTCCTCAACTTCGCGAGTTCGCTCCGCCGAGCATTAGCCCGACCAAGAATCGATATCAACTTCACTTGCCGCGAATCGAACGGCCACCTTCCAAAGACTTGAGTTTCTGTGATTGGTAGATCGTCCGTTCGGCGGTGTCTCGACGGAGCAAGACGACTACTTTTGCAACTCACTTCGTTTCACTGTGATCGAGTGTGGCTTTTCGCCGTCGATGTTAACGATTTCGTAAGTGACCGTTGGATCGCTGACGGTAGTGTCAAAGGTCACCAATCCGAACGACTGTGGATCGTTATAACTAAAGATTGCACCCGCTTTTTCCATCGTTTTATGAATGTGTTGGTTGGTTAGCCGCGACGAATTGAACTCATAAAGGCTGTAGCCATTGGGACGTGAGATCTTCCAAGCGTCGCTGCGGTGGCGATCGGCCGACATCAACACGACTCCTTGAACATTGTTGTCTTCGACGAAGCTCAAGATTTCCTCATGCTCTTGCTTGTAGCCATTCCACGTATCCAGGCTGTCACCCTTGGTGCGAAAATCCCACGGCACTGATGAACAAAGAACCTTGAACGTGCCCGTGGCCGAGCTGAGCTGTTCTTTCAACCAGGCGAGTTGCACGGGGCCCAGCATGGATCGAGGCGACTTCCTCGGGTCAGTGCGATAGTAGCGACAATCCAACATGATGAAATCGACATCGGCGATATTGAATTTGTACCAGCAGCCCGGTTGGGCATCGCCGCCGCCATAACCCGGGTTGGCCCAGTTTTGGCGGAAGATTGGAAACACCCATTCCTGTTTCCAGAACGGCACGTCAATCTCGGGTCCGCCCCAGGAATCGTTGGTGCTGAAGTCGTGATCATCCCAAATCGTGAAGACGGCCGACCGCGCAGTCAACTTACGCCATTCCGGTCGTGATTGTCGTCGATGATAGGTGTACTGTTGCATGATCACAGACTCGGGATCGTCGATGTAGACGTTATCACCCAACAGCAAGATTGCCAGCGGATCAAACTTGCCGATCGTGTTCCACATCCGCTCGTTTTCGGGAACATATCCAGCACCCCCACCAAAGGCGACAACGAACTTGGCCGCTTTACCGCTCTGTGGGGGCGCGCGGAATTTTTGATCAGGGCTCTGATGTATCGGGCCGTCTCCGATTCGCACTCCGTAAAAGTATTCGGTATTCGCCTTCAGTCCGGCGACGTTGACAACAACCGTGAAATCCTCTTCCGCAGACGACCGGGACCGTTCGCTCCGTATGCCGTTTTCCAGGCTTTCCGAATCGCTGACGACAATCTGCACATCGGCTTCGGCTTGTGTGCGAACCCAAAACGAGGCTGAAGAATCGGTAACGTTGCCAACCAAGGGCCCGTGAACGGGCCGGTTCGCATATTCAGCGTGCAAACGCTTTAGCAATTCGGTTTCGCGCAGCGGATCGAGCACATCACGCGGACCGGCGACCAAACGGCCCTCTGGAAGCCCGGCCGCCAAAGCGCGGCTCATGAATTCTTCGGCCCTCACTAGGTCACCACGCTGGCCATGCAAAACACCCAGCATGTACAGCGTCTCCTCGTCATCCGGATGTTGCGCCAGATACTGATCCAGAAATCGCTCAGTCTGGTCGATCTGATCGCGCAAGATGAGCCGCAAGGACGATTGATGTACCCGTTTGTATTGGTTCTCTTTGCGAAACGACAGATCGGGCTTCGGCTTGCTCGCGCCGCCCAAGTCGTAGGCCGGTATGATCTGGGCGACACACGTTGGCGAAATGAACATCGCTGTGATCAGTAAGGTCAGGAGAGGTTTCATGATTGATTGTTGCCCGGTGTCGTGCCGAGTAGATTGACAGGACGAGTATTCAAATTGCTTACGCCGATTCGCGCAAGAAAGATTTTCACGATGCGATCACTGCTAAAAATGCTTTTCGCTGTTGCCAGTCTAGCGATTTCCCACCTGCCCACGGACGCCGGTCATCCGAATATCGTCTACATCTTGGCGGATGACATGGGCTACGGTGATGTAGCTGCACTGAATCCGCAGTGCAAAATCGAGACACCGAATCTGGACAGATTGGCCGCCGGCGGGATGATCTTTACGGACGCTCATTCCAGTTCCTCCGTCTGCACGCCGACTCGATACGGACTGCTGACCGGTCGCTACAACTGGCGATCAAGATTGAAGCAAGGTGTGCTATACGGATACGACCGCAGGTTGATCGAACCAGAACGTCTGACTGTGCCCGGATTGCTGAAAGAACAGGGTTATCACACCGCCTGTGTCGGCAAGTGGCATCTGGGCTGGGATTGGCCATTGAAGAAGGGTGGAACTGCCGATGGCGACGGAGATGCCAATGCTGTTGATTTCACGAAGCCGATTGCCAATGGTCCCAATAGCGTTGGCTTTGATTACTTTTTCGGCATTGCCGCATCTTTGGATATGCCGCCATACGTGTACGTCGAAAACGATCGCTGTACCGATCAACCGACAATCACGATTGAAAAAGGAGAATTCGGTCGAGCCGGTCTAGCGGTGCCTGGCTTAACTGCCGCACAAATCCTTCCCGACTTGACCAACAAATCGGTCGACTACATACGATCACGGACTCGTGACAAGAATCGCAGACAGCCGTTCTTTCTATACTTCCCACTGCCTGCCCCACACACTCCGATCGCACCAACCGAAGAATGGATCGGAAAGAGCGGGATCAACAAATATTGTGACTTCGTGATGCAGGTTGATGATACCGTCGGTCAAGTCATGGCAGCGCTCGATGAAGCGGGTGTCGCCGCTAACACCCTGTTCGTCTTTACCGCCGACAACGGCTGCTCGCCGGCGGCAAACATTCCGCAAATGCATCGCAATGGCCACAGGCCGAATCACCACTTCCGCGGTCACAAAGCGGACATCTTTGACGGCGGCCACCGCGTTCCCTTCATCGCCCGTTGGCCAGAAAAGGTGAAGCCCGGATCAAAGTCAGACCAACTGGTGTGCTTGACCGATTTGATGGCGACGAGTGCTCAGATCACCGGGTTCGCTATCCCAGCCAACGCTGGCGAAGATAGCGTCAGCATTCTGCCGGCACTCTTGGGGACGGACACGGGACCGCTTCGTGAGGCTGTCGTGCATCATTCCATTCGCGGAGCCTTTTCGATTCGCAGTGGCGAATGGAAGCTCGAGCTTTGTCCGGGCTCGGGCGGATGGAGTCATCCGAAACCTGGAAGTCGGGCCGCGAAGAATCTGCCGCCTATCCAGCTATACAACATGAACCAGGATGTTGCGGAACAGAACAATCTGCACGAGCAGTACCCGGAGGTCGTCGCACAACTGAGCGAGCTGCTACGAGGCTATGTCGATCGAGGCCGATCAACACCTGGGGCAACTCAAGACAACAATGGATTGGTCGATCTTCGGTTGCAGGCGAAACAAGAAAAGTAGTTGATCATTCAGAGTCCGCAAAGCCAATGCCTGGATCATCGTCGGATTCCGCCGCGTCCAATCCAGTCTCGTTTGCTTCCGAGTCTTCATTGTTTCGAAAGTAGGTTCGTCTTGACTTTGGCAAAGGATCGATCGCCAGTTGTTCTTGCAGCTCGTCCCGATCCTTGGCGAGGCGCAAGATCGCGATCGCGTCGCCATAGTTCCCGCCCACGTCAGATATTCCTTTGACAACCGACGCGATCGAACCAGGGACCCGTACACGACGGTCTTCCCGCTGGGGTTGAAAACGGCTGATGCGAACTTGTCCCGACTGCTCTGGATCAGGTGCCAACATCAGTCCGTTTGGTCCAATGATTGGCTTCGAAAGGCTCAGAGGCGTCAACTTGCCGAACAGCACGATCTCTGCCGATTCTCGCAAGGAGGCAACGATTGTCGGTGGGGCGGTCGAAGGTACGGCGTAGATCGTAAAGGACTCCAATGGCTTGCCGACCAACTTACGTTTTCCATCCTCGCGATGCCGCAGGCAACAGAATGCACCGTAGCGAGCCTCCAAGCTGGGTGCATCCGTCAAGCCGTAACAACGCGTCGATCACCTGTGGTTCGCGAAAACCCTCGAATGCGAGCAGCGCAGGATGCCGAAACGCTGGAACATCGCGAACCGCATCTTCAAGCGGCTCGATGGCTTCGGTACGGTCCAGATAGGCCAGCGATTCGGCAGCATAGAATCGCAGTTCGCGATCGTCTGATTCTAGTCCCTTCAGCAAAGTCGGAACCGCGTTTTCGCCGATTGCTTCCAACTGCATGGCGGCGTCTGACGCTGTTGCCGGGTCCTTAAGCAAGTCGCCGAGTTCGGCCAAACGTTCTTGGTTGACCGATGTTTCGGCTTGCCCGCCAATCGAGCGGACGACAAGCATGAAACGATTGACGTTGTCGCGATAGCGTGGATGCAGGTCCAGTTCGATGAAATCATCCTCAATCGCTTTGGCAACTCCACGACGCGTCGTACCGTCAAAGAAAAAGAATCGTTGATTGATTGCCGTTGCCATCGATGCTGCGATCTTGGCGTGATGGTATTGCGGTTTCAGAACCAAGCCCAACTTGCGTGTTTCCTGAACAATCGCCACCGCCCAGGACGTTGCCTTCCAGCTTTAGCGATTCGTCGGAGCCTGGAGCATAGTCGGCGCGAGTCAAGACTTGCCCCGTCCCGACGGCCATCACATCACTCTTGCGGACGCTTCGGTTTAGCATCTGTTGTTGACGCAAGCGGGTGTCTAACAGCCAGCCGCCACGCAGGTCTGTCGATCTACTGATCTTCGGCGCTGCAGCCGAATATCGATGGGGTCTCCACGACGCGCACCGGGTGGAATCGTCGCGCGGACTCGAACCAACGAAGTTTCGCTTGTCTCCAGAAAGTGATTTGGGTTGGCGATGTCATGCCGTTTCATTTCGTCCAATCAATTCGTCACGAAAACGTGATGGATCGGGTGGACCGCCGGTCCCTGGCAATCCATTGACGACGCCCACCCCATCGACCTCGATTGGACGCATGCCGTGGGGGGCGGTGGCATCGCGGATCAAATCTGGCGGATCGGGGGCGGCCATCAGTTCCTTCAGCGCCGCGGCTTGGTCGGATTCTTCCGTGTTTCCGCGCCACAGCGATGAGCAACCGGTAAACCAGATCATCGGTAAGGCGATCAAAAGTGGGCTGACGGCGGCACGGCCTAGTCGCCAGCTTGCGTGATTGAAGTGCGGCATCCTGCCTGCGATCCAAGATTGAGCGTAAAAAACGGGAAATCCACGTCTTCCCTCTTAGCGAGTCGGTGGCTGCCAGGACAATAGAGTTATCGTTTCCTGGCCGATTCGAAGCCTAAAACCCTGAGTCCTAATGCCCCGGCCATCCCTTGACAGAATCGCCCGAATCACGATACTTTCGCGGATTGCGTGCAAGTATCGCGCCATTTTTATACCTCGAACATCTCCATTCGATGCCAACGATCAACCAACTCGTCCGAAAACGACGCAAGCTCAAGAAGAGCCAAAGCAAGTCGCCCGTGCTGGAAAAATGCCCTCAAAAACAGGGTGTTTGTCTTGCAGGTACGAACGATGACGCCGAAAAAGCCGAACTCGGCGCTGCGAAAAATCTCGCGTGTTCGCTTGAGCAACGGCAAGGAAGTCACCGTCTACATTCCCGGCGAAGGCCACAACCTGCAAGAACACTCGATCGTTTTGGTTCGCGGCGGACGTGTCCGTGACCTTGCCGGGTGTTCGATACCAGGTCGTTCGCGGATCGCGTGACGCATTGGGCGTCGAAGGCCGTAAGCAATCGCGCAGCCGCTACGGCGCGAAAAAGTAATCAATCCGAAATCCTATCATTCACCAACCGCATCAGATAGCTAGCACCTAAACATGGGACGTATCACTGCCAGCCGGACTCAACTGAAAGCCGATCCTCGGCACAAGTCGATGCTTGCCGGAAAGTTCATCAATTGCCTGATGCTGGACGGCAAGAAAACGACTGCCCAAAAAGTCTTCTACGATGCGTTGGACAGAAATCGGGCGGCGCAAACGAATTTCCCGATCAAACTCCGATCGAAGTCTTCGAGACGGCGGTCGAAAACGTCAAGCCACACATCGAAGTTCGCAGCAAGCGAGTCGGTGGTGCCAGTTACCAGGTTCCAATGCAAGTCAATCGTGCACGCCAACAAAGTTTGCGCTACGCTGGATTCTGGGTGCGGTCCGCGACAAGAAGGGCCGTGCCGACGCACTTGAAGCTGGCCGACGAACTGTTGGCGGCCTACAAGAAAGAAGGCGTCGCCTACACCAAACGTGAAAACACGCACCGCATGGCTGACGCCAACAAGGCGTTTGCTCACTTTGCCTGGTAGCACCGAAGACGAGTCTCCGGCTCGTTAACTCATACATCGACCGCGATTCGGCCAAGGCCGTGTCGCGGTTTTTTATGCGCGACGCTACGTTATGGCCTGCTTGACACCGATTCTCCATTGCACTCTGTATCGACTTACGACAAATGTCCACCGATATCTCCAAGCTTCGCAACATCGGCATCATCGCCCATATCGATGCCGGCAAGACGACCGTCACCGAGCGAATGCTGTATCTAAGCGGCGCCAAGCATCGCGTTGGTCGCGTCGATCATGGCACGACCGACACCGATGATGATCCGGAGGAACAGGAACGCGGGATCACGATCTTTAGCGCCTGCGTAAAATTCAAGTGGCAGAATTACAACATCAACTTGCTGGATACGCCCGGGCACGTTGACTTTACGGCCGAAGTCGAACGATGCTTGCGAGTGCTGGACGGTGCGGTCGTCGTCTTTTCGTCGCGCGAAGGTGTCGAAGCGCAAAGCGAAACGGTTTGGCGACAGGCTGACCGATACAACGTTCCGCGAATCGTCTTCATCAACAAGATGGATCGCGAAGGGGCCGATTTTGAGTCGGTATTCAACGACATCGAGCCCACGACTGGGTGGCAACCCTGTTGCCGTCGAATTGCCCGTCGGCCAAGGTCCGCCACACGTCGCCGATCCCTTTCGCGGCGTGATCGACCTGATCGATATGAAAATGCTGGAGTTCGATCCCGAAACCGAAGGCAAAGAGGTCACCGAAACCGACGTCCCGGAAGAGCTTGATGGACGAAGCATTGTTGTGGCGCGAACAGATGCTGGAAGCCGTGTACGACTTGAACGAAGAGGCAGCCAACTTGGCGATGGAGGACGAAGGAGGTTCCACGCGAGTTGATCATCGCAGCACTGCGGCAAGGCTGCATCGATCGAACGATCCAACCCGTGCTATGCGGATCGGCGTTGCACGGAATCGGCGTTCAGCCGCTGATGACAGCGGTCGGCAACTTTCTTGCCCAGCCCCCTGGATCGACCCGCCGGTCGAAGGAATTGATCCGCAACAATGCGCGACAAGACGCTGACTCGCAAACCAGATCCCAAAGAACCGTTTTGTGGATTGGTTTTCAAGATCTTGCCCGCCAAAACGGGCGACAACTATTGGATTCGCATCTATAGCGGCGAAATCAAACAGAACAGCCGCGTGCAATGCCCCAATCGCGGACAAGAAAGAAAACATCGCTCAAATTTGGCAAATCCATGCCACCAAAAAGGATCGTGATGGCCAGATCGAATCGGTCGGTGCGGGCGACATCTGTTGTGTGATCGGCCCCCGGTTCGCCATCACCGGCGACACCGTCTGTGCGATACCAAGTCGGTGATCGAACTTCCCAGTATCAAGTTTGCCGACACCGTGTTGTCGATGGCGATCGAGCCAGAAAGCACAGCGGACCGAAAGAAGCTGGAAGAAACATTGGCGATGCTGAAACGCCAAGATCCAACCTTCCGGGCAGTCGAAAACGAAGAGACCGGCCAGACGATCATCAGTGGCATGGGTGAATTGCATTTGGAAGTGATCCAGCATCGACTGACTCGCGATTTTGGCTTGAACGTCAAGTTTTACAAACCGCGTGTTAACTATCGCGAAACGATTGACGGCAACTCCGACGTGGTGGGTCAATGCAATCGGCAAATCGGCGCGACGCAGATGTTCGCGAGATTGAGCGTCAAAGTTTCGCCATTGGAAGACAGTTCAGCGCCTGTCCAAGTTTTCGATCGACTGCCACCCGAGACCAGCCTTTCGGGCGACTTACGCGCTGCGGCGAGCGATGAACTGCGCCAGCGGCGCCGCCGGTGGCGGATTGTTGGCAGGCTTTCCCCTCTCCGGTGTTCGCATTGAGATGTACGATGCCGAGGCCGCCGAAGATGGCAGCGACGAAGTGGCGTTTCGGATCGCCGCCAGCGATGCATTCGACAAGGGACTAGAGGCGGCCGGACTGGTGTTGTTAGAGCCGGTAATGAAGGTCGAAGTGACCACGCCGGAAGACTACATGGGTGAAATCGTAGGCGACCTTCAGCAGCGTCGCGCGATCGTCGCGGGAACGGACACGCGCGGAGCGATGACGGTGATCACCGCGCATGCCCCATTGAAAGAGATGTTTGGCTACAGCGGAGCCGTACGCAGCTTGAGCCAAGGACGGGCCGCCGGCAGCATGGAACCGCTGAACTACCAACCTGCGCCCGAAAGAAGACGCCGAAGGCTTCGCGTTTTAGCCGGCTCGCACGTGCGGGTCTGCGAGCTTTGATTGGAATGCCAGAGTCGCTGAGCAACTCGAACGAGTGGGTGGCGATCACCATGTCGCCCAATCAACCACGATCTACCGCGCCGGACCGTTCAAATCTGGAGCATCAAAACATGCACCCGCGGGGACACGATCGCTCGTTCCTATTGCCGGTGCGGCACACATTAGCGCGTGGTGAAAAACCCAGACGATTGCTGGCTAACTTGTTCCGTTAGCGAGCCCCGTTTGGTTGACGATGGACTCCGCTCAAGGTTCGTACTTGGCTGCAGATTGGTTCATCCTTCCCTCCCAACTGGACCAGTCGGACCGCAGCTCAGATACCAATGCCGGCTTTTCATCGGCCAGGTTTCGACGCTCGCCAAGGTCTTGGTCCAAATTGTACAGTTCGGTTCGAGACCCTTCGGTGATCAATTTCCACGGACCACGCCGTACCGCGCGTTCCGCGCCGTGCGCCAGAATAGCGTGCGTTCTGGCAGTGCCTCACCATGAAAAAGGACTGGTGATAAATCGACGCCGTCAGTCGAAATCCGGTCGATCGACACTCCAGCTAGTTTCGCGAAGGTCGGCAACAGATCGGTTGAGTGCCCTAAGACGTTAGTTTCGCCTGCGGCAATCTTCCCCGGCCAAGAAAAGATCGTGGGGACGCGGTGACCGCCTTCGTAGAGTTCTGTTTTCTGGCCGCGCAGAGGGCCGTTTGACGAGATGTTTTGAAAACGACTTCCGTAGTTCAGGTACCCGCCATTGTCGGATGTGAAGATCACTAACGTATTCTTTTCAAGATTCCATTTCCGTAGTTCCGCGACGACCTGCCCAACGCTGCGGTCGAGCGACTCGATCATGGCCTTTACATGAGGACTCACATCACTCGGGTTGGGAATGATTCCCCATTTGTCATTGTGATAGCCGAAGCCCTGCTTTCGATGAGGCGGATCGTTGGGCCCCTGCCATGGAAAATGGATCGCCAAGTGCGGAATATACAAAAAGAACGATTGGTTGCGATGCTCCCGGATGAAATCGATGCTGTACTTGGTCAGCAAATCTGTCGTGTAACCCTTTTCCAATTCGATTGCGTTGCCGCGCCACCAATCGGGATTCCCCGAACGATCCATGTGCGTATGAAAGTCGCCATCGCCGGAACCGAGACCGCGAAATTGATCAAACCCTTGATCGGTAGGAAGCCACGGCGGCTTGTAGCCGAGATGCCATTTTCCAAAGCACCCCGACACGTAGCCTTGCGGCTTCAATATCTCGGCGATCGTTACTGCTGCGCGAGGCAGGCCCCGATCACGATGATCGGTTCCCGATAGTGCGGAATCAAAGATGCGACCAAATCGCTGTTGATATAGACCGGTCAGCATCGCAGCTCGGGTCGGAGAACACATCGGCCCGGCCGAATGAAAATCGGTGAACCGCAATCCGTCGGACGCCAACGCATCAATTTGTGGCGTCTTGTTCACAGCGCTGCCGTAACATTCAACATCACCGTAGCCAAGATCATCGGCGACAATGAGAACAATGTTCGGCTTTGGCGACGCTGTCTGACCCAGGCATTGGTTGCCTGCGATCAAAAAGCAGATGATCACCGTCAATCCGCCGCGAAAACAATGGTTCATACTTGGCCCTTCTGATCAGTCCTTCCGTTCCATTCCGGTCATCGCTGGCTGATCGAGTCAATCCAGTCGATCGCGACAGATTCTATCACTCAACATCAAGTGTACCGGTGGCGCAACCTCTTTGCAGGCGTCGTTGGGTTACAATCCTGCCGGTCGAGTCCGCCATGCTGCATTGATCTGGGATCTATCGGCAACCAGCAACCGAGACTGCACTGCAGAGGGAAAACGAATCGCGACGAGGACGAATACATTGTTGCTGATGTTTGCTATTTCCTTATCGGTGATGGCTGCATCGCCCAACGAAGAGTTCAAGATCACTGCTAGGTTAACGGTACAAACACCGCTTCAGCGTACGAATACCCCGCTTGATCCAACTATCGATTTTGCTCGGCTGATCCAAAACGCAGACAGACAGGGAGTCGTAGATCCGAATTCGATGAAAGTGATCGACACTGCTACACAGCAACGAGTTCCCCATGCTGTCACGGAAGACTTTGCGTACTCTAACAAAGGTCGTATTGAATTCGTGATCGCCGATCCGAAGTCAAATAATGGAGTCTATCCGTATGAAAAAGAACGACCATTTTTTTGGCGAACCGGAGCCGCGATCGCTGACTTCAATGGCGACTCGCTGATGGACATCGCAACGCATGATGGACTGACGCGGGTTGCGACGCTGTTTGTTCAAGATCGGGGTAGTGATGGAGATGGAAAACCAGACTTAATCGCCTGCGTCGAATGGAGCGTCTACCCCTGGTACAGCCACGCTGCGCTAACCATGGAAAAGCGACCTGACTATTTCGTCGAAATCGTCAATGACGGAGCCGCAGAACCATAATCGAGTTGGGCTGATCGACTTGTTGAAGATTGATTCAACTTCAACGACAATGGACGCGGCAAGAATTTGGCAAGAGGGGAGATTTCTGGGTGAGCGTGAGCCGTGCAAATCAGCTCGCAGAAGAGTTTTGCGATTTGTGGTTGGAGGGCGATGTCGAACATCCCCCAGATGCGTTCGCGTTCATAAACTCAATTCCGGCCGCGGAATCGGAAGTTCGTGCCGAAATCATATCTGTCGACCAATCGAATCGATGGAAACGAGGGATCGGTGTTCCGGTCGAACGATATTTTCAGGAATTTCCTTCGCTCGCGGCCGATCACAAACTGAAGCTCAACCTGATTGTTGCGGAATTCTTGATTCGGCGAGAGCTGGGCGAAACACCGGAAATCGACAACTTTGTTTCTCGCTTTCCCGATTGCCGCGAAGCGCTGCAGCAAAAGCTGCAAGGCCAACGTGCGGCAATCCCAACGGAAAAGTCGCCCGAAAAAGCAGCGACAATCAATCATGACTCGAGCGGCGAAAATACATCGCCAGAGAATGTGAACTCCAAGTCGGCTCAAATGCCGTCGCAAATCGGACGCTACATCCCTCGAAAAATCCTGGGCGAAGCAGGATTTGGTGTCGTGTTCTTGGCTTATGACGGCGAGCTTCAACGCGAAGTCGCACTCAAGGTGCCGCGTGATGATCGAATCGTTCGTCCCGAAGATGTGCAACTCTACCTTGCGGAAGCGCAAATGGTAGCAGCGCTTGATCACGAAAACATCGTGCCGGTCCATGACTTTGGAAGGACCGACGACGGGATGTGCTTCATGGTCACCAAACTGATCGACGGGGTCAATCTGGCTAGACAATTACAGAATCGGCCACCGAGTATCCGCGAATCCGCAAGGATCATAGCCAGCATTGCTGACGCCCTGCACCATGCCCACACTCGTCCCGCCGGTCTGGTTCATCGAGATGTCAAACCGGCGAATATTCTGATTGACTCGGCGGGTAAGCCTTACTTGGCTGATTTTGGCTTGGCGATTAAAGAGGAAGATTTCGGCAAGGGAACTGCGTTCGCCGGCACCGTTCCTTACATGAGTCCTGAGCAGGCGCGGTGGGAAGGACATCGTGTCGATGGCCGATCCGACATCTTCAGTCTGGGAAGCGTGTTCTACGAACTGCTGACCGGCGAGCAACCGTTTGGTGGCTACACGAAGACCGACACCCTGGAACGAATCAAGTTCGACGAGCCGCGGCCGCCACGTCAAAGGAACGACAGCATACCAAAAGAATTGGAAAGGATCTGCTTGAAGGCGCTTTCCAAACGTGTCTCGGATCGGTACCTCACCGCGCTCGACATGGCCGACGACATACGACGCTGGCTGAAGGAAGAACCCGTTGCCGATGATCAGCCGCAAGCGTTCCCACAGGTCCCTGCTTCCGCGACGAAACATAGTAGCGCCCAACCAGTACCAATCCGCCCGAAAGGGCTCCGCTCGTTCGATTCGGGCGACACCGATTTTTTCTTGAAGCTGCTGCCGGGCCCACGAGATCGGCACGGAATTCCGGAGAGCGTACGGTTTTGGAAGAATCGTATTGAAGAGACGGACGGCATTCAAACTTTTCGCGTCGGTGTCATCTACGGCCCCAGTGGTTCAGGTAAGTCGTCGCTGTTAAAAGCTGGCTTGTTGCCTTTGTTGGACACGAACATCGAGGTGATCTACGCCGAGGCTACACCGAAGGGAACCGCCGATCGATTGCTTCAACTGCTGCGTATGCGATTCGGAGAACTCGAGTCAGAAAAGAATCTCGCGGATGCTTTGGCAGCCGTACGCCGTGGCTCATCAGCGACCGGAAAAAGAAAAGTATTGATCGTATTGGATCAATTCGAACAGTGGTTGCATAATCGTGATCACGATGGCAATCAAAATCTGGTCGAGGCCTTGCGTCAATGCGATGGCCAGCGGGTGCAAGCAGTGCTGACTGTTCGCGATGACTTTTGGATGGGCATCTCGCGAGTGATGCACGATCTGGAAATCGATCTTATTCCCGGTGACAACGTTTCTGCAATCGATCTATTTGGCCGTTGACATGCAAGAAAGGTGCTGCGAGCGTTTGGCGCGGCTTTTGGAGCACTCCCGGAATTCGATGACGCACTGACGCTCGAACAAAACCAGTTCTTGGATCAGGCGATTACCGATTTGTCCGAGGATAACAAGATCATGCCAGTTCGGCTGTCCTTTTTTACCGAGATGGTGAAAGACAGAACTTGGTCGCCGGTGACGCTTCGTGAGGTTGGCGGCGCGGAGGGCGTGGGCATTGCCTTCTTGGAAGATATCTTTGGTGGAAGAACAGCGAATCCTCAACACCGTGTTCACGAGAACGCCGCGCGGGCCGTGCTGGCGGCGTTGCTACCTAGCGATGGCGGGCTGATCAAAGGGCGCATGCGATCTTACAAAGAACTCATGAAGATCTCCGGCTATCAGTCCCGTCCCTCTGAATTCGACTCCCTGTTACGCGTGCTGGATAATGACCTGCGCCTGATTACACCAACGGAGTCGACGTCAATTGCCGCCGAGATCGACGACGAAAACACATCGCAAACGGAACCGGGAAGGTTCTACCACCTGACACATGACTATCTTGTCCCCGCGCTGACCGACTGGCTGCAACAGAAACAGAAAGAGTCAGGGCGAGGTCGAGCAATTTTGTGTATGGATGAACGAGCCAGTGTATGGAATCGACAGAAAGCAAATCGTCAACTGCCGACCTTCCAAGAGTGGTCGAATATTTTGCTCAAAGCGCGTCGGCGTGACCGAGTCGCTACAGAACCTCGGCGTCAAATGTTACGGGCGGCCAGTCGGTATTATGGAACGCGGATCGCCATCGTGGCGATAGCTTCGATAGTTTTTCTTGGGGGCGTGATGGAGTGGAACGGCCGAAATAGGGCGTCCGCATACGTCAACGCATTGTCAACCGCGAGAATCTCCGATGTACCGCAGTTGATCGAAAAACTCGAGCCGTACCAGCGTTGGGCAGAGCCGCTGCTGAATGTAACCCTGGATCGCAGCGACCCCGATTCTGCGGCAAGACTGCGCATGCCTGGCCCTTGCCACAACAAACAAGAAGCATTGCAAGGAGTTAGTCGAGCGGCTGTTGATAGCTGAACCGGAATCATTCTCGGTCATCTGCAGTAGTCTTGGATCGATCGGCGTTGATCAAGAAATGCGGCAGGGCTTGTGGAAACAACTGGACGATATCGCCAACGATGGTGGCCGACGCCTGCTGCCGGAGCCGCGCTGAGCGCAGCTTGACGAACAAGCGACAGATTCATCAGTCGATCGTTGGAAATCCACCGCTCCCTTCTTGGCCGATCAATTGATTGCGGAACTGGACGAGCGTCCCGAAGGCTATCAAGTCTGGCAACAATCCTTCTTGCCGATCGCGTTGCGTCTGATCTCGCCGCTGGCGTTGATTTTTCGCGATGAGAGCCGGACGCCACAACACCGCAATTTGTCGGCGTCACTGCTGGCTGAGTATGCCCATGGTGATACTTCGACGCTGTTCGAATTGACGATGGATGCAACGGCGGAACAGTTTGTACGAATCCGACCAACGCTGGAAGCCAATCGCGACCAACTGCTCGCTCGATTCGAGCGCCACGTCAATCAAACCACAACCGTTCCAACGCCAAACGATGAAACGATCTCGGAGTCAGAGAAAGATCAGATCGCCAAGCGACAAGCGCACGCCGCTGCGATGCTGATCCTGTGGGAACAGCCAAAAATCGCTTGGAAGTTTCTGGGCACCGGGCCAGACAATCGCCGACGCACGTATTTGATTCGTCGCGCAGCCGAATTCGGAATCGATCCGATGATCGTCGCTGCCGGCCTGCGGAACGCATCCGACCAATCAATTCGGGCTGCAATGCTGTTGATGTTAGGCGCCACACAGATCGATGGACTGGCTAGCTCGGTTCAGACAAGATCTTCGCTCACTCATTCGAGAACAGTTCAAAAATGGCTGCAAGCAGCACGGTCCATTCAAGCGCTGAAGTGGGCGCTGCGTCAGTGGGATGATACGGAATGGTTGGAGCAAGCCCAGAATTGAATTAGCTAGCGATCATCCACGCGAGGATTTCGACTGGTATATCACGCCCGAAGGGATCACGATGGCCGTCATTAGAGGCCCGGTAGTGAGTTGACTCGGATCACCGGAAAGCGAGGCAAATAGAGATTCGGACGAATTAGTGCGGACTCGGCAGATCAACCACTCCTTCGCGATCTCGACAACCGAGATTACCAAAACGCAGTTCTTGCGATTTGCCAACGACGTGTTGCCAAACGGATTCCAGTGCGCCGAAAACACGCTAATCCCTGATCCCGACTGTCCGATTAACGCAGTGACTTGGTTCAACGCGATCTCGTATTGTCGCTGGCTAAGTGAGCGGGCCAATATGGCGGATGATCAGATGTGTTACCCGGCGATCGAGTCCATCAACTCAAGGATGTCTTTGCCGGAAGACTGCCTGACCAGAACCGGCTACCGGCTACCGACCGAGGCGGAGTGGGAGTACGCCTGCCGCGCCGGCACGACCACTGCTCGGTCCTACGGAAATGACCCGGCACTGTTGCCAGATTTCGCTTGGTTTTTTTCCAACGCGTTGGGCAGAACTCATAGCGTTGCATCGCTACAGCCAAATGAATTGGGCTGTTTTGATATGCTTGGAAATGTAATTGAATGGTGTCACGATCGGTATGTACGGCAACCAACCCGTGATGCAGTTGATACTGCCCAATCGACGGTCGTACAAAGGCAGCTTCGTGTCGCCAAGGGAGGCAGCTACCTTGACCGCGCGGAGATGCTACGATCGGCCAACCGACGCAACGATACGCCAATCAACCCTGGGTTCTCGAGGGGCTTTCGCATTGCCATAACCCTGGAATTGGTGCAGTAAACGGAGTCTAATCCATTGAAAGTGGCACTCCAGGTCGGCAACCGTTAACCTAACTTGTTCTTCGATGGTGTTAACCGTACCCCGCATCGGAACCAAGTCATGGCCCGCCCAGCAAAATTCCTACGACCGACACCGCGAAACACACTTGTCGAATGCATAGAGCTGGTTAAAGGCGTTTCCTGGCGCGCGATGAGGACAGACTTCTATCGACGTACCGATCCTCGCAATCCCAAGGATCCGGTCAGCTTGATTGAGAGACTCGAAACCCACAGGAGCACTCACGACCAAAAACTTTGGTGGCGAACCTGGTACCGCGAGAGCAACAACGCGATCGACGTTGTCGTGTTCTTTCAAAAGATGAAACACAGAGGCGACGCCTACAGTCTATGTATCGGCTTCAAACCTGAACTGCTACCCGATCCAGATGATCTTAATACCAGACAAGCTTACATTAATTTCCTGGATTGGATTTCTGATAAAGGAAACGACGACGGGTTGCATAACTTCGTGAAAACATGTCTTGAAGTGGACTTCGTTTACCTGGTCGACTTGCCCCGTCCATCACATGATCGACACGAGGCGCATGACGCCAAGCGTGATGAACTTTTGGAGGTAGCGATCAACTACTATGTGAACCATCCAGAATGGAAGATTAGCGATGAAGGGTCAATGCAACATCGGCACTGGCGTGATTCGGCGGATACCGGATATGGAATCATCTACAAACTGAGTCCCATCGGCTAGTCAGCGAGAGAAACTCAATGCCAAACGATCCTACACCGACACCTGGTGCCATGACACGCGCATCTCACGGGTTTTGCGCCTATGCCCACGTTCTCAATTCAAAACCCGAACCTGGGTTTAGAAGCGCCAAGGGTATCGACATTACTTTGTCAGCTCGACTTGTCGTCGGAGTGCTTTCGGTTGCCCAGACGTCCTATGACTTTCAAGTTTCGTTGGCGTCCAACAATCAGGCTGGTCCGGTGGGGGCGAATAGCACGATTGGGTTTGCCTTGGCTCCCGGGACGCTGAACGAATTTGACATCACCGTCGAGCATGCCAATCCCACCACCGGAATTTTCGAGTTCGATGTGATGGTGCTTGCGGCTGAGATTGGATCTGGCAATTTCGAACAAATTGCCTTGATGCCAGCCATCGGTGCAAATCCCCGAACGTATGAAGTCAAGTAGCGGCGTGCTGGAATTCAACGCCAAGACGACGGTCGTGGTTTCCGTAATCATCACGGCGCACAACGAAGGCGACGAAGTGCGGCGTACGGTCGATTCAATTTTTTCAAATACGTTTGTCCCGTTCGAACTGCTTGTTGTCGACGATGCATCGACCGATGGTTGCTGTGACGACCTCAATAGCGAACGTGTTAAGGTGATCTGTCACCCGCAACGACTGGGCGTCGCAACCTCTCGCAACCAAGCGACCCGGCTGGCTGTGGGTGACGTCTTCGTTTTCATGGACGGTCATCAGCGAGTCAGTCACCAATGCATCGACCAATTAGCTGCGGTCGCCATCAGAAGAATGGCCATCGTCTGGCCTGACGTACGGGCGTTACATGATCTGACACCGATAGCGCATGGTGCATCTTTTTGCTTATCAAATCGTAACGGCTACTTTTCGGCGGCCTGGAATACGAGGCCACCCAGAAGTTCGATCACCAAGATTACGTCGCTGCGCGCGCCAGGTTATGCGATCCCCCGCAACCTCTACGAACAGGTTCGTTGGCCCTCGGCGCTGCGCGGCTGGGGAGGTTCCGAGGCCGCAATTTCATTGAAAGCGTTTTTTGCGGATGTCCCGATCCTGCACGTCTGTGGTCCGCTGGCTCGACATCTGTTCAAAAGACAGTTTCAGTACCAGGTCAGCGACGAATCGGTATGGCGGAACCAAGCGATCATCGCTCGCGTCTGTTTCGATGATCGAACGTGGCTTGAATACTGGTATCCGAAAGTGTTTAGCGGCCATCTGAGTTCAGCCGTCGAAAAAGAACTGATATCGAGTGAACTGGAGGCTGAAAACAGAAACTTTGCAGCCATCAAGAAACAGGGCGATACGCAGTTCTGGACCGATTTGTTACAGCAAAGCGTTCCGACTGAGCTGACTCGTACCACTCACGCCGTCACCGACTGACGCTCCCTTGCATTGGTCGCTGACTCACCGTGCGACCCTAAAGTGGCAAAGGCCCCAGTTTTTCAAACCTTTCTTGTGTTCGGAAAGCTGAGCGAAACTCGCTATCATGTTAGCAATGATCTCGCCATCGAATTTTCGACGCTTCCCGTTGATGCATGGGTCGTTCGCGGCCCGATTCACGACCGTTTTAACTCTGCTGTTAACAAGCGTTGTTTCGGCGACGGAACCTGCTGCGCTGTCGCCAGCTGTTGAGTTGTTGCTCAAGGCTGCATGTTTGGACTGTCACTCGGCCAGCGAACAAGCGGCAGATTTGAATCTGGAATCGATTCCCCACGACAAAGTCGCGGGCAATGGGCACGTTTGGGAAAAAGTTGTTAAGAAACTACGTGCACGCCAGATGCCTCCGCCGCAAACCGATCGGCCAGAAGAATCGACTGTTATTGAAGTGATTCAATCATTGGAAAATTCGCTTGATCAGATTGCGTTAGCTGAACCGCGACCAGGACGAACCGAGACTTTTCGCCGGTTGACACGATTCGAATACCAAAACGCGATCCGTGATCTGTTGGCTGTTGATATCGATGCAAGTTCGTTATTGCCGGCCGATGAAATCAGTCATGGCTTTGATAACATTACCGTCGGCGAACTATCACCTACGTTGGTCAATCGGTACATCGCGGCAGCGCAAAAGATCAGTCGGTTGGCGGTCGGTCGTTGCTTGTCTTCACCCGATGCAAAGACGATTCGGATCCGACCCGACGTCACCCAGGAAGAACGAGTCGAGGGTCTTCCGCAGGGAACCCGCGGTGGTGCATTGATCCGTTACACGTTTCCGCAGGATGGTGAATATGAAGTTCGAATTCGTTTGACTCGCGATCGCAACGAGCATGTGGAAGGTTTGACTAAACCACACGATTTGGAAGTTTTGCTCGATTTGGAACGTATAGAATTGTTCACAGTCAGGCCGCCCAAACGCAATGCAGACTCTTCCGATCCCTACCGCGCGCCCTCGCACGCGGGCGTAGACAGCCATCTGAGCACGCGGATTCGGGCGACTGCGGGGCCACATGAAGTCGGTGTTACTTTTATCAAGAAACCAACGGCGTTACTGGAAACCAAGCGGCAACCGTTGAATGTTCATTTCAATATGTACCGACACCCCCGTCAGGGGCCTGCCGTGTATGAAGTTTCGATCACCGGTCCATTGAATCCGACGGGAACGTCCGACAGCCCAAGTCACGGACAAATTTTTTCCTGCCAACCAGCAAGCACGGATGACGAGGAAGACTGTGCGCGGCGAATCATTTCGAATCTATTGCGGCGTGCCTGCCGACAACCGATTGACGAAGATGACTTGCGACAACCGCTTGCCTTGTATCATCAAGCTTATCAAAACGGTGGCTTCGAGGCTGGCATTGAAATGGCAATCAGTTCCATCCTAGTCCACCCGAAATTCTTGTTTCGCATTGAACGCCAACCCCACGGAGTTGAACCAGACACGGCCTACAGAATCAGCGATTTGGAATTGGCGTCACGTCTTTCGTTCTTTCTGTGGAGTAGCATTCCCGATGAAGAACTGCTTGATCTGGCCGTGCGTGGAAAGCTGTCCGAAACGACCGTACTTGAAAGTCAGATCCGACGCTTGTTGGCTGATAAACGGGCCGTGGCTTTAGTAGACAACTTCGCCCAACAATGGCTTCATCTGCGCAACCTAGATTCGGTCACCCCTGACGGGCGTCTGTATCCCGATTTTGACGACAACCTGCGTCAAGCGTTTCGTCGCGAGACAGAACTATTTTTTGCGAGTATCATCCGCGAAGACCGCAGCGTGCTGGACCTTTTGAAAGCCGACTACACATATTTGAACCAGCGACTAGCCAAGCACTACGGTATTTCACATATCTACGGTAGTCATTTCCGCCGAGTACTACTGGACACCGAAAGCAAGCGTGGCGGATTGCTGAGACATGGTAGCATTTTGACCGTCACGTCGTATGCAACTCGAACGTCGCCAGTCATACGAGGAAAGTGGATCTTAGAAAACTTCCTGGGAACTCCTCCACCGGAGCCACCGCCAAATATTCCGGCACTAAGCGAAAATCGTGTTTCGGCGCAGCTTCCAGTGCGGGAACGATTGGCCGTGCATCGCGCTAATCCTAATTGTGCGAGTTGTCATCGCCTGATTGATCCAGCTGGATTTGCGCTGGAGAATTTTGACGCGGTCGGTCGCTGGCGCGATCGCGCAGGCGGCCAACCGGTAGACGCTGCTGGCGGCCTGCCAGATGGAAGTCAGTGCAACGGAGTCGCAGAACTCGAGCAGGGATTGCTGGATCGGCCAGAGTTGTTTGTGGGTACAATGACAGAGAAATTGCTGACTTACGCGATCGGTCGCGGGACAGAATTCTACGACGCGCCGTCCGTTCGCAAAATTGTCAGGCAATCAAAAGTTGACGACTATCGCTTTTCTTCGCTGATCCAGGGAATCGTTGAAAGCACGCCGTTTCAGATGAGAACATCCAAATGATCCTGACCAAGAAAGCATTGCCGCGGCGAACATTCCTGCGTGGTAGCGGTGCGGCGCTAGCATTGCCGTTATTGGATTCGATGGTGCCGAGCATGACGGCACTTGCTGACACAGCAGCCAGCCCCACAGAACTACGTCGGCTCGGATTTGTCTACATGCCAATGGGCTCGGATATTTCCAGTTGGACACCAACGGGACGAGAAACGCTTGACGAACTTTCGCCGACGCTGCGTTCTTTGTCGCCAGTCAAACAACACGTGACGGTCGATCAGCAATCTGGAATTGCAGAACGCCTACCCCGGGACTCATGCGACGTCAAACGCGGCGTTCTTGAGCGCGGCAAAGGCAAAACGTACCGAGAGTACCGATTACTTCCTGGGAACCACCGTCGATCAAATTGCGGCCCAGAACATCGGTCAACAAACGCGGTTGCGATCCCTGGAATTGTCGATGGATTTGCTGTCGGTTATCGGTCAATGTGACAACGGTTACGCGTGTGTCTACCAAAACAATCTTTCTTGGTCCTCACCGACAACCCCGCTCCCTTCCGAAGCTCATCCACGCATCGTTTTTGAATCTCTATTTGGCGAAGGTGGAACCGATCAGGAGCGACGCGACGCATCGAACAGACACGCAAGTCTACTGGATGCTTTGAGTGACGAGATTAAGCGGCTTCAGAAAACACTCGGCCCCAATGATCGCAACACGGTTGACGGATATCTGCAATCGATTCGCGAAGTTGAGCAGCGAATCCAGGCAGCAGAAAGAGACGCTGCAGACAACGAACCACCTGATTTGGATCGACCAATCGGCGTACCACCCGCGTATGCGGATCACGCGCGACTGATGTTTGATTTGCAATTGTTAGCGCTCCGTGGTGATATCACTCGCGTGATCACGTTCCAACTGGCTCGTGAAACGAGTAACCGAACCTATCCAGAGATCGGCGTCACCGATCCCCACCATCCCCTGACCCATCATGGCAACGATCCGGCGAAGATCGCCAAGGTCGCGACGATCAACCAATTTCATGTCTCGCTGTTTGCCGAGTTTCTGGAAAAGTTGCAATCAACACCGGAAGGCAATGGAACGCTGTTGGATCATTCCCTTTACCTATATGGCAGTGGAATGGGAAACCCAAACGTCCACGACCATACGAATCTTCCCATCCTGGTGGCTGGCGGCGCGGCCGGAAACATGCAGGGTGGGCGTCATATTCAGTTCGATCAGCCAAAGCCGTTGGCCAATCTGCATCTTACGCTGCTAAACAAAGTTGGCGTACGATGCGAATCTTTCGCTGACAGCGAGGGGCCATTGGACGAACTCTTTGCACCGCTGGATGTGTAATGCGCCGTTGGCTGATATCCACCGCAGCTTCGCTTCTGGTTTGCGGTGCCGCACTATCGACGGAGCCTAGTCTTTCGCTAATCGAGGCGATGCGGCAAGGTGATTTGGCGACGACGGAGGAATTGCTCTCTCGCAGCGCTGACATCAGCGAAGCGTCGCCCGATGGGATGACAGCGCTACACTGGGCTGTACATCACGATTGGTTGACAATCGCGGAGCAATTGGTCGAGTCGGGCGCCAATGTCAAAGCTGCAAATCGTTATGGCGTCATGCCGCTGTCGCTCGCTTGCGAAAATGGAAATCGAGCGATTGTCGAACTGCTGTTGGATGCCGGCGCCGATTCTAACTCGGCACTGGCCGGGGGTGAATCTGTTTTGATGACTGCGGCGAGAACCGGCAAGCTGGGACCGGTCCAAGCGCTGCTTGCAGCCGGTGCTGACCTGGACGCCACCGAGGAACATCATCAAACCGCGCTTATGTGGGCCGCCGCTGATGGACACGCCGACGTTGTCAGCGCGCTGATCAACGCGGGTGCCGATTTCCGCAAGCCGCTTGATTCCGGATTCACTCCGCTCTTTTTCGCCGTAAGAGCGGGCCATCGCGATGTCGTCTTCCGACTATTAGATGCTGGTATCGATGTGAACGATCCAATGTTGCCGCGCCGTCGATCTGGAAAGGGGCCGCCAAAAGGCATAAGCCCGCTGGTACTGGCCACCGAAAACGGGCACTTTGAATTGGCAGTTGATCTGCTCGACGCAGGTGCCGAGGCGAACTCATCGGGGAGCGGATATACGGCGTTGCACGCGATCACCTGGGTTCGCAAGCCGATACGCGGCGATGGTGATCCAAGTCCGATCGGATCGGGAAGCTTGAGCAGCCTTTCGTTTGTTAGAGAACTTGTGTCGAACGGCGCCGATATCAACGCACGGCATCGGAAAGTGAGTGCTGGCAACGGTCGATTGAACCGAACCGATGCGACGCCGTTTCTATTGGCATGCGAGACCGGCGATGTTGCACTGATGAGATTGATGGTCGAATTGGGTGCCGATTACCGGCTGACGAACGCCGACGACTGCACGCCGCTGTTAGCGGCCAGCGGCGTTGGAGTGCTAGGGGATGGTGACGAATCGGCCGGGACTGAAGAAGATGCGATCGACGCCATAAAAATGTTGCTAGAACTCGGCGCCGATATCAATGCGGCTGATAGGGCCGGGAATACCGCGATGCATGGTGCGGCATACAAGAGCTGGACCAAGTTGGTGCAATTCCTGACTGACCACGGCGCGGACCAAAGAATCTGGGATCAAAAAAATGGTCGCGGCTGGACTCCGTTGCTGATTGCGCAGGGCAATCGTCCTGGAAATTTTCGTCCATCGATAGAAACGGTCGAAGCTTTGCAACGTGTAACGAAGGACGCGGATTAGGCCGTTGCGAAGCAGACCACAGTTCGAAACACATAGGATTGCAAAAGGTCAAGCGACGCCGACTTTGTTTCGAATTGAATCATCTTTACAATGACGCCCGATCAACGCGTCACCTCCAATCAGCGGCAATAATTTTTTGCAGTCTCATGTAGCACAGTTCATCGCGTGAACCAGGACCGGTCACTCGAGAACCGTCCGCACCAAGCGCTGACGCTGTTCACACTGATGATCGCTGCGGAAGCGATCTATTTCTTGCCTTTTGTCATCGCACGCGTTTTCCGGCCCACGATGCTGGATATCTTTGGAGTCACCAATCTAGAACTGGGCCTCGCGTTTTCTGCGTACGGAGTCGTCGCTATGTTGGCCTACTTCCCGGGCGGCCCGTTGGCTGATCTATTGGCGCCGAAGAAGCTGATGACAATCGCTTTACTGTCAACTGCGGCCGGCGGTTTGGTGATGTCTACGATCCCCGATCTGACTCAATTGCAATGGCTGTACGCATACTGGGGATTGACCACAGTCCTGCTGTTTTGGTCCGCCATGATTCGTGCGGCGCGTCAGCTTGCAGGGAAACACTATTCCGGTCGCACGTTCGGTTTGCTTGATGGTGGGCGCGGGTTGGTTGCCGCCGGATCGGCTTCGATTGCCGTGATGATATATGCTTCGTTGCTGCCCGCAGCGGTCGAATCGGCAACCATGGCCGAGCGGTCCAATGCATTTCAGCAGATGATTCTGGTATTCGCCGGTGGCACCGTCGCTGCATCACTGTTGGTTTGGTTCGTGATACCGAGCCAAGGGCCAGTTCAAGAAGATCAGCCGTTCACCGTTACGGTCGTCGGCGCGATGACAGTTTTGAAATTGCCGGCGGTTTGGTTGCAAGCGGTCATCATTGTCTGCGCCTACGTTGCTTACAAAGGATTGGATGATGTCTCGTTATACGCCAGGGTAGCCCTGGACTTTGATGAAGTTGACGCGGCTTACAGCGGAACCGTATCGATGTGGGTGCGACCCTTCGCGGCTGTGGCAGCCGGGCTGATCGCTGATCGAACTCGCGTCTCCGATATGACGGCCGCCAGCTTTCTGGTTCTGGCCGTCGGCGCCGCGGTGATCGCGTCGGGAATATTACAAGCGGGAATGGTTGTCGTTTTTTTTGCAGTCATCATCGGCACCAGCGCCGCGGTACATGCGTTGCGCGGATTGTACTTCGCGATCATGCAGGAGGGTGAGATCCCGCTCCAGTATACCGGTACGGTAGTCGGCATCGTTTCGACTGTCGGCTACACGCCTGATATCTTCATGGGACCGCTGATGGGAAAATTGTTGGACGACTCACCTGGTGTTCTTGGACATCAACACGTGTTCGCTGTCGTTTCAGGTTTTTCAGTGGTCGGTTGCATTGCAGCAATCTCATTTCAACGACTTGCAAAATCGCGTCTTAGGTCAATGGATCACGCCTAGATCCGGGCGATTTCCGGATTGGCGAATTCTGGTTTGTTGTGCCATACCGCTCGGGTGTGGGGGTTGCTCTCGTAGCGAATGTTCTGGCTTTCACGAATGCGACAGTCCTAGCCACCAGGGGCTCGGTTCATCCTAGAAATCTTTGTGCTTGATACGAAACGTCAAGGAAATCGACGTACATTTTCGTTGAACTGCATTGTCGCATTGCTGATTTCCCATTGTGGGCTCAGTGCGACTTTGACTTCGCGAGAATCATGCGATGAAGCCAAACCTACAAACCGAAACTGCTGCAATCAACCATGACGAGTTGATTGAGCGAATGATGGGTAGCACCCAGATGGCTGAACGTATGCTCGCAAAGTTCGTGGAAGCTTCGGCGAAAGATTGCGACGATCTAGAATCGATCGTCCGGCTAGGAAACCCTAATGAAATCGCCTCGCTTGCGCATCGCCACAAGGGAACTGCCCAGACCATGGCAGCACCTGTCGTGGCCAGTATCGCGAGTGAAATCGAAATGCGGGCCGCCACTGAACCAACGTCCGAGTTGCTTGGACTTGTCAGACAGCTTAGAGATTCCCATCAAGAGGTCCGCCAATTGTTGGACGGCGGCTTGATACTCGCGGACCACTCGGGTGAAAAGGGCTGAAATGTGCACCAAGAATAGCATGACAAGTATCCTGGTAGTCGATGACGACCCAATCGCAGCCGAAACTTTGTGTCACGCTTTATCGCAATTCGGCTACTCAACAACCGTCGCGTTGAACGGGGTGGAAGCGATCGAACACGTCCGAACCGGGAAATATCGGATCGTGATTTCAGATGTTGACATGCCGAAAATGGACGGTATCGAACTCTGTGCAGAGATCCGCAGTCGCAGTACGTGCGGATACACCTACTTGATACTGTTAACGGCTAATAGCGATACGGATAGCGTCGTCAAGGGATTGGCCGCCGGAGCCGACGACTACATCGCCAAACCGTTCCACCCCAGCGAACTGCAAATGCGGATTCGTGCTGGCGAGCGACTGCTGGCGGTGGAATCTCGTGACCTGATGATCTTTTCACTGGCGAAGCTGGCCGATAGCCGCGACAACGAAACCGGTAGCCACTTGGAACGGATACGGGAATACTGCCGAATTCTGACCTCTGAGCTGGCTACTTGGCCAGAATTTCGCGACGTAATCGATGGGATGTACATTCAATCGATCTACGAAACGAGCCCATTGCATGACATCGGCAAAGTTGGCATACCTGATCGGATTTTATTGAAACCAGGACGGCTGACGAGTGAGGAATTCGCGATCATGACGCAACATGCAAAGATCGGTGGTGACACACTGCAAGCGGTGGCCGATCAGTATCCCGAGGCTAGCTTTCTTCGGATGGCGCATCAAATCGCCATGACTCATCATGAACGCTGGGATGGAACCGGTTACCCCAACGGCCTGGTCGGCGAAGAAATCCCGCTGTGTGGACGCATCGTTGCGGTCGCGGACGTTTACGACGCCTTGACCAGTCATCGAATTTACAAACCAAAATTCTCGCACTCGAAAGCGGTCGAGATTATCAGTGAGGGATCGGGATCGCACTTTGACCCCGCGATCGTCCGTGCATTTCTAAAACTTGAGCATGATTTCCAGGGCGTCAATCGTCGCTTCGAAGACGAAGCTGAAGTCGAGGATTCTGAGTTTCTGCCGATGGCTAGGCCCTTAGCGCTTGCTGCCCCCCTGGTGTAATCGTTCTAACCAGAACGACCGATCACCTGCTTTAATTGCCCGATGGATCTGAACCATTCGATCCGATCCTGACAATGAGATCGAGCCGATCGAGGCAATTAGATGTGTTGCGCTGTTGCAACGACCTGAGGATGATGGTCTAGACGGAGAGGGTGTCGTGAAATCAAACGACCGATTGGGCATCAGGGAACTGCTGGTGCTATGCGGACTGGCATTCTGCACGGTCCCGGCTGCAGGTTCCGGGACGATCAGCAACGCTTTGTCAGCCCGCGAGGCTGGCCGTGGTGGCATCAATCTCGCCTTCAGTGACAACGGCGTCATCCTGATGGATAACCCGGCAGGAATCCAAGGTTTGGTGGGCAACTGCTCCTGCAACGACACGTTCTTTGATATTGGTGGCGTCGGGCTCTTTACCGACCTGACCTACGCCGACGACGAAAATGGCGTCACCGGTGCCGCAGACAATCCAACGGGACTTGGGCACATGATGTTCGGACGACGCTTGAATGAGGATGTGGTGGTTGGCTTTGGTGCCTTCGCGCCCGCGGGGTTCTCATCCGATTACGACTTGCAAGGACCGGCCACATTGCCGGGAGACCAGAACTACTTTTCCTTTGGCGCTCTGATCCGTATGTTGCCCGGAATCTCTGTCCGGATGACTGACAACTGGACCCTTGGCGGAACGCTCGGTGTTAGTGCAAGTCACGTTGAACTTGAAGGACCCTATTTTTTGAATTCAGGGCCTCTGAGGGGAACACCGACGTTGCTGGACCTTCAAGCCACGGGCGCCGCGTTGTCGTGGTCACTGGGAACGCAAATAGATTTGACAGAACGGACGACGCTTGGTGTTCGCTACCAAAGCGCAAACAAATTCGAATCCGATGGAAAGGCGAGGGTCGCCATTGCCGCTCTTGGTGGAAGCAGCAACTATGACGTGAACGTTGCTTTGACTTGGGCCCGTTCAGTCGGCATAGGACTGAAGCATGAGATCAGTCGAACGCGTCGAATCGGAATTGACTTTGAATGGGAAGACTGGTCTGACGCGTACGACAATGCAACGCTAATTTTTACCAACCCGGACAACCCTATCTTCCTTGGCGTCGGCGGCCCGAAAATCACCGAAGTTTTTCCACTCCGGTGGCAGGATGCGTTGGTCGTGAGCACCGGTTTCGAACAAGATCTTGGTCGCGACCGAACCGTACGACTTGGATATCGCTTTCAAGAGAATCCGATCCCAGCGTTTACGACAACAACCTACCTGCAAACAACGCTCGAGCATCACTTTTCCGTCGGCTACGGATTCAAGCATCATGGCTGGGAAATCGACACCGCCTATCAATACGCCTTTGGTCCCGATGTCCATACCGGGACCAGCATCTACCCGGGCGGCGATTTTTCCAACGCTACGTTTTCAACGCAAACCCACATGCTGTTCTTTTCAGCCATCTATCGTCATTGATCTTGGCGCTGCTTAAGATCAGCGTTTGGTCATTTCCATGATCACGACGTTCTCGTTGCGTTCCGCGACAATTCGTATTTCTTCGATCTGCGAGGCTGGAATGCCCTCCGCCAGCACCATCATTTGTGCTCGGTCGCGATAGATCAGGTGCCAGCCCATATACATTTCCATATATCCAACGTCGCGCACCCCCGGCAAAAAGTTTGCAATGACTAGCTTGCCGCCACCGTTGAGGGCCCGGAACAAATTTGCGGTCAACTTTTTCCCGGTTTCATCCGCCAAGTAGTCATATAGCCCCGTCGAATAAATCAGGTCGAACGTTCCGAGATCCAACTTCCCCGTGAGCATCTGGCGTGCGTTGGCCACCATCGGCTGAATCCCGAATCGGCCGTATTGGCGGGTCATTTCACTGACGCTTTCTCTGTCGGTATCCATCGCTACAAAACGCTTGAACTGCTGTCTTCGAACCGCCAACGACAGACTTGCTTCGCGGAGGTGCCCGGCAGCTACAGAAAGAACATGAGCGTCGGTTAGAGTCCGTCCGATTTTGTCCAATAGTTCAGCGATATAGCATCGTCGCTCGCGAACGCCTGCGGAAGCAGGAGCCCCCGTCGTGTAGTCAAAAATCGCTTGGCCGACAGCGGTCGCGTTCGGTGGATCCCAGCCTTCGTCTCGACCATAAATGTAGTCCATCATTACGGCATCTCCGGCGTAACCTCGCGGCTTATTGAAGGCTCTAGAAGTAAATGGATCTTGATGAACGAACTGGCACAGAGGATGCGCCAAACCGGTTCGAATCATATCGGTCCATTGATCTTCGGCAGCCGACGATCGAAGATCTCGCAACCCATGAAAAAGCCGATCGATCGCCCGATAAACTTCTCGGGGATCGGTGTTTGAAACCGATACAACACCATGAACTTCATCAAGCAGCGACTGCAATGTCCACCGACCTGCCGCCTTCTCGGTTCGTGGAGGGGCGATTGCATGAGCGCGAGCACCGTTTCGGTTCGTTGGTGAAGTGACCGTTGAAACATTTTCCATGACTTAGTAGCCCTTTGCAGGTGGAGGATTGAAGTACGGTCGTGATCCGTGTGAAGACTTATCCGATCGCTATCAGCGGTCGCGTTGATGTAGGGGCGGGTCGCAGTATGCCACTGTCCGATTTTGTGTCAAGCGCTTTCCTGATCGTACCACTTGTTGCACCTGAGCTAACGTTTTGATCGAGTGTCAGCCAGTAGTTTTGTGGCATTGGAATTGTCGATACAGTCCCTAATGTCTAACGGACGATTGATCGCGACACTTTGACTGACCGGAACGATTGGCATTGAGTTGCTGAAGGTTAACCGCAAAAGAGCGTCGTCTGTGACTGTTCGGCACACGCCGACAACCCTCTAACAGGGGTCGTCTTCACCCGCAAAAAACCTGAAAAAATTATTCGAATTCGGTTTGCAACTTGCCCGCTAACTCCGGCCCGCGACCTACCCTTTCACAGACTCCGATTCCGTTGGCATCCATAATGGATGTGCAATATGCCGACAGTAACGATTAAGACGCCGCGCTCTTCGATGAATGCCCTAGCTGAACTACCCGCTCTCGATGGTTATCACCCAATCGAGCCATTGCAGAGCTGGGGGCCCATGTCGATCTGCACGGTTGAGTCAACCAATCAGGGAACGCGGCATCGGGTTGAATCGATCGCTCAGACATCGGCACCACCCGAGCTATTTGCTCGTATACGCCGGCAGTGGATACAGAACGCCCGCTCGCAACCGTTAGGAAGCTTAAAGCAGCGACAGTTCATTGACAGTGACGATCGATTGACCCGCGTGACTGATCTACCAACGGGAAAGCCAATCGACGAATTCCTGTTTCGAAACAACTACGATCTGCCAACCGCTCTAAACACAGCGATTTCATTAACAGAATGTCTGCGGCAATGGCACGACCAGTCACGTGTCCATGGCGGACTAGACTGCGACTGTGTCTTCTGGGACGCCCAGAATCAGATCGAGCTGCGCGAAGTCGCGTTCTTTGATGGCCAGTACGGACATGATTTTTCCAATTTGCCAACCAAGGCGGTCGCCTTCTACTCGCCCGAGTCCAGCGGTTCCTTGCCGCGTGAAATTAGCCCGGCTTCGGATCTGTACTCGGTGGGCGTCCTCTTGTTTTCTATGTTGGCCGACAGGCTGCCGATTCAAGCGGACAACGCCAGCGACTATTTGGATCGGCAACTGTGCGCCGACGCACCGCGACTTCGCGAATTGGGCTTCGACGCACCACCCGCGTTGGACGACATTGTTGCCAGGTTGCTCCGTCGGGATCCGCGAGACCGATACGAAACCGCCATCGGGCTACTCCACGATTTGGAACTTGTTGCAGCGGAAATGGACCAGTCCAGACGGGAAATTGCTTTTCCAATTGGCACCCGTGACACGCGTCAAACCTTGACTGAATCAAACCTAATCGGCCGAGAGCAAGAGATCCGTCAGGTTGGCGACGCAATCGAGGCAGCCAGACAAGGAAAGCCGAGCGTCCATGTCGTTACCGCGTCGGAAACGAGCTATCGACAGTGTTTTCTGGATGAAGTGGCACTGATTGGCGGTGCTCTCGGCATGCACGTCTTTCGCGGTGGCGCATCCACAGGTAGTCCGAAGCCGTTGCAATCATTGCAGCCCGTGTTGGCAAAGATTACATCGCTGTGCATCAATGACCTCAGCCTTTCCAAACGAATCAGCGATGCCACGTACGAACATGGCGCAACCCTGTCGGAACTTTTGCCTGCGCTTGCGGGGTTGTGGGAAACGACGGAGCATTTCGCAGGTCCGGATGCGTACGCAAGCCAACGGGCCGCGATTGCGTTGGAAGACTTGCTTGCCGCTTTCGCGTTGGAAGTACCCGGTGTTGTATTCTTGTTCGACGACCTCGATCTTGCCGACGACCTAACCCAAACCGTCATTCGGTCAATGGTCGAACGAATGCGACGACAGGAAGAAAGGTTGTATCTACACGTTGTCGTCTCGGGTGATTCAAATTCAACCTTTCAGTTTGGATCAAAACGTTCACAAATCGAACTGGGACCGCTTACCGAAAAGTCGCTAGAAGCTTATCTACAGTCGATTGCCGGAAAGCTCTCTGTCGCCATCTCTGATTCAATCATCGAAGTCGCCGATGGCGATTCGGTCATGGCGTCAACAATTCTTCGCCGTATGATCGACACCGGGGTGATCTGTCCAACAGCCACGGGCTGGCAAGCCGATGGTCCATTAGCCGAATCGCTAAGGGGTGACGAGTCCATCGCCGAGTCACTTGAACAGCAGATAGATTTACTTTCCCCATCGGCATTGAACATACTCGCAGCTGCGGCAGTGATTGGACAACAATTTCGCCTGAAGCTATTGACCGAAGTCACCGGTGTTCCCTATGCCGAAGTCTTAGAAGTATCCAACGATGCCTTGCGACGTCGATTGTTGTGGCGAGATTCACAGCGCGGAGGATTCCACTTTGCTCACAACAGGATCCACGAAAAGTTGCGGCTGACTCTAGAGAAGGCGGACCGGCAAGAACTACACCTGAAGATAGCCGCGTATCTTGAAGAACATGATTCTGGCAATGTGTTCGAATTGGGGAGTCACTACGACGCCGCTGGAGATCGCGATCGGGCTTTATCCAATTCATTGGCCGCTGCACGGGCCGCTCGACAAAGATACTCGCTTGCGATCGCCCGTGATCACCTTCAGGTCGCCAAGAAATGGCTAACCGCCGACGATAGCAGAAAGGGACTAGAAATCTGGGAGGGACTCGGAGAAATCGACTTACTATCGGGTCATTACGATGAAGCTGCTGTCAACCTTGGCCATGCTTTACGGCTTGCCAAGCCAGGCATTGAACAAGCACGCGTGCAACTCAAGGTTGGTGAATTGGCTCTCAAGCGGGGCCGCTTTGCTGCCGCGGCAAAGGAGTACGAGTATGCGTTGGCCATGACCGGAATTCGAGTGCCAGGTAATTCAGCCAGCATGCTTGTTGATCTGGTGTCGCAAGCATTGCGGCAAACCCTTCACACCTGCGCTCCAACGCACTGGATCGCCGGAAAGAACCTCCCTTCCGAGCTCGACTCTCTTCAGCTGCAATTATTGAGCCGCTTGTCTCTCGTCTATTGGTTTAGCCGACACAAGCTGTGGACGCTAGGCAATCACCTTCGTTCACTGAATATGGCAGAACGCTTTGCTCCGTCGGCAACGCTGGCATCGGTTTACAGTGAGCACGGCCCGGTGATGAGCTTGTTGCGTTGGTTCAAGCGAGCCAATTGCTACGCAGACCGATCGCTGTCGATTCGTACCGAAATTGGCGATGTCTGGGGCCAGGGACAGTCGCATCACTATCGCAGTGTCGTAAAATTGGCCGAATGTGAGTTTCGCGATGCTATCGACAGCGCTATGCAGGCAGTTCAATTGCTTCGCAAGATGGGCGATTTCTGGGAAATGAATATGGCACGCTACCAGGCGGCCAATGCTCAATACCGAATCGGCAACTACGGCGAAGCAACCGAGTTGGCGAAACAAATGTTTGACTGCGGTCGCGAGATCGGTGATCTGCAGGCAACGGGTATAAGTCTCGATGTATGGGCTCGAACCTCGCCTCACACGCTCCCGTTAGACGTTGTGAGAACCGAAGCGGCAAAGTCGCGTCCTGATGCACAAAGTCACGCGCAGACTCAGTTGGCATACGCAATTGTGTTGCTGCATCATGATCGGATTCAAGAAGCGATTGATGTGTTGAACGAGGCAATCACCCGAAGTGAGGCCGCCGGCCATCTAAATACCTATATCAGCCCTTGCTATGCGTGGTTGGGAACCGCGCATCCGTTTTCAAGTCGAACACACGGAACGTTACGACGGTCGCCATCGTCAAAAAAGAATCGTTCAAGCGAGCAAAGGGATCCTGAGAGCCTTACACGTTGCTCGTGGTTTTCCAGGCGATCGAGCGCATTGCCTGCGCGAGCTTGGGTTGCTGCAGGCGATTCGTGGTAACGTGCGGCGAGCGGCAAGGCATCTAGACCACAGCATCCTGGTCGCCCAACAGAATGACCAACGAGCGGAGGAGTTGGAGTCGATCAAGTGTTTGGCGTCGCTGCATCGGTTAGAGCCAGAAATCCTGGGCAGGCTTGATGCGTCCAGACAATCACGCTTAGAGAATCTCAATGAGGTCGTTAGCCGCGATTCTGGCGACTGTCGCATCGCGGAAACCAAGTCAGCGAACCTATCACTGGCCGATCGGTTTGTGACAGTGTTGCAGTCAGGCCGCCAAATTGCTCAAGCGCTGTCAGCTGACGTTGTCTATTCGGAAGCCAGCGAGGCTGCGAGGAAACTTCTTCGCGGTCAGAACGTCGATGTTGTGAAGATTGACGATCAGGACGGTCAATTATCATTCGTTCCAATGTCCGACGATGATGATGACGAGGCCGCACGAAAACGAGTTCGCCTGCACGAAACAATACTACGGGCGGCTTGCTCGCAAGGCCAAGCCGTCTGTGACGCCTCTTTGGAGATGTCAGGGCGAAAGACTGGCAGCGCCATTGCCGCTCCGATCGCTTTTCGGGGATCCAACGTTGCCGTCGTGCTAGTCACGCACAACGAACTGAACGACCTGTTCAGCTCGGATGAACAACGGATCGCAGACTTTGTTTCAACGCTTGCCGGTGCGGCGTTGGAAAATGCTGATGGGTTCCTTCGTCTGAGACAATTGAATGACACGCTCGAGCAACGCGTTTTGGATCGTACCAGAGCCGCCGAAGAACGAGCACAACAACTCGCCGCAAGCAATGATCAGCTTCGTGCGACGGAAGACCAACTGCGTGAGGCAATCGTGCGTGCCAATGCCGCAAACGAAGCAAAAGGTCGATTCCTGGCTACCATCAGCCATGAAATCCGCACTCCTCTCAATGGAATTTTGGGGATGACCAGGCTAGCTCAACAGGCAACCGGCGATCAACGCAGGTCGAACTATCTGGACACGGTTCAGGAAAGTAGCGAATCGCTGCTCAGTTTGATCAACGACCTGCTAGACGTTTCCAAACTGGAGTCCGGCAAGGTCGAGCTTGAACATATTGCAATGAATCCCACAGCGATCGCCGAAGAAATCGGACGATTGATGACTGCGTCCGCATTGCAAAAGTCGGTCGAAATCGTTCTTGACTTTGGTTCGTCGGTACCGAAATCGATACTCGGCGATCCATCGCGAATTCGCCAAATCGTCATGAACCTGGTTGGCAACGCCATCAAGTTCACCGAGCAGGGAACAATCCAACTAAAACTCGAATTCGATTCTCACGATGATTCCTCCAATTGGCTCACGATTCGAGTCATAGATAGCGGCATCGGTATCCCGGCTGACAAGATTGACTCGGTGTTCGAATCGTTTTCACAGGTCGATAGTAGTACGACAAGACGCTACGGTGGCACGGGACTCGGTCTGACGATCTGCCGGGAACTTGCCGAAATGATGGGTGGCTCGATCTCCGTACAAAGCGTACTCGGCGCTGGCAGTGAGTTTACTGTTCGACTACCCGTTGAGATTGATGAAAGCGACGCCGATCTGACTCCATGCGAAACGCCAAAGGTAAATGGTCGCGAGGAATCTGGCCGAGACCGCTCTTCACGCGGAACCGAGAAATCTGGGTTTCAACACAACGCGCCGGACGGCCGTTCGGGCGTTCCAACTCGAATCCTGGTCGCGGAAGATGGTTTGATCAATCAGGAGGTAATCGTTGGCATGTTAGGAATGAATGGCTATGAAGTGGTAGTTGCCAACAATGGCGAGGAAGCCTATCAACTGGCTCTCCAAGGCTCATTCGATATTTGCTTGATGGACGTCAACATGCCGATAATGGATGGCATTGAAGCGACGCGGATGATCCGGACTGAAGTCCCGGGCGCTGACCGCGAAACATTTCCCATCATTGCGATGACCGCGCATTGCGGCGATCAGATATGGACCAAATGCGAGGCCGCAGGGATGAACGCTTACATGGCCAAGCCGATTGATCCCGAAACGCTATTCGATATCGTCAGCCGATTTCAAAGCAGCCAAGTCTGAATCAGGATCGGAATCGACACGGATTCGGAAAAGACGAGGAAGGGCCAAGCGTTCATTCCGGTGTTGGGCGCTGAACAGGCATCATCGCTCGCAATTCAACTCGCCTTTTCTCCAAAACCCGCCCGATACGGCGAGCGGAAACGGTAGCGGTAGCGGGCACCGCAACTCGGTCACTGACAAAATCTTGTAAGTTCACGCCCTGTTCCTTGGCTAACCGTCGTATCTCCTCTTGCAATTCTGCCCGGCGTTTTCGATACCGACCACGGAAGTTGGATTGACTCGTCGCCTTGGCTAACTCCTCGACGGATTGACGCAACGCCCTTATCGCGGCAACTGGATAATCTGCATCCAAAAGCAACTCCGAAGTCGCAGCATATGCGTCCGAACGTTTCACGTTGCTGATTTCGTCGTCGGGCAGTTGATCGGTTTGAGCGACGGCCATTCGCTGAATCAGAATCGCTCGCTCCTGCCACCCTCGCTTCCGAAAGGCTTGGGCAAGTTCGCTGGCGGCATCAGCGAACTGTCCGCGAAACCCTACCAAATCAAACTGCGGTCGCTGTTCCATGGAAATCGCTTTGATCTGGATAGCGGCAGACTGCAAATGTGAATCACTTTCCAAGGGCCGGCCTGAAGCAATCAGATCCAGCGAAAGCTCCGTTTCTGACATGGCCCACTCGAGTTTCCATTTCAAAGATTCTGAATTGGCTTGGCTTTGCCGTTGAGCAATTCGAGTTGCTGCTTGCGAGTGCTCGATAGCCTCCTCGTATCGCTCTCGTTCTCGACATGCCTTCGCGTAGCCGCGGCGTGCGCGGGTCATATGCTGCCATAGCACCTCCGTTGGTTCGTCCTGAACACGTCGCTCAAAGTTTCTAATCGCCTGCTTGTAGGCATCCAGCGACTCTGATGTCTTGCCAGCCTTCTCTCGCAACTGCGCCAAAGCCAATGCCATCTCCCCGGTATTCGGATTTCCTTCCGGCGGTAATTGCATTTGTTGATAACCTTGCTCCAAGCCTGCCAACAGGGCTGTCATCAACGATTTCTCAGTATCGATCCAGTCCGGTTCATGCACTTGCCTGGCCGCAAGTACAGCGGAAAAACTCTGTGATAGAGCCTGGTCTGATCTCAGTTGTGCTGCGTCGGCACGATGCGTTTCGTCGGCCAGTCGCTGAAGATCTGCTTCACGCTGCAGGTTGACCAGTTCGGTTTGCCGCTCAAATTTTCGATACTGAGAGTGAATTACAGCGTAGGCGACGGCGACCAAAACCAGACAAGGGGTGGCAATACCAACAATTGACAATTCAATCGGATGACGTCTTGCAAAACGGCCAACTCGCGAAATCAGATGCGGCCTGCGTGCCTGTATGGAATCGCCGGCCAGAAATCGCTGCAAGTCTTCTGCCAATGCTGTAGCGCTCTGATAACGATCGTTTGGACTTCGTTCGATGGCTTTCAGGCAAATTGTTTCGAGATCTCGCGGCAGCTTGTCACCCTTCTTTTTGCTGGGACTGGGGGGCGTCTCGTCAACGATTTGCCGCAGGACACTGCGTACCGTTCCGCGAAAGGGGGGTCCGTCGGTCAGCATTGCATAAAGAGTCAGGCCAAGCTGATAAATGTCGCTTTGGTTCGTAGCCGATCCACCAGGCGCCAGCATCTCTGGAGCAATGTACTCCGGCGTTCCCGGCAATACATTTTCCTCCGTCAGCGGTTCATCTTCGTCGCGTCGCACAAACTGAAATCACTTAATTTGGCGTCCCCTTTATCATCGAACAGGATGTTTCCCGGTTTGATGTCGCGGTGTATTTGATTGTGCCGATGGACCTCGGCCAGGCCCGCAGCGATTCGCGCCGTAATCTGGGCAGCGCGTTTTGGCGTCAACGTCTCGCGGTCAAGTTGCTGCTGCAACGAACCTGCGGACATCAGTGGCATCACTACGCGCCGGTGGTCGCTGTTGGCGTTCAACCACTTCATACAGTGGCACGACCGCGCTATGTTCGATCTTGGCGACCGCCCGTGCCTCACGTGCGAATCGGTGCCACATTTTTTCGTTTTGGTTGCAGTTCAATACCTTGATTGCGACCCGCCGATCCAAAACCGGATCCCAGGCGGCAAAGACGATCGACATGCCGCCGCGACCAAGCACGGCCTGTGCCTGATAGCGCCCGACCATCCCCAAGATTGCGGCGTTATCGGTAGGATCTAGCAATCGTCGAACATCGTCCATCGTGCAAACGCGCCGCGAATGGCCCAGCGTTTCATTGCCGCAGCATTGTTGAAGGGTTTCGACCGTTTCCAAAACCTGCTGTAGCGCCGGTGAATCAGCTCGCTGCGACCTTCCACTGACTGCCGCATCGGCAAGTATCCGATCACTGGTCAGCCAATCCAAGCGACTGAGACACTGGCTGCAAGTGCCGATATGGTCACGAAGCGACCGGTGCTGCGCGGACTCGGCTTGATCGGTGTTTAGGAATTCACGAAGTTGTGGCAACGTGGTTTGGCACTGCATGCTTCTTTTCCGGAACAGATTCAATGGATTGCAGCGGTTCATCCGCCAAGAAAGTGACTTCTTCCCGCAGCAGGCTCAAACCACGACTCTTGGCAAGATAGACCCAGGCAACGTCGCGACCCAGTTCTGAGGCGACAGATTTAGGATCGCGATGATCTAGCCAGACCATCTGAAATGCAGCCCAAGTTTGGCTTGCCAGTCGTCCGCGAACCTTGATCAACGCCGCTTGCACGATGTGTTCCAACCAAACATCGTTCCAGGCTCCCTCAGTTGTCGCCGAAACTTCCTCCAGCGGTGTGTCCTGCAATTTGGGCATTCGTTTTCGCTTACGGTGAAATTCAACCAACTTGCTACGAACAATGGTGCCGACCCAACCCCGAAAACGACCACGTTCACTTTGATAGTCAAACGTCTCGATTGACTTGGTGATCTGCAGCAAGGTCTCTTGCGTGACTTCCGCCGCATCCTGCTCTTGCAAACCTCGAGCACGACAGAAGTCGAAAATCAGAGGAACGTACAAATGGTTGAAAGATCGCCACGCCTCATGATCTTGATGATCGCGAAGTCGGATCAACAGCGACGGACGCGTGGTTGGCTCGGGCGAGGGTTTGCGAACCCATGAAGCATCCCTTGTGCGTAAGGTTGCCATCGCTGAGCGGTCCACATCTGGCGAAAAGGTCTGAAAAGCAAATTTGCCCAGCGAAAAGCTAGTCTAACCTGCCATCCTGGGCCATTGCGATGTCGAACCAAGATTTTTTTTGCTTTTCGGTGATAGAAACTGGTCGGCCGAACTTAGTACCAGATAGACCAGGTCCGCTGGCTGCCAACAGGTTGGTGGATCTGAATCGCCCCTTGCTTATCCAGCTGGCTGCCGTCAACGACCGTTGCCGCCTTACTACTCGTCTACGCCAATTCAATAATGAGGCCAATCATGTTTCGCAACGCAAAGAGAAACGCCGCCAAGAAAATCTCAACAGGAAATTCCAAGACCGAGCGCAGAAAACGGTTGCGATTGGAGTCACTTGAAGCTCGCCGACTGTTGGCCGGAAATGTCGGCGTGGATGTTGTCGAAGGCAATCTATTGATTCGGGGCGATCGTTTGTCCAACGGCATTGAAGTCCGGCAGTTGCAGGATGGCAGTGGTGCGTTCGTGATCCGCGGATTGATCAGCGAGGATGGTGAGGTAACCACGGTCAACGGCGAAGCCAGTGTGACTGTTGATGGCGTCACCGGCAATGTGCAGGCTAGGATGGGTGCTGGGGATGATGTCCTCTATGTTCATGATGCTGATCTGCCTGGAATCTGTGGTCGACACCGGCGGCGGCACAGACATCGTGTTGCGTCGGAGGATTGCCACGTGGCGACGCACCGGGACCAGAACCATTGCCACCTGAACAGATCGATGCCGCTCTGGCAGACGGTGATTTAGATCGCATTGCCGGCGAACCGACCTCGGTCGATCCAGTGGCAATCTCGCCGATCTCGAACGTCACAATCGCCGGTACTGCGCGTATCACGACCGACGGTGGCCAGGATCGGATCGGAATGGGAAGCGTAGATGTCGGCCGTGATCTTGTGATCAATACAGGCCGCCACGATGATTCTTTGACTTTGGGGCTTAATGAATTGCCCAGGCCGTTGGACGATGGGGCGATTCGAGTCGTCGATGATGCGGCGGGCATCAGCCTGCCACTGAATGTCAACGGTTCGATGCGGATCAATACTGGTAGCGGCGCCGATTCGGCCTGGCTTGAATCTATCCATGTGAATCAAAACCTTCGCGCCAACCTGGGCCTGGGCGATGACGTCTTTGCATTGGATTGGGGAACCGTAGCGGGACAGGTGGAAGTTCACGGAATGCGTGGCAACGACATCATTGCATTGGCCCATCTGAAGGCACAGCAGGTTGCGATTCGCGCGGGCCGCGGTGATGACGGTGTCAGACTGGCGAAAGTTCAAGCCTCCAGAATCGGCGTCGGCCTAGGATCCGGGAACGATCAGATGCGAGTCGTCGATACGACCGCTCGAGTTGCCCGATTCCACGGAGGCGATGGAACAGACTCGCTTGAATTCCAAGGCGAAAACGAACTGCACGACCTGGCGATCATCAATTTCGAAGTGATCAGCTAACCCGGATTATTCATGATCCGCGAAACAAAAACGGCCTCTCTTGGGTTTAAGTCTGTATCTACACAAGACTTTCAACAACTCAAGGAGGCCGGATATGAGTTTACAGTCTGCACAGCAATTTGTCTTCGGGTTTTGGAACAATCGACCGCTGGAAGTCGAGCAGGTCGATGAGAATCTGACCTCCGATACCGGACTGCTGGCCTTCGCCCAACTCGATGCCAAGCTGAATTGGACCAAGTCATTTACCGACTTGGTGAAGGATCCCCGATCCGATCCTGAACACTCCGCTTTGAGCATCATTCGGCAACGAGTCTTCGGGATCATCGCCGGCTATGAAGACCAAAATGATCACGACTCGTTGCGCAGTGATCCGGTGTTCAAACTGATCGCCGAGCGACATCCCGACGAGCCTGATCTGGCCAGTCAACCAACGATCTCACGGTTGGAGAATTCGGTAACCGCTGCCGACCTGTTGCGACTAGAAGACTGGTTCATCGACCGATTTGTCGAGTCCTTCGAGAACGAACCGGCGCACATCACACTCGATATCGACACGTTCGATGACCCGACCCACGGCAATCAACAGTTGACCTTCTTTCACGGCTTCTACAACCAGTATCAGTATCAAGTCCGAGCTATCACGTGTGCTGAAAACGATTTCATTGTGTTGCCCGGATTGCTGTTCGGTTCAGCCCACGCGAGTCTGGGTGCCGCCGATGATTTGCAGCGAGTGATCGAGAAAATTCGCCAACGGTTTCCCGCTGTACTGATCCATGTACGTGCCGACTCGGGGTTCGCGGTGCCTGTGATGTACCACACGTTGGAAGAGCTTGATGGCGTCTGTTACAGCATCGGTTACCAAATGAATCCGCGTGTTAAACGCGAAAGTGACGAGCTTTTACAACAAACGGTCGCAGCCTACGAGCAGACTGGGGAGGTGCAACGCGAGTTCACGCTGTTGGACTATCAAGCGAAAAGTTGGTCACTTGCCCGCAGCGTCGTCGTCAAATGTGAAGTCAACCAACAAGGGACCAACCGTCGCGCGGTGGTTACCAATCGACCGGGCGTCAAGGTTTGTCCGCAAGGAGTGTATGACGAGTACGCTGATCGAGGTGAGAGCGAGAACCGCAACAAGGAACTGAAGTGTGAGTTTCAGTGTGACCGATTGAGCGATCATCGCTACATGGCAAATCTGTTTCGTGTGATGATGCATTGCCTGGCGGCGAATCTGTTGGTGGTGATCCGGGGTGTGGCCGAGTTGGATCCGATCATCGAATCGACTTCGGATCCAATGCCACTGGAAGCGCGCAGTGAGAAACAAAAACGTCGTCATCACAATCGTCGTCGCAGGCGCGATCCTCTGGGCGAAGGTCACGCGAGTACTTGGCGAACGCAGGTCATCAAAGTTGCCTCACGGATCGTCGTGACGACCCGCCGCGTTCGCATCTTGATCCCGGCGAGTTGGCCTTGGACCGACTCCCTCAAGCGTTTGAGCGCAGCGTTGGCCAACTACAGTCCACCGCTGCCAAGCGACTAATCACGCCAATCCGGGACGTCACTCAGTTGGGGGAAAGGGGGCGGTCTGCGCGGACCGCGCAATCGGAACGAAATCCAGCGCCGAATCAACATTGAACTTAGCCCAATTCCAGGACGGACCCACGCCGTGAATAATCCGGTAAGGCAATTCAAACCTATCAATAATGTCCCCGCCCAGCGTCGCAATTACGCGCTGGGCCTTTCAATATGATCAACGTCCCGGACGAAACACTAATCGGAACGTAAAGATTCCAATAGCGGAAGCTTCAACACTTGCCTCACGGCGACCAGGCCAGCGATCAGTCCAAATCCGATGATTGCGATGACGAATCCAATTGGTTCAAGGACCGGCGGTTTCAATCCAGAAAGAACCGCATGTGGGATCACTACAATCGCGGCGCAGACGGCACCGCAACCAACACCGATGATCAATAGCGCCGCTGTCTCTCGAAGTACGACCGAGGCCAGACGCCGACGGGTGAATCCGATGGCTTGCATCACGGCAAGTTCTTGACGGCGTTCCAGCACACTCCGCAATTGGGACACGGCCAAACCAATCGTACCCAGCAAAAGTCCCAAGCCACCCAAACTCTGAAACGTTCGCAGGTATGTATTCTGAACGGCCATCAATCCAGAGAGCACTTCGTCGGCTGGTGAGACATCCATGCCGAAGTCGCCTAGACGATCTTCTAGGATGTTCATCAGTGATTCTGACTTCTGCTGCTGATTGGCGAACAGAAAGAATCGGTACCCGTTGATCTCGGGGAACTGTCGTTCGAAGTTCGCTTCGCCGATCAACAGCTTGCCCTGCAGCATCGAATTCGAAAGTAGTCCGACCACTTGAAACCATACCGGGTGGCCCGGTTGATACTCAAATGATTTGTTTTCACCAACGCCCATGCATCATCTGCAGACTCCACATCGCCGTATTCTGATCCAACACCATCGGAATCGGATCTGATTCTGTCCCCATTGCCGAGACAGCTAACGAATCCCAGACCTGATCGTCGCCGCCGATCAATTCGAACCTTGGCAAATCTTGCGTTTGAAAGTCGGTACCAAACGAATCAGGAACGCCCAACACCGTCGGCTGTGTCGCCTGGTACAAGTTATTGCAACTAGCATCCTGTCCCAGACGCAATCGCATCGGAGCGACAATCGTGTCAGCAAAATCATTTGGACTTGGCACCCAAGAACTCGGATTGGACTTGCTGGATCTCGCAAATCGCGTAGCATCGGTTGGGCCATCTGGCCGACCAAAGTGAAACCCCCCGTTCCAGCGTCAGTTGGCTGCAAACGAAACGCGGATATCGCGATAATCAAAAACGATGCCGATGCCATCAAGCCGATCGTCATCGTGCTCCGCAACGGATGCCGCGAAGCACTCTGTGACGCCATCGACGTTACCGAAAAACCTTTGTCCGAGGCATCAGCGCAATCAACGTTCCTGCCGCAAACGCCAATGGATCAACATCAATGATGCGACCAACAACATCGTCCCGCCGCCAACAAATGCACCGGCTGCAGCCTGCCCTCCCATGCTTGCCCCGATTCCAGCGATCACCACCCCAGCGATTGCGATTCCGATCGCTAACTTGGGCGACCTTGGCTGACCGCCGATCCGATCCGAAATCAGAATCTGGGTCTCGCCCGGACAACAACGAAACCGCGGTACTGCGTGTCAACCAACGGACCGCAACGATCAGCGTCAAGGCCGCGACCACCCAGCCAACAACCACACCAATGATCAGGCTACGCCAAGTCCAATGAAACGTTAAGAACGGCACGGTCACTGCCCCGACCCACCAGGATCGCAGCGCCCAGAGAACGAACCATGCATAGACAATTCCAAACACGACCCCGATCGCAACTCCGAGCGATCGCGACCAACAAACCTTCGCCCAATGCAAGTCGCGATACTCGTTTTGGCGGCCAGCCCACAGCCAATAACGTGCCGAATTGTTGAGTCCGTTCGACCAGGCCGAGCCGAAACAGCATCGCGATCAGCAGTATCGCTGCCAGAATCACGAAGAAACTGAGTGACAAAAATAGTCCATCGAACGGTGTTGTTCCACGCGACGCGGCCAACTGGGCGGAGCGTATCGGATGCACAGACCAACCTAGATTCGTCTCGAATTGGCCGAAGAATTTCCAGCAAACGACGTTCCAGTGCGTCAAGATTATCGGCCGCATCGACCGAGAGACGCAGTCCTGTTGTCGAACCAAACCGGCTGCCAAACAATCGTTTTCCGTTCTCCAATGATAGAAACGCTTTCGGCGTCAGGCGGTAGTTGTTCCAGTAAAGGTCGTCTTCCTTGGAAATTTCTCGCTTCAACTGAAAAGGTAAATCCCAATCATTGATCGAATCTTGGTCGGTGACACCTGGCACGATGGGCGTCAGGTTTGAGTCGTTGTAGACCGTCGGGGCCTGATCAAATGTCGCCGGAACATCTCTGTCAAAAGGTGTCGCCGGTTGGTAACCGGGACAATGTCGGTGACAACCGCCTGAAAGGTCCGCTCAATCTCATTGCCGTTTTCCACTTCCGGTTCATAGTAGGAGACTCGCAATGGCGTCCCCACCTGAGCCTGTAGTCGATCGGCTGCCCAACTGTTCAAAACAATCGAAACGGCGTCCTTACTACTTTCAGTTGTTTTGTCATAGTCTAACGGCAGGTCATCAGTCGAATCGATTGCGGTGATCGTGCTATAGGGTATCGACGCGATGACCTGGCCCTCGTCATCTAACTTCTCTATGGCATTGGCCAAGTACGTTGAAACTTCGGTGATTTGCGATTCTGGAAGTGCCCTGACGAATTTCTTTCACGGCTACATCAGGAATCAACAACCGCTCACTGGTCAACGAGTAGTAATCAAAAACGGTGATCACAGAATCACCTTCGCCGAACCGTTGCTGAACTCGGGTCAGAGACAACCCAAGATCGTTCAGGTCGATGTCCAAGTCGTTCGATGAAATCACTTGATCGAACAGCAGCACGTTGGCCTGGCCTTCTCTTTCAAGTCTTTCGCCAATCACCTTTCGACTGACATAGATGTTCATCGGCGACGCTTGACTGGCCGCCAACGAGAACCGCCCCAAACCTCGATCGGGAATCACTCCGGAAACGGTCATTCGCGGCAAACCCTCACTTTCCGTATCGCGGCGACCCAATGGACTGTCGGCCGGCACGGCTTGTTCAACGGGCAGTCGCAACGTGACTTGATCGCCAGTCGTCACACCCAGTTCTGTCGCAGCCCGCTCGTTCAGGACGATCGATTGATCATCGACAGTCGGGATCGACTTCGTTACCACTGACTATCCAGCGACCAAAAGCTGTCATCACACCCAATGATCTGGACCGAACCGGCGCGGCGAACAACTCCGTCTTGGGCACGCGTTTCGGCAATCCCCCGATTGAACAGGATCAACGGGACAACCGGATCTCGCCAAATGCGATTCCATCGGCATCAAAAAAACCGCCAGGAAAAACGGCCGCTTCGGTCTTGCCGAGCCGCTCTAGGGTCAAGCTGCGCAGACTTCCCCGCATCGAATCGCCGACCAACAAGAGCTCCCACGATGACGGCCGTAGCGATTGCGACCCCCAAGGCCACAGACAGCGATACTCGCCAGGACCGCCGAACGCCAGCGAGGACCATTTGCCAAAGAGTCAGCGAATTCAACTGGGTTGGGATGTGGACATAGTTGATATTGTAGAACAATTGACGCAGACGATTCTGCGGACTCGGGACTCGTGCGCAATACCAAGCCAGAACGACCGCCTTCAAAACAATCAACGTCATGAGCGAATTCAACCAATTGGTAATTGTGACCACAACAGTTGAATCGATCCAGGATGCTGACATTTTGGCCAAAGCGATTATTGAAGCGTCACTCGGCGCCTGCGTACAGGTCGACGGACCGATCACAAGTCACTATCGATGGTCCGGAAAAGTGCACCAGACCGAAGAGTATCGACTGACGATCAAAACGACCCATAAAGCTTGGCCATTGCTGAAAGAGAAGCTGGTCAAGCTGCATCCCTATGATGAACCGCAAATCCTGATGGTCGTCGTCAACGATTCAACAGACGGCTATCAAAGCTGGGTCGTTGACCAAACGACCTAGAGCAGTTTGAAAAATGCTTTCGGCGATCAACGTCACGGAAAGATTGTGGCCCACAGCGGTGGACCGAGAACAAGCAAGCCAACAACGACCGAACCGATCGCCGTAACCAACACCGAGCCGGCTGCGATATCAAGGGCGCGGCCGATCGTTTGATCATGTTCAGGATGCAAAACCTTTACCAGCTGCTCGACTGCGGTGTTCATCAACTCCATGGCCAGAACCAACGTCATCGCGATACAGATCGCGACCCACCGCCAGGCATCGATCTGCAACCAGCAACCCATCAGTGTTACCGCAACAACAGCGGCAAGGTGGACCCGAAAGCTATTTTGCGTTCTCAGGGCCCAGCCGACACCCGCGATTGCACAGGCGAACTTTCTATACCAGTCGCCAACTTTCATCGTTACTCCAACCCTTCAACACCCGGTGGAGGAATGAGTTGTCCGCCGATGCGGCCGAGCCGCGGACGGGGCCAGAATCGTGGTTCGATCGAAAACCCAACGCCAAAGTTGTCGCGTCCAGAATCGTAGTTCAGGCCCAGTCGCACCAACATGGACTCGCCAATTCTGGTTAGTCCAAAAGATTGACCCACACCGCCCGCATCGTCAAAGTCATGAACCGTTGATCCGGAAAGGATCCACTTTTCGTTCATTCGATAGTCCACGGTGCCACGGAATACCAGGCTACTGATCGGTCCTTGTAGCGACAACACGCCAAGGTAGACGTCTCCAACTCCCGGCCGACTGCTACGAACGCCAGCACTGACGGACTTCAGTCCATCACCAAAGAAATCGAAATAGCCGTCACTTAGCAGCGACACCCGGTCACCGACATGATACCGCGCGTCATAGATTGTTGGCCCGATGGTTTCGCCAAAGTTGTCTCGATCGGCATCTGGAAAAAGAATGGTATCGACATCGAATTGAAACAGGTCGACAATCCGTTCGCGGCCGGGCAATCCGCGCTTCGTCTGCCAGCGTTGATGAATTCCAGCGCGGAATTGCTCCAAGTCGTCGGCGACCACTTCGCTGGGACTGGCCACGAGGCGTTGAAGACCGTGTCGCAACGCATAACTCCGCGGATCGAAACTCTCGGGGAGCACGCCGCCAAACGTATTGCCGATGAATCGTCGTCGAAACTGTTCCTGTGCGTTGTCATCCAAAGCATCGTAGTACGGTAGTTGTTCAAAATTCGTATTGCTGTCCGCGTAGAAATATCCGGCCGTCCAGTCCACCTTGTGGGCCAATCCCCGCACGTTCAATAAACTGCTTTGAACCGTAGGGTCGACACTCCACATTGGCAAAGTGGCTTCAACTCCCGCCTGGCCGATAAGCCGCGTCAGATCGTTTCCATCGACGTCCTGGCCATAGTGCGAGGCGTCCCCCGAGATGCTCGGCACGACCCGTACTGGACCAAGTTGAATCGGAATTGCCAACTCTTGACGCGTGGAGGCAATGATCCCTTTCGCAGCGACTTCCCCGGGCAAGGTCGAAGTCATGGCGGCTTGCGTTGGATCTGTAGGTACGGTCGCAGGGTTCAAGCGGTTGTAACCAACCCTACTGTGAGCATTCCATGTCAGACGGTCACCCAGCAAAGATCCACCCAGCAAGTAATGATCCAACTGTGGCAACTGCTCCGTCTTCATAAAGAAGTCGTTGACCTGAACGTTGGCCGACACCTGCAGCATTTGGCTATTCCGGTAGTGTCGGTAGTGTATGGCAGTGCGATGATTAACGTCTTGGTCCCATTCGTTCTCCAGGTACTCCTCCAAAAAGTTGTAGTCGCTAATCCAGCCGATTTCAGCAATAAGTTCCTGATCGATGGTCAGATACTGGTGATGCCGCAGCAATGCGCGGCCACGTGTTGATGTCTCGGGTGGTACCGCACGGCGATCAATTCCCAGGTCGTCCAGCCCGCTGTCCTGGATCACCCAGGCATCGAAGAACCCTTCGGCTGGACCACCGTATCCATACAAACTCGGAACGCTGTAGTCCAACGTCGTACCAAGTGCCGGGCCGCGGTCGCTTAGGTAATCAGTCGAAAGCTCCCAGTCAACACCTGCCGGCGCGTTCTCGATTCCGAACAACTGAAACAAGTCCCAGTCCAACATGACTTGCGTACCAAACACGTTGTCATTGCCAACCCTGATACCAGACAAATAGAACGCCGGTCGCTCCAAGCTGGTTGAAAACGTTGGCCAATACAACAGCGGCACGCCACCGAAATAGACGAAGTTGTTGTTGCTTTCGACGAATGGTTCTTGATCGATAACAGGAAGGCCGGTGATTGGATCGTTGACCAGCCGCTGACGATCGGTAAGTCGCAATCGCTCACTTTGCAACCAGTACCTCGGCACACCCATTCGGCTGCTGGTGACCGCAGCATCGAAAGCGACAAAGTTGCCAGCCGAAACTTGTTGCATTACTTCAGATTTCAGACGGACGATCCCTTGGTAATTGGGGACAGTCGTGATCGCCTCGGCGTCCAGAATCATGCCCTGTTCGGTGGCCGCGTTGTAGTACATGGATTCGGCGTAGATAATTCGCTCGCCTTGCCGGAAAACGATGTCACCTTCCAAATACAGTTCGCCTTGCGCTTGCGATATATCGGCGGAGCCTTCAAACAATCTGGACATTAGCGGCAACCAACCGACGACACGATTGGCCGACAACGAAACGGTCCCCAACTCCATTAGTTCGCCGCTTGGCATCTGCGCCGTTACATCACGGATCATTAGTGTGACGCCGCCACGAGCCACGATCAGACTTTCGTTTGCCTCCACGCGATCGACCTGCTCAATCTGAGTAGGCAGCGAAGGATTCCGACTGAGTATTTCTAGAGTCTTGGTCCCACCCGCGATGGGGAAAAAAGAACCACGGCTTGCAGGCGCTGGATCAACTGGCGGGGAAGTCACCAGCGGTTCGTTGAATTGCACCAACTGCAAGTCGCCCGTTTCCGAATCACCCGGCAAGTGCTCCAGTAGTGCTTCCGAGTCCTTTGGTTTGCCCCGGAATACCGGCGCGGAGATTTTTGGGACGGTGCGACTTGACAGCGTGTACAACCGTGGCCTGCGTTTGTCGGTCCCCAAACTCTTTGCGCCGGTCATAACAACGCGTGTCCGAATCTTGTCCGGCGGTCCATCGACCGCCAGCAGCACGCTGTCGGCGACAGTATGAGTCTCACCTTGAACGACGACGCAGTCACCTTTAATTAGGGAAAAATCGACTTCGTCTGCCTGCCAGCGATGAACAACATTGCCACTAACCTCCAGCGGGCGGTCAATCGAATCCTGTGCATTCAAATGCCCGCGACAAAGCAAAACCAGAATCAAAATCCGCGCAGCAGCGAACGCACGATTGGATCGCGAGTATCTGTTACGTGCGAACAGACGATCAGTGGTGGCTTTTTTGCCGACCAAAAGCCCAACTTCCCTTTGGTGATGATGGCTGGTTCAATCGAGACCGATGGCGAAGTCTACGAATTGAAATGTGCCGGTCACAACCGCGAAACAGGGTTGCGCATCAAGAATTCAAGCGTGGAACTCGCATTTGTCGCGTGAAACAACAAAACGCCCGATCGCCCCGACGATTCCAAGCCTCCGAATACGTTCGGCAGGTTGACCAACGGTCCGACGTCATCGCTGAAGCCAAATCATGGTTGGCCCGTTGCTAGCTAGAACAGCTCACACCGTTCTAAATGATCCTTCAGAAACGAACGCAACTTGCGACTTCTCGCGTGTTTCAATTGGGTCAGATTCAACGTAACTTTCGCGATCTCGCCGTCGATCGTTTCAATCGGTCCGGTGACATCCAGATCACGCAGGGCCGCCTCGTCGATTGCTTGCTGCGGACCAGCCAACGTAACCTTCAATGAGTCAGGGGCTTTCGTTGCCAGTTCGACCCAAGGCTTTGAGTTCCCGTTGGGCGTGACCTCGACCCGATCGGCCGCGGTAAATTGAATCGATTCCTCACCAGCAACTTGCTCCAGCAGTTTCAGCACTCGATCCACAAGCTCCAAGGGCCACTCCGGGTTCTGTCCCTCGGGAAAACCCTTGCTTAGCGTGTGCCAACGACGGCCAAGCGCCTGCCAGGGCTCGCTGACGACAGGCTCACTGGCGACAGGTTCGCTGGCGACGGGCTTGCTGGGGACGGGCTTGCTGGGGACGGGCTCCTCGGGCCGCCTGTCTGGCCCGTTCCGGAGCTTCGACCCGGTCTTTGACGGACCAGGATCGGGGACGCTAGCTTTGGTACGGCGACTTGTCCGTTTCTTTTTGGGCGTTGAAGTTATCTGCAAGGCGCTGGCAAGGTAGGGCGCCGTCACCGACTTTGATTCTACCAACTGTTCTGGTGGACCGGCGAATACGATCTCTCCTCCCGCCGCGCCGGCACCCGGGCCGATATCGATAATCCAATCAGCGCACTTGATGACATCCAAGTTGTGCTCGACAACCACGACCGTATTTCCCAAGTTGACCAGGCGTTGGATCACGTCCAGCAGTTTCTCGATGTCATCGAAATGCAGACCCGTGGTTGGTTCATCCAATAGGTACAAAGTATTGCCAGTCATTGGACGTGCCAACTCGGACGCCAGTTTGACTCGCTGCGCTTCACCTCCCGACAATGTCGGTGCCGACTGACCCAAGGTGACGTAGTCCAGTCCGACGTCGCACAGTGTCTGCAGAATCCGAGCTAGCTTTGGGTAGCCCGCGAATAGTTCCAAGGCATCTCCGCAAGACATCTCCAAGACTTCGGCGATCGACTTGCCATGCAATTTGACTTCCAAAACGTCACTGTTGTATCGCCGACCTTCGCATTCGTCGCAAGGCACATAGACGTCGGGCAGGAAATGCATTTCAACACAAAGGTAGCCGTTCCCCTCGCAAGTTTCGCACCGACCACCGGCAACATTGAAACTAAACGTACGGGCGGTGAAATGGCGTTCCCAAGATTCCGACAAATCGGCAAAGGCCTGGCGAATCAAATCAAAGGCACCTGTATAGGTCGCCGGGTTGCTGCTGGGTGAATTTCCCAGCGAAGACTGATCGACCCGAATCACTTTGTCGATATAGCGAACGCCCTCGAGCTTTTTGTGGCGGCCAGGACGAAGTCGCGCTCGATGCAGACGTCTCGCCAATGCCGGATACAAAATGCCGTCGACCAATGAACTTTTTCCGCTGCCGCTAGGACCCGTGACCGCAGTGAAGACGCCCAACGGCAATTCAAAATCAACCCCTTGCAGATTGTTTTCACGGGCTTGGTGAATCTTCAAAAAATTCACTTGCGCAGCGCCGCTCTTCGAAAACACAGGGCGACGCGACTCGGGTACGGCAATCGATTTCGAACCATCGATATAACCTGCCGTGACCGAGTCCGCGATTGGAGCTATCTGATTCGGCGGACCCTCGGCGACGATCCGTCCGCCGTGGCGTCCCGCCCGCGGGCCGAAATCACAAAGGTAATCGCTACCGCTGATCACATCACGATCATGCTCGACAACCAGCAACGTGTTGCCGGTGTCGCGCAATCGGTGTAGCGCACCCAGTAACTTTGCATTGTCACGTGGGTGCAAACCGATGGTCGGCTCGTCTAGCACGTACAGGACACCACACAGTCCACTACCCAATTGTCCGGCCAGGCGAATTCGCTGCGCCTCGCCGCCCGAAAGTGTTGCCGCGCCACGATGCAGCGTCAGATAGTCGAGTCCAACGTCAAGCAGGAAACCGATCCGGGATTCGATTTCTCGGATCAGTTCGCCAGCGATCTTCTTTTCTCGACGGTCAAAATCCCAAGTCTTGACTTCGTTCAACAATCGATCCAACGGCATGTGAACCAAATCGGCGATCGTGTGATCGCGAAACCTGACAGCGGAAGACTCCTCGCGAAGACGCGAGCCGTCGCAAGCACCGCAGTCAATTTCGTCCGTGAATTTCTCCAGCTTTCCCCGCAACCCTGGGGTTAAACGGGATGCTTCATCCAAGGCCGGATAGTAGCCCTTGAATTGAAACCGGAACATCGTGTCGGCGTCCGACTTGGCCTTCCTGCCTTTCCCTTCCTTTGCATCAGCCTGTCGAACCACGATCCAATCCTTGCCCGTGCCACGAAACAGGAGGCGGCGTTGGGAAACGGAAAGCTGTTCGAAGGGAACATCGATTGGAATCCCCGTCTGCCGAGATAGTGCGGTCAACATCCAGCGTGAGACCGAATGGTCCACACTGGGCCACAGGATCGACGCCCCTTCCGCCAAAGTCGCGCTGGAAGACGAAATCAACGCCGCCGGATTTGTGCCTGTCTGGGACCCCAATCCCTCGCATTGCGGGCACCAACCAATTGCCGAATTGAAGGAAAAATGGTGAGGCGTCAACTCTTGGAATGATCGGCCGCAGTCCCCGCAAACAAGGTGCTGGCTATGTCGATGAATCGACCATTTCGACTCTTCGCGATCTGGATCGACGATCGCCACTTCCAACACCCCAATACCCAACGACAGCGCCTGTTCAACACTATCGCCGATCCGCGACCGATCCGATTCTTGAACAACGATTCGGTCGACCACGACTTGTACAGACTGCCGTTTGCGAGGATCGAGTGCAGGCGCGTCGTCCAGCGTGACTGTCAAACCATCGATCCGCACACGTTGATATCCGCTGCTGCGCAGAGACTGCCATGTATCCAGTGACGATTCACCCGCGACAACTTCGATCGGAGCAAGCAACAAACCGCGTGTGCCCTCCTCCATCGCCATCACTTTGTCTGTGATTTGGCCGGGGGTCTGCGTGCCTACAGGCGTCGCGCAGTCTGGGCAATGCATGGTGCCCAACCGGGCCATCAGAATCCGTAGGTAGTCAAAGACTTCAGTGACGGTGCCCACGGTGCTGCGAGGCGAATGGCCCAGATTTCGTTGTTCCAACGCAACGGCAGGGGAGAGACCTTCGATTCGTTCAACATGCGGCTTTTGCACTTGCCCGATAAATTGCCTGGCATAGGATGACAGCGATTCGACATAGCGGCGCTGACCCTCGGCGTAAATCGTGTCCATCGCCAAGGAACTCTTTCCGCTGCCGCTAGGTCCGCAAAAGACGGTCATTGCGTCGCGAGGAATCTCACAGTTGACCGATTTCAAGTTATGTTCGCTGGCAGCCTCGACAACCACATGCGTGCGAGACTTGGGCGAAACCTTGGCAATTTCATGTTTCTGTTTCGCTTGTTTTTTGGCGCGCCGCTTGATCCCAAGAGACTTTGCCAACGCAACACCAGTGAAGCTCGCTGGCGCACTGAGCGATCTCCGCGGGACGTCCTTCGGCAACGATCCGGCCTCCACCTTCCCCACCTTCGGGACCCAAGTCGATCACCCAATCGGCCGTCTTGATCACGTCCGTGTTGTGTTCGACGATGACGATCGTGTTGCCGCGATCGGCCAGTCCTTGGATCACATTCAGTAACAGTTCGATATCGGCAAAATGCAAGCCGGTCGTCGGTTCGTCCAAAACGTATAGCGTCTTTCCCGTTTCGCGTTTGCTGAGCTCACGGGAGAGTTTGATTCGCTGTGCTTCGCCGCCCGACAGAGTTGGCGAAGGTTGTCCCAGTTTCAAGTATTCCAAACCGACATCAACCAACGTCTGAAGCTTGTCAGCGACTTTGGGAATGTTCTGGAACAATTTAAGGGCCTGCGAAACATCGAGCTCCAAGACATCCGCTATGGAATGATCCTTGAACAATACCGATAGCGTTTCTCGGTTGTAGCGATGCCCCTGACACACGGGACAGGTAACCCAAACATCTGCCAGGAAATCCATCTCCAACTTGTTTGCACCGTTGCCATCACAGGCTTCACACCGCCCGCCATCGACATTGAAACTGAATCGACTGGCGGTGTAGCCACGTGTTTTTGCTTCAGACATCTTGGCGAACAGATTTCGAATTTCGTCAAACACTTTGACGTAAGTCGCCGGGTTACTACGTGGCGTACGGCCGATCGGCGACTGATCAATCGCAATCGTTTTGTCCAAGTGTTCCAAGCCACTAATCGAATCGTGATCGCCAACAACCGATTCCGCGCCGTTAAGCTCATTGCGAAGCGCCGGTTCGACGATCCCGCTGATCAGCGAACTCTTTCCGCTACCCGATACACCAGTCACACAGGTCACCGTCCCCAATGGGAAGGATACGTCGATGTTCTTCAGATTGTGGAATCGAGCACCATGAATGGTCAGCGTGCAATCGGGATCGATCGTACGCAATTGCTCGGGAAGTGTGATGGAACGCTTTCCAGACAAGAATTGTCCAGTAACGCTTTTTGCACTCGCTTCCACCTGCGCTGACGGAACCAGCAGCAACGACTCTCCCGCCCTTGATGCCGGGTCCGGGGCCAAAATCGATGATCTTGTCGGCCGCGCGCATTGTGTCTTCGTCGTGTTCCACAACGATCAACGTGTTCCCGGAATCTCGCAACCTGCCCAGCGTTTCGATCAGCCGATCATTGTCACGCGAGTGCAATCCGATCGAGGGTTCGTCCAAGATATACAGCACGCCAACCAGCCCACTGCCGATCTGCCCGGCCAATCGAATTCGCTGGGACTCGCCGCCCGACAGCGTGGGAGCGGTACGTCCCAGGGTCAGATATTCCAGCCCAACGCCCAGCAAGAAGCCGATGCGTTGGCGAATTTCCTTCAGGGCTTCGGACGCAATGTGTGCGTGGGTTGCATCCAGCACCACGTCCGTAAAGAATTCCGCCAGTCGATCGATGGAAAGTTCAGCCAACTCCGGCAGCGAAAAATCGACTTTCGAGCCTTCGTCCTTCGCAAACGAATTTGCGCCGGTACGAATGGTCACCGCCGATGCCTGCGAGTTCAATCGTCGACCGCCACAATCGACACAGTCCATCGTGTCCATGTGTTTTTCAAAACGACGCAGCTGCATTTTATTCCGCGTCGTCTTGTAACGTTCCAATAGTTCTGGAATCAGCCCATCGAATGAGCCGGTGAACTTTTTACGTTGACGACCGCCGCGCCACGAGAATTCCATCGACTCGTCATTGCCCCACAACCAAACGTGACGGGCTTCTTCAGGCAATTCGCACCACTTACCTTCCAGCATGGTGCCGGGTTTCATTTCAAATGCTTCATCCATCGCTTCGGCGACGCCACGATAGATGTATCGTCGATAGCGACCGAGGTCGCCCCACTTCCCCAGCAGCGTGATCGCGCCTTTACGGATCGACAACTGTTCGTTCGGGATCAGCAAGTCTGGTACGAAGGTGTAGATGTGCCCCAGTCCATCGCAGCCTTCACACATGCCTTGCGGGCTGTTGAAGCTGAATAATTGCGGTGATGGCGGCTTGAAACTACGCCCACATTGGGCACAAGCAAACTTTGAAGAGTAAAGATGGTCCTGCTTTCGGCAGCCCAGCTTGCTCGGAATTGGCTGCGGAGGTTGAAACAACAAGAGTCGCCTCGCCGATTTTGATCGCGATGTCGACTGCCTCAAAGATTCTTCCGCGATCACGAGCATCAGGGCCAATTCGATCAACCACCAGTTCTACGTCATGGCGGCGTTGGCGATCAAGGGGCGGTGGCGATGAAAGCCGAATGGTTTCGCCGTCCACGCGAGCCCAGGAAAAACCTTGCTTGCGAAAATCTTCGAACAAATCACGAAACTCACCCTTCTGCGCTCGCGCCGACTGGCGCCATGATCCAAAGCGTGTCGTCGGTCGGCAGACTCAGAATCCGAGACGTGATCGCATCGCGACTTTGTGCCGTGATCTTGGAACCACATTGATCGCAGTGGCCGGTTCCCACACGTGCATACAGCACGCGAAGAAAATCGTAGATCTCGGTGATCGTACCCACGGTGCTGCGCGGATTGTTGCCCGACGATTTTTGACTTATCGAGATTGACGGGCTGAGCCCGGACACCAGATCGACGTCAGGCTTGGGCATTTGCCCCATGAATTGACGGGCATAATTGCTGAGACTTTCGACGTACCGCCGCTGTCCTTCTGCGTACAGAGTATCGAACGCCAGAGAAGATTTTCCGCTACCCGAAACTCCGGAAAAGCAGATCAATTCGCCGCGCGGGATAGTCAGATTCACGTCGCGCAAATTGTGCTCGCGTGCCCCTTTGACCTTGATCTCCGTCGTCGTCATTCGCCGTCCGTATATTGGGTTTTGCCGCCGCTTGCGGGCTCATAAACATACGACGGTAACGTACGACCCGTTTCGGTACAATGCTTGGGGAAATTCGCAATGCGGGGTGGTGAATGGGATATTGATGGAGCCGGTTCTACTTGTCGTAGATACTGCTGTAGTTGGTTTGCATGATCTGCTCCAGCTCTTCGACTACCTGCGGGTGATTCGCGGCGACATTCTTTGTTTCGCTGATGTCAGTCTTCAGATTGACCAAGAATCGCTGATCAAGTTTCGGTTGATTGCGGAGATCAGTCTTGTCGGTTGGATTGCCAAGCAACTTCCAGTCTCCTTTGCGGACTGCCCATTGAGCTCGCGTTCCGCGGCCGAGCAGCCAAAAGAAGTCGTCATGCGGTGAGTCAGCCTGGTCCAACGCGATCACACCCGTCAGACTCTTCCCATCGTATTGTCGATCGGGTAAGTCGATGTCGCACAATTCGGCGATCGTCGGATACCAATCGCAGCCAGTTGCAAGTTGATTGCGAACTTGACCGGCCGGGACTTTACCCGGTAGCGAAACGATCGACGGAACTCGCAAACCTCCCTCGAACAAACAGGCCTTGGCACCGCGGTACGGTCCCGCATTGCCGCCACCCCAGAACGCGCGTTCTTCGGTCGAATGTCCGTGGTCCGACTGAAAGACAATCAACGTGTTCTCTCTTAGATCCAATCGATCGAGGGTCGCGATCAGCTGTCCAATCTTTTCATCCACCGTCGATACGAACTCAGCATATTGGCGGCGTGGTGACGGCAGGTGTTTGTAGCGATCTCGCCACTTCGCAGAGCCTTGCATTGGGTAGTGGGGTGCATTGATCGCCCAATACAAGAAAAAGGGTTCATGCTGGTTCGACTCGATGAATTTGTTGCCTTCGTCGACCATCAGGTCCAGAAAGAACTCGCCGTCCCTATAAATCTCCGCTCCGTCCTGCCACAGATCGTGACGGTTGGGACCATTCCAATAAAAGAAGTGCGAATAGTTGTCGATGCATCCACCCATGTGCCCAAACGAACTGTCGAATCCCTGGCCGTTGGGCATGGTTTCGGGTGTGTAGCCAAGATGCCACTTGCCAACATGGCCCGTGCGGTACCCGGCCGACTTCAACATTTCCGCGATGGTCAGTTCATCCGACGGCATTCCCGAGTTTCCTTCCATCGACGATACGTTGCCAGGTACACCAGCGCGGGCGGGAAAGCGGCCCGTCAATAAGCCAGCGCGCAGAGGCGGAACAGATCGCCGAGGGTGCATACATTTGGGTGAATCGCACGCCGGTGCTGGCCAGATTGTCCAGATTCGGCGTTTCCAAATCGTCCGAACCGTAGCAATTCAAATCCAAACTGCCTTGGTCGTCGGTATAGATCAGCAACACGTTGGGACGAGCGGCTTGGGTCAAAAGCGGCCGAGCGACGGCCAAGATCAGGAAACAGAACAAGACCACACGAATCATAAGTCACCGCCCAAAAAAAACTGATGCGACAAGGAAAACGTTTCCTCGTCGCATCAGTCTAGCAATTCAAAAGTTAGCCGACTGGTTCACTGCCAGGTCGCCGACCAGTTTACGCCGAACGTCGGCGACGCACTTGCGCGTTAATGAATCCGACGGATACGAATAGAAACAACGAGCCGCTGGCTGGTTCTGGCACCGTGACCACGCCCGCTGCCACCAATTGTCCGCTGAAACCCAAATCGATGTCCACAATCCCAGGAATGCCGAGATCGGGCAGAGAAAGATCAACGGGCAAAGTCAACGTGGAAGAGCCGTCCAACGGATCATAGGTAACCGTCGCCAGATCCGTAGCACCATTAGGCAATAGAAGCCCTGGCGTTAGGTCCAGTCGCGTGCCAAAACCCACGAAGACGTCAGGCGAAAGAAAGGCCGGCCCGCTAACTGTTAGTCCCAATTCTGGTACCGCAGCCACCAACGAATTTAGAGCTAAGGATACCGCGCCCGCTGCAACAAAGTTAGTGAGTGGGTCGCCGCCCGTTTGTGTCAACACAAGTGCGGCGTTTACATCCGCGAAGCCAGAGCTGAGGGTCAGCCCGACATTTCCTATAGGGTCAAATTGACTGCTGCCGTCGATTGGCATTCCACCAGGTGGTAGGTTGGAGTTAATGTCCCAGACAACATCGCGAAGCGCAAGGTTAATATCAATCGAGCTGATCGTGCCAAGATTCAACTCAATGCCTCCCAGGATGTCAGGCGGCAACGGAATCGCGGGTAGTTCAATATTTACGGGAGCGCTAAAAGTAAGTCCGTAATTGGCCGGGGCGGTACCACCGGTTCCACCAATACCCGGAGTTACCTGAGCATTGTTCGGGGGAAGAAAAGGGAAGATCCCTGGGACCTGAAGAAGATTGGCCGCTGCAGAACTGCCTCCAGGAAATGAAATGCTGCCACCTGGGCCTGGGCCACTTGGAAACGTGGCTTCGATGGTGCCTGAATAGGAAGTCGGAAAGGCATCGGTAAACTGCTCTTCCAGGATCACTGCACCACCAAAAATTTCTCCATTGGCCGTCAGATCCAACTGACTCTGATCCTGATCGATGTCATAAGTAAACGGGCCAACGGCGATTGCAGGTGTGGCAAGAAAACCGGCCGTGGCGAAGAACATGAGCCGCGCAGAATCCCATGCGATTGAATTGGCAATTCATAGAGTCAGTTCTCGGCGAGATGTAAAGGAGGGCAATTTGCGTCTAAGTTCACGGACTGGGGGATTTGGGATTCCCAATCAACCGACCATTGTTCTTGGAGCGTATTGCTAGCTCAATCAAGTCTCCCCAAAACGATACAATCAGATACAAAGACAGCTTCGGATGGCTTTGCCTTTGGCTGCATTTGTCGAAGCGCGTTTAACGTCGTTTTTCACGGGAAAAGATGTCGTTTGGCGTCGGAGGCAACGAGAAAGCCGGCAGTTTCTGGGAATCAGCGGGCCCGTTAGACTGTTTTCTAAGCCTTTTAATGCCTTCCGCTGCCGGAGACCCCCGCTGATGCATCGTATTTCCCTGCTCAAATTCGCCCTCTTCGGATCGTGCTTGGCCCTGTCGCTCGGCTGCAGTTCCAAGTCAGATTCTGAAACTAGCGACAAGAGCCTGCGGATCGCCGTGATTCCCAAAGGAACCAGCCACGAGTTTTGGAAGTCGGTTCACTTTGGTGCCCAGAAGGCGGCAAACGAATTGGGCAACGTTGAAATCGTCTGGCGCGGACCCGTCGTGGAAAGCGATACAGGCAGCCAGATCGAAGTCGTCAAGAACATGATCACGATGGGAGTCGACGGCATTTGTTTGGCACCCAATCAGAAAAGTGGGTTGGTCGACGCGGTCGAAGAATCGATCAGTGTCGGCATCCCCGTCGTTGTCTTCGACAGCGGACTGGACGAAGGTCCCGAGATTGTCAGCTACGTCGCCACCGACAATTACAAAGGGGGACAAATGGCCGCGAAGCAAATGGCCGCGGCGATCGGAGAAAAAGGAAACGTGATCCTGCTCCGCTACATGGCCGGCAGTGAAAGCACAGAGAAACGTGAGGAAGGCTTTCTGGATGGACTGAAAGAGTATCCCGACATCACGGTCGTTTCGTCCGACCAACGGGGCGGAGACAACGCAACGAAAGCAAAAGAAACAGTCGATCAACTGTTGCAGGTACACGGCGAAAACTTGGCGGGCTTGTTTGCCGTCTGCGAACCGAACGCCAATGGAGCGCTTGAGGCACTCAAGAATGCTGGAGTTGACAAGCAGGTTAAGTTGATCGCCTTTGATTCCAGTGACGCCCTGGTCGTCGCTTTGAAAGACGGTTCTTGCGGCGGAATCGTTTTGCAGGATCCGGTTCACATGGGGTATCAATCGGTAATGACAATGGTCAAATCGCTTCAAGGCGAACCAGCCGAGCCGTACACTTCGACCGGTGAATACGTGGCGACGCCTGAAAACATGAACGAGGAACAAATCCGGCAACTCCTGAAACCAGAGATTCTGGAGTAACCGGGCGTGGCAGAACCGGAAGGCCAGGAACAGAGAGACGCTGATCCGGCAGCAACGCAACCGTTGCTGGAAGTCTCGCGAATCAGCAAACGATTCGGGCCAACCCGTGCGCTGGTCGATGTGTCGCTCGCTGTACGCGGCGGCGAAGTCCTAGCCTTGATCGGTGAAAACGGTGCAGGGAAGAGCACGCTGCTGAAAGTCCTGAGCGGGGCACACCGAGCCGATAGCGGTTCGATGAAGGTCGCCGGTGAAGCCTTTGCCCCCAGCGGTCCGCACGATTCGCGAAGCCGCGGGATCGCGATGATCTACCAAGAGCTGAACTTGGCTCCCGATCTTAGTGTCGAAGACAACGTACTGTTGGGGCATCCCGGGGCGGGTCTGGGAATGCTGTTTCGCAAATCCCAACGCCAGAGAGTGCGAACTGTGCTCGACGCAGTTGGGTTGACGGAACTGAGTCCTAAGGCGATTGTCGGCGAGCAATCTGTTGCAACCCAACAGCTGATTGAAATTTCGCGTGCCTTAGCCAGCGATGCCAAGATCATCCTGTTCGACGAACCGACCAGTTCACTTCCGCAAAAGGATGTGGCGACGACTGTTCGAAATCATTGGACGCCTAAAGCGAGATGGGATCGGAATCATCTACATCAGCCACTTTCTGGAAGAAGTTCGCGAAGTCGCCGATACCTATAGCGTGCTGCGTGATGGCGAAAACGTCGGCGCTGGCCGAGATGGACGAAGTGACGGATAGTCAAATCGTTTCCTTGATGGTCGGACGCGATGTCAACGACCTGTTTCCGTCGGTGCCTCACGAGCCAGGCGAGACCTGGGTGCAGATCGCCAATGTACCAGGGATGCCCCTATCCGCGCGACGTCAGTGTCGAACTACGCCGCGGCGAAGATTTTTGGGATCGCCGGCTTGGTCGGTGCTGGTCGAACGGAGTTGCTACGCAGCCTGTTCGGCCTAGACCATACGACTGCGGGGGTCGTGAAGATCGCCGGCAACCGTGTTGGCAAATCGGTTAGAGCACGGATGAATGCGGGTTTCGGAATGCTCTCGGAAGACCGAAAACGCGAAGGGTTGGCACAAGACCTGTCGATCATCGAAAACACCACTTTGGGTGGCACTGGATGCTTACACCAAGTTCGGTTTCATCAATTTGCGCTCGCGCGATGCTGCGGCTGACGGCACTGATGAAACAGGTCGAAGTGAAAGCCCATTCGGGAAATCAATCGGTCAACGAACTCTCCGGCGGAAACCAACAGAAAGTCGCGATCGCTCGCATTTTGCATCAGCGGGCGGACATTCTGATGATGGATGAGCCAACGAAAGGGATCGATGTTGGTACAAAGGCCGAGATCTATCGAATGATGGGCGAACTGGCGGCCGAAGGAAAAACGGTAGTTTTCGTCAGTTCGTACCTTCCGGAACTGCTAGCGGTCTGTGACCGAATTGGCATCATGGCGCGCGGCCAGCTACGAGAGATACGCGATGCCCGCGACTGGACCGAAGACACAATGATGGCGGCAGCGATCGCTTTGGAATGAACCAAGTAAGAAACGACGGCAAATGCTAAAAAAGATTTTTCGCTCGCAACTCGGCCCTCTCTTCGCGTTGCTGATGATCATCGTGATGTTCGCGATCGCGGATAAACTTGGGGACACGGATTCGTTCTTGTCGATCGCAACATGCGCGCAGTCATGAATTCTGCCGCGTTGATCGCCGTGCCGGCGTTTGGAATGACCATCATCATCATTGCCGCCGGAATCGACCTGTCAGCCGGAACCGCGATGACACTGTGCGGAACTGTACTGGCTTTACAGATGAAGCAATGCTGACTTGGCTGGCGAATCGTGGTCATCGGCCCAGTACACATGGATGCTGGCGATGACGTTTGCACAGGTGCTGTGTGGGTTCTGCAATGGTGTGTTAATCAGTTCCACCAAGGTGGTGCCGTTTATCGTGACCCTCGGCACGATGACAATCTATCTAGGGCGTTGGCCAGATCATTGCCAACGAGTCATCCGTCAACGCTCCGCACGCGGGATTTCCTGACTGGCTCCGTTATGCCACCTGTGCCTACCCGCCGGAGGGGCGAAGTCTGATTCCGGGGCTGCAAATTTCATCGGCCTTGATCATCGCCGTCACGCTGGCACTCTTGGTTGAACTGGTGCTTCGGTATACGGTTTTCGGCCGCAACGTATTCGCAATGGGTTCTAGTGAAGCAACCGCGCGGTTGTGCGGGATCAATGTTCCAATGACGATCGTCGCCGCCTACACGTTAGCTGGTTTGTTTGTGGCCGTCGGCGGAGCACTGTATTGCGCCGATGTCAAGAGCGTGAACCCAAGTGACGGACCAGGCAAGGAATTGGAAATCATTGCCGCCGTGGTACTGGGTGGCGGCTCGCTTAGCGGCGGTCGCGGATCGATCATCGGCACGATGATCGGTGCATTGATCATCACGGTGATTCGAAATGGTTGCGGACAGTTGTCGATCCCCAACACGTATACGCACATCGTAATCGGAGGAGTGATTATCGTTGCCGTCGTGGTCGATCAGCTGCGACATGGTTCGCCCGAATGGTTCTTTCGCCTGCTGCCAAATCGCGACGACGGGGCCTGACAGCCAATGATTCGACCTTACCAACGTTTCATGGGAATTTTGTTCTGGATCGCGATGGCCGTTTTGTCGGTGCTGCTGATCCGCAACAACGATGAAGCAAATCCAACCGTTTCACTACTCCAGTACTTTGCTGGTCCGAATGCAACCGTTGTGTTCGAAGAACCGGAGATGCGAATGCGTGCGAACGATCCGGTTTTCTTCCAACAAGGTGATGGCGTGTGGATGCAGATCGGATATGTTGTCGGCCGAAAGTCCAACGCGGAAACGGAGATTGAAATCGCCTGGTATACCGATGAAGTGGCTCCCGATAGATGTCGGCTAGAACGGTTTGAGAATGACGGAAGCCTAAAGTCGGTGGTCGCTACCTTGTTACCTGCCGAAAAGCGGCAGCTAATCCAGCGACGACTGGCGTCGGTCGTCAATCAATATGGCGATGAGTTGTCGGCAGCATTCATTCCGTTGGTCGAACAAACGATGCAACGTTCGCTACCTGTGATCGAGTCGGGGATCCGCCAATCCGTTGAGCGTCACCAATCGACGAAATCGACGATTTGTCGGATCGTTGGAACGAGGAAGTTGTCAACGAACGTTTGATTCCTTTGGCCAGAACAGAACTCGTGCCGATTCTCCGCGAACATGGGGAACCGACCGCGACCAAGATCGGGCGTGAACTGTGGAACAGCGCATCGGTTTGGCGTTTCGGTTGGCGAATGGTTTACGACAACACACCGCTCCCAACTCGCAATCTGGCCCAACAAGAATGGGATCGCTTCGTTGACGAAGAAGCGATTCCGATTTTTGAAAAGCATATGGACGAAATCGTTGTCACGGTGCAACAAATTGTTCGCGAGATCGCCACGAATCAAACGATCAGATCCGAATTGACGGCAATCGCCAGCGATATCTCAGCCGATCCAGAGACGCGCGAATTGGTCCAAGTGATCTTGAGAGAGTCGATACTGGAGAACGACGACTTACGCAAGATATGGAGCGAAGTCTGGAGAACCAACGAGGCTCGCGCGGCATTGGATCTTGCCGGCGATCGACTGGAACCGATGGTCCGACAGATCGGAGACGATTTGTTCGGAAGCCCCGAAGAGGGAATCAATCCCGACTTTGCCAGGGTTTTGCGCAGCCAAGTCTTGGGTAAGGACCGACGCTGGCTCGTCGCCTACCCGACACAACAGGCGTCCGAGCCAATTATTCAGCGAGCCAGCACGTCGATGACGTATCCTGTCGTACACTTGGCGGGGGGTAAGCGATGACGAACACGTCAAGCGATTGTGATCGCATCAGCAATCGAAAAGCGTTCCGACGACGCGCCTGCAAGGGGCTTAGCATTGGCTGAGAGCTCGCTTCAACTGATCGACTTCAACATCAGCGTTGGCGATCGTCATCTTTTGCGTGAATCCAACGTCTCCATTCCCGGCGGCAAGATCACTGTCATTGTTGGGGGCAGCGGTGCCGGAAAATCGGTGCTACTGAATACACTTGCCGGTTTGGTTCCGCGAGAGGGTAAGACCCTGTCCTGGAACGGAGACATTAAAACCGAGGCAGAAAGTCGAATCGGAGTCGTATTTCAACAATTTGCATTGTTTGATGAGTTGTCGCCGACCGCAAACGTCCAGTTCGCCATTGATCATCGAGCCGATCAGAGCAAAAGCCCGTCGCAATCGGCAGCCGAGTGGCTGCGCGAACTCGGCGTTCCAGCTAGTACGCGTGTGGCGGCGCTGAGTGGAGGCCAGAAACAACGCCTTGCCATCGCCCGAACGCTGGCGGGTGACCCCAAAATTGTCTTGTATGACGAACCAACATCGGGCCTCGACGCGGCTAGCGGCGGAAAAGTTGCCGAACTGATCCGCGATACACATGCTGCTCATCAGCGAACCAGCATTGTCGTAACGCATGACTATGCAACGTTGTTGCCCATCGCCGATGAAGTATTGCTCTTGGACTCCGAGTCAAAAGAACTGGTATTTGTTCCGAATGATGAATGGGATCAGATTCCCCAACGGATGAAGCCAGTCCGGCTGCAGAGCGCGAGCCCGATTCCACAAACTGGAAAGCAAATGGTGTTCGCAGTGGCGGACGACTTCCTGACCAGAACTGGATCGGCGGTTGTCACAGCGGCAAGGCTGCCATTCGACCTACTGCCGTTGTTTCCGAGACCCCGATGGGGGCTACGTTTTTTTCTACACTATTTGCGTTTGGTGGGTGGCGCATCGGCTTGGGTCTATTTGATTCTGGCCGGATTGATTGTTGGCTTTACCACCACCTACTTCACGCTGCGCTTCTTGCCATTTCGACTGTATAGCCAACCACTGCTGATCGATGAACTGCTATCGTCCATTGGATTTGCCTTGTATCGAATCCTGGTCCCCGTGTTGGCGACGATATTGATCGCCGCTCGCTGTGGCGCGGCGGTGGCGGCTGATGTCGGCGTCAAGCGTTACGGTGGTCAGGTTGACGCTTTACGAACGCTGGGGGTGCAACCAAAAGTCTACCTTTTGGTGCCGATTGTCATGGCGTTCGTTGTCGCTACTCCGCTCTTGGAGTGGCTTGGATTCACGGCATCCCATCTGATCAGCTTGGCGACATTCAATTCAACGCATAGTGAAATTGGTCCATTCTTTTGGCGGCAACATTTCTTTCGGAACCTGTATGTGAATGGATCGGGTTGGCCTGTTGGCTGGGACTGGGTGCTACTAAAGAATTTGACGTGCGGTGTTGGAACCGGGGCAATCGGTTACTATCTTGGCATTGCACCGAAACATTCTGCGACGGATGTCAGTAGCGCGATCACATCGACAGTCTTATGGACCACGCTGTTTGTGTTGGTGGTCCATTTCGTCGTGGCTTTGCAAGAATTTTAGTTTTCTTCCGGCAATTCACTCTGTTCGACTTTTCTACCAATGGCATTAGACAAGAAACAAAAGAAGCGTTTGGACGTGATCAGCAAGAAACTGCAGACACTGCGACCGAGACTCGCCGGCGCCAAAGTTCAGGCTGATGAGCCGGACGAAGTAAAACAGCTTGAGGACGAGATTGCCGCGTTAGAATCAGAAGCAAAAGAAATCCGCGGTTCGAAATAAGCTTTGCGAGGGTCAGAGCCTGTCGACCCAAGGGTTTTCCACTTCGTCAATTTGAACTTCAGCCATTATGAAATCGACGATTGCGGGAATTACATCGGGAATATCGTTCAGCAGTCTTGGCCCGCTAAGTTTTGTATCGGGAGTTTGAAAAGCGAATCCAGATGGGACTCCTCGACCGATTTTCGTTTTGATGCCTTCGATTCGTTTGGCCATTCGCTTCACCTCCGTCGCGTCGGCACTACCTTCATTTCCTGCAACCAGCATGATCGGCAGCTGGATCAAATCTCGATCGGTCAGCGTTGGATCAATGCCAATGCCTTTGATTTGTTTCGCCGGGGAAATGTAGACCAGCGCTTTAACGTCTTGACCTTGTTTCTTGCGGCCGACACTCGGAAACTTCCAATCGCGTGTGCCCAGTGTCCGCCAAAGACGGCCCCTTCACCGGTGCCGATCACGATCAACGCATTCAGATTTAGCTTGCCCTCATTGTTCTCACTCTTGAGAAACTTCTTGCATGCTTCCAAATCCATACTGACGATATTTTCAAGGTCTCGCTTGGACATTCGCGAAACGTCGAACTGTTTCGATTGCCCTCTTGCATCAACGTAGTCTCGACTACCACCATGACCGCGGTACTCTGGTACTAAAACGGCACAGCCTGCTTTTTGCAGTGCAGTCGCCAGCCTGGAGTAGGGCCTGGCTTGGCCTTTCCATTCATGAATGATCAGCACTGTAGGTGCGTTCTTTCCTTCTAAAGACGCCACGTACCACGCTCGAATTTCAACCCCATCTTTGGCTTTCAGTTTTACCAATCGCGGCTTGGGAAATTCATCCTCCTTCTTTCCCTTCTCTTGCGCCACGATTTCAACTGCGAACGTGATGGTGATCAAGAAAGCGAGCGCGGCCAGAACTTGATCGCGGAAGGTTCTGTGGTAATCGCTGTGTATCGCCGCCCGAGCTCTCATGTAAAATTCCTTGATGACTAGTTTTCTGAACAACACTGTAAAGCGTAAACCGATAGGCCGAGTCGGTCAAATTTGGCCGGATAATCGTGTTACGATGTTGGATCACACAACAAGCTTTACCCCGCCAGAGGCCGAAATGTCACGATTGCTGTTTGGATTGCTTTCCACCTATCTGGTCAGCCAGCTCTCAGTTGCCTGTATTGCACAGGATCAGAATCAAGGTCCAGAACTGATCGCAGTTAGCAAAATCTGGAATGCCGCACCGCACAATGCTTTTACAGATTTGATCCGCTGGAACGACTCTTTCTACTGCGCATTCCGCGAAGGAAAGGGCCACGCAGGCGACGTCGGGTCGCTGCGGATCATCGCGTCCGCTGACGGCAGCCGATGGCGGTCAGTTGGCTTATTGTCACTGCCAGATTATGACCTGCGCGATGCAGCTGTTTCTGTGATGCCGGACAAACGGTTGATGGTGCTAGGTGGCGCCCAACAGGTTCGCGATGGAAAAGGCAGGACCGGTACGTTTGTCAGTTACTCGCATGACGGGACAACATGGACCAAGCCGAAGATCGTCTTCCCACTCGGCCGCTGGCTCTGGCGAGTTACTTGGAACGGAGATACCGCATACGGCGTGGACTATGGAGCTCCCGACAACAGCACCTACAGCTCACTGCAGGCAACGCAAAACGGAACCGATTACGAAGTCGTTGCGCCCAAGATGCTAGAAGAGGGCGGCCGATCAACGGAAGCGAGAATCCGATTCGATGCCCAGGGAAAAGCATTTTGTTTGCATCGCCGTGATGATTCTCCGAACTCTGCATTCTTGGGAATGTCCCAGCCCCCATACAAACAGTGGCAATGGCACGATCTTGGTATCCGACTAGGAGGGCCGAACTTCTTGCAGATTCCGAGTGGCCAGTGGATCGCTGGTGGTCGCTTGTACGACGAACGGGCGCGGACTGCGTTGCTGTCAATCGACATGGACTCGAAAAGGATGACTCCGATCCTCGAGTTACCTTCCGGCGGCGACACAAGCTATCCCGGTATGGTTTGGCATGATAACCACCTCTGGGTCAGCTACTATTCTAGTCATGAAGGCCAAACCAGTATCTATCTGGCCAAGGTTCGCTTCCCGATTGATGACGATCGCAGCGTTCACATCGGAACCAATCGAGAATTGTTCGTTGACCATCATTTGATCGATGACATGAATTCAACGCGTCTAAGAATTCATTCGCCAGAACCTGACAAGACGGTGCTGAAATTTGACAAACCTTGGGAGGGAGCTTTCTCTGGGTACGTCACCGTACTGAAGGATACCGATCGCTATCGAATGTACTACCGAGGCCTGCCAAGAGCAGGGGGCGACAATTCGCTTGCCGAAGTCACTTGCTATGCGGAAAGCGACGATGGAGTGAAATGGACGAAACCGAGCCTTGGGCTGCATGCGATCGACGGTAGCAAGCAAAACAATGTCGTACTGTATGGGCAGACTCCTGCTTCCCATAATTTTTCGCCATTTATCGATGCGAATCCGGATGCCAATGCCCAGCAGCGGTTCAAAGCCTTGGGCGGTGGACCGAAGGGGCTAGTCGCTTTCGTCTCCGCGGACGGATTGCAATGGTCTCGGTTGCAAGAAGAGCCTGTCTTTCGCCAAGGGATTTTCGATTCACAAAACGTCTCGTTTTGGTCAGAATCTGAGCAGCGATACCTGTGTTACTTTCGGACCTGGACAAAAACAGGATATTCCGGATATCGAACCGTTAGCCGAACCACGTCGCAAGACTTCGTAAACTGGACCGATCCGATTCCGATGACGTTTGGCGACACTCCGTATGAGCATCTATACACCAACCAGACTCATCCCTATTTCAATGCGCCGCAGCTGTATGTCGGCGTCGCGGCCCGTTTCATGCCTGGTCGCCAAGTGATCACCGACCAAGAGGCGAAGGACGTTCAAGTCAATCCAAAGTACTTTGGTGATGTTTCCGACGCGGTACTACTGACCTCTCGTGGCGGTACCGCGTATCAAAGAACCTTCATGGAATCTTTTCTGCGCCCGGACAGGGCCTGGAGAATTGGGTCTCACGTACGAACTATCCCGCCCTGGGAATCGTGCCAACTGGCGACGGTGAAATGTCGTTGTACGTTCAACGCAACTACGGACAACCAACCGCATCTCTGAAGCGTTACACCATGCGAACCGACGGATTTGCATCGGTGTCGGCATCCTACCGCGGTGGCACGATGACTACCAAACCAATTTTGATTCCTGCAGCGGACAAAGAGAGACGGCTAAGCATTAATTTTGCGACGAGTGCTGCCGGATCGATCCGGGTTGAATTGCTTAGCCCAGGCGGCGAAGTACTGAATGGTTTTGCCGCACAGGATTGCGACGAATTGATTGGGGACCGCGTGAATCGAATTGTCGGTTGGAAAGGCAAAACCGACCTGAGTGAGCTGGCGGGGAAGGCTGTGCGACTTCAATTCTTAATGAAGGATGCCAACCTGTACGCTTTACAGTTCAAGTAGCGGTAGACACAATTTCGGCACGCAGCCCGCTGTTGCCAGAACAACGACCAAGCAGTAACCAACCATTGAGCAATCTCGCGGTCTACCGATCGGTGATGAAGGATTCGTTCAGTTCGCTGATCCTGTCGGCGGTCATGTTGCCATCATGGACGACCAGCCGGTATCGCAATCGCGTGGTTGACAGGGTGGAGAGACTCGCCGGTTCACGGCCTGGATAGACAGCGTTTTGCATACTGCGTCTTCGTCTTAGAATCCACTGGTTTGGATCCCCCGGATTGTTTGCATGCGAGATCATTGTCACACCCCAGTTTTGCTGACTGATGTCGACCCAGGGACCAACATCCATCGCAATCAGGGAAGGGACCAGTTCTCCGGCTGCTCCAGAAAACTTCTGGTCGGAATTAAGTTTGATCCGCGGTGAAAAACCTCCGTACCCCTTGATATCGTCGCTACCACCGATCCGCACGTTATCCACAAGTGCCCGTAGCGAAATATCAAAGTCGATCACTCGATGCGACTGTTGACGGGGATGAACGATAATTTTTGTCTGCTCGTTGACGATGGCAACAGAATTTCCTGCATCGTCAACATACTCAGGCGACCGCCAGTTCACGACTGCGTTCAGCTCGATCGAATCACTTCGATTGTTAACATCAACCGATTCGACATCCCAACGAAACTCTTTGCAGAGCCAGGGATCACCAATCAGTCGATCTCCGACCCAAATTTGGTGCCAGGCCCAAAAGACACCTCGATGGTGAAGATGATCGGCGGGAAAGTCTTCGGTTAGTACTTGTCCCTCCAGTCCATATAGCGGATGGACATATCCGGAACGCGGCATGCGGCCATCCAGCGATTTGGGGCTTCGTTGATAAAACAGAACCGGATGATCGCCCTGAACAACAAGAACTCCTTCACTGTTAATGGTTGCCGACAGATCGTGTACCTGCGCAAGGATAGCTTCGGACAACAGGATCAGTAGCAGCGTGCTACCAAACAGGCGTGGGAAGAAGACCATGGACGTCGGATCGATAGGCGTAGAGATTTGGTACTCGGCCGGCACCTCGTATCATATCACCAGGTAATGTCAACGCGACTGGATAGACGACCGGTGACACGGGCATTGTCACCATTTAGCATTTTCATCCGCGACAGGACGTTTGCAAGTCCAATCCGCCGAGCCTCGTGAATCAGTTTCGGTGTCGCCCCCGGTATCAAGACTACCGTGACAGAACCATCGTGCACTTCGCGTACTGCTGGCTCGAATTGTTCGCGTTCTTGCTCGGTACCGACGATCAGAATCAGCCGTTGTTGGCCGCCAAACTCCAGCAGTGCCGGTTTGACAGCGACAACGGCTTGATCGACGGTCAATGCAGGACCGCCGTTGCGCAAGGCTTGGACGGCTTGAACTTGATGTGGAACCGCCGTTTTCGTCAGGTTATCAAACCCTGTTATTTGAGAGTTTGCAAGCGTCACAGATCCACCGTGATCAGAATGTTCGACACGGGTGTTTTCGTCCGCTAACGACTGGCCATGTTCCCGAACTACCATTTCGACTAACGGGATTGCAGCATCATGTAGGTGATTGATCATGGCGCCGGCATCAATGTTCACGGTCTGATCCACCAACGTTCGCACCACGAAGTCGTTGACCGTTGACTTATGAAGTTGATTGACGGTGTGATCAAATTTTGATCGGATCGTATCGGGCATCGCTTCCCAAGGATTTGTCTCGGTTCCTTGCATTTTCTTCGTCTGAACCATCCCCATCGCCAGCGTCGTTGCAAATCGTTCCAGTTTTTGCTGCAAGTACTCCAGGCACTCGTTGATGTGTTCCAAGTGAATTGCCGCGACCAAACGAGCAACGATCGTGTGGATTGACCTTGGATCGGATGGCACCCATTGATTTTCGCAGTTTTCGCGTAGCTCGGCTGCTACCTTCAAATTGGTTTCGTGAATTAGTTTCATACTCTCGAGTATGGTCGTCACATCCGCAAATCCGTCCGTCAACGCAACGCTGACTTGCCCAAAGAATCGAGTCATCAAATCAGAACAGATCTGTTTGAGATCGTCTTCTTCGCGGATGGATTCGACTGCTCGATCCAAGACGGGTTTCACATCGCTCCAATCTTGCTGTCGCCGTTCCGACAGCAGACTGGAGGCGACATTGAGCGCTTCTTGACAGTTAGGTTGATTCAGCTTATCCGCAGCCGAATTGACCATCGACGTCATCGATAGTCCGATGCGCCGCACGATTCGATCTCGAAATGGCGCGGCTTGCTCGCGTGCCACCGCTGGCAATCCCAACCATCGGGTAAGGAGTTCCAGGGTCACCGCCGGCGACAATATTTTTTCCTGGACGCGATTTGAATCTGCCAGCGGGACCACGCCGACGGAGTGAAGCGTCGGGCCTGCGACCGTACTCTTTTCGTTCGCATCTTGTTTCCTAGCCGACGACAGCAGATCTCCCGACCCGGTCGAATCGGCCCAGACATATTCGGCGATCGTTTCCACAGGCGTCGGTGAAAGCGAACCGGCTTTTGGTTCGGCGACGACATACACCTGATGCAACGGCGTGCGCGCGGCTGGAACACTAGGCCAACCGGCCCCGGAGTCTCCCGGATAGCCATTTCCTGCGTTCAAAAAATGATTCATTTCGATCAGCGCCGCGTGCGCATCGTACAGGGCAATGGGATAGCCCGGATCGGCCTGCATCGGTGCGGTGGAGAGCAAGGACAGAATGGAGGCATCTTCCATGCCGACACTGTCTAAAAGGTGCCTTAGCAAATGAACGACATCCAAATACATTCCGCTTGACGTTCCACCAGTGAGTGACCCCACAACATAGACGCGCGGCGTTGCGCCTTGCGCCTCGGAAATCAGACGTCGAATCGCAATCGTCAACCGTTTGGTCACAGTCTCGCCATGGTCGACCAGGGCAAGACGGCCTAACGGGCGCATGCCTTCGGTTGTTGCGCTGCGCGGTACGTTGTAGATCCAACGCCTGGAGATTGTGGTCAAGCGTTCCGTCCCCGAGGCACGGTACTCTTTAGCGGTCTTGAGCGGCGTGCAAATCAGTTCGCATGGCCCTGGAGACGTTTCCAGGTTCGTTTCGCGCATCGCATCAAGTGACGCCATGCTGGTATCGATCAAGACCGAATGAAGTTTTAGCCGACCGTCGTTGTGCATGGTTCCGGCGCGGCGGCGAAGTGTGCGCAAACAGTCGGCACCCGTTCCGCCCAATGCGACAACCAGGGCAAACTCCTGGGCGGTGGACTTCGTATTTTGCGTTTGCGCCGAAGTCCCGTCAGCTAACTGAGGCAAATCCTCGACCGAGCCAATGTGATCAAATTCGCTGGCTGATTGAAGTTCACGATCACTGTGATTTCCTGTGAATTTGCCATGGGTGCTTCCGAACCTCGGGAATCGCAAAGATTCGACAAACGCTTTACAACTGTCAAACCTCCGCTCTGGGTTCTTTTCCAAGGCGCGGGCAACAACTGGTCGATCCTTCGGCGGTAGCGGCTCCAGATTTCGGTGCGCCATGAACATGTTGTGTGGCCAGTTGTGCGATCGTACGGCCATGAAACGGCCGAGTTCCAGTTAGCAACTCTTGATACATCACGGCCAAGCTATATTGGTCGCTGTGCATACTCGGGCGACCGTCGAACAATTCCGGCGGAGCATATACCGGCGTCAAACCGCCGACGATGCTACATTCCGCTTCGCGAAGATCCTTCAGCAGACCAAAGTCGGCAACCTTCACGTGACCGCCGATGATCAACAGGTTACCCGGCTTGATATCCAAGTGCTGAAGTTGATATTGGCTATGCAGGTAATCCAAGGCATCTGCCGTATCATGCAAGTGCCCCAACAATGTGTCTCTGGGAATTCCGCAAGAGCCGTTGCTGCGATACTTCTTGAACAGGTCTTCCAGCGATCCATCCGCTAGCTCGGTAACGATCACCAACTGGTTATCAATCGCCTCGAACCGTTCCAAAGTCAATAGAAACGGATGTTGGACGCCGCGAATGCGTTCGAGCGACCGGCGTTCGCGCAACGAACGATCAGAATCCTGTTCGCCAAAAACGAACTTGACTGCTTTTTTTAGCCCGCCAGGTGCGCTGGCTCGCCAAACCTCGCCGAATCCGCCGCGACCGATTGGCTCCTCCAACACGTAGCCTGGAATTGGCTCGTATCCTTCGCTGATCTTTCCGTCAAGAGTCTTCGTCATTACCGATTGGTGTGTGTGGATGGCGTCGGTGCGGTTGAACGACCGGCGTGTCGTTTTACAGTTTGCTAAAGTAACTGCGACAAGCCTGGTCCAAGTACTCAGGACGAATGGTTAGCGGCATCTTTCGATATCGACAAAAGTTTGCGACCTGAGTCAACAAGTCTCTAGGATGGCAGCGGCGGAGATTTCGGTCGCTGCGCTGATAGAAACTCAACAAGTGTTCTGCGGCCTCGGGTGTTGCTGGAAAACCTAAAACTTCTGACACATTAGCGATCAATTGACGGAATTCGTCTGGCCCCGGGTCGTCCACGAAAATTTTGTAGGGGACCCGTCGCAGGAACGCTTCGTCAACCAGCGAATCAGGATCTAGATTCGTCGAGAATATGATCAGTTGTTCGAAAGGGATCTGAATCTTCTTCCCAGTCGGCAGAGTCAAAAAGTCGCAACGGTTCTCCAATGGCACGATCCAACGATTGAGAAGTTCCTCGGGGGCAATTCGCTGGCGACCAAAGTCGTCGATCAGTAGACAGCCACAGTTGCTCTTCATTTGCAATGGTGCTTCGCAAATGTTCGAGCGTGGATCGTGACGTACTTCCAAGTTTTCCATCACCAATTCGCCGCCAACGACGACCGTCGGCCGCTGGATGCGTTGCCAACGTCGGTCCCACTCCTGCGTCTTGATGATGTGGCCATCCGCTTCGGGCACCGGGGCCGGTCGATGGAATGCGTCGTCTTGTAGCTTGATAAGGTTTCCGTCGTCATAGACAGCGAACGGAATCCAGATCTCTTGACCCAAACATTCCGTCAAGCAGCGGGCGATGGTTGTTTTTCCATTGCCAGGAGGTCCAAACAAGAACATTCCGGTGTTGCTGTTGACGGCCGGGCCAAGCTGATCCAGCAACGCGTCTTGGTACGAGATTTTTTTCAGTGCCTCTTGCAATTGGTCTCTGTCAATTGGGTCTAGTCCAGCGGCCTGGGCTTCGACGCTGAGCACGTAGTCCTCGAGCGGCACAGGAGCAGGTCCGACGTAGCTGCACTGTTTCATGTGCCCTTGCGCACGACGTTGACCAGATTCGGTCAGCGAATAGTAGTAGTCGTTAAACGCGGCTGGGCGTACATGAGTCAGCAGTTTTCGCGTCCGCAGAATATCCAACATCGGTTCGATCACACGAAATGATAATCCGACTCGCTCGGCGGTGTTGCGACCGCTGACGGTACCACCAACCAAAATCGTCTTCAGCACGAGCCCCTCGATGAAGGACTCGGACAGACCGGTTTCATCAAGATCGTTTGGCTGGGTAGGCCAGAAGGTGTCATCGGACAATAGCCCGCCCAGCAAACTTGGCTCGAAGGATTGGGTTTCGGTTGCAAGCGCACTCATTGAAATCACGTGTATTGATAAGGAGTCATTGGGACGGTTCGAATGGTCGCCACGTTTGCGCACGCCCCGGCGAATTCCCAGGATCAGGAATTGATGAAATCTAGCTTGCGATTGGGAACGCAATCGATTGAAAAGCACAATTTGAGAATTCACAGGAGTCTGATGCGACTCTGACCTGCTCCCCATCGGGTAATTGACAAAAATTCACGGAAGCTGCGCGAAGATCGATTTCTTAACCTACGATTTCTACGGCGACCGCTACGGACGCCCGTTATCCCGGAATGGCGATTGTCCGAATATTGCCGGATATCCCGATTCTGATAATTTTGTACCATCGCAAGAAGCCTCCTATGTCATCCGTTGATAGTTCAACCATTGACTCCCTTTGCCGCAGCACGCCATTTGGTGAGTGCGTGTGGTTTTTGAAAGGGCCGACTCAACCTGGTGAAGCGATGCGCTACATTCCTATCGATGGAGACCAGTTCGTCGTAGGCCGCAAATCGGGATCTGCCTTAGTTCTGCAGCATCGCACCGTTAGCGGATCGCACGCCGAACTTAGGTTCGAAGAGGGCGAGATGTACCTGTGCGACCTGGGAAGCACCAACGGTACCTACCTGAACGGTAGTCGCGTCGAAAAGGACTCACCAGTTGTCGTCGACGAGGAAGACTTGATCCATTTCGCCGAAGCTCCTTTTCGCGTACTTCGGCAGTCGCCCACCGGTATGACCAACGGGACGATCGCTGAAAACGTGTGCGACCAAGCACTCGCCCTGGTTCAGTTTGATCGTTTGATGAGCGAACGGTTGGTCAAACCTCACTACCAAAGCATCGTAAAACTCTGCGATGCCCAGATCATTGGATACGAAGTCCTGGGTCGAGGCAGCGTGTTTGGGCTCGAATCGGTTGGCGCCATGTTCAAAGCGGCCGCCCAATTGAATCTCGAAGTCGAATTGAGTCAGCTGTTGCGTTGGGAAGGGATTCGCGTAGGTCGCGAATTGACCGACCGACCAGCTCTGTTTGTCAACACCCATCCCCGTGAGCTGGAAGATGTCCCGACGTTGATTGACTCAGTGCAAAAGGTCCGATCTCTAGCGGGAAACACGCAGTTGGTGCTGGAAATACACGAAGCCGCTGTCACCAACCCGAAGCAAATGCAAGGACTGCACTCAGCCCTCAAAGACCTGGACATTCAGCTTGCCTACGACGATTTCGGCTCGGGCCAAGCTCGTCTGGCTGAACTGATCGGAGCTCGTCCAGATTTTGTGAAATTCGATATCTCGCTGATTCGCAAGGTCGATACGGCCGATGCCCACCGCCGACGGATGCTTGAAACGCTGGTCCAAATGGTTCGCGACCTCGATATCTACGCGTTGGCCGAAGGAATCGAAACGGCTAACGAAGCCGCTGCATGCCGCGAGATTGGCTTCCAATTGGGTCAAGGCTACTTTTACGGCCGGCCAGCACCGGCACAGCTAGGTAGCGATTGCTAGCACTTGCCGCGATCAAGGCAAGCTGTACTGGTTATTCCGAATGATTCGGCAGCGTACGGTTCGCACCGGACCTAGGGCTTAAGATTGCCAGTACCGCCTGAGCCAATCGTCCGATCTGTATGACGAGGTCACACCCCTCGTGTCCCAACAGATTCGGAAATGTAAGTGAAATCTTCCACAGCAAAATACCACGGCGTCAATCGACTCGGTCGCATCCTGATGATTGCGACAGTCGTATCATCAAGCGTCGTTTCGACAAGCATTCATGCGGACGATGCGGCAGTTCTTCGGCGCACGGTGCCAACACGTTTGCCTGCGGTCAGCGATTCGACTTGCACAAAGAGCGTCAAGGCGATTCGGCTGGCCGATCAATCCAACTTGCAAACGACGGCAGACCAGATAAAGGTTCAACCAACGTCCGCCGAAATTAGCCTGACCCAGCCCGCAGCTACCCAGCAAGCGCCAACGCGGCAACGTGAGATCGCCACAGAGCGACAGACCGATTGGCTGCGATCGGGCACATCCAATGCATCCAATCAGATCGCCAGAAAAACCCTCGCTCAGGCTCACCGCGAATTCCGAGTCGGCGCTTGGCTTTCAGCCGAAACGTCAGCGTGGGAATCACTTCGCTGTTCGGCCGAGTCGATCGACCTGAATCGAAGGGAAACAGGCCACCCAGCCGCCGACGATCCCCAAGCTCGTGCGATCACTAATCTTCAGGTCGCGAAACAGGCGATCCTTGAAGCTCGCGACTTTTTGCGTAGCGGCGAATCTCTGAGCCCAACAGCTATCTCGCGGATGGCCACGTCGCACCAAACCGACGTGCTAGACCGTCAACCAACACGCGGTCTGTCCGGCACGGACGCCTCAGATCGATATCTTGATTTTGCCAGAGTGCGGCTAGCGACGATCGCTTCGCAGAGCATAGAAGCTGCCGAGGCACTCGATCTGCTAGCCGCAATTTACCTGCGCCGCGGTGACGCAAGGACGATTCCTAGTGCAACCGCGCTATGTTTGCGCCGCGCAGCCATTCAGGGCCAACCTGGCAATGCTTCGCTTGCCGCAAACCTTGGAGCTCACTTGGTCCAGGTCGGTCTTTACGACGAGGCCCGTTGGGCGCTGGAACATTCGCTTTCAATCGAACCCGATATCGAAACGGCTAAGTCCCTGGCAAAACTACTCCGAAGCACCGGAGAGCGTGAAGAAGCGGAGGCGGTCATTGCATCGATTGGCCAGCAAACGTTGGCAAGCAACGCACAGCCCACTATCAAGGTTCCCGAAATCACACAACTAACGCCTGACGAGTTCGCATCGTTGTCAAAGTCTGTGGTCTGGTCGCCAAACGCACCGACAGCGCCGCAGCCACAGGTCAAACCGGTCGCCGCTCAGTCCGCTCCAGTTGATTCAAGCCAAGACAGCTTGCCTCAGATCGTTGCGAAACAGGTAAAGGCGACCTTGACCAGTTCGCGGACCGAGGCGACGTCAACCAGCGTTGCCCTTGAGCCAGCGACCACAACGATTACGAACGCCGCGGTTGAACCGCCAAAGCCTAGTCCTTTCCAACGACTAAAGAATTCATGGCAGCGATTGACCGATTGACTGGCTCGGTCGGTTCGTCCAATCAGCCAAAAAATGCAATTGTTGCTCCCGGAACGATTCACGATGAAATCTGCAGCTCTAAACTTATCCCTAAGAACCCTTGGTATTGTCGTAATCTTTGCGACAGCTGCGAATGGTCAAAACTCATCACCGAATCCGTCGATGATTGCGCAACCACTGAGTTTGGTGGAAGGCATTCGCGTCGAGGACTGCGGTTGCAACAACACCCCCGGTGGATTTCCCTGCACCGGTGCATGCCCGAAGTGCATGAAGGGAGTCGATTGCGCCGGTAAATGCGGTGCCGAAGCTCGCTGGACCGACATGCGTCCAATGGCTTTCGATGCCTACGGCCAAGGTGGTTACGCCGGCCCGTCCCGACTTGCGCATCTGGGACAATATCGATTACGCCCTGGCGACCAAATGCAATTGATTTACTTGCTCACCAGACGCCAAAGATCCGGCACCTATCGATTGACACCGGGCGATGAAGTCTTGATCGAGTCGGTGACGGACCCGGATCTGACCCGAGGCACACTTGAAAATGGGTTGAAAGTTCAGCCTGACGGGACAATCACTGTTCGATTGCTCGGTGAAGTCCATGCCGCGGGTCTGACCGTCGAACAATTGCGAGACTTACTGCAAGACGAATACCAGGAGTACTACGATGAACCCGCGATCGATGTCACGCCGGTCAAAACCAATACGCTAGCCGATGACATTCGAAACGCGGTCGGTGGCCAAAGTGGTTTCAACCAACAGGCGCTGAGTGTTACGGTCATGCCTGACGGAAAAATTCGGCTGCCGGGTATCGGCGAAATCTGCGTGCAAGGCTTTTCGCTAAATCAATTGAAACGCGAGGTCAATCTTCGTTACGGCGAAATCGTGGTTGGACTTGATGTCGAACCGATACTGACCGAACAGGCTCCGCACTTTGTCCATGTGTTGGGTGAGGTCAATACTCCTAACCGCATACTTCTTGACGGTCCGACAACGGTTTTGGGGGCGATCGCGTCGGCTGGCGGAAACCTACCCGGCGCAAACTTGCGTCAGGTTGTGATCTTTCGCCGTGCTGAAGATTGGCGGCTAATCTCTACCATGCTCGATTTGCAGGGCGCTGTGTTTGGAAAGCGACCAACACCGGCAGATGAAATATGGTTGCGTGATGGTGATGTTGTGATCGTTCCTCAGAAACCGATCATTCGCTTCAACAACTGGTGCGAACAGATCTTCACCAACGGCTTGTATCGAATCTTCCCACTCCAGTTCAACGACTTATCCTTCAACCCCAACTAGTGCTTGTTGCCGGCTGAACCGACGCCTAAGGTTGGGGGCGATCCAGCAAATGCTGATCAAACCACTCGGATAGTGCGCTTGCTGCGCGACTGCCGTATTGTCCCGGAAAGGCGTGACCGGCCCCCTCCATCACGATCAATTCCGTTTCGACTCCTGACTTCTGCAAGGCGTCACGCATTCTTACGCTATTGCGAAGCGGCACGGTCGCATCTTTGTCTCCATGAACCAAAAGAGTCGGGGCATCTTCGCTGCTGACGTGAGCAACTGGCGAAACAGACTCTTGAAGTGCTGCATCGAAATCAAGCGGGCCGGATCTTAGCCTTTCTAAAGTGATTGTATCGAGGCCCGTTTGGCGAAGATCGACTGGCGGGTAATAGGCGACCACCGCCGACACTCGGGCCGGCGTCCGTTCGATGGAATCTGGCGAATCCTTGTCGCCATCATCGCCCATCGTTCCCAACATCAAGGCCAAGTGCCCGCCGGCACTATTTCCGAACGCGCCCAGGCGATCCGGATCGACATTGAACTTCGCTGCGTTGAATCGAACGTACCGGAGTGCACGCCGCACATCGGAAACGGCATCCGGAACTTTGAAGTAGGGTGCGCTACCGTGACGGACCATAAACAAAGTGTACCCACGATCGATCAGGCTAAAGAACCTTCCGTTGCGCTGCTGGGAAGTCGCCATCGCCTCATGTAGGTCAAAATAGTTGGAGACCCAACCCCGACTGACCATGTACAGCAAGCCGATCCCGTTCGCATCTTTCGTCGGCCGAACGACGTCCAGCGTCAGAGCGACACCCGCTTTGTGACCGTAAATATGGTCGGTTGTAATCGTAAATGGTTCATCGGCGTGAACGGAACACGCTGGCGAAAAGAGCAGCGCGGCGGCCACCAAATAACTGCGAAAAACTCTCTGCGTTTTCATCTTGGTATGACTACTCCGTGACACTGGCATCCATCAAAACCTGGTGAACAAGAGCACCTTCTGATCCATATCGTACACGCTGGCTGAACGAACAAACGACCAAGTTGTTCGATTTCCATTCATCCAAGTGGGCAGAGCGGCGATCTGGCCTGGGAAGCCATGTTAAACTTGTCGGGACTGGGATTCACCGCTCACCGAGAGAAGAACAATGTCACGACTGACTCGTTTCACCCGACTCCTGCTTTCCGGCTGCATTCTCGTCGCATGGACGTCGCAAACATTCGCAGAAAACCATGCCGAAGGCTTGGCAAAGCAGGTTGAAATCCGCCGCACCCAATTTGGCGTGCCACATATCAAGGCCGATACGCTGGAAGCGGTCGCGTTTGGATTTGGCTACTGCCAAGCCGAAGATCATTTGCTGAATATCATGCACAGCATCCTGCGTGCCCGAGGGGAACTTGCCCAAAACTTTGGTGGCGAAAGCGATATTGAATCCGATTTTCGTAACCGACAGTACCAGGTCCGCAAGCGCGCGATCGAGACTTATCACCGGCTGGACTCAGACTTCCGCAGTATGTTGGAAGGCTTTGCCGATGGCATCAACTATTACGTCCAGCTTCATCGCAACGAATTGCCCGATTGGATACCGACAATCAACGGCCATGACGTTGCGGCCCACGGCCTGACCGGAGTGGCGCGATTTGCGTTCGATCGTGGCGGAATCGTAGGCAAGTTTCTGGCATCGCAAAATAAGGGCGAGGCCTATCTGGCGCCGGAACCTAGCGAGGACATGTTCGGTTCGAATATGTGGGCGCTGACGCCGCAGCGGACAACAAGCGGACACGCGATCTTGTTGGGAAATCCACACCAGGGTTGGAACCAAGTCGCAACCTACTATGAAGCTCACCTGACCGTCCCTGGCAAATTGGATTTTTATGGATCAACATTCGTCGGACGCCCCGTGCTAACCACCGGTTTCAACAAGAATTTGGGCTGGTCGCACACCGTCAATTATCCTGACTTAGAAGAGATCTATGAAGTTGATCGTGATCCGAATCGCCCCGATCACTTTTTGTTTGATGAAGGTAGCGTGCCTGTCGAGCAAGAGATTGCGACAATCAAAATCAAGACGGATGACGGAATCGAAACCGAGTCAAGAACGTTCTCGTATACGCCGCTTGGTCCGGTCATCCATGCCACGGACGAACATTTCTATATCCTTCGTAGCGCGGCATACGAAGAATACCGTTTCTATCAACAATGGCTGAGACTGTCGCAAGCCGAGTCGCTTTCAGAGTTTCGTGCCGCACTGGACATTCATGCAATTCCGATGTTCAACATTTGCTATGCCGATCGGGAAGGCAATATCTTTTATCTCTGGAACGGCACGATCCCTGACATTCCTCACGAACGCCAGGCGTTCGAGGCCGTCGCGGCGGCTGACAGCGATGATATCTGGACCCGGTTTCACCCGATTTCCGACTTGCCTCAATTGCTGAACCCGGAAAGCGGGTACTTGCACAACTGCAACTCGGCACCATACCTGACCAACGCTCAACAGCGGATGATTCGAGAAAACTTCCCCAATCATTTTCCCGACGATCGCTTCAGCTTGCGGAGTCAACACAGTCTGGAATTGATCAACAATGACAATAAATTTAGCTTGGAACAAATCGTCGACATGAAGCATAGTTTGCGGATGCTCCTGGCCGAACGTGTGAAAGACGATTTGATCCAGGCCGTGAATTCCGCAAACCCCGATGTAACGACCCAGCAAGCAATCGTCGCGCTCAAAGAATGGGACGACACGGTTGCCGCCGACACCCGCGGCAGTGCCCTGTTTGAAGCTTGGTGGAAAATTTATTCCAAGGATGGTCAAGGCGGATTCGCAGTCGATTGGTCGGCCGACAAGCCGACCTCAACACCTTATGGGTTGAATAATGCCGACTGGGCGGCTGAAGCGTTTTCACAAGCGATTGCCGAAATGAAAGAAAAACATGGTGACTGGGATTTGACCTGGGGCGAGGTTCATCGTGTGCGTCGCGGCGAACTTGATCTACCCGTCAGCGGAGGCAGCGGCTTAATGGGCTGTTTTCGCGTCGTTGCGTTCAGAGAAGCAGACGACCACAAGCAAGTCGTTAGTGGCGGCGACAGCTGGGTGTTTGCCGTCGAGTTCGGTGAATCGCCGCGCGCCTATACTGTGGTCGGATACAGTCAAAGCGAAGTCGAAGGTACGCCACACTTCGACGATCAAGCACAGCTGTACTCAGAGAACCGGCTAAAGAAAGCCGCCTTTACCGAAGCGGAAATTAGTGAGCAACTACTGTCCACGTATCATCCAGGCCAGGAGCAATAGCGGGAGGCCCGCCATGCTTGCTTGCTACGCCTGCTAAGGCCCGCATGCTAAGGCCCGCATGCTAAGGCCCGCATGCTAAGGCCCGATGACGACCTGATTGTTGACACCGCTGACACCTGGTTCTAACCGCATCAGCAACTCGCTCATCCGGCGATCACTTTCATTACTGACACGCCCCTGAATCACAGCGGTTCGTCCCTGCATGCGAACATTGACGCCACGCAGCTGTGGGCGCCCCGCCAACGACTGAAACCGACCGGTCGCAGTACGGCCGACTTGGGCGGGTGCGCGTGATTGGACTTGGATCGCCGAACGTAAGCGAGTCCGGATAATGGGCTTGGCGGCCTCAGACGATCCGGCAGTCGCGTTGTCGAAAAGTCTTCCGAAACCACCAACCCCGCCGAATCCGCCTAGGCCACCGCCAATGCCCCCGGGTGTGACAGCGCCCTCTGCGCCTGGGGGTGGAGCGACACTCGCGGCACTGAATCCTCTGCCCGTTCCTTCGGTGGCTCCCAGATCCTCGCGTTGCACCGTGGAAAAGGCTTCGTCCGCGTCGAGCCCGCCAATATCCTGACCGGAATCAGTGCCGCTGGTGCCAGCATCACCGCCGATCTGACCAATTTCGCCGCCGATCTGCGCGTCTGCGGTTGTGCAGCAGAGTATAACCGTGAATATGACGCCGAAGAGTCGCAGTGGTACGGAAAGCATGGCAATAGATTCTGTGGACATCGAGTATTCGATCCACCATTCTAACTAGCGGATCAGAAACGTTCGCTGCAAATGTACGAGATTTCTCCATGAATCGAATCCACAATCAAGTCGGTCAATCGTCAGTGCCTATGATTCTGTTCGCATTGGGACTGCTCGCTTGGATGGAGCCGGCAATTGCCACAGCGGATGACGGCCCCAGTGTTCCGGGTGCGCCTCATCTGCTACCCGAGAATACGCTGTTCTATGCTCGACTTGACAATGCGAATCAGCTGCGTGAAGACTTGGCGAGTTCTTCGGTTGGACGCATGCTGTCGGACCCTCAACTTAAACCGTTGGCGACCGACATGTTCGCGGCACTGGCCGACGCGTTTCAAAACGCAACTGATCAGATCGGTGTCCCCTTGGACGACGTGTTGACCATCCCTACCGGCCAGGTTGCTGTTGCAGTCATGCCGGGGAATTCGTCAGAACGCAGTAACGAATTACTCCGCAGCCAATCTGGCGGCGATGAATCAGAAGAAGCGATCCGAGCGCATCTGGAACTCAAACGCAAACAACAGAATTCGTTCGCGGCGTTATTTCTCGTTGAAGCGGGCGACAACATCGATGACTTGATGCGACTGATCGACAAGCTGGAGAGTACGGTAATCGAGGGTGGGTACGTCCGCCGCACCTCAGAGAACGCTGGAACGGAGATCATTCATCTGCTGCCTCCCCGCGCGGCATCTTCAGAACTGGAATACTTTGTTCGTGATGGAACACTGATTTTCGGATTGGGGCATCGGGTCGCCCAGGACGCTTTGGACCGCTGGATCGAGAAGAATGACGATCCAACATTGGCCGACCGTACTGACTTTGCTTCCGTTATGTCACGCTGTATTGGTGCCGAAGAAACCAGGCCGCAGGTAACATTTTTTGTGGACGCGTACCATTTGGTCGAACGCGTTGTCAAACGCCAAAGCATGGCCGCATTCTTTTGGCCATTGGTCGATCAATTGGGGCTGTCAAAATTCCGTGGCATCGGCGGCAGTCTGTTTCGTGGCGGCGACGATTTTGAGTCAATCCTCCATGTGCATGTGTTGATCGATCCGCCCCGTGACGGCTTGTTTGGCGTGCTGCGCCCGGAAACGGTTGACACGATACCACCCGATTGGATTCCGTCGGATGTGTCGAGTTACACCACATTGCACTGGGACTTTGAAAAGACGTACGAAAACCTGGGCAAGATCCTGGCAAAGTTTCAGCAACAGGGCATTTTGAAACGAAACATTGAAGCCCCCGCCCAAGAGATCCTCGGCGCCTCGTTTCAAGAGGATCTGTTGCCCAATCTGACTGGTCGCTATGTCAATTGCGGTTGGCTCGAGCGACCGATCAAGCTGAACAGCCAATCACAGACACACGCATTCGAATTGCACGACCCGCAAACCGCCAATGCGGCGTTAGCCAAGTTCCATGGAAAACGTCCGCAAGATGTTTCCATCGAAACGATCAGCGGATCCGTTGTGTACTTCATCAACAGCGATTCGATGCCTGGAGCCGAGCGGGCGAGAAAGCGTCGCGAAGCAGCACAAGCGCGGCGAGAATTGGCCGGCCGCCCGCAGAACGAGGCATCTCGTCAATTCCGAGAGACGCTCAGAAAACCGGAGCCCTGTGTTGTCATCCTTGGCAACTGGGCCGTCTACAGTGACAGTCGGAAGATGATGGAACGGTTGATTCAGGCCAACCGCGGCTCGGTTGATCGTTTGATCGCGGTGCCGGAATACGATTTGATCATCAGCGAGTTGGGCGGCAAGCTGGACGGAGAAAAACCGTTTTTAATCTCGTTCTTGAAAGGGGCCGACTACGTACGACAGATGTACGATTTAGCTCAGTCGCCCGATACGCGAAAGTTTCTGCGTGCCAGATCGAAAGAGAATCCAGTCGCAGGACAGATCGTCGATTTACTGGAGCGAGACGAATTGCCGCCCTTCGAAAAATTCGAACTCTATTTCGCGCCCAGCGGATTTTTTGGCTACGACGAACCGAATGGAATCCACTTCGGGATGTTTACATTGCGAGCCGAATAGTAGCACAATCGTCAATTCTTGGTTGGCGATCAATCAAACGCGGCACGATGTTCACCGACCATCATTTTCAATTCAAATTGACTCCATGACCTGTTCCTGCATTCGCTCCGTTTCGATCATTTTTTTGCTACTTGTCTGCTGCGCCACGATCCATGCAGCGACGAACGAACCACCCAACATTGTCTTCATCATGGTGGACGACATGGGTTATGGCGACCCTCAGTGTTACAACTCCGAGTCAAAGATTCCAACGCCGAACATTGACGCTCTCGCACGTGACGGTATGCGGTTCACCGATGCGCATGCGCCTGGGCCACTGTGTCACTTGTCTCGATATGGCTTGCTGACCGGTCAGTATCCCTTTCGCGCTGAAACTCGCAGTTGGCGAACGAAGGCCTCCATTGCCCCCGACCAGATGACGATCGCTTCGCTGCTCCGCGACAACGGATACAGGACGGCGATGGTGGGCAAGTGGCATCTCGGTTTCGATGAAAACGGATACGACAACGCCTTACCCGGCGGACCGGTTGACCGTGGCTTCGATAGCTATTTTGGCATCCGCGCCTCGACTGACATCCCGCCCTACTTCTATATCTCCGGCGATCGAGTCGTCGCGCCACCGACTGACGAAATCGAAGCCAGCCAGAGCGATGGCTGGACGAGAATCCAGGGCGAGTTTTGGCGAGCAGGTGGGATCGCCCCTGATTTGAAACTGAACAACGTCCTGCCTCGCTTTACCGAAGAAGCAATCAATGAGATCGATCGGCATGTTGACTCGAATTCAAAGCAGCCCCTGTTTCTGTACCTTGCCTATCCTGCGCCACACACTCCTTGGTTACCGTCGCCCGAGTTTGCCGGCAAGAGTGGGGCGAGCATGTATGGTGACTTTGCGATGATGGTCGATCACAACATCGGCCACGTATTAGACAAGCTCGACGCGGCCAAGTTGAGCGATAACACGCTCGTGATCTTCACCTCCGACAACGGACCCGTTTGGTACGAAGAAGACGTCCAGCGCTTCGGCCACGACAGTTCAGGTGGTTTGCGTGGCATGAAAGCCGATGCCTGGGAATGCGGTCATCGGATGCCCTTCATCGCCCGCTGGCCGGGTAAAGTTGCCGCCGGGTCCCAGTGCGATCAACTGATCTGCTTCACCGACATGCTGGCGACGTTTGCCGAGTTGAATGAAACCCAACTGCCCGACGGTGCAGGGCCTGATTCGGTTAGCATTTTACCGCTGTTGACCGGCAAGGACGAACCCGTTCGTCGATCGCTTGCGATGCGATCGGGAAGCGGAATGATGGTGGTTCGCAAAGGCGATTGGAAATTGATCGATGGTTTGGGATCGGGAGGATTTTCCGAACCGAAAAGAATCAAGCCGGGCAAGGGCGATCCCGCAGGGCAACTGTATAACTTGACCAATGACATCGGCGAAACAAATAATTTGTATCAAGATAAGCCGAAGATCGTTGAATCGCTAACTGCTGAACTGAAACGAATCCAAACAGGCAAAAAGAGCCCCTAGCATGGTTTTCAACCCATGAAAATCTGGTTCACCATTTTGATTTTTGTATCCGGTTGCACACGTGTATCGCCGGAAGAGCAAAGCACTCAGAAAGTTGAACTTCCGGATTCTCAGCAACGGGTTGAGCTACCGGATTCTGAACCACCAGTTGAACCTCCCAATTCTCGACCTCGCTTTGAACCTCCAAACGCCGAAGCGCGCACAAAGGCCATTGGTACAACGGGTCATCTTCCGTCCGTATTGAGACTGGCCTTCCAGGATGGTGAAAGCTTCGCCCCGATCCCTCGCCCTGGCCCGTCGGACTGGCTCGCCAATCACGAAGAAGAGGGACAAACCTTCGACCAATACCAAGGCAGACGCAAATATCGCGCGGATGAATCAAGGGACAGTATTTACATTCAACCATTGGGCGAATTCTCGGAGTCTTCGGCGCACTGATCTCAACTTGTTGCGGAACTTTGCTGCCGCGTTTTTTGCGTTACCGGTAAGGATCAATGATGCCGTAAGCCTGCAAGGACTGCCGATCAAACATCGCGATCGAGACAACGGTATACGACAACTCTTGTCGCTTGACGTTCTTCGCTGGCTTGAGCCCCAGGTGCCGCCGGATGCTCATTGTCTGCTGGCGGTTACGATGGAGGATCTATATCCGAAACCGAGCTGGAACTTTGTGTTCGGCCAAGCTTCGCTGAACAATCGAGTCGGGGTCTTTAGCTTCGCGCGATATGTGCCATCCTTTGCTGGCAAGCAAGCGGACCAAGAGACCAAACCGCTCATGTTCAAGCGAAGTTGCAAGGTACTGGCGCACGAAACAGGACATATGTTTGGAATCAAGCACTGCGTCCACTTTGATTGTCTAATGAATGGCTCGAATCACTTGGCCGAGACCGACGCGAGACCGATGTGTCTCTGTCCAGTCTGTCTGCGCAAGTTACATTGGGGATGCAAATTTGATGTCACCGATCGGTATAAACAATTGCAACGGTTTAGTGCGTCGGTCGGCTGGCACAACGAGAGCGAGTGGTTCAAGCGGCGTCTGACAGTTCTGACGCCGACAGGCGACTGATACTAGCCGATTGAATCGCATCCCATCCACGGCCGTAGTGCCTGGGGCACATTGATGGTCCCATCGGCCCGCTGATGGTTTTCCAGAATCGCGATCATCGCTCGGCCCGTCGCCACTGCGGTTCCATTGAGCGTGTGTACGAACTGCGTTCCCTTTTGTCCGGTCTGCTTGTAGCGAACCTTCAATCTGCGCGACTGATAGTCGGTGCAATTGCTGGTACTGGTCACTTCGCCCCACGCTCCTTCGTCGCCACGTCCCGGCATCCAAGCCTCGAGATCAAACTTACGATAGGCCGGGCCACCTAAGTCACCGCTGGCGGTATCGATCACTCGATAGGGAACTTCGAGCGCGTCGAATATTTCGCATTCCAACTGGCGCATTTCGTCGTGCATCGCGTCGCTTGCCTCCGGCAATGTGAAAGCGAACATTTCGACTTTGGTGAATTGGTGGACTCGGTAGAGACCCTTGGTGGCGCGTCCAGCGGCGCCTGCCTCGGTTCGAAAACAATGACTCAGGCCGCACAAGCGGATCGGGAGTTCTTCGGCAGCAATCGTTTGTCCGGCCATCATGCCGCCCAGAGTGATCTCTGCGGTTCCAACCAGATTCAAGTCGGTATTTTCAACGCTGTAGATCTGCGTTTCCGGTCCACGCGGCGTAAAGCCGATGCCCTGCAGGATCGCGGTCAGCGCCAAATCGGGAGTGGTGATCGGTGTGAAATGACGGTCTGCTAGATAACTGATTGCGAACTGCTGGAGCGCCAGATCCAAACGCGTGGCCGCGTTCTTCAAATAGTAGAATCCGGCACCGCTGACTCGGGCCCCGGCTTCGAAGTCGAACAGGTCATGCTGCTCACCCAGTTCGACATGGTCGAGCGGTTTGAATTCAAAAGCTGGCTTTTCCGTTTTGCCAAACGATAGTTCCTTGGCGTCGTCTTCGCCGCCGGTTGGAACATCGGGATGCGTCAGGTTTGGGATCGCCGTCTGTAGCTCTAGAATCTGTTGCTCCAAATCGTCATGTTCCTTGGTCGCCGCCTCCTTTTCTGCTCGCAGGTGCCGCCCCTTTTCAATCAGCTCTTTGCGTTCGTTATGGTCCTTCGCTTTGGGGATCCGCTTACTGGTTGCATTGGCGTCGCGATTCAGTTGTTCGGCAAGCTGAAGTTTTTCTAAACGCTGGCCATCGAGCGTGACGATGCGGTCAACTTCGCATTTGACACCACGACGTCGACTGTTTTCACGAACCGCGTCCGCGTTTTGAATGATAAATTTTCGATCGAGCATATTTGACAGTAGGAAGAGTTGGTTATGGATTCAGTTTTCCGATCGCATCCCACAGCAAGGCTGAAGCTTTGATACCTCGGTGGTAGTCGGCGACGCGAAATTTTTCGTTCGGACTGTGCAGGTTATCGTCATTCAGTCCCCAGCCCAACAGCAAGCAATCACAGCCCAGGACTTCTTGGAATCGCGCGACAATGGGAATCGATCCCCCTTCGCGAATCAACACGGGCTTTACGCCGAATGCCGATTCGATCGCGATGTTGGCCGCTGCAATGAACCGGCTCTCCGTATCGGCGACCATGGCGGGGGCTCCGTGATCGGGTGTCAATTTCCAACGGATGCCTACAGGTGCATGCTCGCGTAAATGTGCTTCAACCGACGCGGTGACTTTCTTCGGATCTTGATCGGGCACCAGTCGAAAACTGAATTTAGCTGACGCGGTGGCCGGAATGATGGTTTTGACGCCTTCACCTTGGTGACCAGACATCAACCCGTTGATGTCGAAGGTCGGACGAGCCCAACGACGTTCGTCAGTCGAATATCCTGGTTCGCCAAACAGCGCGTCAACACCGATCCCTGCCGCAAACTGCTTGTCGTCTTGGGGTAGGTGCTGCCATTCGGCTCGTTCAACTTCACTCAAGCCGCGAACATCGTCGTAATATCCCGGCAGCTGAATTCTGCCATGGTCGTCAACCATCGACGAGAGCAGGTGACAAAGCGCGATCGCCGGATTCATGACCGTGCCACCAAATGATCCACTGTGCAAATCCTGGCTTGGGCCATCGACTTGCAATTCGTACGTGGCAATTCCGCGCAGACCGTACGTGATTGCCGGTTGTCCATCGGCGTATTGGCTACTGTCGCTGATGACGACACAGTCGCAGGCAATTCGATCGCTCAGCCCCGGCAACATCTTTTCCAAATTCTCGCTGCCTACCTCTTCTTCACCTTCGATCAAGAACTTGATCTGCAGGGGCAAGGGCTGGCCGCTTGCCATCCACTGGCACACGCTTTGGACATGAGTCAACAACTGGCCCTTGTCATCCGTTGCCCCTCGCGCGTAAAGATTGCCATCGCGAATGGTCGGGTCGAAGGGCCCGCTAATCCATTGGTCCAGCGGTTCGGGTGGCTGTACGTCATAGTGTCCATAAACACAGACCACCGGTGCTCCGTCTACCTTCGGTGTCTGGGCCAGGACCATGGGGTGACCTGCCGTCGCGATCAGCTCGGTGGTAAGGCCTGCGGATTGGAACTTCTGTACCAGCCATTCAGCAGCGGCTCGAACATCGGCGACCCGAGAACTGTCACTACTGACGCTGGGGATTTTCAGCCAGTCAATGAGTTCGTCTAAGTGTCTGTCGGCCGATTCGGAAAGGGAATCGATCAGCTGATCGCTGGACATTCGGTGAAAGCCTGGGAATTTACGGGATTTCGGGACTAACATGCGGCATGAGCTCGCGCTACAATATACGCGCATCGCGGCAGACGAGAATCATACTTACCGAATCAACGTCGGCCCGCGAGACTAAGTTATTCGATGAGCAAGGAGCAAGATCCGCAATGGCAGATCAGCAGACGATGGTGGCCGAACCACAGTTCGAAACACGCGAAAAGACGAAACAGAAACCGAAAAAGCAGCCTCGTTACCATGTCATTTTGTGGGACGATACTGATCATAGCTACGACTACGTTGTGCTAATGATGAAGCAGGTTTTTCGCCATCCGATTGAAACCGGTTTTCAAATCGCGAAAGAAGTTGATAACTCTGGACGTGCCATCTGCCTGACAACGACGATGGAACACGCTGAATTGAAACGTGATCAGATTCATGCCTTTGGCAAGGACGAATTGATCGCGCGTTGCAAGGGCAGTATGTCTGCGACGATCGAGCCAGTCAGCGAATGAGCGCCAAGCTTCGGGTTGCCACGCTGGGCTGCAAGGTCAATCAGTACGAAACCGAATTGGTTCGCCAGGGCTTGCAGCGCGTTGGGTTCTCCGATTGCAGCGACACCGAGACCGCCGACGTCTGCATCGTTAACACTTGCACGGTCACCAGCGAAGGTGATTCGAAAAGCCGCCAAATTGTGCGGCGAATGAATCGCCAAAACCCGGATGCCAAGATTGTCGTGATGGGGTGCTACGCGACAAGGGCACCCGACGAAGTCGCCAAGCTGCCTGGGGTAACGGAAGTCGTCACGGACAAACGGGAACTCCCCGATCTGATGTCCAGATTTGGTGTGATCGATGTGCCTACCGGCTTGGATGGTTTCTCGGGGCGTCATCGCGCGTACGTTAAAGTCCAGGACGGCTGTCTGCTGCGTTGTAGTTACTGCATCATTCCGCATGTTCGCCCGAAGCTGACCAGTCGCCCGTGTGACGACATCGTCAACGAAGTGCGCCGCTTGACGATCGCCGGCCATCGTGAAGTCGTGTTAACAGGAATCCATCTTGGCCACTACGGAGTCGACTGGAATCGCAACAAGCCAAAGGAACAGTGGGTCCGCCTAGCCCATTTGCTGCGACGACTCTGCGAACTTCCCGGCGAATTTCGAATTCGTCTCAGCAGCATTGAGGCCACCGAGGTGACGCGAGAATTGATTTCCGTGATGGTGGACCATCCGCATCGAATCGTTCCGCACTTGCACCTGTGTTTGCAAAGCGGAAGTGACTCCGTTTTGCGTCGAATGCGGCGTCGCTGGGGAACCCGAATGTTCTTGGATCGCTGCCGTCTGCTCCGCGAGTCGTTGAATGATCCAGCGATCACGACTGACATCATTGTTGGATTTCCCGGCGAAACGGAAACGGAATTTCAGCAGACGCTGGACACCTGTCGGGCGGCCGGCTTTTCAAAAATCCACGCCTTTCCGTTTAGCCCGCGTTCCGGCACTCCCGCCGCGGAAATGGACGACCAGATACCTAAGCCGCTACGTAGCCAACGGGTTGCCCGGCTAACCGAGCTGGAAGCCGAGCTGCGGGCCGAATATTTTGGTCGTCTGGTCGGCAACCACATGGAACTACTTGTGGAATCAACCAGACAGCTCGCATCGGTCGACCCAAGGTTTACCAGCGTTACGGCGGAACACGCCCGGCATATTCCGGCTCGAAATTGGGTGGACAGCTCACTCCGTACGGCTAAATTTCTTACCACCGACCAGAGGCTATTGCGTGGCACGACTTGCCGATACGCTCCGGCCGAGATGGTCATTTCTGATTCGCGACTTGGCAAGGGTGATCTGATCCGCGTCCACGTGGATCGAACCGACGGCCAAAAGCTGTCCGTATCACCTGGTATTGAAGGGCTGTAGCGGCTGTAGCGATTGCCCCATCTCAGCGTCATCGTTTGATTCGATTGTGCCCATATTCTTGCGGCGTTCTGCTGTGCGCGAACTAGATTCGACGCCATCAGTTGGTGCTGAAACCGACTGGAATTAGATCATGACGTACCACCTGTGAACCTTTGTTTCGGAGACTCTAAATGAACTCTGTTTTCTCGCTTCGCGCTTGCGTTGCCGCTGCAGCGATCGCGGCAATGTCGCTGACGACCACTGCCTATGCCCAAGAAAATGCCAGTGAAAAAAAGGCTGTAGCTGCGAAGCCAGTCGCTCGCGCTGTTGCTTCACCTGCCAAAGTCCGCCCTTTGAGCGTGAACATTGACCTGTTGAGCAACACCAAGATTGCCGGCACCCTAACCGACACCAACACATTGGAAATGCGAACCGCTTTCGGCATCGCTAACATTCCCCTTTCGGAAGTTGCCGGAATTCGGCTTGCTTCCGCCGACAACGCATCAACGACCGTCGTCATGCTAAACGGTGACTCAATCACCGGTGCCACAGACATCAAGCTGATGACAGTGGAAACCGAATGGGGTGTGGCAACGATTAACGGCCAGAACATTGCGTCGGTGCTATTCGTTCCCGGCTTGACTTGGAATCCGCAAGCCGGCTTGAATGGCAAACGCTGGAACTTGGCCAACACGAAGACGGTCAAAAAGCCTGAACCGACCACTGCCAGCACCACGGCAGCGGTACCAACGCGCAGCACAAACGGCCGAGTTCCCTACACAAATGGAACGCCGCAAACGACTTATCGCGGTCGCTAAGCTGGACACTGGCTCCGTCGATCTTTGATTGACGGACCGGAGCTCAACCGCTTGCATAGCCGGTTAGTCCGCATGGACCAGCCGGCTTTTTTGATGCGCGAATTGTCACCGAACTGTTTGACTGGGACTCTGATACAATTTGACGAGATAGAGTTTGCTTTTCCAACTTGTCCGAATCATGCCATCTAATCCCCCAGCGACGCAGCCGATTCTGAAGAGTCGGATGCTTCCCAGAATCTCGCTTGGATTCTTTTTTGCCCTGACGACCCTGGGCGCTTTGGTCGCCGCGATCGCACGAGCCGCCGATCAGGGTGCAGCACTTGCGATCGCAGCACTATCCTCACTCGCATTTGTGGTCACCTGCTTTGCCTTCCTGGCGATTCTCTTCTTCATCTGCCGATTGATCGCCTATGTCAAAGGCGACAGTATTTCGCAAACAAGCAAGGGAAGTCCGTTTGCCGAAGGTCAACTGCCACCGCAAATTCTGCCGCCAAGGGAGTTGCGGCCGTGAGTGGAAAGTTGCGTTCAACGGCGATCGTTTTGATCGCAACCGTCGCTTTGACCTGGCTTTCAGCGTCAGCTAGCGCTGACGACCCCATTTTGGGACCGAATGATGGCGTCATTCCGATTCAATCGATGGATCTGCGTAGCCTGGGGTACTCCGCAACCATTCAATTGGCCCGACAACAGACCCCCGGCTATGTCGCCGTGCGAATTGTGATCACCGGAATGGGCGCTGCACCGGCCGACCAGCGACTGACGTTTCGCTTTGCGACCCATCCCGGTGGCGAATCGCCACCCGCAAACGGACTTGTTGTCGATGTTCCGGTGCTAGTTCCCCAGGGGGCAAGAACGATCACCGTCGAAAAGTACATCCCGAAATGGTCGATGGGTCAAAACTTGGACGTATCCATTTGGGAAGGAGGGAGTTTGCTAGAGGATAGCTTGACGCAAATTATCGATACTGAAAAAGCCCAAACCTTGCAATTTCGCAGCAATAATTTTGGTAACTCGGTACCCCTGAACCTAACGATGTCCGGGTTTGCACGAGAATGTCGTCAGGACTGGCTGTTGATCGCTGACCCCGATCAAGCGTCACCAGAAACAACTTCGATTTTGCGAAGTGTTGTTCTAGAACAAGCCACTTCTGGCAGTCCAACGAATAACTCTGCCAGCGAAGTAGACACTACCGATTCGTCCAGAAGATTCCACGTCACCGGGTTAGTCGCATTGCCAAACGATTGGCGCGGCTATCAATCCTACGATGTGGTCATATTCAATTTAGTCACGGCCAGGCGACTTGCGGCTAAGCCTACTGCCTTGCGTCCATTGCGGAACTGGATTCTTCAAGGTGGCACGGTGGTCAACTATGGTACGACGAATATGCGGGAAGTCTTAGACCAACTGCAATTCGGGTCGAGCCAAGCCCGGCCGGATGATCCAACATCGGCCTCGCTGTCGTCGCGAACGACAAACCATATCGAATCCACGAAGAAAAGCATTAGAGACCTTTTGATGTCGTCAAGACAAGGCGACCAAGGTTCTAGCGAGACAACTTCGCTAATCGAGGTCAACCGAAATGCAACATCGGGGACGGAGATCTTAGGCAACGTGTCGAACCCAGGAGACCAGATTCGAGTTCAGCCAGTTGGAGCCGGATTGGTGTTTGTTATCCTGAGCGGTGCGGACCATTCGACTGACGACATTACTGCTCCGTCGGCGGAGCATCTAGAACTAATAAAAGAAACCGTGAACGACCGCAGTTCAGCGATGCTGCGCGACGGCGTCGAGCCGATGCTCGGCCACCGAAGATTTCGACAGTGGACGGTTCCCAACGTGCGAAGACCTCCAGTCTACGCCTTCATTAGTTTGTTAACGGTATTTGTCATATTGGTTGGCCCGGTCGCATACCGGCAAACTTCCAAGTACGGTCGCAGCCATTTGATGTTCGCGATCGCACCGATCCTGGCAATCACCACAACGTTGGCAATGTTGGGATATGGAATCATTTCAGATGGTTTCAGAACCCGAGTTCGGATCCGTCAGCTGACGTGGGTTGACGGCAAGAGTGGTGACGCGGGCGAACGAGTCCGAGCAACCTACTTCGCAGGCATTCGTCCATCTGGCGGTCTACGATTTCCCGGCAATGCGACCGTGATGCGTCAGGCCGAGTCGGACGACATCCCTTGGGAAGAAGCCAATCGATTGCCGCCACAGACGCTCGGTCCAATCACCATTAGCGACGACATGCAAATCTTTGGTTCGCCGTTTCTGCCCTCACGAGATCAGCGACAATTCATTTTTCATGTTCCGCGACCCGGTGTCGGATCGGTCCAGTTGGTTCCTCCGGTGGGCGGCAGAAGCGAGCCAAAATTGGCGAACGGACTGCAGTTTCCGCTCCGCGTTGTAATCGTTCGCGATGGCAACGGCGATTACTGGGGCGTCATGAACATCGATGCCGGCGTGACCAAACCATGCGTTAAACTTGATTCGAGATCGGCATCATCATGGTTAGGAAAATTGCATAGTGATTATCGACCGATGGCAGCGACCGGAGAGTCGCAATCAACGTCTCAGAAGCAGCGCGAGTTCTTTGACCCGCTCGGTGCGATCGCCAGACACCTACGGCTAGATCAACGATTGCAAAATGGAATCTTCGAAAACTGGCTGCAATCTCAGTTGCAACTGCAAAGCGAGATTCCAAAAGATCATTTCGTCGCGACGGCGGATGTCAGCGAAGACGTTGTTGCCGTCGAAGGCAGTGAAGTTGTTGACAGTGTACGCTACGTTTTTGGGACACTGCCGTGAAGATGGTTCATGTCCGTAGCGACGACTGCATTGAGCTAAGAAGGCTGCACCGATTTTTCGGCAATACCAAAGCAGTTGACGACATTTCATTCAGCGTCCAGCGGGGTCACGTTTTTGGATACATTGGCCCGAACGGGGCCGGAAAGACCACATCCATGCGGATCTTGGCGACTCTGGACTTACCCAGTTTCGGAGATGCTTATGTTGACGGTTTTTCGGTCGTCAATGACCCTGAATATGTTCGCAGTCGGCTAGGATTCATGCCGGACGCCTTCGGAACTTACCGCGACGTCAACTGCCGTGAGTATCTTGACTTTTTCGCTCGCGCCTATGGACTGATTGGACCAGCCAGAAAACGTCGGCTTGACTGGGTCCTGGGATTCACCGGCACCGGTGCCATTGCGGAAAAACCGATTCGCGGATTGAGCAAAGGAATGAAGCAGCGTCTCTGTTTGGGACGGGCACTGGTTCACGACCCCGCGGTAATGATCCTTGATGAACCCGCCGCCGGGTTGGATCCGCGGGCCCGAATCGACTTGCGAAAGATGATTCGGCAACTTGCTGACGAGGGAAAAACCGTATTGATCAGCAGTCACATTCTGACGGAATTGGCCGAGATGGTCGATTCGGTCGGGATCATCGAACAGGGCAAGCTGTTAGCGATCGGCAGCGTCGAAGACATCCAAAAGCAACAAGCCAAACACCGTGAACTAACCATACGCATCTTGAATCGCGCCGATGAAGCAGCACTTTCTCTGAAGTCAAGAGCGGGCATCGGTTCACTGATCGTTGACGGAGAGCTATTGCGTTTTGAGTTTCATGGCGACGCGCAAGAACAGGCCGCGTTGGTTGCCTGGTTGGTCGGCCAGGGCTTTGAAATCACCGAGGTTATGTCACATAAGAAATCGCTAGAGGATGTGTTCTTGCAGGTCACCGAGGGCAGGGTTCAGTAATTGAGATGGCAAACGACTTAACCATTCCAGCAACCGAAACGAACGAGAAACCAAATGATTCGATCATTTTGCGGTGGCTTGAAAGCGTTGACCGGATCTGCGAACGGACTGGTGATGCGATCAATCCGATTTTGGTCAAAGAGGCCCGTCAGGCGCTGAAGAGCCGTCAATTCATCATTACTTTTTCAGCGTTGTTGTTGGCAGCGCTTGGCTGGACAATCATCGGCAGCCTGTCGATGATGCCGCAAATCTATACATCGCCGTCAGCTCCCCGCATGCTGATTGGCTACTACTTTGTGCTAGCGGTACCCATGCTTTTGGTCGTGCCGATGGCTGCGTACCGCTCTTTGGAATCAGAGATCGAAGATGGAACATTAGAGTTGCTATCGATATCCACGCTAAGTCCTTGGCAAATCGTACTTGGCAAACTGGCCAGCGCAATGTTGCAGATGGCTTTGTACTTCGTTGCTTTGTTCCCCTGTGTGGCATACGCATACAATCTGCGCGGCGTCGACTTGCCGACAACGTTCATGATTCTTGGCATCCTACTTGTCACCGCACTGATGCTGACGATTGCATCTTTGTTCATGGCAGCGATCTCCAGTAGTCGCAGCGGACGCATCACGTCCCTGTTTGTGATTGCAGCGACGCTGTTGGTCACTCAGTGGAGCCTGGGATCCGTTGTTGTAAGTTTGATCACGCGAGGCAATCCGCTGTCCCGTGAAGAACTGGTTTTTGCGTTGACTGCAAGCGTCACGATTTCTGTTAGCCTCGGGCTACTATTGCTGACCACAACTGCTGCGCAACTGACGCCGGAAAGCGAAAATCGATCGACAAAGATTCGGTTAGCAATGCTGCTGATCGGTGCCGTACTGATCGGACTGGATGTACTGGCGTTCCAAACGCTGGGCAGAGATGCGTTTGACGTGGATCTCGATCTTATCGGTCGGAACAGGGATACTTTGGACAATCGTTGGCAGCATCATGGCAGCCGAATCGCCTATTCAAACGCCGCGAATTCTACGTGAACTGCCGCAAAGTTTCTTGGCACGCTTCTGTTTAACTTGGCTGACCCCCGGGCCCGCTACCGGTCTGATCTTCGCAACCGTCAACATTGTCCTGTTGACGGCGGTCACCTGTGCCGGCCTTCAGTTTGCTCGCACACGAGTGGGGATCAACCCAGGCAATATCGCAAACGTGCAGTGGTCTTTTGCAACCTATACCGCGTATCTGATTGGGTTTCTTGTCTTGGTGTATTGGGTCGTCGCTGTGATTCGAACCAAGATCCATCCCAGAGCGGAAATCGGATTGGTGATCTTGATTCTGCTGGCCGTATTGTTTGCATTCGTTCCATACGCCATCGAATTGCATCGGAACGACTATCGGGAGTTCAAGTATTCGCTATCCCAAATCACGAATTGGGCGTGGACGTTACAGCAGACCAGCGAGGGAAATCATTCGATGTTGCCGATGATGATTGTCACTCTGACATCAGGAATCGGATTTTTGGCTTCGCTGATCAGCTCATCGGATCTGACGTTGCCGCGCCGTATCGCCACGCCCGAGCGAGTGTTGCAGGAAAAAGAAGAAAGTCGCTCGGGGGTGTAGTGTCAGCGCACAACTCTTAGAATGTTGGTTCATCTGCACCAATCTTCTTGTGATCCGCAGTCTTCTTCGTCATCGAATCACTATTTGTCGCATGTCCGAATCTGAACCAGCACCTGAAAACCAACCCGAGCAACCGGACAATAATAACCCTGCCCTGAGGGCCCGGGTGCCCGACAACATTGGTGACGGTTGCTTCAGTACCGGTGCGATCGTGATGACAGGCCCAAGCGAATTTATCGTTGATTTCTTGCAAACGATCGGTCGTCCCCACCGCGTCGCAAAACGCGTCGTGATTCCCCATCCTGTCATGCCCCAGTTCATCGAAGCACTCGGCAAGAATCTGGAACTTTACAAAAGCCGGTTTGGCGACCCGCCAGCTCCGCCGCAACAACAGAATCCCGAACAAGCCCGACGACCGTCTCCCCAAGAGATCTACGACGATTTGAAACTGCCCGATGAAGTCCTTAGCGGTGTGTACGCCAATGGAGTGATGATCGGGCATGGGGCCAGCGAGTTTGGGCTCGACTTTCTGACCAGCTTCTTTCCTCAATCAGCTGTCAGTGCCCGCGTTTTCTTGGCCGCAGGCCAGGTTCCACGTTTGCTGGAATCTTTGCGAGGCGTCCAGAAACAGTTGGAACAGCGACGTCAAGCCAGCCCGCCTGGACAGCTGCCGCCGAACGCACCACCGCCATTGCCGGAGGACGGTAATTCGACGGACGCGACGGACCCCAGCGATTCCGATGACCCGATCGTCTGAAGCCACATGAGTTCTCAGGATAAGATCCCACTCACTGATGCGAGATCTGCCACGCGCCAACCTGCCGACCGACGAACCTTTGATTCTGGCCAGCGGATCGCCCCGCCGGGCCCAGCTGTTGAATGCAGCGGGATACAAGTTCACGGTCCAGATTGCCAGTGATTCGGCCGAGTGCGGTATTTGCAGTCGGGAATCGGCGCCCGAACTGGTAGCCCGTTATGCGTATCGCAAAGCAATCGACGTTGCCCAGCGAACCGAACGCGGTTTAGTCCTGGCCGCCGATACGGTCGCCTCGTGTGTCGGCCAGATCTTGGGAAAACCGCGCGATCAAGAACACGCGGAGTCGATCCTGCGAATACTCAGTGGGCGCAAGCATGATGTCTATACCGGAATTTGTTTGCTATCAATTGAGAAAGGGAAATGTATCGTCGATGTGGTGCGAACGGAACTAAAGATGCAACCGTTGAGCGAATCGATGTTAAGCGAGTACTTCGATTCGCTCGGTTGGGATGGGAAAGCTGGGGCGTTTGGTTATCAAGACGGCAACGATTGGCTGTCGGTGATCGGCGGTGGCAGCGAAAGCAATGTGGTTGGCCTGCCGATGGAGCGACTGGCGGAGTTGATGGAACAGTTTGACCAGCGGGCTGAACGCTACATCAGCCAACGCGATGAAATGTGACGGATTTGCCTTGCTCAATGCTGCTGAGGCCCGATATTTTGTGGAATCCCGAGCCATATCTGCCGAAATACGGTCCTAGTCGTAGATGCCAGTCCACCTATGGAAAGCCGTCTATATTTGCTAACCTTCCTCTCTTCCGGTTCAGAACCTCCAATACTCCAATTTCATCCAGCGGAACGGAACCATGGTAGGTCTTGATCGTCGCGGTCCTTTGTTGTCTCTGTTGACATCAATTGTTTTGATGCTGGCGTTTGATTCGCCGGCATCGGGTCAGAGCTGGGCCGACAAGATGTTCGACGTCAAAAAACACGATTTTCGCACGGTTGGTCGGGGAACGAAGGCCGAGTATCACTTCGATTTCACGAATGTCTACGAGGAAGACGTTCATGTTTCTGCGGTTCGCACCAGTTGCGGGTGCACCACGCCTTCTTTGACCCAGGAAACGTTGACCACGCATGAAACCGGCTCGGTCATCGCAACCTTCAACACCAATACATTCATTGGCCAGAAAGCGGCGACCATCACGGTTGTTTTTGACAGGCCAAAGTACGCCGAAGTCCAGCTGAAGGTCAGTGGTTTCATTCGAACCGACATCACCTTTGATCCTCCCGAGGTCAACTATGGTGAACTTGCCGTCCGGTCAGGCGACCGAACAGGAAGTCGTGATCACTCACAGCGGCAACAGCAAATGGGAAATCACCGACGTCCGCAGCCATTGCAAGAATCTGCAGGTCAGGCTGAATCCCGCCGAGCGGACTGCCGGAATGGTTCGCTATCGAATGCTGGTCAAGATGGACGACAAGATGCCCGAAGGTGATATCCGCGAACGACTGACATTGATTAGCAATGACCGCAATTCCCAACGACGGAAATGGCCATCACCGGACGAATTCGTCCAACCGTCAGTGTTTCTCCGGCAGCCGTCAGTCTTGGAACCACACCCACCGACGGGACAGCTGACAAACGCTTGGTCGTCCGTGCCGACGAGCCGTTTGAAATCAAGGACGTAGAGTGCGGTGATGCGAGATTTGCATTTGAAGTACCCAATGGCGCCAAGAAAGTTCACTTTGTAAAGATGCAATTTTAGGGCGATGGAAGCGATGAACCGATCTCGCAGGAAATTCGGATCATCACTGATTTGCCAGGTGACAAATCAGCCTCCTGCATCGTCACTGGACGCGTCGAGCAACCGGCAAATCTGTAATCGCCTGCCTGGACAAATAGCCGGGACGAGTCAGCAGCATGAGTGTCAATCCGATCGACCTGTCCCAATATGGAATCCATGTCGAAGATGTGATTCATAATGCGACGCCCGCCCGTTTGTATGAATTTGCGATCGTCGACCAAGATGCGATGATTTCCGCCTCGGGCGCCTTGGCGACACGCAGTGGCGACAAGACGGGACGCAGCCCCAAAGACAAGCGAATTGTCGTTGACCCGCAATCGTCCGACGATGTTTGGTGGGGTGATGTCAACATTCGGCTGACCGAGCGTTCATTTCTGATCAATCGTCAAAGGGCCGTGGATTACCTGAATACACGGTCGCGGATTTTTGTGTTTGACGGCTACGCTGGCTGGGACCCCAAGTATCAGATCAAAGTACGAGTGATCGCGGAAAGCGCTTACCATGCGCTGTTCATGCACAACATGTTGATCCGGCCCAACAAAGAACAGTTGGCGGACTTTGCGGATCCCGATGTCGTGATCATGAACGCCGGAGGCTTCCCAGCCAATCCTTACACCGCGCAAATGACCAGTACGACCAGTATCGACTTGTCAATTGAACTGGGGCAACTTGTGATATTGGGCACGCAATATGCCGGTGAGATGAAAAAGGGTGTCTTCACCGTTATGAATTATCGGATGCCCAAGTGCGATGTCTTGAGCATGCACTGCAGCGCAAATTCGTCGTCCGATGGAAACGTTTCGCTATTCTTTGGACTCTCCGGCACAGGAAAAACAACGCTGTCGACCGATCCCAACCGGCAACTGATTGGCGACGATGAACATTGCTGGACAGATGACGGTGTGTTCAACATCGAAGGTGGTTGCTACGCCAAAGTGATCCATCTGCGAAAAGAGAGTGAGCCGGAAATTTTTGATGCCGTCCGGTATGGAGCAGTACTGGAAAATGTCGTGTTTGATGAAACTACGCACGAAGTCAACTACGATGACGCATCCATCACAGAAAACACTCGAGTCGCCTACCCGATCGATTTTATCGAAAACGCAAAAATCCCCTGCGTCGGATCACATCCGAATAACATCATTTTCTTGACCTGCGACGCGTTTGGCGTTTTGCCACCTGTGTCCAAGTTGACTCCGGAACAGGCAATGTATCACTTCATCAGTGGCTATACCGCCAAGGTCGCCGGTACGGAGATGAATGTGAATGAACCCACGGCAACTTTTAGCGCTTGTTTTGGAGCCGCGTTCTTGGTGTGGCATCCGGCAAAATACGCGGAGCTTCTGGCCGACCGAATTCGCAAGCACAACAGCGATGTCTGGTTGGTCAATACAGGCTGGACCGGTGGACCCCACGGCGTCGGGTCGCGCATGAGTTTGCGACACACGCGAACGATTATCGATTCGATTCACAATGGATCGTTGAAGAATTGTACGACACGGACCGACGCTATCTTTGGATTCGATGTCCCGGTTACCTGTGACGACTTGCCCGCTGATTTGCTTTGGCCTCGGGATGCCTGGCCAGCAGGCGATCTGTATGACAGTAACGCTCAGCGTTTGGCCGATTTGTTCCGTGAGAACTTTCGCAAGTTCGAATCGGGAGCTAGCGACGCAATTCGCAATGCCGGCCCGACGACAACCTCTTAAGACTCCTCCGGCTGACCATCCTTCGGCCGCGTTCTGGCGAGCGGCGACTGAACCTCGGTGCTAAAAAGCCATGTTTTCGGCGGCGAACATGGAGCCATAACCATCTCGGTTCGCTCGGCAGGTTACGATGAGAGCGAGTGAGACCGATCCCGAAGAGTACTTTGGAGAATCCCATGTTACGCACCCGATTTCTGGCCGTCGTCGTAGTTGTCTCCATCATCTTCACCTCACCAGCACTTTTTGAGCGAACAGCTCGCGCTGATGTGATGTTTGATTTTGTCTTTACGGATGGGTCAGACGTACCCGGAGACGGAGGATTCTTTGACCCATTGTCAGCTGATGGGGCGGCAAACCTGATGGTACTGACCGAGGCGGCGTCCTCAATCGGTTCGTTGCTTGATCACTCGGCAACTGTCGAGATTGGTGTTTCCACCTATTCCGATGCCAGCGATAGCACATTGGCATCGGCCGGAGGTTTCTACTACGTTGACCCAACGGCGATGGGAGTCATCCCAAATTCGGTGCAAGAAACAATCCTGTTTGGTGCTGCATCGCCCGGACCAACCGACGGATTCATGATGGTCAATACTGCCAAGTCCTACTACAACGGCATGGATGCAGGCTTGATCGGGGCCGGGGAAAAGGACTTGTATTCGGTCTTTGTGCACGAGTTAACTCATGCGCTTGGCTGGGCCTCGGCCATCAAGTCGGATGGCACCAGCGGTCTTACCGACGCCTTGATTGACTCGGATCCAACCGGGCTCGCTGGTCTCGATGAACTTTACACAGTCTACGATTCGCTACTCGTTGGCTTTGGCAGCACTGCCGGTCCGGGTGATGATGTCCCCCTGCTGACACCCGCTGGTGACTTGAACCCGTTGATTGTTCCGCCAATTGCCGGCGCATTGCTTGCGGGCCCGGAAGCAGTTGCCATCGCTGGCGGACTAATTCCATTGACAGTGTCGCCCTTGGGGGCTGACCTTACTCACATCCCCAGCGGTCTTTCGCTTGACACCGTGATGAACCCAAGCCTTTCCGATGGAGCGATCAAACGCGGCTACACCGAGTTTGACATCGCGGTTCTGAAAGATCTGGGATATAGCATTTCCATCGTGCCAGAGCCTGGAAACGCCGGCCTATTGGCGTTGTGTGCGGTAGCCTGGATGCGGCGAAGAAATCGATCTTGCTAAGTAGGCGGTCGCTGCTGAACCAACCAGCGTGTTACTGCCACAATCCGAGTGTCCGGTCGTGAATCGCCCTATTTGATAATCTGTTTGCTCTTCAGCATTTCGATCACCGCGTCGGCACATTCATCGATCGATTGATCGGCTGCGTTCAGAACCAGATCAGGATTGACCGGCGGCTCATACTCGGCTGTAACACCGGGGAAATTCCTCAATTCACCCGCGTCAGCCTTTTCGTATTGGCCTTTCGTGTCACGCTGCCGACAGGTTTCGACAGGTGTGGCCACGTGAACGACCAAGTACCGATCGACACCAATCAACTGAGCGACTTTTTGTCGGACTTCTTCAGAGGGCGCAACGTAGGCTGCGATACAAATCAATCCAGCGTCATTGAGCGTACCAGCCAAGTGAGCGCTACGACGGAGGTTTTCGCTACGGTCATCGGCGGTATATCCAAGATCGCGACTCAAACCGCGACGCACCGAATCGCCGTCGATCATCCCGACCGCGCGGCCTTGTTCAAACAGCTTTCGCTCGACAGCATGACCGATCGCTGTCTTTCCACTGCCAGTCAATCCAGTCAACAGAACCGTCGTTGGTTTCTGGCCGAATCGTGCAATCCTTTCCTCACTGGAAACGGTCGAGATCTCTTTGCCTTGTGGTTGGTCAGCAATGTCATCATCCCAAACCGACTTGGCCTTTCCATCACCCGACTTGTCCAGGATCATGCCAGCCGCGACCGTCGCGTTGGTAATCCGGTCAATAACGATAAAAGCACCGGTATTGCGGTTCTTGCGATAAGCATCAAAGTGAACTGGCGCGCTAAGTGAAATGCTCACCCGTCCAATTTCATTCAATTCCAATTGCGGTGCTGGAGTGCGGTGCAACGTATTCACATCGACACGATACTTCAAAGTATCAATGGTACCGGGCAACGTTTGGGTAGTGTGTTTGAACAAGTACGTTTTGCCGGGGACCATCGAATCCTCGTTCATCCACACTAACATCGCGTCGATTTGGTCGCGACTGTGCGGCAAATTTCCGGGACGCACGATCGTATCGCCACGACTGGCATCGATTTCGTCTTCCAGCGTCAACGTGATCGAAAGCGGAGTAAACGCTTCATCAACGTTTCCATCATAAGTGATGATCTCTTTGACTTTGGACTTTTGGCGACTGGGCAGAACCATGATTTCTTCGCCGGTCCGGATAATGCCGGAGGCAATCGTGCCGCAGAACCCGCGAAAGTCTAGGTTCGGTCGATTGACCAACTGTACTGGCATTCGAAAATCTTGCAGATTCCGATCACTACCGATGTAAACGGTTTCCAAGAAATTCATCAGCGTGCTACCGGAGTACCACGGTGAATGTTCACTGCGATCAACAACATTGTCACCGTTCAAGGCACTGATAGGAATAAAGTGCAAGTCGGGCAGGTCCAAGCGTGTCGCGAACGACCGATACTGGTCGCAGATTTCATCGAAGCGCTCTTCGCTAAAATCAACCAGGTCCATCTTGTTGACCGCGACGATGACGTGCCGAATCCCCAATAGGGAAACGATAAAGCTGTGGCGTTTCGTTTGCGTCAAAACACCGTAACGGGCGTCGATTAAGATCACGGCTAAGTCGGCGGCACTGGCACCGGTTGCCATATTCCGCGTGTATTGTTCGTGGCCCGGCGTATCGGCGATGATGAACTTGCGTTTGGCGGTACTGAAGTAACGATAGGCCACATCGATCGTGATGCCCTGTTCGCGTTCCGCCTTCAATCCATCGGTCAACAAGGCTGGATCGAAATTGCCGCCCGTTGTACCGATGACCTTCGAGTCCGCTTCTAACTGACTAAGTTGATCTTCGTAGATCATTTTGCTGTCGAACAGCAAGCGGCCAATCAGCGTACTCTTGCCATCGTCAACACTGCCGCATGTGATGAACCGTAGCAGTTGCTTGTTCTCATGCTGCTTCAGGTACGCGTCGATGTCGGTGGCGATCAGATCAGATTTATGGGACATGCTGGCTCAGTTAACAGTGATCAGTTGACAGAAAGAGTGACGCTAGAGATATGGCTGTCAGCGGTTGACTGGCAACTGCTAACTGCCGTTCGCGGCTAAAAATACCCCCGCCGCTTCTTCTCTTCCATTCCTGCGCCGCCTTCATCTTGGTCGATGATTCGTCCTTGCCGTTCACTGGTGGTTGCGAGCAACATTTCTTGGATGATTTCGGGAAGCGTCGTGGCTTCGCTTTCGACGGCGCCCGACAGTGGGTAACAGCCAAGAGTTCGAAACCGCACCATTTTGGTTTCCTCTTTCTCGCCTTCCAGCAATGGCATTCGATCGTCGTCGCGCATCAGCAAAATGCCGTCGCGCTGAACAACTTTGCGTGGTGCCGCCATGTACAAGGGAACGATCGGAATTTCTTCGAGGTGGATATATTGCCAGACGTCCAATTCCGTCCAGTTGCTCATCGGAAAGACTCGAATCGATTCGCCCTTATTGACTCGGCCGTTATACAGATTCCAGAGTTCGGGGCGTTGGCGTTTCGGGTCCCAGCGATGCGACTTGTCGCGAAAACTAAAGACCCGCTCTTTCGCGCGACTCTTTTCCTCATCACGCCGGGCCCCACCAAACGCCGCGTCAAACCCATGCTTGTCCAAGGCCGCTTTCAACGCGTCGGTCTTCATCAACTCGGTATGTCCTTCGCTATCGTCCCAGGGCTTGATGCCTTGTTTCAATCCCTCCTCGTTGGTATGGACAATCAAGTCCAGCCCCAATTCTTTCCGCACATAGTTTTCGCGAAATTCAATCATCTCGCGAAACTTCCAGGTTGTATCGATATGCATGAGCGGAAACGGCGGTAACGCCGGATAAAACGCCTTGATCGCCAACTGGAGCAGTACAGCCGAGTCTTTACCGATGCTGTACAGCAGGACCGGTTTCTGGAACTCGGATACCACTTCGCGAATGATATGAATGCTCTCGGCTTCGAGCTGTTTTAGATGAGTTAGGTTGTAGTCCGACATAGGGAGCTGCGAGCGGGTAGTGGGTGACAAAACCTGTAAGGGGACCGAGTATAGACAGCTCTGCGCCGCTGACTAGGTGAATCGCTTGCCAGCCTGACCCTCTGGCCAGATTTGCAGGATTACGCCCTCGGAATCGCTGTCGTCACCCAGCGGATAGCTGGCGACGCGACGCAGTTGCAGCTTCTTCAGCAAACCGCTGTGCCGGGCTTCCCCGCGCTCTTCCACCCACTTGGGGCCTTTGATCAGCAACAGCCGGTCAATATTTGTCCAGTGTGGTTCGACCCAGCGGCAGAACTTGCTAATGCTTCCGACCGCCCGGGCAACGATTGTTGAGAAACGAAAATCCTGCAGCAGATCTTCACCACGAGCCCCGTAGACGGTTACCGGCAGCCCCAGTTCGCCGATGATTTCACCCAACACATTGGCTCGCTTTTTGACCGACTCGGCCAACGCGACTTCGACATCGGGACGCAAGATGGACAGCGGGATACCGGGAACTCCGTTGCCACTGCCCAGGTCCAAGACTTCCTCGCCTGCCTCCAACAGAGGCGCCAGTTGGACGCAGTCTCGTAAATCGCGAGAAACGAACAAGTCCCAGGTCGTGTGGCGCGTCAAATTCAGCTGTTCATTCCAACGCCACATGGACTGCGCATACGCCTGCAATCGCTCGACAGCCTGCTGGTCCAGGTCGATCGAATGGTTTTCCAGTGCGGCGAGAAATTCTGGTTCCACAGACATTGGGGGCGCCGACTTGGGGTGCCGGTCTCTCGTATAAAGGATTCGGAGCTGTCTTCGAAGGGTCTGAACCCAAATGTATCGGAACACCGCCAGATAGGAACACCGCTTGAGCGAATCACGCCTAGTCGATGCTTCACCCATCGTTTCAAGCTTCTTCGTCTATGGAACGCTGAAACGGGGCGAACGCAACGATCAAATTTGGCCGGCCGAGCCAACGTCAGTCTGCTCCGCCTGGACCAGGGGACAATTGTTCGGTGGCGTCAACTATCCCGCAATGACTGACGGGACTGACCGAGTGATGGGTGAACTATGGACGTTTGAACCGAAGGACATTGATCAAGTAATCCAAGCGTTGGATCAGCTTGAGGGAACGAATCAGGTTGGTCAGCCCGATCTTTACAGGCGTGTCGTTTGCACTCCCTTTGACCTGGAAGACCAACGATTACCCCAGGCGTATCTGTATCTGTACGAAAGCGACCCAGAACAAGAAGGTTTCACAAGGATTCTCGGCCCGACCGTCTGCTGGCCCTGACCGGGGTGTGGCTGCTTGTGGCCCGCGTTGGGAATTGAAGATGCTGGATTTGTGATACGATCCCGGCCACAGAGGAACCGTGATAGGATGTTGTCCAGCGACAAACATCAGCTTCGGTCACCTCTCCCTGCTGGCCAGAGCGGTCGCGGCCTGAACCGCGGGAATGAGGCTCTCGTTTTGAATATCGAGCGAAGACCTGCGATGCGAAACGGAAACCTGCCTCTCAACATTCACTAGTTTTAATCCCTTCCGGCACTAATGCGTCTGTCGTCTTTCACAGTTAGGTGAAGGCACTGGCATCAAAAACAAGAGTATCCATGAGACAACTCCATATCATCGTTGCATTTCTGTTCATTGCCGCGGGGCCACTGTTTGGCCAAGACAACTGGCCGCAGTTTCGTGGTGCGGGTGCCTCCGGCGTTGCTGCTGACGATGATCGGTTGCCCGAGCAATGGTCTACCACAGAGAACGTCGCATGGTCCGTTGATGTTCCCGGACTGGCTTGGTCTTGCCCTGTCGTTTGGGGCGATCGTGTCTTTATCACCTCCGTTGTCAATGAAGAGGAATCGACCAAGCCGCAAGCCGGACTGTACTTGGGTCAAGGCGTGCGCGAACCGCCCAAAGGTATCCACCACTGGATGGTGCATTGTTTTGACTTGAAGACCGGCAAAGAACTTTGGCAGCACGAAGCGCATACCGGTCGGCCAGAGATTCCCAGACACCCCAAAAGCACCTATGCGTCGGAGACGCCCGCGACGGACGGGGAGCGACTGTACGTCCTGTTTGGTGACATTGGACTGTATGCCTACGATTTTGAAGGCGAACAACTCTGGGCCAAACCGATCGAAACCAAGAAGACGTTCTTTGACTACGGTGCAGCCGCATCACCGGTGGTTCACGACGGCCAAGTCTTCGTCGTCTACGACAACATGGAAGAATCATGGATCGCATCCTTTGATGCTAAGACGGGCAACGAAAACTGGAAAACGATTCGAGACGAAACGAAATCCTGGGCGACACCCCTGGTGTGGAAGAATGATCAGCGGACAGAAATCATCGTCAATGGCGTAAAGAAAAATCGCTCCTACGGATTGGATGGAAAACTGTTATGGGAATTCGATGGCGACATGTCCGGCCTGGTGATTCCATCTCCCTTCGCCGCGCACGGAATGGTCTACATCGGGTCTGGTTACGTCGGCGATAAACATCGACCGACGTTCGCCATTCGACCGGGAGCATCCGGCGACTTCACACCCGAAGGTGATTTTGCTGATAGCGAATTCATCGAATGGTATCAAGGCACTTCGGCTCCGTACAACACGTCGCAAATTGTTGTCGGCGACTATTTCTATACGCTGTATGACCGGGGGTATCTGACCTGCCACAACGCCAAAACGGGAGCAGAAATCTATGACAAGCAGCGATTCGCTCCGGCCGGATCATTTACAGCGGCACCCTGGGCGTACAACGGCAAGCTATTTTGCTTGAATGAAAAAGGATTGACCTACGTGGTCAACCTGGGACCGGAATTCGAAATGATCCGCACGAACGATTTGGACGAGCTAACGCTGTCAACCCCGGCCATCGCCGACGGCAAGTTGCTAATTCGAACGGCGTCTAAGCTGTACTGCATTGGCAAGTAGTTCATATTCCCAATGGCTGCGTTGCCGGTTTATCCGCCCGTTGGGAAGCCGGGCCTATGCATGGAAACGCAATAGAGCGTAGTTGCGTTTGCCTTTGCGCAACACCATGACGGTTTCACTAGCCAGATCAGCTTCCTTCAATCTTTGATCAACATCGATCGCGCGAACGTTATTGATGTACACGCCGCCATCCTTGATCGCTCGCCTCGCTTCGCCGCCACTCTTGACCAAGCCAGCATCCTGCAACGCTTCGACGATCCAGTAGCCGTCGCCGCCGAGTTTTTCTCGCGCGATTTCCGAACTTGGAACATCGGCAAAAATTTCTCCCAGACTGGCGTCCGTCTGCTTACCGATTTCACCGCCGAACAGAATCTTCGACGCTCGTTCGGCACTTTCCAAGCCCTCAGTTCCATGGACGAACTCGGTCATCCATTCGTGCCAAACGATTTTGTGCCAGAACGACGGCCTGGATCCGACTTGGTTGCCTCAACAAGTTCGTCGTATTCGTCGCGTTCGATCTCGGTCAGGAAAGCAATGCACTTCATCACATCGTCATCGGCAACGTTCTTCCAGTACTGAAAGAACTGATAGGGACTGGTTCGCTGTGGATCAAGCCAAATCGCCCCCTGTTCGGTCTTCCCCATCTTACGACCGTCGCTGGTTGTCAACAGTGGTGCGGTGACACCGAACAATGGTTTGCCCAGCATGCGGCGTCCAGGTCGATTCCGGCGGTGATATTTCCCCATTGGTCACTGCCGCCCGCTTGAATCAGGCAATCATGATCGCGGCACAGATGTACGAAGTCATACGCTTGCAGCAGCATGTAACTGAATTCGGTGTAGCTGAGTCCCGCTTCGCTTTCTAAACGCGAACGTACCGATTCTTTGCCCATCATCGCGCCGACTGGAAAGCTCTTCCCAATATCGCGCAGAAACTCCAGATACGAGTAGCCCTGCATCCAATCAAAGTTGTTCAGCAACAGCGCCGCGTTGTCGCCCTCGAAATCGTTGTCGCCCTCAAAATCAAGGAACCGACGCATCTGCGCCGCCATACCATCAACGTTCTCAGTCAACTGTTCGGGCGACAGCAGATTGCGTTCTTCACTCTTGCCGCTCGGATCGCCAATCATTCCCGTTGCCCCACCAACCAACGCGATCGGCCGATGGCCGGCTCGTTGAAATCGCCGCAGCGTCATCAACTGCATCATGCTGCCGACATGCAGACTGGAGGCGGTTGGATCAAAACCGATGTAGACCGTCTGCGGTACCGGATGCCAACAGCTTCGCCAGGGCGGCTTCGTCGGTGCATTGATGGATCAGTCCGCGCCAGCGAAGTTCTTCAAGTAATTTTGTATCAGGCATCTTTGGTTTGCCGAGCCAGGATGGCTTCGGCGACGAGGAGATCTTCGGGGTAAGTGATTTTCAGATTGTCGGCCGATCCTGGCACCAGAGCAACATCATGACCGATCCGTTCGACCAACTGAGCATCATCGGTCGCCGGGCGGCCATTGTGCTTTTGGTAGGCTTCGATCAACAGTCCAAGGCGAAATACCTGTGGCGTTAACGCGATCCATAAACCACGTCGGTCTACCGTTTCACAGCGATCGCCATCAGCCAAGTCTCGCTTGATCGTGCCTGAAACGGGGCAGGCCAGGATCGCAGCCCCTGTTTCCTGGGCGACAGCGAACACGGCCGCCAAATCGACCGCCGATACCAACGGGCGAGCCGCATCATGGATTGCCACACTCTGCACGGACGCGTCGCCGGCCAACAGGTTCAGTCCAGCTTGGACACTGTCCGTTCGCTGCTGACCACCGACGACCAATTCGATCCTTCAGCTGATCGACCAGCGGAGCGAATTCGCCTTCGAATCGCCCGTGATCGGCCTCGGAGACGGCCATCACAATCCGGCCGATGTTGGCTTGGGCTCTTAGTCCGGCAACCGAATGAAACCAGAGTGGCTTGTCGGCGAGCTGTGCAAACAGCTTGTTTTGGTGGCTGCCAAATCGCTGGCCGCTGCCGGCGGCAGGCACGATCGCGGCGATTGAGCCGGTCGGTTGTGGGGCTTGCATGAACGTGCGTGGCGGAAATGAGGACCGGTGTAGAGGCAGGAAGTCGATGATCGGCGATTCCCACATCCTGGGCGGATCATAGCGGATCGTCGCCGGGACCGCAGGCAGGCTTAGACTTCCTCGTAGTCCTCATACTCTTCTTCGTATTCTTCCTCGTATTCCTCGTCGTCGTCCCCCTCAGCTTCTTCGCCTCCCTCTTCTTCCTCGTCCTCCTCTTCAACTTCCTCTTCGTACTCGTATTCCTCGGCTTCGTCCTCCGCGTCTGCTTCGCTCTGCTCGGCGCTCGGGTCTTCGGCTTCGTCCTCGTCGTAGTCGTCCTCTTCGTACTCGTCTTCTTCGTACTCGTCTTCTTCGTCTTCCGCTTCCGTTACATACGGATCGGCAGGAGTGGCTTGCTCGGCCTCCGCTTCCGCGTCAACTTCAATCCCTTGCAAAGCCTGCCACTGGGCCATGGTCATCGTCACCTCGCGCGCCTTGCTGCCGTTGTATTGCCCGACGATTCCATCTTCGGCCATGAAATCAATCAGCTTTGCAGCGCGCCCGTAGCCGATCCCCAGGCAGCGTTGTAGTAGCGAACAAGAACCGCGTCCTTCGCGAATCACAACTTCGATGGCACTATCGTAAAGCTCGTCACGCTTCTTGATCTGTTCCATCGACGCGCCTGTCGCCTGCTTCACCATCATCGGTGACTTTCAAGTTCATCAATTCGCCGACGAAGTTCTGCTCACTCATGCTGCAGTGCTCACAGACCGCATCGATTTCGTCATCCGACAGGAAAGTTCCCTGGCCACGAATCAGCGTGCTAGTTCCGGGCCATAGGAACAGCATGTCTCCATTGCCCAGCAGTTTGTCGGCGCCATTCTCGTCCAAGACAACGCGACTATCAGTCTTGCTGGCGACTTGGAAACTTAACCTTGCCGGCAAGTTACTCTTGATCAATCCCGTGATCACGTCGACGGTTGGCTTTTGGGTCGCCAGAATCAAGTGGATGCCGACGGCGCGGCTTTCTGCGCCAACCGAATGATGTGCTGTTCAACATCTTTCCCCGCCGTCATCATCAGATCGGCCATTTCATCGGCGACGATCACGATGAAGGGAAGCTTTTCGGGCACATCGGCATTGTCAGTTTCTTCAACTTCCAGACGACGCATGACTTCGTCGCGGCCCAGGTCATTGAAGCTATTGATGTGTCGCACACCGACCTTGGCCAACAACGAATATCGCTCTTCCATTTTCTCGACGGCCCAGGCCAAAATCGCTTCGGCCTTTTTCATGTCGGTGATCACAGGATGCATCAAATGTGGCAACCGACCATAGCCGCTCAGTTCGACCATCTTGGGGTCGATCATCAGCATCCGGACTTCGTCTGGGCGGCAGCACATCAATACCGAACTGATGATCGCATTCAAACAAACGCTCTTGCCGGTACCCGTTCGTCCAGCGATCAACAGGTGGGGCATTTTGGCCAAATCGACGACCATCGGATTGCCCGAGACGTCTTTGCCTAAGAAGACTGGGATGTTCATTTTCGCCGAACTGGTATTCGACTCTTCGATCACATCGCGCAAACGCACGACCTGGCGTGACTCGTTCGGGACTTCGATGCCGACCGTGTTCTTACCCGGGATCGGAGCAACGATTCTGACGCTGGGCACGCGCAAGGCGATCGCCAGGTCATCGGATAGCCCAGTAATTTTGCTGAGCCGTAATCCGGCTTCTAATTCAAGTTCGTATTGGGTGATCACTGGACCCAATTGCACGTTGGAAACTTTGATGCTGAACCCAAAGCTACGGAAAGTATCCTCGAGCAGTTGGCTGGTCCGACGCGCGTCCTGTTCTTGATCGTCATAGCTGATCACATCGCTCTGTTCCAGCAACTGCAGGCTTGGAAGCTGGTAGTCATCAACGCCAACTGGCGCCGACTCATTGACGCTGTCAAACAACTCTTGCCTTGGATCGGCCTGTGGCTTTCGCTTTGGTGTTTCGATTTTTGGTTTGGAGACCTGGTGTGACTCGTCTCCGCGAAGGCTGACAGTTTCTGATTTGATTTTGATCTTGCGAACGGGCGGTGGTTCAACGACCACTTCGTCGTCATCGTCCCATTCGTCCTCTTCCTCCCAGTACTCGTCGTCGGCTAACGGGGCTTCCTCGTCATAAGCTTCGTTCGCAAGTTCCTCGTCGTCCTCTGGTTCGTCATCGGCTGGCTTGAGCAGCTTGCCTGCCGCCAACGTCCCAGCGGCTTTGGCGACCTTCCCAACGAAAGACTTCTTGCGGCGAGGGTATTTGATCGTGGGCTCGCTGGGCGGTGGATCCAGAGCTACATCCGGATCGTTATCTTCGTATTCGTCTTCGTGTTCGTACTCTTCTTCGTTCCCGTCGTCACCCTCGATGGTGATTGGCTGCTCCAAATCGGTGAAAGGTTCGACGGCGTCTTTGAATGGGCAAAACACTGACCGCCCGACGCATTCCGCCACTCGAAACCTTTGCCCCATGTTTTGCAATCGCGCGGCCAGCATACAACAGTGCGTAATCTGTGGTTAGCAACATCCCGATGGTCAGCGCAGTGAAGGTCAGAATCCAAGCTCCAGCCGGCGCAAAATGCTCTAGCAGCCAAGTCGAGGACATGGCGCCCAGATAACCGCCGTTGCCGACAACTGGCATTCCGGCTGCCTGGATCGGCACGAGCGCGCCAGCGGTGGCGACGGCGACAACAATGATCGTGCCCCCCAAGGATCTTAGCACCGGTGCATTCAGCTGGCCGCGGAACAGCAATGCGGTGGCGACACCGCCCAGAGCGGCAATGACGACAACCGTGGCAATGCCAATCGCGTCTACCAGGGCCGCGGCCAACAAGGCGCCCCAATACCCGCAGGCATTCGTAATCGTGTCGTTGGGCGGATAGATGACGGCATCGGGCGAATAGATCTCGCTGATCGGCCACACCGGAGCATCGATCGGGTCGGCCGGGTTTCGTGTGACAAACGAAACAACAAGCAACAGCGTGATCGCTGCGAGCGCAATCGCCACGATGTCACGAGCCAAGTCTGGTTCGCGCTCCGGTTGTTCCGAATTGTCAATTGCGGCTGCCGACATGGTGCCAAACACAAAGAGAAAGAAGCTTCACTTGGAAGATCGGCTGATCGATCCCGTCGCGTCGAGCCGCGCAAGTCCAGTCGGTCCAAGCGGCAATACCGGCACCCAGGACACACCGAAACCTAGCCCACTCACGCGAATCTGTATCAACCCAGCGACAGCAGCGCAATCAATTTGACCACATAATTGGGTCTGAGCCTGGACTGGGACAACAATGCTAAGTCGTTTACTGGAAAGGAATTGCATTCAAATCGCTAGACCAAACAGGGTTCTGGACCGGCTGATGCAACCAATAGGGTTGTCGCGGCGATTGATAAGACGCGGCAGATCCCTCTCCCCCCAGAAATGGAAGGTCTTGATGATGTTTAAAAAGATATTGTTTGCCGGAGTCCTGGCCCTAGCCCCGCTTGCCATGAGCGAAGTAGCTTCGGCTGGCGGTCCCTGTTACCGCGGCCACGGTGGTTATGGCGGTTATGGTGGTTACGGCGGAGCTGTCATTGGCTATCGCGCACCGGTCTATGGCAACCGTGGCCCCCACCGGGCCTATCGTGCGCCCAACCGTGCGTTCTACGGATCGCCATATCGTTCTTACTACCGCGGTGGATTTGGACGCTACGGATATGGTGGCTACGGATTCGGCAACGGAATCGGAGTCAACCGCGGCGGCGTCGGCCTGTACTTCGGCTTCTAAGCCTGAAGCTTAAATCTGCCTGTGCACTTGCTCGCTGAGATAACAGGTGAGCAAGTGCACGATTACCAGCCCGACAGGCAACAGAAACCTGCATCGTTTATTACATGCCCACGCGTTGGCAAGGCTTGAGGTCTCTGCCGACGCCGCGGGTTACCGTTGAACGGACAGTGGCTTGCGGCGATCGATGCAATGATTCTGGTCGGCAAATGAACATGGAAACGCTCTGTCAATCGGCTTGCACCTCAGCCGAAATAGCCAGGCCTCTGCTGGAGCTATTCGTCGTGATTTCCTGCGTCACCGCTCCCGCGGCGGGAGAGGTGAGTGTTGGGTCACCATCGCGAACAAGGACAAGATCGGCGTTGCTGTGATGAAGCTACATTTTCGAGAATTCGTCAACTTCTTCCGAGGTGAATTTTCGATCCAAGCGAGCACCCATTTGGGCAACGATTCTGGCGGCTGCGTGTGAAGCCAAATGACCAGCTTGTCGCCAACTCATGCCGTTGGTGATTCCGTACAACAAAGCTCCGGCATACATGTCACCCGCTCCGGTGGTGTCGATCGCTTCGACCTGGACACCTTCGATCGGAAAGCTCTCACCCCCATGCATCACGATCGATCCCTTGTTTCCCAGCGTCAGGGCAACGTTTTCGGCATGTTCATGAATCAGTGCAGCACAATCGATCGGATCGGATTTGCCGGTCAGGCTGTTTGCTTCTTCTTCATTGCAGAAAAACAGATCGACCGGCCCGGTGATCAAGTCCCAGATCTCATCACGAATCAGGTTGACCAGGAATGGGTCGGAGGCCGTGAAGGCAACTTTGACACCGTGGCGTTTGGCATAGTCGATCGCGCGGTAGGCGGCGGCTTTGGTCGTTTCGCCGGTCAACAGATAGCCTTCGATGTAGACGTACTTTGCAGTCGTGAATCACCGACTCATCGAATATCGTCCTCGGTCAGGGTGGTCGCTGCGCCTAGGTTGGTCAACATCGATCGCTGCGCGTCTTCGGTGATCAGCACGGCACAGGTACCGGTTTGCGCGGTGTCCGGCTGGACGTCACGTAGATTCCAAGCTCGCGCATGTCCTCTCAAAAAGAAACTGCCGATTTCGTCGTCGCCCACTTTTCCGACAAATGCGGCGGATCCTCCGAAGTCCGCCAGAGCGACGACCGTATTGGCGGCCGACCCGCCAGCACAACGATGCAGCGACAGTCTCGCTGAGCATGCTCAGGACACTCCTGCTTGCAGCGTGTCATCGACCAAAGTCATGATCCCTTTGTCGATTTCCAAATCGGCTAGAAGTGTGTCGTCCACACGGGCCTGGATATCCACCAATGCATTTCCAACACCAAAAACATCAAACTTAGACACGATCGGAGCCTTTTCGATTCAACGCGGGTTCTATTGGGAAGCGAATACCGTAGTAGAACAGCGGAGTCGGGAGCCAGGAGCCGCCAGTACGACCCGGACAAACACCGCGGCCTGACGCTTGAGAGCCTGAATCCTGGCTCCTCAGCCTCCGGCCTTGCCAAAAGCCGGTTTCCGGCGACACTGCTGGCCTTCCGAAATCCGAAGCGTGACCATGGCCAGCAATGTACTGGCTCCGAATCGGATCACGTTTGGATTGCAGCAATCTGCTTGTTGCTGTTGCTCACTGATTACCCCCATACCGCGTCGCTGACGCGAACGAAAGGCAGTTTCCCATGGCTCGATATACCGGTCCCAAAGCCCGCATTAACCGCCGTTTGAACACACTGATTTACGAAACTGCCGGCGCCGCTCGGGCGCTCGATCGCCGGCCTCAGCCACCAGGGATGCATGTCCGCGGACGCCGGCCAAGCAACTACGGTCAGGCGTTGCAGGAAAAACAAAAGATCAAGCACTATTACGGTTTGGGTGAACGACAGCTGCGACGCTACTTCGATGCGGTCGGTCGCAAGCCGGGCAACACCGGCGAATTGCTGCTGCTGATGTGCGAGCGTCGGTTTGACAATGTCGTTCGCCGGGTCGGATTCACCAAGACGCGACCGCAAGCTCGCCAGGGCGTCGCCCATGGTCATTTTCAAGTCAACGGCGTCAAGGTGACCAAGCCCAGCTATCTGCTTGCGTCCCGGTGACATCGTCGAGGTTCGCGGTCGCGAAAACCTACGGAATCTGTATAAAGGCGTGATCGCCAACGCGACGCCCGATGCGCTGGATTGGGTAACTTTCGACAGCGAAAACCTGCAAGGCGACGATTCTGGGCTTGCCCGGAGCGAGCGACATCAGTTTGCCAGTGGATGCAAACAGCGTGGTCGAATTCTTGTCGCGATAGGTCCTGTTGCGTAGTCTGTTGCGATAGGTTTCTGTTGCGTAGGTACAGGACCTTGGAACCATGTCGTAGTCGGACGACTGCAGTCATTCTGCGACAATCCTTCGCGAGCGGGTACGATGCTCGCCGATCCGATTCGCTATCCAATCTCGTTACGGAGAAATCTTCCTATGCACGCTCCTGTGGTTGTCCTCGGCGGCGGTCCGGGTGGCTATGCAGCCGCTTTCTTGGCCGCCGACGAAGGCTGGATGTCACGATCGTCGAAGCCGAACCCAGACTCGGCGGCACTTGTCTTGCTGCGTGGTTGCATCCCCAGCAAAGCCTTGCTGCACGTTGCCAAAGTGATCAGCGAAGTCGAAGAACTGCGCGAGGAATGGGGTGTCGTCTACACCAGAAGCCGAAGATCGACATCGACAAGGTTCGCGCCCGCAAGGAACAAGTGATTTCCAATCTGACCGGGGGCTTGGCTGGCTTGGCCAAACGGCGCAAGGTCAACGTCATCCAGGCTCGCGGCAGCTTCGTCAATTCGACCACGCTGAAACTGGACGGCGATCACGAATCGATTCCCGACGGCGGTCAATTGACGTTTGATCAATGCATCTTGGCCACCGGCAGCGTTCCGGCAATGCCAGCCGCTTTCGACATCGGCAGCGATCGAGTGATGGACAGCACCGGGCGTTGGAAGTTGGCCGACATTCCCGAAACCATGCTGGTCGTCGGTGGTGGATATATCGGGCTGGAAATGGGAAGCGTCTACGCCCAACTAGGTTCAAAGGTCACGGTCGTCGAACTGATGGACGGACTGTTGCCAGGGGCCGACCGAGACCTGGTCCGACCGCTGGCCAAACGAATCGACGAAGATCTGCTACGGGCGGCGTTTACCTGAACACGAAAGTCGGATCGCTCTCCGAGGTTGGGCGAAAAAATCGAGGTGACCTTCGAAGGTCCAGGAAAGTTCGGCATGAAGAGCTTCGATCGAGTCTTGGTCAGCATTGGCCGCCGTCCAGTAACCGCCAATTTGGGACTCGAAAATACGAAGGTGGAAGTGGATCGAGCGGCTTCGTCGTCTGTGACCGACAACAGCGGACCGCCGATCCGCACATCTTGGCGATCGGTGATGTTGCCGGTGATCCAATGTTGGCCCACAAGGCAACCCATGAAGGTCGCGTCGCTGCGGAGGTCGTCGCCGGAAAGCCGGCGGCCTTTGACAAAGCGGCGATTCCAGCAGTCGTCTTTACCGATCCTGAAATTGCCTGGGCCGGATTGACCGAAGATGAAGCCAAAGCGGCTGGTCGCAAGGTGGACGTCGAAGTCTATCCTTGGGCGGCCAGCGGGCGTGCTCAAGCATTGGGGATCACCAACGGCTTGACGAAATGGTTGGTCGATCCTGAATCGAATCGCGTCCTGGGTTGTGGCATTGTCGGCAGCGGGGCAGGGGAGTTGATCGCCGAAGCTGTGCTGGCGATCGAAATGGGTTGCGAGGTGCACGACATCACCGAAACCGTGCATCCGCATCCAACGCTCAGCGAAACACTAATGAATGCCGGCGAAGTTCACTTTGGTACGGCAACCGAAATCTACAAGCCGAAGAGAAATCCGGCAGCGGCTGGCGCTTGAAACTGGCAAGACTTGGCCAGTTCTAATGCAACTCTGACAACTCATGTCGCTGCGTTTGCGGTCGATCGAGCTTGCCGGCGGGCAATCGAGCGTAAGCCAGACAAGTCGTTGCGAAGCACTGTTCGGTTGTGTGGTTCAGCGGCGGCTAAACTTCGAATCCCCAACTGTCAACTTTCCGTTTCCAGTCCGTCACAAGGGATCGAATCAAAAAGACTCCGTTTGCTGCGTAGCGGGGTAGCAAACGCCTTGGATTGCTGCACATACGATAGGCCCATTCCATCCCGAGACGCTGAAAAATCTGCGGTGCTCGCTTAGCCTTTCCGGCGACAAAGTCGAAACGATGCTCCTAGCTGAATGCTGACGGGCACACCCAATCGTCGGTAGTGCTGGTGAATCCAACGTTCGCCTTTCGGCTGTCCGAACGCAACCAACAGAATCTGAGCATCGGATGCACGGATTCGCTGATCTTGTTCCGCCTGCTCCTGCTCGCTAAGTCCACGAAACGGCGGCGATTCGACGCCGGCGATCTGTAAGCCCGGGTACAACTGGACCAGTCGATCGGCACAGGCCGAGCGACTCCGGGTTCGCCACCTAGAAAGTAGATTCCCCAGTCGTTTTGACTAGCACGCTGGGCTAGATCAAAAATCATTTGGCTACCGGCGACTTCGCTCGGGCAGCGGTTTGGAATCGAGCTTGCTTCGCCAAACGATCGGTTGACCGTCAGCCAAGATTAGATCGGCCTGCCGAGTCACTGCCTGCAAGTCGGGATGATAATCATGCAGCATCACGTAGTTCAAGTTTGCAGTGATGACATAGCTTGGCGTTCCACGCTGAATCAGCTGCCCCGATTTGGTCCACTGCTTCCGGTAACGTGACCAAGTCAAACGGCACATCCCAGACTGTGGTTCGATCCCGTACTCTCGCGTCCGGAACCGTTGCTACAGGAGGGTTTTCCACTGGTCTGTTTCCAACATCGATTCCCTGAGTCGCAGGGACAACTGGAACGACGACCGGATGGATTGACGGTGCGGACTGCGAAAAATCGTTGGTTGGCAACATCGTGCGTTACTGCAAAGAGGCGGAACAGAGGAATGCAGAATCGGCCGGAACACCACTGCGCTGAAGAATAGGTCGTCGATAGACTGAAGATCGCGCAGATCGGAAACGCCTTGTTCCGGTAACGGCACTTTCTGCGCGGTTTTACGGCTTGGCTCGATTATTCACCCCTGACCCGATGATCGCTGTGACGCAGCCCCCGCTAATCGTTTTGACACTCGAAGGCCTGTCGCCCGCCGCCCTGAGTTGCTACGGATCATCGTGGAATAGGACTCCGGTGATCGACTCGTTGGCCGCTTCAGGATGCGTCTGGGATCGTTGTTACGCAACCTCTGACGAACCTGATCGCGCGTTTCGGCAAATGGTTCGGCGATTACTGGCGGGTCCGTCAAGTAGCTCTGGCACGGTTGAATTGCAAACGGATGTTCCCTCCGTCATTAGCGAATCGGTAGATCGTCATTTCGATCGAATCGATCTGGTTACTTCCGATGCGGCGACCAGTGGGAATCATCCGGCTTCTGAAATCATCGAGACTCAATTGGGGCGTCTGTTTGCCTCGGCCATCGCCCGCACTGGCCAATCGCCGTCGTGGCAGGTGCTTTGGATCCATAGTGGATTCTTGACACGTCGTTGGGATGCGCCGCGCGATGATTGGTCAATCGCTGATAGCGATGAACCGCCTGAACCGCAATCTCCGGCGATGACCGATCCGGAAACGGATGCGGACGGTGATGCGACTTGGTGCTGCCACCAACCTTTGCTTCGGTCGTTCCACCAAACGTTGAATTGCAAGGGAACGAGCACCCGGATTTGATCACTTCTTGGATGCGAACCTATGCCTGCCAGGTTCATCTGGTCCACTTACTACTGGACGTATTGCTGGGTTGTGTAGAGAGCAGAAATTGTCGAGTGGTGATCGCCGGAACGAGTGGATTTCGCCTGGGGCAAGCAGGATCGATTGGTCATTGTGTAGGTCCCCTGCGAAGCAGGGATGTCCACATACCGTTGATCAGCGCCTCAATCGGCGCCCATGCGATTCTCGAAACTGACAGCCTGGAATCTGCTACAGCCCTCATTGGTGAATGCCCCGACGATCAAGTAATGCTCGAGCAATGGGAACAACAGACGGATGATGCGAGAATCGCAGTACAGTCCGATCGGTCCGTGACAAACGTGACGACGTCTGATTGGTTTTTCGTCCGTGACCAGGACTCGAGCCAGCACTTGTATTCCAAGCCGGATGATATCGATGACTTCAACGATGTAGCCCGCGTCCGAGCAGATATCGTTGCTGACCTGGATTGCCAATAAAAAAAATCCTGCCGGTCAACGACCGGCAGGATTGTTCGTTTTTTGACTGACTGCGATTATCGCAGTCGGCAAAGACTAAATTAAGCGTCGCTGCGATTAAGCATCGGTGCTAGCGTCTGGAACCGGAGCTGGCGGAGGAACTTCAGCGTCTGCTTCCGCTGCTGCTGGTTCTGCTGCTGGTTCTGCGACTGCGTCGCTGCTGCTTCCTGTAGCTTCGGTGGTGGTGCTACCTGGAACCAAGGTTTCGCCTGGCGCCAAGTCGTAGCCAGCATCGGTGCTCATGGTAGCGCCGGCCGCACAATCGCTGCAAGGAACTGCTTCCATTACGGGAGCTGCTTCTGCGCCACAGCAAGGAGCTGCTTCGACTGCTGGAGCCGAGCAGCAAGTTTCGGCAGGTGCCGAACAGCAACCACCTGACTTGCGTGCCTTCAGTCGTGCAAACAGACCGTGGTGCTTTTTCTTGCCACAACCACCGCCACAGCTGGGTTCAGGAGCACAGCATGGTTCTGGTTCAGGAGCACAGCATGGCTCTGGTGCTGGTTCAGGAGCACAGCACGGTTCTGGTGCTGGTTCCGGTGCACAGCATGGTTCCGGAGCTGGGGCTGCTTCGCAGCATGCTTCCGGTGCTGGGGCACAATCATTGCCGCGATGATGTCCGTGATGTCCACCACAGGCTCGCTTTGCTTTGAGCTTTGCAAACAGGCCAGCGTCGGCCGTTGAAGCATTCATTGCGTGTGCTGCACCAATAAGAAGTGCAAACACGGTAATACCGCTCACCATTTTCCGATTCATCGAAATTCTCCCAAGAGTTCGGAGTGTCAGGTGCGATCCGAATTCGCACATTCAATTCAGAGCCCTCTCCGAGGGCCCACTATGTCAACGCCACCGACAACAATCATCGGTGATCTATGGAACCACGCGAAGAAAAGGCAACTTAGGTTACCTGCGTTAAATTTTCTGGTCGCGTAATTTCGACGATAACGTAACTGGCGTTCAACTTGGTGTCAATCGGGCGGAGCCCCGATTCAGGCACTATTCCGAAATGCCGGGAAGAGAAGTGAATCTGCGGACTTCCGCATTGGCGAGCAGGCTACCGCTAGCAAAACGGCACCGGCGAAATCGGTCCCCTTGGCGATACAAATGCCACGGAGAGGGAGAGCGATGTCAAACGCCAAATGAATCGAAATCAGCGTGAAATTGGCTGACTTTCGGCCGCCTGCGATGGGGCGCTCGCATCGGCCGTGCTCTCCTGATCGCCAACCAGCAACTTTGCCATCTGGTTGCCATCTTCGAAGTCTACGATCTGAGGCGGTTGGTTTGGTGCAACTTCGATTGCCAAGCCGGAAATTCGCCATCCCGCAGCCTCTTTCTCGACTGCCCAAACGACTTGATAGTCCTGCAATGTCCCATCGGCTGCCGGTTCTCGCCACAAACTATGCACCAAAGCGGCATTGGCTTCGCCGGGCACAGGTTGAGCGCGGGTAACGTCAAACCGAGCATCGGGCGATCCAATGGGCTGTACCGTGTGCCCGATTCGCGACAATTCGGCTTGCGCCCTTTGAGTCAGCAAGCTCTGGGCACTCGAGTCTTGTCCGCCCCGCCGGATCTCGTCCAAAAACAGGCTCACGACATCCGTTGGCGATGGCATGACCTGTGCCGAGGCACCATTGGCTGCTGTGGCATCCGCTTCCTGCCCTTCATTGGCGGGAGTTCCCGATCCACATCCGGTGATTAGAGCCAGCGAAAGCACGAAACTGCAAATGGTGAGAGGTTTCATAGGACGGTTCATGATCTGAATGGGATGGGGTGGGTCGGCAATCGGCGATTTAATTGGCCGATATTTCTGTGTTTCATGGGATTTAGTGGAAACAGCGCCCTGGCGTCAATAGAATCTGGCCCTCTGAGAACTCGGGAGGGTTGCGGCAGATCTCAGCGAGGCAACACCGCAAACCTCCCGTTTGCCTGTTTCAGAACAGTGTGTGTATTTAAGTGCCTATGCGATCCGATTCACCTATCGTTGCACCGTGCTTTGATTCAGAATAACGTGCTTTGATTCAGAATGACGCCCACGATTCTTACGTTCATCATCCCTCTGATTGGCCTTGGCCGCGGCGACCGACCACGCATGTCTCGAGATAACCCACACGATTCGCCAACGGTCATTGCCGTCGACGGCCAATACATTGATCTAAGGAACCGGCCGCTGGCCGCCTTGTTGGCTTGGCTGATTCCGGGCGCCGGCCACTTTTATCAAGGCCGCCGCACCAAAGGGGCCATTTACATGGTCTGTATTTTGTCGGTGTGGATCTTGGGATTCGCGCTCGGCGGCGGTCATGTTGTCTACGCATCATGGCAACCAGGTGATAAACGCTGGCATTATTTGTTGCAGGCGGGCGTCGGTGCCGCTGCCTTGCCCGCTTTAGTGCAGGGGGATCGAATGCGACGGTATACGGAATTCGGTGAGACCCGCTCGGATTACTCACCGCTTTGGGGCGGCTTCATGGCACCTCCCATTCGTCCGGTGATTGAAAATCGTGCCGACGAGGTATCGGCCTGGTATGCACGCCGCGGGGCAGGCTACGAGATGGGAACTTGGTACACCGTGATCGCCGGTTTGCTGAACATCTTGGTCATCTACGATGCCTACGGAGGACCGCTGGCCATTCCAATCAGCGGCCGCAAGAAAGAGGCGCCCAGTCGCGCACCCGACGGCGAGGATCCACCGGACGACTAGTCATTCGGCTACGAATTATCCGGAACGGAAGAATCCGCCGCCTTTTTAACTAGATATCACGATCCGAGTTCCCAGCAATGTTGTCCGTTTCCCCCACCTATCTGCTCTATTACATCCCGCTATTGATTGCGATCTCGCTGGTTTTTGGCGCGACGCGGCACGAAGATACTGGGCTGATCTTGAAGCATGCTTGGGAGACTGCTCGCTGGATCACTTTGTTCATGGCGATTATCTTTGCAGTCCTAATGACCATTGATTGGTTCATCTGATCTGACTTGACTGTTTGATCTGAAGCATTTGAAATCCCGAAAGAACTTCCTTCGACGTCAATCCACCGAGGAATCATGCGAGTATTGACTCTCGGTGCCGGTACAGTCGGCCGCTGGGTAGCTGACATGCTGTGTCGCCGGCGGCATAGTGTGACAGTTGTTGACACCAACCCTGAAAATGTTCGCCGCATCAACAGCGAATTGGACGTTCGAGCGATCGTTGGTAGTGCATCCCGCAGTACGGTGTTGTTTCAAGCCGATGTCTGCGCCGCTGACATGTGTTTGGCGGTTACCGGCGACGACGAAGTCAACATCGTGGCGGCCAGCATGGCCAAGGCGTTGGGTGCGCGCCGGAGCATGGCTCGTGTCTACGCGCCGGCTTTTCGGGATCTTAGCACCTTCGACTATCAGCAGCATTTCAATATCGACAGCCTGTTGAGTTTGGAACAATTGTCGGCGTTTGAATTGGCACGTTCGATCCGTAACCCTGACGCAATCCCGCTGGAACATTTTGCCCGTGGACAATTGGAAGTCTACGAGTTGGAGGTCGGTAAAAAATCTCCATCGGCTGGTTACAAGCTTCGCGACTTGACCATTCCCGGAAACATTCGAATCGGTTCAATCGCCCGCGAAGGTCGAATGTGGATCGCCAGCGGCGAAGACGAATTGCATGGGGGCGATCGCGTTAGCCTGATCGGTACCCCCGAAGCAGTCGCGAAAGCCAGAACCATTTTCCTATCCGGAAAAGAGACCGCCGCGAAGCAGCGTGTGATGATCGCCGGCGGTGGTGAAACCGGCTATCACTTGGCCGGTACGCTCAGCCGACGTGACTATCGCATCGTGATTCTGGAACGTGATGCCGATCGCTGCGACCAGTTGGCCAGGCAACTTCCCGAAGTGACGGTCGTGCACGCAAACGCCAATCGCCGGAGCGTCTTAGAGGATGAAGGCTGTGGCACCGCCGACTATTTTGTCGCCTGTACCGGCAGCGACGAGAGCAACATCATGGCCGGCGTTGAGGCGCGTGAATTGGGTGCCGCGCGAGTGATGTGCGTTGTTGGTCGGCCCGATTACGCGAACGTAGTTGGCAAATTGGGAATCGATCGTGCAGTTAGCGAACGGGATGTCGCGGCCAGACAGATTCTGGGCTACCTAAATGAAGGCGCAATCATCAGCCAAAGTCGACTTCCCAATGGTGCGATCGGCATCTACGAACTGGAAGTCTCCGATGGTACGCGCGTCACCGGCGCGTCGTTGGCCGAATTGCCGTTGGCTGGCCGCTGTTTGATCGCCGCGATTGGACGCGACGGGTTTGTTCGTGTTCCGCAGGCCGATGACCGGCTCAAGGCCGGCGATGTTGTCGTAGCGTTAATCGATCAGACTCACACCGAAGAAAGCTTGGCGCTCTTTAACTCTTAACTCGATACCAAGTATGCCTGTTTCCGTCTGGGTCGATGTCGGTGGCACGTTTACCGACTGCATCCTTCACGATTCGTCGGGCCGGCGTGAAACGAAGGTGCTTAGCAGCGGACGAATTCCGGCAGCCATCAAGTCGGTTGTTGACCGCCACACAATCGAACTGCAAGCGATCCCCGCCGCAGACACGGACCGATTCTGGCGTTCGGCGAATGTTTCAATTCTTAACGCAACAGATGCTGCCTCGCGTCTCGGTGCGATTGTCGATCAACGAGCTTCAACGATCAGACTGGACCAGCCCATTCCAGAATCCGTGGCCAATGCCAACTCAATAAGAATAGAGATTGATGCCGGCATCGAAGCGCCGGTTCTGGCCACTCATTTGCTGTTGGGAGTACCTGTCGATCAAACGTTGCCCGCGACCGATCTGCGGATGGGAACGACGCGTGGAACCAACGCGCTGTTGACCAGGCAAGGTGCCTCGACGGGTTTGTTGGTCACCAAAGGTTTTGCCGATATTCTCCGGATTGGTGAACAAGACCGGCCCGATCTATTTGCCTTGTCGATCGTCAAGCCTCCGCCGTTGACCGAAACCGTGATCGAAGTTCGCGAGCGACTTGATGCCCATGGCAAATGTTCTGGAGTCGATCGATCTGGATGACCTGCGCACTCGTTTAGACTCGCTCAAGCACTCAGGAATCGAATCGTTAGCCATTTGTTTCTTACATTCGCATGTGAACGATGTCCACGAATTGGCTGCGGAACAGCTTGCGGCGCAGATCGGATTCAGCAACATCTCGCGATCAAGCGATGTCGCACCATTGATCAAACTGGTTTCGCGCGCTGAAACCACGACGCTGGACGCGTACTTGAACCCGGTTTTGGCCGGCTATGTCAGCACGGTCTGGCAACAATTTGGCGGCGCCGACAGATGCCGACTGCGGTTGATGACCAGTGGCGGAAACCTGGTTGGCCCGAACGCGTTCCGAGGACGAGACAGCATACTTTCCGGACCAGCCGGTGGGGTTGTTGCGTTGGCGCAAGTTGCCATGAATGCAGGCGGCCGAAATGCGATCGGTCTGGATATGGGTGGAACCAGTACGGATGTCAGTCGGTTCACAGGCCGCATCGGACGGCGCTACGAGTCGCGTGTCGCTGGCGTGCGTGTGATGACTCCAATGATGGACATTGAAACCATTGCCGCCGGCGGCGGCTCAATCTGCGATGTCAATGACGATGGCAGAATGATCGTCGGCCCGGCAAGTGCGGGTGCTTCTCCCGGCCCCGCCTGCTACGGAAGAGGTGGACCGCTGACGGTCACCGATGTCAATCTGCTGCTGGGGCGGATTCCCGCACACAAATTTCCCTTTCCTTTGCATGTCGGGGCGGCCCAACGAGAGTTGGAACGAGTGCGCAGACGCTTGCCAGAGGGAGTTCGATTTGACACGGACGAAGGGTTTGCCGAAGGCTTCCTGGAGATTGCCGTAACCCACATGGCCGAGGCGGTACGCAGTGTTAGCACGGCACAAGGCAACGATGTTCGCGAGATGGTGATGGTCGGATTCGGCGGGGCGGCGGGGCAACATGTCTGCCGCGTTGCCGAGGCTTTAGCGATGGATCGAATCATTGACCATCCCGACGCGGGACTGATGAGTGCATTGGGGATGGGATTGGCCAGCGTCGGCCGTGTCGTCACCCGCGGAATCTATCAACCGCTAACCAAGCGATCGGTTGAAACGATCCGGTCCGTCGCAGATGAGTTGATGACCAAAGCCGCGAAAATGCTGGATCAGGAACGGGACGAAGACCAAGCGTGCGAATTTGACCTGCAGTGCGACCTGCGATACGAAGGAGCGGAATCCTCCCTGCCCTTGGCGTGCGATCCAACGGAATCCCTCGCCGATCGCTTCCATCAATTGCACCATCGTACATTTGGCTACAACCAACCCCTTCGTCAGCTTGAGTTGGTTGCGATTCGGTGCGAGGCAACGCTAGTCGCTAAACCATTGACGAATGATCGAGTGCTCCCGCAGCAGTTGCCTAGCAATGAATCGATTCGGATCTGGAATCGAACGCAGTGGGTTGACGCGATGTGTTTGGATCGCGAACGACTGGTTGATGGAACGGTTGTTCCGGCGCCCGCAATGATCGTCGGACTTTACAGCACGCTGTTGGTCGAACCGGGCTGGCAGGCGAAGGTCAGCAAAGACGGAATCATCGAATTGGTACCTGACTCGCTTACTCGCCCCGCTTTCCGGGAGTCTGGCGGTGACGCGTCAACCCGCCACCGGAAAGATCCGAACTTAGACAGATCGACAACTAAGGACGAGACGACCGTTGAACTCACATCTCGCCCTCAGCGACCCGACCCCAACTGCAACGTGGAAGATCCGGTTTTGCTCGAGGTCATCGCTCGCCGATTGCAGGGGATTGCCGACGCGATGGGGGAAGTGCTGCGTCGCACGGCAATCAGCGTAAACGTGAAGGAACGACGCGACTACAGCTGCGCCGTGTTCCGTCGCGACGGCGTGCTAATAGCTAATGCGCCGCACGTACCGGTTCACCTAGGCGCGATGGGACACACGGTTCGACACTTGATCGAAGCGTTTCCAAAGATGTCTCCGGGCGATTGTTTTCTCAGCAACGATCCTTACGCCGGTGGTTCTCACTTGCCTGATCTGACCGTCGTCACACCGGTTTTTTGTGACCCTGAAATCGAACCCGATTTTTTTGTCGCCTCTCGCGCCCATCATGCGGAGATCGGCGGTCGGACCCCCGGATCGATGCCGCCGGACGCGACTTCGCTTGCCGAAGAAGGGGTCGTTATTAGAGACTTTGCTCTGGTCCGGTCCAACCAATCAAATGTCGATCAACTGCGCCAGCTTCTATCGAGCGGTCCTTATCCTTCGCGGTCCGACGATGAAAACCTGGCCGACGTTGCGGCCCAACAAGCAGCCGGCACCTATGGCGCATCCGCACTCCGCGAACTAGCCGCTCTGTATTCAACGCAAACCGTTGAAGCTTACATGACAAGACTGTTGGCAGTCGCCGCCGATTCGATGCAGCGCTGGATCGAGACACTCGACACGAAACCGATGCTGTTTTCCGATTCGCTTGACGACGGAAGCCAAATCGCCGTTTCGATCCAGCGCAATCAGAATCGTCTGCAAATTGACTTCGCAACTAGCGGCGTCCATCCGCATGGATTCAACGCCACACCCGCGATCGTGACAGCGGCTACCCTGTACGTCCTGCGAATGGTCTCGGGAAGTGAGCTTCCGCTGTGCGACGGGGTGCTACGCAATGTCGATCTGAACATTCCACCTGGCCTGTTGAATCCGCCCGCGGACCCTGACCCGGCCAAATGCCCAGCGGTTGTTGCCGGCAATGTCGAAACGAGCCAACGGATTGTCGATGTTTTGTTGGGTGCACTGGGAGCCGCCGCGGCGTCTCAAGGCACCATGAACAACGTGCTGATAGGCAACGAAACGTTTGGTTACTACGAAACCATCGGCGGCGGCAGCGGGGCAACTGCAAAGGCCAACGGTGCCGACGCCGTGCACACTCACATGACCAATACTCGAATCACCGATCCCGAAGTGTTGGAATCGCACCGACCTGTCCGGCTGGTTCGCTTTCAGATTCGCACCGGCAGTGGTGGTAAAGGCTGGCATCGAGGCGGTGATGGCATCATTCGCGAATACGAGTTTTTAGAGCCGCTGGTTGTCTCGCTGTTGACCAGCCGGCGACTCAAGCCGCCATACGGAGCTTCTGACGGCCAGCCAGGACACACTGGTCGGAACATTTTGATCAGGCGAGGGGTGACAACAGAACTGCCTCCATGCATCTCAATGAATGTCGAAGCCAACGACCGGCTGATCATCGAAACGCCGGGCGGTGGTGGCTGGGGATCCGCGCAAGACGCCTTTCGCTCCGATTGAAAGTCACAGCGCGACAAGCTCCTGAAACCAGCTGCGCTTGGTCGGCGAAAGCTGCTTGCCAAGACGAGACGCACGCCGAATTCATACCTTCAGCAATTCGCCTATTCCACCGGACAAGATTTGGTCGACCTTTGGATCACACCATGCCACGCTGACCGCGTATCCCCCTTGCGGATAGGCATCGGCCGTTGGGATGTACCACGGTCCACCATCACCATAGGCAGCACAGGCAACAAAGCGATCGGGAGCGGCCGCCTGTGCGCGCAGTTGATACTCGATGAAACACTCGGCAGGTAGATGCAACATGGAAACGTCATTGACGTGCAGCGAACCGAGTGTGATCGGCAGCATTGCGTTGATGCGTCGAAGCCAGGCAAGCGTGTAACAGGGACGGCTTCGTCCCGCCACGTTCTGCGTGCTGTCGGAAATCTGCTGCATCAAAGCCGGTTCGTCGAATCGAGGATTCACCGGTGGAAGTATGTCGTCGGTCTTCCAACGCAACGATTCAATCTGCTGTGGTTCTAATCTTGCTTCCGAAGCGACCATGCCATCCAAAATTCGCTCAGACAGCACCGGCCGCATTGCTTTTGATCCGTCGTTGTACTTGCCCGCACCGATATTTCCACCGCAACCGTTGAAGTACAGATGCGTGCAATCGGGTTCCTGAACTTGTCTTTGCTTTCGCGCCAGTCCGCAAAAATCGCTGCTGACTCGGCCGTCGCCGTAGTAGCTCATCGGATGGCAGGCATAGTAGTGGCAGGCAACGAGCTTCTCCGTTTGATTATAAAACGCGACCGTCTTTAGCATTGGGTCAATCAACCCCGCTGGCAGCATGTGATGCTGCGGATTCGACGAACTGCTACCACGCTGCGACACGACCTTACCGTTCAGACCGATGATTCGCCGATTGCTGGCCACTTGATCGACCGGGGCCTGACCATGCGCAACATGTGTGACTGGCTTCGTTTGCCGTAGCGCGAGCTCAACTGCTTTCGTCCCGGCATCTAGACAGCGCCGAAAGAAATCTGGATCAACGATGTGCGGGAGATCCCCTTGGGCCAACACTATTTCTTCGGCATCCAGACATGCGAACGGAGCGTTGTGCTGATGGACGCAATGAACCGCAACCCTGTCGATCGTTGTGTCCGCTGCGTCGGCGAGCGTTTGCCGCCAGTTCAGGTGCGCCGAATTCAGAATGCCCGTCCAATCAACGACACAGACGACGATCGGCTTGCCGGCACCCAACAAGACATAGCCAATGGCTTCCAATGGATCGTCAACACCAACAACCGGCTTGATCCAGCCTCCGCATAGTGAATGACCAGTTGGAGGCGTGACGTCAAAACGAAACCTACCAACCTGCAAATTCCCAGCCGACGTGTCGTCCGCCACGACCGGCGCAACAATCGGTGCAGCGATCGACGTGGCGGCAATCGCGGTGGCGCCAGAAATCTGCGCCGATTTAGATCCTGTTCCGATCCATAACTCGTCCTGTCCGACACTATTGTTTCTCCGTTCTTCTCTGGATTGCTCTTTTCGAAAAGATGGTCCCATCATACAGCAACCGGCTACCCGGGCGAATGAACAACTTCAACTCTGCAGCGCCGCATCGACTCGCTCATGATCGACATAGTTCATGACCAAAGGTTGGGACTGGTTATCCTGTGACTGCTGCCAGGTCGCAAAGTATCCGGTTTCCGTTCGCAATACATCGACGTAGCGACTACAGCCAGTGCCCGCAGGACTAACGAACATCGGAAAGTCCGCGGACAACCTGTAGACATGGCTTAGGTCATCGCCGACGACATAGCCGACACCCCCCAATTCTTCACAGGAGTACCCGCGCGGACGTTTAGCGGCTTGGTCATGTTCGTCTAGATTCCGCAGCGACTCGCCTCCATCGTAAAACAGCAGTTGAACCCGCTTTCCTGCCAACGCTCCAGTGCTGGGCAGATCGACTAGCGCGGTTCCCCGAGCGATTGCGACATCCCATGAAGGACCCCGGGGAAAGAAGTCGCAACAGGGAACGCCAAAGTTCGCAGCACCAGATTTACGCACGACGTAAGCCGAGTTGCTACTGGCCCAGCTAAAAGGATGCGTACAATACAGCAGCACCAGGTCGCCGCTAGATTTTTCGTAAACTGCGGGATCTTTGACATGCAAGTAGCCGGGTTCACTCGATTCTAAAATCGTCACCGCTGACGCTTCAGCAAGCCGTTCAATCGACTCGGCCCACAGATGCTCGATCGTCCAAACACCGGTACCGGGCTTCAGATAATCGGCAAGTCCGTGGGGGTAGCCGATGTTCTTCTTTTCGGTCGATACAAACAACTCGACTCCGTTGTCCGTCCAGTGAATGGCGGTCCCTTCGATCGATAGCACGTCTCGATTTCCAACACCCAAATCTGACTTGGAAAAACTCGCGACTTTGCTAAAGGATCCGCCGTTGTCGTCGGAACGGAAAATGGCCAGCTCCAAGCCTCGTTCGCCAGCACCCAATCCTGTCCGAGAATCCCCGACGTTGCGATAGCGGCCGACCAGAACCAAACGACCTTGTCGATCGACCGTCAGGTTGCCGCCACCAAACCAAAACCCGCTCGCCGGCTGTTGCGGCGGCACAATCACCCGCGATTTCTGTTGGTCAACCAGTAGTTTGGCGACAGCGATTAGGCGGAGTTCGATATCGTGATCAAGCCGCGGCATACCTTTGTTCTCTTCTCAGCGATGAACCTGCAACAAAACGCCGAAGCGTACGGCGAGATCGCCAGTTTATACGCCGAAGACCGATCGACGACGATCGTACTGGCAGCAGTCGTATAACTTTGCCAGCAGATACACCAGAACTCGTTGGTGTTGAAGCTCGGATGCCGAACCGATCTTCCGCGGACTGTAAGAATCGTCGTACTGGGATTCCGAGTTCACGGAATTGACGAGTCGCCAGCGATGCTTGAATTGGACCGTACCGGAAAGCGATTGAAATCATGAATGGAACTGCAAAACATGGCGGAATTTGAAAGGAAGGATCAGATCAAGAGAATCGCAAGCACAGGTCCATCACCACCGTTCCAAAATCAGCTCAATGCTTTACCAATCTCAATCCTTCGCGCCGCTTTCATTGGGGGGATGGCACAGCCACCAGAATCCGCCCAGTTTATCTGGATGATTCTGGAACGCATTCGGTTTCTGGACGCTGATCAATCGCGGTACCGGATTTGATTCTCGCTATAATAATGGAACGGTGTTTGTCGCTAGAGCGCGGCTTGCGTACCGGCGCTGGCCGGATGGTTCGCGCTCCGACGCTATGGATCATTTCATGGGAACTTAAAATCGTGCGTTTGGCTTTGATCGGGTTGCTTGTTATCTCGGCGACGGATGCTTTCGCGGAGCCCGGGTCTGTCAACTTCAGCCGCGATGTGCGTCCGATCCTGTCGGATCATTGTTTCGCCTGCCATGGACCCGATGAAGCAGAACGCAAAGCTGACCTGCGACTCGATTCGGCAGATGATTTGGCGGCCACGGTTCAAGCTGGCGACCTGGAGGCGAGTGAATTGATCGCCCGAGTCGAATCGGACGATCCGGAAGCCCGCATGCCTCCGGCAAGCATGCACAAGCCATTATCTGAATCTCAGATCGAAACGCTTAAGCAGTGGGTCATCCAGGGGGCCGAAATTTCGCAGCACTGGTCTTTCATTCCGCCGGTGAAACAAGCCGGCGCTCCGGCGGATCCAACGGCCGCAATCGACTACTTCATCGACCGGCAAATCGCATCGGCTGGGCTAACCGCCAATTCCACTGCCCAGCGTCGAACATTGTTACGACGTGTTTGCCTTGACTTAACGGGTTTGCCGCCGTCGCGCGAACAACTGCAACAGTTTCTTGCCGACGAATCACCCGGCGCCTATGAACGGCTGGTTGATCGACTGCTTCAGTCGCATCACTTCGGGCAGCATACCGGAAGGTTTTGGCTGGACTTGGTTCGCTACGGTGACACGCATGGATTGCATCTGGATAATTATCGCGAGATGTGGCCGTATCGCGATTGGGTCATCGATGCTTTCAACAACAACATGTCGCATGACGAATTCATCAAGCGTCAACTTGCCGGCGACCTGCTTCCCGATGCCACCGATGCCGACCGAATCGCCAGCGGATTCAACCGGCTGAATATCACGACAGGGGAGGGCGGTTCGATCTACGACGAAGTCTTCGCACGCAACGTGATGGATCGCACCGACGCTTTCGGCACGATCTTCCTTGGACTGTCGACTGGCTGTGCCGTCTGTCATGACCATAAATTCGATCCAATCACATCGAAGGATTACTACTCGCTGACGGCCTTCTTCAACAGTTTGGACGGCAAGGCGATGGACGGGAACGCCAAAGATCACGCTCCCGTGATTGCCACGCCAAGCGACGAACAACGAGCAGCGGTCGGTGAGATCGATGAAATCATCGCGGACCTGGAACAGCAAATGCAAGCGCCGATCGCGTCCATCGATCAAGCTCAGATTGCTTGGCAAAAGTCGTTACTTGGAATGGGTGATCCCCGTACGGAGTACTTGATACCGAGCGAAGCGAGATCGGAAGCGAAAGTTGAAATGACAATTCGCGATGATGGGTCCGTCGAATTGGTGGGCGACGCCGCGGCCAAAGATACGACGACGATCATTGCGCCCTTGCCGACGGGGGCGCAATGGCCGACGTTACAGATCGAGGCACTCACCGAATCCGTCGAAGAACGTGTTGGAGCTTCCGAAAACGGGAATGTTGTCTTGACGGAAATCACCGTTGAAACGACCGACGATGAATTGGAGGGACAATGGATCAACGTACCAATTGCAAAAGCGTTTGCTGACATCGAGCAGAAGGATGGCGCCTTTGCCGCCAGCTTCGCTATCGACAACAAGGAAAACGACAGCGAGGGCTGGGCCGTGGCGGGCCACCAGCAGACGGGCGGTCGAACACTGCGGTTGGCAACCCCGTCATTGATCGCCGAAGGAGGAAACCCCAAGGTCAGGGTGCGACTGAAATATCTGTCGAAATTCTCAGCCCATCAGTTTCGCCGCGTCCGTCTATCGGTCAGTGACGCTCCTCCTTTGATTGATGTACCGCCGGAGATGCTGCAAAAAATAGAAACAGCGGTAGCCAACGACAAGATTGACTCGGAAATCCAGGCGTATTACCGCAAAAATCATTGCCTGCACCCCGATTGGCTGGCCCTGGTCGATCAGCTCTCCGGTGCGAAAAAGTCAAAAGAGAAGCTACAAAAAGAATTTCCAACGACTTTGGTTTGGAAGGAACTGGACAAGCCTCGCCAGGCTCACATTCTGAAACGTGGTCAGTACGACCAACCAGGCGATCCGGTCCCGCGGGCAACGCCTGAGTTCTTGCCAGACTTTCCGGACAAAGCACCACAGGATCGACTCGGCTTGGCGATCTGGCTGACGTCGCCCGACCACCCGTTGACGGCGCGGGTTGCCGTCAATCGATTCTGGCAACAGGTCTTTGGTACTGGGTTGGTGAAAACCAGTGAAGATTTCGGCAGCCAAGGCGAACCACCCAGTCACCCCGAACTGCTAGATTGGTTGGCCGCCGACTTTCAACAGCATGAATGGGATGTCAAACGCTTGATCAAGTCACTGGTCATGTCGCAGACCTACCGACGTTCATCGCGCACGACCGAGGAAATGACTCGCGTCGATCCGCTGAATCGATTGCTGGCCCGCGGGTCACGTCATCGGCTGGACGCCGAAGTCTTGCGAGATCAAGCGTTGTTCTTGTCAGGACTGCTGGTTGACCAACAGGGCGGGCCGAGTGTCAAGCCGCCACAACCCGACGGATTGTGGAAGGCGGTCGGATACTCCGGCAGCAACACCGTGCAATTTGCCGCTGATACAGGCGACAAAATTTACCGCCGTAGCGTGTACACTTTTTGGAAACGGACTGCACCGCCGCCGCAAATGTCAACCTTTGACGCGCCCAGTCGCGAATCGTGTACAGCCAGACGCGAACGAACCAACACGCCACTGCAAGCCTTGTTGTTGATGAATGAACAACAATACATCGAAGCTGCAAATCACTTGGCAAAGCGAACGTTGGATCAGCCAAACCTGGTGGCGGACGGTCAAAGAATCCACTGGTTGTTTGAAACGGTAACCTGTCGATTGCCAAGCGATCAGGCAAAGCAAGAGCTGGAAACACTGTTGACCGACATCACCACTTATTACAAACAGCGTCCGGACGACGCCAAGATGCTGTGCGGATCGACAAACGCCAGCCGAGGCAGCCTGGACAATCTTGGCCAGCACGATGCTGAATCTTGACGAAGTCGTTTCGAAATAGTTGTCAAAAGCTAGACGCCGAAAGGCTGTGCACCAAGAGCGTTCGTGCGCAGGCTTAAGCTGTCAACTTCTTTCGCGAGCAGTAGAATCTCAGCGACGTAGACCACCCAGCTATAGTAATACTATGATTCGATTGACATTGAAAACTCTCGCCTGTTTCCTGTTTGTGGCTGCCTCTTGTATCGGAGCTGTCCGGCGCAAGAGCCCGATACATCGCGTGCTGGCAATGAACAGGTTGCCGAAATCATGCGGACGTATCCCGGACCGGGGCGTCATGGCCGACGATTCGCAACCGACTCCGGCGACCGAAGCGGTCAAACAGTTTCGGATGCGCGATGGTTTCGAGAATCAATTGGTCGCAAGTGAGCCGGATGTTGCCCAACCGCTATTCCTATCCTGGGATTCGCGCGGGCGAATGTGGGTGGTCCACTATCGCCAGTACCAATTCCCAGCTGGTCTGAAAGTCATCCGCTATGACCAGCATCTGCGTGCTGTCTTTGACAAAGTCCCCGATCCGCCGCCGCGCGGCACGCCGGGTGCAGACAAAATCACCGTACACGAAGATACCGACGGAGATGGCATTTACGACTCACAGAAGGACGTCATCACCGGATTGAACATCGCCACGTCGGTCGCGATTGGCGACGGCGGAATCTGGGTTTTGAATCCACCCTACTTGCTCCGCTATCCCGATGCTGATCGCGACGACGTTCCGGACGGCGATCCCGAAGTGCATTTGTCGGGCTTTGGTTTGCAGGACACGCATTCGGTTGCCAACAGTCTGATGTGGGGACCCGATGGATGGCTGTACGGCAGCAATGGCAGCACGACCGTCGGTGACGTCAGTTCGGAAGTAACCAAAGGCGTTCGCTTTCAAGGTCAATGCGTTTGGCGGTATCAGCCGAAATCAAAGTTGTTCGAAATCTATGCGGAAGGAGGCGGCAATACGTTCAGCCTGGAGATCGATTCCAAAGGCCGTGTCTTTTCCGGAACCAACGGCGGCGAGCACGCGTGGCTGGTATTTTCCGCAAGGGAGTTATTCCGCCAAGAACTGGGGCAAACATGGCCCACTGACCAATCCATATGCATTCGGTTTCTTCACCCCATGAAGCTGAAGGGCGACAACCGACGGTTTCCCCAAGCGTTCTGCATTTACGAAGGTGGTCTCTATCCAGACGCATTCGACGGTTCGATCATCGCTCCCAATTCGATGCACAATCTGGTTTGGCACAGCAAGCGGATTCCCGATGGATCGACATACCGCAGCGAAGACGAAGCGAACCTTGCCGAAAGCCCCGACCGTTGGTTCCGCCCGGTCTACGGTGGTGTCGGCCCCGACGGTGCGGTCTACGTTGCCGATTGGTATGACACTCGGCTTAGTCATGTCAGCCCTACAGACGATTGGCACAAAGAGAGTGGTCGCATCTATCGAATCATACCCAGCGCCAGCAAACCGGACTACGACCAGGGCGACTTGCATCGAACTCTCCAGTGCAGAATTGATTAGTCGTTTCGATCATCCGAACAAGTGGGTCCGCCGCCGGGCGTCATTGGAACTCGGTTGGCGGCAAGACGGCATCGTTGTCAACCTTTGATCGACCAAAGTCGACGATGGTTCATTGGAAGTCATTGTGGTCGCTGAATCTAATGGGCGAACTGACAGACGAACGCAGCCAGCCGATGGCTTGCCAGCAACAACGCCGACATTCGCCGCTGGGTCGTTCGATTGCTGGGCGATCGGCATGAGGCATTGCCGCAACTAGCCGATATGGCCGCCAGCGACGACGACGTTCAGGTCCGCAGTCAACTCGCATCAACAGCCAAACGCATTTCGGCTTCAGCTGCGATGCCAATCATTCGATCATTGACTCGTCGCGACCAGGACATCACTGACGCTCATCTGCCACTGATGATTTGGTGGGCGTTGGAGGCCCACGCCAACGCGTGGGCCGAGATCGAACCCATGTTGCAAGCAGCCAGAAATTTGGAATCGAGCCCATTTTCCATCAGCACATGGCATCGCGGTTGATGCAGCGGTATGCGGCTTCAGGGACGAGTGATGACCTGCAGCGCTGTGCGAAACTGCTTGACACTTGCACCCAATGACGGGTCCAAACGCCAACTGATGATCGGATTGAACCGGGCGTTTCAGGGCCGATCGTCTGCCGACGCTGCCAGAATCGCTTCAAGCCGCTTTGGACCAGTATCCAAGCCACACTCGGCGATTCCGGTTTGATGCTTGGAATTCGTCAAGGAGATCCGGCCTCCGTTGATCGAGCGATCGAAATACTGGGACGATCGCACGCAGGACTTGGTGCTGCAACTGGAAATTGCCAAAACTTTTGGCGAGGTCGATCAATCAAAAGTCGTTCCCACTTTGGTTCGCTTGGCCACGGGCGGCGCCACCAGTGAACCAGCGTTACAACGAGTCGCAATCGGTTCGCTTGTTCGTTACGACGATGATTCCATACCCAAGTCGTTGGTCGGCGCGTTTGGTAGCCAGATTTCTGGCGAACACGGATTGCGTGACACGGCTTGTCGCGCACTGGCCAGTCGCCCGAAATGGGCTGACGGTTTTGCTTGGCTGAACTCAATGCATGGCGATTGCCCGTGATCAAGTTCCGGCCGATGTCGATCCAGCAATTACGAACTTACCAACAAGCCTGAAATCGTTGCGAAGGTCGAACCGTGCGTTCGGCAAACCGGTAGCGGCATCTGCACCGGAACAGCTAGCCGAAATCAATCGAGTCCGCAAAATCGTTTCAAAATCGCTGGGGATGCTGAACACGGCAAACAGCTATTTCGTGAAACAATGTGCGAACTGCCACCAATTGTTCGGTGAAGGCAAAAAGGTTGGTCCACCGCTGGATGGATACCAACGCGGCGACCAAAGCTTTTGGCTCAATGCGATCATCGTCCCAAGCTTAGAGATTCGCGAAGGATTTCAGTCGTACTTGGTGCTGACTGACGGCGGACGCGCGATCAATGGAATGATCGCGGCGCAAGATGACGCAACGGTCACTCTGCGCAACGCCGACAATCAGTTGACCGTTTTGGATCGCGATCAGATCGAATCCTAAAAGCGATCCCAACGTCGTTGATGCCAACCGATTTGTTGAAGGAAATGAGCGACGATGACATTCGAGACCTGTTCGCGTATTTTTCGCTGCAAGGCCGATGACGCCTTTCACTGTCAGTGGTCCCAAGCGTTAGGGGCCGGCATGCAGGATTTGGTTTACACTGCTAAGATAGATTCAGATACAAATCTCGCCGAATCTGTCCCGCCGGCGAATGAGATTTCTGTAGGTCAGCCAACACGTACTCATGCACAGCCCTTTAATCCAGAACCTGACTCGCCGCTCATTCTTTTCCCGTACCTCTGCCGGACTGGGCGCCGCTGCCCTGGCATCGCTTGATGCCAAGCAGTCAGCAACGGCCAGCGTCGGTGGCCGCAGCGACCTGCCGCACCATCCGCCAACGGCGCAGACGAGCGATCTATCTGTTCATGTCGGGTGCCCCCAGCCAGATCGACATGTGGGATCCCAAGCCAACGATGGCCGATTGGTACGACAAAGATCTGCCTGATTCGATTCGCAAGGGTCAGCGTTTGACAACGATGACCAGCGGTCAAGCTCGGTTTCCGATCGCTCCGAGCATCTACAAGTTTTCACAGCCATGGAGCGGCCGGAACACCGGTCAGCGAGTTGCTGCCCCACATGGCAGGCAAAGTTGACGAGATCGCGTTGATCAAATCGATGTATACCGAAGCGATCAATCATGATCCGGCAATCACCTACATCTGCACAGGCGATCAATTGCCGGGCAAAGCAAGCTTGGGTGCCTGGCTAAGCTATGGATTGGGAACTGAAAACGAAAACCTGCCGGCCTTCATGGTGATGACGGCGACTTGGAGCGGACGTCAACAGGCACAAGCGCTGTACAACCGACTGTGGGGTAGTGGATTTCTACCGACCAAGTATCAAGGCGTCGCATTGCGAAGCGCTGGCGACAAAGTTCTATACCTCTCCAATCCAGCCGGCATTGACGCGTCATGTGCGACGACGCATGCTCGATTCGCTGGGTCGATTGAACACAGGCGACTGCGGAAAGAATCGGTGATCCAGAAACGCAAGCTCGCATTGCCCAGTACGAAATGGCGTTTCGGATGCAAACCAGTGTGCCGGACTGGCCGACATCAGCGACGAACCGCAACATGTGTTAGATCTGTACGGTCCTGAAGTCACCAAACCCGGCACCTTTGCGAATTGCTGTTTGATGGCGCGGCGAATGGCCGAACGTGGAGTCCGTTTCTCGCAGATTTTTCATCGTGGTTGGGATCAGCATGGTGCATTGCCAAAAGACCTGCCAAATCAATGCCGCGACGTTGACCAACCATCCGCCGGTTTACTGACCGATCTGCGGCAACGGGGAATGCTGGATGACACCTTGGTCGTTTGGGGCGGAGAGTTCGGCCGCACGATTTACTGCCAAGGCAAATTGACGAAAAAGGATTACGGCCGGGACCACCATCCCAAGTGCTTTACGATCTGGATGGCCGGCGGTGGAGTGCAGGGCGGGGTAGTGCACGGCAGCGACCGACGAATTCAGTTACAACATCACCGAAGACCCGGTACACATTCGCGACTTGAACGCGACGATATTGCATCTGATGGGAATCGATCACGAACGATCTGACCTATCCTTTCAAAGGCCTCGACCAACGGTTGACCGGAGTGCAAGAGAGTCGTGTGGTAACCGAGGTATTGGCGTCGCGCACCTGAGCTCGCGCTTAGAACGAGGCAACCGGGTCGGCTACTGCCAAACAAGGGCAACTCTTCATCGCCAGGTTCCAGCTTCCCCGGCGGCCGCTTTTCGCTTCCTTTTCGCTTGCTCAATCGGTCACCCAATTCCTGCCGAGCCCTTTCGGCGGACTCTTGCAATTCTGCGACGACCTCCGGGAATTTGTCGATCACATTCTTGGATTCCGAAACATCGTTGTCCAAATCAAACAGGCTCAATTTGACCGATGCTTGTTCGTAATCTGCGGGTTGACCGTCAACGCCACCCTTGCGACCGGCGAGTGTTCGGTATTGGTGCGGAAAGACCAGTTTAAATCGATCGTTTCGGACCGCTTGCAGTTGGCCGCCGCCGTAGTAACACCAGAAAGCTTCGTGCGGCGACTTGGCACCAGGCGAATCAAACATGATCGGGCGAATATCTTTTCCGTCAATCTTATTTTTCGGAAGATCGGCGTCAATCAAATTTGCGATCGTCGGCAGCAGATCGATCGTGCTGCAAAGCGCGTCCGTCGTCGTTCCTGCCGGAATTTTTCCAGTCCACCGCATCACCGTTGGCTCTCGATATCCTCCTTCAAACATCGTTCCCTTTCCTTCACGCAGGCTCCCAGCGCTGCCAGCGTGCGATCCGTAGGACAACCAGGGACCGTTGTCGCTTGTGAAGACGACAAGTGTGTTTTCGGCAGCACCGATCGAATCGATTGCGTCCAAGACCTGCCCCACCGACCAATCAATCTCCATCATCACATCGGCGAAGATTCCTTTGCCGCTCTCGCCCTGAAAATCTTTTCCAACGTACAGCGGTACATGGACCATCGGATGAGGCAAATACACAAAGAAGGGATTGCCTGCGTTATTCTTGATGAATCGCACGGCTCGCTTCGTAAAATCCGCCGTCATCTTTTGCTGGTCTTCCGGTTGCACATCAGGATTGGTGATTCTGAATCCAAAAGCAACCGACGAATGGATCATTGGCAAAGCTGGCCAGGGAATCGGCGCGTCCGGATCTTGCTCTCGTTTCGCCAGCGCTCGCGGATGCAGCGGCCACATATCGTTGCTGTAGGGCAATCCGTAGTACTGATCGAAACCATGCCGCGTCGGCATGAATTTTGGATGGTGCCCGAGATGCCATTTTCCAAAAATCGCTGTGGCGTAGCCTTTCGACTTGCATAGTTCGGCGATCGTGGTCTCATTGGAATGGATGCCGATCGTCGACTTCGGCCCCAAAGCGCCGCTGATACCAACCCGTTGGTGATAGCAACCAGTCAGCAGCGCAGCGCGAGAGGCAGAACAGACCGCCGACGAAGTAACAAAATCGGTAAACAGCCGGCCTTCGGTCGCCATCCGATTCAAATTGGGTGTTTCGTATTCGTTGGCACCGAATGGATTGATATCGGCATACCCCATGTCGTCCATAAAAATGATCACGACGTTAGGCGGTGCCGCAGATGCAACCGTCAGACACACGAGGCTGACGAAGACGAAAGAACAGCGATTCATGGCAAACTGACTTCGCAAAAAAAGGGCCGTGAAGAAGCGACGACATTGGGCCAATCGCTTTGGGTTGGCCGCAATTCTAACGCACGATCGTTCGTGCTGCGCCAGCGGCCCAGGTTGTTTCGCCGGCGACCATTGCGCGAACCACGATTGGCCCGGTAGTATCAGCAGGGATTTTGAACCGGAGCTTCGCTGACTTCGCTGGAACCACCTGAGTCTTCATCGAGGCAATGCTAGTCTGGTTGGGATCACCCGCGATCACTGCGCCGATGGGTCGATCAAGGGAAACCGTGATGTCGCCAGCCAGTGGACTAACGGCCGTGACCTCAATGGTTTCACCTACTTTGCAACCGGGTGGCACCGTTACCTGAACCGACTGCGGATGATGGAGTCGCAAGGTTGGATCGCCGAGCAAGTTGTAGAGCAACATATGTTCGCGTCGCTCGTTGACCAGAGAAGCACCCTTGGGACTGAAGATGGTTGCCATCGCATCGACCATCACTCGCGTGCTGGACTGATCACCCGTTGGTTCACGGTGCATTTCAGTCAACGCACTCAACCACGCCTCACCCAGTCTTGGAAGTTTTTGGGCGTAGACGGCGTTGATCATGCCAACGGCGGCGGTCGTGTTTCCGTACGGCATTGTGACTCGACTACCGGCCAAAACGGCAATCGGACCACCATCATTGCGAATCATTTCCTCGGCAATGGAATCCTTGGGGGCATCGATCGCACCGGAGTAACAAGCCAGGATCAATGCGATTGGCGATGCACCTTTTGGCCGATTCAAACGTTTGACGCTGTCGGAGTCCAGAATCGGTATGCCAGTTCTGGCGGGCACGCGATCAAGCTCGGTGATTTGACCATGACCGGCGTAAACCCAGAATCTCGAGCCCTGCTGGTATCGATCGACAACTGCGTCGGTGAACTGTTGTTTGGGAAAGTAGCGATGACCGGGACTTGCGTGGGCAATGGTTGCGTTCGTTTCACTCGGTAGGGTACCGGTAATGATCGTCCTCGTCGCTGTCTCAATCGTGCTATCGATCATTGGGCCGAACCCGCCAACACCACCAATCAAATCGACGCGTGATCGCCAAGGACCAAAGTCACGACTCCCCTCATGCGCCACAATACGATCGATCAATCGCCGCAGTTCATCCGGATCATCGACGGGCAAACGACCAACCACTGCATCTGGTGTCGCATCGTTGTTAAAGTCTCCGTAGGCCAAGTCACTGGACAACGTCGGGGTTGAACCATACCGCGCAGAGACTGTCGTCCGAGCATAGTGGATCGGCACCTGTTAACGCGGATCGCATACCCTACCCATCACGGGTGCATCGCCGATCAAGACAATGAATCGGGTGTCGCGATCCGCCGCTCGGTTGATCGACTGACCAAGAGCTTTCGGATCATAGTGCGAATCGATCACACAAACTTGCAAACCGTCTGCTTGGCGATGTTCGATCCAAGGAGACAGCGAATCGCGAAAGTCTTGTGGACAAACGGCGATCACATCGGCAGCCCTAGCGGACATTGCGCTCAAGACGGTCAACGTTATTGCAACGGCGACAAGACGCATGATAGTCATTCGAGCCACTTCAACAGGAAACGATCAGTGAATATCCCGGTGGTCTATCACACCTCATTGTACCATTTGATGCCAGATCAATTCCGAGGGGCTCGCCCGATCGAAGTCCAACGGTTTCGGTGCCGCTGATCAGGGTGTCGTGATCGCTTCGTCAGTGTTCATTAAGGCCCGCGCGACCAATTTCCAAGGATTTTTGTTGCTCTTTTGTCCATGATAAAAGGCAACAATGGCTTCCAATTCAACCGCATCGGGTGCCCTGACTAGCAGTCGCCGAAACATTTTGGCAGCAATTTCTGATGGTGTCGCATCCTTTGGTAGGCTTCGCAAGGTCGTTTCGGCCAATCCTTCGGCAAATTCCAGATACATCTGATCGTTCATCAACGTCAAGGCCTGCAATGGTGTGGTGCTACGATCACGCCGGGCGATACACGTTTCACCTGACGGTCCGTCAAAGGTTGTAAACGCGGCAAATGGCGCGGTCCGTTTGCTAAATGTGTACAGCGATCGGCGATAGCGATCAGCACCCGACGACGCCTTCCAGCCGCCGCCTCCCCACGCCATTGCGGTGACTGAACTGGATTGTGGCGGATAGACACTGGGTCCCCCGACGTGTCTCGCCAATAACCCGGACGCGGAAAGCAATGCGTCGCGCACACGTTCGGCTTCCAATCGTCGATGCGGAAATCCGGCGATCAGACGATGACGTGGATCTGTCGCAGGCGCCTCGGTAACGGCTTGTTGATAGGTCGCTGACATTACGATTTGCCGGTGCAACCGCTTGCTGGACCAGCCGTTCTCGCTCAGATCCAAAGCCATCCAATCCAGCAACAACGGATGCGATGGAGGTTCACTTTGAGTGCCGAAGTCACCCGCCGTATCGACGATTCCTGTCCCGAAAAACTGCCGCCACGCTCGATTGACGCTCACGCGTCCAAACAATGGATTCTTCTCGCTGACTAACCATCGAGCTAGTGCCAATCGATCTTTCGGACGGTCGTCACCTAGTGGTTCAAATAGCGATGGCACCTCGGCCTGTACCTCTTCCTTGCCCTGCAAGTATTCGCCACGGTGGTGACGGCGCGTCGTACGCCGATCCTCGAAAGCGCGCTGTCGCATTCCGAGTGTCCGGATCACCCCCGGCACCGATTCACGCAGCTTCTCGATCGGCTTGCGCTGCATAGCCAGAGACGGAGCGGTACGAACGAAGTGTCTCTGCAACTTGGCATAGTCTTCGTCGGTTACGTCATCCGACTGACTGACATGCCAATCGTAAAGTGACTCTGGCAAGGATACGGCAACCGCCTTGCCATCGTCGGCCGTCACGGAAATACGAAAACGTCCGAGTGCTGCGGCGAAATGGCGTTCAAACAACAAGTCAACCACCAACGATTCACCTTGGACCGGTTCAACAAAGTTTGCCACCAACTGACTCGCCTTACCCTCGTTGCCAGAGGCGGACCAACCTGTCGATCCGTTTCCATCGATCACATTTTTTGCATCCGTGCTACCTGATCCAATACTGATCTTGCCGTAGTTGTGTGAAAGATCAGTTAGGGGGACAGGCTGATCGTCGATCGAGACTGACATTTCACTCAGGAAGAAGTCACCGCGGCGTCCTTCATAGAAAGCCATTCCGGGTCCACCGGCAGGCAACGATTCGTGCGGCAATGCCTCGAGCCGAATCGCGGTTATCGGTCCGCTGTTCAGGGAAAGATCGAATCTCAACTTGTATGCGTCCCGCTTGGTGACGTCGCCACTTGCTAGTACCGAAGCATCGTCGCAGCCCGTCAACTTTGGCATGGTGGACTCGTACGACGCCAGGCTCAGTGGCTGCCAACTGCGTGTTTGCGCGATCTGTTTGTCGTACCATGCTACCCAGTCGATGGCGATTGGATTGTCCGGAACTTTGCCGGCATCATGCTCCGGTTCGACTTGGCAAAAAGTCATCGACCAGTTGTTGGACATGGTCGTCAATCGCAGATTCGATTTTCCGTCGCCGCTGGTCACTGACAGGATCATTGACCATCACATCGGGTTCGTCCGCGTTGTTCAACAGGGCGAATAGCGAGTAGTAATCGGTATGAGTGATCGGATCGTACTTGTGGGTATGGCATTGCGCACACCCGACGGTCAATCCCATCCAAACGGTTCCTGTGGTCGACTACTCGATCGACCATTGCATAGAAGCGAAATTCGAGCGGATCGATTCCTCCCTCTTCATTCAACATCGTATTGCGATGAAAACCGGTTGCGATTCGCTGATCGTTTGTGGCGTCGGGCAGCATATCACCGGCCAGCTGTTCGATCGAAAATTGATCCAGCGGCATATCGGCTGCAATGGCGCGAATGACCCAGTCGCGATAAGGCCAAATCGTTCGCGGCCGATCTTTTTCATAGCCGTTGGTATCGGCGTAACGCGCCAGGTCCAACCAGGGGCGGGCGAACCGTTCCGCGTACTCCGGAGTCGCCAATAAATAGTCCACCGTACGGCCATAGGCGTCTGGGCGACGATCGGCCAGGAAAGCTTCCACCGCTTCAGGGGTCGGCGTGGTCCCAGTCAAATCGAGATACAAACGGCGGATCAAACTTTCGCGAGCTGCCGGTTGTGCAGGCGAAAGATTGGCCTCTTCCATCCGCTGCAGTACGAACCGGTCGCTGACTCCGTTGCACCATGACGGATCTTGGACCGGCACTACTTCGGGTTTGGCTGGTGCAACAAATGCCCAATGGTCTTGATAGATTGCCCCGGAATTGATCCAACGACGCAGCGTTTCAACTTGCCGGTCGCTAAGGGGCGGGCCAGCGTCGCTGGGCGGCATTCGAGTCTCTTCGTCGTCACTGGAGATGCGAGCGATCAGCTCACTTTTATCGGCGTTCCCAGGCACGATTGCAGCGTAACCACCCAGGTCCGCAGTCGCCGGTTCGGCTAAGTCCAGACGTAAGTCTGAATCTCGGGATTCGGAATCTGGACCATGACAGGTAAAGCAATGCTTTGCCAGAATCGGTCGTACGTCGCGTCCGAAGTCAGGTTCAGATTCGTCGGCCGCGAACGAATACGCTGTGGCACAAAGTGCCACAGAGAGAATAGTGAAGCGGATCAAAGTCATACTGTTTCGTCAAACCAGTTTGTAAGTCTCAGGGGCTGCAACATACTAAATCGCTGGCTATCGATCGACGAGCCAGGCCTTGGTACGATGCGGTTTAAGCTGTGTCTGGGAGCGGCAATCCAGCCTATGATATTAGAACCATGGGACTTGGTCCGATGGTCACGGCAACGCTTTTTTCAAGCTTTGAGTCGCTACATGTTCATTCTTGGCATCGTTGGAAGTCCTGCCGGCGGTAAATCGACCGTGGCCAAACGGCTTCAAGAATTGGGTGCCGAGTGGGTCAACGCCGATCTTATCGCCCGCAGCGTCCTAGAACAGCCGGAAGTCCAAGACCAGTTGATCGAGCACTTTGGTGACAGAATTACCGGTTCTGACGGTCAAATCGACCGAGGAAAACTGGCTTCTTTGGTTTTCGGGGATGACGATGCCAGTCGCGGTTCACTAAGATATTTGGAAGGAGTGCTTCATCCACGCACGCGATTGTTAGTCACGGAGCGTTTGCGTCGATGTGCTGTCCAAGGAGTGGTTGCCGCGATCTTGGATGTGCCTTTGCTTTTCAAGTCCGGCTGGGACCAGTCATGCGATGAAATTTGGTGCGTTGATTCCGATCCATCGATTCGAATGAAACGCGCCGCTTGACCGTGGGTGGGACCGTAGCGAACTGGCGCGCCGTGAGGCAAACCAGACAAGCATCGAAGAAAAAAAACGACTAAGCAACTTTGTGATCTTGAACAACGGCTCGCTTGAACAATTGCACGAAACCGTTGATCGGCTATGGAATTCGTTCCTGACTCGCAACATGAACTTCTCCTCTCCTTCCTCGCCACATTGTCCCTAGCGATATTCACGCAGCCGGCTGCCCCTCATACTCTGTCAACCTCCATCTGATTTCTCTCAACCCGCTCGTCGACGGCAACTTGGTCCGTTGGTGACCACCTCTCTTTTCCTTTTCCATTTTCCCTCCAAGATTCATCATGTCCTCCAATCGGTCCCGCGGTCGGGACAGTGGTCACAAGCGGAAACACACAACTCGCGACCAACCTGACCAACGACACAACCGCAGTCGCCCACGTCACCCCGACAAAGAAGTTGATCGGCGGATACGGGAATTGGATGCGGAACGAGATCCGCTGTCGCTGCCCGAAGAAATCGTCAGCGAAGCGAACAAGTCCGGCCAACGGGTCGGGATTCCCAAAGAAGGCGATAAGAATGAATCGTTGACAATCAACGATCTGCAACAATCGTCCCTCGAAGCGTCTGCAGTCGATGGCTGCTGATCATGGGCTGGATGAACTGGCCGACCTTCCCAAACAAGAGTTGATCTTCGCGATGCTGAAGCATCGCATGAAGATCAATGGATTGATGTTCGGCGAAGGAACACTGGAGATATTGCCGGATGGATTCGGGTTCCTGCGCAGCCCCCAGTACCACTACGTTTCTTGTCCCGATGACATTTACGTTTCGCCAAGCCAAATCCGGCGATTTGGATTGCAAACCGGTAGCCATGTTGCTGGACAAATTCGGCCTCCCAAAGAAAATGAGCGCGTACTTTGCGTTGCTGCGAATCGAAGCGATCAACCGTCGGGATCCGATGCAACGGCGCGATGTCCTTCCCTTCGACGAACTGACCCCTTTGCACCCCAACTCGCGAATCATCCTGGAGCATGACAGCGGTGAACTTAGCACTCGCGTCGTCGACATGCTGACACCGATCGGATTCGGCCAGCGGGGCTTGATCGTCAGCCCACCACGGGCCGGCAAAACGATTTTGATGCAACAAATGGCTCGGGCCGTCTTGAAGAATTATCCCGAAGCCTACGTCTTCATGCTGTTGATCGATGAACGTCCCGAAGAAGTCACCGACATGGAACGCGAGGTTCGTGGGCCGCAATGCGAAGTGATCAGCAGTACCTTTGACGAACCGGCCCAGCGACATATCCAAGTTGCCCAAATGGTGATCGAAAAAGCCAAGCGGATGGTCGAATCGGGCGTCGACGTCGTGATCTTCCTGGATTCGATCACGCGTTTGGCCCGCGCTCATAACAGCGAAGGCGAATCGACCGGCAAATTGCTCAGCGGCGGCTTGGACGCCGGAGCGACTGCAAAAACCAAAGGCCTTGTTCGGTTCGGCGCGGAAAGTCGAAGAGGGTGGATCGTTGACGATTCTTGGCGACCGCACTGGTCGATACCGGCAGTCGAATGGACGACGTCATCTTCGAGGAATTCAAAGGGACGGGTAATTTGGAAATCGTGCTTGATCGCGATTTGGTCGACCGCCGAATCTGGCCCGCGATCGACATTAGCGAGAGCGGAACACGCCGCGAAGAAATGCTGATGGACGAAGACGAACATCGCCGAATTTCGGCGCTGCGGCGCGCGCTGGCCGAACAGTCGCCCGCCGACGCGATGCAAAATCTTGGTCACGCAGTTGCGTAAAACACAAAACAATGCCGAATTTTTGATGAGTGTGAAGGATGACAACTGAAATCAGTGGAATCGACTGGTGAATTTGCCCGCGGGCAAAATTGTGATCGTCGCCAGTCGTTACAACGAATCGATTTGTGATTCGCTGGTGCAAGGCTCGCTCGAAACTCTTGCCGCCGCCGGCTATGGAGCCGATTCTGTCTATGGTTGTTCGCGTTCCCGGTGCCTGGGAACTGCCGGCGATCGTTGAGCATCTACTGACCAAACCAGGAGTGATCGCTGCGATCGCGCTGGGTTGTGTGATCAAGGGCGAAACGACCCATGATGAACACATCAATCGCGCCGTCAGCGACGCGCTGATGAACATGGGGATCGAAGCACGCAGCGCCGATCGCATTCGGGCTGTTAACCTGCAATACCTTGGAACAGGCGATCCACCGCAGCGGTGGAAATGTCGGGAACAAAGGAATCGAATCGGCCGAGGCAGTACTGGAGCTTTTGCGACTGCAAGAGAAGTTGACGTCCCTGGAATAGCAGGTGTTCAGTGATCGAAATGTCGCGACATTTAGGAAATTGAACACTGAAGAAATGATTCACTTGATAGACTGAATTCATCTACAAACGTGATCCACGTTTGGTCGGCGTACCCCTTACTGGATACAACTCTTTTGTTTGGTAGATCTGATCGTTCTGACCCAAAATCGTGATGACTCGCTTGCCGGTAAATCTGCGGCATGGTCGACATACGTCTGTGCGCCGTCGTGCGCTCAAAGCATCCGCTCGTGTCACGACTTGTCGGACTGGAAACGGAGTATGCGACGCTGGTCGCCGATCGGCAAGACTTGAGCCACGACGACTTGCCCCCATCGCATTTGGTCTACGTGCAGATCTGTGAAGCGATTCGTCGGGACCAACCTACCGTAGCCGGCTTGTTTGACAGCGAACAAATGTTTCTAGCCAGCGGCGGTGCGGTGTCATTCGAATCGCATCCGTCGATGCACGAATTGCCCGGCGGATTGGTTGAATTTGCGACTCCGGAAGTCCGCAGCCCCCAAGAACTGTTGGCTTGCCAGCGTTCGATTGACGAATTGGCTGCCGAAGCAACGGCCGATTCTGAAACCAGTTTTGATTTGCGCGTGCTAAAAAACAGCAGCGATGCGCTCGGGCATATTTACGGTTGTCACGAAAACTATGAAGCCGAGGTCGCCAGCGGTTTATGGCTCTGTTGTGTACCGCGTGATGATTGCCATTTTGTGGGGTATGCAGGTCCTGTCACTGCTCGCCTCACTGCCTTTGATGGCGTTGATCTGCTCGATCGTATTGGCCTGCCGGGCCCTGCAAGGTAAATCGCCGCGGATCGGTGATCCCAATGATCTGTTCGATGTTGTTGCCAACTTGGTTGGCGTCGACCATGATTGGGCTGCTACGACTGGTTCATCTGCCCACGGTGATTGTCCTGCGGTTTGTGGCGCGGCACATCGCGTTTCGAAAACCGCGTCGCTATCTGACTTCATTCTTGGCGTCTCGAGTCGCCTTGTGTGGAACAGGCAATCTTGATCACGACGGACGCTTTCAAATGAGTGCCAAGGCGATGGCAATCGATTCGGTTGCCGATATGGGAGGCTTCCGTGGCGAGCGACCCATCTTTGTTTACGGACACTGGCTCGGGCAATTTTGTGCCAAGTCCTTCATGTCACTCGGTTCGACGCGACAGATGTTCTGCCGTCGGCAACGCTTGCAAATTGGTCTTTCGGACTCCAACATGTCCGACGCGGCCGAGTATGTCAAAGTGGGCTCGGTGTCGCTGTTGTTGGACATGATCGAAGCTGGCCAGACGGCGGGACTGCCCGTGCTAAAACGGCCCATCAAATCGCTTCATCGGCTAGCTAGCGATTGGAATCTGATTTCGCGAGTTCCCACCAGCCGTGGCGAGATGTCAGCCATCGAAATCCAGAAGGCATTTCTAAATGCCGCCGAACAGTTTGTGCAACATGTGCCAGCGCACATGCATGGTGAAGCCCCCTTGGTCCTGAAACGTTGGCGAAAATTGCTGCAAGCCGTTACCGAATTCCGCAAAGACGCCGGCAACATTGAAACCGCGCTGGGACGTGTCGATTGGCTAACCAAACGTTGGATGATGGATCAGCTTGGCGAGAACGCTGAGTGGCCGGAACGTAAGAAAATTGATCTGCGATATCACGAATTGTCGGAAGATGGCTACTTCAATCAGTTCATTCAAAGTCATCCCGATGTCCTACTGGTTGACGAAAAATTGATTCAGCGACGTCGCCGATCGCCGCCCACAGGATCGCCGGCTGCCAAACGGGGATGGATGATCCGCGAATTCGCCGATTCTGATGAAGCGATGCAGGCTGAATGGACGTACGCGATGATCGGACGAGGTCGCACTCGTCGGCGCGTGGAATTCAGCGAATCAACACGGTATTGATTCAATGGCCGACGCTAACGAGCTTTGGATCGAGGCGATCAAAGAGACGATCGCAGGGTACCGGCGGGTTATCGATGCAACCATCGATCAGCTATCTGATGAAGAGTTGCATGCCAGTCCCGCTGATGGGATCAATTCCGTCGCGATCATCCTACGACACCTGGGCGGAAATCTGCAAAGCCGCTGGACCGACTTCCTAACGACCGATGGTGAGAAGCCAACGCGCGACCGGGAACAGGAATTCGCCCAATGGACCGGCGGACGAGAGTCTTTGCTGGCCTATCTGGACACAGGTTGGTCATGTCTGGTCAACTCGATCGACCAATTGAATCGTGACAACATTTCGCAGACCATCCTTATCCGCGGCGAACAGCATTCGATTCCAGAAGCCGTTGCCAGATCGATCTGCCACATCTCGTATCACGTCGGACAAATCCTGATGGTTTCCCGGATGGTTCATCAAGGCGACTGGAACTGGCTGACGATCGCGCCTGGACAAAGTCAACAACACAATGATCGTACCTGGGGGACTTCAGCAAGTCGCAGTACTTTTGGCGCGGCCAATCGCTCTGAATAGACGCTAATTGCTTCCGCCGAATCAAACGTCGTAGCGAGTGACTTTTTCGTCAACCGGCCGACGAACACTGTTCGGCCAATCTCCAGCCGGGTAACCAAGGTAGAATAGGCCGAGCGACCGGTCTCGAGCCGCCAGATCCAAGAATTGTCGCATCCGATCACTGATCGCAGCCGGATTGGTTGACCAAAAGCCACCCAGGCCATGAGCGGCGGCTGTCAAATGCATGTTCTGAACGGCACAAGCGACTGCTTGGATTTCGTCCAGTTCCGAGATTTTTTCACTCTTTTGGCGTTTCAGCCCAATCGCGATCACAACCGGCGCTAGCGTTGGATTGACGCGTATGCCGTCATACTTGCTCTGTCGATACTCGTCCGGTGACGTGACGACCTTGTAGGTCTCAGCCAAAAAGTCAGCAAGCCTTTGCCGTGCATCGCCTGAGAAGACTGTGAATCGCCAAGGCTCGGTCAGACCATGGGTCGGTGCCCAATTCGCGTTCTCCAAAATTTCCGCGATGATCGCCTCATCGATTGCGCGGTCGGAGAACTGCTTCGGTTTGATGGTCCGTCAACTTCGAATCACCTGCGTGATTACTTCACTATTCACGATTCAATGCTCATCATTGAGTGGATCAAATTTGCCCGATTGGTTTCGACCGATTACTTTCAGCGGATTGCTGCATAACCACTGTTGAATTTGAGCTGGCGCAATGTCCAGTTCTGATTGCAACCATTCCGCCATGCGATCCAGCGGCGTCGCGCAGCCGGCATAGTGCGTCCGACATTCGGCCCAGGTAGCGCCATCCGGATCGACATACACCGTTTGATCCGAAAGCCTGAATTTTCCCGGACCAAGTCCCGCGGCGTTGATCGCATCGGAAACGATGATAATGTTTTCGCTGGGCACCTGTCGCAGGTAGTTGCGCAGCGCGAATCCGGGAACATGATGACCATCAGCGATGAACGATATCATCAACCGATCACTTAGACTCAGAACACGTTGAATGATGTTGTCGTGCCGGGGCAGCATGGCCGGACAGCCATTACCCAAGTGGGTAAACATCTGCATGCCGTTGTCGATGCCGGCCAACAGCTGGTCCAAGCCAGCGTCAGAGTGCCCTGCAGCCACGACGATGTTGGCATCCGACAACATTTTCGTAACCGTTGCACCGGCGTCGGCTTCCGGGGCCAATGTCACCAATCGAATCGATCCTCGGCCCGCATCCAACAAGCGGTTCATGTTATCGACCGTAGCGGGAAGCACGGAGTCGAACAGGATGCGCCCCGACGAATCCATCAGCGGGATTCAAAAACGGGCCTTCGATGTGCAAACCTGCGATCAACTTGGCGACCTGTGGAACCGATTCCATGACATCGACTATCCGCGTGATCCGGGCGATCATCTTTTCCATCGGAGCAGTAATGATGGTTGCCAGACTTTGATCAACGTCGTGCTCAGCCAACTGCTGGCAGACGGCTACCATCTGTTCTTCGCTCAACGAGTCTGAGTTAAAGTCAACGCCTGCGAAGCCATTGACCTGCAGATCGACAAAGCCCATCAAACCGACTCCAAAGCCTGTCGCGACGCTTGGCTCAATTCGCTTGCCGCTGCTTGGTCAATCACCAAAATCGCCTGTTCATGGTTTCGCAATATACTAGCGGGGATCTCGGGAGATATCGGTTCCTCCAAAGTTCGGCAGACGGCATCCGCCTTGCGCGATCTGGAACGCTGCAATAAATCTTTTTGGCGGTCATGATTTGCGAAACGGACATGCTGATGGCGTGCGTGGGCACATCGGCGAGCGAAGCGAACCACCCCTCGCCCACCTGTTGCTGACGACAGGGTTCGTCCAATTCGACAAGCAAATAAGGTTCACGAGTTTCAAAGTCGGCCGGTGGATCATTGAATGCCAAGTGTCCGTTTTCACCAATCCCGACCAAAGCCAAATCGATTGACGTTGCCAGCAACAATTTGCCGACGCGTTTGATCGTTTCGCTTGGATCCTGATCGCCGTGCAAATACTGAAAATCGGCCAGGCCAACATGATCTACAAATCGTTCCTTCAAGTACTTGCAAAACGAAGCGGGATGATCCATTGACAGACCTACGTATTCGTCCAGATGAAATCCATGAACAACCGACCAATCGATGTCAGGCTGCTGGACCAAATTTTCCAAGACCGCGAATTGAGACGCCCCAGTAGCGACAACGATTGACGCCGTCCCGTTGTTTGAAATCGCGTTCCGCAGATCCTGTGCTGCGTGTTCGGCCACCCAGCGGCCCATTGCGTTCGCGTCGGCGGTTAGAATGTTTTGCATCGAAGAATTTTGTTAAGTGGAGTCTTTCTTACTAGCTTTGAATGCTAACAGCCAATGCTCGAACACGTAACCGTCGTCATGAATCAATTGATTTTTCGCCAGCTCGCAATTCTGATCCCCCTGACGTTCTGTCTCGGCGTCAGGGCCGAATCTCCGCATGTGATTGATGCGGAGAAGTTGGGGGATAAACGTGGAACAAGTCTTAAGACATTAAACGGCCATTTTCCGTTCGTGGTCCCGGCCACGGCGTCAGCCTGGAATTCTCGTTCAGACGCCTTGCGGCGGCGCGTTCTCGTCGCCACCGGATTATGGCCGATGCCCGAGAAGACACCCTTGGAACCAGTGATCCACGGCAAGGTCGAACGCGACGGATTCACGGTTGAAAAGGTCTATTTCGAGAGCCTGCCCGGCCACTTCGTCACCGGATTGTTGTTTCGGCCTGCCGCAAAGACGTCCGAATCGCCTGCCTGGCGTGCTTTGCCCGCACGGCCACGGCGGGCGACTGCAACGTCACAGTGACAAAGAGACTGGCGAGTCAGATCGCTCAAGGAGCTGAGCACTTCGAGGAATCGGGTCGAATGCCCAAGCTGGCCCGATGTGCCAACTGGCTCGGATGGGCTGCGTCACCTTCATTTTTGACATGCTGGGCTATGCCGATTCGGTTCAGATTTCGCATCAGGTGGCGCATCGCTACGCACAGGTCGCTGCGGACCGAAGAATCGCAATCCAACGGCGACGGTTGGGGCTTCTACAGTCCTCAAGCCGACCTGCGTCTGCAATCGATCATGGGCTTGCAAACATGGAATGCGATTCGCTCGCTCGATTTTCTGGCCTCGCTTCCCGACGTCGATCCAGATCGTTTGGCGGTCACCGGCGGCAGTGGCGGCGGGACGCAGACCATCTTGTTGGGTGCGATCGACGATCGAGTCAAAGTTGGTTTTCCCAACGGCATGGTTTCGACGTCGATGCAGGGTGGATGCTACTGCGAAAACTGCAATCTGCTGCGGATCGATACCGGCAACGTCGAACTGGCGGCCCTGTTCGCGCCCAAACCCCAGGCGATGACGGCGGCCGACGATTGGACAAAAGAGATGATGACCGACGGCTATCCGGAACTGCAACGTATCTATCGCGATGATCGGGAACGAAGCAGACGTCTATTGCCGGCCGATGCTGCACTTCAAGCACAACTACAACTACGTCACGCGGGCGACGATGTACCAATGGATGAATCGTCACTTGAACTTGGGGCTCGATGATCCAGTCATCGAGCAAGACTTCGAACCATTGACCGACGAAGAAATGGCGGTCTGGAACGACGAACATCCGGCACCGACCGAAATGGGCTTCGTTCATCAGCGCAACTTCTGCCGTTGGCTGGATCAGCAATCGAACGAAAAACTGGCGGCGATTGCACCGAAAGATGAGGAATCGCTGGGAACGTTTCGCGATACGGTGGGCGGCGCTTGGCGCGTCATTTTCGATCAGGGCGTGCCGGAATCGGTGGAGTACAAAAAGTTGACTTCGGAAGATCAAGACGGCTTGATGATCGAAAAAGGGGTTGTGTCGGTAGCCGATCGAAACACGATGCTGCCATTGTTGACCATTCGCAAGCCGGGCGGGAATTCAGACCGTGTATTGATCTGGACGGACGAAACTGGCAAGTCGGCCGCCTTTCTGGAAAACGGAGCACCTGACCCCCTGCTGCGGGAACTTGTTGATGCGGGAAATACCGTGTTGCTGCCTGATCTATTCCATCAAGGGGAATTGCTCGTCGAAGGTACTGACGCCAAGTACCAACCATTGATCGACGACAACCGTCCCTACTCGGCGTTCACATTCTGCTACAACCGTACGGCCGTTGTCAGACGCTCCGCCGATGTGCTGGCGGTCATCGCGCATGCTTCCGCGCAAGAACCAAAGTCGATGGGATTGCTGGGGACCGGGTCCGCGGCACTTTGGGTCGCGCCAGCTGCCATGCATGCCGGCCCATTAGTTGACCGCGTTGCCATTGTCGATGGATCGGTCCGATTCTCGCACGCCGACTCGTACCGCGACGTGAGGTTTGTTCCCGGTGCCGTCAAGTACGGTGATCTGCCGGCGCTGTTGGCGTTGCGGGCACCCTACAGGCTAACCGTATTAGCTGAACCACAAATACCGGTGATCGTCCAACAGGCCTATGCTTCAGCCGGAAAAGTTGACCAAGTACGCTGGCAAACAGCGGAAAATGCGACGGCGGCGATTGTATCCTGGGCCAAACAGGACTAGCAACGCTAGCGACGAATTCGGAAACTATTGGGGACGATAGGGGGTTTCGTTCAGCAGACGCGGCTACGCTATAGTCCACGATTTCATCACCTCGCCTTTGCGGAGTCTTTGCAATGCTCGATCGATCGTTTCACTTAACTCTAGTAGCTCCTGTACTACTGTTATCATTGATCGCCATGACCACGACGGTGCAAGCTGCAGACAATGACGTTCCCGAAAAAGCCCAGCGCACCTTGGGTGTATTGATCTTCCCGGGTTTTGAATTGCTCGATGCCTACGGCCCATTAGAAATGTGGGGCAATATCGGCAAGCAGGTCAAGATCGTCGTCGTCGCCGCGGAGGCGGGCGAAGTCCCCTCGGCACAAGGACCTAAGACAGTCGCGGAGTATGGCTTTGGTGACTGCCCCAAGCTCGATCTAATTCTGGTGCCTGGTGGAATGGGAGTCTTGCGAGCGGCTAAGCACGACGAGACGTTGGCCTGGCTTCAAGAACGTTCAAAGGAAGCGGACATCACGATGTCGGTTTGCAACGGTGCCACCATTCTGGCCGCTTCGGGTTTGCTAGACGGTCGCAGAGCGACAACCAACAAAGCCTACTGGAGCCTAGCCACGGGACCAGGAAAAGACGTTCAATGGGTCAAGCAAGCGGCCGGGTTGACGATGGCAATGTCGTCACGTCATCCGGCGTGTCAGCCGGAATGGACATGAGCCTGCACGTCATTTCGCGACTCTATGGTGACGAGGCGGCGACAAGGCTGGCCAACATGACCGAATACGAATGGCATCGAGACCCGACCTGGGACCCATTCGCAGAGCTACACGGGTTGGCAGATAACTGAGCGATCCAATGCCGTCGATTTCTGATCGCGTCATTGATATCTGCTTGCTTTGCAGAACAACTAGCCACACTGGAACATGAATCGCCGCCAACCAATCGGAATCCGTCGGGCCTGACCAAAGTCCTTGATGGGTGTCCCGACGGCATGCCCAGAACCAGCAACCAACCGCGAAGTGACCGCGATCAGCGTTAGCCAGTCGCGCGGGTCATTTCGGCGGTCGAGTAGATATCGCCGGAAATTGCGATTCTGTTCCCAAGAATGGCCGGATCGAATCGAACTACCTAGGAAGATACAGATTTTGTCCCATTCGACTCCGTCCCACCAATTCTTGCCAGCGATCGGCAAACAGAAAAGTGATGGTGGATACAATGGTTGCTAGTTGGTTGACCATCACCTAAATCAAGCAAGCCGATGCAAACCGTTGATCAATTCGCTCGCAAGCTTTCCGATTCGGGCTTGATGTCCGTCGAACAGATTCAGGCGTTTTGCGACACGTTGCCACCGGACAACGAATCCCAAGCGTTCGAAGATCTTAGTCGCAAATTGGTCGAAAAAGACATTCTGACCGAATATCAAGTTAAAGCCCTATCATCCAATGATTCGCCTCCATTGGTCGTCGGTGATTATGTTGTCTTAGAGAAAGTTGGCGCAGGGTGGAATGGGCGTTGTCTTCAAAGCGCAACACCGACGCATGAAGCGAAATGTAGCATTGAAAATGCTGCCTCATCACTTCAGCCAAGATGAAAGTGCGATCAGGCGTTTCGAAAGGGAAGTCGAAGTTGCCGCCAAACTGAATCATCGCAACATCGTCGCCGCACTCGATGCTCGTGAACAGGAAGGGAATCACTATCTGATCATGGAGTTTGTCGAAGGGCGCGCACCTTCGACAGTTGTTCATGACGATGGTGTGCTGCCAGTGCCAACTGCCATCGACTACACCGCTCAGGCTGCGATTGGACTAGCGCCACGCACATGCGTTAGGTGTGATTCACCGGGACATCAAGCCATCGAATTTGATGGTCGGAGACGACGACATCGTCAAGATTCTTGATATGGGATTGGCCAGAGTTGAATTGCCGGTCGCCGACGGTCTAGGGAAAACGCAATCCAATTTGACCAGTGCTGGTGTCATCATGGGGACACTCGCCTATGTGTCGCCCGAACAGGCAATGGATTCCCGCAAAGTCGATCACCGCACCGACATCTATAGCTTGGGATGCACGCTGCATTATTTTTTGGTCGGGAAACCTCTTTACTCGGGCGAAACGCCAATGGAGATCCTCGTCGCGCATCGCGAACGACCGATCCCTTCATTGCGTGATGCACGCCCAGACGTTCCGGAACAACTGGACGCAGTCTTTCAGAAGATGGTCGCTAAAGCTGTTGACGACCGCTTCCAGTCGATGGACGAAGTAATCACGGCACTGCAGGCTTGTTTGCAGCAAGACTCTGAATTCATCATGGACGCGGAATTGGTTGACGAACCAGTGATGGTTGTCGAGGAATCTAAATCAGAATTCGCCAGTCAAATTTCCGATGCTGTTTCCAAAACCGTTTCCGGCGTGGTTTCCGGGATTGTTGCTGGTGTCGTCTCAGGCGTTAAGACGCCTGCCAACTACTCCCCCGCCCAACCATTGCACGCACCGATTCTTGATCAACACAAGCCAACTTCCGGGCGGTCTTCGTCAGCCCTCGAATGGATCCCCAGTTGGAAGCGATCGGCATTCGTAACGATCGGCCGAATGACAGGTGCCGTGCTCGGGATCCTTGCTGGAATTAGCATCGGCGGAGTGTTTGGTGGATTTGGTATCGTCGTCGGAATCCTGGTCTATCTCTGGTTTGGCTGGCAGTGGGGCGGCGGCTATGCACGAATGTTTGCATATCAAAATGGTTGGACCCACATTCCACCGGAAGTTCGCTCTGGCAATCTATTTCAGATCAAGAAATTAAAGGTCCACGCGATAGCTATTTTGATCGGCGCAACGGCCGGGACAGGGACCGTCGGGGTGATTGGCGGGATTTTCTTGGCATTGACAGTACTAGCGCTGATCAACCGATCGCGAGGCTAGATTTTGCCAGAGCCAACGTATGACATCGAACGATTTTGGCCCTCGCTACTTTGCTTCAAATTGTGCCGCGGCAATTTTTCCAGTCCTCAGCGCGCCCTCAATGGTTGCTGTTGCCAGATAGTCGCCAGCGAAAACGATCGGGGATTTCTGTTGTTGTTGAAACTTAGCCGCTAGTTTGTAGCGACCAACGTCGGGAATCGGAATCGCGTACTTGCGGCGAGTGATCTTTGCGACGCCTGGATGCTTTTCGGGAAACTGAGGATTGAACTGGCGGATCGCGCTCCAGACCTTCTGGGCGACAACATCGTCCGGTTCAGCAAGCAAACGAGTGCTGAAATCGCTTAGCAAATAGGCCCCAGCCACTCGCTGATCGGCAGGTAATTCATTGCGGTTGACCACCCCCAAGTCTGTCCAGGCGGCAATTCCGTGTCGCTCTTTTCCCACCGGAGAGAGCTGGAAACCGTTATCACCCGGATCGATCTTCCCGAGTCGGTAGAAGACATTGATGTTCGCGGCGTACTTCTGAGTCTGTAGAAATTCCCGTTGTTCCGTCGAGACATCCGATTCGGGCAGTTCGGAAACCAGGCGATCAGCCTGATGCGCTGCGTGGCTACGACGATGCCGTCGAATTCGTTGTTGTGATCGCCACGGTCGGTTTCCAGTCGGTACTTTTCATTGCCAGCCCTCGAAATCCTCGACACGCCTTCGCCCAGATAGTGCCGCACCTCTTCGATCAATCGATCCGACACCCGATCCATACCCGACTTCAAGGTCAAGAATTCAGCACCGGCACTTCGGCCTGTAACGCCATCAGCATTGCCGCCGATGCATCTTCGCACCCGAAGTACCAATAGGGTTCGATTGCCGTACGGATCAGATAGATGTAGGCATTTTTTCCAAGCTGTTCGGTTGCATAGTTCGCGATCGATTGTTCGTCCCAAACCGCTAGCTTGACTGGATCAACGAGATCGAATTCGTGCTTGCGACGCAATAGGGAAAGCGTCAATCGAATCAGCCGTAGTTTGTCACCCCACGTCAGCCAGGGAATTCGCAAGAACGATACAACCGAGGAAACTCGATAGGAGTATCGCTGCTGGCGATCACAAAGCACGATCTCTTTCGGGTTGCCAATCACGTCGTCACTGAGTTCCAGCTGAGGAATCAGATCGTGAAGCAGTGGATAGAAGTTGGTATAGAAGCCAGCACCGGTATTGATAGACAAACCATCATGGCGCCAAGTTTGTGTTCGGCCACCGATGAATGGTTCTTTTTCGAACAGTTCGACAGAATGACCCGCCTCCGTTAGATGCCAAGCCGCACTACAGCCTGCGGCGCCGCCACCGATAACTGCAACATGAATGGGGTTGGTCATAGCTATACTCTTAGTCGTAGCTACGCTCGCCAGAGCGTGGTGACATGTCCGTTGTACAATCCACCGTCTGGCGGCGGTAGCCGCAGTGACCCAAAAGCTAGTATGAGTTTGCTGAAACCACAGCCCGTTCCGTTTGATTTTGATCCATGGAAACAAAACCGTATCACATCCGAGCCAAGAGGTTGTGCCAGGCATGCCTTTGGTCGGCGGCGACGTCCAACCTGTAGGGCATGCGTTTTTGCGTCGGCAACTGGAAGTACAGCGTGAGGCTGTTTCGCGATGGCGCCGAGCTAAAGATTGCTGACCAGGTGACGATGCACAGCGGATCTTTCGGCCGCATCTGGACTGGCAAACCTGGGATGACCAAGACGGGCAACTTGAACATGGTAGAACAATGGTTGATGATTTAGTCGATCCCAACCCTACCCAACGGAGCCCATTGATGTCTGAAGCCACGCTCGTTCCAACGGACATATTGGATTCTGGTCAGGGGAGTATCGAAGAAGCATTGGAACTGTTCGATAGCTTGGAGAGTATCGATATCGATTTCATGATCGGTCGATGGCGCGGCAAAGAAATTTCAACGGGACACCCACAAGATGGAGTATTGGCAGCGACACGCTGGTACGGCAAAGAATTCGAAGACGCCGAAACGGTTCATCCGCTGTTGCATCAGACCGGCAGTGGTCAACTCTTTCGCGTCAGACCGCGACCAACGCTGGTTCACCTGAGCTTGCGGATGCCGATCCTGAAGTCGAAACCGTTTCGCCCGCTGTCGCTATTGATCACACGGTTGCTGAAGACCAACAAATCTCAGGCCCGTGCTCGAATGATCGAATACCGTGGCAAAGTCAGCGCGACGATGGTCTACGACTTTCTGCCCATCAACGACCACTTTCGTATGATCGATGACAATTCAGTTCTCGGCATGATGGACTTCAAGGGATTGCAAGACCCGTTTCCGTTTGTCCTGCAGCGCGATCATTGATCCAAACCGGCAGTACCGGTCTTGATGAGGCGTAAGCACAACAATTTTCAATGACATGCCCGCCGACGTCGGAAATCGCGTCCTTGCTGTCGGCATGTCAGCTGCTCGTGATCGATTCCCAGGCATTGCAAGATCGTTGACTGTAGATCGTGAACGTGAATTGAAGAATCGATCGGATGAAACCCCAGTTCGTCGGTTTCTCCAATCATCTTCCCAGCTTGGACTCCACCTCCAGCCAACAGCATCGTGAAGGCAAAGCGATGGTGATCATGTCCTGCTTTTCCGGGCGTATTGTCGCGGCGTAATTCGTTTGTCGGAGTCCTGCCAAATTCGCCACCCCAGACGACCAAAGCTTCGTCTAGCAAGCCATGCTGTGTCAAATCTATTAGCAACCCGGCAGCAGAACCGTAGGTGCGTCGGGCCGGACCATCGGTTGATACGGCCAGTGCGGCTGGTCACCATTTACTGCAAACGTAAATGACAATGTTAGCGAAAGAGCTAGGGTCAAGCTGTGGTCATGCTGTCGAGACATACAGGGTTCTTGCTTCTTGGCTAACACCCTAGCGGGAGGACAACACGCTGAAACAGCCTCTATTTCACAGGAGGAAGGCGGCAGTGCAATCAAATGTCACTTCACCAAAGCATTCCAATCTTCTGCAGCAGATCTAAACTCCGCAGGCGGGGTCGTCGGTCTGTGCTTCGCAATTGGCAGCCGATCTGAGGTACCGCTTTGGATCGGCTGGCACTCATTGCCAATCATCTTGCTCGTACTGCTCGGCAGCGCACCTGGGCCTATCTTCGGAATCCGAAAACAAGCCCTCGAACCGAGCAACGGAATTGGCGATACCGCGAATCCCGGGATCTTGGCCGCGAGCAGATAAAGATCGACAAACATGACTCGTCAGCGATCGTTCAAACGCTTTGTCATTCGCGGATCGATCAGCGACATGCTGTCTTACGACGACCGGTTCTAACGCATGAAGCCGGCAACTTTATTCAGCTTTGTAATTTTGACAGGGGGTTTGAACATAGATGCGAACGATCCGAACATCTCGCGCATGTGAGGTTGTCCGCCGTGGGCTTTCAATGTTTCTTCGGAGTCGTAGATCTCGAAAAACGTAACTGTATTGGGTTCCTTATCCTCACGATAGGCAACGTATGCCAATACGCCAGGTTCGTTCTCCTCCACCGCTTTGGTTAGCTTTTCGAGTGCCGCGACTGCGTCGTCTTCCTTGCCATCCTGAATCGAAAAGCTGGCCAGTTGAGTGATCCATTTGGAATCGTCTGTCGCTGCCGACGCCGTTCGATTGAATCCAAACGTGGCTGCCACGGCTGCGGTACCGGCTAAAACTTGTCGTCTAGTGGGTTGAATGTTCGTCATTAGGTCAGGCTCTGGTTGATGTTGGCAAAGCGGAAAGAATTGAATCACTTGTTCTAATCGCTGGCGAGCGTGGAAACAAGTAAAGTGCTGAAACTACGAAATAGGAAGCTCCAGCATGCGATTTGAATTGGCTACCGATCGCCACTCTCCAAAAATGACTTGAAGTCGGCCAATTCATCAGGCGGACCATGTCACCGTTCATCGATCAGCCGGCCAATCTGCTTGCATTTGGTGCCGACCTGAGGCTGCGGGACGGTCAATTGAAAGTCATGCCGGATTGGGGTCGTCGCCTGGGACTTGCCCGGGCAAAGTACTATGTGTTGATCGGAGAATGGGCACGCCCGCAGGTCGCGAGCTTGTTCGCATCGCCCGAGCCGAGGGTCTGCGCGACGTGATCACCCAAACGCGATGGAACCGATCGGTGACTACAGTCAAGCACCACGAGAAGAGCAGCCTCGTCGGCGCAGCGATATCGACTAACGCTTCGTTAACCATGATTTCCCGTGATGGGATTCGTCAGAATTCAATCGCGGCATAATTTTGGTGGGGAATCCTGGCGAATCTCACTACCACCATGATTAAACCTCTACTTTAACGTAGACCGGCTCGGAATCGCCGGATCAGACCACGACTGCTGGTCGCAGGATGTAGACTATTGAACCGGTCTAGATTGTCTCGAACATGGTGAGGTTGCTGATGTCCTTCGCAAAGTTTGGTTGCCTAACAGTGGCGATACTGGTCGCCTGTGCAACGGCCCAGGCCGAGGATAGCACCATTGCGGATTTTCTTCGCGACAAGTCTCTAAATGTCGTGATTGTCGTCACAGACTTGGACGCGGCCACGGAGTTCTATGGTGATATCTTGGGTCTACAGCCGATGTCCGATATCCAGTTTGCAGCGAATACGGCCCCAGTTTTTTTCGATCGTGCAGTCACAATGAAACGCTTTCGTGTCGGCGATCATGAGATCAAACTTCTGCCGGGTTCAGAGCAGACCAAGAAATTCACCGGTGGCATCGACAATGCGATTGGCTTTCGCATGGTCAACTTTCCAATTGCCGATGTTGAAGCGTTTTTCCAGCGCCTTGAGAAGAATGGAATTTCCAAGCCGCAGATCCGCGCAGCTTTCCGCCAGCAACTATCGATTCGGAACGATCGAGGATCCCGATGGCAATCAAGTCGAATTCCACTTTTATGAGGGCCAGGCACCTGAAAATTGGACGGACAATATTCAGTTCGCCTTTACGGTTTCAGACGTCGAAGCGACGTGCCGGTTCTATCGCGATTTGCTGGGTTATACCGAACTGACACCAGTACCGATGCCGGGCGACCCGGACCGAAAGATTTACCAATTCGAACTGGGACCGACGATTGTCAAGTTTTGGTCTTATGAAAAAGATCTTCCCAACCAGTCTGGGCGCCATAACGAAGCTTACGGGTTCCGCTACATCCAATACGACACGAAGGATGTGCACGCTGTCCACGCATGGCTAAACGAACGCGGGGCTAAGGTAGATTTGCCGCCCACGCCTGTAATCAGCATGCCGGTCAACATCATGTTCGCGGAGGATCCTGATGGGAACATTCACGAACTGTTCGGAGTCGTGTTTCCGAAGAAGAAATAGTCACCTTCGGCTGCCACTACGACGGATCGGCAACCTCTCGATCCTTTTCAAGAACGTAATGGATTCCCAGATCGATACTGCGTTCAACCGCCTTTGGATCAACTGCGTCAATCGTATCTCGCGTCGTGTGATAGGCGGGAGCATCTCCTTTGTCGCCCCAATTCATCGCTGCCAGCGTGGTTGCTTCTACGCCGGCCTTGGCGAATTCCGCCGCGTCGGAACCACCGGCCAGGAAGGGAAACTTAACGGGCTGTATCTGATAGCCCAGCCGATCGGCAATCTGACAGCATTGGTCCGCCATCGACTGGGAGAGCGGAACAAACGAATTCAAGTCGGAAGTCAGCAGTGTCATTTCGTTGTGGTCGTATAAACATTCCAAGTTGAAGTTGTAGGTCTTTACATCTTTCAACTGCGGGCCGTGTTGCTTGACGAATGCGCGGCGCCGCGCAGGCCCGCTTCTTCAGCGTCCCAACTGCCGACGACAACCCGCGTGTGCTTCAAGCCTGCTCCCTGCGTACGTTGTTCCGCGAAAAACTTGCCAACTTCGATCGCAACGGCGGTGCAGATCATGTTGTCACCCGCTCCCGGGGTTCCTTCGCTGGAATAGAAAAACCACAACATCAGCACCAGCGGGGTCCAGAGCGTAAATGTCCACCTTGCGATGGTGGCCAACAGGTCCAGTTCCATACCGATCACTCGCCCCAACCATAGAATCCACGTAACGACTGCGATCACAATCAAGGCGGTCATCCCGGCCAATACTTTTGCCATGTACCAGCTGGCGTTGTTCTGCAAAAAGTTGAACACGTGGGCGCTGTCATGGTGCGCGGTCACAAATATCTGTTGCTTAACTTCGCCAACGGGTTCGATCGTTCCCCAAACGTTCTTTCCCGTTTTTCGGGGGAACAAAAAATCGACGAACTCCCAGTACACAAAGAATTCCAACACCAGCACAACCATCGCCAGAGTCGAAGCAGCCACCGCCAGTAATCGTTGATCCAGCCACAGTGCGATCAAGGCGACGAAAAACAACGCGATGTTGATGCGGATATAGCCAAGAAACGATCCCGGACGGACTGAAAACTGTTGTGCCTCCGTTCGGTCACAAAACTCGCTGATCAATTGTTGCAAATGGTCGCCACAGGCAAGACAAGCGTCGCTGCCAGCCAATCTTGACGACCATCGCGTCGTCGTCTCGCGTGTAAATTCGATCGCGTCCGTGGTCATCGAAGAGAGGTTTTCAATCATCGGACGACCGTTTCAAGAGTGGTTCATCGGAAACTAAATGAGTGGGACTGGACGATCGTAACGGAGGAATCGTCGCTCGGTCAAAGGGCGGTGTGATTGGCAAGCGAGCAGGTCGTGCAAGAACAGCGACCTTTGGCGGCTTGGATCGCCAACACGAGTTTCCGGTTTCAGCACGATCAATTCTGATTGGCCGCAGGACGGGGTGGCCCTACATAGGGTTTCGCGCCGAGGACCAAGTCCTCCGTGCGATCAACTCGAAGGAGCGTAGGGTCGGTAACTTCCGGGGCTTTGATGAATCCGTGGTATCGCCCCATCCAGTAGGCGAGGAGCCAGGCACCTGGTTCGATCACATCGGGAACCGCTGCCGATCCGCCATCGGGCTTCATGGTCCAATGATCCCAGCGCATCGGTTGGGTTTCGCGCGGCGAGAAGGTCCGGACGCCGGCTTTGTAAACCGTGTATCCAGAAGGTGTGTGCAGGTCGGCACGATGAGAGTTCTGGTAAGACCAGATGCGAAGGTCCAGCGGCCATTGCCGCAGATGTTCGACAGACTGAGTGACCTCGCATTCGTTCCCTGTCAGTGCCCCGTAGACGAAATTGAACCAAGGATTCTGTTCAATCCGTACAACTTCGTAGGTTCGCTCGAGACTACGACGGTAGGTTGCCCGAAGCAACGGGTCCTGCTCGTAGGGAAGCAAGTTGGAATAGCTCCATAGCGCGAGTTCATCAAGAAAGTGCAAAACCCCATCCGGCGGAAACGTATTCCGTTGTCGTACCGTGTGTTCGGGGTATCCCAATTCGACAAGTTCGCGATAGGCCGCCCCTGCATCGGGATCGCCGGCAACTGCTTCCGCGATCTTCATGAAGGAAAGAACCTGCAGCGTTTGTAGACCACGGTCATACAGGCCTTCTTCGGTGGCAAAATACTCTGGATTCCACCGACCCCAGCGTGTCGGTTTTCCATCGACGTCGATTAGCTTCCAGCCATTCTTGGCGATGTGGTTGGCGATCGAGGCCAGGTGTCGCTTGCCCTGTTGAATCTCCTTCCCCTGCGCGACGTGCTGGAGAAAAAGATTCGTGGCGTAAAAGTGCGAACAAACCTCATCGCTGGACGTATCCCCCTTCCACTCAAAGATTGCCGTCAGCTGTGTCGTGCCACTCTGCCGGGGCACCACCTGATCCGTGATCCGCCTGATGACCGACTTCGCCCTTCGCCCACACCGATCGGGCAATGAAACCGGGTATCGGAGTCATCGTTTCAAGCCAGCGTAGCCCGGCGAACGTATTGACCGCTTCAGCACGGGCCACTAAATCTTTCGTGACCGCGAATCGGTATGCCTGCGCAGCCAAGTAGTTTCCGGAATACCCACCGTCGTTGTCGCTCACCTCGCGTACGTACTGTTTCAGCTCTTTGTCCCACTCCAGCTTGTGAGTGAACCCCAAACGGCGCTGGCCCCACTGGTCCAGGTGTCTTTCGTAGTAGTCCGCCTTTTTCTGCAGTGTGTAAGGTTCGTACTCGACGATGCCGAGACCCTTTGACGTGGCAATGTAGACCGCATTTTTGCCAGTCGCGATCGCATTGACTTGCTCAGTCGGCAACCAGCGCCGACCAGCGAAATAGTGAAACTGGCCATCGACCATTCGAATGGCTCCGCGCGTCGTCCCAATCCACAGGTCGTTATCGAATCCGTTTGCCAAGCAAGTGGTGTCTTCATAGCAAAGCCCGTCTTCACCGCGGATACTGGTTAGTGACATACCGCGCAACAACGCCAGACCTCGGTCCGTGGCAATGTACAGGCGGCCGGCTTGGCTCAGCGCGTCACGGGTAGTTTGCGACGGCAGTCGGCCCCAGTCCCAAGTCTTGTCGGACGCCCACTGAAAAACATTTCTCGCGCCAATGCGATCACCGTCGTAGTACGTCAATCGCCCTTTGCCGTGCACGTACAATGTTTCGCAGTGCGAAATGACACGCGTGATCGGGAAAGGCGACTCGGCGTCAACCAATGGAACCAGAGCATTGTCAACGACTCGGAACAAACGGCGTCCGCTAGAAACTATGATTTGCCCTAAATGCTCGGTCAGATCGGTGGCTTGCGGACCTTCCAATTTCAACCAGGTATCGCCTGGGAACCGGTAGAGTCCTTGATCCGTGATTGCCCACAACGCGTCACCGGCAGCAACAAGCCGATGGACCGACCGCGAAAAACTTTCTACGGGCTGCAGTTCATTCGATTCAAGCTTGAATAGCCCTCGCTCGGAACCGACGTAGACGTGTTCGTCATAGACAGCGACTGACGTCAGTGGATGGGAAGTGGCAACCTGGCGACCAACTTCCTGGAGGAAAACGTCGTCTTCTACGGGCTGCCAGTGTCGTCCATCGCCTGGCGCGGCGAAGGCAATCGACGCGGCGGCAAAGGAGGCAATCCACACTGTGGAAACAAGAGTTTTATGGAGGAGCTGCATCATGGCAAAGTTGGTCCTTGGGAATCAAGGTTTTCATCGGTAGCAACATTCCTACGGACAAGCATTTCCGGTCACGCACGCATTACTTTTAGAATCAACAGCAAACCGACCGACATCGCAGCGAATACAGCCGATGTCGTTGCTGCGCGACTAGCGTTTTCCGCCTGAACCACCAAGCTTGCTGCGAGCGGTCCCAACGCACTACCGAGCAATTGAAGCGATGGCCCGAACAATGCCAATCGGCCCGTTGGTTCTAACAGGAATGCCAATCGGACATGAAATGTCATCATGAACAGCCACAGAAATCCGAATACTGAACAAGCCAACACAAATGTTGGCATGTCGTTACCTAGGTGATAGCTCAGGAAATAGGCGACGGAACATTGAACAACGCCCCCATAGATCAAAATATTTCGGGGTTCGAATCTCGTTGCAACCAGCGCCGCAACACCGGCGCCGATCGCTTGCATGATCAATGTCACCGATACGACAAGCTGAACCGATTGTGAATCGAGGCCAGCGGAAACGCCGATCGATTCGATGAACGTCCATAGACTTCCGACGACGGCCATCTGAAACACGACAACCAGCGAAACCAAAATGACGGCCAACGTCAGGGGCGGCTGCGGGCTGTCTTCTTCCGTTAGAGGTCTCATTTTTGCAGGCAGCAATGCAATGAAGATACTCGGTAGCAAGACCATCGCCGCCAGCGTGCCGAATCCCCACGACCAACCGCCACCTGGCACGATGACGAGTGCGAGAAAAGCGGCCAAACCCGCTTGAGCCAATGTTTGAACTGCCAAGAAAACACCAGCAAGTCGCTCCGGACGTTGAACACGAACGATCAACGACGTAGTGACCCAGATCAAAACTCCGGACCCCAGACCAGCAATGACGCGGGCAACGACCAGATCACCAAATCCGCTGCATTGGCTAGACGCTAAGTTCGCGCCGCAGAGAACCAAGCTGGCAGCCAGCGCGATGACGCGAAATCGATTCAACGACAGAAACGACGATGCGATTCCAACGCCCAAGCCAATTGAAATGATTTCGGCCATCGCAATCAGCCCGACGCCATCCAGATCGACATGCCCGCTGCTGACCAATTCGCCCAGCAGAATTGGTTGGATTCCCAGGATCAGTACCGCGGCACTGCCAAAAGCAAGTGAGACCGCAATCTCAGCCAGCGAGAATTTCTCAATCGTACGGGTCGTCATGAATGGATCGCGATCGTGTGAAGACTACTGTTTTGGAGCGAGCGTCAGCCGGCTTTGGGTATGCTCCTCGATCGCTTTGTCGCTGAACCACCAATGCAATGGCGCACCTGACATATAGGCGTCGATCTGATCTTTTTGATGAGCGTGAAAAGTCCGCGCCGATTCACCGCCGGCCAACACCGCACGAACTTTTTCATTGTCGCCGAAATCGACGACCATCCGAACCGCAGCGGTGTGCGTCACACCATACGGATCATCAAAGTCGTACCAACCGCGATACAATGTTTCGGCCGATCCGTTGGCCGGAATCGGTTTGGTCCCCAACCAATTCATACCGACGCCGCTGCGGCGAATCGGATTGACCCACTGCATCGTATGGATCTTTCCCCATTGCCACTGCTGCGGGTTGGTTCCCAGTTGTGGTTTCAATCGCGCGATCGTCGCTATTCCTGCGCGCTGAATCATGTCGGCCATCGTCTCAGTCACGTCTTCCGTTGACACGTCGTCAAACCAGGGACCATCGCCAGTGCGCACCATTTGTTCGAATCGCTCCTGCCAAAAGTACCAATTGCCCAGCATCTTGGCAGTCAATTCGTCGCCCAATTCATCCTGGAAAGTCTGTTTCGCGAACTCGGTGTAGACGGTTTGGAATACCGTCGGTCCCGGCTGATCTTTGTCATCCTGGAAATCCCAGGTTTTCAAGACCTCAGCTAGCGCGGTGGTCTGTTCATCACCAGCCAACGGCTCGACCAGAATCGGCGCGACCGCTTCAGCCAACAGGTTCTTTGTATCGCGCTGGATCGACCAATGATCGTCAACGGTCAGCCGGCCCGCCTGGTCTGCAATTCGCTGCTTTAATCGTCTGTAACGATAGGAAGGCGAGGCATAGTTGGTGAAGTAATAAGGATAGTCGGATGTCACCGTATAGTGATTCGCCGTGCCCAACCAGCCTCGTTCGGGGTTACGTTGGTGTGGCATTTCATCAAACGGGATCCAGCCTTGCCAGTTGTCCTGCCATTCACTTTCTGGTTCAACCACGTAGGGCATCGTTCCGCCACCTGGCTTGCGAATCGGCACACGACCGCTGACGCGCCAGCCGATGTTTCCATCCGCATCGGCGAAGACGAAATTCAGCACGATTGATGTGACCGATCGTATCGCCTGGCCAACGTCGTCAACGGATTTCGCTCTCAGCAATTCCATCAACCCCAGCTTCGGTTCCATTGATTCGACCGCCGCCCACCGCAGGGTCACCAGTTTGTCGGAGTCCAGACCTGACAGGACATCGGAGACGACCGGTCCACGAGCCGTGAATCGAATCTCGAATTCTTCAGTGCGAAAACCGCCATCGGCCGCGCTGTCTTTGATCTTCAGCGTCTCTTTCTGCACGGAAAACGGAATTGACTTGCCGCCTTCGCGATAGTGACCCGCCTGTTCAGCGTCTAACGTTTCGACATACAGATCTTGTACATCGCCGTAGCTGTTGGTCACGGCAATTGCCACATGCTCGTTGCGGCCAACAATGAATCCGGGGATTCCGGGAACCCCCGCGCCGACCGCACGTACTTCGGGCATGACAAATCCAACGGAATACATGATGCCGGGCAACATCCTTGGATCGAGATGCGGATCGCCAGCCAGCAGCGCATGCTCCCCGCCGGATACGGCAGGCCCGGTGGTCCAGTTGTTGCTACCCACACGTAGCGGTCCAGTGTCAACCAACGCCTGCAGTTTCGAATCGGTTGCCAGGCCAAGCTTGAATCGGGTTTGTGGTGATCCGGCCTGATTTGACCCAGACCTGGCATTCGTTGCCTGATCGTTCTCCTCAGCCGCTGCATTTGGATCTGATTCCAGTTCGTCGGCATTGATGTTGATCGGCTGCAACTCATTGGCTCGATCAACGCCGACCCGATCAACCAACATTTGTCGGACGATCTCGTGATTCAGATTCGCGCTGGTGTCCCACGACATCAGATACAGAATGCTTAACGAATCCTCGACCGCCCAACGGTCGGGCTCGATTCCGGACAGCCCAAATTCGATTGGTAAATCATCGGGGCAATGATCCAGGAACGCATTGATGCCATCGACGTACGATTGGAACATCTCGCGACTTTCGTCGTCCAAGATCTTGGCATGCTGTCGAGCGACCCGGGCCATGCCAATCGTTCTATTCCTGATATCCAGCTCGCTGGCGTCCTGGCCGACCAGTTCAGTCAGCCGTCCTTGGGCCTGCAGTCGCATCAATTGCATCTGGAACAAGCGATCCTGAGCCGCTGCGAATCCCTGAGCAAACGTGGCATCGCGCATGCCGGCAGCGTGAATGTAAGGCATTCCTTTTTCATCGCGGACGATCGTGACCTGATCTTGTGGACCGGCCAGCACGATCTGCCCATCGACCTGGAAACGATTCAGCCGTGGAATCCAAATCGCTGCCACAATCACAGCGAAAACCAGCAGTCCAATTACGATCTTTGCCAACCGCGCCAGACGCCGCTTGCCTAGACCTGGATTGTTATTCCCCATGGATCAATTCCGCCTGTGCCTGTCAGTCACCGAAGCTAAAGCCCCCGATCGCAATGCGATCAAGGCGACATTAGCCTACAAGACTGGCAATCGCTTGGGGAGGAACTGTGGATAAAACAAATCGCGTTGGCCAAAACCATATTCAAGAAAATACCGTCGCCGGGTGAACATGGCCTGCGGCCAAAAACATCGCGTGCTTTCATTTCCGGGCATCGCCCTTGTCGCAACCAAGTTCCTGACTTGCTTTATCACAATCGAGCCCGCTGAAAGGCCTAACGCGAAGCGGATTTCAGCCAGTCAGCCAGGAAGGTCGCAGCCGCGCCACCTGGAACGTCGCGATCAAAACCAGCTGACCAGAGGTCAAAGCGTAGCGTGCTGTGACGCCTTGGGTGCTGAACGTCGCCGTTGACGCGACATCGTGGAGCTGATCAGATGTGACAGTTCCAATACGACCCCCGTCCCATTATTCACGTCCGCACTTGATCTGCGTTGTCAGTTGTGAACGGAAAGCCGCATGGTGAAATTCAAGCTCGGTTTCGACAGGATTGCCACGATCATCGGACAAGCCGATCTCGCGACAAGTTGCCTTGATCCAGATCGATCGCTTCTTCTCTGGCGGCCTGCTCGAACGCTTCGCGGATCAGCGTTAGCTGTTTTTCGAACTGCCGGCATGACCAGCAAACCAGTTGGTGGCAGCGGACTGCCAATCGCTCGTGAAATAGCAGTGGACGTTCGAATGACTCGGAGGTTAGTCGCGAAGCCTCGTCGCACTTGATGTTGAGGACAAGATTCAGCCTTTGGGTTAGTTTGCGCATCGCTTATCCCCTGGAGAACCAATGTTTGTCCAGGCAATCGCGCAGCGCGGTTCAGCGCACGGAAAACCCTGACCGCCAAATTTTGGCGACTGATATCCAAGGCTTCACAGACGGCTTGGGCAGAACAGTCATCCATTTCTCGCATCAGGTAAGCTCGCGACAACGACTCTGGCAGCTTGTCAACGCAGGAATGAAAGACTTCCCAGAACTCTCGATTCTGCAGGGTATTCTCGGGCGTATCGTCCCATTTTTCCAGTCGATGCTCACGAAAACCATTCGCATCGGCCTCGAATTCCGGCTTTTGTTCTAGCTCGCGTTGCTTCGTTTTTCGACGGTAATGATCGATGATCTTTCGTCGTAAAATCGCGATCAGCCACGATCGGACACTCGATTCGCCGCGAAACGAAGGTTGTGCACAGTGCGGCCAAGTAGGTTTCTTGCAGCAGATCCTCGATGGTGTGTTGATCATGTACTTTGGCCAGTGCAAAGCGGAACAGCGCGTCGGCGTGTTGATCCACCCACTCAGACAACAACTTGTCGTCTTCGGTGCTCCGCGATGGATCAAGTTGATCGGATTTCATGAACGACAGTGCAGCGATCTATGACGACGAGTATGAATTCGGACGGCATTTCGCCCGCTTAATAGTCGTGCAACTGGAGTACTGATTACATGAAAAATGGCGATTCTCGCAAAACCAACACGGCGACGACTGCGATCAGCGAAGCGACTTATTGATTCACTTGGCCCTTGATCGTCCGCTGGGCCACGTCCCAAGCTTCAGCCAAGTGTTCCGCGTAGGCTTCGGGGGTTAGCAAGTCATCTGATTCGGCTTTGATTTCTATCAGCCAGCCGTCATTGTATGCGTCTGCGTTAATGATCGACGGATCGTCCATCGCTGCGTGATTGATGCTGACCAACGTGCCGGCGATCGGTGCGTACAAGTCGCTTTCCGCCTTTTTGCTCTCGATCGAACCAATGTGAGCCCGAGACTTGACGGGGGTATTTTGATCGACGATCCAGTCCAAAAAATAGACATCTTGAAGCAGTCGGACGGCATAGGCGGTTAGCCCAAAACGGTAGCGGCCCGATTCAACTTGCTGGCCCCACATATGATTGGTCGCGTACTGGCGATCGCAGGGAAACTTCGCGGTAAACTCTCCCATCGCGAAGTCGAACCAATCGTGATCGGCATCGCCAACACTACCGCTCACGTGTAACGCACCCCTTGATGCTCTGGTTCGAAGAAGGCTGGCAATAGTCCGTCAACCCGCAGCAGCCCCGCCATGGTCAAGCGAATGTCATCACCTTCGATCTGAACCAGATCCTCTTCGACGTACTCGTTCCACTGCTCTTCGAAAACTTGCAAGATCTCGACGCCAAACTTGTCGCGAAAATAACTCGCATCCAAGTAGCCGCGTTTGAGCAGCAAGATCATTTCGCGAACCAACCGTTGGTGATCCGTGGGAACGAAGCCGCGACCAAGCGGCAATTCACCCGACTCGATCGTGGTCAGATACAGTTCCAACTCAGCCAAGTTTTGGTAGTGCACGCCGCTGACGTGTCCGAAACTGGCGATCCCGGTGGCCAACAGATCGGCTCCCTGCCACAGGTTATCGCGATAGCTGAAATTCACTTTACTGGGATCTTTCACGACGGTGTACGCGCTGCTGACGCTATAGCCAACCTGCTGCAATTCATCAAACGCGTACTCCACCCAGGCGCGTTTCGTATCCCAATCGGCGACTGGACTTTCCACGTTGTTGCCCAAGCAAGTCTTTGCTATAGACGGTGTTGAATGGCAATTCCATTTGGTAGATCGTGACGCTTTCGGGTGACAAATCGATGGTGCGCCGAACGTTGTCTTTCCAATTGTCCCAGGTCTCGCCAACCATGCCGGAGATCAAATCGATGTTAACGTTGGGAAAGTCAGCCGCTGTGATCCATTCCCAAGCATTGAACACCTGCTTGGAAAGGTGAGCGCGGCCATTTTCTTCAAGCAATTTGTCCGAGAAGTTTTCGACGCCCAAGCTGACCCGCGTGACACCCATGGTGTCGCGCAAGCGTTTTGACTTTCGTTTCGCTTAGTGTTCCCGGTTCGCATTCGAACGTAACTTCCTCGGCACCGTCCCAGGTGATGTGCTGGTGCAGTCGATCGGCCAGCTTGGTTAATTGCTTGGGCGACAGAAAACTTGGCGTGCCGCCACCAAAGTAAACGAATCGAAAGGGGCGATCGCCCATCACGGCCAATTCGCTGACCATGGAAATTTCGTTGCACAGCGCATCGACATAGCGTTGCACTTCAGGTGCTTTCACATCCGTAAAGACTTTGAAGTAACAGAACTTGCAACGTTTTCGGCAAAACGGAATGTGCAGATAGAGACCCAGCGGCGTCTCTTCGGTCGGCGGGCTCTCCAAGGCCGCGCGGACCGCCGGCAAGTCATCCTTATTCCATTGACTGTAGGGTGGATAGTTCGAGATGAAGTAGCTGCCGACTTCGGTTTTCTTTTTTTCGGTGGTCATTCTGGCCTGTCATTGATTCCTGAAAAGCAGCGAACGACTCCATTGTCATCAGCAATGATCAATTCGTTACCCACAATCAGTGGTCCTGCGTAAAATTCTCCGCGACTTTCATACTCCCAATCTCTCGGTTTGCCGGTCTTCAAGTCTAACCTGACCAAGCGTCCGTCGGTGGCGGCGATCCAAACATCGTCTCCAGAGATCACTGGGGATGCATCTGCACGACGACGCAAGGTATGACGCCAAACCAATTCGCCCGTCTGTAACGATATCGCGTCAACCTGTTTGAACTGGCTGCTGACCACAACCAAATCACCAAGAATCGCCGGACTGTTGCGATATTCCTGCGGACGCTCTGGATCTTCGTGGACCCAAAGCTGTTGCTGTTGCTGCCAATCAAACCCATAAATGATGCCGTCCATGATCGGCACTACGGCCTTTGCACCGGCAATGGCTGGCGTGCTGCCGGTTGGACCACCCAGCGGCAACGGTTCGCCAGCGGCTTGTCCGGTATTCAAATCAACGATGTGCAGCCGCCCGTCGCAACCGCCCAAAAATGTAAGTTCGCCAGCAATACTGGGACTGCACCGGATTTGATCATCCGTTTGGTATTCCCAAACCGGAGACCCGTCGCTCGCTTTGAAGCAGTACAGCTTGCCATCCTGGCTCGCGACCAAAACATTGTCTTTGTGGAACGCTGCCGATCCATTGATTTCTCCATCGGTCATCGCTTTCCAACGTTCACTTCCATCGGTGGCATTCAGACAGTACAGATTGCCCTCGATGTCACCGATAAATAGCAGACCATCGCGAACCAGCGGCGTCGCCAAGAAACCTGTGTCATAGTCGATCTTCCAGATTTCTTTTCCGTTGGAATGATCGATCGCATAGATTTTCCCCATGACATCGGCAACGATCACGCGGCCGTCGGCCAGTGCCGGTGTCGATTCGAAAGCCTCGTCCCCCTGAAATTCCCAGCGAATGACGGGCTCCGACATCTCAGCTTCGGGAGCTGGCGTCACTTTTGGATCCGCCGTGGATGCGGGGTCTATACCAGCGGTTTCCGTTGCGACGACGGACGGATCCTGCTGCTGATCTTGCGGTTCGTCTCGGTTGCAACCAGCACTGGCCAAGCACATCACTGCGAAAACGACGCCGCATTGCTTTTGATAGACCGATCGACAGCTGGTTCGAAGGATTGGCATCACAAGAGTTCCGAAAACGGGAAAGGCGGGGAAAAGACCCCCGCTCGATCGGATGATGCAATCTATTATAGGCTTTCAATGTCGCGAGTCATCACTACCAGACGGAAACAGACCGAACCGCCAGAGGCGGTGACACGACGACAGAACGATTCATTTCCTATTTCATTATTTCGTTTTGCTCCATGATTTGCGTGACTGTTGGTCGATCTCGCCACAAAAGAATGATCGCCGAACACAAGTTTCTGGCGGAAGCAGGCGTCGATATGGTCGAACTTCGTGTCGACTATATCGGCCGCGCGATCAACCTATCGCGTTTGATCGAAAACCGGCCGACCCCAGTCGTGATTACCGCCCGCCGCCGCGAAGACGGCGGTCGCTGGATGAAAAGCGAGGAGGAAAGGGTGGTGTTGCTGCGTAGCGCCATCGCTGCCGGGGTCGATTACATCGATATCGAAGCCGATATTGCATCGGAAATCCCGCGGTATGGAAAGACCAAACGGGTGGTCAGCTATCACGACTTTGATGAAACACCCGAGAATTTGGAAGAACTGCATGCCGCGATGGCCGACGAGGATGCCGACATCGTCAAAATCGCCACCATGGCTAATCGATTCTCCGACAACGTTCGGATGGTTGATTTGGTCCGCAACGCCAAGATTCCGACCATCGGGATCTGTATGGGCGAAATGGGAATGATCACCCGCCTGTTGGCCCATCGGCTTGGTTCGCCCTTCACTTATGCCACATTCAGCGGTGGCCGAAAGATGGCACCTGGCCAAGTTGAACTGGAAAGAGATGCGAGACCTGTATCGCTGTGCCGAGATCGACGAAGCCACGGAAATGTTTGGTGTTGTGGCTGATCCGGTGGCCCACAGCTACAGCCCGCTGATTCACAACACTGCGTATCAAGAACAGGGTTTGAACGCGCAGTTACTTTCCGTTTCGAATCCAGCAGAGCGACCTCTCTAATTTCCTGAAGAGTTGTGCGGAATTTGGCATCAACGGATTGAGTGTCACGATTCCTCACAAGGAGGACGCGCTGCGCAAATGCACTCAAGCCGAATCGAGTGCCACAGGGATAGGCGCCGTGAACACCATTGTTTTCCAGGGCGCCGATCGACTGGGTTACAACACCGACTATCGTGCCGCCATGGATTGCATTGAAGAAATCTTCGGCATCGACAAGAGTCGCGAGCGTCCGATGCAAGGCTTAACCGCATTGGTATTGGGTGCCGGGGGTGTTTCGCGGGCAATCGCCTGGGGACTTCGTCAACGAAGTGCTGATGTTGTGATCGCATCGCGGACATTTGAGCGGGCAGAGATTCTGGCTGCGGAAATCGGGTGCCGGGCAGTCGCGTGGAATGATCGGCACAATGTTAAGTTGAATCTTCTGATCAATGGGACCCCCATTGGCATGCATCCAGACATGGACAGCAGCCCTATCGATAAGGAACTACTTACGAAACTGGGCGAACTGTTGGTCGTATTCGACACGGTCTACAACCCGGAAAACACGCTGTTGATCAAACAAGCGAAAGGATGCCGCACTGTCGCGTCATCACGGGCATGGACATGTTTGTCCGACAGGCGGCGTATCAATACAAACTGTTTACCGGTTGCGATGCCCCCTCAGTCCTGATGCGGAAAACGATCAAGCAGGCGACCAACCCCGTGCAATTGAATTGAGCAGCAGAAATTTGAATGAAGCCAGAGCAGATGAACTGCAGGTTCGTCAGGCGATTGCCCAGGATGCGAATATGATCCATGCGTTATTGCGTCCGTTTGTGATGCAACGCTTGCTGTTGTCGCGTACCGAAGCTGAATTGGTTGAGTTGACACGGCACGGCTTCGTCGCGCTGCGGACCGATGGCACTGATCAACCGCAATTGGTGGGATTTTCCGCAATCGAAGTCTACAGTCCCAAGCTTGCCGAGTTGCAATGCTTGGCAGTTCGCAGTGACTACCAGGGAAGTGGGGTCGGACGTCAGTTGGTCAACAAATGTATTCAGCGGGCTAGAGAGCTAAATGTGATGGAGATCTTGGCGATCAGTTCGTCCGAAAAATTCCTGCAGAGCTGCGGGTTTGACTTTGCGCTGCCCGACCAAAAGAAGGCATTGTTTTGTCAATTGCGGCCAAGGCCAACGGAATAGGTTTCAGCTTTCGGCACCGGAACGTTCGGATAACCACCACGGAATCACCAACGCGGCCAGGCCCCACGCCAAAAAGACCGATGGTGCTGTACCTGCGGAGGGCCAGTAAGCGAACTCGCAGGTCCATTTCCAGACCGTAATCTGGATCGTCAATGCGACAGGCATACTGATCGCAAATCGTCCGAGACCGTCAACCGACGGCATCAAGCCTTGAAGAAATATCGCAATGATCGATGCGATCACGGTAATCGCCAGGGACGATTGCCAACCGACCACCAAGATCGGAACCGCTAGAATCGCGATCAAGTCAATTAGGCGAGCGGTATCTTTTCCCAAAGGATTCACTTTTGGATCCGCGGTTGGACAAACCGAACGCGCCAGCGTCCGCGATAAAAAAATTGCCGTCACCAATGCCGTTGTCACACGAATGATTGCGTCGATGTATAGCCCATCCGGTCGCCATGAATCAGGGACATGCACCTGCCAAGGCACGACCATCAATTTCGGATAGATCAACATCGGTACGATTGCGGCAGCAAGACCGAAACAGACCAGCTTGGTCGGCAGACGATTGCCGTCCATGCGAATCAGTCCCTGAGCCCAGCTAACCGATAGGCCAACGACGTGATAGGCCATCAACGCGAAGACGGAATGGTCGACCATCGAGTTCCAAAGTAGGCCACGGTGCCTGCCTGCGGGTTCGAAGGGAAGATTGAAATGTAGCAACTCGCTGGCTGCGACGATGGTGATCGACAAACCAACCAGCGATTCAACGAGGGGGTAACGAGCAGAAATCGGCAATCGGCAAGTCCGGCACCGGCCGCCAAGCGCTAACCATCCCAAGACGGGAAAATTGTCACGAGCACGCAGTTGGACTCGGCAACGCGGACAAATCGACCGGCCGTTGATTGTCTGGCCACGCGGCATCCGCCAAGCCACGACATTCAAGAAGCTGCCAATCGAAGTTCCCACCCAAATGCACCATGAAACGATCAACACATCGATCGTGCGAGCGGTGACTAAATCAAGGGCGCGAACGTTTTCGAACTGCCAGGACTGCGCGAAGGACATCCCGAAGATGTAGGCGCTCGCAACCCCCACCAATGCCAACAGGGCAAGAATCAATGGCAAGCGTTGACGGAAGTGTCGCCAAGACAAACAGGAATTCCTCAATTCTGTGATCAATGTCGGTCGTGATCGATTTGGCCCAACAAAGCGGTTTGCCCGCCTTCACGGCGCGGGCCTAAATCCGGTTACAATCTTTCGGAGCCGATACTCGACATCCCACGTCGCTGACATCAGTCGCTAGAATGCGGTGAGGCCCGACAATGTGTCCAATTTCAGGGGGGGCTTGTGTCCAATTTCTGAGGGGACCAACGGGCCATCTCCGGCAAGCGTCGCCTCTAATCTACTCTCATGTCTGAATCGAACCATATTCTCGTCGTCGATGACAGCCCGACTCAACTCCGTCAGATCCAGATGGTGTTGGAGAACGAGGGATTCAGCGTTCGCACGGCACAAAACGGCACGATGGCTTTGGAGTCGATCAGAACGGATCCGCCTACGTTGGTGATTACTGACTTGCAGATGCCGGAAATGGACGGTTTCCAATTGGTCGCATCCGTTCGCGAGTCGGCCCCCTCTGTTCCTGTGATCGTCACCACCGCACAGGGTAGCGAAGAAATTGTTGCCAAAGTACTGCGACACGGCGCGTCCAGCTATGTTCCCAAGCGAGACATCCACACCGAACTGATACCGGTCGTTCGACAAGTCATGTCGATCAACGATATTTCTCTGTCAGTCCGACGGGTTGCCAAGTTTGCAGTTGAAAGCTCGATCAAACTCTGTTTGGAAAACGACGAAGCACTGATTCCTAGTGTGATCGCCCGACTGGAGTTGCCATTGGTTGAATTGGATTTGTTCGACGACGGCGAACGGATGCAAATTGCAATGGCGCTTGACGAATCACTGCTCAATGCGATCGTCCACGGGAATCTAGAAGTTTCCTCGGATTTGCGTGAGATCGATGATGGGAAACCGTACAACGCGATGATCAAACAGCGCAAGGCAGAATCACCTTACAACCAGCGGCAGGTGATGGTTTCCTTGCACGCGACGACCAAGAGGCGTCCATCACTATTCGAGACGACGGGGCCGGGGTTCGACCGATCGAGTCTGCGAGATCCGACTGATCCCGACAACTTGGAGCTCTGTGGAGGCCGAGGATTGATGCTGATCAACGCGTTCATGGACGAAGTGAAGCACAACGAAACGGGCAATGAGATCACCATGATCAAGCGAAAATGCTCGGAGCATTCCGAGACCGATTGAAAACCATCGAGCGACCCTGGCTGTGGTTCCAGCGTCGGCCGACCGCCGATCTGTGGTCCGGTGTTTGAGCAGACATGGCACGGAAAGGCCCATTTCAGGCGAAAAGGCCTTGTCGATCAGGCCCGGGATCGATAAATTTCTCGATTCCCCGCGGTTGCCGCGGGATCGCTACGCGATATCCCTTTACCCATCAACCAGCAAGATCCGTCCCGTGGTGGCTCAACCTACAACCATGGCCAAACCTGGCCAAATCGACAAACAGTGGCACGTCGTCGACGCCAGCGATGAAGTTTTGGGCCGATTGGCGAGCGACATCGCGGTTGTACTGATGGGCAAGCACCGCCCGGAGTACACGCCACACGTCGATTGCGGTGACTTTGTCATCGTCGTCAATGCGGAAAAAGTTGGGATGACCGGTAAGAAAATGGACGATCGGCATTACACCTGGTACACCGGTTATCCAGGATTGAGACTAGAGAGCTACGGTGATCGCCAGCAGCGAAAACCGGAGGATCTGATTTATCACGCGGTTCGCCGAATGCTGCCCAAGAACAAGCTGGCTTATCAGATGATCAAGAAGTTAAAGATTTACGCGGGACCCGATCATCCGCATGCCGCCCAAGGTCCTCAAGAAATGAAAAGAACTGGCAAAAAGGTCAGTACTTAATCACAGTGCCCGCCATGGCGGGACGATTGCAAACCAATTCTTCACTTCAAACCAATTAAAAAGCATTCATGGTCGCGGGAAAAAAGGACAAAATCAGCGGTGATTCGCTGGGCACAGGCCGACGCAAAAGCAGCATCGCTCGTGTTCGAGTTCGTAGCGGCAGCGGAAAAATCACGGTCAATCGAAAGTCGATCGAAGAATATTTTGTAAACGATCAAGATCGGGCTGCGATCACCAGCACACTGTCAGTGGTTGACCATGGCGAAAAGGTTGACGTACTGGTCCGCGTCTCCGGGGGTGGCATGACCGGTCAAAGCGGTGCCGTTCGGATGGGTTTGGCACGTGCGTTGGTTTGCTTTGACGAATCGCTTCACGATCCCCTTCGCGAAGGTGGGTATCTGACTCGCGACTCGCGAATGAAAGAACGAAAGAAGCCAGGTTTGCGTGGTGCTCGCCGCGGCGTCCAATTTAGTAAGCGGTAAAAAAGGAACCATTTTGGGAAAGAAAGAAGAGGCCTTCGAAGTCGAAGGCACGGTCACGCAAGCACTTGCCAATACGCGGTTTCGCGTCCAACTGGAGACTGGATCCGAAGTCATGGCCCACGTCGCCGGTCGAATGCGAAAGCACTTCATCCGCATCGTGCCCGGCGATAAAGTACGAGTGGAACTTTCGCCCTACGATCTGACCAAAGGCCGGATCGTTTATCGGGAGCGATAGGGCTCGCCGATCGCATAGGAATCCAACCTTCTCAAGGCGAACGGATTGCTCAGCTTCGACCGGAAAGGATGGCCGCAGGTTGATTCAGAGCCTTTGACCGGTAGTGAAGCTTGAGCCGTTTGAGCTCTATTTGTGGCAGCAGGCAGATTCATTGCCAATCGGGCTGGAGGCTGCGGTCCCGTGATTTTGGATTCTTTTCCAGCCTTCCCGCAAAGCCGGTTGTCTGTTTTTCTCCGAATGGTGAAACTGTGGGGCCAAGAGATAGGTATCTGTTGGTGTCGAGATGTGGTCTGACTTGAGGTCAGTCTGCATTCTATTTGATGTGAGAATTCTGGTGGCCCACCCTCGTCGGGTCGCCCCAAAACTTCCCCTTTCACCTAAGGGCAAAAAAACCATGGGTTTGTTTACTCGATCCATCCGAGGCTTCGGTTCGATCGCTGCGCTGGTCGCGGCAACGATGATTGTTTCGACTCCAACTGTCACGAATGCGCACAAGAACAGCTGCAAAAACAGGGCGGTGATACCGCTGCTGCCGCGACCGAACCGGTTTTGGTCGTGACGCTTAGCTCGATCGATCAGCTAATCAAAGATGTCAACTATCTGGCTGCCGCGGTCGGACAAGAACAAGCCGGCATGATGATCAGCATGATGGCCGGAACCTTCACAGAAGGAATCGACAAGACCAAACCAATCGGCGTCTTGGTGCCGTTGGTCGATGGCATGCCACAACCGGTGGCTTTGATTCCAACGAACGATGCAAAAGGCGTGCTCAAGCGACTGGAGGCTCAACTTGGTCCAGCGGATGAACTAGATGATGGAACTTTGGTCACTGCGTTCGGCGCTAACACAATCTACGTCAAGCAACGAGGTGATTGGGCTGTCGTCGCCGGTGCCCGCGAACACTTGGATGCTGCACCAGAGGATCCGACGCCGCTATTCAAAGGGCTTTCAGACAAATACTTGATCGCTGCCCGCGTGATGCCTCAGCGAATCCCTGAGAACTTGCGAGAGATGTTCGTTGGCCTGTTGCGACAGGGTTTTGACCAGGCAATGGCTTCTCAGGAAGAAGGCCCTGAGTCGGTTCGCGACCTGGCCGAAAATTCGATCAAACAACTCGAGATGATCATCAATCAAACCGAAACTCTGCAACTGGGGATTGGTGTCGATTCGGCGGAAAAGCAAATCGAGGTCGACTTGGTTTTCACCGGCAAAGAAGGTTCGACACTGGCCGAACTTTATGATGGCTCTAAAGCAATCCCGTCACAATTTGCATCGGTGATACGAGACGACGCCATCGCCTACGTGCACTATGCAACTTCGATTGGACCCAAGGCGATCGACAAGACCAAAGGTACGGTCAAGATGCTTCTGAAGACCGCTGATGACCTGATCGGCCAACAGGATGGTTTGAGCTATGAAGTTCAAACCGAAATCTCGGCTTATCTGGAACGAATCGGAGGCCTAGTCGTCGATTCGATTTCTGAGGGGCGTACCGACTTCGGGGCCGCGCTGGTTCCGGTTGATGATGGAATCGGGTTTGTCGGTGGTGCATTCGTTTCCGACGGCAACGAAGTAGCCAAGATCTTGAAAGAGATCGCGGGCAAGATCGAATCTGAACCGGGTGCTCCAACCTTCAAGTTCGATGTCGAGAAGCACGGTGGTGTCAACATTCATGTCGTCGAAGCTGAACTACCAGCCAGCCTTGAAGAAGCGCGGAAGGTATTCGGTGAAACATTGACGGTCTATCTTGGAACTGGCGAAAAATCGGTCTACGTCGCCGTTGGAGATAGTGCCAAAGATCTGATGAAAAAGCTGATCGATTCCGGCACCAACGATACCCCCGGAGACCGCCCGATTGGACAGGCCAAAGTAAAAGTGCTGCCCATCCTTGAATTCGCCCAGGGCATCGTTGCTAACGACACGCTGGCAACCATGATCGACGGCATGGCCGGTTCCGATGATCCGGGCGTTGTGAACGTCACCGCTACTGGAATCAAAAATGGCCAGGAGATCAAGATCACGATCAGTGAGGGCGTTCTGAAGGGTGCCGCCGGGGCTCTGCTGTCTGGCCAACAAGCCGGATTCTAGGTGCCGCCAAGGCAGGCGTTTATCGACTATTATCAACAGACCGCCGGCAAACCGGCGGTCTGTTTGTTTAACCCGATTTGGAAGCCAGAGCATGAGCTCCAAAAAGCGAATCGTTTCGTTTGCCGTTCTGATCCTGATTGCCGTTGCCGGGCTTGCCGCCTACAACGCGCGGAAAATCGATGCCGATGCGGTGGACGCAAAGCCGACCGCAATCGATTTGGCCGGCCAAGAACTGGTGGACAAACCGATGACAATGGCCGACGTACTGGAGTTGGCACGCGATGCACGAGAGCACTTGGCTGAAACACTAGACGACTACACCGCACGTTTCGTCAAACAGGATCGCGACAGGAGCGGTGTGCTAAACGAACAAGAGGAGATGTTGATCAAGGTGCAAACTCGTTTACGCGGGGACCGTGAAGACGCACCGCTACGTGTCTATATGAAATACCAAGCTCCAGATTCGAAGAAGGGCAGAGAAGTCATTTGGGGGGAAGACCTTAACGGGGGTAAGCTTTGTGTCCATGAAGCCGGATTACTGGGGCTGAAAAGACTGAACCTTGCACCAACCGGCTTTCTGGCGATGCAAGGGCAACGATTCCCGATCTCGCAGGTTGGCATGGTTCGCCTCGTCGAACAACTGATCGAACGTGGTGAACAGGATCGCGAAAATCCCAATATTGAAATCAACACGGTTGCAAATCATCAACTGGGTGATGTCACCGCCGAACTGATCCAGATTCACTGCTCCAAGCCACGTGGGGGCGATGACGATTTTTCCCTTGCCGAAGTCGTGATCGATCGATCGCGGATGCTGATTCTGATGTTTCGCAGCTTCGGTTGGCCTGAACGCGAAGGTGACGAAGCTCCATTGTTGGAGTCCTACACCTATCACGATATCGAAACGAACGTCGGATTGACCGATGAGGACTTCAGTCCCGACAATCCCAAGTACAACTATCCGTCGTTTTAGTCAGTTCCAGACTCGTCTAAGCTTTTCTAGCAGTCTGCACATTCGAGTCATCTACACCGCATTGCCCCAGGCAGTTTTATGGTCCAGCGAACCTTGATCGCTTTTACACTGCTTTTCTGCACGGCTAAATCCCTTCCGGCTGATGATTGGCCGCAGTGGCGAGGCGCTAACCGCGATGGAGTGCTTCACGAAACCGATTTGATAAAGTCATTCCCCGGCACCAAACTGCAGGCTCGTTGGTCCGCTCCCGTCGGACCCGGCTACAGTGGCCCAACGGTTGCCGAGGGCCGGGTCTATGTTACCGATCGCGGTCCAGAAGATGCTGAAAGTGAAGTCGAGCGAGTGCTTTGCTTCAACGCCGAAAATGGCGACCTGATTTGGCAACACCAATACGATTGCCCCTACACGATCAGCTATCGTGCTGGGCCCCGCGCGTCAGTGACCGTTCATGATCAAATGGCCATCGCGGTTGGTGCGATGGGACATCTGAAGTGCTTCAACGCAACAACCGGAGATCTGATTTGGGAACATGATTTGTCCGCCGAGTACAACGTGCGGATGCCAATTTGGGGCATCGCCGCAGCGCCACTGGTCTATAAAGACATGGTGATCCAGATCGCGGCAGGCGATGGAAACGCCTGCGTTGTTGCGTTTGATCTTAAGTCCGGCAGGGAAAGATGGCGAGCTATTGATGAAATAGCAGGATACAGCGCACCAATCCTGATTCGCCAAGGACAACAGGATGTAGCGGTTTGTTGGACAGGAGAAAGCGTGACGGGGCTGAACCCGGAAACGGGAGACGTTTTCTGGAGCATCCCGATGCTCCCACGAAATATGCCGATCGGCGTTGCTACTCCCGTCGTCCAAGACGACTATCTATTCGTTTCCTCGTTCTACGATGGAGCGATGCTAATCGAACTGAACCAGCAGCATCCGGAGGCAAAACTGTTATGGCATCGAGTTGGAATTGACGAAAAGAACACTGACGCATTGCACTGCATGATCAGCACTCCGATCATCAAAGGAGAACACATCTATGGAGCGGATAGTTACGGAGAATTGCGATGCTTGGACCTGAAAACGGGTGACCGAGTCTGGGAGGACAAGACCGCCGTGCCCCGCGCACGATGGGCGACCATTCATACAATTCGCGATGGTGATCGTGAAATCATGTTCAATGATCAAGGTGAATTGATTTTTGCCCAGCTATCACCTGACGGTTTTAAGGAAATTTCCCGCGCAAAACTGATCGATCGGACGAGAAAGCAACTCAATCAGCGTGGCGGTGTCACCTGGTCCCACCCCGCAATTGCAAATGGGCACATCTTCATACGCAACGATAAACAATTGGTTTGTGCTTCACTGAAAGATCAGTAGTCCAGATGAATCGCAACTTCATCAAAGCGCAGCAAGCCGCGTGCTGCGTTCTTTGACTTGGCCCGTTAGTGGCCTGGGAAATCCACGACCTTAAGCCGCACGAATACTCTCTTCACTGGGCGACGTTCCAACCAAGGCAGCAACCGTGCGCTGTGTCGCACCACGATGAATCGCGATCAGCTCGCGTGCTGATCGGCCCAACGAATCGGCTGCGGGAATATCCGTCAAACAGCGACGCACGAATTGTGCCAATTCACTGGCCATCGCGGTCCGTACTGCACCACCATTGTCGATCAACTGCTGAGCAATCTGCTTGAAATTGCTGGTATTGGGTCCGAACGAGACAGCGCAACCGTAACCCGCAGGTTCCAGCATATTCTGTCCACCACGACTGCCAAAGCTACCGCCAACCGTGGCGATTTGACCGACGCCCCACCAGTATCGAAGTTCACCAATTGTGTCAACCAAAATGACGGTTTCCTCGTCCCAACCCTGATCAAACATGGATTCGTCAGTCGATCGGCGATGAACTTTTAGCCCCGCTTTCTGGACCAAGCTGGCGACTTCGTCAAACCGTTCACTGTGCCTTGGCACCAGCACCAAACGTAGTTCGGGGTGATCCGCTCGCAGGTGGTTGTAGATATCAATCGCCATTGATTCTTCGCCAGCCTGAGTGCTTCCGACGACCCAGACGCGGTGCCACGGATCAGCACCCGACCACTGCGTCCGAACTTGTACGTCGATGCTGTCACGTGACGATGGTGCTTCATCAAATTTTATCGACCCAGTGACATCCAATCGGTCCTCGTAAACACCACACGCAGCAAATCGTTCACGGCACTCTTCGTCTTGACAGCCGACCCACGCCAAACGTCTGAACATCGGCCTGGTCAGACGCGAAAACTTGACATACCGTGCCGCACTATGGCTACTCAGTCGGCCGTTGATCACGCGAACTGGAACCGACCGGCGTTCTGCGGTCCGAATTAGATTTGGCCACAGTTCTAATTCGGCAAGCACCAACTGCGTTGGCTTCAAATTCTTGAGCGTCCGCCGCACTGCCCAACTGAAATCCAAGGGACAGAAGAAGACCCGTTCGGAACCGAATTTCTGACAGGCCAGGTCATAGCCGGTATCCGTTGACGTACTGATCACGATCGACATACCTGGCGGAGCCGCGCAATCTGTCGATCACACCACCCAGCAGATTAACCTCTCCGACGCTCACTGCGTGAATCCAAATGCATTCGGTTCCTCTGTTCAACTCCATTGCACGGCGTCCAGAGAGCCCCAGGAGTTTCTGACCTATGCCACGTCGGTAGCGACCATGCCGAACCATCCGGTAGCCAACCACTGGTGAAATAAGTATCAATGCTAGTGCATAGAGGGCGTTTGCGAACATAGGATTCCTTTCCAATTGTCGGACCATCATTCGTTGCCGAACCCGCGATGGTCGAATTTGGTATTCGGTCACGCAGTGTTCGGCGACAAAGTTTACTTGCGCATGTGACAGGCTTTGTATTTTTTTCCACTGCCACACGGGCAGGGATCGTTTCGGCCGACACGTGGTGCGTTGTTTCGAACTGGTTCAGGTCGGGCGATCTCGGACTGGCTGCTTGATTCGGCTGCTCGCTGTGCCGCCGTATCCGCCCCCTGGTCCATGCTGCCTACCTGCGATACGTCATCATGCCGCGCCTGGCCTTCGACCCAAGTGCTACGGACAAATTCGTCGTTCAATGACTCCATTCGGAAAATCAAATCGGTCACCCGCTCGCCGATCGATTCCCAAACCGTCTCGAACAACCGCATTCCCTCACGCTTGTATTCAACCTTGGGATCCATTTGGGCGTAACCCTTCAAACCTACGCTGCTACGCAAGTGATCCATCGTCAACAAATGGTTCTTCCAGGCGTCATCGACGATCTGCAGCAATACCTGGCGTTCCATTCGTCGCATTTCGGGGTGGAATCGATCGTCCACCGCGCCATCGACGGCCTGCTGCAACTCTTCGCGGTTCATCCGCATCAAGTCTTCTTTTGGCGCCGGTAATCCAATTCACCCTCAAGCCAATTCGACAGATCATCCAGCGAGCCGTTCCCACCGCTGGCAACCGCCACGGTGGTATCGTTGTCAGCAGAACCGAACAGTTCACGAACTTTAGCTTCGGCGTCCTGATATTTTTGGTCCGCCGCATCGCCCGTTTCACGACTGTAGCGAATCAGTTGGGTCTTTAAGTCATCGCGGTTCAAGCGAATGTCATCGACATTCAATGTGACACCGAAGCGACGGGCAACCCATTGGACAAGCCCTTCACGATCCAATGAAACCTGAGCCCCCTGCTTCTCGGTGAACCGCGATATCCCGGTCAGCACAGGATACTCAGCTTCCTTGGACGTATACGATTCCTCGGCACGTTGATAAAGCGAATCAGCGACTTCCCGACGATCTTCCACATCGCGGAACTCTTCTGGCGTTGTTTCGATCCCAAACTTGTGATGCATCCAGGCGCTCAGCGTTCGCAAGCCGAAATCACTTTCCAGCATCACGGCGCCTTCGTCCAACTTCACGTCTGCGATTCTGGCGTGCGATTTCTCAATCAACTGGTTGATCAACTCGTCACGATCCAATTTCTGCAACTGGTGCTCTTGATAATTAGCGCCTTGGCGCGAGTTGGCCCACTGGGCAAGCGCCTTCCAATTCCATTCGTCTTCCATGCCTTCTGGCAAATTCTCTTCGACGATCTCGGAGGCCGTTACCTCTGCCTGGCGTTCCGCCTGGTCATGCGCATAGTCGCTGGCCATTTGGAAGTCCATATTGATGAAATCGCGTGCTTCCAATTGACAATCAAGTTGCGAACCTGCGTAGGCGGCAAACGAATCGACTCCGTAGTTGGGATCCAAAAACGTATCAACAAACTTGTCGATCTGACCGCGGATCAACTCCAAAATCATCGAACGCGAACTGTGGCCATCCAAGAGGTTTTGTCGGTAGCGGTAGACTCGTTTCCGCTGTTCGTCCATCACTTCGTCGTAGTCCAGCAAGCTCTTACGGATTTCGTAATTGCGTTCTTCGACCTTCTTCTGAGCCGCCGCGATTCGGCGTGTCACCAGATTCGACTCGATGGCCTCACCCTCTTTCATCCCCAGTCGTTCCATCATGCTCTTGACGAAATCGCCGGCAAAGATTCGCATCAAGTCGTCTTCCAACGACAAAAAGAAACGACTGGAACCGGGGTCTCCCTGGCGTCCACAACGACCCCGCAACTGCAAGTCGATTCGACGCGATTCATGGCGCTCGGTGCCGACGACATACAAGCCACCAATTTGGCGGACCACATCACCTTCGACACTCATCTGCTCGCGCTGATCAATTTCCTTGACCAACGCATTCCACTCATCATCGGGAACTTCCAGACGAGTGGGATACTTGTGCTGTAATTGAGCCCAGGCCATCGTTTCGGGATTCCCTCCCAAAATGATGTCCGTACCGCGTCCAGCCATGTTCGTGGCAATTGTGACGGCACCGAGCCGACCGGCTTGGGAGACGATGTCAGCCTCGCGACCGTGCTGTTTCGCATTCAAAACATCGTGCACGATTCCACGTCGTTCCAGCAGTGCCGAGAGCCGTTCGCTCTTCTCGATACTGACCGTGCCAATCAGTACCGGACGTCCCTTGCGTTCGATTGTTGCAATGTCCGACGATGAAATTTTTTGTGACTTTTTCTCCCCCTTCAGAACAATCGTGACTTCGCCGTCGGAATCGCTTTCGATGTTGCCCCACAGTTCACTGCCATCCTTCAGGTTAAGGATGTCCCATTTATGGGTCCGTTCAACCTCGTCAGCCAAGGCATGATACTTGTCCTTTTCGGTCAAGTAGATCAGATCAGGATGTTCCAACCGTTGCATAGCTTTGTTGGTTGGAATGGCGACGACATCCAAACCATAGATCTTCATGAACTCAGTCGCTTCCGTCATCGCAGTACCAGTCATACCGGACAACTTTTTGTACATCTTAAAGATGTTTTGTAGCGACGCGGTGGCGAAGGTTTGGGTCTCCTGTTTGATCGGCACCCCTTCCTTTGCTTCAACGGCTTGATGCAAACCGTCACTCCACTGACGACCTTCCATTAGTCGGCCGGTAAACTCATCGACGATCACCACTTGACGATCTTTGACGACATAGTTCACGTCTCGTTTGTATAGAAAACGAGCTTTCAGCGCATTGTCGATCAAATGCGGCCATTCCATGTTGCCGGCGGTGTAGAAACTTTCAACGCCGGCAAGCTTTTCCGCTTCACGCACACCTTCGTCGGTCAGCGTGACGTTGTGCTGCTTTTCGTCGACGGTGAAGTGAGTCTCTTTGGTCAATTGCCCTGCGACCCGATCGGCTTCCTTGTACCGACCAAGGTCCAGGTCCGCCGGTCCGCTGATGATCAAAGGCGTTCTGGCTTCATCGATCAGAATGTTATCGACTTCATCGATAATCGCATAATTCAAAGGCCCCTGGCACTGTTGGCTTTCCGGCGAAAACCGATCGTCGCCTTTGGCCGCCGGGCGCATGTTGTCGCGCAGATAATCGAATCCAAACTCGTTATTCGTTCCGTAAGTAATGTCGCATGCGTAAGCCGCTTGCTTTTCATGAGTTGAACATACCGGACTGGATTGCGTTGACGGTCAGTCCGAGGTTCAAGTACAGCGGCGCCATCCATTCCATATCGCGGCGGGCCAAGTAGTCATTGACGGTAACGACATGTACGCCTTTGCCTTCCAGAGCATTTAGATAGGCAGGCAAAGTAGCAACCAAGGTTTTGCCTTCGCCCGTTACCATTTCAGCAATGCCGCCACCATGAAGCACCATGCCGCCGACCAACTGCACGTCGTAGTGACGCATGTTCAAGAAACGCTTGCCACCCTCGCGGCAAATTGCAAACGCATCCTCCAGGACATCGTCCAAGGTCTCGCCATCGCGAAGTCGTTTGCGAAGCAATTCGGTCTGTGCGCGCAGTTCCTCATTGCTCATCGCTTCATACTTCGGCTCCAACAGACCAATCCCTTCGACTCGCTTCTGCAAACGCGTCACTTGTCGCGCGTTTGCAGAACCAAAGATGGCTGTAACGGCACGTTCAAACTTGCCGAACAGGCCGCCGAAAATGACGCCTAACAGGTCCCAGATTTGTTCAAGAAATGGCATGGTGATAATTTGTGCAATATTGGCCGTCTTGGCCGCTGATGAATCGAATTTTTTGTCGGTTGCGAACAACGCTTTCGCCGTTCCTATTAAAAGTCGTTCGCCAAACGTTGTTCGCTTACAAACCGGTAATCTGGGCGCAATGCAGGAACCCGCGTGCAAATCTTCTCATTTTGTAAGATCCTAGTCGCGGGTACGACCGGGAGTTGGCCCCTGCGCACCGCGCCTAACTTGTTCCAGCTACTAAAGTTACGCATTTAGAAAAAATGGGTCAACTGTGATTGTTTTTTAACAATCGGTTCGACCTGAAGCCTGGATCGCTCTACGATGGAGATGGCGTTGCTGTTCCATCAGACTTGGCCGGCCTTTTCCATGCTGTTCTCTATCCGCCAACTTGCTTCACACACACGGTTTGCGCCTGCCAGCCTGCGACCTCTGGGGATGAATTGCTTGGTTTTTCAATTTCCAGCCGACCGGATTCTCGGCCTGCTGTTGGTATGGGCCACTTTATGGTCAACGCCGGCGTCAGGCCAGAATCTGTTGAGCGCTGAACCATCGGGTTCGCAATACCCGGCCCAGGAGTACTACTTGGGTCTGCAAGCCTATCGCAGTGGCGATCTGGACGCAGCCTCGGAACTGTTCGATGCCGCCCTCCGCAACGGCCGCCGTGACGTCCACGGTCGCTGGATCGATTCCATTCCCGCCCTGGCAATGCTAGCTGAGTGCCATTGGCACCTCGGTAGCCTGCAAGCAGCACATCAGCACCTCGATCACGCTTTTCAGATCGCCATTCGTAGCCGCGGCTGGCTTGGCAGAATCGACTGGCGATCGATCACCAACGGAGGTGTCCAAGCGACACAGCCAAATCAATGGCCTCAGACCCAGGCCGTTAGGATTCTGCCCTTGAAGAGGCAACTGATGTATCGGTCCGGCGAACCGTTGACCGAAGCACGGTTGGCGCGCGGCGGGGTGATCGAAGAACCTTCGATTCGCTCGATCGACGTTGTCGAGATCATGCGCGGCTTTGCGATCGCGTCATATCGCCGCCGCATCATCCTGGGTCCACTAGCCGAGAACGACCCGCTGGCCAGTGGCCTGCTGGAATCGACAAAATTTCCCGCTGGACTGGATGTTCCGGTGGCACGAGCCCTCATCGGTTCCGTCCGATCGACCGGCTACTTCGCCGCCGGAGATGACAAGCGGTGCGTTTCGGACGCATCGGCTTCGGCCATGTTCAACGGGAGCGTTCACCCGCTATCAGCGATCGTCATGCTGACTCACGGATCGGCGGTTGCCGGTACCGATCGTGCAAGTGGTGCCCTTGCCGATCTGGTTTCAACGATCCATATCGCTGGGGCATTGCAGCAACCAGAATTGGTTGGGGAAGCACTCCAGCTTGCCGCCGGATGCGCGAATCAGCAAGACGCTAGCGGTGTTGCCAATGTCGCCCGGATGGTTTCTGAATCGCTTCATCGCCGTTCGCTGCTCGCGTCGCTGCATGGTTGGATTGCCGGTTCGGATGCAGCAGTAACGGCGGGTGATCTAGATACTGCATCGATGATGCTTGGTAATGCACAGCAAATCGCCTCGCGCCGCAATGTCACGTTGCCACGTCTGGAAGCCTACGCGGCGTATGTGGCAGCCCGGATCGCGGCCGCTGATGGATCATCAATCGGCATTGGACAAAAAACAGCTGTTGACGAAGCACTGGGGCACGCGGTCGATTTTGCCCTAAACTACCGATTTCGAAACCAACCATTGGTTTCGATGCCGCGAATCTATCAACTGAATTTGGTTCAGCAGGCCGTAGGAAACTCGCTGGGCAACAAGACCGGCGATCAGTTGCTCGCTTCCTATTGCGGTGATTCGCCAATCGCCGTGTGGCGTCGCGATCCATTGGACGCCTATGCCGGCGTGATCATGGATAGGTCCGCTCTTCATGCGGCTCGAGTGAGCCTTACAGCGGCCCAGGGGTACGGCGAGAAGCTGTTGCTTGCTGCCGACGGCTTGCTCGCGGATCGGTTCAGCTCTCGGTTACCGGTTGGTGGTCGTTTGTTGCAAATCCGTGTTTTAGCGCGAACGGCTGACACAAGTCTTGACAAAGCAGCGCTCGACATGCTTCAGCAGGTTGGTGCGCCGTTGAATGCGCTGCGTGCTGCGGTAGCTGCAGCCGCTTTCCCCGACGCTCAGGGGCTTGCGGTACTTGAATCGGCCGTCACCAGCATCGGACTCGGTCGCAACGAGTTGCCCCACGTGATGCCACCACTACTCAAACCGAAACTACCGATCGCAAGTTTGCCGGAACGGAGCGGTCTGCTGACATTTGTGCAAGTCGGCAACAAAATGTTTGGGGCCCTGGCGGTGGGTGGAAAAGTCTCGATGTGGACGATCGCTGGCAGCGGACGTTTGCCAAGCGAAGTCGGGCGATTGCTACGTGGAATTGGCGTTGGCAAAAAGCGCGGATCACGATTGTCCAACGACGGGTCGTGGCGAACCGCAGCCGCAACTCTACGGCGCCAGCTGATCCCGATCGAACAAGCCTTCGACGAGAAGCAATTGGATGAATTGATTGTGGTTCCCGACGGGCCCCTTTGGTATGTTCCGTTCGAGTTGCTTCCCGTTGCGGATGACAAAGGCGCGGAATTGTTAGGGGATCGAATCACGATTCGCTATGCGCCGACACCGGGATTGGCTCTGCAGATGATCGATTCGACAAACACCAGTCGCAAAACCGGAATCGCGTCTGGCCCGTTCTTTTCCCCGAAAGATGCGGAACTGAATCAATCGATTCTGGAGTCGATCACGGCGGTGATCAAGGAACCAATCGAACTTGCGGCAACCGATAACCAACCCAGCGGCTTGTTGGGCGAATCGATTGGACACTTCGTTGTTGCCGCGCCACGCACATCAACTCCCAAACGACAGCTGATGATGGCGGTTTCGCCGCAAGACAAATCGCCCGAACATGGCTCGTTGGCCGGTTGGATGCGATTCCCAGCTCAAGTTCCTCGATCGGTAATCCTTGTCGGACTGCGCACGCCGGTCGATGGAGGCCAGATGGGCAACGGCGACGAACTTTTCATGACGTTGTGTGCATTGAACGCCGCTGGTGTGGAAAACATCCTGTTGAGCCGCTGGGCAGTTGGCGGTGAATCGACTGCCGTGTTACTCCGTGAACTCCTGCAAGAACTCCCGTTCGTTGGGATGAACGAATCATGGCGACGAGCAAGAATGTTGCTACGCCGCAGTGAATTGGATCCCGAGGCTGAGCCATTGCTGACCAAAGCTGATCATAAGGTCGAGGGTTTAACCGGCGACAGACCACTTTTCTGGTCAGGCTATCTGGTCTCGGCGCCGCCCGCGAATAGGGCTTCGGAAAAGAGCGCAGCGGTCGATGCAGCAGAGTGGAACGTCGACGAGTAGAATCTTGGGGAACCCCTCTCCAAGGATTCCTATGACTCGACCATTTCGCACCGCTGTCTACACGGGCTCATTTGACCCGATCACGCTCGGACATCTGCATATCATTCAACGGGCTTCGCCGTTGTTTGACGAATTAGTCATCGGTATCGGTATCAACGCCGACAAGAAGGCACTCTTTGCGCCCGAGGAGCGTGTCAAATTGGTGTCCACCGTGACCAACGAATTGGACAATGTGCGCGTCGAAGTATTCCACGGACTGGCGGTCGATTTCGTTCGCAGCATGAATGCCAGAGTGATGGTCCGGGGTATTCGACCGCTAACCGATATCGCAGGGGAATTCACAATGATGATGGCCAATTTCCAGCTGGCCCCAGATATCGAAACAGTCTTCTTGATGGCTGCCGAACGCTATGCGCATGTCAGTAGTTCGCTGCTGAAGCAGATTGCAGCGCTAAATGCTGATGATGAACAACTTGCCAAGTTCGTGCCGCGCAAATCATCAAGCCACTCCGCCGTCAATTGGCCGATCAGGATTAACGGTTCGGCTGTTGTGCCATCAGCGGACGGCACACGCAATTCCATTTTGCCGCGCGAACGATCGGCAGAGCGATCAGTGACCTACTTTGGCTTGCGGGTCACTTTCAGCACCGTGAACAACGACAACGGATTCGGCTTGTATCGATCGTCCAGATGAACGGGCAACTCTTTCAAGATTTCCTGCAACTCTAAGTCAGTTCGCCATCCCATTCGCTTGGTGATCGTGCCTGCCGAATCAACGACTCGCGCGACCACAGGATTATCGCTACGAAAATGGTTAACGATCATGATTCGCCCGCCCGGCTTACAGACTCGAACAATCTCGGACATCATCTGATGCGGATCCGAAACAACACTGATCGTATGAAATGAGGTGACAAAGTCGAAACTGGAATCTTCAAAATCAAGATCTTCGGCGTTCATCGGCCTGACGCTGATGTGCGACCACTGACGATTCCTGATCGCCTGCTCGGCTTCTGCCAACATCGATTCGGAGAGATCGACACCGGTAACTTGAATGTCGGTCGGATAACTTTCCAGCGACATTCCGGTTCCAACGCCAACCTCCAGTACTTCTGAGCCCGCTGGGATGTCCAACGAATGAATTGCGCCATGGATTCGCTTTTTGGCAACGGCCGGCCAGATCGCTTTATAGGCTGGAACTAAGCTCTTATAAAGCTGACTAGCGTGGGGCGCGGGGCCCTGTTTCGTCTGCAGGTTGTTATCCATCGAAGATCATCTCATTGGGTTGCTGCGAATCTCCAATCGTTAGGATCACATGTTTTGGACACGGGTCAAGCGCCGGCCCGACATTCGAATGCTGACGTAAGTTGCTTGGCGACAGCAACTTGCCGACGATTCGTTCGCTCTCCAGGCCGTGAATTCTTGGCATTTTTTACATGCCGATTACATTGCAAACGACATGGAAACGCTGCTTTCCCTGATCGCCAAAGTTTCGCTGACCTTGTGAGCCAAACTAACGGGTACCAGTTTCCCGATTTTGATGGCGTTGACGCTTATTCCACAGCGTTCGAATCGGGGATGCAAATGAGTAGTAACAGAAGGCCACTGGCAAGACCATCCAGTGTAGTACCAACGCACCAATCAACACGAACATTGCTTGACCGATCTGATGGGCGCGCGGCGTCCGCGCACCAGCTGTTTGAACAAATGGGGGTACTGAAACCGTGAAACCATCAAATACGCCAAGGCCAGTGCCAGTGCAGCCATGAAGAACTGCGATCCATCGAATACCTTGTCCGCGATCCAACGAACCCGCTCGTGATAGGTATCGTCGGCGGCGTAAGCAGAAATCTCCGGCATGGCTATCGCAAACGCCGCAATGGTTCCAGCGGCGGCCGGACTGGGCAGCCCGTCAAAATTGTCGTGCGAATCGCCTGCTCGTGATTCAACGTTGTAGCGGGCCAGCCGGATCAATACGCAAAGGGCAAACAAGACTCCGATTGCCCAGGACAGCTTAAATGGTAGGGCTTGGCTATCGCCGATTCGCCAAACGATCACTGCCGGGGCAACGCCAAACGTGATTGCGTCACAAAGACTATCCAGTTCAGCACCAAATTGGCTTTCTTGGCCGGTCATTCTTGCAGCCGATCCGTCTAAAGCGTCAAACAACATGCCGCCGAAGATCAGCACACCAGCCGCGAGCAACTTGGTTTCCTGATCCCAAGGCAAAGTGACGCTGACTGCAACCGCGATCGCGGCAAGTCCGCAAACGCCATTGCCCAGTGTCAGCAGCGTCGGCAACACCGACAGGGTGATTCGCCGGCGTCTTTTTCGCCGGCGTCTTAGATGTTTTCCTGAGCCCAAACGAGGACCACGGAGACTGAGTTGTCCGCGCAACCGCTGTTTCCTGCGTTCGGAACCTTTCGACGTCTTGTGGCTGGCGGATGCTGACGGGCTTTTCATTTGGCTGATAGCCAGATCTGGATGCGGCAAGTCATGAAACGGGATTCGAATCGTCGCTCGTCGCCTGGGGTCGATAACGACCAAAGACCGTGCTGCCTGCACATACCTTCTCGCCAACCTTGGCGATGATTTCGAAGGATTCCGATTCGGGAACAATCAATTCTGTTCTCGACCCCAGTTTAATCATGCCGTACATCTCACCGCGCTCCAAAATGTCTCCAGGACGCACCCAGCAGACAATTCTGCGGGCGAACTGGCCCGTGATTTGTCGGATTCTGTATCGCCGCTTGTCGGGCTCAGTCGATTCCAGAATTACATCTAGATTTTCGTTTTCTTGGGCAGATTCAGGCCGTAACGCGTTCAGCATTTTGCCCGGGCGATAGCGAATGGCGATCACCGTTCCTGGCAATGACGCGCGATTCACGTGCACATTGAAGATCGACAGAAAGATCCCGAACTGGATACACGGCCCCAGGTCGGGGTCATTGATTCGATCGATCTGCACCAGCTTTCCATCAGCCGGCGAAACGACTGTCCCCAGATCACTGGGAATCTGGCGGGAAGGATTGCGAAAGAACCAGGCCACCAATCCCGCGAAAACCAACATCGGGATCGACATCAGCCGCCACGGATTGTCCAGCATTGCGAAGACGACAGCCAACGCAAGAAAGCCGCCACCTAATACAATCAGTTCCGCCAACCCGGCTCGAACGAAGGGCAAGGAATCACGCCACAGAAACCGGTCATCCTCGTCCGCCCACCAGTAGGTATCTTGGTTGCGGAAAAATTTCAAGTCACGCGGATCGATCGGATCCAGCGGAATCGATCCCGCCTGGCCATGGCGGCACGCGGCCATTCGATCGACGTAGCTCTTGCGAAATTGACGCAGGTACCCACGGCGAACTCTGCCCCAGGCCAATTCCAATGACATCACGACGCCGCCACCAGGCTGTATCGTCTTAACCGCAGGGTCCATCGCTGGCGACAACCCACCGGAGTGGTCTAATGGTGGCGTTGCCAATGTCGATTCGGCCGGGCGATCGGTACTGTGTGTGCTCATGGATCACCAGCCTATCCGCTATAAAGGAGTGCTGTCGATACGCGGTCGATTTCGCAAATTCGCTGGCATTCAATCCGCCGACATTCCGAACACAGCGCTACTTCATGATTGCACGTCGTTATCTACTGCCCTTTGATACGCGCAGCTCGCTGCACCGGTTTACTGATGTATTGGTGATCGGGGGCGGACTGGCCGGTTTGCGAGCTGCCAACGCGGTTGAACCGAATCAATCTGTGCTGGTTGTTACCAAAGATCGGCTACGCGAATCAAACAGCAACTATGCGCAGGGCGGGATTGCTGGAGTGTTGGACCCTGACGATTGCTTTGAATCGCACGTCGCGGATACGTTGACTGCAGGCGGCAATCTGTGCGACGAAGAAATCGTCAATCTGGTGATCCGCGAGGGCCCGCGGCGAATCGAAGAACTGGTCCGCTGGGGCACGCATTTCGACCAGCAGGACGGCGAGCTATCGCTGGGTCGCGAGGGTGGCCACAGCGTCGAACGCATTGTGCATGCGCGAGGTGACGCGACCGGTGCGGAAATCATGCGCGCCGTGATCGCTCGGACCAAGCAGCAAAAATACATCGACATCTGGGAGAACGCATTCACGGTCGATCTATTGACCCATCAAGGACGTTGTCGCGGCGCGATCATCGTCGATGAACGCAAAGGACCGGTCATTGTCTGGGCCAAGGAAACCATCTTGTGTACAGGCGGGGCAGGGCAGGTCTATCGCGAATCGACCAACCCGTCGGTTGCCACCGGTGACGGTCAGGCGATCGCCTATCGCGCCGGAGTGCAACTGCGCGATATGGAATTCATCCAGTTTCATCCGACCGTGCTGTACATTGCCGGTTCGTCACGCTCGTTGATTACCGAAGCAGTCCGGGGCGAAGGGGCTTACCTGGTTGATTCGAACGGCCACCGCTTCATGCCTGACTACGACGAGCGAGCCGAATTGGCACCACGCGATGTCGTCAGTCAATCGATCATTCGTCAAATGGAAGCGACCAAGCATTCCAACGTCTATTTGGACCTGTCGCACTTGGATCCCGCGCATGTGATGGCTCGCTTTCCGGGCATCGCCGAAGCGTGCAAAACATTCGGGCTGGACATCACCACCGACAGAATCCCGGTCCGACCAGGCGCCCATTACATGGTTGGTGGTGTGACGGTTGATCGACAGGGTCGAACCAGTTTGCCCGGTTTGTGGGCGGCCGGCGAAGTGACCAGCAGCGGGCTGCATGGCGCCAACCGACTGGCCAGCAACAGTCTATTGGAAGGTTTGGTCTACGGTGCGCACGCCGGTGAAGCTGCATCGCGCGCTGCCGCGGAAGAGTCCAGCGTGATGGAGTCGCTGCCGATCCAACACCCCGTCAACAATCACAGCGAGTCATTTGACGTGGCGGACGTCCGGGTCTCGCTAAAAAGCCTGATGGGTAGGCTGGTTGGCGTTGAACGCAAGCCCCAGGATTTGCAAGAAGCGGCTGATTCGATTCGATCGTTTGCTGCCTATGTGATGCCGCATCAATTCGATAATGTCGAAGGCTGGGAACTGCAGAATCTATTGCTGGTCGCTTCGTGCATCGTGGACGCCGCGATTGCCCGCAACGAGTCACGAGGCGTACACTTCCGCAGCGATTTCCCCACTTCCGACGACGAAAATTGGCGGCGTCATCTGACCCTGCAAATCGACGTGGATGGCGGCCATCCCAAACCAGGTGAAAAGCTGATCGCTTTCGAAACGACTCTTCCCAACAAAAGTTCATAACGGATTGAATTGCCATGCTGGAGAAAGCAATACAAACGGTTGATACTGTGCAAGATCCGGGCGAATTGCCACTGGTCTTAAAATCGAAACTGACGGGTCCGATTCGTGACTTGACCTTCTTGCAGCGGTCGTTGCTGTTTGCCGAACTGTCGATGGTTTCATACAACGACGAAGACGAAGCCCGCCGCGCGGCCGAAATCATCGGCTTTCCCGATACGACTTTCTACGATCACGACGGATCCCAAGCATTCCGGTTCCGCAATGATGATGATTGTGTGATCGCCTGCCGTGGAACGGAACCGAATGAATGGAACGATATCCAAGCCGATGCCAACGCAGCCAGTGTGCTGGCCGAAACCGCGGGCAAGGTCCATCGAGGATTCAAGACGGAAGTCGACGACCTGTGGCCGATGCTGGAAACAGCGTTGATGAAGAATGACCAACCTTTATGGTTCTGTGGCCATTCCTTGGGTGGCGCCATGGCAACGATTTGTGCGGGTCGCTGCTTTCTGTCTCATATCGAAAGCGTCCCCGAACAACTTTATACGTTCGGCAGCCCTCGCGTCGGCGACAAACGCTACATCAATTACGTAACATTGGATCACTATCGTTACGTCAACAACAACGACATCGTGACGCGTGTACCACCTGTGCTGCTGGGATATCGGCATTGCGGCAGCGAAGTCTACCTGAACCGCAATGGCGAAATTGGTCAGCTAAGTCACGTCAGCCGACGCCGCGACCGCTGGCAGGGATTCTTGCGCGGGCTACGAAAATGGAAAGTCGATCATTTTTCCGATCACTCCGTGAAGTGCTACATCGACGCGATCGCAAAGGCGGTCGAAGCCGAACGAGCCGAGATGGCAACCGGTGGACGTGCAACGCGTGCCGATGAACTTGCGGGCGAGGACCAGGGCCAGTTGGCCAATCCTGAGCCTGCTGGAAACAAGTTGAGTTCGTCACTATGAGTAATCGGAATCCGGAAAGCAAAGACGGTGCCGACGGCAATGCAGCCGAACAGGGCTTCGTCGAAATCGATGGCGTCCATTTGAAACTGTCGCTGCCTTACCTTGGCGAAGGCGAATGGATCGGTCAACAAGAAGTCTTGATGCAGCTGCTGGCCTGTTGGATCACGGTCGATGATGCCGATCTGCCACTGACGCCGCGACTGATCGGTTCGCCTGGCGTTGGTAAGACACAACTTGCGATTGCCGCGTCCAAGATTCACCAGGCGCCACTTTATATCTATCAGTGCACAGCTGATACGCGCCCGAAGACCTGTTGATCACTCCAGTACTGAGCCAGGGAGGCGAAATCTCGTACCACGCATCGCCATTAGTGTCTGCGATGGTTTGCGGCGGAGTCTGCTTGCTGGATGAAGGCAACCGGATGAACGAAAAGTCTTGGGCCTCGCTCGCACCATTGTTCGATGGTCGTCGGTTGGTCGAATCGATTGTGGCCGGGATCACAATTCCGGCCGCTCGCGAATTCCGCGCCGCAGTGACGATGAACCAAGACGAATCGACTTTCGAGGTTCCCGATTACATCCTCAGTCGATTGCAGCCGACGCTACCGGTTGGATTTCCGAACAAGCAAGACGAGATGGCGATTCTGCAATACCATTTGCCATTTGCCGAACCAGAGATGTTGGCAATGACGGTTGAGTTCTTGCAACAGTCGCATCAATTGAAATTGGACTTCTCGCCTCGAGACGGAATCAATCTGCTGCGGTTTGCGATCAAGCGAATGATCCAAAATCAGGATCATCCGGTCAGTAAAGATCAGGCCTGGCAAGAGGCATTGGAAAAATGCCTGGGCGAGGATGCAGTCGATCTGGAACAGCTGGCCCAACGCCGGCGCCGGACCCTCGGGGGCGATGCCGTTCCATTGGGTTTGGCCGATCTATTCTTCGACCCCGACGATCCGCTACACCCCGACCGAGACGAAGACGACGAAGATCCATTCGAATAACCGCAAATCAACATATCCCAAAGCGTCAAAACGCGAGTCTTCACAACGTAAATCGATCGCCCTACCCGCGCCGAGGGAAGTCAAACGCGGTAGCTGCCGGAAATGGTTTTGGTTCGATTCTCGCAAAGCTTTTCGATTATCTGACGACCGATGTTCAAGTGTGCTGAATCGGCACACTTGTGAGTTGCGGAGCCGCGAATTCCGATTTTATCGTGCCACCCGCAATGGCCATGCAAAAAGCCGACCCACCGCCTAGAATATTGCAATCTGACCACCCCATTGGTACAGTAGCGTTGTTCTGGCCGCCGGTTTGGCATCAATTCGGCCGCGTCAGAATCAGGATTCAAAACCAATTGATTCATCTGATTGATCACTCTCACTGGCCACCGTTAATCTCGGAGACAAAGCATGAATTGGACAACTCCCGACTTCAAAGACATCAATCTGAGCTTTGAAGTAACTGCCTATGTGAATACCGGCTGCCAAGAGAAGCCATCGCAGGGACCTGAACTTCCCACCAAAAACTAGCGTAATAAAGAAGCCTTCCCAATAGATAAGGCGCGATTGCGCGGTGCGGATCTGCATTCTCGGTTCAGCCGCCGGCGGTGGGTTGCCACAGTGGAATTGCAACTGTGAGAATTGCGCGAGCATTCGAGCGGGTTTCTCCGATGTGCGCCCCCGATCGCAGTCTTCTATCGCTGTCTCGGCAGATGACAAGTGGTGGTTTCTGCTCAATGCATCTGCCGACGTACGTTCCCAGATTGGCGCATCCAATTTTCTTTGGCCGCCAGCGGGAAGTCATCGCGGCACGTCGATCGCCGGTTGCGTTTTGACCGACGCGGAAATTGACCACACCAGCGGTTTGCTGCAATTGCGAGAAGGCTGCCGCTTCGGTGTGTTCAGCACACCGATTGTCAAACGATGGTTGCACGACAACCTGCCCATCGGTTCGATCTTATCCGAGTTCGCCGATCGTCCTTGGGCCGAATTATCTATCGGCCAATGGTCCGACCTTCCGCTGCCCGATGGCTCGCTAAGCGGACTGCGCGTGCGGTCATTCGAAGTCGGTCGCGATGTTCCCCGGTTTGTTCCGGAGAACCCAGAACAGTCGGTTGGCTCGGTGATTGGCTTACAGATCGAAGACGCCAGCGGCGCTAAACTTGTCTACGCTCCCGGCGTTGCCACAATCTGTGACGACCTGAGATCTGCTTGCGAGAATGCCGGGTGTGTTTTGATCGACGGAACCTTTTGGTCCGATGACGAACCGACCCGTGCAAAGATTAAGAACTCGACGGCCACACAAATGGGCCACGTACCGGTCAGCGGCGACCAGGGCACGCTGGCTTGGCTGGGAGAACTGTCGGTCAAACACCGAGTCTATGTGCACATCAACAATACAAATCCGATGTTGAACGAGCGTGGCCCCGAACATGCAGAAGTGTTGCGCCGTGGCGTTCGCGTCGGCATGGACGGCGACGTCATCCAGATTTAGAACCAGAGAGAACCATCATGAAGCCATGGTCGCCCGAAGAATTAACGCAACGGCTGCGCGAAGTGGGAGAGAAGCACTACCACGATAAGCATCCCTTTCACAAGCTGATGAATGACGGCAATTTGAGTCGCGAGCAATTGCAGGTCTGGGCCGCGAACCGCTTCTACTATCAAAAGACGATTCCGATCAAAGACGCGATCGTCTTGTCGCGCTGTCCGATTCGTGAAGTTAGGCGAGTCTGGATCCAACGAATTCACGACCACGACGGATACGGTGACTCGCCAGGCGGCATCGAAAAGTGGTTGCGATTGGGCGAGGGGGTTGGCCTCAGTCGTGAAGAGCTGGAAAGCGAATGCATGCTGTTACCGGGCACCCGGTTTTCGGTTGACGCCTACAGAAATTTTGTTGCCACCAAGCCATGGATTGAGGGAGTCGCATCGTCGTTGACCGAACTTTTCGCGCCGAACCTGATGTTGAAGCGTTTGGCTGCCTTCGAAGAACACTACACGTGGATCGATCCGGAGGCTCTGGCCTATTTTCGCTCCCGCCCACCCTTGGCCAAACGTGATAGCGATCACGGGCTCTCACTAGTGATCGAGCATTGCCCTAGCCGCGAGGAACAGGAAAAAGCAGTAGCAGCATTGAAGTTTAAATGTGATCTACTGTGGGCACAGCTCGATGCGATCTATTACCACTGCGTTGATCCGACGATCCCATAGTCACAACTTGGACCAGTTTATTGAACTCTGAATCCCAGATCCTTCGACCAATGCTCGTGCCCCATGCTCGCTTCCGCTGGGACGACATTCGCAAAGAGCATCAGATCGTCTATCCTGAGGGTGTCCTGGTGCTGAACGAGTCGGGTGCCAGCATTGTCCGTTTGTGTGACGGACGTTCGACCGGTGAATTGATTGCCGAACTAGAAAAGGAAGTCTCCAATGATAATTTGGCGATCGACATTCAAACCTTTCTGGTCCGCCTAGCCGAGAAAGGACTGCTGTCCGACACGGCTGAATAACATGACTCACCCCTATTCCGTACTTGCCGAGCTGACCTATCGCTGTCCGCTGAAATGTCCGTATTGCAGCAACCCGCTGAAGTTGCGCCAGTACCAGGATGAACTGAGTACGGAGACCTGGAAACGAGTCATCGGCGAATCCGCGAAGCTAGGCGTAATCCAGATGCATTTCTCGGGTGGCGAACCGCTCGTTCGTCGGGATCTTCACGAACTGATTGCCGAATCGAGAAAAGTCGGCCTATATACGCACGTGGTAACCAGTGGCGTCGGTGCCGATGAAGAACGGCTAACACAGTTGCGAACGGCGGGACTCGATTCGATTCAGGTCAGCATTCAAGATTCAAATCAACTGGACAACGATTTCCTCGCCGGCTCACCTTCCTTCGGCAAGAAGCAACAATGCATCGCGGCGGCACAAAAACTGGAGCTACCTATCATCCTGAACGTTGTCTTGCACCGACACAATCTCGCGCGGTTGACCGAGATCATTCAGTTGGCCGAGGACTGGGGTGTTGAAAAAGTTGAACTGGCGCATGTCCAGTACACGGGTTGGGCGTTTCGGAATCGCGCGGCACTACTGCCAACGCGACAGCAGCTGCAGGAAGCTGAACAGATCGTTGATGCGGCAAAGGAGCGGCTAAACGGTCGACCTGAATTACTACACGTCCTGCCAGACTACTTTCAGGATTACCCAAAACCCTGCCTGCAGGGCTGGGGGCAGATCTACCTGGCGATCGCTCCCGATGGTGCGGTGCTGCCGTGTCAGACGGCCCGTGAAATCCCGGGGCTTGAATTTCCGAATGTCAAAGAGGAATCGCTAGAAGCCATTTGGTTTGACTCGGCTGTGTTTAACAAATTCCGCGGTACCGATTGGATGCCAGAACCATGCCGCAGTTGCGATCGTCGTGAGATCGACTTTGGCGGCTGCCGCTGCCAGGCATACTTGATGACCGGGGATGTCGCCGCGACGGACCCGGTGTGTCATCTGTCCCCAGATCACGAGCTTGTCGACTTGGCGATCACCGAATCGGAAACATCGACTGCGTTATTGCAATTCCGCACCTATGAAAAATAGGAGCGGATCTGATCAAGACCTGGAGAACGAGCCGCGCAACATCATCGTGCTTGCCGCTCACCAGATTCTTATACGCATCGCCTGGGTATTCAAAACCGAATCCGTCATCATGCCGGCATTCATGGACCATATCGCCGGAGCAGGTTGGCTGCGCGGATGCTTGCCTGTACTCAGCAGACTGGGGCTCAGTATTCCACCGCTACTGTTTGCCGAAAAACTGAAGCACACTCGGCATAAGAAGTGGATGCTGATGACATCGTCGCTGGTGATGGCTGGCCCGTTCTTGGTTTTGGCCGCAATCTGGGTAGTGATTGACGACAAGCGACAACCGTGGCTGCCGTTTGCGTTCCTGATGTTGTACTTATTCTTCTTCTCGGCGGTCGGAATCAACAACTTGACCTTTGGAACGGTTCAGGGAAAGTTAATTCGCGCACACCGACGCGGTAGACTGATGAGCATCGCTGGCGTCGTTGGCACGTTTTTCTCGGTAGCGTGTTTGCTCTCGTTTATGACCGACTGGCTGGAACGCGCCGACGGAGGGTTTGGTTGGATCTTCGGATTTACGGGTCTGGGATTTGTGATGGGTGGCCTTGTAGTGGCTTTCGTCAAAGAGTCGGCTGACCAAACATCGCCGACGAGATGGGTCATCGTTAAACGCTTTCAAGACGCCTGGGAAATTTTCAGGAACGATACGGGCTTTCGGCGACTGGCGATTGTGGCGATGTGCTTCTGTCCGCTGATGCTATTGTTTCCACACTACCAGACGCTTGGGCGTCGCGGCGCAACGATTCAAGCAAGCGCCAGCGATCTGATGATATGGGTAGTCACTCAGAATGTTGCGGTGGGTGTTTACAGTCTGATCGCAGGTCACTTGGCCGACCGCTTTGGCAACCGACTTGTACTGCGTCTGCAGCTGTTCGTTGGTGCCTTAACGCCATTGGTTGCCTTGTCGCTGGCAAAGGATACGGTTGGCGGTGGAAGTGGTTGGTACTGGATAACCTTCGGGTTACTGGGCGTCGCGCCGGTCGCATTGCGAACACTGATGAACTTCAATTTGGAATTGACCGATTCGGTCAATCACCCGCGGTATGTCAGCACGCTAAGTCTGTGTGCGGCAGTTCCGTTTCTCGCCTCACCGATCGTCGGCTATTGGGTCGACTTGATTGGCTTCACCCCCGTCTTCATTTGCAGCAGCATCGTCATCGCGCTCGGCTTTCTCTTGGCGTTCCGTCTGCCCGAGCCAAGGCATGCCAATGCGGAGCATTGATTTTCGCCCGATCTCCACTGGTCGGTGAATCGATCGTCTTTCAGCTGCAGGCTGAATCGGGTGTGCGAATACGGACGGATGTCTGATCTTTGCCCTTAAGATCGGCCTAATTCGGGGCTATACGCCCTTCGACATTGCATCGGCCTGATGTTAAACTGATTACGATCAGGCTCAGGGAGGTTCCATGGGCCTCCAATGAATTCAATGACCTTCTTCCTATCAGCCTCAACCTACGAGCACGCGGGAATTGAGTTTCGAATTTGAACCGGCAGAATCGACCTGACGCGTTTCAGTTGATTCAGCCTAGGTTTGCAGCAAACTCGAACATTCCAATTTCGAACATTTCAAGTTGGTGCAGTCCAGTCCACAAAAGCCAGTGGTCAGACTTCACCCATTTGTTGCGGCCGATTGTATTCGTAAATGACGCTTCGTTAGGATCGAACAACGCATCGACTTTCGGTGGCGGGCGACAATCTAAAAGGGGTAATCAACGTGCAGAAGATTTTGGTAGCTCGGACCGGACCGCTGGCAGTGCTCAGCCTGCTCATTGCGGTCTCAACTTGTCAGGCACAACAGGGTGCGCCGAATGGACAGTGGCCCAACTACAGCGGCGACTTGGGAAGCACAAAGTACTCGGCATTGGATCAAATCAACAAAGACAATGTCGCGGAACTGAAAGTTGCCTGGCAGTGGAATTCGCCGGAGAACGACCGAATCAAAGAAAACCGGCGACTGGGCACTTTCGCATACGAGTTGACACCGATCATGATCGATGGCGTGCTGTACACTTCCAGCTCGCATTGCGATGTAGTTGCGATTGACTGCGAAAGCGGCGAAACCATTTGGTCTTACGATCCCGAAGCTTGGAAATCGGGCCGGCCAACAAACCTTGGCTTTGTCCATCGTGGAGTCACCTATTGGGCCGACGGTGACGACAAACGCATTTTCATTGGCACCGGCGACGCTCGTCTAATCGCGGTCGATGCGAAAACTGGCAAACCGATTCCGACATTTGGCGATGACGGCAGCATTGACCTAACGAAGGGGCTCAGCCGTCCAATTTCGAAAAAGGCCTATGCCGTTACGTCGCCCCCCGTTGTTTGTCGCGACGTGATCGTGATTGGATCTTCGATCAACGATGGCCCTACGCAACAGAAAATGCCTCCAGGCGACGTACGCGGATTCGACGTCCGCACCGGCGAACAACGCTGGACATTTCATTCCATTCCCCACGAGGGAGAATTCGGCAACGAAACTTGGGAGAACGATTCGTGGCGCTACACGGGTAACGCAAACGTTTGGACCTTGATGAGCGTCGATGACGAACTGGGCTATATCTACCTTCCTTTCGGCACACCGACCAACGATTGGTACGGCGGCCACCGGATTGGTCAGGGACTGTTCGGCGAGAGCTTGGTTTGCGTTGATGCGGAAACCGGTAAACGAGTTTGGCACTTTCAACATGTGCATCACGGCGTGTGGGATTACGACCTATGCGCCGCGCCAGCGCTGGTCGATATCGAAGTTGATGGGAAACCGATCAAAGCGTTGGCACAAATCACCAAACAAGGGTTTTGTTGGGTACTGGACCGGACGAATGGAGAGCCTGTTTGGCCGATCGAAGAGCGAGAGGTTCCTCAGTCAACCGTCCCCGGCGAGAAAACTTGGGCAACACAGCCCTTCCCGACCAAGCCCGAGCCCTACGAATTACAGGGCGTTCGCGTTGAAGATCTGATCGACTTTACTCCCGAGCTTCGCGCCGAAGCTTTGAAAATCTTGGAGAACTACAACTACGGTCCGTTGTACACACCACCTATCACAGAGAAGCCGACGTTGAACATGCCTGGCTGGGCGGGAGGCGGAAACTGGTGGGGCTGCACGCTCGATCCAGAAACGAACATGCTGTACATCCCCAGCTCGCGGGCCGCGATTGCGATGCAGCTGGTCAAACCGGATCCCGCTCGATCGAACTTTGACTTTGTTGGCAAGATGCAAGTCTTCGTTCCGGGACCTCAGGGACTTCCGTTGTGGAAGCCACCCTACACGAGTATCAGTGCGATCGATCTGAATACCGGCGAAACCGCATGGAAAATTCCCGTTGGCGATGGACCGCGCGACCACAAACTGTTGAAGGATCTGGAACTTCCGAAGCTGGGCGATCCGGGACGAACTTTTGTGCTGACGACCAAGACGCTTCTGCTGTTGGCACATGGATCTCAGTATCGAAGATTCTATGCCTTTGACAAATCGAGCGGCGAGGAAGTCGCTCGCATCGATTTGCCGGGCGAACCGTCGGGCGCAATGATGACTTACATGTCGGGCGGAAAGCAATACGTTGCCGTGCCGGTTGGCGGCCGTCGCAGCCCAGGTGGTGTGGTTGCATTGAGCTTGCCATAGTTCGCTTTCGAAACATCCAAGGTTTTACCGTGTTCCAATAGTGAGCACCTCGTTGGCTTCGCATGCGCCAATCCCAACAATCCCCAACCTCCCCAGGAGATGCCCAAATGCTTCGTTCTGTTATGGCATTTGCCATTGCCTTTGTCTTGACACACACTGCTAGTGCGCAACTGCCTGCTGATGCAGTCATGCTGTACAAGGTTAAGGTCCCCGAGAAGCAAAAGTCAGTTGACCTATGTCCGGTCCATCTTGTCCCTTCGGATCCACAACTGCCGACCTGGACCTACAAAGGCGTGGAATACCGGGGTCATACAGCCGATTGTCAGGCTGAATTCGACAAGGATCCCGATAAACATGCGGAAGCTGCCAGGTTTCAGCGGTGGGAGAATAACTTTGTCCAAGGACTAAGCACGATTTGGTGCCCCGTCACCGACGAGTTGAACCCGGGCGGTCTGACCCAATGGACAAAGCTCGGATTGGTCTGGGAGAGCTGTTGCAAGTTTTGTGACGAGGACGTTCAAGATGACGATTTCCCGATCGCTCTTGAGGCGCTCAAAGAGCGCGCCGCACTGGCGTTCACAGCAACCGGCGGTCGCTACGTTGATGACGCCCAGAGCCCAGTCGAGGGCGCAATCCGCAGCCCGACCGATGCCTTGGAAAGCCCATTCTTGTACGTGGCGACGCCCGGCGTTCGGGACAATTTGCAGTTCGGCGGCCACGGCATCTTGGTCTTTGACGTCGAACAAGATCACAAATTCGTGCGGCGGATACCCTTTGGTGGCGTTAACGAAGATGGCAAACCGCTAAATGTCAAAGGAATCTGCGCCAGCGAGCACACAGGACTGCTGCACGTCAGCACGCTCCGTCATTTGATCTGCATAGATTTGGTCGATGACAAAGTACTGTGGGAAAAGACCTTTGATGCTGGCTGCGATCGAATGTCCGTATCACCAGACGGATCGACGATCTACTTGCCCTCGCTGGAAAAGGATCACTGGAAAGTAATCGATTCGGTCACCGGCGACGAAATCGCTCGGGTCTCGCCTGACTCCGGATCACACAATACGGTCTATGGAAGTGATGGAGAGTACGCGTACCTGGCCGGATTGAAGTCGCCGCTGCTTACCGTGGCCGAGACGGACGGACATACGGTCGATCGTACGATCGGACCTTTTAGCGACAGTATCCGGCCGTTTACGGTCAACAAAGATCAAACCCTTTGCTTTGCGAATGTGAATGGCTTGCTTGGATTTGAGGTGGGCGATCTGAAGTCTGGCAAGATGATCCATCGCGTCGAGGTTTCGGGATTCAAGCAAGGTCCTGTGAAGCGTCACGGATGTCCCAGCCATGGCATTGGCCTGACACCGGATGAAAAAGAAATCTGGGTTACCGACGCCGCCAACAAGCAACTGCATGTCTTCGATGCCACGGTCATGCCTCCGAAACAAGTCGCCAGCATTGCTTTGCGCGATGAACCGGGCTGGGTGACCTTTAGCATCGACGGTGCCTTTGCCTATCCGTCAACCGGCGAAGTGATTGACGTCGAAACGCGAAAAGTCGTTGGGCAGTTGCGCGACGAAAAGGGTGCCGAGGTGCAAAGCGAAAAATTGCTGCAAATCATCTTTGCCGGGAATCAGCCCATGCGTGCGGGCGACCAATTTGGAATCGGACGCTAGTCGGCCTCTACAAGTATTGAAATCACCAATCGCTGCTCGTTTGTTAGGCTTCGAACGAGCGGCTGTTTGGTCGTGCACCGGCGAGACCCGGGCAGTCCCTGTGGACATCCTTACGGATTCGATGCTCGCTAGAACACGCAATCGAATGGACCATGAACCGGTACTAGGGCCGAGATTTCAGGCAAGACCGGTGGATCCCGGGCGAACAGACTGTCGTAGTGACGTTCAACAATTAGCAATCGCCGATGCGAAGGCCACACAAGGATCGCTCCGGTCGTGTCAGTGCTCGCAAAACGGATCGCGCAGGCGCTGATTTTCATTGCCGCCGTGCTGACGTTCATTACCGTCTCTCGATATTTGAGCCTGGACCCTGACGTCTACTTTCCCGAGCAAGTCGAGGTCTACCAGAGCCACCAGGCGTCATTGCTGTTCCATGTTGGCGGCGGAATGTTGGCGGCGGAATGTTGGCGGCGGAATGTTGGCGGCGGAATGTTGGCGGCGGAATGTTGGCGGCGGAATGTTGGCGGCGGAATGCTGGCGGCGGAATGTTGGCGCGGAATGTTGCGCTGATTTTGGGACCGTTCCAGTTCATTCAGGGACTGCATTCAAGATATCTGACCCTGCACAAAATGATGGGACGCATCTATGCGCTTGGTTGCGTAACAGGCGTCTGCGGAGGATTGCTGATGGCGACACGAGCTTATGGAGGATTTCCCTCGACAGCCGGATTCGGAATGCTCGCCGTCCTATGGTTGATCACAATCGCATTTGCCCTCACGCGGGCTCGCCAAGGAAAGATTGACCAACACCGCGAATGGGTTGTTCGCAGCTTCGCGCTCACGCTGGCCGCATTCACCCTCCGTCTGATCTGGACGGTCCACGCTGTTTTGGAAGCTAACGAAGTAGTTTCAACGCCCTTCGTATCAATCTATCAAGCGACCGCATGGCTCTGCTGGGTCCCCAATTTGATCGCCGCCGAGTGGTACATCAACGCATCCAGGGCTTGACGTCGGACGGCGTGTAGATCAAGAGCGCGTGCGGCTGACGTGGCGACTCGCTATCGTTAAAGCCTCGCTATTTCATCACGAAACACTCCTACCGAACCAAAATCCCAATGTTCCATTTTCGAACTCACTGCCTGTTCCTGTTTGCTTTCTTGCTGGCAAATGTCGCGTGGTCGCAAGGTCAAGCACCGCCCGCAAGTGACCAATCTCTTCGCGAACTGTTGGATCGCGTCTGGGAATTCGAACTGGACGAATCACCCATGCTGGCGACTAGCGTTGGTGATCCGCGAGGCCAGGATCGCTTGGCCGATGATAGCTTGGAGGCAATTGAGCGACGCAATGAGGTTCGAAAAGACATTCATGTAGAGTTGACCAAAATCAATCCTGAGTCGCTCGGACCGATGTCGCAAATCGATCACGAGTTGCTACGTCTAAGACTCGAGGGGCAGCTGTCCGACTTTCGTTTCAACACTCACTTGATGCCAATCAGCAATCGCGGGGGTTTCCATATCAGCTTTCCGGAGCTGCCTCGCAGGATGAACCCGAAAACACAAGCAGATTTCAAGAATTACGTGGCTCGATTAACAGATTTCGGCCGTTACACAGACCAACAGATCGAATTGCTTCGGCTTGGCATCGACCAGGGAATCACTCAGCCCGCCGTGATCATGCGGGATTCGGTGTCGCAAGCCGAAGCGTTGGTTGTTGATGATCCGGCAGAAGCTCTGCTGATCGAAAACATTTCTGACGAAGCAAAAGCCGCGCTCGGCGAAGACAAATGGAACGAAATTTCCGCTGAAATTGTCGGTGCAATTTCAACTGTCGTTTTGCCCGCCTATCAACGATTCATTGAATTCTTAAGGACAGAATACATGCCGGCGTGCCGTGGTCAGGTCGGTGCGTCGGCCTTGCCGAATGGTCGAGAGTTCTATCTCGATCGAGTTCGACGGTTTACGACGATCGACATCTCGCCACAGGAACTACACGATATTGGTATCAATGAGAACTCTAGGATTAGGGGCGAGATGGAATCGATTCGTCAATCGGTTGGCTTCGACGCTGATCTACCCGCCTTTCTTGAGTACCTGCGGACAGATCCCAAGTTCTATGCCAAGTCGGGAGAGGAGCTATTGAAGGAAGTTGCCTATGTCCTAAAAAGGGCGGATGGCCGATTGCCGGAACTATTTGGTCGGCTGCCACGCATACCTTATGGCATTCGCGAAATCCCTGCCTACGTCGCGCCACAAACGACGACTGCCTATTACTGGCCACCAAAGTCCGATGGCACAACGGCTGGATTCTACTACGTCAACACTTACAACCTCGCCTCACGGCCTCTTTATCAGATCGAATCACTTTCGCTGCACGAAGCGGTTCCCGGCCATCACTTGCAACTTGCGATCCAGGCGGAGCTAACCGAACTACACCCGATCAGTCGTGAAAGCAATTTCACCGCGTTCATCGAGGGATGGGGGCTCTATGCTGAGCGGCTTGGTAAGGAGATTGGCTTTTACAAAGATCCCTACCAGGATTTCGGAAGGCTAAGTATGGAAGCCTGGAGGGCGAGCCGATTGGTTGTCAACACAGGCATACACTGGATGGGATGGTCGCGGGGTCGAGCGATTTCCTACATGAAAGCAAACACGGCGCTAAGCGAGCACAACGTGATCGCGGAAGTTGATCGCTACATCGGCTGGCCCGGCCAAGCTCTAGCATATAAGACGGGTGAATTGGCGATTCGCCGAATGCGTGCGGACGCCGAAGTTCGACTAGGCGAGTCATTTGATGTCCGAAAATTCCATGACCGAGTACTGGAAGCGGGATCGATTCCACTTCCGATGCTCGAACGACGCGTTGATGAATGGGTGGAAAGTCAACTACAGAACTAGCCGCGGCAAGACACCACGACTGATCCTTCTCAACGGCCCACTCGATCATCCTTACCCGGCAGACACGGCGTATCGCTGCGGACGAGAGGATGGAAGCGTAACGGAGAAAGCAGGAGTTCAAAACTTCAGCCCGACCGATGACACTTTCTGAACGGGGGCTCCGCCGCGGGCGTCTTCTTCGCAGCGCACAGTTCTGGGATGTCACGAGGATCGATCGCAAGTCGGCCCGGTGACCGCAGCAGTTAGGATATTACGTACGCCAGTGAAATCGCCTTTGCAGCCGACGATCGTAACAAGCTGAAAACGATTGCGGACGGACAACCATACAGAAACGCAAGCAAGCAGTTCGCGTTGGCCGGCGACGAACGCGGCTTAGTCCTCGTGATGAAAAGTGGCCGAGTCAACAGCTTCAGCTCGCCGGACAAGCAGGCCGCAAAGGTCTACTCAACCGCACCAGCCGTTCACGGCACAGAACGTTTCGAATACGTTTTCCTGATTTCCCATACGAGCCAAATGGCGAATCATCAGTCTTTGGTGACGTCTAGAGGTATGCATTTCAAGCAGAGAAAAGTCGATGTTACCCCTTGAAACGACCATCACCTTCTTTACCGCATCATTGCTACTGGCTCTTGCACCCGGTCCGGACAACATCTTCGTTTTGACGCAGTCGGCGTTGCGTGGCGGTGCAGCTGGTATCTTGGTTACACTCGGGCTCTGCACTGGTCTCGTTGTTCATACAGTAGCCGTCGCATGCGGCGCCGCGGTCATTTTCGAACAGTCAACAACAGCCTATTCGGCGCTAAAGTTTGTTGGTGCGGGATACCTTCTATACCTTGCATGGCTCGCTTTTACGACTGGGGCGACAAAAGTTCCGGTGCAAGTCGAGGGTCGTTTCGAGCGTGTAAGACTTTATCGCCGAGGCATCATCATGAACCTCACCAATCCAAAGGTATCTGTTTTTTTCTTGGCATTTCTGCCTCAGTTCACCGATCCGTCCCGCGGTCCTGTCGGGCTTCAGATCGCGATGTTGGGTGGATGGTTTATCCTGGCGACGATCCTTGTCTTCACTGCGATTGCCGTCCTATCGGGTGTCCTGAATCAGTGGTTCACCAAATCCGATCGCCTGCAAACCTCTCTCAACTGGATAGCAGGATGCGTTTTCGTAGGACTCGCACTGAAACTTGCGGGCTCGCAGCAATGATTCCACGGGTTGTCCCATCGCGGATCGTTTCAAAGAATTGATACAGTCTTGACCGCCGACCGAGTCAATCGAGTAGACCGTTCCTAGCCGTGTAATCGCCTCCGAAACGATCGCGGGGAATTCCATGGAGTCTTGATGCGTTCGCTTTGTTCTCCCATTTAGCGACATACTTCAGAGAGAATTTTCTGTCTTCGAAGCGGGGCTGCCTGTGTCCCGGAAAATAGGGGGGACGCTTCCCAAGATCGATCGGTAGCCGATCCAAGCTTCTCTGATGAGGCAATGTGATGCGAATGGTTGTGCCTGTTCTAATTCTGACATTTGTTTCTGAGATGGTCAGTGGCGCAATGGCGCAAGACATTGTCACGAAAACGGCAGCGGCCAAGTTTGATCCGTAACCGAAATCCGAGCCATTGATCGGAGAAGATGGAAAGACCGTTCCAGCGGCGCGGGGTTACTGGCGGGCCAACGGCTACGGACACTTGTTTGAAGTCCCCGACACAGGAATCAATCCCTACAGTGAAACGGAGAACAATGTTTGGAAGCAAGCGAATCACGAATACGCCGACCCGTGGGTGAAACTAGACGAGACACAGAACGTCGCTTCGATTTCGGAGCACGACGTCTATGTTGATCATCCTTCGCGAGATCATGCCGTGACTTACATCAAGCCCATCTACCTGGTCACCAGCGACATCACGGTCAGCGCGGTGGAAATTTTTGTACTGTGCATGAAAGATTTATCGCATGTCACAACCGTCGGCACGAGAACTCGTCAGCGCCCTGTCCGATTTCCTCAGCAAGACATTGCGGACCGTTGGAATTTTGGACTGTCCAACGAAATCTACCATCACAGTCAGGGCATCCGCGACGAAGTGACAGACATTCCACCAAACGTGCCCAAGACCATTCTTAACCGGGCCAAGCCGGATGCGGGACATGCAACGGCAATTTTGGAAATCGCCAAGTCAATCAAGCAATAACCTGCTTACGCTCCTAATTGCCAACTCGGCTGAGCAAGTGGCGTCATCGACTACAAACTCTCACTCGGCGGCAGCTGGGCTTCGGAAGTCGGGGCGGCAATCTGTCCGCTGCTGCTGAGGTGCTGACTCAAGATTCTGTGGACCTCCCGAATTGTATCCTCGGCTCGATGCAAGTCGGCATGCCGGGCCGACACGTACCAATCGCTCTGGGATCCCTTGGTCTTCGCGCTGTCCACCGCGACCAATCCATCGCCCAAACGGCCGTCGGCGGTCAGATCGGAATTGCCAATGATCGAGTGCACCGTAACGCCAGTACCCATTCGCAACTCGTTCGTTGCTTCGGATATCGTCGAATCCGTTGCGAAAGGATCGTCGTCAATCTGAATTCCAGTCTCACTCTCAAAAATCGGCGGATTGGCGTCCTTGACCAGCCGACGGTAGCTCCGCTTGATGGAACTGGGGAGTTCGGTCAATCGATGGCCCAAACGTTCCGACCGGTCATCGCTTTGTGCATTCGCTCCGTGGGGAACGCCGACATAGATGACTTTTCGGATCATTGGCTGGGGTTCAAAGTAAAACGCATCACGAATCGTTCGACGTGCTTCCGGATCGTTCTCTAAGAGATCGATCGATTCACTTGGCATGGCCTCCCATAACTTGTCGTCGCTATGCGTCACCTGAAACTTCACAAGCAGCCCACCAATGCTGTGACCAACCAACACCATGCTGGACAGTCGAGTGTTTTGGCGTTTGGGATCGAGCTGGTTCATGGCATCCTGCAGACTGCCTCTCAAATCACTGGCTGACATCAAGATCGAGTTTTCGGGGCGATACAGAAACACCCAAAACTGATAGTTGCGCAATCTCGGGATCTCGATTGAGCTGTTCCAGCAGTTCGTCCCAGGTATTCGGATCCGACACCAAACCATGAACCATCACCACCGGAATTTTGTTGGGGTCGAATGGCGTAACCGCATACAAGCCAAGTTCTTGCTTGGCTTGGTCGGAACGAGCAAGCCCAAACAGGTCTGCACCCGGAACCTTTTCCAACAAACCCAGAGGCCGCGAGTCGGAAGCCCGATCAGTCTTACCGTCGGCCGACGTGTAACCCCCGGCAAACCGACACCCGGAACTTGCCGACAGAATCCCCACCAACAGGAGCGCAGAAATTGTGAATGCCAAACGGCCCATGGTGACTTTCAAGAGCTAGCAAATCTGGATTGCGAGCGGGGTCTCGCATTGGCGATGCCAAGATTTCACATAGCGTTTCAATCGGCATCACGGTGGGGCGATTCCGGAGGAATCGGTGGGATTGAAAGCCTAACCTTTCTGATGCTTAGCCGCGACCTCAATTTCGATCGACGCGGCGGCCGCGGTTGAGTCTACAGCTGGACTGGCAGCCAGTACCGAAGGTCGGGTTGCGACGGGATCCAGGTCGTCGGGTGCGACGGCTGGTTGACGTTTCCTTCCGGGGATCCGTAGCGAATTCAGTTGGCGGAGTAGGGCGGGAATCCAACCGCGGGTGTCGTCAATCAAGCTGTAGACGACCGGAATCACAACCAAAGTCAACATGGTTGACGTGATCATACCACCGACAACACAAGCCCCCATCGGTGCCCGCGATTCGGCTCCGGCCCCCAATCCTGCTGCGACCGGCAACATGCCCGCAATCGTCGATAGTGCAGTCATCAGAATCGGCCGCAACCGAACTGGCCCCGCCGTCAACAAAGCTTCGTCCTTGCTCATGCCCTGACGACGTAACAGGTTCGCGTAGTCAACCAATAGAATCGCGTTCTTGGTCACCAATCCCATCAGCATTACCATCCCGATCATGCTAAAAATATTCAGTGTTCTCCCGGTTAACCACAGCCCGCCAAAAGCACCACCGATCGACAGCGGCAGGGACAACATGATCGTGAATGGATGCAGAAAGCTTTCGAACTGAGCCGCCAAAACCATGTAGGTTAGCGCGACAGCTAAGAATAGGCAGAACATGATATTGGCGAATGTCTCGTTCATCATGTCGGCCGATCCGGTAAAGACCGCTTGCACCGTTTCCGGCAGCCCTAGGTCTTCTGCAAACTTTTCAACATCGGTCACGGCTTCGCCCAGCGGCTTGCTCGGTTCAAGGTTCGCTAAGACCGTCACCTGTCGCTGGCGTCCTTCGCGTTCGATCGAAGTTGGCCCAAACGTTTCACGGATGGAAGCAAGGTTCTGTAGTTGCGTCAGCTGTCCGTCGCGGCGGCGCACCGGCAGCGATTCCAAAGCTCCCGAACGCTCGCGTTGACTACCGACCAAGCGAACGCGCACGTCGTAACTCTTGCCGTCCGCTTCAAACGTGGAAACGGCCTGACCACCGATCAACGCATTGACCGCCCTGCCCAGATCCTCGACCTTCACACCTAGGTCGGATGCGCGATCGCGGTCGATATCGATTGCGATCTCAGGCTTTCCAGATTGGGCAGTGCTATTGACGTCTACAAACCCGGGCAAAGCCCCCAGCTTGTCGACCATCTGATCAGCAATACTTTCAATTTCGCTCAAGTCATTGCCGCGTAAGTTGTATTGAATTGGCGCCGTTCGGTAGCCCCCACCGCCCATTCGATTGATCGGATTGACACTTACTCGCAGGTGGGACAGGTCAGTCAGTCGGGCACGGGCCAGCCCCATCAATTCAAGCTGTGAAATGTCACGCTCCGAAATGGGATCCAATTGAACCATGATCTGAGCGACCGTTACCGCACCTTCGAATTGGCCACCAATCGTCGTATAGATATCTTGAACCGCGGGCAGTCCTTCGAGTCGAGATTCAATCTTGGCCGCGATCGACGATGTTTGCCCGATGGACGAACCGACCGGAGCTTCAAACTGAATGCTGAATTGTCCTTCGTCCTCAATCGGCGTGAACTCCTTGCCGATGAATGGCAACAACATCAGGCTCGCGACAAAGATGCCGATCGATGCCAGGATCACAACAAATCGAAATCGCAAAGCGAACTTCAATAATCCCCCATAGAGCGATTCAATTCGTCCGAAAGTCGACTCGAACAGCCAGTCGAACCAAGCAAGCAAACCGTTAGGATTCGCCACGTCGTCGGCGCTCGTGTGTGGCTCTTTCAAAACTCGTGCACACAACATTGGCGATAGCGTGAGCGCGATGGTCGTTGAGACTAAGACAGCAAACGCGACTGTCATCCCGAATTCATAGAAGAATTGTCCGACCATGCCATCCATGAAGGCGACGGGAATGAAGACGGCCACGATGGACACCGACGTCGCGATAACAGCAAAGCCGATTTCGTTCATCGCTGCGATGGCGGCATTTAGCGAATTCATACCGGTCTGCATTTGACGATACGTGTTTTCGACAACCACGATCGAATCGTCGATGATCATCCCAACGCAAATCGTCAATCCCAACATCGTCATCACGTTAATAGTGAAACCCATCGCCAACATAAAGGCATAGGTCGAAATGATGGTCGCGGGAATGGTAACCGCAGAAACAAACGCGCCACGAAAACTTCGCAAGAACAACAGGATCACCAAAACGGCTAAAGTGCCGCCACGCAGGAGTTCACCCTGAGCTTCCCGGACACTCTTTTTGACAAAAAGAGACAAGTCCTGGACGACTACCAAGTTGTAGCCTGCGGGAAGGTTGGCACGCAGTTTATCGAGTTCGTCGAGCGCCTCGGCCGCGATCCCGACCATGTTGGTGCCGGATTGTTGACGAACCGACAACGAAACCGCGGGCTGTCCGTTGAGGCGTGCTAGACAGCGCTGGTCTTCGATTCCATCCTCGACAAAAGCAACTTCTCGTAGCCGGACCAGGTCCACGCCCTTTTGGCGAACGATCAGGTCCTGAAAATCAGAAACGTCCGCGATACGGCCCCGCGTCTTGACGACCAATTCACGTTTGGCCGATTCGATACGACCACCTGGAAACTCAATGTTCTCGGTCCGCAATGAATCAATCACGTCTTGCGCCGACAAGTTGTGAGCCATCAAGTCATCAGCACGCAACCAAATGCGAATCTCTCGTTCGCGATCACCAACCAACCTGACACCACCGACGCCATTGATCGATTCCAAACGCGGCTTGATCACATCGTCGGCATACAGCGACAACTCACGAATTGACGTTTGCCCGGACAACACGATTCCCAAAATAGGGGCCGAATCGGGGTCAAGCTTTTCAATAACCGGCGGTTCCGCTTCCAAAGGAAGTTCGCTGCGCATGGTTGATATTTTGTCGCGGACGTCCTGGGCCGCGATATCAATGTCACGCTCCATTTCGAATTCCAAGAAGACCTGCGCGACTCCTTCGCTGGTCTCGCTACGCATCGACTTGATTCCACTGATCGTGCTGAGCGATTCTTCGACGACTTCGGTTACTTCGGTTTCCACCGTCTCCGGCGAAGCCCCTTCATAGACGACCGTCACGGTCACGATCGGCATGTCGACTTCTGGGTAGAGTGACATTCCGATCGTCTGGTACGCGATCAAGCCAAAGACGACCAATGCACCAAAGGCCATCGTTGTCAAAACCGGGCGCGTAATTGCGATTTCCGAGAGTTTCATCTTTCTAGGCGTCGCTTTGCAGTATTTCTTGGTTGCGAACTTCGACGATCATGCCATCGCTTAACAGGTTGGGGTCATCAACGACGATCAATTCACCTTCGCTCAATCCATCAACAACTTCCACACGCTCGCCGTTGGACATCCCCAGGGTCACCCCGACTCGTTTCACGCTGCCATCTTTGTAGACGAATACGCCCGGCTGACCCTCTTCAAATTTGATCGCGGCTGAGGGGACGACGGTGGTTTCGGCAACGGTTCCAATTTGCAGAATCACTGTTGCAAACTGCCCCGATTTGAACTTGCCATCCTCGTTATCGACGCCGACACGGATTCGATAGGAACGCGATTCGGGATCAACTTTCTCATTAATTCCGACCACCAGGCCAGGAACCGGATTCGGCTGGCCAGCAATCAACACCTGGGCAAAATCTTGCATCTTGATTTTGCCGATATAAGATTCGGGAATCCCGACTTCGGCGGCGACGTAACGCAGATCTAGGATTTCGAAAAGGGGACCGGTCGCGGGCGAGACACGTGCGCCTTTGTAGACGTTGATGGCGGTCAGTACTCCGTCGTAAGGAACACGAATCGAGGTCTTTTCTAAGAGCCGCTCCTTTTGCTGCAGCTCCGCTTCGGCTTGGGTGATCATCGACTTGGTAACCGCGATATCCTCGGGAGTCGGACCGGCTTCGGCTTCACTTAAAGTGGCCTGTTGGCTAACCAGCACTGCTTCGGCCGCGGCCAGTTCCGTCTCGGCCCGTTCCACTTCACCGAGTGATGCTGCAGACTGTCGCGACAAAGTCAATGAACGACGATAATTGGCGGCGGCCAATTTTTGTCGCGCCTTCGCTTCGTCCACGGCCGCCTTCAAACGGGCAATCGACTCGGCGCGTTCCCACGCGATCAACTTGGCAAGATCTGCCTTCGCTTTTTCGACCCTGGCCTTCGCAATCGCGACATCCAATTCGAAATTCGTCCGCTCCAACTGGACCAGCACTTGCCCCTCTGTGACCTTGGTTCCCGGCTGCATGGCTAGTCTTACTGAGTAGTGTTTTCCGTTAACATCGGCCTCCACCAAGGGTCCAATGTCAGCGAACGATTCAGCGATTCCTTCGACTTCCGCCATCACTTGAGTAGCGCGGGCGGGCAGCAAGCTGCCGGTAAACTCGGATTCCGCCGACATCGATTGCTTCACAACCTTATCCAGGACGACCTGTAGCTTGGAAAACGACTCTTTTGTGGCCGCTGCCTGATTGGCGGCTTCCAGTTCCGCGGCGCCACTGGTCGGGGATCCACACCCTGGCGTGATTGCGAGCATTCCGACTGCCAGAATGCAAATTGCAATGGCGGCGCAGAGGGCTGAGCCCGAGAGTATAGAAACAGACCGTCTACTAAATCTCACTTACGATGTCTCCGGTTGTTTAGGCAAAATACCGCTAAGAAAAATGTCAAACGCACGGTCAACACGCTGCACCAAATGGACCTTAGATCCTTCCAAGCATCCGTTGACGATGGTTCCGTACAATAGGTCGCCGAAGGCAATCGCGAATTCACTGACGTTGATGTCGCATAACTGACCGCAATCGGCGGCGGCCTGAAGATAGGCCTCGAACTCATCCCTTCTCTCGGCGCGGTACATCAAGTGAGTCGGGAAGACCTGCGTGCGAAAGGTCGCACGTTCATGCAACATGATTTCAACCGCTTCCGGATTCAATTCGAAGTAGCGTGCGTAGGCCAAGGCGACATCGCGCAGAACCTGCGGGGCAGGATTCTCCTGATTGACTTGGTCGCGAATGAACTCGCCCATCATCTCCTGGCTTTGCCGAGCGGTCGCCAGAAACAGTTCTTGTTTGTTACCAAAGTGACGATAGACGGTCCCTTTGCCGACGCCCGCCAAATCGGCGATGACTTGGACATCGGTGTCGGCGTAGCCTTCGCGCGCGAAGATCTTCAGAGCGGTGTTTAGAATCACCTCTCGTTTACGCTTGACTTTTTGCTCTTTTTCAGCCTGCTGAACCATTCAATCCTCCAAAAACGGACGAGTCCGTCCGTTTTGAGTATAGCCAAAGGCAAAGCGAACACAATCGCAAATTCACTCCATACGAGACTCCGACAGACGACCTGGTTCGGTGGCCAAATTCCAGTCTCAACCAGCAAACGTTCGGTGAGCGGCACTGCGCCGAAAACGACCAGTTAGGGGTACAGACTCGGCCGTCTATCGGGCCTAATGGTGGACCAAACTTGTGTTCGATGGACGACCGCAATCCAAAATGGGGTCGTTCGATAACTCGATCTGTAAATTCGCCATTCGGATGGGTTGATATTATTCAGCTCCGCGAATTCCCGCTTGAGCTATCGATCGAGAACAACAATCGCAATCCGGTCATTTCGTTCGACAAGAGTTTTTCAAACAACAGTCAATTTGGCGACGCGGCGAGTTGCAGTTGGTTTTCGATCGCGATTTCTTCTAAACCTTGGTAGGGCGCACGATCTCTCCTTCAACTGGGAATCCCAGACGAATCGCACCGCCGTGGAGAATGAGGTGCGAAGGTTTTTTCGGACATTGTCAGTGTCCGATTTTGTGCGGTTCCATACAAAGATGACGCGACCACTTGCTTAACCATAACGCAGGTTTTCGCCCGAACGGCTTCTTGGGATCCTTTTCTGTTAGGCTATGAACCCTCTGCACCATCTTGTGCTCGGTGGCATGCTGAATGGCATCAAGCGTGCCGCCGATTCAAGCCCAGTTGAAGAAGCCGAGCAAAACGAAACGTCCGCAAGATGTCGCCGAAGCGGGCAGAAAGCATTGCGATCCGAGCGATCACATTGAGTATTCCCTAATACGGTTGAATGACCGCAGTAACGTGTTCCCTTCGACGTTCAAAGAATAGATTCAAGTTATGCAATCACGTGTCACAGCCCTGCATAGCCTGCGATCGGTGTTGGAGCACGCATGCCGGCCTTTCGAACTATCGCATCAACGATACGACGAGACGCACGAACTGTTTGAGCAATCCAGCAATCAGCAACGACGCATCATCAAGTGGCTCTTAGATCTAATTTCGTCAGATTACGCGAGTGTCCAAAGGCTCAAGATTCTCAGTGTTGGCTGCGGAAGCGGGATTATGGACGTTCCGCTGATCAAGTCGATCGCACAGACTTCAAATCAAGTCGAATACACCGGAGTCGATCCTAACGAACTCGCATGCCGGCGTTTTCAGGATGATTTTGATGACCAGGAGCTTCCCAACGTCCAACTCGATCTGCGGGAGCAAGACATCGAATCCCTAATATCGACTGATCGTTTCGACGTGATCCATTTGGTTCATTCCCTGTACTACTTTGATGACCCTGCGGACACCCTCGATGGGTTGCTGAAATTGCTCGCTCCCGAGGGGAAAGTGTTGATTGTCCAAGCCCCTGAGGCGGAATTGAATCAGTTGGCAAAATGCTTTTGGACGCATCATGAGGAACACGGCATCTGGTTTAGTGACTGCCTCGCAGGTCATCTTTCGGAACGCGGCCTCGCTTTCTCGAGGCAGCGCATCGATGGCGAGGTCGACGTCACGCGCTGCTTTGAGGCTGATTGTCCCCGTGGCGAAATGATCCTCGATTTCATAACACAAAGCGACTGCCAGCAGCTCGATGATGACGTCGTTCAACTCTGCCTAGGCTACCTGGCGCCATCAGTCGTCCGGAAAAAGACAGCCTGTTCGTTGCTCATCCTGCCGACGCCTTCGTCATTCCGCGTCCATCTACGGCAAGTTGAATGCCTGAATCGGTCACCGCCCAACAAGCCCGATCGGTCACCCCGCGGGAATCCGCTGACGGCTACCGGCGTAACGGAGCAGGAATCGAGCATAAGTTGGTGCAGCTGCTTGTACGGGCTTCTTTCGGAGATTCTCCCCCTGCACAGCGTTACCGACGCCTGTAGTCACCGATAGACTTCGCCAAATCACCAAAGAAGATCAACCAGACCTTCTGCGGGAAACGCCAAATTCCGCTGTCGTTGTCGGTACAGGCGCGGAGGTGGTCGCCCATTCGTTGATCTGCCAGCATTCTGTCTAGGGAAATGGTGTCATCAAACAGGCACCGCTGCAGGTACCGCTCTGCGGTATCTCGATCTTCCAAATCGAGCGTGCCCTCGTAATCAATCGCCCAGCATTGCAGTTCTGCTGGGTCAACCTTTGCTTGCAGAACTTCGATGAGTTGTTCTCCCGTGCTGAACGGCTCTTCGTCGTTGGACCGCAAGGATTGCAAATAATGGTCGTGAAATTGGACATAGTGTGACTGCTGACTTGCGTGCGCGATAAATCCGAGCCCCACCGGGTCCAATGCCGCTAACATCTGATCGACCGCCACTTCGAGTTCGCACTGCGGAACGCAATACAACGCATGAGTGGCCCACTCAACTACGTATCGCTGAGCGATCGGCTCGAATTGCTGGATGGTGCAAAGGTGTTCTTCGGACGTTTCGAAGGGTGCGGCCAAACGCTGCCGAGCGGTGCGGATGGAAAACTCGGATGGATCCAGCAGAGAATACTTGACCGAAAGGTCCTGGATCGTCTCTAGGCCGCCGTATTTAAGCAGCGCTTCAGGAAATTGACCGCTACCGCAGGCGACGTCGAGCAGACGAATGTCGGGTCCGCATCGTTGGACGAGTTCTTGAAAGACCTTGGCCCAATCAAGCTCCTCTGCGAGCAATTGGTAATCGATGGTGGCAAGTCGATAGAAGGCTTCCATCCCCGCTCGTCCGTCCTCACTCCAATGCTGACAACTCCGCTTGAATGTGTCGGTTTGTGAGTTACTGGTCATCAGAAGTGCGACCTCCACGGACCGCCAGCAGGAGACTGCTCAGGTTACCCGTTCAAACAGAACAGGGTTCAGGGGAGTATTGATGACTTGACCAGGCTCAATGCCGGGCATGAAACGACGCCAGTCGCCATTGACCATGTGCGGCGCGTCAATCACGCATGCACCATCCTCAAAATACGTCGTGGCCAGAACCATCCGAGGCGTGGTTGTCCGATTGGGGCCAGCGGTGTGAAAACTCAGGTTGTGATGAAAGCTGACCTCTCCCAGTTCGAACGGAGATAAGTCAACTTCGATGTCACGGTCACGTAGTCGTGCGTTAACTCGTCGATCGTAGCTAGTGTCGAACTTATTGAAAGGTATATCCTGAACGAGTTCGACAACGTCGATGCCCTTGGCAAATCCCAAAGGCCCCATGGCGTCGGGAATTTCTTGCAAGGGAATCCATACCGTGCAGACATTTTCAGTGGCAATGGGGAAATGGTGGCCGTCGTAATGCCACGGGGTTCGTCCACACCCTGGCAGTTTTGACAAGCCATTGTCGTGGTAGAGCCGAACCGCGGCGACACCCAGCAGTTCGGCGGCCAACTTGGCTAGGCGAGTACTGAAGACGAATGCTCGAAAGATCTGGTTTTGCTCCCACATCATTTCTAGGCTGCCAAAGCGATTGCCAAACTGCTCGCTCTGCTGCTCGAAAATGATCGCTAGTTCGTGACGCAGCAGAGTCAGAGCGCCCGGTGACAGCACGTTCTTGAGCTTGACATACCCGAGACGCCGAAACGAATCGACCTGCTCCGGCGAGAGGCTCAAAGGCTGGCTGAGTTCATCGTCCAAAGCGGCCCTGTCCGGCACTGGGTAAGAGCTTGGGTCCGAGAGCTGGATCAGTGGTTCTTCGCTTCCGCCAAGATCATTCTCGGCCAGCGACATATACCAATCCCACCATTGTTGGTTGTCTTGGTCCCACTCCAGGTCGATTTCCGTCGACGTGGCGTGGTCGGCGGACAGATGCTGTTGGCCCGGATGCGGGTTATCTGGCATGAATTCTCCTGGGTAATCCTGAAGATCGCTGTCTCTTCAGGACCCCAACCTTATGGGGACCTTCGATGAATCACCAGACCCCTGCACGGATTTGGGGCGGCTTTCGCATGCCTTTCCCGCAGCCCGTTAGGCCTACCTGGGCAGCCGACGAAGCATTGCAGTGGCACCGATGCCCACGATGGACATGACGCCCAGAAAGGTAAATAGCACGTTGTATCCGGTCACTCCGCCTGACCAATGATCAATCAACCAGCCACCCAACAAAGGCATGAAGATCTCTGGTGTGTATCCGATGAAGGAGATCACGCCGACAGCCGTGCCGGTGATGTGTCGCGGTACCTGTGACTCCTCCAGTAAAGCGAAATAGATACCGCGCAATGCGAACAGGCCCAGGCAACTGATCAACACATTTGCCCACAGCAGCCAGACCATGACTTCCGCAGGCGTTGTGAAGATGAATGAAATATACGCTGCGCCGGTCAAGACAAAACAGCCAATCACAACACGCGATGAACTCAAGCGGTCTGCGAGTATACCGGCGCCAATGGCAGCAATCGGGCGCATCCAACTGCTAAAGGCACTCAAACCGGCTGCTTTCACGTCGGACCACGCCCAAACGTCACTGGCATACTGAGAATAGTAATCGATGCCCTTGAACGTACAGTAGGCTGCGATGATGACGACGGCCTGCAGCCAAACCGCAGGCATTTTCAGAGCCTCGATCAGATAGCCAGACCGAAGGGTTCGCATTCTGCTTGCGTGTCTTCCCGGCGTAGTTGATGGTAGGAACTGCCACACAATCGCCGCGGCAACGAAACAGGAGCCGGTGTAAACGAAAATGGTGCTCTTGAGGGCTGCTTTCCTCTGCTCCGGTGTTGCCGACACACCTCCATCGGGAAGCAGTTGAGCAAACAGGAACAAAGCCAGCATGGCCAATAGCGCAGCGAGCAGACCACGCCCTCCGTCCAAAACCCCGAACGCAAATCCTTGTTGTTCTCGTCCGCCCCATTCGCGAGTTGCGCGGATGAGCGCGGACCAAAACGGCAAAATGGTGGAAACTCCCCAGAACGCGAACAAGATGCACATTGCCGCGTACGACGGAATCGTCGCCATATATAGGCCACTAACGCCCGTTACGAAAAGCGAAAAGACAAGTAGTCCTCGCGGCGAGAACCGGTCGGCAAGTCCGCCTCCCAGAACGTAGGAAAACATCGCTACGAAGCCGTAGATCGAACCGAGTACGCCAAGCTGCGTCTGAGTGATGTCGAAAACTTCCACGTACGTCGGCCGGAAATAGCGACTAACGTGAAATGGAAGGCCAAAAATCGCCTCGCCAGCAAAGACGAGACTGAACATCGTCAACGCACGATGAATTCGGCGTTGAAACGGAGCCGTCTCGGCTACATCGGTTCGATCTGTGATGGTGTGACTCGCGTGGCCGATAAATCTTTCTGTCGATTCTAAGCCATGAATGGAGCGACGGCGACAGCCACCTTGGAATGGCGAACCTATCGTGGGGGTAATATCTGTCAACGACGCGGGCTTTCGCGACCGCCCGCAGGTGACAGATGCTACTTCCAACGGGTGTCATGTGATCAGCAAGTCAGATAAGCTGCGCCACTGGTGGCCCCACACCTTTTCAAGCAATTCGTGACTCATGCTGGGGTTTTAGGCAGGCGGGGGACACTTACGCCCAAACCATGCATAGAGATTGGATTTTGATGCCTAGTAAACTGCCTGAGACGATGCTGCTCGATCAAGAACCTGGGACCGAATCTTTTCTCGATGAGGTTCTTTTAGGTCTTCGACAGTCTCCCAAGACGCTCCCCTGCAAGTACTTCTACGACGAGCGGGGCTCGCAGCTGTTCGATCAGATCTGTGATCTTGACGAGTATTATCTGACCCGAACCGAGTTGGCCATCATGGAGCGGTACGCGACGCAGATTGCCGCGCAAATCGGACCGGGTGTCATGCTGATCGAGTACGGCAGTGGCAGCAGTGTCAAAACGCGTATCCTGCTGGACCATTTGCCTGCAGTCAACGCCTATGTTCCGGTAGACATTTCACGAGCACATTTGCAGCAGACGTGCCGTAATCTGGCGATAGGTTACCCTGAGATCGAAGTGTTGCCGGTCTGTGCCGATTTCACCGCCGAGTTTGACCTTCCAACGCCTCAAAGCGAGCCCACACACTGTGCGGTTTACTTTCCAGGCTCAACGATTGGCAACTTCGCACCGGAGGAAGCCGAGCGCATCTTGCAGCAGATCTCAACACTGTGTGGGACTGGTGGCGGACTATTGATCGGCATTGATCTGCAGAAGGATCATGAAGTCCTCGAAGCCGCCTACAACGACTCGCAAGGAGTCACGGCCGAGTTCAACCTGAACCTTCTGCGGCGTATCAATCGAGAGTTGGATAGTGACTTTCGGCTTGATGCCTTCCAGCACTGCGCAACCTACGACGCGGCGAAAGGTCGAATTGAAATCTCGCTTCGGAGCCTTCGCCAACAGGATGTGTCGATTGCTGAACAGACTTTTGAATTCGCTGAAAACGAGTTGATTTGCACGGAGCACTCCCACAAGTATTCGGTCCTCGGATTTTCGCAATTGGCTGCGCAGCAGGGCTCACACTACGAGCGCATTGGATGGACGATGAGCAGCGCGTCGCGGTGTTGCATTTCGCGGTTGTGGACTGAAATCCCTTGGGGTGACTCAAACACTGAGATTACCGCTACCTTGTAAGGTACCGGCTTTTGCTCACGACCGGAACGAAGCTATGCATGAGGCTCGGTCGAAGCCAATCATCTCGATCGAGCGTTTGCTTTTGCGTCGTCTCAAAAGCCGTTCGCGGTGGCATCACTCCGCTGAACGATAAAGGCGTCACGAGCCACATAAAGCGAGTCAGCCGAGTGACCGTCTTATCGGGATTCGCGTTCGCGACGTTTGACTCTCGCCGCCAGCGCAGTACCCTTCCCATGTGAAGGCTTGGTCCTTCACCTCCTCATCTACTCCTCAACTCAACCCAACTCGCTTACATCTCGCCTCGGAAAGCCGACGCGAGAACAGACGCAACGTCACGGGACGCCAATAGATCGCGGGACTACGTATCTAGTTGTTCGAACGAATGGGCGGACATCTAGCTCCAGGCAAAGATGCGCTGCATGGAGCATTCGGCACGGGTACCGATAGCGACCAACCAGATGCGTATTCCGCCACCAGCAGAAACACAGGATGAAACTCTCGGATCGATCGGAGTCGGACCATAATCATGCGCGCACGCTCTACACCCGTCTTGTACGTGGGTCGATCGGTGTTCTGGATGGCCATCGGATGCTGGCCGTTGATCGTCGCAAGTCCGTGGTGGGTAGCTGCTTGGCCCATTTGGCTGATTCTCGCCTCGCTTGGACTCTTTATCGGTGCGCTGATGAATGCATTAAGTGAACTATGACAACTCAATGGTCGTTTGAGGATTTAAGGAGCTTGACATGCTCGGCTCGATAAAGAACCGAATTTGGCCCTGACTGCTTTCTGATCCGCCCTATCCGCAGATCGCGAGTCATACTCGCCGGCTGCGATGCCTCTTAGAACGTTGGGTTTTCGGCAGCCGCAATCCGATCGGCATCGGCCCGGGCTATAATCATCTTGTCTAACCGCAAATCGATGTCCGATTCTGTCGATCAAGGATCTCCAGCTGCTCCATGCTCCGATTCCTAATTTCCACGCTCTTGGTCATCTCCGTCGCCAAGGCTGACGATTTCCCAGAACCGATCAATACCGAGCCACTGCCGGAGGACAATTGGCTGAGTCCAGCGGCGGCTGCAGCGGGATTCGAGCTGCCGGAAGGATTTCGAGCGGTTCCATTCGCGTCCGAACCCGACGTTCAAAATCCGATCGCAATGGCCTGGGACGGGCGCGGACGGTTGTGGATTGCCGAGAACTACACCTACGCCGAACGGAAACAAAAATTTCAACTCGATCTGCGTGACCGCGTGGTCATCTTGGACAACACTCGCGGCGATCGATTTAGCAAGCGGACGGTCTTCACTGACGACGTTCAAATGCTGACCGGAATCGAGGTGGGTCATGGCGGTACCTGGTTAATGTGCCCACCCAAGTTGATCTTCATGCCTGATCGGGACGGAGACGATGTTCCTGACAATGCTGGCGAAGTGATTTTGGATGGATTCACTGTCGCCAAACAAAACTATCACAACTTTGCCAATGGACTGAGATTCGGTCCGGACGGCTGGTTGTACGGACGGTGTGGTGGTTCTTGCCCGGGCCGGATCGGTTGAACCGAGAACTCCACAGGATCAGCGTCTAGCAATGGAAGGTGGGATGTGGCGATACCATCCCGGAACGAAAGCCGTCGAAGTGTTAACAACCGGAACGACGAATCCTTGGGGCCACGATTGGAACAGCGTCGGTGAAGGCTTTTTTGTGAACACAGTCAACGGGCATTTGTGGCACATGATTCCCGGTGCCCATTTCACTCGCCCCTTCACGCTAGACCCGAATCAGCACACATACGAACTGATCGACTTTCATGCTGATCACTGGCATTTCGATACGGGACAAAGCTGGACCAAATCGCGCGACGGCACAGCGAATTCCTATGGTGGTGGACATGCTCATTCGGGCACGATGATCTACCAGGGAACGGTTTGGCCAGAGCAGTACCGAGACAAACTGTTCACCCTAAATCTGCATGGCCGGCGCGCCAATCAAGAGCGACTGGATCGCGAAGGAGGCGGCTATGTTGCCAAGCACGAACCCGATCTGTTCATTGCGTCGGATCCGTGGTTTCGGGGGATGGACTTGAGCGCCGGCCCCGACGGCAATGTCTTCGTGATTGACTGGAGCGATACCGGTGAATGCCATGAGTCAACTGGCGTGCATCGCACCAGCGGTCGGGTGTTCAAAATCATCTACGAAACGGCTGCGTCACCTGCCGAGGCACCGGAGAATATGCAAGCGGTTTCCAACCAGCAGTTGGCCCGCTTGGCTGTTTCGCCGGACGCATGGTTGTTTCGACAAGCCAAACTTGAATTGTCGCGGCGGCGTCTTGCCGGCGGCGACATGCGCGACGCAATCGCCGAACTGCAAAAGACCTTCATGGATCCGCAGACCGGTTCCAGTCCGTCAGTCCAATCGCTGTTGGCACTGCACGTATCAGGTGCTACGGATCAGAAATTTCTGGTTCAACAGCTTGATCATTCCGACGAATACGTTCGAGCTTGGGCCATTCGCTTGTTAACCGAATCTTTGCCCATCGATGATGCCCTAGGTCCCGCTGTGCGGACCGCTACCGGGCAAGCGAAAGCAGCACAAAGGGCTAACGAAATCTTGCCGGAGTTAATGCGCGTCTCACAAGCTGACTCTTCGGCCTTGATTCGATTGACGCTGGCATCGACGTTGCAGCGGCTACCAGTGTCGATGCGCTGGCAACTGGCCGCTGGTTTAGCATCCCACCATGAGGACAGCGATGATCACAACATCCCAATGATGTTGTGGTACGGGCTGATGGCGACCGGAGACGACCACTTGAACGATTTGGTGAAGGTCGCCAAGTCATGCCAAATACCAACGACCTTGCGATTGATCTCCAGGCGTCTAGCTGAGAATATTGAACAGCATCCTGATTCGATCAATGCGTTGATTGCCTTTGCTGCCAAAACTGATGACATGCGAGTTCGATCGATCATCGTAACTGGCATCGACGAAGGCTGGACCGGATGGCGAGTCGTGCCCAAGCCTGCCGCCTGGGATCAACTGTTATCGGCAAAGAATTCACGGGAGACAAACACCCTGCTGCGACAAATAGGTGTGCTGTTCGGTGACGGACGATCTTTACAGCAGGTAACCGCGATTGCGATTGGCGAAACCAATGCGTCCTATCCGACGCGTCTTTCCGCGCTGGAAACTTTGATTCAGGCCGAACCGGGGAACTTGCCAGACGTTTGCAAGAAATTGTTAACCGACGCCCGCATGAATGTTCTGGCTGCTCGCGGTCTGGCCAAACTGGATGACCCGCAGATTGGCGAGTTACTGGTTTCCCGGTATGGCAACATCCGAGCGCCTTATCGACCCCAGATCATGTCAATCCTCGTGTCACGCCTATCGTTTGCTCGACCAATGTTGATTGCGATGGGGAAAGGCAAACTCCCGCGCGACGACTTATCCGCCTTTCACGTCCGCCAACTACAAAGCTTCGAGGACAAATCTCTGAATCAACTAATCGGACAGGTTTGGGGCGAAGTGCGGACTTCGACGGGCAACAAACAACAGGCAATCGAATCCCTAAAGTCCGAATTGAACCCAGAGTTTCTGTCCGCGGCAGACAAGAGCAATGGTCGCGCACTGTTTGCCAAGCATTGCCAAAGCTGTCATCGGCTATATGGCCAAGGAGAAAAGGTTGGGCCGGATCTGACCGGCAGCAATCGAGACAATTTGGACTACTTGCTGCACAACATGATCGACCCGAGCGCCGTGGTTGACAAAGACTATCGCATGACTCGACTGCTGACCAACGACGGGCGTCTGATCACCGGATTGGTGACCTCCGAAACAGACCGTACGATCACGGTTCGAACATCCACCGATTCACTCGTATTTGAAAAAACAACGATCGAATCACGAATCATCACTGATAAATCGCCGATGCCCGATGGGATACTAGATCCACTGACCGACGACCAGGTCCGCGACCTGATCGGATATTTGCAACATCCCACTCAAGTTGCGTTGGATCAGTAGCCGGTCGGTAGGAGCTGATTGCTGACCGGCTATAATGATTAGATCCGTTGTCCGCTTCGTATTCTCCCTTTCTAAGTGCTCGATGAAATTGCATTTTCGAATCTTCCTCTCTCTCGGAATCTTGCTCGCCGGTGCTGCATCGTCAAGCGGTACGCAGCCAGCCGACTCCGACCGGGTCTCATACGCCGGGCAGATACGACCGCTGCTGAGCGACAAATGCTTTGCCTGTCATGGCCCGGACGAAAAGACACGCGAAGCTGATCTCAGGCTTGATCTAATTGCAACGGCAATCGATGCCGAAATCATTGTCCCCGGCAAACCGGATGAGTCGGAATTGATGCGACGGATTCTGTCGCAAGACCCCGATGAGAGGATGCCCCCTGAAGAGATACATAAAGAATTTTCGAAAGACGAAATCGAGACAATTCGCCTGTGGATCAGTGAAGGTGCGCATCACGAACAACATTGGTCGTACCGTCCACTAGTCCGACCACAGCCCCCGGAGATTTCAGACAATCGGATTCGCAATCCGATCGATGCGTTCATTCTGAACAGATTGCATAAGCAAAATCTTGATCTATCACCAAGAGCTGATAGAAGGACGCTGATCCGGCGACTGTACTTTGATCTGCTGGGAGTATCGCCAACCTATGCGGAAGTTCAAAGCTTGCTTGCCGACGAATCCGATCAGGCATTTCGAAAAGCTGTCGATCGGCTGCTGCGTGATCCCCGTTTTGGTGAACGCATGGCCGTTTACTGGCTCGACCTGGTCCGTTACGCCGACACGATCGGATACCACAGTGACAATCATATGGAGGTTTCCGCCTATCGTGATTATGTGATCGATGCCTTCAACGCGAACATGCCGTTTGATCAATTCACGATTGAACAATTGGCTGGCGATTTGCTTCCCGAACCCACGACCAGTCAAAGAGTCGCCTCGGGTTACAACCGCCTGTTGCAAACCACGGAAGAAGGCGGCGCTCAAGCGAAAGAGTACATCGCGATTTACGCCGCGGACCGGGTCCGCAACGTCTCGGGAGTATGGATGGGACAAACGGTCGGATGTGCCCAATGCCATGACCACAAGTACGACCCGATCACCACCAAAGACTTCTATTCACTGGCGGCCTTTTTTGCTGATATCAAGGAAACCGCCGTCGGCAAACAAACGCCCAACCTGACCGTCGTAGGTCCCGAGGATCAGTCCAAGATTGAAAAACTGGAAAAGCGAATTGCCGAACTGCAGATCGATCGTGTGCTGGCAAACGATTCTGAACTTGCCAAGCAAACGACCGCTGGCCAGCAAGCATGGGAAGCCAAGACGCTAGCCTCGATCAACGCCCGAGAATTGATTTGGAAGTCGCCAAAAGATGCATCCGTAACAGCAAGCGGGGGCGTAGAGCTGAAGCAGCAAAACGATGGTTCGTTCCTGAGTACGGGTGCGAATCCCGATACGGGAACATACACCTTCGAATCAGCAGTCACCGAACCACTGGCGGCCATTCGATTGCAAGTGTTTCCCGACCCGAGTTTTCCGCGTCCAGAAGGATTCTCGCGAAGCAACGGCAACTTCGTGCTGTCAAAGATCTCACTGTTCTTGGACGACAAACCGATCAAGATCGCCAGCGCCTCGGCCGACTTTGAACAGAAATCGCATCCGATCGCTCATTCCCTGGACGAAGACGACGAAACGGGTTGGGCGGTGGAAGGGCACACAAAGTCCGCCGACCAACGCACCGCACTATTTCGTCTTGAGACGCCGCAAACGTTCGATGCAGGCACCGAAAATTGCGAATCGAACTACGACACCATTCTCCCTACAAGCAACATTTGATCGGTCGCTTTCGAATTGACCTTTCCGATCAAGAGTCAGTTCAAATTCCCTTCGCTCTCTCGATCCCCAAGCCGGTGCTAGACGCATTGAAATTGGCTGACGACCAACGCAGCAAAGAACAACAGCAACGAATTACTGACTACTACCGTGGAATCGCACCCGAACTCGCCGACACAAAACAGCAATTGGCCGATGTAACGAAGCAGCTAGACGATTATCGAAAATCGTTACGTACCATGTTGGTTAGCGAATCCCTGCCGGAACCTCGAATGACTCGGATCCTGCCTCGGGGAAATTGGTTGGACGATTCAGGGGACGTTGTTGAGCCAGCAGTGCCCGAGTTTCTCCCACACCAGCCGATCACCGACCGCCGCGCCAATCGACTTGACCTGGCTCGCTGGCTGGTCGCCGAAGACAACCCTTTGACAGCGCGAACCTTCATCAATCGACTTTGGAAACTCTATTTCGGGCAGGGGCTATCACGAAACTTGGATGACCTGGGTGGTCAGGGCGAGGCACCCACCCATCCCGAATTGCTCGATTGGCTTTCGGTCGAATTCCGAGAGAGCGGCTGGGATATCAAGGCGATGATTCGTTTACTGCTCACATCAGAAACGTATGCACAGGTTTCGACAAACAACGAAACGATTCAAGTCGCCGACCCAGGTAACCGTAATTTCGCCAGACAGGGTACGTGGCGCGTCGAAGCAGAATTCGTACGCGACACGGCGCTTTCACTAAGCGGATTGCTGGCGAAAGAGAGTATTGGCGGACACAGTGTGAAACCTTATCAGCCCGCTGGTTACTGGCAACACCTGAATTTTCCGACACGAATCTGGACAGCCGATCGGGGGAACAAGCTATACCGTCGAAGCCTGTATACATTCTGGTGTCGAACGTTTCCGCATCCGTCGATGATCGCATTCGACGCGCCTAGCCGAGAAGAATGTACGGCCGAAAGAGCTCGATCGAATATTCCGCAACAAGCGTTGGTCCTTTTGAACGATCCGATTTTTGTCGAAGCTTCTCGGGTGTTTGCCCAACGGATCATCGGGGCGGAACGGGGCGTTGAACCAAGGATTCGCTGGGCATTCCGCGAAGCGGTCTCCCGCGATCCCAGTCCCGAAGAAATCGCACTCCTACGCAAACTGTTCGATGATCAATTTCGCCGCTACACCGCATCAGCTGAAGATGCAAAGCAGTTGCTATCCGTGGGGGAAGCCGCTGTCGCCGGCGAACTTGATCCGATCGAACTTGCTGCTTGGACACAAGTTAGTCGGGCGATCATCAACGCCTACGAAACCACATCACGATTCTAGAGACGAATTCATGCATAGCTTCATCAATCGAAGAACGTTCTTGAATCGGTCCACGGTCGGAATCGGCGCGATGGCCTTTGCCAATCAATCGTTCGCCGATGCATCCGGTACCTCTGCTGGTGCTATCGACCGTGACTTTCCAGCCCAAGCGAAGCGAGTGATTTTCCTGTGTCAGGCGGGCGGTCCATCGCATCTAGAATCCTTTGATTATCGTCCAAAGCTGGCCGAGATGGACGGCCAGCCAATGCCGTCGTCGATTACCGATGGTCAACCGATCGCACAGCTGCAAGGCAAGGAACTGAAATGCCTGGGACCTCAGCATAGGTTTTCCAAGCATGGTCAATCCGGCCAGGAAATTTCCGATGCCTTTCCGAACATCAGCAAAATTGCCGACGACATTGCCATTGTGCGTTCAATGACCACCAAGCAAATCAATCACGATCCAGCCCACACGTTTATGAATTGCGGTACGCAGATTTCAGGTCGTCCCTGCATGGGATCATGGATCCAGTACGGATTGGGAAGCGATGCGGAGGATCTGCCGGGATTCGTTGTATTGACCAGTGTCGGTGGAGGTCAGTCGCAACCGATCGCCACTAGACAATGGCATAGCGGATTTTTGCCGAGCAAATATCAGGGCGTTCATTTCCATTCCAAAGGTGATCCAGTCCTGTACGTTAGCAATCCGCCCGGCGTGAATCGCGGCGATCAGAGTAAGGTTGTCGATACGATCAATCAATTGAATGGCCTGCGTAACGACCGAATTCGTGACCCAGAAATTGCCACCAGCATCTCGCAGTACGAATTGGCGTTCAAAATGCAAGCCAGCGTGCCGGAGCTGGTCGATGTCTCGGGAGAACCGCAGAGTGTATTGGATTTGTATGGCGCGAAACCGGGTGACGGATCATTCGCGAGCAATTGTTTGTTGGCGCGGCGCCTGGCTGAACGGGGCGTTCGATTCATACAGCTTTACCATCGCGGCTGGGACCATCACGGCGGTGTCAAAAATGGAGTCGCAAATACAGCTAAGTTGGTTGACCAGGCAAGCTACGCATTGGTTGAAGATTTGAAACAACGCGGCATGTTAAAAGATACGCTGGTCGTTTGGAGCGGCGAATTCGGACGCACACCGATGTCGCAAGGCGGCGGAAAGAATCCGGGACGCGATCATCACATCAAAGGATTTTCGATGTGGATGGCTGGAGGGGGAATCAAAGGTGGTGTGACACACGGGTCAACCGACGAATTTGGTTACAACGCGATCGAGGATGTGGTCTCGGTGCACGACTTTCACGCCACGATGTTGCACCTGTTGGGAATCGATCACAATCGATTCACCTACAAGTTCCAAGGCCTCGACATGCGGCTGACCGGAGTCGAACCAGCGCAGGTGGTGCAACCGATCTTGGCATAATCGTATTCGCCACAATCCCCACGATCCGGCGCATTGGAGCGTTTTGACGATTGATGCGCCGGAAAAGAGCACCGATCACCCACATCATTTGTAGAAATGACCTAGCCGGATCGCGATACCGATCGGTGCCTCCGCATTCTGAATGCCTGTGTGCACAACCGTGGGCGCGGTAGATGGTCGATGAAATATCCGGGCTAGCGATCAACACTGCTGCAAGTTCGCAGTGAATCCAAGCCAATTGAAATTCTCATCGAGTTTTGAAATGACCGATAAATCGATCGTAACAATGGACGACGTCCAATCGGCTGTCGCCGTAATGCGACAACACTTTTCACCGGCGCCACTTGTACGATCCTATCTGCTCGAGAAGGCTTTGCGGCTAACGCCAGGGCGGCGCGTCTGGATCAAGGACTATGGTTGGACACCGGTCGGCTCTTTCAAACTAATGGGAGTCGCTCAATTGGATGCACCGAAACAGCGATCGGATCGGCGATCGACCTGTCGTAGCTCATTCGTCTGGGAATTTCGCTTCCGGACTGGCATACGCTGGATCGCGATATGGAAAAAAAGTCATCGTTGTCATGCCGGACAATGCGCCAAAGAGAAAGTTTGAGCTGACCGAATCCTTGGGTGCTGAGATCCGTCAGTACGACCTGGATACCGATCATAAGACCGGAATCCGAGATCGCATGGTCGCGGAAATGGTGGAACGTGACGGCGGTATCGAAGCACATCCGTATGACGACAGTGACGTGATTGCTGGCAACGGAGTCGGCGGCTACGAGATTGTTGAATCTCTGCAGCAAGCGCAACGCGGGCTTTCGCACTTTTTTTGCGCCATTAGTGGTGGCGGCTTGATGGCTGGACACGCTATCGCGATCGCCAATGGTTTCCCAATAGCCGCTCTGATCGGCGTAGAACCTTCTGGCGCGAATGATTTTCAGCAGTCCCTCGTCGCCGGTCAGCGGATCCGGATAGAACGCCCCAACAGCATTTGTGACGGACTGCTTTCTTATGATGTCGGGGTTAGAAATTGGCCGATTTTGAAACGACATGTCCGCGAAGACATCGCAGTTTCTGACCAACAAACGAGGCAGGCGATGCGTTGGCTGTATCAAAACCACGGTTTGCGCACCGAACCGTCCGGCGCGATCACAACAGCAGCGGCGCTAAGTGGTCAGGTCGATTTTGCTGGTGAAGGCGACGTGGTGATCGCCTTGAGCGGCCGGAATGTCGATGAAGAAGATTTCCAAGCGTGGATGAATATCGAGGCCTAATCGCGGTCCGCCCTTGTACGGTCGATCACCCCGAGGTTTTCGTGATTGAAGGTAGGTTCAATCGTTTTATGGATTGGGCGATGGACTAGCGTCATTGATTCCGTCACCATCTTGATCCGTTACGCCCGATAGTGGATGTCCGATGACGGCTTGCCAGGCAATCTTTCGGAAGGCGCGATCGAGTTGGTCGCTTGGGAATTCTCCGTTGCCTTGGAATTCGATCGGGTCATTGATCAGCTCCGGTGAGCGACCGTAGATCGTGGCATAAAAGACGTACCCTTCCAGGCGATCGAAACCGGGACCGATGTGTCCAAGTTGATCAGTCCAGAGAGAACGTTCCTTTTTCCCAATTACACGATGGATGCCTTCGATTCCAGGCAGTTCGCCACGGAGAAAATACTTTCCGGCCAGAACCATCGCATCACACGTGGGCAATATAAAGACGCGATCGGGATTCTCGGTGCGCAGGGATTCAACGATTTTTGCGGTGACCGATCCCCGCTCTGCACCGATGCGATCGAAGACTTCTGGTGTGAAAAAGGCTTCCGACTTTGGATTTTTGCCAAGTTGGTACAACTGTGGCCAGGCATCAGAAAGATAAAACTTCATTTCCGGGTTGTACTGCAAACAGAAATCGACCCAACAAGAGTAGTATTCCGGTCGATCGTCAAAGTAGGGGCCCCAGATCATCGCGTCCCACTTCGCGTTGGCGATTGACGACAGCAACTTCGGTGTCGGTTCGCCCTCGAATTGAAAGATCCCGTTCTCCTGCTCCCATTTGTAACGGGCGCTGCCGGTGATGCCGCCTCCGGTATGAGTGTAAAGCGGTTGAGTGAATCCAGCCGCTTTGCAAATCAGTGGAAAGGTGCGGTATCCGGGCGCCATGAAGCTGTGTCCCGTGCCGACGATCCGCAACGCACCATCGGTAGGCTTGTCGAATGAAACGACAGCGGGCTTGTTACCAGCCAGAGTCTGCTGGTAGATCGCTTTGATCTCTGCTGGCGATTTGTAGCAAACGGCGTGTTCGGGAAACCGACCGAGACTCCAGCCGGAATCGACGGTGAAGGATCGCGGAGCTCCCTGTTGCCTTTCACCTAACTTGCGAGCCTTGACTCGTGCCGAACGGAGATTCTTGCGAAAGGCAGTCGCTTCTTCGACAGAAAGCTTTCCGTCCCGATCGCGGTCGGCATCAGGATATCGCTCTAGCAATTTTTCAAATTGCTGCGGAGTTGCAACAACCTGTGCATTGCAAGTTGAACTAAAACTACACCCAATGCTGAATGCCATTAGAAGCAACAATCGAATTTTCATTGCGTAGATCAGCCTGTCGGTCGGGAATGGATTAGACGGGAACAAACCATGTCTCCATTGATATTTTAGCCGAACGCGCAAGCAGAAGGTTTGATCGTGCGGAGTGAAGCATGTGCCGAAAAACGCAAGTTTTGTCACCAATCTCTCGTATGGAGGAATTGATGGACTCCTATAGAAGGTGCGCGTATCCTGAGGTACTTTGTTGACATTCATTTGAGCCTGGGAAAGAAATCGAGGATTTGGTGCGAGGAAAACGTTGGGTCGAATGAATCTAGCCGGACATCACATCAGCACGGCAGCGCTCGCGCCACTTCTGCTGTATCAAGGTTTAAACGTCAGACGCAGCGTATTGAAATTGCCCGAACCGGCCGGAAAACGCATCGGTGTATGCGGGCAAGGAGAACCGCTAAGGTTGCTTATACTCGGTGATTCAGCGGCTGCGGGCGTCGGAGCTACACAACAACGCGATGCTTTGTCGGGACAGATTGCTCAAGCTCTGTCCAAACACGTCGAGGTTCGTTGGAGGGTCTTCGCCAAGACGGGCGAAACCACACAATCGACTTTGGGAAAACTAGAGCGATTGTCATCGAACCGATTTGATGTCGCCGTAACATCATTGGGTGTGAATGACGTCACTGCGGGAATGACGCTGAAACGTTGGCGGCGTTTGCAATCGGAGTTGCGATCGCGGCTGCGAACAGAATTGGGCATAGAACGAATCATTGTCAGTAGCCTGCCCCAAATGTCCAAGTTCCCCGCTCTGCCGCAACCTTTGAGATGGCACTTGGGGGCCAGAGCCAGATTGTTCAATGAGATGATGGCGGCGGAGCTGAAAACAGAGCCTGATTGTACTTTTCTTCCTATCGATTCGATCGACAAGATGGATCTGATTGCTGAAGACGGTTTTCATCCGGGTCCGAAGGCGTATGCAATCTGGGGCGAGCTGGCTGCTGACCTGATTTGTCGTGAATTCGTTCATTGAACGTCCCTGCCTTCAGGCCTATGACGATCAGAAATCAGACTCTTCTTTCAGAAGCAGCTTGTCTATCAGCCTGAGAAGCGTTAATCGTTCGGTTCGCTGCTCAATTGACCCAAACTCGTTCAGGTGCAAGGCAATTTGATTATCGCTCACTTGCATGGATGCCAAGATGTTTCGCGCATCTTCCCAAGTTGGCAACCAAATCATGATCTCCTTGAAACGCTGTACGCCTCCAACAGCACGCACAAAGTACGGATAGTTGAGAATGAAGTACACACTGTCCTGAAAAGGGGATTTTTGTTTACAAAAGCCGGTCGCATCATACACGTAATGTCCTGGACTTGGTTCCCAGTCTAAACCGTGACGGCGTAGCTGTGTGGCCAGACTAATTTCTTCGGAGCTGAACAACATCGGACTTCTTCACCTGAGCCGGAATCGTCATTTACGAATTGGGCGAATGATCGGGCCTGCTAACCAATTTCTTCTCCATACTTGTTAAGTCTTCCTGGCGGCTGTGTATCGGATCGGCTGCCTCGTCCAGTCCGACCAAGAGTGCCGCGACGAAGGTGATCGTCGTTACGAACACGCCGAGAATAAAGATCGCTACAGCACTCATTGCAGTTGCCTCGATGTAATGAACGTCAGGCAGCCGACGGCCAAAATCGTCGGAACCCAAGTCGAGACGAAAAGACCTTCCTCCCGCTGACCGCTAAACCACAAGGTGACTGATAACAGGAATGAAATTCCTGCCGCGGTCACGAACAACCACTTGCCCAAACCGGCTTTACTCATCTGACTCTCCGACAATGAAACTATCATAACATTAATTTTTAGTAAGACGGCTTCGATTGGCAAGTTGAGTCAATCATGATTTCGACGCGAGATCCCTTCCACGATTGTCAAAGGGGCTCGCGCTCACACAAAAATGCTGAACAACTTTAACTAATGTTTCCTTCGCTGCGCTGAGAACAAGATGACTATTCGCAGCTTGATTGTCGTCCTGGGTGATCAGCTCAATTCAGATTCGCCAGCGTTCGACGATTTCGACCGAGATCTTGATGGCGAAGGTAGGCGAGGAATCGACAATCGTTTGGACGCACAAGGCCCGAATTATGATGTTCCTCTCAACGATGTGGCACTTTCGCGACCTGCTGTGTGGATCGGAAAGCTGTCAATGATTTATTCGGTGGGGGTTGTTGGCAATTTTCGAAAAGTAACTGTGAATGCTTCAGCTTTAGAAAGCCTATTCCTATCGAATCTTGATACAGAATTCACGAACCCCAGATCGGATCTGAATGATTCCAAAATTTGAGCTGAAAGGTTGGAATTCAGCTCACGGGGCAGTCTCTGACCCGGAAAAGAAAGCCAGGCTCCATCACCTCCAGGGCGACTTGTCAAATTGCTTTGGCCGCCTAGCGTACGGTGATAGGTCGATCCGAGTCAGCCGCGTTTGTTCGATCTCGAAAATGAGGATACGGATGTCGTTAGCTTCAGATTCCGCTAGCAGCACTTGTTTGGACGATTCCTTTCTAGAAGACGTGGTCAGCGGTTTGTCCGATCCGGTGCGTACACTTCCATCGAAGTATTTCTACGACTCGAGAGGTTCGCGGCTATTCGATCAAATTTGCCAATTGGAGGAGTATTACCCGCCGCGTGTGGAAACCGAAATCATGGTCGATTCGGTCGCTGAGATGGTAGACCGGTTGGGGCCAAATTTGCGGCTAATTGAGTTCGGTAGCGGCAGTAGTATCAAAACGAGATTGCTGTTGGAAAATCTGCTCGATCTTCATAGCTATTTGCCCGTGGACATTTCCGGGGATCATCTGCTGGCGGTCGCGCAGGAGTTGATCACGGACTATCCGTTTTTGACCGTTAGCCCCGTCGTAGCCGACTTCACGATGTTACGTTCTATTGAACCGGACGATGGAATCGGTCGAACTTGTGTCTATTTCCCTGGATCGACCATCGGAAATTTCATGACCGGCGAGGCGGAAGACTTATTGGCTTCGATCGCAAGCCTTTGTGGAACCGACGGTAGCACTCTGATTGGAATCGATTTGCAGAAAGACGTTGATGTGTTGGAAAAGGCCTACAACGACCGCGCTGGCGTGACGGCTGAATTTAATAAAAATGTGCTGCGTCGAATCAATTGCGAACTAAGTGGAGACTTCGCGGTTGACCAGTTCGACCATCACGCCTACTACGACGAAGACAATCACCGCATGGAAATGCATCTGTTATGCCGGGTCGATCAACGGGTCAGAATTGACGAGCACAGTTTCGATTTTCGAGCCGGTGAAACGATTCGCACCGAAGTTTCCCACAAATACACCATCGACGGGTTCGCTCAAATCGCCGCTGCTGCTGGCTGGGAATTACGCGATACGTGGACCGATTCGCAAAATTACTTCGCGATCGTCCATCTTCAGCAATAGCTTGTATCCTTGGGGATCGTGGACTGTTCCATTTCCTAGTACCCGTGTCACTACGTTTTAGCAAACAGGTAATCAACCATGCCCAAAGCAATATGGAACGATCAGGTGATTGCAGAGTCCGACGACACGATCATCGTCGAAGGCAATCACTATTTCCCACCGGCTTCATTAAAGAAGGAGTACTTTTCCGATAGCGATCACCAATCGATATGCGGCTGGAAAGGTACTGCCAAATACTTTGACATCGATGTTGACGGTAAGACAAACAAGCAGGCGGCATGGTATTATCCTGAGCCAAAATCGGCGGTTGCGAATATTCGCGACTATGTAGCTTTCTGGAATGGCGTACAGGTAGAGTCGTGATCCCCGAACTAGAAGATGGCCGACCTCGAGCCGATGCCGAAGGTAGAAATAGCCTCGCCGATCAGTATGCCACTATCCGAAACTATTCGGAGCAAATTTTCGGCACCTTGAATCCCGAGGACTGTGTGTTGCAGTCGATGCCGGATGCAAGTCCGATCCGTTGGCATTTAGCCCACGAGACTTGGTTTTTCGAGGCCTTCGTTCTGAGGCGATTCGCGGACTACAAGTGGTACAACGAAGAATACGACCTCTTATTCAATTCCTATTACAACACCGTCGGTGAACAATTTCCTCGCCACAATCGTGGATTGCTCTCGCGACCGACCGTTGCCGAGGTACTGGACTATCGGCATCGCGTCGATGAACAACTGCTGCAGTATCTGGATCGCGAGCACTGCTGGAGCAGCGGACTATTAGACATCGTGCAGCTTGGACTACAGCACGAGCAGCAGCACCAAGAACTCATGCTCACGGACATCAAGAATGCTCTGTTTTGCAACCCTCTGTACCCGGCGATGCTAACCGGTGATCCGATCGAAGTTGAACCACCAGCTCTAAATTGGGTTCCGTTTGAAGAAGGAGTCTATCAAATTGGTCACCACGGTGAGGGATTCGCGTATGACAACGAGACACCGAGACATCGAGTCTTTATCGAGCCATTTTCGCTGGCCAATCGATTGGTAACCAATGGCGAATTCCTTGAGTTCATGCAGGACGGCGGTTACCGGGAACCTGCTCATTGGTTATCGCTGGGGTGGGCATGCGTGCAGCAGAACAGCTGGACCGCTCCGCTGTATTGGATTGAAAAGGATGGCACATTTTATCAATACACGTTGGCGGGCTTGAAGACTCTAAATCCGTCGCAACCGGTCGCTCATCTGAGCTACTTTGAAGCGGATGCTTACGCTCGATGGGCAGGCGCACGGCTACCGACGGAGGCGGAATGGGAAATAGCAGCCGTTGATCACGTCGGCGCAGTGATGTCAGCAGAAGACCATTTTGTACTTGGGCGGCCCAACCACCCGACCCATTCTGACGATGATCAACTCATTCAGTCGCTATTTGGCAGTGTTTGGCAGTGGACCAGCAGCGCGTACGCCGCTTACCCAGGATATAAACCACCGCATGGAGCGTTGGGCGAGTACAACGGAAAATTCATGTGCAACCAATACGTGCTGCGGGGAAGTTCCTGTTGTACCTCTCGAAATCACGCTCGTTATTCCTATCGCAATTTCTTTGGCACAACCGCAAGGTGGCAATTCGCCGGGCTTAGATTGGCTGCCAACGCCTAGTTATTGAGAAAGTAATGGCAGCTTTCATTCCAATACCGTCGCGTCTGTTGCCCGGCTAGCCATTCGAAACGGAGCGAGCAAAGAGTTCTTCAGCGGTGTGCGGCTGCCTGTCGCCTGGATCAACAGAATCGTCGTGTCGTCGGTATTGAGATTACTCTCATTCAGGATGCCAATTTCGTCGATCAAACTCGGAATGATTTGATCGGGAAATGATGCGTTGAGTTCCGAAACCAGCTTTAAAACTCCCTTGCCTCCAAGTTGATGTCCATCGCTTCCGGAAGATTCCGTGACTGCGTCACTGAAGCTTAGCAGCATGTCGCCAGGCTCGAGTCGGACGTCTTGTTGATAGTAAATTGCTTCGTCAGCCACACCCAAGGGGATATCTGAAATCTCCTTGCCGATCTGGTCTTCGCCAGTCAATTCGAACCACTGTTTGCTCCGTTGTCGGTAGATCAATGGTGGTGGATGCCCAGCATTGCACACAGACAGAGTCTTTGTTGGCGCGAAAAAAGTAGTCACTAGTGCCGTCGCAAAGTTGCTGCCTTGATTGACTGCGGCAAACTGACGATTCATAGCGGACACAAATCGAGTCTGTTTTATGACGTTGATATTCCGTCGCATCAGATCCCGCAGGCCTTTCGCTACATTTGATACTTGCTCCCCGTGTCCACTGACGTCGGCAAGTAACATTCGAGTGATACGGCCGGAGGCGCATGAAGACAGGTAATAAACGTCGCCGCCACCCTTGGCGTTTTCAAACGGCTGGCTAAACGCCCAAATTCGCAGGCCCGCCGCCTCAAAGCTATGCTGCACGGCTCGATTGCCGCCCCACACTTCCATGCATCGCATTCGATCTGGCTGCGACTCAGTCGTCGAATCAATCATGGACGAGTTCCCGATTCAGAAAAGGCATCAGCTTGACGGTCAGTCACGAGACACGAGCAGGTCAAATGATCGCCCTAATGACCCCAGTTTATCAGATTCTTAGAAGCGTTCCAAAGAACGGCAAGCGTTATGTTGATTTCGACCGCTGATCAAAAATTCCCCCAAAACCGCCTTCCGCAATGGTCAATTACGCGAGCAAGTCTAAACAGCTAGCGTCGGCGTAAGCCGGTTATTGATCATTGACGGGAGGAGAACAATGAAAAATCTGTCACTCGCACTGCTTTACGATATCCGATCAGCGTGGACTGCAGAAGAGCGTAAAATTCGAAAGCAACGTGCCCGGGAAATACAGACTTTCCTGACAATGGTAATCGCCAGTAGTGCCGAAGCGTCTCGGTCACCTTCAAACAACTCCAGGAAACTGATCACTTGACTATTTGTCTGGTGAGGTGTCATTGTGGATCAAAAAAATTATCTGGTGGTTGGCGGAAGCAGTGGAATAGGGCTCGGTCTTGTTCGTCGCCTGACGAGCCGAGGCGACCAAGTGCTTGTACTGTCGAGGTCAGGCGATCAACTGACGGGGATGTCGAATGCTCGGCATATCTCTTTCGACGTTCTGGAAGATAAGATCGATTCGTCGATGCTTCCGGACAAGTTACACGGACTCGCCTATTGCGTCGGATCAATTAATCTCGGCCCGGTTCGTCGCCTAACACCCGAAACCTTAATTGAAGATTTCCGTCTCAATCTAGTCGGAGCAGTTACTGTCTTGCAGGCGTCACTGCAAGCAATGAGGGCAGCGTCAGCTTCATCGATGGTGATGTTCAGCACCGTGGCAGTCGGGCAAGGAATGCCGATGCACGGATCCGTCGCTGCTGCCAAGGGCGCAGTCGAGGGAATGACAAGATCGTTGGCGGCCGAGCTTTCGCCAGCGATTCGTGTCAACTGCATCGCCCCATCGCTAGTCGACACGCCGCTATCGCAATCGCTCCTTTCCACCGAGAGCAAGCGAGAGGCGATCGCGAAAAAGCATGCTCTGCAGCGGGTGGGTGAACCAGACGACATCGCGGCGACCGCGGAATTCTTACTTTCGGACGTTTCCAGTTGGATTACAGGTCAGGTAATCGGCGTTGACGGTGGTCTTGCCACCCTACGCAAGTAAGGCTTTTTCCAACTCGCTATCTCATTCCGCCGAATCATCCTCGGATGACGAAACTGCTTTGAGCTTGCGATAGAGGGTCTTGCGATCGAGGCCAAGAATCTTAGCGGCTTGCGTGCGATTTCCGTCGGTGGCTTTTAACACGTGCTCGATGTAACGCTGTTCGACCGCTTCCAATGACACAAGTTCGGTCGGATCGTCAGCACCAATTAGAATCATTTCTGCTCGATGATCGCGAATTTTTTCTGGCAGATCTTCGACCGTAATCGTATCGTGCCTCGTCAGTGCGACGGCTCGTTCCATGACGTTGCGCAATTCCCGAACGTTGCCCGGCCAGGAGTAGCCAAGCAGCTTTTCAGCGGCCGGAGCGGCAAGCCCTGAGATTTGCTTGTTCGATTTTTCCGCGTAAAGATCAATGTAGTGAGTTGCCAAATGCAAAATATCCGCACCTCGGCGGGCGCAACGGCGGCAAGTGTAGCTGGATAACATTGATTCGATAAAACAAGTCTTGTCGGAATCGACCATCCTCGACAGCAGATTCCAGGTCTCGGTGCGTCGCAGCTAAAACACGTACGTCGAATTCGATTTCTTGGTCACTGCCGACAGGGCGCAAACGGCACACTTCAAGAGCCCTTAGCAACTTGACCTGCATCGTCATCGGCATATCTCCCATTTCGTCAAGCAATAAGGTTCCGCCCTGAGCTTCCAGGAACAATCCTTGCCTGCCGCTTTTGGCATCCGTAAACGCTCCCGCGACGTGCCCAAACAATTCACTTTCAAGTAGTGTTTCGGTCAGAGCGGCGCAATTAACAGCAACGAACGGTTTGTCTGCGCTGGCTCATCTGGTGAATCGACTTTGCCACCAACTCCTTTCCCGTGCCGCTTTCGCCAGTGATCAAAATCGAAGTGTCCGAAGACGCGACCCGCTCCAGTTGGTCGTACAGGGCACGCATCGGCTCACTATCGCCTAGCAATTGGCCATGAGCAGGCCCAACCTTAACCTGTTGTTCGAGCAAATGGATTTGCTTCGTCAGTCTACGCCGTTCCGCCGCGCGGGCGATCGTGAGCGACAGCACTTCCATTTCAACGGGTTTGGTCAGAAAGTCATATGCCCCGCTGCGGATCGCAGCAACGGCGGTTTCCAAGGTTCCGAAAGCCGTCATCACGACAACGGGCATGTCTGGACGAAGTCGATTGATCTGTTGGCATAGCTGCAGTCCCGTTGTTCCGGGCATCTTGACGTCCGTCAACACAACATCAAATTCGCGCTTCATTTAACAGCTCCATCGCCCGCTGAGCCGATTGGCACCATGCAGTGTCGTACTTCTTTAGGCTCAGTGCCGTATCGATCAGTTCGCACATCGCCTTTTCGTCGTCAACGATCAAGACCGAACTTCCATTCATGGCGTAACTCCCTCGTTGTCGGCGCTTGGCAAAAAGATCGAAAAGCAACTGCCCTTGCCGGGTTCGCTTTCAAGCTCAATCCAGCCTTGGTGTTCTTGAACGATGCCATGCGAAATCGATAAGCCGAGTCCAGTTCCTTCGCCGACGTCTTTCGTTGTAAAAAACGGTTCGAATATGTGTTGGCGATCTGACTCGAGAATACCTTTGCCGTTGTCACGGACTTCGATTTTGCAATACGATCTCGCGTCTGACTGGTCGGCATCCGGCTGCCAGACACTCGGAAATGGCAATCTGTACCCGACCATCTTGTTCGGCTGCTTGAGCGGCATTGATGATTAGGTTACTGAGCACTTGCTGGATTTGTCCTGGATCGACGTTGGCCAACAGCTCCGATTCCGGCAGCGATGTTGCGATGGTCGCGTCCAGTTTAGCGACCAAAGGTTCCATTAAATTGACCGTTGTTTTGATCAATTCAACCAGATCCTGAGTTGTCCTTTGTGGAGTACTTTGCCGCGCAAAATCAAGGAGCTCCCGTATGATCTTTGTAATTCGCTGGGCCTCCGCCTGAATCGCAAGTGCGCTGGCCCGACTGTCATCACCGGACAATTGACCGCTGGCTATCAATTCGGCGCGTCCAGTGACTACGTTCAGAGGTGTGCCAATTTCGTGCGCGATTCCGGCAGCCATACGCCCCACCATATTCAGGCGTTCAGCACGACGTAATTGTTCGACGGCTGCCACGCGCGAACTTGCTTCGGTTTCAATGCGAGTTCTCGCGTTGAGCGTTCAATTGATCACACATTTCATTCAATGCTATACCCAATTTGCCAAGTTCATCTTTATTGGACAGCACGACTGGTTCGCTAAAGTCACCGCGGCCGACTCGGTGCACCTTGTCAATCAGACGATTCAAGGGTTCACCGACCATCTTGATGCCCCCAACCAGGATCACCAGTCCAGAAAGTGTGGTTACACCCAGCAACGCGATCAGCGACGAAAGCAATGACCTACGTAGTCTGGTATCGGCTCCAGGATCGGGTGCGGAAATCTCGATTCTTGCGTTCTTGGTTTTTTCGTCTTCGCTTTCTACCGGTAAATAGGTGTAGAGGAAGTCCTGACCCAACGAGTTGGGCATGCTGATCGTTGTTACCTCGCGACTGGCAACGATCATCTCCATCGGAACCGTCGGCAGTCGCGAACGGTCACTATTGGACGAGAATTCCACCCAGCGAACTCGGACGTGTCGCAGCGATCGGGTCGTTTGGTCAACCGCCTGCGATAATTCGGCTGCTGATTGGTTTTGTATCGCCTGTTGAATCGACGGCTTGAGCGATGCCGCGATATCCGCGGCATGTCGTTCATGCTCAATGATTGCCATTCGTTGATCTTGCTGAATTGTCAGAAACGAAAACAATCCGACAATCATCGACAATCCGACCAAATACAGCAGGATCAGTTTGGCAGCGAGTCGCATCGGAGGTTTACCGGTTTACTGAGCACAACAATGGAGGTCGATGCCAAAACTGAATCGTTCCGACATCGACCTCATTGTAAATCCACTGCGTCTCTTCGGCAGAGGGGCTATCGCTTAGGTCTTTACGACGACGAATCGAGATCCCTGGTCGGTTCGAACCAACAATAGGATGCCGTCGTCCGAGTTTTTGCGATGCTGTTCCATCGCCGATTCGAACTGTTCGACGGTCGTCACCTTTTGACGGTCCACTTCAACGATCAGATTCCCCGGCGAAAGTCCTGCTCTGGCTGCGGCGCTGCCTTGACGAACCGACGTGATCACAACTCCTTGGGATTCTTCGAAGCCAAGTTGCTTGGCCACATCGTCGGTTAGGGGGGCAATTTCGACACCCAGATTCTCCATCCTCTTTGTCAACGGTTTTTCGTCTTTGCCGTTCAGTTTGGCGGCAAAGTCGCCGGCAACTTCCTCGGCGTTGTAAGTCAGTTCGATCGTTTTGCCATCGCGAACGATTTCGATGGTCAGATCTTCTCCAATGGGCGACCGTTCGACAGCCAGTTGCAAAGCCTGTGGCGTTGACACGGCCTTTCCGCCAAAGCGAACGATGACGTCGCCCGAATGTACCCCTGCTTTTTCGGCCGGTGTATTGGAATGTACATCGGTGACGATGACACCACCTCGTGGTTTGACCGACAGTTCCCGAGCGAGGTCCTGGGTCACCGGCTGGATTCCGACACCCAAGTAAGCTCGTTTAACAACTCCACTGCTGACCAACTGGTCCCCTACCCAGCGGGCCAGATTGGATGGAACTGCGAAACCAATTCCATCATTGCCTCCACTGCGCGAGTGGATCGCAGTGTTGATGCCAATCACTTCGCCTCGCAGGTTTACCAATGGTCCGCCGCTGTTGCCGGGATTGATTGCTGCGTCAGTCTGCAAAAAGTTTTCACGCGCGGTGATCCCGATGCCGCGGTGTTTGGCACTGATGATACCGGCGGTCACTGTGCTTTCGAGTCCGAAAGGCTGCCCCAGAGCCATTACCCATTCACCGATTGAAACGGTATCACTATCGCCAAGCGTGGCGGCAACAAGATCGGATGCATCGTCAATTTTGATGACGGCCAGATCGGTCTTCGGATCCGTCCAGACATTGCTGGCGATAAACTCGCGACCATCTTGGGTTCGCACCATCACTTCACCGCCGCCGGCAACGACGTGGTTGTTCGTCAGGATGATCCCGGAGGAGTCGATAATCACGCCGGATCCGATCCCACCCCGTGGGCTGGGTGATGATGGATTGCCGGGACCGCCCGAAGGAGGCATTTGGAAATTATGGCCACGAAACATATCTTCAAAGGGCGTTCCCTTAAATGGGTTTTTCCCTACCGCATCGCTCGATGGCTTTGCACTTGATTGCGAAGTCCAGGCGACTTTCGGTCGGTTCTCGATTGCGACCACTGACGGTAGTAGTGCGTCGGCGACCGCTCGAAAGGCACCAGACAGGTTGTTTGCGGAATCAATTGCCTGCTGTTGCTCTGGCGTCAAACTTGCCAGCGGTGATTTCGGTGTTTGATCCGCCTGGACCCAGCCACTGCCAACCGTAATGAACACAATGGCCAGCGAGGCCACGCCGAGGGTTAGCCACCCTCTTAAAGTTCGATTTTTCATGTCATTTCCTTTCGTTGTGAAAATATGCGTTAAGTAATCTCGTTCGATCGAATGTCACCTAGTCAGTTTCATCCTTCGTTTCGCGCGTTGATTTCGCGAACCAATTCCACAGTCAATATGAGTGGCGGTCGCCAGTTGGGTGCAGGCGCCACGCGGCGGCGTTCAGCTACACTATCGCTCCAGCAACTACGTATGACGTCGGCCCGGCGTCGGATTTGGTCCAAGGTTGGATCCGAGGGCTGGCGATCAACTTCATCATCTATTCCGTACATCGAACCGCTCCCACGAAGAGTGAAAACCAGAGGCCTCACACCGTGCGGGCTTCCGTTGCAGTTCGTACTACGCACAATCCGTACCACAACGAAAAACAGCGTGTTTTGCGGCTTTTGTTGCCTGTTTCAGCGATGTGCGCCGAGGTGAATTGCCACGTTGGGGCGGAATGCCCCGTTGAGAAGTCAATCCGCACAAGAGCTCTCAGACTCACGCTTAATTCCATTCAGCATGGTTGGGAAAACAAATACGTGCAGCGGATAAACAGAGTACCAGTAAATCAGACCGAACAAACCTTTCGGCCGAAATCTCGCTGTTTGGGTGACTCGGGAGCGTCCGGCATCGAGAGCATCAACCTTGAACTGAAGTGCTGCTACGCCTGGCAATCGCATTTCCGCTCGCAAGCTCAAATACTGATTCTCGATGTAACCATCAACACGCCAGAAATCGAGCGCCTCGCCAAAAGCAAGTTGCTCTGGATGGCGACGCCCACGGCGGAGCCCGGGGCCGCCGATCAACTTATCCATGGCGCCTCGCAACCACCACAGCCAGTCCGCGCCCCAGTAGCCCGATCTACCGCCGATTCGACTGATGACTTTGAAGGTCGTCTGGGCCGGGGCTTCGATCTCCATTACGCGCGAGTCTTCCAAGACTGTGCCCCCAGACCATTCCGGGTCGCCTGGCATCTCGCCAGCAGTTGTCCAACGAGTTTCAATCTCGCCGGCTTGCCATTTGCCAAGCGCGGCATCGATCGATACCCTGACCCCTAGCAAGGGGCCGGGCATCAACTCTTGCGCCGAATTGTCGCGGCATACAGTCCGATTGCGCAACCCCTCGGCCAGAGGTCGCGCGATCTTGGCTCCAACCGGCGTTACCAAAGAAATCCATGCCGAACTCAGCCTTGGCGTCAGCACTGGAACTGGAACAATCAGTCGTCTCGGCAGCCCATTCGCATCGGCCATCAGTTGCATCATTCGCTGATAGGAAAGCACGTCCTTGCCACCAATATCGATGACACGCCCCGCAGTTTCAGGGACTTTCAGGCATTGAACCAAATATCGCAGCACATCACGGATGGCAATCGGTTGCGTTTCAACCTTGACCCATTTGGGCGTGATCATGATTGGTAGTCGGTCAACCAAGTAACGCAGGATTTCAAAGGACGCTGAGCCCGAGCCGATGATCATCGCGGCTCGAAAAACCGTCGTCTCACAATCGCTAGTCTGCAATATCGAGGCGACTTCGCGTCGGCTGCGAAGATGTCGGCTTAGATCGGGCCCTAATTCGCCAAGGCCGCCCAAGTAAACGATTCGAGAACAATCCGTATCCCTCAAGCCGGCAACGAAGTTGGTTGCCAATTCACGATCTCGCTGGGCATAGTCACTGCCCGCGCTGACCATTGCGTGGACAAGGTAGTACGCAGCATCGCAGTCACGGGCAGCCTGGTGAATCGCATCGACATCGCCCAAATCGCCGCTCACAACCTCTAGTAGAGGATGCTCTCGCCAGGGGAACAGTTGCATTTTTTCGGGACTGCGAACCAAGCAGCGAACTGTCAAGCCTTCATCGAGTAGTCGAGGAACCAAACGGCCACCGACGTATCCAGTCGAACCGCAGACGAGCACTCGATTATTCTTCACGATTAACTCTTTTTATAGACCAAGCTGACTTTCTAGCATCACGGATATTAATACTTTGCTCTAGGGTCCGTGTCGTCGACGACCAGTCTTGAGGACCAGTGATCGCAGCGCAGCTCGACCCAACAAACCAGAAAAAGGCTGGCTGTGCGATTCTTCACTTGGCGAAAGAATCTGCGTTCAGCTTGACACTAGCGAACAAAATCGATTGAGCCACGATAGAAACAGTGATTCGATTTCGTCGGGAAATTGGCGATTCGAACACCGATAGAAGATATGAGGATGGATTCCACGATCAACCTTGCTCGCGAATTTACTGCGAACGTGGTCATTCTTGGGGTCCTCTCTAAAAAAGATTAGAAGTTCTTTCCCGCCTCCCACGTTTCATCTGATAGGGCCGATGATCATGATCAGCATCCCCCCCGAGCTGTCAGGTTTTGATGACGCGAACCCCGCAGACCTCGAACGCACTAGGTCAACCTTAGCGTTGGCCCCAGTGAGCGAAATTCCGGCGTCAACGCCGCGTGACTCAGTCGAGAGCTCGCTGGGCGATTACCTGAACCAGATTGGTCGGTATCCACTTTTGAAACGCGACCAAGAAATCTTGTTGGCTAAACAAATCGAGTCAGGGAGAAAAAGATTTCGTCATCAAATCCTCAGTTTTGACTTCGTGATTCGCGACATCGTGGAGATGTTCAAGGCCGTCGAATCAGAACAAGCCGGACTGACACGCGTGTCGCATTTTTCGGATAGCAGTCAATTGAGGGAGCATCAGATCCGCGGTCGGCTGCCCAGCAATCTACGCACGATCCGAGCCTTGTTGGACTTAAACCGTCAAGATTTCGAAATTGTTCACGATCGAAAGTTCGATCGGCGGAAGCGATTGGCAGCCTGGGAAAGCCTGAAGCAAAGGCGAGGGCGAATCATCCGCTTGATCGAAGAGTTGGGGGTTCGGCTTGAACACCTGGAAGCTCATCTAGATCGAATCAAGCAGATGGCCCGGCGTGCGACTCCCGAAGAACTGGTCGCCGCGCAACATACCAGACGTAGCTACCGGCGAGTCGCCAACGATCTGTTGCAGGCGCGTGAAGACCATCAGATCGCAAAACAACGGCTCTGCGAAGCAAACTTGCGGTTGGTTGTTTCTGTTGCCAAAAAGTACCGAAATCGAGGGGTCAGTTTCCTAGACTTGATTCAGGAAGGAAACGCAGGGCTGATGCGCGCCGTCGAGAAGTATGAACACCAGAAAGGCTTTAAGTTTTGCACATACGCTACGTGGTGGATCCGCCAAGCCATCGCGCGGGCCGTGCACGACCAGAGTCGCACAATTCGGGTTCCTGCCACCGGGTCGCCAACATGACGCATCTTCGGCAAGTGACCTCAATGTTCATTGCTGAATTTGGGCGGGAACCGACTGCGGAGGAGGCTGCCAAGGTGATGGGCGTTTCCGCCGCAGATGCTGAGATTGCCAGAGATGGACTGCGACAAATAACCAGCTTGGATCAAGTGATTGGTGAGGCTGATAATTTGAATCTAAGCGACCTTTACGAGGATGAATCAGCTCTGCAACCGCCTCAAGAAGCGCACGAGAACAGTTTGCGAAGAGAAATTGAACGCCTCCTCGATACTCTGTCCGATCGCGAGGGCGCCGTACTTCGCATGCGATACGGTTTGGGTGATGGCTGTCGATACTCATTGGAGCAGGTTGCGAAAACCCACAACGTGACCAGAGAAAGAATCCGTCAAATTGAAATTCGCGCGCTCAGTAAGCTGAAGCACCCTCGTCGGCTTGCCAGCCTAATTGGATATCAATCCGATCACGACTCCAAGCTTCGGTTCACAACGAACGGGGAAGGTGCCAGTTTGAGTCCAGCGGGTCCGCGGTTGTCCCAAGTCTCCCGTGACCATGAACCGACCAATAGCAGTGACAGGAAAGCTGTTCCGCAGTTGCGTCTGCCGAGAATCCCGATCAAAGCACGCCGCGCGATTGCACGCGGCATCCAACGCGATGATCCAGTTGCGAAGCTGGCGAAGCTTGGATTGACACAAAGAGTCATCCGCTTGCTTGAGGATTCAGAGTTCGAAATCATCAGACTTCGAGACTTGATAAAGCGACGTCCCGAGGAGTTAATGCAGTTAGGCAATCTTGGCGAGAAATCGGTTGTCTCGATCGTTCAGTGTCTCGCTCGCTATCAAGAGCTCGACCAAGAACTCGCAGCGTGATCGACTGTTAGCGTTGGCGCAACAAGGAAACTGAAATATCGCCTCCGCTGACGAATGATGCTGCGATCGTTGGTTGCGACTGACCACCATCATGATTTTGCGAACATAGTAAACATCGAAGCAACACCTGATCCATCCTTGTGCTATGGTATTCTCGTTGTGCCAAGGCGGTTTCCGCAATCGCCAGTAGTATTTGACTTGTTGTCGCTAGATCGCTGACAGTGTAAGGAGCATTCAGAGTGTCAAACAACGTTTACAAGAAACTAGAGCTTACCGGTTCCTCGCCAACATCGATCGAAGAGGCGGTAGAGCATGCGATAGCCAAGTGTGCTAAAACTGTCAGCGACTTGCGTTGGTTTGAAGTTACTGAAACCCGCGGCGTGATCGAAGATGGCAAAATCGCCGCCTGGCAAGTGACGGTAAAGGTCGGGTTCACTCTCAAGGATTGACCCGATTCATGGTCGGTCAAGGGCTAACGCCTGACAACGTCTGAGGAATCTGCGACGCAATTGCGTCGATCGATATGCCGCGATCCGATCTCCCAACGATTTTCGGATCTGGCTGGAATTCATGAGCCATCCGTTCGGTAGGGATGGCAGTGAGACGCATCGGTCGAAGGATCAGATTTCTGCCGCCAACTCAGACCCCTGGCGGATCGCTCGCTTCGCGTCCAGCTCCACAGCGACGTCAGCGCCACCAATCAGATGTACCTTCATCCCTTTGTCGGCGAAAGGTTGTTGTAAGTCGCGATCTGATTCCTGACCTGCGCAAACGATCACATGGTCAACCATCAGCAAGTCTAGTTTTCCGTTGCGCAGAATGTGCAGGCCTTGGTCGTCGATTCTTTCGTATTGGACGCCGTCGATCATGTTGACCTTTTTGTTGGCCAGCGTCGTTCGATGAATCCAGCCAGTGGTTTTGCCTAACCGAGTTCCCAGCTTGCCGTCGCTGCGTTGCAGTAGATAGATCTCACGTGGCGATTGCAAATGGCGGGCCTCAGTTAGTCCGCCACGATTCTCAAACTTTGTATCAACACCCCACTGTGCCATGAACTGGTCAACGTTCTGGCTAGGCGATTCATCTTCGTGATGAGACAAGAACTCGGCGACATCAAAACCGATTCCTCCGGCGCCAATGATCGCCACTCGCTGTCCCACCGGTTTGCGATGCCGCAAGACATCGACGTAGCTCAAGACTTTGGGATGGTCTTCGCCTGGCGTATCAATCTGCCGCGGCTTTACTCCTGTGGCCATGACTACTTCATCGAAACCCTCGTTGGCGATTTCGTCGGCCACTGCAATCGTTTCCAAGCGGACTTCCACGCCCGTCAACTCCAGCTGTTTCTGGTAGTACCGCAGCGTCTCATAGAATTCCTCTTTCCCCGGGATTTGCTTGGCCATGTTGAATTGCCCGCCAATTTCTGGCGCTGCTTCGAACAAAGTCACATCGTGTCCACGCCCAGCAGCGACGGTCGAAAAAGCTAATCCGGCCGGTCCTGCCCCCACAACCGCAATCTTCTTTTTGTCACGGGTTGGAAGGTAATTCAGTTCGGTTTCATAGCACGCGCGAGGGTTGACCAAACAACTGGAAATTTCGCGTTTGAAGACATGATCCAAACAGGCCTGATTACAGCCAATGCAGGTATTGATTTCGTCCGCACGATCTTCCTGAGCCTTGTTGGGAAATTCTGGATCGGCCAAAAATGGTCTTGCCAGCGAAACCATGTCGCCGTGTCCAGCATTGAGGATCTCTTCGGCTTTCTCCGGCGTGTTGATTCGGTTGACCGTAACTAGCGGAATGCCAACCTTGCCCATCAGTCGCTGGGTTACCCAGCTGAATCCCCCGCGTGGAACCATTGTCGCGATCGTTGGCACCCGAGCTTCGTGCCAACCAATCCCGGTATTGATGATCGTTGCGCCTGCTGCTTCTACTCGCTTGGCCAAGAGCTCGACTTCGTCCCAACTACTTCCTTCCTCCACAAGATCGAGCATGCTCAGTCGGTAGACGAGGATGAAATCATCCCCGACTTGCTGTCGCGTACGGCGAACAATTTCCAGTGGAAACCGAATTCGATTTTCGTAGCTGCCGCCCCAGCTGTCGGTTCGTTTGTTGGTTCGAGCAGCGATGAATTGGTTGATCAGGTAGCCTTCTGATCCCATGATCTCGACTCCGTCGTACCCCGCATCTTTGGCCAACGCAGCGCAACGGACAAAGTCCTGGATGGTTCGTTCGACTTTGGTAGCGGACAATGCAAACGGCTTGAAGAGACCTATCGGCGCTTTGATCGCAGATGGCGCTACGTTGAGTGGATGATATCCATAGCGTCCGGCATGCAGGATTTGCATGCAGATTTTGCCATTTTGTTTGTGGACTTCATCTGTGATCAGGCGGTGCTTCTTTGCTTCACGGTGGCTGGTAAGTTTGATGGAAAACGGGCCGACCCAGCCCGCTCGGTTGGGAGCGACACCGCCGGTGATAATCAATCCACAACCTCCCGCAGCGCGCTCGCCAAAGTACGCAGCCATTCGATCGAAGCCACCTTTGGTTTCTTCAAGACCGGTATGCATCGAACCCATCACGATGCGATTGCGAATTTGGGTGAAGCCAAGGTCCAGCGGTTGAAACAGCTTGGGATACGGATGCGTCATATTGGGATTCCGTTAACGGATGTCAGTTCGCGGCAGGAAGGTTTTCGCCTGCTCGCTATGGACTGTCAACTGTCCTGTCGAATCCCGCCGCGGGAACAGGTCCCGGCGACCGTTGAGCATGATCGCGTCTACGAAAACCGCAATGCCTGGACCGGGTTCATGCGGGCCGCTCGCATCGCCGGCAGCACACTAGCCATGACAGCGATCATTACAGCCCCCCCATCACCCAGGCCAATGTGAATGGATGAACGGTCGTCGGAATGTCTTTGAAATAGTAAACGGTTGGATCAAACACAACTTGACCGGTCAACCGTTCCAGCAACCCAGCGATTTGGTTGATGTAGCGGACGAACACCAGGCCACCAACCAGTCCAACACCGCTGCCAGTGATGCCTAGCAATAGGCCATAGCTCAAGAAAATCGACATCACGCCACCGTTGGAGGCACCGAGCGCTTTCAGTGTCCCGATGTCGCGAGTTTTTTCGACAACGATCATGAAAAATGTGGCCAAGATGCCGAAACCAGCAACGGCAATGATTAGGAACAGCAATGTGTTCAAGAGCGTCGTCTGCAGCCGAACCATTTCCACCATCGGCCCCTGTAGCTCACGCCAGGTTTGAATGCTGTAGCCATATTCGTGCGGCGGAAAGCGACGACGCAACAGGTCTCTGACTTCGTACAGATTGGCGCCTTCGTTCAGCTTCAGTTGGATTGTGGTGACGTTGCGGACTTCGGTCTCTGGATCAACCATGCCGCGATACTCTTGTAGTTGGTCGAGGCGACAGAACGCGAATGCACCGTCATACTCACTCATTCCCGATTCGTACAAGTCAACGACGGTGAACTTTTGGCTCACCGCTTTGGCTTGATCTGAAGCATTCGGAAACGTCATCTGCACGTCATCCCCGGGGCGACAGTAGTAGTGGTCTGATTCCGATGCCGCGCTACTGGAACCCGGGTTGGTGGACGTTGCGATGCCTAACACGATTCCAGGATACTGGTCTTTGGCAGGGTCGAATGCTGTCCCCGCATCTTTGGCTTCATTCAAGAGTTCGGTGGGAACAGCAAATCCAATCTTTGGTCCAACCGCGGCCTGTTGCTGAAGCACAGAATCGTTTGCTTGCGGATGGGATGACACGTCGGGAATGGTGCTCATTGACGAAACCGGTTTCTGGCGGCGGTAAACCCAGCCTGACTGCGGGAATCCCTTACGGCCGGGTGCAAAGCCGTCTTCGCGCAACTGAAAAGAGAATTTCGAGCGATTTGCGGGGTGCAGCAGGAATGCCCCAAAGTCACTCACGCGGTTGTAAGATTCGACGTCGAGTCCAACCAGGCTTACATGTCGGGTGATCTTTTGGTTGTTGAAGTCAATGTTCAACATCGCCGGTACATGGACACTGGCCGTGTGGCTCGCGACCTGATCCCCGCAAACTCTGATGATTTCATCGATGTGATATTGAGGGTTTGGGATACCGCCCCCACCATGCCGCTCGATCACGATGTCGGAAACCAAGCCGTGCAGTCGGTCTTGCATCTCATCGGCAAAGCCCGCCATCACGCTGTTCACAACGACCAATGTCGCGACACCAAGCGTGACGCTAACAACCGATGCCAGGGCTACGTACCGCGTCCTCAGGTAACGATAACAGAGCAGCAAACGATACATAGGCCGTTCCTTCGGCAGTCAACAAAATCGATGAAAGCAAATCCAGCGGGCAGGTTGAGTCTACGAAAGTCTGATAGCCAAAAAGAAGAGCAAAGCGGAAGTAATGACGACAGCACCATCTTGGCGTGAAACAGAGTCGCCCGCGTTCCGCATGCACCCGTTTCAAAGCGATTGCTTGGGTAACTGGTACGTGCTAGCACAGCGTGACGGGCTGTTTGCTAGGTCAAAAGCTCCTGGACGACATTGCCTTCGAGGTTCGTCAGCCGGACATCCAGCCCTCGATGGTTGATCGTCAGTCGCTCGTGGTCGATGCCAAAGAGATGTAGCAGAGTTGCCTGGAAGTCGTTGATATGGACCGGATCTTTCACCGGCGACCAACCAATGTCGTCAGTCTCGCCGTGGACGACCCCACCTTTCACACCGCCGCCGGCCATCCACATGCTGAAGGCAAACGGGTGATGGTCACGACCATCACTTCCCTGGCCCAGGGGTGTACGGCCAAACTCGCTGCCCCAAACGACAAGCGTGTCATCCAACATGCCGCGTTGCTTCAGGTCGCTTAGCAGCGCCGCGATCGGCTGATCGGCCATGCGACAATTCCAATCCAAATCATGCTTCAGATTGCCATGCTGGTCCCAGGAAGCGTGGACGATGTTGACAAATCGGACACCGCGTTCGACCAAACGACGAGCCAACAAGCAGTTGGCAGAAAAGCGATGGTAGGTGTCACCGTTTTGCATCTCGGCAGTCGGTCGCGGCGTGGCTCGTCCGATTCCGTATGCATCCAGCGTCGCGCGGGATTCATTTGACAGATCGGTCAATTCTGGAGCAGCCGATTGCATGCGGAAAGCCAGTTCGTATTGAGCGATTCGGCTAGCGATTTCCGGGTCAACGTTCGCATCGTAACGGAACTGATTCATTTGTCGAATGGTTTGCAGCGCACGCCTTTGGTTCTCCCGCGTCACGCCAGGCGGATTCGACAAATATAAGACCGGGTCACCCTGATCTCGAAACGGTACGCCTTGATAGGTCAACGACAGGAATCCGCTTGACCAATTCGATGATCCGCCGCTCGCTCCGCGGCCAGCTGTCAGTACAACGTAGCCGGGCAAGTTTTCCGCTTCGCTGCCAAGTCCGTACAACAGCCATGAACCGATCGTCGGTCTGCCCATTTCTGCTTTGCCGCAGCTTAGTAGCAGTTGACCCGGGTGATGGTTGAACTGGTCGCCGTGCATGGTCCGAATCACCGCGATATCGTCTGCGTGTGATGCAATCCCTGGAATCATGTCCGAGTATTCGATGCCACATTGGCCCCGCCGGCGAAACTGTGCGGGGGACCCCTTCAATACTGCTTCCTCCTTTTTAATGAATGCGAACTCAACTTCCTGCAGCATCGAGTCGGGCATCTTTTGGCCGTCTCGATTGTTCAGGATTGGTTTTGGGTCAAACAGGTCGACATGGCTGGGGCCTCCGGCCATGTAAATGAATATGCACGCCTTGGCCTTGGCCGGAAAGTGTGTCCGCCGCGGCGCCGTGGCCCCTTCGTCGTTTCCAAAGGCTGCATCGCCCAGCATCGATGCCAGCGCGGCACCTCCCAGTCCGCTGGCAGCGCTAGTCAAAAAGTCACGGCGAAGTACGTTTCGTATCGATTGTTCGTCGGGCAACATGGTCATTCGCGGGTTACGAACTCATCGAGATTCAAAACAGTTCTCGCAACACTTACCCAAGCAGCTATCTCACTGACATCGATCTCGCGGTCAATGAAATCGCCCGGCAGTGCTTGCGCCTCGGTGGGATGATTTTCGTACCAACCTCTCTCGGACGCTAGCAGTTCCATCATGGTCGTTGCCTCACGCGAGTCAAAGGGTCGTGCCAGGGTCAGCTGGGCTAGGGTTTGCAATCGTGGCTCATCGCCCTTCGGCAATCTGGCAAGTTTCAGCCCCAATGCCTGCGCGCATTCAACAAATGTCGGATCGTTCAAGGTGGCCAAAGCCTGTAGCGGCGTGTTCGAACGGTTACGCATCGCCTGACAAACGTTGCTCTCCGGGCCATCGAACATCAGCAAGGTCGGATAAGGATTGGTCCGCTTGAAATGGATATACATTCCACGTCGGTAGCGATTTGGCTTGTCAGAAGTAATCCAGCGAGTCTTGTACTTGTATCCCAAGTCGCTGACCGCCACAGGGAGTGCTGGATGAATCGTTGGTCCACCTACTGTCGGGTGCAATAGTCCCGAAGCGTGCAGGAAAATGTCGCGTACCACTTCGGCTTCGACGCGAAACCGAGATTGTCGAGCAAACAGTGCATTGTCGGCGCCAAACGCGTTGGCCTGTGCCAATACATCTGAATGACGCATTCGTGAACTCTGCTGATAAGTCGCAGAGTGAACGATGGTGTGAATCAACTTCTTCCGATCCCATCCAGATTCAACAAACTCGACCGCAAGCCAATCCAGAAGATCCGGGTGTGTCGGTGGCTGGCCTTGAGTCCCGAAGTCGTCAAGGGACGTGACGATACCGCGACCAAACAGATGAGCCCAGGTGTGATTGACGGCAACACGCGCAGCAAGTGGGTTCTCGGGACTGACAATCCAGCGTGCCAAATCAAGACGGTCGGGCTGGTCACCCCGAACGGCCAATGGTGGCAGCACCTCTGGCGTCCGGGCGTCAACCACGTCCCCCTTCTGCTTGAAGTCTCCGCGCAGCAACAAATGCGTCGCGCGACGATCCGACTTCTGTTCTTCTAAGGTCATGATGTAGGGCTTAGGCAGATGACGTTCTTCTACTGATAATTGGCGTTTCGCTTGGTCGATGTCATCTTCCAAACCACGTAAGGATTGCCAAAACTGGGCCACGACTTCAGAATTCGAGTTCGGATTCCGTAGGGCAGCGGCCACATCGTCAGCCAGTTCTAATCGCGAGATGACCTGTTCAATTTTGGACGGATCGCCATCCAGCCATTGACCAAGCGATTCATGTTTTCGCATTTCGACGATCATTTGCTTCTGATCATTCAGTCTACTGCGGTGAGCATCCAGTTCTGATTTGGCGGTTTCAAATCGCTCTCGTTCCTCGGGCGTGCCTTCAATGTCCGAGTCGTTCGGTTCCACGTTGTTAAAGAACGCATATAGCTGATAGTACTCAGCCTGAGAAAACGAATCGTACTTGTGATCGTGGCACTGACAACAACCAAGTGTCAGACCCAGCATCGCGGTGCTTGTCGTATTGACGCGATCGACCATCTCGCGATTTCGGTAGTCCTCTTTGTTGATGCCAGATTCGTTGTTCTTGATGTTCATGCGATGCAAACCAGCAGCGGTGCGTTGATCGATCGTCGGTTCGTCAAGCAAGTCTCCCGCCAGTTGTTCGATCACGAACTGGTCGTAGGGTTGGTTTTTGTTGAACGATTGGATTACCCAATCACGGTATCGCCAGGCGTTCGGTCGAACGTCGTCGCGTTCATAACCAAAAGTGTCCGCGTACCGGGCAAGATCAAGCCAATGTCGGCCCCAACGTTCGCCGAAGTGTTTCGACGCCAGTAGTTGATCGACGATTTCCGTATAGCCCCTTTCGCCCTGTTCAAATGCGGTGACTTCGGCTGGGGATGGCAGCAATCCAACCAGATCCAAGTACAGTCTACGAATCAGCTTCGCAGGCGATGCTGGCGGCGCAAGGGCAAGGTCGATTGCGTCTAGTTGGCGACTCACGAATCGATCGATTGGGCTCTTGGCCCGTTCCGGGCTATTAATGATCGGGGGCTCGGGTCGTGTCGGCACGACAAATGCCCAATGCGTTGCATATTCAGCTCCCTGTCGGATCCACTCCTTCAGTATTTGAATTTCTTTTTCGGACAAGGGTTTACCTTCCGGTGGCATCCGAATCGATTCATCGTCGGAGTTCACTCGGTGCATCAAAGCACTCTGATCCGGCTCGCCGGGCCGAATCGCGCAATCGCCGGATTCCAATTCGCTGGTCGCGATCGATCGGTCATGGAGCGCCAGCCCAGCTTCCTGATCGGCCGGTCCATGACAGGCATAGCATCGTTTTGCCAGGATCGATTGAACATCGCGCGAGAAGTCAACATCGCTCGCGGATACCGATTGCCATCCACCTGTGCCAACGCACAGACATGCCAAGGTGTAACGAATCAATTTGCGCAATTTGTCCGCATCAGCTTACAAAGTCGGGATTTAGTGGTCATCAGATTGCATCTTAATCTGCGTCTAACCCATCTCGACTTCGAATCCCCTCCGATTCTGACGGCTGACCAGCGATTGGGCTTGGCTATCGCCAACGATCTGCTCGGCCGCGGGGTCCCATTCGATTTTTCGATTCAAGCGAGCTGCGATTCCGGCCAGATGACAGGTCAACAAAGCGCGATGGTGGCTGAACACATCGGAGACCGGTTCATTCCGATCGGCGGTGGCAACGAAAAAATTTTCGACATGATTTGTAAGCTTGCGTCCTTTGTAAACCTGCTCCATCGCGCCGCTGGGCAGCGGATTCGATTCCAGATCCTCGACCGGACCGCCGGTCAGACGTCCTCGATTCACAAAGATTCTTCCCTCAGTCCCTTCAAACAGAATCCCATTGTCGCCGTCGTGCCGGATGATCAGTTCCATGCCGTCGTCAAAGACTGACTTGATATTGAACTTGGTCGCCGTGTTGTATTGGTCATTACGGGTCGGATAGCCATCTTTGAAATCCACCGGATGTTCGACCATGATCGGATCGATCGTAACCGGTCCCGTATCAGTTTTTGCCATTCCCCAGGTGGCGATGTCAACGTGGTGCGCGCCCCAGTCCGTAAGTTTGCCCCCCGAATACTCGTACCACCAACGAAATTCATAATGGGTGCGCGACCAACTTTTGACTTCATTTCGCGCACCTGTTCGTAGTCGATATTCAGTTTCCGCAGCGGGGCCTTGCCACATGTTCCAGTCAAAGTGGCGAGGCGGGGTCACCGCCGGAAGTTCAGGGCTTCGAAGCGCACCGCCAATCGCACACGTCACTTTGGTCAGCGTGCCGAGTTGACCAGCGCGGATCAGCGCGATCGCTCGCAACATGCTTGGGTCGCTGCGCTGTTGCGTACCGACTTGCATGACCCGATTCGTTCGCTTGGCCACCTCGCAAATCTGCTGTCCCTCTTCGATCGTCAAGGTCATCGGTTTTTCGCAATAGACATCTTTTCCAGCCAGCATCGCTTCAATGGCAACTTTGGCATGCCAATGATCGGGAGTGACGATGTGAACCACATCAATGTCGTTCCGGTCAATGATCTTGCGATAGTCGCCGGTACCATCGGGATCTGATTTCAGCCAGTTTCTTACCAGCCCTTTGCGCGGTCCACACGATCACTGTCGACATCACAGACAGCGACGATGTCGGCATATTTCGGAAACTCTTTACCAAGTCCATGTGGCCCGTTGGCGATCGTTGCGCGCTGATCCCAACGACTGCCGCAACCAACCACACCGACTCGCGGTCGGTCGTTGGGATTGCGAAACCCGTGGGCTCGTTGTGGGAACGCTGTCCACACGCCGGCGATACCAAATGCGGATGACTTCAGTAGTGAGCGGCGAGAGAGATTGGGTGCTGGCATTAGTATTCTCGGGAAAGTGGTTCGTGACTGAAGAATATCATAAAACACGTTTGAGCACGGACGGTCGCGAGCATCGTCGCAGTGGAGGCCCAATGTGTCCCGACTCTGATGTTGATCGGCGTTGAACCATTGTTTTCTCCAATCACAATCATCGCCCGCGTCACGGGAAACGAGCCGTCGGCTAGGCGTATGCAGTGTGGCGGAGCGTATGCAGTGTGGCCCAAGCGTTCTGCATTTGAATCAAGTTGCTGGCGATCCAAACGGCTGGATCTGCGACTTTGACACCGCAAAACACTGTTTCTGAAAATCGATTAAGATGGTGATTCCCTCCCATCCAGTGGATTCCCTGCCATGCTGAATTTGACCTCACGCGGAAAATCGCATACCTGCAACGGAACGACTCGTCGCGATTTCCTGCAAATCGGTACGTTGGGCGCTATCGGACTTGGTTTGCCTGAGTACCTGGCGGCTGCCGAACGTGGTGTGGTTGATTCGTCCAAGGACAAACGATCGTGCATCATGATCTTTAACTTGGGTGCGCCCAGTCAATTGGATACGTTCGACATGAAGCCCGATGCGCCGGCAGAAGTGCGCGGTCCTTTCAAACCGATTTCGACCAATGGTGATTTTCAATTGTCCGAGATCTTGCCTCGGCATGCCGAGATCGCCGACAAGTTTTCCATCGTTCGTTCCTGTTATCACACTGCCGCTGCCGTTCATGACGCGGGGTGGCAGATGCTGCAAACCGGTCGCCAATTCACCGGCGGTGTGAACTATCCACATGCGGGTGCGGTCGTCCAATACATGCGCGGTCGGCGATCCGATTTGCCAGCGCATGTTGTATTGCCCGAAACGATGGGACGAGGTGGCGGAAATTTGCCCAACGGGCAAGCGGGTGGATTTCTGGGCAAAGCGTATGATCCATTTGCGTTGATGGCCGACCCCAGCAAAGAAAATTTCAAGGTTCCCGATCTATTGCCACCAGCATCTCTGGGTGATGTGCGAATTGATCGCCGACGTCGAATGCGAAATGCGATCGAAGGCCGTCTACAGGAACTGGAGGCAACCGAGTCCGCAATAATGCTGGACAAGAATTTTGAAGCTGCCTACCGATTGATGAGCAGCGAGCAGGCACGTGCCGCATTCGACTTGACCAAAGAACCCGAAGCGGTCCGCCAGCGGTACGGCATGAATCGCTTTGGACAGTGTTGCTTGTTGGCGCGCCGCTTGATTGAATCCGGCGTTCGTTTTGTCACGATCAATACGTTTCTGACGGTCTTCAACGAAATCACCTGGGACATTCACGGCACGAAACCCTTTACGTCGATTGAAGGCATGAAGAACATCGTCGCGCCGATGTACGATCAAGCTTATGCGGCGCTGATTGGCGATTTGCATGAGCGTGGAATGTTGGACGATACGATGGTTTGCGGCCTCGCTGAATTTGGACGCACGCCTAAAGTGAATCCGGCCGGCGGACGGGATCACTGGCCACAATGTTTTTCTTGTACGTTTGCCGGCGGCGGAATCCAAGGCGGTCGCGCGATTCGGCGCCAGCGACCCGATCGGAGCGGTTCCCGCCGACCGACCAACGCCGCCAAGTGAAATTGTCGCGACTATCTTTAAGAGTCTGGGGTTAGATCTGGAGGCCGAGATGCCTGGTCCCGGGGGACGTCCCTTCCCCTTGGTTGACTTTGGTGTTCGTGAAATCAAGGAGCTGTTCTCGTAACGCAAGTCAACATGCGCAATCTGTTTTTGATAATCCTGACCATGGCCTGCACATCTTTGGCCGCCGAGAACCTTCGCATCCTGCCCGGTGATATCGTGTTGCACGGTTCCGAAGGACGCCAGCAACTGTCGGTCGTCACGACAGCAGGAGACCGCCTTGGACCAGCAATCGCTGCCGAGCTATACACGTTTGAGTCTGAGGATCCCAGCGTGGTCAAAGTATCAGACGGAGTCGTGACAGCGGTTGGCAATGGCGAAGTAACATTGGGCGCCCGCCACAAAGATGGACGCGAGGCGACGATCGCAGTCCGTGTTGTCGGCATCGATCACGATCACGAATGGAGTTTTCGCAACGACGTCCAAAGTATTCTTTCCAAGGTTGGCTGTAATTCCGGCGCTTGCCACGGGGCGCTTGCGGGTAAAGGTGGTTTTCGATTGTCGTTGCGCGGCTATGACAGCGAGGCGGACTTTCAGTCGATCACACGCGAGGCCCGCGGTCGTCGTGTGGAATTGGCTGATCCTGGTCGGAGCTTGTTATTGGCCAAGCCGACCGGTGCATTGCCACATAAGGGTGGTTTGAAGTTGGATACTGCGTCGCGCGATTATCGTGTGATTTCCGATTGGATCGCCGGTGGAGCCACCGGACCTCAGGATGATGATGCGCGTTTGCAGAGCATTAGCGTTTCGCCAGCATCGGCGTTGTTGAAACCGGGTGACAGATCCCAAATTCTTGTCCAAGCGCACTACGATGATGGACGTGTCGTCGATGTGACGCAGTGGTCACAATTCTCGGCGACAGACGAAGGGATCGCCAGTGTCGACAAGTATGGGCATGTTGACGTTCGAGGCAGTGGCGAAGGAGCAGTACTGGTTTGGTTTGGCAGCAAAGTTGCGCTGGCCCGCATGACGGTGCCCTATCCGAACGCGATTCCCAAAGCGGCTTACACGAACGCACCGCTTCGAAATTTCATCGACGAATTAAATCTGCAGCAGCTCGAAACACTCCAATTGCTACCGTCAAAGCGCTGCGACGACGATGCGTTCGTGCGGCGCGCGACGCTGGACACGATCGGGCGATTGCCCAGCATGGACGAACGCGCTGCGTTTCTTGAACAACCCGACCAAACCCGCCGCGATTGGTTGATCGAACAATTGTTGGCCAGTGACGATTTTGTTGACTATTGGGCTTACCGTTGGTGTGACATATTGTTGATCAACGGTAATCGTTTGCGACCGGTTGCGGTCAAAACCTATTACCGCTGGGTCCACGATTCGGTCCGCGAAAACAAGCCATGGGACCAGTTGGTTCGCGAAATCTTGACGTCGACTGGCAGCACCAACAAGGACGGGGCAACAAACTTCTATAGCATCAATCAATCGCCGGAGGAGATGACGGAGAACGCCTGTCAAGCGTTCATGGGTTTGTCGATTGGTTGTGCCAAATGCCACAATCACCCACTGGAAAAGTGGACGAACGACCAATACTACGCGATGGCAAATTTGTTCTCGCGGGTGCGTGCTAAGGGTTGGGGTGGCGATGGTCGCAATGGCGACGGCGTTCGGACCGTGTTCGTATCAACGTCAGGCGAACTGATCCAGCCGAAGCGAGGAAAACCACAGCCACCGGCACCTTTGGACGCGGAACCATTAGCGTTTGATGATCCCCTGGATCGTCGCGAAGCACTCGCCACTTGGATGACCGATCCAGCCAATCCCTATTTTTCGCGCGCGATCGCTAATCGAGTGTGGGCTAATTTCTTTGGCCGCGGATTGGTCGAGCAAGTGGATGATTTGCGGCTTAGCAATCCCGCCTCGTGTGAACCGTTGTTGGCAGCCGCAGCCCAGCACGTGGTTGACGCCGAGTTTGATCTGAAACAATTGATGCGAGCGATCTTGCGCAGCGAAACCTATCAGCGCAGCAGTGTGGCCCTCGACCAGAATCGATCGGAGCTGAAATACTTTAGCCGGTATTACCCACGCCGCCTGATGGCCGAGGTTTTGCTCGATTCGATCGATCAAGTCTTGGAAACTTCGACGGATTTTAATGAGATCGCTTTTTCAGGAGCCGATCGACAGCAGACGGACTTCTACCCCCAGGGAACTCGAGCGATCGAACTGTTTGATTCAGCCGTGAACTCTTATTTCCTGGAAACGTTTGGTCGCAATCCGCGCGAGATCACGTGTGAGTGTGAGCGAAGTGGTGAACCGAGCATGGTCCAGGTGCTGCATCTTTCCAACGGTGAGACGTTGAATCCTAAGCTGGCAGACGCCGCAAATTGCATCGGCAAGAAATTGGAGGCCGGTGTTGAAGACGAAGGGATCATCAAAGATCTGTTTGTCGCTGCCCTGTCGCGCGAGCCAACGGATGGCGAACTCCAGAATCTGTTGGCCATTCGCACCGAATATCAAGACGAACGACAAACAGCGCTACAAGATATTGCTTGGAGCATTCTGACCAGCACGGAATTCACGTTCAACCATTGATACGATGAATCCTTACGAACCACCACCCACTGAGATTCGATACCCATCGTACGGAAAGCGATTTCGCACTGCGTTGCGGCGGGCGGCAGCCGAGTATCGTCGCGGACTTCGACGTGAAAACTTTACGACTAGACAACACATCCATTCATGGATCGCGTTTTTGATGCTGATCCTGATCGGGTCATTCATCGTCATCGTTTGGTCCCATTTTCTCTTGGAATCAATTTTTGTCTTTCCTCGCTAATCGAAGCACTGCGTACATTCAAAACAATCCATTTGCAAATATGCGATACCTGCTAACACCTGCCCTGTGTCTGGTCACCTCCTTTGTTGGGGCGGTTGATCCAATCGACTTTCACCGTGACGTCGCACCGATCCTGCAAAAACATTGCGCTGGGTGCCACAATGCCAGCGAAGCCGAAGCAGGTTTTGCGCTTGATTCGCCACAAGGGTTGCTGGCTGGCGGCGAGTCCGGCGTTGCGCTGACGCCCGGCGCCTCGTCAAGCAGCCGGCTGTGGCTGATGGTTGCTGGAGATCTGGAGCCGCGAATGCCGCCGGAAGACGAGGAGGCATTGAACGAAGAACAATTGACAGTGATCAAGGATTGGATCGACCAAGGTGCGTCGGTCAGCTCGGGTGACGTACCTGTCAAACGCGTGATACGAACTCCAAAGATCGACCCAAGGGAAGGTATCCATGAACCGATCACAGCGATGGCGCTCTCGCCAGACAGTTTGGTAAAGGCTGTGGCTCGATTCGGTAAGATTGAATTGCGCAATAGCCACGATTCAGTCGTGCGTACCGTCAAGGCCGATTTGGGTAAGGTTAATTCCTTGGAGTTTAGCCGTGATGGTTCGCGATTGCTGGTGGCTTCGGGCGCGACGGGGGCTTACGGAATTGCTGCCGTCTATGCGGTCGCCACCGGCGAACTGATCACCGAATTGGTGGGTCATCGCGACATCTTGTACTCGGCTGTCTATTCTCCCGATGAGTCCCTGATTGCCACAGCGGGCTACGATCAAGAAATCATCCTGTGGAATGCCGAAACAGGCGTTCCGATCCGAAGCATGCGCGGGCACAACGGCGCGATTTTTGATTTAGCATTTGCGCCTGACGGAAAAGTAATCGTCAGCGCGTGTGCCGATGAAACGGTAAAAGTCTGGAGTGTCGCGACTGGGCAGAGACTAGACACGCTAGGCCAGAGCGAAGGCGAAGTGCTGGCCGTCGATATAACATCTGACGGTAGGTTTATTCTGGCGACCAGCGCGGACAATCGATTTGCGCGTCTGGTCACTGGTTTCCACAGACAAGCCGCGTATCAATCCACTAGTCGCAACTCGTTTTGTTGACGAATCGCCATTAGCCAATTTTCGCGTTGCGCCCGACGGAAAGTCAGTGGTCGTGCTTAGTCAATCAGGAAACGTCAAATTGATTCGTACATCCGACTGGAGTCAGGCAGCGACTCTGGATCCGCTGGCTGATGCTGCTAGCGACTTGAACATCAGCAAGGATAGTCGGTCCGTGGCCATCGCATTGATGAATGGAGAAGTCGTTCATCGTGACCTGCCCACGGTTGCGGATGATCCATCACTTTTGCCCTGGACGGTCGAGCCAATCTATTTGGATTTGGGAGAGCTAAGGAAACTTAATGAGCCAAACTTGCGAGAGCAACAGGGCGATGGCGTGGTTTCCGTTGGACGAGGAGTCGAGATCAGCGGTGCAATCGCCGTGGCAGGCGAAACGGACCTGTATCAGTGGAGTGCCAATCGTGGTGAAGTATGGGCGATCGACGCGGACGCAGCTGGAAAGAGCCGCATCGATCCGATCGTGACCATTCTTGATACAGACAACCAACCGGTGTTGCGAACCCGGATGCAGGCGATCCGAGAGTCCTACTTTACCTTCCGTGGTAAAGATAGCAGCCAGATCAGCGACTTCCGCTTGTTCAATTGGCAACTGATGAATCTGAACGAATACTTGTATGCCGCCGGCGAAGTCACCCGATTGTTCATGCATCCGCGCGGTCCGGATTCGGGGTTCAATGTCTATCCTGGCGAGGATAAACGGTGGACCTATTTCGGCACATCGCACCGCGCGCATGCGCTGGGTGAACCGGCCTACATCGTGCGATCGCTTGCGAACGACGAAGCGCCAATCGCAAATGGACTCCCCGTTTTTAACCTGTATTACGAGAATGACGACGACCCAATTCGCAAGGCGGGAACGAGCAGTCGCTTGTTGTTCACCGCTCCGGAAACTGACCGGTACACCGTTCGAATTACCGACACGCGTGGTGAAGGTGGCGATGACTTTGCTTATCGGTTGGCGATCCGTCCAGCGGATCCACGGTTTCGACCTGACTTCAATCAGCCCAAGAGCACGATTTTAAAAGGAACCGGACGCGACTTCGCCGTGCGAATTGATCGCATCGACGGATTCGATGGCCCGGTCACTTTCGAGATCATTGGGTTGCCAACTGGCTTGGTGTCGAACTCGCCGATCACGATCGAACCAGGGCAACGGTCAGCAGTCGCCAACATCTGGGCAGACGAATCGTGCCAGCCCTGGCCGGAAGGCGTCTCAGTAGACGTCATTGCCCATGCAAACATTGGCGGTTGACATGTAGAACGCCAAGTTGGAAAGATTGATAAATTGAAACTGGGTGATCGGCCGAATGCGATTCCATCGGTGCATCCGGTCGATCGCGAGGTTCCCGAGAACGAACCATGGACGATTCAAATCCGCCGCGGCGAGACCGCGACAGCGCGAATACTGGTTCGCCGCAAGGAGGGTTTCAACAACGAAATCCAGTTTGGCAAGGAAGATTCAGGGCGGAACACGACGCACGGCGTGTACGTTGACAACATTGGACTAAGCGGATTGTTGGTCCGGGCAGGCGAAAGCGAAAGAGAATTCTTTTTGACTGCTGATCCCGCGTCGCAACTAGGCAAGCGACTGTTTCACTTGCGGGGACAAATTGACGGGAACGTAACGACCTATCCAATCGTGGTTGAAGTGTTGCCGTGACGCAGTCGCCCGGTTACATGCCAATTGGGTGCGGACCTTGGATGGAACCGTGAGGGTTGCTTTGCAACGGTGCTTTGTGGCCACCACCTGGATGACCGCCACCTGGATGACCGCCACCTGGATGACCACCACCTGGATGACCGCCACCTGGATGCCCGCCGCCTGGATGCCCGCCGCCTGGATAACCTCCACCTGGATGACCACCACCTGGATAACGACCACCCGGATACCCGCCAAGCGGTCCGCGATTGCCTCCGAATCGGTTTCGATTGCCGTTGAATCCTCCGAATGGTCCAAACGGACCTTGGTTCAGACCGCCGAATGGCGGTCCCCACAGTGAGTAGGGGACGCTTCCGGGACGGAACGGACGTTGCCATTCCCCATAAGGCCGGACAGGTTCACCCCATTCTTCGACGCGATGATAGTTGTCGATGGAGCCACCGAATCCCAACCGGCTACGCGTATGTGTGTATCCACTGGTGCGAAAGTTCGGCACCGTCGTGGTGGTTGGGTTCTCGATCGCAGTGAACTGACTGACGCGTTTGCCACGAGCGGCATCATGGGTGTAAGTGCTGGGCAACGTCAGCCAATCCGATCCGGATAAAACGTTGGTCAAAGCCAGTAACAGAACGGCAAGTTGGATGTATCGCATAGACGCCAAAATAGTTCGCGTCGGCAGGTCGGGCGTCGATCTGACTTCGAAATCACCGAATTATCCAGCTCCGTTGGCCGCCTGACCGCTATAAACGGCGCAGCCCGTCCTCGGTCATCGGACATGGGATCTCAAAATCGATTGCATCGATTCTTTGCATCGTTTCTGCATCGAGAACCAAATCGTGCGCTGCCAGCGACTCGTCAAGCTGCTCGACGGATGTTGCGCCAATGATTGTCGATGCGACGAAGTCATGTTGCCGACTCCACGCAACCGCTAGCGCGGTGGTCGTGGTTCCGATGGACGCGGCGATCTCTCCGACGCGCGCGCTGTTTCGATCGTGCGATCATTCACAAAACGCTGAGCCATCATCTTCTGTCGCGGTCCCCCGTCAGTCAGGTACGCGGTGAACCTTCCACCCGGCGGTGGTCCGTTTTCGTATTTGCCCGTCAAGACGCCACCGCCCAGCGGCGAGTAAGGTAGCAAACTCACGTTCTCTCTTCGACAGACTTGAGCAAGTTCACTTTCACAGCGGCGATTGATCAAACTGAAATTGTTTTGCACCGTGTGATAACGGTCAACGCTATGTGTATCGGCAGCCCACAGGCTCTTCATCAACCCCCAGGATGTTTCGTTACTGCAGCCGATAACGAGCACCTTGCCGGCGGCACGCAACTCGGACAATGTCCCGAGTACTTCTTCGTAGGGCATTCCGTGGTCGGGCCAATGCGTTTGGTACAGGTCGATATAGTCGGTTTGCAATCGCTTGAGCGAATCATCGCAGGCCCGAATGATTTGACGCCGATCAAAAGCGCACCGACCATTTCGAACAGGTGCCCGAAACCAACCATGCGCCGGACCCGTTACTTTTGTTGCCAGGACAACCGTTTCACGCGGCTTGGTTTTCATCCATCGCCCGACGATCTCCTCAGTCTGACCGAAGAGCTCCGACGAGGGTGGAACAGGATAGACTTCGGCTGTGTCAAAAAAATCGATTCCCGCGTCGAATGCGCGGTCACAGATCGCATGTCCGGTCGCTTCGTCGCACTGTGTGCCGAATGTCATCGTCCCCATACAGATGTCGCTGACCGTTATTGCACTGCCCCCCAATCGCCGTCTCTGCATCGATGAATCTCGCCAAAATCGTTGTGAAATCTGAATGACTAGCAGCGCTGCCGCGGTTGGCATTTTATCAGCCGTCGGCTGCCAAATTTGCCGGTGTCGTTCTCTCAAAAAAGATCGCTGTTAGAATAGCGTGTACGGACCAACTTTCCCTCCCCAAGACCCGCACACTTTGTCCATGCACAAAATTCTACTCGCGCTGGCCTATATCACAGCGACACTAGTTGTGAGCGGCGATTCCGCAGTCGCCGAGGAATACGTACATGGTTCTGATTCCCAGGTCGATGAATCAGTTCCGCGTGGAAAGGTGACGCAGCACGAGTGGACTGAGAGCAAAATCTATCCGGGCACCCGCCGTCGATATTCGCTGTACGTGCCCGCGCAGTATCAGGACACGAAGCCGGCCGCCTTAATGGTGTTTCAAGATGGCCATGCCTACGAAACGCTAAAGGGCAGCTATCGATTGCCGATTGTGTTTGACAATTTGATCGCGAAAGGTGACATGCCGATTACAATCGCCGTGATGATCGATCCCGGCCACATCGGCGAACTGCCGAAGAAGCGGGGTTGGGTTCCCAGGCCGGCCAATCGCAGTGTCGAATACGATACGGTCAGTGGTGACTACGCTGAATTTCTATTGACCGAAATATTGGCCGCGGTCGAACAGGAATATTCCATCACCGACAACCCTGAATTGCGTGCGATCTGTGGCGACAGCTCCGGTGGCATTTGTGCTTTCAGTGTTGCCTGGCATCGTCCGGACAAGTTTCGCAAAGTGCAGAGCCATATCGGTAGTTTCGTAAACATTCGCGGTGGACACAATTACGCGGCGATGATTCGCAAGACCGAGCCGAAGCCGATTCGTGTCTTCTTGCAGGACGGTGAAAACGACCTGGACAACGCCTACGGAAATTGGCCACTTGCGAACCAACAGATGGCGAAATCGTTGGCTTTCAAGAACTACGATTACAAGTTTGTTTACGGAACCGGAGCCCATAACGGAAAGCATAGTGGTGCGATTTTTCCCGATTCGCTGCGTTGGCTATGGCGTGGCTGGAAGCAAGAGACGCCGGAGTGATCGTAAAACAGCCAGACGATTCCGATCCCAAGAAATCTGTGTCTGAAGAACCGCTTAACAAGTCGATCGATGTTTCATTCTCTGTGCCGTTTGTTCACCGAGTCCGGGTCACCGACGATGTGGCTGGAAAAGACTTTGATCAGCTGCTCGGCGTGCTGAACGGGGAAGTCGCACCGGCCAAAGTATTGATCGTCTCCGAAACGGCATTGCACGCATCCGCACAGCGTATCGGAGAACGAATGGCAGGTGCGGAATCCATTCAACTGGTGGCTGAACCGTTGTTGGTGATTGGCGGCGAAGAGGTCAAGAATTCCACCGATGCGACCAAGCAGGTGCTGGCCAGAATCAATGATTCCGATTTGGATCGACGTAGCTACATCGTCGCCATTGGTGGCGGAGCAATGTTGGACGCCGTCGGTTACGCGGCCGCCGTCGCCCACCGCGGTATTCGCCTGGTCCGATTGCCTGCCACCACCCTGCGCAGGCCGATTCGGGTGTTGGGGTCAAAAACGCGATCAACTATTTCGACAAAAAGAATTGGGTCGGCACGTTTGCGGTTCCCTGGGCGGTGATCAACGACACGACTCTGTTGCAGACGCTTCCGGATCGAGATTTCCAAAGCGGGTTCAGCGAGGCGGTCAAGGTATCGCTACTGAAAGATCAGCATGAATTTCGGTGGCTCTGTGAAAACGCCCAACGCATCCGCGGGCGCGACCAGAAAGTCGCGAAGAAGGCGATTCATCACTCCTGCCTGCTTCACTTGCGACATATCACCGAAGGTGGCGACCCTTTCGAAATGCTTGAAGCGCGACCTTTAGACTTTGGCCACTGGTCGGCTCATCGATTAGAACCGCTAACGGACTACCAGATTCGACATGGTGAAGCCGTTGGGATTGGTGTTGCGATTGACTGCATCTATTCGTCAATGATGTTTGGCTTTCCCGAATCAGACATGCTGGACGTGTGCCGTTGCCTGACGACACTTGGCATTCCATTGTGGCATGAAAGTCTTTTGCCCATCGACCGATTGATGAAAGGGCTCGAGGAGTTTCGCCAACATCTCGGAGGTCGATTGACGATCACCATGCTGCGAGGCGTCGGCGATCCGATCAATGTTCACCAGATCGACAGTCAGACGATGGTCACAGCGATCAACAGACTGCAGGAACTGGATCGGCAATTTTCTTAACGGTTGATCGGCAATGTTGCTCTTTGTCCGAGGAAATCGAACATGCTGTGTTGGTCCGAAAGCGAACCTTGGCAAATGCTTAGGCGGGCGCAAAGCGGGCGGCAACTTCCAATGTTGGAGGACGACGTTCTTGAACTGATCTACACTGATTCGCGTCGTTCGACCGTCAATGTGCTTGCGAAGGTTGGCACCAAAAAGTCAGCCGTTGCAATTCGCCAGCACATCACCGAATTCGACACCTTCGGTCACCGCGATGCGATCAAAGCGATCAAGGAAATCGAACAGAGACACTGACGGCTTTATACGCCAAAGGTCAGACTTTGGATTCGGGATTTGCGTCTTGCCATCCCAAACGCAACGCACACTGATGACAATCGCGTCCGACTGGAGCCTTGCCTGGATAGGAATCTCAATTGCTTGGCGACGCGTATGGTCGAACCTTTCGGGTGACAGTTCACTTTGCTAACGACGCGCGTGCCGGGCTAGATCTCGGCGAAGCGAGCTGCCTACTTTTAGCTACTCTTCGGCCACGTTGACAAAGACCTTCAGTGCGCTTTTATCCTCGACCAATAGTCGCATCATCTCGCCGTAGTTCTCTAGTCCGTCAACTGGATTGGTTAAGATTTTTTCCAGCACACCGGGGAACATCATTTCGCCCAGGGCCAGATCCTTGATCCCCATTTCGAAGTGACTGCGATTGGCATTGACGCTGCCCAGTAACAGTTTGTTGCCTAGCACCCATTGCAGATTAATGTTATCCGCCGGTACTTCGACGCGGTTGTCGCCGCCGGTAATCCCGGTCCAGACGACCACTCCGTTGTGGCCGAGATGTTGCATCGCTTCGAACGCCAATTTGCTATTCCCGGTCGCGTCAACGATGATGTCGGGTTTACCCGTTTGCTCGACTAAGTCCGCCAGCGATGATTGCTGAGTACTGACGTAGGTCGATTCCAGCCCCGTTGCGATTTCGGCTTTCAAATTTGGCGTTTTCCCTCGCGCTAGAGTGAAGACTCTGAGGCCACGCAGTCGAAGCGCAAGCGTGGTCAGCAAACCGATTTGCCCAGCGCCTAACACATAGGCGATCTCCGGACGCCATACCTTCATTCTTTGTTGCGCTTCGTAGGCTTGATGTACCGCCTTCGCTGCACAGCTCATGGGTTCCATCAACACGTGTAGGTGCTTCAGGCCTTGCGGAACGCGAACGATGTATTCTTCCTCGTCCAAAAAGTATTCAGTCAAGAAGCCGTGGCGAAGATTGATTCCCCGCTCGTAATACTCCTCTTCGCTGGTCATGTCGTTGGTGCCGATCATGTCATAGATCGATCCTCCCGGTCGCCGCACGGTGGCCGTAACGTAGTCGCCCGGTTTGACTCGTTGGACATGATCGCCAACCGCATCAACAACACCAAAACATTCGTGGCCGATGACCAAATGGTTGTCGCCAGCCGGGGCGGCGCCATACAGCGCGTCGTTGATTTCCCGGTCGGTCGCATCGACGCCGACCTTCAGGACTCGGACCAATACGCCGTGCCCCCCTTCGATCTGATCCAATTTTGGTTTTGAAATCTGTTCGAGGTGGACGCTGTGAGGAGTGCCAGGGGTAACGGCAACGGCTTTCATACTAATTCTGATGGGGGGTGCGTTAAACGAAAGGGACAGAGGAACGGGCGATCGTATCAGTCCATCACGGCGGGCAAAAGTCGCCGAGCCTTCGACCCAGTTATTTTTCACATCAGTGGTTGTCAAAAATAGCGGTGGTCGTAAAACTAGAGGTAATGACAGTCAACCTTTATCCAGCTGATGACCTAAGAACGGTCGACCGCGAACTGCTTGAGGCGATGCGTGGTAACGATCTGGTGGGCCAGCGCGATTGCGAAGGTGCCTCAGACGCCTCGGCGGGCGCAATCTCACTCGGTCGTGATTCGGTTGGAATTGGGCAATTGACCAAGCAACTTGGTGTGACCGCGACTGCGGTGCGTCAGCGGCTTGATCGGTTGCTGGAAATGGGGCTGATTGAACGCGAAAAGATAGTTCATGGTCGCGGCCGGCCGACTTATCAATATCGATTGACTGTGACGGGTCATCGTCGCAGCGGTGCGAATCCGATCGACCTTGCCGAGGCCATGTGGCGAGAGATTCTGGCGATCCCCGATCCGGAGGCCCGCGAGCATGTCCTTGCCGGTGTCGCTGCACGTTTGGGGCGACAGTATCGCCGCACAACTGTCTACGGGCGAAGCTGATGTGCCATATGAACAGCGCGATCCATCAACTTTCGCAGTTGATGGCGGCTCGTCACATTTCGGTCGAAGTGTCAGACTCTGGCGAACTGCCGGTTTTAGACATTTGTGCCTGCCCCTATCCATCGTTAACCGATACGTCGGAACAAAGAGCGATGTGTCATTTGGAAGAGCAGATGATCTCTGAAGCTCTTGGACAAGAAGTCCACCTCAGTAGTTGTTGCCTTGACGGCGATGCACACTGCCAATTCACTGCTGTCTCCAATTCTTAACCCGATTCCTGACTCCTGATACCTGACGACTCAATGAACCACGTTCTCAAAATCGAAGACTTGCACGTATCGGTTGGCGACAAGCCGATCTTGCGTGGAGTGAACTTAACGATCAACCATGGTGAAACCCACGCCTTGATGGGGCCCAACGGTAGCGGTAAGAGTACGCTTGGATTGGCCATCATGGGCCATCCCGGTTATGAAGTTACCGCAGGCAGCATTGTGATGGATGGCCAGGACGTGTTGGCAATGGAGCCGGATGAGCGGGCTCGGAAGGGCATTTTCATGGCCTTCCAGCGGCCGATGGCGATTCCCGGCGTAAAGATGGCTGACTTTCTCCGTCATGCGACGACCAACGTTCGTCGTCCCGATCGCAAAGAAGGCGAAGAACTGATCCCGATGCGTGAGTTCCGTAAGGAACTGAAAGACAAAATGGATCATTTGCGAATGGACGTCGAATTCGCACGTCGATATGTCAATGACGGATTCTCGGGTGGTGAAATGAAACGGGCCGAGATTCTGCAATTGGCGATGCTGCAACCGAAGTTTGCCATACTGGACGAAACCGACAGTGGTTTGGACGCCGACGCGGTTCGTTTGGCCAGTGAATCGATCGCCGACATTGGTCACCAGAAAATGGGACTGTTGATCATTACGCATCACGACAAGCTGTTGGAGCACAATCCGCCCGATTTCACGCATGTGATGCTTGGCGGTCGATTGGTCGAAACAGGAGGGAAAGAGTTGGCCGAAGAACTACACGAAAGTGGTTACGATCGAATTCGCAAGGCATACCCGGAAGCCGAAGCGGTCAACCAAGAAATGCTGGCCGAAGAAGCGGCTGTCTAGCGATTCACCGGAAACAAACAAACGCAAAGACCAACAGGAAACAAAACATGGCCACCGACATAACCGAATCTACCGAATCCGCTGAGATCGGCGAGATCAATAAGTACAATTTCCGCACCGAAACGACGGGCGTATTCAAAGCAAAAAAGGGTTTGAACGAGGACGTCGTTAATCAGATCTCCGACATCAAGAGCGAACCCGACTGGATGCGTGAGTTTCGCTTGAAGTCGCTGGCGACATTCGAGGAACGTCCGATGCCCAAATGGGGCGGCGCAATCGATATCGATTTTCAGGATATTTTTTATTATCTGAAGCCGACAGACCAGCAAGAAAAAAGTTGGGACGACGTTCCGCAGGAGATCAAAGATACTTTTGACAAACTCGGGATTCCCGAGGCCGAGAAGAAATTTTTGTCCGGCGTTAAGGCGCAGTTTGAAAGCGAAGTGGTCTACGGTTCGTTAGAAGAAGACCTGGCCAAGCAAGGCGTGATCTTTACCGATACCGATACGGCGGTCCGCGAACATCCAGAATTGTTGCGTGAGTATTTCGGCAAAATCATTCCGCCGGAAGACAACAAGTTTGCCGCCTTGAACAGTGCCGTCTGGTCAGGTGGGTCGTTCATTTACGTTCCCAAAGGCGTACATATCGACTTCCCGCTGCAAGCATATTTCCGAATCAACGCCGAAAGCATGGGCCAGTTCGAACGGACCTTGATCATTGTTGATGAAGGAGCCAGCGTTCACTATGTCGAAGGCTGTACTGCGCCGATGTATACGACTGAGAGTCTGCACAGTGCCGTGGTCGAAGTTGTAGTGAAGCGAAACTCTCGGTGCCGCTATACGACCATCCAAAACTGGGCGAACAACATTTACAACTTGGTTACCAAGCGGGCTTACGCCTACGGTGATGCGACCATGGAATGGGTCGACGGAAACTTGGGTAGCAAGTTGACGATGAAGTATCCGGCCGTCCATATGATGGAACCGGGGGCGAGAGGCGAGATTCTGTCGATCGCCTTTTCCAGTGCTGGCCAACATCAGGACGCCGGTGCCAAGTTGGTTCACGCCGCTCCCAACACGACCGGTCAAATCATCAGCAAGAGCATCAGTAAGAATGGTGGTCGCAGCAGTTACCGTGGTCTTGTCCGTGTTGAACCGGGTGCTCACAACAGTAAGAACAACGTCGTTTGCGATGCATTGATCCTGGATCCAGAAAGTCGCAGCGATACTTATCCATACATCGAAATCGCCGAGCAAGACGTTCAGATTGGTCATGAAGCCAGCGTCTCAAGAATTGGCGAAGAGCAAATGTTCTACTTGCTTAGCCGTGGTCTGAGCGAACAGGAAGCCAGCACGATGATTGTCAACGGTTTCATTGAACCGTTGGTCAAAGAATTGCCCATGGAATACGCGATCGAAATGAACCGTTTGATTCAGTTGCAGATGGAAGGCAGCGTCGGTTAACGGCGAAGTTGGATATCGTTTAGGTGCTCCGTACGGGAGCGAGAAAGAGCAAGCACAAACCAAGATGACAGAAACAACAACTCTATCAACTTTTGACGCAGCCGGTTTCGAAGAGTTCATTGACTCGCGTAACGAACCAGATTGGTTAACGGCCATGCGTCGCGAGTCGTGGCAACATGCCGAAGCGATGCAGTGGCCTGAGCGTCGCCATGAAGAATGGATCCGCACGGACATTCGCGCGTTTCAGATCAAAAAGTTTGGTCTGCCGGCAACCGAGCCCACTGTTGGCTACTCCGCCATCAACCAATTGCGTGACGGCGTCGATCCGGCCGGCACGATCGAAACAGCCGATAGCTATTTGATCGCCGAATCGCTAGACGAATCGCTGGCCGCCAAAGGAGTTGTGTTTGGCAGCCTGTCAAGATTGACTCTGGAGCAACCCGAGCTTGTTCGCCAATTTCTTTACACCACCTTTGATCCTGACTACGACAAATTCGCAGCCCTGCATGCGGCGTTCTGGTCAGGCGGACAGTTCCTGTACGTTCCACGCGGTGTCGTGATCGATCGCCCGCTACATATCGGATCGATGATGTCCGATGGCGGAACCGATACGACACATACCTTGATCGTTTTGGATGAAGGTGCCGAAGCAACCGTGTTGCATGAGTCGAACAGCGTCAACTCTGAAGCCAAAGGTTTGCACTTGGGAGCCGTTGAACTTGTACAGAAGCCGGGTTCGCACCTGAGGTATGTAAACCTGCAGGAGTGGGGCCACAAGACCTACCAATTTGCTCATCAAAGTGCCCATGTTGATCGCGACGCCACATTGCAGTGGACCATCGCAGCGATGGGATCAATGCTGTCGAAGGTCAATCAATCGGTCGATTTGATTGGTCCTGGCGCGGACAGTCAAGTCAATGGTGTGATGTTTACCGAGGGACGCCAGCATCTGGCGTATCACACGCTCCAGCACCATCGTGCTCCCAGTTGTCACAGCGACTTCTTGTACAAGGCCGCTCAGCAAGACAAGAGCCGGACGGTTTGGCGCGGGATGATCAAGGTCGACAAAGAGGCGCAAAAGACGGACGGCTACCAGCGAAACGATAATTTGGTCTTATCCAATGCTTCCCGAGCCGACTCAATTCCTGGGCTGGAGATCGAAGCGGACGACGTTCGTTGTACACATGGCAGCACGACGTCCAAAGTGGATGAAGAGCAGATCTTCTATGCTCGTTGTCGCGGTTTTACTCGCAAGGAAGCAACCCGTATGATCGTAAGTGGGTTCTTTCAACAAATCTTTGACAGAATCACTATCGACAGCGTACGTGACGCGCTGGCGGCGGCGATCGCTCGGCAGGTCCGCGAGTACGAATAGCTGGAGACTTGGGCGACTGGAATTGGCGTAACACACCAAACCTCGAAACAGTCCAGTTTATGCCTAGAACTGTTATGCCTAGCATTGTGATGCCCGACACAGTTGATGCCTAACGCTGTTCGTGGCTCAACCATTTCCGAAACCTAACACCTGGCACCTATTTCGCCGCAGAATCGAATAACGGAGAACTCAAATGGCACTGGCCGAAGACAAGGTCCGCGAGGCACTCAAGCAAGTCATCGATCCCGAATTGCATGTAAACATTGTTGATCTTGGATTGATTTATGTCGTTGACATTGGTGACGAAAACGACAATGGAAACCACCACGTCAATATCGAAATGACGATGACCAGTCCGATGTGTCCGGCCGGTCCACAATTGGTTGCCGGTACAAAAGCTGCCGCCGAGGGTTTGGATGAAGTCGATGCCTGTGAAGTCAAAGTTGTGATGGAACCGGCTTGGACACCGGAGAGGATGACTGATGAAGCACGGGATCATTTGGGAATTTTTTAGGAATTTTGACGCTATTTCGGTAAGATACCGACCAGCGTCCCATTCGGAACCTGGAAGATGACCCATGCGAATTTTCGTTGGTGAATACGTTTGCGGTGGTGGCTTGGCCAATCAACCGTTGGAACAGATTCCCAAAAGTCTGCGACAAGAGGGAGCGGCGATGCTGCGTGCCCTTGCCGCAGACTTGTCTGAGATTGCTGAAACAGTTGTTCCGGTTGATCCTCGGTTGGATTTGGAAATCGAGTCCAAGCAGTGCGTGGAATTGAATCCGGCGGACGCTTTCTGGGGACAATGGGTGGCCGCCGCTCAAGGTTGTGATTCGGCCCTGATCATTGCGCCCGAGAGCGATGGAGTATTGGCGCAGGGCGTCGCCATGTTACGAGCAGGTGGCGTTGACGTGATCGCCGGTAGTGGTGACTTCCTGCGTGTTGCCAGCGACAAGTTGCTTACCGCCAGAACCTTAACGACCGCTGGCGTTGCTCACCCACCGTTTATGGCACTTTCGGATCGCCGCATGCGGAATGAACTGGTGAAGTACGATCAGTTCGTTGTCAAGCCTCGCGACGGTTGCGGCACACAAGAGATCAAACGTTTCGACTCTCTTGATGACGCGCGAGCCGTGTTGGAAGAAGATCAAATTTTGCAGGCCTGGATACCCGGTCGGGCTGTGTCAATTTCGACCATCGCATCTTCCACAACTCAAGTCTATCTACCGGCCGTTTCGCAAGAGTTGTGTGATTCCACTTGTCTGTACGCGGGCGGACGGGGACCGCTGGATGACGAAGACCAGAGGCGGGCGGAGGCTTTGGCTTCGCGAGCGATCGCGGCAATGCCGCCGACCGTCAGAGGCTTTGTTGGGCTTGATCTATTGCTGGGGCGGCGGCCGAGCGAAGATTGCGTCATCGAAATCAATCCGCGGCTGACAACGTCCTACGTTGGATTGCGTCGAATGATTAACGGCAACTTGGCCGCCCGGTTGTTTGACTTGGAATCTGGTCCGGTTTCTTGCTGCACTTCGGTCAACGCGGTTCGCTGGACGCCAGATGGCCAGGTTTGGATCAACGATATGGTGGCTGAAAACGCGTGAGTCGGTCACTTGCCAGTCATGGCAACATCGTTGGTATCGACGTCGGTGGCGCCAACTTGAAGTATTGCAGTTCAAGCGGGAAAGCTACTGCGACCAATTTCCCAATGTGGCGGCAACCCGAATCGCTGGCCGACACGCTCGTTCGCGACCTGAAGAGCTTCCAACCCTTCAGCACCCTTGCCGTCACCATGACGGGAGAACTTGCAGACTGCTTCGCTGATCGAGCAGCCGGAGTCAATTGGATTGTCGATCACGTTGCAATAGCCGCGTCGCGATTAAGTATTGATGGTTTGTGGTTCTATGGTATCGACGGCCGTTTTTATTCGGCCGATGGAGCCAAGTCGCACCCGGATATCGTCGCCGCGGCCAATTGGCATGCGCTGGCCAGCTATGCGGCCGCGATATTTCCGGCGGCGACGACCGTTGTCGATATTGGATCGACAACGACGGACATCATTCCTTTGGCGGACGGCCAAGTTGCGACGATTGCGGCAACCGACCATGATCGATTGGTCGAGGGATCATTGGTTTACATTGGTTGCCGTCGAACCCCGGTTTGCGGCCTCGTCCGTCGGTTGACCTTTCGGGGCCAGGACTGTCCGGTGATGAACGAGTTTTTCTCGACCATTGACGACGCTTTGTTGCTGCTAAGGGTCACAGCGGAAGATCCGTCGGACAACGACACCGCCGACAAGCAATCGCGTACGATCCCGTTCGCAGCCAATCGACTTGCTCGAATGATCGGTCTGGACATTCGCAGCGTATCGATCGAAGAGGCTAGAGCGATGGCCCAGCAGATTGTATCAGCCGCCGCTGCAATCATTGGTGATGCTTTCGCAAAGGTACATCGTCGTGGAACCGTGATCATGGCAGGTCACGGCCAGGACTTGCTCAGACTTGATCGCGCAACCGATGTCGAGATTCTTGCGGATCATTTTGGGCACGCGGCGGCACGATGCGCCCCCTCCTATGCAGTCGCTAAACTATTTGAACATGCAGGAAACGTCGCGGAGCTACGATGCGGCGGGTGATCAAAGTAGGTGGAAGCCTGTTGTCATCGCCGAATCTGCCAGATTCTTTGACGCGCTGGATCGAGCGGCAGGGAGTCGCCGAGAATCTAGTTGTTGTTGGTGGAGGCGAACTGGTCGATGCAATTCGCAAGCTCGATCAAATCAGACCGAGCGATCCAGTGAAAACGCATTGGCGATGCATCGAATTGATGGAAATGACACGAAGCATCTTCGCTGATTGGTTCGATTGGGATTCGATCATCACCAGCCGACAACTAGAGACAGTAATGGCCAATGAATTCTCGTCGGAACGACCGACAGTTGGTCGCGGTCAAGGCGTTCTACGATGCCGCGACCAAGTCGACCGTGCCAATGGATTGGTGCACGACGAGCGATACCATTGCGGCAATTTTGGCTCTGACCGTAGAAGCAGACGAACTGGTGCTGTTGAAGCGTTGCGAATTGGATCCACGGCAGAGTATCGCAGGTCTCGCCGCGTCGGGCATCGTTGATCAGGCGATCCAGCACCTTGCAGATCAAGTGCCGTCGATTCGAGTCGAACAGCTGAAGTAACAGGAGGCTAAATTGAGCAAATCCCTTCAATGATCGACCGCCGTTTCACTGGCCTCGCGATTATGTTGCTCGCGAAGTTGGTTCATCGTTTCGATAATCGCTTCGGATTGATACCGAATGGCCTGTTTAGCGTCATCGGCTTTCAGCTCGGTTTCCCCATTCTTTTGAAGTTCGTCAACCTTGCGCCAGTCGATCATCCAGTTGTTCTCGTTCGCTGCCTCTCGAAGTGCCTGTACGGTTTCACCAAGGCACGCGTACAACTCGGATGTTGGGCGGGCATCATAACGACGATAGGGCCCCTTGCCCCCTGAAGCGATCAATTGATCGGGTTTCGATTTGAATTTGCGGCGATACGTGATTGCGGTTGCAATCGTGGCAATCAATGCCAGGATGACCGCCACAATCATCGGGCCCCATGATTGAATAACTTCGATCAACCGTAGCGTCCCCAGCAGACCGGCTCCCGCCAAGCACAGCAGCGTTGTCATCGCCAATGCGGGGAATGCCAACGATTCGTTGTTCTTGTACTCCACCTTGGGGGCCGCGACTTCTTTTTTCGGGTTCACCTTCGACACGTACAACAATCACAGTAATGTTGTCGGGTCCTCCGCGCAAATTGGCCAGGTCAACCAGCACCCGCGTGGCCAGATTCTCCGGCAGACAGTCAAGCAGAACGCCGATCTCAGGATCTTCGACCAATCCGGTCAAGCCATCGCTGCAGATCAGAAATCGGTCACCATGTTCAATCGGGAATGGCCCTTCGATATCGACTTCGACCGATTCGTGCGGTCCTAGCGATCGTGTGATCACATTCCGCGGTATTCCTTCGCCAACAACACCGCCACTTAGCAACGCGCTGGCCTCCATTTCCCAAACCAATGAATGGTCAAAAGTCAGTTGCTCGAACACACCTTGCCGCAATCGATAGACGCGAGAGTCACCGACGTGCCCCACTAAGGCACCTTCCGGCACCAATGCTAGTGCGCTGGCCGTTGTCCCCATGTTGTGGAATTCCGGATTGCTTTGGCCGCGCTGGTAAATCGCTGCATTGGCCTCGACCAATGCTCGTTGCAATGCTTCCGCCGAATCATCAACCGAGGACCGAAAGTAATGCATCGCAATCTTTTCGGTTGCCATCTCGCTTGCCAGTTCGCCAGCAGCATGGGCACCCATCCCATCGGCAACGACGAACAGATGCCCGTGCGATTGAAACCTTTCCTCAGTTGCCGCCGGCACGCAGGCCATGCTGTCTTGATTGTTGGCACGTCGCATGCCTACTTCTGACAATGATGAAAAAGCAATTCCTGGATTCCATTGATCCGACACCGACAGAGACTCAGGGGTTTAGGGTAGTGGCGATCCGAAGTTGGGCAAACAGGCTGACCGCTCAAGGGAGGAAAAATTGTATTCCGTCAGGTGCTGATGACCTACCTGCTTGATCCCACAATCATCTTACCGGATCTTCATCCGAGAAGTGGTTTTGCCGCGCGATCCCATTGCCCCGTGAATACTTGCTCACTAAGTGGCTTTCGCTTGCGGGCCCTGGTTTCGCGATCATGCATGCCGATCGCAGACTCATCCGTTGGTTCGCTCTGATCTGGATATCCAATCGCAATTGCGGTCTGTGGGTCCAGCCCCTCGGGAATGGCGTATTCGATACGAATCTTGTTCAGATCGACTCCGCCCATCTGATGTACTTGCAACCCCTCGGCGGTCGCCTGCAGGGCCAGATGTGCGGCGGCTTGGCCAAGATCGTGCAATGCCACTCGGTTGGGCTTCCCGTTGTGCCCAAAAGTCGTTCGAATGACCGACAACACCAGAGCACCGGCATTTCTGGCCCAATCCTGATTGGACCCCATGAGGCAGCCGATCATTCGCTCGAACTCGACCGTGTCATCGCGCGTTGCCACAATCCAACTCCAGGGCTGATCGTTGAAGCTACTCGCGGCCCACCTTGCCGCTTCAAAGCAGCGGATCAGTTTCTCAGGTTCGATCACCTGCGGGTCAAATCGATAGGGGCTCCATCGATCGCGTATCGGATCCAAGACGGGGTGCTCGACGGGATTGCTCAGCACAATTTGTCTCCAAGTGGGATAGGTGGGATTGTGCGAATTATAACGTTGAACGTGCGACAACGAACGGCGGCATCGGATTTGATGCAATCGCGAGTGGTCCGCTCAGGATTCAGAGGCCAGCAACGGCTTCATCTCAGATTCCCGCTGGTGTTTGGCAAGGTCGTGCCTCTGGCCACCCATGATCCGAAGGGCTAAAATCGTTTGCCCAACGGGGTTGTAGCTCAGCTGGGAGAGCGCTGCGTTCGCAATGCAGAGGTCGAGGGTTCAAATCCCTTCAGCTCCATTTCTCGGACTTATCAAAAATTACATTTGCTTGCGCCCGGACTTGCGAATAGCCTGTCCAAGACGGCGATCGTAGCCTTGCTTCTCTCTGTGGGCGTGTCGAGCGATCCACTTTCGTTCGAGCCTTTCCGCAATTCAGAACCTCTCATTATACGCGCTCAAATATGAAGATTTGTTGTATTGGTGCTGGCTACGTTGGGGGCCCAACGATGGCCATGATCGCCAAACAGTGCCCAGATATTCCTGTACATGTTGTGGATCTGAATCAGTCCCGAATTGATGCATGGAATTCCGACAAACTACCAATCTATGAACCGGGCTTAGATAGTGTTGTCCGCGCGGCGCGAGGCCGAAACCTAACCTTTTCGACTCAGGTTGATCAAGCGATCGACGAAGCCGATATGATCTTTATCTCGGTCAACACACCGACAAAGACATTCGGGATCGGTGCTGGCCGCGCGGCAAACTTGGAGTACATTGAAAAATGTGCCCGGCAAATTGCGAAAAGCTCAAGCGGTCACAAGATCGTAGTCGAAAAATCGACCTTGCCTGTCCGTACAGCAGAAGCTGTGAAACGAATTCTAAGCAGTTCCAGCAACGGAATGACTTTTGACGTGCTCAGTAATCCCGAATTCCTGGCCGAAGGAACAGCGATCGAGGACTTACTGGATCCCGACCGCGTATTGATTGGCGGCGAATCCCAAGCCGCGATCGATGCGCTTTGCGACGTGTACGCGAATTGGATTCCCCGAGATCGCATCTTAACGACCAATCTTTGGAGCAGCGAGTTATCGAAGTTGACCGCCAACGCATTCTTGGCTCAACGCGTTTCCTCGATCAACGCGATTTCAGCCTTGTGTGAAGCAACCGGAGCGGATGTAGACGAAGTTGCCAGGGCGATCGGTACGGATTCACGGATCGGGCCGAAATTTTTGAAAGCATCGGTTGGATTTGGTGGCAGCTGTTTTCAAAAAGACATTCTAAATCTGGTCTACCTGTGCGAACACTTCGGACTTCGCGATGTTGCCGCCTATTGGGAACAGGTCGTCACAATGAACGACTACCAGAAGCAGCGATTTTCCGAGCGGATTGTCAAGACGATGTTCAATACCGTGTCCGATAAGAAAATTGGCATCTTGGGATACGCGTTTAAGAAAGACACGAACGACACGCGTGAGTCAGCGGCGATTTATGTCTGTCGGGATTTGATGCGCGAACGAGCCAGGTTGACCATTTACGATCCTCAGGTCCCAGAGCAGCAGATTCGAAATGATCTGATCAATGCTTGCACAGATTGGAATGGTGAGATTCGTCGTCTGGATCAGGAGTTGATCGAAAACAATATCACCGTCGTCAGCGACGCGTACCAAGCCGCCGATCGAGCTCACGCGATTGCTGTGATGACAGAATGGGACGAATTCAAAGAGCTGGATTTCACAAAGATCTACGATACGATGCTACAACCAGCATTTATTTTTGATGGCCGAAATTTGCTGGACCGAGACAAATTGCAAGAGATCGGTTTCGAACTCCATGCGATCGGAAAGCCCGCGGAACGCAGGACTTCTTGTAGCACTCTAGCACCTAGCACCTAGCACCTGCCCAGTGCCTAGTGCTTTGTACCTGATTCCCGGTACGCTGTATGGATGCCAATCCTGACGATCGAATCGACGTGTGACGAAACCGCGGCTGCCGTGATCGACGATGATGGGAGTGTCTTGGGTGATTGCGTCGCGACCCAGGAAACATTGCATGAAAAGTTTCGAGGCGTCGTGCCGGAAGTTGCTGCCCGTGCACACGTTCGAGCGCATCTTGCCGGTCATCGACACTGCGTTGCAACGGAGCGGGACTGATCCAAACCAACTGACGGGCGATCGCGGTCGCGGACCGCCCAGGGCTGGCCGGTTCGCTGTTAGTCGGACTGGTCGCCGCGAAGACGCTTGCCGTTGCCTGGAAGAAACCATTGGTCGCCGTGAATCATTTGCATGCGCATCTGTATGCATGTCAGCTAGCCAGTAGCGAAACCGTCTACCCCAGCATCGGTCTGGTCGTTAGCGGTGGCCATACAAGTCTGTATCACTGTACCAGCCCGCTTGATCTGGAGTACTTGGGAGGCACGATTGACGATGCGGCGGGTGAAGCGTTTGACAAAGTTGCGGCGATGTTGAGTCTGGGATTTCCAGGTGGACCCGCCGTTTCCGGTTGGCGAGCCAAGGCAATCGCCAGGCGTATGCTTTTCCTCGATCAATGTTAAAGGATGATTCGTTCGATTTCAGCTTCAGTGGCTTGAAGACCGCGGTCCGTTACGAAATCGTGGGTCCAGGAGAGAAGGATTTTTCAAAAGTCAAATTATCTCAGCAAACCAAGGCCGATTTGTGTGCGTCTTTTGAAACCGCTGTTGTCGATGTTTTGGTCGCAAAGTGCGAGCGTGCCATCGATCGATTCGACGCGAATCGGTTGATCGTTGGCGGAGGCGTGGCGGCCAATCCCATATCTTAGAAAGCGAATCGATGAATCGGCGGAAAGGACGGATACGACCGATTGATCGCCCCGATGAATCTGTGCACTGACAATGCAGTGATGGGCGCGATCGCATTGGAGAAGATCAAACGCGGAGAGTTCGCGCCACTCGATTTGGATATCACGCCTGGTTTGCAGCGAGGATTCTGAGTGACTGACTTGATTCTCGTTCCAACGCAGCGTGAACTCGATACGATCCGACCTCTGCTGACAGGACAGGTTCCGGATCGGGAATGCGCGTTTCAACTCTGCGGTTTCGGGCCGATTGCCGCGGCCGCGCGAGCCGGCGCCTTGATCGCACGGTACAAACCAGAGCGAGTGGTGTTCATTGGGATCGCCGGTCGCTACGTCGATCGATTGAGATTGGGGTCAGCGTATCGATTCGAATCTGTCGCCTGCGACGGTGTCGGCGTGGCGCGAGGGCAAAGCTTTCGCAGTGCCGGCGAATTGGGTTGGTACCAGTTCAGCGGGGACGATACGGAGCCGCGTGTCGGCGACACGATGCGTCTGGATGCGTCCTACATCGACGGCATTCCCAGCGCTGGATTGCTGTTGACGTGTTGTGCGGCCTCGGCCAGTCAGCAAGAAGCAGAGTGGCGGCTGAGTCGCTTTGACGATGCGGTTGCCGAAGATATGGAGGGGTTTGCCGTCGCCCTCGCCTGTTCGCTATCGCGCGTCCCGCTGCAGATCATTCGTGGAATTTCCAATCATGTCGGTGACCGCGATCATAGAACGCTGGCGAATTGACGAAGCTTTAGAGGCAGCGGCCGTTTTGTCTGAAAGAGTTTTGGCCAAAAAATGGATGCCGGCACCGTGACGACAGCAAAAATTGAATACCGTACAGATCGGTATCTCGACTTGTCCCAACGATACGTTCGCGTTTCATGCCTTGATGAATCATCAGGTAGATTGGCGTGGTCTCGATTTTCAACTTCAACTTCTTGACATTCAAGAGTTGAATGATCGGTTGCTGTTGGGTGAATTTGACGTCGCCAAGACCAGCTTTCATGCGGCGCTGTTGCTGGCGGAACAAACGGTTGTGCTGCCGAGTGGTGCGGCGCTTGGATTCGGTGTTGGGCCTTTGTTGTTGGCCGCAGATTCGGGATCGGTGCCCACTGATTCGCAGCAACTAACAATCTGTCCTGGTCAACATACGACGGCCGCGTTGCTATTCCAATTGTTCTACGCTGATACGACGCGGGTCGATCATGCCGTCTTCTCTGAGATCATGCCACGTTTACAGAATAGAACCGCCGATTTCGGGGTTTGTATCCACGAGGGCAGATTTACGTGGCAGCAAGCCGGGCTAAGTTTGGTTGAAGACCTGGGTAGTCGCTGGGAAGCGGAAACCGAATGTCCGCTCCCGCTGGGCGGGTTGGTCGCTAGAAGAACGCTTGCTGACGAAACGATTGCCAAGGCCCAAGCGGTCATTTACGATTCGATCCAGTGCAGCCTTGCCAATCCCGACGCCGCACTCCCGACCATGCGCAAGTATGCACAAGAATTTGACGACGACGTTTTAATGCAGCATGTCGAATTGTACGTCAACGATTGGACCCAAGACCTTGGTGCAATCGGCGCGACCGCGCTGGCCAAGCTATCCGAATTGGCCATGCGGACAGGTCTAACTGAATCAGTGTCGCCAGCAAGTCAACCAAAGCTAGAAATTTGGGGTGACCCGGGCGTCTGAATCGATTTCACCATAATGATTCGTGGACCCGCTACCATCGTCGCTGGCGACTCCGGTGCACTTGGTCGGTTTAGAAATAGACATCTATCCAGTCCTCATGTATTTGCCGGGGTCTGCGCGGAACCTCTTCTTGGTTTCAGCATCGGAGAACAGGCACGATCGCCTGCCGCTTAATGCCGCTGATGCGCCGAGCCGGGAATGCTCTTGTTCATATCCGCAACGCCGGCGACGCAGTTGCCACCCAATCCTGGGACGTGATTTTTGCGGGTTCGTCAGCAACCTATACCGATGCCCTTGCCCGAAAAACAGGAGGTTTGGCCATCGGCATCCGCCGCTCCATTTTTAACCGAGTGCGTCTGTCGTGACAAACCAGAGCTTGGGCTGAATCAACAGGGCTGGGTACTGTTTTGGATCGCCCCGTCCAGAAAGAATCTGTTTCAACGCGGTTCTTTTTGCTGCGCCGGAAACCAGGAACCAGGTCTGTCTAGCCGAATTGATAGCTGGGGCGGTAAGCGTGTATCGGTAGGCGTCGAACTTTTCCACCCAATTCTCTACGAACCAGCGGTCATTCTGCTGCAGAGCGTCGGTCTGTGGGAAGAGTGACGCGGTATGGCCGTCGTCGCCAATTCCCAGCAGGTTCAGATCCCAGGCTGGAAAATCGTCAGTCGGAAAATGACGCCGCAACGATTCTTCGTAACGAGCTGCCGTGGACGCTGGATCTTCGATGCTGACTGGAACCGCATGAATGTTTTCTGAGGGAACGTCAATCTTGTCCAGCAGAGCTTGACGAACCATCTTAGCATTGCTGTCGTCATGGTCAGGCGGTACGTTTCGCTCATCGCCCCAAAACCAATGAATCTGGTTCCAAGGAAGATCAAGCTGGGAAATCAATTCATAGATGCGTTTGGGCGTCGATCCGCCGGAAAGTGAAACGGTGAACTGGTCAGACTCTTGGAGTGTATCAGTGACACGTTTGGCAAACGCGGCCGCTACGGCCAATTGCATTTGATCTAGCTGTTCAAACCGTTGGACTGTCTCGGGCAGGTTCACTTAAACGATTCCTTCTTGCTAGGAAAACGGTTCGATTCGATCGCTTCCTTGTATGCGATCGCGGCCTCTTTAATCGTTCCTCGCACATCCGAAAATTGTCGGACGAACTTAGGCAGGTAACCTGAGTTGAATCCGATCATATCGTGGGTCACCAGCACTTGCCCGCTAACCTCGTGACCCGCCCCAATGCCTATGGTAGGTACGGAGACATTGTCGGTGATTGCCTTTCCGACCTCGGTCGGCACGCATTCAATCAACACCGCGAATGCCCCAGCTGCTTCGGCGGCCTTGGCGTCGGCAACCAGCTGTGCTTGGTCTCGTTGGACCCGGTAGCCTCCATCGACATGAACATTTTGCGGGCGTAGTCCAACATGGGCCATCACCGGGATGCCCGCAGTAACAATCGTTTCGATCCGCTTCGCCTGTTCGGCACCACCTTCCAGCTTAACAGCGTGACAGTCAGTTTCTTGCAGAACCCGCGCACTGGCTTCGACGCTACGCCCGATGTCGAGTTGGCCCTCAGGAAACGGCAGGTCAACGATTACCATTGCCCGGTTGGCAGCACGGCCGACCATTTCCGCATGGTAAATCATCTGATCCATCGAGGCTGACAGGGTCGTCTTGTGGCCGCGAACAACCATTTCCAACGAGTCGCCAACCAACAAAATATCGATACCGGCTTCGTCCAGGACCTCGGCGGTCGGAAAATCGTATGCGGTCAGCATCGAGATGGGCTGTCCGTCACTACGCATTTGTTGCAAAGTCCGAGTGGTGACCCGAGGAAGGTCCGAGTTAGGATGCTTAGACATCAATCAATACCAAGATGTTCGAAAACTGACTCGCTTGTAGTACCACCGGCACGGCAATCCCACAAACTAACCGTACAATGTCAGGCGTCTACCCGGCTTGTGAAATCGGTTCCTCTGCCTGAGTCCAATACCATGCTCGAACAACGCTACCGCCGCCTGGCTGTCGTCTTGATAATACTCATTGCCACGCCGCTGCTGGCAAATCCGCATACGGCGAAGGGTCAAGAGGCAATCAGGCAGGGGGCAAAGAGACAGGGGGCAAAGAGACAGGGTGGCGATACAACTCGTCCAAGGCAAGCCGGTCAAATCCAATCTGACCAGCATATGGTGACCGAGTTCAAGGGAAAGTTAAAGGCGCTTGAGCAGGGGGTCATGATTGTGACCCGTGATGATGGGACAGATGTGATGGTTCAACCGCCGGAGGATATTTCGAAGTTTCAGTTCGTTGCCAAGGCCCAGCTACCCTTTTTGCGGCAAGGCATGTTGGTCCGGTTTACGGGGTCGTTCAACAGGGCCGGGATCGCGCAGTCGCCGATCGCGAGAGTGGAACTGTTCCAGCCGATCTCTGGGAAAGTGCCAGGAAATCGACGCCAATACTTTGTCCCGGGAGTACATCCAGACGCGCGAGGCCAGAAAGCAGGCTGAAACAGGAATCGCTCGATGCGATGTCGTCGGGACATTGGTTGGGATCGATCAAGCTGGCGTCATGATGGTGAGAGCCGGAAAGATTCCAGTCAGAATCCCGCTGGTTCAAAACCCTACATTTGAGATTCGCTACAACAATCTGTCGCTTGCCCAACCCGGTGACCCAGTGACAATTTCAGGATTCTATAACCCGCCGGATGAGACGAAAGTGTTGGCCGACTCTTTTGCAATCACAACGGATCGAGTCTACGGTGAGCCGGTTGTCGAAGATAGCAAGAAGAAAGTTGCCAAACGCCGCTCACGCCGCCGTTCGGCCAAGAACGCTGGAACCGACGCTGATGCAAGCAATGAGGATAGCGAGGAAGCAAAAGTTGATTCGGAAAGTGAGGATAAAGCGGAATCACCCGACGAATCATGATCGGATGCGTTAGAGCAGAAAATTGGCCGAATGGACCACGCCGGGCCGGCGGAGTGACCCTGAAAATGGCAATTCATCGGTAGTCGGACTAAAACCTCCTGCATCTACCCCCCGGAAAATCGCCATCTGGGCGAAACCTCGTTTGGTTGCGTAGCATATTGGACCGACAGATATCCGGGACTTGCCTTGGAATACTCACCCGTTATGTACTAGCATTCGCTCGAACGGTTCTGAATCGAAAGACACCGATCCCCTGCGACATCCGAAACCTCCTATTCGACGCCATATTATGTTGAAACGCCTGATTCTAACTGCACTCTTTGCAACCGCCCTCATCGCCTGGTCGATCCCGGTCCCCAATGCTTCAGCGAAAGAACTGACGATCGGATCCGATGCGCCACCGCTGGATATTGAACACTGGTTGCAAGACGGCGAGGGCTTCTTCAAGCCGGTCAAAGAATTTGAAGACAACAAAGTCTACGTCATTGAGTTTTGGGCAACCTGGTGCGGGCCTTGCATCCAAAACATGCCTCACATTGCGGAATTGCAAAAGCAATATCGCGGACAGGATGTTCAGATCATCGGGGTCTCGGACGAAACCAAAGAAGAAGTGACCGAATTCTTGGATCAGGAGCACCCGCAGTTGGAGAAAAAAATGGCCGAGGTCACATCGGCCTATTCGTTAACCACGGATCCCGATCGCTCGGCCCATGAAGATTATATGGAAGCCTCCAATCAACAGGGAATTCCGACCGCTTTTATTGTTGGCAAGGATGGAAAGATTGAATGGATTGGGCACCCAGCAGCGATGGATCCCGTGTTGGAAAAAGTTGTAAAGGATTCTTGGGACCGTGAAGCGTTCAAAGAGGAACAACGACTGGAGCAAGAGCTGCAAGAGAATTTGCATAAAGTTGAACGAACTAGTAACCAATGATAAAGTTGATGAAGCACTTGAATTGATCGACGCACAACTGGAGAGCGCGACCAAAGAGGCATTGCAGAAGCAGTGGTTTTCGATCAAATGTGATATCAAGTTGCATTTCGATCGCGTCGACGACGAGGTCGTCCAACACTACAAGGACCATCTGACAAGCGTACAAGGCAGTCCACGGGGAGTTGCCCAATTTGCGTATTGGATGTTTGGTGCGTCGCAGCAGGGTGCCGATATCAGTAAAGTCGTCACTCCTGTATTGGTTGGCTTGAAAGCTGAATTGAAAGAGGCCGACGAGGAAGAACAACCGTTGCTGTACAATGCGGCTGCGATCTTAACCAGTACGACGGGCGATTTTGACTTGGCCGTCAAATTGCAACAGCAAGCGATCGATTCAAGTGTCGATCCACGTCAAAAGAAACGGATGATGCCGCTGCTGGAAGAGCTGAAAGAAAAGGCAGCTGAGGCAGAGCAGGAGGCTGACACGGAGTAACCAGCTCTTGCTTACAGTAACTAGCTCTTGCTTACAGTAACTAGCTCTTGCTTACAGGGGGGCGTATGCCGTATCGAGCTTGGTGCCTCAGCAACGCGATCGCAACTATTCTGGCGGAATGTCGATCGACAGATCAAAACGTCGCCAACAAAATGTTGTCGCCGCCAATGCGGCTGCGGCGGTCAACCAGGCGCCGATGATCGCGCCGGTCACAAAGGCTGGTTGGGACAATGGCTCCGGCAAGGTCTTGCACATCAGGGACCACAGAACCAGCATCCCCAACGCGGCTGCAAGCACCGTCCCTTTTCCCAGGAACGTTAGCTTGGCGCGAATCATCATGCTGATCCCTTCGGCCTTTTCGTGATGCGGGTACGCGAGGAACAGGGCGTTCTCGCAGGCGAATGTGAAGACCGCCAACGCGTTCATCATGCCCGTCCACAGGATGATCTGCTTGAAATCTACGGCGGTTGCCCATGCCCCAAGCAAGATCGTAACCCACTGGAATATCCAGGTGATCAAGACCGGAGCCAACAACGTGCCCAGCACCATGCTGGTGGGCGGGACCGGTAGCGATCGAACCAGCAGCATGCGTCGCAGGTCGCGACGAAAGTCTATCTTTCAGCGCCGGAGGAGCTAGCAGCATCGTGCATAGGCCGACGCCGCCAACCACATACAACCATTGTTCAAATTCCTGGCCGGTCACCAGCGGTGACAAACAAAGGAAGACCGGAATGATAAAGTTCCCCAGGATCATCCACCGGTAGCGTTTCACGCTGACCCAATGACGACCTGCGATCGACAGCGTGTCGCGCATCGACTCGGACGTGGACTCGTAGATCCAATGATCGGTCGACTCGGCAAGTTCCATTCGAATCGACTCGGCGTCTTCGTTGCCCCGTCCGGTGGCCCCCGATTCCAATCGTTTTCGCTCTTGAATGTGAACTTGTTGACGACTCCAACGATCGACTCTGACCAACAACCACGTTGCCAGCGGCACCAGCGTCAATGAAACCATCAGTTGCAGGCAAGTCAACAGAGTGTAGTGTTCGGTGACCGCCAACTGGGCCGGGGCAACCCAGGGCAGGGAGAGCCACTGAATTGCGTCACAGGCGGCGACTTCACCAAGCGCCTGAAACGCGTTTAGTAGATAGACCCAGGTGGGGGATTTCAGCGGTGTGAGCGCGAAGATCGATGCAATCGCCAACAACACAGCCGAAATGGCGAGCAAAGCTATCGCTACCCGAAAGCGTCGTCGTTGATCAATCGCCAAGCCGGCCGTCCAGCGGGCAATCATGGTGCGGACGATCTCTAGCAGTACGAGCGAGATCAAGACGCCAACGACCATCAATTCAATGTGGTTCACATCGCGAGCCAGTACGACTGCAAGCAGTAGGGTCTTCATCAGTGCGGGCGGTAGCAATCCAACGACATAGCTGACCGCAAGAGCCGATTGACTGACAGGGGCACCAGCAAGCCAAAGGTGTTCAGCCGGCGTCATTTCAAGGCTATCGGACCGCTGCGAGAACGCGCAACGGACGCCGTAGTAGATTCCGTATATGACCATGCCGCCCGAAAGCCAAAGCATCAGCCGCGACGGATCCGCTGGTTGACGGGCGGACAATATGTATGCTCCGTTCAACAAATAGGCCACCACAAAAAAGACCGTCAGACTACTGGCGACGATGCGCCGTGGCGACAGCATGCGTTGCATGGCTCGGCGAAAACGAAACGAACGCCGCTGCGTGCGCAACCAGGTCAGGGTACGCCAATCCGATCGCGATCGCATCGCCTCGTTCACAGAGCCGCTCCAACCATCGTGTTGGTGGCAAGACTGGGATTGGGAACCATCAAGCCAGGTGACTTATCGTTATCGGTCGCGGCAAAAAAGGCTTCTTCCAGAGTCGTGGCCTCTGGATAACGTCGCCGCAGATCATCGGCTGCACCAAAGTATTGGGCTTGTCCATCTTTCATCACCAGCAGATGAGTGCAAACATCTTCGATCATCGCCAATAGGTGGCTGCTGATAATGATGGTTTTTCCGGATTGAGCCAGGACACGAACGGAGTCTAGCAACGTTCGGATTCCAGGCGGGTCCAAACCGGTTAGCGGTTCGTCCAACAACAATACTTGTGGATCGAATAAGTAGACACAGCACACGGCCAATTTCTGACGCATCCCGCGGGACAACGTCGTCGTACCAGCGTGCGCCTTGGGCAACAAATCAAATTGTGCCAACAGGTCGGCTGCCTTTTTGCGATAGTTTTCGACGCGGTACAAGCGGCCGATCAGTTCCAGATGTGCTTGGACCGATAGATCGTCGAACAATGGCGGATCATCAGGAACGTAGGCGACACGCCGCTTCAGTTCGATTTCATCCCGTTGCGGATCGCAGCCAGCGACGGTCAGCTGCCCTGCGGTCGGGCGCAGCAATCCAGCCAGCGAACGAAGGGTGGTCGTCTTGCCAGCGCCGTTTGGACCGACCAGACCACAGACTTGCCCGGGCGCAAGGGAGAATGAAAGGCCGTTAACTGCCAGGTGGTCGTCATAGACCTTTTTCAGGCCACAAACATCAATCATCACGGATTCCGGAAAACGCGGGAGAAAACAGGTCCCATCGTTCAACCGTAGCTCATTTGTTGTGCGATTCGTCTCGAATCGTACAGGAAAATGGCATCCGAAAATTCAACTGGCAGCTGTCTGAAACCCACAGGTCCGGTTTTGTCGTCTGTAACGACTATGTCAGCATGTAGCCTTCTTCACCGTGATCGGTAATGTCCAGACCTCGTTGCTCGCATTCGGCGGTCACTCGCAAACCGATGATGACGTCGATCGACTTCAAAATAATCAGACTTCCGACCCCGGCAAATGCGAAGGTGATCAACACGGCAACCAGTTGACCCGTCAGGAGCGTGAAGTTACCTCCCGATTCGATCAGGCCAATCGGTACACCATCGCTCACGTCCCAACAAGCACGCGTTGCAAAGACGCCCGTCAACAGCGCACCCAGCGTTCCACCAACCCCGTGGACGCCAAACGCGTCCAAAGCGTCATCGTACCGCAATGTATGTTTTAACTTAGAACAGGCCAAATAGCAGATTACACCGGCCAGCGCGCCCATGGCCAGCGCTGGCATGGGCTGAACGAACCCCGCCGCAGGCGTGATGCAAACAAGTCCAGCGACGGCACCGCTACTTGCCCCCAGGACGGTTGGTTTTCCAAGCACCATCCACTCGGTGGTCGCCCAGGCAACCGCTCCCGCAGCAGCAGAAAAGTGTGTCGCCGCAAATGCACTGCTGGTCAGTCCGTCGGAAAGCAGTTCGCTTCCTGCGTTGAAACCGAACCAGCCAACCCACAGCATTGCCGCGCCAAGCGCTGTGTATGTCAAATTATGAGGCTGAATGGGTTCCCTCATGAATCCCATTCGTGGACCAATCAGAATTGCAGCAACCAACGCCGACACGCCACTACTGATATGCACAACGGTGCCTCCGGCGAAGTCCAACGCGCCGCCAGCGATACTCGATTCGTTGTAGGAAAGCGGTCCACCACCCCAAACCCAATGGCATAGCGGGCAATAGATGAAGGTTCCCCAGACGATCGAAAAGACTACCATTGCGCTAAACTTCATTCGTTCGGCAAATGCTCCGCAGATCAGGGCGGGCGTGATGATGAAGAACATGCCTTGGAACAGCATGTGTGTCAGTCGTGCCATTTCGCCTTCCATTGGCGTAACGCCGACATTCTTAGCTGCGTCCCATTCTCGTTGGACGCCATTCATAAACAGGTAGTCTGTGTTGCCGATCCAGCCACCGTCTTGTCCGCCAAAAGCGAGTGAGTAACCGTATAAAGCCCACAACACGGTCATCAGTCCCATCAAGAAGATGCATTGCATCATCACGCTAAGCACGTTCTTGCGCCGAACCAATCCGCCATAGAACAAGGCAAGCCCGGGTGCGGTCATAAACAACACCAAAGCACAGCAAGTCAACATCCAGGCGTTGTGGGCCGCGTAGGGACCATTGGCAAATTCCTCGTCGGTCAGCTTTAACGGGTCGTCGGCAAATTCTACGACTTCGCCGGCATGAGCCTCTGATGGATCAATTGTTTCGACAGCCGATTCAGCCGGATCGGACTCTTGCGCCGCGACATTATCCGCCGCGACCATCGAAAAACCGTAGAGACAGAAACCAATCACGCACAGCCATTTGAAGAATCCCACGATTACCGCCTTGTTTTCTAAAAACGCGCGTTGCCTTCGCGCTTGTTCTACCGTTCAACATGTTCGCTGACTGCCTTCGCCCTAAGGACAAAGGAATCCCATGAATGACAGTAAAAAGATAAAGTGAGAGCCGGTCGATGACTAGTAGTGGGCTTCACCAGCGTTCCACGACCTAGCGTTTACCTTGCGTGGGGCGGACGGAATCTTGTCGTCCGACTACGCTTCGTCTCCGGAACTGAGTACTGCCATGAAGGCTTTCTGGCTGATTTCCACGTTACCGATCGCCTTCATGCGTTTTTTGCCTTCCTTTTGCTTTTGCAGCAATTTTCTTTTGCGTGTCACGTCACCGCCGTAACATTTGGCGGTAACATTCTTACGCATTGCGGGCACCGTTTCGCGTGCGATCACGCGACTTCCGATGGCCGCTTGCACGGCGACTTCAAACATGTGCCGCTCGATTTCAACCTTCAATTTTTTTGCAACGGCGCGACCGCGTCGATCAGCATCGGCTTTGTTGCAAACAACACTCAGGGCATCAACGCGTTTACCGTTGACTAGGATGTCCATTCTGCACAGGTCGGCCGCTTCGTATCCGACCATTTCGTAATCCAAAGTTCCATAGCCACGCGTGCAGCTTTTGATCTTGTCGTGCAAGTCGTAAACGACTTCGGCCAGTGGAATGTCGTACGTCAACATTGCGCGTTGCGCACCCAAATACTCTTGAGCCTTTTGAATGCCGCGGCGTTCCTGGCATAGTTTCATCACGGCACCAATGAAGTCCGTTGGCACAATCACATTGCAGCGGACGATTGGTTGGCGAAACTCTTCGATGTCGCCCGGTTCAGGCACATCTTGCGGCTTGTGAATGGTGATTGTTTCCCCGCGTTTGTTGACGATTTCGTAGGTCACATTCGGTGCCGTCTGCACCAGATCGATGTCGGCTTCGTTTTCCAGACGCTGCTGAATGATCTCCATGTGTAGCAGGCCCAGAAACCCACAGCGAAAACCGAAGCCCAACGCATCACTGGTTTCTGGTTCGAATTCAAAGCTGGGGTCGTTGACCGCTAATCGTTCCAATGCGTCGCGCAGTTCGCTAAAGTCTTGACCGTCGCTAGGAAACAATCCGCAGTACACCATTCGCTTGGGGCGTGCATATCCGGGCAGCGGCTCGGCGGCGTTCTTGCCGGCGACGCTGACCGTGTCGCCGATATGCACGTCGCCGATACTCTTGATGTTGCAGATCAAGTAGCCAACTTGTCCGGCCTTCAACTCTGCACAGGGCTCGCGTTGCGGTACAAATCTTCCCAGTTCGACGATTTCATGTTGAGTTCCAGCACGAAGAAACCGGATCTTTTCTCCCTTGCGAACGGTGCCTTGCATGATGCGGACGTACGTGATGGCGCCGCGGTAGTCGTCGTAGTTGGAATCAAAGACCATCGCTTGTAGCGTTGCCTGCGGATCGCCCGTGGGTTCGGGAATCTGATCGATAATCGCTTGAACCAAGCCATCGACGCCTTCGCCCGTTTTGGCGCTAACTCGCACACAATCGTCTGGATCGGTGCCCAACGAGTTCATCATTTCCTCGGCGACTTCGTCGGGGCGAGCGTGGATCAAGTCGATTTTGTTGATCACTGGAATGATCCACAAATCGTGTTCCATCGCAGCGTAGGCGTTTGCGACCGTCTGTGCCTCGACGCCTTGAAACGCGTCGACCAACAGCAACGCACCTTCGCAACAAGCGAGTGACCGAGAAACTTCGTACTGGAAGTCAACATGGCCAGGAGTATCGATCAGATTCAGTTCGTATTTCTGACCATTCCGCTGGAATTCCATGGCCACGGCGCGAGCTTTGATCGTGATTCCTCGCTGGCGTTCCAAGTCCAAATCATCCAGCAATTGCTCCTTCATTTCGCGGCAGCTGACCGTGCCGGTATGCTCCAGCAAGCGATCTGCCAGCGTGCTCTTACCATGGTCGATGTGCGCAATGATGCAAAAATTGCGAATATGGACTGACATGCTAGGAAACAGCGGCCGTTTCTTGGAGTCCAAACGCGAACAGAGTTTCGCGCAGTCTTTCCATTCCAGCATCGTCTAGTGGCGTCATCGGCAACCGGAGTTCGCCACTGTCGCGGCCGACCATTTGCATCGCCGCTTTGATCGGAATCGGATTCGTAGCCAGCCCTAACAAGTTGTGGCAGAGTGCGAACAGTCGATGATGCAGTGACTGAGCCAACGGCATGTCGCCGGCCGCAGCCGCAGTTACCAGTTCAATCATTACGCTCGGAACTAGATTTCCGACGACTGAAATGACACCTTCAGCACCGACGCTCATCATCGGCAGGGTCAGCGAATCATCGCCGGAGACGACGGTCAGATCGGTAGTGCCAATGATCGCCGAGCATTGGTCCAGCTTCCCGGTCGCTTCCTTGACCATCGTGATACCGGGAACATCCGCTAGACGCTGGATCGTTTCGACATCGATCTCTTTGCCCGTGCGTCCGGGAATGTTGTAGACGCAAACGGGGATGTCAACGTCTTCTGCGACTGCTTTAAAGTGTTGATAGAAGCCTTCTTGAGTTGGCTTGTTGTAATAGGGGGCGACCTGCAGTGTGGCGTCAGCACCTTCGGCATGCGGCCCGCTTGGTCAATCGAAGTGCTTCGGCAGTACTGTTACTGCCAGTGCCGGCCATGACTTTGGCACGACCCGCGACGATCTGAATCACTTCCGTGATCACGCGGTCGTGCTCGTCATGGGACAGCGTGGGCGACTCGCCGGTCGTGCCGACGGGAACGATACAAGTCGTTCCGGCGGCGATTTGGAATTCGATCTGCTGCCGCAAGCGATCGTAATCGACATAGTCCATCCTGAAATGGCGTGGTGATGGCGACGGACAAGCCGGAAAAATCAGATCCCTTTCGCGGGGCCATGGAATATCTCTTGAAAACGGATGCGTGGCTTTGAGCGAAGTTTAGCAGCCGAAACGAGGTACCAAAAGGCTCGTCCGTCGATTGCCGACAAGGTAGGGTGAAGCGACACCTCTTCCAGCCAGAAGGGTGACACCATCCAAACGCTAGGCGTTCAGTGCATCTTGCAACGCTGATTTTGGTCGAACACCGACGAAGCTCTCGGCCACCTCGCCCCTTTTAAAGACCAACAGCGTGGGGATGCTGCTGATCCCGAATCGCTGAGCGACGCCGGGGTTGTCGTCAATGTTGACTTTGCCGATTTTGGCCTCGGGATTTTCGCTGGCCAATTCGTCGATCATCGGGAGCGATCTGACGGCAAGGGCCACACCAAGGTGCCCAGAAGTCAACCAAAACCGAGCCGTCCGCTTGGAGGACTTCGGCGTCGAAATTGTCATCGGTGAATTCTTTGACGGCGTCGGAGGCCATGATGATTCCTTATGAAGATTCTGTTGTTAATGACCACTGGGTCGGCTACGGATTGGCCCGCAGATTGGACGGCAGTTCAGTGGCGGAATTGTAGAGCCGCATACGAAAGTGTCAATTTGCTTGAAATTGGCAGTCTGGTAACCCGTCAGGCAAAGAGATGCAAGATTTGGGCCAATTGATCGAGGATCAGGGCGGTCGCACCCCAAATGTGGTGGTTTTCAAAGTCGATCGCCGGGGTTTCCATTGCCAGCGAGCCCACGTCTCGGCCTTGGTTCTTGACGGTGATCTGGCGGATGGGCCGGACCCGATATCGCTGGTCGATCAGGACACTGAGTGGCAGTTCAATCACTTCTTCGACTTCAATCGGATCAGGCTTCCAAGGCTGATCCGGGGACTGAACGATGGTCACAACCGGACGGACCAAGTTGGCACTGGCAAACACGTACTGACTAGACAACTCTCCGCATCGATGCAGAACGTTGGCCGGAATACCAAGCTCTTCATGAAATTCACGCAGTGCCGCGGCATAAACATCTTCGCCCGGTTCGATTTGCCCGCCTGGCAAAGAGATCTGACCGCCGTGATGCTGAAGGGTTCGCGGCCGCAGCGTCAGCGGGATCGTCCACTGGTCGTTGGCGGCGACGTGAGGGTTTCGATAGAGCGCAACGACGACTGCAGCACGTCGAGTTCCGACCGGAGCCGGTCCGCGGTGCCGACCGTACGCAAGTGACATCCGAGCGGTCGAACGAGGCAGCGGTTGTTGGCTAGCAAGCCGCCGAGCGATGCTCTCTCCAAGGCGGCTAACATCAGGCCCAGCTGGATCGGAGTCGGACGGTTTCGTCTTCACTACAAAAGTGTTTCCAGCAGTCGACGCAATTTTCGCAGTTCAACTCGATGGTCAAGTCCTTCCAGTGGACTCATATGAACCGTTAAAGCGCGGTCGTATTTTTCACGTTCTAGCTGAGTGACCAATTTACCATAGTCGACTTCACCCTGGCCAATGCTGACCTGAAAGGCATCGGGGCGCGAATCCCGCAAGTGAACGTTGCAGACAAATTTTAGAATCTTGTCCAAGTGCTTTTCGTCGGCTTTCCCACAGACATAAACACTCGGGTCCAATGTGATTCCGAGTCCGTCAACGTTGTTGCACAGCACCATCAGCGTATCGGGATCATCGCTGAGACATCCCAGTTGTGTGAGGACCGAAACTCGTACGCCTTCGGTTTCCGCGATCTCGACAAGTTTTTGTAGGCGTTCGACCTCCTCATTGAAGGGCGTTCCATGCTCGCCAGACTTGACCGTGATGTTGACAACCTTGGTCGTTTTGGCGATTCGACAAACGGTTTTGAAATCTTCGTAGTGTTGATCGCCAGTACTGCCGAGTTCCAAGCTGTAACCCGAAATGTCTAGCCGGTGAGTGTGGCGCAAGATCTGGACGGCACGATCAGGGTCCTGTAGCAACTCGCTCGGTTTTAAATTTCCCGATTCGTGAATCGCGATTTCGACTGCTGTAAATTCGAGATCGGTCAAAACCTCGATCGCTTCCTGGAGCTCCATCTCGGGCCAGCATTCTGTTGACGCTGATACAAACACGCTTTCGTCCTTCCAACATTCAGTCTGCCGCGACTTTCGGGGCTGGAATCAAGCTGCGGCGAAGCTCTTGTTCCCGTCAAATACCGGATGACCAACGCCAACATTGATTGCTGTCGGGGGGGTCGAATCACGCAAATGCCCTGTTTGCGTGAAGCGCACAGCTTACCGCGAAGAGCCATCCTGGCAATAGAGCGATCTGTTAGCCGCGAATCTTGAACTTGAAATTGATCACTCGTGGGCCATCTTGCTCCACCGCTCGGAGCGTCATTTCGCCGCCCAGGAACCTTTCGGCGTCCGGCCAGTAGAAGTCGCGCCGAACGGTCTCGCCGGGGGCTACCGAGATGACACGCTCCTGAAACTGGCGTCCTGGTGGCGGGAATAATATGCAGTCGAAGGACTTCGTTTGCCTGCGCCGGTTGGTCAATTGGATCTGGACTTGCAATTCATTGCCCGGCATTAGGCGTGTCTTGGCGCTGACATCGATCCCTTCAGGTCCCACGACGACGTGACGGTAAACGGTGATTCGTTTTGGCGGAACTGAATCGATATCGAACTGAATTGGCACTTCATAGTCACCAATCATTGCTGTGTTGGTCAGTCCCACGTCGAAAGTGTGACTGGCCGATCGTCCGGCAAGCGATTGCCAATGCCATTTTGGTGATTCGATCGACCATGATGCCGGCGTCATGATTCGCAGGTCACCGACCAGACTTTCGTCGATGGGGTTCGACAGCGAAATCGAGAGCTTCTGGTTGCGGCCGATCAAGCTATCCAGCCGATCGGGTTCCAAAGCGACCGACATTCGAAACGCTAGCAGGCTGGGATCAGCACCAATGACAAAGACGGGCTCGGGACCGGTCGGGACAACTTGCGTTGGCTGATTGCCATCGAATTCAATCGGCAAATCAGCAACCTTTCCCCAGACATCCACAACCTGGGCGTCGGCCCCTAAAAACAGGCGTTCTTCCCCAGGGACGGGTGCCCAAAGTAGCAGCACTGCTCGGTTGTCGCCTGTAAACACCATGTTGTCCGTTCCATTTCTCAGCTTCAACGAACCTGCTTTGCGAAGATTGCCGATCAGCCGCGAAGTGGTTCGCCACGGCAGCAGGAGTTCGTCGGGTCGTCCATCACGCCGCAATAGCCCATGATTGGGATCACGTGGATTGCTGATGAATGCCGCCTGGACACGATGGCCACGCACGGTTGCCATTCGCAAAACAAGGTCCTGAATTCGCGCTGTTTGGCTGTATCTGTCTCGTGCAATGGGGTCGATCAACAACCACGTGTTTGGTGATTGGGGACGAGTGTCTAAAGCCCTCAAGGAAAGGTAAGCATCCAGTTCACGAGGACTCAGCGGCGGATCGCTGCTGCGGCATTCGGCCTGCCAGGATGATTTTCCGTCTTGATATTGTGACTCCTCCCAGGGCCACGAAATCGCCACGTCAATCGGTTGACCGAAACCCTGAAGTCCGGTGGAAATTTGAGTGATCGATTCGTTCAGCCGTGGTCGTCCCAGAAAACTATGATCACGATCAGCGCCCAGTTGCCAACGCCGGACCTTTAGTGTCATCCGCGACATCACGGGTTCCAACAGCGGATTCCAGATCGCTTGGTTGCGAAACAATTGCGCCGCCACCAAATCGCGACGCCCACGCAGTTCATAGTTCGACTGCTGTGATTCGGGCGGCACATCCAGCATTCCGATTGTTTCGATTCCCCGATCCTGTAGACGTGAGAAAACCACGGCCGTTTCGTCGGCTTGCGCGAGATCCTCCGGAGCGAGCCAACAGGGGTATTTGATCCAGGCGACGCCATAGTCTGCCAACCACGGCGCTACGTCTCTTGCCAATACATCTTGGCGACCTTGTGGCAGCGTCCACCCAAAGCAACCATGCGGCGGGCCGGAAGTCAATTGATCGATCACCGCAAAGGTTATCTCCGACGCCAAGGTGGCGACTCGTCGTCCATGGATCGACGCGCCGATCCGGTAGAAGCCGGGGCGCAAGGCTGGGAGTTGCCACGAAACTGCCGTTCCAATCGATTCATCCTCGGAACGACCCGATCGATTGTTGGCGAATTCTGCGTCGGCGGCTTCGGCCGGTTTGATCTCGACGCGCCGGACGGCTTCGCTAATCTGTGATCCGGAACTGTCCAGCAAGACAAACCGGATCTCGGACTGCCCTTTCGGCAGACCCATGATCTTTGCCGACGCCGTCACAGGCTGTCCAAGGCGGTAAGCGCCTAATGGTTTGTCGGTTGTTACAGCCAGTTGAGGAAGCCTTTCGATCCGAATGTTGTCGAATCCAATGCGTCCCCGAATATCTTCCAGACCATCGTCGCCACGCTGAACCTTTAGCCTGACCAGCATCTGTGTTGCGCCATACGGTGGCTGCGCTGGAGGAATCGCCATTGTGGTCCAATCATTGGTCCCTGAGAGAGGTTTGGTGGAATGCGACTCGATGACCTTGCCATCATCATTTAGGAACGCGAACTCTGCGAGCGCCGAATCGTAAACCAAACCTCGTGTGGCGATTTCGCAGCTAAAGCGATACTGGTAGCGTCGGCTGGCAGGGATCTCGGCCGATTGTGCGGCGAACTGTCCGCCGTCCAAATCGATCCGCAAGTATCGATCGGTTAACGAGTCGGCAAGCGATGGAGGCAACAGCTTTGGCAAGGTCGGGATCGATTTGCGCAGTGCAGTCCAACCGGCAATGATCTGCGTATCCCAGGCCAACAGACGTCGTTCGAATTCTGTATCACGAGCAGTGATTTCGGCGATCACATATTTGGGGTAGCCGATGTCTTCGACCCGTTCCCAACGATCCGGAAACTTGTTGAAGTTTGTATCGTCCCTACGACTAAAGTCCCACACAAAGCTGGTCAATTCAGACTCGTGGTCAATGACGGTTGTTTGTCCCGACACCGGACTAGTCATCAGCAGGACAGCAGTGACCGACCATGCGGCGACTATTGTCGCGCTGTTTGCTATTCGTCCGTACAGACGTATGATGCCGCCTGTGACTGTATCGATCATGAAACAAGTTTTACGAGGAATGCGGTGGCGGAATTGAACATTGCCGTCCGTGTGGATGCACTAAGAATGCCGCTGCGCAAGGCTCTAGAGACGGCTGCCCAAATGGGCGTGTCGGCCGTGGAACTCGACGCGCAAAACCAGATTCACCCTTCTCAATTGTCGGACACCGGGCTCCGTCAATTGCGTAAAATTCTGGATGACCTCAACCTCAAGGTTGCTTCTCTCCGTTTCCAAACCCGCAGAGGTTACGACAACACGCAGGATCTGGACCGACGGGTCGAGGCCACCAAGGCTGCAATGCAATTGGCCTACCGCTTGGCTTGTCCAGTCGTCGTCAACTCAATCGGTTCGATTCCAGAGGCCCAGGAGGATCCTCGCTGGGCCTCGATGCAGTCGGTCCTGGACGATCTGGGGCGTTTTGGCACCAAAGTTGGCGCGTTTCTAGCGGCGGAAACTGGTAGCACCTCTGGTGAAACGCTAGCAAGGATGCTCAATAGTTCGCCCGATGCGTTCGTGGCGGTGGCATTGAATCCAGGCCAATTGATCATTAACCGCTTCGACGTCCGCGAGGCAGTCCTGGCGCTGAAGGACCGGATCGAATTGGTTTACGCCGTCGATGGGGTGATCGACTTGGCCGCCGGACGCGGTGTCTCGGTTCGTCTAGGCCAAGGGACTGCCGACTTCCCGGAGCTAATCGGTTTGCTGGAAGACGTCCAATACCGTGGCCGATTCGTGGTTGGTCGCGATGATTCGTCTGCCCAAGAGTTGCAGCAGGGAATTGAGTACTTGCAGAATCTGTAGCTGCAGCGTTCAAAGCATTTTGGCATTGGAGTCCTCTGCTGGCATGTGTTCACTGTGCTGTTGTGAATCCGCTGGATTCGTCAGACGGAGCTGCCGTTGGACTGCACCATGATTCATGATCCCGATTCATTGCCAGCCCAACGCACCTGGCAACGCGATCAATGGGTTACGTCCTGAACTTCTACGCTGACACGCAAAGATGGTGCCCCCCCGCCCAAGACGACACCGCGCATCGGACTGACTTCGCTGTAGTCGCGACCGATACACACGGGAATGTGATTGGTGTCGCATCTGCAAGCGTTGGTTGGGTCAAGGTCGATCCATCCAAGTTGCGGTCCCATGTATAAACTGACCCAAGCATGAGATTCATCGGTTCCGACCAGCGGTTCCTTTCCCGGTGGTGGTACTGTCCTCAGGTAGCCGCTGACGTATCTGGCAGGCAAGCCGATGGACCGTAAGCAAGCGACCTGAATGTGCGCGAAATCTTGACATACGCCGGCTTTGATCTCAAACGCTTGTTCGGTTTGCGTGGTGACATCGGTTGCTTTTGTATCGTACCGAAAGTCATCATGAATTCGCTGTGTTAGCTCCATCGCTGCGTCGCCAACGTCGCGGCCTGCGCTGAACGATTCTCTCGCGTACTGGCGAAACTTTTCATTGCGACGAATGCGTGGCGAGTCAAAGCAGAAATCTTGTGCCGCAAGCCACTGCGGATCACGACCGTCTGTGATCTGTTCCACAATCTGCTGCCAGGGTGTGGTACGTTCAGTCTTTGGCCAAGGTTGACTACGAACGGTCACTTCGCTTTGTACCGCAACCTCCAATCGCCGATGCAGTGATTCAATCGAGAAAGAATAAACGGCGTTGCCAAAATAATCCTTGTGCTGGTTGATCGCATCGGGTTCAGGCGTGATTGATGTGACGACTTGATGACATTCAATCTGTGACAGAGATTGCGCCCGCGAACTAGGCATCATCCGCAGTTGATTTTGGCAAATCGCAACGGGATCTGAGTATTGATACTGAGTCAGATGCTGGATCTGGTAGCGCGAGAGGCCTGACATGATCAAATTTCCCCCTCTGGTGTCCAAGGATCAGCTTGACCAGTTAGGGATTGCGTGCTGCTGGTGTGGATCAAGTAGCGGGCCGTGATCGCGTTGGACAGTCGCGGCAAATCATCGATCATTTGCTTGAGCAGGATTTCTAGTTTCTTTCGCTTGCCCATTTGATTGACGGAAGCTAGATCAAACGGATCGGACAACTGAACTTGATTCAGGAGACTTTTTGCAATCCTTTCATCTTCGCCTAAGCGAACTTCTTTGTCATCGTTTGGCAATCTGCCTAGCAGCCTGTCGATTCGATGCATTTGATAGCCAATTGACCTAGGGTTGCTCTCGTCCGTAATCAACAGGTCCAGCACGGCGGCTGGTTGCAGTTGCTGGAGGTAACGTACTCGGTAGGTCATCAAGCTATCTGTCGTCCGCAATACGGGCTCCAACAACGCCGCCTCTTTGGCGATTGGATGGACGAGTGTGTTGGTCAGGAGCTCGGCAGTCTGAAAGGCGCGTTCGTTACGCCGGCCCAACTCTAGGAATCGCCAACCATGCGTTCGTGTCATGCTTTCGGAAGCCAGACCAGCGAACGCCAACAGTTCAGAAATCAGCCGGTTCATTCGCTCAATCGTGGTGGCAACATCGCAAATGGGAGTGGAATCATTGGAAGTTTCATCATCGATCCGAGCGACGATTCGATAAGCATCCAGTGAGATTCGATCACGCACGGCAGAGGCATTTTCCAGCATTTGCTGAACGCTTGAATGCATTGCCCGTGCCGGATCAAAGACCGACTTCGGCAGCAACCGGTCAAACTTTGGCAGGTTTCCGCGCAGTTCTTCGATCGCATAGTCAGGCTCAATTTGTCCGATGGCCGCGAGCACAGCGATCAGTCGCGACATCTCAGGTAAATCGCTGACATCCGATTCACCGGCCAGTTGGGTCAGCGTCGTTCTCATCAGTCGGGCAATCGCTTCGATGCGTTCCACGTAGCGTCCTAGCCAAAACAGATTTTCGGCTACGCGACTGGGGAGTTCGTCGCCGCTGCGCGTCAAACGCAAGGCCTCAGCGGCCGACGGCAATAGCGTAATCGTTGTATCGACGGGCTTGTCCCCAATCACCCAGCAATCTTGCCCGAGCCGACCACTCGTTGGCGTCTGGTCCAATGACTCTAGGTCGGGGCTCACTCGCGTTAAGCCACCTGGCAATACCATCACCTTTTCAGTGGCTTGCAATTGGAACGATCGCAGTGTGACATACCATGGCTGAAGTCGTTGGTCATGCCAGACCGGAGTCGTGCTACGTGCCGGTCGTTGCTGGGCAACGTATTGGTGCGGATTAGCTTTGATCGCCGCAACCAGTTCCGCCCGCGCGGCGGTCGAAAGTTGACTGGCCAGAACAGGTGGAGCCCCGGTGACCGCGAAAGCCGGCCGCAACAACAGGCGATCAAGGTGTTCCAATACATATTCTCGTTCCCGTTGGCCACCGCACCAATACGTTGCCACGGTCGGAAGTTCAAGTTCTTCAGCAAACAAAAACTTCGCGGCAGCCGGCAAGAATGGGAGGAGAGCCGGAGTCTGGGCCAACAAGCTGCCGACATCGTTGGCAACTGCGATCGCACCATTGCGGATCGTTTGCAACAATCCTGTCACGCCGTCAGTCGAGTTGTCGTCCAGCTCCAATGGGTCGCAGCGGTTGTCGGAGACTTGCCGCCAAAGCACATCGATTGGCAACAAACCACCGAGCGTCTTCAGATTCAGATGCCCGTGTCGAACGGCCAAGTCACGACCTTGCACAAGCGTATATCCGAGGTATCGCGCCAGATAAGCATCTTCCATGTATCGATAACTTCGCGGACCGGGTGTCAAGATCGCGACACGTGGGTTGTCACGATGACGAGCCGCCATCGCGTAGTGATGCTGTTGAAGGGAGACGAAAAATTTTGCGAAGCGATGCACGTTGCTTTGACGAAACAACGTAGGAAACACGCGGCTGGTGATGATCCGATTTTCCAACGCAAAGCCCAGTCCGCTTGGGGCGCGGGTTCGATCGCCGGTTACCCACCACGTTCCATCGTCGTTGCGAGCCAAGTCCGTCGCAGTCAAGGTCAAACGATGTTGACTTGTTTTGGGAAGTTCGTAGTAGGTGCGAGAATAGTTTGGATTAGCACTCAGCAGTTCTGCCGGTAGAATCCGGTTCTTGATGAGTTCTTGCGGACCCAGCAGGTCATCCAGCACGGCTTCCAAGACACGCACCCGTTGCCGCAGTCCCGACTGAAGTGCTCGTCCCGTCTGGGCGTCCAGAACCAGCGGAATTGCGGAAAGCTTCCACGGCCGCGCTGGAAGATCGCGACCCGGTTGGGCCCGTGAGTTGGCGGTACTCTCTTGGACTAGTCGATCGGCCTCGCCCGCACGTAATTGCAGGCCCTCAGCACCGAGTTGACGCAGTGAATTTGCGATTGGTTTCCAGGCTCGCCGTACGCTTCCATCCTGTGCTTGATACTCGTCATATCGATGATCAACCGGCGAGTACTTCGTAAATGGGTCAAGTGCAGGAAGGGTCGGCGTCGAATCCACAAAGTTGGCCTAGTTTGCAAGCGCGAATTCACCTTCGGGCAAAAGCTGCCAAATAGGTGCTGTTGTAAATCGCATGGAAAGGTCAACCCATGTTAAACCGACGCAAATCCAAAGTCACCGGGTAGGGATTGGGACCGACAAGCATGGGGGTTTCGGTAATGTCAATCTGACCGGCATCCAATCCGAGCGCGTCAAACCTGGTCGCACGACGTGATTCAGCTTCGTTGGCGTTCACAGGGAATCGTTCGCTTCCACGCCCGCCAGGGTGCGAAACATGATAAGTGCATCCACCAATCGATTTTCGATAAGACAAGTCAGCAATATTGAACCGAAGTGGCGTGTGCACGCCGATCGTCGGATGCAGGCAGCGGGGAGGCTGCCAAGCCCGAAAACGAACGCCGGCAACGTACTGTCCCTGTACGCCGGTCGCATGCAAGGGAACGTTGATTCCATTACACAGAACGCGATGTCGGCTGAGATCAAATCCGGTTACCATCACCTCCAATCGCTCAACTGACGAATCAACAAACCGGGTGGTTGCCCCGGCGCCGGGTTCTTCGCCCATCACATACCATGGTTCGATTGCCGAACGAAGTTGTAGTCCAATGTCCTGAAAGGTAACTTCGCCGACATGTGGAAATCGAAATTCGAAGTGCGGTAAGAACCACTCCGGCTTCATGTCGATTCCATGTCGGCTCAATTCACCAAGCACGTTGCACAGATCCTGCCAGACGAAATAGGGCAGCATGAACCGATCAAACAGTGCGGTCTCCCAGTTCGCCAAAGGTTGCTTGTAGGGCTGATCCCAGAAAGCGGCAATGAGCGCCCGTACCAGCAATTGCTGCGACAGACTCATGCGTGCGTGTGGCGGCATTTCGAAACCGCGCAGTTCGACCAATCCGAGGCGGCCTGTGCTACTGTCTGGGGAATAAAGTTTGTCGATACAGATTTCGGCGCGATGCGTGTTGCCGGTCAAGTCAACCAAGAGATCGCGAAAAAGTCGATCGACCATCCAAGGTGGAATCACTTGATCGGGTGATGGCAACTGCGCTAACGCAATCTCCATTTCATAGACGGCATCACGTCGGCTTTCATCTAGCCTTGGTGCTTGGCTGGTCGGACCAATGAAGCGACTGCTGAACAAATAGGACAGGGAGGGATGGTTGTTCCAGAATCCGATCATGCTGCCCAATAGATCTGGCCGCCTGAGAAACGGACTGTCAGCAGGTGTTTTACCCCCCAGCACTATGTGATTGCCTCCACCGGTTCCGGTGTGTCGGCCGTCTAAATCAAACTTGTCGGTCGCCAATCGGCACTTGCGAGCTTCTTCGTAGATGGTTTCGGTCAACTCGGCCAAGTCTTTCCAGTTGCTTGACGGCTGTGTGTTGACTTCGATAACGCCAGGGTCAGGTGTGACCTTAAAGAATTCGACACGGTCGTCAGGCGGCGGCAAGTATCCTTCGATGACAACGGGTAGCTGCAACGTTGCGCAGGTTTCTTCGATCGCGGCGATCAGTTCCAAGTAATCTTCGAGTCGCTGTGCGGGCGGCATGAAAACATGCAATCGTCCGTGCCGGCATTCGATGCACAACGCGGTGTGAACCACATCATCGCTAGTCGGCAAGTCATCATCGTCTTCTTCATCGAGCAACTGCTCGTTGACCTGTTGCCGAAACTCTCGCTCTGGAGTGGGCTCGTCACGGGTAGCATCGATCTCATTTCCTTTGCCAACCGCGAGTCGTGGTAGCGGGGCGCGTGGCGCACTGGGATCCAGCGGCATCGACAAAATATTGTTTGTCGAAACGCTCGTAGTTGGCAGCGTCTCAAGTGGTAACCGCAAACCGACGGGGGAATCGCCAGGTATCAAGAATAGTTTCTCACCGCGTATCGGCCAGCGACCGCCAATCCAGCCAGGCGCGCCTGCCACCAGGCTCGACGCAGCGGAAGTACAAATCCAGTCGGCGTCGTCAATCCTGACTGAAAGGCGCGAATCATCGTGGCCCTTTCGTTCGGGTCTTCCAGCTTGGGATCTAACGGATCGGTATCGATTGGCAGTTGACTTTCACGCCAAAGATAGTGAAACGTATCTTCGTAGACTGGAAAGCTCATCTTCGCGCTAATGTTCAACTCTCGGGCCAGATGTCTGATGAACCGTTTGGCATCGTCATAGGTGTGGCCGTAATCGGTCCCTTCGTCAGCCATCCACTGCGGATCATTCCAAATCGGTTCGCCGTCGCGCCGCCACAGGCATGTCAGCGCCCAACGAGGCAAGGATTCACCGGGATACCATTTGCCTTGTCCGTATTGCAGCAATCCACCCGGTGCGAATTGGTCTCGCAGACGCAGCAGCAACAAATTGCTAAGCACCCGTTTTTCCTCGCCGACCGCGTCGGTGGTCCACTGTGGGTCGTCCATGTCGTCGATCGACACGAATGTCGGCTCGCCTCCCATCGTTAGCCGCACATCTCCCGCTTCCAAGCGGCGGTCAACCTCGTGTCCGGTCTGCATGATCGCTTCCCACTGCGTGTCGGTATACGGCTTGGTAACGCGTGGGTCTTCGTGAACACGCGAAACCGACATCTCGTGAGAAAATTCAACTTCACAGGCTTCGTGGCTGCCGGTGATTGGCGCGGCGTCGCCGAACTGTGGCGTGCAAGACAGCGGTATGTGACCTTCCCCGGCAAACAATCCGCTGGTGGGGTCCAAGCCGACCCAGCCGGCGCCCGGCAAATAGACCTCGGCCCAGGCATGCAAATCACAAAAGTCGGCTGTGGGACCGGAAGGCCCGTCAAGCGAAGGCTGGTCCGCAGTCAACTGAATCAAATAGCCCGACACGAATCGAGCGGCGATTCCAATCTGCCGAAATCCCGCGACCATCAACCATGCCGAGTCACGACACGAACCGCTTTGTAAAGTAAGGGTCTCTTCAGGTGTCTGAACACCAGGTTCCAACCGTACAAGGTATTCGATGTGTTCCTTCGAGCTGCAAATTCACATCCACCAAAAAATCGACGATGCGCTCGTACGACTTCGGAAACTGATCGACCCACGCCGTTAGCAAACTGGTCGTTTGGGTCTTTTCCAAATAGGGTGCCAATTGGCGTTTCAGAGCATCGTTGTATTCAAACGGCCATTGATCCGCACCTTCTTCAATAAAAAAATCGAAGGGATCGATGACTGTCATGTCGGCGATCAGGTTGACCGTGACGCTCAGTTCACGCACCGGTTTGGGAAATACAAAACGGGCGATCGGATTGCCAAACGGATCTTGCTGCCAATTGACAAAATGCTCGGCGGGTTCGACGCGCAAGCTGTAGGCTTCAATCTTCGTGCGCCGCATGATATGCCGGTCGCAACCTGACGAGTTGCGGACCCACAGAAATGGAACGATCGTAGGTGTACTTGGTCTGGTGATGCAGGGCGACCTGAATTGTCATGGATGTGAAACAACCTGAAAGTAATCATCGTTCATGGCCTCGCCAACTCCATTGAGTTCGCCTTGGAGGAGGTCGATAAACTCGTGCATGCCACCGGCCAATACCTCTTCGACACGAGTTTCCATCAGACGATGTCGAAGACGGCCGATCCGATGGCGCGATAAACTTGGCGATTCCGTACTCGACCGTTTTTGAATTTCTTCCAACGAATCATCGGCGGCCGCAACGCAAAACAGCACCGACCTTGGAAAATCACGATTGAACAAAAAGAACTCAACAACTTTCTCGATGTCGATCAAGTGATGCACTCGCCGGTAAGCCTCGAAACCGCCAATGGCCGATAGTAACGCGGACCATTGCATGTCATCAGTTGCTGTACCAACATCTTCTGGGCGAGGCAGCAAGTTAAAATACTTGACGTCCAGGATTCGGGAAGTCTTGTCAGCCCTTTCGACCATCCGGCCGACGTTGGCAAAATGCCAGCCAATGTCATGTGCCATGGTGCTGTCTAGAACGCCTGTCCATTGAATCGCAATGCGCCGGACCGAATCAAGAAAGCCGCTGGGCGAATCGAGTGCCGGGAGCTCTCCAGCGGTATTCACAAAGTGGTAAAACTCGTTGATTTGCTCGAAGGCCTCCGAGGAAATCGATTCACGCATCCCGCGAGCGTTCTCGCGCAAGTTGAAGGGTCGCCAGCATCGAGTTTGGATACTTTTGATCGAAGGCCAGGAATTTGGTTGCTGAATCAGCGGTCGCTACGCCGTAATGCTCGGCAAAAAATTCGTAATCGCCGGTCGCATCAATCAGAGGTTTCCAGGGATCGATGACGTCTGCTGCTTGGTCGAGGGCCAAGTTGTGAGTAACTTCCAAAAAGCGAGCCAAGTTCTCGGCGCGCTCCACTTGGCGACTCATCCAGTAGATCGATTCTGCGACGCGTGACAACATGGATTACAACTATGGATCTCTTGAACGATGAATGATCGGCCGCTACGGTTGCGCGACAGTTTGTCCGGGTTCAGCGGCGACCCAAGTATCTTTGCTGCCTCCGCCTTGTGATGAATTGACGACCAAGGATCCCTTTCTTAGCGCCACGCGAGTTAGGCCACCCGGCAACACCCATACATCGTCAGGGCCGCACAAAATATAGGGACGCAAATCAACGTGTCGTCCTTCGAGTACATCACCAATCATCGTTGGTGCTCGCGACAATGACAGGGTTGGCTGCGCAACGAAATTACGTGGATCCTCTGAGATCTTATTGGCATACTCGGCTCGTTCAGCATCGCTGGCGTGCGGTCCGATCAAAATTCCGTACCCGCCAGATTCATTGGCTGCTTTCACGACCAGTTCATCCATGTGTTCGAGCACGTATTTTCGGTCGTCTTCGCGAAAGCAAACGTAGGTCGGCACGTTGGCCAGAATGGGCTCTTGGTTCAAATAATAGCGAATCATTGCGGGTACGAACGCGTAAATCACTTTGTCGTCCGCGATGCCGGTTCCAGGCGCATTGGCAAGGGCCACGTTTCCGGCTCGGTAGGCACGCATCAAACCGGCGACGCCCAGCACGGATTTGGGGTGAAAAACTTCGGGATCCAGAAATGTGTCGTCGATGCGGCGGTAGATCACGTCCACTCGTTGGGCACCCTCGGTCGTGCGCATGTAAACGCAGTCGTTATCGACGAATAGATCTCGACCTTCGACCAACTCGACACCCATCTGCTGGGCCAGAAAAGAGTGCTCGTAATAGGCGCTGTTGTAGACACCCGGAGTCAACACAACAACGGTTGGATCATCTGCCTGAGGGGGTGCCATCATGCGCAGCATGTTGTACAGACGTGCCGGGTAGTCGTTGACCGGGCGCACTTGCGAAGCGTGAAAGACCTGCGGAAAGTTCTTTTTCATCACGAACCGATTTTGCAGGACGTAGGACACGCCTGACGGGCATCGCAAATTATCCTCCAGCACAAACGCGGCACCTGAGTCGTCACGGATCAAATCAGTACCCGTGATGTGGCACCAAACGTCATGGAATGGCTTCAAGCCTTTACACTCGGGCAAAAAAGAAGTTGAAGTTTCGATCAACTCCAAAGGGATAATGCCCTCTTTGACGATCTCCTGATTCGAGTAAACGTCGGACAAGAAACAGTTGAGCGCTTTGATTCGCTGCTTCAATCCGGCCTCCATATGATTCCACATCGTCGTTGAAACGATCCGTGGAACGATATCGAATGGCATGATTTTTTCGGTTCCCGCCTGATCGCTGTAGACGGTAAATGTAATCCCCATGTGATACAGAGATCGCTCGATCGCGCGTTGTCGACGCAATAGCTCCTCACCCGGCATCGAGTTGATCAGCGCGACCAGTTGCTCCGCACCCAGTCTAGGAGCCCCATGCTCGTCGATCAGTTCGTCAAAGAATCCGTCAGTCTGATATCCGGCAAGTAGAGGAGTTTTGAAAGATGACTGGGTTTGCGATTGAGTTGGCATGATGCCTTGGCTTCTTGACTGTAAAAGGTTGCGATTCCAATTGGATGGACGCGCAACGCTAGTAGTTGTGAACATGACCAGTCCGCCTCTGGTCAGAGGTCAAAGTCTAGACGAACCATTGAATTGGCAAAGTGCCAAATCGCCCGCGACACGATTTTTGCTCCCTTTCGGGAGCAAAAATCTTTGCGGCCGGGAAGCTTCTCCCGAACGGCGCGGCTCAGCGGGCTCCGCGGCGGATTTGGCTTCACTTCGGACGCTAACGAGACAACCGTCAGCAATCCGCCTGGGATTTTCAGGCTATTTGATGAACAACATCTCCTGATAAGTGGGCAGCGGCCAAAGATCGTCAGCGACGACGTGTTCAAGCTTGTCAACGTAAGCTCGAACAGTTGTCATCGCCGGCAAGACAACATCACAACGGTGACGCGCCTCTTCGAGCGAATCGGATGCGGATTCGTCTTTGATCGCATACTCTAGTGTGGCGATGCTGTCTTGCAGTCCTTTGACAAGCTCCGTCACAGCGTCAAGCGTATCGGTGTCAAAATCGATTCCGACAAGCTTCAGGTTGGCACATGTTGCTGCCAGTTCGTTTTGGTAACGAATAGCGGCTGGGAAAATCAGTTTCCTGGCCATGCTGACGGACAAGCTCGCCTCAACATCAACCGTCAGAACATACTGTTCCAAGTAGGTCTCTAGGCGGCTCTCCAGCTCCCGCTTGGTGAGCACGCCGTACTTGTCGAACATCTCGATCGCGTCTGGCGTCAAGAGATGAGGAAGTGCGTCAGCGGTTGTCTTTAGGTTCAGCAGCCCTCGTTCGGCAGCCTCGGCATGCCACTGCTCGGAATACCCATCACCGTTGAAGATGATCGCGGAATGTTCGTTGATTATCTCCGTCAAAAGCTCTTGCACGGCCCCATTGAGCCGCTCTGGATCGCCTTGCGTGGCCTCTTCGAGTCGCGTCGCACAGTAATCGACTGACTCCGCAATGATCGTATTCATCGCGACCAGCGGACCGGCGATCGATTGATTGGAACCAACAGCTCGAAACTCGAATCGATTTCCTGTAAACGCGAACGGGCTGGTTCGATTTCTGTCGCCAGCGTCCTTCGGAAATGGCGGCAATACATCGACGCCGACCGTCAATGTGCCCGAGTCTATTGATGAGCTGGCGCCACCCGATTTGATCTGCTCGAAAATATCGGTCAGCTGGTCTCCCAAAAAGATCGAGATGATTGCCGGGGGAGCTTCGTTTGCTCCCAGCCGGTGATCGTTGCCCGCTGTGGCGACGACGGCACGCAGAAGTCCCTGATGCAGGTGAACCGCTCGGATCACGGCGGCACAAAAGACTAAGAACTGGGCGTTCTCGTGTGGCGTGTCGCCGGGATCCAGCATGTTTCCTTGGGAACTGCTGCCCATCGACCAGTTGACGTGCTTACCAGATCCATTGACACCCGCGAATGGCTTTTCGTGCATCAGGCAAGCCATCCCGTACTTCTTGGCGACCCGGTCAAGCGTCGTCATCATCAATTGCTGATGATCGGCGGCAAGGTTTGCCGATTCAAAAACCGGAGCGATCTCAAATTGCCCAGGCGCGACTTCGTTGTGCCGCGTTTTCACTGGAATGCCAAGCTTGAATAGTTCGCGCTCAGCGTCCAGCATGAATGCCAGTACGCGTTCGGGAATTGCCCCAAAGTAGTGGTCATCGAATTCCTGCCCCTTGGGAGGCTGACATCCGAATAGCGTTCGTCCAGCATTGAGCAGGTCAGGACGCGCGAAGAAAAAGTTGCGATCGACCAAAAAGTATTCCTGCTCAGGTCCAGCGGTGGCCGCCACAAAAGCGCCGTCCTGGTGCCCGAACAGTTTCAAAACTCGCTGGGCTTGTTTGTTCAATGCCTGCATCGAACGCAACACTGGCGTCTTTTTGTCAAGTGCTTCCCCGGTCCAGGAAACGAAAGCCGTGGGAATGCAAAGCGTCGTCCCGTTGGGATTCTCCATGATGTAAGCGGGGCTCGTCACATCCCAGATCGTGTAGCCACGAGCCTGGGATGTGACGCGAATACCCCCGGTCGGAAAACTGGATCCGTCCGGTTCCCCTTGGATCAATTGCTTACCACTAAACTCTGAAAGTGTGCTCCCGTCCGATGTGGGAGAAAGGAAGCTGTCATGTTTTTCTGCGGTAGCACCCGTCAATGGATAGAAAATATGTGCGTAGTGAGTTGCACCCTTTTCCATCGCCCAGTCTTTCATCGCCGAAGCAACGATGTCGGCAACACCCGGGTCTAGCTTCTCGCCAGATTCAATCGTCATCATCAGCGACTTGTAGACCGCTTTGGGAAGCCGGTCCTTCATTACGGACTTGCTAAAGACGTTCGTCGAATAGTAGTCCTGGGCAATCGCCCCTACAAACTCAATGGGAGGAGATTTAGCAGCGTAGTTGGTCACCGCTGAGATTGCTGCTTGTCGGGCGGACCCGACCGACTTGGAATGTCCGTTGCTGGATGCTGAGCCAGAGTTTTGGGTCGAGGAACTTGCTTTGGAGAGCGTTGTGCTCATTGGAACTCCTGGGAAGGTAATGGTGCATCGATTGAAGGCAATCGCGCAAACGAGTTGATTGAGTATCTAACAGCGTTTTCCGAAGGCGACCTTCCATTGCCACTTAACTCGGAATGATTCAACCAGCGATCACAGCATCCAAAATTACGATGAGTCCGCACATCGACAGATCGGATGACGAGCCATATCTCTCCGGCAAATCAAGCGAACATCTTTAGCAAAATGCGCGCCGCATACGCGAGCAGTGTCGAGCCGATATCCGAACGGCAAGTATCCGACACATCTTTGCCTCGTAGGGCGGTTCGGTCGCCATTCCAGAAAAACGAAATTGATCGTCAACAAAATGGACAAGACGAGACGGGGTTCTCTCGCCGCAATCAGGTCAATTCACGCCGCCACGGCACCCTTTGCTGCTCCTAAACTGGGCAAGCATGCTGCTTTCGGATGCACTCAAGAGCAGAACTCGTCTATCGAGTCCGACGAAATCATGGTGAAATAGTTCTCAGTGACGGCGGCACGAATTGTGCATGCCGGATTCTCGACGGTTTCGTTTCCCATTACAGCTGCCCCAGGTCTTCAACCCATGCCGCGATCGTTGGCTTCCAGAACCACTGTCGATACTATTGATACTCATCAAAAGGCTCTGAACGTCAACTTGGATCCTAGACGCTACGGCACCTTCGCCGAGATCGGAGCTGGGCAAGAAGTCGTTCGTTGGTTTTTTCGAGTTGGAGCTGGTGCGGGCACGATCGCCAAGAGCATGTCGGCTTACGACATGAAGGTCAGCGATGCGATTTACGGACGAGCTTCACGATACGTATGCCGGGATCGATTGCAGGCGATGCTGGACTATGAACACGAACTGAATCTGAATCGCTTGCACGAGATTCGTGGCGATACGACTGCTTTCTTTGCCTTCGCGGATACCGTGTCGGCCCGCAACTACCAGGGAACCAATGAGTGCCATGGTTGGATGGGGATCAAGTTCCAAGCGCATCCACGAGACGACGACAGCCAAATCATTATCCATGTGCGGATGCTTGATGGCGAGGCAGCATTGCAACAAGAAGCACTCGGGATTGTGGGGGTAAATCTGCTTTACGGTGCATTTGCCCTCAACCATGAGCCCGAATTGCTGGTTGACTCGCTACTGGACGGGCTCTCCACGTCTCGCATCGAAATTGACATGATCGAATTCTCCGGAATTGCTTTTCGACATGTCGACAACCGGTTGATGAGCCTGAAGTTGGTCGAGCTGGGGCTCAGCGGAGCGGCCATGTTTGCCGCCGACGGCGAAGTGCTCCAACCGTCAGAATTCTTTTATCGCAAAGCGATTCTGGTCGAACGGGGGAGCTTTCGTCCCGTTTGCAATGTGAATTTGGATATGTTGCGTTGTGCGCATGAAAAGTTTTCGCAACTGCCCAGCGTTTCCGGGAAAGAAATTGTCCAAGTGATGGAAGTCACGATGAACAACCTGAAAGCTGAGGGAGAGATCGACCTCCGCGACTTTTTGGCGTGCCGATGTGATGGCGGCTTGCGGAATGCCGGTGCTGATTTCCGACTACTTTCAGTACTACCGATTGGCTGCGTATCTGTCGCACTACACGAACGAGAGTATTGCGATCACCATGGGCGCTGGCAGTTTGCTGGACCTATTCGACGAGCAGTACTACACCGGGTTGGCCGGCGGCGTACTGGAATCGTTCGGGAGATTGTTTAAGAACGATCTAAAGATCTATGTCTACCCGCTACTCGATCCCAACAGCGGCGAATTGACGACTGCCGATAACCTCGAGATAAAGCCAGAACTCCGACAGCTGTACGGCTACCTGAAGGAACGCGGAGGCATCAATGACCTGGACAATTTCGATGGGGATTGCCTGAAGATCTTTTCACGCGAAGTGCTTGGCAAAATCAGGTCTGGAGACGCCAGTTGGGAATCGATGGTTCCCAGCACCGTTGCCGATGTTATCAAGAGCAAGAACTACTTCGCTTATTAGCCTGCCTAGCGTTTTGTGGCTCGGCTTAACTGCCAACTTTTTAAGCGACCCCGCTTGCGAACATTGCAAGTGATGCCGAGACGCTTCGACCGCAACCATTGAATGGCACCGCAAACCGCTGTCAAGGTAGCTGATCGCCGCACTAACTCTGCGTTGCTTCAGAGTTGCGGTCATTGGCACGAAGTATGCACAGGGAGAGATTTTCTACGTCGATCACTCTCCCTCCATAGCCGCAACCTTGACCGACACGTCCGCGAGCCACTATCGACATACCAAGATCATCGCGACTTTGGGACCGTCGACCCAGTCGGACGACGCGCTGGCAAAGCTGATCAGCGAAGGCGTTGACGTCCTTCGCTTAAACATGGCCCATGGAAGCGGCGAGTGGGCTGTCGAGATCATTGGCCGAATTCGCCAGGTATCAAACCAGGTCGGTCGTCAAGTCGCTGTCATGATCGATGTCAAAGGACCTGAGATTCGAACTGGCGAAATAGACGAACCGCTCAAGCTGATGGCGGGAACTCGTCTGCATTTCCAATGTGCGCCCGTTGCTGTGGCCGTTGGAACGTCTGGCGATTTTGTCGAATCCGGAGTTCCTTCCATTTCGGTCAACTACCGAGATTTTGCCAAGGATGTCCGTGTTGGTTCAACAATCCTTGTCGATAGCGGACTTTTGCGTTTTCGCGTTCTCGAGAAGGATTCCGATGGCGTGCTTTGCGAAGCCCTGACATCGGGTGTGCTGGGTTCACGTCGTCATATCAATCTGCCGGGCGTGCATGTAAACCTGCCAGCGGTGACCGACAAAGACAAAGATGATTTGCGATTGGGAGTCCAGGCGGGAGTTGACTTCGTCGCTTTGTCGTTTGCTCGGTCAGCGGAAGATGTCCGAACGCTACGGGCAATTCTGGACGAACTTGAATCTCCGGCTCGGATTATCGCCAAGATCGAAGAGCAAACCGGCGTTCAGAGAATGGCGGAGATCATACGCGAGGCCGACGCAGTGATGGTCGCACGCGGCGACTTGGGCATTGAAATCGACTTTCATGAATTGCCGCTCGTGCAGACGCAGCTCGTTCGGGAGTGTCAAGCCGCAGGAAAGCCGGTAATCATTGCGACGCAGTTGCTGGAATCCATGATTCATTCGCCCATGCCCACACGTGCTGAAATCTCAGACGTTTCCAATGCCGTGCGCGAACAAGCCGACGCGGTCATGCTCTCTGGCGAAACAACCATCGGCTCCTACCCGCTGGAGTCAGTCGAAGTACTCAAAAAAATCATCCGCAGCATCGAACCATCGGTCAGTCTTGCGCTCAATTCGCAAATCGTGCTGAACGAACCCAAAGCAAAAATGCTTCGCTCGGCCGCCGTGCTAGCCCAGGAACTTGGTCAATCAGGAATTGTCGTTTTCACGCGCAGCGGATTTCTGCCGTATGTGTTGGCGGCCTTGCGACCGCGCGGCGTACCGATTTACGCGTTCACCGATATCGAAGCGACGTTTCGACAGCTCCTGTTGCCATGGGGCGTCGAGCCGTTCTTGATGGAATTTTCGGATGATCCCGAGCGAACCATTACGGATGCCATCGACTGCTTGCGAAAACGCAAATGGGCGGCACCGGGGAGTTGGCTGGTGGCAATTACGAACGTACTTGCCAATGGCAAAGTGATTGACGCGCTGCAAATGCGCAAGGTCGAACAAGTTCATGAGCAGCCAACGTTGTGACCTACCTCGAAATCGAATCGAACACACTTAGGACCGAGATCCGAGAATATGTCACAACCCGCGCGGCTCGATTTTTCGACACCATTGCGCCGGATTCTCACTGGCGGCGCTTTGTTTGTGTTCATTTGCGCCGTAGCCGTGGCAGGCTATATGGCAGCCGGATGGCGATTGGACGATTCGGTTTACATGGTTGTCATCACGATCTTTGGGGTCGGGTATGGCGAAGTGAGGCCGATCGAGTCACCGCAACTTCGCGCTTTGACGATCATGGTGATCATTGGTGGATACGGCGCGGTGATCTACACCATCGGCGGCTTCATGCAAATGGTGATCGACGGCGAGTTGAATCGAGCGATGGGAGCCAGACGCATGACTAAAGGAATTGAGCGACTAACCGGCCATACGATCATCTGCGGGATTGGACGCCTTGGCACAATTTTGGCTCGGGAGCTGAATGCATCCGATAGTCCATTTGTGGCGATCGATTCCGATCTTGAACGTCTACAGGATGCCGAAGATCGAGGGTATTTGGTGCTGCATGGCGATGCAACCGAAGAAGATATCTTAGAACAGGCGGGGATCCATCGGGCTGCCACGGTGGCTACTGTTTTGTCGCTAGACGCATCAAACGTGTTCGTGACGATCACCGCCCGCGAGATGAATCCTGACGTCAAAATCATTGCTCGGGGCGAGAACCCGCGAACGGAAAGAAAACTCCTAGGCTGCGGTGCCAACGATGTCGTATTGCCGACAGCTATTGGCGCTCAAAAGGTCGCGCAACTGATCACTCGTCCGACTGCCGAATCCGTCCTGCAGCAGATTCAAGAGCAAAGCACTTTGCTGGGTGATCTTGGACAAATTGGTCTTCAGTTTAACGAATTCGAAGTCCTTGCCGATTCTGATCTGGCCAATCAACCGATGAGTGAAATCGAAGTTCGCGGCAACCACAGCTTTCTTGTCGTCGGGGTTCGCAGGGCAGACGGCACAATTGAGCTCAATCCCCAACCAGAATCGATCCTGCATCCGGGCGACGTTGTCGTTGTGCTAGGTCATCAAGACGACTTGCCGGAAATCGCTCGACGATTCTTAAAGCAACAGCCTGAGATGATCTACCGCGGCGCGTCGGTCGGCCATTAACCATTTCTACTTACAACACCTTTGAAGGAGTCCACTACATGGTGACCACCAGTCTACGAATCTCCGCTAACAAAGATGCGTTTTCAGGGTTGATCGACCACGCAAGCCGTTGTCTCGCTGATTGTGGTGGAGAAGAAATCACGATCGATTGCTCCGAAATAGAGGTAGTCAATAGCTACATGTTGGATCGACTGATCCGTTTGCATTTAGATGCAAGCCAGCGGGGCGCACGCATGGTGTTGGTAAATGTGACTGATTCGGTTCTCGAGATCATTGCGGTGACACGACTCGATCGGATGCTGCGAATTCGTTGCGATTCGGCACAGACGATGCCTCCAAATAGTCATTTGAATTCGCGGGAGACCCCGCTCTGGCGCAAGCGAGTTGGCGCCAAGTAGATCAGCAACTAGTCAAGCTTCTCAAATTTTCCAGCCTAATCAGGTCAACGGATTCTCGTCGTAGTGTGTCCAGCCGCACTGTCGGCAAAAAAAACAGCGACGCATCGTGGACGCGTCGCTGCTTGGATTTTGAGGGGCAGAGCAGCCGAGGACTTACTTTGCCCCGACAAGCTGTTGCTTCTTTTTCTCTTCGATGATCTCTTCCTGGATATTCGAAGGGGTTTGGCGGTAAGTCGCCAATTCCATCGTGAATGTTCCTTGACCTTGCGTCATGCTCCGCAGGTCCGTTGAATAACCGAAGGTTTCGGCGAGCGGTATTTCGGCCTTGATCACACTGATCGATTCGATAATGTCGTTGCTGGTCATGATTCCGCGACGACGGATCACGTCACCAACGACAGTCCCCTGGAAATCCTCGGGGACTTCGATTTCGACATTCATGATCGGTTCGAGCAACTTTGGCCCTGCCTGCTTGAAGTATTCGCGGAAACAACCTTGGGCAGCGGTATAAAACGCTTTCTCCGAGGAGTCCACCTCGTGGAAGCTGCCGTCATCCAAGTCGATCCGAGTTCCCACCACCGGGTATTCGGCAACGGGGCCTTTTCCAAGACTGTCACGAAAGCCCTTTTCGATCGCCGGGATGTACTGCTTCGGAATACGACCACCAACTACGTGATCTTCGAATTCGAAGCTATCTTCGCTGTCCGATTCGATTGGACTCAATTTGCCCTTGATATGAGCGAACTGACCCGAACCACCCGACTGCTTCTTGTGCTTGTAGTCGAATGTGACTTCCTTGGTCGGACTTTCGCGATAGCTGACCTTTGGCGCACCAACTTCGATGTCGACCTTGTACTCGCGACGAATTCTTTCGATGTAGACTTCCAGGTGCAGTTCGCCCATCCCGCTGATCAGAATCTCGTTCGTTTCTTCGTCGGTGAAGACGCGGAACGTCGGATCCTCCTTGCGGAATCGTTGCAATGCTTTGCCCATCTTGTCGCCGTCACCGCGGACCTTTGGCGAGACCGCGATTTTGATCACGGGATCAGGAATGAACATCGATTCGAGCGTGCAAAAGTCACGTTCGGAGGCGTAGGTATCACCACTAGCCGAGTCGATCCCCATGACGGCGATGATATCGCCGGCGGCGGCCGAATCGACTTCTTCGCGTTTGTCACTGTGCATCCGGACGATGCGGCTGAAGCGTTCCTTGCGGCCGGTACGCTGGTTGACGTACGTGCCACCTTTTTCGATCGTGCCTTGATAGATACGCATGAAAGACAGCTGACCATATTCGTCGTCAACGATTTTGAAGGCCATGCCGACAAACGGACGCGTCGGATCGGGTTTCAGATCGATCTTCTTTTCTTCGTCCTTTGGATCGCGACCATGAATCTCGCGTTCCAGCGGGCTGGGAAGGTACCGAACCACGGCGTCCAGCAATGGTTGAACGCCCTTGTTCTTGAATGCGGTTCCCATGTAGACCGGTGTCGCACCGCCATGCACAGCGTCCCGTGTGACTTTGTAGATCAGCTCCTTGGGAACTTCTTCTTCGCTAAGGAGCAGTTCCATCATTTCGTCGCTGTACATCGAAAGCGCTTCCAGCATCTCGCCCCGTTTGGCTTCGGCTTCGTCTTTCAAGTCCTCCGGAATCGGGCCTTCGACGACTCTTTCGCCTTCGTCGCCTTCATGGGTGTAGGAGACCATTTCGATCAGATCGACGACACCCTGGAAATCTTCCTCGGCGCCGATCGGAATCTGCATCATGAAGCGCTTCGGCTTGCAGCTTTTCGCGCAGCTGTTCGACCACGCGGTACGGGTTTGCACCGGTGCGGTCCATCTTGTTGATGAAGGCAACGCGCGGAACCTGGTATCGCTTCATTTGGCGGTCAACCGTGATCGATTGGCTTTGCACGCCACCGACGCTACAGAGCACCAGCACCGCACCGTCGAGAACGCGCAGTGATCGTTCCACTTCGACCGTAAAGTCCACGTGGCCTGGCGTGTCGATCAAGTTGATTTTGTAGCCTTTGTATTCGACACTGGTCGCAGCGCTGGTGATCGTGATCCCGCGTTCACGTTCCAGTTCCATATGGTCCATCGTGGCCCCGTCACCGTCGCCACGGACTTCTTCAATTTTGTGGATTCGACCGGTGTAGAACAGGATTCGCTCGCTGAGCGTTGTTTTGCCCGAATCGATATGGGCACTGATCCCGATGTTTCTGACTTTCTCCAGACTCATAACTTTTCTTTCGCCTAAACAGGTTCTCTGCTTCTGTTTCTGGTTGCTTGGTGCGAAGACGTCGGAAATGATCGATCGCGCCACAAGTTCTGCTGCCCAAAGAGACGGCAAGCAGAGGCTCCAGGTTCCGTTTGGAAACGTTTCCAAATCGGAATCTAGTTTGCGGTGGTGTTCTACGGCCTCCCAGACACTGAAATTTCCAATGTTTGGGGGGACCCAACACCCATGTGTGGACTCGCCATGGAACCCGCAAACGGAGCATACTTCCCCCACCCTGGGAAACGATTGGGGAATATGGCAAAGGTTTACGATCAACGGAAGGGCAAATCTCGGTCCAATTTCCCCTTGCAGGCAATAAATTTGCCGGGCATACTCTTCCGCTTGCCCTTTTGGCGAGTCGTCGGGCAGTTCCGCCGACCGATTTAGACCAGTCGCCTATCCCGAGATTATCATGCCTCCACGTCCGATGAGCACTCGGAATCGCGCCCGCAAACGTTCGCGAGTCCGATCCCGTACCAAGAAAAAAGATCCGATATTTCGTCGATGGTCACCGACCACGGCCAATGTACGTCAACTACAAAGACGTCGAATTGCTGAAGAAAATGGTCAATCGCCAAGGCCGGATCGTCGGTCGCCGCAAGAGTGGTTGCACGGCAGCTAGTCAGCACGCGGTTTCGGCGGCGGTCAAACGCGCTCGCTTCATGGCGTTGTTGCCTTACGTCGGTGAATGACTTTTACCACGCGGCGCCGCATCGAATTTTGTGACACCGATGCGGCTGGCATCGCCCATTTTTCAGTGTTCTTTCCGATGATGGAATCGGCTGAGCACGAGCTGCTTCGCTCGCTTGGGATCTCGGTTATCTCACCGCATCCCGAAAGCCCCCAGGCCGAGCCCACTTGGCCACGGGTTTCTTCTGCCTGTGACTTCTTTTTGGCGGTCCGCTTCGAAGACGTCTTGACGATCCACGTTGATATTTCCCGAATTGGGAACACCAGTGTCCAGTATCGATTTCGATTCACACGAGATGACGACCTAATTGCCAAGGGCACGATCACCAGTGTCTGTTGCCTGCTGTCCCCGCAAGGCCTCAGGAAGGTTGCCATTCCCGATTCGATTCGCAGTCGCCTGAATCCGCACTTGGCGCTCGCGGACGAGGGTTGATCGATCACGACAGAAAAGAGAATCTTCGGAAACCATTTAGCCCCGATTTGCGTAAGACGGCTACCGCCGAACCAGACACTTTGACCGCCCCTTGCTTGGACCGCCTCGAATGAACCTCTGCCTTGACCAACGGATGCTCGGTTCACCCTTGATGGATGCCGTCGGATCAGAAATTTTCCTGGTGGGCCAAGCCGGTTGGGTGCCGACATGGTTGACGCCTCTTTGGCTGATCGGGCTTGGGCTGGCCTGTGGGGCGCTGTTTTGCTTGGTCGTCTATGGGGTTTTGGCCCTGCTGTCGTTCGTTCCGGGCCTAGGGACAATTCCCGATTCGCCTCGTCGTGGCGTGATCGCCTCCTTGCTGGTGGGTGGGATTGCCTCGGTGGCTCTTTGCATTCTGTTCATTCGGCCGGAACAGCAATATTCAGAATCCCTGTACCTGCCGTCGATCTGCATTGGATTGATTCTTGGTTTTGGACTGATCTATGGCATGTGGCACCGAACTCGTGCTGAGTGGAAACAGTTTCTGACCGAGGGAGTCGTCCCTTACTTGTTGGCTGTCGCCGCTGCATTTGGCGTCATTTCTTTGGCCGCCACCCCGCTGGTTGGTGATCCAATGGGATTCATTCGGTCAATAGCTGAAGTAAATTTCTTCAATGACGGTACTGTTCGCTTACCGATCGAGATTGCCGGGACGCCACCGGAAGTCGATCAAGATCAGGCACCGTTCGTCGCGGCGAATGTCGAATACAACGCGCTGAACGCTTCCACCGTAACGATTGAAAGCAACCGGACAGTGCTGTTGGCTGACTCCGATGACCCTGCATCGTTTACGCGCCGACCGTTCCGAGTGAACGCCGGGGAAAAACTGCAATTCCGATTTGAGGATCGGGAAATACCTCCACTACCGCAAGATCCATCTTTGTTGTTCATCCAAAACCGCGAGTACGATCCTGCAAACGTTGTCATTACGCTCACTTATGTTCCCGAAATCCCGCAGGTCTCGTCGATTGTCACCATCGCGCTCAGCTTCTTTTTGACGATCACCGGCCTGATGGTTTTTCGACAAGCGGCGCCGCGAGTCTGGGCGTTGGCGTTATCGACGGCAAAGAATGAAATGGCCCAGCCACTCTACTTGTTGCTGCTGGCCATTGGACTGTTCTTGATTTTGTTGTTCGGGATCTATCCGTTCAATACGTTGGGCGACGACATCCGTGTTCTAAAAGATAGCGGCGTAACGATGATCATGGTGCTGGCCATGCTGCAAGCGATCTGGAGTGCCGGAACCAGTGTCACCGAAGAGATCGATGGACGAACCGCACTTACGGTACTGAGCAAGCCAGTCAGTCGCCGTTCATTTATTTTGGGCAAGTATGCCGGAATCATGCTTTCGGTGTTGGTCCTGTTTGTGATGATGGCGCGGTTTTGTTCGTTGTGCTTAGCTACAAACCGATTTTCGAAGCACGGGAAACAACACGTGACATCACGACCTGGCAGCAAGGGTTCGCGGAAATCATGACCACCGTGCCTCTGCTGGCGCTGTATTTCATGGAAACCATGGCGATCGCCGCGATCGCCGTGGCGCTGGCAACGCGGCTTCCGTTGCTGGCGAATTTCATCAGCTGTTTCGTGATCTATGTGATTGGCAATTTGACCTCGCCGTTGGTCGCGTCGACCGAAGGAAACAACGAATTGGTCGGATTTGTCGGGAAATTGATTGCCGTGGTGGTTCCCAATTTGAATGTTTTTAACGTCCAATCGGCCGTGGATGTCGGAAATCCGATTCCAATCATCTACTTGTGTGCTGCTTTTAACTATCTTGTGTGTTTCGCAATCGCCGCCTGGATGTTAGCGATGCTACTATTCGAAGACCGAGATTTGGCATAGTTCGTCTCAGCCAAAAGCCATAGCTGATGGTGCCGAGTGGCTTCAGCCACACCTAGTCTTTATGTTGATTTACTTTGGGGGAGTCGGCAGGTTTGAGTCGATTCAACACGCTAGCGGAACCACGAAACGAGCCCGAAGGTAAAGGCTTCGGACTTTCCTATGTTTGGATCATTCCGGCTGGGCTTTTGGTTCCGATTCTCGTCGTGCTGATTGGAACAATCACTGTTTTACTGGATTCCGAGAGTCTGAGCAGCTCGGTCGTCCGCCTGGGCGCTCATTTATCGGTTCCGGTCGGTGACAGCATCATCGAACGCTCGGCGTTGTCGCAGTTGACGATTTTGGTTGCGGTCACTTGCGTATTCGCCGTTCTGTTTTCGCTTTCCGTCTGGATGCTACGCCGAACTGCGGACACGCGCGCCCGCCTGATCGTCAAGCAATTACATCAACAGGTTTTAAGCCAAAGTTTGAAGCGGGCAGAACTGGAAGGAGCCGCCGCACAGCATGTGCATGCTTCCGATTTAATCGGAATTCAATTGCCATCGATTCAGCGCGGGTTGTCACTGTGGTATCGGGTGATCCCACACCGCATCGTGATGCTGATTGGATGTGTGGTCGTTGCACTGTTGGTCAATGTTTGGCTGGCGCTGCTTGCCATGGTCAGTGGAGTATTGCTTTGGCGGCTGTTCTACATTTTGCGTTACGACGATGAATCGACATACACTCACTGGGAAGTGCCCCGAGCGAGAAGCCGGATGGCGGAGATCGTTGGTCAGGCTCCACTGCTAGCCAGGTTGCAGTCGCAGGGACTGGCTGACCAAGCATTTGCTGATGAGTTGGAAACACTGTACCGACGACTCGATCGTGAAGACCAGCGTTTGGGTCGGGTTTGGCCGCTACTGTTTTGCGCGATTTCGGCTGCCGTTGCCGTGATGGTTCTAGGCCTGGGGGTCAACGTTTTTGACAGCGAAACAGACAATGGTCTGAGCGTTCCGGCAGCACTGGTGTTGGCATTGGCGCTGGGTGGCGCCTTGGCGGCGGCTCGTCGGATTCTGGCGTTGGTCGATCAGCTGAGAGAGAGTGGCGAGGCATCCGACTTGGTCTACCACTATTTGCAGCAAAGCTCCAATGCGGAGCCCAGCGAGTATCGCGTCGGATTGGCGGGAGTTCGCGAGGGTGTCGAGATTCATGACGTGACCCTGGGCACGCCCGGCGGCACACCCATTCTGCAAAACCTGAGTCTGCGACTTAACAAAGGAAGCATGGTCGCGCTGCTGGGTACGGAATCCGTTTCAACTCGAGCCCTTGTCGAATTGTTGATGGGGTTTGGCCAGCCAGCCGAAGGTCAGGTGACCATCGATGGTATTCAACTCCGCGATGTGCATCCGCAAGCGTTGTCACAGAATGTAATGTGGATAGAACCAGACGGTCCGATTTGGAATGGAACGATCCAAGACAATCTGCGGGGCAATGAAAAGTCGATCAATAGTATCGATGTGGTTCACGCTTTACAGGAAGTCGATATCTATGACCGGTTGGATCGGCTACCAGAGGGACTCAACACAATTGTCTCGGCCGGCGATTCGATGCTAGGCGTCGAAGCGACCTATGCCATGGCCACGGCGCGGGCCTTGTTGCACCGGCCACCGATTTTGTTGGCCATGGAACCACCACCGCCAGCCGAGCATGTCGCCGACGACCCGTGCTTGAAGGTTCTAAGGAAGTTGGCGAATCAGGGCACGCTGGTCGTGGTCCTTCCACACCGGCTGCAAACACTCCGCACGGTCGACCGTGTGGTGTTGCTGAATGGTCCGCGTCTGGCCGGAGAAGGTAAACATGCTGATCTGCTTAGCAGCAGCGACCTGTATCGGCATTTGAACTATCTGTTGTTCAATCCGTATCGGCAGCAGAACAATAGCGGGTGATGATGCGTCGAAGGGCTTCGCAATTTTTGTCGTGGCCAGAGAATTGAATCGAACGCGTTTCCACATCCGGGTCAACTCGAATGTTGATCCAGATCGTGTCCAATGGCATCGCGCTGCGAACACGATCGGCCCATTCGATCAACGTCCATGCCTGTTCGTCCTCAAACAGTTCTTCGACTCCCAGTTCCAGGAATTCGTCTTCATCGGCAAGTCGATACGCATCAAGATGATGGATTCGTATACTGCCTTGATGGGTTTGCAGCAAATTGAAGGTCGGACTGGTAACGTCCGCCTTGTCGATTTCGGCGGCAGCCGCGATCGCCTGAACCAGTGATGTCTTGCCCGCACCCAAAGTGCCAACCAATCCAATCGTGAGCGGTGCGCGCAGATGGCGAACCATCAATTCAGCCAATCGGTGTAAACCGGGCAAATCGATTGATTGAATTGAAAAGTGATCCTCATCCGTCATGATCAGCTGGTCCCGAGGTCGTGAGCCGAGATTGCGACGACAGCTGCCGAACAATCTCGCTGGCCTGACCGGTTTGGGTCAAAATGTTCCGTTGTTGGTCCGCCCAGCTTTCGCCTGCCGCGATTTCCTTGACGAACAGTAATTCCGATTCACATCCCAAATCAACGGCGACGTCGCGCAGTCGGTCAACAAGATCATGCGCAACGTCTTTTGCCGTCCTGACTCGATAGTCCTGGGCATTGACCAGTCGGGCTGCAATTCCAAACCTCGCCGCTCGCCACTTATTTTGCCTGACCATCATTGGATGACAATCAAATTGATAGGTGCCTTCGTCAATTTCATCACTTAGCTTTTTTACCAGGCATTGGATCAAGGCGGTCAGTCCGCAGACGTGATCAATATTGCCAGGCATGTCACAGACGCGGACTTCAACCGTGCCGAAATTATGATGGGGTCGGACGTCCCACCAGATTTCTCGAATCGTGTTTATGAACCCGGTTTCCACCATGTGATTGACCAACCAGACATACTCACTCCAGTTGCGCATCAAGGTTGGCATACCGGCTGTCGGTAGTCCTTCCATCAGTTTTGAACGATGCGACTGCAACCCTGTGTCGCGAGTCTGCCAGTAAGGGCTGCTTGCCGATAGCGCCAGCAACGTAGGCAGGTGCTGCATGATCCGATCGCAAATCATGACCGCTTTGTCACCCGTGTCAACACCAACATGAACGTGCAAACCGAACGTGATCATTCGCCGTGCCAGTTCCTGTAGCAGTTGGACCAGATCCAAGTAACGTTGATTGTTGGTGACCTGTTGATCTTGCCAAAGTCCGAAAGGATGAGTTGCACCCCACCAAAGTTGCTGGCCGGAGGCGTCAGCCGCTTGTTCGACAATGTCCAATTTCCCGACCAAATCAGCGCGGGCTTCCGAAACGTCCTGGCAAACGCCGCTGATCACTTCGATGCAACATTGCATCAATTCCGGCTTGACCGTTGCATCAAGACTGCCAGGTACACCGGCTCGCAACCGATCCGCTCCACTGACCAACTGAAACGATTCGGCATCGACGATTCCCAGCTCTAATTCAACGCCTACCGTAGGTGCTGAGTTCGATGTGAATTGTAGCTTGGCCATCTAAACAACTCCCAGAGTCGTGATTTCCTCTTCGGCGGTCCATTCTACGCGTGCTGCTGAGGTGTGCGTATCACTAGGTTCCGAATTTCGGTCATGTCTTCCATCGCGAATCGAATCCCCTCGCGGCCAAGCCCGCTGTCTTTGACTCCGCCGTAGGGCATGTTGTCGACACGCCAGGAGGGCACATCGCCAATGACAACACCGCCCACTTCCAATTCGTCCCAGGCTTTTTGCATCTTGTAAAGATCGCGGGTGAAGATCCCTGCTTGCAATCCGAACGCACTGTCATTGACCGCTCGCAACGCATCATCAAAATCGGAAAACTTGCTCAGCACGGCAACCGGACCAAATGCCTCTTGGGTGCATACATCTTGATCTTTCGAAACCTCTTCTAGCAATGTCGCGTCCAGCATCGCGCCTTCGCGTTTTCCGCCGCACAACAAGGTGGCTCCCGCGGCAATGGCGTCCTGGATCCAGCCGTGCAGGCGTTTCGCTTCCCCTTCGGAAATCATCGGTCCGATAAACGTGTCTTCGTTTCTGGGGTCGCCGGCGATCAGCTTTTCCGTCGCGGCGACCAGCTTGTCACGCAAAGCTGTCGTAAACAGCTTTCGTGAACGATGATGCGTTGGACGCCGATACAGCTTTGTCCGGATTGATAGAAGGCACCGACGATCAAGCGGTCCGTTGCGTCGTCCAGATCAGCATCCTGATCGACGATGCAGGCGGCGTTGCCGCCAAGTTCCAAGAACGACTGGTTTTTTTCCGGCATTGGCCTTAAGTTTCCATCCGACGCCCGGGGAACCGGTGAAGCTTAGCAGTTTTAATCGATCGTCCGTGGTGAATAGGTCGGCGCCGTCACGGCTGCATGGCAGGATTGAAAACGCTCCCTCGGGGATGTCCGTTTCCGCCAATACTTCGCCGATCACCAAAGCGCCGATGGGTGTTCGGCTGGCTGGTTTTAGTACGAATGGACAGCCAACTGCAATCGCTGGCGCGATCTTGTGCGCTGCTAAATTCAAGGGAAAATTGAAGGGCGAAATGAAGGAACAGGCGCCAATCGGAACTCGCTGGAACATGCCGCGGTAGCCTCGTGCCCGCGGCGAGATTTCCAGATTCATCACTTCGCCGCTGATGCGTACCGACTCTTCGGCAGCGATCCGGAAGGTGTCGATCAAACGTGAGACTTCACCACGCGAATCCTTGATCGGTTTGCCAGCTTCGATGCACAACGAAATCGCCAAGTCTTCGAATCGTTCGCCGAATCGATCGGCACAGTGATTCAAAATCGCCTGACGCTCGTAAGGCGGTAGTTTTCGCATCGGTTCGGTCGCCGCAGCGGCCGCCCCAATGCCAGCATCGATTGCACTGGCGTCAGCGACGGCCACATGCGTTGCAATTTCGCCAGTGTACTTATCGGTGACCGCCAGATCTTGGTTGGCGCGCACCGGCTTGCCGGCAAGGTAGTAGGGATAGCTCGGTTTCAACATGCTTGATCCAGGGTTTGTGGGTCGTTCGCTGTGTCGTTTCGATCCTCGAATCGCGCGGGATCAAACCGCAGCGCTCAGTATCCGTATGTCGTCGTTCAAAATTTTGTCGTTTTCCGAGTAATCGACCGGGACTTCGATTACGTGTACGCCGGGATTGGAATGACATCTTTTCAGTAGGTCGAGCCAGTTCGCTTGACTTTTCTACGCGGTATCCGTTCGCACCGTAGCTTTCCGCATACTTCACAAAATCAGGATTGCCGTAGTCGAGTCCGAATTCTTGGAGCCCCATATTGGACTGCTTCCACTTAATCATGCCATAAGCATTGTCCCGCAAGATCAAGACCACCAATTGCATTTTCAATCGCACCGCGGTCTCGAGTTCTTGTGAGTTCATCATGAACCCGCCGTCGCCGCAGATTGCCATGACCTTACGACGAGGATAGACCAATCTAGCAGCCATTGCCGACGGCAACCCCGCACCCATCGTCGCCAAAGCGTTGTCAAGCAAGACGGTGTTTGGCGATTTGGCGCGATAGTTTCGCGCGAACCAAATCTTGTAGATACCATTGTCCAAGGCAATGATTCCGTCCTCCGGCATCACTTTTCGAACGTCGGCGACAAGACGCTGCGGGTAGATCGGAAATCGCCGATCGTCGGCCCCTTCCAAGAGATGTGCATCACTGGCTGCTTTGATTTCCATAAACCGGTCAAATCGCCAATGGTTCTGCACTGATATCCCTTCGCTGATTTGCCAAATCGAATGGGCGATATCGCCGACCACTTCCAATTGCGGGAAATAGACAGGGTCAACCGTAGCGGAGTTAAAGTTCAAGTGGATGACCTTGACGCCATCTTGCTGCATGAAGAAAGGCGGTTTTTCAACGACGTCATGCCCAATGTTAATGATCAGGTCCGCGTCTTCGACGGCGCGATGAATGAAGTCTCCCGCAGAGAGCGCTGTGTTGCCTAAAAACAGTGGATCAGTCTCGTCAACAACTCCCTTTCCCATTTGCGTCGTCAAAAACGGGATGCCAGTCTTGCTGATGAATTCACGAAGCGTTCGACGTGTCAGCTTGCGATTCGCCCCGGCCCCAATCAACATCAGTGGGTGCTCGGCGTTTTCGATCATCTTGATCGCGGCTCTAATCGATTTGTGTTCAGCCGTTGGACGACGAACGTAGCTGGCTGGAATCGGTAGTTCGGAAACCTCTTCAGCGGCGATGTCTTCTGGCAACTCCAAGTGAACAGCGCCAGGCTTTTCCTCCAGCGCCAATCGAAAAGCTTCGCGGATCCGCGACGGAACATTGGCGCCACTAACCAATTGTTTCGTGTACTTGGTCAGCGGCCGCATCATGTCGACCACGTCGATGATTTGAAACTGGCCCTGCTTGCTGGACTTCACAGGTTTTTGACCAGTGATCATCATCATCGGCATGCCGCCTAGCTGTGCGTAGGCGGCCGCCGTCACAAAGTTCGTTGCACCAGGTCCAAGTGTCGAAAGGCAAACGCCAACTCGCCCAGTCAGTCGCCCATAGGTCGCGGCCATGAATCCTGCCGCCTGTTCATGGCGAGTCAGGATCAGCTGGATGCTGGAACGCGACAGCGAGTCCAGAAAATCAAGATTCTCTTCACCGGGGATTCCAAAGACATATTCAACGCCTTCCGCTTCCAAGGACCGCAAAAACAGCTCCGATGCCTTCATTGTTGTTCCGATCCATTCGAGACATCAATTGATCTGATTTGTGTGACGCTGCGTCTTCGTGTGACGCCGCATGGGGGTGCCCGATATCGTAGTCGAATGGAGCAAACCGTTTCGGGACAACCAGAATTTTTGTTCAGGCAACGTTCGTTTTTTTGCAGCACCCACCCACTTACACAATGCGCCGTGCATGCGCATTTTGAATCGGCTTCCGCATTATGATCTGTTTGCCCGATGCCCAGCCGGCAATGCTGATTTCGCCGGTGCTGATTTCGTCCGCCAGGCCGACCACGTGAAATCCGCCAAGTGCGTAGGAGCCTCGTTGGCGATCAGTGGCGAGAAGCTAATCTTCGTTTTCTGGCGAGAGCATCTCTCGGACTCGGAGTCCGAACTTGTCGCCGATCTTGACCGTTTCGCCAGTCGCGATCTGCGTTCCCCCTGCTTCCAAGATTAGGGGTTCGTCGCAGTGCGATTCAAACGTTAGCATCGATCCGGGAACCAAATTCATAATCTCTTCAAGCGACACTGGTTTGCGAGCCAAAATAACGCTGACCGGTGTTTTGATGCCCAGGATGGCCTGGGAATAGTTGCTTGCAAGGTCTCGAGACATGGAATTCTGTTGTTGATAGGCGAAATTGATCGCGGTTCCCCACTATCTATCGACCATTTGGGCATCTCCGGCTCGAAAAGACCAAAATTTGCCGACAAAACTTACCTAAATCACCCCTCGATCCCTTGATTCCCGACGAATTGCTTGCCTACCACCCGGCAGGGGGTGCATCATCTACGCGACGGTAGATACATTGGTCGCAGCATGGTGAATGAGGTGATTTTCGTCGCCTTAGACCGGGCCGGAGTTACGGGCATGGCTTTCGGGGCACCCGTATTACAAATCACTGATCTTTTGAAACATAGAAAGCTGCTCAATGTGCTTATTGGCCGTTCAGTATCGTCTGGTACCCGAAAGTCCGATTTTGGTTGCATCCAATCGCGAAGAATACATTGATCGTCCTTGTACGGTGCCTTCCATTCAGTCGGGCAAGCCGCGGGTTTTGTGTGGAATCGACAAACGGGCTGGCGGAACTTGGCTGGGCGTGAATCAAAACGGTGTTTTCGTGGGCATTTGCAATCGCGCCACGACGATGCCGTTGTTTGGTCAGCGTTCGCGCGGTCTGTTGGGCCTGGATTTGCTGCGTTGCACATCGGCTTCTCGCGCCCTTGAAAAGGCCCAAATGGAGTTTGCGAAAACACGCTACGAAGGGTGCAATCTGATCATTGCCGATGCGGCCAACGGGTATGCGATTTACGCCGATGAACGTCAAGAGGTTGTTGAACTGAATGATGGGTTGAACATCATTGGTGCACGCAATCTAAATGATCCCGAGGACCAGAGAGTCCAGATGGCGCGGCGATTACTAACGCTTCAGACGCTCGACTCCCCGGTAAAGTTCCTCGCCGTCGCCAGCAAAGTTTTCGCGCGTGCTCCGGTCGGCCCCGGTCGTCCCAGCATGGTCATTCGTAATGGCGACTATGCGACCGTTAGTAGTACTTTGATCGCGTTGGGCGTAAAGCCTCGTGATGCGATTTATCAATTCAGCAATGGTGCGCCTGACCAAGCCCGTTATGAGGACTATTCGCCGATGCTGCGCGACATTCTCAGTCGCGGACTTCGCGAAGCCCGTACCAAGGCAAAAGCTCAGGGTTAAAAGTTACAGTCATGTTCTATATGCCGCAAAACTCACCCAGTGCCCTGCAGGATGCTCTGTGCCTCGTGACGGGCGGCGCTGGTTTCATCGGCTCGCATCTCGTTGATGCGTTGCGGGCCGCTGGAGCATCGGTTCGTGTTGTTGACAACTTCAGTACCGGTTTCCGCCACAATCTAGCTCACCTCGAAAAAGACGCTGGAGTCGAGGTCATCGAAGGTGACGTCTCGGACCCTGATGTTGTCTCCAGCGTGGTTCGCGACGTCGATGTGATCTTTCATCAGGCCGCCATGGCCAGCGTTCCCCGTAGCATCCGCGAACCGGAACTCTGTCATGCCTGGTGCACCACCAGCACTGTCAATCTGTTGCATGCAGCGTCGAAACAGCGGGTTCGACGATTGGTGCTGGCATCAACCAGTGCAGCTTACGGAAACTCGTCGTTCGTTTCCAAACGAGAAACGGATCCACCGGCTCCCCTTTCCCCTTATGCGGCTGCCAAACTCGCCTCTGAGTCATACTGTCAGGCGTTCCCGGAGTGCTTCGATGTTGAAACGGTCATTCTGCGGTACTTCAATGTCTTTGGACCACGGCAAGATCCGCAAAGTGAATACAGTGCGGTGATACCTCGCTTCGTGTCGATGATCCTTTCTGGTGATCGTCCGATCATCTATGGCGACGGGCAGCAGTCACGTGACTTTGTGTTCGTTAGCGACGTCGCCAAAGCGAATCTGTTGGCGGCGACTGTACCGGCCGCCGCTGGCGGTACTTTCAATGTGGCGCGTGGCGAACGTACAACGCTGATCGAATTGCTGATCACACTCCGGCAGATTTTGGGCCAGGATATCGAACCGATCCACGAGCCGCCGCGTGTCGGTGATGTTCGCGATTCCCTGGCTGATATTTCACAGACTCGCTCGCAATTGGAGTTCGAACCCGAGATCACCATGGCCGAAGGACTACGTCGCAGCGTAGATTACTATCGCTCGATCGTCGATTCAGCGACACCGGCTTGAGGTCCTCGCTCTTACCCGGCGCCCAACCATGAATTCCCAGCTTGAAACGCTTGACAATCTTGACACGATCAAGCTGCTGCTGATCGAGTCGAGTAAGTCGGATGCGGTTCTGGTGAAAGCCAATCTTCGTTGTAGCGAAAGTCCCAAATTCTTAGTGCGGCACGAGACAACCTGTCAATCAGGTATTGAAGCGATTTCTGAAAGCGATGCTGACGTCATTCTGCTTGACTTGAATCTACCCGACAGCAGTGGCATGGAGACATTGCGCGCCGATTCGTGAATTCGCGATCGGAATTCCGATTGTTGTGATCGCCGAATTGGCTAGTGAGGACGAAGCGATTGAAGCGGTCCATCAAGGTGCGCAGGATTGCTTTGAAAAGAGCGAAGCGATCACCAAGCCCTTGGGGCAATCGCTGCAGTATTCGATTGAGAGGTATCATCGCCAACACGCCGAACGGGATATCGCGTCGGCTGCCTTTGTTCAGCGGCGATTGTTTCCATCCACTTTGCCCGCCGTTCCAGGATACGACGTTAGCGGTCGCTGCGTTCCAGCCAACCATGTCGGCGGTGACTACTTTGACTACTTTCTGGTTGATCAAGACCAGCTGATCATTGTGATTGGCGACGTAACAGGACACGGATTTGGCCCCTCGCTGGTGATGGCTGAAACTCGCGCAGCGCTTGCGCACGATGGCTGCCACCACCAGCGACGTTGGGACCATGATCGATCAAGTCAACAATTTGATTCATGATCATGATTTCAGTTGGTTTGTTACGCTGTTCTTGGGGCGCATCGATACCAAAACAGGCAGATGTTCGTTCGCTTCTGCCGCTCAACCAGCAATTTTGATGCGAGCCGATGGGAGCTTCCAAGAATTGAACTCTCAAGATCATCCGCTAGGTATTGCGGGTGGGATTCAGTTCGGTGTGTTCGATCTCGATCTGTGCGATGGTGACACCTTGTTGCTGTACACCGACGGTATTTCAGAACGCTCAGCCGGGCCCAGCATCTTTTTTGGTGTCGATCGAATTAACGAACTACTGTCGAAAGACCAGCCACAACTCGGCGATTGAAACGATCGAAATGATCTTTGACAATGCCAACAGATTCGCCGAATTCAGACCTCCCGTTGATGACATGACTGCCGTGGTGGTCAAAGTGAACCACAGCGACAGCGTTTAAGGCAAGTCGCGCTGCTGTTAGTCGTGCAGCTCACTGTAAAATCGATCTTTTTGCAAGTTCAGGCAACCTACTTGGTAAGTATTTTTGCCCAATCGATCTGGTGGTTGGCGGTCGTCACGCGCAAGAAAGTCAAAGTCAACGCGATCACGACGCCCAGGGCAATTGCAGCCGCGATCACAAACATGATCATGATTTGATATTGGACCGCCTGGATCGGCGGCGCTCCCGCCAACAGTTGCCCCGTCATCATGCCCGGAATGCTGACGATTCCGGCTACGGACATCGTATTTAGGATCGGAATCATCGCGGTTCTCGTTGCACCGGCGAACACATCGCGACAACTTTCCCAACGCGTCGCCCCATGCGCCAGCAACATTTCAACTTCCCCGCGACGGGCGCGAAGCTCACCGAGAAAACGATCGAGCCCCAGCGAGATTCCGGTCAGTGAATTGCCCAAGACCATACCCAAAAGTGGGATCACGACTTGAGGGCTGTGGTAAGGTTGTGGACGCACGATCAGCAAAATCGTGATCGTCGTGACGATCCACGTGCTTGCCCAGACCGAAAAAATAGCCACGGGATAAATGGATTGGAAACGATGGTCGATCCGCCTAACTGCCGATATGCCGGCAATCAAAGTCATCGCTCCGGTCAGCAGTAGCACCGGCGCGACGGAAGATAGATCAAAGATCTGTTTCAAAACCAACCCTAGAATCGCTAGTTGGATTGTCATCCGGGCAGCACTCCAGAAAATCTGGCCGGCTAGGCCAAGCCGCAGTCGCAAAGACACCAAGGCATTGACCGCCAACAATGTTGCTGCCACACCGACTTCGATCCAAGACAACGATATGTCGCCCGGTTCTTTAGCGGTCAGGAAGCCCAGCAAGCAAATGGCGTCAATCATTTCAGTTTCTCTTTCAACACTCGTCCGCCATCCATCCTGATTTGTCGCATTGTCATTCGATCAACTTGCTCCAGATCGTGACTGGACCAAACGAACGCTCTCGATTCGTCCGACCGATACCAGTCCATAATCAATCGCTCAACTTTCGCAGCCGTCTCGGCGTCAAGGGCTGCCGTCGGCTCATCCAACAGTAGTGCCGTTGGCGAGAGCGTTAGTGCGCGAACCAAGGAGATCAGCTGTTGCTCTCCACCACTCAAGGATTCAATTGTTTGCGCCAGAATCGACGCGGGCTTTCCTAATTGTTCCAGCCACGATTCAACGATGCTCGAATCGTACGTCGATTTTGCTATGTCCAACCGAAACGGTATCTGAAGGTTTTCGGCCACGGTAGCCTCGGCGAAAGCTGGGTGCTGGGCCAGATAGATCGCTTGCCGTCGATATGCAGGTACGGAGTCACGTTCAATCGAATCACCTCGGAACAGCAAACTTCCCGAATCGCACGGATCGAGTTTTGCAATCGCCCGCATCAGCGTCGTTTTCCCGCTTCCGCTCGGGCCAACCAATCCGACTCGATCGCCTTGGGCAATCGCCACATCGACACGATCCAAAATTGTTCGGCCGGAAGACCGGTCGGTGCGCGTTAGGTCGCGTAGTTCGATCAACCGATTGGAACTCACTTGACTTCACCAAACGACACGACTGACGCGATGACCGCGGCCGCGGTTTCGACTCGATAGATGCGGCTACCAAGGTTGATCGGTTCGAAACCACTGTTGATTGCCAAGTCCAATTCTTTGCTGTTGAATCCGCCCTCAGGCCCGATCGCGGCGACCAAATCGGTCGATTCCTTGGCCAATTCGATCTGCTGGTCTTGGTTGGACGGATGCGCGATCCAGCGTTGCCCCTCGTGACCTGCCGAAAAGAACTCGTCGGTGGATGTGACTGGGCCGATTTCCAGCAGACGGTTGCGGCCACATTGCTTGCAGGCTTCGATGACGGCGCGGCGAAGTTTGTCGATGGTCGATCCAGTGGGAGGCCGTTGCGAACGCTGAGCAACCAGCGGGGTGACTTTCGATGTGCCGATCTCCGTTAGGCGTTGGATCAATTCTCGGGCCCGATCGGGTTTCGGAAGGGCGATCGCCAGGTGCAGCGAACACTTTAATTCACGGTCAACGAAGATTGCACTTTCAGCTGTGCATTGGCAATCGTTCCTGCCAACGTGCGTAATCACCGCTGCCGATTCGTATCCACACCCATCAAACAATACCACGCTATCGCCAACAGCGACCCGCATCACCTTGATGGCATGCCGCGATTCGGCGTCGGACAACTGTACTGTCGCACCGGATCGCGGTAGGTCAGGAACGTAGTATCGGCGTGTCATTCGCGACGCGACAGCGGAGATCTGGGTCAAGATTGGCGGCAGTGGAACCGATCTTATAACGAGAACGGCACTTTTTTGATACAACGCGGAATTTCGAATGGACTATCTCCGCTACTGGAAGCTACTTCGCAAGCCGTTCCTGTTTCAGAAAGAGGACGACTTTTTCGCGGGAGTTCCGCAGCGCGAGGCGCTTGCCGGCTTGAGTTACTTCGTCGGAAGCGAAGACAATTTGTCGATGCTGCTCTGCCCACCGGAAAATGGGCTCTCTTGGTTGCTCTCTCACGCCCAGCAAATGCGCGGATTTGGCGACCAGGCAACCGAATTGGTCGTGACCAGAAGCGGCCAATCTGATCCTGGGCAGTTGGAGGCGGAGCTTCGCTTGGCGATGGGTTTTCAGTCGGCCACAACGGGATTTCCGCAGCAACTTGATGATGCGCTTTGGGCGCTGAGCGAACAAGACGTTTGTCTGATCTGGATGCTGGATCGATACCCATCAGACGCGATTTCTACCGTTCGCGATTTAGCAGATCGGCACCCGAACTTGTCGGCACTCTTTGGTTGCACCCCACAGGTAGCTCGCCAAGCAGCAGTACAGTTGGGCCGATGTCCGATGCAGTTCGATCTGTCGCCTCTATCGGTCGATGATGCATGCGAGTACGTGCAGTTTTGCTTGGAACGTGCGGGCTGTAATACAACAACGATTTCCGACAATACGACGGTCCGTCTACACGAGATTACCGGGGGGGTGATCGGACGCTTAGCGGTCGCAGCGGAGTCTTCTTTGGTATTGGCCGCCAGTCACAAATTGGACCGTGTGACGCCAGCTGTGGTCGAAGCGTTCGCCGAACATCATAGACGGGCGGCATAGCTAAGACGGCGAAAGCCCGCGGCTGGGGGTCGAGGCAGGGCTCGACGAGTCGTGCCGCAATCTGACTACCCGATAACAAAATCGGTCGAATTTCGGTACGATCAACCAAAACAATCTGACCCGTAACGGAACGAACTGAATTGACTTCACCCGAATATAGCGTCGGCCCCAACAGTGGTGCCGCCTTCGACCGAGCTCTTAAACTGATGCCGGGCGGCGTGAACAGTCCCGCTCGCGCGTTCGGTGCCGTTGGCGGCTCGCCACTGTTCATCGACCGAGCCGAAGGGCCCTATTTGTTCGATATCGATGGTCGTCGTTTGGTTGACTACATCGGTTCTTGGGGACCCATGATTCTTGGTCACGCGCATCCCGAAGTCATCGCGGCGATCATCAAGGCGACCGAAAGAGGTACCAGCTACGGAGCCCCAACCGAAGCCGAGTCCGAACTGGCGGAGCGGATCATTGAAGCGGTGCCAAGCGTCGATAAAGTTCGGCTCGTCAACAGTGGTACAGAAGCAACCATGAGTGCGATTCGGGTTGCCCGGGGTGCGACTGGTCGCGACAAGATAGTCAAATTCGCAGGCAACTATCACGGCCATGTTGACAGCTTGCTGGTCGCAGCCGGCAGTGCAGCGGCGACTCTAGGCGTGCCAGATTCTCCTGGCGTCACGGCGGGGGCTGGTGGTGACACAATCGTTCTGGAGTACAACGACTGTGATTCGGTCCGCAATGCATTCGCTGAGCACCCGGGTCAGATCGCTGCGGTCATTCTGGAACCGGTCGTCGGCAACATGGGCTGCGTGCAGGGGTCACCTGAGTTCTTAAAGTGCTTGAGCGACGAAACCACGAAAGCGGGATCCGTCTTGATTTTTGACGAGGTCATGACAGGATTTCGGTTAGCATTTGGCGGTGCCCAAGAACGATTTGGAATCATTCCGGATATGACGACGCTCGGGAAAATCGTGGGTGGTGGAATGCCACTGGGAGCCTACGGAGGCCGGGCCGATATCATGGATCAAGTGTTACCGGCCGGCAAAGTTTTTCAGGCCGGAACGCTCAGTGGCAATCCTGTGGCCGTCGCCGCGGGAAATGCAACGCTACGGCTGTTGAAGGATGCGCCGCCCTACGAACAACTAGAAGTCTGTTCGCAGCGGCTTGCAGACGGCTTGGACAACGCGGCATCGAAGGCAGGTATCCCTCATCAAGTGAAATCGGTCGGCAGTATGATGACGCTGTTCTTCAATCCAGATCCAGTCAACAACTGGACCGATGCTGACAAGTGCGACCGCGAAAGTTTCGCCAAGTACTTTTGGGGCATGATCGACCGGGGAATCTACATGCCGTGCAGTCAGTTCGAAGCACTTTTCGTCGGTGCCTTGCACAGTGATGAAATCATTGATCAAACGATTACGGCTGCGACGGAAGTGCTGTCAAAATTCAAGGACGGATGAATGCGAGATGAATATTGACGGCTACCACTACGTGACAATCGCGTTCGCTTGGTTTGTCTGCACGCTGATCCTGGTCCCCATGCTTGGATTCAATTTTTTTCCAATTGCGAGTCTAGTCGGAGTTCCAGTCTCAGTGATTGCTTGCTATCAGAATCGCGAGAGCATACGATCGTTTCCGCTAGCGCTTCTGTCGCTCGTAATGAATACAATTTTTGGCGGGACTTACGTCGTGATGTTTGTGATCAGCGTCTACTTTTGGACAAACTTCGAGGGTCCAGGCTAGTTGTGCAGCCGTTGAGCAATTCGATGTTGCAACACATTTTGGACGCTCAGCTAAAATTCTGGCTTACTTCTGTGCCGCCGCTAGTCAGATGGTCCGATTCGATCGGCCACCTGTGCTCGCAATTGCAGCTTGCTGATCTTTCCGGTTGCCGTCAGCGGAATGTCATCGACAAAGACGACTTCTTCCGGCAGCCACCACTTGGCGACTTTATCTTTCAAATAGTCAAGCACTCCATCGGCTGTCAACTCGGCCGAGCCCAAGGTTTTTACAATCAACAGTGGCCGTTCTTCCCATTTCGGATGTGGTACGGCGATGCAAGCGGCAATTTCAATACCAGGATGGCCAACCGCCGCATTCTCTAAATCGACTGAACTGATCCACTCGCCACCCGATTTAATCAAGTCTTTGGCCCGATCGGTGATCTGCATATAACCCGCTTCATCAATCGTGGCGATGTCGCCAGTATCCAGCCAGTTGTCAGCATCCACAGCATCTTCATCGGCGCGGTAGTATCTCTTGACGATCCACGGACCGCGAACCAATAGCCGTCCAAACGTTGTTCCATCCCTGGGCAATTCGTTGTCGTCGTCGTTAACAATCTTCATTTCAACGCCGAACACAGGTTGTCCTTGTTTCTGCATGATGTCTAACTGTTGTTCGTAATTCAATTTCTTCATCTCTGGTCTCAACCGACAGACCGTCCCCATTGGGCTCATCTCAGTCATGCCCCAAGCTTGGATGACAGTGACGTCGTAGTCTTGGCCATACGTTTGGATCATCGAACGCGGGACTGCGGATCCGCCGACGACAACTTCTTTTAGATGCGGAAGTTTCAGATTGTGCTCGCGCAAATAGGCCAGTAACCCAGTCCAGACTGTCGGCACCGCACCAGACCCGGCGATTTTTTCGGTATCCAGCAACTCGTAAATGCTGGCCCCGTCCAGCGCGGCTCCTGGCAGCACCATTTTTGAACCGATCATTGGACACGCAAATGCGAAGCCCCAACTGTTGGCGTGAAACATCGGAACGATCATCAGGATCGATTCCGCGAGCAAGGGGCCATTGGCAGTGGGGCCGTTGCCCGCATACGCATGCAGCAAGTTCGATCGATGCGTATACATGACTCCTTTTGGATCGCCGGTCGTCCCCGAGGTGTAACACAACGACGAAGGCGTCGATTCTGGAAACGAGGGCCACTGAAACTCTTCCGATTCATTCGCGATCAGCGTCTCATAAGCCACGGCATTGCGCAGGGTCGTCTCTGGCATGTTTTGCTCATCGGTCAAGATGACGTAATGTTTTACCGATGGCAGTCTGTCTTGGAGGGGTTCCAATATTGGTATGAACGGAGCATCCAGCATCACAACTTTGTCTTCCGCGTGATTGATGATGTATTCGATCTGGCCTTCGAAAAGTCGTGGATTGATCGTATGGCAGATGGCACCTTGGCCGGTAATCCCATACCACGCTTCTAGGTGCCGTTCTGTATTCCAGGCCATCGTCGCAACGCGATCCCCGAATTCAATGCCCAAAGTCCGAAGTGCGTTGGCCAGTCTTTTTGATCGCTTCAACACAGTGGCGTAGTTCGATCGTTCAATCCGTCCGTCTTCGACCCGTCGCGTGACGATTTCAGTTTGGCCGTAGAACCTGGCGGCATGCTCCAGGATTTGCACAAGATTGACAGGTTGATCTTGCATCGGTTTGCTTCTTTGGGAGTATGGGTCCACGCGGCCCGCGCAGAAGTTGCGGCCGCCGAGATCGTCGAGACTTCCAATGTACTGGTTTCGCGGACCGCGATGTGAGCGCAGTCGGTCTATCGAGACGAACACGAAAATGGACTGAGCTGCAGGGTTAGACTGCGATCAGTGGTGACCGCCGTAGTGCACGTCGTAGTGACCCGGGACGTAGTCAAGGTGGTTACCGTGCGGCACCAACGATGGCCCATGCCAATCAAGGTGCGGATGTCGGCGGTGGTTAAAGTACCCGCGGTGATAGGATCGGTCACTGGGATAGTAGTTCCGATACGATGGGCTTCGGAAATTGCGGTAGTCGTGACCACCGTAACGACCGTAGCCGTTCCCGTAACTGCTGAACCCAAAGCGGCCGACTTGGATCGCGAAGCCGTCCGCTTTGGCCGTCGATGTATCAGTTGTCATCGCCATTGCGATCGCTAGCAGTGGAACGGTAGTCCAGGTAAGTCTGCGGAACATTCTTGGTGCCTCCAAAAAAGGGGCAAGCAACGCCTCAAGCGTTCGTTGTGATAAACGATCCGTCGCCCCTACGCCCACTCCATGATGTTGGCGGATTCCGTTCCCGGTGGCAGGCGTGCAACGCTCTCATCGACGCAAACTCCGGGCCAATCGATTCAAACGCGATGATCAACGCCCACAACACCACCGATTGCCGCTATTTTTAGGGGACTGAGCCGACGGTCGCGAAATCACCGACCGAACCGCGTTGTCGTCACTGTGATGATTTGGCATGTCGTTTACGCAACGCACTGACTCCTGAGCCGTGACTCCTGAGCCTTAGCCCCCTGAAATGTTACGATCAGCTTCCCTCGTTTGGTTCCGTTGACTTCCATCAGCACCGCCCGCTTCATGCTCCGCAAGATTATCCTTGAAAACTTCATGTCCCATGGCCGCACGGAGATCGATCTGGCCGACGGGTTGACGGTGCTGACCGGACCGAACAATTGTGGGAAATCGGCAGTGGTCGCGGCGCTTCAAATTGTGGCAACCAACGGCCGGACAACGCACGTTACGCGTCATGGATCCAAGAGTTGCCGGGTCACGATCGAAACCGACGATGGTCACACCGTCGTTTGGGAACGCAAAAAGAACACGGTCAAGTACAACATTGATGGCGAGGATATCCACCGGGTTGGCGCCGGAACGCCAGAATCGTTGCACGACGTGCTTCGTCTCGATCGTGTCGAGGCGGACACCGGAAAAACGAAACACGACTATGACATCCACTTTGGAGAGCAGAAATCACCGGTGTTTTTGCTTGGCGAATCGGGCAGTCGCGCCGCCTCGTTTTTCGCTTCGTCATCCGACGCGTCGCGATTGGTGGAAATGCAGCACCGGCATCGAGGCAACCTGCGTGACCGCAAGGCCCAATCAAAACGATTGACGGCTGAAAAGGAGCACAACCAACGGCGTCTGGCGGCTTTCGAACCGCTTGATCAGATCGCTGTGTCGGTCGCGTCGGCGGAATCGATAAAGCAGGAAATCGAATCTGTCAGCGGTCGCATCGAAAAACTGCGGAAGATCGCTTCATCACTGGCGAACAAGATCAAAAATCGAGATCGTCTGGCCCAAGAACATGCAACCCTTTTGCGTCTGGATCAAACGAAGACTTCACCAGCGACACTGCGCCAAGACGCCGAGAAATTCGATCGTCTAGCGAGTGTTCGTCGCCAGTTTTCGACGCTGACCAGACAACAGAGGTTGCTACGAGAACAAAATAGGATCTATGAGCCGCTGATTATCCCACCACTTCAATTCGATACCGATCGGTTGCGAAATCGAATTTTCGAGTTGGCGGAGTGGTCACGCCGCCAAAAAACAAGCCAACACGTGCTTGCCCGCTGTCAGTCGCTGCGAAGTCCGCCAGCGATGGAGCCAGCCGATGCGTGCCAACGTATGCTTCGACATTTGACCGAGGCGATTCTAAGGCGGGAGCGCGAGAAAGGCTCCAACACAGTTTTGTCGAAATTACAGCTACCTCCTGAAGTGACCGACACCAAGGGCTTGCAGACTGTGGTGCAGCGAATGACCGACGCGGTTGCGATCCAGCACCAAGCCGGCAAGATGATGCATGCAATCGCTCCGTTGGCGACGCCACCAGAGCTTGACTCTGTCGATCGAATGCGATTTGTCGTGAATGAACTGAGAACGCGAATCCGGCGGGTACATCACACGCAAATCGCGGCGAAGGTGCTCGATCAGTTGACTGAAGTCGAAGCACCGATTGCCGTTAGCGATGTGAAAGCTAAGATCGATCAACTGCGTTTAGCGTCCAACGTGGTCACGTCCACGCAGCAGGGGGCTGAGCAAGCAAGGCGAGCGGTTGATCGCTGTAAAATGGAAATTCGATCCTTCGTCGAGCAAAACCCGACCTGTGCTACATGTGGTGGCGTCATCGATCCTGAAACTCTGATGACATCCGCTCCGGATGTTCACCAGCATGTCGCTCAGGGGACCGTTGATGAATAGTGCGGAACAACTTCGCGAAGTTCAAGGACTGCTGTTCATCGGCGATCCACACCTGGAGGCGCGGGTCCCGGGATTTCGCAAAGACGATTACCCGCAGGTGGCGCTCGAAAAATTTCGTTGGTGCCTTGAGCATGCGCGGGAGCATGGTCTGCAACCGATTTTGCTTGGCGATCTGTTTCAGTTGCCGCAAGACAATCCGAACTGGCTGGTATCGGAAATCATCGATTCCATCAAAGAGCCACTCCCGGCCATTTACGGCAACCACGACGTTCGTGAAAACTCGCTAAAGCCGAACGACACAATCAACATTCTTTTCTCCGGGGGGCAGCTTAGCAGGTTGTCAGCGGCTGAACCTTTGCAGATCCAAATTGACGGGCGTCTCGTTGTCGTTGGCGGTACGGTTTGGGGCGACAGAATCCCAAAACAGTTCGCTGCGGACGATTTCCAAGCGGAATTAACTGTCTGGATCACTCATCACGATCTGCTGATACCGGGCTACGAGGATGGAGGACGAATTCGACCCGCAGAAATTCCTGGCATTGATCTGGTCGTCAACGGTCATATCCACCGACGACTCAATCCCGTCAGCAAGGGAGGAACACATTGGATTACCGCCGGCAACATCACGCAGACGCGCCCGCAGCGATGCGTCACGTGAACATACGCCCGCCGTAGTCTGTCTGCGGCCCAGCGGTCAGTCGGAAAAGAATCAAGCGACCAAGCGGCCGTCAGCTATCCACACTTTTTCGTTCCGCTCCAGAGGCGGCGATTCATGGGAACTGACCTGGGAAACAGTTCCACACCAGCCGTTCGATGAAGTCTTCCATGCGGAGGTCCAGACGGATGACGCTGCCAGCGAACAGGGCTCGGGTTTTGTTGCCGACCTGCGAGAGTTGACGGCTCGGAAAACCGATTCAGGCGCAGGTTTGACCGAGTTCTTGGAACAATACCTTGGCCAATTCGAAGGCCCTGTAGCCAAAGAAATTATGCGACTTCATGACCAAGTCGCCCAAACAGGGTCAAATACAGATTCCACACCATTGAAGGAGGCGACATCATGACCGATCAGGAATCAGCACCGCGAACCATTGAGCAGCTCAAGGATGAATACAATGTCCTGAACGAGCGGAAGATCAAAACGCAAACACAACTGGATGAAGCGAACAACCAGCTGAAAAAGCTGCAAGACGAAGCAGTCGCGGAGTTTGAAACGAGCGACATTAAGGAACTGGAAGCCAAATTGAAACGAATGGAAGAAGAAAACGAGAAGCGTCGTCGAGAGTACCAGCAACTGTTGGACAGTATTTCTGCAGACTTGGAAAAGATTGAGTCCGAATCGGAGTCATCGGACAATGCATCAAGTCAAGCCGATGACTGAAACGACGACTAGCACGTCGCTGCCAGAGATCAGCAGTCGCCTGTATCGTTTGCAGGGGAAACGCGAGGATCTGAACGCGCGACAATGCAACGTGATCAACGAGCTTGAACAGATCAACCAATTTCTAGAAATTGGGGATGTCGGTGACCGATGCGCTTGAACAGTTGAGCAATGATGTTTTTCAACGCGAGTTGAACGCGATCGAAAAAACGCTCACCAAGGCGTTGCAAGAAGTGCTGGAACAGCCGGTCCAGTTCAAAGCGACAGCTTCCTTCAAGCGTGATGCCGCCAGTGTCGAATTCTCGATTGAAAGAGCGGGACACGCCGAAGACATCATGCGGGGCCAAGGTGGATCGGTCGCCAACATCGTCTCCGTTGGGCTTCGTATGTTTGCGATCACGATGCTGGACGAGCGGCGACATCGCAAGTTTTTGGTCCTGGACGAACAGGATTGCTGGCTCCATCCCGATCTGGTCCCCAAACTTGTAAAGATCGTCCGCGAAGCAGGTCAGGCTCTTGGATTCCAAGTGCTGATGATCAGCCACCACGACGTTGCCAACTTCATTCGATATGCCGACCGAGTTTACCGGCTCAGTCCCGATCGAGGCGAGGGAGTCGGAATCGAACAGATTCAGACGCGACGAACAATCGATGGTCGAAGACTAGCGGTTGTAGAGACAGCGCACGTTTATGCGCGTAGCGGAACTCGTCGCGAGTTTCATTTCCGAATGCAAATCGTGCTAAACTATTCCACCAAAACTTTCAGCAACCAAACCTTGAGTCCACCGATGATACGCATCTTACTTCTTGCCACACTACTGTTCGGCTCGGCCGTGCGCACAACTGCCGATGACGACGCGAAAGGAAGCGAATGGATCCAGCTGTTCAACGGTAAGGATTTGGACGGCTGGACGCCCAAGATTCGCTATCACGAATTGGGTGACAATCACGCCGACACGTTTCGCGTTGAGGATGGCTGTCTTGAAAGTCGGCTACGACGCTTACGACGAATTCAACGAAACGTTTGGCCACCTTTTTACAAAGACAAATTTTCGCACTATCGATATCCGCTGCGAATACAGATTCGTCGGCGATCAATGCAAAGGCGGCCCCGGTTGGGCATTGCGAAACAGCGGCATCATGGTCCATGGCGAAGATCCCCAAACAATGGCCAAGGATCAAGATTTTCCAGTATCAATCGAAGTCCAATTGCTCGGCGGCGACGGCAAAACAAAAGCGACCGACCGCGAATCTTTGCACTCCCGGAACGAACGTGGTCAAAGATGGCAAGCTGTTCAAACCGCATTGCACGAATTCGTCGTCGAAAACCTACCACGGAGAGCAATGGGTGACAGTCGAAGTAGAAGTCCATGGCAACGATATCGTCAAACACATCATCGACGGAAAGGTCGTCTTGCAGTACAGCAAGTCACAACTGGACGAGCGCGACAAGCACGCCAAAGAACTCGCCGAGAAAGCGGGTACGATACAGTTGAGCGAAGGCACGATCTCGTTGCAGTCGGAAAGTCATCCGGTCGAATTTCGCAAAGTTGAACTGATGGTGTTGAAACCGTAATTGGTCTTTTTGGCTACGCTTGCCAGGCGCGGGGCGAACATGAATCCATTCGATCTGTCCAATCATCGAGCCTTGATCACCGGTGGGACCCAAGGCGTCGGCGCTGCGGTGGCGCGTGCCATCGCGGAAGCGGGGGCAAATCTGGTGTTGGTCGGTTTGCATGACGACGAACTCGCTCAACAGACACTGGTCGATTGCCGGAAGTGTGGGGTCCAAGCGGAATTGGTGATTGCCGATCTAATGCAGCCACCGGAGCAATACATCGACGATCTGCTGGCGTACGGTGACGTCGATTTGTTGGTCAACAATGCAGGCACTTGCATCGATGTTCCCTTTCTCGACTTCGATTACGATCGCTTTCAGCGGACCCTACAGTTAAACGTCACGGCCGGTTACTTCATCACACAGGCCTTCGCACGCCGTTGGGTGGATCAACAGGTTGCCGGTCGAGTGTTGTTTACCGGATCGATTAACGGGATCCTGGCGGAAATGGACCACACCGCTTATGACACCAGCAAAGGTGCCATTGCCGCCATGGTTCGAACGTTGGCTGTTTCGCTGGCTCCGTATCAGATCCGCGTCAATGCGATCGCCCCCGGACTTGTTCGCACGCCGCTGACGGCGGTCTTGGACGAACAACCAAGGTTCGACGAGTGGATGAAGTTGCACACACCGAATGGCGGCCGTGCCCGGACCAGAGGTTTGCGGTGGCGCGGCAGTCTTTTTGTTGTCGGATGCCGCGGTCCACATTCATGGGCAAACTCTGCTGATTGACGGAGGCATGAGCGCCTGGCAACAACCCGACCCACCCGATAGTTGGACTGCCTGATAGGCCCATGCAAAAAATCGTGAATCTAATGCGAACCTTGCTCGTTGCTGTCGCTGTTAGTTTGTCAGCCCATTGCTGGGCGCAAGATATGAACGTGCTGTTCATTCTGGTTGACGATTGGGGCCCAGCCGACGCCGGCGTGCTTGGCAGCGACTACTTTGAAACACCGGTGATCGACGATTTCGCACGTCGAAGCGTTCGATTCACGCAGGCGTATGCGGCGTCACCGGTGTGTTCGCCGACGCGCGCCGCGATCATGACTGGAAAGTCACCAGCCCGCCTGGACATGACGATTTGGCACGAAGGTGCGGTCGATGGCGGTCCCAAGGATCGAAAATTGCTGGAAGCATCGGCAAATCCAAATCTACCGCGAGCCGAGTTCACGCTGGCCGAGCTATTCAAGCAACACGGTTACTTCACCGCACACATCGGCAAATGGCATTTGGGCAAAGCGGCCTACTATCCGGAAACCCAGGGTTTCGATGTCAATATTGGCGGCACGTATTGGGGCGCACCCGCTTCATTTTTCTATCCCTATCGGGGAACCTGGTCCAACAGCGATCAAGATCTGCGCTATGTTCCAATCGGCCCAGGTCAAACTGGTGACTACTTAACCGACCGATTGACCGACCATGCGATTGATTTGATCGATCAGCATAGCAACCGGCCGTTCTTCATCAGTCTCTGGTTTCATACGGTCCATACGCCAATTGAAGCGAAGCAGGATCTGGTCAAGCGTTTTGAGAATAAGCCGCGCGGCAAGATTCACAACCATCCGACTTACGCCGCGATGCTGGCCAGCTTGGATCACAATCTTGATCGCCTGCTCAAGCAGTTGGACGCGTCAGGTGTGGCGGAAAAGACGATTGTGATTTTGACCAGTGACAATGGAGGGGTCGATTTTGAGACCAGCAAATCAGGAAATCTCGCTCCCACCAAGAACGCACCATTTCGATCCGGCAAGGGCACGCTGTATGAGGGAGGCATTCGAATTCCCCTCTTGATTCGCTGGCCCGGTCTCACGCAGCCCGGCAAGATCTGCAGCGAGCCAGTAACGTCTCAAGATTTTTTCCCGACGTTTGCCGAGTCGCTCATTGATGACGCGGTCGACTTGAGCAAAGTCGATGGTGAGAGCCTGTTACCATTAATTCGCGACCCGAACGCAAAGTTGGATCGCAGGATTTTGGGCTGGCACTACCCACACTATTACCCGCGGATGACTCCAGGCAGCGCGATCCGCCAAGGACAATGGAAGTTGATCCACTACTACGAAGATGATCGCGTCGAGCTCTACGATTTGCAATCGGATCCGGGTGAAGCAATCGATCTCGCCCAGTCACAATCAGATCGAGCGATTCAGATGCGAGCGAAGCTTGACCAGTGGCGACGTTCGATGGGTGCTAATGCGCCGTCGGTCAATCCGGCGTCGATCCGATAGTAATGGCAAACAAGGCGAGGATTTGTAGGCCAGGTGAAACCTGGCCATTAGCCGGCAGTGAATGTCGGATTTTGCCTGCCAGGTTGCACCTGTCCTACGGTTCGACTTTCAAGAAGTGCTCGAAAAACGCATAGATCACTTCATTTGATGATTCGTTGGGTGAGTGATCAGGTCGGTTCGTCATCGCGACGCGATTCTTGTAGCCAAGGATGTGATTGACATAGCAGGAGTGATTGAGTGCCTGCCATCGACTGGTTGGATCCTCTGATCCGCCAGAGACAAGAAACGGTCGCGGGGCCATCAGTGCAAGAAGTTCATGTAAATCTCGACCGTTTGCACGTAGTTTTGGATACAAGCCGCGTGCCGGGTTCTGCGCCGTAATCATCCCTCGCGGCCGCCAAGGCTTCGGGTGGTAACCCAGATACCAGGGCTCCCAGTAGTTGACACTCGGCCGACTTTCATCAAACACAATTCCTGGATCGGACCAAGCCCCGCAGGCAAACTTGTCGAACAAACAAGCGGCGAACATCGCCCACTTACCACCAAACGAATGGCCCACGATTCCGATACGTTCTTTATCGACTTCAGGTCGGCTGGCCAACACGTGCCACGCGTTCGCTGCGGCGTAGGCCAACATTGACAACGGCGCAACTTTGGCATCATCGATGCTTGGATAGTACAGCGAATACGTTTCCGTTTCGGTCGCTTTGGTCGTTCCAATCGAAAGTGTCACAAAACCGCGTTTGGCAAGCTGCAATGCGAAATCACGGTGCGGTTTTCCATCACCGACGGCCGTTTCCGGTTCGTAATAGACCGTCACGACCGCCGGATGCGGCCCGGCAGTTTTTGGAACCAGCAAGTAGCCCGTCGTTTGCTCGGTTGGGGTCCAGCGAAATCGAACTTGGTGTTTTGTGAAACCATCGCCCGCTTGTGAATCCAAAACTTCGACCTCTGGGTGTTCGATCAATGGCGGCCACTCGCCCAATAGGTTTTGCCACTCTTCCTTGATCACGTCTCGCCGCCGCTCCCAATCGCTGGCTATTTCAACCTTCGCTCCGTCCGCAAACCGTTCCAGTGACGCATAGTCACCAAAGTCTCCGTTCCACTGACTTGGTGGCCTGAAGTATGGTGAGATGATTGCTTCAGGGTCTGAATGAGCCGCAAATCGATTGGGGCGATTCCATTTCAGTTTGGCGATGAATACGCTGTTGTCGCTGCCGTGCTGTTCAACGCCCGCCGGTTGCATCCACTCGGCCACGGTGACCCATGTCTCCTCTGGTGAAACGTCAACGACGCCAAAGTTGCCCAGCCTGGCGCCGCGTTGGGGAATCAAGACTTGCTCGGTCTCGCGAATGATTTGCAGCTTGTCCGGGTCGACTTGGGCGATAAACAGTGGAGCTCGATGTCGAAAAACGTGATCGTTGTTCGCGCCGCGACGGGTGTAGACCAAAAACATCGCGTCGCTGTGGGTGACCCAGTGCTGCTGAGTGTTGTAGCTGCCGAGGTCGGTGCCGTCATCGAAGGTCCAGCGTTTTGGCGGCTCGAAGCCCATCCCGTCATCGCTGACACTGACGTAGCCATGATCGTCGTTTCGCATTGTCAGATAGTAACGGTCACGGAACTTGGTCATCGACGGTTCGTACAATCCACGTTTGATTGGCACAGTCAACGTACTCCCCAGTCCAACGTAGGACAGTTCCTTTCCATCAAAGCGACAGCGGCAGATTCCGACCGAATACTGTTTCTCGGCCGGTTCCTTGGAGTAGAACGGAACCAGGATGTCACCACCAGGTAAATCAACTCTTTGCAAACTTCCCGCACCTGCCGACGCAAACCTTGCTTGCCTAGGTAGCTGCACCTCCTTCCAATCGGCCCAAGCTTTCTGTTGTGGGTCGTACACCGCGTAGGCGATCCCACGGGGCCGAACCGGGATGACTCGGTTGTTGCGGTACCAAACGGTTTGGCCGATTCCCAATAGCCGTTGGCTGCCCGCATGCCACTGTGGTACGAAATCGCATACCGTGACTTGATCGCCGACATGCAGCAGGCCAACCTTGTATGCTCGGTTGGTGGGCAGATTGTGTCCGAAGTCGTCAACGGTTCGACGGGCAAACGATTCGTGCCGCGTCGGTTCAGTCCAAGACCTTCCAAAATCTTCCGTGCGAGTCTCGTTCAAGCCGTAGAACACATCCGATCCGGTCAGCAACAGCTTTTGCATGGTCATCACGACCAGCGGTTTGCCTGAATTGTTCCCGGGGCGCCTGGTGGAATCGCGCCGGCTCGAGCGTGGACCCAGCATGTGTTTCCGTCGAATCCGCTGTGTGCCGTCGCACGTTCGATGGTGAAATATGGAGCCGTTTGTTCCTGGGCACTCGCGACCGAGATCAACAGGAGCGTGAAGGCAATAGACTTGCGCTGTATCATGGTATCTCTCGTGGCTGAACAGCCTTAGTTTAACGGTACACTGGAGGATCTGTGTCTCAGTCTGAAGGATTGTCTCTGATCAACACGCCGTGACGAACCCGTACGCACCACCATCGATCGTCGCTCGTGAAGATCGAAAATTTCGATTGAAGTCGAGTGTGCGGTCCTCGACTAGCTTCATGAAGGTAGGGTTGGTGTGCGCCTTTATCAGCGGTGTGATTTTGGAGCTCACGGTCGCGAACTATCCGTCCGTCGAGTCGATTTGGGCTATGGCGCTACCTGGACTTGTATTGGGACTCGGTGTCTTTTACGCGACCAAGCAGAACGTTCCTGATGCCCGACAACCCGGCCTGATCGTCTTTCCCTTGGTTGCACTGTGTTCATTCGCCCTGATCGGAATGAGGTACGATGCAAAACTTCGAGTGACGTTTGCCGTGTCAGCGCTAGAATTCAGCATCGCTTCGGTTCCAGGCGTCCTGTTGCTGGGGATCGGTTGTTTGGTGATTGCTCGGCCACGTTCGTATGCCCGGTTTCTCGCCTTTCTGGGCGTGACCACGATGGTGACTGGCATTGGCCCACTACTGGCCTTTCACCCGCCGCCTGTTCTGGCGGTGCTTCCCCACTATCTGTTGATCATGCTCTTTGCGCAAACCGTCATGTTTGGAATGGTCGGTTTGATTTTCGGAGACACGCGCCAACGCGAGACGGTCACCCAAGCAATGGGAAGTGAAGGAGAACGGGACTTAGTTTAGTTCTGGCGGTACAGCACCGTATTCCCAGGCGTTTTTTTGGAACGGTGGCGCGGAAGCTCGTGTTGGAACCTTTCCAGGTGTCATCGCTTTCGCCAATTGAACCGCCGCGTCAACCATTTCTGTCCCGGCTGTGATTTGCAAATTGCTGTAACTGGTTAGACGAGTTTCGTAGCCGCCGCCTCGTTTACCAAAGGCTTCTTCGGTCGGCACGTAACCTACGCACCCGTTCGCCAATGAAACCGGAAACGTAAATGGGAACGGACTGCCCTGTTTGATATCCAAACCAAACTGGCAGAAAAACTCGGCTGGATCGGTCAACAGGATCGCCGGGCCAATCTGTATCGCCTGCACCTCGACCTCAGCTACCGGCTCCTTTTTCAAGCGAGCGTCAAGCAACAAGATTTCCTTGGCGAACGTCCAGGCCGTGCGTCCTACATCCGCCGGATTTTGTGCGACGATTTCGTGACAATGTTGGACGCGTTCTGCGCTTGGTGATCGGCGCGGAATGTTCAATAACTTTGACTGGTATGCAACGTCCGCCGACTTCGGCGCGGCTCGGACAATAACACCTTGACTGCTTCGGCACCGACTCGGCCGCCAACGAACCGCGATGATTCCTGGGCCGGGCGACCAACGTAGTCGGTCACGTTCTCTACTTGTGTCACATCGCCGCTAGCGCCAGCCAGAAAGACAATGATGCAATCCCTGCCAAAAGTTCCCCGAATCACTTGTTCGACGTAATAGATATAGTTCGCCGATATTCCTGGCGGACTGGCTGTTGCATGGCAGGAAAAATTGACAATGCAGCCAGCCAAGTCTCCTGCTTCGTTCCAGAAACCAATCACCCCGACTTCCGGATCAGTTGGACCGGCAACCCCCAGAATCTCTGGATTGCCAGCACGCGGATGCGTTTGTGTGATTCCGTTTGCCATAAAAAAGCGGCGGTTGAAGGCAACTTGGTCTTCGTGTCCGCTGCCAACGCTAAAGCTGCAGGCAGAACGTTTCGAGTCGGCATCGACAACCGCGTTGACCATTTGGTCCTCGACCTCTTGGATGTATTCAGGGTCAGCGGTGGAGGATTGCTGGTAGGCCAGATTCTGGATCTGTTCCGACGCATGATCGTATTCGCCTGGTAGGATCATTCCGGTTGGCCCCGATGAATGGGAATGAGTGGCGTGGATCAGGATTGCTTCTGGAGCGATCCCGCACTTTTCGTGAATCCTTTTCCTGGCTGCCTGAACCAACACGCGGCGGACCAACAAAGCATCGACGCTGACAATTGCCACACGCTGCTGGCCATCATCCAGTACCGCGACCCGTACCTTGCAAGGGTCATGCAGGACTGTGTGAAATGCTTTTCCATACCCACCGGGACGTTCCATGCCGATTTCTGGCGTGATATCTCGCTCGGCCAGCACCACCTTCAGTGGCGCCGATGACTCCGCCATCACCGTGACGCCGCTCGCCGAGGATACCAGCAGGCAACAGAAAAGGACTCGGTTTCTGTACATATTAAAATCCCAACCCACTAGAATCATATTGTCGTAAACGGACGATCGTTTCAATCTTTAGCAGAACTCATTTTAGCGTGGCTGTTCCTTCAAGACTCGTTGCTTTGGCATTCACAACTCTGGTGCCAATGCTTTTCAACACGCTGAACGCACAGGAACCATCGGCATCTACTCCGGCTGATGCGCTGAAGACGATCGAGTCCGAGCGGGGTGGTCGGCATTGGATTGACGAACAGACGGACCCGCCAAAGTCTCCCGAGGATTCATTGGCGGCAATGCAGATCGAACAGGGATACCGCATTGAACTGGTTGCGGCCGAACCGCTGGTTCGCGATCCGGTGGCGATCACCTTTGATCGGCGGGGAAGAATGTTTGTAGCCGAGTTTTCCGACTATCCGATCGGACCCGCCGATGGTCAGCCGCCACTTTCCCGAATCGTTTTGCTGGAGGATACGGACCGCGATGGAACGCCTGACCGACGAGTCGTGTTCGCCGATAAGCTTGATTTTGCCAATAGCCTGATGGCTTACCAAGACGGTTTATTGGTCGGCGCAAAAACAAAAATCTTGTTTATCAAAGACTCCGATGGGGACAACATCGCCGACATTCGCGAAACGCTATTCGATGGATTCACGCCCGCTCATCCGCAGATGCAAATCAGCAATCCACGCTGGGGAATCGACAATCGAATTTACTTCAATTATGGACCTGGAAAGGTAGTGTCAAATCGCGATCCAGATCATCCAATATCGCTGCCGCGCAAAGACTTTTGGTTTGATCCGCAGTCGATGGAGTTTGGCGCTGACTCGGGGCTCGGCCAGTATGGAAACACGATCGATCGCTGGGGAAATCGCTTCTATTGTCTCAACCGCAATCCGATCATCACTACATTTCTGTCGCCAGAGGTGTTGGCAAGAAACCCATATCACATCGTCAGCAAATCGTTTTACGACGTTGGCAAAGCGGGTGGAGCAACGCGAGTCTATCCGCTGATGCCGATGAAGAGCAATTATCTTTCACACGCGGGAACCCATACGGCTGCCTGTGGAACCACGGCATATCTTGGTGATTTGGGCGACGAAGATTTTCGTAGCAGTGTTTTCGTCTGCGAACCGATCGGGCATCTCGTCACACGTTCGATCGTTGCGCCCGCGGGTGTGCAATTGAAGGCCGAACGAGCCGAACCGAAACGAGACTTTTTAGCCTCCACCGATTCTTGGTTTCGTCCCTCCAGCATGGCCAATGGTCCGGACGGGTCACTCTATCTTGCCGATATGTATCGGTTGTGGGTCGAGCATCCGAAATTCTTGCCGCCAGAAATCGCGGCGCGACTCGACTGGCGGGCGGGTGAGGATCGCGGTCGGATCTATCGCATTGTCCCAATGGGAGCCAAACAGCGAATGTTCCAACCGCCTGAGTCGATTGAAGATTCAGTGGGTCTTTTGACTGATTCGAATGTTTGGCGTCAGTCATTAGGACAGCGATTGCTGATTCAAGCAAAGTCAAGGGAAGCGGCGCCCGCCGTTGCAATGCTTTTCGGTCACAAGAATGCAACAACGCGTTTGCATGCGTTGTGGACGCTGCATGGGTTGGCATCGCTACAGCCAAAACATGTCATTACAGCGCTGGGTGATCCTGATCCTCATGTTCGAATCGCTGGGCTTCGACTGAGCGAAGCGTGGATGAATCAACCCGATCAACCGGCCGTTTTTCTTGCCGCGTCAAAGGTTGTGAACGATCCGGACACTCAAGTCCGGTTTCAGCTCGCTTTGTCTTTGGCAGCCAACGCAACGCCAGCAGCAACGGAGTTGCTGATCGCTTTGGCACGCCAGGACGGTCACGACCAGTCATTTGCTGACGGTCTGTTGACATCCACCAAGGAACGTTCGGGAGCAATTTTGGCGTCGGTGATTGCGGAACAACCGGATAACGAACGCTACAGCGAATTGGTCCGCAGACTTGCCGCGATCGTCGGCGCTCGTGGCGATGTCAACGAACTTGGCGATCTTCTTCATTTGATTGCAGCCGTCGATTCGAATTCCAATGAAACGGATTGGTGGCGAGTCGCGGCGATCAGTGGCCTTGGTCAGGGACTACCACGGCATCGAGGTGAGTTAGGGCGATTGACACTTGCCACGCTGATTACCAAACCGCCCGCTGCGTTGGCAGATTCTGTTGCCAGCCTTCAGCTCGCCTTGGAACAATGTCAATCAGTCGCGACGGACCCTCATGTCGCCGTCGCGCGGCGGACTGCGGCTATCGAGCTTTTGGCGTATCAACCGTTGGTAAGCGTCACCGATACGTTTCGGACGCTGCTGAGTAGCGATCAACCAGGTGCGGTACAGGCAGCAGCTATCCATGCGATCTCGACCAGGCCGTCAAAACCATCGGCTGAAATCGTATTAGCCAGTTGGGATCAGTTGCGGCCGGCTGTTCGTGAACAGGCGTTGAATCTGCTGATGCGCCGACTTGATACAACACAACTGGCGCTTGCGGCGATGGCCGATGGAAAAATGAATGGCTCGGGGCTTAGTATTGATCAACGGGTCTTGTTATTGAAGCATTCAGACGCGAGCATTCGACAGCAAGCGACCAAGCTGTTTGGCGGAGCGATTTCGGCCAACCGCCGGAAAGTTGTTGATGAATTCGCCATGGCGCTGTCAAAGCAAGGTTCGGCCGCCGATGGCAAGTCGGTCTTTACTCGTATCTGTGCAACATGTCACCGACGAGATGGAGAAGGCCACGAGGTGGGACCCGACCTGAGCGACGTTCGGAACCGATCGAAATCGACGCTGATGTACGAGATCTTGGATCCCAACGCCAAAGTCGAACCGCGATTTTCCAGCTATGCAGTTTTGACTCTCGACGGTCAACTGTTCAATGGCTTGCTGACAACCGAAACTGCCGATGCTGTTGTCTTGACTTTGCCGGGTGGCACGCAGCAAACCATTGGCCGGGCCGAGATCGAACAGATCAAGGTTAGTGAGGTATCTCTGATGCCCGAAGGAATCGAAAAGGATGTCACGCCGGACCAAATGGCCGACCTATTAGCGTTCTTGAAAGACGAACAGGGCGTTAAGGATTGATGCTCTATGCCAGGATGCTGTTTCGGTAGCAACTCCGATCCAGTCAGTGAGGGGATGATCGCACAACCGCGCCGCCTCCATTTTCTTCAGCAGGTGGCCACGGCCTGTGTCCAGCGTTTTCTGGTCCGAGTTGGCGCGGCTATTGACGAGGCGGCTGGCGTGCCGAATCGCGCCGTCCACTTGGCATCGATGTTGCTTTGGCCACCCTTCCGATCGATGTCCCGGACGGTTCCATCAGATCTGGGTTCTATTCGCTACAACACATCGATTGATCCCTGGGTTATGCTGGCACAACCGACCCTCCCGGACCCAAAACCACCATGGAACTTGCCAATTTGACTTGGCCCGCTGTCGACGCTCTTGACCGTGACACTCCGGTCATCATTCCGGTCGCGGCGCTTGAACAGCATGGACATCACATGCCCGTCTTTACGGACAGCATGCTGCTGGGCGAAATTGTCCGCCGCGCGCATAGCGAATTGAGCGGCCAAACTTTGTTGGTGCCGCTGATGTGGTTAGGGAATTCTCACCACCACATGGACTTTCCAGGCACCGTATCGGCCGAGCCGCGACTCTGGATCGATCTGCTAGGAGGATTGGTCGATAACTTCGTAACGCACGGTTTCCGGCGAATCGTTGTCCTGAACGGACATGGCGGTAACGACGTACCCGGCCGGCAAGCATTGTTCGAAATTCGTCAGCGCTACCGAGAACGTCGCGATTTGTTGTTGCTGTTTGCAACCTATTGGAACTTGGCCGATCCCACCAACCATTTGCCTGAGTTGCAGCAACCCGAGATGCAGCATGCTTGCGAGTGGGAGACGTCGATGATCCTGCGGCTGACTCCAGACTTGGTCAAAAATCACCGTGATGCGCCCGAGGTTGAACGCGGGCAACTCTTTTTTGCCGGCTCAACGGGCTTGGATCATTCCGGATCGTTGTGAAGCGGGGCACATTGGAAACCCCGCAGTCGCTACTACCGAAAAGGGCGAGCAACTGTTGTCTTTGTTTGCCGAGGGAGTCGTGCGATTGGTGCAGCGTGTCATCGTTTGGGACGGCAAGTCGTGGGAAGGATAGCGTGAGAAATAGTATGAACCAACCAGCAAGTCAAAACCGACGTGACTTTCTCAATACCATCGGCGCTGTCGCGGCCGGCGGAACGATCTTTGGAAACGGACCGTTGATTCAGTCGACAAGTGCGGCGCCGGCAACCGACATTCCAAAGGTGGCCTTCTTGGGAACGGTCGTTCACACTCATTCGCATGCACAGCACTTTCTCGATCGTCACACCCTCGGCTACACATGGAACGGTGGTTGGCAAAAACCCCGTATCAAAATTGATTCAATCTTCATCGACCAGTTTCCAGAAAACGACCTGGCGCGTGGCCGTATCAAACGACACGGATTGAATCCGTTCCCGACGATCGAAGAAGCACTTACGCTGGGCGGCGAGAAACTTGCCGTCGATGGAGTGATCATCATCGGCGAACACGGCGACTATCCCACCAACGAAAAGGGACAGCGTCGCTACCCTCGCTACGAATGGTTCAAGAAAGTCGTCAAGGTTTTCGAAGATAGTGGACGCAGCGTACCAGTCTTTAACGACAAACATCTGTCAACTGTTTGGGAAGAGTGTGTAGAAATGGTTGAGGACTCGAAGCGTCTCGATTTTGCGTTCCTGGCTGGTTCCTCGCTGCCAGTCACTAGGCGGATGCCGGCAATCGATATGCCGTGGGGCGTCCGATTGAAAGAGAGCGTTTGTGTAGCTTATGGCGGAGTGGACAGTTATGACTTTCATGGACTGGAAACGACACAGTGCATGAGTGAGCGACGTGCCGGTGGGGAAACGGGCATCAAGCAAGTCCACGCTTTGCGTGCCGACAACCTTTGGAATCGACTCGCCAAAGACGATTGCCAAACGACTCGACAGCTGATTGTTTCGGCTCTGACTCGCAGCCACAATCTGCCGGTAGATACCGGTTTTCCGACCGATCCGGTCACGATGGAGTGGCTGCAAAAAAGCATGCCCAACACGATCGGCTACTTGATCGAACATAACGATGGCTTGCGAACCACGATGTTGTTGACAGGAATCCGGGACTTCAACTATGCCGGCATGCTGGAAGACGGTTCGATCGTCTCTTGTCAAATGTATCTGCCAATGCCGACACACGGTTCAAGCACCGCCGACTTCTTCAATCCGTTGTGCCGTCACGTCGAAACGACGATGATCCAGCGGAAAACACCTTACCCTGTCGAGCGCACGTTGCTCACTTCAGGAATGGTGATCGGTGGAGTCGACAGTCTGCATGCTGGTGAAAAGCCAATCGTGACTCCGCAGATGAATGTCCGCTACACCGCGCCGCGAGAATCAACATTTTGGGACGGCTGATTCACTCTACGATCATCACGCCGTTCATCACCGGCCAGTGTCCTGGGAACGTACATAGATAGGGATACCGTCCTGGTTTCTGTGGTGCGTGAAAGTAGATTGTGGATTTCTGCTTGGGTAACACCACATCGGTGTAGGCGATCACGTTAGACGTTTCTGGAATATAGTGTCGCATCGCCGCATCCGGATCTGAAATCAGCCGGTTCGCCATGCCACCGACACTTCCCAGGGTTCCCGGCTGAATCAGCGCCCAGTTGTGAGGGACGACATCGGGATTGTCCAGCGTGAACGCAATGGCTTCGCCAGCTTCTACACGGAACCGGCTGGTCTTGTAGGTCAAATTACTGCCCGTCTCAATCGTTATTGCCCGCGTTCCTTCGATCTTGGCTCCATGTGGATTCGGAATCTGTTTTGTCTCTCTGGCCATGTCGTTCAAGATCGGATGTCTCGCAATCTGCTTGTTGACCTGACGATATTCGTCGTAGTCGGTAAACGGTTTGTCCAGTTTGTGAATCGTCGCGAACAGGTCGCGAAACTGTCCCGCGTTGGTTTGTAAACGTAGATGCAATTGGTTGACCGGTTGTAAGTCGGGCATCTCCAGAAAAAGTTTCCTGCCGTCGCTGCCGATATGCGCCTGGTGATTGTGACGGGATCATGACCACGAACCCCAAAGTGCCTGGAGGAAAACTCAGGCGAACCGTACGATCCGCTGTAACGATAGTTCCAGCATTGCGCGAAGTGGTTCTTAGCATCGGCGGCAACCTTTGAATCCAACGGATCGGAAAAAGTGATCACGATTCCGTTTTCATGAGCCCGCACGTCGACGGGCAGTTGGACATCGTCTCCGGTGTATCGAACCCTTTGAAAACAACCTCCATCCGTCGTGTAAGATCCCCAGCCCTGCATCCCCGAAACATACAACTGTCCATCAGCCAGGTTGAAACGTCCGCGATGAACACCCGATCGAAACTCACCTGGCAGCGGAACGACGGCGCCTTGCAGCTGTCCGGCGACTTCGTCACGAAGCACCAGGAAATGGGAACCTGTTCCGAATGAGAAGTGAATCAACTGTGCGACTAAGGGACCCCAACGATCATCCGGAACGGTGACCTGACCGCCGGCCGAATTGTCCAGTCCACGCGGCAGATAGACCATCGGTAGCGCGGGGGCCTCGTCGTCCTTTGGACCGGGGTAGCCAAAGTAGGGAATCGACGAATCGCTGAGTTTAACGCCACAGATCATCGTGGCCGGCGTCCAATTTCCCTCGGAGCAGGGGACAGTTAGCAAACCGTCGGGTGAAACCCCCAGCCCGTCTGGGTTACGAAAACCGGTCGCCACCACATCCGCTCTTTTGCCGTTTGGCGAAATTCGAACCACGCCCTGGTTGCCCGAGGCGATGTAAAAGTTACCCGTACCATCGCGTTGCAACCCGCAGATAAAATCGTGCCCGGCTGTCGAAGTTTCATATGCGTTGCTGAAGCACTCATAGAAGTCAGCCTCGCCGTCTCCGTTCAGATCATGTAGTCGCGTGATTTGGTCGCGACCAAGCACAAAGATTCCGTCTTCATCCACGACGACACCTTGTAGCTGATGCAATCCGGAAGCGATTCTTTGCCAAGTTGATTGTTTTGACGGATACTGCAACCCGCTAACTTTCCAGACGTCACCTCGCATCGTGCAGACGATCGCGGACCCATCCGGCTGAAAATCATGCCCGCCAAGAAAAAAGGTTGAATTCCAAGGGTTGTTGCCAGGTGAACTGACCGAGTCAATTGCGTACGGGGAGCCGTTTCCGTGTTCGATCGGCGTTGCAAATTTCTGTGGCCACTGAGGTTTAGTTTGCTGCAGTTCGGCAATCAGTGGGCTTTCATCGGCCGAGACGATGTTTCGAACGAACTTGCCATCGCGAATCGACGGGGAATCGAGAAACTCTTGTTCGCCGATTCGATAGGCAAAGACGACCCGTCGGCCGATTCGATAAAAGCCATGGTACTGGAATGGTTCAGACGGTCTTTCGCCACCGCTGATATCGATCAGTGATCCGTCCATGATCACGCCATCCATGAATCCGTGACGTACGGTGGAGAACTTTAGAAACTTGCCGGTCCAACCAGCGTCGTAGGTCAGTGTATCGGGGTTGAAGCAAACCGAAAGTTCACCGGGCCGACCCAGTTGGACACAAACGCCGCGCGGCACCGTGACACCACCGCCGCGAAAGATGCCGCATTGCAAGCTGCCAAGTTCAACTTCGTTCCAACTGTTGCTGGCCCAAGTTTCTTCATCTTGATTACCCCAGTGCCCTTGTTGGCCACCATCCAAACCTGGGTACTCGGCTAACAAAGGCGGCACATGATCCTGAGCGCGAAAATAGTCAGCTTGTTTCGAATAGAAGTCGTAATCTCGTCCTCGATTGACCGGTGCATTCCAGCTTGGCCAAGATTCGGGATCGAGTGGCTTGCGATCGTGCGGAAATGTTGCGGCACCATGAGCGTGGATGTTGGCATGCATCAACACCGCATTCATTTCATCGATCGGGATTCCGCCATCGCGACCCAAATCAAACAAGAATCGAAGTAGGTCGCTGGCCTGTTGATCGGTGATGTTAGCCAACAGGTTGTCAGGCATGACAGTGCCGGATGGCTTTTCGACTTCGATGCTGGCGATAGAAATAGTTTGGTCGCTGTTGTCCGACTTCGACGGATCACGCAGCACTAGCGTTTGATCATCGCGACGAACGACGTACCCACGGTAAGTGTTGCCATCGTCAGTCAGGATCCGATGCGCGACGTACTCCTTGTCGACATGCCTAGCAGGCCATAAAACCGATTCAACGATTTCATGTGGCTTACGAGTGGGTGATACCTTGGACAGGTCGGGACCGACCGTTCCACCATGATCGCCCAACTTGTGGCACGAAAGGCAGGCCGACTCTGCCGAGCTGAAAACGACCAAACCACGATGTGGATCACCCGACGCCTGCGCGTCGGCGATCAACTGGTTGACCAGTTCCGGAGAATACTGCGTGCCGGCAGGCCGATCGGATTGCTCTGATTTCCAAGTTCGATACTCCGGCCTTTTTCTGGCGGGCTTTCCGTCGATCTGTGGCACCAGCCATTCCAGGCCTTCCAGGTTATCTTGAAGTCGCAGGCAAACGTCGTCTTGCGTGTGTCCGATGATCCCGATCGGACCGTCGTAGCCAGAGTCGCGAGTCGTTCTCAGTAGTGAAACATCAAGGTCACCTGCGCCAAGCGGCATGATTTTTCGTCCATTTGCTTCGCCCGCTCGCGACATTCCATTTAAGTTCACACAGAGCAAGTAAGGTTTCATCAAGCGAATTGATTCGTCAAACTCGTCGATGATCTCGTGCGCATGATGCAGGTTGTAAACGATGCCGACATGATCGGCTGCATGGTGTTCGCGAAGATACTGACAAACAGCAACCAGGTTCGCAGGCTCGCCGCTCCAACCGCCGTGGTTGTAGAGTCCGAGTTTGCTACCAAGCTTGCGTGTACGTTCAACAAGCGGAAGCATGTTTTCAGCCGCTTCTATCACCTTCGCTTGTTGGTCGAGTGCGGAAGGTTCAGGAATGATCTGCCAAATTTGAGGCCTGATGTGATGCTTTTCAAACAACCGGAAAGCGTCATCGTGAACACTCCAGAAAGCGAAGTATTCCAGACCACGTCTCTTGTATTCAAGAATTTCTTGTTCGAAGGTTGGGATATGTTCGGATGCGCCAGTCGTAGGCGACTCGCTGCAGACCAAGTTCCGACAACATCTCTGCGCGTTGAGCGGGCCCCCGTTTCTCTCGGTCGAACGGAACGATGCACCAAGCGACAAGGTTGTCACGAGCAAAAATTGTTTCTGACTGATATTCTGTGCTGAGCGTTCGGCATTTGCGTGGCGACGAGGAGCAGCGCAGCGAGGCAGTACTTATTCAAAAGGCCCATACGATTCTTGGCTCTTTCCGTTTTAAAATAGCGAAAGCTCGGTACAGCATAACACGAGTCCACCGACGACTCGCCGACACATGATTTGCTGCATTGGTTTAGGCGCAAACTGCGTGTGGTAGCAACGATTCCGATTGGTCCGTTCAGAACAGCGTAGGAGGATCGTCCGAGCCATGACAGATTGTTGCGTTGGTTTATGCTTGCCGGTCACGGCTGCCGATCCTTCACAAGAGATGCGTTGGTTTCCACGACTTCCGTTTTGCCTCTCCCCCTCCCCCTTCTATTCTGGACGTTTCTCAGCGGCGTCCGTACAACGTCTATGGCCTCGATGAACGTACGTACGATCGCCAAGACCGTTGCGGTCGTATTGATATTGTTCTCGAAGTCGGGCACGATCGCCAACGCGAGTGCCTTTCGCATTTTGCAGGACGATTCGATTGCGATGCAGGCTCGAGTTGACATGATCCAGCGAGCCGAACAGACAATCGACCTCGCTTACTACGGGTTTAACACCGATGAAGCACCGATAGCGATTCTGGAGTTATTGCGGCAGGCATCACAGCGCGGCGTGAAAGTACGAGTGGTCATTGACGGGTTCAGGTCTGGGATCCCAATCGGATTGGTTCAGCACCTGAAGCGATCTGGCGTTCAGATTCATACGTATCATGATGGTAAACGGCTGGACCCGAGATGGAGCAATCAAAGGATCCACAGCAAGTTGATGGTGGTGGATTCGACGGCAGCGATTGTCGGTAGTCGTAATCTGGAAAATGAACATTTCGGGCTGGGCGAAACTCGAAATTTTGTCGATTGCGATGCCATCGTTGCCGGGGAAGTTGCTGTTCAAGTGCAATCGTATTTCAATTGGCTTTGGCGACTGCCCGACGTGAAATCGCCGCCAGACTCGATCCCGTCTCGCATCGATCTTTTGAAGTTCCTAAAGCGTGGCGAGTCGGACTGGAATGACGCTTGGCGCCGCGCCGACTGTTCGCACGACTATCAACGCTTATTGAATCAGTCCGTTCAGCGTGTCACCTGCCGGATGAATGTGGAATTGAATTCTGATTGCGATCCGCTCGGGGAAGCGGTGCGCGGGATCGATATCGATTTGCTGCATGATTGCCAAACCGACAAATCGAATCGAAGATTCCAGCGTCGCGTGTTGCGAATGATGGATGGCGCGAATCAGTGCATCCTGATCGAGTCTCCTTATCCGGCGTTTCACCTCAAAACACGCCTGGCAATTTCGCGGGCGCGAAAACGAGGGGTCCAGGTGACGATTTTGACAAACTCGCTGGAATCGACCACGGTTCCCAGCGCATACGCCGCCTACCAGAATCAGAAACGGGCGCTGTTGCGACAGGGAGTACAACTCTGGGAATGTTGTGGTCACAATACCCTGCACGCCAAAACGATGATTGTTGATCATTCGACCTGGATGTTGGGCAGCTATAACTTCGATATCCGGTCAGACATTTCGAACCTGGAATTGGCGATCGTTTCAGATTGTCCCGTTGGAGCTACGATGCTGGCAACCGATATCCAAACGCGCATCGCCCATTCGACTCGGATTCAACCGGGAACGCTGATCCTTCCGATTGGCGGAAATCCCTCGCTTTACCAACGATCAAAACTATTGCTGCGACGTTGCTTGGTCGAATCTTATCGCGGCTTACTTTAACCAGTCGAACAAGTCAATCATTGTGCTTCGCGTCGTCGATTCATTCACGGATCCCATCGATCATCTGGCGTAGACGAAGCCCTATTATTGGCCGGTCGCGATGCGATTCGGCTTTGGGAATTTTCACGGCCGATCGTCATTGCAGGTCGGGCGACACGGATCGAAGACGAGATCGATCGGTTGTACTGCGATGCCCATCAGACACCGATTGTAAGACGATGCAGCGGTGGAGCATCCGTGGTTGGCGGTCCCGGATGTTTGATGTACAGCGTCGTGCTGAGCACGAATTCACGGCCGGCCTTGCGAAAGATCGATGCGGCACATGACCATGTGATGACGCGAGTGCTGGCGGCGCTGCACCAACAATTGGCCGAGCCGCGGCTACAGGGGATCTGTGATGTGACATGGAAAGATCGAAAATGCTCTGGCAATAGTCTGCGAGTGACTCGAGACACTTTGCTTTACCACGGGACGATTTTGTACGACTTTGATGTCGATTTGATTGCGCGGTGCCTGAAGACCGCACCTCGACAACCAAAGTATCGAGCGGGTCGCGATCATGCCTCGTTCATCACCAACGTGCCGATTGATGCCAGGCAATTCTCCAGTGATCTATGTCGTCAGTTCCATGCTTCGGACGAAGCCGACGCGAAAAGTTGGCAAGCCCCAGTTCGCCAGTTGCGCCGAGACCGTTATGATGATCCTGCTTGGCATTTCAGACACTAAACGATTCGGCAACGCTGCTGAGACCGTTTCGCCCGCGTCATTATTGACGCCGGTTTTGGTGCCTGAATATCGAACCGCAGATCAAAATTTTCCAGAGATATGTTTTGCCCGTGATTCAGGAACCCAGCCTCAACGATCTTCGCAGTCGCTTGACCGCCTGTCGGCAAGCACACGTACTAGACTTCTGGGACGAATTGAATCCTGAGCAGCAGGCCAAGCTGTATCAGCAATTGGCGTCGCTTGACTTGGACCAACTATCGTCGTTGATCGACGGTGAAGATGTTAAGCAAGATTTTGCAGCAATGGCCGCCGCAGCTGATTCGCCCCCGGCGGTTCGCGCCGATGGTACTGGCGCGGAATGGAACTTAGAACAAGCCGAGCAACGCGGGCTTGATGCGTTGCGAGCTGGCGAAATTGGGGCGTTGATCGTTGCAGGTGGTCAGGGTTCGCGACTTGGCTTTGATCATCCCAAAGGCATGTTCCCAATCGGTCCGGTCTCGGGGCGAACGTTGTTTCAGATCTTCGCCGATCGGATCATTGCGCTCAATCGTCGCCACAACATTCGCATCCCGTTGTATGTCATGACAAGTGATGCGACCGCTGCCCAGACCCAGGCATACTTTGCCGAAAACGATTACCTGGGTCTGCCGCCTGCCGATGTGATCATCTTCCAGCAGGGAACAATGCCGGCTGTTGATTCGGCTACGGGCAAATTGTTGATGGCGGCAAAGGATTCACTTGCGCTAAGTCCAGATGGCCATGGCGGAACTGTCGCTGCACTCGAGCATGGCGGCTGTTTCGCCGATATGCGAAAACGCGGCGTCAAACACTTGTCCTATATCCAAGTTGACAATCCGCTGGCACACCTTTGTGATCCCGTTTTCATCGGACACCATTTGATCAGTGGTAGCGAAATGACAACGGAGGTCATTCGCAAGCGATTTCCGATGGAGCGAGTTGGCAATGTAGTTCTAGTAGATGGTGCGGTGCAGATCATCGAATACAGTGATTTGCCCGAGTCCGCTGCCAAACAGCAAACGGATGACGGTCAGTTGAAATTGTGGGCCGGTAGCATCGCTGTGCACATGTTGGATGTTTCCTTTCTGTTAAGAATGCGAGATTTGGCCGACTCTTTGCCGTTTCACCGAGCTCTGAAACAGGTTGCCTTTGTCGATCGTAACGGTCAGTTGGTTCAGCCTGACCAGCCGAATGCGACAAAGTTTGAACGGTTCATTTTCGATCTGCTGCCACAGGCACGAAATGCCTTTGTTGTTGAGACGCTGCCCAGCCGGGCTTTTGCACCAGTCAAGAACGCCGACGGTGCCGAAGCCGATACTCCGCAGCTAGCCAAAAATGCGATTTCTGACCAGTCCCGAAGCTGGCTAGAGCAAGCTGGGGCGTCAGTTCGACGCAGGGGTGATGGTCGAAATTAATCCAAAATTTTCGCTGTCACCCGCAGAATTGGCAGAAAAGATATCAGCGAATCTACGGATCCAAGCTGATCAGTATTTCGAAACTTGATTAGAATGAAGTGGTCAACGGGCTGCCGATCGGAACAATATATTGGGCGTCCACTGACTGGATCTCCATGCGCCTGTCCCCACCCTGACCCCTGGACTCCGTGGCCTGGAGGCTGTAGCCCGGAACTTTGCCGATCAACTGGGTTTTAAATAAAAGCATAAAGGGTCGATCCTCATCCGCACGCTCCCAGACGTCGGCCCAGTTGATTAGTCACCTGCAGTTATCCCACCACCAGATCGAAAAACATGTTCCACAGCTGTTCTTTACGCAGGCATCGCCGTGGCGGGTTGCTTGTCGGCCTGCTTTGCCTCTTGGTTGTCGCCGGTGTTTTGGGAGGCGTTGGGTACAAGTACTACGTGGATCAGCAAGCTGATCTTGATGCAAGTCAATTGATCACGCAGGTTGCCAGGCGTGGTCCGTTCGATCATGTCGTCACCGAACAGGGTGAAATTGATAGTAGCAGCAAGACCGAAATCGTCTGTCAGGTGAAATCTCGCGGGACGGGCGGAGTTTCCATCTTGTGGGTAATCGCCGAGGGAACCGCCGTGAAGCCAGGTGAAAAATTGGTGGAGCTTGATTCATCGGAATTGGAGCTCAGGCTAAAGGAGGAGCGGATTAACGTGATCACGGCTACAGCCAACGTGACAACGGCAAAAGCGGTGGTCGAGCAAGCCAAGATCGCTCGACAGGAATACTTGGAAGGCGTGTTTCTGACCGAGGAAAAAACGATCTTGAGCGAACAAGCGATCGCTAAACAAAACCTCAACACGGCAAAGTTGGCAATTCAGAGTAGCGAACGACTGGTTGCAAAAGGACTTGTTAAATCGTTACAGCTGGAGGCTGACCGCTACGCAGTTTCTAACGCTCAAAATCAGCTCGAGGCAGCCGACGCGAAGCTCAGAGTTCTTCGTGATCTGACGAGAAAGAAAATGTTGGTGCAATTCGACAGTGACATCGAAGCCGCGCTTGCCTCTTTGTCGGCCACCGAAAGCGAACTGATGGAAGCGGAAGCCGAGCAGCGAGAAGTCGAGGACCAGATCGCTAAGTGCATCATGCATGCTCCATCAGCGGGCGTAGTCGTTTACGCAAACAAATACAGTGGCCGAGGCGGTAGCAGTGAATTTGTTGTTGAGGCTGGGGCGACCGTTCGCGAACGACAACCGATCATCTATCTGCCTGATCCATCGCAAATGCAAGTTGAATGCAAGATCAACGAATCGCGAATCACGTTGATCGAAGTTGGTATGCCGGCGAAAATTACCGTTGACGCAATTCCTGGCTTAAAGCTGAACGGGCCGAGTCTCGAAGGTCAATCGATATGCCGAACCTGGCGGCTGGATGAGTTCAAGCACCAAAGAGTATGCAACCTTCGTAGAAATTATCGATCCACCCGAAAACATTCGTACCGGCATGACTGCCAATGTGCAGATCTTCGTCGAACAGTTAGACAATACCGTCCAGATTCCGATCCAAGGACTGTACGAACATGGCGGCGAATTGTTTTCGCTGAAGCAAACGGAGCGCCGGAAAGTTTGAAACGGTCAAGGTCAAACTCGGTGCAACGAACGACACGACGGCTAGCATCGCCGAAGGGCTTGAGCGAGAACGATCGAGTCGTGTTAAATCTGCGTGAACATTTGGCGTTCATGGATTTGCCGAAGATTGAGCAGGAAGACACCAGCGAATTTCGCAAGCTCAACGGGTCAGCAAGTCCGGATCCGACAGTGATCTGGAAGAGCGGAGGGCGAGTCGAGCGGGAGACCTGATCGGCCTGCGATTGCGGAACGCCGGCGTGGTGAAGGCGCAGGCTGGTGCTGGTGAAAGGGTGGCGGTGAAGCGTGGTCGGACCCGTCGCGGTGCCGGGCGGTGGCAGATGCCTGATGTAAACACCATCGTCACGATGCAGCATGCAGAGTCGAATGACACAGATAGCGACGGCAAGCTGTCGGCGGAAGAAATCGGCGAAATGGACGATCGCGATTCAGGCGAATGATGAAGTCCGCGGACAGCGAATCGGTGACGGAGATGTAACCAAGGCCGAATTGACGGCGGCGATGAAGAAACGATTCGGCGGGGGTGGTGCCCGCTGATGAGTACGGCTGATGCGTACAGTGCGACGACGTACCTGGCTCCGCTGTGATAACCAGCGATCCTCGTCGGTTGGCGACCTCGATTCGCGATCTGACAAAAGAGTATGTGCTAAAGAGCGAGACGGTTCGGCGCTTCGCGGAGTCTCGTTTGATGTGCCCGAGGGTGATTTTGTTGCCATCATGGGGCCGTCAGGAAGCGGCAAAAGTACGTCTGTTGAACATGCTCGGTTGTCTGGACAAACCAACCAGCGGCAACCTTTTTCTCGGCGAAGATGATATCTCGCGAATGTCGGACGATCAGTTGGCCGAAATTCGTAGCCGACGAATCGGATTTGTCTTTCAGTCCTACAATTTGATTCAACAATTGTCCGTCGTTGAAAACATCCAGGTACCGCTGTATTACCAGGGTCGTCTGGGCGCTGCGGAACGAAAACGAGTGATCGAATTGGCTGAGTCGAGTTGGGTTTGGCGATCGACTTGATCACCGCCCCAATCAACTGTCTGGTGGCCAGCAGCAGCGAGTCGCGATCGCGCGCAGCCTGGTCAACGATCCCTTCTTTGTCCTGGCCGACGAACCGACCGGAAATCTTGATTCGATCACCACCGATGAAATTTTGGCGATTTTTGATGCGCTGAATGAAGAGGGACGTACGATCATCATTGTCACGCACGAAGACGAAGTCGCCGACCGCGCCAAACGAATTGTGCGTTTAAAGGATGGCATGCTGCACACCGACGAACCGGTCAGCGAAGAACGCCGTGAAGCCGCTCGGGCAAGGCAAAAGGCCGCCGTTGAAGAACTAAAAAAGACGAGAATGAGTTTCTTCCGTGTTGTTCAACTGAACACTGTTAACTGGTGATTTCCCCATGATGCTCTGGCTTCGAACCTGGCAACTCGGCATTAAAAGCCTTGCTTTGCATCCATTGCGAACCGGGCTAACGATGCTCGGTATCATGATCGGCGTTTGGGCGGTGATTGTGCTGACGGCGATCAGCCAAGGCGCCAGCGAACAGGTTCAGAAACAAATTGAATCGCTCGGTTCGACAACCATAATCGTTCGCAGCCAGAAACCGCCGGAGACGAAATTGGCTGGCAGAAGTGCTAGCCAGTACGGACTGCTACGCAGTGATATGGATCAAATCTTGGCCAGCGTTCCAACCATCGTGACGGCAGTTCCGATTCGCGAGATTCGTCGTCAGTTAGTGTACCGAGATCGGATGATCGACGGCAGGCTGGTTGGTAGCACGCCCGAGTACGCCGACGTAAATCATTTGAAGATCCGATCCGGACGGCGGACGGTTTCTATCGGATGCCGATGAATTGCTGGCCGACACAGTCTGCGTCCTTTCCGCTGGCGTCGCGAATGAACTGTTTCCATACGAAGAACCGCTTGGCAAGCTGGTCAGTCTGCCCGAGAACAGCTGACAAGTACAAAGTCGTCGGGGTTCTAGAGCATCGCAACGCGTCGGCTGCGATCGGCGGATCGCTTGATTCGCAAGATTTTTCCGCCGACGTGTATGTGCCGATGGAGACGGTCCGCAAACGTATCGGGGACAAAATTGTCACTCGTCGGGCTGGCAATTTTCAGGTCGAAATCATGGAACTGAACCAGTTGACGCTGCAGACAGGCACCCAAGATGAAGTCCGGACTTCGGCCGCAATGATCAAGAATTTGCTCGACCAAAAACATGCCGCGATGAGCGATATCGCTGTCGTCGTTCCACTTGAATTGCTGGAGCAGGCTCGCAATATGAAGTTGATGTTCTTGGGCATCGGGATTCTGATTGCTTGTATCTCGTTGGTGGTCGGCGGAATCGGAATCATGAATATCATGCTGGCCAGCGTGACCGAACGAACTCGAGAGATTGGGATTCGTCGCGCGCTGGGTGCAAAACAACGTGACATCAATCGGCAATTCTTGGTGGAAACGATCGTGCTGAGCTTTGCCGGCGCATTGCTTGGGATTGTGATCGGCTTAGCCACCATGCCCTTTTATCAGGCTGCGATCTGGGGCGTAAAATCTGGCCTTCCAGACCAATTCGCGGCGCTTCCGGAAGTGATTCGCGAGGCTCAACCGTCGATCGTCTATTGGACTATACCGCTGGCCGTAGTGATCGCCGTCGGCGTGGGGTTGATCAGTGGCCTCTACCCGGCGGTTCGCGCTGCCAAAATGAACCCGATCGATGCCCTGCGGAACGAATAGAGAAATTCCCAGTGAACAGCTTCTAGAGATCAGTTGCTCGTGAACAGCAGGACTCATCCCTGACTCCTAGGTACGGACTAGCCGCGTTTCAGAGTTTCTTGCTTTCAACGGTTGACGGTCAACTGTTACCTTTCTTGCTTCCCTGCTACGATTTTCGGACATCCGTTCATTCCCCGAAAATATCTGATCAGACCTGAGCCTGCCATGGAAGCCGGAATCGTTGGCCTGCCGAACGTTGGAAAGAGCACACTATTTAACGCGCTGACCAGTTCTCAGTCCGCAGCAAGTGAAAACTACCCTTTCTGTACCATTGAGCCAAACGAGGGAATCGTCAATGTTCCAGATGAACGTCTTGGTAGGATAACCAAATATATCGTTCCTCAGAAAACGATCCCCGCCTCTTTAAAATTGGTAGACATCGCCGGGATCGTTAAAGGGGCCAGCGACGGTGAGGGCTTGGGGAACAAGTTCCTAAGCCACATTCGCCAAGTTGACGCCATTGTCCAGGTTGTCCGCTGCTTTCAAGATCCCGATGTGATTCACGTTTCAGGCACGGTCGATCCGATTGCCGATATCGAGACGATCGAGACCGAGTTGATGCTGGCCGATATTCAAACTTTAGAAAACGCGCTCGGCAAAGCGGAGCGAACTGCCCGCAGTGGCGACAAAGAGGCTAAGCTGCGCGTCGAGGTGATTGGCAAATGCAATCAACATCTCTCAGGTGATGACGCCACTGCGGACTCTAAAACTGAATGAGGCCGAGGAAGCTGCAATTTCTAGTTACGGTCTAATGACGGCCAAACCAATCTTGTATGTCGCGAACGTCGGCGAGGACGATCTAGAAGGCAATGATCCTCTTGTCACCAAGGTTCGCGAACATGCCGAAAAAACGGGCGCTGGCGTGGTCTGCGTTTGTGCAAAACTGGAAGCCGAGATAGCCGAACTTGACGAATCGGACCGCGCCGAAATGCTTGCCGAAGCAGGACTACAGTACCCAGCACTTAGTTCGATCGCTCGTGAGGCATACAGAACGCTGGGGCTGCAAAGTTATTTTACAGCCGGTGAAAAAGAAGTCCGGGCCTGGACCGTACCGATCGGGGCCACCGCTCCACAGGCGGCGGGCGTGATCCACACTGATTTCGAACGTGGTTTCATCCGTTGTGAAGTCTATAGCTTGGAAGATCTGGAAGCCCTGAAAAGCGAGAAAGAGATTCGGCAGGCGGGCAAGCTGCGTGTCGAAGGAAAAAACTACGTAATGCAAGATGGTGATATTTGTCATTTCTTGTTTAATGTTTGATACAGTTACCGGTCGTTAAACAGTTTCACTATCGGACACCCATGCTCAGTCGAGCGTTGCTACACCACCCCCAAAGCCCCCATGAATAAGATGCTCATTCCCATTCTGTTTGCCATTGGCACCGCGATTTTTTGGGGCTGTTACGGCCCGACAATCGGCAATGCGCAACCGCCCCGTGTCGATGGGCGACCGTTGTTGCCGCCGGAAGGTTGGACTCCCTTCAAGCCGTACGTCTTTATTGGGATCGCCTATCTTGTGATCGCAATCGCCGGCGGCTTGGTGATGATGAAGATCCAAGGAGACAGCTTTAGCTACAGCGGGCCGGCGGGCAGTTCCGATCGGTCTCACTTTGAACCGGCGAAATGGGGATTCCTGGCCGGTTCGCTAGGGGCGTTCGGCGCACTCTGCCTGACCACTGCAATGATGACCAGTCGCGGCAATGCACTGTTGGTGATGCCAATCGTATTTGGTGGCGCGGTTTCGGTGACTGCAATCGTATCGATCCTGCAGCTTCGAGGTCACGTTACGATCAATCCTATGTTATGGGTCGGTATGGCGCTGACCATCATTGGAATCGTGATTGTCGTCCGCAACACGCCACACGGTCACGCGCCTCCGGCCGGCAAGGCACCGGCTGCCGATCATGCCGAAAACGAAACCATCAACCAATATGATTCCGAGACGGTAACCTGATGGATGGGAATCGGACGGGTTGGTCAGCAGCCGATCCGATGGATCGAGTCAGGGCGATCGATACGGAAGTCGCGCATATCTGGATGATACGCGCTTTCTTAAAGCATGCGGATGAATCGGAGGACGATGAAGATTTGCGCGGTATCGTGCGCGATCTGTATGACTTTATCTTGGCCGTTGGCCCATTGGATGAAGTAGACGATCCCGCAGTTTACTTGAAGATGGCGAAAAAGAAGTTAACCAAGCTTCGCAAAGCGACCGAGCTGTATGAAGAGATTCAACCTGAAGTCAGTGGCCACACCAATTTTGCGATGGCAGCCCGATCACTCCGCACTGCAGTCGACCGCGTGATCGCAATTGTGCAAGCCCGCTAGGTACTGCCCGGCAAATAGCAGATTTGGAAAGGGGGCAGTACCTAGGTTAAGCTCGGTACCTCGTAGCCCTTGCGATACTGCCGACGGAGCAGCGTATTTGCAGGACCGGCAGAATCGCCAACGAACTGCTGTGTCTTGTCGTTCAGTTGCAACAGCGGACTTAGTTTGATCGCGGGGCTTTGGAAAGACAGATCGTGTTTCGCCAGGTGATCACTCATTTCTACCAACAGCTCTCGCCATTGCGGAACGTCAACCTCGGCGGCTCGATCGCTGTCGAATTCTTCACCGGATTGAAAGGCGATGTTGGCCAAGTTGCACCAACCAGTGCTGTCGTTGCCAACTTCAACTTCGGCATTCAAGATGGAACGATCTTGCTTGCGGACAGCATCGATGAAATTGGCTTGATGCCGGACGTCGCCGTTACCCCGAAATTCCTTGATCACTTTGCCGTCATTGTCATAGGCAACGCCTTTTCCACGTCGTCCTTCGAATCGTCCTCCTTCGCAATAAGCGATATAGCCGCTGTTCGGCCCGGGGTGCCGCGGGCTCTTATTGGCACCCGCTACGGCCGGCAGATTGGACAAGCCAATGACGACAGGAATGGAACCGGTATCGAAGAAGGCGAAATGCACATTGGGAGTGTCACCGGCATCGTTCAATGCGACGCGTCCGCCGCCACCAAGAATGCGCTGAGGCAAAGCAACGGAATCTTGAAAAACATTGTTGCGGCAGTCATCCAGAACATGCACGCCCCAATTTCCCATCTCACCCGATCCCGTATTCCAATCCCAGTGCCAATCGTAGTGCAGTTGTTCGCGATAGATCGGTTCGTCTTGTGCCGGTCCAAGCCACAGATCGTAGTTGACGTTTTTTTCGATCGGCAGTGGCGTGTCACGTTTTCCGATCGAGGGTCGAATGCCATAGCGATTGACCCGTGCTGCTTGAATCTGGCCGAGTGCCTTTTTCCTCATGCAGAAACTTTTTGATTTCGGCCTGCATGGGATCGGAACGTTGTTGGGTTCCAATTTGGCAGATCCGATCGTACTTTCGCGCCGCGGCAACCGTTTGCTGACCTTCCCACTGGCTATGTGAAAGAGGCTTTTCGACGTACACATCTTTGCCCGCTTCCATGGCCCAAATCGCCGCCAAGCAGTGCCAGTGATTGCAGGTGGAAATCACAACCGCATCGATGCTGGGCGAGGCAATCAGTTCGCGCATATCCGTCCAGGTTTCCGCTTTGGGGAATTGTTTCTTCGCCAGTCGCGACACGTTGCGCGTCCGCATCGCATAGACCGGCAACATTGACCCCCTCGACTTGACTGAACTGCTTCATCAGCTGCCCGGCCCGTCCGCCACAACTGATAAAGCCAAGGTTGATTTCATCATTCGCATTGGCAGCCCGCACCGAATGTGGCGTCAAGGAAGTGGTCAGGCCCGCAGCGACGGTGGTGGTGAGGAAATGGCGACGATTGAAGTTTGGCATGCGTCTTTGAGGTTCGAAAAAAGAGGAGTCATTCAGTACAATTCAGCTGCTAAAGTTTAACTCGTAACCATGGCCTTGTGTTTGATTACCCGATCGCCCAGCCGACCGGCGCTGTCGGATCATTGCTGATCACTGCACTTTTACGTTTCAGGAATGGCATCAGCCCCTCCATGCCAAGCTCGACTCCTGTTCCGCTCATCTTGTGCGGTGCCAGCGGGATTTGAGGATAGCCGGCCATCATCGTGTTGACCCAAATGATTCCGGTATCCAACGCGTCGATCATCCGCAACGCACGGTCAACTTGTGAAGTCCAAACTGAACCAGAGAGTCCATAGTCAACCGAATTTGCGATTCGGACAGCGTCGGCTTCATCCTTGAACTCAAGAATGCTCAGCACCGGTCCAAAGATCTCTTCGCATCCGACTTTCATCTCGGCCTCAACACCAGCCAACAGAGTTGGTTGAATCCACATTCCGCCAGCAAGATCGCCTCGTCCATTTCTAAGTCGCCGACCGCCAGCCAACATGCGGCAACCTTCGCTCGTGTCCAACTTCTAGATACTCTAAGACTCGATCGTATTGTGAACGGGTGATCATCGGCCCAAGTTGTGTCGCTTCGTCACGCGGATCACCGACTTTCAGCTTTGACTAATTTGCGCAGCAACAGTTCTTCCATCTGGCCGGCACAGACGATTCGACCAACAGACGCGAACATGACACGCACAACTGACCCGCATTGACCAGTCCGCTGAATAGCGCAGCTTCGGCGGCCTGATCCAAATCGGCATCGGCAAACACAACAATCGCGTTCTTGCCGCCGCATTCCAGATTGACTGCTTTCATCTGATCGGCGGCCAGCTTCTGGATCGCTTGGCCGACAGCGGTCGAACCGGTGAACGAAATTTTCTTGACCAACGGATGGGCCACCAAAGCATTCCCGATTGCTGCCCGCCCGGTTACGACATTCACGATCCCCTGCGGCACGCCGGCGCGAATGCAAAGGTGTGCAAATTCAACGGCTGCCAACGGAGTTTCAACCGATGGCTTCAGGACCAAAGCGTTGCCGGCCGCCAGTGCCGGTGCAACTTTCAGGACAGCGTTGACCAACGGATAGTTCCAGGGCAGGATCCCAGCGACGACTCCGTACGGTTCGTACTTGGTAAAATGCAGTCCGCCGGGCGAATTCTTGACGGCGCCATCGACTTTGTCAGCGGCACCGGCATAGAAACGGAGAATTGCCGCGGAGAGTGGAATTTCTCCATCACGAAGCTGTGCGATCGGCTTGCCAGTGTCCAGCAACTCTAACTCGATCAGGCTTTCAGCCTCAGCCTCCAAGCAAGTCGGCGACCTGCAACAACAGATTGCCTCGATCCGCCGGCGACAAGTTTCGCCATGAATCGGATTCAAAAGCGCGCTGACTCGACTGGACGATCTGATCAACATCGTCATCAGAACAACAATCCTGGCGGCCAATCACTGTCCCGGTGGCCGGATTGATCACATCAACACAGTCTCCCGAAGCAGCTTCGAAGGGTTTGCCGTCGAGCACAGGAAACGTCGTAGGGATGACATAATGATAGTCCGATCAAGCAAAGAGGGAATGAGGTTCGCCAGAGGCATCTATCTTGCAGGGCCCGACGACAACGTCAACGGTCGCCGCACACCGACCCTATGAGGTATGTTTCATGCCGGCCACGTCTCCAGTCGTCTACACAAAGTCGCGAGTCGCTTTCCGAAAATGTCCGCCATGCTCAACATGAATCCTGATCGGACAAGACATCGATGCGATCGATACGCCCGCGATGGTCGTTGATTTGGATCCCTTAGAGGAAAACCTAAGACGGATGGCCGACTATTTCACCGGCCGTCACTGTCGAATTCGGCCGCATTTCAAGTCGCACAAGTGCGTCGAATTGGCGCGACGTCAATTGGCCGCCGGCAACGCATGTGGGATCACCTGCGCAAAACTATCGGAGGCGGAACAACTCGTGCTGGCGGGGTCGATGACGTCCTGATCGCCAATCAGGTTATCGGCGAACGAAAAGCGGCTCGACTGGCCGAACTTGAATCGGTCTGCGACCGTGCGCTGCGCGGTTGACTCAATCGAGGGCATCGGGCAACTGAATCGAGCAGGCCGAGGCGAGTGGTACATCATTCCTGTCTTGGTCGAAGTAGATATCGGCATGCAGCGGTGTGGCGTTGCACCGGGCGCAGTCAACTTTAGACTTGGCACGGAAAGTCTGCGATCATGAACACTTGCGATTCGATGGACTGCAAGGATACGAAGGACATTTGGTGATGATCGCCGATCCAGCGGAGCGGCGAGCAAAAGACACTTGAGGCAATGCAGCTGTTGATTGAGACCAGGCGACTGATTCGAACAATCGGGTATCGAAGTGCCGATCGTTTCTGGCGGTAGTTCGTCCACGTACGATATCACTGGTAACGTCGATGGCATCGACGAGATGCAATGCGGTAGCTATGCACTGATGGATTGGTCTTATCAACAGCTGCGGCCCGAGTTTCAAATCTCGCGTTGGATTTTGGCGTACCGTCATGTCGGCGCGCGACAACGGTGTCGTCGTCGACGTGGGGCTCAAGGGCATTGCCTGCGATTTTGGCCCGCCGACAGTTCAGGGATCATCCGGATGCGACGAGTTCGATACACGGCCGAGGAACACATTCCGCTGGATAGCGTCGCAGCCCAACATCGGCGACCAAGTGCGTTTGGTCCCATCCCATGGCTGCACAACCAGTAGTCTGTATCGCAAAATGTGGATTACTCGCGACAACGTGATCGTTGACGTCTGGGATATCGAAGGGGCAGGGTGCCTCGAGTAGCTGAAGGTTCACACAAGAATCAAAACGAACAATTTTCGACCAAGCAAATGCGAGTTAGTATGAGTCTCATTCGCGTCCTAGTATTCGGCGTTCTGATTCCCGCGACCGTTTGCGCGACAGCACAACAACCAGCGATCGAAATCGACTCGCGAACATCTCGGTTACCAACCGATAAACTCGGCCCGTTCGTCCACACTGCCGACGGCAACGTGTTGGCGATCGATAGCAGCGCCACTTACGTCAGCGCCTGACGGCGGCGTTACCTGGTCGCAACCACAGCCTCTGACCGGGGCAACGGTACCGGCCATCAAGGTCAGCAACGAACGTGCGATGATTCGAACCAAAGATGGAACGATCATCGCCGCCTTCATGAATCTGAACGAACGGAATTGGACCTGGCAGAACGAGTTATTTGACGCACCGGATGCCAAACTGCCGACCTGGGTGATGCGCAGCGAGGATGATGGCAAGACCTGGACTCACGTTCAAAAGATGCACGATGATTGGAGCGGCGCGGTGCGCGATATGATTCAGACCAAGGATGGCCGCATCATTTTTACCGCGATGAAGTTGCTTCACGATCCCGGTCGTCATTCTGTCCTGACTTACTCCTCGGACGACGACGGCAAAACATGGACCGCCAGCAACCTGATCGATCTGGGCGGCAAGGGGCATCACGGTGGCGTCACTGAACCGACATTGACGGAACTTCCGGACGGCCGGCTGTGGATGTTGATCCGCACAAACTGGGGCGAATTTTGGTCAGCCTACTCTCATGATGGCGGACGATGCTGGCGAATCATTCAACCCTCCGGTATCGCGGCCAGCAGTGCACCGGGGTTGTTGAAACGACTCAGCAGCGGCCGACTGATATTGGTCTGGAACCGTCCGTTTCCGGAGGGAAAATCAAAGTGGCCACTGAGTGGCGGGGATGGACTGTGGTCCGAAACACCGGTCAGCAACCATCGTGAAGAGTTGTCAGTCGCGTTCTCGGAGGACAACGGGAAAAGCTGGACTGATCCCATCGTGATTGCCCGCACCCAACTGGCCGCCGATTCAAAAAAGAGCCGCTGGATTGCCTATCCTTATCTGTTCGAACACAAGCCCGGTGAACTCTGGCTAACGACAATGCAGGGTAACGCACGGATTCGATTTCGGGAGCAAGACCTTGTCCGATGAGTTGATGATCGATCAATGGGAATGGTCCGAGACGCATCCCTATAAGCGGGATGGATTTCTCGTCGTTCCGAATCTCTTGCGATCTGATGTGATCGACCGCCTGCGAGATCACATCGCAGCGATCGCCGCAGGCAAAGTTCCGACGTTTCCATCTGAAGACATCGAATTCGAACCGAGTGCCGGCGAGAACCCTAGCTTCGCATCCGTCAGGAAAGTCAATCGATGCGCGGAAAACGATGCGGTTTTCATGTCAGTCGCGCAAGAAATTAGCATATTGGATATCGTCGAAGCGTTGGTCGGCCCTGACATCAAGCTTTTCGGCAGTCAATGTTTCATGAAGCCGCCTGGTGGAATCGACAAACCCTACCACCAAGATTCGGCCTATTTTCCGATCGAACCATTATCGCTGGTGACTTGTTGGATAGCTCTGGATGACGTAACCCAGCAAAACGGCTGCATGTGGGTGATTCCTGGCAGTCATCTCGGGCCGCTGCATGATCACAACCAAACATGGAAAGTTGGCGACCGTAGCGACATGCGCATCCCGGACGAAAAGATCGACCAAGCCAGGGAAGTTCCGATCACCATGTCGGCCGGCAGCTGTTCATTTCATCACAGTAAACTGCTGCATCGCAGTGGCCCGAATCAGACCCAAAGTCATCGGCGCGGATTGGCGATCCACTACATGTCGTCAAAATCGCGATGGACAGATCCCAACCTGCCGCAGCCCTCGTATTCGTTGCTGCGTGGGCGGGGATATCCGGAGTGCGTTTAGACACGCAACTTTAACAAGCAAACAATGATGGACAGTAATTTCACCGATCAATTGATGCGAGACTATCGGCGTGATGGAGTCGTAGTGATTCGAGGTTTTCTTTCTCCAACAGAAGTGTCGGATATTCTGGACGAGATCGATCGCTACGTGCGCGAAGACTTGGACTCCAAACCAGCCGATGCAGCGACCTGGGAGGCGGATGGCAAGACCGTGCGAAACCTGTGGCGTCTGGAGCAACACAGTCCGTTCCTACTAGAAATTGCCAGCCGGCCGGCGATTCGAGATCTGGTCGCTCCACTCGTCAACGGTATCCCGGTTCTGGAAGGAATCGAAACGTTTAACAAACCGGCGCGAGTTGGATCGGCGGTGCCCTATCATCAAGACAATGCCTACTTCTGCCAAACTCCGCCCGACATGTTGACACTTTGGATCGCAATCGACGCGGTTACCGAATCTAATGGCCCCATCTATTTTGTCAAAGGCTCACATCAAAAAGGTGTCTTGCCAACAAAACCTTCGCATGTGCGTGGCAATTCCATCGGGCTTGCCGAACCGCCGGCCGTACCGCTGAAAGATCAGTTTTGCGGATCATTGAAGCCGGGAGACGCAACGATTCATCATTGCAATACAATTCATCACTCCGCAGCAAACAACACGGACCAGTCGCGACTTGGCCTGCTGTTTGTCTACCGAGGCGAACACACGCGAACCGATCCGAAGCTTCAAGCCGCCTACGCCGTCGCATCAAGTCTGACACCGCCAGCTTGATCCGGTATGATTGGCAGCGAATGAATCGGCCCGACACCGCACTTGATGCGGTATGATCGAATTCCAATTTAGAATAGGCGAATCGGAGAATCAGACATGATCGCGAAAATCGGAGTGGGGGTCGGGATTGCCTACTTCTCGATGATGGGTTTGGTCTTTATTTTTAATCCTGCTGCGATCGACGGTTTCGGTTTGCAGTGGATCAACCCAGCCGGAAAAACCGAAGTCCGATGTTACTACGGGGCTGTATCGTGGGCCCTGGCAGCCTCATTGACTTATCTGCTGGTCAACGGCCTTGCGAAAGAAGCGGTCACCGTCATCCTGTTTCTAGCCGCCGCAGTCCTGATCGTTCGAGTCATTGGCACAGCGGTTGACGGAGCATGGGATGAAGCCTACACCAAATCGGCAATTCCAATTGAAATAGGGTTCGTGATCACTGCCTTGATCGTATGGTGGACGGCGAAACCATCTAAGCAAGCTGCGCAAGCATGATTGCCGGACGCCTTGCGGTTTTCGCTTTGATGATTGCGACGTGCTTGGCTGTAGCATCAGCGGCACCACCACGGATGCTATGGCAAGCCAAAGCAGTCAAAGATGCGGGTGCGGCCGGTGGCGACAGAACGAATTTCGCGATCATGCGAATGCCCGACGGCAGCTTCGCTTTCTATGACCGAAACAAACCTCAGGCAGGGCCTCTGACCCTGCCCGACCGCAATGGAAAAGCTTTCACGCTACTTCCCGCGCTCCCTGAAGACATCGCCAGCAGCCAAACTGTGATCGCAAGCGGTGTGCTTGCTAATGCACAAGTGATTCTCACTCCAGAACATGAGGTCGTCAGCGTCTTTGTGAAAGGCGAGTCTTTGGATCAAGCAGCGGTTGCAAAAGTTGGCCTGCCGCGGTATTTGGATGTCTGGATTCAACGAGCGAGTCTAGCCCGTGCAGTCGAACCAAACATGATCTGGCGTGGCTACAACGGCTCACAAATGGAGTATCAACAGCTAACCAAAGGCCGGATCCTGGTTCCCTACGGAAGCTTTCAACCGCATGCCAAAGCTGTGCCACCCATCGGTCGCCACAAAACGATCATTCAATACTCCGATGACGGTGGGCGTACTTGGCAGGAAAGTGAGTCCAAGTTGATCGCGCCCTGTTACGTCGGATTCAATGGCTCTAACGAAGGTGCCTGCGAACCAGCAATCGAAGAACTGGGGGATGGGCGAATTTGGATGCTGATGCGCACCCAGGCGGGTTTCCTATACGAGTCGTATTCCGATGATGACGGCGCAACATGGCAACCGGCAGCGCCCAGCCGGTTCAACACGTCAACTGGACCACCCAACATTCTGCGTCACAGCAACGGCTGGCTGGTGGTTAGCTGGAACAATTGCGAGATGCCGCCGCGACATCAAGGTCAGGGCGTTTACGGGGGACGCGACGCCTTGCACATCGCGGTCTCCGATGACGAGGGTCAAAGTTGGCGAGGCTTTCGAGAGATTTACTTGGACCATCGGCGCAATGAAAACCCGGCCAGTAGCGGCGACCGGGGCACCGCTTATCCGCTGGGTGCGTTTACCGCCGACGGTCAGATCGTGATCTTGGCCGGCCAAGGAAAAGGGGGCCGAAATCCAATTCTGATTGATCCCGATTGGATTATCGAAACGGAAGCCCGCACCGATTTTTCAGATGGGCTGGACCAGTGGTCGGTCTACAAGCATCACGGCCCAGCCAAAGGATGGTGGCAAGCGCGTGCGGTAGGATGCGAGCTGGTTCCGAATCCCACGGATCAGGCCGCCCGCTGCCTGCACATCCGCAAGCCTGACGAGTTGCCGGCTGACGGCGCAACCTGGAATTTCCCCAACGGCTGGAAAGGGTCAATCACAACGCGAGTGATGGTCAAGCCGGACTTTCAAGGGGCGGTCATCGCATTGAACGACCGCATGTTCGATCCAGCGAACGATGACGGTGAAGACCTTGCCGTCTTTCAAGTTGGAATCGGCGCGGATGGCGAACTCGGAAACGCCAGGCTTACGCCTGGCGAATGGCACGATGTAACCTTGGAGTGGGACTTGTCAGACTCACAATGCGTTCTGTTGGTCGATGACGAACCAGCAGGCACAGTGTCAGTGCTTAACCAGACTCTTAACGGCATCAGCTACATACGCTTCCGTTCAGCTGCACGGCAGATCGATAAGGCGGGGTTTCTTGTCGATAGCGTCACAATCGCTATCGAAGACCCGTACGCACCGCGCTGCAGCGAGACCGACAAAATCCAGCACGAACGACTTTATATTGAGAAAGTCGTTCCGAACTGGCAATGAGCGTTCAATGTCTGATCATCCGGCGAAGCGTTGATTTGCCCCAGATGTCAAACCGCTGATCATTCTGGAGTTTGAAAACGGCGTCGTTGTGATTGCCGAAGAGAGTTGGACGAGACTTGGCGGGATGGATGACCGGGCCGAGGTCCATGGATCAAAAGGCGTTGCGTACGCCGATCGACTGCAGGGCAATTCGATCCAAAACTTCAGCCTGGAGGGTTACGACTACGCCTTGGAAAAAGCGGGCAACACCAAAGGCTGGACATTCACGATTTACGACGAGGCCTACAACTTCGGATTTGACCAAGAGATAACAGGATGCAAGGTTTCCTTGCCCTTCAAGACCAACGCGGAGAAACCGATCGACCTATGGAAACCGCAACCGTAGGACCGATTGATTCTTGTCCCTCTCCTCGCATAGGCTGGAATCTCCCCAAGGAAAGTAAATAAAACCGCACGACCTCGGCGTGCGGCGGCAAAGGATTTGCGTTGCGCGGCCGGTGGGAACGGGCTCTACGGCAGGCTCACTTGCGTTTGCCCTCGATCGTCGCTTCGCCCTGACCGTAGTCCAAGGTGCCGGTGACGTTACCGTCGGCGAGTTTCAGAGTGATCGTCGCCGGAATTTCTTGCCCTTGGACCTCAAGTGTGACATCCATCGTCGCGACGTCACCGTCCACTTTAACATTCGCCAGTTCAAAAGCGGCGAAATCGCCGCCGCCATAGGTGCCGGTCAGGTCGGGCTTGATCACCAGCTCGCGCTCGTTCTCGCCTAGCTGCGATTCGACCATCAGTTTCCAGCTGCCGACAAACGAATTCTTTGCACGCTCGCCGACTATCTCGGCGTCACCATCGCCGTAGTCGAGTGCCCCAGTCACTTTGTCGCCGTCGAACTTCAATGTGATCGTGCATTCGATTTCCTGACCCTGTCCCTCAAGTGTCACGTCCATCGTCGCGGTATTTCCATCGACTTTGATTTTTTCGATTGGGAACGCAGGAAAGTCTCCACCGCCATAGCTGCCTGTCATGTCCGGCTTGATGACAAGCTCGCGGGCATTGTTGCCCAGCGGCGAGTCGACCATCAGCTTCCAAGTGCCGACGGCGCCCTGTTTCGCGCCACCGCGTTTTCCCGATACAGGGAAGTCGCCAAAGTCGGAGGACCAATTCCCATCAAGTTTATCGCCGTCAATCTTGCCCGAGAAACTCAGTGTCATCTCTTGGCCTTGTCTCTCGAAGGTCATGTCGAACTTCAGCTCGCCGTCGGCGAAGGAGACTTTATCAACATCACGATCACCTCTCTGTCCTTTCATGGTCGCCTTTAGATCGTCACCATCTTTGGTCACGGTAAGCGTCGATTCGTTTGTACGGCCGCCAAAATCGGCGGTCAAATCCCAAGTGCCAACGGGGCCATCGTCAGCGGACACGCTAATCTGTAGCGACAGCACAGCACAACCGGCGACGGCGAGCCCCTGAACGAAAAGCTTCTTGACTTGCGCAAACATGGCTTGGCTCCCGTAGCTTGGATGAATGGACTGATCTGACCGTCATGATAGTCCTGCAAAGAATGTGAATGTTGTCACCGGTCGAAAAATCCCGCCCACATAAATGAAAACCGCTTGGACGTCGCGTGCCCTACAATGTTGCTCGATCGGATGTTCACGTCACGAATCGTAAACTTTGTCTTGCAACGAAATGCCGCCCGACACACCCACCGGCAAACCGACCCTCTGGAGCTTGGTGAAACAAATTGGTCCCGGCATTGCGATTGCCGCAACCGGTGTCGGCGCCGCTGACCTGGTTTCATCCACCGTTGCCGGATCACAATTCGGCACGACCCTAGCTTGGGCGATCGGCGTCGGGGCCTTGTTAAAGTACGTGTTGAACGAGGGCGTGGCACGCTGGCATTTGTCCACCGGAACGAGTTTGTTACAGGGCTGGGCCGCGCGAATTGGCAAATCGGCGTTGGTGGTGTTCTTCGCCTATTTGATGATCTGGTCGATCGTTGTTTGTGGTGGCCTGATGGTTGCCTCGGGGCTTGCGGCAAACTCCATTTTCCCCACCGTCCCGCGACAGATGTGGGGTGTGATCCAGGCGATCGTCGCGCTAGTTTTGGTTTGGCTCGGATCGTACGAATGGTTCGAGCGGTTGATGAAAGTAATGATCGCGGTGATGTTCGTCACGATCCTAGGCTGTGCATTGGCATTGGGGTCTGCGGCGGAAAGCCTGTATTCGCTGCCCGGCTTACCGCTGAACAGCCTGACATTGACGCTCGGGTTGGCCGGGGGCGTTGGCGGCAGCGTCACAATGATGGTCTATGGTTACTGGATCGAACAGAAACATTGGACGAGCACCAGCAATCTGAGGTTGGTCAGACTGGATCTGGGAATCGCCTACACATTAACAGCCCTGCTTGCGTTTGGAGCGATGTTACTGGCCAGTGAAGTTCTGTTGCCACAGGGCACGAAAGTCGAAGGCCAGGAAGGACTGATCCAGATGGCGTCGATGCTACAGAATTCGCTCGGCTCCGCTGGCTCATGGATTTTCTTGATCGGTTTTTGGGGAGCCGCGTTCAGTTCCCTGCTGGGGGTTATGCAGGGAGTGCCATACCTATTTGCCGATCTGGTCTGCTGCTGGCGTTTTCGCGGTGAGCGAAAACTTGACTATTCAGCAGCCACACATGGGCCGGAGTATCGTGGTTATCTGTTGTTCCTGGCCGTGATTCCGATGGGAATGCTGTTCTTTGACAAGCCGATTTGGATCGTGGTCATGTATGCAGCTGTTAGCTCCTTGTTCCTGCCCATTCTGACCGCCGCGCTACTGTTGATGAACAATCGCAGCGACTGGGTGGGCAAACCAAATTGCAACGGCTGGGCAACCAACATCGCTTTGGTATTGGCCATGGCACTCTTTTTCTTCTTGGCCATTCGAGCCGTCGCCGATCAGTTCGGTGGTGGCGGAAGTTAGATTCATGAAAATCATCCCGACCAGCCGAATGTTCATCGGCGTCTCATTGGTCTTTGCCTGCCTATGCTCACAAGCTTTCTGTGCGGATCAGTTGGGCGACTTGACCGGTCCTTGGATCCTAATGGTTGACGACCATGCAATCGCGGCGAAGCAAAATGTGAAACGGATCTACCATGCGTTTACAAAGCACAGCGACAATCCGGTCCTGACTGCGGATCAGCCTTGGGAAGGTTCTACCGCTTACCTGTATGGCACCGTTCTGCCCGCCGAAGGTGGGAACGGCTACCGAATGTGGTACCACTCGTATGCTGACCGTACCTATCGAATGCTGTACGCGACCAGTCGAGACGGACTTCGTTGGGAAAAACCAGCGTTGGGATTGGTTGAATACGAGGGTTCAAAACAGAGCAACATCTTGTTCCAACGGACTCATGAAAACCACAGCCCACAGGTGATTCATACACCGTGGGAAACGGACCCGGCGAGACGCTACAAGCTTGTCTACTACGAGTACGGACGCACGCCGCCCGATTTCACAACATCGGGGTACTACGGATTGACCTCCGCGGATGGGATCCATTGGTCCGACGCCAAGCAGGGTCAACCAGTGCTGCCGGACCACGGTGACGTAGGCAATTTCGCCTGGGATCCTTTGCGCCGGCGCTACTTCGGCAGCCCGAAAATATTTGATGTTGTTCGTGGCTTCAGACGTCGTTGCGTGGGCTTTTCTACGACGGCTGATTTCGAAAACTGGCCCGCTACCAAACTCGTGCTTGCCCCCGACGAGTTTGATGATCGCTGGGTAACCGCTGATTCGCACAAAAAAGCCCACACCGATTTTTACGGGATGAGCGGTTTCGCGTATGAGTCGATGTACATCGGGTTTCTGTGGGTGTTCCAAATCACCGACGGCGGAAACGACGGTCCTATTTTTGTCGAACTGGTCACCAGCCAGGACGGCGAGCATTGGAAGCGACAAGAGAATCCACGACCTCCTATCCTGCCACTCGGCAGCGACGGCAGCTGGGATGACGGCATGGTATTTACGCCAAACCATCCTTTGGTCCAAGACGGCTTGATCAAGCTGTACTACGGTGGCTTTGATGTCACTCACGGATCGGGTGGCGGCAACGCAGCGATTGGCCTGGCCACACTTCGCAAAGATGGATTCGCGTCGCTCCACGCGGGCCCGCAGGAAGGGAGTCTCACCACGAAACCATTTGTCTCTGACGCTGGAAGTCTGTTCGTCAACTACCTGGCAAAGGCCGGATCTTTACGTGCTGAAATACTTGACCAACAGGGAAGCGTTGTTCCGGGCTATAGCCGTAGCGATTGCATCGAACTAACGGACGACTCGATTGAGGCAAAGATCGCTTGGCGTTACCATGATCATTTACCAGAGACCGACGGGCCAATCCAGATTCGCTTTACGCTGCGTGACGCCAGCCTCTATTCTTACCGAATTCACGACTCCGCCGTATCGCTGAATGCGAGATGAGTGACTCCAGGGAACGAGCCGGTCTTCGCATACTTTTCGAATTGTATGCCGGCGTGCAGATGGTTTCGGTTCTATGCACCGACTGCGGCACCAAAACAAAACGGCTAACACACACCTGCGATTCTTGCACAACAATCGACACGCGATGGTTCGCGGCAATGCGTTGCAGAATTGGTGATAGCAGTGGGATTCGTCAAAACACAGTGACTCGATCGAGTCAAAAGGATTTCTATGAAATCCCACGACGGTGAAAGCAGTTTGCGACCAGGGAGGGAGCGCTACTCGGTAGCCTGGCGTTCCTTCACGGAGATCGTTCCATAGAATCCATGAAACATTTCTTCCCATGTTTGGTCGCCATAACGGACCGTTTCATTCGGATCGGGATTCGCCAAATTTCCCTCGGAATTATCGAAGTGACCGACGACTCGCAATTTCGTCCCTTTCGGCATCAACTTCGGTTCGACCAATTCGTAGCGAAGTTGCCAATTGAAATCGTATTTTGGCACGTCCAATAAGATTTCTTCTTTGCCATCAGGATAGAGTGCGATATATCGGAATGACTTTCCGCGCAAGTGCATGTGGGGGAGCATAGAGGTCAACAACGTATCAGCTTGAAACTCCCGCTCACCAACGATTTCGTAGTCCGGATCATTCGGTGGTATCGCAAAGCCCCAGAAACCAGCTAGGCCGCCACCGGCAGTCCTTTTAACGTCTTTTTGGTCCGCAAACTTGAAACCGACATAGCTGCGGTCTTTCTGTGGTGACCCGTTCGGCGTGTAGTGCATCTGGAATACCAACTTCGATCCGGCCGGTACGAACTTGGCAACGCCATCCATATAGATGCTAGCCGGGCTACCAGGCGCGAACCCGCCCACACTGGGGTTCCGAGTTGGCGGCTGCTTAGAATTTGGCGGCACTGCGTACACGATAATGTGATGAACAACCGCGCGATTGTCTGGACGAGCTTCGGACGCTTTGATCCATTTGTCTTCGGTCCAACCCGGATCGACGGTGTAGTATTTGTATTCAACAACTCCATCAGCCGGAACGTCAACCGGCTCCTCGGTCATGTAGTGGACTTCATCAGGATTCGGAATCTGCCATCCTTCGGCGAACTTTGGCGGTTCGGGAAGGTCAGCGGGATCCCCTTCCGGCGATCCGTTGTCGACCCAGGTTTGCAACAGTTCTTTTTCTGCTTTGGTAAGTCGACAATCGTTTTTGAACTCACCATATTCGGGGTTCGCAAACCAGGGCGGCATCTGTCCCTTCTCGACAACTTCTAGAATCATCTCGCCCCAACCGTTCACTTCCTCATAATTCGTCAATGGGAAAGGCGCGATCTCACCATCACGATGACAAGAGACACAACTCTTGTTGATCAACCGCGAAACCTGATTCGAATAAGTCACATCGCCATGTGGTTTGACTTTGGCAACGCGACCGATGATGCAACCAGTGGCCTCGGTAACCGGGACACTGACTTCTTTACCGGCCAACAATTCTGTGATCGCACTGGCCAGATAACGATGTTCAAGTTCTGGTTTGGCGTATCCGGATGTGGCGCCAAGCCCGTACTGGTCATCAATACGACCGACGTATCGAACGACGTGGTCGCGATCCAACACAAAAGCCTCAGGTGTCCGTTTGGCATCAAACATGTCGGCGACGGCATTGTCGGGATCTTTCAATACCGGATAACTGAGTTTGTGGATGCGAGCGTAGGCGGCGACTTTGGTAATCGAATCTTGAGTGTTTGAGTTGATCGCGAAGAAACCGACACCCTGCGATTTGAATTCTTGATAGAGACCCTCCAAACGCGGCGCGTACAACTTGGCCAGTGGGCAGTCAGAACCGATGAAGACAACCGCCACCGGCTTACCTTGAAACTCATTCAGCGATCGTTCCTTGCCTCGATAATCTCGCAGAGTGAAATCTTCGATTTGTTTCCCCAGCGGATTGCCATCCGCTCCGAAAGTCGTACCGGCACAAAGGACCGAAAACAGAATTCCAATTGAGGTCGCTTTCCACATCGATCTTCTCCAGCGTTTTAAGAGTCATGCCTGCACCGAGTCTGGCGAGTGAAACAGTGTAGCTGAGGCGAGCACCACGGTTCAATCTGGACCGTTCCAAAGATCGTGATCTTCAGCAAAAAGTTACATTTGACAGGCTAATCCGCTTCACAGCGGAGCAAATGGTCTTAGTTTCATCGGAATCTGGCCTTGGGAATTCAGACTCGATCCAAGGGGGTTCGTGCGAAAGGCGACGACGCACCCGTAATCAGTCGCGTGCCTTGAGCCACATCTGCATCGTTGTTGAGACCAGTTCCGGCGAGTCTGTCTGCACGAAATGGCCGGCACCTGGAATCGTCAACAGCGTATAGTCGCTATCGATCCAGTCCCACGTCCCTTTCAGTCCATCCTTATCGACCGCCGTATCCTTCAATCCATGAATCTGCAGTACGGGCATCTTCAGATTCGGCACGTCAGCACCGCTGCTAGCTTGGCCGTAGTTTGCCCGGTAGTAATTCACCATCCCATCGTAGGATGATCGGCCAAGCGCCTCGCGGTAACGTTCGGCGACTTCGCCGCCAAACCTATTTGCTATTCGCATGATTCCGGCTGGAACCGGGCCGCCATCGGGCTTCGATGACGCAAAGGTTCGCGCGTACGCCGTACTGGCCTTCTGGTCATCGGTTGGGTTGGCAATCACAGCAGCGTAGCCCTTCGGATGGGTCAGATTCAAAATCACAAGCCGCTCCAATTTTTCTGGGTGGGTCATTGCATAGCGCCAAGCGATCGCTCCACCCCAATCGTGTCCGACCAACGTGACCTTGCCGCCCAGATCATCAATCACTGCCGTTACGTCAGACAATATTTTTTCGAACGTGTAGTTGTCGATTCCTTCGGGAGCATCGCTTTGGTTGTATCCGCGCAAATCCATCGCAGCGGTTTTGTAGTCGGGTGATAAAGTATGCATCTGGTGACGGAACGAGTACCAGATATCAGGAAAGCCGTGGATAAAGAGAACGGGCTTTCCATCACCGAGCGTAACGTAGTGGATTTTGACATCGTCATTTTGAACGAAGTGGTGGTTGACTCGATCCCAGACATCGTCCCCCTCGTTGGCAACTGCGCTGGCACTCTGGCTGAGCGCGAGAATCGAAGCGGTGATCAGACACGTGAATTGCGATCTCATTGCGGACTCCTGGCGGAAAGTGGAAGCTTCGCATTATCAACCGGCAAAAAGCGAGAAACAAGTCGGCAGCTCAGTGCGCGACGCTCGGGCACAAGTGTCGCGTGGCGGGTCCAAGATGCTTCTCTAGCGGCAAGCAGGACGGAGTTCGGTTCGCTAATGGGGTCGGGTCCGAAGCAAACACCTATGCCGTTTATTGAAATGCTCTAGTACTTGGAGACGATCAATTCGATACCCGGCTTCATCGCCGATCTCCATAACCCGGGCACCTCGTCTGTGAACTCCGGATCGTGCCGCTGAACCGCCTCGCACAATGCGTCCAGCCACCATTCGTACAGGTGCGGCGGAATATCCACTTCACTACGACTGTGTCGCCTGGCCAGTCTTTCCATATCGTCTTGTACGTCAGCACGCTTGTGATTGAACATTAGCATCATCAGCAAAGACTCGCGCAGCATTAGCTTCTGATGAACGAAGTCGGTGTGTCGAAATTTGTCGGCAACTTCGGACGATTTGGCCAGAAACAGCTCATAAAATGTGTCAACAAACCCTTCGCCGTGCATGCAGCGATGGTAACTGGCCGTCACGGCGTCGAGGTCTTCGGGAAGCATGGCTCCGCTTTCAGTAGTGAATACGCTTCATCGTAGCAGGTACTCGGACGCTTCGTCGTTGCCTGGAACAAGCCTGAGTGACAAGGTCATGCGAGCCGGAAAGATCCAGTCATTTTTCTTTGGCGACGCAAAACAGATGCTCTTCGCCTCGCAAGAAGATTTCTTGGCCGGCGATTGCCATTGAGGCGCTAACTGCCTCGCCCAGTGGATTGACCGCGATGGTTCGTGGTATTTCAGTGTGGCTAATGACAAGTGTCACTCCCTCCAAGTCGGTGACATAGACACGCCCAGCCGCGCCAACCGGCGATGCATAGATGCTGCCGAGTGGCCCCAGCCGAAAAGCCCCTGGATCGTCGGTCCCAGTCTTGGCTTCGATCCGTGTCATCACGTTTTGGTAATGCGTCAAAAAGTAAAGTGATTCGCCGTACAGCAATGGTGATGGAACGTAGGGTGTTCCACGTGTCCGCAACCACAGCACGTGATCGGTACCGGTGATATCACCACGTGCTTCTGATAGCCGAATCGCCATCAATGCGCGCTTTTCGTAACTACTGCCGACATACAAAACGCCGCCGCCGGCAACGGGCGTGGCGACAATGTTCGCTGACAATCCGCCGCATTGCCAAATCACGTCTCCGCTGTCAAGGTCATAACCGCGAACGCGATCAGTGCCACAAACGATGACTTGTGTTGATTCGCCATTTTGCACGATCACGGGTGAACTCCATGACGTCACCTCATGCCGATCGCGCCGCCAGCGCTGCTGGCCTGTTGTTTTGTCGAAGGCAGCCAAGAAGGACTGTTCCTCGTGATCCCAATTGACCACCAGCAAATCGCCGAACAACGCTGGAGAGCTTCCTTCACCATGCCCATGCTTGGTGTGCATCTTCCCCAGTTGTTTTTCCCAAACAACGTTGCCGTCGAAATCGAGGCAATAGAGCCCATGTGTTCCAAAATGAGCGAACAGGTGATCGCCATCGGTGACCGGTGAAGCCGATGCAAGACTGGCGGTATAGTGTCCCCCTTCGCGGGGAACCGCCTCATGAACCACTTTTTGCCAAATCACGCTTCCTTCAGTCCGGTTGATTGCGATCACCGCGAACCGAAACTTGCTTTCGACCGGCAGATTGTCGTGTGCGCCGGGCCGACCACTTCGTCGTGGCGGAAGCTTCGGCCCTACCGGAATCGCGGTGGTAACGAAAATCCGATCGCCGAACACGATCGGTGTGCTATGACCACGTCCCGGCAATGGGGTCTTCCAGCGGACGTTCTCTGTATCGCTCCAATCGGTCGGCGGATCAGCATCGGTGGCAACGCCAGTGCCTGAGGGGCCGCGCCACTGCGGCCAGTTCCCTGGCGATTGGCCCGCCACCGGCAAACCTCCGGTAAACGTCAAAACGTATGCCACGATCAACGATAAACATCGCACCATCAACATCTTGGCCTTCGTTGTTGCAGCTGCCATCCCTTGGTTCAAATTGCGTCAAAGACCATTCTATCAAGCTCTCCGCAGAGATGTAGAATCATCGTTTTCACATGATCGACCAACGGAGTCAAAATTAGCATGGCGCGCAAGACAAAGCTGTTGAACTCGGAGTATGTCTGGATCCTCAAGATCCCGGATACCTGAATTTATGCATTCGATCCGGCAATCAACTGATCACTTCGGGACACGTCAGTGATGCCAAAGGTGTGCTGGGCAAAGACTTGTCGGTCGAAGATGGCTACGAAGCAGCGAAGGATTGCATGCAGAAGATCCTCCGTAGCGTCCATGCCACGCACGGAACATTGGACAATCTGCGCGTGATCAAGTTGCTCGGCATGGTCTATTCGGCTCCTGACTTCACCGACCAGCATTTGGTCATCAATGGTGCGTCCGATCTGGTCCATCAGATCTATGGGAAAGATGGTGATGGCTATCATGCCCGCAGCGCTGTAGGTTTTGCCGCTTTACCGACCGGAGTTGCCGTGGAAGTGGAAGCGATCTTTGAGATCAAGGAATAGATCGCATGCCGTTTATAGATATTGATACCATTCCAGCGAATGAAGTCGTTCCTGGCTGTCGATTGCGCACGCCCTACGGAGAGAAGTTGATGTTCTCCTATCTAGAAATGGATCAAGGTGCCGTGGTTCCCTTGCATGATCATCCACACGAACAGGGTGGCATGTTGCTAGAGGGTAAACTTGAGTTGACGATCGGCGATGAAACTCGCGTCGTCGAGCCAGGCGCGATGTTCTTGATTCCGTCGGGGGTTCCCCACAAAGCGGTTGCCGTCGAAGGCCCAGCGGTGGTCTTGGATGTCTTCAGCCCGATCCGCGAAGACTACGTTGAACTGATGAACAATTACATCCCGACGGAATCGGACGGATAAAGAAATTCGTTTTTCCTGGCATGGCAGGGATTGGAAACGTCCATTGAATGTTTTTGGTTATCGGGGCAAGCATGGATTAACCCTTTGATCCAATCAGATCCTTCACCACGAGCTAACTCGTTATTCGCGGTATTTTACTGTTTGCGATGCAGTCCGAATCACTGGCTGATCCGTCATTGGCAAATCCGTGGCGTGAAGATGTCGCCTGTCGCCTAGAACCAAACGAATATTTTCTGCCGAACAGTTAAACTCGAAAACTTGGTCAGCGAGCTCCGATTTTTCCCAACGAATGTGCGCGAACATTCTGTGCACCGGATGTTCACTGAACTTACGTCTTGACCTCGGCCACCCCAAAAGACCAGGCAATGTTCCGCAAATAGTAGATTGCGGCAACGGATTCCGACCCCTATCGTGCCAAGCAACCCTCGGGCCGTTCCGGCGATTGGGGCCGGAACCCTTTGCCGTAGCCATTCGCAGCCGACGAAACGATACGATATTGTTAGTCGGAGCGTCATGAATCGTTTTATCGTTCGGCAGACTACTGAAACAGCTTTCTTTTCAAAGTGTCGTCCAGTCATGCGTGATTCTCGTATCTGCTTTGCGCTGTCAACCGTCTTCGGATTGACTTGCGTTTGTTCAGCACTGGCCGCCGAGCCAACGACAAACCCGACGCGGCGGTCCGTTGAAATAAAGTACAGATGCCAGATCGACCAGATTTGCGAGCGAGCAAAGAGCGTAGACTTGTGGGTACGCGTGGCCACCAACAATGAACGTCAGACTGTTCGGCTACTTGCCGAAGATCTTTTCGAGAAATGTCGCTTCACAACTGACAAACCATTTGGCAATCGAATGTTTTACCGACGCTACCACGAACCGTTGGATGCGAGTGAAAATGACGCGGGCGATAAGGTTGTCACTTCAAACGGCGAGCAGATCCAACCGAAATTCACCTACGATGTCTTGGTCAACGAAGCAACCGTTCCTGAAGCGAAACAGCTGATCTCGACGAAACAGGTCCAACCGCCCGTGGAGTTCGCTCCCTGTCTCGGTAAGACAACGATGATTCCGATCAATGGACGCCTATCGCGAATGACGCACGGTCGCGACGTGATCCCCAAGCCACCTCAACAGGGAAGGCTAGTGAACATGTTGATGCTCCGATCGCCGAGTTCGACGCCAAACCGAGGCATGTCAAAGGGCACGGATACTACAAAGACGTCGCCCGCGTGTTTGAAACCACTGCGACAACAAAACAGCAAGTCAAGATTGATGTTCGTATCCTAAAGGGAAAGTAATCATGTCAAGTTTCGCATTTGTCTTCACACCGCTTCGAACCGGTCTCATTGTCGGTTCGATCATCGCTGGATTAGTCTTTCCAAGCGTTTCCCAATCGGAAGACTGGGCGCAGTGGCGGGGGCCAAACCGCGATGGCAAGTCCACCGAATCAGGATTGCTACAGCAGTGGCCCGAGGGCGGACCAAAACTGATTTGGGAAGTCCAAGATCTTGGCGATGGCTATGGCTCGCCTTCGGTCAACGACGGGATGATCTACTTGGTGGTCAATCAAGGGCTAGAGAAGGAATCCGTGCTGGCTCTCGATGCCAAAGACGGTAGCCAGCGGTGGGTGACACAGATTGGCAAGGTTGGCAATCCCGATCAACGGCCAAACTATCCGGCGGCACGTTCAACTCCAACTGTCGTTGGCGACTCAGTTTACGTATTGGGATCCGACGGTGACTTGGCTTGCTTGGAATTGGGATCTGGATCAATCCGCTGGAAGCACAGCTTGCGTAGCGATTTTGGTGGCTCGCCAGGTGTTTGGGCCTACGCCGGGTCGCCGTTGGTCGATGACGACATCGTCGTGGTTGCACCGGGCGGTGAAGCAGCGGCACTGGTGGCTCTGAATCGAAATACAGGCGAACCCGTTTGGAAAGCAGCGGTTCCCGGCAGCAAGGAGGCTGGTTACGCATCGATCGTCACCGGCAGCATCGGCGACGTGAAGCAATACATCGCCTACCTCGGCATGGGACTCGTCGGCGTCGAGGCCGCAACTGGAAAATTGCTTTGGTCATATGACGGCACCAAAGGCCAAGCCAATTCGGCAACGCCGTTGGTTAGCGACAACTTGGTCTACAGCGGCGCCGGTCGCGTCGGCGGCGGACTAGTCAAACTGATTTCGAAGTCAGACGGATTTGACGCGGAACAGGTTTACTTCAGCCCCAAACTACCGAACGCGCAGGGCGGATCGATCCTGATCGGCGATCACCTGTATGGTGGTGGTCGCGCAACAATGATGTGCATTGACTTCAAGTCAGGAGAGGTTCTTTGGGAAGAGCGGATTCCGGACTCAGCGTCGATGTGCTACGCCGACAACCGACTCTATCTACATCTGAATAATGGTGATGTGAAATTGGTTGAGCCGAGTCCAGAAGGCTATCGCGAACAAGGTAGCTTTTCCCCACCGAATCAGCCGGATCGCGGCAAGGCCAAAGCGTGGGCGTATCCAATCGTCGCCAATGGCCGACTGTACATTCGCGATCTGGGTACGATGTGGTGCTACGATCTTAGGCAATGATGTTGAAGACAACTCGCCCCTAGAACGTTTCCGGATGGAATTGCACTGAGTGGATGTTCAAGCGGCCAGCTTGCACCAATGCGATGGCATTTGCAAGTTGATCTTGTAGCTCCCCTGCTCACTCCACTCTTTGCAAACTGAATTCGTTCCTTACGAACGAAGTTTCCTGGTCGTCGTACTTGACTTGCTTGGTGATTGTCAAAGTCGCCTTTTGTCGGAGAATCGTTGTTGTGAACGTCGCCGACTTATTATCGTCTTTGCCGGTGTTCGTAAGAACGATCCGAAACGTTTCCGTCTTCGGGTCAATTTCCTTGGCGAGAACTTGATGAGTGCGACCGTCGAAGAGGATTTTTGAACCGTCCCGGACCGGCCTGATGCCACCTTTGTCTGCTACCTTCGAACCGTCCGGCTCGATGAAGGCCATTGTGTAACTGACCGCGTCCTTTGTCGTTTCGTATCGAATGGTGGTAGGTAGCCGAACTCTCGTTTTGTTGTCCCCATAGTCGAGGTATTCAAGGTAGCCTTCCCAAACGCCCGTCATAAAGTTGAGTTCGGACAGGCTGATCGATGTGGGCGCCGGCGGTGGATCCGCCGAAACGACCATTGATACGAATAGGGCCGAAAAAATCGTGGCAAGGAGTCGAAACCTAGTCAACATGATCAAGAAGTCTTTCAGAAAGTGCGGACATAGGGCAATGTGATTGATCATTCCAGAGTTGACTCGGTTCAAGTTGGCGACTTCGCATCCAACGCTAAGTTCAGTCTAGACGAAGGCCAAGGGTAACGGGTGAGCCGTTGCCGTTGGCGTATAGCGAAAAGCTTCGATAAGCAAATCGAAGAGCGGTTGATTCTAGAAACGTCTCTCCCGGCTTTTTGGACGACTCAAACGAATCGCTACTTTCCTGTACCCCTCGCTTTTCTTTGGCAATCACGCACCTTCGCCATCAACGCGAATAATTCCAATGGATTGACGGTCTCGGCAAGTTTGCCTTCGTACTCGCGATATAGCGTCGAAACATTTACGGCAATCCGTTCGGCATCACCCCAACTGGAAAAGTCGCCCAGGGCGATGTCATGAATCGCATCTCGAAGCGACAAGTTTGAATCAAAACGCTTGCGCGCTTCCTGATCGATGTATCGCAGGTATGATTGGACTTGTCGCACGCCCTCATTGTCAGTAATTGGACCATGACCGGGTATGATCACCTCTGCGTCCATCGCGATAATTCTGTCACAGGCTTCGATCCAATTCGAGACAGGACCAGCCCACATGATCGGTGTTGATTCGATAAACAGCACGTCGCCAGTAAATACGGTACGCGAATCAGGAATGTGGACCAAAACATCGCCAGCCGTATGCGCCGGACCAACTTCGATCAACTCGATCTTGCGATCACCGACCGTGAGATCCAGTCGGTCGGAAAACGTACGCGTCGGCAAGCGTTCTTGAACGCCATCAAAATCAAAGGGAGCAAAGATCTCAGCAAAATATGCGCCTGCGGCGCCCATGGTTGGAGTCTTTTGCATCAACTGAGCCATGGACGCGGCGCCAAATGCCTCCATCTCGACGGCACTCGCTCGCGATGAAACGATCTCGGCATGCGGACAACATCCGTTGCCATTTGTATGATCGCCATTGGCGTGCGTGTTGACAACCATCCCAACATCTGGGCCGGCGACACCAGCAGCATCCTTCATTGTGTCAAGCATTTCTGACGTTAGCGTCATGTCGAACAGGGTATCGACAAGCAACGATTGGTCACCATCAATAATCAGGCCCGCATTGGACCAACCCCAGCCACCATCAGGCTGCAGATAGGCGAATAAACCGTCACCGATATCCTTCAGTCCTTTACTGTATCTCCAACGCTCATTCATAAATCGACTCGTTTAACGAATTGCTTTGGTCACACGCGACGCTCGCATCAGCGTATCTGATCCCGGTAGATCCCGAGGGTCTGTCTGTCCCCAACGACGATCCCGCCTGCGGTCATCGATTGGGATCAGGCGGATCACGGATACAGAATTCCGTTCGCGACCGACATTATCGGCATAACCTGCGCGGTTTCTAAATGCGACCCTATCCCTTGGGCACTCTGGGCTGGCTTTCGGCGGCCTCCGTAACGAGGCTGAAATCCACTGATTTTTAGCTGCCAATCACCAGGAGTAATCTGTTGAGACAATTTCTTGCCATTGCGGCCATCGCTCTAGCGATGAGCGCCGTTGATTCCAGACCTGCACAGGCCCAAGTCCTTGAAACCGCGTTGGCCGTGCCCCGTGCCGTTGTCAACGATGGGGTTGCCCGCGTGGTTCCCATCGTTGATCTTTCGCAAACCGTTCCATCGGCAAATGATGTTCGAGCGGTCCCCAGAATTCGTGATGGACGCCTGATTGGCTACCCAATTCGGGTACTTCGATACGGATTGAACCTTTATCCAACATCGCGGATTTTGCGACAGAACGGTTTTCCATCTCTGTAAATCGACCACGTTCCCGATCGAGCAATCAGAAGCAGTGATAACAGACTGTTTCGGCGGACCAGAAACGACATGTTTGTCGCCGAGTCCTGTGAACAAACGAATCGGTTTATATGACAAGCCCAGCGATTAAAGTCGCTGGGTTTTTCTATTGCCCCAGATCTAATTCGCGAACGAACAGGGGCCTTGGGAGTTGATACACTAAACGATTATGTTTTTCCTGATCGCGTAGCCGATGGTTCGTGCAGCATTGTCTGCGATGCGCGACCAACGACCGGTTCAAAGAGTCAACACCATGCCCGTTCTGTTCAGAAGTTTGTCAGTCGCTGCATTGTTAGCATGCCTAATCTCGACCGACAATTCTGCGGCCGAGCCGATTCAGATTGGCAATCGACTTGAACTGTTTGTTGACAATCACCTGATCGACACGATCGATGGCGACGTGAGTCAACAACTGATGAAGCCGGAACCGCAAGAGGTGGTTTTTGTCGCCGATCAACCATGGGAAGGGAACACCAGCGGCTACTACACGTACCTGCAGGATGGTGATCTGTACCGCATGATTTATCGTGGTTGGCAACATGATGAAGCACAGCAGGCCGCGCATCGGGAAGTGACCTGTTACGCCGAAAGTAAAGACGGCATTCATTGGACCAAGCCAAACCTGGGCCTATTCGATTGGAACGGATCAAAGGAAAACAACATCGTTTGGCTCGGGCCGGGCACGCACAACTTTACTGCGTTTCGTGATGACAACCCGGCCGTATCCGACGATTCACGTTACAAAGCGTTTGGTGGCGGGAAGGGCGGTCTGCTGCCGTTTCAGTCGCCTGACCTGATTCGCTGGAGATCCATCCAAGACAAACCAGTGATCACTCATGGCGCCTTCGATTCACAAAACCTTGCCTTCTGGGACTCTGATCGAAATGAGTACCGCGCCTACTGGCGATACTTTGGCGATGGAGTCCGGGCGATTCGCACCGCGACCTCGCGGGACTTCATCAACTGGGAAAATGAAGCCGACTTGACCTATTCCGACGGTACGCCGAACGAACACCTTTATACCAATGCAATCCAGAAGTACTTCCGTGCCCCACATCTGTTCGTCGGTTTTCCGACCCGCTTTGAAGCAAAGAGCCAGCAGGTTGAGCCAATATTTATGACTAGCCGCGATGGGCAGACGTTCCATCGCTTCGCTGATGCGGTGGTTCCCCGCTCGGCACCCAAAGATCGCGATCACAATCGCAGCAACTACATGGCGTGGGGAATGTTTCAGCTACCCGGTAAGCCGAACGAGATTTCCGTCTATGCGACCGAGAACTACTACGAACGGACTCCCGGCCGGGTGCGTCGATTTGTTTATCGCGTAGATGGTTTCGTCGCACTACGAGGCGGCGACGACGGCGGGACCGTGACCACCAAGCCGCTACGGTTTGAAGGCGAACAGTTGCTGCTGAACTACGTTGTTCGTTCCGGCGGAGCACTGACGGTTGAAATCCTTGATGATTCTGGAGCAGTCGTGGGTAAATCGAAACCGCTGACCGGTGACGCTGTCGATGTTCCCGTTGAATGGGAACAAACGCCGGATTTAGGCAAAGGGTCGGGCCAGTTGCGATTTTCGATCAAGAACGCCGACATCTATTCGCTGCGATTCCAATAGCCATCCATATCCACACCAGGCTGGAACTGGCCTACAGACGGGAACCTACGAGAGATCAAGGGAGCAGATTATCAATCCGTACGCCTGGGCAACGGTTGAAGCCTACGATCTTCAGCTTTGGAATCAGCAACTGAAAGACTTCGTGCCACCGAATGCCTTTGATGCCCACGCACACCTCTGGCGAGTCGCCGACTTGGGAATGCCCACGCCAGCCCTGGCTGAGAATGGTCCGGAGAATGTAACTCGCTCGGTTTACACTGACCGGGTATCGATGTGGATGCCCGATCGCTGTCCTACCGGAGGCTTGTTCTTTCCTTGGCCAACCAAAACGCTCGACGTCGATGCCGCGAATCGGCACTTGGCCGATCAAATGAAGGGCGATCCAAATTCGCGTGGATTGATGATGGTTACACCGCGCCAACAACCGTCGGACGTGGAAAGACAGATTGACGATCACGGCTTCGTAGGGTTCAAGGTCTACCACCTCTTTGCCGAACGCAAAGAAACGATGTTCGCACCGACGGAAGAATTCATTCCGGAGTGGGCGTGGGAGATGGCGGACAGGCGCGGTTTGGTAATCATGTTGCACATGGTGCGACCGCGAGCTTTGGCCGAACCAGAAAACCAACAGTACATTCGCGATCGCTGCCAGCGTTATCCCGGTGCGAAGCTGATTTTGGCCCACGCAGCCCGTGGCTTTTGCGGCAAACACACTGTCCGGGGAATTGATTCTTTGCGCGGTTTGGACAACGTCTATTTCGACACGTCCGCGGTTTGTGAATCGGCCGCGTTCGAGGCGATTCTAAGAGTGTTCGGCCCAACTCGCTTGCTGTTTGGTACCGACTTTTGTGTGACCGAAATGCGTAGTCGCTGCATTGACTTGGCGGACGGATTTTTATGGCTCGATGAAATCGAAGCCGACTTCAGCAAGTCACGTTTCGCACGTCCGACCTTGCTGGGAATCGAATCATTGTTGGCCCTAGAACAGGCCTGTCGCAATCAATACTTGACGGACGCTGACATTGAAGAAGTCTTCTGTCTCGGCCGCGCGTCGAATGTTGGGAATTCCCTTGGCACGCCAGATGCCGGACGTGCAGGTGGCTTATCGTGAAGCCAAACAGATCATCCCGGGCGGGACACAGCTGTTAAGCAAGCGTCCGGAAATGTTCGCACCCGAACAGTGGCCGGCCTACTATCGGGAAGCTCGTGGATGCGAGGTGATCGACATCGAAGGCAACCGGTACATCGACATGAGTCTGAGCGGCATTCTGGCTTGCATTCTTGGCTACAGTGACCCAGACGTAAACGCCGCCGTCATCCGACGCGTCAATCTCGGTTCGATGGCGACATTACAAACAGACGACGAAGTCGAACTAGCCAAGCTGTTACTCGAGATACATCCCTGGTCTAACAATGCGAGGTTTACACGGGCCGGTGGCGAATCGATGGCAGTCGCAGTGCGAATTGCCCGAGCGTTCACGGGTCGCGACAAGATTGCGATTTGCGGGTACCACGGGTGGCACGATTGGTATTTGGCTGCAAATCACCCGGCACCAGGTTCAGAAAGCGACTCGGATCAACTCGATGGCCACCTTTTGCCCGGTCTACAGCCGAGCGGAGTGCCAGCAAGTTTGGGCGGACTTGCACGACTTTCCATTACAACAATCTGGACGAATTGGACACGTTGATTGCGCAGCATGGAGGCGAGCTGGCTGCGATCGCGATGGAACCGACACGGCACACGGACCCAGATCCCGGTTTTTTGGAAGGAGTCCGTGAGCGCTGTGACCGACTAGGCATACTGCTAATCTTCGACGAGATTTCGATCGGCTGGCGGTTGGGACTGGGCGGCGCACATCTGAAATTCGGCGTCGATCCTGACATCGCAGTATTTGCAAAAGCGCTCGGCAACGGCTTTCCGATCGGGGCTGTGATTGGCAACCGCGACAGCATGCAGGCGGCTCAGTCATCATTCATCTCAAGCACGTTCTGGACCGAAGGCGTCGGTCCGGCGGCGGCGGTGGCCTGCGTACGCAAAATGATGCAATATGACGTGCCGACCCATCTCCGTCAGATCGGCACGCAAGTTGTCGAGGGCTGGCAGGCACTTGGCCGCAAACATCGGTTGCCAGTCAATACCCCGGGTCGGCCCGAGCTGGCTCTCTTGACTTTTGATCATCCGCAAGCAGCTGCGCTAACAACTCTGATGACCGCGCGGATGCTCGATCGTGGATACTTGGCCGCGGCAGGATTCAACGCCACGCTTGCCCACGAACCGCGGCATGTAACCGCATACTTGGCGGCGCTAGATGAAGTGTTCTTAGATCTTCGCACTGCGATCGACAACGACGACATCGCGGCCCGCATCGGCGGCCCAATCAAGCACGCTGGATTTGCGCGATTGACCTGACTCGTCGATCGCTTGACCAAGTTGAACACTTTTTTATCAGGCAAACTTGCCCAGGGGCGATGGCTGGAGTCCTATCTACGAGCGACGCGACATGCGGGGTTCATGATTGGTTCGGTTACAAATGTTGCGGGGTCTTCGGCAATTGGCCAGTAATTTTGGGACAAGTCGTCCATTCGACAATGATGGCAGTGGCGCGTTCAGCAAACACATCCATCGAGAAAACGACGCGGCTGGAGGCGCCATCAGCCCGGCGACGGAAAACTTGAAATCGTCGCCTGTGCAGAACGAGGCAGCTTGGAAGTTCGCTGGTGGAGAAACGAAGGTTACCCTGCTGCAAGCTCTCGATGGAACGCTCGAGTCACAGGCACTCAAATAGGCGATCTAATGAGTGACCATCGTGTGACGATTACCTTACGCCGCCGGCTCGGTGCAACATCCAGTCGATAAGGGACGGAGCCAAACGATTGACATCGTAGAGTAGCCGAGCGTTGTGCCCTGGAACAATCAAGAACCGGCTTCTTGCTAGCCCTTTCCACAGTGCACTGGCAACTTCTTCGGGGTCCAACACCGACCCGCTTTCTGACATCCGCTTCGTTTCGATTGGTTTCGTTTCATCTTCGCGGTCTTAGACCAGGAGTGCGAGTATCGGGCGGACACAGTACCGACACTCCGATTCCATATCGATACAATTCGGACCGAAAGCGCTCGGAAAATCCCGTCACGGCAAATTTGGAACCACAGTACGCTGTATAGCCAAACACGCCTTTGACGCCGGCCAAGCTGGAAACGTTCGCAATCCAACCTTTCCCACGTGCTTTCATGCTTGGCAACACTGCCTTGATCACGCGAACGGTGCCCAAGTAGTTGATCTCAAGCTGTTGCGAAAAATCTTCGATCGTTAAGTCGTCGAAATAGCCAGGCAGCGCTGCTCCAGCCGAATTGACCAACAGATCAATCGGCCCATGCCGCCGATTCAGCAACTCGAACAGCACCTTCGATCGCAGCGGAATCAGTTACGCAACCACTGATCGCTGCGACCGTACTGGTGCGCCGAAGCGACTGCAGTTCTCCTACCGTTTCGTCCAGTTTGTATTGATCACGGGCAACAAGGAAGACTTTGATGCCTCGCTGGATGGCTTCGATCGCAATTGCTTTGCCGATCCCACTCGACCCTCCGGTGATCAGCATCGATTTCGGATCTCGATACTTCGGGCACATCATCAGTCCTCGGAAAGGCAACTAGAAATGGGTGAGCAACAGCATTGTGATTACGGGCGCCCGCATCGCAACTTGATCTCCGTCGCATTCTCGGTCCTACCTTGCAGAGTATAGGCTATTGGGCCGCTACTCTAATCAACGACGGCATAAACTCCGAACGAATCAATTGCAGTCTCGATTGGCTGCGGAATTCGCCGACGACGTTCACAGTGAGTACCTTTTGATTGAGTATTCCACAGTCTTCGTGTTGTCAGACCTGGTAGACTGCTCGTGCATCGAAGTTTCGATCAAGTCGGCGAGCCAATCACACATGGGAGACCCAAGACAAGACTCCATCAGGTACTTACAGCGATGTTGGGAGCCATGCTGACATTCAACTGTTTGAACGGGGATGACGTGAAGAAAGCGGAGGCCATGTCAACTGCTGAAGCATTCGATTTCTTTACCCAAGTCGTACTCTCACAACACCTGGATCAAAAACGGGGCCATTCCAGTCGGTGGATCGGCACTTCCGGTGCCCGAACCGTCCGCTAAAAGAACCTGTAGATGAAGACTGGGCCGCTACTAATGCTGACAATCAAGAAAGTCGCGTAGATAGCCAAAGGAATCAGTAGCGGTACGAGCCACCACTTCTTCTGATCCTTAAGAAAATGCAAAAACTCAGTCAACAACATTGGCTGTTTCTGTTCACCTAGCCTGCGAAACTCGCTGGCCTGGCTGTCTTTTCCTGAATCTGAGTCTGCTGACACTGGGCCCTCGATGCGAAGTCTCTTTGCTGGGTTGCCGGAGTCAACAACCAATCGGCTTTATGATTGTTGATAATAGTGTCTAACGTCGCGCCGGGAAATCGTTTCACTCCAATACGTTGTAGCTTTTTGATCGAATTGAAGTGATAGACCGCGATATCTGAACGAACGCAACAGTAGTCCAATCAGTGTGACCACTAAATAGTAGATCAACGCGAGCATGCATTCACTTAAGATCAAGACGATTGGCAGGGCGCCGATCAGAAGTGTTCGATAGATGACTAGTCCCAAACGAGGGAACAGAGCCGAGCAGGCGCCGAGCAGAGTTGCCATGGCAAAGGCCAACGCGACGTATTTCCAGCTGAAGCCAAGAATCATCGCCATCAGCGGAAGTGAGATCAAGAATGACAACGCAAAATGCCGTAACATGCGCTGCGTCGGATCCCAGGGAACCTCCAAATTCAACCAACTCGGTCGCCCGTGCTTAACAGATTTTTTTGAGCTAGTTTGAGTCGCAGCTGAATGATCCGGCTTTTGCAGCACGTGCCTACCGATCACCATGGCGTCAATGTCGGTATTCACGTAGCAGCGGTAAGCATCGACTGGCGAGCAAACGATCGGCTCGCCACGCACGTTAAAACTTGTATTGACCAACACAGGACAGCCCGTCGTCTGATCGAATTTCCTGAGCAGCCGATGGAATAGGGGATTGCGATTCCGGTCAACCGTCTGAAGCCGCGCCGATTGGTCAACATGCGCAACCACCGGCAGCATTGAAGGCGAATTGCATGGCACTGCAAATAGCATGTAGGGAAGGCTTTCGCCACTTTTGATTTCAAAAAGTTCGGCAGCCCGCTCAGCAAGCACTGCGGGGGCGAAGGGTCGAAATGACTCGCGGTTCTTCACCGTCGCGTTTAGCCGTGCATGCATGCCTTGTTCGCGTGGGTCGGCAAGGATGCTGCGATTACCCAACGATCTTGGCCCAAACTCCATCGCTCCTTGAAACCAGGCGACGACCTTCTTTTCTGAAAGTAGTTCAGATGTTAGGTCACACAGTGCTTGCTCATCGGCTGGCGTTTGAAAAGTTGCCTGTTCTTGATTCAACATCGTCAAAATTGCATCGTCGTCAAATGATGGACCCAGCAACGAATTTCGCTGAAAATCTTGCTGGCCATCCGACACTTTGGCGAGTTCGTTGCCGAGCAACTGATGCCAGATGAAGAAGCGCGACCCCAAGGGCGCCTCCATCATCGCCGGCGGCCGGCTGAATCCAGATATTCCTAAATGGACATTCCCGTTTGATCCTGCCATTGGCGACACAATTCAGTGCGACACCGCCGGCCATGACCAGATTGTCCATCCCCGTCGCGGCATGGACTTCACCAACGATTCGCAACAGGATCTCTTCCGTCACCGCCTGAATCGACGCGGCGAGATCCATGTACGGCTGGGAGATTTCATCCTGGGGATTGCGAACCGGAAACCCTAACAGCTTCGCCAACTGCGGGGATGTCATCGTCAATCCCTGGCAGTAGTTAAAATACTGCATGTCAAGCCGAAACGAACCGTCCGCTTTGATGTCGATGATTCGCTCGCAAATCAGATCGCGGTAGATCGGTTCACCATAGGCTGCCAGGCCCATCAGCTTGTACTCGCCGTCGTTGACACCAAACCCGCAATACGATGTGAACGCGGAATAAAGCAGACCAAGTGAATGAGGAAACCGCAGCTCACGTTGCGTTTCGATTCGGTTTCCACGGCCGACGCCTAACGTAGCGGTCAACCATTCGCCGACACCGTTGACGGTAACGATCGCGGCTTCGTCGAAAGGCGAAGGAAAAAAGGCGCTGGCTGCGTGCGATTCGTGATGCGAGCAGTAAACGATTCGCTTTCGATAAGCGCCATCGAACTCACGACGAACGACGCGAGCAAGCCTCAACTTCGTTGTCAACCAATCGGGTATCGCTGTGCGAAAGGATCGATAGCCGATTGGCGCGAAGGCAAGATACGTTTCTAAGAGTCGATCAAACTTAAGCAACGGCTTTTCATGGAATCCGACAAAATCGAGTTCGTCCGGGTCAATTCCCGATTGGTTCAGGCAATACCCGATCGCTTGCGAAGGAAATCTAGCGTCATGTTTCATGCGCGAAAAACGTTCCTCTGCCGCAGCAGCGACGATCTGCCCATCAACAACTAAAGCGGCGGCCGAATCGTGATAGAATGCAGAAATTCCTAGGATTGCGGTCATGGCATTTGGGGCCGTCGCAATACAGATACTGTGATCAAGGAAAACCTGCCGTAGTAAGTCATGAACAATGCCGTCGCTCGAGAATTCAAGTATGAATGGCGCTGCTGACCATGCCAAGCAGTATCAGTCACGATCCAAGCGATGGACTTTTCGCGTTTTGGCGATGCTGTTGGGATTGTCGCCATTCCTGATCTCCGAAGCGATCCTGCGAGCCATCGACTGGCAACCACCAATTCCCATTGGCGACCCGTTTGTGGACTTCCAATCCGTGAGACCGCTGTTCGTCGCCGACGAAGACAACCAGATGATGATAACGGCGTCAAATCGACTGGAGTATTTTCGGCCCGAATCATTTGGCATCGAAAAACAGGCCAACGAGTTTCGCATCGTTTGCATCGGTGGATCAACGGTACAGGGCAGGCCCTATGCGATAGAAACCGCGTTTTCCACCTGGTTAGAACTCGGGTTGCAGGCAGCTGATTCATCGCGACGCTGGGATGTGATCAACTGCGGCGGCGTTTCCTACGCCAGTTACCGCTTGGTGCCGGTCGTCCAGGAGATACTCCGATACAAACCAGATTTGATCATTCTGTACATGGGCCACAACGAATTCCTGGAAGACCGAAGCTATCAGCTGGCGAAAACGATTCCAGAGTTTGTCGCTGACTCCTATTCGGAATTAAGTCGCTTGAAGACGTTGCAGTTTTTTCATGGGCGGTTCTCAGGCAGCGTTGGCAGTGACAACTCACTCGGTCAAAAAGAGATGCTTTCAACCGAAGTCGAAGCCTTACTTGACTATCGAGGCGGTCTGGAGCTCTATCGCCGTGATACACAGTGGCAACGCAATATCGTCCAGCATTTCGAATTTAATCTGCGGCGGATGATCGAGATGTCCAAGCGAATGGACGTGCCGATCGTACTTGTTGATCCACCAGCAAATTTGGCTGATTGTCCGCCGTTTAAGAGCGAGCACACTACCGGTCTGAAAGCGGATGAATTGGCACGGATCCGGAAACTGACTACCACAGCGATCGAGGCTTCGGGATCCGATCCAAATCTCGCGATTCAACTACTGGAAGAGGCGGCCGAGATCGATCCGGATTACGCAGCGACACACTTTCAGCTTGGCTCTTTCTACGCGCAGGCAGGGCGTTTCCAGGACGCAAAACGGCACTTTCAGCTAGCACGCGACGAAGACATCTGTCCGCTGCGAATTACGGAACCGTTAAGCCAAGTCATTCGCACAGTGGCAACCGACACCGAAACTCGCTGCGTGAATGTACGACGAACGTTCGAGGAACAAAGCGAAGGTACGATATCGGGAAACACTCTGTTCTTCGACCACGTCCATCCGACATTCCATGGACATCAGTTGATCGCCGCGGAACTTGTCAAGACTTTGCAAGCGATGAAGATCGTCAATCGACATGAATCGTGGCAAACGCGCCAAGCAGATCTTTTCAATCAGCACTGGACATCAATCGATCCAGTATATTTCGCTCGTGGCCAGCAACGGCTGGACGCGCTCAAGCTCTGGACTCAAGGACGCACCGAAAAACTACGTGAAGTGTCCACGCAAGACTGACCCTCAGACGTTGTTGGGGGCTGGGCAATCGATCCGGAGACGATGGTTTGAAACAGGAATGTGGCAAGACAAACTACCGTCTCGATTTCTTTGGGTTCACTCGAGCACAGACTCACGAAGCCAACGAAGATATTCCAGTTGCTGAGCTTTCTGAAAACGATTGATGTCGTCGGGAGTTCGCCAATCGAGACTGTTGCTCCCGGCGTCCTGTGGCCAGAACGATCTGGCTCGCTGCCGACATTTCGCCAAATCTTCGGGATCGGCATCACGGTCTCGAAGAGGCGCGGAAACAAAACAAGATCGTGGCGCGATCAACGCAAACAGGTCTTCATAGTCATACGGAATCTGTTCTTCCCGCTGGTGATAGAGTCCTAGGCGCGGCTGTAAAGCATGCAGTTGCCAGAGACGACGGATACCGCCGGTTCGTTTCGCGTCCGTGTCGGTTCGCATCGGCGTAAAACCACCGAAACTGGCCACGCTTGCAATCCGATCGTCTAAAGCCGCCGCGTGGAGGGCGACATTCCCTCCCAGCGAAAATCCGAGCAGATGAATCTGTGTCTTGTCGATCGGCGGAAGGTCACTTTTGGATCGCCCGTGGTCATCGACGATGAAGTCGACTGCTGCTCGCACATCCTGGACCATTCGTCCCAGCTTGGACCACGTTGGATGCGCCTCGTAGAAATCAGCCCCTTCCAACAGCCGCAGTCCAAAACCAGATTGGTCAAAGGCCAGGACGACGCAACCTGCTTTCGCCAGCCGATGATAAACAGTTGTCTCTTCGACACCATAGCCCTCGTTGTAGCCGCTGTGATAGGAATACGGATGCAACCAAATCACAACCGGCGACGGATCTCGATTCTTCGTGTTGAAGTAAATGTTTCCACGAACCTGTTCGCCAAACCCGACCGGTATTCGCGCCGTATCGGGAACCGCCCATCGATCGTGCGTCATCATCTCTGATTCTTGATCGGTGAGCAGTGGATACTCTGCGGTAGTAGCGAACTCAGGTGCTTCACCAAGCGTCCACAAGATTCGTCTTTGGCGATCTGCGTTGTCGTGAGCTTGGATCGTAGAATAGGGATTCTTCAGTTCGGCCGCGTGCTCATTCTTCCATGCGTTCCAGTCAAATCGATGAATGAATTCCTCCGGGAAATCAGCCTGTTTCGCTGACCCGCGTCCAAACGACAGGTCAAACCAATTGATGTTCTCCTGCCGCTGCTCGTCGGTGATCGGATTGTGGCCGCCGATACGATAAGCGATCCGCAAGTTTTCTGGTTTACCCAGGAACGAATACACCTTGCTGCCTTGGATGTATGCCTGCTCGGTAGCAAACGTTGGATCGGCACCATCATTGTGCGCTGTGTGCAGCAAGCACCGTCGTGGCGCGATCAGTGCCAGCCATCCATGGGCATCGATTGGCAAATCATGTTCACGGCCGGTATATTCACGGAGTTCGGGCAGAAACCAGGAACCTGGAAAATCAGCTGGTGCTTCGGCGCAAGTCGTTCGCGACGTGTATCGATAGGGACATGAACCTGGTGAACCGGGGCTCCGGGCAACCACTGCTGTGATCCGTTGGTCAAACGCGGCAGCGATCAGCGACTGCTTGCCGTGTCGCGAATGCCCAATGATGGCGACTTGACCTTGCGCGATCGGCTGCTTGTGTCGAGGGTCAAGCAGGTAGTCTAGCGTTCGACTCGCGATCCAGGCCTTCGTCGCTATCTCCGTCCAGGTTGCCTGCGGATACTCTTGCTGAAACGATTCATGAACTTGGTTGTAGCCGGGAAAAACCGTCTTCGCCTCACTGAATGAATCCGCGCCCGGATAGAGCGCAACCATGTAACCACGCTCCACTGCTAACGTCGCCCATTCCATCTGGTAGTTCAGTGGCTGGGTCAACAGCAAAGGAAAGGGCCCATCGCCGGCAGGAATCCAAACACGGATTTCAAACCCAATCTTGTTCGGTGTATTGAAAGTCAGCTTGATGCGTTGCTCAATCACGCCGTCAGGCCGTGATTCGTTTTCCAGTACCTCCGCTGCCAACAGACTTGGTATCTGTTTCGGATACGAACCAATGAAGTACTTGCACATCAGTTGTTCGATTTCGGTCCGACGTTTCGCCCAATCTTTGGCTGATTCGACAGCCGCACCATCCAGCATTCGCAGTAGTGGCGGTAGCGAAGCCGACTGATGGATCGGCGAAATCTCCTGCGCCGGCGAAATGCACGTTGGCGCGAGTGCGATGACTAGAAGTAACTTCGCGGCGGTTTGGATTCGTCTCATGGGCGCGGCAATGTATCCAGTGCTGACAAATTCCAACGAACTTCAACTTGGCGAACAGACGGTCGTCAGATTCCGTGTATCGAACCATTGATCAACTCTGCGGGCAATGAAGGTTTCTTTGCCCCGGCTCCGCCAAACACGTTAAATCTGAACAAAATTGTAACCCAATTCTTCTGCTAATTGCTCCGCTCGAATTCACCATGATCGAATTCCAAAAATTTGACCCGCCATTCAGGACTACGCGCTGCACGTCCACACCAACGATCAACGGTGCGAACGGATTCGCATGGCGAAGTGAATTTGTCTCACGTACGGAGCAATCCCAAACGGCGACCTTAGTATCCCTTGGGTATCGAAATCGTCCTACCGATTTCGTGCGACACTCGGATAGTCCACGTCGAATCGGATTTCGGTGTTTCCGAGGCATCTTCCAAAAACGAACCGTGGACCAAGGTTTGTCGCCGGGGCGGTCAATCCCCGGAACCAACGCTATATTCGCCACCCAATCGTGAGCATCTGCGACTATCTCAGATCCGATCTCTCAAAAAGCGAATCGCTGTCGTTCTCAACCTACTTAGCCAGACGGAAACATCTGATAGGATTCATGGCTGTGGGAACGTTTCAAATTTCGACCGGCAATGGAAACGCTTGGCGAACCAGTCATTGCCGTTGTGGGCCAAATGGTCTCGCAATGATTTCGGCAAGCAATTGGTCGCGATCAACAAACTGCCCGAGCGTAAACCGCCACGCTAACATTCTGAGTTATGCCTTTTCATTTCGACAACAGTTACGCTCGTCTTCCGGATGCCTTCTATGCACCAACCGAACCGACGCCGGTTGGTGCGCCGAAGATGATCCAGTTGAACCTTGAACTGGCAGCCAACCTGGGGATTGACTTGACGCGAATCGATTCGTCGGAAGTTTTGGCGATCCTCTCTGGCAACAAAATTGCGAGCGGCGCTGAACCGTTGGCAATGGCCTATTCTGGACACCAGTTCGGTGGCTTTTCGCCCCAATTAGGTGACGGTCGCGCCATCTTGCTTGGTGAGGTGATTGGTCAGGACAACATTCGCTACGACATCCAATTGAAAGGATCGGGGCCGACCCCGTTTTCGCGTCGCGGCGACGGACGATCGGCGCTCGGGCCGGTACTGCGAGAGTACATCGTTTCCGAGGCGATGGCCGCGATGGGTGTACCGACAACTCGTGCGCTTGCCGCAGTCGCGAGTGGCGACAAGGTGTTTCGCCAAGGCTTGGAGCCCGGTGGTGTTTTTACCCGCGTCGCTCGCTCCCACGTTCGCATCGGTACTTTTCAATGGTTCGCCGCCCGCCGAGACAACGACAACGTTAAGGTTCTGGCCGACTATGTCATTCAACGCCACTATCCAGAGCTGCAACAACAACAGAATCCCTACATTGCTCTGCTTGAGAAAGTAATCGAACGTCAGGCAAAACTAATCGCTCAATGGATGCAGATAGGATTCATCCATGGTGTGATGAATACGGACAACATGACCGTTTCAGGCGAAACCATCGATTATGGACCATGCGCTTTTTTGGATGTCTACCATCCGGCCAAGACATTCAGTTCGATTGACGAACAGGGTCGATACGCTTTCGGCAATCAAAGTTCCATTGGCCAATGGAACTTGACCCGTTTCGCGGAAACGCTGCTGCCACTGATCGACGAAGAACCGAAAGTCGCTGTAGGCAAAGCCGAATCGGCACTCGATTGTTTCTCCGATATTCATCGGGCAGAAGTTCAACATCGGTTCGCAGCGAAAATTGGGATTAATAATGCTGACGACAGCGACTGGGACATGGTGCAAACACTGCTTGATACCATGGCCGATGGCGAAGCCGACTTTACGCTGGTCTTTCGTCATCTGAGTGACGCTTTGGAAACAGGTAAGGACGAACCTGTTATCTGCCTGTTCAAACAAAGTGCAGGGATCATGGAATGGCTAGAGCAGTGGCGTTCGCACCTGCAACCTTTCGATCTTACGAAATCGGTTGCCCTGATGCGTCGAATGAATCCAGTCTTCATTCCTCGCAACCATCGCATCGAAGCGGCGATCAAGGCCGGCTACCAGGGTGACTTTGAACCCTTTCATCGTCTCCATCAGGTACTGCAGAAACCATTCACGAAACAACCAGGTTTCGCGGAATATGAAGCGTCACCTGAACCAGAGGAAGTCGTGCAAGCGACGTTCTGCGGAACCTAAAGTTTGCCCGTTCGTGTTCGACACGCTGCGGACAATCACCGACACTGCATCTAAATTCGACGCAGCAAACCCATCATGGCTTTTGGTTCGACTGCCATCGCACCAAGCACGCCCCCCATCATGGCGCCAATCACACCAACAGACGATACTTCGCTACCGGAAAAGTAGAGTCCTGGTATTGGAGATTTCGCGCGCAGGTGGCTGTTCTTGAATCGCGTCGGTGTTGGCTCGATGCCGTAGATCGAACCATGGACGGGACGACAAAAATTATCGGTAGATAAGGGGGTCGAAAGCTCTACATGGTTAACCATTTCTCGCAGACCCGGCAGGTTCTCCAGGAACTGCTGAAGAAGCGCTTTTTCCAGCTTCTCTTTGAACGCATCGTAGTCCGCGCCACGCTTTTTCCACTTGGTATCTTGCCAGGGTTCGAAGACTTCCCACGGCACGAACGTGACGACTTCGCCCGTGTGCCGAAGTTCTGGACCTGGGTCATGTTCCGGGTCCTTCAGGGAGGGAAAACTGCAATACAACACAGGAGCCGGATCGGGTTCTTCGCCGGGATTGACGTGCCATTCCCCCAATTCGGTGTCCCACGACTCATAGAAGAACTTGTTGGCGGGACCCGCTCCGGCGTGCGTGATATCCCCTTTGAATCCCAAGTACAGGCACACGTGCGCCGGGGCTGGTGGCAATTGCAGGATCTCTTTTGCCCAAGGCGCGGTCATGAACTCCTGGGGAAGTAACCGTTTGATCGTCGATGCGATACCCGCCGCACTGACAACGATCGGCGCCCGAATTTCTTCTCCAGTGGATAGTTTCACACCTACCGCACGGCCATTCTCGATGGTGATGGAATCGACGTCGGTCGAAATGCGCGTCCAGCCTCCCTGGTCGGCAACAGTTTTAAGCAGGCAATCGGCGATCCTTTTTGAACCACCGACGGGATAGTAAGCACCATGCGAAAAGTGTTTGTTCACCAAGGCTTGGATCGCAAAACATGATCGACTGGGCGGCGAACCGTAGTAGCCCCACTGCGCTACAAAGACGGCGCGAAGTTTCGGATTGTCCGTGAGTTCTTCGAGCATTTCCTGAGTCGGTTTTTCGAAGTATCTCTGTGCTTTACGAGCCAGCGCCCAATCCGCGATCTTTCCTACCAGACCCGAAGTAACACGCGCCATGTAGTACCCGCGCATTCCCGAGGAAATCTCAGATACAAGCGCCATGTACCGATCGATCGCTGCTTCTTCGTCTGGAAATGCGGCAAGCAAATTGGCGTGAAATTGTTGTGGCGAGTCCGGAAAATCAATTCGAAAACCGTCTGGATAATAGAACTCGTCATAAACCGGTCCTAGAGAATTCCACTTCAAATCTCCATCGGTTAGATACTGCAACAACCTGCCTGTCATGCTGTGATGCGTGACTTCCCCCACAGCATGCACTCCAACATCCCAGGTGTAGTTGGGGCGCTTGAACATGTGAGTGAATCCACCGGGAACATAGTGCTGCTCCAGCACCAGTACTCGATGACCGAATTTGGCTAACAGCGCGGCTGTGGTCATGCCGCCCATTCCCGAACCAATCACAATCGCGTCGTAAGTGTTTTGTCCTTTCTGACCACGCTTGTTCCAGTACTTCGTCGCACGCTTCGAATCGGTTGGTGTTTGAATCATGTTGATCCTGTGGGCTCAAAAAACGTATCGGACGTGGCAACCGGCTGAACACAGGTTTGGGGCGCGTGACTAGCAACTTCCTAATCGATCAAGCCGCACGGTACAAAATTTATCGCCAAAGCGGATGATCAATAGAAACATTTCCCAAATCCACGATACGTCTTTACTCGGTCCACAATCTCTCCACCGCGAACCAAACAATACTCATTGAATCGTTCGGCGATCTCGCCTGCTTTTGCCGGTCGAAATAATACTGGATCACCGATCTGCAGTTTTCCCTGCAGCGATCGAGGAACGACCAAGGGTGTTTGGACTTCGCCAAAACCTTCTCGCGCATCGACCGTCAGTCCAATCGGATAGTTGACGGTCGGTTGACGATCGACGCCGGGTGAACCGCTGGCGATATAGCCGCCCGACTGACAGGTGACGCGGTCGGCCTGGGGAATCCGGGTAATCGACAAGGCGAAATATAGCGCTGGTTCACATTGATTGATCTCATAGTGATCAAACAAATGGGATTGCAAGAATCCCGAGCCAGCAGTGACTTCGGTTAAAGAATGGTGAGTTGCCGTTTGTTCTAGTGATCCCGACCCACCACCATTGAAAATCTCCATTTCAATCTCTTCAGCGGCAAACGCATCGCGAATCTGCTGACGATATTCGACCAGCCAATTCATCGACGCAGACTTGATCCGCCGAATTACGGGATTCAGCAACTTCTGGTGGGGACTGGTGTCGGCAAGACCGGCAACCTGAGCCTCGTAAGTCATCGCGCCGACAACCTTCAGTTGCGGATACTGTTTCGCCGCCCGGATCACGGCGCGGACGTTGTCGATACTGCGGACTGGAGAACGCTGCGGACCAAAGTGCTGGCCAAGTTTTTTTAGCGATGAATCAACATCGATGCAGACGCGCAGGGGAGAGGCTTGTTCCAGGCGATCACAGAAGCCCGCCAAGCGTTTCGCATGAGCCGCTGAATCAATCATCAGAGCGATTGCTTTTCCCTGGTTGGTAAGCTCAACCGCCTGCCGTAAATCGCTTGCTTGCACGTGCGGATAAGCAACCAGTAAATCGTCAAATCCTTGTTCCATCAAGAACTTCGATTCCGCAACACTGAACGACATCAGTCCGCGAACCGTGTCGCCTCCTAAATCGAAGATCCGCTGTGTCAGTGCGGGGACACGGATCGATTTACTTGCCGGCCGTAGGTTGACATTGTTTTTTCGCGCCGTGTCGATAAACCGCTGTGCATTGCGGTCGAACGCTTCCAGATCGACAAACATGACTGGCAGCGTTTCATCGCCTGCCAGTTGGACGAGTCTTTCCAAAATTGGGTCTTGGGAATTCATGGAAGAACAATATATCCCAAATCCCTAGACTGGAACGTTAGGTGTGACAACGCGTGCTTCTTGGCTTGATAGCCGACTGGGTTCGCGCTGCTAGCAGGGTGACCCATGAACCCAAACGGCGTCGCAGAATTTATCGCGTGGACAGGGGAATCGTCGCAGCCTACTTGGGCAGATAGACGACCGATCCTGGCCGTAAGCCAACTCGCTCCAGATGCGCAGTAACGTTCGCGCCGGTTTCCGGATCCTTGTACAACAGATGAACGTGAGTCGATGTGGCTGGATGTGTCAGTTTTCCAACCGCATCGCTTGCATATACGCCAACTAGCGTTCCCGAGACTGAGGACATCTCAGTTTCAAACGAGCGAAGCTCTTTGGGGATTTCCTTGTTCTTCAAACGCGCATGAATCGGGCAAGCGCCGTTGATCACGTGCAAATAGACATCCGAAATCTCACCCTCTACTTTGAAGACAAAAGGCTCGCTGGTCTTGATTCCAGCTTCGGCCGCTGCGGTTGCGATGTATTTGTCAAACTGCTCCGCGGTAATCTCTCTGGTGACAGGATGCTTTGTCCACGAGGGCACATAGGCGCCAACCAACAGCGTTGCCTGTTTGTCGGGTAACGAACCTTTGGCGGGTTCCAGTTGCCCCTCGGAGTTGACGGTTGTAATCGTGATCTTTCCGTCGTCTACGGTAATTTCGCCCTGCAGTTCTTCCAGTGCCGCGACCCCATAGAAATTGGGTTGGTTCACCAATTCACTCAGTCGGACTCTTCCTTCATGCTGCTGCTGTCCGATGGCCTCATGCATGGTTCCATAGGTAATGATCGTTGGAACGGTTGATGCGTCCTCGGCCATGGTGCTTGTCGAAGCCCAAATCCCGAACACGACTGTCATGCAAGTAAACGCAACGCTGTGAATTCTCATGGTACTAGTACCCCCTGCTGGAGAAGAACTGACTGACCTGGGCCGTCGAAGCCCCACCACTACCACTCGTTGCAAATTGCATGCCGCCGAATATTCGGCCGTAGCGTCAAGAACTCTCTAGCGGTGATAAACGAACCCGACGGCCTGAAATGCCGGCGTTGCCGATTTGGCGTCTGCTCTTAGCAATTTAAATCGAGTTCTAGCTGTTTGGTTCCAGCTGCTCCCACTGATCATGATCAGTATTTTTTGGAAGACATGGCCGTGTTCGCACACTCATGTGCGCACCGCACACATTTCGCCAACCTACACCTTCAATGCACCAGCGTTGGAGTGGCCAGCGAAAGCATCCGGTGTCGTTCGAGGGAGTGCCAGGCAACATTGGTCCGCAGCCGTTAAATGCGATCCTCAAAGACCTGTGCACCCCATCGAACGGCACCGCTGCCTGGGGAGTCGAGACGACCATGCTTGTCAGCCAACCCGACCGACGAAACCGCAACTTCGAAATCAGAGCAACAACGATTTGGCTGCAACAAGCATGCCATTTTGTCGGCAGTACTGGTGGCTCGGACGAACTATTCTTAAGCCGATTGATGGCCATGACTGTTGATGATGCTGGACGAGCGAACTGATATACGCAGCCATACGCAGGTGATGCCCGCCAACACGCCATGTCGCACCGTTGCCAGAGAGCATCACCTGGAGGATCATAGCTCAACTTTACTTCTTGAAATGGCCTGCGAAATAGAAATGGAAGATGAGTCAATTAAAAGTCAGCGTGGTTTGCTGTGAGAAGACGGCGGAAAAATATTCGCGTATTGTTGAGACGGAACTCGATTCTGAAGTGATAGAAGAACGGGTCATTGAAGTCTCCGAACAGCAATTGCCGGCGGGAGAATCGCGGGAATTACACAATGCGGCTCATCATGCCCAGCATGGTCCGGTGACCTATCTTCAGCAGGTCAACTCCGGCGGCTTTTCCGTCTTCGTAGGCGCGCCTGACAATCTGCAGGAGACCTTCTTTGGCGCGGGATCCTTGGTTGCGTTCATGGATGACCAAGGCCCCGGTCACGGCTCAAAAGTAGGCCCGGATGGCGTGCAGCGAACATTTCGCATTTTGAAGGGACATCTAAGCGTATAAAGCTGGCACTACGAAGCTTTGGTGTCGGCGATCTGACGACATTGTGGACATTCAAGACAAAAGTGAATGATGGGCGTCCTTCAATCCTCTGCTGGACAAGCAATGGGGACGCGTCTCGTATCTCACTGTATGCTTCGTAGTGTTCTTTACCGCCAGCACAACAACTGAGTCAGTACGGCGCCGCTGCTTTCTCGCCACTGGTCAAGATGTTGGGGAAGCGCGTGCTCGCTGTATCGCGGTTCGCTTTCGACGGTGAATCCGGCAACTCGAAGCATTTGCTCGATCGACGCGGCCGAATTTCTATTAGCACTCTCGTTTGTTTCATGCACTTCCACGTAAATTGCCTGAACACGATCCAGGCAATCGACGATTTCGACCAGAACGCGTTGTTCGGCACCTTCGATGTCGAGTTTCAAAAAGCTGACGTCACGGTTGGCGATGTAGGGAGAAAGTCGAGTCGAACTTCACTGTGGTTTGCGAACAGCCCGCTCGATCGGCCCAGGCTGCATCGACCGAATTGCCGCGTGCGTCTGCGGTCGATGAGATATTGCCGTAAAATGGGACGCTGTCGTCACTATCCCAGACTGCCGCGTTGATGCATTCGACGCCAGGCACGTCATTGAAATCCATGTTCTTTTTCAGGATTTCAAACGCGAACGGATCGGGTTCGAAACAAATGACTTGGCATTGCGGCAGACGCGTCTTCCACTCCAGCACAGAGACACCGATGTTCGCGCCGCAATCGATGATCAGCGGCCGCTCTCCGGCAGCCGTGAAGAACGACGGGAATTCGTCGATCTGCCGTACCATCGATTCTGCGGCGTCACGATTGTTATGAAACAATTGGTAACCCCGAAACTTCATTCTCTGCATTTCGATTCCAATGTGGGATGCGCCAAAGCCGTTTTATACAGTACAAACCTATCAGCATTGAAAACATCCTCAAGGAACCCGCCATGGCCGATACTGATGTCCCTGCCACGCCCGAACCGCCCTCGAAAGAGGAACTGCGTTTGGCGATGAAAGCGTTTCGCAAACGACTGAAACTAACGCGTTTGGATGACGAATCGGGACTGGGTTACGGCCCTATGTCATCCGGCCAAAAATCAGGCGTCGCTGCAATCACGCCACCAGATCAGTTCCCCAAGGCGATCTGGCAAGAACTTGCCAGACAAGGAAAACTCAAACATGTTGGTGGCAAACTTTATGCGCTTGTCGAATAGTCCGACACAGTGATCCGACACAGTGATCCGACGCAATGAATCGTAGCGATGAACGCAAAGCAACTGCGTTGACGTACAACTCTCATGCTCCTATCGTAAAATGTCGTTCAGAGAGATCAGGGCGGTAACGCAATGAATGGAGCACGTGCGGATTCGCAACATTGCCGTCCCGGAGTGTGACGAAGCGACTCGCCAGAGCAGGCCAATCAATGCAGCCTGCAAGATCTTTTGCGGAGCAATCGATCGAATGTAAAAATCGGCCTCCTGGCACGGGGATTGCTTGTGAGTGCGTATGAACAGCGCAATTAGCTTGTTGTTCGATCTATACCATTTGGTCGTTCATGCGCAATGAAAGACTTACTAACGATGGAGATACAGGATGGCTAAAGTTCAGGTTTACGACAAACCCATGTGTTGCTCGACGGGAATATGTGGCCCACAAGTCGATCCGGTACTGCCCAGATTTGCAGCCGATTTGGATTGGTTGAACACACAGGGGCATGAAGTCGAGCGATTCAACTTACGCAACAGCCTGGGGCGTTCGCCGAGAACGCGACCGTGAAAGCGGCCTTAGCAGCCGAAAGCGTTGATTGCTTACCGCTGATTCTGGTCAACGACATCGTGATCAGTCGAGCGGACTACCCGAATCGCGAACAGTTAGCCGCGTGGGCCAATGGGAAGAATATCCCGGTGAACTCCACCAAGGCCAATGCTTTGCCGATGGCTAACGACTCGGGCAAGTGCTGCGGCGATTCGGACTGCTGTTAAATGGACCTGGATTGCAAAGGGTTTTCACGATCTGAACAATTTCCGAGCCGATCAAAATGAGTTTTCTTGAGAACCCAACTCGCAATCTTTTCTTTACCGGGAAAGGAGGAGTCGGAAAAACATCGGTCGCCTGCGCAACTGCGGTGCGGCTGGCGGACCAGGGTAGGCAAGTTCTTTTGGTGTCGACCGACCCAGCATCGAATCTTGACGAGGTGCTGGGCGTGGCATTGGGACAACATCCGACCAAGGTGACAGGAGTCCCAGGGTTGTCAGCAATGAATCTGGATCCTGAGCAAGCGGCTGCCGAGTATCGCGAGCGGATGGTTGGTCCCTATCGCGGCATTCTGCCCGACGCGGCCGTGACAAGCATGGAAGAACAGTTCTCCGGATCATGCACTTTGGAAATCGCGGCCTTTGATGAGTTTTCAAAGTTGCTCGGGGATGCCGATGCGACCAAGGAATTCGATCATGTGCTTTTCGATACGGCTCCGACTGGGCATACGCTGCGATTGCTAACTTTGCCATCGGCTTGGGCCGGCTTCATGGAAACGAATACGACGGGGGCTTCATGCCTTGGACCGTTGGCCGGCTTGCAGGCTCAGCAAAAGTTGTATCAAAGCGCCGTTAAGGCGATCAGCGATGCCAGCACAACAACGCTCATCTTAGTCACTCGGCCAGAGAAGTCGGCATTCATCGAAGCGAACCGAACCCGCGGCGAACTGATGGAACTCGACATCCGAAACCAACATTTGGTCGTCAATGGCGTATTCCGGTCAACCGTCGATGACGATTCGCTGGCAACGGCGATGCAAGTCCGCGCCGAAGAGGCAATGAACGGGATGCCGGACGCCTTGATTGAACTGCCGCGCAGCATCGTTCCATTGTCTCCAACTGGCATCCTGGGACTTGAATCGCTGCGAGCGCTGGGGGTCGCATTAAGCGGCTGCTCTAACGAGACGTCACGAGCATCCAAGTTGGTTGCAACTGCTGACGAATCCGTTGCGGCAACAGGCAATGCACCATCGGAATCTTCTTCGTTCGAATCGCTCGGAGAGTTGGTCGATGACCTGGCTGCGGCTGGCCATGGCGTCATTTTGGCAATGGGCAAAGGAGGTGTAGGCAAGACGACCGTTGCGGCGGCAATCGCCACGGCATTAGCCCAGCGAGGGTTTTCGGTGCATCTGTCCACCACCGACCCGGCGGCTCACATCGCAGCAACGATTGAAGGCGATGCGTTGCCCAACCTGACTGTCAACCGAATTGACCCAGGTGCTGAAACGGCTCGCTATTCGCAAGACGTCCTGACAACAGCGGGAGCAGGCCTAGACGAGGCCGGAAGAACGCTGCTGGAAGAGGACTTACGTTCGCCATGCACCGAAGAAATCGCCGTCTTTCGCGCTTTTGCCAACGCGGTTGCCGATGGACAAGATCGCTTTGTCGTGCTCGACACGGCGCCCACGGGCCACACCATTCTGCTACTCGATTCAGCACTGGCTTATCACCGAGAGGTCCTGCGTCAGTCAAGCAACATGCCTGAGTCGGTACAGCAACTGTTGCCACGACTTCGCGATCCCGACTTCACTCGCGTACTGATTGTCACGCTACCGGAGGCGACTCCGGTGCATGAAGCAGCACAACTTCAAGATGACCTGCGTCGAGCTAGAATCAGCCCTCATGCATGGGTCATCAACCAAAGCTTGACGCCGCTGAAGGTTAGTGACCCCGGCTTGCAGTCGCTTCGTCAACACGAGACGCCGTACATTGACGAAGTCGTGCAGGAACACGCAAAGCGTACGGTCATCATTCCATGGCAGGCGGTACCGCCAACTGGCCTTGAGGGCTTGAAGCGTCTCTCCTCGATCGCATTCAAGTAATTGCTTGACAGAAGTCCATCGTGGCCGTTGTGCAAGTCCTGGGCCCTGAAAGTTGCCAGTGCTTCCCAATGCATTAGCGCTCCGCGACAGCCTGGGGCCTACCCGTTGTGCGAAACCCAGACCTGCCTTGGTACGGCACTTGTGGATTCACGTCCTTGATCTAGAAATCCGCTTTTCCGCGATCAATCGAACCAGATCGGTTGTCGTCACGATCCCGACCAGAGTTCCTCGGTCCGTGACAGGTAGACGGTGTATGCGATGATCGACGAACTGCTTGGCGGCCTCATCGATCGGTTGGTCCAACCGAGTCGTGAGCGGGTTTTTGACCATCACGTCTTTCACCGTGAGCCCTTCAATCCTCTCGCCGACACGATCCGCGATATCCTTGAGCGACTCCATTTCCACCTCAAAAAAATCTTTCTCGTCAAAGTAGAAATCGGAGATCCCTCGGGCGACGTCTCGCTCGACGCACAGCTGACGCACAATGTCGGAACGTGAGACGATGCCGACAAGCTTATTGTCGTTAACGACGGGAAACCCACTCACGCGTGCGCTCAGCAATTCATTTTCCAAGTCAGGCAAAGTCATACTGGACGGGACAGTCTTGACGACCACTCGCATCACATCCGCAACGGTTAATTCATCATTTCTATCGGTCATTGCTATTCGGCTTCCGCGGTCGCTGGTTGTTTCTATCGACCCAACATTCTACTGACAATCGCGGAACAGAGGAGCAACGCTATTCTGGACGACTTTGCAAGGCGAATCAGTGCTTTCGATCGTATCACGACTCTTTCCAGGAGCCATTGGAGTCAATGCCCGGCGACAGAGTCGCTGAACCAACCATGGTCTTGGCAAACTGCCGCAGTTTCGTCTTGCTTTCGTTCCGAAGAGCTCGGCCGTTGCCGGCATCAGTTGACTGATGTGCTGATCGTTCTATGAACACGTTAGAATGACGTAGATTCAAATGGATGATATCGATGTGCCATGGAGTGAAAACAGGCTGCTGAGTATCGCGATCAAGCAAGCTGAAACGCGAAGCTAGATCGGTGCGACAACTGGTCACTCTATCGGCACTGGTCGTTGACAGTCTACGTCGGTCCCAATACAACCCTAGCAATCTCTGGCAGTCGTCCTAATCGCCTGAAACGCCATGAAAATCCTTGTTTGTTTGAAACAGATCCTTGATCCTGAAATCTCGCCGCGAGACTTCCGGCTGGATCGCGAGAACTTAACCGCCGCCAGAGGCGGAGCGAATCTGGTTACCAATATCTTTTGCGAAAACGCACTCGAAACTGCTCTGCAGTTGCGCGAAAAAGGAGATGCCGAAATCACCGCATTGACGTTTGGCGACGAAGAGTCGGAAGACGTACTTAGAAAGGCATTGGCACTGAAAGTTGATCATGCCGTTCAAGTCCTTAGTCCCGACACCAAACCAACCAATTCGGCCGGCGCCGCTCATGTCCTTGGCGCCGCGATCAAGAAACTGGGCGAATTCGATCTGGTGATGCTGGGCCGCGAGGCGGGTGATTGGGGCGAAGGCCAAACGGGTGCCATCCTGGCGGAGGAACTCGGTCTTCCATTCGTCGCTTTTGTCGATTCAATCGATGTCGCGGATGACGGTGTTACGTTGCAACGGCAAACCGACCTCGGCAGTGAAAGTTTAAAGGCAGCGACACCGATCGTGCTTTCGATTACCAACAATGACGCAAACGTGCCACGCATTCCAAAGACTCGCGACATCATGATGGCACATCGCAAGGAACTGACGACTTTGACGCTTGAAGATCTCGAGCTATCAGCCGATGCGGTCCGACAATTAGCAGGCAAAACCGAAGTCGTGGACTTGTTCATCCCCGAACGCGATACAACGTGTGAATTTGTTGGCGGCGATTCGATCGACGAAAAAGTTGACGAATTTGCCAAACGCATTGTTGAAATCGTTCGTAGCGTTTGATTGCCCCGCCATTAATTTTCGGAGAGTTGTAAGTTGTCAAACGTCATCAGTTGTTTTCTTCCCGGCGCCGAATTTGACCGAGCGGCCGAAGGCTTGCTCGGGGCGGGACAAAGGCTGGCCGCGGACCTGGGTATTCCACATATTGTGCTGTCTGCCGACGCGGCCGATAGCGTGGTCCAGAATTCCGGCAAGTTCGCCGATCGAATTGTTCAATTGAAGTGCGATGGACTCACCGCCGACAGCCCTGAATCATGCATTGACGCTCTAGACGTTGGTTGCCGCGAATTAGGACCGACCGTAGTTCTAGTTGGCGGGGACGCCTGGAGCAAAGAATTGACACCTCGGTTGGGGTATCGATTGGGCGGCTGCTCCATCGGTGACGCGCAGGCGATCGAGGTCGCCGATGGTTCGATCCGGGCAACCCGCTGTGTTTACGGCGGCAAGGCGATGGCAATCGTAGAAGCGAAGGCTACGCCTGCTGTGATCTCAGTTCGGGCTCGAGCGTTCGCACCTGGCGAGGCAGGGGAAGCTGTGGCTCCCGAGGAACTTTCGATCAGCATCGAAACAAGCCACCCAACCCAAGTGGTTAGTCGAAATTTGGAATCGTCGTCCGACGTGAAGCTGGAAGACGCGACGATCATCGTATCGGGTGGCCGGGGACTGGCGGGTCCCGAACCCTTTGAACATCTTCGCCAATTGGCGTCGGTCATGAAGGCCGAAGTATCGGCGTCAAGAGCCGCCTGCGACGCCGGCTGGGTCCCGCCAGGTTTGCAAGTCGGACAAACTGGCAAGCGTGTCGCACCAGACCTGTATGTCGCGATTGCGATCTCGGGTGCCAGCCAACATCTGATGGGAATTGCCGATGCGAAGGTTGTCGCTGCCATCAACACCGACCCCGAGGCACCCATTTTCAAACGCTGCCAATTCGGAATCGTCGAAGACTGGCAAAACGTCGTTGGACCGCTGGAGAAGAAGATCGCTGAGTTGTTGTAGAGGGCATGCGGTCACATCCACCGCCGGGTGTGTGAGGTCGGAAGCGGTAGCGGCCGGCAAGGGGTCTTTAAATTTGAAAGCAAGGATTGCTAGGCCCAAATCATTGGACCGCTCTAATTCTGCTTGCTTGTCTCGCACTCTCCCGGGACTGAGAGCCAGTCCTCTCCCACAAATGGGAGAGTTACTAGCAATCCAAACAACGCTGGCATCCAGTACGTTATGATTTGCCTTGCAAGATAACCTCGTCTCTTCGCTCCCATATCAACGGTCAGGACCACGGTGACGCCTACTCGCGAAGTCTTCTGGAACATCAGCCACATTTGGGTCATGTATGCGTTGCTTGTTCCGACCCTGGCAATTGCCGCATACGGTGTCTGGCGGCATGTGCGACAATGGCGAAAGGGTCAACCTGCATTGCGGTTTGATCGACCAATGGAACGCTTTGGACGCGTCTTCAAGTTGGCGGTTTTGCAGTTATCTTTATGGCGCGACAACGTCGCTGGCGTCATGCATGCGATGCTATTTTGGGGTTTTCTGACCTTGCTGGCTGCTACGACCGTCGTGTTCGTTCACGAAGACTTGAATATTCGCATCATGCAGGGCGACTTTTACCTGTACTTCCAATCGCTGTTTGTCAACATCATTGGCGCACTGGCGATGGTCGGCGTTGGCATTGGATGCGTCCGACGTTGGATTGTGCGTCCAAAGAAGCTTGTCTTTTCTGATGAAGCGTCTTGGATTCTGATCACCATCTTCGTGATCCTGGGCAGTGGATTCCTGCTGGAAGGTTGGCGAATCGCGGCCACCGACGACCAGTGGGCAAGTTGGTCACCGATCGGCAATGCCGTTGCTGTCGCGTCACTCTCGGTCGCTTCCAAAGAAAGTCTACAGACGGCCCATTTGATTTTTTGGTGGGGACACTTGGCGATCGTGTTCGGATTCCTAGCTTGGGCACCCTACACCAAGATGCTACATGCGTTGACCGCACCGCTAAACATCTTCTTTGGGAACCTGGACGCGAACGCTGGTTCGCTCAAGACCATGGACTTCGAAACAGCGACCACATTCGGGATCAACTCGCTGGAACAGTTCACATGGAAAGACTTGATGGATCTGGACTGCGTGTACCGAGTGCGGGCGTTGCACGAGTGTCTGCCCAGCACACACGGCGGGCAAACAACTTTCGCCACGCGACATCATTCTTGACCTGCAAGGCCAAACTACAACGAAGCGGACTTTTCGAAGATCCCAGTGGGCGAGGAAATCGACGAAGACGCAGGACCTCTGTTCCCGATCATCGGCAGCACACCGGCCCTGAGCCCAGATGCGCTTTGGGAATGTACGACTTGTGGTGCCTGCGTCGAAACCTGTCCCGTGTCGATTGAACAGTATCCCAAGATCGTTGACATGCGGCGATACCTGGCGATGGAAGAGGCCGAGATGCCGGCAATGTTGCAAGATGCCATGACCGGGCTTGAACAACGTGGCCATCCGTTCCGTGGCAGCCAAGCTTCGCGAACCGATTGGTGTGACGGCATGGAGATCCCGCACTACAGCGAAGTCGAGGATCCCGAGGTGCTGCTATGGGTCGGATGCGGCGGATCATTGGTGGATCGCAACCAAAAATCGACTCGCGCGCTGGCAGGTCTGTCTGAACCATGCCGGTGTTCGTTTCGGGATCCTCGGTCGTGACGAATCATGTACGGGAGACCCGGCACGACGAGCTGGCAACGAGTTTCTGTTCGACACAATGTCGCAGGACAATACGAAAAAGTTGAACGAAGCCAACGTACGGACGATCGTTACGTCCTGTCCGCACTGTTTCAATTCGTTCAAAAACGAATATCCCAATCTAAGCGACGACATTGAAGTCTTTCATCACACGGCCTATCTTGCCAAACTGATTGGTGAAAATCGATTGGCCGTTCAACGCGCGGGCAATGGAAAGCATTACATTGCATGACCCCTGTTATTTGGGGCGCCACAACGGCATTACCGAGGAACCGCGTGAATTGTTGGAACGAATCAGTGGCGAGCGTCCCCTGGAAATGGAAAAACATGGAAGCAAAGTTTTTGTTGTGGCGCTGGCGGCGGCTTAAGCTTTGTCGACGAACCTTCGGATACCAGAGTCAATGTCGAACGTGCGAAACAAGCACTCGAGACCGGTGCCAAGACCGTGGCCGTCGCCTGTCCATTTTGTTCAACAATGTTGGAGGACGGACTGGGAGCCGTGAAAGGCGACCGAGAAATTGCGGTCAAGGACATTGCCGAGTTGATGTGGGATAACATTCAAAATCAAGAATCATAAAGCGATCCATGGATTTAAAACTTACAGCAGAAGAAGAATCGTTTCGCGATCGACTACGAGTTGGCTCGCAGACAATGTTCCCGAGCCTTGGCCCAAAGAGAAACAGACGGAACAAGATGGTTACTACCAATTTTTACGCGACTGGCAGCGCAAGTTGTTCGATGGCGGCTGGGCGGGTCTGTCTTGGCCCAAAGCTTACGGTGGTCAAGGTGTCAGTCCGATTCAACAGTCGATCTTTTTGAGTGAGGTCGTCCGTGCGAAAGCGCCGCAAAATCTGGGTGTGATCGGCGAAGGGTTCGTTGGTCCAACGGTGATCGTTTGCGGCACCGAAGAACAGAAGAAGAAATTTCTGCCCAGAATCCTCAACGGTGACGACGTTTGGTGCCAAGGTTACTCCGAACCCAACTCCGGTAGCGACCTGGCCTCTCTCGGCACTCGCGCCGTCCGTGACGGCGATGATTTCGTCGTCAATGGACAAAAAATCTGGACCAGTTTTGCTCACATCGCCGATTGGTGTTTGCTGTTGGTCCGTACCGATCCAGATGTGCCAAAGCACAAAGGTATTACTTGTCTGTTGGTGGACATGAAGTCAGACGGAATATCAACCAAACCGCTGCGTCAAATGTCTGGCGAATCAGGATTCAACGAAGTCTTCTTTACCGACGTTCGCGTACCTGCCGAGAACCAGCTTGGTGAACTGAACAAAGGCTGGGGCGTCGGTGTCGCCGTGCTGATGAATGAACGTGCCAACCTGGGACCAAGTATCTACACGATGATCAGGGCCAATTTGGACTCGTTGATCAAGCGCTGTAAAACCCAGAAGCGGAATGGACGTCTATTGTCCGAAGATCCGCTGGTAAGACAGAAGATCGGCCAAGCCATTACTGAAATTGAAATTGTCCGGTTGACCATGGACCGCGCACTCAGCAAATCAAATGCTGGTGAGACGCCCGGCCCCGAGGGTTCGATCTTGAAACTGGGATGGAGCGAGGCGAATCAACGCATCGTCCAATTGGCCATGGAAATACTAGGTGATGCAGCCCAACTGGAAACTTTTGATTCCGGCAGTTGGACCCACAGCTATCTACGCTCCCGCGGAAACACCATCGAAGGCGGAACTAGTGAAGTGCAAAGAGGCATCCTGGCCGAACGAGTCCTTGGGCTTGGCAAGAGTTACTAGCACCAACAACGCGATGTGTGAGCCGACGGCTCAGTGAAAACAAACGAAACGACCAGCGAAACTACAGACCATGCATTTCGATCTCTCCAAACCACAACTACTATTCGCTCAATCCGTTCGCGAATTTTGCGAACGCGAATTCCCTGCCGAACGTGTTCGTGAGTTAATGGAGACCGACGCCGGTATTGATGATCGGCTTTGGCAAGAATTCGCTGATCAGGGTTGGCTTGGCTTGCACATCAGCGAGGACTACGACGGACTTGGGCTGGGCACCGTCGACTTGGCCGTCTTGGCGGAAGAATTTGGCCGCGCATGCGTGCCCGGACCATGGCTGGCAACGACATGGGCCGCCACGCTGCTGCAGGCGATCGGCGGGCCGACCGCGAAAGAATTGTTACCAAAATTGATTGACGGCTCAATGAAGGCCGCAGTCGGCGCCTGGGAAGAGGGTGGCTCGTGGGATCTGTGCATTGAAAATCTTGACACTGTATTGAATCAGGGCGTTCTGAACGGAAAAAAACAACTGGTTCAAAACGCGGGACAAGCCGATCAGCTGATCGTTCCGGTTGGCCTTGATGGCGAGATCGGAATCGTGATCGTTGCGACCGACGCCGACGGCGTGACCATCGAAAAGACCGCGGGAATCGATCCGACGCGAACGCTCTATCAAGTTGATTTCAAAGGCGTTGCTATCGCTGAGAACCAAATTCTGGCGACCGGGTCAGACGCCGCCAAAGCATGGAAAAGTGCCTTGCAAACGGCGACCGTTGTCGCAGCGGCGGAGATGCTTGGTGGGCAGGACTGGATGTTGAAGGAAACCGTCGAGTACGCCAAGACGCGGAAGCAATTTGGAAAAACAATTGGTTCGTTCCAGGCTGTCCAGCACATGTGTGCAGACATTTTGCAGTTGACCGAAAGCGCCAGGGCGGCGGTCTGGTACGCAGCTTGGGCAGTTGAGGAAGGAACGGACGATGCCGACCAAGCTGTGTCGGTTGCCAAAGCTTATACCTCCGATTCCGCTCGTCGCGCAGGCAACCTGTCGATTCAGTCGCACGGTGGAATCGGATTCACCTGGGAACACGATTTGCACCTGTATTACAAACGTGCCAAAGCCAATGAATTTCTGTTCGGCGATACCGACTTCCACCGCGAATTGCTCGGTGCCGCTGCACTGGCGTGACGGTTGCCTTGCTTGCCAATGATCGTTGATTGACTCGCGCGAATTTGAACGTGCGCCAAAAAATCGCCTCGATTTGTCTTGCAAATGGGCGACCGGTCGGTCACAAATTAGGGTGATCACAAGAACGCATTCATGCTGGAGCGATTCGATGGGTTGTCCGGGTCTAAAGTTTTCGGCGTCGACGTTGGCCACGATGCTGTGCACGCTGTTTCTGACCCACACTGCGATCGCGCGAGAATTGGAAATCTTGGCGCGTCAAAGATTGACTGGCGAACAGCTGTTTGAGCACCAATGGAAGCCCTCTGAACCGTTTGGCCAGCGGGGCCCCGAGCAAGAGCCGATTCGCGCCAACAAATTTGCAGACGCCACGCGCAACGTTCTGTTAGGCGATGGACTTGGACCACTTCACAATGCGACTTCTTGTTCACAATGTCATTTGAAGGGCGGTTCATCAGGGGTCAAACATAATGTGACCCTGATTACCGTCGATCCTCGGTCCACTGCGTCAATGGACAAGGCCAAGGATGGTGTCTATCTATTGGAGGTGTTCCCAGGGCTGTTGGGCCCGACTGGTGTCGTAAACTTTACGGCGGTTGTCCATGATCGTTCGACCCGTCCCGGCTATACGCCGATCCGCAATCGTTTGAGGAACTTTGTTCCCGCGGAAATCGACGATCAGTGGTTTTACCCGGAGCTGCGGACGAGTGAGGCGATCGCCAGTCAACCTATTGTCGCAGGAAAGCACGGTCCGGTCGAATTTTATCTAAGCCAACGCAACTCTCCGGCCCTGTTTGGCGCCGGCATCATTGATTCGATTAGTGAAGCTCGAATTCAAGCACTTGCCAAGCAGCAATCCGCCAAGACGGATGGAAAGATTAGTGGTCGCTTTGTCGGTAAGTTTGGCTGGCGCGGACAGCTTAACTCGCTTGCCACGTTCGTCTCCCAGGCTTGTGCCGCCGAACTGGGACTCAGCCAAGCTGTACTCGGCTCAACAAGCCGATCGGGCAGTTCTCGCTCAGCTTTATCCTTTACAGCGTCGCAAGCGGGCGATCCAGCAGACTTTCGGTATACCAACCGTGGAATTGACATGACGCAGGAAGAGGTGACCAAACTGACAAGTTACGTTGCCTCCTTGCCGCGTCCAAGTGAGCGACGTCGGTTAACCGATACTCTGGGAAACGTTTTGGATGGTGAAAAACTATTCGGCTCTGTCGGATGTTTGACCTGTCATGTAGCTGACCTGCGACCCGCCTCCGGAATCTTCAGTGACTTGCTCGTACACGACATGGGCGCGAGACTTCAATCGCCGATTCCGGCGTCAAGGAATGCTTCAGGCAGTGAAAACATCACCTCAATGCGCATACCAACATTTGATGCAAGGGGTCCTTCGGTCAACTCGCCTCAGCAGTATTACTCGAACCGAACCAGCAGGACTAGCGTGAGTCCTCCCCGTGAATGGCGAACACCACCGCTTTGGGGTGTTGCCGATACTGCGCCATATCTACACGACGGCCGCGCCGCAACGCTTGAAGACGCAATCCTTTGGCATGGTGGCGAAGCCGAAGCATCGCGAGATCTCTATGTCGAATTACCGCGCGAAAGCAAAGACCTCCTGTTGTCTTTCTTGTCGTCGCTGCGTGCTCCAGCGGCCGCTAAGCCGTAAACGCTTGAATGCCGGTTTGTGCACGTCCGAGAATCAGCGCGTGAATGTCGTGGGTTCCTTCATAGGTGTTCACCGCTTCAAGATTCATCAGATGGCGCATGACATGGAATTCATCGGAAACTCCATTTGCACCATGCATGTCTCGCGCAGTCCGCGCGATCTCCAGTGCCTTGCCACAGCTGTTCCGTTTAACTAGCGAAACCATTTCCGGTGTCGCCTGACCCGCGTCAAGCAAACGGCCAACTCGCAGCACGGCCTGTAAGCCAATTGAAATTTCGGTAAGCATGTCGGAGAGCTTTAACTGGATCAACTGATTGGCTGCCAAAGAGCGCCCGAATTGAATCCTTTCCATCGTGTATTTGCGGGCGGCATGCCAGCAGAACTCCGCAGCACCAAGCGCACCCCAGGAGATCCCGTAGCGAGCTTTGTTGAGGCAGCCGAAGGGACCGCCTAGTCCAGAGACGCCCGGCAAAAGGTTCTCGTCCGGAACAAAGACCTGGTTCATGACGATCTCGCCAGTCACGCTGACGCGCAGACTCAGTTTTCCCTCGATCTTGGGCGTACTGATTCCCTCCATGCCCCGCTGCAAAATAAACCCGCGGATTCGACCTTCGTCATTGCCCGATTCACCGTAAGCCTTCGCCCAGACGACCAAGACATCTGCCAAAGGTGAATTTGTGATCCAGGTCTTGTTGCCCTGTAGAATCCAACCGCCGTCCGTTTTTGTCGCGCGTGTTTTCATTCCGCCGGGATCACTACCGTGATCAGGTTCCGTCAACCCAAAACAGCCGATCAACTCGCCGGCCGCCAATCCGGGAAGATATTTTTCACGTTGATCTTCGGTCCCGTACTCGTTGATCGGATGCATTACCAACGAACTTTGCACACTCATGCAACTGCGGTAGCTACTATCGACCCTTTCGATCTCGCGTGCAATCAATCCGTAGCCAACATGACTAAGTTCTGCGCAACCGTATTTCTTGGGCAGGGTCGCACCGAGCAATCCCTGCTCACCCATCGCAGTCATGATCTCCCGATCAAACGTCTCATTCCGGTGCGCCGCAAGAACACCTGGCATCAACTTTGACTGGCAATAGTCTCGCGCCGCGTCGCGGATCATCTTTTCTTCGCTGGTCAGCTGTTCCTCCAGCAGCAAAGGGTCATCCCACTTGAAAGTTGGTTTGTTCATTCTCTTCTCTGGCAAATCACTTACTTGTCCGCGAACACGAATCGAAACATGGCAGTAATCAACATACTCTTAGAGGCCATCTACTCGGAGCGCCGTCAACGGACTTAGTATCAACGAATGCTCGGGGATGCCCATGGTACATCAGCACTGAATCCCAGGATTGATGCGTGCCAGCCGATTTCGGCATGCGCCGAATCAGCCAGGAATCGGAACGGCTTGATGGCCGAACTCTAGGGATTCCGCCCCTGGCTCAGACAGCGCAGGACATCTGATAAGCGGATTCGGCTGTACCGATATCCTGTTTGGCCGATAGAGAAAATGTTGTGCCTTTTTTGACGAGAAACCTCCTAGGCGTTTGCGTTCGGGTCCCAGACCGGTCAAATTACTTAGTCTGTTGCTTGCCGAGGTTGGCCAGTCGACAATCCAAACGATCGCCGGGAATCAATGATCCGCCGTGAGATCACGGTGTATTTCCGCGTGCCGCCATCATCAAGGAGTTCTCCATGCTACGTTTCGGTTCGTTGTTGGTCTTTGTAGCCGTCCTGGTCGCATCAGCTGCATCAACGCAAGTTGCAAACGCCCAGTCTGGCGCCGCCGACGGTGCTTGGCCCCACTACGCTGGCGATCACGGCTCGTCCAAATATTCGGCATTGGACCAGATCAACGCCGATAATTTCAAGGATCTAGAAATTGTCTGGCGATGGCAATCGATTGACGAAAATCTGAAACAGAAGACTCGCTTTCGTCCTTACCACTTCCGAAGCACGCCACTTTACGTTGACGGTAAGGTCTTCATCTGCACAAACTTTTGCCAAATGGCGGCGGTCGATGCTGTAACGGGCGAAACGCTTTGGCAATACGATCCTGAGAGCTACGAAAAGGGACGAATCACCCATACGATGTTTCATCATCGAGGCTTGGAGTATTGGACCGATGGTACCGAGGAACGCGTGGTGATCGCGACCGGTGGACGACAACTTGTTTCGCTCGACGCGAAGACAGGCGAGCCAGATCCAAAATTCGGTAACGCCGGCCAAGTGGACTTGAGCTATGACCTTGGCCGCCGAGTCAATCCTCGCGATATTTCGCACACGGCTCCGGTCATCATCTGCGGCGACACGATCATTGTCGGCTCGATCATCAACGATTTCATCACGAACAAAGAAGCCCCTCCGGGTCATATCCGCGGCTACGACATTCGTACCGGCAAACTCCGCTGGCGTTTCAATTCGATTCCACAAGAGGGTGAATTCGGCATCGATACCTGGGAGAACGACTCTTGGAAGTACACCGGCAATACGAACGTCTGGTCGATGATGAGTTGTGATGACGAACTCGGTTACGTCTATCTGCCTTTTGGTACGCCGACCAACGACTATTACGGTGGACATCGCCACGGTGACAACCTGTTCTCTGAATGCCTGGTCTGCCTGGATGTCGAAACGGGAGAGCGCGTTTGGCACTTCCAGGCCGTTCATCACGGCATCTGGGACTACGACTTCCCTTGCGCGCCGAATTTGGTCGATATCAATGTCAACGGGAAATTGATCAAAGCTGTTGCACAAGTCTCGAAACAGGGTTTCACGTATGTGTTCGACCGCGTGACGGGTGAACCGGTCTGGCCCATCGAGGAGCGGCCGGTACCCGCCTCAAAGGCGCCCGGTGAGAAACTGTCGCCCACGCAACCCTTTCCGACCAAGCCGCCGCCATTCGAACTACAAGGCCTAACCATTGATGACCTGATCGACTTTACGCCTGAACTGCGTGCCGAAGCCGAAGAAATGGTCAAGCAATTTGTAATCGGCCCGCTATTCACACCTTTAACGCTGTATGAAAAGGATGGCACCAAAGGAACTCTAGTCGTGCCCGGCGCCGAAGGTGGTGCCAATTGGCCGGGCGCTTCGATCGACCCTGAAACGGGGATCCTGTACGTTCAATCACTGACCAAACCTTCCGTTATGTCTTTGGACGAGCCCGATAAATCTCGCTCCAACTTCAATTACGTCAATACTTGGGGTCAAGGCGCCCTTCGTGCTTCCAGAGGTCCTCAGGGTCTGCCGCTAACGAAGCCTCCCTATCGGCGGATCACGGCCATTGACTTGAATCGCGGTGAACATGCCTGGCAAATTCCCTTCGGTGAGGGCCCCACAAATCACCCCGCAATCAAGCACCTCAACCTTGGCCCACTCGGCACCCAATTCCAAACAGGTGTGTTGGCCGAAGGTGGTCTGCTGGTTACGAAAACGCTAATCATCACATTCTTGCCCATCCTTGATGAACTGGGTGACAGGAATGCGAAAGGATCGCTTTTGCAAGCCTACGATAAATCGAACGGCAAGCTTTTGGGCAGCATTGAGGTCGATCGCACACTGCACGGCTCACCAATGACTTTCATGCATGATGGCCGCCAAATCATCGCCATCACTGCTGGTGGTGCCGGCGAGTTGCCGGAAATGTTGGCGTTCGCACTACCACAATCGGACAGCTAACGTCTGACCGTAACGCCGTGCCGGGGTCTCGATACGGTTCCAACGCGTATCGAGACCGCAACCGCGCAGTGTCGGACCGAGTTAACCAATCACCAGCTGGACCCCGAACTGCTCGGAAAGACTTTGCAGCTCGGCCAGCGTTGCAGCGGGCAACGGGATCCCATTCCGCCTTCGATATTGCTCGGTTTCGTGCTCGCCCTGGCCGGCGACCAAAACGCGTTTGAATCCGTCGGCCGGCGGTGATTCGTTGAGTGTTTTGATCATTGAATCGAGCCCCCGTTTGATGACTTCGGGGTCGCCAAATCGATCCAAACGAATCGCCGCGAAAGCGTGGCCGATGCCCTCCTGGGCAAAACCGTTTTTCGTTTCTGGCTTCGTGCCAAGAACTCGGTCAGGCTCCGGGTTCGTCCTCCAGGCACCCGACAGCAGTCCGGTCAGAATCCAGCCAGCTATGGCAAGTCCGTATCCTTTGTGGCCACCAAATTCCGTACTGCCGCCTAGTGGAATCATTTTGTTGACCGCTGCCGGATCAACCGCCGGTTGGTGGTTCGCATCAAGCGCCCATCCTGTTGGAATCGCCTTCGCCAGTTCCTCCAGCATCTCGATGCGATTGACTGGCACGACCGACGTAGACATGTCCAAGACGAACGGCGGCATTGACTGCGCCGGACAGGCCATCGCCAACGGATTGGTCGAAAGAAGCGGTAGCAGGCCGCCAAACGGGACCACTGCCTTTTCCTGACCATGTGGAAACAAATAGCCGGTCGATGCAAAACCTAACATGTCATGCTTGACTGCCATGTGAGCATAGTAGCCCGCGGCACCAAAGTGGGTGGAGTTGCGCACCGTTACGATGCCGACGCCATGCTGCTGAGCCTTGTCGATCGCGCAGCTCCATCGCGTCAACCGAAACCGACAGTCCAAGCCCGCCGTTGGCATTCAGTGCAGCGGTTGTCTCGAAATCTTGATCAACCGTTACATCGGCGTTCGAAACGATCATTCCGTCACGCCAACCGACACTTGTGCAGTCGATGTAGTAGCGTTTTAAGTTTCGAATGCCATGCGTATCAACACCACGCAGGCTCGACCAGATTAAAACGTCCGTCGGCGCCGTGCATCCTCGCGGCGAAATCCCGCCGCCAAGAACACCTCGTAGGTAAACCTTTGCAATCGGTCCGCCGTGATCGTCGGCTCGTTGCTACTGTCGCTCTGCTGTTGGTTCATTTCAAAATTACTGTCTGTTGCTTCCTAGCCGATTCAAGCATCGCCAAGACGCCTGCGACACCAGCCCGACCATCCGCGGCCGAACCCTGGCCGCCGCCTTGGCCACCAATCGAATCGACGAACGCTTGCAATTGATCGCAATAGGCCTGCATTCGATTCATCGCGAACGCGGACGTTGAATCATCGTGGCCAACCGTGGGTTGTTCGTAAATCGTCTCGGTCTTGCCCTGGTGACCAAGCAGTAGTCGACCGTAAGGGTCCAGGTCAATGATTCCCGAATCGCCCATGATTCGGAAGCGAAATGCTTCGCCCGCAAAACCAGGCTCCGGCAGCACGCTGGATGACCAGTAGGTCGCCATCTCGCCGCCGGTGAACGACAACAATGCCATCGTGGTGTTTTCGTTCGGGTTCTGTTCACGAAATGTCCCACATTGGGCAGCGACGGACTGCAGCTCACTGTCCAACCACCAGCGACACAGGTCAATATTGTGCGGCCCTCCGTTGATCAGATGCGCTACACTGCGCGTGTCAGTCCACCAACCCCAGTCTCCGCCGAACCCGGAATCGCTTCGCATGGCGGTAATATCAAATAGTGCGGACATCTGAATGCAACGAACCGGTCCGACGGCCCCAGCCCGAATCAGTTCACGGGTCCGATAGTTCGACTGGCGGAACCGTTGATGATAACCGACCGACAACACCAGCCCCTGCGCGTCGAACGCTCGAATCATTCGGTCGCAGTCTTCGATCGACGTAGCCATCGGCTTTTCAACGAGCACATGTTTACCAGCTTCGGCCGCGACTAGCGCTTCGTCACAGTGCAACCAATGGGGCGTGGCAATGACGATTGCATCGATATCGTCCCTGGCAGCCAATGCGTGCACGTCTGATTCCGCGCTGATGCCGTAGTCTTGGGCCAATTGAACAGCTCGACTGCCCCCAGCGACAGCAATCGGCTCGGTCGAATCCAACTTGTCTGCCGCGTCTACATGCGTGCGCCCCATGAATCCGGAACCGGTCACACCAATTCGAATCTTTGACATGCATCAATATCACTGTGAGTTGCCAAGGGGTAGAGATCCAGAGTCTACTATGTCGCAGCAATTCTATCTGGACCTTTCCGGACCGAGCGGCCGGCGGAATTGATTTCGTCGGAATTTGGAAACTCGCCCCACAACACTCAGCATGCATCGTCCCTACCTTCGAGTCTTTTTCGTCGTTCTCTTCTTGTCCACACTAGCCCCCGGGACGATTGCTGGACAAGAGGTCGCTGTTGACGTCAACTGGCAACCGAAGGCGGGTCTGGCCTTGATCGACTGGCTAATCATCGTCGCCTATGGCATGGGGACGATCGGATTGGGCTGGTACTACAGTCGCCGTCAGAAATCGACTGACGAGTATTTTATCGGTACCGGCAGTATGAATCCGATCCTGGTCGGCGTCTCGCTGTTCGCCACATTGCTAAGCACGGTATCTTATCTTTCGATGCCCGGCGAATCACTTGGCAAGGGACCGGTCAACATGACCAGCATGCTGATCCTGCCGGTCGTGTTTGTCATTGTCTCGTTCGGCCTGCTGCCGGTCTACATGAAACATCGCGTCACTAGCGCATACGAACTACTGGAACAGCGGTTGGGTTTAAGCGTTCGATTATTGGGCGCGTTTATGTTTATCGCGTTGCGTTTGGCCTGGATGTCGCTGCTGATCTATCTGACCGCCGCCGCGCTCACAATCATGTTGGGCGTTGGCGAGAATTACATTCCCCTGATCGCGTTGGTCACCGGGTTTGTAGCCGTGATTTACACATCGCTGGGTGGACTACGCGCCGTTGTGATCACGGACTTTATTCAGACAGTTTTGTTGTACGGCGGAGCACTGCTCGTACTCGGCTACGATCTCCTGGGATCTGGGTGGCTTTGCTTGGATTCCGACACGATGGGATCCATCCTGGGACACCCAACCGATTTTCAGCACCGATCTCTCGGTCCGCATAACCGTTGTCGGCACACTGTTGAACTATGTCGTCTGGTACGTTTGTACGGCGGGCGGTGACCAGACCTCCGTGCAGCGATTCATGGCGACCAAGGATGTGAAAGCCGCGCGCTGCGCTTATGCAACGCAGCTGATCACTTCGGTGATCGTCGGCGTCACACTCGGGTTGGTCGGATTTGCACTGCTAGGATACTTCAATGCTCATCCGGAGCGGCTGCCCGCAGACATTTCGTTAAGCGAGAATGCCGACAAGATTTTCCCTCATTTCATTGCCTTCCATTTGCCGATCGGGATCTCAGGTTTGGTCGTGGCCGCCATGTTCGCCGCCGCCATGTCAAGTATCGATTCGGGGGTGAATTCGATTACCGCCGTAGTGATGACCGATGGACTCGATCGTTTTCGAAAGAAACCGATTAGCGATCGTTCCCACGTGCTGATCGCTCGCTGTCTCGCCTTTGGCATTGGCGCGATCGTTGTGCTGGGAAGTTCTGCGATGGGACGGGTGCCCGGAAACATCACCGCCGTGACCACCAAGACGTCGAATCTGTTGACCACGCCAATCTTCGCGTTGTTCTTCTTTGCTTTGTTTGTTCCCTTTGCAAGTCCGCGGGGTGTATGGATCGGAGCAATCTGTGGAACCACGACTGCCGTTCTGATTGCATTCTCGGGTCCGATCTTTGGGTTCGTCCCAGGAACAGACAATGTGGATCCCATTAGTTTCCAGTGGATCGCTCCGGCCGCAATAGCGGTCAACATCGTGACGGGCTGCATTGGTAGTTTGTTATTTCCAAAATCGGCCGACGCCGGATCAATCAATATCTCGAAAAGGACCACATGAGAAAAAGTAAAACACTGGCTCGACTGCGCAACAATCAGACGGTGCGGATGTGCTGCCTGGGGCATTTCATTCCCAGCTTCGTCAAGCAGGCTGCCCATTTCGGATTTGACTGTATCTGGCTCGATCTGGAACATCGCTACATCGACTATGCGAACGTGATGACGCTGCTAGCGCATTCACATCTGCACGACATCGATATCATGGTCCGGCCACCGACGCTGGAGAAAACGGGGCTGTATCGTTATCTGGAAGATGGTGCGACAGGACTGATGATCCCACATGTCAACACGGCCGAAAAAGCAAAGATGCTGGTGGACGCTGTCAAGTTTCCTCCGCTTGGCGATCGTGGAATCGATGCAGCCGGTCTTGATGCCGACTATCTGTTGGATGTGGACGGCTATTTGGAAGCAGTCAACGATGAAACGTTTTTGGTCGTACAGATCGAAACCCCCGAGGCGGTTGCCAATGTTGACTCGATCGCAGCCGTACCTGGAGTTGACGGTATGTTTGTCGGCGCAGGCGACCTTGGGATTGCGACTGAAGCATCATGCCGACGACCTGACATTGGAATCTTGTTTTGAACAAGTGGCCGCTGCAAGTGCAAAGCACACATACGCCCTGGGGGACTCCGGTGGCGACGCCCGAAATACTTGCGGCAACGTCAAGCAAGGTGGACAACTGCTGGCGCATGGCGGCGAATTTGGCGCGATCATGAAAATGCTGGAACAATGTGGCGCGGCATTCGAGAGCAATGCGTCATGATCGATCTGTCTGGAAAAATCGCGTTGGTCACCGGCGCCGGACGCGGCATCGGCAAAGGCTGTGCTGTCGAACTTGCGCGGCATGGCGCCGAAGTGGTGATCAACGATCGACCTGGTAGCCCAGACCTGGAAGCTACAGCGGACGAAATCCGCGAATTGGGCGGCAAATGCCAGGCGATGGAAAGTGATGTCTTTTCACGATCCGGTTGTGAGCAGTTGGTTACAGAAGCTGCTTGGCACTTCGAAGGTCGGATCGACATCCTGATCAGCAATCCAGCCTACAGCCGTCGCGGTGCTTTCTTGGATTATTCGCCTGAAGAATTTGAACGGACAATTGCCAGGAACTTTGATCAGCGGGTTTCATATGAGCCAGTTGGTTGCGCAGGCAGATGGTCGAGCGCGGCGCAAGGCGGAAAGATCTTGTTCATCTCCAGTGTGTTGGGAGAAATGCCGATCGGACTTGTGCTCGGCGTATTCGGCCGCCAAAGCAGGACTGAATCAAATGACCCAAGCGATTGCAGTCGAACTTTCACCACACCGCATCAACGTCAACGCGATCGAACCAGGATGGATCGATACGCCCGGTGAACACGCGACGTTTGGCGAACGAAGCGATTGCCGAAGAGGGCAAACAGTTGCCTTGGGGACGTATCGGGACTGCCTGAAGACATCGGTAAAGCCGCCGCATTTTTGGTCTCCGACGCTGCCGACTACATCACCGGCGCAGTACTGCCGGTCGATGGATTGTTTCGATTCAAGGATTGCGTGATCGAAAAAACTGTTCCTGTCAAAGACGCATGAACGGTATGGCCGAGTCAACTGCGAACGTTTCGCTACAAAGGCCGACGACCGGCCCCCACCTGCTGATCACCGCAGGCGTTCATGGTGACGAATTTGAATCAATCCCGCGGTGCAGCGATTGATTCGACTGGTTTGAAACGACGATGCACGTCGTCGCCGATTTTCGCGGGCAAGTCACGTTGGTTCCAATCGTCAACGAATCGGCTTTCTTGGCGGGTCATCGATGTGGCGACGATGGACTCGATCTGGCACGAACTTGTCCCGGCCGAGCGACGGAACGTCAACGGAGCAAGCTGCGGATCATTTGTCAGCGAATTGATTCGATCCGCCGACTTACTACATCGATCTGCATACCGGTGGAACGGAATTCGCCGTCTTCCGTCTGGCTGGCTACACACTGCACTCCGACCCCGACCGTCTTGGATCAGCAACGAAGGATGGCCAGAGCATTCAACTTGCCGTTTGTATGGGGCACCGCGGCGAACTTGGACGGCCGTTCGTTGTCGGTTGCTCGCGATGCAAACGTACCTGCAATCTACTGCGAATATCTCGGCTCGGCCACCGTGTGATCCGAGCAGGCGTCGAGCGTATGTGAGCGGCTGTTTGAACGTGATGGGCGAACTATCGATGCTTCGATCCGCACGCCAACCTCGTGGCATTGAACATACGGTTGAGGACAACACCCCAGATTCGGGACATATGCAAGTCTGTAATCCATCACCAGTAACTGGACTATTTCAGCCACGGGTAACGTTGGGCGATCACAGTTCGCATCGGGCAAACGATCGGCATCGTTCACGAATTCGATTCCATCGAGCGAGCATCACGATTCAAGCAGACAGAACAGGAATCGTGATCGTGCTGCGAACATTTCCCCGAGTACGTAAAGGTGAATCGGTTGGTGTTGTCGTGGTCTGCAGACTAGCGCGTTGACATAAGCGAGATAACATGAGCATTTGGAATTGGGCCGATTGGATCACCCCGGTGGCATCCGAAAACCGAGTCACGCTGGGCGAAGGAAACACGCCGTTGATTCGTTCGCGTCGCATCGGTCCCTCTGTGGGCCTGTCGTCGCTGTACTTCAAACTGGAAAGTAGCAATCCCGAGCTGGATCGTTCAAAGATCGCTTTGCTGCCGCTGCGATTTCCACATGCTCGAGAGCAGATCGCACGAATTGCATCGCGACTTCCAGTGGCAACACGGGTGCGGCTTTGGCAGCCTACTGCGCGGCAGCTGGCATTCGTTGTCGGATCGCGATCGTGGAAACTGCGCCGATCGGCAAATTGAAACAGATGATGGCGTACGGTGCGGACATTTTTCGCGTCAAAGGATTTGGCTTGGATCCGAACATCACCGCCAGAGCATTCCAGACGTTGCAGCAAATCGGCATCTCGAGCCTGGACTACGCATTGCAGGTCAGCGCCTACACCTATAGTCCCGCCGGAATGACCGGAGTGGAAACGATCAGCTTTGAACTGGCCGATCAACTCGATTCGATCGATCATGTGTTTTGTCCTGCGGGCGGTGGTGGATTGTGCGTATCGACGGTCGCGCGGGATTCGATCGATTGGTCGATGAAGGAGAATCGACGGCTGGTCCGGCAGTGCACTGTGTTCAGCCGGAAGGGAACGACACCATTGCCGGACCGTTGCGTGACGGAAAACGTCGTGCACAAGAGGTTACGTTGCACTTCCAAAATCAGTGGACTGCAGGTCGCCAATGTGATTGACGGTGATCTGGTCATCGCACGAATGCCGTCCGACAGGCGGCACCGGACATACCGTCGACGACGCAATCGGCATGGGCCGCGCAAGCGCGACTTGCGCGCGAAGAAGGTATCTTTACCGAACCGGCTGGTGCCGTTGCTTTGGCCGGAGTCATCCAAGCAGTCGAAAGCTGGCGAACTGGATCGTAACGCAACGATCGTTTGCTTGGTTACCGGAATCGGATTCAAAGACGAAGCGTCGATCGAGCGAATGATCGCCGACTCTGAATGCCCGATCCTGACGGGTCGATCAACTTCAAGCCATCTGACCAGTGAGGGAGAATCCAATAGTGGAATCAAAAACGACGAGCATTTCTGCAAACAGCCTCGGCGTCGTTGGCGGTCGGACTCGGAACGACCATGCAACGCGCAGACGACAAAAATGCCAGAGAACGACAAGACGATTTTGGACTATGGCCTCTCATTCATATGCAATGAGGCATCATTCAACAACGTGCAATTCTGGATTGAAAGCCGTACGACGATTATCGACCAGCAGAACGAAACGTCCGCGAATATTATCAGTGTGGATCGTGCAAAAGCGAAAACACTTTTGCCGACAAGAATCTATTCGTCGAAGACAACTACGATTTTCTGCCGGTTCTGGGTGGGGCAACATGGCTGATCTTTCGCCGTCCCTGTCGCATCAGTGACAATTATCGCCAGATTTCCGAGAAAGCTTGTGGGGCGAGTCCGACTTTGAAATTGCGATTCGCCAAGCGTGTTCACGAGTTGGATGGATTCGAAGCGATCCGCGAGGCCTCCGCGAACGGGATGCCGATCGTTGCGCAAACTGAGATTTGGAATGCGCGAGACAAAACTACGAGCGGTCATCGAGTATCCAATCAAGACAATGAACATCAGCATGGACAAGTCGGTGTACCAAGTCGACACCGGGCCGATCGCTCTACCCGAACTGGAAAAGCGATATGATCCGCCGATTGACGCATTGCGTTTGGCATTCGTCGCTTTCAATACGCCGGATTTCGCGGACTTCGTCGTCGAACAACCAACGCCGGTGATTCAGGACGGCCAGGAACATGGCGCAAGTTTACCACTACTCCAAGCCATTCAGTCTGCCCGCAAAAAATCGATTGTTCGCCGTATCGCTGCCCGAATGATACTCGAACGAACTGCGTGATTAGTCGCTTTGCGACTGTTAGTAGTCCACGTGTTCATAGATCCAGCGAAAAATCGGTCAGACAGTTCGACGCCCTTCGGCATGTGACTCGGTAGTTTTGCTCTAGTCGAATTCCGGCTGCCAGCTCGTCGGTATAGAGTCCCGGTTCGGCGGTGAAGACATCGCCTTCTTCGAACCTGTCGTCCCAATTCGGATTCAGATGGGGCGCTTCGTGCGGAAAGAGTCCAAAGCCATGACCCAAATGATGCGGAGAATGCATCTGGACGATACTCGTCGAGCATCGACTTTGCGGTCGTAAACAACTCGCGACATGAAACGCCGGGTCTCACCGTTTCTTCGACCATCGTCAGCACTGAAACAATCTTCTCCCAGGCTACGATATTGTTCGTCAGTCGGCCGGCGATTGACGGCGATCGTGCGACAATTGTCGGCATAGTAGCCGCGGTAGGCTGGGCCAAGATCCAGAATGTACAACTCGCCGTCTTTGGCGCTCACGGTCGCGAGGCGGTCCGCCCAGGTGAGTTGCATTGATAGTCATTGCCAAGCGCGGTCAGTTGTTCGCCGGCGGTTTCGACGGCAACCGCATGCAGTTGATCGAACACTTCTAATTCGGTGATCCCGGGCTTGATGATTTCTCGTGCCCGCTCGATACATTGCTTCGGTACAACGAATCGCTTGCCCGATCATCGCCAGTTCGTCTGGATCTTTGCGGCGACGCAGTCTCCACATCTCTGCATCGATGTCGATCAGCTTCGAATCATCCCTGCCGATCCAGTCGCTCGATGTGCTGTCCACAGACCGAAAATTCGACAGCCGTTCGATCGGTGGATCGAAATTTTGATCGAATCGGCAAGTAGCTCATCGCGGCTTCGGCCTGTTCCTGTCGCAGCGTGGCACACCACTGTGCTTCGAACGTGACAATGGCGTCGGCTGACGCGTTTTCTGGTTCCGAATTAGGTGCGGACAAGCACACAATTCCCGGCTGTTTCCAAGCAAACTGCCGCCTGCATCAGTCGGTGTGGTCGGAATCCGGTCAGATACTCGATATTCTCGTGAGATACAAAGATTGCTCGATCAACCGACAGCCGAGCGAGCGTAGTTCCGAACACGTTGCTGACGCGCGAAGCAATGTTCGGCCAGAAGTCTTGGTTGTTCGTCAGTCATGTTTTTTCGATTCCTGAATATGGTTGCATCGCATGAATAGTTCACATGACTCGAGCCGCCAGGTCTATCTTTCGGGTAAGTGGGTTGCCCAGGAGCGATGCGAAAATTTCCATTTTCGATAGCGCGGTGATGCTTGGGCGACTGCGTGACCGAGTCAACACGCACGTTTCGACATCAGCCGTTTCGACTGGACGATCATATCTCGCGATTGTATCGCTCATTGAAGGTCGCCCGTATCGATCCAGGACACTCGCCAGCGGAAATGATGCAAATCACACTTGACGTTTTGGAAGCCAACAAACCCACCATGCTGCCGGAGGACGATTGCTGGATCGTCCACAATATTTCACGCGGGATTCTGAGGCATGGCCCGAGCTCCGGCACAGGCGAACCCAGCCACGATCATGATCTTTACGAATCATCTCGATCTTAGCGGCTGGGCCCGGTATTACACCGAAGGCTGTCACGCGGTCACATCGATCAGCCGGGTCGTGCCGGCTCAATCACTCGATGCCCGAGTCAAAAATCGCAGTCGTCTGTCCTACACGATCGCGGATGCCGAAGCACGGTCTGGTTGATCCCGAAGCACAGTGTGTGATACTGGACACCGATGGATATGTCGCCGAAAACAAGGGAGGCAACATCTTTGCCGTGATCCATGGCGAATTATGGACGCCGACAACCGAGAATTGCCTGGATGGAGTCAGTCGCCAGACGGCATTGGAACTCGCTCGTGAACTTGGAATTCCAACTCGCGAAACCAGGCTGCAAATGTACGATCTTGTACACGGCCGACGAATTGTTCTTCACGAGCACTCCGTATAGCATCATGCCGGCCAGCCGATTGAACGGTTGGCCGGTGGGTGATGGACAAGTGGGTCCGATCACACAACGGTTGCTTCAGGAATGGAGTAAGCATGTAGGTATGGACATTGTCGCCCAGGCCCAGGGTCAACTAGATCGAAACGAATGAAACAGATTCTTGTCATTGGCGGTGGTTCGATCGGTGAACGTCATGTGCGATGCTTTCAGCGGACGGGCCGCGCAAGGTTGCCCTGTGTGAAGTAGGCGACGATGTACGCGAGCGAGTTGCCAGCCAGTATGAACTGGAACGGCTGCTATACGAAAATTCGATGATGTGCCGCTGCAGGATTTCGATGCAGCGGTCATCTGCACTCCCGCGCATCTGCATATTCCGATGGCGATGCAACTTGGCCAAAGCGGGAATCGGTATTCTGATCGAAAAGCCACTCAGCATGTCACTGGCGGGAATCAGACGAACTGGAAGAACTGGTTGCGGCAAATCAAATCCCTGTCTCGGTCGCCTACGTGACCAGACATCATCCGGCATTGCGGGGATGAAACAGGCGATCGATACCGGCCGATTCGGAAGCCCCGTGCAAATCGTTGCCAACGGCGGTCAGCACTTTCCGTTTTATCGCCCCGCGTATCGCGAGACCTATTACACCGGCACGAAACTGGCGGCGGAGCGATTCAAGACGCGATCACACACACGATGAATGCGGCCGAGTGGCTGGTTGGTCCGATCGATCGGTTGGTCGCTGATGCAGAACACTGTGTGCTTGCAGGGGTCGATGTCGAAGACACCGTTCACATGCTGACCCGACATCGACGAATGCATGTGATGGGATCGTTTAGCCTGAATCAGCATCAAAGCGTCAACGAATCATCGATAACGGTAATTTGTGAAAGCGGGGTCGTCCGCATGGAATCGCCACCATTGTCGTTGGCTATCGGCCACGAACCGATGCGGAATGGAACGTTGAATCAGAGTACAAGCTGGAACGAGATGATCTGTTTGTGGCGACAGGCCGACGCATTTCTGGATCAATTGGAAAATCGGTCGAACCAGCCTGTTCGCTAAGAGAAGGGTTGCAAACGCTGAAAGTGAATCTGGCCGCTTTGGAATCAGTTAGAACAGGTAAATGGATCACGATATGAGCGAACCAACCATCGGAGAGCTATTTGACCTCGGCGGACGAACCGCACTGATCACAGGTGGGTCAGGATACCTAGGCCAGTCATTCGCCCGCGCACTGGCCGAAGCGGGTGCCAGCGTTGTGGTCGCCAGTCGCGATCAGTCACGTGCGCAATCCGCTGTAGACGAACTTGCCGTCGATCGGCCAGGCCGCGCATCACGCGTGTTGTTCTGGATCAATTGGATGAAACTTCCATCAATTCTGGGTTTGACAGAGCTGTCGATGCAGCTGGAAAGATCGACATCTTGATCAACAACGGACAACAGGGACACGCTCTCGATTTAACCAACGTTACCGGCGAAGCATTCAGCAAAGATTTGCAAAATGCCACGGGTTATTTCCTGCTGGCTCGACGGTTACGTGATCACCTGGTTGGTCGCGAGGCACCGCGGATCGATCGTAATGATCGGTTCGATGTACGGCGTCGTCGGATCTTATCCCGATGCATACGACGGCGTTTGTGTGGCCAGTCCCGTGCAGTACCACACACTCAAAGGCGGCATCATTCATATGACTCGACATTTGGGCGTCTACTGGGCCAAGGACAATGTGCGAGTCAATTGTCTGAGCCCAGGCCCGTTTCCCAATGCGAACGCTCCGCAGGAAATGGTCGAGCGACTGAAACAGAAATCACCGATGGGCCGCATGGGGCTGCCACATGAATTGAAGGGGGCGCTGTTGCTGTTGGTCAGCGACGCCGGCAGCTACATCACCGGACAAAATTTGTTGGTTGACGGCGGCTGGACGGCGTGGTGATCGGCATCGATCGAGCTGCAGAGATTGTCGGTACCCGTTATACTGAACGTCCTAAGTAGCTGGCAGCAATGGACCCCGAGAGAAGCCGGATTCATGAACACAAGACGAATTCACCAGACGTGACTGGATTCGCACTTCGGCGGCAATCGGTATCACTGGAGCGGGCATCGACCTTCTTTGCCAAGCGCAGCAACGGCGCCCAGCAGACGATCAAGTCATTGACATCGGGTCGCGGCGCGAATTGTTCATCGACAATGCATTGATCGAGCAGCTGACCGGCAGTGCCCAACAACGAATGCATCGCCCGACCCCTCGAGGAAGTTGTCTTGGTCCACGACGAACCATGGGAAGGAACCGGCAGCGGTTACCACAGTGTTTTTCAGGATGGTGATCTGTACCGGATGTACTACAAAGCCTGGCATCTGGAAGTATCGCAAGGAAAACTGGACACCGGCCGACATCCGCTCTTCTGCTGCTATGCGGAAAGCGATGATGGCATGAATTGGCGAAAGCCGAAGCTTGGTCTGCACGAGTTTCAAGGTCGAAACAGAACAACATCGTGATGGTCAGCGGCAAGCTGGGCCCGTTGAACGTCGATGCCGGGCACCCGGCAGTCTTCAAAGACGAAAATCCCCACGCCGCCGCTGATGCCCGCTACAAAGCGATCTTTCGTTCGTCCAATCCCAATGGATTACTTCCATTCAAGTCACCCGACGGGATACATTGGTCGCCGATGACCGACGAGCCGATCCTGAGCGGTTCGGCGCATTCGATTCGCAAAACTTGGCGTTTTGGGATCCGACGATTGGCAAGTATCGCGCCTACTGGCGAATCTTTACCGCCGGTGTCACGACGGAGAAAGAATGGAAGCCGGCCGGTATCCGGGCGATTCGCACAGCGACGTCGGACGACCTGATCAACTGGGGACCGCATGCCGATCTGACTTACGTAGACTCGCCGCACGAGCAACTGTACACGAACCAGATCAAGCCCTATCACCGTGCTCCGCACATTTTGATGGGCTTTCCGACTCGGTACGTCGATCGTGGATGGTCGGAATCGATGCGAGGCGCTGCCGGAACTCGAACACCGCGAGCTGCGAGCTTCGTCAGTCCGCGATACGGAACGGCGTTGACCGGATGCATTGTTGATGGCCAGTCGTGACGGCGTGAAATTCAAACGCTGGAACGAAGCATTTCTGACTCCGGGAATCGAACGTCCCGGAACATGGCACTATGGCCAACAATACATCGCCTGGCATGTGGTCGAAACCGAAGTCCGCGTTGGCTGGTGCGCCCAACGAATTGTCGCTGTACTCCTGCGAAAATTATTGGACGGGAAATAGCAGTCGAGCTGCGGCGTTATTCGCTTCGTCTGGACGGGTTCGTTTCGATTCAGGCACCTGCGAAAGGTGGCGAACTTGATCAGCCGGCCGATCAAGTTTACGGGCTCAAACTACATCAATTTCGCAACGTCCGCCGCCGGCAGCATTCGAGTCGAACTGCAAGACGCAGCCGGCGAGCCGATTCCTGGTTTCGCCTTGGCGGACTGCCCGGAGATCTTCGGTGACACCGTTGACCGCATTGTCACCTGGAAATCAGGCAGCGACGTCGCAAACTGGCCGGTCAAGTTGTGCGGTTGCGATTCGAACTTCGTGACGCGGATTTGTATTCGTTTCAGTTTGTCGTTTGATCATGATTGACCTGACGCAAGTCGGTCACGGCGTCGCCATTGATACACGTGGTCCCCAGCGACCCGGGAGCTTCATGGGTCACCGAATCCATTGCGATTGACGCCCCGCCCGATAACGATGTCGATCCCGCCCCGGATGCGCAGTGGGAATCAAATGCATTGCGAACTGGTTTGTGCGGCGCGGTCAGCCCGCGTGTTGTCGCGTTGCCAGAGGGTGGCTATCGGATGTACTACACGCAGATTCTGCCACGAGATGGGTTTCCCAAATGGAGCAAACGATTACGACAACGCCACGCTCGCGAATCTTGAGGCGCAAGTCGGCTGACGGCGTTGCCTGGATTCCGGAATCCGGCGTACGCCTGTCGCCGCAACAAGGCGGTGCGGGTGATTTTCGCGTAGTCTCGTCCGAAGTGGTGCCGACGCTGCACAGCGGGCAGCTGCGCATGTACTACGAATGCTGTGACGGTCCCCAGTCAAAACAGAACTCGATCCGTAGCGCGTTTCGGACGACGGATCTGGCGTGGAACGTCGAGCCCGGATACGCGACTGGAGCTTGCGCGATCGCAACCTGTCATCACCGCGGATCATTTTTCTTAATGACGGACGATGCCGACTCTACTGCGGTCAGCAGGGCAGTGGGATCATCAGTGCGGTATCCGAAGATGGCGGACTGACGTTCGATCTGGAACCAGGCATTCGCATCGCAGCGGACCAGCGCATTGGATCGCTTGACGGCGTTTGCGCCTGAGATCATGCGAGTTGAAAGCGGGTGGCTATCGAATGTATCTACGCTGGATACAGCGAGCCGAGCGCGAGCTGACATCCTGACCGCGGTTTCGGATGATGGCCTGAATTGGCAGAAAGGCTTCCCGACCGGTCCTTTCACCCAGTTCGACCTGGGACGCGGCAAAGTGTTCCGAGATGTGTGTGATTTGGAATCCTGCCGAGTCAAGGCGTCCGCCAACGGCTTTCGCATGCTCTACGAAGCCTGTGACGGAACGCGCAGGGCCAACGAGGCGTGTGGCGGATCGCAGCCGCGACCCAACGCTCGTCAAAGACGACTGATGATCTCTAAATCACACCGCAACTCTCATCTGCGAAAACGATCAAGTGAAGATAAACACCCTCGATTGAGTCGCAGCAACGAACCTGAGTTCCTCTTCCAGTATGATGTCAAACAGTTCTGAATTCGCCGCCCGCCATACATTTCAAGTTCTCTGGAGTCATCTGATGCGAAGGGATACGTTCCGCTGCCTAAAACATTCGCCCCGTCGCTACAGTCGGCTTCGTCTGCTTACTGGCGGCGTATTTTTCGTTAGCGGCCGGAGACTCGGCCATCGCCGGCGACTGGCCCCAGTTTCGCGGTCCGAATTGCTCAGGGATTTCTGGTGAGACAGAAAGACTTCCTACCGAATTTTCGGCGACGAAAAATGTTCAATGGTCGGCGGATGTGGGTGACGGAATCGGTTGTCCTGTTGTGGCCGCAGGGCGAGTCTTTACCAGCGGGATGATCGACGAACAGACCTTGGGTCTATTTGCATTTGATGCGGAAACAGGAATCGAATTATGGCGGAAAACATGGCCGACTCCGGAGCTGATGGAAGTTCATAAAACCAACTCCCATGCCAGCACGACTCCAGCAGCCGATGCGGATCGCGTCTACTTCTACTTCAAGACGCTCGGCATGCTGGCATTGGATGCAAAAACAGGCGAACTGCTCTGGCAACAGGAACTCCCCAAACCCTTCTTCGTTTTCAAATGGGGTGCCGGCATGTCCCCGGTGCTGTACAAGGACAAAGTGATTTTTTGTCAGGACGATGATCTGTACCCAGCGCTCTATGCCTTCGACAAAGAAACCGGAGAACTGATTTGGAAAGATGATCGATCGGACATGGCCGTCAATTACTCGCATCCGGTCATCTGTAAAACCGAGGCCGGACGACGAACTGATCGTTGCCGGAACAGGAAAACTGATCGGCTACGATCCGGAGACTGGGGAACGTCTGTGGCACGCCAAAACATTGTTGCGAAACATCAAGACGACGCCCGTTTGTGTCGGCGACACGATCTACATTTCCTTCCAGAGCGGTGGAATCGCTAATCAATGGCTGGCATCGGTCGATCAGGCCGAAACTGGAAACAGTGATGGCAAACTGACGAAAGCACGAAATGCAGGCGTTTGTTGGAGAAACGAAGATTCCCGAGGCATTTTATCGAGCGAACGTTTGATCGTGGGGACAAAAACGAAGATGGGTTCTTGGAAGGTGCCGAATTTGACGAAGCATTCCTATTTCCCGACAACTTTGCCGGCGCAAGGTTCGACTCCGAGGATCCCGCCGACGAGTACATCCTGGCTGTTCGTGCCGGCGGTCGCGGGGACGTTACCGAAACCAACGTGCTTTGGAAGCATCCAACCAAGCATACCGATCACATTGTTTCGCCGTTTGTTCAGTGACGGTCGAATGTTGCTTGTTAAAGGCGGGGGAATCACGACGCTGTTTGAGACTTCCACCGGGCGGCAAATTAGGAAAGCGAAACGTATTCCCAATGCCAGCGACCATTTCGCCTCGCCGATCTATGGTGACGGAAAAATCTATCGTGGCTGGAGACAACGGCCGTATCGTCGTTCTCGAAAACGGGCCTGACTACAAAGTGCTCGCTCGAAACGATATGGAAGAAAGTATCGCTGGAACTCCGGCGATCTCGGACGGACGACTGTTCGTGCGAACACGGACGAAACTGTTTTCGATCGGATCAGAAACACCCCTGAGTGATGACTTGCAGGCAAAGTGTCTGGGCATTCTGCGCAAGCCGTTCGCAGCGAAGAATTTTGGCCGTCGATGCATGCCGCCGAAGCACTGACGTTGGCGGGTCGTGGAAGCGAAGTTCGCGAACTGCTGGAACCGAAATTGCAAACGGAACAGGACGATCAAAAGCGTTGCGGACTGGCCCGAGAACTGGTGCGGGCAGGTGATCGTCGCAAAGCGGCGATCATGCACGATATTCTGACCGGCGAGGATACGCATGGTCACGTCCATGCAGCCGAGAGTCTGTACAAGGTTGCCGAAATCGACGACGGTAAATCACTGCGAGATGCCTTTGCGCAACCCTCCAGTCCAAGCCAGCAGTTGATGGCGGCCGCAGCTTTGGCCCGCCATGGTAATCCGGATGCAATGAAGTTCCTGCGACAGAAACTGGCTGATTCCGATCCTGAGGTGAGTCGGATCGCGGCCTGGGTTTTAGGACGCATCGGCGATCATACCGACATTGCACAGTTGCGAAAGAATGTGACGGCAGCAAAAGACGATCTGGTCCGTTGTTACAGCCAACACGCGTTGGCAGCGCTTGGCGATGAGGATGGGTTGAAAGCGTTGCAAGAGAATTTGGTATCCACCGACCCGGCCATCCGAACCTACGCCGCAACATTCGCCGGTGACGCCAGAGCGGTTTCTGCGATTGATCCACTGATTGAACTGCTGGACGATACCAACATCGATGTACGCGTCCGTGCGGCACAGTCGCTCTTGGTACTATCCCAACCTGGGACACTCGATCACCAACAAGATGTCTCTCGGCTTGTCTATCCAGCCACCGACCAAAACCCGCGTTGGACGGAAGGATCGATCGTCCATTTGAACGACGGATCACTGCTATACGCGGTCACGCAATTCCTTGACGGCGGCAGTGATTTTTCGCAGGCCCAAATCGTCGCTCGACGTTCGTCAGACGGGGGCCGAAACTGGGAACCCCAGCGAGTATTGCAGAAGAGTTCCGGCAAGATGAACGTGATGAGTGCTACCCTGCGTCGTCTGCGGCCACCCAATAACGATACGATCGCGATTGTTCTACCTAGAGAAAAATGGCTTCGACAACTTACACGCTTATGTAAGGTTCTCGACCGACGAAACGACAACGTTTGGCTCGCCAGTCCGAATCACCACAGAACCGGGTTACCATGTGATGAACAACGATCGCATCACCCAGCTTTCCAGCGGCCGGTTGCTGGCTCCCGTTGCATCAACTCCGGACGTTCACAAAGTCAATCACTTTGTCGCTTGCTGCTGGCTGTCTGACGATGGTGGCAAGAGCTGGCGAAGAGGAACTGGACAAGTTGACCAACCGAAACGTGGCGCGATGGAGCCCGAGGTGATCGAGCTGATTGATGGACGCGTCATGATGATCGTACGGACTCAGCTTGGCTACATTGCAAACAGCTACTCATCAGATGGTGGTGACACCTGGAGCGAACCGGGCCGACTTTCGGTACAAGCTCCCGAAGCACCTGCCACGCTACGCCGTATTCCCGCTACCGGCGATCTACTTTTGATCTGGAACAATACCTTCAAGGAGGGCAGGGCACGGCGGCACTCGCACGCCGCTGACGGCCGCCATCTCTAAGGACGAAGGAAAAACGTGGACACACGTTCGAAACTTGGAAACAGACTCGGATCGAACGTACTCCTACACCAGTCTGATGTTCGCCAAAGACCGCGCCGTGATGAGTTATTGGGAAGGCGAAGGGAACCGATTGTCATCGCGATTTCGCTCGCTACCCGTTTCCTGGTTCTATACCGAAACACCTGAATAGACGATTAGAGAATCAATGATTGATAGATGTTCGAAACAAATAGCTAGTTGGGCAGCCATTGGGGGCATGCTTACATTTGCTGCTATCGCGCAAGCAGATCAAGAGACCATCCACGTTGATCTTGCTGCGGTCAACGCGGCCGATCAGTGGCATTTCAGCGACCAGCGAGCCACGATCGCCGACGGAGCGCTACGTCTGGACGGTCGATCATCTCCGACCTATGCCTTCCTTCAATCTCCTGCGTTTGGCGATGTCTCCTTATCGGCAAAGTATCGTGTTGAAGCCGACGCGGGTGTTCAGGCGATCGGACTCGTCATTGGCTCAACAGACTCGGTGAACTTTCACTACGTGCATTTCGACAAAGGGTCAGCGATTCTGTGCCGCAGCGACAACGACAAAGAGTGGAATGAGCTTGAACGTTCGCATGCGTCACACCAGCCAGGACAATGGTATGACGTGAAGGTCGAGCGTAAAGGTTCAAATATAGGCGTGTACTTCGCCGGCAAGCTGCTGTACGAAGCCGAAGATCCGAAATCTGAAGGACGGTCTTGTTGGGTTTTACGCCAGCCAGACTGTCGGTCACATCAAGGACATTATCGTGACCGGATCGACGTCTGAACCCGTAAAGCGATGGAATTTTAGTCGCGTCCCAAAAGCTGGATCCACGTTTGTACGGACGCAGGAGCGGGTGCCTACGAGGCCTTTCCTGACGTCTGTCGGATGGCCGACGGGCGTTTGATCTGCGTCTTCTACGCTGGCTACGGACATGTCGCGATGCCCAACAAAAATCTCCCGAAGGGCGGTCGAATCAGCTACTGTATCTCTGCGGACGAAGGTCGAACTTGGTCGCCGGCCGAAACGCTGTTTGACGGTCCGAACGACGATCGTGATCCGTCGATCGTTCAACTCAAAGATGGTCGGTTGATCTGCAACTTCTTTACGCTCAAGGCGGATCCAGACAAAAAGCCACCTTGGACCGGACTAGGTAGCTGGATGGTCACCAGTGGCGATGGCGGCAAGACTTGGGAAACCGAACCACAACGGATTGCCGAAGGGTACTACTGCTCGGCCCCCATCCGCGAGCTGGCTGACGGACGACTGATACTTGGTCTGTACAAAGAGCTTCCAGATAGTGCAACTGGTGCAGTAACGATCAGCGGCGACGGTGGTCGGACGTGGGATGCCCCAATCGACATTCCCAACGGAGGCATGCGGCTTGACGCCGAAACCGACACGATCGCCTTAACCAACGGCGACATCTTTGCCGCCTTGCGTGGTAGAGACATCAGTGCCTGGTCGATCAGCACCGATGGCGGCCAATCTTGGTCGGTAGCCAAACAGTTTGGTTTCCCAGGCCACTGCCATTATCTGCACCGTGCGCCGGGAGACATCATCCTGATGGCCCATCGGCTCCCGTCAACCAGCTTGCATTACAGCCTGGATGAAGGGCAGACATGGAGTGAAAATATCGTTGTCGACAAGGTGGGTGGAGCCTATCCGAGCATGGTCACCCTGAAGGACGATACGATTTTGATCGTCTATTACGAGGAAGGGGATCGCTCGAGCATCCGCGCCAAGCGATTCCGGGCAACGCCGTCAGGAATTGAGTGGCTGTCGCTTGACGCCGATTCGTCACCCTAGTTTCTGTCGCCCATCTTTCGGCACCCCACACCGAGGTCGAGTCGCGTCCAGAGCGAGACTTTGACGGAAAGTTCTGCCGTTTGACCAAACGTGTCAATTGGGTTGTAGATCATGTTACTTTCGATCTTCACAAGCTCGACGGAGGTACAAAATGTACGAGTTTGACGAACAACGCTGGGACCGACAGTCGGTGGAGGTCGGCAATGAGACCAACCCTATTGACGGATGGCTAATTCAAAAGGGAGGCACCAATCCACGCGACGGCAGACGCGATCGCGAGCGAATCTATTTGCAAATTGGAACCGGCCAATGGTGTACTTCCAAGTATGCGACAAGGTTCCCCACGAAATCAGCGGCAACCGCCTACGCCCATAAATTTGGTTTCAGCGTCGGACAAACTGCAGAAATCGTTCGGCACAGATTCGGAAGCTGGCACCGGCGGTCGGAATGAAATTTTGGGAATGCTCGATCAAAGTCGGCACGCGGACGATGTAAAACTCAACTCCGCACTAAATGTCGGCTGGAGGGGAACTGCAAGGTGTCTGATCATTGTCGGTGTCCACGGCTTGAAGGCTGCACCTGGCTTTGTCGCGGTGATTTTCTTTTCAAAGCTTCTGGATTTCCGGGCGGAGCCATCTGTGAAAACAGTTCAATCGACCATTGGCCGAGGCGTTGAAAGTCTGTGGGAACTGTTTGCTTGAACTGAACATAGGCTTGCACTTTCCCTTGGGTCGTGTAGCTGAGCGCCTTAGCGTCCGGTCCGGTCGTAAACACGCTGTAGCCTGCCATGATGCAATCTTCCAGGTCGACATGCAGTCGCCCAGTTTCTTTGTGACCCTCCGTGCAAATGATTCCGGTCGATTTCCCCCCCATTTCAGGCTGAGTGAAATTTAAGACAATCAAGCGACAGTCAACCAATCGGACTCGTGCACAATCGCTGGCGTAGGACATGGCGATTGCATTGTCAGCATGGACCAACGTGCAGTCTTCCAGGATGACATGCGGATGTTCGGGCATTGCCTGTTCTCTACCGCCGACCAAAAATGCGGCTGTGTCTCCTACCCAGTCGAGCGCCAAGAAGTAGCTTCGCCGAAATACGCTCGGCTCGTTTGGTCTGACTTTCGGATAGACCACGCCTCCCCCGAATGCTCGACCAATCCCGACACAATCTTCGACCAGGACCGAGAAACCCTCCCCGCTCTTGTCCGTTAAGTCAAAGAACAGGCCTCCATCGGCGCCGGTCACGTACAGATTGCGGAACGTCCAGCGATCCCAAATGATGCTGGAAAAGGTCTGTTCATTGTTGCCGTGAGGCCAATGCTCGTCGGAGGATCGAATCGTGCACCACCAATCCCAACTTTTGAAACCTTTTTCCGGGTCGCCACTATCGATCGTCACCCAACCTTTGGCCCCCGATCCCAGGCTGCCATCAAAATCACCGATCAACACGTTGTAGGCGCCCGCTGCGCCTTTATGCTTCGGAGCCAGATTCGCTTCCACATACGTATCGGGTCTGACAACGATTTCGTGCCCACCCTGGTCGTTTGGTACGCTGCTGAGCGCTGACTGGATCGTGTGATATGCGGTGTCCCACGTACCTCCATCGGAATTGTCACCGAGTTTTGACACGTACAATGTCTGAATCGCGGGCGATTCCACACCAGAATTTTGTGTTTCCGCGGAGAATCCTTTCCATGGCAGCAGGAATATGGCCAACACGGCGGAAAGCAAAACTCCGCAGCGCTGTTCGGCGCACGTATCAGCAGGAAGGCAAAGCGGGCACAATTCATAGTTGTGGTTCCAAGCAGAGTATTCGAAACTTCATTTTGTATTTCGTTTTCCAGGGCGGTGACTTCGGCAAACTAAACAGTTTCCTGTCGTGGATTTCGAAGCGACGCCAGAGTCCCGATTAGCAATACGGGCAAACACCCAAAGGCGCCGTACCACCAATGCGAGACTCCCGTTGCGATTGCGGCGAAGATTCCCAACCCACCGGCAATCATACCCAGCGTCGCTGACCGACCGCTGGCTCGATCGACAAGCAAACCCAACAGGAACAATCCAAGCAACAAGCCCAAGAACATTCCCGCAATGCGCATCATCAATGGAAAGACCTGGCCACCGGCAAAATAGAAAATCAGCGCCAAGGCGACTGTCATGACACCGAATACGGCACACAGCAATCTGGACTGCCCAAGACTGTGTTGCTGGTCCTGCTGCCAATCACAAACGATCGATGCAGTCATGCTGTTGATGCCGCTATCGATGCTACTCATGGCCGCGGCGAACAATCCAGCCAACATCAAGCCCATCAAACCGTTGTACGGCAACTCGGCCATGATGAATCTGGGCAATAGCTGATCTTGACGATTGGATTGGCTAGAAGACTGCTTCAAATCGTCGTACAGATTCTGCGGTGGATCGCTGGTTTGTGAATAGTTTGTTACAGAATCGTTCTGATGGTAGAACGAAAAAATCGCCGAACCACAAACAAAGAACACCAAGCCAACGACTCCAGTCATGACCCCGTTGACGACCAAAGATTTGCGAGCGGCCGTGATCGTCGGCATCGAAACATATCGCTGCACCGCGGTGAAAGTGACAGCTTGACCCGCCAGGTACACAAAGAAACCGAACGCAATCACACCATAGATGTTGGCCGATTGAAAACCGAACTCGGTATTCAGCATGTCAAATCGATCATATTCGTCACCGATTTCATACACACGGCGAAACCCACCATCAATCTTGCCGACGGTTAGGATCAAGATCAACAGCATTCCACCACCCATCGCAAACGCTTGCAATGCATCCGTCCAGACAACCGCTTTGACCCCGCCAACTGTCGTGTAGAAGGTCGCGAACAAACCAACGCCAACCAACAGGAACGCCGTTTGCATCTGGCTGGTTTCCAGTACTGCTTGCAGAATGACGCCGATCGCGCGCAACATATTCCCCATCCAGCCAATCGTGTAGAGCATGAACAGGATGCTGGCCAACAATCGCAGTGAACGATTGAATCGCTGCTGAATATACTCGTGACAACTGATCGCTCCCAACCGAAAATAGAGCGGCAAGAACCAGACCCAAACGATCGGCACGACGACCAAGGGTATGAACAGAATTGCCAAGAACAGGTGATAGTCCTTGTAGGCTGCTTCAGCTGGCAACCCGACAAACGATAGCGAACTAAACAGACCGGCGAATAGCGACAGCCCGACCGGCAGCCAGTGCATCTTCTTGCCGCCGACAAAAAAGTCGTCGTTCGTTTGCTGCTGACCGGCAAACCAAAGTCCCAAGGCAAATACAAGTAACAGATAGCCCATGCAGATCGACCAATCAAACAGGCTTAGATTCTGCATGGGCTCAGTTTGAAATTGAGAAAGGGGTCGGCAGTCGGCAGGTCATCTGGCAAGCACGGCTTCAGCAAAATTGGTTTTGGCTAGATCGATGTGAGGCGCGTGCGGATAATCGACTGCCTGATAGTCGATCGCCAACTCAGGCGTCTGTAGTTTTGCGCCCTCTTTCGAACGTGACGTGAGTAGGCGGTCAAGAATTCCAGCCGCCAACACGGTTCGCTCGACGGGATAAGCCGGTTGGCCGGTGTGCATCATCTGCTCGATTCCTTTCAACAGGTATGCAAAGTGTGGATACGGCTCTGTTCGTTCTTCCGTCACACCGCCGATCGGGACGGCGTCTTTCGCTTTGACAACTACTGAAATTGCGTTGGCATATCCAGGCAACATCAAAACCGGCGCTAGCAATCCATCGGTGTATTGGATTAAGAAGACGTTAAACTCTTCAGCATCCGCCGCCAGCAAATTTTGGTCAGCGGTTGGTGTGACTTTCAATATCAAGTTCAGCAAGTCTGCGCGAATGATCTTGCTTGCGATCAAGTCTTTCAGGCTGCTGCCCGGTAAACATTGCACCCAATCGACACCTTGAGTCGTAGTCTGGCGACGTTCGATGATGCATTGCAGATAATCTAGCGTGTGAAAACCGTAAATGTCTAAACCCGAGTAGCCGATTGCCAGACAGCCTTCCAACTCGCTGTCCATTGGCAACGTAAAGTCTGGTTTGCGAAACGAAACCGGCAACGAGGACCCAGCCATGAACGGTATCCGTAACTCGGTCGCGCGGTCATACATCCACTTGGCATCTTCCCAAACCGGACCGGGATGCTTGTCATTGAAGACCGGCACGACTCGCCCGTACTTTTCCAAGGTGTCCGTGATCTCGGTGAAGAACCTCCGGCGCGGATAGAGATGTTGGCCCAGGTCGTTCCAGGGGTAGTCACCATGTTCTCCGATACTGATCACGCCATCGACTGCGACGCGATCTTGCCTCAACGTGATTGCCTGCTCGATCGTTTCCATAATCGGGAAGCCATGCTTGGTCGACATCTTGTGAGCAAGATCTCCGTCGGGAAACTGGTCGATGTACATCGATGCCAATTCAAGATTGGGACCCGGGCCGCCTTGCTGCTGCCAGCCTTCCAGGATTTTGCCGATCAGGACGTCGGTATGTGAACCCTTGGTATAGATCGTCGCGATCGCGGCGATCGATTTCTTTCGTCGTGGCGCGTGGTCAGCAAGGCTTCTGCCCGGCAACATGCTGAGCGCTGTTGCCGCTCCGGCGGATTGCAGAAATCTTCGACGAACTTGTCGATTTTGGTTCGACGCTTGTGGTCTTTTGTTCATAGTACACCGAACTTTTGATAAGCGTCGGTTGCCTTCATCCCACTGCAGATCGCATCACGAATCTGGTTTTCGGTGTGAACCTTTCGCCACGCTCGATCGATTGTTTCTTGTTCGACATCTTGTGGCACGACCACGACACCATCGACATCGGCAAAGACCAGATCGTCGGGGCAGAACCGGACCCCACCGATTTCGACGGGGATATCCAAGTCGATCACCCGCTGCCGATTTTGGCTGTCGTAAACACTGGTCCCTCGTGCGAAAACAGGAAAATCCATTGCGCGAATCTTGGTCACATCCCGAACGGCACCATCAATGATCGCACCGACGCAACCAGCATTACGAGAGGCTGTTCACAACAATTCACCCCACAACGCCGAGTACGTCGAGCCATGGGCCGCGCAAACCATCACGCTGTCTGCGGTACAGCTATCGACAGCTTTCAACTCCAATTCGTAGGGCTCGGGTACCTCGTGGTACATGTCCACCCATAGAGTTGTCTTGCAACGACCGACCAACACCGAATCGCTCGAATAGGGCATCAACGGAAGTCGCGGTGATTGATTCCGCAGCCCCAATGAATCAAGCGCATCGGCAACCACAGCTGCAGACAACGACTCACGCATCATAGAAAGCGTAATCTCACTCATCTTGTCTCCGACAATACTAGAATAAGGATCCACCGTTCCTTAAGTTGTAGTCGATACGGGTCGCCTGTAGCTTCGCAGCCATCACAAAAAACCTTCAGCCAAAAAAATATGCGCGTCGGCCTCATCGGTTTCTTGCATGAATCCAACACGTTCATCTCCCAGCGAACGACACTCGCTGACTTTGAACAGGATACTTTACTTACCGGCGATTTGATTCGCGATCGATTTGCCCAGATGCCGCATGAGATCGGCGGATTTTTCGGGGGTTGCGAAGCGGAGGGTGTGGAGCCCGTCCCGATCTTTGCCGCCCGGGCAGTTCCATACGGGCCGATCGAAACGGAGACTTTCGAACGCCTGCTGGAGACAATGCTAGACGAAGTTGCACGGGCCGGTGAACTGGATGGATTACTTGTCGCACCGCATGGCGCGACCGTTTGCGAATCGATCCGAGATGCGGATGGACATTGGCTATCCGTACTTCGCCAGCAGGTCGGCGATCATATCCCAATCATTGGCACACTTGACGCACATGCAAATCTTTCGCAGTTGATGGTTGATTCAACGAATGCACTTGTCGCTTACCGCACCAATCCTCATCTAGACCAGCGAGATCGCGGGGTCGAAGCCGCACAACTGTTGGCACGAACGATTCGCGGAGAAATCGATCCTGTGCAACGTGCCGAATTTCCGACATTGTCGATCAATATCGAACGCCAGCTGACGACCGAGCCACATTTGGCGGCCCTTTATCAGCGAGCAGACGAATCACTCCGGAAACCGGGCATACTTTCCAACAGCATTCTGCTCGGCTTTCCATATGCAGATGTCGAAGAAATGGGGTCGTCGGTGATTGTCGTTGCAGACGGCAATCCGCACTTGGCCGACCAACAGGCGAAAGAACTGGCGGAATTTATCTGGCAACATCGCGAGCAATTCGATGGAAAGTTGACCAGCATTGACCGCGCTTTATTGCAGACCAAATCGATGGATGGACCGATTTGTTTGTTGGACATGGGCGACAACGTTGGCGGAGGGTCGCCGGGAGACAGCACTCACCTTGCTCACGCGATTCGGCAGCACGAACTAAAAGGCGCTTTGATCTGCGTCAACGATCCACAGTCTGTCAGGCAAGCCGATGAGGCGGGCGTCGGTGCGACGATCGAACTACAGATCGGTGGAAAGACTGACCAATTGCACGGCGAGCCTTTTGCGGGGATCTTTACGGTCCAAGGAATCCATGACGGCAAGTTCACCGAAACGGAGGTTCGTCATGGTGGTTTCACAAGCTGTGACCAAGGGCGATCGGCCGTCGTTCAGTCCAGAGACGAATGCGGTTTAACCTTTTTGCTCACTTCGAATCGCACGCCACCATTCAGCCTGGTTCAATTGACCAGTTGTAAAATTGATCCCTTACAGTTTCATTTGCTGGTCGCCAAGGGCGTCAACGCACCGGTCGCGGCCTACCAGCCAGTTTGTAAACATTTCATTCGCGTCAACAGCCCAGGCTGTACTTGTGCAGACATGAAGCAACTGAATTACCAGCACCGCCGCAAACCGATGTTTCCTTTTGAAAAACAACAGTCATGACGTTAATCGACCATCCCGTTGGTGACTACCAATTCCTACCGGGCATCGCGCCGTATTCTTGCGGCGCGGTGGCTTGTGATGGATTCGAGATCGTTCACGTCACCTTTCAGCAACCGCCGGCGTACCGAAAGGGTTTCGAGCGAATCGCGGAGACACTGGAGTCGGTCCAGCGCCCACCGGCCGCGCTTTGTGGCGTGTCACTAAGGTCGCCGCGGCCATATAGCTTCGACGGGTTCGCCGATTTCAATGGCGAGTATACGTCGATTCTGAACGATTGGGGTGTCTTTGTCGGTGGCATCAATCCCGTCGCACGGACCAACGTATCGCCAGTCGTCAGCCCGCCCGCGGTACCGGTTTTACAGGGATTTTCTTTTACGCAACCTTGTCCGAAAGACTTACCAGCCACATTCGTCGTTGCCGGCGCCGGTGAATTGCCCGAAGGCAGTTTGTCTCGCGAGGCAATCGTTGCTTTGGGGGACACGTCTGACGAAGGTATAGCGACCAAGGCTCGCTTTGTCATCGATTTGATGGAGACTCGATTGCGAGGTCTTGGTGTTGACTGGTCGCAAGTCACACGCACGAATGTCTACACGGCACATTCGACTGATTCACTGTTGCGAGAATTTGTTTTCAGCCGAAGTGGCGAGGTTAGCATGGATGGAGTAACTTGTCACTTCAGCCGGCCGCCGATCGAGGAGATTGAATACGAAATGGACTTGCGTGGAACGAGGACCGAACTGCGCGAATGCATGGGACCAATTTCCTGCTAAGTCTTCGTTTCCGAAATATTCAATTTGAAGGGCAGGGGAATTGCCGCCATTCTAGCGAGCCACCATTACGAGTCAGCGCCAACGCACGACCGCAAGCGGCCGATGCTGGTCGCGCTCGTACAGGCCGCTGAACCAGACTGTTCCAATTGCCGGGTGATGCGAACCGACAAATCAAGCCTATCCACATAGCCCTTCAGACAGGAATGCTTCTGGGCCTTGATTGCAGAAAGCGTCTAACGATTGCTCAAGTCCCGCTGGAGAAAATGTCTTACAATCGTATGATAATTTTGGTGTGAATGATCTGGACTGCAAGACTTTCTGTAGGATTCGAAATCGTCGTTTGAACAGACGCCGAATACCTTTTGTAACTACCGATCAATACCGACTCAATTTTCATTGGCGACAACGAGATGAACACGAAATCGCAAACAAGCTTGAATTTTGCGGACGACCTAAGTCACAACTACATTCGAGTGATTGAAGCCGGCGAACACAATCAAGTTCTTGATTTGGAGTTACTAAAGACCAGTTCAGAGAACTTTACGAAGCCCGTTGTCTTTCGTGATTTGGTGCCACTGAGTCCTCAAGTCACCACCCGAGAATTCCTAGAGGTGGATGTTGATCAACAACTGCTCTGGCGAGAAAAGCAAGGTGATCAAGGAGTGGCATTTCGAGACCAGGATGGCAAAACGGATTACAACTATGTGTCGGGCGTGGAAGGGTCGGCCCAAGAGTATCTGGACCAAATTTTCATTGAAAACAAAGACGTTTATGCCCATTTGGGAAAAGTGTCCAGCGGATTTAAGGAGCTTCACAAGTTCCCGTGGGGCAAGACGATCTTCGAACATATCAAGGAAGAAGTGTTTCACAGTGAATGGTTCCAGATCCCCGGCTGGGAACTGAGTGGCCACTGCTTCTTGGGCAACAACACCGAAATGTTTGCCGACCCTTCTAGCGGGGCACCAGGAAGCGACTGGCACATGTTTCCGACGATCAATACTTTTGTGATGATCGCCGGAACCAAGAAGTGGATGTCTCGCCCCCCCCAGCCAGGCGATCAGCATCGCAATCAAGAGGAATTGGTTTTCCCGACCGGCGGTCGCGAGTGCCCGCTAGAGGAACATGAATATGACACGGTCTATTTGCAGTCAGGTGACGTGCTGGTCAATGTTCCGTTCGAGTGGCACAAGGTGCTGAACGCCAAGGGGTGGAGTCTTGGCGCGGCCTTTCGAGTTATCGATCGACCCTACGTCGATCAGCTAAGAACCTATCCCGCAATCGCGGCAAATTTGAAGCTTAAGAAAATGAGCGACGACTATGCTCATCTGGCCACGTCACTGCGCATTGCATCCAATGACCCGCGACGCATGCAGATGAGCTTGAATTGCGCCGAGATGATGATTTGCACTGCGGCTCGATTCGATTTCATGGGCCGCTAGACCTTTCAGGTTTCTGGCCGATCACCAACTGGCCATCGATGTTTCACGCATTGGTACTCGCAACTCTCGTGCGCTTTAAGCTAGATCGCTGGCGGTCCGTGCGATGTTTCATGCTCACGCGTATTGAGCGAATTCACTGCTGAATCGTTGAATTCATGATCTGCAGCAAGGATTGACCTCTCGAGTTTGCATTTGCTATGTGTCACATCTTGCCTGTCAAACCTAATGACTAGTCGTTCAAGATAATTTTCGCGCCAATGGTCGATTGTCTCGACGCGAAGCTGCTTGTGTTCGGACCAAGCTACTCGGTCAAACAGGCTCAGCAGTAGGCTCGTCTTGGAAAGGAAATCGGATGCCTTTGAGTCACACACGTTCATGGATCGCGTTTGGGCTAGTTGGTTTCGTATCAGCACTCAGCATCATGGCTTTTGCCGCCGAGTTGACTTCAACGACCGACAAAGGCGCGGCACATCCGCTTGAGGATACGATTCGCTATGTGACGTCGCGTGCTGATTACATTCGCGAGCATGTTAACGACTACTCTTGTCGTCTGGTCAAACGGGAACGAATCAGAGGCCACCTTCAGTCGCGCCAATTCGCGGATATGAATGTGCGATGTGAACGGCGACGGGACGACGGTTCCACGCAGCCTTTGTCTGTGTTCATGCAATTCTTGGCACCGAAAGCAATCAAAGATCGGCGGGTCCTTTACGTGGCCGACCAAAACGAAGGAAAGGTGCTGGTCCGCAAAGGGGGATTCCTGGCAAAAAGCTTGAAACTAAAAGTCGATCCGTTCGGTGATCAAGCACGGAGTGAAAGCAAAAAGCCGATCACAGACATCAGCTTTGACAAACTCCTTGATGGATTGGCTCAGCAAGCCAGAGCAAATATCGATCACGACCCGATGGCGACCAATACTCTGGTTTCGTACTTCCCCAATGAAACCGTCAACCATAGACAATGCACCCAGATTCGGATCGTGCATCCCAACAGAAGCGATGAACTGGAATTCCATATCGCTAGTCTCTATATGGACGACGAATTGCATGTACCCGTTCGACTCGTGATCTATGGATGGCCAGACCAAGCTGGCGAAGAGCCACCGATAAACGAAGAGTACAACTACATTGATCTGCGGCTAAACGCGGGACTGACCGACGCTGACTTTAGTGAAACGCTACTAGAGGGACCCTACGTTCCGCAAACAGCAAGAGCATCGAATCTTTCCAGATAGTGGGGGCCTGTCTGGCCGTGGTAGTTGGCCTACGGCCGTGAATTTGGCCCCTGTTCGGGAAGAGCAAAACGGAGCGATTTGGGCCGCCGAACAATTTAGGCCGTTTTGCCGAGACCAGGTTCAGCCGCACCCAACGTTCCCGGAGCAGGATCCGTCCTATCCTTGCGGCGGGCTGATCTGCCGAGGAACAAACGACCTACCGCCTGATTGAAGTCTAGCATCAAGACGAACACCGCTGGCACTAAGAACAGCGTGAACATCGTCGAAACGATCAGGCCACCCAGGACGACCGCGCCGAGACCCCGATACAGCTCACTGCCGGCTCCCGGAAAAATCACCAACGGCAGCAATCCGAGCACAGTCGTTGTGGTGGTGATGAAGATGGGCCGAATGCGAATTCGTACACTTTCGGGAATTGCCTGCCTGGGTTCAACGCCATCGCGAATGTAGTGCAAAGACTGATGCACAATCAGAATCGCATTGTTCACCACCGTTCCAATCAAAATGATGAAACCCAGCATCGTCAGAATGTCTAGCGATTGGAAAATGAAAAAATTCAGCACCCACAATCCCAACACTCCGCCAACTGCACCCATCGGGACGCTGAACAGAATCACCAGTGGGTATATCCAGGATTCGAACAGAGCGGCCATCAACAGATAGGTAATCGCCAGGGCCAGCAGCAGATTCCAACGCAGTGCATCCCAGGCTTCGCGAAGCTTGTCGGCGGCACCGCTAAGCGAAATCATGGTTTCATTGTTGATCAATCCTTCGGCCTGCAATGGATCGACGATCTGTTCCTCGATCATTGTCATCGCTTGTTCTAGCGGCATGTCGATCGGCGGCGTAACAGAAATCGTGATCGCGCGCTGACGTTCGCGGCGCATGATCGATTCGGGTCCACTGCTGTATTCAACGTCGGCGAGTGCCGAGAGCGGGACCACTCGGCCGCTGGCGGTGGCGATCGGCAGCGACAAAATGTCTTGTGTTCGACCGGCGAACGATCTGTCGCCGATAATCGTTAGATCGATCTTGTCGCCATCAACAAAGTAGTCACCCGCGTACGCACCATCGACAAATGCGTTGACTGCATAGCCCAGTTCGGCGGCGCTGATCCCCATCTCTGCCGACTCGACTAACTTCGGCTGCACGTGGATTTCTGGACTGGAAAGATCGAGACTTGGCTGCGGACTGGCCTGCGCCTCGGGCATGATTCTTTCGACATCCGACAAAACCCGACGCCCCAGTGCGATCAAATCCACCAAGTCGCCGCCAGAGATTTCGATGTCGATGCTACGACCGCCATTTCGTCCGCTGGAAAACAGACTCGACTGCGTGGCAAACGCACGGGTGCCAGGAAACTGAGATCCGACTTCTCTGAACACCGGAATCAGTTCGCGAATCCGCGCGGATCATCGGCGCTGCCACCCATCATGACCCGCGATCCGAAGACTCCGTAGAAGTAGTAGTTGATCGGGCGGGAAATCGAGTTTTTCTGCCTCCGGACTACCGGGATCGACATCCCAATAGGGCTTCAAGTCTTTCTCAAGCTCCTCACCCATCTTCATCAATTGTTCGATGTTGTAGCCGGGCGGTGGCGAGAGTTGGCAGAAGACGAAGTTTCGGTTTCCTTCCGGCAGATATTCCACTTCCGGCCACAACGTGTAACTGACTCCTGCCGAGAATGCGACCATGATCGACAACGACCGCGAACGACCGAATTCGACGGGCAACGATCCATTGATTCGCCCCGGCGACTCGGTCGGTGAACTTTGCACCCGCCCACTGGATCGCTCTGATCGATCGACCGACCGATGGGCGAACCCGATTTTACGGCGCGAGTCTTTTTGCTCATGCGAACTCGAGTCATCATGATCCCCATCATCGAACGATGCTACCAAATAGTCGCGCCGACGCGGTGGGGATCATCGTGAAGGATACGATCAACGACAGTCCAACGGCACAGCTGATCGCCAATGCGATATCTTTGAACAGTTGGCCGGATGATTCCTGAACGAACAACACGGGAACAAAGACGGCGATCGTCGTCAGGGTTGATGCAACAACGGCGCCGGCAACTTCTTGAGTTCCCAGTGCGGCGGCTTTCAGGGGCGATTCGCCCATGTTGTCGATGACGAAAAATGTTTTCCAGCACGACGACCGCGTTGTCGACCAACATTCCGACCGCAAAAGCCAATCCGGCCAAACTGATCACGTTCAACGATCGCCCCATCAGACTCATCATCAAGAACGTTCCGATCACGCTGACCGGAATCGCCAGCCCGACGACCAACGCACCCCGTCCGAACCACAGACCGGCGCCTAGCATCAGCGCCATCGTGACCAGGAACCACCAAGGAGAAACGTAGACCGAAGCGACTGCAGCTGGCCGCGATGAACGGGATCACGATCAACGATCGACGGCCCAGATGCAAGAACAACAACAGCACGATAAAGGTGAGCGCACCGCCAACAAAAATATTCTGCTGAACCAATTGGATCGATGATCGAATGTAATCGGTTTCGTCGTAGTACTGGAACAATTCCAAGTCCAAACGTTTCAGTAGCCCGTTATTCAGTTCCTCGGTGGCTTCTTTCAGCCCGTCCATCACTTCCAGCACATTGGATCCCGAGGCGGCACGAATGCTCATGCCGTTGGTGGTCATTCCATAACGCCGCGACAAGACTGGTCGTTTTCTTGTAGGCGACTTCAACGTCGGCAACATCGCGAACGTAGATTGGCTTGCCGTCTTGGTTCGACAGCAACTGGTTCTTTACATGTTCGGGATCTCGAAACTGTCCCAGCGTACGAATCACCCAGCGTCGTTTGCCTTCCGACAGATCGCCGGCGGAGGTGTCTTGATTTTGTCCAGTCAGTGCGCGGCGGACATCGGCGATCGTCAAACGCCGGGCGGCCAATCGTTCGGGATCGACGATGACTTGCAGTTCTTCGTCTTGGCCTCCGTAAGTGTCGGCTTCTGAGACACCGGGGACACGTTCCAATCGCGCTTCGATCACATCTTCGGACAGCTTGCGAACCTCTTGCAAGTCGACTTCAGCGGGCAACAATTCGGTGAGTTCCGGATATTCATCCTGTAACTCGTCGCAGATCTCTTGAAGCCGATAGACTCGCAGCGCCGAATTGATCGCGTTGTACGCCGGTTGCAGCGCCTCGGCCAAATCTGGATGCTGCTTTTGAAATTCAGCGATCTTTGCTTTGACTGGCGGGCGCGCTGTCAGCGCGAAACGTGCGATCGACTGACGTCTTGCACTGGACGCTTCGATCACCGGCTCGTTGGCATCAATCGGGTATTCGCGAACTTGCTGCAACCGCGTGTTGACTTTCATCATCGCGTCTTGGACGTCGGTGCCGACAGCGAATTCCAGCTCAATTTCGGCTCGCGAGTTGCTACAGGTCGAAGTCATCTTGACCAGACCTTCGATCGTGGCCAGTTGTTCTTCCTGCTCCTGAACGATCTCCCGTTCGATCTCTTGCGGGCTCGCACCAGGCCACGTCGTCTCGACCGACAACATCGGATTTTCGACCGTCGGAATCAACTGCTTCGGCATCGTCACCAGCGAGATGCCGCCGAACAGGACGACGATCAAGACACCGACGGAGACTTTGACCGGGTTAGCGATAAAGATTTCGAATAGTTTCAAGCGATTATTACTAATTGCTCGAGGAAGTTGATTCAGGCGCGGCAGTATTCATTGATCTTGACGACGCTGACCTTTGCACCGTCAACCAATCGTTCATTTCCGATCACCACCACCAGATCACCTTCGTCTAAGTCGCCGCGAACTTGGATCATACCATCAACAGCAACTCCCAAGTCAACTTCGACTTTGCGGACCACGCCGCTCGCCTTCAGGGAGCCTTCACCGGCAGGCAGATTTCCCTCAAACACAAATACCGCTCGTTCGTCACCATTGAGAACCAGCGCGTCTTTGGGGACCAGCGTCGACTGTTCGCGACGACCGGCCGGCAGATCCACACGTGCCAGCATGCCCGACATCAACAGCGGACGATCGTCCTGCAAGCGGTTCGACATCTGTACATATACGGGATAGGTACGGGTTTGAGGATCGGCGACCGGGACAATTCGATCGATCGTTCCAACCAACAGTTCTTCTGGAAGTTCCGGGAATTCAACTCGGATCTTATCTCCGATCCGCAGATTGACCGCATGTTCCGCTGTCACTGGTACTTGGATTTCAATTTTGTCCAACTGGACGACCTGAACGATCGGATCACCTTGACGGATCCAGGCTCCCACCTCGGTCAATTCGGCGGCAATGTAGCCATCGAAAGGCGCCTTGATGGCAAGTTTGTCAATTTGATCTTCCAATTGTTTCACTCGTTCGGACTGCAAATCGACGCGGGCTTGGGCCTGGGCGATCAGTTCGGGTCGAGGACCATCCTTGATTCGCTTCAACATGGCGAGACTGGCCTGCAACGCAAATCGTGTCGCCTCGGCTTGTTCCTTGGCGTCTTCAATTCCGTAATACTGGCGGCTCGAGAAACAGAAAGTGATTGAAGTCGCTTCCATTGACGATCGGCATTCTCCATCAGCGGCTGTCGCGGCCAACATGTTGGCCTCCGCTTCGTCAATTTCTTCGGGAAGCGAACCATTTTTCAGCTCTTCCAATTGTGACGCGAACAGTCGCAACTCCGCTTCTGCTGCCGCCAACAGCAGCTGCAATGTTTTTGGTCGAAGTTCGGCCAGCGTTTCACCCTCTTTTACGCGTTGACCATCGTTCACATGCAATTTTTCCAGGCGACCCTCCTGGGCGCTGCCAATCGTGCTGATACGAAGTGGCTGGACCGTACCAACCACCCGTTGTCCACGCTGGACCTCCGACATGATCACCCGCGCCACCTCGACCGGTTTCTCCGCATTGCCTGATTTCGCCCGCGGCTGCGCAATCGCCGATTGAACCAGCGCCGGGGAGGCAAGGAGCAGGGAACAGGACAAAAAGCGGAAAAGATGGTTCATGCAAAGCCAATCAGAATGATGACAGTTAGGTGGGAACGACCATTATGATCAACTTTCCCCAGGGTTGAAGAACCAATCGCCGGTGAAGACAAGAACACGCCACCATCGCAAACGGCCAACTCGGCAGGCGAACTACAGATTATCCCTCAAAATAGAAGTTTTTCCAGTTTTAGAAGCGCCGAATCCAATGGCAAATTTTGTTGGCCGAATCTCTGTGTGCCCGATCGAGGCGACACAGCGGCTCGGATACGGCAGACAGACGTCGCAACGACTAGGCCAAATTCTAGGCGACTTCAAACAGTGACGCCGCTCCTTGGCCGCCACCAATGCACATCGTGCAGACCACGTACTTGACTCCGCGACGTTTGCCTTCGATCAACGCATGGCCAACCATTCGGGCACCCGACATGCCATAGGGATGACCAATCGAAATCGCACCTCCATTGACGTTCAGGTTTTCATTTGGAATGCCAAGTTGGTCGCGGCAATAAATCACCTGGACCGCGAACGCTTCATTGAGTTCCCAAAGTCCAATGTCGTCCATCGTCAAACCGTTTCGCTGCAGCAGTCTTGGAACTGCAAACACAGGCCCGATGCCCATTTCATCCGGTTCGCAACCAGCGACTGCAGTGCCGCGATAGAATACCGAGCGGCTTCAGACCGCGTTTTTCGGCAACACTTGCTTCCATCAGGACACTCGCCGAGGCGCCATCGGAAAGCTGGCTCGCATTGCCGGCGGTGATCACGCCATTTTCTCGCACCGGCTTCAAGCCGGACAGACCGTCAAGTGTCGTGCTCGGACGATTGCCCTCGTCTTTTTCTAGCACGACGTCGTGAAACGAGATCTCTTTGGTCTCTTTATCCATCACGCCCATCGACGAAGGGAGCGGAACAATTTCATCATCAAGCTTCCCGGACTCTTGTGCCGCGGCCGTACGCTGCTGGCTTTGCAACGCATATTCATCTTGTGCTTCGCGACTAATGCCGTAGCGTTTCGCCACAACTTCAGCCGTATCCAACATCGGCATGTAAATGTTCGGATGCAAATCAACCAAGCGAGGATCTTTTGCTCGATAAGTATTCATATGCTCATTCTGGACAACACTAATCGATTCCAGACCGCCACCAACCATGATATCGACACCATCGGAAATGATTGTCTTGGCAGCCAGCGCAATGGCCATCATTCCTGACGAGCATTGCCGGTCGACGGTCATCCCGGCGGTCGTCACGGACAACCCGCCGGCCAGCAGAGCTTGTCGCGCGATGTTTGTGCCTTGAGTGCCTTGCGGCATCGCGCACCCCATGATCACGTCTTCGACTTCATCGGGATCCAGACCGGCTCGGGCGACCGCGTGCTTGATCGCGTGACCAGCCATGGTTGGCGATTCGGTGTTGTTGAATGCGCCACGATAGGCTCTGCCGATGGGTGTTCGGGCCGTCGAAACGATAACTGCTTCTCTCATTTCTGATCTCCTTCGATGTAGCTTACTGAGTTAGTTTGATGCCCAGTTCTTTGGCAGCGCCTTTGGTGGCAAACTTGCCGGTCTGCTCGAAACCACCGGTCAGTTCTCGCATGTCTTTCTCGTCGTTGATCGCATCCCATGCGGCGGCGACACCATCTGCACTCAGCTTGTCGGGCAACAGGTTGACGCCTTCAGTTTCGAATCCTTTATAGATGGCGAAGCTACCACCGCCTGCGCCAGCACTTTTCGACTGGGCGCGTCCGGGCCGGCCAGGAAGACGACCGCCGGGCTGACCGACTCCGGGGACAGCAATTTGAAGACCTCGTCTGGCAGCAAGCCATCGGTCATCGCCGTGCCAGCGGTTGGAGCCAGACAATTGACATGGATGTTGTATTTGGCACCTTCCAGATGCAGCGTATTCATCAGCCCGACCATCGCCATTTTGGCCGCGCCATAATTCGACTGGCCGAAGTTTCCATACAGTCCGGTGCTTGAGAGTTGTGAAGACGATGCGGCCGTATTGCTGCTCGCGCATGATCTCCCAGACCGCTTTGGTGCAGTAGACCGATCCCATCAGATGAACATCGATGACCAGCCGAAAATCATCCATCGACATTTTGGCAAACGTCTTGTCGCGCAGGATGCCGGCATTGTTGATCAGAATATCGACGCGGCCCCACTGGTCCATCGCCTGTTTGACCATCGCTTCGACCTGCGCAAAGTCAGCGACGTTTGCACCGTTGGCGATCGCTTCACCGCCGGCCGCCTGGATTTCCGCGACCACCGCATCGGCGTTGGCCGAATGACCGTTCGCATCGCCCAGATCATTGACAACAACTTTCGCGCCGCGCTCTGCAGCGCCAACGCGTGGCATCGTCCCAAGCCCTGCCCACCGCCTGTGACAATGGCCACTTGGCCTCAAGTTTAATGCTCATTCGTTTCCTTCATGAATACATCAGAATTATTTGGTTTAGCCAACGACCATCATCGAGAGAGTTTCGGCAATCAGGCAGGTTTCTCCTCGCCCTCAATCTCGACGGTTACCGCGGTCTTCAATAACCAGTGGCCCGGTTTCTTCTCTGTAACGTCCAGTATTGTCTGCTTTGAGCGAACACGCTTGCCAACGCGAACGGGAGTCAGGTAACGCACTTTGTCGCTGCCGTAGTTAATTCCCATCACGAGGTTTTCAGGCACAATCGCGTTTTGCGCATTCAAGTAGGGCAGCAAAGACAACGACAGAAACCCGTGCGCTATCGTGCCGCCAAACGGAGTCTGCGCAGCCTTTTCTTCATCAATGTGAATGAATTGGTGATCGTTGGTCGCATCAGCGAACTGATTGACCCGCTCCTGAGTGATCTCGAACCATGGAGAAGGTTCCAACTCTTTGCCGACCAGGCTGGGAAGGTCTGCTGATTTGATGGTTTGTGTCATGTTTTCGTCCTGTCTCGAGGTGGAGTGAGTATGAATATACATACCGGCCGGTAGGTGTGTCCTGCGATACGCCTGGCAAGCGATCCGGAGGAACCACACGCCGCGGAATCATTGCTGGTTCGGACCCCAACGCCTAGGCGTTTCTAAACGACCAGCATATATTGCCTGTGTTCTCCAAATGGTAACGAGCTGATCGATCCCAGATTCATCGTTGCCAAATTTCGCTGGGCGGCGATGGTTCGACGCCCTGTTCTTCAGAACGCGACAGACCAGAGAAGTTGCAAAAGGGTCCGCGGCCGAAACTTATGACTCCGATTGCCTTCTGGAGTGGCTCTGATCCTCCAGCGTTTACCGCCGGCGCCATTGCCAAGCAGACGCAGCAGATACGCGAGACCGTCTTTGTCGTGCTCGATCCGGCCACCGGTCAACTGGGAATCGCCAGCGGTGGCTCGCTGACGACCGAAGAGCCAGATCGGACAAAGACACATCCTTGGCCGGTGACCGCTGTTCTTCCCGCGATGTATCCGGAGTGGCTGGGTGATCGAAGCTTCGCCGAAACTCACGGGACACGGTTCCCTTATGTCGCCGGAGCGATGGCCAATGGTATTGCCACCACTCGGCTTGTCATCGAGATGGCGAAGCATGGTTGTCTCGGTTTTTTTGGCGCCGCTGGCCTTGGACTTGATCGGATTCGCGTTGCTGTGGATGAACTTATAAACGCACTTGGGGACGGCGCTGCCGTGGGGTTGCAACCTGATCCATTCGCCCAACGAACCAGCGTTGAAGCGGCTGCGGCTGATCTTTACATCCAGCGTGGCGTTCGCAAAGTTTCGGCCGCGGCGTTCATGTCGCTCACGCCAGCCATTGTCCGTTATGCCTATAGCGGGATACATCGCGATGCCAATGGTGCCGTCCAGCGCAGCAACATGGTATTCGCCAAGATCTCGCGTCCCGAAGTTGCCCGGCACTTCATGAACCCGGCCCCGAGTTGCGATGTTGGATGCGTTGGTCGCCGAAGGACTGTTGACTGCAGCGGAATCCGAACTCGCGAGAACGCTTCCCGTTGCCGAAGATTACACGGTTGAGAGCGATAGCGGCGGTCATACCGACAACCGTCCGCTGGCACCACTTTTCTCCACCATTCAGGCTTTGCGTGACGAGACCATGGAGGCCCGCGGCTACACGCGCCCGATACGGCTGGGCGCTGCAGGCGGAATTGGCACTCCACAAGCTGTCGCCGCCGCCTTCGCACTGGGGGCCTCCTACGTGCTGACCGGAACGGTGAACGAGGCGTGTGTTGAATCGGGCCTTTCGGCCGACGGAAAAGAGATGCTGGCCGGTGCCGGTCTCGCTGACGTCACCATGGCTCCGGCCGCCGATATGTTCGAATTAGGCGTTGATCTGCAAGTCCTCAAGCGTGGAACGATGTTCGCCTCGCGCAAGAAGCTCTATGCGCTTTATCGAACCTATCCATCGCTCGAGCAGATTCCCGATTCAGAAACAGCGGAGCTGGAAAAGATTCTCGGCTCGACCGTTGCTCAATGCTGGGAATTGACCCGCGAGTTTTGGAACAATCGAGATCCTGAACAAGTCGTTCGTGCCGACGCGGAACCTCGTCACAAAATGGCGTTGACCTTCCGTTCCTATCTGGGGCTCTCAAGCCGCTGGGCAATCGTTGGTGAGAAGGCGCGAAAGATGGATTACCAGATCTGGTGCGGTCCAGCGATGGGAGCATTCAACGCTTGGACCGCTGGTAGCTTCCTGTCCAAACCGGAAAACAGAACGGTTGCTCAAGTCGCCTACAACCTGATGGAAGGTGCTGCGGTGATCGCTCGTGCCCAACAACTCCGCAGTTACGGCGTTCCAGTGCCTGCTGCGGCTTTCAATTATCGACCTCGATTGCTTAATTAGCGTTTGACAATAGCCCCACGCACGATTCCGTCTCTGTTGCGCCGCCGATACAAAGAAATCACATTCGCCGAACATTGTCGCACGTAGCTTCGTTCTCGGTCTCATGGGAGAATTGGGCCGCGACTGAGTGTGACAAGGTCTTTTTCACGCTATCCCACCGTAAACGCGGCGGTGGCTAATCAAAAACGCGCAAATTCACGGTTTGCGCCACTGAAGTAAAGGATGACTCGATGCCTTTCGGTACAAACACTGCCCGCCCACCGATCGCAGTCGTGGGCGTTTCGGCACTTTTTCCAGGCTCGGTCAACGCGACCGGTTTCTGGTCTGACATTCTGACCGGAAAGGATCTGCTGTCCGAAGTTCCGCCGAGCCACTGGCTTGTTGAGGATCACTTTGATGCTGACATGCTGGTGAAGGACAAAACCTATGGTCGGCGTGGTGGATTCCTGGATGACGTCGGACTTGATGCGATGGGGTTTGGTATACCACCCAACCTGCTGACGTCGACCGATACGGCACAGCTATTGGCCCTGATCGTTGCCCAACGTGTGCTTGACGACGCCACGCGCGGACAATTCCGTGATCTCGATCGCTCTCGCTGCTCAGTCATTTTGGGCGTCACTTCCGGCCAAGAGCTTCTGGGCAGCATGGCCAGCAGGATGAACCGGCCAATGTGGCTTCAAGGGATGCGCCGCGCCGGCGTGCCCGAATCGGAAGCGCAGGCCGCCTGCGACCGGATAGCTGACTTGCATCCCGAGTGGACCGAAAGCACATTCCCCGGCTTGCTTGGCAATGTCGTGACCGGCCGCATCGCCAACCGCCTCGATCTGGGTGGAACCAACTGTGTGACGGACGCTGCTTGCGCGTCATCGTTCTCGGCTTTGTCGATGGCAGTCAACGAACTGTATCTGGGCGATAGTGACATGGTCATCGCCGGTGGTGTGGACACCATGAACGACATCTTCATGTACATGTGTTTCTCAAAAACACCGGCATCTCTCCATCAGAAGACATTCGCCCGTTCTCGGACCAGGCCGATGGAACGATGCTTGGCGAAGGTCTTGGCATGTTCGCACTCAAGCGGCTAGAGGACGCTGAGGCAGACGGTAACAACATTTACTGTGTCATCAACGGTGTCGGATCAAGCTCGGATGGTCGCTCGAAAAGTGTGTACGCACCCGTTTCGGCCGGTCAGGCTCGCGCTTTATCAAACACTTATGACAAGTCAGGCTATGGACCGGAGACGGTCGAGTTGTTGGAAGCTCACGGAACCGGAACGGTCGCCGGCGATGCGGCCGAATTCGGCGGTCTCAAGCTCGCATTCGATGACTCCGGTCGGACAGACCGTCAATGGTGTGCACTCGGATCGGTCAAGAGCCAGATCGGTCACACCAAGGCCGCAGCCGGTGCCGCTGGTTTGTTCAAAGTCATCATGGCCCTTCGCCACAAAGTGCTTCCGCAAACCGCAAAGATCGACAAGCCGAACCCGAAGCTTGATCTCGAGTCATCGCCGTTCTATCTCAATACCAAGACTCGACCGTGGGTTCGCGGATCGGATCACGAGCGACGCGGTTCGGTCAGCTCATTCGGTTTTGGTGGCTCGAACTTCCACGTCGCGCTATCGGAATACACCGGCTTCGGATCGACCGCACCTCGACTTCTGACCAGTGACGCGATGTTGGTCGTGCTCTGTGGTGCTGACGGTGATGAATTGATTCAGCAAGCCAAGACCCACGTGGGCGCGGCAACCGAGACCGGCTACCTGCCTTGGTTGGCTCGGACGAGTCAGCTTGCATATCAATCGGACGCACCCGCGAGGCTGGCACTGGTGGCAAGCGACGAAGTTGATCTTGTCGAAAAACTTCGTGTCGCAATTGAGCGGATCGAAAAGGCCCCGAATCAGGCATTCTCGACGCCAACAGGCATTCACTATGGAATCGGGGCGGCCGATGGTACCGTGGCGTTTTTGTTTCCCGGACAAGGAAGTCAGTACTTGTTCATGGGTGCCGACCTCGCCAAAGAGTTCGACGATGCGTTGGAGCCATGGGACGTAGCTGCCGACTTGGATTGGACGGCGGAACGGTTGCATGACGTTGTCTTCCCGATCATGTCATTCGAGGAAGGAGGTCGAGGCCGCGCAGGAGTCACGGTTGACCGCGACCGAATGGGCTCAGCCGGCTATTGGCGCGAGCCAGTTTGTCGATGCTGCGAATGCTGCGTTCCATCGGAATTCAGCCAAGCGACGTCGGTGGACATAGCTTCGGTGAGATCACGGCGCTTCACGCGGCGGGTGTGTTGTCCGAAGCTGATATGCTTCGCGTTGCCCGACGCCGCGGTGAACTGATGGCCGAAGCGGCAACGTCGCCTGGGGCGATGACCGCTGTTGCGCAAAACGTTGATCAGGTTCGCCAACTGATTGCCGACTCTGGGATTGACGTTGTAGTGGCGAATGACAATAGCCCAAATCAAGTTGTGCTCTCTGGGTCAACTTCGTCGATCGAAAAGATCGAGGCCAAACTTGCGGAGCAAGACGTCATGGCCAAGCGCCTAACGGTTGCAACGGCCTTCCATTCACCGGTGGTTAGCGGCGCAAGCACAGCGTTTACTGAATTTCTAGATGCGATCGAGTTCAAAAGTCCGGCAATACCGGTTCACGCGAATGAAACCGCGCAGCCCTATCCCGCAGACGTTGCCCAGATACGAGCTCAACTTGGTCGCCAGCTGGCCAACCCGGTTCGCTTCGTTGAAATGGTTGAAGCGATGTATGCCGACGGTGCTCGAACTTTCGTCGAGGTGGGACCTTCGTCGATCCTGACTGGCTTGGTCAGTCGGATTCTCAAGGACCGCAGTCACACGGCGATTCAGATGGACGAGAAAAACAAGGCAGGACTGGCTCCATTCCTAGGTGGCCTTGGTCGCCTGGTTGCTGCTGGAATCCCGATGGATCTCGCTCCGTTGTGGAGCGAGCACGCCGAGCCGGAGAATCCGCACGAGATTGAGAAACCTGGACTGGTGATTCCGATCAACGGCTCCAACTACGGCAAGCCGTACCCTCCACAGGACCTGTCCGAACTGGTCGGACCAAACCCCGAACGTCAACTGACAACATCCATGTCACAACAACGCAACCAAGTTTTTACACCGGCACCCCAAGCTGTTCCAACTCCAGTAGTTGAAACGCCAGCCGCTCACGTACGCAGCACCAGCACAGACTCCCGTTTCGGCTGCACCCTCGGGACTCACACTCGGCTTGCTGGCCACCTATCAGGCTGTACAGCAACAGACCGCCGATGCGCACGCCAGCTATCTGAACGCGATGGCCCAAGCGCACGCTTCATTCCTTGACACAGCCAAGCAAGGCTTCGCTGCCCTCGGCCAACTCGGAGGAGTCGAGCAGTCTGCCGCCGTGTGGCCTCAGGCTCAGCGCCGCAAGTCGCTTCGTCTCAAGTTACAGTGCCGCAAGTTACAGCACCGCAAGTCGCCGAGTCTCAAGTTACGGCGTCTCAAGTTTCCCCGTCAGTTCTTCAGCCTGCTGCGCAAAAGGTCGTGCAGCCAGTTGTTGCGGCCCCGGTTGCTGCGCCGGCGGTTACTGCATCACCGGTCGCTACACAGGTAGCTAAACCAGCGCCGACTCCCGCCCCTGTCGCAGCGGCGCCACAGACGGTTGCCAAAGTCTCCCGTGATGACTTGATGACGTTGTTGTTGAAAGTGGTTTCAGACAAGACCGGGTATCCGTCCGACATGCTGAATATGGAGATGGAGCTGGAGGCGGATCTGGGCATCGATTCGATCAAGCGGGTCGAAATTTTGTCTGCGATGCAGGACGCGGTTCCCGAGTTGCCAGAAGTCGATACATCGGTGATGGCCGGGTTGGTGACGCTGGGTCAGATCGTCGAATACATGAACGGTCGGATCGCTTCATCCACTCCGGTCGTTGGACAAACTGCCATCGACGCTACAGAAGCTGTCGCCATAGCCCCGGCCGCGCAGGAGTTTGAAGCTGTTGCTGGGATTTCCCGAGATGCTTTGATGGTATTGTTGTTGAAAGTGGTTTCGGACAAAACTGGTTACCCCGCCGACATGTTGAACATGGAAATGGAACTGGAGGCGGATCTGGGCATCGATTCGATCAAACGGGTTGAGATTTTGTCCGCGATGCAGGATGCGGTTCCCGAGTTGCCGGAAGTCAACACGACCGTGATGGCAAAACTGGTAACGCTCGGTCAGATCGTTGAATACATGAACGGCCAACTGGAGGGCGATTCAGCAAACAGTTCAGCAGCTTCCCCAGCTAGCGATCACAATGTGAACGCTGTCACAGAATCAGAGCTGCTTCGCTACACGCTTGAGGCTGTTCCTGCTGCACCGACCAAAACTAGGTTGCCCGGTCTAAGCGATGGACCGATTGCCGTAACCGACGACGGAAATGGTGTTGCCGCTGCCCTTGTCGCTCTTTTGAATCAGGCGGGTATTGAGGCCGAGGCTGTGTCGGAGGTTCCCGAAACCGGATTCGCCGGTGCGATCTTCTTGGGTGGACTGCGCGACTTCGCGAACGTTGATGAAGCAATCGCGGTCAACTACCAAGCATTTGCCGCCGCGCGAACCATCGCAAACTCAGTTGTTTCGGGCGGTGTCTTCGTAACCGTCAACGATTACGGTGGCGACTTTGGCTGTATCGACGCGGATGACGTACAAGCCTGGAGCTTCGGGCTGACCGGACTCGCCAGGACCGCCGCGATTGAGTGGCCAACGACGAACGTCAAGGCGATTGACGTACAAACAGCAGGTCTAGACACCGACGAAATTGCCAATGCGATTGCGGATGAACTGTTGGCCGGAGGGCCGGAACTTGAAGTCGCACTCAGGGCCGATGGCAGTCGCTTGGTCCTGCGAAACAAACCCGTTGAGGTCGAAACAGGATCGATGCCGCTGGGCGAACAAGATGTGATTGTGGTTTCGGGCGGCGGACGTGGCGTTACCGCGGCGACCATGATTGAACTGGCGCGAGCTTCCGGTGCAAGCTTTGCCCTGCTGGGTCGATCCGAACTTGTCGATGAACCCGAGGCCGCTCTCGGGGCGACGGACGACGCCACACTCAAGCGTGCATTGCTGGATGCCGCCGTCGCCGCTGGCGAATCTCTTTCGCCAGCCGAACTGGGTCGCCAAGTCAGCCAAATTCTGGCCAACCGCGAGATTCTGGGAACCGTTTCCGAAATTGAGCGTGCCGGAGGACGAGCCATCTACTTGTCCGTTGATATCACGGATCGCGATGCGGTCAACAAAGCACTGGCAGAGGTTCGTTCGTCGCTCGGTGCGATTACCGGCATCGTCCATGGTGCGGGCGTACTGGCCGACAAACTGATTGCAGACAAGACCGACGAACAATTCAACCGAGTCTTCGACACCAAGGTCCAAGGCCTACGAGCATTATTGGGCGCGACGGTGGATGATTCGTTGAAGCTCCTCTGTTTTTTCTCCTCCGTCGCGGCACGGACGGGAAATACCGGGCAAGCTGACTACGCGATGGCAAACGAGATTCTGAACAAAGTTGCGGTCGCAGAAAGCGAGCGACGAGGTTCCGAGGTTGTGGTCAAGTCGCTCGGCTGGGGACCATGGGCCGGCGGAATGGTCAGCCCCGCACTCAAGTCGCACTTTGAAGCGATGGGGGTCGCGCTGATTCCGATCGACGAAGGTGCTCGAATGCTCGTTCGAAGAAATCGCCAGTCCGCAGCGCAGCCAAATCGAACTGGTTCTCGGCGGCGGAGTCTTGCCCGAGAGCAACGACGGAGCAGCCATCGCGAAGGAAGCACAGCTGACGCAAGAACTTGCCGCCAGCCGGAGCGAATGCGTGACCGACTTCCAGCCGATCGCAATCGTCGGCCGGGCGCTGGTTGTGCCGGGCGCTTTGTCGCCAGAGGAACTTTGGAATGCGGTCGTTGCCGGCAAGGATCTTGTCTCGTCGGTGCCGGTCGGACCGTTGGGGAATCAGCAAGGAGGACGTTCTGTGCGATGGTCCCGAGCAGAGCGATGATCGTACTTGGTCGGACCGCGGCGGCTATGTCAGCGGATTCGATGACATTTTCGATCCCGAAGGCTTCGCGATTCCCGCCGATCAGATCCGCCGACTTGATCCGGTTTTCAATGGACATTTCACACGGCCCGCCAAGCGCTGCGCGACGCAGGCTACGACAACGCTGACTCACGTCGATTCGGCGCGGTGTTCGGCAATCTCTCTTTTCCTTCCGCTGGGATGGCATCGTTTGTGCAAGCCAACGCCATTTCCTCGATCGATGGTTACGGAGAACAGGCACTCGCCGACGCTGGCATCGAAATCCCCGACACGGCCAACCGATTCAACTCCGGCTTACCAGCCTTGCTACTTGAACGCGCCCTTGGCCTCGGCGGCGGCGCGATGGCAATCGATGCTGCCTGCGCCAGTAGCCTGTACGCGATCAAACTCGCCTGCGACCAACTGCACGATGGTTCCAGCGATCTGATGTTGGCCGGCGCGGTCAACTGCGCCGATGATCTTTGCATTCACCTGGGCTTCGCCGCCCTTCAAGCGCTGAGTCGATCGGGACAGTCGCGGCCGTTTCACCGTGATGCCGATGGCTTGGTCCCAGCGGAGGGTTGCGGGTTTGTTGCGCTTCGTCGTTTGGAGGACGCTGTTCGTGACGGCGATACGATTCATGGCATCCTCCGTGGCGTTGGGCTTTCGAACGACGGCCGTGGCAGCGGCATGCTTGTCCCGTCCCGCGACGGTCAGGCGCGAGCGATTTCCCGCGCCTTTGAAAGCTCCGGGTCTGTCGCCACGCGATATCTCGCTGCTTGAATGTCATGCCACGGGAACCCAAGTCGGCGATGCGACGGAGCTTCACGCTTCCGCTGCGATCTACGCCGAGAACGTCGAACTTCCGATCGGCTCGCTGAAGTCCAACACAGGTCACCTGATCACTGCGGCCGGCGTGGCGGGACTTGTAAAAGTGATTGAGGCGATGCGACATCAAGATTCGACCTCCAAGTCTGCACTGCGATTCGCCGCTTGATGCCATCGCCGATTCACCGTTTCGACTATTGGCTAGCGCCGAACCATGGGATCGGTCGACCAGTCCCAGATGGCGTACTGCGGGCCGGAATTTCAGCATTTGGATTTGGCGGCAACAACGCACATCTGTTGGTCGAAGAACCCGCCAGTGCAAAGGCACTCATTGCCGCTGCGTTAAAAACGGGGTCGGGCCCCAACCGTGCAAAGCACCTACGGGCCGTTCTGGCGATTGGGGTCCGACCCCGTTTTCGGTTCCGGTCGCCATCGTCGGCATCGGGATCACCGCTGGCTCGGCGGTAGGAAGAGAAGCATTCGCGGAAGCGCTATTCAACAAGACATCCTGCCTTGACCAGAACGGGCAGGGGCGAATGCCAGACATCTCGCTCAAACTCAAGGATTTGAAATTTCCACCGCTCGACCTGCAGAGTGCGCTCGGTCAGCAACTCGCCGATGTTGCAAGCCGCCGACGAAGCGCTCGCCGATGCGGGAGCGTTGCCGTCAGCTTCGACAGGTATCTACGTCGGTATGGGAACTGACCCCGAGGCAGCAAGGTTCGGCGTGCGTTGGCGACTGGCAACAGCGGCGAAGGAGTGGGGCTGTTCGCCGCAGTGGATTGCTTCAGCAAGAGAGATGGTTTCTCCGGTTCTCGATGCAGCCGGGGTGATGGGCACGATGCCAAATATCGTCGCCAACCGATTGAATAGCCAGTTCAACATGGCAGGCCCAAGTTTTACCGTCAGCGCCGAAGAGCGGAGTGGGCTCTGTGCACTGCGAGATCGCAGAGCGAGCATTGCGGGCTGGCGAGATCGATGCGGCGATGGTCGGTGCGGTTGACCTTTCCTGCCAAAGCGAACACCTGACCGCCGCGCGAGCGTTGTTGGCCGACGATCGACAAACGCCTGGCGACGCTGCTGTGATGTTGGTACTCAAGCGACTTGACGACGCCGATCGCGATGGCGACCGTGTCTATGCGGTTCTGCCTGGCGGTCGTTTGAATGCTAGCGGTTTGCCTGTGGATGATCGCCCCGACCTTCGACTCGGATTGGGCGACGAGCTGCAGAATCTGACAGCGCAGTTCGGTCACGCGCACGCGGCGTCTGGACTCGTTCATGTTGCTGCCGCCGCGCTCGCTGCTTCACTATCGCCAGACTCCCGGCGGAGCTCCGCTGCTGGCGTCCAACTCGGCCGAGCGGAACAGGTTTGATCGCCGGCGCTGGACCTCGAACGGTTTCGGTCGAATTGGATGCGATGGACGGAATTAGTCGTCAAACGGTGCTGTTGGCGGAGGCCAGTGATCATGTTGCCGCCAGCACCGATTGGGATCCCGCGACTACATATCTTTAGCGGCGCGAATCCCGATGAAGTACTGGCGAGACTTGCCAACCGGCAAGAATCGGAACGTTCGGAGAGTCACCGGGCAAGTCTTGTCATCGTCGCCGCCGATCAGAACGAATTTTCCCAACGAGCCGAGCGGGCTGTCAAGCACATCACCGAAGGTCATCCGCCCGGACAGGGCGTCCATTTCCGGTCCGCACCCATCGCTGGTGAACTAGCATTCGTGTTCACAGCCGCCGGCGCAGCGTACGAAGGAATGGGAGCAGATCTACTGCGAGCGATTCCCGAGTTGGTCACACCCGTATCGACAACGTTCCCACTTCGTGATGTTGCAGGCTGGGTGTACGGTTTAAACGGCGACGATTATCAGCCCGGCCCGAGCGACTATCTGTGGGGAACATCGCTTCTGAGTCAAGCTCACGCTCAACTGACACTATCGTTACTGAAACTCCGGCCTTCCGCGGCAATCGGGTATTCGTCGGGGGAGAGCAATAGCCTGTATGCGTTCAACGTCTGGTCGGACATGGATGCGATGCGTCGCGAAATCGATCAGAGCGGGATGATGGAGCGCGAACTCGGTGTCGATTTCGCAGCGATCGCGCGCGCTTGGGGAGTCGATGCAGCCCAGTGGGCCGTTTGGAATATCTTGGCTCCTGTCGAAGAAGTTCGCATGGCGTTAACTGCTTACGACCGAGTCCATCTTGCCATCATCAACACGGCAAACGATGTCGTCATTGGTGGCGATGCCGCGAATTGTGATGCAATCATCGAATCGCTGGGTCGCCGCCGCTGCGTGCCGGTGGACTATAACCTGGCGTGTCATGTTCCAGAGGTTGCTCAGTCATTCCATAAGCCATGGGTAGATATCCATACTCGGAACGTGACGCCGATGCCGGGCGTTCGCTTCTACTCGAACGGAACAGGCGGCGCCTATGAAGTCAGCGAAACGGCCTGTGCTGCCGCGATTACGACGCAAGCCGAATCAACGCTCGACTTTCCCGCCACAATTGAAGCTGCTTATGCCGACGGCGTTCGTATCTTCATTGAACATGGCCCGGCTGGAGCTTGCACGAATTTCATACGCGAGATCTTGAATGATCGCGATGTGCTGTGCATCCAACTTGACCGACGTGGAAAAAATATCGAGCAGGTCTTTGATGCGGTTGCTGCTTTGATCGTTGCCGGTGTCAACGTCGATCATGCCGCGCTGACGGATCGGCTAACAGCAGAAACCGAAGCGGGTTCCGCTCAGGCTGACGACAACGAGCCGAAGCTGGCGTTTCCCTCGCATCCGACACCAATCAAATTGCCACCTCGATCGTCCTCCCATCAACGCATGGTACCGGCACCATCTCTGCCGCGAACCGATGTCCTTGTTGAATTGGCTAACCATCTTGAGCCGGCATTGTGCCAAGTTTCAGCACCAACCTCTTTCGTGTCGGCTGCTGTCGAGGCGAGCGTTTCCATGTCGACATCAATCGGCGATCGAACAGGCTTTCCAGCAACAGTTCGACGCAGTGGCCGCGATGCACAAAGGATTTATCGAGCAGCAGTCAGCCGTTCACGCGCAGTTCCTGGCGATGCGAACGGAGATGGTTTTGCCAGCCATGTCATCTCTCACAGTGGGACGGCATCGGGCCGCTCAGGCCTGCGTAGAGCGTAGCGTAGCAGTGGGCGATGTAGTGAAACACCCGCTGCCGACCGCTACCGCGTCCGACCTCCCCCGTTACCCGGTTGAGGTGGGCGTGACAAAGCAAGCGTCGGTCGCGAGGCGGACGTGTCGTTGGAACAAAGACCAACTGAAAATCCACTCCTCCGGAAAGATCTCCGAACTGTTCGGGCCGCTGTTTGAAGCTCAAGACGAATTCGACCTGCAATGTCGAATGCCGGAGCCGCCATTGTTGTTGGCCGATCGTGTCACCGGCTTGGACGCCGAAGCTGGCGTGCTGGGCACTGGAACAATCTGGACGGAGACCGACGTTAAAGCCGGCGATTGGTATCTAAACGATGGCTACATGCCCGCAGGGTTCATGATCGAATCGGGCCAAGCCGACCTGATGTTGATCAGCTACATGGGTATCGACCTGCTCAATCAGGGCGAACGCGTCTACCGACTGCTGGGATGCACGTTGACCTATCACGGCGACCTCCCTTCGCCAGGCGAGACGCTTGAGTACGAGATCCGGATCAACGGACATGCCAAGCATGGCGACGTCCGCTTGTTCTTCTTCGAGTACGACTGCGTCGTCAACGGCCAGCGACGGCTGACCGTTCGTGATGGCCAAGCGGGGTTCTTTAGCTATGCCGAATTAGAAGATGCGCTGGGCATCTTGTGGACTCCGGAGCAGGGCATAAGCAGATCTGGTTGATGATGCGCGAGTCGATCCGCCACTTGTGACCTGCACCAAGTCGTCGTTCAGCAAGGACGATTTGATCGCCTTCAGTGAAGGCCGATCGTTCGATTGCTTTGGCCCCGGATATGAGTGGACCGAAACCCATACACGCAGTCCGAAAATACAGTCTGGCGATCAACTTTTCATCGACAAGATTTCCGTTTACGATCCAACGGGCGGTCCGTGGGGGCGCGGCTTCATGCGCTGCGAAACCGAAGTCAAGCCGGACGACTGGTTCTTTCAAGGACACTTCAAGAACGACCCCTGCATGCCGGGTAACTTCATGGTCGAAGCCTGCATCGAGGCGTTGTCGTTCTATCTGGCCGCCGCCGGCCACACGACCAAACGAGACGGTTGGCGATTTCAGCCTTTGCCCGAACAAGCGTTCGACTTGAAGTGCCGTGGCGAGATCAACCCGCAGACGACTCACGTTACCTATGAAGTACACGTTGAGGAAATGTGGGATGGCCCACACCCAACGGTGATCTGTGACGTGGTTGGATTTGTTGACGGCGAGGCAGCCTTCCACGCTCATCGGATTGGTGTCGAGCTTGTCCCGGGCTGGCCGCTGACCACGATGACCGAGCGGTACGAGAACGTCGTCGAACCGGTCGCCGTTGCCACCGACCGCGAGGGTTTTCCATTCGATTGGAAGGCGATGATTTCGTGCGCTTGGGGTCGTCCGTCGGAAGCGTTCGGATCGATGTACAAGATGTTCGATGGGACCAGGCAGTCGCCGCGATTACCCGGCGAGCCATACCACTTCATCAGCAGGATCACGAAAATCGACGGCGAGCTAGACGTTTGCCAAGCCGGGATGGAGATCGAGTGTGAGTACGACATCCCGGACGATGTTTGGTACTTCGACGAAAACGGCGCGGCGACGATGCCGCATGCTGTGTTACTGGAAGCAGCCTTGCAGCCGTGTGGATGGGTTGCCTCTGCAGTCGGTTCGGTCACGAAGCTCGAAGACGATCTGATGTTCCGCAACCTGGACGGCACCGGAACGATTTTGCATGAACTAACGCGGACGGCCGGTGTGCTGACGACTCGGGTCAAGATCACGAACGTGTCCACCGCTGGCGGCATGGTGATCGAAAGTTTCGACGTCGAATGTTTCCTGGGCGACACGAAAGTCTATGTGATGGACACCGTGTTCGGATTTTTTCCGCCCCAAGCATTCGACAATCAAGTCGGCCTGCCCATTACCGAAGCGCATCGAAACCAGATCGAAGTATCCGGTGGTACTCCAATTGACCTGACGAGGCGTCCCTCAAAGTATTGCACGGGAAACGTCCGACTTCCCGAACCGATGTTGCTAATGCTCGATCGGGTCACCCATGTTCGTGGCGCCGGTGCAGCCGGCCTCGGACTGTTGCAAGGTCAAAAAGACGTTGACGTTTCTGAATGGTTCTTCAAAGCACACTTCTTTCAAGACCCAGTACAACCTGGCTCCCTTGGTATCGAAGCCCTGATTCAACTGCTCCAGTTCTACATGCTCGACGCCGGCATGGCCGAGGGACTCGGCGATGCCCATTTTGAACCGCTCATGGTCGGGACTCCACTGACCTGGAAGTATCGTGGCCAGGTCACTCCCAAGAACGCAGTGATTTCGTCAACGATGGAGATCACCGAAGTCGGCACCGACTCCAGTGGACCGTATGTGATCGGCAAAGGTTCGTTGTGGGTCGATGGTCTGCGGATTTACGAGGCCTCGAACATGGGAATGCGAATCGCATCTGGTACACCGACCGGACCAGTTTCCGGTCGCCAAGCCGTCGTGCGGTCTGGGTGTGCCGTGCGAGATAAAGTAAATACGTCTCCGCAAGCAGCGAGCCACGCACTCGTGCTTCGGCCGGGTCGTGATCTCTCCGATCGGCTTCGTCAATTTTGGAACCCTTTGCTGGCGACGCCGAACGGTTGGGTTGGCGAAGACATCGTGCTCGGACTGATCAACCAGTACGTCAACCGAGTGGTCATCGAGACATCAGAAACGATCGACCGGCTGCAAGGGCGACCGGCAATCTACCTGGGCAATCACCAAGTTCAAATTGAATCCCTGATTGCGACCAACATCATTCCCGCGCTCACCGGTGTGCCGATGACAACGATGGCCAATGCCAAGCATCAACACCGCTGGATCGGACAGTTGATTGAAGTGTTGGAGTCCTACCCCGGATTTAAGTCCTTCGAGCAGATCGTTTACTTCGATCAGGACAAGCCGGAGTCGATGTTTGAGATCATCAACAGTATCAAGGCGGAGATGGCACAGGGAAACCGATCCTTCTTTGTTCATACCGATGGCACCCGCTCACAAAGTTGCCGAGAGCAGACGTCGAAGTGCAGTTCGGTGTTCCTTGATCTGGCGTTAAAACTAGACGTCCCGATCGTCCCCGTCAGGTTTACCGGCGGACTTCCGGTTGTCCCGATTACTAGCAAAGCGGAATTCCCGGTCGGTCACGGTCGTCAGGACTATTGGATCGGCGAGCCGATCGAAGCGAAGGAGCTTCGCGCGCTTCCGCTGCGACAGCGGGTGAATCGAGTTGTCTCCGCGATCAACGAACTTGGTGTCAGTCCCGCTGTCGATCAGCCGCTGCCGGCCGATGTCGGGTTCGCCAGTAGGGCAGGGCTGACTCAACAAAAATCCGGGCGCACGAAGTCTTCGCCGCGATCTGGCAGATCCTGGAAGATGCGCAGGATGTCAGTCAACAGACCAAGGATTTGCGAGCCGCCGTCGCTGCGGGAGGCTACGAATCCGATCGCACAGAATTAGGTGATTGGCTCCACAAGCTCGCTCAGCTACTAGTGGGCGAAACGGTCATCGCGAGTACCAAAGACGATGCCCCCTCGGTGCGGACAACGCAAGTTTTGGTAAATCAAAAAAGCCACCCTCAGTTCATTGACCACGCGATCAACGGAACGCCCGTCATCCCGGTTGTCTACGTCGTGGAATGGTTCGCCAGGGCCGCGCAACGAATTCGCGAGCGACGATTTGGACGTTCACGAGTTGAACAACATTCAAGTCCTCAAGGGCGTGGTGGCCGATCAGTTTTTGAGCGGAGGTGATCTGAACCTCATCGTCACGGCGAAAGCAGCGGAGAGCACGAGGGACCGAGTCCTTGTCAGCTTGGAACTTGCTGAAGCAGGCAGTCCGCGATTGCATTATCGTTGCACAGCGACGCTTTCAAGCCGCGCGTCCCGAGTTGCCAGCTCATCCGCGCAGCGCGACGTTCCAGACGCGCATACGGCCGAGAGCGCACTGCTCGCTTCCGCATCAAATCTGGCAAACAATCAAATTTATGGCGGCGCACTATTTCACGGTCCTTCATTTCAAGTCATCAAAGAGATTTCGCTTAACGAAGGTGGACAAGCAGACGTCATTTCGATTGCTGGCCTGCGCGACCAGAACTGGCCCGCCGAGAACTGGGTCGCGGATCCTGCAGCACTCGATGGGGCGCTACAACTTGCATTGCTGTGGACCGCACAACAACTCGACTTACCTTCATTACCGACCAGCATTGAAACGGTGCATCTCATGCAACCACCAAAGTCCGGCCGCTACGAAGCGTCCTTGCACGGTCGCAGCACGACTGCGAATCAGGCAATTTGTGACGTCATCTTAAAGGACCAGGAAGGAAACCTGGCCGCTGAACTGAGGGGCATCACGACGCATGCTTTACCTCCGGCCAATCGCCGCTGAACCACATGAACCAGACTTGGTTGTAGCAACAGCGTCTTGGTCCCAACAAAACCCAGCGGCCCGACGACCGGGAGCATGCAGAGGCGTTTCTACCACGTATCAATGTAGGGGCGCTTTTTTCCGGTTCGGTTTGTGATCGGTGGTAGACTTCTCAGCCCAGCAACGACCCAGGCTCTGGATTCGGCCGGGTCGATGACGTCGTCGATACCGAAGAACTCGGCCGCGTTGACCGCCTTGGCATCCTCATAGGCTGTGGCGACTTTCTCCTTAAACACTCGCGCGCGTTCCTCCGGATCTTCGATCGCCGCAAACTCGTTGCGGAAACCGAGCTTGATCGCCCCTTCGATGTTCATCGGCGCGAACTCGGCCGTCGGCCAGGCGGCCATGAACAACGGCACCATCGAACCGCCGCCGCACATCGTCATCACTCCCAAACCATATGCCTTGCGCAAGATCAACCCGAACAGCGGCACCGATAAATTCGCCCCAGTGTTGAACATCCGGCAGGCATGCCGCACCAATGCGGTTTTCTCTATCTCCGGGCCGACCATGATGCCCGGACAATCCATCAGCGATACCACGGGCAGATCGTATGCATCGCACACCTGCAGGAATCGCGAACATTTGTCCGCTCCATCGGAATCGATTGCGCCCGCCAAATGATAGGGATTGTTGGCAATCACGCCGACTGGCCGCCCTTCGATTCTGGCCAGCGCAGTGATGATTCCGATTCCAAACTCTTTGCGAATCTCCAAAACGGATCCAACGTCGGCGATCGTTTCCAAGGCATCGCGCACGTCGTACATTCGCTTGCGGTTCTCCGGCACGATGTGCCGCATCCGTCGTTGGTCGTGTGTCTCCCAATCCGCTGTCGTGCCTTGAAAGTAGGAAAGGTATTGCCGAGCAACCGCCGTCGCTTCCGCTTCATCGTTGACCAAGATATCGACCACACCGTTTGGAAGTTGCATCGACATCGGTCCGATCTCTTTTGGCGCAAAGACTCCCAGCCCTCCGCCTTCGATCATTGCCGGTCCACCCATTCCGATATTCGAGCCTTTGGTTGCAATGATCACATCACAACAACCAAGCAAAGCCGCGTTGCCGGCAAAACAATAACCAGAGCTGATTCCGACCAGCGGAACCAGTCCCGAGAGTCGCGACCATTGGCTGAACGTTTCCACGTCCATGCCGATACCGCCACCGATGTCAGTGTCACCGGGACGTCCACCGCCACCTTCGGTGTAGATCACCACCGGCAACCGAAACCGTTCGGCAAGGTGAAACATGCGGTCTTGTTTGTAATGGTTTTTCAGTCCTTGCGTGCCGGCCAACACGGTGTAGTCGTACGCGATCACGACGGCGCGGGAATCGACGTCGGGAAATTGGTCACCGTTGACTTGGCCAATCCCCATCACAACGCCGTCGCCAGGCGTGTTTTCGCGCAGCCACTGCAGACTCCGTCGTCGCCGCTGCGCAGCTACGACCAACGATCCGTATTCGACGAATGTTCCTTCGTCACACAGGTCGGCAACGTTCTCTCGCGCCGTCCGTTGCCCGCGTTGCCGACGCTTCTGGACCGCTGCGGGTCGGTTTTCATCAAGCCCGTAAGCGTGACGATCTATCAACTCTTGAAGATCACCGCGAATTGTATCGAGATCCAATGTATCATCTGCCACACCGGCGGTATCGTCAACTTCGGACGCTTTGACAAATGCTAGGGGATGTCCGTCCAGCAGTACATCGCCAACCTTGACTGAGATTTCACTGACGATGCCGTCATGCGGAGCGGTCACGGCATGCTCCATCTTCATCGCTTCCATCACGATTAGGGTCGTGCCGCTGCGAACTGCATCACCGACGGCTACTGCGACCGCAACAATCGTGCCTTGAATCGGCGCAGGAACGGCAACCGAGCCATCTGATCGGCTGGAAACTGTGGAAAGTGAAGGCAATTGCTCCTCGCTTTGCGACTTGCGATCGTAAGCAAACAGGGCCAGTGGATCGTTGCCGTCGATCTGAGCGCCCGCGAAGCCTGATGCATCGGGTAATGTCGTTGTGATTGGCTTGCTGAGTTCCGCGGCGGTTTCAGATAACTCAGTCAATCGATCATCGACCCACCGCGTGGTAACGTTCCCTGATACAAAGTCGTCGTGTTCCAGTATCGCGGTCAAAAATCCGATGTTGGTTTCCAAACCATCGATTTGGAATTCGCTGATCGCGCGGGTCGCCCGGCGCACTGCCGCAGCGAAGTCGGTTCGTGGTGAGTGCGTGATCACTTTGGCGAGCAACGAATCGAAACTGGTCAGCGTTTGGTAACCGGCGTATCCGAAATCGTTGACGCGAACGCCGGGGCCGCTGGGCGGTTGGTAGGTCTGAATTTTGCCGCTAGCGGGACGAACCGATCCATCGGGCAGAATTGTTTCCATGTTGATGCGGGTCTGGATAGCAAACCCACGAATCGGCGGTGATTCCGCAAGCCCTAGATCGACCAGCGAGGCGCCGCGAGCGATTTCCAATTGAGTCTGCACCAGGTTGACCCCGGTCACTGCTTCGGTCACTGTATGTTCGACCTGCAGTCGCGGATTGCATTCGATGAAAGCGAATCTGTCTGCTGCGGACCCGTCGCCTGCGGATAACAGAAACTCAATCGTGCCCAGACTGGTGTAGCCGAGGCTGCTGGCCAGTTTCAATGCAGCGTCGTGGATGCGACTGCGAAGCTGGTCCGAAAGCATCGGCGCCGGCGCGATCTCGATCAGCTTTTGAAACCGACGCTGGACGCTACACTCACGCTCGCCCAGCTGAACAAGGTTGCCGGCTGCATCGCCGACGATTTGAACCTCGATGTGGCGTGCCGATTCGATCAGTTCTTCGACGTACAGGTCGCCGTTTCCGAACGCCGCTTCTGCTTCTGATCGGCATCTTTCCAATGTCTCCTCGATCGAATCGACATCACGTACGATTCTGGTGCCGCGGCCACCCCCTCCGGCAACGGCTTTGATCATCATCGCGGAATTGTCGGACAGCGATGAAAAGAATTCGATCGCCTCGGACAGCGACGTGGATCCGACAGTACCACTTAGGATTGGCACGCCAGCTTGTTTAGCCGCCGCGCGGGCAGCCGTCTTGTCGCCAAACTGAGTCAGCAATTCTGGCGATGGTCCAACAAACTTGATCTCGGCATCGATGGTGCGCTGGGCGAAGTCGGCGTTTTCTGCCAGGAACCCGTAGCCAGGATGGATCGCATCGGCGTTGTGTTCCCTGGCCAGTTGAATCAATTGATCGGCGTCGCAATAGGCGGCCGGCCCGCGACCGGTCAGCGGAATCGCAACGTCAACCGATCGACAGTGCAGGCTTCTTCCGTCGTCTTCGCTGTAGACGCCCAGACTGGTCAGACCCAGATCAGCGATCGCACGGGCGATGCGGATCGCAACTTCACCACGATTGGCAATCAATATTCGTTCAAAAGGCATCGGCAAACAGTGAACCGGAAAGTAGCGGCAGATTAGAAAAGCCAATCATACCGACTGCCGAGAGTGTACGGTTCCCTCGGCTGGCTCAGATCACGGATCCCAATGATTCTCGAGGCGAGAATCGGCGGAGACGACAAAGGAACTGAGCACACACTGTGCGCGAACGACTCGGCAATCGTCGCAGCTTAGGAGCCGCCACGTGCCGGGACGAATCGAAGCCTAACGCACTACGACTTAACCCTGCTCATTTCTGCATCGGTGGCCAGCAACAGCAGCAGGTCTTCGTCGTTGTCATCCAGAACCGAGATCACGCTATCGGCCGAGGCGGCCCAACTGCTCTGCTCAGCTTCGGCTGACGAACCACCACGACGGGCCAACTCGTTGACAATCTGCAACGCATCCAGGGAGGTGATATTGCCATCGACACTGGCGTCCAACTTGAATCCGCCTAACGCTGCCACCACTCGACCGGGACTGGCGAGTTGAATGTGATCGGTCCGACCGAGTGCGTTGATGACCACCAGCGCGTCGAGCGCCGACACCTTGCCGTCCAAGTTGGTGTCAAATCGATCCAGCTCGTTCGTCAATGATTCCGTCACGGCAGCGCCATCACCCGCCACGGGCGGATCAAAGTTACCCAGCAGCGGCAAGGCGAAATCATCACCAAACTGGGCGGACAAGTCGTTCCCGAGGGGAGCCGGACTGTACGGACGGAATGGAACCGGCGTCGCCGGGGCACCTGGCAGGGGCGTCGCGTCGGAAACCAGGAAGTAGAACTCACCCGCGTTCTTGGGGAGTTGCCCTTCTTGGTTCGGCACCCACAGCACGATATCGTCGATGCCGTCGAGATTCATATCGCCGGCCAACGGTTTCTCACCAAAGCCCGAGAATCCCTGATCCGCCGCCGCGGGTGCTCGTGTCCCCAATCCTGGGAAGAACACAAACCTGGCCGTCGGAGCCGGCAACGCAGCGCCAAATACAGGGTTCAGAATGAACTGGAATTCGCCTGTATTATTGTTGTAGGTCGCCAGGTCGTCACCTCCGACGCCGTCGAAGTTGCCCACGAAGGGAATTCCATTCTGCATCCCCGCGGGATTCGCAAATGATTCACCCGCGCCGATCGCGTTGTCGCCGTTGACGTCAAAGTACCAGTTCGTTCCATCAAACAGGCCGATTTCGTCACGTGGACGCAAACCACCGGCGGGAACAATACCGTCGAAGTTGCCGGCCACCGGAATCCCGTTGACCTGGAACGACATAGTCGGAAACGCATTGGCAACTCCATCATCATTGTCGTCCAAGGCAAATCCGTAGGTTCCCGCGACTGATCCATACACGCCAAGTTTGTCAAAGCCACTGCCCGCCGGCGTGCCAACGCCCGCAGCGAAGTTCCCGGTGAAGTAGGCATCGCTTTGCAGGCCGAACTTGAACGAGAAGTCTTGGTTCGACGCGTCGTTGTCTTTGCCTTCGGGATCCCACACAAAGTTGCCGTTGATGTCAGCATAGACGACTCCCTGTGACCAGGTCGCCACCTCCGGCCGGCTATCGACGGTAAAGCGGGCTTCAAAGTCGCCGCCGGGCTGCAGATCCCCGCTCGGGAATCTTGGGACACCAATCGCATTCGGCTCGTTCGCGTCGCTTTCGCCATCGAGCAGATTGCCGGCTGGGTCGCGAATCGAATCGTTGATGGTAAAGGTAAGGCGATCATCGGGCAGCGGCGCCGAGGTTGTCAGGACAACCCGCTCGCCGAGGACCTCAAACGTTGAACCACCACCAGCTTCGCTAAGCGGAGCCAGTCCGGCGCCGGTCCATTGACGATCACAGGACCCAAGGTGAAAGTCACTGTCCCCGCTCCGCCCGCACCTGGCACGGCGTAATTTGTAATCACCGCGGCATTGCCGGCGTTCACACCGCTGACAAAATTGATCAACATTCCTTGATAAAACTGTGGCGAGCCAGAAAAGGGACCAACTGGAACCGTGACGGTCGTCGCAGTGGATGCCGCAGTGGTCACACCTGAGGGGCCAACCCCAATCGGCGTTGTTACCGCCGTAACGATATCGATCGGCCCATTGGCATCGCCGACAATGGAGTAGTTGCCAACCGCTGAGGCCGTGATTGGGTTCAGATGTTGATAGGCGGTCCCGACCGGACGAGCCCCGCCAAAGGTTGTGTTTTCGACAATTGGCAGATCGTAGAAGTTGATCGCGATACCGGCACCCGCGGCGGGTCCACCGATCACTGGCGTTGGACCGCCGACCGGTGGGAGAGCCGGACCCGGACCATTCGGTCCCTTGAGTCCAAACAGGTTGTGGTTGGTGACGATGTTGTCTTGAACCGCGCCGACCACGGGACCGGGACTCGGCGGATTGACCACCAAGTCATAGGTGTTGATATCCGCCAACGTTTTGCCAAAGACTCGGACATAGTAATCCGTCCCGGCGATGACGGGAACGATCACTGTCTCGTCATTGTTGGTCGAATTACCGGGTGTGGCCGCCGGTGTGATGTTAAATGCTGGAAAGCTAGGATTGCCTGGAGGCCCCAAGTTCGGAGCACCTGGAGGCGCGGTCCAGACTTGCAAATCGAGGTCGCCGCCACCGGCCGGCAGACCAGGTCGGAAGTTGGGTAGCAAGGGGATCACGTTGTGAACCAGTTTGAATTCCACCGTCCCGGTCGTGGGAGCGGTGTAAACGAACCAGTCGCTGTCAGGTGTCGGCCCTCCCACGCCCGGAATGCTTGGCGGTAGTGGCAACGGTGTTAGCCCAAGCACGGGGTCGATGTCGATGTTTGGATTGCGGGCGATCCGAGTCAGATCGTCAATGTCGCGGGCTGTTGCCAACAAATCATTTGTCTCAAACGGGTCCGTTTCGAAGACGACAACGGTACCGAGGCCGTCGGCCGCGCCAGTCCCGCCAACGGTACCAGGAAACGGCAGGAAGGCCGGCAGCACATCGACCCGTTCAATGCCAGAGTAGACGACTTCACCTGGACCTTGATTGACCGATACCGGTGCAGCCAGCGGGCCGACCACGACGATATTCGTGGCCGGTGCCACTGTGACTCGACCGCTTCGTTCGTCAGCGGCCTGCCGAACCAGTGTTAGATCACCCAGTCCCGGATCGACAACGACTAACGTGTCACTGGCATTGGGTTCCCCACCAATCGCGTTGAATCGCAGCATCTCGCCAGCCAAAAACGCGGGCAACTGGGTCAATCCGGTCGCTGCCGTAAAAGCGGGGGCGCTGGACCGGCGGGAGCAGTAAAGACGTCTGCGTGGGCGACTTGGATGATGTCGTTGCCGGCATCACCATCCAGACGAACTTCCTCGATCGTCGAAGTGGCAGGCGTACCGGTCGCGGTTGCAAGACGAGTCGCGATGCGGTTCGCCTCCAGCGGCAAAGCAACGCCTGTCCCCAGCGGCGACGCGGTCAGCTGTTGGTAATTCAGTCCGATAAACGGAGTGCCATTGGGTGCCAATTGATTGGCGGCCATGATGTCGTTGCCCGCGGTGCCGCGGAACAACAACGTGTCGTTGCCCGCCGGTAGAAATCCCGGCAAAACAAGGTCGGGAATTGCCGCCGGCAACGGAAGATTCGGCGCCACCACCGCTGCCGAGAACTGAGCGCCGTCGTAGGTGTCCGATCCACCGGTATTGACCAACAAATCGTCGCCGGTCCCGCCGTAGACAAAGTCATTGCCAAGTCCGCCGGTCAGTGTGTCATTACCCGCGTCGCCGTAAATTGAAAATGGAGTGAAGGTCTGATTGCCGGATCCATCGATCACGTCATTGCCCGGTCCACCGTTGACCTGAATCAATCCGGTTAGACCAAACGGGGCGAGGGGTGGTATGGCCGCTGGTACAAACGGCGTCGCGGAGACGCCAGTGTTTTCGAACAACACCGTGTCGTTGCCCGCCATCGCATTGATGGCCAGGTTGGCGGCAGCGTTGAAGTTGATCAATTCATTCAGGCCATTGCTGACGGTGCCTGCCACGGAGCCGCCAAAAATGGATGCTGCTGCTGTTGGACCAGCCGTATAGCGAATGGTGTCGTTGGCGTTGGTGCCGTTGACGACCAGCGTCGGGATTGGAACACTCGAGTTGACCGGTTCAAGATTGAAGAACTCGATTTGCATCGTCCCGGTCAGGGTCTGTCCGGTCAGATCAGCGGGCGAGGCGGCCGTGCCAAAGTCGAATTTCCCCGATTTCGGATCGGGCCCAGTGGTATAGACAGCCGCAGTGATTGCGGTGGCCGGTGTACCGATTACGTTCAGCACGTCGCCACCGGTGCCGCCGTCGTAAATAATGCGGGTGTTGATCAGGTTGACGTCGAACAATCCTAAGCCACCCGTTTGTACGATCAGGGTGTCGTCGCCGGCCAGCGTATTGATTCGCACTTCACCAGGTCGGAAGGCTCCAATCGGCACGTTCGATACCTGTACCGGGCCGAGCGCTGCCGTGGTATCGGTCACCAAGACCGCCGTTGCAGCAATTCCAAAATTTGAAATCGTGAAGATGTCGGGGAAGCTGTCCGCACCTTCCACGACCAACACGTCTTCGCTCAATCCGTTGAGCGAGTAGATGGTCAGTGGATCAAGGTTCTGCGTAACAAAGGTGGCGGTCACCGCCCCCGGGTCACCGTTAGGGTTTTGTCCTAGAGTAAATGTGGTCAGGCCGGTGAAGTCGATATCGGGCATCCGCTGCGACGAGACCCGCGCCGTCACGCCGGCAGTCTGGTCCTCGACGCGAATGTTGTCCGCACCCGGCCCCGTTTCGACCACCAGGTTGTCGTCACGTCCACCACCCGCAGCGGGCACTCCGGTGTAGGTGATCAGCTCAATTCCCGTCACGTCGATCGGTGTCGCATTCGCGCTGTATCCGGTAACGTCCTGCTGAGTGGAATCAACGGGATCGGGTAGAATGATGACATTCTGCAAGACACCGGGATCAACAAGGTTCAGCACGTCGCTGCCATTGTCCGGATTGCCACCATTGAAGTCGTAGGTTTCCGTTCCCGCGGTTGCGCTGACGATGGTGATCTGGTCATCGCCGTTGCCGGCGTTGATCGCGATGTTCGTCGTGCTGGTGTCCGTAAAAGATCCGAACAGGACGGGAGGTGCGGGTGGCCCACCCCAGGCGGCCGACTGCAACGTGACGCCTTCGTTGGAGACCGTGAAGATGTCGTTCTCGGACGTGCCGTTGTAGACGACGGTATCAACACCACCCTGGTCACCGGTGTTGATTCCGAGGGCGCCGACCGTCGCCGGCAATCCGACGACCGCGCCAGTCGCGATGGTGTTACCACTGTAGGTAACGTTGGGTAGGGTAAAGGGAACTGCACCAACGCCAAAAGTACCGTTGACGCTACCCGCATCAGGTGTGACACCAGGCGTGACTTCAAACGTGTCGTTATTGGCGGTGCCTGCAATCCGGATCCCATCGCCATCGACAGCCTGCACTACCAGCGCCAAGTCTTCGATCCCGGTGTAAGCGATCGGCGTGGCAACTGGATTTGGGGGGCCGGTCTGGGTCAGCGAAGCCAAATTACCGGCGCCCTGTCCGGTGGGGTTCAGTGTTAGCACTTCGGCGACCGTAGCAGTACCGTTGACAATCAGCTTGTCGCTAGCCGTCGGATCACCGCCGTTGACGGTGATCGTGCCCGTCAGCCCGGCCGGGCGCTGGTGATGCCGGTGGGGTCCTGATAGTTCAGGCTGATTTCATCGCTGCCGGCCTGGGCATTGATGACCAGATTGGCTTTGTTGGCAAAGACCAGCACTTCCTGATTGTCGACCGAGACCGTCGCCGAATGCCCGGTCACGGTAATGTCGAAGATCGTGCCGGGCGCACCGCCGCCCAGGTCGGTAGCGCTGGCCGACAAGGTGTCCAGAGGCGTGTAGCCCTGACCATCGTTGACAAGCGTAACCGTCGTCACAGCACCGCCGACGACGGTGATATCAGCACGTGCGCCGCTGCCGGTGCCGCCAGTCAGCGGAACGTTCAGGTAGACACCGTTGGCGTAGCCCGCTCCGGCATTCAGGTTCCCGAGCGTACCCACGCCACGATCCGTGAAGTAGCTGATCGCGTTGTCGGCGTTGTCGGCGTTGACGATGACCGTTGCGGCCGCGGTAAAGTCGAACGTCGGCTCCAGGTTGGTGAAGTTGACAATCCCGGTGCCGGCCACGCCAACCCGGGTATGTTCCATTCGCCCTTCGCCCGGATCGGGACCCGGCGTGTAATTGGCAGTCGTTAGAGGCACCTGCGGACTAGCGCCATCGGCGAATGTCAGGCTATCGGAACCCGCGCCGCCGTCATAGGTCAGTCGTCCGCCGGTCCAGGGGTCGCTGGCGGTGAAATCGACATTCACCGAATCGTCACCCGCGCCACCTTGCACCTGCACTTGATTGACGCCGGAGGTGAACACGCCTGCCGGTGTGTTTCCGATCGTCGGCGCGAAGAACGTCATCGAGTCGTTCCCGGCCAGCATGTCAAAGTTGACGCTGGCAATCGGGCCAAATGCCAATGAGGCCACGTTGATGCTGAAACCCGCGCCGGCACCGCCCAGATTGGCGTTGTTGGCCGACAACACGTCGCCGACGGTGTAGCCAGAGCCGCTATTGGTCACGACCACATTCGTGACCGCTCCGCCAGCCACAGTAATGTTGGCTGTCGCAAGCGACCCACTGCCCCCGGTCAGCGGAACGTTCGCATAGACGCCGTTGACGTAGCCCGCACCACCAACGAGCGTGTTCAGAGTCTGGATCCCACTGTCGGAGAAACTGCGCAGTCGATAGAGAATGTTGCCCGTGTTCGCGTCGCTGACCGTGACCAACGGGTCGGCAATCGTGCCGGCCGCGTCGAAGTTGACCAGGAACGTGTCATTGCCGCTGACCTGTGGCGTATCGGGATTGGTGCCGCGTAAGGTCAACGTATCGGTATCGGTCGCCGAACCGTCGTCGTCCATCACGATGATATCGGTGTTGCCCAGCAGCTGCTGCACGAAAATTAGCGAGCCGTTGACGGCGTTGGTGACCCGCAACTCGCCGTTGTCGGGACCGCTGGGCTGAATGACGATGTCTTCCGAAACCGAGCCACCGCCGCCCCCGCCAATCGATGTGTGGTAAATGAACAGGTCTTGCTGGTTGCCGTCGGCCTGGGTGGGTGAACCTTCGTTGAAGAACGAATTGACTCCCCAGTTGCTGGGCGCTTGGCCTCCCAGCGGTGGCGTCGAGGAGTAACTGGCCCAGGGAGTAATTTCCAGCGTATCGATGTCGTCGCTGATGGCCGGCGTGGCAGGGTTATCAGCGCCGCCGCTGATCGGCTGCTGGTCGAAGCCGAAGGCGTTTAGGAACTGGACAGCGGCGAAGGGAATCGGAATGCTACCGTTGATCACCAGCGTAAATTCGTTGGCGCCGTCGGCATCGCCACCCACCATGGTCGAATCTGTATCACCCCCCACAACGATGAAGTTGTCGGTCTGGTCAACGGTGGTATCGTTGTTGTCGCCAATCAGGTTGACCGTGGCAGCATTGAACGTGCCGAAGTTCTCGATCGAGCTGAACGAAAAGGGCTGGAAACCCGATCCTGGGAACTCGATCGTCACCACCGGAGCACCAGCGGGGTTCTTGTTGCTGAACACATTGATGACCGGCACAAAGGTCGGGATATTCAGCCGATCTCCGTCGGGCGGCACAATCGCGGTGGTGGCCGGATCAGGATCGCCGCCGTTCACTTGGAACTTGTAATTCGCCGACAGATTCAACGTGATGTCGTCGGCTATGTCCGTGGCTGCGGTGGCAGGTGGATTTCCCTCGAATCCCGCGTTGATCACCACTGCCGCCGTGACGTCCGGCACCGCCTGGACGAAATCGGTGTTGTTGTAATTCACCCGCAACAGACCATCGACGGTGGTCAGCGTATCAGTCACCACGATCGTATTGAACGAGGTCGGTTCGGCCACGGCCGGCAGAATTTGGCCCGCACCAAAGCCAAACGGGTCGAAGGCGTTGCCGTCGTTCAGGCCGGCAGTGCTTTCACCATAGATGTACAGCCGATCGTCGGCACCAGCGGTAGTATCGGCAACCGTCAACCCGTTAATCGACAATGAGGAAAGATCCAAGTCGGGCCGCACGCTACCGCCCGAAACGCCAGGGATACGGTCTGCCCAGACCTGCGGCGGGCCGTCAAAGGGGCCACTGGCATCGCCGACATCGTTGTTGAATACCAAGCCCCGGTTTGCCGAAATCGGGGCGACTGAAATCAGGTCGGTTCCCGCCGGTGTGCCAGTGACAGTGACAGTATCATCATTCCCCGCACCGTCGTAGTTGATGGTTTCCACGGTATCGACCGTCAGCCTGCTGGTCAGGCCGTCAACCGTCACTTCGCTATCACCAACATTACCGGTGTACGCAATCGCCAAGGGCACGACGCCCAGACCGAAGTTCTCATTTACATTCACCACGTCGCGGCTGCCGACTCCGCCGCCGAAGTCATTGGCGCCGCCATGAATGGTGATCGGTGCGCTGATCGCGGCAGCGGTTGTCAAGTTGACCTCGAACGTATCGTCATTGGCGTCCCCGAAAAAGACGTTATTGTTCGCGGCCAAAGCGCTGGCAGCGATATTGAACGTATCGTTGCCGGCGTTACCGAAGAACGTAGCGGTGGTGGTGCCGCCGTTGTCGGTCGTGGCGTTCACATTGATCATGTCAGCACCAGTGCCGGCGGCGAGTTGGAAGAAGTCCATGTTGTCGGTCACGTTGATCGTGCCGGCCGTGCTGGCCAAATCGACCGTTAGCCCGGGACCGCCAAATGTTGGGACCACGGCTAAGGCATTGACGGTGTACGTCTCCGCCGCCACGGCGGCGGAATCGTCGAGGTACGTTTCGCCAACGCCGCCAAAATCGTCAATGTTCAGCGTCCCCAGAATGCCGGCCAGCGTGGCGACGCCGGTGTTGAACTGAGCAAATGTAACCGCCGTGGTACCAGCGACCTGGCCCACGACGGTACGATCGTCCGGAGTGCCATCGCCCGAATCGACATTCATCGTTAGCCCGGCTGGCACGACGCCGATCCGCAACTCATCCGGGGAGCCGTCACCGTTGATATTCGTAACAGGCGTATTGTACGAGCTGTCGAAAGCATCGACGCTGATCACGTCGGCGCCGGCACCCAGGTTGACCGTAAGACTGCCTGTGGGCGTGGTAAAGTTAACCATTTCGGCGTTGGCGGGCGCCTGAATCCGAGTGATGTTGTTACCGGCCGTGGGGTCGTCCAGAATGGCCACGTCCGTATCGGCCCCAGCGCCGAAGCTGAACACGCGATTCACCACAGCACCGTTGTTGACGATCGGTTCCAGGCCGACGTAGTCGACCTCCACTTCCGCTGCGCCGCCGTCATCGGTGTTGTCGCCATCGTATTCAAAGCGACCGGCTGATGGTGTATCGAGAAAGTGCCGGACTGTATCGATCCCGTAGGCATTCATGTGGATCACATCGCCATCGGTGTCGGGCGTTTCGTCGCCACCATCGATATTCAGGCCACTCGTGGCTGGTATGCCGGTGATGTTGAACGTGTCGCTGCCATCCTGACCATTGGCGTCGAGTTGTGAGCCGAGCCCTGGCCCAGTGATGTTGAAGATATCCGCGCCGCCGCCGCCGTTGACGATGTAGGGGTCAGTGGCGTCGGTGCTGGTCACGTTCAACGTGTCGCCGCCGGTACCGGCGTTTACCATCAGCGTGTTAAGTTCGGTTGAATCCCAATCAATGCTCGCTGGCGCCAGCCCGGCAACCGAGCCGTCAGCGATGGTGACGGTTCGGCCGGTCGCATCGCCCTGGTTGTTGAGATTGATATTTGTGGAAGCCGGATTGTTGCTGATGAGCACATTCCCCAAGATCCCCTGAATGCTGTTGGTGGCGTCGCCAACATGCACTGTATCGATCGCGCCGGCACCTTCGACGGTGGTCGTATAAGCGGCAGCCGTGCTCTGAATGTTCACCGTGTTAACGTCGGTTGACCCCTGAATCAACAGACTGGTGATTCCGGCCGAGGGCTCGTTGAAAACTTCGACGGCATTGACGGTCACGCGAGTATTATCGCCCACCGTTTCGACGGTGAAGGTATCAGGCGTCCCGTCCGCGGCGTCGCCGCCAGCGTCGATGGTGACCGCGCCACCAAGCTGTATGTCGAGACTCCAACTAGCGATCGAGCCGACATCCAAGAGAAAGTCATCATCGACAAACAGATTCCAAGTTCCGCCGGAGTTGGACCCATCAAACACGCTCAGCGCGCTGCCAGCGGTGGGAGGTGCGGGGGCGGGGAGATCTTCGGTACCTGCGAAGTTCGAGGGCTGGAACGTGCCGCTGACAATTTGAGCACCGTCGGGCAGCATGCTGGCCGCCTCGTCATCGAAGGTTAGCGTGACGTCAACGATGGCGTCACCGTTCCCCGCGTCAGACATGATCAGCGCGTCTCGGGCAGCCGCCGGCGGGGCCCACCAGCAGGATGTCGATGTCGTCCGGGTTGGTATGCGAAAGACCGGAGAGCGTGACGTTGACATCAACGGTGTCGGCGGCAACACCGTTGGCGAGGGCCACCGCGATGGTGGACGGATACGGTGTCGCCGTCATGTCGTCGTTGATGGTGATCGCCCCGCCGCCACCGAACACGGCCAACAGCCGGCGATCTTCCAGCGTCTCCATGGTGGGAGTTAGCGATGCCAGATTTGCCAATCGACGACGACGCAGCTCTCGTGCTTTGCTTCCCTGTCGACTGCCTCGGCCTATTCTCTTACGAAAGATCATGTCCCACCCATGCTGTAATTCAAGTTGTGCGTTCGCCAGACTGCATTGCGGGGTAACGCGACCGTGCAAACGGTTCCCGTTCAGCGCCCGCAATACCGGCGCAACGACCAAAATAGTTCCAAAGCGAGTGTGAAGATAGGAACTCCAGGGAAAATAAGGGCCAGAATCTGAGATTTCTCGCCAGCATCTTTCTCGCCGGCACCATTCTCTTCGGCCCTGTTGGAGGACCTGCCGTCGGTCGTCGCAAGGTATCGGCTAGCGATATCGAGTGAGCGGCCACCCACCGTGAATGAAGCGGGTCGCGGACAGCCTACCGACCAAACTCAACGAAAGGGGTGGCAATAGTTTGCGTCGCTACAGACGGCTTGGCGACGCTGACCAGGATTTCGCATCGGTTTGGCCTAATTTCATGAAGCGGTCACGGGCTCAATGCGGAAAGGATCGAAGTGAAACTTTGATCTGACGCGTTTCGGAACACTGTTGATCCCGACCCAATACGGCGAAGGCGTTCAATGAAACCGCTTCAAAGTAGAGAATGCAAAACCGCAAACGCAGTTGCGAAGGCTCCACCTATCGTTCCCCGCTCGCGCCGGAAGTCTCTGATACAATTTGACTCGTTTCAGGCTGGCATGCCGATCCATCGCCGGCGTTCGGTACCGCGTCCCCTATTTCAATATTGTTCAGTTTCCAGATTCTGCCTCGAAACAAGTAGCTTTTTCCAATCGAAGGAATGGGAGAACGACTCGAATGAAGATCGCAATCATTGGCTCTGGAGTTGCCGGATTGATTGCCGGACGAAGACTCCATGAGCTTGGTCATGATCTGACGCTGTTTGAAAAAGCGAACACCATCGGGGGTCATGTTCGGACTGTCAAAGTCCCCGTTGAACTTCCCAACGGCGAAGCAGAATTCTTTCCGGTTGAGCATGGAGTCTTCATGCACGATCCACAAATGATTCACCCTGTAATGAATCAGTACATTGAGCAATGGCAGATCAAGATTCGCTCCTTTCCCTTGACGTTCTCCTACCAAAACGAAGCATCAGAGTTTTCCTGGACAACGAAAACTGGGATCACCGGAAAATTTCGCGAACTAGCGATACTGTTTGAAACCGCCTGCAACTCGATTCCCCGTCATCTCATTCTGGGACAAATGTAAAATACTTAATTGAGTTGAGAAGGTTCATTCACCAATGGGAAGAAATCTGTGTGCATGAACGATTTCGGCACATGACGATCGAAGAATTTCTAGAATCCGAAAACTATTCCGATCGGTTTCGCGATGAATGGTTGCTTCCACAAGTCCATTGCTGGTGGGGAGTGTCTGAGGACGCTTTGTCGTAGATCAATATCCAAACCATTGCCGACCCGATGCTAAAGGTCTCGATGTGCCCCCAGTACATTTTTGTCGATGGGTGGGAAGTGTTCATGAGAAAATTGCGGAATCCTTCAGCGACTCAATCCGCCTCGCTTCGCCCGTAACGAAGGTAACCCGTACGCCGTCTGGCGTACTCGTTGACAACTCAAGGCGGAACAACGACAGAGTTTGATCACGTCATCTTCGCGACACCGCCGAATGTCTGCGCAGAAACTCATCGAGGGAGCAAACGCAGCGGAAGACACGCTTTTGCGTTCCTTTCTGACAACCGAGACGGAGATATTCTTGCACACCGATTCAAGCTGGATGCCACAAAATGAAAAGTGGGCAACGGCGAACCTGATTCAAGATCGAAAAGGCCAATTCTGCACTTTGTGGTTCGGTGAACTGCATCCGCAAAAGCCACCGATTTTTGTGACCTGGGGCAATCCACTCCATCAACAGATCGATCCTGACAAAATCATCGACACCCAAAAGATGCTGCGAACTCTGCCGACGAATGACTACGTTATCGTCCTGTCACGAAATTCGCGAGATTCAAGGTCAAGGAAACATCTGGTACTGTGGTGCGCACGTGGATGCCCTTTCAACCGATGATCACTATGTTACTCCGTCGCTGTGGCATGAAAACGCTTTCAGGAGCGGGCTTGAAGTTGCCGAGCACAGTTCAAGATTCGATCGCATAGGAAATGTCGTCATGAACGAACGAACCGTCGACTATCTCGTACTCGGCAGTGGACTCTCGGCGCTTGCCTTCTCGGCATTGATGGTCGCAACAGGGTCGCACTCGTGAAGATATTGGAGGCGCACGAACATTTCGGCGGTTATGGGCACACGTTTGTCGAAGGCGATTACAAGTTCAATGCGCAATTGCATTACGTGATTGGCTGTGGTGAAGGTGGCTCGGTCAATCTGTTCCTGAAAAAGACTTGGACTGGACAAAGAGGTGACATTCAACCAGTTGAACACCGAAGGATACGATCGTGTCTATTGCGATGGAAAGGTTTTAAATATCCCCAACGGATACGACAAACTGGAACGCAACATGAACGAACTGTTTCCCGAATCGCGCTCGGAAGCAATAAACAGGTTCGTCAATATCCTGCGTGACTTTCGAAACCGCATCTACCGTGTTTCCCAAAAGCTACGGGCAGATCTATCAAGTTGTGAAAGAGTTGCCCAGCTACTACAGACTGTTCAAGTATCGCAATGCGACCTTGCAAGAGGTTTTTGATGAATGTCAACTTCCCAAGACATTGCAAACACTCGTCTCGGGACAATTGATCGATTACATGCTGCCTCCAGAAAAGTTGTCGTTTCTGGTCTGGGCTGCGCTGTTCAATGGATACAACAACGGAGCCTACTATCCGACAAAACACTTCAATCACGTTGTCGATTCGCTGACCGACTTCATTCGCAATCATGGAGGGATACTACATGCCAATCAACAAGTCGTCGATTTCTTGGTGGATGGCAAGACCGTCCGCGGCGTTCGACACAATGCGTTGACCCAAAAACGGGAATCTATCAAGGATCGAAACAACTCCATTACGGAAAAACGTTGATCTGTAATTTCGATCCCAAAGCTGGCCAGCGAGATGATCGGCAAAGATCAAGTTTTCAAAGCAGCTACAAAAAGCTCTGGACTACGATTACTCCTACTCCAGTTTTGTTTTCTACGGCGTCGTGCAAGATCTGGATTTAGCGCAATACGGATTTGGCGATTGGAACGTTTGGCATTGCCAGCCCGACCACAATGAATCTTTTCGGCAGATGTACGAACACAACGACTATTCAAAACCTTACTTCGCTATGAATTGCCGTTCACTTCATACCGATGATTCGAGCAACTGCAACAAAGAGAATTGCCAGATCTTTCAAATCTGTACGGTAGCCAACTACGACTACTGGAAAATGCTCAAGATGCGCAGCAAGAAGGATTACAACCTGAAAAAGAAAGAGGTCCTTGGCCATCTGCTTGATACAGTGGAAAAACACTACGTTCCCGATTTGAGGGAGCATCTGATTTTCAAAATGACTGGTAGCCCGACAACAAACGAACGTTTCGTTGGAGCACCCAAAGGTGGCAGCTATGGCGTCAATCTGACTCCGAGGAATTTTCAATTCTCCCGAAAACTAGGTTCTGAAAGCTCGTTGAAGAACTTGTATTTTTGCAGCGCTGCGGCGGGCGTCGGTGGTTTCGGCGGAACGATTCTGACAGGATCCCGCCTGTACGAAAGATTGACCGGCGACTCGGTCTGATCCGCAACCACTCGGCGATCTGGAGCGACGCTGGCCAGAGTGTGGTCGGCGTTGTTCACCACAGTAAACGACAAGCGGAGGGCGAGAAAATCTCACAGCCCTACTTTGGCATCAAATCCTTCTCTACCAACCACTCTGCGATGGTAGCGTGCAAGTCTGGAACCAGCCTCGTTAGTGTGCGTGCCTCAGCCGATCCTCCGAAACGGCATTCCAACATTCCATGGTTACCGTTTGGAAAGGTTTCGACGGTAAAGTCGCGGTTGTGCTGCGACGAAACTCGGTTGATCAAGTCCTCGCAGACCTGCGACGGATTGCTGCGATCCCGATTCCCGTAAATCCAAAGTGCGGGAAACTGCATCTGAGCAAGTTCCTTCTCAATGCCGATATCCGACGGTTCGTACGACCTGAGTTCCTCAATCAACTCATCGACCGATTGCAGCTTCGATCCAGAAGCGTTCTCCGATGCCATACGGCTATATTTGCTCTCGACCGAAAGTGGAGTCGCACCGCCAAACAGAATCACCGCGTATGCGAGGTCGGTGTGATCCGTCGTCATGGGAATCACCCAACCGGCCTGACTTCCGCCAACCAATCCGATTCGATCGTCCACAATATCGTCTCGTTCTCTTAACGCTTTCACGGCCGCGGCGACATCTTTGCTGCGTCGCCGCATGTGTGGGAAGTTGTCACGACCACCCCCCGGCAAACTGTACTTGCCACCCGACTTTCCGACGCCCCGTTTATCAACCGCTAACACCGCGAAGCCAAGGTCGGCGAAATAGTGCGGCCAGCTTCCAGCCCCATAACGGGTTGCAGGACCCGAGCCATGAACCCAGACGAACGCCGGAAATGGACCCTCACCGCGCGGACGATAGACTGATCCGGCGATCTTCGTACCATCGAAACTGTCATAGACAAACTCTTCGACCTGGAGACCGGGTCGCAAGCGAGCATCAAAGGGTGATCCGCCAACAGGTTGGATCGAAACTTGCGTCGATTGAACGCTGTCGCGTCTTTGAAATCGAAATATTGTTTCGACGGGCGTTGGGATTCCGAGCGCAGGGCCGCAAACGAATTCGTCATCGCCAACTGGATACAGGTTCCGAACCTCCCCATTGGTAAAGTTGGTCAAGGCCAAACCCTCGCCGGCCAACCGAATACTAAGCCGCTGTCCGTCCTCGGTCTCATACACGCCGGATAGTTGCAAGAGTCGTTCGGTGAACACCGGATCAATCCGTCTTAGCATCAGCCTGTTCGGGACATTGCCGTCATCGATCGTGGCCACAATCACGCCGTCAACAATTTCACAAGAAAACTCTCGTTTCTTCTTGCGCTCGACCGTTGCCTTGAGGTCGTCCGGGGATCCATGCAACCGAATGGAGTAGCCGCGACCGTCGGTCTTTAGACGCCCGGTCAAGTCGTCACCATCGGACTCCAGTTCCACGCGAGCCGAGAACCAGGAAAGAGTGTCGTCGTCAAGCGACCCGATTCCACCCACCCAAACTCCAGTCCGGACTGCCTGATTCTGCGGCGGGCTCGCCGGTTCGGCGGCCCAAACACCGGAGATCAAAATTGATCCTAAGCAGGCTACAACAGTCATCCAACGGCTTAGATCGGTCATCATCGTTCCTCGATACTTAGGCACTGAACTTCGAAACCTGTAGTTCGACACAGCAAATGCGATCTTGGCAATTTCCTAATAAAAGGCAAGCGACTGAGATCACGAGGACACGGAAAGTGGAGACACGAGCGATAAAACCTGCGCACTTTCAAATGACCGGCATTGTTGGTTAACGACCTGCTGGGTCAGCGGACACGCGAACCATCCGTTTGCCGCGATTGTTGCCGGCTAGTAAGCCGATCAATGCAGCCGGTGCGTTTTCCAGGCCTTCGACGATGTCTTCGACGACCTTTATCTGTCCTGCTTGGACCCATCCGGTTAGATCGCTGAGCGCTTGCTCGTTTTGATCTTGGAAATCCATCACGATGAATCCCTCCATCCGCAATCGTTTGACAACCACCAAGCCTGGCAGATTACGAGGCCCAACCGATGATTCGCTGTCGTATTGACTGACTGAACCGCAACATACGATTCTGCCGTGCAAATTCATTTGGAATAGTACAGTTTCCAGCACCACGCCTCCGACGTTGTCAAAATAGATGTCGACTCCGTCGGGGCAGGCAGCTTTCAGACCCTTAAACAGACTGTCACCGCGGTAGTCAACGCAAGCGTCAAATCCCAGTTCATCGGTTACCCACGCGCACTTCTCAGAACCACCGGCAATTCCAACGACCCGACAGCCAACCGCCTTAGCGATTTGGCCCACGTACATGCCAACCGATCCGGCAGCGGCCGACACGACGATGGTCTCACCGGGTGTTGGTTTCCCAATCCCCATCAGACCATGGTAAGCCGTCTTGCCTGCGATCCCGTAGACTGACATCAGATGCGATAACGGTTTCAGGTCGGGTAGTTTCTGTGCGGTGTCGGGATTGATCGATACATATTCTGCCCAGCTCGCTTCCGTGCTAACGATGTCTCCCGGCTTCAGCGAATCGTCGTTTGATTCAATGACCTCCATAATCGAATAGGTGTGCATCACATCGCCAGGTTCAATCGCTTGACGATAGGTTGCCCCTTGCATCCAGGCTCGATTGGCGGCATCAATTGACATTAAAATCGTGCGGCCCAACGCTTGGCCTTCGCCGATCGTTGGAATCTCGGCGTCGCGGAGTTCGAAATGTTCTTCGGTTAGCCTGCCCGAAGGCAGTTCACGAATGATGACTTGTCGGTTGCGGGTCATAGGATTCCTTGGCAGGGATTCCCGGGAACAGATTCCAGGGAAGTTTGCAGGTTGAAGTGCTATTGTGCCTCGTATTGTTGGTTTACAGCCTTTAGGCTGCAATGGATACGCTCCCGCGTGGACGCGCACTGAACCCAAGCATTCGAGATGCACAGAACACAATGTTCCAGAATATCACGTATTGGTCGCTACTGATTATCGCTTGTTGTACAGCCACCGTGTCGGCAATGACCGCCAATGCACAAGTTGCTGATCTGGTCATTCATCACGCCAATGTGTTGCAGTGTAACACGGCCATGGGCCGGGCTCAGGCGATCGCTGTTAAGGCTGGTCGCGTGCAAGCAGTCGGAACGGATGACGACATTCAGTCTTGGATCGATGATCAGAACACCATCGTGGTTGACGCCAAAGGCAAAACGGTCACACCGGGACTGACCGATAGCCATTTGCACTTCGACGGACTTGGACAGTCATTACAAATGCTTGACCTCAGCGCCGCGAAGTCATGGCAGGTAATTGTCGAACAGGTACATCAAGCGTCGCTTTCGTTGCCTAAGGGATCATGGATTGAAGGTCGAGGTTGGCACCAATCCAAATGGGATGAACCACCAAAGTCGAATATCGATGGCTACCCACACCATGCGAAAATCAGCGAAGCGGTTCCAGATCACCCGGTCATTCTGACCCACGCTAGCGGTCATGCCACATTTGCCAATGCGGCGGCAATGGAACTGGCTGGGGTCACGCCCGATACACCTGATCCTGCGGGAGGCGAGATACTCAGAGACAAAAGTGGACGACCGATCGGGGTCTTTCTTGAAAACGCCGGCGTTCGAATCCGACGAGCGGTCGCCCGCGCTTCCGCCAACATGACTGAACAAGATCGTATTGAGCAAATGCTTCGCCGTAGTCGTCTGGCCGGCGAAGAATGTTTGCGTCATGGAATTACCAGTGTTCATGACGCGGGCATAAGTTTTGCTGGAGCGCGAATGTTGCGAAAGCTTGCCGAATCTCAGCAATTGCTGGTGCGGATGACCGTGATGATTCGAGCTGGCAGCCAGCCTTTGTCTCGTCGGATGTCAGAATCTCGTTGGTTTGGAATTGGCGATGGGTTTCTGACCGTTCGCAGCGTCAAAGTATCGATCGATGGTGCCCTGGGATCGCATGGCGCGTGGCTACTGCAACCCTATTCGGACCTGCCAACCAAACGAGGTTTGAACACGGTAGCGATGGACGAATTGAAACGAATTGCCGTGCTGTGCAAACAACACGACTGGCAACTATGCGTGCATGCGATCGGCGACCGCGCCAATCGCGAAGTGCTTGACATCTACGAAAACGTGCTGGGTGATCAGGCTGCCGCCGATCACCGTTGGCGGATCGAGCACGCGCAACATCTTTCGCCGGTTGACATCCCGCGCTTCGCGAAGCTAGGAGTCATTCCAGTCATGCAGGCGAATCATTGCACCAGCGATGCGATCTTTGTTCCGGTGCGACTTGGGGAACGGCGGAGTGCTCAAGGGGCATATGTCTGGCGCTCGCTGATCGATGCCGGCTCCATCATTCCCAATGGCACCGACGCGCCGGTCGAACGGATCAATCCTCGCGCCAGCTTGTACGCAGCGGTGACACGTCAGCTAGCGAATGGCCAAACTTTCTACCCCGAGCAGTGCATGACTCGCGCTGAAGCCCTGCTCAGCTACACACTATGGCCAGCACATGCGGCCTTTCAGGAACAAGACTTGGGTTCAATCGAAGTTGGCAAGCGAGCCGACTTGGTGTTGTGGGACACAGACCTTTTGACCTGCGCTCCGGAAGCGATTCGAAATGCACACGCAAAACGCGTTTGGATTGGCGGAGAGGAACGGACGATTCGCAACTAGATTGGAATCACCACACCGGACTTGATGCGAAGTACTGTCTCAGCAATGCATGACGTCTCGCGTCGAAACAAACGCATTTAGGCAATTCGGATGACGGAATCGAGTGAAGCGATGTCTGGCCTTGGTACCAAGTCAGATTCGCTGCAGGAATCGAGCTGGTCGAACACGGCGCTGATGCTGGGTTTGTGCATTCCGCTGACTCAGTGGATATTTGCTGTGGCCAGTCCGGGATTTCCGCCGGTCGTCCCCTGGATCGTATTTTCGATCGTTGCCCTATTGATGCTGCTGTATCCGCTTTACACGCGGCGACGTGCTGCCGGATCGCGCATTCAATTTCCGGAGCTGAAACAAGTCTTTCATGAGGCGGGCGTTGCGATTCCCGTGGTCATCGGTTGCCTGCTGCTGAATTGGATGCTGATCGCTGCGTTTTCATGGTTGTGGCCCGACGCAACATTGGCACCGCAGCGTTACGAAAGGCTTTCAAGGTCGCCGATCAATGCGTTTGTTTTATGCGTGGCGGTATACAGCGTTACCTACACACCGATTGCCGAAGAGGTGTTCTATCGAGGGTTCCTGATAAACGCATTTCGGGCAAAAATGCCAGTCTCGATGGCGATTGTCCTTCAAGCGATTATCTTTGGCGCTGCGCATGGATACGGGATTGGCGCGACAGTGGCAGTGATTCTGTTGGGAGTGATTTTGGGCCTAGTCTACCATTGGCGAAACACGATTTTGACACCGATTTTCGTACATGCTGGATTCAATGCGGCAGGGTTTGCAACCATCTTGGCGAGCATGATTGCGAGCGGACAGACGGCTACCTTGGGTGTGATTCCGAACCCGGATGCCGCTCAGTGTGAGATCGCATCCGTAGTGCCGGACTCACCCGCCGATATTTCGGGACTCTCGACGGGGGACATCATCCTGCAGATCAATGAAAAAGCCATCCGCGACACTCAGGATCTCTTCGAGCATGTCCAGCAATATCAGCCCGAAGAAACGGTGACAGTCGTTTTCTCGCGTCACGGCGAGCGGTTGGAAGCCCGAGTCACATTGCAACAGCGAGATCAAATCCGTGGTGTTGGTCAACAGAAATGAAGACTCAACCTGACTTCGGCATCTCGACTCCATATGCACTGGGAGCTGTCGCTGCGGAAGCGGGTCCGTGGAGATCCGAAAGCTTGTGATTCATCCAAGCCAAGAATTGGCGCATTGCTTGGTTGAGCGTGTGATCGATTGCGTCAGCTCCATCAGCCGCTTGGCTGCTCCCATTTCCAACGTACGTCGTGACGGAAAACTACGTAGATTTAGCCAAAAGCTTTTTCACTTTCCACAGACTCGGCCCGATACTCAGGTCAGCCGTTTTTGGAATCGAATCACGCTTAGCCAAAGCACGGCGCTACCGCACACGATCAAGCCCACAATCGACGGGACCAGGTCGCGCAGATCGGCAGCGCGCAATACGATGCCACGCAAAATTTCGATAAAGTAGGTGGCCGGTATGCCGAAAGTAATCAGGTAAATCGGCAGCGGCATCTCACTGCGTGGGAACATGAACCCGGACAACAGCACGGATGGCAACATAATCACAAAGGCGAACTGCATCGCCTCCAGCTGTGTACGGGCGATTGTCGAAACAAACAGCCCCAGGCCGAGTGAACAGACCATGAACAGCATCGATAAGGCTAACAGCAAGGTGATGCTCCCATTGATGGGCACGCCAAACACGTAAATCATCACCAACGAAACCATCAGCATTTCAATGAAGCCCAGCATCGCATAGGGCAACAGTTTACCCAGCAGTAATCCCATCCTTCCCACCGGCGTCACGAATAATTGCTCCAGCGTGCCGGCTTCCCGTTCGCGGACGATAGCAAAGGAAGTCAAGAATAGCGTTACCAGTTGCAGGATGATCCCCACCAGTCCGGGGACAAAGAAATGGGCGCTTTCTAAATCAGGGTTGTAAAGCAATCGAATTCGGGTCTCGATCGGTAGCACGCCATGGCCCGACGAATCGCGTGCCGGAGCGATCTGTAGCGCTTCGCCCTTCGGCCCGCGCCGACTGAATCGACAGGTTTAACCCTAGCAACTGCGCCGTGCTCTGGGCTGTCGTTGCTACTTGGGAATCACTGCCGTCGATCAGCAACTGGACTTGAACTTGCTCGCCGCGGATCATTCGATCGGTGTAGTTAGGAGGAATCTTCACGCCAACCTTCGCACGGCCCGAGCTGAGCGCACGGTGGAACGAGTCTTCGTCGTGAACGCGTTCCGTGACGACAAACCGCCGAGTGTTCTTCATCGCGGAAACGAATTCGCGTGCATATCGACGTCCGTCCAAGTCGAAAACGACAGTCGGAATGTTCTCGATCTGCGTATCGATCGCGTAGCCGAAAATGATCGTCTGCATCACCGGCACCAAGAACATGAAAAACAGCGTGATCGGTTGGCGGCGGATATGATAGAACTCTTTGACCAGCACGGCCCACAGCCCGCCGATCGCCAGCCCGCCCGATTGGCGCGGCCGACGCTGCGGCGGCGGATCGGTTGCCCGCGCTCGTTTGCGATCTTCACCGGCTCATCCGGCAATTGACTTGCCGCACGCGCCTCTGCACTGGACGTCAGGGTCACGAAAACGTCTTCCAGTGACGGCGTTATTTCGCGGCAGTCGACTCCGACACCATCCAGGCCGATTTGTTCGAGCATGCGATCCGGCGACAGGTGCTGATCGACCAGCACGTGAACTGTTTCGCCAAACAAGGTTGCGTCACGCACACCGTCCAGCCTTCGCAATTCCGCAAGATGCCCGGTCGCGTTTGGAATCCCAAGTTCGTATCGGCGTGATCCCTCGGGTGTGACGTCGGGATGCTGCTTCAATTCATCGGGTTTTCCCAGCACCAATAATTTGGACATGAATATGTATCCGACATCGGAGCACCGTTCCGCTTCATCCATGTAGTGAGTGGTCACCAGCAGTGTGACCCCGCGACCGGAGAGGTCGAACAACAAATCCCACAGATGACGCCGTGCGACGGGATCAATCCCTGCCGTCGGTTCATCCAGGAACAGCACCTCCGGTTCGTGCACCAGCGCGCAGGCGAGCGCGAGCCGGCGTTGCCACCCACCCGACAATGTGCCGGCCAGCTGGTCAACATAGTTTTCCATGGACGTCAACTCCAGCACCGCATTGATTCGGTCCCGGAGCCGCTGCGGGTCCAGTCCGTAAACCCGCCCGTAGAACTGAAGGTTCTCGCGAACCGAAAGATCCGCATACAGACTGAACTGCTGCGACATGTAGCCGACGCGAGGTTTGATCGTTTCGGATTCCAGATAGGTATCGTGACCCAACATTGACGCCATGCCATCGCTGGGTGGCAGGATGCCAAGCAGCATCCGAATGATCGTCAACTTTCCGCTGCCGTTGGGACCGAGCAGTCCAAAGATGGCGCCGCGGCCGACCTGAAAACTGACACCGTCGAACTGCAACCAGATCACCAAATCGCCGCGTCAGTTTACGGGCATCAATCACCATGTCGCTCATGGCGATTCGCTGGCCGCGTCGATCCAGACATCGGCGGTCATACCCGGGCGCAGATTCGTCGTCGTGTCCGGCAGGTCGACTTTAATGCGGAAGACTTGCTTGGAACGTTCTTCCGGCGTTTGCACGTTGCTGGGCGTAAACTCTGCCTGCCGCGCAATGAACGTGATCTCGCCAACAAATTTTTGCCCAGGAAAACTATCGACGGTAACGGGCAACCGTTGTCCGACCTGCAGCCCGATTCGATTCTGCGGAACGTAGGCTCGCACCCACAGGTGGCTATCGTCCATTACCGAAAGTACGGGGGCACCGGCCGGTACCAGGTCGCCTTTCTGCAGATCAAGTGCTTCGATCACACCATCGATGGGACAGCTGACGATCAGCTCCCTCTTTTGTTCGCCGATCACGTCCAGCGCGGCCTGTGCGGCGTCACGTGCAGCCTTCGCTTTCTGGATGTCCTCAGTGCGATAGCCATTCTTGGCCAGATCCCAGGCCTGCTGCGCTTCATCGACACGAGCCTCGGCTTCACGTATTTCCTCTTCACGGGTTCCCGCGACCAATAGTTCAAGCTCTTTTTGGCGAACGACCAGCAGTGCTCCAGCAGCGTCAAATTTTTCCAGCGTCGCATCGAACTCAGCTTGCGAGATCGCGTTAACGTCGATCAATTGTTTGCCGCGATCGTAAGTCTGCTGCGCAAGCACTTGTTCTGATTCAGCAAGCTGAAGTCTGCCCTTTGCGGCGTCGATCTCCTGTTCACGAGGTCCTGCCACAAGCGCGTCGTACCTTGCTTTGAATTGCTCGTAGCGCGATCTCACTTGCGCGATCTCTTCCGGCGCAGGCCCGCTGTGATCCGCTGGTAGTCTGCCTCCAGTGCCGCCAGCGATTTTGCCGCTTCCTGTTCGCGCTGCAACAGATCGAAAGGCTCCAGTTCGACCAAAGCTTGCCCTTGTTTGACGCGTTGCCCTTCGACAACATGGACCTTTAGCACACGGCCACCCAAGCGAGAGCCAAGGCGAATCTCGTCGGCTTCGATGAACCCCGAAACACGATCGGGCACGAACCGAAATTGGCTGTAGGCGATCAACCCGATCATTGCAATGATCACAATCGCGACAATGGCGATGCGTCGAATCATTCTTCTATTGGCCATTCGTTGGGTACGGCGGCAATCAGTCGTTCAATCGACAGAGCGCAGCACTTCCGGCGAAGTTTCACGCAGGTCGATGACGCCGACTGCTGAATATACCATCGTCGGAGTAGCCCGTATCCGATTCCGCCAGTGGGTCTGACCGGCAGATTCTTGTACTTCTTCTGCAAATCACATCAGTCTGCGTCCATGGGCGCCGTTCGGCTTGACTGCACGACGTCGATCTCGGTACACGTGTCATGCACGAATCTCGATCCGAAAGTCGAAGTTGGTCCGCGTTAGTGAAGATTTGCTCGCCTTATGTATTTGCCTCACCTCGCAACCGCGCGTAGCCCGCTGGCCGTTTTGACGATCTCGCCGGTCTGCCTTGGGCAAGAGAGCATCGATTCGTCGCAGGCTTCTGACGAACAGTCTGAGTTGCACGATACGTTGCTGTTCCCAGAGCATGAACCGATTGGTTCGCATCTCTCCCGGACGCTTCAATCGCTGGCGTTAGAGGAGGGCGTCCAGCCGGCAAGTTGCCAGCAAATGCTGTCTTCATCGGGGTTGGATCCCAAACCGGAGTATCCGTTGGTTCGCTTGACGGGATTCTTTCAAGCGGATGCCGGTTGGTTCGCTCAGGATGCGGCCAACATCGCGGCGGTGGGAGACATCCAAGATGGGGCCGACTTTCGCCGTGCCAGGTTGGCGGCCACCGGGAACGTCGCCGACAACGTCGCCTATATGATCGAATTTGACTTTGCGTTTCCCGGGCGACCGACTTTCATGGACGTCTGGCTGGAGATACAGAATCTTTCGCTGCTGCAGAAATTTCGCGTCGGCCTGTTTCGCGTACCGTTCGGCTTGGATGGTCAGACGAGTGCCAAAGAGCTGACGTTCATCGAACGGGCATTGCCCTTTGCATTTTTGCCGTTTCGTCAAATCGGCGTCATGGCACACGGTACGAATCGGGACGAGGATTTTACTTGGGCATATCTGGCTTTCGTTTCCCAACAGATCTGTACGGTGGCCAGATCGGCGACAACGGCGGCTACGGTGTGGCAACACGATTGACAGGGTTATTGCTCGGCGGCAAGGAGGGTGTACTCCATCTCGGTGGTGGCTATGTCATGGTCGATCCAGCCAACAATGCGGTGCGGTATCTCAGCCCACCGGAGTTCTTCATCGCCGAGACCGGTGGTGCCGCATTTGTACCGCCGAATGTACTGACTTTCGTTCCTCCCTTTGTCGATACCGGCCCGATCCCGACTGAAACGGCTAACCTGTTCTCTGGGGAATTAGCGATGACGTTTCGTTCCTTCAACGCACAGTCCGAGCTTTTGTATGCGGTTGTAAATCGACAAGGAGGTTCAACGGTCTCGTTTTCGGGCGTCTCGGCGCAGGCGGCTTACATCCTGACGGGAGAACATCGTCCCTACAATCGAACCAACGGCGTACTCGGCCGTGTGGTTCCAAAGCATCCGTTTGGCGAACGGGGAATGGGAGCCTGGGAAGTCGCGGGCCGCTGGTCCTACCTCGATTTGAATGACGCCGATATTCGGGGCGGAAGACTCAACGATCTGACATTCGGCTTGAATTGGTATCTGAATAAATTCACCAAGTTTCAGTTCAACTACATCCATGCTTTCCTTGACAGCCCGGTGAATGGCGAAAGTGATGCCGACATCTTCGCAGCCCGCGCTCAGCTGGACTTCTGATCTCGGTGATTCGGACCTCCACAATGCCACTCAAATCCGAATGAGTGACATACCGAGTGCAACGAAACTTGATTCTTGCGATTGGCAGACGTCAGACTTTCGCGGGCGGAATTGCCCTCTTCGCCCCGAATTTCCCGGTTGGGGGCGAGTGAAACTGTCAGCTGGACACTCTCGATAGCACTCGGCGAATGAATGTATAGCAAACCACAAACGCGGTATTGCACACAAAAATGCATCAGGAAATCGTGGCGCGTTTGGTTTCTCGGGGCGGTTGCCGTCCGGGGCATCTGGCTCAACAATGCATAAAAATCCCCACGCTGGAGAACCGAATATGTCCAAGATTTTGATCGCCGCTGTCGCTGTCGCGACTGTACTGACCTTTGCCGTAAACGACGCTGAAGCTTTCGGTGGGCGCGGCTATGCTCGACGTCACGCCCGCCACGCCTATCATCACCATCATCGGGCGCCGGTTGTTGTCCAGCGTGCGTATGTCGCTCCGGTCGCAACTTACTATCGCGCTCCCGCTTACTATCGTCCGCCGGTTTCCGTTCACGTCGGCCGTTACAACAGTTACTACGGCTATCCGGCGTACCGACGTGGCGTATCAATTGGAATCGGTTGGTAACCGAACGCTGCTAAATCGAAGGCGCATGTTTTGGCAGTACTCAGTTAAAACAACGTAAAAACAAACGAAAGTAAAACAACGAAACGACGATGGCACGACAGCCGGATTTCTGTTGTCCACAGGTCGCTTACGCGAACTTTGCTTTCGCCGTTTTGTCGTCGAAAAGGAGTGTCTTTAACGGCGGCCAATTGGTTCTGGCAATCGAACGGATTCGATCCGAACTGTCACATGTGGTGCTCCGGCTAACTGCAAATCTGGCATAAGCGGATTCGCAAGAGTTCGGACTCACCCACGATTACGTCAGCCTCGCGACCCTGTCATCATTCCGGCGTAGTGGCCGATGGATTGCTCGGATCGTTTTCGCGATTTGGAAATTTTTATCTCGCTCTTGGCTGGTGTTTGTTCTTGTATTTCCCCGGGAGCGGCAGCGGGAGATAGTTATTAACCTCGGCGCAAGAATCCTGATTCCGGAAAGTGCGAGTCCCGTCGCAACCGTCTTGTCTTTGACGGGTGCTATTTGCTTTACATGGATGGCCGCCTCTTTGATATTCAAGTTGACCATGAAGAACAGCTACTCTGGCAAATCCAAAAATTTCGGCCGAACTTGCAGCGGCAAGACAGAGAGTTCGTGAGAGACGCGAGTCGATGCCAACATGGTCACCATAAAACGCCTTGTTCAAGGGTCGGCCAGACCAAAACGTTTAGGGGAATCGGATTCAACATGTTTAGATTTTGTACGGTACTGGTGTTGCTATTTGCCTCAAGCTTTCTCGCTGCCGCCGATGACGACTATTCTGTGCGGCAGATCACATTTGGCCCAGCGCATCATTTGTTTGGCTACATTGGTCATGGAAAGACGATTCCGTGGAACGCTAGTGGACGATACATCTTGGCGCTGCGATGCGACTTTGATGATCAGATGCCGACTTTGGACGATCCAGCCGATATCTTGCTCCTGGATACCGAGAACGACTTCCAAGCTCGCAAAGTTGCCGAGACTCGCGGTTGGAACTTTCAGCAAGGGACGATGTTCTATTGGAATCCCGATGCTGCCGAATCTCAGTTCTTTTTTAATGACCGCGACCGAAACGATGGAACGCTGTTCACGGTCCTGTTTGACATCGCATCAGGCAAACGACTTCGTGAATATCGCTTTCCCGATTCGCCTGTAGCCAACTCCGGTGTTGCACCGGCAGGCGGCTATTTTTTGGCCCTCAACTATGGGCGGCTTGCGCGATTGCGGTTAGTGACGGGCTATGCGGGGCTCGTCGATTGGAGTCGAGCAGAAAAGGCACCCGACAATGATGGGGTATTCAAGGTCAATGTAGAAACGGGCCAGCGAGAGTTGGTCGTGTCGTATCGGCAGCTGCGCGAAGCAATTCGTGATCAGTTCGACGAAGTGGACGATTACGATCTGTTCGTCAATCACACGCTTTGGAATCGACCCAGCGATCGCTTCTATTTCTATGTTCGAGCCAATTTCCGTAGCCCCCTACAAAAGGTTGACGTTCCATTTACCGCCAATGCGGATGGCACAGGCTTGGCTCGGCACAAATACATGGGTGGACACCCGGAGTGGGACGCCGGCAACGTGATGGCATTGTCGTCCGACGGTCGCCAAGTGCGTTATGACACGACGAAGCAAGAAATCGTCGGCACGATAGGCAAGCCAGACACTTTCTCGGATCCTGGCGGCGATGTGGCATTTTCGCCTGACGGAAAGTGGTTTGCCAACGGAGATAAGCGACGCGATAAGACGACTCGCCGAGGAGAAACTGTGTTTACGTTTTTGAATCAGGAGACGGGGAGAGTTTTTCGTACCGAGCCGTTTCCGGTTGGGAGATTTACTTCTGGCGAACTGCGAATCGATCCGGCGCCAGATTGGAATCGAACCAGCGATCAAATCTTGTTTGGTGCTTACGATCCGAAATCGAAAACACGACAACTGTTCGTGCTAACGATTAGGGATTAGTAGAGTCTTGCTTTCAGGCGGTAAGTTTAGCGAGGCGGCGTTTCGCTCCGTGAAACTGTTGACCACAAACCCTATTTCAAAGTAGCGAACCGCTAAATGTTTTGGGTTGGCTTCGTTAGATGTGACCGGCATCGACGAGCGACCGTAGCTTCTCTTCGCTATAGCCCAACAGGTCGCGATAGTAATCGTTGTTGTGCTGGCCGACCCTGGGTGCCGCCTCCCGGACTTCGCCGGGCGTCTCGCTGAGCCCGATTGGGATCCCGCATATCGGCACGTGTTCCAGGCCTGACGTGCCCAGATTCATGTACTCGAGCATCTTCCGGGCCTGCACATGTGGGTCAGAAGCAACTTCGGCCGTGGAGTGATAGACTCCGCATGGAATGCGGTTTTCATCCATCTTCGCCACGACTTCCTCGACCGTATGCTTAGCCATCCACTTGATCACGTACGGATCGACGTCCGCGCGGCGGTCAAAGCGTTTCAGATCGGTATCGAAATCCTTGTGTTCAGCCAGTTCCGGGTGGCCGACGATCTTCATCAATCGCCGCCACATGCCTTCCATTACGGTTGCCACGTACACATAACCGTCACTGCACCGGTATAGGTCCGTGGGCCCGATGTAGGCCGACCGATTTCCAAGCCGCGGACGTTGCTTGCCTAGCACTTCGGCTTCGGCAACCATCGGAGCAATAAAACTCATTGCGGTCTGCAATAACGCGCAATCAACCATCTGACCATTGCCCGTGGCATCGCGGTGGCGCAAAGCGAGTAGCGTTCCGATCGTGGCGCACAACCCCGTGCTGTAGTTAACCCAAGGCAGACCGGCGCGCAACGGAGCATCACCCTCGTATCCGTTCAGCGCGGCGGCGCCGGAGAATGTCTGCGCGATTTGGTCAAAGCCCACTCGGTCAGCATAAGGACCTGTGGCACCATAACACGAGATGCCCGTGTAAATGATCTCGGGTTTGATCGCCTTGATGTCGTCGTAGGTCAGCGCGAAGGCTTTGATCGCTCCGGGACTGAAGTTGTGCAGAAACACATCGCTAGCGCGGACCAAATCTTCGATCACATCGCGCGGTGCATCTTTAGAAAGAACGTTTAGCGAGATGCACTTCTTGTTCCGAGCATAACTGGGATAACTCATGTTCTCGCCATTGGAACCTTTCAGCCCAATCGTGCGATCCTCCTCGCCGCCTGGGCGGTCAATCCGGATCACCTCGGCACCCATGTCGGCAAGAATCATTCCGCAGTACGGTGCCGCGATGAAGCGTCCGAAATCGAGCACACGGACACCTGCTAAGACTTTCGACATACCATCCCTTCCGGACCCTGTACAAAGTTGCAATCACGACATGGACGTGCATCGTAACAGAACGTCAAATGAATCTCGCGTTGGTGTGTTGATTTGCATCGACAGCATTACTCAATTGGGTCGGTGTATCTTGATCTCCCCAGACGTGACAACGGAGCCGAAGATTGCGATCGCATTGCCGCAAGAAAAGAGCGTACGTCCGTAGGCGATTACCAGCAAGCGTTCCCGCCAGTAAATCCATGCGATGTGGCATCCGTCGATATCGCTAGCGAAGGCGACTCCATTGCATGATCCAGCGGCTGACTTGCTAGTCTGGTGAATTTGCGATCGCCTTGCATCTTCACCTTTGATTCTTGAGGTCCCGTTGAACCGAGTATCGTACGGATGTGTTCTGGAATGCAGATCGAGATCCTGGGGGTAAGATCCTGGAGACAAGATCCTGGGGCCAACGGAACCGACGCAAACTCTCAACCAATCTGGTAGCTCCACTCTCTTGTCGAACGAGTCGGCTGGTGACAAAATACAGTCCGATGTGGCGTAATGCATTCCGTTGACATTCACTCGAATCGCTTGGTCCGGAGAGCCCGGTTCTCGCGCGATGCAAACAGAGTCAAGTACCACTTGTTTGCTGATCCAAATTGAATGGTTGGCGATGCGGCAAGGTGTTTCTTTGGAGTCTGAATAATGCGTTGGCAAGGTCGTGAGCGAAGCCAGAATGTCGAGGACCGTAGGGGAATCGGTCCGGCAGGGATGGTGGTCGGTGGTGGAGGGTTGATACTCGTGGTGTTTGCCGTTGGTGCGATGTTGCTGGGTGCCGATCCACGACCATTCCTGGGTGCGATTGAGAAACAGCAGGGCCAAGTGCGGCAAGGTGTGCAGGCTGCTCCGGCTCCCGACGACAAGGCCAGAGAATTCATCGAGGTCGTTCTGAAAGACACGGAGAACGTTTGGACAAAGCTGTTCGCTGAACAGGTTCAAGGCGGCGCGTATCGCGCTCCTCAATTGATCATTTACTCGGACACCGATCGCTCCGGTTGCGGGATCGCCAATTCACAAATGGGTCCCTTTTACTGTCCTGTTGACCAGAAAGTTTACATCGATCCATCATTCTTTGACTTGATGAAGCGTAGGCATAACTCGCCAGGCGACTTTGCGCAGGCCTATGTGATCGCGCACGAGGTTTCCCATCACGTGCAAAAGCTGGTTGGTTTCATGAATATCGTGGATCGAATTCGTGCCAGCGGCGACCAGCTTGCGACGAATCGTGCCTCGGTACGATTGGAACTCCAGGCCGACTACCTGGCTGGCGTTTGGGCGCATCACGCGCAACGGAACTACGGTATCCTGGAACCGGGTGATATCGGCGAGGCGATGAATGCAGCGAATCAGATCGGCGATGACACCTTACAAAAAATGTCACAGGGAGTTGTGATTCCGGAACGTTTCACACACGGCACGTCGGCTCAACGCGTTCGATGGTTCAAGGCCGGGCTAGCGTCCGGTGATTTCAATGCCTGTCAACAACTCTTCGACTTGGATTACGAATCGCTCTAAACCCAATTTTTGCAATTCATCTTTTCTACTTAGCCTTAGGGGGAACCATCAATGGACGCCATCGACATTTTAGGAAGCCTACTTGGACACAAATCGAGTAAACCGGGAAAAGGGAGTGATGTTCTGAAAGACATTTTCGGGGGTGGGTCACGGTCCAGACCATCGTCCTCTGGTCCGCCCAAACCGGCCGATATCGCTCGTCAATCAAAAGAGTTGGAGGACTTACTGAACGTCGCCAACGGGCGTCAAACGAAACGCTCGGCTCCATCCCGTTCGGACGCTGAATCACAACGTCGATCAACGTCACAGGATCGCCAAGACAATTCAGGCCAAAATGAACGGGCACTGATTCTTGTGCAAGCCATGATCAACGCCGCCAAGTCCGATGGCAAAATCGATCCGGCAGAACAGGAAACGATTCTGAAGCGACTATCAGACCGATCCCCCAGCACGATCGAATTCCTGCGGACCGAATTCGCCAAACCGCTAAACGTTCGCGAATTCTGTGCTTCGATCCCGATCGGAATGGAACAACAGGTTTATACGATGTCGCTAATTGCTATCGATCTTGATACCGGTCAAGAGGCCAAGTATCTAATGGACTTGGCCAACGGTCTCCGTCTTGATCCCGATGTACGGGAGCAAATCCACCAGCGACTCGGCGCCCCAAGCGTTTACTAGGACGCAATCGGATTCGCTGACGCAAGGGTCCCGTAGGAACAACACCGGCGAACGTTTAGCGACCTCGTTCATCCGTAGGATCAAAGCGTGATTTGGACCAACCTTTCACGCTTTTCTTTGGGATCGACAATTTGCAATTCCAGGTTTCGACGTGATGCTTTTTCCGCATTTTGGAGTTCAGCGGGGCTGGAAACCGCCTTGCCGTTCGCTTTCAAAATTAGCAGTCCGGGCACGATTCCTGCCCGTTGAGCAGGGCTATTCGGTTGAACTTTCGTAACTTTGACTGCGGCTTCCCCACCGTAGAACGCGAGTTCGGACGTAACACCTAGTTCCTGCCGGGGCTTTTCCGAACCGGCCGCAGCAACGTTTTCGACGTTGACCACCACCTCCCGACCAGAACGGACATCTCGTACCGTCACGGGAAGCGCACCGCGACTACGGCGAAATGCGATGGAAAGTTGCTCCTGACTTTCGAGCGCGATTCCGTCAGCCTCGACAAGAATATCGCCTGTTTCAATGCCAGCCTTCGCCGCCGGGCTATTCCGATCAACCTCGACTACTTTTAACGCACTCTTGCCGCTGACGAATGCTCGCTCGGTTTTCAGTCCAATAGGAGACGCACTCATCCTTCCACGTTGACGGCCGTCGGGCTCACCGCTTGCAACCCGGGAACTCTCCTCGTACCAGCCTCGCCCTTCGCCGACCCATTGATTCCCTTCGCCGATCGTAAGATAGGCGCGAATTCGGCTCTGCGACGGTGGCAGCACTCTTTGATTGACGTGCACGTAGACCGATTCACCGGGGGCTGGGTAGCGGGTCCCCGAGCCAATTACCAAATCTGGAACCTCGGAACGCTGCACCCGGATTTGAACCAAGGACTCGTCGCCACTTTGGAAAATGTTGACGACGCGACCATCAACCACCAAGTCGGTCGCCTGCTTTGTCGGACTGCCTGCTAGTTGCCCATGTGCTTTCGGAACCGCAAACAGGATTAGAAGGCACAATGCCAGTACGCCCGCAAAGGTCGAAGAAAGAGACACATTCAAATTTGTAATCATAGATTTACTCGCTCGCTAGTTTCAGAACATTCTAGAGATTGATTGTCGCCACGACTCGCGATTCTGCCGTGTGGGTCACCGCAAAATCCAAGTGTTATCCGCATCTAGTCTAGCGAGGTGGCCACCGCCCGGTCCATCACGCCCTACGCCTATTCCATATCGTCCGCAGCGCAAATGCCAAACGTCCTATCAACGAAATTTCACACCGTTTTTCTCAAGCTCAGGTAGCAATATGGCCGTCCAAATCCGGCCACACAGATCGACTTCAGGTATCATTTCTCGGTCTTTCTCGGTCATCGCAACCGCTTCCCACCCGTGCCACAGCGGACAGGTGCTGACCGATCATGACGCGTTGAAGTAACCCTTGATCAAGTGAATCAAGCCACCCCCGGTCAGCATGCCTAGAACATAGGTCCCAAGAATGACAACAATCTTCGAAACACTTGCGGACCAAACAAGAAACGAGACCTCAACAGGCCCCAAGTTCTGAATCGCAAAGACGGCGATGATTATTAGCGCGATGACGGCCAACGCAGTCGTGATGTAATGCAGCATTTTCGGCTCACGAGGTTAAAAGACGGCAGGAATTCACTAGCTATAGGCAAGACAGTGGTATATCTCACCGTCAATCCTTTCGCCACTGATCACACGATCACAACGTGATTGGTGGGCCGTGCGCCCGTGTCCTTACGATGATCGACCACGCGTCGATACGACGACTATTGAACGAACCGCCTTCACGATCATCAAGAGTCTGGCTCTTGATGATCGCGAAGGTCGGCATAGAGCCAAGCTAGGTTTTTGGATCAGTATCAGGCGGCCTTCGTGAATGCTGATACCGAATCCATCAACCCGCTGACGGCCGGCTCAAGAATCGCCTTTACGCCGGGGATGCGATAAGCAGTCTCAAGGGCAGCTTGCAACTTTTCCACCAACGGGCTCAGCATCTGACCTACTGTCGATTCCTGCGCCTCAGGCAACTTGTCCAATCCGTAACCTTGGAATTGCTTCTGTAGCTCGGCAATTTTAGGAAGAGCGTCTCGTGCAGATGCTTCATCGCTGATCCCAGAAATCGAATCCGTTAAACTCCCGAAGGTCTTGCCAAGATCGTCAGAGATCGTTTCAAAATTGAAACTAGGGACTGCCGGCTTTTGAAGGGTGATCCGGTCCGCAGCACCTGTGGCGGCATCGACCGTCGCATCAGCAGTATTCTGTGCGACCTCTTGAGCCGGTTTTGTGGCGAACAATTTCCAGGCACCAAAACCGACAGCGGCAAGAATCGCCAGCGGGACCAAAGCCTTAAGAAGCCCCGAGCCGGCGCCGACGGTCTCTTGCGTTCCCCGTATCGCTCGATCGCTGGAATCATGAACGACATCAGCGCCCTGGTCCAGCAAATTGGCGATTCCAAGCTGCTGGCCAAACTCGGCGGGAAGCTTATCAGCCACAACGGATTTTTGCCCCATTACCAGGTCAACCAAACCGCTGAGATCAAGATTTCCGGATTTTACTTGCTTCGCAATCATGCCAAACAAAAGTGGTGCCAGCATGCTGAGCAAAGACTTCGAGGAGCCTTGGCCGATTCCAGTAAGTTTGGAAATCATTCCGATGGCGGAATCCTGTTTGCCACCGAGCAAGGACGAGATCAACGTTGATCCCATCGAAGTCCAGGCAGAAGACTGTTGCTTGTCGCCGCCGGTCAGCAAAGAGCCGACGCTATCGAGCAGACCGGTATCGAAATTTCCAGCCTCTTGAAAGACTTCTTTCGCTCCCTCTGGAGAAGAAACCTTTTTGATCAAACTACCAAGAATCGCTGAGCCGGCGATATCCATCGCCGACGATGTATTCTCTTCGCTTTCACCCAGCGACTCTGCAATCTTTCCAAGGGCTCCGGAACCGAGCGCAGTCTTTGCTAAGTCCAACAAATTAACCGACATGATTTACTCCCAAACGAACGATTTTGACACGAACCAAGAAAGCAACTCGCTGGATTGCAAAACCAGTTCGCTGCGAGATACATAATTGTTGTGTTGTGAAGAGAAAGGCACCACCATAGTGGCCTCCCGCTATTTGTGCAACGTTTCGGCATCGCTACTGGCCTGCGGACCACAGCGAAAACAAAGGTGCGAATTGACAAGGATCAGGAATCGAATTTCACTAGAGAAATAAAGAGCGATAGTAACAATGCCTGACGTGCAACCATGTTCTGACTTCCTGAACAGGCCGTCAAGCGGCCCAGCGAAAAATCGATAAACGCTGTCATGCGTCGCGTTAAGCTGTAGCGACTGAGTTGAGCCGGTGGCGTCCATCTACGCTGTCTGCAAAGTGATCACAGACGAAAAGCGGAGCCAACCTGTGAGAAATCGTGTTTTTGCGTCTGGGTGTTGTTCATGGGCATGGCGCCGCGGCTGTAAGCCTGCTCTTCCGAATCGCGGCGTCCGTGTGCCTGCAACGCTCGTATCTCTGAGACGCGTTGAACCTGGGATTGCCGACCATAGCCTGAATCGAGATTACAGACTCTATTGATCGGATGTTGCGAGTCACGGCTCGCTGGCATTGCCGAAGATCGGCTTTTCGCTCTATTCAAAGTGGATCGTACCGACGATCAGGCTTGCCGTTCCGAGGGATCGTCAAAGCCGACCTTGCTAAATCAATTCTGGGGTCACTTCCTTACTGAACAACCACAAGGAACGGAGAGTTCGCTGACGATCGATTGGTCTATTGGAGTGAGTGGCCGTGCGCTGCTGCTCTTGAGAAGCCAAAACAACATTCCAGATCTATTGACCACAACACCCATCTTGGTGGCTGCCGCAGTTTACTTCATTAGGTCTCAGATGGCGGGCGCTGAAGACACGCTCTTGGATCCAGCATTGCAGTGTTGTCCGTCGTGGCTCTCGCTTCACGCGGTCGCCGAACCGTTCTTCGGTCGGGAGATATGAATTCGTTCTCCCTGCGTAAGTCCGCCCCGAGTCCAGTTGCAGTTCCAACCGGGGAACGCGACGTTCGGGTACGGATCGGGCGGAATTGGATTCGGCGACTCGTAGACAATGTCGAACTGACCGTCATCGCGGACACGGCCGATCCGGCAGCTCTTGTAAGTATGCAGCGTCTTGGGATCAAGCGCGAGCCTGCCACCCGGTGCATCAAAATCAATGTTTGAAGCGAAAGCATCTCGAATCGCGTCAACCTCAAAGCTGCCTGCTTTCTCTACTGCAAGCTTCCACAAATAGACTTGCGAATAAGCTGCTTCCATTGGGTCGCTTAGCACGTGGTCTTCGCCGTGCTCATTCTGAAAACGACGAACAAAGCGCCGGTTCCTCGGTGTATCGATACTCTGAAAATAGTGGTATGTCGCAAGCTGGCCTTCGACTTGCTTCGGCTCCATCCCACGTAACTCATCTTCTCCCATACTTGTGGAGAGAACTGGGAGTCGATCAGCGGAAAGACCTTGGGCAGCCAATTCACGAAAGAAATACTGATTGCTGATACCGTTGATCGTACTAAAAATCACATCTGGCTCAGCTGCTTGGATGCTTCGCACCGTCTCTTTGAAATCGCGAGGTCCAATATCGAAGTACTGGAAACCCACGATCTCGATATCTTGCCGATTGAGACTCGCGAGGTACTTCTCGACAATATAATGAGTCGTCCATGGAAACAGTCGACCGGATCCGACCAAATAGAATCGCTTTTTCGAGCCACCCTGTTCACTGATCAGCCAATCCAGCGCGGGAAGGGTCTGCTGGTTGGGGACGGAACCGGAGTACACCGCGTTGTAGGATGATTCGTTGCCCTCGTACTGAAGTGGATAGAACAGTAAAGCATTGAATCGTTCGAAAACGGGTAACACAGCCTTTCGGCTTCGTGATGTCCAGCAGCCGAAGACCGTCGATACTCGATCTTCCGACAACAACTCGATGGCCTTTTTGGGAAAGATATCGGTGAATCCTGAGCGGGTGTCCTTAACAACCGGATCAATCAGATGCCCCATGACGCCGCCCGTCGCATTGATCTCTTCAATGGCTAACATTTCCGCGTCACGCAGTAAAGACTCGTTCGTGCTCATCACTCCGGTTTGGGAGTGCAGAATTCCAACCTTTACCGTGGGCGTTTTCGGCAAGGCAACACCTTCGCTACATCCGGCAAACAGAAAGGGCGACACCGCCCCGGCAGCAGCAAGTGTCAGACCAGCCGTACTTTGGCCAATCATCTCGCGGCGGCTGCAGGGTGACAGAGTTAGCTTTTGTGTTGGTTTCATCGGTTTGGTTACGGCTGTTAGTAGAATTTGTTGGCGAGTGGGCCCTGGATGTCAATCTCGGAGCGGGCGACCCATCTGACGTTCCTCTTGTTCTGCAATGATTTAGTCTCGCATTCTCTCCCAATACAAGGTCTCGAATGCCTCGGGCTGGATACTCACCTCCCCACGGAAAGGATTGTCCATCGACGCGATGAGTAGAATGACCGTGCTTAGGAAGAACGCCAGCACTCCACCCAGTGCAAGATGGCTGAGAAAATCGATATCGAAAAGCCAAACAAGCATGATGTTCAGGATCGCACCGGTGATCACGACGTACCACATGATCGGCGGAATCCCGGTTGAAACGGCGTGTTGTCGAACCCGGTGCTTCTCCATGAAGACATTGAACTGGCGCAGAGATTCCGCATGGACGATCTCTTGCGAAGATGATTGCGGCTCGAATGCGAGCAGCTGCTCATGGAACGCCCTCAGACGAATATCCGAGCCAGGCGGAATACGCCCCTGTTGATACGCTGGCCAGCCATAGCGGATCGTGAATCGGCAAAAGTCACGAAGCAGCCAACGCAAATTCTGACCGTAAGGATCCTCGTAAACGGAAACATCTTCGTACAGCGCTGAGAGCGCCGCCGCTTCGTTTGAGACACTGGATTCGACGTCTGCGTAATTTTGGTAGGCAGCAACTGCGATCAAACCGAGTAACAGGCCGTAAAAAACGCAGAAGCATGAGATGATGTAGCCGACCACATCATTGGCGTCATCGCGCCGACGCAACACAAATAGTCGCATGATGGGTCGGATCAAAACAAGTCCGAACCAAGAAAATCCGACAAATATCGCTGCCATCGCAATGGCCAGCTGAGCGGTCGGTATGTCATAGATCCAATAAAACATTGTCAGGATTCTCCGCGCTTCGGGCGCCTACTCTTATTCAATCCAGGTTGCAAAACACGACTGAGTTGCTCATTCTCGCTGGGTCTGATCCGCATTGTCCGCGGCGTCGTCCGTTTTCTGCGGTTCCAGACCAGCGGCGTTCGAATCTTTGTCATCCGCAGCGGCCTCGGTGACCGACACATGTTCGGACTGGAGATCTACAGCTTTCTCAGGAGGAACGCCCTGGATTGTCGGCACAACTACCTGATCTTCATGAACGACTTCTTTGTCAACCTCGGCGCCGGGCTCGAGCGGTGAATCGGAATCGGCAACCGGGATCGACGTGGCGGCGTCGGCGCTCCGAGGTAACGTGATCGATTCCAATGACTCCAGCGCGTCCTGCGACACTCCGTCCAGCAACGCGACAAAACCGAGCTGTTGACTGTATTGCTGGCCCTCCTGAAGGCCATAGGAAACCAGTTCCTTGATCATGGCAAGTTTTCGAGGATCCTGGTACACGCGGTAACAGAGGATCCATGAGTACGTGACAATCGGATAAACGCCGACACCATCGGGATCGCTGGCCAAATTTTTGGCGTCGTCCATACTGCCTCTTGATCGGCTCAAGCCGAGCTTGATGGAATCCAAACTTGGCGCGACAAACGATCCCGCCCTGTTTTCCAAGATCGCCATCGGGAGATCATTTTGCTTGGCGAATGCATAGCTCACGTAGCCAATGGAGCCGGGCACTTGCTTCAAGCCGCGGGCAACGCCTTTGTTTCTTAGCATTCCGGATCCAACCGGCCAGTCAACAGTCATTCCAACTCCCGGCCCGTTTTTCCATTCTTCACTGATTTTGGAGAGATGCCGTGTGAGCGCGGTGGTCGTGCCGCTCGCATCCAGGCGATACTCGACCTGGATCGGCAATTCGGGAAACGCCACATCCGGATTGTGCCTGGCAATCTCCTCATCACTCCATGACTGGATCTTGCCCAAAAATATCCCGATGTACGCCTCTCGCGACAGCCTCAAGTTAGTGACCGGATTTCCTTCTTCATCGCAAAGATTGTAGGCGAGCGCAATCGCGCCGGAGGTCATCGGCATCTGGCGGACGCCACGATCAACCTGCGCGATCTCTTGGTCACTCAGCGGATAATCACTCGCCGCAAAATCAACCAACTCTTCGACGAATTGCCGAACCCCCGCCCCGCTACCGATCTTCTCGTAATTGATCTCCAAGTCGGGATGCAATTCCATCATATAGCTGAACCAACGATTAAAGAGTGGCATCGGAAACGTTGACCCTGCACCATGGATCTCGACAACCGCTGGTGAGATCGATTCTCTTTCACAACCGCCAAGCAAGGTGCCAATGCAGCAGAGAACTCCAATCCCAACAACAGATCTCGCCCGAGGTTTCATTCCTGATTTCGCTTCGTTGGCAGTACGATGCAACTTGGATTTCATTTCGATCTGTTCTTTGTCGCTAGGTTTTGTCGTCACAATATTTTGAATCCATGGTCTTATGCTTCGCCAGTTGCCGATTGCTTGCCAACAGAAAAGCCTCGATTTAGCTCACCCAGCCTCCCGACGATCGCTGCATCACGAACGGGGAAACCGGTGAGGACTGCCTAACACGTCGAATGAGACGGTTCGTCGGGGCTCCGTCCTCGTTCAGTAAAGATTCGATATCGCCAATAAGGTGTAGGATTCAAAAGGATTCGTCCCGGGCCTTCGTACACTCGCGCCATACCCTCGCCCGAAGTGAAGCGTCCGAAAAAGTTCTTCGTAGGTCGGCGCACCTTGAACTTCACTTCTGCGCTTCGGCAGATGACATACTTCCCCTCGGCGACAATCCTTTGACCTTCTTCCAACCGGTGATCTTCCACCGGTCCGCGGGTAGCGAGTGCAATTTTTCCATAGCCCGTCACGCGTGTTTGTAGGTAGAGCGGCCCCTCGCCCGCCCAAATCGCCGTCGAAAGTTTCTCCCGGTGATACTTCACGTCGATACTTCCCTCCGAAGCCCAGTAAGTACCTCGCTCCAAAATCCAGGACTCGCCATTGAGATCTAGAACGTGAAAACCACCCAACGAGGACTCAAGCGTTACCACACCTGAGCCGGTGTAGACCGGTCGATAAATCGACTGACTGGCTAACATCGACTTGAACACTCCTCCAATCGATGGCACCAGCGGGGAATGGATGCTGATGTCTCCCTTCAGATAGCTCACGCGCCAGCCTCCACTCGCACCATCTCTTGATTCAAGTGAATCTCGACGAACCTCGTCCCTTCCAGCTCGTGCACTTGGAATTCGGCCATCTAATCTCTTCCTGCCTGACTCTCGTACAATCGGTTTGCGCAACGATTTGAATACAAAAAAGATCTCATCATCTTCCAACACCTTGGCGGTCAACTCAACTCAATCGGGAACGTCCCATTCTTGCAGCCTTCCCGCAGCGAGAGCTGCCAGTCACGGGATCACGCTAATTCGTCCTCTGGATATTCTTTACAACTTCGTGGCAGCTGATGCAGGTATGGTGAACGCTCTTTCGCTGATGCTCCACGATCCGATTCGTACCGAAGATATTGACTCCGGACTTGTGAAGCAGCAATCCACCCAACAGAAAAATGCCGACTGCTGAAAATGCGGCAACCAGCAACGAGCTGAAATACCAAAAACACGCAAATGCAATGAGTGCCAAGACCAGCCAACCAGGCCAATAACCGTCCTCCGGTTCCGCATAGACGGCAGGCGCTTCGTCCCGCTCATGGGCGCTGTCACACACGTCGCAAACCAGCTTGCCATAGTAATCGCAATGCTGATTCACACACTGCAACTGCGTATCGGGGGAGACCAATCGAGCACGACAGTGAAAACAGAAGTAGTTTCGACAAGAGGGGCAGTGATAGGCCTCGGCGTCAACATGCGACCCGCACACGGGACATTTCTCGACATCACCTCGACGCTTCAGCTCTTGGGGTGGCTCCTCATGAGACGCCTCGCAATCGTCGAACGGTCGTCGTGGTCTGGCTAGTGGGCGATCGGTCATCGCGATTGTCTTGCTCTTCCACGGAATGTCTGAACTCCAAACCTACTTGAGTGCCTTATCGTGTTGCGAAGCATTGCGCGACGGCCGAGGTGACTGTACTACGTGCCCTCATCGCCGCGAAATTCTTGCTCATGATACTAAAGACTCACGCAACCCATGAAAAGATACTGGATCAGATTCTGTGACACATCGATCAATCTGCGGAGTTACGAGATTCTTGAAGCTCGAGAAGCTGGGAGCAGCCGCATACAGGGTCAGCTTTTAAGCCCGAATCCAGTGCACTTACTGGCTTCCACCAGCACGCAAAATCTTCAAAAAAAGGCACCAAATCGGATTTTTTAGTCGCACGCCAAACGCCAAGTCGAATTCAAAAAGTTTACGAATTCCAGTGATTAAGGTTGCAGGCAGGCCGCTATGAGACGACGACAAGCCACCTTTAACACCGAGCCCAACCATGCTCGGCTAATTCAGTTCCGCACCAGAGTTTCAACGTCAGTTCCGTTTTGAATCCGACTATCTGGCCAGCAAGTAGATCCGAAGATCGATTCTCATTGCGCCGGCAAGAAATTTCCGTATTGCGTTCTCAAGGTCGTCACTTGGCCCTTCGCGTTGGCTTGAGTGCGGAAGCCAAATTCGCGTTTGCCAATCCCGAATCCTAAATCGTATTCTGGCAAATCATCAAACCCGGGGCACCAACTGCGATCTCAATCCTTTCCAACGAAATACAAAGATGATCATCGCAACGCTGGCTACAGTTGGGAGTGCCTTAAGGATCCGAACCGTGGTCAATCCGAAGGCCAACGGTGTAATCATCAATGCAACGCCGATCAGGACCAGACAAAGTCCGCTCAATATCAACGATCCTTCGCCTTCGATTTCCTTGCGATCTTGAATCGCGGCAATTTTGAGGGCAATCCCAAACGAATCAGCGCCATGGTGATTACAGACCGGTTGGAAACGAACCTATGCGGCTTTCTAAGTCAGCGTGTCGGCATAGCTCTCTGGATTAAATCCAATCAACACTGTTTTACCGACTTTCATTGTCGGGGCACGCAGATTTCCTGTCGGCCCCAACATCAGCTTGGCTAAGGTTTCATCGTCGGGACGGTTCTTTTTCAGATCGACCTCGGTCACCTTCTTGCCCTTGGCGACGAGTAACTTGGTCATTCCTTTTAGCAGGCCGAGCGCTTCGTCGGCTCCATAACGCTCTTTCTTTGCGTCAACTTCTTGGGCGGTCTTGATGTCGTGGGTGGCAAGAAACTCTTGCGCACGGTTGCACGACGTTCATCCCCGCCGGTGGTAGCTCCAGTCGATCTTTTTGGCCATGATCCGGTCCCCTTTGTATGTGTCGATGTCGAACCCATTTTAGGCATCATAATTCACTTGGTAAACATGCGTCCTTGGCAACCCGTTCGACACGAGGTGAACGGCGCGAGTGACGATCGCCGCTACGCATTTGTAGACAGAAACATACCGCGGACAAGGCGCGTGCCGACACCAGTACCGCTCGCACGCTGCTGGCCAAAGAACAATCAATGGCTCGCAAGAATCCACCGGTAGCGAGTGTACTAGATCCAAGCATGCAGCCTCTACGATACGACGATACCTTGTTCATGAAGGTCCATCAGTAACGCATTGCCGAACAAGATCGTCCATGCTCGTCAACGGCTCATTCGAAGCAAGTTGCCAGGCGATTGCCGAGCAAATACCGATCGCGAATTGCGATTCTTGTTTTTCTTACCACCAATACGGGGTCAATGGATCAGTCGAATAGTTCGAGTCTTCCGGATCAGCTCGCTCCATCCCGGCCACCCGCAGCAAGTAGTCGCGATAGGCTCGAAGTCGAGCCATCAATTCGTGACGCGACGCCTCAGGCAGCGTGCGAAAAAACTTTTCAACTTGGTCGTCATTTACTGGGTTGAACTGGTCCACCTTGTCAACGATCACTTCGGCAATCGCCAGCACCTGACCCGGTACGTTTTCGGGAGGGTTCGCCGACTCAAAGAACTTGCGGTTCTGTTGGATGACCGCGTCCAACTGGTCGATCGACTCGCGGAGCGCGTTCGCTTGGACGATCATTTGTTTCTGGAACTCGACGTTGTCTGAATACATCAAGGTCTCGCCACGAGCGTAGAGTATGGCCTCGACCATCGTCGCATCGATCATATTGATCAGATCTTTCGTTTGAGAACATACGTCGCCAACAAAGGTTTTCATTTCTATTAACTAAGGTTTGGAAATTTGTTGCAGTGAAGAGAATCGGGTGAAGACTATTCTGCGAATTGAAGAGGAACCTTCCAGGCGACATTTTCAAATTACCGGCATCGACTTGCCAGCGGAAAGGTCCCGCCAACGCTGCGATCGCATCCACGTTGCTCCCGCGAAACCGGGTCCGATTCTCGGCCAATGCCATGGATGTTCAACGGCCAAAACTGACAAAGCCAAACCAAACCCAGACCACCTTCCAAATTTCATCGCTTTTCCCCGCGATCAACTCCTATTTAGACCCAATGGTCTATATCGAATCATCCGGTTTTGGCCATTCCCATATTCCAAAAAACACGCTTTGAAGTACAAGATCGGTGGAGTTGCACCGTTTACACCTCGCGTGGCTTCATCGATTGAGAATTTCGCAATCTCGCCTCAAATTTAGGTGTGAGAGAGCCGTTTTCTGCACAAAACCAAGTTTGCTTGGAATCCAAGTCCGTCGCAGACGCTGATCCATTGTCGTTTTCGAGGAACTTTCCAGCACTTCATTGTCGCGGGTGCGATTCGCGTTCCTGGGCCAATGGCCAAAATTCCTTGGGAAGAGAGAGCAGATCTGTGGAGGCCCTTCAGGCGGACAACATCAACAGCTCAAACACCCGAAACTCAGCAAGTACGACTTCCTTGCATATTCGTCAAAACTTGATGGCGATATAGAACGCACTAAAGATGACACGCGACTAGCCGACAAGTGAAGGTTTGTCGTGCTCGTGCTCTTGCATTTGATCCCTTCATCTCCCATTGTCGTGCCTGATCCCGCAAAACGAATTTGTGTACAGAAACGTGAGCGCAAGCAGGCGAAGACAAAGAAGCTGAAGACTGCATGCTGTGCACGGCCTCGCTATCGGCTCCAACGCGATAGCGGGTATGATGTGCTGCCACTATCGATTCAACAGGAGTTCACACATTGGCTACGCCGAGTCATTCGAAACTACTGCTGATCACGGCAGTCGTCGTTGCTATCGGCGCCGCAGTTGCCATGGCCGGCAGCGATGGTGGTACGGCTGTCGCTGGTATTCCGCTGTTTGCCTTGTGTGCCGCGCTCGCCTTTATCATCAACTGGCTAATTTATGTGCCGTCAAATCTCGCGCAGACCGAAAAATTTTTCGATCTTACCGGTGGCATCACCTACATTTTGGTGATGTTGACAGCATTGACGCTGACTACAGCACCAGATGCGCGCTCTTACATCGTTGCGACGCTCGTCTTGGTCTGGGCCGTCCGTCTGGCGACTTTTCTGTTCCTGCGTGTCAGTCGCGAGGGCAAGGACGGCCGTTTCGATGAGATCAAGACACAGCCGCTGCGATTTTTTCTGACTTGGACACTGCAGGGTTTGTGGGTGTTGTTGACGGCCGCTACTGCGCTCGCTGCCATTACCGGCGCTGACCGCCAGCCGATAGGTGTGATCGCCGTCGTAGGGTTGATCATTTGGATAATCGGATTTTCGATCGAGGTGATTGCCGATCGACAAAAGTCGGCATTCAAGGCGGACCCGGCAAACTCGGGCCGGTTCATCACGACGGGGTTGTGGTCATGGTCAAGGCATCCGAACTACTTTGGAGAAATTGTTCTTTGGATCGGTGTCGCCATCATCGCTTTGCCGGCACTTCGTGGCTGGCAGTACGTGACTCTGATTTCCCCGGTATTTGTCACGCTTCTGCTGACGAAGGTCAGCGGCATACCGATGCTAGAACAGCGAGCCGGGGAACGCTGGGGCGATGAACAGGAATTCCAGGACTACACAAAAAGCACGTCCGTGTTGATTCCGCTGCCACCGAAGAATTCGCGCCGATACGCTGCGCTTTCCCCTCCCGCTATCGATCTCGACAACGTGATTCGGAAGCAGAGATTTGACTGACCGCGTGTGATACTACACGTCCTTGATTTCGCGATGTTGCTTCCTTTGTTAGCGGCATTCGGCCAGGCAGCGTTTATCCACCTACTTTTCTGTCTGAGCCTCCCCTCCCATTTGGGAAACGCTGCTAGACCCCAAGCTTATAGGCTTTGGCGACTTCATCGGCGATGACAACGAGTCCCTGGCGGACAGCCTGCTCAGGCATCGTAAAGGTCACCCGCAGACACTCGTCGCGATGGCGCCACTGATCGTCGTCGATTCCGAAAAAGCATTCGCTACCTGGGACGACCAGTACGCCTCGATGCTTGAGCCGTTCGTACAGCTCGCGAGATGTGATCGGCAAACCTTCGAACCACATCCACAGAAAGAATGCCCCTTCGCTGCGATGGATGCGATAAGGAATCGAATCGTCAAAGATCTCGCCAACCCACTTGATCGCTTGCCGCGATTTGGACCGATAGTACGGCTGGACGACTTCATTGCTAAGTCGCAAGATCTCGCCGCTTTCGACGAGCGGCGCTACCAATGCCTGACCGAGGTTCGTATTTGCAAGCCCCACGATTGACGTCATCGACGCGACTTGGCGGATCAGTTCTTCGCGACCGACGACGATTCCGGTTCGCGTTCCGGGCAAGCCCAACTTTGACAAGCTGAGTGTCAGGATGATGTTTTCATTCCAGATCGGATTCGCATCGGTATAGATCGCATTTGGGAACGGGGCTCCATAGGCGCTGTCAATGATCAGCGGGATCTGGTTCGCTGCGGCCAGGTCAGACAATCGCTTGATTTCCGCATCGCCCAACACGTTTCCGCTGGGGTTGGTTGGGCGAGAAACGCAAATCGCGGCAACATCGTCGGCGACATGCAGGGCGTCGAAGTCAACGTGGTACTTGAATCGGTGTTCTTCATCTGACTCGATGCTTGGCTTGACGGCGCGAAACAATTCGCCGCTGACAGCTTGATTGGCGTAGCCGATGTATTCTGGCACCAGTGGAAACAAGATTCGCTTGTATCGCCCATCGGAAAATTTACCTGCCAACGCATTGAAGAGCAAAAAGAAGGCAGTTTGGCCGCCGGCTGTGATGCAAATGTTTTCGGGCCCAATGTCCCAATTGAATTCTTGCTCGAACAAGCCCGCTAGGGCTTTTCGGAAGTCTTGGTTTCCGGCGGGCGGTTCGTAGTTGCCCAGCATATGCTCTAGATCCCCGCCACTCTCGGAAATCTCATGGATTCGCCTTCGCCAAAGCTCGTCCATCTCGGGGATATGTGCCGGTTGTCCTCCACCCAGCATTTGGATTGAGTCGCCGCCAACGGCAATCGCATGACCGAGATCGTCCATCAACTCGCCAATGCCCTTACGATTGCTCAATCGCCAACCGAACTCAGACATTTCCCAGGACATCAATTCACCGTATCTTGCATCTCGTTACTCTCATTCATCCAGTTACAGGCACGATTCATTGCAGCCACCATGGATTGGACCTCGTCACTGAATCTTATCAGGCTGACACGGTCGCGTGACAGGCGTTCGCGCCAAACATGCTCAAACCGACAAGCGTTGCTGGACGGGACCAAGATCTCTGCTGCCAGCCACCTTGGTCTCCGGCGCCGGTTCGACCGAGGGGTCAAACTTCTATTAGTTGAGGCGAACGCGGAGCGAACTCGTGTTCTTGCTCCGCGCTCGCGACTTTCCAAGTGCAATGCGTAAAAGCGATACAGCGATGGAATCAACAACAACACCCAGACGGTGGCAAGTGAGAGCCCAAAAGCAATGCTGACGGCCATAGGAATCAGTATTTCGGCCTGGATCGACCGTTCCACGAGGATGGGGACCAGGCCGGCAACGGTCGTCACCGAAGTTAACAGCACGGGACGGAACCGTTGGCAACCGGCCGTCAGCAATGCGTCATGCAAATCGCACCCGTCCGCGCGTCGTCGATTGATAAAGTCGATCAGTACGATCGAATCGTTGACCACCACGCCCGACAATGCCACGAGACCAAACATTGTAAAGATCGTTAGCGGAATTCCCATCGCGAAGTGCCCCCAGACCGCACCGACCATCCCGAACGGAATCACAACCAATACCAACAGCGGTTGTAGATAGGAACGAAACTGCACGGTGAGCAGCAGGAAAATAACGAACATCGCGATCGCAAATCCGATGAATAAGCTGCGCAGCGACGCCATTGTTTCTTCCTGGTCTCCCTCCCAACGGACGCGGATGCCGGGATGCTGGTCGAACAATTCCGGAAAAAAGTTGGATGATAAGTCGCCTACGACATCCCGAGCGTTGGCAACGCGGTCGTCGATACCGGCGCTGATAGTGATTCCGAGGCTTTGATCCAAACGCAGAATATTACTGCGAGTTCGGTGGACCTCGCGACTAGCCAATTCCGGTAGCGGGACCTCGTCGCCTGCCGGGGTGCGAACGCAGATTTTTTCGAACTGTTGCAGCGAGCGTCGTTCGGCTTCGGGATAGCGGACCATCAACTTGACTTCATGTCGGCCGCGCTGCAATCGCATGACTTCTTCGCCGTAGTAGGCACCCCGAACGGTCAACGCCAGATCTTCTAGAGTGACCCCCAATGATTTGGCCCTGTCCTTGATCTTCAGCTGCACCTCCCACTTTCCAGAAGAGTCACCGTCTCGGACATCCTTAACACCTGGGTACGATTCCAATCGCACCTTGGTCTTTGCGACGGCGGCATCCAACTGCGCAATATCGCTGCCCAGTAACTTAAATTCGATCGGCCGCCCGCCAAGTCCCACTCCAGCCCTCTCGAACAACAGATACCTGGATCCGGCGATTTCGTCGATTCGATCTCGCCAAAGTTGGATCAATCGCTCGCTGGTGATATCACGACCCTCGGCCACGGACAAGAATTCCGCGTAAACAATGCCAGAGTGAGCACTGTTGTTTGACCCCACATCGTCGCTAAAGGCATGGGCGCCAACGTTGCGATGAACGAGTCGCAATAAAGGTCGGCCATCTACGGAATGCTCGGCAGCAACATCGCGAATCGCCTGTTCCATGCGAAGCGTAGCCGCGTGGGTGACGGATGCCGGAGTTCCAGTCGGAAAGCCTACCTCGCTGACTACCATGTCACCATCAAATTCGGGTGCCATCACAAACGGCGTGAATCCGCCTTGGATCAGACCAAACGTCATCAAAATCACGGATGCTGACACAGTGAATGAGACATGTGGCCTGGCCAACAACCAACCTAGTAACGGGCGATAAATTCGATAGACCAGGAATTCAATCGCTTTGTCAACTGCCGATCGCATGCGAGTGTAAAGAGTTGGCTGGCTACTGAGATTGGTGTGGGCCAGGTGGCACGGGAGTATGAATAGGCTTTCAAACAACGACACCAGCAGCATGGAAATGATCGCCAGTGGCATGATTGCAATGAATTTCCCCATGATACCGCTGACAAAGAACATCGGCGTGAATGCAATGATCGTTGACAACACAGACGCGATCACTGACGGAGCGACTTCGATCGTGCCATCGATGGCTGCCGCAATCCGTGACTTGCCGCGTTCGAGATGCGAGTAGATGTTCTCGCCGATCACGATCGCATCGTCCACAACAATTCCCAAGGCCATCACGAATGCGAACGTGCTCAGTTGATTCAGAGTTTCCCCGTTGTAGAACATCACGGCACAAGCACCGAACACTGAAACCGGAATCCCCAACGCGACCCAGAATGCCAGTCGAATGTTTAGAAACAAGCTGAGTGCCACAAACACAAGGATCAATCCAAAGACCCCGCCACGCGTGACCGTTGACAAGCGCCCACGCACGTCATTGGCGGTGTCGTACCAGATCACCAAATCGTAACCCGCTGGCAACGGCCGACTCGCGATATATTGCTGGACTGTATCGCTAATCTGGATCACGTCTTCGTTATTCGTCTTGTCAACGCGCAGCGAAATGGCCGTCCGACCGTCCAGGAAACCACCTACTTCTGATTCTTCGAACCCATCGACGACACGACCCAGATCTCCGACCGTCAACACCAAGCCATCGCTATCGGTTAGCACGGGGAACCGCGAGATTTGCTCGGCTCGCACCCTGCGGTTCGTCCCCCGCAACAAGACCTCCGATGATTCAGTCCGCAGGCGGCCCGCTGGAATTTCGACGTTCTCGCGGCGAATGGCGTCAGCCACATCTTTCAGCTTCAATCCATGCTTGCGAAGCGTCGCCTCGGAGATTTCAACGTCGATCTGATAGGCCGGGGCTCCCACCATCGTGACCTGTGTGATCCCGGGAAGTTCTAACAGTTCGTTGTACGCTCGTTCGGCAATCTCACGTAGTTTCCATTTCTGATTGGGGTCTTCTCCCACGGGTCCGACGACCGACAACTGCAGGACTGGATCGCGTGTGGTCGGTGTACTGATTTCGGGCTTCTCCGCTAGCTCCGGCAGTGACGGTATGCGATCGACAGCCGAGCGGACATCGTTGACGACCTGTTGAATGTCATCGACACCGGTTTCCAATTCGGCCTGAACGACTCCGAACCCTTCGCGGGAAACGGACAATACTTTGCGGATGCCGTCAACTGTTCGGATCGCTTCTTCGACCTTTTGGCAAACACCCTGTTCCACTTCTTCGGGGCTGGCACCAGGATAGGGAACGCTGACGGTCACCATATCCAGCTTGAATTCAGGAAACTCCTCGCGACGCAACATGAATGCCGATCCCATCCCGATGGTCAGGATCGCGATAACCAGCGTGTTCATTGATGGACTGTTGCGGACCGCCCATTGCACTAGCACTCTCATGGAACATTCTGCTCCCGCACTTCCATCCCATCAAAGCCCGAGGCCAACGGCGACACGATCAGTCTGTCACCGATTCGCAGCCTCGACGATCCGACACGAACAAGCAATGCGTCGGACAAGACACGAGCCGCTTTGACGTGATGCACGTGAAGTCGCCCATCCTGAACAACAAAGACTTCTCCGTTAGGGCGAACAGCGTCGTGTGGAACCTGCAGCAGGTGCTCATGCGTAACAACATGCAGCGCCACTTCGACAAACATGCCGCGGACCAATGCCGGTGGTCCATTCTTCCGGTCGGCACGACGCGGATCTTCGACCACCACTCGGCAAGGGACGGTGCGAGTCTTGGCGTCAATACCGGTTCCTTCGTACCGATCCAATCGGCCAACCCACTGAAACTGTCGGTCGCCCAAACGAAACGTCACCGTGGCAGTGGCGGTCGGAATTTCGTAGCACGGCTGACTGCGATCGATCTTGTCAAGATTCTGCTGGCAAGCCGCCGCTTCATCCGCACAGTCCCACAGCCAATACAGATCATCGCCGCGCAGGCTGCAGCTGACTTCCGCGACGGACGTGTCTTCGATCTGCACCAATGACGTTGCCGGATTGACGAATTGACGGCTCTCTACAGGCGCACTAACGATCATTCCACTGATCGGTGCCGCAATCTTTGTTTTTCCTAAGTCGATTTCAGCAGCTTGCAACTCGGCACGCTTTAGTCGCACTTCTGCTTCCGCCCGGGCTTGTCGCGAAGGGAACAAATTTCTTTGGTTTCGCAATTGTTGCAGTGTGGTTTGGGCGACTAGGATTGTCGCCTCGACGGTGTCTCGTTCTCCTACGGCGGCGGCATTTCGTTTGACCAATCCACCCACACGCTGAAACTCGCGGCGTTTCAAATCAAGATCCCGTTGAGCGATGTCGATCAACGCATCGACACTTTTTCGCTCAACATCAATTCGTTGCAGATCGACTTCGGCTTGTCGCACGAGGCTTTGCAACCTTTGAACTTGCAGTTCGTATTTTCGCGGATCGATATCAAGCAGCGGGGTTCCCGCAGTTACGTAGTTGCCGGCTCGGCAGAGTGGAGACTTGTTGACGATTTCGCCAGCGATCTCGGCAGCGATAACGATTTCGCGCTGGGGCACAACCGTGCCATCCAAGCGGATGTCAAACTCGGACCGCATCGACTCGAGCGGCCGGGTCACGACCAGCGGCCGTGTTTCGCGGACTTCCTCTCTTGCAGGTGCCGCCTTCATCGAAATCAGCCAGAGAAAGGACCCGAGCCCTGCCCCTAAGATCGCCGCGCCAACAGCTAGCCGTTGAAAATGGCCTTGCATAGTTCTCCAATTCCATCTTCTTGCGTTCGACCAATACGGGGATTCGCAGACCTGCCGCCTGCCGAAAACCGATCCCTGATTGCACCGAACCTTCAGTGGAACATTGCGATTCGCCGCAGGGCGTGAATCTTGGGCCCGAATACAAACTTTGTTGCCAGAAACGAGTGCCGGGTGATCAACCAGGCGGGCCCTGCTCAGTGATCAACCAAGCGGGGCATGCTCAGTGATCGGAACTGCATTGGTCAAAGATTAGGCCGACCGGCGTCGAGGCTGCTGGCCCGTCAATCGCTCTTCAGGCGACTGTTCGACGAGCCCCGTTATGTACTCCGCCGCACGCTGAGAGGCTCCGCCCTGGCCCACGCGCTGTTTCAGCTTGGCAAGGCTACTCTCAACCGCCGCATGCTTGGTTTCATCAGTCAGCCATGTGACCACATGCTCCGCCAGTTCAACGGAACGATCTTGATAGGTCAGATACTCCGGCATCAAGACATGAGCGTCACGGGGATCCTTGGGATCGTAGATCCCCGCCGCCTGGTCAGCAAATGGATCTTCCGCCGTTAGCAGGTTCACTAGCGTGATGTATCGCACCTTGCGGAATTGGCTCTGCACGAAATAACCAAAACGCGAGATTTGGTACAGAATCACCGATGGACGGGTGTGGTACAAAAGTTCCAGTGACACCGAGCCGGAACAAGCCATGCAACAGCGCGAAGCATGAATCAACTCGGCAGTACGCCCAAGTTGTACGTCGACCTCCAGGCCACTTTCGGAAACCGTGCGGCGCACACTCTCCAGCTGAGATTTCTTGTAGACCGCCACAGCAAACCGAACGCTCGGAACCCGTTCGCGGACGAGCAGCGAAGCTTTTAGAAGTGATGGCAAGTTGAGTCGAACTTCTTGGTTGCGCGAGCCGGGCAAGATGGTCACCAAAGGTCGGTCCGGGTCATCCTGTTCGGCGAGAAATTCAGCGTCCAACACTCGAGCCCGCAGTTCGTCGAAATAGGGATGACCGACGAAGGTCGCGTGGCAACCGCGCTGGCGGAACCAGTCTTCTTCGAACGGCAACTTGCAAAGCACATGGTCGACCAGTCGCCGCATCTTCTTCACTCGCCAACCCGCCCAGGCCCACAGTTGGGGCGTACCGTAGTAGACAACCGGGATACCCTGGGCCTTCGCCTTGCGGGCGATCCACCAATTGAAACCGGGAAAGTCAATCAACACGACCATGTCGGGTCGCACATCACGAAAGTATTGGTCGGCTTCCGAGAGCAACCCCAGAAACGTCCGTAGGTGCACCAACGCCTGCGCCACCCACATGACGGCCAATTGAGTCAGGTCGGAGTGCAGTTGACATCCGGCCGCCGCCATTTTGGGACCGCCGTAGCCGACAAACTCCCAATCGGCATGGCGATCTTTGAGGGCGCGAATCAGATTCGCGCCATGTAGATCGCCGCTTGGTTCGCCTACGGAAAAGAAAACGCGCATACCGGTACCTCGGACGAACCTGAAAGTTTAACGGGGCAAAGCATGGCAGAATCGCAAGAATATGGAAACATCAATCATCGAATCGGCTCTCCACTGTTCTATTGACCACGAAATAGGCGAGAGCGGAGTTCCATTGTTTACCCAGCGGGATGTTAGCCAAAAATGGCTGTTCTCCAGTTTGGAAGACAGCCCGCTACTGTTGGTCTCCATTGCGATTTCGATCCATCAATTTGTTGGCAGCTTCGTAGGCCTGGTGTCCGGTCGAGTTGCCGGGCAGAACCTCGACTTCTTTAGCAGGAATGTGCTGACGATGCGTGCTGATCACCTCGGACATGTCCTTTGTTGATTCCACGTTGTTCCACTCATGGGGATCCTTGCGGAGATCATAGAGTTCCTCCGAACCATCCAGATAACGAACATATCGAAAGTGTTCCGACCGCACCGAGTAGTTGCCCCTGCCGAAGGAGGTCAGCGCGACGTGCGGCCAGTCTTGCTGCGGTGATTCAAGCAGCGGCACAAGAGAGTGACCTTCCTGCGCCTCGTCTACAGGGAGGCCGGCAAGTTCGAGCAGCGTCGGATATATGTCGAGCAGCTGAACCGGTTTGCTTGTTCGCTGTCCCTTCTGGTACCCGGGAGCGGCGACGATTAAGGGCACGTGAGTGCCGTCTTCCCAGAGCGACCGCTTGGCCCAACGCTGTTTCTCGCCGAGGTGGAAACCGTGGTCGGAGAAAAGGACCACGATGGTGTTGTCTTTGTGGGGTGAAGCAGCCAGCGCGTCTAAGACAAGACCGAGACAATGATCGGCAAAAGCGGAAGAAGCAAGATAGGCTTGCACCGCATGCTCCCATTGGCCGGCAGACTCGACCCATTCATGTTCTGGCGAGACGTGCTTCTCGTTAGTCAACGCGATGGCGTAGGGGCTGAGGTCGTCGCGATCGTCGTCTTTGACCAGTGGAAGTTGAACTTGCTCGCGTGGAAAGAGGTCAAACCATTTCTGTGGTGCATACATGGGCACGTGAGGTCGAAAGAAACCGACAGCAAGGAAGAATGGGTTAGTTTGATCCTCTGGTTCAGCACCCAGTTTCTCGACGGCCCACTGTGCGATTTTGTAGTCCGGCATATCCTCGTCACGTTCTGGGTAGGCGCCCCAATCCCAAAGGGGATGCCCGTGTGGCTGTGAAATTTTCTGATTGGGCCGCGGCCCCACTCCACCCATGCTTCCTCCGTATTCCTGAAAGAAACGCTGGTCACCGGTATGGAAAATTTTGCCGGCGGCCAAGGTGCGGTAACCATGTTTGGCAAAACGCTGGGGAAGCGTATCGAGATTCTGAAGCCTGGGAGCTTGCTTGAGGTCAGGCGCCAGAAAGTAGACGCCGGAAGAGTGTGGATAGCGTCCGGTAAGCAGGCTGGCACGCGAAGGGTTGCAAACAGGAGACTGACAATGCGCATTGGCGAATAGGGTTCCCTGGTCAGCCAGTCGGTCAATGTTTGGTGTTCTGGCCTGAGGATGCCCGCCCAGACCGCCGGTCCAATCGTTCAGATCGTCGATCGAGATCAACAGGATATTCGGACGCTCGGCCCCGAGCAGTGAATGCGAAACCAACGCGACAAGCAACAGAGTCGCGAAGCAAACCTTGAACTTTTGAGCCGCGACACGTAAGCGGCCAGGCTTCGCGCAATGCCCGTTGCCTGACGGCCCGCGGCACTCACTTATGTGAGGGCGCTAGAGCAACAGCCAACTCTTGGCTTGGTGCTGGGTGGCTGGCGGGCGAGCATCAGCGAGCCCCCAGTTTCTCCGCGACAGACCTCGGGTCGGAACACTTGTTGAGCGTGCATTCTGACTCCAGCCACCCAAAAAAGAGAAGTCAAAACAGTGTGTTCGTAATGCGTCATTCGTTTCTTAGCTCGACTGGCGAGAAGATCTTGTCAGGCAATTGGTTTGTGTCCGTCCGAAGTAAGACTGTCGGAGTCAGTTGTCAGGGACAGATTCAGGTTTTAAAAATGGCAAGGTTGGTTTACAGATTCCTGAGGTTGATCTGCTGGCGGCGATGGCGAGCCTACGACAGTAACTTCTCGACAGCAGTCGGGTGTTTCCTCGTACGAAGCCGATCGACTAGGTCGCGGATGCTATCCATAGGAGGTGCCGGGCAATGGCCGCAGAGCGGATTGAACGAATTTGTGTTTGGCGACGAAGGGAGAAACGGTTCTTTCACGTGAACAGCTATTGCAAGAAACATGCGAACATATCCATATCCCTCCCGCAATTAGCCCACTACAAAATTTCGAACACGTTGTAAGCCACTTTGCCGGGCACGGGCTTAAAGACGCCGACGGCGACAACGTGATTTAGCCAGGCGTACTTCTCTGAATTCGTCTCAAAGTAGGGCGTTGTCCGAAAATACATCCCGCCCTCTTTCGGCGCAATGATGCCACGGTATGTCGTGTAGATCAGCGCCGTCGTCGGTTTTCATGGTGCCCCGTACGTCCAACATCGTTGATCCGTCCGATCGCCGCTTGGCCCAGTCGCCGCCACCAGGCAACAACGTCGCGTTGATGCGAGGTCCGCGTATCACGCCGCTCTTGGCAATGTAGATCTGGCGGTCGCCAATATCTTCGGGCGGCTCCAGTTCCGCTTCCATCTCAAACAGGAATTGCGATTTCAGCGTCGGCTCCTCTCCCTCTGCCGCACTTGCACTCACCACCGAAGCGCCCATCGCCGCCACGCCCAAACCCGCCGCGCACCACTGCCGCCGATCAAGCAACTTCGTTTTACCCAACATCTCTCACCGTCCCACTCGTTGATTTCTTCGAATAACGCGTACCACTACGGTCTGTAACCATACCACACTGGCTCCCCTCGCTCCCCAAACAAGTTTGGCGGAGACGGGAGCCAGAGCATAAGGGTAGCCCAAACCAACTAATCCGCCGCGTGTAGTTCGAGACGTCGGGAGGGGGCTTCGAAAGGATTCTCTCGCCGCCAGTTACTGATTTTCTTCCAGGTCGGCCAATTTGCGCTGAATGACGTTGTGTTGAACCGCCATCGAATGAGCGACCTCGCGTGCCCAATACGTGGGCCAGTGGCGACCGGCGGATTCGGCATACGAGTAGGGAATCATATGGTCCTGGAGCAGTTGAGCGAACTGGCGGGCGGTTTCGAATCAGACGATCTTCCGTTCCGCAGTCAACATGAATGTGCGGAAGTTCATCTTTAGGAACTTGCAATACCAGCTTGAAGGGATCGTACCTGTCGCAATCTTCGACCGTTACGAACGCCTTACCCGCCGGATACCGATCGGCTTGGCTGCTAAAGCCTTTGATACCGATGTTCTTGTCATCCTTTTTAGAGGGTGGACGGCGTCTTCGAACCTTCGGAGTTTCTTCCGGATTTTCGATGCGTTTTCGAGCACCGGCGGCGTAAGCAATCGCGCCGCTGTGGCTTCCAATCGAACAGAATATTTCCGGATGCCGCAAACCTAGCATTAGAGCGCCATAGCCACCCATCGACAGACCGTTAATGGCACGGCCTTCCCGTTTCGCAATCGTGCGGTAATTTGCATCGACATGACCGATGACGTCATGGATCATGTAGTCTTCCCACGCGTTCTTTTGGCCGTCATCGCTCTGAGCCCAGTTCACGTACCACGAATTGCCCGCATCGGGCATCACCACGATCATGCTGTGACGCGCGGCATATTCCGGAACCCGCATGCGGGCCCAGAGGGTGTAGTTGCTGGTGAAGCCATGCAACAGGTAGAGGACCGGATACCGCTGGTCAGACTCGTCGTATCCCTCTGGAACGATGATGTTGTATTTCATCACGCGGTTGACCGCGGGGGCATCAAATTCGACCGTCGTCACAGGTAACGGTTCGGCGGAAACGGGGCGGCCCAATGCGCATGGCAAGGCCAAGAACAAGATGCACGGAAATACTAACCTTCGCCTCATCACCAATCTCCTCTGCCATCATCTGTCGAATCGTGAACGGAACCAACAGCTTAGAACATGCACAATTGAAGTTCCATCTATCCCCGGCACATCGCGAACAAAGAAGCCTGCCGGCGTAGCCTGCGGGTTTTCTGCCGATACACGTTCGGCCGACGTATCACCTATCGGTCGCCCGGCTATTGATTGCGGATACAGAACAAGTGGTCACGCCCGCGGATCAGCAGGCTATCGCCCGAGATCGCCGGTGTCGCCATGCACATCTCGTCAAGCTCGTTTACGCCGAGCACCTTGAACTCGGTGCCTGCCTCGATCACATACGTCTCCCCATCTTCGTTCAAGCAGAAGATCTTGCCCTGATACGACCACGGCGAGCTCGTGAAGCCTGCCCGCCCGCCGCGGATGCGTTGCTTGCCGTAGATCACCTCTCCGGTGTGCGCGTCGTTACAGCGGAGGATACCCTGGTCGAATAGTGTGTAGTAACGTCCGCCCACAATGATCGGCGTCGGGTGATACGGTCCCAACTCGTCGCTGCTCCAGACCAAGTGATCGTCTTTCGTTTCACCGGCTTGGAAGGTGTACTGGCCGCTCATGCCCGGCCGCAGCACAAATAGCGGTCGATAGGGATACGCCACCCAGCCGTTGGTGATGTAAAGGTTGCCCTCCCAAGAGTAGGGCGAAGCAACGACGGGCTGGGTTCCGCCGCTCAGCTCCCACAATTGGTTTCCCTCCAGGTCATAGCTGCGAATCTTTCCCTTGTTCGGCTCGAACCCAATGTTGCGAACCATCTCGGGGGAATCCCCGCCATTGGTCACAATCTCAGTTCGCAAATCGTTTTCCCAAACGAAGGGGGTCGCGAATGTCGAAAACGAATCGCGATCGATCTTCCAGATGATCTCGCCCGTCTTGGCGTCGATCGAGACCATGTAGCTTTGCTCTTGGTCGTTATCGTGGACGATATAGATGCGGCCCTTGTGCAACGCAGGCGAGCTGCCCGTGCCCCAGGCATGGGTCGTGTCGAAAGCCGGCAGCTTGCATTCCCATAAACGCTCGCCGTCATGACTGAATCCGAAGATGCCCAAGTTGCCGAAGTAAGTATAGACGCCGTGTTGGTCGGCTACCGGGGTTTCGGAGGCATAGGTGTTCTTCAGATGTCGTCCGTTTGTGGGTACACCAGCGTGCACTTCGTGCTTCCACAGTTCCTTGCCGTCTTTCAGGTCGTATGCATGGACCTGCCAATGATGGACATCCGAGCTTGGCTCGAGCCGATCGCCGTCCAAGTAGAGCCCCTTTTTGTGTGCCTCTTCGTTGCCTTCGCTGACCACCGTCGTAACGTATACCTTGCCTTCCCATACGACCGGTGAAGACCAGCCCGACCCCGGCACGTTGACCTTCCATGCGATGTTCTCGTTCGGACCCCAAACCTCGGGCAAGTTCGTCCCGTCGGACTGACCCATCACACCCGGTCCGCGAAACCGCGGCCAATTCTTGTCATCGGCTTCAACCGACCTGGCGCCTGCCATCACACAAGCCACCAGCGCGCATCCCACCGTCAAGCCAAACAGGTCCTTACGCATATCGATTCGTTCCCTTTGAGTGCTCTCGAGTTTGACGTCCGCTTCATATGAAATGCCGGTTTCCAGGTTAGCGGGTATTGGCCGCGATAGACATCCGGCACCAGACAATATACACGGAGCAGAAATGGGAACGCGGGCGAATGGCACTGGATTGATGAGCCGACGGCTCAATCAGTGCACCGGAGTTTTTACCTTTCGGGACGGAGGTTCATTCTGCGCACTCCCATAAGACCGTCGTCCCCTGGTATGTCCTCTAGATCATTACAAATCTAGATATAGGCCATCCAAGTGCTTGGACTCGCCTCGCTCGTCGTGCGACTGCCGTTATTCGCTTTGGTCGCAAGCTCGTCGATCCGACCTTGAAGCTCCGGAGGCTTTCCATGCGACGGTCCAACGGGCGACTTCTGGCGCGAAGGCGGCAGTGACAGGATCAAGAATACGGTCAAGAAGTTGCACAGCGTTCAAAACCCGACTGTACCATGCGATCGGTGATTCGCACCGTCAGATTTCCGACGCCCGAACGATCGCAAGAATCGCCTGTTTCGTGGCCCCATCAAGCATCGGCCAATTCCGCACCAATTCAGCCAACACCGCCGCATCCGTACTGGTCAGCGAAGGTGTCACCGCCGAATCGGGCAAGTGTTCTGTTTGCTGAGTTTCGCTGGCGTTGTTCGATACCTGCCGGGTGTACTTCATGCCTCTTCAGCGACCACGTCGCTTTCAAACGACGTCCACGTGTGATCCTCGACACTCGTTTGCGCAACAGGAACGTTGCTTCACGAGCGTGAAAAACTTTGCTTCAAGAACTTGCCAGGGTTTTGATGGCTTTCGATGTGGTGTTCCAGCGTTGCGATCTCGGGGTGCTCCGGTTCGTAGTCTGCAAGCATGTCGATCCACTGCTGGGCGCTGGCGTACTGGCGTTGCCCGACATACGTGTAGACCATTGATTTGGCCAAAGCAATGAATTCGGTAAAGTGAAGGCGTTCGCGACGTTGCAGGTCAACCAAGATTTCGTGGGCGTCGTCGTATTGTCGTTGCTTGAGCTTTCGATTCGCGGCGGCAATTTTCCCAAAAAAGTAGTCAGGATGTTTGCTGATTACTTCATCGACTAGCCGGTCTGCCTCGTCTATCCGATTCTGCATTTGCAAAGCCGCCGCGAGATTGTTCAGTACATCAGGTTGTTCGGGTTCGATTTGTTGAACCTGCCGCAGCAGTCTCTCCGCCTCGGCTCCATCACCTTCGTGCAATGCGATGTTGGCATCTTCGATCAACCTACAGGTGTCATCGGTACGGCCCTCAGGCACAGACGGCTCGTCGGTGATTTTGAAAGTGAGCATTTCAATCTGATGCACTTCTCCCTGGATGTACAGCGAAATCGGCGACTCGAAAGGATGCTCCTGTTCTTTGAATGTCATCAGTAGTTGACGACGTATTTCGTCGGTACCGCGTGGCCCGCGGACATATTCCAGAGTAACGCCTCAGTAACCGCTCGATGCTGGCTGCCTCGAGCGATCAATAATGCAAGTTGCTGGCTTGCCGCGTCGCCACGATCCAGCATGCCCGGAATTGAACGTTCGACGTCGGGATATTTTTGAAGAAACCTGCGTGTTGCCCAAACGATCGCATCGCCTGCTTGATTTGATTCTTCGCCGTTTTCATCGTACCGATTGGCACAGTCACCGATCGATTGCAAGTCGTCATGCTGCGGTGGCGATAACCAGTCACGAAGACCGAGGTACGCGGCTCCCCAATGCTCACCTGGCGGCTGGCGCAAGTCATCCAGATTTTCCTGAGCCGTTGTCGCCTCGCCCGCCAACTTCACCGCCCGCATCCAAAGTCGCCGGGCAGGTTTGGTATCGCCGGCATGCGCCAAACTGGTCGCAAAATAGTTCGTCAACAGAGCGACATCGGTCGGGGAATCCTCCAGCCAACCTTGCCGCTCAGCTTCCTCGAACGCCCAACGAATTTTGTCTTGATCGCCGATGTAAGGCAAACGACTGGGCCGCTTTGGTCAAGTCACTGATTTGCCGGGGCTTGAGATTCATCAGCTTTTCGGCATCCGCTCTGCTTTCCTCGGCGTGGCCTTGGAAGTACATCAAGCGGCATCGCACTGCGCGCGCGAAAAAATTGTCCGGTGCCAAGCCAAGCGTTTCGTCGATGATTTTCAGCGCCAGCTTGGGGTCACCTTTCAGGGCCAGAGCTTCGGCGAGATTATTGCGGATTCGTAGATCCGTCGGGTACTCCTGCAGGTGCTTTTCGGCGCGTTTGATCACGTCATCGAAACGTCCAAGTTTGAAGACATGCAAGATCTTCTCCACCGAGGCGATTCGGGGCAGGTCTTTTGGCAACTCGTCAACGAAAGCGTCAAGAATCTCCGGCAAGTGACTTCGTAGCTTCGCCAATTCCTTCTCTGCTAGGGGCGCCCCAGGATGCTCGGGGGCGAGTTTCAAGAATCGCTCGAAAAATAGAATGGCGGAAACGGGCTGCATGGTTGCGTAGGCACCGGATGCGGCCACCATGCTCGCATTGCGGATCCTGCGGAAGTCGTTCGGCCATCACCGTTGCGATGCGGACATAGTGATCGAAATCCCGAAGCTGATGCAGGACATCCAGATACAAACTCATCGCCTCGATTGACATGTGCCCCTGAGCGTCGATTTGTTGAAGCAGCGTGAGGGCCTGGTCTGGATCGTCGTCCTCGTAAAACGCATCGTAGGCACGCTGGCAGGTTCGGCGTGTGTTGATTTGGTGGACAGCGGCACCGACTCTTTTACGGCCTTTGGGCTTGGCTTTGCTGTTTTTGCGTTTGGTTGCCATCGAGGATTCATCCTTGTGGTTTCGAAGCGTTCTGTAGTCCCGCGCACTTGCACAGGATACCCGTAAATCCGCCGAGTCCATACGTCACTGTGATTTTCAAATGGTCCCTTCGTGGTCAAAATGCTGCCATGAGTGAAGTGCAACACGAATACGATCGGTTGGACAAGATCAGCAAGAGACTGCTGCAATCGCTTGCGTTTCAGCACGGCGATGCTCACTACCACAAGCTTGCTCGCCAAGCCAACGCGAGGGGCTTGCCTGAGCCGATGCTCAGCGGCTATCGTCGCTTGCCCAACCCGACGACCGATGGGTACGTCGCGATGCGCTAATCGATTTCTACGTCGCGTTTTATCGCCAAGACGCCGATGCGTGGAAAGCGGCTCGCCGGGGGATCGCCTACAGTGGTGACGTCGCCGATACGGATCGCCAACATCAGCGCCACACCAGACGGGGCGAACGATCCAGTGGTCCTGCAACCGGGCAGCACGGTGCTGGATGATACCGATGTTGACACGCTGTTCGGCGAGGGGGATACCGACTGGTTTCTGTCTAGCCAGACCGGCCTGATCCCCGACATTGTCGCCGACCTCGAAGGGGGCGAGGTGGAAACCGACATTGGATAGAGCGTTTCCGAAGGTTGGGTAGATTCCGTCGCGCTGGTCGTAGCTCGGAGAGTTTTCATGACCGAAAGCACCGACAAACAATTTCAAAAAAGCCTGAAGTGGTCCAGAAAGCGGAGCTTCGGCGGTTTACTGCCGAGTACAAACGGCGGATCGTGTTGGAGCCTACCCAAGACTCGTTGCAGCAAAAACCCAGAGGCAACCTTGCGGTCGCCCAGCGGTGACGCTTAGGTATACTCGCGCCGCTCCAGAGCGATAACGATCTGGTTGAGTGCCGTCCGCAGCTCCGCTGGTGCCTGGCGGACGCCGGCGGAGGCAATGGAGACGCTCAGGTCCGCTTCCACCAGTCCTCTCGCGCGATCAGCGATCGCTTGTTCAATGGATGCGCCGTCATTGTTCGGGCTCCAGTCGTATTCGGTGTCATTGTGATCCGGGTAGGCTGCGGCGATGTCAAAGTCGAGGTTGACATCGCCCGTCGGTTCGCCCGTCTCCCACGGTTCGTACTCGCCGCGCAGGTGGCGACGTGTCGTTGCATCTTCACGCTGCATCTTCTCGCCCATCTCACGGATTCGCTTGTCGGGATGGCTTAAGAATTGCGCGAACTGACGGCGGCGCTTCTTGGGGATGATCCCGTCCCACGTCATGCAACTTTCCAGGTTATTCTCCGCGCCGCGAAGCTCTCTTTCCTTTGCCGGGAGCCGTTGGCATTCCATACACAGATGATCGCGGTGACCCTTGCCGCTAAACCGCTCGTTGGGCAGGATCGATCGAAAACACCAACAATTATGTCCTCGTGCTGCGCCCGCGTCGCCTTCGCTGGGTCGCCATGCCCTCGCTCCACTACTCTCAACGACTATCGAAATCGCCAATAAAAAAAGAAATCTTATCGCCACGACTCACCGCACGCCAATGGTACAACGAAACATCAAGGTTTTGTCGGGGCGGAGGTGTTTTCCCATCTCCGCCGGGCGTGCAGGTCGTTGTCTGGTCGATTCGGTCTGTGAAGTGAATTATCATGGCGACGTCCAAACACTCAATGGGTGAAAGCCGCGCATGCACAAGGGTCTCGCATCACGTTCGCTCGATTGCTTTGCCTATTTGGTCGCTCCCAACGCCGATCTTTACTCGGAAATCCTTGGCGTCTTTGCGGCGGCCCGCCGTGACTTTCGTTTGAACTTGCGGTCGTCGGAAATTGCCGAAGCGATTGAGGGGCGGGCAAACGAACCAGAAATCAATGCCGCACTGCAACAACTTTGCACCTGGGGTAATCTGGATTCGTTCAGCGACCAGTCACAGGCGGCAACGCTCGAGGAATTCTATAAGCGGCACCTCTACTTTCAGATGTCCGGCGAAGGTGTCGCTGCCATGCGGGCGATCGATCTATTTCATGAGTTGATCGAAACGCCGGCGTCGTTGCAAGCGACGGCGCTCTCTGCCGTTCGTGATCGGCTGGCCGAGCTGATTTCGTTGGCCAAGGCTCAGGAAACCGACCAAGCTGAAACTTTCGACGCCGCCAAGGCGAGCGCACTGCTGGACGGACTGTTTAGCGAATTGGAAAATCTGACCGCGCAGGCTCAGGAGTTTTTCCGCAACCTGCAGGCCACCGTCGAATTGCGTGAGATCACGGTTGGTGCTTTCATGAATTTCAAGGAACGCCTAGTTCACTATGTCGAGCGATTTTTGAATCAGGTGATCGCTGTCAGTGGTCAGGCCGAGGAAATGCTACAGTCGGTCGATGCGATGCTGGTTGACGCCATGATGGATTCGGTCGCGCGGCACCGCACGGCCGACGAGTTCGACGTTAGCGAAGATCGCGTCCTTCAGATGCGCGAACAATTGTTGTATGCGCTGGCGGGGCGTGGCGGGCTGGTTCGTTGCCGGTGTGGAAGGCAGTTCGCAAGCCGACGAGCTGCGGGGGCTTGCCCGTGGCGGTATTCGAGAAGTCGCGGCGGCTGCCAGTCGAATTCAGCGGGCCAGTGGCGGGCTGATGGATCGGTCGGCTGACTACCAACAGCTGGCGATTCGCTTTGCCGGCTGCCGCGACGACGCGGCTGCCCACCGGTTGTGGCGATTAGCGTTTTGCCTGTCACCAGCTCGGCACTTGACGGTCAGCGACGAAACACTGACCCAATGGGACCAGCATCCGGTGGAAGCATCGACTTCCTGGACCGATTCGCCGCCGTTGCGGATCGCACCGACTCTGCGGCGATCCGGTCGGGTGGCCAAGGCCGGGGCAACTCGCACAGTTGTTCGACAACCGTCAGCAATTAGCGGAGCTTGCCGAAGCGACCCGGCGCGAAGCCGCCGAACTGACGGCCGCCCGAAATGAACTGATGACCGATCGGATTCGTCTAAGCGAACTCGCTCCGATCAGTGAGTCCGCGTTTCCGTTGCTGTTGGACTTGATCGGCGAAGCACTTTCGCGGCGTGGCCAGCCGGACCAGCCCGTCCAAGCGGTTAGTTCCGACGGATCTTTGCGAATTGAAATGCAACCCACCGAATCGCCGTGGCACGATTGCCAGATCAAGACAACCTACGGCACGTTCTCGGGGCCTGATTTTTGGGTCAGCATTCACGATGAATAGGACCTACGATCCGCTCAGCGAGATTCTGGAATCGACCCGTCACGAAGAACGGCGTCGGGCGATGCGGGCATTGTTACTACGTCCGGTTTTACTGGACGATGCCGGCACGGGTGATGATCGTCGCCGGTCGCGCGACGCCGTGTTTGTCGAGGATGCCTTTGTGCTGGTCCGCCGGCATGCGGGGTATCTGGGTGATTGGCTGGCGCGGCATACCGGTTGGACATTGATCGTTCGCAGCGATTCGGCCCGGTTAGTCAAACGGCCAGTGGAATCGACTGACTCGTCGCGAATGGCGATGGATCCCGGATCGTCTTCCGCGCCGCTGTCACGATCACGCTACGTATTATGGTGTCTGTTACTGACAGTGTTGCACGAAGAGGGGCGTCAAACGACGTTGCAGCAGATCGCCGAGAAGACCGTACGATTGGCGTTGACAATGCCGGAGATTCGCGACCGCGGTTGTGAGTTTGATTTGAAGTCGGTCGCAACCCGGCGCGGCATGGTATGCGTAATCCGATTGGCGATTCGATACGGTGTGCTCCGGCGCGTCGGCGGCGACGAAGAACGGTTTGCTCAAAATGACAGCGTCGATTGCTTGTACAACATCAATCCTGCATTGCTGACGGACTTGTTGATGTTGCCGCCCCCGAATGGTGATGTGGACAGTGATGCGTTTAAAGAAGACGACAGTTTTGATGACTTGCTCGATCCGATTGACGACGAAATTCGACCACGTCAATTGGGACAGCGTTTGATTCGGCGAATGATCGACGACCCGGTGATGTATTTCGAAGATCTGACCGAAGCCGAGTTTCAGTACTTTCAATCGCAACGCTCGCGATTGTTCGACGTGATTGAAACGGCGACCGGTTTGGTGCCGGAGTTGCGCCGCGAAGGCGTCGCGATGCTCGACCCGATCGGAGATTTAACAGACGTGAAGATGCCTGACTCGGGAACGGTTGGTCACGCGACGTTGTTGATCGCGGAATATTTAGGTGGGCTTCGAGGCGAACGAGGCGAACGAGGCGAACGAGGCGAACGAGGCGACGAGTCCGACGCGGAGGGACTCGCGGACTCGACCCGGACTTCCGCTTCTGTGTCCATGGAGACACTGTTGACGCACCTTTCCGATTTGGCGACGCGGCACCAAACGCTTTGGCGGAAAGGTGTTACCGAACTGGCCCAACTGCGAAGTTTGCTGGAGGAGTGCTTGACACGGTTAGAAATGTTGCGAATGGTTCGCCGTACCCGCGATGGCAGTATCATCGCCAGGCCGGCCATCCATCGCTTCGTCGCTGACGAACCAGTACTCGCGTCATCGGAGGCGGGCCAATGAGTGAAAACCCGACCTCATCATTGCCGCATCCCAAACAATCGCGTTGGCAATTGCTGCGCAGCGGCTTGGTGAACCTGTTTCACTACGCCGACGAACAATTCTGGTATGAAGACGGTCGCTTGCTGCTGCGCGGCAACAACGGCACCGGCAAGTCGCGCGTGCTCGCGTTGCAGTTACCGTTTCTACTCGACGCCGAACTCAATCCGACACGGATGGAACCCGATCGCAGCCCCAGCAAGCGTCCGGAATGGAATCTGTTGCTGGGCGGAAAGCATCGCGACCGTGTCGGATACACCTGGTTGGAATTGGGCCGCGTCGATGACGAAGGTAACGAGCATTTTTTCACGCTCGGCTGCGGCTTGCACGCGGTCAAGGATCGCGGCGCACCGATGCCTGGTTCTTCACCACGGACCAGCGAATCGACGAACACTTTGAATTAGCTCGCGACCGCGTGCCCCACAATAGGTCCCGGTTGGCGGAAGTCCTCGGAACGGATGGCGTGATCTACAAGACCCGCAGTGAATACTGTCGGGCGGTGGACGATCAGTTGTTTCGGTTGCGAGACCGATACCGGGCATTGGTTGATCTGCTGATTCAACTACGCGTGCCTCAACTTTCACGTGACTTTGACGAGAAACGAATCAGCACGCAATTGTCCGATGCCTTGCCGCCGCTCGCACCCGAGGTTCTGGATCAAGTCGCCGGTGCGATGCGTGACCTGGATGAACAACGCGCACGGCTAGAGGAAATGCGTCGCAGCGCCGCGGCGGTCGAGCGTTTTGAAAGTCACTACGCCGGATATCTGCGAATCGTATTGAAACGACGCGTCAGTGATTTCTTTATCGAGCACAACAAGTACGACCGCACCCAGCGGAAGATCAACGAAGATTTGCGTTTGCTGGAAGATGCAAAAACTCGTTACGAAAACGCCGACGTGGCAATTACCAAGAATAGAACCGATGCAGCGGCGATCGAGGCCCGGCTAAGCGTACTCCGACAAAGCCCCGAAATGAAAGATGCCCGGCGGTTAGACGATTATCGCAAGCGGCGCGACCAGACGAGCGAGCAATCCGAAGCGTCTGCCGTCCGGTTGCGGGAAGACGAACATTCGCTGAAACAGGCAAGGGAATCCTTTCGCCAAACATCCGAACAGTTGAGATATGATCGGCGAAAAGCCGTGGCAACGATCGCCGAGATGGTGGCTCGCGAAACGCCGAAAGCGATTGCTCAATCCATCGAGGATTGTCGCGGCGGCGACGATGATGAGCTCGCCGGCACAAAGCAACTGGACCGGATCGGAAAAGCGATCGACCAAACCAGTGCGGGAGCCGAACAACTTCGTAACCAGCAACAGCGGGTCGATGCGGCAGAGCGTGAGCTACAGCGAGCCGTCGATCGTCGCGGACATTGCGAACGGCAGGCCGATAACGCTCGCTCGCGAGTCGCTCAAGCAGTCGAACAGTTGCGGCGACATCGTGATCAACTGTGTCAGGCATGGCTGGCGTGGCACGACGATGCCGCTGCGTGCTTGCCTTCGTTACCGGCGCGGGAGGTTTTCCAGGAACGCACCGGATTGGTGGCGCCGAGTTCGGACGCGGCGATCGATGCAGACCAGGAGGATGGTCTGTTTGTGAATCCTTCGGTCGAGATTCGCGACACGGTTCAGTCCGCGCTGGATACGGCCAGTACTTTGGCCCAACAAGCCCGAGCAACATTGATCGTAGAGATTTCCAAGTGCAACGCAAATCTTGACGAAACAAAGATTCGACTCGCCGAACTGAAGTCAGGCACACATCTTCCGCCCGATCCACTGCCGACTCGTCGCGACAGATGCACGCGTGGATCGCCCGGGCGCACTGTTCTACGAACTCGATCGACTTCGCCGCCTCGGTTCCCGCGGATGAACATGCCGCGTGGGAGGCCGCGCTGGAGGCATCGGGCTTGCTGGACGCATGGGTTCTTCCACAGCACCAAAATGACTCCGCCGATAGCTGGTCGCCGTTGTTTGCCGACGATGCGCTCGGGGATGCGTTCGCGATGAACACAGCGGCGCAGCCACCTTCGAACATGGCACAGGTTCTGGTTGTGGCCGACCAATTGCCAGACGGGGTCGCGTCCGATCAGGTTCACAAGCTATTGCAAGCGATCGGTTGCGGGCGAGATCAATCCGAAACGTGGTTCGACCGCGACGGAAGCTGGCAAATCGGTGCTCGCCGAGGCGTCTGGCGAGAAAAGAATCCGCCGGTCACATCGGGATCACTGCTCGCGAGCGAAGACGAATAGCAGCGATTGCGCGATTACGTGGCGAGATTGCGGAGCGCAGAGATTGAACTTGCCGAATTGAACAAACAGGAGGCCGATGTTGCCGCAACGTTGAATCAGATTCGCCGCCTGTCTTCGTGCGCATCCCGAGCGATGCAGCCGTTTGTGCAAGCCATCCAAAAACATCACGTCGCTGTCGAACAACAAAACGCCTCGGATGACTTGTTAAAAGAACAAACCGCCGTCGTCGGAAGAGCAAAGGATCTCCTGGCCGCCGCGTCTGACCAATTCACGTCGATGGCCGACGACCTTGGCTTGCGGAGTTGGAGCGATCGATTGGAAGAGCTGAATCGAACCTTGGCCGATACGCGTTCGGACCTGCGTTCGCTGGGACAACAAATCGAAGTGGTTCACCGGCAGGCCGAAACGGTTCGGCAATCCAAAGACACTGCCGAGCGAGCGAAATCCCGCGCTCAGGGTCAGCAATTCACGTCTCGAAACGCATCAAGCCGAAGCCGCCGCGGCACGCGAGGCATTTGAAACGCTCGAGCAAAGCGTTGGCAAAGATGTCCAGCGGATTCTCGAGGAGATCGCTCAAAGCGAATCGCAACAGAAGTCGTTGAGAGAACAAGAGGATTCCCTGCGCGAGGAACTGTTGGAATCCAACGGCCAAAAAGCGGCGATCGAGGCGCGGTTGGAATCGGCCCGCGAAACGCTCGAGAGCCACGATCAGGACCGCCGCAGCCGCATCGCTTCGCTGCAGTCATTCGTACAAAATGAGTGGATCGAACAGACGTTTGATCGAGCCGACGAAGGCGACCTCGACATCATGGACCGTTCCACGACGTCTTGGTCGCCGACCCGGGCGTTTGCAATCGCAAAGCAGTGGCGGTCAAAGTTGTCCGCCATCCGAGACAGCGACGAAGCCTGGCAAGACGTGCAAAACGAATTGAACGTCCAATTCAAAACGTTAGAGCAAACGTTACTGCCAACCGGATTGTCGCCCCAGATGCGCGCGATTGATTCGCTGCAAACGATTCAAATTCCTTATCAGGGCGTCGAACAATCGCCGCGCGGACTGTCAGGTTCAATGAACGATGAAGTGCGTTCGCGCGATGCGTTGATCACGCAGGCCGAACGAGAGCTTTTCGAAAAACGATTGATCGGCGACATCGCTCAATCGCTGCACAAGAACATTCAGTCCGCTCATAAGTTGTGTCACTCCATGAACCACGAGGTCGAATCGAGGCCGATGAGTACGGGGATGCGGTTGCGGTTTCGCTGGCACCCCAAATCGGACGAGGCGGATCAATTGCGTTTGGCATGCAAGACGCTGCTAAAGCAGCCCGCGGCGATGAGCGACGACGAGCAGGCGTCGCTGGGTGAATTTTTACAAAGCCGGATCGCCGATGCGCGCGACGCGATGACGCGGGAACATGGCAGCAACACTTGGCTGAGGCGCTGGACTATCGAACTTGGTTTGCGTTTGACATTCATCGGGAGACCGATGGCAAATGGGAACGTTTGACCAAGCGAACGCACGGGACCGGCTCGGGCGGCGAGCGTGCGGTGTCGTTGATCATGCCAATGTTGGCGGCACTGGCGGCGTACTACGGTTCGGCGGACGCGGCGGCGCCTCGAATCATCTTGATGGACGAGGCTTACGTCGGCATCGACAACGAGATGCGAGCGAAATTCATGGACTTGTTGGTTCAATTCGATCTCGACTTCATCATGACCAGCGAACGGGAGTGGGGCTGTTATCCAACCATGCCTTCGTTAGCGATTTATCATTTGGCAACCCGCGCGGGCGTCGATGCGATCTTGCCAACACGTTGGGTTTGGAATGGCAAGCGCAAAGAAGTCAGCGACGTCCATGCGGCTGCGCGACAACTGAGTTTGATCAACGATGACTTCGAATGATCCAACCGGCATCGATTCGCAAACCGCCGATCGCATTGAACGACTGCTGCGTTCGACTGCTTTTCAACCTTTGATTCGTCGGCTTGATCGACGTCTGGGCAAACGTGCCGATTTGGAAGGGAGACTCACGATTTCCGATGTGCCGATGGAAACGGTTGACGCGGTGAACGGATTGTTGGGACGGCCGCCCTCGCAGTCAGATCGATTGACAATTCGACTGTCGGATCTCGATGCAGCGATTCGCTCGGCGACCGGCGTGGATTTGGCGACGGCGTTGACCGTGTTGCTGGGACGGCCACCGCTCGATCCACCTAGCAGGCGACGTGAAGACCAGCAGCGATGGGAACAGTCCCGGAGGCAATGGCTGTCGTTGTGGACAGACACGCCGCCGGATGTCCTGCAGTTGCTTGAGGTCTGTCCAGGGACGGCCGATCTCAGACGCCTAGCCGCCGATGAGATCGACTTTGCCTTTGAGTTGCTCGACCAGCTGCGACGATGTTTGCTGCGACTGCCGCTGCCGTCGCCCGTCCCACTGCCGATCTTCGCCGCCGAAACGATCGGTGATTCGCATGGCTTGGATGTCGGTCGGCCGTTGCACCGATTGCTATGCGAAGCGATCGATCGTCTTCATGGCAAAACGCTGGGCGATGAGAACACTCGTACAAGAGACGTTTTTGCGCGGGTCGGTGTCTTGCTGGACGAGCTAGCGTCGACGGTGTTGGTTTTGAATCTGCGTCCGTGCCGTGGTAACCTACTCGCGGATTTTTTGAACGAGTCAGCGATCCTGGGCGAGCCAGCCCGATTGACGTTCCGCCAGTTGCGATTGAACCCAATTGACTTTAATGATCAACAATTTCCGGTGAGCGTTTGCGAAAACCCATCCATCCTGGCAACCGCGGCCGACGCTCTCGCAAATCGCTGTGGTCCCATGATTTGTGTCGAGGGTTTCCCGTCGCACGCCGCGTTGCTGTTGATTGACCAAATCAATGACCATCGCAAGCCCATGCGCTACCATGGCGACTTTGACGCATCAGGTCTACAGATTGCCCATCAGATGATTGTGGGAAAGCAGATGGCTCCCTGGCGCATGAACGCTACGGACTACCAGTCGGCCGTCGCGAGATCAGCCATTATGCTTCCGACAAACCAACCGATCATCGAAACACCATGGGATCCTCACTTGCAAACGTGTCTTCGATCGCACAGCAAGAGCGTGATTGAAGAATTGGTGGTAAACGACTTGCTTGAGGACTTATCCGCTTCGTCGGATTGAAACGCGAGTTTACCGCGTGTCGTTGCTCCACGACTACTCCGTTGACGGATCGCTGATCAAACTAGGCGAATCGATCAACGTTTGATAACCTACTTTTCTTGGTCTGGAATGCACGCTATGCATGGAACAGGAGGATCGCGATGGCTGGTACGGCGACAGTGACTCGAAATTCAACGGGCAAGGCAAAACGCAAAAAGAAGACGAACGTCTTTCACGAACGGCTCGGATCACTGACCTACTATCAGGCCTGCCAGTTGCTCGGGGATGACGGGACTAAATTGATCCAGGAAGGTGGTCGCGTCTTCGAGGTCCAATCGGATCGTGACGTGTATCTGGGCGGGGATCTATTTCGCGTTCGTGTCGAGGATCCAGCCGTTGAAGATGGTTTGGCCGTTGCCACGATCACGCTCGTATCGGGGCGCAAGAAACAACTTCAAGGCAACTGCGATCGATGCCAACTGCCGTGCAATCACCTCGGCGCGGCCTTTGAGTTCTTGCTAACGGCGAAGTCTGAACTCGGACTGGCGATGCCACCGGATGAATCGGTGCCGCTAGAGAATCTGACCACCAAAGAATTGCACGTTCGTGCCCTGGCCGAGCGAAAGCAGCGCGGCAAGGAAGAATCGATGGTCGTGCGCTCGGTCAACAGCGATTGCCCGTGGACCGACTACGTCGTCACTAGCAAGCAATCTGGTCGCACGTATCGAGTCGCCTTGCGTTCCTTGAAAGCTGACGAATCCTATTGCACCTGCCCAGACTTTCGCACCAATCATCTGGGGACTTGCAAACACATCATCAATGTTCAAGAGAAAGTAAAGAAACGATTCTCGAAAAAGAAACTCGCCAAGCCTTACCGGCGAACTCGCGTTTCGGTCGCCGTCGATTACGGAGCGAAGCGTGGAATTCGTTTTCATCTTCCTCACAAAAGCGACCCGGTCGATGGACGAAATCTGCGGTGAAGTCGCTCGGCAAGTCACTGACCGATGCGAATGACGTTTTGGCTCGGATCGAAGCGCTCGAACAGGCTGGTCGTAGCGTGCAGATTTATCCCGATGCCGAAGCCTTTGTCCGGACAACAACTCATACGAGAGCGTGTTCGACAAACAGTGCGACAAGATCCGCAACGGATCCAGCGAATCATCCACTGCGCCGCGAACTTCTCAACGCGACTCTGTTGCCCTACCAACTTGACGGGATCGCCTTTGCCGCCGGGGCGGGCCGTGCGATTCTAGCTGACGACATGGGCTTGGGAAAAACCATCCAAGGCATCGGAGTCGCTGAATTGCTGTCGCAGCTTGCCGACATTCAAAAAGTGCTGATCGTTTGTCCGGCGTCGCTGAAAAGCCAATGGCGAAGCGAGATCACAAAGTTCAGCGGTCGCTCGTCGCAGTTGGTTCTGGGCAACGGTGCGGACCGAGCCGAGCAGTACGCCAGCGACTGCGTTCTTTACGATTTGCAATTACGAACAGGTCCTTCGCGACGTCACAGCAATCGAGAATGTGCCGTGGGACCTGATCATTTTGGATGAAGGACAACGAATTAAAAACTGGGAATCCAAAACCAGCCAAGTGATCCGCATGTCTGGAAAGTCCGTTTCGACTGATCTTGTCAGGCACGCCGTTGGAAAACCGGTTGGGCGAACTGTACACCGTGACCAAGTTCGTTGACGAAGAATTACTCGGTCCAGCGTATCAGTTCTTCAATCGGCACCACGTTGTCGACGATCGCGGCAAGACACAGGCCTATCATCGCTGGATGAATTGCGTAGCAAACTATCCGGCGTGCTTTCTGCGTCGCACCCGTGCCGAGATTGCCAACCAGTTACCCGAACGGACCGACGAGATCGTTCGTATCGAGGCGACTCAGGAACAACTGGACATTCAGGACGCGAACGTCATGCGGGCGGCCCAGATTGCGGCGAAGAAGTTCATGACCGAAATGGATCGGTTGGTGCTGATGAGCTGCCTCAGCAATGCGCGGATGGCTTGCGACAGCACCTACCTGCTCGACCAAGATGCTCGTGAGTACTCCAGCAAACTGGACCGGCTGAGCGAACTATTGGTAGGATTGATCGAGGACCCGCGTCGCAAAATTGTCATTTTTAGCGAATGGCGACGGATGCTCGACCGGATCGAGGATCGGCTGGAACAGCTTGGTGCCGAATTTGTTCGACTCGACGGTCAAGTCCCTCAGAAGAAGCGTTCGACACTGGTGGCCCGGTTTCCAAAAAGATCCTGACTGCCGTGTCATTTGCATGACCAACGCGGGTTCGACGGGTCTGAACTTGCAATCGGCCAACACCGTAATCAACGTCGATCTGCCATGGAACCCGGCCGTGCTGGAGCAGCGCATTGCCCGGGCGCACCGGATGGGACAAAAGAATCCGGTGCATGTCTACAAACTGGTCACCGTCGGTCCCGGCAATCACGAAACGATCGAAGAACGACTGCTCGAAACCCTGGCGTCCAAACAGGAACTGGCGGACGCCTCATTGAACATCGACAGCGACATCGACGAAGTTGCCATGGTCAGCGGAATGGAAGACCTGAAACGACGCCTGGAAGTCATCCTGGCACCGAAAGCCGCTGCGATCGACGAGAGTCAACAACGCCGCGTCGAAGCAGAAACCATGCGACTGGCCGATCGTAAAGAAAAGGTGTCCCAAGCGAGCGGCACGTTGATTTCAGCAGCATTGACGCTAGCAGGCGAATTGGTGGGAAGTACCCAACAAAAATCGCCTGACGAAGCACAGGTCACGAAGCTGCAACGAGCGATTGAGCGAGTGCGTCGACCGCGACGAAGCGGGGCGACCGCAACTGAAAATCACCCTCGCCGACGACCACTCGCTACGCGACTTGGCCAAAACGTTGGCAACGCTTTTGGGGGATTGAACATGAGTGCGAGTCCAGAACTCGCACGGCAGGTACTCAGCCAAATCAAATCAAACTAACGTCGTTGCACCGACTGCGGAAACCAGTGCGGGTTGGTAGCGACTTCGATACCGAATCCCGATCCCGACCCCCAGCGAAAGCCCGCCAAGCAGTGTAGAACGATTGTCCTCAATCGTTTTGCCTGGCTCCCACAGCGAACAAACTCACTCGCAAACAATTGAGATAATTGTTCTACTCTGTTGTGCCCGCGAACGCGCATATCGAATAGCGTAAGACGGGTCGCTCTCCAAGCTGTATGGTGAAGATCTTGGTGAACGACGTTCTCCCTTGCACAATGAACCTCTGATTTTCGACAAGTTGATTGGCGAAGAAGCTTTGGTCGCCAACAGATTTTTCATGATCAACAAGTTGTCCTCCTGCTTGGCCGATTCTTGTATAGAATGATCTCTTGGCCTGCTAAGCTACCCACCCCGAAAACTCACCCTTCTGGCAGAGACCCCATGCTGAATCAGGAACTTGGATTGGATCGTCTAGAGTTGTTCTCTGCCGCTGCCGATGGTAGCGAGGGCGCGTCATGATGAAGATGAGCCGACGGCAGGTGTTGCAAGCTGGATCGATTTCTGCGATCGGGCTGGGGATGGGTGATCTGCAACAGCGACTAGCCTTTGCCGAACAGTCGGGATTGGCATCGCCCAGGAAGCCAGCCAAAGCTTGTATCTTTCTGTTCATGTGGGGCGGGCCGAGCCAACTGGAAACGTTTGACCTGAAGCCCGATGCTCCGGCCGAAATCCGCGGTGACTTCCATCCGATTTCCACCAAGGTTCCAGGCACTCAAATCTGCGAACATTTTAGCCAGCTGGCAACGATGACTGACAAGCTGGCGATCATCCGTTCGCTTTCACACGATGATCCCGCACACCTTTCCAGCGGACATGCAACGCTGACAGGACAGCTCGCACCGGTGCAAAAAAGTGACGCGGATCCTCCCAGTGCCAAGGATTCGCCTCATCTAGGCGCTTTGATTTCCAAGTTACGCCCCAGCAAAGGTGGTTTGCCATCGTTTGTTGCGATGCCGTGGAAGGCGTTGCACCCAGCCGCGCCCGGCGGCGAAGCTCCCGGGCAACATGGTGGCTGGTTAGGTTCGGCGCACGATGGCATGCTGCTTGGTGGCGACCTGAACGCCCCCGACTGGCAACCAAGTGGATTGTCGTTGCCGGCGGACATTGGACTCGATCGTTTGGAATCGCGCGTTGCGTTGTTGCAAATGCTCGACTCGCAACGAGCGGCATTGAACCAATCACTCGTCACATCTTCGTTTGAACAGCATCAAGCTCGGGCGTTTGAGATGATCGGTTCCGAAAATGTGCGAACGGCATTTGATCTGTCGAAGGAAAGCGACGCGACCCGCCAGCGTTATGGTCGCAACATTCACGGCCAGTGCGTCTTGATGGCTCGGCGATTGGTCGAGCACGGCGTGCCGTTGGTCTCGGTCAATTGGCACAACGATGGCAAAAACTTTTGGGATACCCATGGCAACAACTTCAATCGCTTGAAGAACGACTTGATCCCACCGGCCGACCGTGCACTCACGGCGCTGCTGACGGACTTAGAAGAACGCGGCATGCTGGACGAGACAATCGTCGCGTGGGTCGGTGAATTCGGTCGCAATCCAAAGATCAACCCGAAGAATGCGGGACGGGAACATTGGCCTTTTTGCTACAACGGAATCTTGGCGGGCGGGGGAATTCGGCCCGGCATCGTTTACGGTTCAAGCGATAGTCATGCAGCCTACCCCGCCTCGAATCCGGTCTCGCCACAAGATTTCGCGACCACAATCCTGCATGCAATGGGCCTTCCCACGCAAACGGCCCTACTCGATCGGCAACAACGCCCCCATCAAATCACCTCTGGAAGAGTTCTCCACGAACTGCTCGTGTGACAACATCCAGACCACCAGCAACTGACAATGCGATGCGTATCTCCGGAGCCGACAAAAGCATTCGCTGCGTTTTCTCTCCCCAGTCAATCACGGAATTATTTGTAAACTGTAACGAGTTTCGATCACGGCAGCGGGCGATGATAACCGGATCGAGTTGGTACCAAGCAGATCTGCGCCGCAGCGGTCAGCCCACCGAGGCGATTCCTGGCCAGATCAAATCCGCGTCGGCCGATGCAACCTCGATATTTTTGAGCAATCTCGCCAAGTCGCCCAAGTGTGTCATACCGCTTACAACTGCAAGCGGCGGGTAAACCCTGAGCGATTCCAGACCTCAGCGCGGAGAGGCAGCTTCCGATTTGATGCGCGAAGGGCGAGCTCGACGTCTCAAGCGGAGCCTGGGGAGCAATTCTTCTGGTCGCTCAAACACGAGTTGACAAAGTTTGATTCATTCGACGATATTCACGAAGCACGCGAGTGTGTTTAAAAACTCGAGACGTTTTAGGACACGAAGCGAACTCACCAAACACAGGGATACCAGTCCCCAGATCAATTCGCAGCGAAACAGCGATACTCGCTGGCAGTCCAAACCGCGAATATTGAGTCCATCAGTCTTGGGCTACCGCAGAACAGGCGCGGCATTCTTCCCATCTGGCAATTCAGTCGAGCTAAAAAACCCTTTCCCCGTTTGTAGTGAATCCCTGTCTAGCAACCGTGGGCAGGTTCAAACTTCGCTCAAGAGAATACCTGGAACCAAATCATTTTTGAGGAAAAAGCCGCAGGAGCATGGGGCAATGCACTAGCATATTGACTGAGATTTGTTTGGAATCATTTCAGACTCAGTTCAGTTCAACCTAGAAGCTCCTCCCCGTTTCGGCTCGTTGAGGTGACCTGAAATCAGGACGCGACAGTGTTGCAATCATAGCGTGAAGTTTCAGCAAGTAACTTAAGTGAGGTTCATCATGTTTGTGATCAATAAATTGCTCCAATCAAGATTTCGCGTTCTATTTTGTGTTTGGCCAGCACTGACGGCTGTGACTCTTAATGCAGGCGCTGTCACGTTCACCGACTCAGGAGGCTTTACGACGTCAGTTTGGACCGAATCCCTCTTTGGCAATGGCGACGTCGTTGACACGCGAGAGTCATCGGGCGGCAATCCGAGTGAATTCATCAAATTGAAGACCATTCCCAACGGCGGTAGCATAGTGATCGGTGTCTATCTGAGCGACGACGCCACCTTCGATCCGTCCACCCAAGGCGCCATTGATGCGATTGGCATGGGATTGGATGTTATCTTGTTTGAGAACGTCGCAGTTCCAGGATTTACAGACGGCCAGGCATACGGCATCGCACTGCGGCAGAACAACGAGTTTTTCAGAAGTGGTTTTCCAGTTACCGGGCTTCAATTTTCCAATTGGGATTCCCGAACGATTTCCGCGGTTGACGAATCGGGATTCGTGCGAGTGAACCCCGATGGAACATCTAGCAGCGGCTTTCACCCAGATTTTTCGTCTGCAGGCTCCGAGATCAACTTTGGATTCATGGTGGCCAATAGCGGCGGAGCGCCAATTAGTGGAACCATTGCGGGGTACGACAACTGGAAGCTGACCGTAACACAAGTGCCTGAACCGACTTTCTATTGCCTTATTTTTGCTAGCGGAGTCGGATGGATCGCAGTTCGTCGGCGCTGAATTTGATTGAAGAATCAAAGGCGTTCGGCCGAATACTGTTCGTCACAAGAATTGCGCATTGGCGAGTACGCAAGCTGTGTGAAAAAGGTCGATTTGCGCCCTTCATTGTGAGCATGGAAACTTTATGCGCCGGACATCGTCAAGTCGTCCGAGCCGGCGTAGTGCTATGCGGACCGATTTCAGATATAAGTTTCCGACAGAATGTCCCGATGGATTCTACGGCAAGTAATCTTGCCCGAGAAAAGAGCAAAGGGGTTGAACTGTCAGTGAGGTGCTTGCGGAGGAGTAGAGGAACCCGCCCGCGGCAGCGAGATGACTGCATGGGGCGGGACTTCTATCTCTCCTTGCGGTGTCTTCAGTGTTCCTGGTTCCTCTCCATGATTGTATAGAAGCAGGTCTTCCGTGGTGACTGTGACATATACCTTGTCCAGCTGTCCGTCGATCGCGGCCTCTGGCGACAACGGTGGAATGCCATGGTCCTCGGGCCCCCGTATGATGGCAGCCATAGCGGCGATCGAAGACTTGTAGTCGGGTTCCTGAGCTTCGACGATGTGTCCCTTACCCACTGAGATGACATCGGCTATCGGGCCGCTTCGTCTTTGCTTGCCATTGGCGCGCTCCGATTTGGGCGGCAGGGAAAATTTCCTCTCCCTCCGGGGTCCTGGGACTCCATTCCGCCGGCACAATCAGTGTCATGCCCTGCCACACCGCTTTACCAATGGCCTGAGCGGTTTCAGCTTCTGTCACCGATCCGCTTGTCCACAGCAGCATCTTCAGATTGGCTAAGGCTCCGTCATCGATCATCCGCTCGTCCACGTAAGCCAAGTCGCATAAGTCCCTTGCTTCCTGAGCTGCCCTACTGAGCCACTTTTGCTGCTTGAGGTCCGCAGACGTGCGGGACCAGAACATCCCGACTTCCAACACCGGTGCCCGAACGTGCATGAGATTCCGGTAGCGATTGTATCGCTCCCCTCGATCGCCTCTTGGTGGGTTGTCGTAGTGGAAGAGTTCCCAAGCGCCTGAAGCCACCGCGTTATAGACTCGGGCGACGATGCCATTCTCATCCACAACCCCGGCAGGCTCGTATCCGAAATAGGTGCCGTATTGAAGGGATGCGCTTCCGACCATCCGGGTCAAGTGAAAGTTAACGCCGTAGTTGGAGGCCTCGTTCGTGATCCGCATGCCTGCCCCATGCTTGGCCACCATCTTGGTTTGCCCTGACATGTCGGCGCCCAACTCAGCCCGCGCACCGCCACCTGTGCAGAGCAGGATAGGAACGTTCGGCGCGAGCTCTCTGGTTGTGGCGACCCACCACTCCGCATAGTCGGTCATGGCCCCCATGTACCAGCGGATCAGATCCAGTCGCGCTCTGTCGGTCTGCTTGTCATCAGGGACAAAGGGTGCGACTTCATCGAAGTTTGTGAACTTCGTGCCCCAGGCAAGGTTCAAGGAGGAGATCGTCGCGTATTTCTCGCGCATCTTATCCCTGAAGTCGGCAGCAGCGAAGGTATCTCCGCACCACCATCCGAAATGCTGGGGATACTTGCCGTCCCAGATCTGCGTCCACTCATTCCCGCCCGCCGTGTAGATCGATTCGCCGAACACACCGCTGATACCCAACAGCACTGCCTGCATGTCTTCGTGGTCGTAGTGGTCGAAGAACCGCGCCAGCCAGGCGCGAATCCGTGGTCTGAGATGAGGATTCCAGATGGACTGATCCCGCGTCACGTCACCGGTCTTCAGATCGACGGCGAAAACCGATTCCGATGATTCCTTGAACCAGGGCGGCGTGGCATAGGCAGGACCACCGATTAGGAAAGGCACCCATTTCAGACCATGCCTCTTGAATGTCGCCAGCTCAGCGTCATAGAAGCTAGGATCCCACACTCCTTGCTCGGGCTCCATTAGCATCCACTTAACGTAAGGCTCAAAGGCGGTGACCCCGTGCTCGCCGTAAAGGTTGCCACGCGACTTCCAATGGGACGTCATCCTGTCGTCAGGGTTGCAGCGAAGTTCGCCTCTCTCCTGGAAAGCCTTGCGACCTTCCTCCGGGTTCAAAACTTGCCAGCCCACGTCGTTCCCTGCGGTGACGACCATCGGGTTCCCTGCCTCGAAGGCGGGTTGGCCGATGGCGGATGCTGCCGTCACAACCACTAACAGAAGAACTGTAAGGAATATCACGCTGGGACTCCGACCGTTTGGAGAATAGGAATTTGGCTCGGGGATTCATCACGGGACAGCCAAAATAAAAATTGCGCCGATGATATCACACGCAGAAGCCGTTCCCATGGTAAGTGCTCAGGCAATGACTCAACACAAGCCTCTGTGCCATTTGAGGAAGGTTTTTTGGCATGGCTGAGCAAAACAGCTTGTCACAGTCCGGGATGGGTTTCGCTCAACTGGTGTAGAAGTTGCCCATAGCGGCAACGATGACGAAAACTCATGATTTGATAGAGTTTGCCATGGCGACGAAGAATTCCTGTAAGAAGAGGATGTTCGCCGTGGTCGCAGCCGTCTCGGTCAACATCACCGTTTCGGTCAACATCACCGTTTCGGCACAGCAAACTGGTGGCGCTTGAAGCTAGTATGCAAAAGTCGCGGTGCGACGCGACGGAGCACCGATTCAGAAGAACACTCTTGATCAAAGGAACAAGGCTCCGAACGCATTGACGGTTCATGATCACCAAAGGAGAGCTCCATCGAATAAGGAGGCGGTGACGGCCAACCAGTTCAATGGGAAGGTCGAGGTACTGCAGCTTCGTTCGCTCTTGAACGCAGACACTTCCCTGAATCATCCAACGGTGAAGTATTTCTACAACATTCACACCGCCATCGTCGGCATTCGACGCCAGTCACTTGTTCGGGGCAAGGTCCGACGCGAGTTCAAAACTGATCCTAATGTCCGACGTTGGAGCAGACCTCGGTTGCAAACGGGGTCGCCAATTCGCATTCGGTGTCGCACAACGATGCACGCCCAATTGCGACGAATCGATGAAACCAATGTTGGTCAGCTGCCTAGGACTGCCGATTCCGGTCTTCGTCGATTAGCTTTCGCGGATCGCCCACAAGGCTTCAAAGGTTCGCAGATAGATGGTGCCGCCGGAGATCACGGGCGAGGCTGACATGACCTCGCCGGTATCGTTCTGTGCGACAATTTCAAAATCGCGGCCCGCCTTCACCACGGTGATCTTGCCGTCCCGGGCGGTCAGGTAAATATGGCCATCAGCAAACACGGGTGAGGCGCGATGTCGGTGGGTATGAGTGCGCTCCATATAAACCTGTTGGCCGGTCTCCCGATCCAACACAAGCAGCATGCCATTTTCTCGGCACAGGTAGACCAGTTCGCCGTGAATCAGTGGCGATGGCACGTCCGGCGTATGTTTGTCTCGGGCCCAAAGGATGGCATCGCTATTGGTCAGATCGCCTTGCTTGTCAGGGGCAACGGCAAAGACCGGACCGTTCTTTGCGGTTGGGCAGACCACGATGCCCTCCGCCACGGCCGGAGACGCAACGAAACGCAGCGTCGGATGATAGCTTGCGCCCTGAGGGTTCAGACCGCCGAGTCTCCAGATTTCCTTGCCGTCCTCAAGCGAATACGCAACCGTGTAATCAGCTCCGTGAGTGATCAAATACGTTGTGTCACCGAAATCGTACAGCAGGGGTGATGCGTACGAATGCTCATTTTCTCCCGAAGCTCTAGTCACACGATCAACCTTCCACAGATGATCGCCTGACTCCGCGTCCATTGCTACAACGATCGCTTCCTGCGTACTCGGATCTCTATCGCCATGGATCAGCTGCACAAACAGGCGACCGTCGTGCAGCACAGGGGTGGCGGACATGCCAAACGCAATGTCGAACTTTCCATACCGCTCCTGCAGATTGGCATGCCACACGGGCTCTCCGGATACCGTAAAGCAGGCCAGATGTCCGGTGCCCATGAAAGACCAGACCAGTTTTCCGTCAGTGATCGGTGACGGCGACGCAGAATTGCCCTCGTCCCCGCGCCGTTCTTGTTGCCTTTGCCGATTTCCCTTCGCCATTGCTCTTTGCCGTCTGAACCGAAGCACAGCAGTAGCAGGTTTTCGCCCTCGATGCTTGAAACGAAGACTTGGTCTTTCCAGACGACCGGCGTGGCCCCGGCTGGTCCCGGCAATTCAACTCGCCACGCCACGTTCTTGTCTTTCGACCATTCAATTGGGACGTTCGTCTCTGTCGAAATGCCATTGCCGGTTGGACCCCGCCACGACCCCCAGTTGTCGGCAAAGCAGTGGTTTGCGCAGCTGACCAACATCAGCATTGCACAGTTGACTGTCATTGGCTTCATCGGTGGCTCGCTCCTGAACGGGAACATTGAACGGGAACAAATTGAATGGAAGAATGGTAGGATTGAGGACAATGGGTCTTTGAATCGATTAGATTCTACATGATCTCGAGTGTCCTCAACCAACCGAAACGGAGTCTTCGATGAAACCATTAATTGCAATGACCGGCCTGATCATGACACTGAGCGGGGCCCCGTCAGGACAATGCGCAGATCAGGCCGACGATCTACTTGGACAATGGTATACGGAAAACAATGATTCAAAAGTTGTCGTCACGAAAGATAACGGAAAGTATGTTGGCGAAATCATCTGGCTTAAAGAGCCGCTCTATAGCAAAGACGAAGACGAGACCGGAAAGCCGAAGCATGACAAATTTAACCCCAACAAGAAACTGCGTAGTCAACCGGTGATTGGACTCCGGATACTGAAAGGATTTACGTTCAACGCAAAGGAAAACAATTGGGAGAACGGAACGATCTACGATCCCGAATCAGGCAAGACCTATAAGTGTGTCATCAAATTCCAAAAAGACTCAAAAGCACTTAACGGGCGAAAACTTTATGTCCGCGGCTACATTGGCATCCGGGCCTTGGGTCGCACGACCTATTGGCATTACGTACCCGAAAAAGAATTAGAAGATCTCGACGATTGAATGAGCGTGACCTGCCCCTTTGATCGGGCACCAGATTTGGGAGAGACCACGAAAAAGGGGCACAGGAAGATTGCCGGCAGAAACATTCCTTATTTCATCTTGCGCCGAAGCCGAAAGCAGGACTAAAAGGCAGCCTTGATGGCCTCCAGGCGAACTCCAAGGAGACGCTTCGCAAGCGGATCGAGTTCCGCTTCCGAACCCTGGATATGAAACGTTCGCTGCACATGCTGCATCGTCTCGCCGGGCTTGAGGGCGGCGGCGGGCGACGAAGTCTCCAATTCATAAAACGGCCCCAGCGGAGGTTTGCCCGGTTCGCGGCGAACCGTCGTTGTAGGAATTGATCACATCCCCGGCATACGGCTCGTCCTGCAGTTCCCACATGGAATTGACGAATCCGTGCGGTGCGTCCTGCACGTTGTAGGTGACGATGTTGAGCACCTGTCCGGCGGCATCGTAGCTTCCGGCAATCCCCTTCGAACGCTGCGGACTGATGCCGATCTTTCCCCGGCGCGTGCCGTCGCCTCGGAAGAACAATCTTCTGTTTTTCGACCTTCAGGTACTCCGGCGGAACCTTGCCGAAGTAAGTGTCGTTCACTTTCGGGCCAAGCGTCTTCTTCTCCACCTTCTTTGAAGGGAATGACGACGGTTGTTTCGGGCGAGGGGTTGTACATCCCGAGCATCCAGATCGAAACCAGACCGGTCTCCGGTTTCCAGGCGTCGGAACCTGTGTTGGTGATCCGGTTGTCCGTTTCATAACCCACCATGCGCAGCCCCTCGGTGAGCTCAACGCCCAACAGTTTGTGAGGCATCCTGTTTGCCCAGCAGCTTCACCGTGCGCTCGATGCCCACCTTGAACTTGGTGCCGCTGTAATTGATCAGTTCCGTCGTGTGCTTGAACTTTGCGGACGCTTCGGTCTGTTCGGCCAGTTCGAACGCCTCGGTATCGATCGCCGGAGGCGTGGCCCAGTCGGAGAACTCGAATTTCGGTTCCCGGCTTGAAAAACAAGGCATACTGCCCGCCTTCCGGTCCGAGCCAGAAACGTTCCTCTCCGCCGAAGATATAGATGTGCTCTTCGAGCTTGCCCTTCTTCTCTTCATCCGAAAGGAGTCCTTTCTCGATGACCGGGCGGTTGATCCAGCCAAAGCTCGGCCCCGACTTGCGGTCGAACGTGCTGGTCATCACACGCCCCTGGTAAGCGGGAGCCACCGCGACCGCCGCGTCACCGTCTGTTGCAACAGCACGATCTCTGTATGTTTTTCCATAAAGGCCACATCGTCGGCAAACGTGTCGCTTGCCAGAGACCCAACCGGAAAACAAGCTCATGGCTGCTCCGATCATTCCCAGACATACTGCCACTGCGTATCTTCTTCATCTTATTCTGTCTCCGCTAACATCGAATCGTTGAATGAATGGCAGCCTTCGATTCTTGTTCTGTTTTGCACTGCCAATCTCGACACCCCATTCGGGAAGCTCACCCTTACCGCTCTGGGTAAACGCTTCCGGGCGGTAGGCACCCCCAGCCCACGGGCCATTGGTAACATTGTGCGTTTTCGAAAATTGGATTCCGTCTTCAGCATACAGAATCGAGTTCATGATTTCTTTTGGCCCAGTCGTGCCGATCATCGCCGCGACGCCATTGCCTTGCGGCCAAACTAGCACTTCGTGATTACCGGGAATGACCGGATTCGATTGATGCTTTACGTATGGGCCCTGCGGATGGTCGGCGATCGCCAACCCCATTTGCGTCTGCCTGGGACTTTTCCCTAACTGGCGACCTTTGTAATAGACCCAGTATTTCCCTTCTCGAACGATCAGGCAGGCATCATCAACCAAGTGACTATCGAAATCATCTCGACTGTCGCTGTTCTTCAGCGCTGGGTTGGTGGCCAGTCGTTCCCAAGGACCAGCGGGTGAATCGGAAACCGCGATCCCGATTTTCGAATCAGGAATGAAACCTTGTTCGTACTTTCTGGAAGTGCCTGTATAGAACAGCCAGTAGCGTCCCTCGGCCACGAGAATGTTAGGCGTAAAGACGCTCGCCCCTTCCCAACTTCCCGGCTTGCCCTTTGCAAGTGCCATCCCTTTCTCCGTCCACTTGTGACCATCGGTTGAGGTCGCATACCAAACCGTTGCGTCATAGCCAGGAGAAATCTTGCCCTTTGAATACCAGACGTAGTACAAGTCATCGACTTTGATGATGTCGCTCGGATCTCGCCGCATCACGCTCGGATCGGCGCCAATGCCTTCGACTGCTAAACGCGTGACCGTTACCGACCGCTCCGCCGCGTTCGCAAAGGAGCACGCGACGAATATCAGAACGAGTGGGCGGAAAAATGGGAGCAGGAAAATTGCGGCCAGCGATTTCCCTGCCTTTATCGTCGTGCCAATTCCATCGATTGAATTCATGGGTTTCTACTCGTTTGGCATCTTTGCGGATACTTCCTGCAGCCAGCGATTCAGTTTCTCGCGCATCCGATCCGCCCGCGCTGTGTCATTCATCAGCACATTATTCTTTTCCATCGGGTCATCCTTCAAGTTGAACAGCGCATCCTTGATCAACCCGTACCCTTCATAGAATTTCCAGTCACCTTCAAGCATGGTACTGCCCATGTAATACGTCACTTCTTGGCGGTTGTGGGGGAAATGCCAATACAGGGCGTCGCGGTTCAGTTCGCTCGTACCACGAAACAATGGCATCAGATCCAGTCCTTCCAACTGAGTGATCTGAGCGGTCGAACCGCCCGCCGCATGCACGAAAGTCGGAAAGAAATCCATGCTGGTAACAGGAACATCGCACGTCGTTCCGCCTTTGATCACGCCCGGCCAGCTGACCACCATCGGAACGCGCAGGCCCCCTTCCAGCAACGACGCCTTTCTGTCAGCCAACCACGCCGTGGGAACGTGACCGCCATTGTCTGAATAAAATACGACCATCGTGTTGTCGAACGTCTCGGTCGCCTGAAGTGTATCAAGCACTTTGCCGACAGAGTTGTCCAAACTTTCAAGCATTGCCAGATAGGCATTGCCACCATTCTTTTTCACTAGATCGTGCGGAGCCTTGATCGGGGTGTGCACCGAGTAGGGCCACAAAGTTAGATGAAAAGGCTGGTCATGATTGGCCTGAATGAAGGATACCGCTTCATCGCCCAGTCGATCTGTCAAATACTCACCCGCTTTGCGGTCTGCAATCGTTCCATTCTGATAAGGGTCGAACCATGACTTGGGTTGGCCGAATGCGCAACCGCCGACATTGCTGTCGAATCCAAAGTGCTCCGGGTGATAGTCACGGTTGACGATTCCATGGTTGGTCTTCACCGAACCTTCGCCGGCCAAATGCCATTTGCCGACAAAACCGGTCGCATAGCCCAGTTTCTTTAGCTCGCGCGCATAGCTTGGCAAATCCAACGGCAACTGCTTCAGTGATTCCGCATCGCGCGGACCTCCCTTGGGACCGGGGCGCTCTCGGCCGGCAACTCCAGGAATATGAGTTGTCAGTCCGATTTGCGCCGGCGACATGCCGGTGATGCAAGCTGCACGTGTCGGCGAACAGACCGAGGCGGCCGCATAGGCTCTGGTAAACACCATCCCATTTTCGGCGAGTCGCTGCAGATTGGGCGTGTTGATTTCAGGGCTGCTGCCGTCGTAGTCAACCCAGCCCGGTCCCAGATCGTCGGCCATGACAAAGACGATGTTGGGTTGCACAGCTTCAGCGGTCGCAATTGCGATGCAACCAACGCTTAGCGCGAATCTAACGAGACTTCTGAGCATTTCCTTGTGTCTTCTTTGAGGACGTTTTGCTTTTCACAAGGTTCCCGGGCGTCGGTAGGGGTGGCTTGCTCGGACGCGGGCCGGCCAAGTCATAGAACCGCATGTTTTTGCCAACGCGATCGTAGTCACCCAGATCTTGACGCATCGATTCGGCTAGTCCGAGTAACAGTTTTACAACTTCAGGATGCTGCTTGCTGACGTCGCTCGTTTCGCCAATGTCTGTATCGAGATCAACTAGAAACGGCTTGACAAATTCGATGCGATCCGCTGGAGCAATATGTCCGTTTCTGCTGAACGGCGCAGCGCCGATCGGCTCCTTGTTGCGGGGCAGATGCAGTTTCCACCTCCCCTGTCGAACCGCTTGCAAATGAACGCGGAGGTAATAGAAATACGCTTTGTTGGCGTTTGCCTTGTCAAATTCGCCATGCAACAGATGGCGAATGTCCTCGCCGTCGATGGCTCGATCGGACGGCACGTCGGCTCCGGCCAAAGCGGCAAATGTCGGCAGGACGTCCAACGTGCTGGCGATGCAATGGCACACCTTCCCGGCCGGGACACGTCCCGGCCCCCAGACCACGCATGGCACGCGGACGCCGCCTTCAAACGTGGATACTTTTCCACTTCTCAGCGGGCCTGCCGAACCGCCGTGGTCCGTGGCGAGGTGCCCATCTGCGAAGTCCTTGTTCTTGACCAGCCACGGACCGTTGTCGCTGGCGAAGAGAACATATGTATTGCCCTCCAGTCGCAACTCCTTGATTGTATCGAGCACGCGACCAACATTAAAATCGATCTCTTCGATCACGTCACCGTAGAGCCCCCGTTTGCTCTTGCCTTTGAACTGCGACGACGCGTCGAGTCGGGTGTGAGGCATCGTGTGGGGGATGTAAACGAAGAACGGATGCTCTTTCTGCTGCTGGATGAATTCGATCGCTTCGTCCGTGTACCGCTTGGTCAGCGTTGCCATATCCGATTTCGGTTCAATCAATTCTTCATTGAGGTACAGATTGGCCAGGCGGTCATTGCTCGTCGGCGTGCCGAAGAAGTAGTCGAACCCCTGTCGAGTTGGAAACAAGTCGACAAAGAACCCCTGCTGAGCGTGCATGGCAAGATCCCATTTGCCAAAGCAGGCGGTTGCGTAGCCTCGCGTCTTGAGGATCTCGGCGATGGTAATTTCTTTGCTGTGAAGGATGGGATGGATCTGCTTGGTGTTGCCGCGTTCGGCAACGCGCATGGGATAACAACCGGTCATCAACGCGGCGCGCGACGGACCGCAGATCGGTTGAGCATAAAAGCTGGTGAACTTCATGCCTTCGGAGGCCATGGCGTCCAATCGCGGCGTTCTTATGTCGGTTGACCCGAAACAGCCGACGTCCGCGTAGCCCTGGTCGTCGGTGAAGATGACAACGAAGTTGGGAGGTTGCTTGGTATCGACGGCGAACGCAGACGCATCACCGTTGACGATCCAAACGGAAAATAGAAACGCATAGATCAATCGCTTGGTCACTTGAGTTTACCGTTCCTGTGGATCGACAAGATTGATGTTTCGCTGATCGCTGCCTTGGGTGTGTACGTCGCCGAGCTCGCCGCGGATCGCTTCGACCTGCTGCTGCAGTCGAGCGACGATCTCCGGATATCGCTCCGCAACATCCTGTGTCTCGCCTAAGTCGTGTTCCAGATCGAACAGGCGTGGCTCTGCCAGCGTCACATAGCCTTTCCACTTGTGTTGTATCTGCTTGGACCAGAAGGGTTGGTCCTTGGCCGTGCGCGGCAGGTGCAGTTTCCAGTGGCCTTCGCGCACGGCCTGAAGATTCGTGCCGTTGTAGTAGTAGAGAAACCGGTGATCAGATGCGGTCACTTTACCTTGAAGAATGGAAAGAATATCTTTCCCGTCGATCTTACGATCACTCGATTGCTTCACACCGGCAAGCTGGCAGAACAGCGGCAACAAATCCATGCTGGTTATCGTGGCGTCAGAGACTTGATTGGACGGAATCGTTCCGGGCCAGCGGAAAATGGCGGGTACGCGATGTCCACCTTCCATCGTGCAGTACTTCCCCCCGTTCAAACCGCCTGTTGATCCAGCTCGGGTCGGTCCATTGTCAGAAGTGAAGACGACCAAGGTGTTGTCATCGAGGCCGGCATCGCCGATCGCGCTGATAATCCGCCCGGTACTGTGATCCAGTTCCTTAATGAAGTCGCCATACTTGCCTTTCTTCGACGTGCCGACAAAGTCTTTGCTGGGCAACAGCGGCGAATGGACGATGTGATGCGAAATGTAGATGAAAAACGGATTGTCCTTTCGCCGCTTGATGAATTCGACAACTTCATCGGTGTAACGCTGCGTCAGTTCCTGACAGCGGACGTTCCTCTGTTCGACCTGTTTGCCGCGATAGAGCGTATTGTAGTTTGGCCCGCGGCTCTTTCCATAATTGCTGGGAATGCCAAGGTGTTCGTCGAAGCCGGCGTCAATCGGATGCGAACCTTCGACTTCCATCCCTAAATGCCATTTGCCCACCATCAGCGAACGGTAACCGACGGCCCCAAGCAGTTCAGGGATGGTGATCTCGTCGGGGACCAAGCCATAGTTTTCATACTTCCCAGGTCCCTCGAATCGCGCGACCGGTATTCCGCAGCGCATCGGGTAGCGTCCCGTCAGCAACGCTGCGCGCGACGGACTGCACACATTGGCCGGAACGAAGAAGTCTGTGCTGCGAAATCCCTCCGCCGCCAGTGCATCAAGGTGCGGCGTATCGATACCTCTCGGGTCGTAGCAGCTAATGTCCCCGTAGCCGAGATCGTCGGCGAAGATGACAACAAAATTGGGCGGCCGCTCCGCCACGCTCGCAAAGGAACACGCCAAGAAAAACAGGCAGGAAAATGGGGGCAAGAAGATAACAGGCCGCAATTTTCCTGCCCCTACCTTCCGGCCAAAGTCTGATACAGAGCTCATGTTCTTTCTACCGTGCTAAATGTTAGGCAATGAGGTCCGATATTGAACCAGTGAAAACACCGCAGGGGACTCATGTTAAGCAAACGTTGTAGTTGGTCGGCGTAGCTATTGTCGGGTTGCGCGAATGCGGTCACTTCGAACGCCGAGTGGTTATCGACCAAATGCAACCGCTAATTGGCAAGATGCTGCCGTCGCGGGTCAAAGGAAGCATTCGTTGGACGGACTCTTGCCCGCCCAACAATTGAACGAGGGCTTGATGGGATAGCGAGACGGATAATGAAGTTCCCCAATCGCGAACAAGATCAATGACCAATCGAGAAAGCGTGTCGCCACTGCGAAACCCTTCGTCAGAAACGGTGAAGCCGCATCGCTGTTCGGACGGAATCGCAGCATTCACGAACTGGGACTCGACCGTTGCCGAACGAAAATTGACCAGCTTTCCACGCGGTAAATCTAGCAGATAGAGGTACGTGAGCAGTTGCGCAACGTGATTCGAATTCAAAGCAGACACCGTTTTGAGTTCATATACCGCTTTGCAAGAAACGACTAAATCGAGTTTTAGAAAACGTCTTGTGCGTAAGCTCGATCGGCGATTCTTCTTTGGACAGCATCCCTGCCGAATTGAGTCGCAATGCCAAATCTGGTCGATCTACCTGTTCGTCGGCGCGCCTGCCAATCTTATTCTGTGATGCAAACGCGTGCCCCGTGACGTTGTAGTCCAGCGATCGAAACTGTTCCGTAGATAGACACTCGATGTTCAGCGGGCAGTGAATCGGCATCTTCGTATTCTGACAGGAAGATACAGGCGGCAATTTTCCTGCCTCCATCTTCCTGCCAACTCCTACTTTGACAGTGGTTTTGGATTCTCGACGAAACCTGCCGGTCTGTTGTTGTCGGCAATCTCTTTTGCGAAAACCTTCAGGTACCGCTGGAGTCGCTGCACAACATCGGGATTCGACTCGATCAGATTCTTCGTCTCGCCGATATCACTTTCCAAGTCATACAGCTGCGTCGGTTTACCTTTGTTCGCGTGAAGCTTCCACTTCCCGGACCTGACCGCCTGCAATTTGTTACCGCCATGGTAGTAGAAGGCTTCGTGCGGTGTTTGGGCCTGGCCGATCAGCGTCCGCCAGATGTCTTTGCCGTCGATGACCCGATCGGTTGGGATCGCTGCGCCTGCCAGCTTCGCGAAGGTGGGAAGCAAATCCATGGTCGTCATGACTTCGTCGTTAGGCTTGCCGGCCGGAATCTCTCCAGGCCAGCGAACGACGGTCGGCTCGCGCATGCCCCCTTCGAAGGTTGTTCCTTTGTTGCCACGTAGGCGGCCTGGACTGGCGTATAGAGAGTTTTTTGGGGGCCCATTGTCGGATGTGAACAGCACGAGCGTGTTTTCGTCCAGAGCGTTGGCCTTGAGTGTGTCCAGGATTCGCCCGACCGACCAATCGATTTCGGCGATGGCTTGACGGAAGAGCTTGTCCCGCGTCCTGTAATCGATGTTGCCGTCTTCGCCCTTCAGCGTTGTCACGATCTCGTCGGAAACCCCTTCCATGAACGGCGGCGAAACATGCAACGGCGCATGGGGAATGGGATGCGGGATGTACAGAAAGAATGGCTCGTCCTTGTTTCTTTCGATGAATGACACTGCACGATCGGTAATTCGCTTGGTCAGGTAGTCGGCATCGGGATCCAGCTCGATAACAGTCTCATTGTCCAGCAATGCCAGTGGCGGAAACTTGTAGTGGTCCTGCCTCGGATGAAACGGGTGGATGTCGTGGCTGAACGGAATGCCGAAGAACTCATCGAAGCCTTGTCTTGTTGGTAGAAAATCGGGCTGATCCCCGAGGTGCCATTTGCCGAACATTCCCGTTCTGTACCCTGCGGTCGTCAGGACTTCGGCGATTGTAATTTCATCCGGGTTCAATCCCTTCCGGTCTCCGGCAAGCAGCACTCCGAAATTCGACCCCGTCGCCATGTTGATCCGTTTGGGATAACACCCGGTCAACAGAGCGGCACGCGATGGAGTGCAAACCGGAGCGGCCACGTAAAAGCTCGTCAGCTTCATCCCTTCCGCCGCCATTTGATCGATGCGAGGCGTACTAACATGCTCGCCGCCGAAACAACTCAGGTCGCCGTAGCCCTGATCATCGGTGAAGATGACGACGAAGTTTGGAGGCTGCTCCGCTGCGCTCGCAATGGAGCATGCAAGAAAGAGCAGGCAGGAGAATAGGGGTAGGAAAATGACAGGCCACAGTTTTCCTGCTCGCATCTTCCTGGCAGATTCGGATGCCGAATTCATACTATTCTACTCATTTCTATAAATGGTTTCGGATTCTCGATCCGAGTGGCGGAAGGAAGCGCACGACTGTTGGACGATTTTGCTGACGACGGTGATACCGGCGATTCTGCATTCGCGCGTCTCACTTAATTCCTTGCCTTTGGCGAGCGGAGCTTCCTTGGAAGGGCTTGTTTGCTCTCCGTCTTCGGACGGTAGGAATTCAACGACTCTTCCATCTCCTTCACGACCTGCGGATACTCGCGATAGACGTTGCTGGTCTGAGCCAGGTCACGTTCCAAATCGTAAAGCTGAGCGGGTGGGGCATCCTTTTTGATTCGCCCGTTTTCGATGTCGCTGTTGACGTTTCCCACAAAGGATGCACAGGCAGGCCCGCCGGCAGCATGAACGCCAGGTTTGCCACGAAAACCTCCCTCGCCCTGAGCACCGATATAGACCCACTTCCCTTTGCGAACCGCAAGATGTGTCGGTTTATTGGGACAAAGAACAAGGGTCTCCCGCAAAGGAGTCTCCGGTTCATCAACCAGTGCCGGCAGAACATTCACACTGTCGGCAAGCTGATCCTTGTCCACGGTCTGCTGCGTGAGGGCCGCAAAGGTGGCCAACATATCCACACTACTGATCAGTTGCGTTGAAGTGGTTCCCGGCTTGATCCGACCGGGCCAGCTGGCGATGAATGGCACGCGATGTCCGCCTTCCCATGCACCGAACTTAAACCCCAACAGATCACCGTTGATTCGGTGTCCCATTCGGAAGGCCTTTTGGCCACCGTGATTGAACATCCCACCGTTATCACTGGTAAAGATGACGAGTGTATTGTCTGCAACACCTTGCTGTTGAAGCGTCGCCATGACTTCGCCAACGATCCAATCCAGTTCGTGGACGAAGTCTCCGTACAGGCCGCACTGACTGGTTCCCTGAAAACGAGGAGCTGGCGTGAACGGATGATGAATGTTGGTCGTGGAGAGGTAGAGAAAAAAGGGCTTGTCCGACTGATCGCGGATCCACTTTGTTGCTCGCTCGGCCAGTGTCGTCCCCAACGTGAAGTCGTTGTACTGTTTGTACGCCGCAGTTGCGCCGCCAAAAGAGTTGGGAACACGGTTACCGTGTTCCTTGGTAAGTGGAGTGATCGCGCTGGCCTTATCGCCCCCGTTCTTGCCAAGGTAAACGAGCGGATCGTCTGCGTCCCGTCCGAACACTCGGTCGTTTTCGACGAATACATAGGGCGGAGCATGTTCACAACCGGCACTCCAAAGTAGTAATCAAACCCGAGATCCTGTGGACCTGGTCGCAACGGTTCCTGCCAATCATTCGTTCCCTTACCGAATCCCAAGTGCCATTTACCCACAGCCGCTGTGTTGTAACCTCGATTCTTAAAAAGATCGGCAATGGTAAGTTTTTCGGTGTCAACAAGCAGCGGCGAGGTGACCGGCGCTGGGCCCCAAATGTTCTGACGAACGGGATACTCACCGGTCAGCAGACCATAGCGTGACGGCGTGCAAACCGCCGATGCTGAATGCGCAGTCCGTAAACCGTCGGCCCTCTTTTGCCAGTCGATCGATGTTTGGCGTTTGCACCTTTGTCGCGCCATAGCAACCAAGATCGCCATAACCCAGGTCATCGACGAAGATCAGAACCACGTTGGGCTTCGCTGGCTCGGCGGCCGTCGTGCCCGCGATCGATGTCAACAGGAAGCACGTAAGACTGATCACGGTGCGTAGTTTATTCATCATCAAAGTTTTCATGGAGTAGCTTTGTCTTCATCGCGTGACTTCCCTGGACGTTTGTTACTCTTTCGGCGGGCGCGTTGATTTGTCTTGCCGCGTGGTGGATCAACGCGAACCTGTGGTTTCAGTCCGTCATCCGGCTGATCGGAGAAACGGTACGGGTCGTCGTGCTTGCGCCATCTCGGCCAGTAGAAGCGTCTCCATTTCCGCAAGCTTCCCGGCGTAATCCGGATCAGCAGCGAGGTTGGTCTGGTTCGGCTTCGGGGTGTATTTTGTCAGCGCAATCACGTCCGGGTCATGGTGCTGTGCCAACAGTTCGTCCGGATTCTCCGCCAGATTGAAGAGCTGGGTTTCCCGTACCCCCAGTTTTTCCGATTCGTACTTGATCAATTTCCAGTCGCCCTGCTTCACGCAGCGCATGCCCGGTTTCTCGCCACCGCAGTAGGCGCCGTACAGGATTTCGCGGACTGATTCGCGTTGGCCTTCCAGGACCGGCTTAAAACTGGTGCCCTCGCAGGTTTTTGGGGGTTCAATTCCGGAGACGTCGCACAGCGTGGCAAGAACATCAAGCAGATAAATATTTCCCGGCACGCGTGAACCAGGTTTGATGCCGGGGCCTTTCACAATGAATGGTACACGCCAGGTGTGTTCGTACAGGTTTTGCTTGCCCTGCAGCCCATGACGGCCAATCGCCATTCCATGGTCGGACGTGTAGACAATGTAAGTGTTGTCCAACTCGCCCATGGCGCTCGAGGCGATCGAGCACTCGACCAATCTGGATATCGATGTTTTGACTGCAGGCGAACTCGCGTCCCAGTTCGTTGCGGATGGTGGGTTCATCACGATTCCGCCAGACACCTTTCACATTGATTTCATCACGTACCTTCATGTCGGTGTTGTCGAACGGGTGAGCCGGCAGGTAGTTGGCAGGCAGTGGCGGCTGTCTGGGGTCAGCAGCAGGCAGGTTGTTCCTGTCAGTGTGATTGACTGCCCCATACTTGGCCAGCAACTCCGGAGTTCCATCACGAGTGTCATGTGGGTGGGAGAAACCGAAGTAGATCAGAAAGGGATCGTCATCTTTTTCCGCTTCGCGCTGGTCCAGGTAGTCGAGCACCTGCTCGGCGTGCCATGCGCTGCCGGTCTGGGCGGTGCCGCCACGCTTGGTCGCATCGCGAACGACGGTGAATTGTTTGATTGGCGGCGGCGTAGCTGTTCCCTTGTTTGCAGGTCCGCATGGTGTCATAGCCGGCAGCATTGAAGACCGCAGCCATGGTGTGCTGGGGCAGGTCGGGTGGAACGAATTTCGGATCGGCCGAAAGTGGATTGCGGCTTCGTTTCGCCCTGTCTGGAATGTGCCAGAGAGTGCGGCCGGACATGATCATGTGCCGCGACGGCGTACACACGGCACCGCTCCAGGCGCCCATCTGATGAGCCGCGTCAAAGACCATCCCTTCGGCGGCAAGCCGATCGATGTTGGGTGTTTCGAGTGACGAATTGGGATCGTACACCTTCAAGTCGAATGGCGACTGGTCGTCAGCGATGATGAACAGAATGTTGGGCCTGTCCGCTCCCTGCGCCGCCGCGGCGACGGAGAAACACAGGCAAAGAAATGTGAGGATAGTTTTCATATCAGCCCTGGTTGCTCTAAATCATCTGGTTGTCATTGTAGTTGACTTATGGTCTCTGGCAGGTCGGCCATCGCGACAAGTTGGTGTCTAGCCTTTGGGCGGCCTTCACGGGATTGGCCTCCGAAAACATGCAAGACGCTGCACGATTTCAAACTTGCATCAATTCGTATACTTTGATGGTTGATCAAATACGAGTATTTGAAACGGCAGCGTGATCGACCGAAAGATAGCGTCGAATTTTATTGGGACATGACAAGATGAGCTGGCGATGAGCAGATTGATTGCGGTTGGCGACATTCATGGGTGTAGCCAAACCTTGGCGAAGCTGCTGGAGATTCTGGAGCTTGGCCCCGGTGACACATTCCTGGCCACCGGCGATTTGTCGTCCAAAGGCGAAGACTCCTGCGGCGTTCACAGTCAGCTGCTGAGTCTCCAGCAGCACGGCGTGAACCTGGTCGTATTGCTCGGCAATCATGAACTGATGCTGCTCGCAATGCAGCGATTGATTGGTGCAGATCTCGACTTGTCGGCTTTCCCGGAGTCGCTTTTTCGGGCGCCGACATCAGCTTTCTGATGCGAGACAACGAAACCTGGGCGACACTAAAATCTTACGGTCTCGAAAAAGCAGAGGATCCCGAGTACTGGGCGTTTCGGCACGACAGTCCACAGCGGCATTTCGACAGGTTATCGGAAAAATTGAAGAATGTGGATTGGAACCTGCCTCAGCCTCATCTTGAACTGCTGTGCCAATGCAAGACGCACCACATCGAAAGAAACTGCTTGTTCGTTCACTCAGGAATCTCGCCCAAGCATATTCAAATCGACGACGTTCACCGAGCGGTTGACAGCCAACTCAGAGAAGACGCCAGAGAACTGTGCTGGAACCGAGATTGGCTGGGGCATACTCCGGGCTTTCCTGAGCTCGTCGTTCACGGTCATACGCCACTGTTTTATTTGCATTCGTACATTCCCGACACAAGTCCATGGCGAGACGAGGACTTGGTCTTTAAGTCGGTCATCCATAATGGCTCACTTAATTTGGATAGCGGCGTGTTTCTGGAAGCAGGGCATTTGACGGCGGTCGAGATTCCCGAGGATGGTCGCCCCGAGAATTTTCGTTTTCTACGTGTCCCACGTTTGGACCCAGTTTGCAAAGACCGCCTGTGGCATCTCAACTATCGATAGACATCGAACAAGACACTGAATACTTCATTGAATCAACAGATGCAAAGCCGTTGCTGCAGGCGATCACACCTTGTCCTTTTGCCTGCGACGCTCCCATGCATGAGCGTGGTCAACCTATCGGAGGCGAAGAAATTCATTTGAAACTACCGGCGGTTCGCTGGGTCAGATCGCTGAATCGAACCGGTTGGCCAAAGTCTATCTCTACCTGCAGATTCCATCACCGACCGGTAATTCTGATTTTGCAATCGGCATCGCAACCTTGCGTGAATGGTACGCCGCAGGCTTGATGGTGAAACCGACGGGCGACATGTACTCTAGAAAGCAAGAAGATTTAGGCGTTCAGTTGTGCCGAAATCGGTAGATTTTGCGTTGGCCACGAAAAGGGAACTTTGATCATGATGTGCAATCTAAACCGTCGGGACTTTTTCGTAGCGGGTGCCGGAACCGCACTTGCTTCAAATCTGCCAACGGCGTCTGCGGCGGAATTTCCGCACGCAGTGGTGCAGGCGAATGATGACGCCGTCGCAAAAAGTATGGATGCTCAGGCAACGGACACCTCGCATCCGTTCCGTGGAGGGATTGCCGATGCCAGAGAGCTATACCTTGCCGGCGCTGCTGGTCGCTTCATCCAACAGGCGGTGGCGGCACACTTTTGCGAATCCTCGCGATTTTTTAAGGATGACGGTGTGGTGGAGCGAATCCAGTACGCCCTGTCCTTTCTTCAGGCTCGGCAGAGCAGCGACGGTAATATCGACCTCTTAACCACAAACTTTAATTCCCCGCCAGATACAGGTTTCGTGGTCCACAAAGTGGCCAGTGCGCGCACAAGTCGCACGCATGAATGGGGCCGACCAAGTCGCTGGCCTATTCAGACCCTTTTTAATGAGCGCGGGCCATGGGATGGCAAAAGGGGGAATTCACACGCCGAATCATCGTTGGGTCGTGAGCGCCGCATTGGCTCAAATCAATGAACTTTACCCCGACCAGCGTTTCGTCAGGAGAATCGATGAATGGCTTGCTGAAGGAATTGACATTGACGATGAGGGGCAATTTACGGAGCGGAGTACCGGTGGATACAACGCGGTTTGCGACAACGCTTTTGTGGTGTTGGCGATCAAGTTGAAACGGCCAGAGTTGCTGGAACCGGTTCGCAAGAATCTTAGCGCGATGGCCTACTTGCTGCATCCGAATGGTGAGGTGGTCACAGAGTTTTCCAATCGTCAAGATCGCAATACCCGCGCGACGATGGAGCGGTATTGGTTCGCGCTTCGTTACTTGGCAATCACCGATGGCAACGGTCTCTATGCATCCATGCTGAAGCCGCACGAGCCCAAAGCGATGGACCTGCCGCTGTTGATGGAGTATCCAGAGTTGAACGGGTCGCTTCCAGACAGTTCGCCCATCCCAGAAAATTACGTCTCGGATCTACCAGGCTCGGGAATCACGCGAATACGGCGGGGCAAGTTTAGTACCACGGCGATTCACCGACGCAATAGCCGGTGGATTTCGTTACACCATGGCGACGCGGTGATCAACGGAATTCGATTTGCGAGTGCGTTTTTTGGAAAGGGCCAATTCCAGCCGACCAAGTTCGAACGCGAAGGTGACGAACTCTGCTTTTACCAATCGTTGGAGGGACGCTACTACCAGCCCCTCGCCGATCCGAACCAACTGCCGGTTACCCAAAGGCAGTACGGTGCGAAGCGGATGCGGCGAGAAGTATCGGAAGTTTGTAACATGCGATACGAGGGACGTATCCGCGAGATCGAGCGGGGGCTTGCCGCTACGATTCGCGCCACAGGTACGCCGGGCGTGCCCTTGGCAGTCGAAATCAATCTGCGCAGCGATGCAAACTTGAGCGGGACCGAACCGCTGGGAGACGGCCGCCATTTGCTGAGAGCGGGTATGGCAAAATACCAGGTTGGCAATGACACGATTCTGTTTGGTCCCGGAATCGGTGCCCATCGTTATGTGCAGATCCGCGGTGCAGAAGAAAAGTTGAACGGGCCAAGTGTCTATCTGACGGCATATACGCCGTTCGAAACAACGCTGCAGTTTGAAATGGCATAGACAGGCCCGAGTTCTGTGGGAGTTGCTGTTTCGATGGGGGCGGTGGTACGCGCTTTCCGTTTCCACCGGAAATCGAAACCGCGGCAAATCCTGGGACGCGTCTCATCCGATCTAGTTGGCAGAAAAGCGAAGTCAACTTTCAGGTTGATGCCGCCAGTCTTCTAGATGATCAATTCCAACCTATCGACACGGCGAACGCTGCCAAATCACCGCCGCATCGTCATCCGCGGTTTGGTAATCGGGTTTTGGAAAAGCAATGGTTTTAAGAGCAGCAAGATCTACTTGCTCGTTGGGGGCAAAGTCTTTGCCTTGCTTCGTGCCAGCAAATGCCCCCATGCTCTCGGCCCCAATGTGCCCGACTTCGCTCGGTACGCTTCGGCGGCATAGCGTTCCAGGATGGAAAGCGCTTCGTTCGTACCGCACGCGGTCAATTTCTGGGCAATGTGATTGGGAAGACTGTCCACTAACACCAATGCTTCCACCGCGGAGTCCGCATTGAAGACGCCCTTTTGAAAGTCGGGATTGCGGGCACATAAGGCGATCCGCAAGCTATCGATAATCTTGAGCAGATCTGGATCGTCTTGTGGCATCACTGCCGCAAGTGCCGCCAGCCCTCGGATCATGATGTAGTGGTAGGCTGGGCGAGCATTGTGGGGATCAGCCCATCGGCCACGGCGGGGCCCTTCGGTCAACTGGCCGGGAAGGACGCCCAGAAGTGCCTTGTTCTTTGCCGAATCCAAATACTTTGAGTCGCCGGTGATGCGATAGGCTTCGGCCAGAAGGTAAACGGTAAAGCTGTTGTAATTCCAATTGGGCACGACTTGGCGACCCATCGCCCAGTTTGCGGACTTGACCGTAGCCTCTCGATAACGTTCTTCTTGTGTGGCTTCGTACAGCTGGGCGAGCGCTACTCCCGAGAGTCCATTGTCGAACTGCAAGCCACCATCATCAAAATCCTCGACGAGCCAGCCATTTCTGATCACTTGACCAAGTATTCCATTTCGCTCAGCACGTCGATAGAAACGCTCCGCGACTTCAAATGGTCGCCCAGTTCCGTTTCGAATCGCCGGAAACGGTAGGACGCCGGTTTCGGCTTGTTCTTGAACCCAAATCAGGAAGTCACCGGCTGCTTTGGCGATGGACAGCAGCTTTTCGGATTGTCTTTCGTTGACTTGCCGTGCTGCCAGACACCCTTCGATAACGGCGGCAACCTCTCGCAAAGCATGGTTGGTCTTTGTCGGGTCGAGGCCGATTCGCCACCACTTCATTCGCTCGATGTAGGGTAAATATGGATCAAAGGCAGTCGCCAACTCATCAGCCCATAGCGGCTTTGCATCCTTCGAAACTCTTCGATACTGGTCCGGCGATTCAGGTAAACCAGCTTGGTCGCCCAGTAACTCGAAACTCCGTTTGACTTGTCGTCGAATCTCAACTTCATCCGCCGACTTCATCGCTGCTGCAAGCGATGTCGCCACCTGACTGAGTTGTTGTTGCGTCTCACGATCCAATTTGGCAACTTCTTGTCCAGCTAGCTGACAAGTCAAAAGAGGACCGATCAGTAGGAAGAAAACGACTTCACCTGACCTGATGATGGCTGAACGGATTAAAGCAGCAGGTTGTCTCACGTTTCGTTTCGCAAGTTCACGCCATTCGGCAGCCATCTGGTTCTCCGTTTTCTCAATCATTCGCTGCTCTGAGCTTGGGAATTGGTCGCGATCTCTGCCCTACCTTGCGCCGAACACTTCAGCAGGGCTTGTTCAATCCCTCGGTCGTTGATTCTCGACGGCGGTTTCGTAAACCGCGACCGCAGCCTTCGACATGAGGTGCATGGTCTGGCCACTTGGCAACAGCGGCAAGCGTTCCAAACCCATTTTCATAATGACGTCGGCAATCGCCCCTTCGATTTGCTTTTCTAGCTTCTTGACGATCTTCTGGTCCATTTGTCATCTCCTCAGTTGAACTCATTTACGAACAGCGTTTGCGATCAAGAATCCCATTCCTAGGGTACAGCCAACACCGACCGCGGCGTAGCCGATGCGAAAGGCCATGAACTGAGCGGAGTTGTCTGTGGGCTCGAAAGTCGCCAAGAAACCAAACACGCAGCAGGCGGCGACCGCCATTAGCAGCACGGAGCCGATCATGGCACCAAACCGTTTCATGATTTGGTCACCTTCGTTCCACGGCGCTTCCGACATTGGTCGCTGCAATACTTCACGTCTTCCCAAACCTTCGCCCACTTCTTACGCCACGTAAACGGTCGTCCGCAGACCACGCAGGTTTTCTTAGGCAGGTTAGGTTTCTGGTGTGCCATCGGTTGGTCAAGTGGCTCTGCCAAGATAGAAAACGTACCCGTAGTTGCCCCCGTATTCACGCCACACATCAATTTCATTTTGCACGGTGTCCGCAAAAGATTTGGCTTCTTTGTTCGTCGGATACTTGGAACGAAAGACGGCAAGTTGTTTTTCGAGTGGACCGTAATAGTTGTTCCAATCTGTTGATGGCAGCACGAAATGGCCAATTGGCTCGAAGCTTGATGAACGCAACTTTGAGAGATTGTCGTCAATGGTTGTGATCGCTGGATACTCCGCTTGCCAAAAGTCTACAGCCTTCGCAGGTCGGTTTTGGCTAATCCAAGTAACTTCCGTCACGGCGACGTGCCCGCCAGTCGGCAAGAGTCGTCGCCATTTCTTTAGGCCCTGCTCGAACCCGATGTTGTAAATGGCTCCTTCCGACCAGATCAGATCGAACGACTGATCTGGGAATGGCGGATCAGCCATGTCCGCGTTAACCGCCGTGATACGACTTGCCAACCCATCGCATGAGGCAATGGTTTGCAGTTCATCCAGAAACGGCTGGTGGATGTCCACGGCGGTCACGTTGCACTCAATCGATTCTGCCAACACGATCGATGCTGCACCGGAACCACAACCGAAATCAACGATACGCGGATGTGGCGGCAGATCACTCAGCAGCGAAAGAGCCTTGATCGTGGACTCTTTGCTACCCGGCCCTTTTTGGAAGACTCCTTCGAAGAAAGAGAACATCAATGCCGTCGTCTGGATCAGCGGATTCAGTCATGATTCGCTCTGCGATATTCCTACGGCACTTAGATCTCGACACCGTATCGAGGTGCGCCGGATGACATGATGACATTTCCACATCAACACTTCACGAAAGGATTGCAGCGGACAGACCAACCAAAAAATCTCGATAGGTAAAGAAAAAGCCGCTTTTCCGTTTTTTTGGAAAAGCGGCTATGGATGGAGGCGGCGGGAATTGAACCCGCGTCCCGCGATGCATCCACTAATCCGTCTACGTGTGTAGTCGAGCTATTTAAGTTTCCGAAGAAACCGCTTCGCTCTCCACGGCGCTGCCCGACAGGCTCCGCCGATTGCTAACCCGAATCGTTTTTTGGCCCACCGCGTCTCGAGTAGGACGGCGGACGATCCAGAATTGTGACGGACTTTCAGGCGACTCTGGCGATCCCCATCAGTCCGGGCTGCCTATTCTTAGGCGGCCAGTGCTAGACTTTCATCTGCAACTAAAATTTGTGATCAGCTTTTTACGTGGCCAACTGATCAACCACGACACGCAAGCTTAGCTTCTTGTCATCCGGTCGAATCCAGGTCACCCCCTAGTACAGGTTTCAGGCGTCGGTTAACAGGAGCCAAGCATAAGACTTAGCTCCAACCATCAGATAACTATCGGCTGCAGACACCAAAAAGTCAATGATTGTTGGTGATTTCTAGACCGCCAGCGCCGCTTCCCGGCTGACCCTTGATTCGGAAATGCCCAGCGATTCGGGCTGGCCTTCATCGATCACTGGTCGCAAGTTTCCGAAATAGAGCAGGCAGGTAATTGCGATTGCCATGCTGACGACGATCCACATTGGTTGATAGGTGACGTCGCCCGAATCTGTTGTCGTCAAAAACATCGAGGCTCCGTCCCAACCACCCTCGGCGATTCGGGCCAGCGAAACCGACAGGGCGTTGTTGGTAAAGTGGATCAAAATCCCTGGCAATACGCTGCCAGTTCGCAGCGCGATCCAGCCTAGCAATAAGCCAATGATGGTCGCCGTGATCGACTGCTGCAGAATTCCATGCGAGATCCCAAACATCACCGCCGTCACGACGACAGCTCGTAGCTGACCGCGACCGCGCACAAGTCCACCAAAGATAAAGCCACGAAAAGCCAGCTCTTCACAAACCGCCGGAACGACTGCCATCAAGAAAATGACAGTCAACCAGGGAGCGGATGATATCTGATCGGTGAACGGTTTCATCGACGCGATCGCTTGTTCGCTGATCGGATACATGTAGCTGACCCACTCGGCCAACATGACATAGGATGGATGCAACGTGATGCCCAACAGGACGGCCATCGGTAGCGATGTCCAATGTGGCATTCGTAACCTGAGGCCTTTGCGAACCGATGTGGTCAGGACAGCTGCCATCAGTACAGCTGGCGCTAAGATCATCCCGATTTGCGGCGCGATAATCAAACGCGCAATGCCACCTAAATCTGACGGAATCCCGGTGACAACCAGTTTGGCAAAGAACATCGCGACCAAGATGATCGCTCCGCAAGCGTAGGCCTGCTCGGGTGTCGCAGCCGCATGTCGGTCACGCCACAGATGGCGCACCCAACTGCTAAGTTCCCACTTTTCGTTGCCGCCGAACAATACACTTTCGTCTTCGAATTGCCGCTTGGCCCAATTCACAGCCAGCCACAGACAACCGGCCGTAACGCCAGCGACGATTGGCAGGTGCCCGAGCGCGTATGCAAACTGGCCTTCGACCAATGCCCGTACCATCAAGAACATTCCCGTGACCGGAATCAAGCTGGTGCCGACTGACAAAGTGGTCCCCGGCAGCATCGGCAATAAAACCAACGGTAGCGTGACCATCATCAACGGCATCAGGTAATACTGGCCTTCTTTGCTGCTACGTGCCAGCGCTGCAACGGCCAACGCTAAGGCACTGAATAGCGCAGACAGCGGAACCAACGCGACGAGCAACCACAACATTGGCGCGATCGGCGGTGCACCGATGGCCCCGCCGGCGGCGCCGATTTGTTTGAAAACAAATGCACTGGTAATCAACATGCTGCCTGCGTTCAGGATCGCCGTCATCATGCTAAAGGTTGTCACGGTCGCCAGTTTTCCCCAGACGATTTCGCTGCGGAGGGCAGGGCTACACAACAATGTTTCCAGCGTACCACGTTCCTTTTCACCGGCGACCAGGTCGATTGCCGGATAGAACGCGCCAGTCATCGCCCAGATCAACATCACAAACGGCAGCAACTTGCTCCACAGTGCCGCTTCGCGAGTCTGTTCAGGCGCCATGTCGATATCGTTCAATCGGAACGGGCTTAACAATTCGCTGTCGATACCGGACGCCGACAAACGCTGACGAATCCAGCCGCCTCGCCATTCGGCCAAAATCTTGGTGACTCGGTCGCGAGCGACCATCGATTGATCCGAAGCAACGTTGTACATTAGCTGCACCTTGGCAGCATCTTCGGTTAACCGCGCCTGTTCATCTACGAAAGCGGGAGGAAAAACGACAACGATGTCATAGGTACCAGCGCGTACCCAACGCGCAGTCTGGTCTTCAACAGGACCGACGTCGGCAAGTTCTGACCAGGCGTAGCGATCGAGTTCCAAATTTTGCTGACCGTCAACAAGTTCCGGAACGAATCCGTTCTCGTCAATCAACGATGGCGAATCGGTAAGATGCTCGGGACCAACGACGGCAATGGAAGTCGGATGCTGACGACTAAATTGTGCAATCTGTAACAGCAAGGTACCGACCAGCGGGTACAGTAAAATGGGCAGCACGGCAATCGTAAAGAGCGTGCGGCGATCGCGTAATTGATCGCGCATTTCGCGAGCAAAGATTAGCCAAATGGCTGACAATCTAGGGCGACTAACATCTGTCGCCGCCTTTCGTTTTTGACTTGCTTTTGTACTCATCGGACACTCCGATGCAAGGAGATCTGTGATCCGTTCGTATCCAGGTCATGGCCCCAGGATTCTGTCGCTTCGTCGCTCTCATGCTGGTTTAGCAGTTTGAAAAACAACTCTTCGAATTCGTCTTCGCTATGGCGATCGCGTAATTCGGTTAATGATCCGGTGTCTAGAATCCGACCTTGATGCATGATGGCGATTCGGTCACACAGGCGTTCGACCTCGCTCATGATATGGGTCGAAAAGATCAAACACTTTCCTGAATCTCGCAAGGTCCGAATCACACTTAGCAAACTCCTGGCAACCAATACATCCAAGCCAAGTGTCGCTTCATCAAAGATCAATACGGGTGGGTCGTGTACCATCGCCCGAGCGATGGAAACCTTCTGTTTCATTCCGGTGGACATCTTGGATCCCGGGACATCCCGAAATTCATTCATCCGCAATTGGCCAAACAGAGTTTCTAGACGCTCCCTCAACTGATCTTTTGGCATCCCGTGCAGTCGCCCAAAATACTCAACCATCTCCCACGCGGTCATACGGTCATAGATTGCCGTATTGTTGCTAACGAAGCCGATACGGCGTCGGACCTCGGCAGGATCGCGAACCACGTCGTAGCCATCGACAATGGCGATTCCATCCGTTGGACTCAGCACGGTACTTAGAATACGCAGCACGGTTGTCTTGCCGGCGCCATTGGCACCTAAAAGACCAAAGATCTCGCCGCCCCGCACAGTGAAGGTTATTCGATCGACCGCGACAAACGGACCTCGGCTGACATCCTCGTAGGTCTTGGTCAGATGCTGGACGTGAATCATGGTTTGGCTTTAGATCAGGTCAGGACGTTGGACGGGACGATTCCGGCGGTAACGATTGTCTGCATCAGCCCGGTTGCGCGGCTTGCCGATAACCGCGCGCAGTGATCGTCGTGAAAACCTAGCTTTGGTAGACACGTGAGGGTATGCGCGAACAGGTCAAGAAGCGGAAAACAGTCGAATGGCACCGATTTAACCGTCAATCCCGCTTCACGCAATAGCTACAGCGATTCTGTTATTGGATTTGCGGCCACAACCGCCGCCGCACGATCCAAGCTGCGAACGCGACTGGGCAAGCGAAAGCCACTAGCCAGGGGACAATCGCCACCACGAAAATCAATAAACTCTCGCCCACACGACGGACAGACACGAGTGAATCGCTCCATGAATTCCAGACCCTTGATGCGAAAGTAGGTGATTCCGGTGGCGCGTACTCCTTTTCTTCGCGGCACTGAATGGTGATGGTCGCGAGTGAACTTCGGTCGCCAAGCACGCGCAAGCGTCCCTCCATTCGCTCGATCTCCTCTCGCACGCGACTCAGTTCGCGTTCTATCTCAAGCACGTCCGTCAACTTTCCCGTTCGTTCCGCCAGCATCGTAATGATGCGATCTTCCAGTTTACGGTTGTTGCGGATCCGCGCCTCAACATCCACATACTGATCGGTCACATCCTGAGCATCTTCTCGCCTTGCTTCGGCGAACCCGAATCCCGTTACGCCCTGAATGAAGTCACGGTAAGACCCGACCGGTATCCGTGCAACCCACACCCCCGATTGTTGATCGTTATACCTACGTTTGGTGTCGCTCTTGGCGATGTAACCACCATGCTTTTGGACCATCTTCGGAAGCAGCGATTCGAAGACTTGATAGTCTTTGACGACCAGAGACAGGTTGGTGTTGTAGATGATCCGGCGCACAATCGAATCGGCCGCGACTTCTCTACTAGGGATCTCCGCGGGCGTATCGGTGTTAGAACCAGACGATTCAGCCGCATCAGACGATAACGCGGACTGCTTCCCATACGGTTGCAAAGTTTCGACGGTTGCCAAATGGGCGGCGACGGGATCTTCGCTGGACTGGCCGCATCCGATCGCCAACGTTCCCAACAACAGCGTTGCACAAAACAGCATCAGCGCCAGATTGCCGCTCAGCGATCGGTCTACCTTGATCTTCATCGCACGACTCCTAATCGAACAAACCGAAAACGTATTAATAAGGTCTCGGGCTGCGCCCTCTTGAAGAAATACGAACGGCGCGATGAATTAGTTAGACGAAATCCCTAACAAAATTGGCGAATTGAGATGCATCAACGGATCAAGGCCAAACTGCCCCCCCTATCTCGTTGGCCGATTGTAAAGATCCAAGAGGCCATTGCCGAGCTGCGCATACCGATTCAGGTAGTTGTCGTGTTGCCTGACGTGATTACGGGCGGTCGATTCCAATTGCGGCGCCGATGGAATAGCAGAATTCGAATCGAGAATCGAACTTGCGCCCAATGACGGGATTGGATTCTTGACCGAGGCCGACACCCGCGTCAATTCGTTCGTCTAAAAGAGTTCCCGCCATCCAACCACTGACTTGCAAATGTACAATTTGGTCTTCAACTTCTGGCGGTAGTTGCGCGACGATGTCGCCGGCATGATCACAGCAAAGCTAGGTTGCCAAGTCCAGCAACATTGATCGACATAGATCCAATCGACCCTCTCGCTGACCGGCGAACCGCCGATCAGAATTCCTGCCGAACCGAATCAGCCTGCTACAGATCTTGCTCGATCATTTCTTCGTCTCTCAACGATTGAGGATCTTCGTTTCGAATCGGGATCGTTTCCAATTCCTGTGATTCATCAATCGGACCAGGAATTGAGTCAGCAGAGTATTCGATGACACCTTGGGTTTGCTGGGGTGCCGACGGATAGAACGGTCCGCTGGTCACTGGTCGCGGGACTTCGGTATTTTCCGGTGCATGCCTTGGCGTCAAGAATCGTCCGGTCTGATAGGCATCTTGTGCCGCCCCAGTCGCCCAAGGACCCTCAGCCAATTGAACGTGATTGTAGGCCAGCAGCGATCCCTTCTGACGATGAAAATCGCGGATAGCCAGATTGTAGTTGGCGAGCGATTGATAGAAATCCGACGCGCTTTGCACCACTTGTCGTTGCGCTTGCAACAGGAAATTGATGTTGTCATTGCCTTCGACGTAACGTTTCTGCAGCACCTCAACCTGGTTCAAGTCGGCTTGAAAGCGATTGTAGTTGGTATCCATCAACTTATGAGTCACATCGATTTGCCTACTGGCTTCACTCAAATCGTGACTGACTCGCAATTCGGTCTCGGCCAACAGAGCTCTTTCGCGAGTTAGACCTAGCTTTGCGTTGGCCACGGCCAGACTGGCGAGACGAAGGCCAACCGGCATGCTGAATTCAAGACCTGCCGTAAATTCTTGGAAATCGCCGTTGGTGATGGAACCGTAAAGATTATCAAACGGCACGTCTGTGGGAATCGGTGGGCCCGGTGGGCTACCATCAGGAGGAGTCGGTGCTGGAACGAGTACAGTTCGATAAGCTCTGTTGCCAAGCAGGTTGTCGCCTAGACCACGCACGCGCCACTGAGCCAACACGTCAAGTCGCGGTCGCAGATTCAGGCGTGACGCGACGAGTTCGAATTCTCTGCGTTTGACGGCGAATCTTTGTCTGCGAATTTCGACACGACGGTCCAGCGATTGTGCGAGGGCACTCTCCCAATCGAAAATGACTTTTGCGTCAAGCGGTTCGGTGATTGGCTTCAGCAGGCGACCGTCGGTGGCGGTTAGTCCGATCAGATAGCGAAGGCGTTGTTCGGCCCCATACAGACCATTGACGCCTCCCAATGCAACTTCAACTTGAGCTTGGAATTGATAGTACTGTGAACGTGCCTGGGCTTCTTCATCGCTGCGTCCGGTTCCGACTTCTAGCCGCACCTGCTGATACTGGAAAGTTTGTAGAGCGGCCTGACGGCCACGAATTTGCGCATCCAATATGCGGTACGCGGTGACCAAATCCCAGTAGGCCTGTTCGACATCACTAACCAAGGAAATGACGGCAGATTCAAAATCTGCTAAGGCGACATCTTCATTCAGCCGGGCAATCAAGACTCCGTTATAGACGCCCGGTTGTCGGTTCGGTCCAGCGATTCGGTTATAGGTAACACCGGCCCCTTGAAGCAGCGGTTGTCGATACTCTGCTTCGACGAAGCCAGAGTAGGCGCTGGGGAATAGCTGAGCGTCTACCGATTGGTCGATTGTCTTGGAATAATCGACCACGTGTCGGAGGGCGAACGAGGCTCCTGTGGCAGTTTGTTTTGCAAGCTCTCCCAAGTAGGACGCTCGTCTTTGCTGTGACACCGGCGCGATGACGAATGTCCCTGCGTTGAAGGGTAGCCGATTCAACGGCTGATCGACGTTGGACCAGGACAACTGCTGCGCCCATTGCGCATCAAAAGCTGACAGTGCCGCCTCGGTACCCTGGGACGTACTAGATGCGGTCAACGCGGGATCGTAAACCGTAATGGCACCGCCCAGGGAAACGGGAGTGCCAACCACACTGCCGCCAATTCGACGTAGCACGGGACTCTGTTGAACTGCCTGCTGAATCGCTTGTTCCAGTGAAATTTCGACGACGGGCAACTCAGATGGATCTTGCAGTGCATGCGGAGCAAGGGCTTGCTCTGCAGCTTCCAGCTGCGGACTTGCACATTGAGCTACTTCTGGATATTCAATCTTCAACCCATAATTGTCGTGGTAGGACTTCGTCGTGTCGTGTGGCCCAGCTGGAATCTTCTTAAGCCAACCACAGCCAGGCGTCGTCGCAATGCTAGACGAAGCGATCAGCGTCCACACAAGCACCCGAGAGCGTTCGACGCTGGCCGGATCGGTAGTCGGTGTTTGCGTTGCTGGACCGTTTCGATCGAGTTCTTCGTAATAGCATCGTGAATCTTACGTACGACCTCAGTTCACCACTCCGCCGTTCCGGACAATCCGGGCAGCTGCTTAAAAGCGGAGTGACAGTACAGGCGGTATCGGACGATTGATTGGCACGGCTGGAGTAACCCGAACGCAATTCGAGTCGTCAGATCCGGAGCAAGCCGTACAGTTAGAAAAGTCGTGTTAGACTTTGACGATTGGGTAGAAGTTCAGTCGTGAACCAATCAATGGGCATCGACACGGCAACAGCGGTTAACATATCTGGTGCCCCAAACCCGCCTCCGTTTCTGCACCGCGAATGTTCATGTACCGAACCAATCTACTATTCCTTCTGTTTTCGCTGGTTTCGGTTGTCGCATTCGCAACGGAACGCCCCAACTTCGTCTTTTTCTTAGTCGATGACCTAGGCTGGTCAGACGTCGGTTGCTTTGGAAGTGAGTTTCACGAAACGCCAAATATCGACTCCCTAGCCGCGAGTGGAATGCGGTTTACACAAGCCTATGCGGCGTGTCCGGTTTGCTCGCCAACGAGGGCCAGCATCTTGACCGGTCGCCATCCGGTCCGAGTTGACATTACCGACTGGATTCCAGGCAAACGTGCGAACAAGCAACAGAAGCCTCGATTTCAACATGTCGAAGATCGTGACAACTTGGCGCTTGACGAGGTGACAATCGCAGAACACCTCAGAGAGCAGGCCGACTACCAGACTTTTTTTCTTGGTAAATGGCATCTTGGCGATCGAGGATTCTGGCCCACGAACCAAGGTTTCGATATCAACATCGGCGGCAATGAGAAGGGTTCGCCGCCGGGCGGGTACTATAGCCCTTGGAAAAACCCCACCTTGCAGGCGAAGCGGGAAAACGAATATTTGACGGAACGTTTGACCGATGAAGCGATCACATTGATCGAGAGTGCCCATCGTGAACGGCCATTCTTGCTGTACTTCAGCTACTACAACGTCCACACTCCGATTCAACCCGATCGTAGAAGTGTCGATCACTATCGTCAGATCGCAGGCAAGAAATTTGCCGAACCGACACCAACGAGCTCCGAACGGAACGCACGTAGCCGACTTCGTCAGGACAATCCGGAGTATGCTTCGATGGTTTCCGCGGTTGACGCTAGTGTCGGTCGAGTGTTGCGAAGCATTGACGACCGCGGACTTCACGATGATACAATCATCATTTTCTTTTCTGACAATGGCGGACTATGCACGTTAGCTCAAACCGGTCGATCACGAGTCGGTCCAACATCCAATTTGCCACTTCGGTCCGGCAAGGGCTGGCTATACGAAGGTGGCGTGCGAGAACCGATGATCGTGCGCGCACCAGGCGTGACCAAAGCGGGTACGGTTTGTCATGCCCCGGTGATCAGCACCGATTTTTTCCCAACCATTTTGGAACTCGCTGGACTGCCCACCAACCCAGACCTGCATTGCGATGGCGTTAGCTTGCTGGCGCAGTTGCAAGGCCAGGAACCCATGGATCGAACGTTGTACTGGCACTACCCGCACTACCATGGGTCAGACTGGAAACCGGGCGCCGCGATTCGCGATGGCGACTGGAAGTTGATCGAGTTCTACGAGACAGATGAAACTGAGCTATACAACTTGGCCGAAGATGTCGGCGAACAGACTGACTTGGCTGAACAGAGGCCTGAGATTCGTGATCGGCTAAAGACAAAGTTGCAACGCTGGCAAACTAGCATGAACGCCAAAATGCCAGTCGCCATGGATGGGAAATAGATCCCAGACGTGGGTAGAAAACCAGAACGTTAGCGCTGCGATGTGCCGAGCTTACTGAGACCAAAGTACAACGAGCATAAAAATGCGATTGCGGCTACGGGAACAATCGGTCTCCAGAACCATGACCCTTGGGCAGAGAATCCTGACGATGCTTCATCGGAAAGATCACCGCCCCCGGGAATCGTCAGCAAAGTCGGTTCGCCGGTAGGTTTGGGATCGATCATCACAACGGACTGGCCTAACTGGGCGGACCAGTCCACCGACAGAATCAGGTCAACTCCAGGGTTGAGAGCTTTAACGGTACAACTACACTCGCCGACCATGTAGCGACAGGCATTCAAGATCACGCTATCGTCGCACTCAGTCGCCCGCATCGCGTCCAGCATTCGGCCACGCCCGAAAATGGGGACCAATATTGGCTCGTCTGTTTCCTGGACCAACCCATGCACCATCGCCAGCAGTGCTGTTTCATTGACGTCATCGCGGGCCAAACGCCGCAACTGGAAATCGACCTTCAGCGGCACATCAGATCGCAACACATCATCCATCGACGCTTCCGGATGTTCCTGCAAATACTGATTTGCTTCGCCGCGGGCGACCACACCATCAGGAATCTCAATTTGATCAGTGGCCGACGCGAGTGATTCCCTTAGCTGATCGGCGAGTTGGTCATTTTGCGACTGGTCCGTTCCATCAATCAACAGAAAGACTGCCGAAACACCTGCTACCAAATCGGCGGCGATCTCAGTGCGCAGGGGCGAGGCGATCCATTGTGCCACGTTCTTTTGAGTCAGATCTCCTTCCCAGCACTTGATTTGTTGACCTTCTTTTTCCGGGTAGAAAATTTGCAGCAGGGGTGTGTCGGCGGAGCCATCGTATTCTTCGAGTTGCCACAGTTGTACTTCCGACAGCGTTGACAGATCAATCACCTCTGTTGCTACGTTTGCACCAGAGTTGCCTAGCGATTCCAGTTCCGCGATCGCGTCTTGTAATGCATCACTTGCTTGCCCTTCGACGATCGCGACCATTCGGTACTGATCGACGGTCCAGCGTTCAAGAGCGTAACGAAAGACCGGCACTTTACAGGCCAGTGCGGTGGTGGCGACAAGACTGAAGCAAACGAAAAGGATGCGACGCCCACTCACGGCTTAGTTCCGAAAGCATAAATATGGCCTTTGTCGGTGCTGACAAACAAGCGACCGTTCGCAACCGCCAGGCCGTGCGCCCCACCATCAACGCTTGCTCGCCACAGCTCTTTCCCATTGTCAGCTTGTAATGCAACAACTTCCCCGGCTAGTCCAATTACCAGACTTTCCCCCGCTTTGATCATTTCCAACGGCGGCGGAGAATCGAGTTCCCATTTCCAACTCGAGTCCATTTGCTTTGTGCCACGTGCCTTGAAGTCTGCCAATTGCTCGGGCGAGTATTCTGTATCTGCAGATTTCTCGGTGGCTTTGGAAAACAGTTGTTGGCCTTCGATGTATCCGGATCGATCAACCATCTTTAACTTGCCATCGACCGACATCCAGGATTGGTCGCCGGCAACCAAAATGCGATTTGTACCGCTGAAAGAAGCAATCGATTTGTTTGATCCAAGTGATCCGACACGGATTTCGTCTTCCGCACCCTTCTGAGATCCAGGCCCGGCGAACAACTGCTCGTCTTCGGTAAGGATACAGAACACGCCACCAGCCTCTCCAATCGAGCCTCGTGATTTACCGTCGCTGCGAGCAAAAGCTAGTGGAGCCGCTCGTCCCTGAGGAACATAGAACAAGTCTTCCGAAGCCAACATTGCTCCCTGCAATGTCACGCCATCGATTGATTGCCTAAAAACTTCGTTTCCGGTCGAACGCTTCGACTGTCCATAGCAATGATGGTTGCCAGGGAACCAGGGATGCGGCAAAGGTTGCCTTGCCATCGTCCACCAGGACTCCGGTTCGTATCGGCCAAAGCGAAATGATCTTGCGGTTGCTGGCGATCCGCTTTTTGTTGGGTGCCGCGAACAGTTGCCATTCCAGCTTCCCAGTTTTCGCGTCGCAACAGTTAGCAGTCCCGTCATCCGAACCGAAATAGACCCGGCCTTCCGAAATGGTTGGTGGCATTCGAACTGCCGCACCGGTGAAGTGCACCCAGCGTTCCGTTCCTGTTGCGACGTCTAACGCGTGTGCTGCATCGTCAACCGACGATCCAAAGTAGACCGATTGATCGTCAACCGTGACATAGAAACAAGGATCGAAGTTGCGCATCGACTGCAATCCTTCGTTGCCCGAATAGGCGTCCCACTTCGCCGGTCCTGTCCAGGCGGTCTGCGGTGGCTGCGGTGACTTCCACACCCATTGTTCGGTCAAAGGAAAGCGAAGTTCAGCTTTGGTCACGCCGCTACGCCGGTTGTCATGCCGATAAGTGGGCCAAGACTGGGCGAGGAGATCGCCGGAGAAGACGAGTAATCCAAGGATCAATGCACCGCGTGCGCAGACCATTAGCCGCCGTGCCCTAGCACCCGGTTTTCGGGCTGGTCGGATGAGAACCCGTGGACCAACGCTCAACGGCTGATCGAGGCAATTTTCATCTCTCATTCTGCATCTCCTTCACCAGCAACAATCGGAGCGAACCCAATGGAACACTCCATCCATCCGCCGCACGAACACCCACCACCCGCTTCGGGAGAGAAGAGCATTCCCTGGGCGGGAATGGTGCTTAGCCAGCAACTGGGGCGCAACCTCGCGAACTCACTTCGTTTTTCTTTTTCAATGGACCACAGGGAAACGGGCCCGCTACCGCCGCGGTAGATGACCGACTGTCCGGCACCAACTGGAGTTGCGCACCCGCGACGTTTTCCGAGCGTATCGGTTTTCAAAATTTCGCCGGTCGTTGCGTCCAGCACACTGGGCTGAACAAAGATCTTGCCGTTCATCAAGACGGCGTGCTGCATGTGTGCGCCATGGTTGTCGGACGGCCACTTGGATGATTTCTTCCATTGCTGCTGGCCGGTTTTCGCATCCAAAGAGACAAAGTGAAATTCGTTTTCACTGGAGCTTTCGAAGACAAACTGTTCGTCGTTGGCAATACCAAATGCGATCACCTGCTTTTTTGACTGCTCGGGTACCTGCTGCTTCCAAACTTCTTCACCGGTCTTCAAATCCAGGCAGACAATCGATGCCTTCGCCCAAATTTTTTCGTTCTTTAGCTTACCTTCCTTCTCTTTAGCCAACTCGGGATCGTCAACTTCGACAAAGAACATTTTGTCTTTGGTCACTGCAATGGTTGATTGGACAACCGCATCAACAGGCCGACTCCAACGTACGGTGCCATACTGCTTGTCGATTGAAAAGATTGCGCTGCCGCAAACTTTCGCAGTCGCCGAATTCCCCTGGCCATCGTACCAAGCTCCCTTCGACCAATATGCTTCATAGGCACTACCCTTTTTCACCGCCGTCCCGATGATGCTGTCGTCGGTAACACCTACATAGCCCCAATCGAAATCTTTTTGATGCGACTCTGGCATGCGGATCGTTTCGATCATTTCCCCAGTCGCTGCATCGATTCGCCACACACAGTCGCGGGTTGCCGCCAACACGTGTTGCCGGTCGGCGCACCAATTCGAACAGTCACGCGGAATGTTGACGCGGCGAAGATCAGGTATCTCCAGCGACCACAATACCGAACCATTGAAAGCGTCCAAGGCGATCATGCGATTCATCCCTTGATGGAACAAACGTCCGCCGATGGCCAACGGTGCCGGCATGCGAGGATTACGGTCAATGCCAAAGTCAGCCCCAGGGCGTCCCAGCCAACGAATCGCTAACTGCTTGGTGTCGTCGATACCGCCCAAGGTTTCGCCAACATAAGATCCATTGGCCGAAGATCCATATTGATGCCCCCAATCGGTCAGCTCAACGGGATTGGTGCGTTCGGCGGTCCAAACTTCGTCACCATGCGATGTCCAGGTCCACAACGAATCGTCCACTGGCTCGTTAAGTGAAACGAGCATCCCGGTTGGCGACAACAGGTTGGCCGCGCGGTCGAATTACTTGGCGTTGCCAACAACCACATTAGCAATCTGATTGGGAATTTCATCTTCCAGTTGCGCTGATAGCCGGACACCGTAGATACCCTCTTCATACCATGCCTTTCGCAATCGCTGGACCTGTTCGACATTCTGACAAGCCACGACGACGCTCATCTTTGTCCTGCGCGGCGATCGGTCGTGCCCAACGGTCGGCAGCATCCATTGCGAGAATCACCGCATAACCACCGGGCTGTTTCAGTGTGGCGACGACTTCATCGATCCCGGATGGTTGTTCGGCCGGAGTCAGTCAATATCGGGCAATCGAATAGTTCATGCGTCCATCGATTTCATAGATGGGACTGAACCGTCGCTTCCCGGCGACTATCGAACCGATGCGATAAAAGTAATTGCGACCGGGCTCGAGTCCATTCAATACGACTCGGTGAAAATTAGCGGACGATTCCGAGGCAATGATCGTGCCCAGTTTTCTTGTTGGTCCAAAAGCAACCGACGATTTACCGGGCGACGAAGTTTCCCAACTGACTTCGGCTGATTCGGGAGTCAAAAACCGAACCCCCGCGCGAACAGAGAATTCCGATTTCTCGTCAGCGCCAAGCGAAGAGATAGCCAAGCACGGGCAAAAGAGAAATGCAAAAATCGGTCGCATGTTGGATCCCGGTTGAATCGACGAATTCTTCAACCGCCATTAGATCGCGGTTGCTGATCGAATCTGACTAGTTTAACAGGTCTAGCGGTGTGCGCAGGCTCGTATTTGTTGGCTTAGGGGCGTTCAAGCGACCATTTCCACCCAGCAGCCAGGATGTTTTGCCAAGTATCGTCCTGCATCGTCTCGTTATGGTGCCCAAGTGACATCCCAAAAGTGCGCACCCCTTTGTATTGGTTCGTCCAGATCACGGGTTCGTCATTGCCGGTTTCATCACTGGAAACTTTGGCCAACACGGTTGCTGTTGGCCAAACCTTTTCAATGATGTACAGCTCGCCGTTGGGCGTCTCCCAGGAGTCGCCGATCGCTGCCGTGATCGGATGTTCTTTCCCGGACGCCGTCGGAATCACCATCAGCTTGCGTTTCGCCTTTTCGTGTTTGCGACTGGTCACGCCCAGCAGTGCACGCCACGAGTCAGCTGTCGGCGCGACGCGGTAAGAATGCATCGAGCAGTGGATGACGATCGCAGGCACTCGGTGTTTCACATGAGCGTCCACAATCCCCTGAACAAAGTCGCCGTCTTCAACGGCGCCAAAACACTCATTGTGAATCACAATGTCAAAGTCTTTGATCCAGTCGGCCTGTTTGTAGACTTCCGCCTTGATCTCTCGCTTGCCGCCATAGGCCAAGATCGTCCAATCGATATTGCCGACCGAGTCGGAGAGTCCATCGCTGATGATCTTTTTTTGATTCTGATAGTCGTGACAGCAACCACCTGTGACCATCAAGGCGCGAACTTTAGGCTTGCTGTCCCCGGCCTTAACCGCAATGGTGGGCAGTAAGAAACCGATTGTCAGCAAGATCGAAAGGCGACGCATTCTTGTGAACTCCAAAGAGAAAGATGCCGTAATGCACGTCAAAATAGATAACCCAGTGCGATCTGAGAATCCAAGGAACCACAATTTGCGAAAAATGGTACAAAACATGCGTGATTACAGGCTCTTAGGAGGGCAGACTGCCAATTTCTTAGTCCATGAATCGAATCACTAATAGACGCTAATCAACAGGCTTTGTGAGTCTTCGTTAGCAGTTCCTATTCCCGTACTGACAACTCATGCTCTTAAAACTCCTTGCCGCCTTTATCCTGATTCCGCTGGTCGAGCTGATTCTGTTGATGAAGATGGCCGACCTAACCAGCATTCCGCACACGATCGCGTTGGTAATCGTGACCGGCGTGATCGGTTCGTATCTGGCCCGCCGCGAAGGCTTGATGACGTTGCATCGGTTCCAGACAGCGATGAGCGAAGGGCGAATGCCCAGCCGAGAGATCCAAGATGGTTTGATGATCGTCTTCGCCGCGGCACTGTTGTTGACGCCGGGACTTTTGACCGACGCTGTGGGATTTACGTTGTTGATTCCTGCCGGTCGTGAGTTGATCCGTCGCACTGTCCTGAAACGCTACATCGGCCGGTTCAATGTACAAGTCGCCACGAGTGGCTTTGGCACCAACCCAACCGCGAAGAACCGTCAATGACGCCAATACAATTGACGTCGATGCGGTGAATCGCCGCCCCGATGCTTAGCCGACCCGAAGTTTGGCCGCGCAGCATCATGGGAAAAAGCCTCGGCCGAATTTGCCATCTTGCGAGGCGATACCGTTTTAGAACCGTCTGTAACGGAATCTTCACTTGCTGCGGACGAGATGAATCGGCGACCGAAGGCAAAGCACCGATTCACAAAAACATCCTGCGAATACGCTGCTGGTTTTGACCGTTTTCGACGCACAATTAGGTGGGCATCAAAATTGCGCCGCTTGAATGGAGTGAACATGCCAGACGGATGTCGAAAACGACGAATGTCATCGAACCTTGCGACGCGAGCCTATGATCCGCGCCATCGTGCGATCCGATTCGCCAAGCGATTCGGATTTGCAGGGCCAACTGACCAGTAAGATTTGTACAATGTTCAATGCAGCCCAGTTGGGTTGCCAAACGATTGAAACATAGCTGCAAACACATGCTGACGATTCGACCTGCCACACAGCTCGACCTACCTGGTATTGATCGTATCTTTAACGATGCGATGTGCACCTCTGATTGGATTCCAGTCGCCGCTCGGGGACATGTCGATTTTTCAACTGCCTCGGAAGGCGAACAAGTATTCGTGTCGGTTGACAGTAGTGACTTGGTGAACGGCTTTATTTCGGTGTGGCAGCCCGAGTCATTCATTCATCACCTTTACGTGGACCCGAATCAAAAGCGTTGCGGAATTGGCACGGCACTGCTTCAATCCCTTGATGCTTGGTTAGAAAAACCTTGGACTCTGAAATGTGTTCAAAGAAATTCTGCGGCACTATCCTTCTACCATTCACGCGGTTGGCGAACCGTCGAACGAGGGCAGGGTGACCATGGAACGTATTTACTACTGGAATTCGGGGACGACGGCTGATAGTCTTTGCGACACCGCGTTTGCCTCTCATCACGTAATTGAAGTGAATCCAAACCGAACTTGGGAAGAGAACTGTTTTCATGTCCGTCAACACCAAGCAGGTCCGGCGGCGTAGTGGAGTCCACTACGAGTCGCTTGACGATTTGCTTGCGGAAGCAGAAAGGTTTGCGGCGATACAACCGAAAAGACTTGGCAACTGGTCACTGGGACAAATTTGCGCTCATCTGGCCAAGACGATGAATTCTTCGATTGATGGGTTTGACTTCTCAATGCCCGCGCCGGTGCGGTGGGTCGTTAAACGATTCATGTTAAATAAGATGCTGTCCAAAGGCATGCCGGCTGGATTCAAGACCAGCAAATCATTTGACCCACCGGAGATTTCCGACGAGGAAGGGATCACCCGACTTCGGGAAGCAGTGCAACGCCAGCAAAAGGAATCGAATCGAGTGGTACATCCCGGTTTTGGCGACCTCAGCAACGACGAGTGGGCTGAATTCCACCTGCGTCATGCGGAACTGCACATGAGCTTTCTTGACGATCCAAGCTAGCTGATTCGCCAAAGGGGCAGAACCAACTGACATTCGCCAGCTGCAGCCCCCAACTGCAGCCCAATGATTTCAAAGGCCAAGAGCACGGATGCGTCGTCAATTTTGGCCTCTATCGAATCGTTTTCAAAAGGAACCTTTGCGTGAAGAATCTATTGCAAAAACATGTTGGGACTGAAATCGGCATCAACGTCATACGCGCCTACCGAATTGATTCGGCCACACTCATGGCCGTGCAGGACGAATATTTCACCGTCAAAACGGACACCGACGACAACCTTTACCATATACCGATGACAAACATCGTGAAGGTGGTCGAAAATGCGGATGGAGTGAACACCGGCGGTCTGTTCAAGCAACACAAATCTCATCCGTTAGTGATCAAGATCGGTCACGTTGTCGAATATGTGCCGAGCTAAGTAAGAGAAGGCTCTATTTCGTCGAACTTGACCACTGATTTTTCTTTCGCAGCGATCTCCAGACCGCTCGCCAACAAATGATTGACACGCACGTCATTGTGCGTAATCGGGACTTGTTGTTCGCCGCGGGCGCAACGGACGAAGCACTTCAGTTCGTTCAAGTAGGCTTCGCGATACCGAGTTGGAAAAGAGTAATCGACAGGCGGTCGATTGAAACCTCCGTCACCCGCCTTTGACAACGACGTGTTGTGGTAGTTTTCGGCCTGTAACATGCCGGCATCTCCAAAGGCTTCAATTCGTTGATCATAGCCAAAGACGCTTTTGCGATTGATGTCGATCGTCGCTGTGATGCCGCTTGGAAAGGCCATCGACGCGACCACGTTGTCGAAATCACCTGCCTCAGCAACGCCGGGCAAGAAACTGCTGCCGAACGAACTCAGGTAGATCGGAACTTCGCCCACGATGTGATAGACCATGTCCAAGTCATGGACCATGCAATCGTGAAAGATTCCACCGGAGGTGCGGATGTATTCGATCGATGGCACGGGATTGTCACGTGACACCGAGCGCACGAACTGCAACTGTCCAATCTCGCCATCGCGCACCGCACGGACCAACGACGAGAACGAGGGGTCGAATCTTCTTTGAAACGCGACGAACAGCAAAGTCTCGCACTTTTTCGCTTTGTTGAAACAGTCATCGATTTCATGCAGATGACGCCCCAAAGGTTTTTCGGTCAAGGTTGGCTTTCTAGCATCCAGGCTCTGCTGCACAAATTCGAAATGAAAGTCCGTTGGCGTGGCAACGATCACCGCATCGACGTCGTCGCGATCAATTGCTTCATCTTTGGATGCAGCAACCGCACATCCCAGCCGATCGGCAACAGCCTCTGCTTTCGGCATATCCGGATCGTAGACGCAACTTACACACGCTTCGTCCATCATTCGCAAACTCTGCAAGTGAAAGTTGCCGGCCCGCCCGAGGCCAACAATACAGATTCTTAGCGGTTCCATTGACATCGATGCGTTTCAGCTCTGTGAATCGTTATTGCAAGTCGGTGGTGGCATGGCGAATGATGAAGTCAGCCATGGGTTGCGGGTCGGGCATGGGAAAATGGTGGCCGTTCGATTGCTCAGTACCCTCTTTGATTTTGATCACTTCGATCGATCCACCAAGCTCTCGATATCGCTTGGCCAGCAACAGGGTATTTTCGGCCGGTGGGACCACCGTGTCATTCATCGAAACGATGTGCAGCAACGGTATTTTGGCTTTGGCGATCGGAGCGAGTAAGTCTACCGGACTGCCCTTGAAGTCGGCTGCTGTTTCTTCGGTCAGTCCATACTCCTTCAAACAAGCCTGCCATGTGCCGGCATCGCCGCGTCCTATTCCTTTTCCTCCTGGCCAGCTGTTGATATCGCCCACTGGCGTATCGCAGTAAATGCAGGCGACTCGACCGGGCCAGCGGGTTGTGAAACCGTACACGAACAACCCACCGCGGCTGACACCCTCCAACGCCGGCCGCTTGGCCAAGCCGCGATTGGTGACAAACGAGTAGAAGGCGTCCCAATGTCTCATCGCCCGCGGACTGCCCAGCATTCCATCCGTGTTGATTCGCGCAATGTGGAAGCCGCGTTTGACCAGAACTTGATCGATCTCGTCGTGAAAGCCAGGAAACCTCGCCCGCCAAACCCACGGATTCCCTTTGGCCGGTTCCTTCGGGACAACGACGTAGGCCGGTCGATTGTCGACCGTGAAGTCGTATCGATCGTATCCGTTCCAGGTGGACTTTTCGCCAGGCCAAGAACCTGGCGTCTGGTCTTGGGCTTTTCCCAAGGCAGAAAGCCAGAGCAGACAGACAATAACGGTAATGATTTGCGGCAATCGAGATGGCATGGATCAAATTTTGTCCGATCGGGGTCATCGCGACCACCCGTTGAATCACGCCATTCTTTGACTGCCACATCCGAAATACAATATGATCTAAGCTTTCGGCTCGGTTCTCCCCATCCACTTTTTTGGAATTCTCTGATGGCACGAAAACGATTCCATCGCGCTGCTGGCCGGGTAGTTGCTTTGCTTGCGACACTTTGCGCAGTCGCGACCGTCGCACCAGGAATTGCATCCGAACCCGAAACAGGGACCGATTTGTTTTTGGGGATCGAACCCGATGCAAAAAAGGGCTACGAACTAATCCGGAACAAGCCCATGGGGCGACCGGTATTGCATGTCGACAACATCGACAGGCTCTGGTTGGTTTGGGAAGAGGAAGAGCAGGCCAAAGCGAAAGAAGCGACTGCCGAGGAACGTCGTGAAATGACGTTCGAGCGCTATGGCTGGGCAAAGCGACCCGAAGATGAGAAACCTACGCTACCGCTGGGTTACACCGTCGATGCCGAAGGGATGCTTTGCAACAATTGTTTTTCTTGTCACGGCGGGCACGTTGCCGGCAGGTCAATCCCCGGGATGGGAAACACTCACGTTGACCTCACGACGTTCGGTACCGACTTGAACAAATTGCAAACGCTGGATGCCGGGGGAGATCCCGACACCGTCGGTTTTCCGATACCGTTTCCAACCAACTATCACAAAGGCTTTACGAATGCGGTGATATTGGAAGTTCTGCATTGGGTCCGCATGAATCCCAAGGTGTTGATGAAGGTTACTCTGAATCCCAAACTACTGCCGCACCACGACATGAATCCGCCGGCTTGGTGGACAACCAAGAAGAAAGAGAGACTGTACACCGATCAGTTCGCACCAAAAACGCCTCGCCAGAACATGCCTTTTGCACGTAACGTCGAAGGTGCCGACTGGATGGAGAAATGGCACGCTCTGGAACCCGATTTCGTCCATATCTATCAATACATCGAGACGCTGGAATCACCCAAGTATCCGTTCGAGATCAACCAGGACCTGGCTGACAAAGGCAAAGCCCTGTTTGTCAATCACTGTGCCGAGTGCCACGGCACGTACGGGCCCGACGGAGAGTTTCCTAATGTGATTGTTCCGATCGACGACATTGGCACCGACCCTGTTCGCTTGACTGCAGTACCAAAGGCGGACCGCGAGTGGACCAACAAGCGATTTCTGCAGTACGAGGGCGAGCAGTTGCTGCAACTTGAATCGACGGGCTACTTAGCGCCCCCATTGGACGGTATCTGGGCGTCGGCACCCTATTTTCACAACGGGGCCGCACCGACGTTGGCGGCCGTGATGGATTCGTCCTCGCGACCGAAGGTGTGGAAGCGAACCGAAACGGGCTACGACACGGTCAATGTGGGATTGGAGGTTGACGTTTTTGAAAACGTGCCGGAAGGGCTCTCCGACCGAATCCGGCGGATGTATTACAACACCGAGCATTTCGGAAACAGCAACGCTGGGCATACTTTCCCTGACGCACTTGACGCCGACGAGAAACTTGCCGTGATCGAATACTTGAAGACATTGTAACTTGCACTGGATTCAAGCATGTCAAACGACAATCGGGCCGATCCTTTCGATCCGGAGGTATGGTCCCAGAAAGACTTTACCGAACGTGTACGAACGGGCACACAGTCGTACTTGGTCGGTGGCATGGGCTACGGTGTTCGAGAATATGGTTTCCACGCGGTCAAGTTAGCGCCTCTTTGTGCTTGGCTGGATCTTCTTTTGTCGTTTCACACCCGGACTCGGGACGTTCGCTGATTTCACGACGTGGATATTTGAACCGGTCGCGTTTCAGAAAGCGTTCATCTGGGGTTGCCTTTGCGAAGTCACCGGTTTCGCCTGCATGAGTGGGCCGCTGGGCTTAAAGATTTGGCCACCATTCACGGCCTACTTGCACTTTCTTCGGCCGGGCACGATCAAGCTCGCCCCGTTTCCAAATTTGCCCTTATTCGGCGGCAGCACAAGGGGCGTTTTCGACGTAATGCTCTACGCTGGACTGCTGATCGCAATGCTCTGGTCTTTGGTTCAGCCAGTGCCAAGCACCAACCATTTCTTACTCATTGTCGTGTTCTTTGTGCTGGCGGGATTGTGTGACAAAACGATCCTGCTGGCCGGTCGCGTGGAACATCACTTTGCAATGATCGTCTGCTTTCTGCTGGCTGGAAACTGGATCTCGGGAGCCAAGTGGGTTCAGCTGGCGATCTGGTTTTGGGCGGGTGTTTCGAAGCTAACGCGAGCGTTTCCCTATGTTGTTCCGATCATGGCGACGAACAACTCGCTTTTGAAAAGTCAGTCCTTTCGCCGCAAGCTGTTCGTCAACCCGCCGGAAGACATGAATCCCTCCCAGCTGGCAAAGCTGATGGCGCATGCGGGCGCCTTTCTGGAGTTTGCGACACCATTGACACTGGTCTTCGTGACCCAAGAAGGACCGCTTTTGTACCTTGGCCTGTTTTTCATGCTGATGCTGCACGGGTTCATCATCAGTAACATGCCGATTGCCGCGGTATTCGAATGGAACGTTCTTAATATTTATGCCGGTATCTTTCTGTTTTACGGATATCCAGAAGTCAGTCTCTTTGCGATCGACTTCTGGCCGCTGGCTGCATATTTGTTGGTGGCGATCTTGATTCTGCCCTTGGTCGGCAATTTTTTTCCGTCGCGAGTATCGTTTCTGGTTGCGATGCGTTACTACGCGGGAAATTGGGCTTGGAACGCTTGGTTGTTTCGGGACGACTCGTACCGGAAATTGGATCAACTTAAACGCGCCGCCCCCTTGTTGTTCGAACAACTGCAAAAGTATCGTTCACCAGCAGACGCGGTCCGCGTAGACACGGGCTTCTTGACCTTTCCGCGATGCATTTGCAAGGTCGGACCTTGGGATTATTGCTGCCCCGAGCGATCGACAACGAACCGATCGGGCGTTACGCCTATGTGGATGGAGAGGGCGTCGCCGGATCTGTATTGGGATGGAATTTCGGCGAGGGCCATCTAGGAGACGAAAGATTGCTCGCTCTCATTCAAGAGCAATGCAAGTTTGAATCGGGTGAGGTCCGAGTGATCTGCGTGGAAGCTCAGCCGTTGTTTCGTTCGACGCTGCACTGGCGTTTGGTCGATGCAGCTACCGGACCGATCGACGAAGGTCATGTCACGCTAAACGAACTTGCCGCCCGCGCGCCTGGGATTACGGTCCTGCTCGTCCAGTGAGTGAATCGTGAGCGATCCCGATGTCGTGATCGTTGGATCCGGACCCAATGGACTGGCCGCGGCGGTCGAAATCGCACAGCGTGGTGCCTCCGTTTTGGTCCTCGAACGACACAGTGAAATCGGCGGCGGGACGCGATCAGCGGAGCTGACACTGCCTGGATTCACCCATGATGTCTGCTCTGCGGTTCATCCGATGGGCATTCTTTCGCCGTTTCTTCGAACACTGCCGTTGGAACAGCACGGTCTGCATTGGATTCGGCCCGCAGCATCGGTTCGCACCCGTTGGACGACGGCAACGCCGTGCTGCTCCGACATTCGATGGCCGATACGATGGCGGAACTTGGCGAGGACGCGGAAGCCTATCGTCGCTTGGTCACGCCTTTTGTGGAACACGGGCATGAACTACTAGCCGATTCGCTCGGTCCGCTGGGCGTGCCACGGCACCCGTTACTGATGCTTCAGTTTGGGGTGAAAGCGATCCGATCGGCCGAGAGTTTGGCGAAACGATTTCGCGGTGATCGCGCCCGAGCACTACTGGCAGGCTGCGCCGGGCATTCGATTCTGCCGTTGGATCGATCATTTACGGCAGCCATCGGATTGATGTTCCTGGTTACTGCTCATGTTGAAAACTGGCCCGTTGCCGCCGGAGGCTCGCATTCGATCACGAAAGCGCTTGCCAGCCTGTTGGAGTCACTTGGCGGTCATATTGAAACGAATGTCGATGTACAGTCGGCCGCGGATTTACCACCGGCAAAGATTTGGATGTTCGATACGAGTCCAGATCAAATGGCGACGATCGCCCGTCCTGCGTTCCTGAGAGGTTTGTCCGCCGTCTGAAAAAGTACCAGTATGGACCTGGTGTATTCAAAGTTGATTGGGCTCAGCGGCTCGATACCCTGGAGCGATCGGCGTTGCTTGGAAGCTTCGACCGTTCACGTTGGCGGGACATTTGAACAGATCGCCGCTGCTGAGGCGGCGGTGTGGCAAGGCGAACACCCGGAGTCGCCGTTCGTGCTGGTCTGTCAGCAAAGTGAATTTGATTCGAGCCGTGCTCCAGCGGGAAAGCAAACCGGACTTGCCTACTGTCATGTGCCTGCCAATTCGACTCGCGACATGACGACTGAGATCGAGAATCAGATCGAGCGATTTGCCCCTGGTTTTAAGGCGACGATTCTGGGACGGCACACGATGAACACGTCTGAGTTCGAGGCCTACAACCCTAACTACGTAGGCGGCGCGATTACCGGCGGGGTGGCCGATTATTCGCAACTGTTCACCCGTCCCGTTGCCCGCATCAATCCTTACACGACGCCAAATCCTCGAGTGCTGATCTGTTCGGCGTCCACGCCCCCCGGCGGCGGCGTTCATGGGATGTGCGGGTATCACGCTGCCCAAACGGCGATCAAACGCATCCGCAAACTATCCGTTGCTGAATTCGTCGGTCGCTAGTCATTCTGGTCTGCCCAATTAAAAAAACTGCCGCCCGACGTTCCAAATCGGGTATGTTGGCCGACCTAAGGTCTCCCTATTCTCGCTTCGGTAACAGCAACCATGAACACGTTACGATTCGTATCGCTTACCTGTCTGTGCCTCTGTACTTGCATGACTTCCGCCGAGGACTGGCTGCGGTTTCGAGGGCCCGCTGGCTCGGGCATCAGCGGTGAAACCAAGAGCATTCCCACCCAATGGTCACCCACCGCAAATCTTGCCTGGAAAACAGAACTGCCTGGCCCTGGTGTTTCGAGTCCGATCGTGGTCGGCGACCGAGTGCTGGTGACCTGCTATTCGGGATACGGATTACAGCGCAACGATCCTGGTGACATCAAGTATTTAAAACGACATTTGGTTTGTCTTGACGCAGCCAGTGGCGAAAAGAAATGGCAACGAGATGTAGCGGCAAAGCTGCCCGAAGATCCGTATTCCGGCATCGGAGTGACGGCTCACGGATATGCATCCCACACACCGGTCTCGGATGGAAAACTGGTCTTTGCGTTTTATGGCAAGAGTGGCGTCTACGCCTACGACCTGGATGGCAATGAACTTTGGAATTCCGACGTCGGAACCGAATCGGATCCATGGAAATGGGGAACGTCGTCCAGCCCGATCTTATATGGCGATTTGGTGATCGTCACGGCTTCGGCCGAGAGTCAGGCGATCGTCGCGATGGACAAAACAACGGGCAAAGAAGTTTGGCGACAAGAAGCGGAAGGCCTCGACGGCATGTGGGGCACACCTTTGCTCGTGCGAATCGATGACAGTCGAACCGATTTGGTGATGAGCGTCGCGAAAGAAGTCTGGGGATTAAACCCGGAGACCGGAAAATTGCGTTGGTGGTGTGATGCCTCCGGCGCCGAACAAGCACACTCAAGCGCCGTCTCCAACGACGGAGTCATTTACGCTTTTACAGGTCGCGGTGGCGGATCGATTGCCGTGCAAGCAGGCGGCGCAGGTGACGTGACAGATTCCAAAGTGAAATGGACCGGGAACGATTCTGCCCGTTTCGGATCTCCCCTTGCCTATAAGTCGAAGGTGTATCTGGTCAGCAACGGGGTCGTCAAAGCTTTCGATCGCGACACGGGTGAAAGTGCTGGACAACTGCGACTGAAGAGCGGCGGTGGTAGCCGCGGTGGCGCTCGAGGTGGCAGCCCGTTCGGATCATTGGACTATCCTTCCCCCGTCATCTCGGGTGACAACCTGTACTATCTAAAAGGCAACGGAGAAATGCTCGTCTGCAGGCTAGGTGTCGAGCTTGAGCAAATCAGTGTCAATCATGTAACCGATGATAGCGAGAGTTTCGGCGGAACACCCGCGATCAGTAACGGACGCATGTATTTGCGCAGCAATAAGAATCTGTACTGCATTGCCGACAAAGGAGAGCCAGTCGAACCGCAAAAAATTGCTGATAGCGACCAAGGTTCCGAGGCGGAAGAGGCGGCATCGCCACGACGCCGGCCCGCTGGTGTCGGCGCCGGTGGTCGGGGTGGGGCAGGTCGGGGTGGGGCAGGTCGGGGTGGGGCAGGTCGGGGTGGGGCAGGGCGGGTCCGATTCGATCCCAACGAAGTCTTTGCCGAGCGAGACAAGAACAAGGACGGCAAACTGACTAAAGACGAACTGCAAGGAAGTCCGCTGGCTTCTCGCGTTCGCCAGATGGATACCGACAAGGATTCGGCCGTGTCGAAGGAGGAACTCACCGTCGGAATTCAGACATTCTTCGGTTCTGGGGGAGGTCGCGGAGGATCTGGGCGGGCGACCCGGAAAGATACCCGTCCCGATCGACCTCAACGACCAGAGCTGGACACCTAAACGCGGTTAGCCGATTCCCAGCTGCTCGAGTGCCGGCTGCATGGCGTTGGCTTGTCGATAGAACCCCAGATCATTGGGGTGCGATCCGTCGGTTGTATCATCACGGTCTTTGCCCAACAGCGTCTCGCCTTCCAAATAAGCAAGTTGTTTGAATCCGTCGGCAACGAGGTTTTCGTAGGCCTTTCGAAACGCGGCACGGCTTTGCTCGTGTCTTTGCTGTTTGGATTTAATGAACGGCGTATTCGCATAGGTGCGATCTTCAACCATCAAGATAGGAGTTTCGGGCGCGCCGACCGTAATTGTCGAATCAATGGTTCAGCGCGCTCGGCAACTTCCTTGCCTTGCATATTCGGTAAACAGTCGATCACATAGACCGCCGGATCTAGTTCACACAGGAACTGCCCCACCTCTTTTTCCATTCGGCCGTTGCCCGAGAAACCCAGGTTGATCACGGGTCGATTCAATCGTCGCCCCAGAATCGCCGGATGGGGCATCCCTGGTCGCGAGGCGCAAGCACCGTGAGTGATCGAAGTTCCATAGAAGAGGATCGATCTTTCCTCGCGCGGCGCAATCGGTTCGAACGTCGCGCCCTGGGGAACACCAATCTGCAGTGACTCGGTGCCGTTGTATAGCGGCAGGTAGGCGGTGAAATCCCTTAGCTTTGGAATGATCCCACCGATCAAGCGCGTGTTTGTTTTCTTGGCCGTTGGCTTGGCCACCGACAGCCAGCGCGAGTTCCCTTCGTCATCGGTGGCATAAAGATCAACACCGCTGACTCCGGTTGCCGGCATGTGGGGCATCGACAATCGATCGGAGGTGACTTCATAGTCAATCCGAATTTCGTCCGCGTCGGTTCGGAATCGAGTCAGCATGCCGGCCGAATGTCGGCTCAAATTCCATACCGCATCGCGGACAACACCATTGGCCCGTTTTGGCAGGCGATCAAAATACTTTTCCGTTTCCGACTCATTCCAGCCTTTGCCTTCCACACCCCACTGGCGAACGTCGTGCCAAACGGTTTTTGTCTGAGTCTCCAAATCTTGCGAAAAGCCGTTTTTACATCTGGCTGTCGCTGCCGCCACGACGGAAAAGTGCAGAAACGATCGTCTAGTGAACACGTGAACCGCCGTATGCATGTGAATGTGATAAATTAATTTTTGTGCGTCAAAGCATCATCCTAAACAATACAAACAGTCGCCGCGCGCTTTACAAGACGAGAATCACCATGAACGCAGTCCACACTTTTCAACGATCAAGCCGAAACGCGATCGCAATGCTGTCGCCCAACGCGCGAATTCTCACGCTATTGATGCTGACGGTTGGCTTGAATGGTGTGATTCGGACGGCAAGGGCTGACGACTATTACGACATCGGCAATTTCCATTGCAAAGTCACTACCGACACTAAGGATGCGCAAACCTGGTTCGACCGTGGCTTGGCGATGTGTCACGCATTCAATCACGGAGAGGCTACTCGTTGCTTTGAAAAAGCACACCAAGCGGATCCCGGAATGCCAATGGCGTTGTGGGGGCTCGCCTATGCAATGGGTCCCAACATCAACTTGACCGAAGTCGAACCGCATGTGATCGCGCAGGCGCAGCTTTCCGCTCGACTTGCCAAGAACCTGGAACAAACTGCCAGCGAATGGGAACGCGACCTGATCGACGCGCTGCTGGTACGGTATGCCGTGCCCGTTCCCGAGACTTTGGAAGACTTGAATCAAGCTTACGCCAACGCCATGCGCGCCGTCCAACAGCGACACGCCGACAACCCAACGGTGACCGCTTTGTTTGCTGAATCATTGATGATGCTGCGACCCTGGAACCACTGGGCGCCCGATGGGAAGCCCGCTGCAGAGACACCCGAAATCGTTAGCGTGATCGAGAAAGGACTCGAACGCTGGCCCGAACATCCAGCACTATGCCATTTCTACATTCATACCATGGAAGCTTCACCTGAGCCGATGAAAGCGTTATCGGCCGCGAACCGACTGGCGACTTCAATGCCGGGGGCGGGGCATCTGGTTCACATGCCCACGCACATCTACGCGCATGCGGGTGATTACGCCAAGGTGATTGAGAACAACGCCAAAGCTATTGAACTGGACAAGAGTTTTGTCGAGCGCGCAGGCCGACATAATTTCTATACGTACTACCGCATCCACAATTATCACTTCCTAGTCTACGGAGCGATGTTTGACGGGCAGAGCAAACTGGCACTCGACACGGCAAGAATGATTCCACAGCAGGTCCCTGAAGACATGCTGTTGGAACAAATCGACTTTTTGGATGCCTTTATGGCGACCCCATTGCATGTGTTAGTACGATTCGGACGCTGGGATGACATCCTGAAAGAACCCAAGCCAGCCGAACATCTGCCGATGACTCGATCGATTTGGCACTACGCGCGTGGAGTCGCCTTTGCCGCGACCGGAAGAGTGGACGACGCTAAAGCGGAACAGGCCAAGTTCCTGGAGACGAAGAAGCTGGTCCCAGAAACCAGCATCCTGTTCAACAACACGTCGCTCGACATTTTGGGCATCGCCGAGTTAATGTTGGCCGGTGAAATATCTTATCGGGCCGGTGAACAAGATGTAGCGTTCAAACAACTGCGCGAGGCAGTCAAACGCGACGACGCGCTCAACTACGACGAACCCTGGGGTTGGATGCAACCTGCGAGGCACGCGTTGGGTGCCTTGCTACTGGAACAGGATCACGCTGCGGAGGCCGAGTTTGTCTATCGGGAAGACTTGAAGCGACACCCGAACAACGTTTGGTCACTGCACGGACTGGCTGAATCACTTCAGAAACAGGACCGCGGCAGCGAAGCGAAAGAACTGCTGCAGCAACTAGCTTTGGCAGGCCAGCGCGGATGTCAAAGTTAATCGATCCTGCTTCTGCCGTCAGGCACCTGTCGTGAAAGAATAGGCGTTCGTCCAGATGACTCAGCGTCGATTAACTGGCGGCGGCTTAACGTGAAAGCCGGGACCAAGTTCTCCACGTCGGCCGGTTAAGAAGTTGCGTCTTCATAATGCTCGCAATCTTTCATTGCGGCAAACCCAGCGGGGGTTAAAGAGTACGCACCCTTGAACCGTTCTTTCTCCAACAACTTCTTGGTTGATAGCAACTCAAGCGCAGGTCGATCTCGTTCAAGATTGGGTCCAGAGAAACAGAGCATACGGCCCGGAGCCATCAGGTACTCACGGAACGTCGATAAGACACGCCTTTCGGCTTTTGACAACACGATGATTATTCTCACAAAATGCGGTAATTCCAAATTCCACAGGCCAGTGATCGCGGTATCAAGGCCTACGGACGCTTATCCATTACTCGGATATTTAGCCTCGATTAAGAGTGCGACGGGCGCTCGAAGCGCGGCGTTCTGCCCGCAATCGATTGCGACGGCTGATCTCACTAGGCTTTTCATAATACTGTCGTCGCCGCATTTCCCGCTTCAAGCCACTTCTCTCGACAAGCTTTCGGAATCTTCGGACCGCTTCCTGAATTGACTCGCGGTCTCTAACTCGCATGGATACCATTCAATTTCCTATTTTGGAACGACCCCGCCGCAGATGTGCCCGGGGATTTAGTTTTTTCATAATTTAGAGGCCAGGATCATACCAGAAATGCTGAAAATTGACGATGGGGGACAATCCGAATCGTCTGCCCCAGGACTTGACCGACCCCACAATCACCACCAAGCGAATCAATCATGCCTTCCAACCGCGACAATAAGTCTAACCTGGAAATCCTCGGCTACGAAGAAACCTCGCTTGGTCCGCTCTGTCTACGCCGGCGCGAACTGCTCTCAAAACCGGGTGTGATCGTTACCGAAGTCACTCTGAATCATGAATTTCTGATGAGCAGCTACAACACCGATTCGGAGCGGGAGATCTCTAATCAGTCGGTTGAAATTCATGGTGGTGACGCTTTATCGGTCTTGGTCGGTGGATTGGGACTCGGTTACACCGCCTGGGAATTGGTCAAACATCCACGCGTTGCCCAGGTGGAAGTCGTTGAGTATCTGCCGCCTGTTGTTGATTGGGTGCGTGACGGCATGGTTCCATTGTCAGCAAATCTGAATGCCGCGACCAAACTTCGAATTGTCAACGGAGACATCTACGACAGATTGGCCAATCCCTCCGCCGATCTATTTGATCTGATTGTCATCGATGTCGATCACTCACCGGACGACCAGCTGGGCGAATCCGATCACGGTTTCTACACCACTGCGGGATTGATGCAGGCAAAAACACATTTGACCGACAGCGGACTGCTGGCCGTCTGGTCTTACGCTGAAAACAGCAATTTTTCCAATGCGCTTCGCTCGGTGTTCGACACTGTTCGTGCGGAACCAGTAACAACCTTCAACGACCTGGTCGATGTTGAGCAAACCGATTGGCTGTTTTTTGCGGCGGGATGACGCGATAAGTTGCGTAGCAGCGACGGCAACTCTGGAACGCATTTCACATCCGTTACCTGTCTTTCGCAGACCATTCCAATCGACGTCCATTGAGAGACAACCGTGACCCAATTAGTTCCAATGACAGCTAACAGGTTTGATCGCTATTTGGAGTATGCGATCGCCGGTTACGCGCAAGACAACGTAGATTCGGGTCGATGGCCGAAAGCGACGGCGTTGGCAAGATCGAAAGATGCCTTTCAAAGTCTGTTACCGCAGGGGCTGGATACCCCGAACCATCACTTGATGGAAATCCAATCCGTAAAGCCCGTTCAGGAAGTTGGAATTCTATGGCTGTTTATCGAACACAATTTCGACATCGGTACTGCGTTCATCTATGACATCGAGATAGCCCCGCAGTTTCGACGGCAGGGTTACGCACTTTCGGCAATGGCTGCCATGGAAGCAATGGTTCGGACGATGGGTGTGTCAGCCATCGGCCTGCATGTGTTCGCGCATAGCCATGGAGCGCAGCAGCTCTATCAAAAACTGGGATTTCGATCGACGGGAACCAACATGATCAAAGGCATTTCGTGATCCCACGTTCGTTCCTGCGGTGTGCCGATCAGATCTTCGGCTGCAGATATCTGAGATGATGAGCGCAGTGGGCTAAGTGCAATTGCACTGCTTCATCGTGGGTCATCGGTCCGTACAAAGGCGACGGTACAATCGGACCGCTGGAAGCCTTCAAGCGATTGATTGTCTTCGTCAATTGCTCAACGGCGGCGGCGTCACTGACGGCGTCGGGATCGGGTACTGTCTCAGGCATCGTCGGCAGTTTCGCCCGAAAACCACCTTTGAGAACGGCTTCCAGTTGCCGGCGTCCAACGGTGACCTTCATCAGCCACAACATCAGGCGAATGGGTGCAGGCGATTTCGGATATCCGTCCAGCGAATACCGCATCCAATCGTGACAGTGACCGCAGATCTGTGATAGATTCCAATTCCCAGTTTGGGTGTAGCCGCCGGTAAGCAGTCGGTTCAGTTCTTCGCTAACCTGATCGAAATTTTCAAATTTTAGCTTTCGTCGTTCGTCGCTCATGCTTGGGCTCCTGCTGTTGAAATCTCTTTCGGCAACATCGCCTGCCAGATGACAAATACAACCGAGCCGATTTCCAAGATCATCGCGCCGAATTGGTCAGGCGCACCAGCACCAACGGTTAGGTGCGAAATCAATCGCCCGAGTCCACCGATCACCAATGCGAGGCAAACGATCCTTAGCAACGTTGTATGACGTTCAATGTTCGGAATCGCCCACCAGAGTAGGAACGCTAGTACAAAATAGAACCCCGCCCAATAGCGAAACTGGTTATCAAGCGCCGGAATGATCTGTTCCTCCGGCATGAATTGTGATGTACCCCACAACAGCCCGGTCACGCCAAAAAACAGCGGTATGAGCGACAAGATGCCAAGGATAATTTGAAGACCGAGTTTCATCGTGCGATCCGCTCCGCAGTATAGTTCTAAAAGCGATTTGCCCGCTTGGCAAACTTGTACCCATTCTCAGCGATGAATGGCTGCAAAAACAGTGGGTTGCGATAATGGAACGTCACATACGTCCATGCCAAGACGGATAGAATGGCAGAACCATTGTCAAAAAATCGGCGCAACCATTTTCCTGGCAACACGTGGTCGCCCCTGCAAAGTCATTGGCGGACAGTTTGCTGGTAACATAGTCGCGGCCGAACGCTAGTTGCCAAGCCACCTACGTACTCGTCCAATACCCTACGGGACCAAATCTCATGCAGTCTCCTGCGGCCAATTTAGTATTTGCGTTGATCTGCGCAACGTTGGCAATGCCCGCTGCCAGCGCACAACTGGGAGCGTTTGCCGGTCCAAGAAAACTAGAGTCGGGAGGACCGCTGCAGGTGATCCTGCTGGGCACCGGCATCCCGCTCCCCAATCCGATGCGTACGACCGCCGCGACTTTAGTCGTGGCCGGTGACAAAGCAATGTTGGTTGATACGGGCAATCATTGTGTTTTGAGATTGGCCGAGGCGCGGATTGAAGAGGTGTCTGCAGTTCTGTTTACGCACTACCACAGCGATCATATCGCCGGGTTTGGGGAACTATTGGTCGCAAGAGGAATCGCGGGTGCCGAAAACGCACTGCCTGTCATTGGGCCACCGGGAGCAAAACGTGTCGTCAACGGTTTTCGGATGGCATACTCGCTGGATGAATCCTATCGGGCAGCACATCACGGTAAGTATTGGGGTGCACAAGGAACGAGAGTTGATGTTGTCGAAGCCGAACCCGGTGTTGTCTACGATACGGATGGACTGAAAGTCACAATGTTCAAGGTCAACCATGCTCCGATCGACCCTGCCGTCGGATACCGCTTTGACTATCAGGGCAAGGTCGTCGTCGTATCGGGCGATACTGTCAAGACCGAAAAGATGATTGAGATGTCAAAGGACGCCGACTTGCTGGTTCATGAAGCACTCGATCTCAAGACAATCCATCGAATACTACCAATCCTCGAACGGTCCAATCCGCGACGAGCCGCACTGTTGCGTGACGTGACCGACTATCACACTTCGACCACAGATGTGGCGGAGATCGCGCGCGATGCCGGCGTCAAAAAACTTGTGCTCACCCATCTCGTTCCCAGTATTCCGCCGCAAGAAGCGGCGGAGAAAAATTTTGTGCGGGGAATGTCCGACATCTATTCCGGGCCGATCATCGTCGGCCGCGATGGGATGACGATCGATATTGAATGAGCAACACATGTGACAAACCAATCGAACAACTGCTGTTCAAACATAGCGCTACTTACTTATCGGATATTGAGGTTGGGCAGCTGGCGGTCGAGCGTCAGCGAGCTCCCAGCTCTGTAGAAAAATTTCTGTAGGGATCGCTGGCGCCGGATGCTCGTTGAACTCACGTTCAGACCCCAGCGACCCGAAGGTGGAAGTCAACCAAGGCCAAGTGGGAATCCAATGAAACAGCACGCAGCGATTCTAGTTTTTGTATTCGCAATCAGTACGGTATTTTGCCGAGCCGAAGAAGTTCGGCCGGGCATCTACCGAACACCCGATGAACGGTTTGCAAATCTCCCCGATTTCGATTTCCAACCGCACTACAAAGAAATCGATGGTTACCGCGTTCACTATTTGGACGAGGGGCCCCGCGATGGCGAAGTGGTCTTCATGCTGCATGGCGAGCCAACTTGGTCGTACCTGTATCGCAAAATGATCCCCGTCCTGACCAAGGCTGGATATCGCTGCATCGTGCCCGACTTGATCGGCTTTGGTCGCAGCGACAAGCCAGCCAAGATGGAAACGCATACATACAAATTTCATGTCGATGCGATGGCCGAATTGGTCAAGTCGCTTGACTTGAAGGGTGCAACTTTCTTTGGCCAGGATTGGGGCGGTCTGATCGGTTTGCGGGTGGTAGCCGAGAACGAAGCGAGGTTTGCCAGAGTGGTGGTTGCCAACACCGGACTACCGGTTGGCAACTCTACTGCCGCTAGCAGGCTTCGCGAAAGCGGCGCATTCATGCAGTGGCGAAAGATGAATCAATTGATGATCGACCGCGGTGACATGCCGGTTGGCACTTTGGTCAGCGGAAACGTTCAGGACCCAAAAATTGCTTCAGCCTACGACGCACCATTCCCCGATCCCAGCTACAAAGCTGGCCCACTGATCATGCCGCAGCGCGTACCGGTTACGGCCAATGACCCCGCCAACGAAGCGAACAATCAGGCTTGGGAGGTATTTTCCAAATGGGAAAAACCGTTCCTGACGGCGTTCAGCGATGGCGACCCGATCACCCGTGGTGGCGACGCCGTGTTCCAGAGCCGTGTTCCCGGCGCGAAAGGCCAAAAACATACGACCATCAAGGATGCCGGACACTTTTTGCAGGAACAAAAAGGACCAGAACTGGCAAAAGTGGTCGCTGAATTCATTGCCGCCACACCAGCGGGCGAAACCCCTTAGAATCAGTCTCTTGTATTTCTTACCAAACCAACAAAGGCTTAATCATGACCGAAATCAAAAACACGAACTCTCGACGCAACTTCTTCAAAACATCTGGAACGGCGGCCGGCCTAGCCTTGCTTGCGAGTGCCGGGACAAGCAACGTTGCGTTCGGTGCTGACGCGACCGAATTGAATGCCTTGTTGCCCACTGACGAACAGGGAGCCGCATTCGCAGCGTTAGGTGATCAAGAAGTCTTTATGGTCAACTTGCTTAAGTTCAAAGACCAGGCTGAATATCAAAAGTACAGCGAGAAGGCCAACGAGTTTCTCAAGAAAATTGAAGCCGAAATCCTTGCTTCAGGGCAGTGCAAAACCACGGTGATTGGCACAGCCGAATGGGATGCGTTTGCCTTGGTCAAATACCCCAGCGCAAGCGCCGCCGTTGAGATGTTTCAATCTGAAGAATATCAAGCGATTCTTCCCCTTCGCGAAGCTGGCCTAGAAGGCCAGGTATTGATCGCTGTTGTCGAGCAAGAAGAGCCAGCCGAGGGAGTCACGGCCAAACAGATCATGGATCAGATGGACGCAAACAAGGATGGCAAAATCGACATGGACGAAGCACCTGATCAATTGAAGCAATCGTTCGGTTTGGTTGACGCCAACGCCGATGGAGCGATCGACTTGGAGGAAGCCCAAACGATCGCCGACTTCTTAAACGCGCAGTAAGCGTGGCAATCGGAAATATCTTGCGACCTCTCCCGCGCAAGCAGCGGGGGAGGTCGAATGCGGCAACAGCCCACAGGCGGTTCACGATAATTCGCCCGCTTTGATGCAGCACTCTTCCGAGCCCGAAGGCCCGACCTTTTCCAACGGGAGAGGTGACCGTTTCGAAACGTGACCGACCGGAAACTCACCCATGAATGCGCCCAACATCAATGCCCTGCTGCCAACGTCGGAACAGAATCAGGACTTCATGGCGATGGATTCCGATGGGCCAATCGTGATGGTCAACCTGTTGAAGTTCAAACCGGATGGTGGAGCGGCCCACTATGCGAAGTACGCCGCAGGTGTTGCTCCGCTACTCGAGCAGGTTGGCGGGCGGGTCCTATTCTCCGGAGCAGCAAAATACTGCTGGATTGGCAACGCTGATTGGGATGCGGTTGCCCTTGTCGAATACCCCCGGAAAGAAGCACTCATGGAGATGACCTCTTTGCCCGCATACCAGGCGATCCATCAGCATCGCGAAGCGGGATTGGAAGGGCAAGTCAATTACGCCGTCGCTCAAACCAAGCGGTGATGGGGATCACCGGAAGACGCTCCGGCGACGCGATCGAATCCTATCTGTAATCCTCCACGGCAAACTAAAGATGAAAAAGAAACTACTCACAACGCTAGGCGTATTCGCGATCGGTACGGTCATCTTCATGTTGGCTTTACCGACGATTCTACACAGCGCCGGTTTGCATCCTGATTACGCTGGTGAATCCTACGAATTGCCTGGCAAAAAAGCGCTGATCATTTGCACCAGCCACCGAGTCTTGAATGAACCGGGCGAAGATGGTGGCAAGCCAACCGGCGTATTTGGTTCGGAGTTGACCGTGCCCTACTACGATTTCTTGGATGCGGGCATGCAGGTCGACGTCGCCAGCATTCAGGGCGGCGAGATTCCGATCGATCCACAGTCGTTTCTGTACATGATCCGAACTCCCGAAGATGAACGTTTTCAGCAGGATCCAGCGTTTCAGGCAAAGGTAAAAAACTCAATGCGGATCGATGATATCGACTTCGCACAGTACGACGCGATCTTCATGGCGGGTGGTTGGGGAGCCGCATACGATCTGGGCTTCTCCGAAGTGCTGGGCCAAAAAATCAGTGACGCATACTACGCCGAAAGTCCAATCATTGGCTCGGTCTGCCATGGTGCTTTGGGTTTGATCCAAGCCAAGGATCGTGAGGGCAACCCGCTAATTTCCGGGCGAAAGATCTCCGGAGTCACCGACAAGCAGATCCAGGAGCTCGGTATCGACATGACGCCACAGCACCCCGAAACAGAACTGAGAAAAGCAGGTGTCGTGTTTGAAAGCGCATCCAAGTTTCGAGACATGCTTGCCACCCACGTGAGCGTCGACGACGAGCAACGTTTCGTGACTGGACAGAATCAAAATGCGGCCCACGAAACCGCGCACAAGATGATGGCTCTGATTGCGAATCGATCCGAATGAAAAGATTATTGCGCATCCTCGTCACGCTACCCGCGATCCTGTTTGTCGTGTTGGGACTGCGGTGGGTCACAGATCCTGCCGGCGCCGCATCAGCTTTGGGGATGCCGCTATTGGATGGTCTGGGACGTAGTTCGCAAATCGGCGACGTTGGCGCACTGTTTCTGACGATGGGCCTAATGATCTTGATTGGTTTGGTGACCAGGACAGGGAGTTGGTTCTACGCACCGGCATTGATGCTGGCTGTCGTTGCCCTGTTTCGGTTACTGGCTTGGCTATTTCACGACGCCCCACCAGCGCTCGATCTGATCGCCGTCGAACTGATCATCGCCACGCTGCTTGTACTGACGGCCCCGAAGTTGTCGGAACAGGAGTAAGAATGGCGGGCTTCACTTTGACACGAACGCTTAGGCAGGGGTGTGCGGTTGCGTTTGCCTTGATTAGCTGGTGTCCGTTTCTACCCGCGCAAGACACTCGGCCGAATATCGTTTTGATTCTGGCTGACGACATTGGGTTTACGGACATCGCACCGTACGGCAGCGAGATCAACACACCCGCGCTGTCGGCTCTGGCGAACAGCGGCGTACGATTTACCAATTACCACACCGCAGCCAGTTGCGCACCGGCCCGTTCGATGCTACTGACCGGCGTCGATTGCCATCGCAATGGTGTTCCAAATATCCCGGAAGCAATCTCGCCCGAACAAAGCAAACATCCCAACTACCGCGGTACGCTGGGGCACAACGTGGTTACGATTGCGACGCTGCTGCAAGACTCGGGTTATCACACCTACATGTCTGGCAAGTGGCACCTGGGAAAAACACCTGATCTGCTGCCGACCCGTTGCGGCTTTGAACGAACCATGACCATGGCTGACACCGGCGCCGACAACTGGGAACAAAAGCCCTACCTGCCGATCTACGAAAAAGCTAACTGGTTCGCCGACGGCAAGGAAACACAACTTCCGGATGACTTTTATTCCTCGCGTTTTCTGATCGATAAAGCGATCGAATTCATCGACAGTCAGGGCGAAGACGGTAAACCTTTTTTCGCCTACATCCCATTTCAGGCAGTGCATATTCCCGTGCAAGCGCCGCAAGAATTTATCGATCGCTACATGGGTGCTTATGACGATGGCTGGGATGCGCTTCGCCAGAACCGTCAGGCCAAAGCGATTGAATTGGGAATTGTCCCGGCTGGCTGTTCCATGGTCACTATGAATTCGACCAGTGATTGGAATGCATTATCAGTCGATCAGAAACGTTATCAGTCAAAACGGATGGCTGTTTACGCCGGCATGGTCGAAGCGATGGATCATCATATTGGACGTTTGATCGAACATCTCAAGCGCACCGATAGATACGACAACACCCTATTCATCTTCACCTCGGACAATGGCAGTGAAGCGACCGGGACAACGGACCCCGATACTGCGGCTAGTCGGGCCGCGCTCCGTTTGATGGGCTATACGAACGCTTACGATTCGCTCGGTTTACGAGGCAGCTTCAATACCATTGGCCCCAGCTTCGCCAGCGCCGCGGCAGCTCCCTTGGCCTTTTACAAATTTCACGTCGGCGAAGGGGGTATGCGTGTGCCGTTGATCATCGCAGGTGAATCGCTTGCACAGCAGGATCAACAGACAAACGCGTTCACCTATGTCACCGACATTGCGCCGACGATTCTGGAGTTCAGCGGCGCGAGCGCTCCGACAGAATTTTACGCGGGTGGGCGCATCGAACCGATGACCGGACACAGCTTGGTACCGCTAATTGACGGCAAACAGGACCGTGTTTATAGCGACCAGGAGTACGTTGGTTACGAGCTAGGCGGAAATGCAGCCCTGTTTCAGGGTGACTACAAAATCGTCCTCAACCGAGGTCCGGTCGGTGACAATCAATGGCATCTTTACAACATCGTGACCGATCCGGGCGAAACCAAGGACCTGTCCGCTCTGATGCCAGAGCGTTTGCAGTCGATGCTGGCGCTCTATCAGAAATATGAACGAGACAACGGCGTATTGCCAGTTGCCGCAAATTACGCCCAAGTGCAACAGGTGGCACTGAACGGACTACGAGATCGATTTGGCAAACACATTCTACTTGCGTTACTTACCCTGCTAACGCTGCTGCCGTTCCTTGTCATTGATCGCTATCAGAAGCAAAAGCCAAGACCAACGAGCTAACGCAATCATGCAGTCTCCAGAACAAACCATCTCGAACCCGCGAAAGATCGGTTGGAAGAAAGCTCTGCTCGGATTGCTGCTTGTTGCAGCAGGGACCGCGACGCTTGGATGGTTGAACCGCAAGGCGATCATCCTGTACGTTGCCTCTGTCACCGGCAAGACCGAAGTCGCTCCTCACCAAGCGATCGCTTGGGATAAAGGGCCGGAGACAGCAGAGCTTTCGGCGGCCAAGCCCCACCAAACATTATCTTCATTCTGCTGGATGATCTCGGCATCAATGACCTATCGACCTTTGGCGGGGGCGTCGCTGGTGGCCGCGTGCCGACTCCAAACATTGACAAACTGGCCGCTGACGGTGCGATCTTTACACAAGCCTACGCCGGCACGGGAACCTGCGCCCCGTCACGCGCGATGTTGCTGACCGGCCGCTATCCGACGCGTACCGGTTTTGAATTCACGCCGACTCCCGACGGCATGGGCCGCGTGCTGTCATTGATTAGCGACAATGATCGGGGCCCGCTCCCCGCGCCGAATTCAACGATACAAAAGCTGAAGGAGCACCCAGTTTTAATGATCAGGGATTGCCGGGCGAGGAAATCACGATCGCCGAATTGCTTCAAGAACAGGACTATCACACCATCCACATCGGCAAGTGGCACCTGGGGCGAAACGCCGAATCCAATCCGAACGCACAAGGCTTTGATGAAAGCTTGTTGATGGCAAGCGGCCTGTTTCTTCCCGAAAATGATCCGAATGTTGTCAATGCCAAGCTAGACTTCGACCCGATCGACAAGTTTCTCTGGGCCCGAATGCAGTTTGCAGCCTCGTACAATGGCGGTGATTGGTTCGAGCCGGGCGGGTACCTGACCGACTATTGGACCGACGAATCGCTAAAAGTGATTGAAGCGAACAAGAACCGGCCTTTCTTTCTGTACTTGGCGCACTGGGGTGTCCATACGCCACTGCAAGCCACCAAGGCCGACTACGATGCGGTCGGCGACATTCAGCCGCATCGACTGCGCGTCTATGCCGCGATGCTGCGCGCTTGACCGTAGCGTTGGAGCCATCACCGCCAAGCTGGAGTCGGAGGGGTTGGCAGAAAACACGATCATCGTTCTGACCAGCGATAATGGCGGGGCAGGTTATATCGGCTTGCCGGAAATCAATGCACCCTATCGCGGTTGGAAGATCACGCTATTTGAAGGGGGCATCCGCGTGCCAATGTTTATTAAGTGGCCAGCCAAGATTGCGCCTGGTACGGAAGTCGATACGCCGGTCGCCCATATCGATGTGATGCCGACTTTGGCTGCGGCCGCCGGCGCAGCGTTGCCGGAAGATGTCGAGATCGATGGCCGAGACATGCTGCCCGTAGCGATCGGCACTGGCTCGATCAGCCATCCGAATGACGCGTTGTTCTGGCAGAGTGGTTATTACCATGTTGTGCGGGCCGGTGACTGGAAACTGCATGTGAACGGTAGGCAAAAAAAGAACTGGCTGTTCGATCTTTCCACCGATCCGACCGAGCAGAACAATCTCGCCGAGACGCATCCCGACAAGCTAGCTCAGCTACAAGCACTGCTCGATGACCATCACGCCGGCGCGCGTCCGCCGCTTTATCCCTATGCGCTCGAGGCTGCGATCCCAATCGACAAGACCAACGCCGATACAATTGACCCAGACGACGAATACGTTTGGTGGCCGAACTGATTATTCAACGTGGAACTTTGAAAACACATAGACTCTCTCCTGGCTGTTGGTACTCTGAACTGCTGGCAGGCAAACGAGCAGTCTTCAGAACAAAGACATTCGCTATGCAAACAAGCTCTCAGGTGAATCGATCTGGATACATAGCCTCGGTGTTCAGAGCAATCGCATTGGTGTCCGGTGCGGTCTTCCTGACGACGGAAGCCAAATCTGAAGACCTAAAAGTGCCAACGCTGGACGAAATGGTTGGGAAATATCGCTACGCTGGCGACCGCAACAAGGACGAAAGCACGATCCTGGCCAAGATCAAGACGGCGACCGCGGAAATGAACTTCCTGATGATAAGAATCGCTAAACCGCGTCTTGAAATTAGCACGTCTTTCCCCAAGCGAATGACTATTTCGCGATCAGGTGGCAAGGCGATATTTGCAATGGACGACTACGTCGTGACCCTTCCAGAGGATGGCACCCGCGAAGATCAGAACGAGGTCGAACGAATTGGCCGACACTTACTACGACGTCGAAAAAGCGACGATCTACGGAAACGTCGCGAGAACAGGGGGCACCAAGAGCAATTCTTTTCGCATCAACGCGGAGGAGCAATTGGTAATGGAAGTTCGTGTCAACAACAGCAAGCTAGCTGCACCCATTGCGTTCTCCGTGCAGTACGCACGAAATGAATAGAATCACTCTGTAGACGACATCACCGACATCACGAGCGCCGTCGGTTGGCCGGCGTTGTGATAGATCGTGTTAAGGGCGGTGCGTGGCGGAGTGATGTCTTCACCGGGCGGATCGCCTGTGTTGGGATTGACTTCAAATCGGGGACTGTTGCTGGAGGTAATGTGAACCGCTAACCGATGCCCTTGCTCGAAGATGATCGCAGTGTTCCACATGTCGATCACCATTTTTTCTGGCTTGTTCGGGTCCATCATTCGAACATCTTCGGCTCTTCGCCCGAATCGATAGCGAGTGCGGAGGGCGGTATCGAGCACGAGTGCTTCGTAACCGTCGGGATAAACGTCAACCAGCTTGACCATGAAGTCGGTATCGGGACCGTCGGTAGACGCCCACAGTTCCAAATCGATTTTGCCAGCGACGATCAGATCTTTAGCGAGCGGCTCGGTTTGGAAACGCAAATAGTCGCTGCGCTCACCGATCTCGCGTTGATCCATGGGCCCCAGGGGTAGCGTAAGATTCAATCCTCCTTTTGTCGGCACTGGATTGGTTGGGTCAAATTTGTACTTCGATTCGCCCACGGCGGAACTCGGTTTGGAAAGTGCAAGTCGCGAGTCATCGTGCAAGTAGAAGCGAACCGACTCGGCACTTTGTGGCGGCCAGGTTTGAGCTGTACGCCAGCCATTTTTCCGCGAAGGCGATCCGCGTCGCGCCGAAGCCATCATGTAGTAGCGGATTGGAGGCTGGTTCGTAAATCCGTTGTCGATCCCCTTTAACCAGTAATCGAAAAATGGCATCGCCAGATCTGATAGTGCCGCAGCCTCAGGGTATTCCAAATCACCACGCAATCGTCCGTGTCCGACTGGTCCCATCACCAGCCGTTGCTTGCCCCGTGCGCCCGCGTGTCCGTCGTGCTGCAAGTATTGAAAATTCGAGACGCTGCCCAACGAGAACAAGTCATACCATCCACCTGCGTTGTAAATCGGAATCTGGATTTTTTCTCGATGAAAAACCAAATCGGTCTCTAGCCAACGATCGTCCAAGATGACACGTTTCTTGTAAGCACGAATCGCCTCTTCGCCAACGCCTTGACGTCGCATCCAATTGCCCGTGTCAGCTTCCTTAAACACACCGCCGATGAATCTCCCTTCGTAGAACAGCGAATGAGGAGCCACACGAATGAATGCTGCGGTCAAATGTGGCGGCGCGGAGGCTGCCGCTAAATTTGCGGCGATGCCGGATGCCGACGCTCCCACCATCCCAATTTTGCCATTGCACCACGGCTGCCGTGCGATCCACTCCACCGTGTCGTAACCATCTTCGATCTCCGCTTCGTGCGGCCGATACTCACCTTCCGAGTCACCACGACCACGTTGATCCTGGGAAACGTAAGCGTAGCCAGCCGGAACGTACGGCTTACCCTGCTTGCTCTTTCCATAGGGCGTCCGTTGCAGAATCGTCGGCCACGGCCCAGCTCCCTCGGGCAGAAACACGTTGGTCGAAAGTTCGATCCCATCACGCATCGGAGCCATCTGTGTCGTCGGCTCAGCGACCCGCGGTTTCACCGCCGGCTGATCGGCCACAAGGGGACAGACAAAGCAGGTCAGGGTCAGAATCAAAATCACGTTCTTCATTTCAGCCTCGATTGATTGGCACTTCATCCCAGATCCGTCAGTCATCTTCATAGGGTGATCTATCGCCCTATCTTCGCCTATCGCCATCGGCGGAGCCAGCGGAACCTGCAAACAAAGCATCAGTACGCCTTTTCTGGCTGAAAATCCATTGGAAACGGCAACTGATTGCGACGGTGACAAGTGACACCAGGACTCAAATCGCACTGGAAGCGAAAGCCGAAACAAAAAGCAATTTGTATCGACAAGCAAGGTTGCGAAGCGATTTTGCACATCCGACAATGGTCGTGGTCCCATTGCGTCGCGGACGTGCGGGGCAGATCGAATTTTTTCTGCAAGAAGGAGATGGAATGATCAACAGACAGTGTCAGTTATCGATCTTGACCGGAGCCTTCACACTCAGTCTCTTTTGCTCGTCCGCTCTTGCTGCTGACGATCGTGACTATGCGGTCGGTCAAAAAGTCGTCAACTTTATCCTGCCCGACTCAACGGGCAAGTCGATCGCGCTATCCGATTTTAGCGACAAAAAATCGATTGTCTTATTCACGATGGGGCTCGGCTGCCCGATCTCGAATCTGTATTCAAACGAATTGTCAAAGATCCAAGCGGAATTCGAAAAGGACGGTTTTCAGATCATCGGGATACATGCCAATGCGGGTGTGACCCAAGCGGAGATGGCTGAGCATAAGAAAGAGTTTGGCATCAACTTTCCGGTCTTGCTTGACGCTGACCAGTCCGTCGTTGACATGCTGGGACTCCAGCGCACCGCAGAAGTCTTGCTGTTGGACAATTACCGCTTGGTGAAGTATCACGGCCGCATCGATGACCGCTACGGATACACGTACAAGAATGCCAAAGCAACACGTCGCGACTTGTACGAAGCGATCACTGAATTGCATGCCGACAAACCGATCAGTGTCGCGACCACCGAGCCGCTGGGCTGTCTGATCACGCACAATCCGGAGCCGGAGGGTTTGGAACAGATCACTTATGCGAAACATATCTCGCGGATCGTCCAAGAACGGTGCCAAAATTGTCATCGGCCCGATGCCGTTGGCCCGTTCGCGCTGATGGATTACGACGACGTGCGCGACTTCACCGAAATGATTCGGGAAGTTGTGATTGAACGACGGATGCCACCTTGGCACGCTGATCCGCGTTATGGCCACTTTGCAACCGATCGCAGTCTGTCGAAAGAACAGCTGAACACTTTGATTTCTTGGATCGACGCCGGCGCGCCATTTGGAGACAAGAAAGACTTGCCGCCGGAGAAGGAATACTACGAAGGCTGGAGCATCGGAAAACCCGATATCGTTTTTAAGTTACCTGAGGAGCAGACCATTCCAGCTGATGGTGTCATACCCTATTTGCACTTTACAATCCCTTCGAATTTCGAACGGGACGTTTGGTTCTCTGCCGCGGAACTTTTGCCAGATAACGCAGCTGTCGTCCATCACATCCAAATCTATTGCTACGTGCCTGAGGAGGGTGAAGAAGTTGACCTGAACGATGCATCGGACAATCAAAACGCCAGGGCGCAGCGGCGCCGCAAAAGCTCGCTCGTTTGCAGCTTTGCGCCAGGTGAAGACCCCTTTGTATTTCCCGAGGGCGTTGCCGGACGGATTCCTGCTGGCGCGATGCTGCGATTTACCATGCACTACACGCCAACTGGAAAGATCGAGAAGGACCAATCGATGTTTGGACTGAAACTCTACAAAGGCACTCCTGAGCGCGAAGCCAAGACGGCGGCGGCGTTCGGTCGCGACTTGAAGATTCCACCCTACGAGCCAAATCACGAAATGCAGGCCGAATATGTTTTCAAGGAGGATGCGTTGATCCTGTCGATGCATCCCCACATGCACGTGCGCGGCAAAGACATGCGTTACACAGCGCACTACCCGGATGGCAAATCGGAAACGCTGCTCTCCGTACCGCAGTACGATTTCAATTGGCAAAACACATACGACTACTATGAGCCAAAGCTAGTGCCGGCCGGTACGCGGCTTCAAGTTGTTGGACACTACGACAACTCGCCGCAAAACCCGGCGAACCCCGATCCGTCCAAAACAATCACGTTTGGACCGCAGACGTGGGACGAAATGTTTATCGGCTACTTCAACTATACGAGTACAAAAACCGTCGAGGAATTGAAGAAACAGGCTGCGGTCGAATCGGGCGAGTAACGTTTGACCAATTGAAGTGAGATAGCAACAGGCGATACCTCTGAGACGAAGGGCGGGAAAATCAGATATCGATATTCGACGGCCAGCATCATTCTGACCCTAAACTTTGTCACGGTCGCCTGTTGTCTTTCGGTCGGTCCACTGCTAGCGCAGCAGGGTACAATCGACGGCCAGTGGCACAGTTACGGCGGTGACCTAGGTAGCACTCGTTATGCGCCGCTGGATCAAATTGATCGCGACAACTTCAACCGCCTTGAACAAGTTTGGTCGTGGCAAACGATCGACACCTACCTAAGTAAATCGGGCCCTCACGGCGAATGGTGGGGTGACGCAAAAAGCGTTTTCAAAGCGCTCAGCGACGAAGAACCCGATCGCTGGCGCGGAAGTCGGCCGCCGCGGATGTCCAGCTTGAAAGCGACTCCTCTGATGGTCAATGGAGTACTTTATCTTTCAACGCCGCTTTACCAGGCAGCCGCGATCGATGCGGCAACCGGTCGGACACTGTGGGTTTACAATCCCAAAAGCTACGAGTCGGGTACGCCGGCGATGAGCTTGACCTGGAATAGCCGCGGCGTGGCGTATTGGACCGACGGCAAAAAGGACGAGCGGATATTTTGGGGAACCGGCGATGGTTATCTACACGCGGTAGATGCGAAAACTGGGCAGCCATGCCTGGACTTTGGCGACAACGGCCGTGTCGATTTGACGGTCGGCATTCCCCGAGCGACGCGCGGCGAGAAGGACGAATTGGGAGCGCTACTCTACTCGGTTTCTTCACCACCGATCGTCTGCCGAGATGTTCTGATCACAGGAGCCTGTATCTCGGACCGTCGCGACGTGCAGGGCACGCCGCCCGGTGATGTCCGCGGCTGGGATGTGCGTACCGGGAAGCGAAAATGGACGTTTCATACGATTCCCCAAGATGGTGAGTATGGAAACGAGACCTGGGAAAACGAATCTTGGAAGTACACCGGTAATACGAACGTTTGGACGATGATGAGCGCCGACGAATCGCTCGGGTATGTGTACTTGCCCACAGGAACGCCGACCAATGACTTCTACGGCGGTCACCGACATGGCGACAACCTATTTGCGGAATGCCTGATCTGTGTCGACGTCGAAACCGGCAAACGGGTCTGGCATTACCAAGCCGTTCACCATGGCATTTGGGATTACGATTTTCCGTGCGCCCCGATCTTGGCCGACATTCAGGTCGAAGGCCGCTCGATCAAGGCCGTTGCACAACTATCGAAGCAGGGTTTCTGTTTTGTCTTTGATCGGGTTACCGGCGAACCGGTCTGGCCCATCGAGGAGCGTCCGGTTGCGCAGTCAAACATTCCTGGCGAAAAGACTTCGCCTACACAACCTTTTCCGACCAAACCGCCGCCGTACGCTGGCCAAGGTTCCGATGATGACCAGTTAATCGACTTCACACCTGAACTGCGGGCCGAAGCGATCGAGTTGCTGAAGGACTTCACGCGTGGCCCGTTGTTCACACCGCCAAGTCTATCGGAACCTGGAGGCAATCAAGGCACGATCCAGCGCCCCAGTCTGGTCGGTGCGATCAACTGGAACGGCGGTGCTTTGGATCCAGAAACCGGGCTGTTGTACGTACCTTCGAATGACGGAATTACTGTTACGGTTTTCTACGAACCTAAGCAACGAGATGTCGAGACCGTCCGCTATACCCATGGCGGCGGCCGCGGCAAACGACCGGAGGGGCCGCAGGGACTGCCGATTTTCAAACCGCCTTATTCCAGAATGACTGCGATCGATTTACATCGAGGCTCAAACGCTTGGATGAAACCAGCAGGCTTGGGAGCCGCTGCGATTCGAAACCATCCGGCACTTGTCGGAATCGATCTTCCCGCGTTGGGCGGCGAACGGCGTGGTGGTCCCATCGTTACCAAAACCCTGATGATCTGCACGGCTTCACCACCGTACGGCGGCGAAGGCGAACCGGAATACTTTCTTTTGGCCTATGAGAAAGCGACCGGCGAAATCGCTGGCAAAGTCGCCCTGCCGGGCCGGCCAATCGGCACACCGATGACCTATTTGTTGGACGGACGGCAGTTCATCTCGCTGACCGTAAGTGACGGAGTTCCAAAACTGGTTGCCTATGCACTACCCGGGCGTTCCACGTCAGAAGTGGAACTGTCAAAGCAATAGAGTCAAACGACCCATCATTCTGCTGAGAAACAGATGGAAATCTCGATCGTTCTTGACTTTGCGTAGTGGGACGCTTCCAATAGTGCTTCTAGAGCCCGTTTCGAAAATGACTGCGTGATCTCACTAGGAGTTTGTCATGGCGAAGGTTGCTTGCTTGACGCTGTTTCTGTTCGTTGCATCGTTATGTGTGACGGAGTCCGTTCATGCAGAAGCGACCGAGGTGGGTGATTTTGCCTTGCTCGACCATCAGGGATTTTTTCATCAGTTGAGCCGTTATGGGGACCAAGAAGCTGTGGTCCTATTTGTGCACGGCAACGGCTGTCCGATCGCAAGACTGGCGGTTCCGGCGCTGAAGCAAGTCCGCGAGCAGTTTAGCGACCGCAAGGTCAAGTTCTTGATGCTAAACGCGAATGTCCAAGATAACCTTGAAGCGATCCGCGACGAAGCTAGCGAGTTCGAAATCGATTTTCCAATCCTGGTCGATAACTCACAGCTGGTTGCCGAGCTACTGGGAGTCAAGCGAACCTGCGAGGTGTTCGTTATCAATCCCGAGTCAATGCAGATCGCGTACCGTGGCCCCATCAATGATCAGTTTGACTATGAAGTGCAACGGGAGAATGCCCAGAACCACTACTTGGCAGATGCGCTCAACTCTGTTTTTGCAAATGAAGAAATCGCCACTCAATCTCGAAAGGTGAAAGGCTGCCTCGTCTCTTTTCCGGTTCGCAATGCCGATCAGAAACGCGACATTTCTTATGCAAAAGAAATCGCACCCATTCTGCAAAACCGTTGCACAAGCTGTCACCAGCCGAACGGGATCGCGCCGTTCGCCATGGATAGTCATGACGCCGTGTTAGGGTGGAGTGAAATGATTCGAGAAACTGTGATGACGACGCGAATGCCACCGGGGCAAGTCGATACTGAATTCGGCGACTGGTCTGATGTCCACTTCATCACCGACAAAGAGAAATCGACGCTGCTGCACTGGATCGAAGCCGGCGCCCCGAAAGATGGTGACGAAGACCCGCTAACCAAAATCGTCGGCCGTCCTGCTACGCGGTGGCCGCTAGGCGAACCCGACTTGATCGTCGACATTCCTCCTCAAGACGTTCCCGCGACAGGTGTGGTCGATTACATCTACGTCACGCTGCCATTGAATCTTGACGAGGAAAAGTGGGTCAGTGGCTACGAATTCTACATTGACAATCCTGCGGTTGTTCATCACATCACGACGTCGACAGTGATTGTTGGCGTTGACGACGACCAAAACCCAAATGATTCGTCGCGAACCGGATTCGCCGGTTTCGCCCCCGGCAAGCCCAGGTTGATGTACCCGGAGAATGTTGGATACCGGGTCGGCCCAGGCTCGGCGATTCGTGCATCACTGCATTACACGCCGAACGGGAAAGCCGTAACCGATAACTCGAAAATTGGGCTCTACTTTCGTGACACCGAACCCGAATATGAAATCCGCCGTTGGAGTCCGGGGAATGCAAAATTTGTCATTCCGCCCCATGATAGTGACGTTCCAGTCCGAGCCGAAAGATTGGTCAAACACGACACGCAACTGTTCAACCTACAGCCGCATATGCATGTTCGTGGCAAACGGGTCTCTTACACAGCGATCTTCCCTGACGGAACCGAACGAAAACTGTTGAGCGTGCCGAACTACCAGTTCAATTGGCAAATGATTTACACGCCAAAGGAACCCATCTTTCTACCCAAGGGAACGACGATGGTGGTGGAAGGCGCCTTCGATAACTCGAGTATGAATCTGAGCAATCCAGATCCTTCTCAAGAGGTCAAATGGGGTGACCAGTCATGGGATGAAATGTTTCTGGGTCACACACAGATCGCAGCGCCCAAGACGACCGACGTCGCGACAGAGTAAAAAGCAAGCTTGCTTGCGTTGTTCGTCAATTCTCATTTCGCCGAAGGTGTTGCACGTAACCGCTTTACGGTATGAAGCGTGAAAACTCAAGGACTGCGTGTCAGAGCAACAACACCTAGTCTTCCGGCATGTCGAAGTGTTCTTCCATGAATTCGTAAAAGGTTGACTCGGTTAGCAGATCGAAAAACAGATCGGTCAACAAATTGATCGCCCGCCGCGCCGCATATTCGTGATTTTGGTCCTGGATATTCAGAGCCACGTTCACGTCTCCCAGTCGATTGGACCACTTCAACTGAACCCGCTCGGGATCGATCCGCCGATGTGCGGGCAACGCTTCCGAAGAACGTTCTTTCATGTACGACTTGAATTGCCGATACATGTCGCTGCGCGCCGGCATCCCTTGCAAGAGTTGCTTGAACACTAGCGACGGGGGATTATCGGTGTAGATCAGCCGAAAGGGTTGCTGCGTGAACGGAAAGCATAAGATCTCGAACGCGATACGGTCATTGCGGCCGGCGATTTCGCGGAATCCGCGAAATACTCCGCGGTCGGCGTAGTCCTGCAATACGTCTCGCACAATCGCGGACTGGTCGGCTGCCATGAATCGAGATTTCCTACATTGAGACCGATCGCAAGCCTTGGCGTCCCAAGACGCTAACGCGATACCGAGGCTGCGAATCAACGAAAGCGTTTTCGTACGCCAGGGCCTGTCCTGGCAGAGCCGAATGGACGTGAGTTGCCATTACAAGTCCTGGCCGACATTTCTTGTGAAAACGCGTTAGTGGTTATACGACATACAGCCAGGTTCGACCGACCGGGTCATTCCCGGTGGATATTTGTTGGTCCAGAATTCCTTCTTGCCTTGACAGTTGATCAACGTTGAAATCCCGTCCGATTTGGCGATTTCGTAGCTGCGTTTCAGCGCAGGCATGAAATCGTCGGCATTGCGTACATACTCACCGCGACCGCCGAGTGCTTCGGCGATTTTGTCGTAGCGAAGGTTCTCCTGGAATAAGTACATGTGGGCACTGCGCCCGCGTCCCGATTGCCAGACGCCCCAAGCGTCATTGTTATACGCGATCACAATCGCGGGAATTCGGTACTTCGCCAATGTCTCCATTTCCATAATCGAGTATCCCAGGCCGGCGTCGCCTGTAATGCATACGACCGGAGCTCCTTTGTACGGCGCCTGCGGACCGATGCCCATTTGAACGGCTGCGCCAACTCCGACGGTGTAACCAATATCAGGACCGATCGCGCCATATTGATACGGACCATTGCAGATTTGTCCCGGTCGGTACGCGCGAATGTAACGGCGCATCCATTTCGCGATTCCGTAGCCGCCGGAAACAATCGTGGTCTGCTCCTTCGGAATTGATCCACGATACAGGAAATCGCTGAGGTCTTTTCCCATGATGGCGGGGTGGCATAGTCCAGTATCCTTGCTGTGCTGGAGCCCCTTCTGATGATATTCGATATTCAACTTTTCGAGCGCATCTCGCTCGGCGGCAACTTCGTCGATCCAGGCCTTCCGGCGACGCTTGGGCAAGGCCGCTGTGAGCGCTTCTAGGAACGCCTTTTCACCGCTAACGATTCCCAGGTCGATTGGCCAGTTGCGCCCAATGTCGTCGGCTTCTGGATGAACTCGGATGGCGCGGCAATCGGGGCCAAAGCGATACTCGCCAAAGTTCGGCATGCAATATTGACCGACAAAAACAACCAAATCGACGCTGCCGTAGGAACCTGGTGCCGTATTGGCCGACAGCGGATGATCATCAGCGAAGTGACCTCGCGACGGTCCCGATTCGACCACCGCGATATCATTTTTCTCAGCAGCCTCGCGCAAAGCATCCCAAGCTTTGTCGTAGAACACGCCGATACTGGCGACGATCATGGGACGCTCGGCCTTGGTTATCATTTTGACCGCTTCATCAATGTCCTTGGATGAAGGATGTGGTTTGGTATGAGCGCGGTACTTGGACTTGTCATGGTAGAACTTTAGCGATCCGGGATCGGTATAGGATGCGTTACTTACCTCCGATGGAAAATCGAGGTGGACTGGCCCAGGCACACCTGTCTTCAGTTTGCGAAATGCATAGGCTGCGTATTCCCAGACGCGATCAGGCGTAATCAAACGCTTCCCGTATTTCTTGATGCCTTCGGTGGTTGGTTGTTGATAGGCAACCTGAATGCCGCGCTCCGTATCTTCCTGGCTAATCAACTTATTACTGGCGACCACCAGCAACGGCGTGCGCGCCGCGTTGGCAGCAGCAATGTTCATGATCATGTTCGTAAAGCCGGGGCCCTCGGTGCCAGACGCCGCCGCGATTTCGCCGGTCACGCGGATGAAGCCATCGGCCGCTGAACACATCATGCCTTCGGTTCGCCCACCAAAGCACGGGATCCCCTCGGCGGCCAGCGAGTTGATCACCGAGTAGTTACCGGGACAGCAAAACAGAGCTGCCAGTCCTTCAGCTTCGCAGGCCTTGGCAAACACAGCCGCACCGCTCATGCCCGGTCGCCGCCCCTTGGTTTCGAAGGACGCGGGCTTTGGATCCGCGGCAAGTGACTCAGTAATGTCGACGGGAATCTGAATCGAAGGGATACCATCGTCAGTGGCGGCGGCGTCAGCGGAAGAGGCGATTGACGCGGCACCGGCACCGAGTGCTGAAGCCGCTAAAAAAATACGCCGAGACAAATCAGGTGACGTGTCTGATTGATCTTTGTCCGACTGATTCCGATTCGTGTTGGCATTGGAGCCATCCATCTGGTGCACCTTCGATAGGGGATACGGAAGTCAGGCAAGGGTGACGTCTAATCATAACCGCTGTTTCCATCGTCTGCCCGTCGTACCGTTCTCGAATTCATTCCTGCAAGCTGCGGATGTAGTTGACCAAGTCCCAGATCATCTTTTCGTCGCGATAGTCGTCCTTGTAGCCGGGCATTTCGTCACCGGCACCGTCGCGGATCGCCAGAAAAGTCGCGGACTCACTGCCGTCGGAAAGCCAGAATTCGGTGTCCGTCAGATCGGCGGCGTTATCGGTGACGTCGCTATCACGTCCGGTGCCGTCAACGCTGTGACAGACCACGCAATCGGCTACGTAAATTCGTTTGCCACGTTTGATCGAATCGGCGGTGTAGGGGACGGGATTTTTCAGCGCGTCGCCGGTCGCCGGCTGTTCCGACAGATCAATCACAAACGAATCTTTAGGTGGTTCGTTGGCGTACTGAGGCGAATCGGCTGGTGCGTTAGCCTCGATCGATTGAAACTTCAAATCCAACCGCGATCCGTCGCTGGCTGTCGCAGAGATTTGGTGCGGTCGTGAATCGCTGACTGAGATGGTGATCAAAACCAGCTTTGGATCGAGCGGCGACGTTTCAACCAAATTCGATTCTCCGTCTTTCGGCTTCGCCTCAATCACATACAACCGGTCACTGTTGTGATTGGCGATGCCCAGATTGGTGAGTTGATAGTTGGTGATGCTATTAGCCTCCAATTCGCTTTGGCCTGGAACTTCGTTCAACGCGCCGAACAGATAAATAGCTTTGGCTAAACGCTTCAGAACTACCTCTTCTTGGTCTAAGCTTGACGTAGTCCAGGCGACGGACCGCTCTTGGCTCAGCAGCAGATTGACTTCACGGTCTGCGTCTCCGGTCAATCGCAACTTTGCTGCAAAGTGCTGACCATTTCTAAACAACTCGCCCAGGAGCGAACATGCGATGGATGCATCGGTCGATGTTGCGCTGACTGAGATCTTGGCGGTCCAGTATGGTGATGCCAGAATGCTCTTGCCGAGTAGCTTATCCGCGGGCGGCATCGCGTCGGAGTCAAAAGGTAGATCGACGCGAGGTGTCGGGTCAGGCTCCTGTCTAGAGGGTTCGTCCGCTTCCAAACCGACGTTGGCAGCGAAGATAAGAATTGATCCCAAAATAGCGGCTACATTCATCCGAACGCGATGAAGGCCCAGCGATTTGTGCGAAAGATTGGATTTCATGGGTAGCGGATCGGGAACGGTTTTTGATCGACAAAGAGGTTTATCACAAATCCTAGTCATCCCAGCTCCCTTCGGGAATCGGTTTCGCTTCGACAATCTCCACTAAAACCTGATCTGGGGACATGATATAGAAGCTCTTCCATCCGAACTTTGGATCAAACTTGATCGGGGCCACAATTTCCACTCCAGCTGTCTTCATCCGCTCGAATGCCGGGCTGATATCACGATAGGAAAATGCGATGTGGTCGATCACGCGCCCCTGTTGTGGCTGCAGCTCGGCAAGGGGTTCCCAGCGCCACCACGGTGGGCTCGGCGTGTAGTCGGGCATCCCGTAGATTCCGAAATTCACGTTACTGCAGCGAAACCACGACGACCAGGCGCGGACTTTCGACAGATCCGGTGGCTTAGGAACCGGCTCTCGCTCCGGCAACCCAAGGTGCTGTGTAAACCAATCGCCAGTAACATTGACGTCCTTGGCAAACAAGTGCACGTGGCTGTATCGGTGATGCCCCTGGGTATTGATTTCGATCACTTCCTTATCAGGACCATTCCAGTAGGTCACGTGACCAGTCCCAAGCGGGTAAATGTCTGTATGGACATCCATTCCTTTTGACTTCCACCATAGATACTCGTTGGGTACATCGACACCGCCCCAGCCGATGTGCCAAATGCCGCTTTCCAATGCGTGCGGCGGTTGATCCGCGACATGGTTCATCAAAATGAATGAACGCCCGGTGAACAACCCATCGGCAACGCCACGGAAACGTATCGGTTCAGCACCAAACATATACTGATAGAACCGACTGGTTCGTCGAGGGTCGGTTACGTTTAGATGCACGTGATGGAAGTGCGCTGACTGCTCGCCGTCGCCAGACGAATTTTCGGCCGCGGCTTGAGCCGGCTCCGAGCAACTACCGGCAACCGCCACGGCTCCAACTCCCAGCGAATAATTTTTCATGAACCGTCAACGCGATACCTGTGCTGGTGCCAACGAGCTTCGCTGCTTGTTCGATTCTGTTTCGGTCATTTTCACTGCTCCAAGGATGCTTTCTGGTGCGATCAATCGACTTTATCGACAGTTCATAGGCTACCGTGAGCCCTATAGAGACCGCGCGGTGTGCCTGCACGTTGCTCACTACAAAGTGTTCTCCAACATGAAGATCTACTGTCCCGTTCTAGATTTCACGACGCCGACATGAAAGTTTGAATATCCATGGGTCCTATGCTTCAACTCATTCTGGATGTGTTCGCGCAGACTAGGCAAGGCATGGAAAGGAACTGCGGGAAAAGCATGGTGTTCGGCGTGGTAAGGCATGTTCCACATCAGCAGCTTCACCAAGCGGTTCGTATCCATACTCCTGGTCTTCTCAAGGATATTTCCATCGTGTGGCAATCCATTGTGTTCCGGCGTCAGATACGCGGCGAGCAAACAGTGACCAACAACCTGCCCGACGAAAATCCCCCAAAATCCAGAGTGAACAAATATCGCCATCAACAATAGCGCAACGTGGAAAATTAAAACGCATGCGCTTTCGACCGCGATTGTTCTCCGCATACTTGGGCGAACAAACGGATACAGATTGATCCGCAACACTTCCGGCATCCCGAGGGCGCCGGAAACCAGCATACCGATCTTGAACATCAGTAAGGGAAGCCCCGTCAGCCAACCCAAGTACATCGGCAGATTACTGATGACCGACGGAGCAGGGCGGTTGCCAAGAGATATTTCCGGATCGAGACCGGGGACATGAGTGTGGCGATGGTGGGTAAAGTGCAATTCTCGAAACAGACTGGATGGATAGAGATGAACGAGTCCGCATAGAAACGCGGCGATTCGATTCAATCGCTTCGAGTCGAACGCCGTTCCGTGAGCGGTTTCATGTAAGCACGCAAACGCGCTGCAAACCATGGTCCCGAAACCGAGTTGAGATAGTGTCAGATTCCACCAAGCACCTTGCCAAGCCAACACAACCCAAATGCCGGTACAAATGACTAACATATACATTGCCACAAACCGCACCAAAGCCGGGTGATTCGTCCGTCGAATCAAGTTGTGAAGAGCCTCCGTTGAGACTTCTTCGCTTTGATAGTAGGTCTTTTCCATCGATACATCACCTTCCAAAACTGGAATCGATATTTAGGCTGGGGGACCCCACAAACATCCGGAAGCCGTCAGTATCACCTGGAAGCGATCCGGTTGGAACCGACGGTACAATCACCGAATCAACCACGCCGCATGGTCGTAGCGTACCACGAAAACAAGAAAATCGATGACGGTAACTCGATGAAATATGCCCTGACAATTGTGACGTTCGCGTTGACGCTGTTGACGCTCTCCGCCCACGCGGCTGAACCGGGTGCCCCCGACGCCGACGTTATTGTTTACGGTTCCACCCCAGCTGGGTTTTGTGCTGCGATCGCCGCAGCTCGAGAAGGGGCTTCGACGATCTTACTAGAGCCAACCGATCACGTGGGTGGAGTAAATACCGGGGGACTCAGCCACAGTGATTCCAACCAGTGCGACCGCAGTACGGTGATGGGCCTGTTTGACGAATGGCATACGCGTATCGAACAGGACTATGCGTCACGCGGCATCAAGTTGCCTTATCAAGTGAGTGTCAAAGATCATTCTGTATGGACCTACGAACCTCATGTCGCTGCGCGTGTGACCAAACAAATGTTGGCCGAAGCCAAGGTCAAGGTGCTGACAAGACGCTACCTGCAGTCGGTAAAAAAAGAGGGCACGCGGATCACCGCGATGATCACCTCCAATGGCACCTTTACTGCCAAAGTCTTCGTCAACGCCAGCTACGAAGGAGACCTGATGGCAGCCGCTGGTGTTCGCTGGACGATCGGCCGCGAAGGCCGGGCGGAATTTGACGAGTCACTGGCCGGCAAGCAATATCCAAAGCCGAAGATGAATATAAACGGCTTCGGTGGCAACGGAAAACCGTTGCCGCTGGTCACCGCGACGGGTGCAGGGCTCGACGCCGCGGGCGATTCGAACGTGATGGTATACAGCTTTCGGCTTTGTCTGACCGAGGATCCCACTAACCGCGTCCCGTTTCCTAAACCGGCGAACTACGATCCAGCTCGGTTCGAAGTGATGCGCCGCCACATCAAGGCGGGCGGCAATGTCGGATTCGACCTCTATCCGCTGCCAGGCAAAAAATTTGACGGTAACAATTCGATTGGCGGCCAATTTTCACTCGGGTTGGTAGGGGGCGGCAACGGTTGGTGCGAAGCCGACCCGACCGGTCGGGCCGCGATCTGGGAAGCACATAAGCAGTACACGCTGGAACTCTACCACTTTCTAACTACCGATCCGGCTGTGCCTGAGGGAACTCGGAACAGGTATGCGAGGCTGGGTCTTTGTAAAGACGAGTTCGCCGAGTACGAACACTTTTCGCCATCGCTCTATGTGCGAGAAGGGAGAAGAATGCGTGGTATGTATGTGCTGAGCCAAAAAGACATCCTGGACGAACCGCAAAAAGACGACCCGATCGTGATCTCTTCGTTCCCCATCGATTCGCACGATTGCCAGCGGATCGCGTTGCCTGCGGGCGGCGTGATCAACGAAGGAACGATTTTTCCTGTCAGAACCAAAGACCCAAAACAAGGCTATCCTTATCACGTCCCCTATCGGTCGATCTTGCCGAGGCCAGGGGAGTGTTCCAACCTGCTCGTTCCGGTTGCGCTTTCTTGTACTCATGTCGGCATCTCGTCGATCCGCGTGGAACCGACCTGGATGATTTTGGGCCAGAGCGCCGGCATCGCGGCCGCTCTGTCAGCGCGACAGCGTTTGTCAGTCCAGAAGCTGCCGTATCCCATGCTCCGCAAGAGGTTGCTGGCTCAGCAACAAGTGCTGGATCTGCCAAAGGCGAATTGAGACCGCATCAATACCTCAGATTCTTGCCGGGCACGACGTCGCAACTCTTGCGAGCGTTCTAAAGTGACTGCCAAAGACCAGTACAAAAAGCAGTCCCAGTAGCCGGCCCGCCAACATGGCTAATTGACGTAGGCGAATCAGCCCAATGTCCAGCAGTGATTGTGAAATCTTTGCTTGATTCGACTTGCAGTGAATCTGTCAGGAATCCTGCCGCGTTGTTTGTTCGTAATGATGCCGGACCGCTCGTCCGCTGACCGTCAACTTTTGAATCAGTTCGTTGGCAATCAACTCGATCGCTTGGGGATGCCCGTTTCGTGACAGGACATGTTCGGTCTTGTCCAACAACCTACGATGCAGTCGGTCATGCTGACTTTGATTGCTGACTCGGTCGCACAACAACCGCTTGATCGTTCGCAAATCTTGCCTCGCGGCTTGTTGACAGTACTGTCCGGTATAACGAGCCTCGGCAACCATCCCGGCGAACAAAATCATTACTTCATCGTCTAGCAGATTGCGCGAGGCTTTCGACCTTCCGTTCTTCATTTGGCAAACGCCTAATTGCGTGCCACCGACCTGCGACTTCCGAGCAACGACCGTCACTTTTTGAACGAGACGCCCCAACGCCAGCGCCATCACAGCGTGCCCCGCCTCATGGTAAGCCGTGGCGGTCAACTGAATTGCAGCCAATTCGGGCAATCCACTGTTTACCGGTGTTTGTTCTGGGGAGTCACCTTTCATGACCGCAGAATATAGAGAATCGACAAGCAGCGACAGACTGCGATTTGCCAAACCAATCGAGTATCGCCAACTCCCCGGTCTCATAGCAATGCTCTCACGGCTCGTCCGTTCCAAGTTTATCTTGCATAATCCCGTACGCTTGTTGGGCATCGCAACCTTTTCAATGACGCAGATCTTAATATGGCAATCACGCAACTTTCGACAACTGTAAACGCAGACAACGCTGGACGTGTCGATCAGGTTGTCCGGGCACTGTCCGAAACGTCACACAGCCAATCGCGGGGAATGGTTGACCAAGGTTGCGTCTCGATCAATGGAATTGCCTGCAGCTCGATCGCCACACCCGTTGCGGTGGGTGATGTCGTATCGTTGCGGTACGAGCCAACCCAGCGATATCGCGAAAAGAAAACCAAGCATTGGGATGACCGCACCTTCAGGATCCAGTTCGAGGACGAATACTTGATCGTCGTCAACAAGGCAGCGGGGACTCTAACCTTACCTACCGACGATGGTGAACCAAATACGCTAGTCGAACGGGTATCGGCATACTTAAGTCATTCTCGTGGAAGACGTGACGCCTGGCTTGTCCATCGCCTCGATCGCGATGTCAGTGGTTTGCTTGTTTTCGGTAAACGGCAAGAGATCGCCGAACGGTTGATCGAACAGTTCAAACAACGAAGGCCGCGCCGAGTCTATACGGCAATCGTGGCTGGGCTGATTTCGGACGACGAAGGCACCTTTGAATCAGATCTAGCGACTGGGAACAACCTTGATCGTTTTGCCACGAAACCATCGCGAAAAACCCAAAACGCAATCACTCACTACCGTGTTCAGCGGCGTCTGCTTGATACAACGCATGTCGAGGTCACCTTGGAAACAGGCCGCCGAAACCAGATTCGCGTTCATTTTGCCGATGCGGGACATCCAGTGTTGGGCGATCCTCGATACGGAATCAAGTCATCGATGCACCCGCGCTGGAAACGCAAGAGAATCGCCTTGCACGCCGGAACGCTCGGCTTTGAGCATCCGACCTTGGGAGAGCCATTGCAGTTTGATTCACCGCTACCGCGCGCGATCGCAAAATTTCTGGCCGCCAACGCGAAGCGTAAGAACTAAACGGGCTGATTGCTTTGATCCCTGATGCCCCCTATGGACTCTGCCGATAGTTAGAATCTAGTCGTCCGGCTGATTTGATTTTTTGGATTGGCTACTCTCCGCTGTTGTGCTTTCGGGATCCCGTATGATTGGAATGCTACGCCCGCCGCCTCATCAGCCATCGCGGGCCCCTGCGGAGGTGGATGCCGATTATTTTCGGCTTCGAATCCAGGTCTTTGCCGGCATCTTTATCGGATATGCTGGCTACTACTTGGTGCGGAAGAACTTTTCGCTCGCGATGCCCTACTTGGTGGAAACTGGGTATTCCAAAACGGAACTTGGGTTCGCGCTCTCGGGCGTTTCGATCGCCTACGGCTTGTCCAAGTTCTTGATGGGTAGCGTCTCGGATCGCAGCAATGCGCGCAACTTCATGGCCCTTGGGCTCACGTGTAGCGCGATGACGATGATCACCATGGGGCTATTGCCGGTAGCAACCGCTTCGATCGGAATGATGTTTCTGCTGCTGTTGCTAAATGGTTGGTTTCAGGGAATGGGATGGCCGCCGAGTGGCCGCGTGATGGTGCATTGGTTCTCGCATAGCGAGCGAGGCCTCTGGATGGCGTTCTGGAACGTCGCCCACAATGTGGGGGGCGGAATGGTTGGTCCGATCGCAATTCTGGCGATGACGATCTTCGGGGACTGGCATTCCATTCTCTACTTTCACGGATTTCTTGCCTTGGCGATTGCCGCATGGATCGCATTGACTGTACGCGATACACCACAATCCCAAGGCCTGCCACCGATCGAAGAATTCAAGCAGGACTATCCGACATCCTTCGAGTACAGCCAGAGTCACGAGCAAGAGTTCACGACGCGGCAAATCTTTGTTGACTATGTCTTGAGCAATCGGCTGCTGTGGGTCATCGCGGTCACCAATGCATTCGTCTATTTGGTGCGGTACGGTGTGCTGGATTGGGCCCCGACCTACCTAAGCGAGGAAAAAGGGTTTTCGTTCTCCGATTCGGGCTGGGCCTACGCAGCTTACGAATGGGCAGGCATTCCAGGAACGATCGCCTGCGGCTACTTGTCAGACAAGGCGTTCCAAGGCCGGCGTGCTCCCGCCGTGATCATCTACATGTTGGCAACGACCGTATGCGTCGTGACCTATTGGCTGAATCCGCCGGGTAACGCCGCACTTGATATTGCAATGTTGATTGCGATTGGTTTTTTGATCTACGGACCAGTGATGTTGATCGGTGTCTTCGCGCTCGATCTGGTACCCAAGAAAGCAGCCGGTACGGCAGCGGGGTTTACAGGCTTATTTGGTTATGTTGGTGGCTCGGTGGCGGCGAACATCTTGATTGGCTATGCGGTCGATCGAGGAGGTTGGAATGCCGGGTTCACGCTCATTGTTGCCGCATGCGTTTTGTCGATCGTATTGACAGCGCTGACCCTGAAAGCCGAAGCCCGCAATCGAGCGGCGTAGGGTGCTTCGGTCGGGCTTCCCTCTTTCCAACACTCGGCGGTCGTGCAGCTTCCATCACCCTCGCTCGTCCGGGTTGGACGCGGAAGCGGCCGGGGAGGCGCCTCGCGGAATGCCCTCCCGGGGCTTAACGCCCGGCCTTCCCGCAAGGAGACCGTACAGCTTTTGGCTTTCCCGATTGCGAAGGCTTACCTTCACTCTCCCTGTAGGCATGGGACTGGACAAACGGGATAGCATCGTCCGTCGGCGAATGATGCAGAAATTTGATTTTCTGTTTGGCAATGTGGCAGCCGCAGCGAGGCCCGACGATCAGGAACTGCAAAGTTGGTACGCCGAACATGGCGAAGCGTTTCAGTTGCCGGCGACAATCACCTTCGAGCATGTCTGGTTCAGCCCGGACAAGCGAGGGGATTCGGCTCGTGATGATGCATCCGCTGTTTTGGAGGAATTCTATAGCGAAAGGGATGCCAAACAAGATCACACAAAACTAGGCGATTCGTTTCCATTCGATACAAAGTTCGATGAGGCGACTTTTGAGCAGTTGGCACGATTCTTGGTGAAGAGTTCCAGCGGTTGGTAATACGATCGATATGGAAACACTTGAGTACACCAACTCGATTGGAGCGGTCGAACTGTCGGGGACATGGACCGATCCAGACTTTGATCCCGACCAGAATGCTATTTACTATGCGTGGGCAATCGAAATCCCAACGCCGCGTTGGAGTATGTTCGACGCGAAGGCGTTGGAAATTCGCCACCCCGCAGACTTGGACAAGATTCTACAGGAAAGGGCTTACACCTCTCCGATTTGGTACGACCACCACTAAGAAACGAACAGTCTAATCATGCTGATTCATCGACTCAGTTCTCAGCTTTCGCATCTGCAAGTCTGATATGAAATGCGGAACACAAGCTCTGGCTTTCGGTCTCATGGTCGCTATGCTCGCAATAGCGTAGGGCAAGGGACTGCGGTATTCCAGTTTCTCCCGACTTCAGGCGAAGACAGCTTCGTTTCCAACTTATTCAATCGCCAGGAAAAGTTATGACTAACAGTAGAAGTAAAACAATCGCATTTTGGATTCTGACTGGTTTGCTAGTCGTGACTCAAGGAGCATCGGGAATTGCTGACTTGGTCAAAGCGCAGGCGATGGTTGAGGGAGTCGCCGCATTGGGTTATCCACCATACATCATCACGATTCTCGGTCCGTTCAAAATAATGGGCGTCATTGCGTTGGCCATTCCTGGCCTCAAACGCTTAAAGGAGTGGGCCTATGCCGGCTTCTTTTTCGACTTCTCCGGAGCCTTTCTTTCTCACTTATACAATGGCGACTCGATCGATCTGATCTTGCCGGCAATTGTTTTTCTGTTGATTTTGCTTGGCTCCTACTTCCTCCGCCCCGAATCGCGAAGGTTGCCGGGCCCAGTATTTTGATAAGCCACCTTCCCGATTCCGCTGGCGAATAAGCGCTAACACCGCTGTCAGTTGAAGACTTCACTCTGGACGGATTGTCGAAATTCAGTTCAATAGCGGGCAAGTAATATTGAGCGACCGACGCGGTTTTGCAGTTCGGACAGCTACATTGGATTCGCGTCAAGGAAAGAAATCATAGCGGTAAAAATATGAGCAAAACCAAATGGACTGCTATTGTCGTCGTGTTGCTCGGATTGCCGACAGCGTTTGTTGCTCGAAACACCGTTCAAACGTTAAAAGACGGCGCCAAGTCCTACCTATTCGGGTATTCGCTGGTCTTGATGGATGCAACACGACAGTCGATGACCGATCCTGATCGGGACCGCGTTCCCCTCAACCATTTTTCTCACGTCCAGTACTTTCCAGATCATGAGTTTCGTCAAGTGGTGCGTCCCAACAACGACACACTGTACTCAACGGCCTGGATTGATCTATCGAAACAACCGCTTGTATTGAGTGTGCCTGCAGTCAAAGACCGCTATTACGTGATGCCATTCATGGATGCTTGGACCAACGTCTTTGCATCCGTTGGCACTCGGACGACAGGCAGTGAAGCCGGCAACTACGTCGTCGCGGGACCTGAATGGCAGGGAGAGGTGCCTGATGATCTAACGCTGATTCGATCGCCAACCAACATGACTTGGCTGATCGGTCGCATTCAGACCAACACCGAATCGGATTTTGACAATGTTGCCAAGCTGCAGAAACAGTTCTCCTTGACGACGCTGAGCGATTGGGGCAAGAGCAAATCGAATCGCGGATACATCATTCGTCGAAGTGAACCGCAAATCGCCGGTGACAATCCGTCGGCCAGAGTCGAACAGATGTCGGCGGACGTGTTCTTTTCGAAATTGAGTCGCTTGATGGCAGAGCAACCGCCCGCAGAAGCTGACCGACCGATGCTCGCGAGGCTGGCCAAATTTGGTGTTGAACCTGGCAAACCATTTGAGATCCAAAGACTGGGATTCTTTCAGCGATGGCTGTTACAGAAGTCAATGGACCTTTCGCGGAGCAAGCTTGAACAAACGGTCGAACAAGATTGCGCATCAGAAAACGGCTGGGCCGTCGTTCGCGAAGGGATCGGGGTTTATGGTGATCAGTATCAGGTACGATCATTCGTTTCCAAGGTTGGTCTGGGTGCTCTGCCGCCTGAGGAAGCGGCATACCCCAACGCGAAAAAGGATCAAGACGGGCGGCCACTGTCGGGAAGACACCACTACCGAGTTCATTTTGACGCGGGACAGACACCGCCCGTCGATGCCTTTTGGTCATTGACGGTCTACGACGAGAACGGATTTTTGATAGACAACCCGATCAAGCGATATACGCTAGGCGACCGTGACTCTTTGATGACTAACGAGGATGGATCGGTCAACATTTTGATCCAACACGCGCAACCGGAGGAAAAGATTTCCAACTGGTTGCCCTCTCCCGCTGGCCCATTTGCTGTAACCATGCGTTTGTACTTGCCAAAGCCAGAATTCTTGGACGGTAGCTGGAAATTACCACCGATTGAACGCATCGATTGAGACATTCGAACCAAAGTGGTCGATCGATACGTCTGCTCAAATCAAACACTGTCCGGCGGAGCAAACGACGAAACTAGGCAGCTTCCAAGATCGCCGTCACACCCATTCCGCCAGCGGTACAGACTGAGATCAGACCGCGACCAGAGCCCTTCTGCTGCAGCAGCTTGGCGAGCGTTGCGACGATCCTGGCGCCGGTAGCCGCGAACGGGTGACCGACAGCCAAACTGCTACCGTTGACGTTCAGTTTGCTCCGATCGATGTTGCCCAGCGGCTCGTCACGGCCCAATCGGTCACGACAAAATTCGGGTGACTCCCAAGCTTTCAACGTTGCCAAGGTCTGTGCAGCAAACGCTTCGTGAATTTCATAGAAGTCAAAGTCTTGCAACGAAAGATTGGCGTCGCGAAGCATTTCGGAGACCGCGTACGCAGGAGCCATCAAGAGCCCCTCCGTTTTGACAAACTCGACGGCTGCTGCTTTGCAATAAGTCAAATAAGCTTGGACCGGCAATCCACGCTCACGGGCCCAGTCTTCCGAGGCAAGCAGTACCGAGGCGGCGCCGTCAGTCAATGGCGTTGAATTGCCAGCCGTCATCGTGCCGTTTTCGCTCCGATCAAAGACCGGTTTTAGCTTGGCAAGCTTTTCGATGGAAGTATCGGCCCGAATATTGTCATCTTTGGCTAAACCTTTGTAGGGCACGACCAAGTCATCAAAGAAGCCCGCTTCATAGGCAGCCGCCGCCTTGTGGTGACTGCCACAAGCGAGATCGTCTTGATCTTGGCGAGTGATTTTCCATTCCTTGGCGGTGATTTCGGTGCTGCCACCCATCGATAGCCCGGTGCGAGGTTCTTCGACGCCCGGCAGTTGTGGTTTGAAGTGTCTTGGTCGGATTCCCAAGAAAGGTTTGATCCGCTGGCCCATCGAACGCCCACGAAAACTGGACAACAGGATCTCGCGATACGAATCGGGATAGACGATCGGCGCGTCACTGATTGAATCGGTACCGGCACCGATGCCCGCTTCGATTTGTCCAAGCGCGATCTTATTCGCAATCATGACGCACCCAGACAAACTGGTGCCGCAAGCCCGCTGCAGATCGAAGGCCGGAGTCTCCGCCGCAAGTCCAGAACCAAGCACTGATTCGCGAGCCAAGTTGAAGTCTCGCGAATGCTTGATCACCGCCCCAAGCGCGACGTCGCCAAGCCGCTGACCCTTCAGTTCAAAGCGTTCTACCAAGGCGGATAGTGATGCAGTCATCATGTCTTGATTGGAACAGCCAGCATATGCTCCATGAGCGCGACTGAACGGGATCCGCGAACCGCCGATTATGGCCGCCCGGCGGGAAGTGCCATCATGCAACATCAGATTACTTTCACCAGGGAATTCAGTATGTAGCTAAGCTCGCGACAGCACGGATGAACCGAACAAGGTTCCAAACTCTACGACCGCGGCGATAGCTACAGCACGAATGACGCAGGTTTCTTGCGTCCATCGCGAATACGATACCGGAACGCCAAGGCGTCAGAGAAGGGCGGCACTTTGTCACGCCGGTTATCCGTAACGGCAGATTATTCAGATTCTCCCGCGCGAAACCGAGAAGATCCAAAGCCGAAAGGACGATCCTGGGCAACGACCGGCCCTACAACTTGGCGGCTGCTTGCCTGATGAATCTGAACCGGGCCAGATGCTCAGGCGAGTGAACGGCTCCTTTAGCGATTCCGACGTAAAGGCGAAACGCACGGAGCACCGCACATGATTCGTAGGTTCTGTCGAGCATCATTGGTAGTCGCATCAGAAAACCAACGGCGATTTCACCGCTCGGCCACCGCCGCTACCGTAGCGCGGTCTTCATGCGTACACCGCCACCGCGATTGGATGCGAGCGGTACGATGAGTTCGTCTGATTAGTATCTGCCCGGTCGTTTCAGCAATCGCCGCAAATAGATGACGATTCCTCCGGTGGAATCATCATCGGAATCAGCGGCCGACGAACCACGGAACTCCTCCGCATGGTTGGCCAGCCAGTCCTGTTCGGCAGCTTCCCAGCCGATGTCGAAACCAGCCTTTTCACTTAAGAAATACTTGTGCTTTTCAATCTCCGCAACTTCTTCCGAGCTGAGTTGGAGCGTTGTCATGTCCATCGATCCGATCTGGGTGGTGTAATGAGTATCAGACCGTCAGTATTACAGTTCTGACACATTTAGAAAATGGGATTTTCCCCGACTGCTAGCAAAACTTCCGACCAGGGTTCGAGCCCTACGATTCAGGTTCCGACATTCATTCGGTGCTTCACGCATCCATTAATTCGGTGCTTCACGCATCCATTAAGAGGGACTCGAGCAGGATTCCAAGCTGACTCAACCAGACGAGCCAACAAGAGCGAACCGTCAACAGAGCTGAATTGGCATTCACTTCCAATCTGCTGAAGTCGCTGGAAGCTTCCTCCTGTGTAACCCGGAAATTGCGGGGCCCTACACTACTTGTTCTTGCGACGCTGCGTGACTACTTGTTTTTGCGACGCTGCGTGATCAAAGCATGGACGACGTCGCTGCGGCGAACCACTCCCAGCAATTCATTTGGTTCATCTCGGGTCACCACTGGTATGCAGTCGTCAGTTTCCGCTTGAAACACCTCGAACGCTCGCGATGCTGGCTCGTCCGGGTGCAACAATGCTTCGGTTTGACTAATCAAGTCTTCTGCTCGGACCAATTGCGAGGCGCTGTGATCGAACATCACATCACTTAGCAACGGGTAACGAATCACTCCCACGACTCGCATTTTTTCGTCAACGACCGGGTAAGTGTTGTCATGACTGTGCTCAATATGGTCAACCACTTGATCAAAACCTGCTGACTGATGGATCCCCTTGGTCTTCCGAATCAGGTCATTCACAATCACATTGCTACCGACTAGCAAGGGCTGCCCAGTCCCACGCACCGCGGCGCGAAAGCGGTCAACGACATTGCGGAACTGTTCCAATGGTGTGCTAGTGGCGTGGTGAATCGCCTGAGCAAGCGGAACCTCGCCCGTTTCAATCAACGACTTGCGAATGAACAATGGACCAATGATTTCAAACAGGACCACCGAACCCAAAATGATGTCCTGAACCGGCTTTCCAAGCTCAGGATTTCTATTTACCGCAATCGTTGATAGCGCGATCGCCGCGCCTGCTTGAGCGAACAAACAACTGCCCAACCAATGGCGAACCTCCAACGGCTGCTTTGTTGCTCGCGCAGCAAAGTAGACGCCAAGCCATTTCCCAGCGATTCGAAAAACGACGTAGACCGCACCTAAAGTCCCAGCCGCAACGAACGCACGAACATCCAGCGCCGTACCGTGAACGGCAAAAAACAATACCGCCAAAAGTCCTGACAGGTGGTCCAGTTCATCAACGATTTTTGACTTGAAGTCCGAGGTGTTGGCGACGGTCACGCCCATCACAAAGAACGTCAACATGTAGGGGATCTTCAAAGTTTCGTTGACACCCAGCAGGAAAGTGGCTGTGGCGACCAGCAACACGAGCCATCGTTTGAAAGCCAAAAACCCACATCCGTAGCTCACGATTAAACCACCCACCACTCCCAACAAAATGGAACCGGCGATGTTCATCAACACCACAAGAACTTCAGATCCTAGAGATTCGCCGAGCTTACCCTGGGTCACCTGAATGGCCAAAAACCCAAACTCGAACATCAAAATGCAGGCGAAATTATTCATCGCAACCAGGAACCCCGTGCTCTCCGTGACGGGACCTTCACTGCGAAACTCTTTAAGCACCAGAATCGTTGTGGCAGGCGCAGTGGCGACGGCAAGACAACCGAGTAGCAACGCAATGCTGCCACTGCAGCCGAAGATCAGCAGGCCGATGGTGACCAGTCCAAAGGTGGCGAGAATTTCTGCCGCCGACAGAATCAGACAATGTTTGGCGATCCGTCGGAATTTGGTGAACGTGAACTCACAACCAAGGTTGAACAAGACGACTGCCATCGCCAACTTCAACAAAGGCTCAAACAGTTCAACATGCCCTTGTGGCACCCAATCCAACAAACTCGGGCCGACCAACAGTCCCACCAGCAGGTACGCAGTCACTTTAGGCAGATGCACCAAATCGGCGAAAACACCCGCGGCAAGACAAACACCAAGCAACAAGCCGAGCGTACTGGTTATGTGCAGTTCAAAGTCAGCCATCAAGTCTCGTTGCTTCGCGGGAAAGTCATGCCTGCCGTCTTGGACGCAGAATCGCAATGCATTCGCTGTCAAGATCGTAAACTAGCGTACCTTCCAGGAATACCGCCGCAGTGGCAAGACAGAGCAAACGTTTGATTTTCACAAGCAACGAAAGACGCCTCGCTACAACAAATCAGCCATTCTTGGACTATCAGCGGCGATCTTCAGTGTTCAGCAACTAGACCCGAGAGTCTGCTATTGGCTTCCGGGATGCATGGAAAGGTAGGCCAGGCTGCCAATGACCAGACAGACAATCGCGACGATATCGGCAACCATGACTCGTTGCAAATTCGCGTTGCTGCCGCCAACTGACCATACCAACGCAAAAAAGGACAAGACACTAGCGAATCCGGCAACGAACGCGATCGGTTGGTACTGCGGCGAAAAAGCTGCGTACATGATCAGTGCACCGACCAATCCAAATAGCACGGCACGATGTCGCATTAGAATTTCCAGATTCGGCTCTTCCACGGCAATCCCATAAAGCAACGCTAATCGATCGACACCCAACACGCCGACGACAGGTAGCAAGTGGATGATCGCGACGATCACGAGCGTCGTCGAAACGAGGTATTGCATCGACTTGAACCCCGACGGGAAAAAGGAATCGAAAGTCAACATTGATGATCATAACGGTTTCTAGGTCAACGATGACCGATCAGTCTTGAGCAAGCAATGTGGAATGTCGTACAGTCGCCCACAGACGTCGCCGACCAACCTTAAGCCAGCCACTGGATCAACATGTCCGTTGCCACCCAAGAAACCAGCCTGAATAAATCAACAGCCGCCGACGACACGGAGGTCTTGGGGCAGTACATACCTCTCCTGTACCACTACAACATGCTTCAAGACGAAGATCGTGTCGGTGCATTTCGATCGGCAATCGAATTGGTTGTAAAACCGGGCATGCACGTCGTTGAACTTGGCGGTGGTACCGGCATCCTTTCTTCATTTGCTGCCCGCCAAGGTGCGTCGGTCAGTTGCGTGGAACGAAATCCAGAGTTGGTTTCTTGCGCTCAAAGATTTGTTGAAACGAATGGACTACAGAAACAGATCCGCGTCATCCAAGCAGATGCCGCGAGTTACGTCCCGGACAAACCGGTTGACGTTGTTGTTTGCGAGATGCTTCACGTCGGCTTGCTAAGAGAAAAGCAGGCACAGGTGATTGCTGCTTTCAAACAAAACTATACGAAAACGTTCGGAAAGAAGCTGCCGATTTTTGTGCCGGAGGCTTCGATCCTGATGGCGCAACCGGTTCAACACTCCTTCGACTTTGCCGGCTATGTGGCACCGGTACCGATGTTTCAGGCCCCGTTGTTGGAGCAACCTCGCACCAACGAGTTGGCTTTGCTGTCGCCTTACGCCAGCATTTCTTATGACGAATCCATCCCGACGCATTTCAACGTTGGTCAGACGTTGACCGCGACGCAAGTTGGAAACGCCAACGCCGTTCGCTTTGTCACCCAAAACGTGCTGGCTATCGACATGCAGGCTGAAAAGGCGATCACTTGGCCCAATCAATGCTTAGTCCTTCCGCTCGATTCGCCTCTCGAAGTTCAGCAAGACGACTGCGTCGAAATGAAGTTCAGATACGACGCTGGAGGGACGATTGAGCAACTGATGGCGACGGTCAACCTTAAACAAGGAATTCGAACGCCAAACCAAACTTGCTAACGAGCGGCAAAGGCCGGATCGGCTCTTGGGGCGGTGCCGCTGGCCCGGCCTGGCCGGCAGTAGTCCACGAGCAGACCGGATTCAGGATCGCCAACAGCAACGCCGGCTTCGTTTGTCCGGCCAGAGACAGCAAGGCAGCCGCCGACTCTTGTTCGCAGGACCGCCGGCAACAGAATCGTGTCACCCAACAGTGCGAATGCCAATAGTACGGCGATCATACCGCCGAATTCCGCGATCGGCACAAACGAGCTGAGCCCCAACACGGCCATTCCGGTTCCGGCAATCAATGATGTTTGAATCATCGGTGGAATCGAAAGCTTCAGTGTGTCCTGTACGACCTTGTCAATGGACTGGTTGGGTCGGGCACGACGTTCGAATCGATAGTTTTCTAATAAGTGCATCGTGTCATCCAATGCGACGCCCAGTGCAATACTGGCCGTGGTAAGAGTTGCCATGTTGATCGGGTGCCCAAGCCATCCCAACAGGCCGAACACGAATGCTACCGGCGTGATGTTTAGCAAAACAATGAGAACTGCCGCATCGATCGACCCAAAAGAAACCCAAAGCACAACCAACAACACGCCTGCCGCAACGACCAGACTGACCGCGAGTGAGCGAAAAATCTCACCTTGCGCGGCTACGATCAACGGGACCAATCCAGTAGCAATGACGTCAGACTGCTCAGCAGCGTCGGCCTTGATGCCGTCGATAATATGCCCCAACTCGCCTCCGTTTCGACTTGCGACATAGACGATCAGTCTCCAATTTTTTCCGTCGTTGCTGATCTGGCCCAAAAACGCATTCGACTGCTCGCCCGCACGCTGCATTGCGGCGGCGGCCTGATTTACTTGCGGGGGATAGATCGCGGTGAAGTCTGACACACCCTCGACGTAGCGATTCTTACGGATATTCGATGCGACCTGGCGTACGGAATGAACTCGCTCGGCAAGAGTCGTGTCGTTGGGTTGATGGACGATGACTTCGACCGGCAACTGCCCGGTTAAGCGACGTTCAATCAGGCGGTAGTCGTCGATCGTTCGACAATCGCGGGGCAGCATTTGCAACCCATCCGTTTCTGCGCGTAACTGCAGCAATCCCACGACCGCCAAGATCATCAAAAGTGGCCACAGTGCAACGGTCGCACGCGGAGGAAACCGGTTGATAAACGCAGCAACCGCGCCAGTTTGTCGCTGCTTGGTTGGCAACGGTTCGATCGCCAAGTTCGAAGGTAGCCAAAGGTAGGTCACTGCGAATGAGATCAATGTTCCGACGGCCCCCCAAATTCCGAAATTGCGGACCGGTTCGAACTGGCTGGTCGCCAAGGAAAGGCTGCCGATCGCCGTAGTGCAGGCGGCCAGCATCGTCGGTCGAAAGGTATGCAGAACGGCCGCGCCGGTCGCCGAAGCAACATCCGTAGCCGTCTTCCAGCGATGAATCAAATGAATCGAAAATGACAAACTGAGCACGAAGATCATCGGCGGCAGCGAGATCACAATCAGATTCATGCTCGTCTCGGTAGCCGCCATCAAGGCCAGAGTCGCCAGTACACTGTAGCCGCCGGAAAAAAGCACGCAAAGAATAATCCAAATGTTGCGAATGCTCCACCACAAACAGATCATGCCCAGCAAACCGACTACCGGCAAGTATCGCTTCATCGTCTCTTCGGCCCAGCGATCGAGCGCTACATTGATGACTGGAGCGCCACCCCAATGCGTGCTCGCGTCGTCAAAGCCGGCTGCACGCGTGAGATCACTCAGCACCTCCAGTAGCTGTTGGCGATTCAGATTGTCACTCGGTTTCAGTTCAACAAGCATCGCACTGAACCGCGAGTGTGATCCGACCAAGGGAGCGACCTCTGTCATCCGTCTCGCGACATTCGGACTGCCGGACTGTTGCCCTGCGGCAACAAGTCTTTGGGGAGTCGAGCAGCGCAGAACAATCCCCAAACGTTCTATCTGCCTGGCGGCCTGTTCCAGTCGCGGATCGTCAGCCGCACAATCTTCGAATGCGATCAGTACGGAATCGCCAACCCCAAAGTCTGTGCGAAACTGCTGATATTCTTGGACCGCTTGGTCTTGATCACCGAGCCATAACTCGATGTCGTTCTTATTCTGGATTTTGCCCGCCAAGATGATTAGTACGCCGACCGATAGCGGAAATCCGAGGACCACGATCCAGCGAACGCGGCGAAATAGATTCGTCCACGTTTGCGCTCGGTTTGATGATGTTGGTTGAACTTCCATGATCGTGTCTGATGCTGTAGGGGCACTTCCGTCAACGGACTACAGAACTCCTGGCGGCAACCGCAGGTACCGTTCGTAGTTGGTCGGATCCATCCAATGACTCTGGTCGAAATGCAACAAGATCTCGTCGTTGCGTCGAGGATGCCCGGCGTCGTCCGTTCCAATCCACATGAAGATGTACTTCTCCAATTTTCGATCGCCGCCAAAGACTTGATGATCATTGCCAGCGTTGAAGATCGACTCGTATCCGGCCGTTCCATTTACGGGAACTTGATACAACTCAGCATAGGGAGCCAAGCGATACTGGCGGACCGAAATTCCGTCCACTGGCAATACGAACTCAGCTGCCGAATGAAGCCCGACAACGCGATGTTCACCTGCGCTTACGAAAGCGACAGGGGGTGCAACAGTATCCGGCGGTGAATGAACGACTCCGGCAACTTCCCAGTCAATCTTTCGAGGTGCGTTTTTCTCCAGCGAGAATTTCTTTTTCTTTAGTGGCGTTCCATAAAACTGTTTTGCCGCAGCCTCGACCCAGCTTTCCGCAAAGACTTTGTGGTAACAACCGCAAGCCAGCACCGTTTCGTACAACATTGGCCGGTCATTGTTATCTAACGTGATTCGGATCACGCCACTGTCGATCTTGGCTGCTTCGATATCGACTAACTTTGTTCGTGGATGAGCCGGGTACCACATCGTGTAGGTAAGTTGCGTGTGATCCTGCTGCCCAAGTCGTCGCCGATCTGTATGGAAGTAGACGGTCGGTTGGGTCGTGTCGATCACCGCCTTGCGTGATCCATTCGGATTCAACTGAAGCGAAGGACGACCGATCATGTCATCGCCGATTGGCCACTGGCGACGATGTTCGCCCGGCACTTGCATACCCTGAACCAACGTCGGGGCGTACAGCATAGCCAGTTCATCCGCCGACATATTGGCGACCAAGTCGGCGGGCAATGCTTGTTGATTGCCGGGCGTGTAGACCATTGCCGCCCCGCCCATGGCCTGAATCGGATCGTAAACGGATCGCGAATCAAGCATCGGCCAGGTTACGTTGCATCCCGACAGCGAAACCAAACAGAACGCGGCGACGATTGGTCGCAGGATGTTCATCGCCGAGCGCTCCGAATGATCTTCTGTTCGTTCAGTCCCCAGTCGTAGGCCAAATACGAAACGCTGAAGCGTCGTGATGCGACCAACTCTTTTCCATTCTCAGGCAGGTAGTCAACAAGCGAAGCCAACCCGGCCTGAGGATTCGTTCCGAAATCTTCCGCGAACCACTTCAAGATGCTGGAAACCTTGGCCGTCTGGCCGCGAACAGAAAAATTTTCCGATCGCGAAAAAAAGTCCCGCGTATTGCCCGCCAGTTGTTCTTCTAGTCGTGCTGCTACGTACGCCTCGTTCAGCAACCGTGGGCAAGAAATCGATGCGCAAACAATGGCGAAATGTATTCGGCTTTCACCAGCGGGTCTCAAAATCTTGTGCTCTATCGTATCGAGCGAATAAGATTTGCTGGCGACGGTCAGCATCAGATCATTCCAGATGTTGTAGCCAAACAGTTTCGCCGTGTGATTGCGAATGCTGCTGGTCGGATAGTGATCCAGGATTCCGCGCACCGTGACCGCGTTGTATGCGTTGATCCAAAAGGCAAGCTTCGCCTCTCGTGATTTGGTTGCAGCGGGATTGCCACGACTGAGCGACGCCAGGTATTGGTCTAGTACTGCGACGTCGGCGGGATTCTTTTTCCAGGCTGAGTAGTCCACCATGCCGTCGGCATCGACGTACTTTTTCAGTAGCGTATCCCAGGCGGAATGATCGATCGATTCCATCGACACCCACTGAGATGCAGGATGAGTTTTTCCAACGGCTGCTATTCCGTCAGCCTGTGCTGCGGTCGTCGTTACCGTGATCAGACAGGCGAGACAGGCGGATAGACATGAAGAGGGGTGGATGATTGAGTTTGACATTCGAATTCCTTCTATGAAATGGATGGTCAGGGCATGTTCTGCCTATACGTCTTGCATACCTAAATGTTGGTCGAACGTTTCAACCAAGCTGACAATCTGGGCTTGCCGGACAACCAAAGGCGGCATGATTGTGATCACGTTGCGATCAGGTCCGGTGCGTCCCAACAGGTATCCGGCGTCCTTCATCGATTCCAACAGCGCTGTTACGGCTTCGCTTCGCTGTTCCGATTCGACTCCCAATTCAACGCCGACCATCAGACCGCGGCCGCGGATTTCGCTTACCCACGAATGTTCGCCGATCCGCTGTTGCAGTAAATCCAGCAAGTTTTGGCCTAACTCGATTGCCCGCGATCCCAGATTGTGCTGCTCGTGATAACGCAGCACAGCAAGAGCGGCGGCGGCGCTGACTGGATTACCACCGAACGTACTTGCCCCGGGCCGACTATACGCGTTGGCAATCTCCGTTGTCGTCACAGCCGCCGCGATTGGAAATCCGTTTCCAAGTCCCTTCGCAATCGTAACAATGTCGGGTGTGACGCCCATTCCTGACGAAGCCAGCCAGTATCCGGTCCGATTGATCCCGGTTTGAATTTCGTCAGCGACCAACAAGGTTCCGTAACGATGGCAAATTGTCTGCAGCGTTTTCAAGAAGCCATCCGGGGGAACGTGAATTCCTCCGTTTCCTTGTACCGGTTCGATCAAGACTGCGGCGACCTCTCGTTCACTCAACATTTGTTCGACCACCAACAGACAATCGGGATCCGAAAAATGTGGTGCGTGACGGCACGTAGCCAGCGGCGTGCGATCGGTACGCCACATCGGTAGTTCCGTCGCCGACATCGCGGCCTTTGTCCGACCGTGCAACGCATTTTTGAATGAAACGAACTGCTCGCGTTCGGTTTTCAGCGATGCCAACAGCATCGCCGCTTCAATCGCTTCACTGCCACTGGCACAGAAGAAGCAAGTTTCCAATTCATCTGGCAACAGTTCCGCCAGCCGCTCGGCAAGTTCCAGAACGGGCTGGGTCAAGTAAATCGTCGTCGTGTGACAAAGCAACTGCATTTGTTCCATCGCTGCCGATAGAACCTGTTGATTGCTGTGCCCGGCGTTCATAACCCCGACACCGCTAAAACAGTCCAGATAGCGTTTGCCGTCACTGTCGAATAGCCATGCACCGTCACCTCGCACAATAACCGGTGGATCTCTATAGAAGTGATAGACGCACGGCCAAATGTGCGCTTGCTTCGCGACCAACAAATCATCAGCTCGCGAGTTTGCTTGAATAGTCATATTCATTGAATGTGTCCTTACGCGGCAAGGTTTTCGAGCACTCGCTGCAACGTGCTAGTCGAGCCATCGACAATATCAATTGGTGGCAGCTGCTGCGTGATTTCTAGTTCGCGTGTCAGCTGAAAGACGCTTGCCAACGCATGTCGCACGTCGTCGGGCATCATGACCGAGTCGGTATTGGCGAACATTTCGATATGGGTAGCCCCGCAGTCACCCTCTTTTCCCCGTCCAAACTCGCACGCCCAATCGAGTGCTTCCTGGCGATTCTCGAGCGCAAACAGTAGGCTTTCGCGCAACAAGTCACACAGTTGATTGCTGTCCGACATCGACAAGTCGCGGCGAATGATGTTCAGTCCAACCGGCAAGGGCAGCCCGGTCTTGTTCGACCAATAGGCCCCGAGATCCGCGATTTTGTGTAAACCGAGTTCCGTAAAGAACAACAATTCTTCATGGATCATCACGCCGGCGTCCAATTGACCGGCAGCGACGGCACTGGCAATTTTGTCGAACTGCATCTCGACAAGTTCTGAATCGGGGCAAGCCCACTTGGCCAGGAAGCCACCGGTCGTGGGCAGCCCCGCGACTCCGACCCGCTTGCCGCGCAGGTCTTCTAGCGTGTCAACGTCTCTGCCGACCAGCACCGGGCCATAACCGCGACCAACGCTGGTGCCAACACTCAAGATTCGATAGTCCTTTGCCAGCGCCGGGTAGGCCACCGAAGATACAGCGGTAATATCGAACTGGGCACGCGTCGCAGCACGATTCAAAGCGATGATATGATCGGTTGCGAACGACAGATCGAATCCGCGCGGCGAAATGCGTTGGCGCTGAAGTGCGTAGTAATAAAACGCGTCGTCGCTATCGGGTGTATAGGCGATTGAAATCTTCTTCCCTGTAAACATTCTTAGACTCCTTCAAACCTTCGTTTAGTAAATACCAATCTTCAAATCTGATGTTCGGTCGACCAGCGGACCCGGATCACGGATACCGGCGGCTTTGCATCCAACCTGTCTCGCGGCCCATGATGGTGCAATCAGCTCGGCCTGGTCTCTTTCCAAGACTCCAAGCAAAAGCATCGAATGATCGATTCGGTGGAATACGAGTTGGCCGTGCGCACCGACCTCGGACGTTGCCTCGCTGCAGTCCGCTGGTTTGACTTGGAAGGCGAGCCTTGATCCTTGCGGAAAGTAATCCAGATTCGTGCGATGGCGGTCCTGAACTTCCAGTGCACACCCGAATAGCGAGTTGCCGTAGCCTGAAAAATGAACGGCGTTCGGATAGGCTTCGCGAAAATGATTGAGTTCGGAAGCTGTTAGTGCGATACCGCCATAATGCACAGCCTTGATCGTGTCTCGTTGCGCGTCGGACGCGTCGGCAACCAGGCGATGTAAGACCGGCGGTGTTGCAAACAAGACGCCAATTTTCTCACGGCTAAGAATCGCAATAGCCTGCTGGACAACATGGTCAAGATACCGCGTCGCCGACATCGATCCAGGAATCAACTTTTTGGCCCAACGCGGATCAAAATCGACCGCCCATGGATCGGGACTCTTCATGCGCGATGCTAAATGCCGCGCCGCCTTACCGATGATGTGGGGTCCGGAGGGACCGATGAACAACCATTCGGACTCGCACGGAAACTGCAAGTGCTGAGCCACCGACACAAACGGATCGACGAACGCGCGGCGAAATTCATGCTCTAAATAGACGACCGGAGCCGGCGGGCCGGTTGTTCCTCCCGTTTCCGCAGTGATGAAATCACGCCGCTGTGAGGCAACTGAGCAGGGCACGAAATCCCATACCGATCGACCGGCCAGCGTACGCGATTCGACCAGTCCCAACTTAGGCAAATCGGACATCCCGCGAATTTGATCGCGAACATCAAAGCCAAGCTCATCCTGCCGCTGTAGCCAGTACAGCGAACCATGTTTTGGATCGAGGTGAACAGCGATGACTTCTCGTAAATGCTGATCTACGTTGGCATCGTATCGTGACGGTGCCACGGATGAAAATGCTTCGGGCGTCAATGTCGTGCTCATTTCTGTGCCTCCAATTCGTCAATGAAATCGATCGCGTGCGTGACCAACCACGATTCGTGCCCTCGAAAGAAGTGTCCGTCACGATCCTGTGCCAACTGGATCTTTGTGGCTTGCCAATCGACCAGCTCACGATCCAAGGCCGCAAAGTCGGTCGCAAAATCATCGGCCGCCGCGATCACGAGCTTCGGGATCGTCGATTCGGACAATCCGGACAGGTCGTGTTTGCCCACGGTGGGTGAAACACAAACGATGCCGGCCGGTCTAATTGTTGGCGGATTGTGCAACGCCGATTTTTGTCTCAACCAAGATGCCAAAACGTAGTTGCCAAAGCTGTAGGCGACCAAATAGCAGCGAACGGATAGTTTCAGCGAATGCATGAAGTCGAGCGCCCCTTCTAGATCGCGCCAACGCTGATCTTCGTCGTCGGTGTGCGATTGATTCCAAAACGCATTCAAATGCTGTGGGTCGAAAGCGCCCGTATCTGTCATCGCCAGCGAACCGGTGTAGTTGAATCGCAATGTCGCGACTGCCGACTCGGTCAGCCCGTCGGCCAGACCACTGACGACGTTGTTGGTCATGTCGCCACCCAACAACGGATGTGGACCAACCACAACTGCGATCGCGCGGGGACTTTGATCCGCCGGATAAGACAGAATGCCATCCAGGCACCCACTGCCAACAGGGACTGCAACCCGTTCTTCGACAATCTCCAAACCTTCAAACGGCTTTGCCATAGTCGGCCTCCCGATGTGCTAGTTCACGGAACGGAAATTCACGGACAAACTGCTGAAAGATCATTGCCAGCTTCAGACCGGTTTCGATCTGACCGCGAATTTCGACGCTGCGTTGGAAGAATGCTTCTTGGGTCGAGATATCCCCTTCGACGATCCGTCGGAAAGTTTCCGTGTCGGTGGCAAAGCTAACTTGCTGTGCCTCGGCATGGCCCGTCACAACGGAATCCACATTTCCATTGACCAAACTGCAAACCCACTGTCCGCCACCTGGCCCACTGATCGTGAATCCAACTCGCGCGGTCAGATCGGCTAGTCGAGGCAATGCAGATTGCGTCGCCCAGGTAGGAAGAAATCTTTCCAGAAAGTACCCGCAGTCGAACCGCGCGGGGTTTGATTTCACCGCTAGTGGCTCGGGTATCGATTGTTTGCCCCAGTCCGCAGCCTCGGCATACTTCAACAATCGAATCACCGCCGGATAGTCAATCACCGGACAGGGCGATTCTGGCAGGCAGCTTTCCAATCGCCGCGTATCGTAGACAGGTTCGCTGTACCAACTAGGAGCGATCCGCTCGATCGATCGATAGAAGAGCTTTTCAAGCGAATTTCGCTGATCAGTCGGAAGGTCCGAAACAAACTCCGTCTTGTCAACCCGCCACAGGTCGCACATGGCGTCGTCGATCACTCGGTTGGTTGTTGCCAGCTGTGGAGTCAGGTGAAAAACACCTTTCGCTTCATTCGTTTTCGCAAGCGAGTGGATCGCGTTCGACACCCAATCGACTGGAACCAAATTTCGAATGCCGTTAGACGGCACGTCGTAGCGTAGCGGCAGTTGCACTGAACCGTCTGCCTGGCGACCAGCTCGCCGAATCAACGTGGCCAGCATTTGCATCGGTCCATAAAAGCCATCGTAGGAACAGGTTTTTCCGGTTGCGTATTCGCCCACGATGATTCCGGGGCGGGCAACGACCAGTTGCATGCCGCGCAACTTCGGTTTGCGCCTGCAAATACGTGTCGGTCGCGTGTTTGCTTTCCTCGTAGGCATTTCGAAACTGCGATGGTGCGGACATCGATTCAACACCGATTCCGTTCTCGACAGGCGACATGTATGCCGTACTGACTTGCACCCAGCGTTTGCATTGCGACCCAACGCGATCGAATAGATTTCGCGTACCGTCGTAGTTCGCCTTCCAGGGTTGACCATCCTGGCGTAACACGAACCGCGTATCGGCGGCAGAATGGATTACCGTGGTACAGGATGCAAGCTGACGCCGCGCGTCGCACGAATCCAAGCTTGTCGTGTCGGTGATATCACCCTCACAGACCTCAAGCTGATCGCCGCACGTGGACGGATCACGTCCGACCCAGCGAATGGCGCCGTGAATGCGATCCTGTGCAGAAACACCGTCGCGACTGCGTGCCAATGCGACAACGCGTTGTCCATCGGCCAGCAAATCGCGAAGCAAATATCGACCCAGAAAGCCGGTCGCGCCAGTGAGTAGTGTGATTGTTTCCATGGTAGATCTTTGGTGAAACGGTTTTGTTTGGCGCACGACATGGCGCGCCCACTCCCGTTCAGCATTGTCTGCTGAGGGTTGCAAGTGATGGATCCGCCGAGCGCATATCGGGGGCAGAGCATGCCTGACCGATGTGCGCAGGGACGCGTTTTAGTGACCTTAAACTGGATTGATCTTCAAGACAGGTTGTTCATGAACCTGAACAACACAGGTAAGACGCGAGCGCGCGTCTCTAGATCAACATCACAGAATAGACGGCCTGCCAAGAAGCAGACTTCGTCAGTGCGTGGTCGCTTTTACAGTCAGTGAATGCAGAAGTATCGGCAAGTTGTGCCACAGCAATTGTGCGGTCGTTGAGCATCAGTGACGGTCGCGCGTTCAACCCACAGCGGGAGCCAATGCCTGATGTCTACGTCAATGTCGACTTCCGCAACAACCTGCTGGTCGTGCGGGCAAACAGGCCCACCCGATTCAATCGGAACTTCACCTGGCTCAGTCGGACACGCCCAGCAAACTGGACCCAGGAAGAAGAAGTGCAGGTGACAACCCGCCGGTTCTAGCTCGCCTTGATGGCGAGCCGCCAAGTGAATCGAAATCGATTCGCCATAGACCGCATCATGATCGTGCACAAAGGGAATTGGCACGTTGGTTAGCTGCAAAATAACCAACCAAACGATTGGTCGAAATCGTTTCTGTAGTTTTGTCATCTTGCGCGAGCCAGCCCTGCTACCAATGGACAATCATTAACTGTTATCGGACCCTACCACGTTGACCAATACGAAAACAAGTTTGAAATCCACAGAACGCTATCAAATCACTGACGGTTGCGATGCAGAAACATCGCAGAGTTGGGCGGGAACTTGCCTGCGCAAACTGGCAAAGACACGAAGCAGAAAGATTGTCTATTTCTTGGCTGGCTTCCCATCCCCGACAGCAGGAATGTGATCATGACCGAGGCGCCGATTGAACTATTGCTGAGCGCTGCGTCGTTGGGAATCACTGCCTATTTTTGGTTGATCCAGGCTCGTCGAGAGCGTCCCCAGTTGACGATGTATCAAGTGAGTGGCTTTCGCGCGGTTTGTCAGCGGCATCAACGACGTGATGATTGCAAACGGCTTTGTGTCCAGCAACTTGACTCATGCGGCGTATTGATTGCCAATCAGAGCATCCGACAAAATTCGGTCGTGATGTTTGATTGCTGGTTCCTGCTGCCTGACGGTCGAGAAATCCGTGGTGATTGGGGGTCGGTTGGCGACGACAAACCGCCTTGGAACATTGGACCGGAATCGTCCATCTCACTGGGACTGGCCTGCTTTTTCGATGTCCCGCCAGATTTCGAAATTCCCGATACGTATCAGATCGGGATCGCCTTTGTTACCGCCAGCGGCAAAAACCACCGCCACACTTTCACGTCCGAAGTGCCCGCCAACATCAGCTCCGCTGGGTACTCCCGCGCAGCGTAGTCCGACCGGGCCCGAATCGACCGAGCGTCGGTTGAATTATTGCTATGCTGTAGGCGCACGGAATATTGGTGGCAGAAACGGCTGCCACTTTCAATGATTCAATCAATCCGGAGAAATTCAATGTCAATGAGCCAACGGCGCCGTCAATTCCTGAAGAACATGGCCTTTACCACGGCGGCTTTTTCAACCTCCGGATTGCTTGCCGAAGAACTGACCCGAACCGCCAATCAAGCCGAAGGTCCGTTTTATCCTGACAAGCTGCCGCTGGACACCGACAATGACTTGTTATTGCTGAACGATTCCGCGACGCCTGCGTTAGGTGAAGTCACTCACTTGACAGGCCGAATCTTGAGTCACACGGGAGAACCAATTCGCAACGCAGTTGTCGAAATCTGGCAGGCCGACAGCACTGGTGCCTACATTCACACCAAAGGTCGCCGTGAACAGATGGACAAGAACTTCCAGGGTTTCGGCAGGTTTCTGACCAGTTCCACTGGCGAGTATTACTTCCGCTGCATCAAGCCAACCAAATATGTCGGTCGTGCGCCGCACATTCACTATGCCATCTTTCAGAACGGCAAACGAATGCTGACAACGCAACTGTACATCAAAGGCGAACCTCAAAACGAAAAAGACTTTCTGTTCAAAGCAGCCAAGACTGCTGAAGCGAAAGCTACGCTGGTCGCCGATTTCCAACCGATTCCTGATTCGAAGGCTGGCGAACTGGCAGCCAACTGGGATGTGATTTTGGGAGTCACACCCGAAGATTCGAAGGAACGTCGCAGCGGGCAACGCGGCCCGAAACGAAGTTAGTCCTGCTACCGATGCAAATTGAAGGCAACACGAATGTTCTGTCCCGGCGGTTTGGCGCCGGAAGCGTTGATGGCCTGGGCCGTGAATTGGGACGGTTTGTCGTGGCCACGATGGACATCCCCTGGCAGGTCGCTCGCGATCGCCTTGGTGGAACCCCCGAAGCGGTCATCATGGTCAACTCCATGGAGATTGAGGTTGTCGATCGACAAGTAGCCGCCGCACCAAAGTGTGACACCGTCGTTGGAATCGGTGGCGGCCAGGCAGTCAACTTGGCCAAGTACTTTGCTTGGAAACGAGGCATTCGACTTGTCAGCATCCCGACCGTACTGAGCGTTCAACGCCTTCGTGACACCGGCCGCCGGGTTGCGTCGTAATCACGAAGTGGAGTATCTGGGCGAGTCCAGCCCCGATCCGCTGGTCATTGACTATGAATTGGTGCGCACCGCGCCGGCAGAATTGAATATCGCCGGCGTGGGTGATCTGCTTTCGATTCATACAGCGACCTACGATTGGTGCCTGGCTCAGAATGCCGGCAAGAGCGAATACCCGTTTTCACAGGCAGATGTCGACAAGGCACGCCAGATCTTGGACGATGTGATGGATCTTTCGAGCGAAATCCACAACTGCACCGACCGGGGTCTACAGGCGATCGTCGATGGCTACATGCGAATCAATACAATCTGCTTGCCTGCTGGACACTACCGCGTCGAAGAGGGCTCCGAACACTACTTGTTTTATGAATTGGAAGAACGGCTCAAACGGCCCTTTGTGCACGGGAATATTGTCGGACTAGGCATCTATCTGTTGAGCCGTTTGCAGAACAACGATGCCGATCGAGTCACCGATCGGATGAACGAGATCGGATTGAAATATCATCCGGTCGAGATGCAGATTTCGCGCAGTGACTTGGCAGCATCTCTGGCCAACCTGCAAAACTTTGCCGACAAACGATCTCATCTTTGGTACACCGTCCTTAACGAGCAACCGATCACGTCAGCATGGATCGATGAAGCGTTGACTGGATTGCGATTCGCGTAGCAACATTCTAAACGGATCCGCCGAATCGAAAACTTAATACTGTGCGGACGTTGATTGACGGAACCCATTGACGATTCGCCTTACTCCCTTTGGGACTCCGCTTCGCAATGACTCACACCGCTCTGGCAATCTGTCCTCATGCCGATGATGCCGCTGCTTTTTTTGGTGGAACACTTGCCAAGTTTGCCGCTGAAGGGTGGCGAACGATTCTGGTTCGCGTCACCGATGATTGCAAAGATTCTGTGGGCCTAACTCTCGAACAAACCATCACTCAGAACAAAACACAGCTACACAGAGCTGCTGAGATCATGGGTGTCGCGGAGATCGTCGAACTGGGCTATGAAACGGATTGCCTGGCCGATGTCGTGGAAGTCGACCTGCGAGAAAAGTTTGTTCGCTTGTTTCGGTCGTATCGGCCCTATGCCGTATTCAGCTTTGATCCATTCGGGTTATACGAAGGGAACATGGATCACATCATGGTCGCTCAGGCCGTTGAAGAAGCGTTCTGGGTCTCTTGTTTTGATCTGCATTATCCTCAGCATTTGGAGCAAGGCTTGAAGCCGTTTGCGGTCTGTGAGCGTTGGTATTACGGAAGAGACCTGCCGGGTGCCAATCATGTCGTAGACATAACCGACTACTTGCAAGCCAAGATCGATGCGCTTTGCTCGCATGAATTGATGATGCGCAATTTGGTGAATCAACTGCGATTGCAAGCCGAAACATGGGGACGCCGCATTCCGCAACTTGAGGATGCGTTTGACGGTGACTTGCGACCACTACTGACGCAGTTCTTAACAATCAAAGGTGAAACGGTGGCAAGAGAGTTCCAACTGGGTGCCGGTCGTGCCGGCGAGGCTTTTCGCCTTGATCGATTCGGTGCATTCGAGGAACTGTTCCAGACTTCCGGAGTTCCGATCGAAGGAGCCCCCGATCCGCCACGCCGCGATGGACTCGACATTTCGTGATTCTAGATCGATTGCAACACGATGAAGACTAGTCGTCCTGCAGAGTTCACCAACTTCGAGGGCTTTGCATTCTTGATTGCGATGGTTGGTGTGCAACTTGCCAGCGAATTATTTGCACAGTGGGGCACGTACTTCTATTCGCCTAGTATCGGAACAGGTCGTACCGTCTACGTTTCAATCGGAGTGGTCGCCTACATTTTTATGGCAGGGCGGTTGATCGATGTATTCACCGACCCGCTGATCGGCGTCTGGTCGGATCGGTTGGGGTTTCGTCCAGGTCGCCTGCGGATCGTACCGCTGTCGGGTCGGCGGCGTCCCTTTGTGTTCTGGGGTTCAATTTTGATGACCTTCACCGGTATCGCCTTTTGGTTTCCTCCGGTCACTGGCGATTCACCACTGAATTTTGTCTACGCCACCGTATTGATGTCACTGCACTGGACGGTGTACACGCTGGCTTACATACCGATCCTTGCGCTGGCACCGGAGATCGCCCGCACACCCAAAGGCCGAGTCAAATTGGGCACCTGGATCGGCGTCGGCATGATCATTGGACTGCTATGCGCGGCGCTGCTGCCGGGCCAGTTGATTACGATGCTTGACCCGGCTCGTCAGGTTATCGAATCGAGTCAGTCGCAGTACTCTGCGGTCGGCTATCAACGTGTCGCGATCATTTTTGCCATCGCGACCCTGGCCTGTTTTCAGTTCTTTATCTGGGCGGTCCGAGAACGCGAACATGGCGAACAACCGTCATCGACGACTCCGGCAATTCGCGAACTTCTGCGTACCTTTCAAACACCGGTATTTCGGCACTACTTTGTGATCTTCTTTTTCTTCTACATCGGCACTTTGGCCAATCAACGTGCCATTCCCTACTGGGCCGATCTGGGACTGGGCGGCGATGAGTCATCGGTATCTGTATTGGGAATACCGTTTGCCGTGACCTGTTTGATTGGCGCATTGTCCTGTCCATGGTTGTGCGCGCGTTTCGAACTGAAGTGGTTGGTTGTCGCGGCCCTAGGATGCATGACGATTGGAATGCCTTGTATGTATGGGATCGCGATCCTTGCCGCGACCTATTCGACAAAGCTTGCTCTGGGGATGCTGGTCTACGCCCTGAAAGGATTGGGGCTAGGCATGATGTACGTTCTGGTCACACCTCTGATCGGTGAGATTATCGACCAGGCGGAAGCCCGCTTTGGCGAACGACGCGAGGCGGTATTCAATGCAATGCACGCGGTGATGGTCAAATCAGCGCAAGTGCTGGGCATTTGGGTTGCCGTCACAATCATGAGTCAGTTCGGCAACTCGGTAACACAGCCAACGGGCGCCTTTTTAGTCGCACCGATTAGCAGCCTCTTCTGTTTGATCGCGATGATCGCTGCCTGCTTCTATCCGGTGCTAAACCCCGTTCGCAAGCAACAGAACTGAAGGCCCAAGACGGTTTCCAAGAGAGTAACCGATCGATAGGGCTAGCGGATATCGCCAGTGAATCTCGATACCGATCATTGACTGCATACAAGCAGATTGAATCGGACAACAAGCGAGCGGCAACCGCGGACAAGCGAGCTTGAAGTGTTCTTGTCTCAACTTGACAAAATGACAAATCGTCAGTAAAATTTGACGCCATGTCATATTCGAGGCAGGTTCAGATTCGTCGCGGGAACAATCCCAACCAGAGTCCGGCATTGCGCAAATCGGAAAGAACTCGGCAGGCGATCCTGGATGCCGCGTTAAAGTTTCTTTGGACGCATCCTTTCCGTGACTTGACGGTCGGCCAAGTGATGGCACTCAGCGGCGCGAGCCGCTCGGCGTTCTACCAATACTTTGCAGATCTCCATGAGTTGATGGAGGCACTGCTCAACGGCATTGGAGACGACATCTTTGCGGCGGCCATGCCCTGGTTCGAGGGCGACGGCGACCCCATTGCGCTGCTAGAAGAATCGCTCGCCGGTTTGGTTGGCGTTTGCTACAGACAGGGTCCAATTTTGCGGGCCGTTTCTGACGCCGCTCCCATGGATGGACGACTGGAAAGAGCGTGGCGGGATTTCCTGAATGAATTCGACGAGGCCGTTACGAATCGGATTGAACATCATCAGGCTGTGGGTTGGATCAAACCGTTTGAGGCGAGGCAGGTAGCAATCGCGCTCAACCGCATGGACGCTGCTTTGTTGATTCACCATTTTGGACGCCGCCCTCGCGGGAACCGCAAGACGGTTCAAGAAGCGATCCTTCGAGTTTGGATCTCGACGCTGTACGGCGACAAGGCTTTGAAAAACCTTCACGCAAGAGATTGCTAACGAGGTGAATCAGGACAATCAACCGACGACACATCCACAATCTGGTTTGACTGAGCTGAATTGCGATGCACCTGAATTGCAGCTCAGAAAGATCGCACGTCCTTTAACTGAAACAAAACTGGAGAAATGGATCATGTTCTACGGGCCAACGCCTCGCGTACTCGCACTTGTTGTCGGATTGACGGTGAGCAGCGCAGTGGCTCAGGCACCAAAAATGAAGATGACAACTGAGATCCCAATGGGAATTGCGACGCCCGACAAAGTGGAAACTCGTCTCGGCACACTGACGTCCGTCGACGGAGTGCCTGATGCGGCGACTGCCCAGAAGGTTTACGACAACCTTGACTTCCAACGTGCAGTCGAAGCGTACCTGAACAGCATCCAAATCGCGTCCATGAATGGAATGCGTGAGGGGATTCTCAAATGGGGCCCGGCCAACTACACAGCGCTGCTGTTTGAAGAGTTGATGGACTCCAAGACACTGTTCCTGACGCCGAACACTAGCTCGATCTACCAATTGCTGTGGCTTGATCTGACGGAGGGACCAATGGTCGTCGAGACACCGCCCAACGTGATCGGCCTCGTCGATGACGCCTGGTTTCACTATGTGTGTGATTTCGGCCAGGTCGGACCGGACAATAATAAGGGCGGCAAGTTCCTGTTCCTGCCGCCGGGCTACAAAGGCGCTATTCCCCCCGGCTATTTCGTGCAAATGCCAGAGACCTACGGCAACTGGGTGATCTGGCGCGGTGCTCAAGTGGATGGCAGCACGGCTCCAGCCATCAAAGCAACGAAGGAAAAGTTGCGTGTCTACCCACTGTCGCAACAGAACAATCCGCCCAAGATGAATTTCATCGACGTCTCGGGAAAGCCATTCAACACTATCCATGCAATGGACGCTCACTTCTTTGATGAAGTCAACAACGTCGTTCAGCGTGAGCCCGGCGATGGTCAGGATCCAGAAATCCTGGGCCAACTGGCATCCATCGGCATCCGTAAGGGCCAGCCCTTCAAGCCTGATGCGCGGATGCGAAAGATCCTCGCCGAGGCTGCCGATGTAGCGGCGATCACAGTCCGCACTCTGGCCTCACGCCCACGTGAAGACATGTTCTATTACTATCCCGGCGACGGAGTGTGGACGACACCATTCATCGGTGGCAGTTACCTGTTCCTAGACAAGAACAATGCCCGCTACCTCGATGCCCGCGCCTACTTCCACTTCTACGCGACCGGGATCACTCCCGCGATGACGCAGGCACCTTACGGCAAAGGTTCAATCTATGCCGTGGCTTATATGGATTCGAAGGTCAACGCGCTCGATGGCGGCAAGACCTACAAGGTGCATGTGCCGCCCAATGTACCGATGGAGTCGTTTTGGTCTTTCACGCTCTATGACAATCAAACCCGCTCCCAACTGCAGACCGATCAGCAATTTCCTGGCATCGACAGCAACGAGCAGGGCCTCGTGAAGAACGCGGACGGTTCCTACGACATCTACTTCGGTCCAGCCGCACCGGCGGGCAAGGAAGCCAACTGGCTACAAACGGTTCCCGGCAAGGGCTGGAACATGCTGTGGCGAATTTATGGCCCGACCAAGCCTTGGTTCGACAAGACTTGGAGAATCGGTGATCCAGAACGAGTTGACTGAAGTGGCTGGGGCTTCCAACCCCAGTTAAGCAACGAAAGAAATTGCCGCGGCTGGAACCCGCAGCCACGAGATACTACTCAACAACCGGAGAAAACTAATGTTGCAACGCTTGCACCCATTCACAATCGCTCTTGTCGCAGCCTGCATCTTGGTTGGTGCGGCCCGTGCCCAAGAAGCCCAAGTTGACCGCACGGAACTGCCGCTCAAGGGACCGTGGTATCCGCCGATCACGACACTTGATGCGCGAGATGCCAAGGCACCCCCGGTGTTCGAGGTAAAAGCGCCGAAGGATGCGCCGAATGTGGTGGTCATCCTGCTCGATGATCTCGGCTTTGGCGGCACCGGCGCAACCGGAAGCGTCCTGCCTACGCCACACTTCGACAAGCTTGCAAAGAATGGGTTGCTATACAATCAGTTCCACACGACCGCGCTCTGTTCACCAACTCGGCAAGCTCTGATCACGGGTCGCAATCACCATTCATGTAACCAGGCCAAGATCACCGAAGTCGCGACGTCCTTTCCTGGCGCAACGGGTATGCTGCCAAACGATATTGCAACGATTGCGGAAACATTGCGACTGAATGGTTACAGCACGGCGGCGTATGGCAAGCACCACGAAACCGCCGTTTGGGAAATCAGTCCCTCAGGTCCATTTGCGCGCTGGCCAAATTTCGTCGGTTTCGATGAGTTCTATGGGTTCATGGGGGGCGAAACCAATCAATGGGCCCCAGCGGTTTATCGCAATCTGAATCGCGTGGAGACGCCGGATGATCCCGACTACCACTTCATGAATGACATGGCAACGAAGTCCATCGAGTGGATGCGTTTCCAGCAAGCGTTGACCCCGGACAAGCCGTTCTTTGTGTACTTCGCTCCCGGAGCCGTGCATGCGCCGCACCACGTCCCGAGATCTTACATCGAAAAACAGAAGGGCAATTTTGATGAAGGTTGGGACGTAATCCGCGAGCGGATTTTCGAGCAGCAAAAGAAGCTAGGCGTCATTCCCAAAGACACGCAGCTCGCAAAGAAGCCGGCCGATATCAAGGATTGGGCCGACCTTTCGGACAAAGAGCAGAAGCTATTCGCCCGCCAGGCGGAAGTCTTCGCCGCATTTCTCGACATGACGGACCACGAAACGGGTCGGGTCATTCAGGCGATCGAAGATATCGGCGAACTCGATAACACACTGATCTTCTACATCGCTGGCGACAACGGAACCAGTGCCGAAGGCGGGATGAGCGGACTCTACAACGAGATGACGTACTTCAATGCCGAACCGCAGGGCTCGGATATCGACTTCATGCTGAAGTACTACGACAACTGGGGCGATCCTTCCACCTATCCTCACATGGCTGCCGGTTGGGCCGTCGCCTTCGATTCACCGTTCACTTGGACCAAGCAGGTGGCGTCCAACTACGGCGGCACCCGCAATGCGATGGTCGTCCATTGGCCGGACCGCATCAAAGCAAAGGGTGAAATCCGGTCACAATGGCACCACGTGATCGACGTCGCTCCCACGATTCTGGAAGCGGCCGGTTTGCCTGAACCACGGATCGTCAACGGCGTGCCGCAAAGACCGATCGAAGGAACGAGTATGGTCTACACCTGGGAATATCCAAATGCGCCAAGTCAGCATACGACTCAGTACTTCGAGATGTTTGGCAATCGGGGAATCTACTTTGACGGCTGGTTTGCTGGCACATTGCACGTCAAACCCTGGGCGAATCCAGAGAATCGGTTCCCCGAGGACACCTGGGAACTGTACCACGTCGCAGAAGACTTCAGCATGTCGAAGGACCTTTCCAAACAGCACCCCGAAGTGCTGGCCAAGCTGCAGCAGGCGTTTCTCAGTGAAGCGGTCAAATATAAAGTCTTACCGTTGGACGACCGCCGACAGGAACTATTCAACCCCAAACTTGCCGGCCGCCCCGACCTGATGTTTGGACGCAAAAGTCTAACGCTTTACGAAGGCATGGATGGGCTGCTCGAAAACGACTTTATCAACGTCAAGAACACGTCTTTTGAAATCGTCGCAGAGGTTGACAGTGGAGACGACCCGACCAATGGTGTCATCGTCGCTCAAGGAGGACGTTTCGGTGGATGGGCCCTACATGTGAAAGACGGCGTCCCGATGTACACCTACAACTACCTCGGCCTCACCCGAAGTGTGGCCGCAGGCAAGTCCAAACTTCCCAGCGGCAAGTCCACGGTGAAGATGGACTTTGCCTACGAAGGTGGGGAAAAGCCGGCGCAGGAGGCACCGCGACTCTGTATGTGAACGGTAACTCGGTTGGATCCACCAAGGTTCCCAAGACGGAATTCTCGGTCTTCTCGGCAGACGAAACAGCCGGTGTTGGTGTCGATATGGAAACAACCGTGTCCGATGAATACGACCGGGCGAGCAGCAAATTCACAGGCCAGATCAACAAGGTGACGATCACCTTGAAGTAGTCCTTTCAAGTCGAGCCCGCCGGGACACCGGGCGGGCTTTTGTCAACGCCTGGACGGACCCTGTAACGCCGATGAAAACAAGAGCGGAATTTATCGCTTGGCGGTTGTAGACGCCTTTTACTACATGTAGGAGACTTTTGCAGCCAAATCGCCGGCGAGGCGCGGTGGGACGACCGCCAGTGACGCGACTTCTTTTTCGGCGACGCGAACCAGAGATTCAAATGGGAGAACACCGATCCGTATCTGGTTCAACAACGACATGCGCGGTCCGCCCTTGATTCTCGGCGATCTATTTCCCGATCACGGTCGCTGATAAGCCGGCGACCATGTACATCGCGACCAGCGCGATGCGGATGACAATTTGCTGGAAGCCCGCCAAGACCTACTCACTGACCGTACCCAAAAACGTTGCTGTCAAACAATTTTGGTCACTGACGAGCTATGATCGCGATACCTGAGCATTCATTTATTCGCCACTAATGCTGCTAGGTCTGTCGTCGCGCGATAGCGACAGGATGACGAAAAACGGTCAGCGGTTCAATGTGGTCCCCACCGGTCAACGGCTGATCGAGAGCGGTAGGGCACACGTCTGATTTTCCTTGGAGTCCAAAATGGCAACAGCAAATACTTCACCGGCCATGATTCCCCGAGCGTGGATCATTATGGCGGTGATCCTATTCACCGCAGCGAACGCCACGGCCAATGACGTCTGGTCAGGAACGGTTCAGGATGAGTCACTCCGTCAACTTGCTCCAAACACAGGGTTCATCGGCGACAACAAGACGTGGAAGACTCTCTGGAATGCTTGGCGACCGCAGGACGACGTGCCGACCGTCGATTTTGGCCAGAAGTTGATCTTGTTGGGAATTGTCTCGGGACGCAATCGAGTCATCCTCAATCCAAATACAAACGATCGGGGTGAGGTCAAATTCGTCGCGGGAGGAACCAGGATGGACGGACCTGGATTCGGATACAAGTTCGTTGCAATCGAGAGGAACGGCATAAAATCAGTCAACGGGAATCCCATCGAAAGCGGGCGATCCTCAGTTCAAGATTCCATCAACGTTCACGTGGTTGGAACCGTTCGCACCGGCGTGGCCGCGATCGGTGGGGAAACAACTGGCACAACGATTACGGCGAACGAGATCACGTGGGAACTGGATCTCGGTGACAACGAGGCGTTCCGCAATTTGGCCCGGACGCTCAATGAAAAAGCGCAATGGTGCGGGGAACCTTGACGCGTCGAACAAGGTGTTGAGATTCAGTCGAGATGGATCGTGACGGTTACCGGTCTACAGCCAGCCGATGAGATTGGTCTTAGCGAAGCCCGCACGCCGGTTCTGCACGCGGTTGCCCAGCGGAACAATACGCGGCTACAAATTACCCACGCCCAGGATGAGACGATCTTCGACATCGGCTGTCCATTTGGAATCGATACAGCGACGATCACCCGCCTTGCCGCTCAGTGGCCGGCTAGGATTCTGGTCCGTCTTCATCTACAGGGACTCGAGTCTTTGGAAGTCAGCCAGAATGACTTGACGATCGAGTGGTCGGTTCAAAGCACCGGTAGCAATACGGCCCGTGTTTCGTTGCAGCAAGGCCAAACCAAGTCTATTCTCTCTGAGCCGAGCCCCTATTACACTCCACTCCGCATCGTCGGTGGCAACGGCAAGGTTCCGTTAGAGAAAGGCTACTTTGAGGTGCGATTGCCCGATGCGCTGTTCGCCGAAAACCCAAAGGAGATTCAGTTGAGGTGGATCGACTTCTACCGAAACTGAATTGGCTGATTGCGATACAGTTTGTAAGTCTCGCAATCTCGTCAATGTAACAGTGGGCCACCGCCTGTGTTTCACCGTCGCACGATCTTCGGCCCTACATTGGATCCAATACTCACAACACCTCACAATGATGACAACGTTCCGACTCTTTCTGTTGTTCGCCCTGTTGGTAGTGGTCAGGCATGTCGCTGCCGATTCGATTCCTGACAAATTGGTGGTGTTGACATTCGATGATTCCGCCAAGTCGCACTTCACGATTGTGCGCCCGCTGTTGAAGAAGTACGGCTTTGGCGCAACCTTTTTCATCACCGAAGGATTCGACTTTCGCACCAACAAACAGGACTACATGACATGGGAGCAAATCGGGCAGCTGCACAAGGATGGCTTCGAGATCGGTAATCACACCCGTGACCACCTGGGAATCAAGGATCAGAATGTCGGCAAGCTGATCGAACAACTGACGGGAATTGACCAGCAATGCAAACGCCACGGGATCCCCAAGCCAACGACGTTCGCCTGGCCCGGCAACGCGACTTCGGACAAAGCCTTGACGATTTTGAAACAGCATGGGATTCGTTTTGCACGTCGCGGCGGCGCACCGGAATATCCCTACGAACAGGGACGCGGCTTCGCTTATCAACCGGGCTTGGACCATCCACTGCTAATTCCGTCAGCCGGTGACGCCAGACCTGACTGGGAGTTGGACGACTTCATTCGCGCTGTTCAGCAGGCACGGCACGGCAAGATTGCGGTTCTGCAATTCCATGGAGTCCCCGATACGGCGCACAGTTGGGTCAACACTCCACGACAAAAATTTGAATCGTACCTGCACTTTCTAGCCGTCAATGGATATCGAGTCATGGCACTCCGTGACTTGGCCGAGTACGTGAATGCCGAACTGGTTCCACAGAATCCCAGGGAAGTGATCGAAGATCGAAAGGCCGTTATTGCTGCGAAACGCTCTCACGACAACTTTCGTACACCAACAAATGACCAGGACTTGCAGTACTGGCTGCGCAATATGCTGACGCACGGTTTCGATCACTTTGAAATGGCTGCGGCGACCGGCCTGAAACCGGACGAAATCCAAAGTGCCCTCCAGCAATTCTCCTTGGAACCAGACTCCGCGCCTTTGCGGGGGCAAACGTCTCTAACGGTACTTCCATATCCCGGTGGTCGGCATCCACGAATCGGTTTTTTGGATGGCGCGATGCGGCCCCAACGAGACACCAAGATCAGTGTCTTCGCGCCGTGGAAAGATGGCGGCTATGTCGTCGCTGATACGCCGGAGGCAATTTGGTGGCGGCAAACGGATAAAGCCGAACTTCTGTATTTGGCTCACACACACGTACCGACAATTTGGGATCGACAGGGCGTTGCGTTAGAACCAATCGAATGGACTCGCCACGACGACGGTCATTTGAGTTTCGCGCGAAAGCTACCCAATGGTGTTGAGTTTGGCGCGGAAGTCCAACCCGAACCATCGTCGGTGCGCATGGAGTTGTGGATCACCAACGGTACGAAGTTGCCGATGCACGACCTGCGAGTCCAGAATTGTGTGATGTTGAAGGCAGCCGTTGGCTTCAATGACTTGACCAACGACAACAAAATCTATTCATCTCCCTACGCTGCCTGTCGGAGTGCTGATGGCAAACGGTGGGTGATCACAGCCTGGGAAGATTGCCAGCGGCCTTGGGGCAACCAACTTTGCCCCTGCCTGCACAGCGATCCGCAATTTCCCGATTGCCTGCCTGGGGAAACACAACGTCTGCGCGGTTGGCTTTCGTTCTACGAAGGTGACGAAGTCGAAACCGAGTTCAAGCGAATCGATTCGCTTGGTTGGCAATCCCAGCGAGACTAGCGGGTCATTTTGAAAACGAAAACCGGCGGTTGGTTATAGATTGAAGTGCTACGATCTTTTCAATAACGGGACATGGAGGCTGCTTCCGGTGCCGGTTCTAAACCAGTTGTAGCCAAATCGAGTAGCTCGCAACGACGGCCGAGAATTGGATACTGAAAGTATGTCTCGAACTTTTCAAGTTCTCGTTCTTGCTTCTTTGAACTCGTTGATTTTTTCGGCTTAGCGTCCTGCAGTTGATTGGCGTTCCGTCGGCGAAGCCAATTCTTTCTCCAATATCCGATAGCGACGGTCGCGATCACGGCAGGCCGTATTGTAGGTGTTCAGTATAGTCGCCCGCTGATTTCTATAAGTTTGAACGGACCTGTCAAGTTGATTGATTTCCAATTCAACTTGCCTTACATTGCGGTACGTAGTAGCTAAGAGGTTTCGCAGTTGTTTTTCTCGTTGAAGCAACTGCTGCCGCCATTCCCATGTACCCGGTACATGACTCTGTGCTACACGATCGACAACCAACCGATAGGCTTGCGTCGCTCGCTCGGTTGTGCGTACCACATTCATTTGTTGATCGAGAGCGACGAAACGTGTCGCTGGACTTCGGTTCTGTTCGTTGGCCTGTTTCGGACTTAGGTCCAGCGATCCATTGAACGCAAACAACTGGTCGTTGATTTCGATTCTTTAGCCGGCCAATGTCCAATCCGACTGACCCTTGGTCGCGAAACCAATCTGAGTGATGTCAGAGACTTTCAGACCCTGTAGTAATGTTTGCGATGTTTTTAAAGGATCGCGTTCATTCGCCTCGGCTGTTTGGTCAAACTGAAACCACGACAACTCGCCTGCCGGAATGGCTTCTGCATCGGCGTCCAACGAAGACTCCGTCGGCAAAGCGGCAAATACCGGCTGCATCTCCTGGGCATCGACGGTGCTCAAGCGGAGCGGAAAACCAAATCCCAGATGCACATCAACCAGTTCGTCGATCTCCCTACCCGGCGCCGGCAAGATGGTGACTCGGATTTGTTCGATCGATTCGCTGGCGGGCAACAATCCCAGCATGAAACCGGTCGGTATTGATTCGGCCGATACGGCATCCTTCTTCAGATTGGGCATCGAATCGAGATAGCGACTGATGCCATAGCCGCCCAAAGCGAGCAAGCCGATCGCGCCAATGACCCAGGCAATCGGTTTGAAACTTCCGCGCCGAACAGATTTTGGACCTTCGTCGCGCCCGCCGGCAACATTGGCTGCGAGATCCAAATCCTCTGGTGTTGGTCCCTGCGACCCTTGCTTGGGAACTTGATCTTTCATCGGTTAGCTCACATTCGTTCTTTGAATCGCGCCTGGTGATTCTACCACTATCCTGTGAGTGGATGTTATTCTCTCCGGTATAGAAATGCAGATTGCGATAGCCGAGAATTTGAAGGATCGGCTGAAATGTCTCTCAGCCCTTCGATTGCACTACTTTTGAAACGACGGTTGCGCTGGTCGTGACGGGGACTCATCCTCCGAGCCTTGCAGAAAGCGGTCGTGTAGAATGGACGCGCGTCTCTTGATAGTGCGTTTGCCTCCTTTGACCGCCGGACTCGTCTCGGACAACATCAGACGGTTTGGGTTGAGCATTGTCGTACCCGGACAGGTCAGTGGCTGCACAACTGATTCGTGGCCACGGCAAGCTTGGCATCCCGATCAAAGATTGAAGACGAAGCGTGGTACGAATCCGATTGGGTATCCCTCATCCGTTTCTAGCACCGGATCATTGGCCAAGCTTTGATCGAAGCCAAGGTGAGAGCGCAGCCAAGGTGTGATCAAGGCCACGGGTTGGTCAAACGCAAGTGGCGCAGTCTCCAGCACGTCTTCTGCTCGATTCGCACCTCTGGTGCGAAGGATGCACGCGATGGATTAGCGCCACTTGAACTCTTGGATATGGTAGTCGGACTACCGTTGACGCCTGCCTCAATCTTGCCTGCAAGTTCGAATGATCGACTTTGAACTGATTACAGGACCCTTCGGGGTCCCCGTCTATTTCCAGCGGCTGCCCGTCAATACGGTCTCACTGAACTGGCTGATGTTCGTTGGCAGTGCCGATGATGATCTGGGTGGCGGGCACGGTATCTACCACTGGTTTGAACATCTTCCCTCGCGGGGTACACGCCAGTTTCCTGGCGGCTACCGCGACACCGAAGCACGACTGGTCCGACATGGCGGTGGTAGTGATGCGGAAACTGGCTCGACTCATACATCGTTTGGCGCCGGTGTACCCAAACGTGTTTGGCCAGAAGCGTTGGAAATCCTTGCCGACATGATTGGCCAGCCACTGCTGCGCATCGAGGATATCGAAGCCGAACGCGAAATCATCTTGCAAGAGATCAGCGAGTGGCACTCCGATCCTTACCACCATTCGCTGTGCCGCCTACCAGAAGTCCTGTGGCCCGGCCATCCCTTGGGGCATGACCAGCTGGGCACGGCGAACCAATTGAAGTCGATTGACGCCGCACAGCTTCGGCACGCGCACCAAGCGGGCTATTCGCGGAACCGCTCGGCTCTGTTTGTCGCCGGAGACATCGAGCGGACAAAGATGTTGGACGTGGTCGCACATTGCCTGGAGAAAATCCCGGACAGTCCGCTAAGTCCACGGAGTCGACCGGCAGAATACGGCGCACTGCCAGCGTGGCAAGCTGATCAAGTGACGGTCATAGAAACCGCGCACTCCGATTCGATCGTCTATTTGTTGTTTCCAATCGGGCCATTGGCGGCCGGTATCGATGCACATCTGCAATGGGACTTTCTGGCAGATGTATTCTCGGCTGGCGAACTAGGTTCACCGTTGAATCGCCTAGTTCGCGAAGACTCACAGCTCGCCTACTCCCCGGAGTTCATTAGCACAACGTATGCTGACGGCGGATACGCTGGCCTTGTTGCACAAACGAATGTCGATCCTGAATTGGTGCTCGAAGCGTTTTGGAAATTGATCGGTAGTGCAGAAATCCGTTCGGCTCAGTGGCTAAGTTACGTTCGCGACACCATTCGCGGCGGGATCGAAATGCATGATCCGAATGCCTGCGAGTACACCGACGAAGGCAGCGCATCGTTGATCCACTATGGACGATGTCTGGCCGACCACGAATACTCGGCAAAGATGCTCAGCTACACCGACTTGGAGGTCGCTGAATGGCTAGACGCGTTGGTTCCAGCCACTGCGCGTGCGATCATATTCAAAGGGCGTAACGAGTCATGAATCGGGCCGCCAGTTAGCCGATCTGTTCGGCTGCCAGAGACGCACAGCTTTCACTGCGCGAAGTCGAAGGATGCTGTGCGACTTCGCAAATCGGAATGGATTGCGTCTCGCTGACAGCGCCGCTGTACTAGCCGATCCACAGCGACAGGCTGGTCCAGATCAGCTTGAGTCCGGTTGCGATCATGACGACGATCAAGAAGGCGAAAATCAATCGGTTCCCTTTCTGAATCGCTAATCTGGCTCCGGCAATTCCTCCCAACAGGTTGCCGATGGCCATCACAAGTCCTGGCAGCCACTGAATCAATCCGTAGATTGCGAACACAACGGTTGCGACCAGGGTCACGACAAATGCGATCCAGTTCTTGACGGCGTTGGATGCGACCAAGTCGCTGCTACACAGCAAACTCATTGCCAGCAGTACCAGGATACCCATGCCGGCTTGGATAAATCCGACATAGATGCCGATGCCAAAAAAGACGGGCCAGGTCCATTGGCTGGATGCTGCCGAAACCATTTTGGCCTCAGTGAATCTTTTTGGGTTCAGCATCAACAACACAGCCATGCACAAAAAGATTGCCCCAAAAACCGGTTCAAAGGCACCGGAGGGCAAATAGATTGCCAGTAACGCTCCAACCGGCACTCCCAGCATTGTGGGTAGCGTCAGACGGCTGGCGAGCTTGCGATCGAGATGCCCATGCTTGTGAAAGGTAGCGACCGCTGCACCACTGCTAAACAGCACGGCGACGCGGTTCGTCCCGTTGGCAACTTTCGGATCAAGTCCAAACAACATCAGCGCCGGCAGAGTCAAGAAAGATCCACCTCCGGCGATCGTGTTCACAACCCCCGCGATGAAACCGGCAACGATCAGAATCAGATACCAAACAAACTCTGCCATCCCTAAACCAGCCTATTCGTATGAACGTATCGATCGCATATTCCGGCGTCTTTTGGTAACGCGTCGTTTCCCAAAACGAGTAGCACTGGTTTGGCGTTTCCATGGGGCACTGAAGGACCCAACAATGACTTCGACCGGTCGGCGACCAGAACGAAAAACCGGCAGTTCACAGAGAGCACGACGCGACTTGATAGGCACCTTACCACAAGAAATTTATCCGAATGATTTTAAAGGTGCGTGGGGTCGTGCTCCAACAGACCGCTGCCCTTACGCAAATTGAATTTGCGTCGCAAAGACGAACGTTACAAAGCGATTATTACTGGTCAGCCGAAGTTGTGCCCGAATTGTAGCAACGGTACCTACCTATTCGCAACTTCGCCAATGGTTTTGTCACTGTTGCTCTAACAGTCATCGGTGTGGACCTGCGAATCTGTTTGCACAGAGTCGTTCACTCTTGAACGTCCAGGTTTAGTTCGAAGCCGCATTTGCCGTTGTGTCGAAAGACGTCGTGAGAGTGCCGGCAAACGCTTTCTGAACCGACATCATTTTCGATTCGTTCCTAGGTACAAAGTGGCTGTTAACCTGACGGTGTGAACCAAGGCAAAACCACTGTGCGCGCCCATGGCGATGATGGAGTATTGTTGGCCGCTTTGATAACGAACCGCGAATTTTGTAGTTGCAAAAGCGTTTTGGTGCCGGGTTTCGCCGGGTGAACAGTCGCCGGCAGGGGCCGATCTGAAACTACGATTTGATTTTGAAACAGCGTGAGCCGTTTTCAGATTTACGTGCCGATCCGCGGGAATCGGTTTGGAAGAACGACGGCGGGATGGTGAACTTTTCAGCATCCCGCCTTTGTAGACGAATGAGCGTACATGATCAGACGCTAGTCAAGCGGCATCTCGTCTGGTCGAAGCGATGGTTGGCCGGGACCGCGGATTCGAAGAATCAACACGTCGCCATCCAAGACAGTGAAGACGGCTCGGTATCGGTGACCCTTTGCCGTCCTGAACGGCAGTTGACGAAGTTCAAATTCTGTCGATTCATTCTCCGGCGCCACTCCGAACTGGCCGGGGTTGTCTTGAACGCGGGAAATGCCATCCTTGAAGGCTTGCTTCCAATGCTCAGCACCTTGCGGAGAACGCGCCTCGATGTAGGCGAAGATGCAAGTGAAATCGTGCTGAGCGCGAGGAAGAATACGAACAGGACTGCTCACTTCTCTTCTTTCTGCCGCTCTTCAAAGTCAGCAAGAAACGTTTCGACGGGCTCGCCACGCTCACCTCGCTCAACATCGCGAAGCGATGCAGCAATCGCTGCCGCATCGAGATCCCTAAAAGCCTTCTGACGCCATTCGTCGTAGAGTTCGTCGATACTCGCACACGCATCAACTCCGAGGCGAGCCTTCGCGAAGATCGAGAAATCGTCAATTAGTTCGCTCGTAATCATTCCAACAGTTTACCAAGACAATGCCGAGGGGTCAAAAGATAGATTCGTCGATCAGCTCCGGCTGACTATCGTGCGGATACTTGTCGATCCACTCCACCGCCCGCTCCCCGATCGGGACGACCCGATCCTTGCGGCCTTTGCCCTGACGAATCGTGATCGTTCGTGACGCTCGCGGTTGAGGTAGTCAAGTGTTTTTTGATCAACTCAACGCGGCACATGCCGGTGGAGAAAATGGTTTCCATGATGGCGAGGTCACGGAATCCTGATGGTGTCAAAGGATCAACGACGTTCAAGAGTGTTTCCAATTCGCTGAGCGTTGGGTAGGACGCGGGAAACCGCTGCTCTTCTTTTGGTAGCTCAACGTGTGCCGCTGGGTTGTCCTTGATCCAACCCCGTTGGTCATCCAGCCGAGCCAGTGATGGATCGCCGATAGGTAACTCGCTTGGTTGTGAAGCTGATCGGTTGGCCAGTTGTGTTTGTAAATTGCGCGCGACCGGTATCCAGCCAAAGAATGCGGTCACTACCGTGACGACATGATTTCGCCCCGTTGATCTGCCATGATTGCTACCCGTTTCTGCCGTGCAAGTGAAACGCTGGTCGCGTTTTCAGGAAACCAAAAAAAAGAGCTCACCGAATGTTACGGTGAGACCTTTGAAAGGGCACGCTTTAAAGTGTTGTACAATGCGGCCGAGAGGACTCGAACCTCCACGGGATTAACTCCCACTAGGCCCTCAACCTAGCGCGTCTGCCAGTTCCGCCACGGCCGCTTGTTCGTGTTCGCATGCGCTGCAGATCGGCGCAAGTGTCGCAAATCAGCAGCACTCGTCAACGCCCCACGAGAATCAGACGTTGATGGTGCGGCTGAGGATCGGGATGAGGACCCGCACAGCTAGCTGATCTTTCCAAACCTCGATCGCGACTGGCCGAGCCGCAACTCGATTGACACCACAGATTTCGTCGGCGCCGATATCGGTCCGACAATCTTCGACGGTGCCTTCAGATGGGAGATCTATGACAAGTCCATTGCACCCAAGCCATTGGCGGGCCAGACCAAGCGAATCAATCAGGCGCCGGACGGATTCGCCAAATATCGTCAGGTCGGCACCATCGGCATCCCCTGGAACGATCGATATCGACGCCGACCAGGCATTTGCAGACTTTCGCTCTGAATCTTACATAGAGCCGTTTAGGCTCGGCATCTGGGGTTGATCGTCGCGGTTCCGTAAATCGAGCCGGCCCCTGCTAACTGGGGGCCTGCGCAGGTCAGGTAATCTGCATCTGGGTTGCTATTCGACGTTGACCTTGGCCCTGGCTTTACCGAGAATCGACTCAACCTGTTTTGATTCCTTGAATTAGCCTCGCCCCGGTCCCTATGTCCACCACTTTACCACGTACTGAGAACCAAGCCGATTTGGCGGAGTACTGTCGCAGTACGGCACAACGCTCCAAAGCGGCGGCGGTCGAGCTGGGGTTGTTGGATGCGCTGGTCAAGAACCGCTGGCTGAACGAATCGGCCGACGCATTGATCGCGGCGCAAGACTCGATCATGGCGGCCAATGCGGAAGACATCGCCGCGGCACCAGGGTATGGGCTGACCGCTGCCGCAGTCGACCGTTTGAAACTGGATGCCGATCGAATTGGTGCGATTGCAACCGGGCTGCGCGAGATCGCGATGTTGCCCGATCCAATCGGCGAGGTGATCGATGGATTCACGCGACCCGGCGGGTTGCAGATTGAAAAGAAGCGGGTGCCGTTGGGTGTCGTCTTCTTTATCTACGAAAGTCGTCCCAATGTCACTGCCGACGCAGCTGGGATCTGCGTCAAGAGTGGAAACGCGGTGATCTTGCGAGGTGGCAAGGAAGCAATCCACAGCAGCCGTGCGATCGTCAACGTGTTGTCTTCCACGGCAAAACAATGTGGTGTTCCGGAAGATGCGGTTCAGTTGGTTGCGACGACTGATCGTGAAGCGGTTGGTCATTTCCTATCGATGGGTGACCTGATCGATGTCGCCATTCCGCGAGGTGGTGAAGGACTCATTCGGCGAGTTGCCAGTGAAGCGACGATGCCGGTCATCAAACATTATGACGGTAACTGTCATGTCTACGTCAACGAATCGGCTGACATCGAAATGGCAGTTGCGATTGTCGAAAATGCCAAGTGCCAGCGGATGGGCGTGTGCAATGCTTGCGAATCCTTACTGATTCACCGATCGATCGCCGAGCGAGCGCTACCGGCGATTGCAGCGCGACTGAATTCAAACGGGATTGAAATGCGAGCGGACCAGCGTGCCGCTGCTTGGATCGATGACGCTGTCCCAGCCAGTGATGACGATTGGGGAACAGAGTATCTGGGACCGATCATCAGTATCGCCGTGGTTGATTCACTGGATCAGGCGATCGAACATATCAATCGCTATGGATCGCAACACACCGACGCGATCATCACCAGCAATCTGGCTGCAGCCGATCGCTTTACGGCGCGAGTTGACAGCGCTGCTGTGATGGTCAACGCGAGTACTCGATTCAACGATGGCGGCGTGTTTGGGTTGGGAGCAGAAATCGGAATTTCGACCGACAAATTCCATGCACGAGGGCCCTGCGGGCTGCGGGAATTGACAACCTACAAGTACATTGTTCGTGGGAACGGACAAACCCGAGAGTAAGACGCTTGGAGCGGGCAGCCTACAGAATGCCGCACCAACAGCAGCAGAACCGAACGGAATCATGGAGCGACAACGGATATGTCCGATGAATCACTGAGCCAAAATCAGGTTGAAAACCTTCTGAAGGCGATGGAAAACGTCGAGGGTGGACCCGGCACGCCGGCGGCACCGAAGTTTTCGGATGAAGAAAGCCCTGATCAAAAACGCGGATCTGGACCAAGCAGCATCCAATCGTCGCGAGTCACCGCCTATGACTTCAAACGACCGGAGCGAGTTGGCAAAGACCAGATGCGGGCGATGCAATCGCTACATGAAGGATTGGCCCGAAATTTTGGCGCATCGATTTCCGGAATGCTGCGGACGATGATCGAAGTCAAATTGCTAAGCGTCGATCAGCTTACCTACAGCGAATTCATCTTCAGTCTAGACAACCCCAGTTGCTTCAACGTGTTGAAGCCCGATCCACTGGATGGGAACTGGATTCTTGATATCGCGCCATCCCTGTCTTACGCGATCATCGACCGCATGCTGGGCGGTGAACCGAATCCGAACGATGCGATTCGGCGACCTCTAACAGAAATCGAAAATCGACTGATTGGCCGCGTTGTCGATCAGTTTTTAACTCAACTGAAAACGGCTTGGGAAAACATTGTCGATCTGACACTGTCGGTCGACAGCGTCGAAAGCAATCCACAGCTAGTTCAGATCGTGCCACCCAACGAGGTGGTCATCTTGATTGGTTTTGAAGTGTTGTTGGGCAAGAACCGTGGGATGCTGAATTTGTGTATTCCATTCAACACTGTCGAAAACTACAACGCGAAACTGTCACGCAATGGGTGGGTCGGTTATGGCAAGGGCAAGCCAACGCAACAGACCCGCAGCAAAATTACAAGCAGTGTCGATGCAGCTCCTGTCAACGTCGTCGTTACGCTAGCGACGTCTAAAATTCGTACCCGCGACTTGTTGGATCTGTCAGTTGGCGACGTGATCACAACAGAGAAGGAAGTTCAACAGCCTTTGGAACTATCGATTCAAAGCGTCCCTAAGTTCCGAACCAGGGCAGGGGCCTTTAAAGGCAAGAAGGCAGTCCAGATCGAATCGGTGATCGAACGAGCTAGCGACAAGACCACCTGATCTAACAGCGGTCGGATCGTTCTCCAAACCCGACTCGAACCATCGAAGTCACCAGCCAAGAACATCGATCATTGCGGGCCGCCACCTGCTCGCGACCGTTGCGGTGATGATCCCGGCTCACCTCTTCTACGTTTCGGCCTACTCCCGCGTTGCGGGAGAGGCGACGAATCGTGGTAGCACCTGACGCCGGGAGGCATCTGGGTGTGAGACTATTCTAACCAGAGGATGGAATCCTCTCAGATCATTTCCTTCAGGCCCTTGAGCGGGCGAATGACGACCTTTTTGGAAGCTGGCTTGGGTTTGAGCCAGATCTCGGTGCCGTCGGCTGGGTTACGACCCTTCCGTTTCGGCTTGGCTGGGACGTCCTTCCGGACGATTTTGCACAGACCTGGAATGGAAAATTGCCCTGGTCCATTCCTGGAAATCGCTTTCTCGATTTCACCGGTCAGAGCGTCAAATACGGCAGCTACGTCCTTTTTCGACAGCTCAGTTGTTTCTGCGATGTTGGCAAGGATTTGCGTTTTGGTCGGCGCCTTCTGCTGGGCTTTTGCCATGGGGAGAACCTTCAATGTGAGATGTTTACACTTCGGTTTGACGGTGTTTACGTCAAACCGTCTATTTCTATCGGCAAAGTGTTATGCGGCATTGCCCATCGTTGCAACCCGGCTTTGGCCAAAAAAACCCACGTTTTCCCGGGTTTTTTTAATTCACCATGGTCCTCACCAAGGGGTTGACGGGCCGTCAAATACGGTTCCCGACCAATTGGGCTTGCTACAGACCTCCATCAAGCGCGTCACTCAGCGCTTCATCGACCAACTCTTGATCCAGCTGAGAAACGTTTGCAATCATGTCCGAAACTGGCGTATCGATCGACAAATCAGTAACCGTTTGCAATGCGCTGTCGATTGATGATTGCGCAAACGCGTTTGATTCTTGGTCGTTGTTTTGCGCTTCACCAGCAACCCAAACGTCACCCTCATCCAAGGCAAGCACCGCAGCTTGATTTACGATGGAGTTGTCGGAAACGGGCACAAACAAGTCAGCTTGAGTGACTGCGGAGGCAACCGGCGATTGGCCTTCGGCTTGAATGTCACCTAGCACGAATGAATTGATCGCTTCGCCTTCACCAACATTGGCGGACGCGACAAAGGTTACGCTTTCATTCACATTGATCTTGTACAGTCGCATCCCATCGACTTCACCACGTAATTGAACATTCGGTCCGCCGTCAGAAGGCAACGTCGCTTCGGCTAGGAATTCGGCTGCAGTATCCGAATTCCTTTGCATCCCGCGGACCGTCAAACTGTCTCCGCTGGCATTCAAGTCAACATCTGGATCCGTGATGGTCGTTGTTGATGGCGAAACAATGATCAGCGTGCTTGATTCACCTGGCGAAACGGCAACCAACAGATTCTGCGGAGAGGCCGATCCAAGCCAATCTCGGATCGACAGGTACTCAGGCCGAATTGGTCCTACATCAGCGTTGATGGTTGCGTCGCCATCGGCTGCTGCACTTGATACGGGAATTCGTGTTGGTTCCCCGCTATGCTGCAAAAATGGAATCGCTGGGATTTCGACCATGTAGTCACCGGGTAGCACGTTATCAAATAACGACGTATCGGCGCCTTGTGTTAGCGGCTCGTCGATCGTTTCACCCAGCAGATTCGTGCCCGTTAGCTTGATGCCGTTGATTCGGCTGTTCGATCCTGGAGTCGACAGGTCTAAAATGATATCTCGTTCCGTAAATTCAAGGACGTTGACCGTGATGGTGCCGGTACTGGTCAACCCGGTTCCATCGGCGACCGTGTAGCTAAACGTGTCGGTGCCCGTAAACTCCGAGGATGGCGGTGTGTAAAAGATGGTTTGCGACGCAGCATCAACACGGACCGTACCGCCAGCGGTCGTCGGGTTGGTGACCGGATCGAACGTCAAGGTCTCGCCCGCATCCGGGTTATCCGGAAGGTCACTGATCTGATAGATCGACGTCTCGGCCGATCCACGGGTTAGCGTTACCGTAGGATTATCAATCGGCGGCGGGTCGGGAATGTTGTCGACGGTGAAGATGGCGGTGCCGACAGCCAGTCCGCCCCCGGTATCGCGGATCGTGTAGGTGACCGTTTCGATGCCGGCGAAATCTGCGGCCGGCTGATACAGAATCTGCAGACCGTCACCGCTGATGGACGCGGTCCCGCCCTGACTGGGCGTACCGACAGACGAGATCGTAAACGGCTGATTATCGACATCCCTGGAATCGTTCGACGTAACGTCAAACGAGTCTTGAGCAGAATCTTCGTCAACATCAAACGTGTCGGCGACAGCCGTTGGCGGGTTGTCGGTCGGTGCAACGGTAATCGTGACCTCTCCGCTGTCGGTTAACCCACCATCGCTCATCGTGTAGCTAAACGTTTCCGTGCCGGTGAAGCCCGGAACGGGCGTGTATAGAACCGACTGTCCATCTGCGGCGATCGTCACCGTTCCTCCCGCGGAAGGTGAACCAATATTGGTAATCGTCAATGACTCGCCGGAATCGGGTGTGATCAAATCGTTACCCAGCAAATCAAGCGTGTTGTCGCTGGAACTTTGGTCGATGTCAAAAGCGTCGTTGACGGCAGTCGGCGCGTCGTTGACCGGAGAGACCGTGACGGTGACGGTGCCGTCGGACTGAACACCACTCGAGTCACCGACGCGATAGGTAAACACCGATGTGCCGTTGAAGTCGGCATTCGGCGTGAACGTGACGACTTGACCATCATGTGAAACGGAACCGCCGGTCGCGGGCTGCGTGACAGAGACAATCGAAAGCGAACGAGAACCCGAAATGACTTCGTCGTTGGCCAGCACGTCCAAGGTCATCGGCCCAGAATCCTCTGCGACCGTAAAGGTGTCGGCACCGACGGTAAAGTTTTGCCCCACCGCGAGGACGGTATTGCCATACAAAACTGCGTCGGCAGGGATCCGTGCATCTTCAAAAAACAACAAGACATCACTGTCTAAATCGTCGGCCGGTTCACTGCGAATGTTCACGGTCCCCGACGACAGTGCCTGCATTCGCACCGTCGCAATGACATTCTCGGGATCATTGGTCGCACTCGTTACGTTGTTAACAGCACCCAACTCGTCGATTAAACCGGTTCCCAATGTTCCTTTTCGCACAACAGTAAAATCATCGGAAAAATCAATCGCGTTGCCAGAAACGGGGCGAATGATCGAACTGTTAAACAAGATGTCAGCGTAGGCCGCAAAGATCCCTGGTTTGTCAAACGGTCGCGCATCAACCGCGACCATCGTCAACAAGAATTCATCACCAATCGATACCGACGAAATCGGATTTCCTTGCAAATCGGTCAGATCAATACGGATTTCGGCCAGCGGCTCGCCGGCGACTGTAACGGTGAACGATTCAGTTCGTGTGTTTCCGGCTGCGTCGGTCAACTCAATCGTAAAGGTGTTGTCGCCTAGTTGATCTTCCACCGGAGTCCACTCGATCTGACCTGAGGTCGCATTGATCGTTGCCCCGGACGGCGCCGCCGCCAATTCGTAAATCAATCCAGCCCCCTCTTCCGTACTGATCAAGTCGGTTTGATACAGTCGGAACAGGTTTGCATTGGTCTGTGCGCTGGCGACGACGGAATCAGGCGCAGTGGTGTCAAACACCACCGTGAGTGCAGGCGACACGTCGCTTACGTCGGCCCCAACACGCTGGCGAGCAGCAATCGGATAAGTGCCGTCGCCCAATCCGGCAATGTTGTTGGTCGTGATCACAACGCTGGTTCCGGTCGCGACCCCGGTCCCGACGACCGAACCGCTAGCGACGTTTACCAATTCGACCGTCGCGCCACTGGTAACACCGTTGACGGTGAACGTTAGCGAACCAAAATTGGTAATATTGTCGATATTGCTGACACCTGAGTCGCTAGCGGTTTGCAAATCGACGGAGGTAGGCGTAGCGATCGTTTGCTCGCCTTCAAAGGCAAAAGCGACCAACTGTTCATCGAAGTCAGTGACGGCGTTGCCGACAACTGTGTTGGCCGGACGGACGGCAAGTCGAGCATCGATTGTGCCCTCAAAACCGGATGGCGGCGTGACAGTTGACAACCCAGTGGTTGCGTCAACCGACACGGTTCCAGCCGGACTGCTAATCGACTCAGCTCTGACGCTGAAGAAAGTCTGCGCGGCGTTGCGGCTGTCAACTCGAAACTGGATCGATCCTGTGGCGCCCGCATTTGGTGTGACCGTTACCAGGCCAGTGGACGCATCGATCGAAACCGTCCCATTGGCTGTGCCCGTGATCGAACTCGCAAAGTAAGTCACTGATTCGCTGGGTGGGGCGACCGTGGCAAGTTGAATCTGAATTGGCTCCGTCGAACCGCTTGCCGGCGTTACTGTCACCACACGCTGGTCCAGATCGTTTGGCACAATTGGCTGACCAGGCACCAAAGTTATCGATACCGTACCACCAGTGGAACTGGAAATCCCGTTCGTAAAATAGGTCACAGCATCGGCTTCGACGTCAACGCTGGAAAGCTGGAGCTGGGCCGTCGCAGTATTCGACGTCGTACTGGGTGTTGTGATTGGATTCAGAAACGGTTGACCGTTGTCCGTATCATTGGCAACCGTAACGGTGATGGTTTCCGAATGTGAGTTGCCGTCTTGGTCCGTAACCGTAAAGGTAACATTCGTGCTGCCGGTCGCGTTCCCCAACGCCTTCAGCATCACCACCGAGTTCTCGGTATCAGTAAACACGTTGACCGTGTTGATGACAACGTCCGTGGTTGGCACGCTGCCGGCGACCTCCGTCTCACTGATTGCCTCGCGATTGCTTTCGCCCTCGACCAGTTGCCCGAAAATACTATGGTTGAAATCTAAATGTCGCGTCGCTGATTCGGTGATGAAGAACTGCGAGTCGTTCGTGTCGTCAGTGGTTTTAGCGTAGGACAGAATGCCAGACCGATTGTGCTGCAGATCAGGATGGAATTGATCGTCAAAGTCGCCGAGTGTCGAACCACCACTTCCAGTCGCCGTTGGGTCGCCGGCTTGCAGCACGAAGCCATTGATGATGCGATGGAACTTGATCCCGTCGTAGAATCCAGCGTTGGCTAAATCGGCAACACGACCAGCCGGTTCAGGCGCGCGTTGTTCAAACAACTCGAACACCATGTCGCCCCAGCCATTCACATCAACGCGAATCGACCGGTTACCCGACAAAACCGTCGCTTCGAGCAACGATGGGTCACCGACCGATACCGTGACAGTAAGCGGCCCACCATCTGGATCGTAGGCGTCAATCGGAATGTGCAAAGGTGATCCGATGCCAACCGTCTGGTTTCCGATCGCCTCGAATGTGGGCTGCTCACTTTGCGGGATCGTATATCCATTGCCTATCAAAGCAGCCAAGTCATCGAGCGATTGGACCCCAGTGACAACTGTACCGCCAAATTTCCAGGTCGGAATCACCGAGATGCCTTCGGCAATGCCCCGTTGATTGAACGTGCGGTCTGGATTGGTCACTTCAATGAAGGGAAGCTCGTTGCCGCCGTCCTCGAACAACTCTTTTTGTGCGGTACAAGCGGGGCACCAACCGGCACCAAAAAACTCGACTCCAGCGGCCGTTAGATCCTTGGCGAACTGGACCAGATCGGGTGCCGGTTCCCCCTCGGCTTGGCCTTCGACCGCCAGGGACGTCGATGTCTCAGCGGAAGGGACACTTGTGGCGACTGCAGCGACCCCGTCTGTGAACAAAAGGTCAGTATCGCCGGCCAGCATCTGCCGCATCTCGAGAGACTCCAACAGCAATTGGCCACGGCGAGCAATGGCTGGATCAGCGGAGCCGCGGATTAGCCGGTCCAGTAGCCTGCGAAGCGAGCGTCGTGGAGCGGATGGTTGGCGGGACAAAGTTGAGGCGGAACGCTTCATGGTTCGGTGAATCTGGGGTCAGCGAATCAGGGCAAAAAACAGGAAAATCGGCTCAAAAACAGACGATAGCGGAATATCGACCCGTTACTCGGAAGTAGGTCGGCACCCGATAAGCGTCAGGACGAATAAATCCAGCACGACCCCTAGGGTTTACCAGGGAGCGAGCGGAATAGTGCGGCGGCGACGGGAGGGAACCCTCAATGAGACGTCAAACTCACCCCGAGCGTTCCATTATACCTACTCCTAGGGGGGAGAAAACAGAATCTCGGCCGATCGCGATGCCTCTAGATAGTCTGCGTATTAACTCGGGAAGGTCCGCAGTTGCCCCGATGGGATTTGCATCCGAAATTTCGGCCGATGTCGGCAGCAGACAAGGCGTGGAGGGCTGACCAGCATCGACTACGGTGACGGAACTTCGGCCGGAATCTCCTCGAGCCACTGCTGTGCGTGGCGGCGATTTACAAACCGTCCGTCGCTTTGCAGCGCTTTTTCAAGCAGCTCCCGGACCTCTTTGGTTTGGTCCTGCGGAACGGCAGCACGCGCGAAGTAATCAACGGTGTCCGCCGAAGCTCTGCCGGCCGAGACGGCCTTTTTGAGCAGCTGTTGAGCTTCATCGGCGCGGCCTAGTCGATGAAACACCCAGCCGAGTGTGGCGAGCGCCTGCTCGCTGCGCGGATACTGCCGCGCATTCACCTCTGCCAGCTGCAATGCTCGTTGCTGCTTCTGTTCGTCATCTTGTTCGATCATTGACAGGATCAACTGATTGCTGAAATCAAAGTTGCCCGGTACGTTGATACTCAATTCCTGGAAGTACTGTTCAGCCCGATCGTGCTTTCCGATGGTTCTGGCCAACAGGCCGAACAACGCTTTTACTCTCGGTTGGTCGGGGGCGATTTCCGAAGCTCGTTTCGCCTGCGCAGCGGCTTCGTTATTGCGGCCGCGGTCCAATAACCATAGACCGTATGTGACTGCTACCAGATCGTTTGCTGAATGCTTCTCTTGTGCCTGCTTGATCCAAGACTCGGCCTGTTTTTGATCTTGCTTTGCGGAATACAAACGAGCCATCGTGATTTCGGCCGGTTCAATCGCTGGATCCGTATCGCTAGCTTTCAAAAGTTCCTGATAAGCCAAATCTGGTTGGTTCATCTGGAATAATGCCTGGCCCAAACGCGTCAAAGGTGATTGGAGAATCAGCATGCCGCACGGCGGAGATTTCTAGTTGCTGACGTGCTTGGTTGGCCTGTCCAACGTCCATGAAGAAGAGTGCCAAACTGACTCGAGCCGGTGGCAGAGTCGGGTGATACTCGTGTGCCAGATCCAGCTGGCTGAGACATTCGTCAAACTCCTGTTGCTGAAAGAACTCGAATGCCTTCCGCAACATCGCCGTCTGAGCGTCAGCATCGGCCGCATCACCGACATGCATCTGCGCAAAGTTGTCGACCGTATCGCCGGTTGCTGGCGAGGTGTTCAGGGCAGCGACGAACGCGAGTGCGAGTGCGAGGTAAAAGTGTCGGACACACGGATACCGAGCCAGTTCGGTTTGAAACTGAAAATTCATGCAACCTTTGTCTGCCACTAGAAAAAAGTCGTTGATCGATCCGACCTAAGATTGGCCTCGCGCTAATGCTCCAAGCATACTCAATCCGAACAAGTCGGCCCTGTAAATCGCTGGCCCGATGCAGCAACCTAGGAGAGTTTCTTTGATGTCTCGGATGATCTGCGTTTTTGGGCTCATCCAACCGCTGTCAGAAATTCGCGACAGCACGGACAAGCAGTCTGGAATCGTCGATAACCACTTGGACCAGCCAGTGTCTGGGGTCGCGACGTGAGTCCAAAGAACTTCGCGACCGCAGCAGCATGGTCGGCAATCGCTGGAGGCTCGCCGGCGTTCGAACAGCCGACCGCACGCTCGTTGCGGATTTATCTCGCGGCGCGAGATGACGACTTTTCAGCAACCTTCGCCCGCTCTTTCCAGAAGGACCTAGCGTGGCGAATGAATGGGGCGTGCCGCTTGAGTTCCGATTCTGGCAATTGCTTTAAACGATTTTCGTACTCGCTTAGCCATTGCTGAAAAAACTTGACTCCTTCCTCGGTCACGCGGCGGCGGTTGTCGAAGTCGATGTACCAGGGGGCGCTGATCGCGGCGCGAAAATGATCCTCGTACATTGTCATCACGCGAATCGTCACCCAGCCGCTCTCTTTCACGTTCAGGGGCGGAATCCTGCCGCCCGCCTTAGCAAATTCGTCCAGACGCGCGCTGTAGTGAACGCGGCCGTTGTGGATGACTTCCAAGTAATCCACTTGGTCGCGGACCGATAAAGTCAGCTCCGGTTCCAATTCCAATACGTCACCCGATCTCGCTTGAAATATGTGGCCCGGAATCTCGCCGGCCAGGGTTGGTCGCAACATTGGCCCGTTGGTTGCCACACTCTGGCCGCTCCACGCCGCCAGCCACCATTGATCGGAGTCCAAGACTTTCGCTCCCGGCTGCGAACTGTCTCCCGACGGTGCCGTGACGTACAGGCGGTTGTATCCAACTGGAGTCAATCCAGCAGTGTCACCGCTGCCCGCCAGCGGAGGAATCCGCAGTCCTGATTCCAACAAGTTCCAGTAAATGCGTTCCACCCACCGACCGAGTTCGATACCGTTGCCGACACTGGGACCAAGCGGACCGCGGCCCTGAGCTGGTCGATTCACTTTGCGGTCGAGTCGCAACCAGTCACCAAGCAAAAAGAAACCGTCGACCTGGCCACTGGCCAACCAAACAGGCAGTGGCCAGGCGAATGGATTCTCAATCGCGAACTTCGTGCCTTCGCTGTCCTTTAAGTTCAACATCCACTCAACCGGCAATCGCGAAGCGTCGAGTGATGATGAGGATCCGTAGACAACGATTCCATCGTGATGAATCAGATCTTCGCGAATCCACGACGGAGCATTCGCGATCGGGTCGTCGGCATCGCGGCGCGGAATTGGCTTTGGGTCGGTATGTCCAAGTACTCCCGCGACATGCAAATCCTCGGACGCCATGCGGATCGGCAAACTGTGGGGTGAGGCCGGCAGACAACAATCACCACTGGTCCAACCGGCCGCCAACATATCGGTCATGCGCGGTAATTGAATGGTCTTTGCATCGAGGCTGGTTTGTTCGAGGGTAAAGTTACCGCTAACAATTCGATACTCGGGTCCTCGCACGACACGAAAGTGGTAGACCGAATCGGGAAGTGACAGTTCCAACGTTCGATCGAGCACGACTCCGATTCCCGCCGGAACTGTCAGTCGAATGGGGATCCGTTTGCTTGGCGAATCGGCCCGACAAATTTCAACGCGCGAGATCGTTGGTTCGTCGGTCGACTCCTCATGGACAGACAGCGTCAACATGCCGCCCGCCGCATACAGGGCAGGGGACCAAAACGCCGCCAGACAGGTTCCAACGGCGGTCAAGCAGAACGTGAGAATGCGCATATCGCAAATGAGTGTAGGTCCGTACGGATGCTGGTAACAGTCGAATCAGCAGCAATTCTGGTGATCCGCGTGACGCAAAGTATCTTGCCACCGAGCGCTGGCGATTTCGACAAGGAGAACGTCACCAAGGAATTCACGATGCTTCGATCCAAAGCGGAACAGGTGATCTGTCCGAAATGGATCAACTGATCTGTACGTCCGGAATTCGCCAAGCTTTCCGTGCCGCCCATCGCGACGAATATTGAAGCAACGGTGAAAGATTTGGCACAGCAACTGGAGAGAAACATCGTCGATTTCCGATAGCAATTTGCTAGTGTCGCTTCTTTGAAACATTCTCGGCCGTCAACTTTGTGCTAGCGAAAAGGGCAAAACCGCCATCCAGCCACATAGATCGTCAAGGGTCCTGATGCGTATCGCCACACCAAGTCGCCCAATGCCCCTATTTTGCGCGGGACTCGCGTTGTGGTGGCCGTGAAATTCTAGGTAGGATCGCTGAAAATAGCCGACCCTTTTGCAGCGCTTTACCAAGGAAGGTATCGCCGTGTCCGCACAGCCACAAAAACACGACCATCAAAGCTTGGTCGCACATCCACTTCCTGCGACACCAATTGAACGATTGCGCGCCTTGCGCGAGATGGTTGCGGCGGAAGGCACCGCGATCCTGTCCGCCGCGTCATCGCTTTCACCCGCCGCAGTGCGGGCCGCCGAGATGACAGCCGAATGCGATGGATGTGTTGTCGTCACCGGCGTCGGTAAGGCGGGATTGGTGGGTCAGAAACTGGTCGCCACGTTGGCCAGCACAGGATCGCCCGCACACTTTCTCCATCCGTCCGAAGCAGTTCATGGTGATCTGGGCCGGGTTCGTGAGTGCGATTTGGTTTGGGCGATCAGCAACTCTGGGCGCAGCGAAGAAGTTGTCAGGATTGCCCCGCACCTGCGGCAGAACAGTTCGGGCCTGATTTCGATCACGGCGACCGATGATAATCCATTGGCTGCATCGTCCGACTGCGTCGTCGCGATCGGAAAACATGCCGAGGCCTGTCCAAACGGTCTAGCACCGACCAGCAGCACCGCAGTGATGATGGCGGTAGGAGATGCGATCGCGATGCTGGCCAGTGGGATGCGATCATTCACACCGCAAGATTTTGCCAGATTCCATCCAGGTGGGTCGCTTGGCCGCAAACTAGCCACCGTCAACCAAATCATGCGAACGATTGATGTCTGTCGTGTCGCACCCACCAACGATTCAGTCCGCAGTGCCATGGTGACCCCATCGAAGTCAGGTCGTCGAACGGGTGCCGTGATGTTGGTTGACGACGATGGGATCCTAGCGGGTGTCTTTACCGACAGCGATCTAGCCCGACTGTTGGAACAGCGCGATGACAGTGCACTGGATCAACCGATCCGTGATCGAATGTCAGTGCGACCGACGACGGCGACTTCGGAAACATTGCTACAAGACGCGATTGCGATCATGTCACACCGGCGGATCAGTGAACTGCCGATTGTCGATTCGGACGGCCGGCCAATTGGTCTTGTTGACATCACCGACTTGGTCGCGCAAACCGATACAACCGACGGTCCGTCAATCGTTCCAATGAAATAGTTTCAACTGAATTCCAAACCAGCACTTCATGACAGCCACTTCAGCAGACGACCGTATTACCGCCCAAAGAATCACCTGCATCATTTCGGATGTTGATGGTGTGATGACTGACGGACGAATCATCTACGACGACAGGGGCCGAGAAACAAAACACTTTCATGTCCGTGATGGTTTGGGTATCAAACTATGGATGAAAGCTGGCTTTCAGTTTGGCATTTTGACGTCTCGTACCAGTCGAATCGTTCAGAATCGAGCGGCGGAATTGGGGGTCGATCATGTCAGACAGGGTGCGACTACTAAGCTGCCGATCGCCCAGCAGATGTTCACAGACATGGGATGCGATCCCGATTCCGTCTGTTACGTCGGCGATGATCTTCCTGACATGCCTGTCATGGCGAGTGTTGGATTAGCAGTCGCCCCTGCGGACGCGGCAAGCGATGTCAAGGATGCCGCTGACTGGGTCCTTGGCCAGGGCGGCGGACAAGGCGTCTTACGCGAGTTGATCGAGCGATTGCTGCGATCAAACCAACGGTGGGAGGATCTATTGCCTGGTTAGTCACTTGCCAATGTAAGTGAGCCGTGCAGCCCATCATGTTGATCCGTATGATTCATTATCTGACTGCTTTGGTAGCGTTGTCAGCAACGTCGATTGTCTACCAGAATCTGGTGACTCCTTGGATGGAACCACCCCAGGTCGAGCAAATCGCGCTGGCGCCGCGCGAGACCGTTCGCACGGATCCCTCGCTGCACGCGCTGTTCCCGCGTGGGTCCTGGCAACGTGGCGAGTGCCGACAGCTGCAAACTTCCGAAATGACGTTGCTGTTTCAGAATTTGGAACAGGAATCAGAGGATCGCATACGCCTATCGCCGATAACAGTCATCGTTGGGCATGGAATGTCGGGCTCCAAAGACGGAAATCCGGTGATCATCGAAGCTGCTGAGGGAGCCGAGATCACCTTTTCACGAGCGTTGAACCTGTTGAGTAGCAGTAGCGGTGCACCACCCATTGAACGGGGACGCATCAAAGGTGACGTACACATTCATCGCCGGGCAAGTGAGACCGAACAGCCGTTTGAAATCCGCACATCCAACGTCGGGATTCGGAATCGCAAGGTATGGACGACCGAATCAATCGACATGAGGGTCGGCAGGCGCGCATTGTCTGGGCAGTGACTTGACGATTCATCTATCCGGACCCGCGACTTCCACTGGCGCTCGTGGCGACGCGTTGCTAGACCGAATCGAGCTGATCTATCTGGACGAACTAACTGTCCCGCTCCCCGAGAATGCTTCCACGGCAACCACCCCATCGGATTCCCTTGGCGGCGTTCTATCGATCAACTGTGATGGACGACTTGAATACGACTTTGCAATCGATCAACTCGAGTTGCATGACTCGGTTTCTTTTGTTCGGCAAGTCCCATCCATGCCCCCGGATGAATTTCGCTGCGACCTGCTGAAGGTCCGTTTCAAAGACCCCACCAACACACAAATCAAACGCGACGGACCGCTGGATTGGTTGGTGGAGATCATTGCCTCCGGTTCGCCGGCGTCGTTAAAAGCACCTAGCTTCGATGCGGAACTGTTTGCTGATCAAATCGAATTCAATGCCGTGAAGGGCCTCATTCAAGCCTACGGAAAAACCGGTATCCAAGTGCGGCGTGGTGGCATCACAGCCAGGTTGGCCAACTTGGTCTATCAATTCGACTCGCAAAACCCAAAATCGCTAGGCGCTATCGACGTCCAAGGCGCCGGAATTGTCCAGGTTCGCGATCCAAAAATGCCGTTGCGAAAAATGCAGTGGCGCGACCGTTTCAAGATGTTTCCCGTTAGCGCGACGACGACGAGTGAATTGGACAGCGAAGTCGAAGTTCAGATTGACGGCGAATTTCACGCCTGGCTGGCCGGTGGCGACGAAATCCAAGCCGATTCGATCGCCGGCGTGCTGAAGCCAGCACGAGTACCGGGTGATGATCAAGGGACGACGTTTGTTCCTGATCGGTTGGTCACCAATGGCAATGTACGAATCGATACTGCGGCCGTATCAGCCGAAACGGAACAGTTGTACGTTCAGTTTGTCGCCGAGCCGAATCCGGTCCAAGCAGATTTGGACGCAACCAATTCCGAACAAGGTTCCTCGCTAAGACAATGGGTTTCTCAACCGTCAGACGACCAGCCGTTGACAGCGCCCGTCTCACGCAATCGTCCGACGATTCGCGGCGATACGGTAAACGTACAACTTCGTCGTAACGATTCTGGTGTGAGCGTCAAAAAGCTTGGCATTGTTGGATCCGTGGTGGCAACGCATACACTGACCAGCGGCGGACAATCTTTACCCGCTAAGTTCACTGGCGATCGCTTGGACATGATTGACGGTGGCGGTGATGAAGTGTTGCAAATCACCGGTGGCACAAACACGCCGGCCCGTTTCGACTTTGGTGATGGCTTCTTCATTGGCCCCCAGATTCAGATACGTCCCAGCGACAACATCGTGTGGATCAACGCAGCGGGCGAGTTTCGAATCCCGACGGCAGCGCTTCCCGCGGGACTGGATAGCCAAACTGATCAGAAATTCCAATGGACCAAGCCGCCGCATTGTCGTTGGAATGGCGAAATGCGGTTTGATGGTCGTTCTGCGTTGCTGACCGGTGGCGTCCATATTACCGCTTCACTGATCAACGATCGCGAACCCTGGGACATCGGAATGCAAGGTGACCGTTTGCAAGTTGATCTAGTCGAAGGGATCGAAGTCAGCGATGTCAGTACGATGCGGAACGCCACCGTTCGAGCCGTTTCGTTGATGCAAGCAAGCGATCGACCCGTCATTGTCCACGCCGTTCAACGCGCCGCCGATGGTGTGCGCCAGTCAAAACATCTGCTGCAGGCGTCCAAATTGACGTTTTCGCCATTGTCTGGCGGTGGCATGGTTGGCGAGGGACCAGGGTGGTACCGCGGCTGGTTTCTGCCGCAGTCGGGCAACGGCATCCTTGGCAAAACAACTCAACCACAAGCAGTTCCAAGCGCGGATGAATCGAAACTCAACGGAGTCCACCTGGTCTTCGGCGATTCGATGCGAGGCGACATGTCCGCGCGCACCTTGGACTTCATGAAGGGGGTTCGTGTCGGCGTGCGTCCGGTATCCAACTGGGACGAATCGTTCGATGCCGTTGCCATGGATTCGATTTCGACCGGTGAATCAACGCTTGATTGCGACCAACTAAGATTCGCAGTCGGTCCAGGATTCATTCCAGCCGATCGGACCAACGGATTGCCCGTGCCATGGGAGGTCTCTGCGAACCGAGGTGTTGTCTTTCGGACTCGGAACGAGCAGGGTTTGATCGAATGTACGGCGCACCGAGCGACGTATGCATCCAGCAAGCAATTGTTCACGGCTGATGGCGCACCCAACCGCCCCGCGGTCGTTCGCCAAACTCGCGCCGACGGATCACCGGGTCCCGATCTGGCAGTTCGCACGATGACGATTGACGTCGGAACCATGACGATCGTTAATCAGGTCTTGGAACGGTTCACGATTCCCGCACAGCAGAATTAGGATTGCGCTTGCGGAAAACGGAAGTGACTTTCTTCCGTCGGTCGAACGGACTTGGCCAGCTTCCCTAAAGCCGTCCAAGTTTCAACTCGACAGAGCGTTAGAACGCGTCCGAGTCGGCGTCGCTTGGCATCCTCCAATCGCCTCGCGGCGACAGACTCACCGATCCAACTTTGGGTCCGTCCGGGACACAGTTTCGTTTGAATTGATTCGCGAAAAAGCGTTGGACAAATGTTTCGAGGGTGTCGGATATCTGCGATGACGAGTAAGACTGGCTGAAGGTGGCATGCCGAGCCAAGTACAAGATCTTGTCGCGGGCGAATCCATTACGAACGAAGTGGTACAAGAAAAAATCATGTAACTCGTAATTGCCGATCACTGCCTCTGTACTCTGCCGAATCGAACCGTCTGCTGCTGGCGGTAATAGCTCGGGCGAAATCGTCGTGTCGGCGATCTCGTAGAGCAATTGACTGGCCTTGCCAGTAAAGTAGTGGTCGGCTGCGAATCTCACCAAGAATCGAACCAGTGTCTTTGGAATCGAAGTGTTGACGTTGTACATCGACATATGGTCGGCGTTGTAGGTACACCAGCCCAACGCCTGTTCGCTCATATCGCCAGTACCCAGCACAAAACCGCGACTCATCAGTAACATCGTACGAACTCGTGCCTGAACATTTTCGAAGGTCAGGTCCGACGCGTCATCCGCGGCGCTGATTAGTAAGTCGTGCAACTGGTCCGGAGTCATTGCTTCGTCGATTTCAACGCCCAATGGCCGATGGGAGATCGAGCGAAACGTTTCCAAGCAAAGTGGGCGAATATCGATGGATTCCCCCGCGATGCCGGTCAATTTGATCAATTTGTCGGCGTTCGTTTTGGTCTGGTCAGTTGTCCCAAAGCCGGGCATCGTGATGCCCAGAATGTTCTTTAGCGGTCTACCCAGAGCTTCGTATGCGCGAACGGCGACCAACAACGCCAGTGTGCTATCCAGACCGCCTGAAACTCCGATCGTACAGATCATATCTTGGGGCAATCGCGACAATCGTTTTGTCAAACCAGCGGTTTGGATCGCAAAGATCTCGGTGCAACGTGCAGCCAGTTCCGCCGATTCGTCCGGAACAAAGGGATGCGCATCGACATAGCGACAAAGGGTGCTTCGATCAGGATTTGAATCGGCGAATACAGGTGCCGCGTCGATCAAACGGTAGGCGTGCGACAAATCGGATCGCCCATCATCAAATGAACCAACGACTCGTCGGTCATGCGCCAGTCGCTCCAAGTCAACGTCACTCGTCACGGAAGTCACTTCAAAATGCATCGGTTGCTCTCCATCTCCAACGCGACGCGATTCATTCAAAATCACTCCGTTTTCAGCAATCATGCACTGGCCGCTGAACACCAAATCGGATGTGGATTCGCCGGGCCCGGAGGACGAGTACGCATAGGCGGCGATACAACGCCCCGATTGACTACGGACCAAATCACGACGCCAAGCGGCCTTGCCAATCGTTTCGTTGCTGGCCGACAAGTTCAGCAGTACGTTGGCGCCGGCCAACGCAGCTTTCGAACTGGGGGGAATCGGTGTCCAAAAGTCTTCACAGATTTCAACGCCGATCGTTGCTTCGCCCCAACGAAACAATAGATCCGTTCCGAAAGGCACGTTGACACTATGGATTTCAACGGTCTCCGGGTCAGTGTCACGAGCGCCTTGAAAGTGGCGGAGCTCGTAGAACTCGCGATAGGTTGGCATGAACGTTTTCGGTACGATCCCCACCACCCGGCCGCCAGAGATTACGACGGCAACATTCATCAACGCCGACTCAACTGCCAACGGCATTCCGACCACTACAATCGATTCGTGTCGATCGCTGTGATCGACAATCAGTTTCAGCGCGTCCTTCGCCCCATCAAGCAACGCATCGCTGCCAAAGAGATCACCACACGTGTAGCCGGTCAGCCCAAGTTCTGGCAGCAAGATTAGATCTGCATCGGATCGGTCGATCTGCTGAATCGACGCTGACGCGTTGGCTATCGGATTGGCGACCGAGACCGCCGGCGAAGCGGCGGTGATTCGAAAGATGCCATGCGGAAAATAGGGCAAGGGAAACGCTTTCAATGGTGGACAGGGTGCTGATCAATTATAAACAACGGGCAATCCAATCTAGGCACCGTCCGAAGTTCTACGAACCAGAATCGGCTCCCGATGGCTGAACCAATCCTTACAACCCGACTCTTCAAGTTCCTGCGGGAGCTTGGACGCAATAACGATCGCGACTGGTTCACCGAAAACAAGGCTCGCTATCAGCAGGATGTCCGCGATGCGGCCGTCGAATTGGTGCAGCAACTGGAAAAACCGTTGGCAAAAGCAGCACCGATGTTGAACCCCATCGCCAAGGGTCATGGCGGTAGCGTGATGCGCATCTATCGCGACACACGCTTTGGCAAGGACAAGACTCCCTATAAAACCAACGTCGGCATCTCGATTCGACACCAAGCTGGTAAGGATGTTCATGCGCCGGGAATCTACATCCATTTGGATGCCAAAGAATGTTTTTTGGGCGCAGGCTGCTGGCGCCCCGAGAGCAGCGTGTTGGCGGCGATCCGAGCGGCAATCGACAAAGACCCCAGAGCGTGGAAGCGCGCACGTGACAATAAAGCTTTCCGAAGCGAATTCGACTTCGTTGGCGATCGCTTGAAGACTGCGCCGCGAGACTACCCAAAAGACCATCCGTTGATTGACGACTTGCGGCGAATCGACTTCATTGCAATCGCACCACTAACGCAAAGGCAAGTCACCAGTGACCAAATTATCTCGATCATGATGGACAGGATCAAAAAGGCCAAACCGTTGATGAAATTTCTATGTGATGCAATCGACGTCCCCTACTGATCCCTTTTCAAAATCTAAACAATGCTACTTTACTTTTTATTCTGGAGGCTATCGCGATGAAATCAGTCAGAACGAAATTGTCGGCTTGGTTGGCACCGATCGCGATCATGTTGTCGGTTGCATCGCTAACCCTGGCGCAAACCGACTCGGACTCAACCATGGGCGACCGGTTGGAGCAACTAATTTCTCAGCGCCGATCGCAACTGGACCAGCGGCTGAAGAATCTGCGTGTTGCGCAAGAATCTTTTGGAGAAAATCATCCGTCATCAGAAAGAGTGCGTTTGCAAATCGCTGACACTGAAAAAGAGATCGAAACTTTATCAGAGCGAGAAACCTTGCTGAATATCAGCGAGGAAGATTTACGGATTGTCATCCTGCGATTGACGCTACGAGTCGATCATCTCCAGAATGAAGTCAATTCGCTGAAGCAACGGATCCCACGACGCACGATTGGGGCCAGAACGCTGGGGCGGACACCAGGGCGCGTAGGCACTGTCACGCAAGCTTTCAGACGACAGGCCGATACCCCGAGCATTGGCTGCTACCGCAACGAGTTCCAAATTTCGCTTCGGTAAGGTCGCTTTGTACAACTGTTCGGCGACTCCATTGGAAATTGATTGCCAGTCAAGGCCGGATCTGATAACGTCGTTGTCTTGTCGAACAACCCAGCTCGATCGTTCAGAGGGAGATGGCAGCGATGACATTGCATTGTGCACTAAGCGTAGCAAAAACGGACGTCGGTTATGTCATTCGAGTGAAAGGCAATGGAACTTCGGCCGAAAGTCCGACGCTCGCTGACTTCGTTTCACAGTGTTTCCAGCAGCAGCCGCAAGCTTGTGTGTCGATCGATCTGTTGGGTTGCGACTATCTCGACAGCACTTTCTTGGGCTGCCTTTTGAATCTGCAACGAGCGGACGCGAACAGCCGCTTCCAAGTTGTCGCGAATTCGGCGGCGGAGCAAAGGTTGCTCGCTGCGACGCGTTTGAATTCTTATTTGACTTTGATTCCCGAAGCTCCGAAATCGACGAGCCCTTTTGTAGCAATCGATCCGAAAACCGTCACCGATCACGAGCGAGGACACCATATCATGGAAGCCCATCGTGCGCTCTCCGAGGTTCCCAGTGCTGCAGCATTGGCTTTCGGAAAAATTGCGGAGCAACTGAAACGCGAACTGGATCAGCAGGGCCAAGGCGTGATTGACCTGGAAGATACCGTGATCAACTAGGCTCCACGTCGCAATTGACGCCTGTGGCTATCGCGCCTCAACCATTCCGATAAGGCTGCGCCGATTTCCTGGCCAGAGTCTTCTTGAATGAAGTGAATGCCCGGCACCGTCACTTCGGTTTGACTCGGCCAACTGCGACAGAATTCTCGCTGCCGTCCAGTCAGAATCGCGCCTGGCTCGGCATTGATGAAAAGCTTGGGAACGTCGCATTGGCTGAGCCAATCGGCATACGATTGGACGATTTCAACAACGTCAACTGGCTCACCATCAATCGGTAGCTGCCTTGGCCAAGTCAAAGTGGGGCGACGACTTTCACCCGCTTCGGCAAATGGTGCTCGATAGACTTCCATTTCTTGGGCTGTTAAGTCTCGCAAAATCGAACCATTCAAAATCCGTTCGATAAACAGATTTCTTTCCAAACACATCTGCTCGCCGTCCGGTGATCGGAATCCTTGAAAAACAGGTCTCGCTGACTCGGGCCAATCGTCCCAACGGACCGGGCAGACGATTCCTTCCATGTAACAAATTCCGGCGACACGATCTCGGTGGCGATTTGCCCAATCAAAACCGAGGGCAGACCCCCAGTCATGAATCACCAGCGTTAACTTGTCGCCCAAATCCATTGCATCGATAAACGCGTCCAGGTACTCGCGGTGTTCGACGAAGGTGTAGCTGTCTGGCCCAGAATCTTCCAGCTTGTCAGAATCGCCCATGCCGATCAAATCGGGGGCAATACAACGATAGCGATCACTTACACTGCGAATCACATCGCGCCACAGAAAGGAAGACGTCGGGTTGCCGTGCAAAAACAAGATCGGATCGCCTTGACCGACATCGACATAGGCCATTTTCTTTCCATTGATCTGAACCGATTGTTTTGCGGGCAGAAAACGACTAGATGTCATGATCGGTTCCAATCGTATTAAGTATGGATCGTTGCGCTATCGATTCAGATACAAGTTCACGTCATGGGTCGATCGACCGCCCGCCAGAATGTCAACTTTTCCGTCGCCATTGAAATCGGCGCACCAGATATCTTCACAGGCCATGGGTCGGTCTAGCAACTCTCGCTGCCAAGTTTCTCCGCCGGAATCCAGAGCACGGTAGAGATAGATTCCAGCAGGCACATCCTGCGATGGTTCCCGATGGGCGGCAATCACTTCGTCAATATCGTCACCGTTCAAATCGGCACACCAGATCGCGTGTCCCTGGGAAAAACTGTCGTCAAGCACGACTCGCTTCCATCCTGGACCGATCTTCTGATCGCCGAGATAGACAACAACTTGGTTGCCATGCATCGGTTCAATAGTGGCCAGCATCAATCTTGTTTTCAGGTGACCAACTTTCACTTCTCCGCAACCTTGCAACGTCGGTGTGTCGCCGTCCGCTCCCGTGACCAAGTGTATTGGCGCTGCGTTTGGATCACCAAACATCGTCAATCCCTCTTGGCTGGCAACGATCGTACGGTCGGCACCCGTTTTCGATTTCAGATGCCAATGATTGTGTGCCCGATTCAACGACCCATCCATCACTACCGGTGTCCAGGCGTCGTTGACCGGATCTTCGGGAATCGGAAAGGCCAGCAAACGAATCCCGTCTCCGACCGTACGGTTCAGTGGTGTGACGACCAACTGATCCTGGCCGCGTCCCAAAACGTCAGCAAATCTCATTCGGTGCGTCCAGCTTTCGCCGCCGATTTGATGGATTTGCCAAGGTTCGGTGGGCGAACCGTTGCGATGCAACCAATGTATGGAACCACCACGGGTCGGCCAGCCGGCACCCAATGCAAAATCGACGTCGCCATCACGATCGATGTCAGCGGCGGCAATGCAAACGTGATCGCGGGGGACCGCGTCGCTGATCATGATGTGCCGCGACCAGTCGCCATTGCGATACCAGATCGCTTCTCGTTCGCTAATCGCGACCGCATCCAGCTTGGAATCGCCGTCAACATCGGCCGCAGTCACGGCATAGCAGACTTTGCCAATATTTTTATCCAACACGAGCTTGTCAAACTCGATCGCCTGACCGGGAGCTGTCCCCCACCAAACCAGAATCGAGATCGCGGAAACTCTCATCGACTTTTGCACGGTACATCTCGGGATCGGAGCGAGTTAAGTTAGATGTTCGCGTAAGCGGTTCTCGATTCTAGCCTCCAGACGTCACGATGGATACGACGCAGCACCGTTGTTCAGTCGTCCCGAGCCCTGCGCCACAATTCAGTGATCCGATGATGCAGGCGTTGGTAGATCGACTCGCTGCGATAACCAAACCAGACGTCGGTTCGTGCACCTGCTGGAACAACCGAAGCGGTGGCCGAATCCAAGTGAACACGACCGCGAAAGTGAGGTTGCAGTAGCCGCAGTTGCTGATCTTCCGCGTCCGCTGCGGCACGCACGGCCAATGATCCACCCTCGGTTGCGGCCAACGATCGGTCAAGCAATTCGTCGCTAGCGCGAGGTTCGACACGGTCGAAACGACCGATCGCTTGGGTAAATCCCGCAGTACGAATGGGAACATCTCGTCCAATCAATTGACGTACCGTGTCAACATCGTCGTGAGGAATCATGGCAACGATCTCCTTGTCCAATTCAGCGGCAACGACCATCAATGCATCCCCCTCGTTCAAATATGTCCCTATTTTGGAACCCAGATCCCGAGCCACCACCCGTCCATCGCGTGGTGCCTTGACGCGTAGAGCGGCGACTTGTTTACGAAGTTGACGGATCCGTTCAGCCACAGCTCGCTGGTTTTCGCGTAGCACTTGCAATTCACTGGCATCATGTTTTCCGGTCGCTTGACGCAATCGAATTTCGAACTGCGAACGCTCGATTTCCAGCTGCCGCAAGTCGTTCACCAACCCTCGATTTTCGAGTTCCGCCAGCAGATCACCTTTGCGAACCCGAGCTCCATCGTCAACGTGAATCGCGACGACAAATCCGTTGGCTCGACTACGGACCATGGTGTCCGGCAGATACTGAGAAACGGCCGGTGCCATGATCGACGTCGGCAAGGGAAACCAAACCAGCGTCCAAACACCTGTGATCACCAAGGTCAACGAAAGTCCGACGCCGTTTTTCTGGATATTGATATTAACATGCCCGAAGTTAGCGGCATCGAGATCCTCAAGCAGATTCGGGCGAATGAGGAAACGCGACAACTACCTGTCTTGATTCTGACTGCCAGTAAGAGTCGAAACGTACGGATATCCATCAATATCGGTCTCGTCTAGAACAGCGGGAACTCCAATTCTTGGTCCACGTGAGTACTATGAGTGAACCCGATTGGGTTTCGCCAGACAGTGTCCCGTAAGAACCGATGGCATCGATCTAACGGAGCTTATTGATATCGATAATTTGGATTGGCTGAATCGAAATCTTCATCGGTAAGCCCGACGTTCAATTCAAGTTTCATATAGTTGTATTCTTCTTGGACGATCGGCGTTTCACCAGGCGACGCCGGCCAACTCCACGACTTATAGCGAATCGGCAGATTTAGGCTATCACTGAAATAGACTCGAGCCTTGTGGAAGTCAAAGTGATCACGCTTTGTCGGGTGAGTGACCTGCACCATCGTACAGACCGTGCCGCCAACCTTCGCGTTGCGAAAGATTTGCACCTCACATTCACCATGCTGACGGTCTCGCTCGCAGGTTTCGACGATCTTGATCAGCAAATTCTCGATTCCGATATCGGTGATCGGGTACCGTTGTCCTCGCATCGCCAAGTAACCGTTCGGATCGAGCGTTAGTGTGACGAAACGGGCCAAACCGCCTTGGTGCACGACAAGATTGCCGTCGTTGGCGCCCTCGAGCCAGATCACCTCGCGACCCTTCACATCCGCCGGTTTCAGGAAGTCAAGGTAGACGCCCATCGGCGTCACAACGGTTCCGTTTTGGAACTTCCGATTCCGAATCTTTAATCGTGCGTATTGCAGGGGAGGCAGTTCGCCATCGACCCGAGTCCTTTTGACGAACAATGCTTTGTAGTCGTCCACATTGGTCCGAACATTTAGCAGGCTAGCGCGGGCAATTTCCAGGGCTGGATCGATCGGATGTTGCGATTCTTGTGGCTTGGAATCGACGTTTGCAACTTGAATCACCTGCTGGCCGCTCGCTAGCAATGGCAGTGAAACCAGTGCTGTCATTAGGCCCAGCCGACCATGTAAGGATTGGATGAGTCGATTCATTCGAACGCTCCGAAATGTGAAACATGGGTAATATCGCTGGTTAGCTCCCTGGATTCTTCGTTCCTATTAAATATTTCCGGCTGAATGCTAGACAGATTATTCGTCGTGCGACCTTCACAAGGCTACTCTCGCACACCGAACGAAGCCCCAACCACTCGACTGAATTCAGGTCAGCTCTGTCGCTACGCCAACGCTGATCCGATTGCATCGGACCGCCGTCAACTCTGACTTTTCGAATCAAGGCGAATCTTTGCTACCGGATCGACCACAGTGAAGAATTCGAAAATTGCTGACGTCTTGCGATTGTGGCGAGCGCATTTTCTTTTCTAGGATCGCCTCGCACTTAGCTGGCGTTGGCAGGGGACTACGTCCGGCGACTGATCACAATCGGCGAATCCGATCCATCCAGGAACATTCATGATGCAAATGCCGCCCAAAGACCGACCATTGATTAGCGGAAAAGTATCTCCTGAATTCGAGCATGTGCGCACCGAGTTTGAGCGAAACTTTCTTGAACGTGGTGAACTAGGTGCCGCCTGTGCGATCTACCATCGCGGCGTGAAGGTCGTTGATCTTTGGGGTGGATACCGGTGTGCAAAGTCTCGTGCACCCTGGAACGAAGCAACGCTTTCACTTTCATTTTCGGTAAGCAAGGGAATGGCAGCAGCGGTGATGGCGGTTGCCCACAGCAAGGGCCTGTTTGAACTGGACACAGCCGTCGCTCATTACTGGCCGGAATTTGCCCAAGCCGGAAAAGATCAAATCACGGTTCGCCAGCTACTAGCGCATCAAGCCGGACTCGTTTCCATCGATCGCAAGCTGAATGCTCAAGTGATCGCGGATCACGACCTGATGGCAGAGATCACGGCGCGTCAAAAGCCGCTTTGGACGCCCGGAGAAAAGCATGGCTATCACACACTGACTCTCGGTTGGTACCAGAACGAGTTGATTCGTCGTGTCGATCCGCAAGGCCGTACTTTAGGACAGTTCTTTCAAGAAGAAGTCGCTGACCCGCTTGGAATCGATTTCTATATCGGATTGCCCAGCTACATCACTCCGGACCGCATCAGCAATATCAAAGGCTTTCCTCGTGTGGCAGTCCTTGCCAACCTGCATACATTACCGCCAATGATGATACTGTCGGGCATCTGGCCAAGATCGGTGGTTGCCAAGTCGGTCGGATTCCTTAAGTTCAGTGATCCGGCTGCCTTGGGAAGCCTCGAGTTTCAGAAAGTAGAGATTCCGTCGGCCAATGGATTTGGCGAGGCTCGCGCCGTCGCAAAAGTTTACGACTCGCTCTCAAGAGGCGGTCGCGAACTTGGCTTGACCGCAGACACCAAACGCGAGTTAGTCGCGCCCGTCGCACCACCGCGCCGAGGTACAAGAGACGCCGTGCTGAAGATCGATACCAGGTACAGTTTTGGATTCTCACGTCCGAGCGGTGGCTTTCAGTTCGGCGCAGATCCTCGCGCTTTTGGTTGCCCTGGAGCCGGCGGTTCATTCGGGATGGCTGATCCTGCGGAAGAATTGTCGTTTGCCTATTTGACGAACAAAATGAGTTTTCGCATTTTCGATGATGCGCGGGAAAAGGCTGTGCGCGACGCGTGTTACCAGTGCATCGCGGCGACTGGTTCGAGACGAATCGCTGCTTAAATCACAGCGAACGGTGATCCTGCCGCACCCTTCGGCACCTGGAAGCAACTCTTAGAGTCGCGCCGCGGGGATCCTCTTGCGGGAACACCTGACCAAGCGCCGGCATGCGCCTGCCAAGAGCCCCTGCCTCTATTCCGTTCATCGCGAACTCACCGGGACAAGCTATTGCCCGCACATGCTTTCGCATGGGCAACCCGTCAATCATTGACGCGGTACAAGCGGCTGCACTTCCTTTTCGGCTGATTCGGTCTATGTGGGCTTGGACTTTTCGAACCACCGTCCTGCTGGTCCGGCCAAAATCGCCGGCAACAGCAACAGATCTCCAACCAAGGCCGAAAGCAACAAAAACACCATCAACCAAGCGAAATGCAGAATGGGAACAAAGGAGCTAAGCGCGAACACAAGCAACCCGCAGGAACAAATCAACGTGGTGTGAATCATTGCTCCGGCGCAATGACCAAAGGCATCGTGAATGGCCTCCGGACGCGACAACCCCTTGTCCAGTCCACGGCGGAACCAGGTCAAAACATGAACGGTATCATCGACGGCAATCCCCAAAGCCGCGCTCGCCGTCATCACGGATCCAATTTGGACAGGGATACCGACCCATTCGATCCCGCCGAAAATGATCACGGCTGGGAAGATGTTTGGAATCATGGACAACAGCGCCGCAACAACGCTGCGTAACACAAAGACCAGGACTACTGCGATCACGGCGAACGCAACCAAAAAGCTGCGAAATAGATCTTGCAGAAGTTGACGTTGGGCCTTGTAAATCAAGGGTATCACACCCGTGTAGGTTCCCTTCACGCCCTGTTTTTCCAGCAACGGTGCGACCGCTTCGCGGATGGATTCGACAAAATAGCCGTAGTCCAAATCACCGATCGCAGGCGCACGAATCGAAATCCGCCACAACTGCTCGTCCGCGGTTTCGCGAACAAAATTGGCATCCGCTAATCGCTGTTTCGTGCGTGGACTGCCGATGATCTTGCGACCAACGATTCCACGAACACTATGAGATTTTGGCAACGGCGGGCAAAGATTGACCGCCGACAACGTTGCGACGGGTTGATCCAGAGAGTGAATTTTCCGCTGCACAGCGGCAACCAACTGAATCTGTTCAAACTGATCGCGAGGGTCATCCTTATCAACATGGATGACGACCTCTAACGGAACCATAGGCCCGACGTGTTCTTCCAACCAACGGTAGTCCGTTAGCGCGTCGCTGCTGTCTAGAAACCGGTCTTGCAGCCGAACCGTCAACTTGATGCTTGGAATTCTGGAACCGCACAACACAATCAGTGCCAAACCACCAATCGTAATTGGTAAATGGTGCCGAATGATCCCGTCAACGATTGCCTGACGCCGTGGCTGTGCTTCCAAGCGAGTTTCAGATGTTGACGGCAGGATTGGTGGGAACAAGCGCAGCACCGCTGGCAACATTAAAAACAAGACCGCCACACTCACGACGACACCCAAGGCAGCATAGATCCCGAACATCTGGATCGGTTCGATCTTACTGGTTGCCAACGAGGCCAGGCCGACACCCGTCGTGGCTGCCGCTAGCGAACAGGGCAACCACCCCTGGGCAACGGCTGTGGACGCCGCAGATTCCGGATAGGATCCGGCTCTGGCTGCGTCAAAGTAGTAGTTTGCCAGATGGACGGCCGACGAAATCGTTAATACATAGACTAGCGGAGGCAACATCGTCATCAGCAGATTCATTTGGCCGCCACTGAAGTACAGGATCGCCAGCGCCAGAGCCGTTCCGTAGCCGGCGATGCTGAGCACCGCGATCGCCATTCGAAAGCTACGTAAGCGAAGCGAGGCGACGACAAAAGAAACCAGCGCCGAAATCCCTGCCAGTTGAAACAGCAGACGCCGACTCTCGGCATCGATCGCCGCAGCGTCAACGGTCGGCCCAGCCAATCGCAACTCGGTTGCCTGCAAACCGGTGACCGCCAACGCTTGACGCTCGATTTCGGCAACCGCCGCGCTTCGATTGTCCTGTCCGGCCTTCGATGTGGTCAGAATCAGGCAACTCGTTTCGTCCTTTGGCCCAACCAGAATTCCAGTCAATCGTCGGATTGCCGCAGCCCGGCCTAGTCTCAGTGACGGACCGGTCAACTGTCTGATCACCTGCTGACCGGAAAGCGCCCGGTCGAACAAAGGTGACTGTTCTAAAGCGTCCGCGAGCCGACCAAGTCGGGGATCATCGATCGTGCAACCCGGCCAACTCGCAACGGCGAATTCGTCGCTGCCAAACTGTTCCTGGAACCAATCGTAGGTATCTGTTTCCGCAAAAGTCTTGGGCAACCACTGACGGGGATCATTTGAAGTGCTCCGCAGAGCCATCAAGGCTCCGTACATTACAAGCGGCGCAAGAACGACGGCAATCAGAAGAGTGACTTTGGCATTCCGACGTTGCGAGATCGGACTGTGCGTCTTCGAATTCATATTGCCAAGGCGGTTACTACGGACATCTGAAGCTCAGCTTGTCGACTTCAATCCGCTCGGCAGCCGGTTCGTCCCACGCACCGTCGCGGAACTGCGGCATGTGATCATGAAAAACAGGTTGGCAAGAACTCTTCGAGCAGTCGCGCAAACGCATCGGGCCGCTCCCAGTTGGGCGCATGGCCGCAATCATCGATGAACTCCAACCGCGAGCCTTTGATCCGGCGTTGAAACTCTCGGCCGGTCGCCGGGGGCGTGATTTCATCCTCTTTGCCCCAGATGATCATCGTAGGCAAATTCAGTTTCCCCAGTTCTTTCTCAACCGATCGATCTCGGGTCGCTCGAGAAACACGCAGAACGAATCGAACATAGTCTCGGTCCATCACCGACCGATGCCAGTCTTCGACCAATTGATCGGTCACCAAATCTTGCTCGTGTACGATTCCGGAAACGGTCGTCCGGACGAATTCCTTTGAGGGTTTCGCTCGTAGTCCCTTGATGGGACTTCGTTCGAATAGCCCGGCACTTCCCGACAAGATCAAACCTTGCGCAAAATCGGGCCGTCGGGCGCAAAGGTCAATTGAAATCAATCCGCCAAGGGAGTTACCACAAATCACGAATGGGTCAATTTCAAGCTCCTGAACAAGATTCTCTATCAGGTCACTTAACTCGCTGATCGCATTGATACCGTTCTCACGTCGGCCGGGCTGTGGATCGACCGGTAACTGCGGTGCAATCACGCGGTAGTCACCCGCCAGCTGCTCCATCACGCAGCGCCAATGCTCGGGCGTACCGAACAACCCGTGCAGAAAGAGTACCGCGCGGTCTCCGGTCCCAATGTCAACTACGTTAGAAACGTCGATTCTCGCGTGCGGTTTCACTCTGGTAGGCACTGGGCTATGCAGAATCACAGTCAGAATTCTCGTATTTGTCGGTTGCGAGTCCAGACATTCGTAGTCCATTAACCCGCTATATATATTAGCACCACTAATCGAACTTTAATGAGCGATTGTATCTCAATATTGGTTTCAGTCGAATCCGAAATAGCCTTGTGCTCGAAAAAACTTACTGTCTTACCTTACCTAGCCCTCCCAATGCTGTTTTTCAGCCGAATATTTTCAGGGGCAACCGCCCGTCGGATATGGTCAACGGGTCGATCCAACACCGATTCAAAAGATTCGGAGGCCCGATTCAAGGGCATAAATTTCAATGGCATAAATTGGATTCGACCGTTGGTTTCCAGCAAAGACTCGAGCATTTGGCAGTGGCTTCAGAAACGATCTCCGTGCCAGGCGGTAGCTATTTCTCCAGTTGGACGATTCGAGGCTTTGCCCGATTGCCGTTGGTAGTTGACGGTATGTCCGGACCGCATGTTTGGGCGGCCGATTCTGTCTTGATCAACGGATTTCGACTCACGTTGCCTGGTTTCTGGTCACCCAAACACTGCAAGGTGCGTGTCGCAAAACGAACCGAGAAACGCTACCCAGCAGGAATCGTCTCAACTTGCCTTGATTCGACTCGGAAACAACGATCAGATCGCAGTCATTTTGCTCCGCATAGCTCACCAATCCATCACCCGAGTGATCATCTTCAATCATTTCAAACCGCACATTTCTGGCGACATTACCAATTTTCATAGCAGCTGCCTCCAACGCCTTTTGATCGAGGTGACGTTGTTCTTCGCTATAGGGAAGTGTCGCGGGCACCACCGAGATCAAACGGATTTCTGGCTCGGCACCCCAGTCGATCCCACAGATCTGCTCCAGCCCAAGCTCCGCTGACTCGTTATCTTCATAGGCGATCGCCAAGCGAATGGGATGATGTGATTCCCGCGTGGCGGTCGGACGAACGATCAGCACGCTGCAGGAGGCGTGGGTGGCGACATAGTCACTGACACTTCCTAGCAGTAACCGACTAACCGTCGATCGACCTTTCGCACCTAGAATCAATAATTCCGGATTCTCTTTCTCAGCGACCTTCACGATTGTCGAACCAACATGCCCTTGCTCGACAACATGGTTTAGGGATGCGTTGGCACCATCAAACATCGACTGGATCTCTTTGAAATCTTGCCGTGCCCGCTCGTCTTCTTGATTGACGCACTGCTCGATCCACTCGCGGGAAAGAGAGGTGCGATTGGTGGCTGGGACATTCACAACCGACACAACGATGACTTCCAAGCGATCATCGTGCGGCAAGTGAGCCAGGAAACGCGCGAGCATTTTGCGAGTAGCTCGAGCCATCGCTTGCTAACAAGACTTTTTTCATACCAGAGGCTCCCATTGGCCTGCTGTTTGGACGATGAGCATAAGGGCATTGGTCTTCGAAACACGTCGTCGGAGTACCACGAGAACCCAGACCAATCCAAGAATAACACTTGATTTATGCAAACGTAAGGTTGCCGCGGCAGGCGCGAATCGGTTTATGGTGAGCACCGATGCCCGTCGAGTCATTGCCCGTCGAGTCATTGCCCGTCTAGTCATTGACGACCGCCCACTTAGAATATTCGCATCAACTACTGTTTCGGGTCTGAAACACGCCCGGTCGATCATCCTTAACCTGCTCGATATCGTTGGACGAACAAATGCGACAAGAACTGAAACCGATTATCGAGATCCTTGTCCCGATGGACTTTAGCGATTGTTCCAAGGGTGCCCTAGCGTTTGCGATGCGAATCGCCGCGGCCAGCGAGTCACGGCTGCACCTGTTGTACGTATGCGACGATCCTATTCTGAACCAAGCATCAACCGGGCAAGAATTTCGCGACGAACTTGCCGACAAAATGTCGATGAACTTTGTTGATCTGCTTGATCCGGCCCAGCGTGAACAGTTCCGAACCGTGATGTCTGTTCGATTCGGAACCGCGTATCACGAAATCGAAAGCTATGCGAAAGAGAATGGTATTGAGCTGATTGTAATCGGCAACGTCGGGCACTCAGCCGTCGCCGAAGTTTTGCTGGGAAGTGTGACCTCGCATGTTATTCACAACGCATCTTGTCCGGTTCTGTCGGTCAAGTAATGGGACCCGTTCGTTGGGAAGGATGGGAATGATCGGATCGCCAGATCTACATCGGCTGGCCGCAAACTTGCTTGCGAACTGACAATGGAAGGTCGTTATCGGTCGGCACAAAGACAGCCGTCAAACAAGCTTATGTCGGCGCGAAAGCGTGCCGGGCGACAACCGCGTCTGATCCGAGTCAAAAACAGTTGCCGAAGTCGGAACGATTTTTTGAGCCTTTTGGTATTCAGTCAGCTCGACCCTGAGCCGTGCCCGGGCCCGTGCTAGTCGGCTGCGTACCGTACCAATTTTGACATCTAAGATTGTTGCGATCGTCTGGTAGTCGAAGTCCTCAAATTCTCGCAGCATCAAAATCAGCCGATGGTGGTCTTCCAGCCTGGCCAGCGCGTCACGCACTTGGTTCTGCTGCTCATCCCGCTCCGCTCGGCCCGTGGGAGACTCCCAAGATCGCGAGCGCATCGGAATCGATTCGTGCTCGACTGACTCCAGCGAAAGCGTCTTTTTCAGGCGGCGAAAGTAAGTCAGCCTAGAGTTGAGGGCGATTCGGTACAGCCAGGTGTAGAAACCACTCTCGTGTTTGAAGGAATCGATGTATTGATACGCCTTCAGAAACGCTTCCTGTACGATGTCTTCCGCCAGGATTGGACAATGGACGCTGTTGCGAATCGAGACGAACAGCCGATCCTGATAGCGGAGCACCAGTCGCTCGAACCCGCTTCGATCACCACCTTGAGCGGCCTCAATCAAGTCTCGATCGGCGACATTCTCGGTGGTTTCGCTTGTAGATGGAAGCAATTCAGTCCCCTAAACTAGATGGTGGTATCACTGCCTGTATCGATTGCTATTGGTGAATGCGATGCCTTGCCCCGGCGTCCGCAGGACAAACCCTGAAAAGGCAGCGGATCGGCGCAAAGTCAATGAATTAGCCGATTCCTGAGACTGACCGTGATTGCTACCTGGACGATTGATTAATAATGGACGGTGACTCTGAACCCATCGATGTCTCCAGGGTGCTGATGGAAATCGCGGCCGGCAAAGCTGATGCGACCGAACGCCTGATGCCATTGGTCTATGACCAGTTACGCCAAATTGCGCAAAGGTTGCTCCGGCACGAAGCGCCAGGTCATACGCTGCAACCAACGGCACTTGTCAATGAATGCTTTCTGCGACTTGCCGGAAAAAACGAAATCGATTGGCAGGGCAAGACTCATTTCTTTGCGATTGGCGCGAAGGTCATGCGCCGTATCCTGGTCAACCACGCGCGAGCAAGAAAGACCAAGAAACGCGGTGGCGAGCAGTGTCGTATCCCACTGGCGGATGAACTGTGCGTCAGCAATCGCAACGACGAAGATGTGCTGGCGATCGAAGAAGCATTGACGAAACTCGAGCATCTTGACGAGCGGCAGGCGAAGGTAGTCGAGCTAAGGTTCTATGGCGGCTTGACCGTCGATGAGGTCGCCGAAGCATTGGGGGTGTCGAAACGGACTGTTGAATCCGATTGGACGATGGTACGTGCCTGGTTGCGACGCGAGCTGTCCGGCGAGACGACATCGTGACGCCCGTCGAGTATGCGAAGGTCAAGGATGTTTTCGCTCGGGCAATTCTGACTCCTGACGAAGACCGAGTCGCGTTTGTGAAGCAACAGTGTGGTGATGACACACAGGTTGCAACCGAAGTTTTCTCGCTGCTTAGACATCATGCCGAGAATACGATCATTGCTACCGACGGAGTCGAATCGGCCACGACGGTGTTCGTAAACGATAGCCTTTACCCAGGCCAAAATTCCGCCAAAAGTCTGGGCGATTCGGTCGTGATCGACCCGCCCAACGAGGCTGATCCGTATCTGGTCTTGAATGATATTTGGAATGACAACCGCCAGATTCTGCGCCGGCGACTGATCATCATTGCCTGCGTATTGACGGCGCTAATCGCGATTTCTTCGCTACGCCTGTTCACCTATGACTACCTGCCGTGGGGATACGGCGTGCGGGCGATCGCGATCGCGACTTGCGGATTGACGGCCTGGGTACTTCATCGTAACCCCGATTTGAGCCTCAAGCGAATCCGCATCGCTGAATGCCTGATCATGGCGTCGGTGGGCCTGCTAGTGATCGTCATCGATGTGCGCCCTATTGCTGGACGTGGCGGCCGACAATGACGAAGCAACGTTGATCAGCGTTAACAATTGGCACTACTTTTCGTGGACATTGATCATCTTTATTTATGGTGTATTCATGCCCAATCGGTGGCAACGGGCTGCCGCGATTTTGCTCCCAATTGCCGCTATTCCGGGTTTGGTCGCACTACTGGTCGCTCGACTGGAACCGAATGTCGCAAGCCTGTTAAAGGAAGATCGATTCGGCCAGCCGCTGCCAACAACTTTCGTGGCAGCGGCCGTTTCGATCTACGCCGCCTATCTGATTCACGGTGCCCGCTTGTCGGCGTTCCAGGCCCGGCGGCTCGCGCAATACAAACTCAAGCGATTGATCGGCTCGGGGGCAATGGGGCAAGTATTCGAAGCAGAACATCTGTTGCTCAAACGTGCCTGCGCGGTGAAGTTGATTCGTCCCGAACACTGTGCCGACAATGCTGCGCTGCAAAGATTCAAGCAGGAAGTCCGAGCCACAGCTAAATTAACGCATCCGCATACGATTGAGATCTATGATTACGGACAAACCAAGGATGGTGTCTTTTTCTTCGCCATGGAATTGTTGCCGGGCATGAATCTGCAATCGCTGGTAGACAAGTATGGGCCGATGGATCCACGTCGCGTCGTGCATTTTTTATCAGAGGTGTGCGGCGCGCTTGCCAAAGCGCATGACGCCAGACTGGTCCATCGAGACATCAAGCCGGCGAATATCTTTGCATCGCAACGCGGCGGCATTTACGACTTTACCAAGCTGCTCGATTTCGGCGTGGTTCGCGAGGTGAGTGTCGATTCAGGATTGACTCGAACGGGTGAACGAATCATCGGAACGCCATCTTACATGTCGCCCGAGCAGATCATGGTGCCCGACAAACTTGACGGCCGCTCCGACCTATACGGCCTCGCCGCAGTCGGGTATTTCCTACTGACCGGTTGTCCTGCTGTGGTGGGGGATTCGCCGCTGGAGATCATGCTCGCCCAAGTCAACGGGGAACCGATTCCTCCCATCGAACTCGACGACCAGATTCCTGCGGACTTGTCGGCAGTCATCATGCGAGCTCTGTCCAAGGACGCTGGTGACCGGTTTGAAAACGCGCGACAAATGTCGATCGAACTGCAAAGTTGTGCTTGCGCCGGATCTTGGACGCAAGAGGAAGCCGCGTTGTGGTGGGTTGATCGCTAGTCGGCGTATCGACTTGCCGCATGGCCTGGGGACCAAAAACTCTTGACGTGCCATTGTCAATAGAAGCCCGCTGTTCGACGCAACAAGGACGGCCCGGAGGAGCCGACGTCACGCCAAACTGCGGGCGGAGAAAAGGCGATCATGGCGCAGTCGCCGATCCCATCGAATTCAGTTCTGGTTCGATCGAATCGGTCAGCGCCGGCTCCTGTGTCAAAAACGCCAGGTACAAGAGTATTTTGCGGTCGAGGATGTGCAATGATGGCGTTAGACGCCGCGCCTCCTCCGGCCGGCCAAGCATTCCTGCAATGGTTTTTGCTCGAAATCGCTCGACGCTTTCGGCGTCGTTTTCCCCCTGCCAGAATCTTGCGATCGAATCCGGCAGGTCATAGGCAGCGGAAATGCATGCCATCAATTGGAGCCACGTACGACGAGAATCGGCATAACACTTTTGCGCACCGTAGGCGTGCATCGTGCCAATAACATGCAAGTACTTGGTTACCGGTAATGCAGCGAATTCGGTTCTAAAATCGCACAGCAACGGGTCCTCAATGATCGCGGTATTGGTCAGGCGGCGGGCCGCAATGAAGTGACTGAAAACCAGCTTGCGCAGTTCGACATGCATGGGTCTGTTCAACGGAGACTCCGCGTCGATTCTAGACAGGTGATCCGCCAAATTGACGCAAAACACCTCCTGCGGATCGGCACTGTCGTTAGCTCTGGTCGGGTGATCAGGAACGCTCATTCGATCTCTTTGCTGGCTGACCGGATTGTCGATGGTTTTCGTCTCTCATCAATCTCAGCGAGGAAATCCGCACGACTCCGCAGCGGAATCTGGCGATAATTCTGCTCGATCACCAGCTGGATCAGCGTCACTGGGCTGGGTCATCGGTTGGGCCGACTTGACGTTTTTAGATCCGTAGCTAACATCATTTCTCCATGGCGAATTCCTGTCTTCGACGATTCTTGATCATCACAGCAGCACTCCTGACTGTGAGCGGCTCTGTGTCGCTTCTATCCGAAGCGGAAGAACCTTTGGCGAAACTGATTGCCGAGGTAGAAGACGCTGAGGAAGATGAACGCGAAGACACGATCGCATTTGTGCGAGTCGCGGCCACAAGGACAAGTCTTCACTTTCCAAATCTGCAAGAACGCCCGAGTGTGGTCGTCATCCCCATCGTTCTGGGACCGCACAATCAGCGCGGACCGCCAGCCGTCTAATTCTGACCAGACTGCTCAAAGAATCTTGTTTGGACCTGCGGCGGTCGGTCGTATTTCTGTGACTCGATTCAGAATCCGCTCTTTCGGCGGGGCGTGAATCCAGTTAGATCGCGAACGAGATTTCGGTCGCGCGTCTGACGTTACGAATGCTTTTTGAGCTAGCTCGCCCCGCTGCACAATGGACGATCGGTTTCGTCCGAATCGGGGACACCACCAGCGATGAACGACCGCTTGTAATCATGACTGACCTGCAAACCAAGATACCCACGCTAAATCCAGAAACGACGGAGCGCGCCCGTCTGTTGCGCGCGATCGAGCAGGCGACACATCTGCTGCCGTCGCAGGGACCAATCACGGTATTTGTTCATCACAATACACTGCATGCATTCGAGCACCTGTCATTTGACGAAGGTGTGAAAGCTGGTTCGCGAGTCTTTGGGTGCCATGCCTATCTGCCCGAACCCCGCTACCGACACAAGCTTCAACTCGGACGTATACGTGTTGAAGATTTACGTGCCGTCCTGCTCGACGATCTGGCTGACGAAGCGGACCGCTTGGTGGGGAATTTCGGAACGCGGTATGCGCTACGATTGGCGATGTTGCAGTTTCCGCTTCGCTCCGACTCCGGGGCACAGCTACGTTGGGTGATTGCGGAAACAGATGCCCTTCGTCGGTTTCGAGACGAAGTTCCCGTTGAAGTTCGCGATCAAATGATCGCCCGAGTAAGGCAGTATGTACAGGGCAGAAATCACCATGGCGATTCCGCGCGGAAGGACTCTGCATTCGCTCAGTGCCTGAAGTCGTTCGATTCTCGTCCCAGCGAGTCTTGGAACGAGAATGAATGGGAGGCGTTCACGCTTAGCTTTTTGTGGCGTGTTTGCAACGAGGGTGTGCGTGCGATCAACGTGGGCAAACCAACCACAGCCACCTCTGACAGCGCAGTTCAACGTGATCGCGATCTACTGTTGCAAGCGACCGGACAGGACACCGACGGGCTCGTAAACGACATCTTGATTCGCTTTTGTTCTTCGTTCCTTGACCAGGGATTCACGGAATGGGAACTCCCTAACAAGGAAGAGGGTTTGTACGTCGCATTTCAACGTTTATACGGCAAGTCGTTGATCGCACCAACGCAATGGTTGGCGCGTGTGCAGCGTGAACTTCGTCGGCTTAAAGACCGCAACATTGGTCCACTGGAATCGATCGAAGAGTCACTCAAATTGCTAGAGGTTAGCGCCGCCGATCAAGAACGATACATATCGCAATCACTGCTTGCCCTGCGCGGTTGGGCTGGAATGGTCTGGCAAATGGAGACGAATGCGGAATGGGCACCACACCCAGCTCCGCCCGAAACTTTGACGGAATTCCTGGCCGTTCGGCTGATTCTCGACCGCCTCGCGATCGCGCACATCGCCCAGGAATCGCTTGGTTTCAGCGGTCCTGTCGGCCAGATTCGCGACCTGGCAACTCGCTTGCTTCCCAAGGGCAGGACCAACGGAATCGACGAACGAGCCTTTGTGGTCTTCCAGTTGGCGCAGGTACGCGGCTGGAACCCTCAAGACCTGCAATCGCTGTCGCACGAGCAGTGGATGACTTTAGTCTCCGAGATTGATAACTTTTCCTCGCTTGAGCGCCGGCGCATCTATCACCTCGCGTTCGAACGCAAATATCGGAACGAAACGCTGGACGCTGTGATTGCGCATTCGAAGCGATTGCCGAACCAAGCCCAGCGATCGCTTGCGGCGTATCAAGTCGTTTGCTGCATTGATGAAAGGGAAGAATCGTTTCGCCGGCATTTGGAAGAGGTTGACCCGGACTGTGAGACTCTGGGGGTTGCCGGATTCTTTGGCGTCGCGATGTATTACCGCGGCGCCCAAGATGCTCATTTCACGCCGCTTTGTCCCGTCAATATCAAACCGCAACACTACGTCGTCGAAGAACCGATGTACTCGGTCGCCGAAGCCGAACGACGGCGTGCCGAAGCGCGACGCCGGATTGGGCAGGCCACGCATCAAGCGCATCGCGGTACACGAACGGTCGTCGGCGGGCTGCTGACAGGGCTGGTCGGTTCGCTGGCGGCGTTTCCGCTGGTAGCAAGAATCCTGTTTCCGCGTACGACCGCGCAGATCCAGCGCATGTTTGCCAGAATTGTACGTACTCCAGGAACCGAACTTCGCATTGAACGAATCGACGCAGAGCCCAGCAGCGAAAATGGCGGACTCGGCTATTCGGTTGAAGAAATGGCCAACATTGTCGAAGGTGGTTTGCGCGCGATCGGCATTACCAAACCGAAAGCATTCTCGCGACTGCTGGTAATTTGCGGGCACGGTTCCAAAAGCCTGAACAATCCGCACGAAGCTGCCCACGATTGCGGAGCGTGTGGAGGTGGTCGTGGCGGACCAAACGCCAGGGCTTTCGCTCAGATGGCAAACGATGTTCGCGTGCGGCGTATTTTGAAAGACCGGAAACTCTTGATTCCTGACGGAACCTATGTGATTGGCGGATATCACAACACTTGTGACGACAGCATGAGGTGGTATGACCTGGACCGCGTTCCTATTCCCCATCGGGAGCTATTCGAAAAGGTAAGAATCAAAATAGACGCCGCGAGAAAACGCAGCGCTCACGAGCGGTGTCGCAGATTTGAATCCGCAGACTTGACGCTCTCCGCTGATGACGCCCTAAAACACGTCGAAGGGCGGGCGGTAGACCTCTCGCAAACGCGACCGGAATACGGGCATGCCACGAATGCTTTGTGCTTCGTCGGTAGACGAGCATGGAATCGCGGACTGTTCCTAGACCGGCGCGCATTCTTGACTTCCTACGACCCGACCGAGGACGACGACCGCAGCTCGATTTTGGAACGGTTGCTGCAGGCGGTCATTCCCGTTTGCGCCGGCATCAACCTTGAATATTACTTCTCGTACGTTGACCCCAAAGGCTACGGATGTGGAACCAAGTTGCCACACAACATTACCTCTTTGTTGGGTGTCATGGATGGTGCGGCAAGTGACCTGCGGCCTGGCTTGCCATGGCAAATGGTAGAGATCCATGAACCTGTCCGCCTACTGTTCGTGATTGAAACGACGACCAAGGCAATGCAGCGGATCATCGACGACAACGATGCGATTGCTCGTTTGGTCCGCGGTGACTGGGTTCAATTGGCGGTTTTCAACGCCGAGACATCCAGTATGCACCGCTACGTGTCGGGCCAGTTCGTTGCTTATCAACCAGAAACCGACCAGTTGCCAACACGCCCGACATCGACCGATTGGTATGCCGGTCATCGCGAGCATCTTGGATTTGCGTCGATCACTGCGGCGTCGATCACTGCGGCGTCGATCACTGCGGCGTCGATCACGGGCGTCGATCACGGGCGTCGATCACGGGGGCGTTCAACTCGCCAAAGGAGCGACCATGAATCAAGAGTCCGTGTTCTACGTTTTGGGTGTCGGTGTCGTTGCCAGTCCGGCGGCGCTGTTCGCGCTGCTCGGTCTGACGTCGCTGGCCGGTCGCCCGCTTGGCGAACGAGCGATCAAGGGATTCACCGAAGCCGCGGGACTGATCGGGTTGACCGCGTCTTTAGCGATCCTGGGCATGATGCTGGCGTTTGGCAGTCGTCACGTTCCGATCGAAATTGGCAATTGGGTGGTGATCCCCGAGCAACACTTTCACTTTCACCTAAAGTTCGTCTTCGATCGATTGTCAGTCCCGTTCGCCATTTTGACGTACGTTCTATGTGGCGTGATTGGTGCTTTCACGAGTCGATATTTGCATCGTGAACCCGGCTACGGGCGATTCTTTGTGCTCTACTCGCTCTTTCAATTGGGCATGGTCGTGTCGTCACTTGCCGGCACGATTGAAACGCTATTCCTTGGTTGGGAGTTAGTTGGACTGTCGTCAGCGCTGTTGGTTGCCTATTTTCATGAGCGTCCTAATCCTGTCCGGAATGGGCAACGTGTTTGGTCGGTTTACCGAATTTCTGACGCTGCATTCTTGATGGCCGCATTAGCGTTGCACCATCTCACGGGCGCGGGAGATTTCGAAGGTTTGATGGGCACCGGACCATGGCCAGAGGGTCATGCGACGATCTCGGAATCGCACGCCTTGTCGGTCGGCCTGCTGTTATTGGTGGCAGCGGCTGGCAAGTCGGCGTTCGTACCATTTTCCGGTTGGTTACCACGGGCAATGGAAGGACCGACGCCATCGAGCGCCGTCTTCTATGGTGCATTGTCGGTACATTTGGGCGCGTTCCTGCTGTTGCGAGTTAGTCCGATCTTGGAACAGAGTTTCCTGCTTAGCAGCGCTGTCGTAGTGCTTGGTTTGACTTCGGCGATCTTCGGAGCGATGGCGGCACGTGTCCAAGCCGACATCAAGAGGCGCTCGCGTTCGCTTCACTCACGCAAGTTGGAATCATTGTCGCGGAAATCGGTTTTGGCTTTCGATACATCGCGCTGATTCACATCATCGGACACGCATGTCTGCGAACCTTACAACTGCTTCGCGCCCCAACGCTATTGCATGATTACCACACTTTAGAAAATGCGATTGGAGCTCATCTGACTCATCGACCCTCTTGGTTAAGCCGGGTCGTTCCCGAGCGAACGAAAGTATGGCTGTTTCGGTTTTCGATGGAACGAGGCTTCTTGGACACGATTGTTGACGAGTACCTGCTCCGACCGTTTATGATCGTTTTTCGCTGGTGCAACTCGATGGAACGTCGGTGGACAAACTTCCTCTCAGGGGGTGATTCACGCGAATCTGAAGAAACGCCCACGCATACCGACTCGGTGGAGGACTTGATCTGATGCCTGAACTTCATTTGCCATGGTTGGAATTGTCCATTCTGACGCCGCTGGTGGGTGCGATTGTCGTTGGCTTCCTTCGGGACGGAGAAGTCGCCCGCAAAACGTGCCTCGGCGTCTGCACTCTGACGCTAATTTTTGCCTGTGGCGAGTGGCTAGACTTTGGGACCTTGCACACGTTCGAGGCACATGATCACTGGGACGTCATGGAGCCAGTCCTGGGCCCCGACATTTTGGTTGTCGATGAGCTCAGCGCGCCGCTACTACCGCTGGCGGCGCTACTATTTCTAATGACGGTGTTGTCAACACTGCGAACGAAGATACATCGATTTTCGTTCGGATGGACGCTCGCCTCCGAAACAGTCTTATTGGCGACTTTCTGCTGTCGCGATCCCTGGGCGATCATTGCTTTGCTGATATTGGCAACGGTTCCGCCCTGGGTTGAACTTCGCTCACGCGGTCGGCGTACCCGGGTCTACCTGATCCACATGGGTCTGTTCGCGGCGTTACTGATTGTCGGGCAGGCGTTGCTGGAAATCGAGATTTTCGGCGATGCGAATATCATGATCGCTGGTGCGTTGCTAACCGCGGCGGCGCTGTTACGCAGCGGAATCGTGCCGCTTCACTGCTGGATCAGCGACCTGCTGGAGAACGCAACTTTCGGAACTGCATTGTTGTTCTTGACACCCATGACGGGTGCCTACGCAGTCATGCGTTTGGTATTGCCAATTGCTCCCGACTGGGCATTGCAAAGCATTGCCATGGTTTCACTGTTCACATCCGTCTATGCGGCGGCGATGTCGCTGGTGCAAACGAAGCCCGGAGATTTTTCTGTTATTTGTTCCTTAGTCACTCTTCGCTTGTCTTGGTGGTCTGGAACTGGTAACGCCGATCGGGTTGACCGGTGCGCTTTGCGTTTGGTTGTCCGTCGGAATGTCTCTAGCGGGATTCGCCCTAACACTGCGCTGCATCGAATCCCGCATTGGACGAATCTCATTAAGCGAGTACCACGGGCTTTACGAGCATACGCCAACGCTTGCTGCATTGTTCTTGTTGACAGGCCTGGCGTCGATTGGCTTCCCCGGCACCGTTGGTTTCATTGGCACCGAATTGTTGGTCGAAGGCGCCGTCGGCGTATTCCCCATGATCGGCATGGCGGTCGTGATTGCCGGTGCCTTGAATGGGGTGGCAATCTTGAATGCCTACTTTCGAGTCTTTACGGGAACACAGTTCACGCTTCCATCTCGCTTCGAGCCCGACCATCAGAACGAATCGCAGTCATGGTATTGATTGCACTGATCATCGGCGGAGGACTGTTTCCGCAATGGGGAGTCGCTTCCCGATACCACGCCGCCATGGCATTGATTGGCATGAGAAACAACAGCAATGCGCAGCCTTCCACGACCGCGGAATTGCAATTGCACGCCACCACCGATGGCCCGACCGCGATGGCCGGATTGCCGCGTGCCCAACAGAACAAAAATCACTCCGAATAGCAAAGATGATATCCATGAGCACCAACAATGATGGCGAGCGTCCACGCGGAAATTTGGCAGGGTTTAAGCGGTATTTGAAGCATGACTTGCTATCCGGATTTCTGGTCTTCCTGATCGCCCTACCACTTTGCCTAGGCATTTCATTGGCCTGTGGGTATCCACCGATCGCCGGCATTTTCACGGCAATCATCGGTTCAGTTGTGGCGACTCTGCTTAGTAATAGCGAGCTCACCATCAAGGGTCCGGCCGCAGGTTTGATTGTGATTGCAATCGGCTGCATCGAGGACTTCGGTGGCGATGGGATGACTGGCGGTTGGACCGAAACTGACTTGATCGCCTACAAGGCGGCCCTGGCGATTGGCGTTGCCGCCGCCGTACTCCAGGTTTTCTTTGGTCTCTTTCGCGGCGGAATTCTAGGTGAGTTCTTTCCGGTCTCCGCAGTCCACGGAATGCTTGCTGCCATTGGCGTGATCATCATCATCAAACAGTTTCCCGTCGCACTTGGCGTCGCGGCCGGCGGAGAACCGCTGGAAATGCTGAAGGAGTTTCCACACTACGTAGCGGAAGCCAATCCGGCCATCGCGACGATTGGCATCGTCAGCATTCTGATCATGTTTCTGTGGCCAAAGGTTGGACGTTACGTTGGATTTCTAAAGACAATCCCTTCGCCCTTGGTCGTGTTGCTGGTTGCCGTACCGATGGGGATGGCGTTCGACCTCTTGCACGACCACGAATATGTGCTGCAGGGCAACCGGTATCAGCTCGGCGAGCAATATCTGGTCAGAATGCCGACTCGGGCTTTCGGAATGTTTGACGATGTGACGTATCCCGATTTCTCGGCGCTTCAAGAAATCAAAGCCTGGAAGTGGGTCTTCATGTTCTTCATCATCGGAAGCCTGGAGTCACTGCTTAGCACCAAGGCGGTTGACTTGCTTGACCCATGGAAACGCAAAACGAACCTGGATCGGGACATGGTTGCTGTCGGTGTGGGGAACATTTGTGCGTCCTGTGTCGGTGGACTGCCGATGATTTCTGAGATCGTTCGATCCAAAGCCAATATCGACAATGGTGCTCGTACGCGATTTGCTGATTTGTGGCATGGGATCTTTTTGCTCGCATGCGTCGCGTTGATCCCGACGATTCTGCACCAGATCCCACTTGCCGCTCTGGCAGCCATGCTGGTTTACACGGGTTACCGTCTGGCGCACCCGACAGAATTCATTCACGTTTGGCGTATCGGCAAAGAACAACTGGTGATTTTTGTTACGACTCTCGTCGTCGTTCTGGCCACTGATTTGTTGATTGGTGTGGCCGCAGGGATTTTAATGAAGATGGCAATTCACTTGGCCAACGGAGTCCCGCTCAAATCGCTATTCAAGCCTTATCTCGAAGTCCAGAAAGTGGACGAAAACACCAGCAAGATCATCGCGCACCAATCAGCGGTATTCAGCAACTGGATTCCTTTTCGACGGCAAATCGAGCAGATCGGCTTGGTACAGCGCCGCAATCTGATCGTCGATGTTTCGAACACGAAACTGGTCGATCATAGTGTGATGGAAAAGTTGGAAGAGATGCAGCGTGACTTCCAGCAAGAAGGATTGACATTCGAAGTTCGTGGACTCAATTCATTGCAGCCACTTGCCAACAACGCCCACGCGGCGCGAAAGGGTGGGCTCGCCCATGTACGTCGCATCACGATCGTGGCGGATGTGTCCCTTGAGAACTGGATATTGGACGAATGCATTCGATGTGGCGCCTCCGGGTACACAACAACGCCATGCGGCGGCGCGGGTCGATCCCGGATTGAAAACGGACTTGAGCAAACAAATCAAGTTCGCATCGAAATCATTTCCATGCCAGACGTTTGCAACAGAATCCTGGACTTTCTACGGCGTGACATCCTGGACGAACATCGTGTTACCGCTTGCATCGAAAAGGTTGATGTGGTGCGGGTAGGCCACTTCACGCCGAGTGAGACGGAACAAGCGAGCCAGTGACGCACTGTTGCCAGCAACGACAAGTCCAATCAATAGACCGGAATCGTGCGTCGGGTCCATTCTGCTGTACAATCATGGCTTGACTGCACAATCATGGTTTGACCTGTGGACCTCGAGTTTTGATGCGTTCTTAAAGGAGCACTCCGATGTCTGAACCGTCCAACGTGGGCCGCCGTTACTTCATGAAGTCGGGCTTGGCCGTGGCTGCTGGCACTGCGTCGCTACGATGCGCCGAAGCAAACGCCACCGAACCAGCAGAGGCCACGCAACGTTCCGACGGGATTCCAACCCGCGCGTTTGGAAGCACGGGCCGAACGCTGCCGATCCTTGGCATGGGAGGATCGGCAATGGTCAACTCTTCGGGCGCCTGCTTACGGCGTGAAGCTGGCCAATGTCGACGATCGTGCTGCGATGGTTCGCTACGCTTTCGATCAAGGGATTCGATACTTCGATACCGCCCGCGTCTATAGCGAGAGCGAATCGATTGTCGGCAAGGGATTGAAGGACGTCCGCAAAGACGCGTTCATCGCCACCAAAGTCGCAGTGACCGCTCCGAACCAAGTGCGAAAGAGCCTGGAGAAATCTTTAGAGCAACTGGGGATGGACTACGTCGATCTGCGCAAATCCACAGTCCTGCGATCGAAGCGATTGGTTTCCAGGGCGCGATGAAGATTCACGACGAACTGATCAAACTGCGCGATGAGAAACTACTTCGTTACATCGGACTAACGACCCATGTCGCCTTCGAAGATGTCTACAACATGATCAGCACCGGCGGATTCGACCAGGTACTGCTAGCCTATGGTTACTTCCGTAAGGGCATGGACACCCTGCTGTCGAATCGCAATCTGGAATGGCGCGAGATGTGTCTGGCCAAAGCAGATGAATTGGACATGGCGATTGTTGCCATGAAGGTCATGGGCGCGAGTATTTTTGGGCACAATGCCAAAAACTTGGTGCCCGATTCTGCTGCTGACGATCGCAGCAAGCTTCCCGGTGCCGCCATCCGCTGGGTCCTACAAGACGAACGGATTTCGATGCTGAACATCGGTGTCTCGAAGCCCTCCGATATCGTCCAGAACATTCGTGTCCTGACATCTGACCTAGAATTTTCCAATCAAGATCGCGAGCTACTCGCCGATTTCGCGGGCAAGGCCTACGAATCCGAAACCATCCAACAGATGCGCACCGTCTAACCGATTGGGGAATCACGACGGTTCGGGCACCCAAGGAAACCAGCCCTGGTAGCACAACCAGCGCAATTTCGAGTTAGCCGTATTGGCTTTGCGGCCTGAGGCCTAACTCACAGTTCACGATGCAGCAACAGGCACAAGCCGTTATGGCCTCGAATGCCAAAACGGTTAACCATACAGGCGAGCCTGGACAAACCACCAAGCCATGGTACTGGCAAGACAACCACGAAAACCGAACGAATTCATTTACACGCGTTCGATCACGGTGCTGATTCCTTGCCCCAATCCGATGCACATGGTGGCCAGGCCAACGGTCGCATCATTCTGTTCCAGTACGTTGACCAACGTCCCGGTGATCCTGGCGCCTGAACATCCCAGCGGATGCCCGAGCGCGATCGCTCCTCCGTTCACGTTCACCCGGTCTTGGCGGTCCATCAACTTCAAGTCCTTCAAGACAGGCAATGACTGGGCTGCGAACGCTTCGTTCAACTCGGCGTACTCGATGTCGTCGATGGTCATGCCGGCTCGCTTGAGCGCCTTTTGAGTGGCTGGCACTGGACCGTAACCCATGATCGATGCGTCAACTCCACTGACCGCCATGGAAACGATCTTGGCTCGTGGCTTCAGCGACATCTCTTCGGCGACTCCGGCAGTCATGACCAACATCGCGGATGCCCCATCGGTGATCTGCGATGATGAACCGGCGGTCACCGTTCCGTTGACAGGATCGAATGCTGGCCTGAGCTTGCGCCAGCGTTTCTGGCGTCGTCTCGGGACGAATCGTTTCATCCTGGGTGACCAGCGTCAGCGTTCCGTTCTCGTCGCAGCCTTCCATCGGAAAAATTTCGTTGTCAAATCGGCCAGACGATCGCGCGTCTGCAGCACGCTGGTGCGAACGCGCGGCGAAAGCGTCTTGTGCCTCACGGGTGATACCGTGCATCCGGGCAAGCATTTCAGCAGTCATTCCCATCATGCCTGCGGCACCGGCGATGTGCTTTGCCATTTCGGGATTGGGGTCCATGTCTCCGCCCATTGGCAGGTGCCCCATGTGTTCGACACCACCGACGACGAACACGTCACCGTAGCCCGTCATGCAACCCTGGGCCGCCGAATGAAGCGCGGCCATCGACGAACCACACAAACGGTTGATGGTCTGTCCGCCCGCCTCGATTGGGATTTCAGTCAACAAACTCATCATCCGTGCGACGTTATAACCTTGCTCTTTGGTTTGAACGACACATCCCCACAGGACATCTTCGATTCGATTGTTGTCCAGGCTGGGGTTGCGTTTCAGCAGTCCCGTGACGAGTTCGCGGACATGCTGTCGGCACGCAGGTTTCGAAAGCAACCGTTCTTGGAGCGACCCATCGGAGTTCGCACAAAGTCGACGATCACGACATCATTTTTATCAAGGCTCATAGTACAGTCCCGCAAGGTTTCTGAAGAGATTGTTTCGTTATCGTAATTTTTTGGGTGTCAACGCGTTTCAAAGACCCGCCCGCAAGCGGCAGGCTAATTGCGTTGCTTACCCGTAATACTTCTGATCATTGGCAGCCATTTCACGCTGCTTTTCGGTCGGTTCGTACAGTTTTCCGAGCGACGAGTATTTGTCGGCCATCTCGCAGAATGTTTTCATGCCGATTGAATCCATCCAGCGAAACGCTCCGCCGCGGAATGGTGGGAAACCGATTCCATACACCAAAGCCATGTCAGCCTCCGCCGGTGTTTCGACGATTCCCTCTTCGACGCACCGAGCGATTTCCGTGCACAGTGGGATCATCATCCGTTCAGCAATCTCTTCCTGGTCGAAATCCTTCGAATCGTCAACATGCGGCTTCAGCAAGGCGTACGTCTCTTCGTCCACGATTTTCTTCGGTTTGCCCTTCTTGTCCGGTTCGTACTTGTAGAAACCCTTGCCGTTCTTTTGGCCATAGCGATCGTTTTCGAACATCACATGTGTGGCATCCTTGAACGTTGGTTTCATCCGATCGGGGAAACCATCCGCCATCACTTTCACAGCGTGCACCGCCGTGTCGATACCGACGACATCGCTCAAGTAGGCCGGTCCCATCGGCATCCCCCACTTTTCCATTGCCTTGTCAACTTTCTGGAAGTCCGCACCATCCTTGACCAGCTGCGCAAAACCGCTGAACCAAGGAAACAACACGCGGTTGACCAGGAAACCGGGGCAATCGCCGACGACGATCGCTTTCTTGCCCATTGCTGTCGCATATCCCACCGTCTTGGCGATCGCGGCATCGGAGGATTTTTCGCCCCGAATGACTTCGACTAACGGCATCAGGGGAACCGGATTGAAGAAGTGCATACCGCAGAAATTTTCCGGACGCTCCAGGACTTCGGCCAGATAGGAGATCGAAATGGTCGAAGTGTTCGAAGTGATGATCGTATCGTGCGTCACGATCGCTTCAACATCTTTCAACACCGCATGTTTGACTTTCGGGTTCTCGACAACCGCTTCGACGACCATGTCAACTTCCTTGAACTCGTCGTAGCTAAGGGTCGGTGCGATTCGGTTCAACGTGTCGCCCATTTCGGCAGCCGTCATCCGACCACGGGCGACCTTTTTCGCTAGCAGCTTGTTGGCTTCGTCCAAACCGGTTTGCAGTCCTTCTTGGTTGATGTCTTTCATCAGCACAGGCGTGCCGCGAGAGGCCGACTGATAGGCGATCCCACCACCCATGATACCGGCACCCAGAATGGCTGCTCGCTTGACCGGCTCGGCTTGCTTGCTCCAATTCTTTGCCTTCTTACCGATCATTTGGTCGTTGACGAAGATTCCGATCAGCGCTTCGGCGACCGAAGTCTTGGCAAGTTTTGCGAACGCGGCCCCTTCGACTTTCAATGCGTCGTCACGTCCCATCTTGGCAGCCTGCTGCATGGCGGCGATCGCGGCCAGTGGTGCCGGATAGTTCTTGCCGGCTTGTTGGTAAACCATTGCCTGGCAAGTCATGAAGCTCATCATCGCTTCGATATCATTCAACAACAGCGGCGACTGCTTCTCTTTGCGGACCGCTTTGTAGTCCAGCTTGCCATCAATGCACTCTTGCAACACTTCGAGCGCCGATGCTCGCAAGTTCTCTGGTGCGACGACCGAGTCAACGGCGCCCACCGACAATGCTTTATCCGGACGTTGATCGGCGCCGGTTGCGATCCACTGGACCGCGTTGTCGACACCGATGATGCGAGGCAATCGAACGGTGCCGCCGAAGCCGGGGATGATACCGAGCTTGGTTTCCGGCAAACCGACTTTCGCGGCCGTGGACATGACGCGGTAATCGCAGACCATGCACATTTCAAATCCGCCGCCCAGGGCAAAGCCGTTGATGGCGACGACCGAGGGAATGGGAAGATCTTCGAACGCGTTGAACACAGCATTGCTTTCCGCGAAGCTCGCTTGCATCTCTGCTTCGGGTGCGGCAAACAGAGCACCGAACTCCATGATGTCGGCGCCGACGATGAAGACCGGCTTGCCGCTGGTTACCAGCACGCCCTTGGCGTCGCTCTGCGCGATCGCTGCCGTTGCTTCGCCCAGTTCCTGCACAGTGGCTCTGTCGAATTTATTGACAGAGGCGTCGGGGTTGTCGAAGCAGAGTTCAGCGATGCCGCCATCGAGCATTTTGACTGAAACTGCTTTGCCCTGAAAAACCATTGGCTTACCTTCTAAGATGATCTGAAGAGGTCACGTCTACCCGCAAAACGATTCACCCAAGAGTGGGTGATATCGTCATTGATAATGGTAAAGCATAGCCGCGATTCCTGACCTTTCCACCGGCGTGACAACTTGTCCCGATACGGCTTCTTTAGATCGCAGAATACGCTTGACCCCAAGACCGCCGCTGAGCGTGTGTACCAATGTGTGATCACTGGCGCATTTTCCAAACCTCAATGGTGATTCGTTCAAGGTGATTGCAAAACCAATTCGACCAGTCGACTAGACTCTCTGCAAATGGAGCAACCAGCCATCTGCAAGAGATCACTGGTCGTTTCGTCAATATTGAGGGAGCCAAAGTCCACTACACGGAAGCTGCAAAGGGTGATCCGATCATTCTGATTCACGAGTTTCCGACTTCTTATCATTCGTAGCGAACCTTATTATTCCCGGGATCGCCAAGACCCACCGCGCCATCGCGATCGATCTTCCTGGCTACGAACGGCCTGATAAGGCACTCGACATCAATTGCAACTTATACATCTACGAAAAGATGCTCAGCGGCTTTCTCGATACATTGAGTATCGAACCGACCGCCCTTACCGTCCATTACATCGGCGGACCGATTGATCTGTAGTGGACAATCCACCATCCGGAACGTTTGAGGCCAGAGGCTACCAGCTATCCCGGGATATTTGTCTTTTTCAACCTGGTTGCACGGCCCACTTGTTGAACCGTCTCGCCTGCGTCCAGTCGGCCCACATCTTGTCGGGCCAGTTCCGCCGCGTTGCCTTCGTCGGTGTCGATGTGCATTTCCAGTTTATAACTTGGCTTGACCCGGACCAGCACATCACCAAATGTTAAAGAACGCACACCGCGGCGCCCGACGTCGACTTCAACCACGTCCTGGTCTTCAACGCCAAAGGCTTTAGCGTCTTCCGGCGTCATGTGAATGTGACGCCAGGCACAGATCACGCCGCAATCCAAATCAAGCTTTCGATTGTCTGTTCCAATCAAGGTGATGCCGGGAGTGTTGCCAACGTCGCCAGAAGCTCGAACCGGCGCATCAATACCCAAATAGAATTCGTCCGTTCGAGAGATCTCGACCTGGTTTTTGCTGCGCACCGGACCAAGTACTCGGACACCCGAAATGCTCTTTTTGGGTCCGACCAAGGTGACCTCTTCGGTGGCCGCGAACTGGCCGGGCTGCGAAAGGTCTTTCAGCAGGGTCAGTTGATGTCCTTTGCCAAACAGCGTTTCTACCGCGTCCTGAGTCAGATGAATGTGACGCGCCGAAATTCCGACAGGAATCTCCTGCCCGACGGGCTGTTGGCGGATTTTGCCGCCGACGCTGCGGGTTAGTCGAGCGATCTCCCAGGCCTCGTCGGTGTGCGCCGCCAATAGTTTGACGCGGCTATGTTGCATGGAAAATTCAACCACCGGCGTCTCGGTGGTCACGCTTGCTTCTCGATTGCGAAGTTCGTCCAATCGCGCGCCCAGGAACTCTAATCGCTGAGTGACGTGATGTCGGACCGTCTTGCTGTTTTGGCCGATGCCGCCGGTTAAGGCGATCACATCAACACCTCCCATCACCGCTGCGTAGGCCCCGACATACTTGCGGATCCGATGACAGAAGACTCGAATGGCTCGTTGGCAACGTTCGTTTCCTTCTCCTGCCAACTGTTCAATGTCACGAAAGTCGCTGCCGACGCCCGACAGACCCGCCAAGCCCGAGCGTTTGTTCAACATCGTGTCAACCTCGTCCACGCTCATGTTTTTGCTGCGTATCAGTTGCAGCACGATCGCCGGATCCAGATCTCCACTGCGCGTCCCCATCACCAACCCTTCCAGCGGAGTCATGCCCATGCTGGTTTCGACACTTCTACCATTTTCGACTGCGCAAACACTGCACCCACCGCCCAGGTGACAGGTAATGATGCGCAGATTGCGAATGTCTTCTTGCAAGTATTCGGCGACCCGGTTGGCCACGAATTGATGGCTTGTGCCATGAAATCCGTAGCGGCGAAATCCATGTTCGGCAGCCAACTCTGCGGGTAAGGCGTAGGTGGACGCACGCGGTGGAATGGTGGAATGAAACGCGGTGTCAAAAACGGCAACATGCGGTGTGCCGGACAGCAGCCCTCGTGCGGTCCGTATCCCCGCGATATTGGCGGGATTGTGCAGCGGGGCTAGGGGAACGGTTGCTTCCAACTGCTCAACCACTTGGTCGGTCAAAAGTGTCGGTTGGGTAAAGTCCTGGCCACCATGGACAACCCGATGGCCGACGGTGTCGATTTCGTCGGACTCGGAATCGATTAGCATCGGCAGAAAGCGACCAATCGCATCGGCATGTTCACTGGGCGATGGCTGCGGATCTTGGTCGTTGAGAATGGCCTGTGCATCGTCCGTGCCCAGACGCTCGATCCGAAGTTGGCTAGATCGCCGGCCCGAATCGGGGTCGATCACAGTTGCTTTGACCGATGTGCTGCCACAGTTGATCACGAGTACTGGCATGACAAAATCGACGGGGCTAGTGGGTTTGAATGTGCGAGCGACATTATTGCCGGATGCTTTCGGTTCGTCTGCTACGGCAGAATACCTGGGCAACTTCGCCACGAGCGCCGACAACCGGAATGTCTGACATCACGCCTTGCAAGAGCGCCCGTGCTCAACCGGAAAGTCAAGTCGATGTAGGGCCGGTTCTTCATGTTCTTCATCGGGGCGCAAGCGGTTTTCCTCCTGCAATTAACATTGCGTTGACTTTGGCCACATGATTTTTGTTTGTCAACGAACGAACAACGAAACACCAATCTTAGTGACGGAGATTCCAGCTGTCAGGACTTCACGCCAGAGGCTTGTCTCAGTAGGGATTCGCCCATTGCTGCTCGCCTTTGCCTGTCCCTAAATGCAGCTAGTGAGCTGCCGACAACACGCCCTGCCACCCTTTCCGCCGTTGTGCAAGCTTCTGGACGGGTACAATGCTCGGGCATCCGCGTTTGTGAGCTTGCCACACCAAAAGGCAATGTTGCAGGGGATCCATTGGCATGATGTTGATCAACTTGCAGCCACGCGATCAAGAATCGAGCACCGCCTGATGCGGTTGCCCCAGCGTCGCGAGCAAGTTCTTACAGGACTTAGATTTCTACATGCGTGATTCCGCCAACTTCGTCGAAGTGGCCGATCTTAAGCACGACTCCACGAGAACCGGGCATTTCCGCGACGAACGCCGGGTCACATACCATCAAGGGCGGCGCAATCGAAAGGCTCATTGAAGCAAGCGCAGAAAGGTACGACGCACCAATCGAAAGAGTAACAAACCAGGGAACGGTTCCGGCAGCCATCCGCATCAACTGGTCTCGTTTTGCCCGCGACAGCTCATGCTCGATTCCGTATTGCTCGATGACATCCGCTCGTTGCAACGGGTTCGTAAGCGCCAACATCTCGTCGAACGTGCATCCGTCGGTGCGACACATTCGATGAACTCTGGCGGCGCGTAAAGCGGTTTTGCGGCGTTTGAACTCCAACCGCGCTTGGTAAGCGTCAATTGCCTTTTTCCTGCGCTGAACAAAGTAATTTACGGCATTCCTTGGTATCGCCAGCGCACCATTGACGGTACCTCGCAAAACTTGGCCCGGCAGTCCATACAAATACATACGACGATACTCAGAAAAGACCTCCTGTTGAATCTGTGTGATCGCTGCCATCACGTCTTCTTGAGTGGTCAGAATCAGGTCATCGCCAACTTCCACACAGAGCGGCTTCAGGTAGTAAACCTTGGCACCGCGCCGTTTGCCTGGACCCTCTAGAAACTGGTCGAGGCGAGTTTGCACACAGCCAGGAATGGTGTCTGTAATGCTGTCGAAATGCTCTTGTTCGGTAACGCTGACAAAGAACCTGCCTTTTGGCAGCCGAATGGAAGCTTTCGCAAGTTCGATCTCACGAACTTGCGTAAAACTGTTGCGGTGTTCTTCGACGACCGATGACCAACGTTTCTCTTTCGACGTAAAACCGCTCGAGCCCCTCAACATCGACTCTGCCATCGTCCTGCTCGAATCCTTTGGGGGCACCCAAATCGGGTCGTCCACCCATGATCCAAACGGTTCAAGCTCTTGCTCCAACGTAAACGGTTTGGATGCTGCCCGCTCCAACTTGGAGGGGGTCACCTGTTTCGTCGCTGCTCGCGGTGCTGTCTGCGGACGCTGAATCGTCTTGGGCATTCGAACTACTCCCTGGTACCAAGCGGCTTACGACAGAGTTAATCGACGAGCGGCTTCATTTTAAACGAATCCGCAGTGGAGCGACCTTATTATTTTAGGCGTAGAGGTACGACGATCGGGGCGCGATCATCCGATTCTTTACTAAAAAATCAGTGCTGGAGCCGCCCGAGCAATCGCTGACGAGGGTTTTCCTAACTCAGCAGTGTCATCGCCGCAGTCACAAACCCAGGTTTCACAATCACACGAACCCGGTACGTTACGTTTTCAGGCTCAGACCCGAACAACTGCTTTCCCATAGCCGCACTGGCTTGAATAACCGTAGCACAAGCAGCGGGGCGACTTCGTTCAAGGCTAAAACACCGGAGACTCTGCTATAAGGAGACTCTGCTGTATTCAGTCAACTGGCCAACTACGAGTCGGCACACGTTCACATACAGATCATGCTGCAGGCGATGAAACCTAGAAGACCGCAGTGGAATATCACGCCACGAACATCCAGTTAGCAACGGCTAGTGAAGACTTGGAACAGAAAGATATGAAGCACTAAGCCGCCTCGCGGACATCATCCTCCGATTCGGCATCCGAGCCAGACTGAAGCGTTAACGCGGCGTCCTTGGCCATCGTGCGTATATGCAAGTCGCGCTGTGGAAACGCGATCTCAAGCCCGGCATCTCGGAACGCTATGTCAATCGCTGTGTGGAGTTCTGAGATCACTTGCAAGCGATTCTCAAGCGTAGGCAGAAACGTCCGCAGCACAAGATTGAGTGAGTTGTCGCCGAAACCCTCAAAGCTTGCGATCGAAGCGGGGTCTTTCAGTACGCTTGGGTGATTGTTCGCAGCGTTTAGCAGCAACTCGCGGGCTTTTTCGGTATCCGATCCGTAAGCGAGCCCAACCTCGACGACAACTCGATTGACCTTGTCTGATAGCGTCCAGTTGAGCAGTCGGCCGGTGATGAACTCCTTGTTGGGTACGACGTATTCTTTGCGGTCCCAATTCGTGATTGACGTAGCACGAATCCGAATACGAGACACAACGCCCGTCACGTCATCCACGGTCACAACGTCGCCGACACGGATCGGTCTTTCCAGCAGTATGATCAGCCCGGCGACAAAGTTCGCGAACATTTCCTGCAAGCCAAAAGCCAATCCGAAAGTCAACGCGGTTGCGAGCCACTGAATTTGTGACCATTGCAATCCGATGGTTGAGCACGCCGCGATCGTTCCAATCATGACGATCGCATAACTGACCAGGGTCGTAATGGCGTAGCGTACCGAAGCATCGAACGGCAACTGCTGTAGAACGGAAATTTCAAGCAAACCAGGGCCATTCCGGAACAAAACGACCGTGACAATGATGATCAAAATCGCCAGTGCCAAGTCTGCCAAGGTCACCGAATTCTTCGTCTTGTCGTCCAGTATCGCGGTCGGTGCGCCAGTAGGCGACGAACTGGCGCTGGCGGCGGCCATGGCATTCGTCGGCATTGCGATTTCATTGACCGTCGAGACAGGACTAGAATTCCCCCAAAGCGAATAATTTCCCACCATACTCAAGGCTGGCAATACCTGAATCCAAATCATCCACATGCCAACCAAAGCGACGGCCAGCGTTCCGCTTCCGACCAAGCGACGTGATTGCATGCTGTGCGCGGAAATATCTGCCTGTGTGTCCTCGGTAACAATCCCGGCCACTGCTTGCGCTTCACCTACCGACGGGACGACACCTTCAGTCGTCGCCCGCTGTGCAGCAACCTGTGCGGCCGCAGCACGTTGGCGAGCCTGTTCCATGCTCAAGAATCGACGACGCAGGAGCAGCATGCGGAAAAAGGTTGAACGTACTACGACCAGCGAAAAGACAAAGACGCAAGTTGCGAACAGACGCCAGAAAAGTGTTTGAGCTGTAAAAAAGTAGCCGGCGGTTGCGAGCGCCCCTAACGATGCCGGTACAATAACGCCGGCGATCGGATAAACATACTTTAGCTTCTCAACCATAGAACCTTTGTTCGCTGAGAAATAGTCGCGAAGAATCCCTTGAGGTCGAATCAATCGGAATACCGATAGACTCAAGATGCACATGCCCATCGCAAACGCGATGCGTTGAGCATCGCTGCGTTCATGAATACCGTCACTTGACGCCAGTGTTGCGGTCACAAATGCAATCGGCAACGCAATGTAGGTTGCCAGTTTCAATTCTCGTCGAAACACATCGGTAGTGGCGGCGGACCAACCGAAGTGGGAGTCGCCAAGCCCATTGTCGCGACAAACCTGGCGCATCCAGTCGATTGCGGCCCACAGAATCCCGAGCGTCATGAATCCGTTGCCGATAGCCTGTGTGAACTCGGAACCGCTACCGCAACGGTTCAAGCGCCAGCCCAGGAAAATGCATGCCAACGGCAGTGCGATCGAGAGAATGCTGGTGATAACCAGCACTTGAATGGTCGGACCGATGGAACGGCAATTCGCTTTCTGAGCCGTCGTGCCCAATTCTACGACGTTTCGTCGCATCGCCCTTCCTCGAAGGAGGAGTAGAGCGACAAGGCTGAGAAAGAAGACATAGATGATCGGATTCGTTTTCGCATCTTGTGCCAGTAGTTGCCCTGCCTCGTTCCACTTGGCTGGTTTCAGCAACCAGGCATCAAAAGCTTCCAACTTCACGCCTTCGGTAAGCGGTCGACCGCTGCGAATCCACAAAACTCTCTGGTCAATGTACGTCTTGTATTCTGATTCCAAGTTGATGATCTCTCGATCGACCATGTCCAATTCGATCAGCGTGTCAAAGTACTTCCCCGTGCTACGAACAAGTTCTTCTAAGTACGCTCTCTTGCGTTCCATCAGATCGCGAGCCGCCGATTCGAGCAAAGTTATGTTTTGTGACGTGTCTTTCGGCGCAGTTGCTAGGATTGCGGCGATCATGCTGTCGAGTTCCGCAAGCTCTTGATGCTGTTCCTCACGCTCAAACAATTGAAACTGAATGTCGTTGATCAACTTCTGGCGATCAAGAACCGCGTTGCTGCGGGCATTCAACGTCCGGAAGAGTCGCGATCTGCTTGCGCAGCAACGCACCCACTGAACTGGTCAATCCTACCGAATCGACCTTCTTTCGAGTTTGGGCAAACTGGTGAATCAAAGCTTCGTGGAGCGCATTTGCGTCAGTCAGTTCTTGTTCGGTTTTCGCCAGTTTTCCAGCGATCGTTTTCGACTGCTCGGCCAATTCTTGATTCTGTTCGGCGTACATTTTGAGGGCGGGGGCCGCGTTGATCGCTTCCCACCGAGCGATCCGGACGGATTCCGCCGCCGCCGCGTCACGACCCGCACTGATCTGTTCTCTGTAGAACCACAATGGTCTTTTCGGTATCAGCGGCATTCAGCGCGGCCAGTTCCATTCGCAAACGAATCAAATCAGCCGACTCTTCTGCATCAAATTTGGTCAGTTCGGCCTCCAATGCGGGCTTCTCTTTTTCAAGCGTCACACGTCGCGAGGCCAACCTGGCGACCAAAGACTGGCTTTGCGCAGTCGGTTCAGCGGTCGAAAGCGAACGAAGCTGCGTTTGCGAATCGCCGATCTTTTCTTGAACCACCGCGATGCGTTCGCGTATTTCTTTCCGGCGTGGCGATCGGGATTGCAGCTCGGCCTCGGCGTCAACTTTCGCCTTCTTCAAGGTTGCGAGCTGAAGTTCAGTCGACGGCAACAGCTGTTCAAGTTCTTGAAGCGTCAGCGTCGCATCGACGGCGGTCTTCTTGTTCTTTAATTCCGCGCGTTGCTTTTTTTGCTGTGCGGCACGCTCGCCAACAGAAGCGGTTTCGGCGATCAATGCCTGCAAACGAGCGTCGCTCGCGGCGGCTGATTCAAGATTCTTAATCGCAGCCTTGTAGTTGTCAGCGACCTGTAACTTCACATCGACACTAGCGTTGCTCTGTTCGACCTCAGCCATCGCGAGCTTGATTTTCTCAATCGAGAGCGTGCTAGCAAATGAAGGCTCGATGACAGGAATGCTATCTGCCGGCAACTCATTTGCTGGGACTCTCCCTGCACCCGTCAGAAGAACAGCCAGTGAAAGAGCTAGTTCGAACGAAAACGATACGGTCCAGAATCTCAAGATTGGCCTCCTGCCATTGATTAACCTCCTCATTGTTGTCACTCCGAAGGATCAAACGGAGCATAGAGAAACTTGCTCGTTGACAACAATGCAGCTTGGTGTAACACCCCCGACAAACCAAAAAATTGCACTCGTCGGGCCGCTATTCCTACCGGACACGACACTGCGACTATCGTCGAACGAGACGACTCCCGTTCAGGCTCAGCGGAAAAGCGACTGGGTCAGCGATTACATAGCAAAATCGATCCATGCTTTGGAAGGTGGACTGTGGACCGACTAAGGACAAGGGCTGGATCGGCCATGGCGACTGCCAGCATATTCTCAAAAATATTGAATTGCTTTCGCGAACGGCACTTGAGTGCAATCAATGCATTGTCGGCCCACGAAAGTACGCCAGAATTTTTTGAGGCAGCACACTTCCTGTAATACAGATCGACCAGGGACCTTCTACTTGTCCGGAGGCGAACAACGTAACACGGATCAAACAACCCTTGAAAACCGATTGCGCCGTGTGGCATGACTCATTCCAGACAGAACCACCCTGACTCGTATATCGCTCTTCCATGTGTCTGGTGCATCGCGTTCACGGCAACCCTATCGACCTTCTGATCTATGGAGCGTCACCAAGCATGGGTAAGATCCCCCAATCAACACGTCTCATTGCCAGCCGATCCAGCACGTGCGTGCAAGCCATTGTGCCGTCCAAGTCAATTCCAGCACCAACATCGTCAACATGGTTCGCTAATCAGGCTCACTCCGTTAGCATGGTCCCTCGATGGCTTATGAGGATCAATACCAAAGATTGTGTTTTGTCAATCGTTGGGCCGCTGTTCGATTCGTCGTGCCGTTGGTTTCGCGGCGGACTCGCTGCGGGACAAAATCTTCTTTGAACCGTACACGATCGACGATCACAGCTGGACCATTTTCTCTATTGTCCGAAAAGAACATGAATTCACTTGAATCATTATTGCGCAGTTTCGTCGAGCTTCATCCTGAAGACGCAGCCCGCGCTTTCGAAGGCCTTGGTGCAGCTGAGCGACTCCGTTTGTTCAAGTCGTTGCCTGGCCGGATTGCCGTGATGTTGTCACAACGAATCAGCCCGCACGCTGTCGCGCCTCTTGTTTCGGAGCTGGAAGCGGACCGGGCCGCCAAATTGCTGCAAGACCTGCCGCCACGCGTCGCGTCAACCATTTTGCATCAGTTTGACGAACCAACACAGGAGCGATTACTGACTGGACTATCGGATCATGTGTCGCGATCGCTGCGCGAGCTCGCTCGTTACCCGAACAACACCGCCGGAGGAATCATGGACCCGCGGGTCGCATCGATCCCAATTGATCTGACCGCCCAGCAAGCCATCGCTGCGATCCGCAAAGCACCGCGTGAAGCGTTGCATTACCTGTATGTCACGCAGCGTAGTGGAAAGCTGCAAGGCGTGATCAACATGCGTGATCTGCTGCTTGCCGCGCCTCGCGATAAGATCGAATCGCTCGTACGGCATGATGTCTTCAGCATACCTGATACGATGGATAGTGGCGAAGTGGTTGAACTGATGCTAGAGAAGAAGTTCTTGGCGCTACCTGTCGTTGACTTTGACGGAAGGCTGATCGGCGTCGTCAAGCACGACCAAGCGCTACAAACAGGTCAAGAGGTCGCGTTTGAAGACTTGCAGAAGATGGTCGGTGCCGGCGCGAACGAGCGTGCCATGTCACCTGTTCTGACGGTTATTAAGAGTCGCCTGCCTTGGCTGTACGTCAACTTGGTTACTGCATTCATGGCCGCCGCAGTCATCGGCGTATTCGAGGGCGTGATCGCAAAAGTCGCCGCGCTCGCCGTCTTGCTACCCGTGGTAGCCGGGCAAGGTGGCAATACTGGGTCTCAGAGTCTAGCGGTTGTGATGCGAGGCTTGGCGCTACGCGAAATCATTCCGGGAAGCAAAAAGCATTTGATCTTCAAAGAGCTATCCGCTGGAACGATCAATGGCGTCGCGGTCGCCGTGGTTACCGCTCTAGCCGTTTTTGCCTGGCGAATGTTGGCCGGTGATACAACTCAAGCCGGTGTTGGACTTTCGTTGGTGATTGGCCTGGCAATGGTCGTCAATATGGCGGCAGCAGCGATTGCCGGGGCGATCATTCCGTTGATTCTTCAAGCTCTGGGCCGCGATCCAGCCCAGTCGGCGGCAATCTTTTTGACCACCGTGACGGATATCGTCGGCTTTGCGTCGTTCCTAGGATTCGCAACAGCTTTCATGCCGATGATCAGCTAGAACCACCCCCTGCTACTTGGCTTTTCCATTGCCGTTTGACGGTTCGACAACCTTCTTTCGTGCCGGGCGTAGAGTCTAATGATTCGCGGTTCAATTCGGTAAAGTGCGACGTTGGATGGCAGCCGAATATTAGGTTCAGCAACGACGACTTCTTGAAATCCGACGCGCGCGTCTGGTAGATCGAGCGAGATCCTGAGGCTGCCGGGATCCAAGAACCGAAACTCTCTTTCCGACCCGCTCAATGTGATCCGAGCCTCGCTCGGCGCAGTCTCATCCAGTTCCAGTTGCTGGGGTAAGTTGCGGTACTCGATAGGGACTGCGAATGTCCGCTGAACGGTATGCGGATTATAGGCCAGTACAAACCAGGCAGCGATTGCGATGATTAACGACAGCACCTTGAGTAGACCATGCTGAAGGATGAATCGCCTCGGAAGTGTTTGTGAACTTGCGGGAAACGTAGCATCAAAGTACAGACGCAAACGCTTCTTTAATTTGGCTGGCGACGCCATTTCGACTAACTTACCCGCTTCCGCAATGCTGACGACGCCGCGTTCTTCGGAAACAACAATTGTCAATGCATCCGAACGTTCAGAGATTCCTAACGCGGCACTATGGCGTGTGCCTCGTCCTGCAATTGCTTTTGCGTTTGTCGAGATCGGCAAATGGGCCGCAAACTGCGTAATCTGGTCGTTTTCAACAACGACAGCCCCGTCGTGACCGGGCGTGTGAGAATCAAAGATGCTGTAAAGCAACTGGTTGCTCATGCGTCCGTTCAGCGCGATGCCGCCGTTGAGATGACGCTCTAGTGGTTCCTTCCCCTTCAACACAATCAGCGCACCCGTGTTCGAAGCTGCCATTTCGAAAACTGATTCCACGAGTGATTCAAGACGGATAGAAACGTCTTGCTTTCGCCCAAACTTCAACGACCGAAACGCCGAGACGCTTTCAAGCAAGCGGCGAAGGTCTTCCTGGAATACGACGACGAGTACGAACAACAACACGGCGAAGGTTGTATGGAAAGCAAGCGACGTCAGATACATGTCCAGGCCACGGGCCAGAAAATAGACAGCCGCCAGTGCTGCCAGCCCAATCAATACCCCTCGCGATGCGGTGCGTTTGAACCACACCAGAATCGCATACAGACAAGCTGACACCAACAGAATGTCGATCGCATCAACAATACGAAATGAATCGCGAAGTTCATAAAAAAAGGAATACAGCGGTTCCAAGGTCGGATCCCTTCTAGAGAACTGATTTTTGATCGGTGGAAACTATATCAATTCGCCTAACCGGCAAATCTGTCGGTCAGCATTATGCACTTTGAAACCATTTTGAATCAGATTTCTTTCATTGATTGGTCAATTCAGCGTAACATAGAGGCTGTCCTTCCCGTCAACGGCGATCTTCCCCAAACAGCTACTCACACGACTAAACGAAGCTTATGCCCGGTACTCTATCGACTCGGCTGTCAAAGTCGGATGAACTTTTGCAGGTGCTTCGTAGCTACGATCGCGTCTTGGTAGTGATGCACGACAACCCAGACCCCGACGCTATCGCATCGGGGTGGGGAGTTCAGGTTTTGATTGAAGAGAAACTCGACTTGCCGGTGCGCGTGGTGGCTGGCGGTGCAATTGTGCGGGCCGAGAATCGCCACATGGTCGACTTGCTTGAGCCTCCCATTGAATTGGTCGATCAAGTCGATTTCGACACGGGGACTGCCGCGATTCTGGTGGACTGCGGCGCGGAGGCGACCAACCACGTTGTCACTCGCCAGCAAATCCAACCTGTTGCCATCATCGACCATCATAAAAACGGCGAGTTGCCGCTCGTTTCATACGTCGATATCAGGCCTGACGCTGCTGCCTCGGCAACGATCGTTGCCAGCTACCTAAGGGAGCAGGAAATTGAATTGGGACCGAAGTTGGCGACCGCCATGCTGTACGCGGTTCGCAGCGAAACGTGTGGTCACGAGACACACTTCTCACCCCTTGATCGCGGTATCATTCCTTGGCTAGCTGAGCATGGTGAGCCCGCTTTGTTAGCCGAGATCGAGAATGCGCCCTTGACCCGAGCCTACTTTGCCGACTTGCTGCTCGCGCTTCAAAGCACGTTCCTCTATGGCGATTCGGCGATCTGTTTCTTGCCACGTGCCACAGGCGCGGAAATCGTTGGCGAAGTCGCTGACATGCTGATTCGATGTGAGCAAATCCGGCGAGTCCTTTGTGCAACCATTCTTGGTGACGACCTGTTGATTTCCGCACGCACGCAACCAGGATATGGCGATGCCACGAAACTGTTAACGAAGACACTCGATGGGATTGGCGGCGCTGGTGGACACTCGCATCGGGCAGGTGGAAAGATTTCCAATGTTGGCCGTCGCGCAAAGGTAGTCGAAGCCTTTCATGATGACTTGCGAAACCGCTGGCTGAAGACCTGTAAAGTCGAGCGTAAACGGGGAATACGACTCATCTCCAAACGCGAGATTGTCGAGAACTTGGAACGCTAATCGGATACAGTCACGAGAATGCGAGCTTAAAATCTCTTGCCGAACGATGGAAACAGACCTTCCAAGCAGAGGCAAATTCTTTGCGGTTCGCAGGCTGAAACCCGTTGGCACACAGGTGAAACAGGCGCTGTCCTAGTAGTCACTCGATTGCCCCTCTAGCCAAATTCCCTGCCGCACTAGAGTCGCACTAGAATGGCCCGCTGGCTGCAACAGTTGATTTGTCACCCAAACCAGAAGAGATGAAATGCTTGGCACTCTGCTTTTCCTTGCCCTCGCCGTTATTCTGATCCTGTTGAATGGCTTTTTTGTGGCAGCCGAATTTGCTTTGGTCAAGGTAAGAATTTCGCGGATTGAGCAACTCGCCCGAGACGGACGGATGTTCGCATCCACGGCGCGATGGCTGGCAACACGGTTGGACGAATCCCTCTCGGCGTGCCAACTTGGAATCACGATGGCATCCCTGGCGTTGGGCTGGGTGGGTGAACCAGCCTTTGCACGATTGATTGAGCCGGCACTTGGTTTCGTCGGGATTCATGATGAAAACGTTGTGCATGTCCTAGGATTCATTGTCGCCTTTTCCGTCATCACCGGTTTGCATTTAGTCGTTGGCGAGCAGTTCCCAAAAATCTTCGCGATTCGCCGGCCCGAGGTGATGCTGTTGTGGTGTGCGGCACCACTGAAATTCTTTTACGTCGTCCTCTTTCCTTTCCTGACGGTCCTGAACGTCATTACATCGTTCTTGTTGCAGCTGGTCGGTATTCAGGGAGCATCAGACCATGAAGATGCGACCACCGAAGAAGAGATTCGCGCCTGCTGCGCGAAGCACACATCCACGGCAACATGACCCGTTCCGAACACTTGTTGATCAATAACGTGTTCGAATTCGATGACTTGATCGTTCGGCGCGTCATGCTGCCACGTGGCGAAGTAGAATTCTTTGATATCAACGAACCGCTTGACAAACTATTTGAACTGGTTCGCCGGACCAAGCACACGCGTTACCCCGTTTGTGATCGCTCATTAGATAGAGTGCTGGGTGTCGTTCACATCAAAGATCTGTTAATCGATCCGGCAGACAACACCGAGTTTGACATTCGCAGCAACATGCGGCCGCCCCGAAAGCTGCCGGAAACGATGCCAATCAGTCGGGTTCTGCGGCACTTTCAAGCGACACACCAACTGATGGCCTTTGTCATTGACGAATATGGGACGATCACTGGAATGGTGACTTTGGAAAACGTGCTGGAGCGAATTGTCGGCGAAGTCAACGACGAATTTGATAGTGGCGATCCAAACATTGTTCCGGCCGGCCCCGGTGAATTTATCGTCAATGGAACAACGTCTATCGAAGAAGCACGCGAGCGGCTTGGCGTGCCGCTGGAGGAATCGAGCGAAGCAGATACGATCGGCGGATTATTGATGGATCATCAGCAACGCATTCTTTCCCAGGGTGATCGGATCGAACTGGACGGTGCGGCCGTAGATGTCATCGAAATAAGAAACGACAGTCCAACCAAGCTTCGCTTTCGAATTGGTGCGGAGACCGAAGGAACAACGCCCACGACTAGTGACAACCCAGCCGCATAGTACCGATTCTTCTTTCGGTACACGCATCCAGATTTTGCACACGAGCATCCGCTCACCACCTCATCGCGCTTCGGCTGGCAGGAAAGCTGGTCAAGTCGCTTTGTGCAAGTGCCCGGTTGAATTGTAGATTCCAGAAACGAGTGTGATTTAGAGACGCTCCGAAACGAAGGCCCTGCTCAATCGATCGGTGATGGGATGAGTTGATCGAAGTCGACGAATAGAATCTCGGTGCCTTCGATGGTGCATCGCCCTTGCGCAATTCCACTTCCAGCGTTCGGGAAATGCTCTTCGAGCACTTTGATGCTGACAATGGGAACACCACGATGTGTTTCCACTATCAACACGCTGCCTTTTGCCTGCGGCAAGAATTTTTCGTATTGAGTGTTGAAAGAAGGGCCAACATGCAGCCCACGGCGATTCGCCAGATCACCGAGCACTTGGTAGTACAGTGAATTGCCGATCACAAAGCATTTGCGTTTGCGATCCGATTGGGATGTATCTTCGCTGCTTGACGACTCATCTTTCTTTGACGTCCCATTCGGTGGATGCGAGGCGTGAAATCGTTTTAACTCATGCTCTGCCTTCAAGCTGGCAGCCCTGGCTCTAAAATGCTCTTCGGCCGTAATAAGCCCTACTTCCCGAACCTGTTTGGCAATCCTCTCGGCACTTTTTACCCGCTCGAGAGCCACTTCCAATGCGCTGCGATGTCTTGATCCCGTATCTGCAACGAGCGATCTAAGGTGCTCTGGCGTGATGTCGAGCCATACGTTCGGGGACGTAGTGCCACGCTGATTTTCGAGCATTCGCAACTCGAATCGTTTCTGCTCTAGTACGGCACTTTGCTGTTCTAAATGGTCAGATGTGCGCGACTCTCGCTTGACACCATTGGTGTCCGTTCCGGTACGGTCTTGATCACCGAGCTGCGGGCCGTTGGGGGCCTGCCCGAACGCAAGAGACGCTACCAGCAGCGTTGTCAGAACCACACCCAAGATGATCGTGGCACGCTGGCGAAGACGGCCCGAGTGTCTCTTAAGTTTTCCGATGCGAGCGATTCGGTGTTCCAGTTGCGATGATTGAACCATGGTTAGACCTATAGAGGCAGGAATACGATTAATAGATATTCGCTCAGCAAGATCGAACAGCAAGTCGATGTATTCGTCGCGTCCACCAATAGATGACGCGCAATAACTGTCACAGATCGCTTCGCGAATCTCTGACATTCGCCGAGTCATTCCCCCGCCGAACGCTTACAGTGCAACCGAAACTAGAACCACCGGAACCAATTTGGATTGACCTGAAGTTGACGAAGCCGAAGCAACCGACGTCGGCCAACGGAGCAGATTCTAGAGGCTGTGGTGCTGATCGTAATCGGGCTCAGGACACGCCCACCTTGGTCGTGTGTGAGGGGTCACGGCAGGCTTCAACGGTAAGGATCCCACTGTCATCGATCTGACACCTCAGCCGCAGAGGTATCCTTCACCTCCGCGTCGAAATAGAATCGCGTCGAGCGAGCGATCGCGGTAGGGACCGCCGTTGCCGGCGGCCCCCCGCACAGATCCGTACGTGAAGAATTACCTCATACGGCTCTTGCCTTGAGTCGAGCGTGAAATCGTTTCTCTGGATACGGGTGTAGGATGCGTGGTGACGGGAGATGTTTCCTTACCAACCGGGTCATTCGCTTCCAAGTCCACCGCTGCTTGCCCTTCTCACTGCGTCGTCGCAGCGACGTGGAACCACAGCTTGTGAACTTCGTCAGTGAATTGCTTCAGCCTACGGCTGTTGCCAGGAACCGCATGGTAATTGAGCCATCCCCTCACGACCGATGCCAACCAGCGAGCCGTTTCGCCCAAGGGACGATGCATGCGTTTGTGCAGCGCTCGCTTAATGGCAACGAGCGTCGCTCGCATGCGCTTGGCAATGCTGTATCTTCGGACCGTGAACCATCCATGAGTTCTCGTCTTGTCGCACATGTGCGTAAAGCCGAGAAAGTCAAACGTCTCGGGACGCCTCTCTCCTCGTCGCTTTCGTTGCTGGGCCGCAAAGCGGCCGAACTCGATCAGACGAGTTTTCTCCTTGTGCAGCTTCAAGCCGAATTTGGCAAAGCGTGCTCGGAGCATTTCCAAGCATGCCGCTGCCTCCTCGCGATGCTCGAAGCCCATCACAAAGTCATCCGCATAGCGGATGATGACGACGTCGCCCCGTGCGTGGTTTTCACGCCACCACTGAACCCACAAGTCGAACACGTAGTGCAAGAACACATTTGCCAAGCAGCGGCGAAATGACCGCTCCTTGCGGGGTTCCTACCTTCGTTTCCGACCACTGGCCTGCTTCGCTGACCCCGGCCAGAAGCCATTTGCGGATCAAGCGAAGGATGCGCCGGTCGCCGATGCGATGCTCTAAGAACTTGATCAACCATTGGTGGTCGATCGTGTCGAAGAACCCTTCGATATCGGCGTCCAGTACCCAGTTCACTCGCTTGCCATGGATCGCAGCGCTCAACGCATCGAGTGCATCGTGCTGGCTGCGTCCCGGCCGGAAGCCATAGCTGAATCCGAGAAAGTCCTGTTCGTAGATGCTCTGAAGCACCCATAGCACCGCCTGTTGGACAATCTTGTCCTCCAGCGAGGCCACGCCGAGCGGTCGCTGTCGACCGTCCGGTTTGGGTATCCAGACTCTACGAGAAGGTTTTGCTCGGTAGGCTCCCCGGTGAATGCGACCGTGGAGATCCGTGATATTGGCCTCCAGGTCCTGCTCATATTCTTGCCAAGTAACCTTGTCGACTCCAACCGCTGCGGTCTTCTTCAGGTTGAAGAAGCCCTCGGTTAAGCAGTCTTCGTTGACATGGTGCAATAAGGCGGTGAATTTGAGCGTACTGTCCTTACGGGCAGCTTCACGCACGCCGGCCAGTCCGCGTGACCTGCGTTTCGTCCGGCTCGGCGTCCGGTGCAGGGCGGTCTGGTCGGCGTTCCTCTTGGCTGGGCCCCTTTCCTCGGCCGACTCCGCCGACGGTTCAGTTCCGTCATTGTTCGTCGGATTCGCAGGTACTATGGACCCATCTGACTTCCCCATGGCGTACACATCAGCCGTACCGTCTGAAACGTTAACTGACCGTTCCTCGTCTTTCGAGTTGGAAACCATGGGGATCTCCCGGTTCTCGCGCTTGAAGTTTCCAGACATGCTCAGGTTCTACGACTCCGCCGTACCGTGAGGTCACTCGCCATCAATCGCGACCTCACGTGTTGCCTTCCACAACCAACACAGTGTGGGCATACGGGACAAGGGTGATTTCGGAGCTCAATAGCTGGCCTGCCTGTACCTCTTGCCGATGCTACACCCACCGCGTTACCGCGGTCAGCGTACGACTCAAGGCCGGAGTGACTGGCTAGGTCTTCTCCGTGGGACTCTTTCATTCCTTACTCCAAGCCGGTTTATCCCGCGCTTTCGTTGGTCCAACCGACCGCAGTTGAGAGTGATCGAGCGGAGATGCTTTAGGGCGACTTATACGCCTTCAGTGTCCGCCAATTGAAACCGCATACGCATCCGCGCAAACCAGTTAGTGTGTACCTCTTGGTCTTTGCAACTCGCGCCGCCCATTCGCCATTAAGACCGTTGCTCCATGACCACCTGAGCTCCTCGAGAAGGGACAAGCGTCACGTTTCGCCGCCCGACTTGCTCATCAGGCTCGTTCGTAGGCAATAGTCGTAATTCTCGATAGATCGTTTCAACAATCACACGCATTTCAAGCATTGCAAATGGTCCACCAAGGCATTTGCGCAGTCCCCCCCAAACGGAATCCACTGGAAATTTTTGACTGGTCGCCCGATGAATCGTTCTGGACGAAACTCATGTGGGTTTGGATATAAATCGGCGCGACGGTGTAACAGTGAGATCATTGGCAACACTAACGTTCCAACATCCAGTTGCAGGCCATTGAGATCGAAGGGTTTTACAACCATCCGGACCGTGAACGGCAGCACGCTTCGCACTCGCATTCCTTCGGTGATGATTGCATCAACATAGTCAGAGTCTTCGTTTTCGATGGCTTTCTCGAGGGATTCGAGAGCATCGGGGTGACGAACCAATCGTTCGGCGATCCAGGCCAACGAAGTTGCTGTTGTCTCGTATCCAGCAATCAGAAGCGTTCGCATCGCATCACAGATGGCGGCGTCGCTCATGACTTCGACACCGTGCTCCTGCTGAAGCTTCAAAAAGATTGACAAAATGTCGTCTTGTTCCAAGTTGCCAGTTGCCCGACGCTCGACCAATTCGTCAACAACATGTTTATCTAACCGTGCTTTCAGGTTGCGGACAATCTTGTGCTTTCCATCCCACTTGCCTCCCCTAGCCATCGCAACAATCGTTGTCACCGTGAAGCGGGCACTTCCGATGACATCGACAAGTCGCTGCGTAGCGGATCGCACTTCATCGGCACGCTTGCGATCGTGGACTCCAAAAACGACGTGGATGATAATGTCTAAAGTGAGCTCCATCATCAAAGAGTGGAACGAAACGGTTTGCTTGCGCGGCCAACGGTGCACTGCTTCTCGCGTCACCTGGGCTATCATGGGCTCATAGCTTCTCAGTCGCGCTCCCATAAAGTGGGGATTCAACATCCGTCGTTGGCAAAGATGTTCGTCACCGTCCTTGACGATCAGCGAAGTCTCGCCCAACAGCAGTTCGTGCGGTGCCAGTTTCTTTACGCCTGCCCCTAGATGCAATGCCGACTGGTCACCAGTAAAAATCGCCCGAATGTCCTGTGGAGAACTTATGCCAACGGTTGGCGGTAATCCAGGAAATGAAATTTGAAAGCGATCACCGAGCTGTTCGCAACGGTTAAGAAATTGTTCCGGGCGAAACCAGTATTCTGCGGCCAGCACCGTGCGCGGAAGTGAAGGCTTTGGCAATGACGAATAGGTTGTGCGTGTTTGCATGGAATTTTGTGCCTCACCGACAATCACTGTCCGAATCAAGTAATCTTGAGCAGTCCACCGAACATCAATATAGAATGCTATTCTATATTGTCAAGCTTCGCATTCTATGAGTGAGAAAATGCCCAAAAAAGCGGTCAAAAAGAAAGCGGGGCGGCCCCGAAAGTCGCAGGTGGACGAGCCGACAGCCGAAGCGATCCTTGACGCCGCTGAAGCTCATTTTGCGAAAGCGGGATTCCGAGGCGCCTCGCTGGCCGAAATCGCTCGTTCCGCCGGTATCCAGGCGCCGTCAGTGTTGATTTATCACTACAAATCGAAACAAGCTTTGTTCGGTGCGGTAGCACTCCGCGTCTGCGAACGAGGGTTTTCTGAAATCGAATCAGCATGCCTAGCAGCTTCCGATTCCACCGATCGCGCCCGGAATGCACTCGATTGCGCCATCGCTTTCGCTCAGAATCACCAGGAAATCGCACAACGAATCCTCGCAGAAGCTCTGGGCGAAGGTCCGTTTGGTCCGGAGATCGATCAACCGGTAAGCCTAATCATGGAACTATTGGAGCGATCACTGCGCGAATCGATTAACCCTCCCATTCCCGTCGAAGCGCCATTAAAAGAGGCATTGGCGAACCTTACGATTGCCTTCTACACGCGGCTTGCGCTGGCCCACAAACTCCCTAAATTTTTAGGTGGCCAAGATCAAACCGCTGAACTGATATCAGCGTTCTTGACGACACTGCAAAACTGGTCAACGGTGGAATCGGACGATTGATGCATCCTTGGTTCTATTCGTCGCAATCGAATCTTCAGAATCAATGCATCCAGCGCAACGGAATGTGTCAACGACAGTGAGGCAACTTTCTGACTTGCGTTAGCTGCCGATCGTGTACTAGGCAAACCGTTGTAACCGTTGCTGTTCCCAAAACACAACGAAGGACGGCGGCGGAGATCTTCTCCGCCGCCGCCCGATGAGTTACTGTTCCTGGTTCCGGCTACCTGCCGCCCAGGGACGCCTCAATCTGTTTCTGGACTTTCTCCAGATTGAAAGACCCGGCTGTCTGGCTCGGCGGATAGTCCTTCATGGTCGTGAGGAACTTCGCCCCCAATTGCTGCATTGGTGCAAGCACGAATACGCGATCGAGGAACCAATCGTTGTAGGTGTTTGAGTTGTGTTGGTGCGCTCAAACGGGTCGCGGCGCAGATTAAAGAGCAGTGGTACACGCAGCTCCGTGAACGGTTCACGCCATACACCGAACGCTTGGCCGCGGTTTTCGAGGAAGACTGCCTTCCAGGCATCGAATCGCATCGCGACGATCTGGCCGTCGTCGTTCACGTAGATGAACTCGTGTCGCGGCGAATCCTTCGACTTGCCGCTTAGGTAATCGAGCAGATTGTAGCCATCGACATGATTCGTGTACTTGCGGCCGTTGAGTTCCACACCTTCCTTGAGCTTCTCGGTAATGTCCGGTGCTCCAGCGACGGCTGCGAAAGTGGGCAGCCAGTCTTCATGGGAGACGATACCGTTGCGTGTTTCACCTGCAGGAAACTTCCCAGGCCAGCGGACAAAGCAAGGCACGCGATACGCGCCTTCCCAGTTGGAGTTCTTCTCGCTGCGGAATGGCATGGTGCCGGCGTCCGGCCACGTGTTGTAGTGCGGGCCATTGTCCGTGGAGTATTGCACCAGCGTGTTGTCGGCGATGCCGAGATCGTCGATTAGCTTGAGCAGTTCGCCCACGTGCATGTCGTGCTCGATCATGCCGTCGGTGTATTCGTCGTTGCCCTTATGTCGGTGTTCCTTTTTCACGTGAGTGCGGAAGTGCATCCGCGTACCGTTCCACCAGCAGAAGAACGGCTCACCCGCCTTGTGTTGCCGCTGAATAAAATCCTTGGCCGCGGCGAGCGTTTCCTCGTCGATGGTCTCCATCCGCTTCTTGGTCAGTGGGCCGAGGTTTTCAATGGTCTGTCCACCTTCGCCATCGGCTTTGCACTTGAGCACGCCGCGGGGCCCGAACTGTTCAATGAACGTCTTGCCGTTGGCAAGTATCATGTCGGCCGGGTAGTCCTCGTTCTCAGGCTCTTCCTCGGCGTTGAGGTGATAGAGGCTACCGACAAATTCGTCGAAGCCGTGCATGGTCGGCAGGTGCTCGTCGCGGTCGCCTTGGTGGTTTTTGCCGAACTGACCAGTCGCGTACCCCCGGCTCTTGAGCACGGTGGCCATCGTGCAGTCAGTTTTCTGCCAGCCTTCCTTGGCACCAGGCAGGCCGACTTTGGTCATGCCGGAGCGGACCGGAACGCTGCCGCTAATAAACGCGGCACGGCCCGCGGTGCAGGATTGCTGGCCGTAGTAATCGGTAAAGGACACGCCTTCTTTGGCGATGCGGTCGATGTTCGGGGTCTTGTAGCCCATCATGCCGCGACTGTTGTGGCTGATGTTCCAGGTGCCAATGTCGTCGCCCCAAATGACGAGGATGTTTGGCTTCTTCTGCTGTGCGGACGCAATATCTGCGGTACCGACCATCAGACCGATGCCCAAGACGGCAATGGTGAGAGGAAGGGGAAAGTGTCGAGAAATCAAATTACTGCTCCTATCAAAGAGTGGAATGGACTCATGTTGTGATTCGTTCATGACTGTAATGCTTGTCGTCCTTACATGTGTACCGTTGACGCTCTCGAACAGAGCTGTTAAAGCCTGTAGGGACGTCGAATCGTGAGGACAATCTTAACACAAACCTCGGCAAATGGATGCTGCAACGCAGTCATTGGAATCGTGGTGAATGATATGAATCGGATGTGCCAATTCGCGACAGATGGTTCCTGACACGAGTTCCTTCCCGTTATCTAATGGAAGCCCGAAGGCGACGCCGGTGAGGCGCCCCGAAAAACGGCCGCTTTCTGGGGCAAGCTGAATTGCTCAACAACTCTCTGAGGTCGCCCCTCGCGCCCCCAAGCGAGATCACATCCGTTGGCGAGGCCGGAAGACGCCAGGGCGCGGAAATGGCCTTTCACGCCTTCACCGATCCACCAGCCAAGGCGCGTCGGTTGCATCGACCGAACGCATGAAGCTCGTGACACAATTCGCATCGGTGTGTTGCCGGCCGGGAAACCGAAGTGTCGGAACGGATTGCCTTTGAGCTGGTGGATGGTCCAGCCGAAGCAGGTTGAGAGTGATTGAGCCGAGTTGGTTAGGCGTGGTTCGCATGCCGTTAACTCTGCATACATCTCGGCTGTTAAATGCGGTGGCATGGAGCCCTCGTGGAGTTTTAGCACGTTACGAAATCCCAGCGGTGTGCGCCGCCCAACGGAGTCGACTATTGTGGGATGGGCATGCATCGTTGGTCGTCGCGATTAGAACTTGAACCGCGATCGGAAGTGATAGACCATCGCTTCGTTGGAAATGCTGGGTGCACGGAATCAAGAACGCCGACATGGTCACGCAATTCGGTATCGCACCTCAGTCGCCATATCGCCGTGACCAGTTTTCAATCACTTCTTCTTTAGAACGACAACTCCAAAGGTCAGGCCGTCACCCAAGAATTGACCGAGCTGGCCAAGGCGGCCTTCGGCGACATAACTCAGTTGCTCGAGATGATAGTGAGAGTTGCCGCTCGCGCTGATGCTGAACTCTTTCCCATTGCCGTCGGCGTGCCAGTTTCCAGCATAGTTGACTGATAACCGCGGTTTACGCGTGCCGAGTGTGCCGCTGTAGCGTTTCCGTCCCCGTTGGTCGATTTCGAACTCAATCGATCCGGAAAGCACACGGAGACTCTTCAGTTCTTCCTGAACTTTCTTCTTCAGGGCTCTCACCTCATTGTCTGACAGGGTTTTCCCCTGGGCAATGGAAAGTCGCTCGTAGTGCTTGAACCGCATTTCTTCCGCAAGTCGTTGCGCTTCAAATCGCGGAACTGTCACCCACGTCCCAACCAGGTGGTCTTCCAAATTGTCCGGCACGAATCGGGTCATGTCCTCCCAAAGCAGACGTGCTTGATCGCGTTTCTCCGGCTTCACGGACGCCCATGGCAATGAGTCGCCCGATACGGTTGACCGTTCCACACGATTGTCATTCGTTCCGGGTTTCGGATCAGGTTTCTTTCTGGGGAGTGACGAAACCGTTTTCGCCTTGGCTGCGGCGTCGGATACTTCGGATTTGGAAGCGATCACCAGCGCGGACTTGTCTCCGCCAATGCGTTTCTTGGCTGCTTCCAGGAGTTCGTTGCTGACCACCGTTGAACCTTCGGTTTCCGGGATGCCCGTCAGATTCATGTGATACTGCACTTGCGCTGTGTCCAAATCGGGTCGGTCCAACAAGACGGCTTCGACTGCCATTTGCGGATAGTGGGATTTCGGTCGATCGGAAAACAGATCCGCGATTGCGGGATCAAACGTCGCCTCTATAACGAGCGGCTTGGTGGTTTTGATTTTGCGTTTGTAGCTGCCATAGATCACGGGCACCTGCACCCGTCGGCGACTTGACCAAACAAGTCAATCCGCTGGTCGTAAAACGGGTACAACCGCATGGGCTCTTCTTTACCGTCATTGACAAACAAAACAGTGCCGATAGGGACGCTGATATGCATCGGCCCCGCTGGAGCGCTATCGGTACGTGTCAACAGGATAATCACACGCCCGTTGAGCCCCTTCCGGCCCGCAACGGTTGCCACTCCCGAACGAATTGCCTCGGCAATGTTGAATATTCGCGACCCAGACTGCTGATTGTTTTCACCCTCTTTAGCCTCCCGAGTTTTATATCGAGCCCTCTCAAGCAGATGCTTTCCGAATCGGAGATGATCTTCGATGGGATCCCAATTCATTTTCGCAAGGAAACGGTCCTTCATCACCGGGCGCGTATTCGCAAGTCCGTCTTTTTCGTCTTTACTCCAACGTTTCGATAGGACCGAATCGACCGAAGTTTGAAAACGACTCAGGTCCAAGTCGTGATTCTTACTCATCCAGAGCGCCGCAACTTTACAAAGGAACGAATTCTTGCCGTGCACCATGGATGTTTTTTCATTCAGCTTTTTCATGTCCAACCCATCGAACGTTGCTGAAAGAATTTCCGCGGCCAGGGGATCCACGCCGGTTTTTGAGATCGTTGCGTGTACCGTTCCGTACGGGCCTGATCCGATCGGCGGATCAATAACCGGGACGTTCGCTTGGCGATCGATCGGTACCGCGTAGAATGACGATCCCCCAATACCGCCCTGCATACCAACTCCGCCCCAGAACGTTTGCGATTTGCGATCCCAATCATCAACCCGAATCTTGGCCTCTTTCTCGCCCGCGAATAGATAAATCCGTCCCAACTTTCGGTGATTTTTGAACTCAACCCAAGTTCCATGCGGGATGATAATGTTGGGGACCACGAGCGGCCCCTTCGATGAAAGACGCACCGACAACTTGTCTTGTGCGTATTCCCGAACGCGGGCCTCGATAATTCCTAATTCCAGTGCATCCTGGAGGGACATTTCTTCTTTGCCCGACCACACAATCCCTCGCAGGTACTCGATGTCTCGTTCATGCAGACGGTCAACGGTCGCTTTTTCAATGGAGTCGTCCCTTCGTTGCAGTGTCACCGTGCCATTGTCGTGCTCCAATAGCTTCGCCGAATAGACGTCTCTTCCACCAGTAATGCGAGCAATTGTCCACATGCGAGGCCCATGACTGTTGGGCTCGGTCGCAGGTGTTGGCTTGGTTTCCGTTGGAACACTGGACTCCGCTTCTTCCGGCATCGGCTCTTGCGGTTTCCACTCCGAGCCAGGGCCCGAAACTGCTTTTGAACTTTCGGCTGTTTGCTCCGGTTCGGTGGCAGTTTCGCCACCCATCGGTGTGTCTGACAATTTCGCATTCTCGTACGGCTCGTCTGACGGAATTGCAGCGGCAGTTCCCTGGTCTGTCCTCTGCACGAGTTCCTGGCTCAGCTTGGTCGAAACCTCAGACGCCGCCTGGGTTGTCGGCAATGGAATTTGTCCAGCCCCGTTTTCGTCGATGTTGGATGCTTTCTGATTGTCCGTCTTCTCGCTTATCTCGTTGGCCGACTTGTCGGAATTTGCCAGTGGTTGATTCGATGAACCCATGCTGTTGATCGCCAATCCGATCGCGATCAATGCAGCAACAGCGATACCACCCCCTGCCAACATCACGGGCGGACTCAGAAATCCGGTTCCCGGTTCCGTAGACGACGCAGCATTGACGGCGTCGCCGTCTCCGTCAGGCAACACACCTTTCAGCAGATCGGAGACTTCATAAGCGGTCGATCCGAAAAACACGGTGTCTTCGTTCATCACAAGCGTACGAACGATTTTGTTCTCGACCCGACTGACCGATGTCCCGTTGGTGGAACCCAAGTCTTCCAATACGATTTCGTCCCCACTGAGGACGAATCGGGCATGATGATTCGAAACGTTTGTTCCGTCCAACACGATTGTGTTGTCCGACGCACGTCCCAATGTGATCACCTTGGTTCTCTCATCCGGCATCGCTTGACCTTTGCGAATTCATGAAGGTACGTGGTTGATCCGGCCAACCTAAATAGAGGGCTGAAATCGAAACCGCTGTTGGCCCAACTGAAATTCCGTTGGCCTTTCCATCGCGAACTTGTTGATCCGAACCCAAACGCCGTTCAATGACTTTTGGTCTTCGATCATCCATCGTTTCCGTTTGTCTTGAAAAAAGCGCACATGTTTCGGACTCAACAACGCGTCGCCGTCAATCTTGACCTGACATCGATCGTCGGCGCCCAAGAGCACTTCCTCGCCACCGATCGCATTTGAATTCGGCTCCCGATCACGCACGCCCAACTCGATCAGTTGCGGCGTGAACTGTTCCAAAACGCTGCGAGTCGGCGCTCGATAGGACTGCGTTTGCAAACCTTGCGTCTCTGGCAATTGCTCGTTGGAAGCGGGCAATTGAAAAAGATAGCGACGGCCTCCGAGTATCACTTCGGTATTTCGAAAGAGCGAGGACCGAACGGCGCGAATAAACGTTCCGTTCCTGCTTTTCAAATCAAAAAGGTACCATCGAAAGCGATCGTTTATCTTTTGGCAACGCAGTTCAACATGCCTTCCAGAAATGTCGCCGTCAAAGGGAACGGTGAAGTCGCCTTTCTCGCGGCCGATGGTGAATTTCGAAGTTCGAATTCGAATCGTTTCGCCTTGTTCTCGCGAACCGTCATCCAGGGCCGTCAACAGTGCCAAGGGCTGACGGTTGATAGGGCGGAAGGGCTGGACCGTCTTGTTTGACTTTTTCGATGCATTCGATGCTGAAACCCCAGCCTGTTCCTTCAGGTATTGCTGCAGCGGTTCTTCGGTTGTTTCGATAATTTGGTCGTCGTTTTCGTTCGACATGGATCTAATCTGCGATGGCTAACAGGATTCAAATTCTAGTGCTTCGTTGGCCTACGGATCAGGCGATTCAGCCAACTGCTGAATCGTGATGCGTGAGTCCGAACTGTCGCCGGCGACGATCACACGGTTGTCGACCGTGACGACTACTTTTGGAGGCGAATGATTCCCGTCCGCCTGAAAGGTCCCCAGCTCCCGGATCAACTCACCGGAGGGAAATTTCCACACGGCCACACGGCCGTTGTGATCTGTGGACACCAAACGTTTTCCGTCGGATGTGAACGCCAGATGACATCCATAGACTTGACCACCGTTGGTCGCCTTGGCAGTCGGTGGATCAAATCGGTGAACGATTTTCCCTGATTCCACCTCATAGAAAATTCCCATACAAGCTTTCGACTTGACGCTGCAGGCCGCCAGTCTCAAATTCCGGCGAGTAGATCAACGGTCCACGGATTCGGGAAAACTTTTCCATCGCAAACCGACGCCCCAGTGTGAACTGGCGGTTGTCCGCGCTAATGTCGTATCGAATGGTGTAGTTGTTCCCCCATGCCATCGATAGGTAACGCTCGTCGCGCGAAACGGCTGGGGCCCATAACGCGGCGTTCTTCTGAATGGGAAACGCTTCGTCGTACAGCACCTCGTTGGTTCGCCAGTTCCAAACACGAGCCCGTTGTGGCACCTCGCGTTTTTTGGTTCGATGCACGGCTTGCACGTGGAAAAGCGCCAGGGCAAGATCACTCTTGGGGAATACGACCAGCGATGGACCTGCCGGAAACTCCTGTTGCAAACTGCCTTGCTGTTCGCCGAACGTCATCCGGTGGACGGTCCGACCGTTTACATAAAGCAGTTGTTTTCCGTCGGGAGTGAATTGCAGTTGCGACGGAGTCGGATCATCTTGGCTGTTCGACTCGATTCGCTGAACTCGCTCGCCAGTGTGTACGTTCCAAATCTGAATCACCGGCGGTTTTCCGATCATGGATCCAACCAGGTGGCGTCCGTCCGGTGAAACCGCGATGGACGCGACGCCACTGACTGTGGGAATCGTGATTTCCTCATCCAGTTGGTGCGCCTCCGTCGCCCGCTCAGCAACTGCAGTTGGTTTGGCCTTCGAATCCGGTAGCAATCTATCTGCTTGAGTCGATGCGGCTGACGTTGCATTTCGATTGCTCGCGATTTGCGAGTCTTGGGTGGCCTTCGGCTCAATTTTCATGCTTTCCAGCTGGCCAGTTTTCGTCGATCTTGATTTCGGCATTCGTCCCCTCAGGCAACTCGATCTTTGTCCCATCGGGAAACGAAATGATGACGCCGAAAGCGACGAGGATCCCAATCAACCCCGTACCAATCACATAGGTCCGTGCCGTACGTTTCTTTTTCGACCGGCTCTTTGTTTTCGGCGCCGTGCGAGATTGTGGCTCGGAAACCACGACGGACGGTATCGGTTCGACGGCCGTACGCGTCGGATCGTCGGTCGCGTTGGACTGAAACAGTGCGTTCAGCGCTTCCGTTTGCGACGATTGACTGGACGGCGTAACAAGGGACTGTGAAGCCAGAACTTGATCCTTGCCCAATTGCTTGGATCGATTCAGATAGCTTCTGATCGCCTTGGCGACTTCGACCATCGACGGAAATCGCTCTGACCGGTCCTTGGCCATCATGGTTTGGCAAATGGCTTCCAGCTCGGGATCAAGGTTCGTGCGCAACTCTGACGGGCTCTTGGGCTGGACGTGAACGATCTGATAAACGACTTGTGCGATCGGTCCGCTGAAGGGCAGCTTTCCGGTTAGCAACTCGTACAGAATCACACCCAGCGCATAGATATCCGCCGCGGCGCCCACACTGTCCGATTCGCCGCGAATCTGCTCCGGTGACATGTACGCTGGCGTCCCGACGGCCGTGCCGCTGCGAGTGACGCGGCTCTCCATGTCGGTCAGTCGTGCCAAGCCAAAATCCATCACGACCGGCTCCTTTTTCAGGTCGATCATGATGTTCGCAGGCTTGAGGTCCCGATGAATCACGTTGTGTTGATGCGCCTCAGCAAGCGCCATTGCGAGACGCTGAATCAACAAAGCCGAAGTCCGTGCTGGAGGCAAACGATCCAGCCGAATGAATTCGGACATACAGCGTCCTTTGACGAACGCCATCGAAATAAAGTGCCGGCCTTCGATTTCACCGACGTCAAAGATCGGGCAGATATTGCGATGCTGAAGCTTCGCGGCGGCACGCGCCTCACGATAAAACCGGGTCACCGTGTTCTCGCCGTCACTGCCGGAAAAGAATGGCGTCTTGAGGGCGACTTGACGATCTAGTTGCTCGTCATGGGCTAAGTACACTTTTCCCATCGCACCGGAACCGAGCTCCTTGATGATGCGGTAACGCCCAAACTGCACCGGCAGATCCGTCGCCGTCGCGATAGGCTTCTCCGTTCGGTCATCGACGGAACTGATCCGACTGGTGTCGATCGATGCTTGCGCCCTACCGGTGGCGGTTCGACGCATCGACTGGGAATCTTGAAACTGCTGGACGTAGCTTTCCGCCTTCGGAGTCTGCGTCGGATAGCGCTCGGCGTAAACCTCCCACACCAGGTCGTTGTCAACTTGACGGCGTGCCAGGAAATCTGCCGCCACCAATTCCGCATCAACGGTTGACGCGTCACCGAGTTCCGGAAAACGATCCAGATAGAACTCTAGCTCGCGTGGCTGATCGGACAGCCATGAACGCTGCAAATCAATCTTGACCAACTCACCGAGCGCTACGCGCCGGAACGCCTCGGCCCCGTTGTTGCCGATCAATGCCTCAAGATCATCTAACGAACCGTTGTCCCAGGCCTCATCAAACTCCAACAAAAGCGATTCCAGTCGATTTCGTTCCTGATCGCTGAGCGCACTTGAACGCGTTACCGGCAGCATGACGAATCCACAATTGGAGTACAGAAGCAACGAAATGAGCCAAAATTCGGCCCTCAATGTTCTAATCGCATTGGCGAGCAGCAGTGTAAACCTGACGCCGATTTTTTTCCCAAGTTTACTTATTTTCCCCGCTCAGCGTGTCAAAACGCTTCTCCAAACGCTCTTCGACCAGTCCCAGAATCCGGTGAATACTCTGCCGTGACAGGTTCAGCTGCTTGGCAATTTCCGTTCGATGCATTCCTTCCAAGCGCATCGCCACGATTTCGGTCGCCCGATCAGGAAGCCCGTCTAAGACCAAATCCAATTCTTCCCACAGCGCCAGCGCATCCTCGGCCAAGGGTTGTCGATCGAAGCCCTCCAGGTCTGGTTCCAATTGTTCGTCGGCCCCCGCATCCCGCTTTTCTGCGGTGTGTCTTCGGGCTTGTGACTGCGTTTTCCGCACGGTTAAAGTCACCAGCAACTTCCACAGCTGCTGTGACCCTTCGATCTGCAGTTTTCCATCGTCCACCCGACGAAAAAGAGTCCGAAAGACGGATTGGACAACGTCTTCGCCGTCAAAACGCTGTTGCAGCTTGGGATGAATATGAGCACTTGCCAGCCTGATGAGACGCGACGAATACTCGTCAAATAATTGTTGTTCTGAATCGGGGCTTGGCTGGCTCATGAGATGCCTATTCGGCTCGATTTCGCGTTTCGAAGCGGACTCACCAGACGGAGCACGACGACATTCTAATCCATGGCGTCACTCCAAATTGTCCGCGCGGGAAGTTCCATTGCCGGCCCTGCGTTGGATCTCACACGAAATTCGAACTCGGTGGTGAGAACCTGTTTTCGCAACTTTCGAAAGTGGCTTCTTGCCCAGACCACGTTGCGTGGTCCGATCGTGCAGCGAATCTTCGAGCGATACTCAATTGGTTGATTATCATTGGAAGAGATTGGGCGAATGGCCATGGGCGAGGGGCTGGATCTGTGGAGAAAGAAGACTCTTCAAAAACAATTCGAGCCTTAGCACCATGATCCTATGGGGTTGAAGCGAGCCGATAGCAGTTCGCCTCTATTGTGTTTTTCAACGCGTCGGATGCATCGACCGAATGTAGGAGGCAAATCCATTTCAGCGCGGAGGTGAAAATGACCGACTGCAGTTCCGGGAAGCGAAGAGCGTAGTCCAGCTGACGACACGGCGCGGTTATATGCAGACTCCGGAGGACTGCGTTCGTGCATAAGGTTGAACCGACCGATGTAGTCCGAAGCTGGCCGACAAGGACACGCCCTCATTACACAGGTTCACGCAAGTTGCTAAGTCGCGGTGGAGTACGCCTGATGGGGGCATCTGCGAGAGCTTTGATCTCAAGATCCTGTTTGACCAACATGAGGATATGGTTGTAAGGTTGCGTTTACCACCCTCACACCATCATTGACGACCACATCACGCTCAGATTTGTCAGTAGCATCGAAGGTTGCCAAAAGGGGAATTTCGTTTTCTCTATTGATGGATCCCCAAGGATCAGACATCTCGATCAATATGATCAAATAGCCAATCGGGACGGAAACGAATGAAGAAAACTAGGGATCGCAAGCGTAATGAAGGACAACAGCTTGGTTAACATCGTTGGCCGAGATTTCAAGCCCGACGATGCCGAGTTCGCGGCCACTCCTCTGCAAAGGAGCTGAAGGGTTGTCCCAGTCCGCAATGGTGTATTGCTTGTTCTGCATCGAGACCTTGCAGTTTCAGCCGTATAGCTGCGCTGTGATGCATTGGCTCCGCAAAAGGCTTGGACGATGCCTTCACTGTTTCGCAGGATCGTGAAACTGAAACGCGAGCCACTTCGTCAGAATCATCGCTCCAGTCGGTCAACGGATAGAAGTCCGCGGCGAAGAGCTGTCGCACTTTAAGGTAGCGATCCAGATGCCTGCGGAGCGCAGCCACAGCGGCGGGTTCGCGGAAGTTTACTGCGAAGGATCCGCATGCTCCCATGCCACTGCGTAAGGCCACGTCATCTGTAGTGCTAGCGCCGAGGCCATGCAGAGGTAGCCAGTGGGACAGACCGTGGGTCATTGCCTGCACGTTGCGGGGAAACGATCTATCATCCCAGCAACTGTCGCTGCGCCATAATACGACGCTCCTACGCATCATCTCGAAATCGAGCCGACGACCACCGCTGGCGCAGCTGTCGAGGATCAGGCCTGGATGTCGCCGAGCGAGTTCGTCCAGAAAAGCGTATAGGCCGTTGACGTAGCGAACCTCGCGCAGGCCGACTTCATCAGGCGGTTCGTCGGTGTGCCAAAAGAATGCAGGATATTCATTGAAGTCCATGCGAAATACAGAGATGTCCGCCTTGCGGATGTGTGCCGAAATGTTATCCAGCACCAAATCGACGAGCGTCTTCGTTGCCGAGATCGAGCAATCGAAAGCCATCTTTCTCCATGTAACTCAGGCTAGGCGGTGTACTGCTTGGGGAGAACAACCAAGCTGGGTGCTCGCGTTCTAGCCGGGTGCCGCGCATCGCTCGCTCAGGCTCGAACCATGCCAGGAATCTCATGCCTTCCTTGCATACTGCCTTGCCCACCGGCCCCAGGCCGTGTGGAAAGCGCTTTGCGTCGGCATTCGGGTTTCCCTGTCCTTGTGGGAAGCCACCTTCATTCCATCCGGCATCCAGCCAAAACGTGTCCAGCGGGAGCTTCAGCGCCGCAATGTCAGCGGCCAACGCGGTCAGCTTGTCTTCGGTAGTATCATTGAAACCAAACAGCCCATGGACGCTTGCGGCCACCGGCATCAAGTCCATGGGCGCGTGGCTTTTCGGTGTGAACTGTCGCAGCATTAGGCGCCGGAATTGGTTCTGCCCGTCGATCCAATCGCCGCGATAGCTCATCACGAGCAGCGACGGCAACCGCACCTGTTCACCGGTGCGAAGTTTGAAACGCGAACTCTTAAGACCCGCAGTGATCCGTACTTTGCCTCCGGCGTACGATTCGAACGAAGCCAGCCAATCTCCCGACCATCCCACGGCGATGATGAGTCCGCCGCCCTCGGTCGCGAGATTGAAATAAGGCATCACGCCATCCGAGGATCGTCCGCCAAACGACTCTAGCGTGAGCGACTTGCCTATGGTTAGCACTTCCACTCGTGGCTGAAAGTCAGAGATCTCTGAGTGACTACCTTTGCTCCAGTGAACCGTCGGCTCTTGATCGGATGGAAACTGGACAGTGAAGTCTGCCGATTTCACGTCCTCGTAGAGAGGCGAATTTTCTCCCGACGGAGCCTGCAAACGTACCTGCCACTCGATGGCGAGCTCTCCTGGGTATTCTCGCTGCTCGAAACGTAGTCCGGAATATGAAGGTGAACACGGCATCTGGTGAAGTTCACGGATGTGAAAGCCACGGGAGAGTACCAGTTCCGACGCGGCATCTGCATCATGCCATTGGGCCATTGTCGCCAGCAGCAGAGCGACGGTAAACGCTATCTGAATGGTTCTTTTTGTTCTGTACATGTATTTCGCTTGTAAAATCTGTGACCGCTTGGCACTTGAGACTGCCGAAGTGAACGCTGATGTGAAATTTGCCGCTGGGTAGTTGTTGCAGCCAAGCCATGGGACACCTCCGGTGGGTGCGATGATCTTGTGGTTGATTGATGTGAGAAACAATCAACGCCGATTCAACGTGGACTCGGGCGGTCCCACCGGGGGAGCAAAGAGACTCCAGAGTTAGCAGAGGTGGTGTTCTGAAGACACCGCGATTTACAGTGCGGATGAGAGGACTTGAACCTCCACGGGATTATCTCCCACTAGAACCTGAATCTAGCGCGTCTGCCAATTCCGCCACATCCGCATGTCGGCAATTTTGATGACCTGAACTTGACCGTTCAGGTTCACCTGTCTTGCTCCATTGGCTGCCCGCAGAGAATATCGATTCGGCTTTCGGCTTCGCAAGTGCGCATTGTTATTGAGTGCACCGCCGCGTATGCGTCAGACTGTACGTTGATGGTTCGAGTCTGCGTGCCGCTCAAACAAGCCCGTTTTGGATGGTCTCTGATGCGACTTCATTGCCTGGGTACCGTCGGTTATCATCCGAACGCTACCCGCCAAACCTCCTGTTTTTTCCTGCCCGAATCGGGCATTCTGCTGGATGCTGGCACCGGCATTTTCCGTCTCCCTGATTTGATCCAGACTGAATCTCTTGACGTGCTGCTCAGCCACGCTCACCTGGACCATACGGTCGGCCTGACGTTTCTGTTGGACGTGCTGCACCGGCGGCCTGTCAACCAACTCCGGATCTGGGCAGAATCGAACAAGATCGCGGCGATTCGCGACCACCTATTCCACGAACTGCTGTTCCCCGCTGAACTGGACGCGGAGTGGATGCCGATTGACGATCACCCGGAGTTCGCCGTCGGCGACAACATCCAAGTCGCCTGGCGACCACAGCAACATCCGGGCGGTTCCGTCGCGTTTCGGATCGACTGGAAATCGGACAAGCGATTGGTTTATGCAACAGATACGACTGGCGACGTCAGCGAACAGCACAGCCGATGGAGCGCAGGAGCTGACCTGTTGATACATGAATGTTGCTTTCGCAACGAGTCGTCTTCATGGGCGGAAGAAACCGGTCACTGCTGGACCAAACGCGTCACCGAAGTAGCAACGGCAAGCAAACCTAAGCAGCTGCTGCTGACACACTTCAACCCATTGGACACGTCCGACGATCCGGTCGATGTGGCTTCCATTCGATCAGAGGTCAATTGCAAGGTCGTCTTGGCGACCGACGAATTGGTTGTTGATTTTTAGCGAATGCCGTCAACACTTGACCGCGCAGATTCTGATCTGCAGACTTCGACTGCGAGACTTCTGACCGCGTTCGTTGGCTACGCAGAACTGAGTTACGCCGATTCGTTGAACAGGCCACCCTGTGGTACGGTTGCCTCGACATCGCCTCTGCTATAAGTCATCGTCTGTTCGGCTCCGGTTAGCAAGCGAACCAGGTCGGTGGTCAAATTGGACAGATGAAATTGGCATACGAAAACGGACATCGACCGTTCGTGGCATTGTTTGATTCGCTGGGCAACCGACTTTGCCTGATCGGCCAGGTCTGAATTTCCCGAATGAGTCAGTTTTTCGATGAGCGTGATTCCAGCTTGCGGCGCATCATCGGCTCGCAACAACGTATCCCGCTGGGCAACGCTTTGCTCCAAATCATCTAGTCGCACGTACAACTGCTCGGTTGACTGTTTCACGACCGTTGGTTCTTGACGCGACGAATCAACTTTGGTTTCGATCAGGAGATTTTCGACTTCATCGACCAAAACCTGTAACTGATCGACATACGATTCAACTCGCGTGTCCAAGATTCCATCATGACCTCCGTTGCAAATTGAATAGTTCAAACATGGGATCGGAGATGGTGTCGGCGGATGCCTCGGTCAGCTGCTGGACAAACTTCTGATCCAGTTGCTGTTGGAACACTTCCTCTGTTCGGCCACCATGCATGTAAGCCGGCTTTCCAATGGTCTTTCGCATGGATGCCAACATGCTGCCGAACAAAGTCTGGCCAACAAACTCGGTAAACCGTTCCTGGACTTCCGGACGCTCAGGTGGCGCTGGTTGCAAATGGCTAGTTGTCAGCGAACTGTTTGTCAGCGAACTGTTTGTCAGCGGAGTGTTTGGATTGAGGGGTGTCATGTGGCTACTATTGAAAGATTACTTGACCGTACAAATCACCTTTGCGTTTCAGTGTCTTGATGATTTCGATCAGGTCCTCGGTTGGAACATCTAGTGCGTTTAGTGCGTCGTGCAAGCTTTTCAGTTTTGCGTTTGTTGGTTCGTCAGTCACATCGTTGACTGGTACAAACCCTGTGGTCCGACCGCCGACATCGATACTTAGATTGCGGTGTGTGACCAGAACAGGGGCGATTTCTACATCTTCGCCGATGACGACGATTCCCTTTTCTTCATTGATCACGACACGCGAAGATTGACTGGCAAGTTGGATCGGCGTATCGAGCACCAATGAGACGAATCGAATTGGGTTTTCTCGGTACAGTTCTGGAATTTCGACCTCTACATGAACTTGATCAATCGCTCGAGCGCGACGTGCGTCCCGAGGTACCACCTGCGCGGTCGGACTACCAAGCGAATAGGCCGTTGTCAGATTGTTGATCTCGGTCTCAATTCTTCGAGCCGTCGAAAAGCTTGCGAAATCTTTCTCGACGATCAGTGTGATCATTCCGTTTTGATGAAAGGAGGCCTGCACGGCAGCTTCCATTTTCGCACCACCTTGAATGGTCGCGGTGGTCGCGGGCCCCTCCAACGACACGTTCAGCTGGCCCTGCGCCATGGCGTAGACGGTGGGATTGTCGGCTCGTGGACCGAGCAATGGAGTTAGCATCAAAGTACCGCCTTCAAGGCTTTTCGCATTGATCGCATTGACGCGAACATCGACATGGTTCCCCGGTTGCGAACCGGCTGCCGGTATCGTTGCAGTAACGAACACCATGGCGACGTTTTTCGCATCGCCAAAGTCTGTCAAATTCAGTTGGCCAGCTCGATCGAGCGACATCGGGCCGCCCATCAACTGCATCATGCGGGCCAGCGCGAGCCGTCGGGGCGGCGTCGGCGTCGCCGGTTCCGCGCAAACCGACAACCAATCCCAGGCCCTGAAGCGTATTGGTTTCCTGGCCTTTCAGGCGACAAATTTCGCCAATCTTCAGCCCCCCCGCTGTCGCCGTGGGCGCCAACGCAACCATGGTCGCAAGGAGTAACCATCGAGACACGGTGCAGAGCAAGCTTGACTTCATGATGGAGTTTGTTTTCGGCGAACAGAGAATAGAAATCGGACAGACTGGCACGGAGGCCTTTCAGTACTAGAAAGGTTGAACACTATCCCACCACCTTTGAAACCAACCTCTCTTGTATCCGTCCCGCACTTGACCACGGTCCTCTTTTTGAATTTCCAAGTCGATCAAGTCTTTGCTCAACACAATATTGTCAGGCGCGATATCTTCAGCGCGACAAAGTCCGGTCAGCGAAGTTTCCCACAAGTTGTCGTTGACCCGAATTTTTTTGCGGGCTTCCAGTAGCATGTTGCCGTTGGGGCGAATATCAACGATCGTTGCCGCGATGTTAAATGCCATCGACTCCCGTGACTCAACAGTTGACTCGGCGCGATACAAAGAATTGGACTCAGCGCCGATCGCCGGATCGCCATTGGTTTGTGGATCGGGACGCAGCCGAAAATCGGTCAATCGAATCCAATCAGTCAAGATGGCCTCGTACAGAGTTCGCTTTCGATTGTCTGCGATCCCTTCGGCCGCAACCCGGGTGATTTCGTCAACCCGAATCGTGACGACATCGTTCTTGCGAAAGACGCGCGTCGGTGGAGCGGGCTGATAGGTCCAACTGACACCGCCCAATAATGCCGTTGGTGGTTGGTCGGCAGGGTTTGTTGCCGAGGAACCTTGGGGTCCGAGTGGCCCCAGTTGCGCCATGTGGCCGGTCGTCGGTTGAGGGGTCTGCTGCGGATATGGCAATTGGGCTCTTGCTGGCAAGCCTTGGTTGACCACAGTACCGGTCAGTGGCGCGTGCAGCAACGAACCGGTCTGGGCTTGGGCCGTGCGCGGGCCATCCAGGCCGCAACACAACGCAACCAGACTGATCGCTAGCGTCTTGGTCTTTATGAATTTCATCGGCGCATCTCCCGGGAACGAACAGCCGGCGCACGTGTCACGATTTCAACTTGCCCGACCTGCACGACTCGGGCAAGCAAACGCTTTTTGGGCCGCATCGTTTCGATTTCGATCAGATCTGACTCGGATCCGTCACTTAGCGATTTGGCGTTCGTGGTCACGGTAACTCCGCCACTCAACACTCGTAGTTCGACCAAGTCACCGCGATGGATCAAGATTGGGGATCCGATGCTACTGCTGACGATCGGCTGGTCCGCACGGAGCGTCTTGCGAACCTCCGTACCAATGACCTCGCTTGGATCAATCACATGCTCTGGTTTGATTTTGTCTGCCGGGTATGACACGACGTTCAGATCACCCTCGCTAATGCGATGCCCTCTGGCCAGTGAAGTCCTCGGTACTACGACTTGGGGGTATTTTGTGAGCTGAATTGCAACCGTCGTCTCGACCGGTTCGGTAGCGGTTCGACCGACGATTCGGAAACGGCACGGACCATCAGCAACAGCGTCAATCGGCTCGACTCCTGTGACGCCATTGATCGGGAGCAAGGCGGCCAAGGCGGCCTGGTGACGATCAATTTGGACATCGAAGGATTCACCGATGTGCGGTTGTTCGCGCTCAATGGCAAGCTTGATCCAGTGGACGATTCGCTTGGCATCGATTTCACTGAGGGGCGGTAGATGCGATACATCGGTAGCTTGCTGCGCGGTGACTCGATTCTGATAACTTACTTGAGCAATCGAATCCCGGGTCATCGTGCGCTGACCGCGATTTGCCTGGCGTTCGACTTTGATTTGGCTTGGGCCGTACCAATCGATCGATCGCGGTGTTGCCTCCGCTTTGCGAATCGCCTTGTCCAACCGAGTTCGGTCGATCGTCATGGTGGTCCGGTTGACTGGAAACATTGCGATCGGAGCCGATTGCAAGCGATTCCATAATGGCGTCTTCGGATCAAGCGGCTGAACCACGTCGCCTAGACGAACGATTGAAGAAGAAACCCAAACCGAGGGAAGTGCTCGAAGTGCCCAACGAGTGTTGGCATCGATCCTGGCATGATCCGTTGCCGTCGGTTGTGTTGACTGAGCGCAACAGAAACTGGGTTGACGCATTGACAGAGGCAGGCACCACAAAATACGATAAGAACGAATGTTGGTTTCAAACTAAAATCACTCCGCTATCGGATTAGAACCGACGCAGGTTCGAGATATTTTGCATGATTTGATCGCCGGCTTGAACGGCTTGGCTATTCAGTTCGAAAGCACGTTGAGTGGTGATCAAGTCGATCAGCTCCTGAACCGGTTCGACGTTGGATGCCTCTAGATTTCCCTGTCGAATTATCCCCAGTCCTTCTTGATTGGGGTTTCCGGGCTGCTCGGGCCCAGAGGCATCAGTTGCCAGATACATGTTCTCACCCACCTTCAACAGACCATCGGGATTGATGAACTGCGACAGTTGCAAGTCCCCAACTTGCTGCAATTCGGCTTGACCTGGAACGCGGACCATCACGGTTCCGTTGGTATTGAACTGTACGGCGGTTGCGTCATTCGGAATGGTGATCGGTGGGTCAATCAGGCGCCCGGTTTGAGCTGAACCGATCACGAGTTGACCTTCGGAATTGATGTCCAGATTGCCGGCCCGAGTGAACATGCTCTCTTGTGTAGACGGATCGAGGGTTCGCAGGTATCCGCGCCCCTGGATGGCGACGTCTAGTTCTCGCCCGGTTTGTTGCAGCGTTCCTTGGCGAGTATCCGTTTGTGTGCTTTGTAATCGCACCCCAAGACCAACCTGAGTACCGACAGGTGTTGGATTCTGTCCACCATCCATCACACCAGGATATACCTCGTGTCGATACAACAAATCTTCGAAGTTGGCTCGATCCTTCTTGAACCCGGTCGTATTGATGTTCGCCAGATTATTGGCGATCACATCCAACTTCGTTTGCATTGCCTCCATGCCGGTGGCGGCGGTGTACAGCGTTTGAACACTCATCGTTTTTTTCCCTAGTCGTTACTGAAGAACCAGTTCACTAGCATCCGTGATTGCTACTGCAATACGCGACTAATCAACGTTCCCATCACCGAATCTTGGTTTTGTATCATTCGGACATTGGCCTCATAGACTCGCGACGTCTCAATCAGCTCCATCATGGCGCCGGTCGGACTGACCGCGGACTGTTCCAGCATCCCTGCTACTACCTTTCGTTGGCCGGCCGGAACAAGGTCAAACTCGGCCAACGGTTTAAACTGATTGCCGCCCAGGTGTGAAACATCGCCCATGTTCTTCGGGCGGGCGACCATCAATTCAAATGTATTGGCTTGTTGGCGAATCACTCCCTGTGGTCCAACGTTGTAGGCTTGCGTTGGATCGATTTGGATGGGATTTCCATTGCTGCCGATGACTGCATGTCCAGCTGGGTTTACCATTCGTCCGCTTCGATCGAACATAAAATCGCCGGCTCTGGTCAGGACGTTTTCCCCATCTCGCTGGACCACGAAAAATGAAGAATCGTCACTGATGGCGAAATCAGTTTCACGACCTGTCGTTTTCATCGGACCAATGGCAAACTGGGTCTGCGCTTTTTGAATGGTGACGCCGCCGCCCAAGTCGTCGGCGCCTCCCAAACCTGCGGGCACTTCGCCCTCTTCGATCATTTCAGCGAAACGAGCCTGCAGAATCGTCTCCTGCGGCTTGTAACCAGGTGTTTCTACATTGGCCAGGTTGTTGCTCAAAACCTCCAGGCGGTGGCTTTGCGCATGTGCTCCCGCTGCCGACATGTAGACGCCGTATGGCATGACTGATTACCTAGTTACATACAAAAAAGGGGGGGTATTAGATTCGGTTAACAGTTCGCGGATTGAAGACACAAGACCAGATCGAACATTCGCGAACAGCACGAAGGGTTCTTGAATCAATTTCCTGGTCAGTCAAGTGCCCGTCAGTGACCGCACAAAGGTTTGACTGGGGGGTGAGTTCTTGTGGTCTGACAAGTTTTCAGCGACACAACAATCGCCACGGCGGTCAGCGACAAATCGGTTCAGCGGTTCCGATCGCCGGGTGGAGTGGCGACGTGCTATTCAGAGTTCTGCTCGCCATGCACGAATGCACTCCGATGCTGGCAATCGCGAAAACCGATGTCGAGAAATTGCTACGACATCTTCAGACGTCGGCCCCTTCTCAGCAGCCCCCTAGGTGGGAGGACAACGCCTGGAGGTAAGAACCATTTTTGCTCGGCCGATTCAGATCGCAAAGATCTTTGCAGGCCATTGGTATCTGATTTGCTGCTAGGCAACGCGTCTGCATTTGAGAACGGAGTTTTATTATTTGAATCCGTGGCTGATCTTTCAAAACCCCCTTGCAACAACTTGACCAGCAATACAAATTCGACGTTGCAGCTTCCGTAATGAAACTTTTCTTGTCTTTGAATTACGGAGAATAGGATGCGTCTTTTCTTTCGCTTACCGATAGGATTCGTGTTTTTATGTTTGACGTTGTCGTCAATCAGCACGGTCAACGGTGCTACAGTGGGCTTTGCCGATCAGGCAGGTCCAACTGTAATGTTCACCGATATCACTGAGGTCAATAGCAACGCGGATCCATCGTTTTCGATGTTTGGTGGCGTCAGCACCATGAACGACACACTTGATTTCGATGCATTCAACTTCCGAGGGGAGGCAACAGACGGTTTCGACTCGTTGAATGGTCGCCTCTCTTTGACCGCATCGTCAAAACCGGGATCGCTGATTTCGGCGATCACGGTCAGTCAAAGTGGATATGCATCTACGTTTGGCGAAGTCTTTTCGAACGTCGATCTGGGTGGATCGGTTACCATCGACGGCGATCGGTCGCCAAATCTGTCAACATCTTTTACGAAAACCAGTGTTGCTGGAGACGGATTTGACTCAGAGTATTGGGAACGAGAGTTTACCTTTAGCTTCGATCCCACCGACGAGGTGCGTATGGACCTGAACAATATGCTGTTCGTTTCTGCTGGCCTCGCTAGCATCGGTACGTTGGAAGCAAATGGTCTGCTGATTGTGGTCGAGTCCTCGCCCGGCACGATAGTTGGCACGGTCGATGTCTCGGCCTTGCCAGAGCCCAGCTCTGGCCTGGCCTTGGGGTGCGTTGTTGGTTTGTTGGCGGTCCGCCGTCGGCAAAGGCAACTCGCCTAACACATGTCTAGTCTGACGAAGTGAAGTGCCTGGTGAACGGTGCGACCAAAGAGCGGTTGCAAGATGAAATTCCAACACCCTGCGGAAGCTGCACTCCCGAGTTGGAATGTCACGCCGTGACCTTCATCCTCGCACCTGAAGCCACGGTGCTTCACTTCGTCGTTTTCTAAATGGAGCGAAAGAGTCAAGTTGGTCATTCAACGCCAAAGGACCAACCCAGGTCCCAACGCCCTCTCGCTGCCTATTCGCGTTTGAAATCAAGTATTGCCGCTTCATCGAATTCTGCCAACATAATGGTGGTGCGATCATTCGTTGTGTAGAGCACCACAACGCGGTCGTCTCGCGTCTGAATGATGTATGGATAAGCGAACGTGTTGTCGCCCCCGCCAAGGTTGCGGCTGTACGGAAACGTTTTTCCCTGATCGGTAGAAATGGCAACCGTCAACGGCGATCGGCGATACATATGGTCGTTATAGACAAACGCGATATTGCCATTCTTCAATTTCACAAGGTCAATGGCTGAATTTGGATTTTTGAATTCGGTATCCTTCGCCTCGCTCCAGGTGTGTCCGCCGTCGGTTGATTCGCTGCGTTGAACGTAACCGCTGGACTCGGGGCCGTAGCCGCCGCCGCGCCGCATGAAGCAAAACAGTTCCGACTCATTCACCTGAACAACTTGCGCCTGCAGATTACCATTGGCTGACTCGATACGATTGGTTTCCGTCCAGGTCTTGGTTGGTGGATGGTAGCGAAGAAAATAGCTAGCCGTGTCGGCTCCCGTCTGCTCACGATCAGCGCCCGTCTCATGGTACATGGGCAACAGATAGTCACCGCCAATCAGTACAATTGGCTTGCCGCGAACCATGGTGCCAGGTTCATCGCTGATTGCGAAGGAATCTGACCAGGTCTTTGCACCGTCAGTCGAAACTTTCGCCCTGACCTTCGCTTCCGACCATGTATCCCCCTTTAGGTTGACATAAAACAACCAGACAACTCCATCGGGCGCCTGCCAAACCACAGGGTTTCCATCACTTTGAAATGGCGTGTCGGCGATCACCTCGGGGGGCGACCAGCTGCTATAACCCTTCAAGCGGCGTGATCCGTATACGGCAGTATCGCTACTGTACTCGCCTGCACCCCCGTAGTAGGCAACATACAAATCGCCGTTTTCCAATTCGGTAATCGACGCCGGATGCTTGTAGGGGCCAGGATGTTCGCTACCGAAGATTCGGTGGGTTTCGACATTCATCGCAAGCACGGATCGAATGTCATCCGCGGTCACCGGCGAGACCGTGGTCGCAAGACAGATGGACGAGACAAGCGGCAATAAGTATGGATTGATATTCATGAGGATCAGTTTAATCAGTCTTGGCGGCAATGTGAGCCTTAGTCGCTAGCCTAATCGGTCTCACTTTTGCCTGCGATGATGCCTAATGACGGCGAGTTGGCGTTCCGTCTCCGGGGCGGTGGATGGTAGAGCACCGATATTGCATCCACCCAGGTCTTCAAGCCGCAACCAATCCGGAGCGACGGTCGCTCGACGCTCCGCGTCGATTGCGTCGTTCGCATGCGACTTGGTTGGCAGTCTACAATTCGGAATCAATGCCGGGTGAAGCCACCTACCAATCGGAAGGACTAGCGGCCGGACACTCGCTGATCAGGGTTTCACCCCAATCAAGGTTTCACCACGAAGTTGACCAAACGCCCTGGAACGACAATTTGTTTGACTATCGTTTTGCCATCGATCAAGGACTGGATCCGGTCGTCCGCCAATGCCGCCTCGCCGAGCGCTGCCTGGCTGGTATCGGCTGAGACGCTGATTTTGGCTTTAACTTTTCCATTGATCTGGACTGGCACCTCGATGCTGGACTGCACAAGTGCTGATTCATCACATTCCGGCCAACGTTCTTGAGCGATTGATTCGGTGCCACCCAATATTTGCCACAACTCCTCGCACAGATGCGGCGCATAGGGTGCCAGCAGGATCAAGAACGTTTTCATCGCATCAATGGGCCTCGATTCGCTACGGGTAAAGTGGTTAGTGAACTCCATCATCCGAGCGATCGCGGTATTGAAGCTCATCGAATCCGTATCTTCAGTCACCTTTTTGATCGTTTGATGCAAGATTCGCCGCTGGTCATCGTCGCAAGGGAGATCAGAGATCGCTGGGTGCAATCGCACCTCGTCCGCCTTGACATCAACAATCATCCGCCAGACGCGATCAAGAAAGCCTCGAACACCACCCACACCGGCCATCGACCACGGCTTGGTCGCCTCCAATGGCCCCATAAACATTTCGTACAGTCGCAACGAATCGGCTCCGTACTCGCGCACCACAACGTCTGGGTTGACAACATTGCCACGACTTTTAGACATCTTGTGAGCACGACTGTCGACTCGAATCGACGTGCTGTCACTCAACACGAACCCGTCACCCTGCTTTTGCACTTGCTGTTCGGCTAAGCTGACGATCGAAACAATCTTGCCATCTCGATTGACGCGATTGCCGTCTGCATCGCGTTTGACGTCACTCGCCGAAACTGCGTCGCCCGCTTCACTGACATAGCCGGTGAACTCGATCTCGCCCAAAATCATTCCTTGATTGATCAGTTTGCCAAACGGTTCGGGCGTACTGACATGACCGCGATCGTACAAAACTTTGTGCCAAAATCGCGAATACAACAGATGCAGCACGGCATGCTCCGCACCGCCAACGTATAAGTCGACTGGCATCCAGGCCTTTTCTTTTGCCGGATCGATCAGCGCCGTTTCGTTCTTGGGATCGATGTACCGCAGGTAATACCAGCACGAACCGGCCCACTGAGGCATCGTATTCGTTTCGCGGCGGTAACGAACGCCATCGATCGTGACATACAACCAATCATCATCGGCTTTCGCCAGTGGTGGTTCTGGGCGACCATGTGGCTTGAAATCCTCTAGATCTGGTAGTTGGACGGGCAATTGGTCATCGGGAACGGCCCGCTTCACCCCGGTCGGGTTCCCGTCAGCATCCACTGCATGCAGGATTGGAAACGGTTCACCCCAGAATCTTTGCCGCGAGAACAACCAGTCTCGCAATTTGTAGTTAACCGCCTCACTTCCCAAACCGTTCTCGCTCAGTCGTGCGGTGACGGCAGCTTTCACTTGGCCGGTCGGTTGTCCATCGAATTCCCCGCTGTTGATCGCGTTGCCCTGTGCGGAAAAGCAAGCGTCGCCAGTCAAGATTTTCTCTCGTTCAGGATGATCGGCTGGTGGATCGACGACTGGAATGATTGGCAGGTCGAACCGCTTGGCAAATTCGAAGTCGCGCTCGTCATGTGCGGGAACAGCCATGATTGCGCCAGTTCCATAGCCCGCCAAAACGTAGTCGGCGATCCAGATCGGCACGGGTAAACCATTGACTGGGTTGATCGCATACGAGCCGGTGAAAACCCCAGTCTTCTCTCGGTCACCTTCGGTCCGTTCACGATCACTCTTGAACGATGCCTTTTCACAGTACTCTTGAACAGCAACGGATTGATCATCGGTCGTTAACCGATCGATCATGGGATGTTCCGGTGAAACAACCATGTAGGTCGCACCAAACAACGTGTCAGGGCGAGTTGTGTAAACGCGCAACGCCACATCGTCGGCGGTCTCAGGAAAACCGGTCGATCGCCGCGACGCATTCCAGGATTCGAAGGCTGGTTGGCTACCAACAAAAAAGTCAACTTCCGCTCCGGTACTTCGTCCGATCCAATCTTGCTGTAGCTTTTTGATTCCCTTTGGCCAATCGAGTTCTTCCAGTCCGTCCAACAGACGTTCGGCGTAAGAAGTGATGCGGAGCATCCATTGCCGCAGCGGTATTCGCTTGACAGGATGATCGCCACGTTCACTCTTGCCGTCCTGAACTTCTTCGTTGGCCAGGACCGTCCCTAGCGCAGGGCACCAATTGACCAACGCGTCATCTTGATAAGCCAACCGCTTCGAGTCGCGAAACAACTGGACCGCTTCGTCGCCCGCCGATGTGACATCGCTCGGAATCGGCAGTTCATCAATGGGACGACCTTTCTGCTGCTCTACGTCGAACCAGGTGTCGTACAGAACCAGAAAGATCCACTGGGTCCAGCGAAAGTAATCCTCGTCAGTCGTCGCGAGCGAGCGATCCCAGTCATAACTGAAGCCCAGCATCTTCAGTTGGCGAGTGAAGTTATCAATGTTTCGTTGCGTCTGAATGCGTGGATGTTCGCCTGTTTTGATCGCGTGTTCTTCGGCCGGCAATCCGAATGAGTCGAATCCCATTGGATGCAAGACGCTCTCACCACGTGCCCGACAAAACCGCGCCACGATATCGGTAGCGGTGTAACCCTCGGGGTGACCGACATGCAATCCATCGCCACTTGGATAGGGGAACATATCCAGGATGTATCGCTTCTTGCCCTGTGGTGTTTCGGGAGTAGCGAAAGTATCGTTTTTTTCCCAGTAGGCCTGCCAGCGGGGCTCGATTTCGGAAGGATTGTAACGGGGCATGAGAAACAGCAGCCGATCGGAAAATCTTAGGTTCGGTCAATCAAAAACTCAGACCGTGATTCTACGAAAGGAGCAGGTTACTCGGTACGGGGTACGAGTACAGGAAGAAGCTCGGTAGCGGCACGGCACAGAACGCCCGATCCTGGTCAGTCAACCGGGAACCCACGCTTACGAAGCAGCGCGCTGGTATCGACGTCGCGCCCGCGAAACTTGCGAAAGCCTTCAGCAGGATCGATCGTGTCCCCGACGCTCATCACACTGTCATACAGGCTGCGAGCGACCTGCTGGTCGTAAAAGCTACCCGCTTCCTCGAATCGTTCTGCTGCGTCGGCCGTCAGCGCGTCGGCCCACAAGTAACTGTAATAGCCGGCCGAATAACTGTCGCCGCTGAAAATATGCATGAACTGAGGTGTGCGATGCCGCATCGGAATTTCCTTGGGCATTCCCAATTCGGCAAGCGTCTCGCGTTCGAACTTGTCTGGGTCGATGTCGGCATCACCGGCCAAGTGCAGTTTCATATCCATTAGCGCGCTTGCCAAATACTCCGTGGTTGAAAACCCTTGATTGAAGGTCGCGGCCTTTTGAATCTTGGCCAGCAGTTCGGGTGGAATGGGTTCGCCCGTTTTGTAATGCACAGCAAATTGATTCAGGACTTCGGGCGTTTCCAACCAATGTTCGTTCAACTGCGAAGGAAATTCGACATAGTCACGCGCAACAGAGGTACCCGACTGAGTCCGATATTCAACATCTGACAACAAGCCATGCAGAGCATGGCCAAATTCATGAAACAGCGTCACTGCGTCGTCCCAAGAGATCAGCACGGGTTCGCCATCGGCGCCTTCGATGAAATTCGAATTATTCGAAACGATGGTGGTGACCGGGGTCCCCATGTTCTCTTGAGCTCGATAGTCAGTCATCCAAGCACCACTCCGTTTGCCTTCGCGAGCGTACGGGTCCAGATACCAGAGCCCAACGTGTTTGCCGTCGGAATCTGTCACTTCCCAGACGGTGACGTCAGGATGAAAAACGGGCAAGCCACTGATCTGTTTGTATTGGAGACCATAGAGCTGGGTGGATGCCCACATCATGGCTTCACGCAATTTGTCCAACTGCAGATATGGTTTGACTTCGTTGAAGTCGAGGTCGTATTTTTCTTTGCGAACCTTTTCCGCGTAGTAACGGTAATCCCACGGTTCGATCGTGATGTTCGCGTCTTCGGCGTCGGCGATCTTTTGCATGTCAGCAACTTCCTCGCGGACTCGAGCCAGGGCCTTGGGCCAAACTTTCAGCATCAAATCCATCGCCGCTTGGGGCTCTTTTGCCATGGTAGGTTCCATCCGCCAATGGGCATGGGTCTTGTAGCCCAGCAACTTTGCGCGTGCGGCCCTCAGCTTTAGGATTTCGGCGATGATTTTGTTGTTGTCATGTTGGTCGCCGTTGTCACCGCGGCTGTAGTAGTTGCGCCAAACCTGTTCGCGCAGCTTGCGGTTGTCGGCGTAGGTCAAGAACGGATCCATGGATGAACGAGTATTCGTGATCGCCCACTTACCGTTTTTGTTGTCGCGTTCCTTGGCAGCAGAGGCCATCGCGGCAATGGTGCTCTCCGGGACGCCTGCCAAGTCCTGCTCGTTGTCGATCCAGGTCACAAATCCTTTTTCATCTTCCAGTACGTTCTGGCTGAATTCTGTAAACAGGCGCGCTAAGCGAGTGTTGATTTGTGACAATTTCGCTTTGTCACTCTTTGACAACTTCGCACCCTGGCGAAGAAACGTTTTGTAGCGATCATCGACCAGACGGCGTTGGCGCTACGGTGAAATCGGCATCACTTTCATAGACGGCTTTGATGCGAGCAAATAGTTTTTCGTTTTGATAGACGCTGTCCTCGTACTCGGTCAGCTTGGGAACAACGACTTTCTCGATGTCAGGAATCGGCCCCACATTGAGGTTCGACGCATAGACGAAGAACATCGACTGGAGCCGGCTCAAGCGTTCGGCCGGCCTTTTCCATCGCAACGATCGTATTCTCGAATGTCGGCGGATCAGGATTGTTGGCGATCGCATCAATCTCGTCAGCCGAAATCTCGATCGCCGCGTCAAAGGCGGCAACGAACTCGTCGGGACGAACCAAATTCCAGGGCGGAACTCCGCCGTAGGGTCCGGGCCATGATTGCAACAACGGTGAATTGGCTTCCACTTTCTTCGTTTCTCCGGATTCTTTTCCGCGGGTCGTGGACGACAGGGTCAATAGTGTCAGACAAATGGCGAGCAAATATTTGGAAGGAGTCTTCACAGTCAACATCCTTTGCAGTGGCATCGCGAGGGTAAACAACAAGCTGTAGTGTAGCAAACAGATCGCCCTTCAGAGACTGGACGGGAGCCTGTTCGGGAACGTAGAACCGCGATTCCGATTCAGCCAACGGAACGTACGTTCAACAAGTGGAAACGTGGCAATTCATGGCATCCATGTCGATGGATCGCGTGGGGATCCCTTAAGAGGTTCCAAAATCGCTGATCACTTTAACTTGCGTGTCGGATGGATTCAGATTGTGTCGGATTCCGAAACAATCCGAATCCATCCATTGATGAGTTTGGATCGTCCGCTATGTCGTCGCAGCGGATATCGTTACCTCCGAAGTTTGCCAAATGGTCGCGTTGATCACGAGGAGTCGCAACCATGGGTCGGTTCACCGAGACGTACGCGAAAGGTTCGCGTACAAACCCAATATGCCGCTGGAGGTGAAATGACGGTGCGCTCCGTTACTTGTGGAGCGATGCGGCAATGCCACCAGCGCGTAGGTGGCTTGCACGGACGAAGCGATGACGGAGTTAGCAGTCAGTTCAAATAGACTCCGATTCTCACTGCGGGTCCGGTAAGATAGGGTGTGGTGGTTGAACATCGACCTGCGTTTTCGCCGCCACAAATGTCATCATCATTCTGTCCAGGGCGGGAATTGTGTCTATCTCGTTTGACCATGAAATCGATGAAGCCTTCCAGTAGTTGGCTAAAACACAACTCATCAGCACTTGTTCTCAGGCAGTCCCTCGTCGTGTCCGACCCAGTTTTTTACGAATCGCATTCACATACCCCGCTGTGTAAACATGCCGAAGGCAACCCCACGGAGTATGCTGCGGTGGCCCAAAAGCGTGGGCTAAGGGGACTGATTGTGACCTGCCACAACCCCATGCCCAACGGCTTTTCCGCTGCCGTGCGGATGCGAGAGAATCAATTTGACGAGTACGTTAACTTGGTCCAAGCCGCAACCGACCAATGGCGCGACCGAGTCGATGTCAGGCTAGGTCTGGAGGCTGACTACTTCGAAGGACAGGAACCGTACCTGGAAAAGCAGTTGTCACGGGCCGATTTTCATTTCGTGCTTGGCTCGGTCCATCCGCAGATCGACGAGTTTCGAGATCGTTACTGGACCAGCGATCCGCAAGAAGTCCAACGTACTTACTTTGCTTTGCTGGCAAAATGTGCCGAGACGGGCTTATTCGATTCGCTGGCCCATCCTGACCTGATTAAGAACTTCACATCGAAGGCTTGGGAGCCAGCTGCGGTGATGGACGAGATTCGGTCAGCCCTGGATCGAATTGCCGCCACTGGCGTCGCGATGGAGTTGAACACTTCTGGGGTGAACAAGACGATCGCTGAAATGAACCCGTTCCCGACGATGCTCGTTGAGATGAATCGGCGTGGGATCCCGGTCACGATCGGTGCCGACGCCCACATCCCGGGGCGGGTTGCCGACGGGTACGAAGCGGCCCTGGACCTGCTGGCCGAGTGTGGATATTCCCATGTCAGTCTGTTTCTGGATCGGACCAGGCGGGAAATCCCGATCGCATCCGCTCGGGCCAGTCTGATTGAATGCCAGCGGCCGACGATCGAGATCTGATTGCGGCCTACCCCAGGTAACGGCAATGCGGGTATTCTGGTGCGACTATGATTGCCGATTTTAGCGACTCTGTTCTGACGCCAGCCACAATCCTGTGGGTGATCACGGCCCTGATTGCGGCGACGTTGCTGTTTGGATCGATCAACCGTCGCCGGACCAAGTTGACCGAAACGCTCCGAGACTATGTCGATCAGAATGCGATCGAGAAGCGATCGCAGTCGCGTGGCTCGGAAAAAAAACAGAATGGTAGTGATGCTTGATGAATAAACGAGTCTATATCAAGACAGTTGGCTGTCAGATGAATGTGCTGGACAGCGAAATGGTCATTGCTGATCTGAAACGTCACGGCTACACCGTCGTCGATTCACCCAAGGCAGCTGATTGTATTCTGTACAACACCTGCAGCGTTCGCGAACACGCCGAAGAAAAGATCTACAGTGCGCTTGGGCAAGATTCGCGAATCCAAGGAACGCAATCCAGAAAAGCTAATCGGTGTGATGGGTTGCATGGCTCAAAAAGATCAGGAGCTGATTTTCAAACGCGCACCGTACGTTGACATGGTCATCGGCCCCGGCCAGCTTCACACCATTCCCCACTTGTTAGAGAAAGTGCGTAACGGAGAAGGCCGGCAAATGGCGGTTTCATTGGGCCGCAAGGATGGTACGCAAGCAAACATTGCCAGAACCCATGAAACGTTTGATCCGCTTCGTGATCCGACGATGCGACCAACGCCCTTTCAAGCCTACCTGCGAATCCAGATCGGTTGTGACAAATTTTGCACGTACTGTGTTGTCCCCAACACACGTGGACCCGAGCAAGGACGTCATCCGGATCAGATCGTTTCCGAAGCACGTACGCTAGCCGATCAGGGTTGTCTTGAGATCACGCTGCTAGGTCAAACCGTCAATAGCTACAAATTCAAACATGATGATGGTTCGACCACCGATATGGCGGCGCTGTTGGAACGTCTGCATCCGATCGACGGCATCGAGCGAATCAAGTTTGTCACAAACTACCCCAAGGACATGTCTGAAAGATTGCTCGAGACAATTCGTGATTTGCCAAAAGTATCACCCTACCTGCACGTACCGGCACAGAGCGGCAGCGATGATGTCCTTAAGCGTATGAAACGTGGCTACACCGTCGCCGATTACCTGGAGATGTTTGCGCGGATCGAAAGCATCCTTCCAGAAGCGTCGGTCAGCAGCGATTTCATCGTCGGCTTCAGCGGTGAAACCGAGGATGACTTCCAACAGACCGTAAGCTTGGTGGAACGTTGTCGATTCAAAAACAGCTTCATTTTCCAGTACAGTGTTCGGCCTGGAACCAAGGCCTGGGAAAACCTGCCGGATGACATTCCGCGAGAAACAAAGATCCGGCGCAACAACGAACTGCTGGCTGTCCAAGATGCGATCGCCAAAGAGGACAATTTGAAACTGGTTGGTCAATCGGTTGAAGTTTTGGTCGAAGGGCCGAGCAAAAAGGCGACCAAAGATGAACACGCGCATGTCGTGCAAATGACGGGGCGAACGCCCTGTGATCGAATCGTTGTCTTTGACGGCAATCGGCGTCAAGCCGGACAGTTTCTAAACGTTCAGATTGACGATGCCAGCAGCCATACTTTGATCGGACGTGTCCAGACGGTCGAATTGGTTTCGATCGGTCTGTCTCGCTAGATCCATAGCATCGAACGAAATCAGTAGACCTAGACAAAACGCAGCGCCGCACGAGCGCCCAAACCGGAGTGACAAACTGAACACTGCACTTTCTGATCCTTCTTCGATTCACTGCGAGACGTTGGCCAATGGCATGACGGTCTTGGTTCAAACGATGCCTTGGCTGCGCACTGCCGCCCTGACACTAGCGGTCCGAGGCGGCTTGCAACCTGAACCAGAAAACCGTGCGGGTCTTAGCGGATTGGTTTGTGAAATGGTCCAACGCGGGGCTGCGGATCTTTCCAGTCGCGAGATTGTGGCGCTACAGGACAATCTGGGAATTGATCGAAACTCTGGCATCAGCAGTGCGATGGCCTCGTTTGGGGCTGCCATGCCGGCGGAATCTCTGCAGCAGGCAATCGAGCTCTACGCCAAAATCGTTCGCACGCCGCATTTGCCAGAGGACCAGTTGAATGACGCGCGAATGATGTCGATTCAAGAACTGTGGGCGTTGGAGGATGAACCTACGCATCGGGTGATGCAACGACTGCGACAATTGCACTACGGTGATCGCTTGGGCCGATCGGTCCATGGCAGCGAGGTGGGACTAGCCGCGATCACTCACCAAGACATTCGGTCCTTTTATGACGCGAACTATCATGCTGCCGGAGCCATCGTGGCAATCGCCGGCAATGTCGATCACGATGTGGTCATGAAGTGGGTGACGGAGGCATTCGGTGACTGGAGGTCTTGCGAATTTGATCCGTTAGATCAGCCCAGTGGACAGGCTGTTTATGAGCATATCGAATCTGCCTCCAGTCAAACCCATATCGGCTTTGCCTTCGAGTCGATTCCATATGGTCACAGCGACTACTTCAAGATGCGCGCTGGAATCGGCATTCTGAGTGACGGCATGAGTAGCCGATTGTTTGATCGAGTCCGCGAACAACGTGGACTCTGTTACACCGTGACAGCCAGTTGCCATTCGCTGCCACATTGCGGCGGCGTCTTTGGCTACGCCGGAACAACGCCAGAACGCGCCCAAGAAACGCTGGACTTAACGCTATACGAAGTCCAACATCTGATAGACGACTTGGAGGAGAGCGAACTTGAACGCTGGAAGGTTCGGATTGAAAGTGGCCTGATCATGGAACAAGAATCAAGCCGATCACGAGCATCTTCCCTGGCCTCTGATTTTCTTCAAATCGGCCGTGTGATGACGACGGAGGAAATTGAATCGGTGATCGAGTCGCTGACACTCGATCAGATTCGCCAATACTGGCAAGCCCATCCGCCGGGACAGTATCGCATCGTAACCCTAGGCCCCGATCCATTGCGAACTTCTCGATAACAGCTAACACCACGACACCACGACACCACGACACCAACGCCCTATGCCTGAATTTCGCGAAGCAACATTGCCCAGCGGTTTGCGAATTGCCGCCGAGATCGACCAACGAGGTTATTCAGCCGCCTTCGGATACTTCATCCGTGCCGGTTCCAGAGACGAAGTCGATTTGGAATCGGGTTTGAGTCATTTCTTGGAACACATGATGTTCAAGGGAACCGAAAGCCGTTCAGCAGCGGACGTCAATCGTGAACTGGATGAACTTGGCGGACACAGCAATGCATACACGAGCGAAGAGCAAACGGTCTACTACGCCGCTGTGCTGCCAAAGTTTCAGGATCGTATCATCGATTTGCTGACCGATATGCTGAGTCCAAAGTTGGACGAGGAAGAATTTGACACCGAGCGACAGGTGATCCTAGAGGAAATTGCAAAATACGAAGATCAGCCTCCTTTCGGCGCATTTGAAAGAGCAATGGAGGTGCAATTTGGACCCCGCGGATTGGGGCGGCGAGTATTGGGCACCACCGAATCCATCCAGGCGATGACTGCCGATGCGATGCGATCCTACTTTCAACGTCGCTATCGGCCTGAGAACATTGTGTTGGCCGCAAGTGGCAATGTTGATTTCGACGGCTTGGTCGCCGAGGTCGAGAAACAAACGAGTCATTGGGCACATCGTGCCCAGACTGATGGCGCCGCCGGATGACGCACCGGCGTCGATGCCGATTGGTATTTCGTTAGAAACATCGATTGCGATTGCCGATGCGAACCAAGCGTATCACGTGCGAATCGCGCCAGGTGCGAGCATGAAAAGCACTGATCGATACGCAACACGAATCCTGGCTTCGATTCTGGGTGACGAAGGTGGCAGTCGATTGTTCTGGGATTTGATCGACAGCGGTCGCGCTGAGGTTGCGACCGTTTGGCCGCAAGAATTCACAGATACTGGAGCCTGGTTCACCTACCTGGTTTGCGCACCCGAAGATTCCAAATCTAATTCGCAAAGCATCGATCAAATCCTGAACACAGTCGCGACCTCAGGTGTCGAACAAAGTGAACTTGAACAGGCCGTCAACAAGGCAACGGCAGGCTGCATCATGCAATCGGAGCGCCCGCGAATCGGCTATTCGGACTTGGTAGTCGGTGGCTGACGTGCAATGAGTACGTCAGTACCGATGATACGCTGGAGCGACTACGGGCCTTGGATGTCAACGCTGTATCCGATGCCGCCGCCAAGTACCTGGTGGAATGCCCAAAGGAAGTCGTCGCGGCAGCCAATGCGGTGTCGGTCGAATAGACGTAGGGCGGCCTCGCGCTCGACAAAACAGTCACGACGGGCAATGTGCGACCGATCAGCGCAAGATAATGGCCAGCCCAATTGAGCTGACCTGTCGTCAACGAAACTCGCGGTGTCCCGCTATAGATTTGGCGTCGTGTAAGGTTCGACGTCGCCGACCATATGAAAGTGATTGTGGTCGATATAGACGACCTCGATCGCTTCGCGGTCGTCAAGCGTATGCGGAACCGGGTATCCGACAGTCGTCTTTTCTTGGAAATAGATCGTGCACTTGTAGTGTGCGTGATGCAGCGACGCAGGCCCAATCAGCGGATAAAACCGTGGTGGATCGTGATAGTCGGCAATCTTTTCTTTCAGAATACGAACATTGTTTCGCTGCTTTTCCCAAACCAAAGGGACACCACCTTGGACCGGACGAGCCGATTCCAAAGCATGCATCACCTCGTCGTCGGTCGGCGGATCCAACGCGACAACGGAACCGCCTGAAGTGGTTGGCCCCAGAATAGGTACACGATCATACGCGCTCCTGCTTCCAAAACTTCTCTTCTTGCTTGTGCTGGTAGTACGGACTCACGGGCAACGGAAATTCCAGGAATCCGAGGTTTATATTGGAGCCGACACCGTAGCACCCGGTCATCGAAATAGACATCATTGCCAGCGCAGCCAGCGTCGAGCGCAAGGCCCAGGCATGAACGCGATTGGTCTTGTCGCGATTGGAGGGTGATTGGAAATGATTCGAGTAGGTCATCCGACTAACCTTCCGTGGATATATGACTCGCAGCGCATCCGGTGCTCTGCGTACCCATAGTATCGTGTGAAGCTGTAACGATCTTGCGGGTAATTTGGAAAGAATCGACGAATCTGCGGGCATGAAACAGATCGGTCATGAAACTGACCATAAACAAAACCCGCGAGTGGCTGACGCTACTCGCGGGTCTGTTGCGATTGAGGGACTGCACTTCAATAGCGATCGGTTGGACCGCGCCGAACTATTTGTCGGTGAAGTCTAGGAACCACCAGCCGTCATCCCATTCCAAACTGATTTTTCGCCAGCCCATTGGAACCTGTGGATACGGGTAGAAAGGACCAATGTAGGGCCACGCCGATGGGCTGTACTGTTGCGGGTAAGTTAGAGCCGCGTAGTTTGGGTAGGCTGCATAGCCCGGCCATGCGTAGTTCGGTAGATTTGGCGAATCGTATCGCGGAGCACCAACCGGCGAATGTGGTGCCATTGGAACGGGTTGACCAACAACCGGTGCGCTCATTCCCATTGCGACTCCAGCAGGCATCGCTTGCAGCTGAGCCCCCTGCTGTGCGGGCATTCGGTAGGGAGCTGTCCTGGCTGGCATACCTTGCGGTCCAGCAGCCGCCATTGCTGGTGTCCGCCGCATGCCAGGTTGGACCTGAGCCGGTGGATTCAACGGCGTTAGATTCGACTGGCCAACCGGTTGCAGCGTCTGCGGTGAGGGCAATCGTGGCACTTCTTCAACACTCGTTGGAATGCTAATCGCCTCGCGAATGCCGGAAACACCAGGAACACCTTCAGCAATTCGAACGATTTGGTCTCGTTGTTCCGCGGACCAGCGCGCCCGGTCAATTGCAAGACACCATTGTGGCTTTGTACGTCAACGCCGAATCCTTTCAGTGTTCCATTGCGTTTCGCGTTCTTCAACGCTGCAATGACCCCTGAGACGACGGTTTTGTCAGAAGTTGATTCGACCGCCGCGGTACGGAGAATTTCCCCCGGGACAACGGCCGGACCAGTCTCCTGATTGATGGACTGAACCTCAGCCGCCAGCGCCTGTCCGAAAGTCAACTCTGCGCCCTCAGTCGCTGGCTGTGACGCCAGGCTGGGGCTGTCGCTGGCTGTCGAGATCGGTTGAACCGCGGCAGTCGGCGTTGGTGCGCGCAACGACATCAGCTGGTTTGGCGACGGCGATTGGCGTCAGAACCTGCCGTTTGACGACTTGTGCAGCCTGCGGTTTCGCTGCCGTAGCGGCCGGAGCCGACACGGTAACTTCGTCAACGATTCTGGCAATGCCGTCAATACCTTCTGTGGCACTCATGACGACTTGCTTTTGCACGTCGTGGCCAACGTTGCCGCGAAACAGGACGACGCCCTTGTCGACCTTCATGTCGAGCGTGAAATCCTTGAGTTGGCCGGATTCGCGACTTTCTCTAAGTCGCGACATGATTTGTTCGGCGATTTCACGGTCACCACCCCAAGCCGTCGCCGGCCCAAGGGTCGCGAGCGCGGCAATCGCGATCCCGAAATACTTGCGTTGCATCGAAATGCCTCCCTGCAGTCCTAATTCACTCTCAGCCTGACGGCGCAGTCAGACCGGTGTTGTTGGTTGTTTCGGTCATTCAGGGTCAGACGTGGTAGGTTTTTTCGGATTTTGTCACTGATTCGGTTTGCGGAACTAAAACATGCAGTTTCACGTTGTTCGTGGCGCAACGAAACGAACCGCCGGGATGCATGACAGCCGGGATACATGACAGCACGAGCGCACGGCCGCACGGCGTCTCAAATCGCACGGCCGAAGTCCTTGCCGCCAGGGCAACTACTTCCGAAAAGTTCGTACGAAGGTCGCCAGTGCTATCAATGCTGCGATCGCGGGGACTGCAACGATGATCAATCGGGGCTGGGCCGCAATCGCAGCCAGCGCGATCACGCACAACACCGCGACCCCTGGCGGTAACCAGCTGGCGGGGCGCCGCAACGAGGGCCAAGCCAACCACAGTGCCGCAAGCACCAAACCAATTCGACCACTGGCGGAGGCCGCGAAGCTTGCCGAACCGCCCGGACCTTGCCAGAACGTCATCAACGCACTGGTGATCAATAAGAAAACCGCGATTGCACCGACCGTGATCCGACGACCATCGCTTAGCCCGTCTGCCTCTAAACTCATCGAAGGAAGCCTTTGGATTCGCGAGCGGGGGCGTAGAAATTATTCAATTTCGCTTCCTGCTGACTTGCCGCGTGAGCGCTCGTTGCTCGGTTTCGATTCCTTTATCGCCCTGGGATTTCATCCATAACTCAAGCCGATTCCGAAGTAGTGCAATTTCCTTCGCCGATTCTGGACGATCAGCGATGTTGGTCATCTCGTACGGATCATTCACTACATCGTAAAGCTCAACGGCCGGCCGGTGCTGATACCGGTCAACAACCGCGCAAGCTAGGTGGTCGCCCGCATCAGCAGCTTTGAGTATCGAAAAAAATTCTGGCGCCGTTGTACAGGCATTTCTAAACGCTTGATCAGGCTGCAGATTCAAAATCAGCTTGCGGTTCCGCGAGCGGATCGAACGGATCGGGTAGGATTCATTGCCATGCTTGATTCCGTTGGTCGTCATCACACCAAAGACATATTCCTTATGGTCATTCTTTTCGCCTCGCAATACGGAAGCAAAGCTTCGCCCATCCAATTCGTTCGCAACTTCACCACCGGCAATGTCCACCAAGGTCGGAGTCACATCGACATATTCCACCATGGCTTCCGATACGGAACCGGCATTCACTTCGCCCGGCCAACGCACAATCATCGCTGACTGTAGTCCATTGTCGTAACAAGTCCACTTGGCGAAGGGCATTGAATTGCCCTGTTCGGACAAAACGATCACGACGGTATTGTCTTTCAATTGGTACTTGTCCAACAATGCCAACAGCTGTCCGACCTGCTGATCGTAGTAAGTGATCTCGGCCAAGTAACGGCTGAACCCGTCCCGTACTTCTGGCGTGTCGGCCAAGTAAGGTGGCAGCATCACTTTCTCGGGCGGATACCGTGATGGATCCCCTTTATTCCAAGGCGTATGCGGTTCATTGCTGCAGGCGAACAAACAAAACGGTGTGGCCGTGTTTGAGCATTCCGACAGCAATTGGTCAATCGCCTTGAAGTCTGGATTTTTCTTACCGCTGTACTCGAACTGGAAAACGCTCTCAGGGGCGATATGCCGCTTCCCTGAAAGTGCGACTCGATAGCCAATCGGTTTTAGATAGTGAGTGATACTTTTGACATGCTTGTATGCAAAAGTGTGATTAGGAAACGCGCCCGTTTTGATCGGGTACTGTCCCGTATAAATGTTATGTCGGGTAGGAGAACACATCGGCGCGCACTGAAAGCAACGCGTCATCCGCAGTCCCTCGGTCGCCAAGCGGTCAATGTTGGGCGTATAGGCTTGTCCGCCGTAGCATCCGATATCCCGAAAAGTACAGTCGTCAGCAATCACGATCAGAAAATTCGGATGCTGAACTTGAGCACCCTGTACGACATAAGCCGTCGCAACCAGCTGAAACGCGAGCGAGTGGAGTACCAACAGAAGAATGGGCTTGCGGCGGCCAGAATTCATTTCGTCGTGACTTGTACGGTTGCCAGGGGCGCGGCTGAACAAAGATAGATCTGCGTTAGATTCTAGCAGAATCAGTTCAATAGGCTTGCGATCTTTCGACCTGTCACACTCATTGGCAGATCGGCCATCGCACCGACCGAAACGTACCTCCAAGGTCGCGGTGGTTTCCGACGACGATCGACTAATTCTGCGTCGTGAACGTGCAAAGAGATCCGATACTTTGTGACCGCATGGCGAATCGTCGTGACTCGATGTTTCGGTTCAATACGAATGCCGATCTCTTTGGACAAGTGTCTTGCAGCTGCTTCGATCGAAGCAAAGGATTCGGTGGTGGTTCGAGGAAAGTCCCACAAGCCAGCCCATCGGCCGCCCGCTGGTAGCGGACGGAGCAAGTACTCTTTCCCCTTGCCAAGCAGCAGCGCATATTCGGTTCGATTCTCGTAGCGAACATGGGAAACCTTACCCGGAATTTCATTCTCCAAACCATCGCGTCGCGCACAACAGATCCGCACTACCGGACACTGGTCACAAGCAGGATTCTTAGGTGTGCAGACCAATGCCCCAAGCTCCATTGCCGCTTGATTGAATGCCCCTGGTGCCTTGCGCGGCAACATCGTTTCAGCGACCTGCCAGAGCAATTTTGTTGTTTGTGTATCTGCGATCGATCCACGCATTGAAATCCAGCGACTAAAAACTCGCTGCGTATTGCCTTCTAGAATGGGAAGCCGTTGGTCGCGCGAGATCGACAAGATCGCGCCTGCGGTATAGCGTCCGACGCCCGGCAATCCAATCACATCGTCAAAATCTTCAGGGAACACGCCGTCGTGACGATCAACGATCTGTTTGGCGGCGGCATGCATCGATCGCGCGCGGCGGTAATAGCCCAGCCCTTCCCAATGGTTTAACAGCGTCTGTTCGTCGGCAGCAGCCAATACCTGGACCGTCGGAAAGGTGCTCAGAAACCGCTGAAAGTATGGGATGACCGTTGCAACCTGAGTCTGTTGCAACATGATTTCGCTGACCCACACACGGTAGGGCGTCGAATCGACACGCCAAGGCAATTCGCGGGCATTTCCCTTGAACCAATCGATCAGTCGGCGGCGCATACGAGTCCGCCATGACGATTCATGCCAGACCGGATCATGGGCGGGTGCCTGACTCTGTAAAGATTTCCGACCGGGCTTGGTACTCACGTGTCCTCGAACTTCCCGAGCTCAAGCCGGACATCCTTGACCTGCCCACCGCGACGGAATTTCACCTCCAGATCATCGCCGGGCACGTGTTGATTAATTTCACTCTGCAGGTCTCTAAACCGACGGACGGGGGCATCACCCACTTGCACGATGATATCGCCAGGCATCAAGCCAGCCTTCTGAGCGGCGCTGCCCAATACGACCTTGCTGATCTCACAAACGTCATCCGTGTCCAAACATTGGACTCCCAAGAATCCGCCTTGGCGATGAATGATCTGCAATCCCTGCAGCGATTGTCGCATGGATTCCACTACCTCTTCGGAAATCCCTGTACCCATCAACTCAAGCGAAGTTCGGATGGGCAACGATGCGAGTAGATCGCTGAATTCGTCTTGCAAAGCAACATATCGAAATTCAAGTGATGTAATGCGTTGCAGTTCCAGGAGAGGTTCCAGCGTTGCCCGATCAACAATCCCGTCAACAATGGCAACCGACTTTAGATCGGGAATCTTAACCACTTCGCTGAGCACCTCGCGCGATACCGCATTGCCTTTCACCCTGGCGTTTTCGATCCGGTACAACCAACGTAACCAGTGCAGGGTCCGCACTTCGCCATCCCAGGCATCGTCAACCCGAACGATCATCCGGTGTTGATTGAATGAACGAACAACAAACTCATCAACTCCAACAAAGATTCCGGCAGCCTTCAGAGCGATTCGCGCTTGTTGTGAGCGATGAGATCGAAGTTCAGCCAGCGCATGCTCGGCTCTCGAGGCGGTTTGACCTGAACCTTTATGGGCCAGCAAGCTCAGTTGCTCCCATGCGCCGCCGTCTTCATTTGGTTTCTGGGAAAGGCCAATTTCAGTGATCACTTCGATTGCTCGCTCGATGACCTCCAAGTCCCCTAACCGCATCGCAGCGACAAGCGGCGTGATTGCCGGCGCACCAATCGCAATCAGCTTGCGACTCGCTTTTTCTCGCCGCAAATACTGATCGTGACCTAAATCCAAGACCCAGCGATCTAAGTCTGGCTCATTTGCGCACTGACCGGGCTGAGCAAGCACGGATAGTGCGGTTGTGCTGGACAGGACCAACACCAAAAGAAGCCGTCGATAAGCTGAAACCATCCGAATCGTATCCTCACAAACGGTCCGCGGGAGAGTCCGTGGAGTATATCAAATTGCCAACGACTTACCGACCGACGATTGCAAGCAGCATACACGGCGCCGATGAGGCCAATCATAATCAGTCCGAAAGTCTCGGGGATAGCGGCAATCCTATCGCCATAGACGCGCGAAAGCATTTTCAACGCCACCCGCGAAATATCGAACCAAGCTTCGGCATGACCTGGACTTGTATCCATTGCCAGGAATCCGCCGATGTCAGGATGCGAAGTCTGGCTCCCTGAATGGGGCTAATCCCACAGCATCAAGCACGACGCAATCGAACTGACGAACTTCGCATGGATGGTCCATGCGTCAAAAACCGAAGGCAGAATCGCCAGTCCGAAAAAAAAACACGTCGGAACGTTTGGACCATCCAATGAAAAGAAAAGTAGCGTTGCTTGATCAAGTCACCCACGACCGGCTTCCGATTCAACGTCCAAGCACATGCGAATCATCAACGGACCGTCGGAAAGGCTGATATTCAACTGCGAATCGTTGCCAAAACTTGGCCGGTAGCGACTTGATCACCGACGGCGAATCTGACTTCTTCCACGGTTCCATCGACAGGGGATGCCACCTCCATTTCCATCTTCATTGCCTCCAGGATCAGCACGGCTTCTCCTGATCGCACATGATCACCGGCATGGACCAACTGCTTGTAAACGGCGCCTGGCATTTGTGATTTAACTTCGGTCACACCTCCGGAACTGGCACTCTCTGACGTTGTTTCACTTTTTGCGGCGCCCGGTTTAATTGCCACTCGATAGACTCGTCCATCCACAGTCGCCATATTGCCTTCGAAGGCCATAAAAATGTCTTTTCCGTTAACGTTGACGACATACTCGGCCGGTCCACTTTGTGTCGTCATTGCGGCAGCCGCTTGCGTCTTGTCAACCTTGCGAACACCGATCTCCGCCTCGCCTTTGAGGAAACGGATCCCTTTCTCTTTGCATGCAGCAGCGATAAATATATTTTCGTCGGTCGTCACCAGGCCTTCTTCTTCCAACGCCGCTTTGGCGGCTGCGATCCCCTTTGTCGGATCCGCATCGTTGAGTTCTAAAACCGGCGTCGTTGTCGGTTCAAGCTTCAACTGTTCTCTAGCGAGTTTGATAACCTCGGCATCCGGCTGAACCGGGGTTTTCCCAAAGTAGCCTAGCACCATCTTGCCGTAGGGTTCGGCAATCTTCTTCCACGGCCCGAACATGACGTTGTTAAACGCTTGCTGAAAATAGAACTGTGATACCGGAGTGACTGACGTTCCATATCCCCCTTTGCGTACCACATCGCTCATCGCCAGGATGATTTCGGGGTACTTTTCCATGATGCCATTGTCACGCAACATCTGTGTGTTGGCGGTAAGCGCACCGCCGGGCATCGGGCTCCAGGGAATCAGCGGCTCAACCGCGGTCGCTTCGGGCGGCAAGAAGTAGTCGCTCATACAGTCCTTGAACACTTCTTCGGCTTCACGAACTTTTTCCACATCAACGTCCAGTTCGTAATCGCTTCCACGCAGCGCGTGCCACATCACCAAAATATCGGGCTGACACGTACCGCCGCTGCAAGGAGCCATTGACAGGTCAATCGCGTTCGCCCCGGCATCCAATGCCGCTTTATTTGCCAGCACACTGACTCCCGCCGTTTCATGGGTATGAAAATGGATGAATGTATCGGCAGGCAACATTTTGCGTGCGGCGAGAATCGTTTCATACACCTTCGACGGAACGGCCGTCCCGGAAGCATCTTTGAAACAGACGGCGTCAAAAGGAATATCGGCGTCGAGGATCTGTTGTAGCGTCTGCGCATAAAAGGCGGCATCGTGAGCACCTTCACAACCAGGCGGCAATTCCATCAGAGTCACACAGACTTGGTGCTTCAAGCCCGCGTCGACGATGCACTGACCGCTGTAAACCAAGTTGTTGACGTCATTCAATGCGTCGAAATTGCGAATCGTTGTCATGCCATGCTTTTTGAATAGATCGGCATGTAGCTTGACGATATCACTGGACTGCGAGTCGAGTCCGACGACATTCACACCCCGCGCTAGCGTTTGCAAATTCGCATCCGGGCCCGCGGTTTCGCGAAATTTGTCCATCATATCGAATGCATCTTCGTTGCAATAGAAATACAACGATTGGTAGCGGGCGCCCCCACCGGCCTCAAACCACTGAATGCCCGCGTCACGCGCAGCTTCTACGGCCGGCAGGAAATCTTTGGTAAAGACTCGTGCCCCAAAGACGGACTGAAACCCGTCGCGGAACGCCGTACACATGAACTCGATTTTTTTCTTCGTCACTGATTCGTTCCAAACATTAACAGCTACCTCGCCGGTTTGCCTAAGAGGTCGGACGCGGTAGTGACCGGGAGAGGGGTAGGTATGGGGGCCGTCGCCGCCACGAGTGTTTCAGGCTGCGCAGGGTTCGCTACCTGTTGCTCGGTTGGCGGAACGGCCAACACGGCCCACAAGACCCCGGCCGCGATTGCCGAACCGACAACTCCGGCAACATTGGGAGCCATTGCGTGCATCAACAAGAAATTATGTGGATCTTCTTGCTGTCCGACCATCTGGACAACACGTGCGGAATCGGGAACGGCCGAAACCCCAGCAGCGCCAACCAAAGGATTGATCTTTTCAGTCAAGAACAGGTTCATGAACTTGGCAAACAGGACTCCACCGGCTGTCGCGATCGCAAACGACAGTGCGCCAAGCCCGAAAATCAGCAGAGATTGCCGTGTCAAGAAGGTATCGGCCTGTGTACTTGCGCCGACCGAAAACCCCAACAGAATCGTGACGACGTCAATCATGGCCGATCGAGCCGTACGAGCCAATCTTTCAGTCACCAGGCTTTCTTTTAGCAGGTTTCCAAAGAACAACATTCCCAACAACACAATCGCTCCAGGCGCGATCAGCGTTGAGATCAGGAACGCGGCGACCGGAAAGATCATCTTTTCGCGTTTGGAAACCTTACGCGGTGGATTCATCCGAATCAAACGTTCTTCGCGACTGGTCAACAACCGCATAATCGGAGGCTGAATGACGGGTACCAAGGCCATATAGGAATAGGCGGCGATTGCGATCGCTCCCAACAAATGGGGTGCAAGTTTTGACGCCAGGAAGATCGCTGTAGGCCCATCGGCGCCACCGATGATGCCGATCGCACCAGCTTCTGCAAAGTCAAAACCGAGCCACAGTGCGCCCAAGAATGTAAGAAAAACGCCAACCTGGGCAGCCGCGCCCAATAACACCAGCTTTGGATTGGAGAGCATGGTCGAGAAGTCCGTCATTGCGCCGATCCCAAGGAAGATCAGCGGCGGATAGACGCCTTGGCTGACGCCAAAGTAAAGATAGTTCAGGACGCTACCGGAATCGTAAACGCTCAGGGACATGCCTTCGACAACCGGAATGTTGCCGACGATGGCCCCCATTCCAATCGGCACCAACAGCAAAGGCTCGTAGTCTTTCGTGATCGCCAGAAATATAAAGATGATCCCGATCAGGATCATCATCGCGTTGCCTAGCGTGATCGATGCAAACCCGGTGGTCTGAAAGAACTGTTGAAAGATTTGCATCAGTGCTGAATCTAGTTTTTTTTGGCTGCGGACGCTTCGACGGTCAGTTGTCGTTGAAATTCCGTATGCAATACAAACCCGATCGCCGCCAATACGTCGGAGTCATCGGCAACCTGACTTTCCGGGTGCCCGCTTTCGCGTTGCCCATCATTTGCTTCCGGCCAAAAATGGCCGACGACTCGCAGAACCTGCGGCAGCGATGCAATGAACAAGCTAATTAACAACAGCGCTGAGAAAACGATCACGATGCCGACAACGGCGATCGCAACTCCATCGCTCATTACGTCGCTGGCAGCGTTAACACCGGCGTTACTGGACTGAGCCAATACCACCACGGCCCAGTCAGTAGAAACCCAATCCATCGGCATCAAACGTTGTCGATAGTCGGAACTTGGAAGCCGGCGTTGTTTGGATCTTTCAGCAGTCTATTCGCTTCATCGGCATAGTCGCCGGTATGCTGCTCGGTTTCGGGATCAAACGTCAACCAAGGTCCAACGTTGTACTCTGCGTCACTTTCCGAGACACCAACGCCATCGCGCATGATCGAGTGCAGTCTACCGAAGTGATCAACTGCATCGGCGTTATCACCGAAATCGAAAGCCTGATCGTTGAACGGCTTCTTTTCGCCAAGTCGATAGGAATTGTTCATCAGGTGACCCATGACACAACCATAATGTGCGTCCATCACATTTCCATTGGCCAGGTTGGGGTCGCCGGCGCGGACGGCCGTGATAAATGCATTCCAGTTCCCGCCTGGTGTGACTTTGCCCTGCGGAAGTTCCAGCTTCACTTTCTCTTTGGCACCTGGTCGAAGGATTTCGTAGTTGCCTTCGCCGGTAATGATGCTGCCGTCTTCCAGGTAGTATTCGTTGTAGACCTGATGTTGATATCCCTTGTAGTTCACATTGCGAACATTGAACATGACCATTTGCCCGTTCGGGTATTCCGCCATAGCGAACATCGTATTTGGTGTTTCACCCTGGTCATCCCATTTGAAACGGCCGCCCAGTGCCATCGTCCGGACTGGATGAGTCTGATCGGGATCGATCGCCCAGCGAGCAACATCTAGCTGATGGGTTCCCTGGTTGTTTAGGTCGCCGTTGCCGGTCTTCCAGAACCAGTGCCAATCATAGGGGTGATAGTTGGCGTGATACTCGTCGATCACTGCCGGTCCTTTCCAGAGTTCCCAATCCAAGTGTGCGGGCGGTTCGCTGATCGGTTCATTGCCAATGCCGCCGCGCGGTTTGCAGCAATAGCCGTAGGCGATCTTCAATCTCGGCAGATCGCCATTCTGAAGTGCTTCATGAAGCCCGGCGATTCCGGCATTGCTGCGGCGCTGTGTGCCGTGCTGAATGACGACACCGTATTTCTTTTGAGCTTCCACGGCGACGCGACCTTCAGCCACATCATGGCTCATCGGTTTTTCGACATAGACATGCTTGCCATGTTGGGCACCCCAGATCGTCATCAAAGAGTGCCAATGGTTGGGGGTGGCGATCGAAATCGCGTCCAATGTTTTATCCTCCAAAGCTTCGCGAACATCGCGGATCGCCTTGGTGTTGACCTTCTTGCCTTCGGATCGTTTTTCGACCCCCTTCATTCCCTTGCCCTGAATCTTTTCATCCGGGTTGACGACATAAACGATTTCGACGTTGTCTTGCCCCAGCCAGCCTCCAATATGGGCCTGTCCGCGACCATTCAGCCCACAGACTGCAATGCGGACTCGATCACTGGCACCATTGACCTGTCCAGACGCTTTGGTACCGGTGATGATGAAGGATCCGCCAACCGCCGAGGTTGTCTTCAAAAACTGACGGCGTGAGGACTTTGATTGCGTAGATTTAGATCGGGCCATCTATCGAGCTCTAGTGTTCGAGGTGCGGGTGGGGTCACGCTTTACATAGCGGAGCCAGGGGCCAAGAGAGTCGCATTGGCCGCCAGCTAGCACGAGTTCACCCCATTGTAGCTAGAAATATCGATCGCTGTGAGGCCGTCAGCAGGGACCAAAGCTGCCAATTTCACAGCGTTAGATTGTCAGCCGGTGGGCTGCATGGGTCGGAGAGTGGCTGCCAGCAGGCACGTTGGTCGAAAAGAAAGGGCTCGACCCATTGCGGCCATCGTTGTTTCGCACGCTGGCCCGCTTTTTGCCCGGGCCCGCTTTTTGCCCAGGACCTCTTTTTGCTCAGGACCGCTTCTGGCTCGGACTACGGACCGGCCAAACCGAGCTGCGAAAGCCATTTTCGTGGCGATTCTTTCTCGCGTTCTCGTTGAGCTTGCAATCTCAGTCGTTCCAATTCTGCCTCAACTTCCGACTGTTTTGCTGCCAACTCTCGGCGCTCGCGGGAAAGCTTGGCTCGTTCTAGCGACGCGTCGATTTCCGCTTGCCGAAATTTTTCTTCCCATTCATCCTGCAAGATCTGAAGTCGTTCGCGTTCTTCACGTACCAGTTCATCTGAATCCAACATACTGGCAATGCCGGCGGCACCGATTGAAACTCCCTGCCGAGAAGTTTCGGATTGCTGTTCCAACAAGTGTTGCAGTTCACGAATCTCTTCTTCGCGACGTGCGAGTTCTTCGCAGAGACGATTCACATATTCGACAGGGTCATCGGCCTTGAGCGTGGGATCGCCAGAATTTGCGTCTAGCGAGGCAACAAAGTCGTCAGCATCGAAAGTCTCCGCTTCCATTTGATCCAGAATTAGCTGCTTACGTTCGGCCCAACTAAGCGTTTCATTGCTGGCCTCGGTACTTGCGACAGCCGCCTGCATTCTGGAACGGTTAACTTGACCGGTCAATTCGTCGTTTTGTTTTTCCAATTCCGCGATTTGAGACTCGAGGTCATGCACCTGATTTCGCAACGCTTCCAACTGGTTGGCATCGACGTCCGAGGAATCTGTCGCTTGACTGACGTGTGAGGCCATTCCCTGGTACATCTGGTCAAGTTGCGATTGAATCTGTTTCAACAGATCTGTATTCGCATGGATCGCCGACAGGCGCGATCACCGCTGACCGACGCGGCACCTTCGCCTGCGTCATCCGTCCAAAGCGGCGATTCAGAAATCTGATCGTTCGTGTCCGAGTTCATGTCGTCGGCATCGGGGAGCGTATCTGATGTTCCATCCACATGGCTGGGTTTCGAGCGATTACGATTCTTACTCTTACGGGCCATGCGAAACGATGGGGAACAATTGGGGAAACGAGGTAAGTACAATCGATTCAATCGACCAAATCGGATCGGTTCGATACAACCGCCACCGCTGACAGGTCTAACGCGAAGGGATGATCCCGCTTTGACGCCCTAGCGAGGCGGCGTTACAACGCACTACCATATTCCTACGTCGCATTTTCACGATTGTCAAAGAAGTACAATGGCCAAAAAGAAGTCCGTAACAGGCAAAAAGAGAGCCGACGACGGTCCCGACTTCGAAGCTTCATTGGCTGAAGTTGAAAAGATCGTGGCGAAACTGGAGAGCGGAGAACTGGGGCTGAGTGAATCGCTCGAGAAATATGAAACCGGGATCAAGCAACTCAAACGTTGCCATGGCTTGCTGGATGCGGCCGAACAGAAGGTCAGCTTGCTGTCTGGTTTTGATTCCGACGGGAATCCAGTCACCACCCCCTTGGACAGTATTACCCAAAGAACCGGTGCGGGCCGAACCGTAAGCCCCCCCAACAAGACCTCAAAACGCTCCAGTGGCGAAGATCTGGACACAGGAAGCATCGACGACGAGGCAGGCCTTTTTTAGAATAGAGGTTGTGTAGCGGCAATCCCCGAGACCTTGGATGCCCCCCAAAGGGTGCCACCAGACTCTCGGCGCATTCCGCTACGGCCCAAATCGAGTGCCACGCAAAGCAGCACGTGAATTCGACCACCACCCCATCGACTACGCCACCCTCCGACAGTGCTTCAGGGATCGATGACCTGCGCCCGGTTATCGAATCGGCGTTGACCGATGCCTGTGACTTCGACAAGGGCTGTCCTGATGCTCTGGCTGAGGCGATTCGTTACGCATTGTTGGTGCCCGGCAAGAGATTGCGTCCGGCGCTGGTGCTGATGGCGGCCGAAGCCGTCGGTGGATCGATCGACGCAGCACTACCCGGTGCTGTTGCCGTTGAAATGGTGCACGCCTATTCGCTGATTCACGATGACCTGCCAGCGATGGACGACGACGACCTGCGACGTGGCCGGCCAACGGTCCACATTCAATTTGACGAAGCGACCGCAATTCTGGCCGGGGATGCCTTACTAGCCGAAGCCTTTTCGCACCTCGCTGAACAAGTCGCCGATCCACAGCTTGCCTGCGAGGCAATCCGAACGCTTGGACGGGCTTCCGGTCCGACTCGTCTGGTCGGCGGACAGGCTGACGACTTGGCGGCAGAGTCAGAATCGACTCGGAAAGAGGGGGACCAACTTGAACATCTCGAATCGATCCATCGTCGTAAGACAGGTGCTCTGTTTGGTGCTTCGATCGATATCGGGGCAATTCTGGGTGGCGGATCTAAGCAACAGCGAAAAACCTTGACCCGTTATGCCCAGCACCTGGGGTTGGCCTTTCAAGTGGTTGACGATCTGCTGGATTTGACCGCAGATGCCGATTCACTTGGCAAAAGAGCGGGGAAAGATGCCGATCGAGGCAAATTGACCTACCCCGGATTGCTCGGCGTTGATGGGGCCCGTGCGAAGGCAAATCAGCTGATTGCATCGGCACAGAGCGAAATTTCTGTTTTCGGCCGGGCCGCCTGGCGGTTAGTCTGGTTGGCGACCTACGTTTTGGAGCGCACACGTTGACCGATAGAAAAGACGACAACCATCATCCACTTGGCCAGCACCCTTTGCTGGCCAGTCTGAGTGATGCCGTGCCGCTGCGGAACTTCACGCCCCAACAGCTAGACTCTGTCGCCGCTGAAATCCGTGACGTCCTGTGCAATCTGTTGGCGACGCGAACCGCTCATTTCGCCTCCAACCTAGGCGTCGTCGAGCTCTGCTTGGCACTGCACTGTGAGTTCGACTTTCGCAGCGACCGACTGATCTGGGATACCGGTCACCAGATCTACCCGCACAAATTGGTCACCGGCCGTTACCCTGAATTCGCGGGGATTCGCACCGCTGGTGGTTTGATGGGTTATCCAAATCCGCACGAAAGCGAATATGACCTATTCATGACCGGCCATGCGGGCTGCAGCGTCAGCACAGCGGTTGGACTGCGCAGTGGTGACATCCTGAACGACCAATCGAACCGTCGCACAGTGGCCGTGATCGGTGATGGCGCATTCCCGAGCGGTATCGTTTTTGAAGCGATGAACAACGCGGGCGAGTTGAAAGATGACCTGACGATCGTTTTGAACGACAACAAAATGTCGATCTGCCCGCGAGTGGGTGCGGTCGCCAGCTATTTGGATCGATTGCGGGGGAATCCCTTTTACACAGGTCTAAAAAGCGAGGTCGGCCGGTTGCTGGAACATGTGCCGATGTTTGGCGATCCGGCAGAGCGTTTGTTGGCGCAAATGAAAGAGGGAGTCAAGGCTGGCCTGCTGGGCGGCATGTTGTTCGAAGAATTGGGCATTCGCTATGTCGGTCCGATTGACGGTCATGACATCGCCCTGGTTCGTAAGTACCTTGCGTTGGCTCGAGAATCCAGCGGGCCGCTGTTGTTGCATGTGGTCACCGAAAAGGGCCACGGATACAAACCGGCCGCCGAAGATCCCGTTTACTTTCACACGCCTCCCGCATTTGACGACAACGGTGCAAAAGCGGTCGCGAAATCTGGCGCCGGGACTCCTCCCTACACCGTCCACGCCCGCAATGCGATTCGTCAACAGATGGCCAACGATCCGCGGGTCACGGTCATTACCGCGGCAATGTGCCAGGGAAACAAATTGGAACCAATTCGTGAGCAATTCCCCAACCGTTTCTTTGACGTGGGAATCTGCGAATCGCACGCCGTCGCATTTGCCGCCGGACAGTGCAAAACAGGGTCACGACCGATTGTCGATATCTACAGCACTTTTCTGCAACGAAGCTACGACCAGATCTTTCAAGAAGTCGCGCTTCAAGACCTGCCGGTTGTGTTCATGCTTGACCGCGCCGGTCTAACGGGACCAGATGGCCCGACCCACCATGGCCTGTTTGACATCGGTTATATGCGATTGTTTCCAAACATGGTTTGCATGGCACCGGGTTACGCCGACGAAGTTGCACCGATGTTGGACGCTGCGATCTCGCATCACCATCCAAGTAGCATCCGATATCCAAAGGCATCGGCATTGGAGCTGGACCGTGTTTCAGAGCCGATTGAAATCGGTAAAAGCGAAGTTGTTCGCGAAGGGACCGATGGAACGATTGTTGCCTACGGCGCGATCCTGGAGCAAGCACTGAAGGCAGCAGAATTGCTTCGTGGCGAACTGGATGTAGCCGTCGTCAACGCACGCTTCGTGAAACCGATTGACGTGCAAATGGTTCGCAATTCGCTAAGCGATGGACGGTTTGTCGTCACGGTCGAAGAAGGTGCCAAGATGGGAGGTTTCGGTTCAGCATTCCTGGAATGTGCAGTCGCCGAACGTCTGGATACCCGCCTCGTTCACACGCTCGGTCTGCCTGACGAATTCATCAATCATGGCGATCGAGGCGATTTGTTGGACCAGCACGGTCTAAGCCCTGACGCGATCGCAAAGACCTGTCGCGCAGCGGTTCCGAGCCGAGTCTAAACTTCTAGCCAGCGGCACGCCCTTTCAAAAGAACCAATCCTAGAGGCGCACCGCCCGCGGCCGAACAGTGGACATCAAATCATGACCAAAAGTTCTGGATGGCCGAGCGACGGTAGTCGTCGGCCCAAGGTCGTAATCCTAGGCGCCCCTGATCGCGAGCTCGTGCGTTCGGAATTGACTCGCCTGCGCCCGGCAATCGCCGAGCACGCGGACGTTGTCGCAGAGGACCTTGAATTTGCCCACGACTTTTCCGAGAGCGATCAAGACCTGGTCATCGTATTGGGGGGCGATGGATCGATCCTTCAAGCCGCCCGTCAAATGGGCATCCATCAATCTCCAGTCCTAGGCGTCAATTGTGGACGCCTGGGATTTCTAGCAGCGTTGTCTCCGGATGACTTTCTGAATACCTGGCCCGAAGTGTGTTGCGGTGAATTCGAAATATCCGATCACCTGATGCTTCGCACATCGCTGTATCGAGAGGGCAGTCTGATCGCGGACCAGTTGGCGCTCAACGAAGCAGCGGTGCTGGGCGGGCCACCCTATCGAATTCTAGACATCGACTTGTATGCCGATGGAACCTTGGCAACCCGCTATCGCTGCGATGGATTGATCGTCGCCACACCAATCGGATCGACAGCCCACAATCTGTCGGCCGGCGGTCCAATCCTGCGCCGTAATCTTCAGGCGATTGTGATCTCGCCAATCAGCCCGCACACACTGACGTACCGCCCCTTAGTCGACTCGGCCGATACCGTGCTTGAATTGACCGTGACCGAACCAAATGAATCGACCAGCATCGTGGTCGATGGTCGGATTCTCAGTCCGTTGTTGCCAGGTGATCGCGTCCGCATTGAGCGTGCCGACCGGACTTTTCAGATGCTGACCGTCGGAGGTCAAAACGAGTATCGATCGCTCCGAGACAAACTCGGATGGAGCGGATCAGTACCCGGTGAACGAGGCGTCCAGTAGCCTCCGCTTAAACCGCTCGTGGTTTGTTGCAGGCTGGCCAGCACGCTCCCAGATCATCATTCAGTTTGGCTTCGAGTTGCGTCCGACTTACCTGAGTCCCAGCCGATTGGCGCGGCCAGTATTGAGGGAACCCCTGGAAAAGTCGGTTGACTACGGTTCTCGATCGAAACAGACCCAGGGAATTTCAGCGGGTCTACTGTGCTGGGCACGCGTATTGACGTAGTAGCAGCCGATGGTTACTTTCGCGACGGCGTGTGCGTCGAACGTTTGCGAAACTCTTTAGGAGCCCAACCATGGAACTATTGCCGCTAATCATTCAACTGTTGACCGGTGCCGCTGGTGGAAACATCGTCGGAAAGCTTGCGAAGAATTTGGACCTTGGAACCCTTGGCAACTCCGTTGCCGGAATACTTGGTGGTGGCATTGGGGGCCAATTGTTGGGAATGCTTGGCATTGCCGCTGCTCCCGACGGAGGCCTCGATTTGGCATCGATCTTGGGTAGCGTGGCATCGGGCGGAGTTGGTGGAGGAGCCCTGATGGCAATTGTGGGCGTGATCAAGTCGCTCATGGCGAAAAGCAACTAGTTGCCAACAGCAATTCTGCCCATGATCGGGTAGAGACAGCCAATCAATGAACAGAGCCGACGCGAAAATCGCGCCGGCTCTGTTTGTGAATTCTTTGAGCAACTCGGCAAGTCAGAATTAGTCGCGATATCGGCCGCCACCGCCGCTACTGCCACCACTGCCTGAACCCTCTCGGCCGCGTCCGCCGCCGCTGCCACCACGACCGCGGCCTCCACCGCCGCCGCCTCCACCACCACGTCGGCGGCGTGGTCGATCGTCGTCTCCACCTCGGTCGCGATCACCGCGATCTCGGTCGCCTCGATCGCGGTCCCCGCCACCATCGGCTTCAGCCGCTGCGGCCATCTCGTCTTCTTCACCCAACTCTTCCAGGGCTCGACGACGACTAAGCTTGACTCGGTCATGCTCGTCCACGTCGATCACCAATACTTTCATTGGATCGCCCACGTTGACCACCGAATCTATGCTGCTGATGAATCCGGTGCTTAGTTCACTGATGTGACATAGCCCATCGCGTCCCGGAAGGATTTCGACAAAGGCGCCAAACTCTTTGATGCTGCTGACCGTTCCATCGTAAATCTTGCCGATCTGAACCGTTGCAGTGCAAGCTTCGACTGCCCGCATCGCTTCTTCCGCCGTTTCCTTGTTGGAACTGGCGATCAAGACCGTACCGTCATCATCAACCTCGATCACAGCACCGGTTGATTCCTGAATGCCACGGATATTTTTACCGCCGGGACCAATCAACGCGCCGATCTTGTCGGGAGCGATCTTGGTTCGCAACAACCGTGGCGCGGTCGGAGCGATTTCGCGACGTGGCCGCGAGATCGTCGTCAACATCTTGCGAAGAATCTCGATTCGAGCTTCACGGGATTGCTTCAGCGTCGCACGAATGATTTCTTCGCTGATGCCGGTGACTTTCAAGTCCAGCTGGATCCCGGTGATACCGTTTTGGGTTCCAGCAATCTTAAAGTCCATATCGCCAAAGTGATCTTCGGTGCCCAGAATGTCGGTCAACAAGACCCAGTCATCTTCGCTGCTGCGAACCAATCCGACGGAGATTCCCGCGACTGGATTGCTGATCGGAACGCCCGAGGCCATCAGAGCCAAGGTTGCACCACAAACCGAAGCCATCGAACTGGAACCGTTCGACTCCAAAATGTCACTGATCACGCGAATGGTATAGGGAAAATCGTCCGCAGCCGGCAGTACCGGGGCGACGCTTCTTTCGGCTAAACATCCGTGACCGATTTCGCGGCGTCCTGGACCACGAATCGGACGACATTCGCCGACCGAGAAGGAAGGAAAATTGTAATCCAGCATGAACTTCTTGCTGAACTCATCCATCAGGCCGTCCACGCGTTGTTCGTCGCGGGAGGTACCCAAAGCGATCGTTATCAAAGCTTGCGTTTCGCCACGTTGAAACAATGCCGATCCATGGACACGTGGTAGCAGGTCGGTTTCGCAATAGATTGACCGCAAGCTGGTGTTGTCGCGGCCGTCGGGTCGTGTGCCGGCAACAATCAGATCGCGAACAACCTTTTCTTCCAGATCATGCCAGACCGTCTTGAATCGCTTGACACAGATCGCACCGTCGGCATCTGGATCGGGAATCAGTTCTTCTTGGGCTTTGTTGCGAAGAGCTTTGACGGCGTCCTCCCGATCGTGCTTGCCGGGGGTCTGCATCTTGGACTTGAATTCTTCGTAGTAGCCACGCTCGAGTTTCTGGAAAAGCCCATCGTCCTCGGGTGGAATGTACTCTTTCTTGGTCGGATTGACTTTTTCGTACAGTTCTTCTTGCAGATCGCAGACTTCGCAAATGATGCGATGAGCGAACTGAATCGCTTCCATCATCTCGTCTTCGGGCATTTCGTTGGCGAATCCTTCGATCATCGCCACTTCCTTTTTGGAGCCGCTGACAATCATGTCCAATTCACTCGACTCTAAATCCTCATGGGTCGGGAAGGCGATCAACTCGCCATCGACTTTACCAACCCGCACGCTGGCGATGGGTCCCTGAAAAGGTAGCTCGCTGATATGCAACGCGGCACCCGCACCGTTCATTGCCAATACATCGCCATCATTCTGCAAATCGCTAGCGATCACGAATGCTTGAACTTGGACTTCGTCCTTGTATCCCGGTGGCCACAGTGGGCGAATCGGACGGTCCATCAATCGAGCACTCAAGGTTTCCTTGGTGCTCGGTCGGCCTTCACGCTTGAGGAACCCGCCGGGGAATTTTCCAGCTGCCGCCAATCGCTCGCGGTAATCACACATCAAGGGGAAAAAGTCCAGACCTGGTCGGGGATCACTGGACGCTGCGGCAACCAAAACCACGGTTTCGCCGTACTGAACCAGCACACTGCCGGCAGCCTGTTTGGCCAACTGGCCAGTTTCGATCGACATGACTTGATTGCCGATCTTCTTTTCTACTCGGATTCGTTTTTCTGACACTTTGAATCTTCTCCTTACTACTTACTACCTACAAAACAACAAAAGGGGTTGATCGAATCCCGCAATGCAAATCGTCCCGGCGGAAACCGCCCATGCGCATGATGCAACAACGGCACGATCGAAACGACCGTTTGTGAGAGGGGGGAGAAACGAACCGGAGTCGGTCGTCGGGTGGAAAGCGAGAAGCCGAGCCGCCCAGTTTGGCGATTGCGGCGGACTTGCCATCTTCGCATGACTGCGGCCCAACTATGCATTTCTGCAACCAGGATCGGGCTACTTTCGGATGCCCAATTTCCCAATGATATCGAGATACCGTTTGAGGATCTTCGCCCCGAACGTAGTCGAGCAAACGTCGGCGACGGCTGACCAAACCCAAGAGACCTCGACGAGAGGCATAGTCTTTGCGGTGCGTCCGCATATGTTCGGTTAACCCATTGATTCGCTCGGTCAAGATGGCAATTTGCACCTCAGGCGAGCCGGTATCGGCGTCTGATTTCTTGTGTTCGCCGATTACAGCAGTTTTTTGCTCTTTCGAGATCGTCATTCGTTCTTAGTTCTATTACGTCGTTCTCATTTTCTCACATGGTCGAACCGGGTAGTGTACCGGCGAGGCCGTAGAACGCAATGGCAGAAAAAGAAGTGGTCCGGAGTCAGGTGGTCAGACGCCAGGAAAAGGTCGCCGCTGACCGGCCTAGCTCCAGGCTCCCCGGCTCTTCAGTTCGTCGAGCACTTCAGCCGCTTGCTCGGCAGGGGTTCGATCGTCGCCGCCGCGGAGGTGGATTTCGGGGTTTTCGGGGGCCTCGTAGGGATCACTGATCCCGGTGAAATTCTTGATTTCACCAGCTCGAGCCTTCTTATACAGCCCCTTCGGGTCGCGCGATTCGCAGACCTCCAGCGGCGTATCGACGAACACCTCAATGAAATCGCCCGCTGAACCGGCATCTTCGACGATCTTGCGGACCCGATCTCGATCACGACGATAGGGGCTAACAAAGGCGGTCAACGTGATCAGCCCGGCCGAAGCCATCAAGCGAAGCGACCGAACCAATCCGCCGGATATTCTCCTCGCGATCGATCTCGCCAAATCCAAGCCCAAATCGGTCGGCGAACTCCTGTGAATGCTCGTTCGCCAACCGGTCCGGGGGGGCACGACAAGCCCATGGCGAATGTTGTCACCGTCCAACAGGATCGTCGCTCGCCCCAGTTCGCATAGCTGGCGATCGAGTTCATTGGCGATCGTGCTTTTTCCACATCCGCTCAGACCAGTGAACCAGACGACCAAGCCTCGCTGCCCCAGCCGACGCTGTCGGTCTTCACGAGAAACGGTGTGGTCGTGCCAAACAATATCGGAAGATTTTGCCATGGTGATTCCAAACTCAGAAAACGGTTCCGGTCAATGATGTGGACGACCTTGATCTTATTGCGTGGCTATTCGATTTGTCACCCAACCTACGCCACGATCCAATTCACGGCTGGATGGGAATCGGCAAAGCAGTGCTGGTAGCCATCACGCGGGGCAGCTGAAAAACCGCCCCTTCGGCGGTCGCAAAATAGAGGTTTGAAAGGGAAGGTTTACGACCGTGGCCATCCGCCCAGATGGCGATGAAGTCTGGATGAGCGTTGAGGCTGCGACGGACGTAGGTGTGGTTCATCTCGCTAGCTCTGGTCAGTTGGCGACTTCTGTTGCCAACTCACGACCTTGATCGCGACTGGTCCACATCGCGATCTCGCCGCCCGGATTGAATGGTTGTGGTCCAGTTTCTGTCGGCCCGATGATTCGCCAGTCGTCCTCGAGCAAACATCCACAATTCGCCCATGTCATAATTGTTGTCTGAATTGGTCACCGGCGAAATGATCCACTCCGTCCCCATCCCAACGGGCTAGAGTCCAGGTGCGTGGATCGTTCATGGGACCAGATTGGTAGCCCTTGCTCGTGATGTACAACAACACCGGTCGATCCTGGTGATCGTAACGTAGATCTTTCAGGTAGACGTTCAACCCTTCGGCTTCGTAGTCATGGACCAAGGCATGCGTTTTGCACTTGGTCAATGGCAACGTAAGTTCCTGGCCTCCACGGTCTGCCAGGTCGTGCCGCGGTCGGTTGTTTCGACGTAGTACAGATTTGTCCGCCAATTCAGCCCTTTCCCTTGGGGGTGATAGTTAAACATCGATCCGGCTTTCGTTTTGCCAATTCCGCTAACTTGGTAGTGGCCTTCCTCAATCGCAGCCAGCCTCTGCCACTTACTCCACTGCACACCGTCGGAACTGTTCATGAAACAGATCGTTCGCTTGGCCGGGTATCCGTAACGAGTAAAAAACGCCAAGAAACCTGCCTGGGGTTGGATCCATACCTGCATGTAAGAAAAGTTGTCGATCAACTTTGACTGTTGATCAGTTTCTCGAGTCGCCGGAACAAGTTCAAAATCATCGATGTCCAACGGCCGAACGCTGCGATGGATGTAGGACGGTCGCGACGTGCCGTGGGATGTGGAAAATATCCAGATGTGGCCGTCATCATCGATGGAGATCACCGGATTGTCGTGTGCATCGTTCGTTTGCTTGTCCAGCAAAATCGTCGGGCGTGGAACTGTCTTCGTGGCATGATCAAAATAGGACACCATATGCAGTAGCTTGCGACTGTCGTCTGCGGTCGCCCCGCCGTAGCAGAAAAACGTCCGGTTGGCTTGCTCGCTATAAATCGCAAACGGCTTGTGCTTTGCGCAGTACGTCCCCAGACCGCCGCTGTACTTATAGACATACTCGTCACCCGACGGCTGGTTCATGTACCAAATGCCTCGATAGCCATCCGCCTTTTGGTTCAAAGTGACCGGCGAATCCGTCTGCGCGAACAGAGGGGTGACAAACAACAGTGCAAAAATAGCGCGGAAGATCATGCCTAATATGATAGTAGATAGTAGGCCGGAGCAAGGAGCGACAGCGACCCCGATCCGGCAATGTTGTACCGTTCGCCATCGCCCCGCCGGATCGGCGCGGAGCTTGATTCGGCCTACGATCGATCGTTCAGCCAAGTTTGTCGTTGCCACAAACGTTTACCGATCTACACTTGCCGGATCGGCGCAAAGCTTGATTCGGCCTACAAGTGGAGAGGACATGTCCGACTATCAGCGCTGGTTTGTTCCTGGCGGCACGTTCTTCTTGACGGTCGTCACCTATGGCCGTCGCCCGATTCTGACCAGTGATCTGGGTCGCAAATTTCTTCGCAAGGCAATCAAGTCGGTTCGCGATCGCCACAAGTTTTCGTTGTTCGCAACGGTTCTGCTGCCCGATCACTGGCATCTTGTGATGCAATTGCCTGCTGGTGACGATCGCTATTCAATGCGCATGCAGCGGATCAAATCCGAATTCAGTGAGCAGTGGCTCGATGCTGGCTTGCCGGAGGCGGAGGTAACCGAATCGCAACGACGGCGCGGGGAACGGGGTATCTGGCAACCAAGATTCTGGGAACATACGGTGCGAGACGATCAGGACCTGGAAAGATGTACGGACTACATTCATTGGAATCCGCGCAAACATCAACTGGTCGATCGAGTTGTTGACTGGCAATGGTCCTCCTTTCATCGATTTGTTGAACTCGGACAGTATGAAATCGATTGGGGTGGAGTTGCCCCAACGTGCGTGGAGGACGGTGAATGGGGTGAGCCAACGTAGGTTGTAGGCCGGAACCAGGAGCGACAGCGACGCAGACCCGGCAATGTTGTGTTGTTCGCGATCGCCTCGCCGGATCGGCGCGGAGCTTGATTCGGCCTGCTGGCTACTGGCGATTCAGCTTCCAGTCGTAGTCCAGATAGGAAACGCTGACTGATCCAGCCTTGGCAGCTGCCTGTGCTTCGGGCGTTGGTAACCAGGGTGCGATCGTCTTCAGAGTTTGCTTACGACTGCCGCCAAAATCTTCATCGAACCAACTCAGGATCGACGACAGCTGGAAACTTTGCGAATCGGCGTTGTATCGAAAGTTCTGTTGTCTTGAAAAAAAGTCTTTTGCATTGGCTTCCAATTGCTCATCGATGCGATCGGCGACGTAAGCCTCATTCAACAAACGTGGACATCCGATCGATGCGCAAACGATGGCAAAATGAATGCGGGGCTCCGACATCTTTCGCAATATCTCATGTTCGATCTGCTCAAGTGAATGAGGCGTGCCATCGACGTACAGTTGCAAATCATGCCAAATGTTGTAGCCAAAGAATCGAGCGGTATGGTTGCGAATACTCGTCGTCGGATACTCGCGCAGGATGCCACGAATCGTGACCGCGTTGTAGGCGTTGATCCAAAAGGCAAGTTTCGCGTCGTTTGTCGCCGTTGTTTTCGCGGAAGCGGTGGAGAGATGCTGTAAATACTGATCCAGCAGTTCGACATCTGCTGTGTTTGCTTTCCAGTTTTGATAATCGACAAGGCCATCGTCGTCAACGTACTTGCCAAGCAACGGACTCCAATGGCCATGATCGAATTGATCCATGGACCGCTGCTCGGTGGCTTTGCTGCCCAAGTAGACGGGCGAGCTACCGACCGCCGATTGGGACAGAGCCGCAATCCCCGCGCAACCGAGCAATAGGAAGATGATTTGATATGTCCTGAATCGACTCATGGGCGTCAAACTCCTTCATCCTGCCAGTCTTATAGTCCTCAACCTTGCAGATAACCAAATCGACGCCCAATCCGCCAGTTGTCGTTCGCGATCATTGCTCAGCCGATTGAATCGCCATCACGGCCATCGCCGTGGCGGCGTGTGACAAGTAGTGTGTCGAATCTTGATAGAGAGATCTTGAGAACCAGCGACCACTGCGGCGTTGGTTCGCTTTCAACCAAGCAATTCCGCTCTCGATTGCTGGATCGGTCGCCGGCACCCCGGACCGTTGGAGGACGAAAACGACAAACGCGGTTCCGTAGGCGTCACTGTTGTCGAGATCTTGATCGCTGCCATCGGCGCGCTGCCAATCGGCCAGCGTGGCGGTTGCCCAACCGCCATCTTCTTTCTGCAAGTCACGTAACTTTTTGACGGCAGCATCCCGTTGTTGTGGCGAAAGCATTTCACTTCCGTAGCTATCGGCCCAAATCAACATGCTGGTGTGATGCAGCGTTGGCGGCGGATTGTCGGCCAGGTAACTGCGAAGTTTTTTTAAGCCTTGTTGGGCGGCCCCCGTCTGGGCGTACTCGTCGGGTGCAACGGCAGCGGCGATCGCGCACATTGCGATTCCATAGTCGTCATCGATCTCCATTGGCGGCCAACCACATTTCAGCCAGTCGAAACCGCCATCGTCGCGTTGGACAGTCCACATGCGGTCGAGCGCTGTTCGTGCTGTTGGGCTCAATTTGTTGGTTGTCAGCGAATCATTCATTGCCAACACGGCCGCACTCATCACGACTTCCGCATCCCAACGCGGGCCTTGATCTTCCCAGCGATCGTTGACCAGCGATTCGAGTTGTTGACGAACCTGCTTGTGCGCGGGTACTTCGCTGGCGACCATTGGTCGGGCCATCAAATAGGCGAAGTTGGTGTGGCAGGTAAAACACTTTCGCCGACTTGTCCAATCGAGCGCTGCGTGATCTAGAAAATCGATCCCTTTGTCAAGCGAAAAGCTCTTGGCAAGTGGTTCACGATCCGAATTCGGTGTCAGCGGTTTCACATCTGCGAGCGTCTGCTGCTGTGCGACCGCATCGGACATTGACAAGCAGGCGATGACAAGAATCACGATCCGCATCAGCATCGTCTCCTCAGTAAAAACAGTGGGCAACCAACGCTGGCTAGGATTATATCCGATCGCGTCTTCGCCCACTGCGATCCGATCAAGTATGATAGAAACATCCAATCAGTTCACATTTCTCCTCGTTGCCAGGCCATCCATTTATGTCGCAGGAAGCGTTTGAGACATCACGCCGGCTGCGAGAAAACATCGAGCGGGTCGTGTTGGGAAAGCCCGATGTGGTCCAGATGTTGACTGTCGCTCTGCTGGCTGGCGAGCATATTTTACTGGAAGATGTGCCGGGTGTCGGCAAGACTTTAGCGGCCAAGGCTTTGGCGACCAGCATTGTTGGAAAATTCAATCGTTTGCAATTTACTCCCGATTTGCTGCCGAGCGACATCACCGGCAGCATGGTCTACCGCAGTGACACCCGCGAATTCGAATTCAATCCGGGACCTATCTTTGCCAACGTCGTGTTGGCCGACGAGATCAACCGGGCGCCGCCGCGGACTCAATCGGCTTTGCTGGAAGCGATGAGCGAAGGACAGGTTTCGATTGACGGGACGACTCATCCATTGCCAAAACCCTTCATCGTCGTGGCGACCCAAAACCCGTTTGAATATGAAGGAACTTATCCACTTCCCGAGAGTCAACTGGACAGGTTTCTATTGCGGATGTCGATCGGCTATCCTGATCGCGATATTGAACGCACGGTCATGAAGACTCATCGAAGCGGGGAACCGGTCAACGATCTACGACCTGCGGTAACGACCGAAGCCGTTCTCGAGGCGCAACAGTTAGTACGACAGGTAGTGTTCGACGATTCACTCGTTGACTACCTGTTGGACATCGTCGAAGCAACGCGGTCGCACGACGGATTCCAAGTTGGTGTGAGCACCCGGGGAGCGCTAAGTTTCTACCGTGGCTGCCAGGCTCGGGCGCTCAGCAATTACCGCGACTTCGTGACTCCTGATGATGTAAAGTCTTTAGCCGTTGCCACGCTAGCGCACAGAGTGCTTCCAGAGGGCGTGTTTCATGGGGCAAGTCGCAAAGCGGTTGAATCTGAACTGCAAGAGCTCTTGGAACAAGTATCCGTTCCCGTGTGAGACATCCATGTCCGCTTTGCCACGCTACAACAATCGACTCACACGCCTAGGATTCCATTTTCTATTCCTTGGTTCCTTCGCTATTTTTGGCGGCGCTGTTCGGGGGTTCAATTTATTGTTGGTGCTGGCGGCGGTGTTGATCGGTGCGTTGTTGATCCAATGGCGGTGGAGTCAACACAGCGTCGAGTCCATTGCAATCCGTCGTCATATTCCTCGTCAGGTGTTTGCGAGCGTACCATTTGCCGTTCGATTCCGGCTGACCAATCACAATCGATTCTTAACGGCTTGGATGCTAAGACTGTCTGATCGGGTTGTGCGAATCTCCGGATCAGAACAAGCGTTGGCCGGATGTGGCATTGCTGCGATTCCCGCCGGTCGTACCGTAGGGGCAGACTATCGCTGCGTCGTTGCCCACCGTGGGCGTTATCGTTTTGGACCGATCCAACTTGAAACAACATTCCCATTTTCATTGTTCCGGTGCCGCAGAACGATTGAGGAGGAACAAGAAGTTTGCGTCTTTCCACGACAACTAAAGTTGCACCGGCATTGGCAGCGTCAGGTTTACAGCCGGCACGGCGGTGCGGCGGCGACGGCTCGAAGATCGGGTTCGAGCGAGGGCGATTTCTTTGGCCTGCGCGAATGGCAAACCGGCGACAGTCCCAAGTGGATCCATTGGCGGACGACGGCAAGGCTCAATCAACCTGCGGTCCGACAATTCGAACAGCGAAGAAGGTTCGATTTGTGCATCGTCGTTGATGCCTTTGCCAAGTCAACCAGGGAAGAGGAGCACGCCGAAACGGCAATTAGCTTGGTGGCAACGCTCGTTGCGAAATTGGCCGGCCTGCCGTCGAATCGGGTCATACTTGGTACAGCCGGCGCCGCAAGCGATGCCGTAATCGGTGGCGGATCAGACTCGGCAATACGCCGGATGATGGAACTGCTAGTTGATGTCCAGGTCAGCAATCAACCGAGGCTCGATGACGCGATTCGCCAGTCACTTTCGTTGGCCGGATCGGCCCACGAGCTGATGATTGTCAGCTCTCGCTCAGCAGCCGAAGCATCGGCTCAACACAAGGACCAATTGAATGACACTGGTGCCACCCAGTCCAGCGACCTCCTGACAATCGTGGGACCACAGTGCCATGTTCAATGGATCGACGTCCGGCACGATGATCTATCGCGTTGGGTTGCCGAGGAACCAGCATGAGGGATACACAGGCTTTTCGTCCAACTGACTACTCACCGGGCCAGCGGATCTTTGACCGGCTGAAGCTCTATTTCGCAATCCTGACCGTACTTGGCGCGTTTGTACTTGCCGTGGGAAACGACGGCGCGGTGATTCCAGTCATCGCAATCTTCTTTGCAATCATTGGCTATGTCTTTGTCAACGTTCTGAAGCTATTCTCCTTGCCGGCAACTGCGGCCCACCTTGCGATGGCACTGGCCGCGATTTTCTGCATTGTCGACTTTACTGATGGGGATCCCGCTGGCCCGCGGCAATTGCTAGCCGTCTCGCATCTGTTGGTGATCGTTCAAGCGATCTTGATGATGCAGCAGAAATCGAAACGCATTTTCGAACAACTCGCAATCTTCTGTTTACTAGAACTGATTGTCGCCGCGGTATTCAACAACGCGATCAGTTTCGGACTGTTGTTGATCCCAATCGGCATCATCGGTGCGCTAGCCTTGGGCCTGCTGGCCACCGTTGCGATTGTCAAGGAAACTGGAATCGATGAATCCACTAATCGTTCAAGTAACGCACCGAACCAGGATTCCTGTGCGATACGGGTAGAGTCTGGCGAATCGACGCGTGAAGCCGCACAACAGGCTGGTCAGTACGCGATTGTTTCGACATTGATTCTGACACCTGCGATCATGCTAGTTGCCTGGGTGTTCTTTTACGCGCTGCCGCGAACGTCCGAGGCTGCGAGGAGGAATCCGCGCGGCGACGCACTCATCGGATTCTCCGACAAAGTAAGTTTAGAACAATTGGGCCCGATGTTGCGCAACCCGGAAATCGCGTTGCGCATCGGGCTGACCAATCGCGTCACTGGCGACAGCTACCTCGCGGTTGGCGGCATCTATTTGCGAGGACGGACGCTAGAGCAGTACGAGGCTCGCGAGTTCCGTCGTCGAACCACGGCTGTTTGGAGCGAAAGCCCGGTTGATTCAAAGACCGAATTTTTGCCATTGCCAAGAGAATACGTTCCGAGCCGATCGACAGACACCAACTTCTACGACACAGTCGATGTTTCAATCGCCTGTGAATCGATGCGCAGCAATTCTCTGTTCGCGATTGCTCCTTACCATCGTCGCAACCAATCGCCGGAAGTCGTTCACCTCGCTGAACGTTGGACGATTCGCCGTCGCGGAGCAAGTGGTCGTGGAGCAAGTGACTGGGTTCACATGCCGATCGATTATTCCTTTGGAACACATGCTTTTCGAAATGGAATTCAGACGGAGTTGATTGCGCGCCTGCCGACAACCGCGTCGCCTAACTCAGCGACTGGCGAATCGGCAACCATAGCCAGCTCGCGTCAACTGTTTTCTGCGCAGACGCGGTCTAGCGCGTACCACGACACACTCCTTCAATTCAATTCTCTGGCGATGCCTACCGTTGCGAATATTGCCCGCGAGCTGGCGTTTGACGCAACCGGAAAACGACTCTCAGACTACAAGATTGCCAAGCAGATTGAACGACACTTTACATCGACCGGCTCCTATCGCTACTCCTTGGATCTAAATGCGGAATCGGTAGCCGGCCTGGACCCAATCGAACAGTTCGTTGCCGTTGATCGACTAGGGCATTGTCAATATTTTGCTTCGGCGATGGCAATGATGTTGCGCAGCCAAAAGATTCCTGCTCGTGTAGTCGTTGGCTACTACACGGATGAGTACAACGAATGGGCAAGCGAGTACGTTGCGCAGACAACTGCATGCGCACGCATGGGTCGAAGCGATGGTCGACAGCGATCAAACAGGACAATTTCCGCACCTGTATGGTCAACCAACAGCCGGTCAATATTGGTTGCGACTGGATCCGACTCCCTCGACCAATGCAACCGAGCAAGGCATCGGAACGATTCGTCAAAGCATCGATTTAGCGCAAGACATTTGGGATGATTACGTCGTCAACATGGATGCCGACAGGCAACAGGGATCGGTAATGGCTGGCGGGATCCAGCCGGGCGGTCCGTGGTACGATGACGCCGTCGAGTGGCTTAGCAGGCAGATCCGAAAATTCCAGGCAGGCGAACTTGGTGGCGGTTCTCTGGCAAGTCGAGAAATGTTTTCCTTGCCGGCAGCGATCGTTTCCGTCTTGTTATTGGTCTCGTTCTTTCTGCTCATGCGAATCCAGTTACCTAAACGCAATCGCAATCGACAGTTTGACGAATCTGAGCAACTGCGGCAGCAATCAACAATCCAATTCTATGCCGCTGCATTGGAAGAACTAGCACGGGTTGGAATCCACCGTCGTCACGATCAAACACCCGGCGAGTTTGCATTGGTTGCTGCGGATGAAATGGCTCGATTCCATGCGCCTTCAATTGCCGGGCCTATGGAACGATTGACGGAGACGTTCTATCGTCACCGGTTCGGTGGGAAGGTAGAACTTGACGACGACGATCAACGAGCGATCATCGAAGCCGACCTGACCAGCATCAAGGCAAGCGTCAATTCGAGGGCTGTAGCTGGCGCTGAACCAGACCAAGCGGCCAAAAATCTGAACCTGTAGCGGAAGAAAGAGCAGAGTGATTGTGACAATTGACGGTCCCGCCGGGGCTGGAAAGAGCAGCATTGCGAGAAAGGTCGCTGAGCGATTGGAGTTCGAGTTCTTGGATACCGGGGCTCTCTATCGCGCGGTCACATTGGGAGCGATTCGGGCCGCAATCGATCTGCATGATCCCCAGGGACTTGTTGAATTCACCGGCAACGTAGATCTGCAGTGGCGAGACTATCGCATCTATTTGAATGGCGACGATGTGACTGATGAAATCCGCACGCCAACGGTCACCGATGCGATTCGCTATCTGGCAGACCTTCCAGAAGTTCGTACGCAACTTTCTAGGTTGCAGCGACAGATCGCCCAAGGACGAAATATTGTCACCGAGGGAAGGGATCAAGGCACCGACGTTTTTCCCGATGCGGAATGCAAAGTCTTTCTGACGGCGTCCCCGGAAGAACGGGCGCGGCGCAGAAAGCAACAACTTGCCGACACCGGCAGACACATGTCGATCGAAGAAATTCGTCGTGCACAAGACCTTCGTGATCAGCAAGACCGTGATCGTCCGATGGGTGCGTTGTGCCCCGCAGATGATGCAATCGTGATCTCCAGCGATGGGATGACGCCAGAGCAAGTGGTCGATCAGATCCTAGCGGTAGCCGATTCGCGAAGTTAACGCATCGCCCATCATCAGAACTTAGCGGACACCCATCTGCACGCATGCGGACCGCCCAGAATTGCTTGTGGTGTTACGCGACAGCAACCAAATCGAGCGTGAGTTTCGCCTCTACCGAGCCTCCCCTGTGCACCGTCCGGGCGATTGCTGCTAGTGACCTGAAGGGCTGCTACAGATACTTTCCGAAGGTGTCGTCCAAACCGTCCAATAACCAATGGAATGCGTCGTGGATTCGATCGGACGTTCCCATGTGGTCCCCCCAACCAGGAAGTGCCAGCATACAAAACAATAGCAACACAACTCCGCCGTAGGCCGCAGCCGAAAAATTTGGATCGTGAAAGCGTGCGCCGCCGAATCGAATCAGCAACGAATTTCGATCATTGTCCGGTGGCGTCACGTCTCGCAATCGGCGAAGTCCCAATTGAATGTTGCCTTCCGGCGTGTTGAAGAACCACAGCGGATGCACTTCTGTTTTTGCGCCTTCGTGTTCCAAGATCCAGGTTTTTCCGACCTTTAGCTTAGGCGAGTATTTGGGTGGCACGATGATCGTGAACCCATCAATGGACGTTTCCTGAACGGTCGCCTTGGCTTTTTTGCGTCCGACATGAATCGTTGCATCGCCGCATCCATTGACAACAGGGCAACGAAAGTATTCGGCTTCGTGTTCGTTAGACTTGGCAGAGGAAACGGTCATTTCAGTCGAGACTCTGCGGTTTGGCAAAGTGAATGGGTTAGGCAATTCATGCACATAGCGATTCGGTTTCTATCGAGACACGATTCGGCACTCAAACTTAGGCGACAAACCGACCCCAGGCCGGAATGATTATTCAATCGGAAAAATCTTTCTAGTGTTCGCTCTCCGCCAAGGCTGGCCTTGAGGGTTGTACCGGTTAGCGGTGGGTCAGGCCATGGAGTCGTTGTCAAGGCTTGACGATCAGGCTCGCTATTCGAGCAACTCGAGTCGGAACCATTGTGCCGACTGCAAGGTGTCGATGGATTGAAGCAGACACTTCCATTTCCGGCCAACATCTCAGCACTGCTTAGGTGCTGCTACGACTTATGCGACCAACAATCGCCATTTTGATTGGTTTCGCCGTGCTGTTGGCGTCCAATGCGCAGGCACAAGACGATCTGCTTGGGAGCGACGACCTGATTGGGGGCGGTCCACCCGGGTCCTTTGGAACTGTCGATCCACTCAGTTCGGCTGGAGCCGTCGATCCTCTCAGTTCCATTGGAACCGTCGATCCGCTTAGCGAAGTTGGCAGCTCAGATCCACTCAGTGATCTCAGTTCGCCTACGCCAACCTTGCCAGACGCACCGATCAGCGGCCAACCCGATCCACATGAAAAACTATGGACCGAGAACTGTTATCCATCGGCCGAGTCATGCCGCCAGTGCCATCCAAGTCAGTATGACCAATGGCGCAGCAGCGGGCACGCCTATTCCACAGTTTCACCGATGTTCCAACGTTTCGAACAGGCGATGACCGAATACACCCGGGGCACGGTAGGTTCATTTTGCGTCCGCTGTCATTCGCCCGTTGGAACGCAGTTAAAGATCGAACGAGCCGCCAGCATCCTGGAAGCGCCGCCGGTCGTTCGCGAAGGCGTCACGTGTATCGCCTGTCATCGAGTGCGAGAGCATTATTGGCGCAGCAACGGTGATCGACGGATCGAACCTGGTGACATTCATCAGCCGGTCGGCTCCGGATCTTGCGGCCATGGCGTGGCCGATGCGGTCAGCCAAGCGAACGAATTGAAACTGAAAACAAGCCCGCACCAAACCGGACCCGGGCAGTCGATTCACCGCTCGAGCTACTTCTTCGAACCTTTGACCAACAGCGATGTTTGTGTTTCTTGTCATCAAGTCGCCGTCCATCCCGGAATCTGGCTGGAAGTCGTTCATGCTCAGTATCGAGCCGGACCGGCTGCGGCCAAAGGGATCACCTGCCAGCAGTGTCACATGGGCGCCGTACCCGGCAAGCCATCTGGCTATGAATGGGGCCACATTGCTGAAATCAACAGCCAGCCGTTTGGCCAACCGCAACAGAAATCGAATCACAGCTTCTGGGGTCCAGGCTACTCAATCGCCCACCCCGGCATTTTTCCGATCAATCCGGATGCGGCACGTTACACGCCGCGACAATGGTTGGCATTCGACTATCGTGCCGGCTGGGGCACCGATGCATTCGAAGACTCGGTGCAACCGGGAATGTATTTTCCGCATCCTTGGGACACGGCAGACGACCGACGCGACGGTCGGCGGGTGATCGACGCGAACTTGGAAAGGCTGGATCAAAAACGTTCCAATGCCATCATCACGATGGAAGCCGGCCTGGATGTCGAAGGACCAATCTTTCACGACACCCCTCGCGCCGGTAAATCACTGACCGTCGCTTATCGGGTCAGCAATATCAGTGAAGGTCACAACTTGCCGACAGGGTCGCTTGGTGCTCAACCCCAACTTTGGTTAAACGTCGTTCTGATCGATCCAGATGGATGTCGAGTTTGGGAAAGCGGGTATCTGGATCGCAACGCAGATCTTGCCGACATGCATTCGTACGAAGTCGCCGCTGGCCGCATCCCACGCGACAAGGATCTGTTTAACCTGCAAACGAAATTTTTGATCAACAACATTCGCGGGACCGATCGTGAGGCCGCGTTGCCGTTGAACTTTAGCCTGGATCAGCTGGCCTTCCTGCGTCCCGGTGCGGTACCGGTCAGCGTTTTGAATCATCCACCCCTGATTCGGATGGAAGCGCATTCCATTCCCCCGCTGGATCATCGCACACCCAAATTCCATATTCCGGCTTCAGCACTGCGAAAGAAGGGTGCTTATCGGCTGAGCGTGCGAATGCGGAGCCGTACCGAGCCGATGTACTTCATGCGACAGATCCATAGCACGCCCGACATGATCCGCCGCATGAACGAAAACATGCTGGACCTTCGCGCTAGCAGCCGCACATTCTTGGTGAAATGACGAATTCCAAATCATCGTCGAAACGTGACTGGATGCTGACTGACAGCGTTTGCGGTCACCTGCGCACTGGTGAATGACGTTTCCGCAACACCGCCGCAATGGATTATCGATGCCGAATCGACGACAGTGGCGTCAGCCGATACGAAAGCGGCCGCCGTACCCGTGCGACTACCTGCGGTGCGGAAAACAGTGGTGACTCCGGAAACCGTTGCTCCGATGACGGAGAACGACAGTAGCGGGGTAGCCTTGTCGGCTCCTCAAGTGTCACGGCCGGACAGTCGATCGCCCGCCGCTACCTTGTTCGATCAACACGAATTCGACCGCGCCATTTTCTCGTCGCTGGCATCGCTTCGAATGTCGTCGCGTCAACTCTTTCCAAACGCGGCTTGCGATGGCTGCGGCTCTCGCGAACGCTGCACATGCTCCCACGAGTACTATGCAGATTTCTCACCAACGCCGATGGCCGAATCATCGATGTATCATGACTCGGGTCGTGAAGCTTGGGTGTATGATGCGAAACGCGACGTACCAACACAGCAACCCTGGATTGAATGGGGACGCATCTTTTATGGCGACGGCATCACACCGCGCGGCAAAAACTGGTTTGGCGAAAAGAACCTTGGTCGTCCTGAATTCTATATGTATGGCGACTTTCGATTCGGGCTTGCCGGCGGTCGCAACGCTGGCGGACGAATGGACAATGCTGCGGTCCGTCTGAATTTAGATATGGATCTACAGCTGACCGACACCGAACGGTTCCATGCGTTTTTCGGGCCGCTTGACAATGGCGGCCAGTTCACCCGGTGGGAACTTGTCGACGGCGAAATTCGGTTTGTGGATCAAACCGACTTGAATCTGGCGACCGGCTATTTCGAGGGCGACCTGGGAGTGATGCTTGGCGCTGCACGCGGCAAATCTTCGCCAATGGAATTGCCGTTTACGATTGGGCTGGTGCCGTTAATATTCCAGAACGGCATTTGGATGGAAGACGCGGTAACCGGCGCAGCCTTTGCCTTACCGGCCAGGCACAGTCGTCTGCTGAACTGGTCGAACTATGATGCGACCTTCTTTGCTATTTTCGATCAGTTGAACAGTCCCGCATTTGCTGGCGACGAACATGCGGCACAGGCTTTTGGGACGGCTTGGTTTATCGAAGCCTATGATGGTTACATCGAAACCGGATATGCATATGTGCGTGATCGCAATCAGGCTGACCTTAGCTACCACAACATTACTGCCAGCTACACCCGTCGCTATTTCGATCGGATCAGCAACTCATTGCGCGTGGTCGTCAATGCCGGCCAAGATTTGCCGGAAGCCGACAAAACAGCCGATGGCGTCTTGTTGTTGGTTGAAAACAGCTGGATCACTCGCTGGCCGCTGACCGTCGTTCCCTACGCCAACTTTTTCGTCGGCTGGGATCGACCCCAATCCGTGGCGCGTGCCGGAGTGGCCGGAGGAATCCTGCGCAACACCGGAATCAACTTCGATACCGACGGACTAAACGGCTTTCCAACCTTGGATGCGACCGGCAGCGACACGGCCGGCGGATCGATCGGCATTGACCTGATCGGCGACGATCTTGATCGTCAACTGCTCTTGGAAATCGCATTCTTAACCCCCCATGGCAGTGCAAACCCCGCAGTGCCCGGTGACCAATTTGCGACCGGAGCCAGGTATCAGTTTCCGATTTCTAACCGCACTTTGCTTCGATTTGACGCCATGTATGGCTGGCGACGCGGCCTAGAGGATGTCTATGGAACTCGGATGGAGTATCGTTGGAAGTTTTAGTCCAACTTAGAATCTGAACGACTCACCGCGAACGAAACCAACATGTCCTCGAAACCAAATCGTGCAGCCCGCCGGCGGGATTCATTGCGTCCAGAGCCGGGTGGCTGGCAGGCAGAACTGTACGAAATCATTTTTGAAGCTGACACGCCGGCAGGACGTTGGTTCGACATTGGCTTGCTAATCGCAATCTTGCTCAGCATTACCACCGTTTCGCTTGAAACCGTACCTTCACTGGAATCCAATTCAACCACGTTCAATGTCATCGAATGGATCCTGACCGGTCTCTTTACGATCGAATTTGCGCTGCGACTGATTTGCGTCCGTCAACCGCTCCGGTATCTATTTAGTTTCTGGGGAATCATTGACTTGCTGAGCATTCTGCCCAGCTATCTGACGCTTTTTGCCGCCGAGTCTTCGCGATCATTCGTGATCATTCGAAGCATCCGTTTGTTGCGCGTCTTCCGTGTGTTGAAACTCTGGCGAATGATGGATGAAGCGGACGAACTGGGTTCCGCGGTCTGGAAAGCTCGCAACAAGATCATCGTGTTTCTGACCGTGGTGCTGGTCGCGGTCACCATTAGCGGCACATTGATGTACCACATCGAAGCGATCGCATCCAACGGCACCGACGAATCCGATCTCGATTCGCAAAGCCTCTTCACCTCCATTCCCGAGGCGATGTACTGGGCGATCATCACAATGACGACCGTCGGCTACGGTGACGTCGTGCCCCGATCGGCGATCGGTAAAGCGATTTCGGCCGCCTTGATCTTGTTGGGATACAGTCTGATCATTGTACCGTCAACGTTTATCGGTGCCGAATTCGTGCAGCAAGCACAATCGGAAGAGAGTTCGGTTACTTGCAGCGAGTGCAACGCGGCCGGACATCGAGCGACGGCAGACTACTGTTATCGATGCGGAACACGATTAGATTCTTGATCATCCGAGCGCAGTTGCGATTGAATCTCTACAGATTGCCGGCAGCCCATGAGTTGGCCGTTGTTCATCGGACCCTGGGGACCAGCGATGATTTGACTCCGTTGCTGAAACGAGTTATTCGGCAAACTAGCGAGCTCGATTCGTCAACCTTTGCAGCGGTGGCGGAGGCCCCATGGTCGAGGTCGCAGAGAATCTGAGGCAGCGGGACGGGCTTGCTGATTTGCTTTTGCCTGGGATCGAGCGGTATCGAATGTTCGAACCTACAGCCTGAGCGACCTGGATACGTTACTTTCGAGTTTGGAATCGAGTGACTATCACCGGGAACTGAGTACGGGGAACGATCGAGGCAAAGCTGGGCCGGAAACTATATCTGCTGGGGATTCCCAGCAAACCAATTTGAAATGCTCATGGCGATTCGATGAACTCGAATTTGCTTACGCCACGCGAGCCCGATGGAAGTTGCCCGGTGACGATGATTTCTTCAACATCATATTTGACTGGGTTGAAACGCTGACTACTCCGTTTGTCAGTGAAAACTCGCTGCGGCAGTACGAGGCTCTCGCCGGCCGCCAGTGGACTGTTTTGGAATAGCAGGTACTGGCCATTGATTTCGATCGAAAGTCTTTTGATTTCATGATCGGCCTTGTTCCGGATTACAACCACCTCGGTTAACAACGCACCTTGTCCACCTGTCGTTTCGACGGGCTGGTGATCCAGCGATGCTTCCACTGGAAGCGGAGGCCCGCCAACACTATCGGGAAACATCGCGTACACACTTAGGCCCACGACCACCATCGATAGTAGCGCAATCGTTAAGCCGCGACGCGATAGCTGCAAGGTCGGAGCAACGGTGGAACGTTGAGGTTCAGACATCGATAAGGCTTCTAAATCTGACATCCGCCACCGCAACAGCGCGGCGCACCACAACTTTCGCTTCCTTGGGCAACGGGCAAACTGGAACCGTTCTTCACGGCGGGTGCTGCTGGAATGCTGAGCACACGATCGATTTCTTGGTTGCCGCACTCAGGACATTTGGCGGCGTCGGTTTGCGAACGAACGAGAATTTCTACCAAGCTATCGCACGATTTGCATTCATATTCGTAAAGAGGCATGATCTTGATTGGTAATGGAGTATTGGGTTTCAACTATTATCGCATCAAAGAGGGGATTTTGGAATATGATCGTGCCGCCGCTGAGCCGTGATCAGGTTCGTAATGTCAACAAAGTCGCGATTGAGCAATACGGAATTCCTGGAATTGTGCTCATGGAAAACGCTGGACGTGGAGCAGCCGAGATAATCGATCGAATAGCGCCTCGAGGACCAATCGTGATCCTGTGCGGAACAGGTAACAACGGTGGCGACGGCTACGTCATCGCGCGGCACCTGGAACTGGCTAGCCGTCAGGCTCGGATCGTTTCGGTTGTCGAACTGAAACAGCTGCATGGCGATGCAAAAGCAAACGCGCTCGTCGCGAAAAAATCTGACATCAGTATCTCGATCCGGCAAGATCGCCAGCAATTGACAGATGCACTGCACGATGCCGGTACCATCGTCAACTGTCTATTAGGTACTGGCGCAGGGGCCGTTGCGTTCGCCATACGACGTAGCCGTTGCCGTCGCCAATTCACATGGCACAGCGATGCGCATCGCAATCGATATCCCAACCGGTATGGACTGTGATACTGGGGTTGCCGCTGCTGCAACATTTCAGGCTGACCACACGATTACCTTTGTTGCCAAGAAGATCGGTTTTGAAAAAAACAACGCCGACCAGATGGTCGGCGTTGTACATGAGGTTGGAATCGGCGTTCCAGCGAAGCTATTACGTGAAATCTAGCGTCACGTTTCAGTTTCTATTCGACAACCGAAGGCGACTCCGGCAAGCGGGTTTGATAGACCTCGGTGAACTCACTGGTCAGTCCTTCGACCATGAATGCGACCAAGTCTTGCTTCTCTTGATCGGTCAGCTTCAGCGGCTTCATCTTGTCGCTTAGCCACGGGTTCTTATGTCCACCCTTGTCGTACCACTCCACGACTTCTTCTAGCGTCTTTTGGCTACCATCGTGCATGTAGGGCGCCGACAATGCGGTGTTGCGCAGTGTCGGCGTTTTGAAGGCACCTTTATCTTTCTCTTCTTTGGTGACTTCAAAGCGTCCCAAATCAGGTTTCTCGGCTTCCATTCCAACACCCAGGTTGTGGTACTGTTCGTCGGTGAAATTGGCCCCTGCGTGACAGGCTGTGCAGTTTGCTTTGCCGGCAAACAATACCATGCCGCGTTGAGCCGATTCACTCATGGGGTTCTCCGCAGCCGTCGCCTTCAGTTCCTCATACTTCTTTTTAAGTTCTGGTTCTTCATCCAAAAACTCCAGGTCATCCGCGAAAGTCTTTTCAAAGCTAGCGATGGGCGCGTAAGCGTCATAAGGTGCCGGACCAGTAACGATCGCCCGCTCAAAGGTTGCAATCGCCTTGCCGACATTGTCGATGGTAACTCCGTCTTCAAAGATTCTGTCGAACTGCTGTTTGTAGCCTGGAATCTTACTGACGGTCGTAATGCAGGTCTCGTGCGTGTTGCCCATTTCAATTGGGTTGGCGACCGGTCCAACAGCCTGATCCTCCAACGAAGCTGCACGTCCGTCCCAAAACTGTTCCTTGCTCAAAATCCGATTGTAGGAGACGGGTGAATTCCTTCCGCCTTCCTGTCCCTGAACCCCAATACCGAATCGCGAGTTCGCACCAAAGGCTTGATGTGGATCGTGACAGGAAGCGCAAGAAATGGTGTTATCTGATGACAAGCGTTCGTCAAAATAGAGCTGTCGCCCCAGCTCGATCTTGGCCCGCGTCATTGGATTATCCTCGGGGATATGGATGTTGCCGCTAGCGGCATCGAGCCCCTTCGGTAGCTTCACGTTCAAGGGGGCATGATTCGATGGGTTATCAAGCCACGCCGTTAGTTCTTCATCGGTCAAAAGCCCGACTCCAGGGATTCCAGCGGTCAGCGATGGATCGCCCAGAACGACGTTTTCCGCATTGGCGATGCCCGCCGGAAACATGACAAGAACCAGTAAGAACAAGTTCGGAAATCGCATAGGTCTTCAGTCTCAGGGAGGTGGATTTAAAAGATTTCCATATTGTAACCAAATCCGTTTGAACGGCCACTGATCCAGCTAGCGCACCTGCAGTGTATATCGAGACGGTTTTGCGAGACGCCGGCCGAGATTCTTTGCAGCAGCACGCGTATTGGCAGACCGCCGTTTCGCGTTTTCGAAATCAACCTGCCCAGAGCTGCAGCGTGCCGAAACGGACCACCTGCGGCAAATGGACGCGCCAGTACAGACAACGGTCACCATGCCGCTAGCCGAGGCTGCCGTCATTTGGGCTCTGCCCATCGGAATGGCGCAGCTCTCGCATGAACATCGGCATCAGACCAACGTACGCGTTGCAGTGCGGGCAAACCGAAAGCGACTCGCTCACCGCCCCGTCACATTTCACGCAAGGACGACTCGGCTCCAGCTGACTTGGCTCCGGCTGATCTGGAGCCGACGCTGTTGACTTCTGCATCTCACCCAGGATCGCCATCACCCGCGATTCAGTGACGGTTGGCCGCGGCAATCGTTGAGGCGAATTTGGCTGACCTGGAGCCGAGGAGGTTGACTGCTGCATCTCGCCCAGGATCGCCATCACTCTCGATTCAGTAACGGCTGACCGCGGTGATGGTTGCGGCGAATTTGACGGCGTCGTCAAGCTTTCTGCTGAGGCTGTCGGGGCAAACACAAACTGAGTTTCACAGCGCGGGCATCTCACTTGTTTGCCCACCAGTTCGGTGCCGCCTCGGAGCCTGTGTCCGGCTGGGCAAAAAACAGTGATTTTGGCGTTTGGCGGGGTATTCATTGATCCTTCCGAGCGAAATTGCACCACCCAGTCCCTTTGGTGATATTGTCGTTGTAGTAGTAAACCTCAATTGAACAGGCAAGTTTCGCCAGAAAACCGGGGCGCGAAATCTTGCCAAGGTGAAAGATTCAGGCCTGAACCGACGTGTAGAAGATAGGCCGACGTCTTTCTGCGGCTGCCAAAGAGGTCACAACGCGGATGAATCTGTTGGATCCGAACCCGTCAACTCGTACCAGCCTCCTCGCTCGAATACGCAATCCGCGAGACGATCGTGCATGGGCTGAATTCGCGGCCGTCTACGAGCCGACCATTTTTCGGATGGCCAAGCGGCGTGGGATCCAGGATGCTGACGCACGAGAGATCGTCCAAGAGGTCTTGATCTCCGTGACGGCAGCGATCGACCGATTCGACGTCCATGCCGCCGGTTCGTTTCGCGGTTGGCTTAGCCGAATCACACGCAACGTCACCATTGATCGACTGCGTCGCGCCAGTGTCAAGCACGAGAGTGTTGACGAAAGCGGCGTCTTGCGACAGCTAGATCAGATCGCGATCGCAGAGGACGGTGGATTGCTGTCACTGGAAGAGGAATTCGAGCGCGACCGGCGGCAACAACTATTTCGTTGGGCTGCCGCCGAGGTTAGGCGACGGACCGGGGAGAAGAATTGGATTGCGTTTTGGAAAACATCAGTCGAGGGAGCAAGGATCGCTGATGTAGCAAACGAACTTGGCGTCACCGAGGGAGCCATCTACATCGCGCGGTGCAGAATCCTAAAACGAATCCGCCAATTGGTGATCGAACGGGAGGCCGAGTAGTCAAGATGGTCGCCGAATCGAATCAACATTTTGAATCCGCAACTCTGCTGAAGCTATTGGATGACGGGCTTTCCTCCGACGATGCGCAGCGTGTTGAAAATCATCTGAGCAGCTGCGCCGACTGTCGTGCCGAACTGGAACAGATTGCCGGTGAGGATTCCTGGTGGAATGAAACGATCAGCGTCCTCACCGAAAGCACTTCAGGTGGTCCCGCGTCGTTCGGCACGTCCGAATCGCGATCGATTGAATCCAATATGGTCGATCCATCCATCGGCTGGATCGTGCCACTGTTGGAATGTTCTGACGTCGGTGGGCTTGGTCGCATCGATCGGTACCCGATTGACCACGTAATCGGCCAGGGTGGAATGGGTGTTGTACTTCGGGGCAGCGACACGGAATTGAATCGACCCGTTGCAATCAAGGTTCTATCCCCACATTTGGCGGGCGTTGGAGCAGCGCGGGCCAGATTCATGCGTGAAGCACAGGCTGCCGCGTCGATCGTGCACCCATCAGTTGTTCCGATCTATGAAGTGATTACAGCTGCGCGGCTGCCCTACATCGTGATGCCGTACATTCGAGGCGGAAACCTGCAGCAGCGGATTGATTGCGAGGGACCTTTGGAATTGCGAGAGGTCCTCCGCATTGGCACGCAGATTGCCGAGGGATTGGCGGCAGCCCACCGGGGCGGAGTGATTCACCGAGATATCAAACCATCCAATATGTTGGTCGAAGAGGGCAACGGGCGAGTTTTGATCAGCGACTTTGGACTGGCCAGAGCTCTGGACGACGCAACGCTGACCAGCAGCGGATTGATCGCTGGGACGCCTCAGTACATGAGCCCCGAGCAAGCACGCGGCGATCTGATTGACGCCCGCAGCGATCTCTTCTCGCTGGGAAGTTTGATCTACGCGCTCGCGACCGGCCGCCCTCCATTCCGCGCCGAAACACCACTGGGTGTGCTCCGCAAGGTCACCGAAACATCACCGAAACCGATTGCGCAACTCAACGAACAGATGCCGGCGTGGCTGGATCGCCTTGTTTCGATGCTGATGCAAGTGGATGCCGATCGACGAATCGAAACGGCCGATCGTGCCGCCGAGTTGCTTCGACAGGCTCACGCGCACGTCAGCAATCCTTCAGCCAATCCGCTGCCGATGATGCTCGGCAAAGTGAACCGTACACGGTCGTGGATGTGGGGATTGGTGGGAGCCGCGCTGTTTGTCGCCCTGGTTCTTGTGGGGACGATGAAATTTTGGAATCAGTCGGAACCAGCGGCGATGCAAACCGCAAGTGACGCGCTAGCACCAAGAACGACGACACCGATACCAGATTCAACGGATTCCGATACAAGCTGGCTGGATGTCCAATTCGATTCGGAACTCAACAGCATCACTGAAGTGATTGACGATTTGTCGAAACAACTTCAATTCGATGAACTCAGGAAACCCATCGTCGATCGGCGAGAGCCTAAACTCCAGCGCGGCGCTCAGTGAATGTTGATGTCCAGGCTTGAGCCGCTCGGGCACAACCGATTGCAAACATCGATTCCATACAACTCCTTACAACCAAAGAGTACAAGAATGATCGATCAAGAACACGAGCGAAAATCTGCACGGCTGTTGACATCGTTCAAATGGTTGGCGCTGGCATCGCTTGTGGTTGGGCTTGGGTTTTCTTGGCGGACCGAGAAAACCGCCAACGCGCAGCTGCGGAGTCATCTGTACGGCGCTCAGTTACGTAACGCGATTGACTCCAGCAGTAACCTTGCAAAGGACGAGGGGGAACTACCTGCTGGAAACTCACCCGCAACCACTCGTCCCAGTTTGCAAATCGCAGATGCGAGTGATGCTGAGGTGCTACGAACGGAGAATACTGGATACCGGCCAGTTACGGAAATGCGGACGGAAAGTTACAGGGTTTCCATTCCGTACGTAGACCCCAAGACAGGAGAAAGGAAGTTTCGATGGGAGGAACGCACGCGAACGTTTCCGGTGCAACGATGGATTCCGTTCAATCAATGGAACCCAGAGCTCCATTCGCAAATCGAGGCGATCCAAGCGATGAAAGACAACGATCTGGAACGCCCGAAAGCGATCGAGAAGCTTCGTAAATTGCTGGATGACGAATTCTCAAAGACACATGACCAACAGGCTATAGAAATTGCCGACACGGAGAAACGACTTGCGAAGCTGAAACAGACGCACGAGAAACGAGGCGCGAACAAAGACAAGATCGTCCAGCGCCGCATCGATCAATTGCTGGGTCAACCCGATGATCTAGCTTGGGTCCCTGAACAGGTACAGTCCGAGACGCCCAATGCGATCCACCCAGTACCATCCTGGCCGAAAGCAGATTCTGAGCACTGGAGGTTAGCCGATCCTGGTGGGCGCAGTCCGTCGCCACCGCAAACCTTCGCCCCGGTAGTTGAACCGGGTCTAAGCACTACTGTAGCACCGGTTATTCCTCCCCGTCCAAGCAATCCACCGGTTGACCGGTCGGACTTCGAGCCGTCAAAACTGAGCAATCGCTTCGAACCTCAGGCCGGCACTCCGACATTGAAAGACCTGTTCGATTTGGCACGCAAGGCGACAGCCGCAGTGAGCAAGCATCGGAACTTCGCTGCCGATCTAAAAGAAAGCGAACAGGGGCGCGGAGAGGAGACGATGTCGCCGCGCGATCTTCGTCGAGCAGAGATCAAGCTTCAGGAACTCGCTCAAGAAGTGGAATTGTACGAACGGCAGATCGAGGCGACAGAAAGACGCTTGTCCGGCGATCTTGCGTTCGCTGAAAAATCTTTACAAAACCTTTTTCACCGGATGAATCTGCAAAAGGAAAACCTGAGTGACGATCCAGCGAGCAAACAAAAGCTACTCGAAATCACGAAGGAACGCGAGCAACTTGAGAAAATGGAATTTGATGCAATGTCAAATCTGGATCAATTCAAAATCATCATGAAGGACTTTTTGAACGATTCCGCAGCGAAGCAATCCGACGCGGAACCGGAAGGTCCCGGTGTGCCTGCTGAAGCAAAGTAGCCGTCTCGCTACGCCGAGATGAGGCCCGACCAGTGGACGTTGCTGATGGTTGGCCGGTTGCTCGTATCACCTAGTTGCACAGTGTTTTATACGATCCATACGGCTCCGAAAAAGAATCCCCTTTCGCTCCGAGGAAGGAGCGAAAGCCAGCGTTCTTTCGCGGAACGAAAAACGACAAACCTATTTGTCCGTTGCCAATTTGCGGAAGTAGGCTTCGATCGCTTCGCGGTAGTGAGTTGGCAGATCGCGGCTGATCTGCTGGAGCGCCTGTTGGCGTTCGGCAGGGGGTAGATTCCCCCAGCCATCCTTTTGTTCGATGTTCTTTTTGTCGACGTCTCCATTGCCACTTGCACCGGCCGCGCGGCTATCGTTCATCGGTGCACCTTGGCCGCCTTGGCCGCCACCTTGTCCTTGCGACTGCTGTTGTTGCTGCTGCTGTTGTTTGCTGCTCCTCGATTTTCTCGATCAGCTTCGTCAGTTTGTCGATGACCTTTTGTTCCTGCTCAGTCACTGTCTGGCCTGTGCGACCCAGATCCAAACGTCGTGTCACATCAGTCATCAATCTCGAGATTTCGTCGAGTGAATCTTCTTTCAGTGGTTTGATGTCAGCAATCATCAGTTGTGCAGTACGTGCGAATCGAACAGGGCAGTCTTCCTCGTTCTCCAACAGTTTTCGCAAATCGGCCAGTGCCTCCGTCTTCATCAACAACGCGTGATAGCAGGCACCGCGATAAAACATGACGGACGCTGGATCGACCGACTCCGTCGGGTTCACTTCAGCGATCACAGGCAACGCCTCGTCATACAAGCGGTCTCGAACCAATTTACGCCCCAGCCAAGTCCGCAAACTCATTCGCAACGGCCGCGGCAGTGACTCAACGTCGCCATAGGTAGGATTGTTCGGATCGAATTTTGCTGCAGCCTTCGAAATGTCTTCCTGTGAATCGGTGACCAGTTCGTTGATCACCGGGACCAAGGAACGGGAGGCTTCAACGAACGCATCCAGCGGATCCGCGTCCTCTTGTTCGACAGCGGCCAGAAACCCTTCGGCGACTCGATCCATCTCGGCTGGCAATACACCAAGTTCGTCCAAGGCGGAACGCAGCATGGTGGCGATCTGTGTCGCATCATAAGGCTGCCAACTAGCCTGACGCTGCAGAGCGTCATCACCGGCGGCAGGCATCGCAAGCAACACGACGGCGATGACCGTCGCCGAAACGATTTTCCAAAAGGGTGATGTCGTTGATCGATTCACGATCACCTCGTCGTTACTGGTTCCGCTTTAATACCAAATCCCTGGTGATCCGGTACAGACGATTTTGACGCTCGGAAAGGTTTTGGAGCAGCGGCAATACGTCGTCGGCTGTTGACTCTCCGGAGTCTAGCAGCCCTGAATACCTCTCCGTCGTCGATTTAATTCTGCGTTTCCATGGTTCGTATCAATTTTAGCTCGGCCAGTGCCTGAACCAACGGTTGTTCCTGTTGCCCCGCCTGCTGGGGTTGTCCCTGTTGCTGCTGTTTCCGTTTTTCTTCTAGATCCCGCTGGGCCTTCTGAAGGGCGGCAATCATCTCCTCTAAGGCGGCCAGAATGTCCTGTTGGATGCCCTGGGTCACCGCATCAATTTTAGTCTGACCGAGCCGATCGGCGACCCGAGCAGTATCGGCACGAATTTGGTCAACGACTTCCGGGAACGCGACACTTGAGCCTTCTTCCCGCAAGCAACAGCATGGCGCGGTCGGCTTCAAGCGTGATCTTCTTTTCCTCAAACGCCAGATCACCCGCCTTCAAATCGGTCTGCCGGTTGCGTTGCTCTTGGGGGGTCGCGGCGAGGGCAACGGTGTCATCAAACACTTTGGTCTGCATCGCAGCCATCTTTCGCAATCGAGATTCCAGCTTGGCCAACTCCCGCTGCATTTCCTCTTCGCGCAACTGCCGCAAAATCTGTTCCAAGCGATCGATCGCGGCCCGCAAATCCTCCTCTGCCGCGCGCTGTTTCTCGGTCGCTTCGTTGCGTTTCGCCTGATCCAGATCCTTTTCAGCCTGCTGCATTCTTTCGATGGCTTTTTGCAGCTGCTTTTCGACTTGTTGTTCCGGCGTTTGTTGCTGAGACGAAGCAGGCTGATCCTGCGGCGGCTGAGCTTGTTGATCGGAACTCTGTTGTTGAGATTCTTCCTGTTTGCTTTCACCAGACTTCTGCTCACCCTGTTTCTGCTCACCCTGCTTTGGTTCGCCCTGCTTTGGTTCGCCCTGTTTCTGTTCTCCCTGCTTTGTTTCGCTCGGCTTCGGTTCGCTCTGATCTGAATTTTCTGGCTGCTCCTCATCTGTCTGCTGCTCTTCGCCTGATTCGCCTTGCTTCGTTTCCGCTGGGCTTTGGTCCTGGTCGGCCGATTCGCTCTCTTCCCCCAATCGGTCTTTCAACTCTTGACTGCGTTTGGTGACGGACTTCTGTTCGTCTTTTACGTCTTCAATATCCGCATCGTTCTCCGTTCGAGCGCGGGTACTTCGCTGGTTGTTCAAATTGCGTTTTAGATCCTTGATCAGTTTCCGATAACGCTCTTTTTCATCTCGAATACGTTTGCTGCGATCTTCGCTCATCAGTAGCGTCAGCAGTGCGCCCAATTCTTGCTCGGCGGACTCTTGATTCTCAACCGCTTGTTGGAATTCTTCCGTGCGCAACGACTCGGTAGCGGTGCGTAGTTTGTCCAACACGAATTTGTCACGCGACTGACGGGCAGCCCGGCGAAGCAGCGCAGAACGCTCGGGATTCTCTGCGGCCTCCATGTCGGCCAATCGCAACAGCAATTCTTCCAGTTTTTGATAGCGCTCGGTAACCCCCGCCTGCCGCTGGCTCAGCGCCAAGTTGTCGGCCAATGCGACGCTGGGGAGAAGAAGTACGAAAATCGCAACTGATGTGAACATCCGGCTGAGAGACCAACCTCTGCCGCAAGGAGGTCGTGCGGTTTTATTTACCCTCCTTTGGGAGGGTCGGACGTTTGAACGGCCGGGGAGGGGCCGCGCCGAAAGCCCCTCACCTTGCTTAGACTCGACTCTCCCCAAGGAGAGTATTGCCGTTACTTGGTGTAAAACGACTTGAAAACCGCACGACCGCCAAGCGAGCGACTTAACAGCCATGGTCAAACGATGCGTGTACCTAAATATCACTCGAACAGCTCCAGCACTCGTTTCTTTCTTTCGTTTTTCGTTTCGTCCAGCAGTTCTTTTTGATCGCCAATCAAGTCGCGGACCATATCTAGGATTTCGTTGTAACTCTCCAGGTCTAACATTTTATCTAGAACCGCGGTCAATCGAAGCAAAACATCTTCCGCCGTTTGCACAGCAACCTCGGTCTTGCGGCGGCCGAGCTCCGGGTCATCCACTGAATTTTCGATTTCACCGATTTGATCCCTCAACCGCTGCAAAGGTTGTTCGATAATCTGACGCAACGGATCTCGAACACCAACGCCAATCCGCTCCCGACGGTCAATCGAATCGACTCGATTATTGACCATTTCCAACAATATGTCGTCCAATGAGTATGCGATTCCCGATAGTTCCTCAGCTGTTTTGCTGGCCTGAAGACCACTCTGTTGAATCCGCAGCAACCTGACTTGACGTTGTCGAGTCGGGTCGGCGTCGGGTTGTTCCTGTTGGTCGCCAAAGGCACGTCGCCGCAATAGATCCAGCGAATCACGCAGCGAACGAGTCTCGTCGATGGTTTGCTCTAGCCTTGAGCGCAGCGCTAGCTCACGCCTCTCCAACAAGGCTAACAACTCTTCGGGTGCGACGATTTGCAGACGGTAGACTTCGCTGCGAGTGACATGTTGGTCGCCATCCAGGTCGTAGTAGTCAGTCGCTTCGGCGATCAGATTGATCGAATCTCCGGGACGCAGTTCGCTTAACTGTCCGTCAGCGACTCGATCCCGCAGATCAAGTTCGGTCGCTGCCTGGCCTTGCCGATCAAGCTGCGGCGAAACACTAATCGAATCCCCCGCCCCCTGATCACCTTCACCTTGGGCCGAGACCGGAGATATCGAAATATTCAGCTGCCGAATTCCATAGTCGTCTGTGGCTGTCGCTTCGACAGGGATCTTCGCAATCGGCGTAACTGCGTTGCCGATTCCGACGAGCGTCACATCCAACTCCGGTGGTTGGTCCATCACAATCCCCAGGAAATACCGGTAGGGCGCTTGTGCGGAAATCCCATCCTGATCGCGCGGCACAATGCTAACCATCGATGCTGCCTGAAAGTTATCCAGCGGAATACTCATTTGCCGGCCTTCGTCAGAGTACAGCACGTTTGGCTCAGAGTCTGTTTCTAGGTCTGACTTGACCAGGACGTCGGATTCACCCAGTGGAGTGCTGCTAGTTGCCAGTAGTGAGACACGGCTGCCCTCGCGAATTCGCAATCCCGCTTGGTAGGACGTTTCGAAATCAACTTCACCACTTCCTTGTTCACGAAGATAGTCTGGATATCGCACTCGAACATTGACTTCCGTTAACGCTGGCGGCGGTACGGCTTCGATGCGAAAATCATCCAATCGATCATCCAATCCACGGACATCTAAGTTCAAGGATTCGGACAGACCAGTTAGCGGGGGCCCGTCGACAACAAATGACTGATACCCGTCAACCACCCGACCGATTCGTCTCATGTTTGACTGGACGCGGGTTCCTGATTCGGTTTGAAAATGGACGGTACAAACAACTGGCAATTCGGCGCCTTCAGCTTTGGCGCGAATTCGCAGAGTCGCATTGCTGCCACGAGGCAACCGCAACAATCGGTCGTTGAACTGAATCAACTCAGGCGCTTCCGCCTGTTCGTCCGAGGCGGTGACGACTGGCAATTCGACACCCACCATTTCCAGTTCCGCGCGTCTTGGCCAAGGCTCATCCGAAAGCAATGACAACCGAGAAGCGGCACGGGCAAACGCACTGGGGCTAAAAATCAATAGCAGCAGTGAAAGCAGCGCTAGTGGTCCAACCACCATTGCCTTGCGCAGCAGCGGTTCCCATCGAAAAATTCGATTGGGGTCCACTTGGTCGATTGCTGCGGCCGCTTGATCGTGAACTTGTTGCAGTAGCTTCGGTGAATGAGAATCACCATGACGGCCAGGTTCGTTTAACTGGACCGCCGTCACCAGTCGTCCACCCAATTCAGGATGATGGCGTTCGACCAACAACGCCAAGCTGTCGTCGGGCAATGGACGCCCAAGGCGACCGATCAGCATCTTCGCGACAATGCCCACCAGAATCGCTGCAACCGACAACAACAAAATCAGCCTCGCCAAGCGGGGCATTTCCGTTCCGCCCAACCAAACTGGCGCGTAGTCCAACGCCAATCCGATCCAAAAGGCTGACAAAACCACGGCGACCACCGCCAACAGCGAATCCCAGACCACGTATCGACGAACGCGAGCACGCAAAGAATCGAGCAATGTCGAAAGACGCGGGTCAAGATATTTAGGTGCAGCCATGCGTTGGAACGGAAAAAGTATCGATCAGAACGCCTCAGGCGTTTTCCACGGAGATACCAACAGTTATACCAGAAGAGCACCGGAACGAATCTGCCAGCCGATTTCACGAAGCCATGACCCTTTTTCGCCCCTGTATCGACCTGCACGACGGATATGTCAAGCAGATCGTTGGGGGAAGCCTTACCGACACGGGCGACGGGCCTGTCGAAAATTTCGTTGCTGATCGAGGTGCCGAGTGGTACGCGCAGAAGTACCGGTCTGATGGCCTGACTGGTGGACACGTCATCAAACTTGGACCGGGCAACGACTCCGCCGCACAAGCTGCTTTGGCAACCTTCCCCGGCGGGATGCAAATCGGCGGGAATATCAACGCTGCCAACGCGACAACCTGGATCAACGCCGGGGCAAGCCATGTGATCGTGACTTCCTGGCTTTTCAATCAAAGCGGAACACTACAGCTCGACCGCATTGAGCAACTTGTTGATCGTGTGGGACGAGACCGGATCGTTCTGGACCTGAGCTGTCGCCGCGCCGGTGAAGGACAGCAGACGGGCTGGCGCGTCGCGATGAATCGTTGGCAAACTTTGACAGACGTTGAGATCACACCAACCAATCTGGATCGATTAGCAAAGTACGCCAGTGAGTTTCTGATCCACGCTGCGGATGTTGAAGGGTTGTGCGGGGGAATTGATCACGAACTTGTGCAGCTGATCGGCCGCTGGTCGGGAATACCGATGACGTATGCAGGCGGGGTAGCATCCATGGACGACGTGCAACTTGTTCAAGATTTAAGTGGCGGAACTGTCGATGTTACCGTTGGGAGCGCGCTCGATCTATTCGGTGGCAGCGGGGTTCGGTACGAAGAACTCATGCGTTGGAATCGCAACGCAGAAATCAGGTCGCGACCTTAAACGCACTTACTGGCGACAAGTCGTAACGAAAACCAACTTCTTTTGAGGCCAAATCGCACTTCGCGACAAACGGTTTCGGCAAGAAGATAGGGTTGTTCAGATCTGCGGGCGTGAAAATCGTCGATGACCGCAACAGGACCGGAGCTTGACTCTGAGATCGAAGCGAAGCTGGACACTCTCGCGTCGTTGGTCTGCGGCGTTGAATCGGGCGTTTGGTTGACTGGCAATATCCGAAACTCGTCTGAACCATGCGCACCAGCGACCGCGCGATTCGACTAAATCCGCAATGACTTCAGGCTCTGCGCGAAGTAGCACTGTGTCATTGCTTCTTCAGCACAAACACCGCATCCGTCAGATCGTTGTCGAACTTTCTTGGCGAGTCAATGTCGTAGTCAAAGTCGTAGATGCCAACGATTTTGAAGACGTCGTCAACCTTTTTCAGCAATTTTTTGCCCTGCGCCGGAGTGTAGATGCGGAGCGGAAACTCGCTGCGAATTCGTTCGACTTGGCCATCCGACTTGGTCGCCTTAATCGATACGCGCAACAGTTCTTGGCGACGCTTGCGATCAAAGTCGATCACTTTCAATGTGCAGCTGATCTTGGTCTTCCCATCTTTGGCTTTCCAACGTTCGATGCATTCCGGATCAGCATCCATCGGGATCAGATGCAGTCCCAAAATGTACAGCCCCCCTTTCTTGAGATTGTCGGCAACCGAACGCAAGTGTTTGATCGCGTCGTCTTCGTCGATCAGATGACGAAAGGTGTTGAACGTACAAAAGGCGGCATCAAACTTACGCTTGAATTTCATCGACGTCATATCGCCAAGCTGCAAATCGGCAGACAACTTTTTTTTTCGCAGTCGCTTGGCGACGTAATCTAGCATCGACTGACTTAGATCCAGGCCAGTCACGTCGAAACCACGCGAGGCCAGATCGACGACCAATCGTCCACTTCCACAGCCTGGTTCTAACAAACGTTTGACGTTGCGTTCGGAAAACCGCTCAAACGCTTGCCTAAAAAACTTGACTTCGGCTTCGGTTTCGTCCTGGAAAACGAGGTCATAGTAGTGAGGGTGGTCGTACCAAGTTGCCATATAGAAAACTCTTGCTGAGGATCTACGGAGATATCAGAGCAGAGTCTAGAAGCGAGTGGTTTCGATGCGTAGGGCGGGTGTTCCGGAAATTCCCCCGACTCGCAAGGCGTTCGATTGGGTTTGCGTACATCTGCTGGCGGGTCTACGCCGCTCGGCGCATTTGCGCCGGTCCGATCATCGCCTCGATCGCTGCTTCAAAGTCTCCCAATAGCTGCGTCAAATTCCTCAGCCGCTTCGCGTTCTGGGGCGACGATTCGATTTGCAAGTCGATCAACAGCTCACGCAATTCCGCGTTGGTCATGTCGGCGATGACTTGTTCGGGAGTTGGATGTGCGGTGGACATGGTGGGCCTCCTGCCGGCAAGCTCGGACACGCAATTTGTTTGCGTTCCACATCCATCGATCGGAGCCCAGAGTCAAGTACAAAGAATTCGACTTTGCCGGCCCTATCTAATCACTGGAGGTCCGGTTGTACCGGCTGGGCAAGACATTTAGACCTTACTGTCGAAAGCGATAGCTAGACCTTACTCGCGAAAGCGATAGCCGACGCCTCGGACCGTTTCGACCAGTTCGGCGGCGTTGCCCATTTTTCTTCGCAACGCCCGAACATGCACGTCAATCGTACGCTCTTGTACCATGGTATCTTCGCCCAGCGCGGCGTCCACCAACTCGGCTCGATCAAAAGCCCGACCAGGCTGGCGGATCAGCGCCTGCAGCAAGCGAAATTCGCTTTTGGTCAACTGGAGTGTTTGCTCTTCGACGCTGGCAACGAAGCGGCGCCGATCGACTGTCACGCCGTAGTGAGAGATCTGGTCATTATCGGCCACGCTCGGCTCACGCCGTCGCAGCAAGGCCTTTAACTTCAGCAACAAGACCTTGTAGCTTTCGATGGGCTTGACGATGTAGTCATCGGCCCCCATCGCCAAGCCAACCATTTGGTCCGACTCCTCCCCCAAAGCGCTCAGCATCAGAATCAGTGCATCACGTGTGTTTGGATCCATCCGGACCTGCTTGCAGACTTCGATACCGCTAAGGATCGGCAAATCAACATCCAAAATGATCACATCGGGCAGGATCAACTTGGCCTGGATAATGGCCGCCTTTCCATCGGCGGCGTGCGAAACTTCATACCCTGCTCGCCGCAGCTGGTATTCCAGAGTTTCCGCTAGGGGAAGGTAGTCTTCAACAACTAACAACTTGGTCTTTGACATGTTCCCCGACAAATCCCTGAAGAATGGTTGAAGCGACAGATCGGCACACGGATTCCAATCGCAATCATCGTCGCCAATCGAGCGGGAATTGAAACCCGGCAGAGAGCGGCTGGGACATTAAGATTCTGTTAATTTATTTCCCAGCCAACAAACACCATGCCAGAGCACTGGCTTGGCCGACGGAGTCGGCCAAGCATGCAGCTAATCGTCTAGCCGTTCCAAGTCCGCGGCAAAGTACCACTGAGTGACGGTACGTTGGGGGCACTGAACGTAGTACTTCCATTCTTTACTGACAAAGTCCCACGCCAAACGTGTGATCTCGCCGTCATGAACCGTATCGGGAAGCCGAACGGAGACCGGATCAAACAAAACGAATCTAGGTTGGCGAATATGATCCGGATTGGGATTGATCAATTGAATCAGTCCGAACAATCCGATTCGCATGTTGTCGCGTTGCGAAACCGTTTCATCGCTGACAACCTCCTGGTGCGACGGCCGATGAACAACCTTGACTGCCGCCGATTCCGAACCGTCATCGGGAACGAACAAGTGAATAGCGATGTCGTCGGCGATCAGTTCCATCAGCGTCAGATCAGATACGTGGCTTCAGGGATTCAAGACCTTCATCCTAGTCTATTCGTGTCGAAACATTACGCAGATTGCTGACGGAGCATGAATGATTTTTCGATTGTATTTCAGTTCTCCCGACTCGGGATCGACTCGAAAGACGCCCAAGGTGTGCGAAAATTGGCCACCGACCAACAGCCAATTGCCGCTGGGGTCCAAATTGAAATTTCGCGGTTCGGCCGCCCGAGCATTTTCAATTTCGATAGCGGACAATTCGCCGTTCTCTTGATTGACCCTGAAGGCCGTGATGGTGTCGTGGCCTCGGTTGGCCGAATAGACAAATCTTCCGTTAGGGTGAACGCGAATCTCTGAAGAACTGCAGGACAATTCTTTGGCTAGCTGAGTCTTTGGCACCGTCGGAATGGTTTGCTTCGGAGTCAGTTGACCGGTCTTGGCGTCATAGTCAAACACAGTCACTGTCAGCGCAAGTTCATTGAGCACATAGGCCCACTTGCCGCTGGGATGAAACTTCATGTGGCGTGGCCCCCCGCCGGCCGGAACGCGTGCCGAACCGATTGGTGTGATCAACGCGTTTTCAGCGTCGTGCTGATAGATCATTACTTTATCAACGCCCAGATCGGGAACGAAGACGAACCGATTGTCCGGTGAAAAGCCAACCCAATGAGCGTGGGGCTGACTTTGACGATCGGCAACCACACCCGACGGTCCTTGGTGATTGATCAACGCGGTTCGTTCTTTCAAGGATCCGTCTTGGTTCAGAGAAAACGCCGCAACTGAGCCACCTCCGTACTGTGCGGTGAGCAATGTTCCGCCAGTCTGATCCACAGCAACGTGACAAGCACCGCCGTCACCAATTTCTAATGAATTTACCAACCGCAACTTTGGACTTGGTTGATTGTTATCCATCGCATAGGCGACAACTGAGGCGACGCCGTTCAAATTTCCAACGGCATATAAATGAGTACCTTTGGGGTGCATCGCCAAGAAGCCCGGGCCCTTTATCTCAGCTGCCAATTCCGCATCAGAGAGCGTGCCCGAATCACGATCGAGTGTGCAATGATAGATCCCCTTGCTCACCGACGAGTTACCAGTACCGATCCAAACATCAATCACGTCTGCCGACACGGAGGCTGATGGTAGCGCGGTTGGCATGATCATCATTATCCAAATTGCGAGTGACTTGAAGGCAGGACACGGCATGTTGCGATCTCCAGTTGAAGTTGCATTCGTGATGATTGAACGTTCATTCTGACTGGGCTTCTGGCTGGGAGTCTCGCTCCTGCCCAACAACCGTATTTATAGCGGAACAGAGTCTGATTCGCTCAGCGGTTGTGGCACCGGAATCCGTACTTCGAGCGCATAAAAAAGCCCGCCTGCCGAGACCAAGGTAATCTCGACAGGCGGGGCTGTTAGCTCGCCCAATCTAGGTTGTGCGAGTGGGGTGGCCAGTGCCGAAGCATTTGGCCCGCCGACGTGCTACGGGTTACCACCCCGTTGGCTAGTACAGCATAAATCCACTTGCTCACCTCCTTTCAAATCATTGTTTGACGACTCACAGTCCGGGTGCCAACCAGAATGGACCGCGAAATCGTACGGAAAGGGTCAATCGCGACGCGTTATCGCGAACCGACTAAACCATTATTAACTCGGTCAGCAGAACTGACAAGAGAAATTTTGGCCAGTCAAAACGGCCTGTATCCAAGCCGCTCGGGACAATCCGTGAAAGATTGCCTTTTCGAGTGGACACGCGACGAATGCGGGGGTTCACGCCTTCGGCTGGGGTGGATCGATCTCGTATAGCACGATCACGATGACATCCCCGCCAGCAAAAGAATTCATGGGTCCGCCACCACCCGATTGCGCGGCAAGATTGCCGTTGATTGACAGAACTTTGGCTCCACTCTTGCGCATCCAGCGATTGATCTGCCGTTCCATCTCGGGGATTTCCGAGTCGACACTTTTGAAAACTTTGACTTGGTGCATCGGGAGGCAGCTTTGAATGTAAGGGCGGGCGAGCCAAACCGGTGGCTAACGAATCGAGAATTCCAATTATCACCGTCGCGATCAACGCTTTGTCAACTCGGTATCCTCTTTGGCAGCGATCGGTCGCAGGGGCGGACGTGGCGGTTCTTCGACTGGCTCCCATAATCTCAACTGTACATTGTCGATCGTGGCCTGGCCGGCGCCAACAAGCTCGAACATGACGTTGACTTTCGACTCGATCGGCGATTGGCGATACAGTCGTACCGGGACCCAATCCGATCGCCCGCGGACCAACACGCCCGCTTCCTGACCTCCGATCGTGTCGTAAACCAAGACGCCTTGATGGGGGCCTCCGAAGCCGACGGTGCGAATCATCGCCTCAATGCGAATTGCCTTGCCGGCAGGAATGCGCACGGCTGGGCTGCGGATTTGAATCGCGGTACCTTCATACCCGCCGGGCAATCCCTCGTCGGTCAGCGGCGTGACCGTTGCCAGCAACGCACCCCCTTGAATCGCTCCCCGCGTGATGTGCAAGACTTCGCTAAGCGCCCGCCCAGTCATTCGTTGTCCAACGCTCCAACGTCCCGGGCGGATCATATTTGCTTCGTCCAATCCACCGCTGGTCAATCGATTGGCGCCCCAACCTTGGTCATTCATCAATCCTCGCCACATGATCTGGACCTCTGTCGCGCCAGTGTCGATGGGTGGGCAACTGGTAGGATTGGGCCAATCCGGCATTAGCGACTCCGCCAGTTGCCACTGGCTGCGCAGTGCCCAGGCATCAGCGCGTTGCGCCATACGGAGCGTTTCGGTCGTGTCACCACTACGATAGATTGACTCGGCGTCAGCGATCGTACGTCGCGCCGCATCGATCAGCCCGCCCGCGGAAGACGAACGGACCGCACGAGATGCGGTCGCGGCGGTCCAGTTGTCGGCGGATCGCTGAACCAAATCTGTTGCGAGTTGCCAACGATCAAGCGCCGCTTGGCGGGCGAATCGCTTCGCTGATCGACTGAGCTCGCCGCCAACGGTTGGATCGCCGCTAAGTACAATGATTTCGGCAGCATCTGGCGAAACAATTTGTAGATGGGCGCCTCTCTCGGTGATTTCGCTCTGCAACCGCTCGGCCGAAAAGTGTGTCAATCGCCATGCGGTCTTGTTGGCATCGGCAGGTGTCAAATGAATGTCGATCACCGCACCATCGCCCGACAGCACTTCCGAGCCTCGCGTCGCAGCTGATGTCAGGATAAAAAGTTCAGTCGTACTGGAGGTCAATCTTGCTGCTTGGTAGGGAGCCCCCGTGACCATCGGCGGCGACCCTGGCGTTGCCGGCGCGATCCAGGGCGAGATCGCGGCAATCATCCGGTTGACGTAGCTTAGCGACAAGGAACGTTGGGAGTCCAAAGGCGATCCACTGGCCAGTGACTGAGTCGATCGAAACAGAATCGCGTCGGGAGTTGTTTCTAGTGATCGCATCGCCTGCAACCACATCGAATGCCAACGGAATCCTATCGATCGAGGCGATCCGATTGCGTCGGCGATGCTTTCACATTGCATGACCAGGCTAGCGGGCGGCATGCTGTGAACACCAACGGCAATTTCCACTCGATCGCCGATTTGCTGACGCATCGTGACCATCTGGGCGACTTCTTCGTCAGAACGCAGTCCACGCACTCTGGGCGGCAGGTCATCAATGATTCCATCAAGCAGCGGCAGCGTAGTGTCGCCAGGTCTCCGATGGCGCCCCGATGATCGGTCGTTGCCACCGCTTTGGCCAGCCGCGTAGGCGCTTCGATGCTGCTGTGGTTTGTTGGATGTGGCGACTATCCATCCCTTCACCGCTGCCAATGTACCATCCGGCAACCGGGCTCAGCATCGATTCCAGCGATGGATCGGGTGAAGACGGAGGGGGCGCGTAGACTGTAACGCGTGACCGAATCGCCTCGCTTAGGATTGCAGCGTCGGGAGGTCGCGATAGAAGAACGGCGTCGAAGCCCAGCGAACGAACCCAGGAAAGAGGTTCACCGTTGTGCTGCAAAATTCGGATGATCTGGCCAGTTGGAAATGCCGTACGATATCGATCTGCGATCGAGTGCTCGGATCCGCGCCTCGCCTCGACACCCCCGCGAGGCCGATCGTCGCTGCGGGCGTTTCCCGTTACCACACCGGCGTCAACAGGAACCAATCCATCGACTCGTAATTCGTCTAGCCGAATCGAAGTTGTCCCCGGGCCGCCATAGGCGTTGATCACGACTCCATCAACGTATGGATCGCTCAGATCGGCCATGCTGCCATATTCGTTTCTTAACGCGACATTTTTCATCCGGAGCGGCTTCTCGATCAACCCGATTCCGATCTTCGCGAACTCACCAGCTGATTTGTAACTGGCTCCGTAGATAACGACGCTTGCCGATTGACGCGTCTCGCGATCACGAAGGTAGGGATAACGAACGCGGAAGCCGATTCTGGCACCCTCTTTAGCGCTCATTAGCGAAACGTTTGCACGCAGGTCATCAATCGGCAAAACGGGTTCGATCGGGTAGATCAAGAGCGCCTCGGTACCATTCCCCGTGATCAAACTTACGGTTTCACAGGCCCCCCCTTCGATTCCTCCAGTTGCCAAGTGTCCCTGATCAGTAACCCGTGCCTGGCAGTCCGATTTACTTAGGTGCCAGCGAGGCGGATGCGTATCCAACGAATCGTGCAGTTGGGCAAAGACTCTGCGATTCGGAACCAAACCAAGGACGACCAGCAAGGCCAACAGCGCAGTCAGTCTTTGCCAAGACGGAACATCCGGCGTCGTTTCGGTTCGGTTCGACGATTCCATCGATTTCGGTCGTTGACGAAGGTAGCCTGGGGCGGAACAATCTTTCGCACGCCCCCTCGGATCTGCCCGACATCACCTTGTCGCCAGGCATCAAGTCCCAGGGGTGCTCGAATAGTGGTGTGTGGTCAGTGCGACGTGGTGTTGAAAGAAAACCACATGGGTTCGCTGGGCCCCGCCGCAGGCGCAAGGTCTTTCCATACCAAGATTTAGCTTTCCAGGCCAAGCCGAAACCCTGTTGCCAAAATGCCACGTTGGCTTTTGACACCAGCGGCAAGCCGAACTGCTTAAATTGTTTCTGGATAACGACTTAACGATGCCTGCCGGGATTCGCCCACGGACTGCGGCACCGTAGATGCAATGGATGGCACTCAGACGAATTAGCCAGACATCGCCCCTTCGGAGTGACAACGAATGCCAAACGCAATTGGATCAACCCAGAAGCTTAACGACGAAACCCCCATCGAACTTCAAGAGATGGTCAAAGCAATCAACGCTTTACCCAGCAGCTATCGTGACTTGGTCGCCCCGGCGATGCAACGAGTCATCGAGTGCAGCACGCGCCGTCGTCGGATCTTGAATCTGGTTCAAGAGGCTCTGTCGCAGCTCCGTCTGGACATGAAGTATCTGATCTTTGACTTGGAAGCGACACGCCGCGAACGCGACGAGTACAGAGAGCGTTTGGAGCAAGACGGCCAATAGGTCAAAGAGACTTGCAAGCCTGTCTTTGGAAGTTGCCCCTGCTTGGTGAAAAGCACAGATCGCGACGGCTGAGAAGGACAGATCTTAACCAGACGACAGCGCGGCTCGACCGAAAAATGTTGCTCCATACTTCTCGAGCCGCGCGAACCAAGGCAACCTACTTCTGCTCAGGTACTACTGCCAAGGCACTGCTGCTGCTCCGGCACTGCTGCTTTCACCTTTAAGTCCCCTCGCTTGGGACAAACCAACCCATGACAATGCCCCGCGGAGCATATGAGACTGTTGGCCACGTCAACGCCATACGATGTTGCCGGTTGGCATCACAGTCGGTGCATGCAGCGTGGTACAACATGGAAAGGGTTTCAGTCCAGGTATAGCGGCAGGTCCTTGGTTCTTTAAGATGGGTGGGTGTTACGAGTGAAAGTGAAACGGATTCTGAAGTGGATTGCTGGTTTGGGATTGATCGTGATCGCCACATTGATGCTAGGTCTGTTTTCACAAATCGAAAACTGGAAACGGGATCTATCGGTCAATCACGCTTCTCTGGACGCGGCATCCGACGACCCGCGAATGCATCCTCCGGTGGTTGAAGATTCACCCAGTGAAGTTGTCGATCGAATTGTCACCTGGGCCGAGCAAGCACCCCTATGGTCGGTTGAATCGAAAGATGTTGGGGATCGAGAGTCAGCGATTCATCTGACGCGAACAACCAAAGTCTTTCGTTGGGTCGATGATATCCACGTACGCATTAGCGCGACCGAAAACGGAACCCGCATCGACGCGGAAAGCCAATCGAGAGTTGGAAAGGGAGACCTGGGGCAAAATCCTCGCAACCTGCGAGACTTGGTGGCGGCAGTCAGATCGACCAACAGCCAATGATCAGCAAGCCAACCGACGTTCGCATTGAATCGGTCGACAGTTCTTTCATTCCGGTCCAAATGCGCGTGCCGTTGAAGTTTGGCCCCGAGTCGGTTCAATCCGTCACTTGCATTCGCGTTGCGGTTAAGGTGTTGGACGGACAAGGTCGATCAGCAACAGGCTGGGGGGAAACCCCGTTGTCGGTAACGTGGGCCTGGCCAAGCTTGAACCTCTCGTATAGCCAACGCTATCAGGCGATGGTGGAATTCTGTCGGCTGCTTGAATCGACATGGCAACAGAATCAAACGACTGGCCACCCGATCGAAATCGGACATGCATATTTGAGCGACAGGTTGCCCGGCCTGCTGGCAGAATTCAACGCATCGCGAGCCGAATGCCCAATGCCGCATCTCGCTGCGCTGATCGCGGTCAGCGCTTTCGACATTGCGACGCATGATGCATACGGCGTTTTGCACAACGTCGATATCTACAAAACGTATACGGGCGAATTCATGTCGCATGACCTTGCCTACTATCTGACTAGCGACGTAGATGGAGTCTCCTTCGCCGATAGATTTCCCTGTGATTACCTGGCGTCAGAAGTTCCGACCAGCCTTCCGGTGTGGCACCTCGTCGGCGGACTCGATCCCCTGGAGGATTCTGACCGGACAGGTGACGAGCCCGACGACGAATATCCCGTGACCCTACGACAATGGATCAATCGGGACGAACTAGATTGCTTGAAAATCAAGCTGCGCGGCAATGATGACCATTGGGATTACAATCGCTTGGCCAAGGTCGGCGACATGTCCATCGAAACCGGCGTCCGATTTCTGTCCGCCGACTTCAATTGCACCGTCACCGATCCAAATTACGTCAATGCAATCCTGGATCGTTTGAAGGCAGAACGTCCAGATATCTTTGAAATGATTTTGTATGTCGAGCAGCCGTTTCCATATGATTTGGAACGGAACCAAATTGACGTAACCAGTGTTGCCGATCGCAAGCCTTTGTTCTTGGACGAAAGCGCTCACGATTGGAAGTTCGTCGCGCTTGGCCGCAAACTAGGCTGGAGCGGTGTCGCGTTGAAAACCTGTAAAACACAAACAGGTGCGCTGCTCAGTCTTTGTTGGGCCAAGGCTCACGGGATGCCCTTGATGGTCCAAGACCTGACCAATCCGATGTTGGCCCAGATCCCCCACGTTCGCTTAGCGGCTCACGCCGAAACAATCATGGGAGTCGAGTCGAATGGCATGCAGTTTTATCCAGATGCGTCAGCGGCCGAAGAAAGGGTTCATCCCGGAATCTATCGGCGCCGACAGGGTAGGCTGGATCTGTCATCAATCGGCGGACCCGGGTTTGGATATCGAATCGACGAAATCGAGCGACCACAACCGTAGTTGGATTCGCCCGGATTCCGTTTCAAGCCGCCATTGAACCGTTTGTTGACTTTGCAATCAACAGCGATCTGATTCTCGAATGCTCAGGCAGCTGTGCCGAGCCACAACGATGTGATCCAACACCGAGATACCCAACAATCGACCCGCTTCGGTCAGTTGCTCCGTGACCGAATGGTCTTCGCGACTGGGTGTTGGATCGCCGCTGGGGTGGTTGTGAACCAGCAAAATCGCCGACGCTGAGTCCCGAATTGCGGGTCGGAAAACCTCCCTTGGATGTACCAGACTCGCATCCAGTGTTCCGCGTGTGATGCAGTGACGGTGGATCGGCTTGTGCTTGGTATCCAAGGTGACGATATGGAATTCTTCTTGAACAGCATCCACGGCCAGCGAGGCGAATTCGTGCTGGCAATACTCGATCGCTGCGCGGGTGGATGTGATCTTGGTCGCCGAATCAATCTGATTCGATTCGATTCTGGCAACCCGACGTCCAAGTTCGATACCCGCCATGATTTGCGCGTAGCTTGTCCGAGTGATCGCACGACTAACGTCCTTCAAGTCTTCCGGGCTGAGCTTCGGTAACTCGGCAAGGTTGGACGCGAAACGGGTCGCCAGTTTTTGTGCCGCAACAATCGCCGATTCATTCCGAACCCCAACTCTGATTAGAATCGCCAGCAGATCCGCGTTACTTAGCGGTCGAGCGCCATCACGCAACAATCTTTCCCGGGGACGTTCTCCCTCCGGTGTCTCCTTGACTTGCGTCCCATGAATCTGGCGGTCGATCCACGTTTCAGGATCAATTTCATTGGGTGGTGCAGTCCACCTGTATCGGACCGTGTCATCAACGGCGGTCGTCTTTAGCAATCCATCGTTGACCAACCGCTTTAAATTTACGGTGACATACGCGGGACTCGCCTCGCAGCAGCACTGCTTGGCTTCTTGCACCGTGAAATTGTTGATCGACGTTAACGGATGGATGACCTGTCGCAGTCGGTTGCGCCGCTGTTCGTTCACATGTTTCCTCGAATCTGAATTCTACCCAGACTTGGTCAATCTAACGGAGACGGTCGAAGTGGTGGAGACTTGGGAACCCGTGTTCCATCCGCCGCTCCATCCGGCTCGCTTCGCCTTCGCGCCAGACAGATCTTGATGCGAAACAGATCTGCAACCTCCCGCCCGATACAATTTATTACAATGCTGTTTCGTTCGGCAGGCTCCCCACACGAGAGAAGACTGGCCAGATGCCTCAGACACCCCGGCAAGTATCGCGCGGATGACGATCATCCGTTTCTAACCCCCAAGGGAGTGCGACTGCTGCGTGGAAACAAGAAAGCTCCTAAACCGATGGAGTTTCCTGAATTCCCGTCGGACGGTGAAACGCTTGTCAACGGCGATCGAAAATCATCTGCGGACATCGATCCGTTTGATTTTGACCAAGGCAAAAATCTGCCGCTGGTCAACATCAAAAGTTCCAACAAGTTTCCGGATCCTGACCAGCTTTCGAACCAACCTTTGACGCCGTATTTTCAAACCAAACTGGTGAAGCAACCGTTGGCCAATGGATTGAAGGCAATCGGCAAGTTGTTCATACAGTTGTCGCCTGATCCCCGCCATGAACTTGCAATGGGATCGGCATGGATAACCGGACCGAATACGATCGCGACTGCCGCCCACAATCTTTTTGACTCGAACCGGCGCACCTGGTCGAAAGCGTTGGAATTTCATCCCGGATACGACTTTTATGCCGACCGGAAGCTGCCGACTTGCCGAGTGACTTCATGCATGGTTCCCAAAGGGTACTTTGACAATCCGACGACCAATCGCGACATCGCGACTTGTTACGTTGACCAGAAGATCGGTGAACTTGTTGGTGCCGAAATCCCGATGCAGCCGATTGTCGAAAGCGATTTTTTCGAACACGTTAAAGTTGCCATTGTTGGATTCCCTGCCGGCAGTGGCTTTGATTTTGGCAAACAGATGTGGCAATCGGTTGGTGAATACCTGTTTGGTCATTCCAATGGTCCAGGTGATGACTTTGCGCCAGTGATTGCGACCAACTTCGGAGGCGGGGCAAGTGGATGTCCCTGGATCATCAAGGATCCGGAAACCGAACGATATCAGGCGGTCGGGGTGACCAGCGGACATGCAAAACTTCGCTATGTCCGTGGCGAACCCAATCTGGCCACGCTCACTTCGCCCTTCTTCGGCAGTCGCATGTTTAGCGAGCTGAACGACAGCCCAGTCTTTCACGATTTTGGCTGATTCATGGTCAATACCATGCGTCTGCAGCGATAACCTTGGGAGGTTCGCTACAGAAGGCCGTGTCGGAAAAAGGGGTCAGGGTGCGAATTGCCAAATAGCCCGCAGAGTGCTTCGCACGATTCGTATCTGAACGCTGTCACTCGTGCACCCTTGCCCTCGCAAGCAAACGCCAATGCCATTTATAAAAATGCTGCGCTAAGCTTGCGGCTGTTGGGCTGGACCACTGGAGGTTTCGCCTTTGCCGGTCAAATTGGGCGGCACCACAATCGTTTCGGCGGATGCTGCAATCATTGGCTCACTGCGTTGCTGCGGCGGTACGACAACACCACAGCTAACGATAAACTGGATCGCTTCATCGATCGTCAAATTTAGATCGATCGCGTCACTTTTTTTGACCGTCACGGTGAATCCGGTCATTGGCATCGGACTGGTTGGCATCAACACGCTTAACATTTCTTCGCCGGTCGCCTCGGAAATCTCCCGCATGCTACTGCCGGTCACAAAGCCCAGCGACCAAATGCCTTTGCTGGGGTACTGAATCGCGACGACACGATTGAATTCGATTTCGCGCTCACTAAAGGCAAAGTCGGTAACTTGTTTGACACTACCGTAGACTTTGTTGACGACTGGAATCCGCAAGACGCCCCGATCAAAAGCGTGAACGAACCAGCGGCCGAGCCCGAAAGTAAACAATCGACCGAGGAAGTACAGCAATGTTGTGAACAGGATCAAGAATACCGGAACGACGATCGATCGCGGCATGAACCTGTATTGAACGTAGCGATGCCAATAAGCGTTCGCTGTCGCTGGCGACGGAGCAGACGGACCCCAGTAGTCGGATTCTTCATCGACGAGTTTCTTAACATCTTCCGGCAAATACCTTCGCCCTGTGGGATCCGGAATGAAGCGTCGGCCATCGACCACAAAGCTCTTCAGCCAAGGCTCTTCTACACCGTTCTTTACGTACTTCTCAGCACCTTCCGGCTTTCCAGAGTAACTCTCTTCGATAGCCCAAACGACGGCGTGGCGAACTCTGGATTCGATCGGCTGCAGCAGATAGGACTCGATCGTATTCCATGCCCACAGCAGGACAACGATCGTCAACAGCGGTGGCATTACCACACCCAAACCGCGCAGCACAGCTCGGCGAAACCCAGCGGGTCGCGGGTGATCGGATATGTGTTGCCCAGCGTCTGTATTCATCGTTACCGAGTTGGTTGGGATTGCATTCAGGTTAAGTCGTTGTGATTCTGTATACGAGCGAGCAGTGTCTAGCGTGTGAAGAATTCTCAGGTCAAATCCATCAAGACCCAACAGCTCGAGCAACCACCGCCACGGTAACTCGACTTGCCCCGGCGTCCTTCAGCACGCCCGCCACTTCATTCGCTGTGGCTCCGGTCGTCAAAACGTCGTCGACCACCAGAATGTGCCGATCGGCAATCCGCGGATCAGCGCAGTCCTGGGGTGTTTGGGAAAGCATAGCTTTTTTTCCGCGCAAACGCACCGCGGACATTACTGGCCCGGTCTGCTTCTTCCAACCATGCCTGTTTTTCAATGCGCCGGGTGATTCTTAACATTGGGTAGCATGGCTGGCCGATTCCGGTCGCAACGGCTGTAGCAATGATCAGGTTGCTGTTCCCACCACGAGAAAACTGGCGAGTGAAGTGGGAGGGGACGAAAGTCACTGCTGCGGGCCAATCCCGATCGCAGGCTGAATTCAATCGAACGGCCAACCGCCGGCCCAAGGCGTCGGCCAACGGTGCATGGTGAGCGTACTTTGCCGCCACAATCGCGTCCCGGACCCGATCCAAATAGGCCCATAGAGGGACGACGCGATCAAATCGAAATGATGAATCCTTGCATCGCTGACAACAGGAGTCCTGGGAATGGGCGGAAACTGGTTGCCCGTAAGGTTGGGACTCGCGGATGTCGTCTGGCACATCAAGGTTGGTCGATTGACCAGGGCGTCCACATCGCTGGCAGGCCGCCGCCATCATCGGTTCGCTGGCCGTCAGCGAAGTCTCACAGCGTTGGCAAAAATCGGCCTCGCGGACCACTGGGGCGTCACACAGACGGCAAACGGCGGGGAAAATGAGATCAACGGCGGCTTGTCCGGCCCCTCGGGACAGTTGAACGAGCCCCGATCGCAAACGGTTTGACATGGCGACAAAATGCAAAAGAAATCCAGTTTTTCTATTTTTCGGTGAACCTTCCCGGTGCGACCACGTCCTGATGATCGATACATGTTAGGGCAAGTCTGCTGAGGTTACGCGCCTTTTTGACTGGTCTTTTGCGTCCCACGGGTATACCTTTGAGGCATGGGGCGTTGTCCAAGTAGATGGAAATCCCTTCGTCTTGGTCATGTTTCCTATGGGTTTTCCCAGGATTGTTTTTTCCCTTGAGCTCCGCGGTCGCACCCTGCTTTGTGGTGCCTGGAGGTAGATGAAATGCGTTACGAACAAATTATCACAGCTGTCACCCGCACGTTGGTCATTCGCACCGTACGTGAGATGGAAGCCGTCCGATTGTTTGTACGCACAGTTGACCTCCACCTCTGCTATCTGCGGATGTCATTAGGGATGCCTGCGCTGGTCAGATTGGCCTATGTCGAATCCCCGTCCTGGCCATCAATCGATGATGGCAGCGGCGGAAGATATCACGGCATGGCCAACTGTAAACGCGGCAATTTGCAGTACCAGCCCGTGTTGGTACCGGCAAGTTGTCGGGCGAGATTTGCCAGGGTCTAAATCGGCCCGGTCTCTCAGAGACCTACTCAAGCAAATTCTCTCCTAGCGACTGCTCGGCCCTGCGAAGCTGACCAACCGTTGTGCTATTGGCACAGCTCAAGGTTCTTCGATCAGGTCTAGCGGTCACCAACGTTCGTCCAGCTTGCAGATTGCTGATCCAGCCATTTGCGTTCAAACAACAGAAAACCCCCGAACCTTTCGTTCGATCTGAAACCTGGAGAAAGGTTCGATCGACTCAGTTCGGCAACCTCAAGAAGAGGAAAGAACGATGAACTTCACCGAAAACACAATCTTCGCTGTAGAGACACGAACGGTTGCGGAATTGGTTCCGCGCCGCCCAAGGGGGCGACCGCGAAGCATTCGGCGAACTATTTGAACGGTACCGAGCAGGGATCGTTGCGCTGGCAATGCGCCGAGTCCGCAACGCAGACGAAGCCGAAGAACTGGCCCAGGACGTCTTCATCCAGGCGATGCAGAAGATCGAACAACTGCGCGTGCCGGAAGCCTTCGGTGGCTGGTTGCGTCAGATCGTTCATCGCATGGCGATCAACCGTATGACTCGTACTCGCAACGCGCTGCCTTGCGATCCGGAAACGCTGGAGGCGACTTGTTTGGCCGAAGGTACGCCGGACGCCGTGGCGGAAGATCGTGAACGGGCTGAGGCAGTTCGTAGCGGCATCGATCGCCTGGGTGCACTCGACCAGCAAACGCTGCAGGCATTTTACCTGCACAGCAAGTCGTTGATCGAGATGAGCAACGAGTTCGACGCACCCGTCGGTACGATCAAGCGCCGTCTGCACGTCGCGCGTAAGCGATTGGCAAAGGAAATGGATGTCATGCAGGCGGTCTAATCAACCGACTCGATCCATTGGAAACTTCATGAACCGGCCGAAACCCAGTGTTTAGGCCGGTTTTCTTTTTGTCGATGATGAGCGTATCGCGATGCTGGGTTATGGTATGGGTCGCCGTAAGCGATTGACACTCAGCCATGATTCCAAATATTGAACTTCAAAAATGCGTATAGCGATCTCTGGTAGTAGCGGGCTGGTGGGCAGCGAGTTGAAGTCCGAACTGTCGTCAGTCGGGCACGAAGCGATTTCCCTCGTCCGCAGCCCAACAAACGATCCGAACTCTATCGCCCCTTGGACCAGCGAAGACGAAGCGCAGAAACTCTCCCGTTGCGACGCTGTCGTTCATCTGGCGGGAAAACCGATTGCTGAACAACGCTGGACCGATACGATCAAGTCCCAGATTCGCGACAGCCGCGTCGGACCGACTCGCCAGTTGTGCGAGTCAATCGCTGCGCTCGCCGATCCGCCCCCCCTGTTGATCTGCGCTTCGGCGGTCGGAATCTACGGTGACCGCGGGGATGAAGTCCTACAAGAATCGAGTCCGCCAGGATCCGACTTCTTGGTTGACGTTGCCCAACAATGGGAGGCTGCGTGCCAACCAGCGAGAGACGCGGGCATTCGCGTCGTCAACGCACGCTTTGGAATCGTCCTCGATCCCCAAGCTGGCGCGCTGAACAAAATGTTGCTGCCAGCAAAATTATTCGGCGGCGCACTGGGCAACGGCCGACAGTGGTGGAGTTGGATTGCGTTGGAAGATGCCGTCGGCGCGCTGGTTCAAACGATTTCCGACGAATCGATCTCGGGCGCCGTCAATTTCGTTTCGCCGGAGCCGATTCGCAATCGAGACTTCGCCAAGACAATGGGCAGAGTGCTGGGACGACCGGCGATCTTTCCAGCGCCGGCATTCGCCTTGCGGCTGGCGATGGGCGAAATGGCCGATGCATTGCTGCTATCGAGCACCCGAGTCAAGCCTACAAAGCTGATTGAAGCTGGCTATCCGTATCAGTTCACGGAATTGGAGCAATACTTGCGAAGTGCGTTGGACTAAGGCGATGAACTCCCCGGTCTCAATGCTGTTTCAATGCTGCTGTTTCATGCTGCTGTTGAATGCTGCTGTTTCAACGCGGTTGTTTCAGTGAACCCTAGCCAATCGCCTTCACAACAGCCGCGCCCATATCAGCGGGCGTCGGCGCAACGGAAATCCCAGCCTCTTCGAGCGCCGCGACTTTTTCATCCGCTGTTCCCTTGCCGCCACTGATGATGGCACCCGCGTGACCCATTCGTTTACCTGGAGGGGCTGTACGACCGGCAATGAATGCGGCCACTGGCTTGGTCACATTCTCTTTTACAAAGGCCGCTGCTTCCTCTTCAGCTGATCCGCCAATTTCACCGATCATCAAGATCGCTTCGGTTTGATCATCTTCCTGATAGCGTGCCAACAGGTCGATAAAACTCGTTCCAACGATCGGGTCACCACCGAGACCTACACAGGTACTTTGACCAAGCCCCAGGTTACTCGTTTGCCAAACGGCTTCGTAGGTCAACGTTCCACTGCGGCTCATCACACCGACTTTGCCTGGATTGTGAATGTAGCCCGGCATGATGCCGATCTTGCAGCCAGGCGACGTTCCATTTCCAGGTGTGATCACGCCTGGGCAATTGGGACCGATCAGAACGGAATCGCTGGCCCGCACTTTCTCGTAGACCCGTACCATGTCGAGCACGGGAACGCCTTCGGTGATTGCGCAGATGACTTTGATTCCCGCGTCGACTGCTTCTAGAATCGCGTCAGCGGTGAAGGGTGGTGGAACAAAAATCATCGAAGCGTCAGCCCCTGTTCTTTCCACCGCTTCTTCGACGGTGTCAAAAACGGGAATTCCTTCGACGTCCTGGCCACCTTTGCCCGGCGTCACACCGCCAACCAATTGCGTGCCGTATTCTCGACAGCCCAGTGAGTGGAAAGTTCCAGCGTTACCGGTGATACCTTGGCAAATCACCTTGGTGTTGCCGTCAATCAGAATGCTCATGAACGAATCGTAATGGTGTGGGGAGTGTTTTTGATGTTCGTAGGAAATTCAGCCGGCAGCCGCGACGATCTTTTTCGCGGCGTCGGTGATGTCGGTAGCATTGATGATGTCGACGTCACTTTCGGCCAACATCTTGCGGCCTTCTTCGACCTCGGTGCCTTCCAATCGCACGACCAACGGAACCGTAAACCCGACTGTCTTACTGGCTTCGATCACGGCCGATGCGATCGTGGTGCAACGGGCAATGCCGCCAAAAATATTTACCAACACACCTTTGCAGTTTGGATCGGACAACAGAATGCGGAAAGCTTCGGTCACTTGTTCGGCATTCGCACCGCCGCCAACGTCCAGAAAATTAGCGGGTTGGCCGCCGTGATACTTGATGATGTCCATGGTTGACATCGCCAGTCCAGCACCGTTGACTAAGCATCCAATATTGCCATCCAGTTTGATGAAGCTCAGCCCCGATTCGCTGGCCCGCACCTCGCTGGGTTCTTCCTCAGAAAGATCACGCAACTCAAGAAGTTCCTTGTGTCGGTACAGCGCGTTGTTGTCAAACGTGATTTTTGCATCCAACGCAATCATTTGATCATCGGCGGTGATGACCAAGGGATTGATCTCGGCCATTTCGCAATCGTAGTCAACGTAAAATCGACAGATCGCCGTCATGAACTTGGCTGCCGCTTTGGCCGCCGCGCCGCTGATCCCCAGTTTTTTGCACAGCTTGCGAACTTGAAAACTTTCCAAACCGATTGCCGGGTCGAAGTGTTCCTTAAAAATCTTCTCAGGTGTCTCTTCAGCGACCGTTTCGATTTCGACTCCACCTTCGGTGCTGGCCATTAGCACGGGTTTGGCAGCTGCGCGGTCCAGCACGATTCCCAGATAGAGTTCTCGTGCGATATCACAGCCCGCTTCGACAAAGACTTGATTGACCGTTTTGCCTGTCGGACCCGTTTGGATGGTGACCAACGTGTTCCCCAATAGGCCATCGGCAGCAGCGCGAACTTCATCTTGGCTCTTGCAAACCACCACACCTCGCTGATCGGGGTTATCCTTGATCGTTCCCTTACCGCGGCCCCCGGCATGGATCTGTGCCTTGACGACGGCGATTTTCCCGCCCAGTTGGTCGTAAGCAGCCACGGCTTCGTCGGACGTTTTAGCAACGATCCCGTCCAGAACAGGTACACCTGCTTGGCGGAACAGCTCCTTACCTTGATATTCGTGAATCTTCATCGAATTGATTTTCGTAATGTGAGTCGCTCGGAATGAATTGGCGATGGAAGAAATATAGTTGCAGCGTGGAAAATCAGGAACCATAGGACCAAACATGACCAGCGCTGATCGGCCAGCTTCCGAATCGTCTCCCAGACTGGTGCGGCTACACAGCAACGACAACGTTGCCGTTGCCATACGGCCGCTAGTACGCGGCGAACCGATTCGCTTCAACGGCCAAGAAATTTCGCCCCGTTGCGACATTCCGCCCGGTCACAAAATCGCCATCCAAAGCGTCGTTTCCGGAGCATCGGTCAACAAATATGGGCAGCCGATCGGCTTGGCTTCCACTGCAATCCAGCCAGGCGATCACGTTCATACCCACAACTTAAGCGATCACCATGTCGTCTCCGATGATCTCAGTCGCTCTTGCTCCCCCCGAGACTCCTACGAAACTAACGCGAAACTTTGAAGGCTTTCATCGCCCCGACGGTCAAGTCGGTACGAGAAATTACGTCGCGATCATCGCCACCGTAAATTGCAGCGCTACGGTTTGTCACGAGGTAGTCAAGCGATTCGACGATCAACGCATGAAACGTTGGCCGAATGTCAACGGAGTCTTTGCCGCCACGCATACCACCGGATGTGCACTCGAATACAACGGAATCAAGCATCAAATGCTTGGCCGAGTCCTCTCAGGCTACGCCAAACAAGCGAACGTCGGCGGCTGCCTGGTCATTGGCCTTGGTTGTGAACAAACAACAGCAGGTTACTTGAGCGAACACCATGGCGTCGTCTCCCTATTCGCGCCGGGTGGCGAACAACTAACGCGGGACAACGGGATCCCCATGTTGACGATGCAAACGGAAGGGGGCACGGGCAAAACGATCAACAAAGCCGAATCGCTATTGGAACAAGTACTCGATCGTGCAAACGATGCGACTCGGGCGACGGCAGACGCGTCACATTTGATGCTGGCTGTCGAATGCGGAGGCAGCGACGGATACTCAGGGCTGACGGCGAACCCTGCGGTCGGCGTCGTTTCGGATCGCATCGTCGCCTGTGGCGGTACATCCGTAATCTCCGAGACGACCGAACTGTACGGAGCAGAACATCTGCTCGTCGCGCGCAGCCGATCATCCGACGTCGCGCAAAAACTACTGGACCGAATCGATTGGTGGAAAAAATATGTGGCGATGTACGGTGGCCAAATCGACAACAATCCTTCGGTTGGAAACAAGGCGGGTGGCCTGACCACAATCACCGAAAAATCGTTGGGCGCGGTTTCGAAAAGCGGATCAACAGCGCTCGAAGCCGTCTATGAGTACGCTGAACGTGTCACATCACGCGGGTTGGTCGTGATGGATTCACCCGGTTTTGATCCGGCCAGTGTGACCGGCAAAGTCGCCGGCGGCGCGAATCTTATCCTGTTCACGACCGGACGGGGAAGTTGCTTCGGGTGTAAACCAACACCGGTGATCAAAATCGCGACCAACACAGCCTTGTTCGAGTCGATGCCAGACGACATGGACCTAAACGCAGGAACGGTGTTGGAAGGGGAAGATTTACAGTCCGTCGGTGACCGGTTTTTCGAGTTTGCGCTGAAAGTTGCCAGCGGGCAAAAAACCTTAAGCGAAAAAATGGGAATCGGTGACCACGAGTTCGTCCCTTGGACGGTGGGGCCAACGCTGTAGTGCGTCCAACACCTGGCAATCAGGTCCCGAAATTCGAGTGCGGCGCGTCGGTGGGGATCGACGTCGTTCGCTGGCCGCTGGTGTCAGTCCGCGGCAAAACCGAACGCATGATCAACCTTCCATTGTTTCGATCAACTCTTGGCTCAGTCCCGTGGTATGTTTTTTTTCCGTTCCCGCATGTTTGGTTCTTCGCACCAACCACCATACTGTGAAGGTCACGATCAAGATCGAACCGAGCGCGGCCGCTCCTTCGATCAGCAAAGCGTTGGTCATCTGCTTGACCGGTTCGAGCACCTTTTCGAGTCGATACTGAACCAACACCAATAAGTCTGCCTGCGTTTCCGACTCCTGAAGTTGTTCTTCGTCTCGGGGAACTCGCACCGGTTGCATCGCCGCGATCCACTTGCCGGCGTATGCCTTCCCATCTTCCGTTCGTGCCAACGGATCGACGTAATCGATATCGGCCCGACGTTCTAGCAACTGCTTGAAGTCCGACGGCGACATCTGGTACTTCTCGCCAACCATTTTCCGACCCGCAATACGTCTGGCGTCCATCAGCGGGTGCTGCAGTATCGTTCCTTGCTCCGATCCTTTTCGCGCCTCGACCAACACAGCTACTTGGTTGGCCCCCTGTTCGCTTTGCAGCAGCTCGAAGTCACCCAAGTTGATGGTCACGACAAACATCGCATCCGGCTCAAACTGTTGATCGTCGAACCGAATCGGTGTGCTGACCGCCACTTTCCACAGTCCTGTTGCCGTACTTTGAAAAGCCGCAGATAGATGCGTGTACTTCAAAGGCTGAATCGTCCCGATCTCGGTCGAGTCTTTGGGTAGATCGGCGCTTCCGCCGTGATAGTAGGTTCGATAACAATAGTTTCTGCCGACACTTGTCTTGGCTTGCGGCACCGGTTCGTCGTAGGCGATGCTGATGATTGTCCCGAGCCGGTCGGTCACAAACATGGTTGCCAATCGAGGCCGACGAATGAAGGGATCTTGATCGGTGTATCGCTTTAACCTCGCGGCCAACAGCTTGTCCAGTTGTTGGCGGACGCCCAAATCCAGGAATCGATCTCGCAGTTCGACCTCCCGGTGCGTTTTACCGGCAGTTCCAAGCCCAGCGATTTCTTTCAACAACGTTTCAACTTCCGGGGTCTGCAACGTTTCACTTAACTGCTGAAGAAACCCTGAATTCGACGTTTCGTCCTGGGTCAACTCGAAGTATCGCTCGATCTCGCTTTCCAACGTTCGCGCTGCAAAGGTGGCCGCCAGTCGATTGCTGCCAAACGCCTCGTTCCGCAAAGCGCTCATCGTGCTGGTACTTGCCGACTGGATGCTACGTGATCCGAAAAACGATGTCGCCAACAAGACCAGTAATGGCCCAACGATCCCCAACAACATCAGTGGTAAACGCGATCGCGATTGTTCGCGACGTTCCAAGTCATCCAGAATTTGTTGAATGTTCGAGTACCTGTCGTCGGGATTGACCGCTAAACACTTCGAGACGATCTTGCCAATGGCACGGTCGACACCGGCGCGGCGCAAGTGTCCGTCGGGTGGCGGGGCTTCGATGATCGCTTGGCGATAGTGCGACAGCCGCTTTTGCAATGATCCGGCTGTATCAATCTGCTCGACAACGGTTTCATCGCGATAGGGCGGCTGACCTGTTAATAATCGGTACATGATTGCTCCGACCGCATAGACGTCCCAACTAGCGTCCGGTGTCGAATTCAAATCAGCCTGTTCCGGCGCCATATAGAACAGCGTCCCTAACGCAGGCGTTTGTTCGTGAGACAAGCGACTCTGACCAAAATCGGCCAAACGCGGTTCATTTTCGTCACCCAGCAAAATATTGGCGGGCTTCACATCGCAGTGCAGCACTCCCTTGGCATGACAATGGTTCAGTCCAATGCAGATCTTTTGAAACAGTTCAACTGCCTCATCCGTCGCCAAAACACCACTGACTTGCAGTCGATCTTCCAAGGAACCGCCGGTGATCAGTTCCATCACGTAATAGGGCGGATCCGCGTCCCAGCCGACCTCCAAAACCTGGACCACGTACCGATCGGCGGACAATTGGACTAAGTTCTTGACTTCGCGACTAAGTAACGACCAATTGACGCCGCCACGATGCAGGTAAAACTTGACGGCAACATCGCGACCGGTGTTCAGATTGCGTCCGACCCAAACTTGACCGTACGCACCCGAACCAAGAAACCGAGTCAACCGATAGCCGGGCACTTCGCTAGGTGGCGAAGTCGCCTCCATCGATAGCCTTTTGCCTGCCGACCGGCCGCCAGCGGTTTGGTACTCAGTTTGTTCGCCACCAGGTTGGCTGTTATTTGGTTGGTTGTCTGTCAAGGCACGCGTAACCAAATCCGTTGGAGAAAAGATGAAACATCGTCACAAACATCGATTGTCATCCCGCTTCATTGTAGCCTACTGGCGACATACCGCATTGGCGGCCTTGGTCGTGTGCGGTTCCCATGGCTTGCAGGCACAACCGTCGCCAACGGGTTCGACACGGGTTCGACGGGTTCGACAACCGACCAGAAAGCAATAGCCGAACTGGACGGGCGTGAGGGCCGCGAATTGTTACTGCGGAATTTCCGTCCACAAAGTCAACTTAGAGTTGGCGAAAACCTTCGGCTACAGGCGAAATTTCCGGTTGTTGATGTACATACACATTTCCACTACAAGCTTCGCAGTAGTGAACAGGCACTCGATGATTTCGTCGCTCTGATGGATCGGAACCAGATCGCGGTCTGTGTATCACTGGATGGAAAACTGGGTGGACAACTACAAACGCACCGAAAATTCCTCTGGGAAAAGTACAAAGATCGATTCGTCATCTTTGCCAACGTCAACTGGATTGGGGATGGTCAGGTAGACAGACCCGCGACTTGGGCCTGCCATCGCGATGGCTTTGCCCAGCGAACGGCGAAACAACTGGCCGAGGGTGTCGAAAATGGCGTCAGCGGATTGAAGCTGTTTAAGATGTTTGGACTACGCTACCGAAACCCGGATGGCACACTGATCAAGATCGACGATCCGCGGTGGGATCCGATCTGGAAAGCTTGTGGTGATCTCGGCATTCCGATCATCATTCATACTGCCGATCCGGCAGCCTTCTTTCAGCCAATCGATGAAAGGAATGAACGTTGGGAAGAACTGAGTCGGCATCCAGACTGGAGTTTTTATGGTGCCGACTTTCCCTCTCGCGACGAACTGTTGGAAGCCCGCAACCGTGTCATCGCCAAACACCCAAAGACGCAGTTTATCGGCGCCCACGTGGCCAATAACTCTGAAGACCTCAGCACGGTCGGACAGTGGCTGGATAAATTCCCGAATTTGTGGATCGAACCCGCCTCGCGGATCGCGGAATTGGGAAGACAACCGTTTACCGCTCGTAAATTCTTAATCAAGTATGCGGATCGACTATTGTTCGGCACCGATGGACCCTGGCCCGAGCCTCGGTTAAGGATCTATTGGCGGTTCTTCGAAACCAGCGATGAATCATTTGACTACAGCGAAAAAGTTCCGCCGCCGCAAGGCATGTGGCAAATCTACGGCGTCAACCTACCCAACGACGTGCTAGAAAAACTCTATCACGGCAACGCGGCCAAGCTGATTCCGGGCGTTGCCGAGAGAGTTCAACAATTCGCCGACCGGCAAGGTCAGGATGGATCGAATGAGTGATCCAAGCTTCGCAATGTTGACCTGTGCTTGCGGTGCCGAGACGGTCGTCAAAGAAGAAATGGGGACCCAAGGTTGGCGGCTGGCCTTTTCACGCCCTGGCTTTGTCACGGCAAAGCACGATTCGTCAAACGCGGATCTGCCACAGGGAGTTTTCATTCGTACCGCGGCGCACTCGTTGGGCAAAGCCAGCGGCGATGAATCTTCGTTCTTGATCGCACAATTGGAACAACAGTTGGAATCTTCGTCCGCGAAGCCATTTGACCAATTTCATGTCTGGCCCAAAGATCGCGCCCGATCGGCCGATTCGGATTCGAGCCTGGTTTGGATGAAGTAGCCAAGGCAATTGCCGCCGAGGTTTTTGAAAGGATCAATGCAAGTTGGTTGCGATGTGACGCTCCCAATCGAATTGCTCAAAGCGGCGAAAGTGTCTTGGACATTGTGTTGGTTGATCCATCACAATGGTTCTTTGGAACGCACACCGCCCAGACTTGGCCCACTCGCTGGCCCGGCGGTGTTCAGCCAATCTCACCCAAATACGAACCGGTCTCGCGCGCCTACTACAAAGCAGCCGAAGCGATCACATGGAGCGGATTCGACATGCAGCCAAAGGATTTGGCGGTCGAAATCGGCAGCGCTCCCGGGGGGGCCTGCGGACGACTGTTGGAACTCGGTATGCGAGTGATCGGTATCGATCCAGCCGAAATGGATCCACGCATATCGGGGCACCCCGAGTTCCGGCATATCCGTGCCCGAGCCGGCGATCTTAAACGCAATGAGTTCCGTGGGGCGAAATGGCTGCTGGTTGACTCCAATGTCAAACCGGACAAGACGCTGGTGACCGTCAAGAACATTGTCAATCACAAGTTCAGCGGATTCGAAGGTCTGCTGATCACGTTGAAGATTGGTGACTACGAATCAGCCAACTTGATCGACCGTTGGACCAAGACAATCGAATCGTGGAAACCAAAGCAAATCCGAGTACGACAGTTAGCAAGAAACAAATGCGAGGTTTGTTTCGCAGTGACGATGTAGGACCTCGATAACCTGACCCGCTTGCAACGTGTCTCTAGGAGCGATTCTTCACTCTCCTTTCGTCGACAATCGAACGGTAAGCTCGGATCGCGCCCAGCACAAAACCCGCTCCCGGCCGCTACCACATCCGACCTCTCCCAAAGCGAGAGGTGTCTTAAAGGGGGGCGCTACCGCTTCGCTCAATGCACTCTACAATTACCTTTCCGATTGAAAATCATGGCCGATTTCCCTACTGACAGCTTGCCCATGACCGCTTCCACCAGCCCACTTCGCGCCCTTGGCGGCAGCCCCAGCTTTCCAAAGTTGGAACAAGAGATCCTGCAGTTTTGGGACGACCATGACATCTATCAGGAATCACTCCGCCGACGCGCCGACGGCCCTTCATTTGTCTTCTACGAAGGACCGCCAACCGCCAACGGGATGCCGCACCCAGGTCACTGTCTGACCCGCAGCATCAAAGACGTTTTCCCTCGCTACAAAACCATGCGCGGTTATCGCTGCGAGCGCAAAGCAGGCTGGGACACTCATGGCTTGCCCGTCGAAGTCGAAGTCGGCAAAGAGTTGGGCATCCACAGCAAAGAGGAAATTGAACAGTTCGGCGAGGAACCGTTCATCCAAAAGTGCCAGCAATCGGTCTGGCGATACATGCAAGAGTGGCAACAGCTCACACGGCGACTCGGTTTCTGGGTCGATCTTGAAGAAGCCTACGTTACCTACCAGCAAAGCTACGTCGAAAGCGTTTGGTGGAGCTTGAAGACCCTGTTCGACCGCGGACTGTTGTACCAAGGCCACAAGATCGTTTGGTGGTGGGCTCAAGGCGGCACCGCTTTATCGGCTGGCGAAGTCGGCCAAGGCTATCGTGAAGTTGCTGACCCCAGTGTCTATGTGCTGTTTCCTTTGGTCGACCAAGCCTGGCCGCTCATTGGTCGTCTGGACGACGACGCCCTGGACTCTACCCAGCAACATGTACGCTGCCGTCCATCCAACCGGAATTGAATACTGCGTCGTCAAAGACCAAGAAACGGGCAACGAATTGGTCTTGGCGAAAGCACTGGTCGAAACGATCGCCGGCAAACTGAAACGGGAATTGGAATTCGTCAAAGATGTCCACGCCGCTGACTTGATTGGACAGCGATACGAACCCCCTTTTGCCAACTACCGAGAATCAACCGGTGATCCGACTGGAAGACTTGCGGGTGGAGGCGAGGACCATAAATATTGGCGGGTCGTCGCGGCCGATTTCGTCACCACCGAATCAGGTAGCGGAATCGTTCACCAAGCGCCTGCCTTCGGCGAAGTTGACCACGACGTTCTGGTCAACGAACAGAAACGGTTTATCGAAGGCGATCGCCCCGACTTATTGTGCGCCGTTGGCCCGGACGGAAAGTTCACCGAAGAATTTCCCGACATGAAAGGTACCTGGGTCAAGGATGCCGACAAACCGTTATCGCGACAACTGAAAGAAGCCGGCCGGTTGCTGCACCTGGAACAGTACCTGCACGAATATCCGTTTTGTTGGCGGGCCAGCGAAGATCCGCTGATTCAGTATCCCCGTCGCAGCTGGTTCATTCGTACGACCAAGTTTCGCGACCTGATGCTCAAGAACAATTCGAACATCGGTTGGCAACCCGAACACATCAAAGATGGACGCTTTGGCAATTTCTTGGAATCGAATGTCGATTGGGCACTTTCCCGCGAACGTTATTGGGGCACGCCGCTACCGATTTGGGTTTGCCAGTCGACCGGCAAAATGGAAGGGATTGCAAGCTACGACGAACTGCTGGCCAAACCAGGAATTGCCGGGACGCGAAGTGTGGGAACAAGCGAAAGCTGAGAATCCGGACCTGGTTGATGACTTGCGCGTTCACAAACCGTATATCGATGCGGTCACTTACGATTCGCCATTCGCCGATGGTGCGCGAATGCAACGGGTCACCGAAGTGATCGACTGTTGGTACGACAGCGGTGCAATGCCGTTCGCCCAGTGGGGCTGGCCGCACCAAAATGATGATCGATTCAAAGATCAATTCCCAGCTGACTTCATCAGCGAAGCACTCGATCAAACCCGCGGCTGGTTTTACAGCCAACTGGCGATCAGCACGATGCTGTTTGGCGAAGGTGCATCGATTACCGACGAAGGTCAATCGACATCAGACGACGGCGCTGAATACCCGCACCCATTCCGCAACTGCATTGTTCTGGGCCTGATGCTGGGTGAAGACGGCAACAAGATGAGCAAAAGCTTGCGGAACTACCGCGAGCCGAATGAGATTTTTGACAAGTACGGTGCCGATGCGTTGCGTTGGTTCTTCTTTGCTGGCCAACCTCCTTGGACTGCGATTCGCTACCGCGAACAATCGATCAAAGAATCGATTCCGGAATTTTTGCTAAGACTTTGGAATGTCGCCAGCTTTTTTACGATCTATGCCGAGATCGACGGCTTCGATCCAACGATCGCGACCGGTGCTGATGAAAACTTGAGCCCTGCCTCGCTCGCCTCGGCGCCGACTTATCGAGACGCCTCCGAGCGAAGTGAAATCGATCGTTGGATTCTGTCGGAACTGAATCGCACGATCGAAACCGTCACCGATCGGATGGACGCGCTCGACAACTACAATGCCTGCCAAGCGATCAACGCTTTGGTCGATGGACTGAGCAATTGGTATGTCAGGCGAAGTCGCGATCGATACTGGGCCGGCGAGACCGATTCACAAGACAAACACGATGCCTACTGGACGCTGTACGAAACGCTGCTGGAAGTTACCAAGCTGATCGCACCGTTCGTCCCGTTCTTGGCCGAAACGTTCTGGCAACGCTTGACCGAGCCATTTGCTGGGAATGTGGTGAAAAGCGTTCACCTGTGCGATTACCCATCCGCCAGCACAGCCCGGATCGATACGGAACTTTCTGATTCAATGAAGTTGCTTCGGGAAATCGCCTCGCTGGGGCGAGCTGCTCGGGCTGAAGCAAAATTGAAAGTCCGTCTGCCACTTTCACGTGTCGAAGTCGTTCTGACCGAAGACTCGAAGATCGCCTGGCTGGAAAACCACGATGCCTTGGTCCGCGAAGAACTGAACGTCAAATCCGTTGAGTACACGACGGATGGTGACGAATATGTTCAGTACATGGTCGTGCCAAACTTCAAACGTCTCGGACCGAAAGTCGGTAAACAGATTCCGGCCGTTAAGAAGGCGCTCGGCGATGCGGACGGCAACGTCTTGCTGCAGTCTCTGCAAGCTGACGGCAAAGTGAGGATCGACCTTCCCGATGGACCCTTGGACTTGGACAGCGATGATATTGAAGTGCGATTGAAAGCGCGCGAGGGCTGGGCCGCAGCTCAAGGCTCCGGATGCGTCGTTGTCCTGAATACCGAAGTTACCGATGAATTGCGCCGGGAAGGAACCGCGAAAGACCTGATCCGCACGATCCAAAATCAGCGCAAAGAGATCGAATGTGAATACACCGACCGAATTGAGATCGGAATCGTAACGGATAGCGACGAAGTCAAACTGGCGATTGAAGAACATCAGCAGACGATCAGCGGTGAAACGTTGGCCGACCGATTAGATTTACAACCGTTGGAAGGATGCAACGGCGTTGAAACCGAAGCCGGCACGGTTTATGTACGAAAGGTCGCCTCGTGAGTGAATCACGACTTCCGATCGCGGTCTTCCTGAGCGGCGGCGGCCGGACGCTGGCAAATCTGATCGAACATCGTGATCAGCATGGGCTATTGATTGATATCCGCTTGGTGATCAGCAGTAACGCGAAAGCCAAAGGCGTCAACATCGCCAGCGACGCCGGAATCGAAACACTCGTCGTACGCAAGTCGGACCACAGCGATCCCAAACAGTATTGCCAGGCAATGTTCGATCCCTGCCGCGCCGCGGGCGTTGAATTGGTGGTGATGGCGGGCTTCCTGAAGCATGTCTTGATTCCGGAAGACTTCACCAGTCGAGTCATCAACATTCACCCGTCGCTACTGCCGAAATTTGGTGGCGTGGGAATGTACGGGCTCAACGTCCATCGCGCGGTATTAGCTGACAACGAAACCGTTACCGGCTGTACGGTGCACTATGTCAACAATCAGTACGACAACGGACCGATCATTTTGCAGCGCAGCTGCGCGGTCAAAGCGGGCGACACCCCGGATGAACTAGCCGCGCGAGTATTTGAAGAAGAATGCAAAGCGCTGCCAGAATCGCTTCGAAACGTAATTTCATCACGCGTTTAGTGGGGTTCGACGCATTAGCGGCCGACAGAGGTTTCTGGGACAGAGGTTTCTGGGACAGGTTTCTGACGAGGTTTCTGGGACACGGGGATTGATTTCAGCGGCCAGCACACGCCGCGCGTCGATCGGATGGAAACAGCAATCCCACGACCAACTAATACGATCCACGCAGCGGATACGCGCCGGGCACACTGGCGCTGTAGTCGATTGGCAGTTGCACTTGTGGCACCGGCGCCGGCACCACGCCGCTGCCGCCCGACAAAGTGGTTAAATCAACTGCTTGCGAAGCCGACGATGGCATCGTGAACAGTTGTGGATCACCACTGAGCAATTGGTTGACGGCATACGACCCAATCTCGATTCGCATCGAAAGGGGCGGACCAACCGCTGGTGCCAGATTTATTTGAACTTGGTGTGGCAAGGCGCACTGAACCTGTTCGTAATAGACGTGGTTGGTTGCGTTGCTCTGAGCGATCAGATTTCCGGTTGGTGAATACAAGAACTGATCGGTGACGTATCCCGCCTGGGCTTCAATCCAACAAACCCGTTGATACATGCCACCGGGCGTTGCCATCGTGCTGCGAATTTCAATTTTTCCGTCGTCCCGCTGGACTGGTCCGGCGACCACAGTAGCCGGATCAATCTGAACCAGGCCCAACGCATCCATCACCCATGTCGGATCGACCGGCAGGATCGCTCGGTTCAACTGTTGGCGGTACTGATCATGCCGGGCGTAATACAGTGTCTTTGACATCCCCTCTGGAACTTCAAACCAAAACATCTCGTCGTTGCTGCCCAGATCCATTCCCGCACCCAAGACAATTGGCAAGCTGGCCCGCATCCGAAATCGTCGCTCGCGTTCCAGGCTAAGCGTTGCGTTCAACTTGGGAACAACGGGCATACTGAGCACATCAACCGAAGCCGAGTTGCTGGACAATTGTCGAATATTGGCCGTTCGATTGACAACGTTGGTGATTTCGGCCAACGAAGGAACCGCACTCCAAACGATCGGCGGCGGCGGCAACGCGATCGGCGCGCTACGTCGGGCACACGTCGCACCACCCGATACGAAGCAAACAAAAAGGATTCCAATGCAACTGAGTATTCGCATCCGTGCGTCTTTTCCTAGTCGTCCTCTGGCCCGTGGTCGTTTGGTTCCGCTTCGCAGTACAGCAACTCGTTCAATTGATCGAGTAACACATCCGATTCACTGTGACTGATCTGACAAACCGGTATGTCGATCGTGCTACCGTCAGCAATCACTTCGACCCGCAGCATGTTGGCCGCCCGTGGCTCCGATTCGGTATCTGTTTCGGTAATGTCTTCTTGGCTAGCTTGTTCGTCGAAACTTGCCGGGCGGAGCATTTTTTTTCGCATCAGCATCAGCGCCAACAGATAGCGGCTCTTGGCACGTTCTGGAAACTGTTCCATCTGACGCAACAGATCAATCAAAACCTCTGGCGGCGCTAACACCATCTTCTTTTCGTCGGCCTTCGGCATCCGATTTTTCCACCACCCGATCGCTCCCTCCGGTGGTTCCTTCCAGGCTTCGGCCGAGTAGTCACGGCGTTCAAAGTCATCGCCATCTTCCAGTACAACCGAGTAATACCATTCGCCTTCGCGCAGCGGGCGATCGAGAGCATGGCACTTGCGGGTGCAGCGGCTGACTTTGTATTCGCCCAGCATGGATTGGCTTGTAGGAAACAAAGGACGTGAAACTTGGCGAGAAACCGACTAGGTTCTAGTTAACAAACCGCGACGATCCACCGATACCCCCAAAATCTCGTTGGACGACAGTCGCCCGAACCTCGATTGCAAGGGCTACCTGTCCCAGATCGTCCGTGGTTTGCGTCTTGAGACAGATTGCAGACGGCCATTCAGCTGGCATTGAAGAATCTGGCCCCGATTCCGCCTCTGCCGATCGGTACCGACACCTTGCCGCGGCATTTAGGGCATTGGCCGACATACATGGTGCGGTCTTCGTTTCGGTAGATCCGGCCATAGGTACGACAGCACTTGAAGCGAATCCCCAAAAATGGACGGGGCGAGCGCTGACCTTGAGAGCTGTCGGCAGGCTTCGGATCGTTACTAATGTCTAAGTGGGATGGGTCCATCGAATTGACCAGGAATGAACAGAATCAAACAGGCACGAAAACGGTATAGCAGACGGACCTGAGACCGGGGCAAGGGCAACTCATGTCATCTGGCCAGCCTGGAACGCTTGGGTTAGCATCTAATGCACAACGGGCCGTGGCGTAGTCTGGTAACGCGCTACACTGGGGGTGTAGAGATCGCAGGTTCAAATCCTGTCGGCCCGATTGCATCAAACGCCGTGAATCCTTGGGTTTGCGGCGTTTTTTCGTGCTTGTCCGACTGTGTCGTCAAAGTTGCCCAAGTTGTCAGTAATGGACTCCAAATGACCCTGTTGCCCTGGGTTTGGTGCAACATTTGGTGCAACGGTTCGGTCGTGTCTATGCGTCTGATGCGTCAAACGACGGCAAGGATTCGACAGCCTCGGCCGTTCCTAAGCAGTCGTGACGTCCGTGTAGGTGTTCATCGTCAGGTCGATGCTCGAATGCCGCATCGCCGCTTGGGCGGTTCGCGGTGCTACGCCGGCTATCGAGAGGTGCGTACCGAAAGAATGCCGCAGCGCATGGATGTGAACCACATATCCCTGATCATCGACCTTCGGGATTCCGGCCGCCTCCATGTCGCGGTCCAGGATATCTGGCAACCGCGAGGAAACATGGAACACCCGATCGCTTGGCGCTTTGCCGGCGGTCCACTTGCGAAGTTCAGCAGCCACGTCGGATCGCATCGGCAGGACGGATCCCTGACGACTCTTTTCGTTCGTGTGCCGCAGCTTGATAAAGGGAACGTCGCCGAAGGATAGATCATGCACCTCGAGAGTCCAAGTTCGTTTTTTCGGAGTCCGGTCGTCACCGCCGTTTTGTAAATCAAAGCCCGTTCGTGACCCGTCCGAATCAGTTCAGCGCGGCGTTTCTCGGAAACCTTGGCGAGTAGCTTTCCTTTGTTTTTGCCGCGTCGAATCGTTAACGCGTCGTCTAGGGGCCTTTGACGGGCAACTGTAAGGAGTCGCACTAGTTCGTGTTCGGTCAACGCGCGTGCCTTCCGGCGGCGGTCGGCCTGTTCATCCATCCGATACATGCCTTGGAACGGATTATTTTGAAGGCGTTTTTCACCATTGAAGTGGGATCGTTTGCCCTTGCCACGCTTCCCGATGCACCAATTGCCGAAATTTATCCAGCCTTCAACGAAACCGTTGTAGACGCTTGCACCCATCTTTCGATCGCCCTCGACCTGTTCGGAAAGCCAACGCTCCAATCGGTCTGACGACAAATCGCACAGACGCCGGAACCCGCATCCAGTGGCCGATTCCTTCAGTCGGGTCTCGTAAGTTTTCACGCGGCCGGGGTGAGTTTTTTTGCGCCGATGGTATTCCAGAAAGTCGGCGATGTGGCCCTCGATCGATGTTTCTTGGTAGTCCGCTATATCAGCTTGTTCGGCCGTCATGATCTTCCGAAGGATCAGTGTTTCGCGGGCGACCAGCTCGTTTAAGACGGCCTGAGCAGCCTGTTTGTCCCGGCACCCTGTCGCGGCCAAACAGGTCGATCCATCGGCTGCACGATACTTCGCGGTATAAGTACTTGCCTTTTGTCGGATTCGCTGCGTGCCCGCCTTGCTGACCGTTACTTGGGCTGATCGCTTTTTGCCGTCTCGCCCGCGCCACTCGGCAACCGGCTTCCCGTCTCGGTTGACGATCGGCATTCGCCGGCAACGGTCGGGTAACTGTTTTCCTAAATACGTTCGCCACGTTGTATTGATTCCTTGTTCCGTTCCAATTTGCCGTTGGTCAGCAAGTCAACGCAACCCGCTTCGACGCTGGTGCTAGTATCGTTTCCACTTATGCGTGTCGTGACCCGAGATAGACATGCCCGTGCCAAATTGACGACGCAAAGCGACAGCTTACGGGTACGTATTTCGGCAGCGAGCATTCTATCATTTTCGCATGAAAAATTCCCATTCATTGTTTCAGGCTGATTGTGCCGGCGGACTTTGTGATTGTCACGATCGGCGAACGTCCCCGTTTGAACTCCACTTGCACCAAGCCGATCTCCTCCATGCAACGTAAGACTCGCTTTGCCGTCTTCGGGTGGACCTTCAGTTGCTGCAAGATCTTGCGAGATAGCTTTACGGGGTTGGAACGCTGCAAACCGGCTGCGTACCACAACAGCAATGAGACTGAAATCGCACTGTAGCCACAGCTTGCGGCCAGCTTTAGCCACTCCATGGGAATTGGGCCGCGGACAAAATGTTCGCCTTCTAGGTGTCTCGGTAGGTCGATGTTCGGCTTCCCGATGGACTGACTCAGACTACCAATTTGTCGTGCATCCGAACCAACAAAGAAGCCGGCAACATCGGATTTATCTGCTGCGAAAGAATCTAACTCCATGACTGCCTTCACTGATAATTAAGTAAGACTGCTAATAAGACTACTAATAAGAAGGTACGGGTCGTACATTCCGTTCCAAAGTTGGGACAACCCGTTCCTCATTTCGGACATCTGTTCCGCTTCGCTTGTCTGCATCGCTCGCTAGCCGGAACACCGTGTCCCACATTTTGCGGCCCCGGTCTTCGTCGTGATAACGCTCCGGCCAAGACACGATCTTGGCGTCCGATTCGAGCTGGAAACCGTCCAGTACAACGCTGGCCGGCTTCTCGCATGATGGCTTGTGTCTCTGCGACCGTCGCCTCGATCGCGTTCGAATCGGCTTCGATCAGAATCGCATCGTGAACGGGACAGCAAACCGTGATGCCGGCCTCGGTCGCCATAGAACACGCCAGACGCAGCATTTCCGCCCCGTTGGCTTGCATCGGGAAATTCGCCAAAGAACGCGGGTTATCTCCGCCCACGGTCTGAATCGTCCAACCGAACACGGTTTGCAATTGGCCGATCAACATCGCCGTATCAACATTGGATTGCGACCAACGCCAGAACACAGGAAACGTCTCGCGATGCTGGCGAAGTAGGTTACGGGCGAAAACCACCGGCTTGTTCAACTTGGCCGCCAACCCATATTCGCTCATTCCGTATTGGGTCGCCAACATGCAAACCTTGAACGCCGAACGTTCGGCCGGGTGGGTTTTCTTGGTGGCCGACGTCGGGACCGCTCCAGCCATTCTGGCGAATTCCAAGTAGGGATCACCCGACGCATACGCTTGGGCCATTGCCTGATCACCGGACAACGCGGCCGCAATGCCAAGTTCTTGTTGCGACCAATCGACGTAGGCAATCGAACGTCCCTCGGTCGGCTTGATCAACGAACGCAACCAACGGACGGGACCAAAAATAAATTTGTTGTTGGACGGTTGGTTCCGGCCGGATCGGCTTGCGAACGGACTCAACATCGTCCGGTTCCGTGCCATCCGATCCGACGAACAACTTTTCCAACTTCATTTCCGACAAGTGCGTGACGCAATTCACGCAAGCGGTGAAATTTGCGGATAGCTTTTCGCTTGCTGGCGGAACGTGTCATCGTCCAACGCCAGCCGGCCGGAATCGGTGTTCGGCCACGGAATACTGATGTCGGATCAAGTAATTTGCGAACAATCTTGTTTGAACGTTTGCCATCGTACACACCGAACGATTCGTCCACCGCTATCGATTAAATTGGTCTTGATCGGCTCCCATTGGCGACGAAACATCGCCAATGTTTCGACGTCAATCGGAACACCAGCATGTTCCATTGCCGACACGGCCACCATATACCGGCCTCGGTGAATCGCTCTCGGAAAGTCGATCTTCGGCAACATTGCTCGGCAACAGACTTGTCCAACGCATCAACATCCGTTTGGCAGTAGTCGATCAACGCGGCCATTTCCTCGGACGTGTACGGGCCGCCTCGCATCGCAAGTTCGCGCATATCGGTTTTCTCGCTGGCGTCCATCGAATCCAATCCGTGAAACGCCAAACAACCAAGCAAACCCCAGCCGGCTGGCGGTTTTGAACCGTTCAGCAGGTTCCGAAACTCACACCACAGATCCAACACCCGAACCGGCAACGGCCAGCCCAACGCCCGAAAACAATTCCACTCTGCCGATGAGAAAGTAGGCAACGAACAACGAACGTTCGCCAACGTCAAACGGCGGTCGACTCATCGTCTGTATTTCATCGAATCCGATTCGGATGATTCGCTTGGAATGAAACTCGCGGGCCACCAGGCAAACGACACACGGGCCGTTCACCTGGCGGTTGCGAGAATTCAAAGTCGATCAACCAAACCGATTCAAATCGGTTTAGCCAATCCACGATCACAGCTTCCCCAAACAAGCTCTTGCAAGAACGGGTGATTCATCGAATCGATGAATCGCGTCTTGAACGCAAGTTTCAAGATTTCATGCAGCGAAAGATCCGGCCATTGAGGCTCCGGCAAGTTGCCGGTGGCCTCGAACACTGCATACGATCCGGCGGACATATCGGCTTGGACTCGGACCCAGGCATTGATCGCAAGTTCCTGGGCTTCCAGCAT
>CAVYKQ010000002.1:0-392910 GCA_963769105.1 Pirellulaceae bacterium
ACATGGCCAAGAGCTGATCATCGCTGTCGCGACGCCTGGAAAACCCTCCTGGATTTGGAATTACTGTCAGGAAGACAGGCATTAACCCCTTTCTACTTCGTCGCTGCGCTATTGATTCGCCTGTCCTACTGCACCTAGGCCCACATTGAGGAGGAAACACCACTTTTTCCCGACAACGCCGCCCGCTGGGCGGCTCGAAACGATTTAAACCAGCGTGTATCCTACGTCAGTCCGTCTGCATAGGCTCACCTGCAGACGAAGGCGTCCCGATTCGGCATTACAACTCCAACAGCGGTCGCAGAGAGATGGAGATGGAACTGCGAGCGTTAGGGTCGGTCTTTGTCGGCGGCCAGCCCTACGCAAGATGCAGTTCCTCGAACGCTCACGGCTGCCAACTGCGGGTGGACTATCCAACCGCCGTAGTTTCGCTGCCACGCGCCATTGCCTAGGATCCTCTCTGTCGAACCTGCCTGAATGGCCTGTGTTCGTGCATAAGGACGACCGACCTGCGAGACGAACACTCTCCCCGACAACCTACGTCGGTCACTTCGACCGACCGCAATTCGCGGTTGGTCTTCGTGCGTTCGGTTGGACCACCGAAGTCACGACGCCGAGTGCCGTTCGAAGCTTCGGTGTCTAAACCGAAGCTGACTCAGGATCTCAGCACCAGACAGGATCATTGGAGATACGAACCACTCATCTCCGACGTAATGCTTCGGCCTGTTCGATGGTTTCTCTTCGGATGACTGAAAGTGATGCCAACACAGTGAGTACTTGGTGCTCGGCAGATCACATCTCAAGCTGGAAACAGGGTGATCGTCGGGATGGAGCCGATCGGACTGGCGAGAAGAAGATCCTCGACGATGCCAGCTGACAACCGTGTCAGGCTGGGTCGCCCTGTCAGTTGAAATCGCGTGCTACCACAGATCAGAACGTGCTGAACGAAAGCGCTGAGCGTGGCGCCCGTAGTTTCTGCTCGCAGGTCATTTCTTGCGAAATCTCGTTCATTCTCTTGTTCCGTGGTAAACCATCTCCCGCCACTGTAATATGCCGTAACTCACGAACGTGTCGTTGCCACTTTCGCCGAAAGCGATCGCTGATGCCGTCGATTACCCTCCATCCAAACGATCATCGTCAGCACCGCCGAGCAGGTGCGTCCCGGCCGCCGTTCCGTAAAGCAGTCGTTGCCCGCAACCAGAAGAGCGTATCGTCGTGATTGCCTCCACTCAGGTGATCCGCTGCATCGTGACCTAAATCACGTCGTTGCCATTGAGGCCGTAAGGTCGTCACTTGGCTACTTCCGTCCATCATGTCGTCGCCATCATCTCCGTAGATGAAATTGGAATGCGTGTCCTTGGTGTAGCCGAAACAACCGTACGCGGCCATGTAAGAAATCCATACCGCCACCGCCACGGATCGTCTTGTCCATATCCACCGTAGATGTAATCGCTATCGATCGCAGCATTTGATTCACTCGGATTGTCTTATGGCCATACCAACGGTCATGATCATCTTGTCCATAGATTCGATCCGAACTGTCTCCCCATCGTTACATCGTTGCCGTCACCTCCGTAGAGCCGATCACTATCGTCGCCACCAAAGATTTGATCGCGTCCCTGTTCGCCAGATGTCGTCTTCGCCTCGCTCGCCTCGGATGATGTCGTTGCCGCCACCACCGTCGAGCCAGTCGTCGTCATCGCCTCCAGAGATGAGATCGTCACTGGATCCACCTCGAATCGTATCGCGATGTAAACCACCATAGGCAGTCCATTTCGGCTGAAGTCATGTTCTCGATGGTGTCAGCCACTATCTCCTTGGACAATCACCCCGATCAAAATGACTGCGAAGGTTGAGAGCAGTCTGGTCCGATCGATCCTCATGCCGAATTCGAATCTCGTCATTCCCTGAAAAGCCCCGACTGCGATCGCGTGGACATCTTCAAGATCGAAGCGTGCAAAATCGCCATCAACCGACCGGCTCTGGATGTATAGGCATCAGATCTTCACTTCCAAGCCGATCTGACCTGTCAATTCTGAGTTCAATCACATCGTTGTAATTCGTTCCCGCTACTTCCAGGATACCGTTGTTCAAACTGATATCAGCCGCCATCGATTCCCGGTTTTCAAGGGATTCGGAAGCGGCATCAACAGCGCTTAATATTTGATTCCTGCGGTAAAGTTCGTGAAATAGAGTCGTTCACTGGCGTTTCCAAGCCGGAATCGATGCGCTTTTGTTACAGCTCCGCGAAAGAAATTTGTCAGCCGGAATCGTGCAAAAACCCAAAACACCGTGATTTCCGGTCGAATCGGTCAAAGCGTCTGAGGGCAATAGTTTTCCAGCCTCTGTCCGACGACTACGGTTTCTGAATGAATCCTTGCCGGTCTTGAGGTGCCGCGGCTCATCAGAAAAGACGGTGACCGTGGGGGTCACTGGGGGTGTCTATTCTTACTTGCGAGAGGTTGGGAACCTTGATCGCCACGGTGGGCGTCGATGAACCGCAAGACTTTTTTCGTCGGGATGCCGATCATCGGATCGTCGCTACCGCCGAGCTGTTCGTTCATTGCGACAGGGTGGGACCGCAATGGAAGTTCGCCAGGCATTGATCGAACTGAATCGGGTCGATCGCGTCCATCTGCGCACCGTCCGCGTGATCTATGGCTCCTTACCGGCTCGGTACCGTCTCGTACCAGCAAACCAGCGACGGCGTAAAGATTTGGTACGCAACTCGGTAAGCAGTATTGTGAGCGATGGGAGATCATCGGCGAGCAAATCTTCGACACCGGCGAAACAGCCGACGTCTACAACTTGTGGCATGATCCGGTACGCCGGTTCCTGCTGCCAGCTGACGGAAGGCCGCTAGGGGTGAACGATGACAACTTCGTTCTCGCGATTCAGGTCGGCACTCTTTGGATCGCGCTCCCGCCGGTCTATCCGCTTAGCTACGTCAACGTCGGAGTGGCGATGGAGGTCAATGCAGGGATGCTCGGCCTGCAAATGAACGCCCTGTTGGTACCGCGAGCCGACAATGATTTTGCCAACGAGATCAATCTGGAGGATTGTCCATGACTGCCGTTTTGCCAACAACCTACTTTAATAGCTACTCACCAGTTCGGCGGCGGCTGGAGCAAAACACATCGGTTGGTCGCTCGCAACGGGAACGTCAAGAAACCAGAGTACGTCACCGGACGGCGCGTGATCATCTCCGGCGCAGTGGATGCAACAAGCGTGCAGACTGTTGAAAACTCGGGCCGCGGTTACCGGAAACTTTCACCCAGAACGTCAAGTTCTCATCGATCAACGGGAGTTATGCCGCCGAGATTGGTTCATGGGGCTCGCCCGTCAGCGAGACTCGCCTGGCTGAGTTGATCGCCAATGCGAAGGCTCAGTCAAGCCAGATCAATCAATGCGAGTTACTGGAGTTAGCGAATCTGCAATGGCGGTTTCCCCTCGATGGTCATGCGACACTCGAGATCGATCAGACACACTCGGTATCCGACAACAATCAACCCCCGTCGGTCGCCAATTTCACCGGCAGCGTCGCAATGCCCTTTATCCCACACACGCCAACGACCAAATACAATCTCTTCAGCCCCGCGTTCTTCGCCAGTATGGCGGCTTCTATCCACCGGATGACTTCTCTAGTTTCGCAGCATCGCAGACAGCCGGGACAGACGGATTGCTGCAGATCCGTTCCGAGACAAATACTTTCGGCGGAAACATTACGGCAACCGCCGCCTTCGACCTAATCAAAGCTTGCTATCTCTGTATACAACGGCATCGACATTGCCCGAGTTCCTCGGAATCAGGGTCTTCACGCCGGGCCGTCGCAGTATGCTGCGTTCCTCAACGGAGCAGTCGAAGGAGTGATCTTCACTCCGTGTTGTATCAACTGTTCCAGGGAAGTGAGCGGAGCGATCACATTTCGCCAACGCACCCGTGAATCAATCGTCGAACATGGGCAACGGATACGAGTATTCGGTTTCGTATCCGGCGACTAGTTTTGATCTCAAAATCGAAATCGATGTTGAATAGCGACTTCAGTCTCTGATGTTGATACCCCGTTCATTTTCAAGCGACGATCAACGACGACCGAAACTCAAAACTGATTTGGCGAACCAGGAAAAAATATGTAATTTCGATGCTGCAATGTCATGGAAGCGCATGCGTGCGTCTAACTAGATGTGATGCCATTGAAAACGCCAAATCGGAACCGCTGGCAGATTACTCCATCGGGGGTAGGTCGGCTTTGGGCGGAATCATCTCCGCTGTTTTTTTCTGGAATTTTCGCCGCGTGATTTGGTCACCTGACCGCGTCGCGTCGATGTCGAGCAGATCACCGCGCAGCGCTGCCACGGCGCAAACGTTACCGGCCGTGACACCTGATCGGACGCGCAAACGGCCGGCAGATCGACCGCAGCGCAACGAGCCCACTAGATCGGCCGGCAGATCGACGCGCAGCGACGCGGTGATCTGCAATCCAGACCGCGCACGATTGCCTAGGAGGCGATTAGCAAGAGTTTAGGAAAGCATCGGGACACCCCATAAACGCAACGAGGGTAGCGCAGGCGCGTGCCGATCACCTGATCGGACACGAACCACGCTACCCAGCGCTGGGTTCCCTTGTTGCGACTAGAAACTAGTCTTCGTCGCTATCGTCTTCGTCCTCGCGATAGTTGCCGTTGATTGCATCGGTTACATCTCGCTCGAACTCTTCAGCGGCTTCGCGCGTTTCCGGCGCAGGTTCCGGCGCCTCAACTACATGAAGTAGAAACGTGCTAATTCGCTGGAGTAGTAGTTTCATTTAGTTTGCTCCCATGGCGAAACCGGACATCCGCCCGCGTTGTTTCGCCGCGTTGGTTCCCTTTAGTCGTAATCCGACAATCACACCGCGGCCGTCAACGGCCGGTAAGCGGACATCGTGCCGATCGCCATCAATCACGCGAAACCGCTTGCCGTGCACCTTGACCGATTTCGGCAGATCACCAACACGGCCGACGGCCGGATAATAGTCTACATCGAAAACTTGCGCCACGTTGCCGCCACGATTCAGGTAGCTGCGAATCGTCGCGCCATGATGCTTTTCGTGGCGCGAGAATGTTAACGCGTAGTTTGCCGGCAGTTTGCTGGCAAGATACCGGTCAAACCGGGCCCGAATTTTCGTGTAATCGTAAAATTGCACATCTGCCCAACGCTCGATCACATCGAACCATTCTAGATCCGATGCAACGTTTAACCTGATCAGCGGTGTGACCTGATCGGCTTCGGCTAAGCGGACAAAGTTAGCGATATCCCGATTTAGCTGTGCAACGAAGCTTCGCGGTCCGCGAATAGATCGCGAGTATCGGCAATCGCCCTGTTTCGCGCTTGCGGTGTCACACGTTGACCAGCAAACCACAGGTTACATGCTGCGGCGCATCCGACTGATCGGCCAGCGCAAACCTGATGACCGCTCAGCCCATGGGGTGCGAGCGTTAAACCGGTGATCCTGATAACGGGACGCGCTGCCGGACGTTTTGACAAGCTTTGCATTGGTTCGAAGCAATGGCATTTTGTTTCCTCGATTGATGATGATTGATAGGCGCAACACTGCGCCACGCGTGGCCATCATCGGCGCAAAATTGCATGTTCAACGCGCGCAAAACGCGCAGCGCACGCGCGGTGAACATCAGCGCAAGAGATCGCCGCACAAGCGCAACGGGTCCTTCCGAGGGGGGCGGGTAGGTCGCGCGCGGGGAGCTCATCGAGGGACCCTCACTGGCACCTTTGTTTTTCAAAAGTACCCCACCACCATTTTTGTTGTGCGTTTCGGTGCACGATGCGCACTCGCGACGCGCAAGTGCGCCGCGCAGTCAGAAGCGCACGTAGTTTGCGATGCGCGAGCGCGCAGTGTGCAATGCGCAAACACGCAGAAAATCAAAAACGGTAGCTACCGTTTTAAGGTCGATACTGACCAATTTCGGTACTTGATAGTGAAACGCCGTAACGCTAAAGTGTCTTAAATAACGAGTTCACTGCGCTTTACACTTACGCTAGTTTTTCTTCGGAACCGAGGGTTGGGGGTTCGAATCCCTCCGGGTGTACTTTTAGAGCCATGAACTGCAGGGGTTTATGGCTTTCTCTTTTTTGGTGGTCTTAGCTAATTCATCTCAGCGACGAACCTGATCCAAGTTGGTTTGATATCAGTGCCATCGTTGCCGTCTCATCGAACTGCACGAAGCCTATCCCCACCCCTTGATGATGTAGCTGCTGAGACCCGGTAACGCTCCCAACTCTTGACTTTGAGCCAACCTTAGTCCGTCTGATCTCTCGGTTCCTCGGAATTCAAGTGGCGAAACTCACGCACAAGCCAATCGTCAAACTGGGATTCATCACGTTTCGATGGCGGCCCGACGAAACTTTTGAAGCGAGGAATGTCTCGCTCACCAAAACCCCCATCGAATTGATTCGACTGCGAGACGATATCACCAGCATGCTCCATGACCCGGCTAGCTGGTTGTACACGCCGAACGATCGCTGGGATCAGATCAACATCCCGGAAGGCTTCGGTCAGAAGATCGTTTCTCCATGGGCCAATGAATCCTGAATCGCCAGAAAGCTGACGACGTTATCAACAGGAAACGAATGCTGGAAGCCAAGTAAAACGAACCTGTCCAGTATCAGGCTATCGACTGGTCGCCGCGTCTGACGCGGCAGATGATTTGAAGGCATGGCCGAGTCGGCGTTGGGTGGCGATCTGGTCACGGCTTGAAGGCAAGGCGATTGAGGTGCAGCGCCAGCCGGATCGGTTGGCTTGCGGTCTAATCCAGCGACCCAGTGGCAAGGCCATGCTGGTCGTGGGGACGGTACTGCCATGGCTGAGCGATTCGCTCTGGCCTGGTGCTGACGGGTTCTGTTCCGCACTTGACGGCCAAGTCGCCGAATGGACTCGTCTGAAGACGATGCAACCCGACGCTGAATTGGTCGTTGCCGGTGACTTCAATCAATCACTTCCCTACCAGCAACACTATGGAACTAAAGCGGGAGCGGAAGAGCTCGGCGATGCACTTGAGGCTCAAGGACTGTTCTGCCTAACTGAAGGAAACGATCTTTTGACGGGTAAACCGAGAATTGACCACCTGTGCATAAAGGACAGCATGTCCGAAGCTGATCCGAAGCCGGTTGCACAGACATGGCCGATTCCTTGCGTGCAAGGAATCGAAATCAGTGACCATGCAGGTGTTCGTGTTGATTTGGACTTTTGAAAAGCTAGATAAACGCATCCCACTTCTCCAAGTCATATACTTGCCAACCCTGTGCCACTGAAGATGATGCTGGCTGCTTGTGAGCCGCTGAAAAACACCTGAACATCACTCTCGGAACGAAGGAACCATCCATGAAACATCCAGCAACAATACGAAAGCCCAGCGAAGGCAAAAGGATCGGCATTGTCGGCGACGTGTACCGCTTCCTCGCCACCGGTGAAGAGACAGACGGCAAGTACGCCACGTTCGAGGCCATCGTACCTCCCGGCAGCGGGCCTCCTCCGCACATTCACAGCCGAGAAGAAGAGTCGTTTCTTGTCCTCGAAGGCGAGATGACTTTCCAACTCGGCGACGACCGATTTGTTGCCGGTGAAGGCACATTCTTGAACATGCCGGTTGGCAGCCTGCATTGCTTCAAGAACGAAAGCGACAAGACCGCTCGTTTGCTGATCTCACTTGCTCCAGCCGGATTGGAGGAGATGTTCTTCGAGGTTGGAACACCGCTCGGCTGACGATGAACGACAAGCACCGCCGCCAAGTGAAGCCGAGATCAAGAAACTGCTGGAAGCCGCACCTCGCTACGGCGTCGAGATCAAAGTGCCGCATGAGTGACTGACATGGCCCACAAGAAACCCAATCTGCCTGAGAAGCAATGCGTGGTCTGCGGTCGTCCGTTCACGTGGCGGAAGACATGGGCGAAATGCTGGGAGCAAGCGAACGTGTAGCCGTGAGAAGTAGCGGTAGTGGAAGTAAGCGAAGTGGGATTTTTGGCTGAGTTCGTTCTTCCTGCAACAAGCCATTGCTCGACATCTGCGAGAAATGATTCATGACTGCTGCAGCGGCTCGGACAAGCTGCCACAAGAAATCAATCGCCGCCGTGTGGTCGTTGGACGTTAGGTAATGAATCAAAAGATCGTTAAGAAGCGCGACAAAGAAGTCGAAGGGGCGCGATTACCAACGCCATCATGAGAATGGGTTTGACGGAATTGCCGCCGCTGCCAGGTCACCAGACCATGCACTTGATGTCCAAAGCTGCGGTCACGGTCAATGAAACGGCTGTGGAGAATCAGCGACCGAAGGATTGAACAAGCCGCATTGGAAGTTTCGGCGTAAGTTGCCAATGATTTCGTCACCTTTTCCAACGCACTTTCGACACAATCGTCGGGCTGAACAACAAAACCAGCAGCCCCAGTGGCATCAACCCACCTTGTGAAACGTTATAGTCCGCAGCAATCCGTTCCCAACTCAGCCCCATTACGAAGCGACCGAATAGGATCTCAAACGCCACGGTCAGCGTCAGCCAAACGATGCCGACTGTCAGCAATTCAGATGGTCGATTCGCTCCGATCCATCGAATCGTCAGAGAGGCGATCACAAGAATTATCGCCGAGCCCGTGAAGACACCAATCTGATTCGAACGAAACTCACCAACGTATGGAACCAACACGAGCCCCGCAAAACGCCGTGCATGATCTCGGCAGCGATCAAGACTAGCCAAACCGCCAAACTTCGGGTGACGATTCGCCAATTTCTAGTCACTGGCCATCCGGTCCACAAGATTCACAAAGACTTCTCTAGGATAGGCGTACTTGGAGCCATCAGGACCGACCAGCGCTGACATCGGTATTTTGTTCAACCGATAGTCGCCGCCGTACGAAGTAGCCAACCACCGGTAGTGAACGACCAGAACTCGTGTCCTGAGCGACATCCAAATACGATAGGTCACCAACGATTTGATTCCGAACTGCAGTACCGAGGCCAGACAGAGTCCGTACATGGTCGGCAGACAAAGTAGCACCGTCAGGCTGGCCGGCGAGCTGGTGTAGTTCAGGAAAAACGCACTGGACAAGGAGATCGGCAGGTGCAGCAGGTTTTTCAGCGAGAGCATCTCGGATCGCTGCAGTTCATTGATCAGCCCAATGTTCCAGGTGAGCAAAAACAACATCACCACGGCATCCCATACATAGATCACATAAAAAGGTTCCAGCTTGGCGATCAAGAAGTTGCCCCAACCAACGGCGAAGACAAACGAACCGAAAGAACAAAGTCGGGCGAGGGCCGCTAAGATCCCGGTGATGATCCAATTGGCTTGACCCGATTTGCGGAACCGATTGAGCATCATCTGCAAGCGCATACCGACGATGGCCGTGAGGTGGCGGAGATTCACGAAGCGGATTCCTCGGTCGATGTCTCCAACGCTTCGTTCAGTCGGGACGTCTCCATTCCAACCGGCCATCATTTAGCCAGGCCAGGTTGATCGCTTCCTCTGCGGGTCTGCCGACCTTCACCAGAAATCGTTGTTCCAGCGAACTCCCCTGGCGGAGGTCCTCCAGCGAAGTTCGTTCCACTAGCTGGCCATTGGCAATGATGCCGACATGAGTACAGATGCGTTCGACAATCTCTAATACATGTGACGTGACGAAGACAGTCGAGCCGCGACGCACATAAATCGAAAGCAGGTCTCGGATCACGCGAGAGGTCACCGCGTCAACGCCTTCGAATGGTTCGTCCAGAAACAACAGATCGGGGTTCGGCAGCAGCGCCGCGGCCAGCGCGAGCTTCTTCTTCATACCCTGCGAGTATTCGAAGGTTAGCTTCTTTTCGACTGCTGCGAAGGTTCAACAGCGTCAGCAATTCTTCGCTACGCTGGCGAATGGTGCTGAGATCCATTGAATACATCCGTCCGGTGAAGGTCAGATACTCGTGCGCGGTCAGGTGATCGAACAGCGCGAGGTCTTCGGGGACGACTCCTGTTTGGCGTTTGATTTTCAGAGCATCGTTTCGGTCCCATGGGTTTTTACCCAGCAAGGTGATCTGGCCGGACGAGGGAACCAGGATGCCCGTCAGCATCTTGATGGTCGTCGACTTGCCAGCTCCATTGGGGCCCAGGAATCCATACAGACTGCCGCGTTGGACGGCGAGATCGACCGACTTCACGGCGTGTACATCGTCAAAGTACCGTGTGAGTTGTTTCGTTTCGATGGCAAGTGTCATCGTCTGGCATTCGTCCGGTGGGATTGCTATGTGGGCCCGCAACAGCGAGTCAAATTAGCATGGATCGCACCAAATTGGCTCAACACGCAAGCCTTCCAGACGCAGCAATTAAGGATTGCCACCGAGGACGCCTGAATGGGAGGTTGTTTCAACCCTCTGCCGCGAGAGCAAAGGGAGTGGCGCATCGAACGACACCGGTTTGTGTGACTTCGTTCGTTCAGACGCCTTCCAAACGCGTCGATTCTGATTGAGCTTTGGACACTTCTCGTTGAATGCTGGCAGTGTGTCTCGCAACCGAGGCACGGTCTAGCTGAGCGAGGATCTTCTATGTTGCTGCATCGCGATTGCGTTTGACTCGCCCGGACAGCGAAGACAGACACAGACAGAGCGCGGTGCAAAGCGTTATCCCGACGAGAATGTTCACAAAAGCGTGGTCAAGAAACGGATAGGGTGGGCCGTTATCGCCCCAAATCAAAAACCATCCGCCAATTGCAAACGGAACAGCAAGAACGGCGCAAGCGGAACTAAGTAGTTCGATGATCGTTGAATCACGAACAATATCGGGCATTGGAATCAGGTGTGAATCAAAGAGGTGCGCCAGGCAAAGCACAACAACCACAGCAAGAACCCTGAAACCAGGATGGGAGCAGGACGCGGCAAACTACGGAATCGGTTTCGTATCTGGTGGCGTCTCGTCCAGATAGCGAATGCGATTGCCGCGCAGATTGCGATAACGGCGCACCAGATCAGGACGTGCAATGTCGGATCGAGAATAACAATCAGCAAACAGGTCGCAGCGATCGCTCCCATGGCTACGATCTTCGCGAGTCTACCGACGGATGTCGAATCGTGGGACATACTACTTTCCACCGGGGACCTATTACCTACAAGAGACCGAAGAGACCCGCGGCTAGCGCCAAAACGGCAAAATAGTTCTCGGAGAGGTCCTTCTTTAACTGGGATTCGCCAAACTTTCCGCTCGCAACGGGTTTCCGGCGAAATCATCTACGGCCGTTGCTCGTGCCATCGCCGTACCGAGGCGGCAATCACCGAAGTTGGATACACGTTTGCTTAATACTAGCCCGGATCGTTCATGCAGAAACGCATTCGACTCGGAGAGTCGAACGACAGTCGCTCAATCCGGATTGACGGCGCACCGCGCGACCAAACACGTTTTGCTTAAAGTCAACAATCAATGGACTTAGGTCCGAATTGGAACCGCGTCATGAATAGTTCGGGTTGGGCACTGTCCCGCAAATAGCAGATGGCGGAACAGGGGTCGCAGTCTTGTATGCAACTTCAAAAGTAGTTCTACATGCACGAAAGTTGATGCTGGCACCTTTTCCATTCGTTCGACTTGTTTCGTTTGTAGTGATCGGTCGATGACACCGCTTGGTTGTGTCATCGATGTTCGCGCCGATTCGAGGTCAAGTCCGACTCATTGCCAATGGCTGTGCAGTTAATCCCTCTGCGGAGTAGACTGTTGGGCAATGCAGCGTCGAATATCCGTGATCGATTGGAATGGAAATATCGCAATGAAGTCTTCCTACCGACTTGCCGCTGTGATGATCTTTGTTCTCATCGGCCGGAACGATGCGATCATCGCGCAAATTGCTACCGAGCAAACCGAGTCAATTCGGTTACTCGACAAGCCCGTCGCGCCGATCACCGAACCACCATGCTCGTATTGTTCAACGCAACACATCAAGTCGCTGATCCGCGGTGACGATCGGGTGATTGCCTGGCTCCGAGCAGATCACAATGGTGGTGCATTTCCGATTCGCCTGTTTCTCGCCGGGCCGCGAGTCGTCAACGACACCTACGGACTTTTCTTCTATGATCCCGACGGTGGTTACGTCGCAGCCTACGAAAAAGATTACGGCTACCAGTTTCACGGTTGGCGGAATGGAGTGATGGTTGTCAAAGGAAAAGACGGGACGCTCTGGTCAGCCCTTACGGGCAAGGCGATCGAGGGGCCGCAGAAGGGAAAACAACTGACTCGCATCCCGAGTCTCGTCACGAATTGGAACTACTGGCTGATGCTCCATCCCGAATCGACGACCTACAATCTGTTCGATGGCAAGAAATACGCTTCGGCAGCCGTGCCGAGCGAAATGAGCAAAGAGGCAAGCGAATCTCTGAAGCGAAAGAGACGGTCGTCTGCCGGTCGACCAGGAAGTGTTGGGCGTCGAGTTCGCCAATTCGCAACGAGCGTATCCACTTCCGATCGACGAAGCCCGTGCGTGTATCCTGGACGAAGTCGACGGTGAAGCGATTGCAGTGTTCTGGTATGGCAACACGAAAACCGCTGTCGCTTTCAATCGCGAAGTCAATGGTCGAGTCCTGACGTTTTATGCCGACGAAATCTCGCCCGAGTCTGCTCCTTTCAAGGACAAGGAAACCGGCACCCGATGGTCCATCGCGGGCCGCGGAATTGACGGGCCGCTGCGTGGTCACGAATTGACTTGGGCCAAGAGCATTCAATGCCGTTGGTACGCATGGGCCAGCGAGTATCCAACAACGACAGTATTCGAGAAGACGAAAGCTGACGAATGAAAACAAGCTTGCGCTCACAGCGTTCGCCGGCGCATCGACGTTCGCTACTTGATCGCGGTGGTTTGCCGTCGCGCTCTCGTTGCTCACGCCGTTGATCGCCGACGAAGCCGACGCCGTCGGCTGGGACGCCACCACTGCGAGGTGCTCTGATCAGGCCTGCAGATGCCACGGCTGGCGCGGCTTGAGGAGCTTGAATCCGCCGGAACGAACACCATCGTTTTTTCGCTGACTGGATCGAGCGACGAAGCGAAACAGGCAGTTCGCGCCGCTGTCGATCGGACAGAACGGGCCGGTCTGGCGTTCGCCTACTGGATCGAAGTTGCCCGCTCGCCGGAGCTTGCCAATGAACATCCAGAGTGGATGGCAAGTCTGCAAACCCACGATGAGTGGCGACGGTTGTTTCCCAAAGGCTCCACAGCCAAAGGCGAACGAGGTCGCGAAGACTTACCCGTGGGTTCCGATCCTGTCACGCGAACCTTTCCAAGCCCAGCGAGAGCGCGTGCTGACTTTGCTCGCCGATTTGCCGACAGCCAAAGCTGATCTTTCTGAACGACTTGCAAGGTGCTCCGTCCGCTTGCGGTTGTGGCAATCCGCTTTGTCGTTGGACCAGCGATTACGGCAAACGCCGGACGACGATCCCGTTGGGGGATGACGCGGCAGCACTGTTCGTTGAAGCAATCCAAAACGCATCGCCCAGACGCAGAAGTCATTCCTGTCTGGACGACCGAGTGTGAAGAACATGACGGCAGTGCTGATGGACTTTGTGCCGGAGTTGGTTGCTTTCAACGGGATTTGTTGGAAAGCGTACACTCGGCAACTGATGCCCGTGGCCGCAACGAGCAAACGCCTCGCCGTCTTGGCACTGTACAAAGAATTTCAGCGTGACATTCCGCACTATGGCGGCGACGAAGCGGGCTGGATCGAGTTCGCCATCAAGACTTTCGAAACGATGCCACCACGACACAATGGCACATCGATTCCAGCATGCGCGAATCGTCGCAATCGTTCAGGGCTGGGACGTATCAGCGAAAGAGATTGAGGCCCAAACGGACGGCGGCTAGCGAAGGCAGGAGCAAATGGCTACGTCGTTGCCTACGACAAGATAGACCAAAGCTGGTCACCCAAGATCGTGCCGTGGAAATGAATGCGGTCACGAGCCGCCGGCCTGAATTCGCCGCAACAGCAAGGCCACCCACGGTCCACCCGTCAATGAAACCGAAGCAGGTCCCGGCGTCTTCGACCGGGCGATAGCTCGAAGTCTGCCACCGGAGCCGATCAAATAATTCTATCTTTCATGCGATGTGCTGCGTTATTGAATTATCTACGCGCCCGCGACCCGAATTTTGAGTCCTGGAACCGTTTCTTGTTTGAGTTCTGGAACCGTTTCTTGTTTGGAACCTTTTCTTGTTTGTGTATCATCCGAATCGTGGATTCCAGCAGCGAATGAAATCAGGGAAAAATCAGCTCAGGGGAATTCGGCAAGCAGCAGAATCAGGGGTGCGTCGTCGGTCGCTTTTTCTACCAGCTGACGATTCCGGCGATCGACTCCCACTGATTGACCAATGCGCCGAACGCTCGGTTCCGACTAGTTTTTCGGGGTGTTTGCCAAGGGGGGCCAGGTTCGATAGGAGCTCAACGAGCGTTGCCCCCTAGTCAGAGTCGCAGTCCCCCAGACGCTTCACGGCGACTGCGTGACGACTATAATCAGGACCTGTGCTTCATGCTCCCTACCGAGGGATCTCGCGGAGCCAGTGAATCATTGGAGAGCCAGCGAATCATTGGGGACCTGCGACGATTTACGGTTGCCGTCGAGCCATTCGGGTCGAGGCGGTCTGTATCAGGTCTGGGCGGTAACGAGAAGGAAATACATATGACGATTGTTCGGTACGGGCTTTGTGTGGCAATCGCCGCGACGGTCGCGCTGCTGCCGCTGCGGGTTGGCCTGGTGCAACAGGCAGGCGAAACGCCGAAACCGGCCAACGATGGCGAAGCCAAGGAGATCGACTACAAGACTTTGAAGAGTCCTGTTCCCTATTCGACGAAATCGATCAAACGCGGCAAGGCGTTGTACAAGCGCCTTTGCGTCGAGTGCCACGGCCCCGATGGCAAGTCGCAGATCGATGTGATTGCCGACGCTAGCGACCTTACCGAGCCCGAATACTACTACCACGGTTCGACCGTCGGGGAAGTCTTTCGGAGCATTCGCAACGGTGCGGGCGAAAACATGCCCCCCTACAAAGATGAGGTTCGTAACACAAAAGATCTCTGGGACCTGGTGAACTTCACTCGCAGCCTATGGCCAGAGAAAGACCGGCCTGAACTGCAAGACGACGCAGACGACAAGGAAGCGGACACAGAAACTAAACCGGACGATAACTAAACGGATAAAACTGACGCTACCAGCACAGCGGATGCCACCACCAAAAGGACGGGATAAAAATGAAAGTCAAGACGAAAGCCCAAGTGAGACCTGAAGCCGGAGCAGATGCCGAGCGTGAATCGAGCAGCTCTGGTGAACAAAAAAGTTGTTCCAGACGCAGTTTTCTAAGGTCTTCGGCTGTAGTAGCTGGCGCCGCTACCGCCGTCGTCGGTGCTGGCGATGACGCCACGGGCGCGTCGATTACCGGAAGTCGATATTCCGACCATTCGGATTTCCAAAGACCTGGTCGAAAGCTTGGAACAAGAGGCGAAACCGGGTGAATTCGGCGGCCGCGGCATGACCGGCGCGGAAGTCTTCGCGCGGGTATGCAAAGACGAAGAACTTGCGGCGCTGTTCTGCTGTCCCGGCAACTACACGGTCATCAATGCCCTGGCTGCCGCCGGGATCCCCTCCTACGGCGGACGAACCGAAGGTGCGATGTGTGCGATGGCCGACGGTTTTTGCGCGCCACTGGCGAGGCGACCGCCACTTCGGGTACCGAGGGTCCTGGTTTTACAAACATGATCATGAATATCGCCGCTGCGAATGCCGCCCGTACGCCGCTGTTGGTCTTGGCCAGCAACATGGCTTTGGCCGGCGATGATCGCGAGCAGTTCATTCAGACCGGCTACCAGCAGCCGATTACCACAGGCCTGAAGAAGTACGGGAAACGGCTGATCGATCCGGCACGTGTCCACGAGTACGGTGCGTATGCTTTCCGCCAGATGAAGTCGGGGGTACCCGGACCGGCACACCTGGATTTCCCGGCCGAAGTTGCCAAGGCGCGATTCAAGGATTCGAGCGATCTGACGGACTACTACGACAAGACCAAATACCGCACCGAATCGCGGGCCTGTCCATCGGCCAAGGAAGTGCAGCAGGTCGTCGAAATGATCCCAAAGCCGAACGTCCGGTGGTCGTCGCCGGCCAAGGTGTATTCCAACGCAAAGCCTGGGAAGCGTTGACGCTGGCCGCCGAGAAGAACGACCTGATCGTCGCCACTTCGGGTCCGACGCGTGGGGCGTTCCCCGACGACCACCGTCTGTGTGCCAACACGGCACCCGACGCGCTGATGAGCGCGGACCTGGTGGTGTTCATCGGGCAATACTGTATGCCGAGTCCCGGTGAGTATCGGTTTGGTCCGGACGTGAAAGCGATTCGCGTGCATCCCGAACAGGAAGACCTCGGTCGTAACTGGCCGCTTGATTTGGGCGTGGTTAGCGACGAGAAGATCTTCCTGGAATCGCTTGCCGAGGCACTGCCCAAGCGCAAACGCGATGTTTGGACCGCCGAAGTTGCTAAAGCGAGGAAGGCGTATGAGGATGGCTTGAACAAACAGTACGAGCTGGGATTGAAATACAGCCGCGACACCAACCACCTGCACCCGGCTGTGATGTCGAAAGAAACGGCCGACTTTTTATACAAAGGTGACATCGATCCGCGGGAAGTTGTTACCGGCTCGGGCGGCTGGACCAGCGGTCTGTACGCAGGTCGTTGGCTGCGCGCCAATCGACCAGGGCAATCGATCGTGCCCGCTTACCAGTATGGTGCGATCGGCCCCGATCTGGCCGTCATGATGGGTGCGGGGGCCGCGGTGCAGCGTGGTGTCGGTCCACAAGCCGCCTATAAAGGTGCACCGGTGCTGTCTATTACTTCGGACGCCGGCGTCGCGTACAGCATGTTCGAATTCGACACGGTCGCGAAATACAAAATTCCTGTGATTTGCATTGTGTACAACAATGACTCCTGGGGAATGTGGCCGATGGCAGTCCGCTCGCCGCGCTCGATGCACATGTATCTGTTCCAGGAAAACCTACGGTACGACAAGGTCGCCGAGGGCTTGGGAGTTCGGGGTGAGTTTGTCCAAACGCCTGAGCAGTTCCGAGAGTCTTTGGCCCGCAGCTACAAGCTTGCTGCCACCGAGGGAAGCTCGACGCTGATCAACGTCAAGGCGCTGAAAGAATTCACCTCGGCGAGCAAGTACCCGCCGGGTGTGAACTTGAATCCCGAACCGGGCGTGGGCGCCGTCGGCGCACTAACTGCAAAATTCAATCACGTTCCTTCATCCGCCCTTGGATACACGACTGTGTCTGGGTTCCCTGGTCTCTGGGGGCGGAGCCTTTTGTTGACCAACGTTGTACTCGGTCTATGCCTGTTAAAGACTCGTCGGACCTTGAGAACACGGTCGAAAGCGTCCTGGAAAGCTACGCGCAAAAGGGTGTGTTTCGTGGGTTCGGTCGCATTCCCAACCAGCGTGGCAAGCCGAGCTTCAAGATGCTGTGGCACCACAGCAAGACCTTCGTCCTGCTGTTCGATCCCAAGACACTGACCTTGCGATTTCCGATCTTGTTGCCCGAAGTACCGGCAAATTCTGACATGCACAAGGCGTTCAAAGCGTATGTGAAGTCTCGGCAGCACGAATCACTCCCCGATCATCGCCGCGTTGACCGCCAGCGGGTGACGCTGCGGACGCTGAATCGCAACGGTTCCATTTCGATGAGCATGAAATCGAAAGACGGTGATCTCGATTACGCTACTCGAAAACTGATCCAACTGGTCCACGAGATCTTTCTCGACTTTCTCAATGACGGCCTCTACTACGATTACCTGATCGATGTCTTCGACCTTGACGTCGACGCCGTATAAGCGTGACTTCGTTGTCAACCAACAACCAGTCCGATATCGGCCACCGGTGCCGATAATCGAGTCCTATCTTTAATGCGATTTGTTCCGCAATTGAATCATCCATAGGAACAAAACAAACAAGTTGCGGATTGGTCGCAGGCTGAGGTCAGGTACACTAGCTCGGATCATTCATGTAGTAACGCATTCGACTCGGAGAGTCGAGCGACAGTCGCTCAATCCTAGTATCTCGTCTATCGACGGCTCCGGATTGTTTGTGTCGTCCTCAAGGCTGTCCAACATCGTTTCGGCGTTGCATTCGAAAGACGCTGCCTATTCGATGCGTTCGGAAGTGAAATTGGCAGATCTGAGCTGCTCGTCTTCCTTTCGGTTGTGTGCACTCAAGCCCAGACCGATACGAAGGACTACGTAGCGCCCTGAAGTATTCAGCGGCTGAATGCGACATGCATGGATGCGACACCAAAATTCTCTTTGGAATTTTTGCACATGCACATCCAGATCCGTCTCGGTTTCCTATTCTGTTTCCCCCTGCTAACTCTTTTTGCACCCTCAGCCACTCTGGCTCGAGACTTCTTTTTGACGATTGGCGGTGGATATACACCATCGGCAAATCAAGCTTCACTAGCAAACAATGTGCTGTTCCTGCGGCAAGTGCTCCGCGAACAGCATCTTGACCATCGCCCTCATGATGTCTTTTTCTCCGATGGGCATGCACCGGGCCGCGATCTGCAGGTGGTGGATCGAGAATCGGTTCCCAAAGCCAATCGCCTGATGGCCGAATTTTTTGGCAGCGACAAGGGACTGGGTCTCACCTACCGCAATCACCACGTTCCGGACGTCCGCGGCGGGAACAAGCCTGCCGACATTCGCAATTGGTTCAACGATGTCGGCAGTACGATGCACAGCGGAGACCGTCTGATGCTATATGTGACGGCACATGGTCGAAAAAGCAAACAGCGGGAGAATCCGCACAACACAACGATCGCCACTTGGAATAACACCAGCATCTCCATGACGGAATTGGTCGGCATGCTGGATCAGTTGCCCCAAGGCGTCGAGGTCATCACGGTGATGGTCCAGTGTCACTCCGGCGGATTCGCCCGCTTCATGTTCAAAGAGGGCGATCCGGATCAAGGATTGTCGCCCCAGCGTCGGGTCGGTTTCTTTGCGACCGTACATGACCGCCCGGCAGCCGGCTGTACTCCAGAAATTGACGAAGCCAGCTACGTCGAGTACAGCACCTACTTTTGGGCGGCTTTGGTTGGTCACGACCGCGCCGGAAATAGAATCGCGACGGCCGATTACAACAGTGATGGTACCGTCTCCTTTGATGAAGCACACGCCTACACCGTCCTAACGGCAGATACGATTGATTTGCCGATCACAACCTCCGAGGAATTCCTGCGCGTAAACAGCAAATTTGGTGAAGGAGCAGCGGCTGGTGAAAGCTCGGCGCTGCTGACCAATCATGAATCGTACGCCTTGCTGATGAAGTACGCATCGCCGTCACAGCAAGCGATTCTTGATGGACTTTCCGAACAGTTGGAATTGTCTGGTGACAATCGAGTCGCTGAGGCGCACCGTTCGTTGGCACGCAATCGATCCCGAAAGAGTGATCGAAATCGTCAGTGGTCCAGCAGCAAACGCCCCAAGGAAGGAATGCGGCGTCAGATCGCCAGCGATCTTAAACGTCGCTGGCCCGAACTGACCAACACCGTCAATCCGGTCTGCGTCGAGCTGCTGACGACGCGAAGCGACGAGTTCGTCAAAGCGATCGAGGAGCATCCCGATTACGTGCGATATCGAAAACTGAAGAATGGTGTGAGTCCAAACTTGAGTAAGGTTCGCGTGAAGTACGAACGTCTTTTGCGAATCGCCGACAACATCGCGCTGGCCGAGAATTTGCAGCGGATGAATGAGCGCGAGGCATTGGCCGATTTCGAGTCGATCGTCGCGGCCGAAGCCGGCACGCTAAACGAACGTCGTTTGGAGAAGGCGCTGGTGGACGTCAGGTGATCCAGGCCATTCCGGGTTCTAATGGTTTCGGCGGCCCGGACTGTTGAGACGGCAATCGGCGCGAATGTGACAAATTCTACTGTTAACAGCAGGATCATCTTGACTGATAACCATGGTGAACGACTGCGAAGGTAAGCCGAACTCGCCGCCGCATGATCAACGCGGAAACTGTGGCGATGACACATCGGCAGGCAATCTCAGAATTGCACTGCGGATCAAAAGATTGAAGTGGCGATTGCGATTGGGTAGTGCCTTCTTCATCCTCGAAACCTGATCCGTAGGCGGAATCGTTTCCGCGCTCGCCAAAGGAAGATTGCTGATGCTCCGCCCGCGCTTGTCTTGATGTCTTTTCATCTTGGTGATTCCAGTTTTTGCATTCGCAGAAAACGGATTGCCCCGCGCAAAACCTGAAGATGAAGGGATGTCATCGGTTCGGCTGCAGCGGCTTCGTGAGAGCACTCAGAAATTGATTGCTGACCGGCTGCTGGCGGGGACAGTGACGCTGATTGCGAGGAATGGCAAGGTCGTCTATTTGGAGTCGCAAGGTCACCGGCAGATTGAGACTGGCGACGCCATGACCGATGACACTATTTTTTACATCATGTCGATGACCAAGCCGATTGTGTCCGTGGCGCGAATGATGCTGTACGAGGAAGGACACTTTCTTTTGGACGATCCGATCAAAGAGTGGATTCCAGAAATCGGGGCTAAGAAAGTCATCGCGAAAACCGAAGACGGAACGGAACGCGTCGGGGCGGCTCGATCGATTACCTTTCGTCATGTGCTGACTCAGACGGCCGGCGTCGATCCGTCTCGCGTCACGCTCACCGAAGAGGAACGAGGACTGCTCCAACGAGAGGATACCTTGGAGGCAACGCTAATCAAGCGCGCACCATTGCCACTGAATTTTCATCCCGGCGACCGCTGGCAATATGGTAGCTCTACCGATTACGTAACGCTGTTGGTCGAACGGATTTCCCGACACCGCCACCTGAAACTTCGATACCTGCTGTCCGTTCTGGCAACGCAAGCGGTCACCGAAAGCTATCGCCACAAGCCTCCCGTCGTGATGGGGTACGAGAAGAAGTAGCAGATTGTATGAGCATAGCTCGGTAGCGTTTTCGAATCATGAGCCGTAGTCGCTCGCCCCCAGGCCTTTGGTAGGGTCGCTTGCCATGGTCGGGGCCCGCGGCTCGGAAGAGGGTCAAATAGAGTTTCGAAACGGTAATTAGAGTTTCGTCGGCAGCTCGATTCCCAGCTTGGCCAAATGGGCGTCGAGCGCATGGCGTGCCCAGGGCAAGGCCTCGGCCGGTGCGTCATCGTAAGCCTGGGCTAATAGTTCGTCGAACGTCGTAGCGCCCGCGTTGTGCGTTTGCTGGATCTTTTCCTCGCGCCACAAGCGATGATTCAGATGCCCCTTAAGAAACTCACGCGGGCTGCCCGCCGGATGACCGTGAGCGGGAATGATGAGCTTGGCGTCGATCTCGGCTAGTCGCTGGAGGCTGTTCATGAAATCAGACATGTCGCCGGAAAATGCGCGAGAGACAACGATCGAGCCTGGATTGGCGACCATGTCGCCGGCCAACAGCGCGCCGGTCGATTCCTCGAAGAAACATAGATGTCCTGGATCGTGTCCGGGCGTGTGGATACAGTGCAGCTGCCACTTGGGTTCGCTCCCGCTCTCCAAGACGTCGCCGTCGTGCAGATGACGATCGATCCCGAACGACAATTGCTCGGCGGTGGCCGAGTGTGCCATGATCGGTACGCCGTATCTTTGACGCAACGCGTCGGCGCCCGCCGTATGATCGATGTGGGAATGAGTCAGCAAAACTGCTTCGATACGTCCGCCGATTTCGATCAGATGGTCGAGCTGACAATAGAGATGTTCAGCTTCCGCTTGGTCGTCTGCACCGGGATCGATCACATACAGGTTCTTTTCCCCAACCACGATACAGTTCGTGTGGGTGGCGGGCGGAATCGTGGCAGTGGCAAGCGGCATCATCGTGATGCCCCGGCGAATTTCAAACCAGTTGTGTTCGCCCGGAGCCCGCTCCGTCCCACGTTTGAGTAGCGGCAACGCGGCGGGCAACCCGGCGGCAGCCAGTTGTCGCAGGGTGTAGGCGACGGGTGTCGAGATCTTGATCTGGCCACGATGCCATTGGTTGCGCGCCTCGGCCGCAGTCATCCAGTCGAGACCGACGATTTCCCCTTCGATCAGTTCTTCCTGCTGGTCGTCGCGAACGCGGTGCAGAAAGTAGTTGGTCTGAAAGCGAATCGGCAGACCCGCCGGCGTGAGCCAGTCTCCGCCTGGCGAGAAATCATCTGCGTCGATTGCAAGTGAATGTTGCTCGAGAAATTCGGAGAAGTCCAGTTCCTCGGCCAACACGCGTCGCCGCGCCTGCCGCACGATGTCTTGGGGTGGCAGCGTTCCACGCACGCAGAGTATCCCGGTCTCTTCGAAGACTTCTCGCGCGGCCGCCTGAATGGCCCGGGCGTGGATCAAGTCGGAAGCATGGACCACGCGTCTGGCCGTTTCGCCGTCGTCGCATCGCCCGCCGGGGAAGACATGATGCCCGGCCATGAACCGCAGCGTCGAATTTCGCCGCGCCAGCAAGACTTCGGGAGCGTCACCCCGTACAAGTATGCAGGCCGCCGCTGTTCTGGGCTTCACTGACATCACCTTGATATTCCTCTGGCAACGAACGGTTTCTAGGACAGAGCTGGAAAATAGACATTGTAGCGGGGCGTCGGCCACAACACCCATAAGGTGCCCACTGTGTACCGCCAAGACGCAGCACTGCACTGACACCAGGAGTCAGTTAGCCAGCCCTCAGGAAATAGAGTAAATAGTGGACTTGGATGTTGTCCGTTTTCTGGCGCAACAGCCAACAATCTACAAGATGAAAGAGAAACGGTCAGCGATGGCGACAGCCGACACCGATCCGTTTATCGATGCACAAGGGTCCCAGGCGTTCGTCGCCACCGAAGAGCGACGATACGTTGTACAGTTACAGAAAGAGTCGGCGGTGCAGCCGTAGCGACGCGAATTTGACGGACGGAAACGGATAGCACCTTGCAGCGAACGCGAATGGGAATTGCCCGATGAAGAAATGGTTGAAGAGAATATGCTTGGTTCTTCTCGTGGCAGGTGTTGTTGTTGGCGTTGCCCTCTATCAGGGCGACCTGCCGAAGGAAATTGTCGATGCGAAGTACAGTAGTTCCGCTTCGCAATTTCTTGAGCTTCCGTCGGGCGCAAGGATTCATTTCCGTGACGAAGGTCGCGCTGAAGGCTTGCCTGTTGTACTGGTCCATGGTTCCAATTCCTCGTTACACACTTGGGAACCTTGGGTGGCGATCCTTGGCGAAAAGTATCGGATGGTCACGCTAGATCTACCCGGTCATGGCTTGACCGGAAAAGTTCCTGATCGTGACTACTCGTCACAGAATCAAGTTGCAGTGGTCAACGCCGTGGCCGAACATCTCGGTATCGATCGGTTTGTGCTTGGCGGCAATTCGATGGGTGGTGGTGTCACTTGGCGCTACACGGTGGAACACCCGGAGAAAGTCGAGGCGATGATCTTGGTTGATGCTTCGGGTCTGCCTCAATGGTCAATGCGCAATCGTGCAGCGTCAAAAGAAGTAGGGGTGGAAAAGAAGTCGTCAGAAGAGTCAGCCGTCGAAGCGTCCGAACAAGCATCCGGGTCGGCGTCAAAGGATGACGAAAATCAGGGGCCGATGATCTTTCGGTTGATGCAAAAACCTTGGTTCCTCGCAATCGCTCGTTACATCGATCCCTATCGGTTGACGAAGCAGGGTTTAGAGTCCGTCTACAGCGACCAATCAAAGGTTACTGACGAGCTGATTCAGCGGTACTACGATTTGTCACTGCGCGAGGGCTCGCGGGAAGCGATCATCGATCGCTTCTCGACTCGTGGTCAACGTTCCACCGAGCCTGTTGACCCTGCGCAGTTCACGCAGCCAACACTGATCATGTGGGGACGAGATGACGCGCTGATCTCGGTTGAGGTTGGCGAAAAGTTCGCTGAATCGCTTCCGAATCAATCACTCGTGATCTATGACGATGTCGGTCATCTGCCGATGGAAGAAGCTCCAGAAATATCAGCAGCCGATGTACTTGCCTTTCTCGACAAGCTACAACACGAACCAGCAGCGGCGCAGGAAGCCGCTGCAGAGTGAGCACGAAAAACCATATCGAATCGTCGCAGTGCATTAGGCGATTTTGCGATCACTCGCTTGTCGTCGTTGCAATGACCGTTTGTAGGCCTCTTCGGCCGCATAGGCGACTTGCAGCAATTCGCCAGCATTGAAGCTTTTGGCGGTTTTCCACTCCTTTCCGTCTCGATAGCGTTTTTCGATCGTGACCGAGTAGGCGGTATAGGTCTGATCGGATTGCTGGACTTCGTTCTCCCAGATCGCCGCGTTGATAAGCGAGCCGCTACCGGTGGGGACGGAAATAGTGTCAACAGGTTTGGACATGGGGTTTCTCCGTACGTGATTGAAAGAGAGTTTTCAGCTTCCCAGCTTGCCCACGGCTTTTGACACGTCTGGTCACAACGTCACGGAAACATTGAAAACTGTAGGGTTTCCGATCATCTGTCGATCCGAAATGACATGAGCCGGACTGGCAACCATTCGAATGTCCTGAACTCTTGCGACGCCGGTTACGTTCCACAGCCCGTGTCCATTTGCTCAGTTGGAGGACAACTGCAAAACGCGGTTCGTTGGACGACTACTTTCGGCCGAACAGCTTCGGAAGGATTTTGCCGGTTTCTCGCTTGTACTGTTCGTAAGGTTGACCGATCTGGTTCACCAGATCTCGTTCCTCGAACCACAGGCCCACGAAAATGTAGATTGTGAACCCAACGCTCAAGACCAACTGTGTTGCAGTCATGAATGGTGTCGCCCAAATTCCGATCAAGACGCCCGTTTGGATCGGGTGACGCGTCGTTCGATACATCGCCGTTTTGACAAACTTGAGTGAAGTGCGCGGACGATCTTTGAAATGCACAAAAACTTGTCTCAATCCAAATAGATCGAAGTGGTTGATTGCGAAGGTGGCGGCCAGCAAGTAAACCCAGCCGAAACCGAACAGACCCCATATCAACATCACCAACGCTTGGTTTTCAATCGACCAAATGACGCCCGGGACTGTTTGCCAGAGACCAATCAACAGGATGCTGACCACACCTGAAACGAGTACATAAGTTCGACCGCTCGGCAGGCTCCGGAATGAATTTGGTGATCCAATTCTTAAACCCACGCCGCGCCATCACAGAATGCGACAATCCCCAGAGCACTACCAAGACCAAGTTCCAAAGAATGGGATTCGATGTCTCACGGGAATGCAGAAACCCAAATTCAACCAAAGTCGCCAGCGCGAGAATGATGCAGGCCAATCCGGCAACACCAATGAAATAGCTGACGATTCCGTAGACGAGCACTACAGAACGGTTGAGTGATGAAGCCATGTCGGGGTTCGCCAAGGAGAATGCATAATTGTGAGTTCATATTGTAGGCCTCTGGCGGAACGAGAACTTGGTAAATAGACCAATTTTGACGTCGCGAATTCCAAATCGGCCGAACGACAGCGCTTCCGTCAGTCGTTTGCACTTCGGATCCGCTTGGCTTTATGTAACGGATCATCGAAATCTATTTGAAGTCAAAAATGAGCCGGTGCAAATCGTCGCCGACGGTCTGCGTTGTGGCTGGCTAGTGAGCTGTTTCGCCGAGCGACGCACAAGGGTCCGCCGAATCGATACAAACGCTGCTCCATGATGGACCAGAGCTAGTAGCGGGCGTAGACTGGATTCTTTCCTGGCTTGGGAGATTCAGATGGTGGATTCGTCGAAACTGGCCAGCGGCGTCAGAACTGTCGAACATGTAGCGGATCACTTCGAGACGCTGCAAGCATCCGCAATGCAATTGCTGGACGTGTTCACCGCCAGCCAGCGAGGTTATTTCACTCCGAGCGAAGATGAAGAGACCAGGCATCTGTTGGTTTCGTATTGGCAATCGCGGAACGCCTTGGTCGAAGTAGTCCGATCGTTTCATCACGATCACAACGGGGATACGAAACTGCGCGGGGCAAGTTTTTTGGTTGCCTACGCGGGCGCCCTTGTGCTGGTCAACGCCGCTCGATTTCTGCGCGATCATGTTCAAGATCGACCGATCGTTCGTCACAAGTTGAACGAAGCAGAGCCACACTTTGGCATCCCAGAAGGCACCTATGATTCGGTTCAGCATTCGCTGACGAATCCTATTCACGCTTGGCATCTGTATAGCGCGGCGCGATACTTCAAGGACAATGAATCGCAACTCAATGCCACTGCGAACGAATATGAACTGTCAAGCATGATGGCGCTGATCAAGCGTTATCAGTCCAGGATTGGTGTTGGTATCGCAGACTATCTGAACGCGCGGACTCGGGTCCGCGCTTCCGAAGCAGAATCAGTGGTGCGGCGAGACGTTCTCGGGCGGGCGCTCTATGGCATTCAAAGGGCCGTATCACAGTTGATGTCTGGCGTTTCCACAAAGCCCGACCATCGACCGCAACTTGCCAGCGAATCGGCGGAACGAATGCGTGCGATGCTGCAACCGGGTGATGTGCTGGTCACACGCAAGGAGCACGCCGTGACAAACTATTTCTTACCTGGATTCTGGCCGCATGCCGCGCTATACGTTGGTACCAGCGATGATCTGGAACGACTCGGCTTGGCTGATCACGGACAACTCAAACCACGGTGGCAACGCCTGTTGGATTGTGATTTGTCGGAGCCACGTCGCGTTTTGGAGGCGCTAAAGGATGGTGTTCGAATTCGTTCCTTGGCGTCACCATTCGCATCGGATGCCTTGATCGTCTTGCGACCGCAACTGAGCGAGACGGAGATCGGTCAAGCAATTTTGCGTGGCATGTTCCATGAATCAAAGCCCTATGATTTTGATTTCGACTTCACGAGATCAGACCGATTGGTCTGTACCGAGGTCGTCTATCGCAGCTATGAACAGATCGGAGGGATGAATTTCAATCTGACCCGCCGCGCCGGCCGGTTGACATTGTCTGCGGAAGATTTGATTGGGATGGCCCTCGAGCATCGTCACTTTGACGTTAAAGCCGTCTTTCTCAATGGCCGAATGCAAAAAGTTGCCACCGATGGCGAAGCCGAGGCGATCGTGAAGCAGACATTGGCGTAGACGGTTTTCGCGCATGCACATCGCTTGAAAACCTTTCACGGCAATCGCTTTCACGTTGATGTCGAATCATCCCGTGGTGAGACCCCATGGCGAGATCGGGCGTCGGAGCGAACGTTTGACCATCGCCCGGAGACATTTGCTAGCGCAACGTGCTAAACTTCGTGATCCATCTGTAGGCGCGACAGCAGGCTCAATGACCGACGAAACGATTTTTCCACACCACACTTTCGCAAGCGATTCGGTTAATGGCGTCTATGAGTTGGTTTCGGCGGAAATCGCCAGGCCGATTTCCGATCCTCAACCGTCCGACGTGGTTCCGGTCCCGCAGCAGTTCAGATCAGCTGGTGTTGTCGAGATTAAGTTGATCCATGGGACGTTTGCCGGCAATGACATCACCGGATTGATGAGAATTCTTTCGGGCGTTTCTCCGACGTTCAGTTCGGCGATGATGGATCTTGGCAAAAGCTGGTTTGACCAACTTGCTGACGAGAACGGCAACTTCACAGATGAATACGCTGATCTGCTGTCGAAATTGATCGATGCGGAAGGTCAGACTCAGATCCGCGTCAGGCGGTTTCACTGGTCTGGTGAGAATCATCACCTCGGTCGGGCGTTCGGCGTCGTATCCCTACTAGACGAAATTTTCCGCGGTGAATGGAGCGAAGGTGATCGTCTGCTTCTGCTGGCCCACAGCCATGGCGGGAACGTGTTGGCAATGATGTCGCTGTTATTGGGCGGCTCTAAAACGGCCAGGGAAGAGTTCTTTCGAGCAATCGATGGCCACCGCAAGTTCATAGCGGAAAATGAATGCCTGCCTGATTGGGAGTATGTCCAATCGAATCTGCTGGACGACGAATGTCTGAGGCAACTTCCTCGGATGGACGTCGTCACCTTTGGTACACCGCTGCGATACAGATGGGATACGAACGTTTGCAAAAAGCTGATGCACGTCGTTCATCATCGTCCACTAAATGGTGACGATGACGCCAAATCAGAATTGCCTGGTTCGGTCGGAGACGTCATCAACGCCGTTGGTGGCGATTATGTTCAGCACATGGGTATCGCGGGAACCGACTTTCCACATCCGCCCCTGGCATGGGAAATGCGTAAGTGCGAGCATTGGCTGCAGCGGATCTTTGAGCCCAACATGCGGCGGCGCGATTTGATCAAGCATCTTTCCTATGGTCGTCGTGTTTCGCTTGATGGGAAGACTTTTTTGGTCAACTACGCTTCGACACCGGAAGAATTGAATCAACAGTTATTTGGGCACGGCGTCTACACATGTCGCGAGTGGTTGCCTTTTCATCTCCGATTGATCGCCGACGAGTTTTACGGCTAACGTCGTTGGTGGTTTTACGAATCGCTAGTGCGAACTGGCTGTGTTCTGCGCCATCATTCGGGGTATTGAAACAAGATAGTAGGCGACAGGAACCAGGTAGAACGCCCCTCGAGCTGGCTTACATCTGTTTCTAGGCCGACCATCAAACGGCCGACCAGTTCCAGAATCGAATCACTGACCATCATCTGCTGAGTCGCTACGTGAATCTCTCGGAACCGCCGGTGTGCAAAGCTGATATAGCCTTGTTGCTGCCATGCGTCTGGCAAGATCATCGGGAAACCGACGCGTTTGCTCGACTTCTTCGGCACGCTCAAAAAACTTACCCTTGAAACAAACGTGCGATCTCGATCGGATCACCGGTCTCCGGTCGCCGCTGCAAAAGTCTGATTGCCCATCGCATGGATCCTCGCGACTTTGCCAAACTCCCGACCGCGCTGGCGGATCAGTCGGCCGATAAACATCGGTCGAGCGTCATCAAGGCGAAGGCGGTTCCGTAGGGTTGATGATAATCGTATAGCGGATAGTCCCACCAGGATCCATCCTTTTCTTGGCGATCCAACATCAATTTGGCCAGCAAGGGTTGATAGGGTTTTTGCTCGGACTCGGGAAGCTGCTCGAGACACAGCGCAGCGTAGTAGTGACCGTAATAATAGAAGTACCCGGCGACCTGCATCCACGACTCATGGGGCACAGGCCGCTTGCGTCCAATGTCCAGCCAACCGTTACGTACATACAAGCGATACAACCAAATTTTAATGACGTTGTCGGTGATCGTTTTGTCGCCCCACTCACGTAGCGCGCAATTGCAACACTGGGTTCTGCCCAGGCTGCCACCCGGGCGATTGATCCCACGCATCGGCTGATACTGCAGGTACTCGCCGTACAAGTAACTGAAGTCCGGTTTCTTCTGTCGGTTGATCGCGGCGATCGCCCGTTTGACCATGCGCTCGGGCGGATCCAGGCCAATGTGCTTGGCCTCCGCTAGCGCAACCAAGACGGTTCCGTTAACAAAACTGATGGAACTAGAGGTCGGCTGGTTGCCCTGATAGCGAAAGTCGTAGTATCCCCAACCACCATCGACCGATTCGTATCGCGCCAGCATATCGAACTGGGTTTCAATCAGATCGATGATCTTCGCTTGCCTATCGGTGTCACCGACATGCCGCCCGTGCATCCGCACCAACGCCTGGATCGAATAGGCGTGCCCCCAAACGTTGTAGATCGCATCACCACTTGCCCTCCGCAACCAGACCAGATGTTTCAACAACCATTGCTCGGCGCGGTCGAGCGCTTTGGTCGCTTCCGGATCATCCGAATCGATTTCGATCAGGGCGGAGATGCAAAGCGATGTGGTTGCGGCGCGAAAAGCATGGTGTGCGCCAGGGACAGGCGCATAAATATTCAGTGCCTTGGTACGAGTTGCCGAGCCCCACGAGCCGTTGGGGTTTTGGTCCTTGATCAAGAACTGAATACCGCGATCGATCGAGCTTCGGATTTCCGAACCGGCTGGCGCATCAATCTTCGGCAAGACCGGTACGGATTCGAAGTCCAGCGGGTTGTCCAAGATGGCCGATCGAGTCGCACGTGGCTGATCGGGCAGCTCTTGCCCAACAGCGTTGGACAGGATCGCGAGCATCAGTACGACTGCAAACCATTGGCGCATGTTATTCCTGTCCCTCGTTCTCCGCTGGCTGTTGCTCAGCCGCCTGGGTGTCAGTTTCCGCCTGCTCTGTTTCCGCCTGCTCTGTTTCCACCTGCTCTGTTTCCGCCTCAGCAGACTCGAATTCTAGCTCGCAGGTCATCGTCGGCAGGATTGCCGGTTGCTGCTTGGTCTTTCGAAAAGCGACGACACAATCGTATTTCGTTCCAGCATAGGGGACGGTCGAGACCGACTTGACGGTACCGGTGGTTTCGAAATCAGGGAATCCCTTCAAAGTAACTTTGCACTTTGCACCCACCATCACTTTGGTGAGATACTTTTCTTCCAGGTCGACACGGATTCGCAGCTTGTCTGGGTTCACCACCGTTGCCACAACCTGTCCGGGCGTGACTTTCGATCCCTTCTCCAACAAGCTGGGCTTGGCACTCAGCTTTCCTCGATTCAGTTTTCCGTGCAAAACGATTCCATCGATCGACGCCGCCAGCACTGCTCGTTTTCGTTCTTGCCGCAGCTCTGCCAAGTCTTCTTGCTGTTCGTTAAACTTGTCTCGCTGGCGGTTCAACTCGATCTCGCGTTGCTGCCTGGCCGACTCCAGGCCCTGTATGGATGTTTGGTAAGCGAGTTGGGCCCGCGCTAAAGATTCTTCTTGTTGCGCTACCGATCGTGGGATCCCTTGGCTAACCGTACGTTCGGTTTGAATCTCCGCCCCATCCAGCCGGAACTGTGCCGATTCAACCGCCCGCTTTGCTCGTTTGAGTACGATCTCTTCCGATTGTTCGGTGAGATCGTCTTCCTTGTACATTTGTTCGAGCTGCTCAAGCTCTTCCATCACGTTTTCCAGGTAATCTTGCGACGATTTCAAACTAAATTCGGCACTCAACTTTTGACGGTCACGATCGATCTGGACGAAGTTGTCGTAATCTTGCTGAGCATGCTGGCGCGTCCGCTCGGCGGCTGCCCTGTCGAGGGCTTGAGTCTCGAGAAACTGCTCGTAGCTGAACTCGGCATCTCGGAGCTTTAGCTTCGCAAGTCGCAATTCGATCTCAGCCGCTTTGATCTTTTTGTCGATCTCTTCGGTCTCGAACCAGACAACGTTTTTTCCTTTGCTGACCTCTTTTCCATGCGGAACGAGTCGTTTGATTTCAAACGATTCAATCTGCTCAGTATCGGCCGAGATTTCTTCCGCGTTGACAGCCTCGATCACCCCGATGATTTTCGTCTCTGTCGGTTTTTTAGGTTTCGCATCGCTCGCCGAATCGGGTTCGTCGGCGGCATGAACGACACTGGCAATGAGCAAACAAATTGCTACCGATAACAATCGTGCGTGCAGGACTATGTTGGGAAGCATGGAATTCATCGAAACTGACCCAGGTGTGAAACTTTGTTGGTGCCGACAATGGTCACAACCCTAAATTCTAGCTCGCCTGTGAGCCGGATTGGGGAATGAACCGACGGGATAGGCCGATCGTTGGTGATTGCTCGAATACACCTGCTTTTCACCCCGATTTCCGGTATATCCAGACCAACCCGGTCGCCAAAGGCCACACAGTCTTGCGAAGATTCAACTTCAACTCGGGCTCGGCCTGCATTGAAACCATACACGGATGTCGGATGGGGTCCGCAAGGACCGTCGATTAGTCCGCGTGATAGCCGCGCCACATCCAAACCAGCGTGTCTGCCAAAGTCTGCTCGAACACCTTTCCGTCGCAATGTCTCGTCGCTTTACTGAAAATGTAGCGATAGTCGTAGCCTTTGGCCTTCAGGGCGGCGGCGGTGCGCTCGTTGGCCATCACCCAGTTGTGATAGGTTTCCTCGGGATCTTTGGCCCGTAGATCGTTTTCGGATACGTGCGTGAAGATCCGCAGTGGTTTCTTCTCACTGTTTTCGATTAACTTCAGGCTGGAATGGTATTCCCAGGCGCCCAGTGGGTAGTCGGCTTCCTCGGCCGCATCGTCATCCTGCTGATCGACGAACGTTCCCGAGTAGGTAATGAGGCGGCGAAACAGGTCGGGACGAAACCAACCCATCGTCAGCGCGGCCGCGCCGCCGCTGCTGCAGCCCATCACTGCCCTGCCCCACGGATTGTCCGTGAAGGCAATGTTTGGATAGGCCGCTTTGATCTCTGGGTTAGTCAACACCGCCGGCAAAACTTCATCGTTGATGAATCGAGCCAGGCGGTCGGACAGTGTGTCGTATTCGAGACCGCGCTGGCTCCCTTTGCTATCGTTACCCCCGTTCTGTACGGCGATCGCGATGAAGGCGGGCAATCGGCGGTTCGGGTCCTTTGAAATCGTCAGATTATCCAATGCGTTGCGGACCAGATTCAGGCGACTCGGTCCGTCATGCGTGACCAGAATTGGCGCCTTGGTGCCGTCTTTGTAGGCGGCTGGAACATAGACGTGGATCTTCCGTTCGGTGCGAACCTTCTTGTTCGGATCGAGCGTGGAATCGTCGCCACGAAAAATCTTGCTGTCCGCCAGCGGCAGGGAAAACTCGAAGTACTTCCCTTGCGGATTTCCGCGATCGGTTAGATCAGGATCGGTCGTGTACTCGGGTCCAATCGTGTAGTTGCCGTTCCCTTCGGTGCCAGGATTCTCGGTGTAGCCATCTGCTGAAAACACCAACTCGGATCCGAGACCAGCGATCACCATCAATAAAAACCAGCGTGCGCGACATGAAAACGCTTTTGACTTCAACAACATATTGACTGTTCATCCAATGGTAGGAACTGCGGGCAAACACCTCATTCAGGACTCTAATCATACATTTGCGTGCCTCATGAATGTGTTACGGGAATCTGGATGCAGGGGCAGCCGACAGCAACGTGGGCGTGAAACTCTTGGTCCAATGACCGCCGATTGGGGTTGCTGGATCGTCATTGACGGTCAACAGAAACAAACCGTAGTGTCGGAGCATCGTGTTCATGCACCATTCATCAGAAAACCGAAATGGCAACCACCAATCTATTTGTCGAATTATTGGTCATTGGCGTTGGCGCAGCCTGTTGGGTCGGACTGCTGTTACTGGCCGCTTTCGGATTGGAGTTCACCCAGTCGGAAGCATTGAATGCCTATCCGGTACTGTTGTCCTTGTTAGCCGTGGTCTATTTGCTGGGAATCATTTCCGATCGCGTTGCTGACTTCGTTTTCGATAAGTGCTTTAGCAGCCGATTGCGCTTACAATTTTTTGAGCGCAAACGCGACTATCAAGACGCGCGACGGTTGGTCTTTGATTGTTCCGATCGGTTGGCAGACATGCACGAGTATGGTCGGACACGGATTCGCATTTGTCGCGGTTGGTCGCTGAATGCTGTTTTGATCGCCGTCTGCCTGAACGTTTTCTTGCAGGCGCGCTGTGCCGAAAGTCAGTGGTTTATCGACGCAACACGCTGGGGTACCGCCGGGTGCTTGGTGCTGGCGATAGCCTGTTGGTGGTCTTGGCGGCTGTTGTGCGTGACGGAGTACCTGAAGATTCGAGAAAATGCTGAATTTCTCGCGCAGTGTAATCAGCGACTTGCCAACAGGAACGCCGCCTGACGTAGATGCCACACCGGTTATCTGTGGGGTTCGTTGCGATGCACGATCGCTTTCGCTCGGCCGTAACGTCGCATTCTGGAATGTTGCCAGCAAGAGTTTGCTGCCAAAACTCGTGAGGGTCGCTTTCTCAGCAGGGGACTTGTCCTGGAAATTCAGGTGAACTGGCGATGCGCCAGAACGACTCCTGGCCTACAATGAACTGATCTCTCCGACGATAATCTTTGACTGACGTTCATGGCCAAGATATCAGCTTGGCCAAATGATATTCCCGCCAAAGTAGAGCATTCAGGACAACTTCAAGCACACCACCATGCATATCATGCGCATCGGCTCGATCACCAGATTCGCCCTGCTGGGTCTCTTCGCAGCCTGTTCCTGCCTGACCGGCCATGCCGAATCCGGGTCGGCCAAAGGCGAAGTTTCGTTTGGACGTGATGTCCGTCCGATCATTTCGAACCACTGCTTCGCCTGTCACGGGCCTGACGAACAGAAACGCGAAGCGGACGTTCGCTTGGATGTTGCCGACGAAGTTGATCTGGAAGAGATGCTCGCACGGATCACATCGACAGATCCTGATGAGATTATGCCGCCCCCAGAGCTGAACAAGCCACTGAAGCCCGAACAGATCGCAACCCTGACGCGGTGGATCGAGCAGGGGCGCCGCACCAGCAGCATTGGTCGTTCTCGCCACCACAAGATCACGAACTTCCGCAACCCACGATCTCAGCTTGGAGCGATCAACCGATTGACCAATTTGTGTTGGCGGACTTGGAAAAACAAGGGCTGGAGCCGAGTCCGCAGGCTGACAAGCGAACGCTGATCCGCCGCGTCACGTTTGACCTGACGGGGTTGCCGCCAACGCTCGAACAAATCGATGCGTTCTTGGCAGACACATCAGATCGCGCGTTCGAAAACTTGGTCGATCGTTTGCTTAGCAGCCCTGCCTACGGCGAAAACATGGCCCGCTACTGGTTAGATCTTGTCCGCTTTGCGGACACCAACGGTTTGCATCATGACCATTATCGCGAGATGACGCCCTATCGCGACTGGGTCATTCGTTCGTTCACCGACAACCTGCCGATGGACGAGTTCATCACTTATCAACTAGCCGGTGATTTGTTTGAACAGCCGACGGTGGATCAAAAGATTGCTTCGGGCTTCAATCGCTTGCACCTGATCATCGACCGTGGCACGGCACTTCCGGAGGAAAGCTTCTTTCGGAACATCGTCGATCAAGTTTCCGCTGTGGGCACCGCGTTCATGGGGCTGACGATGCAGTGCGCCGTTTGCCACGATCACAAATACGACCCGATCACGCAAAAAGACTTTTATCAGCTGTCCGCATTTTTCAACAACTTTGACGGTGAACCAGAAACGGGCGGTCGCGGCTCGCTGGAATTCAAACGTGGATTGCAACCGCCATACATCAACCTGCCAACACCCGAGCAAGAACAGGAACTGGGCCGTCTGGACGCCGAAGTTGCTAGACTCGAGTTGCAAGTCAAAGAGCTGCGAGCAAAACAGAAAGCTGCCGAAACGAAACAGACCACGATCGCGAAAGCGGGCATCAAAGACAGCGCGAAAGAGCAAGGTGACAACGAGCCCGACCAGGGATTGGCCGACGAATTGAAAGCCGTGACGGCGAAACTCAAACAACAACAGAACGCTCGTGATGACGTGCTCCGTGCGATCCCGGCTACGTTGATCATGAAAGAACGCGAGGAAGTCCGGCCCGCTCATATCATGATCCGCGGTGCCTATGACCAACCAGGCGAGCAGGTTGCGCGTGACGTACCCAGCTTCCTGCCGCCAATGAAGAAGCAGGATGGCTTGAAGACTCGGATGGATTTGGCCGAGTGGTTGACCGACCCGGCCAACCCGCTGACCGCGCGAGTCGCCGTGAATCGGTTTTGGCAACAGTTCTTTGGTGTCGGTTTAGTCAAAACTTCGGAAGACTTTGGTGCTCAGGGGGAATCGCCCAGCCATCCTGAATTGTTGGACCATCTAGCGATCCGCTTTATTGAATCGGGCTGGGACGTGAAGACGCTCGTGCGGTCGATTGTGCTATCGCAAACCTACCAGCAATCCTCCCGAGCCGCGCCCGATCAGTACATCGCCGATCCCGACAACCGCTTGCTCGCGCGAGGTTCGCGTTTTCGTTTGGATGCCGAAGTGATTCGCGATCAGATGCTGGCCGTTTCGGGACTTCTGAACACGACGATGTACGGCAAGAGCGTGAAGCCACCGCAACCAGCGGGGTTGTGGAAAATCGTGGCAATGCCAAGCTCCTATCCGAACGTGTTTGAAGCCGACACGGGTGAGAACATCTATCGCCGCAGTGTTTACACGTTTTGGAAACGTGGACTGCCACCTCCGCAAATGACGATCTTTGACGCACCGACTCGCGAGAGCTGCATTGCCCGTCGCGAACGGACCAATACGCCGCTACAGGCATTGTTGCTGATGAACGAAGAACAGCACTTTGCCGCCGCGATGCATTATGCCAACTCGCTGCTGAAGCGAGCGGAGCTAACCGATGACAAGAAACTTCTGACGGCCTATGAATCGATCACCTCCCAAATGCCGGACGAACAAACGCTCGGTCAGTTGCGGACGGCCAGAGAAGAATTTCTGAATCTGTATGCCAACGATCCGGCGGCTGCCGAAGCGATGGTTACCGCCAGCACGGATCCCGATATCGCAGCCATGTCCGATAGCGAACTCCAAGTTGAACTCGCATCATGGACGATGCTGGTTCATTCGTTGTTGAATTTGGATGTCACCAAGACGCGAGAGTAATCCTCATGAATCCAATCGAACAATACAAATCACTCCAGGACCGTCGCCAATTTCTGCGTGGATCGGCAATGGGACTCGGGGCTGCGGCGCTGGGGTCTGCGGTCTTGGGATCGCGTGCGGCACAGGCGAATGTCGGGTCAGCTGAGTCGGGATTGCACTTCCCCGCGAAAGCCAAACGGGTCATTTTCCTGTTCATGGCTGGGGCACCCAGCCAGATCGATCTGTTCGATTACAAGCCCGATTTGCGGAAGCGGTTCAAGGAGCCGTTGCCGGCAAGCGTCAGTCTGGGGCAACGCGTTACCGCCATGACGAAAGGGAAGACTCAATTGGTGGCGCCGTCGATGTTCAAGTTTTCGCCGCAGGGCGACAGTGGCCTGGTCATGAGCGAACTGTTGCCGCATCTGTCGGGTGTTGCCGACGATTTGTGCATCATCAAGTCGATGAACACCGATGCGATCAATCACGATCCCGGCAAGACACTGATCTGCACCGGATCAGAAATCCCCGGCAAGGCCAGCCTGGGTGCTTGGTTGAGCTATGGGCTGGGCCGAATGAACGAGAATCTTCCTGATTTCATCGTCTTGAATTCGGCCTTCTGGACTGGCGGTACCGGAAATGTCCAGGCTCTGTACAGCCGACTGTGGGGATCCGGCTTTTTGCCGTCCAAGCACCAAGGCGTCTCGTTCCAACCGTCGGGCGATCCGGTATTGTTCCTTTCCAACCCGCCCGGTGTCAGCCGCGACAGCCGCCATAAAATGCTTGACTTCGTGACGAAGCTGAACCGCGAACATCTGGATGAAGTTGGGGATCCGGAGATCCAAACCACCATCGCGCAACAAGAGATGGCATTCCGCATGCAGGCGTCTGTGCCCGAACTGACCGACATGTCTGGCGAGGGACAAGAAACGCTGGCGATGTATGGACCCGAAGTTGAAAAGAGTGGATCGTTCGCCAGGAACTGTTTGTTGGCGCGGCGGATGGTGGAACGCGGCGTACGCTTTGTGCAGCTCTTCCACCGTGGCTGGGACCATCACGTCGGTTTGCCAAAGAAGCTGCGTGGTCAAGCCTATGACGTAGATCAACCGGCTGCGGCACTGATTGCCGATTTGAAACAGCGCGGCTTACTGGACGACACGTTGATCGTATTTGCCGGCGAATTTGGTCGGACGACTTACGGCCAAGGAAAACTTACCGAGACCGAATATGGACGCGACCACCACCCGCGTTGCTTCAGCGCGTGGATGGCCGGCGGAGGCATCAAAGGTGGTATCGAGTACGGTCAAACCGACGATTACAGCTACAACATCGTTGAAAACCCGGTTCACGTTCGCGATCTGAACGCCACGATCCTGCACCAACTCGGTATCGATCACAACCGACTGACGTTCCCCTTCCTCGGCCTTGATCAAAAGCTAACGGGCGTCGAAGAAACGCACGTTGTGAAAGACATCCTTAGCTGACTCGACTGCGTGCCAGCCCAGCCACTTCCACATGATGTCGAATCAGAGCCTTCGAACCAACAGTCCGAAAGGCGATCTTGAAGCGGCGACACAGCACCTCAGAATCCGTGCGAGCTCCACAGGCGTCGCAGGCAGTGCAAGCCGCCGGGTGGAACATGTCATCGGGACCTTTGTTTCTTTACATCGCGCATGAGGAAAGTTGCGATTGAGGAACGTCGCGCATGAAGTTTGTGGCGACTCGATTGCGGTCCGTGGTATACTTTTCGTGGATCCAATCCTGACCCGATTTGTACCATCGATAGGAAAGAAATCTACGTGTCTGACCACGTCGTTCTGCTTGGTGATTCAATATTCGATAACGCGGTGTACGTGCCGAATGGACCATCGGTGATGGATCATCTATGCAAGATACTGCCGTCTAGCTACGAGGCTACCTTGCTGGCGGTTGACGGCGATGTTGTCTCGTCCGTATTTCGTCAAATCGAACGAATTCCAGCCGATGCATCTCACTTGATTCTAAGCGTTGGCGGAAATGACGCGCTGTCGATGGCGGGCGACATTTTTTCACAGCCGGCAGACGGCGTTCGGCAATCACTGGAGCATGTCGCCGAAGTTTGTTGTCAATTCCGCGTCGAATACCAACGCTTGATGGATGAACTTCAAAAGTTTCGTTTGCCGCTGGCGATCTGTACCATTTACGACGCGGTGCCAGGACTCGGTTCCTCAGAGGTAGCCGGTTTGTGTTTTTTTAACGACACGATCACCCGGACGGCTTTTCAAGCTGGGGCAACACTGATTGACCTACGGACGATCTGCAGCGATGTCTTAGACTATTCTCCCCTATCCCCGATCGAGCCGTCTGCCCAGGGCGGCGAGAAAGTCGCGCGAGCAATATGGCGAGCTATCGATCCGCACAGCAATGTTGGTCGTGTCGTCGCATAGAACCAGTTAGCAGGCGAAACCAGGGATGCAACGACTTGATCACGACGGATTGCAATTTTGATCTCCAAGACTCCGTCAAATCGACGGTACGAATATCGCAACAGGAATATTCATGCGTCCGCTCGCTAGCCTAGTAGTGCTATTGATCACGGCTGTGGTCCTCATTTTGCTTAGATCTAATGATGCCCATCATCCGGCGACGGATCACGTTCATCACGTGACGCCCGTCGAGCGCGCCGAGATGTACAAGCCTACGGCAATTCCGGATCGTATAATTTTGACCTGGAATGATGATCCCAAGACTACCCAGTCGGTTAACTGGCGCACGTCCGTAGACGTCACTGTCGGCTTGGCGGAAATTGCGCTCGCAGAGGCCGGACCGTACTTCCCAGAGAAGGCGAGTCAGGTTCAGGCCGTATCGCAGTTGCTCAAGACCGATCTGAGTACTGCTCACTACCACAGCGCGTACTTTCAAGAACCTGCTACCGGGAGCGACATACGCGTATCGAGTTGGGGATGGTAGCAATTGGAGTGAGTGGTTCCAGTTTCGAACGGCAGCCGCGGAATTCGAACCATTTTCATTCGTCTATTTCGGTGATGCACAAAACAACTTGCGCTCCATGTGGTCGCGTGTCATTCGCGAGGCTTATCGCGACGCACCCAAAGCGGCGTTCTTATTGCACGCGCGGCGATTTGGTGAATCAAGCCGAATCGGATGGTGAATGGGGTGAATGGTTTGCCGCGGGTGCCTGGATGAACGCCATGATTCCGAGCGTCGCCATCCCTGGAAATCATGAACAGGCGAAGCGCCTGCTAGGGAGACGCAGGCTTTCCCATCATTGGAGACCCAGCTTTACTTTTCCGGAAAACGGTCCAGCAGGTTTGGAGGAAAGTTGTTACACGTTCACTTACGGCAATCTGCCGCATGGTTTGTCTGGACAGCAACACCATGCAGGCGGAACAAGCAGGGTGGTTAGACAACGTACTCTCGAAAAACCAATCCGAATGGGTGATATGCACCTTTCACCACCCCATTTTTTCGACGGCAAAACGCAGGGACAATCCAGAGTTGCGGGCGCTGTGGAAGCCGATCTTGGACAAGTACACCGTCAACTTGGTCTTGCAGGGACATGACCATACCTATGGTCGCACGAGTCTGGAGGTTCCTGGAGAACCGAAGCAAGGCGAGGCCACTGCGGTGACGAATTCTCAGCCAGCGACGAACAGGAACGCGCAGGTTGGCGACGTGAATGTTGCGACCGGAGTCCAACAAGTCGATTCGCAAACCGGAACTGTTTACGTCGTGTCGGTCAGCGGACCCAAGATGTACAACAATTCGCGATTTGATTTCATGAAGCGAGTTGCTGAAGATACGCAGCTGTATCAGGTGATCTACATCGATCAGGGAAAGTTGCGTTTCGAAGCCCGCACAGCAATCGGTGAGTTATACGATGCATTTGAACTTCGCAAGCAAGATGGCACGATCAACAAACTTGTCGAATTGGAGGTGGAAACACCCCAGCGTCTGCGCACGTTGGCCGACGAACCATTGACAGAATAGCTGAGCGGGCCAAGTGAAAACGAAGACCAGGCCAGTGTATCGAACAGCAACAAATCGTTGCGTTAGAATTGGTGGTCGTATGACCGTCATGCCGTTTGGCGTTAACGTAAGCGACTTATCTACATTCTGAAGGAGCCGCCAGTTGAATCGCCTATTTCTATTGCTAGTTTGGTTTTTGGTATTCGCCGCAGGGAGTGCTGCCAACACCGCTGGCGCCAATGATTGGCGCCAGCAGATCGATGAACTATATGAGCGTTGGGACTCGACCGAGACACCGGGATTGATGCTGTGCATCATCCAAGATGGTCAGGTTGTGCATTCGCGCGGATTTGGCATGGCCAACGTCGAGAAACAGATTCGGATCGACGAAAATTCGCAGTTCAACCTGGCGTCGATTTCGAAGCAATTCACGGCGGCGGCAATCGCGCTATTGGTGTTGGATGAACAGCTGTCGATGGATGATGACATTCGAGAGTTTTGTCCTTACCTGCCCGAATACGATCAAAAGATTATCGTTCGGCATCTGGTATATCACATCAGTGGTTTACCCGACGTCTACGGAATCCTAGACAAGAAGGGGATCGAGTTCAAATACTCGTGGGGAAACGAGGACGTGCTGCCGATTCTTGCAAAGATTGAAGAACTCGATTTCCAACCGGGCGAGAAATACAGCTACTCCAATTCGAACTACATTCTGTTGGCGGAAATCGTCCACAAGGTATCTGGTCAGACCTTGCGAGAATTTGTCAAACAGAGAATCTTTGATCCCCTGGAAATGCATCGAACGCGGGTCAACGACAACCTGAAAAACGTGACCGGTCCGCACGCGACAGAAAGCTACAAGAAGATCCGAAAGAATGAATACCAACACGATCCGCGAAACGACTACATCGTCGGTGACGGCAACGTCGTTACGTCGGTCATCGACTTTGCCAAATGGGATGCGAATTTCCGCAGTGGCAAAGTGGGTGGGGCCGATTTCCTGAAGATGATTCTGACGCCGGGCAAGCTGAACAACGGAGAATCAATAGCTTACGCATTCGGAATCAACGTTGGTGAAAGCAATGGACGCGTTCGCTATGCGCATGGCGGTTCGTGGTTGGGATACCGATGTTTTTGGGGACATTATCCAGACGAGGGAACGACCATCCTGGTGTTTGCCAACCACGGCATTGGAAATCTTCGCCAAGACAAAGTCGAAGAACTCTACTTTCAAGGCGCGAATCGGCGAGCAAACGCGATTCCAAATAGCCGCATCGCATCGCCCTACTTAATGATGGGCTCAGAAATACTTAGACTTGCGGGTTCGAATATTCAACCGACAGCAATCCACACAGCAAAGGCGAAAAATGGAATACACAGCGATCAAACTGGTCAAGCGACCCGAGATTCACATCACACCCGACGTGTTTGAAACCGTCATACTGCAGACACCGGAACTTCAGGATCGGCAGATCCTGATCAAGCAATCACACATGTCTTTGGACCCAGCCATGAAAGGCTGGATGATGCCCGACGAGGACAGCTACATTCCTCCGGTAGCGCTGGGCGAGGTAATGCGCAGCAGTGGCCTTGGCGAAGTTGTCGAAAGCAAGCATCCGGATTTCCCGGCCGGCAGTCGAGTGATGGGTATGATGGGTTGGACAGAGTATGCGGTCAGCACTGGCGAGCGTTTGAATATCGTGCCCGACGGTGTGCCGGCCGACGCTGTCCTGTGCGTGCTGTCGATTCCAGGCATTACCGCCTACCTGGGACTGATGAAGATTGGCAAGCCAAAGCGAGGAGGAACGCTGGTCGTTTCCGGTGCCGCAGGTTCGGTTGGTTCGCTGGTCGGCCAGATTGCAAAGATCGAAGGAATGCGCGTTGTCGGCACCGCCGGCAGCGATGAGAAATGTAGTTGGTTGAAAGACGAACTCGGTTTCGATGCCGCCATCAACTACAAGACCGCCGACATTGTCCAAGAATTGGCTGCTGCCACGCCCGATGGCGTTGATTTGTACTTTGAAAACACCGGCGGACCGGTTCAGCACGCCACTTTTGATCGTATGAACGCTCACGGTCGCATTATCGTCTGTGGAATGATTTCGGACTACAATACCGACACGCCGTCGCCGGGGCCGAATTGGATCGGGATCATCAAGAAGCGTTTGACGATTCAAGGATTTACGGTTCCCGATCACTGGGATGAAGTCCCAGAAATAGCGCAAAAACTGGCCGCATACTTAATGGCCGGCCAGATCAAGTATCGCGCCCACAAGTTGCAAGGACTCGAAAGCGCCATTGAAGGCATCAACCTGCTCTTCACGGGCGGCAATCAAGGCAAGTTGATGGTTGAACTTTAGGGTACTGTGGACAGTCAAGTGACGGATCGACTATCAATCTTCACGATCGACGGAGAGATGGCCAGGGCTTGGCATGTTCGTTAGAAAACAACCGCAACTGTTCAAGTGATGTCTGATCCGCGAACAGCCGATCGATGATACTTGAGAGGGTTTCTTTCGAGGACACGGGCACCTTCGTCGTCGCCTGACTGGAAGACTGGCTGTGGCTTTGTAGCTTTGGTATTTCGGGCGGGAGAGAAAGATTCGGTTGCTCGTAATCCATTTGCGATTGGTGCTTCTGAGCGGTCTGTTCCGGCAAAACCGCGATTGGTTCTCCCTCCGCAAAGTTGCCTCGAAGAGTTGACCGTCTCAATTCGTTAGTCCCACGCAGCGCATCAACCGCAGTTAGTCGCCCGTCACCGTTCTGATCGTAGTAAGACCCTGGCCACGGTACGATCGTTCGCGGATCAGGCAGGTCATTCGTTCCTGAATCAGCGGAAGGTTGCCGACTGAGTTCATTGATTATTCGTAGCGCGTCCGAGGCTCGCTACGACTCCATCATTGTTGACGTCACTTGGTCGGAGGGGATTGTGCCATGGCATTGGAAAATCAAGGTCAAGTACTTGGCCAGTCGAGACGTTAGTGATTTGGCGAATGAATTGACCGTCCTCGACCCTCGCCTGACCAACGAGCCAGTCATCCAAATCCTCCAGTACGACACGATCTCCAGTTCGCCCACGAATCAAAGCGGGAGAACTGAGGGAAAGTTTGGCGATGGAACTCGCGTCAAGAACAAATCGGGTTTCTGCAAGGCTACCGCTTTCGACGATGCGGAAATTGGTCACGATCACATTGCCATCGACAGTCAGGTCCACGTCGTGAACTTCTGCAACGCCCTCCAAGCTGCCAAAACTCAAAGTGTTGACGCCACCTCCGCCGTCCACCTCAAGGCGGGCATGTGAGTGTGGAATGCCCCCGTTTTTGATCCAGGTGTTATGAGAGTACGGGTTGGGTAACAGGTTTGGTTTCGCTGTGCTGATGTAGCGGAGTTTGCGCAGCAAACGGAGCGGAATCAGCACAGCGACGCGCGAACTCATCAGGGGGGAGCCCACCAAGCGAACTGTGTGGACGGTAGCCGTTGTAATCTTCTCGCCAGGCCGACGCGTGGGCACGAGCATGGCGAACACTGTCGAATTCCTCCATGTTCAGCAACTCATCTCTGAGACGGCTGTGGAAGCTCTCGGCGTAGCCATTCTGCCAAGGACTCCCAGGTGCGACGTAAAGCGTCTTGACCTCCAGCGACGACAGCCACTGTTGGATTGCTTTCGCGACGAACTCAGGTCCATTGTCGCTACGGATGCATCCGGGAACGCCGTACATCGCAAACAACTCGGCCAACCGATTGATCACGTCCTCACTGGTCATGCTCCGCGAAACATCCAAATTGATGCAGCGGCGCGTGTACTCGTCAACGATCGACAACCATTTCAGCGAGTGGCCGCTGGTGGTCCGATCGAAGATGAAGTCCCAACTCCAAACGTGATTGGGACGCTTCGCACGAAATTGAGAACAGGCATTGCCAGACTTTCCCTTGGCTCGCTTTTTATGCGGTTTTCGTCGCACTTTTAGCCCTTCCGCTCGCCAGATTCGATGCACTCGTTTGAAACTCACTCGAAAACCCTCCAGTCGAAGCAATCTTGTCATTTGCCGATAGCCGAACCGCGGACGCTGACGCGCCAGCTCATGCAATCGCTTACGAATCACCTCTTCATCATTCCTGGTTCGACGCTGATATCGGATGCTGCATCGCGAGAAGCCAACACCCCGGCAAGCCCGACGTTCAGAAACCGAAAACATACATCGCAAGCGTTTTACGGTCTGGCGTTTCTGAGTCGGGCTCAGTCGTTTCCCCGGAGGGCTTCCTTGAGCATCGCTTTGTCGAGTTCCGCTTCCGCCAGCAGCCGTTTCAAACGAGCATTCTCTCCTTCGAGGTCCTTCAACCTTTTGGCTTCCTCGCTCTTCATTCCGCCGTACTGACTGCGCCACCGAGCCAGCGTCGCCTCACTCACTTCAAGCATCTTCAGAACCTCTTCAAGGCTCTTGCCTGTGTTCAGCATGACATCAGCGTCACGTAGCTTCTTGACGATCTGTTCCGGCGAATGACGTTTACGTTTCTTCTTCATCCAAGAGTCTCCTTGCCCGGCATCGGGCTCTAGACTCTCATACCACCTGGACTAGTTTTTGGGGAGCACTCCAACGCGATTGCGAATGACTGGATCGTCAAACACGGTTTCCGCAACATGGTATCCCAGCGCACGGTAGACCTCGAATTTGGTTTCGTCAAAGAATTGATCGGAAGTCGGTTCATGTGGGAATGCCGAGACCTTTCGCTTATAAAATCGCAAATATTCCGATTCGTCTCCACTATAAGAGAGCTTCAAGTAGATCAACGTTCCTTCTTCACCGCCGTGGTAGGAAACCGTCCCGACCGCGTAGTGTTGTTTGGAAATCCCATCCTTGCTCGGCAATAGTTCGGTAACGTCAATGTCTATCTTTGCACCAAGGTCGATACTAGCATAGCGTTGAAGCGTGCTTAGATCGAAAAATCCGAACCGAGGATCTGCGCCGCCGTCCACACAGATGATCGTCTTACAACGGCGCCGCAGTAGTTCGTAGACGCCCAGGTTTTCGATGTGGCCTCCATCGGAACAGTTAACAAAGCGACCCCGGTCACTGACAATTCCACATGCCTCAGATAGCAGTGACCGAAGTCCGGGGTTGCGATGAATGAACCAATCTAGCCAACTCGATTGATCGACGCGGCCTGGATGCGGAAGCCAGTAGGCGAGACGCACATTTAGCAATGCAAGAAAAAAAGATAACGAGCGCACTGTTTTGGCTCCCATCAGCGGCCCGGCGGCTGCCGCCGATATCGCCATCGCCGTGCCCAAATCCATATTTCGATCGATCTGTTCAATCTTCTGCGTCTCGCAGTAGCCAGTGTATTCACTACCGCAGAAACGCTTCGATAGCATGAACGGAACAGTCTTACGCTGTCTTAGTTGGGCGTCTCGGCTGCCGTGCAGGTTAAGTGCAGTGTTGATGAGTTCGATACGGTGCGCCATTCTCCGCCATTCCAAGCTCGCTGAGACGAAGGGAATCTGCTGATTCGATTCCGTTGTCACCGCCGGAAATGAGAAATGTGCGGCTTAAGCGGTCACGATAGAAAGGATGCAACGACGTGCGGTTGACGTTCACGAACAGAAAGTTGAACACCCACAACAGAAGGCCCGCAAGATAGACGAACCACTCCGTTTGAAATCGCAACAGTGACAATTCGGGTATCCAAATCTCCTCTTTGCGAATCGGGTCGGGTTGAATTGTTAGCCGATCGGTCTGTCGCGTCGTTAATGATCGTAGTACCGGGAAACGGTGCCACCATGCTTGATAAACGCTGGGATGCCGGCGAATCTTCAGCGCCGTATCGCTTGGCGAGAATCGATTCACCGTATCGAAATCGATTTGATAGTGATCTGGGCGGAAGTGTTTGCGGACGAGAATCGCTTCGACAGCTTGCTTGAGACTAATGCGATCTTCTGTGACGACATAGTGATCGAGAGCGGCCCGATAACTTGCACTTAGGCTGGGGTTAACATGGGGCGAATTGATCACATAAACGCAACACCCCATGTACACAATTAGTAGCAGCGTCGGCCCAAGAACGCCGCAGATCCAAAGTAACACGGACGAACGAAAGCGATACAAGGCGGTCAATAGTGCAACGACGGTAATCGCGATGGTCCAGATTAGCAAGCTGCGAATTCCCCGCTGTGCATGAACCTGGAACCAATCACCAGTGCTTTCGAGTACTGCTGTTACGTCGTTTTCCACCAGAAACTCGAGTCCGCCCAACAAGGGCATCGATATCAATGAGACAACCGCAAGCATCAAGCAGAACCCGGCGCAGTTGATCAGCACGATCCCTTTGTTTCCAGTTTCGACGTCGTGACTGAAATAGCGGGCGTACAAAGACCGCCGCAATCAGCGGCGCGACACCCAGCAATGCCAGCGTAAAACTCGGTACTGGCAATGAAAGCCATCCGGCTCCCTCAAAGAAGACTTCGGCAAGAAATGTACTAACAAGATAACGACGGGAAGAAACAACAGAAGATTTTGCAGGACGCCAATCATGAACAGCGACGGCATACGGATGTTGTTGAACAGACCTCCGGGGACCAGAAAATTGCTGTTATTGCGCAGGTGGTTTAAGGCCGGCGGCTCCTCGGCACCCTTGCGTTGAACCAATAGTCGCTCGCCATCTTTTGAACTCATCAGGCACTGATGCACGAACCGATGTAACCCCCGCCAGACACGGTTGATAGGTAATCAAAGTACTTAAATAACGAACTCTTGATCAGGTATTGAGCCACGCCAAGACTAAACGAGGCCGAACGTATACCTCCGCCCGAAAAAGCCAAGCCGAGCATACAGTGGTCTGTACTGGGACCTTTCGTCTGCCCGTCTTCTAGCGAGACTCGCTGGTCACCCGCCTCGTGGCGGCGACGTTGGATTTCCTCGAATTCCGCCGGATATACATCCTCGTTGAAGTCATTATGTTCGGATTGGAATGCCATGATACGGATTGTTCTTCGATGATGCCTCGCGGATGCACTGGATCATTGTAATCGACCGAACGAAGTATCCGACAAGCTTCTCACGGCATCTTGCCGGTAATACGATTGCCTAGTGACATCGCGCCTATTACCAACGACCAAGCTCACAACATCGGCGGTTGCTAATTCGGAAGCCGATCCCGACAAGGTGTTCCACCTAAAAAATCTCGGAGCAGTATTCTATCGGGCCGGACGGTTTGACGAGGCACTTGCCCGATTCGACGAAGCGGAGTCGCTGCAGGGCGAACCGGACGCTCAGGCCAACAGCTCGGCAGCCTATACGTGGTTCTTCCTGGCGATGACGCACTATCGATTGGGCAACGTCGACGAGGCCCGGCAAGTGGTACGAGAAAGCAGCCGCCTGGACGAGTGAAGTTCTGGCACCGGAGCAGCGAAGACGGCAAGCCAAAACCATCGGTCACATGGAATCGCCGCCTGACACTCGAGTTGCTACATGCCGAGACCGAGCAGTTGCTGGGAATTGCTGCCGCCGAGACAACGCAGGAACAAGCAGGCGCAATGGCGTGCGCAAGCAAATTACACGCGAGTTCACGGCGTAACTTACAGGCCCGCGTGTCTGATCTCACGACCAGAAATCAAGAATTCGTTAGATTTGTATCGGTCCCTCAATCGAGTTCGATAGTCCTGTTTGGTCACGTTGGAACCTATTTCCGATTGGCGAGGTCACATTCACCCACCATTGAGACTCAATTCTGAGCCGACCGCCCGCAAAGCTGGGATGATGACAATGCTCGTCAGCGGGTCATCGTCACTGACGTTGGTCTCCCCACTCTTTGATGCTTCCGATGTCATCCATTGTCGGTTCCGGCTGTTGAATGGGAGCACCGTTCTGATCGTAGTAAGATCCTGGCCGCGGTACGATCGTTCGTGGATCAGGCAGGTCACTCGTTCCTGAATCAGCAGAAGTTTGGCGACCGAGTTCATTGAGTATTCGCAGCGCGTCCGAGGCACGCTCGATTCCATCATTGTTGACGTCACTGGGTCGCTGTGAAACTCGAATTCATCGCTGTCGTCCCAAATTGCTCGTGACTCGATTCAGACGACCTTGATACGCTTGCGTCGAGTTATCCGTCCGGATCTAGTTTTTTTCTATTGCAGGCATTTTTTCACCATGCGACTGAAAGACGAATACGTTTCTGACAACAACGGACGTTCCCAATCGTTGGAGATCGGAACGCTTCGCGACGTTCACGGCGACGCCACAGCCCAACATCGCCCGACGAAGAAGGCTTTTTTGAATGTGATTCGCAGTCGCGCTGACATTGGCTTCCACGCGTTCATCGACCGGCGCACGGTGATCGGACGTAGTCCTAGTTGTACCTTCCCGCTGCACGACTTAAAGGTTTCAGGGCACCATGCGACGATCACGCCGAATGGTGCCGGCGAATTCGTGTTGGAAGATTTGCAATCGACCAATGGCACACGGATCAATGGCGATCCCGTTGAACAGCCACGGATTCTGCAGGACGGTGAAAAGATTTTTGTGGGTGAAACCGTGATCCGATTCTCGTTGGCCGACGAATTCGATATCGATTTCCACAGTGAAGTGGCGACCCTGGTTGGTACCGATCCGCTCACTGATCTCCCATCCAAACGACGCTTCGATCAGGAACTAGATTTCGCCCTGCAATCCGCGATCAGAAGCAATCGCTCACTCGCGGTGTTGATGATGGATATGGACGGCGTCAAGCAGATCAATGATACACACGGCCACATCTATGGTGCGCATGTCATTGGCGAGACCGGGCGAATCATCGCCAACGTGTTGGGATCGCGAGGACGCGCCTGTCGTTTCGGAGGCGACGAGTTCAGTGCCTTCTTGCCAGAATCCGATCTAGATTCTGCCTGCGCGATCGGCGAACAGATTCGTCAAACTGTCGAAACTGCTGGACTGGAAAAAGACAGCATACCGCTGCGACCGACCATCAGCATTGGCGTGGCTTGCTATCCAGACACCACAGGCGATTTGCTCACGCTGGTCTCGACCGCTGACTCAGCACTCTACCGAGCCAAAGCGCTGGGCAAAAACTGTGTCGCAGCGAACGCTTAGGCGGACAGGCTACTCGTCCTCGGTCGCTTCCGGCCTTTCTAACACATCGCTTTCATCGGTATCGGTCGCCGATTCTGATGAGTTGACTTTCTGTTCATCGTCCTGCGGCTCGTTGTCGTCGCGTTCATCATCCTGCTGCTCATCGGCGGCTTTGACTTCGTCGTCATTCGGCTCGTCGGCTTCGCGTTCTGGGAGTTGGATCTCGTCAGATCCCTGTTCATCACGTTCGTCCGGGGTCCCTTCGCCATTCCAAACTCGTAGTTCGGTGATCTCCAATGTGGCCAGCGTCGCATCACGTCCAAGTCTGCCGGAACGGAGCGCGAACCGCCGTGTGCTTCCAGGTAACAAGGGGCCCCGCCATTCATGATCGATTGTGATGGGAGTTGCCGCATAAACCGTCATTTCCCGATCGGGGATTCCTTCGTCATCTTCGACCGTAACCCGCATGCTTAGCAGCGTGACAACCTTGTCGCCTTGATTAACAACTTCGATGACTGGCGTCGCCGATCGTGAGTCAGTCCCAAGCAGTTCGACGGATGCATCGACCATGGGTCGATAGCTGATGTCGCGACGGTCATCGATGGCGTCAGCCAAGGCTGGCGGTAGCGCTTGTTGCCAATCGGTCAGCGCTTCCACCATATCGGGTGACGCTCCCACCAATTCCTCTATCTTGTCATCAACAATATAGAGTCCGTACAGACCTACAGCGGTCGCGCAAACGACTGTGATTGAGATCATTCCGCAGAGGCCCAGGACCAGGGAACTTAGAAATCCGTGTCTGCTGACGAAAACGGTGTGACCTTCGTCCATAGCAATTCTCCCATGCGGTGGTGCCGAGCGTTTCGAGGTCGTCCGGACGCAGCGGACGAGGGTTCTCAAACCAGTGATTCGTCGCTCGTACGTCGTTCTTGGCTAGCGCGTCAAAAATTCTCGTCACTTTCGTTTACCAGCTCTTCCCCAACGTACTTTTAGCGGTATTCTCCCATCACTCGGTTCTTGTAGTGTTCAACGAAATTGCAATTCAGACGTTCTTCCCTGGCCAAGCAACGGCGACATTTCCCGCTCAAATTCACGCTTGGCCACGGCCAACACGATCACCAGCGGGATCGCGACAATTAGCAATCGCAGCGACCCAATCAGCCACCGATTGTGATTTCGCAGCGGGCGTATCTCGGTGACCCAGCAAAGCAGCGGAGCCAACAACATCGTAAGCGACATGCCGGTGGAAACCCGGCCGAAAAATCGTCCGATGAACAGCACGCCAAACAATCCGACAACTGCAATTCCAAGAATCGCTGGCGTAGCAAAGTTTGGCGGCCCGGCAAAATTTGGCGGCCCGGCAAAGTTTGTCGCTACAGTGCCGTCGCGGGGCATGATTTCTCGTTTTGTGATGGACCAAGCTCCAATCGTTGTGCCGACCAGTGCTGCAGCGATCAGGTACGCCGCTGCGCCTCCCTTGATGTAACCTGCCATCATCACGGTCATCCCCGCGCACTGAATGGCCATACCGAGCGTTAATGGAATCGACCATCCAGCATTGCGCTGTGACAACAAGGACAGCAACCACCAGATCCCAGACAGCAACAGGCCGCAGATCATAATCGCCACCGCTGCATGCCATGGGGTCCATTCGTCGCGACCGCTCAAGTAAACCGAACCATGCAGCAGGATGCGTGGAATGGCCATGGCCAAACCAATTCGCAATATCCAAACCAGCGATTTCGGGACCCGCTGAAAACCGCCGATCCATTCAACGACCAGGACCGCTGGAATTGCGATGGTCAACAATCGATCCAATGCGTTGGCCGGAAACCAACGCGGGGTCAAAGACAAGCTGTAACAGCCAATGGCCAAGCCGAAGCTGATCCCCAGAATGCTTGCGGTACTCAACGACGTCATATCGGCACGGCGGAGACCAACCACCACCACGACCATTGCACTTAACAGTACGACTGCCCCGATCGCTTGCAGATACAACAGCGGTTCGGGCATTCGCTATTTTCGCACGCCTTCACAATCGATCATGATCAGGGCTTTGTCGCCGATGGGACCGATTGCGTTGCTGTCAAAACCGTAGTCACTACGTTTGACGGACAGTTCCGTTGAGAAGCCAACTCGTTTGGTACCACGAAAGTCGTGCTCTTTTCCACCCATCATATTGAACGTGATCTGCTTGGTTGTACCGTGCATCGTAAAGTCACCCGTGACTTCATATCCGCCGTCGATAGGTTTGACGCTCGTGCTTTTGAATTCGATCGTTGGATACTGCTTCGTATCAAAGTAGTCGGGTTGCCGCAGGTGTTCGTCACGGGCCTTATTCGCCGTATCGACGCTATCGGCCATGATCGTCAATGCGAATGTCAACTTGGAAGGATCTTCACGGTCGAGCGAAAATTTTCCAGACACTTCATTGAACCTTCCGTGAATCCAGCTGATATCCAGATGTCGTGCTTTGAAGCTAACTGACGAATGAACAAGATCGTAGTCATATTCGTCGGCGGCGGAAGCCGATTTGCGGTCCGCGCCGAGAGCCACGGCGCTCATGACGGTCATGACTAAGACTGTGAGATAACGTCGCATGCGAGTATTCCTTTTCCGAAGGGGTTCGGCAATCGATGTGTATTATTGGTTTGCCCCATCGTACACCAGGCCGCCGGCTGCTGCCCGGTCGGTCTTTCTCGATCGCGCCGCTCGATCTTGCAAGCCAGACGTACGACGGTCGCGAATCTGGCGAAAATGGGTGGAGACGGAACGAAGCGGCAGCCGATTGGGCCGTTTCATCATTGTTGACCTGGGGCCCCATGACGAGACGCCGTTATTATCGGCGACGAAACGATTTCTGTTTTGTATCGAATGATGCGGAATGAAAACTCGGCTGACTCGATTTGCAATCGGTTGTGCCATATCCGAATCGCTACAACCGGTCAAATCGGTTCATTCGCAATCGCGGGCTGTCGTTCTTTCATTTCTGGCGGTGCCCATTGCAATCAAGATTGCCTCGGGTGAGCTATCTGAAATTGGCGACAAGAATATTTTTTTGGGCGGGACAAAAAATGAACGGGGATGAATCATTGAATAAACGCAGGGAACAACGGTATGAGGCTTGCGACGACGAGCGGTTGCAAACCGAAACGTTTATCGAATTCAATGATCCGATCGAGGGAACCGTGATCGACATTTCCAATCACGGCTTGCGGTTGCTGTGCAGTGGAAGTTTTGTCGTTGGACAACCGTTTGTGACGGAATTGAAGACAGACCGTCTGCACGGGGTTTACCCAGGTATCATTCGACGCGTTGTGCCGTGGGTGGAAGGAAAATCGGTACTTGGCTGCGAACTGTTTGAGGAAATTCCAGACGACGTTCTGGAAAGACTTGCTCGCGAAGAAGCCATCAACCGCCGCCGCGACGACCGTGTCGATTGGAAACAATCGGCGAAAATGAGCTGGGAACTTCAACCCGGCGAAGTCGACATTGAGATTCAAGATTTTTCTCTGAGTGGCTTGAAGATCGGTTCACGATCAGCAATTCCCGACAACGTTCGTGTACGGATTCGCATTGAGTTAGGCGATGGCGAGCAGATGATCGTGGACGCCAAAACCGCCTGGCAAAATGAACATGAAGATGGTTGTTCCGTGGGCCTGGCTTTCACCAAACCCGAGATCCCCGAATACATCACACGAATTGTGGCAGACGGTGGTACCGACTACGAGGTTCAAAGAACCCTGCCGCGGAAGTCGTCAATGCGTCCCGCCATCTTGATTGCCGCCACGATGGTTGCTTGCGGTGCCGCAGTCTGGCACGCAGGTCTGTAGGGAACGCATTCCCACGGGCATCGACAAGGTAACGAACGTAAGTCCACTGAGGTGTCTTAGGCTCCGGAATCAGGGTAGTCACATTTTCCGAAATTTCGCCGCGGCGACGCACAGCCAGGGAATTCTACGACGGTCACACCCGCAAGTTTGGATTTGGCGCGTTGCGAACATCCACCAGGCGGTTTCGCACCCAGCCGCTGATTGAACGGTTAAGATATTGATCATGAATATGATCAATCGAAACAATGCACTTAACTTCGTTCTAGTTGTCCTGTTCGGGCAATCTCCGTCCGTTAGCTTGGCTCAGCCTACGACTAAACCGGCGCCCAGTTTTTCTGAACGTCAAGCCGCGCAGGGAAAAGTTGAATACCGGAATAGCTGCGCAACGTGTCACGGCGACGATCTGGCGGGCATCCATCTTGCGCCCAGTTTGATTCGTGGCCGCTTCGACCGCAATTGGCGAGGCAAGTCCGTTGACATTCTGGCGTTTCACTTGCGCCGCATGCCGATGAAACCTGTCGGCGCGCCGGGGAGCTTAAGCGATGAAAGCTATTTGAACATCTTGGCTTACATCTTAGCTTCCAATGGCTTTTCGCCAGGTGACAATCCCTTACCGTCCGACCCAGAGGCACTCGCCAAACTGACCATACCACGACTGCCAGGAGCGGAATACGATCCCGACGCACCCGTCAAATTGTCGGCGGCTCAACTGCAAACGTTGCAGAACCTGCCTGAGGTCACCGATCAAATGCTGCGCAATCCTTCAGATGCCGATTGGTTGCAATGGGGACGTACGCAGGATGGTCACAACTACAGTCCGTTAAAACAGGTTGACAATAAGAATGTTGGCAATCTGCAACTGGCTTGGCGTACACCAATCACGAACGGTGCAAGTATGCCGACCCCATTGGTAAACCACGGCATCATGTACTTGCACAACTTCCCTGATACGGTGCTGGCGATCGATGCCACCAGTGGAGACGTTCTGTGGCGGCATCAGTACGAGCCGAAGTCAGCAACTTCGACAAAAAAGATGGGGCTCGGCTTGCATGGTGACAAAATATTCGCGCCGACCTCTGATCTGCACGTGCTAGCGTTGAATGCAAAGACTGGCGAACTGATTTGGGACCACTCGATTACTCCAGAGACCCCTTCCAATTTGCGGACACGCTACCAATTACGAAGTGCGCCATTTGTCGTTGGAGACAAAGTCATCCAGGGTGTCACGGCAAGTGAGAGCGCCCAAAGGTGGGTTCATCATCGCGGTCGATATCGAAACCGGTGAAGAGATCTGGCGTTTCAATACCATTGCCAGACCTGGCGAACCCCACGGAAACAGTTGGAATGGACTGTCACTGGATGAGCGCAGCGGTGGTTCGGTTTGGCATCAGGGTACATACGATCCCGAATTGAATTTGATCTACTTTGGCGTCGCGCCGACCTACGACACCGGGCCGCTATTGCATTCCGTGAATCGTGCCGGGATCACCAGCGATGCGCTCTATACGAACTGCACGCTGGCGCTGAATGCCAGTACAGGTGACTTGGTTTGGCACCACCAACACATGCCCAACGATCAGTGGGATCTTGATTGGGCCTTTGAACGCCAAATCGTCAAATTGCCGATCAACGGCAAATTGCGAAAGGTGGTAATCAACGTTGGCAAGATGGCGATTCTTGAAGCCTTGGATGCCGCGACCGGCGAGTACCTGTTCTCGATTGATGCGGGATTGCAGAACGTGATCACATCGATCGATGACAAGACTGGCGAGAAAACGTTTAGTCCCGACGTCGAACCCAATCCAGAGAAACCCTGTTTGATTTGTCCAAGCGCTTTCGGTGCGCGGAGTTGGCCGCCTACGTCGTACAGTCCGCAAACGAAGCTCGTCTACGTTCCGCTGACGAAGTGGTGCATGAAAATGGGTCGCGAGGGGCTTCGGATACTCACGTCGGGTGTTGGATTGACGGCCGCGCCGCACCCCGACTTCAGCGACGGAAAGGTCGGCCGATTACAGGCCTATGATATTCAGAATCAAAAACTCGCATGGTCCTTTGATCAGTTCGCGCCTTTGACGACCTCGTTGTTAGCAACGGGCGGCAGTCTGGTTTTTTCTGGGGATTTGGAGCCCTCTATTAAAGCGTTCGACGACACCAGCGGAGAGCTCTTGTGGCAGGCGACGCTTGATGATCTGCCCAGTTCAAGTTTGATCACGTACAGCGTCAGCGACAGGCAATACATATCCGTCGTTGTCGGCCAAACGAACAATCATGTTAGAGATTTGAAAAGGGCGTATGACGACTCCCTGACCAGATCGGGCCAACCAATCCATGAAGCCCCGGTCGGCGGCGCGGCGATCTGGACGTTCAGCTTGAACAACGTCGTGCAAGAATGGACCTTACAGGATCTGATCCCGGTGCTGGCTGAGTTGGATAGCGGCCGCTCGTTTAGCAACGGACAAAAAGTTTTTGAGTCTGCGTCTTGCAAGGCGTGTCATGGCGACACAGCTCTGGAATCCAAATTTGGGTTGAATTTGAAACAAATGAGCCAGAAAATTCGCGATGGAAAGATTGATCGAGTCGGATTGCTTACTGAAATCCTACAGCCTTCGACGTCAATTGAGGAAAGATTCCGTACCCAAATCATCACTACCGAAGATGGATCCCTGGTCAGTGGAATTGTCACTCACGAAGACGATAAGGCCGTTCAACTTCTATCCAACCCACTAGACCAAGATGGAAAGGCGAAGCAGGTCGCAAAGTCGGACATCGATCAGCGGACAAAATCCAAAGTCTCACTAATGCCACTGGGCCTTCTAAACGCGTTGAGCAAAGAGCAAATCATGGATCTGCTCGCGTACATCGAAAGTGGTGGCGACCGTTCGTGGAAGGCCTTTGATTAGCAACCTTACATGTCTCGAGCGCATCGCGGCTGACTACCACTCAATGCCCAGGACCACCAATGTCCATCTCAAAAGCGTTTGACGGATCGAGGTGATCGAGCAAATCGTCATCCGATTCGGGATAGGCGACTTTGGCCCGATCGAACATGCGTTTCGCCTCCGGTAGGTCGATCACTCCGTGTACGATCAGCGCGCATTGAATGAATCCAATCCAACGGTGCAGTCTGGTAGCAGGCCAATCCTCGGAATGCCTTTCAATTCGCTCGCACATCCGTTCCAGATGCGCTCGCCGGGTCGATTCTGGCAAGTTCGAATCTTTCTCTTTCCACTGATGAATGACTGTCTTGCATTCTTCAGCCATTGCAACGACCAGTAGGTTTGAATTGTCCATAAAATCGCTCAGATCGAACTTTATTGCGCCATATTGGAATCGAACTTCGATTATACAGCATCGTCGGTTCACCTGGCGAATGCATTTATGGAACGAAATTCTGGCAAGAAAAATTGAACCGCCTTACTGAACACGGGAAACTTTGGGCCGTACTACGGTCCGCTGATTCGCCAACATACTGAAACCTTCGCCACAGAAATTTCTTAGCACATGTTCTCAAAGACCGCTGACGGCTGGAGGTTCCTGGACGATGACGAAATCGAAAGACCGTCCGGCGTCGTTGCCTACGTCCCACGCGAAATCAGACTCAAGGCGATTGGCAAGCTGACCGTTCTTCCTGTCTACGTTCCGCCTGGCGTACTGGACGATGTTCACGATGTTGAATGATCGGCATAGCACTATCTGACTAATTCCGGTTTCGGCAGTCGCACGTGTTCTAAAACTCGTTCGAAGAACGCGTCTTGAATATGACTTGGCGCGGCATGTCCCATCAACGGTTCATTGATGATGGACTTCTCTCCGGGCAACGCGTTGTATGCAGCGTAGCAGCTTGATGGAGGACAGACCGCGTCAATGAATCCGACGCTCATGATCGTTTCAGCGCGACAGCGGGAGGCGAAATTGACTGCATCAACATATCTTGACGCTTCCAACGCCTTTGGCTCGGGTTCTCCATCGGGCCCATTGGGGACCAACTTGGGCCAACCATTGACGCGTCCTACCACCTGACCCGAATGATCGCAGATCGCCGGCACTCCGGGAGCGATCATGGTCACTCGATCGTCCAAGCCGCCAGCGGCAAGTGATTGGCCGCCACCCTGGCTATGCCCGAACACGACGACGTGCTGGCCATTCCACTCGGGCTGCGCCGTAAGAAAGTCGATGGCCCGCACCAGACGCAAAAACATCCCGCGAAAGTAGATCGTCTCGCGGTCTTCGCGGCCGGCGTAGCGGTAACTTTTCAGCTGGCCAGCACTCAATTTGGCGTAGAAGGCACTCGGTTTTCCGTTCGGTATTCCGTGGGCGTTGATGTCCATCGACAGCATGCCAGCGCGGGCACCTTTGAGGGCGGTGGATAGATTTGAGCTGCGCACCCCGGCACCATGTACCCACAAAATTGCCGGCAGCGATTTCCCTGCAGCATCTTTCGGTTTTGCGAAATAGCCAGACACGGGGGCGCCGCCAAGACACGGCACTTGGACGTCGTAACATTCGATGGACTGATCGGCGTGGTCAACCGAAGTCATTTTCGGATCAACCGGCACCTCGGCAAGCTGGCGTTTTTGTTCGGCCCAAAACGAATCAAAATCATCAGGGACAGGCAAGCTGGGTGAAATCATTGTCGGCGAGAATCCGGCTGCGGCGAACGCCGTCACAGGTTTGGCTTCGTCCGGCTCGTAAGTCACTTGGCACCGCAAGAACCCTGGCTGTTGTCCCCGAACAACAACTCGAATCGGATCCTTTCCAAGCGGTCGGTTCCCTTCCGGCAAACCTGCAGCCTTACCGCTGCTCAAGAAATTTCCGACTGTGTATGAAACCGTTCCGTCAACGACCGGTAACGTCTCGGGACGCCTCTCTCCCCGTCGCTTTCGTTGCTGGGCCGCAAAGCGGCCGAACTCGATCAGACGAGTTTTCTTGTGCAGCTTCAAGCCGAATTTGGCAAAGCGTGCTCGGAGCATTTCCAAGCATGCCGCTGCCTCCTCGTGATGCTCGAAGCCATCACAAAGTCATCCGCATAGCGGATGATGACGACGTCGCCCCGTGCGTGGTTTACGCCACCACTGGACCCACAAGTCGAACCGTGTGCAAGAACACATTTGCCAACAGCGGCGATATGACGCTCCTGCGGGGTTCCTACCTTCGTTTCCGACCACTGGCCTGCTTCGCTGACCCCGGCCAGAAGCCATTTGCGGATCAAGCGACATGCGCCGGTCGCCGATGCGATGCTCTAAGACTGATGAACCATTGGTGGTCGATCGTGTCGAAGAACCCTTCGATATCGGCATCCAGTACCAGTTCACTCGCTTGCCATGGATCGCGCGCCGATGCATCGAGTGCATCATGCTGGCTGCGTCCCGGCCGGAAGCCATAGCTGAATCCGAGAAGTCCTGTTCGTAGATGCTCTGAAGCACCCATAGCACCGCCTGTTGGACAATCTTGTCCTCCAGCGAGGCCACGCCGAGCGGTCGCTGTTGACCGTCCGGTTTGGGTATCCAGACTCTACGAGAAGGTTTTGCTCGGTAGGCTCCCCGGTGAATGCGACCGTGGAGACGTGATATTGGCCTCCAGGTCCTGCTCATATTCTTGCCAAGTAACCTTGTCGACCAACCGCTGCGGTCTTCTTCAGGTTGAAGAAGGCCTCGGTTAAACAGTCTTCGTTGACATGGTGCATTAAGGCGGTGAATTTGAGCGTACTGTCCTTACGGGCAGCTTCACGCACGCCGGCGAGTCCGCGTGACCTGCGTTTGGTCCGGCTCGGCGTCCGGTGCAGGGCGGGTCGGTGACGTTCCTCTTGACTGGGCCCCTTCCCTCGGCCGACTCCGCCGACGGTTCAGTTCCGTCATTGTTCGTCGGATTCGCAGGTACTATGGACCCATCTGACTTCCCCTTGGCGTACACATCAGCCGTACCGTCTGAAACGTTAACTGATCGTTCCTCGTCTTCGAATTGGAAACCATGGGGATCTCCCGGTTCTGCGCTTGAAGTTTCCAGACATGCTCAGGTTCTACGACTCCGCCGTACCGTGAGGTCACTCGCCATCAATCGCGACCTCACGTGTTGCCTTCCACAACCAACACAGTGTGGGCATACGGGACAAGGGTGATCGGAGCTAATAGCTGGGCGACCGGTTGATCACCCCTCTTAACGGTGATCAGAAACGTTGCCTCATCCCCCACGTCGTATACCGCATCGTCGCGATCAGTAACGACAACCAGTGAGTAAGGTTCTGCTGCATATTGTCGATCGATCAGCGAAATCGTATGGAGACAAAGGACCAGCAACAGACATGACAAACGTAAAGAGCACATAGTGAGCCTAACGGGATTTGTTCGCCACCAAAATTTGTGGTGGCGACGATCAGTCACATCAGCGGAGACGACCACGGGCCGTGGAAGAGGGTTTCTACGGCATTTTCGGTTGTGTTCGAGTATAGATGATTGAGCCTACTGGCGTAGGCCCGGACGTTTTCAGAGGTCAGCCGCCCAACAACCTGCACCAGGTGTTCCTTGCTTGTACGATGGTTGCAAGAAGTTTGCCTTGGAACATTCGGTCGGAGCCACCATAACGGCGCTTACATCGAACACAGCATGAGTCGAAGGCAAGCCTTTGATTCGCAACCGGTTCGCAGATCGTCGTTTACCTGACCATAGATGATCAATACAACTGAAGAACGTCCTACCTTCGTAACGCACCTGGAGTGTGGACTGCGCGGTGACCATTATGCTGCCAACGAGTTGCACGGACTTTCCCGAGCTGGAAAGCCGCTGTTGGTGCAGTATGACCTGCCATCGCTTGGCCAATCCGTCAGCAAACGGGAACTGGCGGGACGCCCAGCCGATCTGTGGCGTTATCGAGAGTTCTTGCCGGTTCGGAACGCCAAGAATATTGTCAGTCTTGGCGAAACGATGACACCGTTGATTCCCGTGCCGCGACTGCAGAACGGCAGTGGCGAGCTGCTGATCAAAGATGAAGGCCGATTGCCGACCGGATCTTTCAAGTCGCGCGGAATCTGTCTGGCAATTTCCATGGCCAAGGAACTCGGTATCACCAAAGTAGCGATGCCGACGAATGGAAACGCCGGCGCCGCATTGGCGGCATACGCATCACGAGCCCAAATTCAATCGTATGTGTTTTGTCCCGATGACACACCCGAGATCAACGTTCGGGAGATTGCCATTCAAGGCGCCAACGTCTGGCGCGTCAACGGACTGATCAACGACTGCGGTCGCATCGTCGGTGAGGGAACTACCGTGATGAATTGGTTCGACTTTTCAACATTGAAGGAGCCTTATCGTATCGAGGGCAAAAAAACGATGGGCTTGGAACTGGCCGAACAGTTTGACTGGCAGCCGCCGGCGGTGATCCTTTACCCGACTGGCGGTGGTACCGGTTTGATCGGGATGTGGAAGGCGTTTCAAGAATTGAAGCAGATCGGTTGGATTCGAGATCCACTGCCGCGGATGGTTGCCGTCCAGGCATCCGGCTGCGCCTGATCGTCCGCGCCTTTGATCAAGGTGAAGAACATGCAAGTCTGTGGGAGAACGCTCACACCATCGCTGCCGGTATCCGTGTACCAGCTGCAGTCGGTGACTTTCTGATCCTTCGAGCGGTTCACCAAAGCAATGGCTTTGCAACGGCTGTTGACGACGATGCGATTCTGGCTGCACAACAGCAGGCTGCCACCCAGGAGGGAGTCTTGCTATGCCCCGAAGGTGCAGCGACCCTCGCCGCTTACCAGCAGGAGCTCCGCAGCGGTCGCATTTCCGGTGATGAATCGGTTGTGTTGTTCAACTGTGCGACAGGGCTGAAGTACCCAATGCCGCCGGTCAATCAGACGTTGGACTGTTCTCAAAAGATTGACTACCACGGACTGTCGTGACATGAATGAGTTTGCCACACATGATTTTCGGATTCTATACATGGCAGTTCTGCGCCGCGTTCGCTCGCTACTATTCACGTTCGCGTGCCTGGCGATCCTGGCCGTGAATTCGGCATCCAGTGGCTTTGCGTTAGAAACGACTGGCCCCGAATCTGGCACGCTGGTGCTTGTCGGCGGTGGCGATCGAAACCATATCGTTTTCAAGCAGTTCGTCGATCTGGCGGGAGGTAGAGACGCCAAAATCGTGTTCGTAACGACCGCGTCCTCGAGTGATCCAGACCACGATTACAGGCGAGACAGGTCGGCGACGTTCGCTCGCCAGGAGCTTAGGATGACCAATGTAACCCTGGTTCACACTCATGACCGCGCTGAAGCCGACACAGAAAAGTTTGTGCGGCCGATACGCGAAGCCGATGCAGTCTGGTTTTCTGGCGGTTGACAATGGCGAATTGCCGACGCCTACTTAGGAACACTTGCTGAACGAGAATTTCAAGCCGTATTGGATCGCGGTGGTGTCATCGGCGGCAGCTCGGCCGGAGCGACCATTCAAGGATCCTTTTTGGTTCGCGGCGACACAAGTGGCAGCAACGTATTGATCGGTGATCACCAAACCGGCTTCGGGTACATCAAGAATTCTGCCATCGACCAACATGTAATTCCGCGTCGTCGTCAACTGGGTTTGATCGAGGTTTTGACCGACCCCGACAACGAAATCGACCCCCAAATCGATCCGCAGGAACTCCTTGGCATCGGAATTGACGAAGCGACGGGAATCGTTGTGCGGGGCAACGAATTTACGGTTGTCGGCAAAGAAGATGGAGTCGTCTTGCTTTACGATGCTAGCAGGTGGAACAGCGACACCGCCGACCGCGACAAATATGTTGAGCTTTGGAAGGGTGCCCGATACAACCTGAAAGACCGCTCAATCATCGATCAGGGTACGGCTGCCGATCGGATTAGGAAGCACCCCACGAATTCGCAATCGCGGTGATCCCATGCTATTCGAAGCGACTCGAAGGACCCTAATGATTTGCCCGCTCTTGCTGGCGAGTACTGGGACAGCGCAGGAGCACGGGCGATGGAAGTATTCCGCAGATTCGCTGCAGCCGTTCTGGTCAACCGAAGTTGTTGAAGGTGAGTCGGTGCTGTTCGTTCAGAGTTCAGAATCCAATGACACTAAAGGCTCGTTGCTGTTTCCGATCGCCGAGATCAGCTCCGTTCGCAATGCCTCGGGCGAGATCACCTATCAAGCCGGCGTTGACTATCGATTCCGCCGCGGCTCGCGCACGATCGTGGTTCCAAAAGGTTCACGAATCGTCACAACACCTCCATCAGCGCTGCGCCGCGAGGCGAACTCACAACCACATCGGTTGACCCATCGCGATGGAAAGGGAGAAATTTTATTTGGCGCGAAGCTGGAATATCACCAGATGCAAACATTGGTGACCTACAAGAAGGACAGCAACGAGTGGCCGGTTCAGATGCCATCCTTCGACAAAGAGTCGCTGCCTATCGTGTTGCAAAAACTGCACGATCGCAAAGACGTATCGATCGTCTTGTTGGGAGACAGCATATCTACCGGATGCAACGCTTCAGCCTGGGGCGGCGCCGCTCCCTATCAACCGCCCTACCCCGACCTACTTCGCATACATCTGCAAGCTCACTATCAAGCTGACGTAGCGCTTACGAATCTATCAGTCGGAGGCACAACGACTTCGTGGGGAATCACAATGATTGACAAGGTTGCCCAGCAATCGCCTGATCTTGTGATCCTGGCTTTTGGCATGAACGATTCCGCAGGCCTGACGGCTAAGCAATACGGTCAAAACATCGCCACCATGATTGCGAAGACTCGAGCTTTGTTGCCGCAGTCGGAATTCATCTTGATTGCATCGATGCTAGGCAACCGAGACTGGATCACGCTCAATCACGATGTCTTTCCAGAGTATCGTGATGAACTGGTGGCACTCTGCCGGCCTGGTATCGCAATGGCGGACATGACCAGCGTATGGAGCGAGTTTCTGAAGCGAAAGAAAGATTCCGACCTAACCGGTAACGGTGTCAACCATCCCAACGACTTTGGTCATCGAGTCTATGCACAGGTGCTTTCCGCCCTGCTTGTCGATCCTCGCTAGGAACACTGCCATGTCGAATTTGGACTGCATCCAACGACACTCACGCAGGCAAACCGCTTTCAATAGGTTCAATCAATATGTTTGATCGTCGTCAATTCCTTGGATCGGCAGCTGCAGTCACTGGATCATTGCTGGGCGTACCGCGAGCCTTTGCTCAAGGGTCGCCAGCGCGCGATCCGATGGGCGACCTGACGACCCGTTTGAATCCGAAAATCGAGGCGTCGCGCGAAGTAGCGCTGGGGATTTTGAAACCCTCCAGATCGGAACTTGATCGCGGCTTGAAACTACACGCCGAATCGGTTGTCTTCGACGGGTATGGATTCGGACCACGAGCGGCGGTCGATGGCGATGCGCTGGCCGCCGCGGTCGAAGCGGGAGCATCAGAGGTGGAACTGAAGGATCTACGCGAAGAGATGACCATGACTCGGTTTGTGACCGATCCGGTCCAGCAACAGGAGTTTCGTGACGCTTGGCGGGCGTCAGGCGTGACTTGCGTGTTCAACAACGCCGGGGAGGAAGGCCAAGATCCATTGCGATTGATCAAACGCTTAGCGCGACACACCTACACAACCGACCTGATGCGCGGGTTCGTCTTCAAGGCCGCCGTTCCAGGTGATGTCGTCACCGCCAAGCGGGATGGCCGCCACTGTTTCTATCTGACTGGGAACGGCGTTCCTTTGACCCAACAATGGTTGTCGGTTGAAGACGAGCTTCGCTATGTGCGCGTGTTTTACCAGTTGGGCATTCGGATGATGCACCTGACTTATCAGCGTCGTAACATGATCGGCGACGGTTGCGGTGAAAAGAGCGATGCCGGGTTGAGCGATTTTGGACGCCGGGCAATTGAAGAGATGAACCGCATTGGCGTGATTCCGGACTGCGCTCACAGCGGGTGGAAAACGAGTCTAGAGGCGGCCCAAGCCTCTTCGCGACCGGTGGTAGCCAGCCATTCAACCTGCGCAGCGGTCTATCCACACTTCCGCAGCAAGCCGGACAATGTGATCAAAGCGATCGTTGATTCAGGAGGCTATATCGGCATTTGCTGTATCCCCCGCTACCTGGGCGGCAGCGGTGACATCACCGCACTGTTGGACCACATCGACTATGTCATCAAAAAATTTGGGCCCGATGCCGTCTCGATTGGCACCGATGTCTCCTACACGTCTCAGCTGTCCGCTTCCGAACAGGCGAAGGTGCCGAATCGCGGCCGACGACGAGAAGAGTTTCGAATGTTATGGCCCAAAGATGACTTCAAGACAACCAGAGAGATGAACGAAAGCATCGCCTGGACGAACTGGCCACTGTATACGGTGGGATTGGTACAACGTGGCCACAGCGACGAAGTCATTCACAAAGTCATCGGCGGAAACGTGATGCGAGTAATCGAAGCATCAATGTGAGAGCTTCGAGGATGACAACAAACCTCGGACCACTGGTTCGGCTATTGCGCCGAACTACAGTTCGATCCCAGCATTCAATTCGTATTGAGTACCGAAGTCGACTGCGAACATGGTGCGCCGATCGTCCCTCAGGCAGTTTTCATCTGTCTTCGGCTTAGATCGGTGATGGTGGCAGTGATCTGATCGGTTTCGCCACATTCACGCGGCACCGGCTGACTACTCGAGCCAGCGAATGCAGGACGGCATTGGGATCGAAACAGGGTCACCCGTTGCGGTCAGACCGCCCGTGGCGGCATCAATCGCAAACACGATCAAATTGTTGCCGGGCATGTTTGCGCACATCAGCCAACGGCCATCGGGTGTGATCAGCAAGTTCTGCGGGCCGTTGCCGAGACTAGGTTCGATGCTGACAAGACTCAAGACGCCATCGTCGGCAATCCGAAACATCGCGATGCTGTCGTGACCACGATTGGTTCCATACAAAAATTTGCCGTCGGGTGTGATCTTTAGATCGGCAGTGTGACTGGTGCCGGCAAAATCTTCCGGCAGTGTGGAAATCGTTTGCCGCTGGGTCAGCATGCCACTGTCTGCCGCGTAGTCAAAGAACGTGACCGTATTCGTCAACTCGTTGATCACATACACCCGTTTGCCATTTGGATGAAAAGTCAGATGGCGCGGTCCCGAACCGGGTGGCAAGGTGGCGAATGGCTGCGCTTCGTTGACAGTCAGCTTGGACGCGTTGGCATTCAGGCGATAACCAAGAATCTTGTCGATTCCCAAATCGGCTGCCAGTGCAAACCGGTTGTCCGGACTGACGACGATGCTGTGCGCGAACGGGCCTTGCTGCCGGTTTGGATCGACGCTCTGACCGCGGTGCTGCACAAAGGAAGTGACGGGGCCGAGCGATCCATCGCTCTGGACCGGCAGAGCAGCCACACTGCCGGATGCGTAGTTCGCGACGACGACGCTTTTGCCGGTCGAGTCAACATCCAGGTAACAGGATGCGGATCCACGAGCCGATTGCCGGTTCAGCTTCCTTAACTTTCCGTCGTCTCCCTCGATTCTATAGGCCGCCACAAATTCGTTCTCTGCACCGCCGAATTGTTTCGCGTCGATGGAGTACAGGAGTCGGTTGTCTGGCGAGATCGCCAGAAAGAATGGATTCTGTACATCCGTCGTTCGGTTTAGCTGTGTCAACCGGCCGCGTTGGAGATCAAATCGATAGGCGTGGATTGCCCCCTCTGCACCCGGTTGGAAGGCTGAGACAAAGACGATGGGTTCTGAAGCGATCAGCGATGCGGGTATTGTCACGACCAGCAGCATGATCAGGCACAGCTTGCCAATCATCCATCCGATGTTCCGCGGCTTTTCAATCGTGTTCATGATGCATGTCTCTATAGCTTTCGAAGTGGCTTTTGTAGCTGTGAAGTTTATCGTGCGGGTGAGGAGTATGTTAGGATTTTGTGCAGACACGAATGGATTGTAGGCCGTAGCAGGTTTCCAAAGCGTAGCCGAAATAACAGTTGGAGATTGACGTCATGATCAACCGAATCATTTTGCTTCCGGCATCACTACTCTGTCTGTTGCTGATCGCCCAGACGACTGTCGCCCAACAGTCCGTGCGCGTGTTGCGGGCTGGTGCGTTTGCCATGGACATCACCCCCGAGCAGTATCCGGTCGAATCATCGGGCAGCATGGCGCCACGACAAGCCACCGTTGCGCATGACCCGCTGCACGCCCGCTGCCTGGTGTTGGACAACGGCCAACGAAGAATCGCCTTTGCAATCTGCGATAGCTGTATGATCCCCCGAGAAATTTTTGATGACGCCAAGCGCCAAGCATCGCGGGAAACGGGAATTCCGACCCACCACATTCTGACTTCGGCCACACATACTCATACGGCCGTTTCAGTCGGACGAACCTTTCAGAGCAAAGCGGAAACCGAGTACGGTAAGTTTTTGGCTCAGCGTATCGCGGCGGGAATCGTCCAAGCCACAGCCCAGCTGGAGCCAGCGCGGATCGGATGGGCGGTCGGAAACAATCCGCGACAAGTTTTCAATCGACGCTGGCATTTGCGACCTGGTGTCGCGCTGCGCGATCCGTTTGACCGCGGCAGCGATAAAGTTCGCATGAATCCGCCAGCCGCTAGCGAGCAATTGCTTAAACCGGCTGGCCCGATCGACCCGGAAGTCCCGATCCTTGCTGTGCAGTCAACCAATGGTCGGCCGATCGCAGTGCTGGCAAATTACGCATTGCACTACGTCGGCGGGGTTCCAGCCAATTCATTGTCGGCTGACTATTTCGGCGAATTCGCTAATCAGCTGGCTCGCTTGATCAATTCCGATGTGGCGGCCGCTCCAGAACCAAACGAGGATGCGGAGCCGGCACCGTTTGTCGGGATCCTATCCAACGGGACCAGCGGTGACATCAACAATATCAACTTCTTTGAAGGGGGACCGCCCCGTGAACCATTCGAACAGATTCGATTGGTAGCCAATGACGTGGCCGAGTCCGCTTATTCTGCATACAAGCGAGTGAAGTATTACGATTGGGTGCCCATCAAAATGGAGCAAACGGAGATCGAATTGGAGGTGAGGCGACCGACGTTGGACGAGTTGGAAGATGCAATCAGCGTTCTGAAAGCGGCGGGAGATGCGCCGTATAAAGATCAACGCGCAATTTACGCTAACGAAACAGTACATCTAGCCGACTATCCCGCGACCGTCACGGCGAAACTGCAGGCCATTCGGATCGGCGATCTGGGAATCGTTTCCTCTCCCTGCGAAACGTTTGTCGAAACGGGATTGGCAATCAAACAACAGAGTCCCTTCAGGCCGACATTTACGATCGAACTTGCCAACGGATACAATGGCTATCTGCCAACACTAGAGCAACATGCGCTTGGTGGATACGAGACGTGGCGAGCCAAGTCCAGCTATTTGGCAGTCGATGCGGAGCCCAAAGTCCGTAGCAAGTTGTTGGAATTGCTGGAACTGGTTAACGCAACGGAGAACGACAACTAGCGAGTAGGGCGGGTTAAGGAGTTTCGTGGCTGGCGAAACCTGATTGAACAGGAGGAAACAATGATAACAAAGGGCTCTGTTTGCTTTGTTTCCTCCTGTTCGAATTCGCCTAGTCGTGCAACTAGCCACTAAAACCACAGAGGAGCCCGCAACAAAGTCACGCTGTCCCGCCAGGCATTGTTCCAACCGGCTATATTCGATCGTTCCTATCGTTGATTCTGTTTCCGCTAATCAAAGGCGAACCCAATGAGCCTTGTCGACACGTTCTTGCCAGAATTTGACCAGGAGATGCGTGGGACGCGCAGTATCATCGAACTGGTTCCCGATCGATTTTTGAATTGGAAAGCCCACCAATCGCTGAATACGGTCGGTTGGGTGGCGTCCCACTTGACCGACACGCTGTCCTGGACCGGTGCGATCTTGACCGATACTTCGTTTGATGTTGCGCCCGTTGACGGTCCACCGCACGAGTCACCCGTGTTCGATTCCGCAGGCGATATCTTGACAGCATTTGATCAGAACTTGCAGACCGCGCGCAGCAATCGCGGCGGCATCCGACGAGCAATTGATGGTGCCATGGTCACTGATGCAGGGTGGAAACGTGCTGTTCACATTGCCACGGATCGCAATCTTGAAAACGTTTTTGATCAATCATGTCGTCCATCATCGGGCGTTCCTGATTGCCTACCTGCGCATGAACGACATCAAATGCCCCGGGCTGTATGACTGAATCTGTCGGACTGGCACTGCTGGGCACACCGAACTAGAAACCTATCGTTTTGTAACGATCTAAACAATAGGCAAACTGGGCAACCACACTCTCGGTCGCTGCGTCAAATAGGCAATTTGCGTTGCATCGTCGAGCGGATTAATGGCTTAACCGACTCAAGCAGATCTATTCTCAGTTCCGATAAGTGAATCGTGCGATTGCGCTGGGCGCGATGGTTCGAACGCGCACTTCCCACGGTCACATGACGTCATCGTCTGCTCCTACACGAATCCGCCGAACCCTTGCGGTTTGCATCTTGATGTGTAGCTGGGCGAGTCATGCACCTTGTTTCGCGCAACGTGCGGAGTTATTCAAAACAACCGAGGCGCTCACAGAACCCGACACTGCTGCATTGCAAAGTCCAGTGGTTCAAGCTGCGAACGGGACGATAGGTCTGATCGATTCCGAAATTGCTCAAGTTGCCTGTCAACAATGTCAGCCCGACGCCGATGACTTTCGATGGTTGGAAAGCGTCCGTGTTGGTTATGACGGCGGGTTTGTGATTGCCAGTGATCGAGATCTTCAACTCGATGCCGGCGAATTTCCTTTCCGATTGCAACTCAATGGCTGGGGGCAATTGCGATACACGTATCTTGACTCACAAGGCCCAACCCCAGACCTCAACCAATTTCAGCTCAAAAGGGCTCGGATCGTATTTGCGGGTAGCGCCTTCACGGAGGACTTTCAGTATTTCGTGCAGCTGGATGGCCGCAGCAGCAGTGGCGACAATTTGCGACTGCTCGACTACTTTTTGACCTACGACCTTGGGCACCATTCTCTTGGCATGGATCGTGGCGTATTTGGGATAATGACTGGCAAGTACAAGATGCCATTTACGTTGGCTCGATACTTGTCAGGAAAACAGTTTGAATTCACCGACCGTTCGATGGCCAGCATGTACTTTGACGTGAACCGAAGTCTCGCTTGGGGTCTGTACGGCAAATCGAATTTGGCTAGCGTTCCCTGGAATTGGCAGGTCGCAATCTTCAACGGTCTTGTGACCGGTGGTGCCGAGACAGGAAGTAGCGGAGACCTAGACGACAATTTTGCCTACTCCGCGCAGGATTCTTGCTTATCCTTGCGGTGATTGGGGGACGGGCGAGCTGGCCGATTTCCAGTGGCACAAGAACCTGGCCACGCGGATCGGCGTAGGCTATGCCAATTCGTCGATCAATCGTTCAGGTAGCACAGAATTCGACGCCCTACGGGTGGTCGATTCGGGCGCACAGCTAAGCACGTTGTTGCCGGCGGCGGTCAATCAGTACACCGTCAATCTCTTTGCGGTCGATGCTTCTTGCAAGTTTCGTGGTTGGTCGACGACCCTGGAGTACTACTTTCGCACAATCAACAACTTCGAGGGAGCCAGCGTCGCCGATCTTTACGATCACGGACTCTGGCTCCAGCTTGGCAAGTTCATCATTCCCGACAAGCTGCAAGTACTTGCCAGATGGTCACGTGTTGTTGGAGATTCAGGTACGCTTGCCGCGTTGAATCAAAGTTCCGACGAAATCGCCGGCGGTTTGGCTTGGTATTTCCGTGATCAAAGTGCCAAGCTCGTGACAGATCTTACTCACCTGGATGGTGCCCCGATCAATTCACAGGCGCTAGACATTACGCCGGGCGAACGCGGATGGCTGTGGCGAACTCAGATCCAATTCGCGTTTTAGACGGCACAACCAAGCGAACACACTCGCCGCTAGAAGCGGTAACCGCCACCGACTCCAGCGAAGAAATCGTCTGAGTCGGGAGTCAATCCTTTGCCGGCACGAAAGTCAACCACGAAGTCTCGATTGATGTAGTAATCGATCCCGATGTTGTAGACAACGATCGAAAAGTCGTCTGCCAACGCATGAGAAAAGAGACCGTAGCATTCGTTATAGACCGTGATGTTCTCAGTCAACTCCACGCTGAGCGCCACCGATTGGCTCCAGACAATGAACCAATCGGTTGCCGGTTCCTCAGGTATCAAACCGAAATCGCCTAGCCCATTGGTCCCGTATCCGGTCAACCCATACAGTTCCCAGTCCTCGCCGATCTCCCAGCCGTAGATGTAGTCAAGTCCATGCTGGACTCGTCCGGTAGAGAAATCACTGCTGCCAGTGGGTGCGGAAAACCTTAACTCCAACGCACTTTCGGGGGTCCAATAGCATTGGTCGGTCATCCCTAACTTGAAGCTCCAGATCAAGTCTTGCGACCCTTGCTGGTCTTCGGATTCATCGATAAATATCCAACCATATGAGTAACGAAGTCGAAACTCGATGTCGTCGCTAAGTCCGAATCGCACCAACGTTTCGGGGGCGGTGTGCGCTCCCTCGATTTCATCGTCCGCGTCCTTGTAGAAGTAGGTGTATCCCGATTCGACTTGGACAACGCCACGTCCCACGGTCTTGGTTGACTGGGTGAAATCATGCCGTTCGGTTTCGATTCGTTCGTCGTACGGATCTCGCTGCGGACAAGGGTCTCCGATCCGCTGCAAATCATCCCAAAATTTCAGCTGCGGCCAACAACCAGCCTCGTCGCCGCACCGCTGAGCGTAACCGTTCTGAAATGCGCTAAAGATTGTAACGATTGTGAGCAGAAATACTTTTGGATCAAATGCCATTTTGAACGCCTGTTGCAAATCCATTGCTGGTTGTCGAGCCCGTCGCTTTAGTCCAATTCGATCTTCCTCGACCACCCATTGTCGCTGTCAACCGACAATCGGGCGCACGTTACCGCTCGCACCGATCACGGCCAAATAGCCAGGTGTACTGGACCCGACATGATAACTTTCCACCCACGGCGTATGTCTCCGAATCGCTAGGTATCTTCGATACACCTCACTGGAAGTAGGCATTGGGTTGCCGCTCAGCGAGACTGCCAATCCTGTCCATTGGCGGCTCTGCCCAACAGTGCACCAATCCATCCAAAGACTGCGGCGACTCAAGGGTTTCGAATTCGCAACGTCGTGACTTTGCTGCCGACCGCATTTGAAGGTGCGATCTGCAATGATCGGAAATCTTGCCTGAATCCGTGGTAGTATCACGATCGGCGGTTCGAGCACTGCAAGTAGAAACTGAATGGGATCAGCCGCCGGACTGCTACAGAAGCAGAAAGTTTCCCAATCGGTACCTTGCATAAATCCGTTAGACTCTATTCACAACAGCGCGGAATGCGTGTGAACAAACAACGGAATCAGAACAGCCTGACACCCGGGCAACGCTATTGGGCCTTCCATCGAGGCAACAGACATCGCGACCTGCCGGTCTGATTGGTTTGCTCTAGCGAGAAACGCTAACACGTTATGCTTCAGGGGCACCTCTTTGCTGTGATGTTGACTCAATGTCCTTGGTCAAAAATCGTCAACAGCATCTCCCGAAGGTTGCTACCTTGACCGACAGCACCCTTGTCGCAATCATGTCGCGGGTCGTGGACCACTTTGCTCGCTCCGGCAACGGAAAAAGGGGGCTGAGGCAGAAACCCCAGCCTGTTTATCTCTGCGGCGGAGCAGCGATTTAGCCATTCGCCGATGGTGTGGGCGTCGCGGGGAGTTCGAACGGGCTGATCGAATCGAACTCAAGCCCTTCCTCGACCGACTTCAGTGCCAGATTGGCTTCATAGAACTTTTGCTCTTTCGCTAATTCCATGGCGTCCGCAAGTCGCTTCTTCGTCGCTTCCATCGGCATCAGGACGCGTGAGAAACTAACGTCAATTTCACCTGACTTCAGCGCTTCGATCCCCTTGGCCGATTCACCCTTCTGAAAATGCTCTTGCGCTTGGCGATATGTTGGGCAGCCTGCTCGTCCGGAACAAAGGTCTCGGCCAGTTTCAGTGAACCGTTGATCGGAATCAGATCGGTCTTGACTCTGGGGACAGCTTTGTCTTTGGCAGCCGATTCGAGTGCTTCATGCGCCTTGGCCAACATCTGCTCACACGTAGTCGGGTCACCGTTAAAGATTGCGATCCGCGCCGCATGCATCGCGCGAGTCGCTTCGAAACCATCCGCACAAATTTTCATTGCATCGTTCTGGAGCGTTGCAGCGGCCTCGACGACGGGAGTATCGGTTTCTTGGGCTTTCAGTTGATACGCGGCGGTCATTGATCCGATGGCTACAGCGCACACCATTGAATTCACGAATAGTCTTCTCATCACACAAGTCCTTGTCGAATAGCGGAGGTAAAAAGGACGCTCGCCGAAGCTCAATCGTTTGCGGCAAAAGAAAGCGTTTCTTCTCGCTACCCAGTAGCAACCGACGTGCCACACATCGGGTCACTTGTCATGCCAAGTCGATTCGGTCGGCAAATCACGAGACACGCAGCGATAACTTCTGATGCGCGTTGCATGGTTGCTGGCCCTTCGTCGGGGCAGTTTGTCTTGACGCCGGGGCATAGCTCCCCAACGAAACGCGCGACCGAGCTACGATCGGCGATGCAGCTTGCTGATTCGAGGATACCACCCATGAGTGCGATGGAAACTTCAACTCCACCGTCAAACGGACTGTAGGCCGCGCATCGGGACAATTTGCATCGCCAGCAAGCGTTCGATCGCCCACGTTCCACGACCCGTCAATACAGCATTGCGCAAGTCATTTTTGCGGACAACGCCGATGACAGATCCTTGCCTGGAAACCAGGAACTCATCAATCGACTTGTCTGACAACCAGCCCAGTGCCGACTTGGCGCTCCATTGCGAACTGACGATCGGCAAAGAACCTGCGTCAGACAAGCTTTGACCCAAGAACGTACATTGGGTTTGGCCAGCCCCATTGGCGGACTTTCTCAATTCGATGTTTTCGCGATCCGCCATGAAGGCTTCGCCACGAGCCGCCAAAAAGACGAACCCGGCAACGAACACCAACATCAGATTGCCAGTCATCAAGCCAAGCAGCGCAAGACAGGCGGCAACGACCTGTCCCACGCCAGCCGCAATTTTGGTTGCGGCGGCGTAGGGTAAAGCCAGTGCCAGACTCGCTCGCAAAATACGACCACCATCCATCGGGAATGCTGGCAACATGTTGAACAGGACCAGTGCAACATTGACCCAGGCAAGCCGAGCTAGAAATACAACTAATCCGCCGAGCTTGGGATCGGTAATCGCCAGCACGCTCAGTCCGCTGAAGATCAAAGTCGCAATCACAACGTTGACGGCAGGCCCAGCGATTGCGATGGCGAGTTCTTGCCAAGGGTTGCGCGGCATTCGCTGCAGCCTTGCGACTCCGCCAATTGGCAACAGCGTGATATCGCGTGTTGGAATGCCGAATTGTCGAGCCATCAACGAATGCCCTAATTCGTGCAGCAGCACGCAGCCAAAAATTGCCAGCACAAAGGCAACTGCCGCGGTGGCAGCACCCACACCGCTACCGGCAGCAAGACTAGAGAAGTAGATCCAGACCGGCAGCAGCAGGAAAGTCCAGTGAATTCGAATGTCGATGCCTGTTAGTCTGCCTAAATACCATGAACCATTCATTGTAAACCCTCTTTCAAATTTGACTGCGGGAAGACAACGCACAAACCGTGCCATGCGACGACGATTTTCTTCATCCAGCACCCGAGCGCGACCAGAATCTCACAGCAATGCATCGATGTGGCGATGGGCGCGCGGTTTTAGAAAGCAGGCCCTGGCGAACATCGATAAGGCCGCGTTGATGTCGGACCGATGCAGGTTGCCCCGCAGGGGCAATTTGCCCCAGCCAAATCACTTGGCTCAAGGACCGCGACTGCAGAAAACTGGCGATTGCCAAATGGCACGTCGGTTGCATTGAGATCTCAAGACTGATGTGACTGATGCTTGGATAGAAGGCGATCCCTCGTTCGTAGGCTCCTTTCCCAAATCGATGCAACCTCCCACATGAGAGGCATCTCTTGAGCTTGACGCTACCTAACGAACGATTGCCTGAGGAACGCTCGGAGTCGTCGGATTCGTATGACAATGAATCTCGATACAGCAACGAGTTAGATGATTCCGTAAATCTATACATGCTTCAGATGGGACGCACACCTCTGCTGACCCGCGATCAGGAGCTACGACTCGCCCGCGAAATCGACGATGCTCGTCAGACGATTCGCAAGATCATGCTGTGCAGCCCGTTTCGTCATGCAAGCGGTCGTGGAGGACCTGAGGCTGGTCGCGGAGGGTCGTGTGAGAGCCGATCGAGTGCTCGATTTCGACGTCCGAGAGCGTTGTGCAAAAAGGCGAGTGTTGGATCAACTAGACCTCAATCTTCAAACCTTGATTGCGATGCTGGATCAGCTGCCTGAAGATTTCGCCTCGGCACTGAGAAAATCTACGTCGCCTCGACGAAGGAGAAAGATTTACTCGCGATTTTTGCGCCGACGCAAACGGGCGATTCGATTGATAGAGGAATTGGGATTGAAGTTTGAGTACATCGAACGGCACTACAGCGAGATGCTCCGATACAACGATCAGGCAAGAACTTTGATCGACGACAAGAATCGGGCCGCTAGCTGCGGTCGCGAATTCATTAGGACAACAAATCAGACCCCGGCTGGGTTCCACCGCGGCGCGAGACAACTTGAAAAGGCTCAACGGAGATATGTGCAGGGCAAAAAGGACCTGAGTGAGGGAAATTTGCGTTTGGTGATCTCCGTTGCCAAGAAGTACCGCAGTCGCGGTGTGCCGTTTCTGGATCTGATTCAAGAGGGAAACGCGGGCTTGATGCGCGCCACCGAAAAATATGATCATCGTCGTGGATTCAAATTTTCGACCTACGCAACTTGGTGGATTCGACAATCGATTACGCGCGCGACCGCTACCCAGAGTCGGACTGTCAAAGTACCACCGCATGCCATCAATGAAATGTCCAGTGTCTTAAGCAGAGTTGGGCAGCTGCCCCAGGAACTAGGTCACAAGCCAACCCCCCGAGAATCACGCAAGGCTGTTGGTTTGAATGAATCGGAATGGCGAATCGTAGAACATTCAACCAGTCGTACGCTCAGCTTAGATTCGAGCGACCATTCAAACGACGAACAGTTCGGCCTCGGTCGCCGATTGATGTCTAGCAACGACGTTTGCCAGATCCGTTCGGCACAACAGAGCGAACTCCGGCGAAGACTTGCGGCGATGATGGCGGGACTGAAACAACAAGAGCAAGAGATTCTAGCGTTGCGATATGGCTTGAGAGATGGCGTTTCCCGAAATCTGAGTGAAGTCGCGAGGCATCAAGGGGTCTCGCGCGAACGAATTCGCCAGGTCGAAAAACGGGCGATGCAAGCACTGCACGAAAGCGATGACATCGGCTCGCTCCGGCGATGTCTGTGATCGGTACCAAGATCAGCTTGGCCTGAACGTTTTGAAATGTTCCTATAGGCCGTATTTCGGCCGACGGGAAAACTGCGTGAACCTCGCAGGTTGGCGTTCGAAACAACGGAAGCGGCCAGCTCGCGTACCGCTTAGGGAGGTCCTAGCGGCCGAGAAAACGTGCGGTGGGGGGACACTCACCACCCTAAACGTTTTCGCCTGCTTGTGGCAATCGATGACACTCCCGTTGCGCGAATATTCTGAGCGCTCCTTCGTGAAATTGTCCCAACGGCAAGCTCTACTGTTCTACAATGCCGTCCTTCATTTAGCTCGCTGTACCTCATTGCTTAGAGAAAAACAGATGCGTCGGTTCGAGTTATGGGTATCCTGCCTCGCGTTGCAGTTCGTCTTGGTCGGACAACTTCCGGCAGCACTTACAATTAGCATTCAGGAGGTGAGTTCTTTTGGTTCAACGAACGTAAGAGCCACCTTCTCCGGAACTGTCAACAATCAGGCCCTTAATTGGGGTGGTTCGTTTGGTACAGCAGCGAATGGTTTGGAGGGAGGCAACGACGGGGGAACGAACTTCCGAGGTTTGTTTGGCAAACAGGGAACCTACTTTTGGTTTGGCATTTCCGGCGTGCAGCCGTCCAGCCCCTTCGGAACCATGAATCAGCCTTTTGACTCAGTGAATTCCGCGACCGTCCTGGGTTTCGCATTTGTCAAAGGAACCCCGTCGGTGGTCACTCCGAGTTCAACACCGGGCAATTTCAGTTCGAACACGGTTGGCACATGGAATAACACCACCATCAGTGGGCTCGGACTTACCAGCGGAACGCATACTTGGAGCTGGGGAGCCGGTTCACAAAACCCAAGTAGTGTGACGATTCAAATCGGTTCGCTCGGAACCACCATCCCAGAACCCAATTCGCTCGCGTTCACGTCGATCCTGGGCATGGCCAGCATTGGGATCGGTCGCAGGCGGAAACGAACCTTCAATCGATGGCCCGCCAAATAGGTTGCAGTCGTCTAATCGTGAGTTGCCACGATAAGTCCTGACCTACATCTACAGCTTTTCTGAAAATGCGATAGGTGTTCTAGTCACCGCTGTTTGCTTTATCGGGTAGTTATCGACACGTTTCACTAGCGGCTTGCGGCCGCCATCTATTCGGGACAGTTGTCGCCAGAACCAAGTAGGTGAGCGCTGCTAGGTAACCTGACAAAGCTCGACGTCGTCGCTCTCAATCCAACCAGTATGGCCATCGGCAGTGCGGATTTGTGACCATCTTCCGCGCTGACCAAGCATTTCGACGCGATGACCTTGTGCGGTTTCCACCGAAACGACTTCGTCAAACTGCTCGCCGTCGCCGGCACGCAAGCTGACGGCGTCCGCCACGATCACGGCATTAAGCATACTCTCTGGTTCAGTCTGACTTAGTACGACCGACCCTAGTGAAGCAATCAGAATCAATAGCGGTGCTGCGGCACATCGCCAGACCGGGAACACCAGACCGACCGTGCGGGCGATCAACAGTCCCCAGAAGAACAGCGACGCGATCACAAGCGTCCAGATAACTGATGGCTTGCCGATGATCTGGACGATGGCATCGTTGGCTCGGCGCAGTCTTTGTGTAAACGACTCCCCGAAAGTCGATGCGACCTCTGGTGATGGCGAAGGTTGGCCGGTCACTCGCGAGTTGGCGAACTGCAGATTAGTAAGCAATTGAAGATTGTTCGGGTCCAGTCGCCGGGCTCGCTCGTAGTTGGCGATCGCTCGGCCAAGTTCTCCGCTCTGCAAGTAAGCGTTGCCAAGATTCGAGTACAATTTGCTGTTGCGAATCCCGCTCTCAACTAGCAATTGATACTTTTCTGCCGCCGTCTCGAAGAGTTGCTTCGCGTCGGCGGAATCGGATTGAGCCGTCTCGAGCGCTTGAGCATACGTCTGGCTGGCTTCTTCGAAAATTGTTTGTTGCTGCCCCGACGATAGCGTCATCCTTTCGGTCGGAGCCACTTGGGATGCCGTGACGTCGCCTGCCGACATCGCGATCGCCACCCCCAACAGCAAGCCCAAGGATCGCTGTGCGGAACGATTCGATAGTTTCATCTTCTTAGGTTGCTCCGGTAAACGTATACGTGATTGCTTCTTTCGTGCGAACGCTTTCTCGAGTTCGTTTGCCAATGTTACGGCTTCTTCACGTTCAGACGGCAGTATCTGATCCGATGGGGCAGGCACTGCCAACATTTTGTTTTCAAAACGTTGCCGATACGATTCGATGGAACTGGCAAGATCGTACATACCGGTGACCCGCAACACTCCCATCGCACTACTGAACGTGTGGCACGTTTCACCACTGCGACGCGCGACGTAATCCGTCAGCGCTGAAGTGATCGACACATGGTCAGTTGCGCACTCAATCGCGTTCAAACATTGCTGGTGTGGGGATCTGAGACTTGGCAATCGCCCGGCGATCGAATCTTGATGGCGTATTAGGAACGCGGCAAGCCAAACGAAAGGCGGAGTGATAACGAACATCCACCACCACCCGTTATTTACGCTTGGCGACTGGGATACAAGGACATTCGGCATGTCGCTGTTAGTAAAGTCAGGCTGCATGCGAACGCCACTCGCCGCGTCGTCAACTTTCGCCCCGCCACTCGCTCTGGACTTGCCCACGATGGCGTCGAGAGCGAGTGATTCGGCTTTGTTGACCGTGATCGCAATCGGTTCACTCATCACAGTCTCGTACGATTGTGTATCGGGATCAAAGAAGCTGAAGCGGATCGGTGGAATCGCTTTGATCCCTTCACGTCGCGGGCGAATCGTCGTTGAAAAGACTTTCGTATCGTTCTGGACTACGCCAGCTAGTGATTCATCAGCGACCTTGAAATCGGCAGTCAAAGATGGAAGTTCGTACAGCGGCGGGGCTTGCACCAGTTCCATCGGTCCCGTGCCCTGGATGCCGATGTTCAACGTGATCGGATCGCCGGCATCGACAGTATTGGGGGTCGCTTTTGTAACAATGCGATAACGACCTACGGCACCGCGATAGTCATCAGGGCGGCCTTCGGTTGGAACCGATACGACCTGCGTCGCATCGACGCTCACTTCGCCGACAATCGGCCGTGTCCGGGTGACGGTCAAGCGATTACCGAACGAAGAAGCAAAGAAGTCATCGTCCATCATTCGGGATAGCGGTGAGTTGCCACCGAATGGACTACCTTCGAAGAAACTGCCGAACGGAGACCGCGATTTGCCCAGCGCGGTCGGATAGTTGACGACGATTTGAACATCTTCAGCGTCGATCTTTCCAGGCCGCTTCGGATATACCGTTGCCTCGATTTCGTACAGGTAATAGCTGCGCTCTTGGCCTGTTCCGTCGTCCCGCAAGACTTCACGTCCGCCGGGACGCTGATTGTTTTCAGCAAGCTCTTTCATGCGGGTGGTGAATCCGCCCCACGAGGTTTGCTCGGAAATCATCTGCCACATGTCGGCTTCAGAAAGGGTCAGGTTTTGCTTCGTGTCACGATACGGTTTCAGCCAGATCTTCAACGTCAGATCAAGCGGTTGACCAACGAACACTTTCTCTTTGCCGCCTTCGATCTCGACAAACAGCAGGTCGCCGGTGACACTTTTGGTCGCCACGAATCGCAGCGGGTTCGTCGTCATCTGCTGTCCGTCAACATCGATCGCCAAAGATGGAATCTGATAGGTTCCTTCACGACGGGGCGTGATCAGGTACTGCATCGTGACGCTACGACTCTCACTGCGGCGTCCGTTGATGATGGTGACCTGGGAACTTTGTGACGGTGCGCCGGCGGAACGAATATCGCAACCGTCGATTTCGGGCATTTTTGGTTGTTCGTAGTCACCCGCATCCGCAATGGTGATCTGTAGCACAATCGGCATGCCCACATAGGCTTCGCGAACGGACAGTCGAGCATCGACGCTCCCTGCCGACGCCGTGCCAGTTAGCAATGCGGTAAATGCACACAATGTGAATGCAATGAACTTTTTCATTGAATCTCTCCGAATACTCGGCTCGTTGTTAGAGGTTTGCATGGAGTCCCTGGTTCCTTACCGGATTGAAGACTTACGGTTGAGGTGCTTTGGCTTGCCGTTACCAATCGCGATCGACCCTGACGCGACGACTACGTTGTTCTTGTTCATGTCTCAATCGGCGGAGCATGTCGCGATCTCGAACCGCTTGCAGCATCTTGAGTGCCTCCTGCTTTGTCATCAGTCCCTCTTTCGCATTGGGGTCACCGATCGCGACATTTCCACGAGGCTGATCGCTCGCTTGATCATCAGCGGCGGTCAATTCACCAGTCGGAACGGCTTGCTCATTCGTCTCGTCGTCTTGTTCGCTCGAAGGTTCTCCAGGCTGTTGCTGATCACTCGTAGGCGACTGCATCGCTTGGTGCTGCGATTGATCTGCAGCAGACTGGTCGTTCGAATTCTGCTCGGTCGGTGTTGGCTGTTCCCCTGGCTGCGGGGACGATTGTTCGGCAGCTTGACTCTGCGAGGAGGGATCGCCCGATTTGTCTTCTTTTTCTTCAGCCTGATCGGCGTTCGATTCATTGTCTGGTGAGTCGCTTGGGTTCTGCTGCGACTGATTCGACTGTTGTTGATCTTGCGGCTTCGAATCCGCTGACTCTTCTTGTTGGTCAGATTGGTTCTGATCGTTCGACTGATCTTGTTGATCACTCTGTTTTGACCCGTTCTGATTGGAGTCTTGATCCTGTGATTCAGAATCCTGCGCGCTCTGCTGCTGGTCATCCTGCTGCTGGTCACTCTGGTTTTGGTCGGACGACTCTTGTTGTTGCTGCTGATCTTGCTGTTGCTGTTGATCTTGTTCTTGCTCCTCTTTCAACCTGCGAATGAACTCAGCGGCTAACTCGATGTTAGCCCGCGCGTCGGCATTGTTGGAATTGCCCGCCAATGATCCTCGGTAGTGCGAGATCGCTTCACGCAAAGATTCGATCGCAGCCGGTTTGTCTTGTTCGGCCTGTTTGACGGCGTCGGAGTAAAAGCAATTGCCAAGGTTGTATCGACTGCGCGAAGCCAGTGACGAATCACTTGCCGCCGCGACTTGACCAAACAAAGTCTTTGCTGACTCGACATCGCCGTTGCGGAACTGAGCCACTGCCAGGTTGTGATTCAGCTGGTCGTGTGTCGCATCCGTAGACTGAACTGCACGATAGCGTTCAATCGCTTCGGCATACTTTCCTTCGCGCACCAGCGCGTTTGCCGCGTTGATCTGCGTGGCAGAATCGATCTCGATCGAGGTTGATTCCGCCACCGCGGGTGAAACGAGCGAGATCACGGCCAGCAAGGCGAATGCTAGTCTTTGAATGATGTTTGACATTATGATTCGATCTGGTTTCTTAGGCAGCTTGCTTCTCAGTCAGAACTCTCGATCGGCGCGGCATCGCCTGCGGCGTTTTCAGTTCACTGGTCGTTTGTGGATTGCGGATGCTTGTGGAAATGGCAGCCCTGGTCGAAAGCAAGACTTCAAGCAACAACAGTGCCAAAGCAGGTGCGGCGAACCATTGGTATCTGGCAATGTAGGCATTGATTTTCGCCGTTTCGAACTCAGTCTGTTCCACGCTGGCGACGTAGTTGTGGTAGACGTCCGCCATGTTGACGCGACGTGTACCGGCCGGAATGTAAGCGCCGCTGGTTTCGGTCGCGATCTGTTCCAGGACTTGGCCGTTCAGCTTGGACCACACTTGTTGACCTTCATACTGAACGAATCCGCCACTCGGCGACTCTGTTTCAGGGATTCGTGCACCCTGATCCATGTCACCCAGTCCGACGGTAAAGATGCGGATACCTTTGTCGGCGTACAGCGTCTTGGCAATTTCTATTGGATTGCTTTCCTGGTCTTCGCCATCGGTAAAGATGACGATCGCTTTGTGTTCATTGGTCTTGCTGATGAATCCATTTGCCGCCGCGGTAATTGCGTCACCCAGTCGCGAACCGCCACTGCGGATCGTGTGCGGACCCACTGAATCGAGAGTCTGTTTGAAATCTTCGTAGTGACTGGTCAGCGGTACCGACTGGCGTGTCTGACCAGCGAAAGTTACCAGCCCCACTCGGTCCCCTGCCATTTCGTCGACCATATCCTTGATCTGTTGCTTGGCTCGTGCCAATCGATTCGGCGAAGCGTCTTCGGCCAACATGCTTCGCGAGACGTCCAGAACAAACATGACTTCAATACCCTTTTGAGGAACCTCACGCCAGGTTTTGCCCCAACGGATATCGGTCAAGGCGATCGTTAACAATCCGAGACTCAGTGAAACGAGAATCGCTGACAACCAACGACGCGACGTATTTTGCGATCGTAGGATGCTTCGTCCAAAATTTGCTGTCGCAAACTGACGCGCCGCGCGGGATCGTGCCACGACTGCCCAGGCAGTCACAACCAGTCCGATCGCGACGACGCACCAATAGGTAGATACTGTTGGGGTTTCCGAATTGAATATCCATGTGATCTTCTCTTGATTTCAGCCGTTAGCGTTAGCCACGGATGTTTCGTAATTGCGTTTTCATTTGGGCAACCCACGGCTCGCGCCGTCGGCTCCGTTGCTGGTCATCCGAGTCGTTGATCGGTGTTGGCCTAGGCTAACTCCCTTAACCAAGTCTGCTCAAGCAATAGCCGGGCAGCAAGCAACGTGAAGGCGATCAGTAGCAGCGGTGGTATCGTGAAACGGCCAGCTGCGTACGATTGCACCGCAAGTTCGCGATAATCGACGAAGTGTTGGGCTTCGACGTTGGTCTTTTCCAATTGATCGATCTCGGCGTAAATGTTTGCAAGTGAATCGGTGTCGGTAGCGCGAAAGTATTTGCCGCCGGTGATCGAGGCGACCTTCTCGAGAGTTGCTTCATCAATGTTGACTTGCATCCATTGCAATGACTTGCGTCCCAATGCATCGGTCACCGGCACGGGGGCTTGTCCTTTGGTCCCGACGCCGATCGTGTAGACCTTGATGCCCATCGTCTGGGCCAATTCAGCGGCTTGGATCGGTTCAAGTTGACCTGCGTTGTTCTCGCCGTCGGTCAGCAAAATGATGACTTTGCTCTTTACCTTTTGTTTCTGTCTCGCGTCCAGCGCGTTTAGTTTTTCGACCGCTAGCGAGATCGCATCACCGATTGCTGTGCCATCCTCGCTACGATTGGTAACGATGCGTGCGCTGTTCAACTGCGAAACCAGAAAGCTGTGATCAAGCGTTAACGGCGTCTCGCCGTCGGCATAGCCTGCAAAGGTGATCAGTCCTACTAAATCACTGAATCTCCCGTCCAGCTCCTGGTCGCCAGTCACAAAGTCGCCAGCTACCTTTTTGATCGCGGTCAGGCGATCGACGTGCTCTCCATTGACTTGAAAGTCCATCGCTTGCATGCTTCCACTACGGTCAACGACCATTTCGATGGCAATTCCCTCGCTCTCGGCGATCGTTTGTTCTCGGCCTTCACGCGGGCGGGCCAATCCCAAGACCAAGAAAACGATCGCGGCGAGCGTCAAAGCACTGGGCAACCAGATCAGTCGCTGACGCAAGGTCGGACGTATTTGTTTTGCCAGCTTCAGGCTACTAAACCGCACGGCTGAGCGATGCTTGGGCGCGAACAATCGCCAGGCGATCACAGGCACAACCAGTAGGGCAAGGAAATACCAGGGTGAATGGAACATCAATTAACCTCCATCGCGTCGGTTGTTTGGGCCGTCGTCACAAATCCGTCGGCAATACGCTCGACCAATCGGCGCGAATCATTGATCGCACTTCTCAGCCCCACCTGCGAGAGATCCAGGGCGGCGAACTTTGCTTTGTCTGCCAGTGCGAATAATTCACGGAGCTGGCTGGCGATCTCTTTATCCACTTTTGATTCTGACTCGATCAACCGCACCAACTCCTCGCCAGTGTGTCCCGATTCTGGGATCGAAAACTGCAGCATTAGGTAATCCCGCATGATTTTCGACAGTCGCAAGGCGGCTGATTCGCTTGCCGCATTGTCAGAAGCGACGGACGTTTCCAGGTTATCAAGTTCCTGCAATGCACATTCTTTGGGAGTCATCCATTTGCCGCGTCGAAAGACGACCAGCCCCGCGAAGGCAAGGAGCGCTAGCCCAGCGGCACCGCCCATTGTCCACCAAACCCAAGCGTTTGACGCTGGAGCTGACACCGTCAAATCAACCACCGGTTGGATGTCGCGAAACTTTGACGGATCGCTGCGATCCTCCAGGACACTGACAACCTGAACCGTGATCGGATTCGATCGAATCACCTGCGATCCCGCATCGCCGTTGATTTGAATCTCTATCGGAGAAATGTGCAGGTTCCCCGTGACAATACTCTCCAATGTCATTCGACGCGTCCACGTCCGCGCGTCGACTGCTTCGACGTCGGGGACATCGAACAAGTCGTGTGTGGCAAGCACGTCGAAGTCATCAAGATTCTTGCCAGCCGACGGAAACGTGACTTTCGAACCCGCTGGTGCGGTCACAATCAGCTCCAGCGAAAACGGCTCAGCGACCTGTACCGACGATGTCGAGGCCTTCGCGACCACACCGGCAGGCTGCCCCGCACTCGCATGGTTCAGACCAATGGCTGCGATCACAATCGCAATCGCAAAACGGGTTGCCAACCGGCTGACTGACGCAAGTTGGATCATGGTCGACTCTCCCGTTTGTGAAAGTACTTGATAAGTGGCTGGACGATATCCTCGCCTGTATCCAAGTGGATCGGCGACAGTCGCAAGCGACGGAACAGCGTGTCACGTGCCTCCGATTGCTGACGATACAGGTTTGCGAACAAATCGCGGTTCTTGCGACTGGACGTGTCCAAGGTGATCACTTCACCAGTCTCTTGGTCTTGCAATCGCACCAACCCCACGTTCGGCATTTCAGCTTCGCGCCGGTCGGCGATGACGACCGGAATGATGTCATGCTTGCGACGAGCTACCTTTAGGGTGGCTTCATAGTCACTGTCTTGAAAATCGCTGATCAGAAAGACAACTGTGCGACGCTTGGCAGTCCGGTTCAAATGCTCCAGTGCGCGTCGCAGATTGGTTCCAGTTCCAATCGGCTCGCAATACAGCAGCTCGCGAATCAGCCGCAGCACGTGCCGCGATCCTTTGCGTGGTGGAATGCTCTTTTCAATGTCGTTGGTGAACAGCGTTAGGCCGACCTTGTCATTGTTCTTGATCGCGGACATCGCCAGCATTGCACCAAGATCCGCGACCAGTTCCCGTTTGGTCTGCGTGGTCGTACCTAGATTCTGAGAACCACTCAGGTCGACCAAAAGATGGACGGCCAGTTCGCGTTCTTCGCGAAACAGCTTCACAAAGGGTTGATCACTACGAGCGGTGACATTCCAGTCGATCGCACGCACATCGTCGCCGACTTGATAGGGTCGCACCTCCTCGAATTCGATTCCGCGGCCCTTGAATGCCGAGTGCCATGTACCGGCAAGCAACTCGTCAACTTTGTGTGACGTGCGAATTTGAATGCGACGTATCTTGCGGAGGACTTCGCGAGGAATCATGTGACGGCGTTGGTTGTTTGTGATCGATCTTGTTCTGCGATTTCGTGGCCACCTCTCCATACCGAGAGAGGTGGCCTAGCTAATCCGTGTCCTTAGGGAGCTGGAATATGATCCAAGATTTCGGACACGATCGACTCGCTAGTGCGGTCCTCGGCTTCTGCCTCGTACGTAATCATCACGCGATGGCGAAGCACATCGAGGGCAATCTCTTTGACGTCTTGCGGCGTCACATACCCGCGACCCGCCAAGAATGCGTTCGCTTTGGCAGCCAATGTCAAGTTGATCGTGGCGCGAGGCGATCCGCCGAATTGAATCAGGTCGCTGAGATTGAGTCCGTAGGATTCTGGGTTGCGTGTCGCCATCACCAGGTCAACGATATAGTTTTGGACCTTCGCGTCAACGTACACCTGATCGACCAACTTCACGCGCCGACAAAATCTCGGCAGGCGATGTCACGGGCTGGACCTCATACTTCGCACCTGTCTTGCTCATTCGCTGCAAGATTTGCAGTTCCTCATCACGACTTGGATAGTCAACGATCACCTTCAACATGAAGCGATCGGTCTGTGCCTCGGGCAATTGGTACGTGCCTTCTTGCTCGACCGGGTTCTGTGTCGCCATCACCAGAAACGGTTGCTGCAGTGGAAAGGTTTCTGATCCAATGGTGACCTGCCGCTCTTGCATCGCTTCCAGCAGAGCACTTTGCACTTTGGCAGGTGCACGGTTGATTTCGTCTGCCAAGATCAGATTCGAAAAAATCGGACCCTTCTGAACCACGAATGTCTGATCCTGGGGACGATAGACCAGCGTTCCGATCAGGTCCGCGGGAAGTAAGTCAGGCGTAAATTGCAACCGTTGAAAGCCGGTGTTGATCGCTTTGGCTAAGCTGGCGACGGCAGTTGTCTTGGCCAGCCCCGGCACGCCCTCAATCAGCAGGTGACCATCGGCCAACAGACCAATAAGCATTCGATGAACCAGTTTCTGTTGACCGACCAGCACCTGATTGACCTGCTGGACGATACGTCGAAACGGATCGCTGTGCTGCGCGATTTCTTCGGTGAGTTTGGTTATGCGTTGCTGCGTGGTAGCTTGCTGTAACATGAGTTGTCCTTTGACAGGGAGGCCAACGAGTGGCTGAACCTTGGATGGCGTATTCAACGTGGAAGTACTGTTGAGCAGACGACGTGCCAATGCCCAAATTTATCAAAAACCCGCCAAAAAACGCAACATTTATGAATGGGAGCGAAAGCTCGATTCTGGGGCAAATTTTCCCAACTGGGTAGTTCTGCCCCACGAGACCTACCCTCAAATCGTTGCCGTTGAACGTGCGCCAACGGTGCCCGTCATAGCGGTCGCGGCGTCCACATGGTTGTTGAACAAGCGACGCTTGCGCCTCTAGGGCCCGGGACTCGGAACTCGCAAACCGTTGCCGTGCCAGAGCACTTCCAGGTCGGACTCGCTCCATCGTTCGAGACCAGCCGACGGATCGCCGATGATGATTCCACCATCTGGTGTCCGGCCGAGCGCGACAACCGAGTGTCCCATGCCAGGAATCCAGCCCCATTGGTCCGCGTAACGTCGATCGTTGACGCCATGAGGGAGTCGGACCGCTAACAAGACTGGCCAATCATCGTCGGCGAGCAACTTGGCTAGATCTGGATCAACGATTTCGACTTGGCGCTCCTGCTGATTGGCGATCAGCTTGATTCCCCGATACAGCCCCAGCGTGGGCGTGCCGGACCGATCCGTCAGGCAAAGCGGAATCATCTCGCGTTCGCTGACCTCAAATCCTTCGGCGCGAAGCAACGTTGCGGCGGCCGCAGGACTGCAAGTCGCCCACGAAGTCTGCATCGCGACACTCCCGTTCCATTCGTCGAGACCCACTGGCGGTGGTCGCAAAGCGATCGAGAGCAACGGCCAACAAACCGCTGCCAATGATGTCATGCCGAGAACCGTGGCCATTACAGCACGGCGCCATGTCGGCGTGTTGGGCAATCGCCAAGCCCACCCTGACCCCAATCCAGCAAAAACTGCCGCCAAGTTGGTGTAAACAATAGCTGCGGAGCTGGGAACGATTCGCGCCCAGAAAAGCTGACCAGATGCGTAGAACAAAAAGTAAAAGGTTGCGAAGACCGTCAAGGTCAGCAACAAGACCACTCGCTGCCCTGTGTTGGAATAGAGGTAGCGGCCGGACAGCAATGCAGCGGCCGCCGAGACACAAGTCATAACGAAGATAGCGGTCCAAATATCCGACACTGCGTTTGCTCACCTGAAAGCTTAGGAATGATGTTTAATCGCTTACCCTATCGGCTACACGTAGCCCACGCTATGGCTTTGCAATGCTCAAGCAGCGTCCACCGTTAACTCGGATTGTGCGTCCGCCAATGCTTTGGTGGCAACTCGCGTGACAAAAATCATCAGCACGATACAGACGACGAATCCGACGACAGTCACGACCGTGTGAATTGTGGAATATTCGCCGGCATTGCCTGCGACTTTGGTGACGTGGCTGGCCATGTAGCCGAAATAGACTTCAACGAATAATCCCGCGATCAATCCAAGGGTTGCGATCATGAACGTCGTCAACCGCACACCGGATGCGCCGAGCACATAGCTCACCGACACCGGGTTCAGCGGAGACAGCCGGAGCAACAATTGCAAGCGCAGGCCTTCGCGATGAACGGTGCGCTGAATCGCTTGCAACTTCGGATGTTGCTGGAGCATCTTTTCAATCCGCGGCCTCAGCAATGACCGGGCTGCGAGGAAATTTAGCGCCGCTGTCATGATCGCGCCGGCAACGACCATCAAACTGCCCCACAGGAGTCCAAATAGTAATCCCGCCGCGATCCCAAACACCGTGTCGGGCACAAATATCGAAGTGAACAGAATCATGATGCCGACAAACGCGACCTGTCCCCAAACCCCATGGCTGGCAACCCAGGCCTCCATCGTTTTGATTTCGGCGGTTGCATGACGTCCGAACCAGACAACGACAACCAATACAGACAGGCCAATGGCTAGACGCAGCCCGACGGTCTTCCAGCGGACCTTGCTGATCAGATGCTGATGCAAATCGTTGTTGTTCAATTCGTTGCGGAGGTCTTCAGAACGATTCGTGTCCAAGGCAATAGCTAATTGAAACGCAAATCGATACCGACGCTACCGTGCTGACACTCCGATCCTCTGACTAGATCCACCGGCGCCAGCGAAAAAACAGCCAGAAACCGATCGCGATCAACACCATCAAGATACACACGATCGCAAATGTCCGAGGATCGTGTTCTTCGGGAATGCCGGCAACGTTCATGCCCAACAGTCCTGTCAAGAAGCTCAGGGGTAAGAAGACGGTGGCAACAAGCGTCAAGTTGTAAGTGATTCGATTCAGCCTCGCGGCCATACGAGCTTCGACTTGATCTTGCAACAGGCGAGTTCTTTCTTGGCAGTCGTCCAGGCTTTCCAGAAACGTGAGCACATGATTCTTGGCCGAATCCAGAGCGCGGCGCTCATTCTTGCGAATGGGTAGTGATTCATCCGAAGTTGTGAATAAGAGCAGGTTACGAAGTTGGACCAAATGCCGCCTGGCGTGAATCGCTCGGCGACGCACGATTAGCAAATCCTCGTTGACCTCATCATCATCGGCGTCCAGGACTCGATCTTCCAGCTGGGAGGTCTTGGCGAAAATCTCACTAATGATATTTTCGGACTGGTTGACACTGCGACGGACAATGAAAGCGACAATCTTGAACGGCGACCAATCAGCTGTCCCCTGTGCGGCCATTGCTCGCAAGGCGTCACACGCTGGCGCCGCATGCGAATGCACGGTGATTACGCGGTCCTGTTCGATCCAAATTCGAAACGATTCTGATCTTGTCTCCCAGTCGTTCTCTTGATGCGTCCGAAAGCAGATCAGCAATCCGTCTCCAATGATCTCTCGACGGCTCTCACCATCGCGCTCAAGTAACTGCCGGCAAACCTCCGACGACAAACCCGACTGGTGTTCGACCCAATCGCTTGCTTCTCGATCACGAAGGTCCACATCAACCCAACTGGTAACATCGGCTTCGTTCGCATCCGCTTTCCGTTTAAGTTGCAAAATGTTCGGCACGTCAACCAACCTGATACCGGCGAAAAGGGGCGGATCTCCACCTTACCTTCTTCAATCAAGACCACCGACGATTCATCCCACCCGTTAACAGATGGATTGCCATCCAGGATCGCCTGCATCATTGTATGGAACCAACTAAACTATCAAAGCCCGCAAAGTCTTATGCACTATTTCAGGAAATAGAGGTACCGATGGACAAAAACGTCATTTTGCATCTTGCTGTATTCATCGCTGTGTTATTGGCGCTAAACTTCTTCTTTCATCTTCACATTTCGATTATCGGCAGTTTGGTTCTAACCCTGGGTCTTAACATCGTGCTTGGAATGATCCAATCAAAATCGTAATCTTTGACTGACCACCGCAACCCGATGGGCGACGACTCAGAGGCTTTTTTCGCTTTATATGAAGGGTTGGACAACGCCCTGGCAAACAAGGTGCGTCCATTTAGATTTTTTGGAAATTTGACACTCTGGGGTTTCATCTTGAACTCGATTCGCTTGTTTGTTGCTGCGCTGTCGTTTTCCACCAGTGCGCATCTGTGTCTGGTGGCTGTCGAGCTTCCCATTGCCGATTCAACTTTCTGGCAACCGTATCAGGACAGAACCGAGGTCCAGAATGGTCTTCCCAAGCAGCCCCTCGTTCAGATTGCTTTGGATTCGAAAGGCGTGGTGTTCGCAGCGACCGCAACCGAGGAAACGTTTGTGCGTCGTGGTGATCGCTGGATTCGGCTGACCGATACGGACGCCGTCGATGATCCCATTGGTCCATTGCCATGGTATCCCAGTCTGAAACCCGACATCGAATCGCCTGACCAAGTCCGGGATGTTGCGCAACATGTTGGTGAAATTGCCGTCGCTGCGAAATCCGGACTCTACTTGGGCGACGGACAGACGTGGGCGTTCGCGTTGCCAAGTCAAGGCGAAACACGTTGGGCGCCGCTAGATGTTCGCGCTGTTTGTTACGACACTGACGGCAGACTCTGGTTCTGCTCGCCTCAGGGAGTCGGCTGTCGCGTAAATCAGAACGAGTGGCATTTGTACACTGGCGCTGATGGATTGCCCTACAACGATTTCACCTGCATGTCGGCAGGATCTAGCGGTATCTGGTTTGGTACCACCGACGGTGTCATTCAATATTACCAAGGCCAATGGCAATTCCGCCAAGGTGGCCGATGGTTACCCAACGATCAAGTTCACGATCTTGCCGTTGACGAGGCTGGCGACGTTTGGATCGCTACGGCAGACGGCGTGTCGATCATCAAGCAGCGTCCGGAGACGCTGGCATCGAAGGCGACTTTCTATGAAGCCGAAATTGAAACCTATCACCGTCGAACTCGATTCGGTTACGTGAATCCCGCAATTCTATCCACGCCGGGCGATAAGAGCACAGCGCGACCGACCTATTCTGACAACGACGGTTTTAACACCGGCCTTTTTCTGGGTGCGATGAGCCTTGCCTACTCGGTCACCGAGCAGCCGAAGTATCGGGATCGTGCCGATCAATCTTTTCGGGCCTTGGCATTTCTAAGTCAGGTCACGCAAGGCGGTCCGCATGCCGGACAAAAAGGACTCATCGCCCGCAATGTGATCCCAACATCAGAACCCGATCCGAATCTCAGATATGATCGTCAGTACGATGTCGCTCGCAAAAAGCGAGATGACCTTTGGAAATTGATGCCAACGCGACTTCCCATCGACGCGACGGGGCAATGGTATTGGAAGTGTGACGCCAGTTCCGACGAACTGGATGGGCATTTTTTCGGCTACGCAATCTATTTCGACCATGTCTGCGAAAATGAACGGCAAAAAGAGGCGGTCCGAGTAGTCGTTCGGTCAATCATCGATCATCTGATCGCCAACGACTACAACTTGGTTGACTACGATGGTCAGCCGACGCGGTGGGGACACTTTGCGCCTGATGACTTGAATCGAAACCCTGCCTGGCACGAGGAACGAGGGCTGAATTCCTATAGCATCTTGACCTATCTATTGATCGCGAATCACATCACCGGCGACCCAAAATATCGGGACGCGTATCTACAGCTTGCCAATGACCATGGGTATGCGATGAACGGCATGTCGCAGCCCAAGGCGTTGCCAGGGCCGGGGTCGCAGGGGCATCAGCCCGACGACAACATGGCATTCATGAACTACTATCATCTGATTCGCTACGAGGATGATCCGCGACTGCTGAACATGTACCAGTATGCGATCCAAAGTCATTGGCGATACGAGCAGCTCGAACGGAATGCATTTACAAATTTTATTTATGGAGCATGCGCGCGAGGAAAGACTCGACAAGATCAATGGAGGACGTCGGATTTGTCACCCCCTCAGGCTTGCTACGAAGACGCAGTCAACACTTTGCGACGGTACCCAATTGACTTGATTGAGTGGCCAATGTCCAACGCTCATCGGATCGACTTGATGCCGTTGGGGGGCAAAAACAACGGAAAATGGACTTACGGCGGCCGAGTCGATGGTTATGCATTCCCGATCGATCAGCGTCACGAGACGTACTGGGATTGGGATCCTTGGAAGCTGACGTCGCATCATGATGGGACGGTCTTGCGTCCCGGCTTCCATTATCTCGTGGCCTACTATCTGGGCCGGCACCATGGATTCATAGGCGAATCACCTTGATCTCTTTCTCAGGGGTTCCTCATCGCTTGCTGAGGTGCGCATCCGGGGTAAAGAAGTTCGGTTGCCTCGCTTGAAATTGCAGAGGCTGCCGGTCAATGAACTGGAGGTCGCCTGGTTTTTCGCTGCGATAGAAAGGGAATCCTTGACGACTCGATCGGCGCACAAAAAAACGCCCGAAGCATTGGGGCACAAAACTTCGGACGCCTGCGGATGGCAGAATCTGCCACCCGCCGAGGAGTCTACATAGCCGGATGGATCGATGCGATACCAGTGAAAGCACTAGAGATGCCCGACTCCTTCTTGTTCCATTGAGGTTTCCGTACCGCTGCAGTGGCGGCATTCGGAATAGCTAGCGTCTAACATTGACTTATTCTGCTGCAAACCATTTTGTTGATGAATTTTCACGCGTTAGGATAATTGCCGTTGACGGACAACCACGAAGCATGCGAATCGGAAGAGCCCCTTGGTCCTCTGGCAATCAAGCTCCCAGATTTCGCGTTCGATCAAGAATTATTGGTTTGTTCATGAACGTCCAATTCCATAACCACCATCACTGAATTGCAGATCGTTTGACATCGCCCAGGGTTCACAGGAAGAATGTCCGGATAAGATGCCGCCTAGGAGTGAGCCACGTTTGGTTCCGACTACGAGTCGGCTAAAACGGGCGTATCACGACTTTAGGTAAAACATTGATACTGCAACAAACAATAGATAGTGGTCGGCGGGCGTTCTTGCGCGGCGGCGTCCTGGTCCTGACCTCCTCGGCCATTCATCGGCAACGGTTGCTGGCGGTTGATCATGAGCCGACAGTCAAGATCGGATTGATTACCGATTTGCACCATGCTGACAAACCGCCGGCTGGATCACGACATTATCGGGAAACACTTGGAAAATTTGCCGAAGCATCCGAGGGCTTTGTTGCGGCGAAACCAGATTTCGTCGTCGAACTGGGCGACCTGATCGACGCCGCAGACAGCGTTGAAACCGAACAACGGTATTTGAAGACCATCAACCGCGAATTCTCGGCCGTCTGCAAAGATCGTCACTACGTACTGGGAAACCATTGCGTCGATACGCTAAAGAAAGAGGAGTTTTTAGGTACGGTTGGGCAATCGAAATCGTATTACTCCTTTGATCGCAACGGATACCACTTCATCGTGCTCGATTCTTGCTTCCGCCATGACGGCGAGCCGTATGGCCGCAAGAATTTCAAATGGACCGATGCGAATATCCCACCAACCGAACTGGAATGGCTGCGGGCCGATCTAGCGCAGGCTGACAACAAAGTAATTGTGTTCGCTCATCAACGACTGGATGTCAGCAGCCACCATGGTGTCAAGAACAATGCAGCGGTTCGCAAAATCCTGGAGTCATCAGGCAAGGTATTGGCAGTCTTTCAAGGACACAGCCACCAAAATGATCTGCAACAGATCGCTGGTATTCACTACTGCACACTAGTCGCGATGATTGAAGGTTCCGGGCTAGAAAACAGCGGATACTCCCTATTGGATATTTCCGACGACGGCACGCTTGCATTGCGGGTTTCGCAAACAGAACAGCCACACGTGGACGTAATCATCTGCTCGCCAGGTCCCACAGCCAAAACGGTTCGCACCACGAAAGGCAAAGTCTTGCCTGTGCCAGCAGGATGGACGCTGTGCCCGCCGGGAGATGCTGCGGCTAACACGTCGAATCAAAGCCGCCGGGGGTCATTGGCTGATGCAGGAGCAGAAAGGACGCCGGGTATTTTCGAAAGGCGTATGGGCTTCTGCCGAAACGATCAGCCGCCTCCGCGCGGACCTAGACGAGGAACGTTCGACGGACGCATTTGCGAAAAGGCAGGTCGCCAATGCGAACCGAAGGAAGAAAGCTCAAGCGGAATATGTCGAAAACTTTTTTGCGGCTGTGCTCGAATTTTTGGACTTTCATCCCAGTCACGCCCAGCTGGCTTCGAAACTTGCGCACCTGGTCGCCGATCACGCTACGCCGATTGGGAGTGGAACCGTGGCACGCACGACAAGAATCCCCGTTGCAAAGCGAGCCGAAGCGGCGGTGATCGCTTGGATGCGGCATCAGACCACCGGCTACGATTCAATGTCGATCCCCCGAGTCAAAGGCAAAAGACGGGAAGTTCGCAGGATGTTGGCACAGCGATCCAAAGAACTGCTCGCTTGCTACCGCGCCGGTCGGATCATTAGTGACAACTGTCCTCTGCTTCGCGCCCTGAACGATCCAGCAGATCACACAACTAGCGGACGGAAGAATTAGTCCTGAGAAACCGGGAATCGCGACAGACGGGCGCGTTACAATGGGCGTCCAGATTGATCCTACACTTCAGCGGGAGACCGTCATGCATAGCTCACAAGATCGTCGCGGCTTTGGTAAACGAACGCTCGGCTCGCTGTTGACTTTTACGTTGCTGGAAACCGTTTTTCGTAGCGACGCCTTGGCCGAATCAGTCAAACCCATCGCTGCTAACTGGCTTGCCGATCTGAATCGGATGGGCCAAGACCTAAAAGGCAAGAAGCTTGAACAAGTGCAATGGCAAGCCAAGGTTGAGGAATTGTTTACCGAAATCAATTTAACCGAGTTTCTCAGCTACATCGATTTCGAAAAACTGGCTGCAGGTATTCCGTTTCGTGATCGAGGCGAAACCGTCTTTCAGGCAAAATTTCCTCAGGTTGACGGACTACCAACGCAATTGGTGTTCGGCCACCAAATGTTCGCACTTCAGAAAGACCGTTCGGTCGTTCCACATGGTCACAACAACATGGCCACCGCGTTTCTGGTGCTCGATGGGCAGTTCGAGGGGAGACATTATGATCGATTGGAAGATCATGAAGATCACATGATTGTCAAACCAACCATCGATCGTACATTTACCGCCGGACAATGCTCGACAATATCCGACCACAAAGACAACGTGCACTGGTTCAAAGCAACGAGCGACAAAGGATATATCTTTAACATCCACGTCTTGAATATCGATCCGTCGATCAACAAATCGGGACGCGTCTACATTGACCCATTCGGCGAAAAGTTGGCCAACGGAGTTATCAAAGCACCGAAGCTGAATTCGAAAGAAGCACGGTTACGGTTTGGCTGATACGCCAATGTGCTACGGATTCATGGCCGGCTACTTTGCAATACTTTTTTGAAAACGGTGATGTCTATGTCTACAACAACCAATGCTGAAGAAGTTCGTCCTGGAGTTCTTCGAACGCCCGATGAACGGTTTGATAATTTGCCTGAATTCGACTTTCAGCCGCATTACCAAGAGGTATTGGGGTATCGCGTTCATTACTTGGACGAAGGCCCCGCGGATGCCGATCCGATTCTGTTGATGCACGGCGAACCAACATGGTGCTATCTGTATCGCAGAATGATCCCCGAGCTTACGGCTGCGGGACACCGTTGTATCGCTCCCGATTTGGTCGGCTTTGGCCGGTCTGACAAACCTGCCGAGATGGAAACCCATAGCTATGCCATGCATGTCGAAGCGATGACCGAATTGGTCAAGACTTTAGATTTGCAGAACTGCACATTCTTCGGTCAGGATTGGGGCGGACTGATTGGTCTGCGAGTGGTCGCTGAAAACGAAGAACGCTTTGCCAGAGTTGTGATCAGCAACACCGGCTTGCCGACGGGCGATAAAGTCTCCGAAGGGTTCTTGCAATGGCTGGAGATGAACAAGCAGATGATCGCCAAACGTGAATTTGATGTGGGCCGAATGATGGCCGGCATGGTCCGCGATCCGAGTATCGCGGCCGCCTACGATGCGCCGTTTCCTGACAACGATTACAAGGCTGGTCCATTCATCATGCCACAATTGGTACCGGCATCAGCCGATAATCCAGCTAGTGAAGCAAACGTCAAAGCCTGGGAGGTTTTCGCCAAGTGGGAAAAACCGTTCCTAACGGCCTTTGGTGACAAGGATCCGATCACTGGTGGCGGAGACCGAATCTTCCTGCGCACGGTTCCTGGAACCAAAGGGCAACCGCATACCACGGTTGAAGGGGGCGGCCACTTCATTCAAGAAACGCATGGCCCAGCATTGGCCAAGATCATCAATGACTTCATCGCCGCCACGACATAGATCGGTTCACCCTCTCATGCGGTGTGCGGTATTAGCAGACCAATTCCGCACACGGTTTAACGTGCGGGCTCTGCACTAGTTCGCTTTGTTCGGCAAAACCATTGGTCGGTAATAGGGCTTGCCCTTCAAGTTGCCGACCTTTTGCATCCACTTGACAGTCGCTTCCCGCTTCGTGAACGACCAATCTTGGCGGTGAAAGTTCCAGCTATCGGGGTTTAGCCGCTGCGACTCTTCCCACCACTGGTTCGCTTTCGCCTCGTTCCCTTGACGATGGAAATAGACTCCCAGCTTGAATGCTGGTTCAGCCCGTTCAGCATCCGGTGTTCGCTGGATGATGCGTTTGGCCACTTCGTCGGCCGTCCATACATATTCACTCTTGGCACCATTGGCAATCCAGTCAAGAACGGCTGGAACGTAGACATCCGACCCGAAGTCGATGTTCCCGAGTTTGTGTTTCTGCGTGTAGGTTCCTTCGTCGATTCGCACGATCTTCCCCTGCTCGTCAATCCAAACTCCCGAGGGAACGTTGACAAGATTGAACAGCGTGCTGATCGTATGATCTTCGTCAATGATCGCGGTATAGGTTACCTTGGCGTCGTCAAAGATCTTTCCGGCCGCTGCTTCGCCTCCGGTATCTTGAGCGGCCGAGATGATCACAAAGTTTTCGTCGTCAATTTCTTCGTAGATGCGTTGCCACACGGGCACGTCAAGACGACAGCCTCACCACGAGGCCCAAGTGATGATCAAGACTTTTTTGCCGCGCAGACTGGACAACTTCACATTGTTGTCGTTGCGGTCCTGCAATTCAAAATCGGGGGCAATCGCTGACTTTAGAAACGCTTTGCGAGCTGTCGGTACCATCCCGAAGCTCCACACCTTTGACTCACGATCGGCCACAAAAGCCTGCTGTACTTTTGCCGCGAAGCCAGTCGCATTAAACCATGATTCGCCATCGCGATTGACGTACAGATCGTTGTCCGCGTCCTGTTTCAGCGGAATACAGAGGTCTTTGTAGCAGGCGCCTTCCGGCTTGACTTCAAAGCCGTTGATCCGCGAAAAGTCCTTGGCCTTTACCCAGAGGTCTTGGACATCAGGCAACGTCTGGTCGATCTTGATCACGTCGCCGCCGACAACAACGTCAACCGCATGTGATGCAGTGGCCGGCAACAGGCAAAACCATCCCAACGTCGCGAGTGCAAAGTTCCAACGCTTCATGTTTCATAGCCTTATCTGAAGAATGCTTAGCTGCAGCATAGCGTGGCCACCCATCACGTGCTAGTTCGTCACCGAGTTGGCGACTCGCCACATATAAAGTGCCAGATAGGATCGATAGGGCGCGAATCGCTTAGCTGTACGGATCGTCTTTCGCCGTCAACTGGTTAGCCTTTCCAGCGTTTTCCAGACCGCCAGGTCGGTGTCAGGCCAAACGTCGCGATCGCCAAAGTAAAAGATTCCCATCATGTCGGCGGTCCACTGCCCGACCCCCCAGATCGTCGTCAAACGCTCGGAGCGTTCGACATGGTCAAGCCGCGAAAGCGTTTGCTGTTCAAGACGCCCATCGGAGTGTGCTGCGACGATTGCCTTCATCGATTTGACCTTGGCATTGGAAAGTCCGCAGCTGCGAATCTGATCAGGATCCGAGTTGGCAATGAATTCGATCAATGATTCGTCAGCGGCATTTTCAGTCAACCGACTCCATATCGACGCAGCAGCCTTGGTAGATAGTTGCTGACCGGCGATAGCGCGAAATAACACGTCAACCAGCGGCTGATCGTTTCGCTTTTGCAAACGAATCGGACCAATCGTATCAATCGCGTCGGCCAGGGCCGGACTGATCTCCGATGCGATCGTGACGAAGTCGTTGCAAATTCGTTTAGTCATTCGCTGTCCATCATCTGGGCGGTGATGTATCCGACGATTGGTTTGGGCAACATTCGCGACAATCGGATCAACCAGCAGCATCGGAAAGGGAAACAGATAGTCTCGTTTCTCCTTCTCCATCGCATAGATGATATGTTTCGCGGCCGCCTGCTCGGAAATCTCCATCGGCGCCGGAATGCCGTCGCCCGCCACGCGTTCGGTTGCGATGAATCCTGGATGTACGCTGACAAAGCGAATGTTGTAACTAGCCAACTCGATTCGGCAGGTATCCATCAGAATTCGACAAGCGGACTTGGCGGCCGAATAGGGGCCTTGCTGAGGCAGTCCCAGGAATCCCGCCAGCGAATTGGTATGCGCGATCAGCCCGTGATCCTGTCGCTTCATCTGTTCGATCAACGGAACCAAAAAATGAACCAGCGTGTCGTAGTTCAACCGCATGTTGTCAGTAACCGCTACGGCTTGTTCGGTTCTCATATCCAGCAGCGGACCATCGCCGACGTTCAACAGCGCTGCGTCGATCGTTCCGAACTGTTCGATGGCCTGACTGACAACCGTGGATGCCTGTTTTGGATCCAAGGCATCGGCGGCAATCGCCAGGCAATGGCCACCGGCGGCGATGATTTCTGCGCTCAGCGAATCGAGCAACGCCTTGCGCCGCGCGGTAACGATCAATCGATTTCCGCGTTGCCCGAGCGTGATGGCAACCGCGCGTCCGATTCCCGACGAGGCACCGGTAATCAGAATCGTTTTCTGCTGCAACTTCACGGCAAGAACTCAGCCGATCGAATTCGATCTCATTGGAAGAATCCAATTGACAGCGGATATCTCCAGACCACTCCATCATTGGCTTTGATCGCGCCGATGATTGGAAAGACAATTGCCATGCCCGCCAGGGCAATGAAACCGACGATTCCGATCAATACGAACCCTAAAATAAAACAGACGATTCCGTAGATGAATTCCGAAATCATCCAGTTGGCGATGCTCTTTCCATGTTCGTCCAAGCCCGGCACGTCACCTTTCTTGAGTTGCCAGATCAGGATCGGGGCCAGCAGCCCAGCGAATGGAACAATGTATCCCGCAAACTGGGACAGGTGCAAAACCACAGCCCACTGTCTTGCGGAGGCATCCATTGTGTTCATCGCAATTCAACCTATTGAATGCTATTGCTTCACCCGGACCAGTTTCATGATGCGCCCTGATACGTTCCAGTCTTGCACATATAAGTTGCCCTCAGCATCCCAGTAGGAGCCGTGGGTGCCGCTGAAGATGCCTTCGACCCATTGATCTTGGGGGATGTTGTAATTGCGTCCCTTCTTTGGATCAGGATTGTGGCCCAAAACAGCCATGATCGTATTGGACTTGTCCAAGATCACGACGCGTCCATGCAAGTCGGGAACCGATACGTAGTCGCCTTGGATGGCGGCGGAAGTCGGCATTCCCAATCCAGTGATCACCTCTTCGATGAATTCGCCGTCCAGGCTGTAATGCAACAACCGGCCTTTCGGTTGATGATTGCGATCGCAGATCAGCAGTCTCGGTTCGTCGTAGCGAGTGTCCAGCGTCATCCCGTGGGCTGTATTGAACTCTTTCATACCATTGCCCTTTTTGCCAAAGTGCATCAGATACTTGCCGTTTTGGTCAAACTTGAAGATATGGTTACTGGCATAACCGTCGGACAAGATGATGTCGCCGTTAGGGGCGACGGTGATCGCGGTTGGGCTAAATTTCTTTAACTTCAATCCCGACTCTTCGGGAAATGGCAATCGCAACACGATTTCGCCCGTACGGGCATTGAACTTGATTCCTTCGGCGTCGTTGTTGCGGGCACCATAAATGAACTCTTCATCACCTTCGGCGCGAATTTCCATGTCATGGATGTTGGAATAGTCTTTTCCCAGATGGTTGTGGATCACTTTGCCATCAGGCGAAAAAACGAATACACCCTGATTGGAACTGGTGTAGATATTGCCGGCCTTGTCAACCACGACGGCACCATGAGTTGGCCCGATCGACGAGTTACCATCAGGACGCAGTCCCCATCCGGGGACCGTATCAAAAGTCATCAGGCCGCAACCCATCCGTACCGGGGTGACTTGCTTGCTAACTGAATCATTTACCTTTTCAGTTGCTGAGTCTTGCGCGACCCCGATCGAAGCCGTTGTCAGCATGAAGGCGAGTGTGAGACAGAGTGAGCAGCTTTTCATGATCGAGATCCATGTTGTGGGTGCGAAGGTGCGCTGTAAGCTTTCCGCCCGAGTGCGTGGCCAGTGGTAAGCAAGAGGCTTACTCACCGCGGCGCATTGTAAACCCTGGCAGTGTGGCCGTGTCATTCAAGCTTCTAATTTCGCGCGTGCGAATCTTAAAGCTTCGTCAAATTGACTGTCTAGCGCTGCGTTGATTCTGCGACAGTGATGAACAACCTGCTCTGCCCAGGTCAGATATTCGAGTTTGCGTTCCAACTCCCAGCCCTCTGGATTGTGGGCATCCATGTCGCGAATGTTGCACGTTTTGTCTGCGATCTTTAGTTGTTTGGCTCGATCGGATTTGTCCGCGGCGCTTTCGATCTGTAGTTCCTTGCGGCGTTGCTTAGGCAACGTCTTGTCGTCGGTCACTTCAGCGACCAAGTCTCGAACATTGCCTCCAAATACGTTTTCGATCTCGTCGAGTGATGTTTCGGTGTCTTCGACCGTATCATGCAAGATGGCCGCCATCAGCAACTCGGTGTCCGTTACCCCACCCTGGTCAGCCAGCAATGCGGCCACTTCGATGGGATGATTGATGTAAGGCAACGCATCGACGTTCTTTCTGCGCTGGTCACGATGTTTATCGGCAGCAAACATCGCAGCCTGCAATATCCTTGATTCCGATGACTTCATAGATGCTATGCAAACGCCCCTTTGATCAATCGCCAGACGAACAGCATCGCTGCCATCAAACCGAGTAGCGCCAGGCAAAGCCAAAGCAGCATATTGCCCATCAAATTCAGGTTCTGGGCTAGCCAATTGTTGTACAGACCATCCCAGTAGACGATGGTTATTGCTGTCCCGGCACACAGGTAGGGACCGTAGGGCGTGTAGGTGTCTCGCGTGACGATGTAGCGAGCCAAGACAATGAAGATTGCCGTGAAAGGCGACAGAAAGAACGCGATTAAAGATGCTTGCCAACCGACGAAAGCTCCGATCATCGCCATCAAAGTCACATCGCCAAACCCCATCGCTTCCTTATCCAACGCCAACGTGGCGACGATTCGGATCGCCCAGATGACACCGCCACCAACTGCCAACCCAACCAGTGCGGTAAATAGCCCGAGCCAATTCGCGTCGCCAAGATTCCAGACGTAGGCGATGCCAATCAAACCGACAATCCAAATTGCAGTCAGCACTTTCCAAAATCCATAGTGAAACAGTGCGTTGACGAAGTGGCGGATCGCCCGACTGACCCCTCGCCGCCTCACGATCACGCTGCTCCACCGACGATCAGCAAGTGCAAAACACCAGAGTGTCCAAATCGCCAGTCCGGTCCACAAGCCTTTGGTTGCCATCCAAGTATTCGGCACAACGAACCAGGGCGAATCGAATGTTGTGAGTTCAACGTCTGTCGCGACGCGACCGATAGGCTCGGCGGTCGGCAGAAAATGCATCAACGTCAGCGAAGCAATCACCAATGCGATGATCGTACCGGGAATGGTAATCACGTCGGGAATGGTCAATTCGTCGAAATCAATAAACGTTGCCGCGATCATGAAGACAGCCAACAACGCGTGTGAGAAAAACATCGCGTTCGCTTGTGGCGCCAACAGAACGAGATTTCTCGGAATGCGCAGGTTCGCCGGATACAGGCCTCCATATTGGGTCTCGTACCAATACAACCACATGAACAGCAGCGCGGTAGACAGCTCAATCAGCAGCGGTCGAATCCAGAAGCCGCGACCATGGATGACCGACTCGCGGCTAAGTCCCAACCATCCGATTACGGGAATTCGATCGGAAAGTGTTCGCGGTGGTCCGTCTTCGGGCGGCCGACCCCACGGCGAAATGGGGCGTGGATTGAAAAAAGCAAATGCGTAGACGATATGGTTCGCTAGCGCGCCGCCAATTAATCCCAATACCGCTAGAATCAACATGCGCAATTCGAGCGGCAGATCGATCCAAAATGCGATCACGGATTTCATCCAGTTGTTGGGCAAGAAGCGAAAGCGGGAATGGTAACCGACAATGAAGATTGCCCGCTATTGGGAAAAGCGAATCGGCACCGGGGCAAACGGCAGTGGCAAGTTGTGAAAACGGCCTGCTGAATCAAAAACGGTAGAAGACTCGGGAGTGTTTTCGTGCTCGTTTGACTCCCAAGCCATGGCGATGTTGGTTGCGGAATCCACACCTATCGCGATCCACCGGAGGGTCCGGTCCAAAAAGCAGAGGACGACCAGTGGCATAGCGTCCATCAAAGCGAAATTCAGCAGATGTCGATTTGTCGAGTCAATCGGGCCTGAGGGCTGGAGTGCAGAACCGCAGGGTCTGATCGACCTTCATGATTCGCAAACCAAAGCGAGATCAAACGATCCGCTGGCTTAGGGTGGTGGGTCAAGGGAAAGTGGCGGGTTTGAAAGTCGCGAGGATGAATGATTGACCGGCCACCAAAGAGTCATAACGATCGGATGGTCAACGTAGCTGACAGCCGCTTGTCCGACCCACAGCCGACCAAGATCGATTCGGTTGACGGTTCTGGCCCATTGCGTTTAACGGTTCCGGCCATTCCGTTTGACGGTTCTGGCCCATTCCGTTTGACGGTTCTGGGGCCTCTCACTACACTGCAATAAGGGTGAATCAGCCGCCAGTCGGCGGCTTTTCCGCCTCCCGCCTGCCCTTTCTTTGGCTACCGCAGACGCTCTGTAGGATTGGCGGTTGCCCATTGTTGAAAGCGACTTCTTCCACTCTGCGAGCTTCGATCCGTGTGCTTCAATGTTACTCGTCGGCTGCATTTCCTAACCGTCTGTATGCTTGCTTTGACGGCGACCGCCCATGCGGACCAAGCCGAATCTGAAAGTGTGCCTAAACCGGTCAGTTTCAATACAGACATCGAACCAATTTTTAGTCGTCATTGTTACGGCTGTCATCAAGGAGCCAAGCAACAGGGCGCCTACGTGATGACCGGCTTCGATTCATTGCTGGCTGGTGGTGAATCGGAACAGGCGGCCGTAGTCCCGGGCAAACCGGACGAAAGTTACCTGATCGAACAAATCACGCCGGTCGATGGTGTCGCGGCGATGCCCGACGATCCGTTCAAACCACTTAGCGACGTCGAAGTCGAATTGATCCGCCGCTGGATCAGCGAAGGAGCCAAGAACGATTCACCTGCGGATAGCGGACCCAAGTACACCGCCGAAAATCCACCGATCTATACCGGTCCGCCGCCGATCCCTTCGATCGATGTGTCGCCAGACGGGACAACGTTGGCGGTTGCCGGTTATCACGAAGTCTTGTTGTTCGATGCGAAGACCGGTGAGCGCAAATCACGGCTGGTCGGGATCAGTCCACGCATCAACACGGTTCGTTTTTCACCTGACGGTAAACGAATCGCCACAGCCGGTGGTACGCCGGGTGTTCGCGGCGAAGTTCAGATCTGGGGAATCGAATCTGGCGAATTGGAGCTATCGCGTCTGATCACTTACGACACGCTACGCGGCGTCAGCTGGTCACCTCAGGGAGACAAGCTGGCATTCGGTGCTACCGACAACGTGATCCGCGCGATCGATTCAACCACTGGCGAACAAGTCTTATTTCAAGGTGCTCACAATGACTGGGTTCTCGACACAGCGTTTACAGCGGACGGTAAACATCTGATCTCGGTTGCCCGCGATATGTCATGCAAGCTGACAGAAGTGGAAACCGAACGATTTGTTGACAACATCACGTCGATCACGCCCGGCGCTTTGTCAGGTGGACTGAGCAGCGTGGTTGCACATCCGGAGCGAAATGAAATCTTTATCGGGGGTGCCGACGGCACAGCCGAAGGTATATCGCGTCTTCCGTCAAACCGCTCGAAAGATTGGTGACGATGCCAATCTGATTCGCATTTTTCCGACGCTACCAGGACGAATTTTCTGCGTCGCGATTAGCCGCGACGGTTCGCACGTTGCCGCTGCTGCGACTTTGGACGGCCGCAGCGAAGTCCGCGTCTGGAAATATGACTTCAACGGCGACATCTCCACCGAGCTGAACAACATCATCGCCAAACAACCAGCCAGCCGGAGTGCCGAAGAAAAGAAGCAGGTCAGCGATTATCGCAATCAACCGGTTACAGAAGTCGCCAAATTGACGATTGATCACGATGCCGTCTATGCGATCGCATTTGCCGACGACCTGTCGCTGTTGGTCGCGTCGTCCGACGGTAAAGTGCGTCGCCTCAATTCGGACGGAATCGTCGCAGCTGAATTCGCTGTGGTTGACGTAAAGGCGGATGCCAAAACGGCTGCTGGAACTTTTGACGCCAGAGCCTACGCTGCCTCAACTTCAACTCCCACCACCGACGTTGCACAAGAGCAGTCGCCCGCAGCCGATCAGGTTTATCAACTGGATGTTTCGCCAGGGGAAATCAACCTGACTTCGCCTTACGACTACACTCAGCTTGTCGTTACAGCAATCACGAAGGATGGATCCACACACGATGTCACTCGGCTAATCAAAGTCGAGGCTCCTGAATGGGTTACAGTCAGTGCCAATGGATTGATTCGACCCGCGGCCGATGGTGTCGGCGCAATCGTCGTTTCTTTTGGTAATCACGCGCACGCGGTCAAATTGGCCGCCACAGGTGTGTCAGCCCCCGGGGCTGGTGCGGTCGATTACATTCGCGATGTGGGCCCCGTCCTCAGTCGCCTGGGCTGCAACAGCGGCACCTGTCATGGTGCGCAAAAAGGCAAGGCGGGATTCAAGCTATCGCTGCGCGGTTATGACGCCGCTTATGACTTGCGAGCGTTGACCGATGATTTGGCCGCGAGAAGGATCAACCGATCGGCGCCGGAAGCTTCCATGATGCTGCGAAAGCCACTTGGCCTGACGCCGCATCAAGGTGGATCGTTGATGGCGGTTGGCGATCCAAATCATGCCATCTTGCGACGCTGGATTGCCGATGGCAGCAAACTGAATATGAACGGCGTCAAAGTCACGTCGATTGAAGTCTTTCCACAAAACCCAATCGTTGAAAGCACGACTGCCAGACAACAGATCCGTATTGTTGCCCGGTTCACCGACGGCACGACGCGAGACGTGACTCATCAGGCTTTTGTCGAAAGCGGCAACACGGAAGTCGCCACGACAGATAGATCAGGTTTACTTTCTGCCGTTCGCCGTGGCGAAGCGCCGATCTTAGCCCGCTACGAGGGCGCTTATGCGGCGACAACGCTAACCGTGATGGGCGACCGCGAAGGCTACCAGACAGACCCAATTGAATCTTGGACGGCAATCGACGAATTGGTTGCATCGAAATGGCAGCGGATGAAGATCACGCCCAGCGAATTGTGTGATGACACGACATTTTTGCGACGTGTTCATTTGGACCTGACCGGATTGCCGCCAACCAGCAGACAGGTTCGCGCCTTCTTGGCCGATCCGATGCAATCCAAGATGAAACGACAACGCGTCATCGACGAACTAATCGGTAGCGAAGATTACATTGAATACTGGACCAATAAATGGGCCGACTTGTTGCAGGTCAATCGCAAATTCTTGGGCGCCGAAGGGAGCAAAAAGTTTCGGGCATGGATCCGTCAGGCGGTCGCCGAAAATCGGCCGTATGACCAATTCGCGAGGGAAATCTTGACTGCTGCCGGATCAAACAACGACAACCCCCCGGCGTCGTACTTCAAGACATTGCGAAATCCCGAAGACACGATGGAAAACACCACTCATCTGTTCATGGGTGTTCGCTTCAATTGCAATAAATGTCACGATCATCCGTTCGAACGTTGGACACAGAACCAATACTACGAAATGACGGCGTTCTTCGCGCAAGTCGGTTTGGATCCGGATCCCGCATCGGGTGATCGCAAGATCGGTGGGACGGCAGTCGAAGGCGCCAAACCGCTCTTTGAAAAGGTGGTTGATCGCGAAACCGGCGAGACGATGCACCCGCAGACCAACGCGGTGGTACCGCCAGCCTTTCCGTTCGAAGTGACGTTCGATGCCAAAGACGACATGACGCGACGCCAAAAGTTAGCGACCTGGATGACCAATCCAGGCAACCCTTACTTTGCTCGCAGCTACGTGAATCGATTATGGGGATATTTATTTGGCGTTGGCTTGATCGAACCGATCGACGACATTCGAGCCGGGAATCCGGCCACCAATCCTGAATTGCTTGACCATCTGACGGAGTCGTTTGTTGCCTCCAAGTTTAACGTTCACGACGTGCTGCGTCAGATTTGCAACAGTCGCACCTATCAGTTGAGTGTCGCGACAAACCCACTGAACGAAGATGACAAGCTGAATTATTCTCACGCGATGCCACGGCGATTGCCGGCCGAAGTGATCTTTGACGCCGTTCATTCGCTGACTGGGGCGGTCAGCGCGATTCCGGGCATGCCGGCCGGTACCCGTGCGGCTGCCGTCACTGATTCTGGGATTACGCTGAAAGATGGTTTCCTGACAAAATCTCGGCCGCCCAGTACGCGAAAGTGCTTGTGAATGTGAACGATCGTCTGAACTGCAACTCGGCCCTGTGATGGCACTGATCAGTGGTCCAACGATTGGAACCGCAATCTCAGATCCAAAGAACCAACTTGAATTCCTCGTCAAGGGTTACCCGGATGACGCCCAATTGGCCGAAGAGATTTTCTTGCGTGCGCTCGGACGCAAACCAACCACTGGCGAAGTCGAAGCGTTTCGTCAGTCGAAAGAATTGATCAAACAAAATCACGAAGAACTCATCGCACAACTTGCCGCAGCTGAAGCAGACTGGGCAACACAGCTCGAAGTGATCAAGAAGAAGCGAGCCGACGAGACAGCAGAGCTTGAGAAAAAGATTGCTGCTCGCACGGAAGCGATGAAGCCGGAGCGAGCACGGTTGGCCAAAGAACGCGAGTCTAGGATCAAGGCGACCGAGGCGGCACTGGCTGAAGCAAAGGCCAATGGCGTTGAAAATCAGATCAATAAATGGGACAAAGATTTGAAGTCGCCGATCGAGTGGCATCCATTGATGGCGGTGGAGGCCGATTCGAACAACGACATTGTTCTTACGCCCTTGCCCGACCGTTCCATCGTTGCCACGAATGTCGAAGACAAGAGCACCTACACAGTCAAAGTGAAAACTTCGCTCCAAGGCATCACAGGCTTCCGACTCGAGGCGATGACCGATCCGAAATTGCCTTCGAACGGACCCGGACTTCCTGATAATGGCAACTTTGTTCTTACCGAACTAAAAATTACCGCTGCACCCATAGCGAAACCTGATGAAAAGCAGGAGATCAAAATTGCCAGCGGCAAGGCTGATTTCACTCAAGCAGGCTTTAACATCAATCAAGCGTTTGACGGCAAGACCGATTTCAACACGGGATGGGCAATCGTCCCGGCGATCGGAGTTGAGCATTGGGCGACGTTCAAGCTGGCTGAACCGATCCAGAGTGAAAGTGATACGATCCTGACATTCAAGATCTACCACAAACACAAGGCGCTAAAACACTTGCTCGGGCGCTTCCGAATCAGTGCAACCACCGCTGGTGGCGATATCCCACTCGGCTTGAGTGAACGGATCGCGGTGGCCGCATCGACGCCTGCAAAACTGCGGAGCGAAGAATTGACACAATTGTTGGACAAGTACGTGATGGCCAGTTCGGACGATATCTTGAAGGCCAATCAAGCCGTGGCCGAAGCGAAAAAGCCGGTTCCGCCCGATGCCGAATTGACTGCCCTAACCCAACGAAAAGAGGAACTTGCTAAGCCGATTCCCGACGATCCCGCCGTGGTCCAGCTGCGGGCCGACGCCGAGCAGAGCAAAACACAATTGGCAAATATTCGTTTAACTGCCGCTGAAGACCTAACCTGGGCGCTGGTCAACAGCCCCGCATTCCTGTTCAACCATTAAGCTAAACTTACTCCCTCCACCGGCCGCTACCACGTCCAACCTCTCCCGAACGGAGAGGTGACACTTTCCGAGGATTCTCGAAATGCTTTCCTTCAAAGGCTTTAAAGCAAAAGACCTCTGTGATCCCAACCTCGATGCAACACGGCGCACCTTTCTGCGTGTCGGCGGTGCCGGCATGCTTGGTCTGTCGCTGCCAAACCTGTTGCAACTCGAATCGGCATCGGCCAATGCGATCTCGGGCGGTCCTGGTTGGGGCAAAGCGAAAAGTATCATTCTGGTGTACCTGCAGGGCGGGCCAAGTCATTTGGATCTTTGGGATCCAAAAGAAAACGTTCCTGACAATGTCAAAAGTGTATTCAGTCCGATCAGCACAAAGATTCCGGGCATCCAGTTTGCTGAAACTCTGCCCAAGCTGAGCCAGATCAACGACAAGTTCACCATGATCCGTTCGATGTCCTACACGCCGAATGGATTGTTCAATCACACCGCCGCGATCTATCAAATGATGACCGGCTACACGACCGACAAAGTCAGTCCGTCGGGCCAACTGGAGCCGCCGTCACCCAAAGACTTTCCGAACTTTGGCAGCAATCTGATCAAGATGCGTCCGGTCGATGAACCGATGTTGCCATTCGTGATGCTGCCGCGACCGCTGCAAGAATCAAACGTCGTCGGCAAAGGCGGGTCGGCTGGATTCTTGGGCAAATCGTTCGATCCATACACGTTGTATCCCAGCGGCGACGACATGGACATGAAGAAGATGGAACGGATCAAAATCGACGATCTTGAAGCTGCGACCAGAAGTCTTTAGCGTTCGCTTGCAACGCCGCGCTCAGCTGCGCGACCTGTTAAACAAACAGATGCCAGATATCAACAAAGCCGTCGAATCGTTTGAACTGGACGAGTATTACGACCGGGCCCTGTCGTTGATCGTTTCGGGACGAGCGCGCGAAGCGTTTGCTCTGTCCAGTGAATCAGAGGCAACGCGTGACATGTACGGCCGCAATACTTTCGGCCAGAGCTGTCTGCTGGCACGACGCCTGGTCGAAGCTGGCACCCGCGTTGTCGAAGTCGTTTGGCCCAAGGTCGCCAACAGCGACAACCACTCCTGGGATCATCACACCGGTCTGAGCAAACGGATGAAAACTCAATCCGGCACCAATGCTAGACACCGGCCTGACAGGATTGCTGACCGACCTGGACGAACGCGGCATGCTGGAAGACACGTTGGTCGTCGCCGTCGGCGAATTCGGCCGCAGTCCACAGCGCGGTGTCAGCACCAGCGGCAACAGCAACACCGATGATGGTCGCGATCATTGGCCCTACTGCTACACCGCAGTGATGGCCGGTGCCGGTGTCAAACGCGGGTACGTCCACGGCAAGAGCGACAAGACAGCATCAGCGCCGCTGGAGGATCCCGTTCATCCAGCGGAAGTTTTGGCGACGATTTATCACAGTTTCGGAATTCACCCAGAAACGATCGTCTACAACCACTTGAATCAACCACGCGAATTGGTCAAAGCTGACGCAGTCACACGGTTGCTAACGTAAGTTGGTCAGGTTTGTAGGCGTTCGTGAACTGGTCGGTTGCACCTGACCTACTTCTATGCCGCTCCTTCGCCGGGCGACACGCAGAGTTCGATCCAATGTCCGTCTGGATCCTGCACGAAGGTTTGCAGCACGCCATCGGGACGCGTCTTGCGTTCCAGCCGTGTTGCCCCGCAGGCATCGAGATGCGACTCCCACTGATCTAAGTCGTCAACCATCAGGGCGAAGTGTCCGCCGCGATGATGCGAATGCACCGGCTGTGTCCGATCGCCAATCAGGTGCAGTTCTTGTGCTGGACCCAAACGAAACCAGGCACCGGGAAATCAAACGCCGGTCGGTCCATCGCCGGTAGCTTCAGCGTGTCGCGATAGAACACGACGCTGGCATCGACATCGGCGACATGTAGGGCAACGTGGTCTAGTTGGCGGATCCGCATGTTCATTTCATTGCTGGGGCGGGTAGCATCGTCAACCGGTACAATAGGGGCTTCTCATTCTGAAAACCAGCGGTGACCACGATGTCAAGCAACCGAGTCGAACTGCTACGCAAAATGGCGGCTTTCGGTGGACTGAGTATCGATTCATTGGAATTGATTCTAGCTCAGTCAGTTGAACGAACCGTGTCTGCGGGAGAACTATTCTTCCGCGAAGGCGACAGCGCCGACTCACTGTTCATTTTGGAATCAGGATCGGTTTTGGTCGAGCGCGATTGGCAGGGAGAACGGATCCAACTAGGCCAATTGAGTTACGGCGACTGTTTCGGGGAGATGTCGCTGATTGATTTCCAGCGGCGATCGGCTTCCGTCAAAGCCGACTCGGAGTGCCAGGCGATCGAGATTCCAAATCGTGCGCTGCGGGTCTTGTATCAACGCGATGTCGAGCAGTATGCCATCATCATGATGAACCTGGGACGCGAAGTGAGTCGGCGCCTGCGGGTTGCCGATGAACAGTTGTTTCAGTTGCAACAAGAATCCAGTGTGCCACCGTAGCGCGATCAACTCTCCAGTGAGACCTCGGAACAGGTTTCTTCACTTTCCCACAGCCGAACTTTGTAGGCAGTTGCACCGGTCCCATCCAAGATCTTCGGACAAACTTTGTGCAGAAAATGAATCGCCATATTTTCCGCAGTGGGGTTGGCATCCAATTCGTAAATCCGATGCGGCTCACTCAGACGAAGCGCTGCCAAGCCATTCTCATCCTGTTCCCAAAGTACGAATGTGTGGTCCCAGTTCTCGTCAATCCATGAATTGACACGTTGCTTGAACAGTTTGAAATCCAGGATCCGTCCAATCTCGTCCTGTTTGGCCCCGGTCAAGTAGACTTCCAACGCGTAGTTGTGTCCGTGTAAATTTCGACATTTCCCTTCATGCCCGACCAATCGATGGCCGGCACAAAAGGTAAAACGGCGCATGATGCTGAGTGTCACGGATCGATTGGCCTTGCGTAATTTGGAGGGTCCGCTGATTCAAAGCTTTCGGCTGCACAGAATCCTAACATGATTCGATCAAATCGTGATGCCCTTAGGCAAAGGAGCATAAGAAGTAGGCGGCTCGAAATCGAGCCGCCTTTGGAGTTTGGCTGGTCTGATAAAGCCTTGGATCCGCTCACCAATGCTGATAAAGAAACGAAAGTATGTCATTCACGGCTCAATCATCTTCGAGCGTGATCTACTCGGTGTTGTAAAAGGCCTCGATGAATTGCGATAGCAACTCGAAATCCAGCCTGCTTAACGCGATGCTTTGCGGCCATCCCGGCGGAACGGTAGTAGGCTTTGGAAAGAGCCAATGGCGGAACACCCTTGGTCAGGCCTCTTGAGGCTGCGATGACTGGACCGAGGACTTCGTCGGTGTAGACCTTTGATTGGGCAAGCTGTCTCGATTCGGCCAGCCAAGTATCACTCGTCAACCACAGCTCCAGGTCTCCGCTCGCACGAGCCTCGCTTAGAATGTCTTGTTTGACATTGCCCATTTCGACCACCCTTCGTCGAACATCATTTGCATTGGCATCACGACCGAGCAACCCATCCCATGTCGAATGTAGATTGCTGCCGTCTTTGAGTTTGATGAAGTTCGCGCCCCGATCGCCGTCGGGAAACTCCGCCGCATAAAGCGATCCAGCATGACAAGGCTGATGCCCATCGGCATACAGATGCAACATCCAGCAAAGTGCAATCGCACGATCTTCTTTTGGCTGATTGGGGTCACGGAAGACCGTCGTGCAAAGTTCAACGGCTTGTTGAATATGCAGTGACTGAGTCTCCAGCGTTGCGTCCGCTGGCAGCGCCCGTGGTGGATCAGGAACCGCCACCTTACCGATCACATGGCTGGCACCCAGTTGGTAGTGCCACGATGGACGATCCCAATCGGTTCCACGAATGATGTCAGGCCAAGCACCCGCAACGCCGATCCTCCATCGGTCAATCGAGCCCTGATTTCTGATGCCATCAGGCGCCGCAAAGTGCCGTTCAAATTCCGGCATATGCGATAGCAAGTCAATCACCTCCGCCCGATCCGACTCATTCAAAAGCTCGTAAGCAATCACGGCGGTAACATGGTGCCCCATCGGCGACCAAGCCTGGGCACTGACCGGTAGGAAAAGTGCGATAGATAGCGTAATCAGAGGTCTATGCATCAACGGCATCACGGGATTCGAATAGAGCTCGCAACGGGAATTGATATGATCATGAAAAAAAGGCCGCGAAGACAATCAAGTCATCGCCGCCTGTCTCGGATTCACTGATTCAAATTTGCCTTGTCAGGCGTCTCCAATTATACATCTTTGCGAGGCTGACGTCGTCGAGGCAAAACCGCCGTTGCAGAGGCAAATGCTAGAATCGCTTAGGATCCTGGCTCCGGAATTGCAACTGAGTTCGTTGCACCAGGCGTAGCATTTGTATCTGCGAATTCCAGATCGGGGAAGGTTGACTGCGTAATCCAGTCTCCGGAAGAATCTGTATCGACACCGTTTGGAATTCGCTGTGCGGTATCTATGGCGAAACCAGTACCATCACTGATATCGGTCGCCCCGAAGTACACCACGTCACCCGAATCGCCGTCGAGACTCGCTATACCGTCAATAAGTGCCGCTGTAATAGCATCGACCGAAGCTTGGGTCAGTTCATCCGCGTCGCTTGCCTCAAACGCAATATCGGATGTGTTGACAAGCGCGTATGTCTGACTTCCATTCTGTAGTGTATTAGTAGAAAAACTGAGATCCGCACCCGATAGCGAGCCGAGCAAAAAAGAAGCCGTCGCTAGGGATGACTTCGCTGGTAAAGTCAAATTGGACGGTGACTCTCCGATATTGGGTTGCTGTCGTACTACCATCCGTATCACCGTCTACAACGATCAGAGAGATAGCATTGAGGCTCTCTCCCGGCGTTCCAAACAGCTCAACAAATTCCTCCGTGTCACCGCCTGCATCATCCGCCAAGAATTCGTTAATCACAACAGCCCCCTGCGCGGTTCCGGTCATCATTGCCAAGACGGCAACGCACCCCAAAATCATATTTTTCATCTTTGTGTTCCTTACAGCGTGTGGTCAAAACTAGGAACTCATCATTTGCTTCGATGCGATCATGGCACATGCGAGGGTAACGAAGGACTCATAGATTTCGGCGAGGCGATCACGTCTCACACCGACTCGGCGGTATTGCTTCAACCACGAAATCGCTCGTTCGACTGGCCAGCGACGCTTTCCCAGTCCTGCTAGAAATTCATGCCCACGCTGCGGAATTTCCGACTCAATACCAGTTGCTTCAAGAACCGCCAAAACGTCTTTCGATGTATAACCGCAGTCGGCACGAACGATGGCAGGGTACAGTCGCGGCCTACCAGGCAGGCCACCGATGCACGGCAGCCCCAGATAGATCAATGGAAGAATGAAATTCACGTCATGCTCGTTCGCACCCGAAACGATTACTTCCAGCGGCACGCCCTGCGAACTGGTCATCACGTTGAGTTTACTTCCGCAGCGGCCACGGTCCGTTGGGTTGGGGCCTGCTTTTCGCCACCGCACGGTGCTTTGATCAACCCGCCATCGACCAGCACGTCAGCCAAGTCGAGTCGTCCGGAGGCCCGTAACCGCGTGAGCAACTGATGAAAGATCTTAGTATAAGATCGAATTGGAAAGTTCGCCCAGAAACAATTTCTAGGACCTTCCTCACTCTTTGATTTACTCCTTTCATATCAGCATCCATATGTGGACTTCGTATGAAATCTGTTAAGGTTCGGTTAAGTTGAAAGTGACATGATCACTGGCGTAGGATTGACCCTTCGAATGACTGTTAGGTCGCCCTATCGATCACCAGTCGTTAGCATTCACCCAATATTTATCGAGAAAAATTAGTTGCTCTCATGGTTTGCATCCGAACTTCACTACCACTGCCGGTGCCTCAAACCGCCGCCTTGCGATTCCTACCTGAAGGACCAATTCCTCTTGGCGATTCGCGATTCTCTTGGATCGGAATCCAGCACGGAGTGAATGCGACAAAGGGCAGTTTGAATGTCTATGACATCAACGCCGATCAGAACCAATCGTTCGAATTGCCGGGCCGACCTGGGTTCGCGATCCCCTGCCAGACAGCGGGCGTCTTCGTGATTGGTTGCGAGCGTTCGCTCGGAATCTTTGACACCGCCGATCGATCGTGGACACCGTTTTGCGAAGGCATCGATGCCGATGTCGTTAACACCATCATCAATGACGGTCTGGCCTACAAAGATAACTTGGTATTCGGCACGAAAGACCTAGAATTCGCGACCAAAAAGGCTGGCTTGTACCTGTATCGAGGCAGCGATCGTGAGCTGATCCGATTGCGTGGCGACCAAATCTGCAGCAATGGTAAAGCGATCATTGCCGACGGGAATGATTTGACTTTGATCGATATCGATTCGCCCACCAGAAAGATCGTCCGCTATGACATCGACATCGCCGGCGGAAAGCTAAGCGAGGCCGAAGTTGTCATCGACTTGGCTGCTGATCCTGCGGTTCCCGACGGCGCGATCCTGACCCCCGACAAGTCGGGGATTATCGTTTCGATGTACCATCCCGGCGTAGCCGAGCAGGGCGAAACCCGGTTGTATGATCGGACGACAGGCCAGTTGCAATGTGTTTGGCAAACTCCCGGGTCGCCACAGAACACCTGCCCGGCGCTCGTTCGCCACGACGGCTCGATCAAGTTGATCATCACGACAGCCATCGAACATATGAGCCAGTCAGATCAACAACAGTGCCCCAACGCCGGACGGTTGTTCATCGCTGACACCGATTTCGTTGACGATGGCAAGCCGTTGGCATTGCCCTACCTGGGCTGAACATCACGTCCGACACGCATGGGGGAGGCGGTGCCACCTATGCGCCCAGATCCGCCTTCTCGTTACCATCCTCGTCGTAGCGGTTGATTGCGAAGTAGACGAACGGAATCGGCAAACAGGGCAACAACAACAGGAAGAATGGGCCCACGATAAACGAGAACCCGATCGTCAGAACCGCGAAACCGACCCACAGCCACCAGGTATCGCGCCATAGTCCGTACATCTGTTTGATCATGGCGTACTGAATTTAATACAGGGGTGATGCGATGCCGGAAGAATCGACTTGCCAAGGCTGCCACAGTATCATCGGATCATCAACCTTTAAATCACTCTTGCGAGGTCGAATCTGGGTCTCATCCAACTCAAGTTTGCTTGCATCGTACTGGTCATTGAGTTCATCCAAGTCTTCATCAAGCGCATCCTTTAGTTCCTGCATGTCATTGGCCAGTACACTGAGCGCTTCTTCAGCGCGCTGACATCGCCTTCCTGCCGACTGGCATAACCAACGCCCCGTGCGACGGTGGTCATTCCTGTTCGACGACCACCTAAGAATCCACCTAACACGGCCCCCGCACCCGAGACAATTGCCGAAATCCATGAGGTCCTGCTTTGATCTCGTTCTCGTTCGACACGCTCCTGCGCCTTTCGCATTTTCTTCTCAAGTGATTTTACTTTGGATTCGTACTTGTCGCGCAGCTTTTCAATCGCCTCGTCTCGTTTTTCGTGCAAGCGGTGGGTAAAGTACGCGACGGCGTCGGAATGATCACCGACCGGCGCATATCCTTTCACCAAAGACGTCTTGTAGATCGTCTCGCTTTCATGTCGATAAAGGTACTCTTTTAGCTGGGACCTGTAGCTACGATACTTTCCCTTTTTCAGCAATTCATCAGGTAGGCTGGCAAACTGAAAACCATCCTCCGGTTCGGCCAGCAAGTCGACATCGTCGGACAAGGGCTGACTCGATTCCCAGAGCGCGTTTGGAAAACCGCGGTGGCACGGCACGATCAACCGAGCATCACGCCATAGATCCAAGTCGGCTGAAGCACGAATAAAATGCATGGACCCTTCGCCGTAGATCGCCGGTCGATAGATCAACTTCACGTTATCGGCGGCACGAAGATTGCAGGCGATGAATCGTTCTTCAATTCCGGCTGGAACCACAGGCCGCTCGTGGCACCTCCGATTCCACCGTCTGTAGCCCATCCAGCGGTACGACTTCCGGTTCCGCTTCGGCCTGTTTCATCGCCGCTTTACGATCCGCCATCAGCTCGACTGATCTGTCCGCGAGCCAGTGGCCCGGCCAGAAATGACATCGCCCAGCGGGTTTGAAACACCGTTGGAAATCCGTCGTGCACGTTGTTCATCAAGAATACGCGGTTTCCCAAGCCGGCCAACACTTGTTCCATTTTGCCGCGATCGAAATCTTGCCCCGACTTGACCGGCGGCGCCTTCCAGCCCTTCCAGCACGCGTGCCTTGTCGCGTTCGGTCTGCAGACGACCCAAAAACCAAGTGCCGATGTTGGACAACCCTTTGTAGTCCAAGTCGACCGGATTCTGAGTTGCCAAAGTAATGCCCAGTCCAAAGGCGCGGGCTTGTTTCAGCAGCGTCAGCATCGGTGGCTTGGATGGCGGATTGCTGACCGGTGGAAAGTATCCGGCGACTTCGTCCATGTAGAACATCGCCCGCAGCGAACTGGTTCCCATCTGGGTCCGCATCCAGGCGACTAGTTCGTTCAGCAGAATCGTGACGAAGAACATTCGTTCGCTGTCATTCAGATGGGCGATCGAAAGAATCGTCAATCGCGGTTTCCCTTCCGCCGTGTGCAGCAACCGCTTGATCGAAAGTGCCTTCACCTTCCAACCAAGACGCAAAGGCAGGCGAAGCGAGCAGATTATTCAGTCGCATCGCCAGCTTGCCCCGATCGGCCGGCGACATGAATGAATCGAGATCGACGACGCCAATCCGCGTGATCGGCGGCGACTGGATCAGTCGAATCAATTGCGCGACGCCAACGTTCTTGCCTTCCTTCCATTGGTGGCTCAGGATCGACGACAGCAGAATGTGTTCCGGCGATGTCATTGGATCAGCGTCGATACCCATCAACGTCAACAGACCCGATACCGATCCGGTCACCTTGTCACCAACCAATTCAGCATCATCGCGAGCTTCCGGGGGCGGCGCGTCGAAACTCTTCAGTACGGTCATCGGCAAGCCGATGTTGCTGCCCGGCGTGTAGACGGCGACATCGACTGAATCTTTCAGTTTGCGGATTCGTTCGGGTGTTTGTCCCCAGGATGCCAGACCCTTGCGCCACAACTCGGCCGTATCGGCCGCCAATTGGTCCAGTGAAACGCCTTTGCGAGTTGCTTCGCCCGCTTCCAACCACTCCTTGAAATCGTCCGGTTTCAGATCGGGAAAGGTCAACAGCAGGTTCGCCAAATCACCTTTGGGATCGACACAGATCGCCGGAATCCCGTCGATTGCGGCTTCTTCCAGCAGCGACACGCACAACCCGGTTTTGCCGCTGCCCGTCATTCCGACACACATCGCGTGAGTGCATAGGTCTTTGGCGTCGTACATCAGCAGCTCGTCCAACATTTCGTCGCTGTCCAGATCGAAGTGACGACCCAAGATAAAACGAAGAAAGCTTCTCGAAAACATCTGGCGATGGCGTAGTCATGAGTCCAATGCTGCGGAGTTGTGAAAAAGAGTCGATGTCTATGTTTTAGCCGATCATGCACCGGTCGCAGACCACCGGTTACCGCGCTATGATGTTGCGATTCCCCAAACTGAAGACCGAAGTTCCGCGATGTTAGATTTATACGACAAAATCCAAGACGCCTGCAAAGCGATCCGTGCTCAGTTTTCCGACCTGCCCCAGGTCGGCATCATTCTGGGTACCGGTTTGGGGGGCATCGTCGAAGAAATCGACATCGATGCGACGATCGACTATGGCGATATCCCACACTTCCCGACTTCCACCGCAACCAGTCATCGCGGCCGATTGGTTTGTGGCAAACTTGCCGGCGTACCCGTTTTGGCCATGGAGGGCCGCTTTCATATGTATGAAGGCTATCCGCTAAAGCAGATCACGCTGCCGGTGCGAGTCTTCAAAGAACTTGGTTGCGAGTTGATGATCGTCAGCAACGCTTGTGGCGGATTGAATCCATACTTCAGCGGCGGCGACATCATGGTGATCGAGGATCAGATCAATCTGCTGGGCGACAATCCGCTGATTGGCATCAATGACGACCGCCTAGGTCCGCGCTTTCCCGACATGTGCGAACCTTATGATCAGCAATGGATTGATCGCACGATCAAGATCGCGCGCGACCAAGGAATGGGTGTTCACAAAGGAGTCTTTGTCGCGGTCGCCGGACCAAATTTGGAAACCCGCGCCGAGTATCGATTCTTGCGAACGATCGGTGCCGATGTGGTGGGGATGAGTACTGTTCCGGAAACAATCGTCGCCGTCCATTGCGGATTGAAGACCGTCGGTCTTAGCGTGATCACCGACATGTGTTTGCCCGATGCGTTGAAGCCGTCGAACGTCGACGAGATCATCGCAACGGCGAATGAAGCTGCACCGAAGTTGGTAGCGATCGTCAAAGGAATCGTCGGCGAAGTGGGGCAGACTCGAATCGCCTAGCAGAACAATTGGGGCGTCAGACCACGCCTCGATCGCGAAGCTCGCGGAGACGTTCGTCATCCATTCCTGCTTCGCGGAGCACTTCGTCGGTGTCGGCCCCAGGCGTCGAGGCTGGACGGCGAATGCGAACGGGAGTCCGGGACATTTTGGCCGCCGGGCCTTCAGATTTTATCGCGAACCCGGATGCTTGGTTCGCGGACTGTATGGTTTCGCGGGCGCGGATGTGTGGATCGTCGACCATTTCGGCCGGCGTCAAAACTTTTTCGACCGCCAATCCAATACCGTTCATCTGGCCAATGACTTCATTGCGCGTACGTTGGGCACAGTACTCATTCAGCATTTCATCGATCGCCGCGCGACGCTCAACTCGTTCCGGACCCGTTGCGTAGTCAGGATGGGTTGCCAACTCCGATCGCCCCAGCAACACACTCAGCTTTTGCCAATGGCTGTCCAGCAACACTCCGGCGTAAATCCATCCGTCCATGCATTGATAAATATTCGCGGGCGAGCTAAAGGGATAAGTGTTCCCGAACCGCGGCGTCGGCAAACCATGGGCGGCCAACGTAGGTTGCCCGGTACAGGAGGCAATCGTTGAATCGACAAGCGAAATGTCAATGTGTTGGCCCTCGCCGTGGACGTCGCGATGCTTTAACGCCGCCAACGCAGCAAAAGCGGCATGCAGCCCAGCCAATTCATCGGAAATATAGATCGGAGTTTTCATCGGCGGATGTTCACCGGTAGCATTGAGCCACATCAGTCCCGAGATTGCCTGCGCCGTAGGATCGTAGCCGGCCCGCTTCGCATAGGGCCCAAACTGACCGTATCCGCTGATCGATACATAGACGATGGTCGGGTTTACGGCGCGAACGTGCTGATAGCCGCACCCCCAGTCGGCCATCCGACCAGGACGAAAGTTTTGCACAACGATATCTGCTTCGCGCGCGAACAATAAAAACAAATCGCGTCCATCAGGCATACCTAAATCAAGCGAGACGTTCCGCTTGTTACGATTGACCGCAGCATCGAAAAACGAAACAGGCGGATCAGAGCCTGTCAAAAAGGGGGGCAACCGGCGTCCGATATCGGGTGAGCCGGGCCGCTCGATCTTGACAACGTCGGCGCCGTAATCAGCCAACATGCAGCCACAACGTGGTCCGGCCCAAGTCGAAGAAACCTCTAGAACTTTGACCCCGTCCAAGGGTCCAGCGAGATCGCTACGAGCGTCGCAAAAAAACTCTTTGGCTTCCGTTGCGGAGTCAGTCATAGCTGTTTTCTTTCTCTTGGACGACAACAGAAATCCCATCCTTGTCGAGAACGAGTCGGCGCACAGCCGCAGACTGCCGTTGACGCAGTCCGTGTTGCCCGACCAAAATGTTCTGGTTGCCCAGCGAACGAACGTAAAGGCATCAATCGTTGACCTTAGTCATTGGATCTCAGCGTGTATCCGCGACCGGAAAACCAGTATACAACCTACTGATGGTGCGAGACATTGACTTACAGGCGGCCGTCGAACTTGCTACGCCCGTATTCCGATCCTCGACCCGTAGCCGCGATCATCCTTGGTAGTGGCTTAGGAGGACTGGCCCAGGCAATTGAACAACCGACGACGATTCCCTATCAAGACATTCCCGGGTTCAGAACGTCATCAGCCAAGGGACATCGTGGCGAACTGATCATCGGAAAACTGGAGAACAGAACCGTCATAGCGATGGCGGGGCGCTTGCATCGCTACGAAGGCTGGAGCAACGATGACATCGCTTTTCCAATTCAACTGATGGCCACCCTAGGCGCCGATCGATTGATTGTCAGCAATGCTGCCGGTGGCGTCAGTCCTAAACTTTCCGTCGGCGATATCGTTGTAATTCGCGATCACATCAATTGGATTGGCGGTCACAGTCAACGAAATCGAGATATCGTCGCGCCCTGTCCGCTGCGCCAATCCGCCATCTATGATGAAACGATGGCATCGATTGCGCTGCGGGTCGCGGTCAAGGAAGGATTCAATGCTTTCCCAGGAACCTATTTGGCGACACTGGGTCCAACCTATGAAACTAGGAGCGAATACCGCATGATGCGGCGAATTGGCGCGGATGTTGCGGGAATGAGTACCGTGCCTGAGGTATTGGCGGCCGCTTCGATCAATATGCGGATTTTGGGCTTGTCGATGGTGACCAATGTGGCCAATCCTGATGTTGCAGTGGTCGCTGATCACGGCGAAGTATTAGCGGCAGGACAAGCGGCGGCAGGTAAAATGGAATCAATTGTGCGAGCTGTGTTGCTTTCGACATGATTGCATCCCAACAGAGATTGCGTTTCGCTTGAGGCGTTGGTTCTTATGTCAAACATTTCGGATAGTGGCGAACAGTTCGATGCCGGCGCGGGTGAAGTCGAACCGACTCTACTGTCGATGGCTGATCTTACGCCGGAGGAATTACACCAAGCCATTCATAGTGTGCCAGTTGACCCTGCTCGCGATAAGCTGCCTTGCGTCCAGATTAGCGGCGCCGCTGGTCAGCCACATGCACTGATGCGACTGGACCATCCTGTGCACGTGCATGTTGAAGGCCCCTTAGGCGACTACGCTTTCGCATATTGCGCTCAATCCGACGTTCGGCACACCGGATCGGCCGGCCATGGAGTTGCCGAGGGAATGACCAGCGGTACCGTGCGTATTCGTGGCGATGTCGGCGTCGGAGCCGGAGCCGCAATGCAGGGCGGTACACTAGCGATCTATGGTTCAGCCGGCGATCGATTGGGCGCGGCAATGCGCGGTGGTGGTGTTTTTGTGCGTGGCAACGCGGGCAACGAAATTGGCATTGGAGCGCTGCGTGGAACCATTGTGATCGGTGGCGACGCGGGTGAGCGATTGGGTGATGCCATGAACAATGTTACGATCTTCATTCGCGGCCAAGCGAAAAGTCTATCGAGTGGGGTGACAGAAGCACCGCTGCGCAAAGCCGAGCTGTTGAAACTTGGATTGCTGTTGATCAACGCGTCGATCCGCGGTGACGCCACCGAATTCCGTCGTATCATTCCTGAAGCAATGCTTCGTGCCGAGCAATCAGGGCGTGGCGAAGTGAACCCGCACTGGCGATGATGCAATCATGAACCATCGATTGGAACCTCTCTGTTGGTTACCACCACCCACTGGAACACCTTGGATCGGTCCGCCAAAGGAACAGAGTCGATACGAAATCAAACGAGCGAATGGCACAGTCGTCACCCTCGATTTGCCGTTGTTTTGGAATGAACCGGCTTGGTGTCAGACCGATCCGGAAGTTGCCGATATGGTTGCGGTCGCGCTCGCCTACGAAGGAGTCATGGTTTCCGCGCTAATGAAGGACCTGACGGGGCCGGATCAGCCTGCGCAGTTCTTTGAACAGCTGGGCGAGGAATCAACGACGAACCAGATAGATCGTCCGTACCTCTCTCGCATGGTTCCCTATCGTCCGGAAAGGTATGGGCTAGGAGTGGATGATTTTGATGGCGCCCGCATCATAGATGTCCGATTGCATGTCTGTCCCGACCACTCGGGACGTTTCGCATACAGCGCCGATCAGCTGGATCGGTGGGAAGGTAAACCGGACGGCGAACCACCGGCGGGCGGAAGCTGGGCGCCGGCAGCGACTTTTCCACCGGATGTAGTTTCGATCGAACATCTGGCCGTGAAGTTCGACCAGTTACGCGCTCTTTCGCCCGGCGCCGCCATCTTTGTGTCGATCACGCCGCATCGAATGGACGCCGAAATCCCCAGGCTGCTGGCAACGAAACCTGACGGAATCATTTTGGACCTGAGCGAGCTTCCATTAGATGGTCTTGAACTGGGACACTTAACGCGGCATGCGCGGCGGTTGCTCAATGCTACCGGCGCACCGGGGATTCCCCTATGGATCGTTCCCGGACCGATCACGGCAGATGATGCCGTTAAGTTGGTTGTGCTTGGCGCGACCGGCATCGCGATCGATCATTGGTGCCGTGACCTGATCGAAGATGTGAAAGAGAGCGTGCGAGAATCGCCGGCCGCCCGACTGGGACAGCATCATCAACGAGACCTGATATTCCCCGTGATCCGTGAAACGGTTCGTGAATCACTTGAATTACAAATAGAGCGGTTCAAAGGCTTGCTGCACCGTATGCGCTGTTTGCCGGCCAACCAGCGACTTGGCAGCCTGGATCGACAATGGGCGCGAACCTTTGAAGTCCCTTGGGTATCGATCGGTCGCATGCAGAACAAGACGAGTCCATCGCAACCCACGGAAGATTCTTGATCCCGATTCAAAACGACGCAGTCATTCTCGGCATCCTGATGGCGATGCTGGGATTCGTCTTTTGGACCAGCAGTTTGGACAAGCGGTTCTGGAAAGTCTTTTATCAGATCTTTCCAATGCTGTTGTTGTGCTACTTTTTACCCTCCTTGCTTACGTTGTTCGGTCTGGTCGATCCCAAAGCATCGCAACTGTACTTCGTCGCCAGTCGCTATCTACTGCCCGCCAGTCTGGTCCTGCTGACGCTAAGCATCGATCTAAACGAGATTCTAAAACTCGGACCAAAAGCCATCGTCATGTTTCTGACCGGGACGATCGGAGTTGTCCTTGGCGGTCCATTGGCGATCTTGATTGTCTGCTTGTTCCGTCCAGAATTGGTTGGCGGGCAAGACGCTGAAGCGGTATGGCGAGGCCTATCAACCGTTGCCGGCAGTTGGATTGGTGGGGGTGCAAATCAAGCCGCGATGAAAGAAGTCTTTCAGCCCAGCGACAGTCTGTACAGCGTCATGGTTGCTGTCGATGTCGTGATCGCCGAAATCTGGATGGTGTTTCTGTTGCTGGGCATCGGTAAGTCTGACGCCATCGACCGGTGGCTGCGTGCCGATGCTTCGGCCGTGCAACAGCTGCAGCGGAAAATGGAGGAGTTTTCCCAGAAGTCCGCCAGCATCCCAACGACCGCTGATCTGTTCGTGGTCTTGGCATTCGGATTCGGCGTGACCGCGGTCAGCCATATCGCGGCTGACCTAATTGCCCCTTGGATCGAAGAGAATGCGCCTGGGTTGAAAAAGTTCAGCTTGAATTCCAGCTTCTTTTGGTTGATCGTCTTGGCGACCACCGGAGGCGTCATTCTATCGTTTACAAAAGCTCGGAACCTAGAGGGAGTGGGAGCTTCGAAAGTCGGGACCGTCTTCATTTTTATCTTGGTCGCAACGATCGGACTGCAAATGGATATCATGGCCATTTTCAAACACCCTGGTCTGTTCTTGGTCGGCGGAATCTGGATGCTGATTCACATCACGCTGATGTTTGCCATGGCCTATTTGATTCGGGCACCTTATTTCTTTCTGGCCGTTGGCAGCAAAGCCAACATCGGTGGCGCCGCCAGCGCGCCGGTTGTGGCTGCTGCGTTCCATCCGTCGCTCGCACCGGTTGGTGTCTTATTGGCGGTCGTGGGATACGCGATGGGAACGTATGGCGCCTATTTGTGCGCATTGATGATGGAAGCGATCTCGCCCTAGTCACTGTCCCGGTATTCGATTGGCTACGGAAAAGGGGGCAATCCTCACCGGTGTGGTACAGGCGCATCCTTTGAGCGACAATGGAAAACATGAGGTTGTTTCGCAGTCAAATTGGTGTTGGTCATTCCTCCCGCCGGTGGGAGAGAATAGTGACTGGTGACGTTGTCCGAATTGCCAATTCGTTCATCTTTATCGTTGCAATCTGTGCCTGGCATTCGGTATCAACTTCGGCTGCCGACCGAACCACTCTATTGATTCCCCTGGCCGAGCAGATAGCGGGCGAACTGCCGGAGAACGCTGTTTTTGCTGACGAAGCCTTTGGCGCTCCGCCGATTGACGGCTGGAGCGCATATGTCCAACTGTGGAAGTCGCATCACAACGACCCCAGAAATTCAGTTATCCGTCGTTATCTGGGCTTGCCATTGAAAGGCAAGATCGAGATCAAAAAAAGGCGCGGTCGATCCGCGCCCCGCTGGCTAGCTTGGCCCGCTGGTAGCTACGATCAATTTGATACGCCTCATTTTGTGCTATACAGCCGGGCCGATGATGAAGCGAGCCGACGAGTGGCGGAGGACTTGGAGCGATGCTATTGGGTTTGGACCCAGCTGTTCTTTCCACTTTGGGAAGCCCGCCATCAGGTGGCAGCAACCTTTGCTGATTGGCAGCCGGATCAATCCATTGTCGAAACGCTTCAGGATCAGTCTGATCGACTGAGCACTTCCCGCAAGCTGCGGATCGTCTTGTTTCGTGATGCCGCTGAATATCAACAAACGATCAACGTTCCCGGCGTCGAACGTTCGACCGGATTCTACAGTGACGAGAAACGGACAACGTTTTTATATGCAGCCGATGCAGACGACGCCGCAACACGTCGGCACGAGTTAGTCCACCAGTTGTTTCGCGAATCCACCCATTCGCAGCTCCGCCGAAAGATGCCAGCTGAACAGTCCGGGTTTTGGTTGATCGAAGGTATCGCTGGATACTTCGAGTCACTGTACGTTGGAGAGGACTACGCCACGGTAGGCGGCTGGGATTCACCTCGCTTGCAGTTCGCCAGGCATCGCTTCTTTATTGGCGGCGATCGAATGCCGATGTCCGAGTTAAGACAGGATGGCAGACTGTCAGCACAACAGAGGACAGATGTCGCGCGTTGGTACGCCCATGCAATCACCCAGACTCATCTTCTATTAGATGCCGGAAACATCGCCGACAGGCGGTGGATCTATCATCGTCTCGCTGAACTGTATCACGTTGAAGCAGACTCACTTGATCTGGGCAGCGAGCCAGACGATTCGGATGCCACGCTGAATTTCCTGTCGATCGGTGACGCCGATTTAGCCCAAAATCCAACACAGCGAAGCCTGGCACATCTGTGCCTGGCTGGTTGTCCTGTGACGCCGGACGGGTTGAACCATATTCGTCCCACTGCCGACTTGCAGCGATTGACATTGGTTGGAAAAGGAATTGACGTTGCTGCGGTCCAACGTCTGATTGTCAACCCAAGTTCGCTTCAGCAACTGAGTCTAGAGCGAACCGGAATCGGTTCGGATATCGCGGACTTGTTAGAAGATGCGACCAACCTGCGTGAACTTGATTTGAGTAGCACGATTGTCGATGATTCAGTAACCCGGTCAATCAGCAAGGCAATGCGTCTGACAACTTTGTGGATGACTGGCACGAGGCTCACCGATCAATCGATTGATGCGATTGCCAAGTTACCAGCGCTGGAGAATGTCGATTTACAACAAACCGGGGTTACAGCTGCGGGGATCAAACGGCTGAAAGAACTCAAACCAAATCTGACCGTGAATCCGCTCGAGATCCAGGGACTGCAATGATGGATCACGACGGCAGCTATCCCAAGTTTTTTCGAGTTCGCCAACTGATTGACCGCCAAGCGATCGATGATATCCAGGCGTCAGTAAGAACGGCGCTGGACGAATCCAACTTGCGCAACCAGGTGCAGTCGGGACAAACGGTCGCGATCGCGGTTGGCAGTCGTGGAATTGCCAATCTGCGCAGCATCATTTCGGAACTTGTAGCGTACGTTAGCGCGATTGGCGGAAAACCGTTTATCGTCCCAGCGATGGGAAGTCACGGTGGGGGAACCGCAACTGGTCAAACTGCCCTGCTCTCCTCACTGGGGATCGATGCCTCGATTGGATGTGAGATTCGATCCTCGACGGAAACGGTTGTGGTGGGCACGGCCGAAGATGACGTTGATATCCATTTTGACAAAATCGCCAGTGGTGCCGATCACATCGTCGTTGTCAATCGCGTGAAACCCCATACTCGGTTGACGGGTCGCTACGAAAGTGGGTTGATCAAGATGTTGATGATTGGAATGGGCAACCATCTGGGCGCATCCCTGTATCATCAGATCTTTGGCCGTCATCAGTATCAGCTCAATGCCTTGGCCGCCGACATTGTGCCAACAATCATTGGTCAGATGCCGGTCACACTCGGCTTGGCGATTGTTGAAGACGCATTCGACAACACCTCCGTCATCGAAGCTGTCGAACCGCACCATTTTCTTTCCCGTGAGCCGGAACTGTTGTCGATTGCACGCGAGCGAATGACCCGTCTGCCGTTTGAGCAAGCGGATCTGCTGATCGTCGACGCAATCGGCAAAGAGTTCAGTGGAACTGGAATGGATACAAACGTCATCGGACGCAAAGCGCATGACAAATTTGCGGGTCCGCATGAAAAACCCCAGATTCGCGAGATCTATGTTCGTTCACTTTCCAAGAAAACCAACGGAAATGCGTCTGGGATTGGAATCGCGGAATATTGCCACCAGCGCGTTGTCGATGCGATGGATGCCAAAGTCACGCGGATCAACTGCGTCACTGCCGCCCACGTGACCGCGGGAGCAATCCCACTCGCTTTTGACTCCGACCGAGAGGTCTTGGATGCTGTCATCCATCAAATTGGCCCAGAGCATACTGAAACGCAAAAATGGATCTGGATCGCCAACACATTGCACCTAGATGAATTAGCATGTAGCGGCCAGTTTTGGGATGAGGCACAGCGACGAAATGATCTGCAGATTCTTTGCGATCCGCGTCCACTCGAGTTTGATCAGGAAGATAATCTACTGGTGTTTGAATAGACAGGTTTTTTGGTTTCACTCCCTTCTGGAACGACAACATGCGATTGCACGTCCTTTGCGCCATCCCACTCTTGCTGACCAGCGGCCTGTCGTTGTCGGCTGACACCAACGATTCAGCTGCTGGCTACGTACCTCTGTTTAATGGCAAGGACCTTATCGGTTGGCGAAATCCATTCGACTGGGGCGAGGCACAGGTCGTCAACGGAGAGATCCACTTGACAGCCAACAAAAAATTCTTCTTGGTAACGGAAAAGAAGTATGCTGATTTCGAATTGAAAGTTGACCTGCTACTCCCAGAAGGCAAAGCAAATTCAGGCATCATGTTTCGTTGCCATGTCGAACCCAACCGCGTGTTCGGATATCAAGCTGAATGCGATGGCTCCGATCGCCGTTGGTCGGGCGGACTGTATGACGAGGGGCGCAGGAAATGGGTCTGGCCAAGCACCAATGGTCGGTCGCTGCCGGAGTTTCTTGAGTATGAACAAGAATCCAAGGCCCACTTTGCGAAACCGGAGATTCGTGACGCCTTGAAGCGAAACGACTGGAACACCTACCAGATTCGCTGCCAGGATGATCATCTGACCATCACGCTGAACGGCGTAGAAATCACAAATCTAAAGGACCAGACGGATGCCGATGGTTACATCGCCATCCAACATCACGGCGAGAAGGGACAAACCTATCGATTCCGCAACATCAAGATCAAAGAGTTGTAGGCCCGTTGGGCGACGTCTTGGCCGAGCCATGAATCGTGAAACCTATCGCTACAGTTACCGTATTCCTGTGGCTAGGCCCGATGCTTTGCGCGGCGGAGCCGATTCATGTTATGATTTGGGCTAAACGGCAGCCGCGCCAATCGCAGGCTTACGACAATTTTTTGGACACCGAAATCGCCCGCCAACCAAAAAAAGCAGCTAACGACGTTGAGATTCGCTCGGTCACCCTGGATGATGCTGATCAAGGCTTAACCGATGGCAACCTGGAATGGGCCGATGTGATCGAAAACGCCTGTCGATGGCTGGGTACACCCCCGGCGGAATGAGCAATTTCGTGGCGGATGGTGTGCGAACTTGCAAATCGTCCGGTAAGCTGCCACATTGCTCGACTTCTTACACGCAAACCTGCGGGATCATTGAATATGTATAGGACGTTCCTCGGCGGCATACTTTGCCTTGGGTTACTTCACGCTTCGGCGGTGGCGAACAACTGGGGTCATTGGCGCGGCCAAGACGGAAACAGTGTATCGCTGGACGCAAAGCCACCAACGACGTGGAGTGAAACGGAGAACGTCAAATGGAAGATTGCGATCCCAGGTCGCAGTTCTGGTTCGCCGGTGGTTTGGGATGACAAAGTATTTGTGGTGAGTGCTGTACCCGTAGCGGATTCCGAACAGTCCACAGCGAAAGGGCAACCAAAAACGAATGCTCTCGGCGCAACGACCGGCCCACAACCGAAGCTGGAGTTCAAAGTTTTCGGCTTCGATCGGGAAACCGGAAAGCAACTTTGGGACGCGATTGCAACCACGGCGACGCCGCATGAGGGCACACACAAAACAAACGGCTTTGCCTCGGCTTCTCCTTGTACAGATGGTAAGCATGTTTATGCTCACTTCGGTTCGCGCGGCGTTTACTGCTATACCGTGGACGGCGAATTGGTGTGGAAGCGGGATGATCTGGGGCAGATGAATATCCGTTTCGGATTTGGCGAAGGAAGCTCACCTACGATTGCCGAAGACAAAATCCTAATCCCTTGGGATCACCAAGGGGATTCCTTCATCATGGCGCTGAACAAACTGACGGGCGAGGAAGTTTGGAAGACCGATCGTGACGAACCATCGTGCTGGGGAACTCCGTTGGTGGTCGAGTATGGCAACACCAAACAAGTCGTAATGCAGGGTCAAAATTTTGCGCGTAGCTACGATTTGGAAACGGGCAAGGAGTTGTGGCGCTGTGCCGGACAAACCTTTCGTCCGGTTGCCACACCGGTAGCCGACAACGGGCTGGTGATTGTCGGCAGCGGTTTCCGTGGTTCGTTCATGGGTGCGTTCAAACTTGATGGCAGTGGCGACATCGAGGGAACCGATCGTGTCCAGTGGGTCGTTGACAAAGACACACCTGATATTGCCTCGCCATTGCTGTCGGACGGCCGTCTATATTTCTACAAAGGCAAGTCGGGGATCTTGAGTTGCATTGACGCAAAGACGGGTAAGCCACATTTTTCATCCGAGCGAATTCCGGGAATCCGTAGCACCTACGCATCGCCTGTCGCCGCCGGCGGAAACGTCTATCTGACCGATCGCGATGGCACCGTTGTGGTGATCAAGGATGCTTCCGAACTGAGTATTGTCTCGACGAATTCTTTAGACGAAGGAATCGACGCGACACCAGCACCGGCAGGCAATCAATTGTTCATCCGCGGCGCCGAGCATCTGTACTGTATCGCTGAGTGACAATGGACACCTGTCTTGATCATTCCGCGAGCGTCTACGATGGTTTGATTCCAAACACCTCAACATCAACGCCCGGACAATAGTGTGACAAATCGGGCGGACGATCGATCGGCGGCAAGCCCGCCGCCGATACCAGCGTGTCCTTGACCACGTCTACTTCGGCTAGCGATGCATCGTAGGGATCATGATGCACCTGTCCAGCATGGATGGTTGTTCCTCTGCGCACGAACAGCAGGTATCGCTCAAGTAAAAAGTGTTCACGACTACCAGCTATCGAAGCCCCCAGGTGTTTGCCAATACGAAACGAGACGTAGTGATCTGCTTTGGCCGACCGACGTTGACTCTGATAAACGTATTGTTCGCCAACGTTGGACGAAGTCATGGTTGCATAGTGATAGGGAAGCGACCATCCGATTCGCGCCACTTTGACCGCCGACCAAGAGTCGGCGTCGAGTGAAAAAAAATAGACTCCTGGTCGGTTCTGGTGCGTGACATACGTTCTAACGTTCGTCTCTAGAAAGTTTTGAGACAATAGATCAGGCAACCAGCGTGGTCGAATGTTGCGCATTTTGAACGGGACCACTCCGACGTAGGCTGCTCCGTCGTAAGTATCGATCTGAAGTTGATCGGGGATCAGCGGTCGCAACAGATCGGGCGCTACTTGCCAATGACAAAACAGCAACGACTCCCAACGTTGGGTGCCGTCATTTCGCCCAGCAGGACGACAGCTCGGTGCCACGCGATCGATCATGGAATCACGTCGCGACAGTGCCCAATTGCTCTTGAAAGCGGGCGAACAGATAGTGGCTGTCGTGGGGTCCCGACGCGGCTTCGGGATGATATTGAACTCCGAAAGCGGTATGCTCGCGATGTCGGACGCCGGCTACGGTGTCGTCGTTCAAGTTGCGATGCGTAACCACCAAGCATTCAGGAAGCGAAGCCTCCTCAACCGCAAACCCATGGTTCTGTGTGGTGATTTCCACTTTACCGGTTTCAAGATCAAGTACCGGTTGATTGACACCACGATGGCCAAATTTCAATTTGAATGTCTTCGCGCCGCAGGCCAGCGACAATAGTTGATGCCCCAAACAGATTCCGAAAATTGGCATCGTGCCGATCAGATCGCCAATGGTTTGATACGCATAGGAAATCGGCTCCGGGTCACCCGGCCCGTTGGATAGAAACACGCCATCCGGCTCAAGCTGCCGAATCTCGTCCGCGGTCGCATTTCCAGGCACAATCGTTACTCGATTACCGCGAGATGCAAAGTGTCGCGGAATATTCCACTTCATGCCAAAGTCCATGCAGACGACGTGGTGTGCATCACCAGATGGGTTGTTGATGGCATCAATTTCAGCAGCCGTCCACTCATCCAACTTTTGATCCCAAGACACGATGCTCTGACCCATCACTTCCTTAACCAAATCCCGTCCGACCAATGAGGGTGCAGCTTTAGCCTTTTGGATTAAACTTTCATCGTCCAAGTCGACCGTCGAAATGATTCCGCGCATCGCACCGGCGGTTCGAATTCGGCGCACCAACGCGCGGGTGTCGATCCCAGCCAACCCGGGCAAGCCATGCTGCTTCAGGTATTGGCCCAGATCACCTTCGGCGCGGTAGTTACTGTAAATACGGCTTTCTTCTCGAACGATGAAACCTGACAGCGACGGCGATTCATGTTCGACGTCGATTGAATTGACGCCGTAGTTTCCGATCTCAGGATAGGTCATCGTGACGATCTGACCGTGATAGCTGGGGTCGGTCAAAATTTCTTGATAGCCGGTCATCGCGGTGTTGAACACCACTTCGCCGGTTACTTCACCTTCGGCACCAAATGAGTATCCGGGGTAGATCGAGCCATCTTCTAGAGCGAGCTTGGCGAGCGGGGAATCGTGGGACATGTCAGGTAGCGAAGGAGAGGAAGCATTGAGCCAGGACCAAAACCATCTTGAACATAGCAGAGATCAGACACACTTGGACCCCACGAAGAGGTTGCCTCCGATCCCTGTCCGGCTCCCTGGCAAACTGCAGGTTGGTCGCAACTCGCCTCGATGCTAAGTATCGATCAGATCCTCGGGGCCGAGCAGTGGCACGTCGTTCTCTTCCGTTTCCTGTTTTTCTCGCCACGCCTTGCCCGCCTTGTAGCTTTCCAACTCCTTTTGCAACTGCTCCAGTTGTTCGTGGTCCTCCTGGCCACCGATCTCAACCGCTTTGGAACTCCACTCAATCGCCTTTTCGAAGTCACCCGCCTCGGCATAGGCGGCGGCCAGAGTACTCAGGATGTGAGGAGCCTTGTAGTCGCTCAACCGTGCCGCCTTTTCACCATATTCCAGAGCACGCTTTCCATCCCGAACGGAATCAACCGGGGACGTTGCCAGAACCCAGGAAAGATTGTTGTAGGCACCTGCTGCCTCCTTTTTCTGTCGTTCGGTTCGACTCAATTTCCTCGATATTTCCGAGCGACTGGACAACGACTTCGTAATCATCGACGGCGGCCGCATGGTCACCGACGCTTAGCAGCACGTCGCCTCGGGCTCTTAAGACAAGCGTGTTCTTGGCATCGTTGTTCAAAATGGCGCTGTAGATGTCGATCGCTTTGCGGGGACGTTTATCCAGAGAGTACAGGTTTGCCAAAAACAGGCTCCGCTCGACGTTGTCGGGCATCTGTTCCAACAACAATTTGGCATCATTGATCGCATCGACGTAACGCCGTTCTGCGATCGCGATCTGAGCGCGAAGCATGATTCCTTTGTCGCTTTCTTTTAGCTGGGGCGCAATTTCCTCTGCCGCCTTCAAGTCGGCCTTCGCGGCGTTGATGTCTTGGCGATCCAGTGATACTTCCGCCCGCATGATCAGCGACAATGGATCTTTCGGCTGCATCGCGATCGCCTTGTTCAAATCCGATAGTGCCTTTTCATGCTCTTGCTGATTGCGATACAGAATCGCCCGCATTCGATACATACCCTCGCTCGGCTTAGAGGCCAACATCTTGGTGATCAATGCTTCGGCTTCGTCGATACGATCCATATCGGCTAGCTTTTGAATCGCGACTCCCGCAATCACTTGGTTGGTTGGGTCCTTCAGCAGGACGACTTCCAGGTCTTTGACAGCACCTTCGACGTCGTTTTGTTTCAAACGCAAAGCGCCACGAGCTTGATAGGCCTCGTTATTATTCGGATCGACTTCGACGGCGGCATTCAAGTCGGCCATCTTTGCTTCGTCATCCTCTTGAGTGAGTGCCCGCAGAACGAGCGCAGAACTTTGCTCCACGGGGTTCTCATCCAGCAGTTCAATCGCTTGTGAGGTGGCTTCTTTGACAGCCTCTCGATCACCGCCGGGCAATAGGTTCAGCCGAGCGATCAACAGGTGGGCTTCCACCAAAGTCGGGTCATTGCTGACAGCTTCCTGGAGACTCTCGAGCGTTTCGTCTTTCAGTTCGATCTGACGTCGGCCACGGGCACGCATCATCGCCGCCGCCAATCCTTGACTGCGTTGCAGCTGTACGCTGCCAAGCATTTTTCGAGCAAAGGACTCGTTCTCTTCGTCTAATCCTTTGGTGATCGCCGATTGCAACAAAACGGAAACCGACTCGAGTTGCTGAGCGGTATTGGCATCAATCCGCTGGATCACGGCTTCGTCCAAATCGGCTTGACCCGCATTGCCGTCGGCCGAGTCTTTCACCGGCTGTGTCTGCTTTGCTGGTGCTTCGGCCTCCTGTGCGGGGGTTTCCTGTCCGGGGGTTTCCTGTCCGGGGGTTTCCTGTCCGGCGGCTTCCTGTGCGTGAACCGGTTGGCCACCGCTGGTCAAAACCAGGGCGAAGATCAAGCAGCTGGCCCTGATCAGGTCGCGGCCTGTTGTCAGCAAGACGGACCGCGATTGGGGAACAAGATCAATGTTGCAAGAGGTCATTGGGGGAGACTCGTGGTAGGTGGAATCGACTTCCACTCATTATGACGTTTCCCCTGATTCCTGCGTAGACTGGATTTTGTCCGTAAATGCCCACGAAAACCTGTTGGAGTCAGCTTTCGGGCGTTCGACCGGCCGCACCCGACGCGACTGGCTCGGCTAGTTTGCGGTAGGAGATGCCATCGGCCGCGCGCCTGTGCCCAACACTTCGACGGCTAGACTTCGACGGTGTTCTCGGCCTCTTCCAAGATTTTTCGCAACGCCGCGTTTTCGTTGCGGACCTGCTCGAATTGCTCCAGCGAGGCGTTGAAATCAGCCGCCGCTTCCTGCCAAAAGTCACCCGTTCGAAACTTAATCGGGGCAACCGTACCAGTTTCGTTCAGGCTTTTCAGGGACGTCCGCAACCGATACATCGGTCCGGCGAATCGGTTGCTCAACTTCAGCGTGTCACGCAGGAAAACTGGCAATAACATCAGCATCACGCCGAAAATCGGAATCTGTGATATCAGTGCGGATTGAAACGCAGCGGCAAAGGGTTGTTCGCCTACCGAAGACAAGACACGGACCATCACGTTGATCGATGTGATGCAGACGACAAACAGTCCCCAATGCATCAACACGCGTCCAGCGATGCTCCACTGGACCTTCGGATCGACAAGAATTCTTTCTCGTTCTGACATGCTACTTACCTGGATTGTCAAAAAACTTTTCCCGACAAACCGTAGCTTAGCTTTGTACTCAGAAACGCTATCAAATCGTTTGCGACCAAGAATGTGGGAATCAAATCAAGTCAGTAGTTGACCTAATCGGTACAACCGATCCGATCAGAATCCCAATTGGCCAAAACCGGATAGCCGGCCGAACGTCCCGGTCCTGGCTGGGCCTCATGTGTCGATTGAAGCATCTGGACTGATGATCCGTGCTGACTTCGATCGAAAGTTCCCCGTTTATGGGGCGTTATGCCCTGAGAGAGAAATTTGGCGATGAGTTTGCAAATGAACCGTGCTACTTGGCTGCTGATACTAGCGTTGACCGGATGCCTGCAGGCTGGCCAGGGATTTGCCCAACAGCCAAGTCATCCGATCCGAAATTCTTTGGAACGAGCCGGTCGCCTGTACGGTGTTTGCTGGGGTGATGGTTATCACGCCTGCAGCAGCTCGGGCTTGCGCCCTTGGGCTGACCTGCCCCCCAAATCCATGCTGACATCGACTGTATCCCACCGTAGTTCGGTCGGCAAAAAACATCAGCAGGGAGCGACATTCTATGATCGCTTTGACGCCATCAACCAATCATTGTTCCATACGTCAAGCTGTTGCCTGCCAGGTTGTGAGGTGCTCGGTTGCGACGGCCGTGGCTGCAGTAGCAGTGCATGCGGCAAAAGTGGCTGCGATGGCATTGCCTGCGACAGCAATGGTTGTGATGGCACGGCCCTGAACCCTGGTTTGGAACAGGGGGTCTCGATGACGCACGCGAACAGCGGAATGCCGATGCAAGTCACAGAACCATCAGCAAACGTTGAATTGCCTACTTTCAGCGGGACCCCTCAGCCGGAGTTTCTGTTTCCTACACAAGACCAAGCCAGCGAAAACCAGCTACCGTCGCAGCTGTTCGGCGAAGCCAATCAGGGGCCGGGCGAAGCCGATCAGGGGCCGACTGACAACACATTCGATCCGCAACCGATCTTGAGCACCCACAGGCTGCTCAACAGCGACAAACTCAGACCCCCAAGGGTACGGAGCCCGCCGATCCGTCGTCCGTTGGGTCACCGGTCGGCAATCCATTTGACAATCTGCCTGAGCCAATCGCTCGTTTTTCCGAAACCCCGGCCAAGATCTCGCCGGCCTACCCATCCGCGCCGGCGTCTGTGAGCCCCGAATCCGCGGCCGCAAAGCCACCGTCGTTTGTGATCAGGACGCACGAACAGCCAAAGCGTTTGGGAGCATCCGGCGGAGCACCGACGGCGGTTTCGGCAACTCAAGTGGAGAACCGACCGCAGCGGCTGGGAACCGCAGCCGTCGAATCGAAAACAACCCATGTGTCGGTCGCTCGTCCTACCCGACCAACTGCATCAATGCGACCAACTCGATTGGGAGCGTCCCCGGCTGCAGTTAAGACGAACCCTTTTTATGCCCGTCCGGTCGTTGAGATGGCAAAGCGGGTTTCTGACTCGGACGATGGGGTGGTTCGCCAGCCCACTTATCTGAAATAGCCGACTGAATCGCTCGATCCAGGTTGCCAGCTGACGGTTGCTGTCCGACGACAAAACTAGATCATCCGGTACCTTTGCACCGCGCAGAATCGCTAGATACTCTTTGCGTGATTGCTGAATCGGATCGGGCCAAATGCCTGGTATCCAGGTAATCAAAAGCCAATTTATCGAAAACGAACCTCATTAACCTGGGTCAGCGAATCCGGGGGTGGAGAATGACTGAGATGCAACGAACATTGGTGTTGCTAAAACCTGATTGCGTGCAACGTCGATTGATGGGAAATATCATCGCGCGCTTCGAGAACAAGGGTCTGAATATCATTGCGATGAAAATGATTCGCGTGACACCCGAGATGTCCCAAAAGCACTATGCCGAACACGTCGAAAAACCCTTTTATGCGAGCTTGGAATCGTTCATCACATCGGCACCCGTCGTTGCGATGGCAATTGAAGGCCTAGAGGTCATTACAGTCGTTCGCGAGATGCTGGGTGCTACCAGTGGGCTGAAAGCCGCAGCTGGAACCATTCGCGGCGACTACAGCAGTAGTCGTCAGATGAATCTGGTCCACGCCAGCGACAGTGAGGCGTCAGCCGAACGCGAATTGGAGCTCTACTTTGATTCTAGCGAGCTGTGTGATTATGAACCGGTCGCGACCGAATTCTTGAAAGCATCCGACGAATCGTAGGTTACTTGCGAATCAGTTTTTCTTCCGCTCTGGCGGCCCGCAACGCCGCCGCCTCACGCGACAGCTTGAATTCGGGGCCAGATGGGAAGTATTGAACGTCGTCTTCCAAATAGTAGGGGCTGGGCAGCGTCTGACCGTTTAGAGAAACCTGGCATCCGGTAGCGCCGACCAGACAGAACCCTGCGACCAAGGTCAGCGCGATACTTTGAGTGGTGCGTCGTGTCGTTGCGGTGCGGTTCATCATGATCGCCTTGATAAAGGGCTGTGCCCATCGTGGGGCCCATATTCGGGCACGTTCGTGTGGGAGGAACGCGGATAATGAGCCAGGTTTCTTGCTCTGGCGCGGGTCATCACAAGCGGTATCGGCCGTCCAACCGCTACATCTTTACTCCGGCATACTAAAATCTCAGAAAAGGACTGGGTGAAACGGAACCGTGTGAAACATTCGCCCCCCAATCTTCCCGCCACTGTAGTCGGACCATGTTGCATCGAACCTTGGTAGCCTGCTTGCTGACGGCCGTTGCGATCCCAGCAATGGCGCAATCGCCTGAACGCCCTAACGTGCTGTTCCTATTTCTGGACGACTATGGTTGGCGAGATTGCGGATTCATGGGTTCCGATTTCTATGAAACTCCGAACATTGATGCATTGGCGGCGCGGGGAATCGTCTTCAGCAACGCCTATGCCGGGGCCGCCAATTGTGCTCCGTCACGTGCCTGTTTGTTGTCTGGACAATACACGCCGCGACATCAAATCTTCAACGTTGGCACCAAACGACGTGGGAAACCGAATTTCGGCAAACTAAAACATGTCCCGGGAACCGATACGCTGCGAACCGACATTCGCACCTGGGCACATCAGATTCGTGACGCTGGATACCGCACCGGCACGATCGGAAAATGGCACCTTAGCGATGACCCGCGCCCCTACGGCTTCGATTTTAACTTCGCCGGCACGCACAGCGGCAGCCCACCGCAGGGATACTACCCGCCCCATCCCAGCATCGAAGCACTGCGGGACGCGCCGGAGGATGAATACCTGACCGATCGATTGACCAACGAAGCCATCGATTTTGTCCGTCGCAATCGACAGCGGCCGTGGTTTCTTTATCTGACCCACTTCGCCGTGCATACGCCGTTGCAAGGAAAGCCCAATTTGGTCAGCAAATATGAAGCGAAACCAAAGGGACAGCTGCATGATCATGCCGTGATGGCGGCCATGATCGAAAGTGTCGATATCGGAATCGGTCGGATCATCCGACAGATCGAAGAGCTCGGACTGACGGACAAGACAGCAATCGTGTTCACCAGCGACAATGGTGGCTACGGCCCCGCCACATCGATGACGCCACTGAAAGGCTACAAAGGGACCTATTACGAAGGTGGCATTCGTGAACCGTTTTTTGTGGTCTGGCCTGGTGTGGTCCGGCCGGGGACCAAGTCGGATGTCCCCGTGATCAACCTCGATTTGTATCCCACATTCTGTGCGATGACCGGCGCACGGCTACCGGACCAACAACCCGTCGATGGCCAAAACCTGATGCCGCTATTACACGGACAGCAAACCTTTGTCGATCGGTCACTGTATTGGCACTTTCCGGCTTACTTACAAAGCTACAATCGCATCGATGGCCAGCGCGATCTACTGTACCGAAGCCGTCCCTGCAGTATCATCCGCCGGGGCGACTGGAAACTGCACGAATACTTTGAAGATGGCGGATTGGAGTTGTACAACCTGAGGGATGACATCGGCGAGCGAGACAACTTAGTTCAATCACACCCCGACAAGGCCGACCAGCTACACACCGCTCTGCGGGTCTGGCGAGCACGAACCGGCGCGCCGGTACCCCGACAACCGAACCCGAATTATGATCCAGCGGCCGAAGCGGCCGCCATCGATGCGCTGAACCGACAGTAACCAGTTTTCTGCGAGTCACTTCTGATGCCATCGGATCACCAAACGACACCTTTGCTGCTGACTTGGCTGGCCGTTGTGCTGGCCGGCATTGGTCTCGCCTGGGTATCTGGAAGACTAGAGCCGATCTTGGTCCCTGATTCGCAAAGTTATCAGAATTACTGTTTCGACTCGTTGACCGAAATGGGTCGGTCAATCCGAACGCCCGGATATCCCGCTTGGTTGACAATCATCACGGCCACGCTCGGACTGTCATTCGTTCCGCTGTTGCAAGTCGTTGTGCACGCCTGGGCGACGTGGTGGCTGTGGTATGAACTGCGATGTTGGGGCATGATCCGCGGCCAGGCGATTGCCGCTGCCTTCGCGGTTGGTGTCGGCTGTACGGCGATGGACCACATCAACGTGATCTCAACCGATGCGTTGGCTGCATCGCTGGGTGTGATGACGGTTGTCGCGTCGATGCGTTGGACGCGACGCGGCGATTCCGTATCTGCATTGCTACTGACAGTCCTCCTGGCTGTGGTCACGATTGCGATTCGACCGGCGTACCTATTTTTGCCGGTGTGGTTGCTGATCGGCGGGGCATGTTTGCGTCGTCGTGTCGGCATGCCCTGGGGCTGGGCGTTGCAAACTTCCAGCACCGCAACTTTGTTGGTGGTCATTCCAATCATTGGCTGGTGTGCTGTTCGGCAGGCAACCGTCAACGATTTCGGAATTGTCCCTTTTGGTCATCAGAATTTGGCGGGTGTGCTGGTTCAACTGGTTTCGGACGATGAACTGAGCGATCTTGGTGAATTAGGGCGCACCGTCGTGAAGCGAAAACGGGACTACATTTCAACCTTGGACCAGTCGGCCGACGATCCCCCCTATGCAACGATGACCATCGATGCACGTTGGGATGCGATGACGTACGCCGTCGTAATTCCGGCAGCCGACGACGTCGTTGGTGGTGACGTGATCAAAAGCCATCGGGCCGTCAAGGGGCTCAATCGAACGATCGTATATCAGTGGCCAGGACGCTATGCGATCTGGATCGCCAAAGCGATTCGTCGCGGTGCCTGGGCGATCGCCGCCGATATCGTGATGCATCCCATTTTCCTGGCGATGATTAGTTTGGCGCTCGTGTTGGTACTGTATCGATCAGTCGATGCGATTCCCTTTCGACCGGCGATCACCCGATCTGTCGCCCTGGACGCGTTGGCAATTGTGGCGATCAGCTACCTGGTTTTGAAACTCGGATTTGTTGCTCTGACCAGTCCACCGATTGGACGTTTTAGCGATGCTGCGGCGATCTTTCTGCCAGCACTGGCTGTTGCTGGTTTTGTGCGTTGGTACAGTGATGGGGACGGGTGATCACATCGATCTTGGGCTCAGCTTTTTCGGGGAACGGGCCGAAAAGACTCCGTGAACGGTATATCCGCTAAATAGAATGCCAATCCAGCCAATCACCCGCTTCGTTTGTAATCGATTGAAGTAGACCCTCCAAGGATTCGGCGGTAATTTACTGGCTGGAACCACGATTCGTGTGTTGCAAGCAACTCGTGGATGTTGTGGGTCACCACAAGCCACCTAGCAATCTGTTCTCTGTATGAGTCGAAATCCTTTGCTCGAGCGACGTAGCCCGCTGGGGATTCCTTATGCGCTGTTGATTCTGATCGTCATCTTCTTCTTTATCCCCTCGGCGTTCCGTGCCGCTCGTCTGAGTCTGGGACAGAAAGAGAACAATGTCAAAGACTGGCTACCGAGTGAGTTTCCAGAGACGGCTGAACTGGAGTGGTTCGCTGACCATTTTGTGGGCGAGAGTTTCGTCTTGGCGACATGGGATGGATGTGTCAGCGGCGATCAACGTTTGAAGTTGTTCGAACAGAAGCTGCAACACGAATGCGAGACTTTCGACGCGACGAGTGAACTATCGCCCCGAGAAGCATCGCATTATGCGAAGGCGAAATTGATTGGCCGTGAACTGGGATTGTTGCGATCGTCCAATGATTTTGTCAACTGGGGTGGCCAAAATGAAAAATGGCTGAGTACTGGCGACGGCCAATGGTATTACATCACACCAAACGGTCACCTGTTTCGTTGGCAGGAAGGTGTCAACGGACCGGCTGCATTGATCCGCAAGATTCGGCGGGCACTGGGTAGCTATCAGCTAAGCGGTCAGTTTGTAGCGGCTCTTGGCGCCGAACCATCGGGCGATGCGATCAATCCGTATCACAACGACCCAACTCTGTTCTGTGCTCCTCTGTTTCATACGGCACAAACAGGCGATTCCATTGTTGATGATCTGGCCCGCGAAGGCGGGCCGCTATGGCCGGTCGATTTGACCGAAGAAGCGCGTCGGCCCATCGTTGCACGTCGGCGGGCGATGCAACGATTGACGGGCACTCTGTTCGCGCCCGCTGTACCCAATGGTTTTGAATGGACAACCGCGGCGTTTCGATCGGCTGCGACCAAGGATCGCAGTGAACCGTTGCCCGAATTTTTCGACGCGCTCGTGCAACAAGAACTCGAAACGATCATCAACGATCGGTTTGACGGTTCGATCGAAAATCTGAAAGCTGCTTCCTTGGAAGAGCAAACCGATGCTTGGTACGCCGTCTTCGATGCCGCGGAAGTCGAACCTCCACCGCGTCTGACCTGCGTGTTGGTCACGCTGACCGACCAAGCAAAAGATTCTCTGACTTTTGTACTGGGCCGCGGGATCATGGGACAGCCTCGCGGGCGACTGCTGCAACTAGCAGCGGAATCGGGTGTAAACCCAGCACCTTCACCTTCGATGGCTCCACCACCTTTCAATCGCTCTCAGCCGGAAACGGTCGGTGATATGCCTGCGTTGCGTTTGGGCGGTCCACCGGTTAACAATATGGCGATCGACGAAGAGGGCACGATCACGTTGGTTCGGCTGGTCGGCTATAGCGTGGTGATTGGGATCGTACTGTCATACTTATGTTTTGGCAGCATCAGCATCACCATCATGGTCTTCGTTGTCGGCGGTACTTCGGCGATGCTAAGCATGGCAATGGTTTGGTGGACCAACGGACATGTTGATGCAATCTTGTTAAGTATGCCGTCGTTGGTATACGTGCTCGGGCTCTCGGGCGCCATACATGTGATCAATTACTACCGGGATGAAGTTCGCGCTCGCGGCGAATCAGGAGCGGCCGGACGGGCCCTTCATCATGCGTTCTTGCCTTGTACGCTTGCATCGGTCACCACGGCGATCGGATTGATTTCCTTGTACACCAGCAACTTGACTCCGATCAGCAACTTTGGCTTGTACTCTGCAATCGGCGTGATCATGACGCTGGCCATCCTCTTTTCCTTCTTGCCTGCGGCGCTACAGACCTTTGCACCTGGAGCTGGAAAATCGGAACAGTCGCACGCCGACGCGAACCCACAACCTCCGGAGGAGAGTCGTCTGTCGGATTGGTGGGCTTCCGTCGGTCGCTGGATCTCGGCCCATCATGGATCCGTCAGCGTTGCTTCGCTCGCGATCCTGATCCTTGGCGCTGTCGGGATGTACAACATCAAGACGTCGGTCCAATTATTGAAACTTTTTGATCCCAATTCGCGAATCATCGCGGACTATGCCTGGTTAGAAACGAATTTCGGCAAGCTGGTGCCGATGGAGTTGATCGTACGGATGCCACCGGCGATCCAGGCAAATGATCAGGAGGAGACGCCATCTTCGGTCGCTTCGCTGGACATGATCGAACGGGTCGAGGCGGCCGCACGCGTTCGGACCGCAGTCTATCGAACGCTTGGTGATCCAGGTCTAGGGATCGTCGGCCAAGCCACCGGCGCGGATACTTTCTTGCCACCGGTACCTGCGCCTTCGAATGCTTACAGTCCGGTCCGAGCGAAATTCAATCGAGAGTTGATCGCCGCCAGTGACCAGCTTCGCAACAACGATTACTTGCGCGTTGAGAAATCGGGCCCGTATGCTGGCAGTGAACTTTGGCGGGTCAGTCTACGCGTTGCCGCGCTTTCCGACGTCGACTACGGACAATTCATCACCACCCTACGTGAGTCGACCGAACCGATCATGCGAGCTTATGAGACTCGCGATACGTTGCTGAATTCGCTATCGGTTGACGCCGATAATCAGCTGTCGGGTAAACCTCGTGTCTTGGTGGTCGGTTCCGATCGGCCACGGACCTTGGCGGCGACCGATCTGATCGACGACAACGGTTCGATCAAGGCAAGAGAATCGTTCATTGCGACGCTTGGCGAACTGATGAGCGCCGAACGCATTGAACAGCCGGTCTGGCGGGAAGTCACGCGTTCGAAAGCCCAAGAACTTGCCGCCAATGACAAATGGGAACGCTATGTGGCCAGTTTCGATGCGGTCGTTTGGCTCGGCAGCGATGGATTTACGAAATCCGACTTTGTCGCCTCCAAAAACCTGATCGATGCCGAAGCGATTTTGGCCAAATCCGCAAGACCGATTCTGTTGGCCAATCGCATCCCGGATGTTGCAGACGCCGGTCCAATTCAAGTCATCTACACGGGGCTGGTCCCGGTCGTCTACAAGGCTCAGCGCACTTTACTAACGAGCTTGGCCAAATCGATCGGTTTGGCCTTTGTGCTGATCGCCGGCGTGATGATCATCTTGCTGAATCCCGGACGCGCACCGCTGGGGTGGTTCAGGCCAGCCAATCTTGCCGACGGATTCATGGCCGGAACGGTCGCGATGATTCCAAACGTCTTCCCTGTGTTGCTAGTCTTTGGTGTGATGTGCCATTTGGGAATCGCGATCGACATTGGAACCATGATGACAGCTTCGGTAGCGATGGGCGTTGCGGTGGACGACACGATTCACTTTCTGTCTTGGTTCCGCGAGCATCTTGATCGCGGCATGAATCGCGTGGATGCAGTGATCGAAACCTACCGTCGCGTCGGGCCCGCGATGACCCAGACTACGATCGTCGGGGGCCTGGGACTATTTGTATTTGCTCTGTCCACATTCACCCCCACGCAGCGTTTCGGAACCCTGATGCTGGTCATGCTGGCAACCGCTTTGGTTGGGGACCTGATCCTGTTGCCAGCGTTACTGGCTGGTCCGGCCGGTCGGTTTTTCAAAGCCCGTAAAGATGCCAACGGAAATCCCATCCATGCGGGATCAGCCACGGTCATCGGTCACTCTCAGGCGATCGATCCAGCCGATCAAGAGATCGTGACCCCAAAATCTGGCGCTCAAAAACCTGACGCCCCGGCAGCTTCGGCGTTGAAGGTGCACTTTCCCGGCGAACGGACAGACCCGCCGCATCGCGTCCAGTAGCATTCTCCTATCCCGCCACCGGCAAGTCACTACAATTGCCTCTCTATGGCGAAAAACAAGAAAAAGTCGAAAACCAAACCGACTCAGCCTGCGAAGAAAGGCACCGCAAAAAAGGCGGCTGCCAAGAAACAGGACGCCGGACTGGTAATGATTGCCGAAAACCGGAAGGCGCGGCACCGCTACGAGATCATCGATTCGATCGAATGCGGCATGATGTTGATGGGCAGCGAAGTGAAGTCGATGCGCGAAGGAAAGCTTTCCCTAGACGAGGCTTATATCCGCGTCAACAACAATGAGCTTTGGTTGATTGGTGCCGACATTGGGCACTACAACAACGCCGGCATGTGGAACCACGACCCACGTCGTCCGCGCAAATTGCTGGTCCACGCTCGTGAGTACGACAAATTCGCCGGCAGGGCCCACGAAAGAGGGCTGACACTGATTCCGCTTCGCGCGTATTTCAACAATCGTGGAATCGCCAAGTGTGTCATGGGTTTGGTTAAGGGAAAGAAGCTACACGACAAGCGCGAGACACTGAAGAAGCGCGATGCCGACCGAGGACTGCAGCGAGCGATGCGAGGACGATAAGCACGATGTTGAAAGTCACTGACCTGGTCAAATCGTTTCAGCAACCCGGCGGCGGTAGCCTGACTGTATTGGACCTGCCTGAATTCCACGTGGACGCTGGCGAACAAGTCGCTTTGATTGGCAAAAGCGGCGGCGGCAAAACCACGTTGCTGCATTTGATCTCCGGATTGCTGGTGCCCGATTCCGGTTCGATCCAGGTCAACGGTATCGAACTGACCAAACTTAGCGAACAGGGACGCGACCGCTTTCGTGCCGCCGCGATCGGCTATGTCTTCCAGACCTTCAATTTGCTGCCGGCATTTTCCGCGGTCGAAAACGTTCGGCTGGGCATGACCTTTGGTCAGGGGCATCAACCCCACGCCCGTGCTCGTGATTTACTTGAGCGCGTTCGGACTCGCTGACCGCGCCGACTACAAGCCCAGCCAATTGTCGGTGGGCCAGCAACAGCGAGTTTCCATCGCTCGTGCGTTGGCTGGCAAACCCAAACTTTTATTGGCAGATGAACCGACCGCGAATGTCGATCCCGCCAGCGCGGAAATTGTGTTGGAATTGATTCGCAGCACCTGCAAGGAAGAAGAAGTTGCCATGCTGATGGTCACCCACGACATGGACATCGCATCAATGTTCGATCGAATTGAAAAACTGGATGAGATTAACAAGGTAGTTTCGTGTCCCTAATCCAAATCGCCTGGCGTAATTTCTGGCATCGCTCACTATCCAGCATCCTGACCACGTTGTCGCTCGCTTTAGGCGTCGGTCTCGTCGTGTTGGTGTTGTCGATCTATGGTGTTGTCAGCGAAGCATTCACACGCAACGCATCGGTTGGTTACAACCTGGTCGTGGGTCCCGAAGGTAGCAAACTACAGCTAACGCTGAACAGCGTTTATTACCTCAGTCAACCGATCGAGAACTTGCCATACACGATGTACATGGAATTTTTCGATCAACTGGCTCGGGCCGAAATGGTTCAGAAGTATGGCGGTGATCCTAAATTGGGTGAGCGCGATGGCAAATATGCGGCGCACGTTGCCGGTGGCTACGCGATTCCATTGACCTTGGGGGACTACTACGGCGAGTTCCGTGTGGTTGGAACGACTCCAGCATTCTTTGAGTATTTACGTCACGGTCCTGATGTCGACCAACCGTTTACGTTTGCCGACGGGCGCGCTTTTGTTGACCATTCAGAAGAGAACGGGTATTTCGAAGCCGTTCTCGGTTCGCGCGTCGCGAGGCAAATGAACATTGAAGTCGGCGACACGTTCTTCCCTACCCATGGCGACCCGGAAGGCAAAGGCCATGAGGACGAATTCAAAGTCGTCGGCGTGCTAGATCCGACCGGCACGCCCAACGACCGCGCGGCATTCGTGAATATGGAAGGTTTCTACTTGATGGAAGGTCATGCCAAACCGATTGACGAGCAATCCAACATTTGCCCCGATTGCGGCCAAGAAATTCCGGTCAATGCTGAGCTGTTGGACTTAGAGAACGACGACAATCCGTTGCTTTCGATTCCTGAACGTGAAGTCACAGCGATTCTGTGTCGCAACGGCAGCATCATGTTCGCGCCGATGATGCAAAACATGATCAACGAAAGTGGCGACGCGATGGCGGCAGCACCAATCGGCGAAATCAACAAGTTGATGGATCAATTCGTACAACCATTGATGCAGGTCTTGCTTGGGATCACTGTTATCACTTGCATCGTCGCGGCGGTTGGAATTTTGGTCGCTATTTACAATTCAATGAACGACCGACGTCGCGACATCGCGATCATGCGGGCCTTGGGCGCGCAGCGCGATACCGTGACAACGATCATCATTTTTGAAAGTCTGCTGATCGCGATCATCGGTGCAGTTTCTGGATGGATACTTGCTCACTTAGCGATTCAGCTTGCCAGTGGAATGATTGAAGACAACACCGGAGTACAGATTGGCTTCTTTTCAACCAGCAACTACGAATTCACGGTGCTGCCGTTTGTACTGGTATTGGCGCTGATCGCGGCGCTGCTACCAGCCTGGTCCGCCTACCGCACGGATGTGGGATCGAACTTGGCCGCGTAGATCATTGAATCCATCGTCGCTTACGGCGCGGCGCGGATCAGTAACGCTTAGGCCAGAATTTCCTTCAGGACGTTGCCGTGAACGTCGGTCAGCCTAAAATCGCGTCCGGCATAACGGTAGGTCAACTGTTCGTGGTCCAGACCTAGCAGGTGCAAGATGGTTGCGTGCCAATCGTGGATGTGGCATTTTCCTTCGACAGCCTCGTAGCCGTGTTCATCCGTCGCCCCGTGACTGTAGCCCCCTTTGACGCCTCCTCCGGCCATCCACGTCGTGTAGCCTTTGTTGTTGTGATTGCGACCGTCGCCATTTTGAGCCGCTGGTGTGCGTCCGAATTCGCCGCCCCAAATCACCAGCGTATCCTTCAACATGTCGCGCTGTCTGAGGTCTGCCAGCAACCCGGCGATCGGTTTGTCACATCCTTCGGCTCGCTCGCCCAGGGCCGTCGTGAGATTGGTGTGTTGATCCCAACCACCATGAGTCACTTCGACGAACCGGACGCCAGCTTCAACGAACCGGCGCGCCAGCAGGCACTGTTTGCCAAAATTCTCTGTGGGACCGCCATCGGCTCCGTACCTGGCAAGCGTCTGTTCGCTCTCGCCGGAGGTATCCATCAATTCGGGCATCGCGTCTTGCATACGAAACGCTAGCTCGTACGATTCGATCACGCCTTCGACGCCCGGGTTTTGTTTGTCGCGTCGTAGTTTTTCCCGATTCAATTGCTGGATAAAGTCCAACTGTGTGCGCTGCTGCGAATCGGTCAGCTTCTGATTTTTGATGTCAGGAACACTCTGGGCATTCGCGCCGCGTGCGAATCGAGGAACCCTACCACCGCGGCCAACCTTGGTACCGCCATAGATTGCTGGCAGAAATGCACTTCCGTAGGTTCGTGATCCCCCCGAGGGTGCGCTCAAGGAAACGAATCCTGGCAAACTGTCGTTTTCCGTCCCCAATCCATACAAAGTCCAAGCACCCAATGACGGACGAATGAACTGCGCCGTACCGGTATGCATTTGAGTCAACGCCGTCGGGTGGACCGGTTGATCACATTGCATCGATCGAATCAAGCACAGATCATCGGCATGCTTCGCCACTTCCGGGAAAGCATCGGAGATCCAAAGTCCGCTCTCTCCATGCTGTTGAAATTCCCAAGGTGACTTCAGGAGCGAGCCACCATACTTTCCCGACTTTCCATGATCTCGAATCAATTCCGGTTTGTAATCGAATGTATCGACATGCGATGGCCCACCTTGCATGCACAAAAAGATTACGCGTTTCGCACGCGCCGGAAAATGTGGTTGCTTCGGTGCTAGCGGACTAGTGGAAACCTGATCTTCGGCAGAGGCCAGACCAGCAAAGGCTAGATAACCGAACCCGGCAGAAACGGATTGCAGAACTTGACGTCGTGAAAACATAGGACTTTCCTCTAATCGATATACCGAAACTCGGCTGATGCGAACAAACTCTGACACAGTGCAGCGATGGTCTCAGCACCACTGGCCGACGGCGCGAATTTCTTCAAGAACGATGCCGTTGCCGCTTGTTCCCCACTCGTCGGCGGTCGCCCGTAAGCCAACAGGAATGCGTACTCCACACGATCGCGAGCTCGCTTGGCATGCTGGGCGACTCGTTTGGCGAATATTTCGCTTTGTCCAACGACGAATCGATTGTTCATCATGTACAGAGCCTGGTTTGCGGTATTGGACGATTCGCGGACGCCCGTCACCGTATTTGAATCGGCGAAATCGAAAACATCCAACGATCTTGGTTCCTGGTCGCGAACCACCGGCAAGTACACGCTGCGAAACTTAGCGTCTTCCATATCTAATTGGTTTTGAGCTTTCCGCACGGCCTCGCGGATTTGTGCCGCCATCGCTTCGCGGCCTGCCGTTTGTGGAGGTCTTGCTCGGAATCTGCCCTGCGCCCGCCGATCGGATCCATAGCGCTTTTGCTGTTGCCCTCTCATGTTCTGTCCTGCCTTTTCGACAGCCGACCGTATCATTTGCCTGGGGTCCCCCAAGGTCCCTTCGCGGACTCGCGTGTAGCCCGCCTTGGCAACTTCCGAACCCCGTGGTCGGTCCAGATCGATCTCGCCACTAATGCTCAACATCGCATCGCGGATCGCCTCCGCGTCTAGTCTTCGTGGATTCGCTCGCCACAGCAACGCGTTGTCCGGATCGTACGCGTGGCATCGTTCGTCAAACTGGCTGCTGATTCGATAAATGCGTGAGTTGGCGATTTCGCGAATCAAAGACTTGACCGACCAACCTGACTGAACGAACTGGACCGCCAAGTAATCCAGAAGTTCCGGATGACTGGGTGCCTGGCCGGTGACGCCGAAGTTCTCGGTCGATGTCACCAGTCCCTGGCCCATCATGTGCTGCCAAATCCGGTTGACCATCACACGTGCCGTCAGCGCATTGTCATCGCTGCCGATCCATCTGGCCAAAGCAAGCCTGCCGCTGGACCCTGAGCCGATATTCGCGGGTGTGCTGCACAAGACCTGTGGGAACCCGCGAGGAACCAACTGTGCTGCCTGATCGATCTCCCCTCGAACCAACAATCGGGCGTCTCGCGGTGTTTCATTGTCTTGGACGCCCATGCAATAGCTGCGCGGTTTCCATCCTGATCGACCACGGCCAATTTCGATGACAGCCCCGCGAGTTGATTTGCTGCTCTAACCCGTTTTGCTCCTGCGTTCGGATCGTTTCGATTTCGACGCGCTTCGGTCGCGGCTTGGATCGCCTGTTCTGTCTGTTCCTTCAAATCAGCGAGTTCGCTGGATGTGTATCGTTTGTCAAACGGGTTCGGATCATCGATCGGCAATACCAACAAACTGCTTTGCCGGCGTGCTTGCAGGCTACGAAAATTCCCATACTCCGATGGTGGATTTCCAAAGTAAGTTGTCGCGTTTGCGAAGATTCCCGCCATCGCGTAATAGTCGGTCTGTGGAATCGCATCGAACTTGTGATCGTGACAGCGGGCGCAAGCAACCGACATTCCTAGAAAGACTCGCGACGTTGCGTCGATCTGTTCGTCCACCAGATCGGCGTCGAACTGTACACGGTTCTGTTCATTGACATTCTTGGGACCAATCGCCAGAAAAGTTGTCGCAACTAGATTCTCGGCCCATTCTTCGTCTGTCTTGGCCGGCATCAAATCACCAGCAATCTGTTGCTTGGACGAATCGGTCAAAGGGCTTGTCGGCATTGAACGAATCGATCACGATAATCGCGATATCGCCAGGCGTGCGGGTAGGTCATGTTGACTTCGCGGCCCGTTGATTCGCCATAGCGGGCAACGTCTAGCCAGTGCCGGCCCCAGCGTTCGCCAAACTGATCTTGCTCCAACAACCGGTCAATGACACTAGCGATCGCCTGGTCAGCGATTTTGGGTCCATTGGCGATTGAAGGAATCGATCTGTTCGGGAGTTGGGGGTAGCCCGACAAGATCGAAGCACAAACGCCGCAACACTTTGTAAGCTTCGGCATCGGTAGCAGGACGAAGCTTTGACGCTTCCATTTTTTCCAATACGAAGCGGTCGATATCGGTCCTGGGCCAGTCGATGTCTTGAACCGCGGGCGGGTCTTGCTGCAATGGACGTTGGTACGCCCAAAAAGTTTGCCTGGCTGCTTCGACATCTTCATCGCTGATCGTTGACTGAATCTCAGCAAGTTGTGATTCGCGCGGATCAGGTGCTCCCATTTCAATCCACTTGCGAAAATCGTCAATCACGTCAGCCGACAACTTCCGCTTTGGCGGCATGACAAAATCTTCGTGAATGATCGCGTTGTAGATCAGGCTCTCTTCCAGATCGCCTGGAACGACAGCTGGTCCACTGCTGCCACCCAGCAAGGAAAGCTCTTTGGTATCCAATCGCAATCCTCCACGCACAGTTCCCGCTTTACTGGAATGACATCCGTAGCACTCTTTGACCAACACCGGACGAATCCGCGATTCAAAGAACTTGACTTGTTCCGGGGTTAGCTGATCGGCGCGAGCCACGAGCGTGATCAAAGCCACGGCGATCAACGAAAGTGCGGTGCGAATGAGGATGGATAACATTGGGTTCTCCGAAGATTGTGAAACGGATCTCCGATTCGTATGTGCATCCGAGGCGGAGACTCGTGACACTCTGTGCTACTGAGCGTCAGGTCGTTTTGGCACGTCACCACCAGGAGTCGCACCATCACCATCGCCCAAAAGACGTCGTCCCTGGGCACCAAGCTTGCCTTTTCCGGGCTTGCCATTTCCGGGTTTGCCGCGCCCGACGCATCCCTTGTGCTCGTCGCTCGCCCATCACTTTCAGCCATGCTGCGAGTTCGGTTTTGTCCAACTTTTGATCGCCGTCTTGGTCAAACTCTGTCATGATGCGGGCAACCATCTTCGCCGGATCACGCTGGGGACCGCCCAATCCGCGACGAAATTCGGCCGCTTTTGCACCCTTGCCCTTGTTCCCATTTTCAGGTTTTTCGGCCATCGCAGTTCCGGCGAACAGGACCATCGAGGCGACGGTTACGGAAAGTATGATTCTTTTCATTTTTGGTAGTCCAATGATTGGGAGAACTGACTGTCCGGGATCCGAATTTCCCGGTCTATGCTGTTAAACGGGGAAGGTTTGGGGTTGGAGACACAGATTCTGGAACTTTTTCCGCACCGCGGCGATAGTGATGCGCAAGAATGTACCGACGCCGCCAATGGAGGGTGATTTGGAATGTTTCCGATTTGTGTAGATACCAATGCCCAAAGGAGGGTAACTGGAACCGCACGACCTCTGCGCGGGAGGGTGAATGAAAAGCGCAACTTCAAAAAGCCTCCGCGAGGGTGATGCCGATGAGCGAGGAGGAAGCGAATCCGACATGATGAACGAACCCAGCTCAGAGATTTCCGATCAGCTCGTCAGGCAGATGCGCGACGGTAGCGAAGCCGCTCTGGCGGAAGTCTTTTCTCATTATCGGGAGAGACTGCGTCGGATCATAAGATTCCGACTGGACTACCGGATCGCCGGTCGGGTCTCCGACTCGGACGTACTACAAGAGACTTTCATCGCGGCAGTTAAGCGACTCGATCATTTCACTGGCCGTGACGAGATGTCGCCCTTTCTATGGCTGCGGTTGCTGATCGGACAACAGTTGATTGACTTACATCGTCAGCACTTGAAAGCTGGTATACGGGATGCGAGAAAAGAAGTCTCCATACAACAGCACGTGCCATCACCTCACACATCGATGGCCATCGCGGCTCAGCTCGTGGGTCGCGCTACCGGCGTCAGTGAATTGGTCTCCCGCGCCGAGCAGATCGACAGACTAGAATCAACCTTAAACGAAATGGACCCCATGGACCGCGAAGTGATCGCGCTAAGGCACTTTGAAGAGTTGTCCAACAATGAAACGGCCAAGGTTTTGGAAATCGAACCGGCCGCGGCCAGCAAACGATATGTGCGCGCAATGACTCGACTGGGCGAGTTGATGGCAACGTTGGACCAACCGGAGGCATGAAGCGGTGGATTCATCGAGCCTAGACCTGATTGCTGAAGAGTTTGCCGACGCCGTCCGACGGGGCGATCACCCTTCGATTGATGAATTTGTTTCCCGCTTTCCCGATGCGCCTGCGGAACTTCGAAGTCTTTTGACTTCGATTGCAATGATCGAAGGATTGAAAAGCAGTGCGTCCGAAACGAGCAATCGGGATGCATTGGTGATTGACCATCTGGACGACTACAAGATCATTCGTGAGATCGGTCGTGGTGGAATGGGAATCGTCTTTGAGGCGATTCATGAATCACTTGGCCGGCGCGTCGCGGTCAAAGTGCTGTCCAGCGGACTATTGGGCGACAGTAAGCACTTGGCTCGGTTTCGACGCGAAGCGCGCGCGGCAGCGAAACTCCGTCACTCCAACATCGTGCCGATTTTCGGTGTTGGACAATCGGATCATCATCACTACTACGTGATGGACTTTATCGATGGCATGAGCCTGCGCGAATTGATCGAATCGATGTCCGGTGATCACATCGAACAGTGGCCCACGGTTGATCAAGCGGACGCAATTACCGCCGGCGATCTAAAGATTGCGAACTCATCAGACCAGCCCACACCACAGGGTTCGCGCCCCGCTGCCAATCGCTCCAATTTCGGGACCAGTTATCAGTGGGCCGCCCAGATCGGAGCAACCATCTGCGAGGCCCTGCAATACGCACATTCACAAGGCGTGCTACACCGCGACATCAAGCCTGCAAATCTGTTGATCGATCGAATGGGCGGGGTTTGGATCGCAGATTTTGGCTTGGCGAAATTGGCCGAACAACAGGTGATGACAGCGACCGGCGATCTTGTTGGAACACCGCAATACATGCCGCCCGAATCATTCGAAGGAACATACAACGTTCGCAGCGAAATTTATGCGGTCGGGCTGACCTTGTATGAATTATTGACACTCAAACCGGCAATCGACGGCAAAAGTCCAGCTGACGTTATTCGCAAAGCGACTTCCGGCGTCGTCAGTCGGCCGCGGGCCCATTGTCCGGACTTGCCCCGCGATCTGGAGACGATCGTACTAAAATGTTTGGCACACGATGCCAACGCGCGGTATGCGACGGTTGGTGAAGTCGGCGAAGATCTGCAACGATTTCTGTCCGATCGCCCGATCGCGGCGCGGCGCACCGGATTGGTCGGACGCGCAATCCGCTGGTCCCGGCGTGAACCCATCGTGGCCGCTCTGACTTCGGCAACCTTTGGTTTGCTAGTGGCTTTGGCCGGTGTTTCAGCCGTTGGATACTTGCGCACCAAAGACGCTTTGGATGTTGCCAGCGCCGCAAAGCTTTCGGCGGAACAATCGCTTGCTGAAAAGACAGTAGCCCTGGCAACGGCGGACCAACAACGCCAGCGAGCGGAAAAGAACCTGCAGGTTGCGTTGGAAGCCTTTGATTCCATCATGACCAACATTTCCAGTCGCGGACTGGAAGCGGAGGCCGAGTTCTTTGGTGAAGTCACAGATACCACTTCACCTAATGTCACGCCGCAAGATGCCAAACTGCTTCAATCGCTGCTTGGATTTTTTGACGAACTCGGCGCCAACAATAGCGAAGACTTGCTGGCTGAGTCTGCGGTCGCCGCTCGACGGGCCGGTGAAATCTATCAGCGGTTGGGTCAGCTCCGCGGCGCTGATCGAGCGTATTCCGAAGCCCTCGACCGCTACAGAACCATCTCGCGGCGAAACCCAGACGACCTGACAACGGTTATCACCCAGGCCGAACTGCAGAACGAACTAGCCGTCATTGCCGGGCTTCGTGGACAACTTGCGCGAGCGGGTCAGTTGTATCGTCGCACCGTCGGATTACTGGAACATTCAGAACTAGCGATGAAATCGCAAGGCGGAAGATTCGAATATGGACGCGCGCACCGTTTGTTCGCTTCGATTCGCGTACGTAGCGGACTTGATGGACTGGGAAAACGATCGCTTGATCGCAGAACCCCGCGTGGGCCTCGTGCTGCTGGATTCCGGGCGAGACATCGCATCGAAGAAGAACTCATGGCAACCGCGAAGGCTATCGACACGCTGAAACCGTTGACCGAACAATATCCGGCAGAGATCCGCTTTCAAGTTGAACTGGCTCGTGCGCATCGGGACCGATCGAAAGCGGCGTCGATGGCAAATCAGAAACGAGTATCCGAAGTGGCGATTCTGGAGTCCATCGCCCTGTTCGAAGAGTTGCTGAGAGCACATGAACTCTCGGCAGCGATCAAATACGAATTAGCTGTTACGCTTTCCAGCACCGAGGCGGTGGGAATCAATCCGGTCCTGCGAACGATTCGAGCCGCGGAACTGAGTCAGGAACTGCTCGTTGATTCTCCAAACCAGCCGCGCTTTTGGCGCTCCGCGCTCACACACTGACCGCCTTGGCAAAGTTCCAAGGACGCAACCGAAACTTTGATCAAGCCGACGAAAGCCTTGAAGAGGCGCTTCGAATCTACGATTCGTTGACCTCAAGGTCACCTGAACTCAGTCAGTATGTCACCAGGCGTTCGCAGGTGCTTGAAACGAAGTCGGACCTGTTGCAGCGCCAAGGGAAAACCCAGGCAGCCATCGAAGCCATGAATCTGGCCATTGATGGCCTACAAGCCGAGGCCGGAAAACCGAAGACTTCAGCCGTTGTTCGCATCCAACTGCAACGTTCAAAACTAAAGCTGTCGCGTTTGCCGCAGATGACTAGATAGGAAACATCGCGAGGACGACTTCCCGTGACCGTTGCCGAATCGACCGCTCTGCCCCTGAGATTCATAGTCCCCCGCAACCGGTGTGGTGCGATGTGCCGCGTAAGTAGGCGTAGAGTGAAAACGCAATCAGTGATGAGTGACTGGAATCGCGCTGCCGCTTGCAAGAACTTTCCCACTTGCGGGCCTGTCGAGTCCAACGCTCGGAGCTTATCCGATCGGCACAAGGGCGCGCCGGTCATCGTACGGTGATTGAGTCACGGCGCTCTCCGATTCTGTGTCCGACGCTTCTTCAACCGGCGTGAACGTTGGTCCTCAACCGCCATATACCGCTCACGTAGGCCACGGTCATCGATGTCGGCGATCAGCGACGCGATCGGGTCCTTGATCCTGGCTAGCTGGACAGAGAGTTCGTCGCGCAGTCGATTCCGATGGGATTGGTAAGCCTTGTCGTCGATCAGGTTGACCAAACAATCGGGATCTTTTCGGACGTCGTACAGTTCCTCGATGACGCGATGATCGAACAGATCAAGTCGAGCCTCGATCCGCGGTTCTTTGTTCGCCCGCTTGACCATCTGGCGATAGGTCGTTGTCGCTGTCGTTGCGGTCGCAAACTTGCGTTCACCATTACTCCACGGGTTGTACAGATATAGATACTCTCGTGTCTGAATTCCACGCATCGGCTGCCGCGACCGTCCCGAATTTTCGTTGTACTGCAGAATCACATGGCCCCGATCTTGCCGAGACTCGCCACGCATCAACGAAGCGAATGAACGGCCATGCAACGATTCGAAGTTTGGGTGTTCGTGTTCCATCACATCCAGCAATGTCGGGACAAAATCAACTGCTGACACCATGTGCTGATCGTCGTCGGAATCGGGCTTTGTGACTCCAGGCCATCGGACCATCAGTGGGGTATGAGTGCTGTGGTGATACAACTGGGTCTTTGCAAAAGGAAAAGGCATGCCGTGATCGGATAGAAACATGACAAACGTGTCGTCCTTCATGCCCGATTCTTCAAGCGCTGCCATGATCTGGCCAAAACAATCGTCGGCGCGACGGACCGAGTCGAAATACATTGCCAATTCACCTCGCACGAATTCGTCGTCCGGCAGAAACTTTGGCACCGGCACAGCTTCCGGAGAAAACGTTTTCGACGGGACGTGAGGATCATCGAAGACCTTGACTCCCCTGCCCTGTCGATAGAACGGTTTATGTGGATCAGAGATATTGATCATCAGGCAAAATGGTTTGTCGGCGCTCTTTGCCAACTCGATTCCACGTCGAGTTGATTCACCGTAGCTGTTCGCATCCTTTTTATGATGCTCGTTTCCATCAATACCGACGTCCAAAACCGCATCCCAGCCGTATGGCGTGTAGGGTGTCGAGTGCGCCACTTTGCCTCTGATCGCGGCAAAGTAGCCAGCTTGTTGCGCCAAATCACAAAGCACGGGGTATTCGGCATCGAGGTTCTGAACGAACCCCTCGACGCCATTTGCATTTGCAAACAGGCCGGACCACATGATGTTGCGGCCGGGCATGCAGTTACCAACTTGCACATGTGCATGCCGAAATCGCAATGCTTCCCGGGCAAAGCGATCAATGTTGGGCGAGGTATCGGCCAGAGGGCAACCGAACACACCGAGCGAATCCGCACTCATATCGTCTACCGTAACAATCAACACGTTCGGAGGTGATGCGATTGCGAATCCCAAGCCGCACAACAAACTGAATGTTGCAACGAAGGTCAATTGATTGATTTGGCGAAACACGTTGGGTTACCTGATGGAGTTGGCCTTGTTGCTATCCAAGCCGATCATTCTAGTCGTCGAACTTGGCGAACAATAAAGATTGCGGAATGCTGCTGAACGATCGCCTATCAAACAGACAGGCTTAAGCTAGCAATAGCGGTTCGATTCTTTCTAGATTGCCATTGGGCGATCGACAACCACACCACATACTGATAGGGCTTTGTGGACTCCGGAATGACGCGAGCGATACACAGCAAACAGGTTTGCATGACGCTGCTTGATCAGGAAAGGTAGTACTTTACCCGTAACGTTTCGGAAGACGTTTTTTGATATGAATCGTGCTTGATAAGCGGTTCATGGCGGGCGGATTGGGCCCGGTAAAGTGATGATTGGATTTTTGTTCGCACGGGAGTTCGCAAATGTTGGTTCTGTCACGTCGTGAAGCCGACAAGATTCTGTTTCCAAGCCTCGGCATCACCGTGGAGGTCTTGCGTGTACAGGGCAATCGAACTCGCCTGGGGATAGATGCGCCCGCGGACGTACCGATTCTGCGACACGAGATTGCTGACCTGAAAGAAATCGAATTCGCTCCCGGAAAACAGACGAACGACAATCGATTAAGGGAACTAGTGCATGCGATTCGGCGCCGACTCGACAGCGCGGCGGTGAACCTGAACGAATTGCATGCGTCTCTTGATGGCGCTGCTGACAAGTCGGCGCAACCGATGATTGAGGATCTGTTCAACGAACTGCGCAAGCTGGAACGCGAGGCCAATCTTGTGCTAGAAGACTCTGGCGTACCGGTCAACCAGACGCCACAGGCTTTATTGGTGGAGGACTCGCCCACGGAGCGACAACTTTTAGAAGCCTATCTCGATCTGTGCGGATTCGAAGTCATGGCAGCCCGCGATGGACAGGATGCACTGGACTATTTGTCGCTGCATGCCCGTCCCGACGTAGTCTTGTTGGACATGTTGATGCCTCGCATCGACGGTCCGGCATTCGTCCGTACTGTAAGAGCCGACCCAAAGCTGCGTGGGTTATCAATTTTCGCACTGACCGGTATGGAGCAAGGCGACGTCGACCTGCCAACGGGGCCCGAGGGCGTTGATGCTTGGTACGTCAAGCCGGTGGATCCGAAAACGCTCGTCAGTGACGTCGCGACACACCTGACCAAGGCGCCGCTTCTGGTTGCCTGAGTTCTGGCGGAACGGGCGGCCGAGTTACCCCTGTGACCGCCAACTAGCACGCGTTGGTGGACACTTCAGACAGCGGCGCGGCTACAGCTTGGCGCGTTTGTAGCAAACCGACAGACAAGCGTTGTTTGGATTGCTCGCGCCAACTGCTAGCTACCGGTGCGGAAACAGGGATTTGTAACTGTCCAAACAAACGACAGGAAAGTTGCTGGGCTTGAACTTTTAGCCAGGGGTTTCCACGTCGTCAAAAACAAGAACTCACATCCGATTCCAACTCTTTGGGGCGGTGCAAACCACTATCCATAAAGGACTTGAGTTTTGCGCCAGGCTGCGCACCGGATAGTTTTATCTGTTTTTTTGCCTATCTGGTCTATAATGCATGCAGCTGGAAACCGCTCTTTCTTTACACCCGTTCGACGCATCGTCGTGGGAAGTCTCACCCTTCGCTTGTGGGGAGACATGCGCTTGCGTCGTCAGCTCATACAGATTGAAGAGAGATTATGTCCAAATCATCCAACATTTTGCAGCTTTACTCCGAAGCCTATGAACGTGAGAAACGCGTTACACAATCGCTAAAAGAGTATATGGAATCGGCTCGCGAAGATCCGAGTATGTACAGTAGCGCTGCCGAACGAATGGTTCGTGCGATTGGTCCGGCAAGGCACGTCGATACTGCGACCGATTCGCGGCTTGGTCGCATCTTTATGAATCGTACGATCAAGACGTATTCGGCGTTTGATCAATTCTATGGAATGGAAGAAACGATTGAGCGAATCGTCGGCTTCTTTCGCCATGCCGCTCAAGGCCTCGAAGAGCGCAAGCAAATCTTGTACTTGCTAGGTCCCGTTGGCGGAGGCAAGAGTTCGCTGGCCGAGACTTTGAAGAAGTTGATGCAGGCTCAGCCGGTTTACGTGTTATGCGCTGGTGACGAGATCAGCCCGATCCTGGAAAGTCCACTCGGCTTGTTCGATCCTGAATCGATGGGCCAGGTTCTGGAAGACGAATATGGTATTCCGCGCCGTCGACTACCCGGCTACATGTCACCTTGGGCCACCAAACGTCTGGACGAATTTGGTGGCGATATTTCCAAATTTTCGGTTGTCCGAATCTTACCGTCCGAGCAGCGGAGACTGTGCGTCGCCAAGACCGAGCCAGGCGACGAAAACAACCAAGACATTTCCTCGCTCGTCGGCAAAGTTGACATCCGAAAACTGGAGTACTTTTCCCAGGACGATCCCGATGCCTACAGCTACACCGGAGGACTGAATCGAACGACGCAAGGATTATTAGAGTTCGTTGAAATGTTCAAGGCGCCGCTAAAGATGCTGCATCCACTGTTGACCGCCACGCAGGACAGTACCTATGTGGGAACTGAAAACGTGGGTGCGATGCCCTATCAAGGGATTGTCGTCGCCCATAGCAACGAATCGGAGTGGGAAACCTTCAAGGCCAATCGTAGCAACGAAGCTTTCCTGGATCGCATCTGTGTCGTCAAAGTACCCTACTGCTTGCGCGTCACCGAAGAAAAAATGATCTATGACAAGTTGGTGCTCAACTCCGAATTGGGAAATGCACCTTGCGCCCCCGACACGTTGGAGATGATGGCGCGTTTCGCTGTATTGACCCGACTTCGCGAACATGAAAATTCAAATCTCTATTCCAAGATGCGTGTCTATGACGGCGAATCGTTAAAGGACACCGATCCAAGCGCGCGCACCGTTCAGGAATACCATGATGCGGCCGGCGTTACCGAAGGAATGGACGGTATCTCCACCCGCTTCGCGTACAAGATTCTTTCAGAAACGTTCAACTTCGATACCGACGAAGTGGCAGCCGATCCAGTGCATCTGATGTACGTTCTTGAAAAATCGATCCGCCGCGAGCAGTTACCCGAGGAAACGGAAAAGCGATTCTTGGAATTCGTCAAACAAGAACTGGCAGGCCGCTACGCCGAATTCATCGGCAACGAGATTCGTAAGGCGTATCTGGAGTCCTATCACAGCTACGGTCAAAACCTGTTTGATCGCTATATCGCTTACGCTGACGCCTGGATTGACGATCAAGATTACAAGGACCCCGATACGGGTCAATTGATGGATCGCGACATTCTGAATGAGGAACTAGAAAAGATCGAACACCCGGCTGGGATCGCTAATGCCAAGGACTTTCGCTACGAGGTCGTTAAGTTCGCGCTTGCGCCCGAGCGAAAAACGACGGCCGTAATCCCGAGTGGACGTCGTATGAAAAAATCCGCGACGTGATCGAAAAGCGAATGTTCGGACAGATCGAGGAACTATTGCCGGTGATCAGTTTCGGGGCCAAAAAGGACAGCGATGCCGAACAGAAGCACAATGAGTTTGTTGAGCGAATGGCCGAACGAGGTTACACGCAACGACAAGTCCGTCGCCTGGTTGACTGGTACATGCGAGTCAGCAAATCGGGGTAATTGCGTTGTCAAACCGCTCGTCTGATCGAACCATCTGAAGAGGGATACCTTCCATGCACGTCATCGACCGACGTCAGAATCCGAAATCGAAAAGCTTGGGAAATCGCCAGCGATTCGTGCGTCGGGTCAAGTCGCATGTCCGCCAAGCCGTCAAAGAGGCGATTCAAAGCCGCAAAGTTGGTGATTTGGAATCTGGCGAACAAATCTCGATTGATGCCAGCGATGTCCGCGAACCCTCCTTCAACTTTGATCATGATTCGGGGAGCCGAGACTACGTCTTTCCGGGTAACCGTGGCTATCAGCGTGGTGACCGAATTCGCAAGCCAAGTAGCGGTTCGGGAGCTGGAAACCAAAACGGTAGCCCTGACGGCAACGGCGAAGATTCTTTCGTCTTTACGCTAACACAGGAAGAGTTTCTGGACCTGTTCTTCGAAGACCTGGAACTGCCCAATTTGGCCAAACGGAAACTGAAAACGATCGAAGCGATGTCCAGGCGGCGTGCCGGGTACGCCAACGATGGAGCGCCGATGCGGCTAAACAAAAAGGAAACGATGCGCCGCAGTCTGGCCCGACGGATTGCCCTCGGCCGCCCGCGACTACACGAATTGCGAGCGCTCGAGCAAGCGCTTGAGCAGGCGGAATCGGAACAAGATTCAGAGCGAGATTCGCTTGCCACCAAACGATTGCGCGAGCGAATTGCGGCAATGCGATCGCGAATGCAGTCGGTCGCGTATCTGGACACCGTTGACTTGCGATACAACCGCTTCGAATCGGTACCCAAACCTACGACGCAAGCGGTCATGTTTTGCTTGATGGACACATCTGCGTCCATGACCGAACAGTTGAAGGATCTGGCGAAGCGATTCTACATGCTGCTTCATCTATTCTTGACTCGGCACTATCGGGCGGTCGAACTTGTCTTCATCCGGCATACCTATACAGCCACTGAAGTCGACGAGGAAACGTTTTTTCATGGTCGTGAAACCGGTGGCACGATCGTCTCGTCGGCGCTCGAAGAAATGCTGCGCGTCATCGAAGCTCGGTACCCGCAGGATGACTGGAACATCTACGCCGCCCAAGCGTCGGACGGTCACAACTTTGATCATGACATGTACAGGACAATGGAATTGCTGGAACAGGAGATTCTGCCACGATGTCAGTACTATGCTTACATCGAAGTCGGCGAAGAAGAACTGTTTAACGAGAGCGTGCTATGGGAAGGCTACGGCAGTATCATCGAACAACATTCCCACTTTGCTCGGGCCAGAGTGTACGATCCGACTGATATTTATCCCGTCTTCCACGACCTGTTTGCGAATACCCATGAAACCCATTGAAAAAGCATCCCTCCGCCGCCGGGAACTTCTGACCTATGCCGCATTTGGCGGTGCAGCCTTGGCCACGGCATCGGGCACGACTTCCACATCCGCAGCCGATCCGCCAGTCGAATCGCGCCCCCAATACAAGATGAAGAAGTCGATCAACCTTTGGGCTTTTCCTTACCCCGACAAAATGCCGCTCCGCCGATGTTTGAAAATCGCCAAAGACGCTGGCTTTGATGGCATCGAATTGAATTACGATCTCGATAGCGATCTGTCGCCCAAGTCGGGAACCAAAGAGTTCACCGCAATTCGCCACATGGCGGATCAGATTGGAATCGAGATCAGCGGGTTGTGTTCGTTCTTGTTTTGGCCCTATCCACTTACCAGCAACGATGCCGCTGAACGGGCGCGGGGATTGGAACTGGCGGGCAAGATGACTCAAGCGGCACACGATTTGGGAACGGAAAATCTGTTGGTCGTGCCGGGCGCCGTTCACATGCCCTGGCGCGAAGATCACGATCCAACACCTAACGATGTATGCGATCGGCGGGCCCGAGATTCGATCCGCAAACTGCTTCCGCTGGCCGAAAAATTAAAAATTCACCTGAACATGGAGAACATTTTCTTCAACGGCTTTCTGATGTCGCCTATGGAGATGGTTGAATTCGTCGATAGTTTTTCCAGCCCCTATGTCCAGGTTCACTTTGACACTGGCAACATCATGGAATATCAGTTCCCCGAACACTGGATTCCGATTCTTGGCACACGGATCAAAAACGTCCACCTCAAGGAATTCACGAAGAAGGGTACCGATCACTCGCTCGAAACATTTCGACCACTGTTAGACGGTACGACCAACTGGCCGGCTGTATTGGAGGCGTTCGACAAGGTCGGCTACGACGGATACCTGACCTTCGAATACTTTCATCCCTACAACCATTTCCCCGAAGCGTTGGTGTATCAAACCGCTGACTCTCTCGACCGCATGCTTGGATTGAAACAGCCGACCGTGTAAATAGAACATGACCCAGCACCAACCCCTGTACGATGGTCCCGAGTGGGATTTCGACCTGTTGCGGATCGTCCATGATGCGATCGAGACGATCGCAATCGACGAACTGGGGCTGGACGTCTATCGCAATCAAATCGAAGTCATCACCAGCGAACAGATGCTGGATGCCTACGCGGCGACCGGAATGCCGTTGATGTATTCGCATTGGTCATTCGGCAAGCGATTTGCTCGCGAAGAATTGCTCTATCGAAAAGGTGCCCAAGCGTTGGCTTACGAGTTGGTGATCAATTCAGATCCCTGTGTCTCGTATGTCATGGAAGAAAACACCGCGACGATGCAGGCGCTTGGTGATCGCCCATGCGGCCTTTGGGCACAATCACTTTTTCAAAAACAATCACCTGTTTCAGCAATGGACTCACGCAGATCGAGTGCTGGATGATCTGGCATACGCAAAACAATTCATCACCGACTGCGAACAACGATATGGGATACAGGCGGTCGAAAGCACTCTCGATTCGGCTCATGCGCTAATGACCCATGGGATAAGCCGCTACGCTCCTCAGCGACGACTTTCGGCGTCGGAAAAGGTTCAGCGAGCAAAAAGCCGACAGGCCCATCAACAGTCAACCTACAACGATCTGTGGAGAACTCTGCCGACGCAACCGGAAAACACTGTTGAAAAGTCCGAGGCTCAAAAAGTTGCTGCAAATTTGAACCTACCCGAAGAAAATCTGCTCGGCTTCCTTACCGAGTACGCGCCCAAGCTTCACGACTGGCAGCGAGAGATTCTGGACATCGTACGCCGCATGGCTCAGTACTTTTATCCACAGCAACAAACCAAGCTGATGAATGAAGGCTGCGCCACTTTCGTGCATTACGAAATCATGCAACGGCTGTTTGACCGTGGAATGATTACCGAAGGCGCGATGTTGGAGTTTCTGCACATGCATTCGGCCGTCATCGCTCAACCCGCCTTTGACCAACGTCGCTTCAGTGGAATCAATCCCTACGCACTGGGGTTCGCCATGATGCAAGATATCCGGCGAATCTGCGAACAGCCGGAGGAAGAAGACCACAAATGGTTTCCAGAAATTGCCGGTAACGGCCAGGCAATGGCAACACTTCGCAACGCATGGGCCGAGTACCGCGATGAAAGCTTCATCCTGCAGTTTCTTAGTCCACGATTGATTCGGGAAATGCGGTTATTTGCCGTTGGCGACAATAGCGATGCGAGCTATTTGACGGTGGAAGCGATTCACGACGAGTCGGGATACCGCGAGGTTCGGCGACGGATGGCGGGACAATATGATCTTTCCTATCGCCAACCGGAAATCGAAGTGATCGAAGCTGATTTGAAAGGAAATCGGCGGTTAGTGCTTCGGCATCTCGTTCGTGACGGTCGAGTACTGAACAAGGAGGATTGCAATCGAACACTGCATCATGTGGCCAACCTATGGGGATACCGAGTGCGGATGATCGAAGTCGATGCGGAAGTAGGTAATACGATGGCCGAGTACGACGTCGTCGCGATGCCGTAGATAGCCTACAGCTCACAGTTTCCAGTTCACAGCAGCAGCCAAGTGCTGGTCGCTACCTTCCCTGCGCCGCCCGCTGGGCTTCCAAAATCGCGCGCTCCAACGGCGATGGATTGTCACCTTCACGCTCGTTGGTTGGCACAATCGGTGCGACCGATCCCTGGTTGCCTTGACTCTTGGCTGCGGCGTAGAGATCGATCGATCCCGATTGCAGTTCCGGACCGGGCGGCAAACGGAAACGTCCGACGCCGCGGCCTTGAAAGTTGATGTCTTCGATTTGGTTTGGACTTTTGCCGGTTCTATCGATCGCCACCGACTGAACCGCCCACTCATGGACAACCACCTCATATCGATCCGCTGGTGGAATCTCCGTCACCACCTCCTTCGTAAACGATCTGCCTGTTGGTGTGATGACTCGATAGTGAGCTACGCGTTTGGAACCAGCATCGCGATCCAAAGTGAACTCGACGGCGGCACCGGGAAGAATGCGCGTCGATCGAGTTCCCGATGGGTTCTGAAGATCGACCACTCCGACTTGAAGCTCTCGGGGTCCATCGTTGTGAAAAACAACTTGTGCCGGGGGTAGCGGCGGGTTCGGTATAGCCTGTGATTCGATCAATACGGATTGAGGTAGCGCAGGCAGGTAGTCACCCAAATACGGATCGCCACGATAACCACGAACAATCGGTGGTCCCCTAATGATCGTGGGATCGACGATCGGTGCACGAGGGCGCACAGCGTACGACGTGTTACGAAACCTTGGTGAGACATCATCTAGATCAGCCGTTTGCAAACTGCCTGATCCTGAACGAGGAAAACGCAAAACGCGATTCCATTGCTCACTGAAATAGCCCACGAACTCGCCGTCGGCCGAATCAAATCGAGGCTGGCGGCTGAAGTAGGTTCGTTGACCACTCGCTTGGTAGACCACCAACCGACCGCGGTCCAGCTCGACGCGTCCACTTGCGATTCCCGATGCTTCGACCAAATCGAATTGATCAGCTCTGATCGATACCGAACCCATCAGAAACACAGCAAGACACAGCACTGGTCGCATCACATTCCTCACGGTCAACCGTCCGGCACAAACGCTCTCGACAAGTCTGGATTGTAGCACTTACAGCAAACAAGCGGTGCTAGAAATTTTATCGCCGCACCAAACTTACAACCAAGATCGCGTACCGGGTCGCCCCTTTGTCCAGTTCGAACCAGTCAGTTCCATTGGTATCATCGAATGAAAAGAGTTCCTCGCGGGCTGGAACAGCTTGCCAGCGTCAGCGAAGTCATCACTGAATCCAAGCAGCCGAACAAAACTCTGATACTGGGTCAGGAACGTCGGATTCAGGATTGGTTCTCGTCGCCCAAGATTCGAGTGACCTCATGATAAACATTCTCGTCGCCAAAGTAGTCGTCTCGCTCCGCCCAGACGTAGCCCGGCTTAGCAAGTTGCTGCAGACATGTTTCGTACCAAAATCTGGACCCCGAAACGACAGCGACGCAGTCCTGACACGACACAGAGAATCACAAGCGGCTGCTCTCCTGCTCGCTCTTCGATCGGGCGTGCCGGTTGCCGACTCGACTACAACGAGCGAATCGCCTGGGCCAGTGAATCAACCATTGCCCAATCATGCACGGCCGATAAAGAAACACGTAGGCGGCCGGTTCCTTCCGGGACGGTTGGTGGGCGGATCGCCGGGACAAAGAATCCCAGTTCAGCCAATCGGCTGGATGCCAGGACAGTTTGCTGATCGTCTCCGATCACCACGGGAATGATCGGAACTTTGGCTTCGACTTCCGATGCTTCGATCGACAAAGCGTCACGAAAACGACGCGACAGATCCTGGACATGATGTCGTCGGTCGGCATCTTTCGCGACGATCCTCAAACCAACCAGCGCCGCTTCGACTTGATTCGACGCAAGAGAGGTACTGTAAATCAACGTGCGACAGCGATTGACTAAATAGTCGACTACCAACCGGGGCCCGGCAACAAATCCGCCTTGAGCGCCGATTGCTTTGCTAAGTGTACCGATCGTGACCGCGACACGATCCTTGACTCCCAATTCTTGGCCGGCACCCTGACCGGTCTGGCCCAGCACGCCAGTACCGTGAGCTTCGTCTACAACGAGGAAGGCATCGAATTGTTCGGCGATACTTGTCAGTCGTTCCAACGGTGCGACGTGCCCGTCCATTCCGAAAACGCCATCGGTCAGAATCCAAACGTGATCGAAATCGTTCCGCCGCTGGGCGAGGATTTCGGCTACCGCTTCCCAATCACCGTGTGGATAGACAACGCGCTGAGCTTTCGACAAACGGCAGCCGTCAATCAGCGAGGCATGGTTGAGCGCATCACTAAGAATCAAGTCACGGCCAGAGTCGGCCAAAGTGGCGACAGTCCCACAGCAGGCCGCATAGCCGGTCGGAAACAGCACGGCAGATTCGGTTCCCTCGAAACTGGCAAGCTGTTCGGCCAGCGTTTGATGACGATCGGTCCAGCCCGAAACCAAGGCGCTTGCGCCGCTGCCGGTTCTCGAATGCGATGAATCTGATTTTTGCGAACCCGAATCTTGGGCAGCGAGTCCCAGATAGTCGTTGCTACCAAAGTTGATCAGACGTCTGCCGTCATCACCGCGCAAATGTATTCCGTCATGCGCTCGAGGAAGCAGCGACCGCAGTCGCCCGGTATCAGCAAGCGATTGAAGACGATCGGAGAGGAATTCGAAATTGGGCATGGGTCACCGCTCCCTGCGGGAGCGGTCATGAGACAAGCCTGGGAGAGGGTCAGATGTCATTTGTCGAACATTTGCAGCTTCACCAACGCCGTCAGCTCAGGAAAGAGCCCGGGTTGCAAAAGCGAGCGGACACCAAGATACTTTTGTGAGCTGTAAAGAACAGGCCGAAGTGGCGGAATTGGCAGACGCGCCGGATTCAAAATCCGGTGGCCGCAAGGCTGTGTGGGTTCGAGTCCCACCTTCGGTATTCTCCTATTTGGATGACTTGCGGCGATTCGGTTTGGTGTTGGTTTTGCTAGCTGTTGATGGCGTGGTGCCTTTTTCCAGTGGCAGATTGAAGGGAACGGCCGCGGTCTCTTGTTTGACCAGGATCTTGCTGCCGTGCAAAAGCATGAATTTGTGCTTGCCTAGGACAACCGGCCGCGCATTCAAGTAGCCATGACTTAAGCCCGAAAGCGAAGTTGTAGCGCTAACCCCGATGACGATCTTTATCACCATGCTGAAGGCTTTGCGCTGATGCCAGCGAGCCTGAGGATCGCCGGCGATCAGGCAAACAGAATGACGATCGTTTGGGCGACGATGATTCGAAGAATCATCGTCAGTGGATAGACGGCTGCGTAGGCGGTCGAACTCGCTTCGGAGTCGGCCTGGGAGTTTGCAAATGCGAGCGCAGGCGGATCGGTCATGCTGCCAGCGATGACGCCACAAATCGTCAGGTAGTTCTGACGCCAGAGCAATCGCGCGACAGATCCAGTTGTCAACAGAGGCACCATCGTGACGATGATGCCGATTGTCATCCATTTCAATCCTTCCAGACTGATCGCCGATGCGAAGAAAGATCCCCCAGCACCGAGTCCCGCGCACGCCAGGAACAGAATGATTCCCAGTTCACGCAACGCGAGGTTCGCCGCGTAGGGAATGTACCAGACGACTTTTCCTACGCTCCCGACCAAACTGAATGCGATCGCGGCGATCAACGGCCCACCGGCAAAGCCTAGCCGGACTGGGAAGGGGACACCGACGATCGGAATCGGGATCATCCCCACGATCACACCGATCGCGATCCCAACGAACAATGGTGAGAACCGAGTCTCCCTCATCGACTTTCCCGAGTTCCCCAAGAACTCGGTGGCTCGGTCCAGCCCCACTTGGTCGCCAACAATGTGTGCGATGTCACCGTAGTGAAAGCGGCTTGATCCGCGTGCGGTCATTTCGACACCGGCGCGATTGATTCGCGTGACGGTCGTATTGAACAGCTTGTCGAGTGAAAGTTCTCGCAGAGACTTACGCAGCACCTGGGGTTCGGTCACAAACACTCGCCTGAATTCGGCATCCCCGGAAGTCTGCATGAGATCTTGGTCCACGGGATGACCGATCATCGGGCTGAATCGATTGAGTCCACTTCGGGTACCGACAACTTGAACCAAATCTCCAGCATGCAATTCTGTTTCGTCCGAAGCCGGGTGCACGATCTGATCGCCAAGTCGCTTGATTCGTGAAATACGGACACCCGTTTCCTCCAACCCCGGGATCTGACCGAAAGGAATCTCGCCCAGATGCGAGTTGTCAATGACGATGCAACGACGCTCGATCGGCTCATAGCCGTTCTTCTCCTGCTCGCGAATTTCGGTCGCCTCCTGCACAACGTTGATGGCAAAGAATCGGCGTAGCAGCAGCATCGAACCGATGATCCCAATGATGCCGCCCGGATAAGCTACCGCGTACGCCGAGGTCAGCGATTCGATTCCGACACCACTTTCGCTGCCGTCAAGCATCATCGCCGCTTGTTCTGCGGCTCCCAACGCTGGTGTGTTGGTCGTTGCCCCGCAAAACAATCCCGCAGCAGTGAAGGAGGGAAGGTCGAACAGGACCAGGCAGCCGATCAGCAACGCCATACCCTGGAGGACAATCGCCATCGCCATCCCATTGAGCAACAAGCCTTGCTGTTTCCAGAGTTCGACGATTCCAGGTCCAAGCTGCAGTCCGATGGTGAACACAAACAGGATCAGTCCGAACTCCTTTGCGAATTCAGCAATTTCGTGATCGATCGATGCCCCGAAGTGTCCAAACAGAATGCCGGCAAACAAGACACCGGCCGGTCCAAGGCTGATGCCGCGAAGCCGAACGCTTCCCAACAACAGTCCGGTCACGGCCACGAGCGTGATGATCAGGATTGCGGAAGTGATGGGTGACACTCGATCAATCTTCAATGGCGGACGCTGATCAAACCCATTGAACCGGAATTTGACCAAACGCTAAAACGGTTCAAGAGTTTCTTGCGCGTTGCGTCTAGTGACGCCTCGATGGACTTACGCTGCCGATATGCTGTGCGAATTTGTTTCAAAGCGAAAGGCTGTTGAGTTGTCTCGTCAGCCGAATGTCATTCAAGTGCGCTCCGCTTGCCGGTGATGCTTTGTTGAGGTTGATCACATACCGTAAGCGACCGCGGTCCATTGTCCGGGGAAATGTGCAGATGAACTTGAGATGATTTCAGTGCGGCCAAGATCGGATTGGCTTCAGCAGATGGTGAACCTGCAACAGGTTTACCCAAACGAAAGAGCGAGAACCGACACAGCTGCACAGCTTCGTGGCACGTTTCGGCACACAACTGCTCAGTAAAGGGCAGTCAAAATTGCGATACAGATCGCGTCGATCGCCTGAGTCACCCTTAGGGAGCTTTTAGGGAAGACTGAATGTCGCAATCGGTCCACGGTTCAAGATTGGTGCGCAATGTGCCCGTAGATTATGGTGTCCAATCCTAGGAATGACTGGTCATGCGTTTTCGAGAACACTTAGAGCAAGAACCGACGAGTTCGCTGTCGCTGCGTGATGCGGTCGTTGTGCATGCGGGAACGGTGGTCCGAGGGGCAATTGCAAGCATGCGGACCCGATCGTTGGGATGTGCAGTCATCGTCGATCATGCGGGAGCCCCTACCGGTATCTTCACCGAACAATCGGTGATTGAGCTACTGTTCAAGAATATGTCGTTGGATGACCGGCCCATCCAAGATTTCGCCGATTCCAATTTCGTATTCGTTAAGGACAGCGAACCGATCTCACGCGTCTGGGATGCGATTCAGAATGGCGGGGCACGCTTTGTGTGCGTCGTCGACGATGACGGCAAACTGATTGGAATCACTGGCCAACGCGGGATCGCGGAGTATGTCGCAGACTGCTTTGCGAAGCACGTCACCGTCCAACGTCTTGGTTGTACACCTTGGATGCAACAACGCGAAGGCGCATGAGCCATGAATGACGATGCTACACCGATGGGTTCGTCAGCGTTTGAAGATCCGCTAAGCGACTACGAGCCGATTCAATACGAAAGTGAATTGCACCGCGCTGGCCGAGGAATCCGCGGACAATATCGCGGCGACGCCAGTCGTCCAGGTCGCACCATCGACCACGATTCGACTGGCCATTGCGGCCCTGCATGATTCCAAGGTCTCAAGCCTATTGGTAGTCAACGAAGGGAAGGTAGTCGGAATTTTCACGGAACGAGACGTCTTGGAGCGAGTCGCCGAACAGTACCCTCAGTTGGCCGACAAGCCGGTCAGTGAGGTGATGACGACCGATCCGACCGTCGTCTACGAGACCGATCCGGCTGCGGCGGCGTTAGCTGCGATCGCTCTGGCGGGATATCGTCACGTCCCCGTGCTGGGTGTCAACAGTAAGCTGAAGGGCATTCTGAGCCCGCGGCGCGTGTTCGAATTTATTGAAGCACACGATCAAGATGCATGAGTTCGGATCAACAGCGAGGGAGCCGCGTATGACAGACCTGAATACCGATCAAAGGATCAGCGTACAGCCGCGCCGCAACACTTTCGGCTCAACGTTTGCTTGCCGAGTGTTATGAGCGGTCGCCAGCGTGCCTCCTGATAGCGCCGCGCTTGATCGGCCCACTGCGGGGCGGAACGAATCTTGCCGCCCCCCGGTCCGAACCAGCCCTCGGCAGAATTGACTGCCGATCGTTTGAAGCAAGCTCGGTATCGTCTGCCCTGCCTAAGAACGATGCATTGGGTGAACACGCATTGCGCGGCGCCTCACGTGATGGCGGTCAATGGTCGGTCGTTTGCCCGGCTCGTTGCCATTAGTTGTCGTTTACGGTTGCGCAGCCGACCGCTGATCGCGAACGCTCTGCACACGGCACACGATATGCATCGACGTTTGATTGACCATTTCACAGGTCGCGCCTGCGATTGGCTTGGCGGTCATGACTGTCGCGACCGAAGGCACTGGAACAAAAAATCTATACACAATCACAACGAGGGGCCCGCTGGTGCTGCTTTCACCATACGCGTCTGATGACGTGTTCGACGAGATGTTTGCTCCCGACGGACGACCGCGAGCGAGTGGCGTCGGATTTGTCGAGCGTCTGGCGAGTCTGGATGATGGCAGTTTGCAACAACGGCAGAAAACTGCCGATCTGAATTTGCAAAACATGGGCATCACGTTCAACGTCTACAATCACAAAGCCGGCACCGAGAAAGTTTGGCCATTCGACCTGCTGCCGCGGATCATCGACGCCAGCGAGTGGTCCATTATCGAACGCGGCTTGCAACAACGAATTCGCGCGTTGAATCTGTTCGTCAATGATATTTACAACGACCAGAAAATCGTCAAGGACAAAGTCGTACCTGAAGAATTGATTGCGACCTCCCGGACGCTGCGGAAGCAATGCGTCGGATTTCATCCAGCGCAGAACGTTTGGTGCCACATCACGGGAGTTGACTTGGTTCGCAACAGCGATGGTCAGCTGTACGTATTGGAGGACAACCTGCGTTGTCCGTCCGGCGTCTCCTATGTGCTTGAGAATCGCGAGCTGATGAAGCGCACGTTCTCGCATGTCTTTGAGGGTATGTCGGTCGCGCCGATCGAAGACTACCCCGAACAGTTGCTCAAAACTCTGCTTGATTGTGCGCCGGCGGATGTTGATCAGCCAACCGCCGTACTGCTGACTCCCGGCGTCTATAACTCAGCCTATTTCGAGCATTCATTCTTGGCTCAGCAGATGGGCATTGAGTTGGTTCACAACTCGGACCTGATCGTCAAGGACGACTATGTCCATATGATCACAACTCGCGGCTTGCGGCGTGTCGATGTGATCTATCGTCGTGTTGACGACGACTTTTTGGACGCTAAATGTTTCCGCCCTGATTCTTGCTTGGGTGTTGATCACTTGATGGACGTTTACCGTTCGGGTCGAGTGACGTTGGCGAACGCTCCCGGCACAGGCGTTGCCGACGACAAAGCGGTTTACGCTTACGTCCCCGAGATCATCAAATATTACTGTGGCGAGGAGGCCATTCTCCCGAATGTACCGACATACGTCTGCTCCGATCCCAAGCAGCGCAAGCACGTGCTAGCGAATCTGGATCAACTGGTAGTCAAGCCGACCAACGAATCAGGTGGCTATGGAATCTTAATGGGTCCTCAAGCGTCTCAGGAAGAACGCGCGAGCTGCGCTGACGCGATCAAGGAGGACCCGCGAAATTGGATTGCGCAACCAATGCTGAATCTGTCCACCGTTCCAACTCTGGTCGGTGACGAGTTGAAACCGCGACACGTTGATTTACGCCCCTTTGTGTTGTGCGGTAAGGAGGTCTACGTGATGCCGGGTGGTTTGACGCGAGTGGCGCTCCGCGAAGGTTCGATGATCGTAAATTCTTCTCAAGGTGGTGGCAGCAAAGACACTTGGGTGCTACGAGACGATCAAATTGACAAGTCCCGCCTTGTACTGGCTGCCGGGGAGACATCCTGATGTTAAGTCGTGTGGCAGAGACCGTCTATTGGCTCAGCCGGTATGTCGAGCGGGCCGAGAATGTGGCTCGGTTTATCGACGTCAACTACAACTTGACGTTAGGCGAGACGGAACTGCTGAGCAAGCAATGGACGCCGCTGATCTACACAACGGCCGATCAAGACGTGTTCAGGGAGCGATACGCTGAACCGACGCGCGAGAACGTCTTGCAGTTTTTATCATTTGACGAAGAAAATGAAAATTCAATCGTTTCTTGTGTGGCCCGAGCACGTGAAAACGCAAGAACCATCCGCGAGATTATCTCGAGTGTGGTGTGGGAACAGCTGAACAAATTCTTCTTCATGGTGCGCTCGGCCGCGCAGTTTCAGGCAACACTGGACCAACCACAAGAATTCTGCGAACGAGTCCGATTGGCCAGTCACATGCTGGTGGGGGCGATGGACGCCACGATGCCTCACGACGAAGCTTGGCACTTCTCACGGCTGGGACGCTCGATCGAGCGGGCTGATAAGACGTCGCGAATTGTCGATGTCCAATACTACGTGTTGCTTCCCAAAGCACGCGACGTCGGTTCCTCGCTGGATGTGGTGCGGTGGTCCGCATTGCTCAAGTCGGCCAGCGCATTGGAAACTTACCGGCGGATGTACGGAAAGATTGTGCCGCAGCGAGTCGCAGAACTGTTGATTCTGGACCGACGTTTCCCGCGATCGATGCACTTCGGCGCGATCAAGGCACAAGAGTCGCTTCAAGAGATCAGCGGAAGTGACGCCGGTACATACTGCAACCATTCGGAGCAGTTGCTAGGACGGCTTCGCTCTAGCATGGACTACAGCGACATCGCCGACATCATGCACCACGGTTTGCATGAGTTCATTGACGACTTTCAAATGCAGTTGAATGAGATCGGCAAGGCGATTCACGACGATTTCTTTACCGCGCCCAATTTCGAAGCGCCGCAATCCGCATTCCTAATGAGTCAAAGCCAAACTTGACGCCAGTCGCTAAACCCCCTGACTACCGTCACGACAGAAGCTACTTGCCGTGGATTAGGTTGCCGTTCAAACCATCCACGATACGCGCGTAAAAGCCGCTTCCTCGTGCCCCAACAGCTCGCTTTCCAATAGTGTCTCCGGCAAGCCGCCACAGTTGACAGCGATCAACGACCCGCTGCCCCACGGGCCTTCCGCGTGTGCGGCGTGCGCTAAACGCGCCGTCCCGACTCCCGTTTCACCAGTGATCAACAGCGATGAATCCAATTTTGAAGGGCTGCTGGCTGAACAGTAAGCAATCGACGTAAAAACATGTGAATTGACTTGCCGCCGCCGAAATCGGAGTCAAGAAGTCCGAAAACAAAGAGTTTGGACTTCTGCTTCTGTATGATGCCATGACCAGCTAATGTTGCTGGCAACCCCTGGGATTGGTCAACGGGTGGGATTGGTCAACGGGTGGGACTGGTTGACGGGGCTACAAGTTCCGAAACGGGGAGAACCGAACCAGAGGCCAGACGCCAGAAAGCCGTCAGCGGCCGGTAGAGTGCGTCGCACCATTGGATCTGAGGGTGCGTCGCACCATTGGGTTCTAACCACTTTTCCACATCCCCGTTTTCGACTCCACTGAGCGAACGGTTCGGCACCGTACACCAGTCCGTTGTGCTGAGAATCATTTGCACGTTGCAGTGTTCGGGCTCTACTGGGGGCTCTACCGCTTGCTGAAAATAGAGACATTCGTCCGATTCAACCGAAAAGCGCAGTAACAATCTTGGCAAATCCATCAGCGAATATTGACGAGTTCCTGCATCTGTTGCGCGCGTTGGTCCGTGAACCCTCGGTCGTTGGCGTCGAAGATGCATTCTTTCGTGTCCTGCGGCGCGAGTTGGAAGAGTACCCGGTCAAAGTCCAACGGTACCACGGGCTGTTGGTCGCTCAGGGATCCGACCCCGACAGCATCTACCTTTCAGCGCATGTCGACCGGCACGGATTGCTGTGTACTGGACCAAACGAATTTCAATACGCGGCCTTCATCGCCGGCAACCGAGGCGAACTGACCGGGGATTCGATCTCGGAACAGTTCATGGAACTGATCGCCGGGCGATTCGAGGGTCAGCGCGTTCAAGCTCATACCCCTTACGCCGGTTCCTATTTGGGCCAGGGCCAGATCACGCGATCGTACGTCTGTCCGCGGCGACGCAATTTGATCTTCGAACTGGACGGTCTCGAGTTTTTACAGCCGGGATCCCCAGTTGCGTTTCTCGACCGTTTGCAAGTCGATGATGGAATGGTATCTGCCCAACTGGACAACGTGGTTTCGGTTGCGATGCTGATCGAATTGATCCGGCGCGGTTTTCAGGGGACAGCACTATTTACCGCTGGCGAAGAAGCGGGCCGTAGCTGGCGGTTTGCCGTCGAATGGTTTCAGCGTCAAGACATCCAAACGGATCGGCTAATCGTATTGGACACCAGCCCATTCCAGACGCTTGACGAGGTCGCCAAGCAAGATGTTGTGCTGCGGAACCGGGACTCGATGGCGGAATTCGACATTCCACTGACCAACAAGCTGGTTTCCTGCTGTGATGAACTGTCGATTCGCCACCGATTCAAAGATCGGTATATCGAAGCACTGAACCTTGAACGCGAAAAACCGCTCTCGATAGGGCGGACCGAATTGGGGCGAGTCATCTTGGCGACCGACGGCTTGGTTCGTGGTACGACTTTGCAATTGCCTACATCCTCGTACCATACGGCGACCGAAACCGCCGAGTCCGGCAGCATTGCCGCGATGCTCCGACTGCTCTGTTTCCTCTGCGATTTACCAGAACCAAACTAACGCACTACGCTGTCGATCACTACGCTGTCGATCACTACGCAAGACGCAACCAGCCTGAACGCTTGCGAGTTGACGAACGATGCCCCGGCAAGCAATCTGCGGCACAACCTGAACCTATCGCGTTTGGGCCACTTTGGTCCAGTCACTTCCAGCGTGAACGCACCGGGCTGATTATCGCCGAGCAGAATCTCCAGTCCATTCACTCTGTTGAGATCAAGTTACTCATTCGGATACACATTGCCTGGCGAAGTAGCCACGAGATGGTCCACGGGCTACGTGTCGTAAGAAAGGGTTCCATCCGAAAGAATAGGTTCCGGTACTTTGTGACAATTGACATTTTGGTTTCGTCGTCGTGGACGAGGCTACGGGTCCCAATAAGCACGGGTCCCAATAAGCTAAGAACTTACAAGACTCGTTGCCTCATCCACTACCGGAAAAATTGCCTGGAAGCCAAGCACAGGCCGAGTGCAGGCACGGCGGATGCGGCTTGGAAACGAACGAGGATTGTTTGGGTCGGTGTGCGCTACTTCGTCAGCAGCAACTTGCCCTGGCGCGTTGTCTGTAGCCGATATAGCTTTCCGCGGTACTCGATCCAAACTTCATCTCCGCAACTCGTCAAGTCATCAAAGCGGACGATCTTTTGAGAGACAACGATCTGGCCGGACTTGGCAACCCGATCGACATCGGCGGTGGGCCGAACACTGTCTACTGGTGGTTGCAGCGGTGAATCTGGCGGGGTGATGGCCATCGAAATTCGGTGCTTGGGCGGGGAAAATTCAACACTATTGAGAATCTCTCTCAATACGATAGTCAGCAGTTCTGAATATTGTCAACGATTGTTGCGAAAATCTTTTCTCCGGTGATTTGCAAGGTTTTCGTGAGCTTGGATCGGCTGCCGCTGAAGAAATTCATCGCGTACGGTTTACAGCCGAGGACGAGATCCTTAATCTAGACCGCTGTTGATAATAATTCTCAACAGCTTTAAGCGTAGCAAGCCAGACACCAGCGACCCTCCGGATCTATCCACCGGCTGGTCGTCACCGGTTGATCCAGCAAGCGAGAAACGAAGCAACGCGAAGGTTCGCAGGTGGCGAACCCGCGAGTCCGTATTTCTCGTTGCAAGGTTTCGCGCAATGCGCTCTCCCATCATGCTTGCGGTGGCGTTCGGCTGCCTAACGCTCGGGTCGCCCACGACGGCCTGGTCCGTCATTTTCTCTCCTGGCCAATCCGTCCCCGCAGCGCCGAGTGAAGTTTTTCCGTGGGCAGCAGGCGCGGCCCATAGCACGTCCGCGTTGTGGGAACGATTTGATGATTTCCCCGGCGGCTCCGCCCCCGGTTTCTTACCAACCGGCACGTCGCCGGAGCCACAAGCCAGTTTCACGACGGGGACGGAAGCGAACTCGTTGACGTTTCAATCGAATCAGTCGCTTGCCAGCAGCGGAAACGCCTACGGCGGACTGTTCGGTCCTGGTGACGACTCGACGTTCTTGACCGATGCGTATTTGATCGTTCGCTCCGGCATCACCGGCGGCGATTTCACCAGAATCGTCGTTCAATTCGAAACCCTCGGCTCCGAACTTGACTACCAATCGATCCTGCTGAGCGATAACACCACCACGCCGGGCTCTGTCGCCCCTTCGTTTTCGATCGAAACGGATCGCCAAGCCCTCGGCGGGACTTTTGGTGGCGATGGCGTCAGTCATTTAGCCGTCTTCGATCTGCCATCATCGGCCGAGGCATACCGCGTCGATTTCCAAGCTACCTCTACCAACCTTTCTATCGACCGACTGCGTGTCGATAGCTTGGTGCAAAATCGTCCCTTTGTCGTTCCCGAGCCGACGAGCTCCATCGCATTGGCGTTGGCGATCGGTGGTTGGTCCCTCCGTCGTCGTCGCTCGATCCGAGCAACTGCGAAACAGGAAACAATCTGATGTCAAAACGAGTCACTCAGCGGCGCACCGCATTCACGCTGGTCGAATTGTTGGTCGTGATCGCAATCATCGGCGTGTTGGTCAGCCTGTTGTTGCCGGCCGTTCAGGCGGCGCACGAAGCGGCTCGTCGCAGCTCATGCAGCAACAACCTAAAGCAAATTGGGTTGGCGATGCACAACTACAACGATGTCTATCGCAGCCTGCCGCCGACTGTGCTGGGCGTTCGCGTGGGGAACGATCAAGGTCGTCCCGTCAACCGTGCAGGTTTGAGCGGTTGGGTCGCGCTGTTGCCATTCCACCAAGATATCGCGTTGTACGAACGTTTCGATTTCAGTACGGATGCCGTCGCGCCGCAGAACGAATCGCTTGCCAAACTGACGCCCGCCGTGCATCGCTGCCCTTCGATGCCCTTGCCCGATGACCCTACGAATCCACAAGGCTACTCCAGCTATGCGGTATCGACCGGCACCAAGAAGTATCGCAGCCAAATGCATGACGGCGCAATCATCGACTCGATGAATGTCTTCCATAGTGAACGAGTCTTGGCGGGGATCCCGTCCGGCTCCGCTTGGATGTCGTCAATCGACATCGATGACATTACCGGCGCCGACGGAACCTCCAACACATTGCTGGCAGGCGAGTATGGCGTCCAGATCCGCGAGACTTCATCACTACCCTTTCCGTTTCCCGGTGCCGGTGGTGAGGCCTACGGTCAGTGGGCCGTCAGCTATCCCTACCATTCGACGGCGACCGTCTTCGGCAGCTTCAATGCCCAAGAGATCTCCATCTTTGATATTCCATCCTTTGAATCGTTTCGCGGTCCGCATGCGGCCGGCGTCAAATTCGTGTTGGTGGATGGTAGTGTTCGGTTTCTGACCGAATCGGTTGAACGCGACGATCTTGCGTCGATTGGCGGCGCGGAACGATGGTCAGGTCATTGAACAGGATCCGTGGTGATGCCGAACCGATCTGTCTACCTGAGTCGCCCACTTCCCCTATGGAGGTCGTGCAGTTTTCAAGTCGTTATGCACCAAGTATTTGCAATACTCTCCTTGGGGAGAGTCGAGCCTAAGCGAGCAGAGGGGTTTTGGTCGTGGCCCCTCCCCGGCCCTTCAAACGTCCGAACCTTCCGAAAGAGGGTAAATCAAACTGAACGACCTCTATGTCGATCGGGTGTTCGATCAATCGCTTGCTTTTGCTTGCTAATCGGAGTAATCGGCTGTGAGGAATCCGAGCGATCGATCGTAACTGTCGATGGTACGATGACGGTTGGCGGCCAGCCATTGTCGGGCGCCTTCGTCACGTTCGAACCAATGGACGGGACGACTGGACCCAACGCATCGGCCGCGATAATGGGTGGTCAGTTTGTGATCGATCGCAACGCTGGATTGCATGGCGGGCGATATCGCGTTCGCGTCGCGATGATTCCGCCAGGTATGCGCGCCAAGATTCCAGCGGAGATCGGTTTCGCGATGCCGCCAGCCGACGCCGTAATCGATCCAGCCTTTGACGCTAACAGCACACTTCGTTGCCAACTAAAAACCAACGAACCAAACACTATTCATTTCCAAGTTGAATTTCTGGACGAATGAGGAACATCCCCATGCATTGTTTGCAGAGAATTTTCGCTGTCACGCTGTTTGTTTCCAGCTCGATGTTGCCGGTTGCCGCGCATTTTCCGTGGTTGGCAACCGATGATCGCGGGCATGCGGTGTTGTGGTTTGGCGAATCAACCGCCGACCGTACCTATCACATGCCGGAGAAAATCGCGGCCATGACGTTGAATGGCGAAAACACCAAAAAGCCGATCACGACCGAACCGGTCAACAGTGATGACCTAGTCGGCATCCGCAGCCGATTGCCGATCAATCCGACCGGCGAAATATACGGAGTCGCAACGTACGGTCTGTATCATGGCACGAAATTGACCTACCACGTCGAACACCTGCCCCAGCCGAACCCACAGAAATGGTTGACCGAGCCGAGGTCGGACGCACCGCTACAAACCATTCTCACGGCGGTCGATCAAGGTGTTGCCGTGACGGTGTTGCGCAACGGGAATCCGCTGATCAACACTGATGTCAAATTGTTCGATAGCCAGGGAGCGGAGTCGGCATCGCGCGAAACGGATGATCGTGGCATGGTCCAGTTCAAAGCATCCGAAATTCAGCCAGGTATGAACGCACTGGTTGTCGGCGTCATCGACAAGCAGGCCAACGGTACACTGGAGGGAGAGGACTTTGACAGCACAACCGACTATTTGACGGCAACTTTTCGCATGGGCACCGAACGATCGAGCGAATCATTACCGTCATCCTCCAAGCCCCGAGTCGCCGACGATAGCCAGGCGGTGATCGAGCCGAGTGGGCTGCCCGATTTGCCCGAGGAGCTGACCAGTTTCGGCGCAGCGATTGCCGGCAATCAACTGTACGTGTACGGCGGGCATACAGGTGACGCGCATTCCTATTCGACGGCAGAACAATCGAATCGATTGTGGTCGCTGGAATTGAATGGAAACTCTGACAATCGTTGGCAAAAATTGGCGGAGGGACCGTCGCTACAAGGATTAGCGCTGGTCGCATACGAAGATCGAATCGTTCGGATCGGCGGCTTTACCGCTCAGAACGCGTTGGGTGACGATCACGATCTGCAATCCCAGGCTTCCGTTGCCAGCTTTGCGCCGGGTTCGCAAGCGTGGGTGGACTTGCCGTCGCTGCCGGAACCTCGGTCCTCTCACGATGCCGCTGTATTGGGCGATCACGTTTACGTAATCGGTGGTTGGCAACTGAGCGGATCGAGTGACGACAATCACTGGCACGAAACCGCTTGGAAATTGAATCTGCGCAATCCATCGTCCGGTTGGCAGCCGATCGCTACTCCACCTCTGATTCGCCGCGCCGCGAGTGTTGCCGCCCACGACGGCAAGATCTATGTCATTGGTGGCATGCAAGCCCAAGGTGGTCCAACAACACGCGTCAACATTTACGATCCTCAGGCAGATCGCTGGATCGCCGGCCCCACGATTCCTGGTTCCGGCATGTCCGGATTCGGGTCATCCTCGTTTGCCGCCGGCGGACGCCTCGTCGTGACAACGATGGATGGATTTGTGCATGAATTGATGCCCGAGGATGAAGGCTGGCGGACCGTTGCGCAGTCCCGGCCGGCCCGGTTCTTTCATCGCATGCTGCCGATCAGCGACCAAGAGTTGCTGATGATTGGTGGCGCCAATATGGAAATCGGCAAGTTCACCAACGTCGATTTGATTCGGTTGGCAGGCACCAAGTGATGGCCGACCACCAGACATCTGCCTCGCCGTCTGGGCCACCCAAACCGGCACCTGAGGGCTTGCCACATCCCGAGGGCGGTTCCCATCCCTTTCGATCGAAGGTGATCCGGTTCGGTGACTTGGTGGGTTGCGGGCAAGAGGTCTGGATCGAGCACAAGGGACAGCTATATCGCTTGAGGGAAACCCGTCACGGCAAATTGCTGCTGTCTAAATAGACGCGACACTTGTCGGTCACCTAGTTGCGACTGACAAAACCGCCAATCAAGAGATTCAATGGAACTATTTGGCACCAACGATTCCGCGACGATACACCTATGACGAAACCGATCGAATTCATCATGCTCGGCGGCTTCTTGGGCGCCGGAAAGACGACGTTGATTGGTCGATAAGCTAGACGATTCCAAGCCGACGGCAAACACGTTTGTATCGTGACCAACGATCAAGCCGCCGGCTTAGTTGACACCGAGCTATTGCGCAGCCAAGGTCGAGTCTATAGTCAGTTTTAGTGCAAGCCAGCATTGGATTGCCGACGTTGCCGCGCAGTTTCGCGTTCAGTACTTGTTGATACTGATTCCAGCAATCGCTGTTTGGGTCTGGCAGCGAAGCAGGAGACGAGTTCGCGTTGGTGGATTAGCTTTGGTTGTCAATTTTTGGCCTGTCGTACCCTATTTCGTTCCGCCAACTCGACGGCGACTGCGATCACGGCCGCTGGCCAGCAGATGCCCTTTCGACTTCTACTAATGAACGTTCTAAGTACCAACGAGAACCTTTCGCAGGCTCGCCATCGCCGCAAGCAGATCAACCTCGGAATCCGTCAACGAACCGCACCATTTTCAAGCCCTGAATCTGTCCCTTTCAACTGACTCAAAAGGTCTCACTTACGGCTGACACAAATCACCAGATCTGGTTTTGACCGAGTGGAACATCGATCGGGACATGGAGTGAGCCAGCGTGGCTGTCGCTACTTTCTAATTTTGATCGATTCCACTTCCAGCTTGAATGGTCCCGGCCGCTTATCGCCAAGCAGAATCCCCAGCCCATTCACTCGATTGAGATCAAGTTTCTCATTCGGATACACATTGCCACGCCAAGTCGCCACGAGATTGTCTACAGGCAACGTGACCTCGATCCATTCACCCTTCTTTGTCTTGAAAGATTGGCGAAAGGAATAGCCTTGTGAATAAAGATCAAAATTGTATTGACGACCGTCGCCACGGACTTGGGCGACAATGGAGTCCCCTTTCTTAAGTCCAAGCCCGATTCCTCGGGCTCTTACCGATGCAAAGCCACCATTGTTCTCTAGCGACAATCTGCCGAAGAACTCCATGTTGTTGTCTGCATTGATCTTGAAGCGCCCTGACGAACGACCACCCATCACGCCATCGTTTACCGTTTGCCAAGGCTTGGCAGCTTCAGGATTGTCGAACTTGAACAAGATTCGATCCTCAGCCATGAGTGGCGATCCCCCGAGAAAGACGATCAGCGGAAGCATTCGTAGAATCATTTTCAATCTTGCTCATGAAGTGGGGTATTGCCCAGACAATCGGCGGTTCAGGAACTCCGCAAGCTGGTCGGCGTCATCGGTTCCTAGTCGTAGGATACCCTTTCGCGACCGCGCCGTTACACAGTTTCGACCCCAAATATTTCAAACCCAGCCTCCCCGCAAGCTCTTGTGGATACCGTAACCGTCGAGGATTGTCGTCCGTCCAATTTCCACACTGATGATGTCCTCGTACTTGACTGAGCGCCGAAACAACGGGATTGGACCGGGCACCTCAGCATCGATGAAATCTTTGTCCCATTGGGTCATCGATGGAATCAGGTATTTGCCAACTATCTGTGATTTCCGCTTCGCTATCACATGATCCCCAAAATCCAGCCTTCGAGGTCGGCAATCTCGCGTTCCCGGTTCGTCAGCGGCGGCGCAAAGTACCGTTCCAAGAATCCTCGTTGATCGGTTTCCGTCAGCCACTTTGCAACGCAATAAGCATCATGCTGGTCGGGCTTACGATCCGACTTTGGATAGCGTTTCCGGAATATCGACGGGAAAGCTTCTGCGACCACCGACTTTCCAGCGGGTACAGACCAGCCATCGAAGGGCCAAACGTGAAGACTGTCACCGACTTCATTTCTAATCCGGCGCAACCATGGAAGCCCAGCGTGCGTGGACTTGGCAACCGAACCCTGAACGTCGAACTGGAACACTGACTTGGCCGAGCTTGTCCACGTCTCGGTCAGCCGGAAGTCTTTGTTCGAGCCCCCACGATCTGGCGGGCCTTCTTCACGATCACGTATGAAATCGACATAAGTATGTTCTTGGTCGGTCGGCCAGTGCTCGCAAAAATCGTCGAGGAACTCGGGCCACGACTTGAGCTCGTATCGTTCAAAGTAGTTGAGCGGGAATGAGAATCCATGATCGATCCCAGCGATAAATGTGATGTTCTTCTGCGCTTGTTCGATCAACCATTCGGCGATTTCCTTACGGCACCAATTCTTGAAAGTCTTCTCGGTCGAAGCTGGAGAGAGGATGCGGCGAGGCTCTTCGGTGTCAAAGGCAGCATAGACTTGCAGCGCCGGTGTGCGAGACGTTGGAGTTTCTCTGCCCGAGTAGTCGATGCCAATATGAAGATCGAAGGTCACCGGTGTTCACCCTCCGCTCCACAGGCAAGATCTCTTGCCAACGGTTCCCGCTTGCTTCGAGCAACGGCCGTATTGGACGGTACAACGTTCTCGATCTCAGTCAGATTGGCCGGGCGCACACAGACTTTCGCCGAATGTTTGCCGTACACCGGATCAGACATGTCGATGGCCTTTCCTCGTCGCCGTCATTCTAAAAAGTACCCGGTCATTGAAATCGGTCTGTTTCGGTATATGAACAGTCACATTGAACCCATAGCCGTGTGATTCTTGGTCGAAAGTCGAAACGAGCTTAGCAGGTTTGCCCAACTTATAGGGTTGACGATACTCAGAGCGCAACGATTTTTGGGCTCGATCAAGTCACCGCCATTCACGAAACGAGAACGGAAGGAGAGTCGATCTCTCGCGAACCAAGGGTTATTGCGCCGTCAAAACTCTGGTTTGTTGTGGAAAAGGGGTCCGACCCCGATAGCCGGAACGGCCCGAAGGGTGCTTCGCACTATTGGGGTCGGACCCCTTTTCCGTAGCCAATCGAATACCGCTCGATGAATCGTTGGCTCATCTCGCAGTGAGGAATGTGGTCAAATGAGTGCTTTCATTCCAATGGCGATCTTGTGAGTCGTATTCGATGACCGAAGTCCACTTTCTATCGGCCACCGAACTGGCCGAAAAAATATTGACCAAGCAGCTCAGTTCGCTCGAATTGACGCAGCACTTCATTGATCGTATCGAGCGCCATGACGACCAGATCAATGCGGTCGTCGTCCGTGACTTTGACCGAGCCATCGACTCCGCGCAACTGCCGATGAAAAACTGGTCAAGAATCAATCGACGGGACCACTTCACGGTCTGCCCATGACGATCAAAGAGTCCTACAACATCGCCGGCCTGGCCACCAGTTGGGGCGCGCCGGATTACAAGGCCAACATCGCGAAGCGTGATGCCCTCGCGGTTAGAAAACTGAAAGCTTCCGGCGCACACTTCATAGGCAAGACGAATGTTCCCAAGATGCTGGATGACATCCAAGCCTACAACCCGATCTATGGCACGACCAACAATCCGTGGGATTTCACGCGAACCAGCGGTGGATCTTCCGGCGGTAGCGCTGCGGCTCTGGCTGCGGGATTCACCGGCTTGGACGTGGGCTCCGATATCGGCGGTTCGATTCGCACCCCGGCTCATTTCTGTGGTGTGTATGGTCACAAGCCGACCTGGGGAATCGTTCCCACCGAGGGCCATAGTCTGCGCGAGCCTGCACCGATGCTTGATCTGGCTGTCTGTGGTCCGCTGGCGCGCAGCGCCGCGGACCTGGAACTCGCCCTGTCAATCATTCAAGGTCCCGGAACGCTGGAAGCACCCGGCTGGAAAATCGATATGCCGGCGCCTCGGCACCAGACGTTGCGTGACTTTCGCGTCGCGATTTGGCCCGACGATACGTACGCTCCGGTCAGCAACGCGGTTGCCGAGCGTATTTCACAGCTTGGCGAAGTACTTGCCAAGCTTGGCTGCCAGGTTTCCGACACCGCCCGACCCAGCGTCAGCCCGAAACAAGTTCATTTCGACTATCAAAACTTGTTGCATAGCCAGATGGCGGCCGCGACAACACCGCAGCAGTACGAGCGAAATCAACAGTACGCGGCTCGATACGAACAGGACGACATGTCGCCTCAAGCCGTCATGTCGCGAGCAATGGTTTTGAATCATGCCGACTGGCTGCGAACCAATGCGCGGCGCCACGAATCACGATACGCTTGGCGCGAGTTTTTTGCAGAATGGGACATCTTGATTTGTCCACAAACCGCGACCACCGCTTTCCCGCACGACCACCGCAAGTACAGCGAGCGAACGATCGACGTCGATGGTGATTCGCAATGGTATTTTCAACAGATCTTTTGGTCAGGGTTGATCACGACACCTTTGCTGCCGAGCACAGTCGTCCCCACTGGCCCGTCCAGTGACGGTCTGCCGATTGGCGTACAATGCGTCAGCGATGCCTATCAAGACCAAACCTGCATCGAATTCGCCAAACTGCTAACGCAAGAAACGGGCGGTTTCACCCCGCCGACAACAATATGAAACTGCCCACTCTGCTTTTTTTGATCCTGCTAGCGATATGGGTAGTGATCGCAACCGTTTTGGTTATCGGGGAATCGCCGTCGGTGGAGGTGCCCGCCCAGAAAACTGGCGAGGCATGCGCACTCGATTCAAGGCCATGGAATTCCGCACGCTGAATTCAAGAGCATGCAAAGTGGCGGTCCCGGCGCAGCCCGTCACGAAGGAATCCTATGGTTTGGCTGGGCCTTTGGACTGTTGCAGATCGCGTTCTTTGTCGTGCTTGATTGCTTACGGCGGCCAAAGGAATGGACGACTTGGTCCGCTGAAAATACCGATCCTTGTCGGCGGCGTTTCTGTATGCGGCGACGTTCACGGCGATGGTTTACTCCTATCAAGGCTACATGCATGGAAGTTGCCCATCCGATGTTCGGTTCCTTGCCCGTGCCCACCGCCTGGATGATCTACGGCGTCTGGCCCATCCCATTGGTGTTCATGTTTCTATACATGTTCACGTTCGACTCGTGGACTTTTCGCGCAGCGGACTGGCTCGCTTTGAAGAACTGCTGACTGAAAAGCAATTCGCTGGTGGCAAGGACGCTGGAGGAGACCAGACGTGATCGATTTTGAAGAATATCGAAACCTGATTGTCTTTGTTTTCGTTTCGATCTACATGGCAATGTGCATCGGTGTTGGATTGTGGGCGCTGCGGCGAACGAATTCCACCAAAGACTTTTTCATGGCCGGACGCGATCTTGGGGTCATGGTCACCGCCCTCGCCGTCTTCTCCAGCACGCTCAGTGGATTCGGTTTCGTCGGTGGACCCGGCCTGGTGTACCGGATGGGCATCAGTTCACTCTGGATGATCATTTGTACTTCGATTGGATACTGTCTGTCCTTCTACTTGTTCGGTAAACGAATTCGACTGTTTGCTGAAGTTCGCGAAACCGTATCCCTACCCGATGCAGTTGCAGCACGATACAAGAGCGAAGCCACGCGGTTCTTTACGGCGATCGCGATCGTCCTGGGCGTATTCGGCTACTTGGGCACTCAGATATTGGCGATGGCCACCGTCTTGAAAGACATTCTGGCGAATATCTCGTGGCTTCCCACGATGGGCCTCGACGTTTGCATGTCGATCTCCGTCGCCGTGCTGGTCTTCTACTGTGTCACTGGAGGGATCGTCGCTTCGGTATACACCGACATGGTTCAGGGTGGGGTCATGATCGTCGCCGCGATCCTGGTGTTCATCGCGGCTGTCTTTGCCGTCGACGGCGGAATGATGGGCACCGCTACCACGATCATGAACGACGATCCAGAAGCAATGAGCCCCTGGGGTACGCTCGGAATCATGGGCTGCCTGTCTTGGTACTTTTTGTTTGCACTCGGCGGTGCGGGACAGCCGCACGTGATCACCAAGCTAATGATGAACAAGCGGATCGCCGACGCAAAACATATCCTGCCGGTCAGCATCATCGGCTATACCTTATCCGCACTGCTCTGGATCAGCATTGGCTTGGCGATGCGCGCCCTTGTTCTTCAAGGCGACCATCCCGAACTCGCCAGCCCGGACGACGCGGCGCCACAATTCTTGCAATACTATGCTCACCCGCTGCTGGCCGGGGTCGTTTTTGCCGGACTTTTCGCAGCTATCATGTCCACCGCCGACGGCTTTCTAAATATCGGAGCCGCCGCAGTCGTCCATGACATACCAAAAGCCCTCGGCATCCAGTCGCTTCCGAACGAACTGCTCTGGGCTCGCATCGCCACCCTTTGCATTGCGATCATCTCAGGAGTCTTTGCATTCATTCTCGATTCACGTGGTGATCTGGTCGCACTGGTCGGAGCATTTGGATGGGGAACGTTCGCGGCGGCGCTCGTACCGACCGTAGCCATTGGGTTCAATTGGAAACGCGCCACTTCGATGGCTGCCATCGCCGCGATCGTAACCAGTTTGTCAATCAACTTTGGGATCAAGCTGTTCAACATCGCGATCCCCTTTGGTATCGACGGCGGCGCCATTGCGCTGCTCACTTCACTCACGTTGTTCTTCGCGATTTCGCTGGCTTCAAAACCACCCCAGTTGGACGCCGACATCGAAGCAATCATGGACCTCTAACCTGCTAGCGTGATCGTGAATCTACTGAGCACCACATCTTTGACAAAGTGAATGTTCAGCCTGTGAAGATCGATCGAAGTTGACGCTGATGGCGTGAATGGGCATCTGACCGTTCCCCAACAGGAACCTGGTCAAGGCCTTGCACTGACTCTTAAGAGATTCTCTAAGAGATTGCTTGGTGTAACGATGTTCGGCATGGTCGCGGCGGTGGCGACTGGCTTTTATGCGGCCCAAAGTCTGCGCGTGAATGACGGGGCCATCAACATGACCCTCGGCGGGTTATGCAGGTCATTGAATCAGCGCGGCGTCAGAAAAATAGGAATGTCGAAAAAAAGCGGATGCTTCATTACCTGGCAAGGGAAGCATAATGCCCCACGCCTTTCTCCGACATTCCATCAGCCATTTTCGGTTCTCGACGAAGTCATGGCGATTCTTATGACCGCAGCATTTCGACAAAGTTTCTGCGGCTTTCCGTATTGTTGCTGACATTCACCGTAATCCGATTGGCTTCCTGCGCGTGGAACTCGCAGGAATCGAATCTTCAATACGACCCACTATTCGTCATCTTGAATGCCAGATTGAACGATGATTCGAGATGATCAGGGAACGATCGTAGCGGCCTTGTTGGTTCACGATTACAAATCTCGAGACGACATGAGCCGAATTCTGGACATGGTCCGTCTTGGTCAATCGGGAGAAACCTATGTGATTAGCCGCGATGGATTGATGCTTAGCCGCAGCCGATTCGACGATCAGCTCCGCGAGTTGGGTTTGATCTCGAACGAGCCACAGGCAACGTCTGTACGTTCGGTTGACGTGCGAGATCCAGGCGGTGACTTGACAGCGGGATACATTGCCGATGAACCAATATCGTCGAAGCCGTTGACGAAAATGGCCCGCCTTTGCACGTCTGGTCAGGACGGCGACGACGTGGATGGCTATCGTGACTACCGCGGCGTTACGGTCGTCGGGGCGTGGCGTTGGCTCCCCGATCTCGAGGTTGGTGTGGAAACCGAGCTAGATGTGGATGAAGCGGAGCCCGGGTTGCGAATCTTGATTTGGGAAACGTGGTTAATCATCGATTTGTTTGCGATTTGCGCGGGTTTCGCGCTCCTGTCCTACTACTCGGTCAGCCGGTTACGGCAGCAAGTCGGAGAGCACCAAAAACTCGGACAGTACACCTTGGAGAAACAAATCGGTGAAGGCGGCATGGGGAAAGTGTTCAAGGCCAGGCACGAATTATTGAAGAGGCCAACGGCGGTAAAGCTGCTAAAGCCAGAACTGTTCGACCGTGACAGTATCGCGCGGTTCGAGCGGGAAGCACGCCTTGTCAGCCAGCTCGAACATCCCAACACCATTCGCATTTATGACTACGGCATGACTCCTGAGGGGCTGTTCTATGATGTCATGGAGTACATCAATGGTCTTTCACTGGGCGAGTTGGTTAACATCGAAATGGTGGTCCCTCCGGAACGAGTGATCTTCCTACTGAAGCAGATTTGCCATTCCCTGCTGGAAGCCCATGAAGCAGGAATGGTTCACCGCGATCTTAAGCCCGGCAACATCATGGTGTGTGCGCGTGGAGGTGAATTCGACGTTGCGAAAGTCCTGGACTTTGGCCTGGTCAAGCACGTCGAAACTCCGCAATCGCAAGAGATCACTTCCACGAACATGGTCGCCGGGACTCCTCAGTACATCGCACCTGAGCCGCTGAGTGATCCAAAAATGAGCGATCCACGTTCCGAAATTTACTCGCTAGGCGCCGTGGCCTATTTCATGTTGGCGGGACGTGATTTCGTCAGCGGTGGAAGTTTGGCAGAGGTTCTCCTGCAAGTGGTGCAAGCTCCGGCGAAGCGGCCATCCGAATGCAGCGATGGTGACATCCCGGAGGAACTTGACGACCTGGTCTTCCGTTGCCTCGCCAAAGACCCGGAGGACCGCCCGTCGTCCGTCGCGCAACTGATTGCCATACTAGAAGGCATTCAGCCGAAGACTCCCTGGACGCAATCCAGGGCAAAAGAGTGGTGGGAGCGAATCAACAAGTAGCCTCCGATCTACGTCGAGGCCTAATCGCGAAAGGGTTTCGACCCCAACTGGATGCCCACGTCAGGTCGGAATCGCTGCGCGATCTTCCGCTTCTACCGCCCAACCGAAATCTGCTTCGACAAAAAGCGAGCTCCCGGGTGGTGGGACAAGATCAATCTGGTCTGGATGCAACCAGACGATCCATGGGTCGCGTCAGCCGCCGTCGAACAAGTTTCACCCCAGAAATGCTCACTCGTTTACTGGTTTGAAAACGTGACGACTGAAGTGTGGAGCACCCTGCACAAACGTTAGGAGAAACAATACGGTCGCGCCACCCGGCACAGGAACGATTGATCTCTCTTTGCGCAATCGATCGTGATTGGCTACAAACGTCCTCATCCACTGCCCGAGCTTGGCGTTCCGGCCAGTCGATAGGCCGATCTCTCAATTCCCATCGAACCAAGCGTTGATTTCCACTCGAACTCAAGACCAGAATGACGCAACTCGCGGGCGAGAGATTTGGCTACTTACCAATCGTGAAACTCGTTCATGTTGGAAGGATCATTTCGGCTTGCTGATGCTGATCACGCTGGGAGCATGCGGGCTTGGCTGGATTCCCGCGTCATGCAGGGCGGCCGAACCGTACCCAACAGAGATGGTGGGGTTCGATCCTTATGCGACGCCAACCGCCTACCAGCAGTCATCAACCACGCCGTTGACGCCCGATCCTCGTTGGCGTTTTGACATCCTTCCAGAAGGGCTAATTTACCGTCCCTACCTTGCTAGTCCCAAGGAATCACGGACCGGAATCCAGTTCCTCGACATTGACGATGAATGGACGATTGACTCTTCTGTCGGAGGACAGTGGGGAGTGCTGCGATACGGTACACAGGACCCATGTTTTCCTCACGGTATTCAGCTCGACGTGGAAGCATCGGCCCAATTTCGTCACCTCGGTCACGGATCGCTCGATATTCTGTCCAGCGATATTCGTTTCGGACTGCCGCTCTCATTTAGCCACAACAACCACCACCAAACAAAGCTAGCAGTCTACTTTTTGCGGACTCAGCCCAGTGGTCAACTGCTGGAAAGAATCCAGGCGCTCCAAACAGACGATTTCTTCCAGCGTCAGAGCGTGGTCTTGGGGCACTCGATCTATCCCACCAATCGATTTCGGCTTTACGGCGAAATCGGTTACGCCTTTTCGTCGAAAGTCAGCGACAAGTGGGAACTGCAATTTGGAGCCGAGTACGCACCGGTTTGCCCGACAGGATTGCTGGGTTCGCCATTTATCGCGGCCAACGGGTATCTGCGTGAAGAAGTTGACTTTGGCGGCACCTTTACGCTTCAGGCCGGCTGGGCGTGGCGAAAAAAGGGGGGCCGTATGTGTCGAATCGGCTTAGCCTATGCGAACGGCAAGAGCAATCAGTTTGCCCTGCAGGACCTCCATGAGCAACAGATAGGCTTCGGTATCTGGCACGACTTCTAATCGGCTGCTTACCGAACTACCAACAGAATCGCATTTGATCCGTTCCTGATTTTGTGGTAATTCAGACCGATCGGCGGCAATGCCCAACCGCATCAGTGTTGTGAAACTCAATTTCGAATCGTTCTTTGGAAGCCGCGTGGTGAAGTCGAAAATGGATGCTCCAATCGATACAGATATCGAACGAGTGATTCTTGTGCATGGAACGTTCGCTTCATCGGCTGACGACTGCGGACAAGCCTGGTGGCAAGTTGGCAGTCCGACATACGAACGCCTGAATCGATCCTTGCCGCCCAATGTATCGCTGGTGCGTCAAGGGAGCGTTTTTCGCTGGTCCGGTAACAACACCGAACGCGCACGCAGCAAAGCGGCAGCCCAGTTGCTTCGCTTCCTGGAGCCGTTGGAAAGATCGGGGCAACCCTACCATCTGATTGGCCATAGTCACGGTGGCTCGGTAATTTGGTCTGCGCTGCGAATGGCGACAGCACGCAAGAAGTCCCTTGAGCGTCTGCGGAGTTGGTCTACGGTCGGAACGCCATTCTTGCATCATCAATCCAGGTCACCTTGGAACCCGGTGAACGTCGCCTACATGGCGCTGGCCAGCGTTCTGCTCTATCCGGCCTGGATTTGCTTTCGCGCTTTGGTGAAACTTCCTTACGATATCGCGACCGGAAGAATGGACAATGGAATCATCATGGACTCTGATGCAGAGGTCGGTTACTTAACGGCGGTCAGTCGTGTACCGATCATCAAGGGTCTGGAGATGCTGGGCGTTTCCTTTACGCCAACCGAAACAGGCATTCGAGTAGGAAGCTTTGACTCACAATCACATGATTCCGCAGCCCACTTTCTGTTTGGCACGACCGAAGGCTGGCTGATTCTGGCTGGCATTATCCTATTCGGGTACATGATGTTGTTGCTGGGCAGCGGTTTCTTGGGCCCTGTATCGGAGGGCCTGCGGATCGGTTGGGAAAAGCGACTAGAACATCGGGCGTTCGAGCGCTACCGTAGCCGCTGGCTCGGTATCTGGACGCAAGACGATGAAGCCATCAATGGACTGCGGGCGACGATGGAGTTGACGGTCTCATTCATTAGCAATATGAGCGTCCGGGAACGCATTTTCCTTTCGGATTTGATTTCGCTTCCATCGCGTCCTTTGTATCGCATCTTTGCGCCACTGTATAACCGCTTCGTTCGCCCGTTGTTGGATTCCAAGATACGAGAAATCGTCATCAAAACGGCACAGGGTAACGATCGACCCGCCGCGCAGGTCGTTGCCGTTTCGCCCCATCCCATTTTCCGGTCAACTGCTTCGGCACCCCCGCTACCTGAAAAATTCAGAGATTTGATTCGAAAACAAGCCGATGACCAAGCCAATGACTTGGGTCCAAAGCTTCGCGTGCTGTTAGCCCAGCCGTCGCTGACTGCCGGGCTGGACGGATTCAGCCAGACATTGTCGGGACGAGAGTTAGTTCACACGTCTTACTTCGATCATCCAGAGGTGATCGAGCTGCTGTCGCTAAATGTCAGTTGGTCAAGAGCACGAAGGCGGCCGTCAACGTCCGCGGAAATCGCCGCTTGGTTTCACAATTTCAAGCGACTGCAGGGAGCCGACGTACCGAGCCGCAGAGCGGCCTTGCGACTAACGGCACCGGACGCGCCAACGCAGTTTCCAAAACACGATCGTGCGGCTTAAGCTTGCGAAACGGCGGGTCAGATCCTCAGGCGATTGATCCGATTTTATCAACGCTCGCATTGATCGTTCCATGAGTGGTCTCTGATGGTCGCCGAACACTCCGTGGTCGGAACGGAATTCTTGATGCTTGAATTGACCGATCTGCGCAAGCCACGGTTGCATCCCAAACATGCGATTGACGCCCCTAGTGCTAATGTTCGCCGAGGCCAACATAACTCGAGACGGCGTAATGGTATCCGCCAGCTACTGTGAGCCACCTGATGATTTCAGGATTAGCGCTGCCGAACCGCGTCCAAGCCGTTCGCAGGTTGCTACCGCTTCGCGAAAATTTGCATTCAACGGCTCGACGCGATCGGCGCTGATCAATGCTACCTTTCCCGACCAGGGATCGGGTGATCCCGGTAGGTAGACTGCGACCAGCACAGCATCTTCATCCCGTTCAGTTTCGAATCCGATTCGCAGAGCGTCGTCAAAATGGACGAGCACCGGCTTCATTTGTGCCTTGGCTTGGTCACCGCCGATGCTGTCTGCCATCTGGTCTTTTAGAATCGCATACCGCGGAAACAGGAGGACAAGATTCTTTTCGAACACCTGCGAGAGCCGTTTACCCCAGGACCATTGGGCCAACAATCCAGCCGTAAAAAAGACCGACAGCAGGATCACGTTTGCCAACAAGATCAGTAGCGCGATGCCACCAGATGTCTTCAGAAAGCTAGGCAAAATCTTTGCGAGCGTCCCAGCGATCGTCAACACGATTGGCACGACCTGGCCGATCAGCGCACCAACGACGATCAACGGCAGTAGGAATAACAATCCGCCAATCGCGGTTGTTTGCAAGAAACGGATCGGCTTGGTGAGCTGGTTCATAACTCTCTTTGTTGGCATCATGCATACCGTTCGCGCGACCCGTACGATCTGCTCGCGGTGTGGAACGGCGGAATAGTGGAATTCGGAGTGTCTAGAGCGTTTCAAGCAATGGCATCGTCATTCGACATCGCTACGCTAAACAGAGTGTATGCGAAACCATCGACCACGAACGCGACCCTAAATTCGAAATTGTCGGACCGGTCTTCGATTCTTGCGATCACATCGAAGCCAAGCTGAAACGGGTTGTCGTCGATCCCATCGCAACAAGTCTAGAGTGCCACCAGCACCTCCAACCGATCAGCTTGTCGTTCAAGGCCGAACCCAAAACGTTCGGTAGGCCGCCTGTACAGCCCGAACGAGCATGAGATGTAGGTCTCGATGCCGGAAAGCGTGTTAAGGTTCCTCGGTCGAATCAACCCGATTCGCAATTCATCTTGGTCACCAATCCACTGCAAAGATTGGCTAAGCTGCAAAGACAGTCAACCGTCACTTCGCTGATTTGGAGCAAGCGAGCCGGTCGTCATTGCATGTCTACCGATCGGCGTTTCATGGCGACGCGTGCAAACGTATTGATTAGGATGTTGCTGTGACACCCGTTTGACGACCCGTCACAAATCCGTAAAGCAGGCACGATTGCCCTCAACATGACTTCGTCACCCGATCATCGCGACACACCGTCTGCGACATCCGCAAACATTAGCCACACCGGTCGCTGGATTGCAATTGGTTTGCTGCTGGGCGTTCTTTGTGGGGTGATGTTCGGCGACTACTGCACACCTTTGCAATCAGTCGGACGAGCTTACGTCGGGCTGCTGCAGATGACGGTACTTCCCTATTTGATTTTTTCGCTCATCTCGAAAATGGGTCGGCTGAATGCGAACGAAGCGCGGCGATTGGGGCTAACGGCGCTCGCGGTGTTGTTGGTTTTTTGGCTGATCGCGATTGTCTTGATCGTCTTGGTATCCGCAATCCTGCCACCGATCGAGGGTGCGTCGTTTTTCAGTCCGGTCTCCACAGACGGGCCCGAGCAAGATCAAGACTTGATGTCCAGATTCATCCCGACCAATATCTTCCATGCACTCTCAAACGAGTACGTGCCAGCAGTCGTGGTCTTCTGTCTGTTCTTTGGCAGCGCCTTGATGCTGGTGCCCGGTAAAGAACCCGTGCTTGAGTTCCTCGACCTCTGTTCTGACGGTCTGGGGCGGGTCAATTTGTTTCTGGTCCGACTCGCTCCGATCGGACTGTTCACGTTGACGGCTGCCGCCGCCGGCACACTGCGTCTCGAGGAGCTATCGCGACTACAGGGATACCTGATCATGTTCACGCTGGCATCGTTGGTCGCAGCATTCGCAGTGCTACCGCTACTGCTCAGCAGCTTGACGAACATCGGGTACCGTGACTTGTTCCGCGCCGCGCAAGAACCGTTGCTGACAGCGATCGCTACCGGCAAGCTTTTCGTCGTGCTGCCGCAAATCATCGCCAAGTGCGAACAGCTCATGACAGACACGGATGAATCCGACGGTGGAATGAGCCAATCGACCGCGAGAGTTGTCGTGCCCCTGGCATATCCCTTTCCACATATCGGAAAGATTCTGGCATTCGTGTTCATTTCCTTCGCCGCCTGGTATAGCGGCGATAGACTGTCGCCGGATCAGACTGCAACGATGGCCGCCACTGGTGCCCTGTCCAGTTTCGCCAGCCCGTTAGTGACGATGCCCAATCTGCTGGACCAGTATCAACTGCCGCAAGACTTGATGGCGCTATTCATATTGCCGGGGTTCATCACGATGCGATTGGGAGACGTTGTTGGTGTGATGCACCTGATGGTGCTGACCCTGATCGTCACTCGAGCGACTCAGCGGCGACTTTCCTTTCGCTGGAGGCGGATGGCCGTCGCGACGGTTGGCATGCTGGTTTGCCTGATTGCTGCCGGTGTGGGCAGTCGTTGGTATCTCGCGTCAACCACGCTCGCCTATGAACTTGACAAACAGTTTCTTGCGCTCGAAGTACCGAACCCCTATGAGGACGTGATCGTTTTTGAATCGCGTGATGATGCGCCGGATCGTCCTCAGTTCGATGGATCGACGCTTGAACGTCTCAGGAAAGAGAAAGTACTCCGCGTTGGTTTTCACTCCGACCACCTGCCATATTCCTTCTTCAACCAGCAGCAGCACTTGGTCGGTCTGGACGTGGAACTCATGCACCGACTTGCTGAACGACTGCAGGTCCGGTTGGAGTTCGTTCCTTACGAGTACGCAACTGTGGTGGAGGTTTTGAGCTCAGGCGAGATCGATGTCGCACTGGGCGGGTTGATCATGAATCCGGAGCGGTTGCTGGAAGTTGGTTTCACCCAACCGTATCAAACCGCGACTGCGGCCGTTGTTCTGCCCGACTATCGACGCGGCGAATTCGACACATGGGACGATCCAAATATGCCTGCCGGATTACGACTGGGAGCCATTTATGAAGATGTGGCCCAGACCGTGCGGCGACAAGTGCCGAGTGCCGAAGTTGTTGTGATTGATTCCATCCGCTCGTATTTCTCGGAAGCGGCCAACGACCTTGACGGTCTGGTTATGGCCGCCGAAGAGGGCGCGGCCTGGAATGTTCTTTACCCGGAACATGCGGTCGTTGTTCCAAAACCGATCATCCGACGACCGGTTGGCATGGCGGTGCGTTCCTCTGACGCTGATTGGCTTCGCTTTCTGGATCGCTGGTTGGAGTTCGAACGGCTCGATGGCTCGCTCGATCGTTTGCGCGTCTACTGGATCGAAGGCGGCGGTACAAGGGAGAAGGATCCCCGTTGGTGCATCATGCGAGACGTGTTGGGTTGGCTCCCATGATGTTTGCTAATTGCCGCCGTCCAATCTCACGATCACTTCTTCAAGGCGAACTTGATGTTCGCGATCAACCATTCCGATGACAATTGGAGCTTCCTGATCATCCGCAATCCGTGGATGAACGCGTTATTACTGGAAGCCCGTCCGCGCCGGAACGAAGTCGCTGGCTGGTGTCGGATGTCACGTCGCTGGTAATCACAGGCTGAAATTTGGCATCCATCTATTCATTCGCGGAACTCCGCAAAACCGTCCGAAATGTCAGGTAGTAACGTTGCTGTGCGTGTTCTTCAGGGTGATCAATTGTCATCTTGACCGTAGGAATCCTCTTCCTGGTGAACACTACGGCGTCTGTGGAACGTTCGTTGATGCAGGCAATAGTACCCCGGTCGTCGAGAATCCGATCCATAGGCGTCCGATCAATCCCCTGTTCACCTGGGATTTTTGGGTACACGCATCAATCTCCAACGGGTTTGCGGAGCGTATGATAGGTCTTGCGTTGGGACGGCGTTATCGATTCGCCGATCGTGTCTCGTAGCTGCTGGGTGTCATGAATTCTCTACGGCAATAAGCAATGTATGAAGGAAACTGCGTACCGCTGCCTGAGGGCGACGCATCCGTCGTGTTTGCCGAGCAGCTGGCCGAAATTGGACGACATCGGCCAGCCGATCGAGATGTCGATGTCACGCCCGAGACGGTTCTTCGCTGGGCGGACTCCAAGAATCAACCATATGTCGCGGCAATGAGCCGGCGACTGCTACTGCCGAGCAGCGATATTGTTGGCTCTGCGAACCTTCGTAACTTGGTAGATCTGGCCAGAGACGGTAACTCTTGCCTGCTATGCCTGAATCATCAGTCCAATTTCGACGTGCCCACGATGTGTGCTCTCCTGCAAGACCATGCCGAAGCCAAATGTTTTGAACAGATCATTTGGATTGCCGGGCGAAAACTGGAAGAGGACATTGGCATGACCAGTCAGTTGGTGCAGTGCTTCAATCGTGTGATCGTAACGCCTCCTAGTTGGTTTGCCGCGCCACACTCCGATGACGCATTGCACCAAGCGCGACTGATCAACATTGCCGCCGAGCGTGCCATCGCGCGGTTGCGACACGAGGGATGGGTGTTCGCGCTGTTCCCATCTGGCACACGCGTTCGCCCGGGCAATGATTCGACCAAGCACCCCATCGAACAGACGGACAGCTATCTGCGATCTTTCGACTATCTAGCGATGTGTAACATCGATGGCTGCACGATGCCGGTTAGCAAGGATAGCGATCTGATGCACGAGGTCCCAAGACTTGACCGCATGCTGTACACGTTCGGACCAGTCCATCAAACCAAGCACTGGCGAGCCGAGGCTGGGTCTCGATTTCCGAACCTAGACCAACGAGTGGCAACCGCCCGAGCGATCGAAGAAGACATCGATTCGCTCGCACCGACAGGCCCCGACGAATCACTCGATCAAAATCAATGACAGTCTACTGTCCTGTGAATGTAGTTCGATCAGGCCATGAACAACGGCGTTGGCCGCGAGCATCAGCGGTCCGCCTTATTGATTCGCAACGTCCCAGCCGTAACCCACGTATTGTGTTTGGAATGACCCATCATCGAACAGATCGATCACTCCGTAGCCTTCGTCGGTGTGAGCGTTGTTGCCCTTCCACCACAGGCCGCTTACTGCGCCACTGTTGATAAACTCGATGCCTGCTATATGAATCTGTTCGGTCAAGTGCGTATGTCCGCTTAGGCACAACTTTACGTTGGGATGCTTGCGAAACAATTGCATTAACTCGCCTCTGTCCTGATGAACCAGCATCTTGTGGCCTTGCGGTTGCTTGGCGAGCTCGCGACTCCAGCCAACATCGCCGACGGTCAGGATCGGAATGTGCGACACAATGACAACCGGTTTGTCCGCAGGCAAGTCTGCGAGGACACCGCGTAGCCACTCGAATTGTTGTTCCCCAAGCTCGGCACGATAAACTGTCTCCTGGTCGGCCGTCATGCTATCGAGAACAACGAATTCCCAACCTGCATGGTCGAACTGATAATAGGATTTCTCGAGTTCCAATTGGTCGAGACTGTACCCTTTTCCCCAGCCAGGCTCGTCGCCCGTGGTCCCACTCTCCCGGTTCCATCCCCAAACGTCATGATTGCCCAGACAATGCATTACCGGAAGAGAGTTCTCGGCCTTCCAGACCGTCTTCCATAATGCCCATTGCTGCTCGAGCGTCGTACGGTCAACTTCCAGACCGTCGTAAATCGCATCCCCACCGTTGATGATAAATTCCGGACGATCATCCATCGACTGAACGTGCCGTAGTGCAGTCGCGAGTCCCATTGCTGCTGACCGCTTTGCATAGAGATGAATGTCGGTGAGATGCGCGAAGCGAACAACTCTTTTACGATTAGCCGAAACCGGTGCAACGGCATCGACGGCGTGCAGCGACGTCTGGGTTGCACTTGATGTGACGATCCCGGCTCCACACCCGATTGCGAGTCTCTGCAAGAATGTTCTGCGTTTCATGGTCACCTCAGCCTCGATAAGATCAAATCACACCGAACCGTGGGCTACTTCCTTCCTCCACCGCGCCCTTTGGATCCGCCCGATCTGCCTCCGCCACCGCCACCGCCGCCTCTCCTACCGGAGCCGCTACTGAGACCGCTTCGTCCAGGTCCTCCGCCTAAACTGCTCCTACTCGAGCCACCACTGAAACCACTGCGTCCAGAACCGCCACTTAGGCTGCTCCTACTAGAACTGCCACTGGAACTACGCCGGCTAGAGCCACCACTGAGACCACTCCTGCCAGAACCGCCACCGGGACTGCTCAGGCGAGCACTGCCACCCCGGTTCGAACCTCCAAGACTACTTCGACCGGAAGAGCCCGATGTACTGCGGCCCGAGCGAAACGATGTCAACGGCACACGTTGAAACGACGAAGCAGGACTTCCCGAACGGAAGGTTGACGAGGAAGAAGGACCACTTCGAATGGAAGGCGACGATCCGCGCTGACCGGACGACGAAGACCCAAACGATCGAGGGCTTGCCGAGGATGACAATCCGCGCTGGCCGGAGGATGATGTCCCGCGCGACTGAAAGTTGGCCGTGGGACTCGATCCGAACGAACGAGAACCTCGCTGGCCTTGATCGGAACCGCCCCCCAGCGATACTCCTGGGGAATTGCCGCGACGTCCAGATGAATCTGAAAACTGACCAAAGGTATTGGAGCGAAACGAATCGGGTCGTCCGACACCTGATTGACCACTTCTGTCGCGCGAAGAATTCCGAAATCCACCCTGACGATCCGATGTCGTTGATGCCCCTGCAAAGTCGTTGGATCGGCGCCCAGAACTACGACCCGAATTGCTCCTCGACGGCCGATCTTTGCGATTGATTGGAGTGCGAGCGATATCGCTTCTGACGACGTCGTCCAAAGACCGACCGCGTCGGCCACCCGCCGAATCTCTGGACGGCCCGCGTGAAGCGCCACCCGACACGGATCTTTTTAGGCTTTGATAACGCGATTGCGAGCGTTGATGATTATTGCGCGCATAATTTTCGTAGCGATGCATGCTACCGACAAAATTGATTCCTGACCTGCGATACTTTCGATTGTAGTTATAAAGCCACGGCGCGACTTGGCCGTAACCGAAACCAATGTCATACCACGGGCGATAACCACGACCGAAGTACGAGGGCCCATAGAAGTCGCCATAGAAGTAGTGTGAGTATCCGCGGCGGACAAATAGACTCAACAGCAACGATGCAGAATCGGCCAACGGATACCGCGGCTGGAAGACGTAGTTAGGCTGCAAGTAAACCGGATCATAAAATTCGATCGGTGCATACAACTGACCACGATCCGGCGGCAGGTAGTCCCAGTACCCATCGACCGACACGTAGCCTTGCGGTGTGTGAACGTAGCACGATGGTTGCCAGACCCAGTCGCCCTGCGACTCGCTCCAAAAACCGCTACGCCACTGATAGTCGCCGTCGGCATATTCCCACTGGCCGGGTACCCAAAAGGCATCCTCATTTGGTGGTGATACGCTCGGGCCGTTGTCGATTGATTTTGGCGGCAATGGAAGATAGTTAACGTTGTCGGCTGAGGTTCCTTCACCCGCCCAATAGCCGCTGGTCCACCGGTGATGACCCGATTCCGTTTCACTCCAACTACCGGGAATCCAGGTTCGTCCCGGAGGTATTTTCCGCCACAACCCGCTGACCCAGACATAGTCGTCGGCGTCATCACTCCAAGACCAATAGCCGGGAATCCATTTCATCGCATCATCCTCAGGACGATCTTCCGGCGGTTGTTCGTCCACGGCTTTCGGAGGTGCTTTGTCCAGTACACGCACACCATCGGTGTGATCCGAATCGATCGGCGCTGCAAACGCCTCATGGACTGGCCCTTGCATCAACGCCTGGTAGCCAAGTTCCTCATCGCTCTCGGTTCGACTCATCGAACGCTGGCGCAGGCGGATCGGCCGGAGGATTCTGCGCAGAGTCATCCGCCGCGGCTGAAGCAACTTCTTGCGCGACCGACCAACGACCGTTGGCAAGAGTCGATGCCAAAACAATGGTAAGCAACACAGCTGCAGATCGCGTAAACGTGATCTTCATGGTTAGCCAATACAAACGTGAGTTCAGAACCGGGCGAACGATTGCCCATCCTTCTATCATAATCGCGCTGGTGATTCGCGGACGATATTCCGCCTAAGTTATGAACGATAACGTGGCGATTTCCCTCGCGCCATCGACACCCCGTTTCAGTCAATGTCGCACAGGGTTGCATGAGTTATTCGGTTTTTGCTGGTTGAGTTGGTACAGAATCACAATCGCAGATCGTCAAACCTCTTCGCTGGTTTGTGGTACGACAAATTGATCACACATCACATCAGTCTGATCACATATCACATCAACCTGATCACACCTCACATCGAGCAACTGATGGCAAAGATCTTCAGCAACAGCAAGTCAGAGGTTATTCGATCGATCTTCGCTGAGTCAGCGGGACCAATCGCTAAACAGGTTCAAGTGGGCTGACCATGGAATTCGATTTTGCCGCTGGCGGTGATCAGATGCACTTCCAATCCGGCTTGGAACAAACCAAGCTGGTTTAGGCTAGTTTCCGCTTTCTCGTTTCCCGAGTTTCACCACACTACCAGAAACTTCAATTCCTCGATCCAGTTCTTCGTCGGGTATCGGTGCCGAATAGTTTTGCTCGATTGGAACAACACCAGCCCAGATTGGCAGTTCGTAGTCTTCCGGTTCGTCGCTGGGTGGGCCCGTCCGGATCTTCGCTGAACGCGCTCTCGACATCGACTCGCAAGACAGTCGTCGCTTTCAATTCCTTGTCATTAGGCGACCGCGTTTCCTGCCAACGGCCCTTGAGAACTTGTTCGGAAATGGCGAACAGACCTTCGTCCTTCTCCGCTCCAATCGCTGGAACAGCGTTACCAAACAGGACTGCGGATCGATAGTTCATGGAATGGTGAAAAGCCGACCGAGCGAGCACCAAACCATCGACATGGGTCACTGTTAAGCAGACTGGAACTCCATCAGCCAAGCTCTTGAGCATCCGACTGGCCGCCGAACCATGCAAATAGACTCGGTCATCGATTCGACCGTACAAAGTCGGGATCACGAACGGCTGATCATCAACAATAAACCCGGCATGACATAGAAATCCGGCATCCAGAATTTTGTTGATCGTGTCGCGATCGTAGTGACCTCGCTTGGGAACACGTTTGACTTTGTTTCGGTCAGTCTTCTCGAAACTCACTGCGTTGCTCCCAGTCATAATTCAGGGTCGGTTGATACTGGATTGATTTGCTTGATCGGATGTCAGACAAGACCTGTACCAAGACGGCAATGTCGAAGAAATGGTTCGGTGTCTGCCAATTTTGTTGGATCGGATGGGCAAGACGAATGTTGCTTGATGCGTCTGTTGATCGGTTAAGAAGACCCCATCGATCACTTGTTTACGATCCATGACGCGATGAGATCATCGCATTCGATCGGACGTTCTCCGACTCAAAGTTTGTATGTAAATCCAACGAAAGATTCCTTGCTATCTGGTCCGAGTGACTCATAGAGTTTCAATGCGGATTCGTTATCGTGTTCTGTCCCAAGCCACAATTCCGTGCAATTGTTCGTTCTGGCGATGCTTAGCAACTCTTTCATCAAAGCTGCGCCAGCACCACGACGGCGGTAGTTGGCTACCACATCAACTTCGTCAACATACATCCATTGTTCTTGCTCGTACGGTTTTAGCAAAATCGTAGCCGAAGCGATTCCAACGAACTGCGTTTGATCGCGGGCAACAACAAGAACCCGATTCTTGTCGGCGACAAACTTCGACAGCGATTCGGCGTTGAAGTCAGAATCGTCGAGATCATTTCTGGTGTCCCAGTCTGCAGAATCGATTTCGGAAGCCAATCGGTGTAGGTCGTCAGAAAGGCGAATTCGCCTCACGCCCAGATCGTTTGTTTCTTTCATGATGAAGCTACGTTATCCTGGCACCTGAAATGACAAGTTGTGGAACGGATCCTGCAGAGCAAATTGCCGTCGGATCAAAACATAGGTTTCGCGCGTCCACTTTCTGTCCAAGGAATCGACCATGAACACAACCGTAATGCAGAACTGGCACGCTTTCGTGGAGAGTCAAGATCCGGCAATTCTTGCTGATTTGATTGCGGACGACGCGGTCTTTCACTCGCCAGTCGTACATACTCCGCAAGTTGGCAAGCAGCTTTGCATGATGTACCTGATAGGCGCGATGAAAGTTTTTTCAGAAGGCACATTTGAATACGTCGGAAATTGGGATCGGCCAAATGGAGCCGTGCTCGAGTTCCGTTCAGAAATTGATGGGATTGTAATCAACGGAGTAGATTTGATTCACTGGAACGACGACGGCCAGATCGTCGAATTCAAAGTGATGGTGCGACCCCTGAAAGGCGTCAATTTGCTTCATCAAAAAATGAAAGCCATGCTGGAGGCTATGTCATAGCGTTCTCGCACTGCGTGTGCCAATCGGTCGATGCGAAATGATTGACCGCTCGCTGGGCTGTGAATGGAACAGAGTCGCGGATGCATCTCTACTGAGGCCAAGCCGATAGGACCACCGAGCGCAGCTCACTGCTACGGTAACGATCCGCTGGATAGTCGTTCATTGATCTGCGCAATGATATTCGGTAACTCATGAACACCGTCGATCACAAAATGTGCGCCGGCCTGTTTCATTCTGTTCTCGGCATTGTTGATTAGCCTGGCTTGTTCGTTGTCGTCTAAGGCATCGAATTCGGCTTCCCCCAGTCCGACCAGATTTCCGGTCTTTGTGATTGCCACCGTCCAAGTGCCGGCGTTGATTCCAGCTTCGATACCAACCGTCGTATCATCGACTTTGACCACCTGGCATGCTGGATAGACGCCCAGTCGTTTCATGCATTCGTAAATCAGCCAAGGTGCGGGTCGTCCTTCCGGAGCATCTTCTGCGCACAATATGACTTCCGGTTTGTAGCCGGCGGCGTTGGCCACCGGCACAACGACCTCCATCAATTCATGGGTGTAGCCGGTCGAGGAGCCGACTCGAATGTCGTTTTCCTGACACCATTGAAAGGTTTCAACGGCACCCGGGATCAAATCACTGTGATCGGCCAACACTTCCTTCTGTAGAGGCAGGAATTCTTTGTACATGCGATCGACATCGTCGTCGTTGGCGACTTCTCCAAATTTCTCCTGCCAGCGATGACTGACCTCTGGCATGCTGGCGACGGTTGCGATGTGTGCGCGTTTGGCCATCCCCATCGGCTCGCGAGCCTGAGCAGAGGTGATCGGGACACCTTCGCGACGAAAGATCTCTTGAAAGACTGTTGCCGGTGCCCGGCTTCCATAGTTGACCATTGTTCCAGCCCAGTCGAATACTGCGGCCTTGATTTGTTTTACGTTGCTCATGCCGAAGATTAGAAGGCAACAACTTCGAACCGTCGAGACGGTGCCGATCCCCGGATGCCTCGCTATTCATGACTTGGAGTTTGTTACGAATCAAAGTCGCGAGCCGAATGCGGCGTCACCGCAACGCGTTTTCCCGACGCAGGGTTGCCCAGTGACTAGGACAGGCCGTCGGCCACGGCCGATTTCGGCCTGTTGATGATGAACATCAGAGAATCGACGATATTGGCGGGTTGCGTTAACAAATGTTCACGGCGACATGCTTTTGCAGTGGCTACAGTCGTCGCAGCCAGCTTTTCACCAAACAATCGTAAGCTTGACGCTGTACGATGACCGGTGCCCACCTTGGATCAAAGCGAAGGATTTCGTGATCTGCGATCCTGACCATGCTTTGGTGTGAAAGTTTTCGCGCGAGAAGAGACTCCTGATGAGACGCATGCGACGAATCCCAGTTCTAATGTTGTCGTTCCTGTTTGCAGGCTCGGTTTTTTCAGCCACCACGAGTGCGCAAGTTCGCAGCAACCAACGCGTTCGCAGCTCCGATCAAGTGCGCCGTCTCCAAATTCGTCCAGCTCAGGGGCGCGCGATTCAGTCTCAAACAACCCAGGCGCAGCCGACTCAATCAGGAGCGACGAAGACTCGTTGGAAACCGCCTACAACTCCCGTCATGAAAGACGAGATCCCTGAATCGGCGCTGCTGACCGATCACGGCATAGAATTGGCGAGCCGACTGCGCATGCTTCGCAACTCGGAAGCTAGGCTTAGAAAAAAGCACCCTTGCTTCAATACTGTTCAGACAGAAATCAAGAGCATCAAGCGAGAGTTGGCGGCCATGTCGGCGGTGCCGACGCTTGCATCCGAGACGAACTTAAGCATCGAGCAGTCGCCATTGATGAGCAATCGCGATCTTAGGCAACTCGTCGTGCAGCTGGTTGGTAAAATTGACCACCTGGAAGACCGTATCGCGAAACTTGAAAAACCTCCGGTTGACAAATAGCCCAACTTGATCAATCTCTGGGGACCTGTGTGGGTGCAAAGCATGCTTGCAGGTGCTTAGAGACTAGCTGGCTTTCGAGGCCGTGAGCCGCTGAATCGAATTGTCGTACAGTTGTTTTAGTTCCGAAAAATCGGTAACTACGGAATCCGATTCACTAAAGTGCTGATAGCTTGTCAAAAACTCTTCAAGTAGCGTTAGCGTTCTCTCAAGCCCCCGACTGTCCTTGGCTGGTGTCGTCAGCAACTGTTCGATGTGGCTTCCATAAAGCTTCGTAATGGCCTTGACGTCTTGCGTCTGAGCGTAGGTGACCGCCAATTCGCTAAGCGTTTCGGCGGTGTCGGGATGATCGATGCCGCGAGCATTGGCTTGGACATCGACCGCTTGCTTTAAAAATTGTTGCGACAGCTCGTATTGTTTCAATTGACGTGCGGCAATTCCGGTGGCGATCAACATGGAGGCAAAGAACTCTCCATGGTATTGACCATCCGAATCCACCTCACGATAGCCGGCGACGGCCGCACCATAAAACTTGAAGGCCTGATCAAATTCACGGGCTTCGTCGTGCGCGCGACCTAGCAGAAACAAAGCATTGACAACTCGATTGCCGCCCCGATTCTGGCCTGCGATCAACTGATTACCAAGTAGGCTAGCCTGAGCTGTTTTGCCTTGACGTAGATACAGTAGCGTGCGAACGGCCATCAACCGAGCATAGTAGGGATGGCTAGTCCGCTGGGATGCTCGCAAACCTGATTCGAATTCCACAAGGATCGAATCTGCCGGTTCATATTGTTTCGCGTCCGCGAGTGCTTCGGCGAAGTATGGAACAATCCACATCACGGCCCAATGTTCGTCGCCCAGCGTGTCTCGCAAGATACCAACCGCTTGAGAGTACAGCTTTGCGGCGTCCTCTGGCTGGTTTAGCCGAGACTTGATACGTGCGTTGAAACTTAACCAAACTGCATCGCCCAATTGTTTGGTGTCGGGATTGGCTGCAAAGGCCTTCATGGCAGTTTGCAGATACTGGGCCTGTTCGACCTCACGATTTGATCTGTGATTGAGGACACCGCAATACGCAAGCGCGGCAAATCCATATTCAGTCGAATCTTGTTGCGATCCCGCTTCGAGCCGATTCAACACATCGCTTAGCAAGGCCTCCGATTCGTCAACATCGATGTCAAGCCAATTGCGCGAGCCCATCACCATCACGGTACCGAGAACTTGTTTCGTTTGCGTGACCACCGCGTGGTCTTCGCCAAATCTGTCGCGACGAATCTCTAACGCTTCACGAATTAGCCTTGTGCTCGATTGATAGTCTCCGACCAAGAATCTTTCGTAGCCCTGTTGAAACAAGAGGGACGCGATCTTGGGGTCGTTGGCAGGCAACTGACTCCGACGGATCTGTAGCGATTTTATCAACAACGGATCGGCGGCTTCGGGTGCGTTGATGCCCAAGTAAACACTGCCAATCGCCTCCAATAAATCGGCCTGCACGGTCGGCTGTTCGCTCAATTCGTTGAGCACCTTTTGCGTACCCCGATCCAGAATCTCGCGGGCGGTCAATTCGGCGCTGGCCTGATTCATACTTCCAATCAAGAACCCACCATTTTCGAATGGCGTGGAAGCTTTGAACATATTCGCCAAAAAGTTGGAGACTTCGCGGGCTGTATCGGCTTCTTGGCGAGCCAAGCGTGCGGCTTCCGTAGCCTCAGCTTCGGCGAATTCCGCTCGCCGCCTTTGCTCGGCCTCGTCGACTCGCGCTTTGCTGCGCCTTGTCTTTGGCCGACACAGCATCGTCGCGCGACTCGCTAATTCGCAGCGCTGCGTAGGACGATACCGAGGCGACAGATACGCACAATGCAAGGACTGCCGCGCACAAGCCGGCAATCAATGGATAACGACGACACCAGCGCACACCACGTTCGATCGATCCAATCGGTCGAGCGCTGATCGGTTGACCATTTAGATATCGTTGTAGATCTTGCTGCAATTCGCCAGCTGAATCATAGCGCCGCGCTGGATCCTTCTGCATGCTCTTCAAGATGATCGTTTCGAGATCCCGAGGAATACCATCATTCAGACTTCGCGGAGCCCGCGGCTGGTCATTCAAAACCTGATGCAACAGCATTCTTGGCGTTCCACGGAAAGGTAATTCTCCCGTTAACAGCTTGTAAAGAATGACGCCGAGTGAATAGACATCCGTACGTCGATCAGCATCATGTCCCTCACCGCGCGCCTGTTCGGGTGACATGTAGGCGGGCGTGCCAAGAACACGACCTTCCATCGTCATCGTGACTTCACCTGCTTCCCGCTTTGCCAATCCAAAGTCCATCACGTGAGGATCGCCGGCACGATCTAACAGAATGTTCCCAGGTTTTAGATCGCGGTGAATCACACCAGCCTCATGTGCATGGTCAACTGCGTCACAGAGCGTGATACATAGTTCGACGGACTGTCGGACCGTAATCGGATGCGTCTTTAACCATTCATCCAGCGGTACCCCGCGGATCAGATCGCTGACGATGTAGACCGTATCATCCTGGCGGCCGACTTCATGCACTGCAACAATGTTCGGATGCTTCAGCTGTGCGGCAGCACGAGCCTCTCGAAAGAAACCTTCCATTTCGTCAGGTTCAAGTTGATTCTTTCTGGGAATCTTGATCGCGACCGCTCGATCAAGATCGGTATCCAGGGCTTTCCAAACACTGCCGAAGCCACCGACTCCCAACTGCTCGATCAATTCAAAGTGGCCGAATCGCCTGACGGTACCAGTCTGCTGGGATGAACCGGATTCCTGTCCGATCAGTGAGAAACAACTACCACAATCGGGGCAGTTTAAATCGTCAAACGAATCACTGGCGTCGTCGCTTAATTTGACCGGAGTTTTACAATGCGGACAACGAATTCGGAGTCCACGATCGGCATCGTCGAAACTGGCGTCGATGGTGCCGCTACCAATCGTCGTCTGATCGGCCGACGCGATACGCCCGGTCAAACTGATTTGGCGCGTCAGCGCCGACTCCGCGTCTTCAGGATGAGGTTGGCCGCCACTGGTTGGCTTGACCATGAGATAAGCTCCGCTGTGACTTGTGATCCGCCAGCTGCCCTCGATTTGGTCCCTTCGAATCTCGCCAATATAGCATTCTCGCCTACGCTCCATTGCTAAACGGATGCTTCACACCCCGCTAACGGTGGCGAACGACTTGCACGTCATTTCGTTGACGTGGGCCTGGTGTACTGCGGCCCCGCGAGATTAGCGTTTCCATCAAGTTTGTCATCGCTTTGACCCGTTCCGGGTGCAATTCGGCAATATTCTTCGTTTCGCCCAGGTCTTCGGACAAGTTGTAAAGTTGTACATCGCCGACATCATTCCCTTTGCTCCAACCACCAGAGCCGCCTGAGAAGATCAACTTCATTTTGCCATCACGCACACTTGGTACCCCACGAATCGAGCAACTAACGGCGGTGGAACGGATCGGTTGAGCGCTTCCTTTTAACAAGGGCATCATGCTGTAGCTATCTTCGCCTGCGTTTGATGGCAACACTATCCCTAGCAGATCGGCAAACGTCGCCAGCAGATCCGCTTGATGAACCAATTGATGATTTTCCGATCCCGACTTCACGACACCTGGCCAGCGGACGATGAAGGGCACTCGATGTCCCCCTTCCCAAACGTCGGATTTGTAGCCGCGGAGCGGTCCACTGGGGTAATGCCCGAGCTGTTCCAGCTGATTCACACCAATGTAATGCGCACACCCGTTGTCGCTGGTAAAGACGACAAGTGTGTTTTCTGTAATGCCGCTGGTCTGCAATGCCTCTAGTACTCGTCCGACCATGGCATCGGTTTCCATTACGAAGTCCGCGTATAAATTCAGACCGCTCTTGCCTTTCCAAGGCTCATTGACCGAAAGCGGAGTATGGGGCGATGTCAGTGACAAGTAGACCAAAAACGGTTCAGGCGTTCTGGCCTCACGTTCGATAAACTCGATAGCCCGATCAACGAGTGTCGGCAGGATCGGTTCCAACGTCCAATCTTTCAACGCGGGCCCTTGCTGGCTGGCCTGATTCTTCTGAAACAGGCGGCCTGGCAAGAATTCAGACGGAATTCCGACGGTGCTGTCTTGGTCGATGAAACAATAGGGCGGCCAGTTCGGAACATCGGTCCCAAAGTATTGATCGAATCCCACTGATGTTGGGCCGCTACTTATTGGTTTGCCAAACACCTGCCGCCAGACCGTACGATGCTTGTCCGTCGCCGTGGCTTGTTTCGATTTTCCTGGCGTCCACATCCACGCATTCTGTTCCTTGGTGATCCCCCAATCCCAACCCAGATGCCACTTGCCGATACATGCGGTTCGATAGCCATGCTGTTTGGCCAGTGTGCCGATGGTCATTCGATCAGCCGTGATCAGCGGTTGCTCCCAAAGGCCGACGATCCCTGTTTGCAATCGAGTCCGCCAGTGATAGCGGCCGGTTAGAAGTGTGTACCGGGACGGGGAACAGACTCCGGAAGAAGAATGTCCATCGGTGAACTTCATTCCCTCACTTGCCAGAGCGTCGATATAGGGTGTCGGAATCTTGCCGCGAACCGGGTTGTAGCACTGCACGTCGCCGTATCCCAGGTCGTCAGCGTAGATGACAACGATGTTAGGACTTGGTTCAGCGTGAGCCAACGATGGGCAAGCGATGGCAGCGGCAAAGAGCAGTGAACAGAGCTTCCTGGTGATCAACATGCGAATGCTTCACCCAACCCGCTCGCGCGGCACTTGGCGTCCGTGGCCTAATTGGCCAATGAATTCGCCATCCCGTGCAGCCAGCATGCCGCGGGAGATGACCAGTGAAGGTCGGCCTAGGATTTGAAAACCTTCGAAACCGTCGTAATCGGTGTTCATCAGGTGATCAGCCGCGGTAATTGTGCCGCGAAAGTTCGGATCCCAAACGACGATGTCAGCATCACTGCCGAGTTGCAGCGTCCCCTTGGCCGGAAACATCCCAAACAGCTTTGCCGCTTTCGTGGAAAGCAGATCAACGAACTGATGCAGGTCGATCTTTCCGGTCACGACGCCATACGTATACAGCAACGTGGCCCGATGCTCGACAGATGGAATGCCATTTGGAATTTTGGTGAAGTCGGACTCGGGCGGCTTTCCCATCTCTTTCTGACCTTGGAAGTCGAATGGTGCATGATCCGTTGCGACGGTATCAATGCAACCAGCTTGTAGCGCATTCCAAAGAAAACTTTGTTCGGCCTGACTGCGAAGCGGGGGGCTCATCACGTACTTGGCACCCTCAAAATCGGCCTGCTCAGCATGAGTTTTGTCCAGCACTAGATAGGGAATCACTGTTTCGATCGAGACGTTGACACCCTTTTGTTGAAACGCTTGAGCCGCTTCGACGGCGCCACGGCACGATGTATGAACGATGTATCCGGTCGCGCCCGTCATGTCCAAGAAGGTACAGAAATGATGCACGCCTTCCGTTTCGACCGACACTGGTCGTGATGGTTCATGAAACTCCGGACCGATATTTCCTGCCGCCACGAGTTTGGCTTGGAGCTGGGCGACCAAGTCCGCATTTTCGCAGTGGGCCGTTACCGTGACGCCAAGTTCTTTGGCCAACTGACAAGTCGCGTACAGCTCTTCGTCGGTAACTCCGAACGCGCCTTTGTAGGCCAGGAAGACCTTGAAAGATGTGATTCCATCATCGACGATTCGCCGCAACGTCGCTTCACTCGTTTCGTCAAATCGAGTCACGCCCATATGAAAGGAGTAGTCACAGGCCGAGAGTCCTTCCGCTTTGCTTTTCCAAAGTTGGTACGCTTCCCAAGGGTCGTCGCTGCGCTGGGCAGCACATCTCAATCAATGTTGTCGTGCCACCGACCAAGGCCGCGCGACTGCCTGAATCGTAATCGTCCTTGGCGTACGTACCCATAAACGGCAAGTAGATATGAACATGCGGATCAATAAAGCCGGGAAAGACATACTTTTCCGTCGCGTCGATCACTTCGACATCGCCCAATGAGGCCGCATCGATTGCTGACGCAATATGGGTGATGGTTTCGCCTTCGATCAGAATGTCGGCTTGATATTGCTGATCAGGCGTGATCAATGTGCCGCCCTGAATCAAGATACTCATTGTTGGCTAGTTCCCCACAAGATCGTCGGATTGTTTGACAAAATCGTCGCCGTCCCATTTCTCGTCGGTCGTGATGCCTTCCGCACGCTTCGCTTTCGCAGCCGCCTTTTTAGCTTTTGCGTCGGCCTGCCGTTGGACCAAATCGGCGTGGGTCGTGAAGTAAGGGAGCGCCTTGCCTTTGAAATCGTCGATCGTTTCGAAACCGTGCTTTTCCATGAAGGCCAGCAGTTGCTCCGACATGCTTTGCACCAACTTGTAGCCGTGCTTCATCACGCCAGTACAAACCTGAACGGTGTCAGCGCCCAACAAAATGAACTCGGCGGCATCCTCGCCCGTCTCGATTCCGCCGATTCCGGAAAGCGTTCGGCCGGGAAACTCTTCTTGAATCAACATCGCGACCTCCATGGTCATTCGCAGTGCGATCGGCTTCACCGCTTTGCATGAATAACCGCCGGGCGTTGTGTAACCTTCCACGGTCGGCAGCGGGCGAAGTGTTTCAAGGTCGACGCCGATGACCGAGCGGATCGTATTGATTGCAGAGATGCCATCCAGACCAGCCGCTAGCGACGCGCGGGAGGGATCTTCAATCCTTGTGACATTGGGTGTCATCTTTGCCCAGACCGGTTTCGTCGCAGCCTGACGAACCCACGCACATACCTCCGACAGTATCTCCGGATCTTCGCCCATCGCCGCGCCCATCTTTCGCTCGGGCAATCCATGTGGACATGAAAAATTACACTCGAACATATCGACGCCCGCTTCTTCACAGCGCTCGATAATTTCGAACCAAGCGTCTTTGTTGAACTCCTCCATAATCGAAGCGATCAAGACGTTGTCGGGGAAGCGATCCTTAACCTCTTTGTATTCATCCAGCCACTGATCGAAACTCATCGTCGAAATCAGTTCAATATTTTCCCAGCCAAACGGTTCGCCAGTGCTGTCCTTTAGCCGACCGTAGCGGGGCGCAACGTTGGTGACTTTAGAGGCGTCCAGGCTAACCGTCTTGGCGGATGACCCACCCCAGCCGTCGGCAAACGAACGACAAATCACCCGTGCGTTAGTCCCCGGTGGTCCCGACCCAATCACAAACGGGTTGGGAAACTTGATTCCGTTGACTGTTGTTTCCAACGTTGGCATTGGTTGAGCTTTCGTAGGGAGAAACGTTTGTGCGTCAGGTCTCCCAGTTGTGGGAGAGTTAACTGTTCAATTCGGTCTACGCACTCTTCTTGATAGCGTCTAAGCAATCATCGATCACCGCCAACAAGAAATCGGCGTCGTCGATGGTGATGCACATGGGCGGTTTGATCCGCATGGTGTTTCCGAACAGGCCACCTTTGCCCAGAATCAAACCGCGTTCTTTACTGAGCTCCATCAACTGGGCTGCTTCGTTGGACGCCGGTTCCTTCGTCGCTTGGTCTCGCACCAATTCGACTCCGAGCATCAAGCCAAGTCCGCGGACTTCGCCGATCAGCGGCATGTTTCTCTTGCAATTCGAGCAGCCCCTGCTTGAGGTGGTCGCCCACGTGCGCCGCGTTTGCTTGGATCCCTTCCGCGTCGATCACTTCCATCGTGGCTAGACCTGAGGCCATCGATACCGGATTGCCACCAAAGGTGTTGAAGTGAACTCGTTTCGTCATGGTCGATGCGATGGGTTCGGTGGTTGTCACAGCACCCAGCGGCGCGCCGTTCCCGATCCCCTTGGCCATCGTAATCATATCGGGCTTCACACCCCAGTTCTGATGCGACCAATAGTGTTTCCCGGTGCGTCCGAAACCACCCTGCACTTCATCTGCTATGCACAGGCCACCATGCTGACGGACGATATCGTAAACGATCGAAAAGAATTCAGGCGGCGGAACAACCGAGCCGCCGACTCCTTGAATGGGTTCACCGATGAAGCAAGCGACCTGACCATTGGTTTGGTACTGGATCACATTTTTGATGTCGTGCGCGCATTTCATATCGCACGACGGGTACTCCAGATCGAACGGACAGCGATAGCAATATCCGGGAATCGAATGAGTGATTCCGGCGGGAGCGTTAGCGGGGAATCTCCAAGTACCGTGGGCGGTAAGCCCCATCGGTACTGAGGTACCGCCGTGGTACCCGTTGCGCAATGCGATCACATCTTGACTGCCGGTGAATTCTCGCGACATCAACACGGCAACTTCATTGGCTTCGCTACCCGAGTTGGTGAAGTAAGTCTTGTCCAACGGTTGACCGTCGGGATTCGCAGGCATCTTGGATGCCAACTTGGCGGCGAACTGAGCGATGGTGGGATGTAAGTAAATCGTCGTCGCGTGCCGCAACCGACCCGTTTGTTCTTTGACTGCGGCGGCGACGGTCGGATGGCAGTGCCCTACGCTGACGGTAACGATTCCAGCGAACGCATCCAAATAGCGTTTGCCTTGATCATCCCAAACGTACTGCATGTTGCCTTCGACGATCATCAAAGGGTCTTTGTAGTAGGTGATCACACCAGGGTTGACGTACTGGTGACGCATGGCGATCACTTCTTCGCGCGACGGACCGTCATACTCATGTGGTTGATGATGACATTGTGGTAACTGAATCGTTTTCATCACGCGTCTCCCGTTACTGCGGTCTCTAGCCCACGTTCCTGAGCGCTACCTGGAATCAAATTGTCGAGTGCAATGCCGAGAATTGCGGCCACAGCCATGCCGGTCTGGCCGATCGCGATCACCACGTCGTCGAGTCCACCGGGGAATGCCGACTGGACCGCTTCAGCGCCTCCATTTTCAAAGTAATAGGGAACGCTGATACCCATAAACAGGGAAAACCCTCCGATAAACAAGTTGCGATCGCTGGATAGATCTGCCCGGGCAAACTGACGAATCCCGACTGCCGAAATCAACCCGAACATCGCGCAGTATAACCCTCCAACAACTGGCGTCGGAATCGCAGCTGCCAGCGCCCCAAATTTGCCGAGCAGCCCGAGCAAGATCAGCAGCACTGCACCGATCTGGACAACGTATCGCGAACCGACCTTTGTCAATCCGATCAGTCCGATGTTTTCCGAGTAGGACGTTGAACTGAATCCGCCGAACACACCGGTCAAAGCACAACCGATTCCTTCGCACCCGATGCCCCGGGAAATTTCGGTTGGGGTCGGGTCGCCACCACCAGCCATCTGCTTGCAGGCATGGTAATCACCGAAACTTTCGATCATCGATGCCAAGTAGCCGGCGATGACGGCAACGACGAAGGGAGCTTCAAACTTGGGCGTCCCCCATGGAAACAGGATCCCGCTGGTACGCACCCAGGGAGCGACGCCGAAAGCATCCAAATTTGGCCGCGCCGGATGATCGGCCGGGAATATCCCGACTACCGAACAGAGTGCGCAAACGCCGACCGAACCTAGAATCGCCAGCAACATCGGAAACATTCGAAAGATCAAACTTCGCCGCGACAAGACGAACGAAAACAAGATGATCAAAGTCATCGTCAAGATCGAAATCGGCCAATAGGCTGCCGCCACCGGCGCGCCGGCCTGGTACAAGGCCAAACCGATCAACGTGATGACGGGCCCGACAACGACAGGAGACAACAGACTGCGCAAGCTGCCCATCAAGCCGCTAAAACCAACGATCATTTCCAGCACGGCGCCGAGCATGACAGCGCCAGCGATATAGGGCATCGCCGCACCGGCCGTCACCACCTCGCCTTCGGGATGCTTCGCTGCGATGATCATGAAGAAGGCTGCCAGAAACGAAAAGCTCACGCCTTGAATGATCGGAAGTCGGGATCCGAATGTCGATTGGATCAGTGTCGCGATTCCAGAGCACAACATGACACTGGAAATCAAGATCGCAATCTCGGGCGTGTTCATTCCCATTGACGGTCCGAGCAACAGGGGCACTGCAACAGTTGAACCGAACATCGTCAGTACGTGCTGCAGCGCGAGGATAGCCGCTCGGATCGGTGGCGGTCGATCGTCGAGTCCGTAGAGAACTTTAGTTTGTGAGCCTGATTCCATAGCTGCTCTTTAACCTAGCTACTAGCAGAGATTACAAGTCCGTAATCGCTCCGTAAGTCTCCGGACGCCGATCACGGAAAAACTGCCATGTGTTTCTGACTTCACGAATCAGATCAAAATTCATATCGGCGATGACGATGTCATCCTCGGTACGTTTGTCACTTGCGGCAATGAACTGACCGCGCGGATCACAGAAATAGCTCTGGCCGTAAAATTCACCAATGTTCCAAGGCTGCTCGCTACCGGGTCGATTGATTGCACCGACGAAATACTGATTAGCAACGGCGTGGGCGGGTTGCTCCAGCTTCCAAAGGTACTCACTCAGTCCGGCGACCGTTGCGCTGGGATTGAAAACGATTTCCGCTCCGCCTAACCCCAAACATCTTGCACCATCCGGGAAATGGCGATCGTAGCAAATGTAGACACCGACTTTGCCAATGCTTGTGTCGAACACGGGATAGCCAAGATTTCCGGGCCGAAAGTAGAACTTCTCCCAGAAGCCCGGATTGCAATGCGGAATATGAATCTTGCGAAACTTGCCCAAGTAAGTTCCATCGGAGTCGATCACTGATGCGGTGTTGTAATAAACGCCCGTCAGGTCTTCTTCGTAGATTGGAACCACCATCACCATTTGGTGTTTCTTGGCCAGTTCCATCATCAGCTTGGTCGTCGGCCCGTCGGGAATGCGCTCGGTCATGCCGTACCAACGCGTATCCTGTTCAGCGCAAAAGTAAGGGCCATAGAACAACTCTTGCAAGCAGCAAACCTGTGCGCCTTGGTCAGCCGCTTGGGCAATCAGATCGACATGCTTGTCAATCATCGCTTGTTTGATTTTTTCGGCCGGTGATGTTGCCGGTTCACATAGTGTGGCCTGGATCAAGGCTCCGCGTACGTCGCGCTGCATGGATCGACTCGCTCCGCTGGGTCAAGAAAGACATTGATGGAGAAGAGTCTAGCAGAGTCTGTTCGTTTGCAATCCACTGTTGCGAGCGAACAGAAAAGAGATCGACGACTCTCTCATCCCGCTGGCAACTGTTCTCGCCTTATCCCGCCTTGAGGGTCAACGCTCTCCCGCAAGCGGGAGAGGTGGCAATACCGCCAAGGTAGATCTAAACGGAAAAAACTACGCCGAAGCTTCTTCTTCCACTTCTTTGGTTGCGGCGTCCATCAGCTGATGCTGGATGTCACCGGGTACCGTCTCGTAGTGACTGAAATGCAAAGCGTAACTGCCCTGGCCCTGCGTGATACTGGAGAGCGTTCGGCTGTAATGGCCGACCGATCTTAGTGGCACTTCACAATGGATCGACTGCAGGCCGCCGCCAATCGCGTCGCTACCTAATACCCGGCCTCCGCGACTGCTCATATCGCTGTAAATATCACCCACGTAATCTTCGGGCGTGGTGATATCCATTTGCACGACGGGTTCCAACAGCGCCGGTTTCGCTTCGTTGAAGAGCTTGCGGAAGCACAAACTACCCGCCATCTTGAAAGCGGCTTCGCTGCTGTCGACGGGATGATGTTTACCGAAGAATACTTCGACGGCAACATCTTGGATTTGGTAGCCGGCGATCACGCCACGAGCGATCCGGTCCAAGAATCCTTTTTCGATCGCAGGCATGAAGTTACCTGGAATCACGCCGCCAACAATTGAATCAACCCATAGAAAGTTTGACTCGGGATGGTAGTGGTGGCTTTTCATCGACGGAAACCGATCCTTGACCGCAAACGATTCAATATCGGTTCCCCGCGGCAGCGGGATCATCCGGATGTGAACTTCGCCAAACTGTCCGCGACCCCCACTTTGTTTCTTGTGGCGATAGGAACCTTCGGCCGACTGCGTGATTGTTTCGCGATACGGTATTCGCGGCTCGTGCGTATTGACTTCGATGTTGTCGCGGCGAGCAAGTCGTTCCCGCAAGATTTGCAGATGCAACTCACTAGTTCCAGTCATCACCATTTCGGCGGTCTGAGGATCTCGTGACAATTTCAAGGTCGGATCTTCTTCGGTCAACTTGTGCATCGCCGTTGACAACTTGTTCTCGTCGCCCCGTTTGCTCGGCGAAATTGACAATCCAACCATTGGCTCCGGGAACTCGGTCGCAGGCAATTTATATGGGCCCAAGGAGGTGCCAACGTGCAGGTCGTCCATCTTGGCGATCGCAACGATTTCGCCTGCAGACGCAGAATCGATCGCCTCGGTCTGTTCGCCTTGAACTCTTAGGATCGGGTTTAACTTGACATCTTTGCGGACACCGCTGACGTGGATCGTTTGATCTTTAGCTAAGGTGCCATTGAAGATGCGAAGATAGCTGAGCTTCTGTACGAACGGGTCGACGCGAACCTTGAAAACTTGCGCAACGACCGGATCGCCAGCCGATTGTTCCAGGGTGATCACGTCTTCACCGTCTGTGACCGTCCGCTGAATGTCGCCGGGTGCGGGTGCAATCTGGGTCAGCAGATTCAAAAACTCAGCTAATCCGACGCCGGATGCAGCCGATACGCACATGACGGGAACAACCACGCCGGTCGCGACACCTTCGCGCAGCAAACGCAACAACGTTTCGGTGTCTGGCATCACGCCGTCAAAGTACTGCTCCATCAAACTCTCGTCAGTCTCGACCAGTTTTTCAACCAACTGTTCGTGGGCATGCGCCAGATTCATCACCGCGCCTGGCGCTTCAGCAGGCAATTCAATGGTCGATGCGACTCCCGCCAGTGCATCGCCTCTTCCGAGCGGCACCTGAACGGGAACGACCGAGGGTCCCCAAATCTCGCGACACTGTTCCAACAGTGCGCCGTAGTCTGCATTGGGATCGTCCAATTTCGTAATGGCGATCATGCGACCGATGCCGGCCTTTTCGGCTTCCGACATCGCGCGGCGGGCATTCAGTTGGATTCCGTCATGAGCGTTGATACACACGATCGCACAATCAACCGCTGACATAGCTCCGATCATTCCGCCAATGAAATCGGAATAGCCTGGTGTGTCGATCAGATTGAAATTTGTCTCGCCGTGACTCAGATGGACCAACGATGATTCGATAGAGTGACCATGCGCTTTTTCTTCTTCATCAAAATCACAGACACTCGACTGATCTGAAACGTTAGGTGAACCTGACACTGCCCCGCTTTCGGCCAGCAAGCGATCGACGAGAGTCGTCTTACCGGCCGCTGCGTGACCACAGATTGCGAGGTTCCTCCAGCTGCATGAATGAGTCATACCAAATCCTCCTAATAAGCCTAAGCTTGCAAAAGAAGTCGGCGAGTCATGTTGGCGAACCCAGTTATCTCAGTGGTCTACAACCACAGGGCCCGCATGATTCACCGAGCAGAGACAGTTTCCCAATGTAGGGACGGCGAGAAGAGATTGCAAAGCTTTCGGTGAATTAAATTCACCATGCGGACGGCTGAGGCGAAATTATCCCGCAAAACATTGCCTAGATTGCCAAGTGTGGATGGTCTGCTGATCGAACGTCGTTGTGGAAAGCGGCCCACCCGCCTGGCCCTGAAAACTTTCCCCATTACCCCGATGGAACGGATTCTGATAGGACGATGAATGGATTGCATTCTGTATCTACACAAGACTTTCAACAACTCAAGGAGGCCGGATATGAGTTTACAGTCTGCACAACAGTTTGTCTTCGGGTTTTGGAACAATCGACCGCTGGAAGTCGAGCAGGTCGATGAGAATCTGACCTCCGATACCGGACTGCTGGCCTTCGCCCAACTCGATGCCAAGCTGAATTGGACGAAGTCATTTACAGACTTGGTGAACGATCCCCGATCCGATCCTGACCACTCCGCTTTGAGCATCATTCGACAACGAGTCTTCGGGATCATCGCCGGCTATGAGGACCAAAATGATCACGACTCGTTGCGCAGTGATCCGGTGTTCAAACTGATCGCCGAGCGACGTCCCGACGAGCCTGATCTGGCCAGTCAACCAACCATCTCACGGTTGGAGAATTCGGTAACCGCTGGCGATCTGTTGCGACTAGAAGACTGGTTCATCGACCGATTTGTCGAGTCCTTCGAGAACGAACCGGTGCAAATCACACTCGATATCGACACGTTCGATGACCCGACCCACGGCAATCAACAGTTGACCTTCTTTCACGGCTTCTACAACCAGTATCAGTATCAAGTCCGCGCTATCACGTGTGCTGAAAACGATTTCATTGTGTTGCCCGGATTGCTGTTCGGTTCAGCCCACGCGAGTCTGGGTGCCGCCGATGATTTGAAGCGAGTGATCGAGAAAATTCGCCAACGGTTTCCCGCTGTACTGATCCATGTACGTGCCGACTCGGGGTTCGCGGTGCCTGTGATGTACCACACGCTGGAACAGCTTGATGGCGTCTGTTACAGCATCGGTTACCAAATGAATCCGCGTGTTAAACGCGAAAGTGACGAGCTTTTACAACAAACGATCGCAGCCCACGAGCAGACCGGGGAGGTGCAACGCGAGTTCACGCTGTTGGACTATCAAGCGAAAAGCTGGTCACTTGCCCGCAGCGTCGTCGTCAAATGTGAAGTCAACCAACAAGGGACCAACCGTCGCGCGGTGGTTAGCAATCGACCGGGCGTCAAGGTCTGTCCGCGAGGAGTGTATGACGAGTACGCTGATCGAGGTGAGAGCGAGAACCGCAACAAGGAACTGAAGTGTGAGTTTCAGTGTGACCGATTGAGCGATCATCGCTACATGGCAAATCTGTTTCGTGTGATGATGCATTGCCTGGCGGCGAATCTGTTGGTGGTGATCCGGGGTGTGGCCGAGTTGGATCCGATCATCGAATCGACTTCGGATCCAATGCCACTGGAAGCGCGCAGTGAGAAACAAAAACGTCGTCATCACAATCGTCGTCGCAGGCGCGATCCTCTGGGCGAAGGTCACGCGAGTACTTGGCGAACGCAGGTCATCAAAGTTGCCTCACGGATCGTCGTGACGACCCGCCGCGTTCGCATCTTGATCCCGGCGAGTTGGCCTTGGACCGACTCCCTCAAGCGTTTGAGCGCAGCGTTGGCCAACTACAGTCCACCGCTGCCAAGCGACTAATCACGCCAATCCGGGACGTCACTCAGTTGGGGGAAAGGGGGCGGTCTGCGCGGACCGCGAAATCGGAACGAAATCCAGCGCCGAATCAACATTGAACTTAGCCCAATTCCAGGACGGACCCACGCCGTGAATAATCCGGGCTAGACCGGTCAAGTGAACCAGCTTTCAAGGATGAAATGGTGGGCCAGCGAGTGATGGCATTGGTTCCGCGAATTCTGATCTTGGTCATTTTCGCACCCTGCATTTCCGGATGTGCAACCATCCTTAGCGATCGAACCTATCCGGTCACGATTGATAATGCGGGCGGCCAAACCTACTTTTCAGTCACGGACCGGAAGAACCAGGTGATCCACGAAGGTGTGACTCCCAACCAAGTTGTACTGGATGCGAAGTCGTATCCGTTCTGGCCAGCTAAATACAACATTACTTACGTTGGTAGCAACGATCTCGTGCAGCAACGCGAAGTCAAAGCCGGTTTTGATCCTTGGCTGATTGGCAACATTGTATTTGGTGGTGTGCCGGGTACCGTGATTGATGGAGCGACGGGTGCGATGTTCAAGCTACCCAAACGCGTGACCGGCGATATTCCAACGCAGCACGCGCTGACCGACATGAGCCAAGGCGCCCAGATCGCAAAGGCGCAACCCAAGACCAATGTTGACAACCGACAAGAGGCGGGATCCGTGATCGAACAAGCCACGTATCAGAATCAACCTGAAACGATCACTCGCTAAACGATCTGCTTGCTCTAGGAATCGCGAACTTTATGTTCGCGTTTCTCGTCTTCCATTTCCTGGATATAGCGACGAAGTCGTTCTAGTTCGTCTTCCGTTCCCTTGAACTTCAGCATGTTCTCAACTCGTTTGACCAATTCAATCTTGTTGACTGGCTTGCTTAGAAAGTCGTCGGTACCGGCATTGACAGCGCGTTCGATATCTCCCAATTCGTTCAGTGCGGTGACCATCAAGACCATGACCCGCTTGGTCATTGGATCATCCTTGATCTGCTTGCAGACTTCGAATCCGCTTAGCTTGGGCATCATCACGTCTAGCAGCACCAAGTCCGGTTTGAATGACGCGACCTTGTCCAGCGTCTCCTGGCCATCGGCTGACGTTGCGATCTGACAATCAATGTCGTCCAAATAGGCTTCCAATAGCTCTCGATTTGCGTCATTGTCGTCGGCAATCAGGATTCGATTCATGGATGGTTGCGATCGTTGGTAATTGCGTGGTTGGCTTGCCGCTACCGCGCTTGGGGAAAAGTCCGGCAGGTTGGCAGTCGGAAGTGTGCTTGTTTGCTGCGGGCTCATGTTCTCGATGAATTGACGAAACCGTCACAGATCTTTGTGACTAACCCTCACGTGTTCGGGAACATGCTTCAATCCAACAATGATTACAGTGGTCACCTAAACGGTAGGCGCTGCGACGCGGTGCGCCGGCACGGGGAAACTCTCACACATTTGACGAACTTCTTCGCGAATTCGTTCGTGCAAGTTTGCATCGTCAGAATGTGCCAGCGCTTCATAGATCCAGTTGCCGATTCTTTTCATTTCATCGGATCCCATTCCCCGAGTCGTCAGTGCTGGTGTGCCGATGCGAATTCCCGATGGATCCATTGGCTTCCGGGTGTCGAAGGGGATCATGTTCATGTTGACTGTGATTCCGCAATCGTCCAGTATTGCTTCGGCTTTCTTGCCGCCCAAATCGACGGCCGTAACGTCGACCAACATCAAGTGATTGTCGGTTCCGCCACTGACCAATCGGAGACCAGCGGAAAGCAGGGTTTCGGCAAGGGTCCTGGCGTTATCGACGACCGCTTGTCCATAGATCTTGTACTCCGGTGTCATCGCTTCAGCGAAACAAACTGCTTTGGCGGCGACCATGTGCATCAATGGCCCACCCTGGGTCCCCGGGAAAACACTTCGGTTGACCCCTTTCAGGTGTTCTTCTTTGCACATCACGAGCCCGCTGCGGGGACCCCGTAGCGTCTTGTGTGTGGTTGTGGTCACAAAATCGGCGTAAGGAATTGGACTGTTGTGGATCCCGGCGGCAACCAAACCAGCGTAGTGCGCCATGTCGACCATCAACAAGGCATCGACATCATTGGCGATTTCAGCAAATCGATCGTGGGGAATTTCGCGCGGATACGCACTCGCTCCCGCCACAATCAGCTTTGGTTTGTGCTGCTTGGCCAGCGCTGCGATTTGGTCGAAATCGAGTCGGTGAGTCTGTGGATCGACGCCATAGCTGTGGAAATCGTAAAGTTTGCCGCTGATGTTCAGCTTCATGCCATGAGTCAAGTGTCCACCTTGGGCCAGATCCAATCCCAGAACCGGATCGCCCGGTTCCAGACAAGTCAGGTAGACGGCTGTGTTGGCCTGGGATCCGCTGTGGGGCTGAACATTGGCGGCCTGAGCGCCGAACAGTTCCTTGGCCCGATCGATCGCTAAGGTCTCGACGACATCGACATACTCGCAGCCCCCGTAATAGCGGCGACCGGGATAGCCCTCGGCATACTTGTTGGTCAGCACGCTGCCGCCAGCCTGCATGATCGCCACGCTGGTGTAATTTTCGCTGGCGATCATCTCCAGGCCCTCTTGCTGGCGGACGGCCTCGGCTTCGATCGCTTCCCAGATTTGGGGGTCTTGCAGTTGCAAAGGATTCATTCGTCAGGATTCTCGTCTTCCGGGTTTGCAGGTTTGACCTTCAGTCGTTTGATCGATTCGGTCCTCGCGGGCCCTGGAATCGACAGATAGGATTGTCAACCGGGCAGCAAAAACCGTCAATGTCGTCGAATTCGATACCACCGGAGCGGTTTTCAGGTCTCCCTGCCAGATTCGACAGGATCGGTATTTGTACGGTTCAAGTAAGATGATTCTGAACCGGATCCGGTAGAATATCGGGAATGGGTGTGCCAGCTAGGCCATTTCTGTGCCCACCAAGGATTCAGCTCCTTCAAAACCAAGTGTTTGGAATGAAATATACAAATCGACTCTCCATTGTTCGTCCTCATTACCGCAGCCGTCTGCGTGGTGACAACCGATCGCCTGCAGGCCGAGCTTCCAGCTTTTCCAAGGTGTCCGAAGACTACGAGAAAGTTGAAGTCTCGGACCAGCAGAATAAGGTCGGCCTGTTCAACCTTTGGAAACGGGACAAAGACGGCCAGCTGCTTGGGGAACTACCACGCAAATATGCGGACAAGAGCTACTTCATTGCGCTGACTGTCAGCAGCGGCGATCGATACGCAGGGCTGCAATCGGGCGACATGGTGGTTCAGTGGCGCCGCTACGACGACCGCTTGGCTTTGATCGCACCAAACTTGGCGATCCGCGCAACCGGTGACCCAGAAAGCAAGGCATCGGTCAAACGACTATTCACCGACGAAGTATTGTTAGACGTCCCAATCGTCGCGATGGGTCCGGGTGGTGGACCCGTGATCGACATGGATTCGCTGTTGATCGATAACGCGACCAAGTTCTTTGGACCATCCGGTACGCATCAGCAACACTCGCATCTCGTCTCTGCAATCAGCCAAAGTCTTTCCGAAAAACGTCGAAATTGCGTTTGAAATTGTCGGCAGCCGCAACCGTCTACAAACGATTCACTATTCGTTTAGCGAAGTGCCAGGCGACAAGCAACGGATTCAAACCGCGTGAAGCCGACGAACGAGTTGGATACTTTACCACCGCGTTTTCAGATCTTGAGCAAGTACAAAGACGACGAAACTCGTGTTCGATACATCAATCGCTGGCATCTGCAGAAACGCGACGCCAAACTAAAGCTCAGCCCGCCAAAGGAACCGATTCGATTCTACGTCGAACATACCGCTCCAGTCCGCTACCGCCGCTGGATCAAAGCAGGTGTTGACTATTGGAACAAGGCGTTTGAGAAAGTTGGCATCGTTGATGCGATCGTGATCGAATATCAAGACGCCCAAAGTAAAGTCCACATGGAAAAGGATCCTGAAGATGTTCGGTACAACTTCATTCGTTGGTTGAACAATGACATCGGCACCGCGATTGGTCCGAGCCGCGTGCATCCGAACACCGGTGAAATCTTGGATGCCGATATCATCCTGACTGACGGTTGGATTCGCCATTTCAATTTCAACTACGAAGACTTGATGCCCAAGTTGGCAATGGAAGGAGTTTCGGCGGAGGAACTGGCCTGGTTGAGCAAACACCCACGCTGGGATCCGCGCGTTCGCATGGCGCGGCCCGAAAAGGCCAACGTCGTCCTGCGGAAAATTGCTCGTCAATCGCAGGAACCGATGGCGGGTTACAAAATGGCCGGCGCCGATCCGGCGCTAATGGGTGACGATGAATTCGACGGTTTGTACGGCAACATCAGTCAAAAGAATGGTCTTTGCATGGCGGCCAGTGGCCGCAGTCTCGATCTGGCCCTGACGCGAATGGATTGGGCGCTGACGCTGATGGCCGACGACGATGATGATGACGACGACAAAGAGGATGAAGAAGAAACAGAGAAGAAGGACAAAGACAAAGAAGATGACGAGGACGCCGACGAGGATGAAGAAGATGAGGACGAAGAGGACGACAGACGAAGAAGGCAAAGATGACGAGTCCAAAAAGGACGACGAAGACAAGACCGCCGACAAAGAAAAGACCGATCTATTGGATGGAATGCCGGAGTGGTTTGTCGGACCCTTGCTCGCCGATTTGGTCGCCCACGAAGTTGGCCACACTTTAGGTCTGCGACACAACTTCAAGGCTTCGGCAGTGCATTCGTTAGGAGATATCAACAGCAACGAATTCAAGGGCAAAAAGACGATCACTTCTTCCGTCATGGACTACACGCCAATTAACTACCGACTCGAATCGGGGGAAGTCCAAGGCGACTTTGCCATGATCGACATCGGCCCTTACGACTTCTGGGCAATCGAGTATGGCTACACGTTCGAAGACAAAAAATTGCCTGAGATTTTGAAGCGATGCAGCGAGCCAGAATTGCAGTACGCAACGGACGAGGATGTGTCGGGTCCAGATCCGCTGGCCCGTCGCTATGACTTTTCCAAGGAGCCGTTGGACTACGCAAAGGAGCAAATCAAGTTGATCAACCTTTACCGTGATCGAATCTTGGACAAGTTCGTCAAAGATGGCGACAGTTGGGCCCGTGCACGACGCGGATACGAGTTGACATTGTCTCTACAGACGCGAGCGACCAGCATGATGGCAAATTGGGTCGGCGGAGCATTCGTCAATCGCGATAAGAAAGGCGACCCTGGTGATCGACCACCTGTCGAAGTCGTGCCGGCCGAACAACAGCGAGCCGCACTGAAGTTTGTGATTGACAACTCGTTCAGAGACGAAGCCTACGGATTGACGCCCAAACTGTTGGAACGAATGAGTGTCGATAAATGGCTTGACACCCGCAGTTTCTTTTCGATGAGCGATGAAGCGACCTGGCCGATTCACGATCGGATTTTGGGTGTTCAAGCCTCCGCGCTGACGCGTTTGATGAATCCAACGACTCTGCGCCGCGTCTATGACAACGAGCTGCGGCTGCCGGAGGACGTCGATACGGTCACGCTGCCTGAGCTACTGGGTGCGGTCAACGCCGCTGTTTGGTCGGAATTGAACAACGATTGCCCGGAAGGACGCAATGATCGCAAGCCGATGATTTCGTCGCTACGGCGAAACTTGCAGCGCGAGCACATGCAACGATTGCTGGACTTGATTCTAGAAGATTCGGATTCGACCGCCGCCTACAAACCGATTAGCAATCTAGGCGCGAATGGAGTTGCGAACGCTCTCCAGCCGAATTGATGATTCGCTGAAAAAGTGTGGCGACAAGATGGATGCCTACAGCATGGCCCATCTGAACGAAACCAAGGAAAGAATTGATCGAGCGCTGGAGGCTGGCTACACGTTTAATGGCAACAAGCCGCAGCAGCCAATCATGATGATGATGTTCGGCAAAGAAGGTGACGAAGAACAATAGGCTGTTGGTCACCTGAAGTAGCCAGTATTTCCTCTGACAGGTTTGTCCCAGCTTCACACTGTTGTCAGCTGGGTGTTGTTCAGGATCTTGCTCTTTGGCCAACGGCACATGTCTAAACCGAATAGTCAAACCGCTTTAGGCAGCCGAATCGGTCAATAGACGTCCCGAACGTAACGCCCGCTGGCTGACAACCGATCAATGTAGGTTGTAGCGTCTTGATGAGACATCCGTCCTTGTTCAGCTACCACTTCGATCAAGGTTTGATGGACGTCCTTGGCCATCCGAGTGGCGTCCCCACAAACGAAGAAATAGGCGCCGTCGCATAGCCATTGCCATAGCTCCGAAGCGTTATCCCGCATGCGATCTTGAACGTAAACTTTCGAATCGCCATCACGACTACAGGCGATATCCAAGCGGTTCAACACGCCCTCGCGAACGTAGTGCTCCAATTCTTCTTGATATAGGAAGTCGGTTGACACGTGCTGTTCGCCAAAGAACAACCAATTTTTGCCAGGGGCTGCTGTTGTAGCACGCTCCTGCAAAAAACCGCGGAATGGTGCAATTCCAGTTCCCGGTCCGACCATGATCACCGGCGCAGCCTTGTTGGGCGGTACTGTGAATCCATTGCGATTCCGCTGAACGAATACTCGAACGCGTTGATTCGGGCCAATTCGATCAGCCAGCATCGTGCTGGCTACACCTTTTCGATGGCGACCCTCTCGATCGTAGGTCACCTTGCCGACCGTCAGATGAACCTGGTCCCCAACGTGCTTCATACTGCTGGCGATTGAATAGAGTCGCGGGTTTAGCGGTTCCAAGCACCCGACCAGTTCGGAACCCGTGATCAAGTCATTACCCGCCAACAACAGCACATCCAAAACGTCACAGCCATCCGGAACGCCGCCGTCAATCAATGCCCGAAGTGCTTGTTTGCTTGATTGGCCGTTAACACGGCTGATCAAAAGGTCGATTAATTCGTCACTTGGATCTTTCAAGCAGCAATCCTGTAGTAGTGCTTGAGCGAAAGGCATCCTTGCGCCGACTGGTGAAGTGACAATCTGCTTAGGATCCGCCGAAATGTGTCGAACAATCCTTGTGGCAAGTTCCGGGCAGTTTGTTGGGCAAATTCCCAGTGCGTCGCCTACGGAGTACTTCAGCCCGGAACCGCTCAAGTCGATCGCGACGTGCCTTGTCTCCTTGGCTGATCCCGGTTGGTTCAACCGGCGCGATTCAATCAATTTGGCTTTGAACGGATGCTTCCGGGACCAACCGCGTGGTTGCTCCGCCGGTTCTGACTGAAATCGATTGGGATCTGCGCCTGATGTTTTTAGCAAGCTCTTGATCATCCGCCGTGTCTCCTTGCCACCAGGGCGACACAACGTCAGGTTTGGTTCTTCGCCAGCAGCAATGGCTTGGCTGTAATTTCGACAATCGTAGCCGCACGAGCCACAATCCAACTGGGCCATCGCCGCCATCAGTTGTTGCTCGATCGGTTTTCCACTGGCAAGTTCCATCCGTTCGACAATCGGCAGCGCATGGTCATGCCATGGATAGTGTTCTTCTATCGCGGTGCCCGGTGCAGGAATCGAAGTTGATGTTTCCAGCACGACTGTCGGTGACAAATCGGGGCGGACACCTGTCAGTCCGTAAATGAATCCACCCAGCCACGCACGCTGCTGTGCCGAGATCAGATCACTGGTTGGAATGGGAATGCTCACGGCCCAGACTGAATGACAACCCGCATGATCGTTACACGCGGCAGATTTGGATAGCAAATGAGCCGGCACCACACCGACTCAACCCAAATCTAGCTTTCGCCGGGGCTGCGAGTGCCGTCACCCTGCCAAAACAATGTCTTTTCGACAGAGCGGGAACCGATTCGACACTGGCACTCGATTCGTGATCTCTACATGATCTCGCCAGATTGGATTGGGTAACCCATCGGCTGGTTGACAGCCGGCAAGCTGAAACCGGAACCTACAGGGTCGCTTGGTAAAGCATCGGCGGCTGAGGACGTCAGCCGCCGATGCAAGTCCGCGATCCGTGCGGGCCAGCTGCTTGATGCTTCGCGACTGAAAGCCGCATCGTCAGAACCTCGCGTGCCGCAGCACGCGAGGCCTAACGACACCGGCTGAAATTTCACTATTCTTAAAATTTTTACCTGTTCATCCCCAACGGAGAGGCTGTTGATGTATCCACCCAGACCTGTTGCGTCATACAGTGCGCCACCGCGAGACCCCAATTTGAGTAGAGCCCTGGATGTAAAGTCGGCTTACAAAAAGAACGAACCAATAGGATTTTGAATCAGTACGAAAAATGTATTTGTCACGTCCCACTGCTGCGAGGTGTCGCGACCATCGATTCCGATGAAATCGATGGTGACGATTTTTCTTCAATGCAATCGCCATGCCAGACTCAAAATTTTTGCCGACCGAACCGCATCTCTGAGAGACAAAATCTCGCCGAAAAACAACCACCAGTCGGGATGGAACAGCCTCGTCTTGAAACCCATTTATTCTCACGCCGTCCCAGAGCGTCAGCCAGGCAACGAATTGTTGCCTACGATGGATGCGACTGCCGGGTTCTTAGGCACATTGTTTAGCCGACTCCGACTCCCGACACGCATCGACCATAGCTCGGCTAATGGTTGCGTAGGCGATCTTCCAGGCTTCCTCGACATCGTCGGTGAAGTCGTCACCCAGACATTTTTCGAGTGTCCAAAACAGCGCCTGGCCCACAGCCGCATAGCTCCCCTCGGACACCTGGTACTTCGCATGCCGGCGTCCGAGATGTTGGACCGCCGGCATCATCGTTCTTAGATTGGTCAACGAGATGACGGCCAGATTGAGTGTCACCATCAACCGTTTCCCCTGATTTTTCAGATCCACATCAAAAAGCGGCCTGAGCGAGGGATTGAATTGGAATAGCCGGCCATAGAACAGCTCGGCCAGGTGATCCGAGTTGGGCGTGACCTTTAGCCACGACGATTGAACAAGTTCGATTTGGCGGGGAGTCATAGTAGTAGCTTGGTTATCAGTCAGAAGGAGTGAAGGTAGGCCATGAACCTGGTCCGCGTGTCCGGCATGTAATCATCATCAGTTTTGCTATCGATTCGATTGGACCGATACCAATCGGTATCAGCTCGACGCTTAGGCCAGACTCCCTAAAATGTTCAAGCAAACTGTGTTCCATCAATATGAGCGAGGGGCGAGATCGGTGTCGCAGAGATTCCTGAATCCGCAATCCGTGAACTGCGGAAGTCCGAACGCCCTAGCGTTGAATTCACGGCTTGCAGAACGTCGAAATCGTCGTTGCGCCGTCGATCTGATTGCCAGGGGATCAGGCAGCGTGATGGCCGCTGCATGCCAGATGGGCAAACGGCAACGATTGAAACGATCCGTACCTTTGCGTCTATCACCGTGGCCTATCGCAGTTGCCGTGGCTCGATGTAACGGCTCATTGCTCATTTCGGGGACCAAGAGCCGATGATCAGGATCAACGCGCTGATTCGTGCGGCAGCGGGCCGCCGGTGCCATGTGCGTTGCGTTGCACTAAGGAGGGGCGTTGCGTAGACGAGGGACCTTGCCTAGAGGGGTCGAACGCCTGTTGTCAGGCGGCAAAGTTCACCGCGGGGGAATTCTCCAGCGGCGGCTTGTTTTGCAATCAACGAAACTCGCGATTTTGATTGTCAGTTAACCATCAGAGGAAAGGATTGTTGGTCAAGCGGCTACAGCTGTGGTTGTGATTCTTCGCTGGCTTCAATCATCGATGGATCGATCATCCATGGTTCACTGATCACCTCCTCGAAGATCATTTCCTCATTCGACGGGCTGAGTGGATCGACGATCGCCAGATTGACGGTGTGCAACAGCGTGCCCTTTTCAAACTGTACGTTCTTGGTTGCAATCGTATACTCGGCGACCGACTGGAAGTAGCGGGTCTGCGCATCGCTCATTCTTCGCTGCACGTCTAACAGTTGATCAAGGTTTACCGGAAGTCCCGCTTCACGATTCGTTTCCAAAACTTCCAGGGCATCGCTGGCCGCCAAGTAGCGGTTCATGTTGGTCTGCATCTGGGCGAAAGCGCGATCACAGTCGGCGACGACCGCGGTCAAATCGTGAAGTATTTGACGTTCCTGTTCGTCCAAGATTGCGTGAGCACGGGCGATCTTCAGACGGGCATGGCGAACCGCGGCATGCGCCTGTCGAAAACCGACTGGCATACGCAGTTCCAGGCTTGCTTCGTACTCCTGAAAGTCCATCGTTGCCAGTTCCGAAAACGCACTGTCACTGCCTGCCAGATACCGGTCCAACCCGCGGAGACGGTAGATCGAAACCAAGTCTAGTGAGGGCATCAAGAAATTCTTGGCCGCCAGCAGCTCCATTTCTCGTCGCTTTACCACCAACCGTTGTTGCTGTAGTTCGGTCCGCAATTGAATCGCTTCGGCCGAAATCGAATTCCAATCAAACACGATTCGCGCTTCATTAGGTTCGTCCACAGGACGCAACAACATTCCATCGCTGATCGGCAATCCGATCAATAGACGCAATTGCCATTCAGCCGACTGAATTCCGTTCATTCCCGAGAAGGTTCCGCCGCTCGTCGCATTGCGCGATTGAGTCCGCTGAACGTTCTTGCCGGTGATCGCATCTTGCAATTCTGACTTGAACCGATAGTACTGCTCACGCGCCATCGCTTCAGCCGCGCCCGCTTTGCGATTGCTGGCCTTTTGTGCCTCGTAGCTTTGCCAGGTTACGCGACTTCGATCGAGCGCTACCCGCTTGGCGTCAAAGTCACGATATGCGAAATACAGATCCCAATAGGCGTTGATTACGTTGCTAACGTAGTCTCGAGTCTGCTCTTGAAACTTGGAAGACGTAAGATCATTGTCAACCTTGGCGAGCAACACGCCATTATAGACGCCGGGTTGCGAACCCGGTCCAGCGATGCGGTTGAATGTCAAACCGCCGCCTTGCAACAGTGGTTGTCGCATTTCGGCTTGCAATTGCGTTTGCCACGCGGATGTCGTCAAGTTGCCCGTTGCGTTATTGGAGTCATAGTCGGTAACGCTGCGAACTGCGAATTGGGTTCCTGTCGCCGTTCGCTTGGACATTTGAAAGACGAAATCATTTGTGTCTTGCTGAAAAGCAGTCGATCCGCCACCAAAGAATCGGTTGTTGAATCTTCGATCGTTGTTTTGCCATTTTCCAAGCGCATAGAACTGAGCGTCAAAGGCCGACAAAGCTGCTTCGATGCCCACCTGAGGATCGGTTTCGACCAAGCCGAGTGTTTCGCTTGACGCTACTAGCGTCGGTTCTCGCAGCACGGTCGCACTCAGGTCACGGAGCACCTCAGCGTTGCTAAGGGCGATCCCTATCGCTTCTTGCAAGGTAAGATCGCGATAGCTCGCGGTATCAAACTCTTCGGGGTGCTTCAGCGTAAGCGGAGCGGGCGGTATTTCTGGCAGTTCCGTCGGCGGAGCCCCAGAGTCGACCTCGGCCATGATTGCATCAATGCAGGTAGTATCATTACAAACGGTTTCGGAAAGATTGTGGTAGGTCCGGCAGCCAACCGCGATCAGACCGACCAGCGCAGCTGTGATCAATCGCAGCAGATTGCGATGTGCGAGAGGTGGTTGGCTCGGAGAATCATTCACAGCAGCGGTTTACTCGAGGTCGTTTCAGCGCGCATTGGGCCCTACAGGCCGGGCAACTGGCACTACTGGAGTTTTTCGTACAATCGGAACGCTTTGATCCAGTCAAACCCCCGGATAATTTGTTCGGCGACCAACAAACCTGTGAAACAGCGCTGAAAAAGCAGGGAAACTCGCTCTGCTTACTTAGAATGGAGTTGATGACGGATGCACAACAGTTGGCCGCCGAAACTTGGAAGAATGCCGAAGTACTGATCGAGCATTTCGAGCAAGCCCTGCGCGCTGGCCAGGAATCCGAACCGTTGTTCCATGAACTGGTTTCCCGGCTGCGAACAACGACAGGCGCCCAATCGGTTTCGCTCGTCGGGTTGCAGGACGGCCACGTCAAAACATTGGCGCTGTCTGGCGTCGCGATCTCGGCAAATCATGACGAGACAACGATCGACGAGTCCCGACTGACAACTTCGCGAGCATGGTCGTCTGATTCGAAACTGGAACTGAGCCTCTGTTTCGACAACCCGATCCCGCTGGCGATTCGCCAACCGTTGGCCGAGCTTTCCGAGGCGCTGTTAGATCTGGCGCGGTGTGCCTACCTGACGTCGCAAGTTACGCTCTGAAGCAGACCCTCCGCATTCGAGGCGATCGTGATCAGTGGATCGGTTGACTTTATGAAGGCATCTCGGTACCTGATTCGTTCGCCGCGATTGCAGCGGCAATCGCGTCCCGCATCGATGTTGATAGGGTCAGCCTGGTACAACTGGGATCACCTGGCATTCGCTTGATTGCAACTTCCAATCAGGCATCCATCGACCGACGGGCCAGTCAGGTCCGTCTGCTGGAGCTTGCTGCCGAGGAAGTCACGAGTCTTCAAGCCTCTTTCACCTCTGACGTCGGCGTGAAGGCGAATGAAATGCCGGCGCTTCAGAGCTATCTTGACCATTCAGGTTGCCAAGAGATTCATATCGAAATCGTACCTCAGTCTGACGCGGCGATCGTCCTGGAAAGATTTCAAAATACCGACGACCTAGAGCCGTTGGGAACCGTCTTGAACCCCTACCGAACACCGATCCATTCTGCAATTTCCAACGCCGCAAACCGAGACAATGCCGATTGGGGGCAGATCGCCAGAGTATTCGAAAAGACCATCAAAGAATCCAACCTTCGCTATGTAGCTGCCGCCGCGTTGCTGATACTCGTCGCGGCCCTGCTGATCCAGGTTCCTTTCAACATCGCAGTTGACGGAAAAGTCACGGCTGTTAGCTCCAGCCGTATCTATGCTCCGTCGGAAGGGATTGTTGTTGAAGTCTTAGTCGCGGATGGCGATTCTGTCCGCCAAGGGACGCCATTGGTACGATTGCACAGTCCAAAACTCGATTTGCAACAACGGGCCCTCGAAGGAACATTGATCACCACGCAAAGCCGCTTGGATTCGCTGCAGGTATCGCGAACGGGCCGTCGATCGGGTGACGATAGCGACGCAAACCACTCCGCTGATGAACGAGTATTGAAGACGGAGATCGATGGCTTGAAGAAACAGTTGGAGTTGATCGAATTGCAACGATCCGAATTGCTGATCGCTAGTCCGATTGCTGGTCGTGTTGACGGATGGGACCTGCACGCATCGTTGCAGGCTCGGCCGGTTGCTGTTGGTCAATTTCTACTGAATGTCATCGCCGAAACTGAAGGCTGGCAAGTCCAACTAAACATTCCCGACGAACAGATCGGCTACTTGTTGAAACACCAGCAAAACGAGAGTTGCAAAGTGAAGTTTCGGTTGCGGTCTGATCCGACAGTCGTGCATCAAGGTGAAATCGAAACGATCGCGGATGGCGCACGAGCTGATGCACAGGGAAAGTCGATTGTATTGGCGACGTTGCCGTTCCAGTCAAAACAGGAGATACCGATTCGTGACGGAGCGACAGTACTTGCCCAGGTCAATTGTGGAAATCGATCGGTCGGATTCGTGTGGCTTCGTGGCTTGATCGAGTGGTGGCGCACCTCTTCATGGCTTTAATAAAGATGCTCTATACAAACCGAATACTAATCGCCGTGGCCGCAACTTTAATGCCTCTGTCAGCGATTGTTTGTGCCGACCAGAGCGAGGGAGCGGTACTGATCGTTGACAGCATGATTGTGACCTTGATCGATGACAACCGGATCCCAGCAAGCGAGACGGGTATGATCGCGCAAATCAAGGTCAGCGAGGGAGATTCCGTGTCTGCAGGAGATTCACTCGGAAACCTGGATGATCGACAAGTGTTGATCGAAGGTGCCGCCGCGCGAACACAACTGAAAATTGCAGTCGAAAAATCTGAGACTGATCGGGCGGCTGAGCTGGCACAGAAAGACCTTGCTGAAGCAAAACAGACTGCCAAAGAACATCAATTGCTACTCGAAATCGCGCAACGAAAGGCGGGCAATGAAACTCGTGTCCTGGCGTCCAAAAAATCGCAAGAGGTCGCAAAAAATGAACTAGACCGAGCAACCCGAGCCCGCAGTAAGTTTGTTGATAGTATTTCGCAATCCGAAATTGATGGCTACCGACTGGCCTTTGATCGAACGCGATTGGAATCCGATCAAGCAGAATTCGAACGTCAGAACGACAAGCTACAAGCGCGAGCTGAACAATCAGCTGCCACGGGGCACCGCTTGCGAATCGAAAAATCGACGATCGAAGTAGAACGGGCGGTCGCTGACAAGCAGATTCGGATATTGGAAGTACAACTACATCAACAGCAATACGAGTTGGCTGAACTGGCCGCTGAACGGCACAAATTTCGCGCTCCCTTCGACGGTGTTGTCGCCGAGATCTTGCATCGCGAAGGCGACTGGGTCCAAGCGGGTGACCCAGTGATCCGCGTGATCGGACTGAAACGTCTGAGTGCGGAAGGTTTCGTACCAGCGGACAAACTGACGTTGCTTCGCGACAATCCCAGCGTGAAGTTGGAAATCCAAACCGCCGACGGGGTGACGATCGAGCGAACGGGGCAAATCGTTTTCGTCAGTTCGGAAGTTGATCCGGTCAACAATGAAATCAGTTTCCGTGTGGAGTTTGACAATCCGAACCGAGATGTCTTGCCAGGCATGCGATTGCGATTGAGAGTCGAACTCGTGACCAGGGACAACGCCAAACTGAAACTGCGGTCTGATCTGGTTTGCAAGCCGATCTGGATGGGCTCCGAGCGCGTCTGGGTAGTCAAAGACCCGTTGACGCGAGCTTTTTCGTACTTCGACGAGCACGAATATCGGATGCTTTGTTTGGCGGATGGTAATCGAAGCATCGATCAAATCACCGACGAATGCCAAAGTCAGATCGCGCCGCTAACGATTGCGCCTGATTCCGTCGTGCAGTTCTTTACCGCCGCTCATGCAGGTGGAATCGTATTGGTCGATGGAGCAGGATTTCAACACGCGAAGCGTGGAAAATCACCGCGCCACTGGTGGCGAAATCCACTGGCGATCCGGATTCCGGGAATCAATCCCGATCGGATTTTGAATCAGATCGTTCCATTCCTAAAACCATTGTTTCGACCATCGTCCTTAGCGATTGCTGTACTGCTGATGGTCATCGGATTACTGATTGCGATCACAAACCTTCCCACGTTGGCTGATCACCTGCAGAGCGCTACGGCAAAGTTGATGACGGGCCGGGGATTGGTCGGCCTATTAGCCGTTGTATCGATCACGAAAATCATTCATGAGTTTTCCCACGCAATCGTTTGCAAAATGTTTGGTGGCGATGTCCTGGAAATCGGTGTCATGTTTCTGGTTGGCACACCTTGTTTGTACTGTGACGTTTCGGACACGTGGTTGTTGTCGCACCGTTGGAAAAGAATTTTGGTATCCGCAGCAGGAATCCTTGCCGAGTTGGCGGTCGCATCTTTGGCGGCGGTCATCTGGTTGTTTGCTGCTGATGGACAGGTTCGGGACATGTGTGTGATCGTGATGGTGGTCTGTTCGATCACAACGTTGTTATTCAATGGAAATCCATTACTGCGATATGATGGGTACTTCATGCTTTCAGATTTAGTCGGCATTCCGAATCTGGCAACCGAGGCTACCTGGCAGGTTCGCTCGTGGGTCCAACGACTGTTTTGGGGCAGAACCAGCATTACAACATCGTCACGCAGTCCGCGTTTGGTCGGGGTTTACGGTATCGCTAGTGGTTTGTATCGAATTGCGCTCTACTCGATGATCGCCTGGATGCTATACGGCCTGGCCAAACAATACGACCTCGATGGGATTTTCGCTGCTGGACTGATGTTTGCATTTGCATCGATTCTATGGCGATGGGCGCGATTGATTCATGCACCGCCCAACGATCATCCATTGCCATCGCGGTGGCGTCCAATAGCGACCGCAACGTGCCTCGGACTCGTTTTGCTAACGATTGGATTGGTGCCGCTTCCGCAAAGCGTTCAGTCGCAGATATCGATTCAACCGGCCGAATCGCAACCTGTCTTCGTTACCCGACCGGGACGACTCGTCGAGTCGCTGGCACCGGGAAGCCGAGTCGAGGTCGGAACGGTTGTCGCGAGAATTCAGAATGTTGAAATGGAACGAGAGCTTGCCGCTGGTCGCGCTGAATGTGAGCGACTGCGAACGATACTGTCCACTTTGCGCCAAAGTCGTACAACGGGCCGAGTCTCATCAGGCCGAATTGAATCCATTGAGGCGCGTATGCGGCAGCCACCAAGCAGTTGAATTTGTTGGAACGGAACGCTGATGCTTTGGAGTTGAAATCGCCTTGTCATGGCGAGATCTTTTGTGCGCGTCCCAGGAAGTCTGTTTCCGTTGAGACTTACCAAGCCACTTTTTGGACGGGCTGTCCGCTGGAGCTCGAGAATCGGGGGGCGTGGCTGGAAACAGGAACGACGCTTTGTTTGGTCGGAAACACCACCGCCCGAGAGGCGACAGTGCTAGTACAACAACAAGAAATCGATTTGATTCGGCCCGGTCAACCGGTCATGTTTCGACTAGCCGATCACCCGCGCGGCCAGATCAGCGGTCGGGTGATCGTCGTTGCATCATCGCCAGTCCAGGACATTGCTGACGAACTGGTAAACGACGAATTTGCAAACCTGGCACGGATCGAATCCGCAGCACAACCGCAATACCTTGTTCGCGTCCGACTTGATGGAGACGCCGATCCGCTTCCAATTCGCAGCACCGGTCGAGCAAGAATCTACGTCGAGAGTGCGTCGATCGTCAGTCGGATCGGAAAATTCTTAGCGGATACGTTTGGCTAGCTGGACGGCGCCACTCTGTGAGCTATTCGTGGTGACTTGTTGGGTCATCGTCACGAAAATGAAGGCAACGGGGCGATGCCTAACCGATACGAATGGATAGGACTACAATCGTTCCGGTTGCATTCGCTCGCTCTTTAAGAAAATTCGTCGTGAACATCGTCATTCTGCACTGCCATTTCGAGCGAGGTGGCGTTTGTCAGGTTGTTGAGAATCATGTTGATGCCCTGAAGAACGCAGCCGAAGTCCAGCGAATCCTGCTGGTCTCAGGTGGACGGACACGTGGACTATCGCGGGAAACGCTTTCCGCCGTGACCATGCTGCAAGTGGCTGATTTCGATTACGACGCACTGGGCGCAGTACCCGATACGGTGCCCGGCACATTGGCCAATCGCGCCGAACGGATCACAGCAAGTCTTACTCAGGCACTGTTGAATCAAGGATTGAACCGTGAGTCAACGATCCTACATTGGCACAACCACGGTCTAGGCAAGAACAGTGCCGCCCCGGCCGTGATTCGATCGCTAGCCGAAGCGGGATGGCGATTGTTGTTACAAATCCATGATTTCGCAGAGGACAATCGACCACAGAATTATCGTCAGCTAATTTCGACTTGCGGGGCAAAATGCAAAGCTGACATCGACAGCTATTTGTATCCCGTCGCGTCGCATATTCACTACGCCACACTGACGCGAGCGGATCAGTCTGCGGTACTGCGAATCGGTGTTCCAAACGATCACGCACACTGGCTTCCCAATAGCGTTGCGGCGTCGGAACGACAACCATCGCGAGAGGAATCATTGGCAAAAATTCGCGATGTCATGGATCTTCCGGTTGAGGCTCGCTGGTTTCTTTATCCCGTGCGCGGAATTCGACGCAAGAACATTGGCGAGTTTCTATTGTTATCGCGCTGGACGAATTCGAATTGCTATGCCGGTCTAACGCTACGACCCGCGACTACGATCGAAGAACGTTCGTACCAACGGTGGCAAGAATTGGCTATAGAGGTAGCTCCGCGAGCTGTTTTCGATGCTGCTCGGGAAGGAGTTCAATTTGCCGACAATATGGCGGCCGCCGATGCGATTCTATCCACCAGCGTCGCCGAAGGATTTGGCATGACTTTTCTGGAGCCATGGCTGTCCCATCGCGAAGTGATCGCGCGACGGCTGCGATCCGTGACAGACGATTTTGAAGCATCGGGGATCCGAATTGAAAAGTTGTACGATGAAATTCCGATTCCTGGCGACGTGTCTTGGTTGACCAAATGTCGGTCAGAGTATGCAGCGGCGCAGCAGTCAGCGTGGACCGAGATCCCCAATCAGTTTCGTCCTGAATCGCCGACCATCGACTTAGATTCGACGAAAATGGATTTCGCACAGCTAACCCCCCACCGCCAAATCGAAGTTCTGCGGCGCTCGGCGAGTGACCCCGGGTACGAGGCCGAACTCAAATCCTTGTCCTTATCGCTGGTGAATGACTTGCGTCGTGGACCAGACCGTCAGACGATCGATCACAATGAATCGATCATCCTTGAACGCTACTCCAGCCAAGAGGCGGCAAAAATGCTGACCACGATCTATCGATCAATCGATGCCGAGCCGATCGATGATCAAATCAAATCTCCCGCGGGCGCTGGCAGCGGAGTTGATACGATCAACGATGCAAGACCATTTTACCCCTGTCGCACGGAACTGATTTGATGACGCAAACCGATCGGTGGACCGACGCGGTAATCGACAATCGTGAACCGATGGATCCGAACCCCACCCAAGTCCTTCCCAAGATCAACCGGCTTGCCAATATTCGCGCCGTGATTTTCGACATTTACGGAACCTTGGTGATTAGCGGTAGCGGCGATGTCGGATCTGCTGATCCAGCTGGACAAGATAGTCGGATCGTTGACTCGATCGCCGCCGTCGGTTTTAGATCGGAATCTATGCCCAACGCTGCTGATTTGGTTCGAAAGATTCAGCAGTTGAACGAAGATCGACGCAGTGACACGTGCCACTATCCGGAGGTCGATGTCGTCGAAGCCTGGCGACAAATCCTGCGTGAACATCAGATCGAATTGGCAACGAACCAGGTGGTTGAATTGGCAGCCGAGTACGAATCGAGGGCAAATCCGACGTGGCCAATGCCGGGGGCCCGGGAATTGTTAAGCAGACTGAAGGGATCAGGGCTATCGCTGGGAATTGTCAGCAATGCCCAGGTATTTACGATCCCGCTGGTCAAAGACCTGACGGTACAGCGGGGTCTTGCCGCGGCTGGATTCGATCTGGACTTGTGTGTTTTTTCCAATCGATATCGGCACGCCAAACCTGGGCCGCGTTTGTTTGATGTGCTGCGAACTGGCTTGGCCAAGCGCGGAATCAAGCCCGCAGAGGCGATTTACGTCGGCAATGACATGCTGAACGACGTCTGGGCTGCGTCACAAGCGGGGCTGAGAACGGCATGGTTTGCCGGAGACAAACGGAGTTGCCGCGCGCGCAGGACGATCCCCGATGTCGGTCGCTGCGGCCCGATCTGGTTTTGACAGAATTGATGCAGTTGCTAGAGTGCCTGAGATTACAGTAAAAGTTGTCGGGATCGTTCGTTGTAGAGGCGTGAATACTTTCGATAACTCGATCGCCGCGAAATTGCGCATGAGTTCCGCTTTCTCTAGATCAGATTGGGTTCAACCAAGTTCATGGGCGTTCAAATCGGATTTGTCGGAACACGATTCGCGGGTACGGACGGGGTTTCACTGGAAAGTGCGAAATGGGCTAAGGTGCTTTGGGATCATCGTCACGTCAGTCATTGGTATTCGGGGCTGAGCGACCGTGATGCCGATACGTCGATGGTCGTACCCCATGCCTACTTTGGACATCCCGATATCCAATGGATCAATCGCCGCGCTTTTGGAACCCGCACCCGGACGGCCGACGTGACCCGTCGCATCTATGCGCTGGCCGACTATCTGAAAGGGACGCTTTACGAGTTCACCCGGCGATTCGATCTTGATCTGCTGATCGTACAAAACGCCTTGTGCATCCCGATGAATATTCCGCTTGGCGTGGCGCTGACACACTTCATTGCGGAAACAGGTTTTCCAACGATCGCCCATCATCACGACTTTTATTGGGAGCGGGATCGGTTCAGCGTTTCGCGCCGTGACCGATTTGCTGTGGATGTCGTTTCCGCCGGCATTGCCACAGATCCAGAACGTCACGATCAATTCGTTTGCTCAAGAAGACTTGCTCATCGCCGCGGCGTTTCGTCGACTCTTGATTCCCAATGTTTTGGATTTCGAAACCGAACCCGAAGAAATTGATGACTATGCCCGTGGTTTTCGCGCCGACATTGGATTGAGCAGAAGACGACATTCTGTTTCTGCAGCCGACCCGTGTTGTGCCCCGGAAAGGAATTGAACATGCCATTTCACTGGTGTCGGCGCTGAAAAACGATCGACTGCAAGCTGGTCATCTCGCACGCCAGCGGTGATGAGGGCAACGAATACTTGCATTCATTGCAGGAGATGGCGGAATCCCATGGGGTTGACATGCGACTGTGCGACCATCAGGTAGGCGATAAACGAGAATTGACTGAAAAAGGTGACAAAATCTACACCTTGGCCGACGCCTATTCGCAAGCCGATTTCATTACCTATCCGAGCATCTACGAAGGATTCGGAAACGCTTTGCTGGAAGCGTTCTATTTCCGCAAACCCGTGCTGGTCAATCGGTATTCGATCTTCGTCGCCGACATCGAACCGAAGGGGGCCAAGGTGATTGCGATGGACGGATACTTGACCAAGGATGTCGTCGCCAAAGTGCAACGAATCATCGATGACGACGAGTATCGGGAAGAGATGGTTGATTTCAATTACGAAATCGGAAAAGCTTTCTTCAGCTACAGCGTGCTGCGGCGCAAATTGCGTGCCTTGATCACGAACTTTACCGGCCAAGAAAATCTGTAAGTCGATTGCTAAATGTCCATCGACTCGACCACCGCCGAACTGATCCAGAGCATCTACGGTCGGTAACGCCTGAAACTCTGACCAAGGGTCTTGAACGTATCATCAATCGAGCTGACCCCCGCAACGTCAGACCGATCTACATCACTGTGGTCGCAGCGTGATGTTGTCCTGATCACCTACGCCGACCAGGTGCGAATGGAAGGTCTTTCTCCGCTTCAGGCGCAGACCGAATTTCTGATCGACCATGGCCTGGACCAACTGATCCGCTGTGTCCACCTGCTGCCGTTCTGTCCTTTCACCAGTGATGATGGTTTTTCGGTCACGGACTATCTGGCCGTCGATCCCGACTCCGGGTACTTGGGAAGACATCGACCAAATGGGCACAGTCGTTCGACCTGATGTACGACCTGGTACTCAATCATGCGTCGCAACAGCATGAATGGTTTCAAGAATACCTGAAAGGCGATCCGCAGTACTGCAGACTTTTATATCGATCAGGACCCGACAGCGGATCTGTCGGCGGTCGTGCGTCCGCGAAGCCTGCCGCTGCTGACCCAATTCGATTCTGCAGATGGCCAGAAGAACATCTGGACTACGTTTAGCGAAGACCAGGTTGACTTGAACTACGCGCAATCCCCACGTGATGTTGGCGATGATCGAAACGTTGGTCGAGTATGCGCGGCGAGGTGCCAGAATCATTCGACTTGATGCGATCGCGTTCTTGTGGAAACAGGTCGGGAACAACTTGCCTTCACTTTCCGCAGACTCATGCCGCTGTGCAATTGATGCGGTCGGTTTTGGATTAGGCGGCACCCGGGACTCTGGTGTTAACCGAAACGAATGTGCCGCACCAAGAGAACATCAGCTACTTTGGCGATGGAACGAACGAAGCCCACATGGTTTATCAGTTCAGTTTGCCGCCACTGTTACTGGACGCGATCCATAGCGGGGATACAACGATTCTTCGCGACTGGTTGAAGACGCTTGAACCGCCAACCGACCAGACAACTTTTTTCAACTTCACAGCCTCCCACGATGGCATTGGCGTCCGACCACTGGAAGGAATCGTTCCTGCTAACCGAGTTGAAAAGTTGGTGGAAATTGTCCGCCGCCATGGCGGGCGTGTCAGCATGCGGCGTAACGCCGATGGTTCACGAAAGTCCCTATGAATTAAACATCACTTACCTAGAAGCTGTTGCCGACTCTACATCGGTATCGGCTGCTGAGCACTCCCGCCGTTTTCTGGCGACCCAAGCCATCATGCTGTCAATGCAAGGAATGCCGGCAATCTATTTCCACAGTCTGGTCGGATCCCCCAACGACCAGCAAGGTGTTGAAGAGTCAGGACAAAACCGCAGAATCAACCGGCACAAGTACCAAAGGTCGGAACTGGAGGCCAAGTTGGCCGATCCCCATGGATTGCAACGCCGAGTGTTTGACGGTTATCAAACGCTCTTGCGAATTCGTGTTGAACAGCACGCATTTCACCCCAACGCCAAGCAACAGGTGATCGATTTACCTGGAAACGGATTGCTGGGATTTCATTCGATCTGCCGAGTCGGGCGAGCAACTTGCCGTGATAGCCAACCTTTCCGATGAATCTCGGCATGTTGATGCCAAATTTTTGCCGCCGAGCCTAGGCTACGACGAACTCGCTCAAGAGCGAGTCTGGCCGAGCGAAGGAATTTCAATCCGACCGTTTCAAGTCCGTTGGCTGACCGCAAATTAGTCAGACTGATTTTCGCTGTTGGTGCTTTCCTGTCGCGGTGTTACAAAAGTAGAGTTACGTGGTGCAGGATTGTTGGGAACGTAAATCTGGCATGGTGCTTTTGGCGGTCTAACCAGCTTTTGTACGGCTGTGATTGGCACACCAGAAAAGCCAAATTTTCTAGCGAATTAAGCGAATCTAGCAGACGTTTGCGTCATGCAGTTGCATGGCGTTCGGCTGAATCAATAGAGATGCGTGGATAAGCAGGTGGCGGCATTCACATGTTTGGGGCACCGTCACCTGCTTGTTTTTTTGATCGATCTCCATCACCCAGCAGCAAGAGTTTGACGTCACGCCCGATGTGCTTGTCTACAAGCCGATGAATTCTTCGAATTTGATCAACTCGTAGTCGACATCGAGATCCGAAGTTTGTGTGGCGACCGCCAAGGCGGCGATGAATCCCGGACGCGGTTGAATCGAATAGAATCGCCAATGCGAATCGCTTTCCAAATTGGTGTTCAACATTCGGATCGTTGGGCGATCCGAATCAATTTGATCAAATGCGAAATCGGCCAAGGGCATCGACAGCCCAGTACCAATCGCTTTGATGAACGATTCCTTTAGCGTCCAGATTTTCAAAAATGTGCGCCGCCGCGATTCTTCGTTCTGACAGCGATTGAGAAACTCGATCTCGGGTTTCGAAAAATATCGATCGGCAATCGAGGTATCGGTACTTCTGCTCAAACGTTCGACATCAATTCCGACTGTTTGGTGATTCGAATCGCCGAGGCAACACATCACCAAGCCGTCGGTGTGGGTGACATTGAATGGGCGCTTGGCCGCCGGTGGACCGGTTACGACAGGTTTCCCGTGCGGTTCAACGCCGAACCGAATCGAATCGGGATCCAAGTCGGGAATGGACAGCAAACGCCGACTCATGCCCCGACCAATCACGTGCTGGTTGCGTGTGGTTGCCCGTCGGAACAGATCGGCCCGGTCGCGATCAGGCTGGTCTAACCAGGATTCGCATCGCGTTTCAACTTCACCCGGTTCACCGGAAGAGTTGACAGCGTGCCAGATCGAAACGCTAGATGATGAGATCGGCATGGGGATGGGTAGTTCAAGGCAGTGCAAACGGAACAATCTGACTATTCGAGATTACTGTCAGTGTTGACCGAATGCGACCCTAGGCAAGTTTGTTAGGGATCAATGGTCCGCGTCGTCGATGAAGGAGATACGCGTAACCGCGGCTGAGTCCGGAGAAACGTGACACGAACGCCAACCCCTCTTTACGAGCGACATGTTATTTCTTGCTGCGATCGCAAAGTCCCAACTACTGCTGTTGGCTGGATTCATCATGCTCTGCTGGGTCTTGGCGCGGCGCCAGGTCGCGATGCGCAAACGTGTGAATCGAGACGCCCGCGTCGCTAATCGAGAACTGAGCAAGATTCGCAACCACAAAGAGACCGCGGTTCCTCTTTGTGATGCTCCACCCGAAACGCAGCGTTGGCAAGCGGCGTTGTTCGATCTTCAACGGGAACTAAAAGCTGACCTCGATACGCGGATCGCCATCGTACAATCATTGGTTCGACAAGCCGACCAGCGAATTGCTCGACTGGAAGCACTTGAACGATCCTGGAATGTTCGTTCACAGATCACCGGGGGGAAGCACGAATTGGTCGCCGGATTGATCCGTGAGGGCCACACCGCATCCGAAATTGCCACAAGAACCGGCTTACCGGTCGGCGATATTGAATTGACAATCTCGACGTTTTCTCAGATGTAAGCTCAGCAATATCAATCCTTCGGTTGCGTCATTGAGATTGAATTTGTTTCAACCAATCTCGATAGCTTGAAACCATCGGCGAGTTTCCGCAGCCAAGAAAAATGAGCCGCAAACGACTAACGTCCCACCGGGAGTCACTCTATCTAGTGCCGTCTGGCAGGCCTGAACCGGATCTTCGATTGCCACGCATTGCGACCGCAGTTCTGGCGAAATTCGTTGCTTCAACACATTGGTCGGCTGAAATCTAGGATTGCCCCAGAATCTGGTTAGCACGATTTGGTCGGTCACTGCGGTGATCATTCTCAACATCGCTTCTGCATCTTTGTCGACACTCGTTCCAAAGACAACAACAATGGACCGATTGGCAGCACGATGGCGAAGCGTGTCGCAAAGCGCATTGATCGAGTCCGGATTGTGAGCTGCGTTGAACGATGCCGATTACATCGTGTGGCAACGAAAATCGCTCGATCCGACCGATACAGGTAAGCTGATCCAAGCCTTGGCGCAAGGCGGTAGTGCCGATCGATAGGCCCTGATCTCGAAGCAGATCTGAGATTGCAATCGCGATCGCGGCATTGCGTGCCTGATGTTCGCCCTCCATTTGCAAACTCACTTCAAGGTTCTCGGACAATGGACTGCTGTCGCCTTGAAAGATCAACTTGGATCCCCAGTCATCCGCGGGCGAGCATTGGAAGTCGAAGTCGCGGCCAATCTGATACAGCCTGCTGTCTTGTTTCAAGGCAAAGCTACTGACCACATCGGCCGCGTCGTCGTCGATGACACCACTAACGACAGGCACGTTCGGTTTGATGATCCCAGACTTTTCGGCTGCTATCTCCGTTAGCGTTTCGCCCAGCACATGCTGATGATCTAGACCGATAGATGTTATCGCTGTCACCGATGGCGAACACACATTGGTACTATCCAGCCGCCCTCCCAAACCAACTTCCAACACTATCGCATCGCATTTCGACGAATCGAAATGCAACATCGCCAAGGCGGTCGTCAGGTCGAAGAAGGACGGGGTCCTAGCGCCCGTTCGACCGACGGAACGGCTGGCACCAAACGCTGGACCAAATCGAGCAATTGATCGGCTGAACAGGGAACCGAATCAATCCGAAAACGCTCTTCCAATCGATGCAAATGCGGGGACGTGTACAGACCGGTACGCAAGCCAGCAGCCGTCAGCACCGACGAGACCATAGCGGCCGTCGATCCTTTGCCCTTCGTGCCCGCGATGTGAACCAGCGGAACCTTGGGAACGTTGGACAATGGCGGCAAGCCGTGATCGAAAAGATAGTCCGCAAGCCCAAGCTGTTTTAGCAGTTCGGTGATTCGCTGGAGACGAAAGGTGTACCGCTGGGTAGACCCAGCAATCCGTTCATAGTTGATTCGCCCATACAGATAATCAAGTGCATCCTGATAGGACGGATCGCATGGTAGATCGGAGGGGCCGCGGGATGGCATCGGTTGAACGCACAGGGAGCGTGGAGAGTCGGATTGGCGCAAACCAACCTGGGTACAAATCGTAGAATAGGAGTCGGCGGACAAGCCAGGGCTGGCTAAACTATCGAACCCTGTAAAATGTCGGCCGCCGGAGGGTTTTTGAGTCTTCCAGGTCGTCAAACCGGCCGAAATTCGAACACATCGCCCTAACCTGGCGTAGCGTACAAAATCGCTGCCTGATTGCTTGATTCCCTGATTTACCCCTCACTCTACGGAATATTCTGCTCGTGGAAAACGATACGACTGTGGTAGCCGATTCGGCGACGACCGTTTCGGCACCAGCCACTGGTGGCGACTCTGGATCGGGCGTTGTTATCGAAACCCGAAACCTGAGCAAGATTTATCGCGATTTCTGGGGCCGAAAGAAGGTCCATGCGCTGAAGTCTTTGGACATCGAAGTTCGCCCTGGTGAAATCTTTGGGCTGCTCGGTCCTAACGGTAGTGGAAAATCGACAACGATCAAACTGATCCTGGGCCTGCTTTTTCCAAGCAGTGGACGAGTGCTGGTATTTGACAAGGACGCCGGAGAGACCAGCAAGAATGAGCGAATCGGATATTTGCCTGAGGAATCTTATCTGTACAAATTTTTGACCGCCGAAGAGACGCTGGACTTCTACGGTCGGCTTTTCAATATGTCGGGGGCCGAGCGCAAGAAGCGAGTCGACGAATTGGTCAAATTGGTCGGACTCCAGGCTGCGAAGCACCGACAACTGCGCGAGTACAGCAAAGGGATGACGCGACGTGTCGGTCTTGCCCAAGCTCTGATCAATGATCCCGATTTAATTCTGCTTGACGAACCGACGACCGGGCTTGATCCGATCGGGACGCGCGAGATGAAGGACCTGATTCTTGGGCTTCGCGACCAGGGGAAGACCATTCTGCTTGTGCAGCCATCAACTTGCCGACGTTCAAGACGTATGCGATCGGGTCGCGATTTTGCATCAAGGCGAATTGAAGGAACTTGGTCGTGTGTACCGATCTTTTGAAGGTCCAGGACATCACCGAGGTTCACGCCGGAGGGCTTACCGAAGCCGCCAAGCAAGAGATTGCTGAAGTCATCAAACGGCATGGAGGCGATTTGAAATCGATCGACAATCCGACGGCGACGATGGAGGATTTATTCCTGAACATTGTCCGGGAAAGTGAAGCGCGACCGGGTGCTCGCCGCGTTTCGGGATCACCGCCAACAGACCATTCACCATCAAGCGATGGCGGTTCGGACGACGGAACGGGAGCGGCCAGTTAATGACGCTGCAACCCGAAGATTTTTGGACCTACTACGAATGGTTGATACGACCCGCCGCGTTTCTGGAGAGCGCGCTGCTAAAGGGAATCGTGTTACGTATTCTGGCGATCGTGTTGGGAATTGCCGTGGGCTATATCGTCTCGGCAGCCCGCTATGGACCGGTCGAAGGTTTTTACGCGATGGCCCGAGCGATTCGCGACTTGGTTCGATATGACTTGCCGGGCACTTCGCTGCGCCGCATCAGCGCTTTGGCACGATTGGCTTTCCAAGAGGCGATTCGTCGCAAAGTGCTGTTTGTGATCGGCCTGTTTGTCGTTGGTCTGCTGTTGGCAGGCTGGTTCTTGAACCCCGACAGCGACGAACCGGCGCGGCTATACATCAGCTTTGTGTTGACGGGTACAAACTACCTGATGTTGGCTTTGGCACTATTCATTAGCGCGTTTTCACTGCCGGCCGACATTACCAGCAAGACGATCTATACGATCGTGACCAAACCGGTCCGGCCAACCGAGCTGATCCTGGGCCGGATGGTTGGGTTTTTAGCGGTCGGAACCCTGATGCTGATTCCGATGGGAATTGCCAGCTACATCTTTGTCGTCCGAGGACTTCGCCATACTCATTCGGAAGTCACTGACGTACGAGAATTGGATGATGGATCACTGGAAGGCGAGACTGAATTTGTCCGCAATCACAAACACACTTTCACGATTGATGCTGAATCGATGGAATCGGGGTCAGGCCAAACGGGACTGACAAATTTGGTCCGAGGGCATCGGCACCTGGTCACTCGGACGGAGGACGGCAAATTCACGATCGGTTCACCAGAAGGTGCTTTCCGAGCCCGCGTTCCGTCATACGGCGAAGTTCAGTTCTACGATCGAAGCGGCGAGAAAAAGGACGCTGGCATCGACATTGGTAGCGAACGCATCGCCGCCGAAGGCTATGGAAGCTCCGGCATCGCCAGGGTCATCGGATTGGCTCGTGGGAGTCGCAAAGCCCAGCACGGCTACGTCGAAGGCGGAACATTGTCGGCCGCTGAATTCACGTTTGGCGATGTTACGCCCGAACGATACCCGGATGCTATCCATGTCGATCTTTCGATTCGCGCGTATCGGTCTTACAAGGGTGATATCGAATCAGGAATTCGTGGTTCCCTCACGATGAAGCATCCGACCAAGGAAATCGCCAGCAATCCAATCAACTTTGTCATCGCCGAATATGACGTTGACGAAAAGGAATTGCCATTGCAAATCGAAGGGACAGACAACAACGAAACGCGAATGTTGAACGTGTTTGAGGATCTGGTCGATGAACAAGGTCGTATGAACTTGATCATTCGATGTGAGGACAGCAGCCAATATTTGGGTGTGACGCAGAGCGGTGTCTATCTGCGGCCAGCGGACAATCCGTTTTGGTGGAACTTGGTCAAAGCCTATCTTTCCATCTGGCTTCAAATGGCGATGGTGATCGCTTTTGGCGTAATGTTCAGTACGTTCCTTAGCGGACCCGTGGCCATGGTTGCGACATTCGTTTGCGTGCTGCTTGGATTCTTTGCCGAACAGATTTACGACACTCGGCACTACATTGATGAAGGCATCGAACGAGGTGGCGGACCGATTGAATCGATGGTTCGACTGTTGAAGCAGGACGCCATGACCACGCAGTTAGACGTTGACAGTTTCTCCGCAACAGTAATCAAGACCGTCGATGCCGGAATCGTCTATTCGCTCGATGCCCTGGCCACGGCGTTACCGAACCTGCCCAAGATGGTCGGCACGGCCGAGTATGCCGCCAGCGGCTTCGACATTTTCGGCGATCTGTTACTGCGTCATGCAACCGCCACGCTGGGATATTGCATCTTGGCGTTCTTGATCAGCTATTTCTTTATTAAATCGCGGGAAATTGCGGCATGAATCGTTCTACCAACCTACGCAAGAAACTGTTGTATTTGGCGATTCTGTTGGCCATGTTGATTCCGCTGTACCTGCTTGGACAGCCGGCTGGCGGCCAGCGTGACCTGGGCGGTCGACTGTCGCAAATGCGACATCAATTCAACATGGCCGAAAGCGATCTGGGTGAGATCAGTCCGGCCAGTGAAACGATGAAATTGGCATCCCTGGGCCTGCGTGGTGTCGCTGCAACGTTGCTGCATGAAAAGGCACACGAGTATCGGATTCGTCACGAATGGGACCGTTACAAGGCGACGCTGAACAACATTGCGCTGCTGCAACCCCACTTTGATCGTGTTTGGGAACAGCAAGCCCACAATCTGGCTTACAACGTGTCGGTCGAATTTGATGACTATCGACAACGGTATGAGATGGTCCGCGAAGGCACCGAATACCTGACCCGCGGCGTTCGTCAGAATAAGCACGCACCTACGGTTAGTCTGGTACACCGGCTGGTTTTATGGTGCCAAATTGGGGATGTCGGACGAGAAGAAACAATATCGACGACTGTTCTCCGATGACGAGGTTCTGCATCAATCGTTGATGGATGAAAACATCGCGGTCGACACTCCCGAGGCTCGCGGTCCGCTTGGCAAACCTGACAATTGGTTGGTTGGTCGTTTGTGGTTGAATCACGGCTACGACTTGGTTGACAGTGGAATTCAAATTCGCCGTCAAACACCACTGAACTTCTTTGAAACCGGGCCAAAGTGGCGAATCAAGCACGCCGAGGCGATTGAACGAGAGGGAATCCTGGACGATTCGGCTCAGGCTGCCTGGCAAATGGCAAGCGATGATTGGGCTCGGTTTGGCAATCGAAGCATCCCTACAACTTCGCCGTTCACGATCAAGCTGGACCAATTGGACGAATTGGGCCGACAAATCGCCGAGCGAAACGAGCAGTTTCGGGCACTTACCAAAGAGGCTTACGACGCCGAACGTAACAAGCGAATCGAACAGCTCACCGGTCTGGCTCGTGAAATTGTTGACAAACCGATCGATGAACTGACCATCAAAGAAAGAGAGATGCGTACGAACCTAGAAACATCGCTGATCCCCGCGCTTGACGAAATCGTTGAGAAGGTGGATAAGTCGGTCCGCTTAAAAGCGGTCAGCATTCTTGGTGAACTTCAAGACTTGAACGCTCGATATCGGAAAACCGAAGGCTATCGAAATCAGATCAACTATGCCTACTGGAAAACCCTCGCACAGGCCGAACAGGAAGAACGAACTGTACGAGCAAGACGTTTGGTTTATGAGGCCGAAGAGGCCAATCGTAGTGCGGAGTTGGACAAAGCAATCGATCTGTACGATCAAGCATTTGGAATTTGGGCAGAAATTTTCGCGGACTACCCGATTCTGACGGTCGACGACACGGCGGAAGATCTGTTTGCATCGATCCGCCGATACATGATCTTAACGGATTCAAAGAAACTACCCGACGACTTCCCACTGACTGCGTTCGTCGAATTGATGGGCGATGAGGGCGAGGTAAGTCCGCAGAAATACCTTGAACTGCAGGAAGACTTCGAAGCCTCCGCTGAACGCCGCAGGCGAGAATTGCAAGATGCCGAAAAATCTCTCGGCGAGGAATCTAACGAAGACTCAGACGAGGAATAGAGCAACGAGTCTTGTCTAGAACAAGACTGCTGCTCATGTCGAATCAACCACAAAGCCCTACTGAATCGCCAATAGTTCCACTTCGAAAACCAAGACTTCATTCGGACCGATCGCGCCGGCGCTGCCCTGTTCGCCGTAAGCCAATTCAGAAGGTATGTACAGCATCCATTTGTCGCCTACCTTCATTTCCTGTAAAGCCATTTGCCATCCCTTAATGACCTGCCCAACGCGAAATGTTGCAGGTTCGCCACGCTGTACCGAACTGTCAAACATTGTTCCGTCGATCAGTCTTCCCGTGTAATGGACTTTAACCGTATCGGTTAGCTCCGGGGACTCGCCTTTGCCTTCATCGATGACTTTGTATTGGACACCTCCTTTTAGCTGCTTGACTCCCTCTTTTTTGCTGTTGGCAACTAAGTATTCTTGGCCCTTCTTTTTTGATTCGGCTACCAATTCCTGGCGTCAACCTTGCAATAGCGTTTGAATTTTCTTTTGTGTCTCTGCAAGTTGTTCATCCGTCAAAGCTGCCTCCTTCTTGGCCATCCCGTCAGCAAACCCGGCCGTCAATCCTTCGATGTCAAAGTCACCGGGTCGAAATCCGCTCTGTCGCATCTGCTGGCCAACCGACAGACCCAAGAAGTATCCGATCGGATCGTTCACTGTTGATTCCACTTTCTCGTTCTCTTTAGCATCTTCGTCCTGAGCAAGCACTGTTGAATAAGTCATCGGCGCGAATGCAAGCGAAGCGACAATCAACAAAGATCGATTGAACATTTTGGTTTCCTAGTTTCTCTTTTGGGGTCGGTTGATAGGCGGCTGGGACAAGCAGCAGAATAGCAGTGGGTCCCCCAGTCAGCCCATCCCCCTTTCGTTCAAGGAGGCGGTCAACGCAGTATGGTGGCGGCGATGATTGCTGCCACAATCAGCCCCAAAACGACGGCCAGTCGTGTCCAACTGACATCACTCTCTGCTTGACCCGACATTCGTTCGTGAATCCGTGATCGCAAGATCTCACGACCGCGGGCAGCCACATCTTGCGATCCCACGTCGGCGCCATGCCCAAGACGTGTTTCCCCGGGCCGGTTTCAGACTCGGTCGGTTGCTCCAGCTGGAGCATCGTGGCTTGGATTTGGCGAGCGTTGAAGGGTCGATCTTCGGGATCCTTTGCCAGCATCTGATGAATGATGTCGTTCAACTCGACGGGGCAATCAGGCACAAATTCCAGAACAGCGGGTGGATCGGAGCGCAAATGCTGTTCGAACAGTTGGGCAAAATTGTCGCCAACAAACGGCGTTCGACCGGTTAACAACTCAAACAGACAACAGCCAAGCGAATAGAGATCCGCTTTTCCAGAGATCTCTACGTCGCCTCTGATCTGCTCTGGCGCCATGTAGGCGTGTGTACCTACGGTCATACCACTTGATGTGATGTCGGCATGCTGCAAATCGCGAGCGATACCAAAGTCACCAAGCTTGATCTGACCTTCTGTGGTCAGAAACAGATTGCTTGGTTTCAAATCACGATGAATCACCCCGTGGTTGTGCGCGAACTGCAGGGCCGAACAGAGTTGCCGACCGATCTCAACAACCGCCTGCCAATTCAGCGGACCTTTGTCCTGCAACAGCTCTTTGACGGTCCCGCCTTCGACCAACTCCATCACGTAGTACAACTGGCCGTCGTCTTCGCCACCGCCGAAGTAACGAATGATATTCGGATGTTGTAGCCGGTCTAGAATCAGCATTTCACGCCGAAATCGGCTGCGAATCAAGGGGTCAGCGCTAACTCCGGGATGGAGCTTTTTGATCGCAAGCTGCCGCTCTGTTCGTCGGTCGATCGCTCGATAGATCGTACCGACCGTTCCAACTCCTAAGACCTCACCAATCTCGTAGTCGTCACTCAGCCGAGACCCGGACACTAGATACCAGCGATCTTTTCGATCTTGACGCGGGTGTGGCTCTGGCGATGACCCGTTCTACGCTTGCTATTCTTGCGCCGGCGGAATTTCTGAACGTAGATCTTCTTGTCCTGAACCTTGCCGATCACAGAAGCGATTACAGAGGCGCCGCTAACGGTAGGCGAACCTAGCTTCATTCCATCATCGCCGCTAACAGCCAGTACTTTTTCGAATGTCAGGCTTTCACCCTCAGCGACATCACGGAAATCAACATCGACTTCCATGCCTGGTTCAACGCGATATTGGCGACCACCGTCAACGATGATGGCATACATATAATTTCTCTCTGAAACGATGGTTCACGGCGATTTTGCAGTGTTTTATTTCGGGCCGCACAGTTTAGCGGAATCACAATCGGTCGTACAGGGCTTCTTTTCCCCATCATTGGCCTGCAACCAGCTCCTGAATCAGGAACCGATCTGTCATTTGGACAAGATGCCAAATCTGCTTGGGACTCGTTACACCGTGGCTGGCACCGGGATAGATCATCAGCCGGAAATCCTTTCCCGCATCCTGAAGGGCCGCAGCCATCCGCATGGTCCCCGCTGGATGAACGTTATCGTCCAATTCGCCGTGGATCAACAAAACACGCCCATGTAGCTTGTCGGCCTGTCGAACTGGGGCCGTCGATTCATATCCGTCCGGATTTTCGGTCGGTAGCCCCATGTATCGCTCTGTGTAAAAAGCATCGTACTCGCTCCAATCCGTCACGGAACCGCCTGCGATACCGGCCACAAACGATTCGCGTGTGGGTCATTGCGTACAGAGTCAAAAAGCCTCCGAAACTCCAGCCGCGAATGGCCAAACGCTTGGAATCGACCCACGGTTGTTCCCTGAGCCAATGGACCCCGACCATTAAGTCTTGAAACTCAACCTCGCCCACTCGGCGATGGATTGGCCAGCTATCAACGCTGCCGCGAGCAGCACTTGATCGATTGTCCAGGACAAGTGTTGCGACTCCGCGTCTGCACAGTAGCTCACGATACAGAGCCCGCGTACCGGCCCAGCGACCCGAGACAGATCGCGATTGCGGGCCACCATAAACCTCAATCACGACCGGACAAGGATGCTGTGGACTTGCCGCCGTTGGGCGAAACATCATCGCTGGCAACACCACACCATCGTCGGTCTCAATTCGGGGCTCCAGCGGTGCAGTCATTGGCTGTTGAATCCGTAATTTTGATTCAGCGATGATGTGGCTTTGTGCTCCATTGACGCTTTGCAAAATCAAATTGGGTGGATGGATTGCACTGGTGACACGATCGACAATCCAATTTGCGTCGGGACTAATGCTCGCGCTATGCCAGTCCGTTCCACGGGTGATCTGAATCAGTTTCGAGGGTTCGTCAGTGTTGATTCGATAGACCTGCTGATTGACCGTATCGGGCTGAGCATTCCCGGTCACAACGGCGACCATACCATCAAGACTAACCGCGAAATCAACGACGTGAAAATCCTCGGGCGAATACGGCGTCACCACCTTTCCGCTGATGTCAATGTGGTAGAGACGATTGCGGCCGGTCGGCAGCTCGCTGCGCCAGACCAAGCTACCATCGTCCAACCAGGCAGGATCGTCAGGCGGTTCGACCCATGTAGAACTCTCTTCGCGTAGCAGGAGATTTGTTTGATTGATCTCGCCTGTAAAGAATGATTCGTCCAACATTCTTAGCTCTCGCCACGACTGAACTCGGTCGCTGATGCTAAAGACCAATGAATTGCGACTGGGACACCACCAAACTCCCGTAATGATGCGCTGTTCACTGGGCGTGGATTCAGCGACTTTCTTTGGCGGAGGCAAGTGACCCGCGTCGATCCCGCGAAGATCCCAAACCCAGAGCGACGCATGTGGAATAGGATCACCTGCCTTGGGATACCGGCGAACGATGCCGCGACCACGGTCTGCACTGGCCGATGACAACACGTACGGCTCAATCGCACCAATATCGACTCGCAACATCGCCAACCAATTCGCGTCGGCGCTAAACCAAAATCCTTTGTAGTTGCCCCTACCGAAGATTTCTTCCTGGTAAGTCCAATCCAAAACGCCGTCCAAAATCGTATCGGCGCCATCGGTTGTCAGACGATGAGTCTGTCCAGAAAGAACGTCGACCAAGAACAGATCACCATCCTGCGTGTACCCGACACGACGTCCAATCGGATCGATGGTTGTGTTGCCCCAGGTCGATGCGTCCCTCGTTAGCCATCTGGCAGGTGCGTCGGCTGTAACGATTGCCAACGATTTGTCAATTTTCACAACCGTTGCGTCACCGATGCGTTTCATTGACTTCACGGCTGAAGACGTGGCCTTGCGAACCTGTTCCTCCTCCAGTCCACCCAATTGGGCGATCCGCTCGGAAATCCGATCCGCTATCGGCCACGGGGATTCGGATCCAGTGCCGAAGTCAAACTCCATCCACTGACTGTCGCGCTGTACCAACAATCGCGAGTCAGCCTGGCCGATCCAGCGGGTCTCCGGCAATGAACCGTCAAAATCAAACTTTTTGTCCGGGTGGTATAAAGACTCCAGTGACAGTTCTGGTACCGTTTTGGCCGTTTCGTCTGCCCATGTGATGGAAGCCGATCCCAGCACGACTGCCAACAACAAGCCGTTGGCCAACCTATAATTTTGCATTGCAATCCCTGTTCTCTGCCTTGTCCATCGATATCTCGCAAACCGCGAATTCATCATGCGCTGCTCTGTCATTCAGTTTCTGTGTCCATTGATCGCATCGATTGCGGTCAGCGTTTCCGAACGACTTGATACTTTCGCTGTTGAACGCCCTAACATTATATGGATCATTTCGGAGGACAACTCGAAACACTACCTGAAGCACTTTGATCAGGACGGCGCGCCGACCCCCAATATTGAGGCAATGGCTCAGCATGGTGTGACTTTTGATCGAGCGTTCTCGAACGCACCGGTTTGCTCGGTTGCCCGTAGCACGCTGATCACATCCTGTTACGCGCCGCGGATTGGCACGCAATTCCACCGCCGGATCGAATTGGCATCGATGCCGAATCAGGTAAAGATGTTTCCTGAGTATCTGCGCGCCGCTGGATACTATACGACCAACAATAGCAAAGAAGATTACAACGCGCAGAAATCCCCTGAAGTTTGGGACGAATCATCACGAAACGCGACTTGGAAGAATCGTCCAGACGAATCGACGCCGTTCTTTCATGTTCAATCGACTCCCCTGTCCCATGAAAGTCGACTCCATTTCTCCAAGGCGGAATTACAGCGGCCGACGATCGCCAACCAGCAGACAATTCGATTGCAACCCTACTTTCCAGACACGGAGATCTTTCGATTCACACGGGCCCGATATCACGATCAGATGATGGCGGTAGATCGTCTTGTCGGCGAAGTCATTGACGATCTGGACGAGGCTGGCGAACTGGAAAACACCTTCGTCTTTTACTTCGGCGACCATGGCGGCGTGTTGCCACGTTCCAAGGGCTACCTTTATGAAGCGGGACTGCATGTTCCACTAGTGATTCGTGTTCCAGACAAGTTTCAACACCTTGCCGGCCGTCGGCCGGCAAGTCGCACCAAAGGCTTCGTTGAATTTGTTGACTTTGGAGCGACAGCGCTTGCGGTGGCGGGAATCGATTTGCCGTCCGGCATCGATGGCAAACCATTTTTTGGTCCAAAGGTCAATCCAGCAAGCGTTGACGCGAGGAACGAAACATTCGGTCATGCGGACCGTTTCGACGAAAAGTACGATCTGGTCCGTTCACTGCGCCGCGACGGTTTCAAATACATCCGCAATTTCGAACCGTTCTATCCGGACGCATTGCAAAACAACTATCGCTACAAGGCCATAGCGTACCAGGAGTGGCGACAGCTTTATGCCGATGGCAAGCTTAACGAAGTCCAGACGCAATTTTTTCGACCGAAACCAGCGGAGGCGCTCTATGACTTGGACACTGATCCACACGAGACAAACAACCTGGCAGCCGATCCCCGACACGCCGAGCGGCTAATCGAGATGCGAAATCGGCTGGTTACGAGAATGAAAGAGATGCCGGACTTGAGCCTGATTCCTGAGGCGATCTTGGTAGATCAAATGGACGATCCTGTAGGTTTTGGCGTTCAATGCCGAGCCACAATCGCTAACTTGATCGACACCGTGAACCTGGCCTTGTCGCGTTACGGTGATGCAGAGCCGGCGTTGAGGGAATCGTTGGCCAGCGACGATCCCTTGGTGAGGTATTGGGCGATCGTGGCCTGCTCCAGCTTTGGCAAAGAAGCAAGCCCGTTATTGCCAATCATTGCCAAAAGTTTGGTCGATACCGAGCCGCTGGTCGCGATGCGCGCGGTCGAGTTCATGGCAATTCATGGCGGTCCGGATCCTCGGCCAGCCTTGTATCGATCGATTCAACAAACAGGCAACGAACCAGAAGCATTGCAATTACTAAATACGGCTGTTTACCTGAACGATTACCACGGGATTCGGTTGCCGATCGACGCGAAGAAAATTTTGATTCCGTTCAAGGTTGACCCAAAAGGGTTGTTACAACGCAGGATCGACTATTTGCGAATGTAGTGTCAGCAATCGCACAGCGATTTTTAGTCGTGGCAAACCGGTTCACACAGCCGCGGTAATTCGATGCTAGGTGGAGGCTCGATCGGACGCAATCGCCTTGGCGGTACCCCAGTAGTTGAACGAGGCAAACTTCGGCCCTGGAATATACATCGTCTCCATTGACTCGATCTGAAAGCCACCCTCTTCCAGGAAACGGGGAATCGGACGATTCAGATGGCACCCGCCAGCAATCTTTCCCCACCACGGATTGATTCGCTTTTGCAAGGTACGGACGCTTTCATCGGGTGCCTCGCCATGCTCACAAAAAATGAGTAACGCGTCCGGTTTCAGCACCCGACGCATCTGCTGCAACGCTGTTTGCCAATCCGGAATCGTGCACAGCGTGTAGGTAAGCAACACCGTATCGACGCTCTGATCGTCGAGCGGAATTTCTTCGCCAGGCAAATCCAACCAACGCACTTCGAACGGTGCCAGCTGCAAATTTGCTTTCGCCTTTTTTCGCATGCCCACCGACGGTTCTAAGCCCCAGACAAGTTCGACTTTGTTACTGTCGTAAAAGGGGATATTTAGTCCAGACCCCATGCCGATTTCTAAAACCCGACCATGGGCGAGTGGAACTACTTTTTCACGTTGCTTTCGCACATTGTTTGCGCCGCAAGCCAAATTGATCAAATGTGGTAGGCAATATCTTTCGTAAAGGCTCACGAGGTTATCCTTCGCAATGCGATCTAACCAAACACTCAACGCTCGATATGGACTGACTCTAGAGTTGGACGATCAGGCCTTGGTCGGCAGCCACGCGACCCTCACATATTTCGCTGTAGATCGCGGCCGCTCCACTCAATCCATCAATCGTCCGAATCTTCATCCAATCATGACTCTTCGCTGCTGTCGCTAAAATAAAGGCTGACACTTTTTCATCAAAACCAACGGGCCCCCACTGGGCAACTCTTTTCTGGATATGAGCTGGCGCGAAAAAAAGCTCGCTACGTTCGGTATTGATGTTCTTTTGCTTGCCGGTGTTTTCCCAATGCGTGATTCCGACGTTGATGCACTTCGTCATGTTGTTGCCCAGGTGTGAATGCAAATCACCCAGAATTTGATGGTTACCAGACATATCGACGATCACTGTCGATTGATCGGAAGCGATCGTCGCGATCGATTCATAGCTGACGATTTCGTCATAGGTTCCTAATCTACTGACCAAGTCGATATTGCGGTTAGACGTCAATCCGATCACCATTGGTGACGTCGGATCATCGGCCAATGCATACGATAGCCCAATGCCCGTCTTGCTGGAGCGCTGGTGATGACGATCTGCTTTGCTCCGTACCAGTCTTGGTCCTGCAAAAAATCCCACAAACAAAAGGATGTGGCAAACAACGGTGTCAGCAGCATCATGTCGTAATCGCTCGCCTGATCGTAACCAGGCTCGGCACTGACTCGCCGGTAATTGTTGTACGCACCGGCAAGTTTGCTGCGATGATCTGAGCCTTCCACAAATCGAGTATTCGAAATCTTACCCGTCGTCATGGTCAATTCGGTTGCGGGTGGAAAGAACCCGAATATCCGCTCGCCCTGGTCGATCTGGTCGGATTTAGATTCAACAACTTCGGCAAATCCCCAAACCGGCATCAGACCCCATTCATCGGCGTCTGCTCCGACGGGCGGAAAGAATTGCCAATAGCCGAGTCGATCGCCCGTGACGGCATACGTGATATTGTTGGCGGACAAGCCAAACTGTCTTATCGCAACTCGAATTTGGCCATCGTCGATCGATCGATCTGCGGCTTCCGATTCAACCAGCCGATGAATTTTCGGATCATCTTTGCGGATCTGCAGTTGGATCAACGTTGGCTCCAAATGAGCTTTGTAAAAGTCTGACGGCAGCCAACGGTATCTGTTCGACGATACCCAAACTGTGTTCACAAACGCGTACGTCAGCGGCCACCTGCTTGTGTGACGGCAGCTGCGCGGAAGCTTCCCGCGTTTCAGTTGCGATCAGGATGAACAAGCAAGTGCCTATTACGAAACTGATCCAAATCGTACTCGTTGGTCGAATATCGATCACTCGACGCCAGGAATCTTGATCGCCGGTAAGGCATCAAGTTTTCCCGCGTATAAGCTAAGATCTTTGATGAACTCGGGTTCGCCACCTTCCAATACGGTCTGCATGTTCAAATTGACGAACGTCGCGTCGCCGTTGTTGGAAATGCGAATTGCCAGTTCATCGGGAAGTTTTCCATCGACCAGCTTTTCGCTATCCAGCAAACCATCGAAAACGATATCAGGCATCGGTCCTTGTTCGACCTTGCTGTACAGTTCGGCCCATGGGCCTTGGGGATCTGTCCCACCGTCGGAAAACTTGTTGTCGTGAATATAGATTCCTTGGGCATAACGATTAAACCCTGGCGGTGCTACATACTTCCCCTTGTCAGTAAAGGCTACGATCGCACAGTTTGTTGTGTTGTTTGAGCGAACTGTGTTGTCGAAAATCTCTACGTCGTTGTTTGCCATGACCATCAATCCGATCCCAGGCGGGACCGCAGCGACAATGTTTCCCTCTGGTGCGAAGTTGGCAAGGTTGTTGTCATGAACTTCGTTGTTGTAGATTCGAGCTTGACGCCCATTCGTAACGGTCAGACCTGGCAGCGAAAAGACGAGCAGACCGGCGGTATTTCCTGTCGAGACGTTCTCATAGACGTCAGCCCCGATCGTATTCTCAATCTCGATTCCGGCGACGTTTCGTGAGGCGCGATTGTAGCGAACAATGGTATTTTTGGTTTGACCAACATAAATCCCAGCATCCGACGCACCTTCAGCAACACAATGCTCGATCAATACGTTCTCACACATCACAGGATACAACCCATAGGCTCCATTCTCCGTTTTCGGTTCGCCAGTCCACCAAGTACGAACGCGTCGAAACGTGATACCTTTTGAATCAGTGGCCTTAATCGCATCTCCGGGCGAATCTTGGATTGTCAAATCCTCCATGAGGAAGTTGTTGGATTTGATTTTGACTCCTTCGCCGCCCGATCCCTTCTGTTGCTTGCTGAAGTCCAAGATCGTTTTCTCGATTCCTTGACCGCGGATCGTGATGTTGTCGGTACCGTCAAGTGAAAGAGTTCCGTCGAAATCGAATTTGCCTTCGCCAAATTCGATCACGTCACCCGCTTCGGCCAAGATCAGTGCCTCTTGTGCTTCCTTGGTTGCATCAGGGCCGGCTTTGATAAGCGTAACCTGCCGACCATCATCTCCATCTTCGGTCGTGGAATCGCTGACGTCGGTCGCGGCAACGGTGGCCGACTCGCCTCCTTCATCAGCGACAGGAGCATCGCAAGCTGGAATCAAGAGCAAGACTGCTACTGAACACAAGATTGAGGGTTTAATGTTCTGGAAGCTTTTTAACATGGTCTAACTGTCTGTGATGTGGGGGAAATGATACCTATGGCCAACTGCGTCTTCGGGCTACAAGTATACCATCGACGGCAGGTCCAAGAAAAGAATCTGAATCGACGGATCAGACCTGTATTTCTTCGCTGCCGGCTTTGCCCGTCCGATTGGGCAACCTATGGAAACTCTAGGTTATTCAGTAGTTCTGCAGCCGCGTGCTGTCAGGCAGACGGTCCCACACCAACGTTTGGTTCTGCCACCTGCATATCCAATTCTTGCTTGGGCCTCTTTGTTGGGGGAGACCGAGGATGCGATCAATCGAACGGCGGCAGCTGGGTCCAACCAACTGACGAGCTGCGATGGAGACCAGATCTTATCGCCGCGCGGCAACGCTTTGGACGAATTCCATAGTCCCACTTACCGCCGAGGACTTGAAGGTGGTCTGGCCGGACCGTCGCAATCAGTTTTTGGCAAGCTTTTTGATTCGCTGCGACAAACGACCGGGGCCGTGGCATCCGACGCACGAAACGTTTTCTGTCGCGGCTACCTGAGGGTCAGCCTTCCACTTTTGGGCGGTCCGCGCGTAACGTGTGTCAGGTAGAACTTCGATCATCTTGTCCAGGTACTTGTCCAAATCTTCCTGGCGACCCAAGCGCTGCGAGGACTGCACCAGTCCGGCGAGGAGCTCGCCACGAACGTGAACGGGCAAGTTTGCGAGGAACGCTGATTGAGCATCCCAAAGTTTGCTGTATCCGTCGTAACAATCGGACCATGCTTTGGCGCGATACTTCTCGGGCAGGCGATCGCCAAAGACTACAAAGGAGCCTCCGACAACTGCATGGACCACACCGTCTTTCGGGCCCGCGAGGCGAGCTTGTTCATGCAGGTCGAGGACCTCTTGATAAAGTTCCTCGAACTCTTCCTGTTGACCGGCTTCGAAAGCGAGCACTGCGCGATAGAGTAGAGCCCCACCCTTCCAGGCAAATATTTCCGCCTTGCTTTCCGGCCGTTGCTCCAGCAGCAGATCGAGATTTCTCTCGCCTCTGGCAAATCGCTCCATGTTGTTGGATCGCCAGCCTGCGAAAACGTCTTCGCGAACCAGACTGCTGACCGTCAGACGTTTATCAGACAAGGGCAGTTCAGGCAGCTCTGCCACTGCTGTACCAACAAACAAGACGGATAGGCAACTACTAATTAGTACACGCATGCGATTGACGCTCCTAGGAAGATCTTGCTTGACTGACCAGCAGAATCGGGCGGAAGTCGGAACTCATGAACAGAAGTCAAACCCCACTCATGAACCGTAGTATTGCCATTTTCGTCCATTTGAATTGAATCTTGGCAAAACATGCGGATTTCCGAAGTTGCTGGTGTTGGCTATTTACGACCGGGATGTGGTGTCAACTGGGGAGCCGGATGATTGGTTATCCAGAAACGATGGACCATAGGTTGGCGGCGTGAAACGAGCCTGAGCTACCAGAGTGTTCGGTCGCACCTGGCACGCGCGATGACCATGGATGCTGCCCAGACTTATTGTGTTAGAGACCGATCATTCCGGCAGCTGTGGGAAGTGAACGCAACTTGAGACTCGATGCAAGTCATCATTGCCGATCGCAAGTCGCACCAGGTTGTCGACTTCAGCAAGTTGGCTGCCACCCGACTCGATCGCAATCTGGATCTCCTCGGGACGATACCGGTGCGGACCGATTCTCCGCCAGGCAACCTTTCCGTCCCAGATGTATCGATACAAGTCGACCGCTTGGATTGGATGGGAGAAGATCATGATGCCCCGGAATGTGACCGCGACAAGGAGCCAAGCCCACAGCAACGGGCGATTGCCAGACAGAAGGAGTGCTAGCCGAAGGCTGACCAGATAGGCCAGGAACAAGACCGACCGGCCCAACCAAGAGTCGGCGATCAAGCAAGCGGCGCCCGATCGAGCGGCGCCCGTCCTACGGCGGCACAACTGGGCGTCGTTTACGGGTCGCAAGTTGCGGCGAAATCGAGGGCTGACTACCGCGTTTGTGATAGATCGTAGTCGATCGGTCGCCGGCCTTTGATGAACTTTCCAAAACCGAACGGCGTTGGATTGAATTCGCCGACGACCGACACATTTGAATTTGGTTTGATCTTGTCTTCTAGTCCGACACACCAGTAAGCCGCGTTGACCATCATGCGACGAGTTCCCTCGGCGACTAAATCATCTGCGGAACCCATCGTGGTAGTAAAGACGCGGCCACCTTTGTAGGAACGCGTCCAAGCAACCGGCATCATAGGATCGTTCTTTTTGCCGGCCAGCGGTTTGGAGTCGAACTCCATTCCCTCCAAAACCTGGCCCAAGATTACGGCGTGCCCGTCACCGGTTAGCGGCAATTGAACCCCATACACATCGGTCGGTCCCCAAACGTCTCCATCTTTGATTCCCGTTGCGATTGGGTGATCTGGATCCGCAACCAGTCCGCGCGTCGATTGTTTGCCGTGATGACCATGATGGTTGATCCAGGTTTCACCCAAGATTTGGCGACCATAGCCCCCATCAAATTCTTTGCTGTTGTGGGTGTACTTAGCGTATTTGCGACCAGCCGGAATGTTGAAACCATGGGTCGAAGTGCGGAGACCGATGATCGGTTTTCCGGCTTCGCTATAGTCAACGATCCATTTCATCTGATCGTCTTCCAAATTGCGGAATCGCAAACCGAGGATGATCAAGTCGGCAGTATCGATCGCCTCTAAACCAGGAATATTGGTAACGCTCTCGGGATTGATCTCGCCAGTCTTCGGATCAATGGGAAACAGGACCGTACATTTGAAGCCATGATGGACGGACAAAATCTTGCCCAACTGGGGCATCGCTTCTTCACTGCGGTATTCGTGGTCACCGGCGATCAAGACGATGTGTTTACCAGCACCCGGACCGGAGCCGCCGGGAAAGACCAACCATTGATTGTCCTTGCCCGCATCGGTTGCGGTGCCTTTGTACACCGGCGAATCAGCCCGACCGCCAGCCCGCAAATAGGCGACCAGATCAGCGATTTCTTCCTTGTTGAATGTATCCAACAGACCTTCGGGCATCATGCTGGTCGTTGCTGCCCGTGTCGATTCGATATTGTCGCGTTTGACATTCGTCAACGAGGAAGGATCGAGCATGTTGGTTAGAATCTGCAACTGGTTGCCGCTCATATTGATCACGCGGCCGACCACGACCTTGCCATCATCGGTCAAGAACTGAGTGGCTCCGTACTGGTCACTGACGACTTTGCTGGGCTCGATGATCGAAGTCAGCATGTCTTTGTTGTTGAAGCGACCACCGGCAGCGGTTAGATCGGGGCCAAGAATGCCACCTTGGATTCCCATCCGATGACATTTGTAACACTGAGCTGCGGCAAACACTTCTTTGCCGCGATCAAAGTTGGGAACGTGATCGGTGCTGGAAACGGTCGGCAACAGATCTTCGACTGTCCATTTCTGGACGTGGGGACGGGGTTTTTGCGCTGCCGCTTGTTTTGTGTCAGCTGGCGGATTGAGCACATCAGCCAAACTTTTCTTTTCCTGGTCGGTCAATCGCTCGATCGCGACCTTCTTGATGTTGTCAATGAATCCACCAAATGACATACCGCCACGGGCTGATTGAATTTCATTGAACCAGCCAAAGTAATCCTTGTTCAATGCGTCGTTCCAGCCTTCGGTATGCCCCGCAGTGCCATCGCGTAGTGGATTTGGTTCTCCTGGCTGGCTGACTTGTTCATCTCGGAAACGATTTCGGCAGTCGCATCTTTAGCGCCCAGGTAAATCAGCACCTGTGAAAGTTCGCGGTCGACTCGATGTTCGCCAGTTGGGAATCGACCACCAATCTGATTCAGAATTGGCTGTGCTTCGTCCGAGCTGATTTTCCCAAGCCGGATGCCGACCAAAGCATAAGCGCGAAGCAGATCAATGCGCTGGTCGTCGGTTAGCGAATCCCACTTCAATGAAGTTAGCGCCGCGAGTGCTGGCGCTTTATCATTTTCATTGCCGTGACGAGCCAAAGCGACCGCGCCTAGGATTCTGGCCTCCGGATCTTCCAATTTCAGCACACTACTGCGCCACTGATCGATCGGTTGATGCTCAATCGCAATCCGCGCCGCGTAGCGAATGCCACGGTCTTCGTGCGATAGTGCCTTGAGCGCCGTGCTCAATCCCTCTGCAGACGGTTCGCCAACGTGATACTTTTCCAGTTCGCGGCGCTGCTCTCGCAATTGCTTGGCAATCGGATCGTCACTTTTTGTGCTGGCATTCGCCTTCGCGCCGACATAGCGAATTCGATAGAGACCGCTTTGTGTGCCGCGTCCACCGATCGTGAAGTACAACATGCCGTCGGGATGGACGACGATGTCGGTCACAGGCAACGGAGCGGCGGTGGCAAACGTCTCGTAGTCGCCTCGGTAACTACTGCCGTCGGCATTCAGATGTACTGCGTGGATGTTCCCGTAGCTCCAGTCGCAAACGAACAGTGCGTCTTGGTATTTCTGAGGATAGTTGGTGCCATAGCCAAAACAGATTCCGGTTGGGGATCCAGGACCGATATCAACAGCAGACCCCCAGGAATCGGGATAGTACTCTGGCCATTTTCCGGTACCGTTGCGCCAACCGAATTCAGCGCCACTGATAACGTGGTTGATTCGGGTGGGCCGATACCAGGGTGTGCCCACGTCCCACTCCATATCTGCGTCGTAGGCGAACAGTTCGCCGTCGCGATTGAGCGCGATGTCATATTCGTTGCGAAAGCCATTGCAGATTAGTTCCATGTCGCTTCCATCCGGCTTCATCGACAGAATGAACCCACCGGGAGCCATCCGATTGGCATTGTGTCCGCGGGCATCGGGCATCCGACCAAGCAGGTGATCTTCGTCCCAGACGCGTGGGACTCGCGAACGTGAAATGTCTTTGGGCAAGTTTGTGTTGTTGCCTCCTGCCATCAAAATTCGACTACCGTCAGGCGACACGATCATCGCGTGCGGACCATGTTCGCCGCCCGCGTTCAGTTTGACGATGTGTTCTTTCTTGTCGTATTGGTCATCACCATCGGTGTCGGTCAGACGCCACATTCCAGCTGGGAATCTGTTGTAGTTGATGTTGGCGTAAAGCGAATCAAACGCGCACAGCAATCCTTGTGCTCCGCTGATTTCGATTGACAGCTTTTCTACCTTCGCCTTGTCGCCCGAAACATCGATACGAAACAGACCACCCTTTTGATCACTGGCGATCAGCCGGTCTTTCGGGTCGACGGTCAGGGCGACCCAAGAACCCTGTTGGTCGCCAGGCACTTCGTACACCAGTTCGACTTCGAATCCTTCCAATGTCGAAATCTGCTCGGGCTGTGTGATCCCCAGTCCGTCGGCAAATGATGATTTGTCAAATAGGAGGAGAGCGGTCAGGGCAAGAATGAGGTGGGAGACAGCTTTAGGCATCGACAGAATTCCCCGAATGGACTTGGGCGGAAATTGGCAAAAAACATACTGGCGGTTCAAAGACCAATGATAACCGCATAGCGGTAACGTTACCAACGTACAAACGACATCCGCTTGATCGTCACCGTTGTCACCGCAAATTGGCTTTACAAAGAATCTGATTTGCTATGTTGAGCACGAATTATTGAATCTTTTTAGCGACCACGTGACCGGAGCGATTGACTTGTCCAACGCCGCAATGTATCTCGACCCGACCCAGCAAGCCGAATTTCAAAGGGCGGTCGGTTGGGCCCGCGACCTTTCGGCCACCGCGGATGAACGACAGCGTTTGCGAAGCTACATTGCTTTTCAAATGGCCTCGGCTGGCCTGTCACCTCCCGATGCCGCGACCAATGCAGATTCGATGGCCACATTTTCGGCCGGGATCCTGGATAGTCTGAAAGAGAAGAATCGGTTGCTTGCCGAACATCGAGCTCCGGTGGATTCTCGGATCGAAACGTTTTTGAACGAGTATTTCAGTGAGGAAGTGGGGGACATTCCGCTACGGCTCCCCAACCGATCACTGACACTTGACCGGCACGGCATGGCACGCGAGCTAAGCCTGCCGGTGAACGGTCATTCGTTTAAGAATGAATTGGTCGAAACCTACCGATGTCTTAACGGCGTGCTGAACAATCCGCGCGCGGATCGCCGCACGACTGCCGGCACGTTCCATGTTGTCGCCGGGGGTTTGCCCATTCCTGGCGACAAGCTGGTGGTTCCTAAACAGGTCTTCGTTGAACTGTTTCGGGCCGCGATGTGTCCGCCGCTCGAAGCAATGACACTGCCCTACATGTCCCAATCTGGTAATCCTGCACACAGCTGGGTTTCACTGTTGTTGCGCCCCAAGGTTTGTCCGGAGGTCCCGGGATACTGCGAGGAACGGTCCCTGGAAACACGATTTTTTGCTCCGGGATCGTTGGTCAGCAATCTGGATTTTGTCGAATCGATTTTTGGCAATGCGGGTGATCCACTGATTGCGGCAAACGATGCAGCGCTCGACGCACGGCATTGGAGCGGGCATACCGGTTGTGTAATTCTCGCGCCGCATTTGATTGGACTGTCAAAAAGGGAACTCGGTTTGCCATCGTATGACCAGGCGAATGATCGTCAACGCGCCCAAGGAATGTGCTGGAAAGATCCTGAGGAACGATACAACCATGGATCAGCCTTCAAATTGACCTGCCGCGACACGGCGGGCGTGATCGTGACCCTGATTGCGGATAACTATTACGGCTATTGCAAAAAGGAGGTAAAAACACAAATCAGCTATGCGGCCAACTTGATGGGCAATGCCGAAGAGGAACATGCTGGCGGCGCGTTGGCATTTGCCTCGTTTGCGCTCGGCGAAGACTTTCAAGTCAACAGTCGTCGCTACAACGGACGCACCTTTGGTGCGATCGCCAAGGAGTATGCTTCGTTCATCGATGTTAGACCTCAGGGCTATGGAGTCGATCGTCACGATCCAACCGTAATCTACATTCCAGAAGATGCCCATGCGACACTGGCCGAGCGTTGCGTTAAATGGACCAAAGACGGACAGGAACAACGGATTCCGCTGTCACCGAAAAACATTTACATCGCGCCAAGCGGATACAAGATTCGCTTGGAGAAACATCCCGAAGCGCCTTCGTGGCGATTGATCGGCGCGGTTGGCGAAGGCATATTTTGTCACAAACCGTGTACGGTCAGTGGCGGCGGCAAGAGCGAAATCAGCAAATCGCTACGCGACTACATGCTGTATGGACCAATTTTCGTCGGCGATATCGAAAAAGACTTTGTCAAGTTGGATGAGATCTTTAGCCGCAACTACCAAGATCGCTGGCGTGAAGACTACGCCGACAAACCTGAGTATTCGGATCGGCCAGCGCGCGACGTGCTTGATCCCGATCGCAGCTTGGGGAGTACGATTCAATTGTTGACCCCACAGCCAGACTTTTGTGATGAGTACATTGCCTGGTTGAATACCATTCCCGAACATGTTTACGCGTTAGCGTTGATCATCAAGCGATTCGTCAAGCCGGGAATGGAAAAAGACTGGCGAAGCCATTTCGGGGTTGACATTGTCAATGGATCGCCTGGCCACGAACTGAAACTTGGTACGCGGTCGCTGGTCGGAGGTTATCTACGCGTGGGGCTGGACAAAAAACAATGGCGTACGTTCAAGCTTCGGCAAGATTTTATTGCCGCTTCGAAAGTGCAGCGCGAGGACGACATCAGTTGCACCGTCGTCGTCCCTGGTTCAGCCATTGGCAATGTTGGACCCGCGGTGCGAACTTCGGGAAGCTATAAGTTTGTTGAAAACTGCGAGTACCGATTGTTTCAGCGTCCCGATGATGCCGTACATCGCGGCTTGGACACGCAAACCGAATATGATCTGTCTGGTCCTGGAAACTTCATTAGTAACTTCGAGCCGCTGTCCACCGACACCGCCAGAGAGATCGTTGAGGATGCGATTGAATTTGATAAATTCAGTGAACCGATGAAAGCATTGTTGATCAAAGCGGCGGGGCAAAAAGATGGCTACGTTGTGAGCACGGCAAACCCGCGGCGGATCGATGGCCGGCTTTCGAAGAATCCGCGGTATTTGCAGGATCGTCCTGATCTGGTTAATGCCAGAGACACCTACGTTGCAATGCGCGGGATTCAGCTGCATCGATGTTTGTCGGCTGACGAGCCTGTCCATGTTCCGGTCGGAGCGATCCTGAGCGGGCGCCGTAACAACCCGCCCGACCGCGAAGCCGGGATCCGATCGCTGGCGGTCTATTCACCACTGCACTATCAAGAGCTGCCGGAGTTGTTGATGGACTACGTCTGCTCGCTGACCGGCAAAAGCCCAAGCACGACCGGCGCCGGCAGCGAAGGCGCACTGACGAAAGGACCATTCAATGCGCTGCTTCCTTCCGTTGATTTGAATGCGATCGTGACCTCGATGATCTTGACACAACTGGGTGGTTTCAGCACACCGGCCGGCCACATCGGACCACGTTTCGAAGTCGGACACGACGTATCTTTGTTGATCCCCGAAGTCTGGTGCCGCATGGGTCCAGACGAACGCGATCCCAACAACATGATTCAGTCGGGAATGTTGGAACCGATCCGAGACATTCAGACCGATGATGGAATCGTTCCTGCCAGTCGATTGGGCTATCGAATCACTGAAAAATTCGTCCGCACCTATTTGGGACGCGTTTTTGATAATCCAGCGCGTGTCTTTTCAGATCAGATATTGCAACCCGAATTACAGGATTCTGAATCGTTCGTCGATGGTGTTAGGCACATCGTCGAAGCGCAACAGAGGGTGGCACTGCAATACATGAACGATGGCGGGTATGAGGCAGCGTGCCCTCCCCTGCGAGCGGTTTTGAGCATCATGGCCTATGGAGACTATGAAGGAAAAACAATCGAAGACGCCGAGATCCGAAACATGTTTACGCGGGACGCGCTGCTACAGAGCGATTGGTACAAACAACGATTGGCCGAAAAGAGACGCTGGGACATTGAACATTGGCAAAGTTTTGAAACCCGGCTACTAAACTTTCTGGCTGACCAGACGGAAGCCGATGTCGCCGTGCAATCCGACCTGGAGGAACGTTTGTCCTTTGTCTACGAACAGTTGAAGGCCGCGAAGGATCCAGGTTATGAAGAATCGCTGATCGGTACATTGGGAGTCGATCCAATGCGACCTAGCCCAAACGACACACTCATGTTGGATCGGCTGGCGAATGCTCAACATTAGCTGCCCGCGGAGAAGACAGCCAGAAATTGGACGATTGATAACGAAACAAACCGTCTGCCCGTGCTGGGTCTGCCAAAAATGATCGTAGCTAGTGGGCGGCGGTGATCATCGGCGTGGTATGGACCATCAATTTCTTATGGTCGCGGACGACACGCATGAAATCCCGCTCTGAAACCGGTTTATTCATGTAGTCGTGGACCTGCAACTCCTGGCAGCGTTGGCGGAGCGCCGGATCTTGTGATGCCGTGAGCACGACCGTCGTCGGCCGATCCTCCGCAACGAAACTGTTCATCGCTTCCAGGACGTCCAATCCGCATCCATCGGGCAACATCATGTCCAGTAGCAACAGGTCAGGTTTCGGCGCTCGGGCAAAAACTCCCTCGTGGTTGAGGAACTGCATTGCTTCGCCGACAGATCGCACCAATGTCAAACGATGATGGACATTGCTCCGGCGCAGAGCGTAGATCGTGGCGCGCGCATCGGTCAGCCCGTCTTCGACCAACAAAATTTCCATCGGCTTTGTTTTGGATTCGCCAATCATTGAATGCTCTAGCCTATCTCGTACGAGCGACGAATCAACTCATTTTCCATTCGCTCATGCTCGCGAAGGTCCGAATGGAACTGACAACTGCTGCTGACCAACTCGTGGAACCGCCGCGGTTCAATTCCTCGATATTGCAGTTCCTCGGCTTGTTCAGCCAAATCGCTTAGTCGCAAATACAAAACCGCATGTTGCGATTGCGTTTGGTTTGCAAGTTCCGTCGTGACCCGCGACGAACTCCAAACAAGCCGTTCGGGGACCTCAATGTACCCATAGGATTCTTCCAATGAGAATTGCAGCGCCAATTGATCTCGCAGGTCATCCAGCAATCGCGTGAGCTTGCGCAAGATTCGCGCCGGTTCGTCTGGGACTTCTAAGACTTCACGCAATTCGTTGACCGATTCCCAAACGTCGGGATTGCTGTCCTTGATCTCTTGCAAGAAAGCAGGATTGACCGCCAATGTTTTTGTGAGCGTTGCGACAGACATCGTCAATCAGCCTCCCTATACCGAACCCTAAACCGAAACTCGTATCAATATTGAAACGCTGCTGGCTCAGCGTGCGGCCTCAACTTAACGGTTGCGATCGCGCATCGTCAAGTTTTTTGTCTCGTTAAGATCTAGGTATTGTCAAGACCTAGGTAATTCCACCACGCGAACTGCGGAAAGTCGAAGGATCGTATGCAAACCGTTGATTTATCTTCGCAGCAGGCCGTAGATTGCGATGCAACGCAAGGCGCTTAAGCCATCGCGCCAACCGATTTTTTTCCCAGCGTCGTACCAACGATGTTGATACCGGATTGGCCGTTCGGTGAACCGAAGTCCACGCCTGGCCCACCGCGCGGTCAGTTCAATCTCAATTCCGAATCTTGATTCGCGAAGCTCGTTCAAAATTGCTTCGAAATGCTCGCGCCGCGCCATTTTGTAGCAAGTTTCTACGTCGCTAAGTCGCAACCCGATCGCGACGCTGGCAAGAATGGTGATGAATTGATTGACGGCTTGGTGCCACCAAGGAGAGATTTGGCGGTCGTAGTGGCCGTAGCGTGTGCCGTAGGCTACATCGGCTTCGCCAGCCAAAATCGGTTGCAGCAGTGAGCGAAAATCGGCCGGATCGTATTCGCGATCGGCATCTTGGATCACGATCACGGTTCCGGTTGCCTCGCTGATGCCGCTTCGAATGGCGGCGCCCTTGCCGAGGTTGCGAGGATGATGAATCACTGTAATGTCAGCAGATGAACTTAGCCTGTCAACGACATCTCGCGTGCCGTCGTTACTTCCGTCATCGACCAAGATCAATTGCATTGACATTCCGGTTGACCGTAGACGATCAACTACGCCGCCAATGGTTTCGCATTCGTTGTAGATCGGCACGATGACGGTCAACACAAAATCGGTTGGCAGTGAGTAGATAGCCAACATTGAGCAAGCATGTTTCCCCAACAGTTGCTCCATTTTTTGCACATAGGCATCTGACCAAAAGTAACTAGGCTCTGCTGGCTTGTCGTGGAGATTAATGATCGGTTGTTGGCTCTGCATGCTGCGCCGTAATGCGAGATCGAATCGACAGAAAAAATTTACACGATCTGAACCGGCATTTCATTGACTTTGACGAATCGCGCTCCACAAATAGCAAAACTTATGTGCGGTTTGTTGTTGACAACCGTTCATCGTGACGCCAAATTCTTGCCGGGTTAAGCAAAGAGACTCAACCAGTTTTGACACTTACATGATCTGGTTGAGTGACTTCTGTTACTCATTCAATCTGTCACCACCTAACGGCGGGAGTTATCGAATGCGGCATCCGAATGTTACATTTAGCTTTGGTGTTTTCAGGAACGCAACTCCCAGTCCGAGCTGACGCTATTGTCGCCAGCATGAGCGACCGCTGTTTTTCTTGCGATCGCGACCGACACGATGTCGGATCATTTGTCGTCTGATTGTCACGACTACGGATCGTCGGATTGATCCGCTTAGCCGAAACATGAGGGTCAAGCAAAACAAGGGAATATCCGATTTGCATTTGGGAGAGAAACTGACGGATCGACTTCACGATTCTCTGTGATTCGAGCGTACGGAAGCCGCTCCCGATTTATCTATGGTTTACCACGGCGCGCATGTGTCACCGACACAATGGAAGCCGCCACTACAGCTGTGGTACGCCAATTAGTCGGTCTACAGGGACGCTAGGCCGGCTTGTTTTTGCATGGATACCGCTTCGTTGCGGCATCGCTTGCTGAACGCTCGCGATTTTCAATCATCGGATCATCGGCATTTTCGCTTTCCTTGCTCAGCTGACCTCCAGCGACGCTGGTAACTCGATCGTCAAACGCGATGGCCGGATTCGAGCGTGGCTGTCCAATCCATACGCTGGTCTGGTACTGAGTCAAGCCGTCCGAGTTCAAACGCCGTAGTTCGTCGTCGAACACATGGAGTAGGAAACGTTACCGCCCGCTGCGATCCCAACTTGGCGAACGCTGATGGGTCGCAGATCTTGCAGGCTGGATGCACTTCCTTGGCAGTGGATGGTGTTTGTTCGTATTCGGGGAGGTGTCAGCTTTGCAATCAAAAGTCCGCTAGTGGCTCTGTGCGGTCAAATTGCCGACTTTGCCCAGGGTCGGATGTCGTCGGGCTGAAGTTTCGGGTGAATTCCTAGGTTGCGCTGGCTATAACTTCAGTGTTGCTCGGTGTAGCCTGCTACGGAAGTACTAGTGGTGTTCGTAGGTTCGTGGGCGTTCAGACGGGTATCGAAGGGGCAAGCAGCCCGACGGTACCCCAGGGCCACAGCGGGTCATGATCAAATCTACGATCACGGAGGACAAAATAGGGAATGCAATCGACAACCCGATACGAACCGAATCCGACACGAACCCAGCAAGGTTCTTCCAGGGCACAGGGTGACCCGCTACTGCTTAAACAATACGAGCAGTTAACGCGTGACGCAAAGATCAGCTGGACCGGGCATCATCACATGCTGCGGCTTCTCGGACGTGGCGGGCAAGGCGAAGTCTACTTGACCGAGTACCGTGGGACGGACGGATTTACGGTTCCCGTCGCAATGAAAGTCTTTTCGCCCGAACGTTATTCAGACGGGCGGGCTTACAACGAAGCGATGCAGCGTGTCGCTTCGATCGCAGCACGCGTAGCTGTGATTCAACATGACAACCTGTTGGCCGTCCAGAATTTCTTCGAGCGCAGTCGCATACGGGTCATGATGATGGAATGGGTCGATGGCTATGACCTGCGACAATTGACGGCGCCACGCTGTTTGCATTTGCTTGACGGACGGGTCAGCAAGCGGCGATGGAAATACATCAATGAAGTAATCATTACCGAAGGACCAGAACAATCTCGATTCAAAGCGGGAGTTGCCGTGGCAATCGTCCGTGAGTGTTTGGCCGCACTGGCCGCGCTGCATCGCGAAGGAATTGTTCACGGCGATGTAAAGCCCGCCAACCTGATGTTGAAACGAAGTGGTCATGTGAAACTGATCGACATGGGATCAGCAATTGACTATCACAACCCGCCTCGGGATCGCGAATGTACGCCACTGTACGCCGCGCCCGAGGTACTGGAAGATCGGGTATCGACACCGCGCAGCGACTTGGCCAGTGTTGGATATGTGTTGATTGAACTACTCAGCGGGATCAATCCAGTTGGCAAGCATGACAAGCTACGCGATTTGCTACACGCCAAGCGTGAGTTGCCCGCAAAGCTGGAAAGTATTTTGCCCGAAGAAGTCGTTTGTAATGATTTGTTGATGCAGTTCCTGCACGGACTGATATCTCCGGACCCCAATCGTCGCTTCGCTAGCGCCGAAGCGGCCGTGCACGTCGATACCGGTGCCGCAGCGTTTCACCGCCAATTGATTCTTTCCGACATGGCAACTGAGTACGACAACGATATTCGTGTCTGGCTGGAAGAATTGCGTCGGTTGGAAAGTGATTTGGGATCGCTCGAGGTGGAATCCGAATTCAGTGGAATCGATCCCGAATGAACGAACAACACCTGTTGGTCGCCGTCGCTGCCGCTAAAGCCGGCGCCGCCGAACTGATGTCGCGTCGCGATCGTCGGTCGGTCAACGAGAAAGCCCCGAAAGATCTTGTGACTGATGCGGACTTGGCATCTCAGCGAGTGATCCGAACCAAACTTCTAGAAGCATTCGACCGATATTCTTTTGTCGGCGAAGAAGCAGGCGAAAGCGATCCACCGGCGAGCGTGTTGCGTGCGGATCCCGATGCGCCACCCTGTTGGGTCGTCGATCCACTGGATGGGACAGTCAACTACGTACACCGGTTACAATCGTTCGCTGTATCAATCGGACTCTTCGCAAGCGGCAAGATGCGATTGGGCGTGATCTATGACCCAGTCTGCGACGAACTATTCACCGCGATCGACGGTGGCGGCGCATTTTGCAATGGCCAGCCGATCCGCGTCAGCGATTGCCAGACCATCGGCGATGCATTGATCGCATGCAGTTTTCGCGCCGGAATTATGGGCGATGACCCCGAAGTCACGCGCTTCGTTCGTGTCTTGGAAAAATGTCGTTCACTTCGACGGCTTGGATCGTGCGCATTGAACATGTGCTACGTTGCATCGGGTCGCCTGGACGCCTACTGGGCAACCAGTGTTCAAGCTTGGGACGCAGCGGCCGGAACGGTGATCGCCAGAGAAGCAGGTGCTGTCTTGACTGCCTACGACGGAACGGAATACGACGACTGGCGGCCACGCTTTTGCCTGAGCGGATCGCCGGCAATGCAGCAAACAATGGTTTCACTATTGAATGATACCGAGCCAACCTAATTGAAGTTGTAGGCGGTATTGTCTGGATCGAAGTCGGCATCGGTCAGGCCAACGTTTACCTTCAGATTCAGGTAGGTGTATTCTTCCAAAAGCTCCAATGGCGCACCTTCGCTACGAGGCCAATCGTAGGCAACGTAACGAATCGGCACGTTCAGTTCGTCATCGATGAACACCTGTGCTTGGTGAAAGACCAATTCAGGGCGTTTCGTCGGCAAAGTGACTTGGAACACGGTGCATGGGCGTTCCCGAATCCTAGCGTTCTTGCGAAACTCACATTGCGCGTCATCGAATTTCTTGGCGGTTTGACCACGGTCAAGCAATTGGACGATCAGATTTTCGAGACCGATCTCGGTAATCGGATATCGTTGTCCTCGCATCGCAATCATTCCGTCCGGCGGAATCGTCACCGTCGGCAGAAAGCGGCCCTTGAATCCACCCTCATGCGCGGTGAGGTAGCCGCCGTTCTTGCCCTCGACATAGACGACTTCGCGCCCTTTCACGCTGGTCGGTTTTAGATACTTCAAATAGACGCTGAGCGGTTGCACGATTTTTCCATCAACCACCTTGCGATTGCGGATTTTGGCTTGCATGAATTGATGTTCCGACAGTACACCGCCGACCAATTCTCGTTTGACTAACAATGCCGTGTAGTCATTGATATTGGCGCGACTTCCCGCCAATCCGTTTTCGGCGATCTTGAGCGCACGATCGAGCGGATGAAGTGGAGTGGGCTCTAAACTGTTAGCCGCGTTGGCAACACGATGGACAGGTTCAACGATCGGATTCTCATCCGCTAAAACCGATTGCACACTAAACGTGGCAGCAACCGAACCCAAGAGTGCGACAAATTGGCGTCGTTCGAGGTTTTTGCCAATTTTGCTCATGCCAACGTCCTTGTTTGTAGCCCAGATTCCTATTGAAAGGGGTCTGCCCAAAGATGGGATCATTCAATGCAAGCAAAAAATGAACGGGACCAATGGTCCTGTGACTGCCCTTCAACTCCTGTTCAGTGTTCATCGTCGTTAACGATGTTTCAAGTTGATCTGTTCCGCAGCGTAGTGAGTGTAACGATCGACCTCAAATTTACGCATTTGCGGTCCTGCGGAGCCAGATCAGATCGCCGATTGGTTGGTTGATTTAGCGAATTGGAGTCGATTTCCGAGAATCCATGGCGACCAATCGGCCTAGGAACCGATGGTTGCAAAGACCAACAAGCGGAAAAGTCAACTCATTTGCCCCATTTTGCTGAACCCGAGAATCTCCACATGGCTGTGATTGAACGCTGTTTTCGGCAGGTTTGGATTCGTTGCCTGCTGCTAAGCCTGATCACCACCTGCGTCGCAAGCGCGACGGCGTGGAGTCAATCGATACCCGCCACCGCCTGGAGCAGTCCACGAACCGCCACGTTGGGTTCCACCGCCCGACGCCTCCCCAATCCGGTTCGCACAGCCAGCCATCAAGAACCGATCGACCGTTCAATCCTAGAGCAGCGCGCAGAGCATTCATCGGGCCACTCATTGGGCGTCGGTTCTGAACCCAATTCGATCGCCGAATCGTCCTGGGGGATGGGGCATGGAATCGGTGGGAACCAACATCCATGGAACGGGCTACGCGGTGATCCATCGCACGCACATCAAATTCTCAGGGCGCCAATGAGCCAGGTTCCCAGCGGGCATAGTGCGAAGGTAAAGCCCCATGCGAAGAAGCTGATTCACCCCCCTTATTCCCCGCATCGGCGGCGAATGCAACCGGAACCTGCAACGCTTCCCGGGGCGAATCAGCAGGAAATTTGGAAAACACCGTACTCCTATGGCTATTTTGGCGCAAGTGGGACCCGGCACTGGTCATTGCATTATGGCTATCGAGACCGGTATACCGAATGGAGATTGAAGTAGCCCCTGCAACCGTCCGAAAGAGCCACCATGACATCCCGCCCTGGTCAACCCAGCGAACCACTACCCGAACCCTCGGTCATTCCCAGCTCCGGCTGGCATTGCGGCCACTATTTCTATCGATTTCGTCGCGATCACATCGACACAACATTAGCCAAGCCGGAACAGGACCAACTGCGGAACGCTTTGGCCTCCGAAGGCCCCCAAGCACCTGAGCGGTTAGCAGCGTACTGGATGAGCGGGCATCGGGCCGATTTTTGTGTGATGGTGATGGATCCCGATCCGGCCACAGTCGACGGCGTGCATCAGCGAATCATGGCGCCGGGCCTGGGAAAGTACATCGAACCAGCCTGGTCTTTTGTTTCGCTTAGCGAAGTCAGCGAATACGTGCCGACGATCGAACGTTTTCGCGACCGACTGATTGCTGGGGGCGCCGACCCCGATTCGCCTGAACTGGCCGCGAAGGTGGTGGCATACGAGCGCCGGTTGCCAATGATGAACGAGCAACGGCTACGTCCCGAATTTCCAGACTGGCCGGCTGCTTGTTTCTACCCGATGAACAAGAGTCGCGTCGTTGGCGCTAACTGGTTTCGGGAGCCATTCAGCCTTCGAAACGCCATGATGGCCGAACATGCACAAAGCGGAATTGCCTTTGCGGGCAAAGTAAGCCAATTGATTTCGGTTGGGGTCGGTTTGGACGACTGGGAATGGATGGTTACGCTCTGGGCGCGTAACCCCGAATACCTGAAAGAAATCGTCTACAAAATGCGATTCGATCTGGCGAGCGCAAAGTACGCCGAATTTGGACCGTTCTATGTTGGCTATCGGGCGACGGCCGACGAAATTCTAAATCACTGCCGCCTCGGCTAACGGTTCAGCGCAGAGCTGTCGTTTTGAACGTCCCGCTGACTCGAGCGAGTCTTGTCAGATTTCGGCTGCTCTGGCTGATTGTCTTGCTCTTCCTGCTTGTCACTCGCTTGTTCGTATTGGTCGGCAACCTTTTCGATTGCTTCTGCTATTTCTCGGGTCTGTACTTTGATTTGCTCTTTCAGTTTTTCGGGCATTCTGCCATCGCGAAACTTTTTGCCCAGTTCTTTCACCGATTCGATAGCTTTGTCAAAATTTTTCTCGTCAATCAACTTGGCGATCTTTTTCTGTTGAGACTCGTCAACCGCTCTCAGTTGTGAAATCGCATCGCGAATTTTGCCTAAGCTGCCGACCAGCGGATCGGGAGGCGGCGGTTCGGGGACGACTATTCGCAGTCGAGGTGCAAGATTCTTGGGCGATTCACTACTGAAGAATTCGACGCGATCGTTATTCTGATCATTCGATCCAGTCAGTGCGAACGTCACAACGTCGTGCTTTGCATCGACGATGAATTTAGCCAAACCAGGACTCGAAATTCGAACCACTCGACTGGCTCTGTTATCTGGCTCGAAGGAAAATTTCTGCTCTGCCAGAATCGGAAACTGGTCTAATCCGGTTTCAGAAAATGAAACTTTCCAAGTGATTTTTCGTTCCGGCCAAACCGGAATTGGCGGGTCGGCGATACCGTGTACACGGATAGTTCCTTCAATGGGCTGATCGCCATCGATGATTAAAAAGAGTTCAGCTGCTTCTGTCTTCTCTCTGACCGCTTCGACCGAAGCCAAATCGAAGCGAATGTAGCTGTGTTCAACTTCGACCTTGTTTCGTGTGCGAACACTGATGGTCGGTTTGTCAGCAAAATTGTTGACAGCTCCATTCCTGACCATCACATCAGCGCCACGACCATCGCTGGTCGAAACCCATCTCTTGACGAGTACCGGTTCTGGTGCCGGCACTTCGGGGTCTTTCTCGATCTCCGGCGATTCAGGCGGATCACGCTGCGTCGTTTGCCGAGATGGGCTCTCTGGTTGCGCTTCCTCCATGGGTTCCTTCGAAACTTCCACCGTGGGGACCTCAGCGGCCACGACTTTTACATTTAGACCGGGCTCTGGTTCAGCATCTCGGCTGGCTTTGCCTGCCGTAATCGCGTTGACGGCGACAGTCGCCGCCCGAGTTGGACTCTGTTTGGGGTCGATTGACGGCTCCGGTGAATTTTGCAAATTTTTCCGCTGTTCGGCCGCTTTCTTCTTCTTGGCTTCTCTTTCCAAGATCGCCCGAACTGCTGGGCTCGCATTTTTGTAGGCAGAGTCCTGATCCTGTTCAGCAAGAGGCTCTGGATTCTGTTGGGAAGTTCGCGGGGCAGTCACCTCCTTTCGAGGGTTGGTATCTCCTATCGATGGCCGGTTTTGATCGACGAAGGCTGGTGGACTTGGTTGCTCCGGTCCCTCTGGTTCGGGTGCCAAGTTGATAGGAAGCTTGGCGGAGGCGGTCTTACCGGCAGGTATCTCTGTCACCAAGATCGGCTCGGTCGATCGACCCATTCGATTGAAGAAGAACGCGGTCAGTGGCAACACGGTGACGATGACCAGGACAATTGCCAACAACGGTGCGTAGACGTACCAGTTTGGTTTGGTTGGTGCGACTTGCTTTTCCGCTGCGGACGACGGCACGACGAAACGACCGGAATGCGCGGCGCCAACTGGTCCACTTGCCGAAAATGGCATCGCCGCCAAAGGATCCGGAATGGTTTCAGGTATTTCGTCAATTGCATCGATGATCGAGCCGGACTCTGACTTGCTGACCATTTCATTCAAGCCGACTTGCAGCTTGTTGATCGCCTGCGCGACCTCACTCTTGGCATGACATTCCTCACGGACCCGCTCTAGTTCAACCTCTAGTTGATGCGCCGATTGCGGACGCAAACGTGGCTCCTTGCGCAGCAATCGGTGGATCAGGTCGCACAACGGTTTCGGAATCTCGGGATTCAGTTCGTGTACCGGTAACGGACGCTGCGCCAGAATGGCGATCAACTGACCCGATACCGAACTTGACTGCAAAGGGAGTTGGCCGGTTGCAAGTTCGTAAAGCACGACGCCCAAACTATACAAGTCGCTTCGATCATCCAGCGGCTCGCTACGCGCTTGTTCGGGAGACAAGTAGCCAGGCGTACCGATGACAGCGCCACGACCCGACAAATGGTCAACCGGTGTCGAAGCGAGTGCCAAACCGAAGTCGAGGATCTTGATCCGATCGATACCTTCTTCGATCCAGATGTTTGCTGGTTTGATATCGCGGTGAACGATCCCTTGTCGATGAGCGGCGGACAATCCTCTCGTGATCTGTCGCGCATACTCGATGATTTTTTCATAGCTCAGACGGTGCTTGTCTTTGTTGAATGTTTCCAGGGTGCCCCCCTGTAACATTTCCATCGCCATGAATGGGGTGCCGTCACTTTCGCCCACTTCAAAAATTGTCGCCACATTATCGTGACGAACGGCCGCCATCGCTCGGGCTTCATGCAAGAAGCGTTGCCGGCTATTAGACGTCGCCGCGATCTTCTGATTCATTACCTTGAGGGCGACGCTGCGTTGCAGCTTGCTGTCCTCGGCTCGGAAGACGTACCCCATTCCGCCTTTGCCCAGTTCATCGATAACACGATAGTGAGCAAGCGTGCCTAAATCACCCGCCTGGGTGGGCGGGCCAAGGAAATCATGAGTTGCAACGGTTTCGGCCATTTTTTGCTGCAAACAAAATAAGAATAGGGGGAAAATCTAGTATATCACGGCCGTCAATGGGCGGTGGGAAAGCTTTTATCGGGAATCAAGCCATTAAACCCTTGTGAGCAACCTCAGCGGGGGGGTTGCACTATACAGGTCATCCGGGTCGACTAGGATGTCTGAACTCAGGAACGGCCTCCTGAGCCCATCCATAGGCGACCGGAACTTAACGTCACCAAGTTGGCTCCGTCCGCCTCCCACCTAATAGGCCGGTTCGTGTGCATTCATTCCTTAGGAATATGATCGGGCCGCGACTCCACTAACCCAACTCAACACGTGAGAACCTCATGATGCGTTGTAACGGAAGTTCCCTCAGTCGTCGTGGTTTTCTTGCCGCCGGAACCTTTGGCGGACTCGGGATGTCGCTGCCTCAGCTGCTTTGGATGCAACAAGCTGCCGCCGAACAAAAGCACTATGACTTCATTGAGGCCAAGGCGAAAAGCGTCATCCACGTTTTCCTGCCTGGGGGAATCGCGCATCAAGAAACTTTTGACCCCAAGCCCTACAGCCCGCTGGAATATCGCGGCGAAATGAAAACGGTAAAGACCAATACGGGCGAGGTCTTTTGCGAATCCATCCCCAAGCTGGCGGGAATTGCCGACAAGTTGTGCGTGATCCGATCGATGAGCCACGGTGAAGCGGCTCATGAACGAGGCACACACAACATGTTTACGGGATACAAACCCAGCCCGGCGCTGGTCTTCCCCAGCTTCGGTGCCGTCGTTAGTCACGAGTACGGTCCGCGAAACAATCTGCCGCCCTACGTTTGCATTCCCAACCAGCCCAACGAGTTTGCGGGGACCGGCTACCTCAGTTCGTCCTACGGACCATTTTCATTGGGCAGCGACCCGGCCAACAAAGATTTTAAGGTCCGTGACTTGGACATGGCGGGAGGGATCACCGAAGCACGATTCGCACGTCGACAGGCAGCGCTGCAAGGCGGTCAACCATAACTTTAGCTGCGCTGACCAACGCCGACAGTGTGACGGCGATGGATACGTTCTACGAGCGAGCCTACAGCTTGCTTGGTTCCGCCGAGGCCAAGGCTGCCTTTGATCTGAATAAAGAAGATCAGGCAATGAAAGATGCCTATGGTGTCAATCAAGCTGGCCAACGACTCCTGATGGCTCGCCGCTTGGTCGAAGCCGGCTGTCGTCTGGTCACGCTGACTTACGGCGGTTGGGACATGCACGCCAATATCAATGGTGGAATGCGAAATTCGATGCCGCCACTTGATCAAGCGCTCACGCAACTGATCAACGACTTGGACTCGCGCGGGTTGTTGGAAACCACCTTGGTGATGGTTAGCAGCGAATTTGGCCGCACGCCAAAGATCAACAAGGATGCAGGACGTGATCACTATCCGAAGGTATTCAGCGTGATGCTGGCCGGCGGTGGAATCAAAGGGGGAACGATTTACGGGGCTTCGAGCGCGACTGCGTCGGAACCCGAGTTCGATCCGGTCGGGCCCGCCGATTTGGCCACGACGATGTACCATCAACTCGGGATCGTTGCCGACAAGGAACTGATGGCGCCTGGCGATCGCCCCATCGAAATCGTCAACGGGGGAAAACTAATCAAGGATATCATCGCTTAGTTGCGAACACTTGGTTTCCGGCGGCTCTCGATGCAACGTTCCATCGCCGTCACTGCAACGAGGCACTTCACCTTGGACGATTGTTCATGACCCACCTACGAAATTCATCACTGGCTTCGGTTTGCTTGCTGGTCGCTGTCTGTGCAGCGACGGTCGCAGCAGCAACTCCCGAAATCACCAGCACCACACCGCGCGGAATGCAACGTGGTACGACCAGAAAGATCATCCTGCACGGTGCGCGGGTCCAAGATGGTCGCCAGATCATATTTCGATCGCCCCGGCATCAACGTCAAATCACTGAAACCGATCGATGCCAAGCAAGTGGAAATTGGAACTGGAGGTTCCCGCCGATACGGCTCCGGGACTTTACCCGATGCGGCTGGTTGCCGAGACCGGTCTATCCAATGTCATCATGTTCTGCTGTCGGTACATTGCCGACGGTCGAAGAGCAGGAACCCAACAGCGAATTCACGACGCCTCAAGAAATTGAATCGAATGTGACGGTCGAAGGAACGATTCCGCGCGAGGACGTTGATTATTACGCGGTCAACCTCAAAGCAAGGTGAGCGTCTGACGGCAGAGATCGAAGGAACGCGAATTCTAAAGACTCGCAACGCGAACGTTCTTTGATCCTTACGTTGCGATCCTGAATGCCGAGCGTTTCGAATTGGCGACCAGCGATGATGCACCATTGCTGCGTCAGGACAGCGTCTGTTCAATCGAAGCGCCGGCCGATGGAAAATACATCGTCGTCGTTCGCGACAGTTCCTTTGGCGGCAACAATGATCGTTACCGACTGCACGTCGGTTCATTTCCGCGACCGATCGCCGTGGTTCCAGCCGGCGGGCCTCCCGGCGAGACGATTGAGATGACGTTCGTATCGATCAGCGGCGAGGCCTGGACGGAAAAGGTAACGCTGCCCAGCGAGCCATCCGACGCCTACCCGCTGGTTGTCTCAAACGATCAAGGTTCCAGCCCATCCCCTAACTACATCCGTGTTCAGCCGATTCCCAACGTCCTGGAACAAGAGCCAAACAATTCGTTCAAAGAGGCAACAGCCGGTGTGCTGCCGGGAGCCTACTGTGGCATCATCGGTGAACCTGATGATCATGACTTCTTCAGTTTTGATGCCAAGAAGGATCAGACGCTCCAGGTCAAGTTATTTGCCCGTGAGATCCTCCGTAGTGCACTGGACGGAGTCGTCAACATTTACGATGCGGCCGGCAAACGAGTGGGTGGAAATGACGATAGCGGCGGACCCGATAGTCTGTTGGAATACAAGATTCCCGCTGATGGCAAGTATCACGTTGGTATCAATGATCACCTGCGCGGCGGCGGGCCGGGGTTCGCCTATCGAATCGAAGTCTCACTGGCCGAAGCCGGACTGACCATGACGCTGCCTGATCGGGCGCGTTACATCGCAACGCAAATCAATGTTTCACAGGGCAATCATGCGGCAGTAATGATCAACGCGGCGCGCAAAGCCGTCGGCGGCCCCGTCGACATTAGCGGTGTGAACCTGCCCGAGGTGTCACCATGACTCCGATCAAAATGCCCGCTAGCCAGGGCACGGTGCCGCTACTGTTGTCGGCAACACCCGATGCACCGCTGGACGGACGATTGGTGAATTTTGTCGGTTCGATCGAAGGCCAGCCGAACCTAAAATCACGGTTCACGCAACAACATCAACTTCTGATTGGACAAAACAACTCGGTGGTTTATGACTACCACGCCGATCGGGCTGCCGTCGCTGTGATCAAGGCGGCACCCTGCAAAGTTGAAATTGTTCCGCCGAAAGTTCCGATTGTCCGAAACGGTGCAATGGACTTGGTAGTCAAGATCGATCGTGGTGGTCTGGATGCAGATGTTGCAATTCGCATGCTTTACAACCCGCCAGGGATCGGAGCGAGTGGCAGCATCAAAATCCCCAAAGGCCAGAACGAAGCCAACTTGCCGTTGACGGCGAATGGTTCGGCCGCGATTGGCAAATGGCCAATCATCGTTTATGCGGCCGTTGGCGGAAATCAGATTGCAACGCTGCCAGTTGAACTGGAGATCGTAGACCGAGCATTCAATTTTGGCTTCCCAAAAACAGCAACAGAACTGGGTGCGACGGCGGATGTCGTTGTGAACGTCGAAAAGACGCGTGAGTTTGCCGGTACGGGCGAGGTCGAATTGGTCGGGCTGCCAGCCGGCGTGACCTGCGAAACACCGAAACTGGAAGTCAAGAACGACACGACTCAATTGGTCTTCCCGGTCAAGATCGCCCCCGACGCCAAGGTCGGCCAACACAAGACCTTGGTCGCTCGAGCTCAGATCCATGATCCGAATGGACTGATTCGACAGACTCAGGGAACGGGAATTCTGCAAATTGACAAACCGATTCCGGCGCCCGTTGCGGCGCCGGCCCCTAAGCCAGCGGCGCCCCAGCCGGCGGCGACTCCCGCTCCTCCGGCTGCTGTCAAAGCGAAACCATTGAGCCGGCTAGAGCAGCTACGTTTGCAAAAGAAGAACAAGCAATGATCATGCGTTGGACGACTTGCTCTAAATTTCGAAAACGCGAAGGTATCGAAATGATGCATCGACTATCAATGGCCTTGACCGTCATCCTGTTTGCTGCCTCGATCGCAGATGCGGCCGAGCCCGCGCCGGCGGCGGCGACTTCATCGGCTCCAGCTTCCGATCCCGTCAACCTGTCGGTGTTTCCGGGTCAGATTCAGCTGGCGACCTCGCGTGACTATCAGTCGGTCGTTGCCGTCGTTCGCCGATCGGATGACGTGACGCTTGACGTTACCGACAGCGCGATCTGGAAGTTAGCTGATGAACGATTCGCAAAACTGGAGGGCAACCGTGTCCTACCGCTTGCCGATGGTGAAACCGAATTGATCTGCCAACACGGCACTGGCGAAGTTCGCATCCCCGTCAAGGTTATCAGGAGGCGCTGAGACACACCCGATTAGCTTCGAAAAAGACATCGTGCCGATTATGACCCGCAGTGGTTGCAATACAGGCAGTTGCCACGGCGCCGCAAGCGGCAAAGACGGCTTTATGATCAGCTTGTTCGGATACGATCCCGCCGGCGACTACAATCGGATCACGCGACAGATCGGCATGCGTCGAATCAATCTGGCTGTGCCCGAGGAGAGCCTCTTCGTGACCAAGGCGACGGGCAAAGTGAACCACAGCGGCGGCAAGTTATTCGGCGAAGAGAGCGTCTACTACCAAATGGTCCTGGAATGGCTCGAAGCCGGTGCACCAGCCGATTCCGCGCCGCCGCCAAGCGTTGACAAGTTGGAAGTGTACCCGCCGCAATCGGTTATTGAAGGCGAAGGCAGCAAACAGCGTTTCATCGCCGTTCGCGCACTACTCAGACGAAACCACTCGAGATGTGACGAACTTGTCAGCCTTTATGACGAACAACGAATCATCAGCCGCTGTCGACAAGGATGGAATGGTGACAGCCGGTGCCCGCGGTGAAGCATTCATCATGGCGCGTTTTGAAACCAAGACAGAGGGTCGGCAGGTTTTGGTTTTGCCGAAAGATCTTCAGTATGAAGCGCCTGAGATTACGGGCAACTATGTCGATCAATTGGTCGGCAAAAAGTTGACTCAACTGCGAATTCTGCCCAGCGATCTATGTACCGACGAAGAATTCTTGCGCCGCATCACCATCGACATTACCGGTCAGTTGCCAACGGAAGAGGAATACAACCAGTTCGTCAACGATGTAGCACCGGAGAAACGCAAAGAGCTGATCGATCGATTGCTCGAACGAAAAGAGTTCAGCGAGATTTGGGCGATGAAGTTCGCTCAACTGCTGATGATCAAGAGTACCAATCAGGTCAGCTACAAGTCAGCATTTTTGTACAACCAATGGTTGACCGACAAATTTGCCCGCAATGTGCCGATCGATGAAATGGTCCGCGAACTGTTCGGCGCAACAGGCGGAACATTCAGCAATCCGGCGACAAACTATTACCAGATCGAACAGGACGTACTGAAACGTGCCGAGAACGCTGCCCAGGTATTCATGGGCATTCGCACACAATGCGCTCAGTGTCACAACCATCCGCTCGATCGCTGGACGATGGACGATTACTACGGCTTCGCCGCCTTCTTCTGCCAAACTGGTACCAAAGGCGCCGAGGACTACCGCGAAAAGATCATCTTTGATCGCCGCAGTGGTGAAGTGAAGCATCCCGTCGGCGGACGTGTGATGGCGCCGAAATTCCTGGGTGGCGAACTGGCTGACACCCAGGGCAAGGATCGTCGCGTCGTGATGGCTGAATGGTTGACCGGTCCCGAAAACCCCTATTTTTCGACCAGCATTGCGAATCGGGTTTGGGCACATTTTATGGGTGTTGGAATCGTTGAACCGGTTGACGACATTCGCGTCAGCAATCCGGCATCGAATCCCGAGCTGTTCCAGACTCTCGGCACCAAACTTGCCGAATACAAATTCGATTTCCGCCAGTTGGTCCGCGACATTTGTAACAGCCAAGCATATCAACGGACCGCCACCCCTAACGACAGTAATCGTAGCGACACTCGCAATTATGCATATGCGACCGTGCGACGAATCCCCTCGGAAATGCTGTTGGACTGCGTCAGTCAAGTGACCAACACAAAAGAGAAGTTCCGTGGTTTGCCGCTGGGTGCTCGAGCCGTTCAAATCGCTGACGGTGGAACCAGCACTTACTTTTTGACTACGTTTGGTCGAGCACCACGGGCAACCGTTTGCGATTGCGAAGCCACAACCGACCCGTCACTCTCACAGGCATTGCACCTACTCAACGGTTCGGCAACTTCCGGAAAGATTGTCCAGGGCAAAGTGATTGAAGAACTGTTGGCTGGCGATGCAACGCCGGAACAGGCCCTCAATCGCTTGTTCGTTCGTTGTCTTTCTCGTTTTCCGACCGATGCCGAGCGTGAATCGCTCATGGCGTCGATCGGACAAGCGCCCAATCCTAAAGAAGGTCTCGAGGATGTTTTCTGGGCGGTTCTGAACAGCCGCGAATTTGTTTTCAATCACTGACACTTCGACTAAGAATTGGCGGCCATCTGGTACCGACAAATCAAATCACGCACTTGGCTGTTTCGGGGGATTCAACGCATCCAATGTAGGATGCGAACGCAATACTTGAATTCTCACTCCTCATAGACTCAACATGATGTTTCGAACATTACTGTCGTTTGGTTTGCTGTTTGCTGTTTCGACTGCTGTGTTGGCCGAACAAAAGACCGACGAAGCTCCGAAGATCAACTTCACCGACCATGTGATGCCCATTCTTCGCGAGCACTGCTTGAGTTGCCACAACGCGAACGATGCCGAAGGCGGTTTAACAATCGACAGCTATGGCGCGCTGATGGAAGGTGGCGGAGGAGGCGCAATCGTCGCCGCCGGTGACGCCACCTCCAGTCGACTGTTCAAGGTGATTTCACACGCCGAAGAACCGAAGATGCCACCCGACCAAGAGCAGATCCCCAAAGCCAGTTTGGATACCATCGAGCAGTGGATCAACGGCGGATTGTTGGAGAACAGTGGCAGCAAGGCAAAGAAGAAGTCGGGGCCATCGCTGGCGATGGCAATGACCGATGCCACTGGCAAGCCCGCCGAGATCGTGATGCCGGAAAGCCTATGGCGGGTACCGGTTTTGACCACAAAACGCACGGCCGCTGCATCCGCACTTGCTGCCAGCCCCTGGGCGCCGGTCGCCGCCGTTGCTGGTCAAAAGCAAGTCTCGTTGTATAGCACCGACTCGGGTGCCCTGTTGGGCGTGATTCCGTTTCCCGAGGGGATCGCGCAAGTATTGAGGTTCACCAACGACGGCGCCTATCTGTTGGTGGGCGGCGGCACCCACGCATCCAAAGGCATCGCTTCGCTGTACGACGTGAAAACCGGTGACCGCCTGTTATCCGTTGGCGATGAACTCGATACCGTATTTGGTGCCGATATCAATGACGACCTTTCCAACGTCGCCCTGGGAGGTCCGAAACGGATTGTACGCGTGTTTGATACAGGCACCGGTGAAGTTCGATTCGAATTAAAGAAACATACCGACTGGGTCTACGCGGTCGCTTACAGCCCTGACGGTGTTTTGATTGCCTCCGGGGATCGATCGGGTGGACTGCATGTCTGGGAGGCTGAAACCGGTCGGTTGTACATGGACTTACCCGGTCACACCGGCGCGATTCGTGGGCTCTCCTGGCGTAGTGACTCGAACGTCCTGTGTAGCGCTAGCGAAGACGGGACAGTCAAACTGTGGGAAATGATGGAAGGCAAACAAATCAAGAACTTTGCCGCCCATGGCGGTGGAGCGACGGGTGTGATGATGGCCAAGGATGGGCGTATCGTCACTAGCGGAAAGGACAAGACGGTCAAATTGTGGAACGCTGACGGCGCAGCGGCCGCTACCATGCCTGCCTTTGCCGAAGCAGCGCTCGAATGTGCGATCATTCATGATGGCAGCAAAATTATCGGCGGCGATTGGACTGGTCGAACGGTGATGTGGACCATCGCCGACCCAACCCAAGCGGTTGAACTGGCCGCCAACCCTCCGGATCTGGCAACCCAACAAACCCAACTTGTTGCTCAGATTGCCGAATTGGAAAAGGCGGCGACGGACGCGGCTACCAATCACGGTAACCAACAAAAGGCTGTCGAAGCTGCGGCCGCCGCGCATGCAGCGATGGCAACGAAGGTTTCCGAAGTCAACGCATTGGTCAGCCAGGCGACGGCGGCGAAGGCGGCAGCTGACAAGCTGCTTGCGGATCTGCAAAATCAAAAGGCATCACAGGACGCCAAGCTAGCGGAAACCCAAACGCGCGTCGCAGCGTTGGACAAGCAGATCATGGATGCCACGGCACAGTTGCAAGCGAGTCAAACCGCTGCCGGCCAAGCCAGGACCAAACGTGACGAGGCGAACAAACAGAAGGCAGAAACAGCCGTAGCCTTGGCCGCAGCGATTGCTCAGGGTCAAAAACGAAAGAATGATTCGGTTGTCGCACAAACAGAGATGATCAAACGACAACTCGACTTGGCCGAAAACGAAAACAAAACGACAGCCATCGAAATGGCTGCTGAAGCAGATCGCGCCGCTGCTGAGAAACAAGTCAATGATTTCAATGCTCAGATTGCCGCCGCCCAAACAACGATCGACCAGACCAACCAAGCACTGACGGTCGCACAAAGCCAAATCAAAGCTGCTGCTGATGCGATCACGACAGCAACCGCGGGCGTCGCCGTAGCCAAGCAGGCAGTCGATGCAAAGAACGCGGAAATCGCGGGTCTGCAAAAACAGATTGCCGAGTCAACTGACGAGGCGCAAAAAAAGGTCCTTAATGAAACTTTGGTCGCCGCACAGGGCCAGCTGAAAGCAGTCAACGACACCCAGGCAGCAGCCGACACAACGCTTGCGAGTGCCAACGCAAACAAGGCGGCAATGGATAAGCAAATTGCTGACTTGACGGCAAAAGTTTCGACCATGATGGCCGGCCAGCAAACGCTTACAACGAAACGCGATTCCTACCAGCAGCAAGTCAGTGAGTTCACTGCCGCACGCGATGCGGCCACGAAGGAAAAGACAGACCTGGTCGCCCAACGAATGGCATTGGTCGCGCAGGCGGAGCAAGCGAAACAGGACGGAATCAACGCGATCGCCGCGGCGGTCCAACGACAAACAGAGCTAGCCAATCAGGAAGAACAATTCGCGGCCACCGCTGCGACTGAAGAAGCTGCCCTCGTCGCGGCCGAAACCGCGATGACAATCGCGCAACAGACGATCGATACGACCACACCTCTATTGGCCGCCGCGCAAACTGAATCGCAGTCGATATTGGTTCAGCTGACCGACACGAACGCGAAGCTAACGGCACAGCCTGGCGAAGTTGCCAAAGTGGCCGCACAGCTGAAACAGCACACCGATGCCGCCATGGCACTCGCGCCACAATTGGCCGCCGTACAAAAATCATTGGACGATTCGACCGCCGCAATGAACACGGCACAGGCTGCGATGGATTCGGCGGTCATGCTCGTATCGACTCACAAGACGCGGTTAGAAGAATTGAATGCCGAAATCGTTGCCTTTCAATCGCATCCAGAGAAGCTAGCGGCAGAACACGCTGCACTGATTGCGGCGGCAGCGGAGAAACGGAAAGCGATTGAGCCCGCCGTCGCGGAAGCAGCTAAGATTGCTGAATCAGTGGCCGCTCGGGACGCGGCACTGGCAGAGTTGACCGAGTCCTTAAAGAAGCTGCAAGCGGAAATCGCTGCGATTCAGCAAACACAAGCCGCCGAAAAGCAATCAATGGACGCGGCTCAAGCGAGGTTAAAGGAACTAGAAGCTGAAGCCGAAACGGCGGAAGAGGAAGCGGAAAAGAAACGGCAAAAAGCCGATTTCTTCGATTCCGTGTATGGTGCTTAGACTGCTTCGAGCGGAAGTGAAATCTTAGTCGCCAATCCGTAGTGTATGTCGCCAGACTTTCGCGACAAAGCCTGGCTTCTGGCCGAACCAGCTAGGTCATAGCAAAGGAATCTGGATCATGAATCGACTGTTTGTCTGCATCGCGCTATGTTCATTTTTATGCCTGGGGATAGGGCTAGGAGTCGTGCTGGCGCAAGAGATCAAGAAAGATCTCCCCTTCAGTGCCGCTCGGCAGGCCGGCGACACGATCTACTTGAGTGGCGAACTACCTCTGAAACCCGATGGCACATTCGAACAAGGTGACACCGGTGCTCAGACCAGGCAAACGATGGCGAATCTGGGCAGAACTCTGAAACAGCACGGTTGTTCTTTTGATGATGTCGTCAAAGTGACCGTCTATTTGAAAAGCATGGAGGACTATCAAGCGATGAACAACGCCTATCGAACCTTCTTTGCTGGTGCATTTCCAGCTCGCGAATGTGTTGGTGGGTTGGAAATCGCCTATGGCAGCGATCTCGAGATCAGTGCAATCGCTTTCAAGAAACGATAGATTTTCGCTGACTGATCAAATCGACAGCCTGCTGCTTGTCTGGTCGAATCAATGGGTCGGCGGTTGATTACCAGCGCTTGCTACGAACGATGTCGATCTAACAGGCAGCCGGCGTCGAATCCCGTTGGACAGATGCGATCTGAAACAGCCGCTCACGCATCAAGTCGGCCGCCTCGTCAACTGCTTGTTGGTCAATCTTGACCGCGCGAATTCTGGGGTCGGTGTTAAGACCCCGTCCGTAATCGAGGTTCCGTCGCAATTGAACGGTCGCGTATTCAATTTGGTCGGTCACCGTACCTTCGGGGAAGTAGATCCGCGTCTTTTCGCCGTTGGGATAGAATTTCGCTTGTCGAATGTTGAAGTGGTAGTGTCCAAGGTCCGATCCGAAGCAATCAAATCGCATCACTTCGTCGTCGATAATATAGATCGACGCGCCCGGTCCCGGTCCCACTGGTGGCGCCACCCAATAGACTTCCATAAAGATCTGGTCCTGGATTTGATGCGTGGTCAGATTTTGGATGTAGGTCCGGCAGGATCGCAGCGGACGAGGCTTGTGTAGGCCGCGCAATCTCTGGCGGATCTCGTAAACTGAACTGGCTTGATATCGGCGAATGAGCCACTTTTTCATGTCGTTAGGCCAAGAATCATCGGATGACGGTCTGATGGACCCGAACTGAATGGGACCGTCCATCGTACTCCGTTTGGACCGTTTATACCGATTATTTGTGCGGTTCGCCGTATCGCTGGTACCGAGTCGCTCGAATTCGGGCGGATGTCCCCGAATTGCTTTTGTGACCAGCGGAGCTTGCGTAGACTGTACGAAATGCGATTCTTCTCTTCTCAACGATCGCGCCGTCGGCTCACCCGCTCAGGGCGGCTCTCCAGACCGTCGCCAAATCGGTCGGCGATTTTCGCATGCGCGATGCCCTGCTTGTTTTTTGCGGGTTTCCCAGCGCTTTCGCACAACCTCCCGGAACGCCTCCTCCGGACGGTGTGTTTGACCAATCCACCGATTCGGATTCGATCGCGCTTCCGATCGACGCATTTCTATTCTTAAGTGAATCGGAAAACCAAGTCGTGGTCCCGGCAATGACTTGGGAGGAACTGCAGCGATTGATGAAGCTGGACAACGGAAACGACGTCCAGCGAGATTCTTACACCTACCAATCTCTCGAGATCTCGGGAACGACCAACGAGGGGCGTGCTGAGTTGGAGGTGGTCCTGCGGGCTGCGGTCGAATCGACAGCCAATCGTTGGGTTTCCATTCCGCTGAGAATGGAAAATTTTCACAAGTTGAGTGCCCCAGACGTCAGTGGGGTTGACGAGTTCTATATACGGTGGCTACCGAACGGAAACGGCTACCAGCTAATGGTCAAGTCGGACTCGGCCAGCGAGCTTGTGATGCGTATGCGATTCTCCGCGCGGGTGGAAACCGGCGCCCTGTCCCGCTCGCTAGAGTTTCGTTTGCCGGACTTGCCGTCCAAAGTGAACCTGGTCACCGATACGAAAAATGCGACGGGTGAAGTTACCGGTCGTGGCGACGAAACGGTTATCCCTAAACTTGGCGAAGACGAACGGACGCAGTTCGTCATTGAAAGTAGCGGCGGTATTTTTTCGCTTCATTGGGGTGAAATTGTTCAACTCGGGACAACAGCAATTGTTGGACGTCGAAAGTCGAATCATCGTACGCTGGTTAGCGCCAGAAAGTCAGCCGATCGCAACCGTCCGTACGAACATTCAAACCCTGCGAGGTTCGATTGACCACTTTCAGCTTCGATTGCCCAAGGGTGCTGTGATGCTGAAATCACCTCAACTGGATTCAACTGGTCTCGCGATCGAGTTGGGTGCGGCAAAGTCCGATCAAGATGGAATCGTGTATGACGTGACCATTCCGGAACAAGAACGACAGTCGCGTTTGGCGATTAGCTACGACATCCAGCTGGAGAATCCAACCGCTTCTGCAAGCCGGCCTTTGAATCTAAGAATACCAGAGATCATTGATTCACTGCGCCATCACGGAGAATTGGAAGTTCGCACCAGCGGGGATTTACGTTTGCGATGGAAGACCCGTCCGTGGATTCGGACGGAGCCAAGCTCGGCCGATAGAGCGGACGATTCGGGCCGGACGTATCGGTTTCGATTTGACCGTGTCACGTCGGACTTTCCCATCTGGTTGGGCAGTAAGGAGAGTCAATTGCGGATGGTCAGCCAATCGACGATCACCATTCGAGATTCGATGGCTAGTTTGGACATGACGATTCGTCCTGGTGGCCAGCTGACTGAAGGCAACTTGCAACTTGACGAAGCATCATGGCAATTGCACTCGATCGAAAACCTTCGGTCCGAACAACCACTTGATTCGTTTCTTTCCGGACAATTTCGAGTCATTGAAATCGATGCGGACAATGACAACGACCCGGAACCGATCCGTATTCGGGCGGAATTCCCCTTCGATCCTAAAGAAGACCGAGTGGAGCTTCCGCTTCCACGGGTGGTCGACTTGCCTGAGGCAGCGCTAGTCCAGAACGCTTCGGTAGACATTATCAGCGCTGGTCGGACTGTGTTTGTCGTTGACTTGGATGCGACCAAAGACTTGCGTCGATCGTTGACATCGACGGTGAACGTCGATCGCGACCAGATAACCAGTCGATTTCAGGTTTTGAACTTGGAATCCCCGATTGTGATCATTGGAAACCTGGTCGATCAACCTCCACAGATTGCTTTCTCTGCTGATACGAGGGTCGAATTGGACGGCCGTCAGTTGCGGACCAAAGTTGATTGGAAAATCTCTTCGCGAACTGATCTCGAAGGGCGACTGCCCGTCCGTATTCCGAAACCTGCAATGGCTCCATCCAAGGGCAAAGTCGGATTGAACGAAGTGGGCGAAGAAATCATCGATGAAGAAGGATTTCTGTTTGGACTTCGCTGGGATCAGGTTGACCATGACGCTGTGGATGCGGAATCACCTTGGATCGTGACTGTCGATGGTGTTCCGGCAAAGCTACGTCCGGTGGACGATGATCGTTACGAATTGATCTCCGACCGACTGACGGATGGTTCGATGAACGTCCGATGGCAACATGTGTTAACGCTCGGTGGTGACTACGAGGAAGGATCGATTACCTCGGTATCACTGCCACGCCCCAACATTGCTGACGTTACCGTTCAAGGAACCATGAATTTCGCCTTGGAAGGCGATCAACGTTTCGATTTGGTTTCGGTCGATTCCTCGGCAGATAGTAATTTGCAGCTGGAAGTCATACCTCGAGATCCGATTTTGCTTCGGATCAAACCGCGACAGATGTTGCGAGAGCAACTGGCCGTTCGTCAGTCCGTTCTGACAACCGTTGTAGGACGTCAAACGCGGCATGAACAAGTCTTGGCCAATGTCCAGGGTGGCGAGCGATTCGTCGTAGGTATTCCAGAATCTGTTGACGAAGTATCAGTCGAAGGTTTTGTCGATGGCGAATCGGTGGTCGTTAGACGCGATAAGAATGCGTTACTGATCGCGCTGCCGGGTGATACGCGACCTCACGCGGTTGATCTTCGCATTTGGTACCCCCGTGAGACTCCGTCGTCGTTTGCAACCGTCGAACCAACGTTGAAACTTCCCGTTGGATCTGGGCGATCATTCTGGCAAATCGTTGCTCCTAGTGATGAACACGTTGTTTGGACAACACCAACACTAGGACGATCGATGACATGGCGCTTTGACAACTGGAATCTGTATCGAACTCCCACACATTCCAACGCACAACTGGCGCGAATGATCCCGACGGACCCAAGCTCGCTACCGGAAGGTAATCGATACTTATACGTCGGCAGTGATTTACCTTCCTTTCAAGTGTTGGTCGTTTCAAAAGTAATGATTTGGCTGATCGTCGGTGCATTCGTATTGCTGGGAACGGCGCTCTTGACGCACATGCCGAGCTTACGTCACCCGCTGACGGTCGTCGCAGCGGCGGTGTTATTCGCCGGGTTGCTGGTTGTCGCACCAGATGCCGCTGTACTGGCGGGACAATTGGGAATCATTTGCCTGATCCTCGTTATCGTTTTGATCACGATTCGCTCATTAATTGCACCCGATCAATCGCATCGCGTGTTCACCTCGGCCGGTTCGGTAGATGAACTAGATCAAGAGCGAAGCGCCCGGCAGGAGCGCGCGGCCTTACCAAACCCGACAGGACTCCCCGCGACGCAGAGCATTTCCCCACCTTCGCCAACCGAGGCGTCGTCGTGACGATTGCCAGATCTACTGCCATTACGCGAACCCGGTTGCCTTTCGACCTGACTCAGTTGAGTCGGTATTTGAGCGTTGTGCTACTCTGCCTGGTGACGTCTCTAGTTGCCGCCGACGACGAAACCGAGTCGGAATCGCCCAAGGCGGAGGAACCGGCAGCGGATATCGATCGCACCATTTCGCGACTGCCGGACGCTTTGCCCGATGGTCGTCCGATCCGGTCCATTGGCTTTTTTCAGTCGCAAATGGTTGAACTAGTCCCAGACCATTTCGGCCCGATCGCGACAGAACAATTGATCGAAGGGATCAAGAATTTGACGCCTCGGAACGATGGCGATTCGACTAGTCGGCTAAATAGCGCCGTTTATTGGGTCGATGTTCGTGACGATACGTTGTTCAGCCGTCGCAGTGAAATCGATATCGAATCTGATTCTGAAACCATCGTTCGACGCGCACTCGGGCGGGTCAATTTGGCGATCGAGCAACCGCGGAATCAAGATCCATTCGATGGGCGCGGCTCCCTACCCCGCTTGGAAAACCGAGCCGACGGAGAATTGGTCGCAGTCTTCGCGGGTGGTACAGAGCCGTTGTCGAAAGTTCAGTTCAAATGGCAATTGCGTGGACAACCGATTGGAACCGGCTACAGCTTTGACCTGCAGATACCGCCAACGCCGCAGACTCGAATCGTTTTTTCTGCTCCAACCAATCTCAAGATCGAATCGTTAGATGGTGTGCTGCGCAAACGCTCCGGGCCTCCGCCCGATGGCGACACCCTGGTTTCGGGCGATCCGAAACGGTGGTTCGAGTTGGATGCCGGCGGTTTGAATCGAGTGCGGATCCGGACTCTGCGGAGCGAATCAACCACCACTGAGGATCCGTGGATTGTTCGCAATACTTCGATCCAGTACCTCGCTGATGCCACCGGTTTGCAGTGGCTCTGTCGCATCCTGGTTCGGCCACCCGAAATCGGTTCATTTCCGGTGCTGCAGCTCCGCAACACGACAGTTTCAAAAATTAGTGTCAACTCTTTTGACGTTAGATTCGATTCGGTTGTTCGCGGCGCTCGTACCAACATTCAGATTGATGCACCGGAGAGCGTACTGCGGAATGATGATGGGCTTTCGACCGTGATCATTGAAGGAGCTTCGACGTTTATTTCCCGCGTAAATTTGTTTGAGTTACCGATGCCGCGATGGCTAGGCAATGTTCGAGTCGCTTCGACGGTCGACCAGGTCCAGCTTGTCATTCCGGATGGACTGCAAATCGAACGTTGGGATCTTCCCTCAGACTGGACTCTGCAAAACCCGCAGTCGATTGATGATGGATCGGTGATGCACGCGGCCAACGGACCATATCCTTTTCAGAGACAAGGCGCTGATTCGGAACAAGCTGATTCAAATCGGACGTTGGCAAGGAACAACAGTCGCGTACGCTGGTCTCGAGTTCGAATCGCCCGACCGCCGACCGTCTCGTCCGCCGAAACAGCGCTACGTCTGGTGGTGACTGACGATTCGTTGATGGCCCGCGCCAGGATGACGGTCAACACAAGTCCCGACAACCTCGAGCCGTTTCGAGTGCGAGTCGAATCCGACTGGAATGTTGACTCTCTAACCTTCGTCAACTCTGGGCGCGTGGTCGAACGACCAAGAATTGGGAGCACTGAACGGATCATTTCTGTGTGGCCTGAGCCAGAGGATCTGGCTGGTGGGGGAATGGCGGTCGATATCCAGGGCAGTCGTCAAATCGATACAGAAACCAGCCAATTGACGATTCCTTCTACTTGGTTCGCCGCGCCACAAAATGTTCCCCATCAATTGATCGCGGCGATTGTCCGTCCGCAGAATTTGAACTGGAGTAGCAACGCTTTGGTGCATCCAGAGCAAATTGACGATTCCGAGATTCCCGAATTTGCGAAAGACTTTTTTGGTGATCTGACTCGCGATGCATTGGTGTTTCGTCCCCAATTTGGTCGCGCACCGATTGTTGGCCTGCAAATGCCTGTCGCATCGTATGAAACAACGACACGGTTCATGGTTCTGCGTGACCGCAGCGACCTGATCGAACAACTGGAAGTTGACATTGAAAGCACAGGTCAGCCGATTCAGCAAATCGTTGTCCAGACCGGATCAAGTCAGAATCGGCCAGAGTACCAGTGGTCACTGGCAGACCTTGAACAATCACATCGCATCCGCTTGCCCAAATCAGCTGTAACGATCGGCAGTGGAAGTCAGGATGGTATCTATACGATCAATCTTGGCGACCAGAGCTTGCGTGGCCAGCGTTTGATCGGGCGGCGGTCGTTCCGATTTGAAAACCAGCAAACCGTTGCTCTACCAAGCGTACCGGCAGCAACATCTTCCCGTTGTTTTGCCTGGATCGGACCGGGCCTAAAGATTGACGAAAAGCCAGCCGAAGTGCATGCAATTTTGTCCCATCCAGATCAGGGAACTGGAAATTTTCATATCGGCGACGGACTTTCATTTGGCGAAGTCAGTCTCCAAGATGCCATCGGCCTTCGCTACCAACCGTCTCAATCCACATCCATCACAGTTTCTGAGTCAGACGGCGACAAACATGTTTCTGTCGTCCGTCGTGAACAAGTCCGTATCATTGCTTCCAGTCGCGGTGTCGATCGAATTGAAGCGACTTATGCGTTGGCCCCCTCGGCAAGACCTGTTCGAATTCAATATGAACCGAGCCTTCGTCTTGTATCGATGTTTCGAAACGACGCTGCTGTTTCCTTGCAACCCTCGGAACGTAGTTCCGTGACGATCCCGCCTCGATCGGCGCCCGAGATTGTTCGCGTGATTTGGAACCGCGACCAATACGAAAACCTCTGGATACGAAAGTGCAGCGTCCCGAAGATTTCGATTTCTGGAATTGTTTTGCAATCAGAATATCAGTTGATCCCGGCATCCGACGCTTTCGCACCTGCTGCACTGCTACTCGGCCTGCCAATGTCCAGCGATCAGTATAGTGCGATCGATTTACAAGCTGGAGACGTGGTCACTTTGATTCGCCGCAACATTGTGCTAGCGATTGGATGGCTATTGGCGATGCTTACGTTCGCCATTTCCTGGCTGGTTGCCAGACGCAACCCGCTATTCTTGGCCTGTATGGCAATTGTGGTTGTCGCGGCACTATTCCTTTGGTGGCCATGGAAACTGGCGATCATAGGTTGGTTCGTTGTTCCGATGATTGCGGCCGGAATGTTAGCGACTGTCCGTGTCAACATCGTCAGCCGAAAGTCCGACAGGTCTTGGGTCTCCACGCACGACAATTCGGATGCGTCCAAGAATTCGGCAGATGCATCAGCTGATTTTTCGGTCCAAAGCACGGTATTTCGTTTGCTGCCATGGCTACTATTTGTCGCAGGAATTAGCGGGACGACATTGGTCGCCCAAGAACCAATGGCTACGGATGTCGAAGCGCCGTCCGTAGCGCAGCAAGCACAAGTTGCCGGCCTGGAATCGATACAGACATCCGATCAACCGATCAATGTACTCGTCCCCGTGAGCGAAGACGGAAAACGAAGCGGCTCCATTGTCTATATTGATAGATCCCTGCTGGACGAGATCGTTCGTCCGAGCACCTATGCAGCACCTGTGGAAGCTAGCTTCCAGTCGGCCCGCTATCGTGTCTTTATCAACCAAGCTCGCGTCGATCGTGTGCAACCAGAACGAATCTCGATCGAGGCGGAGTATCTAATTCATATCGACGGTGATCCCGATCGAGCGAATGAGGTTCGCATTCCACTGGCACCATCGTCGATTCGTCGCATCGAAAACTTAGAAAACCGCAGTCAACTGGTTCGAACCCGTGTAGACGGCCCAAAATCGATTATCGCCTCGCTTCCTCGAGGCAGTGCCCAGCGCCCGCGAAGCAGCGCTTACCGGATCCTGGTGACGTTTGTGCCCGAAGCAAAGGCTTTGAACGATTGGAACCAATTGACGCTTTCCATTCCACCGGTCGCTGCTTCTCAATTGTTGATCGAATCCGATCAGAATATCAACTCGCTTCGAGTCCGCGGGCCCGCTGGTTTCCTGGTCAAGAAGACGGAACTTCGACGCTGGACCGACTCTATCGGGCCACAAGATCAATTGTCAATCGAATATCGCGTCAATCGCCCTCCGCAGCAGGAGGGACTTAATATTCTCAAGCGACGGTATTTGGTCAACGCCGGTCAACGCAGCGTATCGATCGATTGTCAAATCGATCCGCCTGACTCGATGAGCGCAGGCGATGCGTACCAGTTTATCATTCGTGACGATCGAAATCCGGTCCTCACTTCCCGCCATTGGAAGCTGGCACAAAGCGACTTGTTGGAATCTTCACGGCGCAAGATCACAGTCACATGTGTTCAGGATTTGCCCGGACCAATTCAACTGAACTGGACGCTGCCGATCGAGACCGAATTCAGCGAATCGTCCGGCCCACATTCAATCGAGATACCTGACGTCGTGGCAACGGGATCGACCCAAACTTCCGATGCTTGGATCGCATTGCAGCTGCGACCCGGCATTGCAATTCGCGCCCTTGATTGGTGATGACATCGATTCATTGTCGGTCGATCATTTCAGTGCGGCCTGGACAGGTGATCGGGTTAGAGTGGATCGTGCCTTCATGGGAGTCAACGCTCTCCCGAGTCCGAGCGTGCAATACGTTCCCACCGCCCAGTCATCGGTTAGCCAACAGCATCACTTGCACGTAACAGCGGATCGTTGCGAACTGCGATTCAACGCCACTGTCGTACCGGAGAATACGGGAAGGGACTTGTATTGTCTTAGATTCCCAAGCCAGTTGCAGTTGCAAGAACTAGTTATCGATGGAACATCACAGCCATTCCGAGGGATTCGATACGCGGACTACACTGAAATTCCCTTGAATGATCTTCGCGACACGGAATCGATCCAAATCCAAGCTTTAGCTGTCTTGCCACTTGATGACGAGTCGCAATTCGTGCCGCCGCGCATCTCGGTGGCGCCGGCCAGCTTGGTGGAAGACGAATACTTGATTTCTCGTGATCCGTCGGTTGCTATTCACACCACAAATCCAACGTTGGTCGAACCCATTGCGCTGGCGGGCGACACCGCCGTCGATTGGCTGCGACGGGGATGGTCGCCATGGATGTCATTGGTCACAACCCTTGACGAGCAAGTCGCGGATTCGCAAGCCAATGACGATCAGCAAGCACAACCGTCACCATTGACGAAAACTTTTCGCGTCGAAGCGTTTCCCGTAACGTTCAGCTGTCAACAACTACTTTCGATCAGCCAACAGAACGGCCAGTGGATGATGGCCGCGAACATTCGCTTTGATTCAGAACGAATGCCCGATGTTATCGATATCGAAGCACCTGCCGACTGGTGCAAGTCGCTAGAAGTGGAAGGCGCGCTACAGTGGGTACGGCTAGTCGATCAAACTTCGCCGCGGCAGATCCTTCGAATTCGCTATGACAAGCAATCCGTTTCCGAGCGAGCCTTAACGATTCGTGGCCAGTTTCAAGGGCCCAGCACCGATCGCGTCAGCGTCCCTTTGGTCCAGGTGCTTGGGCCTGGCCGACACCAAATCTATATCGATATTCCTAACCGTTCGGCCTCAGGTGATCCGATTCTATGGCAGACCGTTGCCGTAGATTCGGTACCCCTTCCGACGCCGTGGAACGAGTCAGAATTTTCCAACAACAGGAATCGATCAACTTTTGTCGTCTCCGGCCCCGCCTGGTCCATCGAAATTGCCGCAGCACCAGAGATTGATGTCGCCCCGACTGCCTATTTGTTTGACGGAAACGTTTTCTCTCGGTCCGACGGCGCCCTCATCCATTGTCGCTGGGATCTCTTTCCAGGCAGTTTGGATAGTGTGGATCTGAGCATACCAGACGGCACCACGGTATTGGCCAGCTGGTGCGCTGGACGGGCTGTTCAAGGTTACCGCATCGACGGCGACCAGCAACAGCCAGCCGCTGACGATGAAACCTTCCGAATTCCACTTGCGGTTGGTCAACTACCGCAATCGGTCGAGATTTTGCTCCGCGTTTCTGCCAAGGCAGCGAAGGGGGGACAGTATCTTCCACGCTTGATTGATATTCCGGTGGCGCGCAACTGGTTAGTGCACCACGTCCCGAAGTATCAGTCGGCTCAGCACGAACTAACACAAGCCGCGCTTTCCTTTCCCTCTTCGCCAGGGCGATCACTATCCGCCGTTGCCGACGAACGTCAAGTTGATCTGGCAGCATCAATCTTGGAATCGGTTGAATCGGTTGAACGAACCAGTGGCCAATCAACGCAAGAAACCAAAGCTCTGGTTCGTGATTGGCTGTTGCGGTATCAGAGAGTCCGCGCCCAGGGTAGTCTGGAGGATGCAGCCGAGCCGATTCAAACCAAATGGAAGCAACTTGAATTGCAATTAGCCGAACTGTTTCAGCGTTACGGTTTTGATCTGGAAACCGACGCCACTCTCAATGATGGTGACTCGGCGGTCTCAATTCGATCAGCCGCGTCCAACTTCGCGGACTCTGCGATCAGTGGTTTTGAAATCGAACGAATCACAGCGCTCAGCGCAACGACGAAAGCACCTGCTGTCCAATCGAGCTCAGCGACCGATCGTGGCCTAAAAACAATGATCGTCAATGGACTGACCATTGCGCTGGTCATTGGCCTGCTGATCTGCCTGATTCCGGTTTATCGATTTGTGGCGCCGGTGACCGCGCATCCAGCCTTTTGGCTGGCCTTGATGGGAATCTTCGGATTCGCGATTGCCCCGATTGGTGTGGCCGGAGCAATGCTGTTGTTGGCGATCACCTTGCCGGTGTTTCCCACAAAAAGGCGTGTTTCTGGTCGGGTCAGATGATGAACTATAGCGAACAAGGAAATCACTTTTTATGATGCCAAGTTCCTGTCTGCGATCGCCTTTGCGGTTCGCAATGGTGATTCACACCGCCGGTTTATGACTTCAAGGATATCGATGAACGTCGCTCTTCGAATTTACTCCAGCGTTTTGATTGCCCTATCGTTATCCGGCCCAGCCCGCCTGGCCGCGGACGACCCGGCAGCAGAAGTGAACCAGCGAGAGGACGTGGCAAGGGATGATTCGGTAGCTGATGCTGGCGACAATAGCCAACAGGTTTTTGAGTTGACGGATGATGTTCGCAAAATCCTGACACCACTGTTTGTCGCAATCAAAAATGCCGAAGTGTCGCGATCGACCATCGAGATGTTGTCGGATTCATTGATGACAGGTCAAGTTGTTGACAGTAAGAAATCAACCTATCAAATTGCCTCGAAATCACCGGACAAGTTCACGATCTACTTGAAAGAGCAATCCCAGCGAACCAGGATTTACAATGATGAAGAAGCACTCGTCGTAGCGCTGGCCCCCGACGCATACTTTCGTATTCCTGAGTCGATCTCTAATTCGACGGCGATGATCAATTTGCCGGTACCAATGGGACCATATCCGGAACCCATACTGGCGCTTTCGCTCGCCGGTGTTGACCCGGCGGCGTCGCTGGTTAGCGGGATGAAGTCAATCGAGATCGTTAACCGGAAGAAATTTCGCGGCAAGATTCCTGCGGTCCATTTACGTGGCGTTCAGGCAGATGCCGTGAATTGGGAGTTGTGGCTTTCCGACAGCGATCCGCCCAAGCCGCTAAGAATGTTGGTTAACCTGACCCCAATGCTGCTGTCATCCGAGGAATTGAAATTGCCAAGGGGATACTCGCACCAAATTCGCTTTGATTTTGTCTCCTGGCGAGTCACGGGTGAAGTTGATGAAGCGTTGTTCTCCTTCACACCAGCCAAAGATGCCAAGGAGTACAAGTCTCTGGCTGATTACAACCAAATGATCGCGGCGAAAATGGCCGAGCACCCGTTGCTTGGCAAGGCTGCCCCTAAGTTTATGGCGGCGATGCCAGATGACCAGCAATTTGATTCTCAAGACTTTCAAGATAAGGTTCTGGTCATCGATTTTTGGGCATCTTGGCACGAGCCCTGTGCGGTGATCCTTCCCGCCATCAAAGACGTCTGTGATAAGTTTGCCGACAAAGATGTCGCCTTCCTCGCCTTAAACATTCGCGAAGATGAAAACATCGTCAAGGAATTCTTGAAAAAGAACGAGTTGGAAATTTCCGTAGCTCTCGATGGCGACGGCTCGATCACCGAAAGCTTTGCCGTTGAAACACTACCGCAAACCATTGTGGTCGGAAAAAGCGGAAAGATTGAATCGGTGCATTATGGGTTCCCCGGTGAACAGGAACTGAAACAGCGTCTGAGTGACGAACTGAAGGTGCTTTCGATCGGCGGCCAAATCGCTTCGGTACCACAGGATGCGAACGATCAGACGCCAAAATCCGAACCTGCATCCAAAGAAGATACTGAATGAATCTTGCTAAGGAATCTTTCGAAACAGCGTGACCGACAACTCAACCATCTTGCGAACCACGGTGCTGCTGATTGGATCATGTTGCGCACTACACCCGATCGTTGCAGCGTCCTTTGACGACGCCGCCGCAGTCTTGGGGACGCATTGCGTTCGCTGTCACAACGACATCGATCGCAAAGGTGATTTCTCGTTGCAAACCGCCGAGTCGCTCGAAGAGAGCGATTTCGTACAGCCCGGTGATCTGTCCAGTCATTTGCTGATTACTATCCAGTCCGATGGGGACGACCCTCCATCGATGCCCAAGGAGGCACGTCCGCTTTCCCAGCAAGAAGTCGCGGCGGTTAGCGAATGGATCAAGTCCGGTGCCAATTGGCCAGCGGGGCAAACCATTTCCGAGCCCGTAAGCGACTTCGACTGGTGGTCACTAAAACCTATCACTCATCCTGAAGTTCCAAACGTCCAATCAGGTTGGGTCCGTAATCCGGTCCACGCCTTCGCCTTGCGAAAATTCAATGCACGAGGGCTCACACCGACTGCCGAGGCGGATCGACGAGCATTGATCCGCCGACTCAGTTACGACTTGACCGGCCTGCCCCCGACCCCAGAACGAGTCGAGGCATTCGTTGCTGATTCCGATCCGCTCGCCTACGAGAAACTGGTCGATCAGCTGCTCGAGTCAAAACACTATGGCGAACGTTGGGCCAGACATTGGCTGGACGTCGTTAAGTATGCCGATACCTGCGGTTACGACAAAGACAAGCTTCGTCCCAATGCGTGGCCTTATCGCGACTACGTCATTCGCTCTTTGAACTCTGACAAACCCTATGGTCGATTCGTTCAAGAACAGATCGCGGGAGATGTGTTGTTCCCGAACGATCCTGATGGAATCCTGGGTCTTGGATTCATTGCGGCTGGACCCTGGGACTTCATTGGCCACGTCGAAGTCCCCGAGAACAAACTGGATGGCAAGGTCGCCCGTAACCTTGATCGTGACGAAATGGTTTCCAACACACTCAATACTTTTTGCAGTGTCACCATTCAATGTGCTCGCTGCCACAATCACAAATTCGATCCATTCACCCAGGAGCACTACTACAGTCTGCAGGCGGTCTTCGCCGCCGTTGATCGTGCCGATCGGGTCTACCAATCGGACCCTCGTGTTGACCAGCAAAGAAGTGAGCTAGAGAAAAGCCTGGCCCAATATCAACGAGACAAACAAGAGCTCGATGCGGAGTTGGCCCAAGCAGGAGGCGAACGTCTGCGTGAACTTGACCAACAGATCGCTCAGCTAACCAAAGCCGCGGGAATCCAAAAAGATCCCGAGTATGGTTTTCATACTCAGATGACCGATGATCAAGCCACCGAAAAATGGGTCCAGGTCGAAATGGACCGCAGCATCGAAGCGTCAACAATCGTACTTCACCCTTGCCATGACGAATTCGCTGACATAGGTGCAGGGTTCGGATTTCCGATTCGGTACAAGATCGAAGTCAAAGAGAACCAGAATAGCGAATGGAACGAACTGTACGTCACCAGCGTCGACACCCCCAATCCTGGCCTTTCGCCGGTCGCGATCGAGGCCAGCGGTCACCCGATTCGATTCGTCAGAGTTTCCGCTCTGAAACTTGCTGACCGAAGTAAGACCTATATGTTTGCGTTGGCTGAATTGCGAGTCTTGGACAATGATGGTAGGAATGCTGCGGTGGGCGCCAAAGTGACGGCACTCGATTCGATCGAAGCGCCACCCCGCTGGGCCAAGACGAACCTGGTCGACGACAAATGGGCGAAAGCCGCCGACGCTGAAGCGTACGAAAAACTAGCTCGACTGCGAACCGAAATGCGCATGCTTGCCGCACAAATCGAGACACCGCAGCGGATCGCACGCCGCAAACAGATCGACCAAGGGATCAAGAAAACTTCTGACCAGATCGATTCGCTTCCTGCGGGCAAGTTGGTATATGCCGCAGCAACTGAATTCAAACCACAAGGCAATTTCAAACCGACCGAGGGAAATCCGCGACCCATTCATCTGCTGGTTCGCGGCAACATCGACCAACCACTCGATCCGCTGGGTCCCGGTTTGTTGCCGATTCATAGCAATGACGACTGGCGGTTGTCGGCCGATTCGCTGGAAACCGAGCGACGCGCAGCGTTGGCGAAGTGGTTGACCGACAAGCATAATCCGTTGGTTTGGCGTTCGATCGTCAATCGTGTTTGGCAATCATCATTTTGGCAATGGATTGGTTGCCACTCCAAACGACTTCGGCCGCATGGGGGCTCTGCCGACCCATCCCGAACTGCTGGATTGGCTGGCCAGTGAGTTTCGTGACGGCGGGCAATCACTCAAACAATTGCATCGACTACTGGTCACCAGCAGTCTGTATCGGCAGTCATCACGAGTTCCATGAATCGAACGCTGCGATCGACAGTAGCAATCAATACCTATGGCGAATGAATCGCCGCCGGCTGAGCGCGGAAGAGATTCGTGATTCCATCTTGTCGGTTAGCGGCGTTCTGAATACCAAGATGGGCGGGCCTGGTTTTTACCTTTTTGAACTTGAAAAAACTGAACATTCGCCTCACTATGAATACTACAAGTTCGATCCAGCGGATACGAACTCACATCGTCGTAGCATCTATCGGTTCATCGTGAGATCCCAACCCGATCCTTTCATGACCACGTTGGACTGCGCCGATTCATCACAAAGCACTCCGCGGCGAATTGAAACGTTGACGTCGCTGCAAGCGTTATCGCTACTGAACAATCGATTCAACCTGGAAATGGCCAGTCGATTTGCCGACCGATTACAGGCCGGTTCCAAGGATCCAGAAAATCAGCTCACCGAGGCTATGAAGTTGATCAGTGGGCGTGCTCCCAATGAAGCAGAACTGACGCTTCTACGAACGTATCTCGGCCAGCATGGACTACAGAATTTGTGCCGAATGCTGTTCAACCTTAGCGAGTTTGTGTACCTGGATTGAACATGAACCTGAACCGACGCACCTTTGCTACGGCTAGTTTCGCCAACCTCGCGCTGTCGACGATGTTGAACGAAGAGGCGCGCGGCTCTGGTGTCGTCGAAGTACTCCATCACCCGCCCAAAGCCAACCGGGTAATTCAACTGTTCATGGGTGGCGCTGCCAGCCACATCGATTTGTGGGATCACAAGCCGATGCTGGAAAAACATCATGGCGAAGAGTCTGATTTCGGCGAACATGTCGAAGCGTTTCAAGACGGACTGGGACCGTGGATGAAGTCGCCGTTCAAATTCTCACCGCATGGCCAGACTGGCAAGATGATCAGCGAAGTCGTCGAACCACTTGGCGAGTGCGTAGACGACATTGCTTTTGTTCACAACATGATCGGCAAAACGGGCGTTCATTCGCAGGCAACGTATCTGCAAGCCACCGGATTCCAACGCCCCGGGTTTCCGGGCATGGGATCTTGGGTCAGCTACGCCTTAGGTTCCATCAACGAGAATCTACCGACTTTTGTCGTTTTACCCGACCATCGCGGCTTCGCCAGCAACGGGCCAAAGAATTGGGGTGCCGCATTCTTGCCTGCCAGCAGTCAGGGTACGGCCATCTTTCCACAGCGCAAGAATCCAATCGACGATCTGATGCCAACGGCCGACTACGTTACGCCGGCGGGTGATCGCGATGGGCTGCATTTGATCGAGCAACTCAATCGACGCTATCAGCAACAACGCCCGGACGACAGTCGATTGCAGGCCAGAATTCGATCGTACGAGATGGCCGCCGCGATGCAATTGAGCGCTCCCGAGGCGCTCGATCTGTCGGACGAACCTGACTACATCATGAAAATGTATGGGCTTGATAAACCAGGTGCGACGTATCCGAAAGAGATCAATCCGGCTGAAGAAGCCGAATACTTTGGCCGCAAGTGTTTGATCGCCCGTCGGCTGATCGAACGGGGTGTCCGGTTTGTGCAGATTTGGTCCGGGAACGACAATGGCTTTCCCAGACGGAATTGGGATTCTCACGAGGACATCGTCCGAGATCATGGACCATTGGCAAGAGGGATGGCGGTGGGAACCGCCGCGTTGTTGAAGGATCTAAAGCAACGAGGTTTGTTGAAGGATACGATTGTGCTTTGGACCACGGAATTCGGCCGCATGCCTAGCACTCAGGGTAGCAAGGGACGCGATCACAATCCCTATGTCTTTACCAACTGGTTGTGCGGTGGCGGTGTGAAACCAGGTGTGACTTACGGGCCGTCGGACCAATGGGGATACAAACCGTTGGATCGCAACCGCCCCACACAGGTGTACGATATCCATGCAACGATCTTGCACCTGCTGGGGCTTGATCACAAACGTCTAACCGTCCGCCACAACGGCATCGATCGACGTTTGACGGACGTGCACGGCCATGTTATCGGCGAGATCATTGCTTCGTGAGCGAATCGAATTCAGCCGATCAAGCTGATCCTCTGCGGTCGGTTCACACGTCGAACCTGCCTCAGATTCTGGAGCACTTGGGTATTTCGATCCTGGTCACGACCTACCAGGCCGGAAAATTGGTGATGCTGCGCGCTGACCGTGGCATCCTGAATACTCATTTTCGAATGTTCGAAAAACCAATGGGCTTGGCGGTCCAGCCGAATCGAATCGCGATCGGCACTTCGATGCAGGTCTGGGAGTTTCATAACATCCCGGCGGTCTGTACCAAGTTGGATGCATCACCTACTGCTGATGGATCCGAAACGGAATCGCCAGCGTCTGTTCAGACGCAGCCTAGCTGGCAACACGACGCTTGCTTCTTGCCGCGAGTCGCGCACTGGACTGGCGATATTCAGATTCACGAGATGGCATGGACTGGCGAAGATCTGATTTTTGTCAACACACTGTTCTCTTGTTTGTGCCGACGCAGTGACACCTACAACTTCGAACCCGTTTGGCGACCCCCGTTTGTCACCAAGTACGTTCCCGGCGACTGCTGCCATCTGAATGGACTTGGTATGCGAGATGGAAGAGTACGTTACGTAACCGCGCTGGGCGAAACCGACCAGCCGGGCGGTTGGCGCGAAAACAAGCAGGACGGCGGGGTGTTGATCGATTTAGAGTCGGAAGAAATCATTGCCCGCAGTCTTTCGATGCCTCATTCGCCTCGTTGGTATAACGGCAAGCTGTGGCTGTTGCATTCAGGAACTGGGGGATTCGGGACCATCGATCCAAACACCGGCAAGTATGAATCGATCGTCGAGCTGCCAGGGTTCACACGCGGTTTATCGTTCTGCGGAACGCTGGCATTCATCGGACTCTCGCAAGTTCGCGAGACCTCTGTTTTCGGCGGGATACCGATAGCCGAACGGGATCTCGAGGAGCGTACTTGTGGTGTCTGGGTTGTTAACATCGAATCGGGCGAAGTGGTCGGCTTCGTAAAATTCGAGGAGGCGGTGCAAGAGATCTTTGCAGTTGAAGTACTCTTTGGGGCGCGATATCCCGAACTGGTCAACGAAGACCGCGAATTGCTGGCGGGATCCTACGAACTGCCCGACGCGGCGCTGCAGGACGTTCCAGCCGAGCTGCGAAAGTAGCAATTTTTTCTTTCCGTATCGACGGCTTCGGTTTGATTACACTGGATCTTTATTCGCGCGAATGATTCCGCCTTGGTCCTGCCTTCCCGATATGACCGGTCTTGCACTACGAAATCTTTTGCGGCGCCCGACAGCAACATCGCGTTCGCGGTGCAAAATCTATCGACATCGTGTTCCTCGCCGCGTCCTGCTTGAAACGCTCGAAGATCGCCGTCTATTGGCCACAATCATAATCAACACCCTCGGCGATGATCCCACTATCGGTGGCCCAGTTTCAATTCGAGAGGCGATCAATCAGGCAAATCCTACGGCCGAAGCAGATGTGATCGAGTTCGATTCCTCCTTGAACGGCGAAACGATTCTGCTCACTCGAGGTCAGCTTGAGATCAGTCATCCGTTGACGATCAACGGTCCTGGACAAGGTTTGTTGACGATTGACGCCCAGCAGAATTCTCGCTTGTTGAACATCGAAGGTGCTTCGATTGACGTCGATTTGTCAGGACTGACGATCACCGGTGGCAAAACGACTGAAGACAATCAACTCTTCATCGGACCCAATCTTGAAACCACATACAGTGGTGGCGGTATTCGTTTCCTCTCGGATGGAACCTTAACACTGATCGACAGCACGGTCTCGGGTAACAGCACTACGGGAAAAGTTGCAGCGGGCGGCGGGATCTTCAGTAGTGACGGCAGCGTGATGCTGACCGACAGCGCGGTCTCGAACAACAGCACGATGGGCGAAGGCGGGTATGGCGGGGGCATGTACAGCATTTAGCGACGTAACTTTTAGCGACGTAACACTGACGAACAGCACGACACTGACGAACAGCATGGTCTCGGGTAACAGCACTGCGGGTGAACGGCTTTAGGCAGTGGGATCTTCACGCTTTTCGGGCGCGTGACGCTGACAGGCAGCACGGTCTCGGGAAATCGCACGACGGGAGAATTTACCGCCGGCGGTGGCATCTACGCCAATTCCGAAAACGTGACACTGACAGGCAGTACTGTTTCGGGGAACAGTACTGAGGGAAATCAGTCATACGGAGACGGGATTGTTGCCCGTGGGCTGACAGTAGCCGATGCCAAAGAATGGCGATTGACCGACGTGGTGTTGGAGAATTTCTCGCTGTCACTTAAGGCCGACAACAGTATCAGCGGTGGTGGCGAGTCAATTAGTGCCATTCTAGATTCCCCCTGGCAAAACTTTCTGCAGCCGGGGGATGTCAACAACGATGGAATCGTGCAAGCCAGCGACGCTTCGCGGATTATCAATGAACTAGCGCGCCGTGAGTATTCCGATGCGGACACCGAACAACTGAACATCCCAAGCCTGGTTGAGCCTTGGCCGCATCTCTATTACGACCAAAATGGCGATGGCAAAGCAACCTCGCTCGATGCGCTGCGAGTTATCAACGAACTTGGACGACAACAAAGCGACAACGAAGCGGGCGAAGAAATACGACCATTGGCGGCATTGCTCGCTTTACCATCCACTGGCTCACCTGCAGCCGTCGACGATCGAACACGTGCTGATTCCTTGGCGGCAGAATCGGTCGATTTGACTAAACCACGATCGGCGACTGTCCGGGCACAGGAACAGTGCGCGGACCCGCGAGGTAAGAGAGACGAACCGGTACGTACCGATTCAAAAGAATCTCGCCAACAGGCGGTCGACCAATTGTCGGCCGACGATGGATTCTTGGATCGGTTAATGTTCGCACACCTGTAAATTCGCGCATCGAGTACCACGGACGATGATAACATTTCGTTTGATGAAACACCGAATCGCCTGATCCAACGGTGCTAGCCCCGGTCCCCACGAAACACCAGGCGAACACTCACGACTCACGGAACTGGCTCTCGGCTGCTAAGTTCTTTGTTGACCGACCAACCTTCACCTAGGAACTGTTTTCGTGAAGAAACAAGAGCGCGCCGAGATGTGTGCCGGCGACTCGCCGAGCTCTATCCTGATACGCCGATCCCGCTGGATCATCGCGACGAATTCACGTTGTTGGTCGCCGTGCTGTTGAGCGCGCAATGTACCGACAAGAAGGTCAATGAGATCACTCCCGATCTATTTGCTGCCGCCGACAACCCGCAAGCGATGTGGGATCTGGGAGAAAAGGAAATCCTGAAAATCATTCGGCCGCTCGGTTTGTCGAAACAAAAGGCTAAAAACATTGCCAAACTGTCGCAGATCATTGTTCAGCAGCATGAGGGCAATGTTCCAGCGTCTTTTGAAGAACTCGAAGCCCTGCCCGGCGTGGGCCACAAAACGGCGAGCGTGGTGATGTCCCAGGCTTTTGGGCATCCAGCCTTCCCTGTCGATACGCACATCCACCGCCTAGCTCAGCGCTGGGGTTTGACCGGCGGCAAGAATGTGGTCCAAACCGAGCAGGATCTAAAAAAGTTGTTTCCCGAATCTGCTTGGAACCAACTTCATTTGCAGATCATTTTCTATGGACGCGAACATTGCACCGCACGGGGATGCGACGGGACGAAATGCGGAATTTGTCGCGAAGTCTATCCAAAGCGAAACAAGCCATTCGTCGCCAACAAAGCCTGAGTCCTGGGACCGACTACGGCGGCTCAATTGACCAAAGCCAAGTTATCTCGATGGACAACGTTTTCATATGGTCGATGGCCCAAAATCTCGGCGATCTGGTCACTTGATTTTCCCAAGATTTTCGAGACTTCTTTGGACGGATAGTTGCTCAATCCTCGGGCGATCTCGTTCCCCTGTGCATCGACAATCGACACCACGCTACCGCGTTTGAAAGATCCTTCGACTTTCGTGACCCCGATCGCCAGCAAACTGCTGCCCTGTTCGCAGACCGCCCTCGCTGCGCCGACGTCCAAGTGCAGGCTTCCCTCGACTCTGGCCGCGCTGCCGATCCAACGCCGGCGGCCTCGGATCGATTTCTCCGGCGACAGAAAAAGTGTTCCAACTGGTTCCTTGGCTAGAATCTTATCGAGTACATCGTCGTCGCGACCCGAGGCAATGATCGTCGGATGCCCGTGCGACGTAGCCACCTGTGCTGCTTCCAATTTGCTGGCCATGCCCCCTTTGCTGTCGGCGGCTTGGTGATCCCCGGCCATTGCCATGATCGATTCATCGATCGTGTCGACCAAGTCGATTTTTTTACTGGCCGCTTCAGACGGTGGTCCGTCGTACAATCCGTCGATATCGGACAAAATGATCAGCAGCGCATCGTTGAGCAAACCGGCCACCTGGGCCGCCAACTGATCGTTGTCACCGAATGTGGTCATCAGTTCTGAAACGGCCACTGAATCGTTCTCGTTGATGATCGCGATGGCGCCAAAACCATGAATTTGCGTCAGCGCGTTGCGAACGTGTAGATACCCGCTGCGACGGCGCAAGTCGGATGCTGTCAACAGAACTTGAGCGGCGTGCCGGCCCATTGCGCTAAAAGAAGCTTCGTAGGCTTGAATCAAGTCAGTCTGGCCGATCGCTGCTACCGCCTGCAGTTGAGCCAATCCGGTCGGTCGCTGGTCCAAACCCAACTTGCCAACACCAGCTCCCACCGCACCGCTGCTGACCAGGACGACTTGTCGCCCGGTATCGGCCATCCGGCAAAGTTGCGCCGACAGGACTTCGATACGACGGCGATCTAGTTTGCCTTCTGGTGTCGTGAGCACCCGGGTACCGACTTTGACTAGCACTGACTGCGTAGCATCGATTATCGAATTGCGAGCGTCGCTGACGGAATTTGGGGGACGATTCATCGACTTTGCCGAGTAAGATCAAGGTGGGAATAAACCGAATGATGATGGGGTCAAATTGTCATGGGGAATCGACGACCCGGGAAGCCCGTTGTAAAAAACGGATGAAGATCAATGACTCACGGTGAAAAAGGTCAGGAACCCATTGCCACAGTGTGCCCGAGGGTGCTTTCCACAATTGGTTCCTGGCCCCTTTTCACTTTAGGAAACCTATCGCTATGAGCGAAATCCATCACGAATGTGGTGTTGCTGCTATTTATCACCTGTCCGGCCGTGGCCGCAGTCCAATGTGCCCCGACGATGGACCTCGCCACATTTCGCGGCTGCTGCCGCGGATGTTGCTGGATATCCAGAACCGTGGACAGCTTGCCGCCGGGATGACGACGTTCGATCCCGATCGGCCGACCCTGCTGAAGACCCGCAAGGATGTCGGAACCGTCACCGAAGTCTTTCGCCTGAATCATCGCGCCAAGGCTGAGGCATTGATGAAGTCGCTCGCTGGGCGGGCGGCGATCGGACACGTTCGCTACGCAACCTGCGGCCAGGACGACCGCAGCTACGCACAACCTTTCGAACGAAAACATATTCACAAGCGCAAATGGTTTAGCTTTTGTTTTAACGGTCAGCTGTCCAATTATGGTCTATTGAAAGAACGCTTGCTTGCCGACGGTGATCATCACTTGACTCTGGATACGGACACCGAGATCATTCTGCATGAATTTGGTCGGGTACTTAGCGAGTCCCAAACACGAATTGAGTGGATAGACGTGCTCCGCCAAGCGACAGCAAGCTTTGATGGAGCGTACAGCTCTGGCGCTGCTGACTGCCGAAGGCGAAATGATCGTCGCCCGCGATCCGCTGGGCATTAAACCAATGTGTTATGTCAACGAAGGACCGCTGTTCGCCGCAGCCAGCGAAAGCGTGGCACTATTGAATCTGGGATTCGAAAATGAGCAAATCAAATCATTGCCTCCCGGACATGCAATCATCGTCGATCCGAAAACCGGGTTCCGGATGGAACGGTTCGCACCAGAACAAACAGCCAGCGCATTGTTTCTTTGAATGGATCTATTTCGCCAACGTCGCTAGCACGCTGGACGACCGAAGTGTCTACCTAAGTCGTACGAAGCTGGGCGAAGAATTGGCGAACGCAGAGCGTCAGTTCGGACTGGTTGATCTAGATCACGAAGACACGATCATCGTCCCGGTTCCTGACACCAGCAAAGCTGCCGCTGACTCGATGGCCTACGAACTCTCGATTCCGTCCGAGAAGGTTTGATCCGAAATCGCTATGCCGGACGAACCTTTATCGAAGGCAGGACCGCGCAGGAAGGCCAAAGCCGCGACTAAGTACACGCCGCTGCGGGAAGTCCTGGAAGGCAAACGTGTGATTTTGGTCGAAGATTCGATCGTTCGCAGCACAACGATGAACGTGTTGCTGGATCGAATTCGCGAAGTCGGCGGCGCCAAGGAAATTCACGTCCGCGTCGCTTGTCCGCCAATCATTGCACCTTGCTTTTATGGCATCGACATGAGCACGATCGATCAATTGATTGCGCCGAAATATTTCTCGACCGAAGGCGATCTTGACGGACGAATCACAACAACGGATTGGCCGACGATTTGGGCGCCGATTCACTCAGGTATCTGCCGGTCGAAGCGATCGCTCGAGCGATCGGCAAAGACGCTGATGAATTGTGCCAAGCCTGTGTGACCGGCAAGTATCCGACCGAGTGCGGACAACACCTGTATCAAATCGCGCTGGACAATCGCGGCACCAAGGTCGACACGAAGCGAACGTACGAACAGTTAGCTGCCGCGATATCCGGTGGGTAAAGCAAAGGACGCAAAGATTCATGAACGATTCACAATTTGTCGCCCGCTTTGCTGATGATGGATTCGTCGCTTTTCCCGGTTTCATCGCCGGTGACGATCTAGTTGAACTGATCGAGCACGTCGATCGCTTCATCAACGACATCGTTCCGAAACTTGCGCCCGAGATGGTTTTTTACGACGAGCTAGGCGACCGATCGTCTTTGAAACAGATTCAGCACCTGGGTGATCACGATCCTTGGTTTCATGAACTGCTTACGAACAGTCGATTTCGCGAGGTCGCTGAAGCTCTGCTCGGTGGTCCGGTGGTTCCCAAGAATTTGCAGTACTTCAACAAACCACCGCGCACTTCAAAGCCGACGCCGCCACATCAGGACGGGTACTATTTCATGATCGATCCGTGCAGTGCGGTGACGATGTGGCTTGCCTTGGACCCCGTCGATGAAGAGAACGGGTGCGTTCGATATGTCCGCAGTTCGCATCGCGACGTAATGCGAGAACACGTTCGGACCCAGACGCTTGGATTCAGCCAAGGGATTGCCGACTATCCAACCGAGCTGGATACCGAAGCGGAGGTCGCGATTCCCTCGCGACCAGGCGACCTCTTGGTTCACCATGCCATGACCATTCACCGTGCCGACGAAAATCGTGCCACCGATCGATCCCGCCGATCGCTTGGCTTCATCTACTATGACCAGCGCGCCAAACAAGATGCTGCGGCACATAAAGAATATCAACGCCGTTTAGCGACGGAGATGAAGGCCGACGGAAAGATCTAGTTGGCAAAGTCGCCAAGACTTTCCGCAATGCGCGTCCACGAAAATCTCTGCGAGTGCTGGCGTGGTCTAACGCTGGCAAAGCACATCTATCGCGGTGGAAGCACGAAGCAACGGGAACCGGGCTGAACGTCGAGCGCCGTTGCTTCCGCGGTCCCGATAATGATGCTTTCGCCGTCCATCGACACATCAGCCAAAACACTGGTGAATCCCTCCGCACGGCTGGCCACAATCAGCCTGGTTGTCGGGTCCCGAGTGTCGGAAACGTCGCCGACCAGTATTTCGCGACATCGATTGACTGCCTTGATTTTATTGGTATCACAACGGATCACCGGGCCGGCGTCAAAAATATCGACCATGTCGGTTTCGGTGAAACCTTCAGCATTCAACATCGCGATCGCCGGTCGAGTTTCGTCGTGAACCTTCCCAATTCCATCGCGGACCTGGGGTGACAACAGATCCAGGTAGATCGGATGCTGCGGCATCATTTCTTCGATGAACTGTTTCGATACGGTTGACATCGTGTCGGCGGTGGCGAAATCGGTGGGAATGAATCGTCCAGCCACCGCATCCCAAAAAGGAACACTGCCGTCCGAATTGGCTTTTCCGCGCATCTCTGCGATCACTCGATCACCGAATCGATGTGGCAACATGGAAATCAACGCGAACCGGGCTAGCGAAAGCCAGCGGCCCCGTCCTTCACCCCGATATTTGCCTCGCAAAAACAGACTGCCAATCTCGGTAGGTCCGTCGTGAATGCGATCAAGTTCCAGTCGAACACGGTGCGTGCTGATGCCAAGCATTTCACTGTGATGATCTGATTCAACAATTCGATAGACATAGAAGGGCTGATAGCCTCCGGTTTTCGCATAGATGGTTGAAGTACCGACCAGCTCGCCGGTTGTATCATTGACCAAAACCAATACATAGGGCTCGCCGCGTGGTGTTGGGCCGGTGCGACTGAAGGCGAACACGGACTGTTCAACACGATCAAGCAAGCGAGGGCGATCGAGTTGCAAGGACGTTAATCCACGCGTTGCCGATTGAACCAACGCATGTAGTGCATCGAGATCTTCGATTCGAACAGCTCGTACGATCCACATTTGGATTTCGCCTTTGTTTGACTAAGCCACGGGCGTTAGCCGGCGGCTCAGATGGCCTTTCCGAATTGTTGTAGCGACTGATCCAACAGTTCCAGCGCCGCATCAATATGGCCTGTCGTTGTCGTGGCAGGCGGCGGCAGGAACCGAATTCGGGTTGGATCAGAACCGCAGACGAATCCCAACAAGCCGGTTTCATACATGATTGTCATCAGTGTTTTCGCTTCCTCAATGCTGCCACCGGCCGGCGTGAATACAATCATCATACCCTCACCAAACGGACCCGATATCAACGTCGGATACTTGTCACATAATCGCTGTAAGCCAGCGACGAAATAGTTGTGACGCTTGATATTCTGGCCTTCGGGACCAAAACAGCCGTTCGATTCGAGCTGATCCAACATCACCAATCCCGCTGCGATCGATGAAGACGATCCGGTAAAGGTCTGACTTAAGATCGGTCCTTCGGGTTGAAACGCTTCGCCGTACAGCGTCGCACAGACTTGCGTGATTTTGCCAATGGTGATGATGTCGGCGTACTGATCCAGTCCAAAGTGTTGAAACGCAAAAGGCCGCGATGTTCGCGAGAAAGTCTGAACCTCGTCAAAGATGATCGGAACCTCCGCTTCACGAAGCAGCTTACATAGTGTGCTAAAGAAATCATGGCTGCCTGGATAGTAACCCCCTTCGCCGGCAATAGGTTCTGCCCAAAAGGCCGCGTAGCGACCTGGGTGACGTTTCAACAAACGTTGTAGTTCCTCCGCGGCTCGTTGCGTGCTACCTTGCGGGTCGTCAGAATCCAAGAACGGTAGATAGTCGACGGTCAGTGCCAACGGCAGACCGGCACGATAGTTGGGTCGATCGGTAATCGCCGCCATCGCCAAACTTCGTCCCGAGAAAGCGTTTTCAAATGCGATCACACGGTCAGCGGGCGCTTTGTGGTGCAAAGCAATCTTGATCGCGTTTTCATTCGCCATCGCGCCGCTGGTCGAGAGCAGACAATGGTCGATCTTCGCACCACTTTCGGTTGCTAGTTCGATCAATCGTTCACACATCACCAGACTTGGCGGATGCTGTTGCAAGTTGCCTTGCATCACCGTGTCTTCCAATGCCCCGTCGATAGCAGCATCGATCATCACTGGGTCGCTGTGCCCGCAACCATGAACGCCAATCCCACAAATGAAATCGAGTTTGACGCTGCCGTCGGCCAGTTCGACAAACGGACCGTTGCCTAGTCCGGAGGCCAAGTAAGGCCAAAAAGGCGGCTCCGCCCCTGGCAATGCCGAGTCGTTCTAACATCGACTGATACTGTTGGTGCAAAGCGGGATCAGCCGGCCGCACCGAATCAAGTTTCGAACTGTGATCCGAGACCGCTTCGGCAATCAATCGTCGTGCTTCAGCGACTCGAGGGTCCGCTCGCATGGCGTCGGCGTTCAAAGTTTGATCATGCGCTGATGACTTCACGAAAGTAACTCGAATGAGGAATTCTATTGGGGACGGCCAAAGCACTAATCTAAGAACTAGCGAACTGACTGACGAGTGCCACCACCGTCAGACCCCTGATCGCGCGTTCCGAAGCGTCGAGCATCCACCTGTGGACTTCATTCATGACCTGTACGTCAAGCGGCTCTCCCCGTCTGTGCCATTCCAAGGTTGACGGGCTGGGAATACTCAGTTGGCGATTATTCTGCTAGGCTTATGTGGCCAGTGACTCAAACCAGGTGCAGCGATTTCGTCGTTAAATCGGCGAACTAATCTCTATGGGCGAGATCTTTCTTTACTATAAACGACCCGACCCGATGACATGGGTTTACATGTCGTCGTTCTTGACCATCGGCTTGTTCTTTGTATTTCGTCGCTTTTGGAGCATCCGCAATCTGGACATCGCTTTGTTGATCCTACTTGCGCCAGGTCTGTTGGGCGTGCATGAAGGATACCGTCGTGACTTGTTACGGACCGAGGCGATAGCGAATGAAGACACGGAACCTGCGAGTGGCGGGGAGGACATGTCGGATGAAGAGTCTGAGGACGCCAGCCGGCTATCGTCACCCTCCGAGGCTCGGTGGATGCCCGAGCGTGAGCGGCAGCGACAAACACTTGTACAGGCTCGCGCACCGGCCGAAGAGAATCAATCGACCGAATCAGAAGCTGTAGACGCCGAGCGAGCGATCCGCATCGCAGATGGCTACGCACCCAAGGACATACAGCGTTGGGGATTCATCTATCTGTTTGTCATTGAAGCGATCATCTTGGTTCGATTGATGCTGGACCCATTGATGGTTCGTCGTCCGATGCTGGACCCCAATTTGACCACAGGCGGACTGAACTTCATCGGTATCTGGTTGTTCATATTCATGATGGCCAATGTCGTGACCAGCACGCCGCGTGTGCAGGTCACTCAGGGACCATCGCTTGGTCCTGGCTACACGATGATGAATCTGTTGCCCGCCATCCCAACGCGTCAGGTTTCCGACAATCTGGGTGGTGTGTCGCCTCCAACGAATGCCGAATTGACACCTTCACAAACGCGGTTGGCAACGATCGCCAAAGCGCTAGCGATTTTCGCTCACTTGGCAATTTGTTCGGGCATCGTACTGATCGCGAACCGGCACTTCAGTAACCTGCGCGCCGGGGTCGGCTGCGCGACGCTGTATCTGATGATGCCATATACAGCGCAGTACACCGGGCGTTTGGATCACTTTTTGCCTGCTGCTTTGTTGTTGTGGGCGATACTGTCGTATCGCAAACCGTTTGTCGCGGGCATGTTTATCGGCTTGGCCGGCGGCTTGGTCTACTACCCGATGTTCTTGCTACCGTTGTGGGTCAGCTTTTATTGGCGACGTGGCGTTCGTTTGTTCTCTGTGGGTGTGATAGCGATGCTGGCGCTGTTGATGATCGCGCTACCGTTCTACGATTCCGCGTCATTGACCGAGCATCTCCGGCGGATGTACGGATTGTTCGAACCCAATCGTGATGCCAGCGAACTGGGCGGTCTGTGGGGCCTCGGCTGGTACCCCATTTGGCGTTTACCAGTGATTGTGGCGTTTGTGATCATGAGTGCATTTTTTGCAATTTGGCCTGCTCAAAAGAACTTGGCGACGCTGATTAGCGGTTCGGCGGCTCTGATGGTGGCCGCGCAGTTTTGGCATGGCTTTGGCGGCGGACTTTATGTGGGCTGGTTCTTACCACTGTTGTTGTTAGTAATTTTTCGCCCCAATCTGCAGGACCGCATCGCCACAAAAGTCGTTTCCGTACGCGGAAAAGTGGCGAAACAAGGTGTTTCTCCGGCGGAACCAGAACCTGCTTAACGGGTAAGAGAGTCGCCGATGGACCGTCATGACGATACTGCTGTCGAAACCGCAATCCAGCGCTACCACATTGAACTCGCGGCGATCGACGTTGAATGCGAGCGCCTGACCGGTCAGGATCGCCTGTTCGCCAAGCTTCGGGCCAGCCTGTTTTTTCTGGCCATGCTGTTCTTTGTCGTCGGCTATGGATTTGACGGAGTCTCCGGAGCTGGCTGGATCGGTTGGATTGTATTATTTCTATTCATTGTTGCAGTCGTAGCCAACGAACCAATCCGAGACCGGCTGGAAGAAAAGCACAAACATCGAAATGTAATCGGTCGGCTGATCGCGCGTCTCAAACGCGACTGGGATCATCTGGCCACCCAACGATTGTCCAAGCAGTTGGCCGAAGTCAACTTACCCCGCCAACAAAGCGACGTAGCCGGCGACTTGGATTTGTTGGGCAATGCATCGCTGTTTCATCTGGTTTCGATGGCCGTCACCGCGCCCGGAATTCGAACCTTGGCTCAGTGGCTGGCGGGACCGGCCGAAGCGGCCATCGCCATGGAACGAGCCGAAGCAGCAAAAACGATGGCGCCCAAACGAGACCAGCGACTGCGGTTCTACACTTTGGCCCGGCAAGTAGCCGAAAGTAGCGGGGATCCCGATCGGTTCGTGGGTTGGGCGACCGGACCAGCCTGGCTGGCCGATCGACGCTGGATGGTTGGTTGGGCAAGAGTTTCAACCGTCCTGGCTTGTCTGTTGATCGGCGGACTGGTTTTGGGTGGTCTGAGGTTCATATCAGTTGATTCCTTTCGCGGATGCCTGGTGGGGCTGGGGATACTGACGGCGATCAACTTGTTGATCACGACGATTTTTTTGGGCCCCGCGCATGCGATTTTCGCAATCGCGATGTCAAATCGTCGCGCGGTTAGCGACTACCAAGAGATTTTCGCGGCGGCTTCCTGGTTGCCGGAATCGGATAGCGACGGTTTCCTGAATAGAGTTCGTCGAACGATGATCATTGGTGACCAATCGGCGGCCAGCGGCATGCGAGATTTGCAACGCGTTGCCAGGGCTGGAGGACTACGGCAATCGGCGGCAAGCTTCTTCGTCTACCTGCCGCTGCAATGTTTGACACTGTGGGATGTCAAAGTGTTGGACAAGCTCGAGACTTGGCAAACCAAATATGCCGGTGACGTCGCTAGCTGGTTTGATTGTCTCGGTCAGTTGGAATCGCTGATGTCAATTGCAGCGCTCTGGGACGAGTATCCGAATTGGGCCGAGCCAAACTGGCACCAATCCATTGAGGGCGCAACTTTCCGGGCAACCGCGATCGGCCATCCTCTGCTGCATGACGACGTGCGGGTTTGCAATGACGTTAGTGTCGGACCAGCCGGAACCCTGTTGCTGGTCACTGGCAGCAATATGTCGGGCAAAAGCACACTGCTGCGCAGCATCGGTTTGAACGCTGCGCTGGCTGGAATTGGCGGACCCGTGTGTGCCGATCAACTGACTTTGCCTTCTTTAGAATTGGCCACCAGCATCCGGGTCAGTGACGATGTCAGTCAGGGCGTTTCGTTTTACATGGCAGAATTGAAACGTCTAAAGAGTGTTGTCGATCACGCTCACCAAATGGCCACCGCTGACGATCGAGTCTGTCTGTTCTTATTGGACGAAATACTGCAAGGGACCAATTCCAAAGAGCGACAAATCGCTGTCGTCAAAGTGCTGCGGCACCTGATGCATTCAGGCGCGATCGGCGCGATCAGCACGCACGATTTGGAATTGGCCGACGAAGCCGAACTGAAATCGGTATCGGAAACAGTTCATTTCCGCGAGACGATTCGCCCCGACGCAGAGGGTCATGATCAAATGACTTTCGACTACCGGATGCGTGAAGGCGTTTCACCAACCACGAACGCGCTGCGACTACTGGAGATGGTTGGTCTGGGAGAAGACTAGTTGGGGCGCTCAATTGCTGTTGGCACACAAATCTCGATTGGACTCTAACCATCCAACCGCCATCAGAGGAAATCAATTTTGCAGGAGGTACTCGCGCCAGGGCGTCCAATAGTACTTCTCCCAACCTTGGCTCACGCCGGCGAAATCTGACTCGGTTACATTGACCTGAGTCAGTTCGATTCTGCCGCCGGCGCCTTCGGGCAAGAAGGTAAGTATCAGCGTCGAGTCAATGTCGGATGCAACCCATTGAGGTGAGCGCCACGATTGAACGATCAAACGCTTCGACACCACCTGCAGGATGGTTCCGGTAAGAACATTGTCGAACGCACCAAATTCTGCGCCCGGCTCGGCCGAGATCATGACCGGAGATCCGGTGAATGCAGCGTGCTGGACCGGATCAAGATACATGTCGAATAGTCGATCTGGTGGCGCCGGCAGCGAGGCGGCAAGTTGAATCGTTCGAGGCATTCTGAATCTCCCGTAAGGCGATACAAGTGTCAGGGCCGGATTGCAGATCGCATTTGTGTCTGATCACTGGCGACCTTTTTGATGCTGAACTGTAGTTCGTACCGCTAGTTAGACAGGCCAAGCCGGCTCTTCAACCAGGGAACGACAATCTGGCCCTTAAAGTAGTGCTGTTTAGGATTGGTATGTGCCCGCAAGTAGTATTCGTCGATCAGCAATCCTTCCGGCATTGGCTCGTGATCGTAAATTCGCTTTTCCGGCGTGTCAAACTCTGCAAAGTGGTGGTATCGAAAAGCATTCGGTGCGCCGGTTAGTGCATAGGCCCGCTCGACGTGTGGCAGTGCGACGCCAGTACCTCCTTCGGATCCGAGCAAAAATCGAGGCGCGATGGCTGCGGCCAAATCGGATAGATCAAACCATTGCCACATCCCCGGCACCGTGTGCCACATGCCACCAGTGTAGAAAATGTGTTTGCCATTCATTGTCTTGCCTAGCGCAATGTCTTGTGGCCTCTTGCCATGGATGAAGTCATTCAGGACGACGGCTGTGACATCCGTGTCAATCACTGCCAGCGTCAAACAAGCCTCGGTTCCCAGAGAATGCCCAGCCAATCCGATGCGATGCGGATCAATCAAGGGTTGAGTCTTCATCCAATCCAAAATCACACTCTTTTGAAACGTTGACAGTCCAAGAAAACTGCGGCCAAGGTAAAACAGGTCTCGGCATAATTTGTCGCGCGTGGCACCACCAAGCAACTTGTCCCCAACTCGTTCTAGCGCCTCGCCCGAGCCCGGGTGATCGGTGGCGACAGCAACCATCCCCGCTTGTACAAACTGCAGCGCCATTCGGTTTTCCTCCGCGTGGGCCGAAGGTTTGAGATCGGGATGACACTCGGGCTCTCCCGCCAGATATTCCTTCGTACCGGACGAACCTGGAATACACATCACGGCAGGCGCTGGGTGCTCGGAGTTGACACCGTTGGGAATCAGCATCAAGAACGGAACGACCGAGGCCGGTTCCGGATAGACTTCCCACTTTTCCAACGTGTAACCGTCGCGAGCCTTGGACCAAAGTCGCTTGGGGACCGGTTGCGGTGGAACGCCACTGGGAAACGCCATCAGCTCAAGCGTCTTCTGACGGACCAACCTCTGCCACCGCAGGAATGCCTCGCGATCCATTTGCGGATCAAAAGCCAGCGCCGGCGGAGACGCCTTCATCAGCTGATGTGCGAATCCTAATGTACTGACATAACGGCCATCGGCGCGGTCGCTCTGGTACATGCGCGAGCGACGAGCCTGTCCCGCTGTCACATCCTGAGCAGCGACTTCCACAAGTAGACAACTTCCAAGTAACACTATGCATACGAAACGCAAATCAAATCACCTCGGCCGCGAGAGTTCGAGTTCTAGAGACGGATTTTAGAGCGGGTGAAGGGAATCGAACCCTCGTATTCAGCTTGGGAAGCTGATGTTCTACCATTGAACTACACCCGCTTGACCGAACTGCGAATCTTTAAGACAGATTTCGTCGATCACGAAACCGTGCACGTCGGTCAGGCGTCGATTCAGTCCGTTGTAATAGTACGTCAGTCGCTCGTGGTCGAGTCCCAGCAGATGCAGGACGGTGGCGTAGAAGTCCCAGACCGTTGTTGGGCTTTCCACCGCTCGACGGCCAAACTCGTCGGTCGCTCCGTAGCTGGTCCCTCCCCTCACTCCCGCACCCATCATCCAGCACGTGAATCCATCTGGGTTGTGGTCGCGACCAACTGTGTCGGCTTGATGGGTTGGCATACGGCCGAACTCGGTGGTCCACAATACGAGCGTGTCCTCAAGCAATCCGCGGTGCTTCATGTCGGTTAGCAATGCCGCGGTCGGTTTGTCGAAAACCGGGCAATGTCGTTCGTAGTCTTTTTTCAGCGTCTTGTGCGCATCCCAGTTCAGCAAACCGTCGGCACCCGATGCACGCGATGCACAATACAGATTCACATAGCGAACACCTCGTTCGAGCAAGCGTCTGGCCAGCAGACAGTTCTTTGCGTAAGCGGCGATGTACTGATTGGAATCATCAGTTCCATACGCTTGATGCATCGACTGGGTCTCGTCCGACAGATCACTGACTTCGGGCGCCGACAGCTGCATTCGGGCGGCCAACTCATACGCCGCCATCCTGGCAGCCAGCGCCGAGTTGCCGGGATTCTGTGCTTCATGTCGTTCGTTCAACAGCCGGAGAAAGTCTCGTGTTGCCGCTTCCTCAGTTGGCGAAACTTGCGTTGGCGTTGTCAAGTTACGAATCGGCTGCTGGGCACTCAACATGATTCCTTGATGTTGAGCGGGCAGAAAACCACTGGACCAATTCGCCTTGCCATTGGGTGGTTCACCACGAATATCGGTGATGGCAACGTAGGCGGGCAAATTTTCATTCGCGCTACCCAAAGCGTAACTGCACCAAGCGCCTGCTCCGGGAAAGCCCTCCGTAGCATGCCCGGTGTTCATGAAGATGCAACCGGGACCATGCGTGTTGGACTTCGAATGCATCGAGTGAATGAACGCGATATCATCGACATGCCGACCCATGTGCGGCAACATGCTAGAGATCTGCTTGCCAGTCTCGCCGCGAGCCACAAACGGCCAGGGGCTTTTCATCAAGTTGCCATTCTTGCCCTGAAAACTAACCATGTCTTCTTCGCCCGGCAGCGGCTGACCGCTGTACTTTTCCAGCGCGGGTTTGTGTTCCCAAAGATCCATATGAGAGGCAGCGCCGGGGCAAAAGATCTGCAATACCCGCTTTGCTTTTGGCGGATGATGCAGGCTCGGAGCGGCCGATGTCTCGCCGACCCCCAAATGAGCGAGTCCAATTCCGGCCAGTCCGGTGTAGACGCTGCCGAGCAGATCGCGGCGCGTCAGCGTTTCGATGCCCGACATTTGCTTTTCAATCGACATGAATGAACTCGTTTGAATTTAAGAGTGCTCGGCAAAGTGCTTTCGTGCCATGTGCGTCGATCAAATCGCTAGCTGCCGCCGACTCTTCAGGACTGGGAGCTCGTAAGAACGCCAACATAAAGGCTTCGGCTATCTGATCTTTTCTATCATCAGACTTTCGTTCGACGCGAGTCGCAAACGCTGCTGCCATGTCAGAGGTAAAGCTGTGATTCATCAGAGTCAGTGCCTGCAGGGGCGTCGTGGTACTTGATCGCCGCGGAGTCGAAAATGCACAGTCGGGGCTATCGAATTCGGACATCAAGTCAATTTGCATGGCGCGGGCATTGTGATGGTAAATCGAACGTCGATAAGTTTCCGGGCCGTGTGTGTCCAACGGATGATAAGTTGCAACATTATCCTGGACGTATCGAAACAGTCGAAAACCGAGCCCACCCATTTGTGTGTCAAGTTCTCCGGCAACCGCCAAGGTTGTGTCTCGGATTTCTTCGGCGGAAAGTCGTCGTGGAGGAAATCGCCACAACAGCCGGCTGTCGCCATCCAGTTTTGCCGCCTCGGCGCGATAGCTACTGGATTGTCGATAGGTCTGGGACAACATGATGCGGCGGTGGATCGGCTTCAGTCGCCAATCAGCCTGCTTCAATTCGATCGCCAACCAATCAAGCAGTTCGGGGTGCGACGGGCGACCGCCTAGAAACCCAAAATCGCTGGGCGTGCTGACAATGCCAGTCCCAAAATGGTAATGCCACAAACGATTCGCCAGCACGCGAGGTGTGATCGGGTTATCATCCGCAACGATTGATTCAGCAAGTTTCAATCTTCGCTGCTGTTCCGGTGCACTCGCATCTAGCTCGTACTGACCGCTCGTTCCTTCCAGACTCGAGAGACTTGCCGGTGTGATTTCATCTCCTGTTCGTTGCGGACTACCGCCCAAAAACACGTGAAACGGTCCATTCTCTTGACGAAATTTCCCAACCCACCAATTGAGCGATTTTGGGTCGTCAACCGAGTTGCCATCGAACGGCTGGCGATCTTTAGAGGAAGCAACCGTTTGCCACCTCCCCGGCTCCGTTGCGACTTCGATCTTGTACGTGGTGGCCACGCGATCTTTGAATTGCTCGTCGCGGTCACGTCCCCACAAAATGCGATCGATCTGCTGAATTTCAGCTAGTTCGATCTGAACCCAACCACTGCCATTTGCATTCGAGATCCAGCTCTGCGAATTCCCATACTTGCCATCGATGACGTGCTCCAACTTGTGCTTTGGATTGCCTGCGTAGTCACCGGAAGACATTGCCTGCCCGCCAGCTGACGCAGCAGCGACATTCTTCGCCGCTTCATCCTTCGTCGCCACAGCAAAGATTTCCAACTCGTCAATGCAAGGCTCAGCCGCGTTGGTTGCGGCTATCGTGAAACGAACAAACTTCGCTTCAACAGGATCGAACTGTTCTGTGTTCAGCTTCGCATTGACCGGAGGCCGTAGCTTCGCAATCGTCTGGGGACTGGTCTCTGGCTTAGGCTCGGAATCCTTGGGGCGCAGTGTCCGCGGACCATGTCGTACACCGGCAAAGGTGGCGTACATCGCGTAGTAGTCTCGTTGAGAAATCGGGTCGAATTTGTGGTCGTGACAGCGACTGCATCCAACCGTCATCCCCAGGAATGCTTCGCTGGTCGCCCGAATGATTTCATCAATCGCGTCGGCGCGAATCTGCGCTGCGGCATCTTTGTCTTGGTTTCCAACGTCGTCGTACGGGCCACAGACCAAGAATGCTGTGCCGACGGCTACCTTGGGATCGTCCGCGCCAAAAGAATCGCCAGCCAAATGTTCAACGATCAGACGGTTGAAAGGCTTGTCTTCATTGAGTGAACGAATCACGTAATCGCGAAAAGGCCAAACATTCAGATGAATCACGTTTCGTTCAAAACCGTTGCTCTCACCAAACCGGACAACATCAAGCCAGTGGCGACCCCAGTGTTCGCCATAATGTTCGGACGCCAACAATTCATCGATCAACCTTTCATAAGCTTTCTGACCAACCTGGTCTCGTTTGCCAGTTTCCTGCTCGCACGCGCGGATGAACTCTTTGACACGCTGAGGTGTCGGTGGTAACCCAATCAAATCATACGTAGCGCGGCGAATCAACGTCCTGGGATCGGCAGGTGCTGACGGTTGTAAGCCGGCTTCGGCCAACTTCGCATGAATGAACCGGTCGATTGGGTTGTCGTTCCATGGCTCGGGGACATCTGGAACGTCTGTCTTGGCCAATGGTCGCAAAGACCACCAGTCATAGCCTGCGCGGCGGTCCGTTGTCATCGCGAAGGGATTGATCGGTTCCGCTGGAAAGTAAGCACCATCACGAATCCATTTTTCAATTGCCGAAATCTGATCGTCGGTCAGTTTTTTTTGGGGAGGCATCTCGCCGGTAGATACGTATTCATACAGCAAGCTTTCCTGCGGCTTTCCAGACTCGATGACCACACCGCTTTCACCGCCCTGAATCGAGCTATCGCGGGAGCGCAGATCGAGGCCCCCTTCTCGACCGTCGCTGTGGCATTCCAAGCAGTGGCCGACAAGTATCGGTTCGATTTGCTGATGAAAAAAGGCTTCCGCGTTCGCGCTGTCGTCGGCGAAAGCGGATCGCTCGCCGAACAGCAATGCAACGACGGAAATGACGATCAACGATTGGCGCATCATGAGACTCTTAGCTGAACAACTTTGTGATCGGTCTGCCGCCATCGGTAATTGGTACCGGACGATCACCGTCGTACAAGTTGTCGGTGGGGTCAATTTGCATGGCGGCCAGGATAGTGGCGAACAGATCGGGTACAGAAACTGGGTTCGCGACCGCTTGCATCGCCAGTTCGTCTGTCTCACCGTAAGCGCCACAGTGGCTCAAACCACCGCCTGCCAAAACAGCTGAAAAACACTTCGAATAGTGTCCCCGGCCGCCGCCAGAATCAAACTGCGCAGGACGGCCAAATTCACTGTTGATCACAATCAGTGTTTTGTCCAGCAGTTTGTGGGCTTCCAAGTCAGCAATCATTGCCGCCAGCGCTTGGTCGAGTTCTTCGATCAGCAGATGTTGGTTCAACTGGCCACCGTTATGCGTGTCCCAGCCCGTCCCGTTGCGGAAGTTCATGTTGTGCGACACTTCGACGAATCTGACACCGGACTGAAACAAGCGACGCGTCAACAAACAACGCTGTCCAAACTGGCTGCCGTAGGATTCACGCAAACTTGCGGGTTCGCCTTTCAGATCGAAGACGCGCATGAACTCGGGTCCGGCCAGTCGCAGGCTTTCGCCAATCGCCGCATTGTACTGTCGAAACCGGTGATCGCCGGCGAAACGTTTTGCTCCGCTCTCGCGGACCACTTTCAGCAATCCGTTGCGTCGCGCCTGTCGATCGTCATCGATGCCGGGACCGCGCGACAATCCGGCCGGTCCGCTGCGCAAATCGGTCAGATAAACAAAGCCCGCTTTCTGACCCAGGAAACCTGGACCACGGGTGATGTTGGGATAGCCGATCAACATGTACGCCGGAACGTTCTCGGCAACCGCACCGCGGCTGTCAGCAACAATCGAACCAAGCGATGGGTATTGCACGGTGCCGCTGGGAGGTCGTCCGGTATGCATCCGATTGGTTGCAGCGGCATGTTCGTCGACCACGTCATGGTGGACCGTCCGAATGGCTGTGACCCGATCCATCACTTCCGCAGTACGCTTCAGATGCTGACAAACTTGCACTCCATCGACCGCAGTATCGATCGCCGGATAGTAGCTGCCGGCTTGATTGGTCTTGGCGTCACCCATGGCCTTGGGATCAAAAGTATCGATCTGGGCCATTCCGCCGCCCAGCCAAATCATGACGCAATGTTCGGCGCGGCCCATCGGTGACGTCGGTGCCGTCGCCTCGGCTGCCGAGGCGATCAGCGGACCGGCAGCGGCGGCAGTTGCCACGGTGTTTAGGAAGTCTCGTCTTTTCACGGAATCAACAGCATTTCGGGGGAATTCAGTAAGGCCCAAACGGCGTCTTCGGCACGGCCGCGCCAGTCGTCGCGCAGGTATCTGGTCGGAGTTGGTCCTTGCCGTACCAGTTCTTCAATTTCGACTTTGATCTTATTGGCTTCGGTGTTCAGGTGGTTGGACCAAGAAACGTATCGAAACCGCTTGGGCTCGGCTGCCGCGGCGATCTCGGTCAGTGGAGTTTGGCGCTGGTTGTATCCGTCTTTCAACAACACGACAAAACGGCCACTTTCTTCCGCGGTCGGTTTGCGCGTGAGGATCGTCATGAACAATTCATCAACAAATTTCTCGAGCGGCTGTTCGCGCAATGCCAAATCAGTCAGTCCACTGTCATCGGAAAGTCGTGTCAGCCATGTTCCCAATGCCCCATTGGCCAGGATCGCCGGTTGTATCAGATCGGCTGCTTGTTGGCGCGAGGCAATCGGTTCCGCTCGCGAGCTGCGCCAACCAAACGCCTTCATGACATCTGCGACGGCTTGCGCTCGCGGAGGCGCTAAACTGGGTCGATCACGTTCGTTACCCAGCGTTGTGAACTCCCAAGCTCGGCGCGGAACTCCAAAATTCAGGAAATTCTGCGCCGGCAATGTGCCTTCGATATCCATCGTCAGTGGTTCAGTGTCCAGCTTTCGACCCACGACCGCGACAGCGGTATCAACGATTTGTTCTGCCGACATGCGACGTCGGTACGGACCTTCATAGAACCGAAACCGCGGATCACTGCCCCGTTGCCGGTCGATCGCCGCTCGTTGGTAAGCGTCGCTGTTGATGATGATTCGACACAACTGACGAAAATCGTAATCAGCTGCGATCAACTGGTCGGTCAAGTACTCCAACAGATCGGGATCGCTGGGCGGATTGCCTTCCCAATCGTCAACCGGATCGACCAGTGCTAAGCCCATCAAACGCCCCCAAATGCGGTTGGTCATCGATTCAGCAAAGCGGCGCGACAAAGTTATTCGCGCCGCCAATTGCTCGCGCAAATCCTTGGGGTCTGCCAATAGAGCTTCGGGTATCGGTGGGGCCAAACCTTCGAAAGGCCAATCGGGCTGGATCGATTGCCCCGGCTTGATGGTCGCCTCAATCAACGACTTGCGGGGTTGCGTTTCAAAGAACGCGACCGGCACGGTGCTGCTTTCGGGCAGTTTGATCGGTTTGCGTTGCAGCATCGCGGCCAATTGAAACAGATCGCCCTGCTTCCACTGATGGTAGGGAGCATCATGGCAGCGAGCACACTTCATTTGTACGCCCAAGAATGCAGAACCGATCACGAACGCTTTGGCAGCCATCGGAGAATCATTCTGTGACGCGATACCAAAACCGGCCGTACCACCATCCCACCGACTGCCTCGCATCATGATCAACTCGGTCGCAAACCGATCGAGTGGCTTATTGTCCAGCAGAGCTTCGTGGATCCACCAGCGAAACGGGCCGGTATTGTTCAACATCGGCTTGAGCAGATTCGGATTCTCGGCCAAAGTATCTTGCCAATAGCCGACCCAGTTGTCGGCTACTCGCGGATCGTCCAACAGCCGATCAACCAGATGAGCACGAGGAGCTTGGCGAGTTTCTTGCATGAACTGATCGATTTCGTCAAGCGTTGGTGCGACGCCCACTGTGTCGATGTAGACGCGTCGCAAGAACGCGTAATCGTCAATCCGCTCGGTTGGTTCAACGGGTGACAGTTTGCGATCAGGCATCACGGCGCCGCTTTCGATCCAATTCCGAATCGTCTCTTGCTCGGCCACGGTCAAGCCATTGCCCTGGGGGGGCATTCGATAGTCATCGGCTGCTGCCGAAACCAATTGGTACAGCTGACTATCAGCTGGATTGCCAGGCACGATCGCCGGTTCTGCTGATTCGCCGCCGACTAGCAGATTATGACGGTCAAGGATATTCAGTCCGCCCTGCGTCTTCTGGGCATGACAGCGTGCACAATGCCGCGCCAAAATCGGTTGAACCTGTTCTGCAAAATAGGCTGTCTCCGCTGCCGAGACCGTCGAACCTGGCTGCACCCTTGTGGCCTGTTCCCAGCGACCGGTCAACAGTCGATCAATGCTGTTATCATCCAGTCTGTGCGTCAGCAGTTGAACGCGTGCGTATTCATGGCGGCGTTGCCAATACGGATTCGATCGCGCCGCAGCCTGGCGTCGTCTTTGCTCGTCTAGAAGGTCCAACTCGCTCGACTGTTTTTCAACAAACGCGTGCCAACCGTGGTCGGTCAACGGGTAGTCAAGGTGCGATGCAAGCAACCTGAACATGGAGTCGCCTGAGGTTTGGAGTGCAACGCAGTTTTCGCCAAACTCGGCCCGAAACCCAGGACCGCCAACGATTGTTTCCAAGACCACCTGGTGGGTTGCCCCTGAGGACTGAAAATCGATCACGCGTTCTCGGTCGTTCATCGCGTGAGGACGCATGCCCTTCATCGGCACCTCGGGCAATGGATCAACAACATGATGGGCGCTACTGCGATTTTTCTGAGCTGGCGTGGTCACAACGACTTTTTCGTCAATCCACAAGCGAGACATGCCGCGTGAGCGTACGAGCAGCCGATGTGATCCCGCCGGCAATGTCACATTCGCTGTCGCCCGAACCAACAGCGTCGAACCCCAGTCTTCACGAATTCCCCAGTCGTCGTACTTGCGCGGCATCCGTACGAATGCCATTTCGTCTTGCACCCATTCGGTCAGCAACTTGCCAGTCCGACGCGGAATCGCAGCGACGCCCGAAATCGGCCCGAAGACTTGCACGACCACCTTCCCGGGCGGTACCTCTGGCGCACCGATCGGTGGCGGTTGATAGTGGAACCTGCTTTTGAGAACTTCGGGCGACAAGACTTCCCGATAGACCGCAACTTGATCGACCATCCCTTCCAATGAGTTCGCAGGATGCCCCGACATCGACGACCCAATCCAGATTTCGTCATCGTCAACGACGGGCGGTCGCGTCGTTGCGCCACCCATGTCCCAAGACCCTTTGACTGGCTCGCCGTCCAGGTATCCACAGATGCTCTCTGGATCACCGAAGCGATAGGTGACGGCAATGTGATGCCAGCCGAAACCAGCAGCAAAGCCTGGCTTGGATGTCCAACGATGCCACTGTTCGCCGCTGGGATGATCGGTTTCGTTTTCATCCAAAGCGCGACTGCGAAACAAAAAATTGACGCATGCCGCGCCACCTCTGGATCGCAACCGCAGTGCCCAATTCTGATTGTCGGCGGCAACCCCCGGATTCCCTGTGCGACCTTTGCCAATCACATAGACGTTCTCATTCATCTTGGTCAGATCGACCCAAGCTTCCAACGTGATTGCATCGCCGTTGTCAAAATCGAATCGGCCATCGTCAGTATCAGGAATGCGTAGCGACCCGCCGCCGGATAGCTGCAACGCGGCGTTGCGCGTACCGAAATCGGGAAACTCTGGTGCTTGCGGACCTTGGATCACAACTTTCGCCCGGCCAACCGATCGATTGTCCAAGGGATCTTCAAAATCCCAAACAGCCACCGGCTCGATCGCGGTCCGATCAGAAGCGGGATCGGCGGCGACGACCGGGCCTTGGTGATCTAAGACCAGTACTGCGATCAGCAAAATCAGCAAACCATGGCGAATCATCATTTGGCAGCAGGCGGGAGGAAGCCGGGAGGGATTTAGATCGAACCCTATTCTAGCCCAACGGGTCCCTGTTCACAGGAAGACTCTCTGGGTGTGCGGAATGCACCCATGCGATGATTTGCTGTCGGTGCCTAGCCTGGAATTTCAGTGTGGGTCAAAGTATGAACGCACCACCATCGGGCTTTTGAACCCAATTGCATGAACCAGAAACCATCCAGTCCATCGCTGCGATCGAAGCACTCGCCATCGAGTGCACCCAAAGACGCGCCCGAAGAGCCTCCGCAGCGAGTGCCGCCGCGGATTGAGTATCCGGCCGAGCTGCCGATCACGGCTTATCGGGATCAGCTGGTCGACTTGATTCGCTCGCGGCAGGTGATCGTCGTTTGTGGCGAAACGGGTAGCGGCAAGAGCACGCAGCTACCAAAGTTCTGTCTGGAAGCGGGACTAGGTCAGACGGCGATGATCGGTCACACGCAGCCGCGTCGGTTGGCAGCCCGCAGCATCGCGACTCGATTGGCTCAGGAACTCAATTCGCCGCTGGGACAACTGGTCGGGTATCAAGTTCGATTCGGTGATCAAACAAGTGATCGAACTCAAGTCAAACTGATGACCGATGGGATCCTACTGGCCGAAACACAATCGGATCGGTCGTTAAAAGCCTACGATGCGATCATCATCGACGAAGCTCATGAACGATCGCTAAACATCGACTTTCTGCTCGGTTACCTACGGCGACTGCAAAGCAAACGGCCTGACCTGAAGATCATCATCACCTCGGCCACGATCGACGCCGATCGATTTGCGGAACACTTTGGGGATGAAACAGGACCAGCACCAATCATCAATGTCGAAGGCCGCGGCTATCCGGTCGAGATTCGATATCTGCCTTGGGAAGATGTCGTTGATGACGAAGACCGCGGTTACGACTTGGCTCGTCACGTGATTGCGGGGATCGAATCAGCCAGTCGGCCCGAGGCGGGCGACGCCTTGGTCTTCTTGCCGACCGAGCGCGATATTCGTGAAGTTTCGCATCGCGTCGCCGGCCACTACAAACGTCTGGGTATGGCAAGCCGAGTTGATCTGTTGCCGTTGTACGCTCGGCTGCCGAACAGCGAACAACAAAAGATCTTTCAACCCGACGGCAAGAAACGACGAATCATCTTTGCCACCAACGTTGCGGAAAGTTCGCTGACCGTTCCCGGCATCCGCTGTGTCATTGATGCTGGCACTGCCCGGATCAGCCGCTACAGCGCCGCAACGAAAATTCAGCGGTTGCCGATCGAACCCGTCAGCCGGGCCAGTGCCGATCAACGTGCTGGTCGCTGCGGCCGAATTGGTCCGGGCGTTTGCGTACGGCTTTATGCGGCGGATGATTATGACAGTCGCGATGCCTACACGACGCCCGAAATTCGCCGGACGAATCTGGCGTCGGTGATCCTGCAAACCAAAACGTTGCGGCTGGGAACACTGGAAACAGTTCCCGCTGCTCGATCCGCCACGACCCGAATCGATTCGTGAAGGGATTCGCACGTTGATCGAATTGGGAGCGATCGACGAACGTCACGAACTGACCGAGATCGGCTGGAAGCTGGGCCGGATGCCAGTCGATCCGCGAGTTGGCCGAATCATTTTGGCGGCGGACGAAAATGGTGTGTTGCCGGAGGTATTGCCGATTGCCGCCGCGCTAGAGATTCAAGATCCGCGCGATCGTCCACCCGAGAAACGACAAGCCGCTGACGAGGCTCATGCACAATTCGCCGATAGCCGCAGCGATTTCCTTAGCTACTTGCGACTGTGGCGATATTACGACCAGTCCCGTAGCGACCTGAGTCGCAACAAACTGACGCGCAACCTGCGCAAAGAGTACCTGTCACCGAATCGGATGCGCGAATGGTCGGATGTCTATCGCCAGTTGCGAGAGATGGCGTCTTCACTGAACCGCGGCAAACAGAAATCGGACCAACGAATTGGCGGAATCCGCTTTGCAGAAGACGACGAAAAACTAGTGAGCGACAATCATTACGCCGCAATCCATCAATCGCTATTAGCAGGCCTATTGTCAGGTGTGGCCCAAGTTGGTGACAAGAATGAATACACAGGCGCCGGTGGTCTGAAACTATTTCTGTGGCCGGGCAGTGGTATTTTTCGATCAAAACCCAAATGGATTGTCGCTGCGGAGTTGGTTGAGACGGCCAAACAATATGCCAGGACAGTCGCTCGAATCGATCCGCACTGGATCGAACAAGTCGGTAGCCATTTACTGAAACGGTCTCATCAGGATCCCCACTGGAGCAGAAAATCGGATGGCGCTTTCTGTTACGAGCAAGGGACACTGTTTGGACTACCCATCTACGCTCGCCGCCGAGTTCCACTGCCACCGATCGATCCAATCACCGCACGAAATCTGTTGATCACACACGGTCTGGCTGAAGGCGAACTCAGCACTACCGCGCGCTTTGTTCAACACAATCGATCCATTGTCGAATCGATCACCGCATTGGCTGCCAAAACACGACGGCGTGATCTGGTCGTTGACAGCTACCTGATCGAACGCTTTTATCAGTCGCGATTACCCGATGATGTATTCGATCGGGCGAGATTGGAGAAGCTAGATCGAACACTCGTTGTACCTGAATGGACGAAATCAGTACGAGATTCTGCTGCTGTTTCGGTTTGGCTCGATTCGCCACCGAGTATCGATCAACCTGACTGTCTGTTCATGCGACCAGACGACTTGGTTGATGTGACAACCGATGCGGTTACCGGTGAGGCATTTCCAGATGTGTTAGAAGTCGGTCAATCACGATTGCCACTGGAGTACAAGTTCGAGCCTGGATCGGAGCGGGACGGAATCAATGTCCGTGTCCACCAGGCGGCACTTTCACAGATCAGCGACGACCGCCTTGGTTGGCTTGTCCCTGGGCTGTTGAAAGAAAAACTGATCGCGATGATCAAATCGCTGCCGAAACGGATTCGTCGCAACTTGGTACCAACCGCCGACATCGCTGCCAAAATCGCCGACGAGCTGCGTGAAGATTTCGGAACGACGCCGTTCATGCCCACGGTCTGCGCCGCGATGTCACGACATGCAGAAATGCCGGTCACTGCTAGCGACTTCCAATCTGAGAAACTTGCCGACAACATGCGATTTTTGGTCACCGTTGTCGATGACAACGGACAGACCATCGCCGAAGGACGTGACATCCAACCGCTCTTGGGCCAGATTGGACAAACTGACTTGCCGCCAGTCGCGGACGAGTCCGACGAAAGCTGGTCGAGAGAATCGATCAAATCATTTGATATTGAGGAGCTTCCCCGCGAGGTGATTCGCACTCGTGGTGGTGTTCAGGTTGCTCAGTATCCTGGTTTGATTGATTTAGGTGACTCCGTTTCAACGCGTTTGTTTGCCGATCAATCGTCGGCCGAAGTTTCGCTGCGAAAAGGTTTGATGCGCTTGTATGCGATCGGCGAACGTAAAGAACTGCGCGGTCAAGTGCGCTGGTTGCCTTCGCTGGAACAAGCGAAGATCAGCTTGTCTGGAGTGGTTTCAGCTGCCGAGATCGAAGGCGCTTTGATCGATCTATTGGCCCGTATCGCATTTGTCGAAGGCGAACCGGTTGTACGGTCGCGTTCAGCCTACGAGTCACGGCGAGAGAATCGCGGTGAGAGAATCGCGAAGGCAGCACAAGAAGTTGCTGGTTGGTTGGGCGAATTCTCCGACAACTACTTTGCTGTCCGTCGTTCGTTGGAATCGATCGGCCCCGGCAACCGCTTTGCCAATGTCGTGTTGGACGTTCGCCGACAACTCGATTGGCTACTATGTGAACAGTTTCTATCAATCACCCCGTGGCAATGGTTGAAGCACTATCCGCGCTATTTCAGCGGCATCGACTACCGACTAGACAAGGTGCGCAGCGGTGCTGGAGACCGAGACTGCGATTTCGATGCACTCCGTTCAAGACCTGTGGGATCGATGGCTTGCAAATCAACCGGAAAGCGACCGTAAGCCGAATGAGCAGATCGAATCAGAGTTTCGCTGGCTGATCGAGGAACTACGAATTAGCCTGTTTGCTCAACCGCTGGGAACGGCAGTCAAAGTATCGGCCAAACGCTGCGAGAAGCTGTTGTGAATCAGCGCGCCAGTGCAACATGCGGTCGATCTGGTAGGTCTAGAGCGGGTCGTCAATGATTTCCCCGCCAGCTCGAGTTCCTAAGGCACCCCACAAGCCATAGGGACTTTCCGTTCCCGGTAGCAGCACGCTGTCGGTTTCAGCTGAGAGTGCCTTGCAGTAAACCATCGGACTATGCTGATCACCCGAGTCAATCGATGATGTGATGAATCGCACGGCGCCGTCACCCAACAAGACGTGGATTCCACCGGGGTGACGACTGCTAGCCGATACAATCCCGAACGTATTGACGTGCCAGGGCATACAAACTTCGCTGTTCGGCGGCAGGATCGTGTTGAATTGAGTCTGAACCGGACTGCTACTTGCCCATCGATAGCCTCGCCGACTCCCGGCGGCAACACTGATCGTATAGGCCGGATGCCAGAAGCTTGGTCTTGAGAGATCGATTTGGACCGGCGAATTGTCCTCGGCGCAGTATCGGGGGTTGTTTGCGACGTTTAGCGTTCCATTGTTAATCGACGGCAGACTGCGAATATCACGATCTCCCACATCAGTGATGATTTCACCGACGACGATCGTATTGGATAAGCCATCTCGAAAGTCACGGAACTTCATCGATTTACGCGGCACAAACGCGCCCCGCATTCCACATCGTGCTCGTTCCAATTGTCTTAGGTCGGTTTCGTATTCCCAATTGCCGTTGCTATTGGTTCCGCTCCAGATCGTGACGCCGTTATCGCCTTCATAGAAACTGTCACCGGTACAGGCGGCGTAGTTCGTACGACCAAGCGACGGTAATCCAAAACCGGGATCACTGGGACAACGGTAGGTCGGAATCTCGGTAGCCCAAGGTGGATATTCGCCCAAAGTCGGCCGTGGTCCAAACGCCGGCCAGATCTGACCGTCATCTTCAATCATCGGATTGCTAATCTGCTCCCACAATCCCGGTTGTTCGATAAAGGGAAGCAGTCCAACCAGGTAGCTAAGTTCTAACCTTGTATAGCCTGTTCCATCATCATTGATTGAATCACCCGATAAGTTGATCCGCTCGTTGGTAGCACCCGTACCGTGAATCGGCAGTTGCTTATAGGCCGAGTGATAGTTGTGAATCCCGATCCCGATCTGTTTTACGTTGTTGCTGCAGCTCATCCGTCGCGCCGCTTCCCGCGCCTGTTGGACAGCCGGAAGTAGCAGTGCAACCAGAACGCCAATGATCGCGATGACGACCAAGAGTTCGATCAGTGTGAATCCGATAGGTTTCGACGATTTTAGAACTTGAATCTTCATGGCATGAAACCAACTGCAAGGATCTGATCTGCAAAGCTATTGCTCGGTTGCCGCGTCCTCTTCGGCGGCAGCATCTTCAGCAAGCTTGCGAAACTGGCCCTCCTCGGTCTCTTCAATCACGCGCGGTGTGTTGTCATTGCAGCCCAACATCGAAGCTCCGGTCGAAACCAACATGACGATGAAAAGCAATCGCACCATTTTTGACATCGTGATCGACTAGTTGAAGGACAAAGATTCGAATACGCATGTTGTGATACTACCCGATTCAAACTTCCAGTGGTTCAACTTTCGCGAGCGAACTGCTTGAGATTTTGGCGATTCGTTCGATTCAAACCACCGCTGCGAATCAACCACCAATGATGAGGAACAACCCCGTAATCAGGAGAATGTTCAGAAGCACGCAAATCCCGAAAGCTAGCCGATACGACCGTTTTTGAGTCTTATGGCGGATCAATCGCCCCACCACGCAGGCGCCCGGCCAGCCTCCCAGTGCGGCCCAAATCAAGAGTTGCTGTTCTGGAACTCGGTTGTTTCCATTCGCCGCTGCTCGTTTGTCCCAAACGTACAACGCGCCCAGGACGACGCTCGTCAGCGCAGTCGAAATGATAATTCCCTGTACCATGTGCGCTTCCTCTTGCTCGGACGACATCTTGCTGAATCAACCAATCCCGATCGACCAGTACTTTGACACGCTTGGCCAATGGCTGGAATTGGAGGCCGAAGCAGAGCGCGCTCGAATGGCCAGGCGGCGCCAACTGCGCTTGCAATCCGACGCCGAAAAGACCGGTGAGACACTGGTGCGAATGCAGATGTCTGATCACCAAACAGGCCTTGCCGGCCGATGGCTGCTCGATTTCATTAAGCCGGGCGGCCAATCGCTGCCACAGAGCCGCCTGAAAGTTGGCTCGCCCGTTGTCGTCTCCAACAGCGAGGATGCTGAAGATCATGGTGTCTCCGGGGTCGTCAGTCGCCGGCGTCACAACTTGATCCAGGTTGCGACCGAGGCTTGGCCTGAAGGTTCCGTGTTTCGAATCGATCTTTCGCCCGACGAAACCACCCGACGTCGCCAACAGGGTGCCATGGCGAAAGCTCGATTGGCGACCGGCAGAACCGGAAAATTGCGGGACGCGTTGTTGGGAACGCGAGAATTCCGTTTTCAAGAGCCAAAAGCTGTCGAGTTCTTTTCGGCGCTCAACCCACCACAACAAGATGCGGTCAGGTTTGCACTGTCGGCTCAGGATATTGCGATCCTGCACGGACCACCGGGAACCGGCAAGACGACCACGCTAGCAGAAGTGATTTACCAGGCGGTCAATCGAGGTGACCGGGTACTGGCTTGCGCCCCCAGCAATACGGCAGTGGATAACTTGTTGGAACGATTGGTCAGGATGATGCCGAACGTTCTGCGAGTCGGCCATCCCGCTCGAGTCTTTGAAGCGTTGCGCGGTCACACACTGGACGAATTGGTGGACAAGGATCCCTCCCATGACGTGATTCGAGAGATGCGACGTGAGGTTCAAGCTCTAGTGCGGGCGGCCGAGAAAGATTTCCGCGGACACGATGCCCGCCGTCGCCGCCGCGAGCTGTTTGCCGAAGCTGGGCAGCTACGAGGGCAAATCAAATCTTTGGAACGATCGATTGTGCGTGGCGTCGTCGATTCCGCCGATGTGATTTGTACGACAACCACGATCGACGATGAACTACTGGGCGACGCACAATTCGATTTGGTCGTCATCGATGAAGCCTGTCAAACCACTCTGCCGAGTGTATGGCAAGCGATTCTACGAGCTGATCGACTGGTGTTGGCCGGGGATCACTGCCAGCTACCACCTACGGTGCTAAGCGACGAAGCGGCGAAGGCCGGGATGAAAGATTCGTTGATGCAACGGTTGATCGAGCGCGACGGAGAATCGGTCTATCGACGATTGAGCGTGCAGTACCGAATGCACGAAGCAATCATGAAGTTTTCGTCGGACGTCTTTTACGATGGATCGCTCGTCGCCGATGCTTCGGTTAAATCGCATCGACTGTGTGATCTTGCCGATGTGATGGAAACCGATCAAACGTCGTCTCCAGTGGAATTCATCGATACTGCGGGAGCTGAATACGAAGAACAACTCGAGTCTGATGGAGAGAGCAAGCTGAATCCGAAAGAGGCGAACGTGATCGTTCGGTTGGTTGGGGAATTGATCGAAGCCGAGGTCGAACCGAGTCAGATTGCGATCATCGCCCCCTATGCCGCACAAGTCCGCCTCTTGCGCGGACGATTGGACATTCGAGATTTAGAAATCGATACCGTTGACGGGTTTCAAGGTCGCGAAAAAGAGGTGGTTTTGTTGACCATGGTCCGCAGCAATGAACGAGGTGAAATCGGTTTCCTATCCGATACCAGACGCACCAACGTGGCAATCACTCGGGCCCGCCGAAAACTGATTGTGATCGGCGACAGTGCGACGCTGGCAACCCACAAGTTTTACGCATCGATGCTGGAGTACTTCGAATCGATCGGAGCGTACCGAAGCGTTTGGGAGTTTGATACTTAGCTGCAGTAGTCGACAACCAAATCACTTGCTGGCGCCGAATTTCATGATTTCCAGCTCGCCGTCAACTTCATCGTCTGTTCGCTCGTCATGACACTCGATTGGCTGACCCCATTTTCCGCAGCCTTGATTCCAATCGTCACCGAATCACCTTGATTCCGGTCCGTACAGAACCGTACAGAGAGGTTATGGAAATTCGACATTACGCAACGTGTCTGTGGCCCGGATTGGCCGAACTGTGGTGGCGAGGACGCCTGTCGGCGCTGTCGGTCGCGATTCCATTCACGATCGGGGTCAATCTGTTCCTCGTGACTCGCTTCATTTATCCCAGCTGGATCGCTCCTGGACTTGTTTCGATGGCGTTTTGGATCGGCATCATGGCGTGGCTCTTTTACCTCGTTCGTAGCATTCGAGAGCTGCCCGGTTTGCTGACTCCGCGACAAGTTTCCGAGCAACCAGACCTATTTCCAGAGGCCAGAGCGGCCTTTTTGAGGGGAAACTGGACACGATCGGAAAAATTGATCACCGAAGTGCTATCAATAGAACCACGTGATCCGCCCGCGCTATTGCTTTTGACCAGCATTTACCGGCACACCGATCGACTGGAATCGGCTGAAATCCTGCTCGAGCAGATTTCGCGGCTCGAAGTCGCCGACGGTTGGTCATTGGAAGTCGCCGCGGAGGCCAAGCGTTTGAAAACCGCAGCTAAAAATGCGGAGCAAAGTTCGCAAGAGAATCAAAAATCGTCGAAAAACAAGGACGATATCGCTGCCGATATGACAGCAACCCGTCGTCGAGCGGCATGACTGGCTCGCCGAAAGCTCCTATCCCCTGTTTTTCCTCTAACCGATAGAATTCATGCTGAACGGTTTCCACCAGCAATACCGGCCACCGATTGTCAGCCCCGCTGAAGAGCTGAACGGATTGGGCGGGGAACTGGCGTAGCGTTTGCATAGTAGTGAAAAGCTTGGCATTTTCGCCAAATTGACAGCAGCAGCTGAATCGACAACGTCCGTTATTCCGCGAACCTTTTAATTCCACCGCACTCCTATACCGGCACTCAACAGCACCTGGGTAAAGAGACAACCAATGTACGAAAGATTTACCGACCGCGCCCGCAAAGTCATGCAGTTGGCCAACCAAGAGGCTCAACGATTCAACCATGAATACATCGGCACTGAACACATCTTGCTAGGTCTGGTCAAAGAAGGCAGCGGTGTTGCCGCGAACGTTCTAAAAAACCTTGAAGTCGATCTGCGCAAGATTCGGCTTGAAGTTGAAAAGCTAGTTCAAAGCGGACCTGAGATGGTTACCGTAGGCAAGTTGCCACAGACACCTCGAGCCAAGAAAGTCATCGAATACTCGATGGAAGAAGCTCGTAACTTAAACCACAGCTACGTTGGTACCGAACACATTTTGCTTGGCCTCCTGCGCGAGCAAGAAGGTGTTGCCGCGCAAGTGTTGATGAACCTTGGTCTGAAACTGGAAGACGTTCGCGAAGAGGTTCTAAATCTGCTTGGCCACGGACTCGAGGGGGCCGAAGTCGGCGAACGTGGCGGTCGCAGCGGCGACGGCGAAGGCAGCAGTTCTTCTGGCAAGAGCGGCAAAAGCAAAACACCAGCACTTGATAGTTTTGGTCGTGACCTAACGGAACTGGCCAAGAAGGGTGAGTTGGATCCGGTCATTGGCCGTGCCAACGAGATTGAACGAGCAATTCAAATCCTTTGTCGCCGAACGAAGAACAATCCTGTCCTGTTGGGTGAAGCCGGCGTGGGTAAAACCGCGATCGTCGAAGGATTCGCACAGCGTGTGATCGAAGGTGAAGTTCCGGAGATTTTGACCGACAAGCGAATCGTCGTTCTGGACTTGGCAATGATGGTCGCCGGGACGAAGTATCGTGGACAATTCGAAGAGCGAATCAAGGCGGTGATGACGGAAGTCCGCCGGGTGAAAAATACGATTCTATTCATAGACGAATTGCATACCTTGGTCGGTGCCGGTGGCGCCGAAGGTGCGATTGACGCGGCGAACGTATTGAAGCCAGCACTTGCCCGCGGTGAAATTCAATGCATCGGTGCGACAACGCTGGACGAATACCGCAAGTACATTGAAAAAGACAACGCGTTGGCCCGACGATTCCAAGAAATTATCGTTGAACCGACCGGCAAAGAAGAAACAATCGCGATTCTGAAAGGTCTTCGCGGTCGTTACGAAGAACACCATCGTGTTCAATTCACCGATGATGCGGTCGTTGCGGCCGTCGAAATGAGCGAGCGCTACATCACCGCTCGCTGCCTGCCCGATAAAGCGATTGATGTCATCGACGAAGCTGGTGCTCGTGTTCGACTGCGGACCATGACTCGTCCACCCGACTTGAAAGAGATCGACGAAGAAGTCGAAACGCTGAACAAAGACAAAGAAGATGCCGTCGCCAATCAAGACTTTGAAAAGGCGGCCAATCTGCGTGATCAAGCGGAAAAACTTCGTAAGAAAAAGGATCAAATCACGCAGGAATGGCGCGACAAGAGTAAGCAAACTGACGGCATCGTCGATGAGGAAATGATCGCTGAAGTTGTTAGCAAAATGACTGGCATTCCTCTGACCCGTTTGTCGACCGAAGATTCATTGCGGTTGATGAAAATGGAAGAAGAACTGCACAAACGAGTGGTCAGCCAAGAGGCGGCGGTCACGGCGGTCTCGAAAGCTGTTCGCCGTAGTCGAAGTGGTTTGAAGGATCCCAAGCGACCAACCGGTTGCTTTATCTTTGCGGGCCCCACCGGTGTCGGTAAGACATTGCTGGCCAAAGCGCTGGCCGAATACATGTTTGGCGACTCCGAAGCGCTGGTGCATATCGACATGAGCGAGTACATGGAGAAGCACAACGTCAGCCGTCTGATCGGTGCCCCTCCAGGTTTCGTCGGCTACGAAGAAGGTGGTCAGTTGACGGAAAAGATTCGCCGTCGTCCCTATGCCGTTGTGCTGTTCGACGAAATTGAAAAGGCCCATCCTGACGTTTTCAACATGATGTTGCAGGTGATGGAAGAAGGCCGATTGACCGACTCGTTTGGTCGTAATGTCGATTTCCGCAACACGATCTTGATCATGACAACCAATGCTGGTGCCGAAGCGATTAAGAACGAATCGTCATTTGGTTTCCAAAAACCGGACGGTGATGCCAGCTACGAGTCGATGAAGTCTCGTGTGATGGACCAAGTGGAACGCGTGTTCCGACCAGAATTCTTGAATCGCTTGGACGACACGATCATCTTCCGTCATCTGACCCGAGAAGATCTGAAGAGCGTGATCGATTTCGAACTATCGAAGGTTCGCGAACGTTTGATGGATCGCGGTTTGAATTTGGAATTGACCGATACCACCAAAGAATTTTTGATCAACAAGGGCAGCAACCTGGACTATGGAGCCCGTCCATTGCGTCGGGCTATCGAGCAATGCATCGAGGATCCGTTGAGTGAAGAGTTGCTGCGCGGTGCGTTCGTTGGCAAAGACACGATCATTGTCGATGGCATCATGAACAACCACGCTGGCGACCCGATCGACGCCAAAGATGTCACAAAGACGGACGATGGCAAGCTGATCGATGCGGACGGCAAGAAGGTCAAGATCGTCCGATTGGATTTCAAGGGAGAGACTCGAGGTCTGCCCGAATCGCCTGAACCAGTCAGCGCCGGCGTCGGCGACGATTCAAAGCAGGAAGGCAAGTCCTCTTAAACCTGCGTATTCAATCGCGATCGCAGCCAGTGTCTGCGAATGTCTACATGGTGGCACAATTCTCTGAGTCGTTGCTGACGATTCGGAGAATCGTGCCACCGTTTTTTAATGATCTGTGGCCATCGGCATGATCACATAACCGTATCCGTCATCGGTGGTCAGCAAGAGCAGGCGACGAGTTCGATTCGATCTCAAACATGAATGAGCTTTCGTTGTCCAGGACTTTGCAGAAATCCGACACATAACGGTGATCCATCGTCATCGTGATCGCTTCGCCATCATAGGCGATCGGCATCTCGACCTGGGATTCGCCAATTTCCGCCGTACTCGCTTCCATCTTCAGAGTGCCGTCAGCAAACGTAAATCGGATACCACGGCTTTCATGGTCGGTAACAATTGCGGCCTGACGAAGCGCGGCAAAGACGGGTCCCACTGTCACGTCCAATTGCACCGCATCGTCTCGTTTTGGAAAGACTTGCCGCCAATTCGGATAACGCCCTTCGACCAGACGCGAGTAGATAACGGCCTTGGAAGTTCGAACCAGCAGGTCGTTCGATCGTGTGGCCACGTCCACCGTCTCTTCTTGATCGTTCGAGAGCGCGTTCGATCAACTGAATCGCTCGCGTTGGCACGATCGTCGTCATGCCGCTGGTCTGATGTCCGCCGACCGATTCGCCAGTCCCTTCCATCCGCGCCAGTCGCCGACCGTCTGTACCGACGGCCGTCACTCGTTCGTCCTCCATTTCCAACAACACGCCTCCCAAGGCGTAGCGACTCGTCTCTGAATCGGTTGCAAACACGGTGCGTCGAATCATCTCGCGAAGCAAGCGTGTCGGAATGACGTGGTACTTATCTTCTTCAAATCCGCTGACATTCGGAAACTCATCGGGATTGTTTCCGGGCAAGCGGAATTTGCTTCGGCTACCCAAGATTCGGACGCCAGAATCGTCTGTCTCCAACGTCAGCGATTCATCGTTGCTTTCTCGCAGAATTGCCATCGTTCGCTGAACGGGCAACAGTGCTGTTCCTTCCGTTTCGATATCGATGTTCTCGTCCAAATCCAGCCGGATCCCGACTTCCATATCGGTTGCGCTCAGAGTCAATTTTCCACCCGATGCGGTCAGTTTGACGTTCTGCAGGATCTCTTTGGGTGATCGAGTCGGAGCAATGCTGGCCGCCAAAGCAAAAGCGCTGGTCAGGGAATCACGCTGGCAAGTGATTTTCATGGACGATTACGTTGGAAAACGGGTGGTTACAAAGAAGCGACTTCAAACTTCATGTTGTACCGTCCGATCATTGATCGCGAAACAGACCACAGCGATGATGGGCAGACGGTCGATTTTCCTGGCTTTCTAATTAGTTATTTCTATTCTACCGTCGTCATCGTAATACCAGCGATTCAAGTGTTGGAAACTAGCTTTCTGAATCGATAAACTGAATCCATATCAACGTTTACGTTCCTGCAAAGGTTGTGAATAACGAGTTGGATAATGTTCCCTGGCGGTAAACATTGGCCCTGTTTTCGAACAGCTCGTGACAGACTGCTCTGGCCTACGATGAATGACCCAGCGAAACAGCAACGGTAGATGGACCATTCATCAACACGTTTTCCACCACTGGAAAAACTAGCAGATCGAAAAAATTTCGGTCACTTCATCAGCCGCGCGGCGTAGTTCGTCGTTCTGTTCCAACAATGACTCTGTTTTTCGGACCGCATGCAGAACAGTGGTGTGATCTCTTCCGCCGTAGTAGTCACCAATTTGGTGCATGCTCTTGCTGGTCAACCGCCGTGACAGAAACATTCCCAATGATCGAGCTCGGACCAGGTTCTGTTTTCGAGAACTGCTGCGAAGTTCAGACATCCGAATGCGAAAGTGTTTCGCAATCGCATTGGCAATCATCGGTAGCGAAATATCCTCCGGTCGTCCGACGGTATCGATCGCCGACTGTACCGCCTCCAAAGTTGGCTTCGGACTCATTCATGCGGCACCATAGTGAGACATGCTTCAGTGCGGCTTCCAGTGATCGCACAGGCAAGCCGTTGGCCAAGCCACCATCTAATATGTTCAGCAGATCATCCTGAACTTCCAAACCGAGATGGAGCGAGATTTCACGTAGCAAGACGATCCGAGAATAGCCCGATGGTGGGCTGATTGGCACGGTCAGGCCAGGTAGGACTCGGCTGGCTAGGATCGGTCGGATGCCGCGGATTTCCGACGGCAGTCGGCTACATGTGATGATGGTTGCCCGTCGGGCTAACGTGCGAGTCTCGATGCGCGAAGCAAGTTCTTCTTGGGCGGCTGGTTTGTCGTGAATCAGGTTTAAATCGTCGATCAGCAAAATGGGTGCTTCATCCAATTCGACCCGCAGCGGCGGCAGGTCATCGGCAGCAATGGCTTCGGCGTATTGTCGAGCAAAATCTACCGCGGCATAAAAAGTCACCTTTGCCGGTCGGTCATCGATCGGTGTCGAAATTGCTTGTTTGGCCGCAACGTGCAATGCGATCGATGTTTTTCCACAACCGCTAGGTCCGATCAACAACAGCGGATTGCCAAAGTCAAACAGCGGAGCATCGGATTCGGCCAAGAATCGCACCAACCGGTTTTCATCCCCCGTGATAAAGTAACGGTAGTGAACCGGCTGCGCGGCTTAAATTCCGTCTTCGTCCACGAACAGCGGGTCGTTCGAGAGGAAAGGATTGGGCGGTGTTAGATTCGGCGGTGGTAGATACGGCGGTAAGCACGCTAACAGCTTCTTGAGATTCTCGTTGCGGACTGGCCCCCCATCGACTGTCAATTCAAGTCCGACAGCATGGCAACCATATCCACCAAATGCGAGCTGAGTATTTTATGGGATGGTGGGCAAAAAGCGAGCCGAAAAACGAAAGTTATCCACCAAAAACTATCGCCGTAACCGCTTGTAAACACTAGGAGATATACGTCGATCGCGCGATTAATTTCTCAAGCGGTGGAAAACTTTGACACTCCGAACCGCAGCGCCGACTCGATCTCGGCCGGGGTTCGATGCATGGCGGTCAGCACGTGACTGGGAGGGCTGCTGCCGCTACTGCAGGCTGATCCACTGCTGCAGGCGATACCAGCCATGTCTAGAGCCATCAACATCGATTGGCGATCCGTCTGAAGAAATGAAATGCAAGTCGTTCCTGGCAAGCGGTCGGCTTGTTGACCGTGAACGACCAGATCATCGTTTCTGGCAACCAGTTCCGATTCCAGTCGCCCACGCAGGCCTTGTATTCGCTCAGCAGTGCTGCTCAAGTCTTCGACGGCAAGTTTTAACGCTTCAGCCATGCCAACGATCAAGGCAACCGGTTCGGTTCCCGGCCGTGATTCTAGCTGCTGTTCGCCTCCATGCAACATCGGCCGAATTTGCACGCCGGCCGCCAACCAAAGGCCACCGATACCGGCGGGGCCATGGAATTTGTGTGCCGTGAACGAGACGGCCGCTGCGCCTAGCGAATCAAGATTCATCGGCAGTTTTCCGATCGATTGCGTCGCATCGATGTGCAGCAAGACATCCGACTGGCGACAGATTTCGGCTGCCCGATCGATCGGTTGCAGCACACCGGTTTCGTTATTGGCCGACATGATCGACACCAACGTCGCCTTCTGCGAACCCGTTCCGATCAACCTTGCCAATTTTTGTACTTCGACAACACCGTCTGGGTCCGCGTCGATCCAGCGAATTTCACGACCGGAAGCAGCCAAGGCGTTGGCGGCCGCGATCAGGCTGGGATGTTCGATGCGGCTGATCACCACAGGCCCGCTTTCTCCGATTCCCTGCAGGGCAAAGTTGTTTGATTCGGTCCCGCCGCTGGTCATCAGCAATCTCGGTCCGCCCGGTTGGTCTAAACGCGTACCAAGCAGATCGCCGATCATGTCGATGGCGCGATCGACACGGATTCGAGCCTGCTGGCCCAGCGAGTGCAGGCTGGATGGGTTGGCCGGGCCCGCCCGGTAAACGTTGGCCATGGCATCAATGACCCGCGGATCAATCATGGTCGTCGCATTATTGTCCAGGTAGATCATGGCGCGGTCCCGTCCAGCGTTTGGCGACCAATCAAGCTGGCCTGGATAGTCGGCCTGCGCCTCGGCGACAAGCTGTCTGGGCCAATTCGATTCGATCCGCTGCGACCATGTCGGCGATGAGTCCTCGGTATTGTTCCACAAGATAGGCGTCGATGGACGCTTGTAGATCGGCGGGACTTTGGTCCGGCTGTGCGAATTCAAATAGCCTTGGCATCAAAATGTACAACTCCCGCTCGGCTAGCTTTTGAATCACGGGCCACAGGACGGCGGCCAACTTGGGGTGATCGTTGCTCCATTTCTTCCAGTACAGGTCACCGTCAGGATTCAACAGCAATTGGTCAATCAACAGATCGGCGTCCGCCTCTGGTAGCCACGCCAAGGCCGCGCGAGATGGTGACCAAGTGCCAATGACTTCGGTTGGCCCTTGGGGGCCCTGATCAGCGACTTTTGACGCAGAAAATTCGCGGTGCTTGGGGTGGATGAGGATCGCCGAATGGGGGTAATTTGCAGATGGACCAATGGGATTTCGTAAAACTGAAAGTTTCGCTGTTGGAAATGTGTGGGCGAGAATTCCGTTCCCGAAATGTTTCCCTGGGTTTGGATCACAGCCAGAAAAACCACGCCTAAAACGACGGCAGCCGCGGCAACGACGAACCGTTTGACGATCGATCACTGGCTTTTTCCACCCTTAACAGGGAGATCGCCAGTGGGTGAATCGTCGGCAGACTGGGAAACCGAGGTGGACACGGAGGCTCCGTTGGACGATGTTTCGCGAACAATACTTTGTTCAACTCATAGGAATTGATATCTACTGTACGTCATGAAGCGTTCTTGGTCCTCGGCCGATTCGTTCCGCAGTGCGGCCAGGTCGCGAAATGTACCCTGCGTGGCTCGCTCATGATCGGTACCCGCCGCAGCCAGCCAGGCGACCCTACGCCGTGACCCAGTTGGGCAAATCCAACAGGATGACGGCTCGCGCCTAGCGAGTCGGAATCGGCTGTGACGGAGGATCGAGATGACGAGGCCCATCCGGAACGGCGCCGGATGAGGGCTGAAGCGGTGCTTTTGGTCGTCAAAAATGCCGCTGAATCCTAGAAAACTGGCCCAATTGGCTCACTTGGCGGACGCCACCGAGGCTCGTACACTTGTCCGCCAGCTTAACCAAACCTATGAAACCCTTGGACGAGCGATCAGGGTCGAGCAGGTTGCGGGCGGATTTCGGATGTTGACGCGTCCGGCCTTAGCTCCTTGGTTAGCTCGGTTGGGACATTTGCCTGAAACTGTCAGGCTGTCAACGCCGATGATGGAAACGCTAGCGGTGGTCGCCTACCGTCAACCCGTATCGCGAGCCAGCGCCGAAGCGGTTCGCGGGGTGGCCTGTGGCGAATTACTGCGACAACTTATGGAGCGAGATTTGATCCGAATCGTTGGCCGAAGCGAAGACTTAGGCCGTCCCTATCTTTACGGAACCACCAAACGTTTCTTACAACTTTTCGGACTAGCCTCGTGTTGACGCCTTGCCACCAATCCAGTGGCAAGCGTTGCAAGAGGACCAAATCGAAGAAGATTCTGTTCCAGAACATTCACCCGAAGATTCCCTTGAAGATTCATCGACATCCACGAAGGAGCCTGTCGTGAGCACCACGATCGCGCCAACACAATCTGAACGCGTTCTTGAAGAAGGAACTATGCCAGCAGAACGAGTATTCGGTAGCGGTCTGATGGCCGCCGGTTCAACCACCGAGATCATCCAAGATGATCCTGTGGCCGTCGATGAAGAAGAGGACGACGAAGAGTGGGATGACGACGACGAAGAAGACGAAGAGAGACTGGGACGACGAAGAGGATTGGGACGAAGACGAGGAAGACCTAGAGGACGACGACGAAGAGGATCTGGAAGATGACGACGATGAGAGGACGTCGAAGAGGAAGACGAACTAGACGATGAAGAGATCAGAGGATGACGATCTGGAAGAAGACGAATGGGAGGAAGTTGACGACGACGATGAAGAGGAGTGGGACGAAGAGGACGACGAAGAGTGGGACGACGACGACGAAGAAGAGGACGATGAGTCGGCTGAAGATGACGAGGACTGGGAGTAACCTAGTCGTCACCCAAGTTAAACAGATGCCTGAGCAGCTTCTAATAATCCTGTGCCGATGACCTTCCGCAGCGTCGTCTCGTAGCGAAGACAATGGTGGATGAAGAGTTTGTTGATCAGACGGTCAAACGATTTTTCGATCTCTCGATTGACCGCTGGATCCAAGCCAGCTGACTCGAGCTTGTTGATCAATCGTTGCAGTTCGTCACGCTTCAATTCTTGGGCCTGAGTTCGCAACTGCTGAATCACCGGTCCGGTTGTCCGATGGTTTAGCGCCTGCATGAACCGCTGACTTTCTTCGGCGATGATCTGCTCCGCTTTGGGCAATTCTTTCTCTGCGTTCATGTTGATTTCGATCGCAGGCGATTTGCAAGTCATCGATTCCATACAGATAAACGCCTGACATTTCCCCAATTTCTGGATCAAAGTCGCGCGGAACCGCCAGATCCAAGATTAGCAACACTCGCTCTTTTCGTTTGCATGCAGCGGTGCAAAGGTGGCGTAATCCAGAATCGGTTCCGGGGCCGACGTGGTGCCAATCAACAGATCTGCACCAACGACCGATTTGCCCAGGGAATCCCACAGTACCGGTTCCGCTTGAAATGTCTCGGCCAGCGAAACCGCCCGCTCGTAACTTCGGTTCAAGATCCGGATATCCGTGGCGCCGGCCTGTTTCAGGTAACGCAGTGTTTCTTCACCCATATCCCCGGCACCGCAAAGGACGACTCGCTTGTCGCGCAGTGAATCAAATACTTCCGAAGCAACCTCACCAACGGCAACGCTGGGAACACTGACCCGTCGCCGATGGATCGAAGTTTCCTGCTGGACTCGCTTCGCTGTACGGATCGCTGACTGAAATACAGAGTGCGTCAGTGGTCCGGCGGAATCGGTATGACAGGCCAAGTCATAAGCCTGTTTGACTTGGGACAAAATTTGCGCCTCGCCAACCACCATGCTGTCTAAACTGCAGGCTACTGTGAATAGATGATCAACGGCTTCCTGGCCACCACGACAGATCATTTTATCGACGATTTCAGACGGTGGTATCTGATGACGCTCGGCTAGGAATTCGGCGAACTCGTATGGCCCTAAATCTTGTTCGTCACCGCCCGTTGCGTAGAGTTCGACGCGATTACAAGTGCTTAGCAGTACCAATTCGCCAGCCGGGAACCGTCGGCGGAACGCGCGCAAGGCCTCGCCCACCTGTTCGGTAGAAAAAGAAATTTTCTCTCGGAATTCGACTGCCGTATCGTGATGGCTGCAGCCGATCATCTGCAGCTTCATGTCAGCTTGTCCTTAGGCTTGGCTAGGACTAGCAGAAATGTCTCGCCGCGGTCATCGCTTCCGTTGGCTGGGAAGTCCGGACGCGGTAACGGCCGGGATACCGTTGCCTGCTCGCTGGACACAACACCAACGTCCTCTTGCGGGGCTGACGCTGGAGTTTGCGTTTCACGACCGTGCGGAGTCGTCAACACGCCCACCATTGCCAGAATCAAAAACCCCAAACTGGCCAACGTCAAATAGACAGCTTTGCGACCATGGCTGGCGGGAGCATAAAAGAATTCCATTAACGTGGCCGCAACCAACCAAAGCAACAGCAATAAACTGAGCAGCACGCCTCGATCAGTCAAATCAATGCGCCCCCATTGATTCAAGTTCATTACCACCCCGGCAATGAGGCCGACTGCTACGGCCGTCGTACTAGTAACCAAACACTGTCGATTCAATCGACTGGAAGATTCCAGCGTCGGCAGACGCAGCGCAGAACCAGCCCGTTTGTGTTTCAGTCGCCATGATTGGACCAAATACATCGATCCGGCCATAAAACCAATCAGTACGGCGATCGATCCAATCATCATCGCCAGCGCATGTATGGTTCGCCAAACCTGTGTCGCCTCGGTTCGCGAAAACGGTTCTAGATCCTTGACGGCGACTGACAATCCAATCGTCAGAATTACCGCGGGCAAGAAGAAAAAACTGACGACAGTATCGGGACGTCGCAAATGGAAGAAAAAGAAACAAATGGCTAATCCAAGCGCCAGCAGTAACGACCAATCGAACCAGGTTGCCAATCGACCAACATCACTGCCCGCACCGTCGGCGGCGCGAAAGACCAGGTAACAGACATGGGTGAACAATCCAATTCCGGTCATGACGACGACCAATAGGCCGCGACCAGGGATACGTCCCCACAGGCGCAGCAGCTCCAACACCAATACGACCAGGTAGCTGGTGAAAAAGCAAGTGATTGAGATCTCGCGAAGGATAGCCAGCATGATCGGTTGTGCGAATATTCACGAGTCAGAGGCGTTCGAACAGACACCTCCATCCTACTCATAGTTTGTCGCTTGTCAGCACGGGCGCTTCTATCTCGCTTTTTCAGGTCCGACTTCCAACCCGGTGGAATCCTACCATGGTTCCATTCTCCACCGACGCACTTGGATGTCACCTGATCGACGGACCGTCACACGAATGGCTCCGACTTGACTAGTCACATGCACGTCCGATCCCCTGGCCGACAGCATCTGATGAACTTCCGGACGTTTGGCCCGCTGTCCGCCACTGACGATGGTTTCGGAGGGTCGCGCCCACTGCAGCACCGACGCTGCGTCCATGCGCAACGAACCATGGTGCGGAGCCATCAACACACCACCAGGTTGCGGCCGGGGATGCCTGATGACGACCGCTGTGCCGGGCGGTTCCAAGTCACCAGGCAAAATCAGACTGGTGCGGCCGCAATCAATTCGCAACACCAAACTGTTTGCATTGTCTGTTCCCGAGACACGTTCGATGGGTGGGTGTAGAACCTGAGCGGTATGCTGTCCCAACGGCTCAGTCATACCGCTAGCCACTTGGCGTATTGGGACGTTCGCTTGCTCGATCAAAGCTCGAATCTTAATGATACCGGGTTCTTGTACGTCCAGCATTCCGTGTGGCGTGACAATTTGATCAACACCAAAGCGTTCGAGGATGCCTGGCAGCGCATTGAAATGATCGGCATCCGCATGAGAAAGAAAGATTCCGTTCAAGCGGGTTACCCCAAACGACCAGAGGGTCGCGTCAATGTCACGGCTGCGGCCGGTATCGTTGCCCAAACGACCGCAGTCATACAGCCAGACTTGGTCATCAAATCGCAAGACAACACTGGTTCCGTGGCCGACATCAACAAACGTTGCTTCGATCGAACCTTCGTCCAAGGTCGGAGTCGTGGTTGCCAACGCCCAAGCGACAATCATCCAAGCACCAATCCAGCTGTATCTGGCCCAGGAAGCGACCCTGCCAGACTGGAAGTACAGCGTTGCCAGCATCAAGGCATAGAACGTGATCACCCACCAGGCCGGAGGTGAAGGCAACCACAGATGTCCCAGCGGAATCGACGCAGCCAGATCAATCAGCCAGCGCATCCATTGAATCGCTACGTCACAGATGGAACCGAGCAAGATTCCCAACGGAGGAAGAAACCCAAAAACAACCGTCGCTACACCCGAAGCGAGCGCGACGAACAAGAATGGGCTGAGCACAACGTTCGCCACAACGCTAATTGGCGAAACGACATGGAACTGATACCACACCAGGGGCATGCTGATTGCCGTTACGCAACCGCTATACCAAATCGCCCTCCAAATTAGCGTGGCTGAGTACCGAGCATAGAAGACAGGCTTCGATCGCGACTTCTCTGCCAACGCAGCAAGCCGCTCCTCTTGCTGTACAGCTTCGACGACCGCCCGAGAATGATTCGCAGTTCGCTGGCGGCAGAGTAAAAGTGTCGCGACAGCCAGGAATGACAATTGAACACCAATGCCAAATATCAATGCCGGGTTCCAGACCAGAATGATCAACGCTGCTAACGACAGTGTATTGATTGGCTGACTCGGTCGCTTTGCCAAGAACGCAATCATGAAAGTCGTCACCAAAACCGCCGCGCGAAGCACCGGCGGTCGGGCCCCGGTAACGGCCGTGTACAAAAAGCAAATCGCCAAGATCCAAACAACTTTTGCGATGGGCGGAAACCGCAGCAAGTTCGCTGTCCAATGCGCTAGAATCACAATGATCGCCAAATGCAAACCACTAACCGAAAGTAAATGAACGGTTCCGGTGACGAGCAAGCGATCCCGTTGTTCGGGGCCAACGAATTCTCGCTGTCCAAGGACTAATGCGATGGCAAGCGGACCTGTTTCGTCTCCCATGTACTCGATCAGCCGCTCACGCCCGGAACGAGCTATCGACGCGATCCAGCGGCCCGGTTTCCAAGCTGATCTAGCGACAGTCTCAAGCTGACTTGTCGAATCAACATAGACCCGCGCATGAATGTTGCGTCGTCGATAGATGTTGCGAAAGTCTTGTTCCCCAGGGTTCGCTGGACTGCCAAACCGTTCGATCGTTCCGTAGATGCGCACCGAATCGCCAGGTCGCAATTCGTCGCAACGACCGCTAACAACCACCTGTACGCGGCCATTCACCGGAAGCCAATCGAGACCGCTGCGGCATTCGATGCAGCTGAATCTCAACCATGGTTTGCCAGGGCGATTGGTCACGGCGCCAACTTTGATCAGCCATCGGATGCCGACGCAACACGACGGGTCGATCGACGGTGCCGTCCACAATGACCGGCTGAGGATCGGTTGCGACACACCTCTGTATCGATGCGGAATCATAAATCTGACGCTGAACCAGATGCCAGAGGGCCGCCAGTGGGATTACGATCAGTAGAACCGACAAGGTCGCCAGGGAATCACCCGATTCCCGTCGGCGAAGAATCGCAAACAATAAGATTGCCGCAACGGTCAATCCACCCCATAACAACGCGGAACCGCCAACCACCGAATCTGTCACGATACCGATGACCGCAGCGACAACGAAAAGCAGCAAGGGTTGCCGATGGACGACAGCACGAGGGACTAGAATCCTAATCGCGGCGGATAGTCCTTCCCTCATATTTGCCCCGTCAACGGATTGGTGCAGAACAGCATTTTGTACGTTTCATTTCCCGACTGCAACGAAGCCGAGTCGTCCGAAAATTGATGCCCACAACAAAGCCATGGTCGTTCCCGCGTGTGTGGGCTGGATTCGTGCTGCTCTTGGTCTGGGTGACCTACCCCCTTTGGTTTCCGATCGGCCCCAGTCGTGAGTACCCACTGGTACCGCTGTTCCGTGTTGGCAGCCCCTTCGCATCGCCAATTGCCCTCGTTTTGATCGGCGCATTGATAGCAGTCATCGCTGCGCCGGAAAAATTCCGCTGGTGTTGGTGGTTGGTGGCTGTTTGTTTGCTGGTTTCGTTCTTTGTGGATCAACAACGGTTACAACCCTGGGCATACCAGACCGCGATCTACGCCTGTGTGTTCGCATCGTTGCCGCCCGTCGTCGCCAAGTCGTGGCTGATTCCTTTGGCTGCTAGCGTCTACATCTACAGTGCGACCGGGAAATTAGACTATCAGTTCGCCCATACGGTCGGACAAGATTTCCTGGCCACGCTGCTTGATCCCTTTGGCGGGATACCGGAATCGTGGGACCGGTCCTTGCGCCGAAAGTCGCGCTATTGTTTCCGGGACTTGAATTGGCCGTCGGTCTGGGACTGCTCATTCCGGCTACCCGCCGATTTGCGGTGCCGGTCGTGATCCTGATGCATTGCAGTCTGTTCGTGATGCTTGGACCTTGGGGTCTGGGTCATAGTACCGGTGTATTGGTCTGGAATTTGGCTCTGATAGCTCAGGTCTATTTTTTGATTTTTGCTCAAGTCGCTGATGAATACGAGGGTCAATCGCCGTCGGTCTTTGCGCCATTGACCTATGGCGTGCTGGTGATCGCACTGGTCGCTCCGCTGACGGAACGTTCGGGATACTGGGATCACTGGACCTCTTGGGCGCTTTACTCGCCTCACAACAGTCGTGTCGAGATCGAATTGCACGAGTCAGCGATCGCAAAACTACCGGCATCACTCCAATCGTTTGTTGACGAGGACGCAGATGGCGATCGTTGGCATGAATTTGAGATCGGGCCGTGTTCATTGACCATTCGCAGGGTCCCGGTCTACCCACAGGCGCGGTATCAGCTCGCATTCGCGCAGGCGCTGGCAACTCGTTACGAATTAGACGAGGCAATCCGTTTGCGACAGCGAAGTCAGTCGGATCGCTGGACGGGCAACCGAGAAGAACACCAATTCCTCGGTCAGGCCGAGATCGAGAAGGCACTCGATCAGTTTTGGTTGACTCACCAGTGAACCACTAAATGCCCATCTGCTGAAGCATGTCGGCGACCCGGCCCAGGGTCTTGGTCAGCACGGGATGTGATTCTTCAAATTTGCGGGCGGACCCGGCAACCCGATCACTGAGCGATCCATCATGGTCTTGCTCCCCCAGCACTGCTTGGATTTCACCGATTGTTTCCCGCAGTTTTTCAACATCCTCGGGGTCTAAATGATCTGACTCGGCCAACTGCTGGTGTACAACTTTTAGCGCGTCGGTAAGTTCTTGGTGGCTCATCAGTATTCTCCTCAGGGTCAACGCCCTCCATTGTATACCGATTTCATTCGACCGACTCGTGCAACCCAGGGTTTATGAATCAGGCCGCCCAACCATCGTCCGTTCGCCGTTCCGCGATTATCGCCATGATGTCGGCGCTAGCATTTGCCATTTCATTGGTACTGCTTTCCTACGTTGTCGAGGGCGCGACGACCGCGACTCGTAGCGCCACGGATTTGGTGATGCCAGTCGGTATGATATGGATCGGTTTGTTTGCTTGTGCCGCATTCTTTGCACTGCAAAAACAACGGGCTGCAGCAGGGTTGTTTGCAACCCTGTTCGCTGTGCTGGGAATCACGGCCAATCCCTATGTCGCATCGAAGTTCATCGAGTCGGTCGAATGGCCGGAACGACAACCGACGGCTACTATCGATCAGCCCTATCGGACGGTGGTCGTGTTGGGGGGCGGTGCGGATATCACGTCGCTACAGACTGAAGAATTGAATGCTTCCGGCGAGCGAATTTTCTCAGCCGCCCAGCTGTGGCACGCTGGGCTGGCCTCCAGCATCATCTGTACTGGATCTTCGTCGGACGGGGTCGGACATCCGCGAGAAATCGGCGCCAATTTGTTGGAATCCGTCGGTGTACCAAAGCAGGTTATTTTCAAAGTAGCGGGAGAGAACACCACTCAGGAAATGGCCGGCTTGCAGGAATTCTTTGACAACACGCCGCCAAGTTTTCCCGAAATGGGTGATATCGCGCTGATCACGAGCGGATTCCACATGCGCCGCGCGATGCGATTGGCTGCGACGCGGAATTTGGACTTTGATCCGCTGCCGTGTGGTTATCGAAACGAATATTTTCCGCGGTTCAGTCCCCGAGCGTTGATTCCCAACGCGGAAGCAGCGGATTCGTTCGGATTGGCCCTGAAAGAACGTCTCGGCGGCTTGGTCGGGCGTTAGACGTTCTTCCAGGCTTCGGCTTTCGCACTTTCCAGAACCGCATCACACACCTTTTGGGTCTCTTGCGCTTCACGGAAGGTAGGGCTACAGGGCTGTCCCGATTCGACACTTGCCAAAAAGTCGGCGACTTGATGGACGAAGGTGTGTTCATAGCCGATCTGAAGCCCCGGTACCCACCAATGGTCCATGTAGGGCTGATCGCCATCGGTAACGTGGATCGACCGCCAACCGCGAACCACACTATCGTCTGCATGGTCAAAGTACTCCAAACGATGCAGGTCATGCAGATCCCAACGAATGGATGCCTTTTCACCGTTGATTTCCAGGGTGTAAAGCGCCTTGTGTCCGCGCGCGTAACGCGTTGATTCGAACAAGCCAAGCGAACCATTGTCAAATCGGCACAGGAACGCACAGGCATCGTCAATGCCGACCGGTTCAACTTTGCCAGTCTCGGCGTGCATGCGTTCTTTGACGAAGGTCTCCGTCATCGCTGAAACATTCTTGATCGATCCGTTTAGCCAAATGGCGGTGTCGATACAGTGCGCCAGCAGGTCGCCAGTCACACCCGATCCGGCCGCTTTCACATCCAAACGCCAGGTTGCGGCGCCACCCTGTGGGACATCTTCGCCGATGGTCCAATCCTGCAGGAAATTCGCGCGATAATGAAAGATCTTTCCCAGTCGTCCTTCATCGATCAGTTGTTTGGCCAACGTGACTGCCGGTACACGCCGGTAGTTGTACCAAACGGTATTGGCGACTCCCGCCTTTTCGATTGCGGCAACCATCCGTTCGCCTTCGGCCGCATTCAAGGCCAGAGGTTTTTCACACAGGATCATCTTTCCTGCTTCGGCAGCCGCGATGGCGATTTCCGCGTGCGAGTTGTTGGGCGTGCAGATGTCGATTGCATCGATATCGTCGCGCGCTATCAACTTTTGCCAATCCGTTTCAATCGACTCGTATTGCCATTGGTCGGCAAATGCCTGGGCGTTTTCGGCGTTGCGGCCGCAAACCGCTTTCAACACCGGCCGCAAACCAAGTTCAGGAAAAAAATCATTAACCCGCTTGTAGCCGTTGCTGTGCGTCCGGCCCATGAATCCGTAGCCAATCAATCCAATATTCAACTCTTTCATTCTGTCGTCTCGTGTTGGTTGTATGTTTGGAGTGTTTACTTACTATTCGGACCAGCCATGAGCGTCTTGTACCGACAGCATTGCTGCCAAGATGTCATTCCAGGTTTCGCTCTTGAACATCACCTCGTTGGGGAACATGCAACCATCCCAACAGATGTGACGACAGGTTTCCAACACGTCGCCATGTTCGTCGCGCAACCAGTGGCCCGCGTCCGTGGCGATGTCTAGCTTGCCATTCGGATCATTGGGCAGACAGTGTCGGCCGGTTTTGTCGTGGCTGCCGGTTCCGTGGACGGTGGCATCGTTCTGGGCAACGTGGAAGTCGATTGTCCAGGGTCGAAGCGCATGAGTTAACTCCTTGAGAGCCGCTCTCTTTTGGTCGGGATCCCAATCGAAACCATCGGGGACAATGGCATCCTCAGGCGCGTTGTAGCCCAACAAGTACAACAGCGTGTGCGCCATGTCGGCTTGGAATCCAAGCCGCTCGGGATGTCCGACGCGTTCGAGCAGATCGACCATCTTCCTCCAGCTCTGCATCCCACCCCAGCAGATTTCGCCTTCCGCGGCCAATCGTTCGTCAAATTCTTCAGCAACGTCACAGGCCGCTTTGAATGTATCGGCGATTTTTGCCTGGTTAGCCTCTGGATCGGCAAGCCACTCTTCGACACCGCAGGCGCTGTCGATTCGGACGACGCCATAGGGTCTCACACCCAGTTCGCGAACTTTTGAGCGATCGTGCAACCTTTGCGAACCTGAGTCAGAAAAGCTTCGATCTGTTCCCTGCTGCCGGCTGCCGAACCGCCGCCGGTTCCTTCCCAGACCGGTGCAACGACGCTGCCGATGACCAAGCCACGACTCCTGACGTTTTCCGCCAACGCCTCTAGCTCTTTGTCAGTTGCGTCGATCGACACGTGTGGCTCGGAGAGAAACAGGTTAACACCATCGAACTTGCGTCCGTCAACCTCGGCTGCCACCGTCATGTCCAGCATCGTATCCAGCGGAATCGGTGGGTCACTCCCTTCACCGCCGTCTTTGCCAACGACGCCAGGCCAAGCCGCATTGTGTAGTTTCGGAAAGTTGTTGGGATGGTCGGTCATGGGATTTCGATTCTTGTTGAATGGAATTATTGGAGTAGGAGACTAACTTCCTGCTTTAGGCAGGTTGGCGTGCGTGTCGGGACCAAAGTATCGCAGACCGACCAGCGGTCCGGTTCCCGTGTTTTCAATTTCGACGCCCGCGGTTGCCGCCACAGCCGAAATGAATACTTCGTCGCTCGTGTTTTCACCAAAGCGAATCATCGCTGGCGTTTGCAAATCTAGTTTTCCCATGCGACCGCGACCTTGAACCGTGATCCAACTGCTCGCACCTGGATCTTGTAGCGTGCACTTTGCACCTGGTTGGATTGTCAGCTCTTTGGCGCTGAATAGTTGCTGTCCATCGACTGTGCCGTAAACGATCCACAGATCCTCGAAGCCATCGCCGCTGCGATTGTCATCGCGGATCGGTTCCAGGTAGTTGCTTTGTTTGAAGTGGGTGTCGACGTTCTTGTCCCAATCCAACTGACCGACGATGAAATCTAAGTCTTGATGTTTTTCCTCTGGCATGTCTTTCACAAGCAACGACCAGGGAACATAGCGGCCTTCGACGATCGATTGAAACATTCCAAAAACATCACTGCCCCATTGCGGTTCGTAGGTGCACAGCGACCCGGGCGCGTGCAACACACCGGGCGGTATTAGCCAACCGGTACCCCGCTTGAGTCGATACGCGCGGCTAAGATCCAAGATTCCATTGTCTCCTTCATTCCAATTTTCCAAGCAGCGGCGAACGTCCTCTTTTTCGGTTCCTGGTTCCAAACCCATGAATGTGTAGGCAAAGTTGTTGTCAACGTTATTCAGTTGCGGCGGGAAGTAGTAACTTTCCGGTTTGCCTTCTTGGCCGACCAACTTTGCGTCTTCGAAACTCTGGTGCATGTGATGGGGAATCGGCCCCATGTTGTCAAAGAATTTCGAATAAACCGGCCAACGCTGATACTGTTTGTAGATTCGATCGCCAACAATTTCACCGCCCCGTTCAGCGATCGCGTCACGTAGCATGAACTTCTTGCCTTCGAATAGGCAAAAACTTTGACCTTCATGCCAGACGCGGCCCTCATTGGCTGCATCGGTCGTGCTGCCGAACCAACGCTCGTCAATACCGCCCCGGTCGGCTCCGAAACGGTAGTAGTCATTTGGATGCAACTTGATTCGCCGACCGGGATGCAGGAACGATCGGGGAACCCAGTTCGGTGTTAGCCGTAGCAGCCCACCGCCAGCGTCGAGGGCCGAGTCCAGAATTCCGGAGACGCTGTCGCCTTGGATCAGCCCTTCGTCCAATTTCACATCACTCATCGAATTTTTGCTCTGATATCTGTGGGTATGCCAGGGCTCCGACTCCGCCGAGTAGCCATGATCGTGCCTAGATGTTTTATTAGCTGGCCGCTCAGCCTACAAGAACGCCAATATTTCTGGATGCTAACCAGACGATGACGACCAAAACCGCACAGCAACGATCCTTGACCACACCCGAGACGAATATTCAGTGGGACAATGCGTCACCACTGACGATGGACATCGAAACACGTGAGGGGATAGTGCAGTCGCGTTACGGACGATTCGTCGGCGGTGTGTCGAACGGAGTCGAAGTTATCGAGATCGATACCGGTTCAGTCCGCACGTTGATTTTGCCGACTCGTGGCATGTCCATTTGGCAAATGCACGCTGGAGGTCTTCGATTTGGCTGGGATTCTCCTGTGGCAGGCCCGGTTCATCCATCCCTGGTGCCGGTATTCGACCCCAGCGGGATCGGCTGGTTGGAGGGTTTTGACGAATTGGTCGTCCGCTGCGGGCTGGAGAGCAACGGTGCGCCGGAACATGACGTCAGCGGACATCTGACTTATCCGCTACATGGCCGGATCGGAAACCTGCCGGCACAGTCGCTTTCGATTGAGTATGACGAGGCGTCCGGGCGAGTCGAAGTGATTGGTGAAGTCTTGGAGTCACGACTGTTCATCAAACGCCTTCGCCTTCGCAGTCGAATTCGCTTTCATGCTGGCAGTCCAAGGGTTGAGTTGCTTGATGATGTTACCAACGATTTGGCAAAACCAACCACGATGCAATTGCTATATCACATCAATGTCGGTACGCCGGTGCTGGGGCCCGGCGCAAGATTGGAAGCACCGATCGATCAACTGGCTCCCAAAGATAATCTGGCTGCCAGCGAGATCGACACATGGAACGAGTATGCTGGGCCGCAAGCTGGGTATGCTGAACGGGTCTACTTCGCGCGTTTGCGGACCGACGACAGCAATTTGACCACGGCGATGCTGCGGTCAGCCGATGGTGAAAGCGGTCTTGGTGTTACCTACAACACCAACGGCTTGCCACGTTTCGTGGTTTGGAAAAACACGGCGGCCGAAAGTGACGGATACGTGACAGGGATTGAACCAGCGACCAATTTCCCCAACACCCGATCCTATGAAGCGGATCAAGGACGCTTGGTTGAATTGGAATCAGGGCAGACCGCTTCGTTTCGCGTCACGCTTGAGCCGCTGGTCGATGCGGAGATGGTGACCGCCATGTCAGCGAAGATCGATCAATTGCGAGGCGACGAACCGCCGCAGATTTCAGAGTTGCCCAAGCCGGGATGGTCGCCAGGCGCGTGAGCGACCAGCAATCGCATCCCCCGCGGGCGTCGCGTCTAGACAAGTCAAAAACGGCGACATGATCCAGATCTTGGGACGTTGGATTAGTCGCGAATCGCCGTGGGACAGCTACTTCACCGAGGTGCCATCGATCTGAAAAATCGCCATATGACTTTGGCCCCCGGGTCCCTTGCCACCTGGATACTTGTAACTCTCGGTATCGATTTTGAACTTGCCTTCGACCGTCACTGGGCGGGTCACAAAGTCGGTGGTTTTGCCCGGCACCATTTTGATGATCACGCAATCAAACAACGCGGCACCGGGACCAAAACAGCATTCTTGATTGTCGCGGACCAGCACAAATTCTTCGATGTTGGTCTCTTTGAACAAGGTACTGGGCAGAATGTAACCGCGCAGCTTTACTTTCTTGCCAGCCAAAGCCTTTACATCATTGGTTAACATCTTCTTGTCAAACGGTGCGTCCTTGTCGATGTCGAACTTCAAATTGTCAAAGTTGATCTCGCCCTTGGCCGCCGCTGCCTTGTTGGCCTTGCGATCTTCGACCCGCTTTCGATCATCCTTTTGATCGGTCTGCTTTGCTTGGGCCGTTGCACTTGGTGCGGCTATCGAAATAACACATACCAGCAGAGTGCAGATTGCGATTCGCAGGAAGGTCATGGTGCGTTCAAAGTAGGATGATGCTCGAGGATCTGTCTGCTAGGCACTGTCCCGCAAATAGCAGATTGCGGAAAAGGGGTCCGACCCCTTTTCCGTAGCCGAATACCGGGACAGTGCCTAGTATAGACGCTCGAGAATAGACACCGACAGATCGAATCATTTGATCTGATCGACCTTCATTCGATAGAAGACGTTGTTGTCAAAATCAGTGACTTTTTGTGGCGCCTGATTGACTTTGAATGTGCCTGCTAGCTTTTTCTTGCGGAATCCCGCTTTGGTTGTCTGTCCGCCAATCAGGTTGACTTCGATCATGTCACTGCTCTTTGGTTGGCCTCCGAAACAACAAGTACCCAGGTCGGGAACCAGGATAAAGTTTTTGAGCAGTCCGCTGCCTGATGACGGGTGGATGTACCCCTTCAGAAAGACCGGCTCGCCACTGATCGCGACTGCCTTCTCGGTTGGTCCAATCGGTCCATTGTCAGGTTGCTGCAGATTCATAAAATTGAACTCGTGAATAACCCTCGGGAACCTCAGTCAGATAGACATACGCGTGCATGCTGGCACCGCCAAGCAAGACCGCCAAATTCAACAAGATCCCGGCCACGGCGATGTTTCGACCGTCAAATTCATCGGGGTAGGCGTTGATCTTGCTCAACGCCATCACGCCGACGGAAACGCCAATAACGGCCATTCCCAATCCCGGCCAAAAAAAGAATCCCATCAGGGCCGCCATCACGGCAAATACCAGCGAGGCGATCGCGGTCGAGCTCATCGCCCGATAGGGGAATTCGACCTGGTCGGCCGTCGATGACATTTGCAAATCAGCAGACATTTTCTCTCGGCAGGCGGAAGGACTTACCGGTCGGTTGGTTGGGACCCACCGGAAAGCAACAAGAATTGGGCAATCATGATACTGGCCAACGCCAGCGCCAATACGTTCGCCAGCCGCCAAGGGTTCGCCGGATCTGTCAGGTTGGCGGGATTTGCCAGGTTCGATTGTGCAGTCGTCGCGCCACTCAGGGGCCCTAGCGCTGCCGTCGGTTGGCCCGGTTTCGCTGCGATACCAGGACCGGCAAACAAAATAGGGCTCGGCCGCTGAATCGACGATTCCTGCGGTCCTGTATCCCGAGCCGGGACAGGGATCGAAAAGAAGGTATTGGCACGCTTGACCGCATCAGGATCAATCTCCTCCAGCTTTTTCAGCGCCGCCTTGGCTTCCGGTTCGGGACAGGCCGCAAGTAATTGACGACGGGCACGCGAACCCAATTGTTGTCCTCATCAGCTGTGATGAACAGCTCGGTCAGTCGGTCAATTTGGCTCCAATCACTCCAGCGAGCCAAGTCGGGGATCACCAAATCAGCTAAGTCTTTTCTTTCCAGCACATGGTGCAACGAATTGACCAGCGCATTTCGCGGGATCACTTCCCCTTCGGTTCCATGAAAGCGAACGGCCATGATCGCTGCGTAGGTATCCGCATAGGGTGCTTGCTTGTTCGCTAAGAACAATTCGTCGATCAGCGGAATTCCTGCTTCGCCAGCGAGTGTCAGATAACAGGCGATCAATGCGTCCAAGGCACCGCGTGTGCTCTTCTGTGTGCTGCGTAGCAGCTGTTCAAGCATCGGCAGGTCTTTTTGGTCTCCACAAACGCCGAGCATCGTTAAATAAAGTCGCTTGCGATCGGTCGGCATTTCCGGATCAGTAATCCAGCTGACCAATTGATCGTGATCCATGTCGGGTGAAAGCTGTTTGACAATGTCGTAAGGTGTGATGGCAAATTCATCATAGGCATCACGCGCCAGCATTTCTTCTTCGTCTTGCAGGTAGTTGTGATAGAACCGCAATCGTTCCAGTGGTTCTTCCGCCACCTCGGTCACCTTTTCCACATAGGCTTCACCACGTTCGGTCAGCGGTAGGCAGGACCATTGCAGCTCAGGTGGGTCCACACCAGACATCATGAATCGGCGCCCCTTGGCAACATCGCCATAATAGATCGCCTGGACTTCTTGTCCCTGTTTGACCAAGTTGTTTCCCTTCAGAACCTTTTCGATCTTCATCCGAACTTGGCCGGATTCTTTGTCTCGCGTCAGGTCCCCCTGGACCGCGGTGGCAATCACAACGGCATCCATCACTTCCATCTCTTGACGCAACGTCTGTGAAACAGCGCTGCAGAAGGGGCAAGCGCGGGCGAGCATTCTGGTCTGCGTGAAACTGGCAACAGCAACAATTGCGATAATCATCATGCGTCGATGGAACATTTGATCACAATTTGGCGAGGAAGAAATTGGGTGATCAGTCGATGCTAACAGCAGCGGCTAACCAAATCATAGGTGTGTCCGGCGGTCCGTGAGAAGTCGTCCGAGGGACAGAACGGCCAGATGTTGCTTGTTTTCCCCTGAGAATCCGCTCCTGAACGACTCAACCGATGGTGTCGAATGTGCCGATAGTGACGGTAAGCCGTTGCCAGAGACCAAATCTGGCACGAAATCGCACCGATGCTCCATTGGCCTGGGACTCGGGTCACTGAGGGACCCTTCGGCTCCGGGACTGGGGTCGGGCGATTCGCCACGGGTTTCGAAACACTGTTCACAGCGACAAAAAATTGAGTCGCACGTCTCGAAGGGGGGACGACCTGATGCTCCGTCATCTAATGATCGCTACCGTGCTTTCCTGCAGCTATGTGGCCATGACCGACACCGCATCGGCAGACCAGCGCGCCTATGGCCGAAGCTGGGGTGGTCAAGCGGGAACCCGCGACTGGAACCGCTTCTACCACTACCCGTATGTCTACTATCCGCAAAATTTCTATGGTCAGGAGTACTTCCGCAGCAGCGATAGCATGTACCATCGTTATCCGCCGGAGATGCGAATCCCGGTCTACAACAAAAAGTGGCACAACTACTATCCAAGCAGTCGCCGCTTTCATCAGGGCCACCATTTTATCTTGGACGTGTTTTAACCAGCGCGTCGTTCTCCGGTCGCCCGGTTGATCTTTGGTCCTTTGATCGCTGGTCCTTCGATCGTTGTTCATTCCCGCTATGGCGTCCGGTACTAAAACCCGTCTGTTTACCAAACTGCTTGACGCGGCCGATGCGCCACTGTGGGTGATCTCTCCCAGCGGCCGACTGGCGTACCTTTCGGCTGGCTGCGCAACTTGGTTGGGTGTGCCGATTGAATCTCTCATCGACCGACAATCGATTGCCGGTGCCCCTGTTTCCGACGATCCATTGGATCGCCTGGCGGCATCGTTGTCGCCACCGACAGGTTTGTCGTCGCGGGGTACGGCGTCATTGCGAGTCCAACCGCCGGTAACGAACCAACAGCGACCGGCGGCGATCGAAGTTCGATTCGTCCGCGTCGGCACCGGTGATCAAGCGCTGACCATCGCAGTCGGTGGCGGATTTTCCGATCGTGAGATCGATCATGAATTACAGGACGCTGTAGCGATTCGCCAGCGATTGGATGCTTGGCGAAAACAACACGCCAATCTGGCGATTCTAGCTTCGGCGGGAGATTCCACGGTCGCCAAACGTTTGCGCCGTAGGCTGCAAGTCGCTGCCCAGACACGAACCGATATCGGACTGATGGGCCCACTTGGCTGTGGTAGCGAGACGATCGCAACACGAATCCACCAACTTTCGGCACCCGGCGAGCCACTGGTAACCGTTGACGGTCCGTTGATGGATGCCGAACTGTTGGAAGCAACACTAGCGTCGGTCATCCATCTGTTGACCGAATCATCCGACGCCCGGGCGACGACTCTGATCCGTGGTTTGGACGAAATGCCGTTGGAAGCCCAGCAGCGACTGGCTGAACTGTTGACAACTTTTGGCGGACGTCTACGACTGCTCGGTCTATGTGAATCGAACGCAACTTCGCTAAAGATTTCGGATCAAAGTGATGATCGCGTGAGTGAATCACCACTTGACGATGTCGTGGTGCAAACAGGCATTCATAGCCAGTTGTTTGATGTGATATGTGCGCTAACGATATCCGTTCCATCGTTAACCCAACGAATCGATGATCTGCCAATGTTGGCAACGGCTCTGGTCGATCGGTTGCGCGCCGACGGCAAAACGGCGACCGAGCGGATCAATCGCGCAGCCTTGGACGCGCTTGTTACCTATCCTTGGCCAGGTAATTTCGACGAACTGGTCGCTGCCATCCAGCATGCTGCGCAGCGCGCGAGCGGTGCACAGATCAGCGTTGAACATTTGCCACTGGCAATCCGTTCGTTTCGCAGCGGCGACGATCCAGCGGCGCAAAGACAAAGTCGGGTTTCGCTTGACGATGCAGTTGCCAGGTTCGAAATGCGATTGATCGATGAGGCGATCGAGGCGGCCGGAGGCAACCGAGCTGAGGCGGCACGGCGGCTTGGAATCAGTCGCGCCCGACTGTTGCGAAAAATCGACGACGCACCAAAGCACGAGAGTAGTGATTGAGCCATGATCGAAGTCTCCATCGATCAAGCAGATCTGCGGAAGTGGTTTGTTTGCGAGCAAAGCCAACGCTGGATTCGTGCCGTTCGTCGATTCTCTCCAGATTTGATGCCAGCACCTTTGGTGCCATCAATCACTGCTGCCGATTTGGCGGCGACAATCGATCGATCTGAAGGCGTCGCGCGATCAAAAAAAGATTGTCTTGTGGGAATCTACCGGTGAATCACTGCTGCCGGTGTGTGATTCGCTGATTCAAGCCAACCAGGCCAGTCCACGAACCCTGCAACTGGTTGCTGCCGGAAACCGGACCGCCCGTGAGCAGGCGATCCTGATGGAACTGCCGTGTGCCACCATCTTGCGGCACCCAGAGGACTTGGTCGGTTTGCGATCGATGATCTGCTCGTACTTCAAAAGGGACCCGTGATCTCTATAGGAAACTCGACTTGCAACTTGATCGGTTGACCATTTTGGGTCGTCAGTCGATAAAGCAGGGATAAAACTACTCCAACGAGACCTAAGATGACCCACGACTCTGCCGATACGATCCGTTCAGCGATTGCCGACTTTCCCGATCCTGAAACGGGTCGTCCGATCGATGCGATGGGACAGATCAAAGATGTTTCGATCGATGGCGACCAAGCCAAAATCACCATCGCTCTGGCCTCTCATTCTGCTGCGATCGCGGATGAGGTAACCGAGGCATTGCGGTCACGAGTCAATGCCGCTTCGCCTGGAGTGCAGATCGAATTCCGAATCGTTGACCATCCCCGCCCACCAGCCCGCTCTGGCCAAACGGCGTTGCGAGCCAAGAGTGTGATCGTCGTGGGAAGCGGCAAAGGTGGTGTCGGCAAGAGTACCGTCGCGACGTCGATCGCACTGACGCTGCGACGCCTGGGTTCGAAGGTTGGTTTGATGGATGCTGACGTTTACGGACCCAGTGTTCCTCATTTACTCGGGCTGTCCGGTCGTCCTGCGATCACTGCGGACAAACGTATTGAGCCGATCAAGCTGGGCGGCGACATGCCTGTGATGTCGATGGGGTTTTTGGTGGAACCGGATCAGGCAGTGATCTGGCGCGGTCCAATGTTGCATGGATCGATCAATCAATTTCTGGGTGAGACGCAGTGGGGTGAACTTGATTACTTGATCATCGATATGCCACCCGGAACGGGTGATGTTGCGCTGACACTTTCCCAGGCGATCCCGCTTGCCGGGGCAGTCGTTGTTTGCACACCCCAAGAAGTCGCCTTGCTCGACGCTGTGAAAGCGATCGCGATGTTCAGGAAGGTGAACATTCCGATCATGGGAATGGTCGAGAACATGAGCGGGTTCAAGTGTCCCGATTGCGGGAAGACCTATGACATCTTTGGTCGTGGTGGTGCGCGGGCGAAAGCGGAAGAGCTGGGCGTTCCATTTTTGGGAGGCTTGCCAATCGACATCACCTTGCGCACCGCGGGAGACGAGGGCAAGATTGGCAGAGGTGATTGACTCCGACGAAGCCGCGCGGGCACCCTTGGATAAAGTCACGAAATCGCTGGTCCGAAATCTGGCCGCCCGAGCGTCGGCCAGTCCTCCTAAGGTGAATTTGCCAACGCTCTAGGGCATCTGGCCAAGATTTGGAGGGGCAGTTCAAGCGGCTGCCGAACTCAGGAGGCGCGCGAAAAAGCCGCGTCGAGGAGAATCCCCAACACGACTTTTTGGACATGATTCGGTCCCTGACCAGTTGGTCGGTGACCGAACATACAGGCTGATGACTAACGGCGCTTCTTAGCAGCCTTTTTCTTAGTCGAACGCTTTTTAGTAGCGCGCTTCTTAGCAACCTTCTTTTTGGCTTTTTTCTTAGTAGCCTTCTTCTTAGTCGAACGCTTCTTAGCAGCCTTCTTCTTAGTCGAACGCTTCGCAGCCTTCTTCTTGGTCGAACGCTTCTTAGCAGCCTTCTTCTTGGTCGAACGCTTCTTAGCAGCCTTCTTCTTTGCTTTCTTCTTGGCCACGTTTTCCTCCGCTGAGAAAGGAAACGTTGGCGAGTCCTCGTGACTTTCAAAGCAACGCTTTAGAAGCCACCGGCCACGGCTCACCAACCGTCACAAGTGGTTGAATCCCAGAGTCGGATATTAAGTCCGAAACATACATCGATGTCCAACATCTTTGTTCAACATCGTGCCGATCGGTCCGACTCATCCTTTCAACCGTTTCTAAACTGCGCGTAACTTTACGCGCTTCTTCAGATTCCGCAACATCTTTTTGCAAAAAAAGTGGTTGCGAGGAAAAAAAATTTGCGTTAGGGAAACGCGCTTTTTTCAACGGCATCGCAAGTCTTGTCGAAAACATACGGGGAACGCTCACGCGTAGCGCGCAAAAATATTCGTGTTTTACGATATGTAACGCCGTTTTTGTTTTCGCGCTTACGGTTATCGCCAACCGCCTTGGACCTGTTGCAACATCTGAAAACTTGACACACCAAGTATCAAAAAAAATATCGCGAGATAGTGCAAACCATTGGACATTCCGTAAGCGGCGGTCAATCCGGCGGCGATTACGCTGATCCATAACGCAGTTGTCAGTTCGCCACCTCGCATCAACACAAAAGACTTCGCGATCTGACCACCATCCAACGGTAGTACCGGTAACAGGTTTATCAGCGCCCAAAAAATGCTGGGCAAGAAATAGAAAACCAACATCGCATACAGCCCTGGGCTATCGATCGGTTTACCATCCATCACACCTGGGATCTGATCGAGTGATCCAGGCATCCACTGCAAAGCATCAAGACGATATCCCGCTAAGTGAACGAGCGCTGCAAGCGCCAAAGCCGAACTTAGTTGTGCCAACGGTCCGGCAAAGGAAATCCAAACTTGATTGGCCGGATTGGGACTGCTTTCGAATCGGGAACGATAGTCACTGCGCGGAATCGCAAGTCCGCCAAAGTGATACAGCACAATCGACGATTCAATTCCATAGCGACGAAACGCAAACGCGTGGCCAAGTTCGTGGATCAGAATGGAAACCAATAAGGCCCCCGCCCAGAGCACCAAAAGAGGCAATCGACCCGGCGAATCAGGGCCAAAATAGTTCTCGATTCCACGGACCAATTCAAAACCAAAAATGATGGATGCGACCCAGAAACCCCAAGCGATTCGAATTCGGAAATCCAAACAGTTGAAACCGCAGGTCATAGGGCGATTCGGCCGGTTGTTGAAGAAACATGAAGTCAGCTAATAACGGGGGGCGTGGAGCAGAAAAAAGCAGGGAGCGGAGTAGCGTTCATTATTGCAAATTGTCGATCAAGAACCCCCACAGGTCAGCATATTGATCGATCGTCTTGCTGATCGGTGTTCCTGCGCCGTGTCCTGCTCGAGTTTCGATTCGGATCAACGTCGGTCGATTACATCCTTGTGCAGCCTGTAGCGCGGCGGCGAACTTGAAACTGTGTCCCGGTACAACGCGGTCGTCACGGTCTGCGGTAGTAATCAAGGTTGCTGGATAACAGGTTCCGGACTTCAAGTTGTGAAGTGGCGAATACGAAAGCAAATTATCGATCTGATCTTGTTCATCACTGCTGCCATATTCGGTGACCCACGCCCAACCGATCGTGAACTTGTGGTAGCGCAGCATGTCCATCACACCGACACCCGGCAAACAAGCGCCAAACAAATCGGGTCGCTGTGTCATCACGGCGCCAACCAACAGGCCGCCATTGCTACGACCCATCACGGCTAGTCGCGATGGTTGGGTGTATTTCATTTTGATCAGATGCTCGGCCGCAGCAATGAAGTCGTCGAAGACGTTTTGCTTTTTCAATCGCATGCCGTCTTCATGCCATTCCCGCCCATATTCACCACCACCACGAAGGTTGGCCACGGCGTAAATGCCCCCCGCGTCGATCCATGCTGCGTTGGTTGACGAAAACGACGGTGTGATCGAAATGTTAAAGCCACCGTAACCGTACAATAGAGTTCGATTGGATCCGTCCAATTTCGTGCCTTTCTTGCGTGTCACGATGATTGGAACGGTCGTACCATCCTTGCTCTTGCAAAACAGTTGCTCAGTCACGAACTGGCTGATGTCCAAGTCGATTTCCGGTTGTCGCCACAGTGATGTGTTGCCGGAACCAAGATCGACTCGGTAGATCGATGACGGGGTCACGTAGTTGGTGAAGCTAAAGAAAGTTTCCTTGGCGTCTTGCCGCCCGCCAAAACCGCTGACGGTCCCAACACCGGGCAAATCCAGCTGATCGATCAAGGCACCGTCGATTCCATGCCGAGTTACCTTGCCCCGAGCATCCTGGAGCCACGAGGCATAGAAGGTTTGGCCAAACAAGCTGACCGATTCGAGCACATCCTCGCTTTCGCCGATGATTTCCTGCCAGTGCCGGCGGTCCGTATCTCCTGCTTTCACCGCGATTAGCCGTCGCTTCGGCGCTTGGTTATCCGTGATGAAAAATAGCCTGTCTCCGCTGGAACCGACCCACTCGTATTCAGCGTCAAATCCCACGATCAATTCTTGGATTCCCGAGTCGGGATGCGCAGGTCTTTGACGAAAATTTGTGCTTTCGGTTCACTGCCTTTCCAAACTTGGATGATCAGATAGCGACCATCGTCGGTGACCTGCGGCGAGAATCCCCATTTGGGATGGTCGGGTCGAGCCAGAATCAGCTGGTCTTTGCTTTGATCATCACCGAGTTTATGCAAATACAGTTCTTGGTTTTCATTTGTCGCAGTCAGCTCTTCGCCAGCGATCGGTTCTTTATATCGGCCATAAAAGAACCCGCTGCTATCGGGCAGCCAATCGATACTGCCGAATTTCACCCATTGGATCAAGTCGTTGCGATCTTTCCCCGAGGCAACATCGCGCACTTTCCAGGTTCGCCAATCGCTACCGCCATCGGCCAATCCATAGGCCAGCAGCTTTCCATCTTCACTGGCAATCGCGTCCGCCAGGGCGACCGTTCCATCGGCGCTCAGTTGATTGGGATCCAGTAGGACGGAACGCGGCCCGTTCAAAGACGCAGATTTGTAATAGATACTCTGGTCTTGCAGTCCATCGTTGTGCGAATAGAAGTAAGTCGAACCGTGCCGACTCGGTAAACCGAACCGTTCGTAATTCAATAATTGCTCAAGCCGTTTCCGCATCTTTGCGCGGGCGGGAATCGATTCCAAGTAATGATTGGTGATTTTGTTCTGCGCCTCGATCCACTTGGCGGTCTCTTTGCTTTCGGTGTCTTCCAGCCAACGATATGGATCGGCTACTTGGCGACCGTGGTATTGGTCAACGACATCGGTCATTTTCGTTTCCGGGTATGTGATCGGAGTCGGATTGGTTTCCGAATCTTGTCCGGCGGCTTTCGAACCAATAGACATCACCAACAGAACAACAATCGATAGGGATTTCGTGCGACCAAGGCGGACCATTAGGAATCCTTGTTTTGAAAGTAAGACGGGACTGCAGCTTCGCTAAGGTACCAGACCCGGGCGGGGATCGTCTCCTGCTGGTCACGACCGCCCTCTGGAGACCTTCGTTGCAGCACCATTCCCAGGATGCTCTATGAGTCCAACGCAAGTTGACTATTCCGTAGTCAATCGAACAACGAAACAGTCCCTAGTCGTGATGAGCGTGGCCTTTGGGATCGCGGTCGTGATGCCTCTGGTTAACGTGCACATGCAGGTCGGGATGTTCGCGAAATAATCGTTCCCAACCAGCCTCCGTCACCGCCGAATCATCCAAATAGAGCGACTCAAGATATGGCATTGCGGCCAACGTATCCAATCCTTCATCGGTTACCGAGACACCGATCAAATGGATACCGCGCAAGCCTTTCAGCTTGGCAATTTCAAGTGTCACGTCGTTGCCTAGATTTTCTGATCCTAATCGCAACTGCCGGAGATTCGTCAATTTCTGTAGGTGACGCACACCGGCCGACGTGCATTTCGCATGCGGTAGATTCAGATACCATAGCGTCTGACAATCGGAAATGGTCTTCAAGCCTTGGTCGGTGATTGGCGACAGACGCAGTCGCAGATGTTGCAGTTTTGGAAGTTTAGCGATCGTTTCCAAGGCGACGTCGGTAACGGCACCCTGATCAAGAATGATGGTCTCCAGCCAGTCCAATTGGGCCAGTTCGGGAACCATTTCATCGCCGACTTCATAGTGCGATAGATGAAATGTGTCCAACCGTTGTTCGCGGACAAAATCGCATTCTTGTACGAACCGCTGCGCCGGCGAAATATCTGGCACTTCAATGATTTCGGCTTCGTCGAAGTAACCGCCAACCCAAAGCGCGGCAAGCGCGATCAGCAAGACCGATGACAAGCCAGCAACCCCGATCAACGCTCGTTTCCGCCCGATGTTCTTCAGTCGAGCAAAACGATCGACGATTGCCGGATCGGATTCATCGTCGATCGACGGGTCGTCAGCGGTGTCGGCGCCAGACATGAGATACAGGCAATCTAGAGTTGTATCGTAGCATCAGGGCGACACCGGAGTGACGCCCTGATGCTGTGTGAAGTTTCAACGTGGAGCAACCTGACGCGACGATTGACCCAGAAACCGTCGAGATAGGCAGTAGACGCTCCGACCAAGTTTGGGAGGCCAGCGAACGTTTCCCGCAAAGCGTTCACCAACGATGAAACTCCATAATGGTTTGGTAAGTATTCTTCGGGTGAATCAGTCAGTAGCACTCGTCTCGAGATAGTGTCAACGGTGATCGTCAAGGAACACGACCGTGAAACAGAAATCTTTACTCGGCGAGTTGCTGCCGCATCGAAGCTTTGGCGGCTGCTAACGCCTCGGGCAGTTTGCTTGGATCCTTGCCGCCAGCCTGAGCCATGTCGGGTCGGCCGCCGCCACCACCACCAACGGCCTTGGCTGCCGCGCCAACCCAGTCCCCCGCTTTCAGACCTCGATCGACCAACGCCTTGCTCAGACCACCGACCAACAACACTTTGTCGCCCTGGATGGCCGCCAACAAGACGGCCGTTGGACCGTCGCTTTTCTTGCGGATCTGATCAATCCAGCCTCGCATCACATTCGGATTGGCCCCCGGCGTCTCGGCCACTACCAGGACGGCTTGACCGATGGTTTCACCCTGGCTGATCAGGTCATCGGCTGAAAGCTTTCCGCCAGCCGTCGCCTTTTTCAATTCGGCTACCAGCTTCTTGCGGTCCTTCACCAGTGCATGGATGCGTGAAACAACATCGTCGATCGATACATTCAGTCGTCGTGTGATCTCGCGAGTCGCGGTGCGGACGGAGTTGTAATCGTTCAAATTGGTCTTCTGGCCGTCACCGGTAAACTCGTATTCATCTGGATGTTCGGATTGCTTGCCCGATGAAAGTTCCTTCTTGAGCAGCCGAACTTCATCCATGATTGCCACCGCCGCCGTCAATGCGTTCTCTGGTTTACAGTTCAGCTCGGCCGCAACTTCGTCCAGCAACTGGCGAGTCTGTGCGCGATGCTCTTCCGCTCGGTTGCCAGTCAGGGCTTCGATGCGGCGGGTGCCGGTCGATACACTCTCTTCGACGACGACTTCAAATGATTGGACTTGGGAGGTATTGGTCAGATGGGTTCCGCCGCACAGTTCGGTGCTGAAATCCCCCATCGAAACCATGCGACAGGGATCTGGATACTTCTCACCAAACAACATCATCGCGCCAGCCGAACGTGCGTCGGCTAGCGACACCGTATCCCAGCGAATCGGCTGCGACCTTTCCACCAAGGCCAACACATCCTTTTCGATCTCGATCAAAGTTTGATCGGGAATCGCTTTGGGATTGGTAAAGTCGAATCGCAAACGGTCTGCTTCGACTTTGCTGCCCTGTTGCTCAGCGTGTCGACCGACGTTTTTGTGCAACGCGTAATGCAGAATATGAGTCGCCGAGTGGGCGCGGCAAAGTGCCAGCCGTCGATCGTTGTCAACCGACGCGGTGCACGTTTGTCCTTCTTGTATTTCACCACGGACCAGCTTGCCGTGGTGGACGATCAGCCCAGCGTGGCGCTGGGTATCGGTGACGGTGAATTCGAAATTGTCACCACGGATGGTTCCGACATCTCCGATCTGTCCGCCCGATTCACCGTAAAAAGGTGACTCGCTCAGCACCAACCGCATCTCTTGATCGGCCGGTCGATCAATGTGGCTTAGCAGTTGTCCGTCGTCTTCGTCTTTGTGACCTGATCCAGTGATGATGCCTTTAACGACCGCGGATGCTTCGGTTGTTTCGTAACCAACGAACGGTGTTTCGCGCAATGCTTCCTTAAGCGTTTCCAGCGGTCCGGTTTGAAATAGTTCCCGCTGCCCCGCCCCACTATCCTTGGCGTGTTGATCCATTGATTGGCGATAGCCAGTCCAATCGAACGTGAAGTTCTGTTCGGCGCTGATCGTTTGCAGCAATTCGGGTGGCACACCGTACGTTTTGTTTAAATCGGCTGCGGCATCGCCCGGCACCATCACGGCCGATTCTTCACGCATCTGCTCGAACAGTTGCTCGATGCGTTTCATCCCGCCATCGATCGTTGCAAAGAAAGCATTCTCTTCCGCTTCAATCACCTCGGCGACGCGCTTGGTCGTTTGTGACAACTCGGGATACGGCACTTTGGATGCCTGGGCAACCGCATCCACCAGTTTGAACAAGAACGGTTCGCGCAGATTCATCTGGTAGCCGTCCAAAACAGCGCGTCGAATCAAACGCTTGACGACGTAGCGAGCATCTTTGTTGCCTGGATAGACGTTTTCGTGGATCGAAAAAACCGATGCCCGCGCGTGATCGGTGATCCGTCGCAATCGGCGCCCGTCGTCACTCTTATACTCGTACTTGATACCGACAACATCCGCCGCCGCTTCGACGATCGAATAGATGTTGTCGATGTGATAATTCGTCGGCACGCCCTGGAGCACGCTGGCGGTCCGTTCCAAACCCATGCCCGTGTCGATGTTCTTGCTGGGCAGTGGATGTAAGTTTCCGGGCGGCTCACCCACGCGATTGAACTGGGTGAAAACAAGATTCCAAATCTCGACGTCGCTACCGTCTTCCAAGTGGTAATAGATTTCGCTGCATGGACCACAAACGCCATCGGGACCTTTGCTAGGAGCCGAAGCAGGCCAAAAGTTTTCATCCTCGTCCATCCGATTGATTCTGGCGTCGGGCAAACCGACCTTTTCTTTCCATATGTTGTAGGCCTCGTCGTCATCTTTGAAGACGGTCACGCTGAGTTGTTCGGGGTTGATACCGAGCCACTTCTTCTGTGTCAGAAATTCCCAGGCCCAAACGACGGCTTCTTCTTTGAAGTAGTCTCCAAAACTGAAGTTGCCAAGCATTTCAAAAAAGGTGTGATGGAAGGCGGTCCGGCCAACGTTGTCGATGTCCCCCGTGCGCAGACACTTTTGGCAGGTCGTCGCGCGGGTAAAGTCGAGCTTCACTTTGCCCAAAAAATGGTCTTTGAACTGGTTCATTCCAGCCGGAGTGAATAGTACGGATGGATCCCAAGCCGGTACCAGCACGTCACTGGGACAGCGGGTGCAGCCTTTCGATTCAAAGAACTCGAGGTATTTTTCACGTAATTCGTCGGTTTTCATCGCAGGTTAGCGGTAATAGGCAAAGGGGCTAGATCGTCACCGCAAATCATATCGAAACCGGCCGACTCGGCAGAGGGCAGGCAAACCTCTTCGTCACCGCTGCCGCTCGCGGTTCGTTGATTTCCTTGGCTTATGACGAAAACGGGTGAGCCGATCGCCGTAAGCGTACGGGCAGTGTCGGATGCCCGGCCACTCCCGTGTCGCGACTCGCGCCGTCTATCGTCGAAAGCAGTGAGGGACGACCAACACGGGAACGGTTCCTTTTCCCATCACGTCGGCGCTAAGCCAGTTCTCGACCAGGCTTCCCCTGCTGGCTCCCATCAAAATCAGGTCTGTCTGTTCCTCCGATGCGACTCTCACGATCGTCGGGACAACGTCTCCGGAATTGATTCGCGAAGAAACTTTCACACCGACATCATCGGCGGCGTTCGTAAAAACGAGGCACGATTGAATGCCGTCCTGGTCGCTCTCACCATCACGCAAGATATGTAGCACGGTAACGTCCGCCGCCATCCGTTTGGCGACCTCCATTACGTACTCGGCAATCTCACGGGCCGACTCTTCACCGGCAGTGGGGATTAAGATTCGCATTTTTTGGCTCGATTTTGGTCTATCAGTCACTTCAAAGCGGATCAACCCGTTCGATGACAAGTGCCCGGCGGCTTCATCCCTGCGAAAACCAACTTAGATGAACCAGTCAGTTTTGTCAGCTTGCCTGATCGATTGCGTCAAAGGCATGTCATCACACGACTCTTTGCCGGGACTCCGTTCATGATGCGCCTTATGTATCTGCCATGAGCATGGCGGTGGCAGATCGTCAGCCATCCATACCATGCTGACCGCTGTGCGGTATAGTTATCAGCATGCCAGCGGAACAGCCAGCGCCATTTCCTCGAACAGGCGAAAAGATCGGGGGCGACGAATTGCTCCAACCTCAGGCTGCCGTGGGACCACATCGACCGCGCAGGCTGTTGCCGATCTTGCTGTTCGTTGCCACCGCCCTGACCACCTACGGGGCGGGCGGTCCGGCCTTTTCCCTGGCCCTGATGTTTACGTTGTTGGCCCACGAGCTGGGGCACTATCTTCAGGCTCGTCGGTATGGCGTACCGGCCAGCCTGCCTTACTTTATTCCCATGCCGGTCAGTCCCATCGGAACGATGGGAGCCGTAATCGTCATGGCGCCCGGCATGGGCAACCGTCGGACCTTGTTTGACATTGCGATCACGGGACCCCTTGCCGGGCTGGTGCCAGCCTTACTCTTCTGCGTGCTGGGGCTGCAGTGGTCCGAGGTCGTGGTCATTCCCGACAACCAACTGGGAGTGGCGCTTGGCGAACCAATCTTGTTCAAGCTGTTGGTCTACCTGACATTTGGTACTTTGGCAGAGGGCCAAGACGTGCTCCTGCACCCGGTCGCCTTCGCTGGCTGGGTTGGCATCTTCATTACAGCGTTGAATCTTTTTCCAATTGGTCAGTTGGATGGCGGGCATATTTTGTATGCCCTGTTACGTCAGCGCGCCCACTCATTGGCCAAAGCACTCCTGTTGGCTGCCGCCTTGGGGGTCGTCGTCTGGGGTTACTGGGGATGGACGCTGATGCTGATCTTGTTGATGTGGATGGGGCCGGTGCATCCCCCAACTGCGAACGATCGCGTATCCCTGGGCACGACCCGGATCGTGTTGGGCTGGGCCAGTTTGTTATTCGTGCCACTGGGATTCACACCCCTGCCGTTCTATTTGCCGACGTAAGCAGCTCGGCGATACGACAGCGGCACCTTTTCCATCACGTCGGTACGAAGCTAGGTATCCACCATGCTTCCCCGGCATTCCAGTGAAACTGATGAATTGGGAACGCAACGGATTACCGCCGATCGCTAAGCACAATCTGAGCACCACATATCGGGCATCTCTGATCAAGGTAGTGGGCCATAAGGTATTGACCTTACGGTGCGCGGCGTTGTGTTTAGGAATTGCCGCGTTGGAGGCGCGGAAAAAACGCCTCTCGCGTCGTCGGGCTCAGACAGCACAAGACGATTCTGCTGCCCTTGTGCTTCAGTCGCCCGTTTAGAGCTTCAATCGCGCTGATGGATTTGACGCTAATTGATTCAATGTCGGTAAAGTCCAGCAGAACCTTGCTGTTGTTTGGTAACTTGTCGGCAAGGTTGATGAAATCGTCCTGCAGATCTGTCTCCAACTGTTCTTCGTCGTACCGCACCCGTTGAATCGAACGCTGATCATGTTGTCACAAAGCGTGACGTCCAATGTGCGAAACGTCCACAACTGTGGGTCAGCATTCGTCGTCTCAACGCGAGATGATTTAGGTAGTAACCCTTTGATTGCTTCGGCGCGATGGTCGTACATTTCAAATGTTCGGTGGCGGTACTTTGCCATAGTATTTCCTAGGTATTTCCTGGTTAGCTCAAATAGCTGGTGGAATGCGTTGCCGAAACAGTGCCACTACTCAACGAAAGACGCCTCGTCCAAGCGCATTACAGCGTCTACTCTACCCAATAGACTTTCACCGACGGATTTGAAACGAGGATGCGTTTCGAATACGTCCCATTTGTACCAGTTTGGGTCTCCTGTGGGTGGTGACGCCGTGGCGTGCCAAACGGAGAACGCCTGATAAGAGACAACGGCGATCTGGCCTGTAGGTGTCCAATAGTAGGTAGACGCATGATCGAGGTCACTTGATGTGCTATTCGTGACATTTAGCATTCCGATAGCCCTACGCAACCAAAGCGATCGACATTTAGCGTGGGATGCCAACAACACTGTTTGCTGGCAGCAATGAAGCATTGCGTTCATTGACCAAAAATCTAACATCTTCGCCAACAGATCAAACAACTTCAAAGGTCAAAGCAACAACCAATAATCGATAGCTTTTAGGCTGCAACAAGCGCTTCGCGTAGCGCATCACCCGGTTTGACCCAACCGTAGGCAGTCTGTCGGTTAGGATGAATCGTCAACAGTTTTTGATTCGCTTGGTCATGTCCATCACTCGAGATTCGATTCCCTCGCAATCTCGAGCTGGGTGTTTGGGAGATTCGTCCTTCAATGAACAACTGCTTTTTGAATTCGCTCGGGTGTTGGTTGATGTTGATTTTCTGTATCAGTTCTGGCCATGCGCCCGCCGACGAGCCTGGATCCATTCGTCGCGCCGCCTCGCTGCCAGATTCCATACCGTGGGACTTGAAGGAGCTAAGCAAGTCACCGGAGTTCACGTGGGACGCAGGCGACGAAATTCGATCGTTGTACTACTCGGGCGAGACATATCAGGGCAAACCGACTCGCGTCTTCGCTTACTACGCAACGCCAGAGACAATCGCTGGTAGAACGTCAACAACACAGCAGCGGTTCCCGGCAATCGTATTGGTCCACGGCGGCGGCGGAAGTGCCTTCCCGCAATGGGTACGGCTATGGGCGCAAAGAGGCTACGCCGCCATCGCCATGGATCTGGCGGGGTGCGGCCCCAACAAGGATCGCCTGAACGACGGCGGGCCCGGGCAAGGACACGACATGAAGTTTGCGAGGATCGGCCAACCCAAAACCGAACAGTGGACGTACCACGCGGTGGCGAACGTTATTCGCGCCCATTCGCTGATCCGGTCCTTTCCAGAAGTTGACACGGCCCGCACCGCGATCACGGGGATCAGTTGGGGAGGCTACCTGACTTGCATCGTGGCCGGGCTGGACAATCGCTTTCAGGCAGCCGTTCCCGTCTACGGGTGCGGGTTCCTGCACGAAAACAGTGCGTGGTTGGGCGACTTCGCAAAGATGTCGCAGGAGCACCAAGCCCAATGGGTTAACCTGTGGGACCCATCGCGATATGTCGGTTCGGCCAAGATGCCGATGTTGTTTGTCAATGGAGGCAAAGATGGTGCGTATCCACCCGACAGTCATGCAAAAACTTTCGCGCTGGTGAAGTCGCCAAAGTATCTGCACTTCGTACCGGAGCTGCCGCACGGTCATATATTCGACCGGCCGAAAGCGATCGAGGTCTTTATCGCCCAGCGACTCGGTCGCGGACCGCCACTGGCTCGCGTTTCAGATCCGCAGATGGAAGATGGCAAATTATTTGCCAACGTTGAAAGCAGCACGTCGCCGGTCGAAGCAAACCTTCATTACACCGTAGCCAAACTATCCGGCAATGCGAGCGAACGAGAATGGGTCATGAAGCCGGCGAAGATCGACGGTAAGATGATCACCGCCGAGTCGCCACCCAGCACAGCCACCGCCTGGTTCCTTACGGTCAAAGACCAGCGGGATATCTTGGTCTCCAGTCCCCTCGTCCTCGCAGACTAACATTTGGCGACCACGTTCCAGCTGATCTCGCAAACTCCCATCAGCGAAGAGATTGGCGATCGACGGACTTCATCTGTTCGCGTCGCTATTTTCTGGTGGTCGGACAGGGTTACAACTTCCCAGAATCCAACAGAGTGCCGCGAACACAAAGCCAATCACTCGATGATGAGCGCAGCTGGTTCAAACCAAACTGATCGATCGTATTTATCTTGTCGTCACTGGTCCGCGAATCCAGCTCGTAAACAACGAAGCAACCCCGCGGATGTGAAGATTCAAAGTGATCGTCATGGTGCCATTCTTCGACAGCGATACAAACAAACAAGGGCCGCAGCAAATCTCGCGTTTCCTTCTTCCCTGAATCAACAACTTCAATGTCTCGATCGACCGATGATCCTGCGATAACTTGATAGGCTTTGTATTGATCTAATCCTAGAGGGACTGGATCGGGCTTTCCGCTTGCAATTCGTTGCGATGGACAGAGAAAGAATTGAGCATCGCCGATTTCCAATTCCATGTTTTCGCCACCGCGGACTAAGTCAAGTACGGAAACAGTCCGCCGTGGTTCTTGCTTCGGTTCAACAATCTCGAACCACGCTAAATAAGCAAGTGGCGTTTTCTGTTTGCGACCCAAGCAGCCCACCGCCCGAGAAAACCGCTGCGGGCCTGCCAGCTCGGTGCTGACTTTCTGTGAGTCGTAAACGCCCTGCAGATCGACGGCGTGCTCGATTTGATTTGCCGGTTCGACTTGGAAAACCTCCAAGAACTCGACGGGTGTGTGGGCAATCGCGTCGCCGACAGGCAATACGAACCAAGTCGGTGAGAACAGGACCAAAGGAGCAATCAAATTGGAGACGAATCGCATGGCATCATTCAACAGATTTGTAGAGTTCGGGAAGAGCAGGTTATTCGTCAAATAGGAAAACGCTGGCCGCGCAAGCGGCCAGCGTTCAGTCGTTCAAAATTCTCGTAATAAGAATTAGCTCTTTGGCAAAATAACGGTGTCAATCACATGGATGACGCCGTTCTTGCAATTGATGTCGGTCTTAACCACTTTTGCATTATTGACCATGACATTACCGTCTTTGACAGCAATCTTCACGTCTGAGCCTTGGGCCGTTTTTGCACTCGTCAGTTTGACAACGTCTTTGGCCATCACTTTCGAGGGAACCACGTGATACTTCAGTATCGCAATCAGCTTCTCTTTATTTTCTGGCTTCAGCAGACTCTCAACGGTACCAGCTGGAAGCTTTTTGAAGGCCTCGTTCGTTGGAGCGAAAACTGTGAACGGCCCTTCGCTGGACAGAACCTCTACCAAGTCGGCCGCCGTCACCGCTGCGACGAGCGTCGCAAAATCCTCAGTATTCGCTGCGTTTTCTACAATGGTCTTGTCACAGGTACCACAACCAGCCTGAGCGGTTTGGATCCCAGTTCCCATCAACAACGCCGCTGCGACCATGCCCAAAACAAACTTACTTAACATGCTTTTACCCTTAAAAATGGACTTACATTGAGATTACGGTTCATCGTATGGACTTACCGAATGTGTTAGTGCTCCGCCTCAGATCCAGCCATCGAAGTTTTGCCCCGTGGATTCTCGCGGTCTCTAGAGTATTGGCGGTGCGACAGAAACGACCAGTGAACAAAACCGAATCTTTCGAAAATAGTCTTGATTCATCGAGGTCCGTAAACCAATCGCTTGAGATTTGCTGGTCACTTAGGCTTCGAACAGCGAGACTTGCGGCTTCTACGTCATGCTTTCCACCATCCCTTGGCATTGTCATGATTACTCGGGTTTGCTTTACGCTCTGACTGGCAATGCTGACCGTCAACGGCTTGATTGCCGATTATCATTCCGGTTGGTTGTTTGTCGGCGGCAAAGTTGTCGCCGTCAATTCACGGCAACCGGTCGCTCAGGCCATCGCAGTCGATGGCAATGAGGTTGTGGCAGTGGGAACAGACGCCGAAGTTCGCCGCGGGATCGACAAGGAAACAGTCGTCGTCGCCGCCGATGGCCGTAACATCGTGCCAGGATTCAATGACGCTAATTTGGACCTGTTCCGATCGATCCGGTGTTGTTCCGTGTGGGAACGGTTGCCTCTGATCCCGCGAGTGCTGCCGATGTAACTCAATTGATCGCCGCACTGCGCAAGGAAGCCGCGGTGACATCGAAAAGCGAGCGGATCCTCGGTTAGGGATACCAAGACACAAAGTTTGGGCGCCATCCGACAAGCAGGGATCTTGATCAGGCTTCGATCGACCATTCCATCTACATCTGACACTCCAGCGGCCATCTCGCCGCGGTCAATTCCGTGGCTTTGCGGTTGGTTCAGATTGCTAACGACGCACCCGATCCGCGCGGCGGAGCCTTTGATCACGACAATCGCGGTGCCCCTACAGGTGTATTGCGCCAAACGGCAAAACGGTTTGTCCTCAATGCCGATCCTACTCGCCCGCAAGCGACTACCAAAGCGGAAATTGCCGGCTAAGCGCGATGCTTTGCCGAATACGTCATGTATGGAATACCACGATTCGAATTGCTAGAACAATCGCCGCGACTGGTTGTGCTATTACAGAAGATGGATCTCGACGAGTCTCCGATCCGAATCTGCGCCAGGCTGAAAATCGAGCATCTCGAAGATCTCAAACAAATGCGTCAGACAGTTGGATTGGGCAACGATCGTTTGCGGTTGGGAGCGATCAAGATGAGGTTTTGCAATTCACTGTCAGGTCGTACGTATTGTCTGCACGAACCGCATTCCGATCGCCGGGGCTGCGACGGAATTCCGCCGAAGGACTCGCAAGCAATGATCCATCGCCAGGTCAGTGAAATTCACTCGGCAGGCTTTCAAGCCTTCATTCATGCCAACGGCGACCGTGAAATCGACATGTAGCTGGATGTATACGAACAGGCTTTGACCGAATCACCGTACGACAACCATCGACAAAGGATCGAACACTGCAGCTTGGTAAGCGAACGGATTTTGCGCCGGATCAAGCGTCACAATTTGGTGTTAGCGACGCACAGCTAAGTTTACTGGCACGGTGAAAAGATGGAAGCCTGTGGCCAGCAACGTCGGGATAGGATGCATTTGAATCGGTCGGCAATCGAAATAGGAATCCCGGTGGCTGGAAAACTCCGACTCACCGGTTAGTCCGGCGCGGCCGCTGCTGCGGATCCAAAGTATGTTCACACGGCGATCGGCCGAAGGCCAAGTCGATGGTGCTGGGCGGAGGATAACGGGTACCGGAGTAACGGGCGATCAAGCGATTGCAGTCTGGGCCTTGGGAAACGCCTATGATTCGTTCGAAGAACAAATCAAGGGATCGTTTGGGCCTGAGAAGTTAGCTGATTTGGTCATGTTGTCCGACGATCCGCGGTTGCTGGACAGCAATCAGATCGGCAACATTCGCGTCGATATGACGGTGATTGGCAGCCGGGTCATTTATCATCGCGATCAGGGGCAGCGGTGAACCGAAGTGATCGAAGTAGCCTCTCAGGTGGTAAGGGATCACGGGCTTCGACGGCAGCTGGGCATCCGATAGACTGTTTCAGCACGGAGCAGTACGCGCCCATAGCTCAGCTGGATAGAGCAACGGACTTCTAATCCGTAGGTCGGAGGTTCGAATCCTCCTGGGCGTGCTGAAGAAATAGACCGTGATTAACGGCGAAAGCCGATACCTGCCGATGTTCGGCAGAGCACATGTTCCAAGCTGAGTTATCGGGTACATACCCAATAACTCCTGAAAAGGAGACAGTGCTCATGGCACGACCACGTTCTAACGTTCCGACTTATCGCAAGCATCGATCCGGACAAGCCAGAGTCACGATCAACGGTCGTGACTACTATCTGGCCCCCACGGCACCAAGGCCAGTAAGCAGGAATACGATCGGCTTGTTGGCCGAGTATCTTGCCAGCGGCCGTAGCGGTTCGTTTGGTGCCTACGGCGATCAACTGACGATGGCGATGCTGATGCGTGATTACCTGCGTTATGCCAAGAAGTACTACGGCACCGGCCCGTCATCCGAAGTGCATCGGATCAAGTTGGCGATCAAGCCGATCAAAGCGATGTACCCGAATCATCCAGCAGTTGAGTTCGGTCCCGAACAATTCAAAGCAGTCCGTCAGAAGATGATCGACGGTGGCGGGGCCCGAACGACAATCAATGCCCACATGAAGCGGATCGTCCGTATGTTCAAATGGGCCGCCTCTGAGGGAACGCTACCCGCTTCGGTCCATGACACGCTGAAACTTATTTCAAGTCTCCGGCGTGGCCGTACTGAAGCGAGGGAGACCGATCCGGTCAAACCAGTCGCCCAGGAAGTGGTCGATGCCACAATCAAGCATCTGACGCCCGTGGTGGCGGATATGGTCCGGGCACAATTATTGATCGGATGCCGCCCCGGTGAGATCTGCAGACTAACTCCCGCGATGATCGACCGTAGCGGCGACGTATGGACTGCCGAACTTGGCCAGCACAAGACCGCCCATCACGGCCATACACGGACGCTCTACATCGGTCCCCAGGCTCAAGCGATCCTGAAACCGTACTTGTTCGTGGTCCCGATGATTGCTTGTTTACGCCGGTTGACAGCGTCAAGGCGAAACGGGATCGGCAACGGGACGATCGGACAACGCCACTGAGCTGTGGAAACCGAGAAGGAACGAACCGAAAGCGGAAGCCAAAACGAATCGCCAGCAATCGGTACAAGGTCACCGCGTACGGTCGGGCGATCAAACGAGCTGCTAAAAAGGCGGATGTCGAACACTGGTCACCGAACCAGCTACGGCATACGCGGGGCACCGTCGTTCGGTCTCAGTTCGGTCTAGATGCAGCCGCGTCGATCCTTGGTCACAGCGAAGTAGGCGTAACACAAGTTTATGCCGAACAAGATCGGAACCCGGGCAGTCGAAGTGGCACTGCAAGATCGGTTAACGTTGAATCGTCGGTTGGGGATAGCTACCCCATGATTGACGCCCGCTACGGTCATTCCCTTTGCACCATAGCGGGTGTTGGTCACCGACTTTTCAACCAGCAAAGGGAACAATATGACAACACCGGACGACACGATACGCGAGAGGTCGATAGTAGTTCGTAATTTCTTTCAACTGCTTTCCGGGGCACTTTGGGAAATCGAGCGACATATTGCTGATGAGTTTGGTGAATTGTGGGAGATATTCGACCAGGGCGTTTCTCAGCCCGAGATCGAGGCGTTGACTGCAAGATCATCGGCATCGATGAATAAACTGCAGGACTTACGTGAAGCGATCCGGACGATGATATTTGATGATCCAGTGATTTCATACGTAGTTTTTCGCACGGTTGGAAAACGCGAGAAGTCGATAGTCTTTGACGATCGAAGCTTCCTCACGAGTGCTCATGTTATTTTGGAATTCTTGAACATTACTTGTCACTGGGTCTTCGAACTAAATAGCGATCTGTCTGAGTCTCTAGATGGCAACGCCTCGGACAAGTTGGATCGCATCCGCCAGAACTTAGAGCAAATTCGAAATAGCAGAGTGGTGCGAAACACGAACATTCACGATCTAAATCTCGAAGTGTGGCGAGAGCACTCATGGGCCGAGGAAATCATCCAGCAAGAGCCGGTACTCCCCCAGTCTCCGATCCCTGTTGCGAATGATGTGGAAACCGCAATTAGGAAAACACGTGCAGCCTTGACGAGCGAACAGAAGCCAGTCTTCGATTTTATTGTTGCAAATCCGAACGGCGGTCATTTCGAGGAATTACGCGAGCTTGATGCATGGCGAGTACAAAATCCGGAAGATTCAGCGATTCGTACACGCCTAAAAGAGATTCGAAAAAGTCTGCCAAAGCAACATTTTCAGCTCGTAATTAGCGACGCCCGACCCGAATACGAGTGGAAGAAACACCCTAAAAATAGGTGAGAAACTCACCGTAGATCCCATCGCGGATCTCACCGCATGTTTTGCGATCATTCACGCACGTTGAATAACACGTGCCTCTGATTGGGAGCAAACAATGCCCAAAGAACCTCTATTTCCATTAGTCCAAGCGGTCCACAAAGCGACAGGCCGCCGAAACCATCTTTCCACCGTACTCAGGTGGTGCCAACGTCCGAACCGACATGGAATCCGATTGGAATCATGGGTCTGTGGCGGACGCAGACTGACATCGATCGAAGCGGTACTCCGCTACATCGATGCCAACACTATCGCTGCTGATCGGTACGTGATTCCAAGCCAAACGAATCGGCAAGTCAAAGTCGATCAGGAATCCGCAATGCGGTATCTGGACTCGCAAAATGTTTAGCCGAGCAACTCACGACGGTGAATCTGCGGAATTAAATACAGCGTGACCCTGGAAGAAAAGTAATCGATCAGGGTCCATTCAACAAAAAAAAGAGCCACCCTCACTTGTGATGGGGATGGCCCAATGCTTTAGACACTTAAAAGGGAACTTCGATGCCTAAAACAGCTACGCACAGTATACATCGCGACAGAAAACCCAATCAACGACCGACATTTCATCCCAACAAAATCCCTGATGAATTGAAGAAACTGAAGCGGTGGGTAGTGTGGAGGTCCGAACCGTCAGATAAACCGGGTGGAAAGCCGCGTAAGGTGCCCCACACGGTCGATGGCCGTAACGCGAAGAGCAACGATCCGAAAACATGGACCACGTTTGAGGCCGCCTTGAAGGCGTATAAGACAGGGGACTATGCCGGATTGATGTTCGCGATGGTGCCCGAGGACGGATACGTGTTTGTCGATCTCGACGGGTGTCGGGGTGCCAAGAATAAGACGCTGAACAAGCTTGCAGACAAGATCGTCCGCCAGTTTGATTCCTACACTGAGGTGAGTGTCAGCGGCACGGGCGTTCATATTCTGATTAAGGGAACAAAACCAGGTAAGGAATGCAGGCACGGAAGTGTTGAATGCTACAGCCAAAAACAATTTATGGTGGTCACCGGACGTACCCTGAAAGGGAAAGACCAGATCCACGAGCGGCAGGATCAGCTTGAATCGTTCTACAGGGAATATCTTGAACCCTCCGAAAATGATTCCAACTCGAAATCACTTAATCCTTCCGAACCGATCCCTGAAGAAAAACTTAAATCTCTATTAGCGAACGATAAAGCGGCTTCGATTTACAACGGCGAATACAACGGCAAGTATGCATCACAGAGCGAAGCGGATCTGGCTCTTTGTGGAATAGCTGTGCGGCGATTCCGATTTACTGAGGCCGAATCACGGACGTTGATCGAAACGGCACGAAAAAACGCCGGGGCGGATCCCAAACACGATGCATACTTTGAGACTACGTATCACAAAGTATCGGCCAATATTTCACCTGTTGAGCTGGCAGACGCTCGAAACGTTTTCGATAAGCGACTGCTGTACGGTGATGGCCCGAACCATACTCTCGACATTGTGCTGGCGGTAGTGGCAAGTTCACACCTGCCCGGTGATCCAGTGTGGCTCCATCTCGTTGGTCCACCCTCTAGCGGAAAGACCGAACACATATCTGGGGTGGACGGGTTTCCAACCGTCTATTCCGTCAGCGAGTTAACGGCTGCGGGTCTCGTTAGCGGAATAGATACCGAAGACGGAAAAGATCATAGTCTGATGCCGCGTCTCGACAACAAGACCCTTTGCATCAAGGATTTCACTACGATTCTCGATTTACCGAAGGAGTCGCGGCAGAAATTGCTTGGCCGGTTGCGTGATGCCTATGACGGATCGCAGACCATTCATACAGCGTTGGTTGGCACCAGGACACATCGGGCGAGGTTCAACCTGCTAACAGGCGTGACGGGAGTGATCGACAAGTTTTGGAGTAACACGTCTTTGGGCGAAAGATTCTTGCTTCATCGGATTCCTTCGGTTGATCCACTGTTGGCAGGAAAGCGGGCGATTGATGGTTCTGTTGATAAGGACCAGATGCGTAAAGAACTGCGAGACGCGACACACGGAGTACTGGCATCGATCAATCAAGATTGTGTACCCGGCGTATCAGAACAAGTTGGTGATCGCATTACGAAATTGGCTGCGATGCTGGCCCTAGCCCGTACGCATATTGATCGAGGAAGAAACCATCAGGTAACTCACGTTCCTGAACCCGAGGGACCAATGCGAATTGCCCAACAGCTGAAAAAGTTGGGACAGGGATTGGCATTGATAAATGGTCGGGACGAAATCAACGAAGCCGACTTGGCAATTCTGTCGCAGGTAGCCCTTGAATCGATGCCATCGAACCGGTTGCGATTGATTCGGGAGCTAGCCCGGTTGGACGGGGTTTCAGCCGCCAGAGTCCAAGGCATTTTTGGGCTTAGTAGTAAAACAGCGGCCCGCGAGAAACTGGAAGACTTGCGGCTGCTAAAAATCGTGGTCAAACGCAAGACAAAGGGGGGCGATGCCTACCGATTCAATGCAAAGTTTAGAGGCTACATACAGGGAATTGAATTCTGAGCAGGCACGGTAGCACGGCACGATTGGATATGAGAACGCGAAATAGATGGAACGCTATCACCCCCAGATCCCTGGAAGAAAGATCCTCCAACCCAGATCTGCGGAATAAAGTATTTCGTTCTGACAACCTATTTCGCGAATCATGGGCATGGATGCCGTGTCACCGTGCCGTGCCTCGATTTGGTGCCTGCAAACCAGTTCAGCGATACGCAACGGGACTCCGATTCCCTGCTTTGCATCGCTCAATTTCTAATTACGTGACATCGAAACGGGTAAAGGCGGGGTGTCTTCCCTTCGTGTTCTGTCGCCGCAACGCTGGAAATTAGTAGGCGGTTCGCTCCTTCGCTCGGACCAACCGTGTCACAGCTTGAATCAGTGTTGATTGAGTCAATTCAATTCGAACTCGCGAGGCGCATTATGAAACTGGAAGACCAATTCACTGCCGCAATGTTGGCCGCAGGAAACAAACGATCATCAATCAAGTCTTACTGGCCGCATGTAGTTGGATTCGTCCAGTTCACGCGCGAGCGATATGGCAATTGGGTTCACCCCTCAGAAACCAAAGTTGAGGACGTATATGCTTGGCGACGATACTTGGCCACCACACTGCAGCTATCCCCAAAGTCGCAGAACCAAGCCGTCTCGGCGATCAAGTTCCTTTTTGCGCGAGTGTTGGGAAAACCAATTTCCGAACCCGAAGGAAATCCCCTTCGCGCGAAAGAATCCAAGAGATGCCGACGACGAGTCGTAGCCAAGCCTGACCTGATCAAACTATTCAAGGCGTTTCGCCCAGTTGATCGCCTTGTTCCGCAAATGATGTACGCGAGCGTCCTGCGACTCTCCGACACAACGAACTTGCGAATCAAGGATCTGAATTTCGCTGACGAGCAAATCGAGATCGCCAGCACGAAGCACGACCACTTCCGAATCGTGCCATTTCCGAGTTCGATTCACGATGCTGTTAGACGCCAGATCGACATGGCTGAGAGAATTCATCGTGATGACATGAACGAAAACCCCAACGGCGTTCCGGTGCCTCACGCATATGCTCGCAAATGCCCATCCGCCCCATATGATTTTCGGTGGATGTGGGTATTCCCGAGCGAGTCACTCAGCCGCGACCCATCTGATGGCCGACTCAAACGCTACCACCGCGACGACGACCACCTGCGCCGGATATTTCGAGACGCTGTCAAGCGATCTGGTGTCAGACGTCGAATCACGCCACACGACATTCGGCGAGCAGCAGCAACACACCTGCACCTGGCAGGCATGCCACTCAAACGCCTGCAAGACATTCTTGGGCACAATTCGCTTGAAGTGACACAACTCTACATTTTGGAGGATGAAGCCAAAATCAACGGATCTCACAGCCCATTCGACCTGCTCAACGGGATAGACTAAATCTCCGGCGCTCGCGCCGTATAATCTATAGTTATCCCAATTAGGTCAGCTATTCCAAGCGTGTCTCAATCTTGATGATTCACTGCCCAGAAACTCTGATTTCCGCGTTATCGGATAGGATCGCGGCCGATCCGTGCGATGTTGCCGCATTAGTCAAGCGGGGGTTATGCCACGCGAGACTTCGTGAATTCCGCAATGCGATTCATTACTACGACCGTGCTATCCAGTGCGACTCGAGTTCAGCGGACGGCTATCACAATCGAGGAAACGCGTGGATCGAACTTGGGAAGCTACGAAAGGGCATCGCGGATCTCACGAAGGCCATTAAGGTCGATCCTAAATCTGCCGTGAGCTACACAAGCCGTGGGGTTGCGCAAAGCCGCAAAGGCAACTACGCCAACGCAATTACCGATCATGAACACGCTCTGGGGCTTGAGCCTGAAAGCATACTACGACAGGCCACCTTGGCGGAGCTTCTGGCGATTTGTCCGGATTCTCGCTATCGTGACGGACCACGAGCTCTCGCCCTAATCTCCAAGGTATGCGAGGATACCGACTATGAAAACGTTAATTACATTAGTTGCCTTGCCGCGGCACACGCCCTAACTGGCGACTTTGCGTCTGCCACCAAGTGGCAGAAAATTGCCATCCGCAAATCCGCCGACGGATCTGAAATCGCCGATATGCAAGAGTACTTAAGGTCCTATGAGGCAAACGCACCTTGCTTCATGAAACCTCCCAGCTGGCGTCAACGCTGGGCATAAACCGCGG
>CAVYKQ010000003.1:0-564698 GCA_963769105.1 Pirellulaceae bacterium
TCTCCATTGTTGGCCGACTCCAAACCGTAGATGCTCAAATCATCAATTCGATCCAGCGCGTAAAGCTCGATTGCCTTCGGCGCACCTCCAGTCAAAGGCCCATCGACTATGCCGGTGATGATCAAGTCCACGGTCACATCGTTATCAGCAATATTGGCGATCGCGTCCGGAACGACCAAACCATCGTAGTCCCCGTCGGCCGACGATACCGAAAAGGCGATATTACCGGTGTGCCCCCCTTCTTCGTCGCCATCATTGACCGCTGTGACTGTGACCGATTGAGGTGTGTTCCAGTTACCGTTGGTGAAGGTTAACGAACTGGTCGAGAGGCTGACTTCGCCATCCGGGTTGCTGAGGTTGATTGTTACGTCGTTGTTCGGTGGTGCATCCAGAACCACATCAAACGTGTCGGTTGCCCCGCCCTCTTCAACGTCCAATGACCCACCGCCAAGAGTCACGGTTACGCCAGGTGCTGGCATGTCGTCTACCGAAATCTCTGAGATCTCGTACCCGTCCCCTGAACCATTAACCTGAAAATTAAACCCGACGGTGATGAAGTCTACGCCGCTCACATCGAGTGAAGTGATCGCCCAATTTACTGCTGTCCCCGCCGTGTCTGCACTCAAACTAATGTCAGTTGTAACGTCAGTACCGCCATCCAAAGTGTAGAAGTACTCAAAGAATTCATTGCGCGGTTTTGCACGTCGCCCCCGATTGTCAGACCTGCGGCGCTAATACTAACCGTGGTCAAAGTGCTGACATCAATCGATTGGCTTTCAAAGCGAGCGTCCTGGTCTCCCCAGTCCTGGATTCGCAGCACATTGACGCCTTGGCTGAGACTGCCCGCCTCGACGCTAAATTCGTTTGCAGTCCCGTCGGTCGAGGCGCATCGTCGTACGACAGCTCCCAGGCGTTGGGGGCGGCACCCAAAGGAACCACTGCTAGCTGGACCGGCAGCCGGTGGGCTGCTCGTTTCGTGGTCAGCGAATCCCGCTCCAAGAGTGCCGAAGTCGGCGTCAAACAAAGCCGCCAGGACACGACGATCATCCAGCCTCTCGAGGATTGACCGTTCGACTGCGACGTTTCAACAACCGCTTGCGACGCGTTAAGCGTTGTCGATCGGAAGAGGTAAACCAACTATCAAAAAGGCTCTTTTCCACGGCCATTCTTGCTCCAAATAGACAAGCGTGAGTGTTGATATCAGTGAGCGACAAACGCTTCGATTAATAAGATCGCACCGATTGTACTGATCTGTCCGAATTGTCCATCCGCGTTTAGCAAGAGTTCATCAACTTCATCACTTCTTAACTTTGTTATTCGAGCTGCGGCGTTTTGAATCATCAACTCTTCATCTCCACTACCTGGCCAGCCAACAAACAGGTGGGTGTGCAGGCCGAAAAAGTTTCCCTAAACATCCTGTCATTCCCAAAAGTTAAGACCGCAGACGAATCAGAGCAGTGATCGCTTGCATTCGTTTTTCCGTTGAAAGTATCCAGCAATCCGATGTGATTTGGCAACCGACGCGGAACATAACATTCGCTGACTTTGGAACTGCAAGTGATTCGCAACCACGGTCTTACAAACTGCTTTGTTGCGAAGGCTAACGAGAAGCACGAGCTTGGTGCCCTTGTTACCAAGACAATGCGCTGAATCCGGAACATTGTTATCGCGGCGTGAGTTGATTGTCGCAGCCTCAGTCACGTTCTAAAGGGTAGTTGCTGGCAGATGTAGCGGATGAGTGCTGGACCTAGCACCCCAGAAACGCGACACGGCGAACGGCAGTGACGAGTAGTTACGCCATTGTTGCGTGCGTAAACAAATCTCTCCGCGACATAGGGTAAGTGCATGGTAAATCTCCCTACTACCCACAACCTTTCTGACTGAGTTCAAATCCAAGGTGGAGTTGGATCAATCGTGTGAGGCAACGCCAGATAATTGTGTCACCTGGCGGCGGATCTTCTCCTCTGGCCAGGTAACCGCCGATTTTGGCGAGTTCGGTTAGGTAAAGACCAATTTGTCTTTTGTGCTGGGAACCGCTCGCTTGTTCTCAGCCGGTCGAGAATCTCAAATTCTGTCTTTGCAAAAACTTTTGTAGGACTTTCCGGATCACTTCGGTTGACATTCACTCGTATCGTGCAGGACGAGAACCGGACACCTCGGTTTGCCCTAGCGGCTTCGCGTTGCAGCAAAGTGACCGGTAAGGATAATGCTCTTGTCAACTCCCGGGTTACTGAAGAACCGATAAGCCGCCTTGGTAGCCGCCCAGTCCTGACAGGCAGTTGGAATGGCATCGCCAACTTTTTGGCTCAATGCCGATTGGCACTTTAGCAAAACGATCGTTGAGACGTTTGTCGGGGAACGTGCCTTGGTTGACTTCAGATTCTATCCAGACATCCATGTCATGGCCTCAGTGGGATTTGTCGTAAATCGCCAGTCACCAAAAAAGCCGAAGCATGCCAGACGAAAAATACTAAAAATTGTGGGCAATAGAAGGGTTCCATGTGTCGCTTGCCAGATTTCAACGACGTACCACACAGACCCTCTAGCCGGAAAAGCACTGTCATGGCTGAACTTGATTTTGCTCGCCTTGGCGAGATGTGCGCGTACGTTAGCGGCATTACCTCACGGTAACTTTTTCTCGACTCAAAGTCCAATGGCTTGTCGGCTGCTCGAGCACGTCTCTCTCAGCATGGATGGTTCAGTCTCGCCACCCTGGTAGATATCCGAAGCTTAGAAGCCTCACACTGTCTTATCCGGCGTTTGAACCGCTGACAGAGCATCACGCTTTTTCCACGGGCTTGTTGACTGCAGCCGCTATCGCAGCCGCGCCTGCCCTCGGGGTCGGACGATGTTGTCAGTGTGCCATAGAAGCACGACAAGCCACGTGGGACCCTAAGCTTCCGACGAACTCGATTCGACTTCATTCGCTTGACGAACTCCAAGTCGAACCAGTAGCGGAACAAAGATCTTCGATCGAGCGGTGCGTCCAATACGTTTTATGGAAAGTTTCGCCAGTGGTTTGGCTTCTTCGGTGTAGGTCGATTTTGGCAACCACTCAAACGCTGAATTCATGTCGGCAACGGTAAGCTCCAATGTTGTGCCATGCTTGTGATGAAACTCACGCAGTTTGAACAACAAGTATTCGCGGTCGATGCCTTTGCCGCGCCAGAGTTGACGTCCGCTCACGATTTGAAACACCATGCGGTTGGCACGATTCGCCATTCGGCATTGTGGTCCACCGTGACGATGTTCCTCTTTGCCAGACCGCTGCGAGTCCACGGTAATAGGGATGACACTTGATCAAGTTCTTTGCAACAAGAATACAAGCGGCGCGAAGTTTTCGATTGCCATGTCTGGCGATCGAATCGCTTCGATCGACTTCGTCACTCTGGTAACGCGCTGGATAAAGCAACGCTCGGCCGTTCAACGCGGTGGCCGAACCGTAGTGCTCAATGGGGCCTGCTTCGCCGGCGAGTTCGCCAGCGGAAACGACGTTGATTTCGGTGACCGACAAGAGAAGCACGTAAGGCGTTTGAACCAGGAAATGAGCGGTTTTTCGCTCCTTCTCGTTGATCTGGCTGGTCAGCAGGGCGTGGTTCTCGGCAAGTTGTTTCCACTGCTCGGTGAGCAACTCCTGGAGTGGCGCAGCGTCGGCCGCTCGCAGACTCCAGGCATGAATCTTATCGAGCGTGCGTTCTTGAAAGCGTTTCTTGATGCTGCGAAGATACTTGGCCATTGCGGTCTGTTTCGCCGTCTTGATCGCTTCCGCCGACGTAAACTGTTTCGCGATTGGCAACGCAATTGACTTATTGGAAAGCTTGTTATCCTCCCAGAGATCCGCATAACCGGGCATCGCTTGATGCATCAACGCACGGATTTGGATTTGCAGCCTTGCTCGTTGCTTGACGAGGTTACGGCGATGCCGCGTGAGACGCTGCAACGATTGATAACCTTCGCTCATCGGAAGCGAAGCCAATCCATAGCCGTTGATCGCGGCGTGAAAGATGGCTTCCAAGTCGGTGGTCATCAGTCTTGTTGTCTGGATGCAGTGGCTTGCGATAGTGCGAGGATGCGAAGGGATGCACGACACGTGTGTCGAATCCTGCTTTTCGAAATGCTGCTTGAACCGGTTTGTGATCCACGCCAGTCATCTCCACAGCCACAATCGAGTTGACGATACCCTCGGCCTGACAAGTCGAGGTTGCGAGACTAACCATGACTTTGAGTGCCCGGAGTTGTGCTCGACATTGGTGGGCTCGACTATGACGCGGCCAAAATAGTCACAGATCATCCACTTGGATCGACGCTTCGCACAGTCATCCGAAATGACCGCGAATCGTTCAGGGCCAGCTTCACGGACGCGCTGCTGGATGACGCCATTGGGCTTGCCGATGTAGCGTCGTTTTGGCTTGCCTTTGGCCGCTGCGTCGTCTAGGCTTTTTCGTAGTGGCCATCTGAGTGTCTCCTGATTGGAAGAGGGAACAAAAGTTCTTCCAATGGAGCACTTGGATGGCCTTTATCTAGATTTTCAATGATCTAGAGGACATACCAGGGATACGAGACCATTCGAACGAGTTCGGCAACTGCTCGGCAATCGAACAGAGCCTGGGCCTTCGATTCGCTACTGGATTAACAGTGATCGATCAGGGCTGACAACGGATTCGATCAGCCGAACCTCAGAAAAATCGTCCTCAAAGTTCACCCCAGTCAGTGTTGTCATCCCCGTTGGGGCGAATACCTCTTCGAGCGAAGTTCCCTGAAAGGCGAAACCATCTAGTACTTCGCAGACCTTGGCGGCAAGCTCAGGTGCCAGATTGTGTGCATGCCCGAAGCACGCTGTCGGAAATCGCGGGGATTCGTAAATCGTTCTCATCCGCTCGCCATCAATCTGTTCTGAATTGACCAGTAAGTCGAGAACGTCGCTGGCCACGGCCGCAGCGTCAGCGGTTCCTTCTACAACATCGCGGATCGACTGTCCGTGGGATTGCGAGAATCGGCACGTGTAATCGATATCGGGTTTGAGCCTAAAATTTTTGGCCATCAAAAGCAGCGGAAAGCGAAAACCCGAGTTCGACGTCGGAGACGTGAAAGTCAAACTACGCCCCTTCAAGTCAGCGGGAGACTTGATCATGCTGTCCGCTTGCACAATGATCTTCGACGTATAGACGGGTGGCTCATCGCCAGCGGACAATGCCGAGACTGGAACGAATCCGGCAATGTTGACCGCCGTTGTCACACTACCTGTATTAAACGCGGTGACATTCAGCTGCCCACTGGCTAAAGCATCCAATTGTTGGTTGACGGTATTGAATTGTCGCAACTCGACTTTCAAACCTGTGGCGTTTTCTAGTGCGTCGATCAACGACTGCCAGCGGTCGTTAGCTATACCAACATCCTTTCCCGCCAGGTACGAAAACCGTAGCACGCTGGGCTCAAGATGTTTGGCCACATCGATTGGCAGATCCGCTACTAAATCGCCATTCGCATCTACATAGCTGCTGTTCAAACGACTGGGTACAGCAGTTGCCAAATGAAATAGAGATTTCATTGGCTCTTCGCTAACGCGAATGGCCAGCTCCTGGCTGCGCGGAGATTTGTGTCCTGTAGAGACCAAGTGCGACCAGACAAACGGCCGCAACGGTGATTGCTAATCTCACGGGTGAAAAGTGGAAAACCGATTTGGAGGGAGCGGCATCAGATCACACTATCTTCTCGACAAACAAGTCAGCGTTGGCGAACCGCATGAATTTGATCCAACACCTACGGCTAGCGTAGTCACAAAATAGCGTCCACTCCACAATATTCCGATTTTGATCAACAAAATTTACGCCACACTATGCGGTCGCACTCAAAGCGTTTCGCAACTTCGCTCCGTTGCCGGCTTGGCCGAATGAGGTCATGCGGGCGACACAAACTTGTTTCATGGCCTCGCGTGCCGGCTTCAAGTAGGCACGTGGATCGAATGCCGAGGGATCATCGTGGAATACCTTGCGAATCGCTCCCGTGATCGCCATGCGGCAATCGGTGTCGACATTGATCTTGCGAACACCGCTCTTGATCCCGCGTTGGATCTCTTCGACCGGCACACCATAGGTTTGCTTCATCTGACCACCATACTTATTGATGATGTCCTGCAATTCCTGCGGCACACTGCTGCTGCCGTGCATCACCAAGTGAGTGTTGGGCAACTTTGCATGAATCGCTTCGATGCGATCCATCGCCAACACTTCGCCAGTCGGCTTCTTAGTGAATTTGTAGGCACCGTGACTGGTTCCGATTGCGACGGCCAATGCATCAACGCCTGTCTCTTCGACGAAACGCTGTGCTTCATCGGGGTCGGTCAAGAGTTGATCGTGCGTCAATTCGCCAACCGCGCCATGACCATCCTCCTGCTCGCCTTCACCCGATTCCAGCGATCCCAGACAACCTAGTTCGCCTTCGACGCTGACACCAACGGCGTGCGCCAGTTTGACGACTTCGGCGGTGACGCGAACGTTGTAATCGTAGTCGGCAGGTGTTTTGCCATCTTCTTCCAACGACCCGTCCATCATGACGCTGGTAAATCCGTTGTCGATCGCGCTCTGACAGGTTTCCGGACTGTTGCCGTGATCCTGATGCATCACCGTTGGGATGTGTGGGTATAGTTCGGTAGCGGCCAGCATCAAGTGACGCAGATATGCGTCTTGCGAATAGGCGCGGGCACCTCGCGAAGCCTGAATAATGACCGGCGAATCGGTTTCCTCCGCGGCTTCCATGATCGCCTGGATCTGTTCCATGTTGTTGACATTGAATGCGGCAACGCCGTAATCATTCTCGGCGGCATGATCGAGAACGACGCGAAGTGGAACCAAAGGCATGACAAACCTACCATCTGTGTGGGGAGCGGAAGCTTTCGTAAATCGATCAGCGATTATCCCCGCACCAAGTTGGATCGCAAGGCCAACGAAATACTAGGTGGATTTCGACGCCACCGATTCGCGATTACCGGCAACGTCTCCACCGGACAGTCGCCGCACAATTTCATCGACGTCGTAAACGCAGCCTCCCCAAGTCCCCCCACCCGCTTGTTGAAGCGCAGCCCAAAGTCGGCTGTCATCGGGCATGTTGGGATCAACTCGTAAATCAGGGTGTGGCTGGCGATTGGACCAAGATGGGTCGCCAATCAGGTTGACGGATCCAAGCAGTTGGTTCCGATCCACTTCGATCTCAATCAAGTCACCGTCGCGGACCTTTGCGATCGGTCCACCTGCCAAGGCTTCCGGACCGACATGTCCGATGCAGGCACCGGTACTGACCCCCGAGAATCTGGCATCGGTAACCAGCGCAATGTCTTTGCCGAACGACAGGTATTTCAGCGCAGAAGTGATTTGATAAGTCTCTTCCATGCCGCAGCCAATCGGACCGCGACCGATCAACACAATCACATCGCCACTCTTAATTGGCAGATCCGTTTGTCCTTTGATCGCGGCGATCGCCTCTCGTTCACTTGTGAAAACCCGTGCCGGCCCTCGCTTGCGATAAACGCCATCGTCATCAATCACCGACGGATCGATCGATGTCGCCTTGATCACCGATCCTTCGGGGCAAAGATTTCCAGTTGGAAAACAGACCGTGCTGGTCAGCCCTCGCTGCCGAGCCGTCGCCGGCGGAATGATTACGTCGTCGGGATCGATTCGGTCAACTTGTCGAAGATGTTCGCGACAGACCCTGCGGCGGTCACTTGCCTGCCATTGATCCAGCAACTCGTGCCAAGTCAATCCGGCAACCGTTTCCGCGTCCGCGCGCAGCAAACCCAACTCGCGCAGATGCCAAGCGACTTCCGGAACACCTCCAGCCAAAAAAAGTTGCACGGTCGGATGTCCCACCGGACCGTTGGGCAGACAATCGACGAATCTGGGGACCAGTTTGTTGACGTTACGAAAATCATCTGCGGTGGGGCGACGCAAACCGGCAGACGCAGCGATCGCCGGAATGTGCAACAACAAGTTCGTGCTGCCACCGACCGCCGCATGCATCAACATTGCGTTGTAGATCGCATCGTCGGTCAAAATATCACGAAGCCCGATGCCCCGTTTCACCATATCGTGGGCGGCGGTAGCCGAATCGCGGGCCAGTTGAGTCCAGATTGGTTGACCACTGGGGGCAAGCGCCGCGTGCGGCACCGTCATTCCAAGCGCTTCGGCAACGACTTGGCTGGTCGCGGCCGTACCCAGAAATTGACAACCGCCACCGGGCGTTCCGCAAGCACGGCAGCCCTCCAGCGATGCTTCTTCCAAAGACATTTCGCCCACACTATAGCGGGCGCCAATCGTTTGAACTTTGCCGGCGTCTTCGCCCACCGTTGGCGGAAGTGTAACCCCTCCCGGCACTAAGACATTGGCGTTGTCGCCGCATCCGGCGAGCGCCATCATCATTGCCGGCAGGCCTTTGTCGCAGGTCGCAATGCCGATCACGCTTTTGCGTTGCGGCAATGATCGAATCAATCGCCGCATCACGATTGCGGCGTCGTTGCGGTAGGGCAGCGAGTCGAACATACCGTGCGTGCCCTGACTCCGGCCGTCGCAGGGATCGCTCACGAACGCAGCAAAAGGAACACCCTTGTACTCGCTGATTTGTTCAGCAGCCGCCTGGACCAACAAGCCAACTTCCCAGTGGCCAGTGTGGTAACCCAGCGCAATGGGCGTGCCGTCAGGAGCGCGGACTCCGCCCTGGGTGCTAAGAATCAGATACTGATCACCCAGGACACGGCGCGGATCGTATCCCATGCCGACACTTTGGGTCAGTCCGAACAGGTCGCCACTCGACCAGGTACGCAGCATTTCATCGCTCAGCGGCAGTGAACCGGAAGGACCGTCCGCACTTGTTCGAATCGTTTCCGCTGCGGGAGCTTGAAAATAGGATCGCATGGGGCCGAGTTGAGTGTGGATGGGCTTCCAGCCCGGCATTGAGACCAAGAGAAACCTGGAAGCCTACACCAATCTACATCACCGACGACGTTTGACTTTTCGACTCATTGGATTCAGCGTCGACCGCTTTGGTTTATCAGCTTCGGTTACTGCGGCAACCGATGGAGGTGGTGGAACCGCCTCAAAGCCTTCGATCGTATCACGATGAAGTTCCTTGTTGATGCGGCGTTCAATGCTGGTCAGAATCTCGCCTTCGCCGGGCACCACAAACGTGTAGGCAACACCGTCTCGGCCCATCCGACCGGTTCGACCAACGCGATGAACATAGTCGTCACAATCTTGCGGGACGTCGTAGTTGATGATGTGCGAAATGGTGCTGATGTCGATTCCACGTCCGACAACGTCGGTCGCCACCAAAATCTTCAGTTTGCGATCCCGCAGCCGCTGTAGAACTCGATCTCGCTCGGTTTGTCGCATATCGCCATGCATGCTGCCGCATTCATCAAACGTGTGACTCAATTGTCGATACAGACGATCAGTTCCCCGCTTGGTGCGACAAAAGATGATTGCTTGTTCGGGCTTCTCGCGTTTCAACAATTTGTCCAACAGATCGCCTTTGCGGTTTTGGGCCACCGTAAAGTAATGCTGTTCGATTGTTTCGACTGCCATTTCATTTTTGCTGCAGTCAATCACCTGGGGCTTGACCATGTACGATTCAGCCAACCGCCGTACCGTCGGGGGTAATGTCGCTGACAACAATAATGTCTGCCGGTCTCTTGGGCATTTGCGTAAAATTCGTTCGATCTGTGGTCGAAAACCGATATCTAACATGCGGTCGGCTTCGTCCAATACAACGCACCAAACCTTGTCGGTCCGCAACGAGCGGCGTTGCAGATGGTCGTGCAATCGACCGGGCGTTCCGACAACGATTTGGACGCCGTTTTCCAGCTGGCGCAATTGACGAGTAATGTTCTTGCCGCCGGCCAGGACGGCGATCTCAGTGGGAACGCCATGGGCCAATCTAGCTGCTTCACTGGCGACCTGATCGGCCAGTTCGCGAGTGGGTACAATCACCAGGGCTTGTGGATCGCGGCACTCTTCCAACGAGTCAAGCTGCTCCAAAATGGGAATCGAAAAGGCGGCGGTCTTGCCAGTTCCCGTGCGCGCTTGGCCGATCACGTCCAGACCTTGCAGAGCCAAAGGAATCAGGGCCGACTGGATGGGTGATGGCGTTTCAAACCCCGCGTTCTTGAGCGCCCGATACATGACGGGAGACAAATCAAGCTCTTCAAACGACTCGATTTCAGATGTAGTGGATCCATTCATAGCTAGCAGTGTAACGCGACAAGCGAGCTTGGACTACACGTTATCTAGGGAGTGCGCTGTGCGGCGACCGGAAACCGAATGATCGCGTGAGCCGGGATTCGCCCGTTGTTTGGCTGATTCGCGGCAGTTAGAATCGCTCCTCGGCGCCATCTGGCAACTCGCCTCCCATCGAATTAGGCACGTTCTTATGAAAATCAAGTTCCGATTGCCGATTGCACTGATCGCACTGACCGTTGTCTTGGGGTGTAGTCGATCGACTGACGATCAGCTTCGCGTGGTTCAAGATACCGATAGCGCCGCTGCCTCCGACAGTGATTCGGCCGCTGGGGAAAACACAAAGTACACCGTGGCATTTGTCACAAACCAGATCGCTGACTTTTGGAAGATCGCCGAAGCAGGCTGCAATGATGCCGCCAAAGACCTGGGCGTCAATGTCGAAGTTCGGATGCCACCAAACGCAACCGCCGTGCAGCAAAAGAGGATTGTCGAAGATCTGCTCACATCGGGTGTCGATGCAATTGCGATCAGTCCGATCGATTCCGAGAATCAGATTGATTGGATCAACAGCATTGCCGCCAAAGTTCCGCTAATTACCCAAGACTCCGACGCACCAACTTCTGATCGTCAAATGTATATCGGTATGGACAACTATGCGGCGGGTCGTGCCTGCGGCGAATTGGTCAAGCAGGCGCTTCCCGACGGCGGCTCGGTGATGTTGCACATCGGAAGACTGGAACAAAACAACAGCAAGTTTCGTCGTCAAGGCGTGATCGATGTATTGATGGATCGTGACCGGGACATGCAGTACTACATTGACCAAGTTGACGCCTGGGATCCCGTCGATGGCGAGATCAAAGGAGAAAAATACACGGTACTCGGAACGATCTTAGATACAGGCAAAGCCGATATCGCCCAGTCGAAGGCCGAGGATGCGCTCAATACCTATCCAGACCTCAGCGCGATGGTCGGCCTGTTTGAGTACAACCCACCCGCTTGTTTCCAGGCGCTAGAAAAGGCAGGCAAGCTAAACACAATCAAAATCATTGGCTTCGATGAAAACGACGTGACTTTGCAAGCGATCAAAGACGACCATTGCACCGGTACCGTTGTTCAGAATCCTTACATGTACGGGTACGAGTCAGTGCGAGTACTCAAGGGAGTCCTGGAAGGCAAACCAGATGCAATTCCGGAAGGCAAATACCTCGATATCGCACCCCGGACCATCACGAAAGACAACGTCGATGAATTTTGGTCCGATCTGCGAACAAAGAAAGGGCAATGATCGCAGATCGAGTCTGGGCCTGCCGCAGCGACTGGAACCTCGATGGCTGAGCAACTGCCGCCATTGCTGGAAGTTCAGGGCGTTTGTAAGCGGTTCCCGGGTGTACGGGCACTTCACGAAGTTAACCTGACGGTCCGTCCCGGCGAAGTCCTGGCCGTGATCGGCGAAAACGGTGCCGGCAAAAGCACCTTGATGAAGATCTTGGCGGGTGTCCAGGAACCAGACTCCGGACAAATTTCAATCGATGGTAATCCGGTCCGACTTGATTCGGTCCGCAAGTCGCTCGGCTGTGGCGTTGCCCTGATTCATCAAGAGTTGAACTTGGCCGAAAACTTGCAGATCGGCGCCAACATCTTCTTAGGTCGTGAACCGCATCGGTTTGGCTTCATCCAGCGTCAACAGATCAACGACGCAGCCGAATCCGTTTTGCGCCGCGTTGGCCTGAACCTTCGTCCCACCGCCCCGCTGCGTGGGTTGCCAATCGGGCAAAGACAATTGGTTGAAATCGCGAAAGCCATGTCGGTCAACGCGCAAGTTTTGATCATGGACGAACCAACATCAAGTTTGTCTAGCAAAGAAGCCGATCGATTGTTTGAAGTCGTTCGAGGCTTGCGCAAGGACGGCGTTAGCGTCATCTACATATCCCATCGGCTGGGGGAAGTCCGCGACTTGGCCGACCGAGTCACGGTGCTGCGTGATGGCCAGAATGCTGGGGACCTGGCTGCCGACCAGATCACGCATGACAACATGGTTCAATTGATGGTCGGCCGTGACGTTTCTCAGTTCTACGCCAGGGACTTGCATGAGATCGGCGAGGTCGTGCTGGCGGCAAAGAATCTTCGCACAACCACCTGGCCAAAGCATGAACTGAATTTTTCAGTGCGTCGCGGAGAAATCGTCGGCGTCGCCGGGTTGGTCGGTGCGGGACGAACGGAGATGTTACGAACCTTGTTCGGTGTCGACCAACCGATTAGCGGAACGGTGCAGATCGATGGCAAAACGATCCGACTCGATTCACCGCGGGCGGCGATCGACTCAGGAATTGCGCTGGTGCCAGAAGATCGCAAACTACATGGACTGATCATCGACATGACGGTCCGCCGCAACATCTCGCTCTCCGGCTTGCGAACGCATCAGAAACTACTGGGGTTCTTGAATCATCGAGTGGAAAAATCTGATTCGCAGAAAATGATCAACGATCTAAAGATCAAAACTCCCAGCGAGTTTCAGATCGCGCGGTTTCTTTCGGGAGGCAACCAGCAAAAGGTCGTGCTGGGCAAATGGCTGGCAATGAAACCCAAGCTGCTGTTGCTTGACGAGCCGACTCGGGGTATCGACATCGGCGCCAAGCAAGAGATCTATCAACTGATGGAATCACTGGCCGAACAGGGGATGGCGATCCTATTCGTATCAAGCGAAATGGAAGAAATCCTTGGCATGAGTGACCGCGCCATCGTGATGCACGAAGGCAGAATCACTGGGGAATTGGATCGCAACGAACTAACCGAAGAGTCCATCATGCAGCTAGCTACGGGAAACATCGAACTCGCCACAACGAATCACAACGCATGAATGCAAAGTCACTGGGAATCACCGGGTTGCTTGTCGCCTTGTTCGGATTCATGGCCTTCATGACGTCCGATCCCTGGTACGACCTCTCCAGCAGCACGTTTTTGTTGCCCAATAATATCGAAAACTTGTTGCGGCGAATTTCGATGTATGGATTGATGGGAATTGGGGTCGCCTTCGTGATTATCACGAGTGGAATCGATCTGTCAGTTGGTTCCATCGTTTGCTTGGCGGGTTGCTTGCTCGGAACATTCCTACAAGTCGAATATCGGCCAGCCGATTCGTTTGACGTTCACCGAGTTCTATCGGCTAAGCAGCAGATCTTGGTCTATGGAAACGCTAGTGACGTATACAGCCCAGGTGATCAAATCCGCTTGTTTCGCGGTCGCGCGCCCGCCGTGCTGACAATCCGAGCAACCGAAGCTGTCCAGCTGGCCGACCGGGATGGCCAGCCAATCGGGGTTGGCACCGTCATTGATGTCAATGAAGCATTGCAACGCGATGACGATACCGGCCAGATTGCCCGTGCATTTCCCATTCTAAAGGCCTCCGATCGAACCGACGACAAGAATGCAATGATCGAAGTCGCCGGCATTCCCTTTGGACTTTCGGCTCGCGACCGGGTGACTCTGTTTCATCAGTCAGCCGGACTGCAAGAGCTTCCCGTGATTTCGGGACGTAGCAGCGGCGATCGTATGACCATCGAACTGCGTGGACAATTGGGTGATCAGAAGACCGAGGGTTGGTTGGTTATGCCAACACAACGGCATCAGCGCATGTCGATTCCGTTGGCAATCCTGACGGTTCTGGCGATCTGCACCGCGCTCGGCCTGTTGCATGGATTGCTGGTGACGCGAGCACATTTGCAACCGTTCGTGGTGACGCTCTGCGGACTATTGATTTATCGAGGGGTCTCTCGCTGGTTGGTCAACGACAATCCGGTCGGCTTTGGGATTGAATACAAGAACACGCTCAGTCCCCTCGGGTCTGGCAAGCTGATTCTGAGCGAATGGGCGACCGAAGACGGAACTCAGACGTTTGGAATTCCCTATCCGTTTTTCGTATTCTTGGCGGCTGCGGTTTTGGCGGCGATCTTCCTGAACCTGACCATTTGGGGCCGCTACCTACTGGCACTCGGTAGCAATGAAGAAGCCGCAAAGTACAGCGGCATTCAGACTCAACGTGTGACAATCCTGGCCTACGTCATTTGCACCGTGTTGGCGGCGGTTGCGGGGATGCTGTTTGCCCTCGATTCCGGATCGATTTCTCCGTCAAGTTTCGGCAGCTTTTACGAATTGTACGCGATTGCCGCAGCCGTGCTGGGTGGTTGTAGCCTACGTGGTGGCGAGGGCTCGATTTTTGGGGTCATCGCGGGAACGGCAGTCATGATGTTGTTGAACAACTTGATTCTGTTGCTAAAGATTGCGGACCGTTTGGAATTCACGATCATCGGTTTGGTAATCTTGCTAGGCGTGCTGATCGACGAATCGGTCCGTCGCTACGCTGCCAGTCGCCGAGCGATGAAATCTACAGCCGAAAATGCCACGTAGATTCTGGCACAGATTCGCCCGCATCATCGTCACAAACGAAACGATACCACCCACGTTGATGAACGTTTGCCGATCACGGATCTAATCGATGCGGAGTATTCCCCGCAGGCGTCGAATCAATTCGATGACCATTCGTTTGCATCCTTGCCTGGGAACCCCCCGCTGTGACTCCAGTATCCAATCGTCAGCAACGGCGATCCGGCTCGCCCCGCCGTCCATCGCCGTCGTCCAACACGACCGCCGAACTGGTCAGCGACTTAGCCGGAGTATTGCGCTCGCCGCTGGCGTCCGTTCGGGATTCGATCGAATCCTTGCGAACAGCGAACGCCGGGAGCGTGACGGGCGAACAACTTACGATGTTGGACGCGGCGATGCGTCAATGCCATGATCTTGATCGAATGATTGGCAAGATGCTGCAAATCGAACAAGAGCAATCGAACCTTCCCCCAGTCCATCGCCGCCGCGTCGCGGTAACGGAAATTCGTCAAGCGGTAGATCAGCAACTGATGGCTGTCGGGATTCCGGCTTCGATCGATGTCTTGTGGGATGGCGCCGGAGACCCGAATCTGAGCGTCTTGGTCGACTCAAGTCTGCTAAGCCAAATGATCGTGCATTTGGTGACACAGTCGGTTGCGGTGACTCCGGAAGGTGGTTGTGTGCTGATCCGATTACAGACTCAACCGACGAGCGATTGTGTGCGCTGGTCCGTGATTGATCAGGGACCTGGAATCTGTGAAAGCGAAATCCACGAACTCTTGAATCAACAACGAACCGATCCCGCCAAATTCGGATTGGCAAACTGTCGGCTGATTGCCGGACTTCATTTTTCCACATTGGACCTCTATTCGCGAATTGGCTGTGGCACGGAAGTTAGCTTCAACACGGTTCGATCCGGGCCGCGGAATGTCGCGGCCATCTGGTCGGCATGGCGGATCGAACAAGCGGCATCAACTTCCAATGCAACAGCAAACGGGCGAAGCGTTGCCAGAGGATCACTTCAAAAGCTGCGAATCGATTCATCGCCAGCTAGAATTTCTGTTTCCCAATCTTCGGCTGTTCCACATTGCAAAGATCATCTGATCGCCGGAACGGTTACCCTCGGCGCGGCGGTTTCGCGGGCTTCGGCCGACGCCTTTGATCGATTTTTACAACGCCACCTCCAGATGTTTGATCTGGTCTACCGGATCGGCACGCGTCGCTGGGCATGGGCCTTTGATGACGATCCGCAAATGGTCGTCCAGCGAATCGAATCGTTGATCGACCGCGCATCGCGGGTCATCTCTGGAGTTCGCACAAACTGGTCAGAACCAATGATGATTCCGATCGATGGTCGCGTCACCAACCTGAGACTAAGCGATCTACTGATACGCGAGACGCTATCGGAATCGACGTCCTCCGGTGTGGTCGATAAGGATACCGTACGGATGGGAACCGGGCCGATCGAATTCTCGCAGTCCGCGACGGATCGATTGGACGAGGAACTGCAACGACTGTCGAGCCAATTGAAAATGCAAACGAAGCGTCTCAAGCGGCAAGCCAAGCAATTGCGACCACTTGCCTAAGGAGGCAGGATCTTGTTGCCTTCTTGCATCCCTTCGGTTTGTTTCTTGTAGATTTCCGCAATCCGTGAGGGAATTCCCGTACCGCTGGTGCGGATGTTGGTATCGGGAGGAAAGTCGTCGGCTTGAGCGGCCGATCCGAGCGGCGTGGTAAGTGAGTCGTTGATTGTTTTCAAGTAACTTTGCAACTTTTCCGCCGGAATGATGGTCAGTCCAAGTTCCGCGGCTCGAGCCTTGATCCTGCCGATTGCCTGTACCGCTTGAACAGCCGCTTCATCGCTTGCGTCGGGACTCCGCTCGATCTCTGGATCGGTGCCGATGACCAGGAAGCGGACCGAGGCATCCAAGTTTCCGTCCACTGCGCCGGTCATCGATACTTCCGCAGCCACTTCAGCTCCGGCTGCCATGATTTGGCCCTTCAGAGCATCGTTGTCGGGCTTACCGTCACCATCGATGTCAATGTCGCCAGCCAGTGCGATTCGCACCACGCGACCAGGAGCCCAGAACGGCGAGTAGATTTTGTCACCGTCAATGATTGGGTTGTCAATTCTTGGACTAGCAATGACTCGAGCTGTTGATAGATAGGGACCCTGAACTCGGGTCACTTGAATCGTTGCTTTGACCTCGGCATCTTGCAACCGCTTGTCGCCGGCATCGATCACGCCAAAGGTGATACCAGGAATCAGCTTGTCGGCACTGCCGAGGTTGATCGTGGTCAATTTGCCACCCCCGAATACCGAACGAATCTCACCCTGAGTCGTTTCGAAGTTAGTGGCCCGCAACCGATTTAGTTCAAGTTTCTGCGTATCAATGGTCGCCAGCTTCATGCGGTTTTCTTTTTGCAATTCCAGCTGTTTCGCACGAGATTCCTTTTCAGCAGTGCGCAGTGCCTGAATGGTCTTATTTGCCGTGTCGGCAGCCTTTTCTTTCTCAGCAATCATTTCTTCGCGACGCGTATCAAACTCCTTCGTCAACTTGTCCATATCTTGGCTGGCTTTGTCTCGAGCCTGCTCGGCGATCGATTGCTGCTCGCGCGCCGCTTGAATGCTGGCGTCGCTCTCTGATTGAATTCGGGCAACCGATTTTACCTGGACGGAGTATCGCTGGTTGCGATCACGAATTGCGTTGACCAAGTACTCGGGTAGTTGCTTGTAACTACGATCGGTCGGTTCGACATCTTGGCCAAACAAGCCCATGTGAGTGGCGAACTGTTCCTCAATCGCCGCCATATCAGGATCTTGTCTGGCGTTCTCCCTCATCGTTTCTAATTCAGCCTGGGTTAAGCTGCCAAATCCCAGCATCGACTTCAGGACATCCATCTGAGCACTGGTATTGCGTGCTGAATTCTGCGCGGTCCGCAAGGTACTCTTGGCATCTTCGGCCTCCTGACCACTTACATTCGCCGAACGCCATAGGAAAAAGTTCAGGGCGATCGAGAGCACCAGGAAAATCAGGCAGGTAATCAAACTGCCGCGGATGACGGAATCGTCACGAGCTACCATATTTCTATTCGCCGTTAGGACAGGGAGTCGCGGAGGGGAAGACAAGAACCCAAGGGGGCCAATTCGTTGCCCCTTCAGACTATTCACTAGACACATTTATTCTACTGACCGCCGAACGAAAAACAGGTCACCCCTGGCTCAATTGAGTGACTTTTGCGGATTGTCCGCGTTATAGCAGCCCGTGGGGTCGCTGGTCGGAGCCCTGATTGCTGGTCGGAGCCTGATCAGCGGTCGGAACCTTGATCAACTCGGAACTGGTCCGCCGCTCCGCCTCCTGTCTAAGATAAATCGGTCGGAACCTTTCTTGATTCGAGCAGGTATGATAGTGACTGGCGACGTCTCGTTCCGGGCGCCGATGTGCCCCGAAACCTCCCTTCCATTTCTATCTCGAAATCTGATGCAGATGCCAAATCGAAGCCCCCTTCAACGCCATCGCTCGCGAAGCGGTTTTACTCTTCTGGAACTCCTGCTGGTGCTTGCCATCCTGGTCATGATCGTGGGGATCGTGGGGGTCAATCTGAGCGGCACTCAGTCGGATGCAAATATTGGTGTCACAACGACCCAGATCAGCCAGGTAAAGAGTGGAATCGACTTGTATCGAATCCGGATGAACGCCTTGCCCGATACGCTGGAGCAACTCCGTGACGGACCGAGTGCGTCGGAAAACAAGGCCAAGTGGACCACCGCAATCATGGCCGAGATTCCCACCGACGCTTGGGGAAACGCTTTTGTCTACAAGAAGAATGGCAATTCCTATGAAATCCGCAGCGCCGGCGTGGACGGTCAAGTGAATACCGATGACGACATCGTCGTCGAAGGTAACTAGGCGTCGTGGTTCGTGGGAAAGGTTTCAGGGCCCGAAAGCCTGAACGGCCAGTCAGGTGCATCGCACGATTGGGGCCGGTCGTCTTTCCATCAACCCAGGATTATCCATCCACTTTTTGTCCATCAATGCAGCGACGCGGATTTACCCTGCTTGAACTGTTGTTGACCTTAACCGTGTTGGCCGCGATCGCGGCCGTTTCGATCCCGCACCTCGGTCTGCTGTTGGGCGACCGCCGATTGGTACGCGCCGGCGAACAAGTTCGAATCGAGATGACACGGCTTCGCGTCAACGCAATGCGTCAGGGTCGCGTGATGATGCTCGAAGCGATGTCTGGGGAAAATTCGCTACGCATCAAGCCCTTCCAGTCCGTTGCCGATGCCACCGAGGCGATCGACCAAACGGGTTCGCAATCGGGACTCTTATCCGGAGCCTCGCAAGGTTTCATGACGACACTCACCACCGAGTCGTCGGAGAGGTTGATTGATTTGCCAGCGGAAATCTCTGTTGAATCGGTAGCTGTTGTTTCGGCAGCTCGGGCTGCCGAGATTGAACAGCTAACGCTTGCCGATCAATCGGTCGGATGGAGTTGACCGGTTTTGTTTTATCCCGATGGATCAACCAGCACGGCCGCCATCGTGCTGCAACATCCAACGGTCGGACGATTGACAGTCAAGCTGCGCGGGATCACCGGCGAAGCAACGGTTGGCCAGGTAGCACCATGAACCACAAAGCAATGAACGATCGGCGTGGTTTCTCGCTGCTTGAGATCTTGCTTGCGTTGGCGATTCTAGGCGGCTCGCTGGCGGTACTCAGTCAGATTGCCGAGATCGGTACCAGTGCAGCGAGAGAGGCCCGCGACTTATCGATCTGTCGAATCCTCTGCCAAGCAAAGTTGTCCGAGGTCATGCTGAACGTGTCAACTGGTATCTCGCCGCAAAGCGTTTTCGATGCGCCCTGGAATCATTCGATTCCGCTTCGACAACAGCCTACACCTACAGCATTGAAGTCCAACCCGGACAACTCGATGGTTTGCTGGCAGTGCGGATTTCGGTTCGCGCGATGGAATCGGACGGCAACACAGCGATCTCGAATGCCACTCTGACCCGCTGGATCGTCGATCCAACTCTGGGCTTGGATCAGGCCGAAGCAGATGAAAAAGCCTTGAAAGCAGAGCTGACCGGTGGGGCCGAAGCATGAATCACGCCCGTCGTAGAAGTGGCTTCACACTTTTGGAAATCATCCTGACGCTGGCCATGTCCGTAGCGCTGATGCTGCTGGTTGGCGGCGCGATGCAGTTCTACGGTCGTACGATGAATGGGCTCGACTTGGATATACGGCAGACCCAGTTGGCCGCAGCCGTATTGCAAATGATCGAAGATGATTTGCGAGCCACGCTTTACACACGACCGGTTGACACGGCCGGTCTGGAAGCACTCTTGGCCGCCAGCGGAGGTGGAGAAGCAAAAAATGACGAAGACTTGTCAGCCGCTGGTATCGATTCCGATTCGTCCGAGGATACAAGCTCCGACGATCCAATGCTCAGCAACACCGTTTTAACTTCACCGGGATTGATCGGCAACCAATATCAAATCCAAGTCGACCTGAGCCGGTTGCCGCGACTGGAAGAGTATGTGGCGATGTTGGACGCAACAACAGCCGACCTGGAAGATGTGCCCAGCGACATCAAGACAGTTTCGTACCGAGTACAGGATCCTGGCACGCTGGGAGGAGTCCAGGACTCCCTTGATTCACTTTCCGCGGCCACTGCGGCTACCGCGACTGGTGGTCTGATCCGGCGGTCGCTCGATCGTGCCGCCACCATGGAAGCATCCCGGACCGGCGGTCTAAGTTGACTGAATCAGAGCGGACAATTGATCGCGCCGGAAGTCGTCGGAATCGAATTCGCATATTGGGATGGAATCACATGGTTGCTGGAATGGAACAGCGACGAGTACAAAGAATTGCCGCTGGCGATCCAGGTGAAGTTGACCATGGACGATCCGATCGCAATGGCTGCCAACCAGAGTCAAGGAATTGTCACAGCGACCGCAGCGACTCGCGTCTTCAAGCACATCATTCGTTTGCCGCTGGCCCGACCGATTGATACCAGCGAAGATGACAGTGAATTGTCGGAGGCGGGTCTATGAGACGCGACGGATTCTTTCTTGTCATGGTATTGATCGTGGTCGCAGTCGCGACAATGGCGGTCTATTCATTCACTGAGTTGATGGTCGCCTATGACGATTCCGCATACCTATCCAATGACATTGTCCAGGCGCGCGTGAACGTTGAATCGGCGGTGGAGGCAACACGGATCATGTTGTCAAAACCAAAATCGATGCGTTCGGGTTTCGGAGGCATTCATAACAATCCGCAAATGTTTCAAGCGGTGAATGTTAGTACCGGCGTTGATGGGGCAACACGATCAAACTATTCAGTACTCGCACCAGGACTGGACGAGTTCGGCATGTTTGGTGGGATCCGTTTTGGTTTGCAAAACGAATCAGCTCGCTTGAATGTCAACACTTTGATCGTGTTGGAGCAGCACTCTGATGTACTGGCCCCGATGATCGCCGTTTCGGACTCGGAAGACGAAGTGGATTCAGAGAACATTGCTGTTTCATTGCTGATGGGTTTGCCCGGCATGACCGAAGATGTCGCGGACGCGATTTTGGACTGGATTGACGAGGATGACGAACCGCGTGAATTCGGCGCGGAACTGGATTACTACACCACGTTGGCCACTCCCTATTCGCCACCCAATGGAGCATTGCAAAGCGTCGAAGAATTGTTGTTGGTTCGCGGCGTTACGCCAACCTTGATGTTCGGTGCTGACGCGAATCGCAATGGTGTTCTTGATCCTGATGAACAGCAGCGTTATGGCGTTAGCGTAGAAACGCCAGGATCGCTGGGCTGGGCAGCCTATTTGACGGTCCATGGCGCCGAAGCAAACAAGCGCCGCGATGGTAGCTTTCGGATCAATGTGAACCAGGACGACATGGAAGTGTTGTATGAACAACTCAGCGATGCCCTCGACAACGATTTGTACGCCAGCTACATCGTCGCGTACCGGATAGCCGGCCAGGCAGCGGCGCTGGCCACGACGGCGGGCGTCGACTTAGAACCAAGATTCGTCGCCCCGACCCGGCACAGCATGGATGCCAGATTTGCTCGAACAGTTGGATTTAAGCGCGGGGGCGGGAACGGCTTTGAATCAAATCTTGGATTTGATCGATTCGACAGTCACCATCGGTGAAGGTGAGAATGCGACCACTTATCAATCACCCTTTGCCAGCGATCCAGTTTCGATGGCTCTGTATCTGCCGATCATAATGGACGCTTTATCGACTCAAGACGTTGACCTGATGCCTGGGCGGATTAACCTGAATGAGTGCCCGGCCGAGTTGCTATACGGAATCCCCTCGCTAAGCGAAGAGGCAGTCCAGAAGATTTTGGAACTTCGAGAAATTGAATCGGATGACGAAAATCGACAGTTTGAAACCTGGCCGATGGTCGAAGGAATCGTGACATTACAGGAAATGCGATCGTTGGTTCCGATGCTGACAGCCGGAGGGGATGTTTATCGGGCACAGATTGTTGGCTATTTCGAAAACAGCGGAGCATCCCATCGCGCCGAAGTTGTGGTTGACGCCACGACCGTCAATCCCAAGGTGGTCGCATGGCGTGACCTGAGTCACTTGGGACGTGGATTCGATCTGTCGGTATTGGGATTGCTCCAGGCTGCCGAAGCCGCCTCGCAATGACGACAAACAAATGGATCCGAACATAGAAAATTGAAATAAGCATGGCGAATAAACTGGCAATTGACTGGGATGAATCGGAGCTTCGGTTGGTTGCTGCGCAGTGCCATGGGACGAACGTCAAAGTCACCGACGCCGCTGTCATTCCTATCCAGAACAACAACGTGATCGAAACTTTGCGAGAGGCGATTGAGCAACGGGGACTGCAGAAGACCGAAACTTTGGTCGCCATCGGACGCGGGAAAGCGGAACTACGCGAGCTACAACTGCCGCCGGTTCCCGATGATGAGTTGCCGGACATGGTTCGCTTTCAAGCGATCCGCAACTTTGCCTCCGCCGGCGATACGGCCACCGTCGACTTCTTGGTGACGAAACGAACGAGCGAGGGTGTCGAAATGATCGCTGCGGCGGTCGGCCCAAGCGGTCTTTCAGAGATTCGCGAGACTTGCGAAGCCGCCGACCTGGAGATCAAGAGAATCGCGCTGCGCCCGCTAGCCGCGGCCGCCCTGTTCCTCATGCGCAACCGCAGCACCGGTCCTGGTGACACCGTTCTAATCGACTTGCTGGCCAACGATGCCGAGATCATCGTGGCCCGCAACGGTCGAGTCATCTTTGTTCGAACCGTTCGCATGCCGGCCGAACCAATGTCACGCGGAAAAGCGCTGGCTGGCGAACTGCGCCGCAGCCTGGCCGCTTGCGGTTCTCGAGGCTCGCTTGATCGGGTTGTCTTATGGGGACGCGAGTCGGTGCACACGGAAGACCACGCGATGCTGACCACGGCCTCCGAAAGCAAGGTTGACATTCTGGACCCCTTTGACTTTGTCGAAATCAGCCAGCCAGCGAAGACGCGACTACCGGATCACGTTGGCCGTCTGGCACCGCTGATCGGCCTATTGGCAGCCGATGTTGGGGCAGCAGATAGGCTGGTCGATTTCTTGAACCCGCGGCAACGACCGGAAGAAAAAGTCAACCCGTTTCGCAGTGCTGCGATCATTGGAATTCCGATCGCCGCGGTCCTGTTGATCGCATTCCTAATGTATCGGCAGCTAAGCAACCTGGATGCTGAGATTAGAAAGTTGAGTCTGATCAATGCCAATCGACAGGCACAGGTGGATCGAGCGATCGACAGCATCCGGCGAACAGAAACGATTGATGTCTATCTAGATGGCAACGTCAATTGGCTAAGCGAGATCGAGCGACTTGCTGAATCGATGCCGCCGTCGGACGAAATGATTGTGCGCAGGATGGCCGGGTCGGTTGATGCCCGGGGTGGCGGAACACTCGTGGTGGTGGGTGGTGTCACCAAACCGGAAGTAATCGACAGTTTCGAACAAGCGTTACGCGATCCGTCACATCGGGTCATCGGGGATGGCGCCAGCCAGATCCAAACAGACGACGCGTTCAGGTGGAAATTCACTGAATCGATCACAGTCGACCCGGCCGCCGTACGTAGTGCGAGGTATTCGGCACTTGATGCGATGAACGATCAACCGATTCAACAGGACGCCAAGCCTGGTGAACAAACAACACCAGCTACTCCATCGTCAGACGCACCAGTTCAGCCATCGAATACGCCACAGGCCTCGGAACCGAAGCCGGAGGCACAGGCATGAACCAACGAGAAAGGTTACTGTCCATCGCGGTTGCAGGGTTGCTGGCTGCATTTGTGATCTCTTGGGGCTTTGGAAAATACCGATCCGCTTTGAATTCGCGGCGGCAGGCCTTGGCCGCCAAGCAAACGGAACAAAACCAAATCAATGAGCAACTGATCAAAGGCGAATATGCCAACCGTTACATGGGCGAATACCTGGTTCGATCGCTCCCCGCCAATCCGGAACGAGCCAAAAGCGTCTACAAACAATGGTTGTTGGAAACGATCGAATCGAACCAAGTTACCGGTGCGAAAGTCAGTGCGAACGCCTCGCGTGCGGTCGGCGGATTGTATCAACGAATGGAATTCCGCGTGAATGGCCAAACGGACATGTCCAATTTCGTCCAATTGCTCCATGACTTTTACGCCCAGGACTATTTGCACCGAATCAGAAACTTCGCGCTACAGCCAACCGACGACGACGAATTCAAGATCGAAATGTCGATCGATGCGATTGCCCTGCTGGACGCTACCAAAGAACGACCGCCGCGCCGGGGGACGTCCTGGCGCGTTGATCCGAAGGTCGCAAGATACCGCGATCGAATCTTGAATCGCAATCTGTTCGAACCGCCCAACCAGTCACCCAAATACAACGGCGACCCGATCGTCGAAGCCATCGTTGGAAGCAGTCGTCCAACTCCGTTGACTTTCAAAGATCCCGACGGAGATCGAATTCGCTACGAGTTCGTCCAGCCACCACCCGACTTCGTCGAACTTGACCCGACCAGTGGCATGATTTCGTTCACTACCGAAGAGAAGCAGGAATTCGAAATCCACGTCCGAGCGATCGATGCCGGTTACCCGAGTCGGTCGCTTGACCAGAAGCTCGTGGTTAGAATCGTCGATCCGCCACGGAAGCCCGAACCGCCCGATCCAAAACTAGATTTTGACGACGCCAGCCAAACGGTGCTGACTGCCTTGGTGCAAGGTCGCGACGAGTGGACGGCCTGGATGCATGTGCGAACCCGAGGCACGACGCTAAGGTTGAAGACCGGGGATAAGTTTGAAATTGGCAGCATCAAAGGAAGGGTCATCGACGTTACGCCGACACACCTGCTTCTGGAGATCGATGGACGAGAGGCCAAGCTGCAACCGGCCGGTAGGTTGAGTGAAGCGGCGAGTCGCCCCAACACCGATCAATCGACAAACGCTGAATCGTCTGACCAAGAAACATTGCCTGCGGAAGATTCGGCGGTGGGTCAGGCCGAGCAGGCTACCGACACCGAGCCGGCTTCCGACACCGAGCCGGCTTCCGAATCCAGTCCGGGCGGAGAATAGTTCCAGCGCCTGAACGAACTCCGACATTGGAACTTACTTGCAACTTGAATACCAACGCCAGCATAGCATCGTCGATTCATTGCGAATCTTTGGCAATCGAATTCTCCGGTACCAACCGGGCTGTCGACAATGCAATGCTGACAGTGCCATCAGGTGAAATCGTATCGTTGATCGGTCCCAGTGGCTGTGGCAAGACAACTCTACTGCGACTGATTGCCGGGCTGGAGCGACCATCGGCTGGCGCCGTTGTGTTCGATCCGCCAGCGGCGCGCAAAGGTGAATCAGCCTTCGTATTTCAGCAACCTTCCCTGATGCCCTGGCGGACGGCGATTGAAAACGTCATGCTCCCGCTGGAATTGATCGGTGGCGGCTCGCGCGGCGAATCACGGTCGGCCGCAGCCGCGTTGCTTGAACAGGTCGGACTGGCTGATGCAGCCAACCGCTTCCCTCGTCAGCTTTCCGGCGGGATGAGAATGCGGGTCTCCCTTGCCCGGGCATTGATCACCGAGCCCCGTGTACTACTGCTAGACGAACCCTTTGCGGCGATCGACGACATGCTGCGGACACAGCTGGGGCAACTGCTGCTTGACCTCTGGGATCGAAGACGGTTTACGGCCGTCTTGGTAACCCACAATATCGCCGAAGCTGTTTTGCTCACCCATCAGGTGGCCGTCATGCATCAGGGCAAAATCAGTTGTCAGATGAGGAACCCGTTGCCCTGGCCGCGCACCGACCAAATGCGTCGGTCTCAATCGTTCGGCCAGTTTTACGGACAGGTCAGTGACGCGCTGCGAGGCCAGCCGTGAATGGGCCTCGTCACAGCGATGACAGGACTTCCGCTGTTGGAAGTATCGCGATGGTTGTAGGAGTGGCCCTCTTCGGCCTGTTGATGTGGGAATCGATTGTTTGGCTATACGATCTACCCAAAGCGCTGCTACCAACGCCACGGCAGTGCGTCGCGGCTGCCATCGAGTACCGCACCTCCCTGGTTCGGGGCGTCTATTCGACGGGCGTAGCCGCCGTGATTGGCTTGGCCACGGCGATCCTGGTGGGATCATTGGTTGCGATCCTGTTCAGTCAATCTAGAAAGTTGCGACTCGCATTCTTTCCGTATGTCGTTTTGTTGCAAACAGTCCCAATCGTGGCGATCGCTCCGCTGTTGATCATCTGGAGCGGCTATACGCTTCGTACGGTTGTGATCGCGACGGTCATCGTTTGCCTATTTCCGATCATCAATAGCGTGACCGCCGGACTGATGTCGGTCAACCGTGAAATGTCTGATTTGTTCAAGCTGTACGGTGCCGGACGCGGCCAACGACTGTGGCGACTACAAATCCCCTCGGCGATCGGACATCTGGTGTTGGGTGCCAAGACCAGCAGCGGCTTGGCCGTTGTTGGCGCGATCGTCGCTGAGTTCTTTGTTGGCAATGGAACCGACTACGACGGACTTGGTACGTTGATGACGAAATGGCAAGGGCTGGCCAAAACCGATGCAATCATCGCGGCGATCGTCGCTTCTACCATCCTTGGTTTGACATTGTTTTCGTTCGTACAATTCCTCTCGGTCACTGTGCTAAGACGGTGGATCATTGATTCGCATGACTCCTCCGGGGTTGGAAACAACTAAGATTGGCGGTGAAATGAATCGTCCACTACAAATTCTATTGATCGTCTCAATCAACCTGCCACTTGCCGGTTGCCCTTGGAAGTATCGCGACGATTTGGACTATTCCTACGGCGTCCAACAAACCTTGTCGCTAGACGAGTTTCCGTCCAATTCGTTGGTCCAGTTTGAATCCGTCGCATGGGATCCTGAAAGCTCGCAGAATTGCGTGCGTTGATCAGCGAAGACAAAATCGCGGCTGGCCGGGACGTGCTGGAAATTGGCACAGGGGCCGGCGTGATGGCGGCGCTATGCCTTTCCTACGACGCAAAGAGTGTCGTTGCAACCGATTCAAATCCGGCTGCAATTGCCAACGCCAAGTACAATGCCGCGGCGATTGAGCTTGATGATCAACTGGATGCCAGGTTGAACGAAACCGATGCAGCAATTTCGTTTGCACAGATTCGACCCTCGGAACGATTTGGATTGATCATCGTCAACGCAACCAATGAATCAGAAACTCAACGAATGGAGTCGATCATCGAGTCGATGCTCGATCAGTTGCCCAAGCATCAGAAATCGGGCGGGCGATGCCTGATTTCTAGCGACACCCGCGAGCAGATCGAGCAGTGGAAAGCTGAGTCAGAACGGCGCGGATATGAATTTAAGATTCTGACGGACCGTGTTCGAGGCGACCGCACGCTCGAATCGATGGATCACCATGTTTTTCCGCCGGCACTATTGGAAATCCGGGTTCCGATCGACCAACTCCAAGAAATCGAATGATTCGCACGACCGGATGTATCAGTTCGTAACAGTCTGGCGAGCCAATTTCGACTGCGCTACCGAGGCTCCGCTGTCAAGTCGAACCGCAATCAGGTTGAAACTAGACAAAAAGAATCCAGTATTTGACTTGTCAGTAGCTTCAGCAGACCACTAACATGAAACTATCTCATGACGTCTTTTTCCATTCATTGCTCGCAGACAGGTTCCCTGTAGATGATCCACTACACCTGTGATCGTTGTAAGCGGCAGATCGATCCGAACCAACAAACACGTTATGTGGTTCAGATCGACATTCAATCATCAATCGACGAACCCTGTTTGGCAATTGATGATGACATCGATCAGCTAGCCGTTCTACATCAAACACTTGAAGAGTCAGACTGTCATCCGATGCACGACGCTGGATGCAATGATGGTCACCACGGCCGTTATGACTTGTGCCACGAGTGTCACTGCCAATTGTTGAAGAACCCATTGGGGCGCGACGCAATGTTGGCCTTAGGTTTCAGCAACAATTGATCTGCTAGAGAGCTGGCTTTGCGGCGATCACGGCTGATTCGGAATCGCCTTTCAATCCCATGAATTCGTCACGCAGGTCAGCGTACTGCAAGACCGCGATGCGGATCGGCACTGGCAGCTTCCGGAGCTGTTGATCAGAGTACGGATCCGCCTTGCCGACCAGCATTTGCTGAACCCACTGGCTGGGATCGCGACCGGGATCTAGGTCTAGCTTGGTCGCCACGTGACGCAGTAGATCTGGCAAAGTGTTTCCGGGGTCGGTCCGTGCCGGGCTCCGCGACAACTCGCGTACAGCGAACTCGGCTTCCGCAACACTGTTTGCCAGTCGCTGCGCCGCTGCATCGCCGGCTCGAAAAGCGGCAACCGCAAAGTTGGCTTGCCCAATGATTCTAGGTTCGCGATCCCAAGGTGCCAAAGATTTCGATTCTGATTGAGCGATCACCGAAACATCCAGCAGACCGGCACGCCAGTGCTGGGGGACGCGCATCGTGATGTGAAACGATTTTTCACCTTCCAAAACTTGTGTCGCCGTCCAACGCAGTTTGAAGTACACGCCTTTGCCTCGCTGAATCGTACCCGCCGCGGTCACGGCCTGCAGAGGCGCAACCCGATCAAACTGCACTGTGTCGCTGTTCTTTTTCCCGCGATCTGAGCCGACATTAGCGCGGGTCAGGTGACCATACGCAGCATCAATCGAAACCCCCATCGATTGAGACTCCTCCGCCGTTTTCTTGATCTGAATGGGGGTTGCCAAATCGGAGCCGGTTGCGGTTCGTGGCGCATAGTCGGCAATCAGAACCGCCTGATCTCTGGGAATGCAACGCACGACCCATTGGCTGGTCTCGGGAGGGTCCAGAGTTTCGATCATCGATGAAAGTCGCAACTCGATCGATACCAAATTTTTATCGCAATCGTAGGTCGCCGCGACCGTCGGCGGCAGATCGAATTGAACAATTTGCCGTTGGTCGGCCCGAAGGATCGAAGGCACAACAACGAACAGCACTATCGGTACTTGGATCAGTAACCGCCTATCAGACAGCGAGTGTTGGCGCACGTCTCTTGCTCCTTTTCCAATCGACATGGTGAACAGGAAAACATTTTCCGGATCCTCCGCGATCAAACGATCAACGTTTGATTCCCTCCGTCGTGGAAAGAAGCCGCAATCATTTGCGACACAGGAACAATCGCGACGCTGCAGCCGATGACAACTGCGACGAGGTTGCCGTCGATGCGAACTCGACCATGGCAATGAAAGTGTGAAACAACGGAACGATCCTGCTTTGAATGTCCAGCAGGAACTCTCCGACTCGTGAAACTTGCCCTAACTGTGCATCCTGGCGAACTCACATCCCTCCGCAATGATCTTCGCTTCTTGGGCGGACAGTTGGTCGAGCCGTTGGCGAACGACCTCACGGGTTGCAAATTCTTCGGCCAAAGCGACGTATGTCGTATGGTGCCTGGCCTCACTTTCAAACAGGCTGGCATAGAAGTCAGCCAATTCCGCGTCCCGGCTACGTATGTGTTCGGCAAGCAAGCGAAATCTCTCACAGCTTCGTGCCTCGATCAGCGATGCCACCAATAGACGATCGACCGCTCGATCGGGCTCTCGGCTACGCACTAAAGAATTCAACTGTTTGCCATACGGCCCCGAGGTGAGCCTACGAAACTCGATTCCCCGGTCAGCAAGCAAACACAGCACCAGTTCAAAGTGCTCCAGCTCTTCCTGGACAATCCGAGTCATTTCGCGACAGAGTTGACGATGCTCCGTATAGGAATTCATCAGATTCATCGCTGTCGAAGCCGCTTTGCGTTCACAGTGAGCGTGATCGATCAGCACTTCTTCCAAATCCTGGTCAACTTGAGAGAGCCAGCGATCGGTGGACTCGGATTGCAAATGCAGCATATCGACTACTCAGCAAACAATGCTTTGGCGAACGAGGCGGCATCAAATTTCGCAAGGTCTTCGATTCCCTCACCCAGCCCTACATACTTGACTGGCAAATCGAATTGCTCGCGGATCGGTAAAATCACGCCCCCCTTGGCCGACCCATCCAGTTTCGCTAGCACAATGCCGGTGCAGCCGGCCGCTTCGCTGAAGCCGCGTGCTTGGCTGATTGCGTTCTGGCCGGCGGTAGCGTCCAACACCAACAGCACTTCGTGTGGAGCTCCTTCGACCTTTTTTCCGACGACACGGCGAATTTTGTCCAGTTGCTGCATTAGATTCGTTTGCGTTTGCAGCCGTCCAGCCGTGTCAACGATCGCGACGTCGGCACCAACCTCGACCGCTCGCTCGACCGTTTGGTAGGCAACGCTGGCCGGGTCGGCTTCCGATTTTCCCGTGACGATGTCGCAACCGATGCGTCCCGCCCAAATGGTTAACTGTTCGACGGCCGCAGCGCGAAAAGTATCGCCAGCACCCAGGACAACTTTTCGTCCTGACCGATGCAGGTGACTGGCTAACTTGCCAATCGAGGTCGTCTTGCCACTGCCATTGACCCCGACGACCAAAATGACGGTAGGTCCAGATTCGGCAAAGGTGATTTCCGCCGAGTCCTGTTCCAACATCGATTGGGTTTGTGCGGTGATTGTTTCCAGCACCTCTTCCAGGTGTACCACACGCGCTCGAAATCGTTTTCCAACATCGTCACGAATCGTTTCAGCGGGACCGACTCCCATATCGGTGCGAACAAGTCGAGCGAAAAGCTCGTCCAGGAACTCATCGTCAACCAGACGTCCTTCGCTCTTGAACAGGTCCCGAATGTCGGTATTGAGTGCCTGCCGAGTCTTGGCCAGGGCACCTCGCATCTTGCTGAAGACGCCGCCGCCCGATTTGGATTCGGCCACCGGTTGCGGCGACTGAGGTTCAGGCGACTGAGGTTCAGGCGACTGAGGTTCAGGCGACTGCGATTTAGGCGACTGGGATTCGGGCGACTGGGATTCGGGCGATTGAGTGCTGTCGCCGGCTTGTTCGGCCGAGGAAGCGGTTTTTTGGGAACGCCAAAACGCCATGGATGATTGATTGACAGATAACGGATGAAGCAAGTTTCGACAGCTGGGTCAGTCAGAATTCTGACCGAAGTCGGCCTGCTCGGGTAGGCGGTGCGGAGGAAAACCCCATCAACCCTCGGCATGGGCTGGTAGGCCACCGTAGTGGTCGGCAAAGCGAGCGTGGTGGGAATAACCGGCGTAAGTTCCCTATCCACCGCGAGCAACACTGCTTCGTTGACACGTTTGTTAGGCCTAATAGGCAGCGCTTTCCAGATAGGCGCCAGTAGAACGCAAAACCGATGATTTGCGAGCGTTTCTTCGAGTTCCTACGTAGATCCAACGAATTACTCCGATACCAATCGTGATGACAAAGCGTGGTCCGGGTAGTCGAAATTCCGTTGAGGCGGATGACACGGCCTCGAGTAACCCAAAAGCGGATGTGTTGTCCGCGAGTCCGGCGACAATTGACGGTCGTTCGGAACCACGCACTGTGCTTTGCACAATTACCCGTAAGGATTAACAGGGGAGTTAATAAAGCAAATGACGCTTACAAGACTAGCGCTGATCGCTGCGATGGCTTGCGGCACGTATGCCGGAAACATTTATGCGGATCAGACAAACGAAATTCAATTGGTTTCCTGCGACTGCGGCGAACCCGTCTGTGGTTGCGAGCAAACCGCATGCTGCGACGAAGGTTGCGACACCGACTGCTGTGACAGCGATTGCTGTGACAGTGGATGTGATAGCTGCTGTGACTCAGGTTGCGACTCCGGTTGTGGACTGGGACTGATGGATCGCATCGAAAAGATGGGCTGCTGTGGCGACTGCTGCTTGGGCGACCCGTACACACTGTTCGGTGAGCACGGCAATTGGTCCATGGGCGGCTGGGTCCAAATGGGCTACTCGTCAGCTGAGCTGCCTGCGTTCAACACGTTGGCCGACAACTTTCAACTGCAACAAGCTTGGTTGTACGCCGAAAAGGCGATTGATACCTCGTGTGGTTTCGACATCGGTGGACGTATTGACTACATCTACGGTACTGACGGACAGAACACGCAAGCTTTCGGAACCGACCCGATCGGATGGGACAACCCGTGGGATAACGGTGCCAATTACGGCCACGCGATTCCGCAGGCGTACTTTGAAGCTGGCTACGGGGACTTCTCGGTGATCGCCGGACACTTCTTCACCATCATTGGTTATGAAGTTGTTCCTGCTACCGGAAACTTCTTCTACAGCCACGCTTATACGTTCAACTTCAGCGAGCCTTTCACTCACACCGGCGTGCTGGGCAAATATGCTCCTAGCGACGACGTCACCGTTTGGGGTGGTTACTCGCTCGGTTGGGACAGCGGTTTCGACGACAATGGTGATGCGTTCTTGGGCGGTATTTCGCTCGGTCTGACCGACGATTTGACGCTCACCTACGCAACGATCGCCGGTCGGTTCGCTGAACCTTGGTCGGGAGCTGTTCCGCAGGCGGTTAGTGGTTATCAGCACTCGATCGTGGCTGACTACGCAGTCACCGACAGTCTCCAGTACATCATTCAGAACGATGTCTTGGCAACTGATTTTGCTGATGGCACCACTGCCCGAGATACCGTCGGCATCAATCAGTACTTGATCAAGACGATCAACGATTGTTGGGCTGTCGGAACTCGATTCGAGTGGTGGCAAGTTAATGATCCAGGCCTTACTGGAAACAACGCCAACAACGACGTCTACGAGTTGACGATGGGTGTGAACTATCGTCCTCACGCCAACTTGATCGTTCGACCTGAAATCCGCTGGGATTGGGACGACAGTGGAACGTTCCTGGAAAATGGTGACACTCGCCAAACGACCTTTGGTGTTGACACCATCCTGACGTTCTAAGGCTTGACCGAATTCGTGCCGGGGGGTTGCTGAGCGACTATCCCCGACGTTCCGGACCCCCTTCTTTGGAATCCCCAACGAGCACGAATCTGAGCTAGAAATTGACCCGGCCATCCCTTTGGGGTGGCCGGGTCTTTTGATGCGCACTGCACAGCAATTACCAACGGTCAGTGAAAAGCTCTCGGCATCGATAATCTCCTGGCATGATCAATGGAACATGCGGCGATAACTTTGGCCTGTCATGCCGCGTGGTTCATGCATCCTCGTTCCAAGCATCGCTATCTCCACTCCGCATCTCGGCTTGGCCCAGATTCTTGTCCCCGGTCCCCGGACGTTTCGTCAAGACATTGAATTCAAACTCGCTCTTCAGGGAGTGGACGAGTAATTGATTCAGAACGATTCAAAGCTTTACGACCTGATTGCCTGAACTAGTAAACACAAATTGCTCGAGCAGTACCGCGAGTCGCCGATCGAGCGATTGCGTCACCCAACGGAATCAAGCAACCGTTAGCACTTGGATCGAGTGTGCAACCGGCAGGATATTAAGATCGTGTTAATGCACCGCTGTGCCGCTGGCCAGACACACGGCGTCTACGGTATCGTGCCCACTCTTCAATGCGGTACCTGTTTTGCTCGTGATCTGGAAGGCGGCCAGTCCATGAATCGTTACCCGTTCATCAAGCCAATTCAGCTCGGCTCGCTGCTCCTTAGCGGCCTGCTGCTGCCAAGCCAAACGACAGTCGCCCAGGAGTCAAATCGGCCATTGGTCGCGCCGAAGGAGTCTGCTGAGATTGCGATGCTGCGGCAGGTCGAGCAGCGCGTCCAACCGCTCCCGCTGGTCGCCGGAGCACCGCGGCATGAAACGCTAGCGGACTACTACAAAGAAGCAAACGTTCCAATACGCGTCCGGCTTGATGAAGCAGTCAGGGCATTCCATTCTGGCAAGCCGAGCCGCTTTCGCGATGACGCTCGTCGCCGGTTCAGCCGGCTTGGGGAAGACCTTTGTCAAACGAACGGTGTACAACGAATCGGTTCCGGTCAACCAGATTTGGAAGTTTGACATCCGAGAATTGTTCGACGAATTGGCAAGTCAGGGCTTGGCCGAACCGAAGCCCGACGTTTCCTGTGGCAATCAAGTGATCAACCGGCTGCTGTCACTGAAGCCCACCGGCCGCCAGGAATTCATTCGCCGTCTTCAGCTGCAGGCCCCATCGTTCGTGGTAGTGGATTCCCTCGATGAAGTTCACCCGGATGACTACTTCTTTGTGTTGGCTGAACTGGAGCGATTCGCACTCCGCGGCGATCGCCAGTTCATCCACGTTGTTGTCTTGCGCGTCCGCTCGCGTTTCGCGAGTATTTAGGCAATCGCCGCATCGAAGGGACCCCTCACGGTCTACAGAATTTCCTGTTGAATCCGCCCAATTTCCGCGCGATCGGCGATCTACTCGTTTCAAGCTGGAATTACAACTGCTGGAAATACGATCTCCGTCGTGTCAACGTCAACGGCGAGACTCGGTCGATATCGCTGCCTGACTATCAGCAATGGTGTGATCGTGACTTCATGACAACCGGCGAATTCGCCGATGTCACCTTCAAGCCAAACGGGAGCATGCGGCCGCAGGTGCGAGACGAACTTGAGAAATGGTCCATGCAGCATCGTGCTGTCGCCGCCGTGTTACCAAATCTCGCTGGCAACTCCATTGTGCGAGAGATTGTGGAACAGCGAATCGAGCGCGGAGCAGAGTTCGACGAGCAACAGTTCATGGACGAATTCTTCGAGAAATGGCTTGAGCGTGACACCAAATCGGACGACCGACCGAGTCGCCTAAAACCGCAACACTTGGAAATCTATGTACAGCTGTTGGAGGCGGTAGCGGCGAAATACGTCACCGAACGTCGAGTAGACCGACTCGGCTACTTCGATGTGATCGATGATGACTTCGTTGTCGCTGAACACGAAGGTGCGATGGTTACTGTGCCGGTCCGACAGCTGCTCAATCGGTCAGGCCTGGTCAACATCGACCCGTTGCTGCCGGAAGCAGGGCGATACCGCTTCGAACCTATGTGGTTCCATCGCCTCCTGCTTTCCAGGTACCAACAGCGCCAATCCAGCGGCACCGAACAACCGGATGCCGCATTGAGCAGAGTTGATAGTTTTTGATCGAGCGTGCCCTGAATTTGTTCCATGCTGGTACAGCTGAACCGGTCAACGGGAGCACGGAGATTCCCTAGTCGATTCCTTGGACACTGACTGACTGTTCAGAATTGACTCGGTCGATCGCGATGAGAGGGGAGAGACTCGATTTGTGAATCGAGCTCATTGCCGCGGCACTTGACGATCGGAAGGTGCTCGGCTTCCTGCGTTGACAACCGGACTTCCGTCACTGTGGCTGGACTCTACCGAGCGTGAACCAAGACGCTGTAACGCAACGTTTCAAAGGCAGCAGCCCTACAAAGGAGGTCGTGCGGATTCATTTACTCTCCTTGGGGCCTTGGGTCGGGTCGGATGAGGTAGAGCCCGAAGTCCGGTCGATAAGCTGCCCAAAGAGGCTTCCCGGCTCAATCGGCTCGCTGGATTTTCGCGGTCTAACCACGAGCGTGCTCATGAATCCAGCAGCTACTCGCGATTTGCTAGTGAATCGGGCAGGTGAATCCGGACTGATCGATAAGATCGGCTTATTCCACAAAAACAACAATTCTATAAATCGTTTTTACAAAAAGACTTGCGTTCGCTCTCGGACGATTTCACCGAGCTTTTGGCGCGGCGATTGCGAAGGTGGTGGGCAGGCGGCGATTAGCTTGCAAATCAATCACTTCAACAGAATAACTCACGAGCGATTATCAGGATGGCCCGGGCAGGAGTTGATGGTGTGTGTGATTGTGGTGCTGTTCGCCGTCGCACTGAAGTGTTTCGCAAAGGTGCGGAACCGATCGTTTTTTAGACACACCTGCAAAGAGGTAGATTTAAAATGTTTTCACTGATGCGAGCCCCCGTGCTCACTGGTTTGTTTTTGTTCTCGGCGATGGGCGTCGGCTTGCTCGTCGCTCCGTCGGCGGTGGCCCAAGATGAGGCACCGGCCGTTGAGGAGGTAGTTGAGGAAGTTGCGGTGGAAGAAGCGGCAGGCGGCGAAGCCGAATCGGCCTATTCCGCCGAGGAATACATTGCTTCAGCCTGAGTATGCAACCTTCACGGTCAACAACCTGTGGATCTGTATTGCGGCCGCGCTGGTGTTCATCATGCACATGGGATTCACGACCCTGGAAGCGGGTCTGACGCAGAAAAAGAACGCCGTCAACATCCTGTTCAAGAACATTTGGATCCTGTGCAGCGGCGTACTTTTGTACGCCGCCTGGGGATTCAACGCGATGTATCCTGGCGAAGCATGGAGTTGATTGGGACGGTTACTTTGCGATGGGTAGTTGGTTTGGTCAGTCGCTAAACGACTCCAGCATGACAACGGCGGCTTACAACGCCGGCTACACTTGGTGGGGTGATTTCATCTTCCAAGCGATGTTTGCTGCGACCGCCGCGACGATCGTTTCGGGTGCTGTTGCCGAACGGGTCAAGCTGCCCGTCTTCATGTTGTTCGCAACGCTGTTGGTCGGATTTGCCTATCCGGTCAGTGGCAGTTGGAAATGGGGCGGCGGTTGGTTGGACCAAATGGGCTTCTACGACTTCGCCGGCTCAAGCGTCGTTCACGCATTCGGTGGCTTCGCTGCTCTCGCATGTGCGATGATCCTTGGCCCCCGTACCGGCAAGTACACCGCTGAGGGAATCAAGCCGATCGTCGGACACAATCTGCCGTTGGCCGCGATCGGTGTCTTCATGTTGTGGCTCGGTTGGTTCGGATTCAATGGTGGTTCGGCTTTGTCGGCCGACCCGAAGGCCGTCTCGTACGTGTTCGTGACGACCAGTCTGGCAGCTTGTGCCGGCGGTGTTGCTTCGATCTTGGCGTCGTGGGTGATCATCAAGAAACTGGATGTCACGATGGCCCTGAACGGAATTCTTGCCGGACTGGTTGGCATTACCGCCGGTGCGGACACCGTTGGCGAAGAAGCGTCGGTACTGATCGGTGCGATCGCCGGTGTGATCGTTGTCGGTTCCGATCCTGGCCTTTGACAAGATCAAGATCGACGACCCAGTTGGTGCGATTTCGGTGCACGGAGTCTGTGGAGTCTGGGGAACACTTGCTGTTGGCATCTTTTCCTTCGATCCGGGGCACAGCCTGGTGACGCAGTTGATCGGCACGGCAGCCATCGGTGGATTCGGCTTTGCCTTCTCATTCGTGGTCTTTTATGTCCTCAAGTTGGCCTTTGGTGTCCGAGTCGGAGTCGAAGAGGAAACGCTGGGATTGGACCTCAGCGAGCATGGAATGGCAGCCTACACCGGCTAGTCCTTTCAAACTGTCTACCTACCGAACCCCGTCGTCGCGCTGTACAGACGCGGCGGCGGGGTGCCCGGTATGGCAGAGAGTCGCTGTTCACAGCCGTATTGTTGAAAACTTCTTGGCTCTTGCCTGGGCCGGAAGTTCCCGGTTCCCGGGTAAGCATCCGCCTTGCTTGCTCGGGTCCGGGTTTTTTTTGGTAGCCAGGTGACCAGTTGACAGTTCACAGAAAGAGTCAGAAGCTGACACCGCCGACGAACCGCTGGCCGACAACTGGTTACCGCGAACTGTTACTGACTTGTGAAACTGATCATCGCAATCATCCAACCGGGCAAGCTGGAGTCAGTCAAAGAAGCATTGACGCAAGTTGATGTGGTTCGGTTGACTGTCATGGATTGCCAGGGGTTTGGTCGCCAAAAAGGCCGTACCGATATCTATCGGGGACACGAGTTGGGTGTCAACTTGCTTCGCAAGGTCCAGCTCCAAATCGCTGTCAACGAAGAATTCGTTGATGCGACCGTGAAAGCGATCGAAAAGGGTGGACGGAGTGGCGAGGAAGGAGAGATCGGTGACGGCAAAATCTTTGTCCTACCGATGGACGACTGCATCCGTATTCGCACCGGCGAAAGAGGTGCGGAAGCAATCTAGGCATTTTGACAAATCATTCTCTGGTGACAGAAGCCAGCTTGCCGGGCGTTGTCCCTTTGGAATCCCGCATTGTGACCACCCGCGCTGGTTCAGCAAAGCATGCTCGTAGCGTATCCCGATCTTCGTCGGCCCAGTTGACTGCGATTACAGATTCAATAACCAGCAAAGCAGGAGTATGAGGAACGGCATGGTTGAGCAACCTCTCACCGGAAAACGCGTCCTGATTTTGACTGGGGAAATCTACGAAGACCTCGAATTGTGGTATCCCAAGTTAAGGTTGGAAGAGGCCGGTGCGACCACGATCGTTGCCGGCCCCAAGGCCGATAAGCTGTACAACGGAAAGCATGGCTACCCATGCGTCAGCGACGCGGCAATCGATCAGATGAACGAAGCGGACTTTGATGCGCTGGTGGTCCCCGGCGGGTTCATGCCCGACAAACTGCGCCGCGACAAAGCAGTGCTCGATTTGGTACAGGCGTTCGACCGGTCAGCCAAGCCGATTGCCGCGATCTGTCACGGCGGTTGGATTCCCATTTCGGCTGGTGTCTACAACGGCGTCCGTGTGACCGGTTCGCCGGGAATCCGAGACGACCTGGTCAATGCCGGAGCGATCTATGAAGACTCCGACGTGGTGGTTGATCGCCACCACGTCAGCAGTCGTCGTCCTGATGATTTACCGGCATTCTGTCGGGCTTTGATTGCGCTGCTGGTCTGATCCATCGGCGCCACAGATTTCGATTGGATTCAGCAATGCTAATGGTTTTGGATCTCGACCGGCGCCAGCCCTTCCGAATTGCTTTCAGTATAGGACGCTGATGCGTCCCAAGTCTGAGCAGCGTTCGGGGACGCTGAGTAGCCTGCGTCACAACCACTGTCGCAGCAGCCGCCTTCACAACCACCACCCTTACCGCAGCAGGGGCTGCAAGTCTTTCGGTTCCGGCGACCATGTGTACTCACACTTCGGGCACTTATACTTCCTGGACTTCAGGATCTTGATCTTGCGAGTCTTGGCCCCGTTGTGGATACAGGCGCTGCAACCATAGCCACCGCAAGATTCGCAAGAGCTACGCCTATGCTTCTTGCCGCAAAACGAGAAACAGTTTTTCCCCAGCTGCCATGGAAAGACGACTCTCGGAATGCAGATCACTTCGGTTTCAACTTCGAAACACTTCTTTTCTACGTCCCCCATGTCAGCATCCAGCTTGCAGCAGTGATTGCACTCGGGACAGCATTGGCTGCAGCCGGTTTGATCCAAAAACTTACCAGCCGTGACTTGTGGTGTGCCGACCATCTGCGTGACCACAGCCAACAACATTGCGGCACCGATGGTAGACAAGAGTAATTCCTTTGACATGGGATCGTTCCTCTGTCGATCTATATGTTTGACCGAAATCAGCGTATTGGTTGAAAAAAATTTTTGAACAACAGCCCGCGTTCAAAGTCGAAGTCGCTCGTACAGGAGACTAAAAGTCGATCATGAAACGGGTGCCGAAGATGTTGTAGTCACCCGACTCCAGATCGATCGGATCCCCGGCGTCAGCGACGTTGCGATCGGTGATGTTGCCGGCAATGTAGTTGAACTGCATCCGTGCGTTCGGGTTCCAGTACCAGTTCAGCCCGAAGGTGAACGATTCACCGTGGCCACCAAAAATGCCTTCGCTGTTGTAGTTCGCGTTGGAGTAGCGGGCCGCAACTTGCCATGCACCCCAACCACCGTCTCGGCACCCGTCGCAACGGTTGACAAGCCAGAAGTTCTGGAATGGCTTGGGGCGAGCCAACGTGCCCGACTTTCGATCCCAGGGCATATGTTCGCCGGTCAGGAAATAGGCGACGTAGACGTAGCCACCATTGAAGTTGGTCGTTGGCAGGCCGGCATCCCGGTCGACCCACACGCTTTGGAATTCACCAACAACCTGGACCGCACCAACGTTGACCACACCTTCGACTCCGACAAGATTCTGAAAGTCTGCGTTAGCGATTCTGCCTGTATTGATCCACCGATTGGTCGATCGCGCTTCCGGCCGAGTTCGGTAGCGTGCCTCGTTATTGTCAGGATCAGGATCGGAATCGCCGTGGCTGCCTGAGATCGCCCAGTGAGCGTAGCCGCGGCCGCCGCTGATCTCGTCATACCAAATCGTGTTGGCAAGACGACCAGTGATTTCAAGCTGCAGATGGTCGTTGACGTAATTGCCAAGTCCCTGAATGTTGCGCTGGTTGTAGACACCATAACGCCAATTCCAAGCCTCGTCTTCCGAGTAGCCATACGACGCCAAACCAAGACGACGGGCGTCTTGGTTGTTGGCCTCGATCACAAACGGACGCTCCAAGAATACGTTGTATCTTGAACTGTTTAGGTGATCCAAACCATAGGGACGTTTCTGATTGCCCAACAGCAGTGTTCGCAAGAACGGCAAGTCCGTCCAACCAAGATACACATCGCGGAACTCCGCATCGTTGCCACCGGCAAATTCCATCTCAATCTTGTACTCCATGTTGTCCTTGACTTTGCCCTTGACGCCGAAGCGAACACGCCGAAAGCCAAGGCGATTTTGTGGTTCAAGGCCATCGTTCATCGCGGTGATGGCGGCCCTGTCGGCCTCGGGAATATCGAATCCCCAACCATCAACGTGGACACGACCGCTAACGACCATGGTCGATTTGCTCGAGCCGCTTTTGACGATCTGAGGGTTGCCTGCGATTTCAGCCACCTCGTCAATCGATTCTTCCAGGCTTTCGAACTGTTCGTCGAGTGCCGCAAATCGATCCTCAATCGATTCTTCCACGCCGTCTGATTCTTCGCCTTCTTTCGCCTCTTCATCCGACTGAAATGCGATCGTTTGAGTGGTCGATTCCAGATCGGAATCCAGCAGTTCGAAAGAGTTCGAAACTGCCGTTTCAGCTGCGGAAGCAGTATCGATCATTCCAAAGGAGGAAGTTGCGGCCGCAATCCCCAACGCGACCAGCAAGGCGCAGCCCGCCCCCGGGTAGTCGATGTCATGATGAATACCATCCATGGTTTCTTTAAATCCGACTTCCTGTCGGATTTACCAGGCAGCGCAGCTTTACCAACGCGAATCTGCGGCCCGGCCGTTGATTAAGAATTCGTCACAACAGCAATTATCCCATCAGACGCGAGTTGACTGTTCTGGCAATCTTCACAACTACGTGAGTACGACCCGAAAAATCCGTTCGAACAGAGCAGTCGACAAAGTCAATCCAGACGGCACAAATCCCCAAGATCGCATCAGCGTCGCGGAACCTGAACGCGAAATTCAGCGCCCCCGCTGAGCGATTGTTGATAGTTGATCTGGCCTCCCAGCGCAATCACAGTTCGCTTCACCAGAGCCAGCCCCAGACCGACGCCTGCGGCCGTTTCGGCTGCCCGCTGGGCAGACTTCGAAAATGGCTGAAACATCGAATCTCGCAGTGTCAGGGGAACCCCATCGCCGTGGTCCGAGACCACGAGTTCAACTTCCGATGCACCCACATCGACACGCAAGTGAACTCGATGGTCGTCTGCTCCGACAGCATATTTGGCCGCGTTGTCGGCCAGATTGAATAACACTTGCTCCATCGCCGGCGGGTCGGTCGTCCACTGGCCATCGCCCGCCTGCTGCACCTCCAAGACCAAATTGGCCTCGCCAAGTCGCGAAGCCAAACGTGGCCTGATTCGCTCGATCCAATCCGACACGATGACGGTCTCTCGTTCCGTCGGCTTCGATGTGCGTTCCAACCGAGAATATCGCAATACGTTTTCGACCAAATGAGTCAATCGATCGGCCTCGCGACGCAAGGTTTCCAAGTAGGACTTGCGATCCTCTGGATCCGCAACCATCTCGCGGGCCAGCAGATCGCTATACAAGCGAAAGGTAGTCAATGGAGTGCGCAACTCATGGGTGACCGCCGAAACAAAGGCTGCGCGGCGTTCACTGAGTGCGACGAGACGATTCAGAGCAATTGCGGCGATAGCGGCGGAAACCAGCAACGCGGCCCACGACAGCATCAGCGCCGTGTGGGTTGGCGACCAGGAGCGATCGGGTTGCCATGCGGTTCCAGGAACGATTGTCGCCGGCAGGGCCGCAAGCGCATATTCCGGATCAAGATCCTCACCTTGTTCCGCTGGACGAATGACGGCCGCGGGCAACAGATCATCGATGTCTCCCAGTAAAGATCGATGCAATGACTCCCAGTCGATCCAAACGCCCTCCAATCCACCTTGCTCATCGGGTCTCGATCTTACCACGGCAAGTTGATCGTCGATCCAAACGGACAACATTTGCGGATCCAACGCAGCGGCAGCGGTGACTTGACCGAGGCTGTTGTTCATGACAACTTGCTGTTGTACAACGGCGGCCCGATTCTGAAGCCCTTTTGGCGCTGAGCGCCTGTTGCCGTTGGGCACTCGCTGTGTACTGCTGCGTCTTTGATTGACTGACTCTTTTTCCATTCGCGGTTCGCCTAATGGGAATCGTTTCGATTCGGTCCGGCACCAGTTCACTGACGGCCGATAGCAGCGCGTCCACTTGCGACCTTCGCTCGATGGAATCGACTGCACCATCGCTGCTTGGCAGTGGCACGGGCAAATACACCATTCGCGCTGATTTGGTGCCGCTCTCTCGGGTGATCTGGAATCGCTGCTGAATGAATTGATCCTTACTCGGATCCCCGGAATTGAACAACCGTTGCTGGTGAATCGTCGCAATGTAGGGCGCCAGACGAGAATCGATTCGCCACAAGGCCACCCGAACATTCTGTTGCAGTTGTTCCCGCTGTTGGGCTGTCGTTTGTTGTTCCTGCAACTGCAGCGCATGCCTGGACAATAGGCCCAGGCCAATGGCGACGATCGACAAGATCAATCCAAAGACGATCCACAGACCGGAAATCCTGTTTAGGCGACGTTCGAATCCAGCTGGCCACTTCATGGCTTTCGCACCATGGCCTGATCGATCATGTAACCTTTTCCGCGAATTGTCTTGATCACTTCTATTCCCTCACACAGACTGCCAAGCTTGTCGCGTAAACGGGCGACATGCATATCGACCGTTCGCGTGGAAACCCCGGTCGTGTCGATCTGCCAGACGCCACGAAGCAATTCATCGCGATCAATGGGACGCCCGGCGTGACGGGCCAGATAGTCCAACAGACTTGTCTCACGCTGGGAAAGATCGTGAACGCTACCGTCGGCGCCTTGCAATTGACAGCGTGACCAATCCATCTTTCCAAACGGAAACTCAATCGATTCCCGTGTCGAACCGCGTGCCGGTGAACGTCGCAAGACCGCTTCGACACGTGCTAAGAGTTCGTCGACACTGAACGGCTTGACCACATAGTCATCCGCGCCTGGCGCAATCCCCGCACTCGATCTCGCTCTTCGCCGCGAGCCGTCAAAATGATCACCGGCAAGGTCGGCTTTTCTTGGCGAACCTCAGCAAGAACATCCAGTCCACTGCCTCCGGGAAGGACCAAGTCCAACAAAACCAGGTCGCATGGCTTCTGGAGGGCAAGCAATGCCCCTTCGTCAGCGCGCCCCGATTGCCAAACAACGTAGCCGGAAGCCTTGAGTGAATCGACAATGCCACGTCGAATTGCAGCATCGTCTTCAATCGTCAAAATTCCAGGTGCGGTCATGGAAGTTCATTGTAGGCGGATGACCCGATCCTGCCGCGCGATTCCAGGGCTGTAAATGTTGACTCGGGAGACAAACCGAGCCAGGGATCACTTAGCGGCATCAGAAAAGCGTCGGCATAGATTTGGCGAGTCAACGCTTGATCATCGGGCGACTGTGACATGGCGGCAAACCAGTCGTCAATTTTCGTTTGCAGCGCGAACAGATTGAATACCGTATCGCGGTTGATATTTTGCTCGAAATCCCGCACCATCCGCATCAGGGGAGACTCGATCATAGCTTTACTTGGCGCGGTAATCATCGCTCGTTCTGCGATCACTCCTTGGTGCCTTTCCAATCGTTGGCGACCGGCGCGACTCAATGCCTGATAGTGTTGCAAAGACAACTCGCGCCAGCGGGGGTCCAGAGGATTCAGGTCCTCAACCGCCTGATCGGGGCCGATTGCCATCGAACTGGTTTGCCGGCGCAGCGTCGCGCGATTGCGGTGGTACAGAACGACGTCAGACCAAATTTGTTGCTGATCTTTGGATGCAGATCGTTGCCACAACGCATCAACTTTGGAGAGCCAGTTACGAAAGACGTTAGGAGAGACTAAACCCGGCATCGCGTCGAATGGACGCCCTCGGGAATCGAGGACCAAATGCACGCTGTTGCCGACCATTGGTTGCCGCAGCTTTCTATCCGGTCCGAATTCAATCGTAACGATAGGCACATCGCGAACCGACTCCCAGTGCAAGACGAATCGTTCACGAAGCAAATGGCTGATCTCGGAATCAGGATAGAGGACCCGGCGAAAGAAACGGCTATTTGCGCAACTAAGATCTTGATCCAGACGTCCCAGCAATCGCAAACTCAATATCGGCTTTCCGGTCGCAACGGAATCGCGGCGAGCGGACGTCAACGACGTATGCCAAAACAGTCTTGATTCAACGGCCGACTTCTGACCAGCAACCAGATCGATGGCATGATCAAAAACTCTCAATTGGCGCTGACTTTCCTGATCCTCGTCGGTGATCGTTTCGTTTCGTTCGACGACTAGCTGATCGACCGCATCTTGACGATGCAAGCGGAGATCGTCGATGACTCGTTTTAGATCCACAGGATCGATCGATTTAGCGCCGGCAAGTTTCGACAACCGACGAATGTGGTCGGTCAATGAAGGTGCTGTCTGTTGACGCACGTCATAGCCGCCGCAGGACCAACTCGTGCCGCACGGAAAGGCAAAAGCACTGACACAGAAGAGCGTCATGATCTTGTTTCGCACACACATCCCCAAACTCCTCATCCCGAGAAAAGTTGATGCGGCCCGTTGGCCGCAGAAACAACATCAGGATGATACGCTCGATTTTACCAACCGTGCGTAACGTGTTTGTAACGAATGGCGCTGACAACTGCACAAGCGACCGACACCGTGGATCGCAATGCTGCCGGATAACGCGATTTCGGTTTAGGGAGTCAAGACTTCAACTTCGCCATTGGGAAGAATGTTGACCTTCGGCCGGACCACTACCGGTGCGGCTGACAAATCGTCCTCTTGTTGATCGCTCGTCCACTCGTCCGGCAGTTGGGCAACATGAACGGAACTGTGATTTGACAGCTGGTCTGATTCCAGGAGTCCCATTGATTCGTCGATGCGGATCAAACTCGATGCTGGCATTTGCTGACCGAAATCAGGTTCTACTGGCAGAGGCATGTTCGGCAAACAACAATCATTGCAACGACCGCCAATCATTCCACCATCCGTTGTGCCCGGCAGACCCAACAGGGCATCCGTAGAAATCTCGCCCGGATCAACCCATAGTCCTTCTGGGGTCAGTTCCATCGTTCCGAGATCAAAGTCCAGTGCGCGACGGACCACTTCGTAGCTGACAAAGATGTTCAGCAACTGATTCTGCGCACCCAACAATGCGTCCAACGCATCAATCGTGTCACGAGCAGCCGTCGGACCTGAGGCCCGATTTCGGGCGTCGTCCAGCGCACGCCGGTCTGTGGTCAGTTCGATTTGTGACGCCGCAATGCTAACAGCCTGACGACCGAGTTCGAAAGTCAAGCGGTTCGCGTGCAGTTGTCGAATCTCGGCACGTATCGATTGCCAGACACCATCTTCGAATTGATAGTATTGGCGTTTGGTTCGCTCATACTCGATCAGACTCGCACGGTAGGCGTTCCTTTCCAGTAGTCGCGTTAGGGGAGCGTCCCATTGCAATCCAGCACGAATCTGCCCAGTGCTGCTGCGCAGATCCAGTGGGTTGTTCCCAACGTTTCGAACGTCGCCGCTCAAGACTAGGTCTAAGTCGCTTTCCAGGTCGTCAGCAACCACTTCGATCAAGCGCCAGGAATCCACCAACGCAGCGCGAGCGTTGGCCCAGTCACGACGATTTTTTCGGGCGATTTCGATGGCGGTCGAAGGGTCAATATCGACGTTCGGCAATACGACGCTCTCAGTTCGGGCGCGTGCTTGAATCAGTTGCAGTGTCAAAACATCGTCACCAAGTTCTGCGATCAAGTCCTGAGACGCCTCGATGACTTGCTTGCCAAGCCGTGCGGCCAATTCCTGCGGATCGTCCGAAGCGTCTCCTTGATCCAAAAACTTCGCAAACGTTTCGTCTAACGTCTCAATTCGTTGCTGATAAGCCTTCAGACGCTGTTCCAACAAAGCGTGTGATTCTGCCAACTCTTCGCTCAACCCGGTAAGGCTATCAACCTCGAAAATCGACTCATCAATTTGTGACAAATTCAGCAATCCACAAACACTCTGCTGCTCTTCTCGGTAGACCTTCGAAAGGCTCTGACTTTGCGATTGGCGATTGGCGACCGATTCACTTAGTCGTTCAATGTCTTGGTCAATCTTTGGCAGGTCAGTTTTGATCAGATCCTCGGTAAAGCTGATCAGCGGATCGATTTCTATTCGCAAGTCGCGGATTTTTTGAGCCAATTCCTCGGACCATTCAATGGACGATGACGGAATACCAGTGTCGGGATCAACTCTGTATTCCCCCCCCTCCAGGATCGAAACGTTGATCGCTCCGACCCGTGCCCGCAAGTCGGTCAGTTCCTCGTTGCGGTTCAATAGTTGACGATCAATGAGTTCGAACTGGTCTAGAATCGGATCATCCAGCTTGACACAAATGTAGGGTGGCAACCCCAAAGTGGTCATGAATTGATCGACCGATCGTTGAAAATTAGCTTGTTGGTTGACCAATCTGCTCTGCGTGTTTAGCAACCTGGAACGAGCTTGCGCGACTTGAAGTCTTTGTTGAACGATTGCACTGGCGGCGTTCTCCGGCGTCGTTGTTAGACTCTCGATCAGAGAGTCTTCCAGCAGCAACAGGTTTTCCGTTAGGCGAGCAATGTTTTCCTCGGAGTTTCGAATCTGCAATTCGCTTTGCAATAGCCCTAGGAAGCCACCGGCGTTGAATCCGGCACTGCCCGTGGCCAGAATGCCTGCGCCCAATTGGACCCGATTCTCGAGCCCACGACCAACAGTGACATTCAAGTAAAAACTGCGGCGGAATCGCTCGAATGAGCGAACGTTTGCCAACAAAGTGCGCTCGGAAGCAGTCAAATTTTCCATCACAACATCGCGACCTGCTGATCGCAGCAATGGTTGCAGAAAGGTGAAGTCCACGATGGTATTGGCGCTCTGGCTGTTTGGACCGCTCAATTCCCAAATCAGGCTATTGGCAATGCCGGCGATCAATTGTCCGCCGGCGGCGAAACTTCGTTGCAAGGTCAGGCTATTGGTTTCGAAGCCCAGTCGCGTACTTCCGCTCGGACCTCCATTGCGCAGGTCACCGTCGCGTACGAAGGACATGCCGGCACCGCCGAAGAATTGCGTGTCGAACTGAAATCTTTGAGCGCTAACGGCCAACGCGGAGAGATACAGGTTCTCGACTTGCCGTTGATATTCTGGGGAATTGATGAGAGCGATGCGAACCGCTGTATCAGCATCGAGCACCAGGATTCCGTCTTCGTTCAACGGCAGGAACTGCCACCAATCGGGACTCTCGGCTGTGTTTGTGATCCCCGCACCTTCCCACATTGGATAACCACGCCGCCCGTCAACGCACTGCATGTACTGATACGACGCAGGATCATCCAGCGGCATCGGCTGAAAGTCTGGATCGAACGGGTTGTACATCCGACTACGGCGATCAACGTCGATCTGGATCGGAATGTTTGGGGGCCTGGCGACGTGACTTGCTTTCTGCGCGATCAAGGCATGAGCTTCGTCGTCGGCCTGCTTACGATAGAATTGTCGATGGCAGCCGCCAGAGGGCAACAGACAGACCGTCAGCCAGAACAACCCAAGGGCCCAATTCAACGTCGCTGAACGATAGACTGTCATTGGCTAAAAACCGTGAAAAACCTGGAAACCTGGATAGAGCGAACAATCGATACAGACGGTGCCTCCGGTATCCCATTCGGAAGTTGACAGCCGTGGAATGATCCAATTGGGTACCAATTGCACCGCTGATATCGATTGCGTTGACGGTGGTATCAATCGCGGCGACCTTGACGGTTGCGGGGATTTACCGGCCAAGGTTCCGTATCAGCCAGAATTGCGCGGACTTTAGTTAGGAAACCCCGTAAATCCTTGACGCTACAAGTTGCCCAACTTACTATTCATACAGGCGTTTTGTGCCCCTTTTCCGCGTGTACCTGCCTCTCGGCGGTTTTAATCGACCATGCAGTTCGTCGTTCTCGGTCTATTGGTCGTCCTGGTCATCGGCTTTTTTGTCGTTGTCTGGAAGGCTGCGCATGGTTGGCGTTGGTACAACATCGTGGCCGTTATTTTCACGATGTTGCTGTCGGTTGCGTTTCTATTCCCAACCGCTGGCGTGCTAAAGAGCCGGTCGGCATGGCACGAATTGAAAGAAAAGCTGGAGACGCGGGCGACCCAGGTCAAAGCAGAACGGGACCGGTTGAAGTATGGTGACCCGGAAGATGCCGAAGCCGGGCTGGGGATCATCCGCCTCGGACGCATGTTGTCGCTGATGGGAATGGAAGCTGGACGGCGGTGGCGAAACGTTCAACTGCAAAACGTTACGGACCAGAGCATCACGTTAACCGCGGCAGCGCAGCCCGCCGGCATACCTGGTGAACCGGCACCCGCCCCTGCTGCGGACACAACCATTCCACTTGTTCCTATCGGGCTTGTCGTCTATGGCTTTGCCGAGGAGCCCAACGAACAACAAGTATTGTTGCCAAATTTCTTTCTCGGCGAATTCGTCGTCACGGCAAGCACTCCCGATTCGGTCACGATTGAGCCAACCGCGCCGTTGGAAGAGCAGCAGCAGCAGGCGATCCAAAACCGACTAGCAACCAGCTGGTCACTCTATGAACTGCTACCGTTGGATGGGCATAAAGTATTCATTGCGGAGGGCAGTCTACCGAGCGATGAAAATTTTCTGGGTCGCGTTGATGACGCGCTGGTCAATCAACTACTTGGGGAACGGGTACGGCCCGAAACGTTGCAAGACTACCTTCGTGACGGCGGACGAAGTGTCCCCAGCGATCCGCCACTAAGCCGCTGGACGAAAGTCGAGTTCGACAAAAGCGAAAAGTTCGACGTTGATGCAGAGGACGAACGGAGTGCCCTGGACGGCGGATTTTTTGACGGAGCAGGCCGAGCCGTTGACGGACGTTTGCAAAAAGGCGCTGAAGTACAGTTCAACAAGGGAGACCAGATCGTTGTCAAGGAAGAAGAAGCTAATCGGCTGATCGACGAAGGGATCGCGCACATGCTGGATCAGTATTTTCTCAGACCACTCAACGACTACCGCTATGTGCTGCGTCACATTCGGATGCGTTTGACACGACTGAACAAGCGAATTGAGACGATGCAGTTCGAAAAAGAAGTTTTGCAAACCGCCGCTGACAAGACCCAAGCGATGCTGGTCGACAAACAGGGGATCAAGTTAAAACTTGAACAAGACTTCGTTCACTTTCGCACAGAAAAACAGGCGATCGAAAAACACGCCGAACTGCTTCGTATCCGCGCGAAAGAAATGCGAGCGGAAATGAAGCGGCTACATCAGCAGAACATTATGCTGGAACGCCAACTTCGAACCCAACAGGGCGTCGTCGGCGCAAACCCACAGGGCGTCGCCGCAATCCGTTAGTGTTGTGCTCGGCTGCTTTGCCAGCGGATCCATGCTTGAACTATCGCCAGTTGCGATCGAGTCCAGTAGACTGACCGGAAAGAGGATCACAATCCTCCATTCCTATCAACACTTGCAAGGATCGAAATGAAAGGTGAATGGGTCGAAATCGAATTCGAATGTCTGCCACTGCGAAGCGTGACCAGGTTGGACGTCCCCGTCGATGCGTCACCGGTCTATGAGCAATTCGTCCTCCGCGTCAAAGCGGCGATGTCGAAACATGGATCGTTCAATACGTACTACGTGCATTCCGGCAAGTGCGGATACCACTTGACCAACGACTCAGGTAATGGACACGTGCTCTTCGCCTTCGAAGGAACAGTCATGACCGACCAGGACGACCGTCAGACAAAGGCTGTTGACATCAACGTTAAACTTGATGCTGAAACCTGTGAATGGCTGAGCGAGCCGATTGTTGGTTTCCTGGCAGAAAGCGTTCAGCACGCTGTTCTAGTTGAATTCGATCGATACATCGAAGCCGGTGATTTGAAAAAAACCGAGGAACGAATCAAAGCGGTCCAGGAACAAAGCGATTCGTCCGATGGCTTTGTCGGCATGTATCTGTAGCCTGCAGGCGATTACGTTACCGGACGGTTAGCGAATCCCTGCTTCCGCTGCGTGCAGCGCCGCCGCACAACCCAAGATGTCGCCGCGACGTCGGCAATAGGCTGCGATCGCCGCTAGAGTCTCCGTGCGGCCACCCCCTTTATCGCGACCAGCAATTTCGATCAATAAAGGCACCACTCGTTGGGCTGGAACTTCATCGGGCATCAATTCGATCGCGGCGTTTACTGCATCGCCATGCCGACCAACACGATCCAACAAATCAACGTAGGTTTCGATCGGCCCCGTTCCCTGCTGCGTCGCATCCACCGACGTTGCTTTCCGCTGGAACTGCTTTAGCCCAGCTTCGACGTCATTGCCAAGCAGGATCGAATAGAACGTTGCATAGGCTGGATAAAAATCGACGAACGGTTCGTCTCCTGGGTACTGCAGTTGATGGTGCAACCGCTTTCCATATTGTGTCAGCTCCCAAGCCTTTTGCCATTGCTCCGGATGCTCCAAGACACTTGCGATGCGTACGGTCGATTGTAAATGAGTCGTATCGACGTGGTACCCACCCTCGCCCAACAACCATGCTCGAGTCTCGATCATATCAACCAATGACTCGTCATCCCCAGCTGGTGCCTCACGGCGCATGATGTCGCCCCGCACCGATTCCGACAATTCTTTGTAAAGATGATCCAACAGGCAGGCGGCGGCCAGCCGTTGGTCCGATTTACTCCGACCAGACAACGACTGTTCAAACATCGTGATGCTATTACAGGTTCCTTGATGGTCCAGAACGGCTTGGTAGCCTCGACCCACGTCGACACCTTCGTGCAGCAACACCTGAATCATCTCGTCATAGTTGTCATCCGTGATCGGAACTTCGGCGATCAACTGCTTGCCAAGTTGAAGATCACCAGTGGGTCGCAAATACATCCAACCCTCACCAACTCTTCCATCGGCAATCAACATCGTTCCGGTCTCGCGACAGGCAGCTAGCAAGCCAGCTTCCAACTGGCGCTCGACGTCTTCCGGACAAGTCGGCTGCTCGGCGGGCGGCAGCAAGGACAGTCCTAGCTGATGCCGCGTTCGCATTTTCAATGCTTCAAACAGCTCCATCGGCCGACGGGATTCTCGGAGATGCTGGATGATCCGATCCAGCATCGCAGCTGGATCGGATTTGGTTTCGTTCAACGTGTCAAAAATATCGGACTGAGCAGTATTCATCGATCGATTCGGTTCATTGCTGTGACTGATTCCGGGATTGCTCCGCGTAGATCCGCAATTGTTCTATCAAAGTACGAAGCTGGCGAGCAGCGTTAGGCAATACAACTTCGCAGTGTTCGGTCACCTCCGCCAGAGGGCCCAAAAGTGCATCGCAGGCCTGTCCGATCTCGATCGACAGCGACTTTGCCAATCGCACCTTGGACTCACAGTCTCTGGCCCGCTGCTGAGCGATTTGAACACGCTTGGCGGCCTCCGTTGCGGCGGGCCGGTCCCGCGCTCTGGCAGCCGACCGCTTGCTAGACAGATTGTCTTTCGCTTCTGTTAGCTCACGCTCGGCCAATTGCAATTGTCTTCGCCAGTACGCGGGTCTGTCGTGCGCGAAATGTTCTTCCGCGCGATGAAGCAGCACCCTTAGTTCATCCAACACTTTGAGCCAATCGCCCGAGAGCCTGACGAGTTGGCCGTGAAAGACTTCCAGAGAATCGATATTGCGAACATTACTAGTAGGCATAAATCACGATGAGTTCATCACCAAAATCGGCTCCCGACCAAGCATTATCGTCCCAGATACGCATCGATCTGTTCTGCCTTGCGCAACAAATACGGGACATGCTTTTCGGTCGCCTGGATCAGCCGCTTCATTTGCATCATCTGAGTCGTGAATTCCTCGGCAAATTTGTGCTGTTGTTCGTCGCGCCAAGACTGCTCCAACTGGTTCATTTGCGCGGCCAACGCCGTGGATCGCTGCTTCATCTCTTCCGAAAAGCGATGCAAATGCGCCGCAAACTGGCGAAGCTGTTCGGGATCGACAACTGCTTGACTCATAAAGATTTACTCGAATGTGGAAAACTATCCAGCTACTGATCTGTGTTTGGCGAACTCATGTTCAGCCATCTGTAGGTGCTGCTGATATTGTTGCAATGTCAGTGTCAGGCCCAACTGTTTTGCAGTATCGCAGAGCAATCGTAACGCCGCGATCCGCAGCCGCACCGGCGCGACAACACCACGACGCATGGCCGCCGCACGAAGCGAAGCCATCGCTTCAACTTCCTTGTCCATGCTTAATAGGCATTGACCTTGGATCAAGTACGCGGTTGGCGAAAGATCATCGCTCTTTAGCACGGGCTCCAATTCATCGACTGCTTCCTGATGCATTCCAGCATCGTGCAATGCTTCGGCCAAAACGACTCGCAAATGATTCAGTGATGGATCGCGATTCAATCGAGCACGGCAAATTTCCATGCGTCGGTGCGCCCAATCGTCTTGGCTGCGTTTCAACTCGCGCTGAGAATCCGGCGTCTTCAATCGTTCGGCCAGTTCGGTCACTTCACGTAGCTGCTGCAATGATCGCGCCAGAACTGCTTCTTCGTATTCCCACAACAAAGCCTGATCGTCGGGGAAGATTTCTACCGCTTGTTCCAAAATCCGTCGCGCATCAACAGGGCGGTTTTCTGCACGGTAAATCCTTCCCAGTTCCAGATACGCGTCCAAGTCCGATGGACTCTCCTTCAGATGGTGCTCCAGTTCCTGCCGTCGACTCAGTTCGACTTTGGGCGAATCGGTATCCCCGATCGCCGTCGGATCAGTTGATTCCGCCGGCGGTTCGATTGGTCTTCGCAGCAACTCATCATGCCGGACTAGCTTCCAATGGCCTAGCTGCATTGGGTTCCAACGGTCGCTGCCACCATGCCCAGAAGACGACGTTTCGATAGGGTTGCTAAAATCCGATGACATGGCGCAAGCAGATACTCTTGTCCTGAGAACGATACCGAGCGTCCATCCATTGTGAACCACACGCCCCTGGCAAGCAAACGCCGATCAGGCCGTCGCTAGCCGACGGAGCGATAAAGCTCTCTGGTCAGGTCAGAATCGAGCGGGACGGGATTAAATGTGCCGGTCCATTGCTGCAACGCATCATCGACAAAAGCATCAATCCCAGAATCTGGAATCGATAGTTCACGCAGCGAGGTCGCCAATCCTGCCATTTGAACCCACTCCGTGACGAGCTGCGCCAATCGTTCCGGTGCCTCGCCGGCTTCGACCGTTGGATCGATCTCACGCATCAGTTCGGCATACCAATCGGCGTGGACCCTGCCATTCATCCGAATCACCGCGGGCAGCATCAAACCGACCGCTTGACCGTGAGTGATGTCGTATCGCGCTGTCAACGGGTTTGCGGTCGCATGCGCCGCGCCCAACATCGAAGTTTCAATCGCCATCCCCGACAACGAAGCACCAACCTGCATTTGCGAACGGGCGTTCAAATCTTGCGGTGATTCCAGAACCTTCGGAAAACCCGCGCGCCAGCATTCCGAATGCACTGCGGCTATAGGTCGTCGAAATTGGATTACGACGTTTTGTCACATACGTTTCAATCGCGTGCGAGATCGCATCGATTCCGGTCAACGCAGTAACCTGCGCGGGTTGGGTCAGCGTCAATTCGGGATCCAAGATCGCAATTCGGCAAGCAGCTCGCTTGTCACCACATGCCATCTTGGTGTGAGTCTCGGCATCACTGATCAATGCAAACGACTGAGCTTCGCTACCCGTTCCCGCGGTCGTTGGGATTGCGATCATTGGCAGCAGATCGCTGGTCGCTTTCCCCACGCCATGGTAGTCGTGAATTTTTCCTCCGCACGAATAGACGAAGTTGATCCCTTTGCAGCAATCCATACTGCTACCGCCGCCAAGCCCCACCAGTAAATCGGGTTTAACCTCAGCGGCCCGCCGGACGCCGGCATCAACCATCGCCGAAGTCGGATTCTCGGCGAAGTCGTGGAACGAGGCAACTTTGAGACCGGCATCTTCCAGCGATTGCAACGCCTCTGCATCGTGGCCGGCTTCCATGATGCCACGGTCGCTGACGACTAGCACACACCGAGGGCGATACTGGGCTGCCAGATCGCCCAACCTGTGGATCGCTCCTTCACCAAAGATGAATCGAGTGTTGTTCTGTAGATCAAATGGCTGCATAAAATTCCTAAGCTCGGCGTCCAGTACACCTTAGAAAGACAGACAGGTTATGCCTAGTGATCTTAGGCAGGTTGGGGCGACGAGCGACTGCGACCAAGACCCTTGTTTGAGGGATCGACACGATCCTGGGTCGGCGCGGCCTACAGCCTGTTGGCCGACGCGAAGACTTCAAGGCTGCAAATCACTTAAATCCAACCGATCATTCATCTGGACCTGCAGGTCAACTAATCGCTTAAATAGATCCTTCACAACCGGCTTCATCGATGGATCGACAATGATGTCTTCCCTCTCAAGCGGGTCGTTGGCGATGTCATACAATCGCAGCGTTTTGGCTTTCGGATAGGCGATCAACTTGTATTTATCGGTCCGAATGCTTCGTTGGAGTCCCAAATAGGCACCGTAGATATCTGTGTATCGACTCTGCCCGCCCGATAGAACCGGAATCAAACTTTGAAATTCAACGTGCTTTGGTTTCTTGATGCCCGCCAGGTCCAGCGCTGTCGGCATCACATCCTGCAAATAGATCGGTTGCTCGATTTTGCCGCCCGCTGTTACCCCAGGACCGACGACCATGAATGGCACTCGCACACTGTGGTCGTACATATTCTGTTTGCCGAATAGCCCGTGCTGGCCAACGGCCAGTCCGTGGTCCGCCGTGAAGAAGATCCATGTATTGTCCGCTTTGCCTGTCGCATCGAGTGCTGCCAAGATACGACCGATCATCGCGTCCATGTGCGTGATGATTGCGTAATACTCCTGACGGTGAAGCTTCACCGCTTCGTGCGTTCGCGGAAATGGGCCCAGACGTTCATCTCGCAAGCTCTTGCCACAGCCAATGGCTTTAGCATGGGGATAGATCGGCAAATAGTTTTCCGGTATCTGAACTTTAGCGAGCGGATACTTGGCCACATACTCGGCCGGACTCTGTCGTGGATCGTGGGGCGCATTGAAGGCAAGATACATGAAGAACGGTTGGTCACTCTCGCCCGCCTCTTTGAGAAAGTCGTCCGAGTGATTGGCAACGACTTCGCTCCAATGAGTGCCACCCTGCCAGAAGCCACCGATGGAAGGATCCGAAGGCGACCAGGGGTCGTTCTTCTTGGGACGGTTGTAGGCTGTTGCGACCGAATGAGGCATGCCGGGTCGAACATCTCGCACCACGTCAAACGACTTTTCGGCGTCTGCCTTGCAGTGCCACTTACCCGTCATGTAAGTCCGATAGCCGGCCGATTTCATGTACTCGCCCCACCAGCGACCAGCCTTTCGTTCCTGCTCCGATTCTTGATGGATTGCCTGAGCATTCCAGACAAAGCGTCCTGAATTCAACATGGTCCGACTGGCCACACAAACTGCACCACTCCACGAACCCATGTTGTAAGCATGAGTAAACGTTGTGCCGCGCCGAGCCAATCGATCGAGGTTCGGTGTTTCGATCTCGTCGTTTCCCAAGGCGTTGATGGTGTCGAAGCATTGATCGTCGGCAAAGATAAATACGATATTGGGACGGCGATCGACTTCATCAGCACACGCCGGTGCTGCGATTGGCAAAGTCCAGAGCAGGGCAACAACCAGTCTGATCCGTGTTGTTGTGCGTTTCATCGTTCGATCCAGTGAAGCATTTGGCAAAGGCAAGGACCCGATTCTAACCGATTTTCCGGCTTCGAAACGGAGGAGGAAGAGACCCGTCCGATCCTTGCCGACGCGACTATCATTTTGTTGTACCGGCAAAAGCTGTTGCCTGCTTGTCGTTGAACGACCAGCGTCTAAAACAAAGTGGAGGTGGGAAAGGTGTGCCCATTTTTGACGTTGCATCAATCGTCAGCGGTATCTCTGATGTGGTCGACAACCCAAACCGGCGATACGGGAACTTGCATGTCAGGGAGGTTCGATCCGATCGGATTTGAGATCATGGCTGAAAAGTTAGCCGGACTTGCGGTGTCTTTCCAAAGGCTTTTCCGCTAGCGTCAATGGTCGAAAAGTGAGCTGATTCTTCGACGTTCTTAATCAATTACCGATGCCGGCTTGTACAGTTTGACTCATAATATTCACCACTCAAATCGAGGCGTCTCAGCGTGAGAATTCACATGTTCTTAGGGTCGTTCATGGCCTTGCTACTTACGCAAGTTTGTAGTGCCGAAAACTATCCCCAATTCCGCGGGGCGGACTCGAGTGCGGTGTCGCCATCGCCGCTGCCGGTGACTTGGTCAGACGTGGACGGAAACCAGACCAACATTCACTGGAAGATTCCTGTCCAAGGCGAAGGATGGTCACAGCCGATCGTTTGGGAAGGTCGCCTTTACATGACCGCCGCCGTTCCATCGGTCCCTGCGAACAAAGAACTCACGCGACCGGAATCCAACAACGGGGGTTATGGACGCGACCGCAACGATTTGGTGAATGTTGTCTACGAATATCAGGTCGTATGCATTGACGCGGATAGCGGCAAGCAAATTTGGGTGAAGACTGTCAAGGAGGGCAAACCGCCAATGCCGCGGCACAGCACCAACACCTACGCGACAGAAACGCCAGTTACTGACGGAGAACGCATCTATGCATACTTCGGCATGAACGGCGTCCATTGTCTCGACATGGACGGCAACCTACTGTGGCAAAAAGATCTGGGCGTTTACAAAATGCGAGCCGGGTGGGGAACCGCGAGTTCGCCCGCGTTACTCAACGATCGTCTGTTTATTCAGGTCAACAACCAGGAGCAATCGTTCCTCACAGCCCTGCAGGCAACTTCGGGCGAGGAGATATGGCGAGTCAATCGGGACGAGTCTTCACAGTACAGCAGTCCGTTCGTCTGGAAGAACTCTTTACGGAACGAACTGGTTGTCGGTGGCATGGTCTACCGTTCGTACGATCCAGCTACCGGAGAATTATTCTGGAAACTTGACATGAACAAAGGACGGTCGTCGGCGTCGCCAGTTGCGATCGGCGATCGCCTCTACGTTGGCAATGAGTTCCGCAACCGCGGCGGCGAAGATGACGGGGGCGGGCGTCTGTACGCAATCAAACCCGGCGGAAGCGGCGAGATCACTCCACCCGATAACGGCATGAGCAGCGAATTCGTGCAATGGCGGATCGATAATTCCGGCATTCAAATGGCATCGCCAACTCACTGCGGCGGCAACTTGTACTTCTTTGAACGTCGAGCCGGAATCGTTCGTTGCGTCGATATCGAAACCGGGAATCTGGAATACGAAAGCCGAGTTCGCGGAGCTCGTTCGTTTTGGGCCTCGCCATGGACGGACGGCAAACATCTGTACGCATTGGATTCCAACGGAAACACGCACGTGCTCGCAGCAGGCGACGAACTGACCGTGGTTGCGGTGAATGAACTCGAGCAGCAAGCCTGGGGAACGCCCGCGGTTGCCGACGGTCGCATCTACCTGCGCACCGTCAACCATCTGTATTGTATTGCAACCGATCAATAACGCGGGCTTCAGCACAGGTTCGCCAGTCGCCGGACAAGACACGAATCAGCGTAAAACAAATCCACATAACAACCGAAATCTGCCAGGTCTCGGCTTATCCCTTATGCATGACGGTACCATGAAGACGCTTACTGCTTCAGCCATTGCAGTACTCACGTTCATTTTTGCAATTGATTTTGCAGCTGCGATTTCAATCGCCGAAGACGCAACCTGGAATCAGTGGCGTGGGCCAAATCGCGATGGTGTGTGGCCCGGTGAATTGCCCAAGTCACTCTCGTCGCTCGAATTGGTGTGGCAAGAACCGCTCGAGCCTTCTTACAGCGGACCCGTCACCGACGGCAAGCTCGTCTACACGACGGAAACTGTCGACGAATCTTTCGAACGGATGACGGCCTATGACTTGAAAACAGGCAACGTCACATGGACCGTCAAGTGGGATGGAGCCATCACCGTGCCGCCGTATGCGATGGCGAACGGTTCCTGGATCAAGTCCACGCCAGCTCTGGCCGAAAATTCGCTCGTTGTGTTGGGCATGCGTGACGAAGTCGTTTGCCTGGAACCTGCAACGGGAAAAATTCGTTGGCAAGCCGACTTGGCAAAACGTTTCGATGCTCGCCGTCCACCGTTCGGTGGAGTTTGCTCCCCTCTGATCGACGACGGAGCTGTCTACGTGATGGCTGGTGGTGCGACCGTCAAGTTGTCGCTGGCCGATGGCAGCACGATTTGGAAAACACTGGCCGACGAAGGCGAAGATGATGACGCGCTCAGCAGCCCCCTAATTGAAACGGTCGCAGGCGAAAGACAACTGGTAGTGCAAACGCGAACGCGATTGTGCGGTGTCGATTTGCAAGACGGTTCTTTGCTGTGGTCACAACGCATCGAAGCGTACCGAAACATGAACATACTGACGCCAACGGTTTTTGGGAATCGAGTGTTCACGGCGGCCCAGCGAGGGCAATCGCAGTGCTTTGAAGTCACTCACGATGATGATGGTTGGTCGTGCAATGAAGTCTGGAAGCAGAAGACTCAAGCCTACATGTCATCTCCTGTCGCCGATGGTAAAACGATCTTCATGCATTCCAGTAATGAAAGATTAACGGCACTGGACGCAGCGACAGGCGAGATCCTTTGGACGGGACGTCCGATGGGCAAATACCAAAGTTTGGTCCGCAACGCTGAAATCATTCTTGCTTTGAATTGTGAAGGCGAGTTGGTGGCGGTCGAACCCAATCGCGACGAGTTGACCATTGTCAACATGCGAAAGGTCGCTGACGATTCTTGGGCTTACCTCGGCGTTTTCGATGGAGGATTGGTGGTTCGCGATTTGAAGGCGTTAAAGGTGTACCGGTACGCGAGTCCCTAACCGCCCGGTTGGTCTTAGACCGTCCAGTTTCGCGGCCATTGTCGTTCGGCGGAGACCGCCGAGCCACTGTGACTTCTTCACGCGGGTGGTTCGCTATACATGACGAAGCTAAGGCATCCCAATTCAAGCAATCCGCAACGATGAAACAACTACTTCCAACCGCGCTGATCGCTGTTTTCTGCGCTTTCGACGCTACTGCGGAAACCAACTGGCCTGAATGGCGAGGACCGGCCGGTACCGGTGAAACGCCGGCCACCACGAGCGTCACCACGTGGGAACCGAATCAAAACGTTCGTTGGCGAACGGAACTACCCGAATCCGGCAATCTAACACCGATCGTGTAGGTGACAGAATTTTCCTGACGCAGCCGCTGAGTGATTCCAAAGAACGCGGTTTGATGTGTTTCGATCGAGCAACCGGAAACTTACTGTGGCGACGCGGCGTAAAGTACACTGCGGACGAACCGACGGACCGCACCAACCCATACTGTTCGGCGTCACCGGCCGCCGATGACGATCAAGTGATCGCTTGGTTTGGTTCGGCTGGTTCAACCTCTGAGTCAACGAAGGCTTGCCGACTGAAGGCAGATTCCCACAGGCATTCGCACCCTGTGCCAAAAATTGAATTACAATTTGCTTTTTGGCATTTCACCATTTCCAAAAACAGGAGTTGTGACGATGCACAACGAATCAGACGCGTGCACCCAATGCGGTGGGACCACGGAAGTCATCAAGATCGTAGATGCAACTCAACCGGGAATGTTGATCGGCGCTACCGACGAAACCAGCGCAGCAAGCCACCATATTCAACTCCAATACACCGCCGAAGATGCGACGCGGTCGGCGTGGAGCAAGCAGTTCCCGACGGCCGGCATCTTCGCGGCAAAATGTGTACCGATTGCGGTAGAGTTGTCTTGTACGCAATACCAAAAGCCAAGGATTCCAGGGCCTAGATCCTCGGCTAATCGTTAAAGAAACCAATGTTCTTCAACGCACTTCGGCTGCATCGACTTCATGGAGTTGGCTGTATCTCTTCGGCGCACGATATCTTTTCAACGTGCAATTCGGGCAATTTTGCATGCGCTTCCAGGGAACTTGTAGCGGAGCGTCTGATTCGCGTCGGTGCAGACTGGCCTCGTTGGAGGCCTGGTACGATTTTTGACCGGTTCCCTTCTTAGCAATCACACAAGCCAGACCCAACCCGACGAATCACGAATCAGCAATCAACCCTGCCGCTTGTAAAACGCTTGATAGAGAGCATAGCTCTCTTCCATCAGTTCACGTATCTCCTCCGGCCTTTTGCGAGACATGGTCCGATAGATGAACAGTCCGGGAATTGCATCAATGGCGAGCTCTTTTCGCCGCTCGAGCATGTCGAACTATTTCGGCATCGAAGAATCGTCGAACCGCCGCCTCGTCAGTGCCTTGCACGACGAACGATTCAGAAAACGCTGGATGCTCGTCAAAGTCGATGTCTTGAAAGCCGATCTTTGCGCCGATCTTGTCCCAGAATCCCTCGGGGCGAATCGAAAACTGGGGAATCTGCAACGAATTAGATTCCATCGCGATCAGCGTGTGGCGGTGGGTACGCGCAGCTGTTACCGCCACCCGTGGTGAAGTTGTAGTCAAAGATGGTGAGTTTTGCCAAATCCGTTTCCGCAGTCATCAAGTTCTTCATCTTGCGACCGTGCCCGAGATTGAAGAGTGAAAAGCCCTGTAGCTTTGCAAGTAGCGTGCTATCTGGCTTGGGCGAGAATTGCATGCCGAGATCATCTGCGACTTTCGCCAAGTCTTCGGTTCTCTGCTTTTCGGATCGACAAACAATCCAAATGACCAGCCCGACAATGGACAGGCCTCCCGCAACACACCCAAGAACGATGCTCCAAACAAACAGAGCATTGCTCTCGGGAACCGGTGCTTTGGAATCGGGTTCCTGCTCGGCGGACCCGCCCTCGGTCGCTTGCCGTGCCTCGGCGACTTGGCGACCCTCGGCAGTGTTGATGCCAATCGAAATGCTTCCCGAGATCAACAAAGAGAAGCACAGAGCAATAAGAATCCTGCAATTCACTCAGCTAGCCCGTTTGATCGTTTCGTCGAGTTAGGTGGGAGCCTGGCATACAGAAGACTTCTCAGCCTCGCCATCTATTTATTCATCCATTGTATGACGAACCGCGAATCCGCGTAGCGATCCGGTGCTCCCCTCACGGCACTGTCATCCTCGGCATACGACGCTGAAAGCGGATGGATCGCGGCAGCGGCGCAGCTTGAGCCCGTAGCCAGATTGAAGAGCCGCTTTTCCAAGTGAAATCGGGTGCATCGTCCGAATCCTCGAAGCTCGTTGTACAGTTCACATCGGAGCGTTTCCAGCTGGGACACGCATCGGCTAAAAAAAAACGCTTCCTGAACGCCAATGGTTCAACCACGCTGAAGGGGGTCATCGAGCCGAGTTGCTCTACGGCCACTGCGATACCGCCAGCGTCAGCTGTTTGATCTTGTCGTGCCCCCCCACACAGACCCGGTTCTATCTCCACCTAGGCCCAGCCGGTGATGGCTCCTCTCTGAGCTCGGCCAGGGAAATGCAGGTGCAGCATGTCAATCGTTCCACCATGGTCGACCGCTGTAGCACAACCCCACAGCACGATCTCCAGTTCGTTCCCAATTCTAAGTACAGCGGCCCGAGTGTTTCGATTGGGATCGTCGCCAGTCCCGAGCGGACGGGATGGGTGAGTTGCAGCTGGTGTTCGATCCGATTTCCTGTAACGACCGCGCGATCCCTGTTTTCTTGCTGAGACGTGCTTGGTCCGCGCCGTGGGTCCACTTCAAGGTGAAAAATCATTCCCCAACACTCAAATTCCTGCGGTTACTGCATTAGTTGGTGCAAAGCCCATGAAAGCGATCTCCATGATCAGCAAGAAGACGCCTTGAACAGGCGTCTGACGTCTATGGACCGTCATCCGGGACACCAAGAACCGGCCGATGAGACTGGATAACTTAAATCAACGGACGGTTTCGGGTAGTCTTGACCCCAAACGGCGCATTAACATCGCTATGACCTGCGGCCAACAAGGCGAGTTCTGTCCGCTCGAAAAAGGGGTCCAACCCCAAGTACGAAAGACCGTCAGATGAAGGTGAACGACGTGTTGGAACAGCGTTTGCCAACATGTTCGCCAAGCATCACATCCCATCCACCATCGGACAAATCATGACTTCTGAACTGACAACGAATTACTTGGGGATCGAATTGCAGTCACCTGTGATTGTTGGTTCCTGTCCATTGACGATCGTGCCGGAAACCGTCCGCCAACTCGTCGCCGCTGGTGCCGGAGCGATCGTTTTACCGTCAATTTTGGAGGAACAGATCGCGTATGCGGCCATGCAGACGGAAGATCCGGCAAGTGCGATCAGTCGGAGCGGATACCAACCGCAGCAAGATAAATACAACGGTGGCGTTGAGAATTATTTGGGGACTATCCGGGAATTGAAAGCCAAAGAGCAAGTGCCAATCATTGCCAGCATCACTGGTGCGTCCTCAGGCAATTGGATCGACTATGCCAAACAGATCCAAGACAGCGGGGCGGACGCGCTGGAATTGAACCGGTCGCCGACAATCGGTCTTCCCGACGAGTCGGCCGATCAAGTGGAGGATCAATTGCGCGACATGGTTCGTCGGCTGTGCGACAGCGTTTCGATTCCGGTCGCAGTCAAATTGAATCAACGGTTTACAAACATGGCCTCGGTCGGCGCACAAACTTCAGGATGCCGGGGCGACTGGCGTGGTTCTGTTCACGCATATGCCGCGGTGGGACGTCAGCGTGGATCGAATGAGTTGGACCATTGGCTGGCAGCTATCGCCGATTGACTCCCTAAGCGGAACTCTCGAGGGCATCGTTCGCGCCCGTGCAGGCGGACTGGATCTTTCAATCGCGGCCAGCGGCGGAATTCGCACTGCCGAGGATGCCATCAAGACGATCATCGCAGGTGCAGACGTAGCCATGGTTACGTCAGAAATTTACCGGGAAGGGCCAGATGCCGTCCGTCGAATGGTTGAAGGCATCAGCCATTTCCTGGACTCGAGTCGCTACGAATCACTGCTTGCGTTTCAACAAGCACGGCCCGCGGTTGAACTCGGTCCTGAGCGTTTGATGCGGCTGGAATATGTCGACCCACTCACACGATCCGATCACTATCTCACACCGTCAGCAAAAGGCGAAAGAGGAGATTCGTTTGGCCACAAGTTGAACTGACAAGGCGTCAGCAGGATTAAATGACAGCGGATCGGTACGTTCGACAAGCTGCATCCGATCGACGGCCTCTTTCTATATGGCCAGACGTTCCCCGATGATTTCCAAATCGCCAATTGCGGCGGAATTTCAATGGTCTTGAACTTTCTGGCGAATATAAGCCTTGTCCGAACAACCAATAGGTCGTGCAATTGGTCAGTTCACAGTGCGACGGTCCCAGATTCTCGCGTGCGAATCCGCATCGCGTACTCAAGTGGTGTCACGAAGATCTTGCCGTCGCCGACTTGACCAGTTGCTGCGGTTTCCGCAATGCACTCAACAACTTTGTCAACCAAGTCGTCGTCCACAGCAACTTCGATTTTGCGTTTGGGATGAAACAAGACTTCGTATTCCGCACCACGATAGACCTCGGTGTGACCTTTCTGGCGTCCGTAACCTTCGACCTCCGATATAGTGATGCCCCCTACTCCGGCTTCGTTCAATTGATCGCGAACTTCGTCTAATTTTCCGGGATTGATAATCGCTGTTACTAGTTTCATGTCGAGTCTCCTGATGGAAGGGTGTCGTAAATTTAGCGTTAGCGCCGCCTCGCTCGACCCGCCAAATCAAGCCTCGCACAACTGCAATATTCGTGAGTTCCATTACTGCAGTTATCGTACCAATCCGTCTTATCGAGTCACTTGATGATCAACACGTGCGTATTGTCTCGTTTTGGCCGATCGTGTTCGCCAAACGAGGTCACAGCGTGCCTAATTGCACAAAGGGTGGGATGGTCAAGCCGTGATGGAGCACTTGGCTCACGCGGGATCGCTAATTCCGAAGTCCCTGATAGTGCACCGTTTTACAAGAAGTGGGATCGTATTAAGTTCGCGCCCCAATTGCATGATCTACAATGGATCGACTCGAAGTTCGGTAGTAGCTTGTATGGATTTCGGAAGCAGAGTGGTAATACGACTTGAAGACGTCAAAGGACAGGCAACAGAACGTTAAACTGACGGACATCAAGTGAGTTTCGTGCTGTCGGTTGCATCGACGAAGCGTTGAAGCGTTTCGGCTAACTCGCATAGATGTATCTGGCTTGAACACACCGATGCGCCGAACCAAAATCGCTTCGAGCTGGAGGCTGGTCCAACCGAGGTGTTGAATGCTCCTCATCTGAGAAATGCCCAACGGGTCGGAATCTTCCATTGCAGTCCAAGATCTGCGATGGTACTGCAGTTTACGTATCTACACGCAGTCGTTGTATCCAGTTCGCATGTGCTCAATGGCACCCCGCTTTCTAGGCAAAATATGCACGCGGCTCACTCGTAGCGAATTTGACCGAAGTTGAGCTGGACGGAGGTTGCCTTCCTAGTGCATCATCCAGTCTTAATTTGGGGGTAGAGCCGAGCTAGTTTGGTTCTTGCCTCATCGATCTGCAATTGCCAGTCAACGCCTCGTTGCTTGGCATTGATGCAATCGGACCAGGCCGCGATTTCCTCCTGAAGTTCGCTGAGTTTACCGATTCGGCGACCGGCAAGGCACTGACGCGTCATCGCGCTGAGTTCACATTCGGCGACGTTCAGCCAACTACCGTGTTTGGGGGTGAAGACAAACTCGATACGCTTCACGTAAGCCCGCGCCGTGGCTGGTTCAAAAGCTTCGTAGAAAGCACCCTTGGTGTGAACATTCAAGTTGTCCAACACGATCGTCACCCTCTGGCAATCGGCGTAACGACTGTCCAGCAGCCCAGCGACTTCCCGTGCCCAATCGGCTTTGGTGCGTTGGGAACGCGCGGTGGCTTGGCGGAATCCCGAAAGAGGTTCGGTGAACATGAAGATGCTGGCCGTCCCATTGCGTTCATATTCGTAGTCGACTCGCTTAGGGTGGTCTCTGGTAGCTTCAATCGCCGCGCGAGTCTCCTGAAGCAATTGCACGGGCTGTTCGTCCATGCAAATGACCGGACGGGATGAATCGTAGGGTTTTTCGTACGTTTCAAGCACTTCTTCCATGCACGCGACAAACTCGGCATCGTTCTCCGGCGGGATCACCCAGTAGTCAATCATGCGTTTGGTCATGCGATTTTTTTTAGCGTCTTGCGGACCGTTTCAGGACAGATCGACTCGACGACCTCCAGTTGCACCAGTTGGTCGGCAAGCAATTGTAGCGTCCACTTGCCAAAGCCCTGGGGAGGCTTGCCCAGTCGCATCGAAATCAGTTTGGCTTCGCCCTTGCCATCGAGTTTGGGAGGCGTGGGTGGTTTCGCACGTTGCTTTCCGCAAAGCGCAACTTCGAACCCATCGGTCACCAGACGCTTTCGTAAGTTCTCAACCGTCTGCACGCGAGCGTTGAACGCTTCGGCGATCTTGGCATCCCCCCAGGCAGGACCATCGGCATCGGCCTTGAGCAGCATTTGGGCGCGACGAACCTTTTGCGAGGAGCCTTTGAGTGTTTTGATGACCGACTGACAAGTCGCACGCTCCTCGTCCGAAAGTCGGACGATATACTTTTTGATCATGGAAACCTCCGTGTGTGATGCACAGAGTTTCCACGAATCGAGCTGAATCACCCAACCCCAATTTCTAGTGTAGATCTTGCACTAGTTTCCACTCGGATTGGCGAGTGCTCCTTGGTCGCTCATGCTACGCCGGCGACGCTCGCTCGTGTCGTACAAGCCAATAACTGGATGAAAGATTGTCCAACGCGCCACAAGATCACAGAGCATTAATTGGACAGCCCTGTTCGGAAGCATGTGTCTCAGCGCCTATGTCGTGACAGATGGATCGGCACCGATCAAGTGAATTGCGATCTTGACGACATATGCAGAGAGGGAGCTGTGATCCGCTGTATCGCGAAACGGACGGAAGATTGCTTTTGCGAGTACATGTCAGTGAACTTGACTGCCGATGACGGCCCTAGTTCACGTCGGTACCAAGATGCGTCGTTTTGGTAGGGGCTGGCTCGCCCGCCGCTGCCGATCGACTCTGGTTAGGTGATACGCCAAACTCCGGCGAGTTCATCTACGAAGTTTGCTAAACCCTAATTTCATGCGGCGTAATCCTTCACACCGTGGAATTCTGCGCCCCCTTGCGGGTCATCTCTTTAGTCGATCGCGACGCGACCAAGCTCTGGCGGTTTGGCGGGGAACCGCGGTTTGACGTTGCCGGATACTCCCACGGGCACTAGCAGCCTCCGGCGATGTTGGTAGCATTTTTCGATAGTTTGCAATGACACTCCGATTGCGACAATCACATGCTCATGCGAGGAAGTTCAAGATGGTTCACAGTTCGTTCGGCACCTCGTCTACTCTTTATGCTCTCTCGCCTGTGGCGGCTCGCCACGCTCTGCTTGTCCGTCTCGCTTGCGACCCATGTTGGCTGGGCCCAGGATGCAACAGCTGATGCAAACGCGGATTCGCCAGTCGAGGAGAAGGCGAACGACGAACCGCCCCCCGAGCCGAAGACGACATCGGACCCAGAGGTTCCAGTGGACCAGTTGGCGCTGCTGCTCAAGCCGCTGACCAAAGATCAGTTGGTCGTCGAGGCGGATGGCTGGCAGGGATTGCTGCAGAACAAGCTGTTGGAAATCAGCCAGATGCAAATCGATCTGCTTAAGCAGAAGGAAAGTGAACAGTCGACTGAATCTGCCGAAGAGACCGCTTCGAGGGAGACCGCTTCCGAGCCGGCTGCTTCAGCTGACGCCGAGGCGAATGATCCGGACGCGGTCGCGCAGGCGGCCGATACCTTGGTTGATTTGCAGGAAGAGCGAACGCACCTTGTCGATCGTAACAACGTTGTGATTGATTCGTTGGAAGCAAAAGGTGGCGATGTCGAAAGTTACCGAAAGTACATCAGTTCTAGTACTGGCATCGATTTCAAAGCCTCCGATGCTTCGACGACTTGGGCGTTGCTCCTGGGCTGGCTCAATTCCGAGCAAGGGGGCCGACGATGGATGTGGAACATCATCAAGTTCTTGGCCATTCTCGCCGCCTTCTACTTTGGTGCGAGCCTGATTTCACGACTGGTTCGACATGCGGTGGCACGGATCAAGGGGTCGTCTCAGCTGTTGGTCAACTTCTCCGGTGCATCCGTCAAGAAGTTGTTATTGGTGATCGGATTTGTGGTTGCCCTCTCCGCTCTCGAAGTGAACATCGCGCCGTTGTTGGCAGCGATTGGAGCGGCGGGTTTTGTCATCGGCTTGGCGCTGCAGGGCACGCTCGGCAACTTTGCCAGCGGTTTGCTGATCCTCTTCTATCGGCCCTTCGATGTGGGTGACGTGATTGATGCCGGTGGCGTCAGTGGAATCGTCGATTCCGTTTCCTTGGTTTCCACCCACATTCGTACGTTTGATAACAAGATGATGATTGTTCCCAACAATGACATCTGGGGCGGAACGATCACCAATGCGTCGGCGAGCGAGACCCGGCGCGTCGACATGGTTTTCGGCATCGGTTATGACGACGATGTCGATATCGCAAAGGGGATCCTTGAGCGAATCGTCAACGATCATCCCCTGGTGCTAGAAGACCCGGCACCCGTGATCCAACTGAACGAGCTTGGCGATTCCTCCGTCAACTTCATCTGCCGTCCCTGGGCCAAGAACAGCGACTTCTGGAAGGTCTATTGGGATATCACTCGCTCGGTCAAACAAGAATTCGATCGAACAGGCATCTCGATCCCCTTCCCACAGCGTGATGTGCACCTTCACCACCACGGGGATCTGGCCACGCCGCAGGCAAGCTGATTGGCGTGATGAAGCCCCGATTTGAACGAAGTCTTCAAGCGGAGAGACGTTTTTGAGAATGTCTGAAGCACGGGAAACCGTAGGGCGGGACACGGCGGCGGGACCGATTGACCAGTACCGGTTCGACACCAGCCGTGCACGTGCCCAAGTTTACTCATCTTGCCGGATAGTTGACGCCGCGAGCGAGTCCCATGCGGAGGCCTATAAGTTTTGAGCGGCGTTCTTCGCTGGTTATTGCCTGACGAAGCCGCGGCGATACACTTCGTGGGTTGCCATTGCGAAGCATCCTCGTCTGAGGTATGGCTGCCTCCCCGAAACGATCGCTCTCGGCAACTTTTCGAGGTTTGGATGTTTCACTGAAGCATGCTGCAACCATGCGGTTAAATCAAATCCGCCCGGATCGGTCTGGCCGTTTAGCGAACTGGACGCCCACGAAATTTTTCGCACGTGGTTAACGTGGTCGTGTTATCCAATGGAACATTTGTCTTTTTGAAAAGACAACTTCTCTGTTGGGAAACAAAAGAGAGCATCAATCTCGATCGAATTTCATCGTATATCTAGCAATGCGGTCCCGCAAATGTCAGTCAAATCGCTCGTTCCAATTTCTTGACCCCACGCGACTCAGTTTTCTGACCACACGGTAGCGTCGCCGGTTCGGTGCGTCTCGGTATGAAAGCAACGCTTGACGAATGAAGGACTTTCAAAAAAGCCCCGAATTCGCTAGGCTCCCCTGCGAAGAATGGAGGCAAATTTCGCTTCCGATGCGCGTATTGGATTGATGCGGGATACGAGACTGGAGCGTTGGAACAGCAATGAAGATTTGGTTGCCGTGGTGTCTACTATGGTTCGTATTCATGGTCCCGGGGTGTCGCTCCACTGCGAACCTCAGCCCCGACATATCTCCAGCGTTGGCAACCCCGGATGCCGCAAAGCCGGATGCCGCAAGAGCGCCATGGAGACCAATCACGTTTGTCGACAAGCCGGAACTTCAAGCCGGAACGGGTGCCATGGATGCGGATGCCGCGTTGGAGTTCTCGGCGACCAATTCAGGACTGAAGTATCGGATTCTGCGAAAGTCCGAAGGCAAAAAGCCGACGGCCGCCAGCACAGTGACCGTCAACTATCGCGGCTGGCTCAACACCGGAAAAGTGTTCGACAGCTCATACGAGCGAGGTGAGCCGACAACCTTTCCCTTGCGCAATGTCATCGACGGCTGGACGGAAGGCATGCAACTCGTTGGTGAGGGCGGAATGATCGAACTGTGGGTGCCTTCAAGGCTCGGCTACGGCGAACGAGGTTCCCCAGGCTCCATTCCTGCTCACTCGAACCTTCACTTCATCATCGAACTCGTGAATGTCAACGATGCCTGATTGAAACACGTACCCCGTGGGGTCAAAAGACTCACCCGTGTGCTAGAAACGTCAAAAGCAAGGCTTCAAGTGTTCGCATAGCAGGCATCTCAGCCAACAGGAGACCGACTTGGGCCTCGCCAATGTTTCCACAGTCGATTTCGCCAGAACGAACGCCCACTCCAATTCGTCGTAAGCTCGCCGACACAGCCTTCTTCGCACCAATGATCGTCTTGGATTGGTCCACGCCTCTGAGACGCCGATGAAGTTCGTTCTGCAACCGTGGCAGTTGATGCTGATCATTCTTGCCAGTGAGTTCAAGCGTCAGCAACAAGAAGTCATTGAGTACCTTCGCACCAACAATGCCATTCTCAAAGAGACGTTCGGCAAGAAGCAAATCTTGCTGACCGATGTACAGCGACGTCCCTTGGCTGTCGAAGGCAAGACGCTGGAACGCAAGCAGCTCGCACAGGATTGGAACCCATTTTCCACTCCCAACACGATTCTGCGCTGACACCGCCAACTTGTCGCCAATAAGTGTGACGACTCGCACCGCATAGATAAGAAACCTGGTCGGCCAAGGACACGGCAAGTGACCGTTGATTTAAAGGCGAGGTTTGCGAAAGAGAATTCGGCTGGTCGTTACGACCGTATCAGAGGAGGCGTTATTGCGAACGCGGCGCGGAGATCACGACCGACGCGTCTTGGCGGCGGGAGTCCCAACAACCCGTGGGGAGGCTAGATTGTTGGAGCACAGCGCAAAACGAACCTTTTTCAGTTCGGGATTCGTTTCATCAACCTGCTGAGATCGCGCAGACCGCTGGCTTGAACTGCTTGTTCTTCGAGCTGGCGGTTGCATAGGCCTGCGCGAGTTCGCGAATTTGCTTCGCTGCAGTCTTCGTGATATCCGGTACCAGAATTTCCGAGAACTGCGCCGAAGCCGCGAATCTGCTTCGGTGTCCGGACCGAAGCGTCTAAACGGCTTGGCTTCGTGCATGAAGCTGGTCCAACCGAGCCGGGTTGAGCACCGGAAACGAGAAAACTTGAGTGCGTCTAGGATCAACTGTCACTTGAGCTGTGGGATTTCAGCGCCTAATTCGTCCATCCGCTGCTCTAGCGACGACATGAATTCTGCTCGATCGCCGGACCAAGTCAGTGACTCGCCAACGAATACATCGCAAAAAAAAGGCACCAAAATACCTTCGCCCTTTGGCAGAGCTTTCCCGAGTCCGTGCATAAACACTGGTGTGACCGGAACATCTGGATGCCGCTTTGCAACGTGGGCAATTCCAGTTTTGAATCTTTCTCGGACTTCAGGTTCGCCACGACTGCCCTCGGGAAAAAGGAGCAACACATTGTTGTCTTCAATGGCTTCGCTGATTCCAGCAAGCGGATCAGTTCGCACGCCCTTAAGATTTCGTTGCAACGGAATGATCCCAATGATTTTCGTCGAGAACCAACCCATGACCTTGTTTCGCAGGAAGTGATCAGCGGCGGCGACGGGATGGACACAATGCAGGCGATCCATCCCAAACAAAGTCATCAAGACCATCGTGTCCAAGTGGCTATTGTGATTGGCTATTACGATCGCGGGTCCCGACTTGGGTAGGCGGTCGAGATTCCTCCCATTGACGCCTATCAACACAAAAACGATCGGTCTAACAACTAGCAGAAAGAACAAATACCGCGACAGCCTATTGATCATTCTGTATCAACCATAGCAGTAAAAAATAAAGTGAAAGTACAGGGGCGCGGCAAAAGTTAGGCTGTCAACACGGTCCAAGATGCCACCGTGGCCCGGCAGTGCAAAACCCGAATCCTTCACCGCCAAATCCCTCTTGAGCGCCGAAATCGAAAGGTCCCCAAAAAATCCGCTAACGCCAACGATGAACCCAATGATCGCCGATCGCGGTAAGTCCATGAACGTTAACCAAGGACCCAGCAGACAAGACATACATACGGTGGTGGCAACACCTCCGAGCAATCCGCCCCAAGTCTTTCCAGGGCTAACTTTGGGAGCCACCTTAGAATGCCCGACTGTTTTTCCCCAACAAAACTGGGCTATGTCGTTGAATTGAGTTAGCAAGATTAACAGAAGCAAAAGACCTATTCCTGCGCCAATCATTGCAGTCTCACTTGACCATTGTGGTGCAATTCTCGAAGTGTCAGACGGTTGCAATACCAGCAGGTAGGCCGCGTGCGATAGGCTAAACACGGTGGTCATCAAACCCCAGTGCAGAGTTCCAACAGGCGCAGGAATCCATCTGTGTCACCAATCGTAATCATCCGCGTTGGCAGCAACATGAACATGTAGACCGGTATGAAAATGATAAAGAGCCCAAACCACTGTGCGTACACCAAAGAGTATTGAATGGGAATCGCCAGGTACGCCCAGAACAATACACGGTGGTCGGCGCGTCTCGTTGGGATCAGGGAAAGATACTCTTTCAAAGCCAAGAAACTCACGAAAGCAAGAAACGCGATCGATGCTGTTTGACCAACGAGCAACACAAAACTGAACAGGCCGACGATCATCCACCATGTTTTCAATCGCAGGGCGATTTCGTTGAAGTCTCGCTGAGGCGATTTTCTCGATGCGACGGCCAGCAATCCTTGGGCAATGACTAGCAAGCAAATGATTCCGCCCAGGGTGATCAACACTTGTGGAGACAGATGATCAAACATCAGCAGAGCTCTTTAATTCAGATTCTGCTGCGATTGATCGCATTTGCCTAGCAATGACAGACAAGCGACGATACGAGGTGACAATTCCGCCAACAATGATTAATGTCAGCGCGACGCCAGCAATGCCGATCCCTGTCGGCTCGTGAACTCGCAGAAATGCCGCTGGCAGAACGGCGCAAGCCAGACATGTGACTGTCATCAAAGCCATCCTTTGCTGTTTTGCCATTGGCCCCAAGAACACTTGGCCAACGTTTACACTCGCACCCATTGCACGGACATAAGCAACAAACACCGCCACCAAGGCAGCACACAAGCCAAGGTCCAGACGCCCACCAACGGCCAGTCCTGCACCAATGAATATTGCGCTATCAGAAATCCGATCTGGCACTTCGTTGTAGAGATCGCCTACGGCTGAAGCTTTGCCGCCTTCAACAGCTACCATGCCGTCCAACAAGTTTGCGATGAGACGACATTGAATGAAGACTCCACCAAGCAACCATAGCACCCGCTGCCAAAACAAAGAGTCGATTGACGAAGTTGACGCCATTGCTATTCCCGCCGCAATTCCCCAAACCACGCTGGACACCGAGATCATATTCGGCGTAATTGCTGTCCTCGCCACTCTTGCGGCAAGGGTTTGGAAAATACGCCAGCTACGGGACTTTAATGGTCGTCGGTTTTCATTCGATTTGCTCATGACGACCAGCCCATCAAACACATACCCACGACCAACAGGCCCATTCCACAAACGTTTACCCAACTAATTGGAGTGCCGTAAGCGAACAAACCAATCAGCGCGGCCCAAATGAATGTGGTTGCATAGATCGGATAGAGAACCGCGAGATCGCCACCTTGTTTAAATGCTGCGACAAACAGTGCCATCACAGCCGTGTAACAGACAACGCCGCCCAGTATACGCGGATTCACAACGTAACTAGCAAGCGTTTCGCCAGCAGCGTCCGTTCCGGACTTGTAGAGAAACTGGCCCACTGCACCGAATACCGAGGCGAGTAAAAACAAGACGATCGATGAAAGTGGTGTTGCCACGATAGGTATCCTCCCCAACGTTCAGGTGAACTACCACCATTGTCGGTGGCGGCCAAGTTAGTTGAGCCATTTACGATAGCACCTACACGGTGGCGATATCGAGCGGATATCACGGTCCGTGCGTATGCACCTACGTGCTCTCTACGTCTCGTACCCGATCCCATTCATTCGCGCACGTGCGCGAATGAATGGGCGCGGAGAATTCTCAATTGACGATTTCCGTTATTTCGCAGTTCTACTTCGCGCATGGTACTACCTCAGTAAGCCATGTAAGATGTGCCTCGGTTGCTGCATCATCCAGACCTCAATCTTTCCCCTGCTGCTTGGTGGCATAGCAGTACTCAGTCCCATCGAAGTTCAGTCAGTTCGGTGTGCCAAATAGCTGGGAGTCGCATCCCAGAGTCTCGCCGAATCCTCGCCGGCCGAGGCAAGGCTACGGCCGTCCGGACTCCACTCGACGCAATGCACCGGTGTTCCAACCGAAAATGTCAACAATTCCTCGCCCGTGGCGACGTTCCAAACACGCACCGTTCGATCCAAACTGCCAGATGCCAATCGCGTGCCGTCGGGATGCCAGGCGACAGATCTGACGTTGGCGTTATGGCCGCGCATCACGCGAACCTCCCGACCGTTAGTCGCATCCCAGACGACAATCACTCCTTCACAGCTACCAGCGGCGAGGTATCGACCATCGGGGCTCCACGCGACGGAGTATTGCCCGCTGGCGCCATCGGTCTCGAAGGGATGGAGTCTTAGATTGAGCTTCTCGCGTCCTGTCGCCAGTTCCCACACCTTGACCTGCTGTGCAAAATCAACCGTGGCAAGCCACTTGCCATCGGGACTCCAGGCAGCTGAATTGATCCACTCACGATGGCCGGTGAGCGTTCGAACCTGCTGGCCAGCGGGGACATCCCAGATAACAACATTGTTGTCCGCACCGGTGCGGGCCAAAAGTCGACTATCGGGAGACCAGGCAACAGTTCTTACCTGGTTCTCAGGTCTTACTTGCTCTTCGTGGATGGACTGTAGAACGGTCAAGTTGTTGTTGTTTGTATCCCAAACGTGGACATTCCCACCGCTGGCTCCTGCAGCGATGTGGCCAGTGTTGCTCCAATCGATGCACCAAATCGATGTATCAATATTGACCAACTCGTATAGCACTCGCTGAGCGTAGGGATCCATAACCCGGAGGCACGGCCGCTGAGTCGCGACTTCGGCTGACTCGTTGGTTTCTTCCCTGAGCAATGGCCGGATCGCCAACAGACTTCCATCGGGATCCCACGCTAACCGACTGCGACCGCCGAGCTCTACGAAGTCCTGCTGGCCCTCGGCGCTCCACAACTTGGCCGTGCCGTCCGCACTTGCCGAGAACATCTGTCCCGTTTTTGCGAGCCACGACACGGCGTGGACGGGGCCAAAGTGTCCGCGACGCTCCACCAACAACTCACCGGATTCGGCGTTCCAGAGTTTGACGATCCCATCATCGCCACCCGACACGAGCGCCTTGCCGTCTGAGCTCCAAGCGAGAGCCCGCGCTTCACCGTCGTGAGCCGGCTCGATTGACAATTGTTTGGTCCAGTCCGATGCACTCCAGACAAACATGCGTTGGTCGGCACTGATGGTTGCCAGACGTGACGAATCGGGACTCCACGCCAAGTCGCTCACAACATGATTGTGCGCATCGATACTTTGCTCCAGTCTGCCCGCTAGTGCATCCCAGATCTGGACATGACCCAGATGGTTCTCGCCAACCGCGATGCGTTTGCCGTCCCGACTCCACGACAAAGAGCGAATCATGCCCATGTTTCTCGTGCCAATCCTGGCATTGAGGTCGCGTACCTGTCGGCCCGATTCGGCTTCCCAGATGCGAATGGTCCCAGCGTGATTTCCGGCGCACAAGAAGTTTGCATCGGGGCTCCAACCAACTGCATAGATGTGGCTCGGTAGCATGTACTGCCGAATGATCTTGGCAGTACCAACATCCCACACCAAGATGCGTCCACGCTGATCGCCCGATGCAATGCGGTCCCCCTTTGGTGACCAGGCGACGCTGTAAACCGGAGACTCGTGGCCGTAAAGAGTCAACAGCTTGCGCTGCGATTCGACGTCCCAGACAATGACCCTGTGGTCGGCGCTCGCGGTAGCCATCCGGGTGCCATCCGGGCTGACCGAAAGGGCATATACCTTGTCCGTATGTCCAGCAAACGTTGCCAGCGAGTTTTGGCACAGCCCGTTTAGGTAGTGCCACTCCCAGCCACGGCGGTCGGTTTCACCGCTCGCCGGCACATGCGAATCAAGGAGACCGCGCATGCGACCGATTTGGCCCGACTGCCAGTCTTGTTTGGCTAAACGCATGTGTGCCAAGTACAAATGCCGATCCGCCCGGTTAGTCTGCTGTTCCGCCTCCGCACGGCGAACTTCCGCGACACCCAGCGCATTGGCAACCAACAGGTTGCTGACCGTCAGCCCCACGACGAGCACGACAGCAACAGCCACAGCCAATCCAATCACGGCGGGATGTCGGCGCATCCATTTGCGTGTCTTGAGAACCGGCCCCGCCTTGCGGGCCAGGATGGGTCGTCCTTCGCTGAAACGCTGAAGATCATCGGCAAACACTTGGGCCGATGCGTAGCGCTCGTCAGGCGTCTTAGCGATCGCTTTCATCACGATCGTTTCCAAATCGACCGGCACGGCCTGGTTCAAGGCACGCAACGGACGCGGTTCCACTTCCGCGAGTTGCTTGAGAAGTGTGGCGCTATCGCGGCCCGAAAAGGGCGTTTCCAGCGTCAATAGTTCGTATAGCGTCACGCCAAGTGAGTAAACATCCGTGCGGTGATCGATCACACTCTGTTTGCCGGAGGCCTGTTCAGGGCTCATGTACCGAAGCGTACCGATTACATCCATGGTGCGGGTAAGAGCAGGTGCAGTCTCGATTTGAGCGAGACCAAAGTCCGTGATCCAAACCTTTCCCTCGCTGTCTACGAGTAAATTGGAAGGTTTGATATCACGGTGAGTGATTCCGCAGTCATGTGCATAGTGAAGACCTTCCGCGACACAAACGCCGATCCGGACGACGCGTTGAAACCACCCATTCGATGTGTGAGAAACGATTGTTCCGGCTTGATCCAACGGTGCTGTGTCAACAGCCGCCTGTTCATGATCATCAATTGCGGCCACTCGGAGATCGCTAGAGAGTGTCGCGTCGAGTGAATCATCCAAACTTGGCTCTAACGCTTGCCCTGCTTTTGACGAAATACCTGCTGAGCAACGTCTGTCCTCATCCAGCATCGGAATTTTTCCAGCTACCGTGCGTAAATCATGAATGAGATCGGCCAATGTCCGACCATCAATCAAACGCATGGCATAGAAATGCACTGCCCTTTCACACCCAACACCGTACACGTTGACAATATGCGAATGATCCAGTTGCGCTGCTGCCATCGCCTCATTTCGAAACCGCTGCAAACAACGCGCATCCAGTGCCCCCGCCAGCGGGAGTGTCTTGAGCGCAACACGTCGCTGCAGCGAAATTTGCTCGGCTTCATAGACAACGCCCATACCGCCTCGTCCGATCTCACGGAGCAAACGGTAGTCACCGAGCACTCTGAGCGTGCTACCAATCGAATCGTCTTTGTCGTCGATGGCCGACGGATACGTCTCTTTGCTGTCGCCTGAAGCGGCTCGCCCCAGATCGACCATCGCTGTTAACGTCGGCAAGAGTTTCTCAAGTCGATCTTGAAGTTCAGGATGATCCGTGGCAAGTGACTCAAGGTCAACGGCCTGTCCCGCTTCCAGTCGTGACACAACGTCAACAACGACTTGGTCAAGCAGTTGCGATGCGTCCAATTGAACGTCCGCTTTATCGAGGTCACCGTTGGTCATATAGCTAAGGCCGGTTCGCTCAGGGTTGATCTTGCTCGAGTAACCGATGAAGTTTTTCGACGGCTCTTCGATACCGTGAGTAGACCCCCTGCTCGCTGATACCAATTACAGCGGCAGCCTCTCTGAAGCTCATTTCTTCTAGATGCTTCAGTGCGATCACCTCACGGTCGCGTGGAGGCAGAGCGTCCAACGCACCGCTGACGCGCAACCGCAATTCTTTGCGGACAATGTATTCACTTGGTCGCGCCGAGGTAGCAGCCAATCGATCGACCAGCGCCACTTTCGAATGCGAAGAAAGTTCCGGCCCAACAAACTCACGACGAATGGATCGTCGTTGCGCGTTGATGTGACGACGATGCAGTTGTACTAACTTCTCCCAGGCAATCTTTCGCAACCAGGGGTAGAAGGGTATCGGACGCGAATCCAGATACGATGGCAAGCGGTTGTTAGCCTCAACCAAAGCTTCCTGCACGACGTCAGAGGGGTCAAATCTGGTCGTAAGGCGATCATCCATCCGCAGCGCAACCATGTGGCGCAACCGCTCGCGATGCAGCCCAAAAAGCTTTGTCACGGCGGCTTCGTTGCCAGCCGCAACTTGGTTCAGGAGTAAGCTTGTATTCATTCGCTATGGGTCCTGGATGACGGTCGGTTCGCCTCGACAAATCCAATGCCTACCTATAGTACTGCAACTGCAAAGACAATCTTGTCGTCTTTATCGACCGATTTTCAAAGAAGTTCGTCAAATACCGCGCATGCGGGGTGTTTCGAAATCGTGGTCTCTGTTTAGACGCCGGCCCAGAGTGATAACTAGCAATCCGGCGACAGGCCTACGTTCGCTCCTGGCCTCTAACGGTCCATCCGAAGTAAATCGTCTGCCCCATCTCACGACAGTAAAAGAGGTTAAGTCGGACAGTACGGAAAACGTCAGCTTTTTGTTGAATGAATTCCACGCGTTCGGCAGTTCTATAGACGGCGACACTCGGCGCCATTGCGCTGGCCGAGTTTCAAATCCAACCGTTAGGATCGCGAACTTGAATCTGAAAATCTTTGGCATCTACGTGATGCTTCTACTAATGAGCCGGCCAGCAAGTGCAGACGTCATCACTTACAACGCTGTCAGTGGCCTTTTGCCCGAAAGCGTCGGGTGGGTGTTCTTGGACGCACCCGACCCGTCCAACGAAATATTCGTTAGTGGCGGCGTACTCTCGATCACCACCACGAAACTCGAAAGTACTGCGGATTGGGGATACGACCTCACATCGCAGTCTTCAAATGATTCGGGAATGTTCATGGAAGTAAGCATGAAACTCCTTGAAGAAACCCACGCTCGTGCTGACCGGGGGCTACATCTTTTCGGAATGCGGAACGGAAACGACAACACAGGAATGGCGAGTGAACTTGAAGTGTGGGCTCACGAAGACGATCTGACCGTTCTGGGTGGACTCGGAACGATACTTTCAGTGATCCCTTTCGACACCACCGACGATTTCCATGTGTATCGAATGGAGCTGTTTGAAGGTCGGTACTGGATCTTCATCGACGGTGAATTAGGTTTGTCCGGAGAGTCCATCGACATTCCATTCTCCGGTGTGACAAGAGCCGGCGTGTTCGGCGCGGCGAGTACCTTCTCGGTCTCATCAAGCCAATGGACCACCGTGACGATTGGATCACTAGCCGACGCTGGTGGACCTACGATAGTCCCTGAATCGAACTCGCTCGCCTTCCTCGGCATTGGCGCATTGGGCATCGCCGGCAGGCGTCGCCTCAAGCGAACGATGCAACGCGTATCTAAGGAGCGGAACTACAGTCGAAATTTCTAAGGCTGTGGGTTTGTACCACGATCAGTAGAAGCATGCAAAAATTTATTTTGAGACAAAACGGTAACGATTGTTGGATGTCAATTCAATCCGTGAACATTCTCAGTACTGACGTCTCACCCACATCCGGCTCCGTTATTGCGTCGGATCCCTCGATCGACAACTCAGCTGACAACCGGTGTTCCCGAAGTGGTCTCCCACTGGGTGAGTTTGGAATCGTGAGCCGGTACAGAGCGGTTTCGGTCTCGAGGGGAGTCTCTTCGGTCCCAGAGCCAGGAACAGCCGCGGCTCTCGCGTTCATTGGATCTTGGCTGCATTTCGCTTGCGATCATGTCCAATTGCTCGAATCCTCGCTCAGTCAGTGCAAACGCGACACCATTTCAATCACGGTTGACCCAGTTAGGGGAGTTGGAACCGTTATCCATGAGCCTGGAGTTCCCGTAGTAAAAATCGCGACAACCGCTAACCGCGGTAGCGTCACTTTTCGACCGGCCAAGAGGAAGTACAGAGTTAACGATAAGACATTTCGCGCGTACATGTGGAGCGAACGGGGTCCTGGATCGTGCAGGATCGTGCTGCATGGGCTCGAGGCATCGATCTCCGTTTGGCCAGGAAGCCAAGCGACGCTCGAACGATTTGCAAGGTTCTAGAGTTGACGAAAACAGAGATAAAGTGGAATGTCAATAAGATTCACGTGCCAGGAATGCGGGACGAAACTTCGAGCAAAATCAGTTTTTACAGATGGTCGCGCTAAGTGCCCGGCGTGTGGACATACAATCGTCATTCCAAGTGAAGAACCTTTAACTTCACCCTCAGCAGGCCAAGAGTCCGCGACGTCAGCACCAACCGAGGATACCGCTGGGATCGGAGTAGTCGAGTTTCTAGACCCTCCAACTGCTCGACCTGAAAACTCAACGGAACCGGAGGTCTCCGCCGCACGTCGCATGTTTGAAGCATTGCTTGATCCACGGAGCATTCAATGGATTTTGACGCTCGGCGGCGCTTTGGCGGTGCTCGGTCTTATCATCTGGCTGGTTAGTCTGGGGATCTTTAAAGATCCGGCCGTGCTGGCAATTGCCATGGGTATCGGCACACTTGCGATCCTTGGGCTTGGTTGGTTCATCGCGCTCAAGACTCGATATGGGATGGCCGGCAACGCGTTGACATTCCTTGGATGCGTTATTGCGCCACTCAATCTCTGGTTCTACCACTCGCAAGACCTGATGACGATCGATAATCATCTTTGGATCGGCGCGGTTGTCTGCTGTTTGCTTTACGCGGCTACTGTCGTCGTTCTTCGCCAACCCTTGTTTATCTACGCGGTGGAGTGTGGCATTACGCTAACCGCTCTTCTGCTACTAGCCGACATCGAGAAGATTTCCGACACCGCTTTTCTGAGCCTGTTTCTGATGGTACTTGGGCTGATTTCGATACACGCGGAACGGATATTCACATCGGACTCGGAGAGTCACTTCAACCGAGACCGGTACGGAGTGCCGTTGTTTTGGTCCGGGTATCTGCAGGCAATGGCATCTCTGCTGATCCTGGTGGCGATACAGGTTAATCATTGGTTTGGTAATCCAATCGCCAAAATCTTAAACGATAGCTTGAACGACAATCTGGTGGCCTGGGGCACGCTGCTGCCGTGTGTATTGTGGATCGGCGGGGCTTATGTCTATCTGTACGGCGATTTGGTCGTACACCGGCTTCGACGCGGCATCTACAGCGCGGCATTCTGCCTGGTAATGGCGGAGGTCTCCGTGTTGTTGGGATATGGTCTCGATATCGAGTGGATGATTGTCGTCCTGGCATTGACGGCGCTCGGAGCGAATGTCATGCAGAGTCGGCTACAGGCAAATGCTGAAACGTCTGAATCAGTCGATCCGGCGGTTCCACGTCTTGCTTTTATTCTTAACGGCCTGCCCATTTTGCTTGGAGGAATGTTGCATTTAAGGGCGACGAGCCAGTTCCTGGATTCGGAAGGCTGGTCGTATTCAACGGGTTGGGAATTTGTTGTCGCGATGATTGCTGTCGCCGCCGTCAATCGTTACTCCGCTTGGATGTTTCGGTATAGTTCACCGCGATCGGCGTCGGTCTGCTACATGTTCTATGTAGGTGCCGTGATCGTCGGCGCGGCAGGTTTGTTGCGTGTGCTTGGTTGGGCGGCGTGGATTCATCAGGCTCCCTTGCTAATGCTGATTCCCATTGCGTATATCGGTGCATCGCGCATGTGGCGAGGTCACAGTCCAGAGAGGCCGTTGGCATGGGTGGCCCAGGCGGCGACTGCTGTGATCCTTGTTCACACCCTGTTCGCGTCTCTGACAGACTTGAGCTCGTGGCAGCCCATCCAAAGTAACATCAGCAATCTATATCTCGGTTTGGTGTTTACGGAAGCAGCCGTATTCTACGCACTGGCCGGCATCTTTCGGCGACGAAGCGCAAACGTATTTGCCGCCGCCGCCGCCGCCATCGGAGCTGTCTGGCAGCTCATGGGCTACTGGGCTGTTCCCGAGACATGGCAGACCGTCACATACGCCTGTCTGGGGCTGTCCAGCTTGGTGATCGGACGGACGCTTGGATTAGAGCGGACCGAGATATTTCGGCCCAGCGGTGACAAAGCGATGATCGTAGAGGGACGCGGAGCTACCGCTTTTCAATGTGGGAACGCTATTTTGGTTGTTGCTCTATTGTCGGCGTTTTTGAGAGGTCTGGGTCAACTTACGGCGTCGGGTCTCGAATGGTCTGAGTTGACCAGCCCGTTGCTGACCATGATTGCAGCGGTTGTCGCCATCGGCTTGGTCCCAGCGGGGCTTTGGCGCCGCGTTTATCTGGCCGGCGCGATATCGTTGGCCGGTTTGACGGTCCTGACCTTGAATGTATTGATCGATCTAAGCGGCTGGCAAAAACTCGAAATCTTCTGCGTCGTCTCGGGCGTTGCGATGTTGGTCGCCAGCCACATTGGTCGGTTCAGTGAAGAGCACCAGGAAAACGATTCATCAGTTAGCATGGGCCTTTGGATTGGGAGCGCGATGACAACACTGCCTTTGTTGATCGCATTTATCGCCCACCGTTTCTACGGAAGCGGGCCGTCGCTGTCCAATGAGTTTGCGCTGTTGACGCTGACGATTCTAATGCTGGTTACCGGTGTTAGCTGGCAGACCAAGGCAACAACCTTCTTTGGTGGTGGCACACTTGTGATATACCTTATCGTACTGGTGGTTTCGATCGCCTATCGTCCGCAGGTAGCCGTTGGTGTATACCTCGTAGTTGGAGGAGTGATTGTGTTTGCGTTGGGAATTTTGCTGAGTGTCTACCGAGACCGATTGCTTGCGCTGCCCGATGAGATCGCCGGGAGAAAAGGTCTCTTCCGAGTACTTGACTGGCGATAGATCCAAAATTCCGATTCTGCGTGTCTTTGAAAAAACATTCGCACGGTTTCAAAATCGATCACGTCACCTTTGGCGGCCAGGACCGGTCTAGAGCACATTCGTCATTAGCGTAGCGTGTATCCCGCGTGACTGAAGTAGTTCACGCATTCTTGGGTGCTGAACTGTTCCAACAGTTCGCCGATCGTTGCATCCAGTTCGGTGATGGTTCGCGTTGCGGCAGCGCGAAGCAAGCACTTCAATTTCGAGAACGCCAACTCGATCGGGTTGCAGTCGGGGCTGTAAGGCGGCAGATATTGCAAAGAGGCTCTTGCCGAATCAATTGCCGCTCGGACACCGGCCACATACGGTTCAACGTTTTGATCCACCCGGCCTTCTGTTAGCTGCCGTAACTAGCCTCGCAGGTTTAGTAGCGAAGAACCCAACGAGTCCACGTCGGCGATGTACTGCGCTAGCCGGTGAGAAGCTGACAGATACCAAGACAGGAAGGAGCCTCGCGATTTGCTCGAATCCTCCTACAACGGTTGCTGAACTCACCAGACCAACAACTGCGATCGCCATACCTTTTTTCATTCGTCTCCATCAAGGTCGGAGGTCCACCATGACCCAAGCCGCTTTTCTGCAAGCGATCATCGATCGCCCGCAGCGTCCGAGCATTCCGGCTAACTCGCAGTGTTGTCAGCAAGCTGAAGACAAGTGGGCGCCGGAAGGAGATGACTTCGCCAGTGTCGGATGAAGGGTGCCAGTCCGTTGATCTCTAAACCCCGCGATGACCAACGTGCTACCTTCTTCCAGCTTGGGATTGATTGGCGAATCGAGCTCGGGACGACGATTCCCAGATTCCAAACTCGGCCCACACGGGCAAATGATCGGACACCGCCAACGCTTGATCCCGCGTTAGGCCGTATGCCCCTTCGAGGTCGTAGACGCCCCAGCGGCCGGTGTACTCAGCGGTCGCTTGTGAATGAAAGAGTAGATTGTCGTACATCTTGTTTTGACGCGTGTTGGTCATCACGCCACGGATAGCCCAGCTAATGCCGGGTATTTGAGCGAGCGGACCGAATTGAGATTCGCTTGCATTCAAGTCACCCAGCAAAATCACATCGTCCTCATCGGGCCTCGCTCGCTGCATGACCCGAAATGCATCTGCTAGCGCCGCGACCTCCTCGGGCACTTCATCCGGATCCGTGTGCGCATTGACTAGGAAAAAGGTGAACCCGTGTTCGGGCTGATTCGTCCGAGCTCGAAACCGTGCGACATACGGTTCGCGATGCATCAAGTCAGTGGGGTCCTGGATGGTTCCGAGCGCGGATGGATCATGCTCAATACGCGTGGTGTCATAAACAAACGCATACTGTTCTTTGCTGACGGTTCGTCCCAGCCGCGGACCGATCAAGAAGTTGTACTGACTTCCGTCCGCGTTCACTGCGGCAACCAGTCTTGGCAGTATGTCGTCACTCTTCGCTCGAACTTCCTGGATCGCCACGACATCAAACTGTCGAATCACATGGGCGAGGATTTCCACAACCCCAGGTTTACTCATTTTGCTTTCGCCCAGCACCTGAATATTGAAGCTTGCGATCAATATTTTGTCTGTCGGGCGACGGGACGAGGTTAGTTGGGCGCACTGTTGACCGGCTGGAACGTTGCCGCCCGTCCTGATGTCGCTGACTGACCGGTTGAAGATCGCTTGAGCGTTCGGGTGTCCGTCAAGCATTTGCTCCGCCAAACGCTCTCCCGAGAAATTCGGGTCGCCCCCACTCCGAGCCATCAGTTTGGCGACGATTGGACCAATGATCGGCAGACTAGGATTCAGGTAGCCGCCAACACCACCTCCGGAACCGACGAAGAACAACAGCCAGGCGAATAGCGAGAACGATTTCTTTTTCTTGCGAGCCATACCAGGCCTCCATGCCTGTTTCTGCGCGTACGAAGCGACTTGGACCGGTCAGTCCGAGTGTTCACCAAGTGCAAGTCGCCCCTGACGAGCGAGCCTCGGGGAGGTTTCACTGGCGACCGACCTCAACGCAGCGATCGCGACCGGGGAGGTTGGATGAATCTTTCCAAGTGCCCAGTGCCGCGCACTCACGAACGCTTTCTACTTTCGAATCCTTCAAGATGATCGCCAACTCATCCTGGCTTGGCTTGGCGATGCTTCCGGCGCGGCCCAACAGTGTGATCGCCCAAAACGCCGTCAACGGATCACTGGATGACGCAAGCTTCGTCAGCTCGCCAAGCGACTCCGCCGGCGGAGGGCCAAGCTCCTCGAGTGCCGCAACGGCCCATTGCTGTACTGATTCCTCGTCAGCGCATGCGCCAACAAGTCCGACTGCAGCATAGGCGGCATCCGGTCCCATCTGGCTCAACGCCTCAGCTGCTGCTTCGCGTTCCCGGACGTCGGAACTCTTGAGTCTTTGCTTCTCATCCATGATCGATTGGCGGTCCGTCGGTTGAACAAAACACGCTAAGAGAGCATCAGTAGCTAATCCGTGACTTCCATGGCAAGACCCGTCGGTGCCGTCTGCCCGTGCTAACCGGACAAAATCTGGCCGAGCGAGTGGAAATCACGCTCCCTCTCTGGCAAAATCAGCGGACAAGCGGGATCAAAATCGCTATCAGTTCTTGGCCGGATTCAGCAGTCGATTGAGGGAGAAGTTCGTGAAAAAATGGCTACATTGCGCATGGATGGTGACCGCGACACTTGTGGGCTCATGGACTTATGCCGCCGATCTTCCCAATATTCTGATCATCATGGGGGATGACATCGGCTGGACGAATGTTAGCGCTTACGGGTCGGGCATCGTTGGCTATGACACGCCCAACATCGATCGCATCGCGAAAGCAGGAATGCGTTTCACGGATTACTACGGCGAGCAGAGTTGTACGGCGGGGCGTTCGGCATTCATTACAGGGCAGAGTCCGCTGCGCACGGGGCTGACCAAAGTGGGTACGCCGGGTGCCGACATTGGCATTCAAGATGAAGACCCAACCTTGGCGGAATTGTTGAAGCCGCTGGGCTATGCCACAGGTCAGTTCGGGAAGAATCACTTGGGCGATAAGGACAAGTATCTTCCCACCCGGCACGGATTCGACGAGTTCTTTGGCAATCTTTATCACCTTAACGCTGAGGAAGAACCGGAGAACCCAGATTACCCGAAGGACGCGGCCTTTCGCAGAGTCAACGGGCCTCGCGGCGTCCTGCACAGTTACTCGGATGGCAATACCGAAGACACGGGTCCCCTAAATAAGAAACGCATGGAAACGGTGGACGAAGAATTCTTGCAGGGCAGTCTGGATTTCATGGAACGTGCAGTGAAAGCGGATAAGCCTTTCTTTACTTGGTTCAACTCCACACGCATGCATTTTTACACACACATCAAACCGGAAAGTGTGGGGATCTCCGGCCAGAATTTCTATGGCGACGGAATGGTCGAGCATGACGGACACGTCGGCCAACTGTTGGATAAGCTGGACGAGTTAGGCATTGCCGATAATACGATCGTCGTTTACACGACGGACAACGGGCCGCATTTCAACGCATGGCCCGATGCGGGACTGTCGCCGTTCCGTGGAGAAAAAAACACAAACTGGGAAGGCGGTTATCGCGTCCCGGCGCTCGTCCGATGGCCAGGCGTCATCGAGCCGGGCACGATTTCGCACGAGATCATGTCGCATCTTGACTGGCTGCCGACTTTGATGGCGGCAGCCGGGGAACCCAAGATTCGACAAAAGCTGTTGTCCGGCCACAAGGCTGGCGAGAAGACCTTCAAGGTCTTTCTGGACGGTCACAATTTCATGCCCTACTTCACCGGCAACGCGGAAAAGGGACCGCGCGACAATTTTTTCTACTTTAGCGACGATGGATTGCTGACGGGACTGCGTCACGAGGACTGGAAATTCGTCTTCGCTGAGCAGCGTTCCAAGACCTTCGATGTGTGGAGCGACCCGTTTGTAATTCTGCGAATTCCCAAGGTATTCCATCTGCGTCGCGATCCGTTCGAGTGCGCCGATACGGACTCGAACACCTACAACGACTGGTGGATTCGGCATGCGCCCCTGATCTTCCATGCGCGACCGGTGATCACGCGGTTCGTGTTCTCGTTTCAACAGTTTCCGCAACGGCAGCGTCCAGCCTCTTTTACGGTCGATCAGATCATGGAAGTGTTGGACGGCTTCTCCACTGAAAAATAGTGAGTTTAGTTCGTCGATCTATTCATTGGCTCCGGGACGGCGTCGATGGTCTCATTGCCATCGGTTTCTCGCCATCTGCAAGGCGCGGGTTCGTTCCCGGACGTCCCGTTGAGGTTGAACTGCGCATCTCACCCATCCGCATCGGTTGCGTCAAACATGACCGCGTGCGAGTACGGCTAAACCTTCGGTTCTTGCCGCGACCGCCAGCACGATTGCTTTTGTGGTTCCCCTATCGTATTCGCAATCGAACATTCATCCCAAAGCGGAAAAGCGGTGGAATCACAGTTTCTGATTAGGCTTCGCCGCCGTTGCCGTCCGATGGGAACATCTTTTTTTGGACGGGCTTGTTTAGAGCACCTTTATAGATGGCTTAGCCGTTTGCTCGCGACACGACAGCGAATTGGTACAGTACAACAATGAGTGGGAATCCAAACAGCGTCGCACAAAGTTGGGCAGCATATCCGTGTCAAAACTAGTCACTGTCCGCCTTCAGATCGCGTTGACGATTGCGATTTCGGTTGCTTTGGCGCCGAATCTTCATAGCCAATCCATCCCACCGGGTGACCAGCATATCGTCAAGCAGGTTGTTGTGTTTCGCGAGCCCGGACGATTTGCAGGTTGGCCGGCCAATCATGGGATGTGGTGCTGGGGCAACGAATTATTGGTTGGCTTCAGCCGCGGCTACCACAAAAATCTTGGCGAGCGACACAACATTGATCGAGAGAAGCCCGAAGAGTTTTTGCTGGCCCGAAGTATGGACGGCGGGATGACATGGACAACTGAGTTCCCGGCAAAAAACGGCTATCTGATCCCCCGCGGCGGCTCTTTGCATGGTACCGAACTGCCGAACGTGCCAATTCCTCCCCTACTGGACTGCGAGGAACCGATCGACTTTCAGCACCCCAATTTCGCGATGACGCTGCGAATGGACAACGTCGATGGTGGCCAATCCCGGTTCGCCTACAGCTACGATCGCGGACACCATTGGAAAGGACCTTTCAAACTACCCAACATGGGAACGCCGGGGATCGCGGCGAGAACAGACTACATCATTGATGGTCAACACGAAGCAACGTTTTTATTGACAGCGGCCAAATCCGACCACGAAGAGGGCCGCGTGTTTTGCGCACGGACGATCGACGGCTGCAAATCATTTCAGTTTGTTTCCTGGGTGGGCAAGGAGATCGCCGGTTACGAAATCATGCCCTCAACGGTACGCCTGTCGCCAACACATCTGTTGACCACTACACGTGTTCGTGAACCGAATTCCGGCCCAAGTTGGATCGATGCGTATCAGTCACGCGATAATGGCAAGTCATGGCAGTATCTGAATCGTCCAGTCAAAGATACCGGTGCGGGCAATCCACCCAGCATGATTCGATTGACGGATGGTCGGATCTGTCTGACCTATGGTTACCGCGCCGCCCCCTACCAGATGTTCGCGAAATTATCGAAGGACAATGGGCGATCTTGGAGCGACGAAATCTTGCTGAGGACCGATGGTGGCGGCACGGACTTGGGTTACCCGCGCAGTCTGCAATGCGCGAACGGCAACGTCGTGACGACCTACTATTTTTGGGACAAACAGGGTGGTCCGGAGCGATACATTGCCGCCACGATTTGGGATCCGCGGAAGATTCCCTAATTCGCGTGCGGTCAGGCCGCGTGACGAGGAAGGTAAATATCGACTTGGGATTCCAGAAAAATCCGGTACTTCACTCCGTGCTTCCATAACTCGAAGTACGACGCTAGTGGATCCTGTAATCCTGTTGCGTCAGCATAAAAAGGCCACATCAGGTAGTCGCGCAACATCGAATCGCAGGCTGTGAAATAGTAGGCGGGCCGCAAGATCGGTGCGAGTTCACCGGCATCGATGCCTTCCACCATCTCCGGTGCCTTGGTTTGCACGATTGTCAACAAGTGCGATTTCTCGGATTCTTGCTTTGGATGCTTGGGCGGAGTTCCCTCAAGCACACGGATTGTCGGAGCGGGGCAAGCATCTCGGAAACCTGATCGTCACCGACGGCCAGAGCGATCTCGCGGACACCGTGCAACCACGACTGGGCAAGCTCTTGCGCGTAGATCGGGATCAAGCGGCCTTGGCCGACGAACGATGAAGTAAGCGTCGCGGCCACCCTGGGGGCGTCGATCTTCGCCAGCAACGGAGTACAGTCGTTGCAACCTTTCATGTAGTGGATCGCTGTTTGCCAACTCGTCAAACAAACCCACGATCTTCTCGCCATCGGGGCGGAATGACTGAAACAGTCCGATCAAGGAATCAGCATCTAACAACACGTCATCACCGGCTCCAGCAAAATCGTGGCAGCGGCGAATGAGTTCTTGGGGAGTCATATCAGCGTATGTATAGCGGTGGCAAAGGTAAGGAAAGACAACCGCCATCTGCACGAGGCGGAATCGACAGTACTGGCTGACAACGATCTATTTGATCGGTGGCGGATCAGCGGCGCGGGCGGTGCGTTACCAACCCTGGCCATCATTTTACCCGCGCTGCCCCGAAAATCACGTTCGACTACAATTCATTCACGCTCGCCTTCCTATATTCAAATTCGCCGTGTCTCATGCCCCGTAGCCGCCTCGGACCTCTTGCGATCGAATCCAAACTGGGCGATCACCCGTCCCAGAGCAGCGTATGGTGTGCCGTCCATGTCCAGCTTCAACGGTCGATTGCCGTGAAAGTCTTTTCATCGCCCTTTGGTGGGACCCCGGAAGCACGTGCCGATTTTGCCAGCGAATGGGAAACTCTGAAGAAAATCGAACACCCGGCAATCGTAAGATGCTACGGAGGCGGATTCGAAGAGGCAGATGCGTACCTGGCCCATGAATTGATCGAAGGTGAAACGCTGGCTTTGCAGATCGAGCGACGTTCCCGATTGCCCTGGGATACCGTGCTAGATTTTGCCGAGCCGATTACGGACGCATTGGTCCATTTACATAAACGCGATATCGTGCATGGAGCGATTCAACCAGACAAGATCCTGTTTGCTGGCTTCAGCCCGATCTTGATCGACGTTCGCGTGAACCGATTCAAAACACCCTATGCCACCAACCGTCCACCGACCACCGAAGAGGTTGCCCTGAGGGCACCGGAACTGGCACGCGATCCAAACAAGCTGACGCCTCAGTCAGACCTGTACTCATTAGGCGCTACATTGTACCTGGCGCTGACTGGACGACCGCCGATCGAAGGCGACACCGTTGAAGCGGCAACCGCCAACGCGGAAACCGTAACTCCAGAGTCACCGGCATCAACTGTGATGGACTGTCCCGTTTGGCTGGACAAACTGGTGATGCAGCTTCTGGAAAAGGAACCCGCCAAACGTCCGCATAGTGCTGAAGCGGTCAAACTAGCGTTGGGCGAGGTACGAAAACGATCGATGTCACGTGCCGGCGTAGCCGAACATACGTCAGCTGGTTTTAGCCCACTGAATATCACGGATCAAAAGGATCGTGACGAAGCCAGAATCCTGCTCGGCCATGGTGCCGTTGAATTTGACGATGCAAAAGTACCCGACGGAACACCTTGGCACGAAAAACCGTTAGTTCTAATCGCCGGACTGATGCTTGATTGCCGGGACGCTAACCTACCTGTTTTGGCCGCTGAACGAAGATCAAATGCGTGCTAAAGCAGAAGCGTTGATCGCCGGACAAACCCGCAGCGAACTGTACGAAGCGAAAACAAAGTATTTGGAGCCGATGCTGGAAAGCTTTCCCAATGGCCAGCATGTGATTTGGGCGCAGGAGCAAATTGATCGTGTCGAAATGCTGCAGGCCGAACATGCGTTGTCGGTGAAACTGAAACGAAACATCAAGCTAAAGAACGAAGGCGAACGACTGTATGCGGAAGCGAGCGAGTTCGAACGCTTCGGTGACGTCGCATCGGCGCTCGATCGATACCAAAGCATGGAAACGCTGTTGGGCGATGATCCGCAGTATCGGCCGTTTGTCAATCTCGCCCGACGTCAAATCGCTACGATCGAAGGGCAGGGTACCAAGGAAGACGAAGCCGCACGGATCATCCAGACCAAACTGGATCAGGCCGAACAACAAATGGTTGCCGGCAATGTCGTCTCAGCGAGACAAATCTGGTATAGCATCGTCGAACTGTACGGGAACAACGATAATGTGGCTCCGCTGGTCGCCAGAGCCCAGCAACGATTGGCCCAAGACCGGACCAAGCAACTCGGATGCTCAGCCGTGAATCAAGAACGATCAGAAAAGTCACCCATCGATGCGGAGATGGCCGCACCACCTGCCAGTGCTGATCAAGCTACGATTGGCAACGGCGCGACAACTGAAGTCGGGCGTAATCTCTGTCGCTGACAGTCGCGGCATGGTCTTGGCGATCCTGTTCGGCGTGACGGGTGCTCTGGGAATGCCACTGTTGTGGATGAGCACCAAGTTTTCTTTAGCCGAACGAATTTTCTGGTCGATTGCCGTGATCACTTACACGACCGCACTGGTCGGGGTCACCGCGGCGATCGTGATGTGGAGCTACCGGATGATCAAGGATTCGCTGAATCTGCTGTAACGCGAAGTCCCCCGGCGCATCTTTAAACAAGCATGTTCGAACAAACCCGGGTGACAACCTGATGCGTCGCAGCACTCGCTGCTAGCCTTCGACGTCGATGCCCATGCTGCGGGCGGTGCCGGCGATCATGCGGGCGGCTTGATCGATGCTGCGGGCATTCAAGTCGGCCATCTTCTTTTCGGCGATCTCTTTGCATTGATCGAAAGTTACCTTGGCAACCTTGTCCTTGTTGGGAACTCCGCTGCCTTTGGCGATTCCAGCTGCCTGCTTCAGCAACGATGCGGCCGGCGGGCTCTTGGTAACGAAGTCAAAGCTGCGATCGTTGTAGACAGTCACGATCACGGGGATCGGCGTGCCGTTGTATTCTTTGGTGCGATCATTGAAAGCTTGGACGAATTGCCCCAGGTTCACGCCAAATTTACCGAGCGAAGTACCAACCGGAGGAGCCGGGGTGGCTTGTCCGCCAGGAACTTGAAATTTCGCTTGTCCAGTTACTTGTTTAGCCATTGTTTAGGAATCAGGTTTCAGGTAGTCAGGTATCAGGGAAGAAAGAAGGCAAGAAGATCAGCAGCAAGCGAGCAAGTTTCCTGGCTCCTGACTCCTGACTCCTGGCTACTTTACAGGGGTTCCACTTGCCAGTGGTCGAGTTCCATGGGGACGCTGCGGCCGAAGATGTTGATGATCACGGTAACGCGACCATTGGCTTCATCCACAGCGTCGACATCGCCTTCCTGGTTCTCGAAGTTGCCTTCCTTGACGCGAACACGGTCACCCGCTTTGTAGGGGATACCGATTTTGATTTGTGGTTCTTCTTCATCATCCTCGTCCGGCTTGGTGATGAAGCGTTCGACATCGGACGGTTCCATCGGCATCGGCTTGCCAGCGGCTCCGGTGAAGTCACTGATCCCGTTGGTCTCGCGGACCAGGAACCAAGTGTCATCATTGATCATCATGCGGACCATGATGTAGCCAGGCAGCAACTTGCGTTTGCTGATTCGCTTTTTGCCGTCGCGTGTGAAGGTAGCGACGTCTTCGGTGGGAACGACAATGTCCTCAAAGAATTCGGACATGCCCTCCATCTTGACTCGTTTACGCAGCGCATCGGCGATCGAATCTTCGCGGTTGAAGGCGACTTTCAAGATGTACCAATCCATCGGCGGCACATCGTCCGGTGGATCGACTTCCGGCTTTTTGTTAGCGACCGGTGCAGGCGGAGGTGGGGCCGGGGCTGCGGCAGCCGATGCCGGATCGGCATCTTGCTCTGATTCAGCGACTTGCTCTGATTCAGCGACACCGCTCAGTCTGCGAGACTGGGTCCGTTGTCTCGGCAACCTGCTCTGATGCCGATTCGTCACTGGCCGTTGCCTCGGCGACAACCGCGTCATGCTCTTGATCGACGGGCTTCTGAGCTTCGCTAGATTCGTTGACTTCGGTCATCAGCCAGAAACTCCGATGAAGCTAAAGAACTGTTGCCAAACAACATCAAACATGAATAGCGCGATGGCCAAGAAGAAAATCGTGAACATCACGACGATCGATGCACGAATCAATTCCTCCTTGCTTGGCCACGTAACCTTGTTCATCTCGGCTTCGACCGCGATCAAAAAGTCGGCAAAGGTTGGCCAGTTGACGACCCGATAACCGAACCACAGCCCGGCCATCAACGTGACCGCTGGAATCGCGGGGATCAAATACGATCCCGCATCCAGCGCTCCACGGAGTGTACTGTACAGGCTCCAGCAACCCAGACCGATAACGATCCAGATTGCCAGTGCGGTCAGTTGACGAACGATCCGACCTTGGTTCGGTTTGTAGACCGAAGTGTGGAACAGTTCGCTGGTCAGTGGTGTGCTGTTGTTGGATCCAGCAATGTCTCGAGACACCTGTCGGCTCCCGTTAGTTTGTTTTGGAAATGATAAAAGTGTGTTTCAAAGCAGGGGCGGAGGGACTTGAACCCGCAACCGCTGGTTTTGGAAACCAGTGCTCTGCCAATTGAGCTACACCCCTCTGTCCGGGTTGAACGCGTACATCCGGGTCGGACTTGTTTATGGGCCAGCCACAATCAGCGGTTTCGACTGCGATCGTAGCGGGAAAACCGCCTGAATCGTACAGCAAATGCCCAAAAAAACCAATGGCCAACGAAGACAATCTGCTCCGTTGGCCATCAGAATTGTGAGAATCTGTGCCGGTTCTACTCGACGATCTTGGTCACAACGCCCGAGCCCACCGTTCGACCACCTTCACGAATCGCAAATCGGACGCCATCGTCCATCGCGATTGGTTTGTGCAGTTCGACGCTGACTTTGACATTGTCACCCGGCATGCACATTTCTGCACCTTCCAGGTTGGCCGTTCCAGTCACGTCCGTGGTCCGGAAGTAGAACTGAGGACGGTAACCACTGAAGAATGGCGTGTGTCGGCCACCTTCGTCTTTGCTGAGGCAGTAAACCTCGGCTTCGAATTTGGTGTGCGGCGTGATGCTACCAGGCTTTGCCAGCACTTGGCCTCGCTGGATGTCTTCACGTTTGACGCCACGAAGCAGGCAACCAACGTTGTCGCCAGCGCGGCCTTCATCCATTTCCTTGCGGAACATTTCGACGCCGGTGCACGTCGTTTTGGTTGGCTCGTCACCCAGACCGATGATCGATACTTCTTCGCCAACCTTGATCACACCACGTTCGATACGACCGGTAGCCACTGTTCCACGACCTTCGATCGAGAAGACGTCTTCAATTGCCATCAGGAATGGCTTGTCGTCTTCACGTAGCGGTTCGGGAATGCTGGCGTCCAAAGCTTCCATCAGCTCGGTGACGCACTTGCTGGCTTCGGGATCGCTGGGGTTGTTCAGAGCTGGCAGGGCCGAACCGCGAACAACAGGAACGTCGTCGCCAGGGAAGTCGTATTTGCTAAGCAATTCACGAGCTTCCAATTCGACCAATTCCAGCAATTCCTCGTCATCGACCAGGTCGCACTTGTTCAAGAAGACCACGATGTAGGGGACACCCACCTGACGGGCAAGCAGAACGTGCTCTTTCGTCTGAGGCATCGGGCCATCGGCAGCCGAAACGACCAAGATCGCTCCGTCCATTTGGGCCGCACCGGTAATCATGTTCTTGATAAAGTCAGCATGGCCCGGGCAGTCAATGTGGGCATAGTGACGATTATCCGACTCGTATTCGACGTGAGCGACCGCAATCGTCACTGTCTTGGTTTCGTCACGCACGGTACCGCCCTTGGCGATATCCGAGTAATTCTTTGCCTCCGCTAGCCCCTTGGCCGCCTGGACTGCCAGAATCGCGGCTGTCGTGGTGGTTTTACCGTGGTCAATGTGGCCAATCGTCCCGACGTTGACGTGGGGTTTGGTCCGTTCAAAAGTTGCCTTAGCCATTTCTAATTCACCTGTGCCTGCTGGTGCCACTGCCGGCTCGGAGATACGCCCCGAATCGGCCCAAATTGACAGCGACCATGTTTCACACCCATGGGAAGTTCGCCATCAGCTCGGCCGCACTGGTCAAGCTCGTTCAACGAAGTTAACGAATCGAATATCATGTTGTCGCGAAATAACCTCGATCGTGCAATCCGCCCAGCGGATCGAACGAGCAGAATTTCACGAACTGTTGCCGATCGTCTTGCGACGACCGCTGTCTCATCTCTAAACAAATTTGCGTCACAGAGCTGCTGATGGGACTTGAACCCATGACCTCTTCCTTACCAAGGAAGTGCTCTACCACTGAGCTACAGCAGCCAAGGAAGCCGTTAGCGGTTAGCCGTTAGCGGTTAGCTTTTCAGTCCCCCGTGCCGGAGTTTCCACAAAGCTGACTGCTCAGAGCCAAATGCTAGTAGCTCACTTAAGAGCGGGTGAAGGGAATCGAACCCTCGTATTCAGCTTGGAAGGCTGCTGCACTACCATTGTGCTACACCCGCATGTGAGCACTTAGCGGTTAGCAATTAGCTTTTAGCCAAACAGGCCAATCGCTAACAGCTATACGCTAACTGCTTGTTTCAGTGGGGGCTACAGGATTTGAACCTGTGTAGGCGTAGCCAACGGATTTACAGTCCGCCCCCTTTAACCACTCGGGCAAACCCCCAAAACTTTCAATTGCCGTATTTTTCGTCGCGATCGTCCGGAATCTGTCCTCTCGTGGTATCGATTGCCGATCAAACGGATTTGATCTCTGACGGTTCAATCTAAGGGAAAAATCTTCCCAGGAGCCAGCGGAGGGATTCGAACCCACGACCGGCTGATTACAAATCAGCTGCTCTGCCAACTGAGCTACGCTGGCCAATAAGGCAGGAGCCCCTTGGCAAAGAGAGCCCGACCGGAAATGGCAGAGTGTAGCGATCCGCCGTAATCCAACAAGACGAAAACAGCCTCTTTCGCCACGAATCGGGCGGTTTCTCTGACCATTGCCCCCTTTGGTGACGCTCTGCTTCAACGGTCGGTTCGCGGCTATCCGACCTGGGTCTTGAATTCGCCGAATGTCGGCAATCAACTCTCGCATGAATTGATACCGATCGCCGGGCCGCTTTTGGATTGCCCTCAAAACCACTTCGTCTGCCTCCTGGGGAATCCCTTGCTCTGGCGATCGCTCGCTGGGCGGAATGACATCTTTGTTTTTGATATTGGCGAAGGTCTCGTCGATCGTTGACCCCCGAAACGGCTCGCGAATCGCCAGCAATTCGTAAAGACAGACTCCGGCACTGAAAACGTCGGTTCGTTCGTCGATTCCGCGATTTCCTTCGACTTGTTCGGGCGACATGTACAACGGCGTCCCCGGTCGTTGTCCGCCGCCGGTCAGCGTCGGCCAATTGGATGTCGTCCTTGGAAGTGTTTCGCAAGACGCTGCGGTTGATCGGCTCGTTGTCGTCGGCGTGTCCCCAGACCTTGGCGACACCCCAATCCAACAGGATCACTTCGCCAAAGTTTCCGACCCAAATATTTTCTGGCTTCACATCCCGGTGGATCACGCCTCGGACATGAGCATAGGATAGCGCTTGAAAGGCATCGGCAAGAATTTCCAGACGCCGCGCTAACGGATAGGCTGCGATCGTCGCTTCATCCCCACGTGCGATCCGCTTGAGAATTTCAAACAGATTCTCCCCCGAAATCCGTTTCATGACAAAATAAATGCCGAGCTCTAAGTCATCCCCGATATCGTAGACGGGCACCGTATTGGGGTGTTGCAATTGGGCGGTGACCCGTGCCTCGCGCAGCAAGCGTCGCCGCTCGCGCGGATCATTGCGAGTCTCTGCCAACAGAGATTTGACGGCAACGGTCCGTCCCGTCACCGGGTCGAAACAGGATCGCAAGAATGCGGTCCCGCCACGAGCCATCTCGCGAAAACCGGTGTACCGCTCCAAACCTTTAGGAATATTGCGTGGCAAGTCCGGGATCAGTGCCCGAAAGAATGATCGACGGTTCTTGGGTCATGACCGCCAGTATATCAGTTACACGTTGACCGTTAACAGCGAGAGGAGTCCCTATCTTTTCGTCAGCTGGCAACTGCGACTGTTGAAAAAACAAAAAAGCCTGGCCGCAAATTGCGACCAGGCTTTCGTCAATCTGTGCAAACTGCAGTCTTAAACGTTCGCAGGTAGCTTCGCTTTTTTGACCGTCTGGATGATCGCGCTGGCGACCATGTAGGGATCGGCGTTCGATGCTGGACGGCGATCTTCCAACCAACCCTTCCAACCGTTTTCGACCGTTCCGATTGGAATGCGGATCGATGCACCACGATCCGAGACACCGTAGCTGAACTTGTCGATCTGCTTGCGTTTCGTGCAGACCGGTCAGACGCTGGTCGTTGTCCGCACCATAGACGTCGATGTGATCTTTGATCCGCGGTTCAAAGGCTTGGCAAACCGCTTCATAAGCTTCTTTGCTGCCGCAGGTTCGCAACAGCGTATTGGAGAAGTTGGCGTGCATGCCGCTGCCGTTCCAGTCGCCAGCAACTGGTTTGCAATGCCAGTTGATTCGACATCTCGTACTTTTCGGCAACGCGTTCCAACAAGTAACGGGCAACCCAAACTTCGTCGCCGGCTGCTTTGGCGCCTTTGGCAAAGACTTGGAACTCCCACTGGCCCATCATCACTTCGGCGTTGATGCCTTCGACATTCAAGCCAGCTTGCAGGCACAGTTCCAAGTGTTCTTCGACAATCTCGCGGCCAACCGCTTTGCCGTGACCGACGCTGCAGTAGTACGGGCCCTGTGGTCCCGGGTAGCCTTCGCTAGGAAAACCGACTGGCTTGTCGGTGATCGGATCCCAGATCGTGTACTCCTGTTCGAAGCCGAACCAGAAATCGTTGTCATCATCGTGGATCGTCGGCGCGACCATTCGTGCGATGTGGATTCCCTTCGTGATCCAGCACTTCACACATGACCAAGTAGCCGTCACCCAAGCGAGCCGGGGTCGGGAACAACAAAAACCGGCTTGAGCAAACAGTCGCTCGAACCGCCCGGCGCTTGCTCGGTGGATGAACCATCAAACGCCCACTGTGGGGCGTCTTCTACTTTGCCGCTAAAGTCTTCAACGATCTTGGTCTTGCTACGCAGGCTTTGGGTTGGCTGATAGCCATCCAGCCAGATGTACTCCAATTTAGACTTGGTCATGTGAATCGATTCCCCTTTGTGAAATCAGAATTTGAGTTGATCTCGACGTCGTCACCCACTGTCGGGCAGATAGCACGCCTCGAGACTTCTTTGAATTTCCTACACAAATCTACCTACCCAGAGATATCAGACACCTCAACCGTTGTGCAGGAATCTGAACTGATTCGGCGACGGTTCCGTCCGTACCGCGCTCTCCCCGGACACCCTTCAAAATAACCGAAATTCCTGCCCAGCGAAAGAGTCAGAATCGGAAGAGGTTCAATTCATGACGGTCAGGCAATCGATGCAGAAAAGGCTCATCGAGATTCAACAATTCCGCTCCCGCCAAATCCCAAGCGACTGGCCTGAGCCCGGATCCGTGGACCAGCCGATTCAGCCACCACCCCACTCGCCTCGCCGAGAGCAAAGGATTTTGTGTAAAGCCGCCAATCGGCTCCAGCCATCGTCGCGGCGAAGCTGGTAGACGATCGAAGCACCGTCAGTTGGACAGCTAAGGGAAACCACATGGCCGTCAATCGCGATTTTCGGAGGGTCCGTCATTGGTGTAATTCCGTCGGGCTTCATTTCCTCCATCAGGACCGCCTCTGGGACCATTCCGGTGTCACCGACTTCCTGTTGCCACTGCTCCGTGGCCTGCCGCATTCGAGCCAGCCGGTCGGCATACTGCGGCGAAGTGGCCAAGATTATTCAATTCCCAGGGATCGTTCTCGGTGTCATACAGTTCTTCAATCGGCTTGACCGCGGCAAACCAATTGGACTGACCGCCGACCAAATTTCCTGCTGCGGCAAAACGTCGCCAGTCCTGCATGGCGGGCATTTTGTCCATGTAGTCGATGTGCTGGGCATACGGTTTTGCTGGCTCGATAGTTGCGAATGTACTTCCAGCGACGATCACGGGCGGCCCGCTGCAATTCGTAGGCTTCATCCATCCGATCGCGATGAAAGAACAGATAAGAGGGCTCGGGCTGTGCGTCATCGCCGATCAAGACCCGACCGTGCATGTATTCGGGAACTTCAACTGCCCGCGGCATTCAACATGGTTGGCGGCAGATCCAGCACACTGACCAAATCTTCCCGAAGACTGCCGGCTGCCAGTCTTGCCCGGCCAACGCATGATCATTGGGATCAGCGTGCCGGTATCGTAGATCCAGCGTTTCCCGCGCGGCATTCCCATGCCATGATCGCTCCAAAAGACAACCAGCGTCTTATCGGCCAAGCCATCTTGTCCAGCCGATCCAAAACTTCTCCCGCCATCTTGTCCATCAAAGTGATGTTGTCGTGGTACCAGGCCCAGTTCTTGCGGACTGCCGCCGTGTTTGGCAAGATAGGCCGGCAGAGTGTCGCCAACCTGTTCAGGATCGTGTTGTTTGTCACCGACCGATATGTTCGATGACACGCTGATGTTGACATTCGCTGTGTCGGATTTGGCTCTCGTGACACACAGTGATGTTCACAACCGAAAAGAATGGTTGGTTCGGATCGCTTACGCTCTCGCCAATCATCGTGCTCGCCGCCCTGGCGATCCCAGATGCTTGGTGTGGACTCGAACTGATAGTCGGTCTTGCTGCGATTGGTCGTGAAGTAGCCGGCCGCACGCAAGAGTTCCGCGAACGCTTTCACATTGGTGGCGGAATGATCCGGCTGCGCATGTGCTGCGATCCGATCGACGGTGGATACATGCCAGTGATCACGCCGCTGCGAACTACTGCACAAACGCCGGCGGGCGTGAATGCACGTGTGAATCGAACGCCTTCGGTCGCCAGCCGATCCAAGTTCGGTGTGATCGCATGACGGTCGCCATAGCAACCAAGGTTCGGCGAAATGTCTTCGCAACTGATCCACAATACATTTGGGCGCATCGATTTGGCGTGCACCGCAGAAATGCACCGATAGGCTGAACACTAGACCGACCAGTATTCGGAAGTTTAATCGCGACATCAGTGCTGTCCCCGAATTTGACGCAGTGCGTTCATCGCCGCGCCACCAACGTGAGCATCGCCGCGACGCGTACCAGGGCGATTCGATTCGACAGCTGCTTCTAGAGCCGCGGTCGCCGATGAAGCGTCTGGTCCAAGGCAGCCAATCAATTCGGCTGCACTGCAAGAAATACCGCGAACTGGATTTTGCAGCGACGAAACCAGCAACGGCAAATGGGTATCGACGTCGCCGGATCGACACAAGGCGTAAGATACCGCCAGCCGGACAGCGAGCGAAGTTCGATCACCAGCAAGGTGTGTCAACTTTTCCTTGGCAGAATCTAACGAATCGCCACCGATGCGACCTAGCCCAAGGGCAGCCAAGTAACGAACGGCCGGATCCTCGTGATCCAGGCTTGCCAATAATGCATTGCCGGCGGGTTCCCCGAAGGCGTTCAGAGACCGGATGGCGCAAGCCGCACGACGCGATCCGAATCTTCCAATTGCAATGCATATTGCTCGATCGACCGACCGGCAATCAACTCAGGTGTTTGTGACGCTGCAGCTGCTCCGTCATACACGTGCCAGGCGACAAATACGACCATTAGGGCAAACACGAGTAACCGACACATATCTTTTGGATGACCCCTAGGGCGGTTTTTAACGGGGGTACGCCTCTATCAGACCGCACCTGTGAGCGTTCTAATGTATCACGCCATTCGTACCATTTGCGGCGTCAATTGCTCCGACTTGGGCAATCAATGTCTGCGCCTCCGATCAGCGATCGCATCCAACAAGGAAGCCTCATGTCCACAAACTCCAACGATCCGTTTGACAATCCGAACGCCAACGTCAATCAAAGTGTCGGGCAACCAACCTATGGCCAGGACGATTTCGTCCAGCCACCCCCGAAGAAAAGCGGCAATGGCTTGTTGATTGGGTGCGGTCTGGCGGGCTTGTTTGGCTTGTTGTTGTGCTGCGGCGGTTTTGGAATGCTTAGTTACTTTGGCTTGGGAGTTGTCGGCGATGTCATTCAGGCCGAAGTCGAAAACTCTCCGACTATCATCGAAAACATCGGTGAAATTGAATCGATGAGTCTAAATTTGGCGGCAACCGGCGAAGAAGCACAAGGCATTCAACCTGGTCAATCAGCACCGATGGTATTCGATGTTGTTGGCACCAAGGGCGATGGAAAAATCGTTGTTCAGCAATCTCGGACCGGCCAAGGAATCGATTCAGCAGTTTTGGTCTTGCCTAGTGGTGAGCGATTGCCAATCGAACTCTCCAGTGGCAGCGCGGATGAATTGGACGAAATCGAAGTCGAATTGAACGATCTGATCGAGACCGGTCCGGCTGAAAAATAGACAACTAAAAATCTTGCTACCCGAATCAAAAATTGGAAATAGGAATATTATGAAAGTCGCTACCTTTGAAACCAACAAGGGCACCATTCGCGTCGAACTGTTTGACGACAAGACACCCAAGACCGTCGGCAATTTTGCGGATCTGTGTGGCAAGAGCTTTTACGACGGTTTGACGTTTCATCGAGTCATCCCTGACTTCATGATTCAAGGTGGTTGCCCGGACGGAACGGGAACCGGTGGACCCGGGTATAAATTCGAAGACGAATTTCACGAAGACCTGAAGCATGATGGCCCAGGAATTCTATCCATGGCCAATGCCGGTCCCAACACAAACGGATCGCAGTTCTTTATCACGCACGTACCCTGTCCTCACTTAGATGGAAAGCACAGCGTATTTGGTAGGGTGATCGAAGGCCAAGACGTGGTCGATTCAATTGAAGGTGGCGACACCATGGACAAGGTCACTGTCAGCGACGAATAGTCGATTACCAGATGCGATGGGTTGCTGCTTCCCGTTGGACCTCAGGTTCGACGTGGTAGGGCAGTCGTTGACTCCAAGCTCGAGCGAATGACAGAGCGCCGATTTCGCACCAATTAAAACTTTGTTGGGTGATCATAAAGTCGGCCAGGTCATCGGCCGACATCGGTTTCGCGAAGAAGTACCCCTGCATGTATTCGCATCCCAAATCTTGAACCGCCCGCGCCTGGCTTGGGGTTTCGATGCCTTCGGCCACCAGTTTGATGTCTAGGTTGCGCGCCATCACGACCAAGCCATGCAACATTGCAGCTTCGCCGTTGCTCTCTTCGATTTCCTTGATCAGCGATCTGTCGATTTTCAGAACATCGACGGGAAAGCGGTGCAGCGCAACAAAAGACGACGTTCCCGAGCCAAAATCGTCGATTGCCAGCTTGACTCCTAGCTGACGAATCGAACGCATCGTATCGACCGCCTCGTCAACGTCCAATGCAAATGCATCCTCGGTTACTTCCAATTGCAATTCACAAGGCTGAAGGCTGGTTTCACTTAACACTTCGTCAATCACTTCCAACATGCGCCGATCGCCAAACTGTTTCCTGGCCAAATTGACACTGATCTGCGGCGGTGCCATGCGAGCAAGCGTTGATTTCCACTCGGCAAACTGACGGCAACCTTCACGCAAAACCCATTCGCCCAATTCCAAAATCAAGTCAGACTCTTGCGCAATCGGGACAAACTCGCCGGGCCCGACCATACCGAGCTCTGGATGATTCCAACGAACGAGCGCTTCGACGCCGGTGATTTCGCCTGTCTGCAGCGAAACAATTGGCTGGTAGTCAAGTGAAAGCTTGTCCGCCTGGACAACTGTCTGTAGCTCGTTCTTGATTTGCAATTTGCGCCGCACTTGGATGTGCATATCCGTATCAAAGAACTCATAGCGATTGCGACCGGCGCGCTTCGCTTCGTACATCGCGGTATCGGCATCACGCAGTACGTCTTCGGCTCGCTGGTATTGCGCTGGTCCCACCACGATCCCAATACTAGCGCTATTGAAAGTCTCGTAGCGACCTAGTTGATAGGGCCGGGCGAATGTCGCGTACAGACGCTGGGCAATGGATTGTGAGTCGGCGACACCATCCACCCCCTGGAATAACAGCACGAATTCGTCACCGCCGAACCTGGAAGCTGTGCTTTCAATCTGTCGGCCCAATGCACCGGGAATTTCCTTAAGTTCCGCCCGAATCCGATCGGCGATCTGACGCAGTAGTTCGTCGCCAACGTCGTGACCCCAACTATCATTGACGGATTTGAAATGGTCGAAGTCCAGGAACATCAGAGCGAACTGAGATTCCTGTTCAGAGGGTTTCGCCAGAGCATCGCGAACCTGATCAAGCAGCCGAGTTCGATTGGGCAATCCAGTCAATTGATCGGTCAGCGCCGCCGTTGCTAGACGCGACTCAAATTCCTTTTGGTCAGTCACATCTTCGGCACAAGCAACAAAGTCGACATTCTGAGCATCGGCTGAAGGAATCAAATTTGCCCGCAGTCGGATGTGACGAATTTCACCTGAATTGCGGACCAGGCGATAGTCGATTTCAAATTTTTGACCAGTACTGACCGACTCGCTCCAAGATTGGATCAATCCAGGTGCGTCGTCGGCGTGGACACATTGCAACCATCCCAAGCCAACTGTTTCTGCGATTGTTTGGCCAGAGATTTCCTGCCAGGCTTCGTTCGCATACTGGCAACCGTCTAACACGTTGCCCTGGAAAATGCCGATCGGCGCGAATGCGGCGAGCGCACGCAACTGTTCGTCCGACGATAGAACCGTCTGACCACACTGCGCAGCGCCGATTTGGATAGGCAACGCTCCCCCATCGCCGGCATCGGCCAAAGGCTCGAATTCGTTCGTATTGCCAAAGTGTCCTAACATCGTATTCCAAACTCGTCCCCTGCCGCGGACTTTTGCAACCGCACAGCCCGCGTCGTCAAAGCTACCTCTGCGTCAGGCAACCGGCCAACGCTGTGACGCGAATCGCCCAGCGAAGATGCTTGCCGACGTTAACAAACCGCAAAATCGGCACCACGCGTGCGGATCCCCCCCGAACGCATCTTAGGGGGGCGTGTTAGAATGACGGAAAACCGTCCAGATCAGGTTATCTTTGCAATGTGTCAGACCGCTCGGCTGCTTCAACTGGTAGTGATCGGCGCCACCATCAGCGTCGCCTGCGCCGCCGATCGGGTTCCAAATCAGACCCAGGAACGAATCGAATTCAATCGCGACATTCGGCCAATCCTCTCGGAAAAGTGCTTCATTTGCCACGGTCCAGACGCTGACAAGCGAGCCGCGGACTTACGGTTGGATGTTGAATCGATTGCCAAAGAACACGCAATCACCGCGGGCAGCGCAATCGAAAGTGAGCTGGTTGAACGGATCACCACCGACGACCCCGATGCCAAAATGCCGCCGCCGGAGTCACAGAAAAACTTGTCGATCCAAGAAGTCGAATTGATCAAGCGATGGATCGACCAAGGTGCGAGGTATCAAGGCCATTGGGCGTTCCTATCCCCCATGAAGTCACCGTTGCCAGAAGTTGATCATGTCGATTGGAGACGAAACCCGATCGATCGATTCGTGCTGTCGCGACTGCAAGACGCAAACATTAACCCTGCGTCGCCAGCTGTACGTGCCGAGCTGATCCGCCGGCTATCGCTCGACTTAAACGGGCTGCCGCCCACGGTGGAAATGGTTGGGCGGTTTGTCAGTGACCAGAGCGAGGATGCCTACGAGAGAATCGTCGATCAACTTTTAGAATCGGATCACTACGGCGAACATATGGCCCGGTACTGGCTCGATGCGGCGCGCTATGCAGATACCAACGGCTATCAATACGACTTGGAAAGAGAGCAATGGGTTTGGCGGGATTGGGTGATCCATGCATTCAATTCAAACCTGCCGTTTGATCAATTCACGATCCAGCAGATCGCCGGTGATCTGCTGCCCGATGCAACCGATCAGCAGCGGTTGGCGACTGGATTCAATCGCAACCATCCGATCACGATTGAAGGGGGTGTGATCGACGAGGAATACCGCACCGAGTACGTCGTTGACCGTGTGGTTACAACATCGACAGTCTGGATGGGCTTAACAATGACTTGTAGTCGTTGTCACGATCACAAATACGATCCGATATCACAGCGCGAGTTTTATCAATTCTTTGCCTTTTTCAACAACGTCGCCGAACGTGGTCTCAATGGTTTTGATCCCAAACGAAAGATTGTCTCGCCGCTGTCAGATCAAAAGCTGCGAGAATTAGACGAAAGAATCGCGTCCGCCGAAAAGCAGTTGGACCAGATCACCAAACCAAACCTGTCCCTTGATCGCCGGCTCGCCAAAGCGACCGACGCAGAGCAGCATGCTTGGATCGGCGTTGTCCCAGATCGAATGGAATCGACCAGCGGAACAGAATTCGTCATTCAGGATGACAACAGCGTTCTTGCCGGTGGCCCGAACCCGACAACAGAAACCTATGAGCTGTTTTTCGGCAGCGGCACCCCCAGGTCGGAGCGATTCAATTGGAAGCTTTTCCCGATCCTTCGACGTCATCCCAGGGTGCTGGCCGCGGCAGCAACGGCAACTTTGTGCTCAGCGAATTACAATTATTCGTAGCGAGCGTTGATGCACCGGATGATTTTCGTAAGGTCGAATTCGTTCACGCCGAAGCCGATCATTCACAGCAAGACTACGATGTCTCACTGGCGATCGACGGCATCGTAGACCAGACGGGCTGGGCAGTCGATGGTAACACGCGCAAGGAACCGCGGACCGCCCGGTTTCACTTTCGCCAGCCAGTCAAAAGTGATTCAGGTTTGCGATTCAAGGTGCGTTTGATTCAGCAATACGGCGGGTCGCATCACATCGCTCGCTTGCGGCTGTCGCTATACGAATCGGATCAAGCGGCGATTCCACTGGAGATCGCCACTCAGCTGCAAATCCCTGAGTCGAAACGGACGCCGGAACAGACGCAGCGAATCACAGAACTGTTAGTGTCGTTATACGGATCGGATCAGGCGAAATCGCTGTCAAAGGAATTGCGTGATTTGCGCGATCAACGCGAACAAATGACCAATGCCGTGCCAGCGACCTTGGTGATGGCCGAACGCGAACAGCTGCGCGAAACGCATCTGTTGATGCGTGGCGAGTATGACAATCCGGGAGAATTGGTCACGGCGGGAACGCCGCGCGCATTGCCTGCCATGGCTGATGAGATGCCCCGCAATCGGCTGGGGTTGGCTCAGTGGCTTGTCGATCCCCAGCACCCACTGACGGCCCGAGTTACCGTCAATCGTTTCTGGCAACAGTTGTTCGGGATCGGAATCGTTAAGACCACCGAAGATTTTGGAGCCCAGGGAGAGTGGCCGAGTCATCCCGAATTGTTGGACTGGCTGGCGGTTGAATTTGTCGAATCTGGGTGGGATGTCAAAGCACTGATCAAAACAATCGTAATGTCATCGACCTACCGGCAATCGGCGCGGTTGACAGCCGAAGCTTTGCAACGCGACCCCGAAAACCGCTTGCTCGCACGCGGCCCCCGCATGCGACTAGATGCGGAAGTGATTCGTGACAGTGCGTTACAGGCTAGCGGATTACTCCATGGCGAAATCGGGGGGCCAAGCGTCTTTCCGTATCACCCGGCCGGCTTGTGGCAAGAGATCAACAACCGACCCGGCTATTCACGAACCTACAAACAAGACTCCGGTCCAAAGCTCTACCGCCGCAGTCTCTATACTTTCTGGAAACGAACGGTTCCGCCGCCGTCGATGGCATCGTTCAACGCGCCGGAGCGTGAAACCTGTCGGGTCCGCAGATCTCGCACAAACACTCCGCTGCAAGCACTGGTACTCTTACACGATCCACAATTCATCGAAGCGGCACGTCACTTGGCTGCAAACATGATTGGCGACGGCAGCGATAGTGATGACAACCGAATCGATTACGGATTTAGGCGTTGCTATGGCAGACGGCCAAATCGTGATGAACGTGATACGCTGAACAGGATCCTGAAGTCGCGACGAACACAATATGGCGAGGCAGCGCAATCGGCCAAGGCTTTGATCGCGGTTGGCGATTCGAGTATCGATCCAGAGCTGGATCCCGTTGAATTGGCCGCCTGGACGACAGTGGCCCGCACCATGATGAATCTGAGCGAATTTGTGACCAAGCCATGAATCCAATTTTCGAATCGCAACTACAAATCAATCGTCGCCATTTCTTTTCGCGCGGTGCGTCGGGAATGGTCGGTTCGGCTGCATTAGCAAGCCTACTGAACCGCCGGTTGTATGCGGACCAGCCGTCATTGGCGATCAATAACGGGCCAGGTTTTGCGCCGGCATGCCGGGGCCGACCCATTTTCCTGGCAAGGCCAAGCGAGTCATTTATCTGTGTCAGTCAGGTGCGCCATCGCAGATCGATACATTCGACTACAAGCCATCGCTCGAGAAATTGAACGGGCAAGAACTGCCCGATTCGATCCGCGCGCGCAACGATTGACAGGCATGACGTCAGGTCAAAAAGCGTTTCCGGCCGCGAAATCGTTCGTTCCGTTCCGGCAACATGGTGATTCCGGACAATGGATCAGCGACCTGTTGCCGGCGCATCATCAGATTGCTGATGACATTTGCATCATCCGATCAATGTATACCGAGGCAATCAATCACGATCCGGCAATCACATTCTTTCAAACCGGAAATCAGCAACCTGGACGTCCCAGTCTCGGTGCCTGGGTTAGCTATGGATTGGGCAGCGAAAGCGAAAGCCTGCCTTCGTTCGTGGTGTTGCTAGACAAGAACACCGACAACCAAGCGCAACCGCTGTACGCGCGGTTGTGGGGCAGTGGATTTCTGCCATCCAATCATCAAGGCGTCAAGTTGCGTTCGTCGGGCGACGCCGTTTTGTATCTTAACGATCCCACCGGAGCCGATCGGGGCGATCGACGGCAATTGTTGGACGGCATCGCCGAATTGAACCAACTACGCCGCAACATGGTCGGGGACCCCGAAATCGATACCCGCGTCGCCGCCTACGAAATGGCGTTTCGAATGCAGATGTCCGTGCCCGAACTGACTGACTTTTCTGACGAACCGCAGAGCACTTTCGACCTGTACGGCGACGATGCCAAATCGCCCGGTTCGCACGCGTCGAATTGCCTGATGGCGCGCCGCTTGGCCGAGCGCGGTGTTCGGTTCATTCAAATCTATCATCGCGGCTGGGACCATCATGGCAATCTTCCCAATCGCCATCGTTTGCTGGCCAAAGAAGTTGACCAGGGATCGGCCGCACTCGTCCAAGACTTGAAGCGGCGCGGAATGTTGGACGATACGTTGGTGATCTGGGGTGGCGAGTTTGGCAGGACGGTTTATCGACAGGGTGGAAACGCGGAAAACTACGGCCGCGATCATCATCCGCGGTGCTTTTCGATCTGGCTGGCGGGCGGCGGCATTAAACCGGGATTCAGCTATGGTGAAACTGACGAATGGTCGTATAACATTTTGGATCGAGACACCCGCGGGGTTCACGTCCATGACTTGAACGCGACGATCCTGCACCAATTGGGAATCGACCATCGCCGACTGAATTATCGGTTCCAAGGTTTAGACTATCGATTGACCGGTGTTGAAGACCAACAACCTGTTCACCAAATCATCGCCTAAAGAAATCGCCCAGACCGTTGACCGAGAAACCAAAAATTCGCCGGATCGGTTCGCTGGTCAATCAACTGATGTCACGACGCGGTTACGCGCAAGTGATTGCTAGCCAAGAAATTCACCAGGTGATCGCGACGACCGTCGGCGAACCACTGAATTCGGGATTCGAAGTCGGCAAGTTAAAGGCTGGTGTACTGCAGGTGTACGCTACCGATTCCGTAACCTTGCAAGAATTGAATTTTCAAAAGCGAAACATTCTGCGCAAGATTCAGCAGGACATGCCGGAGAATCAAGTCACGGATTTGCGGTTTCGAATTCAGACGTAGGTACCGCCTCGGTCAATGCGTCTGATCACTCAGCGTTACAGCAACTCATGCAGATGAATGAAGGTCTTACCTAGACGACCACCATAGTTTCCGGCGCTAATCTTGATCAGGCCAGGTGTATTGGCGGCAGCATGGATCGCGTTCTTGGTTGCGTCCTTCAACGCATCGATATCGCGACCGTTGACGATAATCTCCATCACGCTTTCGACTCCGTCGGGAAGCTTCGATTGATCGCCCAGCTTGTCTCGCAGCGTTGGACAGAATTCAGCATAGGTTGCGGCGATTAAAAAATCGTAGCTGCTGCCAGCCTTGGATCCGCTGGAGGCAATTCCGCCGGGAAAAGTCGTGATGCAGTCTGGTGTTTGTTCGACCGCTTCCGAGGCCAATTCGGCTGCGTTAAGTGCAACGTCTTCCGTCGGCCCGAAGAACCACAGGTTGCCACCCATCACGCCGTCGCGAAAACCGAAGCGACGCGAGAGAAAAAATTCACCACCTAAGATTGGGATCACCCAGCCAGGTTCTCCATAGCGCTGATCACGAAACTGATGGCGGTCGCCGAACAACGCGATCTTGCGACCCAATTTGAAGTAGCGTTCCGATTCGATGCGGTTGAAGCAGCGTGTGGTTGGACAGGTCAACACGTTCTGACTGATCCTGGCCAACATCACTTTTTCAAGTTGCTTTTCGCGGTTCTTAACAAATCGCGGAACGTGAAATTGGACGATCGCGCCGATTCTTCCATCGGGGGTCTGGTCGGGACCGACCCACTGAGCGACGCCCGCTTCACAGTCGCACATGATCGTACTGGAAGCATGCCCAGTGACCGCCGAAACACAATGACGGAGCCAGCGATCATCGCGGGCCGTAACCAGAATTTCGCCGTAGATGCTGCGAAATCCTTCAGCGTAAGTATCATCGACCAACTGTGTCAGATCCGTCATCAGCTGATCACTAACCCTTGCGTCCGATGCCTTCGTAGACCATCGCTTCGGTTACCACTTTATCCATAAAGATGTCGTGGTCCTGCATTGGAATTTCGTCAAACATTTGACACTCGAAAGCCAGCGAGACAAGTGGCGTTTCTGGCTTGGCGTTTTCAAGCAGCTTGTCGTAGTAGCCCTTGCCGTGTCCAGTGCGCCCACCACGGCTGTCAAAAGCAACGCCGGGAACCAGGATCAAATCGAGTTCTTTGACGTCAACTTGCTTGCTGGCCACGTCGCGAAGATCCGCACGTGGTTCCAGAATTTTGTACATCCCGGTTTCAAGTTCATCCATCGACTCCAGATGAAACAATTCCAATTCGCCATCGACACAATAGGGGATCACTATCCGCTTGCCACTTTCCAGTGCTGCTGGTAGCGCGTGCCGCGTGCGGGCTTCGTCGCGAACATCGACGTACCACATCACACAATGGGCCGATTGGTACTCGGGAAGATGGACCACTCGATCGGTGATTTGCACGCTTACCGATTCTTTGTCGGCCTGTTCCTTGCGCCGCATGAGCCGCTTTGCGGATTTCCGTTTTGCGTTGGGAAAGCTGTTCGGTGGTCGCCATAAGAACCCGTTGACTGGATTGAGAATCTTTTCGTTTGACAGGCACCAACTTTACTCCATGCGATCGAGATTGCGTAGGGTCCAGCCGCTACGAAATCGCTGCGAATCTCTCTGCTGGCTGGTCCCAGGAGGTTGGATCTGCCGGCTGGTAGCTGACCGTTTCAAAACTGGCTCGCACCAGCGCACGTGCTTCGTCGATCGAACCGAGGCGTCCGGTTCCAATCATCTGCATCAACACGTTGCCGACCGCAGTTGCCTCGACCGGACCAGCGACCACTGTACGATTGCACGCATCTGCGGTCATTTGACACAGAAATTCATTGAGTGCGCCTCCGCCAACAATATGAATGGTGTCGATTCGATGTTCCACCAGTGACTCCAGCATTCCCAGACAGGAGCGGTATCGCAGCGCCAAGCCCTCCAGCGCTGACCGGTACAAGCCGCCACGATCATCCGGCATCCGTTGGTTCGTGCGACTGGCGTATGCTTCGATCGCATCGATCATGTCATCCGGCGCCACCAGGGATGCGTCATCGGGATCCAGCAACAAACCAAAGGGTGCGGCTCTTTTCGCTGCGGAAACCATATCGTCCCACGACACATCGTCGCCCCTTCGCTGCATCGATTTGCGGATCTGTTGGAATACCCACAGGCCGCCGATATTTTTCAACAAACGCGTACTGCCACCGACGCCTCCTTCGTTCGTAAAGTTCAACTTCGCGCACGTTTCATTGATCTTTGGCTGCGGCAACTCACATCCCATCAGCGACCACGTCCCGCTGCTGATGTAACACCAAGACGGAATCGCCGGAGCGAAATCGGTCGCCGGCACCGACAGCACGGCCGATGCGGTGTCGTGGGTCGCCGGTATGACCACCGGCACGTCGACCAAACCGGTAACCGATGCGACCGAAGCTTGAACGGGACCCAATGTGGTGCCAGGTTCAGTCGGCTCGGTAAATAGATGCTTCGGCAAATCGAATCGGCTGAGTAGCTCGTCCGACCAGCGCTTGGCCCGTGGGTCAAGCAGTTGTGTTGTCGATGCCATGGTTGCTTCGATGCTACGATTGCCGGTCAACAACCAGTGAAAAAAATCTCCCATCATCAGAAACCCGTCGGCGATTTGTAGCGATGGATCGTCCGAGAGCTTGGCCGCTAGCAACTGGTATAGGGAATTGATATCCATGAACTGCAGACCCGTCGCTTCAAAAATCTCTGCTCTCGATACGATCTGGAACGCGCGCTCGCACATCCCCAGATTCCGCGAATCTCGGTAGCAGTAGACGGGTCCGGCGATCTGGTCTTGGCGGTTTAGCAGCACGTAATCGACGCCCCAGGTATCCACACCAACCGAGGCAATCTGGTCGTATTTGCTGGCCGCCAACCGCAATCCCTCCAGTATTTCCCGCCACAGCCCAACCACGTCCCACTGCAGCGAATCTTGGACTCGTACCGGATCATTTTCGAAGCGATGAACCGGCTCCAGGGTCAATTGGCCATCCCGCAGGATCCCAGCGATCACGCGACCACTGGATGCTCCAAGGTCGACAGCGAGATGAACGGGGGATTCTGTACTCATGGCCTATCTCGACGCGGGGACTTTGTGCCGTGGCTGACTTTCTGTCGCGGCTGACTTTCCGACCTGCTAGCGTATCCCGAACGCAAAAAGACAGAAACCTGGCCAAAAAATGGGCAAAATAGAGAAGCGATTCTAATCTGACGGAAACGTTGCCTGGCTGGACTCCAGCAGGCCGATCGCGTGTCAGATTGCCCCCGTTGCGGGGACCGAGCTCGAATTGGCGATCGGCATTGATGCGGTAGCAAATCGGCACTCAAAAATCGTCAAAATTTTTAACTCGCGATTCCCCAACGCTTTACCACCCTCGCCATCTCACAGGGGGGGCAAATCGGAAAATCTGCAGTTGACCGGCGCGGCTCAGAGCGTAACCTAACGCTGTTGACGCCGGGCACCTTCAACGGCTGGACTCAGCCGCGATCAACCCCGACCAAACTTCGAATCCCGAGACGCAAGTCATTGACAGCAAATAACTTGCGCCTGGCGGTTCCTGATTCGATGACGGTTTCATCGATTACCATCGTTCTTCCGCGAGTTCGCCTTGCGTGGGGTTAACGCGGTCAGCTTGCGGCCACGGGCTGACATCGTCAACCGACATTGAATTTCGGTTCAATGGAAGTCATCGAAACCCTGCGGACCGGGTACTGGAGTGCCCGGTCGCGAACGCCCGCGAAGCCCTTGCTCCCCGGCTTTTGGCGGTTGCCGACGATGGGTTGGAGGCATGATTTGGTGACTTTGGATTTGTCGTTCAATGGTCCAAATCAACGTCGCCACGTTCCCATGCGTCCACAAAGGGTGGCAAACTGGGTAGGATTCCGTCGGCACTGCGGATTTCATTGCGAGAGAGCCAGTGAACCTCCGCAACTTCGGCCGGATTGGCGACAGGTTCGGCATTTTGGTCCAACTTGGCTAGCCACCAGGCAAGATTGGTTCCCCACGGTGTAACGCTCCGCCAACAGAGTCGCACAGGTGCGACTTCAATCGCCAACTCTTCATCCATTTCGCGAACCAGGGCCTCCGGTTCGGACTCACCCGCTTCGATACCACCGCCCGGTAAACATAGTTTTCCGGGGGCAGTGACGGTCAGGGATCGCCGGATGATCAGCAGTCGATCGGCGCGAAGAATCACGCCGACCACTCCTCGTTTGCGACGGGTCATGGGTTTTGCAGATTTCATATCAGCGTTTCCGAGAGCCCCGTTTGGACAGAAACTATGTTTACGGCGACAATGGCTCCATCGGCCCTCAATACTTTCACGGACAATCACCATTCCTTCAACGCCCCAACCCAGACTCGACGGTCCGGCCTCGCGCGAAGCCCGCCGAATTATCGAAAAACTGCAGAATGCAGGGTTTGTCGCCTATTTGGCGGGAGGATGTGTGCGTGATGCGCTGCTGGGAAGGGAACCGAAGGACTATGACGTGGCGACAGACGCGACACCTGATGCTGTCTGTGATCTGTTTGGTAAACAGCAGACCCTGTCCTTTGGAGCCTCGTTTGGCGTGATCGGCGTGCTGCCGCCGCGAGAGCGACACCAGCGAAATCGAACCATCGAACCGACCGAGGTTGCCACGTTTCGTAGTGATGGCGACTACAGCGACGGACGCCGGCCAGATTCGGTTCACTTTGGTGAAGCAAAAGAGGATGCGTTGCGTCGCGATTTTACGATCAATGGTTTGTTCTACGATCCGGCCAGCCATGAGGTCATCGACTTTGTGGATGGCAAAACAGACATCGACCGCGGAATCTTGCGGACCATCGGCAATCCGCTCGATCGATTTGGCGAAGACAAACTGCGCATGTTGCGAGCAGTCCGTTTTGCGACGACGCTTGATTTCGAAATCGAATCGAAAACGTTGGACGCCATCCGTACGCACGCTGGCGACATTGCCGTTGTCAGTGGCGAACGCATCGGCGCCGAAATGCGTCGCGTGCTGATCAGCGACAGAGCCAAGCAAGGATTGGATCGATTGGTTCAGTGCAAGCTGGACGCCACTGTCTTGCCCGAACTTGGCACAGCCGATCGAAATCGCTTCGGATCATTGATGGAACAGCTCACGGCGACCGACTTCGCTCTATCGCTGGCTTGTTTGATGGTGGCGATGCCGGGCGGGGATCACGCATTGCACGACATAGCAAGCCGTTGGAAATTGTCCAACGAGGAAGTTCGTAAGGCTAGTGCGGCCCTGCAACATTGGGCGATTGTGGCACGAGCCAATGCACTGCCGTGGTCCGTCGTCCAACCAGTGCTGATCAACAGAGACGCGGAAACGATTGTTCGCTTGGCCACCGCCGTCGTCGCGGTTGACCAAGCAGACCACCGCGGAATCTGCCTAGTGAGTGAGGCAATGAAGCTGCCAACGTCTGAATTGAATCCACCCCCTTTGATCTCGGGCAGCGAATTGGCCCAGCTGGGAATTCCAGCCGGACCACAGTTCGGCCGGATCGTGCGAAAGCTCCGCGACGCCCAATTGAACCGGCAAATCATGACTAAAAAAGATGCGGAGTGCATGGCGAAAGATCTCAACTAGTGTCCGACAGAATCGACGCCGAATCCACGTCCGCTAGCATTCCTGCGCATTGCACTTGACCTACTTGATTCTGGCTGACTAATTCTAGCTACCTACCGACCCAACTTTTAATTCATTGCCCAACCATGGAAGGTTGTTCACTGTGGCTACTGATACAAATCAAAACGTTCCTCTGCTGGACATCAATCGCGACAACCATCCCTATCGCGACGAATTCATCGAAGCACTCTCTGGCGTTGTTGACAGCGGTCGATTTCTATTTGGCCCGGATGTGGTTGAATTGGAACGTGAAATCGCTGCCTACAGCCAGGTCGAGAATGCCATCGGATGCGCCTCCGGGAGCGATGCCTTATTGCTGGCGCTGATGAGTATGGGAATTGGTCCGGGCGACGAAGTGATTGTTCCGAGCTTCACATTCTTTGCATCGGTTAGTTGCATCAGCCGACTAGGTGCGACGCCGATCTTTGTTAACATTCGACCGGGCACATTCAACATCAACCCCGAACTGATCGAACCGGCAATCACATCGAACACGAAAGCGATCATCCCAGTCCACCTGTTTGGTCAGTGCGCCGAAATCGATCGCATTTGCCAGATCGCTGGCAACCACGACATCCCGGTTGTCGAGGATGCGGCCCAGGCAATCGGCGCTGCCTATCATTCGCGTCCGGCAGGCAGTTGGGGCGCGATTGGATGTTTCAGTTTCTACCCGACCAAGAACCTTGGCGGTATGGGTGACGGCGGCATGATGACCACCGGCGACGCGGCCACGGCTGATCGTCTGCGTTTGTTTGCTGGTCACGGCATGCGACCACGCTACTATCATCAAGTCGTCGGTATCAACAGTCGGCTCGATACGTTTCAAGCCGCAGTGTTGCGTATCAAGCTTCGTCATTTGAACGAAGCGGTCGAATCCAGAACAGAGATCGCGGATCGCTACGATCGGTTGTTGCAAGAGTCTGGATTGACCGAAACTACAATCACTCTTCCGACACGTGACCCAAATGCGTATCACGTTTGGAATCAGTATGCGATCCGTGTTGGCAACGGACAACGCGACGCGTTGCGTTCGCATCTGTCCGAACAAGGTGTTGGCAGTGAGATCTACTATCCTGTCCCGATGCACCAGCAAGAGTGTTTTGCCGATTTGAAATTCGATCGTGACAGTCTGGTTGAAACGGAACGGGCCAGCCGCGAGATCCTGAACCTACCGATCTTCCCAAGCCTGACTGAATCCCAGCAAGCACGTGTTGTGTCGGTGATCGCACAGTACTTCGCTGCGAGCGTGAAAGCGGCTGCCTAACGAACGGGCAGTCACAATTCGGCTGAACGGGCGACTGCCTTTTTCGCCAGTTTTGGAATCGACGCCTTGATGTTCAGCCAGGTTGGTTGCGCTCCCTTCTTGGGGCGGACAACGTACTGATAACCGGATGGGATTCGGTCTTGCTGCGTTCGAAAGGATTCTCGGATCAGGCGCTTCCAATGATTGCGTATCACTGCGTTGCCTGATTTTTTGGGAATCGTCACTCCCAATTTTGGGGGCTGGTCGGGCAAAGTCTGGAACGCGAATAGCACCAACGTCCCATCGGCGGCGCAGCTTCCCCGTTTCAGTGCACGGGTGAAGTCATCTTTGCGAACGACTCGCTGATCTTTGCGAAAGTAGTATCGCATTCTTGAACGATCAAACCCGCTAAAAGCTCAAATTGTCACGGACCGACATCGGATTCTGCTCGGCAAATTGCTCGATCAGTTTCTTGGATTCGTCATCCATGGATTTGGGAAGTTCGATCTGCAGGATGACGATCAGATCGCCGGCCGTACCATCGCGGCCGCGAACACCTTGACCCTTCAGTCGTAGCCGACGTCCGCTACTGCTTCCCGGCGGAATGGATAGCGCGACGGTGGCTGTGGGTGTGGGCACATCGACTTTGGCTCCTAACGCGGCCTCTGGCAACGTGACCGGCAGGGTCAGTTCTAGGTTTTGGCCTTTGCGTCGAAAGTGCGGATGCTCGGAGACTTTGATCATCAAGATCAGATCACCGCTGGGCCCTCCATTGGGCGATGGCTGACCTCGTTCGCGCAGCCGAATCTTTGATCCGGTTTCGACACCCGGCGGAATTTTTACGGCCAGCTTCTCGTTGTTCAAATAGAACTCGGTCGTACCACCCACTACCGCAGTGTGCAACGGAATCTCGAATTCATGTCGGACATTCGATCCACGCTGCGGTGCGACCGGGCGACGACCCGTGCGTCGGCTAGCACCGGCGCGACCGCCACCTGGCTGCGCACCGCCGCCCATCATCTGTTCGAAAAAGTCGGAAAACCCTTCGAACTGGGCGCCGCCACCACCGCCACGACCACCGCCAAAGATCTGTTCCAAGTCCAAGCCATCGAAGCCGCCGGTGCCGGGTTGATAGCCCGTTCCCCGAATCTTTTCGAAATCCGCGCCGTAGCGATCATAGGCTGCACGCTTCTCTTCGTCGCTCAAGACGTCGTAGGCTTCCTGGGCGCGTTTGAATTTTTCCGCAGCGACCTTGTCATCCGGATTTTTGTCGGGATGAAACTTCATCGCCAATTTTCGATGAGCCTTTTTGATGTCAGCTTTGGAGGCGTCACGAGCGACGCCTAGCGTTTCGTAGAGGTCTTCAGCCACGGAGCAGCGATGTTCTCAATTGGGGACAGGAAAACGGTCAATGCAAGACGCCAACTTGGCAGATTGCAGTCGATTCGCCAAGAGAAGGCAAATAATGCGCCGATTTGGCAGGCCGGGATGTCGCTGGCAGGGTTTCGCCACGAATACCTAGGCTTCGCCGCGGCATGTCATAGAATCGGTCCAAGCGTGGCTAACGTGTTGTTCCACAGCCGCGACGCCAACGACCACGACGCAACGGCTTCACGGGTCACTGGCTGGGACTTGGAAATGTATTCTTGCTGTCGCGCTCGCAAGTCGGCCGTCAGCTGGGGATTGTAAAACAGAATATTGTTTTCGTAATTCAGGTCGAAACTGCGACGATCCATATTCGCCGATCCGATCAAACTCACTTCCCCATCCAGCGTCAGCGTCTTGGCATGTAACAACCCACCGACATACTCGTAGATAATAACCCCCGCCTCAAGCAGGTCCTCGTAGTTACTGCGGCTGGCGCCGCCAACGACCCACGAGTCGTTTTTGGCGGGAAAGATGATGGTCGTTTTCACTCCTCGCCAGGCCGTGGCACAAAGCGCGTTTTGCATCGACTCATCGGGAACGTAGTAGGGAGTGGAAATCGTCAGCTCATGCCGCGCTGAATGAAACAGCGTCTCGAACATCTCCGGCATTGCCGAGTTACGAATCGTTGGTCCCGTGCCGATCACTTGTGCTGGAAATCCCGGCCCGGGAACCGAAATGGGCTGTCGCAACAGATCGTCGATGTTCTCATCGGCGTAACTCATCCAATCACTGGCAAACAGTCTTTGATTCTGGCGAGCGATCGGACCTTCGAAGCGGATCACAGCGTCGACCCACGGAGCGAACTTTGCTTTGACCAAGAACTCTGGGTCCGCACAGTTTTGACTTCCGCAGTAGGTAATGTGTCCGTCGATGACAAGAATTTTGCGATGATTTCGCAAATCGATCCGACCATTCAACGGACGTAGCAACGGATTGCCGATCGGCAGCGCGACCGCGACATGCACGCCCGCGTCTTGCATTGCCTTCCAATGCGGAGAACGGATCATGGTCCGCGAACCAAGGTCGTCAGCCATGGCGCGGCAGGTCACGCCGCGTGCTGCGGCACGCTTCAGTGCTTCGACCATTTTCTGGCCATTGCGATCTGGCAGCCAGATATAAAACAGCAAATGCACGTGGTCGGTGGCGGCATCAATGTCGGCGACCATCGATTCGATGGATGCGTTCGAGTCGGCCATCAATCGTCCTGAGTTGCCGCCGATCGCTCCAAAGCCGCTAATCGATTGGCCGCTGCGAAATAGGTGCAAATACTTTTCGGGCACAACCGCTGCGGCGTTACCCTCGTCACCAGGGATGACATCCGCCATGACCGGCATCCGGTCGATGACCTCCCGCATGCGGGCGACTCGGCGACGACCGACATTGGTCTCGCCCAGCAAGATGTATGCCAGGATTCCCAAGACTGGGACCAACGAGATCACTGCGACCCAGGCAATCCGCGAAGCGGGTTCGCGGTGCGGGCGGGTGATCACACGAATGATCAGCACAATCTCGATCAAAATGTGGAGGAGTACGCCGATCGTTGCTGCTACCATCGCTGAACCTCTAATCAGGGAATTTTTTTTTCGCCGGAAACCGGGGTGATCGATACCTTTGCAAATCGATCACTCGTTGCGAAATCACGATCCCTGAATGAACAGCCACAGACCCGCAAACGCGATTGGTTACACCCACCGCCGGGACCCCAATCAATCCGATAGAGCTCTCGTGCTATCTCGAACGAATCGCTGGTATCGGACGACCAGACGATTGACTTGCAAACAGCATGATTTGCACGGAGCATGACCTGCACAGAGAGATCGGCGATTCATCTGAATGCAGCAAACGGTTGATACAAATTCGTCGTCAAGTCTTACTCGAAAGTCAAAATCGTCTTAACGTTGTTTTGGTCAATGATTTCCAGCGCGCTGATTTCGCCGTTGTCTTGCTGAGCCATCCAGACCTCCGTCGGGGCATTGATCGTGTGTGAGTACTCGACATCATCGACGCCGGTGGTAACGACAATATCATTGCCTTTGCCAACAGGGTCGTAATCGACTGCCAACAGCTTGCCCTGTTTTGCCGACCCGATGTCACCCGCTTCGGCATCAAATACCTCGACGCCTAACATTCGCCCGCTATTGCCATTGGAAAATGTAACGAAGAAGTCTTGCCACTCTTCTCGAGTGATCTGGGTGTTGATTGCCATTGGAATTTTCCTATCTAGTTTGTGACTCTACCAACGTCTCCGAGGGATGGGAGCAAGAGGTCCGGCGCAGCCGATATCCGGATCACTCGGTCTTCCCAAGCCGTAGCTACTCTGCCAACCAGCTCTCTGCATCGGCTAGCTTCTCGTGATCGAAGTACTGGATTTTGGCCAGTGTAAATGGTTTGCAGAAGACAGACATGCCGTGTTCCCATTTCGATTCGCCAACGATGGCCAATCGCTCGATGTCTTTCCAATGCTTCATATCAAACTTCATGTCTTCCCACAACGCGCCGGCGGTCCAACCGTGAAAGTCGTGCATTTCAAACAAAATTCGAATCTTGCCGTGCTCGGTAATCTGTTCGTCAACCACAGGTGCAAAGGTTTCGTAAGCCTCTTTCGTAAGTTTTCCCGTCACTTTGACGTGTAGAGTTTTTCCAACGGAAAGGATCTCGAGAGCGTCAACCATGATATTTCTCTGTTTCTGAAGGGCGAGATGTTGATGAACGATTCCCTAATATATAGCTAGTGGCCAAGCCCGGATACCGGCGGAGTTTGTCGCCTGCCTTTTCCGTCGTCGCTATGCCAATCCGCACAAATAACGCCTGGATGTAAAGCGATGCTTCTTTTTCGTCGCCCAAATCGCCGGCTATGATGGGGAAACCCGGTCGGCCCTCTTCGTTCTGCAGAAAGATTGGACAGACCAGTTTCCCGTGGAGACATTGATGCGTTTCGAGACAAAACTTGCCCACTTTGTGATCGTGCTTCTAGTCTGCGGCACATTGTTGCCTTCGGTTGGCAGTTCACAGCCGCCAACTCCCCAGCATCCGCTCCAGCCCTCGGATACTTCAAGTCCTGCTGCGACGCTAAACAGCCTGATTGATTCTTGCAACGAACTGCAACGGTTGATCAGCTTGGGCCCCGTCACGGAGGAACGCCAAAGCGAGATTCTGCCAACTACAGAACGAATTCTCGACTGCCTTGACCTCAGTGGACTGCCCACTGAACTACGAGGTACGGCCGGCATCAACTCGGCTTTGTTCCTCAAAGAGGTGCTCGATCGAACACCGCTACCGGCCGATACAGAGATTCCAAAGCCCGACGAAACGGCAGGGGCCGACGCCTCGTTGCCTAGTTGGCGAATCCCACTAACCCGCCTAGACATCGCCCGCCCCAGTCAGGGACCAAATCAGAACGGCTATTCGTTTACCTCAGAAACCGTCCGACGCGCTGCAGAGTTCTATCGGTTGGTCAAGAATCTCCCCTACCGAACCGACGGGCGCACGGTGTCGCCCGATCTTTACGAAGCCTATGTCGCGGCTACGAAAAAGACACCGTCACAGACCGCTGATACGGCGAGTCCTCGCGGCACGCTGACGCTTTTTCTTGATTCGTGCAACGAGCTGAATGAGCTGATTCAAAAACAGCAGCATTTCGACCGAAAAAACCTTGAGGGCATGCCAATTGTCGAACGGATCCTAAGCTGTCTCGATACGAGCAAGTTACCCGAATATTCCCGTGATTTTTTGGATGGCGAAGCCGCCGTCTGCCTCAAGGAAGTTTTGGACCGCGTGCCGTTGCCGCCGGCTGAAGAGATTCCGGGGATCGAATCGGTTGAAAATTGGGACGGCTCGCAGGCATTGCTTCGTTGGCAAGTCCCCAATACGCAGATAGCAATAACGAAAATCGAAGAGGGATCCCGGCGCGGAGAGTACCTGTTCTCCGCCGGGACCGTTTTACGTGCACCCGCGCTGTATGCGAAGGTCTCATCCCAGCCATATCGCCAACAAGGACGGCCGGTCTCGGATGGTTTCTACCATTGGTGGCTTTCGAGCCCGGGCAACCCGACAGTAGCGAGGTGGGTGAACCAACTGCCCAGGTGGTTTCAGAATCGCAATTTCGGAATGGCCCTTTGGCAATGGGTCGGCCTCGTCATTGCGATTCCCATCAGCACGTTCGTGATGCTGGCCGTATTCCGTTTGGGGCGTTCACAAGGAGAGAATGTCCGTGAACGTAGTTTATTGTGGTATTGGCTGAGCTTGTTGATCCCAGTGGGTGCGATTCTAATCCCTTTGGGATTCCGACACGTTGCCTGGGAGTACTTGACTGTCCGTGGGACCGCGTTCACTGTCGTCGCATTCTGCGCCGAGGTGATCGCATTGTTGGGGATCATGGGATTGGTGGTCGGCATCAGCAGCCGAATCGCGGAATCGATCATTGCCCTGCCGCAGGTTTCTCGCGGCAGTCTGGACGCCAACTTGACTCGCATCGTCTGCCGCGTCTTAGGGATTGTCGCTGCCGTCATCGTGTTCCTTGAAGGCGGGCGGTATCTCGGATTTCCATTGACAACGTTGATCGCTAGCGCGGGAATCGGCGGCTTGGCGATTGCGTTGTCGGCGCAAGGCCTGATCAAAGGCTTATTTGGGACCGTGACGATTTTGATGGACAAACCGTTCCGTGTCGGCGAACGAATTGTTGTCAAAGGGCACGACGGTGTGGTCGAAGAAATCGGACTTCGATCGACAAAAATCCGCGCTTCTAAACACTAACCATCTAATTTCACTCCCCAATGACTTGATCGCCGATTCGGAAATCGAAAATGTCGGGAGACGAAAACACATTCGCCAGACGTCCGACCTGCAAATTCCCCTAGACACTCCACTCGCAAAGGTCGAGCGTGCGATTACGATCATCCGCGGCATACTGGAGAATCATCAGGGAATGGACCCAAAATTCCCGCCCCGCGTCTACTTCACAGATTTCGATCCGACGGCATTCAATATCCGCTTCATCCACTGGTTCGCGCCCCCGGATCTGTGGGAGCACTACGCATTCTGCGAGCAGGTCAATCTAAAGATTTTCCGAGCGTTCGAAGAAGAGGGGGTTCAGTTCTCCCTTCCGCTCCGACATTCGTATTGGAAACACGATGAAGCACAAGGGCCACTGGAGGTCGTTGTCCATCAGAAAACAGATGAACGGGACTCGTGATTACCGCGGTTGCGTCGGTGGGATCTTGTCGCCGCGCAGTCATGATCAAGCCACTACCAGCGATATCCTCCCCACAATCGTGGATAATATATGGGCGTAGGCGTATAGGTACGGATCCTGTTCGGACTGGAAAAGTTGTAATTGCTGCGTGGCGCAACCTCGGCCGCGATTTCCGATTGCAATCTGGCGTTCTGATCACGAACATTCTGTTCACGAATTCGTTTCGCCTGGTCCTCGCGTTCCTTTGCGAACTCCTCAGAGTACCTACGTTTCTTGGCGATTTTGTCTTCAAACACGTCAAGTTGTAACTGCAACTGCGCGGGCGTCAATTTGGCGATGTCTGGCAATTCTGACCGGATCTTTTCAGCGTATGCAGGTGCGGCGACCGCAAATGTTTCATCCAACCACTTGCGAACATCATCGGCTTCCTGGCTCTGCAAAATTTTAAGTTTTTGCTTGAGCTGATTCAGGTAGGCGGGCAATTGATCCACTGGCATCTCGGCAACACGTTTCTCCAGCTGTTGCTTCAGTTTTGCCATGTGATCCTTGTCGTAAATCTGCTGCACAGAAGACCATTCCTCAAGCTGTTGCATTGTCTGCTTCCACTCGGCACTGCCAAGAATCTTGCTGCGGTCCGCCGACTGTGCGACCGCCAGTTGCACGCCCAGCGATCCGGCGAAAAACCAAGTCAAGCAGAATGCACAGTTTCGTAAAAAGGTTGAATGGTTCATTTTGATTATCCCAAACTCGTGTTCTTGGTGTAGCTGTTTCTCTAGCGGCTCTTATCGCCAGCTGGCTTTCGAATTAATTTGACTCGCAAATCTGGTAGCGACTCGCCTCCGACTTGAAACCCGAGCGACTCCATCAGCAACGACTGATCGTCAATGCGTTGGAAGACCCGTCGGCCCAAGGTGCGTTTACCATCTGGCAGCACGCCGCTTGACGAGACGATCCAGCCGTCTCCATCTCGAGACCATTCGCCGGAGGAAAACCCACCGTCGGAGTCGAAATTCCACGAGCGGATCAAGCCCGCCGCAGCATCCCAAGCAATTCGCTGGCTGACCACGTGTGGCTCTTGACCGCGCAGGCTGAATACGAACTTCACCAATCAAGTAGTGTTTTCCTTCGCTCCATTTAAAGGACGCCATGAATGCTGTCGCATCTTCGGGCTCGACCCAATTCCCGATCAACCATTCCAGCGACTGCAGGGAATTGGTTGTCGGTTGATCTGCAATCGCAGCTTCACGTAATGAGTCGATCAACCACTTTCCATTTTGCTTCACCCAAACTGCTGAAAACCGTCCACGCGTTGTCGTTCCGTTAGAACCGGATCCAGAATCCGATGTGCCGTCCTCGATTGCCACATTCGGCGTGACGAAGTGAATGGAATTGGCCAGCAACTTGATTTCAACAGGTGGAATTGTATCTTTGCCATCAGTGCTGGCAGGAGGCTGAATATCGCGAACACTGATCCGGCGTCCTGTCTCATCAACGATGTTGCCGGTCGCGGTCCAGAACGCGCGAATCGCATCAAAGTCGCCGCGTTTGCGAGCTTCCAAATAGTCAGCGGTTGCTTTGCGTATCGCGGCTTCGTCGGCCGACTGCGACGGCTCCGCGGCTCTAGCCAAATCAAAGACGCACGCAATCGCGACAACCACTAGGGCCGCACGTCCATAGACAATGATCTTCTTCACGGAAATACTCCTGGTTTGTCTCTATCTTAACTCTTTCCCGACCACTCTTTGCTCGCCTTCCCATCATAGTAGATCGGAATACGCTTTGCCGATTTCTGCCACGGTTTAGGCAGCTCAGTTTGACTGCAGGTCACAGCTTCTCTTTGTTGACGATACCCCTGGTCAAGTTTCCACTCCCGTTCTAATCGAAGAACTGCACCTTTTCAATTCAAACGTCGTGTTCGAATTAGCGTCTTGTCGAAATCAAGCACTTGGGTCATGAAGCCAAATCGAACGGCACGGACGCAGACCCGGTTTTCCCAAGGATGATTTGCCTTGGATCGTCGCGGTTGAAGAGCGCACTGCCCGTTCAAAACCGGGGAGTTGCCCATTGTTGCCAGTTAAGCTGTTTGATCGCGACCTGCGTGTTGGCCATCGCCTCGACCAAACCCCGAACGGTGCCGATCATGGCATACAGGTCTGTGAGCAACCGGTCGTCAAGCTTGTGCTGGCTACGGCTCGTTGCCAGGGTGTCGAACTGCTGTTCCAAATCTACCGCGAGTTGCCCCAGTTCGGCTTGCGGATGCTCGATCGCATCGCGGGGCTCGAGTTTCGCCCATTGCACAAATACACTTTGCAGGGATTCGCGTAGCCGAGTCATCTCCAGCGTGAACGAGCTGGGAAGTTGCCATGCATCCTCAGCAAATTGCTGCTGTGCGACTTCCAAAGCTTGCATGCGGTTGGCGATGCTCTGCATGGCATCGATCAATCCGTCCACCTTCTCCGGAGGGTTATCGGGATACAGACTGTCGTCGATATTACCGTGCGCAGCTTGAACCTTCGCCGGTGCCGGCAAGATCATCGATTCGAAGGTATCGTTTGCGGAGTCGCCGCCGTGAGTGCGGTCCTCGCGGACCATCCAAGACATATGCACGCGTGACCTGCGCAACCGCGAAAGAATCGGCGTACGGTTTTCAGCAGGACCCGTTCCGGTTTCAGGGGACTCAATAAGCGTCTGCACGATGGCAACGATGCCAACGGCCAGCACGATCATCAAGGCTCCATCGACGAGCCCCGTGAATGAATAACTCTGGTCATTGCTGATGCCGGTCATCATCACGAACAGCGCCAGGACGAGCGTTTTGAGAACCGACAACCGGCCGACAAGCAGAACGCTGACAGCGAATGCGAAGACGAAAAACGAGTGTCAGAAGCTCCGGGACCGGTACTCAGTCGCGGCATGACGAAGAAGTAACGGGCGCCACGAAGCCCCCGATGGCCACCAACGCCAGCGGGATCAGACCACCGCGTTCATCGGCGTCAAAACAACCAACAAGCCGAACGTCGCCGCCATGTTTGGTACGCTCGGACCGGTCGGCGGATCGAAGTAGATCCAGAAGAAAATAGGCGACTACAAAGCAGACTGCCGGCAATAGCCCGTTCAGCAAACCGGCCGGGATCCCAGCGTGAGGGCCGATAGAGGTCCTGCTGGCAACGAGTCGGCGAGTTCGAGGTCCTTCTGCCGCGGCCGAGACCAGCAGAGCACTCGCATCGTGCTGCAGCAGCTCGCCGCTGGTCCGCTGGAGCAGATTCAGTTGTTGCACGAAGCTCAGCAGCGCCGCTCGATCGAGATGAGAAAGCTCGCTGAGGCCGAATCGTCGGCCCACTTCCAGAGGTTCTGCCACTCGAGCAGCGATTCGTCGCGGTCATCAGTGTCGCTGACTTCTTCGCCGGCCGATCGAGCCTGCCACAAGTGATCGATTCGAGACGAGCCGCTGGCTCAGTTTTCTCCACAGCGGAGCGGAACTCGGGCAAGACACGCTCCAAGTCCAAGTGGCGACAATCATCGATGCTCTGTCGCCACAACTCCATCGCGTCGCCGATGGCACGCGACGTTGACTCGAAAGCGTTCCCAAGTCGCGTTTCTGCGCGGCCACGGACGGCGTGTCCGCGTAGGCCGCTTGAAGCGTCGCCAACATCTTGCGACGCGGTTCCCGGCGAGTTTTGCTCGCCTTGCCTGCGACGTCGGCCGGTAGCTGTCCGTCCTCCAACTGGCGACGATACAGGCCGAACAGATCTTGAAGTTGCTGCCAGAAATCATGCCCTTGTCGGTTCAGTTGCGTCTCCGGCGTTTCGCGGCCAGAGCATGGTGCTGACTGCGGTGTAGATGACGATCCCTGCGGTCGTTTCCAGGTACCGGAAGGTGGCGTAGGAGAAGGCGTTGTCAATCTTTCCGTAAGTCGTCGCCCAGACGAGTGAGGGCAAGAACCCGGCCACAAACCAAGCGTAGGGATACCGGCTTGACTGCATGAAGTAGCCGACGACGACAAGGTAGCGAGGCGTGGTACAGCAGCGTGAGCCAGCTGTCCTGGGCAAACAGGGCGAGCCCCAGCAAGTCCGACGGCGAGTCCAACGGTCGTACCCACGATCCGCATCATGCCTTTGTGCAGCGAAGCGCCGGTGGTGTCGAGGCTGATCAGCGCGATCGCCAGTGCACCGTACTTGGGCAAATCCCAATTCAACGAGAGCGCGAGCCAGTACAGCAGCACCATGCTAAGGGCAAGCTTGAAGGCCTGCTGCAGGTTCACGACGGTTTGGCTTGGATCACGCGTCGAGGTCATCGTTTCACAGTCGGGTGAATTTTGACTGCCGTGGTTGCGAAGTGACGAGCCGCGGATGTTGTTTCGGCGGAGCGAACCACTATTTCTGAATCGCAATCGACGCCGTCATGCCGGACACCAGGTGCAGATCTTCCGGGATTTCTTGGAAGCGTATCCGCACCGGCACACGCTGCGCCAGCCGAATCCACTCAAAGGTCGGCTGAATGGTTGGCACGATATTGCTGGGACCGTCGGTCTCGGCGAGATTCGGCGGGTTGATGGCGTAGCCGATGCTTTCGACTTGGGCCTCCAGTGGCCGGTCATCGGTGACCCCATCAACGTGACGATCGCACGGTCGCCGGGCTTGATATGCTTCAGCTTCGTCTCTTGGAAATAGGCATCGACTCGAAAGGAAGACGAATCGACAAACAGGGCAAAGGGCGTCCCGGCGGAAACAAAGGTGTTACCCAGCAAGCTCATGTTCGAGATGTAACCGTCGGCGGGTGCGTGAATGGAGGTCCAATTCAAGTTGAGCTTCGCCTGTTCCAATTGCACTTTCGCACTTTGGATGCGAAAGTTCGCGTCACCGGGTTCGCCCAAGGTCGCCTTGGCCTGATCCAAGTCGGCATTGGCGGTCAGCACGGCAGCCTCCGCCTCGGCCAGTCCGTTCTGGGCGCTCACCAAGTCGGCTTGCGCTTTGCGCTTGGCCGCCTTCGCTTGCGCCACCGCTGCCTCGGCCTGCTCCAGGCCCGCTTTCACACTGTCGACTTCCGCCTCATACGATTGCTGAGCGGCCTGCTTCGCTTCCGCCGTTTGCACCGACCCCGCTTTGCTGTCCGCGAGCTTCTTGGCCCGCTCGGCCTCGCGCTGTGGCTTCGGCAAGCTGCGCTTTGACTTGAGCGATCGTTGCCCGTTGCGGACGTTACTCCCGACTCGGCTTCCGCTACCGATGCGTCGCTGATTCGACGCCCGCCTGCGCCGCATCGATTTGGCTCTTGGCCGAAGTCGCCGCGGCCTCGCTCTGCTTGACCGTCGCTTCGGCGGCGCGTACCGCAGCCTCCAACTCGGCCACGCTTTGCTTTGCTTGAATCAGCGACACCTGGGCCTGATCGACTGCCAGTTGGTATTGGCTGGGATCAATTTGGAAAACAGGTCTCCTTTGCTGACCGCCTGATTGTCCTTGACGGCGATCTTGACCAGGTAGCCACTGACGCGCGGTGCAATCTGAACCACGTCGGCCCGCACTTGACCGTCACGCGTCCACGGGTGGGACTGGTATCGGCTGTAAAGCAGATAGGCGCAGACCGCTGCGACCACCACGACCGAAGCCGTGACAAGCTTCGGGATTAGCTTTTTCAGCGAGTCTTTGGATAGCATCGTTTTCTCATCGAAGATTTGTTGTGTGAGCGACATCGGCGACGCCCGCTGGCATGCATCACCGTCAGAGACTCAAGGCGATCGCGTTATTTCCGGTACCGGCGATGGCGTCGATCACGGCGGCAAGACGAACAGGCCAATCAGAGACGTCAGCATGACCCAAAAAGCCAGAAATCCGATCTCGGGACGCCAAAAGTACTGACTCAGCCCCGTCGCGTTGAGCAGCCGGGTCACGCCATAAGCGGCCAGGTACCCCAGCAGCACCGTGATCATGAAGGGCGGCAAGTAGACCCAATCAAGGGAGATCTCCGACGGGATGCGTTCGGCCAACATTCAACAATAGCGGGTCCGGAAGACTGGGAAAGCTGGATACGACGAGGCCCCATTGTAATAGTTGTCCTAGTTCGAGTCACTGAAAATGCGATGGGTGGCCGCAAATGCCGTCAGCGTTGTTGCAGCGGATCTGCCGAATTCTCCAAAGGTTCTGTCTGTACCGATTGAACGGATTCCGAATACACGCTCTGGCCAGCTCGACGATGGGAACAAGATGTCCGTCGATAGTCGCCTTTCGCTCCGCGAACGATCGCGCTACATTCAGCGGCTGTTGCTCCGGCAAGCTTGCGATCGTACTTGCATTGCTCGCTGCATCGCATGTTCCACTTCTCTTCTCATCTGGCTGCGGTCTGACCGATTGGGCGCACAACGGATTGAAAGTCGGACCTGAGTACTGTCGTCCGCGAGCCGCGGTTGCCGAATGATTGGATCGAAGCTGGCGACGCGCATCTGGTCGAAAGTCTGCCAAGCGATCCCCAGTGGTGGTCGACGCTGAATGATCCATTGCTCGACAGTCTGATTCAATCCGCCTACGGGCAAAACCTTTCTCTGCGCGAAGCCGGCTGGCGTGTCATGCAGGCCCGCGCCGCCAGAGCATCGCAGTCGGCAATTTCTTTCCCCAATCTCAGCAGGCTTTCGGACAATACGAGCGGATCCTGGAAAGCGAATCCGTTGCGGCTCCAGTACCGTTGCGCGCATTTAGTGACTGGTCCACTGGATTGAATCTGGCCTGGGAACTCGATGTTTGGGGACGGTATCGTCGGTCGATCGCGGCGGCCGATGCCAATGTTCAAGTTGCCGTCGGTGACTACGATGCGATCCTGCTTTCCCTGATTGCGGAAGTTGCGACCGCGTACACCGATTACCGAACATCCCAATTGCAACTGCAGTACGCGCAGCAAAACCTTCAAATCCAAGAGAAGTCTTTGAAACTCACCCGCGAAAAGGCGGACCAGGGTGCGACCGGTTACACCGGAGTCTATCTGGCCGAATCGAGTCTCGAAGCGACAAGAGCCGGCGATCCCCAATCTCGAGATCAAGCTTCGGCAGGCAAGCAATCAACTCTGCACGTTGCTGGGCATCCCCACGCAAGACCTGACCGAGATGCTGGGCAGCCGGGCGATTCCCACGGCGCCGGCGGAGGTGGCCGTTGGCATTCCAGCCAATTTGTTGCGGCGACGACCTGACATTCGCGCCGCCGAACGGGCGGTCGCCTCACAAAGCGAACAGATCGGCATTGCTCTGGCCGACTTGTACCCAGCGTTTACGATCACCGGCGAGATCGCATTGGAAAGCGAAAAATTCAGCGACCTGTTCCGCTCGGCCAGCAGCGCCGGTTCGGTCGGTCCAGGGTTTCAATGGAATCTGCTGAACTATGGACGCATCGCCAACAACGTCGAACTGCAGAGGTACGGACTGCAGGAGTTGATTGCCAGTTACCAGAACACCGTGCTGACCGCCAACCAGGAAGTCGAAGACGCGATGGTCGCATTCCTGCAGACACAAGAAAGGTATCCAAGCCCTGGACAAGAGTGTGCAGGCGACCGAAGAAGCATTGAAGTTGTTGACGCTCTCTTTTGAGGAAGGCGAGATCGACTTTTCTTCCGTCTTCTTATTGCAAGGTGAGTTGGTCGGTGCGCAAAACCAGTTGGCGCATCGCACAGGGAGATATCGTGACCAGTCTGATCAGCCTGTACAAAGCACTGGGTGGTGGCTGGGAGGTTCGCTGCCGAGGATTTCGGGCTCAGGAAACGATGACCCAGGACCCCGGAATGATTGAGGAATTACCGCCGCCCATGGTCACTCCACCCGCTGCGGTTCGAGCCGACGAATCGTTACCCACACCACCGGAAATAGCAGCCGAATAGAGAATCCGACACATTCCATCTGGTGTCCGACAATGGCTCCAGAAATCCGTTGCGGCCGTTGGCCGCAAGCCTACTACTTTTCCATCAGGATATGGTCCATAGTCTCGGAGTGTTACGACTACTCTGTTGACGCGAGATATCTGAACCATGGGCCAATATATCCACGAATTTCTTGCCTTCCAGCGTAACCTGCTCCGTTACGGGTTCTACGTCCGCGGAGTGTTGTTCGGTTTGTTGATGATGATTGTCGCCGGTGGTGTGGCGATTTCATTCTTCGAAGGAATTCCGCTGGGTGATGCGATCTACTTCGCCTTCATTACCGGTTTGACAATCGGCTATGGTGACATCAATCCGGTCACCCCTTGGGGACGCGTGGTCAGCGTCGCGATTGGAATGTCTGGGATCTTGTTTACTGGTTTGTACGTCGCGGTGGCCACGCGTGCGCTTGCCGAGACTGCCAAGCAACTCAAACCAAACTAGCGACGTTTTCAGATCTCGCCTCCGCGCGCATCGACGCGAGCACCATACCGTGACGCCAGTGGGTTGGCAGAAAGCCCGTGCAAAAGCACGCTCAGTATGATCGTCCAGGAAACGACGGCCACAATCGTATCGTTGCCCGGCAACTTGGCAGCGATGACCATCACGACGAACACGATACTGGCCAAGCCTCGCGGTCCGAACCAGCCCATGAATAGCAGCGTGTCTCGTTTGAATCCCTTGCCGATCAGGCACAAGAACACAGGCAACATGCGAATCACGGATAGGCTCAGGATTGCGTACAAGAGCACTTGCCAACTGAGCCCCGGCACCAGAATGTGCAGAATGATCGTCCCAAAAGTAAACCAGGTCACCAGAGCGATCGGCATCGGCGGTCCCCTCCGCAGCCAATAGGAACTCTTCTTTGTGCTGCTTCGTCAAAGCTCCAAACGTCAGACCGCCCACGAAGGAAGCAATGAAGCCACTGCCTCCCAACCACTGTGCCAGTCCAAAACAGAGCAAGGCGAGTGCGATGATGGGAAACTGTAACCAAGTACCCGCGACCCAACCCCGGGCCGCACAAGTTCTTAAAGCGAAGCCGCCGAACAGGGCAAGCACAAGACCCGTCGCCAGACCGATCCCGATCACCTCGAAACCCAGACGAACGATAGCCGAGCCTGATTCAGATGCTTCGATTGTTCCGGCTGTCAGCGCAATGAAGAACAAGATCACAGGGACGCAAATGCCGTCATTCAAACCACTCTCGACATTCAAACTTTCACGTACCTTCGCAGGTACGGCCGGATTCGTCACAACTGCTTTTCCCAACGCTGCGTCCGTGGGAGCCAGCATGGCGCCGATCAGGGCAACTTCATAGAAACTGAGTTCGGGAAAGATCAACCAGGCCAATAAGACACCGAACGCAATCGTCAGCGGCAGGCCAACCATCAACAGCCGGACGGGGATTGATTCAATCCGCCGCAGGACGGCCAAGTTCGCATTGGACGAGTCCGAAAACAGGCAAATCGCGAGCGCGATTTCGGCGAGACGGCTAATGCCTTCGGTGTCAACCTCCAGGTCGACCAACCCGAGCAGGTGCGGACCACAGAGCATTCCCACCACGACATAAACCAGCGCACCGTTGACTGGCGTCTTCTCGAGCCGAGAGGCAACCAGACTGTACACAAAAGCAAAGGCGGCAAAGACGGTAAGAATCTGGTATTCGGACATGGTTCACCGTTGCCAATCATTGATCACGCGTTTGTGAGCTCCTGGCAAATCTAGACGGTGGCCAGCCGAGCAACCGGCGTGATCGCGAATCGGAGCGAAAAGCTTACTGTTCGAAATGCGGTATCGTAGCATTCAAATTGCAATCTGGGTCGCCGAGCTTGGGCGAGCTTTGCAATCGTGAACGTTGCCCTAACAGTTCGATCCTATCGGGCTTGGGCGGGCCGTCGGGCGAGCGTTGGGCAGTCAGGCGGGCCTCAAAGCCCACGGCTTCGCTGTGGGACTTGATCGTTTCAATCCCCTCTTCGATCGACGCCCATCGCGGCCAGTTCAGCCGAGACTTTCGACGACTTGGTCTATCAGCCTCAGAAATGCTCGGGCATCGTTGGCACAACGGGCCGATCCAAGGGAGCCAAGTGCGTCACCATTTGCGCCATCATGGACGGTGAACCTTCGTACGCCGTCCAACGATGGGCACTTGCGATTTGACCGCTAACGTTCCACTGGATAACGCGAGCTGAATCAACGCGATTCGGGTCGGTGAGACCGCTGCGTCTGAAACGCATGCCGACGTATCCCAAGGCCTGTGAACCGCGACGTCCAAGCCCATACATCCGCGGATACCATTTTAGTACACGGTCCCTTGGATTGATCAAAATCAGCGCCTGTTCGACCTGCGTCAGTGCCTGTCCGTGTCGTTGTCCAGGTTGCAGCCAGTGCGCATCGAGGGCCGCGGCGGCCAGCGCGACGCGAATCGGTTTGCGGATGGGATTTATCCTGGCGTGCAAACATCGACCATCAATCGAGCCGCCACCCAAATAGTGCAGTGCCGCGGTGATCAGACGCGGGCCGTAGCTCATGCCAAACATGCCAATCGAAACATCGGGATGGATCTGGTCGGTCAACCAAGCCAGATACAATCCATGCGATTCACTCCGTCTGGCCTTGATTTGCGCATCCGGTCGCGGCCGCACGCCGATCCGATCGGATGGCCAAGAAACTGCGATCAAGCGAAAAGACTGACCCGCTGGAACGCGGCGCGACAGGTTCGCAAATACGGCGCAGGCGCGTCGGAAGGACTCGCCGCGTGACACGCGATTTCCGTGCACGTAGAACAAGGTTGTGGACGCGGGATCGTCGGTACTGAGTAGTTCGGGCAAATTGGCCGAGCACCACCGGCGATCCGTACAGAATCGCCAATACCTTAATCGCGAGGCTTGTTGGATACTCGCTCCTTGCGATGGAGCACCGCGGGTATCGACCAGCCAGAGTTGGCGTTCCGGGGATGTCGAATGATGAACGAGCGTCTCGGCTCGCCCAGTCGCAAACCCTGTCACTAGCAGCAGAGTCAAGATGACCGAGCGAATCAGTTTGCCTGTTATTCCGACTACCATTTCTGTCCGATCAACCCGCTTCTCTCGTCGCGCACGACTTCGCCAAGTACCCAGGCGCTGCCAATCGCCAAGTGTCGCGGCAATGTGGATTCGCCCAATGCACTCCGTTCGCAAGCCAACAGAACGCGCAAGCATCGATCAACTGGTTGCACTTGCGTGCTTTCTCAGGCGGGGGTTTCTTCAACTTCCGGCAGATTCTTCACGGCAAAGGACAGCATGATCCAGGTCCAACCGTTGAATAGCAGTTCCAATCCAACCATCAAGCCGATGATCCAAAGCACGCCGAGGCCGTTCTCTTCTTCTGGAAGCTGTTTGAAACTTCGAAAGATGATCAGTCCCAACAACAAGGTGACGATTCCGTTGACCAGAGACCAGCCCCATTGTGGATACTTTTCCACCAGTGCGGTGACGATCCGGAAACCACCGGCGATGACGAAGAACCCGGCTAGCATCAGCGTCAAGAACGTCAGCGACACCAATGGCGCTTCGGTGATCACGAACCCGGCGACCATGTACAGGATTCCGATCAGCAACTGGACCATGAAGGCGCTCCATTTGCCGATCCAGAACGCGCTAATGATTGTGGCCAAGCCGCTGACGATCAGCACGGCCCCCAGAAAAATCACGACGCCGACGGAGGTGAACCAAGGGTAGGCAATGGCCGCGGTGCCGCCGATGACCAGGAGGATCCCGATCAGCAGAAAGTACCACCATTCCTTGCGTAGGTCACTCAATTCATGCTTGACCAACTCGCGAATGTCGGCCTCTCCGTTTGTTAACTCTTTCGCCATGATGCGTCTCCTCGATGTTCTATGTTTCGTGTGCTGCGATCAACAAACTTGAAATCCGGACAATACCAGTCGTGCCGAACCCGACAGCTGAGCCGAACGCGACCCGGCATTGTAGCATTCTAGTCGGATCAATAGGCTGCGGAACCGAATATCTCAGCAGACTTAACGCCGCAATGGGATGACCTAAGGGCGAAGCTTCGCCACCAGCGAATCCCTGCTTAGCCGTCGATCGTCTGATCTGGTCTCAGGTCGATGGTCACTTCGATCGGTTTTGTCTCCCATGGCTTCGCGGACCAGCATGGTCAACCTGGTTGTCCCACCACTGGGCCGCCACCTCGGGCGTCCAGTCGGTCGCGCATTTCGCTGGTTGCCGAAGCCTTGCCCAGCATGGGGGTATCTAGATAGATCTGATGCTGCTTTTGTCACGCAGATCAGTTTTTTGTCGCGCAGATCAGTCGCAGCGTCCGATGGGAATCGCTGAACATGCTAACTGTGGCACGCGGTGTGAAAGCAAGTATGCGTTGGCTACGCCGCTGCCCTAGCACTATAGCGCTATAACACCACCGCGCTGTGGTTCATTGATCAATCATCCTGACCGTTCGGGACCCCGGGTGCGAAATACACAATGACACCGACGGCATTGTCGCCACGATGATCATTTGCCCGATCCGATCGGAGGCTTGGAATGTGGCACTGTCGCAAGCACGCCGAAGCACCGGTTTGCAAGTCCAATTGCACTGAAAAAGCCCGGTTTCGACCACAATTCGTTGTTCAATGCGTGGTTGGCAAATAGACTATTGCGTTCCGGTTTCTTGTTGTTTCCCGAATCGGACGAAATCCTTTCTGTGCGGACACTCGTCACATGATCAAGAATTCGGCGTCTGATTCGCCAACTATCAATGGAATGTCTGACACCAAGCACACATCTCAGTTTGTTGGCTTCCAAATCGACGGCCAGCAATACGCGTTTCGGATCGAGCAGATCCAGGAAATTGTGATCCTTGATCAGGTAACGCAAACGCCCCAAGTGGCGACGTATGTCGAAGGTGTCAGCAACTTGCGGGGAGCGATCATTCCGATCATCAACCTACGCGAATTGCTTGGATTGGCACGGCGGCCCGCGGATAGTGAGACGCGGACCATCATTGTCAATGTCGGTGATCGAACGATTGGCTGCACGGTCGATTCAGTGTCGCAGGTGATTCGAATTCCTGAGGACAGCATTCAGGCGGCACCCGACACCCTGATTGCTGACGGCACCCGCGACATCGCTGGCTTTGCCAAGCTGGACGACAAGTTGGTTGTCCTGCTAGACATTGATGAATTACTAAGCACAGATCGGTTGAGCGGTCATCGAGACCAAAATCCCCCGTCGTCCCAATTCGATGACGTTTCCTAAATCGATACCGACGATTCAACACCAAGAGAAGTTACTACATGGCTAAATCGGCAACGCATTCACAGACGACGCAATCCTTGCGAAGGCAACTACAAACGCTGCAGAAAGAGAAGCAGCATCTCGAGCGGGAAACTGCGGGTCAACTGGCCGCTATCGACAAGTCGCAAGCTGTGGTCGAGTTCGCAATGGACGGCACCATCATCACGGCCAATGAAAACTTTTTGAATTCGTTGGGCTACACCTTGGACGAGGTTCAAGGACAGCACCATCGTATGTTTGTCGATCCTGAATATCAGGCGAGCAAAGAGTACGCAGAGTTTTGGGCTCGGCTGAATCGTGGTGAGTACACAACCGGTCAGTACAAACGTATCGCCAAGAACGGCCAGGACGTTTGGATTCAGGGGTCCTACAATCCGATCATTGACAGCGATGGCAAGCCGCTGAAAGTGGTCAAAATTGCCATCGACATTACCCAACAAAGGCTGCGAGACGCCGACTATCAAGGTCAGATCGAGGCGATCAACAAGTCACAAGCGGTGATTGAGTTCGAGATGGACGGGACGATCATCACGGCCAATGAAAAATTCCTCGACGCCATAGGGTATACGCTCGAAGAGGTCCGAGGGCATCACCACTCCATGTTTGTCGATCCGCAGGTGAGCCAGAGTGCAGAGTACACCGAATTTTGGGCTGCGCTGAATCGTGGTGAGTACACACAGGGTGAGTACAAACGCGTCGGTAAAGGTGGAACGGAGGTTTGGATTCAAGGATCCTACAATCCGATTCTTGATCTGAACGGTCGGCCGTGCAAGGTGATCAAATATGCTACCGATGTCACCAAAGAAGTTCATGCCAAACATCGAGCCAGAAGACTTTCACGCGTCTTCGAAGAAGCAGCGGACGCGATCATCATCGAGGATTTGAATGGCGTTGTCTTGGCTGCCAACGGCGCGGCCGAGCGTGAGTACGGATGGTCTAGACGGGAGCTTGTCGGCAAACCGATTAAGGTCATCGTTCCCGAAGATCGGCACGATCAAGCTGACGAACTGCTTCGTCGCTGTCGCGAGGGCAACGAAGTTCGGGACCTGGAAGGATTTCGTGTCACGCGTAGCGGCCGTGAATTCCCCGTCCTGGTAACACTCTCCTTGCTGACGGAAGAAGACGGCACCCCGACCGGAGTAGTCTCCTTCGCCAAGGACATCACGGCACTCAAACAAGCGGAAGAGGAGTCGCGGGCTAGGATGGAGGATCTGAACACCGTGATTGGCCGAGTCGTCGAGGCCGCGGCTCAGCAAACCGAAGGAGCTCGAGTGATCGCAGAAAGCAGCGCGAATCTAAGCGATGGTGCTCAAAACCAAGCGGCATCCGTGGAAGAGATGACGGCCGCCGTTAACGAAATGACCCAGGCGATCCAAGTGATTTCGGGCAGCGCTAATGATTCCAGAGAGCAGGCCGAAAAGACTGCATCATTGGCCAGCGATGCTGGAAAGACGCGAGGCGACGCCGTTACCGCGATGCGGTTGATCGAAAAATCGAGTGAACAAATCACCGACATCATTCAAGTGATCAGCGACATCGCCAGTCAAACCAACTTGCTGGCACTGAATGCAGCGATTGAGGCGGCCCGCGCTGGGGAACATGGTCTTGGCTTTGCCGTTGTCGCCGACGAGGTGAGAAAACTGGCGGAACGTTCTAGCGAGGCGGCCAAAGAGATCGCACAACTGATCAAGGAGTCATCGCGGCGCGTCGCAGAGGGCGCCGATCTTTCCGATAAAGTCGGTGATTCATTGGCGGCAATTGTCGGAGCGGTTGAGAAAACCGCTTTCGGAATCACTAGAATTGCTGAACAAACCGAGACCCAATCCGCCAGTGCCGAACAGGTTCAGGCCGCCATCCAAGCGGTTTCCGAAACGACAGAATCAAATGCTGCCAGCGCCGAAGAGTTGGCCGCCAGCGCCGAACAACTGGTGGCGCAATCGCAGACGTTATTGGATCTGGTGAGTGAGTTTGACAAATAGCCACGCTGGAATCGTGGGCGGCAACATCGGTCCGTCTGCCCCAGCCACAACCGTACGGTCGCGCAGGTTGACGCAGGATCAAACAACGTTGGCACTAGAACGCCTTAGCTTACAGCAGTTTGATCAGTTCCGAGATTTCATCTACGAGAGCTGCGGTATTTCCGTTGACAAGAACAAACTGACGTTGCTTAGCAACCGCATTCGCCGCCGTGTACGGGCAGGCCAGTTCGAGGACTTCGACGCCTATTATCAATTTCTGACCTCACCCAAAGGGGCCAGTGAAATCGATGGCTTTCTGGATGCAATCACCACCAACGAAACCTATTTTTTCCGTACCCAAGCACAGTTCGACTGGCTGAAAACTGCTTGGCTATCCGAGCAGGTTGCGCTATTCCGAAGCGGCAAGCGGGAACCGCGGTTGCGAATCTGGTCAGCGGGTTGTGCCAATGGCGCCGAACCCTATTCGATTGCAATCTGCCTGGCCGAAAACAAGTATCGTCTCCGCGACTGGACAGTTGAGGTGATCGGAACCGACATCAGCGAACCAATGGTCGGCGAGGCTCGCACAGGAATCTTTAAGCCGCGAGCCGTCGAAGCAGTGACCGAACAGCAACGGCGGAGGTATTTTCAACGTCAGACCGACGATCAACTGTGGCATGTTCGGCAACCCATCAAAGATTTGGTCAAGTTCCAGCAGCACAATCTGATGAAACCCATTCAAGCGGACCCTTTTGATTGCATCTTTATTCGCAACGTCCTGATCTATTTCGATCAAGACTCGAAACAGATTGTTGTCAAGAATTTGTTGCGATCGCTGGCGAGCGGAGGGTATCTGGTAATCGGACCATCGGAAGGCATTTACGACATGCTCGGCGGTCTCGAGAGGATCTCGTCACTCGTCTTCAGAAAACCCGGCGACGACAAGCCTGCCGATCCAAAGGCCAGAAGCCAAGGGACGCGGCAATGAACAGCAACTCAGAGAGTACTGGTGATTTCGCCGATGGCATGTCGGAATATTTGCAGACGTTCTTGGATGAAACCGAAGAGCAACTGGACGACCTGGTTGAAACCATGTTGTCACTGGAAACGACTTCGACCAACGAAGATGATTTGAATGAGGCGTTTCGGCTGATCCATTCGATCAAAGGGTCGGCCGGGATGATGGGCTTGGACAATATCACCGTTCTGACTCATCATTTGGAGAATCGATTCGAACGTTTTCGATCGGGCACGGAACAGCTCGACGAGACGACGATGAATCTGGTCCTACGCTGCATCGATTTTCTTCGCCAGTGTAATGGTCGTCTTCGTAACGGCGAAAAACTGGGAAGCCCGACCGAGCTATTGGACGACCTGAAACGATTGGAAGAGCGGAGTGCCGCGTCCCACGCGAACACGGAAGACGAACCGGCAAGTCACGTGACGAATCAGCCGAGCGTGCCACCAAAAGACCATCCGGACAGCTTGCCGTTCAATCAGACCGAGGATGATTCGATCGTTCGAATGGTCATTCACTTTCGTACCGGTTTGCAACTGGCGGATTTGAAAGCCCAGTTGATTGTGAACCGGCTGGCGAGTTTTGGTGAACTGAAAGCGACACACCCCAATCTGGATGCTTTGCCGGAAGACGAGCAACTTGAGCAGTTCACGATCGACCTTCAAACGGACACTGACCTTGACGGTCTTCGCGCTGCAGCCGATGTTGACGGAGTTGAATCGATCGTCTTTTTGGGGGCCGCTAGTGAAGCGGCTAGGGAGATTCAAACCGTCGAACCCACAGCGCAAGACTCGATCGAGGTCGATCAAACAGAACCTGCCGCGGCAGATTCGCCGCCCCAGGAATCTGGATTGGCCGATCCGGAAACAGCCACGCCGCCACCCGAACCATTGGCCGCAAGTACTTCTTATCCAACTGAACCATCCGAAACTGGCGAGGCAGTCGAGTTTCCGCGGCAGATCGATTCCGAATCACCCGCCGAAATTGCAGCACCAGTCAAATCGCCGCGACCAGACAAAGCAGCCGCCAAGGTTGCTGAAACCATGCGAGTCGACATTGACCGACTGGACAATCTGATGAACTTGGCTGGGGAGTTGGTGGTCAATCGAGCCCGTTTTGTACAAATCTCGGATCAGATCAGCCCGTCACAACGCAAACCAAGTGCATCCAATCGGATCCGCGAATTTTGCGAAACTCTGCGCGAAACCATCGATGGTTTACAAGACGAAACCGTTGATCCCGACCAACGCACCGCGCTGGTTCAACGACTCCGTTTCGGCCTGGAATTGATGGACGAGCATTCACAAACTTGGGAGCATGACCGTCGCTACCTGGAAAAATTTGGCGACGCCATTGATCAACTTTCTCGTGTCTCTTACAGCTTGCAAAAGGGAGTTCTGGACACGCGAATGGTCCCCGTTGGACCGATGTTCAATCGTTTCAAACGCGTCACACGCGACTTATCAAAAGAACGCGGCAAACAAGTGAATTTGTTGGTTCGTGGTGAACAAACGGAATTGGACAAGCGGATGATCGATGGACTGGGTGATCCACTGATACACTTGGTCCGAAACTCGATTGACCACGGCTTGGAATCGCCCGAAACTCGCATTGCCTCGGGAAAACCGGAAGTCGGTACGATCCTGCTGGAAGCCGATCATCGTGGGAACAACGTTTACATCCACGTCCGAGATGATGGTCGCGGCATCGATATTGAAAAGATCAAGCACAAGCTGATTAGCAATCAGATTGTCTCCGAGTCGGTGGCCAGAGAACTAAGTGATGAACAGGCATTGGATTACATCTGGCACCCTGGCTTCAGCACAGCCAATAAGATCACCGATGTGTCGGGTCGCGGCGTTGGAATGGATGTTGTCCAGGACCGGATCAAGCAGTTGAACGGAAGCGTTGAAATCAAATCTATCCCGCAGCAGGGGACGCATTTCACGATTCGGCTGCCGCTGACCCTGGCCATTATCAATTGTCTGTTGGTGAAACTGCGCGGGGTCGTATTTTCAATGCCGATCGGTGATGTGCGTGAAATCGTTTCCGTTGACATAGAAAATGTGATCAAAGTTCAAGGAAAGCAAACCATTGACGTCCGCGATGAGTTCATTTCCTTGGTAAGTATCAACGAAATCTTCGACTGGCATAACGTCGATTATGGTCATCGCGTTGACGGCGCAGCAAACCCAGAATCCGAGAATCAGACGATCGACGTCGTGCTCCTTCAGACCGCCGGCAAGACGCTTGGCCTGCGCGTCAACGAATTCCTGGGCAGTCAGGACATGGTCATCAAGTCGCTTTCTGACAACTTCATTGACATTCGAGGGCTTTCTGGAGCCAGCATTCTGGGCGATGGTAGTGTTTGTCTGATGCTTGATGTTGCCACTCTATCTCAAATGGCGACTCAAGCACCGCTGAGAACAAAACCCGAGGAACTGTCAACTTGACCGATCAGGAAGGGAATCTACTCAACGCAACTCAGCTGGCTGCCCTGCGGTCGTCACTACACCTGGGGTCTGCCAATGCATCAACAGCGCTGGCAAGCTGGATTGGTAGACCATCGTTGGTCCAGATCGATTCCTTGGATCAATTGCCATTGGATCACGCGACCGCGGTACTGCCCGGCGGCGATGAACCGATTTGTTTCTGTTCGATGAACATTCAAGGATTGGTCACTGGGGAAATGATCCTGGTGTTCGATGACGCAAGTGGCATGGTCCTGGCCGACATGTTGCTGGATCAACCGCAAGGCACGACAACCGAGTGGACTGAACTTGCCAAGTCGGCTGCGTTGGAAACAACCAACATCGTTTGCTGCGCCTATTTGAATTCGCTGTCCAATTCATTGTCCCAGGGTTTATCCGAGACAAGCGATTCGCCTAGCCTGGTACCCGCGCCGCCTAGATTCAGCCGAGAGTTCGCCGAGAGCCTGATGGAATTCGCGTTGATGAATCAGGCGATTGATTTCGACCATGTGTTCTTGGCGAAAACGCGATTCGAAATCGACGCAGTGCCATTCAACTGGACTTTGCTATTCGTTCCTGACGCTTTATCGATATCGCGTCTGTCAGAAATGCTAGGCGGCAGTGGATCCGAATCATGACCGGATCGGCACATCCAGGAACCCATTGACGTGGAAAATTTGAAACACGTGAGCCGTCCGTCATTACGCATGGGTGAGATGTGCGTTGCCGATGACGGAGACCCGCTTCGCACTCTGCTTGGCTCGTGCCTTGGTTTGGCCCTCTACGATCGAAAACGAAAGATCGGCGGATTGGCTCATATCGTGTTGCCCGAATCACGAGGTGCAACCGATCGACCGGGCAAGTTTGTTGACACCGCAGTTCCAGCTTTGATCGATCAAATGGAGCAACTTGCTGGCCAAAAACTGAAATTGACGGCCAAGATTGCTGGGGGCGCGAGCATGTTTGCTACGACGGTGACGGCCTGCATCGGTCTGCAGAACATTGAATCTTGCGAACGATTGCTGCGTGATCTGCGCATTCCGGTCCTGGCAAAACACTGTGGCGGCGAGCAGGGAAGGCGAATGACGCTTGATACGGAAACGGGCAAGGTCACGATCGAGATCGTGGGGCAAGATCCGATTGCGTTAGAATGAGCCCACCGCGGAGAAAGACGTATGGGAAACCGTTTGTTGATAGTTGACGATGCTTTGATCATGCGTAAACGCATCCGCGAGATTGCCGAGGATGTCGGCTGGGAGATCGCTGGGGAAGCACAGAACGGCGTCGAGGCATTGCAACTTTTCCAAAGTGAACAACCCGATCTAGTCACCCTTGATATCGTCATGCCCGAACTGGATGGTGTTGCGGCGTTGAAGCAACTGATGTTGATCGATCCGACTGCGGACGTGGTCATGGTCAGCGCTGTGAATCAAAAGCAAAAACTTGCTGAGTGCATCGAAGTCGGTGCGATCGACTTCATCGTAAAACCATTCGAAAAATCAACGCTGCGAAGCTTCTTTGCCAAGGTCCTCGCAGCTAAAAGCCAACCGTAGGAGACGCCTTGAAATCACGTCCCACAAAAATCTTGATCGTTGACGACTCTGCTCTCTATCGGCAGTCGATCCAGAACGTGCTGCGCGGGATCGACGACGCGGAAACGGTTGGAGTTGCCAAGAACGGACTGGATGCGTTGGAGAAGATCGAAAGATTGGATCCGGATCTGCTGACACTCGACGTGCAGATGCCTGACATGGACGGCATTGAGTTGCTGCGCGAAATCAAAAGCCGACGACTTCGTCCCAAAGCGATCATGGTCAGCAGCTTTACGTCCAAGGGAGCGCAAGTCACGACCGATGCTTTGATGGAAGGTGCCTTCGATTTCATTCTGAAGCCTTCGGGTAGTAGTTCAGACGCCAATCGACAACGACTGCAAGACGATCTGCGCGAAAAATTGTCGGCGTTTCGCGAGTCATCGGTGGCAGGTAGACGCGTCGACAAGGGAACAGCTTCGAAACTGGCAACTGAGGCTGACGATGTCGCCGAGGCGGCGCCGGCCGCCCAATCCGCGTGCCAAGCAGTGATCATAGGAACGTCGACCGGAGGTCCTGCGGCCCTGAAGGCCGTATTGCCTCGGCTACCAGCTGAGCTGTCGGTCCCGGTACTCGTTGTTCAGCACATGCCGGCAAAATACACTCAATCTCTAGCGGTCCGACTGAATTCGATTTGCCCGTTGGAAGTGGTCGAAGCCACCAACAACATGCAAGCGATCGGTGGCAAAGTGATCGTTGCCGCTGGCGGGAAACAAATGAGCCTGAGCCGACGCCATGGCCAACTGCGCATCGGCGTGAACGACGATCCACCGGAAAATGGAGTACGCCCTTCTATTGATTACCTGATTCGTTCAGCGACGGAGGCCGTCAACGGCAATGCGCTTGCCGTCATCATGACAGGCATGGGGCGCGACGGATTGGCGGGCTGTGGGGCACTGAAACTGGCGGGTGGCTATGTATTTGCACAAAGCCAGGCTGATTGCGTGGTTTATGGAATGCCAAAAGCGGTCATCGACGAACGTCTTGCCGATCGCCAGCTGCCACTTGGAAAAGTGGCGCCGGCGATTGTTCGGCACATCAAACGCAGCGGCAAAGGACTTAGATAGTGCAATATGAATAGCCTTGATCAAACCGCAAAGATTTCGCTGTTGGTCGTCGAAGACAGCCGCATCCAAGCCAAAATCTTAACCGACAAGTTGCAGGCAGAAGGCTACGACGTTCGTGCTGCCGAGAACGGCCAAATCGGCCTGGAGATGATCAAAGAAAAACAACCGGCGTTGGTGATTTCTGACATCGAAATGCCGATCATGACCGGCTATGAATTGTGTCATGTCGTCAAGAACGATCCGAACTTGCGAACGATTCCGTTTATTTTGCTTTCGACTTTGGCGGATCCACAAGACATCATCAAAGGTCTGCACTCTGGAGCCGACAACTACGTCACCAAGCCGTACGACCCACAGTTCCTGATTTCACGAGTCGCATCTTTGCTGGAGACGCCGCTGGCTGAGGTCGACGACGAGCAGCAACTAGATGTCACGCTCGGCGGCACTCGCTACACCGTCAAGGCGGGACGTCAGCAGGTCTTGAATTTGTTGGTGTCAACTTTTGAGAATGCGGTTGAGAAAAACCAAGAGCTGGTTCGCACCAACGAGGAATTGACGATGGCCAAGGAGCAGCTAGCCAATTGGAACAAAGAACTTGAAACACTCAACCTCAGGCTAGAATCGGCCAACAGTCGGATGTCACGAGACCTGGACGCGGCTGCCAAGGTACAACAGTCGCTATTGCCAACCGTGGCCCCCGAAACCTCCCGCATCCGATTTTCCTGGCGATTCCTGCCCTGTGATGAACTGGCGGGCGACTTCCTGAATTTTTTTGCACTGGACGATGATCATGTCGCTCTGTACCTGGTCAACGTCAGTGGACACGGCGTCGCTTCTTCGCTGCTGTCGGTGACGATCGGTCGGTTGATGACACCGGTGGCATCGGCATCTTCGCTGTTGATCCAAAAGAATGCCGAGGGAGAAACTCGTGTCGTCCCGCCAGCTGAGGTCGCCTACGAACTGAACCGTCGTTTTCAAATGGAGGAACAGAACGACCTGTACTTTACGATGCTGTATGGCGTACTGACTCTTAGCACCCTTGAGTTTCGCTTCGTAGCTGCTGGCCACGATCCTGTCGTACACGTACCCGCTGGTGGTGGGCCAAAATTTCTGGAGGGCGGCAATATGGCGATCGGCTGGGTTGACGACATCGAGTACGAGGAACAAGTCGTAACAATTGCTCCCGGCGATCGACTGTACCTCTATTCCGACGGAGTCCCGGAAGCGATGGATCAGGATCTGAACGAGTTTACGATGCGACAGATGATAGAGATTATCGAACTTGGTCAGGGACTATCTTTTGACGAAAGCGTCTCCTTGCTACTCAAAAGTGTCGAGCGTTGGTGTGCCAAGAATGGTCCCAAGGACGACGTGTCGATACTGGGCCTGGAAATTTTGTCAGAGTATTCGTCTTAAAAATGACGCGTGACTCGTGATTCATTCGACAGCAGCCTCGTTCTTAAGAAACTCTTTTGCCTCCGGCAGCGGGCGGGCTTCCCGGTAATGGATGATCATCGCGTTGTTCCAGGACTACTTGCCGCCGGCATGGATTTCCATCAGTTTGGGCGCGATGCTCCATTCTTCTCAGCGGGCCAATCTTCTCAGCGGGCCAAGTCCTCGACGATCCGTTCGGCCAGTAGGGTTTGCTGGCGAAGCAGCAACTGAAAGCTGGCTTTGATACGCTCGCGCGACACTGTCGTTGTAGCCCCGCGGGAGCAAGGAAAAAGAAGGTTGGCCCACTGATGCCACAGATTGACGCAGATGAACGCAAACGTTTAAAGAAACGAATGGTCACGAAAAACTTTCCAACTGCCAATTCCTGTTTTTGCATTCGCCAATCTGTGAGCCAGGTTTCCCTCCTCACGTAAGCATCAAGGGGCAAACCAGGTGCGATTCTCGTCGCAAACGTGATAAATCACCGACCCTTGCCAAGCATTTGATATCCGGCCAGTAGCAGCGCGGCTCCGATGATTGCGATGACAAAACTGCGGAGATCGAATCCGTTGACGGTGCCAAAGCCGAGTCGTGTGCCGAGGAACCCACCGACAACCGCGCCCGCGATCCCCAGTCCTGTGGTGACCAGACAACCTTGCGGACCTGTTCCAGGTGTCAACATGCGAGCCAAAACGCCTGCGATCAGGCCGAATACAATCCAAGATAAGATGCCCATGATTTGATTCTCGCGACTGATGGATGGGAACTGCGGGTGCGTAGGAATGGACAGCAACGGACACACATAGAATCTTTATAGCGCGTTGGTCCGTATTTTCTGATCGGACGTTCTGAAATCAAAGATACCAGAATTGAACTCAAATCGCGGCTTTCTTCACGCGAACCCAGGAAGATTCAATCTTCCATTTGCGCATCTGCGATCGCTTTGGAAGCCATCCGCGTGATTGCGATCAGTAGCGCGCCACAGACGACGAATCCCGCAATGGTGATTGCGGTATGAACTGGGGAATGATCGCTAACGTTCCCGGCGACTTTCGTTGCATGGCTGGCCATCGCACCGAAATAGACCTCAACAAGCAGCCATGGAATCAGCCCCACCGTGGCGATCAGGAATGGCCGAAAGCGAACATCCGATGCGCCCAGTGAGTAGCTGACCATCACCGCGCTCAGGGGTGCCAGACGCAACAACAGCAGCAGACGCAGTCCTTCCCTTTCCGCGGCACGTTCAATCGCAACGAGCTTGGGTTGCCCTTGAACCATCTGCTCAATTCGCGGTCGCAGCAACCAGCGTGCGATCAGAAAATTGATCGCGGCCGTCAATGTGCAGGCAATGAAACAGAGTACTGTGCCCAACCCGATTCCAAACAACGCGCCCGCGGCCAGGGTTAGCACGGTATCGGGCACGAATACCGACAGCATTACAATCATCACGCCGATAAAGACTACCCACCCGACAACACCGTGCCCCGCAACCCAACTCTCCATGGTCTTGAGCTCGTCGGCGCCGTGTCGTCCGAACCAAACGACTGCAATCAACGCGCACAGAGCAATGAGCGACCAGAGCCCGATGGACTTCCAATGCACTTTTTTCGCCAGGTGCTCCCGCAGTTCCTGCTCAGGAATTCCTGAAAGTTCTGTTTCCAATTCCTAACTCACCAAATTCGTACGAAACAAATACAAACTGCTCCGCAGAGCATACTACAGAAAATTGCCGCATCGTCGATGTACCGAGCAGGCAAGTTTCTTTTCTTCAAGGTCCTTTTTCTTCAAGGTCCTTCGTGCGTTGGCATCTACAGCTCTGGCAATTCCGTATTTATGCTACCAAAGTAAACATAAAAGTAAGCCTGTGCAGATACGAGCGTTTTGAGCGGCACGATCACCACGCGTTAGGGTGAATGCGAAACCCGGTCGGCGTTTAATTCGTTACCCTGCCTTCAATGGCGTTCGCAGGCTAGTTTGTGACAAGTTACGATTGCGGAGTTCAAATTTCGGAACCTATTGGACGACACATAGAGGGCCCTGACATCGCTCCGTTGAAAACACATAGCCCGGTCAGCAAGACTCGCCTGGAGGCGTTGAGCGATGGTCTATTCGCCATCGTGATGACGCTGCTCGTATTTTCGCTGATCGATCCGCGAATCGCGCAGGCTACGACGGCTGCCGAACTTCATTCCACCTTCTTGTAACTCTGGCCGAAATTCGTCGGCTTTGCGATTACCTTCATCATCATCGGCGTCTTCTGGGTGGGGCATCACACCTACTTTCACGCGATCAGCGGGGTTGTTGAAACTCAGCTGTGGCTGAACCTGCTGTTTCTGTTTTGTATCTCCCTGCTGCCGTTTTCTGCTTACCTGATTGGGGAACACCATAATCTCCATACCAGTGGAATCCTGTATGGCCTGAATCTGTTGTTTGTGATCGGGACGCTTCGTCTGAACTGGTGGTATGCCGTGATCCGACGCTTGGTCCAGCAAGACCTGAACCCGGAATTCATTGAGCAGATGCACCGCAGGAATACGTTCATGTTCATCGCGACGCTGCTGATGATGGCCGTCGTCTTGATCAATCCCGTGGTGGCCTTTTACTTGTACGTTCTGAACGCATGCGGCACTGTGCTGATCCAGGCACGCTACAAGACCCTGGGTCAGATCTCGACACCCAACCCGGCTTCAAACAGTGCAGCGTAGACATTTGTAGCGAGCATCGAGGTTCCGATCGATCTGCATCACCCTCTCGTTTAGCAGGGCGTCCAAATTACGAATTCAAGCCAAGTTTGCGTTATGATTTGCGACACCAACCACTTCCTTTGATCGCTTCCGACTGTTTCCCGCAAAGTCATACCGAGCTCGAACCCACTTTGCGAGCAGATTCGACAGGTCCAACGGTGCGTTGCCGCCAGCGGCCACCAAAGTCCATAAATCTGATAGTAGACCCGGAACAAATGATGAACCCTTCTCTTCACGCCAGATACTGACTTTCAAGAATGAGTAACCCGACCTGGAAGAACTTTGGGATCCGCGTTGATCGATTTTGAAACGGACCAAGCAGCGGGATCTGCCAAACACGACTATCGCCACACGAATCAAATTCTGTTGGTTCGCCACTTGCCACCGCGCTGTTCTACTTCAACCATCCATGAGTAGAATGGTCGGGCCCAAGACTTACGGCATGGACCGAAGTATGCCGGTGCGGGAAACCATTTCAATGCAGCCAATCGGAGATTTTTGTGAGCAACCCCGCCACCCTGCTTAGCCCTCGAACGTCCATACGAGTCGGTTCGCGGCTGGGCAAATATCGCGTGGAGCGGCGAATCGGCAGCGGTGCTTACGCTTCTGTGTATGCAGCCCAGGACACTTTGCTCGGAATCAAGGTCGCACTCAAGGTCCCGATCGATTCGGTCATCACATCAGAGCTACTGGACGAATTTCGTCGCGAAGTACGGCTGACGATGAAGTTGGACCATTGCAACATTCTTCCTATTCGCGATGCCACCATTATCGACGGGCATTTCGTGATTGTATCGGCGCTGGCCGAAAAGACGCTCGAAGACCGATTGAAAAGTCGCCTTGCGTTCGAGACGGCATTTGACCTGCTGACGCAGCTGCTCGAGGCAGTTTCTCATGCTCATGAGCGCGGCGTGATTCACTGCGATATCAAGCCTGCGAACATACTGATGTTTGAAGGAGGCCGACTTCGCCTTACCGATTTTGGGATTGCGAAAGCTGCCCAAAAGACGATCAGCGGCTCGGGCACCGGCACGGTCGGCCACATGGCGCCGGAACAGGCGATGGGTAAGCCGTCGAAACGCAGCGATGTGTTTGCCATTGGCTTGATTGCCTATCGGATGTTGGCCGGGAGTTGGCCAGAGTATCCATTCGAGTGGCCAATGCCAGGCGCGGCGAATCTGCGTCGCCGAGCTCACAGAGATTTGGTTGAAATCATTCGCAAATCGATCGCCATGAACCCGCGCCAAAGGTATCCAAATGCGACGCAAATGCTAGCGGAATGGAAAAAGGCTCGTGTCAAAGCGTTCCGGTTTGCTAAGCGTCACAGATCCACCGGTTAGCCCCGGATATTTCCGAGTATAATGATTGGATAATGTCAACGGCTACCACGAAACAACTAACGCGGTTGTATGTCGAAAGTGACATGGAATCGCCCGAATCGATCGATTTAGTCGGCGGGCACATCACCGTTTTATGTCGCCGCTGTCCCGACAAAATCGAACCGAACGATGATAGCGCTGCCATCGTGCAGACCGCTTCGGGTGCAATCGTTCTGGTCGTAGCCGACGGCGTTGGCGGATCGCGCGGGTTACAAGGCCTCGGCGATTGCAATCGAGTCGATTGCCGAAAGCGTGCTCGCAGCCAAACCAATGAGTGATCTACGGCCCTCGATTTTGGACGGCATCGAACTGGCAAACCGCGAAATCCTTGATTTGGGAATTGGTGCGGCTACGACATTAGCGGTCGTCGAGATCCAAGATCGTGTTGCCAGAGCGTACCAAGTTGGGGACTCAACGACTTTAGTGATTGGTCAAAGAGGTTTGATCAAATGGAAATCGACAGCCCATTCACCGGTTGGATACGCCGTTGAATCCGGAATGTTGGCGGAAGCTGATGCGATACATCACGACGACCTCCACATCGTTTCCAACCTGGTCGGTTGCCGCAACATGCATATCGAGATCGGTCCCAGCCGAACTTTAGCGGCCCACGATACCGTCATCGTTGCTAGCGATGGTTTGAGCGACAATCTACATCTTGACGAAATCGTCGAGTATGGTCGCAGCGGAAAACTGCAGAAACGAATGGAGATCATGGCACAGCTTGCCACCAATCGAATGGCACAAGCCGACTCGACGCAGCCTGGCAAACCCGATGACCTAACGATTCTGATTTACTCTTCATAACGAGTTTCAGGCGGAGCGCATTTCAAGAGGATTCGTCCGCGCTCCGTGACCAGTTCAGATTGGCAGCCGGTGCAGCGACCATGAAAGCTACTCTTTGACTGCCGGAGGCGCGATGCCGATGTCAGACTCGTCTCCGACACTGCCACCATCGTCGGTTGCGTTCGTGCCGAGTGAATAGACAATCCAACCATGCTCGGTTGCTTTGATGGCCAAGTTTCCCCCGGTAAATGGATCGATGATCGCCCCACTGGGCAGACCTAGCGATTCAACCCGCAATGATTCGGACTCAGCCTGATCAGGTTTGCGTTTGATCGCATTGAGCACCCTGACGCAGCGAATGGTCGCGAGATTCCGATTCATTGCCGCGCGAGCCTGATCGATCGCCGGAACGACTAATGCCGCCAACCCTGTGGCCGGCACCAGAGTCGCACTGATCGCTAGATCGTGGGGATCAGCCGCGATGGCGATCTGTTCGTTCATCACATCTAGATAGTTGGTTGGGGAAATCGGAAAGGTCCGAATCGACTCGATCCCATAAGCTCGCTCGGTTTTCAGAGCGTGGACGAAGCGATCCATTGAATCGTGTTTCGCCAATTCGTTTTCGATCGCGCCGTGAGTGGCTGCTGATAAATCGGTGTACTGTAGGAGGCCGTTCAGATCGTCCAACGCTGTCCCTCGACAGGCGGTGTTCATCAGAAACCCGATCAGCAACGGGACCTCGTCCTGCAGCCGGCACAGACGCAATTGGTCAACGCACACCATCGCCGCCTGATCGGGTTGGCCCTGCGCTGCCAGGTACCGAGCGAGAATCCTGCTATAGCGGGCGACCGTTCGCAGATTCCCGACAAGTTCGATTTGCGCTTCCATCCATTGTGTCGGCGATTCGTAGGCTTGATTGGACCAACGATATCCATCGGACTGCGCTGCCTTCGCGAGGGCAGTGGCCAAATCTTGGTGCTGGTCGAACTCCCTTTTCAATTCTGGAAATTTCTGCTCTCCCACACCCTGTTTCCAGTCGAATCCGCTTTCATCCAGGTCTTTCCAAACTTGGTTGTACAACTCGCTCATGCTCTCGATCGCATCGACTAGATGCGTCGCGGCATCGTCTTGGGGATCGACGGCAGCGGAAAGGACTTCGTTCATCGAAGTTGGATCGCCAGCCAGACGAATTTCCTCGATTCTGGCCAGCACGCGATTCCGATTCGAAACAGCAATCATGCCTCCAATGAAGACGAAGGCCACGACCAAAATTCCAAACAACATGGCGTATTTCTTTAACAATCTCATATTGGTTTGGTCGGTTGGAAGAGCGGGAATCAGGGACGGGGCGGACAGATTCTGAGATGGTCATTTTCTGCCACCACTTCGATGGCCGAGGGCAACGAATACCGTTCTGGCTCATTGCCCACGACTGAAGTAGCGAGACGGGTCCATTGGGGGCGCGCCATTTCCGCACGTGGCCAATTTTGTTGATCCCAAAGTTGTTGCAATGCGGCAATCACAATTGCCGGATCGGCAGCCGAGTCTCTGCGAATGCGGACTTCGGATGTTATCAACACGTGCTCGGACAACCATCGCGATGCCTGTCGATCGATCGTCTGTCGCCACAACCGTTGTCCCTCCAATGCGCGGGCGATTGCGTCAACGGCTTCCGGATACTGCGACTCGATCATTGGGATCAACTGATTTCGGATCCAGTTGCGTCGGTATTCGGTGTTGGCATTCGACGAATCTTCTCGCCAAGGCTGACCGATTTCTCGAAGTCCCTGACGCAGTTGCTCCCGTTTGGCCGACAGCAACGGTCGGATCAGCACAAAGTCATCGTCCAAAGCACGATTCGCGGCGATCCCAGCTAGCCCACTGGGTCCGGTACCACGCATCAGATGATGGAGAACCGTTTCGACATTGTCGTCCACCGTGTGGGCGATCGCGATGTAGCGAGCTCCTTTGCGTTTAGCGGTCGCTAGTAGAAATTGCAAACGCTGGTCTCGAAGTGTCGCTTCGTCGCTTGCCGACCCATCGCCGCACTCACTTTCAAAATCAATGTCAAGCTGCTGGGCGAGGTCGCGAACAAAGGCTTGGTCACGGTCCGACTCGGCGCCCCTCAATCGATGATTGAAGTGGGCGACTGCCAAGAATCCGCGTGGAGGGGATTGACATTGGCGTTGTTGGGCCAAAGCGCACAGCAGCGCGACGCTATCAGCACCGCCACTGCAACCGACCAAAACACCGACATCGGACCAGCGCCCGGTCGGCCAGCAGGCGGTCAGAATCGCTAGGATTTCGTCCCATGCGAGGGCAGGATGCGGCTTGTTCATGGGTAATTTCGAGCCAAATTTGGCCGCCATCTGCCTAACGAGGTGCTCTGTTGTTTCGCCGGCGCTGATCAACTGTTAACCTAATTCTTCAACAAGATTAACATTCCCATTGGACAACAGAATCACCCGTCTGTCGCGAAACGCTTAGCTCCATCATGTGGACTCTCTTTATTTCCATCTTCGCACATCTACTCTCGCGGAACGCCATCCGTCGAGCGGTGATCCGATGGAAATCTACCGATGACTCGGGCTTGCGAAGCGACGAGTGGTTTTCGAGTCCTCGATTCCGAGGACCAGGCAATGACTACCGAAATCCTATATTGCTTGCTCTCGCTGTTGGCGGGAGCTGCGACAATGTTCGGCTTTTTCAAGCTGGACGAAGCCAAGCGACGCGAGAAATATCGGCAAGAGGCCGGCCAACTTCTCGAAGCGGCCCGCAATCAGGCCGCGACCGAGCGTTTGCAACGAATTGTCGAGGGCAAGGAAGCAGCGCTCGCGGCCAAGGCGGAAGCTGAGGCAGAACTTGCCGAGCAACGCAAAAGCCAACTGCAGCGAGAACAGAAACTTGACCGACGTGATGAGCTACTTCAGCAGCAAGAGGAAGGCCTGCGTAAACAGCAACGCGGGCTCGAGGCCAGCCAAACCCGTTTGACGTCGCAAATGCAGGGCCTCGCCGAACAGAAGGCGAAACTTGAACAAACGCTTCACCAGCAAGTCCAAGCTCTGGAGCAAGCCAGTGGTATGTCGCGCGAAGAAGCGAGCAAGCAATTGCTGACCGCCTTAGAGCAGGAATTAGAACATGAACGTGGCTCCGTGCTGCTGCGGCACAAAAAGTCGATGGACGAAGTTGTGCAGTCACAGGCCAGGGAAATGCTGCTGACGGCAATCCAGCGATATTCGTCGGCGCACACGTCCGATTCGACGACCAGCACCGTGGACGTACCAACCGACGATATGAAAGGCCGTATCATTGGCCGCGAAGGCCGCAACATTCGCGCCTTTGAAAAGGCCACCGGTGTTGACCTAATCATCGATGACACGCCAGGCGTGGTGATTGTCAGCGGATTTGATCCGGTACGACGAGAGATCGCCCGTCGGTCACTGAATACTTTGATTGCCGATGGTCGAATCCACCCATCAAAGATTGAAGAGGTTGTCGAGGAGAACAGCAAACAGATCGATGAGTTCTTGATCCAGAAGGGACGCGAAGCGGCAGACGAGGTTAATGTTCCGGGGCTGCATGAACGCGTGATCGAAATGCTCGGTCGACTGCATTTTCGTACGTCCTATAGTCAAAACGTGCTGCGGCACAGTATCGAAGTTGCGTTCATTGCCGGACTCGTTGCCGAGATGTTGGGAATGGACGGCGATTTGGCTCGGCGCTGTGGCCTGCTGCACGATATCGGCAAAGCGGCCGATCACGAACTGGAAGGTGGACACCCGAGAATTGGTGCCGATTTGCTGCGACGTCACAAAGAATCGCCCGAGGTCGTCCACGCTGCGCTGGGCCATCACGACGAGATCGTCACCGAGCATCCTTATACGATGCTGACCGCCATCGGCGACGCCTGCAGTGCATCGCGGCCCGGCGCTCGGCGCGAGTCGCTCGAGCGATATGTCAAACGGATGGAAGAACTGGAATCGATCGCCCACCGCTTCGAAGGGGTTCGTCAAGCCTTTGCAATCAGCGCCGGACGGGAGCTGCGGGTCATTGTCAACAGTGACAGAACGACCGACGAACAGGCCGCGTCAGTTTGTCAGCAAATCGCGAAGGCGTTTGAATCAGAATTGACCTATCCAGGCGAAATCAAAGTCACCGTGGTTCGGGAGAGCCGATTCATTGAAACGGCCAAGTAAAAACCCTGTTCGATTACGGGATAACTTGACATCCGGAAGTACCGGCGCTATGTTCGCCACCTAGGCAAGGTGGGATACGGTATAAAGACTCACCATGACAATCACCCAAGGCAACCAGCACCTTGGACAGACAGGCTTCCTCTACGGGAAGCGTACTAGGTAAAGAGACCTACTCGTTATGAGTGTGGATTTTGATGCAATTGCCCGATCAGGGCGTTGTGATGTTTCGAGTTTACGACTTGCACTACCACTTTTGGAACAAGGTTATACACCTCCGTTCCTGGCGAGATATCGAACCGACGAGTTGTCTGGGATCGACGAGGCAAGTCTGTGGGCTTTATCGCGCGCCGTTAAGGTGGAACAGCTACTCGCCGCGCGCCGCCAAGGGCTGAAAGCCAGTTGGGAAAAAACGTCACTCCGCGATCCGGCAATTGGCCAGGCGATTGACAAAGCCAACACGACTCGCGTCATCGCTCGTTTAGCCAATCGGTTGAAAACCGAATCCAGCGATGCTGTCAGCGACGCAACTCGCTTGGCCAGTCGAATTTTGAATCCTCAAAAGGGTGATGGTAGCGACCTGGCAGCAATCGCCTCGAAAGTCGATGGCATCGACGATGCCTCCGCTGCGATCAATGGATTGGACGACGCAATCGCCACTCGGTTGATGGGCGATCCAAGAATCATTGCCACTGCGACGCGCTGGTTGGCCAAGAACGCCAAGATTTACATCGAAAGCATTAGCGATCCGCACGGCGCCGCTGATGAAGCCGAAAGCGTCAAGAAAAAGGGAAAGCGGAAAGAGAAGAAAGCAGGCGACGAGCAGGGAAGAACAGAGCTAGCTAGCGCTGAATCGGCGAGTTCGGCCGACGCAAGTGCAGCAACACCTGATCCGAATGAACCGATTTCGGAAGTGGCCAGTACAGAAGCAACCAACGCAGGATCACCCGACACGGCAGTGCTGACCACAGAAGCGCCCAGTTCCGATGCGTTGACTACAGAGACGCCCGGTACCGCAGCGTCAACTACAGCGGAGCCCCGTGCCGCAGTGCCAATTCCAGAGGCACCCAGTGCCGAGGCCCCCGGGACAGAAACACCCGGGACAGAGAACACTCGAGACCGCCGCTTCCAACACTGAAGCGCCCAGCTCCGATGCGGCGAGTGCCGAGGCGGCTACTCCCAAGCCCGCGACGGAAAAACCGAATTCCAAGGTCAAGGAATCGGCGCCAAAGAAGTCTAAAAAGATTTCACCCCGACAACGGCGGCGGCGGTGGTTGGTCAGCGTCTTGAAGCCAATCGCGGGAAAACGCTTTAAGTCGGACAAACTGAGCGCATTTCAGATTGTGATGCTGGGACGTGCCCTGCGCAGCCAAGTTGCCAAATGCGCCTTTGAGTACGACGCAACCAAGCTGGTTGCCGAACTGCAAAAAACAGCCGCGGGTTTCAATCGACCCAACGAAGAAAAGCTGCGCGATTTGGTACTGCGGCATGAGGCCGACATTCGCGAGGCTGCCGAATCGGCGTGGTGGGATGATTTGACCGAACGCGCATCGGCGAGGTTAGTCAACGTCACGTCAAATCACTTGCGACGGCAGGTCAATCGCGGCGGCGTCGATGCCGATGTTGTCATGTCGATTGACGCCGTTGGTCCCCGCACCGCAGCCGCCGCAATTGTGACCGCGGATGGCCGAGTGCTGCATAGCGAAGACATCCCCTGCCAATTGTCCGCAGCCCAGCGCTCGCAGGCAGTGACGAAGATGGGAGAATTGATTCACAACCATCACGTTGACATGATCGTGATCAGCAACGGACCAGCCCGTCGCGCGACGATGATTGCCCTTAGTGACTTGATCAAACAATCACCTGAGAAATCGATCCGATGGACGCTATCGGACCGCAGCGGCGCCGACGCCTATTCCGGCAGTTCGATTGCCAATCAAGAGATGCGGTTGACGCCCCGTCGATTTCGCGCCGCCGCCTGGCTGGCGTTTTCTGTCATGCAACCTGCTCAGGCAATTACGAAGGTCGATCCGCTCAAACTACGGCTCGGCTCTTTCCAGCGTGAACTTTCAGACGATGCCATCCTGAGCGTGCTAGAAGATGTTCTGATCAGTGGCACTTCACGGGGTGGCGTTGACGTCAATTCAGCGCCTGTTTCCTGGTTGGCTCGGTTGCCCGGCATGACCGCTTCGATTGCCGAGGCGATCGATGTGGCCAGACGTAAATCATTGTTTAAGTCTGCGCGATGAAATTTTGGAGCTAGATCAATGGGAATCGGTGATCCAAAGCCGTCAGGCCATTCCGTTTTTGCGTGTGTTTGGCAGCGCTGAACCGCTCGACGGAACATTGGTTCATCCGGACGACTACGTACTCGCGCACAAATTGATGAAGACATTGGAGATCGAGCTGCCTCCCAATGCGCCTCCCGGTTACAACCCACCCAGCTTTGATGCTGAACCGGAGCTGATCGAACCGGCGCGGCTAAGCGAAGTTGAAAAGGAATCGCAGCCCATTCCTGTCGAAAACTTTGATGTTGCCCAGCAAGAGGCGGCCGACTTTCAAGTCGGTGATACCGAGTCTCCCGTTGCCGTTGACGATTCCGAGACGGCCGAAACAACGGCTGTGGAAAGCACGAATGCCGAGCCTGAGGCGTCTGTCATAGAGGCGAGCGATGGCACAACGGAAGCCTCCGAGGAGTCGGCCGATCAGCAAAGCGTGCCTGCGGAAAAGGATCGGCATTCTGAGCCAGTGGTGACGACCGAAGGCGAATCACCGGCGGCAACAGCCGAAACGGAATCGGATACGCAAACGGCCAAGGCACCCGAAGCCCCTGAAATACATCCGGTTGTCAAACGGCCGATGCCCGAGAAGGCAAAGATAGATAAGTGCGTCAAGGAATGGCAGATTGGTTCGAACCGAGCAAATCAGATTGTCAATTGGCTTTGTGATCCGTTTGGCGACAGCGATGCCTCGGGCACGCCTCCCGCCGTCTTGGCACACATGCCCACAACCAAGGGACTGAAACCTGGCGATTCGGTGATCGGGGTGGTTGTCAGCGTGATGCCATTTGGAGCGTTTGTTGAACTCGCACCCGATTGCAGCGGGTTGGTTCATGTCAGTCGCGTTTCTGAAACCTTCGTGGAAGACTTACACGAAGCGGTCCAAGTCGGAGATATCGTCACGGCTTGGGTGGTCGGCATTGACGAAAAACGAAGGCGAGTCGCCCTGAGCGCGATATCGCCTGAAAGAGCGAATGAATTAGAACAGCAACGACACGCAAGATCTGATCGAGGTCGATTTCGGGATACGCGTCAGCCCCGGCCTGGAGCTCGAGGCGGTGACAGGCAACAGGCTACCGGTGGTAATCGCTCCCAGGCCGTTCAAGCCTCCGGCGGAGCGGCGGCCCGAGGCGGTCGTGCGAAGCCACAAGGCAAGTCAAACGAGGGCCAGCGCGATCGAGGGCGCCAAGGTGGTCGGGCACAAGGTGGTCGGGCACAAGGTGGTCGGGCACAAGGCGGCCGAGCACAGGGTGGTGGTCGTGGTGGCCGCGGCCGTGAGCGGAGGCCCGAATCCTACCGTGTCGAGAGCAAGGAAGAGATCAAGCCGATCAGCGAAGAGATGCAAAAGGGCAAGGAGCCGATGCGAACGTTCGGCGATTTGGCACAATTCTTTGGCACAGCAGAAACGAAGAACAAACCGGCCGAACCACCCGCCGAAGCTTCCCGTCCGAAGGACCAGGAACCGATGAACGATTCGTCGTCCGATTCGGAACCCAAAGATTCACCAGCCCGCCCAGAGCCGGCTACGGAATCTCCCGAACCGGCCAATTTGGTCCAACAGGCTAGCGACGATGCACACCAACCTCCGAAAGGGGACTCTGAGCCTGCGACGGGGAACCCTGAGTCTGCCTCGCCACCAGCGAAACCGGAGTTGCAATCACCCGATTCTGCCGCAGCCGATACCACGCCAACCGATAACACGGCATCGGACGCGCCGACAACATGAGCGACGAATTTAAATCACGATTGGAATCGGCAATCGCGCGAGGCCGTAAGCGGGCCGAATCGCAGGCTTCTCGCGAGCGGCAAAAGGAGCTAAGCGAAGAGGAGCTAAAGCGACTGCATTCGTCCTATCGGTTGGCTCTGTCGGATCGAATCGAATCCGCGGTCCGCGGCGTGGCCGACCATTTTCCCGGCTTTCGCGAGGAATCGATCTTTGGCGAAAAGGGCTGGGGCAGCGCCTGCTATCGAGACGATCTAAGAATCGATGGTGGTCGCCGAACCAATCAGTACAGTCGTCTGGAACTCGCGATTCGACCGTTCAGTGACTTGCATGTCCTGGAATTGAAGAGCAAGGGAACCGTCATGAATCAAGAATTGTTCAACCGCAACTATTTCGTGCCGATTGGTGAGGTCGATGTCGAAGAGTTTGAACAGTTGGTCGATACTTGGGCGATCGAATACGCGGAGCTGTACGCCGCTCAACGATAACAATGCGGAGAACGGCCATGATTCGATTGATCCATGCAATGCTGGCTTCACTGCTAATCAGCATGATGTTGTCTGCCGATGAACCGGAAGTCGTTTTCCGCGAAGACTTCGAATCAGGCATCGAGCGATGGCAGGTCCTGGATCCAGCGACCTGGAGAATCGTGGACCGTGGAGACAACAAGACGTTCGAAATTACCGAGCGAGGAAGCGCCTACAAGCCACCGGTTCGCAGTCCCGGCCACGTCGCGTTGATCCGCGACTTGGATTTGGCAAGCTTTGACATAACCTTCCAGGTCCGCAGCACCAAAGACACCGGCAACCATCGCGACTGTTGTGTCTTTTTCAACTACCTGGATGACCAGCACTTTTACTATGTGCATCTGGGCGCTCGGCCCGATCCGCACAGCGGTCAAATCATGATTGTCAAAGAGGCGCCCAGACTGGCGATCACCAACAACGAAAAACGGACGCCTTGGGACGACCAGTGGCACACCGTCCGAGTGGAACGAGATACGAAATCGGGTTCGATTAAGGTCTACTTCGACAACATGAAAACACCTCACATGGAGGTTGTCGACCACAACTTCGGCACTGGCCGAATCGGCATCGGGTCATTTGACGACCTAAATGAGTTCGACAACGTGGTCGTAAGGCAACCGTAGCTACGACGGCTGGGTCTGGCCTCTGCAGTTTCAGGCTACTGAAGTTCGGGTGCTACTGAAGTTCAGGGCGGGGATCGTTGGCGTAATTCTTGGCGTCCTCGGCAGCGGATTCGGCATCAAATTCGCCTTCGTACAGTACCACCCGGTAGTTCAATCGCATCTTGGTGCCATCCTTAAGAATGATTCCGTCGGTCTTTTCGCCACCAACGAAATGATGAACACCAAACGGATTGGCAGCAAACAATCCATAGGTCCGTACATGCCAACGACAGGGATGTCCAAAGCTGCTGGGATGATCATGGATGGTGATCCCGACCGAATCCCCATCTACAGGACCGGCGTAGTCAACCCAAGCAGACTTCTTTCCCCAGGCACCCTTGTTGGTTTCGCCTTCAGCGTTGGTGACCTTGCCACCTTGCTTGGCATCCACCTTCATCGTGCCAGCGACTCGGATGCCGAACGAACCCTCTTTCGTATCGCCAAAGTTGACATCGCCGTTGGTTGCCTTGAGCAAAAAGTCGCAGTCGATGATATAACGGCCATTGTCTTCGAAGAAGGCAAACCGCCGCGTATCGGACAAGACCTTTTCGCCGTCTTTGGTCATCCAATCGTTTTCAGTCACGATGACGGCAGCACCGCTTTCATCGACATTAGCCGTCCCCTTGCGATGAACGATTTTACCCGCATGATCACGGTCCAGCCAAAAATCGGTACCGTTAACATCACCGTGCGTTAGCCACATTGACTTGTGATGGGGATGATCACCACGTTCGCCTTCTGCGGCTTCATCCATTGGATAGCCACGAGTCATTCGATGTCCACCTGGTCCCACGATTGGATAAATGATGGGCCGACCCGTGCTTTCTTGAATGTATCCGGCGACCAGCTTGTCTCCTTGCAAAATGTTCCATCCGGCTGGGTCCGAAGTCTCCTCGATCCGGAATGTCTTCGAATCTGTAGCCGCCGGTTGAGCGGTTGCCAAACCTGGTGCCAGAAAACCGCTAGCGATAACGACAAGTGACAAACAGACACGCATAGGATGACAGGTCATGAGTGATCTCGATTCGGAAGGACGTGGAGGGGGATTCTTGGTGGAACGGTCATGATACTCCATTCTGATTCAAAAAGTCATCGCGCCGAGCATCACGTCATTTCGTCTAATGATTTTAGGCGATCGGCAGCTTCATAGGCCCAAGGGCTATCGGGCGCCAATGCCAAGAAACGTTGCCAATGGTGACGCGCTTCGACATTTCGCTGGGCTTGTTCCAGCACACTGGCCAAATGGTAATGGACTTCGGAATAGCCTTCGTGCAGCGACAAGGCGCCACGAAATGCTGCGATCGCCAAATCGATCTGACCCAGTTCTGACAAGACACAACCCAAACTGGCGCGCGCCTCGACAAAGTCCGGATCCAACTCGATTGCGGCGAAGTAACGCTCGCGCGCCGCAACCGTCGATCCCATTCGATACAACAGTTCAGCAATCTGAAAATTGATCTCCGGTCTAGGTCCATCCCGAGCTAAAATCGCGTGGTAACAATCAATGGCAACTTCCAACTGTTCGGCATCCTCGGCTGCATAAGCGTCGGCCAACAGGATATCTTCTGTATCTTGGTCCGCTCCCGTAGCGAAATTTCGGTCTTTTGTGATCGACAGTACCGAGGGTGATTCGCTCGCTTGATCGACGTCCATTGCGTCAAAGTCGAACCGCATTTGCCCGCCCGGCTCCAAGAGTCCCTGGCCACGGCGTAGCAAGACGTGTTTGCCCTCGATCAAAATCGAAAGTTGATCAAGCGGACGTTGGATATCGGGCAGGACTTCGACCAGGTCGACAAGCCGTTGCTCGATCGCTTTGGGGCTATCCCCCGAGGCAATCCACTGGGCCAGTCGGCGCGCCGTAGCAACTTCCTGAAAATCAAAGTACGGCAACCTATGGAGCGTACGGACCGGCTGAATCAACCCACGGCGATGCCAACGACGAATGACTTGAACCGAGACGTCCAGCAAGTGAGCCAACATAGCCGGTGTGTAGTAGCGTCGTTCCGAGTGTTCCACGTCAACCAGACCAAGTCGGTGCCACAACTCGGTTTCATGCAGGATTTCCAACGTCCCGGTGGCCGCGGCGTCATGAATCTCCGGCGCCAGCAGATCGGCTTCGGCAAGTGGCGATTCTTCGGCGCCAATGATCACCCAATCGACCTGGTCGTGATCAACATCGACGACCATGGCGTTGTAAGTGCGTAACACGTTTGTTGCTTCGCGCTGGGTCATGCCGCCGAATCGGCCCACCAGAGCGACTCGGCGATTGTTTAGATCGTCCATAGGACCATTATCCAGATCGATGGCGGCAGGGCGAGACACCGCTATGTCGATGATTTCGACCTCCAGTTGTTACCAACCGCTGACGACACGAACCTTGTAATGAAGGCTCGCGTCGATCATTCTGACGCATGGCTGTGAGTGGGTGGGACGATCGCTGGTCATCAACGCGATGACTGGAGGAAAGTCCGGGCTTCTCAGGACAGGATGGTCGATAACGTTGACCGGCTGCGAAGTTAGGGAAAGTGCAACAGAGAGTAGACCGCCGAACGGTCCGTCCCGACCAATGTTTTGGTGGGGACGGATGCGTGGTAAGGGTGAAACGGTGTGGTAAGAGCGCACCAGCGGTCGAGGTGACTCGATCGGCTTGGTAAACCCCATCCGAAGCTAGACCAAACAGAACGAAGTTGTTCCGACCGGCGCCCTCGTGGCGTCGGCTGGGCACACAAGGCGGTCCGTCTTGTCACCATCGTTCGGGTAGGTCGCGATTGAGGCGGCGAGCAATCGTCGTGCACAGATAAATGATCGTCATCGAACCTGTGCCTCGGTACGGTTCGGCACAGAACCCGGCTTACAAGCCCACTCACAGTCCTTTGTGTCGATTGACCAAAGCAGTTAAGCTGCCGAAGATCGATTTGTTGATTCATCCCTTGGAACGATTTGTCATGAGCCGTACCGACCCTCGTAGTCATTCGCTGGTTTGCAGTTCCTGTGGACAGCCATTCTTGCTAAGCGAAACCGACGCACCACCGTTTTGCAGTCAGCGATGTAAGATGATCGACCTGGGACGTTGGTTGGACGAAGAAGTCGAAGTGCCACACGAAGGTGGCCCGCGACCCGGGGATGTGGTCGAAGGTGAAAACCAATCCGAATCGCAATCGCCTTACGATTCGGATCGCACGAATTGACATTCATTGATCACCGGGAAAGATGCGAAGCATGGGCATTCTGAAAGAGTTCAAAGAGTTTGCGATCAAAGGAAACATGCTTGACATGGCGATTGGAATCGTCATTGGGGCCGCTTTTGGAACCGTGATTAAGTCCCTGGTCGCCGACGTCATCACGCCGCCGCTCGGACTGCTGACTGAAAAGGTGGATTTCAAGAACATCGGTCCGGTCCTGCGAGAGGCGGGCGAAGGAACGGAAGAGGTTCGAATCAACATTGGGTCGTTTCTGAACGAATCGATCAGCTTTTTGGTTGTTGCTGCCGCGGTCTTTTTGGTCGTCAAAGCGATCAACAGGGCTAAGCAAGCATTGAAAGCCGAGGCAGAAGAGAAGCCGAAAGAACCGAGCGAAGCGATCCTGTTGCTCCGCGAAATCCGCGATTCTCTTCAAAAATAGCTGTCAAAACGGCGCCTGGATGCGTCTTTACATAGTCGAGACAAACCGCGACACTATGGAATAGCAACCGAAACCTTTCCCTCCTTCAACGGGAAAGGTTTTATTTTTGTCCGTTCGTATCGAAACGCTATTGAGAAAGGTGCAGGTGCCATGTTTGACTCGGTACCCATGACCCGCGCAGGTTACAACAAAATCAAGGCCGACATCGACCGACTGGAGAATGAGGAGTTGCCGTTGGTTACCGAAAAGATCGCCGAAGCGCGCGCTGAGGGCGATCTAAAGGAAAATGCGGAGTATCACGCGCAACGAGAAAACCAGGGAATGCTGATGGCAAAACTGGGTGAACTGAAAGACAAGATAGCCCGCGCATCGATCGTAGATCCTTCCAAGCTGCCCAAAGATGAAGTGGTCTTTGGGTGCACCGTGACTGTCGAAGACGTTGCTTACAGCGACGAAGAAGAATTCACGTTGGTCGGTGCCGGGGAAGAAGACTACGATTCGGGAAAGATCTTGGTAACCAGCCCCTTCGGTCAGGGCCTGATCGGAAAAAAGGTTGGGGAAACCGCCGAGGTTGAAGTGCCGGCGGGCACACTGACGTTCAAGATCCTGAAAATCGAATTTCGAGACTGATCAATTCGATGCCCAAGGATTCCCAGCATGAAAAATCCGAGTCTGATATATCAGCACAACAAGTGACCAGTGGTCCTGCGGATTCCGGTGACGAAGGTGCCGGTTGTATGCCGGCCATCATGGCCAGCGTTGTGCTGATGGGAATGACCGGATTTGTGGTCTGCGCTTTTTCGACCTGGATCCTGTTTCAACAACGTCGCGAACTCGCACTTCGCACACTGCGGGGAAGCGTGATTCCGCAAGTCGAACAAGGACTGCTGGAACCCGAAACAAAAGGTCTGGTCGTTGCTGAATTGAAAGATTTAGCCGATGACTTGGAACGAGGCAAGTACGAGGATTGGCAAGCCGCCGGGGCGATGACCAGGTTGATCCGGGTACCGATATTTCAATGGGGCCAAATCCAAGCGATCGAAGCTTATCTGGAAAAGAACCAGAACGATTCGTTCGCGGATTCAAAAAAGCAGCTCTCTCGACTCCAGCGTGCGGTGGAGTTGGGCAAGGCCAACGCGATCGATTTTGAGGATATCTTGCAGCCGGCTCGCGTCGCTGACCCCGACGCTCCCACCGGCTATGCGCTCAAACAACCGCTGAACGACGAAGACGTTGCCGATGTTGTCTTGCGTGCCAAGCTAGTGGCCGATCGGTCGGAAGTCCCCGATCAAACGTTTGACGATATCAATCTGGAAGTCATTGTCCGCCGTGAAATCGAGCACGGCCTTAGCAAATAGCGAGTTTAGAGTTCGCCACGCACTAGGAATCCAATGATTGCGCCGATCAACAAGCTGATCGGTACGGCCAGTGCCAACGTGATGGCGACCGACATTGCGACGCTGCGCCGCGGCTCTTGAACGGAATCCAGCTCCCATTCGCCGGGGATCGATGGAGCCGACAATGGTGCGTCGGAATAGGATTCGCCAAGACCTCCAGAATTAGCCAAGCCGGTCGGTTCGGGTTGTTCACGAATCTGTGATGGTTCGAGCGGTGGCGGCGGCGGTGTCCAGGCCTGCCGCTCGATCGGCCGGTCGATCAATTCCGATGTAGCGCTACACCATGGCTCCAAACGTTCGGCAACTTCCGCAGCTGTCTTGATCCGTCGCGCCGGATCTTTTTCCATCATGTCAGCGATTACGTCAACGAAATCCTCGTGCAATTCCGGAGCGAATTTTCGCGGGTGCCAAGGAGTCTGTTCACAATGTCGCTTGCATTTGGATCGCGAGTCGCCACCGGGAAAAGGGACTTTCCCGGTGACCGCATAGTACAAAGTGCAGCCAAGCGAATAGATGTCGCTTTGATGATCGATCGAACGGGGATTGCGGACCTGCTCGGGTGAAAGATAGTCAGCGGTGCCAACGATTTTTCTTGCACGCGGATCGCTATCCAACATCATGCTCCAAGCCGCCAGACCAATATCGGATATCTTCGCATGACCGTCTGGCGTCACCAAGATATTCCCCGGTTTGACGTCGCGATGAATGATTCCCAGCTGATGGGCATGCTGAAGACCAATCGCGGCTTGCGAGATAATCGACGCGGCATCGCCCATCGACAGCGGACCGGCGCGACGCACTACCTTTCTAAGATCGGTTCCGGGTACATACTCGGTGACCAGATAGTGAACCTTGCCGTCTTTGCCAGCGTCGTAGGCGCGGACGACATAGGGGCTGTCCAGTTCTGCTTGGACGCGAATCTCGTGCATAAAACTGGCCCGCGACTCAGCATTCGACTTAGCCAACGGCAGCACCTTGATGGCGCATTGACGGCCCATCACATTGTGAACCCCTTTGAACACCTGTCCCATTCCTCCCTGACCAATGAACTCGGTAATCAAATAAGGACCTAGCGTAAGCTTTGTCCGACCCGCGCTCAGTTGTTGAGCTTGGTACTCCGTGATCATTCCACTCTTGACGAGGGTTGCGGCAACGGCTTCTTCGTCATCACTGCCAGCCAACTCAACCACTTTGTCATACTTTCGTTGGCTCACTAATTGGCTGCGCAACGCCGCTTCGCGGAAGCTAATCTTCGTATCAGAATCGTGCGACGTCATAATCTAAGCTTAATCCGAAGCAGGCTCGCCAAACACGACCAGTAAATCCGCCACGGAGTGCCCAGCCATTGGCAACGAAACTCGATCTCCTTTGGTTTCCAAACGGCTGGCATGGCTCTCTTCTGGTATCGATTGATTTATTCGGTCACTGCACGGTTGGTCGATTCGGATGGCCAATTCAACATCTCGCAAGAACCGAATGACCGCTTTACAAGGTTGTGATCGAGTTTGCGTTAGTCGGACCAACGCGGCCAAACGACCATCCGACCGACGGTCTACCGACAGCTTCGAAACCAACAATGAGTTGGGGGTCGCATGGATGATCCAACCGATATTGGCGTTCGAATTACCAGCGGATACAGGCACCGAATCGGGAGGCGCAATCAGCGACCGCGCCGCTACCACTGGCGATGGAACATCAAACCCGTAGCAAAATTTGAATGATTGTTTTGTTTCATTTTCGACTAGCAGCAGCGTATCAACGAATCGATCCGAAATTTGTCGGTGAAAACCAAGTCCATGCGAGGCAATCAACGTTTGTCGTTCCGCTTCATCGACGATCAATCCCAGGGGCGCAACAAACCTTCGAGACAATCGACGCTGCAGTTTGTCGCGAACGATGGGTCGATAGATAGCCGCCTCACCAGCGACGGCGGCGCGAGCGGCAAAGTAGTTGTTCCATGGTTTACCTCGGATCGGTTCGATCGGCTTCAACTCACCGATAACCTGTAGGACGCGACTGCCGCGATCAAGCTGATACTCCAATTTGAACTTGGCCAATTCCTTGCCACCTTCAGACTCGAGCAAATGGCCCGATACGACTGCGGTTCCCGTAGCCGCCGTCGATCGACCAACTTGCAAAGAATCGCGGACCATCACGGAGTCTGCGGGGTCTCCGACAATCCCGGCCTGATGATGAATCAATTTCATTGAAAATCGGTTGCCGCGAACCGATCCGCTGTAAACGCCGGCGATTCCTCCTGTCAACTGGCTGATCATCACTTCCATGAACTCGTTTTGCAGCCGAATCGATCCATCGGATCGTTCCTTCGAGGCGATCGACCGATTTCCGCGGGCAAAACTACCGCGAATACGTTGCATCAACGATTTTGACTGCACGTGCGAAGCTCCGTCGCCCAACAGTACAAACCCACAGGCTGGGATATCGACGGTCACATCCGTTTGCGATCCGCAATCCGAGGTGGCGAAAACGTACTTTGCGTTCGGCGAAACCGGATGGTCCACTTGGACCGTAGCGCGACGCCCAATCGATGCAGCATTCACAAGCATGGTTTGGTTGGAAGGCGATTGCGAAGCCGCCTGATTGCCCAGCACCGCATTGGCGAAAGCCTGCACGGGATCGTCGCCGTCAGACTTACTTCCCGATACTAAATCGGCCAGGCCGGCGACAACGTCCTGTTGTTCTTGCCGAATCGTCTGGCAAAAACGGTTGGCCAAGCCAGAGATTGGGTCGGGCTGATTCCTCTGGACGATTTCATCAAGCAATCCCGCTGCCGATTTGGATGTTGCTGCAATGTCCCCGTGATGGTACGGATGTTCGCCTTCGGAAAAATAGTCATCGATCTTCCAGAATCGACCTAGGCATAGGCTCCATGTTGCGGCACGGCGAACGTCCCCGAAGCTTTCGCAGCCTTGACCAGGCCAATGCGCGAACAGTGCGGTGGCGATTTCACCACTGTCGATACCTTCGCCAAGCCGTGTGCCCAACGTCAGAAATGCTGCGTCGCTAGAGGCGTCAATCGGTTTGGCGGTCAAAGCTTCTAATTGTGCCGCGCCCGTATCCAACAGCAGTTTGGCTTCGTCGCCATGTCCGGTACCGGCCGCGAAATCAATCGGGACCAACCCTTGGTAGCCAAGGTTGGCTAGCACCCACGTCATGTCTCCCGACCAACCACCTGAGAATCTAGCGAATACCTGTGGTTCCGATCCGACAATTTTCTGACACGCCTGTGTGGCAGTGGCGATCGCTTGCTCGGCTTCGGACAATGACATCGTATCCAAGCAGGTCGCCGCGGAGGGTCCACCGCCAGCCCAGCCAATTCTGTTCTGCTCGATCAATTGCCGTAGCTTTTGGATTCGGGTGTCAGGCACCCGGCAAAGCGCTTCAGCGACGTCTTGGTCGATCAAGACATTCTGCGATATATCCAGTGCATCCTCGCATGTATCCGCTGATGCGATAGCATCGATTTGGTCAAGCATGGCGTCAACGGTTGACGGCGTCACCAACGTCAGGTCAATCAAGTGTGGGTCGGACGACGAAAAATAGTGATCGCGTTCTTCGGCCAAACAATCAAAAACGTCGTGCAACGCCGCGATGGATTGTTTGGCATCACCACTGATGAAACTTTTTGCTGCATCGATGACCCGGTTTTGCAAATGAATTTCATCCAAATTACTGGTGTATCGCAGCCGCCGCGTCATCACCTGGATCTGCAAAGACGCATAGGCGGCCGCATAGAAGTCATCGCTCGCGACCTGGCGATCGCCATCGGAGATCGTTGGAACGTCCAGAAGTTGGGGCGGAACAGACTCCAACCCAATCGCGCCGATATTGCTGAGCAGTTCGGATCGTGATCCGCCGGTTACCAAGTGGCAGTCCTGGCAAGCTTCGGCGCGGGCCTGAAAATCGGCTGGCAACTGTGCAAGGCTGGGTGCTGGCGCGAGGATCAATACGCCTGGTTTGGGCTCGGGAGGTGAATCGGCCCGAAACCAACCAGGCAGCTGCCCCGTAGCAACCAGTAGCTGAGGGTGCCATAGCACGGTCCAAGCTGCCAACATGCTGCGGGCGTCATAATCGGACAAATCGGAAGGAAAGTCCTCCAAAGTAGCCGCTGGGATCAGTACGCGACACTCTTCAAAAACTGGCATATCAGAGTAATATTTGACTTAGGGGCACGAGCGTCGATAAACTGTAAATGTTGCGTCAAAGACAAAAACGACAGGAAAACGATGCCGCAGGGGGCCCCGTGGCATTTCCTTATATCTCATCAACTATTCCGGCTGTCGTTTGTCCGTCGCACGTTGCTGTTGTCGTAGTGTCGCACATTGCGATTTTAGTAGTGAACAAGCGAAGTCGTAGCGCGGCTGTAACAGCCAATCGTACCCGCGTCATGATTGCGACTGCCTGAATCCGTCACTTCGATTGTAGCTCTTGTGAGCTGATTGATCCTATCCACCTTCCACTATCCAGAAAGCGAATCAGAAGATGGCGACCAGTTCCGGTGTTTGGGGGATCGAAATCGGACAAACCGCGCTCAAGGCACTTCACTGTGTCTTGAAGGACGGCGAGGTGATTGCGGATGCGTTTGACTACATCGAATATCCCAAGATTTTGAGTCAACCGGAAGCCGATTCCGAGGCACTGGTTGCTGACGCCTTGGAACAGTTCCTCACTCGCAATGACGGAATCATCGGTAAAGTCTGTATCAGCGTACCAGGGCAGAGCGGACTGGCAAAGTTCTTCAAACCTCCCCCAGTCGAAGTCAAGAAGGTTGCGGACATCGTTCGTTACGAAGCCAAGCAACAAATTCCGTTCGATCTAAACGACGTTGTCTGGGACTACCAGATGATGCCAGGCAGCATGATTGAAGAAGGATACGCGTTGGAGAGCGAAGTCGGCTTGTTTGCAATGAAACGCCAACAAGTCTATTCGCAGTTGGAACCATTCGATAAAGCGAATATGGAAGTCGATGTAATCCAGATGGCTCCAGTTGCGCTATACAACATGGTTGCCTATGACCGGATGCACGAACGTATTGATTCGGACACGTTTGACCCGGATGATCCACCGGCATCCAGCGTATTGCTTTCGATTGGTACCGATTCGAGCGATTTGATCATCACGAATGGATTTCGAATCTGGCAACGGAGTATGCCGATCGGTGGCAATCATTTTACTCGCCAGTTGACAAAGGACTTGAAACTGACCTTCGCGAAAGCGGAACATTTGAAACGTAACGCGCGCGAGGCGGTCGATCCAAAACTCGTTTTTCAAACGATGCGGCCGGTCTTCAACGATTTGGTTACCGAGGTTCAGCGGTCGATCGGCTTCTTCCGTAGCATCGACAAAAAGGCTGAAATCAATGAATTGTTGATCACGGGCAACACGGTCAAAATGCCTGGCTTGGCAGCGTACCTGGGCAAGAACCTGGGTTTCGAAGTCCATGTGTTGGATCGATTCCATCGTCTCGGTGGTGATGATGTCTTGTCAATTCCAACGTTCCGTGACAACGTCCCAACTTTTGCTGTGTGCTACGGCCTATGTCTACAGGGACTCGGCGATTCACAGGTTCATGCAAATTTGGTTCCAGGCGAAATCCTGACACAGCGTCTAATCCGCTCCAAAAAACCATGGACCATAGCGGCCTTAGCGGCGTTGCTGTTGGGAATGACGACTCACTACTGGATGACGGAACGCAGCTGGGCATCAACACACGAAGATGTATGGGCAGATCCCGTTCGCGAAATTGATTCGATGAAGCGGTATCATGACGATCACGTCAGTACGGATGAGGATTTAGTGGCCCAGCTAACCTATCTGAACGGCTTGGGCGCAGAAGTATCGGGCAACACCGAACGCCGGTTGAAATGGCTAGAGATCATGAAAGTCATCAATGACTTAATTCCGCGTCCCGACGACGAAAAGTTTCCTCCGGGTGAAACCCCCAGCCCAACCGAATTCCCTTATTCAGACCGTAAGGACATCCACGTTCGGAGCATTGATTCGCGACACTTTGAAAATTTAGCCGACGCTTGGAATGATGGGGCGCAGCAGCGTTACGACTCAGAGATACGGATGTGGAAAGAAGTGACCGGACGCGACTCCGAATCAACGGAAAATGCTGCGGGAGAACTTGCTCCGGTGCCGGCGATTACTGACTTTGGTGCACAATCGTCCGCCGGAGTCGCACAGGGCCCCACGGGCCCAGGCTGGATAATCGAACTTGATTGCTACCACTACTATACCGATATCCAGAAAGACAGGTTGTACGCGCGGAACAATCATGTTCGCAAACTGATGACAACGGCCTTCTTGGAAGGCGAGGTCAATTTGCCGATTGGCAAAGACGAAGAGGGTCACGAACAGTTCGAAAAGTTCACAACGGCGGAAATGGGCTTGTCCCTGCCGATGCTCGTCGAGGATGGAACCATCACCATCGAACCGATTCCGCTACCAGAGTCGGAAATCGAGGAGAGCGAAGTGGGTCCGGAACGACCGGCTGCTGGTGGACTTTCCGCCTTAGGCGGTGGTCTAGGTAGCGACGCCTCCAACGACAGTTCGACCATCAAGAAGCCGACCAGCGTGGATGTCGAACGACTCGATTTCAAGTTCCAAATCGTTTGGCAGGAAAAGCTGCTCAATGAGCGATTGGAAAAGAAGGAAGAGGATCGTAAGAAAGCAGAAGAGAATGCGGCGAACGCAACGGACGATGACCTAGCCAATTCACGCTAGCCAATCCCTAGCCAATCCATTGTTCAATACAACCAATAACACAAATCCGAATTTATCATGGACCAACTCAAGACCCAGTTAGCTGCCGTGGCCAAGCACGGCTTTTGGATTGGCAGCGTGTTGATTTTGATCGGTTCGCTGATCGTCTGGTATTTGTCCACGGCGAGCTTGGCGGAAGAAACCGAAAGCGAGTCGAGCCGACTGAGCGGCAAGGTCAGACAGATCACGACGGTCAGTGGTGGAATGGCAACAGTTCCGAACGATCTGTCGCATGAAGTCATGCGCGAGATGGTGAAAGAGCGCCAGGCGGAGGTGCTTCAGTCATGGCAAGAGCTGTTCGACCGACAAAAGCCTTATCTGACTTGGCCTGTCGAAGATTTGGGACCAGAGTTGGTGGAGAAGTACGAGGGAAAAATTCCGATTGAACAGTACATCACCTTTCCGCCGCAGCCAAATCAAAGACTATCACGGCAATATCTGCAGCGCTACAGAGATCATATCCAGGACCAACCGAAAGAGCTGGCCAAAATTGCTGGAGCGGAATGGACTGAGGAGAAAGGGAGTCGCCGCTCGGGCGGCGGTCTGTCTGGTCTTGGACCGGGAACAGCCGGTGGAACGGATGCGATCAAAGAGCTTCCCGTCGTTGCCTGGAACGCGTCCAGCCAGAAAGATCTGTATAACGATTTGTTTCGCTGGCGTAGCGATATTCCCAGTACTCTGGAGATCTACTATTCGCAGGAAAGTCAGTGGATTTTCAAACAGCTGATGACCATCATCAAAGAGGTGAACGGGGATGCAACACAACCCTATCAAGCGAAGATCAGAGAAATCGAAACCATCAAAATTGGTCGCTCGGTAGACTTCAACGTCGGTGAGGTCACGTCGGTTGCGGGTGGTGCTTCACTGGGCGGTATGGGGGGCATGGGCGGGGGCTCGTCCCTGGCACCGATTTCGCAGGGCCAGTCTTCGGGGGGAGGTCTCAGCAGCCTCGGCGGCGGCATTTCAGGAGGCACGAGCGAGGCAACGGTGGATCCCGCCGAGGGCCGTTATGTCGACAAAAACCTAAACCACATTACGGCGTCGGCATTGCGAAGCGCACTTACCAGCAACAAACCATCTGACGCCAGCCTCGCGGTTGCCAAACGCGTTCCCGTCATGATGGGACTAAAGATGGATCAACGGGCCGTTCACGACTTGTTGGCTGCCTGTGGGAGCGCCGATTTGATGGTCGAAGTCACACACGTTCGCGTGCTAAACGGATCAGGTTCGGCCAGCTCTAGTTCCAAACCTCGTTCCTCAGGGGGAGGTGGACTATCGGCGCTCGGTGGCGGTTCTTCGACGAAATCGACAGCGAAGTCCGAAGTCGAGGAATTTCCGTTCGACGTGAATGTCGAGATCTATGGAATGATTTACGTCTACAATCCGCCCGATCCCAACAAACTCCCGGTCGAACAAATCACCAAGGAAACGGTCGATGAGGCCTTGGGAGAAACTCCGGCAGCGGAAGAGCCGGCAGCACCGTTGGAGCAATCGAACGAAGAATTACAACCGCCGGCAGCAGCACCGGTGGAAGGCACAGAAACACCACCCGCCGGCACACCGGAAAATCCGGCTGGGCCAGCGGCAAGCCCGCCTGCCGATGCAGAGGCAGGTGTCGCTGGGGACGCAACGGTCACCGGCGGTGCCGCTACTGCGGAACCCCCGAGCAATCAGCCTTAGACAGTACGATAGATGCAGAGCGATTCACTTTGAGTTCGCCCGACCGAAACATGAATTGAAGCGGTTCGGCTACACGTTGATGGGAAATACTGATGGACACAGGGAAAATCAAAAGCTTCTTTGTCAATCACATTGAGAAAATGATTTTGGCAGGTGTCATCGGTACGTCTGGATTTTTGATTTTTCAAGGATTCAAGCTGACTCATTTCACCGATGAAAACGACCCCGCTCAACTGACCCAACGCGCTCGTCAAGTCAAAAGTCAGGTTGACGAGAACCGGACGGATGCGATTGTCAAGGAACGCGAACCAACACTTGACATACTTGCTCGCACCAAGGCACTGGAAACGGCTGTAGATTCTTCGCCTTACAAGCCCAGCAATCTGTTGCAGCGGAAAATGATGCGATCCGTGGTCCGCCGCCAGGACCCGCAGCTCAAGGCGCCTCGGTCGATCATTGCGACGGGCGTGGTTGCGACAATCGCCTGGCAAAATCGAACTCGTGACGCGACTCCCGACGACTATTTACTTAACGAACTTAATGATGCTGGGGCTTCAGAGGACGAAAAACGGCCGACGCCTGATCGCGATCGTGAACGTGGCGGACTCGGCGGTTTAGCAGACGATGACGATGACGGCGGATTCGGCGGTGGCGGACTTAGCAATTTAAGCTCCAATCAGCCGTCATCGGTTAGTCGTGGCAACCGTCGATTCGATACGAAAAAGGACTATGGCGCTACGGCTAAGTCTGTAGACGGCAATCCGCCAATCCCACGACTGGCTCGATTCATTGCTGGTCGGGCCGTCGTTCCTCATAAGGAACTGCACGAAGCCTATGCATTGGCACTCCGTGACGCAGACGCATACAGCATCAATCGGGATGCACCGATGTATGTCAACTTTGAAGTGCAGCGAGCAGACGTGACCAAAAAGTCAGTTGAACAGTTGACCGACGAGGATTGGTTGCGTGTCTGGTCATTCAATGACTACCGTATCGTCGCCGCAAAACGTTGGGCTGGTTACGCCCCCGAGATTGTTCCACTTGAATATCGCGATGACCGGCTAAGCAATTGGATTCCCCCTGTGTTACTTGATGACTACCGCGAATTTGTTACTCATCCGTTGATACCACTGGTTTCAGCGGATGAGCTGGAATCAGAGGAAGAGGAAGAGGAGGATGTCGATGATCGAAGCGACGCAGAGTTGTTTGCCGAAAATGCGAGAGGCTTTGACGCCGCTCCGCACAAATCGATCGCCAAGCAGAGCCGGTGGCCTAGGCGGCTTAAATCGACTTGGTGCTAAGAGCGCCAGTCCCGGCACTGGACTTAGCGGACAAGACGAAGACGATCCGGTTGACTACAAGTTGATCCGCTTTTATGACTTCCATGACGTCGGACGCAATCCTCCCAAAGCTGGCGCGAGTTATGTTTATCGCATTCGCTTCTCCGTCGTCGATCCCAATTTCCCGGACGTCGGGGAAGATGCGCCTAGACTAAGCAGTCTTGCTCCGGAGGTTGCCAATCGTGTGCTGGCGTTAAGAGAAGAGCGCAGAAAACAGGAATCCGAAAATACCAACGATGGAGCCCTTGGAGCGAACCATCTCAACCCGTTTCGTTGCCGGGACTGAGTCAGCAATTTGTTGGACCGGTCGATCCAGGCACAATTTATACTTGGTCCGTTGGCGGGAAGGACGTCGAATATGCTCGCAACGGTTCCAAGGGAAAAGTCATCACCTCTCAGTTCAACTCGCGTTACGGAGCACGCGTGCCTCTCCTAATGGATGTTGTTGAAGGATCCGTATTGAGCAAAGAGGGAGATGCTGATATCGCCGATCCAATCAGCCTGAAGTTCAAGACGCTGCCAGAAGCAAAGGTTTTCAACGCGACGACCGTCATCGATTTGGATGGCGGTGCACCATTGAAATTGATGGAAGGGATGAACGAGCCCGGAATGATGCTGCTATTTGATCAGGACGGTAAGCTTGTGGTTGCCAAGGAAGTCGATGACATGGAGTTCTTTGAGATATATACCGATGATGAGGAAGAAGACTGACGGCGATGGGAAGATAGTCTATGAGATTATCCGGCGCAATCTTCGATACGATTTCAACGAATTGACTCGCTGTCGATCGAGTTCGGTCAACACTGTCAGCACTGGTTCACCACGCTGAATCCAATCGCCTTCAGTCGGAATGTCGTGTATCGATTGATTCCTCTCGAGATGACGAACGAAGTCTTGCGCACAAAACCGTTGCCGCTGTCGAGCGTAGATGATTCTCTTCAGGAAAATGCGATCCGCCTGGTTGCTTAGGTTCGCCGTGTGGCCAACCAATTCTCCGTTGATTGCGCAACCCAGCAGTGTTCGCTCCTTGTCAATGGTCGGACTTAGATCAAGGCTGCGTTCAATGAGCTCCATGGAACTACTCCATCGGGCATTGATCTCCAGCAGCCAAATTTTTCCTACGTGATCGACGATGACGTCGGCATTGAACAGTCCGGAAAACTTGAACGTGCGAAGGACTGCCTGACCCAACGATTTCAGCTGACCGATCACGGAATCAGCAAGCCCTATCGGTCCAAGCGATCCTGAGTAAATGAACGGTCAACCCCTGTGCCGTGTAAACAACGACCGGCAAATTCCCAATAGTTCGACCTTGGCACCATCGCTTAAGAAAGTTGCCCCAAAGTTTCGTCCGGGGATCCATTGCTGAACGATACAGTCGTCCGGGGCAGCAACGCCCTGGAGGCACCATCGCACACTGATGCCGCCGCTGCTGGTTGGTTCTTTAAGCAACCAACGATTCCGACTGGCGGCACGAAACTGATCGGTCCATTGCGTTGGCGTGCAGGTGTACGGAACTCGGATAGAGCAGCCGTCCACCAGCCTATTCAAGACCACAGGATCCTGTAGCTGCGATCGCAAACGTAGCGATGGACCGATGGGCGGACAGACCGAGTACAAACGTTCAACCAGCCGCTGACGGCCGCTAAAACCACCGACCACAAACATCGGCAGACCGGCGCAAGTGGCATGGATTGTGTCATCCAACCTTCCCACCAAGCTTGCTGAATCCGGAATCCTAAAGAATTGATGACACGCCTTTCGCGTATCGGAGTCGCCAAACAGGTCGATTCCGATCACGTGAAATCCAGCGCACGAGCCGACTCGGCGGCGGATCGTACCGATGCGCCGACCAACACAATCGTCTTGCTCTCGTAGGGTGGTTGCGTATTGGTCATGGTTTGCTACTTTTTTCAGGCAAACGAATCACTCTTTCCCCATCAAAATTAGGCCCTGAACATGCAATTTCACATCGGTGAAGCGTTGGTTGGTGACGGCAACGAAGTCGCACATATTGATTTGATGATTGGCAGCAAAGACGGACCTGTCGGTGTCGCTTTCGCCAACGCTTTGTCAAATCAGAGCGATGGACATACAAACTTGCTGGCGGTTTTGGAACCAAACCTCGCAGTAAAGCCATCGACGGTGATGATAACCAAAGTAACCATGAAAGGCATGAAGCAAGTCGTTCAAATGTTTGGTCCCGCCCAGGCCGCTGTCGCGAAAGCGGTTGCGGACGCGGTTAGCGAAGGCATCATCCCGAAAGATCAAGCCGAGGATCTGGTTTGCGTTTGCGGCGTGTTCATTCATCCGGCGGCCGAAGACGACGAAAAGATCTACAACTACAACTACGAAGCGGTCAAGCAATCGATTGCCAGCGCAATGGGCGGAAAGCCGACTGCTGATGACATGGTCGCCAAGAAGGATTCAGCCGCTCATCCGTTCAAGGGCTTCTAATTCCAAGGGCTTCAAATACTCAGAAGCTTTTAGGTGAGCAATCAAGAATCGATTACGATCAGCTTTCCGGGCATCGCGCCGGAAAGCTTTTTTTGTTTCTGTTTCCTCTTATGAAATCAGAACTATGACCAAACGCATTTTGCTACAGCTGGATGGTGATCCACAACCTAGTTCCTTCGATTCTGTCGTTGCGATTGATGCCGGCGTCGATCACTTGTTGCGATATGGAAACGTCCAAGCAACCAATGTGGAAACTTTGGTACATGGCGCCATGTTTACACGCGGCGGTGAAGAACTAAGGAATACGGCCATTTTTGTTGGCGGTTCGGACGTGGACGACGCGGAACAGATTCTGGAAGCTTGTGCGAATACCTTCTTCGGTCCGGTCCGTGTGTCTCTGATGCTGGATGCGAACGGATGCAATACGACTGCCTCGGCAGCGGTGGTATCCGCCAGCCGGCACGCCACTTTCAGGGGTGCCAGAGCAGTCGTCCTTGGTGGAACTGGACCTGTCGGGCGACGCGTTGCTCGGCTTTTGGCCAGCAATGGCGCTGACGTTGTTCTAACCAGCCGTCGATTGGACCGCGCGACTGCCGCCTGCGAGGAAATTTCGCAGCGCATCGATGCAGGCAATCTGATTCCGCTGGCGATCGAAAGCCCACGAAAAACCAAAGCAGCACTGGAGGGTGCCGAAATTCTGGTTGGTTGCGGGGCGGCCGGTATCGAATTGGTTGATCAGAAAACACTGGCCGATATCGAGACTGTGAAGGTCGCCATTGACCTGAACGCGGTTCCGCCAGCCGGAATCGGTGGGATTGATCTGATGGACAAAGCGAAACCGATCGGCAATGCGGTCGGCTACGGTGCGATCGGTGTTGGCGGGCTAAAAATGAAGACCCACCGTGCTGCGATTGAAAAGCTATTCACCACAAACGATCTGATTTTGGATGTGGACGAGATATATTCGATCGCCAAGACGTTTGTATGACACAAAGCCAAGAGCCAATCAAGACGATATCGGGCCGGTGTTGGCGTATACTTTCGACTGCGATCGGTGACTTGGTAGTGCGACGAAATTTCACAATCCTTCGTTGGCAAAATGCGTTCTGCTTGCGTTGACGCTCCGAGAGTCTTCGTCGATGACCATCACCTCTGCATTAAGATGCTTGGCAAATTCAAGATCTGGTTAAGAAAGTCGATCCTATCGATTTTCTCGTGATCGCCAGATCTGGAAGGGATGTTGAACGGTCCGCGAATCAGGTGTACTGGGCTACGATCCGATCATCGCGTTTCAATATAAAGTGGCGGATGCAGTTCTTCGACTACCGTCGGTTCCAACGTTCCCGGCGCGTTCGATTGCTTCGACTTCGATTGGGGCGTCAACTCCAGGGGCTTGCCGCACATCGAACTCCGGACCCACAATCTCGACACCATCAGGTGTGACCAACTGATGCGGTTGGAACCCTGATCCGCCAAGCATTTCAAACGCATAGCTGCCAGCATTGGGCCTTGGTCGCGGATAGTGGTTTGGGCAGTTACAGTCTAGGCAATCCGGAATGATAGACTGCGGCTGGGCGTGAGGAATGCGATCGAGTTGATCGGATGCAACACAGGCAGCCATTTGCTCGCGCGCGTGGCCAGCATAGTAGGGTGTGATCAATTCGGGCTTCAGGAACACGATCAGTTCACTTTCTTCAACCTCGGTTGCATGAGCTCGAAACAGCTTGCCGACGTACTTGATATCGCGAAGATACGGAATGCCTCGGATCGTCTCGACGATAGTTTTTTGCCTTAGGCCGCCTAGTACGAACATCTCCCCATCATTCACACGAACGACGGTATCCGCGGTGCGAGTATCGATGACCGGTCCAGAAGGCGTAATTTCCTTGACCACGCTGTACTCAGGTTGCACCTGCAGCTCGATCGTTCCGTCACGGCTAATGCGTGGCGTAACAATGAGAATCACACCTGCTTCTTTGAACTCGGTTTGGGTGAATACAGCATTTGATCCCTCGACGGGATTTGCGCCGACGATCGGAATCTGTTGAACGATCCGAATCGATGCCTCCGTACGGTCACCCACTGTGATCGAAGGGTCGGCCAATAACTTGGCTTCCGCGTTCGCATCCAACGCTTCCAAAAACACATTTGCGTTTACCGAACTAGTAATCGTGCGCAGCCCCAAGTCAGTAATGCCGGTGCCTGTTAAGTCGGAAGCCACGGCAAAGAAATCATTGACATTTTGCGTGACATCGGCCAGTGCTTCGTTGTTGGCGTTGGCCAACTGTCGAACCTCGCGATTCCAATTGAATCCCAATCGCTCTATTTCACCCAAAGCGACGTCATAGATCATTGCGGTAATTCGAACCTGTGGCCGCGGTACATCCAGTTGCTCGATCGCTTCGGACGCGAGCCGCAGGTCATCGGGTGTTCCCTTGACCATGATCCGATTCTCTTCCGGATAGACGGCGACGATTACGCTTTCGCCTAACGCCAATTGCAAAGGTTCGGCCATCTGCTCGGCGTCAGTGAATTGGGGTGAAAAGTATGCGATTCCTGATTGCGAGAACCCCGTAGACCCAACAGCCGCGGTACTTGGCGTCCCGATCTGGTCGATCGGCAGCACGACGAGGCTGCTACCGATCTGTCGATAGCCATAGCCACTGGCAGTCAGTGCCGCTGACAGGACTTCACTTAGCGGTGCATTCTGAAACGCTCCACTGACATCGCCCGACACGTCAGCTCCAGCAACGATATTGATTTTCCAGAGGTCGCTAAGCATGAAGACGACTTCGGAAATCGGCGTCTTACGAAACGTGACACTGCCGCGGAACTTTCAAGGCCTCTTCTACCGTTAGCGTTGGCTCTCGTGATCGGGTCACGTTGTGACTTTGATCGTTTTCATTCGGAATCAAAGGCAACACATGGATCTGCGAACCAGGGTTATCGGCAATGTCGTGCAAATTTACATTCGAATCCGCTTGGACACCCGATACGACAGCGACGATGGGCGACTTCCGAGCGTCAATCACTCGCGCTTCGGGCCGCAATGTCACCGCTGGCAGTGCTTTCGGAGAGGAGATCGGATGCAAAGCAACTCTGTTGCCGCTGAATTGTTGGAGCGCACCTCGTCGCTTCGACGGTTGCGGTGCATCAGCCCGGGCACCGGAAGCGAGTAACACCATGACCGCTACAAGAGCGCACAAACTTGCAGTGCGCCCTTGAAACGGTTTTGGTAATAAAACTTTGACGCCGTCCATGGCAAATCAGTCTTTCCATTCGTTGAACGAATGATAAATCTCGCTTCTAGTGGATTCGCTTTCCACTCGCGCGAAACGCAAATTCTTCTTCTTGTGGCTGCTGGCGAGGAGCCAAACCGTACAAAACCGACCGCAGTTCGAGCCTGACTGGCGATTCTCGAACAGTGCTCGGCGTAATGTTCAATCCCTTCGTTGTCGCCAACCATCCTTGGTCGGTAACGTTCTTCAGGATCATTTTGATCGACTGCAAAGATCCATCCACTTGCAAATCGATCGCGTGTGTGTGCAGTTCGAACTTAGATTCTTCTCCGTAAATTGGCATCGTACTGTTTTGCGCGACGTCACCGTCGATCGCCCAAATTCGTCTTTCGCCGTTTTCGATTTCCAATCGACGTATGCGTCCACCGGCGTTCCGTACTATCTTGAACAATCATCTCTCGAACCATTTCAGTCTTCGACGGATCAATTGATCGGGCGTCCAGGTCTTTCAGCTTGTCAGTAAGCTTGGCGTCGATTCGGTTGAGTTGCTCATTCCGCTCCCGGAGTTCCGCGAACTTGCCTTCCAGTTCGGTTAGTTCGGCCGCATCGCCACGAAGTCGTAAGTATTCATCGACCCAAGGTACTGCGAATACGATGATCGCAAGCAAACTTAGGCTCGCTACGATTGCCCGGGTTGCCCGGTTGTTTCGATTATTCATCGTGCGTTCCCAATTCGGATTTGGCGGCCAATTGCGACGTCGTTAAGCTGATCGTGAAACGCGTACCATGCACAGATTCGTCGGGCGCTGTCCCACGCAAGGCGACCTGAGCGATCCCGGGAAGTCGTCGAAACTCATTGACCAAATCGAAGACAAGTGATTCGTCAGTGACCGTCCCGTCTAAACTGACCTGTCCATCGTTTTCGACTTGAAAGCTGTTCAATCTGGCCGCATCCGGCAAACTTTGCGTTACCTGTTGAAAGATCGTATGCCAGTTTGGCTCGGCGGACTGGCTTTGAATCCGGACCAAGTGAGTCAGCAGATCGCGTTTCTGGGACAGTTCCGTGAAGCGAACTTCATTGGCATCGATCTGTGATTCGATCGCCGTCCGGCCTTGGGTTGTGCCAGCTTGCCGATAGCGTTGATCCGAGACCAAGCCATAAGAAATGGCCAACACAAGTGAAGCGGCAAATACCGGCCAACCGGTACGTAGAAGCTGGGAAACCAAGGGCAGATCTGGCTCGCGACGAACTTCATCCAGCAAATCGGGAACATCCGATTCGGCGACGCCGGTCAACAACGGTAATACCGTGGCAACCGGAGGCACACAGTTGGAACAGCGAAACTCCTCGTCGATCTCGTACAGGCTTTCCAGCTTCGGAACTCTTAGCACGGAGACTTCAATGTTGATCGAACCACCTAACACCCCTTCGGCGCCAGCTGTCTTGGAATCGTCTCCGCAGATCAGCATTTCTCGCAACTCTCCGGTGGCGATACCGCGGTGACGTTGGCAGAACCTTTTCAGCCGGGAAATATGTCCTTCGACGGCGTCGCGAAGCGACTCCGCACTCGTCGCCGCAGCGGGGCGATAATCCAATAGCAGACGACCTGCGCAGGCGATTCCGACGTCCCATCGTTTCCCGGTTCCGTCAGCAATCATCACCGGTCGTTCGTCCCCATCCCGCGCTTCGCCAAGCAAACGTGCGACACTTACCAATGATGGTTCAACCCAGGCGACGTTTACATCATTTGATCGTAGGGCCTCGTAAACCAGCTGGATCAACGAACGATTGACCACTCCGGTGACTGCGTAATCAACCGCTGGCGCAATATTTTTCCGAGCGTTTCCCGTGACCTTTTCGCCTGGCCCCAGCTGCAGATACCGAGGCACTCGCACAGCTAGCAGGGAAGTCTCGCTATCAACCTTTTCGGTCGTACCCATCGCCACGCGGGTCACACAGAAATCACCATCCAAAGATACGGCGACTCGCTCACGCTTGATCTCATGTCGTTCGCACAAAAATGCCAAGGCTTCTTTGAGATGGGCACCGTTTCCGGAACTCAACAAACCACCTGCCACGTCCGAAGATATCGCGTCGATTTCTAACCGATACCTGTTGTTCGGCAACGGTATAGCGATCGCCAATTGCAGCATATCGTTTTCGATTCGCAAACCGAAAAATCGCTCTCCATTGTCGGAGCGAGCTGATTTTGACACTGAACCCGGCATCCATCATCCCCGTGGCCAAACCGCGCCAACCAATGACGCCTCGAAACGACAGCCCGCTGTGCGGACCTATTCCTTTTCAATCGGCCGTTGGATGGGTGCTTGCCGCGATCCGTTGTGCACGCGCGCGTTTGAACAGGTCATACCGGTTATGCCTGGTTCTGGATCAGACTCGGATCAATCGCCGTCGATGACGGCTATTTTGATGGCTTCAACAACGGCCACGGGATTGGTCGCGAACTCGCAAGCTCGCTGTGCATTGACTCCAAGCGTCTCTGCCAGCCGAATTGCCAGATCAATGTCGCGAACACCGTGAAACTGGTTGGTTCGCGCTTCGCCCACATAGATCGTCTGCCGATCGAGTCGAAAGCCCGATTCGTAGGCATCGGCCAGATCCTCGATCCAGTCCTCCGGCACACCGGCCTCCTGGCACGTTGCAACGCTCCAAATTTCGTTGCCGACACATTTCGACAACAAGGCTAGCGCTCGCGATCGAGTGAGACTCATCCAACCGCCCGACCCGACTGGTCCGCCTGATTGGTATGTTTCGCCTGAGACGATTGTTTGGCCGGCTTGGCGACGATCTTTTTCCGAGGCGGTTTCCCGATCAGAACGATCGCAGGAAGCGTGCGCCGGCCGCCGTGAAACGTTCGGCGGCCATCAATCGTGTGGTCGAATACAAACACACCGGCAGGAGATCCGGATCTTGGCGAGACTCTTAGAATCGCCGGATGCCCGCACTCATTGCATCGGACTCGCAGTCCGTGACTATCGAGCAGATGGTGGATCGCCGTCGCCAAACGCTGATTCGACTTGAGGTCACCAAGGCGTCGTCCGGAGAATTTGGCCAGCCGATCCTGGACAGTCCGTCGAATTTCTCGCTGCAAACGGTTGAATTCTCGCTCCATTTCGGCAATCGATGCAGCGGCATCGGCCAAGACAATGGGCTGCGAATCGGTCATCTGAATCCTGCCTCTGTCTTCGAACCGAGCCAGATAGTGTGCAAAAAAACACTGCTTTTGCGTCGAGGGCTGGCTCGCCGTCAACTCCGCTGGACAGTTTATACAAATTGTATATGATGTCCAGGTGTCGGTTTGGAAAAACGAAAAAGCTGACGGTGCAAAAATGCAACACCATGTCCATCAGGCACAATCAATATCTCTGCCCAGCTCTGGACCTAAATCGGCTGAACCAGCACAGGTCAACATGGCGATGGACCGAACAATCGACTACTTTCCAATTCGGTAACCACCCAACCCGTCCCGTTCCCACTTGCATGATCGAAGATACCCATGTCGGTCAATCATCAAACTGTCGAGGAGACCAAGGCACAGATCCGTGGCCTGGTCAATGAAATCGCTCAGCTTGCCAAGAGCGGCGTCACAGCAGAAGAGTTTTATCCGGAATTGCTGACCCGGATCATCACAGCCCTGGCAGCTGCCGGCGGTGCGGTTTGGTTGTTGGATGAAGATCGCCAACTGCGACTGCAACTATCAAATCAATGCCGAGCCATCGATTTTGGATATCGATGATCAAACAAACGACGACGCAAATCGACATACGCGATTGATCACACGGGTGGCGAACGCCGGTCAATCCTTGTTGGTGCCTCCCTATTCCGGTACGACCGATGGAGACGCGGAAGGCAATCCGACGCGGTATCTGTTCTGTCTAGGTGCGCTGCAACATGACGGCCAGAAAGATGGACTGATTGAAATTTTTCAACGTCCCGATACGGCGCCCGACACACAACGCGGTTACTTGAAGTTTCTGCAGCAGATGTGCGAGCTAGCCGCCGAATGGTTGCGCAGTCAAAAACTGCGGACGTTGGGTGATCGCCAAACGCTTTGGCAACAGGCGGACTCGTTCGCCCGCGCAACTCACGAATCGTTGGACCTGAAAGAAACAGCATACATCGTTGCCAACGAAGGCAGACGCTTGATCGGATGCGATCGCGTCAGTGTGGCGATCAAGAAGGGCCGCAAATGCAAAGTCCAAGCAATCAGCGGCCAGGACACGATCGAGAACCGGTCCAACATCGTCTCGGCGCTGAACAAGCTGGCAACCCGAGTCGTTGCGGCCGGTGAACCGCTCTGGCATGACGGATCAACGGAAGACTTGCCACCTCAGATCGAAGAGGCCTTGGAGGACTATGTTGATCAATCCTACGGGCGCAATATCGCGGTTCTGCCGCTGCGAGAACCGGAGCGCACACTGGGCAAAGATGAGGGTGGTGGCGCCGCCGGGGCAATCGACCGTGACAACTCGCATCGTGGCGAAGTCATTGGTGCGTTGATCATCGAGCAAATCGAAACGGACATTCCAGCGGACATTTTCAAAGCCCGTTGTGATCTTGTTTACGAACACGGGACGCGAGCGATTGCCAATTCACGCGCGTACACGAACCTGTTCTTGATGCCGCTGTGGCGAACCATCGGGCACGCGACTTGGATCATCCGGGCCAGAACACTTCCGAAAACGTTGGCGGTGCTTGGTCTGATTGCTGCCATCGTGTCGGGACTGGTGTTCATTCGCAAAGACTTTGACTTGGAAGCCGAAGGCACATTGATGGCCGAAGAGCGCCGCGAAATCTTTGCACCCATCGATGGCGAAGTGATCGAAGTCAACGCGGTTCACAAACAATTGGTCAAGCAAGGTGATGTCTTGGTTCGGTTGCGCAACCACGAGATGGAAATTCAGCTGAACGATATCGACGGCCAAATTCAAACCACGCTAGCCGAACAAACACGGGTTCGAAGTCAACTGGGATTATCGCGACAGCAAATGCGTCCAACCGAGCGAACTGCTTTGGAGTCAGAGCAAAATGAGTTGGAAACAAAACTGGAATCTCAGAAAGAAAAACGCGCACTGCTACAAAAACGTTACGACGACCTGGTCATCAAGTCACCGATCGACGGTGTAGTCATTTCCTGGGACGTCGAAAAAACACTTCGCAGCCGCCCAATCATGACCGGCCAAGTGCTGATGGAAGTCGCCGATCTTTCTAAGCCAATGTATCTCGAACTTGAACTGCCTGAAAAACGCGAGGGCCACCTGGACGATTACATCGCCAAAAACAACCTGACCGGCCCCGACGCAGAACTGGAAGTCGAATATATCCTCGGCACGAACGTCGATCATCCGCTGCAAGCCACTTTGAAAACATCCAGCATTTCCACGCGCGCCGATTCAAACGAAGAACATGGCGCCGTGATCAAGATGCGTGCTTATCCAGACCAGCAATCGCTCCGAGAGTTACTTCCGCTGCCGGGCGCCAAGGTGGTCGCTGACGTGAAATGTGGTCGGCGGTCGAGTGGTTTTGTGTTCTTGCACGAAATCTATGAATGGCTTTGCAAGTTCTTTTTCTAGACATCGATTTTGCAATCAACCACACACTTTTGTCTGCCTTCCATTCCTCGTCTTCGGAGCCTGAATCCTATGCGACCACGCCACTTCGCCCTCACCGCGATCATGTTTGCCATGGCTTCGCTATCAGCCCAGCAAGCGGTCAAGGCACAAGACGCGTCACCGGGAAGTCAGTTGACGGCCAGATTCAGGCTGAAAACTGCGTTGTGCGCTACATTGAAAAGGTACCAATCCCAGCCCGTGCTGACGGCTCTCTCGTCAAAATAAATTTCAAAGAGGGCGATACGGTCAAGAAGGATGATGAATTGGCCGTGATTGATGACACCGCTGCACGCTTAGCGATCGAACTAAAGAAAGCCGAACTCAAAGAGGCGATGCTGAACGCTGCGAACGACGTCAACATTCGCAACGCGCGAAACAGCGCTAAGTTGGCGAAGGCGGAAGCTGAATCGTTCAAGGAATTGCGAAAAGAAGGTGCGATTCCTTTCTGGGAAATGAAAAAGAAGGAATTCGAAGCGGACAAGGCAGACCTGGCCATCGAGCTAGCGGAAATGAACACCAAGGTCGCCGAAGTTCAGATGATTGCCAAACGGAGCGAATTGGCAATGGCTGAGTTTGAGTTGACGCGCCGAAAAGTCTTGGCGCCACTGACCGGGCAAATCGAAGAAAGAATTGCTCAGACCGGCCAATGGGTGCAGCCAGGAGATCCTATCGCCACGCTAATCCAGATGGATATGCTGCGCGTCGAAGGAGACGTCGATGCATTGCGGTACCCGGGCAAAGTTCATCAAGGGCGCGCCGGTTCAGGTCCTGATCTATACCGAAGGCGAAAAGGTGATCAAACTTAACGGCAAACTTGGGTATGTCAGTTTGGAAATCAATATCAATAACCAATACCGTGTCTGGGTTGAAGTTCCCAACACGAGAATTGGCGACGATTGGTTGCTGAAACCCGGCATGAAGGCCGAAATCCTTATTCAAGAATCGGGCCAATCGCTTTAACGGCACCGGTCCCAGATCACCGTGTTCCGGATCACCGTCTTATTGACAACTGAGTTAGCTCACTTGCTATGCCTACACTTGCCGAATCCCTTGTCAGCAGTTCATCGCGACCGCTGACGGTGCGCCGGCGTCCTGATCTTGTCTCCAATCGGCAACGCTATCAGGGCGAAGGGTATTGGGTAGTCAAGGAACCGGTCGGACTACAGTATTTTCGATTTCACGATGAAGAGTTCTATATTCTGAACATGCTGGACGGGCATGTCAGTCTGCAGCAGATCAAGGATGGCTTCGAACAAAGATTTGCGCCCAAAAGATCACCTTCGGCGACTTGCAGCAGTTCATTGGAATGTTGCACCGCAGTGGCCTGGTCATCAGCAACTCCCCCGGCCAGGGTAAAGCGCTCCGCGAACGCGGGCGGACGAAAAAGAATAAGGAAACGATGGGCAAATTCGCCAATCTGTTTGCTATTCGCTACCGAGGTTTCGATCCAGAGAAGATTTTAAACGCAATCCTGCCTTGGTTTGGCTGGATGTTTACCGTTCCAGCATTGATTTTCTTTTCGCTGTTGCTGCTGGCAGCTTCCCTGTTGTTGGCCAGTCAGTACGAAACCGTGTACGCTCGACTACCGACGTTCCAACAGTTCTTTGCCGCGGATCGTTGGCTAATCTTGGCTGCGACGATGGCGATCGTAAAAGTGCTGCATGAATTTGGACATGGGCTAAGCTGCAAGAAGTTTGGCGGTGAATGCCATGAAATTGGATTCATGCTGTTGGTGTTTACGCCCTGCCTGTATTGCAATGTCTCCGATTCATGGATGCTGCCCAACAAATGGAAGCGAGTTTGGATCGGAGCCGCGGGTATCTATGTGGAAATGATCCTAGCGTCGATCGCTTCGTTCGTCTGGTGGTTTACCGAGCAAGGGACAACGATCAACGACCTTTGCTTGAATATGATGTTCTTGAATGTTGTCAGCACAATTTTGGTCAACGGCAATCCGTTACTACGATTTGACGGCTACTACATATTGATGGACGCGATGGAGATCCCCAATCTCCGTCAAAAAAGTACAGAAGTGCTGAAGCGATCGTTTCAACAAACGTGCTTGGGATTGGAACTGCAAGACGATCCTTTCTTGCCGACCCGCGGCAAATTCTTCTTTGCCCTGTATACGATCGCCAGCGTCATTTATCGCTGGGTCGTTGTTTTTTCAATTTGTTGGTTTGTGATCAAGGTACTGGAACCATATGGACTGCAATCGATCGGCCGAATGGTCGCCGTCATCGGTTTCTTCGGGCTTGTCGCTCAGCCGATTATCCAAACTTGGAAATTCTGTCGAACACCTGGGAGGTTGTCGAAAGTGAAACGCACTCCCGTATTGATCAGCGTGGCGATCGCCGCAACCGTGTCTTGCCGGCGTTTGCTACATCCCTTTGCCACATCACATCGACTGCGCCTTTGAGGTCCAGCCCAGCCAGGCGGGTACCGTCTACGCCGGCACTCCCGGCCGGATTCAATGGACGGTCGAGCCGAAAGATTTAGTTCAAGAAGATGATCCGATCGCAATCCTACAAAACCCCGACCTGGAAATTCGACTAACTGAACTACAAGGCGAAGAACGCATCGCCGAAGTCCAATTGAACAATATCAAGTATCGCAGTCGCGGTGATCGTTCATTGAATGCCCAGATTGAAACTCAGCAAGAGTTGCTTGAATCGATTCGGTCGATGCGATCGAAAACCGAGGAAGAATTGGCAAGATTGACGGTGCGCGCCAAACGTAGCGGATATGTGATTCCACCACCTTACCGGGCACCACAAGACAACGGTGACGGCCGATTGCCCGGTTGGACCGGGTCACCACTTGAACCAAAGAATCGCGGCGCAATGTTAACTGCCGACGATGTAATCTGTGAAATCGGAACATCGGATGATCTGGAAGCTGTCCTGGTCGTTGATCAGGGCGACGTGCGGCTTGTTCGCGAAGGTCAGGCGGTCGATCTGAAGCTTGATGCTAGGCGGCTAGAAACCTTTACCGGAATGATTACTGAAATGTCCAACAAGCCGATCGACTCTGCGTCAATGTCGATGTCCAGTCAAACCGGCGGCGATCTACAAACCGAGATTGATCCGGCGACCGGACAGATCAAACCTCGCAGTATTTCCTATCAAGCGCGCGTACCGCTGGAGATCGACGGCATCCTGCTCCGACCAGGATTCCGAGGTTCGGCCAAGATCCACGTCGATCCGATGTCCTTGGGCGCCCGACTGTGGCTGTTGGTTGCAAAAACCTTCAATTTTGAACTTTAACGTCAATCAAAGGATCCAGCGATGCGGACGATCGCCGAGAACATGTCGCGTTTAGGAAATCTAGACCGCCAAGAATGAATGAATTATGCCGCCTGATCATGCCAGGCCGTTTTCATGTCCCGACCCACCCGTTAGGATACGGATCTAACTCGCTGGCTCGAACGTCAACACTCATCCGATAGTCGATTACACACTTCCAACCTCTGACCTTCCAACTTTTGGGGAGACCACCAATGGCAGACAGCAAAGGATCCGATACTTCGAGTTCGGAGCCAGCCGCACAGGCACAAACTCAACAGCCAGTTCAAGTTCAAGTCAATGACGAAAACGCGGTAGCGACGTACGCGAACTTTTGCCGCGTCACCGGTTCACCCGAAGAACTCATCGTCGATTTTGGCTTGAACCCACAACCGATTGGTGTCCCAAAGGATCCGATTCAGGTGAAGCAACGGATCATCGTCAACTTCTTCACCGCCAAGCGACTATTGGCGGCGCTGCAAATGTCAGTTGCCCGTCACGAATCGGTTTTCGGTGTTCTGGAAACCGACATCAACAAGCGAGTTCGTCCTGGCCTGACCCAGAATGCTCCGGCACAGGCCCCTGCCGCCGCGGCTGCTCCCGCTAGCACCAAGAAGAGCTAAGCTTTTCCAACGAATTTAGTAATCGTCAACCACATCACGGCAAGCACGTGATGTGGTTTTTTCTGCACGAACCCAAAGTATGTCTGGTTGATTTGCCGACTAGGTATTCATAACAGACTCCGCTGATCTACCGACCAATCGCTCGTAGACAACCGGATCAGTCGCACCCTGTGTGCCGATCAACAAAACATTTGATGTCGGTCCCAACTCAAGATCGGCTTGGTCAGGCTGCCGATCAAGCAAGCTGATCAAGGCGGCGAGTCCGGCAACGGCTGATTCGCCGGCCACGATTGGTGACGATCCGTAGTATCCGGCGGCCAAGTCTCGCATGATCGGTTCGACAGCGCGATCGCCAATCTTGATAAAGTCCGTCGCGGTTGTCACGACAATTCGACTGGTAATTTCCGAATGAACGCCACTTCGCAATTCAGCAGGCGTTACTTGCCGACCGGTTCGACCTGCTATGACTCGGCACAAGACCTGCGATACTGCGTAGGTGCCACCGAGTGCTTTGAAGCTGCCAAGTCCAAACCGTGTCGATTCGTCCATGTACAGAACTGAACCGATTCGCAACCTACCGGCCAACTTTGTCAGATGATGCAGGAAGTGGGATGGTAGCCAGGCCATTGACGAATCTCGGCTGACGCACGATCGGCCTCCACCTTTGGAAAAAACTTGTCCAGATCGCTGGGCCAAGTGGTTGGAGCCACCACCCGTGAGCTTCGATGCCAGTCGTCTACATACATGTCGAATCTTCGGTTCAACTGCGTCCGCGTGCCGAGCCCCAAATGAGCCACCGACCTTGAAACGAATCACTGAGGCGCAAAGACAATATCGGAACCTGCCCCGAACTTGGCTGGCAGTGGCATACTCTGAAACTCTGCGTCGTCGCCGATTCGGGTCTGCCATGTGCCAGCGAGCAGCAACGATGCTTTGCCAGATCGCAGCAAAGGAGAGGTTTCCAACCTTCCGCGAGTTGATCGTATCACCAGGAGATTGACATCGTTTGCCTCGACATCGCTCACGGGGATCGCAAACGTCGTCGAGTTACTAGCATGGAGCTCGGTTCCGTTGATCCATACCTGCTGTCCATTGGCATTGTGCATCTCCAGGGTGAGCGGTTGATCCGTCCAAGCTTGAGGGATGCGAACCACACATCGATACCACTGTGCGTTCTGACTTGGTTCTCCAGACTTCGTCGGAACGGATATCGCTGTCCATTCGCGCCGTGGGTCGGACGGAACAACACTTGGTTCCGATTCACCCGTGTCGCCGGCGAATCGAAATTCACTATCACCGATGATCTGGTCGCTGCTAATCGTTGGACAGACGTAACGCTCGATGTGCGTGATGATTCGGCGAGTCCCCTCAAAGTGGCTCACGTAGGGCCAGCGTTTTGGGTTGTACATCGTATCGGTCATGTCCCGCATTAACACAACGTTCTTTTTTGCTCGAACCATCTGTCGCAGTCCGAAAGGTCGGCCCAAAACACACATGTTCGTATGCACGCCGACCAGGATGACGTGCTTGATCTGATGCTGTTGCAGAATATTCCAAACTTCGTCGCCGCGGTCGCTAACGTAGTCAGCGGAACGGTCGATCGTCAGCAACTCAGTCTGCCGTTTCCAAGGCATTTTTGGGTTGCGGCCGAGAGTTTCCAGCTTTTTCGCCCATTCAGCGTGTTCGCTCGGATCATCGTCTTCGCCGCCGTCAGACTGGTCAATCGGATACTCAGCGTGCTCCTCTGAGGGAATGGCCGAACACCACCATTCAATATCTTTGGGCGCCATTGGAGCTGGCCTTGCACTGATGGCCCGCAAACGAGAGGGATGCTCTCGATAGGAATCCATGCAGTCGCTAGGCGCATGAATGATCGTCACACCCTGTTGGCGGGACACCTGTAAAACTTGATTGAGTCTTGGCGCAAACTGCTCAATGCGGCGTACTGCGTTAAGGCAATGGTGATAGTCCCAAACATCGCAAACAATGATCGCGGTTTTTGAAGCTTCCCATTTTTGCTTGTCAACAGAAGACTCGAACACGCCTGGATTCTGAGAGGATTCCCGTTGGGAACGAAGCTGCAGTTCGATCGTGGATTGCGCGTAAGAGGTTTGGACGTCGCTCATCAACGCGCAGATCGTGAGCATGCCTATTGGATAAATCGTACTGGATCTTCGCATTGATTTCCTTCGTCAGTTCCGTTTGTGGATGCGATCAACCATGCTGGGCTGCTATTGTAAACGCCCACACCTTAACGAAGCACCGCTCACGGCTACGTTTCGGCAAATAGGCCCAACTGCGATTGTTGAGGTTTTACATTTGTGGCCTGTTCGTGCTCAAGCAACCACTGCTTACGGGCCAACCCACCACCGTAGCCGGTCAACGTTCCGTTTGCCCCGATCACCCGATGACACGGCACTACGATCGCTATCGGATTTGCGGCATTGGCCAACCCAACAGCTCGGCTGGCGGATGGACGTCCAATCATCTGGGCAAGTTGTCCATAGCTCGTCGTTTGGCCAGCCGCTATTCGTTTCAGTCCGTTCCAAACCACACATTGAAAATCGGTTCCGCCGGTTCCCACGCTTAGACCTGCCGGGGCATGGAAGTCACCGTCGAAATAGTTCTCCAACGCTTCGCGGATCGGCCTAGCAACCTTTGCCGATTCAAGCTGAACTTCGCCGTAGTACCGCTTCAGCAGTTTGTGCATTCGAACTTCAAAGTCCTCAAAATCCAGTGAGTACAACACACCTTGCTGGTCCGTGACCAGTAGCATCGTTCCAATGGGTGACGCTTGTCTGTCAAACCGCAATCGCATCACGTCGGCCTCCGCCAATTTTTTGTAGGGGTTGTGATTGATAAGTCCACAGATGCACAGTTGCATAGGCCCGCCACGGTCGCCAATTTTCAGCGCGCTCGGTCAGCTGCCGACTATCGGGTCGGGTTTCATCGGCACTTAGAATCCGGCGTAGTGCAACATCACCCGCCAGAAAGGCATCGCTTTCACGCAAGACGCGCATCGCGATGTACGGCGCAGTCCAATCTCCGATGCCAGGCAAACGACACAGGTCTGCAATCGCCGCCTGCAAACTGACTTTCGGGTCGAACAAATGCGGGTCGCGGATCGTTGCCTGGGCCAGCGACACAATCGCTTCAGCACGCTTTCGTGGCATACCCAACGCGAGGACAGAATCGAGAGTAAAGGCGTCTGGGCTTGGGAACACGCGCGTCAGTTGATCTCTCTGCGCCCCCTCCGGTATCGAAGCTCCCAGGCTGGCAACCAGTTTTTCGGCAACTTTCGTAGCTGCATGGACTGAAATCTGCTGACCCAGAATCGCACGTACGGCGATTTCAAAACCGCTCCAAGCGCCGGGCACTCGTAATCCGGGACGTGATTCAACAAGTGGTGCAAGATCAGGGTCTTGCGATAACGCTGTTGAAACCGGGATCGGATCGGCGCTCAGATCAAACAAGTGACGTGAGCGGGCGATAGTCGTTGCCAAGCTCTCGATCTTTGGAATGTTTACCTTCACGCACAGCGATGATTGCTCCGGGCAGTCTTGTACTTCCAAAGTCCCAAACGCTCCACCGACCTCGATCGTACGCGCGTATTGCTGACCTCGGACACGTTCGACACCTGGGATCGCTCGCATCGATAGAAACCCCAACATTGCCTGCCAATCATAGGGTGGTCGATAGGGTAGCAACAAAGAAATTACCGACATTTGTGAAGAACCATCTGTACGTTTGCGTCGAAGCTGTGCGGGTGGTCGGCCATACATTTTTTGGAACATTTCGTTGAACCGCCAAATACCATTGAATCCACTGGCCAGCGCGACGTCGGTCATCGACAATTCGGAGTGATCAATCAAGTGTTTAGCAAGCAAGATTCTCCGCGTTTGCGCAACAGCGACAGGCGCAGCTCCGACGTGCTGGCGAAACAAGCGGCGCAAATGGCGTTCTCCGACACCAAGTCGTTTCGCCAAACCTTCGATATCCCCACGATCAAGCTCGCCTGCTTCGATCAGTCGCAAACCGCTTGAGACGGTGGCCGAAGTTCCTTGCCAATTTCCAGTATCGGGCGAGCTCTCCGGGCGACAACGTAGACAGGGCCGAAAGCCTGCCTCCGAGGCAGCGGCCGCACTGGGAACAAATCGACAGTTGTCAAACTTTGGCGGGCGCGCCGGACAAACGTGCCGGCAGAAAATCCCCGTCGTCGTGACACAGACAAAGAAACGACCGTCATGACGCTCGTCGCCTGCTAACAGGGCTCGATAACAGATTGCGGGATCAAGTCTCATGCCCAGATTGTAAACTCAGCGTTGGCCGTGTCTGGCGATTTTCGGACGCTATAGAAATCGTTTCATACTACCGCCTGCTCATGACGATGATCGGGCATGTGGTTTGCTTTGCGACGGCCCGCGTAAAACCACCAAAAAGTTTTTGTTTGGGTCCAATTCGCTGAATCCCTAAGATCACCAAATCGCTGGCTTCGGCGCGATCCGTGATGGCCGCTACCGGATCGTCTGCGATAACGACTTCTCGAGTACTTTGACCTGCCGAATTATCATACGCCATGCGATCGAGTTCCCGCTGAATTCGCTTGACGTCTGTGGGCGAGGTCTTGGTTGGCACCACACGAATGAATGAAATCTCGCGATTTTGTGTCCTGGAAAGACTGGCCAAAAGTCGTGCAAGCAGGTGATCATGACCGCCGCGGCCAGCGACCGGAACCAGGATCTTCCTGGTATCAGAGACTTGCCAGTTAGGTGCTGCTCGCAGAACCACAACGTCGGCATCGATCCGACTTAGTAGTCGTTCGACAGGCGTATCGATTTCATCACCATCGATTGCGCTCAGACCGACCAGAACGGACTCGCAACGGTGTAACCGCGCGACCCTGGCGATCTCTTCCATCGGTTTCGATGAAATGGTCGTCAACGCCTCGGCGCGAACCGACAAGCCATGAGATGCCACCAATAGCTCTCTCAATAGGGTTTGTGCTCGTTCGACCGGTTGTGGATCTTCATCGGGAATCCAATCCGGAGGTGTGACGACAACTGTCTGTAATAAAACTCGGCCAAAACCAGAGGGTACTAACGCGTCGGCCAAGGCAATCATAGCCCGTGCGTTGTCTGGGTTGGCGATCGGTACCAGAACCAATGGTGTGTTGCCTCGCAACCGCACCAATTCCGGATTGGCTGCCACATTGGTGACGTCCATCAATCGGGCGCAGTCTGGCAAACAGAGTCAAGAATAACACTCCGCCGAGGCTTAGCCAGGCAACCGCGATTTGACCGGCCAGTGGAACTGCGAATCCCTGGAATACTGCCAGCCCGATACACGCAGCGCAGCCGATTACCGGAATCGTGGGATGGAGTGGTAGACGAAATGGCGGAGGGTTCAACGCGCTGCGCTGGCGGATCAGTATCGATAGCCAATGTGCAATGGCGAACGTCACCAAGAAGATCAAACTAGATGCGGCACCGGCCGCCGCGACGTCGGGAACAGCCAAAATCAGTAGTGAAACTAACAATGCGGTCGCGCCAATTGCGACAATTGGTGTCCCCGAATTTGCGTTTCGCAGCTGCAGCACTGTTGGCAAGGTACGGTCGTTCGACATCGACAGCGCGATGCGTGATGCGGCAAACAAGTTGGCCTGGAGTGCCGTGAACATCGACAAAACGGCGGCAACGATGACGAGCCAATACCCGGCTGTTCCCAAATAGTTCCTGGCGGCGATTGCGACAATACCCTCCGGATCTTCTGCCGCCGCACTGGTAATCGTTTGATTGTCAGTGGTTCCGACCGTCGTGATGACAAACAGCAACGGTAGATAGATACAGAGCGCAATGCACAGCGACAAAATCATGGCCCGAGGTATCGTTTTGGTCGGATTTCGAATCTCGCCTCCAACTGCGGCAATCAGATCGAATCCCTGCAGAGCGATGAAGCTGTAGCCCATCGCTTGGACCAATCCACTGAGACCGTTACTAAAAAATGGACGAAGCGCCTCGCTGGCTTCTCTTGGACCCTGTCGGGCGATGGCCCAGAAACCGCCAATCACTAACACCGCGAAGACCAGCACTTTGACGACATTCGCCCAGGCACCCCCACTCCCCTTGGAAAAAGAGAGTTGGATGGCCAACAGCAGGGTAGCCAGGACCGCCATTGCTGGGATGGCCATCGAATGATCCAGCAACGCCGGTACTGGAAGATTGCTCGCGGCAATCAAGTCGCGAATCAGAATCAAGGCAAAATATGCGAAGCCGAGCCCATATAGGACTGCTGCAACGACCGAGGCAAACCAGACGACCCAGCCAACACTGAAAGCGGCTTCGACCGACAAGACTTTGCGGCTGAACGTGTACGTACCGCCGGACTCCGGAAACTTGGAAGCCATTTCAGCAAAACTGAGTGCAGTCAACAATGCAATCAAACCGTTGATTGCAAAAGCCAGAATGGCTGACGGTCCGGTTGTTGCAAAGGCAACGCCGGCTAGCGCAAGAATGCCGCCACCAACGATTGCACCAACGCCAACGCCGGTTGCCCCGAAGAGGCCGATCGTTCGTTTGTCTTGCTGATCCGTTTCGGTCACCTACCTACAGCTCGAATCCACAGTCAATCTGCGCATTCTTGATGACGATTGGGATCCCCTCGCGGATCTGTAAAGCCTCGTCTTCACCTTGGTTTTGAATATTGGCATGATTGACGATTTTTACGTTGCTACCGACACGACAGTTCTTGTCTAGAATCGTACCGGAAATGTAACAATTGTCACCGATACCAATTGGTAAAACGCCAGCGGCAAGAACCTGGGACGATTCGATATAGTCCGCGCCCATCACGATGCTATCTTTGATTGTGACATTGTCGCCAATGACCGTTCGCAATCCGACGACGCTGTTTTCGATCTGAACGTTGTCCCCAATTCGACAACCATCAGCGATCAGGCTACCCGAGATTCTGACATCACCGGCGATTGTCGGAGGCAAGTAGCGTGGCCGGCTAAAGATTCTGGCCTCACGATTGCGGATGTCGAAAGGTGGTTCCTTGCTGGCAAGATTCAAGTTCGCTTCATAAAAGGCCCGGATGGTTCCAATGTCTTCCCAATAACCATCGAACAAATGAACCTGAACCTTGTGCGTGTTGATCGCTTGCGGAAATACTTCTCTGCCAAAATCTTCGTAGTCGTTATCTCGCAATAGATCGACCATCACAGACTTGTCAAAGATATAGAGTCCCATGCTGGCCAAACAATCACGGCCTTTGCTTTCGATTCCTCGAGCATCGATCCAACCTGGGTCCATTCGAACCGAAGCGAGTTCTTCATCGGTTTGTGGTTTTTCCACAAAGCCACGAACTTGGCCCGTATCATCCACTTGCATGATCCCCAGCGACGACGCGTCTTGACGCGATACAGGAATCCCCGCGATGGTTGCGGCCGCGCCAGAATCGATATGGGTTTGCATCATCTCGCGAAAATCCATTCGATATAGCTGGTCGCCAGAGAGTATCAAGACGTGCTCGATCCAGTCTTCCTCCAAATGGACCAGATTCTTGCGCACGGCATCGGCGGTTCCCTGGTACCAATCGGTTCCCGCATTGACGGTTTGTTGGGCAGCCAATAGTTCGACAAAACCGCCACTAAAGTTGTCGAACGCATAAGTCTGCCGGAGGTGTCGATGCAAACTTTCCGAAAGAAACTGCGTCAACACATAAGCGCGATTCAAACCACTATTGATGCAGTTGCTGATCGGGATGTCGATCAAACGATACTTTGCGGCCAGCGGAACGGCCGGCTTTGCTCGAATTTTGGTCAACGGGAACAGTCGCGTGCCCCGTCCGCCACCCAGGATTAGTGCAATCGTGTTTGATAGATCCATGTTGCTTCCTTACCAATACTTTTCAAATCTGATTGTTCCGGGTCCCGACGTAGCATGTTCATCTGTAAAGCCCGCCTCTCGCAATAGCGGCAGCATTCCAGGTGTCGCCGGTGGTTCTGCTCCCGGAGCAACGTAACCAATCATTGCTGGGTTGCCACACAAAAACACGTGTGTGTTCTCGTGCGAAAGCGGATCACCAGCGGCGGTCGCTAATTGTCCCGAAGTAAACAACGCTTGAAGATACTGTTTGCCAACGAATTCGGGATGTGATTCGTCAAGATTTTCAGGATCTCGTGTTGTAAACGGCAAGTAGCAGTAGTTGGAAAACTGTTTCATCAACGCTGCATGTTCAACGGCGTAAGCCAAATCAGAACGATGCCGCACGCTGGTAACGTTGACAATCTTGCCCCGATGTTCATCCGCCAACAACTTGGCTGTCATCGCGTTGTGAGGCGCTTCGCCCGTTCCCGTGCCCAACATCAGGATCGTGTCGTGCTTCCCGATGTTCTCCAAAACATAGTGTCCAGTGATTTTCTTTTGAACTTCGATTCGGTCACCCACCGACAAACCAAACATTCGCGGGGTCAGGACGGGTGGCTTCTTGTCCGGCGAATCAGCCTCGCGAACCAAAGTCACGTAAAATTCGAGGTAGTCGATAGAATCGACCGGTGTGACGGTACCGGACGAATCAATCATCGGACAGGAGATCGAATAGGCGCGACGCGTCAGCTTGCGAAGCTTTTTTTCGGGAACTGCCTCATGCTGTGTGCCGGCCAATCGGGACTCCCAATTTCCGAGCCCCAACGCGACATACTGTCCTGGCTGAAAGGGTGGAATTGGCGAGTCGGGTCGGATACGAAATCTTGCTAAGTCTGCGTGAACATCGATCCTGTCAATGATCGTCGCGTTATAGAACTTTTCTCGAAGCCCGGAAGCTTCTTCAGCATCCAGAGGAGCCGAGTCGATGGCGTCACTCAATGTGATTTTCTCCGCAGCATTGGCCACAAAATCCGATTCGTAGCACCAGTCCCGTTATTTAACGACAAAACGTAACCCATTCTGTCGCAGGGGACGATCCGAGGACTTTCTAAGCGACAGGGACGGCACCTTCACAATATAATAAGTTTCTGATTGGCATTGTCCCCACCCATCGTCCGACCGCTGTAAATGTCGTCCCAAAATTCGAAACTTCTTGTGCTCGCCGCCGTCCCGGTTTTCATCGCTATGTTGGCGTCGATTGGATCTGCCAATGGCGAAACTTGGACCAATTTGCAGGGCACCAACTCGATCGAAGCTCAATTCATCGGAGTTTGGGAAGATAGCGTGATCTTGCAGCGTAGCGATGGTCGGCGCATCACGGTCAAACTTCAGAGTCTACAGGCGGCCAGTCGAATTCAAGCGAGGAATTTGGCCAAGCAAGGGGCTGCTGCGCGAGCGGCGCAGATTGCCGAGCTGAAACGTCAGGCCGACTCGGCGTCGGCTGCGGCACCCGCTGAATTGCCTGAACCGCCACCAGCGCCACCGTACACTCCGCCGCAAAAGGACGCGGCCATCGGCGACTTTATCAAACAAGTGAACGATGCCCTGACTGACGGCCACTTACGTGTGTTGTTCGACTTCCGGCCGGAGAGCTATCGCAAGGACATCAGTGAAATCGTCAAGCTGGCAGCCAACAAGACTAGTCCGGAATCCTTTCAGAAGGTCATTGCCGCTCCGAATCGACTGGGCGAGTTGATCGTCACGCGACAGAATTGGCTGTTTTCTAGTCCTCGACTAACCAACGTTGCAGCGGATGAACGTGACCAAGCGAAGGCGATGCTGCTAGGTCTCGGGAATGTGCTATTCATTGGGCTATCCGACGACGCAATCCAACTAAAGGCCCTACAAACCGAGAATTTTTCGGATTGGCTCGACTCCTGGGACGCAAAGATGGCGCCTTACGTTGCTGAAATGATCGAAAAATCGAATCTCGACTTGGCCTCGCTGACAACGGTTGAATCGGAAGGTGAAGGCACCGCTACCATCGCGACAGGATTCGGCGAATCGCGTACCGACGTTGAGATGGTTCTGGTTGATGGATACTGGGTACCGAAAGAAACGTCGGAATCCTGGGCCAAAGAGGTTGAACAAACCAAAAAACAGATCAACGAATCGGCCGACGGCAAGTATCTGGAAACGATGGCGACGACGTTTGGTATGATCAACACGATGCTGGCTCCATTGGAGCGTGCAAGTCGTCCAGATGAGTATCACTGGGCATTCGACGCCATCCTATCGCAACCCAATTCCGCAGAGCAGTTGCGTCAGGCAATTGGAACAATGTTGTCACCCATTCAGTCGATCATGTCTCTGTCGACCAGCCAGGCTGACTCTGGAAATAGTGCTGGTGATGACGACCAGTAGTCGCAAGATCGCAATCATCGGTGCCGGACTGTCCGGCTTGGCGACGGCCGCCAAACTGCACCTCGCCGACCCGGCCCACGAATTGACGATTTTTGAGTCGAGTGACCGCGTTGGTGGTGTGATTGACACTGAGACGGTTGACGATTTTCGTATCGATCATGGTGCCGACATGTTCGCCACTGAACCCGGTGGGGTGATCGAACTTTGTCAACAAATCGGAATCGACAAAGACTTGATCGAGCCCGAACAGAAGGGGCGCGGTGCCAGGATTGTTCGCCAAGGGAGACTCGTTCCCGTCCCCGAGGGATTCGTCGTCATGCGGGCAACCAGATTGATGCCAATGCTGACGACGCCACTTCTGTCGCCGTGTGGAAAACTACGTTTTTTGGCCGAAAGATGGATCAGGCCACGAAAGCAAGCAGGAGAATCGATTGAAGACGAATCCATCGGAGATTTTGTACGGCGGCGCATGGGACGACAAGTTCTCGAGCGCATCGTTACTCCATTGGCAGCCGGCATCTACACCGGTGACATTGACCGGCTAAGCATGTTGGCCACGATGGGACCAGTCGCTGAAATGGAACGTCGCTATGGATCGTTGGTCAAGGCCAACAAGTCCAACCGAGTTCCCACCGAACTGGCGAGCGCCGGGGCCCGTTACGATCGGTTTCGGTCCTTTCGCAACGGGATGGTGCAACTAATCAATGGACTGGCTGGCTCGCTTCCCGCAGATGCCCTGCGTCTGAATACCTCCGTCCGTAGCATCGACCGGACAGGCGCCCAGTTCTGCCTGACAGTGGATCCAATGGGTGGAAGGCGGGAATCCATCATTTTCGACCAAGTCGTCGTAGCGACCCCCGCTGCGGTTTCCGGAAAATTGCTAAGCGAAATCGCGGCGGGTGCGTCGAGCGAACTAGCACAAATCGAAGCGACTTCGACAGCGATTGTCGTCCTGGGCGTGCGACTGTTGGACATCCGCGACGACATTTCGATGTTTGGCTTCGTCGTCCCACCGGCCGAAAATCGAAGAATCTTGGCTGGAAGCTTTGCGAGCAACAAGTTTGCCGGTCGGGCGCCCGACGGCCACGTTTTGATCCGATGCTTTTTCGGAGGAGCACTGCAGCATGAAATCCTCGATCGATCCGACGATGATCTGATCGCTGTCGCGCGAGCCGAGTTGTCTGACCTGATCGGATTGAGTGGTACGCCGGTAGTGACGCGCGTCGTTCGTTGGAACGAGGCGATGCCACAGTATCATGTCGGTCATTTGGATCGGGTTGAGCGAATTGAGCGTGAAATCGAAAGCATTCCAGGACTGACCTTGGTCGGCAACGCGTTCAAAGGTGTCGGTATCGCCGCGGTGGTCCGCTCAGCCGACAAAGCCGCCGACGATGTAATTTCCAGTTTCACACAATTATGCGACGCGTCGGACAGTGACGGTGTTGACGCTGCTGCTTCCACGTAGCGAAACCGAACGGTCGGACAACGGATACCGAATTCTGTCCATCGCGTTGCTCATTGCCACGGCGTCCCGAAACCGTTTGTTCGGTGACGGTTCGATCGCCTTGCGAATGATCGCCAGAAAATCTTGAGACAATCCCCGTCGCAATTTGTTGTAGCCCGGAAATGTCGTGAATGGATACTCGGGAACGGCGCCGGCTAGCAGCCGATAGATCACCAGACCCAATGAAAACACATCGCTTCGATAGTTCGGTTTCCCCATCGCTTGCTCAGGCGATACGTAGCCCACGGTTCCAGAGGCCGAGATTTCATGAACACCGCGTTCGATTCGAGCCAAACCGAAATCCGTCAACTGAATCGTTTGATTGGCAAAGAGAATAAAATTGTCGGGTTTGATGTCCCGATGAAGCACGTTCCGTTCATGGGCGTACGCCACCGCGCTGATCATTTGGACAATCAAGTCAATCGCCGTGGCGCGGGCGATCCGGCGGGTCATTCGATCAGCCAACGTTTCTTCACCAAGTGGAAACACCATGACAAAATGGCCGCCAATAAAGCGCGCATCTTTCAGCGGTAGGATGCACGGGTGATCCAGTTGGGCCATGATTCGCACCTCACGGTGCATATCATCCAGCGACTGCGAGTTGGCCAAATAGCGGCAATCGGGAATCTTCAACGCAACTTTTCGATCCTCGATCAGGTCCTGAGCGGCGTAAACCGTAGCAAATCCACCTTCGCCCAGCCGCTTATGAATTCGATATTTGCCAAGCCGACAGCCGACTCGAAGCGGTGATCGGTCGGCATTTTCACCGGCAAAAAGTTTTAGGGAGGTAGGCACAGGCATCTCGGTGGCGTGGTTCAGAACTCTTTCACCTCGTTAGATCGTCATGCGTCGCCGACAAGCACAGTAAATTCAGCGGTTACCTTGCCCGGACATCCGAATTGAGATTCCTCTAGTCGGAACAGCCGTCAAAGATTAACGGGCGCACAACAATCCGTAGAATGAATGAATGCACAACGAGACAACGTCTATCGAATTATCAACACCGGTGCAGTACCTGCCGGGTGTGGGTCCGGATCGTGCACGCCGTCTGTCGCGTCTGGGAATTCGCACCGCCCAGGACGTCCTGTTTTGGTTTCCACGTGATTACGAGTACCCATCGCCAAGCACAACCGTCGATCAGCTGAAGGAGGGACATGAAGCATCGCTAATTGGCGAAATAAGCGACGCGGAAATCGTATCGCGAAGACCAGGAAAATCAGTTTTCGGAGCGATCGTCGAAAATCCGTCCGGTGCCGTGCGAATTCTATTTTTCAACCAGCCCTTTCGGGCAGAGCAGCTGACGGTGGATCGTCGAGTCATGATCTCGGGAGTCCCCAAATTGAATGGACTGCGAATGGAGTTCGTACACCCCAAGGTGACGATCATTGACGAAAACGAGGACCTGCCCAAACCGCAAATCTTACCGGTCTATCCGCTGACCGATGGCGTGAAACAAGCTGACGTGCGGCGATTGGTTTCGGACGTGGTGGCGCAATTGACCGACGATTTGACGGAGGTAATCCCTGAATCACTGCGACAACGAGCTGCCGACGTATTGCGGTCCCACGACACCGAAGTCGATGGTGATCTGGTCGGGATTCACCAGGCCATCCGCTGGTTGCACCGACCGGACGACAATCAATCGCTGAACAAAGCCCGCCTAAGATTGGTCTTTCAAGAATTGCTTGTGATGCAACTTGCGCTCGCGATGCGTCGTCGGAAACTGACCACCGACTTACGGGCACCGCCCTTAGAATCTACGGCCATGATCGACGCGCGGATCATCAATCGGTTTCCCTTTGCCCTGACAGGCGACCAGTTGCGGGCGATCAGCGAAATTCGTCAGGACATGGCGCGCCAGTTTCCCATGAATCGACTGCTGCAGGGTGATGTCGGTAGTGGCAAAACGGCGGTCGCGGTCTACGCCCTGATGTTAGCTGTCGCAAAGGGTCATCAAGCAGTGCTAATGGCACCCACGGAAGTGTTGGCCCGACAACACTTTGAGACTTTGTCCAACACGTTGGCCGAAAGCCGCGTTCGCATTGGATTGCTGTGTGGATCGCTAACAACGACCGCACGAAAGCAGATTATCGCGGCTTTGGCCGCAGGCGAAATCGATCTATTGATTGGCACCCAAGCACTGCTGTATGGCAATCTTGAATTCCACAATCTTGGTCTGTGCGTGATCGACGAACAACACAAATTTGGCGTTCAGCAGCGTGTGAAGTTGCGGGGCGTTGGTGTCGATCCGCACTATCTGGTGATGTCTGCGACTCCGATCCCGCGTTCGCTGGCGATGACTCTGTTCGGCGACGTCGATCTAAGCACGCTTCGGGAAAAGCCTCCGGGGCGCGGATCAGTCAACACTTATCTTGCACACGATGGCTGGAAAGATCGTTGGTGGAGCTTCGTCCGGCAACGACTGGACGAAGGTCGACAGGCGTTCGTCGTGGCGCCTCGAGTCACAAGTGAATCGCAGGAGAATCAAGAAGCGACCGAGGACGTTGCCTCTGTCGAAGCCGTCTTCGAAAGTCTATGTAACGGCGCGTTAGCAAACTATCGCGTCGGACTGCTACACGGACGGATGTCCAGCGAAGAAAAGCAGGAAACGATGAATGCGTTCGCTCAGGGCAATTTGCAAGTCCTGGTTAGCACAACCGTGATCGAAGTTGGCATCAACGTTCCAAACGCGACGGTGATGACCGTTTTTGGGGCCCAGAGGTTCGGTTTAGCTCAGCTACATCAATTGCGGGGACGCGTTTCACGTGGCTCACATGCTGGTCACGTCTGTGTCTTCACCGACGGAGAAGAATCGCCCGAGGAAAACGAGCGGTTGAGAGTGTTTGAACAAACCGATGATGGATTTGAACTGGCGGAAGCTGACTTTCAATTGCGCGGTCCAGGCGATTTGTTGGGCCGCAAACAAAGTGGCATTCCGCCGCTACGGATCGCCAACCTGGTAGACGATATCAACATCCTGATCGCAGCTCGCGATTTGGCCCGACAGATGCTCGATGAAGACCCCGAGCTAGCGGATCAGGGTTTGGAGGATCTTCGTAGACAAGTCATGCGACGATACGGTAAGCGGCTCGATTTGGGCGATGTCGCCTAGAAGATCGTCGATGGATTCACGTTCACCCAATCTCGGTGCTTCGACGACCACGTGCAACATGTTAAATTGTGCTGATCTCTAGCGAATCGTCTCGCGGCCACCAATGCCCGATTTGGGTCTACTCAGCGTCTCTGTTTTTTAGCGCTGCGATTGTTTGGTCCGGAAAATCGGTGAACACTCCATCGACCTTGGCGGTATCGAAAACAGTGCGAACGAATTCGCTGTACGAATTTGCAACTGACGGAACTTCGTCGGCGCGTAACGTGTATGGATGGACAACCAGTCCTGATGCATGTGCATCCTTGACGAAAGAATTAGCTTTGGGCTTTCCATCGGCGACGTCAAAAATCATTGTCAGCGATGGACCAACCCCGTCGGCGTACTCGGCGACCTTTTTGAGTCCCGCAGCAGTTCGACTTTGCGCGTAGCCCATGCCCCCCATCAGTTGCACAATTCGCAGTTCGCAGCCAAGTTCTTCGCGCAACCGCCTGGTCTCTTCCAGGTCAAAGCATTGCACGAAGCACTTGTCCTGCTTGTCGCGATACCCGTATCGATGAATCGTATCGAGAACGATTTTTGAAATATCTTTCCCGGCTTGGCGATGAAAATCGGGACCCTTTATTTCTGGATAGATTCCCGCCTCTCTTCCAGTGCTCTTGTTAAGTCCCTGAATCAACTCAATTTCCTCTGCCAGCGTCGGGATTTTAAAGCTGGAAGTCTTGATTGGAAACCGCTTCGCATAGACAGCCTTGCCGGTCTTCAGATTGATCCGTTCGGTCGCGTTCAGACGCCCGATCTCGGCAAGCGTGAAATCGATTGCGTAGAAGCGGCCATCCTCTCGCTCACGCCCCGGAAAAACCTCGGCAACGTCCGTGACCGTATCCAAATGGATGTCGTGTAGCACAACCGGCTGGTCATCTTTGGTCAAAACCACGTCTTGCTCGATGTAATCCGCACCCATGGCATGTGCCATCGCTTTGGCTTCGAGAGTGTGTTCGGGTAAATATCCGGATGCACCTCGGTGAGCAATTACCAGCGGTTGCTCGGCTGGCAACGTTGCTTGGGTTAGGAAAACGGAGAGAAAAACTACTGCGATTGTCACTTTGTCAAAGGTCATAGCATGTCCATCGGAAATGGTGATGATTCGTTCTGTACGTTTACGTTGCTTGCATCCAGCGATTAGCGTCTTCCCAAAGCGATTCGCGCCCTCGCTTGAAGAATCCGAAGTGGCCCAAACTCCTAAATCCGAATTGGCTCGGTGAGACATTGCGATACTCCACGTCCGCGTTTCGATATCGATCGGTCATTCCACGAACCGCAGCGACCGTCCCCCAGTCGTCGTCGGAGATGCAATATGCCAGCATCGGAATATTTAAGTCTTCATAGCCGCTCAAGTCGCCAAGCGTTGAATCATCAAACAAGTAGTTCTCGCTCCGGCACCAACGCGCCCATTGTAAGGCCACACCCTTCGGCAAATCTTCGCCCGAAGCGAACCGGCTCCAGGGCAGATAACCGAACAGTCTGGGTAAAACTGGAAACACCAAATGTGTAAAAGCCCAAACAACGTACTTTTGTCAACCGCCCTGTAATTTCCAGTAACCGAGTTGCGAAGAGACGAAAATGGCCCGATCAATCCGATCGGCATTGCCGACTAGACCAAGCAGTTGGCCGCCGATGCTGTGAGCGAAATATGTTACCGTCTGGCCGGGATGCCGGTTGCAAACGAAATCAATCATCGTCGGGATATCTTGCCGAGCCCAGGTGAGAACGGTCGCGTCAAAACCTCGCAGCCGCATTTGGTGCCGAGCGACCGATCCCGCGATAGTCATAGGTGTAAGCGTCATATCCGCGACTGGCAAGAAAGTTGCGCATTGAGCATAGAATGTTTGCGGGACCGCAGTCGCCGAATTGAACAGGACGGCACCGGCACTAGTCTCGCGATCTGGAAGGCAGTAGTGCGTCGCAGCGAGTCGATACTGATCTGGCGTTGTCACGTCGATCGAGTACTGATTGACAATCGATTGGTCGGACATCCGCTAATTACCTGATTCGCAAGCCTGCGGAATAAACTCGCTCTGGGCGGCGGCGCAGACGGCTTCCGGGTAGAACCCGACCGGTTTGAATTGCCGCTCCGCGTGCAGTGGCAAGCCTTTGACAAAACCAGGCAAATCGGGATTCTCCGAAACTCCGAATGACAGGCAATTGATTGCCTGTGTGTCGCCCGAGAAAGCCAAGGTCGTTCGGCAACTGAATCCGCCCAAGCGGTCGCTTCGGCCGCCATCAAGGTTGCCATTGGTTGGACGCAGCACGGTATGCAGTTTCATCATTGGTCAACCGTGATCAGGATTCGGGTTGGGAGATCCCAATTCTAATCGGTACTGATGCGGAGCACAGCAACGTCGCGGCTAGCAATCAATGCAACGGTGTGCCCGGCGTGGTGAATTTTCAAACAAAGTCGAGCTAGGAGACCAGTTCGCCATCGATCAACTGACGCTTGTCGCCCATCGCGGCAGCCAATGATTCACTGTGAGTTACCGCAACCAGAATGGCGTTGGACTTTCGCTGTAGATCTAGCAGCAATTCTGAGATGGCATCAGCTGTGCGGCGGTCCAGGTTTCCGGTAGGTTCGTCGGCCAAAATCATGGACGGTTGCATCAACAAAGCTCGGGCGATTGCCACTCGCTCGCGTTCCCCACCCGATAGTTCACTGGGTAAATGCCCCATCCGGTCTGCCAGCCCTACTGACTCGACAAGCTCTCTCGCGTGTTCCAACTGATTCGAATCTGGTTTCCCAGTGGCAAGAGCGGGAACCAAAACGTTTTCGATGACTGACAATTGCGGCAGCAGGTGATGGTCTTGAAAGATAAAGCCAATTTTGCGATTACGAAACGCGGCCAACTGTTGCTCGGACAACACAAAGGGATCCTGGCCGTCGATCGATACAGTCCCCGAGTCGGGACGATCGAGCGTACCCAGAATCTGTAGCAACGTACTTTTGCCACTGCCGCTTGGTCCCACCACGGCAAGCGAATCGCCGCCTGAAAGTTCCAATGAAACATTCGTCAAGACTTTTAGCGGTTGGCCCGCTGTAGGGTAAGACTTGGCTACGTTGTGTATCGAGAGTTGATGGGTTGCGGGATCAGTCATCGGTGAATCTGACAAAGGGCAAGCGTTGCTAGACCGTAAAATGTGTATTCGACATCGGGGGTTTGGTCGAGAGCGAAGCCGACGAAGCCGCCCTGAGGCGATTGCATGGACAGAGCATATTGACTGATTTGGTCTCGATTCACCATCGTTGCGGCATCCAGATCACTGAGCGTCAACAATCCTGTGAACGAGCTTAGCAGATCGGCAAACGGAATCCTTGTATTGGCCGCCAGTCCTCCTTCATCCGACTGCATTTCCGCCAGGAACGAAGCTGTCGATTGCTGGTTCCCAACATTCAAACGACCAATCGCCCTTAACGTTCCGATGGCAGCGGCGGTCGGATTGACGCCTGGCCGTTTGGCGGCACGGATTTCAAGATACCCTCCGTCGTCATGTCGCTGTGACGCCAGGAACGATTCAATTCCATCCAAATCGGGTACATCGACTTCGATCAATTCATGGCACAAAACCGTCAAGAACGTTTGATAAGTACTACCGGCTCGGCCTTCTGGCGTCTTTGCAAAGCCGCCGTCAGCGGTGCGCAGCGAAGACAGCAATGCAGCAATGTTTCCCCGCCAGGATTGGTCATCGTCATCGATGACAATCACGCCCGCGGCCATCTCGCAGATCGCAGCTGCAAAAACCAGCGAAATCAGATCGACGATCGATTCCTTCTGGGAAAGTCGGTTACGTAGAAACGAACCGGCCCGCCGCGCAATGTCACCCTCCAGCGCATCCAAGATCCAAAGACCACGAAGTGCGAATGCCGTATAGTAGGGATCGCTTTCCCCCTCGCGTCCGGCAAAGCCGCCATCTGGCCTTTGTTGCCGAGACAACCATGCGGAATGTTGGTCGCGTATGGTGGAATCGATCTCGCTGGCTCCCACCGCCAAACGGATCGTTAGTTCCTGGAGATAGGGGACACTCACGCGGTCCCTTGCGGGTTGAAGTACTGAGGTTCGTTCCCCGCCTTCCACTTGATATTGCAACCGATGGAGGGAATCTGATGTTGGGAAGGCGAGTCACCCGCTAGCAGCGCATCGATTGCCCGTCGCAAATCTTCGCCGGTCACCGGAATATCGCTGTTGGGACGACTGCTATCGAGTTGTCCGCGATAGACCAATTTTTGATCTGCGTCGAATAGATAGAAATCTGGTGTACAGGCAGCTGCATAATCTTGTGCAACGCTTTGATCCGCATCGAACAAATAGGGAAATTGATAGCCGCGATGCTCTTTCTCGATCACCATTGCTTCCAACGAATCGTCGGGATACTTGTCGGCATCATTGCTACTGATTCCGACCACTCCGACACCACTCGGAAGATAGTCGTCAGCCAACTGTTTCAATTCGTCGGCTACATGCTTGACGTAGGGACAGTGGTTGCACATGAAGATGACCAACAATGCGCGGCGGTCAGCAAAATCAGCCAACGTCACCGTTTTACCATCGGTGGCGGGGAGAGAAAAATCTGGGGCTTGCGTTCCCAAGGGCAACATTGTGCTTGCGGTGCGAACCATGGCTGGTAAACCTTTCGTGGATTGGACTATTTCTTGATTTGGTCTAGCAGGCGACCAGGACTTCCCATTGCGTTGTAGCCGCCATCAACATGCAAAATCTCACCGGTGATTCCCTCGCTGGCATCGCTCAGCAAAAAGGCGCCCGTACTGCCGACTTCTTCGTGGCTAACATTGCGACCCAACGGAGCCATGTGTTGATACAGATCGAGCATGTCCTCCACGCCCGCGGCGCGACCGGCTAGGGTACGGATCGGTCCCGCCGACAATGCGTTGACTCGAATACCTCGTGGCCCGAGGTCATAGGCCAAATAACGGACGGTGGCATCGAGGGCAGCCTTACAGATTCCCATCACGTTATAGCCGGGAACACACTTTTCGCCTCCAAAGTAGGTCATCGTGGCAATCGAACCCCCGGGTTCCATGATAGACTTAGCAGCGTTTGCACATGCGATCAGGGTGTACACACTGACATCCATCGCCAACTTGAAACCCGCGCGACTCGTTTCCACCGTGTCTCTGGACAGGTCATCCCGGTCGGCAAAGGCAATCGAATGCAGCAAAAAATCAATTTTTCCGAATGTCGTTCCGGCATGTTCAAATACGCTGCGGATATCGTCGTCATTTTGCGCGTCCATGGGCAGCAGGAATTTAGCGTTTTCGTATTGATCGGTCAGTTTGGCTACGCGGCGTCGATTGCGTTTTCGCTCGTCGTCTTCACGATCTGGAAGATGAGTGAAACCACACTCGCCGCCAGATTCCATGATTTGCTTTGCAATCGCCCAAGCGATCGAATGATCATTGGCCACGCCTAACACGAGACCTTTTTTTCCGTTGAATTGCATCAATGATGAGTCCCGATATTTGCGGACAGGATGAATGTCGACTTGACGCGATTGTGAACCATCGTATGACACGATCACAAGGGTATTGAATTGACAGATGCCTCCTTCCCGACCGATACAGACGCGACCGAGGTACGTCTGGCAATGAAGATTGCACAGAATTTCGTCGGGGAGGTCTCTCGTGACGATTTTTTGCAGTCAATATTTCCCTCGCTGCTTAGCTGGATCGGCGGCGAGTCTGGCGGGATGGTCAGCCAAAACCAGGGCGTCTGGAAGCGTGATGCTTGGTTCGGTGATGAATCGCGGATTCCCGAGTTGCTGATCGCGGAGGCTGTCGATTCAGGGACATCACAAATTTCCGACGGTTGGTGCGTCACGCCACTGAGCCACCGCTCGGATTCTTCACTGAGCAACCACTCCGAATTAGCATCCGACACCAGACCGGATCTGTTGCTAGGCCCCGCAACGACGCCGGCGTTGGTCATCCGACTAGGCGAAGTTGAATCGTCGTCCGTGAAAGAATCGTCACAGCGAGAGGGCCGCTTGGCAAAAGCAGCAAGCCTGCTGGCTGGTGCGTTAAGTCAAATCGAGAACCGACAGCACCAAGAACGACGGATCGACGAATTGGCGGCGATCCTAAAGGCGGCTGCCGAATGGCAACAACTGGACGACGACGAGGCGTTACTAAGACGGATCGCCGACACGGCCACCAACCTATTGAACTGCGAACGGGCCAGTATCTTCTTATGGGATAAACGCCGTCGAAAACTGATTGGACGACCCGCGCTCGGTATCGAAGGCGGTGCATTAGAAGTTGACGACAACTCCGGAGTGGTTGGCGAGGTGCTGCGAACGGGCGAACCCAAGATCTGGACCGGCGGCAGCGATGATGAAGCTCGCATCAATCGCAAAGTTGACAAATCACTTGAATTTGAAACGACATCACTGGTCGCGGTTCCGATGTCGGGAAGCCGCGACGAATTGATCGGCGTATTTGAAGCGATCAATCACCGTGGCAGTGGTTTTGATGCATTCGACGCCGTGGTCTTGAATGACCTGACCACGCATGCATCGGCCGCCATCGAGTCGCTACGGAAACGGAAACATCTAACGGAAACTCGCGATCGATTGGTTGATGATGCCGCGGCAACGACCTCACTGATCGGAGATCATGCTTCGATCAACGAGGTTCGCCAGCGGGCCGCAAAAATCGCAAAGACCGATCTGTCGGTGCTGATCTTGGGCAAGAACGGGACTGGAAAGGAAGTTCTGGCGAGACACATTCATTACGATAGCGACCGACGAAGCGGACCATTTGTCGCGGTCAACTGCGCGGCGCTTGTCGAAACCCTGCTGGAGAGCGAACTGTTCGGTCACGAGAAGGGTGCGTTTACAGACGCCAACCAAACCCGTGCCGGGAAAATTTGAACTGGCTAGCGGGGGAACGCTGTTTCTAGACGAAGTCGGGGACATGAGCCCTGGAGGACAAGCGAAGCTGCTGCGTGTCCTGGAGGAAAAAGTCGTCGTTCGAGTCGGCGGATCGCAAACCATTCCAGTCGATGTTCGCGTGATTGCCGCGACGAATCAACCGCTGGAAGAATTGATCGAACAGCGACTGTTTCGCCAGGATCTATTCTTTCGATTGAATGTCGTCTCGCTGACCCTGCCACCGCTGGCTCAGCGAGGCGAGGATGTGATTCTGTTGACAGAACATTTCCTGGAACAGTTCTGTTATCAAAGCGGTCGCAAAGTTCCGAAATTGCAACCAAACGCTATCGCCGCGTTGCGGCAACACAATTGGCCGGGAAACATTCGTGAACTACGCAACACGGTCGAACGAATCTGTTATCTGTGCAATGAAGATTCTGTCGAAGCAGAAGACCTAATGCTGACTGGATCGATCGGTTCTGGATCGACCACCGGCAGAGCCGTCTTTACAGACGCGTTGAAGGAGGCCACCAAGGAATTTCAAGTCGAACACATCGGCCGTGCGATCGATGCCTGCCAGGGGAACATGACCGATGCGGCGGCGATGCTGGGTCTGCACCGATCGAATCTGTATCGCAAGATGCGTCAGCTCGGCATGCAGACAACGTCCGAAATGTGATGCTCGCTCGGCATGTCCGGGCGACCAGATTTGCTGAAAACATTTGCTTCAGCTGGATTTCGACAATCTTTGCCGATTCGACTACGACCATTGACAAAGTGAATCGATGTATTCGGCACTCCCATCACGCTTCCATGGATCTAGCTGCGACTGGGTCTTCAATTGTTGGCCGCGTCGCATCGGTGTGACGATGAAATTGCAGGCGACTTCGGGAAGCCCGGTCATATCGCCCCACAGTTTTTCGAACTGGGTTACCGGAAAGATATCCTCTTGCGCGTGACCCCACCGCTTCTTGACGTCTTTCAAGCGTAATGTAGGTGGGTAACCGTGCCGCCATGCTACGAACCGACGCGTCAACCTTATCAGCATTTCCCAAATCTTTTCGCGTCAAACCGAAGACGTCTAGCAATCCGTCGATTTGAATCCACGTGGTCATCGAATTGTAAAACGTCAGACCAAACTCAGATGCGTTCATCGGGCATGGCCAATCCTTCGACCAGCCGTGGGCGACCGTTGACCAGCGCCAATCCGCCGCCGCGGTCTTCGATGCGGCGCGAAATCACTTCGAAACCAAGTGTGCTGCCACTATCGATATGCGATGCCCAATAGCCCCGGGTCAACGTTGGCACCCAAAGTATCGATGTTGTGAAGCATCAAGTATTGCAAATCGTTCTGATCATCAATCAAACGCTTCAGCAAGCCATTGCGCAGCATGTTGGGGATCTCGTACCAATGTCCGACAGGATGAATGCACTGACTGGGAAGATTTTCGGTATAGTCACTGCCTTCACCAGCGTTTTGTGCCCAACCGATCAGGGCCGTGCGAAGACTCTCACGCATCTTTTGTTGCTGTGCATCCAGAACCTGCTGCGCTGTTTCTTCCCACAGAAATCGCAGATCACGGATTGTGGGAATCATTCTTAGACCAATACTACGACCCGGCGAGAGATGCACAGGGCCTGGATGACCATAATTATCGCAATCAGCCAAGTGTTCGCGAATCGGCTGGTCGCGTCAGATGACTGGTGGTAAAAACATGCGGAATCGAGCCGCCGTGGTCCGGACTGTCTTACGATTCTTGGCTAGATGCACTTCCAAAAAACTACGGTGGCGTCCGTTGAATTTGCTGAAGGGATGCAGCGCTTTGCAAACGCCAGCACCTTCCGTCCAGCGACTGCCGACACCAGCCGCAAGGGACACAACAGCAACTTGACCTTTGCGGATCGCGTCGGCGCCCAGCTGCGCATACTTCGATTTGACACCTTCGCGCACATCGATAACATCAGCTGCGGATACGTCGGCAATCGTCGTGCTAGTACTCAGTCGATTCTGCGATAAGCCGATCCGACCACTTCGCAGGTCGGCGCGAATCGTTTCATGTTGTTTTCGATCAAAGCCAGATTGATCCAGGATTTGCTGTAAGGATTGCTCATGGCTGTCAGAAAAGGAATCACTTGGCAAGACGCTATCCAGCAGCATTCCGGCTGTTGCATCGCCACTGGTGCGACAGCGACGACCAATTCGTTCCAGTTCAACTCGCCGATCCGCGGGCAAGTCTCGCAGTCGGCGTCCTTAGCAGTCCCGGTAGAACCAACGCGTAATAGCGATCGGGCATCATCGCTCGGTCGCCGGTCAACAACTGCGAAGACGATCCGTCGTCGTTAATTTTGAAATCGTAGACTACCGGGTCCATGGCGAATGGAAGTGCAGTCTGCATCGAATGCTTGGTCCGAACCATCGTCTCGCCCAGCCACTGCTGCGCTTCAGCTTTGACCGTCGGGTCAAAAATGAAACCCATGCCACCGCCAGCCATTCCGCCCAACATCCAAAATCCCCAAAACTGGTCGCCATATTTTTGGCGGCATTGTTGGATCAGTACGTCGGTAAATCGATTGGTAGCCCAGGGGATGATCGTTTGTAGCGGACCTTCGAAATTCCTTGTGGTCACCGTACCAACTCGCTGGACGTCACCCTGGTGAATTGCATCGACTACATCGTCCAAAATCTGCATCGCCTCTTGGCGACCTTGCCACTCTCGTTCACTGCGCAGTAGGTAATGTTCCGTAACCATTTCTAAGATTGGACCGACGTTCTGAGCCATGCCGCCATGAACCAACACCAGTGAGTCTTGAATCTTTTGTCGGGTCTTGGGGGTCGCTTCCGTCGCATCCATCACATGATGCACAGGCATCAGGCGTCCACGACTGATGCCAAATTCAGGATCGCCTTCGGTCGCGTTCGTACCGCGAATCAACTTTATGCCTGGCCAGACACCGCCCGAGTCTTGCCAGCCTCCGCCGCTTCCGCCAATCCATTCGCCCAAAATCGCTCGGGCTGCGACCAATCGTCGATCATTCTCCGTCAATGGTCCGGTCAACGATTCAATCTGACCGGTTGCCCGCATCAATATCGAAATCAACGATCCGAGCAAATTGGTTGACACGGCCAATCGCGATCCTTTCGGGATGTCGTTGATCTTGCTGACCAACTCCAATCCCTTGCCGGGTCCAACCAACCGAGCCAACAACTCGCGAATCGACTGCCCGCCCCCTTCCAGACCGGGCGGCACAATGCCGGCGGCGATCACGAGCTGCCTTTAACAAACCGAGATAGTCACGCGCGAAATCAAACATCTCGGCGATCGATTCGACTTCAACCGACGCGCCCAGATCAACGCTGGCCAATCGAATCACCGGTTGGTCAATCACGCGCAAATAGGTCTCGATCGGCGGTTTTGGTTCGGTATCACGACCACGCACGGCCAGATCCACCGAAACATTTAGCACACGGGCGCCTTCTGGAAAATCCATCCCGAGAAAGAATATATCGCTCCAGGCGCTGTGCGAAAAATCCATTCGCACCGCCGTCGTCTCACGCAAAATTGGCATTGCCCCCGACGCCTGATCTGCCACGAACAGATCCTTACGAATACGCAGCGGATGATCTTCGGGATGTCCAAGCCGAAACATCCACTGGTTCCCGCGAACCGTGCGTACGCTGCGGCGAACTTGGTCGGCTAAGGTTTGAAAACCAAGCTGATGATAAGCCTGTGCCAATGCGCTGGCGATGGCATCGCTGGGTCCGTCACGCCGCTGGGTTTCCAGGAATGATTCGATCGCTTCGGTAAATCGGCGTGACAACAGATGTTCGTAGCCGGCAAATGGAATCAACCCCGAATGTGCCGCCGGCAAACTGCCGGGTAAATGGTAGCGGTAAATGGCGGATAGAAAGAACAATGCCCTGACACGATGGTACAGGTTGTCCTCGTCGCGCCGAAATTGGTCCAGTGCCTCGGCGTGCTGCAACAGTTCGTCAGTGGTTGCCTCCCGGCAGACCGAATCGAGCGAACGATCACGAAGCTGGTCATCATCCGACAAGATGATCTTGATCAATTCATTCATTGAATCGGCGTCGCCTCGTTGCGGCTGGCCATCAGGTCCACTAGCTCCGTCAAAATTTGATCTCGGTCGCTTCCCGACAGCCCGATGGCTAGTTGCGTCTTCAGGATCCCGTATTTCACGCCTAGGTTGTATCGCGTGCCATCCAATTGATAGGCCAGATATTTCTCGCGTCCCGGCAATTTGGCAACGGCATCCGATAGAGTTGGCTTGGAACCGGTGGCATCGCCAATCAGGCCTTCGATCAACTCCATCACATTGGCCGTCAGAACGTGCATGCCGAAAAAACCCAGGTAGTGTCCGGCCCGCAATCCAGGTGTCACCAACTGCTGCTCAGCAAGAGTCGGCGTTGGCTTTTCAACCACATGCTCGACTTCATACAGCCGTGCTCGCTGCGGAACCAAAGGCCCGCTGACGATTCCGAAATCGGGCAGACTTTTCTCACGAGTCGATTGGACAGCGGAAACAGCACACTCGAATTCGCAGGCGACGTCAACAAGCTGCCTGGCGCAAGGGATGTCGGTGTTACTGATATAAAGATGGTCACCGACCAAGTGCAAAAATGGATCGCCACCGACGAACGACTTAGCCTGGTGGATCGCGTGAGCATACCCATGCGGCTGAGTCTGTTCGACAAACCGAAGACTACCGGCATAGTTGCCGGCAGCGGCCCGGTAAGCGTCGTGATCGCCCGGACGAATGACCACACAGATCTGTTCAATCCCAGCGGCTGCTGTCTCTTCGACGATCAGCTGTAGGGCGGTCTTGTCGTCACCGTTACGATCTACCAATTGTTGAAGCGGGAGTCGATTTTGGTCTGGAGCAGCTGCAGTGATAACTGCCTTGCGAACCTGCATGGCGGGATGGCTCGGTGGGAAAGGAGAGGGTGAGTTTCGGCTCCAGCATAATCACCCCCAGCAGGCTGCAACGCGTGCTAAAGGCTATTTCTGGCCCAGTACCAGGAAGGTGGGGTTCAATGCGTCAAACCTGACACGATCCAGCTGGAACTGGCCCCTGGCGATGTTGATCATCCGCACGTCGCTCCGCAGCCCGGCAGCGTCGATCTTGGCCTGCACAGCAACCAGATTGTCGGGACTCGATACGGTCACCACAATCCGGCCCCCAGCGGCCAATCGATTCAGGGCGGCGGCAACCAAGTCGGGAACCATCCGACCACTACCACCGACGAAAATCGCGTTAGGATCGGGCAAATCCTCCCAAGCCTGGGGTGCTTTTCCGTGGATCGGCACCAACGATGGAACCTTGAACAACTTGGCGTTTTCGATCATCAAACCGTAGTCTTCGGCGTCCATTTCGATCGCAAAAACCTTGCCGCTGCTGGCGATCGCCGCTGCTTCGATCGCTAGCGAACCACTGCCCGCACCAACATCCCAAACCACGCTAGCGGAATTCAACCCGAGTTCGGCCAAGGCAATGCAGCGGACTTCGCAGGGAGTCAACAGGCCGCGTTTGGGTCGCGACTGCAGGAACAAGTCGTCCGGATTACCGAACAAACGCTGCTGTCCGCTGCCGCTGGGTCGATCAGCGGCACCTTGGTGGCGGACCAGGACCATCACATTCATCGACGAAAAGGTCTGCTCGCGAATCGATTCCAAATCTCCCTGGGTCACCGTTTCATCGGGTGTCCCCAAATTCTCGCAAACATAAGCGGTAAAATAGTCGATTCGCCGATCCAACAAAGCTTCCGCAACGACCGCCGGAGTGATTGCCTCAGTTGTAAACAGTCCCACTCGCTCGGCCGTTCGAATGCTATCGACAACGCGATCCAAGGACTGTGTCGCCAAGTTGGACAAGTAAGCGTCGTCCCAACTCTCTTTAACTCGGGCAAAAGCCAACTGCATACTACTGACGTGCGGCACAACTTCGAAACGGTCTTTGCCAAACGCCTCGGTCAAGTATCTGGCAATTCCGTAGAACAATGGATCACCACCGGCCAGCATCACCGTCGGCCGATCGGCAAGGTCGGCAATGGTCGCCTTTAGCTGTGTCAGATCGCCGCCGACCGCAATCTGGTTTGCACTGGAGTCCGGAATTTGAGCAAGTGCTGACGGCGCGCCAATCAACACCTCTGCCTGTTGAATCAGTTGCCGCGCATGCCCGGTCAATCCATCAAATCCGTCGTCACCGATGCCAACAATGTGTATGCGAGCTGTCAAATTCGAATTCCTGTTTGATCGCTGTACCCAAAATTTTCGACGCTTGATCAACCGTCGCGTTTTTCTCTTTGTCGCCGACTATAACGTTCCAACGTCCTGCGCTCCGATGAGGTCAGGCTGGATTCACCCGACTCGTGAATTTTAGCCAGGATTCGGTCCGCTTCGGCGGCTTCTTGTTGGAGCTTTTTGTCGGGATCATGTAACTTTAGTTTCATCCGCCGAGATCGTTGTTGAAAGCGATTCGGCAGGTCGGCGATCGCTCCCAAGTCCAACCACCGGAGTGACCAATGGCGAAAGAAATACAGCAACGCGAAGCAAGCGCCAGCCAAATGAACGGTGAACGCAGTGTTCGACTCTGGTCCCATTCCTGTGGCCTGCGTCACGGCTCCCACGAGATCCATTCCAATGAACATCACCGCCACCACCCAGGCCTTGACCGGCAGCACGAACATCAACAGTAAAGTTTGGTTGGGGTAATAACAGGCGAAGAGAATCGCTACTGCGATCACCGCGCCGCTAGCGCCGATCGTCCCTGGGTACATCGACAAGGGAATTCCATTTGCCATAGCATAGGCGAACGAAGACGCAGAGCCGACGATGCCACCGACGACAATCGCGGTCAAGTAGAACCGCAGGAACTCTGCGCTGCCGATCCGCTGCTCTACGACACGACCGAATACGAACAGCCCAAACATATTGAACAGCACATGAGTGATTCCACTCGTATCGTGCATGAATCCGTAGGTCAGAAACTGCCACCACATCCAAGGCTGTACGATCGTCGAAGCGCTAACATGAAACCAATCTGCCAGCATGCTGACATTGGTTTGTTGGTCAGCAAGAACATAGTCGAGAAAGAAGATCACGGCGTTGATCACGATCAGAGTGACTGTGATGCTGCGTGGATTCTCTACGCGGTCCCAAGGACTTCGCTCACTTCTTCCGTAGTCGCGGTCGTATATTCCCATCGCCCGTGCATGCTTTGGAATGAATCAGCATTCGATTCTATGTTCGATTGATCGAATCCTGCCTGAATGGATAAGTTCCAATCATCCTAGCAATCAACCCGTGCTGGCGCGTAGGTGCCGCAATCTGGTCTAAGCAGCGGCGGGCAGACTAGATTTCGCCGAAATCAGCATACGCAGGTGTTCTACGGCCCGTTGCAACTGTGGATCGGCCAACGATCCGTCGGCGGATTCCGCTTCCGGTTTGTTCGAATCTGCCGTTGTTTTGGCATCTTCACTGGTCGCTGCAGGTTCGGATACGTTTACAGGCACGTCCGCTTCAAGCACATCCGCTTCAGGCACGTCCGCCAACGACGGATAGGATGCTCGCGCCCATAGCTGGTCAAGCCGTTTGCGTGTTTCGGCGTCCAAAGAAACTTCCAGGCCCTCGTTTGGCCGGACACCCCACGGTTGGTCGTCGGTTGCGTCCTTCGCTCGATGCAAATTTTCGCCACTGGGGCGGTAGAACCGAGCCACGGTTAACCGGAGTGCACTGCGACCATACTGCAGCGGCAATACGTTCTGTACCGTCCCTTTGCCGTAGCTTCGTTCCCCAACAATCGAGGCGCGTCCATTGTCCTGCAAACAGGCTGCGACGATCTCGCTGGCGCTGGCTGATTTACCATCGATCAAAATCACTAGCGGTTTCTCAATCGACACCAGTGTCCCCGGCTTGGCGGTGTACCGATCCTCCAAGGCTCCGCCCCGTGTGCGGGTCAGGACGATTTCTCCTGCGTCCAAAAACATATCGCTGACTTCGATAGCAGTTTCCAACAGACCACCCCCATTTCCGCGTAGATCAAAGACCATCGCGCATGAAATCATTGTCTAGATCGACTAACACCTCACGCAGTTCTTCGATCGTCTTTTCGCCAAAACCGGTCAAACGCACATAGGCGATCGATGGGTCGTCGGACAAGCGATAGACCCAATGGTTTTGATCATCACGGTGCGCACCGATCACCGACTCCAGTTCGATCTTGGCCCGTTCGATATCCATTTCAACCTGTCGATCTTTGCGCTGCACCGTCACGTTGACAACCGTCCCAACTGGCCCCTTCAGTCTCGTGCTAACCTCTTGCAGTCCCATCGACGACACGTCTTCCTCACCAACGCGAACAAATCGGTCGCCTGGCAAAATGCCGGCGCTTAAAGCAGGGGATCCAACTAGCGGAGTCACAACACGAACCGGCGGACCCTCCGGAGGTTGATCGACAAAGATTCCGATTCCGGCGAACTCTTGAGTAATGTTGTCCTGAAAGGTTTCGAATTCCTGGACGGGAATGTATTCGCTGTGCTGATCCAATCTGGATGTCATCCCATTCATCGCAGCGTTCAATAGTTCGTCTTCATCGATGGGATCGACATAGTAATTGTTGATCAGGTTTAGCGCATCACCGACGTGAAGCGCGGTTTCGGTACGACGATGGGCGACGTAGCAAAACACGCAAAACAGAAAGGTCAGGACAATGATGTTTAGATTGCGCGGGGACATGGCCATGCGGACTATTCGAAGCGAATTGATCAATTGATTTAACTAAACGCCGCTCAAAAATGGAACCGGGATCAGAATTGCATGTTGTTGCACCCAGGTCGCCAGGCCATCCCAGCTTGTGTACTGGGAGACGTACACAAATGCCAGGTAGATCCCGACCACGACTGGCATCATCAGTCGCACCAACCAACGAGAAATCTTGGCCCAGGTCCCGGAAGGATCGTCTTGGCAACGGGCGCGACGAATGGCGAGCCCAGTAGCGATTCGCGCCGGCAAGATGAAGGCGACAAATACCAAACAGGGTAGCCACATCACTTCCTGCGGCGTTGCTTCGATCTTGAGCAGGTACAAGGGAATCGGAGTCAGAATCAATGCGACAATCATTGCCAGCAACCATGCCCAGGGTGCTCGGCGGAATAGCCGACGAATGGTCTTAACTTCGAACAATGCACCAAGGCGGTTTTCGGCGGCGAAATGGACCTGGAGCATGGGGACGTACATCATGCTGACCCCCAAAGCCACCAACGCGATGAACCCAACCAGACCGGCCAAGCCGGTTTCTCCATTGCGAAATGCAGCAATGATAATGAAGGCGGGAACCAGCCAAACAATGGTACCGACCGCACCTCGAAAGCCCAACCAAAAGTAACGGCGCAGTTCTAACGAAGCGGTAAAATCCCACAACCGATCGGGTAACGATCGCCAAGTGCGCCACCGCCAACCCTCCTGCAGGAATCGGATCGGTTCTGGCCAAAGGTAGTGCACCAAGCGACCGCCTCGCGCCCAGGCCCATAATAGGTAGACCAGCGCCAACAGCAACGCGCCAATTGCCAACGACCGAAGCGCCGAGGCCCGCCACGAACCAGGATCGATCACGTTAGCCACCGATTCCCAATGGGCAAGCAATTGTGTTGGCAGCGCCGCCATCATGACCACGACGACTGCCAAGCCAATCTGACGCGCTTGTGCCAGCTGCGGTAACGCGGTACGCAGCTCCGCGCCGCTTGCCAGCGAGCCAGCGACATTTAGCAAGTATCCAAACGTAATCAGTTGAACGATTGGAATCGCTGACAAGACTGCCAACAATGCGACCAGCGACGTGAAACTGAAGAGTCCACGTGCAATCGAGAACGGAATCCGAAGCATTGCCTTTGCTGGCATGTGACTGCCCTAGAGAAGCGAAACGCTGTTGACAACATGATAAATGATCCGGTTTGCATAACAGATTGGCTCTGGGAAAGATTTACTGGAGGATTTGCCAGGCATGGTCGATCAATTATCTATGAAATGTCTTTTCAAAGTCTCACTTTGGAATGACTTGGTTGTAGGGGGATACTCGAAACAGGGACGCCGACCGGGACTCCAGTGATGGAGAACCGATGTCGCACGCACCAATGTCCACCCGCCCATCATTCTGTTCGTATCTAGGCCTAGGAATCTTGGTAACGATTAGCCAAATTGGCTGCGTTGCGTTGAGCATTCCTAGCGAGCGGATACACGATCCGGCCGACCATGGCGGTATATTTGGCGACTGGAAAGAGAACTCGGCCTGCTCGGATGGGGCCTGCGAGCACCCCAGTCGCAGCTTTAGCGAACTTGCAATCGATGGCGGGCCATTGGAATGCGACCCGCTGGATCCGGCGTTTGACGTGCACGAAAAGCCTAAGAAAGACGAGGTTCCGTGGCCGCTTTTCCACCCCGTGCCAACACGCCCGGTCTTTTCCGGACCGACCATCCGGTAGCCCGCTGTTAAGCTTGGTAAACCTTGCCGCCAAGGCCACTGCAATATCAAGCGGGGCCAATGATTTTTCCGATGCAAAGGGCCATACCGGTGTTGCCGGTTCGTCGATTGAGACAAGGGATCTCTGCCGACTCAGTCCTACCGAACGATTCGGGCACGGGAATTTATGCGACCGACCAACCAAGTTTCCCGCGCTGCGACCTGTTTAGCCACCAGTCTCATCGTCGGGCTGTGCGTCCTTGCTAATCCATTGCAGGCGCAGTCTCCGCGAGTACGTGTATCGGACGCACGAGAGACCCCAACGGTCATGGCGATTCGTCGCGCCTCACCTGCTGTTGTCAATATCCACGGCCAAAAGACGGTCCGTTCTACCGCCGCTGGTATGGCGGGTGCCGAGGGACCTGATTCGTTCAAGCAGGTCAACGGCATGGGGACGGGCGTCTTGATCGACTCCCGTGGCTATGTAATCACCAATTATCACGTCGTTGAAGATGTCGAAGACATTCGCGTGACGCTGCACGACGGCGAAACAACATCAGCTGATTTGGTCACGTCGCGGATTCGAAACGATTTGGCGTTGATCAAAGTGAACACGGACCATCCGCTACCAACCATCCCGCGCGGTACAAGCAGCGATTTGATGGTTGGCGAAACTGTAATCGCAATTGGCAATGCGTACGGGTACGTTCATACCTGCACGCAAGGGATTATCAGCGCCTTGCATCGTGACGTGCCTGTCAATGAAACGCAGGACTACATCGACCTGATACAAATCAGTGCCGGAATCAATCCAGGCAACTCGGGTGGTCCATTGTTGAACATTGACGGCGATTTGATCGGCGTAAACGTCGCGGTTCGTGTCGGTGCACAACAAATCGCCTTTGCGATTCCGATCGATCAGGTGATCGAAATCGTTGCCGACATGATCGAACAACACAATGACGGACGGCTTTCCGCTGGCCTGAGAACCAACGGCGGACCCCGCGATGGCGACGGCGTAACTGTTTCCGATGTCTCCGCCAGCAGTCCTGCCGCACGGGGTGGGCTGAAGCCAGGAGACCGCGTGGTCCGCGTTGGTTCTCAGGAGGTTGACGACCGCCTAGACTTGGTTTTGGCAATGCTTGCCGTGCGACCGGGCCAACCGCTGGAATTTGCCGTTGATCGCGGCGGTCGCCAGCTGGATGTCGCTATGAAGACCACAACCGCCGGCGGCAGCAACACTGGGTCGCTACCCGAACGTGCATGGAATGTGATCGGTATCCAAGCGAAATCAGTGACCGGTGCGACGATGCGAAGGTTGAACTCACGAATGCGTACGAACTACACCGGCGGACTGTACATCACAGCGGTACGACCGGGGTCAGCTGCTGACCAACAAGGCATCTCGCAAGGGGACGTGCTGCTGGGCATTCACGGCTGGCAAACCACAACCATGAAGGATTTGGCCGGGATTCTGGAACACCCAGATATCCAACGCGGTCCACGGGCAAAATTCTATCTGATTCGTCGTGAACAGACTCTGTTCGGACACATGCAGCTAGCCGCTCAACCCGGCGGACCAGTGAATCGTTAGTGGTGACCATGCTCGGAGCGAAATCGTCACGAGCAACCACATTCAGCGCCGATGTCCCGGGGCGAACTCATCTCGTTGCAACCCGCAGCATGAGTTTGCCGACCCAGCCGGGACAGGGCGTTGAAAACGAAGTTACCAGGGTCGCGCCGCCTCGAAAGCACTGATTTTCTCTTCGTGCTGCAAGGTCTGGGCGATGTCGTCTAAGCCGTTCAGCAAATTGTGCCGGCGACTTTCATCGAGCTCGAAGCTGCGTTCGAATCCCTTCGAATCACTGATCGTTTGTTGCTCTAAATCGACCGTCAACTCGTACGGTGCATGGTCGCCCGCCCGCAAAAACAATTGATCGATGTCAGCTTCTGGCAACACGATCGGCAACACGCCGTTCTTAAAGCAGTTGTTGAAAAAAATATCGGCAAATGATGGCGCGATGACGGTTCGAATGCCATAGTCATCCAACGCCCAAACCGCGTGTTCGCGACTGCTGCCGCTGCCAAAGTTTTTACGGGTGACCAAAATCGACGCGCCTTTGACCGCAGGCTGATTGAGTTCAAAATCCCCGTTGGGCGTCGTTCCATCGTTCAGAAACCGCCAGTCATAAAACAAGAATTGCCCGAAACCGCTGCGCTCGATTCGCTTCAAGAATTGCTTGGGAATGATCTGATCGGTATCAACATTGGCGCGGTCCATCGTGGCAACCACACCGGTATGAACAGTAAAACTTTGCATGGTAGGCGTTTGAAATCTTAGAGAATTTGCGATTGCAGTGACGGATCTTCAACAGAGACATCAACCTGCCTGACAGCAGGGTCTGCATCCCAGTCGGTCAGGCAGAACTCGGAAGACAACCACGATTAGCTCGATCGTCGCCGAGTAAGAACCCTGAAGGGCTCGTTCTAATCTAAACTTTGAAGCCACAAGTAGGGTAGGGGAGGCGGGCATCACCACCGCTACTGAGCCGCGGCGATTCGAGGCTAATTTAGGCGTCAGGTCGTGTGGGCTTCCAGGTCGCGGATCAGGTTCCGTTCGCTTCCATACTCCAAAAATGCCTTGGCTCCAGCAAGCACGAAGGAAAAGCCGCCCATCGAATTGATCGCGATGGCCGCGATCTGCTCAGTTGTGCCGGTAAACTCTTAGTGCTTGCTGATGAACGCGAACTATGAACGCTTATAGGCCCAGTCGCGGATGTCGACAAAGTGGCCTTCAACTGCGGCCGCGGCTGCCATCGCTGGGCTGACCAGGTGCGTGCGTCCTCCTTTGCCTTGGCGGCCTTCAAAGTTGCGGTTGCTGGTGCTGGCACACCGTTCACCGGGTGCCAACTTGTCTGGATTCATAGCCAAGCACATGCTGCAACCAGCCTCGCGCCAATCAAATCCGGCTTCCTTAAAGACCTGATCAAGCCCTTCCTGTTCGGCTTGCTTTTTGACTTGACCACTACCCGGAACAACCATCGCATCGACCGACGATGAAACCCGGTGTCCTTTGACGACTGCGGCAGCGGCTCGCAAGTCCTCGATCCGCGCGTTTGTGCAGGAACCGATAAAGACCCGCTCGATCGAGATATCATGAATCGGTGTTTTGGGAGCCAGTCCCATGTACTCGAGCGCATCGGATGTCGATTTGCGTTCGGTCGCGTCACTCGAATTCTGCTGGATCCGGGACCGCTGCGCTGATACTAAGGACCTGACCCGGATTGGTTCCCCAGGTGACTTGTGGTTCGATATCTTCACCTCGATAGAGATTCGAGCGATCGTAACTCGATCCCGGGTCGGAAGGTAATTGTTGCCATCGTTTGACGGCGGCATCAAAGTCGGCAGGGACTTCGGGCAGTCCTCGCAAATAATCAAACGTGACCTGATCGGGCGCGATCATGCCAGCCCGCGCTCCGGCTTCGATCGACATATTGCAGACCGTCATTCGCTCTTCCATGGTCAATGCGCGAATACAGTCACCAGTGTATTCCAAGACATACCCCGTTCCGCCGGCCGTTCCGATCTGGCCGATCAGGTACAGAATCATATCTTTGGCCGTCACACCACGCGACAATTCACCATCAACGCGAAGCTCGAACGTTTGCGGTTTGAACTGACGGAGCGTCTGTGTGGCCAATACATGTTCGACTTCGCTGGTTCCGATTCCGAACGCCAACGCGCCGAACGCACCATGCGTCGCAGTATGGCTGTCACCACAAACGATCGTCATGCCGGGTTGGGTATATCCGTTCTCGGGACCAATCACATGGACAATGCCCTGTCGAACATCGCCGATGTCAAATAGCGTCACCCCAAATTCCGCGCAGTTGGTTCGCAAAGTTTCAATCTGTTTGCGACTGATTGGATCGGCAATGGGCAGACTGCGATCGGTAGTCGGTACGTTATGGTCTGGCGTTGCGATCGTCCGTTCAGGCCGACGGACAGGCGTCCCGCCAACCGCAACCCCTCAAACGCTTGTGGACTGGTTACTTCGTGAACCAGATGCAAGTCGATATACAGAATCGAAGGACCAGACTCGGGAGCATCCACTAAATGCTCGTCCCAAATTTTCTCGAACATGTTTCGAGGCGCGGAGACTTCAGAAGTGGGGTTTGATGGCTCGGGCATGATGTGAAAACGGTTTGGTGAAAGTAACTAGTTTGCGGCATCGACCTAACAAGCGACCGAGCAGCCTCCTTCCGGTCGCTATCGCTTCCGGCCTCTACCGCAGTGCAGGGGGAGAGGTGACTGAGATCTTAACAGCCGGTCAACGGTCAGATGCTGACTCACTGTCAACTTTCGAAGCCGAACTGTCAACGGCTGAGCGTGCCAAAGTGTCCGTCACTAGGCCTGATAGTACTCGCGATACCACTTCACGAATCGATCCACGCCCTGCTCGATGGAGGTCGAGGGGCGAAATCCGACGGCCCCCTCCAAATCATCGATGTCAGCAAAGGTTGCTGGGACATCCCCAGGCTGCATCGGCATCAAGTTTTTTTGTGCCGTCTGTCCGGTCGCCTTTTCAATCACTTCGATGAAGTGCGAAAGCTCGACGGGCTGATTGTTGCCGATATTGAAGACCCGGTACGGAGCCGTACTGGTGGATGGGTTTGGGGCATTGCTATCCCAGTCGGGATCGGGAGCAGCGATTTTCTCGGACGTCCGGTCAACTCCCTCGACGATATCGTCGATGTAGGTAAAGTCGCGCCGCATCTTACCTTGATTAAAAACATCGATTGGACGACCTGCCAAGATTGCTTCGGTAAACAAAAACAGGGCCATATCGGGACGTCCCCAAGGACCGTAAACCGTGAAGAATCGCAAACCGGTTGTGGGCAAATTGTACAGATGGCTGTAGGTATGCGCCATCAACTCGTTGCTCTTTTTCGTCGCCGCATACAGGCTGTAGGGATGATCGACTCGATCCGAGGTGGAAAACGGCATCGTCGTACAGCCACCATAAACACTACTGCTACTGGCATACGTCAGGTGAGGTGTTTTGGCGTGACGACAGGCCTCCAATATGTTCATGAAGCCAACGATGTTGGACTCAATGTAAGCACGTGGATTGGTCAACGAATAACGAACGCCGGCCTGCGCTGCCAAGTTTACGACTCGTTCAAAGTCGTACTGCTTGAAGACTGCTTCGACCTGCGACTGGTCTGCCAAGTCGGCTTCAACAAATCGAAACCCGTCGTATTCGTGAAGCCGGGCCAAGCGATCGCGCTTTAGCTGCACGCTGTAATAGTCGTTGACGTTATCAAAGCCAACAACATCGACACCGCGCTTCAACAATCGCTCGGCAAGATGGTACCCGATAAAACCAGCGGTACCGGTGACAAGATGAGTACTCATTAAGTTTGGTACAGAACAGGTAGGTGGATGAAGGCTCGTGCGCCGAAATCATAGATTCAGCCGGTTCACATTCGTCGTTGACTCCGAAACCGAGTTAGACGTCCCGAACTGCACCTGCTCTATGGTTTCCAGTGACGGATCACCAAGCTGACTCTCGGAACAAATCTTGATTTGATCGGCCGGTTGGAGCGATTTCCGTCACGCTGACCTTGGTCCGACGGAGTTCCTCGATTTCAGCACACAGACTTGAAATCAGGTCGCTGATTTCGCTTCCAGCCTCTTCGCCAATATGGACCGTCAGGGCTTTCCGGGCTCTGTAACTTAGGCCTTTATCGCTCATTGTGTTCTCCGTCGGATCATGAAGTTAGTCTTGTTTTGGACCGCTCAGTTTGGTTCACCGAGTGGGCCGATTCAAGCATCTGTTCATTCGACGGTAACACTTTTGGCTAAGTTCCTTGGTTTATCGACATCACAGCCACGAAGCAGGGCGATGTGATAGGAAAGCAGCTGCAAAGGGACTACCGAAACGATCGGTTGTAGGAATTCGGGGACTTGAGGGATCCGAATGACATCGTCAGCGATTGCATCGACTTGGGGATCGTCATGGCCCGCCACTGCAATGATGGGGCCGCCCCGCGCCTTCACTTCCTCCATATTTGCCATCACTTTGTCGTACGTCGTCCCTCTCGGGATGATAAAGACGCTAGGTGTCACTTTGTCGACCAAAGCGATCGGCCCATGTTTCATCTCGGCGGCCGGATACCCTTCGGCATGGATGTAACTGATTTCCTTCAGCTTCAAAGCGCCTTCAAGCGCGGTCGGGAAATTGTACTGTCGCCCCAGATACAACACGTTGGTCGCGTCCTGATACTTGCGGGCGACCTCTTGGACCTGGTCATTACAGGTCAGCGCTTCTTCGACAGCCGACGGTAGCCTCCGCATTTCTTCGATGATTCGCTTGCCGCCTTCGAAACTGACGTGCCGAAGCCGACCGAAGTACAAAGCCAACATCGCCAGCACACAACACTGCGAGGTGTACGCTTTGGTACTAGCGACGCCGATTTCCGGACCGGCATGCAAATAGACGCCTCCATCGGCCGCCTGAGCAATCGAACTGGCAACGACGTTACAAATCGCCAGCGTGCGATGACCCTTGCGTTTCGTCTCGCGCAGGGCAGCCAACGTATCGGCGGTTTCACCACTTTGCGTGATACCGAACACAAGTGTGTTGTTTGGAATCGGCGGATTGCGATACCGCAATTCGCTGGCGTACTCCACACAAACTGGGATGCGGGCAAATTCCTCAATCAGATACTCACCGACCAGTGCCGAATGCCAACTGGTTCCGCAACCGGTCAAGATGATCTGTTCGACGCTCCGCAGTTGCTGTGGGGTCAGGTTCAATCCGCCAAAGACGGCGGTTGCATCTTCGTCGTCCAAGCGACCTCGCATGGCATTGCGAATCGACTCGGGCTGCTCGTAAATCTCTTTCAGCATGTAGTGGTCGTAACCACCCAAGCTAACGTCACCCTCTTCCTGTTCCAGCGTTTGAATATTGACGCGAATCTGCCCCTGATCACGATGAACCACGGAGAATCCATCCGGAGTTAACGCCGCGATCTGATGGTCGGCCATGTAGACGATTCGATCGGTTCGTCCGGCTAGTGGCGAAGCGTCGCTGGCGACAAAGTACTCACCTTTGCCGACACCAATGACCAGTGGACTACCAAATCGTGCGGCAACGATCAGGTCTGGCCGGTCACGGAACGCTACGGCTAAGCCATAGGTTCCACGCAAGCGAGCCACGGCGGACTGAACGGATTTGACGTACTTAGCGTTCGGTTGCGTTGAATCGTCGCTAGTATGTTTCAGCGATTCGGCAATCAAATGGGCGATGACTTCGCTATCGGTATCCGATTTGAAGTCGTAGCCCTTCTTGATCAGTTCGTTCTTTAGAACCTGAAAATTTTCGATCACACCGTTGTGAACCAAGACAATTTCGCCATCGCCACCCAGATGTGGGTGGGCGTTCGGTTCCGTTGCCGGACCATGTGTGGCCCAACGTGTGTGTCCAATCCCAAGTCTACTCTGGGTTGGATCATCGCCTAACGAACTGACAAGCGAATCGATCCGCCCTACCGAGCGAGTGACATCGAATCGAACGTCCGGCATGAAGAGCCACACCTGAACTGTCATAGCCACGGTATTCAAGCCGCCGCAATCCATCGATCAGAAACGGGCAGGCGAGGTCGCCACCAACATATCCAACAATCCCACACATGACGCTCAGGTCTCCCGCTAGCGAACCGATTCTGCAGGCCCACGAAACGCGACAACGAGTGCCGAATCGGAGGCGAATGAGGACGATCTAGATCGCCGTAAGGATAGTCAGCTATGAGTCGTCAAGATAGAGCGCACCGCGAAACCTCGAGGCTGGCTGTTAACAATCTTAGGCTGCCCGGCGAATCGTATTGGTGGCGATCGCTGCATAGCGTTCCCATGCTTCCTCATCCTGGTACAGAACGACGGTTTGTTCATGCAATACGCGAGTCAGAAGGGACAGCGTCTCTGGCGTTTGCCACTCCATGGGTTTCGCCGCCACGACGACCAAGTCAACTGTGCCAATGGTATTGGCAACTCGAATGAGTCCTCGGTTGATCGATTCGGGGAAAACTTGAGGGCGAATACCCTCGTTCCGCAGTGCCTGATGAAATGCTTTCAAACTCGTTTCACCACCCACCATTTCGAATTGGTCGATGGCGACGTACCGCAATGGTGGCTGAACTGCTGGCTGATTCGCCAAGGTCTGCATGACTGCGATGGCTCGGCTGCCGTCGCCGACAGAAATTTCCAGCACCGTTTTAGCCTGCAGCGGTTTGACCAGCTTGCGCAATGGGGCGTGGGGACCACTGCCACCGAACAGACCGAGCCGTGATCCTTTAGTGGCCCGACTCCTAGATTGCCGGGGTTCGGCCGCCACTGGCGATCGCGTTGCCGCTGACGCCGGTTCATTTGACGGCTCGGTCGATGCAGATCGCCCTCGAATCGAATTCCAGAGTTTCAACAACGGCATCGGTGACGAGCCTCGCGTTCATAGATGGTACGGATATGACGTCTCGTCTTATTTTTTCGGCGGCATTGGCCCAGGAAATCGACCCCTTTCCCCTCCGGTCAGGTTGTGCGGCCCCTGGCCGACTCTGCGTCTAGGGTTTCAGTAGCAAATGTGCACTTTTTCAGTACACCAACAGAAGGTCTCCGGCATGGGCCGCGAGCAAAATCAAGCTCCCCGAAAGCCGTTGAAGGCGCTGCCCCCGATCGAGGCCCATCCAAGGTCTATCGAACAATGTGAGCTGCGGTTGGCGTTATCGGCCAGTCTAGCCGGCGACTTGCTGTTGGATTTGCTGAATTTCGACTCGGCACAGGATGACTTCCAGTCGTCCAGTCCCAACTTGATTGAACAGGCTGCGGAACTGCGAGACACCCTGGGACTTGACGGCAGTGGTCAAACCGTCGCAGTGATCGACACCGGTGTCGCCTGGGATCACGTCGCATTGGGAGGAGGGTTTGGACCTGGCTACCGCGTCGTTGGCGGTTGGGACTTTGCCGAGAATGATTCCAACCCCTATGACGATGGACCAGCCGGTTACCACGGCACCCATGTCGCCGGACTGTTGGCGGGAAACATGGATGGATTCGCCGGAGTCGCACCCGGTGTGGACATTGTCTCGTTGCGCGTTTTTGACGACCAAGGCGCCGGACAGCTGGAATGGATCGAGTCATCTTTACAGTGGGTGATCGAGAATCAAAACACGTTTGAATCGCCGATCACCACGGTCAACTTGTCGGTGGGCGCTGCGCTGACCGATGCAAATCGCGTCCATGCGATGTCGATGCTGGAAGACGAACTACTGCAGCTTCGCAACAGTGACATTTTGGTCTTCGCAGCCGCCGGCAATTTGTATGGCAGTGGACCGGAATACACTGACGAAATCTTGTATCCCGCCTCGAGTCCCTCCGTAGTCTCCGTCTCTTCGGTAAATCCTGAAGGCCAACTGAGTGAATTTGCACAACGCGAACCAGACGTTTTGGCGACGCACGGTGAAGCGATCAACAGTGCGATCCCCGACCACGTATTCGGCTGGGACGGCAGTGTTGACGATTTCGCGCGGCTAAGCGGAACCAGCATGGCAACGCCTCAGGTCGCCGCCACAGCGATGCTGATACGACAAGCCTTGGTTCAACAAGGAATCGAACCATCTGCCGACGCGATACTGGAACAACTGCACGCTGCTTCGCACTCGCAGCAAGACGCACTTACCGGAGACACTTACCACGCGATCGACTTGCTGGCCGCAGTGGGCGAAGCCGATTCCGCGCAAACAATCGAAGGCAGCACCGGCAGCGAACGCGTCGAACTGGATCTGCGTGATGGAATCAAAGTCCGCATCGGCGGCGAAACCATTTCGCTGCAACCTGCTGAAGACGGTTCGCCGTTACGAATCGATGTCAGCGATGGAGACGATTCACTTTTCATCATCGGATCTGAGAACGCGGAAAACTTGGTGGTCCGCCCGCCCGCGCTCGGCAGCAGCACCCTGTCGACCAACCTTTTCGAAATCGACTTAATCGGCTTTGAAAGCGTAACATTCGACGGCGGTGGTGGTCATGATCGCGCGACCATGTACGATTCGCCAACATCCGACACGCTGACGTCGCATCCTGGACGGGCAACACTGGACGGAATCGGTTTTCAGTTTGATGTCGTGCAAGTTCCACGGATTTACGTACACGGAGTCGCAGGCGGAACTGATACAGCGTTCTTGCACGACAGCTCGGATGACGATTCGTTGCAAGTGCGTCCGCAATTCACCAGCCTCAGCAACGATGAAACGTTCCAGCTAGCGTATGGATTTGAACGCGTTTACGCTTATGCAACTGCCGGTGGATTCGATTCGGCGGAACTATATGATTCGGCTGGCGATGACACGATGAGCATCTCGCCCGGACGATCGATCATTGCCGGAATCGGATACCAAGTCAGCGCTCGGGGTTTTGATTCCACCAGCGGCAACGCAGTTGCGGGGGGAAACGATATCGCCCGAATTTACTCCGACCACGCCGATAGTCGCTGGCACTCGACTGGCGACATGGTCCAGTGGATCGGACAAGACAATGCGGTGCGAGTCGTCCGTGGCTTTGAAGAAACGCAGGCCTTCGAAAACTCAACACCGATTCAACTTTCTCGCCAGTCCTTCGGTTCGTTCCTAAGTCACCACTGGATCGAAGATTCGAAAGAACGCGCCGCAAGAGAAGCCGACGCGGCGCACTCCATTTTCGAGGACTTGGGACGCCAATAATAGACTATTGAGCAGTCACCAAATAACGCTGAATTCGCTCGCGAATTTGATCGCGAACGTGGCGAAAGACCTGCAACTTTTCAGCCTCCGACCCGGTCGCATCGGCTGGATCTTCGAACGGCCAGTGCAACGTCTCCGTCACCCGGGGCAGCACTGGGCAAGATTCTTTTGCGGAATCACAGACCGTTACGGCCAAATCGATCGGTTGATCGATGAATTGATCGACATGCTTGCTGCTGGCACCGGTCAGATCGTGGCCAAGTTCATTCATCGCTGTAACCGCCAACGGATGGACGTAGCCAGCCGGGTTAGAACCTGCTGATTCAGCCTGCCAGGCACCACCGCCGATCTGATTCCACAAGTATTCCGCCATTTGCGAACGGCAAGAATTTCCCGTACACAGAATCAACACGCGTTTTGTCATACAATGGGTCTCACTCTGGATGATATCTCAATCGACAACAAATCTTTCCTAGACAACGACAGGCTTTCGCCGTGATTCGCTTCCATCTTATTTTTCTCGTTGTGTTGATTGGAATCGCAACCGCACAAGCCGACAAGCCTGGTGCACCCGTTGAATGGATTGAACAGGAATACCCCAAGCTGCTGGAGACTTACCATTGGCTTCACCAAAACCCAGAGCTGTCGTTTCAGGAAGTACAGACGGCGGCAAAAATCGCTGAGCTATGGCGAGCCGACGGCTATGAAGTGACGACTAAAGTTGGCGGCCACGGGATCGTTGGCGTATTGAAAAACGGTGATGGTCCAATCGTCATGCTGCGGACCGATTTGGATGCATTGCCGGTCACCGAACAGACCCAGCTGCCCTATGCATCGGACAGACGCGTCGATCTTGCCGGTGGCGGCACGACTGGAGTAATGCACGCCTGCGGGCACGACATTCACATGACCAACTTGGTCGGTACGGCGCGGTATCTATCCCAACATAAAGACCTCTGGTCAGGAACATTGATGTTGATCGGCCAACCAGCGGAAGAACGGGGTGCTGGCGCACGCGCGATGCTGGGCGACGGACTGTTTACGCGATTTCCGAAACCTGATTTCGCGGTTGCGTTGCACTGCAGCGACGACAAACCGGCAGGTACTGTGGCCTTGCTAGCCGGCTACGCCTTGGCCAACGTGGATAGCGTGGACATCACCGTCAAAGGCCGGGGCGGACATGGTTCGGCGCCTCACACCACCATCGATCCCGTGATCCAGGCAGCGGAATTGATCGTCTCGCTGCAAACCATCGTCAGCAGAGAAATCAAACCAACCGAGCCCGCCGTCGTTACCGTTGGTTCGATTCACGGTGGCACCAAACACAACATCATCGGCAACGACTGCCATCTGCAATTGACCATCCGCAGTTACAGCGACCAAGTTCGCAACCAGATTTTATCGGCCATTGATCGCAAGGCCAAAGCCATTGCGCAAGGCTACGGTGCACCGGAACCGGAACTTAGCATCAGTGAGGGGACTCCTTCGCTTAGGAATGACGATCAGCTTACCGCGCGGCTGCGAAAAGTCTTTATCGAAACGATCGGTCAACAAAACGTTGCTGGTGATGAACCATCGATGGGTGGCGAGGACTTCAGTCAATACGGTCGCGCCGGAGTTCCCATCGTTATGTACCGGCTCGGCACCGTTTCACAAGAAAGATTGGATCGATACGAAGCATTGGACGTTCCCCCACCGTCTCTGCACAGCGCTTTGTACTATCCTGACGTTGAACCATCGTTAAGAATCGGCATTCAAACGATGACTGCTGCCGCACTGAACCTGTTGCAGAATTGAGCGACATTGGGAATCGGGTTCAAGCACAATGGAAGCTAGCTCACAAACCAAACCACCCTCAAGATGCCGATTGTGCGGGCGTCTTCCGCGCCACGGCACGACCGAACACCATTTGATTCCGCGTACATGTCATAGCAATCGGTGGTTCAAAAAGCGGTTTAGCCGGGAGCGTATGCAGCAGACGATCTCGGTTTGTCGGCAATGCCATTCATCGATTCACAAACTGATTCCGAACGAAAAGGATTTGGGACGACATTATCATTCGACCGACGCATTGCTAGGCCATGTGGAAATGGCCAAGTTCGTCGCCTGGGTGCGCAAGCAACGATGAATTCGAGCTGGTTCGTCGGCCGATCTAGTTCGCCGTGTCGTCCGACGACACTGACTCTTTCGGTCGGACGCCCTGATAGAAAGAGATCGCGAACGCAAACAATGTCAGCGGTACCACGCCGTACATGATTGGGCTGCCAGGGTCTCGATCGACCAGACCGCTGGCGGCCAAGCAAATGAAGGTGGTGTAGGCGACGTAGTACACGACAAACAGACCACCTTCCCAGCGACGAACAACACTGCCAGTTAGAAAAATCGGCAAACAGATAATCGTGACCGCGACCATGACCGGAATGTCAAAGTCGAGAGCGTCCTGGGAAATCGATACCGGCTTTGGCGAAACCACCGCCGTCAATCCGAGTACGCACAAAATGTTGAACAGGTTGCTACCAACGACATTGCCCACAGCGATGTCTCGCTGACCTCGGAGACTGGCCACAATCGATGTCACTCCCTCTGGCAGTGACGTTCCAATCGCGATCACCGTCAACCCAATGACCAATTCGCTAACGCCCAGCCAAGTCGAAATCCGAACCGCGCCCTCGACCAACAGATTGGAACCAATTCCCAGCAGCACGAGTCCCGACAAAACGAACGCTAGTTGCTGAATGATCCCACGAAGACCATTTACCTCCGTCGTGTATTCCCGATCGAATTCACTGATGACATCCGCATTCTCGCTGCGACTCTTGCGAATACAAAAGACGATGTAGACGATCAGCAAGCCGAACATCGTTGCGCCCTCCCACCGACCAACCGAACCGTCGCTGGCGACGCCCCACAAACACAACGAGGCACAGATCATCAACGGAACATCGATGCGAATCAGCTGGCTGGAAACGATCAAAGGTGTAACCAGAGCCGAAGCACCGAGGACCAACAGGATGTTCGTAATGTTGCTGCCGACGACGTTGCCGACAGCTACATCAGCATTGCCAGCAGCAGCAGCCTGCAAACTGACACCAAGCTCCGGCGCTGGTACCGAAGGCGACGACAGTCAATCCGATCACCAGAGGAGATATCCTGAACGCCGAAGCGAGTGCGGCCGCGCCGCGGACCAGCAACTCGCCACCACCGACCAACAGCGCGAAACCTAGTACTATTTGGCCGACAACCAACATGAACTCAGCCAACCTTGTCGTCGCGAAGAAACGGAAGAGCAAAGACTTCAAACGAAAAACGGGAGGCACAACGTACCAAAAATGGTCGCCGACGATAGCTGGTTGATCGCCGTTAGCACTGCAAGAGTCACAATCGTGTAAAGCGATCCGGGCGCCGAATGCCTGATGTTCAGCGTGAACTCACCCAGGTGCCAGCCAAATTGGCTATCAACAGACCGAAGGCTGTTTCCACAGCCCTCACTAAATCGCCTGTAGCAGTCGCACCCAGTTTAAAAGTGTCTGCTTATTCAGTATGCCGCCCAGAACGATCGGGTAACCGGCGCGCTTGATCCCAGCACTCCAGGTCGGTAAATCATCTTCGAACTCGACCGGCAACAATAACTGCAGCGATGTGCCAGGCTCGTTTTCGCGCAGTCGAATCGCGGGAGGTCGAGTTTCCGACGACACCGCAACCCCAAAGAATGTACTGCTTTGCGAAATAGCAACCGCCAATGCCATCGAATCGGCAGCGGATGCCTTACCACCATCAACGGCTCCTGATGTTGCCACCGCGACGGCAGCAGGATCGATCGAGGCCTTTTTCATGACCGCCGCCGCGAAATTCGCGACCACATCCAGTTCTTTCGGCTGCCACCGTTCAGCCTTCTCTGGTGCAATAGCGCAGACAACCACGCCTGCTCTTTGCGCCACGTCAGACCAATCTTTCAAGACTTCTGTTGGCGAAGCTTCACCGGGACCAATCAACAATACCAATAAACCAAGTCTCGCGATCTCGGAATCGACGTCCGGAGCAACGAAGGCACCCGCATTCGCGGAATCCGGCAACTTGAGTTCTTTCGATTTCCAGTCGGGTTGGTCGGTCGATTCCCAGGCATCGGGCAGCTTTGCGCTGATCGGGCCGGCGACGCTGCGCGGTGTGACATCCAAGGTGGTCGGGGTATCATCACGTCGGACCGTGATCTTCACAGGCTGGTCGGCTTCGGCGGTAATCAATTGTTGCCGCAGAGATGCGACTTCATAAATCTCTGCCTCACCGATTTTTTCGATCACGTCCCCGACCTTCAAGTCCTGAGTGGCCCCTGACTCGGGAAGCACAGCATCAACCACGACTCGTGACTTGGCTTCATCCCCTGATTGTTGATTGGTTTGTTGATCGTCTTCATCGCCGGGCGTCTGCTGCTGATCGGTCTGCTCGGAATCGGTCTGCTCGGAAACGATGACTCCTAATCGTTGCGGTTCTAGCGGCGGAATAGCATCGGCAAGTTTGGTTTTGACGTCGATCTGCTCGTCGCCGCGACGCAGCGTCAACGCAATGGTTTCGCCGGCGTCGAAGCTTCCCAAGACCTGACGAATTTCCTGGTGTCGCCGCACCGGTTGCCCCGCCACCGAAAGGACCTCGTCGCCAGCTTTGATGCCAGCCGATTCGGCAGGAGAGCGGGTTCGAACCGCGGCGATTTCAGTACCACTCTCGATCGGGTCGCGCGACTTTGCGACGATTCCAATCAAGCCTTTCTTGATATCTTCGCCCGCTTTTAGCCGCGCGAGCTTTTTCGCAATCACATCGGTTGGAATCGCAAACGCAATCCCCGAGTCGTACCAACTTGTAGCATCCGGTGCGCCACCTTCGGCAACGGCGGGAATCAAAATCCCTAAAACGTTCCCGTACAAATCAACCAAAGGCCCACCATAAAAGGCTGGCGAGACGCGCGCGTCGGTCTGGATCGCAATTCCGTTCAATCGTTCCCGTGCACTCAACACTCCGCGACTAATGATCGGCGCGGCATCCGTTCCGTAGCGACCTACGGCAACCGTGGTCGCACCAATCGGCAGGTCCGGATTGCCGATCAGTTCGATTGGCTCAAGTTCCTGATCCGTTTCGATTTTCAACAATACCAAGTCGCGATGGTGATCTCGTGAGACCACCTTTGCCGTATGGCGTGAGCCATCAGCTAAGACCACCAGGACGCTGGCCGATGGGCGTCGGACCACGATACTTGAGGCCAGGATGTGGCCGGTCTCGTCGACGATCACTCCGGAAGTCGGCGCATCCTGTTCGACTTCACCATTGACTGGTCCACCCGTTCCAATGATTTCTACCGTCACAACGGAAGGCAGCACGCGACCGGCGGATGCACGGACGGCTTCGGCCAAAGCAATGCGGTAGTCCCGGTCGTCGGCGCCGACTTGGCTCACGCTGAACGTGAAACTAAGGAAGACAAGAACAGAAAAACTAAATTGGTTCACGGGCGCAGCACCACGGGTAATATCTCGGCGTCTCTTTGAACGGTCAATTCGACTTTGTCTCTTCGATCGATGGTACGCAAAATCGATCGAAACGATCGCTGACTTTCGACACGGACTCCATTGACAAGCAGAATCAAGTCATCGGGCTGAAGCTTGGCATCGGCAGCAGTACTCTCAGGCAGCACATGATCCACAAAAGCAGGGGTCGTTTCTAATACATCCGGCACCATGACCAGGCCGAGTGAATTCACGTTGTGCGACTTGTCACGGGGCAGCTGTGGATTGGTTTCCTGGGGCGCACTCGATTTCCTTCCTGCGATGATGTCGCCAATCGCTTTCCTTAGCGAACTGGTCGGTACGGCATAGTTCAACCATGCGCCGGTCGTTGAATCGCGAAGTTCTTTACCCAACATGCCAACTAGCTGGCCCTGAACGTTGACTACCGCTCCTCCGGCAGCTCCAGGATTATTTGCTACCAAGTCCAAGATCAGTACTTCGCCTTTGTAGGGCGTTTTGAATGTACCTCGCCGTGCTCGCAGGTCACTGATCGCCGCGACGGATCCCTGCATGACGCTTGCCGGTTCGTTTCCGGTGGCAATGTTAAACAGATTGCTAACGGCAATGATCGGGTCGCCCCATTGGGCAGATGTCTGTTCATTGACTGGAAAAAATGGGAGCTCGGAGGTCTCGATCTTCAACACCGCCAATTCCAAAGAAGGTTCAAAACCGACAATCTTTGACTCGAATCGCCGGCCATCGTCCAATAATACGATGGGTTCGACATCCAACACATAGCTCCACGCCGTGGCGATATGACCTTCCGGTGAAACGACGAACCCGCTCTGATACGCTTCCAAACCCGACAGTCCCCCCGCACCATAGACTTTGACGACACGGCTTTGGGCTTCGCGTGCCCAATCACCAAGTGGTTGCTCGGCGTAGCCGGTCGATGGTGCAATCAGGAACAGTAGAGCAGCTACCATCGCCAGAGCGTGATACTTCGATGGCCTGAGCGAGGCGACGACACTCGGGACGTAGCCAAATCCTCTTTCCACACGCTGTCGAGCGTCGCGACGGTTTGATCGGCCGTTCATGTTTCCTCCCGCTCTGCCTGATTCAATTCAGCTTCCGGGATTTGCTTCCATGACTTGACCCGCAATCGCAGTACCGCTTCGATGCCGTACCGCAATTCCAAGATTGACGGCTGTGATTCATCGGCATTCTCGCGTATCAACCACAACTCGGCCGGGTCGGTGTCGCGATCGGCGAAGACTTCAATCGCTTCGACTAGTTGGCTCTCGGGATGGCATAACCAGCGCACTTCCAATTCGCCATCGATTCCAACCATACAGTCGCGCAGCGGTCGCTGGCCACCCAATGGCATACTGCCCAGGTAGAAGCATTCGCCAAATTTCTTGGGACCCTGGGCGATCATTCTGCGCCAAGCGTCGAGTGCCGGTAGGATACCGGCGACCGATCTGGCAGTGACAGCGTCGTATAGATCGGCCTTGGTTTCCACCTCGATCGGTCTGTCGCCGACCAAGGCGGCCATCTTGCCTGAGGTCACCCGTAACAGCACCGGTTGGTTATCATCGGTTTCTGCTTCGATAACCCAAGCGATCTTCTGACCAGCCTCTCCCCCTGGAAACTGTTCGCGAAGTGCATTGATGAAACGATCCTGTTGAATAAGGTTGAAGTAGTAGTTGCCGTATCCTTGTCGTTCAACCAGCTGCTGCGAAACATCGTTGGGGATCTTCGTTTTTTCTAGGCGATCTTTCTCGCCGTGTTCAGCATCCTGCTCCTGCTCGCCGTCGGACTCTTTCGGCCGCGGTTCCTTTTTCTGCGGGCGTGGTGGCGGTGGCGGCAATGCACCGGCCATTTTCTGCAGCAGTTCATCTTCACGATGGACGCTACTCAGACGAACCAACGTTTGCCTGGTTTCACCCTGGTCACGATACGTCAGTCTGACCCGCCAACTATTGGGAAATGTGGCCAGAATGTTCTGAACGTCGTTGGCGGTTTGGACCACCCGACCATCAATTTCCAGAATCTCCGACGCATACCGCAGTCCGCGGCGATAGGCATCACTCGATTCCAAGATGTTTGAAACGACGACACCACCTTCCGGGTCCGTGGTCACCGTTGCGCCTAAAGTGGCATGGTCAACCACCCGGCCACTGCTCAAGTACCCCAAAAAATTCTTCGCTTGCTGGATCGAAATTGCGTAGCCGACACCAACGTTGACTCGACCGCGCTTTTCAAACGATGCGCGCCCGACGATGCCGAGCAATCGTCCTTGGGCGTCATAAATCGGTCCACCGGAGTTACCAGGATTGATCGAAGCATCGGTTTGCAGACAGTCTCCGTACTCCAACAGCGTGCCGGACGGATACTGATAACGACCGACACCACTAAGGATTCCGTAGGTCACGGTTGGCTGAAGATTGCTCGCCAACAGGAACGGATTGCCGATCACCATGCACCAATCACCGACTTGTGCGGCGAGGCTGTTGCCGAATTCCGCCGCCGGAAAATCATCGCGTCCCAATAATCGAATCATGGCCAGATCGCCAACCGGATCAATTCCAACCAGGACCGCGTCGTAGACGTTTCCGTCACTCATGCTGCATCGCATGTAGGATCCGGCTGGACTCGTCACGTGAAAATTGGTGAGTGCGTATCCGTCTGGTGAGATCACTACACCACTGCCACCACCGCCACCGCCAGGCACGTAGATACTGACGGCAGATGGCATCGCGCGAGCGATTGCTTCGACTCGCGCCTGTTCCTCCGCCGCGACGATTGGATCCAACTTCAGCGGGTCATCCGCAAAGGTTGAAGGGGCAACCAGGTAACAAGCCAAAACCAACAGCGTCGCACCGCGTTGTGCAGTGGTCAAAGTCGCACTCTTTAGCGGTCTATAGCCAGCGGTGAAGCGATGCGATTCAAAGCCCCTTACACAAGACATAGACTGCGGTCGCTCCCGCAGGCGGGAAAATTGGCGGGCAATTGCATGGCAAAAATCCATCGAGCACTCCCTACTTGATCAACCTTGGACGGACAATGCGAACGGTATCGCCAAGATCACCATCGGATCCATTGTCGATTTTGATCGCCAAGCGCCGGGCATCCCCAAGGGGCAATTCGAATCCACACGGTTGAGCGTCGATCAACTCTTGCTCCCAAACCACCCGATCATTCAAAGTGATCTGCACTTTCAGTTTGCTACCGTTTCGTATTGAAGCAATTCGCTGCACCGTTCCCGTGAGCGTTTGGTAGCCAGGATCAATTCGGTACTCGATTGTCGAGCCACCAACCACGACTAAGTCGCCTTCGCTCGTCGCCTGGGCCGCGAAGAACTGCTTCGTCAAACCTGGATCCAACGCCGTTTGGAAATAGGGTTGCACGGTGCTGCTTGCCGGTGACTGGGCTGCCAACAGAACCAATCCGCCACTCCAACGAATCGATTCAAGCTGATCCAAAGGGATGGAATGCGTAAGCTGGTCAAAAAGCCGAACCGTAACAGGTTCGTCTGCCTCGCTGGGCTCGATCGAGTCAACTAACCACTGCGAGCCATAAACATCCGATACACGAATTTGCGAACTCTCAGAAACCTGATCGGTACCGCCAAAAACGATGCCCTCAAGACGATCAATTGGCGCATTGACTTTGTCGCCATCCAGGTCAAAGGCGACCTTTCCATCGGTGATCCCTTCGATGATGCCTGACTGAGGGTCAAGTCGATCTTGGCCGCGACGGATCACCAGTGTGTCGCCGCGGCTTGCTTGCGAAACAATCCCCAGCCATTTGGCGTCGGTTGTTGGTCCTGCGGCGCGAAAACGAATCGCTTTGACTTGTTTGACCGCAACCCGCAACGGTTGTTGGCGTCGCGGCTCGATGACCAATTCGTTGTTCGATAGCGAAATCTCTTGTGCAGCGATTCTGGATCCATTGACCAGCGTAACACGGAAGGTCGGCCCGCTGCGTTCATCGACAGAGGCAGGTGAAAGAGTTGTCACATCGTCGAAGGATAGCTGGCGAACTTGGCCAGAAACATCGATGCGAATTTCGGCGGAACCGAAACCATCTAGGTTTCCTTCGATGGTTTCACCCGAACTGGTTTTGGCCGCGACCGGCAACACCGCCATCAGCAGCGAGGCAACCGTTTTTAACGTCAACGAAATTAACAGAATATCCAAAGGCGTCTCCCCGGCACGATCAATCCAACCTGGCTGTTCATCCTAGCAGGGAACGGCCTAGAAGGCACCTGATACTTACACCAGGACATCGATAGCCTGGAAACATCGGCGGCTTTCGATGTTTGGATGTCGATCTGAGTTCCTGAAAAAAAGGCTCGATCCACGGCGAATCAGCGCCCGCCGACCGGAGCAAAGGATGGAGCGACCGGCAATGAGCGCGTGATTGAACGAACCGCTGCGACTTGGCGAGACGGTCACTCGCAAGGGAAGACCTTTGTGAATCGAAGCGGTGGGTTCGAGCAGCGTCGCCTAAGACAGGTAGGTGTAATTGCCCAGGGCACGCTCATAGAACGCCACCGTTTCTCCCGCCTGCTGGTTGTCAATCAGCCCCGACTGCAAAGCCTCTTCGACCGCCAATTGAAGTTTATCGACCAGTTCGCGATCTTCGTACTGCACATATCCCAGCACTTCTCGGACGGTGTCTCCCTTGACAATCGATTGGATTTTAGGGACGCCATCGATTACGTCAACGTGAATCGCATGGGTGTCGCCAAACAGATTGTGTAGATCACCCAAAGTTTCCTGGTAGGCACCAATAAAAAATATTGCCAAGTGATAAGGTTCACCGGAGCGAAGCTGGTGCAGTTTCAAGGTTGGTTTTGGCTTTCCGCGATTTACGAATTTATCGACCTTGCCATCGCTGTCGCAGGTGATGTCGCCTAGCACTGCATGTTGAGTAGGTCTTTCGTCTAAGCGGGCAATCGGCATGATCGGAAACAGATGATCGATCGCCCAGGAATCGGGCATCGATTGAAAGATCGAACAGTTCACAAAGTAGATGTCGGACAACATGCGATCAAGGTCGCGAATGTCAGCCGAGTCTTCCCCGTGGCGATTGGCAAGATCGCGAATCCGATGACAAATGCCAAAGTACAAATTTTCCGCGGCGACGCGCTGTTCCAATGGCAGATAGCCACCGCTGAACAGATTCATGCAGAGATCAAGGGCGACTTGAGCATCATGAAATGACTCGCGCATGTTCTCAAGGGTCAACTCATCGTAAGACATCCACAGATCGTGTACAGGTTGTTCATATTCTTTCGGAAGCGGCACGGGCGCGGACTGCACGTTTCCTTGCGACGTGACACCGAGGGTATCGACAACCAGAATGCTGTGTTGAGCGGCGACGGCGCGCCCGCTTTCGCTGATCAGATTTGGATGCGGAACACCGGCTTCATCGCAGACGGTCTGCACATGGAAGACGACATCGTTGGCGTATTCCTGAACCTTATAGTTCATACTGGAGTCCGTGTTGGTTTGCGAACCGTCGTAGTCCACTCCTAGTCCGCCGCCTACATCGAGGTACTGCAATCCGGCACCGCGACGATAAAGATCGACATAGATGCGGGCTGATTCTAAAATCGCAGCCTTCAATTGTCGGATGTTCCCCACTTGGCTGCCGACATGAAAATGAAGCAATTGGAAACAGTCCCCCATCCCGTGATCGATTAGTCGATCGAGCTGTGCCAACATTTCGGCAACGGTCAGACCGAACTTGCTGCGGTAACCGCCACTGGCTTGCCAACGACCGCTGCCGCGGGTGGCTAGTTTGACCCGCATGCCAATCGTGGGACGGATCCCTAGCGACTTACTGTGTTTTAGAATCAGATCCAATTCGCTGACTTTCTCCACCACGGGGATGACAGTTCGACCAAGTCGCTGTGCCAGCAGTGCCATTTGAATGAATTCGTCATCTTTGAATCCATTGCAAATGATTGGCATCTCCGAGTCAGTCATCGCTACGACGGCCAACAACTCCGGTTTGCTGCCAGCTTCGACTCCAAATCCATACTGACGACCGTGCTGAATGATCTGTTGAACGACATCTCGTTGCTGATTGACTTTGATCGGATAAACACAGCGATAACTTCCGGTGTAATGATGATCGGCTCGTGCATTGGCAAAGCAGTCGTTCAGCACCTGCAAGCGATCCGCCAAGATTCCGTTGAAGCGAATCAGGATGGGCGAACGTATGCCACGCTGTCCGAGCCGATCGACGAGTTCCTTCAGATCGATTGAATTGGCCGGATCGCGACCTGGTGAGACTCGGATCGTTCCGGCCTCAGAGATATGAAAATAATCATCACTCCACCGGGCAATGTCATACAGTTCGGCGGATTCTTCGATGGACCAACCTTGGTCAATCACAACGCTCATGGACGGGAACCTGCCTAACTAGGGATGGAGTGTCTTGTCGAAACCGCCGGCAATTGTAGCGTCTGTTCGGACCATGGGAGGTAGGCTTGCGACCACGAGAAACGACGGGCCATTGCCGAAGGTACCTGTTCTTTTAGCAATCAATCACTCGGCGTCCCAGCCACCCTGTGCGCGAAGTGTTTCGACCTCTTGCCTTGCCAGTTCAGCAAGCCGAACGTAATCGGTCTTGGATACTCGGTTGAGTGGAAAAGCACCTGGTTCCAACATGACGTAGTGCGTTGGACGCATGTAGCCAGCGATCTGTTTGGCGTGAGCGTCAAGCTGTCGTGCGGTCAAATTGGCTCCCGGTTTCCGTTCGATAAACAGGATCACCCCTTCGCTGTAGACATCATGGGTCGCGCCAACGGCACCGCAGGCGGCGACCTGGTCGGTCAGTTCGGCAAAGTGACTTTCGATTTGGCCGGGATGGACTTGATAGCCCTTCGGTTTGATGACAAGTTTCGAACGGCCCGCAAACGCCAATCCGCGATCACTCACATAACCCAAATCGCCGGTGTAGCAGACACCATCGGTCGAGACGGTTTTCCGATAAGCATCAAGATTGTTCACGTATTCAATGAACACCTGGGGGCCGCTGAAGCAAATTTCTCCAGCCTCGCCGTCAGGAAGTTCATCTCCAGCAGAGCCGTCGGGTTTCATTGGCTGGCGAATCGTCAACGGCGTGATCGGCGCCCACCAACCGACGGTGTTGTCCAGCTGCTCAATTTGGTCTGTCATTCCCGTGTAAGTCACGAAGCCAGCCATTTCGCTGAGCCCCAAACCGGTGCCAACCGCTGGAAAGTTTTCGTACAGTTGGCGAATGAATTCCTGGCTGACCTGTTGGCCGCCATACAAAACTCGCTTGACTGACGACAGATCGTACTCCGAAAAGTTGGGAAGACGGTACTGCATGTTGAACATTGCCGGGATCTGTCCAAAACAATCGACCTGTTCCTGTTCGATCGCCTGCAACGTTTTCTCTGCATCAAAAATGTGCAGGATGACAGCTGTCTTGCCGGTGAAGAATGTCGTCATCAGTTGCTCGCCCTGACAACCGACGTGCGATGGCGGCAGGTTGACCAGCATGCGAGGCGAATCGAATAGATCGAACCCCGCAGCCAAACACATGTTTTGCGCCGTGATATTGCGATGCGAAAGCAATGCTGGCTTGGGCAGCCCGGTTGAACCAGTCGTATAGATCACTTGCGCTCCATCGGTCGGCTGGATCGAATCAGCGACCTGTCCCAAACGCTTGTGCAAGGGAGAATCTTGCGCGGCGGCAAACTGATGGGCGTCGGCGGCGAAACTGGTAAACGAAGTCGCCCCTTCGATGGTTTCCTCGGGCGCCGAAAACTGCAGGAAGTGTTCGATGAAGGGCGCCTGATTTTGAACGACGCGTCCGAGCTCTGCAAAATCAGCAACCGGCGTTTTGCCCAAGAAAGCGAAGCCTCGCGCTTTGACCAGTTCCAATGACCGCACGACCTCGGCAGCCTTGAGTCGCAAATCGAGCGGCACGTGAACGACACCGATCTTGAAACAGGCGTATTCCAACAGAATGTGTTCCGGCAACAGCGGCAGCATCGTGGCCAGAAAGTGGCCGGGTTGATAGCCAGCGTCTAGCAGTGCCAAGGCCAAGGCTGTCGTTGCCCGATCAAACTCTAGGTACGTGAATTGACGCCCCGAGTCAAAATCGACAATCGCAATCGCGTCTGGCGTTTCCTTTGCCCATTTGGCAACGGCGCCATGCAACAGGTGCCGGTCGGCAAATTCAGTTTCGTAACGATCAAGCGTATAGGAACTTAGTACGTCCCGAACATCTCCGTTCATCAACCCTCCTCCTGCTGCTCGGCGAAAGCCAACATGATCAACCATTGCGCGACCATCGCCGGTTTCTTCTCGTCTTCGACTTCAATCTTGTATTCCGATTTAACCAAGTACCGCCCGCGCCTGCGATAGGCGATGTCCAACAAACGGACGATGCAACGAATCCTTTTCCCGACCCGCACCGGAGACATGAAACGGACTCGGTCCAGCCCATAGTTCAACCCGTACAGGGTTCCTACAGGGAAATATTCATCGTGAAATTGCTGCGCAAAATAGGCAGTCATCGACATTGTCCAGAATCCATGGGCGATCGTAGTACCAAAGGGACTTTCCCGCTCGGCACGCTGTGGGTCAACATGGATCCAGTTGAAGTCACCGGTCGTTTCGGCAAACTTGTCAATGGTTGACTGCTCGACCAGGACCCAATCGGAAACCCTAGGTTCGCCGCCATAGAATGCTTCGATCGTTTCCAGAGGACTAACAGATTCGGAACTCATCGGTGTCTCTTCTATCGTCTATAGTATTTTGCAGATCAGATGCGGCTCACGATACTGCGGCCGTCAAACGACTTTGCTCCAGCGTATCGCAAGTCTTGCGTCATCGGTAGCTACGTCAGCCGCAGTAGGGAACACCTGGAAACACCATCGATGAACAGCTCATCATCAGATCGCCGTGTCGTGTTGTCGTTTCTCGCGCATCCCGACGATGCGGAAATCCTATGCGCTGGAACCCTGGTCCGTCTGGCGGCTTTGGGTTGGGAAGTCCATATTGCCACCGCGACCGCTGGAGATTGTGGTTCGGCAGAGCTTTCGGCGGATCAAATTGCCGAAGTACGACGTGGTGAAGCAGCGGCGGCGGCCAAAGTGATTGGCGCAACTTACCACTGTTTGGGACTAAAAGATGTCAATGTCGTATTCGATCAGCCATCAAACCGGCTGGCGATCGATTTGTTTCGCCGCGTCTCACCAACTTTGGTCATCACCCATCCGCGTTCGGACTACATGTTGGATCACGAACAGGTGCATCTACTTGCGCAAGCGCTGCCTTCAGCTTCCCGATCCCCAATGCATCGACGCTGCCGCTGACCGCCGGAGCATCCATTCCCTGGCTGTACTATTGCGATCCTGTCGAAGGAAATGATCCCTACTCTGGGCAACCGGTCAAACCGTCGGTCTATGTTGACATTTCAACATCCATCGATCGCAAAATCGAAATGCTTGCCTGCCACGCTTCGCAACGCGAGTGGCTGCGATCGCATCACGGGATGGACGAGTACATCGAAGCTATGAAACGCCATAGTGCACACCGTGGAAAAGAATTGGGTAGCGAATATGCCGAAGCATTTGTGCAACATCGCGGTCATGCCTTTCCACAAAGCCACATTCTGCAAGAAATGCTCGGCGGCATATGAGCCGAAGCTCTCGAATTATTCGCCAGTGGCACAGCCAGGGCAGCCTTCAAAACTCATCCAGAATTGCCCGTCGGCACTCCTGGCAACTGGTTTGACACTCTGGATTTGGGTTATGATTTTGCGTTGCAACGCAAACTTCATCCTCGCTTTAAGAAGCTGAAAGACCCATGGCTGTCCCCAATCCTCCCGCTGGCGTGCTGGACCGGTTCCCCTTTCCGGCTGAATTTGATGATCCTGCAGAAGAACGTGCGTACTTGAAGCGAAAGCTTGCTGGTTGTTTTCGAATCTTCGGAAAGTTTGGGTTTTCCGAGGGAGTGGCGGGTCACATCACCGTCCGCGACCCGGAACAGACCGATCATTTTTGGGTCAATCCGTTCGGTGTTTCCTTCAACCAAATCAAGGCTTCGGATTTGATCTTGGTCAACCATGCTGGCGAGGTGGTCGAAGGAGACTACCCGGTCAATCGAGCGGCGTTCGCGATCCACAGCCGTGTCCATGCGGCACGACCCGACGTTAGAGCGGCCGCCCACTCGCATTCGATCTACGGCAAATCTTTTTCGGTACTGGGGAAGAAACTGCGACCGATCACACAAGACGTATGCGCATTCTACGAGGACCATGCCGTCTTCAATGACTACACCGGAATCGTTCGGGAGACCGACGAAGGCGACCGGATCGCTGAAGAGCTGGGGGACCAAAAGGCGGTCATCTTGCAGAACCATGGTTTGCTGACGGTCGGGGAAACGATCGACGCAGCGGTCTGGTGGTTCATCACAATGGAACGAAGTTGTCAGGCCGAACTGTTAGCCATGCAGACCGGCGCACCCATGACCGAAATCAGTCACGAAGTGGCGATGCTGACCAGAAGTCAACTTGGATTTCCGCTGGCGGGTTACTTTCAGTTCCAACCTATGTGGCAAGACATCGAACGCGAATGCGGTCACGAATTCGGCGGGTAGATCCTTGCTCGTGATACGAACTCGCGGTTCGTATCACGGCGCTTAGACAATTTCGCGGCTTGTCGGCATTTGGCGTTCGCGGATCGGAAACACGTTCCCTCGTGGGAAGCGAGGTGGGGGATGCGATGATTCAAGGCCTGGACTTTAGTATTCGAAACAAGCTTGCTGGTTGACGGGGGCGGCAACGGTTTTATAATTGCATATCTGTGCAACTGTAATTGTAGTTTTGAACTCGATGCCAACATCCAACTCTGACGACACGCCTGACTGCCATGGGCAGGACCACGATGGTCTGAGCGTCTCGATTAGCGCCGAGGCCTGTGAACGGGCCGCAGCCATCTTTCGCGCCTTGGGTGACCCCCAACGATTGCGGATTCTGGTATTGCTGGAAACGTCCGAGCGATGCGTGTCAGAAGTCTGTCAGTTGCTCGAAGAGCCGATGCCGGCGATTTCTCAGCGGTTGCGTCTACTGAAAAGCGAACGAATTGTGCGTTCACGTCGCGAGGGCAAGCACGTCTACTACGCGTTGGCCGACGATCACATTTCACGGTTGGTAACCAACGCCGTCATGCATGCGATGGAATTGGCTTAGACCAATAACTTACTAGGAACCAAAATCATGTCCGAGACTCACCCGAACCACAATCACCAGCACGGACCCGATTGCGAACACACCGGAATCGAACATGCGGGGCACGTTGACTACCTGCACGATGGTCATCTACATCATGTTGGCAAAGATGGCCAGATCGAAGAGCACAAACTAGACGTTACCGACGTCAATCCTGATGACTGCACGCCGGCTCACAATTGTGGCTGTCACGAGGCTGGCCACGTTCATGGCCCTGGCTGTGGTCACGAACCGGTTCCCCATGGCGACCACATCGATTACTTGGTCAACGGTCACCTGCATCATCCTCATGGTGATCACTGTGACGACCACGGGCCAGTTTCGATCGTCAAGAAACCTAGTTAGAGAATATCGATGAGCGATTCATCGATCGCCTTGGAAACGATTCAACAGGACATTCGCGCTGTGGGATTGCGCGAACCGCCGCTCGGGTCGCAACCCTGGTGCTGCTGCGCCGCACCGTCGCCATTGACCCACGCGATCGTTGCCGATCATCTTGCCAGCAGCGGTATCGACAAGGCGACTGCTTTTCGAAACCTGAATGACATGGCCGATGCCGGTTTGCTACGTCGTACCGAACTGGGAGACCATGTTTGGCGTTTTGAAGCGATCGATCCGGGTAGCCATGATCAGGAAGCTCATCCACATTTTTTGTGCGTCGATTGTGGAGCAGTCACCTGCCTCGATGACGTCAAACTGACCAGTGGAAGTCAACGTCAAAGCGAGACAGTCGGCAAAGTCACCGAGATTCTGCTCCGCGGCCACTGCAACGAGTGCCGCTGATCCGTGTGAATTCGCGACGACAGCCTGGCCCGCGGCATGGGCAGAGACGCATTTTCGGGCAGAAGCGGCAGCCTGAACAGCACAACTTGCCTGCTTAGACACCTGCAGGGCAGGAAACCATACGCGATCAGCCTTCGTCTACTCAAAGCACCGAAAGGACTCAGCCTTTAACTTTTTGATGGCAATTGTGGTGCCGTAGTGGTTGGAAGGATCCGATTGGTGACTCTGCATGACTGGCTTAACGCAACACGCGATTGGGGCTCCCAAGTTTGGGGGTATCAGGAATCTCGCAGACCGGCGATGATTCTTGAACGCTCTTCGAAATACGAATCCAGGGATGGCCGCATGCGACCACGGAACTTTTCAGATTACCGCTCGATTGCTTGGGTTGCCATCGCGATCGCGGTCGTCGTTGCTCAATACAGCAACCCGAAACTTGTTGTTTATCTTTCGCCGATCAGTTGCTACTTGGCAATCGCTTGTGGAACGATTGCGCACAATCACAATCACCGCGCCACCTTCCGCAATCGCCGCTTGAACAATGGTTTTGGGCATGTGCTGACTTTCTTTTACGGCTACCCGACACTGATGTGGATACCAACACACAGTTTGAATCATCACCAGTTCGTCAATCGTCCGGGCGACGCGACGGCAACATGGCGTTATACGAACAAGCACAATCTATGGGTCGCCCTGACCTATCCGTTCGTATCGGGTTACTTCCAGAGCATTCCGATTCGCGAATACATCAGTCGGATGAAAGTTCAAAAACCAAGTCTGTATGCTCGCATTCGGTTTCAGTATGCCTTATGGATCGGCGCCTACGTGGCCATGGGCATCTTGGCCGCCTATCTGTATCACCAGCAACAAACTGGACTGGGACTCTACGTTTGGTTCTTCTCGGTCATTCTGCCCGCGATCGCATCGAGTACCACGATCATGTTCTTTAATTTTGTTCAGCATGTTCACACTGATGCCTGGTCCGAGAACGATCACTCTCGCAACTTTACCGGACGCGTGTTCAACTTTTTGTTTTTTAACAATGGGTACCATACTGCCCACCACGACCAACCGGCTTTGCATTGGAGCGACCTTCCACAGGCGCACGCGGCGATTGCTGAAACAATCAATCCTCAACTGAACGAGGGAAATCTGGCATGGTTTTTGTTCCGTCAGTACGTATTGTCCCCGTTGTTCCCAGTCCTAGGCACGAAACAACTCGGATCACTGCCTGGCGAATCGCCGCAAGTGGCTAGCCGACTGCGGCAAAACTAACATCGACTTGTGCACCGGCGTAGCGGCACTTTGACAGTGGCTAGAAATCACGCCAATGCTGGCCTTTTCCTGCCAAACGATTACACTTTGTGTCGCCCGCTGCGCACCGATCGACAGGTCAGGCGTTGCCCTTGTTCTCACAGCAAAACTTCTGAAAGACCCGTGTGATCCATGAATCCCATTCGATTTGAGTTGTTCGCTGCTTTGATTTTGGGAATCTTTGCTTGCGGCTGCGATTCGGGAAAGGATGAAACAAGTACGGTTGCGCAAACCGATACAGTGCCGGACGCTGCAACAATGGTAACCGAGAACGAAATTCAAAGTGTTTTGGCCAGCTTGTCGCCGGAGGATCGCGAACTGGCGGTGGCTCAAAGGTTTTGCGCGATCAACGTGTACCGACGTCTCGGGTCGATGGGCACTCCAGTTAAGATTGAAACGAGCGGGAAGCCATTTTTCGTCTGCTGCGAGGACTTTGTCGAAGCAGCAAAGAATGGTGGCGCTGAAGATAAAGAGAACCGCTAGCGGGCTCAGGAAATCGACAGCGCGGCTGGCAAAGCTGTCACCCGCTGAACGTGCGATCGCTGAATCTCAAAAGTATTGCCCTGTGATGAGCAGTCGATTGCTTGGCACGATGGGGGACCCAATCAAGCTAGAACTTGAAGGAAAGCCGGTCTACATCTGCTGTCCAGATTGCGTTGCAGAGGCAGAAGCCAGTCCCGGCGAGATTCTTGCCCGTGTTGAAGCGCTGAAGCGACAGCAGTCTGGGATGAAAGACATGCATGATGACGATCATAAGCATCATCACGACGAGCATGGCGACCATGAGCATCACAATGACAAACATGATGACCACGCTCACGAGTCTACTGGCGCATAGTTCACAGGAAAACGATCGACCATCGAACAGCACCCCCGGCAGGGATCGAACCTGCGACACCTGCTTTAGGAAAGCAGTGCTCTGTCCACTGAGCTACGGGGGCCACTTAGCTTTGGAGCCAAAGACAGAAGTTTGAAGGGTGAAGGGTGGTGTTTGAAAGGGGGCTTCAAGGGAAAGAGGGTGAGTTCGCTCAGTCTCGCGCTCTACCAAAGATTCTCGAGGTCTTTGAATCGCTCGCTTCGCCACTCCGTCACGAGAGTTCGTTCGCTCCGTCACCAGAGTTCGTTCTCGGTGGCAGCCCCCGGTATCGACCAGGGCAGTCCGGTTTACTAAGTTTCGAGTGGCGTACATCCCGTGGTCATCGTCGTGATTGGCGCGATCGGTGATGTGACCGATTCGGACAACTTCGCGGTCCGAGCCGTTTCAAGGTAACTGGTCGCCCCCGGATTCGGTGCTGCTTCGATTGCTTGCGAAGGACGACATTTTCGATACCAGTGAGCGCGCGAACTTGAATCCCCTCAGCAATAGGTTGGAACTCCAGCCGCCGGTGGATACGAGGCAACGACTCGAGATGTAGGTTCGCGTGACCCATTTTGCTTTCGCTCCGCACAACACTCCAAGGGTGTCCAGGCTTTTTGACGATGGATCCTCGTGATACCGTTCCAATTGATACGAACGCAAAACTCGTCCAGGTGAAAACTTCTGCCAGTTGGGATCGAAGCTGATTTTGTGGGAAAAACAAGTTCCCTTTGAATACTGACAATACTCGAAGGCGATGACATCGTTGTTCAGTTTCATCATCCACAAATCGAGCATTCCGTTGTCTCGCATGAGTCTCGCTTCACGGTGGAAATACTCGCGCAGCCCCGGCGTCTTCAGTATCGAAGTACCATTCTCTCCTTTCCAACTTCGATCTTCGACGACGTAGCATTGCTCCAGTGCTTCGTACAACTGTTCGTCTGTAGGCGTTTGCACACGTTCGATGATCAACTCTCCGGCTGCCTCCAGCTTTTTTCGGGAGCGTTTGATCATGCTACGGTGATTGCGTGACCAGCTTTTTTGGTAAGCGTCCCAATCATGCAAAATGTCGGCGACTCCCACCGCGTGGCCGGTGCTGGCGTGCAGCTGACAGCCTAGTTTGTCGAGCTGAGCAAGAAACCGTTTCCAGTGATCAGCTTCAATCTGAATTTCGGTGAACCATGTCAAAAAGCCACCCAGGGCGACAACCTGCTTGGCTAACAGCTCAAGAGCCGAATCGACGTCGGCAGTCGGATCGATCAGCAAATCGCCGGCATTGACGGTGCTGTTTGACGGCAAGCGATAGGATGTGACCACACCTCGCTTGCGCTCTTGGACCAAGGGAAGCGCCGCGATGAACCGACCATCCTGTTGGACAACCAAACCGTTGAACTCAGAATCGCTTGCGAACGTTTCACACCACAACTGGACTCCTTCCGCGCGAATCGTCGGCAGGCATGTTTCGCTTTTCGCCCACAGGTCATTCCAACTTTGCGCTTGATCGACTAGATCACCGAGGGTAAGGACGTGTACGGTCTGCATCGTGATACCAGCGCGTGTTAAAAAGGTTCGTGATTTCGGCCCGAAAAGCCCTAGAAAACCTTAGCACGCAGCGATTACGGATTGCCCAGAATCGGGCGATGAACGTAGGTTTCAGACTGCCGATTGAGGCGATTTTGGGGAGACGCCCAGTTATGCCTGATCTGCCGACAAGATTAGCGAGCCGAACGCTCGCCAAGTGCCTCTCGAACGGTCTTCGCTACCTGACCGCCCAGCGCGGCCGAGCCGGCGGCTGTGTAGTGGACATTGGCCTCTCGCTGCTGAGCGTGCGTCATCGCAAAGCCGTACAGGTTGTTCAACTTGGATGTCACCCAACTGCTCCATCACGCTTGCTGCCGCTTCGTTGTATCGCTTTGCGTCACCTGACACTCGGCCCATCACGCCTTTAGGAACAGGTGTCGTTTCACACCAAATCACTTTTGCCCCCGTCTGCTTTAAGCGTTCGGCAATCTGCGTCAGGTTGGCGGCATATTGATCGATGGGCACCTGTTGAGAATTGGCGGGATCCTTGGGATTGGCCAGATTTTCACCACTGGGTCCTAGGTACTTAAGATCATGAAGTCCAAAGTTGAAATGGATCACATCCCATTTTTTGTCGCCAATCCAATCATCAAGCAATTTCAATCCTCGCGTGGTTGGGCCACAATTGATCGCGGGGCGCCAAACGTTGGCGATTCCAGCCAACCGCTTGCGAACATCCAGCGTGTATCCGATCGAAATCGAATCGCCCAGCAACAAGACATTCGGCAGAGCTTCATCGACCTGAGGCGGCTGAAACGCGCGGGGAACTTTCGGTTTTCGCTTCGCCTTGGTACCTGTATCCTGAGCGCACACACCCTGACTGCCTACACTCAGTATGGCGATCAATCCAAGAATTAAAGTTCGTTTCATCATTTTGCAGCCTGACCTGGATGCCTGAGAACCAATTAGCAGCGATCTATCGTATTCTCGATGCTTCGGCAAATCGAGCCGGTGAGGGCATGCGGACGATGGAGGAGTTTGCCAGATTTGTGCTGGACGACGCAGCAGCAAGCGAACAATGGAAGATTCTGCGGCATGATCTGACCACAGCAATCGGACGTTTCCCTCGAGAACAACTGTTGCGGGCTCGCGATACCGAAACCGATGTTGGTACACAGATACAGCACACCTCGGAGTATCAACGCGATCGACTGGAAACCGTTATTGCCGCTGCGGCGTCTCGAACTCAACAATCACTGCGAACGCTAGAAGAATACGGCAAGACAATCGATCCGAAATCGGCGGCCGACTTCGAGAGCATTCGGTATCGCTGCTACACCTTAGCAGCACGTCTGGAACTGAACGTCGGCGTTCAACAGCGGTTTCATCGACTCACACAATCATCCCTCTATGCATTGGTTGACTGCGGTCCCGATCAAGAATCGTTTGCAAATCACATTGTCCAGCTCGCTGACGCCGGCGTCAACCTGTTTCAATTGCGAGATCGGGGCGTGGATGATCTGACGCTACTGCAACGCGCACGGGTGGGCAGGGAGGCTGCGCAAAGACGAGGCGCGTTGTTTATCATCAATGATCGGCCTGACATCGCGATGGCCGCTGACGCCGATGGGGTGCACGTGGGGCAAGAGGAATTGCCAGTTCCCCAGACACGTCAAATCGTTGGTCCAGAGCGAATCGTCGGTGTATCTACTCATTCCATTCAGCAGGCCCGCCAAGCGGTGGCAGACGGCGCCGACTACATCGGCTGCGGGCCAACGTTTCCCGGACGCACCAAGAATTTTGAATCATACCCCGGCACGAAATTCCTGACGCAGATCGCCGCCGAGATTCAGATTCCCGCTTTTGCGATTGGTGGCATCGACATGACCAACGTAGGCCAAGTCATCGAGACGGGCGTTAGACGAATTGCCGTCACGGGGGCGCTACGCGACGCCGAGGATCCAGCCGCGACGGCCACGCGGTTGCAGCAAACGCTCGCAGCGAAATAGCCAAGTTCCCTTAGCGATTGATCAGATACTGAATGGCTTCGTGCATCTGATCGACACCGGCTTCGCTGAACCCTTCCCAGACCCCGGCGATTGATCCGTCTTGCTGGATCAAGATGGTCGTAGGGAAGTGCATCTGGTCACTTTCCAATCGTTGCGCAACACTCTGACGCGTCTCGCCGTACGGATCCCAGTAGGCATAGCTAGTGATTCCGGCAGACTCAAAATAGTCCTGCGTCTTCTGCTTCAAGCTGTCGTCGGAGTCGAGCGGATGAGACTTACACGAAACGGGCAAGAATCGAAATTGGTTTGACGCTTCCCAGCGATGGGCCATGGCGGAAAGGTCCGGGTATTCCAACGTACAGGGACCGCACCAAGTCCCCCAGAAATGTAGCAATACGACCTTTCCTGAGGGTACACTGTCGATGCGTGCTAAGCTTGTCGAATCCGTCAACGGAATCAAATCGATTCTCGGCGCCGGCTTTCCACGGGCGGGACTTTCCTGCCCGATCGACGCGGAGTTGCCGGGAAGTTTTGACAAGAGAATGACACCGACCAAAATCAGGGCAACGAACATCCAATTTTTGAGCACCGAAGGTTGCGAAGTTTTTGGTGATGGTGGTGAATTCAATGACAGTTCAGCGGTTGCTGCGGAGGCTCGTCGCAAATTTTGATGTTCGTGGTCGGACATTGATATTGGAATTGCAGACCGCTATCGGAATTGAAGACAGCTCGAATTCAATCGTTGCTGATGGAAGGAACAAAGTAGAGTTGGTTTCACTTTACACCAAACCGTTGGTCATATTTGCCATTCTAGTAATGGCCAACTGGGCGGAGCTATCCGCCGATGATTCGTCCGATCTTGTCAAATTTGACCAGGCAAAACGGGTTCAACATGTGGCGACCTTGGCCGAGGATGAATTGACGGAAAGCAGCGGCTTGGCTTTTTCACGTCGAAAACAGAACAGGCTCTGGACACACAACGACTCGGGAGGAAAACCACGGTTGTACGCGTTCGACACCGACGGTCGAAAAACTGGACAAGTCAACCTGGCTGCCGGCATGGTCAACTGGGAGGACATCGCAGCATTCTCGGATGAAGGCGTGCCGAGATTGCTGGTGGCCGATAGCGGGGACAACCGAGCCGTGCGCAAGTCCATCGCACTGTACTTGTTTGACGAACCGGATCCGGACACCGATACAAACGTTGACCGCGTGCAAGTGATCCGAGTCACTTACCCGAACGGACCATGCGACTGTGAAGCGGTCGCCATTGATGTGCATCACCGAAAGATCTTGATGATCGCAAAGACCATCTTTGCGCCAGCTACCGTTTACTCGTTGCCGCTGCCGCGACGATTGGCTGCGCCTGATCGTGATACCGATGCGGCCTGGACCACCGAGATTTCGGCTGCAGAGGTGAAACGATTGGCGTTACCGTTGGCAACGGGAATGGATATCCATCCGGTGACCGGCACACTATGGGTAACAAGCTACTTTCGGGCCTTCGAATTTGGATCCGATCGTGCCGACAGATCACTCGAGGAACTACTTGATCAAAAACCGAGCACCTATTTGCTGCCCAGGTGGAAGCAAATTGAGGCAATTGCGATTGATCCAAAGAGTCAGGTTTGGGTGACAAGTGAAGGCAAATCTGCCAAGCTTGGCCGCTTGACGCCCAATGCGGCAGAGGGACAGGGTGGCAAGCCTTGAACACCCAGCACAGAACAGCTCAGCACAGACCAGCACAGCACAATCGTCTTTGAAAAGCTCTAGACACTAGCGCCCAAAACCCGACTGCCAAAATCATGTTGGAAGTAGAACAGAAATACCGCATCGATCAGTTGGCAGACCTTTGTCTTCGGCTCGATCAATTGAATGCCAAATCTGATCGAGCACAGCAACATGTCAACACGTACTACAACCATCCGAGTCGAGACTTTGCGAAATCGGGTGAGGCGCTGCGAGTCCGCCGCGTCAACGGGGTACCGCTGATCACCTACAAGGCCGCCAAGCTTCCAGGTGAAATGAAGGCTCGTCGCGAGCTGGAATGGAGGCTCGATCCTGGTGATCCCAGCGGAGACCAAATGGAAGAGTTGCTGCAGATGCTAAGCTTCCGTCGCGTTGCCGAAGTCCGCAAAGAGCGTCAAACCTACACGATTGGCGGTATTTTCGCGGATGCAGCAATCGTGATCGACCGGGTGGAAACCCTGGGAGAATTCGCGGAATTGGAGCTGCTCATTGGAAAAAAGTCGGAAATTGACCAAGCCAGGGGCCTGATTCGGCAGCTTTCTGACCAGCTGGGATTGCGGACCGTAGAACCGCGTAGCTATTTAGAAATGGTGCTAGAATCCTATTCTGGCGATCGATGACCTGAATCATTGACGTAGGGCCACTATATTGCCTATCCTCATACGCTGTGGTTGCGCCTTCATAACCCCTACGCCCTACTTGGAGACGTAAAAGATGTTGAAGAAAACGATTTGTGGCTTGGCAGTCTTGCTTGTTGCGGGAGCAACCGTCGTTGCCGCCGATGTAGATTTCAAAAAGATCAAATGTGTGATCGCCGACAAACCAGCCGACGAGGCAAAGACGGCTGATTACAAGGACGGAAAGGTTTACTTCTGCTGCGGTGGCTGTGCCGGCAAGTTTGCAAAAGACAGTAAGAAGTTTGCCGCCAAAGCGAATCATCAGTTAGTCGCGACAAAGCAGTACGAGCAGAAAGGCTGCCCGATGAGCGGCAAAGAAGTGAACAAGGAAACCCTGGTCAAGTTCGGTGAAACCGAAGTTGGATTCTGCTGCAACAGTTGTAAAGGTGCCTTTGAAGGCAAAGAGGATGACAAAGAAAAGCTAGACCTTGTTTTCAACGATAAGTCATTTGCAAAGGCTTTCCAGAAAGTCAAGAAAGACGAGTCCAAGAACTAAGTCAACGTCTGGTTTCATCAACAGATTCTGCAAACGCGAAATCGGCAGTCTCCAAAACAGGAGCCTGCCGATTTTTTTGATTGCAATTGGACATCGCCGCGCTCAGCGATACCCGCTGCTACTCAGCGATCGGAATGCGACGAACCGGAATCGGGAAGGTTTCGGTGTTGGTCGCCGGAACGACTGGTTCGGCTTGTGGTTCGACCTTGGCCTGAGTTTCGACCCCCAATTCGGTTTCGGATCGGGTCCCTACCGAACTCGGTACGACAGGAACCGCGATCTTGCTGACGGGCGCAGGCCCGCTGTCAATCGTCTGCGTTAGTGGCGTATCAACCTGCCGGCTTTCTCGAACGGTTGATTTCAGCGAAGCCTGAGTATTCGGCGCATCGCTACCCGGTTTGAATTCCTTTAAGGAAAGCTCCACCTTGCGAACTGGAATAGGTCCCAAGTCATCAAACGGCTCGAAGCTCCTTTCGAGATCGATTTGGCCGCCTTCCTTTCTGACCAACGAGTTAGTCCATGGTTCAACGACGATCGGCTTCGGGGCAGTGACCTCGGAGTTGGTCTCTACCGATTCGGTTGGTGGCTGAGCGACCAGCGTTTCCGCGGCCTTCAGGGTTGGTTCAATGGCGGCGGGGACCTCAATCTGTTCCGTCGTTGGTGGCTTCGTCTGACCCAGCACGCTGGCTGGCGTTGGTCGAATAGCGACCGGAACGGGTCGCGCCGCTGGTTCCTGCACCGCCACTTCTGAGCGATCGATTGGATCGACCGGAGACGCGGCAGTTGAGCCAAGATCTGTCGCGACCTTGGACGGTGCCGATTCGGCGACGGGCAGTGTTGACGGATCAGGCAGTGTTGACGGATCAGGCAGTGTTGGCGGATCAGACTGCGCCGTCGTTGGTTCCGCGTGAATCGGATCCCTAGTTGGCAGCGGTAGGTCCGCGCTAGGCTTTGGAGCGGGCAAATCGCTACGTCCAAAGTCGTTATGGTCAAAGATAATCGTCTCGGGAACGGGTTGTTGGGAAACGCGAGGCACTTCTGCTGAATCTTCCTGTGCTGGTGCCTGCTCAAGTTCGTACCAAGGCTTTATTTCAATAGCGTCTAGCCAAGGTCTTTGATTACTCACGCCATCTGCTTCGCTGGCCTCAGGTAGTTCCTCGCCATTCGGTTCCAATGCCCCGCCTGTTTCAGATTCACCTAAATCTGCATCGACATCGGTCGGTTCATCCTCAGCGTGGTGTACTTCGATTGGTTGTTCGACAACGTCATCGCTTTCCAACAGACCTTGTTCCCAAAAGCCAGGATTGTTGGTAACCATCTCAGGCGGACACCCCCAGCCTTCTGGGAATTGTCGCCAGCAAGTTGCTTCGTAGCCATAGAAAGCTGCCTGGCTCATGCAGCGAGGACACTTGTAGAACCCTTCCCGCGGAATGATTTGTCCACAGTGAGGACAATGGTAGTAGCGTCCCTTGTACTTTTCTTTCACGCTTGATGTAAGGGAATGCCGCTTCCAGTGGTGACTCCAGGATTCGTCTACGTGAGCACATCCAATGCTGCCACTAATGAATAGTAGTATCGCGGCGGCGGACATCCATGTCCAACGAGTGCGATTGGGGGATTGGTTTTGCATAGTCGAAACCACTAGGGTGAATTTGCGATAATGAATCGAACGGTTGATTGAGTCTTTGTGAGGATCAGATTCAAGTAATCGATCCTGTTGCCTCTCAGCACCATGGGTGCGTTAGAGGCCGCCTATTCCAATTGGGTTGCCACCACCTTTGAGGACTCGGCCGGAGTATCTTGTCACGGTTGCAGCGCTCAGCAGGGAAAAGCCCATGATCCGCTCCAAGGGTGCGAAAACTTTCGCCAATTTGTTGTCCATCGCGACCAGCTTGTCCTCGGCAACGAACAGTCGGTCACCTGGCATCAGTTGGAAGTTCGTTCCAGCTTGACCGCATTCAGTTAGTGCGTACCAGTCAACGGGCAATACTTGGCATTCGCATTGATCCGACGTGGGACGAGCGATCCAAATTTTCTTCGACGAAACTTGTTCCAATCCGTTGATTTGCGAGATCGCATCCAAGACCGTGTCGTTACCGGTAATTGGGTAGCGATAGACAGCGTCGCCCAGTTCGGCTCCCTGCAGGACGATGTAGTAATTCTTGCTGTTGTAGGCAAACATATTCAGCGAGACGACCGGATCGTCCAGGAACTGCGACAGGTGCTTCTCGATTGCCCACTTGGCGTTGGCTAGCGTCAAGCCAACGATCGAAACGCTTCCGTAGCTGCCTAGGGTCACGGTGCCGTCGGGTCCAACAAGGTATTCGCCAACCAACCGCTGCGATGCACCCAGTTCCGTGAGCGAAATCGCAACTTCTGGCTCTTTGATGTATTCCTTTAGGTGTGCTTCCACCGCATCACGTGCCTGTGGCACAGTCATACCTGAGACCGAAACGACACCGTAGGGCGCACCCAAATTGATGACCCCACCCGGTTCGATCGGGTAAGCGCCACCGATCGGCCCGTCGGGCAACGCGTCAAGAACACGTACTGACAACACGTCTAGCGTTTTCAGCATATAGGGTGACTTTGGAACAGCGTGTACCGTTTCAATGGTCAAGATGTCTGGCGGTTCAACCACATACTCTGGCAGCACCGTCTTGGATAACTCTCTCGGCATCGCTGCGAGTTCAGGCGGAACGGCGCCGATCGGCGCGTTCGACTTTCGGTGCACGCTTTGGCACCCTGTGCTGCAGATCGCAATCGCAACCGCCAAAATCTTCAGCGGCGCATTTAGTCTTCCAATGATTCCTGGCATGATCCCCATCCGTGGTCGTGCAGTGAGCCAAACGATATGTATCCGGCCCGATCCTTGGGCCAACTAATTGATACGCTCCAGTCGCTTTTTTGCCGCCCGATCAGTTCATCAATCAGAGGTCAAATCTACGATTGCTCGATCTTATTCATCGTCTGTGGGGATTCCGAGCCTCCGATAATCCGGTGAATCCGGACGATAGAATCAATTGACGGTCCACATGTTAGGGGCGGAGAAAGTCTGCCAATTGTTGCGGTTACACCCGTTGAGCAAGGGAAAACGGTCATCGTATCGCAGCCGACAAAAAGCGAAAACTCGACCGCGGATTGCCTAACCGGTACAATAACAATGCTCAGCCAACGGCAAAAACGGGTTGTTTGGACCGAAAGGGCCCAGCTCTCGGTGCCGATACTGAGAACAGCGATCCATACCCAACAATCTGATCAGGATCATTCGATGAAAAAGTTGCATCTGCTAGCGTTTACATTCGGCTTCGTATTGGTTTTCGCATCATCTCAGGCCGCCCAAGCGCAACGCCCGGCTACCTACTACCCGGCCCGACAGACGTTCAGCAACTTCCTGTTGTACCGCCAACTCAACGGCACCGGAATCCCAAACTATTACTCGTATGTGCGTCCTGCGAACCAGAATCGAGACTTTCTGAACCGGATATCGCGGCCCGTCGTTGGCCAGCGACAATCGCTGTCTGTAGAACAGGAAGTTGCACGCGCATTGGACACGCAACTACGACAACGCGTTACCACGGGAATCGGGCAACCATCGGTTCCCGCTCAATTTGGTAATACCAGTCACTTCTATCCCCAATCGCGACCACCACGGAATTAGCACGGCGTTAAGGGTTTGTTTCCTCAATTGGCATCAAGGGTTCGATCTTTGTTGACAAGTCTTCCCAAGCCCAATTGAACCAATCATAGGGTAAGTTGTCGCCGAAGAGTTTCCAAAAGCCATATCCGATGGCGACTGCAATCGCCACTATCAGCATTCGACGCAAGAGCGTTCGAAACCTGCGTTTGGATTCGACGCGGATCAGTCCTCGAGTCGCCCGTTTTACAATTTGATCGGAGGCCCGCGCCTGCGCTAGAGACACATTTTCGTCAAGCACCTGATTCTGATTTGCGACCTCTGGATGCGAAGTCGACTCCGGTTCTTCGTCGCGTTTGTGCACTCCGCCCGCTCCTCGAGTTTATTTCATTCATCCGCCAATTGCACAACCAATTGTGAATGTTGCTGCTGACATCATAGCGGCCACATCCGGTGGTCGCATTGGCATTGCAGCAGCGATGCCGGCTACGTCACAGCGCCAACCTACAGTTTATTCCGAAAACGGGGGCGGTTCAAAACGATTCCGAGGCCGATTTTTCGGAACGGATGGCGAGTAACATCAGAGGTCGTGGGGATATCCGCCCTCTCGCCAAAGCCACTGACGACCGAGTCCTATCAATTCACGAAGCAAACTTTGAGAATTGCGACCTGAAGGCCTGGTCAACTACCTGCGTAGCATCAATCGGAAATCGGACACCGCACAATCGGAAATCGCGTGTTGGACAGCTAGAACGCTGCCTCTGTTGCCAAACAGAATGATCTGCATTCCCTGTAATCACGCTTGGTCAAGCAAGTCGACCGCCCGATTCGAAAGCTCCCGTTGGCACCGATGGATCGTTCCACGTAGTCTTTCGGAATGGAGCACCGTCGCAGCATTGAGGCGTGACAATCAGCAACGAAGAAAGGGCACCCGCAGATTGACCGAGACGCCCAAAGAAATGCAACCGAAACTTGTAGTATTCGATCGCTTTCCGCTCCGCTTGACACTACTGACTTCGTCACAGACTAGCAAACGCTGCATCGACAGCAGCGATCCGTAGGTCGAGCCCGTGTCCAGGCACCAGAGACCGTGTCAGGGTGACCTCCAACGGGCCGTCCGATGGACTTTCATTGACAACATCGATCACTTTCGGCAACGGTCCCCAGATCGACGGGAATGCTATCGCGTTGGCGAGTACCGCAGAGGATCCAGTGGTGAAATTCGCCACTGAATCACTGCGCATATCAACGGTGATAGTCGATCCGACATACAGAACTAGCCGGCGTCCGAAACTGACCAACGGCTCTGTCGAACCGGCTTTAGGATGGATGGTCAGATGCAATGGCCCGCCACTGGTCGCCAGCGATCCTTTCATTTGCACGAGGCCGACATGGTCAAGGGAAACGGATCCACCGCGAGTCCTGATCGACGCGCCGGCGTCCATCGTCGTGAACGAAGAGTTTCCGATCGAGACAAAGTCATTTCCATTCGTCGCGACTACTTCGCCAACTTGAACTGGTCCGGCATGATCGAAATGAATATCGCCTCCCGACGATATAGATGCTCCGTCGATTGATACAAATTCCTGACCGCTAGAAGTGATCGTGCCTGTCGGGCCGCCGCGAGTGCTGACTCGACCATTCAGCTGTACTTGTTCCGATGCGGCCAATTCAATGGATCCACCGCCCGTCACGACTGAATGAAGCGAGATGCTTCCTTGGTGCGTCAGGCTAACAACTCCGTCACTAGACGATCCGCTGGTTACGATAGTCGCAAGAGGACTGGCTGCGATCAAATCACCGTCACCTGTTGATCGAACATCACCAGCATCGCGGCTTCGCGTGTCAATTCGGCCAAGGTACTTTGTGTCACCACCAGCATGAACGTCAATGTCTCCGCCAGCGGTCGTGATGGACTGCAGGTTGACATTACCGCGGTGATCGATAATCACGTTCCCTGATCTGTTTCCACCTCGCGTATTCAGGTTCGATCCAGAATCGACTGTAAAAAATGACCCGTTACCGTGCGAGACAAAATCGCCCCCACCGGTAAAGACGGCTTCACCGATCATCACGTACTTAGAGCCAAGATCAATGCTTCCTCCGCCAGTCTTGATCGTCGCGGTATCCTTGGTCGCGAAAATCCATCCTGCCGATCGAATCGATCCACCGTTGGTAGTGACGGAGCTGGCAAAGTGCACGAGATCCACATCAAATTTCAAATCCGTTCCACCAACCGTCAGGCTTCGGCTGGTTTGTACAGTATCGAAGCCCTGGTTTCCCTGAATTTCTAGTGACCCTGTCGGTGTTTGCACCGTCATCGGGTGAAGGTGATTGCCGTCAATCCCGACCTGATTGGCAACGGGATTGAAAAGATTCAGTTGATCGGCCGAATCACTGAGGTTGACAATCGCATCGTCGATGTCGATCAACGCTTGGATCGGACCAATGTCAGTGAATCGGATCGTGGATGTCTGGCTTCCAACACTCAGACCAATCGCACCGACACCAATTTGGTTAGCAACGTCAATGGCCATCGAATCGACCGCACCATCAATCAGAACAAGTTCGTCAATTCCATTACCATCTCGGCCATTCCAATCTAGCCCATCACTGGGAATCGGATTGCCGTTGCCAAAGTCAATGGTAAGCGAGTCACTGGAACCAGGAGCACCATAAACCTCGATCTGTTCAGTGGCATTTCGCGGTCTTTCTAGGACAAGCTGTTCGCCGGTGAAGATTTGGATCGTGTTTCCAGTTGAATCGAGAGAGAGACGCAAATCCCCGACTCCCTGATACACCAGGTCGGGCCCGATCGGAAGCAAATCAAAATCATCCGAAACGGTTTTGTTTGAAAGGTCCGTTGCTGAGACCAAAATCGAAATTGGTGATGTTTCGGGCAGGGAGCCCAGGGAGGTACGGTTAAACACGCCGGTCTGGGGATCGATAGCGACCCATTCTGGCAATAACCCACCATCCGCCAAACTCGCCGAAAAAGTCAATCGATCGGATGAATCGACTTCCTGGAAGTGCTCGGCAATGCTGATCGAAAAGTCTTCGTGCTGGCCAAAAGTCTGATTCGGAATCGATGAAGAGAGAATTGGCGCGTCGTTCATTCCCACGATGGTCACATTCAACATCGCTTGCCGCGAGGTGTTTCTAGCGTCCTTCACGGAGTACTCAAAGACATCGCCAAGTACTTGCCCCGGCGAAAGGCTATTGACGGCTGTATCGGTCGCTGACACCACATACGCGTACCCACCTTGGCGATCCCACGTCAAGATCCCAAAGTCCCCTTGGACCACGCCGGGCGACAAACCATTTCCGAAACCCTGTACCGTCAACGCATCGCCGCGGTCGTTTTCAAGCACGTTTCCGAACGCTGCGACGGTCGCGTTCTCGCTTATGATTGCCCGATCATCGAGTGCAACGAGTTCGGTAGGCGGACCAACGATCAGGGTCTGAACGGAATCATGGTTATTGGTTACATTCGGGTCTATCAATGACGATTCGGCAAGCGCCGTGACTTCGAATGAGCCGATGCTTTCGGTGCTCAACATGAGCTGCAAATCCTTCGTTTGCTGCGCGTCGATTGTGTCTAGATTGCAAGCGATGTTTTCGCCAGTTACCGTGCATCCACTGGAAAGCTCTACAACGTTGGTGCCCGAAGGCAAATCATGTGTGACAATGACATTCTCCGCCGAACTCGGACCGTTGTTTTGGACTTGCAGACGAAGACTGAACGGATCGCCGGCAGCCACTTCTGGTGGGACATCATCCACAGTGACAACGAGATCGGAACCGAGCGTAGGTGCAGATGCAGCTTGAATCGTGACAACAAATTCCTGTGAAGTGAATTCACCATGTTCATCGTAGGCATAAGCTTCGATCGAATGGCTGCCAGCTTGGGTTGACATTCCGTGCACGATTCCAGTGAGTGGGTTGACACTGATCCAGTTTGGCAAAACCCCACCTTGTGAATTCGCGATCGTAAACGTCAACGGATCGGCTGAATCTGAATCACGAAATGCGCCACTGATGTCGAACTCAAAGAATTCGTTCCTGTTGAAGGATTGGTTTCCAATGTTAGACGAAACCTCTGGAGCCTCATTCGGTGCTTGCACAGTCAATTGAAATACGTCGGTAACGGAGGCTCCCTCGGAGTCGTGCGCCGTCAATGCGACCTCAATCGTTCCAACGTCGTCCTTTGTTGGTGTTCCGACGAGATAGCCTTCACTACCGTAAAACGAGATCCACTCTGGAAGCGGCTGACCATTGGTCTGGCGAGCCGTATAGGTCAATCCATTTCCTGTATCAACGTCTTCGAAATGATGACCACTTACATAGGTGTAGTTCTCGTGCAGCGTCACATTCCGTGCGAGTCGTCCTCCACCGACCAAAATTTGGAAGTTGCCGCTAAAGCCAGCACCTTCGGCCGCGCCGTTGTTGAACAAAACGTTGCCCTCCAAGTGATGGTTGTCCAAACTGGCATTGGACGACCCAAAAACTTTGATGCCGTTACGAAACTGATTGAACGCAACATTGTTGACAAATCGCCGAAGATCGCCTTCGTTCTGAGAATAGATTCCGTGCCCATGACGACGATCGGGACCAATCCAGCCGTTGTTGTAGATCAACGAGCCGTAGACCTCGCCGCCGGAAGCCCGACCCCAAAAACCCAGCCCTTTGTTTAAGTCATGGATCTCCATGTTGATCAATTTGACATGGTCTCCATAAATATTGATGTTGCCGCGATTGACCGCGGCCGGCCACGAACCGGCTTCGTCTGTGATCCGCGCAGCAGGCGAACTTGAATAGATTTCGAAACCTTGAAAATGTGTGTATTGGCCTTCGATCGTAATCACTTCCGATCGATTGGGTGACCCCTTGTTCAGGTCGATGACAACCTCTTCACCTGGGTACTCGCGTACGTAGATTGGCTCCCCAGCGGTACCACTCAAATCGCTCCGAAATGCACCCTTGTAGATTCCACCACGCAATGAAATCGTATCGCCCGGTCTAACAGCAGTCGGGTGACTCATTGCCGTCTGTAGATCCCACGGCCGGCTAATGCTACCGTCTCCTGCGGGCGTTCCGTTAACAGCCACAAAGAATTCGCGTCCAGAAGCAGGAGTCGATTCTGCATCGGAGAGAATCAGAAATGTGGCAAATTCGTTGTCAATGATAAGTCTTGCCGAAGGATCGTGCCCGATTGGATTGGGGGACGCGATCGCCTTCATTGGCAAACTCACGGGTGAACCGTCATTGACGCCCTCCACTAATGGATCACCATCCAAGTTCAAGACGTTGTAAATCTGAAACGACTTTCCGAAATCGACCACTTCGCTCAGGTCGACTTCCACTTCGTCAAGGCGATCCCAGTTGTAGACAACGACGTGCCCTGCGCCCCGGCTGGTATGCATTCGGCCGCACGTCAATGGTGGTACCAGAAATTTCACTTGCCAGAAGACTCTGTGCATCGAACCCGGAATCGTTTTGCCATTGATCAAACCCTCCAGCGGTACCGTCAAAAATGAATGGCTTAGCTGTATTGGTGACATAAGAGTTGTTGTCCCAAACGTAGTCTTGTGAAGAATAGTTGGTGGGAAGCTCTCGCAATTCGGCGGCCCGAAACGGCGAGTCGTTGACAATCGTGTTTCCAGTAAATGTGACATCGTTCCACGGCTTCAGAAAATTCACACTTCCCGCGAACAAATTGTCTGTTGCCCGTATATCGACCCCGCCGACATCCATACCGAACACAACACTACCTGTTGGCCGCAAGTCAAACTGAAACGGAACCTCAGCCTGGATGTTTAAGTCGGGAATTTCACGAGCCAAACTTGGTGCTAGATTCGCCAGTAGGGATCGGAGTTCCAGTCGCTCTAGCCTGCTGCGGCGAGTTGACTTTGGTGACTTCTTGGATCTGGACTTGACCAGTTTCAGACTGCGCACGTTGGATCCTCCGGAGGAGATCTAAATTGCGGTAGAGCAAATCTATCCGCGGAGAAAAGAGTAGAAAGATAAGCCGGTGAACGCGCCGTGCGACGCGAACAGAGCCGCATTTTAGCGGCCGCACAGTACGAACTTCAACTGCGGTCGATATACGGATTGCCGCGAAATGGCGAAGTTGCACCATCATCGGCTCGAAAGCTTGCCGAAGAACGGTGACGTAGAAGCGTGACGATTCCTGGCAGACTGGTCTATCGGCTAGCGAATCAGACGACCCAGCGTTTTCAAGATCAGCGCCAGATCGAGTCGCAAAGATGATCGCTCGATATACTCTTTGGCCAACGCGATTTTGTCCGGCAATACCTGTTCGATGTATTGACGTTCGGGATCGGACGCCTGGCTTAGCAGTGCGGACTCATCGCGGTACTTGATGGAAGCCAAGTCGGTAATGCCGGGCCGGACGGTCAAGATTTGCTTGAAATCTTCCAGAAACATCTCGACGTACTTGGGCACCTCTGGTCTGGGGCCGACCAAGCTCATATCGCCACGCAGGATATTCCAAAGCTGTGGAAGTTCATCTAGCTTGGTGGCTCGTAGCAGATGCCCAATACGCGTGATTCGCGGATCGCGACCGGCGGTTACTGCTGGTCCCAAACTGGCGCGTCCGGCACCATCGTACGAAACTTCAAAATCTCAAACGCCTTCAGGCCGCGTCCAACCCTTTGCTGGCGAAACAAAATCGGTCCGCGTGAATCCAAGCGAACGATAATCGCGATCAAAATCAACATTGGTATCACCACAATGATTCCGATCAATGATGCCGTCAAATCAAAGCAACGTTTGAATACGGTTCGATAAAGGGACATGGGTGAAGACTGCGCAGGATTACTTCGAGAAACGGCGACAAAGATCGGACACCGATTCAACGACGTGTTGGCGCTCGGCGATCGTCATACTTGGAAACAAAGGCAAGCTAACTAACGTCTGCCAAACGCGAGTGGCAATTGGGCAATCAGATTCCTTCCAACCGAGCGACTCATTGTAATAGGTGTGCAAATGCAGAGGCCGCCAATGCACCGAACAGTTTACCCCCAACGAGCGAAGCTGCTGGATAAACTCATTACGGTCGATTATCAACCGATCCAATTTCAGTCGAATTGGATACAGATGCCACGAATGAATTCGGTTGTCGTCAGCGGCAGGTAGTTCGATCTGTTGCAAAGAGGCCAGGGACAGCGTGTAGTCTTCGGCAATGAGTTCACGCTGTGTTCGAAACTCCTCTGCTCGGTTCAGTTGATGAACTCCTAGTGACGCCGCGACGTCCGTCATATTGTACTTGTATCCAGGCGCCGCGATTCGGTAGTCCCAACTTGCGCCGCCCGAATACCGATCCCAAGCATCGTTGGTCAAACCGTGCAACGACATTTGCCGAATGCGATTCGCAAGTCCAACGTCATCGGTTACCGCCATCCCACCTTCCCCAGTTGTAATCGTCTTGTTTGCATAGAAGGAATAGCAGGTCACGCTTGCGGTGTTCTGACCACAACGTCGCCAGGGCGAGTCCGAATCTCGCCGTGTCGCCGCGGGAAAGGCGTGCGCGGCATCTTCAACAACCCACAATTGGTGATCCTTGGCAAACTTGGCCATTCGCTCCATATCCAACATCAATCCGCCAACGTGAACGGGCAGGATTCCAACGACGTCTCGTTCGCGGGAATTCGATTCAAGTTTTCGCTTCGCATCTTCGAAATCAAGATTGAAGGTCTCCGGATCGCAATCAACCAAGATCGGCGTAGCCCCTTGATAGCAGACGATCTCCGCTGTGGCCGCGAATGTCATCGTGGGCACGAGCACGCCCTGGCCACGCCGTAGACCGAGCGCCTCGACCGCCAAGTGCAAGGCCGCGGTACACGAATTGACCGCGATCGCATGCTCAGCCTGAACCGCTTTGGCAAAGTTCGTTTCGAACTCTTTGACGCGTGGACCGGTTGTCAACCACCCGGATTTCACACATTCCGCCACCTGACGAATCTCCGAATCGGAAATCGATGGACGAAAGAACGGCACAGCCATTTCGGACTTATCTGAACGTTTCATTGGCGTACAAGTTTTAGCTAATTCAGCCCTAGCCGTGGTTCGTATGATCGGGCAGGAAGCTATCGAAGAGTCTTCCCCAACCCTCAAGAAATTGGTCACGAGTGAAACGGTCCTCTGCCCAATGGCTGGCAACCGATCCAATTTGGCATCGCAATCGGGGATTGTCCATCAAGCGTTGCATGACGGTCGCCCACTGCTGGACATCGTTTGGACGATCGACCAAGAACCCGTTTACTTCGTTGTCAATCACCTGTTCAATTCCACCAACGCGGGAACCGATTACACACAGGCCAGCCGACATCATCTCTAGAGTGACCAAACCGAAAGATTCAAACCAGACACTCGGTACAACGCCCAGATCCGACGACTGATAGAGTTTCGCGAGTCTTTCCCACGAGAGGATCCCAAGTTCGCGAATTTCTACGTTCGGCGCAATCCAGCGAATGAACGGACGCTTGCCTCCAGCTGAAAGCAATACGACTTTCCGATCGGTGTTGGTACACAAGGCAAGTGCATGTTCAACAATTTGCAAACCTTTGGCCGGAGAGCGACCGATGTGGGCGATCGCAATATCTGTTGGTCCCAGCCCCAACTCGGATCTCATCGCGTTACGCTCGTCATCATCAGTGACTCGCCTGGGTCTGAAGTTGACGTAGGGTTCAATGATCCATACCGGAGCACGAAACTCGTTCCGACAGATCACTTGGAACAGCACGTCGTACAAAGCTCTCGAATTGACGACGACGACATCGGCGCAACGGACAGCATTCAATACATCCAGTTCTTGACCCATCAGTGGTGCGCTATGGATCCAGTAGATGATCCGCGCGTCTTTCATCTTCGCTCTGGCGGCAACGGGGCCACTCAACGTTGTACAAATAACGACTTCAGGAACGCCAAATTCACCAATCAAACTTGCCACTCCTCTGCGCGCGTGCAATCGCTGCAAATCTGGCAAGAGTCTCGATGGAATGAAAGTTCGAACGATCCGTTGACGCAAGACGCGGTAGACTAACCTTTGAAAATCTGAAAGCTGCGGATCGACGTATCGAACCCTGGCAACGTCACCGCCGCCTGGACACGCAGCCACAATATCTATGCCAGGAAACTCTTCCGCCGCCCATTCGAGCAGTTGTGCCAGCGCTCGGGAAACGGCTCCTTTGGAAGTCGCAGAGATTTCGGCTGACGGGTAGATGCATGCAAGCGAGGTCAACTGCGACAAATTGCCTGCCGATCCGTCCTGGGAATTTCCGGTCGGCAGATCGTCATCGATGATTCGAGCGGGCAACGTTTCTGGGTGGGATGTCATGTCTATCCGGCACAATACAGATGCTGAAACTCGATGCACGAATCAACGGCAAGCAATATATCAGTTGAAGTTGGGCGCGGCGTCGTGCCGACTGTCCAACAGCACGGAAGATTCCAGGTGCATTCGTGCTGGTGACTGGTCCAACTTCGTTGCTGGCCGAACAGGAGGAAGGAAAATTCGGTTGGAGGGTAATCGAATAGTCGACAGTTTAGATGTTTCCCCGCTTCAGACATGGTGTGCGGACAAAGATTCTCGAAAAAAATGGTGGTGAAAGTTGGGCCGATCTAGGACCGGTCCAGAAGACCTTGATCGCGATACCACTGGGCCGTGAGTTGAGCGCGCTAAGTGAACGGAATGTGGGACTGGAAACCCAGCAAAGATCGCAAGGAATGACCAGAACACTCAAAACTCTTTGTAAAGACATGCATCCGGCGGCGATGCAGAGGCGGCTGAACACCTAACGGACGCAGGGTCCGCTCCATGACCGATGCCGTCGCCCACAAAGGCCAAAGGGGGACGGACGGTCAGCGTTGTTGATTTGATTGCCCATCACATAGACGCCGACTATCGCGGCCGCCCAGTTTTGTGAATTGTCGGCTCGATATGCCCTAGATATTCAGACACATTCGAATTGTATCGTCCAGCGCTTCCTGGAAAGCCTGAACAAAGCCATCAGTGATCTGATCCGCGGTAGGTTGGCTTGTATTGACCGGCGAGTTGATCGATGCCTGGCAATTCGTCAAATTCAATTAGTGAGAGACAATGGAGTATGTGGATGCCGATGACTTCGTCGTGGTCGTCAGCGGCGTGAATGAACGCGGCGACATGCAAAGTGCGCAATCCACTTGTGTGGACGTGCGACTAGCAAATCTGCACTTGGTGGTCGCCGACGAAACACCTTGCGCCGAGACAACGGCGTCGTCATCGGGCGTTGCACCCAGCAACGCAATTTCTTCGCCAGAAAACTCGCAGGGTTCCTCGTTCTGGTTCACAGTAGTCGCTGGCGCGAACGACTTCACCGGCACCCAATCTGGGTTGGCGAGTTCGGGTTTGGACGGCCAAATCCGAATCAACTTAACGAATTCGGATGTTGCAGCGAGACGTGTCACGCACACATGTGAAGATGATGCCGCGTTATTGATTCGATACTGTGCGGACAAGCCGATCAACTGCACACCGTTTTTGTTGGAGGGTATCCTCAATCCAGGCAGCACTACTGAGCGCCATTACCCGTTCTTCGAATCGCAATGATCATTGATCCATGACCCGCGTGCCATTACGGGCCGATCGGGGCGTCAAGAAACGAAACGGGCAGAAGGACAGCAAACAGGTGGCGAAAGTACAAGGATGACCATTGCCTAGCGCAAGCTATTCACGGGCGTCATGCGGATGTCGTATCAATGTAAACTAACTTGATTCACGAACTTCGATTGCGCTACCGCGCTTTAAGTGTTCGGCATCACGATCATCGTTCGCCAACGGCTGAGGAATTGCTCGCGATTTTCGCAGTAAAAACACGATTCCGCCAACGATTCCATAGCACAAAGTCAGACCATGCTCGGTCCATGCAAAGGCCACAGATTCTGCGCTGGTAGCGCCAAACGTTGACAGCAACAACACGAAAACTCCTTCCCGAATACCGATGCCATTGATTGACAATGGTAGCATCATCACGACAATCGCAACGGGCACGATCAGAAAATACGCGCTGTACGGAATCGTAAATCCCATCGCCCGCCCAATCAGGTAATAGAACGTAACGACGTTCGTCTGGAGTAGCAACGATATGAGAAACGCCCGCAACAGTTGACACGTATTCTCGTGGTATGTGAATGTTGCCCGAAACACTGCTTCCAGAGTAGACCCGACAGCGTGCGGCATTCCGGAAATGCCCCAGCGCGCCCAGGCTCCGAAGCTCGGTGAAGGAACGAACACCAGCCATGCAATCGGCAGCAGGAGCACGGCGGTGACGCCAACCGCGGCGAACAACTCAGGTTGGCTGCGCAAAATCGGGGGAAAGTAAAAATGCCACGACCGCAAACAGACCGAGGGCGAATAGCCCCATCAGCCGGTCGACAAGCAAAACGGCTAAGGCAACCGACTTGCTCGCCCCGGCTTTCCAAGAATCATATCCTCGAACCGCATCACCGCCGATCGTCGAGGGCAGGAACTGCCTGGCAAACCCAGCCACAAGACATGACTCAGCCAACATCCCAGTTGACAAGATTACGCCCTGTGCACGCAACAGCCCGCCCCAGCGTGTGGCGGTCAGAAAAATGCCAATTGCCGGCGAGCAAGCAGCCAATGCGAGCCATTTGAGATCCGCTTGCGACAAGGACGCGAATATCTCTGGAAGACTGCTGCGACTGACAATCCAGCAAACCAGCACCGCCGAGATCACGACTTTCGCCGCAAACATGAATCTTCGCCGTGTCACTCTGTCATTGCCTTCAACCAGTTCTGCGTCTGCGGCTTGCTCTAAGCGTTTGATAAGTATTTTCACAACGTGAGTTGAGCGTCTAAACCAGCTCCCGCGCCATCATTGGCGACTGAGAATAGCACAACGGCGAGTCCGAGGCCGACGCATCCCGATACGGAAAATTGGATCGCTGGTTGTTTGACGACGAACGCGATGACCAATGGAATCATGACCAGAAGCACCATCAGAACGTTTCGCAGTGACATCAGACCGGGGATTCTGATGACAAAGATGATCGTGAGAACTCAGTGCGAAGCATATCGCAGCGCACCGACAACGGCGTGCCATTGCTCCGGCATCGACTTGAACAGGATCGGAAGAACCATCGGAAAGTAAACGGCAAAGGCATCTTCAAAATACTCCTGACACACGACGGCACCGAATGGACCAAATTCCACGAACAACAAGATCGCCGTGCACCGCGTACCCGAGCGAATGACGAGTCGCCAAAGCGACTACAAGAGCATAATGCCGCCGAGCAGCGCAAAGATAATCAACAGGTGGCTACCAAGTGGATCGCATTTGTACTGCGAGAACGGATTGCATCGGATGAGCGACATCGCGGGGATGCTTTACGAGAGAGGGTCCAATCACGAGACAATCAGGGATGCCGTCCAGGAACACCCGCCAGCAATCCTCTGCTAACAAACAATCGGTTGTTCGTGCATGTTGAAGCTAATGTTGATCATTGCCAGCAGCCCAGTCCGCTGATGAAATTCCTTGATGATGCGATAAAACTCCTGATTGCGATCGCGACGTAAGAGTTGCGATTGGGCCGTGTCATTGGTGTGCGCCACGGCTTGCATGTGACGCTGGATCCACGACGTACAGTCAAATGTAATGGTCATGAAGTCGGCTGCATGCTTGGCGTCCTAGAAGTATTCGAAGCACTTGTCACATTCTTCGTGCAGGGTTGCCGGCGCAAAAAGCATGAACTCCGTCCGCCGCAAATTGTCATTCCGCCAAGTGTTGACGTCGTTATCGGTAGGTTGATAGAGGATGTACCGGTTCCTCAATGCGCGAGGGTCGTATTTCATGCCGCCGTCGGCGCGATGAACAAAATGGTAATGTGGCGGCTGCCATCAAAATTCTATCGATGCCGCAAATAGGAGGCAGACACCGATAGCCAAGAGTGCACAAAGCAGATTCGCCCATTGAACAAACTTAAAAACCGTGCGGCATTCACTCGATTCGCAACCAAACATGGACGCACCGAATAATTCACCGCGATGCCCCGGGTGTACTGCTCGCAACGTCAAATCCAGTTCGTCGTGGATGCCGGACCAAGAACGACCCGATTGCCAGGTAATCTAAGTCTCCTTGGGTAAATGCCCTGACGGCATCCTGGGGCGTACAAACAATCGGTTCTTCATGCATATTGAATGACGTGTTGATGATTGTCGAGTAACCGGATCTGGCTCGATAGGCTTCGAGGATTTCGCGGCATCCGGTGCGGTCATCTCGGGCAATCAACTGTGGTCGCGCGGTACCGTCAACGTGGACCACGGCGGGACAAGTTTCCGCCATTCGTCAACTGCAGCCGGTCGTGATGGTCATGAAACGTGCCGCATGTTGTGCGCCGCCTAAGTCCGTATAGCATTTCTCGGTTTCGTCCTCTAGCGTGACTGGAGCAAACGGCATGAACTCGGTGCGATTCAAACGCTTGTTCAGCCAGTCGTTGATCGTCGGATCGCCCGCGTGTACCAAGATCGAGCGATTACCTAGCGCGCGTGGACCGTATTCCATCCTGCCAGCAAACCGGGCCACAACTCGCTTCTCGCAGAGCGTTTTGGCGACCTCGTCCGCGAAATCAGCGGGCTGCTGATACTGGAGCCCGGATTTGTCCAAACAGGCCTGGATCTGTTGGTCATCGTAGGACGGACCAAAGTAAACGTCTGAGATCGAGTGAACAGCCTGTTCGCGAGATTCTTCCGGACGTGATTGGGCAGCCAAGTAAAGTGCGGCTCCTACTCCGAGTCCGTCATCACCCATTCCCGGGTGGACGAAGATCGACTCGACTCCGTCGATGGCGAAGAGTCGTTGGTTCAGCTTGACGTTTGCGACCACTCCTCCCGCCAAGGCAAGGTGCGAAATACCAGTTTTTGAAACCCAATGGGAGACATATCCGACGCAGGTTTCCTCAAGGATTTGCTGAATACTTGCGGCAACATCCTCGCGTGCAGCGTCGTCCGGTAAAACGCCTTTTAGCTTTTCTATTGCGGCTGTGTGGAACGCGCGCGATCGATTGTGAATGGAACCATCTCGATAACAGATCAGTTCTCGAAATTGGTCGGCGTAAACCGGCTTTCCGTAGGCAGCCAGACCCGTGATTTTTCCCTCATGCTTATGCGCCTTGAATCCAAGCAGATGGGTAACGTACGAGTAGAAATTGCCCACCGAGTTGTAGGAGTCAACTTCGTGAATCCGCTTCAACGTTCCTGCCTGTCCGACGGAAACGGTTGCGGAAAGACTATCGCCTGCGCCGTCCAAGGTGATCACCGCTGCGTCTGCTTCGCCACCCGTATAGTAGGCCGATGCCGCGTGGGCTAGATGATGATCAATGAACGAAACGGGCGCATGAATTCGGTGAACGTCTAAGAGCTCTTTGCGAATGAGTCGATGTCGCTTGCGAGTCATTACGGCCTTGATGGCGTAGTAGGCCTGCCGCGCTGGACGTACGTCGCCGAGCAAGCGCGAACCGAGCGAACCGAATAGCAATGCGGCATTTTTCCGAGCGCCCCAATCGTGATCAAAGTACCCATCGATGGACATCGCCTCTGGACGCCAATACAGATTCTTCGTCGCCACAGCGACGGCATCGATATCATTGCGGTCAACGCCGGCGATCCGCAGCACTTCGTCCACCGCCAGGCGTGGCCAACCCATCGGCATTTTGACGCGAGAAAGCCTCTCCTCGTTAACAGCAGCTAAGATCATGCCGTCAACCACCAACGCCGCGCCGGAGTTGATGCTGTCAGTGATGCCGAGAATGACTCTTGGATATTTGCTCACGGTTTCGTGTTCCTAGGCCAATTGTGGCCGACTATTCGTTGGTAAAATGCACTTAGCGGGGACGAGAAAGGTAGCCTTGCTCGAAGTACCAGTCGGTGGTTCGTCGCAGTCCCTCAGCTAGGTTGAACGCGTGGTGAATACCCCAACTCCGCGACTGCTTTGTCAACTGAGAACGCCCGATCCTTCAGGAAAAAATCCAATCTCCGTTGATGCAGCGGCGGTTCAATGCCCACCGGCTTGCAGATTGTCTCACATGCGATCGCCCCTGCTTTGAGTGGCCAGATTGGCCATCTACCGCTACGACGTGGGCTTCCAACCGCGTCGGCAACAAGATCGGCGAGTTGGCTAATCGTTGTGAAACGCGGTCCAGCGAGAATATACGTTTGTCCTAGTGCTTTCGAATTCTCGCCGCACAAGATGATTCCATCCACCAAATCGTCAATGAAAGTCATGTGATAAAGCACTTCGCCAGTGCCGAAAATTCGAAAGCGGCCCGTGTGAATTGTCTTGAACAGTTTCAAGAATCGCGTATCCCCTGGTCCATAAATACCAACGGGTCGAAAGATGCTTCCGCGGAGGCCATTTTCGAATGCGTTTTTGGCGAGCAATTCTCCCTCGAGTTTCGTTTCCTGATAAATGTCGGCGGGCGCGAACGGTGCATTCTCGTCAGCAGGGACAGATTCGATTTCACCGTGGACCCCCACGGTGCTGCAATGCACAACTCTCTCGACCTGGTGTCGATCGGCGGCATCAAGCACATGTTGGGTGCCCTGGACATTGACGTCGTAGTAGACGCTGTCCGGATGCTTGGCAGAGCGGAATAGCGCAGCAATGTGGTAGATGTACTGACAACCGTCAGCGGCACGCGACACTTCGGCCGCATTGGTCAGGTCGCCCGCGATAATCTCGACGCCCTGTTCGAGAAGTCGCTTCGCATTCTTCGGTTCACGCACCAGTCCCTTCACTCGATATCCGCGCTTCTTGAGCGCGATTGCCAGATGCCCTCCAGTAAATCCGCTCGCGCCAGTTATCAAGACAGTCGCTTGTTCGTTCGATTCGCTTTCTGACACTTGTTGTTTCAAAACGGTTGACCAAGGAGACACGGACTCAAGAGAGAACAACGGGTTGCAAACCGAGAAGATTGTTCAGACGCCCTTCTAAGTTGGCGAGCAACTTCGGATCGGTTCCCCACCCGGTCCGACGGTGTAGCAGGTCATCGATCCGGACCACCGATTCCTGTTCGACGATCTGACCTAGCTGAAACCTCAGCGTGGCATCGTCAACTTCGAGGATCTTGTCGGGATTTACCAGATTGAGCGCGGGGCATTCCCGGTCCGGACGCGGCAGTTTGTCATAAGCAACGCCCGACCGCGATGAAGAGATGGCTTGTATCGCTCTTTCAGCCACCAGACGTGAGGTCGTGAACTTGATCCCGCAGACGCTGATCAAACCTTGCGGACCACCCTGTTTTTCGTGCTCAAAAACCACAGGGCGTTTGCTCAACTTGTCCGAACCGGCGGTCTGGCCCGGTAACAGCCCAGAGTAAACTCGCATGATCTCGCTTTGGCAGAATTCAGCGCCCGGAACAGCCAGATTAAGCTCATGAAGAAAGTCATTAATCTGTGCATCGGAAGGTTGTAGTTGCGCCAGGCTGCCCGTCCATGGACGATGCACAGTTCCCGCCAAGACCTTTTCTTGCCACGGTACCAGAAAGTAGACAGGGCTACCTGGTGATTTTGTCTGCACGGCCAGTGCGCCCGTCGATAATGGTTCGCGGTCCAACAGGACGTTGAACGCCAACGACGGCTGGAAGAGTTGCGGCAAGTCTCGGTCAAACGAAGCTGCCAGTTGGCGGGACCACGGTCCGGCGCAGTTAACAACGGATTGGCTGCGATACTCCAGTCGTTTGCCCTCTACTCGATCGTGGGCGGCCACGCCAATGACTTTGTCACGATGGATTAGAACGTCGTTGGCTTGGACGTAATTCAACGCCGTCGAACCTAGGCTGGAAGCCCAGTGCAGGATGTCGATGAGGATGCGCTGCGGCTGAGTCATCAAAGCGTCGTACCACAGCCCGGCGCCCTGCAGTTCCTGCCGGTCAACTTGGGGAAACATGCGGATCGTTTCATCGGCACTGAGCAACCTGCCGTCGGGTAGCAACAAGTGATCGCGAATTCCGTCGTTGCGATTGCGCGAAAGCAGATCGTTCATGGCAAGCGCAGAAACGCATCAGGAATGGTCGTTTCAAACCGCGATCGTACAGGGGCATGATGCACCCAAGCGGCTCGACGTAATCCGGAAAGTGCTGACAGAACCATCTACGCTCGCGGACGGATTCGCGAAATCGTGGGAAATCACAAGTTTGTAAATATCGTAGCCCTCCATGCAGAATACGCAGCGAGTTCCAACTCGTAGCGCCTCCGAAATCATCGCGTTCAATGAGCAGAGCACGTAGCCCGTGACGAGCGGACTCCAGCAGCGCACACGCGCCACAAATGCCCCCACCGACAATGATCACGTCGTAATGAACGTCCGTCGCTTCCTTTGGATTTCGCTTGATCATGCTCCCCATCGCCCTCGCCAGTCCTGAAAAACGAGCATCGGCCACAAGATGTGGCTATGGTTTGCCACTCCCTTCTGATGCTCGCGTTTTAGACGTTCAACGGTCGGGGCGTGAAAAATTCCTTCGGAATTCAGGCGTTCATGCGAAAGCAGTTCTTCGAGATGTGGTCGGAAAGCTGAGTTCAGCCAGTGTTTCATGGGGATGCTAAAACCCTCTTTGCCGCGATACACACATTCGTACGGGACGTGCCTTGCGGCGATTTTTTTGAGCAACACTTTGGTACGACCCGACGAGACCTTCAGGTGGCTCGGCATTTGAAACGCAAGTTCCACCATTTCATGATCGAGAAAGGGAACCCGCGTCTCCAGCGAGCAGGCCATCGACATACGATCGACTTTGACCAGGATGTTGTCAACCAGATAACTCTTAACGTCGACATACAAACTGCGGTCCAACGCGTCGCGATCGCTGGCATCAGCCTGCAGGCGAAGAATATGTTCACCCGTCGAAGAGCCCATCATGGCTCGGGCTTCAGGCGTGAACAGCTTTTGTCGCAGGCTACATCCGACAAATAATCGCCACCTTGCATGCGATAGCCTGGGGTCATGCTCCAAGCCCTCAACGAATCGCTTTGCTTTGTTGACCAATCCCTTCTTCTTCGAACTCGGCGTCCAACGATTGATTACCGGCTCGATCAAACGGCGGCGAAACGCGATCGGGATTCGAGACCACGAACGCGCCTTCTCGTCCGCCAAATACGTCTCGTATCCCCCGAACAATTCATCGCCCCCATCGCCAGAGAGAGCGACCGTCACTTCTTGTCTAGCGAGTTGCGAGACCAAATAGGTCGGAAATATTGAAAAGTCGCCGATGGGATCATCCATGAAATTCATAAGTCCGTCGAACAGGTCGGCGATTGCCGGATTGATCACCTCATCACGATGCTTCACGTTCAGGTGTTCTGCGACTGCTTGAGCCCACGGCAGCTCATTGTATGTCGGATCGTCGAAGCCGATGCTAAAGGTCCGTGCATTGCCCATTGCAGAGACGATAAGTGAGCTGTCCACGCCACCGGAAAGAAAGGCACCAAGCGGTACGTCGCTAACCAAACGCCGGCTTACGCACTGAGCCAGTTTTTCTTCAACCGCTTCTTCCCACTCCTCGGCTGATTTCGAACCCGCAGCTCCATTGCCAGCGGGCATCGGAATGTCCCACCATACCTGCTGTGACGGTCGATCATCGTCGAGGCTGAACTCAAGCAAGCTACCCGGCGGTAGTTTCCGGACGTCCGCAAACAGGGTTTGCTCCCCGGGAATATACTCCCAGGCTAGAAACTGCCCCAATCCATCCAGGTTGAGCTTCCTGTTTACGAGCTGTGACGCCAAAATCGCTTTGATTTCTGAGCCAAAGACAAGCCCACCATCAAGGTGCGCGTAGTACATCGGTTTTATTCCTAGTCGGTCGCGAACCAGCAGCAGGCGATTCTGGCGTTGATCGTGCAACGCGATGGCAAACATTCCATTGAGGTATTGCGGAAACGAGGTCCCATACTCTTCCCAAAGGTGGGCGATGACTTCGCCGTCCGTCTGACTGTTGAAAACGTGCCCGCGTGCGGCCAGATCACGTCGCAAGGTTCTAAAATTGTATATCTCTCCATTGAATACAACGCTAATGGTCTGGTCTTCGTTCCACAGCGGTTGCTGTCCCTCGGCGATATCGATAATCGCCAATCGGCGCATGCCCAAACCGACCCGACCGCTGATGCTGATTCCCTCGTCGTCCGGACCGCGATGCACGATGGTATCGCACATGCGACGCAACAGAGCCTCCATCGGAGGTGGTTGGTTCCGCGGCGACACGACTCCGGCAATTCCGCACATCAGTTTTCGCTGTCAACTTTCGACTTGCAGAACGAATCAGGTTCGAACGTAGTTTCGTCTTGAATCGATTCCTCGCGCGAACTCTCTTTTTCACGACCTCGCTTCAACGCTTCCTCGCCCAATAGGGTGCCAATTAGTTTCCGCATTTTCCCCTCGTAAGCAATCCGCGAATATTTCTCCTTGTACAAACGCTTTGCCGATTCGCTCAACCGGATCCGCAATCGCGGATCTTTCCAGAGGGTCACAATGCCATTTGCCATCGAAACAGGATTGGGCTCGACAAGGCAGCAGACATCTTCGTCGAGTATTTGCAGGTGTGAACAAATACGGGTTGCGACCAGCGGAACACCATTGGACAACAGCTCGTATATTTTCAGTGGCGTATTCGTTCCGGTAATCCGAGGCGATACGACGATTGACGCCTGATCGATTAATCGTTTTACCTGAGCCTGATGCAGACGACCGTACAAAACGCAACTATCTCCTAAACCCACCTGATCGGCCAAATGCCTCAGTTCGTTAACTTGATCCGTTGTACCGCCCGCTATCACGAGTTTGGCGTCAGGCAAATCATGGCGTACGTCCGCAAAAGCGCGAACCAACATTTCAAGCCCCTGATACTTTTCGAACGTTCCGGCATAGACAACTAACGGATGCCCGGTTTGTGATTCCGGCTGGGATGGATGGGAAGTTGATCGGCGGTCGTCATTCCTCAATCGTACGTCACTAAAGATTGAATTCTCAATCAGCACATGTCGCCGTGAATCAGTCATTAACGGCACGGCATACTTGGCCAGTTCCGGACAGATCGTGATGACTGCGTCAGCGGACTTCAAACATGATCGTTCCAAGCGGTCAAATACTCCGATTAAGAAACGCGAATTGGTGAAGGCAAAGTTGGAAAGCTGCTGAGGTAGGCTGGAGTGCATGTCGTAAACCAGCTTGAATCGAAACAAAGGTTTGAGAAACCGGCAGAAAAAGACCGCCTCCTCGTGCGCGTGCACAAATACGTAGCGATAACGTAGCAACAATGCCACCGACCAGATTACAACGAGCCCGTCCAACAAGAGCTTTGCCAGTGATGGGCCGATCGGTACTGGTTCCAAGCACCGAATCCGTGGAATGCGAAAAATTCGAACTCCAGGAATATCAACATCCTGCCCTTCGCCGTAGGTCAACAGGTCAACGTCAACCCCCAGTTCCGCGGTCACCAACGTTCGATAGTAAACGCTAAACGGTGTCCCACGTGGAGAAAAGAAGGGCTGAGGAGCGATTACAAGTGCCTTCATCGCTGCACTCGTCGCTTCTGCAGTTGCATCCGAAATTGATTCCGGAAAAAGCTACCCAACGATTCAAGGCAACCATATGACTCAGGCTGATGTTGGTCATCGCGTAACATTCGTTTCAGCTGACTTGCGGGAAAAGTCCAATCGAGCTCTCCATCAAGTACGAAACCATAGCTGCCAGCACGACGCACGTGGGAAGCCATGGGAAGAGGATCGCTTCCAGGTAGGTTCCGAATGCCCAGCGATTCCGCCAAGGCGAACATGTGGCGGTCCCGGACCCAACGGTTTCGGCCACCGTTGTCGCCGATAAACAAGCTACATTTTGAATCCTGCTCCTTTGATCCGGATGATCGCAATAGTTGCTTTAGCCATCTTCCGCGCTGAAACCACCATTTTCCGAAACCCCATGGCAGCACCGGCACAGCGCCAATTTGCACAATTCTATCTATCGTTTCCGCGATCGGCTGATAAGCATCCAACTTGTCACACGTTCCCAGAGCCAAGACTTCAAGATTCTCGCGGGTTACGATTTGGCGACCTGCGATAAGCAGTAATTCTGGTTTGCCATCGCGACAAGCGATCCGAGACTCTCGTTCGTTCGTCAATTTGAACGTCCACGGACCTTTCACCGTTGCTACGGCTTGCTGTAGGCTCAAAAATGGATCGATTGGCGCGGTTTCACACAACATTAGACAGCCAGACCTTTGGTGAGTCCCCTCGAATCTAGATACGGCTTGACTGAAATTGCGTCGGGCCGCGTCGAGGAACAGATGCGGGTCGAAGCAGTCGTAGTAGTGGACATGCGCATCAACCAAGACGGCATATGAATCTGGCATGTGGTTCAAGACTCTGGTCACTCTCTGCTGAAATACTGTTTCGGCACATCCCAAACAAAGAGCAGCCTGATCAGAGGCAGGACATGCCATTTTCGAAAATCCAAATCGCTGGAAACGATCTCAACTTCCCAGGAGTCCTGGCCAACCGCCATGATCCGCAAATCTGAAATGATGTCCCCCTCGCAATTCGCATTTTGGTACATCCGGTAATCCACAAACGGCCGAAGTTTTGGCGGGCCAATCCAGCGTGAAATTGAATTTTGCGTATGTGGATAAAACAAGATCAGGGTCTGCGTCTGAAGCGTTAGCACACCGATCATGAAAATCGACACGGTTTACTTTTTGGAAGGCAGCATTGATCGCCGGGTTGGCGACGCTGTGTCGCCCTTATCTTGGTCTGATTCTTTCAGGGAGTAATTTCGTATCGCGCCCGCATTCACAAAGATGATCAATTCGCCCAATAGGCCAAGTGACAACAACTGGATCCCCATGACCACCAGCAGTACGGCGACTGTCAGCAACGGACGGTCTCCGAGAGGTTGGCCAAGAATTCGCTGAATAACGAGCACCGACGTGATCAGGCAACCACTTGCCGCCAACGCCGCACCGATGCTCCCAAACAGGCGGAATGGCTTCTCCGTAAACCCCGTCAGGAAGAACAGAGTGAACAAATCCAGCGCACGTCCGAGATAGTTTCGTAGCCTAAATGCGCCATCAGAAAAATGCTCTTGGGTGGGAGAGATTTCGACTTCACCAATGCGAAAACCTTGCCGTGCAGCCAACACGGGAATGAATAGATGCAAGTCTCCATAGAGCGGCAATCCCTCCAGCATACCCCGCCGCATTCCACACAAACCCGAATTAATATCCCGCAACTTCACACCAGCAGCAAATTCAACCGTCCGATTGTAAAGTTTGGTCCGCAGACGTCGGAAGTGACCAACGTTTCTGCCACGGCGAACCGTCGCCACGTAGTCCAGCTCGCTGAGCGATTCGACAACGGCTTGCACATCCGCTGGAAGACTTCGTGATGCCGCTGGTAGAACGACAATCCGCTCACCAGTTGACCTATCCAGAGCCAGCCGTAACGTCTGAGAAACCTCACGATGCCGATCAAGTTCGATCAGCGTTGCAACGTCAGTTGCTGAATCTACGACCTCGCGAATCTCGCGCAGCGAGTCGGGTGAAAGTCCATTTGCTACGACAATCAGTTCGCACGGTTGTTCTCCAGGCTCAACTAAACCCAAATACCCGCGAACCAGCATCGCGACGTCGTGCGTCGATCCCTGACACGTCAGCAGATACGAGACCTTCGCCGCATCGCAGTCGATATGACTTGATTCATGAATCGGTGCGGCACGATCAAGCATTTTGGCGACTCGCTCGATCATCAACACTCGCGTCAGTAGTACCACGTTTCCGAATGATCAACTCGGCTAACAATCCCACAAACAATAGGTGCGTCGCCAAGATGACTGACATCAATGCAACCACTGGTAATTGAGAACTGGAAAGGTTCGCTGTGCCACCTGCCCAAGATGTGACGAAGCCGACCGCCAACAGACCGGTCAATACCCAGAACGGAATGGACAATCCAAAGAACCAATGCAACGGACGTTCGGTACAACGCAACGCCATGCGAACAGCAACGACGTCCAACAAAACCTTAAAGGTACGCGACAAACCGTATTTTGATTCGCCAAGACGGCGCGGATGATGCTGTACGACAACTTCGGCGATCGAAGCCCCGTGCGCAACACTTCAGCGCAGGAATGAACCGATGCATTTCAGAATACAGCGGAACGCGTCGGATCAGATCGCTTCTGTACGCCTTCAGCGAGCAGCCGTTGTCATGGACATAAACGCCTGTCATTCTGGCGATGATCCAATTAGCGATAACCGAGGGTAGAGTCCGCGAAAAAAATGGATCTTTTCGGTCACGCCGCCAACCAACGACCAAATCGTAACCCTCGTCGATCTTATCTAGTAGCTTTTGAATATCAGCGGGATCATTTTGCATATCACCGTCCATCGTAACAACAATATGCCCGCGCGCGTTTTGAATCCCTGCCCGCATCGCCGCTGTTTGGCCGAAGTTTCGACGGAGCTGAATCAGCCTTACCGATGAGTCCTGGCCCTGAATGCTTCGAGCGACATTCGAGGTAGAATCCGCGCTACCGTCGTCAACAAAAATTAGCTCATAGCTGCGGTCAATGAACTGCATCGCCCGAACAACGCTAACGTAAACTGGTTTTACGTTTAGTTCTTCATTGTAAACAGGTACGACGATCGATAGTTCTACAAATTGATGGCTGGACATCAGCAGGAGCCAAATGTTGTGATTCGGTGCACCTGGATACTACGAAGGATCATGGTTTCTTGAAGCGCGATACAGCCAAGCCACTTCCATCCCGTGAATGATGGCCACAAACTCGGGCTGTTGGCTTTCATTGTAGTGGTAGTGCTTCAGCAAGTATCCGCCCGAACGACGAGGATGTACCATAGGATTATAGACAACGACATAGTCGACATCTTGCGTCGCAGCATATTCTGCCCATAGCGTCTTGCCATGAAAGAAGTATGACAAGCAACTCGCATCGTCAGAGGCAACGGTTAATGACTCTGCATTTTCTAGCCTATTCAAATAGTCGGCAACGAGTTCGAATCCTTCCCCATAGCCGGTATATCGCGCCGAGATGAAGTCGTTGTGATAAACCTGGTAGTACGGATGAAGTGAAAGTGTCCGATATGAAGACCACGCGCACGTGGTGAGAAGCAATAGGATTGCAAAAGATCTGGCCGCAATCGCACGGTTTCGCCATAGCGCGTTGAAACAGACATACAGACCGTAGGCTGCCATAACCTGAAAGACCGTGTAGCTGACAAGGGCATAACGATATGCTTGCGCATTGACATTCACTTTCTGAAAAAATGACAACCCAATGATCAATGGAATTGCAAAGCAAACCAAGATCGCCAATGTGATGTCCAGAGGTTCGGCCCGGCGCTGCCAACAGCGATAGCTCAAGCATGCGATTCCAATGGAGCCGAGTATCAATGCATGAGGAAACCGTAACAACAAGAAATCTTTGAACATTCTGGCACTGAACAGAATTCGCTGCACCTTCGGAACATCCTCTGCGGATTCCTGGAACATAACGTCGTCGGCGTCGGCGTCCACTTCGTTGTAGGCTATTTCGACTCCCCCAACCAATCGATGAACCGTGTCGAGCGGGGCGACCCACATTGCAGGCCAAACAACAACAAAAACTGCCGCAGTCGTACAGCCCCACATCGCAAAGTGTTTCAATTGTTCAAGGATCGTGCGTTGACCCGATCTAGCACCGACTAGCATGAGCACCAATACAAACGGCACCAGCGCCAGGGAAGTCGATCGAGTCAGAATCCCCAGTCCTGCGAAGAACGCCGATTGAATCAGCTGACTTTGTTTTCCCGCGTTGAAGTAGCAGCCGAAACACAGCAATGAAAGCAAGACGAAAACTGTGTTTGTGGAATCCAAGTGTAGTAAGCGCGAGTGTCCAAGAAAGAGTGGATCAACAGCGAGAAAAAATGTCATCAAGATGGCAAAGAAGGTCTGACCGAGATGCCGATGGACAATCCAGCCCGCCAACACCAACCCGAGACCTGAACACACGGCTAACGGAAGCTTGGCAAAGAACACAAGTTCCGTAAAATGGCCCCACGGGCTCGGCGTCCCAAACTTGATCAACGAACCAAGCATCGTAGACGCGCCCGTCATGATCATCACGGTTACGCCGGGATGTGAACTCTTGACGGTGCCCGCGAACTCGCCCTTGGCGATCGCGCTGTAAAAGGTTGTTGAACGAGCCATCCAGTGAGTCGCGCCATCAAAGTTGATGAACCGGTCCAAATCCAACAGTCGCGGAACGAAAACCAGAGCCAATAGCGCTACGACAGTGACCGCCCGCCATCGACGCCGAGCGACCTGATTTGCTAGTTGCTTCATCGATTGCGCGGACGGCGAGACCAAATTCATTTGTCTAAACCAATGACGTTGTATCGGTTTCGACGACTATCATCTACCGGCTTCAACCCGAAGCTGGGCAGTGACGGTTTCATACCCAGCCTGATCGGTTCCCAAGCACTTTTCCAGGATGATCAGCTTGAAGTTGCGGTGATCGGCCCGCGGCTTCTTGCCCTTCAAGAGCCGGCGAGCGATTTTCCGAAGCGACGAAGGCTCGGAACGTTGACTAGCGTTGTCGTCAACAAAAGGATGTGAGAAGCTGCAGCACTTCGTATTCTGTTCAATTTCGCTGCATTGCTCTTCGGTCATGAAACGAGAGCGAAGTCGTTCCCCGTAGACTGCCCAACGTTTGAATACTGCCTGGGTCGTCTCGATATCTTCTTGCCGTTCTCTTGCACGCTCGGGCTGCCAGTGCGCGTCTTCAATCACAAACAAACCGCCTGGCTTCAGATAGGGAAACAACGTCGCCACCGTGACCTGCTGATGTGCCGAGGCATGGCTTCCATCGTCGATAATGATGTCAAACGGGCCAACCTCTTGGGCCATTGACGTCAAATTTCGAGGGTTGCTCTGGTCACCCTGAAAGATGCGAGCCCGCGGAATGTCAACTCCGCTGAAATCGGTGATGTCAAACCCGCTGACATTCGATTCAGAAAAGAACTCTAACCACATCCTCAGCGACGGGCAGTCCGGTTTCTCTTGAAGAAACTCTCGCTGCAATCCTATCTCCAAAAAAGAAATCGGTTTACTCCGATAGGGCTCAAAAAGTTTTTCATAGATCGAAGTGTAGTGGTGGCAGCAGCCAATCCTATCCCCCTTGTCGGAGTTGTAGCGATTTGCCAGATCCGTCAACGTTGTCATCTAACGTACTCCACTTTCAACAGGAGCGAATCTGGGAACATCTCCCGCAAGAGGAAATCCATCTGGTTCAGATTGCTATGCGTCGAGCTGACCAAAGCATTTCACAACGCGGACGCGAATGGCGGATAGCTATCGACATATTCAAACAACGTCACGGATCAGACCGCGATTAGTGAGTTCAGGACAAATTCCCATTGCTTAAGATATCGCTGCTCACAGAGATTCTCAGCGACGGATTGCCGAGCCGCGGTTCCCATTCGCTTACAAGCATCCGGATCAGCAATTAGCGAGTCAATCATCTTTGCCCATTCAACCACGTCGTTAGGTGCATCGACAATCATTCCGTTCAAACCGTGTTCGATCAATTCAGGTATTCCACCAGTTCGCGAACCGATTGTGCACAGTCCGATTGACATCATTTCGATCAAAGCCAAAGGACAGTTCTCCCACCAAACGCTTGGCACAACACCCAAATCTGCCACCTGATAAATGCGATTGAGTTGGTTTGGTGTTACCCGCCCTGTTTCTAGTACTTCGGCATGCTCCGAAATGCGGCGCCGTCCCGGACTCTGGCCACCCGCCGAAACAAGAACGATGTCCTGGTGAAGGTTCCGAGACAAGGTAAGCGCTGACTCGATTACTTGGATTCCTTTTTCGGGTGCACGGCCAACATGTGCGATAACGTAGTCAGTTGGCTTCAATTGCCATTCAGACCTAGTATTCGCTTTGTCGTCATCCGAAATGCTTGTAAAGTTGCTCCGATCAATGCTGTTGTGAAGCACCCAAACTGGTGGCGCGAACCGATCACGACAAATCAACTGAAACAGGTCACGATAAAGTGCATTCGAGGGCGCAATAACGATATCAGCAGAATTGACGGCGCGTGACGCAAGGGACTCCTGTCCTAGACGCGGCATGCCCTGTACCCAATAGGCAATCTTTGCTTGCGGGAACCGTTTGCGGGCTGCCAGCACGACAGTCATTGTGGCGGCGAAGACGATCGTTCGCTCGTCAACTCTTGATCCCAGCGAGGCAAACGCGGTTGTTGCTCGTTGGTACGGAAGCGATGATTCGATCGGAGCATGGGGACGGATGCTCCGTACCATGCGGCTGTTCATCACGCGACTGCCGATCCGTGAAAATGCATTGAGATCCATTGATCGGTTGTCAACGCCGGCAATCGTGGATCCGTTTGGACTAAGCGCGATAAAGTCGGTCAACTTATTGGCAGCTGCAAGCGATTCCATGACGTGAGCCAGCAACCGCGACACAGCGTAGCTTGAATCCGTCGCCAGAGACTGATTCTCGTACGCGCAAATGACTCGGTCAGCACGTAGCGAGCCAAGGTTGACTATATCGCTTCGTTTTGTTTGTAGGTGTTGGGTCATTTGATTGGAAGCAAAGTACGAAGAAACTCATCAAGCGTTGATGCAATTCCGTCGCGATTGTAGATTGTCTCTGCGGCGTGACGTCCTTGGCGCCCAAAATCGTCTCGAAGCGAAGCGTCTTTTACCACTCGTTCGAAAGCGACGCTAAGGCCCTCCGCGTCGCCCGGGCGAACTGTAAGCCCACACTCGGCTTGCTTTATCCGCCGGGCGGGTTCGCCATCGGCGACCAACAAAATTGGTAACGATGAAGCCATCGCCTCATAGATTTTACTTGGAACGGCCCCGGGTATCGACATTCCCAGACTAATCACCGCTGCATCCGCTGCGGCCAAGATGGCTGGAATTCGCTCGCGAGGCTGAGCTGGTACGATTTTGACCCTCGAAATCTGCTCGTTGGCGACACGCTGCTCTAGGTGCTCGCGAGCTGGCCCGTCACCAACCAACACAATTCTACCGGGAACGTCATCTTCTAATGACATCGCAAGGTCCAGCAGCTGATCCAGCCCTTGAGCAAGTCCCAGCAGCCCAGCAAATAGAAAGATGGGTCCTGGTTGTTCGCCGAGCAATTGCTTCGCGTCTTCGTCTACTTTATCAGGGCCAAAACGGGCTGGATCCACTCCGTTGGTGATAACTTTTGTTGGCACATCGACTCGGTCGCGAACTGACTGAATGATCTCGTCGGACTGCCCAGTGATCGCGGCCGCATTGCGATACGTTTTCAATTCCAATCGCTCGGCCATCCGCGTCGCGAATCCTTCTTTGACAACGCCCATACGAATCGCCGACTCCGGCCACAAATCACTTACGTTGAAGACGTAAGGACATTTCCATTTCCGGGACAAGTAGCCAGCGGCATACCCAATGAATAGTGGTGGGGATTCAACAAACAACAAGTCTGGTCGCCGGCAAAGTTGTGGACCAAATTTCCTTGCCGCTGCGACGAAGGAGAAGTAACAGCGCAGACGCTTCAAGAATCCCTGCTTTGCCGTATAAAGAGGTACGCGGATACAGCGAATGCGGCCATGGTAATCGACTGCCGGCTGGCTCGGATCGTAGTCATCAAAGACTTTACCCGTCGGATAGTTGGGCAGTGCCGTCAAAGCCTCAACATCCCATCCCCGGTCGATCAACCGCTCGCCAAGTTCTGACAACCGGGCCTGTGGCGCACCCATCTCGGGAGGAAAGTACTGTGTCAAAATGCAGATTCGCGGTCTTACTGAACCGTTGCTCGTCTGATCCGTGTTTTTCGGCGCCTGTTGCTCAGTTAGCGACACGTTGCGTTGCTCCGGCCGATTGTCCAGTTTCTTCCAATGCTAGGTTGATGACCGCCTTGAATTTGCCCGCTTTGGTTCGCGGGATTTCGTCAACCGTTTCAACAACGACATCAACATCGCCCATTCGCTGTTTGATGCGATTCTGAATGTCGCGAACATCGGCATCGCCAAAATTCTTGGTCGGAACGACTTTGACTCGGATACGAGTCAATGCTTCCTGAATGACTTGGCCCTCGAGCACATTCGGCTGATCAACAAAGACACCATGAAAGCGAACCATTCGTCTTCCATCCGGTCCCACCAACACGTCTTCCAGCCGCCCCGTCACTTCGCGAAGGACTGGCATCCCACGACCACATTTACACGTCTCGGATGCCCAGGCCGCAACGTCACCGACACGGTATCGAATGAACGGCTGGTAATTCCTCATCAAACAGGTCGTGACCACCTCTCCTGGTTCCTCAGGAGCGCATGGTGTTCCATCCGGGCGAAGGATTTCGACGACCGACACATCAGGACTCACATGCAATGACCCCTCCTCGCACTCGCTCGCGAACAGACAGTTTTCGACTGTGCTGTACTCTTCGAATACGGGACAACCAAACGCCCGCTCCATGATTTCGCGCATCTCTGGCGTCACTTTCTCGCTGGTTGTTACAACGGCCTGCAACGAGTCGGGCACTGACAATTTCTGGTCTAGAATGATCTCAGCCAGCAAATAGAACGACACCGCGTATCCAGTCAACCATCGCGTTTGATGCCGTCGAAGCGCATCAATGTACTGATCTGCTGTATCAGGGCGCAGATGAAACGCTGAAAAATAGACTTGGCGTTCAGCACAGTTATAACGGTGATAGGGTCCGTCGCTGTTCGGATTTGGCACGACGAATCGACCCGAAAATGTGGCGCGCGGTTGCGAAAAAGAAACGCCTGCCCAACCCAACGATCGAACCTCGCGGAGCGCCCGCGAATTGCGGTATTCGTTCCATGTCCAATGATTAACGATGGGCGTGCCGGTTGACCCACTTGTTGACATGACCAAACTAAAGCGCGGTTTCATGTCCGTTCGCAAGAATTGTTTTGCATCGTCTCTTAGCGGTTGCTTGTCAAGCAAAGGCAAAGCAGACAATTGACCCTCGCGGGCAGCCGACTTCTGTGACTCGTTCCACGTGTTTGCGTAATAGGGCGATTTCAATGCGTCGGTTAGGAATGACCGAAGGAGATTCTGCTGCCAATGGGCCCATTGATCTGCATCGTAGTGATCTCGCTCGGCATATTCCGTGACCCGTTTTTTGAATCCCGGTCCGAAGCGAACCCAGTTCCAATACAGTCCGAATGCACTGACCGCAGCGTGTTGACCGATAACCGGTAATCGAGCGTAGATTTGGTCGGCCCTACCCATATTCTTATCCGCCAACCTTTCGACCGACATAGACCAAGCCGTATCCGAGAACATCCTTTTCATCGCACCAGTCACCTAGTCGATCGGCAGTCCTGGCGGTCGAGTCTCGAAGAACTCTTGGTAAAACGCGGCGCAGGATGTTTGGTGGTTTCATACTTTTAAGTGCAACGCCGGCGTAGACGCTGTGGCACCTGACCTCTTCGAAGCCGGCATCCTGACAAAGTCCCGCAGTAACGAACGCCGCATGTTCCGCTGCCAAACCATTTGCGGTGGTCGAAGTTTGCGAAACCAATATCGAAACTCGCGGCGGACGGTCCAAGGCGACCAAAAACTTGGAACGTACTGGTACAGAATTCCGCCCGGTCGTAGTGCGCGATGGGCCTCGGCCAAGATCTGCCGCTGCTGCGGTCGCATAAAATGTTCCAGCACCCCAAAACTGGCGTAGCAATCGATCGAATTTTCCTCAAAGGGCATGTCCAAGATTGTGCCCTCAATCCACTCGATCGTACCCGGCAAATCGGGAAGCCCTCGACCGCGAACTTCTGCCTCTTCGATCAACTTGGCCGAATAGTCCAGACCGATACAATGATGGCCCAACGAAGCGAACATGTAGACGAACTGACCCAATCCACAGCCCGCTTCGATAACTTTGCTCTTCGGCGGCAGGACATCGAACAACGCCTGTAGATGATCGGCGTCATACAAGCCCTCGCAATGTTCCATCGTTTCCTGATCGGTCGCGACAAGTCGTTCCTCCCATTCGTTTGTTTCGGTGGGTGTAGCTTGACTCATGTTCCAGATCCGACAAGAGAAACTTCTGCGGTCGAACCATCACGATCTAGTCCGTAAGGTTTCAACACTTTCTCAGGGGCGTGATCGATAATGAAGTTGCAGATCGTTTCGATTTCATCATCGCTATACAGTTGTTTGCGCCGGCCAATCGCGCCTTGCTTGACACCGTCATGGGGGCGCGGTATCTCGAAATTTCGATGAGGCCCGACAACAAAATCGAGCAATCGCGACATCGTGGGTTCGTATTCATTAACGAGTTGTTCGTAGTGCACGTCCAACTGTCTTGCTTGCGGAACTAGAGCAAGCGCGGCGACAATGTCCCGTTGGTTTGCCGAGTAATACCAACTTAGAAACTCGACCAAACTCAATTTCGACGCTGCTTGAAAACCCCCAGGACGAACACCTAGATACCCCGGGTGAATCAAACTGCGCCAACGAAACTTGTGTGCCATATGCACCAATCCAGATCGCGTCGCGTAAACTCGACCACCATAAGAATGCTCTCGATAGCGGTCCAGAAAGCCACCGCAATCGTTCTTGGCCAAAAACTTCTTCATCGAGGCAATTGTGTCGAGCGGGTTTCGCTGAAAGTGCACATATCGCGCATCGGGAAACACACGCGAGATCAACGGAGCATAGTTTGACAATGTGGGTGAAAGAAGAATCACGGGCTTTCCAGCCGATTTCTTCTCGATGTGAGACCGCATGCAGCGAATCCGCATCGGATCGATCATTGTGTCGGTGATGACACGGCGACTGATGCCATCATCACCCCAACCGTTTGCCGAACGCAATGGATACAACATGTACAAAAACTGCGTTGTAAATGTATTGTGCGTAAAGACTTGATGATCAGGAATGCAGCGCACAACACGCGACAACCAACTGCTGCCCGATCGAGGTGAGCTAAGAACGATAGTGACTTGCACGGTTTCGACAGCTACGACTGAATGGGTTTTCTGTAAATAAGAGTCTGCGAGCGCGCAAACTTGCTGCGGATCCATCCGGGCATTCGCCGATCGGTTCGATGTGCCCAACGCCGATATTTTCGTTCGAAATTTCCGCGCGGCATCAATCGATGAAATCGTTCAATGCTGCCAATTGGCGTCGCACTGATCTCGTGGAAGTAAAGTCGAGCAGCATCAAAATAGGCCTTCGTACTGTTAGATCTTTCGGGGTGTGGATCGTGCTGACTCCATTTTTTGAATGCATCGCGTCGCAACGATGATGGTCTTCGTCCCATCGGTATCATCCAACGAAGCTTGTCCATCAAGTCACTATTTTCCGCGGGTTCAAAGAATCTTGCCTCACCGTCCGGCACTAGTAGGCAAGCAGCTTTCGCCAAATATTCGCGTTCCTGTTCGGGAGTCAAATGATGCAAGAATGCTTTACCGACAATAATGTCAAACGGCGCGTATCGATCCAGGTCGATCCTTCGAAAGTCCCCGGTGAGCGGCTGTATCTGATTCGGTCCAAAGCCAAGTTGTTCGGCGGCCTGGTTGATGATGCGTTTGCTTTCGTTGGCAATGTCAATCGCAAACACTTGCGCTCCTTTGGCCGCCATGATCAGAGCGTTGAGGCCATCGCCACAGCCCAACTCCAATACTCGCTTGCCCTGGAGTTGGTCGGCGAAACCACCTTGATACAATCCGTACCAACTTGTATCTGTTAAAAGGGCGTCACTGAAATACTCGTCCAGGTTCTTGATCTTCGCGACCACAGCGTCGACGTTCACATGACTGTAGTGCTCGTCGTAGTAATCGGTTTGTCGATCTATTTCAGAGTCGATTTCGTCAATCGAGTTCATCGTAGTAGCCGCAGCGTCAAGACTGAGCTCAGATTTCGATTCTCGTTCCATGGGAGACTTACAGGCGGTCACGATTTGGCGGCAGAAACATCATCAATCAGTCTATTCCAGCGCGGCAGAATTTCTACCCAATCAAATTGCTGGACAAACGTGCCCGAATTCATAGAAAGAGACCTTCCGAGATCACCCTCCTTCAAAATCCGACCAACGGCATTCGACATCGCCTCGCAGTCACGCGGCGGTACTAGCAAAGCATTGACACCGTCTGCGACCAAATAGGGCACGCCGCCGACATTCGTGCTAACCACACATAGGCCGCAGGCCATCGCCTCGAGAACTGTCACAGGCGTGTTGTCAATGTCGGTCGTGCTGATAAAGACATCGGCCTGTTCAAGGTATTTGGGCACATCCGTTTTGGGGACACCGCCAGTAAAACGAATCCGATTCAAGACCCCAAGCTCAGACGCCTTCTTGCGAGTCGCTTGCAAACTGCCGTCTCCTTTGTCGGGACCAACCATCGTCAATTCAATGTCTGGAAAATCGGTGGCGAGATTGGCAATCAACGCGGGTGCAAGTGTAGGGTTATAGGTCTTGTGAAAGCTGCGAATCCAAACCAACTTGGGCGAGACGTTTTCGCGCAGTCGATAGGAGTACCGATCCAAGTGCAGCGGATTCGGCAACAATTGAATATCGTCGCGGTACTCGCGCATCTGCTCCATCAAGTATCGTGATGGTGTCGTAACCACCGTTGCAGAGTTCATCAACCGCCGCACGCGCCCGGGCCATCGTTTGCTATAAACCGGAAGATTTCCACCACGCAGTGTCAATGCAAATGGCTTTCCCGCGGCGCAATGTGTAACAAGCCGCCTCTGCCAGCCCAAACCCCAGACCACTGTATACGTCAACGGCAGCCATTGAATACTCGCGACGGTAACGCCAGGTTGTCGAAACGATGTCCAACAAACGTGGCAATCGGGCCATTCGGTTCGAAGCTGTCAGAACACGCGTGCCATCATCTTTCAATCGTTCGACCAGATCTTCACAAACACTGAAATTTCCAACATGCGAAGAAAGGAAGTTGCCGATTAGCAAGACGCCGCGATCCGATGGCATGGTGATCAATTTCTTGCTAACAGGGTCGTATAAATTTCAGCGAGCTGATTAACGACCGCTTCTACACTGTATGTCTGGGCGACACTTTGATGAAAGTCGCTTGCCATTCGGTGACGCGCTTCATCATCCACCAACAACTCTGCGATTGCATGGCCCAGTGCGTCTGGTGAACCGGGGGACACCAGTCTTCCCAATCGTCCACTACCCAACACACGTCCACATTGACCGACGTCGGTGGAAGCCACCGCAAGGCCCGCGGCTCCGTACTCCAGCAGCGATACCGGCAAACCTTCCGAAACACTACTTAGCACACCGATGTCGCAGGCCCTTAAAACGGCTGGAACGTCACTGCGTTGGCCCATCAAGCTGACGCTCGATTTCAGTCCAAGTCGATCGATTTCACTCACGACATTTGCATGGCACTGGGAGTCTGAGAATGCGCCGATCAGAAGCAGATGGGCATCCGGCGACTGTTGAACAACGACATTGAAGGCTCGAATCAGTGTCAAATGATCTTTTGCGGGGCGCAGATTCGCAACGTTGACGATGCGCTTCCCTGGTTTCCCCGGCAATTGTTCAACCGTTTCGTTGCCACGCGAGAAGTTAACGCAGTTTGGCAACCACCAGACGCGATCATCCGGGAAGCCCAGTCGGTTTCTGGACCAATCTGCAAGCGAATCACTGACCGCCAATACACCTGCGACACGACTCGTCAAAAGTCGGAATAGTACTGGTGATCGCTCTTGCTGGTCATTGGTACCAAAATGGTCGTGCCAAACGATCATCGGGCCAGATTCGATCATCGCCGCCATCCGCGCAACCAAGATGGAAGTTCCATGAGCGTGAAGTACGTCCACTTCTCGCTCGCGAATGTACTGAACCAACCGTCGCACCGGGTCCAACTGAAACATTCGCGTACGGTGGAGGCAGATGTGCCCGACGTGATCAGCGACATCAGACATCAGCGGGCCATCGCGTCTGGTTGTGCAAATCGACGTTTCGAATTCGTTCTTTGGCATGCGATTGGCAAGGTCGACCACGATTCGTTCGCGTCCGCCCATGTCCAGCGTATCGGTGAGATGCATTACATGAATGCGGCCAGTCATACGGTTCTCAGCAATCATTGAATCTATCACGCCGACACCGATCGAATTCGGTTTGTGGTAGTACGTGTCGGCGGCGTCAACGAAACTTTCCAATCGTCTTGCAATAGTTCCGCGAGTGAACGGCGCAGACCGTCCAGCGTGTAGTTCTGTGACCACAAAGATGCGTCGCGCGACATCGATTTGAATTTGCTGGGATCGGCGGCAATCGATTCAATCGCTTCGGCGAACCGTATCGTTTCACCATCGGGCAATAGGATCCCGCGATTCTCGAGCATTCGGCCGACTTGTCCATGATCAACCGCGATACAGATCAAACCATGACACATTGCTTCCGCGATCACCTTCGGCCAGCCCTCGGAGTGAACCGACGGCAGCACTAGACAGTCGGCCCAGAGGTAGTTCTCTAACGCCCGATTGAAGGGAAAGGCACCGGTAAACTCAACGAAGGGACTAATTTCCAGTTCGGCCGCCTGTCGTTCCAAGGCTTCCCGCTGAGGGCCATCGCCGACGACACGCACCTGCAAGGGAGTGCCGTTCGAGGCAACCTGAGCGATCGCATCGAGGAACACATTGACTCGTTTCTCCGGTACCAAGCGACCGGAAAACATCACACGCAAAGGTCTGGAAAAAGTTCGTTGTTTGGCCACGCTGGCTGCTGCTTGGACCTGCTCGTCTGTCATCATCGATGTGAAGAACGAATGTATGTGTGGGGGCTGGTTTTCCCAATCGCCATAAACGGTCACAGGACTTCCCCACCACCATGATTTCAACAGCGCCCGCTGAAGCCGGCCCGCCCTTGATTCACCTGGATAGCCGTTCCATTGGCCGGCAAACTTGGTGACCCGATATTTGGAAAAGAATCGACCCAGGATCACACCCAGCAGACCAAGGTTGCCGGGACAGCGGACGTGGATCGCGTCGGCAGCCCACATCGCACGGCTCAACTGAAAGATCACGATCGGCAACAGAAACAACTGCTGAACTTTGTCAACCAGCCGGTCGCCTCCTGTCTCGAGGATCGGCTGGATCGTGATGTTGGGACGGTCGAACTTTAGACTATCACCTTTTGGTTCCGCATCACGGCAAGGCGCCGCGATCAGAACTTCCGGAAACAGATCCGCCCAAACGTCGATTTCTCGAGAGTAGGGACCAAACGCGTACAGCTCGCCAGCTTTGCGATAGTGAATGACATGCGATATGACAACCAAACGCTTCATGAATTTCGAATCGCCGCAACGATTGAAGACGAGGCGTCGTCAAACGAAACGATGCGACCATCACAGGCTTCTAAGAAAGGCATCGAACAATTCTTGGCAAGCTGGCGGTCCGAAGGTGAATCGCCAATCATGATCGACTGTGCCAAGTTGATGTCCCACTTCGCGACAGCCTGCTGAACCAAACCAGGTCGGGGCTTACGACAGTCACAAGTCCCCTCTTCATGCACACAAGCAAACACATCATCGATCGTTGCTCCGCGCTTCGAAAGCTCCGCTCGCATCTGCTGGTGAATGGTCTCCAGATCCTCGGCTGACATCAGGCCACGGGCGACGCCACGCTGGTTGGTTACAACGATCACCAAATAGCCCAGCGCCCGGAATAACTTAATCCAATCGACAACCGGACTCAAGAATTCGAAGTGCGACCAATCGCAAACGTACTGGCCGTCAGGTTGTTTGACGTTGATCACACCATCGCGATCCAGAAATACGCAACGCTGACTCACCAACGATCTCCATCGACAAAAATAACTTTGCTGCCTTCCGGCTCCATTCGGAACGGAACCTCAATCAAATCCGACAGTGATTCGCGCAATCGCGACTGCAAGTGAGGCTCGCAAAAAAACAACACGAAGCCACCATCACCGGCACCCAGTAATTTGCCACCCAAGGCGCCGGCATCCATACCTCGTTGATACACCTGATCGATCTCGCTATTGCTGATCGATGTTTCCAGAGTTTTCTTAGTTTCCCAAGCCGCATTTAACAGCCTGCCGAACTGATTCAAATCGTTGCCGGCCGACAAAATGTCGCGCATCTCGTGCGCTGATTGCGCAAAGCTTCCGCAGTGCCGGCCTTCGTTGTTCGGTGTTCGTCGATTGCTTCTTCAGAACCTGACTGGCTTGCCGTGTCTTGCCGGTAAAGAACAGCAACAAGCGGCGATTCAATTCTTCCCAAGTGCCTCGACAACAGGGAACTGGATCAACGAAAACGCTGCCATCAGGTTGGAACTGAATAAACTTCAAGCCGCCATAGGCGGCGATGTACTGATCTTGCTTGCCAATCGGTTCTTTCAGAATGTCGATCTCCAGGTTGCAAGCCTGTTCGGCCAACTTCTTTGCCGTAACGACACGTCCACTCAGCACGTGTAGGGCATGCAATAGTCCAACGGTAAAGCTACTGGAGGATCCCATGCCACTTTGGCCAGGCAAGTCAGCGACGGAAACGATTTCAAGACCAGTATCGATCCCCAAAGACTTGAGTGATTCGCGTACGATTGGGTGCACGATTTGATCGACCGAATCGGTTAGCTCGGTTTTCGAATAGCTGACGCGAAACGAATTGCCGAACCGCTCTTTGACCGTTAGGTACATGTACTTATCGATGGCCGTCAACAGGACGGCTCCCGGTTCCTTGGAATGGAACACTTCTAAGTCACTGCCGCCGCCGGCAAAGCTGATTCGAAACGGAGTGCGTGTGATGATCATTGAAAAAGATGCGCGATTCGTGCGAGCCGTTCCGGCGTGCCGATGTCGTAAAATCGCTGTGAGGTCACGAACCCTAATAGTCGGCGGTCAGCGATCAAGCGAGGGAAAATCTCTTGTTCCAATGATACTTTGCCAACAGGAATTTCATCGATCAACTTTGAAGTTAATGCCAAAACTCCTGCTTCGACATACCTAAGATCGGGATCGTTGGGTTCGTCCTTGACGTACTTGGTCACAAACCCGGCATCGTCGATCGCAATATTGTTGGTGACGCCGGTATCCTCTTGTCCATTGTCATAGACGGTCACAACGCCACTGGCCGTTGAGGAATCCAACATCTGCAGGACATCGCCATACCGAATCGGCAGGTACGAATCACCATAGATCACTAGGAACGATTCGGCGAGCAGCGATGTAGCTTGTTTCAGTGCGCCGCCCGTTCCTAACGGAGTCTGTTCACGTGAATACTGAATGTTAATCCCAAATGCACTGCCGTCGCGGAAATGATCTTCAATTTGTTCGCCCAGGTATCCGGTCAAAACAACGATCTCTGTAATCGACTGTTGCTTCAACAATCGCAGTTGGTATTCCAAGTACGGCGTCCCGCCAACGGGGACCATCGGTTTAGGAACGGTTTTGGTCAATGGACGCAGTCTTGTTCCCAATCCGCCGGCCAGGATCACCGCTTGCACGAGTCGGACTCCTGCATCGCTTGCAATGTATGCTTGATGGCGAAACGAATGGCTTCGTCCGAATTGTACATTGCTTTCCAACCCAGCTTGTTGATTGCCGCAACATCCAAAGTAAACCTGGGAATATCACCAGCCCAACCACCCTCCGTTCCGGTGTATTCGAACCGCACATCCGAAAGCCCGAGCTGTTCGACCACAAGCTTTGCAATTCGATCAACGCTGATCGAATCGTCGCAACCAAGGTTGTAGACACTGTACGCTCGATGATCGTTTGCCACCGCGTGCAGCATGGCATTCACGCATTCGTCACTGCGCAAATATGATTTGGCTTGTTTGCCATTGCCCAAGATCAACAATTTGGAGGGATCCTGCTGCAGCTTGGCGATAAAGTCACCGATGACAGTGCGGCCGCGAGCTCGAACTTTGGGACCTACGATATTTGCGAATCGAAATACCCAACACTGCATTTCAAACAGATGACCGAAGGCGTGAATGAGTCCCTCGCACGCAAGCTTGCTGGCGCCATACAGAGAGATCGGTTGCAGCGACTGAGATTCATCAATGGGCAACGTCTCACTGATCCCATAGACCGCCGACGTCGAAGAAAAAGCAAGCTTCTTGACCTTACGCTCGCGCATCGCCTCCAACACGTTATAGGTTGCTAAGGTATTCTGCTGCAGGTCTTTGTCGGTTGGATCGCCCGGAGAGTATTTGACATCGGGGTTGGCCGCGAGATGATAGACCATCTCCATGGAATCCATCGCCGAACCGAGCGCGTTGGTGTCAAGCAAATCGGCTTCGATAAACTGAAAGTTTTCGCGTTCCAGCAATGCTTCGACGTGCGATCGTCTGCCGCTGCTAAGGTTGTCGAAAACGCAGACTTCGTCACCTCGATTGACAAGGGCTTCGGCGAGATCCGATCCGATGCATCCGGCACCTCCGGTAATCAATATTCTTTGCTTCATCATAACTGCGTTTCGCTAACGATTGACGACCATTCCCGCGTGCAAAATCGGCGGGCGTCGCTTTGGAGGTGGTGAGATTGGAGCAGGCATGCGCCGATGATGCAGAAACACGATGGCTGCGGCGACTAAGAACCACAAACCCTTGGATTGGAACTGAGTTAACGTAAAGCTTAATGACAAGATCGTCGTCACCAACATGCCAACCGCGATCGTATCGGGTCGCCCTAACTTGAACCCGACGTACATAAAAGAAAACACGAATGCGCCAAACAGCAAAGTGCCGGCAAAACCGTTTTCGGCAATCGTCTTTAGCCACGCTGAGTGAGAAGACTTCTCGAATTCCAGCTTTCCTTTTGACAACCCCTGTGTGTTGTCTAGATTTTTCCAACTGTAGCGAAATCCACCGGTGCCAACGCCCAGGGGGTTCCTTGTAAACATCCGCCAGGCAGCAACGACAAAATCAGATCGACTACTAGTACGTTCAGCGGCCGTAAGATCTTGGTCAACCAATTTGTCAACGCGATGAATTGTGCGGTCACGATACTGTGGAAAAGCATTGACGACAAACAGTACAGCAATGATCCCGGCAGCAACGACTTGGAATCTTCGAGTCGCCGAGCGGGCTGAAAACAACACGTAGACAGCACATGCGCTGGCAACCAAGATCCCGCCGCGACTACCGACCAGGAAGGTCCAACATAGATTGGTGGCAAACAATAGATACAAAACGGTCTGCTCGATTCCGCGAGCCGTATTACTGGCTAATCCAAAACCAAGCGCGAACAGCGCCGTCACAAAAAAGTAGCAGAGCGCGTTGGGATCAATGTAGTTGTCGTCGCGAATATCGTTGATCAAATACTCTTCGCGAACATCAACAAAACTTAATCCATCGCGGTTGAAGAAAAAGGCAGCTCCGCCACAGGCAGAACTGAGCCCCACAGTTAACGCAATCAGATACCACATGCGAGGGTTGTGACGACAGCGGTAAAAATAGGTATACAGCCCAAAAACCGTAACGAAATTCACAATGTGCAAAATCCCATTCTTCACGCCGGGTGACCATATCAGTCCAAGCAGTAACAGGACCGCAAACGCACGCATCAACGAAGTGTGAATGTCTTTTTGCCGAAAATGTAGCGGCAAAAACGTGATCATCAGGAACACCAGAAAATAATTAAAGGTGTTGTAACGAAGAAAACCGCCTGTCATCAAGAAGCTGCGAGTCAATGAGTCGATCGAACAGAGAATGCCGATCCCAATCAAACCGTACATCGGTGCTTGGATTCCAACCAATGCAAGCGCGAACCCCAGGCCAGTCATCAGGCCGATCGTTGTTTTGAAGCCAATGAAAAAACTGGCAAACCATAGCATCGCAATTGCTACGGCAATCATCTTGACCCTCTTCTCTAACGTTCGCGTGCCCGGCGCGAGTGGACGATGCGCAGCGTTTGGCACACCGAACATCGGTGCATTCGCAAGAGAGTTCGCGGGAAGAGATTCGGATCCTATCATGACTGACTCGATTTGTTTCGCCGCAAATTCGTGGGCAAATGAAACAGCCGTTCGACAAAAAATTTCGTTCTTCCTCGTACGAAATCCCAGCGGCGCGAGACCTGTCCCGGCCGCAACAACGTTACGCTCCGCAAAAACGTATCCATTCCGAATGCATACATGAATCGAACGCCGTCTAGGAAAGATCGATTTGGAAGACAGCGGCAATGGATATCATATGCGTTGGTGATTCCCGCATAAGCGATCATGTAGCTATTGGGGCGACCCGCGCGATCCGGCAAGTGTAGGACATGGGCTCGACCGGCCATCATCAGCTTGCCGTGCTGTCCCATACGCAAACTGACATCAAGGTCCTCGCCCGTACTATGACCGCCGAAGCTTTCGTTGAACTTGACCTTACGGACGACAGTTGTTTTCCACATCATAGCGCAACCTGTCAGCCAATCACCTTCAATGGTGGCCTCGGTTGACTCTTGGAAGATCCAAGGAATGGATATTCCTGAGCGGTTGTAACTGCCGGGTTTCAGACTACTGACGATCCGAAATAGTCGTCGGAGCTTCCACAATGTCGGTGGATTCTTCATGCCCTGTTGGTCATGAGCGCCGACGCCAACAACTTGATCACCATGCTGACGGTGCACCGAAACCATTTCGGTCAGGCAACCCGGTTGCAACACAATGTCGTCGTCAAAAAAGACCATCAGATCGGTTGAAACCCAACGCAAAGCGTAGTTGCGGGAGCAGGTTAACGTTTGATAGATGCCCCCAACGCGAAAGTACAAAACCTCTTTTGCCAAATCGCGCAGATTCGGATACTTCTCGACGCTCAGCTCAACTCGATCATCGGGACTCGCATCGACGATCACCAAGCGGTCCGGTGTCAAATCCTGGTCCGGTAATGAATCTAGAAAACGAACCAAGCTGTCAGGGCGTTTGAATGCACAAACACAGACGGTCAAACCCTCTTCTAAATGCCGCTCGGATTCGCCTGGCGATGGAATCGGTTGGATTCGCCGGCCGTCGCGAATCAAGGTGATCACGTCGGCAGATTCTGTCTGTACCACTTGACCTTCGTTAGACATTGTTTGATTCATTTCCGGTGCGCAGCGTACTGTTCGATACACCGTCTAAAAAAAGATTCATTCTTTGCAATCAGCTGGTCGATCGAAAATCGCTGTTCAATCCGCTGCCGTCCGGCCAGACCAATCTGCAAGGCCAAGGAATCGTCGGTCAGTAATCGAACGATCGCTTCGGCGATTGCCTGGGGCTGGTCTGGGTCGATCAAAATTCCATCTGTCCCACTGGTCATCAGTTCGGTTCCCGATCCGCGTGTGCTGTAGATCGTGGGGCACCCGCACGCCATCGCCTCCAGTGGCGCAAGTGCGAACGCCTCAGCGTAGGAAGGGAATACCGCAGCACGAGCACTACGCAGATGATCAAACAGAGTTTCGCGGTTGACGTGTCCAAGGAAGACCACGGTCTCTTGTTGTTGATCAGTCAACATTGACTGTAGCAACTCTTGCATAGGACGACCGTCCAATGTCCTGCGGTCTTTACCGTAAACATGCAATCGCGCGTCCGGAAGTTGCTGTACCACCCTTGGCCAAGCTTCGAACAGCGATATCACTCCCTTTTTTTCCGTCAGGGTTCCGGTGAACAGCACATCTTTGCCGGATCGGGGTTCCAGGTTTGCAGGTACCAATTCAACTGGGTTGTAAAGGATCGCGTGCGGACCAGAATCGAGCTGAAAAAGACTGCGCGTTCTATCTGCGGTGTACTGGCTGACCGACGACCAAAAATCGACTCGACGCATCGACGATTTCTCGAGCCAGTGGGTCAACCAACCAACCGCCCCATCAATCTCTTTGGCAAAGTAGCTGGCCGAACCGTTCAACCGCGCGACCACCGGTACAGGCAGCCTTGGCCAAGCGGCAGCTGCGCCAGTCCAATCCGGGACTTCTACCAATTCGATGTCGCCGTCGGCGCTCCAGCGCCGAATTTTTTGATACAGCCGATACCTGCCTACGATCCATCCCCAGCGTTTGCGCAACTTGCGAAACCGCCAAACCTTGACGCCACGGTCTTCCTCGTAATCAGGCGACGGATAATCAGGTCGATACATTCCTGCAACACGGACATCATGACCGGCGGCGGCCAGCCCACGAGCCAAGACCTGCGTAAAAGTACCGATCCCCCCGTGCGGACCTGGCGGGTATTCGTGGCAAACAAAACAGAGTCGCATCGCACTCACGCGAGCAATCTGTTGCAGTACCTTCGTGATCTTTTCGCTCGATCTGCCGACAGGCAAATCGAGTTCGAATTCGACAAACTTGCGTCGTTGTTCCCGATCGACGGACGGATCGTCCAGATACATGTTGACATAGTTGGCCAGTTCTTCACGATTGTTTGCCAGTCGCGAGGCTCCAATCTCTAGCACCGGACGATAGTGCTCGAACTGATAGTAGTAGTCTTTCAGGGGAACTCCGAATGGGATTGGTTTGGTCGCGTTGAAACCAACGTTCACCACCGGTTTGTCGCGAATGCAAAAATCGAGTGTCATGGTTGACGCAACGTTGATATTCAAATCGACGTGATTGGTCAGGTTGGCCAGGAATTGCACATCTTGCTGGGAAGGAATCACGCTGGTCCAATCGCCGGCCTTTGTTTGCAACCATTCCGGCTTGCAGTAGATCAACTCGGGATAGTCGCGGGAAACCTCGCCATATCGAACTCGTTCGTCAGATCTTGTTACCGGCGCGGGGCGAAGTAACACCTGCGGGTTGCCTTCGATCTGTCCCGATGAAACCAACTCCATCAAGATTCGTAGGTGGGCTTGATCTTCGGGTGTTGTACCCGGCTCACCACCGGAATAACAGACAATTGGCCGATTCGGATCGGCGCCCACACGCTGACAGAACTCGTCGCGCGACCAAATGAGTGAATCATCGGCGTACGGATCAAACTGAGGTGTGCCAACGACGTGAATATTGTCGGCTGGCACCTCCGGATAGTACTCCATTAGTTCAGCTCGCATTTGATCACTCCAAACCATGAAGTGATCAAACGGCGCGGCAATCCGACCTTTGCTGGTGATATTATCCCAACTGAAGATAAAGGTTGCCGTAGGAATCCCCATCGCTTTGGCCGCCAGCGCGGCGGGTATGACTTCTAGCGATCGTTGGTGCGAACAAAACATCACCGTCGGCTGCAACGATCGAAATTTCTCCGCATACTGAGCAACGCTTGGCAAGCTTTGTGCAGCCCGATCGTGTCTTTTCGCCAGTTTCTGAATGCCGGCAGGCGAAGCACTGATACGACCATACGCCTTTGCAGCATGCGCAAGTGCTCGGGCTTTGACGTTCCCGCGAATCGGCAATTTGCGTGCGTAGCTCATCGCCATATTGTCATATTGATGCAAATGAGCGAACGAAAGTGACTTTCGCCAAAAGCAAACGACGGGATCATCTTGATATCGAATGCAGCGATGCCACTGAACGTTGCTAGGACATTTGCCACGATAAGTCGCAAGATGGTCGTCAGGAATATCGTGGAAGGCAAAGACTTCGCCATACTGGGCTGCGCAAGGCAAAAAATCGCCAAGCACAAAATTGCGAATCCCAACGCCATCGGGGAAAAAAGCAGCTGTTCTCATGATGTTAAATACTGGGAGGTCTGACGACTCACTTGACGGCAATCACCCGACCAAGGAATCGTTTCATCGGCTCTCGTCCGGCAATCTGTCTGCACAGACGATGAGGTAGCAAACCCACCATGCGTTCGGCCAGTGATACGAACCACAAAGGCAAGCGTGTGAATCGACCGTTGATCCAAAGATATGGATAGACCTGGCTAAAACCATTGGACTTGAATTGCTTTGACAACTCGGTCGTTGTGTACTCTTTCAAATGCAATCCCGTTGCCACTTTGTCATCAAAAAACTGGGATACGTCGTGCGGTCCGGACAGTGCGTTCGGAGTTCGACAAATGTATATTCCGCCCGGTTTCAGAACATCGCAGACGTTTCGAACATGGATTGCCGCGTCGTCGGGATGCAGATGTTCGAATAGATCTTTGCTGTACACGATATCGACGCTCGACTTTTCAACCGGGATATCGCTTCCATCGGAAACAACCAATTCGCAATTTTCTGGACAACCTTGACGAGTCATGATCTCTTCGGATACGTCCACGGCGTACACCTGTCTAACTTGCTGAGCAACCGCAAAGGAGAGCAAGCAATCGCCTGGGCCGACTTCCAGAAAGGTGCTATCGGGGCGCAAAAAGTTCTGTAGAAAGGCCATCGAGTTGCGCACGCGACGCTGTCGGCCGTTACCCGAATCCTTTCCCGCAACGAGTGGATGATGACTTACTCGGCTGAACAGTTCATCATAGACGTCGCTGTACAACGTCGAACGTTCTTCCTTGGTTGCGTTGCGCAAACGGTCAGCGAGCGATTTTTCAATATCGTAGTGTTCACGAATTTGCTCCATCGTACGGCCATCATTTGCAAGCACATTGGCCTTCATGAGTTCCTCGGGGATATCGTTGACATTTTGTGAGCGTTTCTCATTGAAAACGAAGGCAAATTTGAATCACAATTGTAGTGCTGCGAAGCTTCTGCAAAGTAGTTCATCATGGCCATCGGGAACCGCGTCTACCAGTCAAAAACCACGGTTGCCTGAGCATATTTCAAAGAATGGCAAACACCATCCGTCGTTGATCACCGCCGCCAACAACTTCACGTCGCCCAGGCTCACAATCACGCAGTCCACGGCTTCTGCATTACCATCACGTTAGAGCTCTTTGGTGCAAGAATCGGCGCCCTGGCAGCATTCTGGAGTAGGATTGCTGGATCCACTGACGGGTGTTTCGGATCGACGGACTTCCATTGCGACACAGGAACCGCTGAGCACGATTCGGTGCGGCGGCGATCAAACCTTTGGCCGCACGCTTGAATCCAACTTCCTTGGAAAAGTCACGATGGGCAACCAACTCCAAACCGGCCCGCTCGGTCGCCTCGAGCCATTCGAACATTCGGTATTCGTGCTCTCCGTTTTCACGTCTGGTGAGCGTTACGCCCGCCGGATAATTGTTGTACGCAAGAAACTCCTTGGAGTAGACGTGATCTAACATTTCCTTAACTTGCGCGTCGGTAACGGAATTCGGATGACAGCGATCGAAACAGATTAGGAAAGCACCTGGCTTCAGGACCCGAGAACACTCGGCCATTGTCTTTGGCAAGTCGTCGCTATGGTGCAGGGAATCATGATCCAGTGCAAAGTCCAAGGATTCGTCAGGTAAACGAAGATCGTCGAAGGAACCGACAACAGGAACAACTTTTCTTGCGCCATCGCCTAAAACGGACCTCGCGACTTTCTGGATCAGCACATCGAATTGATCACAGACCTCGACAGCAAGAACCCCTTGGACACGGGGTCTACTTGCTGCGACTGCAGCCAACAATCCTGATCCGGAACCGAGTTCAATTCCAACGCCGGAAAGCTCTTTCCGAAAAACACGTTGTTGGACCAGGTCAAGCATTCGCGACATCTGCTTGTCGCCCATATACACATACCGACGATTGATTTCCTCGGCGGTCGCGTTGTGAAGCATCGTCGCCAACTGGGTCCGGTAGCTGACTTTGACGTTTGCTGCCAGATCCGCATCGATTGGCCAGCGAACGGTCACTCCTGATTTCGCATAATCGTCCAACAACTCAAAAACACAGGTACTGGCCAGTACGCTGGATTCATTCCGTCTGATCATTCACTACTCCAGAAGCCACAATTTCTTGATCTCGATTATTGACCGTCCACTCGGTTTCGGGATTCATCACCGCCTCAACCGGGCTGCTTTCTCCAAACACGTCTAAGGGATAAGGATTCGATTCATGCTTAAAGGAATCTGCATCGCTGGACATCAACATCTTAAAGTAGACGGAGTACATGCCAGGATTCAACCAAAGAGCCGGAAATTGAACCGAAATTTTGTGTCTGCCCGTCGGAACCCCACCTTTGAAGCCCAATTCTTCGCTCGATCGGAATGCTGCGATCAACTGTTGGCTGCGAACGTCGTTGAAGAAGCAATAGAGACGAAATCCGCTGGCCGGCTTCGGTAGCGAAAAGGAGGTGTTGATCGCAAAAGCCTCAGACTGGTTGATTGTATTGTTCTCGCTTCCATCGATCGAAATCCGACCGAACACGCCCCGCGTCGCCTCTTCCGTAAGCCTTCCACCGCCGCCCAAGATTCCCAGATCGGCGAAATACTCCTGGATTGCCGACTGCACCTCGCCTTCATAAGCAACCCGTCCCTGTCGCAACAATACGCCTCGAGTGCAAAGCGACCGAATCGCGGCCATGTTGTGGCTGACAAACAAGACGGTTCGTCCCTCTTGCGCGACCGATTCCATTTTTCCAATGCACTTCTGTTGGAACTGGGCGTCGCCAACAGCAAGGACTTCATCGACCAACAAAATTTCAGGCTCCAGGTGGGCTGCCACCGCGAAGGCCAAACGCAAGTACATGCCGCTGCTATATCGCTTGACCGGCGTGTCAACAAACTGCTCGACCCCCGAGAAATCTACGATCTCATCGAACTGCTGTTTCACCTGAGTGCGCGACATACCCAGAATAGCGCCATTGAGAAATATGTTTTCGCGGCCAGAGAGTTCAGGATGAAATCCAGTACCGACTTCCAGTAGTGATCCGACCCGTCCGCGCATCGTGATCGAACCCGTCGTGGGATCGGTAATTCGCGATAAGACTTTTAACAGTGTGCTCTTTCCAGCTCCATTGCCGCCAATGATCCCTACGACTTCGCCTTGCTTGACGTCAAATGTTACATCTTTGAGGCACCAAAACGAGTTCTTCTGGGCTCGCTGCTGAAGCCCGGCGAAGCCACCGCTTACGATCTGCAACGCCGATCGCGATACGTCCATGATCGACTCGCGGAGGTTATCACTGTTGCGCCCCTTGGCACCGATGCGATATTCCTTGCCAATTCCATTGACCGAGATTGAAAGTTCAGGATTCATTTAATTTGACGTTCGTTGTCCCGTCGTATTGCAGCAAAGACCTAGATTGATCCACTGCCAGATATAGAAGCTGTTGTCGCTAGCACCCTGCCGATACTCGCTCCACTCTAGTCGGACCGCCTCGGAATCAAACCATTGGTCGCCAAACCGATCCAATGCCGTTTCGATCTGATCATTTCCCCAGGACTGTAAATCGCCTCGTAGCCACTCTCGTTGGGGTGTCTGGAGTGGCCGTTTTGGAGCTTCGACGACTCCGCCCGGCAGCAGTTCACCAACGATTTTGCGAAGCAGGTACTTTTGCGTTTCACCATTGATTTTTCGCTCCGGCGGCTGACGCAACGCTAGTTCGAATAGGCGATGGTCCAAGAATGGTTCCCGCAACTCTGTCGAAGCTCGCATCGAAACGCGATCGTTGAATCGCAGTGCTCGAGGGATCTTTGTGTGTTTGGTGTCACGATACTGAAGATCTCGCAAAGGATCGCCAAACGGGCTTGGTGTTTCAAACGATTCGGCCAACCGCCGGAATTCGGCAGTCAAACATTGCGGACGTGTAGCACTACCCTTGGCGGCTTGCACGGTGCCAACTTGTTGTACTGATGACTCACCGGTCAATACTCTTTTGTAATACTCGTAGCCGGCCCACTGTTCATCAAGCCCTTGACCGTCAAGCAATACGATTACACCTTCTTGGCGAGCGCGTTCAAATAGCTTGGCGTAGGCCAACGTTGGCATTCCGCCAAACGGTTCTTCTTGATGAGCCTGCACTGAAAGGGCTAGATCGGGAACGTCTTCTGGTCGCAACAAACATTGAATGGAAGGATGTTTCGTGCGCGACAGCATCTGATCTACCCAAGGCGATTCGTCATATCGCTCGTCGCCCGTTACGAAAGTGAATGCTTTGACATCACTATCGCTTCCCTGTAGCCGCTGTATCAATCCCAGCAATACCGATGAGTCGAGTCCTCCGCTAAGGTTCACACCAACCGGAACGTCTGAGCGAAAGCGGAGCTTGGTGCTCTCCATCAATAGATCAAAGTATTCCGCTGATACTTCCGACTCAGAACGCTGGTCGTAGTCCGTTCCAGTTCGCTGAACGAGGTCGTACCAACATTCCGTTTTGATCTTCCCGTCTTGGAAGAATAGACGATGCCCACCAGGGAGCGAATGGATTCCTTGCCAGAACGTTGCATCCCCATGTTCATAAACGCCAAGTGACAAATAGGTAGCCCAGGATTTTGCATCGGGCTGCATTTCGATTCCAGCGGCACGCAGCGCTCCGATCTCGCTGGCCACGACAAGCTGATTGTCTGGATTGTGCGTGTAGTAAAGCGGTTTGACGCCAAATCGGTCTCGCGCGGCAAACAATCGCTTTTCTCGTTCGTCCCAAATCAAGATCGTGAACATACCGATCAAGCGCTCAAGACAGTCAGGTCCCCATTTGATGTAGGCAGCAAGAATGACTTCGGAATCGGTACGGCTTTGATACGGGTAGTCAGATAGTTCCTGGCGCAATTCAACGTAGTTATAGATTTCGCCGTTGAAAGCCAATTGATAACGCCCATCGGCGGAAGCCATCGGTTGCGCGCCAGCATCCGACAAATCTATGATGCTGAGCCGATTATGGGCCAAACCGGCACAGCCAGTCGGATCAAGGTAAATTCCACGGCCATCCGGCCCACGATGGTGTTGTGCGACAACCATCGCTTCCAAACTGCGTCGTTCGACCGGCTTGCCTACGCGCTGAGCGAAGATTCCCGCAATTCCGCACATAGTTTTTCTGCTAGGAAGATTTCAGTCTTCGACATCGATTCCGTTGTACAGCCGCCAATGTGCGGTGTGATTATCAGATTGCTGTGCTCACTCGCGTAATGCACAAGAGGATGATGCGCCATCCCATCAGATGATTCGTTCCGTAGCACGTCCAATGCCGCGCCGCGTAAATGGCCACCTCGCAACGAATCCAATAACGCCATTTCGTCAATCAGTTCGCCACGAGACGTGTTGATGAACCATGATCCGCTGCGCATTGCTTGAAATTGCTTCGCTCCAAAAAATCCCTCTGTTTGGTCGCACAAATTGACGTGAATTGAAACGATGTCCGATTCGGCCAACAAAACCTCGAGGGATGTCAAGGAAACGCAATCGGGCAGGCCAGATTCATCAACACTTGGATCGGAAACGAGAACTCGCACATCGAATGCCGTGAGGTATTTGGCAACCAGTTTTCCCAGACGACCAAAGCCAACGATGCCAATTGTCTTGTCGTGCAATTCGCGACCACAGAACAGGTCTCGATTCCAACCTCCATCGGTCACATGAACACTCGCCGGCGAGATTTGCCGAAGCAGGGAAAGCATCAATCCGACTGTGTGTTCAGCGGTTGCGCGAATTTCACGCAAGAAGTCAACTTCACCTCGCAAAGAGATGACGCGAATCCCTCGCCGATCGGCCAGATCCAAATCAATATGGTTCAGTCCCGTTGTTGGACTGGCAACAAACCGTAAATTCGTGGCTCGGTCAAACACTTCGGAGTCTATTTGATGTCGCAATCGAATCCAAATCGCATCAAACGGACTGATGGAATCGAGCAATTCGGTCCGATCCAGGTCTGCCTTAGTCACATCCACTTGCTGCTCTAGCAAGTGGAGCGCGTGTTCGCAGAAGCGATCGCATTCCGTGATCAACAATCTTGGCCGACTCATGTCGCCCCCTGCTTGTCGCGTTGAATCAGCCACTCGGCAACGGCCAGATCAAAAGGTTCATCGATATTGCACGCCCTTTCGGGTGGAATCATCCAGGCGCGACAATCATCGCCCTTGAAGGAATCATTCCTGATTAAGACGTCCCGTCTGGTCAGGTAGATCGATCCTTCTCGTAGATACAGCGGTCGCAAGTCTTGACGTCTTTGGCCTTCGAACTGTTCACCAAAAGGGGGATCAACGACTCGTCCATCGGGTTCGATGTACTTCATTCGCGCCGGATGCTTCTCGCCAATGTCCACGAACGAGATCACAGAATCGGCGCCAGATGATTCCAGCAATTCGATCGACCCGTCGATATCACTCGGGCGTCGTAGCGGATTGGTCGGTTGCAAAGTCAAGATCGCGTCGAACCGATCTCCACCGGCTTCGCAAAAACGCACGGCGTGTTGTATCACTGGAAGCGATGGTGTGTCGTCTTGGGCCAACTCATTGGGCCGCATGAATGGAACCTCCAACCCACATTGACGTCCGATGCCGGCAATCTGGTCACATTCGGTCGTCAGTATGACTCGATCAAGTCGCTTCGCAGCCAGCGCGGCATCAGCGGTGTACTGTATCAAGGGCTGACCGCACAGATCGTGGATATTCTTGTTTGGAATACCCTTCGATCCGCCTCTGGCGATGACTACTCCGAGGACGCGCATGATTGACTCGGGTTGTCTGAACTCTGACCACTGTCTTCGCCATTCATCTTTTCAGCTTGATGGAATTCATAGTCAGGTTCGATGTAGGCGAGACGCTTCTGCACGTACGGTTCCAAGTCCACCAACCCTTGCGAGATTTTCTGGGACACAAAACCGTCACCGTAGAGTTTGCTTGCCTCATACCGTCCATGTTGCTGTTGTTTGCGAATCGCCGATTCGATCGCGTCTACGACCGGCCTTACCGGTAAAACATGCAAATCGGTTTCGCGTCCATCTTGTCGATCTCCGACCAATACAACCGGTGTTCCAAAAAAGCTGGCGTCACGCACAAAGCTGCTCGAGTTCCCAATTGCGCAACTTGCACGCGACAAAATGCGGAGATAATCTTCCGGCATCAAGTTGATGATTGCCCGCAACCAATCAGGTTTTTTTCGCTCCCGAAAACTTCGAATCGATTTACTAACGTGCCCTGATCCGGCATCAATATTTGGCCATAGCAACAGCGTCGGTATGGCGATGCGATCGAGTGCTTCCAGCAGGGCGTCCATCTGGTCCCGCTCGCCGCCGAAGGTCGTTGTCGTGGGATGAAAAATCACCAACTGATAGGGTTTGCTCAGATCAATCGTAGCGCCACTGCCCATCGAATCAATCAATTCTTGACAGCTGCTCTGCTGTAATTGCCTCGCAATGTCACTGCTAGGACATCCGATCGCCAATATCGTCTTACGATGCTCGCCCATTCGGACCAAGTAGTCGGCGGCTCGTTTTGTACTGGGAAAATGATAGTGTGCGAACTTGCTGATCGCGTGTCGAGCACTTTCGTCAATCGAACCTGACACTTCGCCACCTTGGATATGAGCGATGCATAGGTTCATGTATGCCGCCGCCATGGTTGCCGCGAGCGCTTCATAGCGATCCCCAATAATCAGCACAACATCTGGGTCGAGTCTACGAAATTCGCTGGCGAATTCCACAACTCCGAAACCCAATGATTTGGCCATTGTCGTGGGTGTGGAACCTTCCAGTTCAACGTAAATCTGTCCGCAGATTGGAAAGCCGTCCTTTTCCACAACTCGCAACGGCATGTCAAAACGCTCCAGGACCATCGTCCCCGCGACCAGAGTTTGAAGTTCCAACTCTGGCTGGTCTTTGATCGCTTGCATGACAGGTTTCAGCCGGCCATAGTTAGCGCGGTTGACAAGGACAACGCAAACTTTCCTTTGCTGTCCGGAAGTCCGATCTGTTCTATTTTCTGTCAAGGTCTTCTCTTTTCCAATCACGTTCCGGCGTTCTGCAAATTGTGTCGGCGACTTGCAATTCGCAGCCACCCCATCATTCCGATGACGACTGCTGCTGCGATCCAAATCAATCCCCTACCGTAACGAACCTGGTAAAACCAGAGCTTCGGGAACTCGATCATGTATAGAACGAATCCAGATTCGTGTTGCCACCAATTTCGCGAGTCAAATTCGTCAGTCTTGGCCGAAACAAACTGCACCGCAGAAGCCCTGGGACCCAACACACTGTTGAAAACCCACCGAGCACGCCGTGTGTGAAAGTCGTTTGTGACAACGGTAACGGTTGTGTCTGGGTTCTGTTGCAGAAAGCGATCCAAGGTGGTGGCTTCGTCAAACGTTGAACCACACTGACTATCAATGAAGGTAATCTGATCCTGCTCGATGCCGCATCGAATCAGTATCGACTGAACCGCCTCGTGCACGCGAGGTGCTTCACTGGGCAATCCGCTATTTCGCGACGATGTGATCAAGATCCGATCGGCGTTGCCCTTTCTGATTTCATCAATCGCGGCAAATGGCCGAGTGTTTTGATCACCGTTTAGAATCATCACGATGTCGCTGCAGGCGAAACTTTGACCGACGTCCAGCCACCGCCCCAGTCCGCTGAGGATCGGCTGACGTAGCGACAAGACGGCGGCGAAAATGGACACCAGTCCAACGACTACCATGGTTGCCGGTCTGCGCTTGAATGATTTGGCACTACTTGCTGTCACTGCGATGCTAAATGTTGATACAGATGTTCGTACGGATCGTGCCTGTTGACGGTGCTTTCACCAACACAGGCAACGAATAGCGTTCGTAGACCGTGATCGAACACTCGTGTGACATCGCTTCTGGATCGCCACCAATTCGACGGATCGGAGGCCTTCGGATGGATCGATCGGACGCTGTATCGAATCGCCCGTTGATCAGAAAGCACTTGATCGATCACCATTCGATGGTAGCGACTTAGCGTAGATGTGCTGATCACGGCGCAATTGCCTTCGGTTTCGCGTTGGAGCACCGGATCCATTTTCGAAAACGCTTCGTGTGGCGTTGTGGCATCGGTGGAAATCACCCGGATCTGTCCGTCGGAAACCCCCAAACTGATCAACTGACTTCGCCACAGAGAGGCAAGCGGTTCAACGGCGCCGATGAATTCGCGGCGTGATGGCTTCTTTGCAATGATCAAAATTTGTTCGGCAGATCCATCGGCAATCGCTTCTGCGGCAGCTTCGAAACAACCAGGCGATGGCGTCACTACCATTACCATTCGACAATCGCTTTCGGGCTGGTTGACCTCCAACATTCCGTAGGCAGATGCAAGTAGCCAGGGATGAACAATGACAAGTGTCGCCAGCCCCGCCAAGACGATTAGCGAGCGTCGCCAGGTCAAACGTCTTGAATTCGATTCGGCTAACATCACGGGCTCTCGAGGTCCTCTTCTTGAAGCAACGAATTTGCGGCGACCGGACGCTTGATTGCTCTGCTGACAAGTTCATCGATACGTTTAGCGGGAATGCCGGTACCAGGCTTCTTGAGCGTCAGATGTTTGCGTTCCAGCCGCGTTCCCGGGCTCAGATCGACTCGTGCGACGACGCTCTTGCCAAACAGATCGCGAAGTGGCGCAAGTTCATTCGCCATTGCCTCTTTGTCAACTGGATTTCGATTCATCGTATCGATAAATCGCACACCTTCGACCAGCTGAGCCAGTTCGCCGGTTGTTACCGAGGCGGGAACGTCGGGTCCGAAAGCCTCTCGGCTAAGTGTCACGTGAACTTCGACAACATTGGCTCCCAAGGCGACAGCGGCTAGTCCTGGAAAGATCGTCCCGGAATGATCGGAAAGTCCGACCGGACATTGGTATCGATCACGCAGCTGTCCCATCACATTCAAACCAATCTTTTCGGCTGGGCAGGGATAGGCCGTCGTGCATTGCAACACGCCCAGCGGCGTCTTGTGGACGCGAATTTGTTCCACCGCGGCGTCGATATCCGAAAGCGAGTTCATCCCGGTTGACAAGATGCATGGCAAACCGGTCGCCGCCATCCGGTCTAGCAGCGGCAGGTTGCTGACTTCGCCGGATGCGATCTTCCATGCTGCCACTCCGACAGAGACTAGCAAGTCGACCGCTTCATCGGAGAATGGTGAACTGAGAAACATCAGCCCGGCTTCAACGGAATGCTGCTTCAACTCAAGCCACTGTGATTCAGTGAACTCCATTCGTTTCCAGTAGTCGAAACGGGTTTCATCTTGCGGGCTAAACTTGATCCGCCAAGGTTCACCTGGAGTCGATTCAGCGTCGGCGATATGCGTTTGAAACTTTATCGCGTCGGCGCCGGTTGCCGCGACGGCCTCCACAAAAGCGTGTGCGGTGCCGAGACTGCCATCATGCGCCTGGGCAACTTCGGCGATGACGATGCATCGCCCTGACGACAAACGAAGCGTCTGACGGTCAGACGACATCGGCAAAAGTTTTTTCCATACGTCGGAAATAGAAAGCGCCCGAAACCAGAAAGAGAATGCCAACGACGGTTGAAACGATCACCATCGGTCCCGGTGCCGGGGTGCCCGAGGACCGTTTCGCTACTCCGTCGCTTTCCTCCATTGCGTGCGTCAAAGCCTGATACTGCGATCGCGTTAGTTCGATCTCCGCGTCAACTTTGGCATCACTGTTTCCTCCTGAGATCGATTGCACGTAGCGGTCACCGTCGCGTCGGATCCGCAATTCGGTGTTGCCTTGTTTGACGACGAACTCCGTGGGTTCAGTTTTGGCGGTGATTGGTTTGGGATCCGGCGTCTCCAGCAGCGCCCAGCGAAATCCTTCGACCACACCAACCATAGGATTGATGCCATAAACGGTGCGCCATGTTTCGCTTAGCATGCTGCTGGGGTATGCGATCGGCGTTGCGAACATCCAGACTTGAACCAAGAACGGAACGGCGTAACGAACATCGCGATAGCGAACATTCATTGCCGACAACCAAAGCCCCACCCCGAGCGAGGTTATGAAGGCGAGGAGCAATAGTGGTGGCAGAAAAATGATCTTCCAGGTGGGTGCCATGCCGTAATACGCCATCATCAATAGCAGCACCGAGAATGACAACATGAAATCGACAACCCCACCCAAGATGGTCAACACCGGCAAAGCGAGTCGTGGAAAGTAAACCTTCTTCAAGAGGTTCGACCCTTGGACCAAACTATTGGAAGAGGTTGATAGGGCGTTCGCGAAAAAGGTCCAGGGAACCAATGCCGCGTAGGCAAAGATCGGGTAGGGAATCCCGTCCGAAGGAACTTTCGCCAAGTTTCCGAAGAAGAGACTAAACACGATCATCGTGCAAACTGGCTGGATGATCGCCCAACTAGCACCAAGCAACGTCTGCTTGTAGCGGACTTTGATGTCACGCCAAGTCAGGAAATAGAATAGCTCACGGTATTCCCAAAGCTCATCCAACTTCAAAGGCATCCAACCCCGTGCTGGTTCGATGCGTGTGATCGGCAAGTCTTGCGCCGATTCTGATTCAACCGTTACAGACATTCAAGCTAGCTCGGAAGCGGCTCCGCAACGGATTCGGAAGCGATCGACAATTGAGGTTGGCTATGATCGTCGGGCGCTGGTCGGTAGTTGATCGCCAACTCGGCTAAACGGTGTCGAATCGCAAGATCGCTTTGGGAAACCAGCGAAGTAAGACATTCCAGCAATTCGGCAATCTCAGTAGCTGTGAATGAGTTGTGATAGGCCATATTCACCTTAGGGTGTTTGGTCTCCATCATCTCTTCTTCATTCATATACAGTTCTTCAAACAATTTTTCGCCGGGGCACGTGCCGACAAACTCGATCGCAATATCGTCTGGGGTTAATCCCGAGAGACGAATTAGATCTTTTGCCAAATCGACGATCTTAATCTGTTCACCCATATCCAACACGAAAATCTCGCCGCCGTTGCCCATGGTGGAGGCTTGCAATACGAGTTGCGATGCTTCTGGAATCGTCATGAAGTATCGCGTCATATCGGGATGTGTAATTGTGACTGGACCGCCGCGTTGAATCTGCTCTTGGAAAATCGGAACCACGCTGCCGGCAGAGGCCAGCACGTTTCCAAATCGGACAACCACAAATTTCGTTTGCGAAGACTTAGAGTGAGCGTGAACGAACCGTTCGGCCAACTGCTTCGACACGCCCATGATGCTGGTTGGATTGACAGCCTTGTCAGTTGAAATCATCACGAAACGTTCAACGTCGTTCTGATCACAAAGCGCCGCCAGACGGGCCGTGCCCAACACATTATTCTTGACCGCTTCCGATGGATTTCGCTCCATCATCGGAACATGTTTGTGGGCGGCCGCGTGGAACACAATTTCTGGTCGGTAAGTCTCGAACAGCACTCGCATCCGCTCTTCATCACAAACATCAGCGATACACGGCTCGCAAATCGCTTCATAACCCTTTTTCACCATCTCGCGTTCAAAGAGGAACAGGCTGTTTTCGGATCGTTCAACCAGCAACAGCAGATCTGGATCGCTTTTGACAATCTGACGACAAATCTCCGAGCCAATGCTACCTCCCGCACCGGTAACCATGACCCGTTTTCCCTTCAGCATGTCGGTAATTGCGGCGGTATCAAGCTGGACGGGATCACGGCGTAGCAAGTCATTGATATCGACGTCGCGAATTTGCATTCGAAATGTACCGTTGATCAATTCATCAACGGGTGGAATCATTTTCACGCTGATGTCAGCCTGGCGGCAACGGTGCACCAACGCGCGCATCCGATCGCCAGTCAGACTGTTTGAAATGACCAACAGGTCTTTCGCGGCATGAATCTGCGCGTACTCAACCGCGTCATCGGGACTACCCAAAAACGGAATCCCGCCCAACCGAGTGCCATACAGCGACCGTTTCTCGTCCAAAAACCCAACAATACGAAAATCGAGTTTCGGGTTGGTGTGAATCTGATGCGCAAGTCGCTCGCCACCATGTTCGACTCCGATCACCAATGCTGGCCTGCGACCTTGGCTGGTCAACGCAGGCCACCATATCTCACGCACCAATCGCGTGGCACTTCTCAATCCACCAATCAAACAGATTGTGATTCCCCAGTCCAACAGGACGACGCTACGTGGAATCTGGTAGGAATGGAAAAAGAAGTAGTCAACAAAAACGATCGTAATCGTGGCCAGTGTTGATACCTTCAACAACGCGGCAAGATCGTGGAACGTGATGTATCGCCACCAACCATGCAACGACCCGAAGTACGCGAAAAACGTCAGCTTCAACGCCAGCAAGAATGGCAGGATCTTCCAAAACGCTTCTTGGCTAGCTTCCGGCACATCCATGTCGTATCGCAACCACATTGCTAGTTGATACGAAGCCGCAAACAACACGAGATGGACAGCCACCAAAAAGTAGATGCGTTTCGGCAGATAGGGTCTCAATTTCCCGCGCAACCAAGTCATTTCACTCCGTTCCTATTCAAGATGTTTATCAATGGAGGTATTTGCATATCCAAGTGTCGAGCACCGGACAGCCAAAAAATCTTTCACACTTACCTGTAGATCGCGAATCGTTTTCGCGTCCCATTCTCTCTGCACACCGGTTAACATCCGGTGAAGTCCGCGACGAGCAATTTTCGGCATCGCGAGACTGGCCGTCTTCGAATCATCAACATGTTGGATACACAGCATTTTTCTGGCTGAATTGTTCCGCATTAAACTTGGCGGGAATCAAGAACATCCCGGCATCCGCGCGGACTTCGTCCACGTCGGTGACACATCGAGCCAAACTCGCGTGCCAACTCGTGTGGCAATTCCCGTGCCAGCTAGCGGGTGCGCTAGCGTAATTCGGACGATCAGACGTGCAACTGAGAATTGACACAGTTTCTCACCATCATTCAAAGCTCCGTGAATAATCATAACTACCGTACGTCTGAGCATAGCTTCGTGTTGGCACGCCACTAAATACTGCCCCCATCGGGCGCACTCCCGACTTCATCAAACGTTCATAAGCGATCTTAACCTGCCCCTCGCGACTTACGTTTCGTCGCGTCAACAGGACAGTGCCGTCGGCGACTTTGGCCAGCATCAGAGCTTCGGAAGCCGAGAGGATCGGTGGCGTGTCAATGACGATGTACGAATAGGTCTTACGCAATTCATCAAGCATTTTGCGCAGCGCGCCGACGCTCATCAGTTTATGAGGATTCTTTTTCAAGTGGCCCGCCGGCAACAGATGAACTGTATCACTCCAACTAGTAATAATGGCATCTTCCAGACTGGCCTTCCCCTCAAGCACGGCAGCGAAACCAACGTTGTTGGGCACATCAAATATGTGATGAACATCGGGGGACCGAAGGTCGCCGTCAATCAACAAAATGGGTTTACCAAGACTGCGTCCGATACTGACGGCAAGCTGCGAAGAGATACTTGACTTCCCTTCGCCATGAACGGCGCTGGTCACGGCAATCGTTTTGATATCCTGAAATTGATCGGGCAATACCAATCCGACGCGCAGACTATCGATACTTTCTTCAAATAGATTTAACGCTCGACTGCCGCGCAGTGTCAAAGAACGAAACCGAATCGGCAACTTGGCGATTTCGCCAACAACCGGAAGCGAGGCGTGCTGTGAAAGTTGTTCCGAATCGCCAATGCGGCGAACCGATAGTTCCCACAGCAAAGCCAGACCAAACGGAATGCATCCGCTGAATACAACCGCGGCCGCCAAGTTGCGGAGGGGTACACTTTCGACAGGACCGGATGGTTGCACTGCGGCCCGCATCAGAGCAACGCGGCCAGGGGCACGTGATTCGGTGGTCAGGGCCATCGATCGCTCGGCGATCATCTCGAAGACCCGCTCTTTGCGTTCCAATTCTGTTTGCTTGAACTTCAAGTCCAGTTCTTTACCGCCCGATTCGCCAAGCTCCAGAGCTGTTTCTCGCACCCGATCTCGAAGCAGATTTTCTAAAGTCTGAGCTACTTTTAATTTGGTCTCCAATTGATTCATCAGGTCCTGGCGTTCGATCGCAGCAAACGCCTGGAGACTCTGGGACACCTCGGGACGGGCACGTTCCGCCGCCTCGGCAAGCGTTCGTTCATAACCTTGAATTTCACGTTCCATCCGTTTGTAGCCGCGATCGTTTTTGCCGCTAGCAGCAACGCTTTCATGCTTAAAGAGAGCCGCCTTCTTGCGTGCAATCAAGTCTTGCAACTGCTTGATATCGTCGCTTTCGCCAAGCACTACCTCGATATCCATTTTGGGAACTTCGACTGTCTCCCTATTGATCGTCTCACGCAAAGCCTTGATTTGCATCTCCAACATCAACCGTTCAATGTTGGCATCTGCATATTCTTCGTGATAGTCCTTCAGTAGCGCTGCCTGGCTACCGACACCGCCTGGCTTCACACCCGCAAGATCCTCGCCTTTATGCGCCTCTTGATTCAACACACGCATCTCCTCACGAAGTGCCTGAATCTCGGTTAAACGCTCCTTCTTTTCCTGTTCAAGCAGGCCCAACACCCGCGAAGTCTGGCTGTCCTCGTCCCGTGATCGAACCGCAAAGTACTCATCCAGAATGGCATTGACCAACATCGATGAACTCTCCGGCGACTTAGCGTCCAGAAAGACGTTGTAAAGTTCCGAGTTACTGACCTGATCAACTCGTAAGGCACTGGCCAACCAAGCAGTCGGATTCTCTTGCTCAAGAACTTCCGGGATCTCAGCGATCTCCGGTTTGGTCATCAGTTGTTCGAGCACCAAGGGACTGCGAAGCAATTCGATCTGTGTCTCGGTAAACTCCTCGGGCTTCATCGGCTGGACGTTGGTGGTGTACGCGATGAAGGGCGTTTGACTGGCAATTTTTAGCATCGCCAACGCGCGATAGACGGGCGTGAATGTCAACATCACGATCGCTGCGGAGATGACCGCGAGCAGAATGCCGACGGGCAAAGCGACATACCACCACTGCGCCAGCGCTCGAAAAATAAAGCGCGGTGATATGAATCCTTCGTCCTCAGCGGAACGGGCTGGTTCCCACTGCGCCGGATAGACCGGTCCAAGCTCATGCGGCGGACGGACAGCGGAAGTCGCGATCGTTCGGATGGGTTGCTCGTCTAGGGTAACTTTATCTTGTTCGTTCAATGGGAATTCTCCGCGTGAACGACCCGCCAGTCAGATCATAGGGTTGGAACACAGATGAGCTGCAGGATCCCGGGAAGGGGACTATCAAGTTGGTAGGTAATCTGCGTTGGTGGATACTGTGAATCTGTTAACAGGCCATTATCGTTCAATGGCAAGTCTGATCCTTCACGGCTGGCGGACGCTCGAAGCTACTTCCCGTCCGTTATTCGGAGTTCGAGTTTGGTGGGGGTAGGAAACAAAGGTGGAAAATCGCGGGAGTCCTTCGGCGACCAACGCATACTAACCCCCCGGACTATCGTGTCAAGTCAATCCACCCATTCAGGTCAGCTAGTTCCTTGTCCCGGCTGGTACGCTTGTTCAGCGACCGACAAGACGCCAATTTGTCCGATCGCTACAATTTTGGAAGCCCTCTGACCACAAGGCTACTGTGTGCGTCATAATTGCGGGAACAAGGGCTAGCGACCGTCTCTACCCCCCACTACCTCGACAACCGCCATTCGCATGTACCTAAGCCTTGCTCGCCGCTTCCTTACCGAAACAGACAAGCGACTTTTGGGCAAGGCGGTTTGGACACTCGGTGTTCGCGGGCTCCTTAGCGTACACAAGCATAAACGGCGACTGAAGAAAGGCGAGTTTTTCCCCCCCTTCCTGTATCTATCTGTCATCAACAGTTGCAATTTGAGGTGCCAGGGATGTTGGGTTGATGTAGCGGCAAAGCAGCAGCGCATCGAAGTCGACGCGGCCAATCGAACCATCGCCCAGGCCAAAGCAATGGGCAACAGCTTTTTTGGGATCTTAGGCGGCGAGCCGTTCATGCACAAAGATTTGTTTAAGATCTTTGAAGCCAACCGCGATGTTTACTTTCAAGTCTTTACCAACGGTCACTTCATCACCGACGACGTTGCCAAGAAGCTGCGCGACCTCGGAAACGTTACACCCTTGATCAGCGTCGAAGGCACGGAAATCGTTAGCGATACCCGCAGAGGCCGCGGTGGTGTCTACAGCGAAACGATGAAAGGTCTGCAGGCCGCGCTACGCAATAAACTGCTGGTCGGTGTTTGCACCAGCGTTTGCAAAACCAACATCGATGACTTAGTTAACGAAGCCTGGGTCGATCGTTTGATCGAAATGGGGGTGATGTATTGCTGGTACCATATCTATCGCCCTGTCGGACCCGAGGCCAATCCGCAACTGGCACTATCAAGTGAAGAGCAGCGCCGCGTGCGCCAGTTCGTTGTCGACACGCGAGCCACTAAACCCATCATCGTTATCGACGCCTATCACGATGACGCGGGCAACGCGTTGTGTCCGGCGGCAACGGGATTCACCCATCACATCAGTCCTTGGGGCGATATCGAACCGTGCCCCGTCATCCAGCTGGCAACCGAATCGATTCACGACGACCGACCGCTGGCCGAAACGTTCAACAATTCATCCTTCCTGAAAGACTTTCGTGAACTGACCGCGCAGCACACGCGTGGATGCGTGATCATGGAGCGTCCTGATCTGCTGATCGACCTGGCTGAAAAACATGGCGCCCGGGACACCACCGTTCGCGCGGCGGTGATTGATGAATTGCGGAACGTCACGCCACGACGAAGCCAGTTTCAACCGGGCGACGAAATCCCAGAGCGGAGTCTCGTTTATCGCTGGGCAAAAAAATACGCCTTCAACGACTTCGGCGCCTACTCGAAACATTTCGACGTCAATCGCTATCAAGACCCGGACCAGATTCCAAGCACGGGGCCGAACCAAGATGGTGGGCCGAACCAAGATGGTGGGCCAAACCAAGAACAGCCGAGCAGCGACCTGCCAATTCTGTCATGAAACTTCGCGGCCATTAGAGTCGGATCTGTCTTTACGTCCAGCGTCATCTTTCCCTATAGAACGGCATCGATCATTCGTGCGTGGAGTGATCCACCGCATCGCCATGCATGTTCACAAAAGGGACGCACCGTGTCGGATATCACCGAAGTCGCAACGCCGGAAATCGCGGACGCAACAGAAGCCACCTTCTCGCAGGTCACCAATGGCGACGTTACCGTACTGGTGCCCTACATCATGAACCATCTGGGTCCGTTTCTGCTGATGTCGGCCTGTGGTTTGATGGTCCTGTTCATCGGCTACTTGATCGCCAAATACGTGTCGCGGATTGCGAGCCGGCCGATCTGTAATCGTGTTGACGAAACGCTTGGCAAGTTCGTCGGCAAGGCCATCTTCTATGCCATCATGCTGGGCGTTACCGGCGCGGTGCTGTCCAAGTTGGGCGCACCCCTAGCGGGTCTGGCAACGATGTTGGCCGCTGCCGGTTTTGCGATCGGTCTGGCGTTTCAAGGAACGCTCAGCAATTTCGCCTCGGGCGTATTGATGCTGGTCTTTCGGCCATTCAAAGTCGGCGATGTGATCAACGCCGGAGGAGTGACCGGTAAGGTAAACGAAATCGACTTGTTTACGACGACACTTGATACGCCTGACAACCGACGAATCATCGTTCCCAACAGTGCAATCGCCGGCGGAACGATAGAAAACATTACCTTCCATCCTCATCGTCGCATCGAAGTCGTTGTCGGCGTTGACTACAGCGCAGACCAGGACCAAACCCGAACTGCGTTGGAAGCTGCTGCTGCCAGCTATGCGGCGCAGACAATTCCCGGCGAAGGGCGCGGGTCGGCTGTAATTCTCAGCGGCCTGGGCGATTGCGCTGTGGAGTGGAAAATCCGCATGTGGGTTGCGGCTGCAGACTACTGGAACATGCAAGAAGCGTTAACGGGAGAGATCAAGCGCCAACTGGATGCTGTTAACATTGGCATTCCGTTCCCGCAATTGGATGTTCACCTGAGTCACAATGACAGCGATGCCGAACTAGCGCCGCGCGGTAAGATCCGACCCGTGCGACGCGATTTGAGCGGCACGATGTCTCGCGCATCCTAAATTTCGATATCCCCCACCACTCGCTAGTTTCTCACGCTATGATGTCGGCAACTTTTCTTTAGCCGGCACCAAGGAAATCTTCACAAACCTCGCGATCTGAATCGCGGGGCTCGTGATCGACGGGGGAATTCAGGCGATGTGGCACACCAGCCGAGGCGATCGGACACTACAGGGCAATGAAGCGGCATTGGTGCGAATGTCGATCGAATCGATCATCGACACGCTGGTGGTTCATATCGACGAAGAGATCGAGAACGAGGAGGTGGGTGCGGACGCTAAAATCGATTGCGATTCAGGCATTCGAGTCTACGACGCATTGACAATGTCGCAGCGAATTGCGGTGCTACATGACGTGGCAATGCACTTGCTGACTGATGCTGGTCAAACTGTGACGCCGTCAGCAGAACTGGAAGCAGCCGTCGCAGCAATCTTTGTCGAAATCAGGGATCAAGTTGCCATCGAAATCGACTTTCCATCAACCGATCGCCGCGTGCATCGCGCCAACTGGCGATCAATGGTCAGGTCCGCATACGACGCAGTGTTTTGCGATCAAGAATCAAGTCTTCGCGACGAAAGTTTGGAAGCCGACCTACCATCGCCCGACAGCTGCGATATCTTTCGCTGGGAGTATCTGATCGAGGCGCTTTCGGATGCCATTCTTTGGGACCGAGATTTTGAAATGGCCGACAGTTTCCTAGACGATGATCCAGATGTTTCACATAACCGACGCCGGCTGCTGGGTATTGAAGACGAATACTTTATGAGTATTGCACCTGATCCAAAGCCGGATGAAGTCTACGGGCTTGTTTCACGGACTCGTCAAATCGTCCGTGCCAAGCCGCGATAACATCGCCGCGAATCTATCTTGCGTCCGACCGTGAAGGATCGGCACACTAGCCGTTGAGTCAGTTTCCACGGAGTGATTGCTATGAATCCGATCCTGTCAATCCTGCGTTCTGCGCACTGCCGAAGCACTCATCACTTCTTCGCCATTGATGCACTACCGCTAGTGCAAACTGACGCCGGGAAACGTTTGACCAGTCAGCTGCTGCGGCACCACGATCGCTATCTGACAGGTGCGAAGGATCCCGACACACGGTTTCGCGATTTCCAGAATCATGTGGTCCATGTTACCGATGGATATTGGGGTGGCGCACCCCGTGTCGCTCACATTTGGTACGACAGAATGCAACGATACCTGCGAACGGATCGGTTCGGTGATGCCGCACATGCGGCGGGCGTTCTTTCGCACTATTTCACTGACCCGCTGCAACCTTTGCACACTCAGCAATGCGAACAAGAAAAGATTCTGCACCGGCCGATTGAATGGAGCATCACCAAGTCCTACCGGGAGATTTATCGTTCTTGGAAGGAAGATGAGTTGCGTGTCGTTTTCCAACTCTCCGGTGGTCCCGGTTGGTTAGGCGAGGCGATTCTACATGGAGCCAGATTTGCCAACCGTAAGTATTCCAATCTGTTGAACCAGTACAACCTTGACCGGGGTGCCAAGGATCCCGCCGCTGGACTGAACGCAGAACTACGCGACTCCATTGCCGAATTATTTGGACTTGCCGTCACCGGCCTGGCCCGCGTTTTGGAACGCGCAGCAGCGGACGCAGAAGCTACCCGTCGTGAAGTCTTGCCGACCGCCGGGGTCACGATACCAATGCTGTTGGCGACCATGCGAGTCCCGATCAAACTTTGGATCAAGCGGATTGAAGACAAGTCCGAACGGCTTGCGATCCAACGATTGGTAGCAGAATTTCAACGCACGGGTTCGTTGGTCCACAATCTGCCAAGGGAGATCGACGTCGTTCATCGTGTGAACAATGTCTATCAGAATGAAAAACGATGGAAACAAGATCGTCTAGCCAGACAAGCGTCCAAATCGACGGTCATAAAGATTGCCTCGGTTGACGATCCGACCGCTGAAACCGACGAAGGCCCCGTGATCTTGCCGTTTCAACCTCGCTCGGATCGATCTGACCATGATCGAAAACGATCGCCTTTAATCGCTGGCGGCAGCTTGTCTCGTCACGATCCGTTGGCTGACGCACCCAGTATCGGACCAAAAACCGCGGCCAGATTCGCTGCGATCTCGATACAGACCGTGGGGGAATTCTTGGCGGCGGATATCGATGACGTCGCAAAGCGTTTGGCAACCTATTGGATCACCGCTGACACAGTAGCCCAATGGCAGAACCAGTCGGTGCTGATGTGCCAGATTGCCGGCTTGCGATGTCGCGATGCCCAGTTGCTAGCCGGTGCTGGATTCGCATCGGCTCAGGACTTGTCTGGGACGAGTCCAGCAACGATCTACCGCAAAGTTTCTGAGTTTGCGTCGACCACTAGCGGACGGCGCTATCTTCGCGGTGCCACTCCCCCAACCAAAGACGACGTGTCGGCTTGGCTAGAAAACGTCCTCGCTGACCAAACTGCGGATGATCCGCTTCGTCGATCAGCGTAGACTGTTGGCTACAGCCAAAACTACATTGAGCGAAACCAACAGAACAGGAAACCAATGCGCACGTTCGAAGCCAGCCAGTATTACTTTGATCAAGCCGCAGAGCACCTAAAGATCGATCCAGACCTCCGCGAAGCACTGCTTACGCCGCGCCGCGAGGTTCAAGTGCGGGTCACGATCGAGAGAGACAACGGCCGAATCGCCAGTTTTCTTGGCTTTCGCGTGCAACACGATCACTATCGAGGGCCGATGAAGGGCGGGCTCCGCTATCACCCTGAAGTCAACTTGGATGAAACTCGCGCTCTGGCGAGTCTCATGACGTGGAAAACTGCTGTCGTCGATTTGCCGTACGGCGGAGCGAAAGGCGGAATTGGTGTTGATCCGGCAACACTATCGGATCGCGAACTGGAACGCTTGACCCGCGCTTTTGTCGATCAAATCCATGACATCGTCGGACCTGATACCGATATCCCCGCTCCCGATATGGGAACGGACCATCGCGTCATGTCTTGGTTTCGAAACCAATGGGAAAAGTATCACGGATTCAACCCATCGGTGATCACTGGCAAACCGGTCGAAGAGTACGGCGCAAAAGGTCGCGAGGAAGCAACCGGTCGTGGCGTTGGTTCACTGACCGTCAAGTTGACCAAACGATTGGGCCATCGAGCGGAGGATTCAAACGTCGCCATTCAAGGGTTTGGAAATGTTGGCACACATGCAGCGAAATATTTATCTGAATCGCAATTTCCAGTCGTCGCTGTCAGTGACGTGACGGGCACCTACTACGACGCCCGTGGTTTAGACATTCCGAAGCTGTTGCATCACAAACTAGGTCACCCACATGGTTTGCTGGATGGCTATTCAGAGTGTGACCGACTACCGATCGAAGCACTATTGGAACTAGACGACGTTCAAGTATTGATACCTGCCGCACTGGGAGGAGTGATCACCGAACGGAATGTTGACCACATCAAGGCTTCCGTGATCATTGAAGCAGCCAACGGGCCGATCGTTCCCAGCGCGGATACCAAGTTGGCCGAGCGAGGTGTCACAGTGTTACCCGATATCCTTGCCAACGCAGGGGGTGTCACCGTCAGCTACTTTGAATGGGTTCAGAATCGACAGCACTACCGCTGGACTCTCGATCGAGTGCGACAGGAATTGGACCACACCATGAACCAAGCCTTCGAAAACGTTTGGCAAACCGCACATACCAACGACGTATCGCTGCGAACGGCGGCCTATATGATTGGCATCGCGCGGGTACAGCGGGCAGCGGAACTGGCGGGTTTAACCTCGTAGCAAAGCGGGCCAGGACATTCGACGCGAGGATCGAATCTCCTGGCAGGTCTCACGATGATTTCCCTTTGGGTTTGACTAAACAGTGAAAGCCGACGCAAGGTTCCTCGTCTTCCCGTTCTTCATTTGCCGCCTGCAATAGGTCTTGAACCTGCTGCATTCGCTCGGGATTCAGTGCTGCCGAAACAACTCGTTGCTGTCCATCGTTTCCCACCGCAACGGTAGTAATGACGGCAACCGTATCGTCGTGCTGCAGCGCCGCGATAATGTGTTCACCCACCTGTTGTTCCGCATTCTTGATCGTCGTCACGAACTGTGCAATCTGGCTCGCGTCAACGTCGTTGGTGACCTACGTTGGATTTGCCAATCCGCTCTTATCATTTCCATTGGCAAGTTCTTTTTCGCGACCTGATTTGCTCATCTATTCTTCAGTCAATTGGGAGGGACCAGTTCACTGGCGAGAATGGTTTCAATGCGCCCGAACCCAGCAACAAGATGAGCTTCGGCGACATCCAATTGGTAAAAGGCGAAATCGCCGAAATCAGCATACACTGCCGCCGATGGATGTTTCCTTAGAAAGGCCTGCCGAGCCACTGTGTCATCATCAATTTGATTGGCCGTACCGCGAACCGTCAATCGAGCACCAGCAAGTGGGTCGCCAGATTCACCACCGGCTTGCACCAACATCATCGCGCATTCAGGTTGCCCAACCAAATGCTTGGTGTGCTTTGCCAATCCACTTAGCAGCATGACCAGCTTGGTTGGTTCGGTCGCCGCTACCGTGACCAGAGAGACGAACGGCCTTCCCGTCTCGTCTACCGTACCAAGGCTGCCGGTCGCAGATTCCAGAATTATTTCGCAAGCTAAATTGGACACGAAATCCCCCACGCTTTCAATGGATATCAGTACGGATTGGAAATCGACACTCCGCTTTAGAAGGTAGACGAATCAGGAGCCTCGCAAAAGGGAACAGTCACATGTTTCAACACTTGAAACGTCGGCGACGATCAAACCAGTTGGACGGCGAGAGATCCTATCGGGGTGCGAAGCGGTCGGCTGGACACGAAGCTCCGAGCAACGATCACAACAATCAAGCGAAACGATCCGTTCGACTGGAAACATCGGCCGTTCACTATTTGAACCACAGGGAAATCGAAGGGGACGTCGTTGCGTGCGGCATCGGCCATGGTCTATTTGTCAAGGACGTCGCTGCGGCGCTGCAGCACTACGGCGACAATGATCGAAGCCTACACTTGTACGACAAGTATTGGTCGACGCGATCTTTCGGGCAAAACGATGTGGATGGACACATCTGCAGCACAATACCCGGCCGATCGCATCTTCCTTTATCGAGGCAAGGTGGAAGACACGTTGTCGCAGGGCACTCCTGATCGGATCGCATTCTTGGCGATGAACGCTGGTCATTGGCGTACGGCGCTCGGCGATCGAGCTTCTTTTCCCTCGTCTGACTGACGGCGGCGTCCTGTTGATTGAAAATGATCACGAATCGATCGCCGACTACTTTCGGTGCCGCGGAATCTACTTCCCGCTACAAGTCTTCTGTCACCGTGCTAAAATCGGAGTTCTTCGTTTCCAGACTGATCAATTCTTAGTGACTGACCCTTAGCGACATGACACACCCCGATTTCGACGTCATCATTGTCGGCGCTGGGCTGTCCGGCATTGGTGCGGCTGTTCATCTGAAAAAACGCTGCCCCGGAAAGTCGTATCGCATTTTTGAATCGCGCGAGTCAATCGGCGGTACATGGGACTTGTTCCGCTATCCCGGCATTCGCAGCGACAGCGATATGCACACACTAGGATACAACTTCAAACCGTGGATCGCAGAAAAGGCGATTGCGGACGGACCAAGCATTTTGCAGTACGTTCGAGACACGGCAGACGAGTACGACGTTACCCGGCACATTCAATTCAGCACGCGAGTCCAATCACTCCATTGGTCGAGTGACGACGCATTCTGGCATATCACTACCGAAGACGCAGACGGAAAGCGTGAGAAAACCAGTTGCCGGTACGTCAATGTTTGCAGCGGCTACTACCGCTACGACCAAGGCTACCTGCCCGAGTTCCCCGGGCAAGATGGATTCAAGGGCCAGATGGTTCACCCGCAACATTGGCCCGAAGATTTGGACTACACAGGCAAGCGTGTTGTGGTGATTGGCTCTGGAGCCACTGCGGTCACACTTGTTCCCGCGATGTCGGACAAAGCTGCGCATGTCACGATGCTGCAACGGTCTCCCTCTTACATTGTTTCCAGACCAGCCAAGGATCGACTAGCTAATTTTCTCCGCAAGATTATGCCTGGCAGTTGGGCGTATGCGCTGACTCGCTGGCGCAATGTCTTGCTTCAACAATACTTTTTTGGTCTGGCACGTCGCCGCCCCGATGGCTTCAAAGAAAGAATCGTCGAAATGGTCCAAGAGGAAATGGGACCCGATTTCGATGTCCAAAAGCACTTCACACCAGATTACGCACCTTGGGATCAACGACTGTGCCTGGTTCCAGATAGCGATCTTTTTTTGGCCTTGAAGTCAGGCAAGGTCAGCATGGCGACCGATCACATCGAAACACTTACAGCCAACGGAATCAAATTGAAATCGGGCGAGACGATTGAGGCGGACATCATCGTTACCGCAACCGGCTTGAACCTGCAGCTGATCGGTGGTGCCGATATTTTTGTTGATGGGGACAAGCTAGAACCCGGTAACTCGCTGAATTACAAAGGTGTCATGATCTCGAATGTGCCTAACCTGGCAATCACATTCGGCTACACCAATGCGTCATGGACGCTAAAGGCTGACCTGACCTCGGAGTATTTCTGTCGGCTGATCAATCACATGGACCAACACGGATACGTTCGCGCATGCCGCGGCTTGATGAAATGCCGACCGACACGCTGCCATTCCTAGATTTTTCATCCGGCTATGTTCAGCGGGCCCTGGACCAATTGCCACGTCAACATCGGGACAAACCATGGCGTTTGAATCAAAGTTACATGTCGGACCTGCTGAATCTGCGGTTCGGCAAGATTGATGATGGCGTACTGGAGTTTCAAACCGCACAGGAACAACCGGACGCGCCGCATGCCGTCGCAATCGAAGGCAGCTGATCGATGAACAGCACGCAGCTGATTCTAAGTGTGATCAAACGACTGCCCTCGCCCATGATGCGACTGTTGGCAGGCAAGCCGCTAGAGATCGACGGCTACCGATTGAATCCCAACATGCAGTGGCTGGGAAACCTGGCCAACCGCCGCAAGCAACCGATTAGCGATCTAAACAAGTACCGCAAAGTCGTCAGCGGCTTGTTGAAGATGCTAAACGGCCCGCGGCGTCCGAACGTTTCGGTTGAAGACAATTCGTTCACCGGGCCGGACGGTCCGTTGCCGATCAGGACCTACCAGCCAATTGGAATCAAAGACTGTGCGCCGGCAATCTTGTTTTTTCATCAGGGTGGTTTGGTGGTGCTGGACCTGGATACCTGCGATACGTTTTGCACGGTCTTGGCGTCCGAATGCAATGCACAAGTGATCTCGCTGGACTACCGCCTCTGTCCCGAACACGATTTCCCCGCGCCGATCGACGATGCTTTGTCACTGTGGAATTACGTCCAAAGACAGTCTGCTAGCCTTGGCATCGATCCGAACCGCATTGCGGTTGCCGGTGACAGGCTGGCGGATTGATCGCGTCGGTGCTTTGCCAACAACTAAAATCGGCTGGAGGCGTTCAGCCAGTTGGTCAGTTGCTGATCTACCCTTGGGTGGGAACAAATCATCAGGAGACCGGATCGATGGTCTCGTGTGCCGACACTTTTCCACTTTCCAAGGAAGTCCTGGAATTTTTTGGCGAACAAGTATTCCCTGGTGGCCAAGGAGCCGACCATCCTCTGGCCAATCCGTTGTCTAGCGAGGATCTATCCGGCCTGCCGCCAGCCATCGTCGCCACCGCGGGTTTTGATCCGCTGCGCGACCAGGGTGACGCGTACGCGGAAAGGCTACGTGATGCGGGGATACCAGTTGTGCACCGCTGTTTCGGATCACTCTGTCACGGCTTTGCCGGGATGGGAAACCTGACCGAAGAAGCCGAACAGGCACACGCTCAGATCGCTCGTGACCTGGCCAAGCTCTTGTAATGCGCCGATTCGTCCCCAATCGCATCAGCGAGACCTAGGAAGAGTCACACGACACGAACGTCATTCTTAACACAAAATTTCGTTCACGATTCGTCCTTTGCCCTCCAGCAGCGACCGCTCGCGATTGTTTTGCTTGAAGACCAGCGTCTCGGGATCAAGTCCGAACAGATGCAACAGTGTTGCGTGATAGTCGTAATGATTGACGACATCCTCGACCGCGTGATGTCCAAATTCATCGGTCGCCCCAAAAGTCATTCCGCCTTGCACACCGCCGCCGGCCAACCACATGCTGAAACCGTTCGTATTGTGATCGCGACCAATCTTATCTGGACCCGCATCATTTTGAATGACGGGCAATCGCCCCATCTCACCGCCCCAATGAACCAACGTCGTGTCCAACAAGCCGCGTTGTTTTAAGTCAGCGACCAACGCAGCCGATGGCTGGTCTACTTTCTTGCATGCCGATGGCAAACCTTTGCGGATCGCGTTGTGATGATCCCATCGTTGGTTTTCGGTAAACACCTGCACGCAACGAACGCCTCGTTCGACCAGACGTCTGGCAATCAAGCATCGCTGTCCAAAATCTTTGCAAGCAGGGTCGTCGATCCCATACATTCGTTTTGTCGCTGCTGATTCCTGATTCAAGTCCAATGCTTCTTTGGCAGCGGTTTGCATCTTGGCGGCCAACGAGTAACTGGCGATGCGAGCCTGCAGATCCAACTCGCCAGGTCGTTGCCGCAAATGGTTTTGATTCAGACTGCTCAAGTAGTCCAAGTAACCGGCCTGGGCCGCGCCCTTCAAATGTAGCGGCGGGGTCAGATTCAGAATCCGAGGCTCTGTCGGCCGTACAACCGTGCCCTGATACAGCGACGGCAAATAGCCGTTGTTCCAGTTTTCGACTCCCATCACCGGCAACTGAGCAGGATCAATCAGTGCAACGTATGCTGGAAGTTCCTGTGTTTCGCTGCCCAAACCGTACGTCAACCAGCTGCCCAGAACTGGGCGACCAGCCAGAATCTGGCCTGTGTTCATGGCTTGAATCGATTGACCATGATTGTTGACACTCGTTCGCATCGACCGAATCAAGCAGACATCATCGATCACCTTGGACAAATGTGGAACCAATTCCGAGAGTTCGGTGCCACATTCACCATGTGGTTGGAAAGTCCAAGGACTGGGCAATACTTTGGCACTGGCTTGGGCAGCGTTGTCATACTTGATGTCGCCTGGAAAAGTCTTACCGGCGTATTTTTCCAGCGCTGGCTTGGGATCAAACAAATCCATATGACTCGGTCCACCCTGCATCCACAGCGAGATCATCGCGTTGGCGCGAGCCGGCTGTGGTGGTGGCTTGGGGTCCAGCGTGTACAGAGCAGGCTGTAGCTCGGGCCGATCGGAACTCGCAAACACATTGTCTTGATTCAGCAGATAGGCAAGCGCAACACCACCCAAGCTCATCGTGCTGGATGCCAGGAAATGTCGGCGCGAAGCGGAAGATACCATCAATCGATGTACAAGAATTGGTTGGAACTCAACAGCGCCTGACAAAAACTGGCAGTCGCCTCAGCTGGCTTATCTGGGAAATGGGCCGATTGTTTTTCAATGAAGGCAACCGCACCAGACAATTCCTCGTCCGTCGGTTGTTTCGCGAAGGCAAGCTTCCAAGCCAAACCGACCTGAGCCCTAACATCGTCACCAGCCTCGCGTTTCAGGCGTGCGGCGAACTGACGGGCACGTTCCACCACGAAGTTACTATTCATCAACATCAACGCCTGTGGTGATACGGTCGATGTACTTCGCGACGCACAGTTTGGCTCCATACGCGGCAGATCAAACGGTTCTAGAACGCTCAGTCGCCGACTGCGACGTACTTGGATGTAGATACTACGTCGCAAGTCCTCGCCATTCATCGGCAAAACTTCGCCGGGTCGACCAGCATTCAGATTCTCTTTGCCGATCACGAACTGCCCGACTCGATCGGCCATCACTGGTACCGCTGGGCCGAATGGCTTGATATTCAAGTCACCACTGATTGCCAGCGCTGCGTCGCGAAGCGATTCCGCTTCCAACCGGCGAATCGGCATCCGCCAATACAACAGATTCTCTGGATCAATCGCTACGGCGTTGCTGTGACTCTGGGACGACTGTCGATAGGTCGCCGAAGTCATGATCAAGCGATGTAAATTTTTGACGCTCCAACCACCGGCGACGAATTCGCTCGGCCAACCAATCAAGCAATTCAGGATGAGTCGGAGGACTACCGAGCGCACCAAACTCGGTTGGCGTGGCAACCAAACCTTGACCGAAATGGTTCAGCCAAATTCGATTGACGATCACGCGGGCAACCAACGGATGATCGCCGCTGGTCAGCCAGCGGGCGTAAGCGAGACGCCGGCCAGTGGTCGGATGCGCGGGATCATCCGCCGGAATGTCGACGGACCGAGCCGAAGTCAACACGGTCAACTCACGCGGCGCGACTTCGCGATCCGGTTGCTCCGGGTCGCCGCGCAACAGCAAATTCGTCGGCGATGGCGGCTTGTCGGTAGGCTCCCAGACCGCACGAACGAACTCCTGTTTAGGTTTCTTGGCCCGAATAGCATTGGCTTCATCGGCCATCTTCTTCAAATCATCGGCGGCCGGTTTGTCATACAGATATAGCGATCCTGCCGAAACGTTGACGCTGGGATGCTCTTTCAGCAGCAGCTTTTGCGCAGACGTTCTGTCGTTCTCCGCCGTCCGGTAAGCGGTGGTGATCGGCTGGTGCAACGACTCGTCCAATTTGGCCAGTTCGCGTTGGAAAGTCGCTTCGATGTACTCGGTCTGTTTTTTGGTGCGAGCGTCCAGCACCGCTTTGGCTTTTTGCTCTAGCTCTGCCGCTTGCGCTCGATCTTCATCGGTGTACAGCGAGACCCGTCGATTTGCCGGCGCGAGCCAATTCTTGGCATCGAGAGACGGTTCGAAGATCGCACGAAAGGCGTAGTAGTCCTCGTGCGAGATTGGATCGTAGCGATGGCTATGGCACTGGGCGCACCCGACCGACAATCCCAACAAAGATGAAGAGACGATTTGGATCGTCTTTGCCATCACTTCGTTACGGGCCACGGTTTGATCGACGCCACCGATTCCGGTCCCATCGGGTGCCATCCGCAGAAATCCGGTTGCCGCCAATCGGCTGGCCTGGAGGGCCGTCAAATTGCTCCAAGGGAGATCGATCAATTGATCACCGGCCAACTGTTCGACGATGAACTGATCAAACGGCAGGTCATCATTGAACGCTGCGATGACATAGTCGCGATACTTATACGCCCACGGTCGAATCGGATCATCCTCGGTGTAGCCCTCCGAGTCAGCATAGCCAGCGATGTCTAACCAGTGCCGGCCCCACCGCTCGCCGTAGTGCGGCGAAGATAACGCCCGTTCGACTAGTCGTTCGTAAGCGTCGAGGCTTTTGTCTAGAACAAAGGCATCGACTTCGGCCGGTGTAGGCGGCAGACCGAGCAAATCAAAATAGACCCGGCGAACAAGCGAGGATCGATCCGCCTGGGGAGAAATCGAAAGTCCGCTTGATTCCAGTCGCGACATCACGAATCGGTCAACGCCGGTGCGAACAAGCGTCTCGTCGCGAATCACTGGAAGTTTCGGACGCTGCACTGGTTGGAAGGCCCAATAGCTCCGTTCTTGCTCGGTGATGTAGTCGTCAGGATTCAGATCATCCGGCTCGCTTTGCGTAGCAATCGCGCCGGCGGCGATCCATTTTTCGATCGTTGCGATTTCTGTTTCATTCGGCCTTAGCGGTACCTCCTCCGGTGGCATATCGCCTGAATGCATCCGCTCGACTAGCAGGCTGTCGTCCGGTTTCCCCTCGACCAAAGCCGACCCTGAGTCGCCCCCTGTGGCAATCAGTCTCCTCAGACGCAAATCGAGTCCGCCGGCCAATTCGTCACCCTCGCCATGACAATGAAAACAATGCGTTTTCAGGATTGGGCGCACATCTTGTTCATAGCTGATTGGTTCGGCGGCACAGGTTGCGACCGTTAGCGGCGATGCAATCCAAACGCACGTCAGGAAGACGCGCTTCAATCGAATGGCGGAGATTTGCCAGAAGGGCATCGCAATTTCCAGCGAAGATGGACAGGCGGGACGAACAGTTTAGCGTGCGGTCGAATCAATCGCAACAAAACGGCAATTTGGCTGAACTCTGTGGCTAAGGATCCGGTTCCGAATCAAGGCATTGACCGGAGCTCCAAAGCCGTCTGGTGAAGGTGCGAATGACCCCGATTTGGGGTTTGGCTTCAGGCCAACTGAGTCTTTTGTACTCGTTGCAGAAATCTAGCCATTCGGCGGAAAACAGTGCTTCGAGCTGTTATCAAGGTATTAGACCCCGTGATTGGGCCAGGTGAACCGACACGCATTGCCAGCCCGGAATTGGACCCGTCGCCCGATCAAGCGACGCAAGCTCTACATTTTTGAGGTATGGCGAGGACCGATTCGTGAGAAATCGACGCACATGGTTCCCTGGTCTCGACGATTCCGGGGGCATCTTGGTACATTGCCGGGCTTGCTTCAGCTTTCCTCAATGCCCCGAAATCCCATAGTCCGCTACCGTGATTCTGATCCTGAAAAGCAACGCTACCAACGAACAGGTCGATCACGTCCTTAACCGGGTCGAAGCGATCGGCTTACAACATCATCTGAGTCGCGGCACACACCGCACGATTGTCGGCATCATTGGCGACGAGGATAAGCTCCGCGAAGATTCCCTGCGAGCGATTCCTGGTGTTGCCAAAGTGGTACCTGTATTGCCAGCGTACAAGTTGGCGTCGCGCGACGCGCATCCTGATCCCAGCATTGTCGATGTCTCGGGCACCAAGATCGGTGGCGGACATTTGGGACTGATTGCCGGGCCTTGCAGCGTCGAAGACCGGGACCGCATGTTCCGAATTGCCGAACGAGTCAGCAAGTCGGGCGCGAATCTGTTTCGCGGTGGTGCCTTCAAACCTCGTACGAGTCCCTACGCTTATCAGGGCATGGGCGAAGACGGACTCAGGCTGCTCCGTGAAGTTGGCGACGAATTTAAAATGCCAGTCGTCACGGAAGTCACCGATCCACGTTTGGTTGAACTGGTGGCCCAATACGCTGACATGTTGCAAATCGGTGCTCGCAATATGCAGAACTTTGTGTTGCTGACCGAGGTTGGAAAGACTAAGCGACCAGTATTGTTAAAGCGTGGGATGAGCGGCAACGATCAACGACTTGTTGATGTGTGCCGAATACATTCTCTCGCAGGGCAATCCCAACGTCGTGTTGTGCGAACGTGGCATCAAGAGCTTCGATTCGGCTACACGAAATCTGTTTGATGTAGCCGCCGTCCCGGCCGTGCAAGTACTGTCCCATCTGCCGATCATCGTCGATCCATCCCATGCGACAGGCCGACCCGATTTGATCCCAGCCTGTGCGATGGCGGGTATTGCCGCTGGCGCTGACGGCGTTCACATCGAAGTCCACGACTGCCCGGAAGAGGCAAAGAGCGACGGACCACAAGCACTGCTGCCCGATCAGTTCGACGAATTGGCAACCCAGATGAAGGCGCTGGCCAAGTTGTTGAACAAAACATTCTAAGCCAAAAACAAAGAGAGATACATTGACTCGTCGAATCTTAATCGCCGGTAACTGGAAGATGAATACTCGAGCTAGTGAAGCTGCTTCGCTAGCCAAAGCTGTCGTCGAAACGACGGGCAAAGATCCTCTTGTCGATGTGGCTCTCTGTCCGCCCTCGGTTTACTTGGGCGTGGTAGCGGATGTCGTCGCTGGAACGCCAGTCGGACTTGGTGCGCAGAACTTATACGCGGCCGATGATGGCGCATTCACGGGCGAAGTGAATGCAGGCATGTTGACCGATGTCGGTTGCCGCTACGTGATTTTGGGGCACAGCGAGCGGCGCGCCTTGATGGGTGAAACCGATACTCAAGTCAACGAGAAATTGAATGCTGCGTTGGCGGGCAATTTGGTCCCCATCGTCTGTGTCGGCGAGACGCTAGAAGACCGCGAATCGGGTAACACCGAGAAAGTCGTCGAAAGTCAGATCCGTGGCTCGCTGCACGGCCTGGACGAAGTGCGGGCTGCCGGAATCGTGATTGCTTACGAGCCGGTTTGGGCGATCGGTACCGGAAAAACCGCCACTCCCGAGCAGGCCGAGGAAGTCCATGCCTTCATTCGCTCGCTGCTGAGTGAACTTTTTACAGCCGACGTGGCGGCTCAGATCCGAATTCAATATGGTGGCAGCGTCAAACCGGCCAATGCCAAGGAATTGCTGGGGCAACCGAATATCGATGGGGCACTGGTCGGCGGTGCCAGCTTGAAAGCAGACGACTTTGCTGGAATCATCAAACCGGCTTAAGACAATCACAATCAAATGGAATTTGTAATGAACTTTTTGCTCCTCGGATCGGTCGCCGGTACGCTACTTGGCTGGCTGATGGGATTCCTGTCGCTGTTTTTGATCATGTTGATTTTGATTCAACGTGGCAAAGGTGGTGGACTGACCGGCGCGCTCGGTGGACCGGGCGGCCAAAGCGCGTTCGGTAGCAAAGCGGGCGACACGTTTACCGTGATCACGGTCGTCGTCGCATCGATCTGGGCATTCACTTGTGCGTTTACAATGTGGTTGTTGGGCGCTCATGCACCGACCACGGCGATCACTGATAGCAAAATCAAAGCTGGTCCTGGTGACTCACAGCCGGCTGATGAGTCAGCGATTCCGCCAATTGGTGGCGATCCGGTTTCGGGGTTGGGACAGAGCGGTATCGGAGGCGCTGCCAACAGAAGACGTACAAGACTTGACCGAGTCGGTCGAATTGACTCCGACCGAATCGAGCACGGCCGAAGCCGCCGACAACGCGGACAAGCCGAGCGAATCGAAGGCCAGCGAAACCGCACCTGCGGAAGCCACCAGCGACGAAGCGAAGCCCGAGTAGTTACCCCTCTCGGTCACAACGACGTCCCACCTCTCTCAGCAGCAGAGGTGACAACATCTACCTCGGATCTACTAAGTGACCCACAACGTCCGCAGCATGACTGGCCAAGGACATGCGTCGGTGCATGGCGACCTTGGGTCGGTCAACGTCGAAGTCCGGACGATCAACAATCGCGGCTTCAAATGTTCGCTGCGGTTGAGCGATTCGTTGATGGTACTGGAAAATAAGATCGAGGCGCTGGCTCGATCGATGATCCACCGTGGAACCGTCCAGCTGTCCGTCGCTTGGCGACGACCAGCCACCGAAAATCTGCCTCAGGTCGATACTGTCGTGTTGCAATCTTATATCGATCAACTGCAACAAGTTCGCAAAAATTCCGGTGATGAAACGATCAACATCGATCTGGCTGGTCTGCATGCAACTTCCGGGCGTGATCATTGCCCCGCAATATTTCGTCGTCCGACAGCGACGAACTATGGGACTTTGTCCGCGGCGTTGATCGTCGAGGCGATCGAAAACTTGAACCAGATGCGGCGAAGCCGAAGGTGAGCGAATGGCCGATTCGCTACGTGCTGATTGCGATTTGATTCGCGGCCATTTGGAAACGATCCAATCGCTGACTCCACGATCGACCGAATACTATCGCGAACGACTCGAGACGAAGGTGAAACGGATTTTGGAGACAATGATCTCAGTGTCGGCCAGAGTCGATCTGCTTCGAGAGGTGCAAATCTATGCTGACGAGTCGATATCAGCGAAGAAGTGACACGACTGGACGAGCCATCTGACGATGTTCATGGACGTGCTGGCAGGCCAGAATTCAGTTGGCAAAGGACTCCGGAAAAGGGGCTCCAACAGGGCGAAAACTTGATTTCGTGATCCAAGAGATGTTTCGCGAGACCAATACGACTGGCAGCAAAGCGTCGGATGCCGAAATATCGGCCCACGTCGTCGAAGTAAAATGTGCGATTGAACGGATGCGGGAACTCGTACAGAATCTTGAGTAAATGAGTACAGACGCCTCCGGACGATTGATCGTCATTTCCGGCCCCAGCGGGGCGGGCAAGTCGACGGTCGTGCGCCGATTGCTGGACGAATGCGAACTGCCGTTGATCCTGAGCGTATCGGCAACGACCGGATCAAACGCCCCGGTGAAGTTGAGGGACGCGACTATTTTTTCCTGATGGCGATGAATTCTCGCGACGACGCGAGGCCGGCGAATTCCTGGAGTGCAAGGAGGTTTTCGGCCTCGGATACTGGTACGGAACCTTGCGAGATCAAGTTGCCTCTGGCCTGGCCGGGGGAAAGTGGGTTATTTTGGAGATCGATGTCCAAGGTGCCTTGGCGATTTTGGAGAACGACGAATTCAATCCGATTACGCTGTTCATTCATCCCGGCGGAATGGACGAACTGGAACAACGCCTGAGGACGCGCAATACCGAGAGTGAAGCAGCGATCGGTGCTAGGCTGGAAACCGCGGCCAGCGAAATGCGGTACAAGCACCGCTACCAATACGAAGTGATCAACGGATCGGTCGATGCCGCCGTTGCCGAGATCTGTCAAATTTTGAATGACCAAAAGGAAAAACACCCATGCTCGAAGAGCTAAAAGAAGAAGAGATCGTCAACAAGGTTGGCGGCCGTTTTAAACTGAGCACATTGATCCAGAAACGATTGGTTCAGTTGAACCAAGGCAGCCGTGCGTTGGTCAACGTTGACACTCACGACAAAATGTCGATCGTGCTGCAAGAGATTGTCCAAGACAAAATCATGCTTGAACATGGACAATGAGATCGAACAGATTGCTGACTTGGACGCCACGATCGCCGCCGCCGAAGGTCCGGAGTTGGACGCAGCGGATCTATGAGCGTAGATCGGCGAGTGATTTTGCTCGCCATTGGTGGCGGGATCGCAGCTTACAAGTCAGCGTTCCTGTGCAGCACGACTATCGCAACTTGGGCATGAAGTCCGAGTCGCGATGACCAAGTCAGCGACGCAATTCATTGGCGTACAAACTCTCGCTGCGCTATCGGGGCGGTCCGTCGCCACCGATTCTTTCGTACCCGATCATCATCCCCTCGGTCCCCACATCGAACTGGCGGACGAGATTGACCTGATGATCGTAGCACCAGCGACTGCAAATCTAATCTCGAAATTTGCCAATGGTCTGGCCGATGATCTGGTCAGCACGTTGTTTCTGCAAAGACAGTCACCGGTATTGTTAGCGCCAGCGATGAGCGCCAGTATGTGGAGCAAACCGTCGGTTGCGCGAAACGTCGCGCAGCTTCGCCAAGACGGTTGCCAGTTCGTCGGACCGAATGAGGGCTGGCTCAGTTGCCGGGTCAAAGGTGAGGGTCGGATGAGCGAACCGGATGAAATTCTATCCGAGGCCAAGTCGATTTTGGATATCACCTAACCGTTCCGGATTTGAGGACGACGCGACGAGATAGACGCGGCATGGGCTTCGCCGGAAGCAAGCGGCTGAATTTCAAAATCTCGGAAACCGGCGTCGTCAGTCGGCCGGGACCGGAGCTATCGACCAGGTCACATGTAACATGCCCCGCAAACGAATTCGTATTGCCCGGTTGAACAATCTAAAACCGAATTTTGCCAACCAGGATGTCTTTGAACATCACCCAATCGCCGGCGAAGCTGTACAGCGGGTATTTGAAGGAAGCAGGCTTGTTGTGTTCGAAGAAGAAGTGCCCAATCCAGGCGCATCCATAGCCGATCACCAGCCCAAGAGGGATCAGGTACCAGTTGAACGTAAACAAGAACGCGGCCAGACAGATCAGCGCACCCGATGAACCGACAAAGTGCAACCGACGACAAGTCCGGTCGCAATGTTCGCTCAAGTAGAACTTGTAGAACTCTTGAAAACTCTGAAACTGAATTTGCTCACTCATCAATCGCTCTCGTAATTGAGAATAGGAACCATTTTACTGGCATTTGGTAAACGCAAACATTGAATCGCAACGAAACGTACTCTGTGCGGGCTCTATTTTCTGGACGGGCTCTATTTTCTATACGGGTCCTATTTGCTGGACGTTTCTAGACTTACCGCAACGATCTCTTTATCGTTTCGGACATAGGCTGTTTTGTTCGCATAGGCTGGGTGACTCCAGACAACGCGGCGACCAAAGCATTCACCTGTTGGATCCAAGACCTTGAACCGACCAAGATCTTCGTAGCCCTCTTTGCTTAGCTTCGCCATTTGCAGGTCTCCCGTTTCACTCATCAGCAGATACCTATCGGTGTCTCCAATTCTTGTGATAAACGCTGTTCCATGTGTCAGGCGACGAGTGTTTTCTTGCTTGGTCGCCTCAAACGTATGCCAAAGGCGGGAACCATCTTTGCTGTTAACCGCGATCAAACTCCCTTCATTACAATCTGTTCCGTATATGACGCCATCAACGAACAGTGGTGTTGAGTTACCGCTATGCACCGCTCCTTTCCGCTCCCCTCGCCAGCGTTCCTGTGCGGTGGGCCGATCGGATGCCAGCTCGATCAGTACCGCTTCATTGTAGATCGCGCTGGCGAACATCAAATTTCCTTCGACGACCGGACGAGCGATCGACATTTCGTAATCGGGTTTGATAGGAACATCCCAATATTGTTCCCCGTTCGCTGGGTTCAAACCAACAACGGCGGTTGGGTGAAAGACAATCAGCTGTCTAGTTCCCCCCGCTTGGATGATCGTTGGTGGACAGTAACCGGCAGTTGTATCAAGTGCTTGCCAGCGTACCTTGCCGGTCATTTTATCGAATGCGACGATGCCTTGGCCTTCGCCACCAACCATCGTGTACAGCAAATCCCCGTCGATCAACGGATGCGAAGCGAACCCCCATAGTGGAACGTCAACATCAAAATCTGCTGGCAAGTTGCGGCTCCACACAATCTGGCCATCAGAGACTTGCAGGCACTTCAAGTCGCCTTCAGCCCCCAACGTGTAGACACGATCACCGTCAATCGAAGGAGTGCAGCGTGGTCCAGCCGGGTAAGAAATCGTGTAGGGACAATCATAAGAATGTTCCCACAGCAGATCTCCGGTGCTGGTATCGAGCGCGACCAACCGTTCGATGCCAGTCAATTCAGGACGTAACTCCGGATTATTAACGGCTTCCCCTGACTTCCGCTGATAGTCGAACACAAAAACTCGGCCATCAGCTACTGCCGGTCCGGCGTAACCTCCGTGAATAGCCTTGCGCCATTTGATTCTTAATCCGTCGGCAGGCACCTCGTCGATGATTCCCGTTTCGCGGTAAACTCCATCTCGTAGCGTGCCCATCCAACCTCGCCAGTCGTCGGCGGATGTTCGCGATACAAATGTCACAACGAGCAGCAAGAATGTGAGACAATACCGATTTGCTGTAGTGCACATAGTGGTTGCCATAGGGAAGGGTAGTCCGTTTTGCGCATTATAGAGACATCGGGAAGATTGGAAGATGACCGTGGAATCAGAGCGATCTAGCCGGGCATTGCATTTGATTTTGATGCGCCATGCCAAGAGCGATTGGGCCGACGAATCGATTTCGGACCACGATCGCCCACTCAATAAGCGAGGTCGCCGCGATGCTCCGCTTATTGCCTTGTGGTTGGCCCAAGAAGATCTAATTCCAGATTTGGTTTTGGTTTCATCTTCCGAGCGAACGCGAGAAACGATTGCGTTGATGATGGAAGTTTGGAAAGCCGAGCCGAAGAGAGACGAGCCAAAGATTGTCTTTAGCGAAGAACTTTACCATGGGACTCCGGGTGACATTTTGGCTGTCATTGCTACCCATGGTGGCAACGCCAAGAAGTTGATGGTTTTGGCGCACAACCCGGGAATGGCCAGTTTGGTCAGCCATTTTGCCGGCGACTTTACCGACATGCCGACTGCAGCGATTGCCGTCTTCGAAACGACATGTGATGCTTGGACCAAACTGCACCCCGGATCGCCGGCCAAAATGATCGAATTCATGCGTCCAAAGGAACTGATATAGGGAATGATCAGTCAATATGCATGGTGGGCAATTGTTGTAGCGGTATTGATCGGACACTTCGGTCTGAACATCGCGGTCTACAATCGGATCAACGGATTCGGGATCCCGCGGAAAGTGATTAAGGGGTTGGTCAAGTTCTTCTTTTTGCTAACGATCATCTTGCCGACATTGACCGCCTACTATCATGGCGAGTTGATCGCCGATTTGGCCTTTGGTCGCGGTTCCATCGATGCTTTGCCGAAACCCCTGCTCGGATACTCAATGGTCTGTTTGGCGTCATGGATCGTACTGGGAATTCCCTGGCTGTTGTGGCGTCCAATATTTGGGCTCGAGTGGATCGATCTAAAACGCAAGGTAAATGTCGTTGATGTTCAAGAGCTGGTCGGTCGCCAACTCGGGCTAACCGCGAAGTGTCAACTCGAATCGCGGCTTCCGCTGAATCAAATCTTTGATCTCGCCATTGAAGAAATTGACTTACCCGTCGAGGGCTTGCCAAAGGCGATGAATGGATATCGTATCGCCCATCTTTCTGATATCCATTTGACCGGCGACGTTCACCCTGACTTTGCGCAGTACGCGGTCGAGCAAGCTACCAGGTGGCAGCCGGACATGATGGCGCTGACGGGCGATATTATCGACAGCCAGAATTGCATCGATTGGTTGCCCCAGATCTTTGCCCCGGCCGAAGCGCGAGACGGATGCTTTTACGTGCTGGGAAATCACGACACTCGTATCGTTAACTCTAGCCAAACCCGGAACGCGATGGATCGAGCCGGCTGGACCGACTTGGGAAGCCGCTCATTGGTTCAAAAACTGAGAAGCGTACCCACTTTGCTAATTGGCAATGAGCATCCTTGGTTCCAACGTCCCAAGATCAGTTCCTCTCATGAGGAAGCTTTTCGGTTGCTGCTTAGCCATAGTCCCGATCAGATCGGTTGGGCGAGAGCCAATCAAGTAAATTTGATGCTGGCCGGGCATTGCCACGGCGGTCAGGGCCGACTTCCGGTGGTCGGACCGATCTTGGGCCCAAGCTTTCATGGCAGTCGCTACGCCTCAGGAGATTTCTTCAAACGTCCTACAACCATGCACGTTTCGCGCGGCCTAAGTGGAACGCATTTGATTCGCATCAATTGTCGTCCCGAACTTTCGCTAATCACGCTGCGATCGCGTCCAACCGACGTCGGCGATACTTGAACCCGGGAGCGAAGAAACACGCTGCTGCGACCAATCCAAAGATCAAATGCGCGTATTGCGGAAAAACGGCCATGGCAGCCGCGGTCACGAGCAACGCGATGGCCTGTACGTAGAATTCCCCACTTAGCATTCCTGCTTTCACAATGAACACCATGGAACTGATCACTCCCAAAACGGGTGACAGAGTTAAAACCGGAATTCCCAGCCACCATTCAATTGGAAACAGGGCGGCGATCGCCACCATGCTGGCCCCCCAAAGATGTGCGATTTGTCTTTCGACAAACGTAACCGGCCCCATTCGTCGGCGCAATTTCCAGAATACAGCTGCCCATGCACCAAGTCCAATCGTCCAAACGGCGATGTAAATCCACCGCTGAGTAACGCCGTTGTAATCCAATTGCCAAGTCAGGACTCCGGCAATCAACAGAGCCAAAGCGTGCCAAATCCACAAGGTGCCCCAGTTTTCCAACACTGTCGCATGATGGGTCTCGCGAAAGACCCGTGCTACTACCTGCGTAAAATGGCCGCTGCGCGCCGCGATTCGTTCGTCAGCCAAGTATGCCTGTAAATCATCTGCCAACGCACCGGCTGACTCGTATCGCAAATCGATTGGTTTTTGCAAACAACGAATCACGATCATTTCCAAATCGCGATCCAAACCAGAGCGATAAACTCGTGGTGGTAATGGATCCTGCTCGATCACTCGCATCATCAGTTCCATCGGAGTTTCCGCTGCCAATGGCGGCTGACCTGTTAAAGCGAAATACAACACGCAACCGAGCGAATAGACGTCACTTGATGGCCCCACTAAACCGCGACGTCCACTGGCTTGTTCAGGCGACATGTAGGCTGGTGTCCCCAAAACGGTTCCACTGCGTGTGATATCGTTGTCCGTGCTGACCTGTTTGGCGAGACCAAAGTCTGTAACCAGTGGAGTACCGTCGCGCGTGATCAAGATATTGCTTGGTTTCAAATCGCGATGAAGTACCCCAGCCGAATGCGCAAACTGAATCGCGCGCGCGATTACACTCACAATCCGAGCTGCTTCGTGCTGATTCAGCGGACCCTGCGAAACCTTGTCAGCCAACGTTTGCCCATCAATCAACTTCATCGTGAAGTACGGCCGACCATCGGCGTTGCCAACATCGTAGACCGGCACAATGTTTGGATGTTCCAACCTAGCAGTGGCTGACGCTTCCGCCAAAAAGCGTTTTAGATCGGGTTCGCTATCCAATCTCCCTCGCTGAATCATCTTTATCGCGACTTCGCGGTCCAAACTTTGCTGGCTTGCTCGGAAGACGATTCCCATCCCACCACGACCAATCTCTTCAAGCAGTTCGTAGTCGCCAAATGAGGTCGGTATCTGATGAGCCGGATCGGTATGCGAAGTCGCATCGGACTGGACATCGATTTGGCCGGCGGTATCGGTGATCAATATCGTGCCCCACAATCGGCGCAGATCATCGGAGAGATCGGGATGTCGATCGCAAACTTGTTCCAGATCGACAGCCTCGCCACGGCAAACAGCGTCCGTTACTCTCGACAGAACATCAGCCAGCAGCTGATCGTGATGCGATGTGTCTACGGAAGAGTCATTCACGGTTCGGACCGTCCGAATTTGACTCCGGCGTACTTGAACTGCCCAATAGCTCACGCAAACGTCTGATAGCGCGGAGGTACCGCATGCTGGCCGCCGGTGCGCTCATCTTCAACGCCTGTGCCGACTCCAGATTGGAAAGATGTTCGAAGTGACGCATCAGAATGATTTCACGGTCGGCGTCGGCAAGCTGAGCAATCGCGCGTTCGACTTGGCTGGCGATTTCACGATTGGTCGCGGCTGCCGCCGGCGTAAGAGCGGGATCACAGAGCACAGCGGCAAGATCCAGAGTCGATTGGTCCATACCTCGCGAAGTAGCAATTGGCTGCTCGCGGTCCATGTTACGTTTGGCTGTACCGCGATGCCTGCGATAAGTATCGATGATTCGGTCGGACGCGATTTGGCGCAACCAAAGATGGAACGCCATCACTGGATCGTCCAGGTATTTTTCCAAGCGAGTGCTGGCGTCAACCATTACCTCTTGGACGACATCACTGACATCCACACGCCGACGAACTTTGTGATCGAGCCGCAGTTCGATCAGTCTGCGGACTGGTCCACGATGCTTTTCCAGCAAGCGATTGACTGCATCGGAATCGCCGTCACGCGCCGCTTTCAACAACGTTGATGTTTGATCATCGTCAGGCCAGATCGAATTCGGCATGGGAAAACCGCGGCGACAAACGCCAGATCGGTCATTTCAACTTGCGGATTTTGATATTCTTGAAACGGACGGTCATGGGTGGTCCAGCGTGCAGTTGCAATGCGATGACACCTTTGGTGGCGGCCCTTTCCGCTTGCTGATCGGTTAGCTCCATGGTCATCGTGTCGTTGATGAAATGTTGCAGATGATTGCCATTGGCGACAACACGAAAGTCGTTCCACTCGCCGGGGCGAATCGCTTTGCCAAGGGCAGTCGAGTCCGCAAATTTTTCGACACTCTTGTTGCCATCTGAACCAATCGTCACTTTCTGGCCACGCTCAGCCAGGATTCCACGGCCTTTCTCTTCGTACAGAATTCCCGCATAACGATTGCCAAAATCGATGTCCGCTTGGTAGCCACCGACGACAAACTTCTCTTCATCAACGATTTTGCTGCGATACTGAATACCCGAATTGCCGCCTTCGATCTTGAACTGCGCTGTCAATTCGTAGTCGTCGGGCTGGCCACCTTCCCAAATCAAGAAAGTATTCCCCTTGATGGGATTCCCTTGCTCGGTTCGGCCGACGATTTCGCCGTTTTCGGCAGACCAGAGATCTTCGACGACCTTTCCAACCACTCAGGTCTCCACCGTCATACAACACGATCACTTCCGAATCGCCAGCCTGTGGTTCATCCGCAATGGCACTGGTGCAGAACAGCGAGAAAGTCAACGTCAAACAGGCCGCGTATTTCACAGGGGAAAGCTCCGTACGAGAAACTGGAAACTACATCAATTATAGCTACCGCAAGGATCAAGCGGGTACGACTGTGCCTGAGAATCACGCTGGTCCAATTCCGTCCGGAGTAGCCCAAAAATCCGCCGCGAGCGTGGTCGAAGACAAGTTTTTGTCCCGCGCCGATGTCATCGAATCCATCGGCATGACTCCAGATTTGGCGACCACCAACGAACGTCGCAACCGGCCATCCAGTCAATGTTTCTCCATGCCAGGGGCTCCAACGGCACTTCGTGATTTGGTCTTCATCGCGAATCGTCTTTACTCTTTCAAGATCGACCAGAACCAGGTCAGCGTCGTAGCCCGGTTCGATGCGTCCTTTGCCCACCATTCCCCAGACACGGGCCGGCGCGTCGGACATCCATGATGCCACCTGATTGATGGAACACTTACCGGCAACCACACGATCGAGGATCAATGCCAAACTGTTTTCGATCGCGGGCAGACCCGATGGGCTTTGCGGGTAGGGTTGTGACTTTTCTTCTAGGGTATGAGGTGCATGATCGGTCCCGATCACCTGGATCTGTCCGGATAACAAAGCATTCCATCATCCCACGTTGTCCGCTGCGGTTTTGATCGAGGGGTTCATTTGAATTCGACTGCCCAACCTTGCGTAATCGTCGATGTTAAACGTCAAATGATGCAAACACACTTCAGCGGTCACGTAGGGTGACGCCGGTTCCAGCAGTGGTACTTCGGAAGCGTTCGATACATGCAAGACTTGAAAGCGATGATGGTGACGTCTTGCCAAGTCCGTTGCCCGACGTGTCGCAATCAAGGCGGCTTGTTCATCTCGGATCCGCGAATGATCAGCGATGTCGGTCGTTCCCTGTAATCGTCGAGCGTTGGCGCGGACAGTGGATTCATCTTCACAGTGCGCACAGATCGGTAGTGTTGTCTCCGCAAAGATCCGTTCCAGCGCTTCTTGCTGATCCACCAACAGGCTGCCGGTACTACTGCCAATGAAGATCTTGATCCCGGGGACATCGGATGCACTGGCAAGCTCGTCTACATTGTCAGGAGTCGCGCCAATATAAAACCCATAGTTCACGTGAGATTTGATCGCCGCGATCTGTTCCTTGTCCCGAACTCCTTGAACCGTAATCGCGAGCGGCTTGGTATTGGGCATTTCAAGAAAGGAAGTAACACCACCAGCAGCGCAAGCACGTGTTGCGGTGGACAGATCCTCTTTGTGGGTCAGGCCCGGATCACGAAAGTGCACATGATTGTCCACCACCCCAGGCAGCAGATACAATCCAACGCAATCGATGATCTGGTCAGCAGTAACGTTGTGCCCAGAATCTACGTCTAGAATTGTACCGTTGTTGACTAACACGGATCCGGTGCGGACCTGGTCGGAAAGCACAACCTGAGCGTTGCGAAATAGAGTGCGGGTCATCGTAAGCCATCAGCAAGAGAATAAAGTTCCAAGCTACAAAGCATAGCGAAAGCGACGCCAGCGTCGAAGGACCCAAAGTATCAGTTGCCGCGGGTCGCTTCATGAGTTGGGCAGATAACCGTGTCGGTTCGATCTAGACGGTAGGCTTGGCCGGTAATCGGGCAGGTCGGCAGCACAGGTCCAGAATACTGCGGCGATGCCAATTCGTTTAGATCAGCGGATGGCAAAGCACCGCTGAATTCCCAATACCGCTGCACATCATTTTGCAACAGTTCGCGGGTCAGATCACAGCTTTTTTGCTTGCTACTGACTCCCGAAGGGCGCAGGTGTTGTATTCCGATCACGGCGACAATCGACGCGATCACGAGTGCGGCCATCACCTCCAGTAGTGAAAAGCCAGCTTGGTTTGTTTTGGAAAGCATCATTCAAGCACCTCGAACATATGAAACATTGGCATATAGATCGACAACACGATCCCGCCGATCGCAATCGCCAACAGAATGGTCAAGGTTGGCTCAAGCATTCCAACAGACGCATCAATTCGCGATTCCAATCTTTCGCGTAGATGTTCGCACGTGCCGCGCATCGCTTTGGGGAAATTTCCCGACTGTTCGCCAACGCCCACCAACTGGCAAAGTGTCGCTGAAAAGTACTGTTCGTGCTTCTGTAGCTCGACACTCAGTCTTTCGCCACGCTGGACTCCGCGACGAACATCATCGACGGCACTGCGGACCTGTCGATTGCGGACACACTCGGAGGCGACTTGAACCGCTTCGACCGGCTTGTAACCGCACTCGACCATGGATGAAATGGCTTCCGAGAATTGCAGGACCGCAACATCGCGAATCCAAGGTCCTACCAACGGCAATCGTAGAAAAAACGCATCCATCGCCCGCGCGATCGCTGGACGCGAGCGGCCGAGGGACCAAGAAACTGCGAACAGTATTGAACCAGGAATCGCGAGCCAACCCCATTGGATCACCATACGGCTCATGCCCGTAACAACTTGCGTTACAGCAGGTAGATCGACGCCGCTGCCACCGTACACGGTCTCAAATTCGGGAATCACGACCACGCACATAAAGACCATCAGTCCGGCGCCGGCGACCGTGATCAGAACCGGATAACTCACTTTCTTGGTGACTCGTTTGCGTAGCGCGACTTGACGCTCCATTTGCTCGCAGACTCGCAATAGTGCTTTCTCCATGGCACCACTTTGTTCCCCGATCCGAATCTGCTGAACTTGCATTTTAGTGAAGGTTTTGGGGTAATGCTCCATTCCCTGGCTCAACGTACCGCCCGATTCGATTGTGACCCGAAGTCGATCGAGGACGTGTCGATACTTGCGCGTTGATCGATCGTCGGCGAGGGATTGCAGGGCTCTGGGTAATGAGAGTCCATTTTCCAATAGCATTAGCAGCAACCGAAGCAATTCGGCCAGTGGTCTGGCCTTGATCTTTGTCGGATCGCCAGACGTTCTCGGGCCGACTTGGATCGAGTTGAGCTTACGCAGCACTGCCACCAGACCGCCGGATGCATTTGCCATAGTCCTGGGACGCGAAACGGTCGTTGAGTTTCCGAACATGATTGCGTTTGATCCAGTTGATTGGTTAGCTGATTACCGCATCGGTATCGCGGCGTCCGTCGGACACCGTAACCGTATCGCCGCCGCGCCGATCGCCACTGGTCTTGAAGTAGACCTCATCGATTGAAGTTCGACCGGCCAGTGCTTGTTCCAGACCGGCACGCGACAGTTCAACCATACCGGCTTCGATAGCCAATTGGGTCAGTTTCGAATGGGGAACACCCGCTTCGATCGCCATCGTGATGTCGGGTGTGATTGGCAGAATCTCGAAAATCGGGATTCGACCGGAGAATCCGGTACCCAGACATTTCTTGCAGCCTTCGCCATGATAGAACTTGGCCGACCGAGACACCGTGCGTTGCGGATCAAGAGCATCTAACAGCTTTTCGTTGGCGGGAACGGCACACTTACAGTTTTCGCAAATGCAACGCAACAGACGCTGTGCGACGCTACCCAGCAGCGATCCAGCGATCTTGAAATTGTCTACGCCCAAATCGCTTAGTCGTTGGACTGCGCCGACCGCGTCGTTGGTGTGCAAGGTGCTGATCATCAAGTGGCCCGTTAACGCAGCCTGGATGGCGGTCGTCGCCGTTTCCGAATCGCGAATTTCCCCGACCATGATCACGTCCGGGTCTTGCCGCATGATGAACTTCAAGGCGTTGGCGAAACCCATTCCGAATTCGCTGTCGCTTTGCACCTGATTGATACCGGGCAAGCGAAACTCAACTGGATCCTCAACCGTAACGATGTTTCGATCGTCGCGGTTCAGATGTTGTAGCGCAGCATAAAGCGTTGTACTTTTTCCACTTCCGGTTGGTCCGGTAACTACAAACATCCCGTGTGGCTTATCCAGAATATTCAACAAGGCGTTTTGATCGCGGCTAGTCAGTCCAATGTTTTGGAGCTCGAAAGACTTGCCGCCTTCGTCGAGCAACCGCAGCACCAATTTTTGGCCATCGACAGTGGGAATTCCGCTAACTCGGAAGCCGACTCGTTTGCCATTGTCGAAAACAGTCAAATGTCCGTCTTGAGGACGACGATTCTCCGTCGTGTCCATGTCAGCCATTACCTTGATACGACTGATTACTGGATCTTCGATATGATTGGGAATCGTCATGACCTGTTGAAGTTCGCCGTCAACTCGATAGCGAACTCGCATTTCCGGTTTCAACGGCTCAAGATGAACGTCGCTGGCACCTGCCGAGACGGCACCGGTCAAAATGGCTTGGACCAGACGTACGACCGGTGCATCTTCTTGTTCGGCAATCAGGTTCGCGCCAACATCATCGACCAGAAGGCCAGCTTGACGAAGCTCAGAAAACTTCATGTCAACAATGGTCTGGCGGGCAACAGCTCGGTCGTCATAGACGCGACTGATCAGCGTTTCGATATCTTCTGCGATCGCGACGGCGGGACGAATTTGGTAGCCCGTCATCAATTCCGCTTCGGCGATCGTTTCAATATCATCCGGGGCAACCATGGCCAATGTCATGTGATTGTCAGAAATATTGATCGCGCAGGCTTCGTGTGTGGTGGCAAAATCTTCGGGCAACAGCCTGGCAACCTGCGGATTCACGTTTGCAGGATCGATGTCGAGGTAGGGGACTTCAAACTGGGCGGCCAATGCGTGCCCCAATTCCGCGGTCAACAATAGCCGCTGGCGCACGAGCCAATCGCCCAGCATGATGTCGCGTGGTTTGCTGCTGAAAGGCCGATTCCATTTCCTCAGCGTTTAGCACACCATTTTCGACGAGAATATCCCCGAGTCGTCGCATTGTATTGTCCTTTTCTTTTCCTATCGGTGGCCGGCGAGTGAAGATCGTTCAGCCAAAATCAATTCAATCTTTTCTTCCATGACCGTGGGGTCAAATGGCGTGATCAGGTAGTCGTTTGCACCAGCGTGGAATGCTCGTTCAACGGTCTCCAGAGACGGATCTAGTGAGAAGACGATCACTGGAAGCTGATCACTTGGTTGTGTGCTTCGGATTTGGGCGATCCATTCGATCCCGTCGCCATCCGGCAATGAAGTATCAACAATCACCAAGTCTTGCGGGCATTTCTCGATTGCCGCTGTCGCTTCGCTTCCCGAGCCGACCAGTTCAATCTGATAGCCCAGCAGCTCCAACCGGAACTGGGTCAAATCGGCGAGTACGGGCTCGGATTGCACAAGCAGTATTTTGGTTTCGCGTAAATCAAACACGTGTCGTTCCTATGTTGGGGCCACCTGGATCGATAGCTTCAATTTCACAATCGAATGATCCGATCGGCGAAGCAAAGTCACTTGGCGCGATAAATCACCGCTGGAATCTACGACACACCCCGGGGTGGTGCGAAAAATCAACAAGAGTTGCGTGTTGGATAATGCCCATGTTGCCAAGCGCCGTACTCGCAGCAGCGATACAACCCCTACAAACGTTAGCGCGACATGAATCGAGTGCTGACATGGTTTGAAGTGGACAGCGGCAATCAATGGTCGCGAACAGGTAGCCGAATCGACCGACTGAGCAGCTTTTTATTGGTGCTCGGCGGTGAAGGGGGTCCTTTGATCGTTACAACCTGACCTAATTGGGCAGCCAACGTAACTGCCAAGGTTTCGTTAGGAGTAGTTTTTTGACTGACCCGGATTTTGGCATACGTTTCAGTAGAAGCGAGCGGATCGGTGTTCGGTCCGCTGCCGCATGAGATCGAGTCGCGTTTGCGAACAGAGCCTTGTCGGTCAGCCTTGCTTCCAAGACAAAGGCAAACCGTCTGAGAAGACGGGACGCAAAGCTACGGATCCGTGAGTGATGTCGCTGCACTTAGTGCGGCGGACAGTAGCTTCAGGATCGCCGAGCTGCCAAGGAAACGCGAATCGCCCCTAGCGGGTGTGAAGCGGAGCCAAGGTGCGTCTGACGAAAGTCGGAGACGAGGCTGCGGAATTTACTGGACCGGTTCACGTGAATCGGCCAATTCGTTGTCGCGTACTTCGGTACGCACCTCACTCGCGAGAGATGACATGAAGAATATCAAAGAAAGCATCGTTAACTTCATCAAAGAAGAAGATGGCCCAACCGCTGTTGAGTACGCCGTTATGTTGGCACTGATCGCAGTTGCTTGCTTGACTGCTGTTGGTGGCGTCGGAACTGCCGCTAAGGGCAAGTTCGAAGTCGGTTGGAACTGCAATCGCGGCAACTAATTGATCGCCGCTCGATGTCGAGCGGACATCAAGATATGTCTCGTCGCAGTTCGGTACGGACCTCTCGTAGGTCCGTGCCGTCGCGCCGGGATTTTTCTCCGATATCAAGTGCTTGGTATCTGAGTCTTGTTCGCCAAGACAGTTTGACAATCACGACGCCACGGCGTCCAACGCCCGCGAAATATGCGGGAGACCCTACCTGATGAATTACCCACTCCTACCTGTTGACGCTGCTGCCTACGCCTGGCAAGTCTCCTGCTGTCTCGCGACCCTTTTATTCGCGATGTTCAGCTGGATGATTGGACCACGCTAAGACAGACCAAGCTGCTGACAGACCGAAAACACTCGCACAATCACGAAGATATTATTACACGGGGAAAAGACACATGGCCACTCTACTTAGCTCGATCGCTGAAAACTGGACCGTTTGGTTCGTCACCATCGTCTTGATCGTGGCGGCCGTGATCGATGGCAAATCTCTGAAGGTACCAAACTGGTTGACCTTTCCTTTCATCGCTTGTGGATGGATGCATTGGACTATCGAATCGGGAGTTTCCGGACTCGGCTTTGAGCATGTGGGGCACCTTCGTCGGCATGATGCTGCTATTGGTACTTCGCAATGTTGGCGGCATGGGTGCCGGCGACGTGAAACTGCTCGCCGGTATCGGAGCATGGCTTGGTGCGATGATCACATTGAAAGCATTCGCTGCGACGTGCATCGTCGGCGGCATCATGGCCGCTTGGATGATCTGGCGAAGCGGTCGCTGGGAAAAGCATTACGCCATGGCTCATCAGATCATGCACGAATGGAAAACGTTCGCAAGCCGAGCGAATCTGGCAGCAATCGCCCGCGAACGCAAGCCAGAACATGTACCTGTTGCCGTATGGAATCCCAATGGCAATCGGATCGATCGTCTACTTCGGCTTCGCCGGAATGCTGATCTGATCGATGACGATTTAGAGCTCGATCGGACAACGACTGATAAACTTTAACGATCGGGCGAGGCAGCGAATCAACGCTGACCTCTCCGATCGTATCGGTCGTAACTGGCCGATCATGCGGATTGCAGCAATCCGATGCCTTGCACCGAAAACCCTTCTTGAGTCGATCGTGTGCATACCGATGGTACATCCAATCGTCAAACACTTATCAATCGTTTACCTAGGCGACGAAATAGCCATGCGAAGCAAATCACTTTACCTATTGGTTGCATGTATCTGCGGATCAATCGCGGCCGTTTTTGCCAGCCAATGGCTGAATGCTCAAGCCAGATGCCGGCAAAGGGAGCACGGCCGAGATCTTTGTCGCCTCGGTTGATATCAACGTCGGTGACGAAATCACGCCGGAGCGAATCAAACTGGAACAGTGGCCCGCGGACAAAGTTCCGGAAGGCGCCTCTGGCGACCTGACAACACTTGATGAAAAGTACGCCAAGCAACGAATCTATGCCGGCGAGCCGATCGTGCCTGTCAAGTTGATGGATGAGAACTGGCAAGCGGTCCCCAAGGGCTTTCAGACCGTTGGCCTGTCGGCAACAGGAATCAATATCGCACGAGTCGTTCAAGCCAGGTGACCGCGTCGATGTGACCGCTTACTTCACCAAAAGCGACCTGATCCCGCAGAACATCGTCAAGCAAGTGCTGATGGGCGTTCGCGTATATTCGCTGGACGGAGACACTGAAATTCGTGTTGGTGAACACCGCCCGAAGTCGGTGCGCAGCATCGAACTGATGATTCACAAGAACGACATGGAGGCTTGGACGTGGGCCAACGAACTGGGCAAGATCCGACTTAGCCTCGGCAGTGACTCTGATTACAGCACAGAAGATGGATCGAACGAAGCTGGCAACGAATTCTTGAATTGGCTGCAGGTACAACGCGACCGCCAGCAAGAGAAGGATACACAAATCAACAATGTTTCGACGAGGCAGACAAGTACGCCCGAGCCTCTGAGAGATGAAAGAAGAAGGCTTCATCATGTTCAAAATGGTTCAAGGTAAGATGATGAAATACTTGATCGTCGACGGGGAACTACCGCGACTCGCTTGGCGAAGTTGGTGGAGAAGCCGACAGCCTAGAAGAACTTGGTGAAGACCGAGACTATGAAGTTGACGACAACCGACAAGGAGAGCCCTAGCGAAGGTGAACACGGTTACTTGAACGGCAAGGAAAGTCCCTTCTACCAACCGCCAACTGATCGCAGCATCAGACAACTAGAACGAACAACGCATCGCTATACATGCTTGGTGCCCAACTCGTTTGTGCACTCCGTATTGATTTAAAACCGTTACCCGCCATTGACCTAGCGTTTTTGATCATCGGGCACGTTGCCGCGAAATCGATAACAAAGTTTCGGATGGATTCGAAATTGGTCCTGCAAGGAAGCATTGCAATGGAATTGACCCGATTGACGGCAAGAATTGCCGCCGGACTTTTGATCGTCACCGCTGGAATGGTGATCGGCTCACCAAGTGCGCATGCACAATCGGGCCCGATCCGATTGACATCCAGTGACTCGACGGTCAATCACCAGATCTCTCAGACGGTTGAACGACTTGAGATGTTGGTGAAGAGCAGCCGGATTCTGACACTCGAAGATCGAATTCCGCGATTCCAGGTTCACAACGAAGAAATCGTTGGTGCGACGCCGGTCTCGCAGAATCAGATCCAGATCTTTGCGAAAGGTCCTGGTACGACTCAGCTGAACCTGTGGGACACCAACGACAAACTGTATACCGTCGATGTCACCGTCATGGGTGACGCTCGCGAAGTCGAAGGCATCCTCAGTGTCGCAGTTGCCATTGGCATCGCTAAGGTGCATGCCGATCAACGAGGCCTGCATCGTTTCGGGAACGGTCACAAACGTTGATGATGTCGATCGTGCGGTCGCAATTGTCGAACAATACTATGCGCACGGTAGTCAACAACATCAAAGTTGTCGGTGTACAACAAGTGCTGTTGCACACGCGAATCATGGAAGTTTCGCGAACGAAACTGCGTGAATTGGGGGTCGATTGGGGAACCGCACTGGACAACGGATTCTTCGTCAGTGCGCCGGGTAGGATCTGATTCGGCCGATCAATGAGGCACGAATTCGCCGGCTTTCTGCAAGGTACAACCGAAGGCGTGCATCTCAGGAACCAACCGGCTTGGTATCAGTGGCGAACGATTTCATTGGCCTGATCGCGGCTCTGCGTGAACAAAAACTGGTCAAGTATTTGGCCGAACCAACCGTCGTGGCAACGCACGGTCGTCCAGCGAGATTCAACGTCGGTGGTAAAGTGCCATATTTGATTCCCGCTGGTAATGGCACCATCTCCGTTCAGTACGAAGAATACGGAACAGCAATCGATTTCCTGCCATTCGTCGTCGGCCCCGGGCGTGTCCGATTGGAAGTCCGACCGGAAGTAACCGAACTAGATCCGGCAAACGGTTTGAGCACCGACGGCCTGCAAGTGACCGCTTTCAGCCAACGATATGTCGAAACCGCCGTGGAGCTGCAGGCGGGACAAACCTTGGCGATCGCCGGACTGCTGCAAAGCCGCACGGAAGGGGTCACCCGCGCAACCCCGTTCTTGGGCGAACTGCCGTACATCGGCACGATGTTCCGACGCGTTCGGGAGGAACGCAACGAGATCGAGTTGTTGATTACCGTAACGCCGGAATTGGTGGAAGCGATGGATCCACACGAAGTTCCGCAAAGCGGGCCTGGTTTGAACTCGATGTCGCCCAACGACAAAGAACTGTTCATGAAGGGCCATATCGAAGTCCCCAACCTGTTGGGCCAAAACGGCGACTGTGGCGAACCGACGTGTGCCGATGGCGCGATCGACACGGCACCATCAACTGATGCTGGCGGCCATCCGGTTGTGGGCGAAATCATCGAAGCACCTGGCATTCCCGCCAACGCTGTTGTTCCAACTGAATCCGGCGTCATCGTGGGCGATGGTATTTCGATCTCGGCACCTGCTCAGTAAGAACGGTGCTGGACAGTCATGATCGCAGATCAATTTTTCATCATCACTGTATTGTGGTCAGAAGTGATCTTTTATGAGCAACGTACTTAGAATCGCACTGGTCGATCCCAACGACGGATCTCGCGAAGCACTCAAAGGGATGCTGTTGGGAATGGACACAATCTGGCTTGAAGCCGACTGTTCTCGCTATGAGTTTTACCCCGATGTCATCGAGCAAACGGCTCCCGATGTGGGAATCATCGCGCTTGATTCCGATACCGAGCAAGCGATCAACTTGATCAGCCGACTTGCTCAAGGAAGCGCCGGAGACGGCGATCTTGGCGGCCAGCGAAAGCACCGATGGTCACTTGATTTTGCAAGCGATCCGAGCAGGTGCTCGAGAGTTTTTGACCCTGCCAGTCTCGGGCGACGATCTCTCCGATGCGCTCGGCCGTGTTAGCCAACAAAAATACGGATCTTCCGATTCAGCTCTGGACGTGCTTGCGAAGTGATCGCTGTCGCCGGTGCAACCGGTGGCGTTGGAACAACCAGCACCGCTGTGAATCTCGGTTGCGTGTTCGCTGAAAATCCGCACAACAGTGTCGCCTTGGTCGACCTTGACCTGGCACTGGGTGACGCCGACGTGTTCTTGGATTCGATTCCCGATTACACGCTGGCGGACGTTGTCCACAATGTTTCGCGGTTGGACATTCAATTGCTCAAGCGATCGCTTACCAAGCACAGCAGCGGGTTTGTACTTGTTGCCCAGACCTGTCGAACTTCGCAGGATACGCTAAGCATTACCGAGGATAGCATTCGCAAAGTACTGGGACTGCTAAAGGCATCGTTCACGCACCTGATCGTGGATCTGTCCAAAACCTATACACGCGATCGACATGGCTGCGATCGACAATGCCTCGAAAGTCCTGTTGGTCACTCAGCTGGATCTGCCTTGCCTGCGCAACGTGGTCCGTTTGATCATGAGTTTCGAGGAGATCGATGGACTGTCCGAAAAAGTCGAAATCGTCGTCAATCGCGCCGGACTCGATTCCGGTCAGATCAGCTTGAAGAAGGCGAAAGAGACTCTGGGTCGAGAGATCTTCGCCTTATTGCCGAACGACTATCGAACGATGGTCGAAGTTCGCAACAACGGGGTCCCGCTGATCGCGCAAGCTCCCAAAGCTGCGATCACTCAAGCGATTCGAGATCTTGCCGAACGACTGAACGGCGACCATTAGAAACGCCCGCCGGTGAAGAAATCGTCCGAGCCTTCGACCGAAAGCAAGTGGAAGAAATTTTGGCCAGGCGCGAAAGCGTAGTCCGCGGGTGACACGACTTTCAGATTCAAGAGCCGTAGTCACTGGGCCAACTCGATCACTGGGCCACGTCACTGGGCCACGTCACTGGGACGTTCCGCTCAACGCGACTCGATCCACCGCAACAGTGATCGAACCATCACGCCAGTCGCCCCGGCATCACGCGCTGGGGTAGGACTTTCAACAAACGCCGGTCCGGCGATGTCGACATGGACCCAGGGGACTTCGCCGACGAAATTCTGCAAGAACTTTGCCGCCGTGATCGCGCCGCCCCAACGAGCCTCGCCAACGTTCTTGATGTCGGCGACTTTGCTTTTGACTTTTTCGTCGTACAGATCAAACATCGGCAACTGCCAAACCGGCTCGCCTTCAATTTCCGCCGCCTGCGATAGCGAGTCACAAGTCGCTTGATCATTGGTCATCAATCCAGCAACTTCGTTACCCAAAGCCACCATGCAGGCACCGGTCAACGTTGCCAAATCGACCATCGCACTGGGCTGCAACTGAATAGCGACGTCCAAGGTGTCCGCTAGTACAACGCGACCTTCGGCGTCGGTATTCAGAATTTCGATGGTCTTCCCGCTGCGCGTCTCGATCACATCGCCCAACTTGTAGCTGTCCCCGCTGACCATATTCTCGGCCAAGCCGCACAAGCCGATGACGTTCTTCTTGACTCCCAGTTTGGCAAGCGCGTGCATCACTCCGACGACGGTAGCTGCACCGGCCATGTCACATTTCATGATCGACATCCCTTCGCTTGGCTTCAGTGACAAACCACCGCTATCGAAGGTGACACCTTTACCGACGAATGCAATCGGCGGTTCTTTGCCGCCGCCGTCGTGACGCAGGATCACCAACCGCGGCGGTTTCGAAGAACCGGCACCAACCGCCAACATTGCTCGACAGCCTTCGGCTGCCAGCTTTTTTTCGTCCCAAACTTCCACCGCAAGACCAACGTCGGCTGCCAGTTCACTTGCTCGCTGCGCAAAACTGTCGGGATAGATCATCGCCGGAGGTTCGTTGACCAACCGTCTGACATGATTGATAGCCTGGCCGATCAATCGATCCCACGTTCGATTTCGCGTCGCTGAAATATCGCTGAAACAGAATCTGATCTGGTGGCTGTAGCTTGGGTTCCGATTGATAGATCGATTGACCTTCACAACCACACAATCGCACCGGCAACGATCGAGTCATGCGTGGTAGGATCTGAATGATTCGGCCAGCGCAAAGACAACTTTTTTCCTTGGCCGATCAGACAATGTTCGAATCGCAGTCGCCGCTGAATCGAAGGCTCGGACCCGGGAATCGGGATCGTCGCCGACACCGATCACCAAAATCATCGTTGGTCCGGTCGCCAGTGGCGAAGCGAGCAAGCAGGCTTCGCCCGTTTTTGCCTCGAACTTGACCAAGCTCAATCAATCGCCCCATCCATCCCTCGGTGGCGTTGTCGATTTCGGTCAGCGTGGCAGACAAATCCCCATCGCTTGCCAAACCGACAACCAGGACATCAGCCGTTTCCTCCATCGGAGCTTTCACGGAGTCCAACTCGGGTGAGGGTAAAGGATTGCTTTCCAACATGCGATTCTCTTTAGGCTATAGTCACCGCGTCCGCGGGACGGGCGAGGTCGGACGCGGGTGCGGTCGTGGGGGACTTTTTGTCAAACGCCGATTGGCCAACCCGATGTTCGAAAATGGTGCCGGTTAGTCTAGCGCCCAAAACGCGGTTATCCTAGCCATCGACCCGAATTCCTTCTCAAAACCCATTTGCCGTGAAGCACCGCAGCACCCGAGAGCCGTCGAAGATCTTCGCAAAGGCGGTCGCCTGATCGAAGTCGACCAGGAAGTTGACCCGAATCTTGGAAATGGCCGAGATTCAGCGGCGCGTCTACGCCTCGGGCGGTCCCGCCATACTGTTTACAAACGTTCGAGGGTGCCGATTTCCGGCGGCGTCCAACCTGTTTGGATCGCTGGAGCAAGCACGCTATCTGTTTCGCGACACACTGGATTCGGTGCGTCGTCTGATCGAAGTCAAAATCGATCCCGGCGGCATCGCCGAAGCACCCGCTTCGATATGCCGGAGTTCCGCTTACAGCCCTGCGGATGCTGCCCAAGTTTTGCCGCAGCGGTCCGATTCAAGCGCACTCGGATCAAGGTCTCTGATCTGCCGATGGTCAAGTGTTGGCCCGCTGACGGTGGTGCTTTTGTGACGCTGCCACAAGTGCTGAGTGCGGATCCAATGGATCCATACAACCTGATGCGAGTCAATTTGGGCATGTATCGCATTCAACTCTCGGGCAACCAATACATCACAGATGAAGAAGTCGGATTGCACTACCAGATTCATCGCGGCATCGGAGTCCATCATCGGGCAGCGCTTGATCGCGACGAGCCACTGCGGGTCACGATCACGGTCGGTGGCTCGCCCGCGATGTCGCTCGCCGCAGTGATGCCCCTGCCGGAAGGGTTGACTGAATTGACATTTGCCGGCGCTCTGTCGGGGCGGCGGATTCGACTGGTCCGTGGCCAGCACGCGCCCGTATACGCTGACGCCGATTTTGCCATCGTCGGCACGATTGATCCGGACCAAACCAAACCAGAGGGTCCGTTTGGCGATCACCTTGGCTATTACAGCTTGCAACATCCGTTTCCGGTCATGAAGGTCCAGCATGTCTGGCATCGCGACAAGGCAATTTGGCCGTTTACGGTGGTCGGTCGTCCGCCTCAGGAAGACACGACCTTCGGGCAGCTGATTCATGAGATCACTGACCCAATCATTCCATCGGTCATCCCAGGTGTAAAAGCGGTCCATGCCGTTGATGCTGCCGGCGTTCATCCTTTGCTGCTGGCGATCGGCAGCGAACGATACATGCCCTATCTGGATCGCCCCGAGCCCCAAGAACTGTTGACGCAAGCCAATGCGATTCTTGGTAACGGACAATTGTCGCTCGCCAAGTACCTGTGGATCACCGACGATCCGCGGGGCGAGTTGGACATTCATGACATTCAATCATTCCTGATTCATATACTGGCCCGAGTCGATTGGCGCCGCGACTTGCACTTTCAGACAAAAACAACGATCGACACGTTGGACTACAGCGGACGAGGAATGAACCAAGGATCCAAATTGGTCATTGCCGCTACAGGCTCACCCGTTCGCCAATTGCCAACGGAATTGCCTGTGGACCTGCGGTTGCCGGATGATTTCAAGAACCCGCGTGTTGTCATGCCGGGCGTTCTGGCAATCGAATCGCCCAAGTACGGTCAACAAACCCTGCGCGGGTTCGCCGAATCGACGTCACCGGATGCGTCATGCAACGAGTTTCCACTGATCACGTTGGTGGACGATAGCGAGTTCACTTCCCGGTCGTTGCAAAATTGGTTGTGGGTGACCTTTACTCGTAGCAACCCTGCGATCGACGTTGATGGCGTTGACGCGAGTGTCGAGGGAAAGCATTGGGGATGCCGCGGTTCACTGATCATCGACGCGAGGGTCAAAACCCATCACGCACCGCCACTGATCGAAGATCCCGAAACCACAGCCAAAGTGGACGCGTTGGCAACACGTGGCGGACCGCTTGCCAGGTATCTTTAAGCCGCTTGTGAAGCTGGATCGCCAACCTGATCGTCGGGGGCATCATCGACGTCAGGATTGTCGCGGATGATTTGCAGCTGCTCAAGGTACTGCAAGAAATCGGTGAAGTCGTTGAATTGGCGATCAATCCTGTTATCGATTTCAGTTGGGTCGCGAATTAGATCATAACTTTGTGCGATTCTGGTCTCCATGTCATAGATGAACTTTTGGTTCTTGGTGATTACAGCGGCCATCTGATATCCGGCATTCCAAAAAACAAAATCGTACTTTTTACGATTCGCCGCCGTCAACGGAGTCCCCTCGGCAACCTTGGGGATTTCACCGCCTGCCATCGTCAGAATCGTGGGACTCAGATCGACGCCCGTTGCTACGGTTTCTCGATTGTCTTCGAGCGCCTGGCGAAGTTTCGGCAGCTCGGCTCCGACACGAATCATCAGCGGAACCTTGATCTGTTCGTCATAAACAGTCGTGCCGTGGTAAAAGGTACCGTGTTCGCCGAATGCCTCGCCATGATCACCCGTGACGATGACGACAGATCTTTCCAACACACCGCTGCGCTGCATCGAAGCCAACAGTTTGGACAAGTTTTTGTCGAAATTGACAATGCTGTTGTCGTAGAGGTTGTTGAGCGATTTTCGATGGCCTTCGGAGAGTTTCATCTCAAGAATTCGCTTGTCGGCGACCACTTTGGGTAAGTCCGCATCGGAGAACCGACGGTCTTCGGGATCGGAATAATAGGGCTGGTGCAAATTCAACAAGTACAGGAACGAAAAGCTCGGAGTTTGCTGTCGATCTGACGATTGTAAAAGCTGACTCGTTCGGTCCATCACGAGAGAGTCGTCCAAAGAAGAATCGGAACGATCGCGAAGCCGGTGCAGTCGGCGAGTCTCGTCATCAACGGCATGGAAATGAAAAAAATGATCGCAGCTATTCGCTTTGGTCACGTTATCCAAGTAGTGCCATCGCATATCAGCACCTGTCATAAACGCGGTCTGGTATCCGGCCGCGGAGAGCGATTCCCAGAATGCATGGACCGATTCGTTTATTGAGTTTTCATTGGAACCAAGTTGCAGATATCGTGAACTTAGGATTGCGCAGTAGTGACGCTGCCGTCATGGGGGCCGACGATCGGTAGTTCGGAAACACAACCCATTGGTCCTGATCAGCCTGCAACCGTGGCATCGTGTTTCTGGCATAGCCGTATTGCGGCGTATGATCGGCGCGAAAACTCTCCATGACAATCAAGACAATATGTGATGGACGTTCCGTTTCCGGAGAATGCTGCGACACCAAGCGGACTGGAAGGTTGGCGACGGCACAGTCGGCCTGGTTCAGTCGTGAATGCTGAATCGAATCAGATAGAGTTCCCCAAAGCAACGAGCTTGGGATGCCGTGGAACTGAGAAACTCGCAGCGCCCATGTGCGCTCGCGCACTAATGAGCGTCAAACCAACCGTCAAAAACCCGATTGCAAGTGCCATCGACAGAAAGCAAGCGTCCCCGGGCGTGGAGTTGTCCGCAATATTCCGCAGCCCATAAATCGTTGCTAATACGACAAGCGTGGCAGACAACAATCCAAGCATGAAGTCGGATGGTGTCGCGCCCGATATGCCATACCCGATCACCGAAGTGGGCGTGATTAGCAGGTCTTGTACGAGTGTCCAACGCGGGTATTGCCCGAAGTTCGCATAGTACAGCACGCCGACAAGCATACACAAAAAGTGAACCACGACGGCCGCCCCAGCCAATCGCAGTCCCCACTTGCGAAACACCATTCGTGTTGTCAGTAGCAGCGCGGCAAGCGCCATCGCGTGACCTGCGGCAATGCAGACAGTCGGCGTCAATGCCACCAAGTCAATTCCGTCCAAATAGACAAAGAACAGCGGACGGATCTTACCGCTCACTAAAAATGGCAGCAGGGTGGCCAGTTGTGCGCAAGCAAACGCTCCGATCGCAAGCAGTGGAGTCTTCTTCAGCAGATCAAACACGCGAGATTTCTCACCAACGACGGATGCAAACGTTCTGGATACTTGGTTGCAATGCAAATGTATGGGTACACTCTTTTTACGCATCGACACGACGAATTGAATAGTTGATTCATTTCAGCGGCGGTTAAAATGTGCTGGACACAAGGAATGTAGGGAGCTGAAGAGGCGCATCCAAATCGACCTGTTCAACCCGCATCGTCCGGAACCCGTACGGAGTCCAAGTGGGGACCGATCGAAATTGATGCATTCGATTCCGATTGCCCCATGCCGCTGCCATCCGTATCGTAGAACCGATGGACCCCACCCTTCGAAATCAGATGCAAATTGATGCCAAATCTTCAGCAAACGTTTCAGGTCGATTCTCCAGTCGCCCTAGTCACCGGCAGTGGAGCACCCAGAGTCGGACGCGCGATCGCTATGCATCTTGCCAACCTTGGTTGCCGAATCGCCGTGCATGCCAATCGGAGTCAAAATGATGCGGAAGAAGTTGTTGAATCGATTCAACAGCAGCATGGTGCCCGCGCGATCGTCACACTCGGAACACTGACCGACGAATCTGTTCCCGACCGATTGGTCGATGAAACGTTCAGTCAGTTCGGGCGTTTGGACATCTTGGTCAATAGCGCCGCGATCTGGTATCCAACTCCGTTGGAAAGAGTCACGGCCGACGACCTTCGAAACTATTTCGAAATCAATACGATTGGAACTTTTTTGTGCGCTCGAGCCGCCGGTAAGAAGATGGCCGACCAGTCGACCGGTGGATCGATTGTCAATATTGGTGACTGGGCAACGGTGCGACCTTATCAAGATCATGCTGCTTATTTTCCAAGCAAAGGCGCGATTGAAGTGATGACGCGATCATTGGCGGTTGAACTTTCACAATGGAACAAGAACATTCGCGTCAACTGCGTTCAACCGGGCCCAGTTATGCTTGCCGATGACGTGTCTGAGGAAAAGGCTAGCCAGATCGCCAACAGCACCCTAGTCGGTCGGGTTGGAACGGCAGATCATGTCGCGCACGCTGTGCAGTTCCTTTGCGAGAATGATTTTGTCACTGGTGTCTGTCTACCGGTTGATGGTGGACGAACGATTTATGCGCCTGACGGTTTGCAAACGGACTTGGGATCGTGGTAGGCAAAACGCGAATCGTTCATTTCCTGCCATGCAGCAAAGGCACATAATCGTTGGTCACCAAATCAGCGTAGACATCGGCGACTTTGGCTGCGCTGGTTCGAACAAGCCCCAGACCCGACTGGCATCCGGCCTCGATGCGACCAATCTCTGGTTGGTTCATCGCATCGGCCCCATTGATCGTCGCCATCCGCAGAACTTCTGCCGGTCCAATGTCCGGTCGATGCATCAACAGGTGTTGTACTTCTTTCCAGATGCTCAAGTCCGGATTGCTGGCCCGCGAATCGGTTCCCAATGCAACGCGTACTCCCGCCAACACCATACGATCGACCGGGTGTGGCTGGTGACCGAAAAAATGATGGGTCCGCGGGCAATAAACAACTGTCACGTTGGGATGCTGAACTAGCTTTGCAATATCTCGATCGTTCAAATAGTTTCCATGAATCAGCAATGCACAGGATGCCGCGGAAAGACGATCGATCAACGTCTCGAATGGATGGTCGCCCCAAGGAAAAACTTCGTCTCGCCACACTCCCATCGACCGTAGCGCATCCGCGAAAGGTCCGCTGCCAGCGGTCAATAGCTCGCGTTCTTCAGCTGACTCGGCAACATGCATTGCAATCGGTCGATCACTTCGACTGGCATATTCGATGCAACGATCGACCGTTTGCAAAGTGGTCGAATAAGGGGCGTGCGGGCTTAGACCTGCCGTCGGACACGCTTCACAAAAAGAGACCGCAGAATCCATTCGTTCCGTCGCACGACTCCGATCCAAACCCAGCACTTCCGCGAATGGAACGAGCTTCAGCTCGCCAGAGTCCAGCGGATACGCGCAGGGAGGCGTCGTGATTTCACCGATCAATCGTGTTCCTGAGCGAATCGATTCGCGAATTCCAGCCGCGATCGCTGATTGCTTTGAATCGGGCGTTGCACTTTGCCTGGCACCGACGATTCGCCCGATCCAGTCATGCAGCGAGATCCCGGGTTCTCCGATAGGATTGGCGAGATTGGAAAACTCCAAATGCGTGTGCGCGTTGACCAGACCGGGCAACAGAGCTGCGTCACCCTGATCGTCACAGCCAAATGGAGCTTTGCCTTTGCCAATTTCCAGGATTTGGTTTCCGTCGGTCCGAACCCAGCCACCTTCGACGGGTTCACTGGAGATTGGAAACAACCATCGCGCCGCGACGACATTTGTATGCTGATTCAAATGGAACTGCCCGTTGAACATGGACTGTAAATTGAAGCGACCGGCACTGAAAAATCGGTTACCAAGATCATTCTACGATCGTCCCACTACCATCGTGGCTCGCGAGCTGCTGGGGAAGGCCCTGATGCGGCGCGTTGATCGCGATTGGGGTGATAGCGATCAGGTCGGTTGCGACTGGGTTGGTGGTCTGATCGTCGAAACGGAAGCCTATCTGCCGGAGGCTGATTCGGCTTGTCACGCGGCACGCGGACAAACGGCAAGCAATGCATCGATGTTCGGCCCTCCTGGAACGCTGTATGTTTATCCAATTCACGCTCAACATTGCTTGAACGCGGTCACCGAGGCGAAGGGAAAAGGTTGCGCCGTCCTGATCCGCGCGATCGAACCGATCTGGGGGATCGATAGGATGCGAACGATTCGCGGCTACGAGGATCCGCGACGACTAACCAGAGGACCTGGAATGCTGTGCCAAGCTTTGCAGATCGACCGAAGTCATGATGGCATATGTCTGGTCCGGGATTCTGAAATCGTTTTCGCAAAGCTCCACACACGACCTGAGTTCAAAATCGTGGCGACCCGCAGAGTGGGTGTTTCAAGCGCAACACGAAAGCAGCTTCGATTCGTAATCGCGGGAAATCGGTTCGTCAGTAAAAAAATCGTTTAGAATCGTGAACGTCCAACCCAATTCGGTCGCGGTAAATCAATGCACTCGAAGAACAACAACTTGTCGATCGGAATCGATCTCGGAACGACTCATTCGCTCGCCAGCGTCTTTCGCGAGGGACGGCCCGAACTGATCCCAAATGCTCACAACGATTTCCTAACGCCTTCGATCGTGGGTGTCTTAGCAAGTGGAGAGATCGTCGTTGGTGCGACGGCTCGTGATTTGCGTGTGACCGCGCCCGAATCTTGCGCCTGGTGTTTCAAACGCTATATGGGTCAGGACCGTCAGGTCAAGATCGCCGGCAAGACTTTTTCTCCACATGAATTGAGCAGTTTGGTGCTCAAGTCCCTGCGTCACGATGCTTCGGCCTTTCTCGGTCAAGACATCACCGACGCGGTCATCACAGTGCCTGCCTATTTCAACGACCACCAGCGGCAGGCGACTCGGTTGGCTGGTGAAATGGCGGGGCTGAATGTGCTTCGGATGATCAACGAACCGACCGCAGCCGCACTGGTTTACGGATTTCACGGCCGAGATGACGAAAAGAACCTTTGCGTTATCGATTTGGGCGGTGGGACTTTCGACGTCACCGTGATGGAAGTCTTCGAAGGGACACTCGAAATCCGCGCCACCGCCGGCGAAAGCATGCTGGGCGGTGAAGATTTCACCGATCGAATGGTCTCCACCGTCCTGTCTTCGGAGGGCACGCCGCTGGAGATTGCGGAACTTCAGCAACCGCATCGGGTATCGCGACTACGTGGCGAATGCGAAAAAGCCAAACGGACGTTAGCTGTTGAAGAAATCTGCGAAATACGTCTGCCGGAGTTGGACGGAACGTATGCAGAAAAGCCCAAACGATTCAGAGTGTCGCGCAACGATTTTGCGCAACTCTGTGATCCATTGATGCAACGTGTTGCGGGCCCGATCGCTCGCGCGTTCCGCGATGCCGAACTGAAACCGGCCGATATTGACGATGTCATATTGGTGGGTGGATCGACGCGCATGCATGTACTAAAAGATTTTGTGGCCGACTATTTTCAGCGACCGCCGATCGCTCAATACAATCCGGACGAAGTGGTTGCGCTGGGTGCTGCGGTTCAAGCCGCGTTGATTGAACAAGACGCGGCGGTTGACGACATGGTGATGACTGATGTCTGTCCATTCACATTGGGCGTCGAAGTCGCAAAGGACTTTGGTGGCCACTATCAGGACGGATATTTCCAACCTGTCCTACATCGAAACAGTACGATTCCAATCTCTCGCGAAGAAACGTTCAGCACGGTTTCGCCAAACCAAACCGAAGTAACACTCCGCGTCTACCAAGGGGATGCCAGAAAAGTAAAGGACAACGTGGAATTGGGCGAACTGAAGGTCAAGGGTCTGCCTCCTGGACCAGCCGGTAGTCCACTGTACGTGCGATTCACGTACGACCTCAGTGGAGTCTTGGAAGTTGAGGGATACGCACCGGGTGGTCAAAAATTTCGCACGGTACTGACGAACCTGGTCCAAGGCCTATCACCCGAACAAATCTCGCAAGCCAAGCGGCGAATCAACGAACTGAAGTTCTATCCGCGAGATGATTTGGACAATCAAAAACTAGCCAGATTGGCCGAACGGATGCTGGGCGAGTTGCATCCAACGCAGCGACAAAGTTTGGATGAAGCACTCGATATGTATGAAGATGCGATGGCCCGCGCGGACCGCGAAATCTTTGCACAAGCGCGAAACACTTTGCTGATGGTGCTTTCGTCACTTGGAATCGATCACGAGGACCAAACCACGTGACCGCCGATGCAGGACGATCGACCGAGAGCAATGATTGGCCACCGCAACAGTACCTCGGCGACATGTTTGCGCTGAATCCGATTTGGGAGTCGCATCAGATCTTGATTCAGCGCCGCCGAACGCTGAAACTGCCAACGGTTGTCGGGGTCGATGTCGAACCCGTTGACTATCAGGAGCAACAGCGACGTCGCGAACAAGGTCTCGAGCGGCTAAAGAAAATCCAATCTCACTATTTTCAAATGACTGCTGACGCATTGCAGGCCGGTCTGGGCTCACTCACTGCCGACCGGCACCCCGAACTGGCCGCAACGGTGTCAAGATTGACCGCGGCAGCAAAACACCGCGAATCAATCAACGCCATGCTTGATGATCCGGAGTGCGATCGGGAATTGGCAATCGCTTTCGGTCGCTCCCTGACCCTGGCTCCCGCCGACGCAGGATTCGCCAAAGAACAATACCTGCGAACGTTGGACAACCGGCGAAGCCATGCCAAGGCATTGAAATCCATTGGTCGAATTGAAGAAATCGATCCTGCACTCATCGACTTGGAACGTGATTGGTTTGCAACGATCCGCAATTCGCGATCACCGATATTGTCTCGAAAGAACGCCGAAATCATATTTGGAATTGGCGCGTTCATCACGGGAATGCTCGTCCGATTTATCATGCATGCCTTCGAACTGGGAAGCTAGAAAGGACATCTGAATGGACGAAGCGAACCAGGTCGAACTGGAGCCAATTGCCCCACAATCCGCAAGGCTTCTTTGGTCTGGAGGGTGAGTTTGATCGCCGCGAGTTAAAGCGGGCCTATGGAAAACTGATTCGCCAATTCAAGCCAGAGTCCCATCCGAATGAGTTTCAGCGCATTCGCGCCGCCTACGAAGAATTGGAATCTTTTCTGCGCTATGGACAATCGCAGCAGAATACTGCGGCGACCCGTCAAGCTTGGAACATGGGAACTTTGGATTCGAAATCCAAAAGTGTTCGGGACGACCAAGCGGCGTCAGCACAAATCCATTCTTCCGGAAACACGTCACCCCAAACCGTTGTCGAACGGGCACTCGCGAACCCGCTAGCGACGTACCAATCGCTGTTGGCCCAGTCCAGTCGATCCCCGCAGGAATACTACATCCTGGCCGTACTAAGTGATTTGATCGATCCGCATGTGCGGCAAAGCACGTTCGTCGAGTGCTTGTTGCTTGGCTTGAAATCTCATCCGGACGACATCGGTTTGCAAAGTTTGATTCAGCAGTACATGCGCAGCGAAGTATCGCTGCAGGAAGCACCATCGATTCTTTATCAGGTTGCTGCAGCAACCCGTTCTCCCGCATTCTATCGAATGACCGAATCCGTTTGGGAAAACCTGCTCCGCGAGACCGGCTTCGATGCGTTTCTGACTCTGTTGACCAAGTGTGAAACAGAGATTCGACAGACAGACGACAGCGCGCGAAATGCGTTTTATCTTCGGATTTTGCGGACCGCGGTCTGGACCGCGCCTCGTCAGTGGACCTGCATGACGATCGACGAGCTCGAGTCGCAAGCGACAACGCTGCAGCCATATCTGTTGCAAGAACTCGAATTCGTCACGATGCTGAGAGACTACTTGACGACAACCTCGCAAACGCTGAGTCACTACGAAGCGCGTACCCGACTGCAGCGATTTCTATATCACTTTTGCACCTCGGACGGTCCAGCGGCAACCGTCGCGATGACCCGTGAACTGAGCCAGATTGCCCGCGAAGCCAATTCCATGCGTGCGGCGTTTCCGGTATTGAGCGAGCGAGACGAAAGTCCGTTGTTCATGCTGATGTACATGGCGACTGACGAATTGCAACAATCGTCGGGAATGGGTTTTGATGTCGTTGATGAGGATCAAAACAACGTCTTGGCTAGGGTCTTGTTGGAAGACTTGCAACCGAGCCAGCAGGTCATTATCAGTGCCTTGAATTCGCTGAATTTTCAGTATCGATGGTTGACCTTTTTCGCGGGGCTGGCATTGAGCATCGTTGCATCGATTGTTGGCGGTGCAATGAGCGTTGGGATCTCAAACAACACCGCTGTCCCACTCGTTGTGATGCTCGGAATACCTGTCGCGTTTACCATCGTCTATTTCGCTTGGCTGGCGCCAAAGCGATTAGAACCCATGCTGGATCGTGCCCAAGGCAAACGCTGGTGGCAGTTATACGAAGAACACTGGCGAGAGCGAGTTTTTCGATACATCCAAAGCTGTAGCGAACCGCCGTCGGTTGCCCTAGAACGTGTCGTAACGATCGGCCGCCTGCGGCGCCAAGAGGATTGGGCTGGCCTGGTTCAGAGATTTGCAACCAACGATATCGGCCTCTTGATCTTCGGCCAGACACAGGCTTTCGTGGTTTAGTTGCGCCGCCGCCGGCCGGATTGAGCCGGCCGGATTGATATGGCGAAACTCGCTATTTGTTACCAGCGGCTCGACGAAATGCGTCGAACGCATCTCGATACGCAGCTGGCGGTGGCTTGCGATTCCCGGAGTCGCGAATCGAACGTAACGAGTCGGCCGACTCACGAACGTTGTTCTTTGAATCGGCGGCCTTCGGTCGCATCCCCAAACTTTTTAACGCCTCGTTGATCTCGCGATTGGTTTTCGGATCGGAGTTTTTATCGGCGATCTCGCGAACCTTTTGCCAGCGCTCGGCAAATCGCCGCAAATCATCTTCGCCCCAATTCAATTTATCCAATAGCTCTCGGTCCGGCTTGTCGCGAGTTTCGTTCAAGTAATCCAGCACCATATCGGTTGCCCGTTTGGCGTATTCGGCGTTGGCTTCCTCTGGCGGCAGTCCCGAATCGCTTCCTTGACTTTCGCCTTCTCCACCGGTTCCAGAATCACCCTTTGATTCGCTTGAGTCGGTACTTGGTGCAGACGATTGAGCGTTCGTGGGTTGCTCTGCAGGTTGTTTACGTGACGCTCGATCAGCAGCATCGGCGTCAGTTGATTCGGATTGCGACGATTCATCGTCACTCGGTTTGCCATCTCCCTGTTTGCCCAGATCTTGTTCGCCCGATTCTGCACCGGAAGCCTGATCGCTCGTCTCACCTTCGCTGTCCTGCGATTGAGCAGCTTCACCATTCTCAGCGGAGCTCTCTGCCGCCGAATTGCCCTGCTCGCTAACGTCCGATGGACTCTGCTGATCACCGCCTTTGCCGGAATCATCCGCGGCTGACTGCTTGGGATCCAACGGCTGGCCTTCGGCACTGGGCTGATCTTGGCCTTCGGCACTGGGCTGATCTTGGCCTTCGGCACTGGGCTGATCTTGGCCTTCGGCACTGGGCTGATCTTGGCCTTCGGCACTGGGCTGATCTTGGGCCTTCGCCACTGGGCTGATCTTGGCCTTCGCCACTGGGCTGATCTTGGCCTTGCGGATTACTCGCCCCCTCGGAGCCACTCTCCTGTGAGGAATCGTGAGGATTCTTTGGACTGCCAGATTCTGGCCCCTGCTGGTCTGCATTCGACTGGCCAGCTCCGGTTTCTGGTTTGTCACTTTCACGCTTCGATTGGTTCTGTGCTTTGCGCTTTTGCTCTAGATGTTCCCGAATGCGTTCAAAAGCCTCGCCGTCGTGCTGAGGTTCGTCACGATCGCCTGACTGCTCAGAATTTGACTGCTCAGAACCTGGCTCCGACGTTTGATTTTCTGACGGACCCTGACCGCTTCGGTTTTCGGGATCGCTGTCGGCTCCGGAAGATCGATCGGCCGACTTCGCGTCGCCACTTGGTTGATTTGCGTTATCGTTGGGCTTTCCTTGACCCTGTGAACCTGGCTCCTGTAATTGTTGGCCCCGCTCCTGGTCCGAGGGTTCGCTGCCTGGTTCACTCTGTTGGCTGTCGCCAGTTGACTGGTCGCTGCTCGACTGGTCACCAGTTTTGTCGGTTGGTTGGTCGCCGGTTGGTTGCCGATCATCGGAACTCGATGTGCCTTCGCCGCTACTGGAAGGATTCTCTGGCGACGATTCTCCACCCTCATTGCGATCACTCGATTCACCTCCAGAGGTCTCACCGTCGCCGTCGCCGGATTCGCCGGACTGATTCGACTGCTGATCGCCACCTTGTGATTCACCCTGTTGTTTCTTTCCTTCACCTTCACTACCACCGCCGCCCTGTTGCTGCGCTCCTTCTCCGCTGCTCGCACCAGAGTTGTCTTCACCCTTGTCACTAGCTGGGCGGTCATCTGGTGCAGATACACCGTCTGCCTCGGGATCCCCGGCACGAGGTGCCGGTTGGCTCGCAACAATTTTCAGCTCGATTGCATCGGTGCGAGCCGTGTTGGGTTCGACGCTACGATCATGTTGCAAGAGTCGATTGTCGGTTGCGATCGCGATCACATTGACGGTATCGCCAATTCGCAACCCATGTTCGGCAGGTCGCATTCGATACTCGGCGACCTGGTTCCCTTTCTCACCCGCTTTGTCGCTCCACAAGATGGGCTCGGCAATCAGGTCGATTCCAGAGCGAATCTCCAGTGAAATTTGCTGCAATCCGAAATCTGGGTCCGAAGCGTAAATTTGGATCACTTGCTGTGAATCGATGGGCAAATCCTTGGGCGAAACGGTCGGCAACATAATCGCGATCTCTGGCGGCAGATCGGTGACGACACGAATCGGGTAGATGATCGGCTCGGGATTTCGTTGATCTGAAGCATCCCAAACGCTGATTCGATAGCTTTCCAATTCGACCGCAGCCGAACGCCCCCTTGCGCTGCGTAGCGGAAAGACCACCGACAGCGAGGTTCCATCAGGTTCGATGTTCAATTCGGTTGCGCCTGCAGTCGCTTGAACCGAGTCGCCGAGGGGGCGTGGATTGAATTCGATTTTCGCTTTGACAACGGGCCGATTTGTGGTTGCGCGGATGGTCACCTGTGTACCGTCAAGCGCTTGAATCGTGCCGCCGCTGCCGGTCCACGCCGATTGCCGGCTGTAATCTGGCGGATCGTAGTGAACCGATTGAATGGCAACCACGGGAACATCTTGAACGGACAGTTCAAAAGGACCCGCAATTTCGTCTCCGGCTAGAATTGAATAAGCGATCAAACCCGCATCCAAATGCGCGTAATGGCAAGTCACCGCTGTATCGACGGGTTTCAGGGTCAAATTCCAAAACCGTCTGTTCGTTTGAATCTGATCTGACCCATCGAAGTTCAACTTCTTCATCAGCACGCAATCCCGCAATCCTGGCGGACACGGCGACTGTCCGTCCAGCCACTGCCTCGGCATTGCCCGGCTGAACGTCGTTGATCGAAACTCGCATCGCTGGTTCGATCGATGCCAACGGGGCAACCAACCGCGCCGCGGACTGAAACGAATTCTTAGGTGAAACGACCGCGTAGGCCATCAACAAGGCAAATGCGATCGCTGTCCCGATCCACCATCGAAAAGTTCCCGCGGCCTCAGATGGCAATTCGTCATGTGAACGAAGATGTCCGGCGGCTGCCGTACCAATCGAGCGAACCACGCGATGTCGCAGCCTGGCACCATCCCGCTCACTGCGCAAAGCGATGTAGCTGGTCAGGGACTGTCGCAGTTCGGGAGAATCGCGTTCCAGTGATCGAGCCGCATACTCGGGTCGAACGCTACGCCCCCACAGTGGGAGAACTCGTTTGGCGATGTACCAGACTCCAAGCACCGCCAGGGCTCCGAAAATCGTTGATCGCAGCAGTTGACCCGGCGAGTAGACCCATTGGTCGATTGCGACCCACAGCAAGACGATTCCAATCAAAGCGATCGCGAGTTTCAGTATGGACCGCGTCAATTCGGCCCACCAGAGCGCCCGACATGCCGCGACAATTCGTTCTTCAATCAACCGATCCGCTTCGGTAGACGAATTACCCTTTGGGACGGATTGTGTAGCTTCGACAGGCGGTGGTACTGTAGTCGGCATTGAATTTTGGTGCCTGACGAACGTCAAACAAGAGAAGTGGGACCTTGCAGTGTCAATATTATAGACCCACCATCGGATCTGGACTTTGAAAAGGCTGCGAGAGATCTAAGAAAAAGAATCAGTGCAGAGTCAGAAATGGGCCCTGGTTAACTCCCTTTGCTTGGCATTCGTTGTAAAATGGCTTTCACAGCATCACGATAGCAGACATCGAAATCATCCTCTTCATCGATACAATTAGTACCTAATGAGATACGCTTTTCGTTTGGCCGAATTACTTGGCCACACTCCTGACCGCCGCAAACGTCCCGGGACCATCAAATCAATCGTCGAACACACGGGATTGGATCGGCATCAGGTCGCATCGTTGCTGAAAAACGAAGCCAAATACATCCCGCTCGAAGCACTGTCACGTCTGTGTGACTACTTGATCGACAACGGTTATGCCTCCGCCGATCAGCTTCCGGGCGCTTTGTTTGCCGTCAATGCCGAGAATTTCTGGGAACTTTTGGCCCGTCGTGGCGAGATCGAAATCGTGCTCGGCGTGCGGGAAAAGGCCGATGCGCACTCACCCGATAACGCCACGGTGGTAGCCAGCGATGCGGTCTTGTTTGGTGAATTGCTCAATGGGATTTCGACCCTCGGTGGGGCCGCCAAACACCATGCTCAATCCAACGGTGAAGACGAGGCCAACCGGGCGGTACCAATGCCTGATCGAATCCAACAATCCTTGGTGTGGAGTCCGGGCCAAGTTTCCATTGACGATGCGCGAGCGCGGGCCAGCGAAGTATTCGAAGGCTTTGTCAACGCCCAAGGAGACCGAGGCATCGTTTGTATCGGCAGTGTGAAGAGCAATCCGGTCGTGGAATTATTGTTCGCCGATGCGTTTGGTTGCACGCCCTTTGTCACCGAAGACGACGTTGATGATGTCTCGGCTAGATCGTGCCCGTTCTTTTTTGCGCTATCGCGAAAACGACCCGCAACCTGGCGGTGCATCGGCCGGAGTTTGCCTCAGCAAGAATGAAGATGCCCCGGAGCCAGGCTTCTATTACGAAAAGGACGACGGCAAATGGGCCTATGCCGGGGGTGACGGCAAAGACGCGGCATTGGTTTTTTATCTGTACCGAGAAGCGCTCGGAAGGTTGGACATGGTGCTGAGCGGATTTTCTGGTCGTGCGACACGTTTGCTTGCCAAGACACTGTCAATTCGCAGCGAAGAATTCTGGCCACCGGTTTACACCGAGCCGGGAATGCAACTGGGCGCGTATTTGGTCAAGTACGAAAATACCGACAACCAAGCCAATCGCGACGACTTGCTATACAACCCCGGCGGAGCCGCCGAGATCATGCCGCTCTCGCGAGAAGCGATCGCCCGAAGACTAGCACGGCGTGAACAGCGTACGACAGTTCTCGCCCGCGAAACGACAACGAGAGCAGCGGCTGCCTGATTCTTCAGCGGGCAATCAGCTTGGCCAAGTCGGGATCGATCACGGCCGCCGTTTCGTCTTCTGGATTGAGCAGTAATCCTAGTCCGTCACCTAACAGGTCAATGAGCGCGTCGCCTTCGACAAACATTCCTTCGACTTGGTCATCCTCGTCGAACAGATCTTCCATATCCTGAACGAAGACGCTTGCCCGAGCCTCCGAGGTAAACGCTACCAACGCCTCAAAGTCTCCCACTTCGGCGCGGAGCGTGCTAATGGCGTCATCATCCTCCGGTTCACCATTGATGATGCTGATCACCACAAACGTGCGCTCCAGCAATGTACTTCGAATTGCCGCAGCGTCGCGATCCGTGACAGCCTCCAACAAGTGATGTTCTACAGGGGTCATGTTGATACTCGCTAGCGGGTCGGGCCCCGGTTGTGGCACAGCGATCTAACTCGCCACTGTGCCGTTGAGTTCGCTGCAGAGCGAACGGAGCCCGAAAACGACTGCGGCGAGTATAGTTGCTTTGGCTCCACAGATCACGGGCGTTGTGAATCCAACGGCCTAATTGCCCCACAAGCATGTCGCCAATCCCGCCCCGCGGCGATCCCTCGCACTGCTTGCCACCGGAAATGCCTGGCAAGGTACTGGCCACACGTCCAGCCAATCGGAAAAAAGGCGTTGACTGAAGCCACGCCGGACCGGGGCCCACCAAACGAGCCAAGAATAGGCCTTCACCGGCGAAAAAGGCATTCTTGTGACCATCGACAAATTGGATGTCCGTGATTGACCGTCGGTCCAACCTCGATCAAGCAGCCTGTCTGGATCTTCAGCCAGTCCAAGTGCAGCGGGATCATACGGCCAGGATGCGATTTCGAAGGTCTACAAGGGACTACCGGTCGAATTCAACGAGCGGAAAGCCACACTGGGCCAACTTCTTGCATTGCGTTCGCTAGCGCGTTGATCCGATTGCGGAGGTCCACATACACCTGCAAATGTTAAACGTCTGTCATCTGGCGGGTATCAGCGCTCAATTCGGCTCAAAGTTGACGTGGGACGACTCGAATGAACAGATCTTCGGCGACGATCAGGCGAATGTCTTCCTGGCCCGCCCGTATCGTGGAGGTTACGAAATCGAAATCGTATCACCCACTGCGGGATAAATAGGCCGCGATTCCGGAGTCGAAAGGGACATCTCAAGTACCGTGCCCGTGGTACAATGGTTTCTGGCGATTCTTCATCAGTCCTCTTTGCAAGGAAACCACGGCGATGACCAGCGCACTCCCGATCCCCCGGCGATCTTTTTTGCAATCGACAGCTGCTGCGGCCGCAGCGCTGACCGCTGGCCCGATTGTGGGTGCGGATTCAACATCGACCTCGGCGGAGACTGTCGTTGGCCAACTGTATGAGACGCTCTCTGACAAGCAGAAACAGGACATTTGCTTTGACTGGGATCACACCGACCCAAAACGAGGCTTGCTTCGCACCTTCGTCGCAAACAACTGGAACGTTACCGATCACGAAATCAATAGTGACTTCTATTCAGACCAACAGAACGAATTGATTCGCAAAGTCTTTGAATCAATCATCCATCCCGATTGGCACGCCAGATACGATCAACAATTGGAAGACGACGCGGGCGGATTTGGCAACGAACAATCGATCGCCATTTTCGGTAAGCCGGGTGATGGAAAATTTGAATTGGTCATGACGGGTCGGCATATGACTTTGCGATGTGACGGGAATTCGGCCGACCACGTGGCCCTTGGTGGACCGGTCTTTTACGGTCACGCACCCGAGTTCGATGAGGGAGCGAATCATCTAGACAACGTCTTCTGGCATCAAGCTGTTGAAGCTAACAAACTGTACAAGATGCTAAACGGACGACAGCAAAAGGATGCCTTGGTCGCGAAAACACCTCGTGAACAGGCGGTCGCCTTCAGGGGTGTCAAAGGTGGTATGACTGGCTTGCCTGTGACCGACATGTCTGCCGACCAAAAGGAGCACCTGCAAAAGGTGCTCGGCACGTTGACCGAGATGTACCGCACCAGCGATCAGGACGAAATGACGCAGTGCCTAAACAAACAGGGTGGCCTGGATGCCTGTCACCTCTCTTTCTACGCCGACAACGACATCGGAAATGACGGCGTTTGGGACAATTGGCGTCTAGAAGGACCAGCTTTCGTATGGCACTATCGTGGCGCACCGCACGTTCATGTCTGGGTGAACATCGCCGATTCAGCGGACGTAAAATTGAACGCTTGAGGTTGATCTGGACGGTCACTTCGGTAATCCTTTAGTTAACAAAACTTCACTTCAAAATCTTACGAAACAGAGGACCATAACATGCGTGGAGCTGCCTACGTCGTTGCCGCCATCGCCGCGGTTGGAATCATGATTGCAATCGCCACGAAACCTGACGATCAAGCGACACAAACAACATCAGATGAAGTCGTATACGACGGTTTTGTGGCTGATGACTCAGAAGTTCTTGCTACGTCGACGACCGAAACCGTCGGCACCCAGAAGTTGACGCTTGCTGTTCCTGAGATGCATTGTGAATTCGCTTGCTTCCCAAAGATCAAGGAAACGCTTGAAAGCACAGACCTTGTGGAATTGGTCGAGCTGGGACCACAAAAGGAAGAGGGTGCGATCGACAACCGACAAGTCATCGTTACGTACAAGCCTGGCTTTGACGTTGATGCGGCAATTGAGCTCTTGGACAAAGAAGGGTTTGACGATTCCGAATTGGTGCAGTGACGCGAACTGCCAGTTCAACAGCTGCAGTAACATGTAGGTCGCGTGGTGTCTTACTGATTGGTCATGGCACCCGCGACGCTCGCGGCACCGAACAATTCTTTCAACTCGCCGCGCACTTGGCCGGATCGGTCGAGCCGATTCCCAGCCAGCCCGCGCTGCTCGAGTTTCAGAAACCTACGATTCCCGAGGCCTGGGAATCCTTGGTTTCTCAAGGCGTAGACCACATTCACGTCAGCGCCCCTCCTGCTGTTCGCCGCTGGCCATGCGCAAAGCGATATCCCGAGCGCCATTGAACAATGCCGACAGACGTCTCCGGATGTGACCGTTGATCAGTCGCTACCCTTGTCTCGTCATCAGGCGATTGTCGATTTGGTCGTGGCCCGCGTGCGAAGTACCATCCGCGAGCAACCGCAAACGAAAAACCCGGCTTTGGTCATGGTTGGTAGGGGAAACCGGGATCCCTGCGCCGAAGCGGACATGCGGATCCTCAGTGCGTTGGTGGATCACCGTGTCGATGTCGCCGCAACGCATACCGCTTTCTATGCAATGGCCAAACCAAGATTCACAGATGTTCTGAGCAAAGTTGCCGCCAGTGGAAAACACGACTGTATCGTCGTCCATCCGCATTTGTTATTCGAGGGACGATTGCACGAAGCGATCATTGCGGAGACCAAACAAGTAGCCAGCGAATATCCAGCCATTGCATTCCCCATCTCTCCGTATCTGGGGCCGACAGAGGAAGTCGCCCAGGCGCTCGCCGATCGAATTGCCCAGGCAGGTTCCAAGTGAATCGGACAGATCAACCCAAGGGCGGTCTACTGCCGGGCAACGTCAACGGTTAGATCAGCGACCACACGATCGTCGTATTGAGTTAGCGATGCGGTTGCACCTCGGAACCACTTCATCACCGGGGCTTCATAGTCGGCCGGTGCCTCTTCGGCAGCCACATCGCCGTTCCAAACTTCGCTAACCCAGCGACCAGCCGGTTCGGAATATTGGTATTGTCCACCCAAGGTGCATTGCAGGTTTGCACCCAGGATTCGTGTAGCCGACTCGTTTGCCGACGTCGGATCGACACCAAGTTGACGCGTTAGCAGGCTTAGAAAGTTGGCACCCGCAACGCTACCACTTCTTGCACGCTCGTAAAGTTGAGCGTTTGCCCAGCCTTCGATTTGGCTCCCTTTCAAATTGCCGATGCGATGCGCGAATTTGCGCGGTATCTTCGACTTCGAACGATTCGATAAACGGCAAACTTGATTCGATAATCTCTGGCTGAAAGGACAAAATACTGAAGTCGCCGTCGCTGTATCGATACAGTCCGCCGATCAACCGATTCATTCCCGGTCCGACCGGGCGACCCTGTCCCAGACCGAAAGGCAGCCGATCCAGCGCGCCGGGTTGTGGCCAGGCACCCAGATATCCAGGGAGCCCACGCAGCGATCGATAGATATTCAGCAGTCCGTCGAAGCTCATCTGGATCGGGTGGCGACGGTGTCTTTGATCGCCGCAAACAAATGCGTCGGTGGGCCAAGCTGCGGCGACGCGACATGCGCCTGGACAGCGATGATGTCGTCGGGTGCAAACCGCATTGCGATGTTGGTCGGCGGACCGAGTTGCTTTGCCAAGGTTCCGTATTTTTCTGGACTCCAAGGCGCGATTTCGGCATGAATACTGATCCGATCGATATCTTTCAGGTCTTCAACCTTTTCTCGTCTGAATGCCGACCATGATCGGATCGATCGTCGGGAATTTCGTACTGTAGTGAATCAGCGATGCCGGTATACCACTGAGATTCTTCAGGCGTCACTGAATCAATTTTCACATCAGCAATCGGTAGAAACGATCCACGAGTGCCGCGCATCGTATCCATCATTTGATCGCCGACGTTGACCAGACCGCTTCCATCACCGCGGGATCCAAAATTTTGCGGCAAAAAGCCGGATGAGACCAATTCATCAATCCCGACGTTCGGATCACCGGCTTCTTGTGCCGCAGCCAAGCTGGCCAGATGCACCATGGCGACCTCTGACTTCGCATACAGGCGGCGACGCAGTTCGATCAGATATTCCGGCGACACCAGTCCGCGCAGCATGGCTGGAGAGAAGTAGGCAAAGATCGTATCGTTCCGCTCCAACGGCATCAGTTTGCGCGACAGTTGAAACGCGGGCGTTGTTGGCAAGCGAATCACCGTTTTCGCCAACTTCAAAGAAACGTTCGACTAACGTTCGACTGTTGGTGACCAAAAAGTACTCGCCATCCTCGGCCATGAAGGATCTGACCCGATTATCGGCACTACTTAGCAAACTAACCTCATGGTCACCGATCTTAAGTTTCTGCAACGAGACCTGGTCATCGTTGCGGGCTCGCTTCGATCGTTCGCCGGCGAGTGATGTCCGCAGCAAGAATGGACTCTTCGATTTGAATAGTAACCCGAGTCGCAGCGCCATCCTCCATGAACAGATCGCGTCCAATGATGGCCTGATCTTCGATCACTTGCGGACCGAGCATTCGAGACATCGCGGACGTTTGAAAGATTAAGTTGGGACTCCATTCTCGCGAAACGATTCGTTTTTGACTCCTCGCAGGGTTATCATTCGACTGATGTCGCCACCATATTCATTGGACAGATCGCGGAACCACAAGAAATTCTCGAACGATCCGTAGCGTATGTAGAAGCAGTCTGACGGAACCCGCGATGCCATCGGTTCAACGGAAACTCGATCAAGTCCGTCGTTGGTCAAACATCGGCGACCACGTTGGCGGGTCAGGCAGCGGAAGTGTGGCCGCCACTGGATTGGCTGCACCTGCCGCGGCACTGCGAAAGACTGCGTCACCCGTCGCCTTTGCACCGGCGATCAACTTCAGAGTGTTCATCACTTCGTCGTCGTCCCTAGAAGTATCGGTATACCAATCCGGAAGTGGCAACTGCAATCTACCCGCCAGCATCGCGACCAAATACGATTCGACCCATGCTGGGTAGTCGGCATCGTCAATCTGGTTCTTTGCTCCGTCGGTATAGCCCGACCACCAACTGCTAAGGATCTCTTTACTGCGCCGCTGGATTGTTCTCAGGTTCGATGTCGTAGACTCCGATCTCTCCCCGTGCATCAGCGATTTGAATGCGTATCGGTTTCGGTTCCTAGGAACAAGAATGAAACGCGACGGGCAACGGTCCGGTATTGCTTTTCGTCCTCGCCGGCGATCTTGCGAATCAATCCACCGACCCGCTCCCGTAAGCGACCGCGTCCGCCCGGAGGAACCGGTCGATCGGTAGCGCGTGAAACTTCGACGCGAACAGCGTCGGAGAACGGAAACAGGACGCGACCGGAGGAGTCAGCCGCTTGCAGTGGTGGCAACTCTTGACCGACAACGGAACTTTCGTTGGGAATCTCAACCACGGCAACACCGTATGGCTGGCCGCTGGCGGCCGTCACAATCGCGTCAATCCCATGTGCCAACGGTGCGAACCAAATCACGGCGGCAAAAGTCACTAAATATCGGATCCTGGTCGCTGTCATCGTCTTGGGCCTTGAATGATCGCCGTGCAAGAGCGGCTCATCGGTTTTTGGATTGCGGGGTCGTCATTGCACGCCGTCTGAGGATAATAGCCATCCGAGATGCAACATAGGTGTGCATTATTGAATTTCAGCCCCCATCGTGACAGTCAACACCGTGAAAAGCCCCTCCCGCAGCGGCGTCTTCCAGGCGAATACGGACAAGCGACTCGAGGCGTTCGCCGAGAGCATTAGCTTCGACCTCCGGCTCTATCGGCACGATATCCGTGGTTCGATCGCCCACGCCGAAATGCTGGCTTCTGTTGGTTTGTTGACTGCTGAAGAATTTTCGCAGATCCGGGACACCTTGCGGGAAATCGAAGCGGAGATCGATGACGGGAAGCTGGATATGCGATTCGAGCTGGAAGATATCCACATGCACGTCGAACAGGCTCTGATCGACCGCATTGGCGATGTTGGACGGAAACTGCACACCGCACGAAGTCGAAATGACCAAGTCAGCACCGACATCCGAATGTGGGTCCGCGATGCATTGGACAACATAGACGGACTGTTGAAAGACCTACAGCGAGCGTTTTTGTCTCGATGCGATGCCGACCTCGACGTCGTGCTCCCCGCGTACACCCACCTACAGCGTGCGCAGCCGGTGCTCGCACCACACTATTGGCTCGCCTACATCGAAAAGTTTGACCGCGATCGAAAACGAATCGCGGACTGTCGACGGCGAGTGAATCAATCAAGTCTCGGCGTGGCCGCAGTTGCCGGCACGACGCTTCCCATTGACCGTGACCAAACGGCCAAGCTGCTTGAATTCGACGGCGTCACGGCAAACAGCTTGGACACGAGTAGCGACCGCGACTTCATGCTGGAAAGCGCGTTTGTCCTGTCGGTGATCGCCTCGCACCTCAGTGGCTGGGCCGAGGAATGGATTCTGTGGAGTACGGTCGAGTTCAACTTCATTAAGATCCCACAGGAATTCTGTACTGGTAGCAGCATCATGCCGCAGAAAGTCAATCCGGACACGTTGGAATTGACCCGAGGCAAATCGGCAAGGGTGATGGGCAATCTGCAAACGCTGATGTTGCTGGTCAAGAATTTGCCAATGGCGTACAACCGAGACCTGCAAGAGGACAAGCCGCCATTGTTCGACTCGTTCGATACGATCACTGCGATGCTTGAACTTGCAACCCCGATCGTCAAGTGCAGTGAGTTGCAACGCGAATCAATCGCCAACCGATTGGAACAGGGTTACTTGATGCAACGACTCTGATGGAGTGGATGATTAAGAAAGGAGTCCCACAACGAAGCGCCACACCATTTGGTCGGCGCGATAGTCGGCGAGGCAATGCAACGCGAGGTTCCCTTAGCTGAATTGCCGCTGGATGTGATGAAGAAACACGCCAGCGAAATCGACGATACGATCTTTCAGTGCCTGGGCAGTAACAATGCCGTTGCGGCCTTTGTCAGTTACGGATCGACCGCTCCGAATCAGGTACGGGCACAAATCGGATCGCTGGAAAAGCGAGCTAAGCTGGAACCGCCAACCTGTCGCATACATCGGTCGATCAGGTGGCGAAAATTCGTCCCCGTCAATTCCATGAGCGGCTGACTTCTGAGCAATGCAGCTGCCAATCTGTGAAAGCAATTCATCGTCACTGGCACCAGCCCGCATCAGGTCGCGCAGCGGCGTTTCGGACTGCGCGAACAGACAATTGCGTACTGCCCCGTCAGCGGTGATCCGTAGCCGATTGCATGCTTCGCAAAATGGTGCGGTCACACTGCGAATGATCCCGATACGGCCGCCCCCAACCGAAAACTCCTCGGCCGGCTGCGACGGATGGGGACGCGAAAGTTCGACCACGGATCCGAAATGATTCTGGATGATCGACAGCAGCTGATCGCCAGATAGAACACGATCTCGCTGCCAAGCCCGATCCGTATCCAAAGGCATGAATTCGATAAACCGCATCGTGACGTCACGTTGCAACGCGAATTCGATCAACCTTACAACTTCTTTCTCAGTGATCCCCTGAATCGCCAACGCATTCAATTTGATTGATTCGAATCCACAACGAATTGCTGTGTCGATGCCTCTAATCGTTTGCTGCATTCCGTCTCGCCGGGCAATCTTGCGAAACGTCTCCGGATCCAGCGTATCCAGACTAATGTTCAAGCGTTGCAATCCGGCGTCCCGCAATGGTTGCGCATGATCGGCCAGCAATACACCATTGGTTGTAAGCGACAAGTCATCCAGACCATCGATTGCTGCCAGCATCGCAATCAATTTCGGTAGTTCTCGACGAACCAATGGCTCGCCACCAGTGATGCGAATGTCGTTGACACCGGCGCGATGGACCAGCAACCGAGACAACCGACTGAGTTCCTCAAAAGACAACAGGTCGTCGCGAGGGACGAACTGGGCACCGACCTCCGGCATGCAATAGAAGCAGCGAATGTTGCAACGGTCGGTAACGCTAAGCCGCAGACTGGTGTGTGCGCGACCGAACCTGTCTACCAATGGTAGGGAATTCGAACTTGCTGTTTGGTCGGCCGGTTTCATGTCGGTCAGTCTACACCAATTTATCGATCACGCGGCCAAATACGTCGGTCAATCGAAATGGTCGACCCGCATAACGAAAGGTCAGTCGCTCGTGATCGATTCCCATCAAATGCAGGATGGTCGCTTGGATGTCGTGTACATGAATCGCATCCTCGACGACATGAAAACCCAGATCATCGGTCTTGCCAATTGTCTGGCCGGCACGGATTCCGCCGCCGGCCATCCACATCGTAAAGGCCTGTGGGTGATGGTCGCGGCCCATCTTTCGACCCAGTGCTTCGCTGGCTTCGACCATCGGCGTGCGGCCAAATTCCCCTCCCCAGACGACCAAAGTCTCGTCCAACATGCCACGTTGTTTCAGGTCTTGAATCAGTGCAGCCGCCCCTTGGTCGGTCGCTTTACATTGCGCCCGAAGGCCCCCTTCGACGTCGGAGTGATGATCCCAACCGGAATGGTAAATCTGAACAAATCGCACGCCCCGTTCGGCCAAACGCCGGGCCAACAGGCAATTCTTGCCAAAGGATCCTTTGTCGTCTTTGGATACGCCGTACAAATCCAGAGTCGCCTGATTCTCCGCAGTGAAATCCATCAACTCGGGTGCTCGCGATTGCATTCTGTAGGCCATCTCGTACGATTCGATCCGCGTATTGATCGCTTCGACGCCCGTTTTCTCTTGGCGGCGTCGATTCAGTTGGCTGATCAGGTCGATCGTTTTTCGCTGCGTATCACGGTCAACTCCTGGCGGATTGGCAACGTTCAGAATGGGATCACCACTGGCCCGAAACGGCACGCCCTGATGTTGTCCCGGCAGGAATCCGGCACTCCACATCGATGCACCACCCGACAAGCCACCGCTGCTTTTCAAAACAACGAAGTCGGGTAAGTCATTCGCATCACTGCCGATCCCATAGCTAAGCCAAGCGCCCATCGACGGTCGGCCAGGAATCGGACTGCCCGTATTGGCGAAAATCTGTGCTGGAGCATGATTGAATTGGTCGGTGTGGACACTTTTCAATATTGCGATGTCGTCGACGATCGAAGTCAAATGAGGCAGTACTTCCGAAATTTCCGCGGCGCTATCACCATGCTTGGAAAACTTGAAGCGTGGCGATAGCACAGCGGCATTGGGTTGAATGAAAGCATAACGTTGACCGGCAATGACCGATGGTGGAATCGACTTTCCCGCCAGCTCAACAAGTTTTGGCTTGTAGTCAAACAAATCCAACTGGCTTGGTGCGCCAGCCATGAACAGATAGATCACTCGTTTGACGCGGGGCGGGTGGTGGTACCCGCGCGTTTGATCAGCAGCAGCCTCGAGGGGTCGCCCTCCGATCTGGCTGGCCAACATTGATCCGAGCGCGACTTTGCCGAGTCCGACACCACAATCGCGGAACAGTTGACGCCGTGTCCTATCTCGCAGATTCATTGTCGGTGCTAATGGTGGAGTCAGTGGTTTGGCGGGAGGCAGGATTGACTCATTCTAGCGGAGGACTCTGCAGGCGAAGTCCCAAAAAGGGCGTTCGGGGCATTGGGGCAAAACACCCCGAACGCGGGCACAGCAGCTACTGCCGCGGGCACAGCAGCTACTGCCGTACCAATATCGAGTCTAACAAAAAACGCTAGCTAGAGGGAACAACCGGCAAAAACCGTCCGGGGATCCGGCTTTCAGCAACTGCTCCGAAACCGTCCACAGAATTTGCGGAAAATCCAGGGCGTTGAACGACGAGGCGTAATCCGATCTAGTGGTCATACATCATGCCCGCACAGACACCCTTGAAGACAGCAACCTAAGATGGCAAATCGCGATAAAAAGCCGAACAAGCAGAATTCGACCTTGGCCCAACGAGCCGACAAATTCGATCTGTACCAAAAGTCGGTGCAGACGCCGGATCACGAAGTCGAGTTTTTCGAGCAGGCGTATCGCGAAGTCCATCGGCGCAAACCTCTGTCGCTACGCGAGGACTTTTGCGGCACCTTTGCGGTCTGTTGTGAATGGGTCGCTTCGAATCCCAAACGAACGGCGATCGGTGTCGATCTTTGCCCCGAGACGCTGCAATGGGGGCGTGACCACAACCTTTCCAAACTGACGCCGGCACAGCAAAAGCGTGTACGTCTGATCGAACAAGATGTCCGCAAACGGAACCGTCCACAGGCTGACATTTTGGCTGCGCAAAACTTCTCGTTCTGGATCTTTAAGACCCGCGAGGAAGTCATTGACTATTTCAAGATCGCCCGTTCGAACCTAAACGCGAAGGGCATCATGATCATGGACATGATGGGTGGTGGCGAATGCTATGAAGAAGACCTAGTGGACAAACGAACGATCAAGAAAGGCAAGAAAGGATTCAAGTACCATTGGAAGCAGCACAGCTTCAATCCGGTCAATGCGGACGCAAAATTTTCGATCAGCTTTCGATTTGCCGACGGCAGCAAGCTAAAGGAAGCGTTCGTCTACGAATGGCGGTTTTGGACGATCCCCGAAGTGCGTGAAATGCTGGACGAAGCTGGCTTTCAAGAAAGTCATGTTTACTGGGAAATCGACGACGAAGATTCTGACGATGACGGCACGTGGGAACGCGGGGACGATGCACCCAGCAATCCGAGTTGGATCAGTTATATCGTGGCGGTGAAATGATTCATTTCACCAAAAGGTTGACGTACGTTTTGTTATGTCTTGCATTGCTCAATGGATCGATAGGCGGGTCGCTGGTCGGGTCGCTGGTTTGGGCCGATGATCCACCGCCGATCGATCATCGTGTCGGTGATCTGAGGGACCTGAATAGCTACTTTCCGATGAAAGCCGTCGAAGACGCTGATCATTGGCAGGATCGCCAAGCCGAGATCCGACGTCGCATCCTAGTCTCTCAGGGACTCTGGCCATTGCCCAACAAATCGCCACTGGAGGCAGTCATCCACGGCAGACTCGATCGCGACGACTACGTCGTTGATCGAGTCTATTTTCAATCGGCACCCGATCATTTTGTGACGGGCAACCTGTATCGACCAAAAAACAAACCGGGGCCGATGCCGGCGATTCTGTCACCGCACGGACACTGGCAAAATGGTCGCTTTTACGATGTGGGTGACGAAGGCATCCAACATGAAATCGAAATTGGTGCTGAAACATCGGCAATTGGCGGCCGGTATCCGATTCAAGCCCGCGCGGTGCATTTGGCGCGAATGGGCTGCCTGGTATTCGTTTACGACATGACTGGATACGCCGATTCGATCCAACTTCCACATGCATCGTCGCGACGGCAACACTTGGATCAGAGCCAGAACTGGGGCTTCATGAGTGTGCAGGCGGACCTGCGATTGCAAAATCCGATGGGGCTCCAAACCTGGAATTCGATTCGCGCTCTCGACTTCTTGTTGGAGCTTGACGACACCGATCCAAATCGACTTGGAGTCACGGGTGCCAGCGGCGGTGGTACCCAATCGATGATCATCGCCGCAATTGACCAGCGGATCAAAGCGGCCATGCCGTGCGTGATGGTTTCGACCGCCATGCAAGGTGGATGCACATGCGAAAACGCACCGCTACTAAGAATCGATCAAGGAAACGTTGATATCGCGGCCTCCATCGCTCCTCGCCCTTTGGGATTGACTGCCGCCGATGATTGGACGGTGGAACTGGAGACAAAAGGCTTTCCCGATCTGGTGCGTTTGTACGAGATGCTGGGGCACCGCGATCGGCTAACCGGCGTCTTTCATACCCGGTTCAAACACAACTACAACCAAGTCAATCGATTAGCGATGTATTCGTTCTTCAATCGTCATTTCCAACTTGGAATCGCAGAGCCGATCAAGGAACGTGAATACCAACCGCTTTCGGTTCAAGAGGCGACCGTTTGGACTGTCGAACATCCAAAACCAAACGGGGATCGAGTCGGCGATGCTCACGAGGTCCGCTTGCTTCGTCAAGCAACCGCCGGAACTGAACGTCAAATGGCTCAACTGATTCCCAATACAGAAGCTGAATTGGGTCGATATCAAGACATCATCGGTACCGCGTGGCAGACAATCCTGGGAAGAAAGTTTGGCTCCTTGGGTGCAGTAGCCTTTAGCGAATCAAGCCGTCGAAACGTTGGGCAAATGACGGTCCGCGCTGGTCATATCGATGACGCGAACCAGGCCGTGCAACTGCCCGCCCTGATATATGAACCAGCGGGGAAGTCGAAGGGAATCATCATCGAAGTGACCGATCTTGGAAAAGCGTCGATCGAAGAAGACAAAGCTGATTCATTGCCGCTGTCACTGGTCGCGAAGGGATTTACCGTGATCGCTGCGGATCTATTCGGCCAGGGTGATTTTCTACCGGACGGCGAACGGCTTGATTCACAACGCGGGAAATCGAACGAATCAGCGGATGTTTGGCGGAATTTCTCTGGATACACCTTTGGCTACAATCACTCGCTGTTCGCCCTGCGCGTGCATGACGTCATGACATTGATCAAGTACGCGGGCATGCAAAGTGACAACGTGCAGGTCCGTGGTACCGGCAACGAGGCGGGCCCTATCGCGGCCGCCGCATGTGGTCAGGCATCTGGCCAGCTCTCTGCGGTTACTATCGATGCCAGGGGCTTCACTTTCGACAGTGTCGATCGACACGACCATCCAATGTTCGTGCCCGGTGCCGTCAAATATTTTGGCGTCGATGGCCTGCTTTCTTTGATCTCGCCTACCAAGCTTACCGTTGTCGGCAAAACCAATCTGAACGTGACACGTCGAGTTTACGATTGTGCGGGAAGATCGGAACAGCTGAATCTGGTATCGCAGCCGGCCACCCAGTAGTCGCTTGATTGCCGATCTTTTGACAAGCAAGTATGGTGGCTCGTTTGAATTCAAACCAATGAACAAGAATCGCCTGTGAATCCAATCGACCCCACACAACTTCTTCGCCCCCAGCGAAAGATCACTGGATGTTCCGCGATTCTGTTGCCATTTGCCAATCGCGACACGGTTGATTGGGACGGATTCGATGCCCATGTTCGGCGGACCTTCGACGCCGGGCTAATTCCAGCAGTCAATATGGACACGGGATATGCGAATCTGATCGACGATGGAACCCGCCAGCAGGTGCTTCGACGCACCAAATCGATTGGTGATGGCCGCAACTTCGTTGGCGGAGTGTTTGTGGGCGATGGTCCCGGCGCATCGTTTGACCTAGACGGCTACCGAGCGGGCATTGCCGATGTCATCGCACACGGTGGAACTCCGATTATCTTTCAATCACACGGATTGATCGACCAAAGTGATGAAGAGATCATCAGAGCTTATCAATCATTGGCGGCCGAATGCGATTCGCTACTATTCTTTGAACTTGCTCAAGTCTTTGCGCCGTTTGGAAAAGTCTATTCGCTGGAAACCTACCAGCAACTGATGACCATCCCATCGATGATCGGTGCTAAACATTCATCACTGCGCCGCGAACTGGAATGGCAACGACTTCAGTTAAGGGATCGACTTCGACCCGACTTCAAAGTGTTCACTGGAAATGACTTGGCGATCGACATGATGATGTATGGCAGCGACTATTTGCTCGGGTTAAGCACTTTCGCTCCCGACGCGTTCGCCAGGCGAGATCAGTATTGGGAATCGGGCAATCCACGATTCTACGAACTGAACGATCTATTGCAGTACTTGGGTGCCTTTACATTTCGCGCTCCAACCCCGGCATATAAACATTCTGCGGCCCAGTTTCTGAAACTCCGGGGACTGGTGAAAGAAGATCTGACACATCCCGAATCGCCTACCCGCCCAAAATCAGATCTGCCCGTTTTGCAATCGATTGTCAACGACTTGGACCGGCTGATGATGGAGTCAGCATGATGGCATATCGACGAGTCGCCAGTTTCAAATCGCACACCGAATTCACTAGCTACCTGAAGTCCCTGGGGGTCGAGTTGCCGGTGGATGAAACGGTTGCCGGTGGCCGGGACTCGGTACTGGCCGCACCGGTTAAAACCGAAAATTGGACGATTGGTAATCGGTTCTGTATTTTGCCGATGGAAGGCTGGGACGGAACACCAGATGGAAAACCGACCGAGCTGACTCGTCGTCGTTGGCACAATTTTGGAATCAGCGGCGCGAAACTGATTTGGGGCGGCGAAGCCATCGCTGTCCGCCACGACGGACGCGCCAACCCGAATCAATTGTTGATCAACGAAGCGAACCTTGGTGGGCTGGAGTCACTTCGCCAGGAACTGGTCACCGCGCATGCGGATCGTTATGGCAACACTGATGACTTGCTAGTCGGTCTCCAATTGACGCATTCGGGTCGCTTCGCGCGTCCGAACGACAAACAGCGATTGGAACCCCGAACCGTTCAATCGAATCCCGCGTTGGATCTGAGATTTGGAATCAATGATGCTTCGGCGATCCTGTCGGATGGTGAGCTAGACCAGTTGATTGATGATTTCGTTCGGGCAGCGACTCAGGCAGCGAAAGCGGGGTTTGCATTCGTTAACATCAAGCACTGTCATGGGTACTTAGGGCATGAATTGTTAAGTGGCGTTCGACCGAGTCGGCCGATTCGGTGGCAGCTTCGAAAACAGGACTAGATTCTTACGCGAAATCGTAGCTGGTGTTCGATCGAGTGCCCCTGGTCTGGAGCTTGCAGTACGAGTCAGCATCTTTGACTTCTTTCCGTTTCAACCCGGACCTGATCGGGTCGGTGTTTTCGATTCAAGCGCCGATCCGCGACTCGCATTCGGTGGCGACGGCACGGGGCAGGGCATTGACCTAAGCGAGCCCTCGCAGTTCATGGATTTGTTGCAAGACCTGGGCATCCAACTCGTTTGCACAACAGCCGGAAGTCCTTACTACAACCCGCACATTCAGCGACCTGCGTACTTCCCACCTAGCGATGGCTATCAGCCGCCCGAGGATCCACTCGTCGGGGTAGCGCGTCAGATCAAAGCGACCTCGGAACTAAAAAGCCGTCACCCGGACTTGGTCTTTGTCGGATCGGGATACACGTACCTACAGGACTGGCTACCACACACCGCGCAGGCTGTCGTTCGCGACGGCTGGGTCGATTCCGTGGGGCTTGGACGGATGGTTTTGTCTTACCCGGATCTGCCAGCTGCCGTGCTGGCGGGAGATCCACTCACGCGTAAAAAGGTTTGCCGGACGTTCAGCGAATGCACGACCGCACCTCGCAACGGAATGGTCAGCGGTTGCTATCCCTTGGATCCATTTTACAAGCAGCGACCGGAAAGAGAGTTACTGAAGAGCTTGGGAAACGATGCGTGACGGAATGATCAAGGTCATTCTTGGCCAAGCCACCATCTGGAAGAATTTACGTTAAGATAATTTGGCTTTCCTTTTCCGAGATTCTTCAGGAACCAAGATCACGATGAGTACCACTGTAGCAGCCATGCAGGCGCAAGCCGAGGAATTCCGTGATCGCTACGACGCGGTCCGCGAAATGATCGGCCGTGTGATCGTTGGACATGACGACATTGTGCACGGCGTCTTGACCGCGATCCTGTGTGGTGGCCACTGTTTGTTGGAAGGTGTTCCGGGACTCGGAAAGACGATGCTGGTGCGAACGTTGTCCCGTGTTTTGGACTTGGACTTCAATCGCATTCAATTCACGCCGGATTTGATGCCCGCGGATATCTTGGGCACAAACATGATTGTCGAAGATGCCGATGGACGGCGCAGATTCGAATTCCAGCGAGGTCCGGTCTTTACCCAAATCCTGCTTGCCGACGAAATCAATCGAGCCACGCCGAAGACTCAGTCCGCAATGTTGGAAACAATGCAAGAAGGAACTGTTACCGCGGCCGGCACGCGCTTTGAGCTTGCCAAACCTTTCTTTGTGCTGGCAACACAGAATCCGATCGAACAAGAAGGAACCTACCCGCTACCGGAAGCTCAATTGGACAGATTCTTGTTTAAACTGGTCGTTGGCTACAGCAGTCGCGAAGACTTGAATTTAATCGTCGAACGCACGACTCGAGGTGATCAGATCGACTTGGACAAGGTGATGGATGGGAGCGAGATCCTAAAATGGCAAGAGATGGTGCGCAAGGTCATCTTGGCACCCCATGTTCAAGATTATTTGGTACGGCTGAATCTGGCCACACATCCAGATGGTCCACACTCCGTCGATGCAACCAATCAATATGTTCGTTGGGGCGCAGCCCGCGTGGTGCCCAAACGTTGGCACTGGCAGGAAAAGTTCGAGCGGTATTGGAAGGCCGTTTCAACGTCAGTTTTGAGGACGTGCGCCGTGTCTTTTTACCGGCAATGCGGCACCGCGTGCTGCTCAATTTCGAGGCTCAAGCCGAGGGCGTGGAACCTGACCAAGTCCTGCTGGACATTCTGGAAAAGGTCCCCGAAAAAGCGGAGTAGGGATATTGCTCTGCCTCGCGTTTACTGAGCGTAGCGTTACTCAGCGTCGTGTTTACTCAGAGTCGTGGATCTTCCACCACTGGCGCGCTTCTTCGACCGTCCAAGGATATTTCAATCGCAACTGATCAACAGCCTTGGAAAGCTCCGCGACTGACGCGAATCGGTCCTCGGCTGACTTCGCCATGCACTTGGATACCAACTCATTGACCTCCGAACCCAACTCTTCACCGCGATGAATTCCAATGCTTAACGGTTGTTCGCTGATGATCAAAGCGAATAGTGATTCCGGGTCCGATTCAATGAATGGTGGTCGTCCGGCGAGCAGGTAATAGGCGACGCAACCAACCGAATAGATATCGCTACGTGGATCCATCTCGGACGGGGCACGAAATCGTTCGGGGGCCATGTACATCGGCGTGCCAGCCCAGATTGTCTCCGCCGTCTGATAGACGCTCGTATCATGCTCCAATGGCTTGGCCAATCCAAAGTCAAACACAACCGCCCAGTCCCCAACCGATTTATCGAGCGAAAGCATGATGTTTTGTGGCTTGATATCACGGTGCATTAAATTCATCGCGTGGGCTTCGACCAAGGCATCACAAACTTGGCTGATGATGAACAGGACTCGCCCGATGGATTGATATCCACTGCGTACGACGACTTCCTGAAGAGTCAGTCCGGAGAGCAGCTCCATCACACAAAAAGACTCCCCGTCTTCACTTCGACCATAGTCATAGATGGTCACTGTGTGCGGATTACCCAAGGACGCCGCCAATCTGGCTTCGCGATCAAAACGCAAACGATCTTCCTTGCCGTGACGGTCACCCCGCAAGACTTTCAGCGCTGTGTCACGTCCCAATTGGCGATGTCGGACTCGATAAACGACTCCCATTCCACCGCTTCCCAGCTCACCCAAGACCTCGTACCGACTTAGCGGATGGACCGCGGCGTGTTCGGCTGTGGAAATCCGAGCCAGTCTTGTCGCGGCGGTGAAGGCAGTGATTGCCAGGATCGTTCCCAAAGACAAGAATCCGAAACGTACAATCCCGCTGGTAGCAAACGCTCTTTCTGCGTCTTGCTCGATGATGATCCCCATTCCCCAATGCGGGTTCCAGCGCCAGGCCCCGACCACGCGCTGTCCGCCGTAGTTTCGATAGGTAGTCGTTTGAACTGCGGAATTTCCCAATGTCGCGCCGGCAACTGAAACTGTAAGCGGATAGAGTGAACGATTGACATTGCCAACGTCATCTCTGTCCAATTCGTAGCCGGGGTCAGAAACACGCAAATTGCAGGCGATTTCATCTGCCGAAATTTCCAATTGATTCAACGTGGCCAAAGCCGACGCCCGTGTACTGGCGGTCAACATCAATCCATCCGGTCCAACCGCATAGGCATCCCAGCGACCGGCATTGGCGGCCTGAACAAACAATTGGCTGAATTCGCTAAACATCCCGATGCCGCGAACTAACAATGCGGCAACAACTCTTCCATCTTCGTTTCGAACGGGCACAATGATGGCCATCACCGGATCCGTTGTTTCGGGAACAAACCCTTTGGCGTTTTGCTTTAGCCGCTCTGGTCCGAATAGAACCGTCTCACCGGACATCACGCGGGCCAAATTCGATGCGCCACTTGGATGAACTGGACTGCCTACGTCGGAGCGGTCGGGCATCCAGCTTGAAATGATTCTGTAGGACTCGTTCCAGGCGACAAACTTGACGTTCTCATGGCCCGAGAGCGACTCGAGTTGCATTTGAATCTGATCGGTCTCGGTGGCGTTCCGCAGCTCATCGACCGAAGCTTCCTCGCGAGCTTTTTCCACCAGGTTCAGGATTGAATTCCGAATTCCCGGTTGGCGCGACCACGATTCCACTAATTGAACTTTGTCCAACAAGTAGCGATCGGATGCCAGTGCCACGGTATCAGCAACGCTAGTCAATTCATCATTCACGTTCTGACGTATAGTGGATTCAACTTGTTGATATGTCCAACCACCGATCAACGCGGTCGGCAACAAAGCGGCCAGCCACAACCACCGAGATGTCCGACGTCGGCTCTTTCGCGTACGTTCTTGCCATAACACTGCACCTGGCGATTGACGCGGCAAGGGTGTATCACTGTGTCGGGGCGATGCATGCGTTCGCTCGGCACCGTGGCGAGTGATATCAGCGGTTTGTTTATTCGCCACGCTGCCTGGTTTGGTTGCTCCAACCGAACCACCCCGACGGGTGGTATCGCCTCCGGTTGCCGTGTGCGTCGGTCGATTGATCGCCATGCCCGAGGTGGTTGACGATGCTGGCGGCTTGGGAACGGGCATCGCACGTTCGCCTTCCATCTTGGCCGACTCTGGGTCATGCTCGGCTAACAGCGACTGTACTTCCTCGAATAATCCTGGATCCCCGTCGGTTTGGATCCTCAGGAAGGCATCCTGTTCAACGGGCGGCAATTCCTCAGCCGCAAGGAACAAATCCCGGACGCGTGCGTAGCGCGCTGCGTCCATTCTCAGTCGGCCTCTGAACGGTTCGCCAGCGAGTCTTCGTCGCTGGTCGCGCCATCTGACGGATCAACGGTAACCCCTTGGTCTTTGCGTAGTTCACGTCGCATCCAAGCACGCGCCATTGCCCATTCTTTTTCGACCGTACGCAATCCCAAACCCATCTCCGTCGAAATCTCGCGCATGGTCATACCACCAAAGAAACGCAGTTCTACAATCTTCTCTTGCCGTGGGTTCAATTCCGCAAGAACTTCCAATAACTCGTCTAACGCCACCACGTCGTCGTCGCGGTTCAGCTGAAAAGTGACTTCGTCGGTTAGTTGTCGGCGTTCCCATCCACCTCCACGCTTCAGCGACCGTACCTTCCGCGCATGATCAACCAAGATGCGTCGCATCACGGTCGCCCCAATGGCAAAGAAGTGCGTCTTGCCCTGCCAGTTGATTCGCGACTGGTCGATCATCCGCACATAGGCTTGGTGAACCAACGAAGATGAACTAAGCCGATTGCGCATCGGTTCGTTCTGCAGGAATTTGCCAGCAAGCCGGCAAAGGTCTTCGTACATCAGGGTGAATAGCTTGTCGGTTTCGCCAGCCTGGCCAGTGCGACTGCGGGAGACAAGATCGGTGATGGAAGTCATTCTGGTACCACACATAATCAACAATTGACCTACTGCTAGGATAGTCGATGATGCCGCGTGCGATAACTGGCTACAGCCAAGAAGTCCCGCAATCACTGTTCATTGGTTCCCTCCGGTGAACCGCTACCCCACCAGCCGCGTACGCTTTGCCAAGCTTTCCCGATCAATCGGCCCGTCACCAATTCCTCGGTCCAAGTTTCTCGCTCACCTCCAAAATTCTCCCAGACCGCAGCCAGGTAGGGAGCTGAGACATCCGATAGGGTCTCGTACAAGCCGTTTTCCGCAATTTCGTTCAAAGCGTCATTGTAGTGGCCAACGATGTGCTGATCGAACAGATTGCCAGCAACGTTGACGGTCAACAAAGCTCCCTGAGTCGTTAGCGATATCCGATTCATCGCGAACATGGTCATCGTTGTGCTGACGTCCCAGAGCCCCACGTTTGCCGTGCTGGCAGCCGCTTCCATTTCGCCCCATAACCTCTGGATTTCGGCCTGAGGAATCACATGGGTCGGATCAACCTTGTTGATTTCGGTTCGTAATTGCTGAATGGTTTCTTTGAATCCGTCTAGGCTGATCGGCGGCGTGTCCATCGCGTCGGCTGCCTTGCTGCTCGCGGAATTGAGCACATCGACCAGATCCGAAACATGATCAATGCTTGAGACGTCGTCAATGATTCCCTCTCGCTTCAACTCTTCGCTCAACTGCTTCAGATAATGGCTTGAACCGTACGCCAAGTCGCTAAAGACCGCCAACACAGTCATCGGCGATAGATGTAATGTCGCAGCACCAGCAACGTCCAACAAACCTCCCACAGCCTTCCGTGCCAACTCTGATTCCTGTTCGTGCTGCTCCGGCTGATTGGAAACCTTCACACCACCCACGTCGTGAACCATCATGTCAAGGGCTTGCTGGATGAAAACGGTGTAGCTTCGCGAGGACCGAAAAGCGGTGGGAATCAGGCGTGCCGCTGTCTCGTTAACCAATCCGCCGACAATCGCCGAGACGCTGCGGGCGGTTCGTTCGGGAATGGATATCCCAAAGACCAAGGTTTCGATTAGCGAACCGCCCGAGGCCGGCGATAGCATTTCAGAATCTGGAACTCTATCGGATGATTCACTCTCTGACATACTTGCGCCTTCCTCGGAGCCTCGTACGTTTACGATCTGAACTTCAGTCAGCAAGCGATTCGGTCACGACGGCGCTCACTGATTGTGGATCCAGAATCCGACCAATGGCGACCACGCGACCGGAGGCTGGCAACGACACTGAACCCGACAGTTTGACCTGCTGTCCCGATTCTAGCGTAAGAGATTCTCCATCCGTGGTGCCAACGATCAGAACACCATCGTGGGTACGTGAGGAGTCACTCATCCAGACGGTTCCTGCCTCGCTGAGTTCATCCAAGATCGATGATGCCTTGACTGCGCTGGCCAGTTCGCGAATTCGCTCGCCATCGGATTGGGCCAAAGCCCCGGCTTTCGCCACCGTCTGGTACGCCGTTTCCAAATACTGTCCCCACTTCTCATTGTTCCGGTCAAACGACGACAACGCATTGATCATCTGAACCGCTACGTCAACCGTCTTGATCAGTTCCTCGGACTCTGGCTGCAATTCAACATCAACGATCTCCAGACTTTGCTCGGCCGGTTCGGTCGTTTCCGCCATTGGTGTTGCCACCTGATCGATCGCCATCTGAACGTCCGGTGCGGGATCGAGCGCCACTGGATCGAGCGTTGTTGGATCGAGCGGTGGCATGCTCAGACCAGCATCTTCCAGATCCGCTTCGCCGTCAGTGGATTCAACCCCTGAGTCGAGTTCCTGGGAGGACATTCGCGGTGTTTCGATCGGCCGCCGATCATCCTGCAATTCAACCGGCTTAGAAGCAACTTGGTTCCGTCGAACAAGCTCTGATTCGGCAAACGGGCCAAGGCCTAGTCCCCACAAAATCCCACCGGCAATCGGCAGAGCCAGCAGTCCGCCCATCACCACACCCAGTAGGCTTCGCAACCCGCCACCCGAATTACGACGACGGGCTGCGTGCACCGTGGGCGCGGTAGAAACAGCATGGTTCGCTAAGTCGATTGACACATCGTCAGTAAACGCGACGGTTTCATCGATTGCTGGTCCATCATGGGCCAGGACAAATCCGTCCAAATCATCTGGTAAACTTCCCGTGTTGCTCTTCACCCCTGTGGCCGGTTGCCAGTGCTGGTTCAGCGCAGTTCCATCGGCAGACAGAATGGTCAATACCGGGGGCAACCGATCAATCACTTCCGACAGCGGGAACCTTTCTCCGCACCAAGGGCACTGCGCCTGAGCATCGTGCTCCAGTACCTCGACGGGAACACGAAACGGATCGCCACAACGGGGACAATTCGAAATATTCATTACTGTTCTTTTCAAAAACGTGTTCCACCGATTGTAACCACGCCGGCACAGCTTATCCTCCGGTCATGGATTTTCGCCTGATTTCCGCGCTGTCGCTCGCCTGATTTAGAGGCTGTACAGCCGCTGAGCCTTGGACCGCAAATAGCTGACTAAATGCTCGGCGGTTAGCGACGAACCCGTTGCCTTTTCCACCAATTGAGCTCCTGAGTAGCAACGTCCATGTCGATGAACCTTGGATTGCAACCAAGCTAGCAGCGGCGCGAAGTTTCCTTCAGAAAACTGGCCATCCAAGTCTTCAAGATCCCGACTCGCGGAATCAAACAACTGAGCCGAAACCAGATTCCCAAGCGTGTAGGTAGGAAAATACCCAAACAGGCCAGCACTCCAATGGACGTCCTGTAGAACACCGTCGGCATCGCGATGGTGGGCGAATACCGAGATCGCTTTCGTATCGATCATTCCAAGCTTCGGGTAAATCGTCAACTGATAACGAACCTTCGATCAACTGACGTTCCAAATCAAAGCGAATGATGATGTGCAGGTTGTAGGTCGCCTCATCGGCTTCGACCCGAATCAGGCTGGGGCGAACGGCATTGATCGCAAAATGAAAATCGTCCAGCGACACATGGTCCAAATGAGGCGCAAATGCCTGTTGGGCTTGCGGATATAGCCACTGCCAAAAAGACCGGCTTCGGCCAACTTGATTTTCCCACAAGCGAGATTGGGACTCATGAATTCCAACGAGACGAAGGAACCAGGCGGCAAACCAAACCAATCACGTCGCAAGACCCTGTTCGTACATTCCATGTCCAGCTTCGTGCAACGTGCCGAATAAACCAGATGGCAACCAATTCGTTTCGAAGCGAGTCAGGATACGGCAGTCGCTCGGGCCAAGCGTTGTGCAAAAGGGATGCGATGTCTCGTCCAATCGACCGCGTTCAAAATCGAAGCCAACGCTTGTCGCTACCATAGCGGGTGAAGCGTCGTTGGGATTCCGAATTAAAGTCTTGCTGCAAAATCTTCAGGTTCAGGTTGTTTGGGTGCATCGGCAATTTGTGCAATCAATTCAACCAGTGGCGTGCGTAGGTCGTGCAAATACGCTCTGCAGATCGGCGACCCGCGCTCCTGGTTCATATTCGTCCAGCAGAGCTTCGTAGGGCGACAAGTCCGTTCCTTCACTCAACCGCTGGCCGGCTTCGCGTTTCAAGTCAATCTAGATTCGCAAGCGTGTCACGGAACATAGAAAAGTCATCTGCCTTGCGAGCGGCATCCCAGCACTGTTGACCACGAACCCGCGCTTCACGGTCTTCTGAACCAGGTCATCCGGCAGCTTGCGATCACGATTCCAGTCGCGATGCAATTCGCGAATCGTTGCGCCATCGCATCGCTGTGCGGATCCTGATCGGTCGTTGCATTCCATCAGACGTTGCAAGCGCTTCTCCATAGGAGGCTTCGGTTCGAATTTGATGAGCCATGGTTTGCAACGTCGAAACCTGGCTAGCCCGGTACTCACCGGCCCCGACGGGCATGCCGGTCCGCTCGTCCCACTCCAATGTGTCGGCGGCTGTTTGCAGCAGCATCGCGCGGCGAGCTTGGCTGCAAACGGATTCAAATAGCGGATCATTCGGAATGATCTGTGGCAGACATCTACGGTAGCTCCATCAAGGATGGCGAAATTGAGTACCGCAAGTTAACGATGTTCAGGAAAGCAGCAACCCACCATCGGATTCGTTTTCTTCCCATTCGCGACGAATTTCACGAAGACCGTACGCGCACATTTCAAACTCGTTGCTCAATTGCATCAGCAGCTCGCTGGACGGGCGATCTTGTCCCGCTTCAATTTCGGCCGCGATCGCATAAGCTCGCTTGCCGTGACGACAATAGTCCAAGAAAGCTATCGCGAGACTCATGTGGCCGGCTTCGGCGTAGGCTTTCCGGATACATGCCAGACCAAAACAACGTGAAGTCGCCGATATGGCGATGAACTTCCCGCCTGGCAAGTCCGATTCGCTGTTCTGCCTCTGACAGCATTTGAAAGACTTCGGTTGCGGGACGACCGTTGTCACGGCGAACCTGATGCAGCGATTCGACTCGTACAAACCGCAGTAGCATATCGCTGACGTAGTCCACCAATTGGACATCGGCGACACCCAACTTCGCCTCGAAAATGTATTCACTCAAACCACCAAAAAAACGCTCAATGGTCGATCGGCTTGTTGTTCGTCTTCTCTCATGATCAGCCTCCTAGACATAGACGGTCGCTAAGTAGCGACTATAAAACCGCTGCGGCTGAATTCCACAACTAGTAGGACTTTGCCGCCGCGTCAAGAGAAATTTCGTTGGTTGGCAATCTCCAATCTTACCTGCCCAACAGAATGACAACCTAAGCCTGACAACACCATTTACGGATTGCTGAGGTATAGAGTTCAATTCCCGCCTTCAATTGGTCGAGCGCTAACCATTCGTCCGTTGTGTGTGCTTGGTCAATCCCGCCTGGCCCCCAAACGACTCTTTGCCGTAGTTCGCTGAATTCCCCGCCGTCGGTCCCGAAACAAACCGTTCTGGCATCGCTGCCGGTCAATTCACACAGTCTCGTGGACACAGTCGGCATCTTGATCAATCCACAGCGGGTCGCCGCCGGGATACATCTTGAATTCCAGGCCCAGCGATTCTGCCTTGGCGCCTGGCGTCGACCAGATCTGCTCCGTCAATCTGGGGCATCGGCCGCAAGGTCACCCACGCGACGCTAACGCGCTGGCGTAATATTGTACGCCGTTCCTCCCTCGCTGATTCCAAAATTCCAGGACAGCGTCGGTGGATCAAATCGATGATCCCTAAAACGCTCCTCTGTGTTCAGTGCGCTTCCCAATTCTAAAAGCGTTTGCAGCATCGGGACCATCGCTTCGTTTGCATTGATTCCCGCAGTTGTGCTGCTGTGCGCCGCCCGTCCCTGACTGACGATTTCGAAACCAACGATTCCCTTGTGTGCATGAACCACCTCCATCCCCGTCGGTTCACCAATGATCGACAAGGGTTGGGATGCAACAATTTGACGATAGGCCGCCGATTGTTCGACCAAATGATGAGCACCCTGAAAACCAACTTCTTCGTCGGCGGTACAAACGATCCACAGTGGCGAGGACTGGTGCGACACATCAACCGCAGACACCGCCGTCAACATTGCCGCCAAAGATCCTTTCATGTCACACGCACCACGACCGTACAACCGCTCGTTTGGTACGCTACTGATAAATGGATCGCCGTCGGGTACAGACCAATCACCGGGCGGTACCACATCGGTATGGCAAAAATAGGCGATCCCTCCGTCGTCACTTTTGCTGTTACTCGCCTGCGGATCGCGAACGACCAACAACATTCACTTTGGTAACTCCCCGATTCGTCGGTGTAAGTAGTTTGCTCGACTTGAAATCCAAGTGATTCCAAATGAGCACTTACCGCATCGGAAATATCTTGATTGCTTTGGGAACTGACCGACGGAAATGCGATCAGCTTCTTCGATATGTCGATCGAAGCATCGAGTTGACAATCAGAGCCCATCGATCATGGCTCCGTCTTGGGTAGATCGATTCGATCGTTTCAACCAATCTGGCAGGATTCGGCACCTTCGATACCGCCACGAATGGTTTTCAACGTCGCGATCGCTTCATCGCGATACGCGTCGGTCGTTTTGGCGCAATCGCCTGGTAAACAGCCTTCGCGGCTTGTCCGGTCGGACTGTCGGGAATTTGAAATGCCGCCAGTTTGTGTGCTAGCGAGAACGGGAATTCGTCAAATTTGAACGACCGATTCTTTTTGTTGTAGCGGATCGTCAACAGGTCATCGCCTGTTTCCACCACCAGGACGCGCAGCGAATTTGAGATTTCGAAATCGTTTCCGACCTCTAATTCGCCCACCGCACGCACGATCCCATCACGGTAGTAGGTGGCTAGATCGGCGACTTCGTAGATGCCCTGCGCCTGGTTCTTTGTTTGCTGGCGAAAGTTGCATCGTCGTCAATGATTCCGCGGCAGACTTCATCTGGTCCCACTGAGCACGACGGATCAGCTGACGGACGTTTTCCAATGCTTCCTGCTGCGCTGTCGATTCCATCATCGGAACGTTCGACTGCCTCTGGTGCCAATGGCTCCGGAATCGGATCCGTACCAGCCGACTCGATCATTGGCTGTACTGGTTCCTCGGATATTGAATTTTGGATCGGTGCCGGTTTCAGATTTACCGGAGGAGGCTCGAGCAAACTTCCCATCACTGGGTCGCGAACCGGCTGTGGTTTGTCCACACGCACCGGTCGTTCGGATATCGATGCAGTGGAATCATTCTGACCAGCGGGACGAGCCACATTGACCGGCGAAGCAAATTCGGTTGGGGAATCGGTCGAAATCGTGATCTTGTTTCCGGACTTTACAATCTCCACGGTGCCAGGTCCGTAGAAGACGAAGTAAGCAAGCAAGGCGGTTACGCCGAACAATGCAATCGTCAACAAGCCTAGAATCCAGGCGCTCGCGTTTGACTGTTTTCGACGCCCGCGGCGGGGGGTTGGTTCGTAGATTTCCTGTTACCGCCGCCGAATCACTCACGGCCAGATTTGGAACGGGTTGGCGAATCGTTTCCGAGGGAGTCCCAAACAACCCCGGTGGCATATCGATCGAACTCGAGTCAGCGTTTTGAAAGGGGACCGATATCGGGCGGAGTGGATCACCGACTGGCAATAGACCGGCCAATGGATCAGCAAGCTGGTTCGACGGAGCTGCCGCGAGATCGGCAGAGGCCGACCCAAGTTTCGCGTCCAAGGCAGCTTTCCGATTGGGATCCGCCAAAATTTGGCGCGCTGATCGACCATTCTCGCCGCCTGTTGCCAGTGAATCGGATCGGCTTGCTCTTTGACAGACTTGAGATGCTCGATCGTTTTGATCGCCGCCGCAGTGATCTTATCCCGATCCTGCTCACCCGCAGGCAAACCGAATACGTCATACGCGTTCGGCTCTTGCGTTTCCGGTAAAAACGGTAGTAGGTCAGTGATGGAGTACATGCGAACGAATGGACGACAGCATGGTTTCAGGAAGCTTGGCCATCTTTGACTAGGACCTGCCGACTTCCAGCTGAAGCAATCCTTGGCAAACGAGGTTGGAAATGATCTGGTGAGATTTTCGCACATGCGGCGTTAGAGTTCGAGCGTCACCGCCAGTCAGCACCACTCTAAATTCGTCAACGGATAGGCCCGAATTCTCAGCATATCGGGCAATCAATCCATCCAGTGCCGACGCAACGCCCAGAACGATACCAGCGCGAATCGCGTCGGACAGTGTTTTTTGCGGGAAAAGGAACGCGGGGCTCGGCATGTAGTTCGATCTGCGGAAGTGCCTCGGTACCCATCACCAGCGATCGTGATTGCAATTCAAGACCAGGCAGGATCGCCCCGCCACAAAAGGTGCCGCTGCTGTCAACCCAGTCAACCGTGATCGCTGATCCCGCGTCGATCACGACGGTGGCGGAATTGAATCTCAATCCAAGCGGAATACGCACTTAACAACCGATCGATTCCGACTCGATCCGGCATCATCAACATCGATTCCGATCGGCACATCGGGCCAAGTGACCAACTGGATCGAGGCATCAGGTTGAGAGGACTCGATCGCATGTCGTAACTGTGTCGCCGCTGATCGGTGAACCGAGGCGATCCGCCATTGAGCTGAATTCCCGCGGCATGCTGTGCACCCAATTTGTCTCGAACCCAGCCGATGGCGGACAGTTCCCAGCCAGTCGATCCGATACGAATTTCGCGATACTCGATCGATGATTCGAACTGTAAGGCAAGTTTGACCGCAGTATTGCCGACATCCACAGCGACAATACAGCAGTCGTCGCTCACGGTTTCTCACCGGTCGGCTTGTCGGCTATGCGAATCGTTTTGAAGCGATTCGTAGTCCTTGGCCTGCAAATCGTTGGACAGGCTCGCGGTCGGGCCCGCCAGATGAGGCGGAACTCGTTTCTTTCGTTCGATCGATTCCGCATCCAAATCTGCTCTGACGCAAAATCGTGACTTCTTCGCCGGCTTCGATCAATTCGGCTCGCCGCTGCTGAACATGGTCCATGATCTCTTCGAATCAATTCGGGCAATCCCTCACCGGTCATCGCGCTGATCAAGAACGACAGGATGTTCGGACGCAGCTTTGCAGTGCGTCGCGAACTTCGCTGGCACCATCCATTTCAGCTTTGGTGACCACAATGATTTCGTCACGATCAGCCAGTGACTGCGTCATAGTCGGCCAATTCGGCGCGAATCGCTTGATAGTTTTCGATCGGATCCGTCCCGTCGACCGGTGCTGGTTCGACCAGATGGACCAGCAACCCAGCCCGTTCGACATGCCGCAGAAATTCGTGCCCCAGACCAATCCCTTCGCTGGCCCCTTCGATCAGTCCCGGGATATCTGCCAATACAAATGAACGCGCGTCGTCTACATCGACGATTCCCAAATTCGGATGCTTGGTCGTGAACGGATAGTCGGCGATCTCCGGCCGCGCACTGCTGATTCGACTAAGCAACGTACTCTTGCCGGCGTTTGGTTTTCCGACCAGTCCAACGTCGGCGATCGATTTCAGTTCCAAAATCACATCGCGGACTTCGCCCGGTTCTCCCTTGGTGAATTCGCGTGGCGTTCGGTTGGTGCTGCTCTTGAATGCGCGTTTCCGCGACCGCCTTTGCCGCCGCGGGCGACCACAAATTGGTCGCCCGGTTTTTTCAGGTCCTTGATCACGAAACCTTGTTCGGCGTCGATGACGGTGGTACCAGGAGGAACGAGCAGGACTTGGTCACGGCCGTTGCGCCCATGGCGCAGCGCTCCCTGGCCGGGCCCGCCTTTGGTCGCGCGATGACATGCGGCGATTGGCATAGGCGGCCAAGCTATTGACGCCCAACCGGGCCTCCAAAATGATGCTGGCGCCATTGCCGCCGTCGCCACCATCGGGGCCTCCGCGGGGAACGTATTTTTCCCGGCGCAGGCTGGCGCAACCATCGCCACCTTTGCCGGCCTGCAATTCGATTTGAACACGATCAACAAACATAGTCCCCAGCCTACCGGGCAGGGGACACGGTACTAGGGACACGGTATTGCGGAGCAGAGTCCCGGAGACGGAAAGTCAACCGTCTGGGAACCAGGATGGGCGAGGGAACGGCCACGGAAAGACATACCACAGCGACATACCACAGCGACCGGAGATCCTGGACAATGGACACCGTCCTCGGTGCCGATCACTCGGTCTTCATCACAGAGTGCTCAACACTCTATGCCCGGATCCACAGACCGAAAACTGTTCCGCCTAGCGAAACAGCCAACGATAGTCCAGTCGCTCCGTCAAATCGTACTGTTTCAAGAAGTACGCTTGTTCTTGCTCGTTCTCGAAGGCCGGAACTCCGAATCGGATCTGATCGTCCGTTTGGTTGATCGTGTCACCTGGTCGATAGAAATTCAGTTGCAAAGCTTTGCGACGATAAGGTGCGTCATCCCCTTCGCCATCTTGCTGAAATGCGTTGGTCAAGCCGTAGACTTCTACCGAGACGAAGTCCAATCTCGGATCGACATCCTCCCAGGTTGCGACACCCCAAACGCCAGGCGATGCGGAATCGGCTCCATAGGGAATCTTCACCGACCCATTTCAACAGAGTTGTAGAACTTGGTCGTGATCTTTTCGCGATTCCTGATTTTCTCGGTCGTGCTGGGCAGGATTCGATCGATATATTCTTGTCCGCTAACGTGATCGACGCAGTTTGAACATCGGGAAAAAGTATCGAGCGTCATAGTGGATCGCTTCAACACGTTTGGGAATATCGGCGCCGGCAATCCTTTCCGTCACGCCGGACGTAGATCGCCACCTCGATAGCGAACTCGATACACCATGTACCAGATCAGCTTACGTTGCTTTCGGCCGTCGGCGCGGGGCACATCCGATATAGATATGTCGTAGCGGCTTGAACGAAAACTCAAAACAATAAATCTCGCGATGAAAGCGGGCCTGTTTGGCCATATCAATCAACGTTCGGCTGCGCGGATCAAAGTGCGGTTCTCCGCCGGGGTGTGAATCACTGCCGAGTTTAATTTCCGGATGTATCTCCAGCAGTTCCCGCAGCGTTTGCGGGCCGTCGACGGTTTCCTCTGGTTTCGGAGACGGCGGAATCACAGTCACGATCCCTGGAGCAAATGGAGTCTGCTCTTTGCTGGACGGATCTTTCTTTTCCGCCTTCATTGATTTGTCTGTCGCCTGCTTGGCAGCGGCGCTTGTGTCGGCAGACTTTTCCTGGTTCGACGGCTTCTTGAGCACAGACGCAGGTTGCATTCCAAGAAGATGCGCGGTAACAGTTGCCACGGCAACCGCAAAAAACAATCCGTACTGAGTAAGTCGTCTGGCGATCATGTTCAAGCCGTCCGTTGGTTCCAGGCAGGTAGCGCATGCCTTCGATGAATGGTTGTTATCGAATGTCACTGGCCGATCGGGCGTCGTCGTCCGACATTTCGGTTGGCCGTTGGGCGACGCTGGTCGTGCCCGTTGCATTGGCTGTCTAGGCCACGATTGGTCTGGTCTTCACGGATCCACGAATCGAAGCGAACTGACCAATTGTTCGTCGGATGCTGCGAACGCATCACATGATCACCTTCCATTGTAAAGGTCGCCAACAAGCGGCGACCCGAATCGTCGGAAAAATGGAGAACGATCCACTGGATCGGCACGTCTTGCCACCGCTCCAGCGGCGATCACCCGCATCACCCGCAATCCGCGTATCGCTGACCTGTTGGTCGGCCCAACCAATCCGGTCAATTGGTCGCCCAGGGTCTCTTTGACGTCCTTTTGAAACGCCTCCAGCGTCCACTGCTGGCCCGCTTGCAACGTCGCCAGAGGGCGAAAGTCGCATTGGGCAATACTCTGTTCGTCGTCGATCATCCGCATCATGGCTGCACCCGGAATGTCGGTCATCATTCGCCAGTTCCGATCCATCAAGCATGCGAATTCCCAGTTGATCACTGTGAATGTCGACGTAAAGGCGATCCTCGGGAATCGATGCCGTATTACGTCCAGCACCGGCTTTGGTACGGGCAGAATGACCGTTGGTTCGATCGGCTTCCGAATCATCTTGATCGTGCCAGCGACGTCAAAGCCAGGTTCCGCCTTGCCCGACTTCGCGTGTTTCATGGACTGCCATCGCCAGCCAAGTACATGTCTGCTAATTGCCGATCGAACGTTAGTTTGCCTGCCGCACGGACGATCGTGGGAATTCCCTCAGACAGATCCTTGAACATCGCCACGAAACTGAATCCGGACTTCGGACTGCATCGATCGCGACGACTTCGGCAACCACATCGGTCGATTGAACCGCACTCAGATTCAACACCGACATCATGGCTTCGGCCGATGGCGTGTACTTGTCGCCGCAGCTGACCGCATTTGGTGGTAGCAGTTCATCGACCGCTGCGCTGCAAACCGGTGTCCGCAACAACTCCAGTTCGTCGCGTCAAATAGTCTTCCGTACCGTAGATCACTTCCGGCAACGACTCGCGCCGAACGATCGTCGAACGGACCGATTCGCGGAGCTTTGTCGCTCTGTTTGCGTCGGTTCAGTTCGCTGTTGCTTTCGGCCTTGTGGTAATATCGCTCGAGCATCGTCACGTAGTCGGATTAGCGTTGTCGCCCTCTGGTCGACGATATCGCTCCTCGTAATCGAACACTGGCGTCGCTGCGAATCGGCAGTTTCAGCATCGCCTTTGCGAGAAACCAGTGGGTTCTTGGGAACATTCACGTTGCCTTCGATCTCCAGCTCGATCCGGACTCGGTAGCTCGCATGATCGATGCGGTCGCAACTCGACTCCCATCGCGGCATTGGTCTCCGCCAACCCAGTTGTGCACAGCGAAGAGCTGCCACAGTGCAGCCGTCATTAAAAATTGGCGTCGGCATGTGTCACGCCGTCGAAAGTCTGCAAACATTCCAAAAATCGTTGCGGTATAGCGGATTCGGGCGAAGCGTTCGTGAACTTGGGCTCCTGTATCTTGTAATCGACGCATTTTGCGAGCGATTGAAGTCAAATCTGACGGAATCGGCGGCGACCTAAGACGATTTCAATCCAATGGCTTCTGGTGGCTGCCAATTCCGGCACGGATTCAAGATTCGATTCTCAAAACAAGACGGACAATACTGTCCGGAACTGGAAAATGTTACAAGTCGAGTTGGACAATTTGGGCGACAGTCACCTGCGGCGGTAGATATTGCGGAATACGGGCTAAGTCGTGATGTGTGAACGTTTTATCACTCAAATCGGTCGATTTCCTCACATTCGCTAACTTGATTGGCCCAAGATTTTCATTGTGTTGCGTTGGTCAGTTGGTGTCCTGTCGAAATTCGACAGTCACCGTGACCAAACGTGTCACAGAGACAAACGATAAAAAGGACGTGAACGTGAACTTATCGAGCAAACAATGAGTCAAATTGTTGGAAACTCGCAATGTGTTTCACGCGTATAAGAGAGAGAGGCTGGTGACAAGGAGTCATCAGTCGCGGCGAATCGGCGACATTTCAGCGAAATGTCCGATTCAGATTCGCTGCAAAATTAGAATATCGCCCTATGGATAGGGTGATCACAGGGCAACTTCGGTATCCCGTCGCGCGATCCGCCAGGGTCGCAGGGAATTCAGACGACGACGGTATCAAAGCTTGGAGAATGTGCGATGCACGAAGACTATCGCGATGCAAAAATTAAGGAACTACGAGACCAATTGACTCGATTTGCCCCCAAGGCGAAGAAGGTCGAACAGGCTGGCTTGGCCGAAAAGCTGTATGGGGAGATCGAACCCGATCGACCCTATGCTTTCGATTACGTCTGTTTCCGAATCACCAATTATCGCCCTGATTCGCCAAGCCGATACAGCATCGCTTCGGCCGATCTGCAGCACGACCTGCGATTCTTGATCGAGGATTTAAGCGATTCGGCCGACATCTCGGTCACCGAAGTCCCCGAGCAAGTCCATACGGTCGAAGAACTGAGCAAACTGTTCAGCGTTTCGACAAAGACGATCAGCCGCTGGCGAGATGCCGGGTTGGTCAGCCGTCGATCTATTGTTCGGTGGCCGTAAACGAGTCGGTTTCCTGCAAAGCAGCGTCGAGCGGTTCGTCACGACCAACCGCGACAAGATCCGACGTGGCGAACGATTCACGCAGTTGAGCGACGATGAAAAGAGCGAGATCATCGAACGCGCCCGTCAACTCGTCGAAGGGGGAGCCACCCTGTCGGAAGTGACTCGGCAATTATCGAAGCAAATGAATCGCAGCCCCGAGACGGTTCGGTACACGCTCAAAAACTTTGACGCGGACAATCAACTGTTGGCGATCTTTCCGAATCACCGTGGGTCACTGACCGATGACGACAAGCGATCGATCTTTCGCCTGTACTCGCATGGCGCCACGATCGCACAGCTTTGCAAGAGATTCAAACGAACGCGAACAAGCATCGGTCGCATCCTGCTGGATATGCGGATGGACCAGATCATGGAATTGCCGCTGGACTATATCTACAACGAAGACTTCGAGGACGTCAGCCGCGAGGAAGAATACCTCGGACCGGTTCCTGAGCCGGCCACCGCGCCCCGGAAAGTCCGCGTTCCCGATGGATTGCCGAGCTATTTGGCCGCTCTGTATGACGTTGCGCTGTTGACCCGCGAACAAGAGTATCACTTGTTTCGCAAGATGAATTATCTGAAGCACCGCGCCAGTCGGTTGCGCGAAACTCTGGACCATCCGCAAGCCAACAAGACTGCGATCATGGACCAGATCGATGACGTCTACGAGGCGGCTGTGCTAGTCAAGAACAAGATCGTGCAAAGCAACTTGCGGTTGGTCGTTTCGATCGCCAAGCGACATGTCGCCAGCACGGATGACTTCTTTGCACTGGTCAGCGACGGCAACATGTCCTTGATCCGCGCCGTTGAAAAATTCGATTACTCGAGAGGCAATAAATTCAGCACTTATGCGTCGTGGGCGATCATGAAAAACTTCGCTCGCACTATCCCCAGCGAGTTCAAACATCGCGATCGTTTCCGAACCACAACCGAAGAACTCTTCATTGCGCGTCAAGACGAACGTCGTGATCCCTATTTGGAAGAAACAGTCCAACGTAGTCGCCAACGCGAACTTGTCCAAGATCATGAATCGACTGGATGATCGCGAGCAAAAGATCATCACTGCCCGATTCGGTCTTGGCCGCGGCAAAGAACCGCTAACCTTGAAAGCAGGTTGGCGAGGAAATGGGCGTCACCAAGGAACGTATTCGGCAACTCGAAGCCCGCGCGTTGAGCAAGCTACGTGAAGCGGCTGACGAAGCGAAGATCGACGTTGAATTGGGATCCTGATGCAGGCTGTTCAGATCAGCTAGGAAGTCAGCCAGCCCGCTCGGTCAGGCTGGAGGCCTGGTGCCCATGGACCCCATCACGATTGCCGTTTGGTAATCGCTGGTGGAGCTTCTGGGAGGTTCGAAAAAGCAAGTCTTGGAAATCAATCGGGTCTCGGGTATTGATCTGTGCCGATCAAGAATTTGCCGATCAAGATTGTGCCGATCTTCAGGCTTGCCGGGAGTATGGGTGACAACTCTGGCAAATCGCGGTGCTTTCTTCGCTGGCATTGGCATCGGTCTGTTGCCTTGTCGGTCCCCCAGCCCGGACCTGATGCCAATCCAGCTGCGGCAACCCGCACGAACTGGATAGCCAAACCGGGACGAGCCGTGCTTGCTATTGCGAACGGTTCGCATTAGCATTTAACTTATGAGTATCGCGCTTCGCCCCGCCGGCAAACATCCGAGGCCATCCAAATTGGTCGGGTCAGCCGAGTCGACCACTGCACTGCGGACCTTGGCGTATGCGAAGCCTGGTCATTTCGTCTGCACTGAAATCGACGATAGCACGCTGAGCCCAGACCGCATGAAGAGTCTTGGGATCTGCGTTGGTCGTCCGCTAGAACTGATTTCGACTGGCGACCCGATGATTGTTCGTGTCTGTGGAAGCACCGTCGGACTATCCAGACAACTTGCTGTCGCAGTCACGGTTACGACACAGCCCGTCTCCGCCGACATCTGATTCTCCGTGTCGCTCGCCAGCCCACTTCCCACCATCGGCACCGATCGACCAGCCATGCCTACGGTGCTGCTGGTAGGAAATCCAAATACCGGCAAGACGTCTCTGTTCAATGCGTTATCAGGTCTTCGCGCCGGACAGCAAACTACCCAGGCATTACCGTCAACCTGCGCAAAGCCAAAGTCGACCTGGCAAACGGTTCCGATCGCCGCTCGATCGATTTGATCGACCTGCCTGGCCTGTATTCGCTAACTCCCACAAGTCCGGAAGAGACCGTCGCTGTTGAATCGCTCTGTGGGAATCGCTTGGGAAAGCCGGCCGCGGTGGTACTGGTCTTGGATGCGACCAACATGGCGCGCAACCTGGCATTGGCTGGTGAAGTCCTGGAACTGGGGCTGCCGACGCTGATCGCGCTAAACATGATCGATGCAGCCGATTCCGCAGGTATCGCCATTGCAACCGACAAGCTCGCGGGTCAATTGAATTGTCCGGTCGTCGCGACCAGCGTGCGGACGCGTCAGGGGCTGACTGAACTTCGTACAGAGCTCTTGAATCTGTTGTCACCCGCGATGCCAGTATTGAGTGATCGAGATGCGTGTGCGGTGGGATGCAATGGTTGCCAGTTTGCTGCCCGGTTTGATTGGAGCGATTCCATTGTCAACGAGACCGTTTCTGGTCGAGTGGTACCGTCGCGGGTGACACAGCGTATCGACGGTATCCTGACCGCACCTTGGATCGGAACGGCTTTGTTGGCGGCGGTGATGCTGGGCGTCTTCTTTTGCATCTTTGCACTAGCCGACATTCCGATGGGATTTATCGATAGTGGCTTCGGTTGGTTGGGAGCCACGGTAGAGCGGTTGCTCCCCAGTGAACCGATTGCCGGCGCCATTTGGATTCCCGCGATTGGTGCGATCTGCTTGGCGACTTGCGCGATGGGCTATCGACTGGCCCGCGTTTCGTGGGGGATACGTTCGGGCTTGTTGGCGGCCGTTATATCGACTGTGATCGCCCTATTGCCACTTGAGGATTTCCAAAGCCTGTTGGTCAACGGCGTGATTGGCGGCATCGCCGGTGTCCTCGTGTTCCTGCCTCAGATCTGCATGCTATTTTTCTTCATCACCTTGCTGGAGGATTCCGGCTATATGGCCCGAGCGGCTTTTGTGATGGAGCGGATCATGCGATTTGTCGGCCTGCCTGGCAAAGCATTTGTGCCGATGTTGTCGGCCCACGCCTGTGCGATCCCAGGCATTATGGCGGCTCGCACGATTGAAAATTGGCGCGATCGCCTGGTCACGATATTGGTTTTGCCACTGTTGACATGCTCGGCCCGCCTACCGGTATACGCCATGATTGCAGCACTGCTCTTTGGCGATCAACCGTTTTACGCAGGACTCATGTTCGCTGCCGCTTACTCGCTCGGTCTGTTTGCCGCGTTGTTCACGGCGTGGTGTTTAAAAAAGACAGTGCTGAGTGGCGAAGCGATGCCTCTGGTGATCGAGATGCCGCCCTACCGAATGCCCAGTCTCCAGAATGCCTTGTTGACGACGATCGACCGCGCATCGGTGTTCGTTCGTAAGGCGGGTAGCGTAATCCTATTGATTGCGGTGATCCTATGGGCGATGGCTACCTACCCCAAGTTGCCTGAAAACCGAGTCGCCGCCGGAGTTTCAAGCCAACAGGTGGATGCTCAACAGGCCCTGGAATATTCCATTGCGGGTCGCGTCGGCAAGGCGATGGAGCCAATCTTCGCTCCACTCGGTTTCGATTGGAAGATCAATGTTGCGGTCGTATCATCCTTTGCGGCCCGCGAAGTTTTGGTTTCAACACTGTCAATTGTCTACGGATTGGGAGAAGAGGGCGCAGAAGATGGCGCGGGTCTAACCGCAACGATGCGCCGGCAAACCCATGCTGATGGATCACCCGTCTTTACGAAGGCGATGTGTGTCAGCCTGCTCGTGTTCTACGTGTTGGCGATGCAGTGCTTGCCCACGCAAGCGGTCACACGCAGAGAAACGGGAAGTTGGAAATGGGCGTTCTTCCAATTCGGCTACATGTCGCTGCTAGCCTATGGGTGCGCCTTTGTAGCCTATCGCAGCTGTCTGGCAGCGGGCTGGGGCTAGCAACGCGAAGCCATTTCGCACCGCTACGAACTAGATTGTCAGGCATACCGTTCTCAGAGCGACTTCTATCGAGTGCTCCTTGGCGGAACCGATGGGACTCCGACCCACATTGACCATCGATCGAGGCAGGGTGCTATCTCAATCGTAAGACTCGGGTGAACAGCTGGCCCCGATCCTTGGATCGAGATCCGTCATGCCTTGGACTGGTTGAATGGCGATTGCATCGGGGCTTCTGTTGAACAGCCCTACGACCGTCCAATTCCGCGGAGGATGGTTGAACAACGCGGGCTCCCCAGAGGCGCATTTGGTAGAAAGAAGACGCAACCAGCTTCGAGATCGGTATTTTGTCCTACCGACCCTGATCACCAACTTGATCTGACGCGCTTTCTAGCCCAATACAACAAGCAGCTTCCCAAGCGATTCGGTCCTCTTCAACGGCCGATTGATCTACTTGAAAATTTGTGATCCGATCAATCTTTGGTCGTCAGAGACAGCGTGAGTTAGTTGATCTGTACTACGTTTGTTCCAATACCTATCTAGCCGACGAAGTCTATCGAGTCAGCCTGGAGGGTAACGATATTTTGCCTGCCAAAATCACCGACTCAGCAGCCAAGTCGATCGACTGACCCAAACCTCGGACCGAACGATCGGAAAACGGGAGGGATAGGCAAAGTTCCTGGACTTGCTGTGGTGCATTGTGCCGCGTATTTGCCATGTCATACTGACTGGTTATGTCTGTACCGTGCGAACCCAGCCAAAGAGCATTTGTCGAACTTCTTTCCCCCGCGGGTGACTGGGACTGCGTTCGCGCGGCGGTCGAAAACGGAGCTGATGCGATCTACTTCGGTCTGGACTGTGGTTTCAACGCTCGCTACCGCGCGAAGAATTTTGCCCTGGCCGACCTACCAGACCTGACCAAATTTTTGCGTCACCGTGGCGTGCGCGGATACGTGACGTTGAACACACTCGTTTTTCCGTCAGAAATGGAACGACTGGTCGATGTCGTCGCCCAGATCGCCGAAGCGGGCATCGACGCGGTGTTGGTACAAGACTTTGGCGTCGCCCAAATCGTTCGAGCAATCTGTAGCGATCTAGAAGTTCATGCGTCAACTCAAATGAGCCTGACCAGTGCCGAAACGATTGCGGTTGCCGCCGAACTTGGACTATCTCGCGTCGTGCTGCCCCGTGAACTGTCTGTCAACGAGATCCACAAAATTGCAAACGCGACGGAGTTACCGCTGGAAGTCTTTATCCACGGTGCGCTGTGTGTTGCCTATTCGGGTCAATGCCTAACGAGTGAGTCTTTGGGGGGCCGCAGCGCCAATCGCGGGCAATGCGCTCAGGCCTGTCGACTGCCGTACGAACTGGTGTGCGACGGCCAAGATCGCGATCTTGGTGATGTGCAGTACCTGTTAAGCCCACAAGACTTAGCGGGCTATGCTGCAATTCCCGACTTGATCAACGCCGGAGTCGCCTCGCTAAAAATCGAGGGTCGTTTGAAAACACCCGAATACGTCGCGAACATCACGCATCACTATCGGCAGGCGATCGATCAGGCGATCCGCGAAGGCACTGTTTCGGTTAGCGAACAATCGCGACGCGAAATGGAACTCTCCTTTTCCCGCGGGTTTTCCCCGGGCTGGCTGGAAGGAAATGATCACAAGCAGTTGGTTCCGGGTCTGCAATCAGCCAAGCGGGGAATTGAATTGGGCGACATAATTGACGTCGATACAGGACGGATCAGGATTTGTGTCGCGGCAGCAGTTGCACTGGGAGACGGCTTGGCGATCGGACAGCAAGGTGGACGAATCTATTCGCTACACGATGGTGATGGGCTCAAACTGTCCCAGTTGTCCGCCGGCGCTATCGGTTGGATTGGATTTGGTCGAGGTGAGATCGATTGGGCAGACGTTTCGCCGGGAACCACCGTATTCAAGAACGACGATCCAAATTTGAATCGTCAACTGCGACGTTCTTTCTCGCATCTGGATCCGGTCCGCCGTCAACGCTTGAACATCACCGTGCTGGCCCGTGTTGGTCAACCCCTTTGTCTGACGGGTACGCTCGAAAATGGAGCCTGCGAGCAGATCGTCGGTGACCAATCGCTTAGCAAAGCGCGCAACCGACCCATCGACGAATCGATGCTACGGGAGAAGCTTGGGCGTCTTGGTGGGACGCCGTTTGAATTGGGTAACCTACAAGCTCAAATCGATGACCAGCCAATGGTGCCGATGGGAATGTTGAACAGACTGCGCCGAGAGCTGGTCGCACGACTGCTCGCGAAGCTGGAATTCCCCGTCCATCGCCCAGTAGATCGAGAGCAAGGACGGTTACTTTTACAGCCGATTGAACATAGTGACTCTCGCCAGAGTATGGGACGATGTACAACGTCTGTGGCCGACGGACCACCCACTGGCGAAGTCAGCTTCCAAAAGACAATCGAATCGTCGGACCAACCAAATTTAGCCGTACTCTGTCGAACGATCGAACAACTACAAATTGCCTGTCAAAATCAAGTCGATCTGGTTTACGCAGACTTTCATGACATTCGACAGTATGGCGACGCGGTACGGATCGCGCATGAACATAGCGTGTCCATTGGGCTTGCCTCAGTGCGGATTCAAAAGCCGGGTGAGATGGGATTGCTTCGAGTCCTGGGTCGGCATCGGCCCGATTGGCTGCTGGCGCGTAACCTAGCCGCGATCGATCACGGACGTCGAGAATCGATTCCCACGATTGCTGATTTTTCGCTGAACGTTTCAAACCATCGCTCGGCGGAATGGCTTCGTTCCCTGGGTGCCCAACGTATCACCGCATCTTACGATCTGAATCGAGATCAATTGGTGGAACTGTTTGCGGCGGTGCCGGCAAGTTGGATGGAAGTTGTGATTCATCAACACATGCCAATGTTTCATATGGAGCACTGCGTTTTTTGTAGCGTGTTGTCGCCTGGCACAAACAAGACGAATTGTGGCCGACCCTGTGACCACCATGTGGTACAACTGCGCGATCGCGTCGGCGCCCAGCATACCCTTCAAGCCGACGTCGCCTGCCGCAACACGTTGTACAACGCCGTGCCGCAAAGCGGTGCCGAATCCGTCGGCAGGCTGTTGGAACTGCAAGCAAGTTGGTTCCGGCTAGAATTGCTGGAAGAAGATTCTGCGCAAACGGCACAGGCCATTTTGGCATATCAAAAGTTGCTTTCGGGCAAGCTAACGGCCGGCGAAGTCTGGCAAGAACTGAAAGCCAGCAACCGAGTTGGTGTTACGCGCGGAACGTTAGAGGCGAAACGCAATCCGCTGGCGATTTTGTGATTGTCGGCCACTTCCGAACGATCCCGTTAGATTCGGCACTGTAATCGCTCTGGTGACTTTCCATCGGCGGGTGTTTCAGGGTGGCCGCGTGCTACGGCGACTGTTTAAAAAATCGCCACGCGACTGGGTGAAAACCTACCCCTTGCCACTCGGCCGCCTGAGCTCGCGGAATCAGGCCGGCGCATAATTCGGGTTCGTCGTACAGTGCGTTCAAAACTGCCAGGATGAGTTCACCCGGCGCGTCGGTGTCTGCTGCCAAAAATGCGGTCGTTCCCACGGTTGGAACTCCATCCGGTGGCAGGTTGGCATCAGGAAACTCGTCCGAGTCGATGGACATCGGTCGTAGCGCATGATGTTCTTGCCCAATCTTAATTCCGCGGCCTGTGTGTATTGGGATCAATCGCCATTGCTGCTGTAACAGCAGCCTCCGAACAATCGGACTACCACGACCAATACAAATCATCGCCGCTTCGGGCGCATCTGCTGATTCCAACATCGCCCATTGTCCCACGACTCGCGTGACCAAATCGTCAGACAAATTGAATGACTCGAGAATCAGTTCGGCAGTAGCCAGCGATCCGCTTCCTACCGGTCCCACTGCAACTCGTTTCCCCGCTAAGTCTTTCATGGAATGAATTCCCGAGTCGGGTCGTGCCAAGACGTATAGCACTTCATGGAACAACGGTGCGACCATGCTCAGTCGCTCTCCACTGATGGCAGTCTCCTGCATCGGCGCAATGTCAACTAGTCCTTCCAGCAATCGATTTCCATTGTCCAGTGAGCCGGATGTCGGTTCCGTGTGTGTCGTGATATCAAATTCGTTTTCAAGTCGGCGAGCGATCTCGGTCGAAACATCGTTGTAGACGCCTCCATCAATACCGCCGGCGATTCTAACCACGCCGGGCATTGCCTGTTTTTGATGTTGCCAGGCGGTGAACAATCCGACGAAAAGAATCGGCATGATCAGCAGCATCAGCAACATTCCGGCCTGAAAGCGACGATGGGTGACAGATGTGTCCAAGACGCGTCTGCCGGTCAGTGCGCCGACCAATGGCACTCGTTCCAGCCAGTGCCACAGTTTGATTGCCCGATTCCGCGGTCGCGCCCTGATCGGTCGTCGCTCTAAGTAAGCGTCCAGTTCTTGCGCAAGTTTCTCTGCCGTTGCGTATCGTTTTGCCGGATTTTTCTCCAAACACTTGGCGACGATCGTTTCCAAATCAATCGAGGCATCGGGGCGCAGCGTGCGAACCAACGGTGCCGGATTATGGACCACATCGACCAGTGTCTGCATGACCGTACTAGCGACAATCGGCGGTCGCCCAGTTAGGCACGCAAATAGGATTGCGCCCAATGAATAGACGTCACTTTCATGACTGGCCCGGTCACTGTATCCGCCGGCCTGTTCGGGTGCCATGTAGTGCGGCGTACCGACAGCCGCACCACTACCGGTCACACTGCTATCACCGTCCATGTGTTTCGCCAGTCCAAAGTCCGTGACGAGCACTTGATCGCGCTCGTCGATCATTACATTGGCCGGCTTCAGATCGCGATGCAGCACCCCTCTTTCGTGCGCATGGTGGATCGCAACCGCAACATCTCGAACATATCTGGCGGCTTTGTCCGGATCGAGAACTTCTGCGTTGATCTTTCGCTGCAGATCGGTGCCGCGAACGTACTCCATCGAAAAAAAGTGATGTCCCGCTCGACGACCAAACTGATGCACCGATACGATCCCTCGGTGATGAAGCCTAGCGGCGGCTTGAGCTTCGGTATAGAAGCGACGTACTTCCGCGTCGTCGGCTAGGATTCCGCTACGAATCATCTTGACGGCAACGAGTCTGTCAAGTTCGCACTGCTTCGCCAGATAGACAACACCCATTCCGCCGCGCCCCAACACTTCCAGCAACAAGTAGTCACCCAGGTCATAGGGTAGCGTTGGTCCCGAATCACCCTTGGGCCGATTGGCCATCGGCAAGGTGACTGCGGGGTCCGCATTCGGATCTTGACCTGGATCTCCATGGCCAAAGATCGTGTCGGCGCCGGGGTCGGTTGCGACGCCGCCGCCAGCTAATGTCTCCGCCGGAGCATCCAAACTTGCGGACGAACCTGATGTGATCTGGCCAATCGCATCGGCGGCCTTCATCAGTTCCGACAGTTCCCCTGCAATATCAGGAAACTGAGCCAGAAAATCTTGGCGACTGGCTACTTCCCCAGCATCGCACGACCGTAGATACGCCGCGAAAGCTTCGTCGACGGGATCGTTTGCTGGTGGTTTTTGGTCGGCCATGATGGATCGAACGATGATTGAATGAACGCAGGCGACAGGCGGCAATTATACAGGCTCCACCGCGGTCACTTGCGGGCGCACTGGAATCGAACCAAAATCGGCGCAGCTACATCCAGGGACAATCGGCGGTATCCATGATCGTTCGCAGTTTTTGCAAACCCCGTTTCAGCAGTCCAGCAACGGCGGTATCGCTCTTGCCAGTCCGGTCGACAATCTCGGCTAGCGGGAGTCCCTCCATGTATCGCAACCGGATTGCTTCTGCCTGCGTCTCGGGCAATTGATGCAGGGCTTCCAGTAAAGCAACCACTGCTTCGGCGCGGATTGCCACGCCGCTGGGGCTGGTGGTGCTGCCGGGCAACTGCTGAATCCAGCCACCGGCGGCTGAATCCTTTCCCACCGGTGCCGTGTTTCCATGGACTTCACGTTTGAGCGATCGTTTCTGGGTTGTGACATGCCGCGTTACAGCCGTGGCAACATTGTTCTTTAGCATCCCCCGCAACCAGCCGGCAAATTCAGCAGGCGATTCGCCGCGAAATGCCATCAAGTCTCGTTTCGCTTCCAGGAAAGTAATTTGCACAACATCGGCAGGGTCAATCCGGCGGCGCAGTGCTCTGACAAGTATCGATGCGCCAGCATCAGCAGGTATCCACGATACTGTTCCAACAGTCGTCCTAACGCTTCGTTATCGCCCGCTTTGGATGCGACAACTAGCTCAGTCGTTGACATGTCCCCATCCACAATCGCAATAATCCTGCTGGTTCGTGGAGTGTCTGTGTTTTCATAAAGCTGTACAATTGACTCACTATACAATTTAGTCGATTCGCGGCGGCTCGATCAGAGCGATTCACCTTTTCAGGAACATACGATGAATTCGCACCAATCCAAACCCTCGACGTCTTGGACTCAGATCATTCGAATTGCCTGTGGCTGGGCATTTTGCGCGGCGTTGTTGGCGGGCTGCGGTCGCAGCGAACCGCCCGAATCATCCGTCGTCGATCCGCCGACGCCGATCAATGAGGAAGCATTGAGTTCGGGCCCAAGCGCGAGTACGACGGAGCTGAAGGGCGGAATCGAGCTGCCGGCCGGAGATATCCCACCACCCAGTTCCGACGATGGTGCTGGTCAGAGCGAAGGCATCGAAATGCCAAAGGATGATGAGCTGAATCAACCGAACAAGACCGATGGTGCCGCGACTACCAAACCAGAGATCTTGTATGCCAGTTGGGATGAAATCCAAGCCCGCGCCCAGGCGGCCGGCAAAATCACGGTCGTTGATCTCTGGTCACTCTCCTGTGAACCGTGCCTCAAGGAGTTCCCCGGACTCGTCGCGCTTCACAACGAACTGGGGTCTGCTGTCCAGTGCATTGCGGTCAACTTGGATTACGACGGACGAAAATCTCGGCCTCCGGAGCGTTACGCCGATCGTGTCAGCGCTTTCTTGTCCAGCGTGCGAGCGGATGGTTTTCCAACCTACATCAGCAAGACCCCCAGCGACGACGTCTTCACGACGATGAAAATCTCGTCTTTGCCAGCGGTACTGGTTTACGGGGCCGACGGAAAGGTCGCCAAAACGTTTGTCGATGCTGGTGACACCGCCGGATTCACCTACGAGTCGGATATCGCCCCTATGGTGGCGAGTTTGGCTGCAAAATAGCCAATTGCCTGCCAATTCGAGAACTTTCGTTCTGAATGGTTTGTCTCACGATTGCGGGTAGATAGAGTAGAGTCGCTGATAGCTACTACTCCCCAGATCCAGCCTTCATGCCGACTTGTTCCCCAGCCCGATCGAATGCGGGCTCCCCGCGTGATCTCACCGCCGTTGATTCTCAAATTCTGGTCGTACGTCACGGCGCTGGTCGCGGTCCGACTATTCGCTTTCGATCGATTCGACCGGACTATTGCCAGCCGATGTTCGACGACATTGCGCGGCGGTGGCCTGAGGTGCATTCTCGATTGAGCTTTTGGGAAACGGGTCGTCCGTTGCCAAGTCTTGATCGTGTTACCGCGGTTTTGTTCTTGCTCCAGGATCCGTTGAGAGAAGCTTATCCCCGTTGCTTTGACGACAGCACCAAAGTTGCTGAACGAGCACGTGAGTTGGGAATCAAAATCATCAACTCTCCCGAATCACTTTCCAATTCGATCAAGTCAACCCAGGCTCGACTATGGCGGGCCAGCGGACTATCAACGCCACCCTCTCACCGTTTCAACTCGATCGACGAACTTCATGGAATCGCCGCTCAGATCGCGGGGCCATTGATTTTGAAGTCAGACACGCTTCACGCACAGGCTCGTACGATCGTCATCGACAATTTGGATTTGCTCAGAAACACCGCAAGCGAACTGGTTGCGATTCCGGGATCCGTTTCGCCTGTTGTCGATACGCGGGCCGGCTACCAGCTGATCGATCCAGTTTCGCCTTATGCAACACATTTCCACAAGAAGCGGGCAATGGTCTTTGGCGACCACGTATGTCACAACCATGTTTTCTTTTCTACATCTCCCGTTGTTGGCTGCGTCAGTTCTAGTTTCGGATACTTTCGAAGCATGAACCCGGTGCGCCGAGCGATTGATGGCTGGCGATGTCAAAGTCACATTCAGTGTGACATCGACTATCACTATGCCGATTGCAACGACCGCGAAACGCTGTTGGCTGCGGCAAGGGCTTTGGACCTCGGATTCTGTGCGATCGACTATTCAGTCCATGCTGATGGACGCGTTGAATTGTGGGAAGCGAACCCACATTTTTCGTTGCACCGCTGGCCGATTGGAGTCCTGAGTCGAAGAAGGGGATTGCACAAGCGAACGCAGCGCATTCATGGTGTAGCGGCAGATTTCTTGGCCGAACTTTTGGAGGCTGCATCGTGATTCGAATCTCCGCTGCCTCCTATGTGGATCAGCAACTTGCGCTTGCGATCGTCGAAAGTGATCGCCGCTACTTTGAACTGGCGGCGCGAACCAAGCAACTGCCGATTGGCCAACTCTGTTGGATGCCAGGACTCAATGACTTGGCTGCTAGTTGCGTCGTTCATCGAATCGTTTCCGACCACGGGCCGCTGCCTTTGGCCAGTTGGCTGGAGGAGGTCGAATTAGCTTTACAGTCGCGTTTGATCCCACGCATCCGAATCTACTTGGATGATTGCACTCCCGAATTCGAGAGGCTGTTTCGTCACGGTGACTACGAGACACGCTGCGAAATCGGCTTCCTGGCTCCGCAAGGGCACCCAACACCGCCGTCAGAGATTCAACTCCGCGAAGTCCGTTCCGAGGACGACTGGGGCCTCAAGTACAAGCTGCACGAACAGGCAATGGAAGGTCCGGACGGCTACACCAACCAGGCTGACCTGTGGGTCGAAATGGAGCGGCGGAAATGTGCGACTGGCAAGATGCAAAGCTACCTGGTCTGCCGCCACGACGAGGTCGTGGCGACTGTTGGAACGATCGTCAGCGATGGGCTGCTAAGACTGAAGAACATCGTGGTTGCACCAAAACTTCGACGCCAAGGTATCGCATTGGCAACCGTCCATCATTTGTGGCGGATGGCGGAAGCCGATCACGATTGTCGTCTCGGCGTATTTGGTGTCAAAGGCGGCAAAGGTAGCTGTCTGTATCAACGCGCCGGTCTGTTCGCCGTAACTGAGCAGTACGAATGGTCCAAGATTTTGAACTTGCAAGTATCATGAATCAATCCACATCTGATCCTGTCGTTTATCCATGGGTTTCTGAATACAGAGCGCGAGGGTTCGTTAAACTCCCGGCAGTCTTTTCGCAACAAGAAATAGATGGTGTGCGGATAGAGTACGACCGCCTGTTCGAGGATCCCGAAATACTTCGCGAAGACAGTCTGCGATCGGCCTCACGCCAATCACTGAACTCGGGCACGGTCCTTGACCGACTCGACCCAGTGATCGATCTGTCGGAACCGCTTAAAGAACTGACCCAAGACACCAGAATCATGGATGTGGTGGCAGCCGCGATCGGTGAGCCAGCATTGCTTTTTAAGGACAAAGCGATCATGAAGCCGCCGGGAGCATTCGGCTACAAAGTTCATCAAGACTATTCCAATTGGCAAGAGTTGCCCGTTCCGCCCGAACTGCTGATGACAGCTTTGGTTGCGATCGATCAGGGCAACGAACGGAACGGAGGTTTGGAACTCTATCCAGGCTTGCATCACCACCACTTGCGTCCGTCGGAAACACCTAGCGACATTTTCAATCCGAACGCCGGACTAGTCCCCAAAGAAATGCTTGGCGATGTGCAATCGGAGTTGGTTTCCGTGCAGCCGGGCGACCTGATACTTTTCTCTTCGTTGGCTCCGCACTGCAGCGGTCCCAATCGCAGCGATCAAAAGCGGCGAACCCTGTTCTTGTCGTACAATGCGGCGAGATTTGGCGATGTTTATGATCTGTACTACGACAATTTCTACGGGTACCTAAGAAAAGATCGCGACCAAACGTAGCTGCGTTCGCGTTGCTGTGACGCCGACGCGGACGGGCTATCAAACGGATTCGTCTAGCAATAATTGCTCAACTTTGCGCGTGACCGCCGTGATCTCGTGATGGCGCCCGACGAGTTCACTCGCATTGACAGCTCGCTTATTGGCAGACTCACGATCAATCGAAAAATTGTGTATCGCGCCAGCCAGTGATCTCGGATCCATGGCGTCGCACCACAAGATGGTCGGCTGATCTCTTTCCAGCTCCATCGTTCCACCCGCGCGGGTCGCAATCACTGGCGTTCCCAATGCCATTGCTTCGAGCACAACATTCGGCAGTCCCTCGAACCGCGATGGCAAAACCAGTCCGTCTGCGGATGCGATGTAAGGCGCTGAATTTGAAACGGCTCCGACAAATTCTACCTGATGGCGACTCCAGGACTCCGTCGCCATCATTTGCAATTCGCTGCGTAGCGGGCCGTCGCCGATCAACAATAGTCGGATCGGCGGTGCACCGGGAGGAAGCATCGCGAGCGCTTCAAGAAGATCTCCCTGTCCTTTCTCTTCGGTCATCCGGCCGACGCAAACTAGCATCAACGAGTCGCTTTTCGTGACGGCTGTTTGGGCAGCGGAAACCGCCAGGCCTTCGATATCGACGCCATTATGAACGACGGTTAATTGCTCGTCGGCCAATCCATAATACGATTTCGCTGAATCAGCGGCAGCCTGGCTCACTGCGACGACGTGCCGTGACTGAGAGTATGCATGAGCGAGTCTTCGGCGCTTGAGAGTGACGAATCGCGACGCGACCTGCGGAACCGCCTGGGCTGGCGGACTGACAATGGTTGACACTCGGGGAATCGACAATGCATGACATGCCGGACCGGCGATCATGGTCATCTGAAAAGTTCGGTCATAGACAACATCGATCGATTGCTCACTCAACAGATGTTTCAATTGATGAGTCTGATCGCGCAATACCCGACCTGGGAAATAGATTCCGCTACTTGTCGCCTCTTGATGATACGAATGAACGGTCACATCGTCGGGGAGCTTTGACATCCACTCCCCATCTCGATCCAGCAAGAACAGGTGAGGTTGAAACCTTGATCGATCGAGATGTCGCAGCAACAACAATGTTTGCTGCTCGCTTCCCCCTCGATGCATCGACGAAATCATGAAAAGAACACGACACGACATCAGGGCAATTCGACCTCGATCCAGACCAAACGATGATCGCTAGCCGAAATCAGTCCAAAATTGTCACTGCTCTTTCTGGGCCAGAACACTCCTTGGTTCACGACTTTCAAATCACGACTGGGCAACACGTAGTCGATTCGCATATTTCCATGTCGAAAGCGAGCCGTGTCTTGATCGGGGTTGCCCTTTCCGTCCGGTTTGCGCTCGAGACCACCTGCGCTTGTTGGGGCTGGGTCTTGTAGCCGACTGTGGTTCAACAAGGACTTGATCGCTCCCTGACGGCCGTCTCCATCGGCAGGATCGGAGTTCAAATCTCCCATGATGACAACGGACGCTTCTGCATCGACGCCACCACGCCGGCCTTGATCGTCAATCAAATGCTGAGACGCCGCTCCGCTCGCCAGGAAGTCGACCCAAAATCGAATCTCGTCATGGTTGCGGCATCCGTTGCGGTCCTCTGGGCCATCAAATACTGGGGGTGTTGGATGACTCGCCAACACATGAATGGTTTGCTTGCCGACGACGACCGGTACATCAATATGGTTCTTGCTGGACAATCGCAGCGACTTCCAAGTTGCTTCGTCGTAATAGAAATCACCTGAGTCGGGATCGACTGGCCGCAGAGCTTCGGGCAAATCGCTCCACAAAAATTCCTGGAAGGTCCGAATCGCTCGCTCATCAATCGGATATCGACTGTAGACCGCCATTGAATATTGGCCCGGGTACACGCCATATCCCCAAGCGTCGTTCGGTTCTCCTTGCCTGCGATTGTTGTTTAGATCCAGTTCGCTATCGATCCCCGTGTTGCTGGGGGCCGCATAGACAAACGGATAGTCCATCGCCTCACGATCACCCTGCGGAACCGCAAGAAATTTTTCCGCGAGCAACTTTGCTGTGACTCCGCCGGAATCGTAGTCGATCTCGTTGACAAGCAGGATGTCGGGTCGAACCGTTTGGACGATGGCGGCAATTTTTTCGGCCTGCGAATCTTTGCCATCCTTCAACCGTTCGCGGATCTGTCCGGAAACCTTACCGTACAGAGATGCATTGTAGGTGGCGATCCGTACTCGATCGGCACCCTCGGCCGCTCGTGAACCGAAAGCGATTGCCGACAATAAACTCACAATCACAATCCGATGACTTGCTGAGGAATACTTCATGAGTCAACCTACCTGCTGAATTCGAGGATCGATTCGTGCGGACCGATTCATTCTGACTTGCGAAGTGTATCACGCCATGCCCGATCCGGAATCGGTTTCGATTACCGAACTCCATCATTTTCTGGGTGCCGTCCCGCTTGCCAGCGGCGCGACCCGGTTTTGTGTTTGGTCGCCAACCCATCGAAACATCTCGGTCTGGTTACCAGATCAAGATCGCGTCGTGCCAATGGTGCCAACTTCGGGTGGGTATCATGTGGCCGTTGTTGATGGTGTCGGAGTATCTGACCGCTACTTTTACCGACTCCCCGCGGGCACGGATCGGCCGGATCCTGCTTCGCGATTCCAACCCGATGGGGTTCACGGGCCCAGTCAAGTCATGGCCAATCAATTCGATTGGCAGGACCAATTTTGGACCGGTATCTCAACTCCAGATTTGATCATCTACGAGCTTCACATCGGTTCCTTTACAGCGGCTGGATCGTTTGATGCCGCTATCGGTTGACTGGATGAACTTATTGATCTGGGCGTGACGGCAATTGAATTGATGCCGGTCGCTGACGCACCTGGAAGATGGAACTGGGGTTACGACGGCGTCTATCTGTTCGCTCCCAACCGCAATTTTGGGACGCCCGATGACTTGCGGCGGCTTGTCGATGCTGCACACGCCAAGGGCTTGGCTGTCATTTTGGATGTCGTTTACAACCACTTGGGACCCGAAGGAAACTACTTAGCTGCGTTCGGACCCTATTATTCATCGAAGCACTCCACACCCTGGGGTGATGCGCCAAACTTTGACGACCCGACGCATGGTCAGCAGCTGCGTCGATTTTTCATCGCGAATGCAGTCTACTGGTTCGATGAATTTCATGTTGATGCGCTTCGGGTCGACGCCATTCATTGCATGAAGGATGACAGTGACCCCCACGTCGCCGTCGAGATCAGCGCAGCAATCGAAGCCTGGTCAAAGGAAACCGGTAGACCAACTGCGTTGATCGCAGAATCGAACGTCTACGATCCAAACATGTCTGCACCACGGAGCGAGGGCGGCATTGGATTTCACGCCCAATGGTGCGACGACTTTCTGCATTCACTGTTCGCTGTCGTCCGACCTGTCGATCGATTGTGTCATCGCAACTATGAAGGGAGCTCCGATCTTGAGCAAACCCTACGTTTTGGCTATGTCTACGATGCAACGTTCCAGCAACCGCCCAAGCGCAGGCGCCCCAACACAAGGGTGGACACCAGTCGATTGATCTATTCAATCCAAAATCACGACTTCGTCGGCAATCACCCACTTGGTCAGCGATTCCACCAATTGACATCACGCCACGCGCAACGCGCCGCGGCAACACTACTGATTCTTTCGCCAGCGATTCCCATGCTGTTCATGGGCGAAGAATTCTGTTGCGATCAGGCATTTAGATTCTTCGTTGACTTTTCCGATGAACAACTGCGCAAAGCAGTGGTTGACGGACGGCGGAGCGAGTATCCGCAACACGATTGGAGTACCGGACTGTTGCCGACCGACGAATTGACCTTCGAAGAATCAAAGATTGGCCTGGTCGCCGATGGTGATCCTGATACCCGGAGCTGGTACCAGTCATTGATCAAGTTGCGAAAAAACTGGCGCGAAAGCGGTTTGTTGACCGATCAAAATTTGACCGTCGAGACCGATTTGGAATCCGGCTATTACTGTTTGCGATACTCCAATTCACAACAATCAGCTATGGTCGCCGTTCGATTAGCGGCGAAACCGACACCAACGGGAAGTTGGATTCCTTCATTGCCTGGTGAACTGGTTTTGAATTCACGTCCGAACGAATCGCAGCAACTGTGTCTGCTGCCCAATCATGCCGTCGTTTCGATAGAGAACAGCAAAAGTCGGGGTGATTGACCACGGATCGATCAAAGCAAACCCCGCTGGCCAAATCGTCGTTCCCTCGAGATCCCCAGACGCCAAACGGCTAGATTGCCGGAGAGGTCACTGCGTCTGATATAAGTCGCCAAGGTGCCGCTCGTTCAAGCTGCAAGGCGAGTTCCAACAACAATTTTTCGTTCCCGATGTCGGCGCCAAACATAATGCCGACAGGAAGATGGCTCGGCTCGTCGAAACCTAGCGGCAAACTGATCGACGGTCCTCCCGTCACATTGGCGTAAGGCGTAAAGCAGGCCCAGTGCTCGACGCGGGGAAACAAGACATCAAACGGCAGGTCCATACCCAAATGACCGATGGGTGGCGTGAGTTGGGCAACGGTCGGACTAACAACCACATCGATGTCGTTGAATATCGCTGAGTAATCCACGTGACATCGCCGCAGACGGGCAATCGCCCCAGGCAATTTGTGAATGCGCCGGAAACTCTGCTTACTTAAACCTCGCATGACGTCCGTCAGCCGCGATTTATCGAAAGTCGAATCAATGTTGAAACGAGATGTCGAGGATACCAACCAGGCCAGAAAGGACCAGAACGTTATGAAGTCCTCGGCAAACTGCCCAGTGATCGGCAGCTCCATCGGTTCCACTTCGTGGCCAAGCGAAGTCAGCAGCTCGACAGCGGCTTCGAATTCTCGTGTGACCACGTCATCGAGTGTGGCGGCGGTCGGCGGATTCGTAAAGATTCCGATCCGAATCGACCGGTTCAATGGCCGCTCGACATGACCAACTTTCGCCAATTTTTTGTTCGGATCGAGGCGTTCAGCCTCGGCAATGAAAAGTGCAGTGTCACGAACGCTGCGTGTCACGACTCCATCGGTCACCAATCCGACAAATGGTTCGGCAGCTTGGGCTTTTGGCAGTCTTCCACGGCTAGGCTTTAGACCAACCAACCCACAAACGGCCGCTGGGATTCGAATCGATCCACCACCATCCGCTGCATTAGCGATTGGAACAACGCCAGCGGCAACCAGCGCCGCTGATCCACCAGACGATCCACCAGCGGAATGGTCCAAATTCCACGGATTCCGAGTCGGTTCCGAAGCTGGGAACTCGGTGGATGGCGTGAATCCGAACTCGGGCATCGTGCTCTTGCCAATCGCGATCAATCCCATGTCCAGCATCTGTTGCGCTATCCGGTGAGTACGTTTGGCGGGTGCCGATCGATAGAGGGCATCGGTTCCGAACCTCGTGGGCAAACCCTCGATATCGGTCATGTCCTTAATGAAGGTAGGTACACCGGCAAAAGCTCCCGACAAAGCACCGTTAGCACGATCCCGCGCCCGCAGAAAATCGTCAATAACGATTGCGTTAATCGACGGTTCGATCATTTCAGCTCTATTGATCGCCGCTTCGGTCACTTCCGCAGCTGTCAGTTGGCCGTCGCGGATCAGACCAGCCAAGGCGATGCCATCATGGTGGCCAAGTGCATCATCGGTAAACGCATGTTTGGAGCGTGCAGACATCAAGAACTTTCAATCGAAATCAAAAATACAAGTGATGGAATGTGGCAGATCGCTTTGCCAATCCACTGAAATTTCTAAACTGAAAAAAAGCGACTGTTGCGATATGAGCATCATCACAGGTGATCTGGTGTGAGCAAACTTTCGAAGGTCTCTCCGCTCGAACGAACAGCAGCCTCTCTTTTTTGAGCCGTTAAATTGTAGCGAGTCAGGGGCACTTCGCGCTAGGCGGGGCACTTCGCGCTGGCCACTGTCTCGTCATTCGATTGGCTACGGAAACGGGGTCCGAGCTCAGTCAACGGGCGTTTTGGAGTCTTGTCACAGCCGGAGCAGGGCTGCGGAACTTTAAGTCTTCACGAACCCGATCCGCAGACCGGACAGGTGTCGCGGCGCGACAGGCTCATGGTTTGGAAATTCATGTTGCGCAGATCCATTCGGACCATGCGACCCGCAAGTGGTTGCCCCAATCCGGTGATCAACTTGACTGCTTCGACCGCGCCCATGCAGGCGACCGTTCCTGAAACTGCACCCAGCACCGGAAACTCACGCGTCCAATTGGGAGGCTCCTCCGGAAAAACACATTGCAGGCAAGGGCTCTGTTCTGGGACGACGGTCATGATTTGTGCTTCCATTTCGAACATGGCGCACTCAACTAAAGGTTTACCTTGCAAAACCGCCTGGCGGTTCATCGCGAACCTTTCCGGAAATAGCGGCGCACAGTCAACGATCACATCAGCCTGCGAAGCCAAATCGGCAGCATTCTCTTCACTAACGTTTTCAGCAACCGTGACCAGCTCTAGACGAGGGTTCAAATCCAGCAGCCTACGCCGGATCGATTCGATTCTGGGTTTGCCGATCCAATCGTGAGTCATCAACAGCTGTCGATTCAAATCGCTCGGTTTAACATTCCCGGCATGGGCTAAAACCAGCTTGCCAACGCCCGCCGCAGCCAATTCGTAAGCGACGACGCTACCGACGCCGCCAACGCGGGAAACCATGACCGAAGCATTTTTCAGCTTTCGCTGGCCATGTTCGCCAAGGTCGGGCACCCACATCTGCCATTGATAGATCGCGCGTTCTTCGTCAGTCAATTCGGTTGAATGGTTCATGTTTCTATGCGGGTTCCCTTCGTTTTTCTCCATAGCCGAATATCATTGGGCCCACAAAAAAGCATCAACAGGGCACCAAGAGCTGCATATCGATCGAACACGGTTTCGTGAAAGTCATCTTCGCCTGGCCATGGATAGGCATAGACGAGCGCGAAATCATCCAGATCTAGACCCAGCTGATCATAGCCACAAGGAACGGGATGACCGAGACTAGGAAGCGTTGGATCGCCAGCGAGCGAGTCCGCGCCAGGGGGCAAAAAGTTGCCGTGAATCAGTTCAGCGTCCGAGTTCCATTGGGCAACCGTTTGCCGGCCTTCCGTTAACAATTCAAGTTCGGCTTCGATGCCGATCGTGTCAAAGCCAAGCTGATCAGCGATTGCACAGACGACTGCGAAACCACTTCCCCATTCCAAAAATCGCCCGCCAATTGGCAACTCCTTCTCTTTGATCCAACAAAGCGTTTGATAGACGTGCAAATAGTCGGCAGCGACGAATTGTTCGATCTGAGTGCGGTCCCAAACATCTTGAAACGCCTGAATCCGCAATCTCGCCATTGCGATGCGATCAGCAATTTCGGCAGGCACTTTTCGATCCGTGATCGCCGGCGGTAATTCGATTCGCTTCAACACGACGAATCAGGCAATCCCTTCATCGGGCGTCGCATCCAATCTGCGATCGACCGCGAATTCCCAGCCTAAGGACTCGATGTCTTGCCAGTCGGCCCAACGACTGGCCTGGCCCCATATTGGTTCACTACAAATTGGACAGCGTGGATCTTCGATGTCTGGGTACTGGTGTGCGGTTTCCAAGTCGGGAGCCAACCAAGTTGCGTCACACTCGTCGCAAATGACAAATCCGTGCGATGCATCATTGGCCAGTCTTTCAAACCGAACATCGGCCGATGATGGATCGATGCCGCAGATTCGAATTCCGCACAATCCGCCGCCGCAGATTGGGCAAAAGCCAATTGAATGTTGAGGACTCACGCTGGTTAAGCTCCGAAAATGATGATCGATCTAGAGGGGATAAGCTGTAATGACGCGATTACCGTCCAGGACCAATCGCACGCGTCGGGCCATCGGCTTTCGTTTTCGGTTGCCGTCACGTCCGCCAACGAAGCCGACGCGACCACCCATATCGACTGTGTAGATCGTCCGCCCTTCGTCAGTCTTTTTGGTTGTTTTCTGACCCTTCATGGCCCGCTCGTAGGCCATGTCGATCGTCTTTAGTGCGCCTTCCATATCGCCGTCAAAGACGCCATGCTTGCCGGGCCTTCCCGGATCATCTTTGGTGTGCCGACGCAGATGTTCCAGCCGATGTCCTTCCGCACTCCCGGGTGTGTAAAGAAGCCCGGCTGGTGAGAGGTAACGATCGCGCGAGACTTCGCGGAGCATCCCATAGAGTTCTTCATCGACTGAAGCTTGTTCCGATGATTGCGCTATATTCGAGGGCTGAGCTGCGTTCGGCTGTTTCGCTGTGCTTGTTGGCTTTGTTGATTTCTGATCCTTGCCTGCAGAACGACGCATGCGGTCGGCAAGCGGACCTGGCGCTTTGGTGATCCTGCCGCCTGCCTGGTTCCCGTCATCCGTTGATCGCTTGCTGTCGATTGAAGCAGTTGCTGGACTTTGTTTCGGCTTGTCGCTATTGGTTTTCGAATCACGGGCGATCGTCGCTGTCGGTTGCCTAGAACCGTCAGCATCGACTGAGCGAATGTTCCCCTCGGAGTCGGTCTGGATTGCCGGCAGGTCTAAATCAAACCGATCGTTGATATGCGGGACCAGAACGGAATAAAGTCCGACCAGCAACACGACCGAAATGCCGCCAATTTTAGAGCGTCTACTGACCGAAGGACGCGATGGCGATGAGTTCATGCAATGTTTCCTGCTATTCCGTTGTGGCCATCGTTCCAAGCCTGCTGCGACGATCCGATCCACTGGAAATTTCTCGATACGATTCATAAAATCGAGCGCTCGATTTAAGCGAATCGAATTAAGCTATTTCAATGGCCTGACCGCGATTAATCTAACACGAATTCAACACCATGAGAAAACGAACCAGAGTAGGGCTTTTGGCGGCTTTTGCAATAGTATTCTTAGTCTGCGGTCAAAGCGAGACAGTTGCCAATGACTGGTCGCCGGTGGTCATCGCGCGCGGCTCCTATCGCGCGAAGCTACAGTCTATGCCGATCGAAGAGCGGCCCAACCGTCCTTTGCATGTTTACGGCAACGCGGTTCGTCGCGCCAAAGCTCGCAAGTATTCGAACGGCGGTATTGCTTCCGTCATCATCCTTGGACGCCCCATTGAGCGTGTTCGGTTCAATCTCTTTAACTGATGATTGGCGTGTCCGTGCACTGTCCGTTCGGCAATTCACAGAAATTGAGCAATTCAGTTGCTCGGCCTAAGATTGCCGGCGATCTTGTCGGACGACTTGGTTTGCAGTTTCATCACCCCTTCTAGAGCCATCGCAATGGCATAGTTGCTTCGCATCGATTCGCGCCAGTGCGGTTGAGCAATGTTGCAAACCCAATTCGCCTGCGCGGCTTGCCGGATTCGTCTGCTGGAGCCGATACCAAACATGCCCGGTGGATTCCAACCCGCATCACACCAAAACAAAACCATGGATGGATTGCACCAGGACCCCTTGGTCGAATTGGACCTGACCAAAAAGCGAATGACGGTTCTAACAGTCGCACGCAAAATATGACGGACGAATCGGTCAGCAAGGAAATCCACCTATTTTCAACTCGCGATAAAGACAGAATTTGTCGATTCACAGGGAGACTGGACTATCGCTTCCTTATCACATCTTTTCGTTGCAATCGGAGCGACCATCACCTCCCCAACCATGCGGAATCATCGCAATGAAAACCAGAGTGCTTACTGCGTGCGGACTAGTGGTCGCGCTGGTTTCTCAAAGTGGATGCGGAGTCGATTCTGAGACTTTGGAATCATTTCATTCGGCTGTCCGCGCGGTGTCATCCTCGCAACCTCAGCCGAGCATGAAAGAGGCCTCGACGCAGCAAGCAAAGGCACCACTGGAAGCACGATTTGATCCGTCTTTCCCTGATCGTGTAGACCCCTTCACGTTTCCCACCAGCGAGCAGGTACCCGATAACGAAAATACTTCGCGAACGACGATTGCGGCAGTCGAAATCCTTGGCTTCGCCAAAGTCGGCGAACAACACGTCTTGTTGCGCTCCGGCGAAAAGTCACGGTCTTTGACCGTTGGTGAGTCGATTGACGGAGTTCGCGTGATTGAGATCAACCCGCCGTCGGTCAGACTACAAATGGGAACGCTGGTCTGGAACGCCACGATGTTTGACAAAGCGGATGGCGAGTAGGGGCAGTCGGACTTCGGCTACTGCTCCGTTAGCGGCCGCCGCAACTTCTCCGGCGCACCTTCGATCTGCTCGGCGACGTGATGCCACAGTTGTCTCAATTCAGCCGCAACTTCCGGGTTGGCTTTGGCCAAGTCGTTGATCTCACTGCGATCGTTGGCCAAATCGTATAGTTCCCAAGTGCCGTTTCGAGGCGCAACGAGTTTCCAATCATCCTTGCGAATCCCGCGGTTTGTGGCGAACTGAAAATAGAGCCAATCGTGCGGGTCACGCCGCTGGCCATTGAAAATCGGAACTAAAGACTTCCCTTGCAGCGGCGCGATCGATCGCCCTTGGAATCGCTTTGGATACTCAGCTCCGGTTAGGTCAACACAGGTGGCCATGAAGTCAATCAAGTGCGCCGGTTGATCGGTGATGCTGCCGGGTTCCGTTTTCAAACCAGACCAGGAAACGATCATCGGCGATGTGATCCCACCTTCATGTTGATTCTGCTTGTACTTTCGAAACGGAGTATTTCCGACATGTGCCCAGCCGGCATCGTAGGTCCAGTAAGACTTTGGATCCCAAGGTCGATACTGGCGCCCCTTGGTGCGCTCGAACGGACAAGCTCCGTTGTCGCTACAAAACATGATAATCGTGTTATCCATCAATTCGCGATCAGTCAAATGCTTGACGACTCGACCGATATTCCGGTCCAGGCAATCAACCATTCCGGCGAACGCGGCCATCCGCTCCGCTTCCCACTTTTGGTCTTCGCTGCTGAGCGAATCCCAAGCGGCAACTTCTTCGGGTCGCGGCGACAGTTGCACATCCGGCGGCAGCAGTCCGAGCTGCTGCTGCTTCTTGTATCGCTGCTCGCGAATCCGATCCCAACCCTCATGGTAACGATCCTCGTACTTTCGAAAATCCGCTTCTTTGACGTGCAACGGATAGTGTGGCGCGTTGTAAGCCAAATACAAGAAAAATGGCTTGTCGATCTTTTCCGCATCCCTCAGAAACTCGATCGCGTAATCGGTGTTTGCATCCGTTGTATAAAATCCGGTCTCTGGCACAACGAACTTCTTACCATTCAAGCGAAAGGTTTCATCGCCAACAAAGAAATTTGTCGCACCGGACAGATGTCCAAAGTAATGGCTAAAACCGCGGTCGGTCGGCTCGTCGTCCAGATGCCACTTGCCCGACATCATCGTGTGATATCCGGAGTTGCCCAGCACCTCGGCGATCGTCACTGCCTTGTCCAGCTTGGTGTTGCCGGCTTGAAACATGTACAAGCCGGAGAGCAAACAGATGCGGGATGAATGACACTTTGCCGTGTTGTAAAACTGGTTGAATCGAAGCCCGCCCGTTGCCAATGCGTCCAAGTTAGGCGTTTCAATCTCTGAGCCATAGCAACCAAGATCCGAGAACCCGAGATCATCGGCCATGATCAAAACTATGTTGGGCCGCTCGCTTTGGTCTGCGCAGCGTCCTTGGAAACAGAATGCTTAACAGCAGAACAGCAACCATCAACAGTAACGCTGCGGTAATTCGGTGTCGCAATCGAAGTGAAAGTAACGCGCCCTGATTGTTGACACGGAATGGAAGCATTCAAAACCCCTTTGCCTTTATCTACAGATGATGGTGAATCACATTGAGTTTAGCCGTAACGGCTTGCTGCGATGCGCATCGCGAAGTCAAACAACGTTCCGGCCACGGTCATGATTCTAGAGGTCAATTCCCTGAGACGGGCAATGATCGACGAAAGCTCGATCGAAAACGGCGACGCGTCGTTATAGACCTTTTTGAGAAGTCGACGCCCGTTAACAAGGGCCGAAGTCGCTATGGATCTTCGGTTCCACACAGAGCCGATCAACCATCCCGCGCCGGCAAACAACCGGTGCCGCCAAGGATGGCACAGATTCCGGACTCACCGGCGGCGCAGGTCAGGCAACCCTTTGCGGCGTGTGACGGTGTCCTGAGCAAACCTGGCAACGTTCCGTTCCGGTCGGGTATTTGAGACTCAGAGCTCCGCATCAAGATCGCAGCCAACCGTCTTTTCGATCTGCGCCAGCGTGCTCGCCAGCAAGGCCTTTGTTCGGGCGACTTGGACTTGGTAGCTGAGCAGTTCTTGGTAGATATCGACCAAATCCGTAAAGTCTGCTTTGCTGCCTTGATAGTCGGCGATCGCGATTTCGAAGGTTTGCTCGGTTCGGGGAACCAAACGTTCTTGGAACAGCCGCAACTGCTCGTTGGCTGCATAGACGGCAGCGACCTGGCGCCGCAACTGGCCGCGCAGACGGTCACGTTCCGCCTCCAAACGGTTGATCGTGCTGCCCCGCTGGTACGCGGCTTCACGTTTGGCGGCGCTAATCTTTTCGCGCCATACCGGTAACGTCACTCCCAATGCGAAATTGATATTGTCGTGACCATTGGCGACCGGACTGAGTGCGTCGCTATTGTCATCGATAATCGAGTATCCGACACCTAACTGGAAATCGGGGTACTGCTGTAAGCAAGCCAGCGTGAACTTTTCGCGGTCGCGCGCGATTTCCGCGGCTAAGCCTCTTAGTTTCGGGTTGCACTGTTCTGCGCTGGCAACAAGCAACTCCAATTGAGGTACCACTGAGGAAACATCCAGCTGATCGATTGCCCCCGGCATCCACTCAATGGGTTGCCGCACCAGAGTTCCCAGATCTGCGCGAGCTTGTTCCATTTGTTTTTGCAAGCCGATCAATCGATCTGCTAGTTTGTCACCCTCCAGTTCGGCGCACAGCACATCTTGCTGACTACCGCCTGTTCGATAGCGGGCTTCGGAAACCGTAACCAAATCGTTGACCGCATCCTTGCTCTCTTCAACAATACGAATCAGTTGGCCCGCCAGCCAAAGTTCGTAGTAGGCCAGATGAACGGCTTCAATGATTTCACGCTCGGCGACGGCGACTTCCGCTACCGCGACCTGGACTTCGCGGCGTGCGACAGCACCCCGCGTATCAAGCTTGGTTGGCCAAGGAATCTTTTGCTCTAGCGAGAACTGGTGTCCGACACGACCACCCGCGGTTTGCAACGCCTGATCACGGATCGGCCAGAACACGTTACCAAACCTGGGGTCTTCCAGTGCCGTTACTTGCGGAATCCGATTCGACAAGGCTGCAACTCGTTGCCGGGCGGCAAGGATGCGGGGATGCGAATCAATTGCTGTTGCAACCAGCGATTGCAAATCGGATTGTTCAGCCGCTGAGTCAGGAACTCGTTGAACGAACGAATCGAAGGAAGCTGACGCCGCTTCTTTTGGACCCGCTTCATCGGTATCGGTCTTGAAGTGAACCTGTTGCACCGGTTGGGTCGAGTTTGCCGGCGGGAGAATCTGCTCTGGTTGGCTGACAGCTGCCTCCCAGTTCGACGTGGCGACGGTCTGGAAACCCCGATCCCAGCCGTTGGCACAGCCCAAGATCATTGGACTGGCCAACACCAACCGGGCTGTGTAACGCTGCCAAAGCGTGAATTTGTTCACTTTTGGCCAATCGGATGATGGAAACCCAGTCATATTTGGTTCGTAAATTCCCTCGCGTCTGCGCTATAATGGTCTTTGAACTAGCATCCAGCCTGAACCGTTTCTGGCATTCAAAAATGGGATGTGTCGCCAGATTTGATACTTTTATCGGTCATTACGACAATGAACTTCCGAGCAATCCGTATTGCCATCACCCTTTCGCTGATCGTCGCAATGACGTCTCAGCCGGTGGTCGGGATCGGTTTTGCCCGAGGAAATTGTAATTCGCAAAGCGATCAACAGATCAACTGCCAGGGCTGTGGATGCTGTGAGATCAAACAAGCCGGTGATCGGTGTTGCTGCTGCAAATCAGAAGCAGATCAGCGGGCGGTCGAAGTTCCGCACGCGACCGGCGACGGAGCTACCGCGGATGGCACGATAGCGACGGATTGTCGTTGCGGAATTTCGACGCCTCCGATGGATCGTCGCCAACAGCGCGAAAGCACCGTTGATCTGTCGAAGCTACGCAAAGGTAGTTTGCACCTCGTCGAACTGCTTGCTAAATCGGATCCCAAGTCATTCCGCTTGCATCCGGGTTGGCGAGGTGATTCGGGACGACTGGGCCGTTACTCACAGCGTTACCTCTGTATCTGGCGAATTTAGCGCACCTTTGCGCGCTGAACGAACGGGATTTGATTCTGTTTACGGCGTGCCTTCTTAAGAATTGACGGACGCGGAGCCGAGCTTCCTGCGCGTTGGTTCGTCGTTTTCTGCATCGTTTCCTTCCATCACCAAGCCTGAGTCATCATGCGCATCTATCTCTACACTACTTCCATTTCCTTTTCGATTGCGTTGTTGGTTGGCTGCAACCGTTCGTCTGAATCGACCGCGGAAAGTTCACCAACGGAATCCTCGGCCAAGGTCACGGCGGTCGATTTCGCCAACGAGAAGTGTCCAATCATGGGTGGCAAACCCAAGTCCGACCTGATCGCTCAATACAACGGTAAAACGATCGGCTTTTGCTGCGAGGGCTGTCCCGAAAAGTGGGCTGCACTTTCCGAACCCGAGCGGATCGAAAAATTCAGCTTGGTAAACGCGGATGTTGACCAATGAGTAACACCGATACGCCGAAACTATCGATCGGGCTCTGGCTGCGAGCACAGCGAAAACCCGCAATCCACGCTGCGACTCTAATTGCACTGTTTGTCGGTGGCATTGCGTTGATCGGAGTCGCTCAACGAACCGGATGGATTCGATCCGGTAGCGAGAACATGGCTGAATCAAAAGTCGAACCCAATCATGACAAAGCAACCGTTTTCACCTGTCCCATGCATCCGCAGATTCGCCAGCAGAATCCTGGCAGTTGCCCAATTTGCGGTATGAAGCTGGTACCCGCAACGACGAGCCCCAGTACCGGATTGTCGGTAACGATTGAGCCGGCTGCCCGCCGTTTGATTGGAATCCAAACTGCCAGAGCAAAGTCGGGACCGGTGCTGCAAACCATTCGGACCATCGGCTCCATTGACTATGACGAAAGCGAACTCGCCACGATCTCTGCCTACGTCAATGGAAGAATCGAGAAGCTTTACGCCAACTATGTCGGTGTTCCCGTCAAGCAGGACGATGACCTAGCCTTGGTTTACAGTCCAGATCTCTATTCGGCACAAGTCGAGTATCTGACGGCGTTGCAGGGTAGCGGGATAAAACGGCTTGGTGGATCGTCAAATCTGGCGGAATTGGCAAAGCAAAACTTAATTGAGCTGGGTCTTACCGAAGATCAAGTTGCCGATCTGCTGACAAGGGGCCAAGCGGAAAGCCGGATTCGCATCCGTTCACCGATCGACGGAACGGTCATTGAAAAGCGTGCTGTCGAAGGCGACTACATTGAGACTGGTGACAGCATTTATCGCATCGCCAATCTGGAAACGGTCTGGCTGATGCTCGATTTGTACCCCGACGACGCAGCCCGAATTCGCTTTGGCCAGCAGGTTGAAGCCGAAGTTCAGTCAGTTCCAGGAGAGTTCTTTACGGGACGAGTCGCCTTCATCAACCCGACAGTCGATGCGGCGACCCGTTCGGTTCAAATCCGTGTCGAAATGCTGAACCCCAATGGCAAGCTTCGGCCAGGAGATTACGCGACCGCTCGAGTTTATGTGCAAGCGATTCGGACTGACAAAATCTACGATCCCGTGCTTGCGGGCAAGTACATCAGTCCAATGCATCCGCAGATCATAAAAGACCAACCTGGCGGCTGTCCCATTTGCGGGATGGAACTGATTCCAACTTCACAATTAGGATTCGCCTCCGCACCACTGCCTGAACAACAGGTTGTGACCGTTCCCCGTAGCGCTGTCTTGATGACGGGCGAAAACAACGTGGTGTATGTCGAATCCAGTCCAGGTCGGTTTGATATACGTCGCGTCACTGTGGGGCCGATGAACGACGACGATGCCGTAATTTTGGAAGGCATCTCCGCTGGCGAAACCGTCGCGACCAACGGCAACTTCCTGATCGACTCGCAGATGCAATTGGCTGGCAATCCATCCTTGATGGATCCCAGCGGGGCGCCCACCTATCCGAAAGGGCCTCTACCGTTGCCCGAAGTGAAGCCGATTCTGTTGGGCGGCCAAAGTGCCGTGCAGTTTGATCGAGCGTTTGTCGCCTATGCCGTCATACAAAAAGCATTAGCCTCCGATCGAATTCCTTCGACCACCAGCGTGAACACTTTGCAAGATCTGCTGAGGCAACTGGTGGCTGATCCGGAGATTCCGGTTCAGGCTCAAATTCATTTGCAAACCGCGCTGCGATCGCTGGACCGTATGTCCGGTTCGATGGAGGAAATGCGTTTGGTATTTCGTCCGCTGAGCCACGCGTTGTTGCGGGCAGCAACCCATGTGCGTGGTCCCACGACCGCTAACCGGCTAAAGCATATGTTTTGCCCGATGGTGCCTGGTGGAGGCGGCGATTGGATGCAGTTCGACAGGGAACTCCGCAATCCCTATTGGGGTAGCGAAATGTTGACTTGCGGCGAAACGGTTCCTTGGGTTGAGAGCACGCCCGGAGAAAGCTGATGAAAGATCCGAGCGAACGGTCGCAGCGGGTGATGCCCAATGCTTAGCCAAGTCATCAAGTTTTGCGTGAAAGAGCCATGGCTGGTGTTGCTGCTGACCATCGGGTTAACGGCGTTCGGTTGGTTCAGCTACAAACGCGTCCCGATCGATGCGATCCCGAACATCGGCGAAAATCAGGTCATCGTGCTAACACCATGGCCTGGTCGGTCACCGAAAGACATCGAAGATCAGATCACCTATCCGCTTAGTGTTTCGCTCTCGGCGGTTCCTCACGCTACATCGGTGCGCGGCAAAAGCCTGTTCGGCTACAGCTTTGTTCAAGTCACGTTTGGCGACGAAGTTGATTTCTACTGGGCTCGTAGCCGAGTATCGGAACAACTTGGTACCGTCGCATCGCAATTACCAGAGGGCGTCACGCCGCAGTTGGGACCGGACGCGACCGGACTTGGCCAAATTTTCTACTACGTCTTGGTTCCGCCCGAGGGCGGAATGAGTTTGGCTGATCTGCGCAGCATGCAAGACTTTGTCGTCAAATATGACCTACAGTCCGTCGAAGGCGTCAGCGAGGTCGCTTCGATTGGCGGCTACGTGCGCCAGTATCAGATCGAAGTTGATCCGGACAAACTTCGTTTTCATTCAATGCCGTTAGATCAAGTCGTCTCGGCGATTCGCAGCAGTAATTTGGATGTCGGCGCCAAGACGGTTGAATCTGGCGGGATGGAGTTCATCGTTCGGGGAAAAGGATTCTTAGGCAGCGACGGCGATACGAAACAGGCGATCGCTGATATCGAACAGGCGGTCATCCTGCAGCGCGACGGCGTGCCGGTCCGCGTGAAGGACATTGCCGCAGTCCAGCTGGGTCCCGACTTTCGCCGCGGCGCATTGGACTACAACGGATCCGAAGCGGTTGGCGGCGTCGTGGTGATGCGACATGGCGAGAATCCGCGCGAGGTTATCGAACGGGTCAAAGCCAGAATCACACAGATTGAACCGGCACTCGGCGGAGTCAAGATCAAGGGGATCTATGATCGCACCGGGCTGATCGACGAAACGGTTGCCACTCTTTCCACAGCCCTCCGTGATGAAATATGGATTACTGCGATCGTCATCATCCTGTTCCTGTTGCATATCCGCAGCAGTTTCATTGTTGCCGTCTCACTACCTGTCGCGGTGCTGCTGTCGTTCATCGCCATGAATTTGTTCGACGTGGGAGCGAACATCATGTCATTGGCGGGCATCGCAATCGCCATAGGCACGATGGTCGACATGGCGATCATCGTCAGCGAAAACATTTACCAACACCTTGCCCAGTGGGAACAGGAAAACGAGCCATTGCAGGCGGATTCTGGGCCAATAGACAATGGGCCAATAGACAATGGGCCAATAAAAGACGGGCTGATAAACAAGGAGACGCCCGCCCCGACAAAGACGCGACCCGAAGTGATCTACGACGCCACCAGGGAAGTAGCACCGGCTGTGGTCACAGCGGTCACCACAACCATCGTTAGCTTCCTGCCCGTCTTTTTTCTGACCGGCCGCGACTACAAACTCTTCGCGCCACTGGCGATGACCAAGACGTTCGCGATCACAGCGGCCTTGATCGTTGCGGTGACGCTCGTGCCCGCACTATGCCGGTTGCTGCTCCGTAGCGCCCAGCTTAGCAAGGTCACTGCGTTAACATCCTCCGTTTTGGGAGGCGTCACGTTGGGTGCGACCGCGGTATTCCTGTGGGGACATCGTGCCAGCGAACACTTTGGTGTATCGCTTTGGGCCGTCACGATGCTTTCATCTGCCGTCGGCCTGGTTGCTGGATGGATGTTGGCGCGCGAACGGATTCGCCCGGTGGAACAGAATTTTGTCAGTCGGATCATTGTGTCGGTTTATAGCCCCACGCTGGGATTCTTCTTGCGGCATAAACTTTCCTTCCTGACATTGCCTAGCCTCGTCGTTCTACTTGGTCTTGGTGCTTGGATTGGAATGCCGACTGTACTGGCGCCATTTGAAAAAGTGGTTGAAAAACTGGGCGTCGAACCGAACACCTTGCCCGGCTACGTCGATTTGAAGCATACGTTTACCGGTTTGCAATCAGATGATTGGATTGCGTTGGACGAGGGGAGTTGGTTCTACATGCCAACGCTCTATCCGGCTGCCAGTTTCAGCCAGGCAATGCAAGTCCTGCAAACCCAGGATGCGCTGATCGGGCAAATCCCCGAAGTCCAAGATGTGCTTGGGAAAATCGGGCGGATCGAATCAGCACTCGATCCCGCTCCGCGGCGATGATCGAAACCTACGTGATGCTAAAACCTAGAAACCAGTGGCGGCAGGGAATCCAAGCTGACGACATTTGGAATCAGATCAACCAAGTCGCGACTTTGCCCGGCGTAACACCTGCTTCCCAGCTACAACCGATCGAAGGTCGTGTCGTGATGCTGCAAAGCGGTATTAAGGCAGCGATGGCGATTCGCATTTATGGTGACGACCTAGAAAAACTGGCGGAGGCTGCGCTGCAGGTTGCCGGCAGGCTGAAACAGTCCGGCTACGTGAACGCCGATACGGTTAATCCTGACATCGTGTTGGGCAAACCCTATGTCGAATTCGCGGTCGATCGCGAAGCCGCCTCTCGCCACGGCATGACGGCGCAAATGGTAAACCAGATCATCGAATCCGCCCTCGGCGGAACGAATCTGATGAATACAGTGGAGGGTCGCGAGCGATATCCGGTACGACTTCGCTATCAGCGTGACATGCGAGAACGCATTGACCAACTTGATCGGTTGCCGGTGGTGACACATTCCGGATCGGTCGTCCCACTGGGTGAACTGGCTACGGTTGAAACGACCTGGGGACCGGGGGTGATCAACAGCGAAAACTCGCGTCTAGTCGCGCACGTTTCTTTTGCCACGCGTGGCACTGTCGGCGACTTGGAATCAGTCGCGGCGATCGAGAAAGACCTTTTGCAAGCACAGGCTTCGCCGCCGGGGGATCCAAACCGTTTGACGCTTCCGCCCGGCTATTCGATTGAAGCAGTTGGCAGCTTTCGAAATCAAATCGAAGCGAATGCGCGGCTGCTGTGGCTTGTTCCCATGGTCATCTTGATCAACCTCCTGGTGATCTATCTACAATTTCGTCGTGTGCCGATCACGCTTGCGGTCTTTGCGGGAATTCCGGTGGCATTTGCCGGCGGAATGATTTTGCTCGCCGTTTACGGCGCAGAAATGAACACCGCCATTTGGGTTGGCTTCATTGCTCTGTTTGGCATCGCAGTGGATGACGGGGTAATCATTGCCACCTACTTGGATCAAGTCTTTACAAAACGCAAACTGCAAACGATCGCCGATATTCGCGCCGCCACGATTCATGCAGGCGCGCGTCGAATTCGCCCCTGCTTGATGACGACGGCAACAACATTGTTTGCACTCGTTCCCATCTTGATCGCGACCGGTCGCGGTGCCGATGTCGCGCGTGCCATGGCCCTGCCGGTATTCGGCGGAATGGCCGTGGAACTAATCACGCTATTTGTCGTGCCTGTCGTCTATTGCGGATTCAAGGAACTAAAACTGAATCTCGGCTTGCCCGATCACCACTGGGCCGGATCAGAAAACAATGGACAAGACGATTTGGTCAACGCTGCTTAGCCGCCGACCGTGCTATCCCCAGGGCTTACGATAATCGTTTTTCCGCAACAACCGGTTCGCTACTTGGTCATCCACAACAACCTCCTTCGCGGCATCCCATTTCAGCGGACGCCCAAGGGCATTCGATACGTAGCTTAGATGCCCTGGCGTGATTGATCGGTGCGCGGTTTCGGCCGGTGCGATGCAGGGGCGGCGCGACTTCACACAATCCAGAAAATTTCGCACGTGATTGTCTGAACGATAGACATGCTCGGATCCAACTTCGAATGGATCGGCCAACCAGGCGTCGTCGGAAGCCTGAATCTTTCCTCGGGTCACATAGACCCAACCTTGGTCACCAATGAACTTCGTACCGAGTTTGTGACGATTTGAAATCGAGTTGATCGCGCCGCTGGAATATTCGCAAAGAATTTCATAACCCTCGGGCGTATTGTAAATGTCGGTTACGGGATCAACCCAGTTGACCGCTTCGACACGTATCGGTCCCGAGTCATCCAAATCGAGGGCCCAATGAGCGATGTCGTTGTGATGTCCAATCCAATCCATCAACACACCGCCGCCATAAGCAGTGTGGCCACGCCACCACCGATGGTGTCTGGCACGCATGTAAGGCAACATCGGTGCTGGACCGCACCACATGTCGTAGTCCAAAGACTTCGGCGGTTCGGCGACCGTTGGATCACCTTGTGGTTCCGAGTAGCCTGGCGGCAATCCAACTTCGATCCTGGAAATTTTACCCAAGTGGCCGTTGCGGACCAGTTCGACCGCACGACGGAATTTGGCATCACTTCGCTGTTGGGTTCCCGTTTGAAATACGGAATTGCTTTCAGCTACCTCGCGGTAGACCGACTGACCTTCGGCAAAAGTATGCGTTACCGGTTTTTCGCAATACACATCTTTGCCATTGCGAATCGCCTGTTGTGTACAGTGAGCATGCCAGTGATCAGGTGTCGCGATCAGAACAGCGTCGACATCGTCACGACCGCAGAGTTCGCGAAAGTCCCCGGTTGCAAAGACGCCGGAACCCGATTCACCATACCGTTGATCAACCTTCTTTTTGATCGGGTCCAATCCATAGGCAGGCCCTTTTCCAGGAGCCAGGTCGCGATGATGCGATGAATCAACATCGCATAGAGCGACGACCCGGACATCGGGCTGTCTGATGAACTGGTTCATCACGTAGACACCGCGGGCACCTAAACCGATCACGCCTAACGTGATCCGATCGCTGGGCGGTGTGGTATCCTGAGCCCACAACTTTTGGGCGGAAAGCACGGTCGGACCAACCAGCGCCGCACTCGACTTCAACAACTGACGTCGCGTCAATGATCGATTCATTCTATTCCTCATGTGGTAAAGGATCGGACAGTTTATCGCACGGCCTGGGCATCCGCCCCCCTTACCTTAATCGTCTCAGTACGGCGATAATCCTGTCAAATCTTAACTCAGTAGAGCAATCTGATGACACACCAACAGCTAAGCACATCCACGGCGGTGATTGTCGGTCAACAGTCTCATCAGGACGGAACCTTCCCCCAGGTGATCGTTTGCGACTCAGAAGTGGCTACGCTGGATGCGGCGGTCGATTGGGTTTCGCAACATCGCGATGAAGTGGTCCAGCAGGCCAGAACGCATGGAGCAGTATTGTTTCGCGGCTTTCCGATGAACGAACCAGAGGACTTTGATCGATTCATTGCGGCCTTCGAAATGGAGAACTTTCCTTACGAAGAATCACTCTCCAACGCCGTTCGCATCAACTACACGCCTCGCGTCTTCTCGGCCAACGAAGCGCCGGCCGACGTGACCATCTTTCTGCATCACGAAATGGCCCAGACGCCGATGTATCCCGGCATGTTGTTCTTCTGTTGCCAAAAACCAGCCGATTCAGGTGGAGCGACACCGCTATGCCGATCGGATGCATTGTTTGACCGGATGCTCGAGGAGTGCCCAGAGTTTGCCAAGGCCTGTGAGACCAAGGGTTTGAAATACTCCAACGTCATGCCGGGCGAAGACGACGCGGAATCTGGGATGGGACGAAGTTGGCAGAGTACATTTCGTGCCTCCAGTCGCGACGAAGCCGAGCAGCGAATGACGGAACTTGGTTACTCTTGGGAATGGTTGGATGACGGTTGCCTTCGAGCAACGACGCCCGTTCTGCCGGCGGTAAGCGAAGCGGCCAACGGCCGCAAAGTCTTTTTCAACCAACTGATTGCAGCATTCAAAGGCTGGAAAGATAGCCGCAATGACCCCGCCAAATCAATCACGCTGGGTGACGGCACGCCTCTGGACCGAAACACGGTGTTGTTGGTTGCCGAGCTGGCGGAAGAACTAACGTTCGACGTTCCATGGCAACAAGGCGACGTAGCGCTGGTCAACAACGTGCTTGTCATGCATGGACGCCGGACTTTCGAAGGCAAACGAAAAATCATGGCGTCGCTGGCGTTAGCTCAGCGACATGGACTGCCAACTCTCCAATAAACGATCGAACGCAATGACGATACGATTTGGACTGATCGGATTCGGTGCTTGGGGTAATTGCCATGCTCGGGCGATCGCAAAAACAGACGATGCCGAGCTGGTCGCGATCGCCGCCAAGTCGGAATCGACATGCGAATCGGCTCGCGAGGCGTTTCCTGATGCGACTGTCTACTCCGACTATCACGAACTGCTAGGACGAGACGACATCGATATCGTCGACATCGTGCTGCCCAGTTTTCTACACCATGAAGTTGCCTCTGCCGCACTAAAAGCAGACAAGCATGTCTTACTCGAAAAGCCCATGTGTTTGTCAGTCGCCCAGTGCGATGACTTGATCGATTTGGCAAAGGCCAATGAACGGCTGCTGGCGATCGGCCATGAATTGCGACTGTCATCGTTATGGAGCAAAGTCCGTGAGTTGATCGACGAAGGGTCCATTGGCGATCCGCAATATGTGCTGGTCGAACTATCGCGGAATCCTTACCGCCAAGGTGCCGACGGATGGCGCTACGATATTGATCGCGTTGGCAATTGGATTCTGGAAGAACCGATTCACTTCTTTGACTTTGCTCGTTGGTATCTGCACTCGGCTGGTGATCCCCTGTCGGTCTACGCCTCGGCTAATTCGCGCCAGCCGGATCATCCGGAATTGCAAGACAACTTCAGCGCCATCGTGAACTTTGCCGGTGGGCAATACGCCGTCATCTCGCAATCGTTGTCAATGTTTGAACATCACCAAACCGTGAAAGTGGCCGGGACCAAAGGTTCGCTGTGGGCAAGTTGGAGTGGGGCGAAGGATCGGACACGTCACCCAACTTTCTACCTGAAGGCTTCCGACGGGGAGACGGTTCGGGATATTCCAATCGAAAAGATCACTGGAGAAGTTTACGAACTGGAAGACCAAATCGATATGATGGTCCGAGCTATTCGTGATGGCCAGCCGCTACGGGCGACCGGCGTGGATGGAAAATGGTCGGTCGCAATCTGTTTAGCAGCACAACAGTCGGTTGACACAGGCATGCCGGTAAACATGGAACAGGTGATGTGAGATGAGCAGCGAGTTGGAAAATGACCAGCGCTGGTACGAAGGCATTTCGCGTTACCAGTGGCTCGTCCTGCTGATCGCTTCGCTCGGTTGGGTGTTCGATGTCTTCGAAGGCCAGATCTTTGTCGCTTCGATGCGGGATGCAATGCCGGCGCTGCTGGGTGTTGAACCAGATAGTGAATCGGTCGCTGCCTGGAACAACATCGCGTTTGGATTTTTTTTGCTAGGGGGTGCCGTCGGCGGCGTTTTCTTTGGCGTTCTCAGCGACCGGATTGGCCGCTCGAAAACGATGATCCTGACCATCCTGTTCTACTCGATGTTCACCTGCTTGAGCGCGTTTTCCCAAGAACCGTGGCATATGGTCGTGTTGCGGTTTCTGGTTGCGATGGGTGTCGGAGGCGAATGGGCGGTTGCATCAGCCATGGTCGCCGAAGTGATGCCGAAAAGATCACGCGCGGTGATGGGTTCGATCTTTCATGCGTCCAGTGTGTTCGGAACTTTGCTGGCCGCGGCGACCGTCGCGATGCTGATCGGTAACCAGGCATTGAACGATCGTTTGGCCGCGGCGGGTTGGGAAGGCTGGCGTATTGGATTCGCGATTGGCGTGCTGCCCGCTCTGCTGACCCTTTGGATTCGCTGGAAACTGCATGAGCCCGAATCCTGGCAGCGAGCGCAACAACGCGCTGCGGAAGACAAAACCCAGCAACCTGGCCGTTTGTCGGAGTTGTTTTCGAACGAGAACTTAAGAGCAACGTTGGTGGGAGTGACGATGGCCACCATCGGCTTGGTCACTTTCTGGGGAATTCACATTTATGGAAAGAACGCGCTGCTCCGCCGCGCACAAACCGACGCACTGGTGGCAGAAAACGTTGTTGATCCAGGACCCACAGCAAGCGCCGAACTGAAAGCGGCTTTCAAAGCCGACAAATCGGCGGCATTCAAAGTTCATGCGGCCGACATCAAGCGCGCGGAGATGTTCAGCATGACGCTGAATACGATCGGTGGCGGATTAGGATTGGTATTGTTCGGTTGGATTTCGAATCTGCTAGGGCGCCGCGGCGCCTTCGTGCTGTATCACTTGGTGGCGTTTGCCATGGTAATCTTAATGTTCCAGTACTTGCTGCCTAACAACGCTTCACGCACAGTGCTGGCGATCTGTCTGCCGGTGTTTGGTTTCTTTACGTTGGGAATGCACGCGGGCTACGCGGTCTATTTCCCCGAGCTTTATCCGACGCGACTGCGCGGTACCGGTGCCGGATTCTGCTTCAACATGGGCCGGCTGGGAACAGCGATCGCCTTTTTTGTCTTTGGATTCGGGGTCAAGATGGCGCCGGAGTCACAAGCCCTGCTGCTGGCACCACTCTATTTAGCCGGTGCCATTGTGATCCTGTTCGGACGCGAAACGCGAGGAACTGAACTATTGGAGTAGGCTCCAACCTGTTTGGCCGCTCACATGGCAACTAGCCAGCTACAAACTATTTCACTCGCTTGAGCATCAACAGCCGCATGTCGGCTGCCTGTTTGCCAACAACTTTGGTTGCTCGCAACGTCAAATCGCCACGACCACGATTCAGTAGGATCGTTCCCAATCTCATTGGTTTCCATTGTTTGGTGTAACCTTCCTGTCGCGGATGGCGATCGTTTTCTTTTCCCGTTTCCGGCACTTCGTTGGCATCGGTAATCATTGCGGAAATCTTTCTGTTGTCAAAACTCAGCTCGATTTCTGAGCCGACGCCACCAGAGGCATAGTACATTTGCACTTCGAAATCGCCAGCATCAAGCACATCAACATTCCAAGTAATCTGATCCTCGACGTTTGACCAGTTCGTCATGTAGGTGCTGTTCGGGAAACGATTGTTGCGTTTCACCCCTCCATGCGGCTGTCCATCGCGAGCGGGGAGCTGCGTGTAGATCGCGTCGGGATGCCCGACAGGAAACGGCAACTCAAATTCTTCTTCGGATGCTTGATCGACGAATTTTTCAATCACTGCCGACAGTTTCTGAACGACGTTGGGGTGCCTAGCCGAGATGTCTGTTGTTTCGCTTGGATCGGCAACAATGTCGAATAGTTGGCCGTCGGAATGCATCCGCCATCGATCCGTTCGCGCGCTGATCCGTCTATTCCAGGAGCTAACGATCAACCGGTTGCTCCAGGAATCTTCCTCCTGTCGCAGAAGCGGCGCGATGGAAATCCCATCAATCCTTCGTTGCGATTCAAATTCCAAACCAGCCAAATCTGCGAGCGTCGGCAGCAGGTCAATTGCCGCGGCAATACGATCTACTGTTGATCCAGCCGGAATCTGATTCGGGTAGCGAACAAGACAGGGAGATCGCAAACCTCCTTCGTAAGTCGATCCCTTTCGGCCCCGCATCCCTCCGTTAAACCGATACCCGTTTGGCCCGTTGTCAGAGAAATAGACGACGACCGTGTCGTTCACCAGATCAAGATCTTTCAACGTCTCCAATACACGACCGACGTTCGCGTCAATGTTTTCGCACATCGCTAGCGCCGCACGTGTGTGGATCAAGTCCTGCCTTGCTGCGTTTTCAGCAACCGGGTCAGGGATGATCTCCTTGTCCCTCAATCTATCCCAATACTCGTCCGGGACCTGCATCGGAGAGTGCGGCGTGTTGAATGGCACGTAGACGAAGAATGGTTTGTCGCGATGGTTGCTAATGAATTCAATCGCGTGCGAAGTCAGGTCGTCGGCAATAAACCCATTTCCCTGAACGATTGCTCCGTTGTGTTCCAACATTGGCGAAAAATAGTTGTCCCAATGTCCGCTGCAGAAACCATAGAAATCATCAAATCCACGAGCGTTGGGGTGATAGGGCCACTGCGTACCGCTATGCCATTTTCCATAGGCGGCAGTGACGTATCCATCGTCCCGAAAGATCTGTGCGATGGTCTGTTCGTCGGAGCTAAATCGCTCACGGCCAAGACTGGTGCCGCGCACACCCATTCTAGTGTGATACCTTCCTGTCAAGAACTCGTGCGCGTGGGGGAGCAAACGGCGCAAACGTAAAAGTGTTTGACCTGCGCACCATCGCGAGCCAGTGAGTCGATGTTGGGAGTTGACAAATTGGGATTCCCATGCAGGCCAAGGTCACCCCAGCCTTGGTCGTCGGCCAGAAAGACCACAACGTTCGGTCGTTTGTTGGATGCTGCGCATGTGACCGGCAACAAAAGTACCGATAGGGGTACCAACAGAACAATGGTTCGAAAACTTGAATGGCTCATCAAATGTCGATGTGACGTAACGCTGGTCTGGACAAAACAGGTGGTCATGAATGACAGGCGGATTTTAAAGTCGGGGCGATTGATGCCTGGACGCCACTCCAGCCGTAAGACTCCGCGATATCCCATTCTATGTGCACGATCGCCAACAGAGTCAGGTTGCTACCGACTTTTCGCAGTATTTCATTCGCAGATCGAAACAGCATTTCAGGTTTGAAACGATGCGGTTGGTCAACCCTGCCAAGTCGCAAGTTCATTTGCGTATCGCCGAAGTTTGGGTTTGTTCTTTTCCAGCGCCATCAGCCCAGCCAGCAAGCAAACGCCAGTGGAGATTCCAAAGACCCACCACGGCCAAACTTCACCGATCGATGCAGTAGCATGCCAAACCATACTGGTCACCCCAACAAACACGAATATCGCACCCAGATACAAAAAGGGTCGCACGCGCAGGATCACTCCTGACGCCATCCCGACCAAGGCCAAAGCGACCAAAAGAATAGGTCCCCAGATATGCTGGCCGATCTGCTGCAGCAACATATCGGCCGTGCTGCTGATGTAGATCACCAATGTTGCAGCGTACCTAACGGCTGTGGCGACGGAAGGATCGAGTCGCTGTCGATACAGATGAACGGTGCCTAGTACACAAACCGCTGGGGGTATGATCCAAGCCTGAGGATGGGAGATGAAACCCCAGCCTGGTTGTTGCACCAACACGATCCACCAGGCCGCGTTGCCCCACACAATCGCGCGATCCCGAGGCGCCAAATCTTTCCAGATTGCCGAAACCGCCAGGTAGTACAACGCACCCAGAGCTACCAAAACGTCATAGCGAACTTTCCCATGCTCAAACATCCAGTCGGCGTTGCCTGTAGAAACTCCGAACCAGAATCCAACCACTGGAATCAATGGTAGGTACAACGCTGTCTTCTTGAAAGCTTGTGAAAGGACTGCGTCCCCACGCCGCTGTGCCCACTCGGTGACACCAACGCTTAAGAATGCCAACCCCATAACAATGTAAGGCCAGTACCCGCGCAGTCCGACAAACGCCCAGTCTGTCTTGCATAGAAAAATGTGTAACCAAGTGATGGCTCCGATCACCTGTGCCGCATAGATCAATTGCACGCGTTGCTGGTCGGTCAAACTTAGCCGCTCGCGCCATGTTGATTTTGGACCACTGCCAACTGCAACCAATGCCGCCAGACCGCTTAGAATCGACAGGGTGACCGCCACACCAATGACCATTGGTATGGATATACCATCAATTCCTGTTGCAGATCGAAGTAGTGCTTCCTGAACCAACATGCCGATCAGAGACACACCCGCAAGGAAGCTTGCAATTTTGGCAGCTCGCTTCAGCGCAGTGCGCCAACGGTCGGCCATCGTCGTCCCAAGCAATTTTGGCACAATAAACAGAGCCATCGGAATTACAAAGACAGAAGCAACCAACCAACGCATCAAAATCATCAGGACAGGATGATTGGTTTCAACGGGATTCACGCTGGCCAAGAATCCAATCGTGACCAAAGCCAAAGTGACCGCAACGTGGCGTAGTCGTTGTTGATCGCGATTGTCGGCGATCGCGGCCACAGCCCACGCGGACATGGCAATTGCGACGATCGTCATATGAATTTCGGCCGGTGCCGTCTGATCCACGATCATCACGAAAGAAGCAAATCCGGCCAGCACCGCGATAACGACTGCGGACATCCAATATGAATTGGCTAACTGGGTAGCAATACGACTGGCCGGTCGCTCCGCGAGTCTTGAAACGGCCGATGCCAGCGGACTAACCCAGTTAGCAAGCACCGCGGTCACGAATCCGGCAGGCAGCAAGGCTGACGCAAAACGCTGCCCCAGAGTCGCGTCAAAGTCGCTGGCCAACTGAACGGAAACGAGCGCGACGATAGTCAACAGCATTGCCAACGAACAGTTCCATCGAATCAGCAAATCTGGGCGGCAAACCACTGAGCATGACACCAACGTCCACGTCACTAGCCTCGCGATCAACAGGGGATCCGCAATGCCTGACGCGAGGGCGTTGCTTGCGAACAGGGTCGTGAACATCACTTCGCTAATAGCGGCAAAGCCAAGCAAGACCGCGAACTCGATATCTGGCAGCGAACCGAACCGGGTCAGGAACGCGGCCTTTCGATCGTCAATTCTGTCGTTCAACGCCAGCATCCGCCAAGTGAATACCCATAACCCAGTCCAGGTGATGCAAGTTGTCCAAACAACTTCTTCGATACGGGGCAAGCCGATCCGTGCTGAAAGCAAATAGCCGCCCGCCAGCACAACGATCCAGCCCAGACCACGGTAAAAGATTCTTCCGGTGATCGTTCGAATTGGCGTCTGGGCGGCAAACCCAACCAGACAGCCAGTGACAGACAATCCCGCGACTGCGAACCAGGGAATCAACTCCGACCTGATTCCGAAAATCCAGTCCACGATCAGCAGCAAAATACTGACGCTGGTCACATGCGCGACTGCGAATCGATTTTGTTCATGACGAATCAGGGATACAATCGAGGTTGAGAGCCAAATAGCCGCCGTCAATTCGACGACTTCGATTCCAGTCAGCACACCAAATCTGGCAGCCAGCCAACCGATCTGACCAGCAAGCAACGCGATCCCCAGAGCTCGGGGTAATCGAACGAGCCTTTGCCCTTCGATTCGTGTCGCTTTCAGCCCCATGCCGCACCAATAGGTGACGGCGATCACGGAAATGATCATTCCTGGAAAAGTGAGCGTTGGCTGTAGGACTTGAGCGTCGAACAGATAGAAGAGTTGCGCAGACTGACGTACCGAGCCCTATGATCATCATGAAGGCGGTGGCCAGGCTGATCGCAACCTCAGCGGCTTCCGTTTGCTGGCGATTCATCAGCCAATAGGTCAGACCATACCAAATCGCCGATACGATCGCAGCGACTTGAACCCAAACAATCGGACTCGTTTGGTAAAACGCTGGCACGATCAAAACTGCAGCTGCTGGAGCCAACAGGGATGACACGATCGCAAAGGCGGCTCTAGGCAATCGTCTTGTCGCCAGAAAGAAAGCGACTGAACCAATTGACCACCATGCCGCGACGGAAAGAGTCGCGAATCGATCGGCGAACTCGCCACGAACAACAGGTCCGATCCAGCACTCGACGAGCAATGCAACCGAAGACAATCCGATCGTTGCCACGGCGAGTGTCGGCGCAACGCGTTGCGTGTTGGACAACCAGGCAATGTCTGAATTCATTGCCCAAGATCGATTTGCCAAAAGGTAAACGAACGAAATCAACGTTGAGGCTGTGACAAGCGTGGTTTGTGGATCGACCAGGAAACGTGACGCCGCATAGCTGATCGACCAGGTCACAAACCCAATGATCGTGATTGTCGCCAGGGACGGAACGAGACCGCTTCTGGGTGTCGTGTCCGATTCCGGTTGTTGCCACCGGATCAAAGCAACCATCAACACGATTCCCAAAAACCCAACAACAGGCATTTGCCAACCGGCGTCATATGCCACCGCATCGCTGGCTAAAGATTCAAAGAGCAAGCTCGCAAACGACCAAGCCGCGCCGATCGCTAACAGCGCTGATGCAACGACTGCAACCAGACCGATCGGTGATTCTTCAAGCCTAGCGTGATCAGATTTCAGGTTTCGTAGGCGCTCGCTTCCAAGGCCAGTCAGATTTGCGACCTGTCTTAGTCCAAGCCACACTGCAGAAATACCAGCAGCAACAATCGCCCAGCCAAAGGTCGCCGATCCGGTTCGCCAAGATTCGATCGTGAACAAAGTTTCGTGAAATTGGCCATATCCGATGACCACGGACAAGGCGACTGTCGCCACCTGACAGCTGAACATCGGGATGATCGTTCGGGATCGTGTTGCTGACCAAAAGAGCAGGCTGGAGGCCATGGCCAAAGACATTGCCGACAATGCCCATTGGTCCGAAGTGATCGCGCATGCGAGGATCGCAGCGATTGCAGCCGCGGCGCAGGCCCACTTGTTCCAACCATCGTGGCCACGCAGGTCAACGATCTTGATCCGGCCAAGCTGGTCGATCAACTCGCCCAACACCAACAAGCTTGCTGATGTCGCTAATAGCGTCTGAATCCAAACCATTGGCGGGGCAACGACCAACATGGCATTCCATTCCAACGGTCGAAAAATCGAAACGGCGGCGAAGGCTGCCGTACCCACTGTCGCGATCGAAAAGATCCGATGTTGCTTCGAGAGCAAGCTGAAAACCAGAGTGCCCAACGTCAAGACGGCTGTTACCGCCCAAACGGGAACGATCCCCAAGAATGATTGCGATGCAACTGACAAAACAATCGCAATTTGCAATGCGATGGACGCCCACAGAACAGCGGCGTAGCCAACCCAGCGTCCGATGACGCCGGTGCCTGCTAGTTTCGACCCAATGCCTGCGCCAAGACTGACCATTGCTGCGGCCAACATCGGTTCACCGCCAATGCAATGGCTCCAAAAACCGATGTCAGTCCAGGTTTGGACACCCAGCCAAACCGGCGAGGACAGAGTTGCCACGATTCCGATTGGTAATGTCGCGAATGCCAGCCATCTTGGTTCTCGAAAAAGCCAGGTTGCCGCAGCGACGCTTGCAGTCACGACCACTCCCCAACTCCACAACCAACCGATGGTGGATGTGGCAGGCGGTAGGACGAGCCAGGCAAGTCCCAGCATCAGCATGCATATCACTGAACCAGTCATCGCTTGCGAACTGTTCCGCGCGTTCGACGCCAGCGACCGGCCCGCCGCGGCAAAGGCGACAAACGCAGGAATCGTTGCCAGGGCGATCGCCATCAGCGCGGGCAAACCAGAGTCTCTAAGGACGAATCCTGTATAGCCAACCGCTATCGCCAGCGCAAATGCGCCGAACGCGATAACGAGCAGCCTTGATCGCCCGACCAAGGTACCGAAGGGTTGCGCTGTGGGTCGGCGCAATGCGCGCACGGTCAATGACAACGCTACAACGATGGCGATCGAGCCGATACCGACGAACCATCCCGCGTTTGCTCCGAAATTTCGAATCGCTGCTGGAATCAACGGGAGAGAGGCAACTGGTCCAGCAACGGACAACGCGATCGGCCAGGCATAAGGTCGGCGGGCGAGTGCCTTTCCGCCATAGAACACGAGCGAACCATAGACGCCGCCTGCCAGACCGAACATTAGCAGGGTTGTCAGATCAGTCAGTTGTACGGAATCGGGACCATTCCCGGCCGCCGCAATTCCGGCCAGTACCGACAGCGGAACCATCAAGGTTGCGATCGCCAGAACAGCCCGACTGGTATGTCGTAGTCGCCAACGTGACAGGGTATAGAAGCCGGCCGCATAAATCGCGGCATTGGCAGTTAGAAAGATCACCGATGGAACGAATCGATGTTCGGAAATCGTATTCCAAAGACTAATCACCAGACCGATCGAACAGATCACGATCAGCATTCCGGCGACGAGTTCACCCCAACGAATGTTATTCTCTGCCAAGAAGGACTTGATGATTTCCGATCTTGAAATCACCGGCGAAGCTTCTGGGTGCTCATCGTCCAAGATCAATTCCGCCAAGATCGGCTCGTCCCCTGAATCGATAGCACTCGGTGCGGATGCGTGAGCAGCAATCTGTTCCGCTAAGCCGTGAGACTTTGGTCCGTGTGACGTGGGTCGATTTGACTGCGGCTGCAGGTTCGAAGCTACGCGCGAACGACTGGGTCATCGGTGCTGTATTGCCGGTCGAATTCAGATCCGTCGCGTTGACTTGTCGAGTTTTGCTTGACGCTAGGATCGGTTCTGGATCTGCCGGTCGAGCGATTTCCGCCAGAGAGCGGTGAATCGTTTCTGTCTGGTCAGGCGTCAGCAAATCACGTTCGGACAGTTCCAACAATACTCGTCGGGTCGCAGCAATATCGGACTGCCTGGTCGGTGCCGGTTTGATGGATCGTTGATCCGAGGCTACCGCTCGGAACAGCGCCCGAATCAGCACAAAGCTGCCGTGGCCTATCAAGGTGACGAAGATCCAAAGTAAGAACAGTACGAAAAAGACTTCCATCGGAGGCACTCTTGGTTGACTTGTACGACCTGAGCTTTCGACCCGAGAGTTCGGCGTGAGCGTTCGCGAATTCACGGCGCTGGGCTCCTAGTGCCCACCAACTGTCCTTCGCTTCCATTTTTTGGGGGCCTATACTGGCGTGATGGGAAAAAAAGCTGATTTCGATCCTGAATACCCGCCAGATTCACTCGAATCAGTCATGGCCGACTACGTCGAACGCCTTGAATCGGGCGACTCTCCCGACCCAGCGAAGTACTTGGAACAATTTCCGCAGCACACCGTCGAGCTGCAAAGTTTCTTTCGCAATCATCATTGGCTGGGCGACGCGCCAGCCCCGGAGACCAGTTCACTGGTCGGAACACAAATCGGAGCCTATGAGATCGAATCCGAGATCGCTCGAGGCGGGATGGGCGTCGTTTATCGAGCACACCAGGCAGGACTGGACCGGCCAGTCGCGCTAAAACTGATCAGTAGCGGAGTGCTGGCTAGCGAAGAGGAGCGGCGACGATTTCGAACGGAGGCCGAAGCCGCCGCCCGACTGGATCATCCAGGCATCATCGCGATTCATGAAATCGGATCGTGGCAGGGATACGAGTACTTTTCTATGACGTTGGTTGATGGGCCGACGCTGCAAAGTCAGATTGACGGTCGTCAATTCAACGACCAGCTGTCAGCTAGAATCGTTCGAGACATCGCGGCTGCAGTTCATTACGCACATCGCAGCGGCATCGTTCACCGTGATCTGAAGCCGGACAACATATTGCTTAGCGAAGATGGCCGCCCGTTAGTCACCGACTTCGGCTTGGCAAAGTGGCATCGCGAAGGAACCATGCTAACTCGCACCGGCCAAGTCCTTGGCACGCCTCACTATATGAGTCCCGAGCAGGCGGCCGGGCGCAGTGACGCGGATGCGGCTACCGACATCTATTCCTTGGGCGCGATTCTTTACGCGTTGATTACCGGCGAACCGCCCCATACGGGCGATTCAGCCGCCGAAGTACTACGTAGCGTGCTGCAAGATGAACCGAAGGCACCCAGACAATTGCGACGAGAAGTTCCGCCTGATTTGGAAAACGTCTGCCTGAAGGCGATTCGCTACGAGCCGTCGCATCGATATGAATCGGCACAGTCGCTGGCTGAAGATTTAGATCGCTACCTGGCGGGCGAACAGACAAGCGCCAACGCCAGCGGTTTCATCGACCGCTTTGCCCGTGAGATCGGTCGTGATCAACATCAGTCATCGTTCACGTATTGGTCGCGATCTTTGGCGATCATCGGCATGATCGTATTTCTTAGTCACGTGGCAATGTTCATTCTCGAATACTCAGAAATTTCGCGTCCATTATCGGTTTGGCTTCCGCGTAGCGTGATGATGGGCTTGATCTTTGCCGTCTTTTACCGCGCTCGGGATGGTGCACTATTGCCGCGTAGCGTCGCCGAGCGCCCCGTATGGTCGATCTGGTTGGGATACCTGGCGGCGCTCGGTACGGTCAACCTACTATTCGCAACCGGACTCATGCACCGCTCCAGCATTTTTACAATCGGATCGGTGTTAAGTGGATTCGGATTTCTGGCAACGGCTGGGCACGCCTGGGGCGGTTCAGCGATATTCGGTGTTGCATTTCTAATTCTCGCCTTTTTTACCGCCTACTATCCCCCGGCCGGGCCGCTGCTTTACGGCACAATGTGGTTGATTACCCTGCTGGGTCTGGCGCGACATTATCGTGCCGAGTGAATGGACCTGCGGATGTCGCTTCAATCTATTTCCTTCATAGGATCAACGATGAAATTCAACGTGTGCTACATCCTGGCTTTCTTTGCATTGATGCATTCGATCGGAGCAGCGGCAGAACGCAATATTCTGTTCATCATCACCGATGACGAAAGTCCTACGCTTGGTTGCTATGGCGATAAGGTCGCCGTCACACCGGCCATCGACGCGGTCGCCCGCGACGGAATGATCTTTCGCAATGCGTTTGCGACGACTGCCTCTTGCAGTGCCAGCCGTAGTGTGGTCATGAGTGGCTTGCACAATCATCGCAATGGCCAGTTCGGACATCAACACCACTACCACAAGTTTGCTTCGTTTCATGATGTCGTTCGCTTGGCTTTGCCTCGCGTGGTCGCCCGTTCGGGATATCGCACCGCTCAGATCGGGAAGTACCACGTCGCTCCCGAAACGGTCTATGAGTTTCAGACTTACTTAAAAGGAAACTCGCGCAATGCGGTGGAAATGGCGGAGGCGAGCCGTCGGTTCCTGACGGACACCGAAGACGACCGTCCTTTCTTTTTATATTTCGCTACCTCCGATCCGCATCGGGGTGGCGGTAAAGATCAGGATTCGAAACTGAACCTGAAACCAGATCTATTTGGCAACAAGAAACAGAACGGTTCGTATCCCGGTGTGCAGGAGGTGTTCTATGATCCGGCGAAGGTACCGGTGCCAGCCTTCTTGCCCGATACGCCAGAAACTCGTGAGGAACTGGCTCAGTACTATCAATCTTGCTCGCGGATCGATCAGGGAGTGGCCCGTTTGGTTCAAATCCTGAAGGACGCCAATCTTTACGACAAGACATTGATCGTCTTTACCAGCGATCATGGAATGGCGTTCGCCGGCGGCAAAACGACGACTTACGAAGGTGGGTTGCGCGTACCGATGATTGTTCGTGATCCGTATCAAATAAAGCGCGGAGTGGAATCGTACGCACTGATCAGCCACGTCAACATCACGCCAACCCTGTTGGACTTTGCCGGCGGGCTGGACACCAAGACCAATGGCCCCAAAAATCCGATCAACGCCGACCAATTCTGGAACGAACGGGACGAAGCAAGCAAGGATAATCGCAATGGCAACAAGCCCTTCGATTCCTACCATGGACGATCATGGCTGCATTGTTTGCAAACTCCCACAGACGAACATCATGAGGCGATTTTTGCCTCACACACGTTTCACGAAATTCAAATGTACTATCCAATGCGAGTCATTCGCGACCAGAAGTACAAGCTGATCTGGAACATCGCTCATCCGTTGCCTTATCCCTTTGCCAGCGACCTCTGGGCCGCCAGCAGCTGGCAAGCGCAATGGGTCAAAGGGAAAGATGCACCCTACGGCAACACGACAGTCGGACGGTATGTCCAGCGTCCCGAGTTTGAATTGTTCGACATCGCCGCTGACCCTGATGAAACAACCAATCTGGCTGGCAGCCCCGGTCACGTGGATGTTTTGGAAACGTACAAAGGCAAGCTAAAGGCGATGCAACAAGAGATGCAGGATCCCTGGATCATGAAATGGGACTACGAGTGACGATCAAGATTGCTTGGCCAGCGAAACCTGCACTTTCCGCCAAACGATTCCAGGAACAGATTTCAATCGCAGCGACCGTTTTCCGTTCGCGTAGAGTTAACGCAAGTGGATCACAATAGTCTCTAGTATCGCGATACTATGGCTGCAACAAGGCGCGATCGATTTTGTAAATACGGTTTGGATCTGTTTGCCAAGATTTAACGTAAAGCAGCCAGCTTCCTTCGCCAACTGAGGCAGCAACTCCATTCCGTCAGGCAGCCTAATTCTTGCCCGATCGCGTGACGACCGATCTTCATGCGCATTGAATCGAATCTGATTTTTGCCGCCCATCAGAGCCGATCGACAAGCAGAACAAACTGTGGCTGAACCGAACGCACGCGAGCAGCGAACGCAAGTTTCGGCCAGGAAGTCGATATTGGGTGCGGCTCCCGCGTTAACGCTGTGCCCGTAGCAGCCGATCCAAGGAGAAGTTTCTTCCGCAAACAGCCACAAAATATTCCATCAATCAGCAGCGTCTGCCGAGCGAACCGCGAGTGCAACAATGATCAACAATAGGGACTGCAACATGACGCAGAGACTCTTCGGCTGGTGGTAACACGCCGAACACAATCGCTAAGCTGGGCCGCCGGAAGCCCAGAAACAGCGTGTCGGTCAACGCCAACGGAACGTCCATAGGATATCATTAGCGTTGGACGAGCGTCCAAAATCAGATCCCGACGGCTACTTTTGCCTTGCATTTCCCGCGGTACTGATTGGAGCCATCGTTGATGGCTAGGAGATATTCATCAAGCCAATCAAACTGAACAACATTCATTCCATCGATTTCGTCTGGAGACACATCATGATTCGGTATCTATTGCTCGCGTCGCTTCTATTCTCAGTCACATCTGTTTCCGCCGACGATGTGGCCCAGCAGGCACCCGACGAATCGACTGATATGAAGTCTCTGTTCAACGGCAACGACCTCTCGGGTTGGGACGGCGACCCACGCCTGTGGTCGGTTCGCGACGGCGTGATTCATGGCGAAACGACGAAAGAGAACGCTGCACGCGGAAATACATTCCTGATTTACGAGGGCGGCGAGTTGGACGATTTTGAATTGCGCCTATCGTTTCGCTGCAACGCCACGAACAATTCTGGAATCCAATATCGATCGGCACGAAAGACTGATGGAAAACAGTCGCCCAACAAATGGCGCGTTCGCGGATACCAACATGAAATCCGCAACCAGAACGAACTGCCCAGTGTCTCTGGTTTCATTTATGACGAAGGTGGCAAGCGGGGACGCATTTGTCTGATCGGCGAAAAAGCAACTTGGGAAGCCGACGGAAAGAAAGTAATCACCGATGATCTAATTGATCAGTCAGAATTTGAACAACTGATGAAGCTTGATGACTGGAACGATGTCGTAATCATTGCCGAGGGTAACCGTATTCGACACTATCTAAACGGAAGATTGGTCCTTGACTTTACCGACAACCATCCTGACATGGCCCTGAGTTCTGGCTTATTGGCCTTGCAGCTACATGCAGGCGCGCCAATGTGGGTCGAACTTTAAAAACATTCGCGTCCGATCGATAGACTGACGATGACTGATCCAGAAGTAACCGACACGGGCGCCGATCAACCCCGCGGTTGGGACGCCAGTACTGAATCGAGGCCGCTTCACGAGAAGTTGATGCCGCAGACGTCGATTCGGTTCTTGATGATTCTGATTGCCGGCAGCGCACTGGTGATGTTGGTGTTTCGCGCCGCCATTGACGGTTCGCCGGTGGCCCGCATCGCGTCCTTGTTGATCACGACCGTTGGCGGCTGCTTTCTGACCTATGCCTGTTTATTCCTAATCGCAAACGTTTTCTCGTCAACGACGGCACCGATCGTTCAGGCGTTGGAGACGACGGCGGCGGCACAACAGTCGCGATCCGATCAGCGATTCAATTCTGACGGCAACGATCGGGAGACGATCTAGGTGTATCGATCGCTTGGAATCATTCTGCTTGGATTGCTCATCCATCCAACGGCGATTGCTGAAACCTTGCAACTGGGCACGCTTCCGACCAAGCCGACGAAACTTGGTTTCACGATGACCGTTAAATTAGAAGCGGTCAGCGGCAATGGTTATCGACCGGTCCATTTGACGTTTGCACCTCAGTCCAAAACGTTCCAGCGCGACCGCCATGTTGAAGTCGCCATTTCGCCCCGGCAACCATACAACGGCCCTTTCGATTACACGTTTCGGAAGTCGATCACGCTGCCAGAGAAATCGGGTGTGGTTGACGAGATCGTCTATGTACCGCGCTACTATCAGTGGACGAATATTGAGTTTGAACTCCGGGAGGATGGCAGGCCGGTTGAATCCGGATTGGCGACCTTTGGATCAGGAACCGATCTGAGGTTTAACTTCGCGAATCAGCAGGTAACGGTTGGCATCATTCAACCGAAAGACGCGGCCAATCAAAACGCGCCTTGGAAGATTTATCCCGACGTGCGTACCTTAGTCACCGTTCTGGGCGACGGGCCGATACCTGAGTCGAGCCAAGAGTTGCCTGCGAAAACGCCAGTAGCCAGTCAACTTAGCCATTTGCAATCGGTCAACTTAGCCAAGCAGGTCCAGCCGGCTTGGGTACAGTTCCGACCGCTTGAAGAGAATCACTTGCCAGACAACTGGCTTGGCTTCACGCAACTGGACGTCATTCTGGTTCCGGACCCTGTGTTAGACAGAATTGCGACTGAACAACCTGATCGTATGCTGCAACTGAAACTGTGGCTGGCGGCTGGAGGGAATCTTTGGGTATACGCGGCGGGCGAAGACAGTGGCGTGTTCACTGATGAAGCGATGCCAATGAAAGTTTCAACGCAACAGATGCTGGCATCTGGTGACCTGTCAGAATTGGATCTCAGTGCGGCCAATGACACATCCCCGTTGGTCTTCGCTGGCTGGAACGACACGCAAAAAGAGTCTCAGCACTATTCCTATCGGGGTGATCGAATCACGATGTCCCGGCGAAGGGATGTATACGAATCGCTAAAGAAGGCGAATCATCCTTTCGCACGCAATGTCAGCGCAAAAGAACTGGCGACTGGACTGCGACGTGGTTCTTATGGTCTAGGTGAAGTGATTACCATTGCCAACGAAGATCCGTTTCCCGGTTCCTTTCAGCTTTGGAAATCGATTGCAAACTTGCAAGGCAAAACGCGATTGCAGTGGCCTGATCGAATTGGTGTTGATGTACCTGCCGGGAACAACACGTACTGGACCTGGTTGATTCGCTCGGTTGGCCAGCCTCCTGTCAAATCATTTGTAATTCTTAATTTGCTGTTCGCAATCGTTACCGGGCCATTCTGCTACTTTCTGCTACGACAGCGGGAACGGCTGTACCTACTGTACTTTGTTGCGCCCTGTTTGGCGGCGATGGTTACGATTGGCCTGTTCGCCTATGCGCTTGCATCCGACGGGATTACAACGAAACAGCGCACGCGACAGATTTCCTGGATTGATCCAACGAATTCATTTCACGTCAGTCAATCGCGATCGACCTACTATCGTGTCCTTGGCTACGGCCAGAACATTCAAGTCGCCCGGGACACCGCAATTTATCCGGTCCATCACTCACCAACGAATAGTCCCTACTATGGCCGCAACAGTGGTGAAGTCGTCCTGCATGGCGATTATCGGGATACCGCTGACCAACAGCTACTCGGTGGCGGTTTCCTGCCAACACGAAACCAAGTGCAATACTTGACGATCCGGCCTTGGAGGTCAGAAAAGTCCATCGACATCGATTGGAAATCGCAACAGGTCACGAATTACCTACCGTATACCATTCGCCAACTGTTGATCTGTGACGATTCTGGAAAGTGCTGGGTAGCGGCAAACTTGACGACCGGAACAACGGTCCCGCTGACGCCCTGCAAGCAGATCAGCGAGCTGTTGGACCAAATATTGGGGCCAAATGTGTTGCCAGATCAGGCTGATATACCGATGATCAACACGTACAACTGGACAAGAAACAATGTTGGATCACAGGTCAGCCTATTGGAAGGTCGCCTTGATCGGTGGTCAAAGCGCCTGCCGAATAATTCTTTTCTAGGTGTGGCTGAAGTAAACGAACAGAATTTGGGCATTGTTGATGGCAGCCTTGTGGACAGCGTTCACATCGTGATGGGACGGTTGCCATGATCCCTATGGCGGGAAGTTATTCGGCGGGAGTCGGATCGCAATGGAACGGGCCGGTCATCCAACTCAAGAATCTGTGTCGAAACTTCGGTGCTACGCGGGCGGTCGATCACGTCTCCTTTGAAGTACCGCGAGGCAGTGTGTTCGGATACATCGGACCGAATGGTGCGGGGAAAACAACCAGCATGCGTATTCTGGCAACTCTGGAACTGCCGACTTCTGGGGATGCCATGATCGAGGGCCTATCGTCGGTCAACGATCCTGACCGGGTGCGGATGCGGCTCGGTTTCATGCCCGATAGTTTTGGAACCTATTCCTACACCAACTGTGCCGAGTATCTGGACTTTTTTGCTCGTTCGCATGGTTTGATAGGTCGAGAAAGAACGCGTCGCCTGCGGTGGGTGATGGATTTTACTGGGCTCAATCCGTTGGCGGATAAGTCGGTCGTCGGGCTGAGTAAAGGGATGCGCCAGCGATTGTGTTTGGGTCGCGCGTTGATCCACGATCCCGCCGTCTTGATTTTGGACGAGCCGGCCGCAGGACTAGACCCACGGGCCAGAATTGAATTGCGACACATCATTCGGTCGCTCGCTGCCGAGGGTAAAACGATTTTGGTCAGCAGCCATATTTTGACCGAGCTTGCCGAGATGTGTGACCACGTCGGCATCTTAGAGCAAGGTCGCCTGTTGGCGACCGGTTCGGTGGAACAGATTCGAAAGGGGCTGAGAACGACCAGAGATGTCGTGATTCGAGTTGCCGGTGAGACAACCGATGCCTTGAAGGTACTTGGTGGCATCGATTCAGTACAAGCATCTGTCGTCGATGGGCATACGATTAGGATTGCGATCGCTGGCAGCGACGCTGAACAGATTCAGATTTTGCGCATGTTGGTCGCTGCGCGGATCGAGTTACTGGAATACACATCGCACGACGAATCGCTGGAAGATGTCTTCTTGCAGGTCACCAAAGGACGCGTGCAATGAGCAACATTCCAGAAGGAACGAAGATCACGCTAGATGGTGTCAAAGGAATGCCCGAGATGCAATCGGTGCCGTACCATCCGTTGGCAATGGATCCGGATGGCGATGGATTCTGGGGCTGGATCGACCGACGATCCGAACAGTTCACCAGTCGGCTGAACCCGATTTTGATTAAAGAGGCACGGCAGTCGCTGAAGAGCCGCCAGTTCTTAATCACCTTCTTTCTATTGTTGGTCGCGTCATGCTTCTGGACGATCCTGGGAGTTGTCAGTAACGCACCCGATATCTACTACTTGCCGCGAGGTGCCAACCTGTTGGCGGGATACTATCTGGTATTGGCGATCCCATTGATGGGGATGGTACCGCTGGCCGCGCATCGATCGTTGGCGGCGGAGATCGAAGACGACACTTTCGAAATGTTAGCCATCACACGTTTGTCCGCCGATCGGATTGTGATGGGCAAGATGAACAGCGCGTTGCTGCAGATGGTTGTGTACTTTGCAGCCATCGTTCCCTGCATTGCGTTTTCGTACTTGTTGCGTGGCATTACCTTGCCGATGATTGCTACCTTGGTCGTGATCGTTTTCATGACAGCCCTACTGGTAACTTCGCTCGCACTACTGATGGCAACCCTTGCGCCAAACCGCGCCGGTCAAACGCTGGCGATGCTGGCAGTTGTTGGTGTGATCGTCTTCGCAGAGTTTGTCTGCGGGGCTTTTTGCTTGGGACCTGTCTTGTACTCAGGCTTCCAAGACTTCGGCGACATGGTCATTGCTACAGTAATCTTTTCAATCCTGAGCCTATCTTTCGTCGTGCTATTCATTAGAGCCGCCGCCGCGAGAATTGCTCCGGTTACGGAAAACCGGTCAACCGGATTGCGATGGATCATGTTCGGCCAGCAGCTAATGTGGATCGCAATTGTTGGGTTTTTGGCCGACATCTATGAAGAGCGATCCATCTTGAGTGCGGGGCGAGCGTTGCCTGCTGTTATTGGATGTTCATGGGAATGCTAATGGTGGCAGAATCGTCGAAGTTGAGCCCGCGGGTGCAGCGCGGACTGCCCAAGACGTTTGTTGGACGTTGCCTGATGACCTGGTTCAACCCGGGGCCTGATACCGGCTATCTGTTCGCCATTTCTACCGGAACCGTTGGCGCGTTGACGATGGGCTTTTATGCGATGACTGTCCAAGGCGGCTGGGGCGTCGGGGCATCACCTATCGTGTTTGCGATCGCATGTATTGGATACTTGCTGTCGTATCTTGGTTTGACGCGGTTGTTCGTAATGCCGCTGACACAGCGATTCGGTCCTTCGTTCGTCGTGTCGCTGACAACCGGTGTGATCCTGCTGACGTTGGGATTAACGGTGCCCTTTCTGTTGTCGATGGCGGTGACCGGTAATCCGTCCCAAACTTACAGTCTGATGCAGATTTCGAACTGGGCATGGACGCTTGCCGAAGCAACTGCAACGGGGTTCGATCCCGCGATTGCATTCCTACTGTTATTGATCGGATCAATCATTACCGCAGTCAATTTGCTGCTGTTCTTGCGGGCGTTCAAATATCACCGGGTTTCGACACCCGATCGGGTCAGACAGGATCAGGGCGTGCTGTAATCGGTGCGATGCTGTTGGCTAGCCCGTGGCTGGGTGCAACAGCGGTCAACCCGTATTGGTAAACCGTCACCGCAACGCCCGCCAAGAAGAACAGGAACATATGGACCATTGGAATGATCATCACATCTTGGAACATGCCGTTGCAGAAGTAGGCGACCATCGTTCCTAGAACAAGCAGGCCAACCCATCGAATCTCGGGCGGGCCATGGGTCTGACGGGCGAGTTGCCAGCCAAGCCCCGCCAACATCGCCAACCAACTCGCAAACATTGTGAAACCGAGCAGTCCGGTGTTAACCAACAGCGATAGAAAGACATTGTGTTGCGCGTAGACGCGAGCATCTTCCAATGGCATCTGATAGCTGCGATCACTGTGATAGGGATCGTTCTTGGCGAAATAGTGCCCAAACCCGTGACCGATGATTGGTCGGTCTTTAAACATCTCCCAGGACACGACTGCCAACAGGGGGCGAAGTTTCATCGACTTTTCAGCATCCGCGGCGGTCAGGTTCTTGTCTCGCTTCATGCGCACGAGTTGATCTTTCAAGCCGGCGACCGATGCGCCGCCGATCAACACGACAGTCGCCAAAACCAGGACACGCTGCCAGCGTTGCGAGTGAATGAATGCGACCAGTCCGATTGCGGCAATTCCGCCCATCCAGGCACTACGCGTCAAGGTCGCATAGACACCACCAAGTAAAACCAATGCCAGGACTGAATAGATCAGCTTTCCTCGCCAGTCCGAATAGAACATCCCAATGGATACGGCTACCAACGAAATGCTAATCAGAATCCCGTTCCCTGACGGATTCATCAATGGGCCGCGACCGCGACCATAAAATTGCCAGATTTCCGCGTCCACAATGAACTTCGGATAGACCATCGAATGATAACCGTAGATTTCAAGCAAAGCGGTAGCAGCCAAGTACAAACCGAGCACAATCGATCCAGCTAACATCCAGCGAACATCACGACTAGAAATGTCAATCATGCGGGCAACCGTATACATTCCAGCTGGCATCAGAACATAGAACAGCCATCGCGCGATCGGTGGTGTTCCCGTGGTTTGATGTTCGTTGGCCACAGCACTGACGAAGGTCCATCCGACGATGCCGATGACCAACCAATCAACGCGATGCAATGACGGAACTCGGATATCGCCCATTCTCCAGCCAATCGCTGCCAGGGCAAACATGCCGAACCAAAGCAGCCGATCGAGACTCAGCTGAATCGGCCCATCGACGTGAAAGAAATCTGGTCCAAACACGGTGCCGAGACCGAGAACGGCCATCGCGATGACGATCAGCCTGCCGCTTTGAATCACTGGGATCAGCCATACTAGACCGGCGATCGCGAAAAGTGCAACGAGTAATGCCATGGCTTGGTTTCGACTAGCTTGCGTGTGCTGGTGTGTGTGTGTTGTCAGATTGCGAACCAGTTGTTCGCTCGCCAATTCTCTTAGCCCGTGCTGGCGTCCGCCCGCCCGTCAAAATCCCGACAAACGACGGGGCGATGCGACTCAGCAACGTTGCTGCCGCGAAACAGCCAATCAATACGAGCGGAGTTACGAACCAGCTGGAGGTGTCATGGTCAAGAACGGCATCAGCCGATTTACGAACCACTGTGCGAAGCGGAAACTCGTGAACGAGGTAAACGAAAAACGCTCCGCCGGATAGCTGAATCAAGCTCGGATATCGCATCCGGAATGCAATCATATAGAGCGCGAGACATCCGACCAGAATCGAACTTTGGTGCAACATCAAGGCTGCAGGGGTGTAGTCGGTTGCGTACCAAAGATCGAAATCTGCTTTGACGGTGATCCGAGTTGCGACAAGCATGCACCAAAACGCAATCGTAAACGACACTGTCATGGCTGAAACGCGGCCGATCCCCTCAATCCATTTTGGGTACAGCGTGGCGACGCAGCCAATGGAAAAGAACAGCAACGTTTCGATATGGATCAAATGCCAACCGGCGACCTCTGGAAGAATTTGTACGTTAGCGGCCCAAGCGACCAGCAAACCGCCTAGCAGTGCAGGACGTAGCAGGCGGTGCAGACAGCAAAAACGAATGATCGGTGCGATTGCAACCAGCAATAACAAATCGCGAATGAACCACAATTGTTCGGCCGGTGGATGCAGCAACCAGCGAGCGAAGAATTCGCCGACGCCCAGATCTGTCGGACGTCCTTGCAGCCGCGCCAACAATAGCCAAACAGCAAAAGCGAAGGTACTGACAATCAGATAAGGGATTGCAACCGTGCGGGTGCGCTGCTTGATTTTGGCGCGATAGCTGTCCAGCGAACCATCATCACTGCGAAAGTAGAACAAGCCGGCGGATAGCGCGAACATTGGTACGGCGACACGGGCGATGCCGCCAAACAAAAATTCCTGTGCTAGCTGATTCCAGGTTGCCAGATGTGGGTCGGGAAAATCGGGAACGTCCGACTTATAGTGAATCCCCACCACCAGAATCGTCGCCAATAAGGCGACCACCTGAAACGATTGTCTGGCTTCGGCGGACAGATCCGTGTGCACTGGGCGGGCCCGGTCGTAGTGGTTTCAACAATTAGACGTATGGATCATTCCGCCGTTCCACTCGGTAGCCTGCGATTGGCGGCCAGCGAGCGGCCAAATGTGGACGACGGACCGACGGGTATGGGAAAGCCTAGGTTACGATCGGACCGATTGCGTCATGTGATGAACCAATCTTCAGAAGCTGCGACCGTCGCCACGACCCCCAAAGCGAAGTGGTTCAACCCCGGAGAACTTGCCGCCCGGCGGCACGCTGTGCCGTTTTCAGTTGCTGTGATGGGAGATGCAGATCATGATCCGCAGCAAGTGGCGCGGCCGCGACTTCACACGCACTGAGTTACCGGCGTTGATCAAAGATCAATAGCGTCCTGGTAGCGTGTCGCCACCAATGGCGCAGGACGTCGGTTTAGCGTCTTGGTGGAAGAGTTGAAGCAACCACTTCCAGAGATACCACCTGGAAATCCACAACGATCAAAGTGGAGATCGGATTCGAATCTACAGGGAGCTCATTCAAATGAATCTGTCGGAGACGATCGGCCAGTTAACGTTTCCGCGAACAGAGTCCTGCAGCCAACATGCCGCTTGCTCTTTGCCCATCACGAACCGGTCGCCCGGATGTCGTGACGACGTCCATCTACTGAACTCTCGTTGATGACTTGCGATCCAGTCACCGATTTCTGCCGTTTAGATTGGACTGGAAAGCGAACCGATTTTTCCCCTAAGCTCGGCGGGTTGGTACGAACTTCGCACATCATGTTTCACGACATCTACGAAAGGAACCGCCATGGTCACGGTGGTTTGCACGCGTTGGCTGGATGCGTTTCCGGCATCCTATGTCACCGTACTCAGAAACGCTGTCGCGGCACATCTCAAGCGGAAACATCGATTTGTCTGTGTGACTGACAATCCGGCTGGCTTGGAGTCAGGCGTGGAAGGTTTGGAAATGCCTGAATTGGGGATTCCGCTTCACTACCAACGACGCGGATGCTGGCCGAAACTATCAATCTTTGCGCCGAATCTATTGCCAAAATCGTCCCCAACACTCTACCTGGACCTGGACGTGATGGTGCGTGCAGACTTGGGTGCATTTTTCGATCGTCTGGAAGAACACCGAGGTTTCCACGCGTTGCGGGAGTGGAACCCGACCATCTGGAACTTGTTGCCTGTGGGTTGGCGACCACACCGTGGAATCCAAGGCTCGATTCTAGGATTCTATCCCGAAGACCAAGCGTCAATGTTCGAGTCGTTTATCCGAAACCAGGACGCAAACTTCCAGAAACATTCATTGGATCAGGACTTTTTGACGGAAAACGCTGACCAGGTGCGGTACTGGCCTGTTCCATGGACGGCTAGCTTCAAGTGGCACTGCTTGAAGTACTATCCGCTGAACAAGCTGATGCCAGAAATCAAGGAACCAAGAGAGGCCAAGGTTGTCGTTTTTCATGGCAATCCGCGTCCGCTTGAAGTGGTTCCGCTTGGCGATCACCGCTGGGGTACAAGACGCAAGTTCGGCAACGGACCGGTTGATTGGATTCGTGACTATTGGCTGCGCCATGATCCAACTTGGAAAGACGAACCTCTCGGTAGCCAAGTCACATTGAGCGCACCGCAGAGCGTGGCAATCGATTCTGCTGATGCGCCGCTCGATCCTTTGCCGACATTCGTCCAATGATGGAACAGAGACGATCACCACAAGCATGAGCAGTCGAACTGTCGTCGCGGACGGACGCCTCTCGTGTAGGTAGCACCCAACCGCGGAGCCAGTCAACTCGGGATCTTTGGTTGTCGGCGTCCAGACAAGGTTTTAGCTTCCGAACTTTGTTGACAGTTCTGGACGAGAGCGAAGTCGAGTTGCGGTGTGGCGAAACTACCTCGCGCCAGCGAAACTACCTCGCGCACGAGCTTGGATACTGGCTAACTCGTTTCGACTGCCACCGGTTGCAACGCATTCTCGATTGGGGCTTGGTCGCTGAGTCGCCAGGGTAGAATTGCCCAGAATGAACTTCCCCGGCCCAGCTCGCTTTCGAAGTCAACTTCACCGCCCAGTAACTTTGCCAACTCTCGGACGATCGAAAGCCCCAGACCGGTACCCGCATATTCGCGAGTCAGACCCTCACCGTCGAGCACTTTGTGGCTCTGACGAAACTTTTGAAAAATGATCGACTGATCATCTTCGGCAATTCCAACTCCTGTATCGGATATCTGCAACCGAAACCGGCCGTTGTCCAGGTCGGATACGCCGACCGTGATCATGCCACCTTCGGGAGTGAACTTGATCGCGTTGCTGAGCAAATTATTAATGATTTGGCCAAGCTTGTTGGGATCTTGATACGCCTTGGGCAGATCTTCGGGGACCTCGACCGAAAGCGAAATATTCTTGTCCTCGGAGAGTGAATGAATCATGTCGCACTGTGCGGAAACCAGTTTGCCCAAATCAAATTCACTCCGGCGGACTTCCATTTTGCCTGCTTCGACTTTGGCCAAGTCCAAAATGTCGTTGATCATTTCTAACAACAGCCGACCGCTTTTCTGGATGTTCGACGCATATCGACGTTGTTTATCGTCCAAAGCGTCGATTCCCTGCAACACTTCGGAGAATCCGATGATGCTGTTTAGCGGCGTGCGCAGTTCGTGGCTCATGTTGGCCAGAAAGTCGCTCTTCAGGCGATTGGCTTCGTATAATTGCAAGTTCAATTGGGCGAGTTGGTCGACTCGGGAATCGAGTTCCTTGTTAACCTCTTGAATTTGATCTTGGGTTTCGGTCAGGTGGCGAAGCATTCGATTGAAAGCGTCGGCGAGTTCGCGAAACTCGTCTTCTGTTTCAATCGTGGCCCGTTGATTCGTATCGCCATGAGTAATTGCATCGCTAACATCGCGAAGATGATACATCGGATGCAGCACTAAATAGCGAACAATGTTGTGCAGTACAAAGAGAGTGACGGCGACGATCAGCATGCCAAGCGAAACGACGATCGCACGAATCGTGTTGGTAAGCGTGTGTGCCTGCCCGTAGGGCATCGTTACCTTGCCGACACGAAAGGGATACTGGGCCGCTAACTTCTGTGGATCCTGTTCAGAGTAAAACGATGATTCACCTGATGGGGCGTGGCATGCCATGCACTTGGTCTTAAATGGGATCGGCGTGTAATAGATGTAGCGCCCGTCCTTCGGGCCTTCCTCGTCGTAGATTGGTGCGGCCAGTCCTGGACGGCTCTGACTGAACGCTTCATCGGCCCCCAAGTCAATCGATCGAGCCACATCGGGGAGTTCATTGGCCATCCTTTCGGCCCAGACCGCTCGGAATTTGTCCTCAAGTGACTCCAGTCTGGCGACTTCATCGGCCTTCGTCGGCGGTTGAATTGGCGGTAACTTGTCGTAGCTAACCGGATCCTCCAAACCCAAGATTTCGTACTCGATGATCGATTCCTCGTTCTCATCCAGTAGTGATTCGCGGATACCCGCTAGTGTTTCCCGCTTGAACAGGGAGGCATCGGAATCATCATCTGTCAGGATCTTGCCATAGTGAATGCGCAGCAATTCGCCGGCGTTGAATTGCCTGGCGCGAGTCTGTGTGCCTAGTTCAACGAGCTTTTGACCGAGGAATTCGACGACGAAGAAAGCGCCAAACATCAGCAGTCCCAGCGCCGAGCCAAAAAACAGCAGACACTTCCGCTCGAGGCTCATCGAAGCAAAAAAGCCTTGCAGAAGCCTGATCATTCGATTTCCAAGGGATAGGTATAGACGATTCTGGAACAGACGATACTCAGGCCAAATCGGATCAATGCTGAGTCGTCGATGGCGGTTTTCTGCGAGTTTGACCTATTTTGACAATTGTTGGGAGCCGAGTTTTCGGCAGGAGGCTGTCGTTGGGGGCGTTTGATCGATATATCCTGCAAATTTGGCCCGCGCGGCGTAAAGATTGCATTTTAGCCAAATTCCGCTGCTTGCCGCGAGTTTTTTCCACAACTAGCATGGTTGTCGAACCTGAATGCTGCGCCGGCAAAGTTTGTCCTATCGTCCGAGTCGCACAGCCGTCCACTCCCCGCACGCGATCCACAGGCTAACTGTGGAGGAGTCCTACAACATCATGAATCGTAAGATCCGACGTCTTTTTCAATGGACGCTCGTTGTCACGCTGACGACGATGCTCAGTACCAGCCCGGTATTGGCTGGCTGGCGATTGCATCGGACGCATTGTCATCGTCAAGCTGCCTGCTGCAACGTTGCACCGGACCCGTGTGCTGTGCAGTGTGCCCCGGTATGCCCACCTCCGGCACCACCTTGCTGTCCGCCACCGGCCGATTGTTGCACGACACCCATCGTTGCAGCCCCAATCGTTGATGATTGCCCGTGCGGTTGTGGCGAAGCCTTAGGCGGATCGATCATTCAGGCAGCACCCATGGTCGAGAGCCCTTATATTGAAGCGCCGATGGCGGTTGAACCGATGGTCGATGGGACGATTATCGAAAGTGCACCCATCGAATCATTCGATTCAGGAAGCTTTGTCGAACCTGCTCCCACTGACCCGATCGAATCGTCATCGGATGCAGCGGTCGAGGCTGAACCGGTACCACCGTCAGTTGTGCCCGCACCGACGCCGGACCCGAGCATCGATACGGAACCGCCGGTAGCAGAAGTACCGGTTGAGGCTGAACCAACAGCAGAGGCACCGAAAGAAGATCCTTTTTCTGCTCCCTTGGACGACGAGCCGGCAGCGGAACCACCGGCTGCCGAAGAACCGATGGATGATCTCTTCGGGGATCCACCGGCAGCTGAGGAAGCACCGGCAGACGTTCCTGCTGACGAACAGCCTGCCGAGGAAAATTCGATCGACGATCTGTTCGGTGAAGACGCGCCGGCTGCCGAACCAGCTGAAGCGTTGACAGAAACGCCCGCGACGGAACCCGCCGAGGAAATTCCGGCAGCGGCAGAGACTGTTGAACCTGCTAGCGATTCGATTGACGATATCTTTGGTGAATCGCCCGCCGCCGATCAACCAGCCACCGACACACCGGTCGGTGCACCAGCCGATGACTTGGGCGACTTGTTCGACGAGGAACCTGCAGCACCTACTACAGAACCAGCCTCCGAGCTGGAAACTCCGGCATTGGATCCTGAGCCGGAATCAACAGCTGATGAGATCGACGATCTGTTCGGTGAATTGCCCAGCGAGGAAGCTCCAGTCCAAGAGGACCAAGAGACGATCGACGATCTGTTTGGTGAACTGCCGAACGAAACGGAACCGGCCAACGAACCGACTCCAACCGTCGAATCAGATAGCATCGATGACCTGTTTGGCGAAACTCCCAGCGAAATCGAAGCAGTCGATGAACAGGAACCAGTAGCCGAGCCCAAATCTATCGAAGATCTGTTCGGCGTTGCCACGCCAGACGACGCAAATCAGGTCGAAGGGTTTGCTACATTGCCAGCTCCGGCAGTCGTCACAGCCGACGATGCAGCGGTCAAGGTGGTTGCAACAGCGACTGACCAAGTCGATCCACTGTCGAACACCCATGTTCGAACTTGGATTGACAACTCGGGGTCCTACAGCACCAAAGGTCGATTGTTCCAAATCAACCGCGACAACGTGCGTCTATTGAAGACGAACGGTCGAACCTGTACCGTCCCGTATTCGCGATTGAGCGAAGCTGACGCAGCTTATGTCGATTCGATTCGCCAGCAGTTGAACGACTCGCCGTTGGTCGCCATGGTTACCAATCAGTAATCGCGACGCGCCGCTGACGGAAATTGCAATAAGTAACCGAGTCCAGCCATTGTTGGACTCGGTTTTTTTTGCGCTCGAAAAATGTCGATAACGATGCCTACACAAGAGCAGCGACGCTCGACCGTATTTGGGACCTGAACGATCTGCGTTGGTTCGACGCGACACACCCGATAGGCCGAAGCTCAAGTATCTTGAAGGTGATCGGTGCTTGCGATCTAGTTCACTGCGTTCTATTTCACTGCGATCGTCAACCAGCCGTTCTTTGCATCCACGACTCGCGGGCGAAAGACTCGACCACGAATCGCTTCCAACTCGGCGGTTTGCGGAACTTCCAAAGGTCGATCCAACAATGTCTCTGGAAAGATCCTGGAGAACTTCTTCTGAATGGTTGCCTTCAAACCGGCTTGCGACACGCTTAACCGCTTTCGACCAGGGAAGTCGACGCCCACATCACCAACTCGTAGTAGAATCACACTCCCGTCCGCCAGGGTACCTGGCTCGTAAGTCGCCGTGATTTCCATCGCACGATCCAGTTCACGTGATCCTTGAGCGAATCGCGTTCCTCGGACACCAACACGGACCCGCTGGTTTCGCGCTTCAAAAATGATCGGACGCAACCGGGCAAAAGAAATTTCGAACGGTCGATTCTCATCGGCATCATCACCATTCGGATCATCCGTTGGCAACTCGCGACCGGTCGCCTCCAACAAATCGTTCAACTGCTTCTCATTCACCGTTCGGCCTGCCAGGATCGGTGTCGCAGCGTTGTTCACGGCTGATTCGTGGATCTGCACGGCGGCAGCAAAGGGACCAGTGATCGTCGGCCGCGAGACAACGGTCAACATTTGGTCGTCGCGACGCATGGTCGCATCAATGTACAGGTTGTTGTCGGTCGATCCCCAAAACCGCAAAGGTTCGACCAACGAAAGTCGCTTGAGCATGGGCCGGACGTCGCGCATAAAATCGGGAACATCAAGGTTGGCTTGTTCGTCGGTCTGCGCGGTAAACTGCTCGCCGATACGCGTACGAAGTTTGTAGTTGGCAATCCGATCAGTTTGAGGCTTTTGCTGCGCCGCTCTTTTGCGGGCGATTTTCTTCACCAGACGACTTCCAAGTTTCCGCTTTGGATGGATCGAATTGATTTGCGTTTGCATGCTCCCCAGAACAGTCACGGGATCGAAAGAAACTCCCGCTTCATTGACCGTCATCGTCCGTGATGCATGAACATTGCCGACACCACTGGTTTGAACTCGGACCGGGCCGTTGTACCCGGTATTGTTGCTGTGGACGGTCCCTGTCAGGGCTACCTGAATCCGGGCTGCTCCCACCGATGGCAACAAATTTGCCGTAACAGCGCCATTCATTGTTGCCGTCCCAATGATTCTTGTACCCAAAATGCAATCGTTTACCGGTGAAGTCTGATTGACGTTTTGGGAAATCGCTGTCTGCACAATCTGTTCGCTGACCAACACGGCGGCATTCGGACGGCTGAAAGTGTCGCGTAGCGAAAATACCACGTCGCTGGCTTGGCCCGAGGTTTTAAGAATGTCAATCATTGCCGAAATCGCAGCTCCATCCTCGGCTGATGGTTGCGGGTCCAAATTTCGAATTCGTTCTGCCAAGGACACCAACTGTTTGTTCAATGCTGGAATCGACTTATCGGGTTCTCTGAATCGAATCGACGCCAACAACTGTTCCACCGAATGACGCAGATTTCGCAGTACTGTCAATTCCAAGCCGGGATACGTTCCCACCAATCGATATCGCAATGCTAAAGCGTCGCGGTTGATCGCCCCGATTGAGTCACCTGCCTGGATGCTTTGGGTAAGCGGTTCAAGGTCCAAATACGCCATCCACGCTGCGCTGTTCCGTTCGCTCGTCGTCCGGCGAAAGAATTCCTTGGTTCGTTCGATCTGGTTGAGCACTTCCGGTTTGGAATCATCAAGGCGTGGCAGCAGATTCGGATCGAGATTCTGGGCCGCCAACTCGATCTGGTCGGAAAGTCGGGTTCGATCAAAATCCGACAGACCCGCGCTGACCAGTCCTGGCATTGCAAGGACCAGTAACAGCAAAATATTTCGACCGAGGTTAAACATGAATCAATTCAACGCATTAAGGTGTGACGGTCGGGAAGATCCGGACAACCGGAAGGCTTACGCAAGTTGGGTCGCCATTCTATGTCTGAAGGGACCTGCGCGTCACTGGAGGATTTCAATGTAAAAATAGGACGTTTGCCGACGACATCGCGGAGAAACCTCTAGATTCTTCCGATCAATCAGCGTTTCCAGGTTGAATCGCCCGAAAAAGCGCTAGAAATCCGGGTTCACTGCCGGGATCGTAGCTGATCGCCTCAATGACCAACTTCAGCTCTCCTCGAGTCAGGCGACCGATTCGAACGACTCTGTGTACGTTCCAGCGAACGTTGACGTCTACATTCTCGACTTTTGCAGCGGCCGACTCGATCGCCCCTGGTTGATTGAGCCACTCGATCTGGATGTCATCCAATTCCTGCTGGCTAACGGGCAAACCCCGCGGGTTCCACTTTACGCTCCAAGCGGGGTGAATCCGCATGATCGATTTCGTCTGCTCGTTGACGAATGTTGGTTTCTCAGCCAACTCCGGACTGGTTGTCGATAGATAGCTCCAGCCGGTCGGCAAACTGATTCGGGCAGCCAGCATCGGAAAGTCGATGGGTGACTGTGACATCCGCACCACCACCAAGTCATTTTGATGAACGTATTCCAGAGTAGGTGACTGCGTTGGAGCCTTGATCGATTCGTACAGGCCAATTCCACCCAAACCCGCCAAAAAGATCCAGGCGATCGGCGACATTGCCTGTGTTCGCTTTGCTTGATTTTTCAAACCTTCAATCCTGTTGACGACGACTGCTGTGAACCGCTGCTGATCGGAACCGCGCTAGAATTTCGGAATATCGATCACACCATCCCAATCCTGAGGTGGAACACGGTTGTGACTTGAGATCGTAGTCAGCAACATTTGTGTCGGCCGATCCCACTCGGGAAGAGTTTCGAGTTTCCCGTAGGCCTGATCCCACTTTCCAGCCATCAGGAATTCAACGGCAGATTCATAGTGGGCGATTTGCGAGTCGGTCAATGTGTTGGTGTGACTGGGAGACTTGGCCAACAGTTCGTAGGCAGCGACGGAAGAATTCATTCCCGCCGGTCGCACGTTGGCCAGGCGGCGAATCCGAAACGAGTCTCCGGAATCCCGAATCGCTTCAGCGGTCGCCTGATCGATTACGATCTCCGCACCGAATGCTTTGGTCATTCCCTCCAGCCGACTGGCCACGTTGACCACTGGTCCGAATGCAGTGACTTTGACTTGGTCAACCGTTCCAATGCGACCGGCCACTGCGCGGCCGGTGGCAATTCCGATCCCGCAGCGAAATCGCTCGGACTCAGTCCCCAAGTGATTGGTCAATAAGATTCGCGAAGCCGCCTCGGCAGCGCGAAGGGCGATGTCCGGTTGATCAAACGGCCACCCCCAAAATCCCATTGCAGCGTCGCCGTGAAAATCGCCGATAACCCCACCGGTATCCAGAATGTGTCCTGTCATCACGCCAAGCGCGTCGCTGACGTGCTCAAGCAATTGAAGCAACTGATTGGAATCTTGTTCGCTGCGCATCGAAAATCCGCGAAGATCACAAAACATGACCGATAGATTTGCTTCGCGAGGCGCCAGTACGCGATCCGTATCCTGGCCGGCCAAAGCTTCCATGACGACGGGCGCAAAGAAATGACGCATCGCCGCCTGCCGACGTTCCAGACGCAAAGTCTGACGCAGATTCGCGATTGTCGTCCCGACCAACTCCGCAAATTTAACGTCATCTTGCAATTCATCGGGGGCATCCTGAATTGACTTCTCTAAGTCAACTTTCGATTCCGCCAAGAATTTTCCCGTCACATAGATGGCCCAGCCTGGACATGATTCACTACGCAGCGGCACACAAAACGCCCAGTCAAATCCCTCAGCCGCCGTGAACATTGATTTGTCACTGCCGCTTGGCCCGGACCACAAATGCAAAACACTTTCGCGAAGCTGTACTGCATTTTGGACCAGCCGTGCGCTGACCGGTCGATCGTCATCCTGCGATTTATGCAAATCCAACACACGACTGTCATAGTGCAAAATTCGCATTTCGCCTGACTGGCCGTCAGATGGCGGTTGATCAATCGCCGCGATCGCAACAGCCGATGCCAACGGTGTGGCCTGTAGCAAGACGCTGGTCACACGAACCAAGAAGTTCTTCATCGCTGCCGCTGCGGGTGATCAAATCGGGAAGCCGACCAAGCACTTCAATCCGCGACGCTGCATCACGAAAATCCCTGCGACGCAAGGCGGCATGATCGTACAAATGCTCCGTTACCTCACCGGCTGTCTGCAGATCCGATACACCAGGTCGATTCGCCAGCGTGAACGTTGTCTTGCCAATCACGAAATGTTCGCCTGGAACCAGCGTGCAGCGCAGCACCTTCCTGCCAGAATGGAAGACTGGATTTCGGGCGGTCGGCAGACAACTGACATCGACGCAATCGCCACTTTCCGGAGTCAGTCGAACATGAGACTTCGAAATCTGTTTGTCCCAAGGAACATTCCAATCAGCCCCCGATCGACCAAGCAAGATCTGCACGCCACTACTGGCCGACGGCAGCTCACGCCGCCAGCGGTTCTCGCTCCCAGGTCCCTGTGCAATCAGATCCGGCATTAGCTAACCATTCCTTATTAACCGAAAACATTATAGCGGTCGACCGCCAGACCTCTGGCCGGTTGCCGTCGCATATATCGTGCGAAGAACCAATCGCCGCCCAACGGCACGCTACCGCTACGAATTTACTCGATTCGCCGCGGCGATTCCCGCCGCCCGACCGGTGCTGAATGCCGCCTGAAAGTTGTAACCACCGATCGGACCATCGACATCCAGCACTTCGCCAGCAATGAATAGTCGGCTACAGACTCGGCTTTCCAACGTACGGGGATCGACTTCGGCCAAGCGACACGCCACCCGCTGTCACCTCCGCTTTGGCGAAGCCACGCGTGCTCGTGATCGGTAGCGACAGTCGTTTCAGACAATCAACCAGTCTCCCCGTACTGCTGCGTGGCAGTTGGGCCAAGCGAGTAGTCAGCATCCGCTTGCGTGACCAATGCCAGCGCCAAACGACCAGGTAACCAGTCAGTCACGACGGCCGAAACTTTGCGGGAACCGCTGTCTTGATTGCGCCGGGTCAACTGCTGGCGAACTCTTTCCTGGAAAGTTCCGGCAACAAATCGACGGTCAGTTGCAGATCAGCGATTGATGGCTGTGCCGTCATTGCTCCGCTAACGTCCATCGCTGCGGGACCCGAGAAACCAAAATGCGTGAACAGCCACGATCCCCGTCGCGTCGTCACTGGTTGTTTCGTCCCTTGACGTTTCACGACGATAGAAACATCCTCCAGCGTCAGTCCAGAAAGCGTGCGAGTCCAATCGGTCCCACCAACCAACGGAACCAGTGCGGGACGAGGCTGAATGATCGTATGGCCAAGCTTCTTAAGCCAGGCATATCCATCCCCCGTGGTCCCACATCCGGGATAGCTCTTCCCGCCAACCGTCACAATCACACAGTCAGCGTCGATCGAACCATCCCTGGTCTGGATTCGCCAGTTTTCGCCGGATCGATCAATGGCGGTCACTTCTGTACTGGAATGAACGGTGACCCCAGCATCGACTGACCTTGCGATGAGTAGGTCCCGAACATGCAGCGCTCGATCACTTTGCGGGAAAGATCTTGCCCGTCGCTTCGACCTTGGTCGGCAGGCCGGCTTGGTTGAACATCTCGACAAGCGCCGACGGTGGAAACGCGCCGACGCTGGGTTGCAGAAATCGTTGTGCGTGGCCGAACTGTTCGGTGATCCCGTGCGCGTCGGTGTCATGTGTCAGATTGCAGCGTGTGCCACCCGACATCAGAGATTTTGACACCGGTTTTGGAACTTTTTTCCAACAGCACCACGTCGGCGCCGCGAACTGCCGCCTCGGCAGCCGCCATCAGTCCTGCGGCGCCGGCTCCGATCACGACAATTCGATTGCTGATTCGATCCCATCGTGGGAATGATACATCAAATCACTTCTTGAGCGTGAACGGCGTCGCAGATCATTCGCACGAGACGCTTCCAGATCGCCATCAGCGGTTTTGAAAGCGTCGGCGTCAATCGTCAGCGGCGCTCCGAGCACGACCAACGGTGCTCCATGTTTGGGGCATTCGATCGCTTGTTCCAACGACAATCCACCGACCGCTTGAACAGGAACCTTGACCGCTTGGACGACTTCGCGCAGTTGGTCCATCGGGCTTGGCATCCGCTCGCCGCGAGCCGCGATTCCGCGACGTTCGTCGTAGCCGATGTGGTGAATGACAAAATCGCAACCCAAGTCTTCCAACCATTTGGCGCCGGCCACCATGTCTTCGCAGACCATGTTGTCGCCCATCACTTGGCAACCAAAGTCGGCGCCCGCTTTGACGACACAACGAATCGTTTCTTCATGGGCGCGGGCCATGACGACGACGTGGGTGGCACCCGCCTTGGCCATCATTTCGGCTTCCAAGTAACCGCCGTCCATCGTTTTCAGATCGGCAACGATCGGCGTTTCAGGGAATTCGGCACGCAGAGCGCGAACACCATGCAAGCCCTTCGGCCAGAATCAACGGCGTTCCCGCTTCCAGCCAATCAACGCCGGCGCGCATGGCCAAGTGAGCGGTTTCGATCGCTTCGTCAATGTTGGTCAGGTCCAATGAGATTTGAACAATCGGTCGCATCTTGGTGCTATTTCTGTGATGGTTGATTTGTTTCGTAAGATAGGAACTGAGTCCGATCAGATTATCGGTGTTGATCAGGTCAACACCGGCGCTTCACGCAAGGCTGCCCAGGTAGTCTCGTTATCGGGTGTCGCCCAGAAACGGACGCGGCGATTCTTGTCATGTGCCTGTTGCAGAACACGTGCCAGTTTTTCGCGATCCGCCGCCGACATTTCTCCTTCGCCGCGCCATTTGAAATGAGCGTCCCCAATGATCGCTGATCAGTGGCAACAAGTTGGCCAGGTTGATCGCTGTTCCAGATCGGACAATCGTCCATCGATGCCGACGTAGCGAGGCGAATCGGCGGCGACGCTTCGACCGGTCGATTGCCGCTGATCACTGCCGTGACCGCTCGCTCGTTCGACTTGGCCGTCGGTCACTGAGGTAAAAATATCCTTGTACTCGGACAACAACTTGTGCAGCGCCCGATAAGTCGGTTCGCCTTTGGACTTGATGTCGATCAGCAAAGTGAAGGGTGCCCGTCACCATGCACGCTACCACCATTTTGTTTGACCCGTTCACGCAGCGGATCCAAGATAAAGACCGCGAAGTGTGCGATCGGGCAGAAAGCTCCGATCGCGAATGGGCGACCAACAATTCGCCGTCGACCAAGAAAAATGTCGGCTTCGACACTACCAGAAGCCATTGTCCAAAGCATCCAACAACGGCCGGTCGTGCAGATAGTCGTTGTGCGCGTGCGCCTGCCGACAGACGGTCGACGCGTCTTTCGCTCGGCGTTTCCGCCGAAATCGGTATAGCGGCAAACAGACCGACAAATGGCAAACAGAATGACCAGGGGATTCATGCGGTGCATGATCTCACTGACATTGATGCGATGGATCGAGTTGATTCAACGTGGCATGATACCAGTTTGGATCAGCGGCTCGAGATCTGAGCTGTCCGAATTGCGTATTCAGTACTTTAGGCAATTGGCTTCACCATCCGCAGTGCTAGGCGACGCACAGCTTCGACGGGAGGAACGTAGTAGTCGGCGGAAGTTTGTCGGACGCAATCGTTTGGCTGAACTTTTTCGGGCTGGCCAGATTCGCAACCGATCGATCACTTCGGTTCGAACCGTAACCAGTTCCGAAATCGACTTTGGTTCCGGTTTCGCTGATGAGCTGCGAGGTGCATCGAACGTTTGATTCCGCCGAGCCGTTCGATTGCCTCGCCAGCGATCCGACCAGCGTCGTCTGGCTGCGTCGTTGCGGTCCCCGTTTCGATTGTCGCACGCCATTTCGGCCAAGACGATGAGCTTCCGCTTCCAAGTCGAGCCAATTCGGACCTTAGTCGTTGATGTTCGGCATCGGCTACGAAGACGATGCAGATTGCTCGGTCAGCTCGCCGCGGCTGACCATGATTTCCTTGGGTGCTTCGATTCCCAGTTGGACTCTTGACTTCCTCAGTCCGATCACTCGAATCTCGACATCGACCTGCAGGCAACCTGATCGACTCGCCTTCTTTCCTAGACAATACCAACATGATTCGTCTCCTTCTTTTGTTGGGTCGGCGACGAATCTACCGCCGACGAATGGGTCACACAAGTTCAGTTGTGAACATTTAGATACTACACCAGTATCTGCTAACTCTCGGCTACGATACGAGCGATCGTTACGGCAGATCGACCCCTCAACCCCAGCCCTATCCCCTGAAACGGGGGATATTGGGCATGAACGAAGAACTGAATGTGTGGAATCACCGGCGCGGTTTGGCGCGAGCAGCGGCATGCGGTCAGCTCCGAATTGCTAACGCAGAATGACCGACGCGTTGAGCCATCGCGGCCCGGATGATTCGCAGACCTGGTCCTGCGCCGACCACCGCGACGCCTACGGCAACTCGCTCGGCGTTGGTCTCGGTTTTCGCCGACTTAGCATCATCGACTTGGCCGGTGCTCGGCAGCCGATGGCCAATGAAGACGGCACGGTGCGGATGGTCTTCAATGGCGAGATCTACAACTACCAGACGTTGCGGCGACGACTGGAAGGCCGCGGACATCAGTTTGCGACACACGGCGATGGCGAATCGATCCTGCATCTGTACGAAGATCTAGGGACCGACTGTTTTGCGCATTTCAATGGCATGTTTGCGATCGCGATTTGGGACGCCAATCGCCATCGCTTGGTTCTGGCTCGCGACCGGATCGGTCAAAAGCCGCTGTACTATGCAGTCAAGAGACAACCGACTTGATTTTCGGTAGCGAACTGAAATCGTTGGCGGCCGTCGATGGGGTTTGCAGCGAAATCGATCCGGGTGCGATCGATGAGTTTTTGACCTATCAGTACATTCCGCCACCCGGCACGATTTGGAAAGGCGTCCGGCAACTGGCTCCAGGACACTTTGCGGTTTTCGAAAACGGCCAGATTTCTGTTCAGCGATATTGGGATTTTGATCCGGCGATCGAGCGACCGATCGGCCAGCCAAGAGGCCTGCGAAGGGCTGCGGGAACTGTTGACCGATTCGGTACGATTGCGAATGCAGAGTGACGTGCCGCTCGGTTCCTTCTTATCGGGGGGAATCGATTCGTCGTTGATCACGGCAATTGCCCAAGGTCAGAGCGACGAGCCGGTACGTACGTTTAGCATTGGTTTCCCGGTTGCCGATTTTGACGAAACCGCGTATGCGGCGCAAGTCGCTGATCACTTAGGGACCAAGCATCAGCGATTCGAGGTGATGCCCAGCGGAGTCGACGTGATCGACAAACTGGTTTGGCACTACGACCAACCGTTTGGTGATTCGTCCGCAGTGCCGACCTGGTACCTTTCGGAATTGACTCGCCAGGAAGTCACGGTGGCCTTGTCAGGCGATGGCGGCGATGAACTTTTTGCCGGCTACGATCGTTATCGGGCGTTGTGGCTTAGCAGTCGTTTGCAACGACTATTTCCCGATTCACAAGATTCCCGGCATGCGGCTTGATCCAGACGGCTGCCTGATTCGAACCGTCGAAAATCGATCGTTCGTCGGGTCAAACGGTTTCAGCGAAGCACTCGGACAACCGACGGCCCGACGTTATTTGAATTGGCTGCAGATTTTCCCAGAATCGATGCGAGCTCGATCTGTACACGGACGAATTTGTCGAGACATTGCCGGGAGATGATCCGTTTGCCTTTTTGGAGACGGCCTGGTCGCAAAGTGCAGGCCGAGACGTGGTGACTCGCGCGTCGACGACCGACATTCTGACCTACTTGCCCTTCGACTTGTGCACAAAAGTCGATATCGCTTCGATGGCCCATGGCTTGGAAGTTCGCCAGCCAATGTTGGACCATCGGGTTGTCGAATTCGCGGCCTCGCTGCCGGTCGATTTGAAATTTCGCGGACGCCGCGGAAAACTGTTGCTTGCAGGACACGTTCGGATCATTGATCCCGAAGTCCGATCTTCACACGCAAGAAAATGGGATTTGGAATTCCGATCGGTAGCTTGGTTTCGAAATGAATTCAAGCCGATGGTCCACGAGACAATTTTGTCCGACAATGCTCGGATCGCACCCTACTTTCGCAGCGATACTGTGGCCGAGCTGGTTCAGTTCACATGAATCGGGCGAACAAAACCACGGCTACCGATTGTGGAATTTGCTGATTTTGGAAAAGTGGTTGCGTCACTGGACGTAATCCGCTTGACGCTCACCTGGAACCCCAATGCATGGGCGAGTTAGCGGATGCGGTTCCAGCATCGCACTTTGGAAATTGGTTTTCGCACGAGATTTCATGACAACGTCAACTTCAAGGCCCGCGGGCCTCCATGAACGCATCCCCAGCCGTGTCCTTGCCAACAAGCGAGAAATTGCCGATTCGGTAGCAACGGAGATTGCCGATCTGATTCGCCAACGCGCCGGCGAGGGACAGCGGTGCGTGTTGGGCTTGGCGACTGGATCAACGCCCGTCGGCGTCTATGCCGAATTAGTCCGCATGCATCGCGAAGAAGGCCTTTCCTTTAGAAACGTCGTCACGTTCAATCTGGACGAATACTTTCCGATGCAACCGGAGGACTTGCAGAGTTACGTGCGTTTCATGAACGAGCATCTGTTCGATCTGGTCGATATCGATCCCGACAATATTCATATCCCGACGGCACAATCCCGACCAGATGAAGTCGCCGATTATTGTCAGCAGTACGAAGCGAAGATTCAGGGAAGCGGTGGCATCGACATTCAGTTGTTGGGGATCGGTCGAACTGGTCACATCGGTTTCAATGAACCGGGCAGCGACGATGCATCGCGAACTCGATTGATCACGCTTGGATAGCGTCACACGATAGTGATGCTGCCAGCGATTTCTTTGGCGCCGAAAACGTGCCGCGGCGCGCAATGACGATGGGTGTCGGCACGATCTTGGACGCCCGACGAATCATCATCGTTGCGTTGGGGGAAAACAAAGCGCCGATCGTTGCCCGCGCGGTCGAAGGGGACGTTTCACCAGCGATCCCGGCGACTTATCTGCAGCAACATAGCAACGTCGAATTCTTTCTTGGACGAAGCTGCTGCCGAACGGCTGACTCGGCGGTACACGCCCTGGTTGGTCGGCCACGTCGAGTGGGACGAAGCAACGATTCGTCGCGCAGTGATTTGGTTGGCCGATAAGATGGATCGAGCGATTTTGAAATTGACCGATGCCGACTACAACGAAGAAGGATTGCAGGATCTGTTGGCGGAACACGGATCGGCCTACGAAATCAATTTGCGGGTTTTTCGTGATCTGCAGGCGACCTTGACCGGATGGCCGGGGGGCAAACCGTTGTCCGAACAAAAACCGGGCGACCGCCCGCGGCCTCACGATGATATCTTTCCCAAAACGCATCATCGTCTTTTCGCCGCATCCTGATGACGACGTGATTTCGATGGGCGGAACCTTGATTCGATTGGCGGACCAGGGTCACGAGGTTCACATTGCCTATCAAACCTCGGGCAACATCGCTGTCTTTGACAACGATGCTATTCGCTTCGCCGAATTCGCAGCTGACTTTTGCCGCCAATTTGATGCTTCCAGCGCACGAATCGACGAACTGGAATCGCACGTCGAAGAGTTTTTGAAGCACAAGCAACCAGGCCAGGTCGACAGCGACATCGTGCAAGGTATCAAAGGTTTGATCCGCCGCGGTGAAGCGCGTGAAGGAGCGCGATGCTGCGGAGTTTCGGACGAGCGGCTGCATTTCCTAGAGATGCCGTTCTACGAAACAGGAACCGTCAAAAAACGCCCGCTGGGTGACGAAGATATTCAAATCGTTGTTGATCTGTTGCGAGCAAATTGAGCCGCATCAGATTTATGCTGCCGGCGACCTGTCCGATCCGCATGGGACACATCGAACTTGCCTGTCAGCAATCCTGCAGTGCCTGTGCCCAGTGCCGACAAGATGATTGGTACAATGCCTGCGAAAGTTTGGCTGTATCGCGGAGCATGGCAGGAATGGCCCGTTCATCAAATCGATATGGCGGTGCCGCTGAGTCCGCAGGAAGTGGAACGAAAACGGGTGGCGATCTTTAAACATGAATCACAAAAGGATCGGGCGTTGTTTCCTGGTCCGGACGTACGTGAGTTTTGGCAGCGAGCCGAATCCAGAAATTCTCGAACCGCACAACACTTTGATTCATTGGGACTGGCTGAGTACCAGGCGATCGAAGGCTTCGTGCGTTGGAACGGAGAAATGATATGACGATAAGAGTTTTGTCCATCGGTGCTGGCAACATGGGGCGGTCTCACACCTTGGCCTATCACCAATTGCCCGGCTTCGAAGTCGCTGGCATCTGCACCCGATCGACCGAATCAAGTTCCAAGTTGGCCAGCGATCTGGGAATCGACTGTCCAACCTTCGGTGACTTTTCACAGGCCCTTGCCGAAACCAAACCGGACGCGGTCTGCATTGCATCTTGGCCCGACACGCACGCCGAATTCGCCGAAGCAGCGTTGAACGCCGGTTGCCATCTGTTTGTCGAAAAACCACTCGCCGATTCAGTCGAAGCTGCCGAGAAGATTGTTGCATTAGCAAAATCGTCGGACCGCAAAGTCGTTGTCGGATACATTCTGCGCCATCACCCCAGTTGGATAAAGTTCATTGAAATTTCAAAGACACTCGGCAAGCCATTGGTGATGCGGATGAATTTGAATCAACAATCGTGCGGCGACATGTGGGAGACTCATAAGCGGCTGATGCAAACCTGTTCTCCGATCGTCGACTGCGGCGTTCACTACGTCGATGTGATGTGTCAGATGACTGGTTCCAAACCAATTCGTGTGTCCGGAATCGGTGCGAGATTAAGCGACGAACTCCCCGATGGCATGGTCAATTACGGCCAATTGCAGGTTACCTTCGAAGACGGATCGGTTGGCTGGTACGAAGCGGGCTGGGGTCCGATGATGAGCGAGACCGCTTTCTTCGTGAAAGATGTCGTGGGGCCAAAGGGCAGTGCGTCGATCGTCGCCGACAAGGCGGGCGCACAAGGGCAAAGCGCCAACGTCAACGCGCATACGCAGACACAAGCCATTCGCGTTCACCATTCGCCGCTGAATGAGAAGGCCGAGTTTGCCAAGCCCGACGATGAAGTTCGCTTGGATGACGAACCTGACCACGACGAGTTGTGCAAGCGAGAGCAAGAGTATTTCTATCGGGCAATCACCGAAGACATTGACTTGACCGATCATCTGAATGACGCGGTGTATTCAATGAAGATCGTAGCGGCCGCCGACGAATCATTCCGGACCGGCCGAACGATCGATCTGTAGTGCCGGTTCCCACCGGCCGATTCAGCTGCACCGATTGCAAATGGAACTGGCCGCCCTACCTCAATCGCTTTGGATGATCGTCATGTTCCGCATGCTTGCCCTGGTCGTTGTTCTATCGGCGCTCCCGCTGTCGCCAAAGAGAGCGTTTTCTTTCCCTGGCCCGACTTGGCCCCGGGCGAAACCGAACGCGTGACCGGCACGACGTTGCCGATGCGGCCGCAAGACAACCCGCCAATCACGCGGGTGGTTGATATTCGCCGGCCTACGATCACCGTCTATCCACCGTCAACCGCAGCCAACGGCACGGCGGTCCTGGTTCTGCCCGGCGGCGGGTTTGGCAAAGTCGTACCCGACATGGAAGGTTCCGAAGCGGCCAAGTGGCTTGGCAAACTTGGGATCACCACGTTCGTGTTGAGCTACCGGACGACACCCAAGAATCCAGACCCGAACGAACCAACCTGGAGGCGCCCCTTGCAAGATGCCCAACGTTCGATTTCGTGGCTCCGCGCGAATGCTTCAAAGTGGAATCTTCAGTCAGAAAAGATCGGACTGCTGGCCTATTCGGCGGGCGGTCAAGTCGGTGCAATGCTAATCACGGCCGACCGGATGTCTTACGCGTCGATTGATGAAGTCGACCAGCAATCTTCGCGACCCAACTTTGCAATGCTCGTCTATCCGTGGCGAATCTATGATCCAGACACGGACTCGCTGTTGCCACAGATCAAGGTAACCAAGAATACGCCGCCGTCGTTCATCGTTCACACCCACGACGACGCATCAACATCGCTGGGCAGCGTCTTGCTTTACGCTGACATGAAACGCAGCAACGTCCCCGCCGAACTGCATGTTTATGAAACTGGCGGTCACGGCTATGGATCTCGCAACCGACCCAATTCGAACATCGGCAGTTGGTCCGATCGAGCGGTTGATTGGCTGGAGCGTCGATTACCCTGATTCTACCTTGGACCTACCCCTCGAGTTCTGCGATTCGTCGTTCGAGTTCGTCGATCCGCTCGTTGACCTGCGTCTAGGCGATCGACCAGTTTGTCAGCGGCGGCGATTTGCTTGGATTGGGCTGGCGCCGCGGCCGCCTGTTTTTCGATTCTTGCCGCCAAGTGCTGGCGCTCCTCAGGCGGATATAAAGTGTGTGCAAAAGTCTGCCCACGGCCCGCTGGCGTCACCGCCTCAACAAGCCCCTTTTCGATCAAATCATCGATCGCTGTTTGCGCTGATTTCAGATCATCGAACGAATGCATCCGCGAGGCACGTGAACGAATTTCGCCTGATGTCTGGGGACCTCTTAACAGGAACTCGGTCATCACGGCTGCTTGCGGACCATCGACATCCAACCAATCGTAGGCAGCGTGGCGATACTTGACCGCGCGGCCGGTGCCTTGAATCTCGCGAGCCGCGCCAGTTCGCGCAATTCATCCAGCGCCAATAACGTGTCTTCGTCGTCCATCTCCATCTTGGGCATCGATTCGATTTTTGATTGCAGCCGGTCACGATCGCCGCCAAAGTCATCGGATAACTGTCAGGCACGGTCTTTGCCTTTTCGACCAGCACACCGAGCACGCGTCGAGCGGCCGCGGAAAGCGGAACAGGCTTCGATTTTTCTTCGTTCGATTCGTCATTCATTACGTATGCGGTCGGTGTAGAGGATTCTTTGATACCGGGCCATTGTCGCCCGATATCACCGGTCGAGGCAAGCAAGGCACGGCCATTCAGAAGGAAGAATCTTGCCCAACGCTGCTGTGTCTGGATTCCTGTCCCAATTTCGAAAATCAGGAAAACGGGAAAACAAATGGGGCAGACCGACGGGGGCATAGGAAGACAGAGCAAGCTGCGCCACGAAGTACCACCCAACGGAGTCCTTCTTATCTCACGCCGCTCCGGATCCTACAGAACCGCAGCCGCTGGCTATGATGGTCTGGATCAATCGTCGCTTCCTTAGGTTGGCACAAACATGCGTTATTGTTTCTTGCTCTCGCTCGCTCTCGCCTTTGTCCCTCAGTCGGCGATCGCCGATCGGCCGAATATTGTGATGGTGTTCGCTGATGACTGGGGAAAACACGCCAGCGCGTATGCACAGCTAGACCCGGGGGGAATCAATGATCACGTCCAAACACCCAACTTTGATTCGGTCGCGTCGGAAGGGGTCTTGTTTACTCGAGCGTTCGTCAGTGCGCCGTCATGCACACCCTGTCGCAGCTCTCTGCTCTCGGGGCAACACTTTTGGATGTGTGGTCGCGCTTCGATTCTGATTGGCGCCGTTTGGGACGGATCAAATCCTGCTTATCCAATGATTCTGGGTCAATTGGACTCGGGCTACCGCATTGGCCACACCTACAAAGTCTGGTCGCCCGGTTCACCCGCCAACGCACCTCACGGCGGCGCGTCCCGCGCCTTCAATCAATATGGCAGTCGGTTCAACCAGTTCTCGCAAAGCGCGATGCGAAGTACCGATCGATCGGCGGGCAAAGCAGAACTATTGTCAGAAATCCGCGGCAACATTCGGTCGTTCCTGGATGCCGATGGTGACGCAAAGCTGGATGGCGATTCGCCCTTTTGCTATTGGCTTGGCCCCACGAACTGTCACCGTAAATGGATCGCCGGTAGCGGCAAACAATTATGGGGAATCGACCCAGACGAACTGGCTGGCAAACTACCTCCGTTCCTGCCAGACGTCCCGATCGTTCGCCAAGACGTTGCCGATTACTTGGGTGAAGTTCAAGCTTTCGACGCCGGCTTGGGCGTGCTGATCGAGGAACTGAAGCGTGTCGGTGCCTACAACAACACGTTGTTGGTAGTCAGCGGCGATCACGGTATGCCCGGTGTCACGCATGGGAAATGCGACCTGTACGATTTCGGCACCCAGGTTCCGTTGGCAGTTCGCTGGCCGGCAGGAATCAAACATCCGGGCCGTGTCGTCGATGACTTTGTCTCCTTGCCCGACTTGGCGGTAACTTTTTTGGAGGCAGCCGGAGCCGAACGATCAGAGCGGATGGTCGCAAAATCGATCATGAACTTGTTAACCAGCGAGCAATCGGGACAAGTCGATCCGACCCGCGACGCTGTCTTCACCGGCCGTGAACGGCATGTCGCCCAGGCGCGACCGGGCAATCTTCCCTACCCAATGCGGGCCATTCGAACCGATCAGTATTTGTACATCATTAACTTCCAGCCCGACCGCTGGCCGATGGGCGTGGGACCAGAATCTGGCAATCCGCCGTCATTCGAAGCGGTGCGCGAAAACACGTTTGTCGCGTATGCGGACTTGGATGCCAGCCCGACCAAGGCCTGGATCGTCACGAATCGCAACAAAGATCCACGTTCCTTCGAACTTGCGGTAGGCAAACGCCCCAGGCACGAACTGTACGACATCAGATCCGATCCGCATTCGATGCGAAACCTGGCCGGCGATCCACAATTCGCCGCCGCTCAGTCAAAACTGCATCAACGATTGATGGACGAATTGAAACGGACCGGCGATCCACGCATCGGGGAAAACGTCGTGTTCGAAAAACCACCGCTGACCGATCCGCCACCGGCAAAACGCAACCGGAACAGGCCGAACAAAAAATGAAGGACCTGAATCCGCGGCGATTGATCGCAACCTGGTCCGTCGGTGTGCTGATTGGAACAGCGCTCGTTGCGCTGACCTCGCCACTGTTTGTGCGCAGCTACTTGCCCCTGACTTTCAATCCGGCCCGCGGTGTCCGTGCGATGCCAGCCGGTGCTGACTATCGGTGGCGCAGCGAGGGATACGCCACGACTCGGATTGGTCCGCTGGGGATGCCGGGCAAAACTTCGATCTCGGACCCTCGTTCCGGCATCATGCGAATCGCGCTGTGGGGCGATTCCCAAGCCGAGGGAGTTTGCTTGCCGGATGACCAAAAATTGTTCGCGCAGATTGAACGCCACTCGACTGGTCCTTTGGAAGTCTTTCCATTTGCGCAGAGTGGCGACGACGCATCCGATTGGATTACGCAGATCCCGTTGATCGAGCCCGAGTTGGCGATCGACATGCACGTCATTCTGATCGCTGATCTTCCCGACCTGTTGGTCTCCGCAGATCGGTCACCTCAATCGGACACGAATCAGCTAATTGCAAAGTTGCCAGCTTTCCTAATTCAATCGATTCGAAACTTGATCATGGATTCCAGTGGCACGACAATTCGCAAGCTTCGTTTTTCCGTTGGGCCAGTCGTGAGCGATACCAAGCAGTCCGCTGGGATATCTGCATTGGTAACCGATGACGCCTGGGCGAAGTCGATTGATCTTTTGCGCAGTACATCCGACAAAGCGATTTGGATTGTGTATGCCCCCCCATCACCACAGATCGCGTACGGCATTGCCAGCTTCAACGATGGAGCAGCGGCAATGTACGAGGTGGTTCAGCAGATCGCCGAAAGACGGGGAATTGAAACAGTCAATGCCCACCATGCACTCAGCGAATCAGCCAGGGCAGGGCGGTGGCCCCATGGTTTTCAAAATGGGCAGATCGGCACCGGACATTTGAACTCGGCTGGCTACGCCGTGATCGCGCAAACGTTTTTAGCAGCGATCGAGTCGGAGAATTAGCCTCCGATGCTCTTTACTCAAATCGAGTTTCCGATCTTCTTTGTCCTGGTTCTCTTGCTCGCTTGGGCCTGCCGAACCGCCCAGACTCGCAATGTTTTGTTGTTGTTGGCCAGCTACTATTTCTATGCCTACTGGGACTATCGATTTTGTGGCTTGCTGCTGCTTTCAACTATCGTTGACTTTGTCGTCGCTCAAGCGATCGCCGCTTCGCAAAATCCATCGGCCCGTGCAAGCTGTTGATTGTTAGTTTGACGATTAACCTGGGCGTCCTGGCGTTCTTTAAGTACTGCAACTTCTTTATCGAATCGGCAGCTTCTGTGCTGGAGTCCATCGGACTCAGCAGTTCGACTTTGCCGATCATCTTGCCGGTCGGCATCTCGTTCTATACCTTTCAAACACTCAGCTACACGATTGATGTTTATCGGGGCAAGATTCAGCCGACCGATCGATTTCTTGACTTCGCAACTTATGTCGCCTTCTTTCCACAACTGGTTGCTGGGCCGATCGTCCGGGCTCGGGAGTTGCTACCGCAATTGTCTGACATACCGGCTTGGTCGAGTCGCAGGTTCTATGGCGGCGCACAACAGGCATTGCGGGGCGCCGTCAAAAAAGTATTGCTAGCCGATCGGCTTGGTGAAATGGTCGATGTCGTGTTTGCGGGACCCGATCTGTACAGCGGCGCTACGGTCTGGATCGCGGTCTTAGCTTATACCGGCCAGATCTACTTTGATTTTTCGGGCTACACCGATATCGCGATTGGGGCCGCCAAAATGTTGGGCTATCGATTTCCGGTCAACTTTCGGCACCCCTACCTGGCGACAACGATTGCCGATTTTTGGCGGCGTTGGCATATGACGCTCTCGCGTTGGTTGCGCGACTATTTGTATATCTCGATCGGCGGCAACCGGCATGGCAACTGGATGACCTATCGAAATCTGTTGATCACGATGGTGCTGGGCGGACTTTGGCATGGGGCTGCTTGGTCGTTTGTGCTGTGGGGTCTGTGGCACGGCGCCGCCTTGGCCCTGGAAAGATTCGCGTACCGAGTATTGGGAATTCGGTTGCCAAAGTTTGTTGGCTGGCTGACGACATTGTTTGTCGTCATTGCCGGCTGGGTGTTGTTCCGTAGCGAATCGGTTGCCGATGCTGGGACGGTTTTTGACAGGATGCTCTTTTTGCGCGCTGGGATCACGTGGTATCCACCACTTGCAATCGCTGCGTTGGGCTGCGTTGTTCGTCGAACACCTTGCCTGGCGGACGAAGCTGCGGCGGGCGATGCGATTGCCGATCACAGCCTGGTATTCACCGATTGCGACGACGGTGATGATCTGGGCACTTGTGCTGTATGCACCGCAAGGATTTCGCCCATTCGTCTATTTTCAGTTCTAACAGCGGCGAAATCTTTGCTGCGGTAGACAGATGACCTGTAAGTTTGGATCGTCTTAATCTAGACTTGTAGTGAACCATCAATTCTTGACTCGCCATGCGGTGCTTCATGCCAACACGACAATTCCTGCTAAACCCGATGCGAACGGCCAAGCAGGGCGTGAATGTAAATATTGGCAAAGATGGGGATGAGTACAAGGAAATCACCACCACATTGACGATCCACCCTGACGATATGGAATCGCTGGGCGTGGCCAATGGCGATGCGGTGATGGTGCGAACTGAATTCGGGGAAGCTGAATTCAAATGCGAATCGGGCAAAGTACCCGAGGGATTGATCTTCGTTCCCTATGGTCCGCCGACATGTAAACTGATGGGTGGCGACACTGACGGGACGGGAATGCCGACCAGCAAGGGCTGGACGGTCGATGTCCAGCCGCTAGCGGAAATCAATTAGCTGAATCTCAAACCAATGACCAAAAAGCCAAATCTGACCGGAACCGAGTCACCTCATTTCAAGCTTCCTGAAGCTCCTCAGGATGGGGACCAAGAAGTCGCCGCCTGGGAGGAAGTGGAAGAGGGTCGGTTCATGCCCAGACGAGTGCGCGGCAGTTGCCAAGGCCGCGCCTTGGGCTGAACGTTTACCGTTCCGTCATCCGGTCCGGATGACAAAGACACCACCGAAGAACAAGAAGAACAAACTGACGGGCATTAACCCCTAATATTGAATCACCCTCCCGCAAGGAGGTCGTACAGTTTTATTGACCCTCCTTGGGGAGGGTCGGACGTGTGAATGGCCGGGGAGGGGCTGCGTCCAAAACCCCGCTCCCCGCTTATGCTCGACTCTCCCCAAAGAGAGTGCTTCATCCTTGTAAGACCCAAACCACCATGGACCTGAAAGTTATCGACCATGCGACATGCACCTTTTGCGGGTGCGTTTGCGATGACATTCAATTGCACGCCGATGACACACGCATTCACAAAGCCGTCAAAGCTTGTGTATTGGGGAAAGCATGGTTTCTAAATCACACCGCCGAGCACAAGTATCCCGACGCGTTGATCGACGGCAAAGAAGCAACCGTCGATGAGGCGATCGAAGTGGCGGCCGAGTGTCTTTACGACGCCGACATGCCACTGGTTTACGGCCTGAGCAACACAACCTGCGAAGCGCAAAAAGAGTGTGTGGAACTGGCGGACCAGCTTTGCGGTCTGCTGGATAGCCACACATCTTTGTGACACGGTCCAACCGAAATCGCCGCCCAGTTGGGTGGCAAAGTCACATGTACGCTGGGCGAAGTCAAGAACCGAGCCGATTTTGTCGTCTACTGGGGCGGCAACCCTGCGGAATGCCATCCCCGTCACTTCACCAAATACGCCTTGATGCCGAAAAGCAAATTTCTGCCAAACGGTCGCAAGGACCGTACGATGGTGTTGGTCGATATCCGCGAGACAAAAAGCGTCAAAGCCTCGGACATTTTCCTGCAGGTTCGGCCCGGCAAAGATTTTGAACTGATCACGCTGCTACGCGCGATGATCAAGGATCAACCGGTCAACGGAACAACAGGCCGCCGAGACTGGAATCTCGCTGGAACAATTGCACGATTTCGTCGCCCGCATGAAAGCCGCCAAATTCGGGTGCTTTTTCTTCGGCATGGGATTGTCGATGACTCGCGGGAAACACATGAATTCGGCCGCCCTGTTGACGTTGGCTGCTGAGATGAATGCGTTCACCAAGTTCGTCGCCATGCCGATGCGCGGTCACGGAAATGTTACCGGCGCCGATGTGATCATGCGTTGGCAGACAGGCTATCCGTTCGGTATCTCGTTCAATCGAGGTTATCCTCGCTACAACCCTGGCGAATTTTCGACGGTTGACGTGTTGGTTCGCGGGGATGTCGATTGTGCGTTCATCATCGGCGCGGACCCCGGGGCCACGATGCCACAGCCGGCCATCGACCACTTGGCGCGAATCCCCACTATCGTCCTCGATCCGCATGTGACACATACCAGCCGATTGGCAAAGGTACACATTACCACGGCGCCGGCGGGAATTTCGGCACCGGGAACCGCATATCGAATGGACGAAATTCCAATGCCCTTGCGCCCGGCGTTTGCCAGTCCTTATCCGACCGATGAAGAAGTCGTTCGCCGGATCAACGAAGCGGTCGCCGGAAAACCTGATTGGATGGGCCGGCGTCCACAAATGTTGGAATCACAAGTATAGTATTCGCATGCTTCGAATCACCGGTGGCCAAATTTATGACCCCGCCAATGGAATCAATGGCGAAGTCCGAGACCTCTGCATCGACGACGGCAAATTTGTCGCTTCGGTCGTAGGTGGACAAACGATTGATGCCACCGGCATGGCAATCTTTCCCGGCGGCGTCGATGTTCATACCCACGTTGCCGGCGGTTCAATCAACTTCGCCCGTGCGATGACGCCGGAAGACCACCGCCGCACGCAAGCTTTCATTCGTTCGCAGACTCGCCGCAGCGGAATCGGCGGGATGGCACCAACCACGTTTGCGACCGGCTATCTGTATGCCGGCATGGGCTGGACGACGGTAAACGAAGCGGCGGTTCCACCCCTGTCAGCACGTCACACGCATGAAGAGCTAGTCGACATCCCGATTGTTGACAAGAGTTGTTTGGTCTTGATGGCCAACAATGAAATCGTGATGGATTTATTAGAGGAAGGTGAATACGAGCGTGCCAAGCAGATCGTTGCCTGGTACATCTGGGCATCCAAATCGTACGGCGTCAAAGCGGTCAATCCAGGCGGTGTCGCGGCTTGGAAATATGGCAACGACGCTCGACAGTTGACCGAGACGATTTCCGGCTACAAGACGTTGACCCCCGGTGACGTGATCACCAACCTTGCCAAAATGATTGGCGAACTTGGGCATTCCTCATCCATTGCACTTGCACTGCAATGACTTGGGACGACCCGGCAATATCACCACCACGTTGGAGTCGATGAAACACCTGGAAGGTCATCGTGCCCACATCGCGCACCTGCAATACCATGCCTACGGTGGTGACGACTGGACAACGATGAGGTCGGAAGCGGCGCAGTTGGCCGAATATTTCAACGCGCATCCAAACATGACTACCGACGCTGGCGCTGTTTTGTTTGGTGACACGGTCACGATCACTGCGGATGGGCCCTGGCAACACTTGCTGTACAAGTTAACCGGTCGCAAATGGGGCAACTTGGATGTTGAAAACGAAACGGGCTGCGGAATTGTCCCGTACACTTACAAACCCAGCAATTTGGTCAACGCTGTGCAATGGGCTGTTGGCTTGGAGCTGCTGTTGTTGATCGATGATCCTTGGAGAATATTTCTTTCCACCGATCATCCCAACGGTGCTTGTTTCTGGCGTTACCCAGAGATCATTCATCTGTTGATGTCGGCCGACTTCCGCAACGATTGCATGAAGAAATTGCCAACCAGCATCAAGACGCGGATCACGTTGCCGGAAATCAGTCGCGAGTACACGCTGTACGAAATCGCCACGATCATCTCGGCCGGACCGGCGCGGGCGTTGGGGTTGGCGCAAAAGGGAAATCTTGGCTTGGGCAAAGACGCCGACTTGGTGATCTATAACCTGGATAAAGACGTCGAAAAAATGTTCGGTCATCCACGATATGTGATCAAGGGCGGTGAAATCGTTGTCGAAGAGGGAGACATTCGAGCAACGCCGCATGGCCGTGAATTCATGATCAAGCCAGCTTACGACCCCAATACCGAAGAATTCCTGCGGCCTTTGTTCGAGGATCGATATTGCATGTCGTTTGAGAACTATCCAGTCGAGATGGAGCGGATCGAGCAGCCCGATATTCAAGAGTGCATTGACGGCGAATGAGTACGATCAAACTCACTCTAAGAGATGCACCAACCGTGACGCTTGAAGCGGAAGCGATCACTCCCGACAGGTTTCGCTCGCTGTCAAACCAAGAAATTGGCGCGTTGACGGTCTATCACGGCAAGCGCGAACGACGACTCGACGAATTTTTTGATGTCGAAGGTGAAAAATCAGACGAGATCCAGATCCACGGCAATCTGCATCGTCTCCGGCATATTGGACGAGCGATGAGTGGTGGAACCGTTACGATCCACGGCGATGTCGGGATGCATTTGGGCGCTTACATGTCGGGAGGCCGAATCGAAGTCCACGGAAACGCTGGCGATTGGGTCGGCGCCGAAATGAAGGCCGGATTTATCCACATCCACGGCAAGGGGGGACAACAAGTTGGGGCCGCCTATCGCGGTAGCCTACTTGGAATGAGAGGCGGCACCATCGTCATCGATGATGCGGTCGGTATTGAAGTCGGTATGCGGATGCGGCGAGGTTTGATCGTCATCGGTGGTCCAGCGAAGGATTTCGTCGGACTACAAATGAAAGGAGGCACGATCGTACTCTGTGAAGGAGCCGAAATTCGGACTGGCGCATGGATGCAGCGAGGCACAATCATCTCGCTGAAAGAGCTTCAGCTGATGCCGACGTTTATCGAAAGCGGCGACTACAACCCGACGTTTCTGAACATCTACTCGCTCCATCTAAAGCAACTTGGCTTTAAGCTTCCGCACTTGGCTAACGACGGGTCATACCGTCGCTATGCGGGCGACAAGGCAGTTCCCGGCAAAGGTGAAATCTTGATCTGGAAGCCGTCGCTTAGTTGACTTTGATCAGTTCGACCTTGAAGTGCAGCGTTGCATTGGGTGGGATGGCCGGTGGTGCGCCCCGCGGTCCGTAGCCTAGCTCTGCGGGAATCTCCAGTTCGATCATGCCCCCTTCGCCGACCAATTGCAAACCTTCGGTCCAACCGGCAACGACTTGTGAGAGTCCGAAGGTCGCCGCCGAACCACGCTTGTACGAACTGTCAAACTCCGTACCGTCGTCCAGCCAGCCTTCGTAGTCAACGGTGACACGATCGGTAACCTCAGGCTTGGGACCTTCTGATTTTCTCAACACCCGGTACTTCAATCCTGATTCGGTCTGTGTGAATTCCTGCGGTACATCGTCGTCCATTGGTGCTGGCTCGCGAAGTTGCGCGGTGCACGAACAGATTGCTAGGCTGATACATGACATCGCTAGTAGTGGAAAGATACGCATAATTGTTGATATGTTGCTAAGTCGTTGTCGATGGGTTGGACGTTTGGCAATGATCATCCTAGGGAACTGGATGATCGGTTCCATTCAATTCATTGATTGCGCGATTGGCGACACGCACGATGTACTTGTTCGGTTGATTCTTCAGTGCCGCTTGGAGCGCAGGCAAGGCTGGTCGCGCCTGTTCATCCATTTCATCCAACGCGATTGCGGCAGCCAATCGCCCCCATTCATAAGCTCCGCCTAGCTCTTCGGTCAACACACCGATCGCTCGCTCGGGATCTCCAAGGCGGGCCATAGCGCGAGAGGCAGCAATCCGCACGCTGGTCGAGTCATCAGTTTGCGCTTTGGCAATTGCCTGTTTGGCTTTGTTGGCCTGGCTGCCTAGGTTGCCGATACCGATTGCCGCCCAATAGCGGACTGACGGGTTGGTGCTAGAGAGTCCGTCGATCAATTCGTCCAGAGCTGTGATTCCATCGGACGCCCTGGTTGCGATCCGAACCAAATCACTTAGCACTTGCTTGGATTCATTTCCTTGTCTCAGCAACGCATAACGCGATCCGGCCGCCGCTTCGGTCGCCTCGATCTCCGCTTCGGGGATCAGACCAATATCGCCAATTTCGTTTTGCCAGTCGGACAGTGCTGAACGCAACTGCGTCAACTTATCGGACATCGCGGGGTCGCCGGCAAGATTGTTGATTTCGTGCGGATCGTTCTGCAAATCATAGAGTTCTTCGACCGGTTTGCGGGCTGTGGAAAACAAAGCCATCACGGGTGGAATCTTTCCCGAAGCTTCGACGCGACGAATCTCTTTCATCGTCGCTCCTTTTTCGGGAGTATTCATGTACTGGTAGTATGGCTTGAGTGGTTCGAAGTTGCGGATGTACCGGAAACCGTGATCGCGAACGGCGCGGATGATGTCATAGCGTTCGTCCATCCGATCGCGTGCACCATAGACGTACTTGCGAGGTGCGGTCAGATTCGGTCCCAAAAACGCCCGACCTTGAACATGGTCTGGGAGTGACACACCCGCCAAGTTCAAAACGGACAACCCGAAATCTGGTGAATTGATCAACTCCGAACTGACGGTTCCGGGGGTGGCTTGGCCGGCGACGCGAAATCGTTCCGGAATCCGCACAATCAGTGGCACGCGGGTCCCCGAGTCGTACAGCCAACGCTTTGCTCGCGGCAAGCCGACGCCATGGTCCGACCAGAAAAAGATGACTGTGTTCTCGTACTCACCTGCCGCTTTCAATTCGCCAATCAAATCGCCCGCCCAGTGGTCCATGGCGGTGATCAATTCGTAATTTCGTTTCCAGTCCTCACGAACGATTGGCGTATCAGGGTAGTAAGGGGGCAGCGTTGTCAACTTGGTTGGATCCTGGCGTTCGGCCTTAGTAAGATCCTTGGTCACCGTTTCGTACTTTTTATCATTTGCAATCCCGCTTTCGTGGCAGCCACCAAAGTTGAACACTGCAAAGAACGGCTGATCCTTGTTCGGGCGATTCTTCCAATGTGCGCCGCCACTTGACTGATCCCAAATTTCTGCGGGCGAGGGATGCTTGAATTGGTAGTCGGTTTTTCGGTTGTTCGTGCAATAGTAGCCCGAATCGCGAAGCAAATTCGGAAACGGTCGCAACCACTGCGGTAGCCGGGCGTTACAGCGCATGTGATGCGTACCGATACTGTTTTGGTAAAATCCGCTGATGATCGTCGATCGGCAGGGTGCGCAAACACCGGCGGCAGTGAACGCATGGCTGTAACGCACACCCTCCGTCGCGAGCTTGTCCAAATTCGGTGTGATCGCGTGCGGATCGCCATAGCACCCCAAATGCGGGCTGATGTCTTCGCACGAGATCCAGAGAATATTCGGGCGATCTGTAGCGTTTGCGGGTATGCAGATCAGCGCCAAGAGAAACGCGATCGCCAGCTGAAAACGGCATCGCGGCACTCCATCGGTCAACCGCGGGTCAGCATCGCTGGGAAGCACCGCTGGGATCACCAATGCTGCGACCAACGATACTGGATGCGATTGCCGATTGATTCTTCGGGTTACGATCTCAAATTCTCGGGGCATAATGGCGTTTCAATGTCGGAGGATTCGACCCAATGTATCTTGTTTTCGAATACTTATTTTACTTCGGGCTGCTGGCGATCATTTTTGGTTTGATCGCACTGCTATCGTCGCTGGGGGGCGGGCATTGGCATCGGACGAAGTTTGGGGCCGCGGTAATTTTGTTGGGCGTTGCGTTGATCGCTGGTCCGGCAGTCTACTCTCGCTATCAAGTCATTGATCTTGGACCCCGGTTGGTCCTGACCGATGGTGAAAAGCATATCACGTTGACGGGTTGGGATCGCGCAGACTATTCGTTCCTGGTTTCCCACCCAGAAACGATTGTCTTGCAGATCGCCAATTCCGATGTCACCGACGAGACCGTCGAATTCTTGACCGGCATGGCAAATTTACGGGAATTGGACCTAAACGATTCACAGGTTACCGACGTCGGATTGGCAAAGATTGCTAAACTTAGCGGACTGGAAACTCTCCGTTTACGACGCACTCAAGTCACCGACGCGGGACTGCAAGAACACTTGAGCCGACTGTCCAACCTAAACCGCTTGGACTTGCGAGAGACGGCCGTTTCAGCGAATGCAATCGAAGACTGGAAATCACAAGGGCAGGGGCGACGCGCCTTTTATTGATGTCAAACACATTCACCCATCCAACGTTGGGTACTGCCACAGGAAACCGCCGAGATCACGCGCAGTTTTTGGCCACCGCCTGCGATCTGGCCTACCTGGATGCCGACGAAGGTCGGCCAGCATTCGCCAGCCAACTAAGACTGGACGCGACCTTGATCAGCGTTGACAACACACAGGCCTATGTCGGTGAAAACGATACATCGATTGTGATCGCGTTTCGTGGCTCGCAGTCACCGACTAGCCTGGACGGTGTCAAAGATTGGCTGCTGACCAACGCGCGAAACTTTTTGGTGCTGCCAGAGGGCCGAATCGGAACGGACTTTGCCGCAGCAGGCGTTGGTGCCCGGTTTCATCGCGGATTCTTACAGGCGTTGGACGAAATCTGGGATCCGCTATACGCACAGGTGGACAAGATCTTTTTGAAACGAGACCGACCGGTTTGGGTAACCGGGCACAGTTTGGGTGGCGCGCTGGCGTTATTATGCGCCTGGCGAATGCATCAACAGTTCATTCCCATCCACCAAGTTTTCACATTCGGAGCGCCGATGATCGGAAACCGGGCGGCCGCCGATGCATTTGCTCGCGAGTTTCCAGATCGAATCTATCGATACATTGATGCCGGCGATCTGGTACCGCGGTTGCCGATGATCGGCCTGCTGAGCAACGATTATGACCATTGTCAGCGTGAGATTGTGGTTGGCGGATCGAACCTAGTCACCGCCGCAAAAGTAATTTCGGACGTCGCGGCGACAACGGTCGATGGCGCCATCGACTCAGGCGTTGGCGATATCATCTGGGCAGAACTTCGTAAAGGAATGCCTTCGCATCTGATGGGCAACTATTTGACTCGACTGACCGACCAAGTGAGCTGACATGCCGGATTATCAAGGACCAAGAATCGTCGCCCATCGAGGCGCTTCGCACGATGCGCCCGAAAACACTTTGGCCGCGTTCAACCTCGCTTGGCAACAGAATGCCGACGCGGTCGAAGGTGATTTTTTTCTGACTGCTGATCGCAAGATCGCTTGCATTCACGACGACGAAACCAGCCGCGTGGCGGGTCAAAAGCTGGTCGTCGAAGAATCGACGCTGGCGGAATTGCGCTCTCTGGATGTCGGAACATGGAAAGCTGCCAAATGGGGTGGAGAAAAAATCCCTTCGCTGCAGAAAGTCTTGGCGACCGTCCCTCCGGGCAAGGCAATCGTGATCGAACTGAAATCAAAGCAACCGATCGTGCCGGTTTTGATGGACGAATTAGCCCGTTTCAACGCGCCAGAAATGGACGTTTTGATCATTACGTTTGATGCTGGCACAGCGGCCGAATGCAAGACGCTGATGCCGCAGCATCCGGTTCATTGGTTGACCGGCATTGACGACGAGACATCGCCGCAACGTATCGCGCAAACCATCAAAAAGACGGGGGCCGACGGTGTCGGTATGCAAGGAAACGTAGAAGTGATCGACGCGAACTTTATAGACCAATTGAAACGAAACGGTTGCAACGAGTTTCATGTTTGGACGGTTGACGACGTGGCCGCTGCCAAACACTTTCGTGATCTAGGGGCCGTCGGGATCACGACGAACAAGCCCGCCGTGATCGGGGCAGCACTGCGAGGCTGACACGTTGGAGCGGAATTTGGGCGACCAGAAAACGCGACGATCTGCCCATCGACCTTGCTTGTCCTCGATTTTCTTGACCGCCGTTCTGTTGTACATCAGTTCTGTCGTGCATCGATTCTGTCGCACATCGGTTCGCGTTTGAAAGCGAACGAACGGTGTGGCACAAGAGACAGACTTAGATCGGGAAGACGCGGTAGGGATGCCAGGCTCCTTCTTTCCAACGAAGGATTGCTCGTAGCTGTCCGTCACGCGTGATGGCGGCTGCTTCATCTCCACTCGGTACGCCGTCGATTGGTTTTCCGTGACCTAGTCTTTCAGTGTCCGTGTCGTCGATCACGACTGAGTCCAATTGCGGCACACCCATCTCCGGCGGCAAGATCATCGCCTCAAAATCATCGTTGCGAAGTTGTTCGACCGTGACTGCGTCGTCGATCAGGAACGGGCCAACGGAAAGTCGGATCAAGTGCGACATCACCGCGACCGACCCGGCCGCGATGGCAAGATCCATTCCAATACTGCGAATATAGGTTCCCGATCCGCACACGATATCCAACTCGAGTTCGGGAAAGTCATAGCGCAAAACATCAAGCGAGTGAACCTCCACTGTTCGTGACGGCATCTGCACGGACTCACCGGCTCGCACTCGTTTGTATGCTCGCTGACCGTCAACCCAAATCGCAGAGTGGGCTGGCGGAGTCTGCTGGATCGTTCCAACCAGTGCCTTGGCAGCATCGTCAATTTGCGATCGGTCAGGTCGCGGCAAGTCCGGATAGTTCGTCAACTCGCCTTCCAGATCGCCCGAGATGGTTGATTGGCCAAGTCGAAAGGTAGCCTGATAGCGTTTGGGCTGCTGTTGAACGTACGGAACCAAACGGGAGGCTGGTCCTATAGCGACAACCAGGACTCCCTCGGCAAGTGGGTCCAGTGTACCAGCGTGACCGACCTTAATGTCGCGCCGATTGAACTGATGGCGGAGGCGTCTTTGAACGACATTGACCACATCTCTTGACGTCATGTCGGGCGGTTTGTTGCAGCACAGAAACCCGAAGCATTTCATCGACTAGCGTCACTTGTCCTGGCGGTGAAATCGCCGGTTGAACAAACTAGGATCGAACGGATTCGCAACCGTCGGAAGTCGTTTCGGTTGATCTGAATCATTCGCGGATGTCGTGGGCTGTTTCGATGCGGTTACGACGTCGGCCTCGAACGAAACTGGCGCGATGGCGGATTCCGGTTTGGCCGTCGGCCGTTGCTTGTCGGCCTCGATTGTACTTAACGGTGATCCTTGTAGCGATCCGGTCGTCATCGACAACCAGCGTCGGAAAGCGTCGATTGCTTTTGCGTTGCGAGCACTCAGTGGGGCTTTGTCACCGCCATGAGGTGAAGTTGCCTTGAGCAGCAAAGTGCTTTGCTGCGGGTCACTTGGATCGACAAACCGGATTGCGGCGGCCAGATTCTCGCGCGTGATCGGCGCCGTTGGACGCGTACCCGTCGCTGGTACAGTCAATCGCCATGCTAGGTTTGAATTTTGGCTGTGGCATCGGCCACACCGGTTGATCAGAATCGGTTGAACATGACTTGCGAATGCGTGCAAGGTGGCGGGGGCAACCCGATTCGCCGCTCCCACGTCATTGTCGTCGGCGTTTGAATCTTCAACGAAGCCTGCTGGGGCAACAAACCCAAACGGAGCGTAACCTGACCGGTCCGTTGCACGCTGCCGCTGCCGTTGAAGCTGTCCCTCCAGCAATTGAACTTGACGATGGTTTGGTGAGAGCGCTTTCGCTGCTGCGAGATCTTTGGCGGCCTGGTCAGGCAATTCGTGCTGCAGACACCAACGAACATCGGCCAGGATCGTACCCAGGTCGGTGTTGACGCGCTGATCCACGCGATATCGGTACAGATCAGGTAGCGAGTTTGCCCAACAAGCGACCTCTGACCTTGGCAGGCGAAGTTCATCGTTCGGCCCGGTCCGGACAATGACAAACTCGCCCAATTGTTGGGCAGTCCCAAACAGAACGTTGTCGTTTTTTAGCAGCACACAGGCGCACCGGACCACGCTGGGTTGCGTGGCGTTGCTCGATGCTGGGATCTCTGCGACCGTACGCCCTACCGGAACCAACGCGATTAAAAGCGTGGAAATCGCGAGAGCGCACCGCAGGTGTGTTGAACAAATCGGGGATTTGGAAACTGCCATGGCGGGACAATTACCAGTTTCACCCTTTCGAAGTCAACGCCGAGGTGCCTATCGAAGAAAAGGGCCATTCACAATGACATCATTGATCGCAACAGACCGTCCAACGATAATCACGGTTTCCGGCAACCAATTCAAACACGATCTATTTAGGCGACGACAGCTATGATAAAGCGAACGACAGTCTTTCCGCTGACGATGACAGCAATTCTGTTCTTGGGGACCTGCGTCCTAACACTTGCGGCCACTGCGGCAGAGTACCTGAACGGAATCAAATGGAACAAACCGGAAATTGTCACTCCAGGGGCCACCGATCGAGATCCGCCTTCCGATGCGGTTGTGTTGTTTGACGGCACCGATCTGTCACATTGGAACAATGCTGAACGCTGGTCGGTCGAAGACGGAAACATGGTAACCGGGCGTGGAAAACTGGTTTCCAAGGAATCGTTTGGCGATTGTCAGCTGCACCTGGAATGGTCGGCACCCACGCCACCGCGTGGAAGTGGCCAGGGACGTGGCAACAGCGGAGTCTTTTTCATGGACACGTACGAAATCCAGGTACTCGATTCGTACGACAACGAAACCTACTCCGATGGCCAGGCCGGGGCGATCTACAAGCAAACGCCACCCGCCGTCAACGCAATGCGAAAACCGGGCGAGTGGAACACTTACGATGTCTTTTGGACGGCGCACCCGATTTGAAGGGGATCAGTTGGTTTCGCCGGCCTATATCACAGCGATTCACAATGGCGTGCTGATCCTGAATCATTTCGAACTTCAAGGTGACACTCCCTACCATCGTCCACCTGCCTACAAACCGCACGATCCGACGGGACCGATCTCGCTTCAAGACCATGGCAATCCGGTTCGCTTTCGGAACATCTGGGTCCGCAATTTCAAGCCCGCGACGGGCGAACAAGTTCGCAAACCATTTATCAAGAATGGTGACAAAGAGACCCCAATCGAAGACTGAATCGGCGCTCACGTTTGCCGCGCAACAGGGACGCAAAAGGAAAACCATTGAAAAGTCAAAGCGTCGAGCAGCACTTTCGGTATTGCCCGCGCTGCGGCAGCGAGAACCCTCATTGTGGCTCGGTGCCGTTTCGCTGCGCCCAGTGCCAGTTCACTGAATTTTTTGGCCCCGTCGCCGCCGTCGGCGCATTGATCGTCAATCAGTCCGGCGAATTGCTGCTGGTTCGGCGCGCACGTGAGCCTGGAAAAGGGAAGTGGGGTCTGCCTGGCGGATTCGTCGATCGCGATGAGACCATGGAGGAAGCATTGGCCCGGGAGACGATGGAAGAGACGCAACTGCGGATCGCCAGCTCTCAATACCTGATGACGTTTCCCAATCACTACGACTATCGCGGCGTGTTGATCCCGGTGATCGATCTGTTCTTTGTGTGCCGCGTGGTTGCTGCCGACCAACTGGTGCTCAGCCAGGACGAACTGGAAGATCATCAATGGATTCGCCCAGGCATCGCCGAGCTGGACAACATGGCGTTTCATTCCAACCGACTGGCGATCGAAACCTGGCTTGGCACTGATCACCGAACTGGCTGATTTGGCCAACCATTTTCAGGTCTTCAGCCAAAGATGGACCAAGCCTGCCCGCGCCATGGTGGATCATTTTTGTTCGATTCCGCCTGTTGCAGCCTCCACTGGCCGGGGGTAAGATCTGCTTCCTGCGAATGATTCTCAACAACAAATAGGGATGAACGAGAGACGGATGTTAACTAGAAAACGGGGCGGATTCACGTTGGTCGAACTATTGGTCGTGATCGCCATCATCGGGATCCTGGTCGGATTGCTGCTACCAGCCGTCCAAACTGCTCGCGAGGCGGCCCGCCGAATGAGCTGCCAGAACAACCTGAAGCAGATCGTGTTGGCCTCTCATAATTACGAATCCGCCAATAAACAGCTGCCAGCCGCCTGGCGAAAACCGGCCATGACAGGTGATGGCTGGTCGGCTCAAGCCCGCCTGTTGCCCTACATCGAACAGCTCGGATTGGACTCGGCCATCAGCTATGCCGCTGGATACGGCGCAGCTGTGTTGTATATCGACGGCCAAGTGAGGAAGGTCTCAAGTTTCCGCGTGCCAACGTACCAGTGCCCGAGTGAGATTCGCGACGAACAGCGAATGGGCAGCGATGGTCCCGAGCACTACCCGCTGACTTATGCCTACAACGCCGGCATCTGGTTTGTGTTTGACCCCAACAACAACACCAGCGGCGACGGGATGTTCACGGCGGGCCGCCCGCGTCGGTTGCGGGATTGTCTGGATGGACTTTCCAACACCCTGGGGTTCGCCGAAGTCAAAGCGTGGAACCCTTATTACCGCGACCTGGGGACTGCCGGCGAAATCGATGTACCTTCACTGACATCGGAAATCTGTACTTTGGGCGGATCATTCAAGCAGGACACGGGGCACACGGAGTGGGTTGACGGACGCGTGCACCAGACTGGGTTCACGACGACCTTCACGCCAAATTTAAAGGTCCTCTGTGAAGAATCGGGCACCAATACGACGTCAACTTCACGAACTTTCGAGAAGGCAAGTCGTTCAGTGGCGATCCCATCCCGAGAACTTATGCTGCCGTCACTTCGCGGAGTCATCACGCTGGCGGAGTCGGGGTGGCGATGATGGATGGTTCGGTACAGTTCATCACCGATTCGATCGATCTCGAACTCTGGCGGAGACCTGTCGACTCGCGCAGGTCGCGAAATAGCCATGCTGCCCAGACAGTGACCTCCCAAAGCAACAGTTGACCTCCCAAAGCAACTGTGCGTCGAGTCCTTAAACCGGGATTCGGCGGCCTTCCACTTCGCTTTGCTCACTGCGTCTAGGATCTTTGCGGCGCGGTAGGCATCGTCCAATTCACTGATGTTGCGAACCAGCGACGTGACCGAACGATGAAATTGGGACAGCAGTTGTTCGCCCACCGGCATTTCTGTATCGAGCGACTCCACATGGCGTCCGGCGTCGTCAAACCAGACCAGCGTGGAAGGCAGGTCGATGAATGCAACTCCGCGTTCACAGCAAATCTCCATTGCTGATGGTGGCCGAAACCCGACGGCTTCCAACCATGAGGGCCGAATGTAGTTGCCACTGCTCAACTGTGCGCTGGCCATTGGCAGATCGCCAGTGGGCGGGAATTCTAGGCTCATCGATTGAAATTGTGTGTCACCACTGCACAAGGCTGCCGCCGGAGGTTACCGAAGCGGGTTCGCGATTGACGACATAGCGACACCAGTCGATCAGCTCCATCAGTTCCTCGCGAAGTGGATCGGTTTGACACCCGGTCGAGTGGCGACGCGAATCGGCTTCCTGTATTCGGCGTCGGCAAAACACAAGCTTGGGGGCTCCCAGTCTGGTGGCGATCAGTTCTTTCAATCGCAAGGTTGCCGGCGCGAAACGACGCGGGAATTCGACCATAAACGCAACGCCAGAACGATCGATCACCTCGCGCACTTGATTCGCTGTCTGCGGATTGAAATCGAGGTCTGCGGCCCAATAGATCGCTTTGCCCGCTTCGGCAGCGGCCAACACCGGCAGCCATTGCGACCAGGTTCTTTTGAGCACCAGGACGGCATCGATATCGCAGCGTGAAACCAGCGCGCGGTAGCCGTCAACGGCGTCGGCCTGAAATTCTGTCGCGGTATTCTCGGCAAGTTTTGCCACAGGACAATAAACCGCGCGAACATCAAAGCGATCCTGCAGCACGCGCAAGGCCGGCCGATGCCGTGATTGCCACGTATCGCCGAGCCCAATCAATCCGATCCGTAGCTTCATCGTCTGTTCACATAGGTGACTACCGCCGCCGAACCCCCTCTACTGGAGGAATCCCACCGATACGACACAGAATCCAAAATGTATCTTGTTCGCGACCGCAGCAGCGAGGCAATTTGACGCACTTTCCCGCCATGCTGGAAGTCGTGTCGCAATGGCAGTTTAGCGTCTTGCCGAGAACCGTGCCTGACCGATCTGGCGGAATCGGCTGTGATATCTTTCAGCTAATTTTTTAAATCTCGACCTAGCCACTTGCCCCCATATTCTTCAGCCATAAAATCCTCGCCAACTTGCAAACATCGGGCAACCAAAAAAGTCATACCAGCTTTCCAAATTGTCGATGCTAGCAAATTAGCCCATTCAGGTTTCGGGAACTCCGATACCAAGAATTGGGCGACACTGCCCGACCATCGCGAGGCAAACCGAGCGAATTCATCGTTTTGCGGCCGCGAAGAAAACACCAAGGAATTGTCGGGGCAGTAGGAATTTACGATCGATCGACTCCCATGCAGTCCTCCTTATCCAACTACCGCTGGAAATCCTCTGATCAAGTTGAGGAAACACTTCTGGCAAACCAAACCGGCGCGTGTCGGTTGCTTTTGGGAAGTCATCCTTGTCACAGAGGGAACTGGAATGGTTTCAATTTTTCTTGCCATCGTGCTGTCAAGCGTTACAAGTGGTCAAAACCTGCAGCAGAACTACGCCGACGCGTACGAACAGTCGGTGAAGGACGAGAAACCGCTAATGGTGGTGGTCAGCGCACCCTGGTGCCCAGCATGTAATGTCTTGAAAGAATCGACGATTCAACCAATGGCAGATTCAGGTGAGCTGGACAATGTTTCGTTAACGGTAATCAATCAAGACGATGATCCGGATCTGGCCAAACAATTGACCGAAGGCGAAGGAATGCTTCCGCAGATCATTGTGTTTACCAACGACAACGGTCGTTGGAAGCGACGAAAGCTGATGGGTTACCAGCCCAAACAGCCCGTTCGCTCGCTACTCCGCAGGGCCCTTAACAAGGGCTAAGTTGGGATTTGCCAATTCCAAATGTCCGGAGCTGGGATTGCAGCGGGCGCGCCTTGCCACTGGCAACCAGTCGGGCGTAGACTCATGGTTCGTTCCTCTGCTTCCAGCTCCTTGATCCCTGCTTCCACCATGTCGTTTCCCGATGATCTGTCACACTTGGTTCGCACTGACGAGCCACTGGGACCATTGGTCTGGTTAGGAATCGGCGGTCCGGCTCGTTTTTTCGCCGAACCGGTCGATGCCGGTCAGGTATCGGTTGGTCCAATCGGCGCGAGATCAGGGACTTCCGGTTCGAATTTTGGGGGGCGGTAGCAACATTCTGGTCCGCGAAGCCGGAGTCGACGGACTGGTGATCTCGCTCGGCCGGGGCGACCAACGCCATGTCGATCGAGGGAACCAAAATGACCGTCGGCGGCGCGCGCAAAACTTTCACATGCCGTCATCAAGTCGGTCGGAACGGGGTTGGGTGGCCTGGAGCATTTGGTCGGGATTCCCGGAACGGTCGGCGGCGCGGTGGCTGGAAACGCCTCCAGCGTCGGTCGCGACATCGGTTCGGTCGTCGAATCGATCTCCGTACTGGATCCGGAAGGAGCGACACAAACACTGACCCAGCAAGAGGCCGGTTTTTCGCACCGCAAAAGCTCGTTGGGCGGTCTGACGATCCTTGGAGTCACCTTTCAATTGGAATCACATGACGCTGCAGCACTGACCAAGCGGATGCAGAAGCTATGGATTGGCCGCAATTCGTCTCGTCCCAGTGTCGAACCGCGAATTGCGATGCCTTTTGTTGATCCTGATGGAATGCCCGCGATGGATTTGATCCAGTCCGTTGGGCTGGCTGGCCTGCGCGAAGGAGAAGCTTCCCTGGATGCCCATTTCCCCCATTTCCTTATCGCCCATTCTGGCGCCACCAGCGAACAATGCTTGCGTTTGATCGAACGGGTTCGTGAGCAGGTTTGTTGCAAACCGGGGTCGACTTGCAATTGAATCTGCAGATTTGGTAATTCCGGGTCTACGGAAACGGCGGAAGTGGAAACGGCGAGTCGCCAGACTTCGGCGAGACCGGGTTTCGGTGCTGGCGAATTCGGCTACAGCCGCAAAAGATCTGCTCAACCAACAAGGACAATCAACGGTGGCGATGCGGTCGGATGACGTGGAGCAGTATCGACCGATCCGCAACTGCTGCGCCGGTTGATCAAAGCGCCCACGGCCTTCGCTATTCTGTGGCCAACGCTGTTGATCGTCGGCGGCTACGTCGGTTGGCATCGTTGGGGAAGCGAACATGTCGCGGCGCAATACTTCGGCATCGATCCATCGCGGATCAAGGTCACCGATCCGCCCGACTATGTTCGATCGAACATTGTCAAAGCGGTTTACCGGATACGGCGATGGACGGGCTTTCGCTGCTCGATCGACAGGCGACCGCCAAGATCGCTTCGGCGTTTTCGATGCACCCTGGGTCCGCAACGTGATCGGGGTCCGCAAGCTTCCCGGCGGCACGATCGATGTGCGGCTGGAGTACCGGTCGCCAGTGGCAATGGTTCACGTCTTTAAGCCGGATCCGAATGACAGAGGAAGTTATTTCTATCCCGTTGATGGTGAGGGAGTCTTGTTGCCGATCACCGAGTTTGCTCAAGTCGGAAACACGTCGAATTCATCCACATCGAGATCCCAGACCCGTATCGCAACTGCGTTCGGTCGGATCACCATTTGGCGACGCCGAGTCGAATTACGCTGCCGCCCTTGGCCGAGATCCTTGCGCCCTATCGAGAGCAAGCGGGGATTCGCAGCATCGGCATCTTCGGCGATCCGCGTCAATCGGACAGTTCCGCAATTCGAAATCACTCGAACAGGATGGCTCAAAGTTTCCCTGGGGTAGCCCGCCCGGATCGGAATCGCCGCGGCGAAGCAACGGCTGAGATGAAGTTGCGGTCGCTGATCGATCGGCAACGAGCGGCCAGCAAGACTTGCGGATGGCGACTCCAGGGCGCGGGTACACGCTAGCTCCTGGCGACAGGCGACCGATGCTTGAGGATGCATGGAACGGCGAATGCGACCGCCAGCAGTCTGATGATCCCGACTGGTGTCGATCTCAGGTCCCGACTCATGATCAGGTACTGCTCTCCACCATCCATTGACCGGCTGCAACTTCCACTTGCTTGAACATCGAACAAACCAATTCTCCCTACGCGAGCACGAGTTGTTGATGACTCGTCGCCAATTGATGGGCCGTGGTGCTTGGGTCTTGGAACGGCGGCGCTGGCCGGATTGCTGCCAGCGATCAAGTCGCATCCGCGGCCGAACATGTGGTCAGATCTGAATGGCGGACTGCACCACGTCGCCAAAGCGAAGCGGGTGATCTACCTGTTCATGAGCGGCGGGCCGAGCCACTTGGACTTGTGGGATTACAAGCCGAAGTGAACGAGATGTTCAATCAGCAGTTGCCCGACCATGTGCGCGGCGGTCAGCGGGTCACCGGCATGACGGCGAATCAGAAGAACGGGTTGCCGCTGTGCCCGAGCAAGTACAAGTTCACCAAACAAGACAACAACGACGAGGCGTTTGGGTTAGCGAGCTGTTGCCGCACACCGCCAAGGTCGCCAAGGAACTGTGTGTTGTCCACAGCACGTTCACCGAAGCGATCAATCACGATCCGGCGATCACTTACATTCAAACCGGCAGCCAGATTCCAGGGCGGCCCAGCTTGGGTGCTTGGCTCAGCTACGGCTTGGGCAGCATGAACGAGGACCTGCCGCATTATGTGGTCATGCATGCCAAAACAAACTTTGCCGGAGCAGAGTTTGTTCAATCGACTTTGGGGAACCGGATTCATGCCGTCGGATCATCAGGGAATCTTGATGCGCAGCCAGGGTGATCCGGTTTTGTACCTGAGCAATCCGGCGGGACTATCGCGCACCGATCGCCGCAACCAACTGGATGCTTTGGCGGCGATCAACCAGAGGTTGCACGACGAGCATTGGCAATCCTGAAATCGTCGCCAGAATTCGCCAGCACGAAATGGCTTACCGAATGCAAGCTTCGGTTCCCGAGTTGATGGATTTGTCCGGCGAAAGCGAAGAGACATTCCAGCTGTACGGCGAAGATGCACAGAACGCCCGGAACGTTTGCGGCCTGTTGCCTGAATGCACGACGATTGGCCGAACGCGGCGTCCGCAACATCCAAATTTTCCATCGCGGCTGGGACGCGCATGGCCGATTGCCGACCGAACACGAATCGCAGTGCAGGGACGTCGATCAGGGTTCCGCCGCGCTGATTCAAGATCTGAAACGTCGCGGCATGCTGGACGAAACGCTGGTGATTTGGGGTGGCGAGTTTGGCCGCACCGCCTATTGCCAGGGCAAATTGACGAAAGAAGATTACGGTCGCGACCATCATCCGCGTTGCTTTACCACCTGGATGGCCGGCGGCGGTGTCAAACCGGGAATCACCTACGGGCGACACCGATGACTATGGTTACAACATTGCCGATCAGCATGGCGATCCGCTGACGCCGCAGCCCGACAAAGAGACACTGGACGCCGGGCACAATGCACATTCACGACTTGAATGCGACGATCTTGCATCTAGCTGGGAATCGATCACCGCAAATTGACTTATCGATATCAAGGCCGAGATTTCCGTCTGACCGATGTTCACGGCCACGTCGTCAAAGACTTGGTGGCTTGAGATCGCAGGCTAGTAACCCAGCTGGCGGGATCGCTACGTTCGGATCAAGCTACGATTAGGTCTTCGTTTCACCTACATCAAGTTGTGGTACATGCTGATACCGGCAGGACCGACCAGCACCACAAAGATGCCTGGGAAGATGAACAGCACCAACGGGAAGATCATCTTCACCGCCGTCTTCGCTGCTTTTTCTTCGGCCATCTGACGACGTTTGGTTCGCATCGAGTCACTTTGGACTCGCAAGCGCGGTGGCCACGCTGGAGCCGAATTTGTCGGCTTGGATCAGAATCGAAACAAGTTGCTTCAGATCGTCCACGCCACTTCGTTGGCCCGAGCGCGTGCAGAACTTCGTTTCGGGTTTGACCGAACTGTAGTTGCTTGTTGGCGATACCGAATTCTTCGCCAATTTCGCGATGACATTTGCCCATTTCGTCGGCAACTTTACGCAACGCTTGGTCCATCCCCAGACCGGCTTCGACACAAACGACCATCAAGTCCAGTGCATCAGGCAGGCCCAGGAAGATCTTTTCGCGCCGTTTTTTGGCCAAGATGACCCAGCAACAGGCTTGGGCCCATGAATCCACCGACGATTCCGCAACCCCCTTTGATGATCAATCCTTGGCTGAATCCATCGGCAACAGTCCGTAGACACCGCCCATGAAGAAGCCGATTGCGGTGACGATCAACTGCAGGCCCTTGAACATCACCGGAGCTTTTTCGCTACGGAATCCGGCGTTGACCAAGGTTTCGCGAAGCTTGCCCATTTCGGCTTCGGTGCCGGTAACGGTATCGGCAAGCGGCGCGGTTGCTTTGTCCAAGCACCGCCGCGATCGCTTCTTTCTTGTTCCGTTCCTTGGTTCGACCGTGCCAGCCACGACGATTTCTGCATCATGTCCAAGCGTGCTTCGGCGCGTGGCTTGTCGCTCCCGCTGACGCGACCGATCACGGCAAACGTCGCGGCGGTCACGCCGATGAAGATGACGATGGCAATGGCATGTTGTCGGTTCGATCATGGCGAGCATAAACATCGTAGTCATGGTCCGAGGTTCCTAGTTCTTAGCTTTTCTGATTCGTCCGATGGACGACAATCAATCAGTGTTGCGTGCTTTGGGTTTGGTTGTGTTAAACTTTGATCGTGATGATCTTCTTGATCGCGATCGCACCGACGACTTGGGTTACCAAGGCCCCGCACAACAGGTAGCGGCCGATGGGGTCGGTGAACAGCATCATGATGTAGTCATAGTTCAACTTCAGCATGACGAGGAACAGTACCGGTGGCAGAGCCAACAGCACGGCACCGCTCATGCGGCCTTCTCCGGTCAACGCTTGGATCTGTCCGAAGATATGCAGACGTTCACGGACCAGGTGTCCGATCTTGTCCAAGATTTCGGCCAAGTCACCACCGGTCTGTCGTTGCAGAATGACGGCGGTCGCAAAGAAGCGCAAGGTCCAAGTTGGGAATCCGATTGGCCATTTCTTCGATCGCCTCTTCCAACGGAATCCCGAAGTTTTGTTCTTCAAAGCAGCGGCCGAATTCTATCGCTAGTGGCTGTTCCATTTCGCTGGCGACCAGTCCGAACCCGGCATTCAGCGAGTGACCGGCGCGCAGCGATCGGCTCAGTAGTTCCAATGCTTCCGGCAGTTGCTTGCCGAATTTCGCCAAGCCGTCGCTTTCGTTTCATCATCAACCAACCGAACGGCAGCGAAGCGAACATCGACCCACGATCGGCGCCAGAATGACCGGAACTGGAGTCACCACGCAAGAGGCGACACCACCACCGAAAGCGGCCAGGCAGATGAACGCGAACTTCGACGGAGCCATCTGAACATCAGCCTGATCCAGGTAGTCACGCGAGCGCCGGCATGTTTTTGCATCAGTTTGGCCAGCGGATGGTCGTCGTCTTCCCAGTCACCGATCATCAGTGAACCGGCTTCGGCCGCATCGCCACTTGTCGCGTCCGCGTGATGCCATCGCGGACAAGCGATCTTCGGTGGCGGTCGATTCGGACGACGGCAGCAGCGCGTTGGCCGCAAACGCGACAACTGATGCGACAACGACGCCGACGACGATGACGATAAAGATTCCCATCATGGCTGAACTTCAGTATTGTGCTGGATGTAGGAAGGTAGATTTAGAACGTTAGTGTGGAATGGTCAGCGATCGGGTACGAAGCCTAGGCTTGCATCATGACTCGCTCGCGGAACGCACTGGCTGGCAAACGAACGCCAGAGGATTCCAGACGATCCATGAAGCTGGGGCGAACACCGGTACATTCGAACTGACCGTACGCCTTGCCTTCTTCGTTGACGCCTTTCTGCACGAACTTGTAAATGTCTTGCATGATGATCGTGTCTTGTTCCATGCCGACGATTTCGGTGATCGCCGTGATTCGGCGCGGTCCACCTTGCAGACGGTTGGCTTGGATCAAAACATCGACCGCACCAGCAACCTGTTGGCGAATCGCTTTGACTGGCAATTCAAAACCGGACATCATCACCAACGTTTCCAAACGGGCGATCGCGTCACGCGGCGTGTTGGCGTGAATCGTAGTCATCGAACCGTCGTGACCGGTATTCATCGCTTGCAACATGTCCAAGGTTTCACCACCACGGCATTCCCCGATGATGATTCGCTCAGGACGCATACGCAGGGCATTCTTGACCAAGTCGGTTGCGGTGACCGCACCATTGCCTTCGATGTTGGCGGGCGAGTTTCCAGGCGAACGACGTGATCCTGTTGCAACTGCAATTCGGCCGCGTCTTCGATCGTCACGATACGATCTTCGTGACCGATGAACGATGACAAGTGTGTTCAACAGAGTGGTTTTACCCGAACCCGTACCGCCGGCGATGATGATGTTGCAGCGTGCTTTGATACAGCCCTCCAACAACATGACCATTTCAGGTGTGAAGGCTTTGAAGTTCAGCAGGTCTTCCAGCTTCAGTGGATTGCTGCCGAAACGGCGAATACTGACCGCAGCTCCGTCCAAGGCCAATGGAGGGATGATCGCATTGACACGCGAGCCATCTTCCAGCCGGGCGTCAACCATTGGCGATGTTTCATCAACGCGACGTCCAACTTTGCTGACGATTCGGTCGATGATCTGCAGCAGATGCTTGTTGTCTCGGAATTCGACTTCCGACTTCTGCATCCGGCCGCCTTTTTCGACATAGATGTTCTTGGGTCCGTTGATCAGAATATCGCTGACCAAGGGGTCTTTCAGGATCAATTCGAGTGGACCAAGCCCAAGACTTCATCGATCACTTCCTCGACAATCTTTTCGCGCTCTTGGCGATTCAGCAGCGTGTCTTCGGCGTCGCACAGATGTTCGACAACGGTGCGGATTTCGCGTTTCAGAATGTCGCCCTTCAGTTCACCGACCTTGGACAAGTCAAGCTTGTCAACCAATTTGCCGTGAATCCGACGTTTGACGTCTTCGAACTTAGACTGACCGTTTGCCGTCTGCTCTTAGATCTTGTGTGCCAGTGCGCATCGTAGTGGTTTCCTTCGTCGATAGAATCGATATTTCCCGTGCAATGTTCGCCGCTTGCGGCGAATCGTTCATGTTGTACGGGTCGTATCGATTGTGCGGCTAAGAAAGCAGCGTGGCATAGAACACTGGCCCATCGTGCGGGCGGCACGACCCATGCAAACATAGATCCTAAAACACGCGCATGCGGAAATTGTCACCAATTTTGCCTGAGAAGAAGAGTCAGCAGTCGGTACCAGTATCAGCGCGCGATTTCATGCCGCAGCAATGTCCGCGTCGATGTTCATTGTGCTGCAAGAGTCTCGTTGAGACATGACGGGAGTCGATACTTCAATCACCGTCGACTGAACCTGCGATTACTGCTCGACTTAGTTCCAGGGGCCGCGGACATAATAGACACCGAATTGGTCGGTGTGACTTGGCCATGGTGGGGTCGGTCGGAACATCCACTTGTGGCCGCACCGGGCGAATTGGCGCTGCGACCGAACTGATGATGAACCGGATACATCAGAGTTTTGACTGACACCCCAAGACAACGTTTGCCGCATGTGCGCTGTTGGTGGGACAACCAAGGCCAACGGTTGACCATACATTTGGTGGTAGTACCCACCATGCCATGGTCGATCCATCGAAAAATTGTGTGCCCAAACCTGCGTCATCGCGTACGGATCACCCGCGGTAAGCTGTCGGTCTGATTGGCAACAGCCAAGTGGCAAACATGCCGGTGGCCATGATGATTCGACGGATCATATTGAGATTCTCTTGGTCTGGGTGAAAGTTTGGGAACGGGTCTAACCGTAGGTCACATCTGGCCAGTCGTCATTTGGCGACGGGCCGTAGACCGGATTTGACCGATTGGTTAGCGAGCCAACCGCAATTTGTTCCAGTAAAAATTGCTGGCAGCGGTCTTGATGTGCGGATAGTAATAGACCGCTCGCGTGCGGTTCATGCCACGACCATTGTCATAGTATCGATGGTACCGGTCCTTGTGAGCATACAGCATGTGATGTGGATAGAACGGTTGGTACGTGTAGAACGTATGCCCAACATTGGGTGGAATCGGCAGCGGTGACAGGTACATCTGGGCGTTGGCTCGATTGCGGTAGCCCTGCGTGTAATAGTTGTAAAACAGATCGGGTTGACCAAAGTCACGCCGGATCCCTTGTTGCCGGCACCGCTCGCACCCGCGTCAGCCGCCAATGCCTGCATCGGATGCTGGACATGTCGCCGACGTAGCTGCCGTCGTCGAGACAGTACCGCCAGTCGAATCGCTCCGATGTCAATGCGGCGTCACGGCATGTCTCGACGAACTGGTCATTGATGACGCGTTCCTGGGCATTCAGTCTCAACATCGCGACGGCGCTGGCGATCAAAGTGACGCGAGCGTGCCACATAGTCTGCGAAATGGGAATGTCTCATGTTCGGTTCCTCCGTGAACCCTCGCCCAGGCGATGATGTCGGCTGGCGTTGAATGTTTGGATGCCGCAGTGACGTCTGCTTCCGGACCTGCTGTCCAGAATCCTCGGGTCACGGCTCGAGCAAGACAACCTCACCGTGTTCATCGTCTCTTTCGGAATAATTCGGTCCGGTCGATGACGATTGACACCCTGGCCCCCTTAGACTCCCTTGATCGGCGGTTTCACTTCGACCGGCGGTTTCGATTCGACACCTGCGATCCGAAACGCCCGAAAACTCACCGCAAATGACCGACTAGCGTCAAACGAATAAACTGCCTAACTTCTCATCCGAGTACGACATGGCCGGAGAACTCGAATTCGCCCACGATGGGGCAGATTTGACGTGATCCGGGGACTGGGCCGCTACAACATTCATATCAGCAGGAGCCAGCAGGCGTGGCAAAACGTCGATCTCGAAATTCACAAGGAGCAAAAAGGCGGGCTCCACTAGCAAATCAGACGGCCGCAAACCCGCAAGCATTCCGACGGCCGATTCGCTGTTCGATGCTGTCGATCCCTCGCTCTGGGCGATCCCGCTACGGCAGGCCGCCCAAGAGCGCTATCTGAACTACTCGCTGTCGGTCATCACCAGCCGGGCATTGCCCGACGTTCGCGACGGGCTGAAGCCGGTCCAGCGGCGGATCCTGTACACGATGAACGAACAGGGTCTCGGTGCGACCCACAAGCACGTCAAGTGTGCCAAAGTCGTCGGCGATGTGATGGGTCGCTATCACCCGCACGGTGACAGTTCGATCTACGATGCGCTGGTTCGAATGTCCCAATCGTTCTCATTGCGGATGCCGTTGGTTGACGGCAGCGGCAATTTTGGCAGTGTCGATGGCGACAACGCCGCCGCGATGCGATACACCGAATGTCGGATGACACCGATTGCCTCGGAGATGTTGGCCGACTTGGCAACGCGCACTGTCGCGTTCAAACCGAACTACGACGGCAGTCGCCAGGAACCAGTCGTGTTGCCCAGTCGGATGCCGAATCTGTTGGTCAACGGTGGCAACGGGCATCGCTGTCGGAATGGCCACCAACATTCCGCCGCACAATCTGAACGAAGTCTGCAACGCGCTGTTGAAGCTGCTCCGTGATCCAGAGATCAAAGACTACCAGTTGGTCGCCGCTGACGCCGTTCAGGCTCCCGATTTTCCGACAGGTGGCCAGATCATCAACACCAAGGAAGAACTGCGCGAGATCTATGCCACCGGTCAAGGAACGATCAAGTTGCGCGGGACGAGCAAAGTTGGTCACCACAGGTGGCAAACGAATTCTGCAGATCACTTCGATCCCGTATGGCGTCAACAAAGCGGCGATGGTGGAACGGATTGGCGAATTGATCTTTACCAGCAAGCTGCCGTTGGCGACCGAAGTTCGCGATTTATCGACCGATGAAATTCGCGTCAACATCTTCTTGAAAAAGGACGCCGACGAGAACAAAGTACTGGCGTTTTTATACAAGCAGACCCAATTTCAGAACAACTTCAACGTCAATCTGACTTGTCTGGTGCCAACCGAAAATCCCGAAGTTGGTCGTCCTGAGCGGCTGAGTCTGAAAGAAGTACTTTGGCACTTCTTGCATTTCCGTTTGGACGTCGTTACCGAGCGATTAACCAACGAATTGCGAACCTTGGAAAAACGAATCCATATCCTGAATGGTTTTGCGCTGATCTTCGATGTTTTGGACGAAGATGATTCGAATCATCCGTCGCAGCGACGGAAAAGCCGATGCCGCCGAGAAGATCATGAAAAAGTTTCCAGTCACCGCGCGGAACGGCGGCTTGGACGAGGAACAGACCGACGCGATTCTGGAGTTGAAACTCTATCGACTCGCTCGCCTGGAAATCAACTTGATTCTGGACGAGTTGAAAGCCAAACAGAAACGAGCGCGAGAGATCCAAAAGCTGTTGGCCGAAGACACCAAAGACACCAACGCGTCAGGTCGCTGGCAAATCGTACGCGGCGAAATCGAATCCATGATCAAGGATTACGGAAAAAGCGACGTCGGAAAACGTCGCACGGCGATCAATGCATTGAAGAGGAAACCGAGTACACCGCCGAAGACTTTATCCTCGCCGAAGATTGCCACGTACTGATCACCCGCGATGGCTGGGTCAAACGCCAGAAACAGATCGCCGATCCAGGCAAGAGCCGTTTGCGTCAAGGTGATCAGAGTACTGACGCGTCATCGCCGGCAGCACGCGCGAGACGATCGGCTTCTTTTCATCACTGGGCGTCTGTTACACCGCCCGGATGATTGATATTCCAGCATCAACCGGGTTTGGTGAACCGATACAAAAACTCTTCAAAATGAAAGATGGAGAAAAGATCGTTGCCGCGATATCCTTCGATCCGCGTGATCATCGGCGACGTTACAGGAAGATCCCAAGAAACCCGACCTCTGTCCCGAGAGTCCATGGACTGGCGGCCACATCCGCCGGATTCGCGCTTGCGATTCGGAATGGAATCTTTCGTTGAACCATCGACACGATAGCGGTCGCCGTTTTGCGCGGGTCACCGGTGGCGCTGCCGTGATCGGCGTCTTTCCGATCCATGGAACCGAAGTGATCTTGGCGATCTCGCGTAATTGCCGGGCCATGGTTTGCGAAGCCGAAGAGGTCAACTATCTGTCGGGTGCCGGCAAAGGAGTGACTTTGATCCGGCTGGCAAAGGACGACGAACTGCTGGGTTTCAAGCCCTCCGCGGGCGATCGCGATCTGATGACCGTCAAGACCAACCGCGGTGCCAAGAAAACGATCTCGACAGCAAAGTATCGGGTCACATCACGCGGCGGGCGTGGAAATGAAATTCAAAAAAATGGCAAGATTGCCGAAATTGTCCATCCTCCCGTCGAAGCCCCACCCCCGCTTAACGGCGAGTGAAAGAAGATTCCCTGCAATCGCTTGGCGACAACAAAGCCCGACCTGTTGATGATCTGACCACCCGATGATCTGACCACCCGATAACCTGACCAGCCTGCTCTCCCATGGCCAAAAAATACCAAGGCGACGACATCGTCGTCCTCGAAGGACTCGAACCGGTTCGCAAACGACCGGGGATGTACATCGGCGGCGTCGGTTCGGCTGGACTACATCATCTGATCTGGGAAGTCGTCGACAATTCTGTTGACGAAGCGATGAACGGTCACGCCAGCGAAATCACCGTCACACTTCACAAAGACGGTTCACGATCACCGTCAGTGACAACGGACGTGGAATTCCGATCGACAAACATACCAAGACCAAGAAGTCGGCGCTGGAAACAGTCCTAACCGTTTTGCATGCCGGCGGGAAATTTGATGGCAACAACTACAAGACATCCGGAGGATTGCACGGAGTCGGCGCTTCGGTCGTCAATGCGCTGTCCAAAGAACTGATCGCAGTCGTCAAACGCGATGGATCGCAATTCCGAATGACGTTCAGCAAAGGGACGGCCGACATCGAAGCTACAAAAACTGAAGGGTTCCGTACGCGGCACCGGAACTTCGATCACCTTCACGCCTGATCCAACCATCTTTCCAAAGACGAAATTTGACAGCGACATCATCCGACAGCGACTGGAGACCGCCAGCTTTCTGCACCGCGGCATCAAAGTGAACTAGGATTGATGAAACGGCCAACACCAAAGAGACTTTCTTGCATGAACATGGGATCGTTGACTACTTGGCCAAGGTCTTAAAGGAACGCAAGGCCAATCCGATCCACGATGAACCATTCACGCTGCGAAAAGAAGGCGCCGAGCGGATCGAGTTGGCGCTGCAGTGGACCGAATCGACGGACGAACATGTGCGCAGTTACGTCAACGGAATCCCAACCGCCAATGGTGGCACGCATGAAAATGGTTTCCGTACCGGGCTTAACAAAGCAATTCGAAACTACATCGACACACACAACCTGACTCCCCGTGGTGTGAAGATCACTCACGAAGATATCCGCGAAGGACTCGTCGCAATTGTTTCGGTCTTTACCGCTGAACCACAATTCCAGGGACAAACCAAAGACCGACTGAACAACCCCGAATTGCAACCGGTCATTGAAGCTGCGGTTCGCCCGGCGCTCGAACAGTGGACCAATAACAACCGCAGTGTCGCTGATTCCGTTGTCGCGCGAATCATTGCCGCGGCCCGCGCCCGTGCCGCTTCTCGAGCCGCATCCGCCGCGGTCTCGCGAAAAGGCAGCGGTAAGCGAACGATGCTACCGGGCAAATTGAGCGACTGTGTTGCCAGCGGCAAGGGTGACTCCGAGATATTTATCGTCGAAGGCGACTCTGCCGGCGGCAGCGCCAAACAGGGTCGCAACCGAAATTATCAAGCGATCTTGCCGCTGCGCGGAAAAGTTCTGAATACCGAAAGCGCGACACTGAAGAAAGTATTAGACAACAAGGAAATTCAGGACCTGATCGCGGCGCTCGGATGCGGGGTCGGTCCCAGTACTAACGTCTCCGATCTACGATACGAGCGTGTCATCCTGCTGGCCGATGCTGACTCCGATGGACATCACATCACAACGCTACTGCTGACCTTCTTTTACCGGCACATGCCATCACTGATTGCAGCCGGCCGTTTGTACATCGCCATGCCGCCGCTGTACCGTATCGATATCGGCAAAGAAACACACTGGGCGGCCGATGATGCGGCGAGAGATCAAATTCTTGCCGAACATTCTGGGCGGGCGAATCCTGAGATCACTCGATTTAAGGGGCTGGGCGAAATGATGCCCAAGGTCTTGTGGGAAACGACGCTCAATCCTGATAGCAGACGATTACTAAAGGTCGAAATCGACGATCATCTGGAAACGGATCGGGTCATCAGTGATCTGATGGGTCGTGATGCGTCGGCTAGATTCCGGTTCATCATGGACCGAGCCGAAGACGCCGAAGCGATCGACGTCTGAGTCCGTTTAGACAGCAAAGGAGCACCGTGAACGAACCGAGAGCTCAGACTGACGATGCTACGCGCTCCATCCGGCTGGACGATTTTTTGAAAATCAGCGGCGTCGTAGCGACAGGTGGCGAGGCCAAGGTTCGCATTCAAGGGGGTGAAGTCACCGTCAATGGCGTAGTGGAAACCAGACGTCGCAGGCAACTATCCATCGGTGATGTGGTCGAGTTGATGGGCACCCAACTGGAAGTTTCCAGGGAAGACGAATAGCGGTAGACCATGAATTGAGCTGCGAAGTATTCCGTGTGCGACTCTGACGGTCGTGACGATTGATCTGAGGGTCGAATCGTTTGGCCAAGTTGATGCGGTTGTGTGACCGATGAACACTTCCAAGCGACACATGGATGATCGTCGCATTTTCAAAAACGACAGCTGATCACTGGTTTCAAACCCCAGCATCCACAAATGCCTTGTGATCAAGCCAGAAGGAACCGTCTGTCATGAAATTCACTACCAAGCTCGGTCAATCGATTCTAGCACTCTTGATCGTGGCGATCTCCGCAACTTCGGTTTCGGCCGACTGGAGCAGCTACAAGCAATCGGTTGAATCTGATTGGAACCACTTCTGGCATAATGTGCACGTTGGCTATGCTCGCAATAACGCTTGGCCTGATCCGTTCAACGAGATCGATGCTGAACAAGTGATCCGCCCGTTTGAGATCATGAAGGCCAACGGTTGGCGAATGCACAACACGATCGGTCATGATTTTTTCCGTAATGGTGATGGCGCACTGCTAGCCGCTGGTCACCGTCGGGTGCATTGGATCGCAACTCAAGCACCGCAGGCGCGCCGCGCAGTACATGTGTTGCGAGGATCGAGTCCAGCGGAAACGGAGGCACGCGTGGCGGCAATTCATAGCAGTTTGGCCGATATCAACTTCCAGGGCCCCAGACCGCAGGTGTTAGTGACCGACATCCTGCCATCAACTTCGTCTGGAGCGATTGCGACCAAGCTGCACCGCGAACGGATCGAAAATCTGCCGGCACCTCGCCTGCCCTCGACCAGTGCCAGTGGAAAGGCCGGAATCACAACGCCTTCGGGCAACTGATCGAATATTCGGTTGAAAGCGATCAGCGACAAAGGTGACCTCAAAACATGGGGTCACCTTTTTTCGTGAACCGTTCGATTTCCGGGGCGGTCCCTTTTTTGGCAAATCAATCGCATCCGAATCAAGTTGACGGCATCGTCGAGACGATCATTACAACCGGTACGACTGGATCCATCCGAATATTGCTGGTCGTTCAATCGAAACTGAATGACATGGCCGAAGGGGAAAAGACCGTGAAACCCGTCCTTAACGCGCATCGCGCACTGCTTGCTTCATTGATCGCCGGAACCACCATTGCATCGACTGGATGCTCAAGTGGTGGTGGATTTTCGATCGCTTCGATGAACCCATTCTCGAAAGCAGAATCATCGGAGGTCCAAAAGACGTCCGATGCACCAGGAATGAGCGAGTCATTTGCTTCGATGACCGACGGTGCCAGGAATGGCATGACGACCTTTGGTGTCTCGGCTCGAAACGCTGTTGGTAAAACGACCAGTGCCGTGACCGGAGTGTTTCGCAAACCTGTCGAAACGCCAGCCCCATCAGATCCGCTGAGTTTGTCGAACAAACCTGAGAAGGTGAACGCGGAAGTCTACGTTGCCAACGGTCAGCTTTGGGAATCGTCGGGCGATCTGATCAAGGCGATGGAAAGCTATACAAAGGCTCTCGAGAGCGAGCCGAACAATGCTCAGGCACTTTCCAGTATCGCTCGTCTGAACTACCGGCAAGGCAAGTACCAGCAGGCGAACGAATTTTTCGGTCGCGCATTGCAACACGGCCCCAATGATGCCGAGCTGCACAACGATATCGCTCTGACCAAAAGTAAGTTGAACGATTCTGCTGGATCAATTGCGTCGTTTGAAGAAGCCCTCAAATTGGCTCCGGGAACCTCTCGCTATGCCAACAACCTGGCAACCGTTCACTTCGAATCGGGCGACGCGGAATCGGCCTATCGCGTCTTGATGATGAACAACAAGCCGGCCGTCGCTCACTTCAATATGGCCTACCTACATTTCAAAAATGGTCAAATGGCCGAGGCCAAAAAGCACTTGAACGGCGCCGTTCAATTCGAATCACAGGCCTCATCTGACCAGATTGTCAAACGAGCCGTTGATCGATCTCGCGAAATGCTAGCCCAGATCGATGCTAGCTCCGCTCCAGTCGCACAAGCTGCGCCCCAGGCCACTGTAGCTGGTGGACAGTTTTTCAATGGTCCCCAAACGGCACCGGTACAACAGACCGCACGTTCTGTAAATCAAACCCCTGCAGCCGCGCCGGCAGCGGGCCCAGCAACCAATGCGATTACACCACCAGCGCCGACCTACGTACCAGCAAGTCCGGCCGTGACGGGCGCGACTCCAGCGACACCAAAGTGGAACCGTCCCGCTCAACCAGTGACACAGCCGACGAATAAACCGGTCCGACCTGCTCCGCCGGTCGCCCAGTCAACAATTGTTCCGGCTGAACCAAGTACTCCGGCTGAATCAAGTACTCCGGCTGGATCAAGTGCTCCGACTGGATCAAGTGCCCCGGCTGGATCGACCTCGAACTCAGCGGCACCAGAATTTCCATTTTCATTGCCGCCGGGATTTCATCCGGAAAACTAACTACGGTGAATCTGGAAAGGGCAGTGGCTGGTCGTGAAGCTCAGCCAGAGCATTGGATGCGGCTCGTTGTTCGGCATCCTTTTTGTTGCTGCCCCAAGCTGCTGTGAACCGTCGCTCGGCGATCACAGCGGCAACCATAAAAGACTTGCGATGGTCGGGACCTGATTCGCGGATCAATCGATAAACCGGTGTGCTGGCCAACTCACGCTGTGCGTATTGCTGCAGCGTTGACTTGAAATTCCCGGCACCTTGGGTTTCGACCGCCAGATGCACTTCGGGGCGCATCCATTTCTTGATCCGATCCGCCGCGGTTTCTGCTCCACCGTCCAGGTAGATGGCGGCGACAACCGATTCAAAGACGTCGCTGACCAGCGATCGTGGAAAACTGCGATTGCGAGTCACCCCGCGACCCACGATCAAGCACCGATCCAACCCCAAAGAACAGGCTATCTTTCCGCAAGAGCGGCGACTGACAACCGCTGACTTGATCTTGGTCAAATCACCTTCGTTGTACTCGGGGTACTCCTCGTACAGCCATTGGCAAACGGTCAGACCCAACACAGCATCGCCAAGAAACTCGAGACGCTCGTTGCTGGCCAGCCGATTGCTGGCACCCGACGCATGCGTCAGTGCGGATAGCAACAACGACTCGTCGCGGAACTGATACTCGATGATTTCCTGACAACGAGCAAGCTTCGAATCTTGATCGCTGCCGTCGCTTTGCCCGCTATCGTCAACAAGCTGAATGTCGCTGGTGATTTGCGGTGGAGATGATTCGAAATCGCTCACAGCATGACCATGGTCGATGGAACAGCGACCAACTGCGCAGCGATTCAAGCATTGGCTTGATTCCCACCTACAGTCGGCGCTACAAAAGGTCGTCCATGTCACACGCCGGCGATCGGGTCTTAGCTGTTGCCACTCGAGCGCCGGTGTATGACCACATTGGTTAGACTAACGTCTGGGTCAGTTGTTGAACACCGCCGAACTTCGCTGACACCATCGGCAGCATGCCGGCCGGAAATTCAAAACATGCCGTGACCGAACGTCGAACCCAATCGATCGACTCTATTCTGACTGCTGGCCGATCGCACCACGCACCCTGGGTAAGTCAACGAACTTTGCTGGACGCTTTGCCGCCTTGGCAAACATAGCTTCACCAATCTCTTCGACCTGCAGGTGGCTGGCGTTCCATAGTCGAATGTAATCCAAAGTATCCGCTGTGCTGTGATCGCGCGAATAAGTGATGATGCGCTTGCAACCGCTGATTGCCAGCGGGGCCTTGCTGGCAATTTCATGTGCCACCGCCATGACACCCTCGATCATTTCGTCTTGATTTGCAAAGACTCGATTGACCAAACCGATAGACTGGGCCTCGGCGGCCGGCATCTTGCGACCGGTGTATGCCAATTCGCGAACCAGTCCTTCCGGTATCAACTTAGTGATTCTGGGAAACGTACCGACGTCGGCGGTCATACCAATGTTCGTTTCAAAGATCGTGAAGTAAGCATCCTCAGTTGCGTATCGCATGCAGCAAGCCGTCACGAAGTCGACACCCCCACCGATACAGCCACCCTGAATCGCAGCCAGCACCGGGATACGCGCGTTTTCCAATGCACTAAAAGTTTCCTGCATGGATTGTACGTTCGCGTAGAAAGCCGCGCCTCCGGTCAATCGCTTGATCCGAATCTCTTCAGGCTCCGTCGGTGGTGGTTCGTTGAACATGCTGACGTCGATGCCGCCGGTAAAATGAGGACCCGTCGATGAGATCACGATCACGCGGGCCTGAGATTGATGATCGATTTCCCGAATCACTGCCGGCAACTCCGACCAGAACTCGCGAATCATGGCGTTGCGTTTCTCTGGCCGGTTCAGCTGCAAATGCGCGATCTTGTTTTCAATGGTCAGGTCAAAACAGGTGTAGGTCATTGCAATTTCCTGATGAATTTTATGTATGGGTAAAGTCGAGGACGTGAAAGAGTGAGGTTGTATCGATCCAAAAGGTGATCGCGGTCGGCAGGAGCAGATGTCGATGGAACCAGTTCGAATAGTGACCAACATTGAGCGGCAACAGAAACGTTCTGTGGCCTCGACCCGGATAAAGCACCAATTGTTGATCGCTTCCAAGCCGTGATGGCTGCATGGCAAACCGCTCGGCCTGATCCAGGGGGTGTCAGCGTTAGCAGCGGCAACGCCGTTCGTTCATTATGGGTGGCATCTGATCTCAGGCAATGCGGTAGATCGGCGCACACGCTCTGGCAACGTGCTGGCCGTCTGATGGAACTGGCAGCAGAAATCATTTCCATGCTCGGCGGTTTCCCGTCGTTCCAGCTCCCAGGCGCAACCGCTGGTCTGGTCTGTGCCCGTTGGAAGTGTGCCCGTTGGAAGGTCGATCGGCAGTCGCCAGCAGCAGCAGCGATTCGCTAAACGGCAATGAACCTGGCAAAATTGCCAGCCAACGGAGAAGCGTCGCCAGAGTTGACCCCTGGTCGAGTGATTGGATTCAGCTGGCTGTCTCGTCAGGACGGGGGCAAGCTGCACAGAGGACCAGCGGCAAACAGATTCGGCCGCACAGGGGTTCGGCTGCACAGAGGTTCGGCTGTCCAGAGGTTCGGCTGCATAGGGCTGGCTGAGTGGGGTTGCCGCAGGGCATTGATTTCCGCCTTACAGAGACTCGCTCGAGCCGGTTGAATTTTGCTGACCCCAACACCCCCGCGATTGGAAGTTGGTACAATTCGAGTCGTTTCGCAACACTTCGATTTTTAAAGGTTGACCAATGTCTCGCTGTTTCCAATATCTCGCCGTTCTGGCGACTTTCGCCTTTGCCGGCGTCGCTACTGCAGAAAATATTATCGATGAACACATCAAGGCTGTCGGTGGTGCCGACAACATCGCCAAGATCAAGACGCTCCAGAAGTCGGGTAAGGTTTCATTGACCGGTCCATTTGGCCAATTCGAAGGTTCGATAAGCGAATCTTATGATCTTGCTGGCAGCAAGGGCCATCGCTTGATGGACTTGGCAATTTTCGTCATTGAATCGGCTTGGACTGGCGAAGAAGGTTGGCAAGACGGTCCACCCGAAGGACTCCGCGACATGCGCGACGAAGAACTGGGAATGGCAAAGATGAACGCCTCGGCAGACTTGGTCGCCAGTGTCAAGCAAGAATTTGGAATGGCCGCGTTCCAAGAACCCACAGACGTGAAATTCAACGACAAAGACTGTGTCGAAGTCAAGATTACCGATAGTCCACTGACCGTGTACATCAACAAAGAGACAAAGCTACTGGAAGGACTTTCGGCCGCTGACGCCGTCAAATTTGTTTTTGACGAATACAAGGCGATCGACGGTGTGCAGTTTGCCCATAAAGCAACGATGCTCGTTGAAGCTCAAAACATCGAAATCGTCAATACGTTCGAAAAGATTGAACCGAATGCCAAACTCGATGAAACGTTGTATGCCAAGCCAGAAGGCGCAGAAGAACCAGCGGCTGCGGAATAGTCAGACCTGCTTTTTCGAACTATTGGCAGGTACTCACGATCTGGCGATGATTCCCAATAGGACATCGCCAGATGCCAAGCGATCGCTACGGGTCGTGCTTGATCAAGTGCCGCGTATTCTGTTGCAAGTTGTACCGGCACCCGGATGTTTCGGATCATGAATCCGGCAATCAAAGCCGTAGCGCTTCGCGGTCGGCAAAGATTGCCGTCGATGTGGATGTTTCGCCACTACCGCTTCGGGGTTTTTCGGCCGATCGCAACCAGATACTCTTGGCGATCACCCTCTTGGTTGATTCCGGTGCGCAAGTAGATGCGATCGTCGATCGCAACCGGCGTAGCAAAAATTGAATCGCCGCTTGGATTTTCTGCCAACAGTTCGAATCGGTGCGGCGAAGCGGACACAACATAGACCGTTCCCGATTGGTTGGCGATGTAAATTCGGTCGTTGGCAAGCAGCGGCGATGCATCGATCGCTCCCGAAAACAGACGCTTCTTCCACATTTCGGCGCCATCACGGGTACTCCAACAGTAGGCGACTCCGTTATCGGCGGCAGCGAAGACATAGTTCTTGATCGCCAACAATGATTGCTCGTAGCACTTGACTCGATTCTCCCACAAAGCCGCTTCGGTCCCGTCGCCTTGAACACACCAAGTTCCGGCACGCGGATTTCCGCCGCTGATCATCACCCGTCGGCCATCCCAGACGATCGTTCCACAGATCGCTTCGGTACTCGATTCAACGCTCCAAAACTGCTTGCCCGTTCGCGGATCATAAGCGGCCACAGTATTGGCACCGGCCAACATCACCTGTCTCTGGCCGGCGATCGTTGCAGCGATCGGCGAAGCGAAACTTAGGTTGCTGGGCCGTTCAACCTTCCAAACCTCTTTGCCGGTGCGCAGGTCCAACGCGTAAATACCGCTATCGCTGCCGTTGTACTCGGCAGCAATGATCACGACGTCGTCTTCGATCAACGGGCTGGCGCCATATCCGAATTCAAAGGTATGCGGTTCAAAGTTGGCGACCTTCTTTTTCCAATTCTCGCGACCATTGAGCGCGATCGACGTCACCCAAATCGCGTCGTCCGTGTGAAATGCAACCAACAAACTTTCACCGTCGAAAGCCGGAGTTGGCGAGGCATGCGAATTGTTGGGGTGAATTCTTTGCGGCAGCGTACCGCGATGCAGGACCCAACGATCAATCAGTCGCCCGGTCTCGCGGTCCAGTTTGATCAATGACTGCGATTCGTCCTGCACTTCGCTTGTGGTCAAAAAAATCGCGTCGCCGATCATGACAGGCGACGAGTGACCGCGACCAGGTATCGCAGTTTTCCAAGCCACGTTTTGGCCGGTGTCCAGATTCCAACGCAGCGGAGTATCGGTCTTGGCGGGAGCGTGGTTATCGCCCATCGGACCGCGCCAACAGGGCCAGTTGTTCGGTGCTGCATCCTGAGCCATCAGGGTTACTGGAACCAGCGCCGCCAACAACCAAATCATCAATCGCATACTCAACTCGCTTTCGGGTTTCCTATCATTGTGGCAGCATGACGCGAATTGTGTAATCACCGAGCGGAATTCAAGTGGTCGTCACGGGTTACGGAAGAGCGTCTTCGTTGACCAACCCGTTTCGAAGCCCAGCGAACGTCTGATGCTGCCTGTAAATCGGCTTCAATCACGCCTGAATCGGTGCCCTTGATAGTGGGCTCGATCAGTGGCCTTGATCAGCGTCCGAACAGTTTGTCGAATCCTTTGCCCAGTTGCTTTTGCAGATAGTTTTCCGCGGTTTGTTGTACCGCCTGCGCTCCCAATTCAGTCACGACTCTGCGGACGCCCGACGAATCCAGGCTCGGTCGTGAAAGAGTGCCATCGATGGGCAAAGTCACCGGTTGTCCGGCCAAGCCTTTCAAGTCGCCTCCCAACCAGCGAGCATCCAGGGGGACTTGGGCGACCATATTTAGCCGACCATCCATCCTCACTTGCCCGCTGGTAATCACCTCGGCTCGATCGACATTGAAGAACATTCGATTATGCCGAACGACTCCTTGATCGACGACGAAGTCGACCGTTTGGGGTGGCATGGTAATCAACGTGTGTTCTTTAGACGGTTCGGCCGGTCGACTGGCTACCGACTGTGCCAACATTTTCAATTGATCAAAACCACCGTAGATCTGATTCGCGATCGGTCCGGAGGTCATTTCGACACCGGCAATATTCAGCCGACCGATTACACGACTTTGCTCGGGTTGGTCGACGACGATCAGAGCCTCATCCAGGTAAACCCCGATGGTTCCGTCGATGCGAGCGGTATTGGCGGCAAGTGGCGCAACGTATTTGAGCCACTTGTCAGTCATCTCGCGGGTCAGACGAATCGATTCAGCACCCGATCCTCGCTCCAGTCGCATCCACAGCGGCCCTGGGCGATAGTGAACTTGTCCGGCCAAATTAAGCCGCGATCCGCTGGACGGATCGTCGCCTACTGGAATGGTGACTGGCGAGATATCGATGCTGGTTTCTGACAACCGAACGGGGATCGTAGCCTCGCCCATGGTCACGCCACCGATGCGGCTCCATTCCCAGCCCAAGTTCGCCAGAACTTTCAGCGCGATCGCGTTGTCGTCGCCACGATGAACATCGATTTCAAGTGGCGTCTCATGGACGCCTTGAGCGGCGATTTGCACGCCAGTCAATTGCGTCAGTCGGTCTGCGACCTGATCCATCTTCACTCTTGCTGGACCGGTCAACCGCACGTCGCCTGCCTGTTCGTTCCACAGCACGGAACCAGCCAGTGTGGTCGCGAACCAATCACCTGAAATCTGCATTTCATCAGCGGCGATCTTGCCAGTCTGTTGGTCGTACCGAATCCAACCGTCCACTTTGACATTTGGCTCGCTCCAGACCACTTGGGCGCCTGAGTCGAAGGCTGGTTGTCCACCGCTTCCCGCAGGTCCTGGTGTCGGTCCGACCGTTCGGAATCGAGCGCCAGCAGCTCGAGGTTGAATGACAGCAAGGTTGGTTCCAGACGCATGCGTGTCGATATTCAGCACTCCATCGCGGGTCAGCAAGTCGATCGCACCTTCGCAATCGCCGATGACCAACCATTGATCCTCACCGACATCGACATTTTGCAAGCGACTGTCGCTTCGAAAACCGACTTGGCGAACGAATGCTTCACGGCCCGTCGCGACTCGTGGCCGGACGCTGCCTTGAATACGTTCCAGTTTCGCACGCCACTCAATTTGCATATCAATTTGTTCGGCCGAGGCGTTTCCTTGGGCGGCCATGGTGAATGCGTCGCCGGAGACAGTCATCGATTTCGCAAGCATGTCGTTGGACGGCCAAGCATAATGACCATCGAACTTAATTTTGACTTGGGGTTGGCCGAAGAACCGATCCGCATAGGCGATCTTGGGGTTGGTCAAATCGATTGCCGCACTGGTCAAACGCGCGGTCAATGTCGAAACTTCTGCCCGCGCATTGGCCTGAAAACTACCGGAACCATCGTGTAACTCAGGCGGCAACCAGGGACCAAACGTTTCCAACAACGTATCAACCCGACCACTGCCGACAATTCGAATTGGTAACGGCACGGTTGCAGAAGGGCGGCGGACTGCTTGGACTAGTTCCGCCTTCAAGTCCAAACCACTGGTGGCCAACGACAGATCAGCCCGCGTTAATTCGTCTAGCGAATCGCCGCCCCAACGACCAACCGCTTCGACCTTTCCTTGCATCGATGTACGCCGCAACGTTTGTCCGTTCGGCATACTGACAATCAAATTCGCTGCGCTGCCTTCGCCCGACAATCGCCATGTATTGTTGCTCGAAGCGTCCCAACCGATCTTTCCGCGGATGGATCCGGCCAATGACGATTCCGAAACATACATGATCGGTCGTAGCATGGATGTAAGCCGGCCAAAGTCGACTTCGACATCGGCGTTTCCTGATCGCATGTCGCCTTGGCCGACCGCGTTTCCGAAAGCGCTCTTCCATTCAAACTGATCTGCTTTCAAGGGCCCGCCGTCATTGCTGGAGACCGTCGCTGCGAACTCGACCGGATCAATCACCACCGCGCGGCCCTGGCTGCGAGCCCGAATCGCGTCGCTGCTGATCGACAGCTTGCTGCGCCTGGTCACACCATTGACCGTCGAATCAACCTGGGCGACGACCCGACCAGAGATCAGTTCGGCTTCATCTCGTAGCGGTAGGACGCCGGGTAGTGATTGAGCAATCGCTGCCAGGTCAGCTTCAACGGTTGCCCGTCCGTCGATTGCCTCCAACCAACGCAAAGGATTGTCATTGACTCCGACCAGCGAGAAGCTGCGTGAGAACGCGCCGTCGATCCTGGCGGCGGCAAAATCGGATGTCGCTTTCAACTGGCGACCGATGACACGATCGCCAACCAAAACCAGGTCCCCATCCAGCGTCGCCAGTCGATTGCTCCAAACCCGCGAACCTTGATCGGCCGCCGTAAAGTTTCGAACATTCAGGTTTCGAATACCCGCTTCGATCGCTCCGTCGGGAGCACCGACAATCAGCACATGCGCCAGTGGCATCACCATGTATCTGTGATGGAATGGATGCTGCCGAGCCAGGAAAACGACGTCGCAACAGCGACACTACCGAAAGGGGCAGCGATTCGCTTTGCAACTCCAGACGCCATTGAGGTGGCTGCTGACCGGTCGCTGAGTTTGGTAGGAACTCGATCGATCCTTGCAACGATCCTCCGCTGCCGGTTGGCTCGGTCAATACTCCAGCAAACGTGCCTTGAATTCGATCGGCGGTCAGATCGACATCCGCGCTGGTTTGGGCAACTCGCCAAGTCGATTGACTAACACTGTCGGTAATGGCTAGCTGGATGTCTTGCAACTTGACCGTTGCAATCGTACTGGAGGGCGGATCGGTCGGTTTCAATAACAAAGCCAAGTCGTCTTCCAGATTGCAACGACCATCGCTCATCGTACAAGCAACATCGATTCCCCTCACCGTGACCTGTCCCAAGTCTTCCACTGAAGATCGAACCAGATCGGCAGCGGTCAATTCCAATTCCAGCTGTTGGATCGTCACCGAACTGCCCGCCTGGCCACGAACTTGCAAACCGGCGATTTTCAGGGGTGTCACCCAGCCAATTCGCATCGAATCGACTTGCGCAGTCCAACCCGTAGGCAGCCATCGAGCGCGCCAGGATACTACGCCCGATGGACGAATGACTGATCAGACTCGGTGCGCCCACTGCCAACACAACGATGAACGCCAGTCCGGCCAGCAGATACAAGTGGCGACGCCGCGAACGATGCTCGCGCCGCCTACGCGTCTGGGACAGCTGGGATCGTTCGACTTGATCAAGCCGATAGTCGTCGGTACTCATGGTCACATCCTTGCCGCCACCGGTACAGAAAAGCACTCTCCGGCGTCGTTGGACCAAAAAGTCGCCTGATCACCTGAGATTTGGGTCGATCCAAGTCTAACGGCTATCGCCCCACCGGCGCAAGATGAATAATTCCCCAGCACCCAACGCAAGAGAAACAACGCCATGCGAGTATTTGTGACCGGAGGTACCGGACTGCTGGGAAACACCATTTTGCGGCAGTTAAGCGATGCGGGTCACCAACTGATTTCGTTGGTCCGTGGCGCCCCTGAGGATCGAGTCTTTGCGGGTATCAAGACCGACTTCGCCCGCGGTGATCTGCTCGATCGGGAAGTCGTCGATCAAGCAATTGCCCAGTGTGATGCTGTCATTCACTCGGCCGCCCTGATCCACATTGGTTGGAAACGTCTGGATGAATCGATGCGGGTCAATCGGGACGGGACACGGTCTGTCGTCGATGCCTGTTTGAAGCATGGCCGAAAGCTGATTCATGTCGGAACCGTCAATACCCTCGCAGCCGGAACTCGCAACCAACCAGCCAATGAATCGACACCATTAGACAACGCCGGTGGGCAAGTCCAATGCAGCTACGTGGTCAGTAAACGGGCTGGTGTCGACGAAGTCCTTACCGGGGTCAACCGAGGACTGAACGCAGTGATCGTTCATCCCGGATTCATGCTCGGTCCCTGGGATTGGAAACCGAGTAGCGGTCGAATGGTGCTGGAAGTCGGGCGCAGCTGGAAACCGATCGCCCCATCGGGTGGCTGTTCGCTTTGCGATTCTCGGGACGTGGCCTCCGCAACGATTGCCGCGTTGGACGTCGAAGTCGAAAGTGGGCGCCAATTCATTTTGGCCGGCGAGAATCTAACCTATCGGCAACTCTGGTCCGAGATAGCAACTCGAATGGGAACCCGTCTTCCAATCATGGCGGCCGGTCCGGCTCAAGAATGGATCGCTGGCGTTGCCGGCGATTTCTGGTCGATCGTCGCCCAAGAAGGTGACCTGAATACGGCGGGTGTAAAGATGAGTGGGATGTTTCATTTCCATGACAGCAGCCGTGCCAAACGGGAGTTGGGCTACAAAAACCGACCGATTTCGGAAAGCCTCGACGCATCGGCCGATTGGATCAAGCAGTACCACCGATAATTAGATTTTTTTGGGGAGGATTCGACTCCCTTACGCTGGAAGTTGTGCTCAGGTGACGAGGATTGTCGCGCAGGAGCACACCATGGACCCCACCTGTGGTGGGGATGGCAAAAAGGGTCACGATTGACAACCCAGGCTACTGATGGCCAATCTGACTGCCCGATTTATGCCAGCGGGATTTCGTTGCCGCAACGAAGCAACGATCCTGACTGTCCTTTGTGACCCTTTGAGAGAACCTGCATGTCGAGCAAAACGCTTGACGCGATTCGAGACGCGGCACCCGCCGTCGAGCCGAGCCTGTTGTTGTGTGACTTCGGCGATTTGAAAAGCGAAGTCTCCCGATTGGCGGATGCCGGAGCGCGAGTATTGCATCTGGATGTGATGGATGGGCACTTCGTACCCAACCTGACATACGGCATGCCGATCGTCGCTGGTCTGCGAAAGCATACCGATCTGCCGCTGGACGTTCATCTAATGATCAGCGACCCGCTGAAGTATGCAGGGCCGATGGTCGATGCCGGTGCGGACCTACTGACCATCCATGTCGAAGCGGTCCAGGATCCAATCGAAGTTGTCGGCCAGATTCATGATCTGGGCGTTGCTGTTGGCATCGCTCTAAACCCACAGACGCCGATCGAGACCATCGAGCCCTGTTTGCCAACCGTCGATTTGGCGTTGGTGATGAGTGTCGATGCGGGCTTTGGCGGCCAGAAATTTAATCCCGTCGCCTTGGACAAGTTGAGTCACTTGCGCGAGGGAAACCCCGAACTATTGCTGCAGATCGACGGTGGAATCGATGCCACGACGATCGGACCAGCACGCCAATCAGGATGTGATTTGTTTGTCGTTGGATCGGCGATCTTTCGCCCTCGTGCCGGTTTAGAGGCACCCGACTACCGACAAGCGATGAAGGATTTGGCCGCCGCGATTTCCGCGGTCGGTAACACGGATGGAGAAATACAAAGATGATCCAACGATCAACTCAGGTTTCGCGAGTTCTACTGGTTCGCCCCGGTGCGACAGACTTTGACGACCAAGGCCGTATGAAGGGTTCCTTGGATATGCCGCTCAGTCGGAGAGGTCAGGAACAAGTCACTTCGCTAACGGAACAGGTTTCGGCGATCAAGATCAAGACGATCTATGCAGCACCTTGCGCAGTCGGCGATCGAAACGGCCAAGCGAATGGCCGAACATCAGCGTCAATCGCAGGGTCATGAGGTCCGGATCAAAGTCATCGATGCGTTCCGCAACATTGACCACGGACTATGGGCTGGCAAATTGATCGACGAAGTCAAACGGAATCATCCGCGTGTCTATCGCCAAGGGCAGGAGGCGCCAGACGACCTCTGTCCGCCTGAGGGCGAATCGATTCGTGACGCCCGCGCAAGAGTCGTCAAAGCGGTCCGAAAAGTTCTCCGTCGGACCAAGGACGACGTGATCTCGATTGTGATCCCCGATCCGATGGCCTGGGTGGTCGAGGGGATTTTGTCTGGAAATCAGCTGACGGGTCTCTGGGAGGCCGAAACGGATTCAGCGAAGTGGGATCTGATCGACGCTGTACTCAACTAAAAACATCGCGAGCACGCCTGCCACGGCCGACCAGATTTCACGATCGCGACGCATTCACATCACCGTCGATCGATTGCTGTCCGATCCAGCCTATCCCAACCCTTGGGGTTGAAGTTGCCGTGAATCGCCGGTTCCCTGCGGGTGATTTCGCTTTTCTTCGCCGAGGCCGGTGGCCCGATCCGTCACAAAAGTACCGGTCCAAGGCCCGATTTAGGTTAGAATGTTGGGATACCTCGTCTCGGCATTCTTTCCATCTTCTGAGGACTCGCACGCAGCATGTGCCGACTTTGTCTGATCCTGATCGGTTTGCTGTTCGCTTCGTCGGTATCGCCAGCGAAGGGGCCGGCCCCGACGTTGCCGCAGCAGGTCCAAACCATCGACGAACTGATCCAGCGCGGCTGGCAAGACTTTGAAGTCCGACCCGCCAAGTCTGTCGATGACGCCACCTGGTGCCGCCGCGTTTATTTGGACGTGATCGGACGGATTCCAAAGATCGACGAACTAAACGAGTTTGTTGCTGACAAGGACAAAGATAAACGAGCCAAATTGGTCGAACGGTTGCTTCATGACGACCGCTATACCGAGGAATACGCTGGTCACTGGTCAACCGTCTGGACCAATATCTTGATCGGCCGCAGCGGCGGAAATGATCGCCGATCGTTGACCAGTCGCGACGGGATGCAAAAGTACCTGCGCGATTCATTTGCCAACAACAAGCCCTACAACACGATGGTCTTCGAGTTGGTCACCGCCACGGGTGCGACCAAACCAGGTGCCCCGGGATTCAATGGCGCGGTCAACTTCCTGGCCGATAAAGTGAATGATGAAAAGGGAGTCCTGGCAACCAGCAGCACGTCTCGCATCTTTTTGGGTCAACAGGTGCAATGCACACAGTGTCACAACCATCCATTCAATCAGTGGAAGCAACAGAAGTTCTGGGAATTCAATTCTTTCTTTCGTCAAACACGAGCTTTACGCCGATTTGTCGCAGGTACACGAGACATCGATCATGCCGAATTGGTGAACGAGGACTTTGCCGGTGAAGCCAATGATGCCAGTGACGCGTTGGTCTTCTACGAACTGCGCAACGGTTTGACCAAGGTCGCTTACCCTGTCTTTACCGATGGCACGACGATCGATGTTAGCGGGCACGTTAGCGACGTTAATCGTCGCGACGAACTGGGTCGGCTGATGATGGAAAGCGAGTATCTGGACAAGATGATCGTCAATCGAATCTGGTCCATGTTCCTGGGTCATGGGTTCACCAAGCCGATCGACGACTTGGGTCCTCACCAAGTCGTCTCTCACGGTGAACTCTTGGACTATTTGGGACAGGAGCTACGCAAGCACAGTTATGATCTCAAACAACTGATCACTTGGATCACACTTAGCAAACCCTATAATTTGGCAGCCGTTCTCGGTCCTTCGAACGCAGTCGACGATCCTTCGATCGGCGAAACGCCTAAATTCTCCCGCTTCTATGTTCGCCAAATGAGCGCCGAACAACTGTACCAGTCCATGGTCACGGCCACGGATGCCGCATCCGAGGGCAGTTACGAACAGCAGGAACAACAACGCCGCCGCTGGCTCGAGCAGTTCGTCGTCGCTTTTGGAACCGACGAGGGAGACGAAGCGACAACATTCAATGGTTCGATTCCGCAGGCCTTGATGTTGTTCAACGGTGAATTGACCAAAAACGCGACCAGCACCAGCGCGGGTAGTTTTGTCGATCGCATCAGCAAAGCTGGACGATCACCACGCGACCGTTTAACCGAATTGTTCTTGACGGGCCTTGCCCGCAGGCCGACCACGATTGAAATGAAAGTTGCCCGCAAATTGTTGACAGCCCGTGGCGGCAACGAAAAAGAAATGCTGCAAGATATGTGGTGGGTCATCTTGAACAGCAACGAATTTATCATGCAACATTAGGTCGATCATATTCGCCGTGTGTCACCTCCACCGCGCAGTGCGAGAGGTCGGACGCGGTAGCGAGAGGGAGGGGGTCCCCTTTCCTGGGTCCGAGAGCCCGAACTCTCCCAATGGGAGAGGTAACCGAATCCGACAGCGCGAACAAACGGTACGCAAGGTAACCAAACGATGATCAGAAACTGGCACACTCCGACCGGAATGTCTCGGCGACATTTCATGCAACATATGGCGGGATCTTCCGCTGCTGCAGCTGCGTCGTTGACGATCGGCAGCGCGATCCAGGCGAATGCTGATGAACTGAAGAAGAATCGCAAATCTGCAATTCTATTGTGGATGGGTGGTGGGCCGGCAACGATTGATATTTGGGATCTCAAACCTGGTGCGCCGACCGGTGGACCGTTTCAACCGATTTCAACCACCGGCGACATGCAAATCTGTGAGCATATGCCGATGGTCGCTCAGCAGATGCAGCATCTGTCGATCATTCGCAGCATGTTGACTCGCGAGGCCGATCACAATCGCGGCCGCTACTACATGCACACGGGATTCGTGCCCAATCCAAATATCGAACACCCCAGCTATGGCAGCGTGATTTCCCACGAGTTGATCGATCAGCGTCCCGAATTGGAGATTCCGCCTTTCGTCTCGATCGGCGGCGCCAGCAGTGGACCTGGGTTCTTGGGCATGGCCTGGGCACCGTTCGCAGTCAGCAGCAATGGTCGAATACGAAACCTGCAGATGCAAATTGACGACCGTCGATTGCTCGAGCGAATGGCCGCGCTGGACGCGATCGAAACGGGATTCGCCAAACGTACCGGTGACTTACCCGCTAGCGAACATGCGAAGGTCTTGAAAAAGACGTTGGACCTGATGACGAGCGATCAGATGAATGCGTTCAAAGTCGAACAGGAACCACAAGAAATGAAGGAACGCTACGGCACCGACAGCTTTGGACAAGGTTGCCTGTTAGCTCGGCGATTGGTCGAATCGGGCGTCCCGTTTGTCGAAGTCGATCTGGGCGGTTGGGACAATCACCAGGGAGTCCACCCGATTCTCAAAGACAACAAGCTGCCGCAACTAGATCGTGCGATGAGTGCGTTGGTCGAAGACTTGGCGCAACGCGAGCTGCTGAAAGACACCGTGGTCATTTGGATGGGCGAGTTCGGCCGCACACCGCGAATCAACCAGAACGCCGGCCGCGATCACTTCGCACGCGCCTGGTCGTGCGTGGTTGGTGGCGGCGACTTGAAAGGTGGTCAGGCGATCGGCGAAACCAGCAGCGATGGATCCGCGGTCGAATCAGAACCATTCAGCAGCGAAGACCTGATGACCACGGTCTGTCGGGGACTCGGCATTTCGACCGAGAAAACCTTCACCAGCAAGAACGGCCGACCAATGAAAATCGCCGGCGGCGGCAAGATCATTAGCGAGTTGGTTGCTTAGCATTCCTGTGCTTCCAGCCGACCCTGTTTTTTCAGCCGAACCCGCTTTCGCAGCCCAACAGAGCGGCGCACAAACGATGGTCATCCCTCCAGCGATTCGGCAGACGTACGGGCTATCGGTCATTGGATTGTCACCAATTACCGCACTCTCCCAGGAAGCATTGGCGTCTACACAACTCAAAACCCTCCCCGGAGAACGCTGCGGTGGTTTTGGTGGCTGGTTGCACGACCCCAGACAAATTCGAACAGGAGGCCGCAGAGTCAACGAAGGCTCGGTTCCCTCGTCTCATGCTGTGTTTGCGCCTGGCAATATCAATCGCGAAACACCACTCGTAAATCGATTCGAGCAGTCCGGGACCTTTCTCGCGGTGAACTTCGATCGCAGACCCGATCAACTCGCGAGTTTTTGCTGATGCCCAAGTAGACAACCTATGCATTGACCTATCCTGCTTGCAAAGAAAGCAGAGCCCTTTGTTATCTTTGTTACCGCCTGTTCAATCAAGCTTTTCGAAACATCGCCAGACACGAAACTCCATGAAGAATCCCCTTGTGAATTCACGCTTGGGGAGGGAAATTTCTTGCTGCGGAAACTTGTCTTGACACCCATGCCCAGGCAAACAGGCCGAATCGGGCGCCACAGATCACAGTCTTGGCAACTCCAACGGAACGCATGGCTTAAGATTCAAAGCATGCAAGCGATCCAAGGCAGCGACATCAAGCATCCGTTGAACTTGACGGATGCTGATTTTGTCAATCACAAGCGTGCCTACTACAAATGGCTGCGGGACGAACCGCCAGTCTATCAGGCAAATCCTGATCCTGAAAATCTTTGTGCGCTCCCGGTACCAAGACTGTGTCGAAATTCTTCGTGATCCTCGTTTCGTGCGCAACCAAACAACGGCAACCAAACAACGGCAACCGGTGGCAGTCGGTCTCCATTTCCGCTACCGAAGTCGCTCAAGTTGTTGATGAATTCGATGATCACGGAAGATGATCCCGAACATCGCCGCCTGCGGTACCTGAAAATGAACTGACGCTACAAAAAATCCCAGGTTGGCATCGTTTCAGTAGCTTGCCCGACGTATTGAAGTGAATCGGTTTTTCGGATCCGAAACGCATCGCCCAATGTTATACTTGCGGCTGTTGAAAGATCGCCCCGAGAAACCGAACGGGTCGGAGATGAACAGGCCGCGGCAGATTTTGATCGCATCCCTAGCGATAGCGTTATTCCTTTCACTGGATCAATCCATCGCCGAAGATTCCCCCAATCGGCAGCCCAACCAGCTACCACAGAAGCCAATCTTGACGCCGAACGGACAAACCGAAACGCAAAGCCCCAATCCGAATTCGGCCGCCGAACAGAAGGCGAAGCGGCGTCGGGCTGCGATGGTAGAACAGCAACTGCAGGCTCGCGATATCAAGGACCAATCGGTGCTGTTAGCGATGCGCACCGTTCCGCGGCATCGATTCGTTCCGGTCAACATGCAAAGCCATGCTTACGAAGATCGGCCGTTACCAATCGGCCACCGGCAAACCATTTCGCAGCCCTACATCGTCGCCTTGATGACGCAGCTAGCCGGTCCGACCAAACAATCGCGCGTCTTGGACGTTGGTACAGGTTCCGGGTATCAGGCTGCCGTCTTAGCAGAGATCGTTGACACCGTTTACAGCATCGAAATCGTCAAGACGTTGGCAAGCGAGGCTCGGGCAAGACTAAAATCGCTCGCTTACCACAACGTCCATGTTCGTCACGGTGACGGCTATCAAGGCTGGCAAGAACACGCGCCATTTGACGTGATCATTGTCGCCGCGGCGCCGGATCATGTTCCCGAGCCGCTGATCGATCAACTTGCGGTCGGCGGCAAGCTGGTGATCCCGGTCGGCCAGCAGTTTAATCAACGGCTAGTGGTGTTGACCAAGAACGAGGACACCAGCATCCAGCGCGAGGTTGTCGCGCCTGTCGCGTTCGTGCCGATGACGGGAAAATCGGTAGACCAAAAGTAACAGCGACGGGTCGAGTCTCGAACCCAACCAGAGGCGAAGTAGACCTACAGATCACAACGCTTTAGGTCGAGCGAATTCGCGGGCGTACGGCACATAGATTGATACTCATGAACAAGCAGCGACAGATTGTGCCGGGCATTACGGTCAGCCAGTCGGGACAGGCGACCATTGATCCGTCGCTGAAAGACATCTTGTTCGACTTGGCTCTGAATCTGGAAGCTCCGACGGGTCTGCCAGTCGATATCGAACACGTCGTAGCGGCGATCGTGCTCGCTACCAGAGCTGACGAGCTGGACGCTAACACTCCGATTGTGGCTGACGACAAGACCATGATCAGCGTTTTAACGCCGCACGTAAAGTCGGTTTTCGCACGCTATGGAGGCAACGTTGGCGATGACGGATTGAAGGATAAAGTGTGGATCGAACTCGGAAATCTCTCGTTGCTGACGGTCCGGGCTACAGGCGAAAAGCGTATGACCTGGACCAGAGGTTTTTCGAATCCGACAATCCACGACTGCGTGCTTTCGTGGCTGCGTGACTTCCAAACGCGGAGGTGTTGAAGATGGTTCCGGTCCGATCACTTTTGGCATCCGCCGGACTCCGTATCGTGGACCGCCCAGCCGGAGTTCTCCTGCTTTGGAAGTTGCCTAAGACAGGGAATCAGCCACGTTTCCACTGGTGATCTTTTCGCATGGTTACGGAAGCATCCCAACCCAGTCACGCGATTGATGGAGCATTTGGCGAGTCATGGTTTCCGTAGTCGTTTCGATCTCGCACACCGGAAACGTCCAAGACGACATGACGTTCAGCGAACCGCAGGCCGACCGATTTCCCGACGTCGCATTCACGATCGATCAGATCGGGGTCATGAACGCCACGACGGCAAGATCTATTCCGCCGATGTCTTCGGAGCCACCCCTACACAGTTCGCAAACGGTCAGCGAAAAGGGGTCCAAGAAGATAGAATGACCGTTCCCTCATCAGGATTTTGCGTGGTTTTGCCTTAGCCATTCAGCGGTGACGAGTTACATTACCGCACGGATGGAAGTGCGAGTTTTGATGTTGCGAGTTTCGGAGTTCTGTTGATCCCGACCCGTTACGCCGAAGGGGTTTAACAACCTAACCTTGGGTAGCGCGCGACAAATCTCCTCCGCACCGAGCGGCTTGTTCCGTCCAGATTTCGCTTCGATCACCAACCGGCGAGCGCTGAATCAACGTCGTCCGGCGATACACCCCGTCTCTGGCCTGTCGGCAACAGCGCATCCATGAGTGAATCGTCCATGTCGAATTCATCGGCCAGTCCAAGGTGGTGCCCCAACTCGTGGGTCATTAATGTCAACAGATCCATGCCCTCGGGACCATCGTCAGCGGTGAACTCGGACGCATCGCCGGGCGTCGGGTCGACGAACCATCCGTGGCCGGCTGCGTTGGAGTCAATGTAAATGGTCGCCGGGTTAGCCGAGTATGCACCGAGCAAATCGCCGTCGAGATCGACCACGACGAACTCAACGCCGTCGAACGCGGCTGCGGCGACGCCCAAGTCAGTCCATGTGGAAACGGCCTCGCTCGCAAGAAACTCGACTTGATCCACACTCAGCGAAGTCGCCTCACGGTCGAGAACTGCACCTGCAGCGGATCGCTGGGCGGCCAACGGGAAGGGGCCGGTCAACGATACGTTGTCGAGCGCGAAATAGTCGCCATTTGGCCGTTCGGGTGCCATCATTGTCGAACCGGACGTAAAGGTATTCATATCCGCTGGAGCCCAGATCGACGTCGAACGTGAAGTTCGTCCAGTTTAGATATTCGGTGCCACCGATTTCAACGTCGAGCAGCTTGTCGACATCCGCAACGACGGCACCAATTCCTCGGGGATCTGGACTCCGATTGAAATAGTCTTCCCACTCGTCATTGATACCGAACAACGTCACCGTGAGACTATTCGCAAGTGTGTCATTGTCGATGCTTTTGATTTCGAACGCGAGCGTTTGCGTGCCGATTCGAAGATGATCGTCGCGGACGACCTGCTCGATGTGCCTCCAAGGCGTCAGACTATCAGGCGGCGATTCGGCAAAGCCGGCCGAGTCGAGCTGAAATCGCGTCGTCGACCAACCTGCATCGCGCGCGAAGCTGCCCGGATTGTCGACATCGAACTGAGCGACGTCGGAAAAGTCTCCATTGACCAGCACATCCGCGTAGGGCGCATTGGGAACATCGATCGTGACGGTCTTGATGTCGGTCGCGCCATGGTCATCCCAGACTTTCAAACTGATCGTGTTTGCGCCGGGTGTATTGAATCGGATCCTCGCTTCGCGGCCGAAGGCATCGTTGAAGTCACCATCGCCATCGGTGTCCCAAGCGTAGACCGCGATACCATCGCCGGCCACGAACTCCTCCGGGTCGGAGTCGAATGCTGCTGTCGCATCGACCGAGACAATCCCACCACCCTCGAACTGATGGTCGAATTCAGCGATCGGCGCGAGATTTCCGCCGGGCGAATTGGCATCGATCGTAACGTTGTCTACGACGAACAGGTCGGTGAATGCTACCGCCGTCCTAGGTTTGATTCGTGGAATGAATGCGTAGTCAACGTTGGCAAATTCCGCATTCCGCAGCGAACTCGCCGCGAAAGGCACGACCGACTCACTCGTCTCCGGTTCGGCTCGAGTGATCACCATTCCGTACTCAAATCCCTCGACCCTTACGCCATCGAAGTGAAGGTCGTGTGCCGAATTACTGTTACTGCTGATCGCGGTGCCAACTGAGTTATTGCCCTGCGAATCACCGGTGGGCACGAAGTCCACCGGGTCGTCCAAGTCGCCCACGATCAAGCCATCGCGGTATTCGAACTGAGCCGAATAGAAATTGTGAATGCCTTGACGGACATTCCAGATTTCATAGTTCTCGATGACCGACGGGAAGTTCTGCGGATTGAAATTTGGAAATGTCGACTTGCCTTCGAAGTCACCGCTATCCCGATTGTGGAGCCAAGTGTGGATGCCTCGACGAGCGTTGTAGGCGACAAAACCGTCGATGCCGCGGGTCGGTGCGTTGTTGGGAGTTAGGTCGATGATGCCGGCGTCCATGTAAGCCTGGCGGACAACAGGGTCGGCGATCAGGTCGACGCTGATCGTCTCGACATTGGCGAGCCCGTCGATGTGGTGAACAATATCGATCCCAACATTCGAGCTGGCCGCGATATTATCTTCGAGCCGAATACCGAACCCGCCTCCCTGCAGCCAGTATGCGGAACCAACATGACCCAGGTCGAAGAGCTTACCTCTGTCGGTGTTCAAAAAAGCACCATCGTCAAAGTCGTCAACTCCATCACCGGTGGCTTTAACGGACAGGTTGTTTTTCCAAAGCCCCAGTTCATTTCCGTCCTCGGCAACAATCCCGGCGCCGACCACATCAAAAACGACGTTGTCGATCAGCTGGGCATGACTGTCATGATGAACAATTCCCCAACCGGGCGAACCCCAAACGACGTTCCCGGTGACCATGGCAGGAGTTCCCGTCAGGCTGGTCGCGCGACGCGATGCAGGTGCAACCCGTAGCGCCCCCGCGGGTTGGTGCCAAAGCTGTCGCTGCCGTCGAAGCTCCTTCCCGGCGGGTCGTCAATGATGAGGCGTTTGTCAGTCCGGCCCAAATCCTTGAACTGTGCGTTGTGCACGTTGGCGTCGCGGTTGTGCATGACCATGAAGTGGCCCCGCTCCTGAATATCGACGTTCGGGTCACTGCTGCGGACAATCACGTTGCGTGTCAGGTTGGCGACATTGATCGTTAACTCACTGGCATCAAACGTTGCTCCATCCGGCCGCACATGATCCCACAGCAGCGTGGACGAACCGGCGGCGATTGAGGCGTCGTTGGTGATATTATCGAACCTGATCCGTACCCTTTCGTTAAGCTCCTCGATTCCGGTGATTCGTAGCAGTTCGTCGTGGAAACGTTCGTTGTTGCGGTGCGCTTCGACGTACCGATCGGATCCCTCATCGAAGCGCGAAACAGGCTCGCCGGTGCTTGCGTTCACGTCTGTCGAAGTCCCGACCAGTAGCAGCGTATCGCCGACCCGCCAGCCCGCAGGGACCTGCGCGTCGGAAAGTTCAATCACCGAATCACCGGTCCGTGCGTCGCCGGACAATCCCGTGAAGTCGGATTTGTCCGCTCCGTAGATGTTCGAAGTCCCGTGCAGGATCATCCCGCGACTGATCAGCGTCGGATCTTCGGCCAAACTCAAAGGTCCGCCGGTGGTGTCGATCAGAATCTCGGCAGTAACATCCGCTGCGATCGGATTGGTCGCGGTGCCAACGCTGACCACAGAACCCGGCGCTCCACCGATCGTCTCGGCCACGAGACGCGTGTTCTTGCCGGTCGCGAAAGTCAGTTTCCCGTCGATGCGAAGCCACTCCAGCGATTCTTCGCTGACCATGTCATAGATAACCTCGACGTCGGAGTGGATCAGCACCCGATCGCCGGCCGCCGGCAGATTGCCGTTGTGCCAAATGCCGGCGTCGGACCAGTTGCCACTCTGGACGGCGACTGCGGTTGCATCGGCGCGGTCCAGGAACCCGGCAAAGAGGGCCTGGTGTTCGCTTTGCTTTCCATCGTCGTTACCGTGGGGGCCCCGGCGATCGCGACGTCAACGCTGGCGACGGCGGTTGCCCCCACCGAGTCCGCGATCGTGTAATCGAAGGATGCGGTCCCAGCAAATCCATCGACGGGCGTAAGATGATCAGACCTTCCCGAAGTTCAACGTTGCCGCTCGTCGCCGCACCGACCGACGTGATTGTCAACGCGTCGCCGTCCATATCGAGATCATTGGCAAGCAATTGCGCCGGAATGATCACCAGCGACTGGTCGTGCTGCCCGACATGGCATCGGCCATAGCCTCGGGTGGTCTGTTCTCGCCGACAGGAACCGTGACCGTGACCGTCGCCCAGTCATAGCTTCCCGAGGTCCCGTCGGTGACGATGTAGTAGAAGATCTCTTGACCGCTAAACCGGCGGCAGGTGTATACAGCAGCTGTTGACCGCCGACAACCGAAACGGTTCCCCCGTTTGAAGCGAAGCCTGCACCGATAATCGTCAGCGTCTCACCGTCGTCAGGCAGACTCGTGTCGTTGCCCAGCACGTCGAGCAGATTGCCGCTAGTGTTGATCGCCGTTTCGAAGCTGTCGTCCGCCGCCCTGGGCAAATCATTGACCGGCGTGACCGTGACGGTCACCCTGGCCGTGCTGTCGTTGCCGGGGGTGCCGTCATTGACGGTGTAGGTGAAAGTCTCAGTGCCGTAGAAATCAGCAGCCGGCTGATAAGAGATCGCCGTCCCATTGACAATGCTCAACAATCCGCCCTGGGAAGCGGCGCCGGTCGAAGTGATCGTCAGCGTTGTTCCCGGGTCGGCCAGGTCGTTGGCCAGTACGTCGAAGACCGTCGCTCCACTGTCCTCAGCGACGGTGAAGCTGTCGTCGGCGACAGAGACCGTGACCGTGACCTGCGCCCAGTCATAGCTTGCCGCGGTCCCGTCGTTGACCCAGTAGAAGAAGGTCTCTTGACCGCTGAAACCAGCGGCAGGTGTATACAGCAGCTGTTGACCGCCGACGACCGAAATGGTTCCCCCGTTTGAAGCGAAGCCTGCATAGGCAATCGTCAGCGTCTCACCGTCGTCAGGCAGACTCGTGTCGTTGCCCAGCACGTCGAGCAGATTGCCGCTAGTGTTGATCGCCGTATCGAAGCTGTCGTCCGCCGCCCTGGGCAAATCATTGACCGGCGTGACCGCGACGGTCACCCTGGCCGTGCTGTCGTTGCCTGGGGTGCCGTCATTGACGGTGTAGGTGAAAGTCTCAGTGCCGTAGAAATCGGCAGCCGGCTGATAAGAGATCGCGGTCCCATTGACGATGCTCAACAATCCGCCCTGGGAAGCGGCGCCGGTCGAAGTGATCGTCAGCGTTGTTCCCGGGTCGGCCAGGTCGTTGGCCAGCACGTCGAAGACCGTCGCGCCACTATCCTCAGCGACGGTGAAGCTGTCATTCGGGTCCACGCCCGCTGAAATCGATGGAGTTGGATTCCCGACTCCTACTTCGCTGATATCGAGGGTAGGAAGAACATCACCAGCCAAGAGTGAGCGTACTTCCAGACTCTCAATGATCAGGTTTTTTCTCCTCCACCGGCGGCATCGTTTCCGATCGCTGGCATGGCTCCCAAGCTTGAGCGCGTTCGAACTCAACATGACACTCGTTCCAATTTCGTTGGAGATTAGCTCGAGCTCACGCAGTTGCCTCACATTCGGACTCTTGATTGCATCAAGGCTGACCGCAATTCGGTCCGCATTTCGATCTGCAACGCAGCGAACGACCAAGTTGCGATTCCCCGCACGTATGGTTGAGACAAGAACAATGAGCCGAAGAAGAAGAGAGCAAGGAAAACAGGGAAGATGAGCAGACTTTAATGCTTGAATTCATCAGCAATGTTCTAACAATCGATGACCCTGTCAAGAGCAGCGTCATGACCGACGCTGCCCTGGACATTTTGCCCCGACCTTCAGGCGATCTCCTTGGTCGGCCCTGCTAAGCTGCCGGCGGCCGGGATTTGGTCAAAACTTCCACCCCACCTAAATCGATTGCCGTATCAATGGACCCCAGATCCGCAGTCAAACGCCTGGAAGCCAAGCTGCTTCAACACCCTTACTAGAAAATACAGACAGAATTCATCGATCGAACAAGATCCGGTTTGGCTGAGAACAGATGTCCAGGTTAAGTCACCGAAATTCGCGTTGCGCTCGGAGAGCGTCGGCCATCGGACCATTCGCGACTTCGGAATGCGGGATCACGACGATCAGCAAGCTTGGTCTGACGCCAAAAACCGTGCGATCTGAAAATTTGGTCTGGTCAAAATGCTTGACCCAATCGGAAGAGGGGTTTACGATCAGCTCTCTACCTAGATCAGGTAGTACCCACCTAACTTGCCCCCCTGAACTGTCCCACCGTCGAGTCAATTGTCATGGTCCCAGCGACCGAGACGAAAGAGCAACTAGAACCAGATTCCGCCGCTGCGGATCTCTCTGCGGATGGTCGCTACGAGCGATTGGACGGGCTCGATCGGCATTCGGCTCAGTCGCTGAACCAGTACTGTAAGATCGCGACGGGACTGGAAGAATCGGCAACCAGTCTGGCCAACTACTCCTTTTATCAGTCCATCGTGACGTCGCTGCCACTGGCTGCCGCCGATGTACTGTCGCTGTTTGCTTGCATTGCGATCTCGACAACAGCCATCCAGCGTTACGCTGAAGTTTCCGCGATGCAGTTGGATACTCCGACTACCTTTTTTATGGCGTTGATCATTCTGCCAATCGCGCAGTTGGCAGGCCTGTATCCCGGGCTGGGTCTGGGGTCGATTGTCGAATTTCGGCAACTGGCGCCCTCGCTGTTCGCCAGCGCGGTGGTGTTTGCCGGGGTCGGCTGGCTCGTCTTTCCCGGTTCGTGGCTGTATTACACCGCCGCCGCAACCTTGATGTTCACGCTCGCGTTACCCTGCACAATGTCGGCCCGCTTTGTCGCGCAGCACCTGTTCAAATATTGTCCCTGGTGGGGCGCACCGACCCTGATCATGGCCGAACCACAGCGGGCATTGGAACTGTACCGCCGGCTGTTGGCCAAGCGGGAGAATGGTTTTCGTCCCGTCGGGGTGCTGCTCGATTCCCAGCAGTACTGGGATGGCTGCGCTCTACTGGAGCTGAAAGGCGTGCCGGTATTTGACATCCGCAATGCCGACGAAGTGGCGGTTCGCTGCAAAGCGACCTGGGTGCTGGCTTCGGACACTGCCAATCGCGAACATTCCTTAACACTCGATCCAGCGCTGGCGATCATTCCCAATCGCGTTGCTGCTGGCGAGTGACCAGTTGGACCTCGGTGTCTGGGATCAACCCTTGCGGGTGGGCGACAACAATTGCTTGCTCGTCGCCAATCCGCGGCCCAATTCATTTCAGCTGCTGGTCAAACGGATTCTTGATCTGTTGCTGACGGCCATTTCGATGTTGCTGTTCGCGCCCATCTTGCTAGGCGTCTGTTTGCTGATCCGGCTCAGTTCTCGGGGACCGATCTTTTACGGTCAACAGCGAATCGGGCGGGGCGGCCGCCCGTTCAAGGCCTGGAAGTTCCGAACGATGTTATTGAACTCCGACCTGGTTCTCGAGTCGTATTTGGACGCCCATCCGGCGGCCCGCCAGGAGTGGGAAGAGAAGCACAAATTGAGCAACGATCCGCGGGTCACGACGATCGGCAGATTGTTGCGGGCGACCAGCATGGACGAGATTCCCCAGTTGTGGAACGTGCTGGTGGGCGAGATGAGTCTGGTGGGTCCACGACCGATTATCGATTCGGATACTTATGACGCCGCCTACATCCAGCAGTATCCCGACGAGTTCGAAGCCTACAAGACCGTTCGTCCCGGCTTGACCGGATTGTGGCAAGTTCGCTGTCGCAACAGCGGTGTGTACGATTTCCGAATTTACTGGGACATGTATTACATTCGGAATTGGAGTGTCTGGTTAGATCTGTATTTGATCATGCGAACGATCAAGACGGTGATCCTCCGCGAGGGAGCCTACTGATCTCTTTTTTCGGTCGAAGAGTGAATCACGCTCCTGCGCGGCGGGAGGGTCGCGAGGAACGAGCGGGGAGGGTCTTTGCAGCAGCCATCCCAACTGTTTTTCTGTCCTCTCCGCCCCCGCGCTTCGTCAGGGGGAGAGTTAGAGAGCGAGGGAAAGCGGACGGCAATCGACCGCCCGATCGGCGCTGGTTCCCGACATCACATCACCGAATTACCGGGTGTCTGGTGGTCGAGCGTCAGCGAGCCCTTAGTGAGCAGCGCCTTCGAACCATAGAAGCCGCGATTCACCCTCCTGCGGCAGCGGGAGGGTCGGGCTCTCAGGCCCGGGGAGGGTCTTCCCTGAATCCATTGCAACTTCAAAAAGCATCGACCGACCCCGACAACATCCGTCCCAAAACAGCGAACTCATAACGATCAATGTCGGCATCCGCTGATCGCAGCTTTCACGCTAAAATCAACAATCTTTCCGCATTTCACTTCCCACACACCCAACCACCAAGCAGAGTAGTCGCAGCGTTCGAAGCGGACCACGTGAGCAGGGCGACCGCGCCAGCAGACTGCCGGGCAACTGAGTCCGACCGCCGCGACGAATTCGAACCTTGGCAACCCATTGCGAAGCATTCCAAACAGCCGGTTGGCAACTGACGAGTTGTCACCCAAGCGGACGAAGTCCGCGCCCCGCCGACCCTTTCTGCGGTTCTTTTTTTTTGAGCCGATCCGCCGCGGCGGACTAGCCGCGGGTACTCCCTGATTGACACCCTAAACTACGAACGACTTGTTTCTTACCGTAGGCCGGCACCCAGGAGCGTCAGCGACGCAGTTCCGGCAATTCAAATTTATTCCCGACCTTATAAGTCGATTGCCGAAACACCAGGTGGCTGGTGGTCGAGACGCGAGTGCCCCCAGCACCGAGCCCCCAGCCCCCTGCAGCGAGCGACCGAGAAGCTCAGACGAACCCAATCGAACACCACGTTGCCGCCGCAAGCGCCAACCGCAAGCTCGTGTGTTGAGCGAAAAGTCTTCCCATCATCAACGACCGATCTTCGACCGACGTTCCGACTCGCCATACACATGCTAGGTCCAAACCACACGACTCTCATAACTGCTGAACAATGACAAATTCAGTCTTCCCAACCTTGCCGGCACAAATCAGTCCATTCGACGTGGAATCGCTACGCAAACAGGTAGCCGAGGCCCAGCCGTTTCCGTTTTTCTATCTGGATAACTTTCTGCAACCTGAATTTGCCGAGCAGGTGTTGAACAGCTTTCCGTCCTACGCCGATGCTCAGAAAGTGGGACGCGAATTCAAAGCGGTCAACGAACGATCGAAGGGCTGGATTGCGGTGCCACTCGAGCGACTGAACCGATCGATCACCCGCCGCTGGCGTGGAATCTTTTGGTCATTTCGGAATCTAAGTGGACGTACGAAATAAAAGTGACACGGTAGAATTTGTGCCAGGTGGGATCCAGGCACATTGCGATGATGCAAAGCCAGTGATAGCGCCGAACGCGGACATGAGCAGCGACTACACTCCACCGAATCGACTAGCACGCGTCGCGGACCTGTTGTCTTTCGGTATAGGAACTCGTCTGACGCTGTTGTCCGCAGGCAATTCACTGAAAGCCAAAGCGATCCGCGGCTCGGCATGGATACTGGTTGGCTATGGGACGTCGCAAATGGTTCGGTTGGGTTCCAATCTGATCCTGACGCGTCTGCTGTTCCCCCGGAAGCATTCGGCCTGATGGCATTGGTGGGCGTATTCATGCAAGGATTGCAGATGTTTTCCGATGTTGGAATCGGTCCATCGATCATACAAAACAAGCGCGGCGATGATCCGGAATTTTTAAACACGGCGTGGACGATCCAGGTGATGCGAGGCTGCTTGCTCTGGCTAGGTGCCTGTGCCTTGGCGGTGCCAGCTGCTTGGCTCTATCGGCAACCGATGCTCATTTCGTTGTTACCCGTCGCCGGCTTGGCCGCAATCATTGCCGGATTGACTCCCACAAAACAATTTACTGCGCAGCACCATCTCACTATTGGCCGCCTTACATTTCTTGAGTTCGCAAGTCAGGTACTAGGGATCGCAACCACAATCTTGCTCGCATGGGCGTTGCGGTCAGTCTGGGCATTCATAGGGAGCCTGTTGGGCACAGCTGTGAAGGTTGTGCTTACGCAACTGGATTACGCAGGTCCGGCCAACGGATTCAATTGGGATCGCGACGCACGAAAATCGCTATTTCGCTTCGGGAAATGGATATTCCTCAGCACTGCTGCGACGTTTTTGGCAAACAACCTGGACAAACTGACGTTGGCAGCGTTGGTACCAGCGAGCCACTAGGCGTTTACGCAATCGCGATATCGCTTTCGACGGTTCCACGCGTCATCGTTAACGCCTGTCAGATGATTCTAATGCCAAGTGCGTCGTTGTTATTACGCACTCAGCCCGACCATAATTCACAACAAAAAGTCGCAAAGGCTCGCCTGAATCTAGCACGTGTCACCGCTCCCGTTTGCATGATTCTGATTGGCATTTCGACTCCTGCCGTTGCGCATGCTCTTCGATCCGCGGTATCACGCCGCGGGTCCGATCGCATCGGTGCTAGGAGTCGGTGTCTGGATTCAAGTACTTTCCGTAAGCTACGGGAGCTGCCTGCTGGCAGTGGGAAACAGTCGAGCGGTTTTTTGGGCTACATGCGGAAAATCGGTTTCATTTGCAATTACCGTACAAAGTGCATTCTTTCACTTTGGTGTTTTAGGAATTACCGCTGCATTCGCCGGATCCGAATTGGCTGTTTATGTGATTTGCATTCTCCATGCTCGGCAATACCGGATCACGACGCTGACGCACGATTTATGTCTCACGTTCGCCGTGATGGTCGGTGCTGGTTCCATTCATTTGGCGATACCGTTCATTGAAAATGCATTCCTCAGCATGAGCGGCATCAACGAGATTTACCAGTTGGCAAGATCCATTCAATACTAGAGTGTCAAGTTGGCCCGTCAGCGTCTCTACTACTTATATCGGTGTCTCAACCCTATTCTACGATATGCATTTCGTCAGATCTCGCCAACGTTGCGATCCGAACTTTTTGCGACGTGGTGGGCCGTCCGAGGCAGGTCCAGATCCGCGTTGGGTGAAGACGCGATACCAATACGAGATATGGGTTGACCCGTCTGACTATTTACAAGGCTTACTATACTACCTTGGTACATTTGAACCTCATGTCCAACAGCTTATTATAGAATGCTTGCCGGTCGGTGGAACATTTATAGATGTCGCGTAAACATAGGCACGATGACGTTGACAGGCGCCGTTCATGTAGGGAACGCTGGTCACGTGCTGGCATTTGAGCCGCACCCTGGCAATGCAGCCGCGCTTCGCAAAAATATCTCGCGCAAGGGGTTTACGAAACATCAGTGTCTTCGAGATCGCACTGGGCGTCTATTGCAGAACCGCGGAATTAACGATTCCCGCAAACGGAAATCAGGGATGTTACACACTGGGTGAATCCGGTGGCGAAGTTGTGGCGACCGTACCAGTTCGATCTCTTGACATGGTTGTTGATGAAAACGTAGTCCAGAAAGTATCGTGCATCAAGATTGATGTAGAGGGTTCTGAGCTCTCAGTTCTACAAGGAGCGCGTAAAGTGTTGACGCGTGATCGACCGACCGTCCTGTTTGAGATTAATCCAGCTGCACTGCAGACCTGCAAAAGCACGAGCATCGAATTGCTGAGTTTCTTGAGGGACAATGGATACTCCGTCGCGCAGATTACTCGGCATGGAATTGCGGATTTGCCGGAAGAGATCAACGATTGCGTCGAATGTCTAGCATATTGAGTCTTTAGGTGCGAATAACATTCCTTTCGCCTTTCCCCAATCTTTCCGGTGGGGAGCGTGTAATATCGATCTATGCGCAGAAGCTTGCGGATCGCGGACATGATGTCCAGATTGTGTGTTCACGACCTGAGCCGGTACGTCTTAGAACCCAGATGCAATGCCTGCTCAGAGGTAAAGGTTGGGGACGCCAACCTGCGGAAGGACCATCACACTATCAGAACTATGGAAACACATACCGAATTGTCGACCACCATGGAGTGCGCTAACGGACAATGATGTCCCGAATGGGGACATCGTGGTGGCAACATTTTGGCGAACAGCACATTGGGCGAATGCGCTTAGTCCCTCGAAAGCGCTCCCGTTTACTTTGTTCAACATGACGAGGGACTTGTGCATTCGCGACATCCGGAAGCGGATGCAACCTACCGACTCTCAATGCCCCAAATTTGTGTATCAGACTGGATTGCAAAATCCATTGCGTGCCGTCACAACAGTATCCATCGATGCGTTGTACGAAATGCAGTCACCCCACTGATTTTTGCCGTGGTGGTACCGCTGCGCAAAGACCGCAACGAATCGGATTTATGTATTCTCGTGCCAAATGGAAGCGATCGGATTTGGCGATTGCCAGCATCGAGATTGCTCGATCCCGCCTACCAGAACTTAACGCGGTTGCATTAGGAACAAAACTTCCTAGGGATTTGCCTTCATGGATTGAACGCTGCGAGCAGCCCAACAAACCCGATTTGAACAAGGCGTACGCTACCTGCTTGGCATGGCTTTTCTCAAGTGATATCGAAGGATTCGGACTTCCTATTTTGGAAGCAATGGCCTGTGGTACGCCTGTGATTGGTACGCCAGCGGGTGCCGCACCCAAACTAGTCACTTCCGAAACAGGAGTCTTGGTCCCATTTGACGATCTGCGCAATGAGCGATGCGATTGTCAGATTGTGCAATCTGCCTGACAATCAATGGAATGCATTGTCAGATGCGGCGTTCCGGCTCGCAACATCGTATACGTGGGATGACGCCACCGACCAATTCGAGACGGCACTTATTCGCAGCGCAACAGGAAAATAGGCGATGATATTGGCGGCACCAGTCGGCCAAAGTGGTGTCCGATGACACCGTTCGCATCTTTGGGCTACCTTTTTCCTACTCGTCATCATTGTTTTGTTTCTGACCATGCCAGCAAACAAAGCAGCGGTCGCCGGCTATATCATCGGCTGGCTCTATCTGCCGTTGATCACTTCGGACGTGCCCGGATTGCCGCCATACGGAAAGTTCACTGCGGCCATCGCGATGCTGCAATGTATCTTGATATTCCACCTTCATAACCAGTGCGATGGTGATGGAAACAGACGGATTTTGCCGTTCTCGTTACGATCTTGGTTCCGTTTGTTAGTTCCACCTCAAATGGGTTGGGGACATGGGATGGGATCGCTGGTATTTCCTCACAGCTACTGCTCTATGGCGTTCACTATTTCGCGGGAAAGCTCTAGCTTGCATCAAACGAGGACTGGAAATTTCTTGATCCTGCAATCGTTGAACTGGGGCGACTTATGGGCTGGGATGCAAAAGATTGACTTCGTAAAGTTCATGCGTAGTTTTGTTTACCAGCCGATCACGTCGCAATCGGCAAACTTTTGTGTCTGCATGAACGCCATGTTGACCAACCCGTTTTCTTCAAGACACTGGCTCACTAGCTTTCAATGAGCATCATCGCGTCCTTCGCATTGTTTGGCTACCCCTTCTTGGTGGTCCTCTTCTTCTCGTTCATGAGACCTCGAGATGCGGTAATCTGGAGCTATTTGATCGGCTGGCTCTACTTGCCGCTGCTGTCGCTGGACATTCCTGGACTGCCGAACTACGGAAAGTTCACCGCCAGCAACGTTGCGGTATTACCATGCATTTTGATTTTCGACTACGTCAGCCTGCGGCGTTTGCGATTCGCGTGGACCGACGTGGCGATGGGAGCCTGGATCATCGCCCCGTTTGCTGCCTCCATGACCAACGGCCTGGGAGTTTATGACGCACTGGCCGGCGCAACTGCACAAGTATTGGCCTACGGAATACCTTATCTTGTCGGCCGTCTCTATCTTATCAACAGCGAAGGAGTGCTCTACTTTCGATACTTACTCTTCTTGGCAGCCGCTAGTTACGTGCCGCTGATCTTGTTCGAATCGCGGATGAGCCCGCTACTGCATCAGTGGATCTACGGCGTCTAGAGGGCGCGCACGATGTGGGAATACAGTGAGCTGTTTGCCCCATTCGGTTGGCAGCCGACGGTGTTTATGAATAGTGCCTTTGAAATCGCGCTACTGATGGTGATGGCGACATTGCTGGCTTTCTGGGCCTGGAAACGCCAGCCTCGACAACTGATCTTCCATATCCCGCCGCTGTACCTGTTCCTGTTCTTTTTCGCCTGCACTTTGCTCTGTAAGAAATGGAGCGGGATGGGGCTGTTATCGATTGGGCTGCTCACGCTTTATATTCCTTCGCGCTGGACCATTGCCGGATTACTGGCCGTTCCTGTTTTATACATGGTGTTGTTTGTATCAGGAGCCTGGCGAGGAGATGGGCTAAGTGGCTTGATCGCAGTTCAATCTGCAAGGAGAGTCGCAGTCGCTGCAATTCCGCATCGACAACGATCAACAATTGGTCGAAAAAGCGATGCAGAGGCCTTGGTTTGGTTGGGGCGGCTGGGGACGGAATCGCGTCGATGACGAGCGAGGGAAAGACATCACCATTACCGACTCGATGTGGATGATCACGCTTGGGACGAAGGGCATTTTCGGCCTGATTGGGCTGACCATGATCTATCTGCTGCCGGTCGTCGCGCTGTTGCGAAGCTGGAGACAGGACGGAAGTGGAGCCAACTCAGTCAAACCATTGAAATCGCGCTGCCTTGCGCAGTAATCTTGGTCTTGCATTTGATTGACAATTTGTTCAATGGTTTTGCGAATTCGATTTATCCCTTGTTGGCTGGTGGCCTAGCTTCACTGGTACTCGAGATTGGATCCGATGCGCAGGACGCTCGCGAGGATGAATTTTTTGTTTTCGAGCAGTTGGACGAAACGGAATTTGTCAAAGTTGTAACTCATTGACCACGCCGTGGTGCTTCGAAAGCCATGTAAGTCGGATCCCAGCGCAAAGCCGCCAAGCGAGTTGCCGGAGTTTTGGACCTCGAACCTTTGCCACTACGAAGCGAACACGCGAAACTTCGCCGAATATCGCTGGAGCAGACGGTTGAAAACTTCGATCAAATACGAGCCGTACTCCTAGATTCGCCTTACGCATTCCAGTTGCCTTGATTGAATCAATCGTCGCACGAATACACAGCATGGGAACCTGCCGCCTAGCAATCATCATTGTCAACTATCGCACTCCAGAACTCGTGTGCGATTGCCTGGCGACGATCAAGCCAGAGATCGACCCGCAACCGACCGTGTGATTGTCGTGGACAATGCGTCCGGCGATCAATCGGTGCAGCAGATCAGCAACCGAATTCATGACCAACAATGGAATCAATGGGCACGGGTTGTTCCGGCAGATCGCAACGGCGGCTTTTCGTACGGGAACAATCTTGGCATTCGGTCGATCGAGGCTCAATACTACATGCTGTTGAACAGCGACACGCTCGTCCGTCCTGGTTCCATTGAGCAAATGTTGGCCGCCACGAAACTACATCCGCAAGCTGGTATCATCGGTCCGCGTCTGGAATGGACCGATCGAACTCCACAGCAAAGCTGCTTTCGCGATTTCCAACCAAGCCACGAATTCTTCTCAGCCGCTGGGACTGGCGCACTGGAGAAACTGATGCGTTATAAGCCGTTAGCTTTGGATATCTCGGACGAACCGCTGACTTGCGATTGGACCAGTTTCGCTTGCGCACTCATCCCCCAGCGCGTGATCGAGAAAGTGGGACTGCTGGACGAAGGATACTTCATGTACTTCGACGACGCCGACTACTGCCGCCGCATTCGTGAAGCGGGATACGAGGTCTTGAATTGGCCCGCCGCGCACGTCGTTCACCTGCGTGGCGGCAGCGGACCGGTGAAGCAGCTGACGGCAGAGCGGAAACGTCGTCCGAACTATTGGTATGCGTCACGCAATCGCTATTACGCCAAGTTCTATGGACGGATTGGCCTGGTAGCCGCCAATCTATGTTGGCATGCAGGGCGGCTGGTCGCACTGGCCCGGGAAATCACCAAAACAAAACAACCGCACAGCTGCCGCCGCGAATGGCGCGACATTTGGACCAATATTCGTAATCCACTCGGTGTAACAAGGCGATGAAACGAGTTCCGGATTTCATTGTCATTGGAGCCATGAAGTGCATGACCAGCACTCTCCATGTGCAACTGGCCTTGCAATTAGT
>CAVYKQ010000004.1:0-446967 GCA_963769105.1 Pirellulaceae bacterium
CGCCATAGCTGAATCCCGCGATCACCAAGGGGCCGCGGGGGCGTGACTGCAACAACTCGGCGAGATAACGATCTGCCGTTGCGTCAACGTCAAGTCGCTGAAAGTCATCGTCAAGTCGGTGAAAGTCATCCGTTTGTAACCCGTCCAGTTTCAGGTGAATGATCCCAATCCTGGGGTCAAGGAAATTCAACAAACCCGACATGTGGGCACCAACCCAGACTACCGTTCCGCGCTGCCCGGTCGGACGAACGATATCCAGGAACTCCCAGTGGTGGGGCTGTTGGCTGGGCTTCACAAGCAATTCTGCCAGCTGGGCAACGGTCGGCATCCGGAACAGATCAACGATCTTGAGATAAGACTCCAGGCGGCGATTGACTCGATCAATCAACTGTAGTCCACGCAACGAGTGACCCCGAGGGCGAAGAAGTTGTCGTGAACGCCCACCGCTTCCAGGCCCAGGACCTCACACCAAATGGAGGCCAGTTGCTCTTCGATCGGGTTGCGGGCAGCGACAGCCGGCAGCCAGTTCCGGACGGCAGTCCTCCGGCGCCGGTAGCGAACGGCGGTCAACCTTGCCGCTCCGCGTCAGCGGCAGACCGTCGAGCAGCCACCACCGCCGCCGGAACCATGTAGCTCGGGCAAGCGGCTGGCCAAATCGCTGCGCAAGGCCGCGAAATTCAAGTCGCCAGCGGCGGCCACACAGTAGGCCACCAGTCGCTGGTCACCCGGACGGTCTTCGCGCAGCACGACCGCACTCTGGGCCACGGCCGGATGTTCGTTCAGGCACCGACTCGATCTCGCCCAGCTCGATGCGGAAGCCGCGCAGCTTGACCTGATCGTCGAGGCGGCCCAGGAACTCGAGGTTCCCGTCGCTCACGCCAGCGACAACGATCGCCCGTGCGGTAGAGCCGCGCAGCGGGATCGTCAGAGAAGGGATTGGCCACGAACCGCTCGGCCGTCAGCTCCGGTCGGTTCAGATAACCCCGGGCCAAACCCGCGCCGCCAATGTAGAGTTCCCCGGTACGCCAATCGGTACCGGATCGCCATCGGCGTCCAGCACGTAGACCTGGGTGTTGGCGATCGGACGGCCGATCGGGATCGAAGTAAGTTCCGGATCGATCTGCGACGGGATCCGATAACAGCTAGTGAAGGTCGTGCTCTCGGTCGGCCCGTAACCGTTGATCAACTGCACAGCCGGACCGAGTGTGGCCTGGGCCTGGCAGATGTGTGGCACCGACAACGCCTCACCGCCGGTCAGAATCTCAGCGACGTTGCGGAGCGCCTGAGGGTACTGTTCGACCAATTGGTTGAACAGCGTGGAGGTGAGCCAGAGCGTGGTCACCCGATGTCGCTGCAGCAGCGCTTCCAGTTGCCGGAAGTCCGGTACGGCGACCGCACAGACCACCAATTTCGCGCCGTGCAGTAACGCTCCCCACAACTCCAGGGTGGAGGCATCGAACGACGCGGTGGCCAACTGCAGGAACACACGATCCGGACCAAAGACCGTATAGTCGTTGCCGAACACCAGCCGCGCGATCGAGCGATGCTCGACGGCCACCCCTTTGGGCATTCCGGTCGATCCGGAGGTGTACATGACGTAGGCGAGATTGCCGGCGCGCAACGTTGAGCGCTGGGTTCGACCGGCCAACGTCGCCAAGAGACGCTTGGCTCGCGATCCAAACAGACCACCTGGCAGTCGCTACAGGCAGTCCAGTCAACCAGCGATTGCTGGGTGACCAGGAACAGCACGTTCCCATCGGCCAGCATGAACTCCAGCCGGGCCGGCGGGTCATCGGCGTCCAGCGGCAGGTAAGCGCCACCCGCCTTGAGAATCCCCAGGATCCCAATGATCAATTCAGCCGACCGCTCCAGGCACAGTCCCACCAGCGTCTCCGCGCCGACCCCCAACGCCCGCAAGTGATGGGCCAGTTGATTGGCCCGCTGGTTCAATTCGCGATAGCTCAGCTGCTGGTCACCACACACTACAGCCACCGCATCGGGGGTGCTTGCGACCTGCTGCTCGAACAGCTCGTGCACGCAGCGGTCAGCCGGATAATCGACCGCCGTGTCGTTCCACTCGACCAACAGTTGTCGCCGTTCGCTCTCACTCAGCAGCGGCAACTCGCCCAGTCGCTGATCCGGATCAGCGACAATCGCTTCCAGCAACGTCACAAAGTGACCCGCCAGCCGCTCGATCGTCTCCGCATCGAACAGATCGGTGGAGTAGACCACTTCGCCGCAAAGCTGCTTGCCCGTCGGCCACAGGTGCACCTCCAAGTCAAACCGCACCCGCTGGCTGCGCGACGGTTGACCGATGAGCTCCAGATCGGCTACGCCAAGTCTTGTTCGGAAAAACTGAGCAGCTGGAACAGCACCTGCACCAGCGGGCTACGGCTGAGCTCGCGCTCTGGTTGCAGCTCTTCGACCAGCCGCTCAAAGGGCAGGTCCTGATGGTCGTAGGCCTCCAGCGAAGTCGCCCGCACCCGACCGAGTAACTCGCCAAAGCTGGGATCGCCGGAGAGGTCGGTCCGCAGCACCAGCGTGTTGACAAAGAACCCAATCAGGTTTTCCAGCTCGGCCTGATTCCGTCCGGCGATCGGTACACCGACGGCAAGATCCTCCTGGCCGCTGTACCGCGATAGCAGGCCTGCGAAGGCGGCCAACAGCGTCATCTGCAGCGTGACCTCGGCCGACTGACTGAGCTCCCGCAGTTGATCGACCAGTGGCTTCGCTGAGTTCGAAACGATGTGTCGCGCCCGTGATAAGTCGGCAGTGGAGGACGGGGGCGATCGGTCGGCAATTCTAGTGCGCTCAGATCGTGTAACTGCTCGCGCCAGTAGTCCAACAAGCTTGCCAATCGCGCGCCCTGCAGTTCGCCCCGTTGCCAGAGCGCATAGTCGGCATACTGGACCGGTAGTCCCGGCAGGTCAGGATCCACACCGCGGCAGTAGGCGTCGTACAGCAGCTGCACTTCACGCCACAGCACGCTCAGCGACCAGCCATCGCTGGCGATGTGATGCATCGTCAACAGCAACACATGCTCTTGGTCGGACAGCCGCAACAACGCTGAACGCAGCATTAAATCCCGGGTTAGATCAAACGCCCGCTCGGCCTCCAGCCGACAGCGCTCGACGATCTCTGCTTCGCGTTGCTGTGGCGGCAGCGAACGGAGATCCTGTAGCGGCAGCTCGAAGCGATCGATCGTGCCAATCCGCTGGACCGGCTGTCCAGCGATCATGGCGAAGGTTGTGCGCAGCGGCTCGTGCCGTCGCACCACCGCTTCCAGGGCCCGCCGCAACGCCTCGGTGTCGAGCGGCCCGCGCAGCCGCCAGGCATACGGCAGGTTGTAGGCCGTCAGCTCGCCCTCCAGCTGCTCCAAAAACCACAAACGTTGCTGAGCAAAAGACAGCGGCAAATGATCCAGCTGATCGCGATCCATCCGCTGCAATGCCGTGCTGCTGGTAAGCACTCCACCACCGCGAGCGCTTCGATCTCGGGGGCCAATTCCGCGATCGTCGGCGCCTCGAAGAGTCTGCGCAGCGGCAGATCGAGCTGCCACAGCGAAGTGATTCGCACATGCAGCCGCATGGCCAGCAGGGAATGTCCACCGAGGGCAAAGAAGTTGTCGTGAACGCCCACCGCTTCCAGACCCCAGCACCTCGCACCACAGAGCAACCAGTTGCTCTTCGATCGGGTTGCGGGCAGCAACGTAGCCGGCAGCCAGGTCCGGGCGGCAGTCGTCCGGTACCGGCAGCGAGCGACGGTCGACCTTGCCACTCCGCGTCAAAGGCAGCGCATCCACCACCACCACCGCCGCCGGAACCATGTAGCTGGGCAAGCGGCTGACCAAATCGCTCCGCAACGCCGCGATGTTCAAGTCGCCAGCGGCGGCCACACAGTAGGCCACCAGTCGCTGGTCACCCGGACGGTCTTCGCGCAGCACGACAACGCTGTGGGCGACAGCCGGATGGTCGTTCAGCACCGACTCGATCTCTCCCAGCTCGATCCGGTAGCCTCGCAGCTTGACCTGATCGTCCAGCCGGCCCAGGAATTCGAGGTTCCCGTCGCCCGCCAGCGACAACGGTCGCCCGTGCGGTACAGCCGTGAATCAGGATCCTCCGAGAAGGGATTGGCCACGAACCGCTCGGCCGTCAGCTCGGGTCGGTTCAGATAACCCCGCGCTAAACCCGCTCCGCCAATGTACAGTTCACCCGGTACGCCAATCGGTACCGGATCGCCATCGCCGTCCAACACATACACCTGCGTATTGGCAATCGGACGACCGATCGGGATCGAATTAAGTTCCCGATCGATCTCGGCGGGATCCGATAACAGCTAGTGAAGGTCGTGCTCTCGGTCGGCCCGTAACCGTTGATCAACTGCACAGCCGGACCGAGTGTGGCCTGGGCCTGGCAGATGTGTGGCACCGACAACGCCTCACCGCCAGTCAGAATCTCAGCGACGTTCGGAGCGCCTGGGGGTACTGTTCGATCAATTGGTTGAACAACGTGGAGGTGAGCCAGAGCGTGGTCACCCGATGTCGCTGCAGCAGTGCTTCCAGTTGCCGGAAGTCCGGTACGGCGACCGGACAGACCACCAATTTCGCGCCGTGCAGTAACGCTCCCCACAACTCCAGTGTGGAGGCATCGAACGACGCGGTGGCCAACTGTAGGAACACACGATCGGGAGCAAAGACCGTATAGTCGTTGCCAAACACCAACCCGCGATCGAGCGATGCTCGACGGCCACCCCTTTAGGCATTCCGGTTGATCCGGAGGTGTACATGACGTAGGCGAGATTGCCGGCTGTAATGTTGAGCCTGGATTCGATCCGGCCAACTCGCCAAGGCGCTTGCTCGCGATCCAAACAGACCACCTGGCAGTCGCTTACAGGCAGTCCATCAACCAGCGATTGCTGGGTGACCAGGAACAGCACGTCCGCATCGGCCAGCATGAACTCCAGCCGGGCCGGCGGGTCATCGGCGTCCAGCGGCAGGTAGGCGCCACCCGCCTTGAGAATCCCCAAGATCCCAATGATCAATTCAGCCGACCGCTCCAGGCACAGACCCACCAGCGTCTCCGCGCCGACTCCCAACGCCCGCAAGTGATGGGCCAGTTGATTGGCCCGCTGATTCAATTCGCGATAGCTCAGCTGCTGGTCACCACACACTACAGCCACCGCATCGGGGGTGCTTGCGACCTGCTGCTCGAACAACTCATGCACGCAGCGGTCAGCCGGATAGTCGACCGCCGTGTCGTTCCACTCGACCAACAGTTGTCGCCGTTCGCTCTCACTCAGCAGCGGCAACTCGCTGAGCTTCTGATCCGGATCGGCCACCATCGCCTCGAGCAAACGCACAAACTGACCTACCAGTCGTTCGATCGAGGAACGCTCCCACAATTCGAAACGGTAGTTCAAGCGTCCGCCGGTACCGCGTTCCGTTTCGTTCACTTCCAGAGAAAGATCGACCATCGTGGCCGGGACGGGACTCTCTTGGAGAGCGAATTTCACCCCCGCCAATTGGCGCGGCTGCACTGCAAGAGGTTCGTGGATGAACATCGCCTGGAACAGCGGTGAACCAGTCGTATCGCGATCTTGCAAAACATCCTGAATCATCAGCTGCAGCGGCACGTCCCTGTGGCTCAGACTCGACAGCACCGTCTGCTCTACGCGCTGCAGCAGTTGGCGAAAGGTATCTCCATCGGTCATCCGGGCACGCAACGGCAAGGTGTTGATGAAATTTCCAATCAGATCTTCCAATTCAACGAAATTCCGTTCGGCAACCGGACAACCGACGACGATTTCTTGCTGGCCACTGTAGCGAGACAACAGCGTTTGGAAGGCGGCCAACGCCACAGTGAAAAAGGTCGTCCCTTCGCTGCCCGCTCGCGCACGCAGCCCGCTAACAAGTGGCCGCGGCAATTCAAACTCAAGCTGCCCCGCCGCTTCGGACGGTCGCGCTGGACGGGGGCGGTCAGTCGGCAACTGCAGCGTCGGTAGATCAGCAAGTTCACGCCGCCAGTAGCGGCGACCCTCGGCAAACCCATCCACACGCTGCTGACTGCGATCCCAGACTGCAAAGTCGCTGTATTGGAGTTGCGGTCGGCTCAGTGACGACGCCTCACCGTCGGCAAATGCCTGGTAGGCCGCTGTCAGTTCCCGCAGCAGTACTGCCTGAGACCAGGCATCGAACGCAAAGTGATGAAACGTCAACAGCAGCAGGTGATCTTCGTCGCCAATCCTTAACAGCCGGCTGCGGACCAGCGGCACTGATTCAGATCAAACGGTCGGCCAGCTTCTGCGGCGGCAATCTGACCGGCTACCGCTTGCGGATCTGACTCATTGCTAAGATCCGTTAAGGGCAGCTCCAGTTCAGCTGGCGACTCGGTACTCAGCCCGGGCGACGCTTCGTTCGATTCGACCGCCATCCAGATCGACTGCTGCCGGGCGAGGGTGTGGTTCAAGGCCCGGCTAAGCAAATCGACACGGAGCGGACCCCGGAGCCGGATATTGGTGGGCCGGTTGTAGACAATGCTGCCCGGCACGAGTTGTTGATGCAGCCAGATCCGCTCCTGTGCGAACGACAGCGGCAAATCGTTTTCGTTCACCGGCTGAGTACTCGACCAGTCCTGACCGCTACCCTGCTGGCGGCTCTGCAACTGTGCCCGCAACAACGCCTGTTCGGGCGGAGATAGGCCAACCAATCGTCGCTCGGAGTCGCTCATCAAAGTCGCTGGTTTCGCTGTCTGGTGAAGGAAAGATCTATCGCCGTCAAGATCCGACGATAGGTATACGATGATAATCCGCCTGCCGAACCAGCTTCCGAGCTTCGCTCGGTTGGCAAGCCAATCATAAACCTGCAACCTGCACAATGCGAAAATTCGACACAACGTGACTTGCGATGGAAGGCTCCCGAGTTGGATTCCCATATAGACGCGGTGCGTCACAAACCACAAAGCAGGGGCAATGACTTTCGAAAATCGGCTAACAACGGAATTTCAATTCGCCGGCGCCCGAGTTGTTCGGCAACCAAGTCGTTGGCATGGGGCCGCCGCCATGCCGCTCGAGTTTAATGACGTTCAGACGAACGACTCACCAAGTCAGTTGTTCAAGATCTGATCAATCCGTTTGGTCCAGATTGCGGAGCATTGGTAGTCCTCCGGCACCTTAAAATGTTCTTGCTCACCCAAGTTGTACGTCTGTGGAAATTGAGCAAGCTCCTTTTGAAATGTCTCGAGATAGTTGCCGAACCACCACGCACCTGCGATCACATGTATGTCTTCTTGACCTGTATGCAGCACACGATAATCCGCAATGTTTTGCAGATAATAGGGCGAGCAAGCATCCCATTTCTGTCGTATCTGATCAATCAACCATTTCTCATCAGTCGATACTCCAACATCCAGATCCGTTCGCGGATCTGGGAAGTAACGTTTCCAGCGAAACCAAAGGGAACGATGCAAGGTCTTCAGTCCTCCGTAGTAGAGTTTGCGACGATAAGCACGCATTCGTGCTCGCAAGTCACGTTGGGCAATGCTCCTGGGAACGGAAGGTTCCAGGAGGACTGTTCCACTCGCCCTTCCAAAATGCCGCGCAGCCGCAGAGTCAATGCGTATGCCAACAGACCGCCATAGCTGAATCCCGCGATCACCAAGGGGCCGCGGGGGCGTGACTGCAACAACTCGGCGAGATAACGATCTGCCGTTGCGTCGACGTCAAGTCGCTGAAAGTCATCGTCAAGTCGGTGAAAGTCATCCGTTTGTAACCCATCCAGTTTCAGGTGAATGACCCCAATCCTGGGGTCAAGGCACTCTAATAGCCCGGTCATGTGGGCACCAACCCAGACCACCGTTCCGCGCTGCCCGGTCGGACGAACGACATCCAGGAACTCCCAGTGGTGGGGCTGTTGGCTGGGCTTCACAAGCAATTCTGCCAGCTGAGCAATGGTCGGCATCCGGAACAGATCAACGATCTTGAGATCAGTCTCCAGGCGGCGATTGACTCGATCAATCAACTGTAGTCCACGCAACGAGTGACCACCGAGGGCAAAGAAGTTGTCGTGAACGCCCACCGCTTCCAGCCCCAGCACCTCACACCACATGGAGGCCAGTTGCTCTTCGATCGGGTTGCGGGCAGCAACGTAGCCGGTAGCCAGTTCCGGGCGGCAGTCCTCCGGTACCGGCAGCGAGCGACGGTCAACTTGCCGCTCCCGGTCAGCGGTAGCCGTCGAGAGCCACCACCGCCGCCGGAACCATGTAGCCGGGCAAGCGGCTGGCCAAATCGCTCCGCAATGCCGCGATGTTCAAGTCGCCAGCGGCGGACACACAATAGGCCACCAGTCGCTGGTCCCCGGACGGTCTTCGCGCAGCGTGACCACGCTCTGAGCGACATCCGGATGTTCGTTCAAAACCGACTCGATCTCACCGAGCTCGATGCGAAAACCTCGCAGCTTGACCTGATCGTCGAGACGGCCCAGGAATTCGAGGTTCCCGTCGCTCCGCCAGCGACAACGGTCGCCCGTGCGGTACAGCCGCGAGCGGGATCGTCGAGAAGGGATTGGCCACGAACCTCTCGGCCGTCAGCTCGGCGGTTCAGATAGCCCCGGGCCAGACCCGCCCGCCAATGTAGAGTTCCCCCGGAACGCCAATCGGTACCGGATCGCCAACGCCGTCCAACACATACACCTGGTATTGGCGATCGGACCGCCGATGGGGAACGGAACCATGTTCGGAGCAATCTTCGACGGGATCCGATAACAGCTGGTGAACGTCGTGCTCTCGGTCGGCCCGTAACCGTGAATCAAACGACAGCCGGCCGAGTTGGACGAGCATCGCAAATGTGTCGCACCGACGACGGCTTCCCCGCCGGTCAGAAGCTCGTGCGACGATGCGAAGATATGCGGGTACGTTCCATCACTGGTGGTTGAACAACGTGGATGGTCAGAACCAGAGCGTGGTCACCTGATGCGTGCAGACAGAGCTGCCAGTCGTCGAAGTCCGGTAAGGCCGACTCCGGAGCAGAGCACCAACTTCGCGCCGTGCAGCAATGCTCCCCAGATCTCCAACGTGGTGGCATCGAACGAGACGGATTGGCCAACTGCAAGAACACACGTCCGGAGCAAAGACGTATAGTCGATTACCAAACACCAAGCGAGCGATGCGCGCGATGCTCGACGGCCACCCCTTTCGGCTTCCGGTTGATCCGGAGGTGTACATCACGTAGGCGAGGTTGCCGGCCGCGACGTTGGACGATAGGTTCGCCGGCCGAGTGTCCGAACGTTTCGGCGTCGCGATCAGACAGACGACCTGGCATCGCTCGGCAGGCAGACCAACCAACAGCGTCCCTGGGTGACCAGGAACAGCACGTTCCCATCGGCGAGCATGAACTCCAGCCGGGCTGGCGGATAATCGGCGTCCAGCGGCACGTAGGCGCCGCCCGCCTTCAGGATGCCCAGGATGCCAACGACCAATTCCGGGACCGCTCCAGGCACAGACCCACCAGCGTCTCCGGGCCGACTCCCAGGCTCCGAAGATGATGCGCGAGCTGATTGGCGCGTTCGTTCAGTTCGCGATAGCGTCAGCTGCTGGTCTTCAAAGACCACCGCGACCGCATCGGGCGTGCTTGCGACCTGCTCTTCGAACAACTCATGCACGCACTGGTCGCGCGGATAGTCGGCCGCCGTGTCGTTCCACTCGACCAACAATTGATCGACGTTCCGCCTCCGTCAGCAGCGGCAATTCGCTGATTCGTCTGATCCGGGTCCGCGACGATCCCTTCCAGCAGCGTCACAAAGTGGCCCACCATCCGCTCGATCGTCGCCGCATCGAACAGATCGGTGCTGTAGACCACTGTCGCCGCGAAGCTCTGTGCCTGTCTGCCACAGATGCACCTCCAGGTCAAACCGCACCCGCTGGCTGCGCGACGGTTGACGCGATGAGCTCCAGATCCCGCTAACGCCAGGTCTTGTTCCGAAAAGTTCAGCAGCTGGAACAGCACCTGGACCAGCGGACTGCGGCTGAGCTGCCGCTCCGGCTGCAGCTCCTCAACCAGCCTTTCGAAGGGCAGATCCTGATGGTCGTAGGCCTCCAGCGAAGTCGCCGGACACGACCGAGCAACTCGCCGGAAGCGTGGGATCGCCCGACAGGTCGGTCCGCAGCACCAGCGTGTTGACGAAGAACCCGATCTGGTCTTCCAGCTCGGCGTGATTCCGTCCGGCGATCGGCGTACCGACGGCAATGTCCTCCTGGCCGCTGTACCGCGATAGCAGCGCCTGGAAGGCGGCCAACAGCGTCATCTGCAGCGTGACACTCGTCCGACTGACTCAGCTTCTCGCAGTTGATCGACCAGTGGCGTCGCTGATTTCGAAACGATGCTGCGCGCCGTGATAGGTCGGTAGCGGAGGACGCGGGCGATCGGTCGGCAATTCCAGTGCGCTCAGATCGTGTAACTGCTCGCGCCAGTAGTCCAGCAAGCTTCCAATCGCGCGCCCTGCAGTTCGCCCCGTTGCCAGAGCGCGTAGTCGGCATACTGGACCGGCAGCTCCGGCAGGTCCGGATCCACACCGCGGCATAGGCGTCGTACAGCAGCTGCACTTCACGCCACAGCACGCTCAGCGACCAGCCATCGGCGGCGATGTGGTGCATCGTCAGCAGCAACACATGCTCGTCGTCGGCCAGCCGCAACAACGCTGCGCAGCATCAGGTCGCCGGCTCAGATCAAACGGCCGCTCGGCCTCCAGCCGACAGCGCTCGACGATCTCTGCTTCCCGTTGCTGTGGCGGCAGCGAACTGAGATCCTGTAGCGGCAGCTCGAAGCGATCGATCGTGCCGATCCGCTGGACCGGCTGTCCAGCGATCATGGCGAAGGTCGTGCGCAGCGGCTCGTGCCGTCGCACCACCGCTTCCAATGCCCGCCGCAACGCCTCGGTGTCAAGCGGCCCGCGCAGCCGCCAGGCATACGGCATGTTGTAGGCCGTCAGCTCGCCCTCCAGCTGCTCCAAAAACCACAAACGTTGCTGAGCAAAAGACAGCGGCAAATGATCCAGCTGATCGCGATCCATCCGCTGCAATGCCGTGCCGCTGGTAAGCACTCCACCACCGCGCAGCGCTTCGATCTCGGGGGCCAATTCCGCGATCGTCGGCGCTTCGAAGAGTCTGCGCAGCGGCAGATCGAGCTGCCACAGCGAAGTGATTCGCACATGCAGCCGCATGGCCAGCAGGGAGTGTCCACCGAGGGCAAAGAAGTTGTCGTGAACGCCCACCGCTTCCAGAGCCAGCACCTCACACCACAGAGCAGCCAGTTGCTCTTCGATCGGGTTGCGGGCAGCGACGTAGCCGGCAGCCAGGTCCGGGCGGCAGTCGTCCGGTGCCGGCAGCGAGCGACGGTCGACCTTGCCGCTCCGCGTCAAGGGCAGCGCATCCAGCACCACCAACGCCGCCGGAACCATGTAGCTCGGCAAGCGGCTGGCCAAATGGCTCCGCAACGCCGCGATGTTCAAGTCGCCAGCGGCGGCCACACAGTAGGCCACCAGTCGCTGGTCGCCCGGACGGTCTTCGCGCAGCATGACAACGCTGTGGGCGACAGCCGGATGGTCGTTCAGCACCGACTCGATCTCTCCCAGCTCGATCCGGTAGCCTCGCAGCTTGACCTGATCGTCCAGCCGGCCCAGGAATTCGAGGTTGCCGTCGCTCCGCCAGCGACAACGGTCGCCCGTGCGGTACAGCCGCGCAGCGGGATCGTCAGAGAAGGGATTGGCCACGAACCGCTCGGCCGTCAGCTCGGGTCGGTTCAGATAACCCCGGGCTAAACCCGCTCCGCCAATGTACAGTTCACCCGGTACGCCAATCGGTACCGGATCGCCATCGCCGTCCAACACATACACCTGGGTATTGGCGATCGGACGACCGATCGGAATCGAACCAGTGGGAAGTGCACCGGCCGGCAACTCGTAGCAACAACAGCCGACGACCGTCTCGGTTGGACCGTACTCGTTGATGATGCGGACACTCGAAAAACGATTCCGCCATGCGGTCAGTTGTGCGCTCGTCAACGCTTCACCGCCGACCACCAGCGGACCGAGTGAGTTTGTGGCGCTTTGGAGTTTTTCCGGATCGATCGATGTAAGATGCGTTGGTGTGAGTTTTAGCAATCCAAAATCAGTGCATTGAGCCAGACTCTGGGTAAGATCGACAAGCGGCGCAGCTTCGATAATCGTGACTGTTCGACCGACGCAAAGGGGAGACCACAGCGCGGTCACAGACAAATCAGCGCCAACGGACGAATGCAAGACGGCCCCGAAAAGTTCGTCAACTTTGTACGCCTCGGTGCACCACCAAACGTAGTTCAACAATCCGCCATGTGTTACGGCTACGCCCTTGGGGCGCCCCGTGGAACCAGATGTGTAGATGACGTACACGAGGTTGTCAGCATGCAGTCCAGTTTCGATTCCATCTATTGAACACTCTGCGATCGTTGGCCAGTCTGAGTCCAGACAGATGTGACGCGTCGGCAGTTGGTCTCGAAACTGATTCAAGGTAAGAACGATGTTGCAGCTGCTGTCTGCGAGAATGAATCTCAATCGCTCACTTGGGTACGACGGATCCAGCGGCAGGTAGGCGCCGCCCGCCTTGAGAATCCCCAGGATCCCAACGATCAATTCAGCCGACCGCTCCAGGCACAGACCCACCAGCGTCTCCGGGCCGACTCCCAGACTCCCGCAAGTGATGGGCCAGCTGATTGGCCCGCTCGATTCAGTTCGCGATAGGTCAGCTGCTGATCTCCACACACCACCGCCACCGCATCGGGGGTGCTTGCGACCTGCTGCTCGAACAACTCGTGCACGCACTTGTCGCGCGGATAATCGACGGCCGTGTCGTTCCACTCCACCAACAGTTGATGACGTTCCGGCTCCGTCAGCAGCGGCAGTTCGCTGATTCGCTGATCCGGGTCCGCGACGATCCCTTCCAGCAACGTCACAAAGTGGCCCACCAGCCGCTCGATCGTCGCCGCATCGAACAGGTCCGTGCTGTAGACCACGTCGCCGCGGAGGTGCTTCGGCTGTCTGCCACAGGTGCATCTCCAGGTCAAACCGCACCCGCTGGCTGCTCGACGGCAGACGCGATACCTCCAGATCCGGCAACGCCAGATCCTTGTCCGAAAAATTCAGCAGCTGGAACAGCACCTGGACCAGCGGGCTGCGGCTGAGGTGCGCGCTCTGGCTGCAGCTCCTCGACCAGCTTCTCAAAGGGCAGATCCTGATGGTCGTAGGCGTCCAGCGAAGTCTGCCGGACGCGACCGAGCAACTCCCGAAACGTGGGATCGCCGGACAGGTCCGTGCGCAGCACCAGCGTGTTGACGAAGAACCCGATCAGGTCCTCCAGCTCGGCGTGATTCCGTCCGGCGATCGGCATCCCCACGGCGATGTCGTCCTGGCCGCTGTACCGCGACAGCAGCCTGGAAGGCGGCCAGCAGCGTCATGTGCAGCGTGACGTCTTCCGCCTGACTGAGCGACTTCAGTTGATCGACCAGTGCGTCGCTGCAGCTCGAAATCGATGCTCGCGCGCCGTGATAAGTCGGCAGTGGAGGACGGGGGCGATCGGTCGGCAATTCCAGCGCGCTCAGACCATCCAATTGCTCGCGCCAGTACTGCAGCAAGCTTGTCGAGTCGCGCGCCCTGCAGTTCGCCCCGTTGCCACACTGCATAATCGGCATACTGCACGGGCAGTTCCGGCAGGTCCGGATCCGCACCGCGGCAATAGGCGTCGTACAGCAGCTGCAGTTCACGCCACAGCACGCTGCAGCGACCAGCCGTCGGCGGCGATGTGGTGCATCGTCAGCAGCAACACATGCTCGTCGTCGGCCAGCCGCAGCAGCGCTGCCCGCAGCATCAGGTCGCCGGTCAGATCAAACGGTCGCTCCGCCTCCAGCCGACAGCGTTGCACGATCTCTGCTTCCTGCTGTTGCGGCGATCAGCGAACTGAGATCCTCAGCGGCAGCTCGAAGCGATCGATCGTGCCGATCACCTGCACCGGCTGTCCATCGATCATCGCGAAGGTTGTGCGCAGCGGCTCGTGCCGCCGCACAACCGCTTCCAGCGCCCGCCGCAACGCCTCGGTGTCAAGCGTCCCGCGCAGCCGCCAGGCATACGGCATGTTGTACGGCCGTCAGCTCCCCCTCCATCTGCTCCAGAAACCACAGCCGCTGCTGGGCAAACGACAACGGCAATTCGCTACCGTTCATCCGACGACCAATTGACCCATCTGGCCGGCCATGGTGCGGGCGTACCGCCGACGACGCCTTTTTCGGCGTACGTCGACCAGCCAATCGTCGCTCAAGCTCGCTCATCACAGTTGCTGGTTTCGCTATCTGACGAAGACATCAAGGTTGTCGCTCAAGATCAAACCCCACCATGGTAACCACTTCCAAACCCCTCCATCGTAACCACTCGCTCGCGGTGTAACAGATGTGGCCTACCTCGGCCAACAAAAGAGCCGCTTCCGGGCTGGAGGGGCCGTCCCGTTCCTACAGCAGAGCCGCGATTTGATCATCTTCGGCTTGCATCACTGCCGGCCGTAACTCTGCAGCTAGCGTTGCCGGGGCCGGCACAGTGGGTTGATGCAAAATCGTTGGCAAACTTAGCTCGACTCTCAATCTGGTGCCCACCCGACGACCAAGCGCGTGGCCACGCATGGATCGCCGCCACCGGCGCAGGCGTCATCTCTTGCCGACCTGCAACAGATTCGAAAGCTCCATCCCTAACGCCGCTGACCTGGTTTCGAAGAGACTCGCGGGCACGACTTACTGCAACTTCAGCAGTGCTGCATGCCGCTGTTGTAAGCCGATTCGCTGCAAGTTACCGATTGGGCCCATGGAGTCTGGCCGCCGATAATAAGCCATCGTCAACTGCGACAGCGGAGGAAGATGAGCGGATGAGTTGAAACCGACAGCTTGAGGTAAGTGAAGATACTTGCTTGGCGAGCGACGGCAACGATTGATAAATCGTCGGTATCGCTGCATACCAGGTTGGTGAGTATTGTCGAATAAGATTCGGAACATTTCCGCATTCAGAAACCGATCGAACAGACAACCGCTCGATTCTGTTCATCCTGTCCGATTCTCCGTGCTGCTGACGTTAGAACACTCGCATGAAGGCGTAGGGCGGTCAATGCCGATCAGTCCATCAACTCGCTGGGCATCAATCTTCGCGCGAGAAGGGAGACGTGAATGTGAGAGGGAAAACCCGGTAGCACTGGGTTGCTGATCAGAATGGCTTAACGACTGGCGGTACACAGGGATTAGCGATGCTCGCTTAAAGATCAGAGCTGGCAGCACCATCCGGATCAGGTGCGCTGCCTTCCGGGTCAGCGTGCTGAGTTCCCGATCAGTTGCTGCGAGGACTGCGAGCGATTGGCTTAAAACTCGAAGCAGAACGAAACTTGGACACAATTCGCTCGATATCATGAGAGTATTCTTTAGCAGCGCCGGTTTCCGCTGATTTCGCATCGGAAATCTGCCGACCTACGCGGTGCCGCTGGATTCAGGTCACAAACGGCGATAAGTCATTTCAAATAAACACTTAGCGACCTGGCACTCAAGAACGAGCTTGTCCCCGCAAAAGGAAATAATTGGCAATAAGTTTGTTCTTTGATGATTGAATAGGTTGCATCTAGTTGACCGGGGGGTAAGATATCCTCCGCTTGGTTTCGAAGACTTCGAGTAATGGTTGCAATTGGAAATACGGGCAGTTGATAACCAGGGACGACATCATCTGGATTGAGTCAACTTGATCTGCTTTTGGTTTTGAACGCTAGGCGAAAACGAAACGGTCTTTCACGGGAATTTTACAACAAGGTCTAAATCTGATGTGTAGCAAACTGTTTGGCCATAGTCTTCTTGGCTTCGTCGCGGTGGTTTTGAGCGCTGGTCCTGTACAGTCGGGACATGGTAGAGCTTAGATACACGCGGCACTGGCGGCATGGAAGACAGCGTCACGATATGACTAGGACGAATAGCGCGTTGGGATTCTAACCTATTCGCAGGCGTGCTCGACTTTCGCCACTGATAACCCAAACACCACTGTGGCTTTGAATGCTCCGGGAACATACAAAGGTTTTTGCACAGAGATGGCAGGGCGCCAGCAGCGAGAATCAGATACATATGAAGAAGTGTCCGGTTCGAAACCTGCCCACTCCTAGCAACCCGATGGGTTTCGCCGCCGAGACAAGCGATAGCCAAAATGTGGCTCGAAGCAGAATGACGCTTGCAGGTTGGTGATGTTACGATTAGACATCGCTCAGGCTGATCTGACTTCCGCTTTGCAAGTTGCCATTTGGGATGCTGCTGAAGGATTTGGCACCCCGCACGGGTCCTCCGGCGGCGGATGGGTTTCTTAGTCTCGACAATGGTCGTTTTAAGGCGACCGGCTTAACAGCTGCTGCTTTAGCCTACGTTACTGAATTGTATGCTGCTGCTAATGATCCAATTGCACCCGATCGTCTTACTGAATGGCTATGGGAGTCAAACTCGTCAAGACTACATTCATTCCGGTTCCTCCCGGAGCTCCTCAAGTTCCTGAGCCAACCACTTTGGCTCTGTGGGCGATGGGTGCCGTCTGCTTAGCTGGCAGGGCGGCTCGCCGCCGCCGCAGCGCCTAGGCTTATTTTTAATCAGCGTTTAAAGCCAGCCTTCGAACGATTCCGAGTTCGTGCGGCTGGCTTTTTTTGTTTACGGTAAATACTTGTCATACCGCGATTACGAGTTATCGCGTGCTGGACTTGCTGATGCCACTAGAGACTTTGTAGTTGTCCACCGTCGGTGATCAGCAGCTGCAAACCAGGCAAATGTGCCTAATCGATCTTTCGGGCAAGCTCGGAAACTCTAGGTCGCCTCCCACTTTAGAATGACGTCCGTTTCTCCTCGTCGTTTGCCCGAGTGGCAATCAGAGGCTACTGGGAATCTCGAACCAGATACTGATGTCATCCTCGATTTCGCTCAGCGCGGCGAACAGTTCGTCGTGGGCGGCTTCGTTCGATGCGAATGGAAGCGGGCTTGGTTCTCGCCTCAGCAGACCAATTCTGGCACAAGCTTTTGGCTCGACGCATCGCTGACGCCACTGTCCGGCTGCAGTTCCATGCTCTCGCCGAGACTCCGATTGAAACCAACGTTGACCTGCGGTTCTGCGCTGGCCTGTGGTAATGCGCTGGACTGTACTAATGCGCTGGCCAACGGCGCCGCCATTGGTGTCTCCAGGTTGAACAGCGACAGAATTTGTCCGTCATCGAGCGCCTGGTTGTAGATCCGCACTTCGTCGATCCCACCCTTCATCGATCGGCTGCCGTCCGGTTCGGCACCAATTGCCAAGCCCAAGTTGTTACTGGCGATTTGGAAGTTGGCCGATTCGTAGTTCTCCAATTGCCCGTTGACGTACAGTTTGATTCTTGCCCCATCGTAAGTGGCTGCCACATGCACCCAGGCTGCCGTTGGTCGGATAGGAACTGGTCGAGTTGACTCGATAAGCGTTCCCGGCGGAGTCTTGGTTGAAGCGGGCGAACACTTTGCCCGAACCGCTCAACGAGAGTTCGAAGCCATCAACCTTGTCGTGATCGGCCTTCTTGATCACATACTGAGTCTTTCTCGATTCAGGTTGAATCCAAGCCGAAAGGGTGATCTGTTGGTTGATGTCGAGGCTGGGATCGTCGGCGACCACGACATAGTCGCCACTGCCGTCCAGATGCAGTCCGTCGTCCAGACTGCCCGCGATCAGTTGCGGGTCGCCTTGGGCCAAGCCATCGTTGTTTTGTCCCGAGGCATCAACCAGGTTACCGCCTTGCAGAGCATCCAGTTTCCAGTAGCCCACCAAGCCGGCGATCGGATCGACCGGATCGGAATGGCCGCGGTCACTTCGACGTTCAGGTCGTCCGTTACGGTGTACTGGCCATCATCGGCGGTCAGTCGCAGCACGATAGTTACCGGGAGTATCAAAAGTGACCGAGGTTTGTGCAGAGGTTGCGTCGGCAAAGTTGGCCGATCCCGGTCCACTGACGACCGTCCACTGGCTGGTCACGGTGGCTGGTGGATTGGGCAGTCCATCGTCGCTGACGCTGCCGACCAGTTGCAGTGTCACATCCTCTTCGACCGTTTGATTTGCTCCGGCGCTGACTTGCGGGGCTTGGTTGATGACGGGTAGTCGCGGTGACCACCACATGACACATCGTCACTCGTGGTGAACTGGCCATCGTTGGCGGTCAGTCGCAGGAGATAGTTACCCGCAGTGGCAAAGGTGACCGAGGTTTGTGGTGAGGCTGGATTGGCGAAGCTGGCCGATCCCGGTCCGCTGACGACGGTCCACTGGCTGGTCACCGTGGCCGGTGGATTGGGCAGTCCATCGTCGCTGACGCTGCCGACCAGTTGCAGGGCGACACCTTCTTGGACACTCTGGTCCGCTCCGGCGTTGACCTGTGGTGCTTCGTTGACCACCGGGTCGCCGGTTGGTGTTTCCAGGTTGAACAGCGACAAGATTTGTCGCGTCATCGAGTGCCTGATTGTAGATCCGCACTTCGTCGATCCCACCCTTCATCGATCGGCTGCCGTCGCCTTCGGCACCAATTCCCAAGTCCAAGTTGTTACTGGCGATTTCGAAGTTGGCTGACGCGTAGTTGTCCAATTGCCCGTTGACGTACAGTTTGATTCTTGCCCCATCGTAAGTGACTGCCACATGCATCCAGCTGCCGTTGGTCGGATAAGAACTGGTCGAGTCGGCTCGATAGGCGTTCCCGGCCGAGTCTTGGTTGAAGCGTGCGAACACTTTGCCCGAACCGCTCAACGAGAGTTCGAAGCCATCGACCGAGTGGTGATTCGCCTTTTTGATCACATACTGAGTCTTTCTCGATTCAGGTTGAATCCAAGTTGAGAGGGTGATCTGCTGGTTGATGTCGAGGCTGGGATCATCGGCGACCACGACATAGTCGCCACTGCCATTGAGACGCAGTCCGTCATCCAAGGTGCCCGGGATCAACTGCGGGTTGCCTTGGGCGATACCATCGTTGTTTTGTCCTGAGGCATCAACCAGGTTACCACCTTGCAGAGCATCCAGTTTCCAGTAGCCCACCAAGCCGGCGATCGGATCGACCGGATCTGTAATGGCCGCGGTCACTTCGACGTTCAGGTCGTCCGTTACGGTGTACTGGCCATCATCGGCGGTCAGTCGCAGCACGTAGTTACCGGCAGTATCAAAACTGACCGAGGTTTGTGCGGAGCTCGCGTCACCAAAGTTGGCCGATCCCGGTCCACTGATGACCGTCCACTGGCTGGTCACGGTGGTTGGTGGATTGGGCAGTCCATCGTCGCTGACGCTGCCGACCAGTTGCAGTGTCACATCCTCTTCGACCGTTTGATTTGCTCCGGCGCTGACTTGCGGGGCTTGGTTGGTGACGGGTGTCGCGGTTACCACCACAGACACATCGTCACTCGTGGTGAACTGGCCATCGTTGGCGGTCAGTCGCAGGATATAGTTACCCGCAGTGGCAAAGGTGACCGAGGTTTGTGGTGAGGCTGGATTGGCGAAGCTGGCCGATCCCGGTCCGCTGACCACGGACCACTGGCTGGTCACCGTGGCCGGTGGATTGGGCAGTCCATCGTCGCTGACACTGCCGACCAGTTGCAGGGCGACACCTTCTTGGACACTCTGGTCCGCTCCGGCGTTGACCTGTGGTGTTTCGTTGACCACCGGGTCGCCGGTTGGTGTTTCCAGATTGAACAGCGACAAGATTTGTGCGTCATCGAGTGCCTGATTGTAGATCCGCACTTCGTCGATCCCACCCTTCATCGATTTGCTGCCGTCGCCTTCGGCACCAATTCCCAAGCCCAAGTTGTTACTGGCGATTTGGAAGTTGGCTGACGCGTAGTTGTCCAATTGCCCGTTGACGTACAGTTTGATTCTTGCCCCATCGTAAGTGGCTGCCACGTGCATCCAGCTGCCGTTAGTCGGATAAGAACTGGTCGAGTCGGCTCGATAGGCGTTCCCGGCCGAGTCTTGGTTGAAGCGTGCGAACACTTTGCCCGAACCGCTCAAGCGAGAGTTCGAAGCCATCGACCGAGTGGTGATTCGCCTTTTTGACCACATACTGAGTCTTTCTCGATTCGGGGCGGATCCAAGCCGAGAGGGTGATTTGCTGGTTGATGTCGAGGCTGGGATCGTCGGCGACCACGACATAGTCGCCACTGCCGTCAAGATGCAGTCCGTCATCCAACGTGCCTGGGATCAGCTGTCGGGTTGCCTTGGGCGATGCCATCGTTGTTGTTGTCCTGAGGCATCGACCAGGTTATCGCCTTGCAGAGCATCCAGTTTCCAGTGGCCGACCAGGCCGGCAATCGGATCGACCGGATCTGGATTGGCAGCGGTCACTGTCGACGTTCAGGTCGTCTGTTGACGGTGTACTGGCCATCATCGGCGGTCAGTCGCAGCAGATAGTTACCCGGAGTATCAAAAGTGACCGAGGTTTGTGCGGACGTTGGGTCGGAAAAGTTGGCCGATCCCGGTCCACTGATGACCGTCCACTGGCTGGTCACGGTGGCCGGTGGATTGGGCAGTCCATCGTCGCTGACGCTGCCGACCAGTTGAATGGCACACCTTCTTCGACACTCTGATTGGCGCCGGCGTTGACAGTCGGTGCATCATTGGCCGGCGTGACGGTGATCGTCACCGTGGCGGTGTCGTTGCTGCCCGGGGTGCCGTCATTGACCGTGTAGGTAAAGGTCTCGGTGCCGAAGAAGTCAGCGGCCGGCTGATAGTTGATCGAGGTTGCCCCGACGATCGACAGTGAACCACCTTGCGAACCAGCGCTGACCGCCGTGATGGTCAGGTTCTCGCCCGCTTCGGTGCGTGTCGTTGCCCAGCACGTTCAAAGCGGTCACGCCACTATCCTCAGCGACGGTGAAGCTGTCGTCGTTGGCCGTCGGTGCATCATTGCCGGAGTCACGGTGACCGTCACCGTGGCGGTGTCGTTGCTACCCGGGGTGCCGTCATTGACCGTGTAGGTAAAGGTCTCGGTGCCAAAGAAGTCAGTGGCCGGTTGATAGTTGATCGATGTTGCCCCCGACGATCGATAGTGAGCCACCCTGCGAACCAGCGCTGACCGAAGTGATGGTCAGGTTCTCGCCCGCTTCGGTCGTATCGTTGGTCAGCACGTTCAAAGCCGTCACGCCACTATCCTCGGCGACGGTGAAGCTGTCGTCGTTCGCCGTGGGATGCATCATTGACCCGGGTCACCGTGATCGTCACGGTGGCGGTGTCGTTGCTGCCCGGTGTGCCGTCGTTGACCGTGTAGGTGAAGGTCTCGGTGCCAAAGAAGTCGGTCGCCGGTTGATAGTTGATTGATGTTGCCGCCCACGATCGAGAGTGAACCACCCTGTGAACCAGCGCTGACCGCGGTGATGGTCAGGCTCTCGCCCGCTTCGGTGCGTATCGTTTCCCAGCACGTTCAAACCGGTCACGCCACTATCCTCAGCGACAGTGAAGCTGTCGTCGGTGGCCGTCGGATCATCATTGACCGGCGTTCACGGTGATCGTCACGCGTGGCCGTGTCGTTACTGCCGGGGGTGCCGTCGTTGACCGTGTAAGTAAAGGTCTCGGTGCCGAAGAAGTCGGTGGCCGGCTGATAGTTGATTGATGTTCCCCCCACGATCGATAGCGAGCCACCCTGCGAACCAGCGCTGACCGCCGTGATGGTCAGGCTCTCGCCCGCTTCGGTAGTATCGTTACTTAGCACGTTCAAGGCGGTCACACCACTATCCTCAGCGACCGTGAAGCTGTCGTCGGTCGCCGTGGGATCATCGTTGACCGGGGTCACGGTGACGGTCACGGTGGCGGTATCGTTGCTGCCCGGGGTGCCGTCGTTGACCGTGTAAGTGAAGGTCTCGGTGCCGAAGAAGTCAGCGGCCGGCTGATAGTTGATCGATGTTCCCCCCACGATCGAGAGCGAGCCACCCTGCGAACCAGCGCTGACCGAAGTGATGGTCAGGTTCTCGCCCGCTTCGGTCGTATCGTTGCTCAGCACGTTCAAAGCCGTCACGCCACTATCCTCGGCGACGGTGAAGCTGGTCATCGTTGGCGGTCGGTGCATCATTGACCGGGGTCACCGTGATCGTCACGGTGGCGGTATCGTTGCTGCCGGGGGTGCCGTCGTTGACCGTGTAGGTAAAGGTCTCGCGTGCCAAAGAAGTCAGTGGCGGGCTGATAGTTGATTGATGTTCCCCCCGACGATCGACAGCGAGCCACCCTGCGAACCAGCGCTGACCGCAGTGATGGTCAGGCTCTCGCCCGCTTCGGTGGTGTCGTTGTCCAACACGTTCAGGGCGGTCACGCCACTATCTTCGGCGACCGTGAAGCTGTCATCGTTGGCGGTCGGGTGCATCATTGACCGGGGTGACCGTGATCGTCACCGTGGCGGTGTCGTTGCTGCCCGGGGTGCCGTCGTTGACGGTATAGGTAAAGGTCTCGGTGCCAAAGAAGTCGGTGGCCGGTTGATAGTTGATCGAGCTGCCGCCGACGATCGACAGCGAGCCACCCTGCGAACCGGCGCTGACCGCGGTGATGGTCAGGTTCTCGCCCGCTTCGGTGGCTATCGTTGTCCAGCACGTTCAAGGCGGTCACGCCACTATCCTCAGCGACGGTAAAGCTGTCGTCGTTGGCCGTCGGTGCATCATTGACCGGCGTCACCGTGACCGTCACCGTGGCGGTATCGTTGCTACCCGGGGTGCCGTCATTGACCGTGTAGGTAAAGGTCTCGGTGCCGAAGAAGTCGTCGGCCGGTTGATAGTTGATCGAGTTGCCGCCGACGATCGAGAGTGAACCGCCCTGCGAACCAGCGCTGACCGCGGTGATGGTCAGGTTCTCGCCCGCTTCGGTCGTGTCGTTGTCCAGCACGTTCAGGGCGGTCACGCCACTATCCTCAGCGACCGTGAAGCTGTCGTCGTTGGCCGTCGGCGCATCATTGGCCGGCGTAACCGTGATCGTCACGGTGGCGGTATCGTTGCTGCCGGGCGTGCCGTCGTTGACCGTGTAAGTGAAGGTCTCGGTGCCGAAGAAGTCAGCGGCCGGTTGATAGTTGATCGATGTTGCCGCCGACGATCGATAGCGAACCACCCTGCGAACCAGCGCTGACCGCGGTGATGGTCAGATTCTCGCCCGCTTCGGTCGTATCGTTGCTCAGCACGTTCAACGCGGTCACGCCGCTATCTTCGGCGACGGTGAAGCTGTCGTCGTTGGCGGTCGGTGCATCATTGTCCGGGGTGACCGTGATCGTCACCGTGGCGGTGTCGTTGCTGCCCGGGGTGCCGTCATTGACCGTGTAGGTAAAGGTCTCGGTGCCAAAGAAGTCAGTGGCCGGCTGATAGTTGATCGATGTGCCCCCGACGATCGACAGCGAGCCACCCTGGCGAACCAGCGCTGACCGCCGTGATGGTCAGGCTCTCGCCCGCTTCGGTCGTGTCGTTGCCCAGCACGTTCAAGGCGGTCACGCCACTGTCTTCGGCGACGGTGAAGCTGGTCGTCGTTGGCGGTCGGTGCATCATTGGCCGGCGTGACCGTGATCGTCACGGTGGCGGTATCGTTGCTGCCCGGCGTGCCGTCGTTGACCGTGTAAGTGAAGGTCTCGGTGCCGAAGAAGTCAGCGGCGGGCTGATAGTTGATCGATGTTCCCCCGACGATCGAGAGCGAGCCACCCTGCGAACCAGCGCTGACCGCCGTGATGGTCAGGCTCTCGCCCGCTTCGGTCGTATCGTTGCTCAGCACGTTCAAGGCGGTCACGCCACTGTCTTCGGCGACGGTGAAGCTGGTCATCGTTGGCCGTCGGTGCATCATTGACCGGCGTGACCGTGACCGTCACGGTGGCCGTGTCGTTGCTGCCGGGCGTGCCGTCGTTGACGGTGTAGGTAAAGGTCTCGGTGCCAAAGAAGTCAGTCGCCGGCTGATAGTTGATCGAGTTGCCGCCGACGATCGACAGCGAGCCACCTTGCGAACCAGCGCTGACCGCGGTGATGGTCAGACTCTCACCCGCTTCGGTCGTATCGTTGTCCAGCACATTCAGGGCGGTGACGCCACTGTCCTCAGCGACCGTGAAGCTGTCATCGTTGGCGGTGGTGCTTCGTTGGCCGGAGCCGGAAACAACCGAACCGTTGATCCAGTACTGGCCCAGACTTCCGTAATCACTGTAGCCGCCGGAGGCCGGATCCCCCTCGCCAACACCGGTTACCTGCACGAAGTATTGACCGGCCGCCAGCGTCGCCGTGAGATTGGCCGCCAGAGAACCGATCGGATTGGACGAAACGATCAAGGTCCCCGCCGCGTCCAGCAATGCGCCCCGATGTCCAGGTTCGCTCCTTGAGCCAAAGGTGTCAAATCAATGCTCGCCTCGCCTCCCTCGGTCACGAACGAGAACAGGTCGAAGTCATCATTACGCTCGATAATCCCCGATCCGCTTACGGTGCCCTGGTCGATCGACAGCGCGGTCGCGCTAGACAGAACATCGCTGTGGTCGTCGCTGCGATATCCAAAGCCGAAGAAGTTCTGTGATCATGAACAGATCGTCTTGCAGTGTTACTGGCGTTGTTGTACTCGCCGCGACTCCACTGGGTTAGTTCCTTGGAATAGCCGTTGCCCATGATCGGCGCCCAACCAGTCTGCGCCGCTGCCGCTACCCGCATAGTACGCTTGGTTCGGCGACGTGCGGCCGTCGTGGCTCAGCCCCAGCGAGTGTCCCGCTTCGTGACTGATCGCTTCGGCCGTACTCTTCTCATTGCCGTTACCCAATAGGTCCTCAAATACAAAGACGGGCGTGTCACTGCTCCAGTTGAACGAACCGACATAGCCGACACCGGCGCCGTTTCCAAACCACGATCCGCTGCCACCGATGACCACTCGTACTCCCCACTCCGTGTCGTTCGATCCAGACTTAATGAGTGCATCGACCGACGGCTCCTCGGTGGTGACGTTGACATCAAAAGGAATGAAGTCCTCGGCCACCCGTTGCCAGATCGCCTGGATCCGAGTCAATTCGGAGTCGCTAAACGACGCATCCCCCGTAAAGCTGTAAGCCGGTGTGACGAAGTCGGCACCCTGAATGATAAGAGTTGTTAAAAGTCGTCCCGGAGGTCAGATGGCCGTCAAAGTCCAGATAGATCGTATGGGACGCACCAGGGTTACTATGTAACAGGAAACGTGTCGTCAAGATCCGCTGCCGCCAGTGGGTCATCCGGATCACCGGTTGGCGTCGAGCCCTGTTCGGTCGGCAACGGCAGCCCATGGTCGATCTTGCCGTAGATGTCCGTGTGATCGTGACCCACCGCGTGATTGCAATCCAGCGAGTGATCGTGACCCAGCAGATCGTGAGCGGACGGCGCATCATCCAGCTGGTCAGTCGGTGGCTGCGGATTGACCATCCCCGTGGGAACGCAAGCGGAACAGCAACAACCACCGGGATGTCCGCCGGCGCCCGGTTCATTGCTCGCAGTGGCTAGCGACGGGTCCTGCTCGATCAGCGTCGGCAGCACGTGGTAAGCGTTGCCATGCAAGTCTTGGCCGTTACTAACCGAGTGGTCATCTACCAGCGAGATGCCGCTGAGCAGCGATCTGGTTTCCAACCTTTCGATTGGCAAGATCCGTCGGAGAATTTGACGACGGCGCTTTCCTTTGCCGGCGACCTTCTGTTCGTCTGTGGTGAAACATGGTGAAGTGGCCAGCGCACGTAGATTGGACGGCAATCCAATTGCATACGACCTCGGCTGTCTCTCGCAATGAAGGTAGTGTGACGTGATTTTTGGACGCGTCACACAATCACCCCGCTCCCTATGGCAGTCTGGCGATCCGCGACGTGCGCGGACCCATGACTTTGCGTCCCGAGCTCACGCTCGGTTTGCCTTTATCGGTGGAGATAAAGTGATCGGGTGGGGAACAGCATGGCAGTAGAGTGAAACGCTATAGGGAACCTAGGTCACCAATCATTGTTGGCGCGGTCAAAAGCCAACTCGTGATCGCCGACCCGAACCGTTTTTGACGGGTTAGGCGGAAGGCAGCGCCTGTAACGCCAATCCGGATCAAATTGGCAGCACCACGAGTGATCTTGACGTGCTTGAATTGATGTTCTGAATCACCAGAGAAGCTTGGGGTTTCCGTTAGAATGCTAACGATATGTCGATTGTTACGTCGGCGGGACTGACGTTCAGCAAAAGAATTGCCTGCGGCCTAGCAAGATCGGCCTGATGTCGCCGACCGTCGCCAATGTTGGCTCTTCTGGCGTGCTCACCTCGATCCTGAACGCTGATCTTTCTCGATGAAACGTCAGCCAACACGAAGATATCCAGACGCTAAGGACGGGCATTTCGTAGCGAGCGATTAATGAGCAAGGTTCGGTGTGGGCATTGAAAGACAACCACCTTTCTTGCTGGGCTGACGCTCAACGGACTCACCGCGTTACAGGTTGTCGATGGCGCAATGAATGGCGATGTATTCTGAGCACACGTTGAACAGCAACTCCGTTCAGTTGTACGACCGGGCGACACGGTAGTCATGGACAGCCTCGCCGGAATGTGTCAATCGAATCGGTCGGAGCCAAGCTTCAGTATTTGCCGCCGCAAAAAACTACTTTCGCCACTACGGATACATGCTACGAGGATAGGAAACTTCTCGAGCAGCGGCTCCTACGATACAGTCGATTAGAGCGAAGTCTGTTCTCTGGCTCGCTATGCGGCGATCAAAGACTACTGGGGATCTCGAATCAGATGCTGATGTCCTCGTCGATCTCGCTCAGCGCCGCAAACAGGTCATCGCGGGCGGGGTCGTCGATCGGAATGGAGGCGAGCTTGGTTCTCGCGTCAACAGACCAATCCCGCGGAAGCCTCCCACTCAGCCCACCGGTTACGTTGCCTCTTACATGCGAACGATAAATCGGGTACCAGGCAACGTGCCTCAACTCGGTTCGCTGGCAAGTCATCAAGTTTCTACGCGGGCCAGGAATTTCGCCGGATGGCGTCGCGGCACTCTTCTCGCCTACTGTAATACTATCGTTGCCGACTGTTGGTGCCGCCGCCGCTGCTGCAGAGACCGTGACGGTTACCGTCGCCCAGTCATAGCTTCCCGAGGTCCCGTCGGTGACGATGTAGTAGAAGATCTCTTGACCGGTAAATCCGGCGGCCGGTGTATACAGAATCTGTTGACCGCCGACGACCGAAACGGTTCCCCCGTTTGAAGCGAAGCCTGCACCGATAATCGTCAGCGTCTCACCAGCGTCAGGCAGACTCGTGTCGTTGACCAGCACGTCGAGCAGATTGCCGCTAGTGTTGATCGCCGTATCGAAGCTGTCGTCCGTCGCTCTGGGCAAATCATTGACCGGCGTGACCGTGACGGTCACCCTAGCCGTGCTGTCGTTGCCGGGGGTGCCGTCATTGACGGTGTAGGTGAAAGTCTCAGTGCCGTAGAAATCGGCAGCCGGCTGATAGGAGATCGCCGTCCCATTGACGATGCTCAAAAATCCGCCCTGAGAAGCGGCGCCGGCCGAAGTGATCGTCAGCGTTGTTTCCGGGTCCACCAGATCGTTGGCCAGCACGTCGAAGACCGTCGCACCACTGTCCTCAGCGACGGTGAAGCTGTCATCGGCGACCAAAACCGTGACCGTGACCTGCGCCCAGTCATAGCTTACCGCGGTCCCGTCGTTGACCCAGTAGAAGAAGGTCTCTTGACCGCTGAAACCAGCGGCAGGTGTATACAGCAGCTGTTGACCGCCGACGACCGAAACGGTTCCCCCGTTTGAAGCGAAGCCTGCATAGGCAATCGTCAGCGTCTCACCGTCGTCAGGCAGACTCGTGTCGTTGCCCAGCACGTCGAGCAGATTGCCGCTAGTGTTGATCGCCGTTTCGAAGCTGTCGTCCGCCGCTCTGGGCAAATCATTGACCGGCGTGACCGTGACGGTCACGGTGGCCGTGCTGTCGTTGCCTGGCGTCCCGTCGTTGACCGTGTAGGTGAAGGTCTCGGTGCCGTAGAAATCAGCAGCCGGCTGATAAGAGATCGCGGTCCCATTGACGATGCTCAGCGATCCGCCCTGGGAAGCCGCGCCGGCCGAAGTGATCGTCAGCGTTGTTTCCGGGTCGGCAAGGTCGTTGGCCAGTACGTCGAAGACCGTCGCTCCGCTGTCCTCAGCGACGGTGAAGCTGTCGTCGCTGACAGAGACCGTGACCGGTGACCTGTCGCCCAGTCATAGCTTCCCGAGGTCCCATCGGTGACGATGTAGATGAAGGTCTCTTGACCGGTGAAACCGGCGGCCGGTGTATACAGCAGCTGTTGACCGCCGACGACCGAAACGGTTCCCCCGTTTGAAGCGAAGCCTGCACCGATAATCGTCAGCGTCTCACCGGCGTCAGGCAGACTCGTGTCGTTGCCCAGCACGTCGAGCAGATTCCGCTAGTGTTGATCGCCGTATCGAAGCTGTCGTCCGTCGCTCTGGGCAAATCATTGACCGGCGTGACCGTGATCGTCACGGTGGCGGTGTTGTCGTTGCCGGGGTGCCGTCATTGACGGTGTAGGTGAAAGTCTCAGTGCCGTAGAAATCAGCAGCCGGCTGATAGGAGATCGCGGTCCCATTGACAATGCTCAACAATCCGCCCTGAGAAGCGGCGCCGGTCGAAGTGATCGTCAGCGTTGTTCCCGGGTCGGCCAGATCGTTGGCCAGCACGTCGAAGACCGTCGCACCACTGTCCTCAGCGACGGTGAAGCTGTCATCGGCGACCAAAACCGTGACCGTGACCTGCGCCCAGTCATAGCTTACCGCGGTCCCGTCGTTGACCCAGTAGAAGAAGGTCTCTTGACCGCTGAAACCAGCGGCAGGTGTATACAGCAGCTGTTGACCGCCCACGACCGAAATGGTTCCCCCGTTTGAAGCGAAGCCTGCATAGGCAATCGTCAGCGTCTCACCGTCGTCAGGCAGACTCGTGTCGTTGCCCAGCACGTCGAGCAGATTGCCGCTAGTGTTGATCGCCGTATCGAAGCTGTCGTCCGCCGCCCTGGGGAAATCGTTGACCGGCGTGACCGCGACGGTCACGGTGGCCGTGCTGTCGTTGCCTGGCGTCCCGTCGTTCACCGTGTAGGTGAAGGTCTCGGTGCCGTAGAAATCAGCAGCCGGCTGATAAGAGATCGCGGTCCCATTGACGATGCTCAGCGATCCGCCCTGAGAAGCGGGCCAGGTTTAAGTGATCGTCAGCGTTGTTCCCGGGTCGGCAAGGTCGTTGGCCAGTACGTCAAAGACCGTCGCTCCACTGTCCTCAGCGACGGTGAAGCTGTCGTCGCTGACAGAGACCGTGAGCGGTTACCTGTCGCCCAAGTCATAGCTTCCGGGTCCCGTCGGTGACCCAGTAGAAGAAGGTTTCTTGACCGCTGAAACCGGCGGCAGGTGTATACAGCAGCTGTTGACCGCCGACGACCGAAACGGTTCCCCCGTTTGAAGCGAAGCCTGCACCATAATCGTCAGCGTCTCACCGGCGTCAGGCAGACTCGTGTCGTTGCCCAGCACGTCGAACAGATTACCGCTAGTGTTGATCGCTGCATCGAAGCTGTCGTTGACGCCGTGGGAGCATCATTGACCGGCGTGACCGTGACCGTCACGGTGGCCGTGCTGTCGTTGCCGGGGGTGCCGTCATTGACGGTGTAGGTGAAAGTCTCAGTGCCGTAGAAGTCAGCAGCCGGCTGATAGGAGATCGCCGTCCCATTGACAATGCTCAACAATCCGCCCTGAGAAGCGTAGCGTGGTTGAAGTGATCGTCAGCGTTGTTTCCGGGTCCACCAAGATCGTTGGCCAGCACGTCTGATACCGTCGGCACCACGTCCAGCGACGGTGAAGCTGTCGTCGCTGACAGAGACCGTGACAGTGACCTGCGCCCAGTCATGGCTTACCGCGGTCCCGTCGTTGACCCAGTAGAAGAAGGTCTCTTTACTGCTGAAACCAGCGCAGGTGTATAAAGCAGCTGTTGACCGCCGACGACCGAAACGGTTCCCCCGTTTGAAGCGAAGCCTGCATAGGCAATCGTCAGCGTCTCACCAGTCGTCAGGCAGACTCGTGTCGTTGCCCATGCACGTCGAGCATGATAATGCCGTCTTTAGTGTTGATCGCCGTATCGAAGCTGTCGTCCGTCGCCCTGGGCAAATCATTGACCGGCGTGACCGTGATCGTCACCGTGGCCGTGTCGTTGCTGCCGGGGGTGCCGTCGGTTGACTGTGTAAGTAAAGGTCTCGGTGCCAAAGAAGTCGGTGGCCGTCTGATAGTTGATCGATTTGCCGCCGACGATCGACAGCAGCCACCTTGCGAACCACGACGACCGCGGTGATGGTCAGACTCTCACCCGCTTCGGTCGCATCGTTGTCCAGACACATTCAAGGCGGTCACGCTCGCTATCCTCAGCGACTGTGAAGCTGTCATCGTTGGCGGTGGTGCTTTGTTGGCCGGAGCGGAAACGACCGAACCACTGATCCAGTATTGGCCCAAACTTCCGTAATCACTGTAACCCCCGGATGGCCGGATCCCCCTCTCCGACACCGGTCACCTGCAACAAAGTACTGACCGGCCGCCAGCGTCGCCGTGAGATTCTGGCCGCCAGCGAACCGATCGGATTCGATGAAACGATCAAGGTACCCGCCGCGTCTCAGCAGCGCCGACCCGATGTCCAGGTTCGCTCCTTCCGCTCAAAGGAGTGAACGTCGAGGCTCGCCTCGCCCCCCTCGGTCACTGAACGAGAACAGGTCGAAGTCGTCATTACGCTCGATAATCCCCGATCCGCTTACGGTGCCCTGACCAATCGACAGCGCGGTCGCGTTAGACAGAACATCGCTGCTGGTCGTCGCTGCGATATCCAAAGCCGTTGAAGTTCGTGATCAGCGTACAAATCGTCTTGGGTATTGCTGGCGTTGTTGTACTCGCCACGACTCCACTGGGTCAGTTCTTTCGAGTAGCTGTTGCCCATGATCGGTGCCCAACCGGCGGGCCGCTGCCGCTACCTGAATAGTACTCCTGGTTCGGCGACGTGCGGCCGTCGCGGTTCAGTCCCAGCGAGTGTCCCGCTTCGTGACTGATCGCTTCAGCCGTGTTCTTCTCATTGCCGTTACCCAGATCGGTCCTCAAATACAAAGACGGGCGTGTCAGCTGTTCCAGTTGAACGAACCGACATAGGCGATACCGCCAGCCGCTTCCAAACCACGATCCTGCCACCACCAATGACCACGCGTACTCCCCTCCTACTCCGTGTCGTCCGATCCAGACTAAGCCGGCGCATTGACCGACGGCTCCTCGGTGGTAACGTTGACGTCAAAACGGTGCGTAATCCTCGGCCACCTCGCTGCCAGATCGCCTGGATCCGAGTCAATTCCGAGTCGCTAAAAGAGGCATCACCGGTAAAGCTGTAGGCTGGGGTGACAAGATCAGAGCCGGAACGATAAGAGTGCGTTCAAAATCGTCCCGGAGGTCACATCTCCGTCAAAGTCGAGATAGATCGTATGGGACGCACCAGGGTTACTATGGAGCAGAAACGTGTCATCCAGATCGGCTGCCGCCAGTGGTTCATCCGGATCATCCGTTGGCGTCGAGCCCTGTTCGGTCGGCACCGGCAGCACATGGTAGATGTTGCCACACGGTCCGGTGATCGTGATACCGCGTGATCGTGATCCACCGCGTGATCGTGATCCGACCGCGTGATTGCAATCCAGCGAGTGATCGTGACCCAGCAGAATCGTAAGCGGACGGGAGCATCATCAACCTGGTCAGTACGGTGGCTGCGGATTGGTCATCCCCGTGGGAACGCAATCGGGACAGCAGCAACCACCGGAATGCCCACCGGTACCCGGTTCATTGTTCGCCGAGTCTGCGGAAAGGACCTGTTCGATCAGCGTCGGCAGCACGTGGTCAGTGGTGCTATGCAAGTCTTGGCCGCTACCAACCGAGTGGTCATCAACCAGTGAGATGGCACTGAGCAGCGACCTGGTTTCCAACTTCTCAATCGGTAGCTTCCGCCAGAGCATTTCGATGGCGGGCGCTTTCCTTCGCCGCCCTGCCACCGTTCGACCGTGTTGAAACTTATTCAGCAACGACAAAGACATTCAAAGCTGACCGGGAATGGAGATCGGATTGAACAAAAAGCGTCGAGACCCTCAATGCTCTACAAAAAAGGGGTTCATTCGCAGTAGTTGCGATGGCAAAGAGAATTCAGACCTCTAACCTCTCGGTGAACAAAACCACTTGTCTGTGAATACAGTCACGGGCCGATGAATGACGCAAATAACTCAGATAAGTTCAGATAAGTATCGAGCAGCATAACAAGTCGGCGGTTGGATTCAACTTCAATGATGTCTCAAGTTAGATTGGCCCGATCTTCCCTTGGACTTCTAACGGAGTGGCAAAAAGCTCTTTGATCTTTCGCGGGTAACCGCAATCCAAATCCTGCCAGCCAAACGCTAAAGACGCTGAGCGTCCGTGCTTTTTTAGATCTGGTCTAGGTTTTCTCGCCATGGCAGAGAGTATGACTGATTGCGGCCCAATCGAGCTCAAACAACGCCTCGGTTGGACCAGGGACGACGGTTCACCGGCAAGTTCAAGTTCAGCTCTAGACGCTCACTGCCGTTTGTACATTCGAGCCGATTGTCTCAAAATGGGCGAATCCACTCGGCTTTGACCACACAGTGGGCCACACCAATTTTGAGTGATTCTGCGGAATAGGCGAAAATTCAGTGGGATGGATCATTTATTTCGTTGACGAGGGGGTCGTCAGTAGCTACGTTCGATTTCCTACGTTGTCGGCGTTTGCTGATCGCGGGACGTTTTTATGCACTGTACGGGGATCTAAGAAATGCGTTGCTTATTGGTCACTATTTTGTTGTCGTGCACTTTGTCTTCTGCCAGTGCTGGAATGATTACGTATAACGGACTGCGGGTTTCAAGCCTGGGCAGTACTTTGCAAACTACTTTGCCAGAGTTCAACAGCTCGTTGGGTACGTTGACCGGCGTCGAGCTCACTCTGATTTAGACTTTACCCCATACGCAGAGCTCTTCGTATTGAACGCAGCAGCAGCAACTTTTGAAACGAACGATTCGGTAATCCACTCTTATGACTCGTCACTCAACACCATTACGATCTCGCTGTGGGGCGGATCTGACTCTTGGATGTTGGCTGCGCCAGATGTTACTACAGGGATAATAACCGGAATGGGCGAAACGATACCAGTTCTTCCGTCAACGCTGAAATTGCCCGGCACCAACACAGCACCGTTAATCTCTCAGCGAGCGGTACCAGTTTGTCAGATTACGATGGGACAGGAACTTTGAGTTTTGATACAATTGGCGTGGGTCAGTTCTTATCAACTGGTCTTATGTTTCCCGTTTTCGGCGGTGGGGGTGCCGATCTGAGCGGTACGGCCACTGTTACCTATTCTTACGTTGTACCGGAACCGGGAACAATCATTTTGTTTTTGCAAGGCGGCCTGATCGTACTAAGTAGCTTGCGTAGGAAAAGAGATTTGGAAGGATCAGACCAACTGCCTCAGCTGGTGCCGTCTGCCTGAAGAGAGCTGGAAGGTGTTTCTTTCGCAGCTGCTAAATGGTGCCTGAACAGCGCGATCTCGACTGCGATCTTGTTCCCAGTCAAAGCTGGCGTAGTCAACATCCCTGTGGGATGTCTGCACGACTTACTAAAACAGGTCGCATGCATTTCCGACAATCCATTGGTCGCTGCTGCCTGCAAGAGGCTGCTCAGACCGCTACTGGATTTGCCCCCGTTCCCTCTAAGCTACTCGGCAAGTGTCCATTAAGGCTTGGTCGTTTTTTTAGACTGGACCAATGCCGACGATCATCAAGCCTTCGACTTCTTGAGACGGCATGGTTTTCTGGCAGTCTTTCTGATGCGAGTCTGTCCGATTGTGCCCTGCGAAATCGTTTCGCTGACTAGCGGCGCGTTGGCCCTTCCGTTAGGCGGCTTTGCGTTGGCAAGTTTACTGGGAATGCTGCCGGGATCCAATTCTGTACGCCGCCTTCGGAGGTTCGCTATTGGATCCACAAGCGGTTTCGATTCGGCTCGCGTCATTGGCAGGTTTCGCGGCATTAACGTTGATCACCGGCGCGGTTCTGTGGCGATTGTGGCGATCGGAACCCGTTGGTGGACTAAGCGAATGACCCGCTGACCAGCCGCGTTGGCCGCAGCGGAAACCTGCCAGCGTCGTGGTGAAAAGCGCTCGAACACTGCGAAGTTCCGTGAATCTCGCCGGTCTGGAGTTCCAAGGGAACGAGCCGTGGTCATGAAATCGCTAGAATCCAACAGCCGCCCATCTGTGGCGTTCCCCGTTCGACATCCAGGTCTGCCGAATCCTCGGATCGCCTCGAAGCGGAACCCGCCAAGGATTGCTGCCCGATTGAAACTGAATCACGCAGGTGAAAACGATGACGCTGGTCCGAACATTCCTGCTTGTACTTGCCGGTGCGTTATGGGCGCCGTTGGTCGGCAGATGCGTTAGGCCTTTGCCTGGCGAGCTTGGTGAGCATTTGGTTGGGCATTTGAAACCAAGATCACCGACCCGACTCGAGAAATCTGCTTTACCGCTACATATCTGGCATCCAGCTGACGGGAAACGTGGAAGGCGAAAGAAGAATTCTCGTTCTTTCCACTATTTCCGTCAAAGTCGGTATCGCTTCCGAGGTTTCCAAGGATGATATCCGCGTTAAGCCAGGTTTGTTTCCGCTGCTGATTTTTTCGCACGGCTTTCAGAGCATCGCCATTCAGTCGTTGGGGTTGATGGAACATTTGGCGAGCCACGGCTTTGTCGTCGTTTCCATTTCGCACACCGGGAACGTTCAAGACGACACCAGCTCGGAATAACCCACTGGCCGACCGATACCCCGACGTTGATCGCGACGATCAACAGGATTGGAATGGATGAACCACTCACCAACACAAGCCGACTTGCATAAAGTATTTTGGACACCCAGAACGTCGGCGTGCTTGGCCATTCATTTGGCGGCCTGACGGCGCAGTTGATGGCGGCCGGTTTTGGCAATACCCCGCATCCGCGTCAAAGCGATCATGCCCATCGCGACCGCCAGCCAGTCAATGAGCGACGCCGAACTCCAATCGATCACCATCCCGACGTTGTTGCTGGTCGGAACTTTGGATGACTTGCAAGCCGAGACGGCGCGAGCTTCGAACAGATCTCCAGCGGGCACGACCTGTTCCGAATCGACGTGGTACGGAGCAAACCACACTCACTTTGCCAACGTGTGCCAGATCGGCAATGCGTTGATCAACGCGGGAGTCGCACAGGAGCACTTGGCGGTTCATCGGTGCCAAGCAATTGATCGAACCGTACAACTCGACCTGTGTACCCCCGGCATTTCCGATCGCCGAAGCGATGCGAATCCAGAATCATGTATGCGACTGCCCTTTCCGCACCTATCTGCACGGCGAGCGGCAATATTGGCGATACTTGACGGAACTTCTACGCGGCCAAGAACGAGCCAAACGTCAATTTTTTCATCGGCTGTCCAATTCGGTCGGCAAAACTCCGCGGCCTTCATCCTCGGCCGACGCTAATTTTGGAGTAGACTTTCGGCAGAGCCGTTAGATTCTACGTTGGATCTGATTCGGAAGTTCAGCCTTTGCCTTCTACCAGGACCGTATCATGTGGTTCAATATTTCGCGTTGTGGTTGTCGTTGATGGTGTGTTGTCGTCAGTGGGTCGAATTTGGAGGGCTCAGGACGACGCGACTAGAAATGCGCTTGGACGCGATTGATGACCAGGCATTGCAGAATGTCGAATCGCGGCCAGGCGAATGGCTGGCACATGGCCGTGACACAGGCGAGCAATCGGTTCAGTCCGCTCGACCACAGTCCACGCCGGACAATGTCGCGAAGCTCGGACTGGCCTGGTCTTACTCGAAACCGGGACAAGTCGTGGTCTGGAGGCGACGCCGCTGATTGTTGACGGCGTGATGTACACGACAGGTTCCTGGAGCATCGTATATGCCATTGACGCACGGACGGGAAAAGAGATCTGGAAATACGACCCAAAGGTTGATGGTGAATACGGTGCGAAGGCATGTTGCGATGTCGTCAATCGCGGCGTTGCCGTCTATAGAGGCAAAGTCTATGTAGGCGTGCTGGACGGGCGATTGGTGGCGCTTGACGGAAAAAGCGGCAAACCGGTTTGGGAAGTCGTCACGGTCGATCAAGATCGGCCCTACACGATTACGGGTGCGCTGCGAGTCGCCGCCGGAAATATCATCATCGGAAACGGAGGTGCCGAATACGGTGTTCGCGGATACGTCTCGGCCTATAACGCACAGTCTGGTGAACTTGCTTGGCGTTTCTACACCGTTCCAGGCAACCCCTCCGATCCGTTCGAATCAGCTGCGCTTGAAAAGGCAGCCGAAACTTGGAAGGGAAAGTGGTGGGAAGTCGGTGGTGGAGGAACGGTATGGGACTCCATAGCCTACGACCCTGAACTCAATCTGGTGTACGCCGGAGTCGGCAATGGATCGCCATGGAATCCCCATTTGCGCAGTGACGGCAAGAGCGACAACCTTTACCTGTCGTCGGTGATCGCGCTCAATGCAGACAGCGGTAAATTGGCATGGCACTACCAAACCACACCAGGTGACGCGTGGGATTACACAGCCACTCAGCACATGATCCTAACGGAGTTAACGATCCAGGGTCGCCAGCGCAAAGTTCTGATGCAGGCACCAAAGAACGGCTTTTTCTACGTGCTGGACCGCGAAACAGGCGAGCTAATCTCCGCGGAACCATACGTCAAAGTCACTTGGGCAACAGGTATCGACAAGGCAACGGGACGACCCATCGAAGCACCAGGGATGCGATACAAGAACGCCGGAATAACAGTCATTCCGGGCCCGCTTGGCGGACACAACTGGCAACCGATGTCCTTCAGTCCGAAGACCGGATTGGTCTACATTCCAGCACAGGACAATTCGATGTTCTATGCACAACAGAAGAACTTCGTCTATCGCCCGGGAACATGGAATACAGGTGTTGACTTTGCCGCACAGGATAGCACTCCTGCGGAACCACCAAGCGGCTTTCTGCTGGCCTGGGACCCGGTGAAGCAGCAGGCTCGTTGGCGCACAACACAAGCTGATGTGGAACGGCGGAACCCTTGTGACGGCTGGAGATCTTGTCTTCCAAGGTTTGGCCGAGGGACGTTTCGTTGCCTACCATGCTGCCAGTGGTGAACCACTATGGGAAGTGAATGTCGGTAGTGGAATCATTGCGACGCCAGTGACCTACCAGATCGATGGCGTTCAATATGTTTCGATCATGGCGGGCTGGGGCGGCGTCGGAGCCACGACGGGAGGGATCGGTGCGAGCGTCCCGGGGCGACTACTGACCTTTGCTCTTTCGGGAACGCAAAAGCTTCCTGCGATTGCACAGGTTACCGCTCAGATCGATGTGACCCGCATCGATACGGATGGTGACAATGATGCGGCAGCACGTGGCTCACAGCAGTATGCTCGTAACTGTGCTGTATGCCACGGCTACGAGGCCATTGGCACAGGTGTGATCGCCGACTTACGGCTCTCCGATGAAGCAGTGTTTGACGAGTACGACGGAATCGTGCTCGCTGGAGACATGACCGATTCAGGTATGCCATCGTTCAAGCTCTGGCTCGACAAACAAGATGTTGCCGACATCCGTCACTACATCGCCACGCTGCGCAACGCATTGGCAAAAGACTAGCAACGCGTCCATTCAGAATGGATGAAGAACGAGAGCACGATCGTCGTTGTGGTTGGAGGCCGAAAAATGGACTTTGTGGAATCGTCGCGACGGCGAACGCAAGAACGCTCTAGATCGCAAACCACAGACCTTCCCCTTCGCCATCAGTAAAGTAGTCCATGACCCGCGGCCATTTCGCGGGCATCAATTCACTTTCCCACTCATCCAACAACGCCATCAGTTGCGCCACGATGTCTGGATGCTGCCCAGCAACATTGACTTGCTCGCCAATGTCTTTATCGACATCAAACAAGTGAATGCTGCTTCGTCTTTCTGTTATGCAAGAGTTTCCATTGTTGAAATCGCACGGCGCGATTGAAATCACTGCGCCAGAACAGAGGTCGCCCGGTCAGTACGGTTTCTCGTTCCGCGTGCAGCAAGTCTTGCCCGTCAATGATACGGTCCTCGGGCAGGGGTACGCCCAGTAGCTGGTTCAAGGTGGGCAACACGTCGGTCAGCATGACCGGTGAGGAAACTTGCTCCGGCGGCAATTCGACCTGGCCAGTACATCATCATCGGAATCGCCAAGCCACCTTCAAATTGGGTGAATTTCCCGTCTCTCAGCGGCCCGTTTTCGGTCGCTTTCGTATACGCCGCCCCACCATTGTCACTGGTAAAAACAATCAAGGTGTTCTCGGCCAGTCCAGCTCTCTCCAGATACCGTGTCAGCTCGCCGACGGCCCAATCGAGGCGACGGATCATCGCCAGATAAACCCGTTGATTCTGATCGCTGATATGCGCCAGCGAGTCGTAATCTTGCTTGCGCGCCTGAAACGGTGTGTGTGGTGCACTGAACGGCAGATAGGCGAAGAAGGGTTTGTCGCTTTTCTGGGCTGATGCCATGAAGATCTTGGCTTCTTCAACGATCGCATCGGTCAGGTACCGGCTCTCTTCGATTACCGTCGCCATTGCGTTGTACGGCTGATGGCCCGTTCCGCTGCTGACTCCAAATATGCTTTTCCCAGAATAGATCGTGATGATGGTTGATGATGTTCGGATTGTCCTCGGCCGCGTATAAGGAAAAGGCCTCCAGAAACCCATAGTGGTAATCAAAACCGAAATTTAATGGATGGTTGTCAGCACCGTAGCCAAGATGCCATTTGCCAATCAACGCGGTGCTGTAACCGTTGGCCTGAAAAATTTCCCCGAGCGTGATTTCCGAATTCGGTAGACCCTGTTTGGCATAATTCTCAGCCGATGGGTAATTGGGATAGCGAATGGGTCGCATTTCATTGGTTTCAATCAGATGACTGAAAACAAGGTATTCCAATTCATTGCGGATGTATCGTTGCATCGGCTGGCTTTCAAAACCGAAACGATTCTGGTAGCGGCCCGTCAGCAGACCCGCTCGAGACGGTGCGCAAATGGGTGCGGTGGCATAGGCCTCGGTAAACGTCAGCCCATGACGACCGAGGTGGTCGATATTCGGTGTCGCTAGCGGCGAATGACCGTACAGAGAAATATCGTGCCTGCCGAGGTCATCAGCGACAATCAACAACACGTTGGGTTGTTCTGCGCTGTCGTGGTGCAGTTGAATGGATCGCAGGTAGTCTTGCTTGAAACGTAGTGCCTGCTGGTCCGTGACAATATTCCAGTCCGTGCTTTTTGCGACCGGCCAAAGCAGGTAGCCAAGGGTCGCGATGATCAGCGCGGCGGCAAACCCTAAAATTTTTCTTTTCATAACAATCTCGAGCAAAGTAGCATAATGACCTCCCAAGCATGTCTGTACCAGGCTTGGGCGCGCCGGCAGGGCGGTTTACATTAGGTGCGAATGGGAACACAACGCGTGGCTAACGCACTTGTAGACCGCCAACACGGGCGCTGCTTGGATATCGATTGCGAGATCGCACGTAGATGAGTCGCTCGCAAACCAAACGGCCCGGCCAGACTCTGTTCGTTCATTCGATTCGCATAGCGATCGTGATTGCATTGCTGTTGTTGATTCCATCACCTGCCCAGCAAAGCGATCTGGACAGTGGCGAACCTCCTGATTTAGCTGAGATTCAAAAAGCTCTGCCGTCCGTGGATTCGATTGACGGTTCCCCGGATGCCAATGGGTTATGGACCCTATTTGACGAAACGACGAAAAGGGTCGGCCGAGTCGCACGAACATTGCCAATCGCCAACGGAATTGTCGGCTATCGCGGACCGACCGAGGCATCAATCATCTTTGATCTTGAGCTAAGGATCGTGTCGGTGCGGTTGTTGCAGAGTGCCGATACCGAAGAGCACGTCGATGCGGTGATTGCCGACGACGCCTTCTTTCGACAATTCAAGGGTTGGCCGTGGGGCGGCCCAAATAGCTCGACGCAGATCGACGGAGTTTCCGGCGCTACGCTAACCAGCTTGGCCTTGGCCGAAGGTGTTTTGAAACGCATTGGCGGTTATCGCCCATCGCTTTATTTCCCGAAGGCGTTAACTGTTGACGAAATCCGCGAGTGGTTCGCGAACGCAGCAGCAATCGATGATTCTGAAACGGTCAACATTGTTAGAGACAAAGCCGGCGAGGAAATCGGACGCGTCCTCCGCACCGGACCATTTTGCGACGACATCACGGGCTACAGTGGCCCGACGGAATTGTTGATGCGATTGGACAAACAGAATCGCGTCCAACAAGTCAAACTTCGTGACTCCTACGAAACAGAACCGTTCCAAGAGTATATGCGTGCGGAACCTGGATTTTGGGCCAGCTTTGAAAATCAGACGCTTAGCGAACTAGCAGCATTCAATCCAGAAGCAGCGGGCGTCGAAGGAGTCTCAGGTGCGACGATGACTAGCATCGCCATTGCTGATACGATCGTGGCAGCCGCCAAACAAGCCAAAACTGATATCGAAGCCGAGTTGACGACCGCGACCGGAAAACGTCTGTGGTTCGGATTACGATGGACGACCGCTGACCTGGCAACCGCGGCGTTGCTTGTTGTCGCCGCTCTGGCAAGCAAATCGCATTGGTTTCGTAACCGCCGTTTTCGAACAACCTGGTTGTTGACTGTCGTCATCGTAATCGGATTCTGGGCCGGCAATTTGATCTCGCTGGCGCTACTCGCTGGTTGGTCGGCCGAAGGGATCGCTTGGCGGCTCGCGCCCGGGCTGGCCGCAATTGCCACTCTAGCCATCATCGCGCCACCGCTGAGCGGCGGAAATCCGTATTGCCATCACCTTTGTCCGCATGGAGCGATTCAGCAGTTGATCAAACCATCAAGAAAATTGCGGAGACGGTTCCATCCTTCACGCAGACTGTCGGCGTGGCTAAAACGCATCCCCGCTGCCACTTTGATCGCCGCCTATCTGACGCTGATCATAGTGCCCAGCATAGACTTATCCTCGTGGGAACCATTTCATGCCTATCTGTTCAGAATTGCCGGCTGGGGATCGATTGCATTGGCGATTGCCAGTCTGGCGTTTGCTGCAATGATTCCGATGGGATATTGTCGTTTTGGATGCCCAACGGGAAGCTTGCTGGACTACCTGAGACGTTCGGCGAAAAGCGATCGACTACAATCCGGCGACCTGATCGCCATCTGCCTGTTGGTTTTCACTCTGATTTATCGCCGATAACACAAGCAGCAATTCATTGAGTACCCAGGGCGGGATTTGAACCCGCATAGCCTTAACGGCCGGGGGATTTTAAGTCCCCTGTGTCTGCCAATTCCACCACCTGGGCAGGTGTCTAGAACGCGGGATTATAGCCATTTTTCCAGATTCTGCGGCTCGTCACGGAGTACAAATGTGACAAATAGGTGACCATATGTGTTCCACGTTTACACTGCAGTGCTGTGACGCATCACCGCCGGTACAACTTTAATGTTCTCCCCGGAAATCGCCAACCACGCACCACATGTATGTCGCAGCGAGTGGAAAACCAAGCTCTCGTCGTCATGGTTGGTGTTGCATAAGAAGTCCGCTCGTTTGGCGACGTCCAATTCAATTTTGTCCAGGGAATCGAGGCAGCGAACCCGATCCTGCTTGTCGTTGCATTCATCATCCTAGGTGCATTGCACTTTTGGTTCTTCCAACGGACACACCTTTGCCGGGCCACAGTTCTGGACCGGGATGAACTCAATCGCATGCACCGACACACTGCTTTCACCGCTTCGCTTTGCTTGGTGATGTTCATACTGGGGTGGTGGTTTCCACACGTTCGCTTGCCTTACGTCACTTCGCCAACTTTGATGCTATTCTTTGTGCTTCCGCTTCGGACGTTGATGATAGAAAGAGGCATTCGTTACCGGCGCTCTGGAACGCTCCAGCAGACTCCGGATCCGTTCGAACGCTACGATAGCGGGTAATCAACCGGTGCAACGAAAACCCGGTGGTTTGCAACTAGGCATCACGAAATCCATCGCCGGATCTCGATGACCGGTACCGTTCCCTGAATCGAAATGCGCAACTCAATTCCGTACGCCGCTCCGAAGACATCGCCGGTAGGCCATGTCTTATCGGATCGACAACTTCATCACATCCGATGGATATCGGGCGTCATCGTGTTGTTGGCTTTCTTTGCCATGCTATTGCCAATTTTTTTGGGATATCAACGGGCGTTTGATGCAATCGCCGGGTCTCAAACAGGGACTGCGCCGACACTTACGAATGGCATATTCACGTTTCGCGTCAGGATGATCGCGTTGCCCATCGCTTTGGTGGCATTCGGAATCCGCGTTTGGTCCTCTTTTGCGTTGCGGACACGGAATCGGCGGGGCGCAACACCACCTTGATGAAGCGTACTAACCTAGTGGTGGTTTGCAACGGAAGTCGCACGAAACCGCAACTGCACAAGGCGCGGCGAACAATCGGATTCAACGAAGGTCTCCGTGGTTTGGAGTGTCAACGTGTTAGAAGCGATTGATTTTGACGTCTCGAAAGAGAACGATCACGGCCTCGTCAGCAGGTGTATCCAGCCGCCTCGCTTCCAACCACGGGTTTCATGAATTCTCTATCCGAACAAACGACGAACCCGAGATGGATACACCGCTGCCCTACGAGCCGCCGCAATCGACGAATGACGCCGCCGCAGACGCGCTGCCCACGCCTACTCCGATGCCATATCGTTGCATTCGTGTTCTTTCTGCCTTTCGTTTCCATGCTTGCGATTCACCGCTATCTTGGACTATCCGATGCAATGATGGTTGCTCCCGCGCCGGGGCAACCGCACTCGCTTCTCTACAACATGTTTATGATTCTCGCGTTCTACCTTGGTGTTGGCGGATTCATATTACACGTCGTACTGATTGCGGAACGAACTCCGGCGTGGGTGCTCGGCAAATTGGCGGTGCTCGCCGTATTGTCGGCCGCTTTGATCTGGGCATTGCCATGAAGCCATCCCGTCGATAGATCGGTGCGGTCACATCGGATAACCACGATTTCCACCGACGGTCCGGTGGTGCGATATCTTAGAGTGGACACTCAATCGCCAGCCCTCGCTATTGTCCAAAGATATCCGAATCGATTTGTTACAGCTATCGAATTGACCCACGGTTTTACCGGCACCGAAAGGTGGCTGCTCGTGAACAAGAGAATCTACCTACGTGACCTGTTTTGGCTCACCATCGTTGCTGCGTTGATTTTGGTGATCTTGGTTGATCGTCAACAATTCGCAGCAAGAGAAACGGAACTGGTTGATCAAATAGTCGAATCTCAAGTGAAGCTCGGCGACACAAAGTCCCATCTCGCATCATCAAGAACGAGGTTATCGATTTACGAGACGGTCTTTCAAGCTGCACGAAAAACGAGCCCGGATCATCTGCGTAGCAACAGCGGAGCAAACGGGCCTCCCTGACCATCAAGTGCAGATCAACGGATAACCACGGTGAACCCAGGTACGGGTAAATCGATAATGGGCCATCACAACGTCGATCGTCCGTACGAGATTAGACGCACCGTTCCTCGAAACATGATTAGCGACGCGTTGCCGTGAAACAACATGTAATTCCATTCCTAACTTTCCTGGTGGTCTTCGGAGCTATCGGATTGTTTGGGCTCGTTGCCTACGGCAATCGTGTATACGTCACGGTTCGAAACGTCGGCCACAGCGATTTGGAGTCCGTCGTGGTCGATGTTACGGGGCAATCCTACGATCTGGGCTCCATCACTGCTGGCCAAACGAAAACAACGCGAGTCGAACCGGATGGTGAATCTCACGTTGAACTTTCCGTACTTGGCAATCATGCGGATCGCCAAATCTTGATTGTAGATTGCTATTTCGAGCCTGATGGATACTGGGGTTCTGTTACGCTAGACGTGGACGGTGGTCGCTTGGTTAGCTCTCAGGTCAACATCTCATTGTGGCCACTGTAATTCCCGACGAACCAACGGATGCACTGCAGATCCGTTGTGCAAAAATGGACCATCACAGAATCATTCGCCCGATCGCGGTGATCCGGGCCGGTCGGACTAGGCACGTGACATGACCGCCATACTTTTACCTACCTTTGCGTTCTTGATCCTCGCAAATGTCGTCGTGATCGTGCAGCTGTTCCGCTGCTACGCACCTACGGTAATGGCAGGTTTAGTTGCGAATCTGACAGGACCGCAAAGGCAAACGCCACTTCCACCGCAAATTGGGAAGGCCGTCGTGGTAGACACGCCGTCGGATTTTGGCCAGAGACTGGCCCAGTACTTCCATTGCAACGTAGGTGACCTATCGCAACATGCACCTAAGCCGCAGTCGAAAATGCCATTCTGGGCTGCCGCTCAGAGCTACGATGGACTCGCTCCGAAGAGTGCGCTCTTGATTCGTTTAATTCTGATTCAAATTCGTCGTCTCGTCCGACGGGACAAGAACTAAACGAACATCCGACGAACGATGTGTTGCAACGAAGCATCCCCCGAAGACAATCCTCTTTGCCTCGACTTGCGCCTCCAACTCGTCCTCGAAAGCGGGTACCCCGTAAACGATGTTTGCGACCGGCCTGAAACCGCAGGGAGGGCACTTGATTGGCTTGCGAGTTCGTTCGGATCTGTCTTCACCGCTCGGACCCTGATCCGGTTCTGTTAAAGCCGCCCGTAAGTTGATCAGCAGCCGTAGGGAAGAAACATGCCACGCCCGGATAGAGCGCAAAAACGCTGTGGACCACCGTATTACCAATGACTGATGGCCATTCGCCGAATCCCGTTGGTGTCGCCGGGAAATCCGGAACGGCAGAGCGGCTTTCTAACGCGCTGAGCGGGTTGTTTGACTGAGATCAGATCCGTGTTCGTCATCATCTAAAAAGGCGTTTGGGGAGATGCTCAGGGCCCTGACGGGGTCATCAAGTGTTTTTGCGTACACTATTCGGATAGGCGGGTTCGATTTGGCTCAGTCGCCGCCCATGCCCGGGCTTGGTTTAACCGGCTGGGCCTGCGTTTAGGTTGTTCCTGCTTGCAAAGCGATTTGCTCGGGGCGTTCCACCGCCGAATTCACCGCAATTTTCCAGCATTTCACGGTCTGAAAAATATTTACCAGTTTTGATGAAGGGGTTTCGGCATTCACCACGCAGGTGTTTGTGAGGCGAATGAGTTCGCCCAAACAAACCTTCCCGATCCAAACTGTTGACCCCAAGGTGCTGACATGTCCGCCACTTCAATCACTCGCTCACTTCTCCTGGTTGCCGTCACTGCTGCTACCGTCTGCACCAGCTCGACCGCCCGAGCCCAAGGCTGGATCAACCCTGAGATTTACAACTCGGGTCGCAACGTCACTGGCGTCCGATACGATCCTTTCACCGGTCAGATCATCGTCCGCACCGACCAAAACAAGGTCCGCGAGAGCTATCTTGATCCCAACCGCAACCAGATTGATCCAGGTTCGTACCGCAGAGTCAACCGCTACGAAACCGACCTGAACGGTGTACGTTGGCACGTAACGGGAACCCAATGGACTTCCAATGGCGTTCCTCACGGCAACTTGTCCCGTCGCCGCATGGGTGGCAATCCAGGTGGCCCCGTCGTCGAAGACCGCAACGAGACCGTTCTCTTTTCGGCACAACCTGGCGGGCAAAACCGTAGCAACAACAACACGAGCACAAATCGTCGCTCCAGCAACACCCGTCGATACAATACGGCCAAACCTGCCGTGCGAAGCTACAGTCCTTTCTAAGAGCTTGGCAACTTCACTGGTCACCGAACACGCCGGCTTTTTGGAGTCGGCGTTCTTCGTTTCTTACGCCAAGTCGAGAATCGAACGGTCACTAGATCGGTCACCGACATTTTCTCCCTCCAACTGTAGTGTGGTTGAAAAGTGCAGGCCATCAAGTCGGTGGAGATGCCAAACGGGGTCTGTGTTCGCTCGCCAGTTTGCGACTCTTGCCTTCGGATTGCGTTTTCGACTCTGGTGTCATGTAGCGGTTCTCAGCGGAAATCGTTCGTACGCCTAAGGTTTTTTTTCGCGTGTCGTCAATGCTAAGACCCGAAATACTATTCGGGGCAGCAGGCGGATGCCGAAGAGCGTTTGCTGTAGCGAACGTCGTCGAGGAACAGTTCAACGTGATGACCGCCTGACTGGACATTGAAGAGGCCAAAGCGATCGAAGCTGGCTCCCTGATGACGAGCATTTTCGTCTAACGCAAGTCGGTGTGTCTGGTCGTCAAAGATCACCGTCATTCTTCCGCGTCCTGCCGCGGCTTGGGGCTCGTAATGCAGCGACCAAGAATGCACCGTCTCGCCGGGCAGAACGACCGGTCGCTCCGCTGCAGTCCCCTCACCGGTCGGAGCGCGATGATTGCCGGTTGACGTTGAATAGGCTGCCCGAAAGTAGTGTCCCACCCGACTTGGACCTTCCAAATAGATCCCCAAATAGTCGGCCAGTGGTTGCTGATCTTCGGGAATCGACTTTGACCTTTTCGTTGCGCTATTGAACCAGCCCAGCATCACGCCGCTATCGGCACCGGCGGTTCGCAAAGTCAATGTCCCTGACGCCTGAAGCTCACTGTCCAGATTGAATGGGCCAACGTGGTCTGCATAGTAGGCGGGCTGCTCGTCGCGAAAAACGACACCGCCGATTTCGCCTGCTTCGCCACCGGCAAACGTGGTGCGACTGTATCCAAAATCGTGAAAGGGCCGAATGATCCCTTGTGCGTACGAATCATGGTTACCTTCGGCGGCCCAGTGCGGATCGGCATCAAACGATTCAGCTTTCCCATCAATGGTCAGATCATCAACGTACACTTCCAACGAGCCGCCTGGAGATTGTTGGTTCCAAATGCCGAACCGATCAAACCGAGCCCCAAGCTGTTTGTTTCCTGGGTGCAGCGGCACCGAGTAAGTCTTGTCATCGACTTGAAACTGGATCCTTCCTAACCCATCGGCACCAATTGGATCGTAGGCAAGCGACCAACGATGAACGCTACCATCAGCCAGGAACGGCAGGGTCGTCGTCGTCTGATATCGCTGGCCCACAAATGCTCCGCCCCCTCCGGTCGCACGATTGGTTGTTCCGTACTCATAGAACAACCAATACTTCCCGCCGTTTCCATCGATGCGAAAGGCCAGTGAATCGGGAGTTCGCCAGCCCAGCGAGTTTTTGTGGTTGAACCAACCAATCAGTATTCCACTGCCGCCGTCGGCATGTCGTACGGCGAACTGTCCTGACGCAAAAAGTTTGTCCTGTAGAGTCTTTGGCGAGATGCGTTTGGCGAAATAGGCGCGTTGCTCTGCGCGTTGAATCATTCCGCCGATTTCGCCCGCTCGTTTGCCGCCGGCACGATTGCTCGTTTGATAGCCAAAGTTTTGGCTGGCGACGGGCAACGGATCGGGCAACAGCCGATTCCGAAAGCCCTCCCAGCCAGGGTCTTGATCAAACGATTGCTGGTGAAGCTGTGGGTCTGCTGCGGACACACATGATCGTTCGGTGACGATCCACGTCGATAGCGCGAGCACGATCAGGCAATAGAGACGAAGCATTAGCGGACTTCAAGTAGATTCTTCAACGGCGGCCAACGAGACGGGCAGCGCTGCTATGAACCGACAATTTTAGTCTCTGCGAGTCGCCGCAGATATCGGAACAACGCCAGTCTGCCGCCGCCAAGTTCACTTTATTGAAGTGTCTAACGCGTTTATCCGGCATGAAACACCAGCGGATGACGCGATCGCAGATTCAATCTTCCGATCAGAACGTGTTGCCTACAATTACTGCGTTGACTCTACCGGATTCTGATTTAGCAACGGATTGCCACACGAACAGGAAAGCAATGATGGCTCTATTCACATTTCTGGCTCTGCTAGTTGCGGCCACGGTTGTTGTCGGTGCACTCTATTTGGCATTGCGCAATATTGGTCTGCAAGAAGCCGATGATCCAACCGAAAGCCATCCAGAAGAATTGACAAAGTACGAGAGGCGGCATGTTCAGCGGCCGGATGTACCGTGATGTGATCGCCCCCGGCAAGCTAACCCATTTCGATCGCCGTGGGACTCGCCAGTATGCACTAGCCTGATCCAGTGAACTAGCGAATTTCGCGAAGCTCAAAACGCTACTACCATCGGCTCGGTTTCGTCATTCAAATCGGCATTGGTAATCAAACCAATGGTTTGTCCATGTGAGCCGTGACGCGTAAGCGACCGGGCATCGCGCGATGCCCAGTGACCAAATACCGGTGCCTGACGGCCCGCGGCTCACACTTACTAGGACAGTGCCTAGCGCCTCTACAACTGCTGTTGTGTCTTTGCCCGCTTGAATGGTCGGACATACCAACCATGGAAACCTGCGACGAGTTTCTTCAGATCGTCGGCCAGCAGCAACGAGCAGGGAATCAAAAACAACGTCACCGCCGTCGCAAAGATCACTCCGAAGGCGAGCGACACAGCCATCGGAATTAGGAACTGTGCCTGCAGAGATCGGTCCATCATCAACGGCAACAAGCCAGCAAAGGTCGTCACCGACGTTAGCATGATCGGACGAAAACGTTTGCCGCCTGCCTCCAAAGCCGCTTCTTTCAATGATAGGCCTTCGACCATTCGACGGTTGACGTAGTCAACCATCACCAGTGTGTCATTGACTGAAATACCGGCCAGTGCCAGCATTCCGAAGATCGACAGATACGAGGGTGTCAGGTCCATGTAGATATGACCGAGCAGCGCGCCGATGATCGCAAACGGCACCGCCAACATTACAAAGAAAGGCTGTGTGATCGATTTCAGCGGAATCGACAACATGCCGTACAATGTAATGAACAGAATGATGGCACCAAGAATCGTTTGCTTCCTTGCTTCCTCGGCCTCGGCGACGTATCCCTCGAACTTGTACGAAAGATTCTCTTCCGCGCACATGGCATCCAACCGCGGTGCAATTTCCTTGGAGATCCCCAGGATATCGACCGTTTCGTCGACTGGCTGACAACCGATCCGAGTGATTTCTGCTCCGTCGTTGCGTTCAACGTAGGAGGGGGCTTTTGAAAAAGCGACATCGGCCACCGTTGCCAGCGGCACATTGGCTCCGACCGGCGTGCGAATCTTCATACGGTCTAGCGTATGCAACGACTCACGATCCTCTTTCGGCAATCGGACCATGACGCGAATATCGTCGATACCGCGTTGGACACGCTGCGCTTCCTCGCCGAAGAAAGCCTGGCGCACTTGCTGGGCTAGCATCTGTTGCGTGAGACCGAGTTCCGCGGCCCGCGGTTTTAACGTCAGTTCCAGTTCATCCTGGCCTTCGTTGATGCGTGCCCAGGCGGTGCTGATCCCTTCATAGCTTTCCAAGATCGTTTTGATTTCGCGAGCGACCTTATTTTTTCCTTCCGATGCAGGACCTCGGAGTTCAATGTTCAAGTGCTGTTCGTCTTCGTCTCGGCCCTTTTTAAGGGTTGAATCGGAATAGATTCGCAACCGTTCGGCTTCGGGAATCTCGCCCACCACATCCGTCCAGCGTTTGGCGATCTCGCTGTTTTTAGGACCGGGCTCACTGCGCAAATCTGGCGACAGCACCTCCATCGAGACATAGCCCACCGATTTGTCGAACCCGCGACGTCCGAATCCATAGCCGCCGATCACACGGGTAACATTCTGAATTAGCGGTTCGCCGGTGCCCGGATCAACGAATTCTGGTCTGATTTCGTCCAGCGCGGCGCTGAGTCGATCGACGTACTTGTGAGTGATTTCAATCGGCGTGTTGTCGGGTAAATCGAGGATGGCGCTAATTCGTTGTCGGTCGACCGTCGGAAAGGAAGCGAATCCCATGCGTCCACCCATGCAATAGCCAACCATCGCAAATCCCATCGCCGCAAAGAGCGCCAGAACCGTGGCTCGATACTGAACCGCCAACCCCAGCGTCGGTTGATAGACTCGCTGAATGAACTTCTCCAGCCCGTCACTGATCCCGCCTTGGAATCGCGAGATCAATCCGGTGCCAGGATTACGTCGCAGATGTTTCAAGTGTGATGGCAAAACGAATTTGGATTCGATCAACGAGAATAGCAGTACGGGGGCAACAACCGGCGGGATTTGGCTGGCGAAGTCACCCCAGGTTCCTTCGAAGAACAGCAATGGTATGAAGGCCACCATCGTGGTTAGGGCACCGAATGTCACCGGTGTCGCGACTTCCTCGGTTCCTTGGACAGCGGCTTCCAGCGGCGGCATCCCTTCTTTGATTTTGCTGTAAACGTTCTCTCCGGTAACGATCGCGTCATCGACAACGATACCAACCACAATGATGTACCCGAACAGGCTCATCACATTTGCGGTGATTCCGAACAAGGGCATCAGCAGCACTCCGCCGGCAAAGCCGACCGGGATGCCGACAACGATCCAAAATGCCAGTGAAGGACGCAAGAATAGTCCCAGCACGATCAGCACCAACAAACTGCCTTGCAACAGCGACGAAACCAGCGTGCTCAATCGGCCTCGAATCGAGACCGATTCATCATCCCAAACGAACAGGTCGATACCCTCGGGGAACCTGGTCCTTGCATTGTTGACATACTCGTGGACCTGATCGGAGATCTCGATGGCGCTTTCGTTACCCGTTCGCAAGACTTCGACGAACAATGCAGGCTTGCCGTTGAACTCGACGACTTTCTCATCGTCTTCGAATCCATCCACGACCGTGGCAATATCTCCGAGTTGTAGTTCAGCACCATTGGCAGCGCGAATCGGAATCTTTTCAAAGTCGCGTTCGGAATAGGCTTGCCCGCGGGTGCGAATGACGAATGTACCGCTGTCACTGTCGATCGATCCAGCGGGCAAGTCGATCGAGAAGCGACGAATCGCATCGGCCAAATCTTGAAAGCTCAAGTTGTACGAAATCAGCTTGTCGGCTTTGGCTTCGATCGAGATCTCCGAGAGCAGATCACCCGACAAATTCGCTCGGCTAACTCCCGGCAATGCGATCAGATCTTCTTGGACACGACGCGCGGCTTCACGTAAGTCGTGCGCGCTCATCTTACCAGTCACCGCGACGCTCAGTACTTCGAAGTAGTTTCCCGATTCGGGAATGTAGACACGTGGCCGTTCGGTTTCGTCGGGGAAGGTCGTAATCGTATCGATGCGAGCATTGACGTCGTCCATCAGCGCTCGGACGTCGGTTTCCGGTTTTGCATTGATCCAGAACCTAGCTCTCCCGCGCATCCCATCGGCATTGATGTGTTCGATTCCTTCGACGCCTTCGAGAGCTTGTTCGATAGGAATCAAAATGGCGCGTTCGACGTCCTTGGCGGTGCCGCCCCGATAGGGCATTTCGATCACCACGGTCTGCCAGCTGAGGCTTGGCGAGATCTCCAGCGGAATCCGGTACATGGCCGTGTAGCCACCGGCGATCAAGATTGCCAGCATCAAGAAGTTGGCGGCGATCCCGTTGTTGGCAAACCAGCGAATCATGAAGGAGCCCTAATTCGTAGCAGATTTCGTATCTGACTTGGCTTTGGCTTTCGCACTGACCGTCTCGGTCACTGATTCCGATTCCGGAATGATCTCGACTTTGGCGCCGTCGGGTGCGTAGACGATTCTGGTCGTCGACACGAGCGTTCCGTTGACCACGTTTGGATCTCGAATCAAAATATTATCTTCGTCCGACCAGACAGGGGCGATCGTTCCGGATCGGATCGTCAACTCGGTCTTGTCAATGAAATAGACCTGATCCATTTGTCGGATGGAAGCGCGGGGAATTGCGACAACGTCTTCCAAGACCTTGCCGGAGATCAGACCGATAACAGGCAGTCCAATTCGGAGTGGTGGGGCGCCGGACTTCAACCCAAACGGATCATCGATCCTGGCGATTGCGAAGAGTTCCAATGAGTTTTCGTCCAACGTGCCCTCGGTACGTACGATCTTGGCAGTCCAAACCGTTTCCGATGCGGGATTGATCCCATCTCGCAATTTGACGTCGACCGGCGTATCGCCGATCCGTTCGGGAAGATCCAAATACTTCAGCTCAGGACCGGCAATCGGCAAACGGACTTCAGCGAAATCGACGGCAAAGACGATCCCCAAGGGTGTACCGGGTCCCACCGATTGCCCAAGTCCCAAATCCTTTTGGCGAACCCGACCATCGAACGGCGCGCGAATCTTGGTCCGCTCCAAATCTCGCGTTGCCTGATCAAGTTGCGTCTTCATTCCATTGAGTGATGATTCGGCTTGCGCGAGGGTTGCGACAGCTTGGTTCAAATCGGCTTTCGGGGCAGCGTTCCGCTGAACCAACGTGATCTGCCGTTGGTGGTTCAGCTTGGCCAACTCCAAGGCTGCTTCGGCACCGTCGCACTGCGCTTCGGTCATCGCAACGGCGTTCCGATAGTCTCGATCATCCAGTTCCACGAGTACGTCACCGGCTGAAAAATAAGAACCGACTTCAAAAGAGGGACTGATGCGAACCACTTTGCCAGTGACTTCGGCGCTCAGCGTGACCTGGTTATGAGGTTGGACAATCCCATTCTTCTTAATGACGACCGGATAGTCCTGAGCGTGGAGTTCGACGACCCGTGTCCGAATCATCTTCTTTTCAGCTGGCGGTTCCGTCTCCTTTTCAACTTCGACCGATAGTTTTTGATAGGCGTAGCCACCGATCGCAAGCATTGCGACCGGCAACAAAATTCTAGCCAGAACGCCAAGCACACCTACCCGAGGATGGGTCGAAGCAATACTCGGCGAGCCATCGTTGGGGTTAGAATGCGTCATTGCGTAGGGAAATGGCGTGCAGCCGATGAGCCAGGGAGGGGTGGAGACGAGTGTGAGCGGCCTCCTATAGGATAGTCAACCCTGTGATTTGGCAAATGTTCCGTTGCCCAGAATGCTCGATAGCATCACAGATTGACGTACCTAGGCTGGGATTTTGACCGTTTTACCGGTAAGACATCCAGCTTTGGAACGTTTTACGCCGCCACATCTTCCCTTGGTAATCCCACACCATGTACGCAGTACGGATCGCGTTTGCCATCGTTCTGCTGATGCCAGCCGGCATTGGTGTTGGCCAAGATGATCAGTCTTCGCAGCCGCTGGCGGCCCCCAAACCGATTTCGACGGAAAAAATCGTTCAGTTACAAAAGTCCATTGAGAGCTCGGAACTGGACGATGAGGCGAAGCAGCGTGCGACAGATCTGATTCGTGCCGCCTCGGAGTCCATCAAAACAGCCGTCGAACTTGACAAACAGGCGGGCGGGTTTCAGGCAGCCGTTGAATCGGTCCAATCACGTGCGGGTGATCTGAAAGAAAAGATTCAATCGCTGCGTGATTCGCCGACGGCTTCGATCGACGACTCCAAACCGCTAGCCGAACTGGAGCAACAACTGACTCAGCGCAGCACCGATCTAGAAAAGCTGAAACAATCGTCCAGCGAAATAGACGGACTGATTGCCAATCGTACGGCACGTCGAAAAACAATTCCTGCGCGACTGACTTCCATTGAACAAGAAATTGAAACCCTACAGCGGGAGTTGGAACAACCGCCGGCAGACGGCGAATCGGCGACCCTTACCGAGGCGCGACGAGTCGCAAGTCAAGCGGGGCTGCAACGATTGCGTGCTGAAGTTCCTGCCTTGGAATCGGAATTAGCTGCCTACGACGCGGAGGCAGCAGCTGATTTGGTGCAGTTGAGCCGAGACGAGACCTCGTTGCGATTGAGCAAGCTTCAACAGCAAGTCGAACTGTTGCAAAAACTGGTCCAATCGCGCCGAGCAACGGAAGCGAACAAACAAATCACGTCGGCTGAAGAAGAACGCAAAGGCGAAACCGATCCACGGTTGCAAGCGATTGCCGATCGAAACGTCGAACTTGCCAAAGAATTCGAACAGGTGACCGAGGCTATCCGCGAAGCAGAAGTGCGGCTGAATGCCGCGAAGGCAACGCGCGACCGTTGGGACCGTACGGCCGAGAGTGCGAAAGAGGAAGTCAAGGCGATTGGGCTAACCGACACCATCGGCAAGATGCTGCGGCAACAAAAGTCGTCATTGCCCAACGCGCGCCGATACCAAACCAGAATTGATCGTCGCGTCGATGAGATTGACGAGGCCCAGCAACGTCTATTGGATCTGGAAGAGGAACGTTCCCGCCCCGATGACTTGACCGAAACGCTGGGTAACGACGAAGCGGTTCTGATGCGGGCAAGCGAGTTGGTTGCCAAGCAAACGGAGCGACTGAAGACACTCGTTAGCGCACAACGGAGCTACTTTGACACGCTTGTTGACCTGTCAAACACCGAACAACAGATCGTCGACGAGACCGCTCAGCATGCAAATTTTATTGACGAGCGAATCTTGTGGATACGGAGCGGTTCGCCACTTCATGAGTCGTTCTCACTGGACTTTAGTGATCGGTCACATCGCGATCGAGAAAAATGGACCGAAGCGGCCAAGACAATTCGAGCGGACATCGTTGCGTCCCCGCTATGGTATTTGGCGGCGCTAACGATTTTCCCCCTGTTGCTTCTCAACGGGCGACGGATTCGGCGGGAGATTAGATCGATCGGCAGCACGGTCGAAAGCGGATCATGTACCGATATGTCGCCGACAGTGCGGGTGATTTCGCTAACGCTACTGATATCTTTGTTGTGGCCGGCTTTGTTCGCCTTTCTTGCTTGGCGGCTTGTGCAAATGCCGACGGACAACTCGGTTGTACTCTCACTGGCTCAAGGTTGTTCGACGCTGGCGAGATTGGGCTTGCCGCTAGAGTTTTTTCGACAAGTTTGTCAACCAAAGGGACTGGGGGAATCGCACTTCAGCTGGCCCAACCAGTCGGTCGCTGTTGTCCGTCGCAACCTCCGTTGGCTGATGATCTTCGGGTTACCAATGATGGCGATCACCGCGATGCTGGATGCCGAGTCAACTCGGCCAGGCTTGGACACATTGCAGCGGTTGACGTTTATCGCAGCAATCATCGTGTCATCGATTTTCATCGGTCGCATATTGAACTCGCGAACGGGAATCTTTAGCTACTACCTGTCTCGCAAGCCGGATGGCTGGGCAGCACATTTGCGACCCCTTTGGTATTGGATCGCCGTGTTGACTCCGATGCTGCTGGGGTTGATTGCGTTCCAAGGCTATACGTACACGGCTTGGCATTTGGCATGGCGGCTTTACCTGACGATTGTGTTGCTGGCGGTACTGGCCGTCGTCACCGCCTTTTTTACGCGAATGCTGCTGGTTCAAAGGCGGCGAATCAATGTTGAAGCGGCTCGATTGCGACGACAGGCAGCGAGAGAAAAAGATGAGATGTCGATCGACACCACCGAGATCCCAACCACCGAAGAGTTGCGATTGCAAATTGTGCAGTCGCGCAGCCTGTTAAGAACGGTGATGATTGGCGTAGCGATCTTAGCGATCTGGATGACCTGGGCCGATGTTTTGCCAGCGTTGGGATTCTTGGAACAACGACCGTTGTGGCGAAGCATCAAGACGGTTGCCGAGATGAAAACCGATGAAGCAGGTAACGTCAGTTTCATCAGTCGCGATGTGTTGGACAATGTCACAATCAGTGATTTGTTATTTGCCGTGCTTGTCGCAATTGGAACGGCGATCGCCGCCCGGAACATTCCCGGTGTCTTGGAGATTTCTATTCTGCAGAGATTGCCAATCGACGCGTCAATTCGATATGCCATCGCAACCGTCGTCAGCTACCTGATCGTTTTGCTGGGATTGATCGTCGCCTGTTCGGCACTCGGCATCCACTGGAAACAAATCCAATGGATGGCTGCTGCGCTGACGTTTGGTCTGGCGTTTGGCCTACAAGAGATGTTCGCAAATTTTGTCGCTGGAATCATCATTCTGATTGAGCGTCCCGTTCGTGTAGGGGACATTGTCACCGTTGACGATGTAACCGGCAAAGTATCGCGTGTGCAGATCCGCGCAACGACTATCACCAACTGGGATCGCAAGGACTACTTGGTACCGAACAAAGACTTCATCACCGGCCGGGTGTTGAACTGGACGCTTTCAAATCGAGTCAACCGGGTAGTGGTTCCAGTGGGTGTCGCCTACGGCAGCGACAAGGATGAAACGGTTCGCCAAATGCTTCGTGTTGCAATCGAGCACCCAAAGATCGTCGAAGATCCGGCACCATCGGTCACCTTTGAGGAGTTCGCCAGTAGCAGTTTGAACTATGTGCTGCGTTGCTACATCTCGATGGACGACATGGACTCGCGGTTGCAGATTGTGCACGAGCTGCACACCGGAATCGATGATGCCTTCCGGAAAGCAGGGATTGAAATTCCCTTTCCCCAGCAAGACTTGCACTTGCGCAGTGTCGACCCACAGGCCAAACTGACCTAGTGTCTCTGTGCGTCGTCACTAGCCCGGATCATTCATGTCGTAGCACATTCGACTCGGAGAGTCGAGCGACAGTCGCTCAATCCTGCGGATTGATTGCGCACTGCTGCGCCGAAACACGTTTTGCTTATAGTTCAACAATCAATGGACTTAGGTCTTAACTGGAACCGCGCCATGAACAATTCGGGCTAGCGCATGTTCAGAAAAGATGCTTTGTGGTCCAAGACTTAATTCTGTTTCCAAATCGGGTCTTGATGCGAATCGCGATCGGATTCAAACCAACGCGTTAGCGTTGTCTTTTGGCGGGTGTAGAAATAGACGCCCTCCGTGCCCTGAATGTGCAGATCTCCAAAAAAAGATTCGTTCCAGCCTGTAAAGGGCAACCAAGCCATCGGCGCGGGAACACCGACGTTGATGCCGATCATGCCGGCGTTGAACTGCCGTTTGAAGGTTCTCGCGGCATACCCGTCACGCGTGAAGATCGATGCACCATTGCCAAACTTGCATGATTTGCCGACGGCAATCGCCTGATCCAACGAATCCGTTCGAACCACCGACAACAGTGGGCCAAAAATCTCGTCCTTCCACAGCGGCATGTCAGTGGTCACCGAATCGACAATACTGGGACCGAGTAAGAAACTGTCACCTGACGTTACACCCCGACCGTCAAGCGCGACAATCGCTCCACTCGCTTTCGCTTTGTCTAAATAGCTTGCCACGCGGTCACGGTGCTCACGATTGATCACCGGCCCCATTTCGGCCGCGTCGTTCCCATCGGTTGGGGCGACATCGATCGACCGCGAATGATCGACCAAACCCGAAACCAATTCGTCTCCGGCTTGGCCCACGGCCAAGGCGACCGATCCAGCCATGCACCGCTGGCCGGAACAGCCGAATGCCGATGCTGCCAATGCTTTGATGGATTGGTCCAGGTCGGCGTCGGGCATGATCACCATGTGGTTTTTGGCTCCGCCAGCCGATTGCACTCGTTTTCCGCTCGCAGTGCCGACTTCGTAAACGTATTTCGCCACCGTTGTCGATCCAACAAAAGAAATCGCCGCAACATCGGGATGTCGTAACAGTCGATCGACCGTTTCCTTACCGCCATGAACGACGTTGAAAACTCCGTCGGGCAAACCGGCGTCAATCAACAACTGCGCCAATCGATTCGCGCTCAGCGGAACCTTTTCGCTGGGCTTCAGAATAAAGGTGTTTCCGCAGGTGATGGCAATCGGAAACATCCACAGCGGCACCATATTGGGAAAATTATAGGGAGTGATCCCAACGCAAACGCCCAGCGGGTGACGATTCGTTTCACCATCGACGCTAGCGGCGATCTGTGGGAAGGTCTGCCCGGCCAACATCGTGGGAACGCTACAAGCGAATTCGACCATTTCCAAACCGCGTTGGACTTCGGCCTTCGCTTCGCTAAAAGTCTTGCCGTGCTCACGCGTGACCAGACGGGCCAAATCATCAAAGTTTTGATCGATCAATTGTCGGTAAGCGAACATCACGCGTGCGCGTTCGACTGCGGGTGTTTCAGCCCAAGCGGGCGCCGCCGCCAGGGCTGCCGCAACAGCTTGATCAACGTCATCGGCGCAGCCTACCGGTACGGTGGCGATGATTTGGCCGGTTGACGGATTGAAAACCTGCGTGGTTTGACTGACCTGGCGACTGGTAATCCACTCGGATCCGATTCGCAGCGGCACGATCTGGTCACTCATTCTTAGCTCCTTTCTATTTCAATTAGCCAATTCTAGGGCAAGTCGCCAATCCCCAGTCAATCGGCCAATTCCGGGAAAACACCTTCATCCAAATTCATTCGCTTGACGATCGCCCGCATGCGGATCTGAAAATCGCTTTTGTAGTTGGCGACTTGTTGTTCACTCAGGTTCAATATCGAGGCTACTTCCTTATTCGGTTTGCCGCAGACATACAACAATTCGATGGCTTGCAACTTTTTCCAGCCATCGCCAGATTTCCAACGGTCGATCTGTTCGGAAATCGCGTCTCTGACCGCGGATTCTTCGATCGCTTTGCGTTCGACACTGCGGGCAATTGAACTGGCAACCCGGTCCCCGCCGACCGGTTCGATTTGGCGATCACCGTCACTGCCGCGACTATGCATTTGAATGGATGGTCGGCGTCCTTCGCGTCGCAGGTGATCGGTCAGTTTGTAGGCGCAAATCGAAAACAGATAGCTTTCCAGCGGGCGATCGCCGTCATAGTTGGGCAGACTGATCAGAAACCCGACAAATGCTTCTTGCACGATATCTTCGCTGGTAGCGCGATTTCGAATTCGGCTATCGGTAAAAGCCATCAAACGACCTTCATAGCGATCGATCAACGATTGCCACGCATCGGCATCTCCATCACGTATCTGTTGGACCAGATATGCATCCGCTTCGCTTGTATCCGATTGGCCCATCTTTGATTGCCTCAGGGTTGTTTTGAATCGGCCATCCCCTCAAACTACCGTTCAGCTGCGCCGAATTCCCAGCCCCTGCCTGCCCCTATCGCCTTTACCACGTCATGGCACCATGAATTCCGACGAGGGTTCCAGTCGCATTCCAAGTGACGATTTGTCTGACGAAGAAGTCCACCAGGGCTATGACCTTGAAACCGGTTTATTGGCTCGAGCGCGAGAGTGGATCGACCTGTTTCCTTGGCTGCGACTGGTGCGGGTGCTTCGTGTTGCCGGTTCGCCCCCATTATTAGTGCTAACTGCACTCGTTTTTGCCATTTGGTTGATCGGTCAACGTGTCATCTTTGGACAGGCCGATCCACCGGAGTTTTCGGCGACGACGACCGACAACGTCAAATCGTTGATGGGATACTTTCGTCTCTTGGTACCGACCTCGCTGTTTGATCCCGATCGGGGTGGCTGGAGGTTGGTCGCGATGTTGGTCTGGTCAATCATTGTCTGGACGCCAATCGGCATGTTATTAGCCAGACAAGGCGCTTGCTAACGGCAGTTCGGTCGCTAATGCCGTTTGGTCCAGCAGTCTCGCTGGCCATTCACCGCGCTCCTGCGGGATGGCTTGCCGCGCTGGTTCCGTTCCTATGCGTCCTGCCGTTCGTTGCCATCATTTTGGCGATCGGATGGTGTTCGACTTGGTTTGCTGACATACGTTCGTTGCGTTTGATCGCCGCGAACTTGATCGCGTTGGTTGCACTACCGGCAGGTCTGCTTGCGTTTGGGTCTCATGTTGCCATACCAATCAGCTGGGCGGCGCGTCATCAACGAACAGGATCCCGATCCATTGGATGCGCTTAGTCGCGGTTACGAGTATCTGTTTCGGCGTCCGATTCAATTGGTGTTTTATGTGTTGTTCTCAGTATTGCTGTTGACGGTCGTCGGATCATTGGCATCGGCCGTCGCTTGGTCGGCATCGGAGATCGCAACATCCGCACTATGGTTTGTCGGCTCATCGGACGCGCTGCAACGCATCACCAGTTCGATACTGTGGCGATTTCCCGCGGTTGTGGTGTTGACGCTAACTTGGAGTTTAGTGGGAGGGGTCTATCTGTTGCTAAGATATGACGCTGGAGGCCAAGAAGTCGAAGACCTTTGGCAACCAACGCCGCCGGAAAGGCCATCGCTGCCCGATCTTCCCAAGTAGTTGCCAAAGCATGATCTCTGTCCAGCGATTGAATTACTTTCTGATCGGTTGCTGCCTGATCGCTGTTAGTGAATCGGCCAATGCCGATCGACCGACCGCAGCCGAGAAGATTTTTGCTGAGCAGGTTTATCCGCTGCTGCGCGAAAAATGCTTTGCCTGTCACAGCGATCACGCGGACGAATTGCAAGGAGAGTTCAACGCCGAAACGCGGGCCTCGCTGTTGGCCGGCGGCAGCGAGTATGGTGACCAGCTGGTGATCGTTGGCGACGCCAAGGCCAGTCCATTACTTGCGATGCTAAATCGCACGGACACCGACTTTGCGATGCCGCCCAAAGAGACCGATCGTCTAACCGCAGGCCAGATCTCGGCGATCAGCCAATGGATCGATGCCGGTGCGCCTTGGCCGAACGAAGAACGGCGGTCCGAACTCTATGCAGAGTTTGCTGACGGAATCTTGGTTGAGACCCGTGGCGGCTTGAATGACCAGTGGTCACAGCGGAAATACCAGCCCGAAAACCTGTGGGCCTTTCAACCGATTCGCAAGCAATTCTCGATCGCTACTTCATTGCAGTTCGACAAGTTCGATCGATCGCTTTATCGATGCCGAACTAAGCCGGTCAAAGACCCAACCGGCCGGTCGTGCCGATCGCGTCACACTCATTCGCCGCGCCACATTTGATTTGCTCGGTCTGCCGCCGACACCGCAACAGGTGTCCGACTTCGTCGATGACCCCCGCAGTCATCGGCAAGCGTTCGGCGATGTCATCGAACGTCTGTTGGCCAGTCCACACTACGGTGAACAATCGGCTAGACGTTGGCTAGATGTGGTCCGATATGCCGACAGCAGCGGCTTCGCCAACGACTGGGAACGTCCCAATGCCTGGCGGTATCGGGACTATGTAATCCGCTCGTTCAACGATGACAAACCGTTTGATCAGTTTGTGATCGAACAAATCGCCGGAGATGAATTACTGGGGTCCCAACCAAATCGCGAAGATGCGGCCGAAATGTTGATCGCGACCGGGTTCCTGCGGATGGGTCCGTGGGAACACACCGGAATGAGCGTGGCCAAAGTCACTCGACAATTCTTCCTGGACGATGTTACGGATTCGGTGGGCCAAGTCTTTCTGGCTCAACCGTTGCAGTGTTGCCGGTGTCACGATCACAAATTCGATCCGATTCCGACTCGTGACTACTACGCGATTCAAGCTGTATTTGCCACCACTCAGTTCGCCGACGTCGATACCGAATGGCTGAGCCGCGAGAATCGCAACGGTCTGGAAGTGGACCGGCGATACCACCGATTGCGCCATGAAGCCAATGAAAGCATGCTGCGCATGCTGGCGAAAACACAAAGCAAGAACAAAGCAGACCGCACAGCCGAGGAATTGGGGCTAGAGCGAATTGGTCGTAAATGGCGAATGCGATTCGAATGGGAGTTCGATCGTTACAAGCCGATTGCGATGTCTGTATACAATGGGAAATCGCCACCCGCTCGCACGCACACCGCTCGGATCGACAAACCTGCGAATCCGCTGGCGAACGGAACCCTGGAAGAAACAGCGATTCTGATCGGCGGCGATCCTTTCTCACCTTCCGATGTTGTTCAGCCGGTGCAACTGGGCGCGGTTGCCGGGCCCGAGGAAGTTCAATTCCCAACGAGCTATCAGGGTCGCCGCACCGCGTTAGCGAACTGGATCACAAGTTCAACGAACCCGTTGACTCCGCGGGTGATCGTGAATCGGATATGGGCGTCACACTTTGGGCGGGGAATCGCAGGCAATCCGAACAACTTTGGTGCGACCGGAAAAAAGCCGACACATCCTGAGTTGCTGGACTGGTTGGCTAGTCAAATGATTGAGCGTGGTTGGTCGATCAAAAACCTTCATCGCGAGATCATGATGTCGGACGCCTATAGCCGCAGCAGTCACGATCCAGATGGAAACGCAAGCATTGATTCGTATGCGGCATTCCAACCTCGCCGGCTGACGGCCGAAGAGCTGCGAGATTCGCTGTTGATGGTCGCCGGTGAACTGAACCCGATGTTGGGAGGAATTCCCATTCGACCCGACATGAATCGCGATGCTGCGTTCCAACCTCGCTTGATCATGGGAACATTTGCGCCGAGCTACGTTCCCAATCCCCGACCGGCCGATCGAAATCGTCGTTCGATCTATGTTCATAAGACTCGTGGACACCGTCTGCCCTTCATGGAAACTTTCAATCAGCCGGGAAGTGAAAAATCGTGCGAATTGCGTGACAGTTCCAACATCACGCCGCAAGTGTTTACATTGCTCAATGGAGAAGAGGCGAACGACCGAGCATTGGCTCTGGCGACCAGGGCATTGCGTGAGACTGAATCGGAAGTGGAAACGATTCAACATATCTTTCAGTGGCTGTACAGTCGCAATCCGGCACCGGTAGAAAGCGAATGGGCAATCGAACATTGGCACCGGATGACGAAAGTCCAGGCATCGGTCAAGCCGCTAGCCCGGCCAATGCCTACCCATATCGTCCGGGACGCGGTCGACGAAAACACCGGTCAGTCATTCAGATTTACAGAACGGCTATTCGCGTTGGACGACTACCAGCCCGATTTGCAATCGCACCAAGTTGACGCAAACACCCGCGGCTTGGCCGACGTCGCCCTGATGCTGCTTAACAGCAACGAGTTTATCTACATTTACTGATACCCAAAGCATGTTTGATCCTAACCGTCGCGATTTTCTGTATGGACTGGGGGCCAGCCTGGGCTCGATCGCGTTCACGTCGGCGTTGGCCGAGGCCGATCAAGGTCAAGACTCGTTCACCAATGGTAGTCGCGTTGCCGGGGGCCGCCATTTTCCGGCAGCCCAAGCAACGCGATGTATTTTTCTGTACATGGAAGGGGGTCCGTCCCACATTGATACGTTTGATCCCAAACCAAAACTCAAACACTTGCATCTAAAAGAATTTCAGCGCCGCGGACAAGAACAGTCGGCGATGAGTAGCGGCAAACGGTATTACGTTGAAAGCCCCTTTGAATTTCGCAAAGTCGGACAATCGGGTGCCGACATGTGTGACCGCTGGGAATATTTGCCCGAGTTAGCAGACCAAATTTGTTTCTATCGCGGTTGCCAAGTTGACTCGGTAAACCACCCGACAGCAAACTACCAGGTCAATACTGGAAACCAATTTGGTGGCGATCCAGCAATCGGTGCGTGGGTGAACTACGGACTGGGCAGTGAGAATAAGGACTTGCCAGGCTTTATCGTGCTTCCCGAAGTCGCCTACCCACAAGGTGGCGCGGCGAACTGGTCCAACGGATTCTTGCCACCATCGCATCAGGGAACACCACTGCGATCCGCGGGAATGCCGATCTTGGACATTGCGCCGCCGCCAGGAGTGACTCAAGATCATCAGCGCATGAATCTTGACTACTTACAGCGGATCAATCAGCGACATGCCGAACAGCATCCCAATCACGAGGCCCTGGTGGCACGTATGCGGAACTATGAGTTGGCGTTTCGCATGCAGATGGAGGTACCCAAAACGCTGCAATTGAACGACGAAACTCAGACAACGCTGGATCGCTATGGGGTGGGTGTCGAACCGACAGACAAGTTCGCACGGCGCTGTCTGCTGCGCGAAAGCTAGTCGAAAAGGGGGTCCGGTTCGTCCAAGTCTACGCGAGTACTTGGGACTCGCACGACTATCTGGCCAAAGCACATGGTGCGTTGATTCCGCGGGTTGATCGGCCGATCGCAGCGCTGATTGGCGATTTGAGAGATCGTGGACTCCTGGACGAAACCCTGATCGTTTGGATGGGCGAATTCGGCCGCACACCCGACAATGGAGTCCGGGGCGGAATCGCGTACGGCCGTGACCACAATCCGAAAGCGATGACAATCTGGCTGGCTGGCGGCGGTTGCAATGCTGGGCATACGATTGGGGCAACCGATGAACGAGGCGCGACCGCGGTCGAGGCAGTTCATCACGTCCGAGACTTTCATGTCACTTTATTGCGACTGCTGGGCCTGGATGATCATAGGCTGACCTATCACCATGCCGGCCGATTCAAACAATTAAGCCAGTTTGGTGGTACGGTGATTGAAGATCTAATCGCTTGATGCTGTGTCAACCGCCGTCGGCGGCGATTGCTGGTTGATCTCCAGCACGGTCTTCACAACATCGATCAACTGATCCAACCGAAAGGGTTTGAACAGAATGCATTTAGGGTGCAAACCGTCTTGTCGCGCTTTGACGATCGAATGCCCTGGGTCGTAGCCGAATCCCGTCATCAACGCGATCGGAACTGGCTGCATGATTTCACCCAGTCGAAGCATCAATTGATAGCCGCTGTATTTGGGCAACCGGATGTCGCTGATGATGACATCGTAACTGCCGGCACCACCACTGCTGCGGACCATTAAAATTGCTTCGTCACCCAAATGTGCGGTCTCGACAACACAGCCGTATCGTTCCAACAGTTCGTGGCGCGTCCTCGCGAACTTGATCGTCGGCATCGACAACCAAGATGCGTTTGCCTTTGAGCACGGCATGTTGTTCCGACTGGACACCGACTGGAACGGCTTCCAGTGGCGTCATCTTTTGGCCGATCTGTTGAATCGTTTGCTTGATGTCTCGCGCGTTGTGCAAGATCCGCGTTAGTCGATCGACAACTTCGGGACTGTGCCCAATGTAACCTTCCATGACGTTGACCGCGTCATTCAGGATTTCGTCGACCGGCAACGCGACGGCGCTGTGGATCGCATCGCAACTTTGTTGTGCGGTATTGGCGCTTTGCGCGACCAACAATTCCAGTGTGTTCAGCGCGAAAGCGACATCGCGGGCAAAGATTTCCAGAAACTGCAAATCGCTATCGGTAAACGAATGTGGGTCGGGACTTTCAACGTTGATCGTGCCGAGTACTTGGTCATGCAGAATCAACGGAGCCGTCAGCGAACTTTTGGAGTTGGCGACTCCGGGAATGAATAGCGGATCGTTCTCCACATCGTGACAGACGTAGCTCATCCCGCTGGCGGCAACGTATCCCGTGATGCCATTCCCCTGCGGATGGGCATAGAGCTGACGGTCCGAAGCATCTTGGTCGATTCCGACACTTAGCAGCGGCACCAAATTGCCTGTGGAATGTTCCAATAAACGAATCTCGATCGCTTCGAAATTCAACAGGTCACTTAGATAGTGTCGGATGTTTTCTTTCAGCAAATCGATCCGTTGATCGACCTCCATCATGAAAATCTCCGAAGGTCGCAGGTCGGCTAATTCGCGTCCTGCCTGATGAATGGCAGCCAACTTTTGTTGTTGCAGGATCTCTTCGGTGATGTCATTGACCGTGACGACCAACTGTCGCGAGTGATCGGGCTGGACGATCGGAGCGGCGTGAACTTGGAAATAGCTGCCTGCGGCATGCAGGGTGCTGCTACCTTCCTCGCCGGTTGCCAAAGCCGTGTGGAAGGGACAAAAGTCGGGTCCCATGATCTCGGGATTGGAAAGCAATTCATAGAAATTGACACCGGCCAGAGCCTGATCTTCGCGTCCGGACCACTTTGCGAGCCGGCGATTGGCCCACAAGACTCGGATATCCGAATCCAACAGGGCGACTCCGTCGGGCATATCGCGGAGCATCAATCCGCTTTGGGCCAAACCACGGAGTTCACTGACCTGTGGCAGTTGGTCGCGGGAGATCCAAATACCTTCGATGCCAGGCTCGGACAGCTGCTCGACGACGGCGACAGAAGTATCAACGACAATCACGTTTTCGCGTCGAATGTCGGCCGGCAAGGTGTCCGGATTCCCCACGCAAATCACTTTGCGAGGTTCGCTCGAGGATCTCGTTGCCTGCGGCGATCGATTCATCGACCTTACTCCCAACAACTTCTGTCGGCACACCCGACACCAGCGATTTCCATAAGAATCATAGGGTTTGTCTGCAATTTTATCATAGGGATTGATTCGATCACGACCAATCGTCTTGGTTCGTACTTTTAGTGAACATCGGCATTCATGAACTGCCACGTTAGTTAGTCGGAATTGGCTGCCGACGTTGCCACCAGGTTTTCTTCACCCGCTTTTCCGGAAACCTGGCAATCGCCAACGATTTCGAATCAGTTCGCACCCAGAACCCGCAGGAAATCTGACTCACAATGTGGGTGATTAATTTCCCCGAATTCCCCAAATTCCCATGTGGTATCGTTGACTTTGGGAAGTGAACATTTACATTCAACGGGCTCTGGGCATTGTATAGCCCAGTTTACGCAGCCGTTAAAGATTTCCTCGTATTCACTTACTTTGGGTGCCCGTAATTGGGCTGTAAGCATTTCCGGAGGGTTACTAGATGAGAACACTTTTGATGAAGACCGTTTTCGGACTGTGCGCGACGCTATTGTTCGCTGCAAATGTCCAAGCGGGCTGTGGCGACTGCGGAGGCTGCGCCAGCGGTTCCGGATGCGTCGCAACAACAGATTGCGGTGGTGCCGATTGCGGTGGCTGTGGAGCTGCCGGGTGCGGCGGTGCCAGTGGCGCTGACTGTGGTACGGCAGTTTCCGTTCAATCTCAGTATGTCACTGAGACTCGAATGGTTCCAACGACCACTTACCAACGCCAGACGCAAACCCGCATGCGTAACGTGACACGTCGGGTTGCACGAGTTGAAACTCGTCAACAAACTTACACGGTCAACGTTTCCCAAACGCAAACTCGTACGGAGAACTACGACGTTCAAGTCGCCGTTCCCTATACCGAGGAAGAGTCTTACACGGTACAAGTGCCTGTAACGACTGAAGTGGAACAGAGCTATCAAGTTTCGGTTCCTTACACCGAGCAAGTCGAACAGACGTACACCGTGTGCGTACCGAAAACCGAAGAGATCACTCAAACTTATTCGGTTTCGGTTCCTTACACCGAACCCGAGTCTTATACAGTTACGGTTCCTTATACCGAACAAGTTGAGCAATCTTATACAGTTCAAGTGCCTGTTCAAAAGACTCGCGAAGAAACCTATCAAGTTTCGGTTCCTTACACCGAGAACGTGGAACAAACCTACCAAGTTCAAGTTCCGGTAACGACGACCACGACTCAAGAGTATCAAGTTTGTGTTCCTTATACAGAAACGCTGACACAGACCTACAATGTGCAGGTTCCTTATACTGAAACTCAGACTCAGACTTATACGGTCAACGTCCCGTACACCGAGCAAGTTGCTCAAAACTACTCGGTCAACGTTCCTTACACCGAAGCGGTCGAACAGACCTACACCGTTTCGGTTCCCTACACGGAAGAAGTCGCTCAGAACTACCAAGTTCGAGTACCAGTTCAGCAGACCCAAACGGCCTACCGCACTGTTTGCACGATGGTACCCGTTACGACCATGCGATCGGTGACCCGCGACATGGGTAGTTACCAATGCCAGGCCGTTGAGGTTGGTGGTGGTGCTGCCTACGGTGGCGGCGGCAGCAGTTCCGCTTGCGGAGGCTGCAGTTCTTGCTCACCTTGCGGCGACAGCTGTGGGTCGAGTTGTGGATGCACGGTTGCAGCTGCACCTAGCTGTGGCGTGGTGAGTGGTGCGTGCGGTTGCGGCCCACAGATCGCGTATCGTCGCGTTACGTACCGAATCCTGTGACCACTCAGGTTCCACAGACGACGTACCAGCGCCAGACCTCACAAGTTCCATACACCTACACGACGACCAGCTACCGCTGCGAAACGCGTACTCGTATGGTTCCTGTCACTCGGACGCGCAGCGAAACTCGGACTCGTACGGTCAACGTGACCAAGTATCGCACTGAGCAACGGACTCGTATGGTTGCCGTTCAACGATGCAGTCAAGAGCAACGTACTCGGGACTACACCGTCACCAAGTACCGCACTGAGACTCGCACTCGTGAAGTTCCGGTTCAGAAGCAACGCATGGAAACTCGCACCCGCGAAGTTCCTGTGACGACGATGAAATACCGAAACTCGTACGCGCAGCGTTCCTGTCACCAAGTACACGAATGGAAGACCGCACGCGAACGGTAAACTACTGCGAAATGTCCACAGAAACGCGTACTCGTATGGTCAGCGTGCAAAAAACTCGAGAAGAGCAACGCACTCGTGACATCACCAAGTACCGCACTGAAGCAACGCACTCGCACTGTGCCCGTCACCAAGATGGTCAACGAAACTCGTACTCGTAGCGTTCCCGTCACCAAGACTCGTTTGGAAACCCGCACTCGCATGGTTCCTCAAACGACCTACAACACGGAAACTCGTACCCGTACCGTTACGAAGACTCGCATGGAGACCCAACAGCGGAGTCGTCAGGTGAACTTCACTGTGAACGTGCCAGAGACTCGTACCCGTAACTACAACGTGACTGTCTACGACACCGTCACCGAACAAGTTCCGGAAACGTACACGGTCTGTGTCCCTGTTCAGACGATGCGAGAAGTTCAGGTTCAAGTTTGCCAACCAGTGGGTGGTGAAGTCATCAGCGGTGGCGAAGTCATCGACGGTGGTGCAGTCATCCAGTCTGCTCCGATGCAGACCGGTGCTGGTTGCACAAACTGCCAGTAACTAGGCTTCAGGTGAAGCCTGAGAAATCAGGCATCGATCAACCATGGCCCCGAAGAGGATTTCTCTTCGGGGCTTTTTTTGCGCTGACATCTCAGCCAACCCTCTCTTGCTGGGATTCGTCAGAATTGTCTGCCTGTATCATATCGAAAAGGACATTCGGTGACCGCCGAACCGAGCTGTGAAATCAAACGAGGAACGCCATGCAGTATGTCGACGTCAAAGTTCACGAAAACATTGCCACCATCCTGCTGGAACGACCAGATGCCTGTAACGCACTGAACCCCCAGCTGATCAGCGAGCTGATGACGGCGCTGTCAGACGTCCACCAAGAGCAACGGGTGCGGGCGGTCGTATTGAGCGGAACAGGCAATCACTTTTGCGCCGGCATGGATCTAAAGGTCATGGCCGAAATCGCTTCGATGCCGGAGTCGGAATCCCTTTCGCAGTGGCACAGGTTATGGACGGATATCACAGAATTGCTGGAAGAAATCCTACGCTTCCCCAAACCCGTGATTGCGGCGGTCGATGGGGCCGCGATCGGAGGCGGTTTTGCCCTGGCCTTGGCCGCCGATTGTGTTGTCGCATCGGATCGGGCGACATTTGCCGTCCCAGCGGCGCGACGCGGGATCGCCAGCGGTGCGGTTGCGGCGCTGATTGCCTTTCGCCTAAGTGGTGCCGTTGCCGCTCGAATGCTGCTGACAGGCCAACCGATGGATGCCGCCGAAGCCTACCGACTTGGCTTTTGCCCGCCCCCAGTGACCAGCGAACAAATTTGGGTCGCTGCCACCCAACTGGCAAGCGAAACAACACATGGGCCACGCGAAGCCGTCCAAGCCATCAAGCGTCAATTGAATGAAGATGTCGGGGAAAACCTGCTCACGCAGCTTAGCTGCCGGCGCCGCATCCAGCGCCTCCTCCTGCACCACCGAATCTGCCATCGAGGCGATCAAGAAGTCAGTTTCCAAGTAACGGTTGCCAGCCGACAGCGGAATCGGGTGTCACGATCCGCTGTTCACTGGCGACTGTTCACTGGCGACTGTTCACTGGCGACTAACCACTGTCAACCGACCTCCGCCATATCACGGGCGTGGTAGCTGCTGCGGACGAAGGGGCCGCTGGCGACTTTTTTGAATCCCATCGACTTGGCGATATCCCCCAGTTCATCAAACTCTTCCGGTGGAACAAACCGCACCACTGGCAAGTATTTTTCGCCCGGCTGCAAATATTGGCCCAGAGTCAAGAAATCGACATCGTGTGCCCGGAGGTCTGCGAGCGCCTCCAACAATTCGCCGCGCTGTTCACCAAGTCCAAGCATCAATCCACTCTTGGTTCGGACATTGGCATTGTATTGCTTGACTTTCTTCATCATCCCCAAAGTCCAGCGGTAATCGCTTTTGGGGCCCCGGACCCGGCGATACAACCGCGGGACGGTTTCCATGTTGTGATTGAAAACATCCGGCTCGGCCTCGATCACGCGAGCGAGCGCCGTCTTGCAGTGCACAAAATCAGGCGTCAGCACCTCGGTCGTTGCTCCAGTTCGCTGGCGAACGGCAACCACACAGCGATAGAAGTGGTCCGCCCCGCCATCCAGTAAATCGTCACGTGTGACACTGGTGATCACAACATGCTTTAACCCGAGCCTGGAAGCCGCTTCCGCGACCCGCTCCGGCTCGTCGGCCTCGGGCAGCTCGGGAGGACGTCCACGGTGGACCGCACAGAAACCACAGGGCCGAGTGCAAACATTGCCCAGGATCATAAAGGTGGCGGTTTGCTGGCTGTAGCACTCCATCCGGTTTGGACATTTGGCGTTCTCGCAAACCGTCTCCAGCTTCAATTCTGATAGCAGCTCCTGCGTCAGATGGTTGGCGTTGCTGCGCGGAATCGGCTGCTTGAGCCAGCGTGGCAAACGCCCGCTGGCACTGACATCAGCACCAGCGGGCATTTCGGGTTCGGCGACGACGGGAAGGCGGAAAACCATCAAGAATCAATCCTTATGCGAAAGGATTGTATTTTCCAGGTACTGGAACTGGATACAACCCGTTCTCGTCTGGCAGCGTTGGTGGCGGGGTTTCGATGGTGTACTCATCGATGCCGGGTGCCAGTTCACGACCTTTCTCCAACAGCTCGTCCCATTTCAGAACCTTGCCGCTATAACAGGCTTCGCGACCCAGAATCGCCGTGAAAGTCGATTTCGCACCGTATTCACCTTCATTGTAGATTTCGCCGCGCATCAGAGCTTCGATCAAGTCATGCTGTTCTTGCTGGTGACCGCCAGGGCTTTCCCCCGTAAATTTCCACTCGTTGGGACCGGTGATCGATCCAGACGGGTCCGACGTTCCTTTCGACCCATGGACGGCTTCACCGACATGATTCCAAACGCCACGGGCGTGACGACCTTGGCTGAACATCTTGGTTCCGTCCGAGAACGTGTACTCGCAGAATGTATGGTCAAAGATTTGGGACTTGCTCGCGTCCCCGTCCATTCGCAGCTCGCGGCCACCCATGCCATTGCATTCGACTGGATACTCGCCTTTGACCCAGCAACCGACATCCAGATTATGGATGTGTTGTTCGCAAATCTGGTCACCCGAGAGCCAGTTGAAGTGGTACCAATTATTGGTTTGAAACGCCATTTCGGTCATATCCGGTTTGCGATTTCGGTACCAGATACCGCCACCATTCCAATAGACTCGTTGGCAAATCACATCGCCGATGGCTCCATCGTGAATTCGTTTGATCGTTTCCACATATCGCGGTTCGTGCCGCCGCTGCAGTCCGATTCCGACCATCAAATTCTTCTTTTTTGATTCCTCGACCGAGGCGAGCACTCTTTTGACACCCACCGCGTCCGAGGCGACCGGCTTTTCCATAAAGATATGGCGGCCCTTGTTGACGGCATACTCAAATTGTTGTGGTTTGAAACCGGGTGGGGTCGCGATGATGACCAGATCACAATCGGAGTCGATCGCCTTTTTGTAAGCATCCAAGCCGACGAATGTATTGTCGGGCGAAACGTCGACCTTTTCCTTATGCTTTTTGCTCAATCCATTGATGGTTCCTTCAGCTTTGCTACCAAACGCATCGGCGACGGCGACCAGTTTCGTGTTCCCCTTGGTATTCATGATCTGATCCGCTGCTCCGGTCCCACGACCTCCGCATCCGACCAAGGCAAACTTGATCTCGTCGCTGCCGGCGGCATGAGCCGTTCTGGCCACGGTGCTGGTCAAGGCAGCTCCAGCGGCGGCAACGCTGCTCGTCTTCAAGAAATTCCTTCGATTGGAATCGTTCGGCATCTTATTGGTCCTCTCAGGTGGGTGTTTTTGAATCGCTATGCCTGTCAACACAGAATTGTAAACCCCAGAGGAGCGATTTGGGACCGACGGCATCGGTTTCAGTGAAAATCTGTTACACAAACACTACAGAGATAAAATCTGTGAACAGGTAAACTGCATTCGCGGTAAATGAAAAGGACCTTTCCAGAAGTTTCCCTTCAGCGTCGACGTCACCCGGCCGGTTCGATCCAAGTACCCGAACCATTCGCCATGACGTGAGTCAGTAAAATGCTGATGCGCCCAGTCGTGAGCCTTGGTATGCCAATCGGCATACTTTGCGTCGACCCGTCAAATGATGAGCCAACAAGGTCGCGATGATCGTTTCGTTTTGTGGCCACCAAAATTTCATGTCATGCCAGTATTCTTGAACGGGTTTCCCGAAAACATCGGTGAAGTACAACATCCCACCATACTGTCGGTCCCAGCCACGCTCCCACATCCAATCAAGCATTTGGCATCCAGTATCGATCAAAGATTGGTCGCCACGGTGCATTCCTTCCCACATGATGAACCAGGCTCCTTCGATCGCGTGTCCAGGGTTCAGCGTCCGACCATCAAAGTGGTCGATGATCTGACCGTCACGGCCAACCGTTTCCATCACACATTCGATTTCCGGCTTTAGATGGAAACTGACGAATCGCATCGATACTCTGATTGATCCAATCATCCGCAGCGGAGAGTCCGATCGAATCGCGTAGCTGCTGTGCCGTGACGATCGTAATCATCGGAAACCCAAGACCGCGGGTCGGACGAATATCGGTGAACTTGGGATTCGCGTCCTGCGGATGCAGATTGTGATGCACGAATGCTTCGAATGTCCGCTTGGCCTGTTCCGCGTACACAGAATCACCCGTCGCCTGCGCTAGTTCTCCATACGCGATCGCAGCAAAACTTTCACTGAATGCGTATCGACGTTTACGAATCGGCTGACCTTCTCGGGTGACATGAAACCACATCCGACCATCGGCGGGATCAAAACAATGGTCGTCTAAGAATTTCGCGCCATGCTTGGCCAACTCCAACCATTCGGGTCGTGGCATCCAGGTTGTTGTATAGTTCGCCCAACAGCCACGTGAACCGTCCCTGCTGCCAAACGCCTTTGTCCGTGTCGACCAGAGTTCCGTCTTGATCCAATGACATCATGAATCCGCCATGCTGGCGGTCGACAGCAGTGATTGATCCAAAAGGGCAGCGTGTCGTTCAGTAATCCGTCAAGATAGTAGAGATCGAAGCGATTCCCGGTTCACGATTCACCATGATTCATGAGTAGATCGTTAAGCCCGTGAGATCTTTGGTCGAAATTGGTGACAACAAACTGGCAAAATACCCGGCGACAAAACAGGTCCCGACACCGGTGGCGGTGTAGATATAGCCGTTGACCGGCGTGTACATCCACATCCAAAACATCACCATCGCGCCGACCAATGCTCCGACGATCGCGCCCGCGCCGTTGGCTCGTGTCGTCATGACACCCAACACAAATAGACCGCCCAATACGCCCATGAACATGCCAATCACCTTCAGAAACGCGTCGAACAGAGACTTGATCTCTGGATCGATAAACCACAGTCCCGCTGCGGTACCAAGGACACCAATCAGCAACGTCAACGCGCGTGCAGCGCGCAGATAGCCCGCATCGGATCTGCACATATTCAGCGGCTTCATGAAATCGGTGACCACCGTGGTCGCCGACGAATTCATGCTGGTCGAGACGGTCGATTGTGCGGCAGCAAAAATTCCGGCAACGATCAATCCGGCCAAGCCGACCGGCATTTCCCTAGCAATGAACAGCGGAAAAATCTGATCGCTGGTGACTGACGGGTCCAGCTTGTCGGGATGGCTTTGGTAATAAGCAAACAGTGCCGTCCCAAGACCGAAAAACAACAGCGACGCTGGAATCGTCAAAAATGCGTTGGTCCAGATCGAACGCGCGGCCAGCGATTGAGTTTCCGTCGTCATGTATCGCTGCACAACCGCTTGATCGGCCGTGTACGACGACAGGTTCTGGCCGATCCCACCAACGATCACGACCCACAGAGCAATTTGAGAACTGGTTGCGTCCCAGTGCAGATTGACCAACCGAAGTTTATCCGCGTTATTGGCGGATTCCAGCATCCCGGAAAGCCCACCATCAATTCCCAGGATCAGCATCGCCAACGCGATCAACGCGCCCCCAAACAGCACGACGGTCTGAACGGTGTCGGTCCAAATCACCGCTTCGATTCCCCCCATCGTGCAGTACAGAATGCTAAGAATCCCCATCACCAACACCGATTGCGTCGGTGTCAGTGGCGTGGCCACCGCCAAAGCCAATCCGGTCAGTGACAACACGACGGCCATTCGAAAGATATGAAAAATCGTAAAACTGGCGCTACCAAATAATCGGACGCCGCGATTGAATCGCTTCTCCAGATATTCATAGGCACTGGTCACATCAAGTCGCCGATAGAACGGCAAGGCAACAAAGACGGCGACGATCGCAACGATCGGAATCATCATGTTGCCCAGAAAATAGGTCCAGTCCTGTGCAAAAGCCTTCGAGGGTAGACCGGTGTACGTCAATGAACTCAGCATGGTGGCAAAGATGCTGCATCCGGCTGCCCACCACGGAATACTCTTGCCGCCGCGAAAGAAGTCGTCGGTGCTCTTGATTTCGATTGGCGAAGTAAACACCAATCCCAACCATCGAAGCTAAATATCCGAATAACACCGCGTAATTGATCACGCCAAAGTCGTGTGATCTCGGAACTGGAGTCACCTGCCAAATTTTGGGTGACCGAACTCGGGGCCGAACTTCGCCGCTGGGTAGGATGATTGAGTCGTCCCACTTCACCGCGACCGTGGTCACATGATTGACCGGCATCTGGCCGGCCGATGTCCAAGTATCCGTGATCGTGTGATAGACCAAGGCTTCTTTGGGAAAGCCGGGGTGGTCGTCGCGCAAATCTTCTACCTTGTCCCACAGACTTCCATCAGCGCCACCCAACACGAACAGGTGGCTCTGTCCGAAACTGCTACCGGTGCCCGCCATCACCGGCCTGGGTACATCGGTTCGCTGTCGCCACTGGCCGGTCGGGGGAATGAACTGCCAGACGTCGTTAAGAACTTTGGCTCGTCGCCTTGTTGATAGCGGCCACTGATCACGTAGATTGATTGTTGATAGCCATCGTGCTGCGCGACGGTGATATTGTAAGCGCACGGTGTCGTGGGCATCGGCTCATGCTCGATCCACTGAAAAGCCGCAACGTCGTCTGCTTTGGCAAGATCCAGCGACCAGACGTTGTTCATCGCGGTATCGAGCGTCAGCCCGCTTTGGCCACCGATCAAATACACCACATCGCCAATCACCGTTGCCGAACCATACGCACAGGGGGAGGGCAGTGATGGCAAGTTCCGTTTGTGTGACATCGCCGGTGTCAGGGTCAACTTGCAGTGAAAAAACATCGTCAAAGACTTCCCCCGCGTCGTTGCCTCCCATGCAAATGACGCCTGCCGATGACGAAACAGCGGCACCATACCCAGTCGGCTTCGTCAGCTTTCCGCCATCCTTCCAAAAGAATTTGTCACCATCACGGGTTAGCACATAGATTTCATCGTGCCACTCTTTGTCGTTATCCCAAACCGGCGGAGCAAAATTGGCACCGCCGGCAACGATCAGAGCATCGTTGTGAACGCCGGCGAATGGTCCGGCCACGCCGACTTCATTTGGCAGCGATGGAAGTTCGGACCAATCGAGTGAATGAGATGATGCTTCATCAGCGATGGCTGGGGAAACCAAGCAAAAAAGCAAGGCAAACAGCCACGATCGAACTACGTTGCAGTCTCGCTCCGCCGAGACGATCCCCGACCGAAGACGAATGTTACCTCTCCCGCTTGCGGGAGAGGTCGGGCTCTCAGGCCCGGGAGAGGGTTTTGACTGCGTAGGAACTCTTGAAACACGGTTGTGCCAAGGAAATGAATCCCTCTCCCGGCCGCTACCGCGTCCGACCTCTCCCAAAGGGAGAGGTGTCATGATTCGAATTCGTTTCACACCAGTGAATGCTACTTTCCACATCATTCGGGCTACATCTCGGCGGAGCGAGATGGCTACTTTGCAACGCGCCGAACCGTTCATCAATTTGCCACCCCGCACCAATCAAAGAATCCGATCACTTCCAACTTCCCTCGCAATTCCGTTTTCTCGTCGGCGGTCAATCCACATAGCGGTAGTCGACACGTCCCGGCGGTCATGCCCAGCATTTCCATCATCGCTTTGAGTGCACCATGAAAGGGAAAATCGTTCATCACTCTGACCAGCGCGACACTGTGATGCTGAAGCTCTCGCGCGGTTGCCAGATCTCCCCCGACGACGGCCTCCAGGATCCTTTGATACAGCGGCGCCGCGACGTTGTATGTGCTGCCGACTGCGCCTTGGGCCCCCGATGCGACAGCACCCAACAGCATTTCGTCGCAGCCCCACAGAATGTCGAATCGCCCATTTTCAAGCTGCCGGCAACTTTGATAGTCGTGCAGCAAGGTGTGGGTGTATTTCATTCCGGCCAAATTCGGAATTCGATCACCGCCCCGTTTTAAGAAATCGATGACATCGATTTGCGATCCGGTCAAACCTGGAATGTGGTAGTAATAGAACGGCAACGATTTCGCTCCGGAGGCGATCACCGCCATGCAGTCGACCAAAGTCGCCGGATCGTTGACTTTGAAGTACGAAGGGCAGGTCGCCGAGATCACATCGGCTCCCACTTTGGCAGCGTGCGCGGCCAGACCTTTTGCCTCGATGACGCTGTTGTGTCCGACCTGCACGATCACGGGAACGCGACCAGCCACCACATCGACGCTGGCCTCGACGACGCTTTTTCGCTCCTCGATTGGTCAGGGACATCCCCTCGCCAGTGCTTCCACAGACGTAGAATCCGGCGACCCCAATGTCGATCAATCGATTTAGCATCGGCCCGATCGCGTCCAGATCGATGCTGCCATTGTCACGAAACGGTGTAATCGTGGCGGCGATCAGTCCCCGTAGAGGCGCGGAATTCATTGGCAAAAGCAAAGTGAGGTGACGAAGTTTGCTGGGTATCGTACAACATTGAGCACGAACGCTGGATGGATGCAAGCAGCTGGCAGGACAATAATCAGGAGCAATTGCTGTGGCGAAAGAAATCGCAGATCAACTCGGAAAGATTCACCAAGGCGATTGCGTCTCCGGCATGCAACAGCTGCCTGACGAATCGGTCAACCTGGTTTTTGCCGATCCTCCATTCAACATCGGTTACGAATACGACCAGTACGATGACCGACTCGATACCGAAAAGTATCTGGAGTGGTCCAAGGCAGTGGATCCGTGAAGTCCATCGCGTGTTGGCAGCGGACGGATCATTTTGGCTGGCGATCGGTGACGAGTACGCAGCGGAACTGAAAGTCGAGTCACAGAAACTTGGTTTTCACACTCGCAACTGGGTCGTCTGGTACTACACCTTTGGCGTCCATTGCAAAAACAAGTTCACCCGTTCGCATGCGCACATCTTCTATTTTGTGAAAGATCCGGACGTCTTCAAATTCAATCGCGACTCGATCGCCGTACCATCGGCACGACAACTGGTTTATGGCGACAAACGGGCCAACCCGAAAGGCCGTACCCCTGACGACACCTGGATCTTGCGTCCCCAGGATTGCGAACCCGGATTCGAAGCGGACGAGGACACATGGTACTTTCCCCGCGTCGCGGGAACGTTCAAAGAACGGGCCGGCTTTCACGGCTGTCAAATGCCGGAACAGTTACTCGGTCGGATCATCAAAGCCTGCTCCAACGAAGGCGAAATCGTGCTCGATCCTTTTTCGGGAAGTTCGACCACTGTGACGGTCGCCAAAAAGCTGGGACGGAGTTTTCTGGGCTTCGAATTGTCGGCAGAGTACGCCAAGCTGGGTACGGCCCGACTAGCGGCGGCCTCGGTTGGTGATCGCTTGGAAGGCGCCCCAGAACCAAAAGTTAGCGCTCCGGCGACAAACTCAAAGCAAGCGCAGTCGCAAACGGGCAACGAATCAGCCGAGCTTGGAATTCGAGTCTTAAACCAGCGTCCGCTAGACCAATGTCCGTTCCCAGGGACCGGTGATAGAAAAGGTAATGCCCGGCGTTTGTATGTTGGCGAACAACCACCGACCGTCCGGGCTAAACGTTGCTCCGGTCCATTCTTTGGTCCGAAAATCTCCTACAAACCCGTTGTACTCACCGCGCAATCGGACATTGTTCTCGGCAAACAATCTCAATTCGCCTTTTTGTGACAAGACCATAGCTTCGATGGCGAAACCCCTCCGGTATTCGAAGCAGTGATAAACCGGTCGTGTCATCGATGGTACATACCAAGACGCATTTTTTGGAGCCTCGCCAACGGCGATTCGGTCGCCTAGGGAATCGAAGGCAACGACGACGCCAAACGAGGTAGCAACGGCGAAATTGTCGCTCAAAACTGACGTCTGGCGTTGATTCTGATGTTCAGGTGATATTCGGAAGATTAGAGATTTTCTAATTCCTGTTTAAGCTTACCGAAGTCGGTGATTTGTGCACGTGAAGGTTGGGTGAAGGCGTCCTCACCGTGGACTTTCCCGCGAACTCTCGGCGGGTGGAGACTGAAATTGCCCAAGTTGCGAGCATTCCATACAATAGACTTGCCAGTGCAGCGGGGTGTAGACGCGGCTTTACGTCAGTGTTTCTTTCCGGACGAACAATGGATTTCGCGGCTGACTTTACGGCGATTGATTTTGAGACGGCTTCTCGGCGATCGGATAGCGCTTGCCAGTTAGCTGCTGTGCGCATGCGCGATGGTCGGATGGTGGATCAGGCCAGCTGGTTGATTCGCCCGGAACCGTTTTACTTCAGCCAAACCAATATCCGGATCCATGGCATCACACCTGATGATGTCCGCGGACAACCGACCTTCGGTGATCTGTGGTCGGAGATCAGCGAACGCTTGGGTGACGACTGTCTGGTCGCCCACAACGCGACGTTTGACATCGGCGTTTTGTTGTCCTGCTTGCGCGCCCACCGACGATCGATTCCTGAGCTGCAGTTCGCTTGCACACGCGCCATTGCGCGTAAAACCTGGCCCCATCGGCAACGCTATGGATTGAAACCACTTGCCGAGTGGTTGGGAATTCGGTTTCGGCACCACGATGCGTTGGAGGATTCGATCGCTTGTGCCAAGATTCTATTGGCCGCTGGAATCGACCGTGATGCGGAGTCACTGGAAGATTTGGAGAAGCGTTTGCGACTCGGTCGTGGTGCCGCCGGCGACTGGGGTCATCGGTCACCGTCCGGCAAGTCACGGCGGCGAAAACCGACCGGCAGCGGTTTGGGAAGAACAAGGGTTGTCGCCGAATCAGCACCGGAGCCTGAACCGGAATTCGATTTGCAACGAGCGATGGTCCGAGCAGAATTCATTCGGCCATTGTCGGGAAAATGCGTGGTCTTCTCTGGACGCTTCCGGCTACTCAGTCGTGAGCAAGCTCAAGCTTTGGTGGGAAGCCTGGGTGGAACGTGTTGCGACGAGGTCAATGAATCGGTTGATTTGCTGGTTGCCGGGGGAACGGTGGCCGATCCGGACCGCGAAACGGTGAGTCTTTTGCAGCAGGCAGGTCACCCGATCGAAATCGTCGATGAACGGGGTTTCCTGGCATTGGCGGGCGGATGAAATCGCTGGTCGATCGAGACAATCTGTCGCATCGATTGGCTGCTGAAAAGGAACGAAGCATTTGTAGGCTGTGGGCTCTAAGCTGAAATCGGCTGGTATCCCCCGGCTGTCTATCTCCTGGCTACTGGAACGAAATGACGAATTCTCGATATCCATTGATTCTGATCGTTGGACTTGTGATCGTCTCCGTATTCGTTCAGGCTGACGATGGAACGAACGACAAAGAGACCGCAGTGGCCGCAAAGAAGAACGAACTCGAATCGAGCTGGAACCTGGCCATCAGAACGATCGGCGGCGCACAGCTGTGGACCGATCATCTACACCGCAACGGTTATCGGCTGCAACAAAATGCCGTGACCAAGCATTGGCGGTTGCTCGATGCGTCGGACGTTCGTCGGACGTGGGGATCTCGCGAACATTGCCAAGCGGTGCTGGACAGTGAACACCCGCAAGTCGATCTGGCGGACCAGCCAAAACACGTCGTCATTTTGTTGCACGGACTGTTTCGGACACGTCAGTCCATGGCGACACTAGAGCAACGGCTTCACGACGGGGGCTACCCCGACACGATCCGATTCGCTTATGCGAGCACGAGACGATCGATTGGGGATTCGGCGGCATCTTTGCGCGAGCTGCTGGAAGACTATCCGGCCAACACAACGTTTAGCTTTGTGGGTCACAGCATGGGCAACATTGTCGTTCGCCACCTGGTTGGCGATCTGCAACGCGAAGGTGATCCAAAAGGATTGCTTGACCGTTGCAAGTCGATGGTCATGTTGGGGCCTCCCAACCAGGGGGCCATGATTTCGAAGCGGTTGGCCGCCACCGGATTGTATGGATGGGTTGCTGGAAAAGGTGGACTGGAGTTGGGACCTGACTGGGACGAGCTTGCCGACAAACTGGGGACTCCACCGTTTCCCTTTGCGATTATCGCGGGTGACGTTTCCAACATTCCGGTCCAGAATCCTCTGATCGATGGGACCAGCGACTTCGTTGTCTCCGTGGAGGAAGCTGACTTGGAAGGTCGTCAGTGGCTAAAGACCGTCCCGGTGTTGCACAGTTTTTTGATGAATGATCCGGTGACGATGAGCATGGCCATCGAATTCATCGCAGAACATCCATAGTTTGGCGGGCTCGTCGTCTCTGTTTCGCGGAGACATTTAAGACCGAGGACCGATCGACCGTGCTATAACCGCGGAATGATTGGCGTTAGTTCCTGGGACCATCGCAACGGTTCCGCTTGATCGCGAAGCCCGGCAGATTCCAATTTGTTGATCAACGTCTTCGTCGGGCCAACTTGCAAAACCATTGGCATCCGATCAACTTGTCGCAGCCACTTCGTTGACAATTGAGTCACCTGTGGTGGCGTCGCACCGCGCCACTGCAGTACTTCGGAAAGCAATCGAACTTCGGGACGATCGCTAGTCTGAAGTGATTTGAGCGTCGCCAGTGCTTCCGATCTGTATTTGGATGAAACCAGCCAACTGGACGCGACCAGCTGCACCAATGGTGATGAGTCACTCAACCTTGCGTGACCAGCTTCGATAGCGTTCAGATTCGGTGGCTGGTTCTCCCACTGAATCGGCAGCCAACCGATCACCAGCGGTGGTAGTGAGCGCCGATCAAGCTGGGAAACAAGTTCTAAGGCAAGTTTGTTGCGATCACATCGCGATGCTGCGAGCGACGACATCATCGTGATCCATTGTTGTCGCCATACGGGAGGACGCATTTGCAGCACCTCCGGCAACTTGTCCAAAGCCTGACTGTATTGACCAGAGGTAAATAGCTGAATCGCTTCCGATTCAGGCGAGGGACGGTTCTGCGGTTCCATCCAGATCACGCGATTCGCCGAAATGCTGAATTGCGAATCGTCGCCATCAATTTGTGCCGTCATCGTCTGGGCGTCGAACTGCACAACGTTGGCGACCATCGTTTCAATACCACCAGGAAACCAATCGCTCTGGTTTGCCGGCAACGGCTTTGGCTCAATCCAGATTTTTTCGGCAGCCAGAACCTGACCAGGGTGATTGATTGCCAGGATCGCGAGGATCACGAGCGCGACGATCGATCCTGGGCATCGCAGATTCATCGCGAACGGATTGGCGTTCGTCATGGTTCGCCCCGGCGATTGAAACGGCGCACATCAACGTACCGATACTCTCCTTGGTTCATTGTCGCCAGTTCGCGCAAGAAACTAGTCGCCGGGGCTGTCGTGTCGCCGCCAAATTCGATCGCGTGAATGGTGGTTCCGACGCTATCGGCTCGATTCTTGATCTCGCGCAGTTGCTTCGTGGACAGTCGTGGAATCCGCGCGTCGGTCAGAAAAAAGATCACATCGGGTCCCATGCGCAGCGCTAAACGCAGTGCATCTTCGTGTGACGTACCGCCGAACGCAGCGATTGACCGGACATAGGACTCCGCTTCTGAGACGTACGCCTCTTCGGCGCGAAACATTCGCAATGATTGACCGGTCAACCGGAAGGGTGTCGGTTTGTTGTTGTAGAAGACGATCTGAAAATGCTGTCGTTCGGTCAGCGTATTCAGACTACGGATCAGCTCGCTCTTTGCTTGTCGCAGCGGATTGCCACCGTAGCCATTCATGCTATCGCTGCGGTCAAACACGTAAACGAATCTCGATCCACTTCCCGATATTCCGAACACGGTCGTCGTGGCGATTGCTGGGTCGGCTGTGGGCCCACCGGGGCCGGCATTCGAAAAAGCATCGCTGCCCAGCTCTGTTTCTCCGGCCAAACCGGTGCCCGACTTGGGTAACGGCGCCGATTCCATCGATTTCAAGATGCCAGCCAGATCGAGAGGCTGGGGCAGATCAGCCGGCGGATCGGATGCAGCGGATGAATCAGACGTTGGGTTTGCGGCGGCCGATTCCGAGTCTTGATCGACTTCGGCAATCTGGGCGGAATCAACGTAGCGGGTCCGATCTGGCATCCGATGAACCAGTGCGATTCCGACTGGGCGGTCTTCGATTGCCCCGGTTCCTTGGGGAATCGGGTTCCAAAACATCCCAATCAGCACCAACAGGATCAGATGGAACACCAGCGACATCAGCAGCGCAGGCGTGGTCCGCTGGGGTGGTGCCAGATCCAAATCGGTCAATTCGGCGAGCTTGGGAGAGAATGCCATCATGTAAACGAACGGGTGGAAGAAATTAGAACACTTCTCATACAGCGACCCGCCAACTATCTTTATACCCTCATATTCTAGCTGTACCTGGATTCCAACACCCGCCGCGAAACGTGGTAAACCACTGGAGAGAGCGATAGTGAGCGACGATCGATACCTATTTACAAGTGAATCGGTCAGCATGGGTCATCCCGACAAGGTTTCCGACCAGATCTCGGATGCCATCGTTGACGACATTCTGGCAAACGATCCCAACCCAGCTGATGCTCGCGTTGCGGTCGAAACGTTGGTGACAACCGGTCAAGTCGTCGTTGCTGGCGAAGTTCGCACGAGTCACTACGTCGATGTGCAAAAAGTTGTCCGCGACACGATCAAGAAAATCGGCTACATCCACAGCGACATCGGTTTCAGCTATGACGCTTGTGGAGTCTTCAATGCCATTCATGAACAGTCGGCCGATATTGCCCAAGGCGTTGACAAAGCTTCGGATGTCGAGGGCGAGCAAGGTGCCGGTGACCAAGGTTTAATGTTCGGCTATGCCTGCAATGAAACCGATGTGCTGATGCCACTTCCGATTCACCTATCCCACAGGATCGTTGAAAAGCTGGCCGAATTGCGCGAGTCTGGAGAGATTCCCTGGCTGCGTCCTGACAGCAAGAGCCAAGTCACGGTCGAATACGGAGGCGACAACAAGCCGATCCGAATCGACACCGTTGTTGTCAGTACCCAACATGACGAATCGATTCTGACGCCGGATGGTCACCAGTATCACCGAAGCGGCGAAGCAAGAAATCATCGACAAGGCGATCAAGCCAGTCTTGCCCGACGAGTACGTCCAGGGCGATATCAAATATCACATCAATCCAACCGGCAAGTTCGTGATTGGCGGACCACACGGCGACACAGGATTGACGGGGCGGAAAATCATTGTTGACACCTATGGAGGACGCGGCCGACATGGTGGCGGTGCCTTCAGCGGCAAAGACCCTTCAAAGGTTGACCGCAGTGCCGCTTACATGGCTCGCTACATCGCGAAAAACTTGGTCGCCGCGAAACTGGCGGATGAAGTGGAAGTCCAGTTGGCCTACGCAATCGGCGTTGCCGAACCGGTCAGCATCAACGTCAACACTTTCGGCACTGGCAAGATCGACAATGCATCGATGGTTCAACTGATTCGTGACAATTTCAGTCTGACACCACGTGGACTGATCGCGGAACTTGGATTGACCAAACCTGTGATGTCCGTTACGGCTGCGCATGGACACTTCGGTCGCGAACCTGGTCCGAACGGTGAGTTTAGCTGGGAGAAAACTGACAAGGCTGCAAAGCTGGCCGAGGCTGCTGCGTCGGCCGCATCGGCCTAGAAGTGTGCGTTTGATTTGGATCACCGATCCGCATTTGAACCATGTTTGCGACGAAGATCGTGAGCGTTGGTTCGCGAAAATAGCCTCGCACGGGCATGACGGCATCGTCATCAGCGGAGACATCTCCGAAGGTGACGATGTCGTTTTTCAATTAAACCACATCGCGGATCAAATCTCCGGCCCCATCTACTTTGTCCTGGGCAACCACGATTTCTATCAGAGCAGCATTGGTCGAACACGACAGAAGGTGATTCACGCCAGTCGCGATCGCAAGCAGTTGGTCTATTTGACCGATTGCCCAGCCATTGAAATCAGCAACGGACAATACCTTGTAGGCGAAGACGGATGGGGAGACGCAACGGAAGGCAACTACGGTGATTCCTACGTTCGGTTGAACGACTTCCAACTGATCGACGATTTCGTTGCTGCAGATCCCGACCATTGGAAACAACAGCTACAGGATCAGGGAAAGGAATCGGCCGACCGTTTGGCCGCAAAACTAAATCTGTTACCGGCCGATGCTCGCGATGTGCTCGTGGTGACGCATGTTCCGCCCTACCGAGAGGCCTGTTGGTACGAAGGGCAAACGACCGACGAAAACTGGGCGCCGTTCTTTGTCTGTGGCCAGGTTGGCCAGGTGCTGCTGCGTACAGCCGAAGCGCATGAACAGACGCGATTCGCTGTTCTATGCGGACACACGCATCACGCCGGATCCGCGAAAATCGCCGCGAACCTGACCGTCTATACAGGCTCCGCCGTGTATGGCAAGCCAGACATCGAAGGAGAAGTCGATGTCGCCGACGATGGGATCCGAGTCGAACGAGTAGGTCCTTAAAGAGCCTTTCAACAAGATCTGGTGATTGTGCCAAGAATCCGACGCGAACTTGGAAATCTTGCGAATCGAGCAAAGGTTGTGTCCCCGATCTTCAAGCTTTACAGGCTGATCGGCAACATGTTGAAGAACGCTAGCTGCCAAACGAAGCCGACTGCCGCGATTGTCAACAACAGGTAGTGAACGCGACCGGTAAACCGCCAATGGCGCTGAATCCATGACAAACCAGCAAACAGCACAAGCACGGCGGCAATGATTGCGAGTATCGGCGTTGCTTGCAGCAAGATTTCCAATAGTGGAGGAATCCCATGCACCACTTTTTCCGCCTGAACAACCAGCACGCTCACAGAACCAACAAACCCAATCGCCCTTTGTGACCAAATGAATCAGTGGCCAGCCAAGATTCGTTGACAGGAAAACCAACATGCTGGCAGCGAACAGTCCGATGTGCAGGTAGGGCGTTTCGTACCAACGGATTTTCTATAGGGCAATTGCCGGCACCCGATTGATGAACAAGTGGGTAATTTCACCCGCATCGTTTTCGCGAAACCCAACGGTCTTGGGCCCGAATGGCACTGCCGGCCTGGTATGACGCTTTCTGCGTAGGATCGAAAACCACGAGCCCCTCGTGGTATCGAAATCAAGAGTTTGTCTAGACGATTCGTTTCAATGTTCTGACGTGGCTGCTCGGCCTGTATCATTCGTCTCGACGTGGCCGCGTGACGCATCGTCATTTCGCATCTTCAGCGATTCCATGCTGCAAGATTCATGACTTCCGCTTAGTGAGGTGATTGATCAATCCGTTTTCGACGAGGCATTTGAACTCTTCGATGTCGATTTCTTTTGCGACGCACATGCCCTCTACACTCCCGCGCTGGTGCTATGGGCCTTGCTCTCGCTAGCGTTGGTTAAAGATGAACAGCGAAGTTGTAGCGCAGCCGTGATACGAATCTCCGCGTGGTGAGCCGCTCAGGGTCGCGTCGTTGGTGACAACAACAGCGGCGCGTATTGTCGAGCGAGACAGAAGATCCCCGCCGAACTCGTCGCGCATTTGGTTCGGACCATCGCAGAGCGTGCCGAACAATCAAGTGACCGTACCGAACCACTCGATGACGAGCAAGCCGAACTGACGCCCACGCCAAGAGCAATCGCCGAGGCGAAGTCCAAGCCTGTTGCGGGCCGCATCTTGATGGTCGATGGCTTCACTGTTGATGTCGCCGATACGCCAAAAAACCAAGAAAAGTATCCTCAGAATCCGGCTCGAGCGGACGGGCTTGGCTGTCCTGTCCTGCGATGCGTTTCGCTTCACCGTACCCCGCCATGTACCACTCGAAGCGACAATCAATATCACCGAACACCGGCGCCATGCCTTGAAAAACCTCGGGGGTTTGGGGGCTGGCCCCCAAGTACAGATGAAAAAACGGAGTTTGGAAATACTCAGTTTCCAAACCTGACTTGACGAACCATTCGACCGCCGCTGACCCCTGGTATGTCCCAGAGATCGAGGAATTGCGTCTACGCCACAACGGCCGCGTCGCTGCCTAGTGACTTTTCGGCTAAAAGAGTTGCGTCATCGCAGCGTCGATCCCCGCAATGTCGAAGCGGTTGTCGTCGCGATCGGCAGGCGAGCGCTGGACCCACGGCTGTTCGTCTGCCCTGCGTGACGCCTGCCGAGCCATCTCGTTGATCACCCGCAAGGCGTCCAAAGCTGTTAGCTGATTGTTACCGTTGACATCGTAGTACTGGAAATTGGCAATTTGTGAATTGTCGCGCGTCGGAAGCGTCGCATCTCGAGTGGGCGAGGCTGCGAGCAATCGTGAAATCTGGTTGATCACGATCAACGCGTCAACCGCGGATACTCGTTGGTCGACGTTGACGTCATGCGACGGGAGCGGGTTTTGCCACTGCGATCCATCGCGAATCAAAACCGTTTGCGACCCGCGCGAGATACTTCGATAGAATGATCCATCTCGAACCATAGGTTGCTCAGCCTCCCAGCCGCCGTTGGTGGGAATGGTTTCTTCCGATTCCAACTGAACAATGTACTCGGTTGCTTGCTCAGTCGATGGCCGCACCCGGACTTCGATTGGCAGGAGCGTCGAACGTCTTTGCGAGGTCGCTGAGTTAGTAAAGTCGCAACGTATGAGGATCTCCTGATCTCCGTTTGCCCGCGAATCGATCGACGCGATCCAGGTGATCGACTGTGGTACTTGCCAGTTACTTGAATTGAAAACGAATTCGCCACTAGGCGCTATCAAGGCGTCTTCGTTGCTTGAAAACAGCCGAAGGCTGCGACTCGTGCCCGGATCGCGACTCAAGTGGACCCTGGTTACCAACGGACCTTCCCCCGCGTAGATAACGGTTGCTTCGGTGGTTGATCCGATCACCACATCGACCGGCTCTTGGGCGAGACTGCCGACGCCCACACTGACCGGCAAGTCAACGACCTCACCATCTTCGGACAACCCAGTGGGCTTTAGATTTGGTAATGATGAAACTCGTGCGCGAATGAAGGTCAGTTGGCCGGCCAACTGCCGGGCGACAACGAGATCGAATTCCGTCGTTGCCCCCGCCGCGATCATCGCATTACTCACGATCTGTTCGCCGTCATCATCCCAATCACCGTTCCGATTGTTGTCGACCCAGGCGTTCACATAGTCGGAGGATTGCTGAACATTGAATTGGATTTGCGCGAGTTCACCGGCGACCCATTGTCCGACGGAAATTCCGGAATCGTCCTCGTCCAATTCTTCAAATTTTGCGCCGACGTCCGGGTTGCTGTCGGCATCGGCCGAAACATCGTTGCCAAACCTCGGACCGCCGATCAGATGCCGGGCACCATTGGCAGCCGAGCGGACGGGATAGTCCCGTAAAAATCCAGACTTTTGCGAACTGGGTGCGTCACCGAAATCGAATGATGCGGCGGGAACAATCGTGAGGACATGATCTTCCACTTCGCCATCGATGGCGATACCGGTCGGGCCAAGATTGCCGTAGCTGCTAATTCGAACGCGTGCGATCGTCTGTCCGAGCACTGCATCGGCCGGAACGTTCAGCGACGCAAACTGAGTAGAGTCTTGAGGCGTTGTCTGAACTCTCTGGAGCACTTGTTCGTTTTCTGACCAGACGCCGTTGCGGTCGAAATCGATCCACGCATCAGGTGTACGATCGATTTGGGAAAGTCGTGGGTGTACCTGAAGTTGCGCCAATGACCGTCGAGTCCCGCCCACACATGACTACGATTTCGCTGATTCCATCGCCCGTGAAATCATCGACGATGAATCGGTTTGCCGAAGAACAAGGATTCACATTTGCAGCACTTTGTGCAGCGTCAAATCCACCCGATGAGTTGCCGAATCGGATGCGAACCTGTCCTTCGCCGAACAATGCCAGATCGGCGATCTGATCCCCATTGAAATCGCTGACACGAACCTGACGTGTCCTTTCCTCAATCTCAATTGCGGGAGAAAGGAGTCGAAGCAAATCGTTGGCGTGCGAGCCACCGAGGTTCGAATTTCGTTGGCTTCCCAAGTAGGGTCCAATCAACAGATGGCCGGCCTCTTGCGCATTGGATACATCGCCGACGTCGTATTCGCCATTGTCCACAACCACGGCCAACAGCCGACGTCCCTCGAGTAGCTCACCGCGAAGAACGCGACACCTGCGACGAGTGTTATGAATATTGGGTTTCATGATCAGACCGTAATGGGAGTGCTTGAATAGCTTGATCGGCCAGACTTTGAATACTTCTGCTGCCAGATGTAGGTAGTGGAACTTCGGGTCTTTGTCACCGACCGACTGCTAGCCACTGGTCATGGAAGCCGCCTGGCGCAAGGCCAAGACCGCCAGCAGGACGGTCAAGTGGCGGCTGCATGCGCATTGCGGTGCTCCGCTACTCGATCATCTGATTTGGCGATTCGCCTGCTTCGGCAAGCACTCGCTCGATCTCTTGCGCAACCAGCGCCAACCGAATTCTTGCGGATTCGCATTCGGTCATCTGTGCCAACTCACTTGCCATTTGTAGATGATGCCAAGCCTCTCGGGTGTCGCCACGCCCCAACCAAATTCGGGCAACTCGGCACATTCGGCTGGTTGCCAAATCGGCGCGACCGGCTTGCTCGTATGCAGTGGCCGCGCGATTCAGGGCCAATGGGATCTCGCGATAGTTGCTGGCCAACCGAAGATGTTTGGCTTCGCTATCGAAGTGAGCCGCAGCCTTTAGAAATTGTCCTTCAGCTAGGTGAATCAATGCGGCAACGTGTTGCAGTTCGGCTTGTAGGTTGTGGCTGCAGATTTTTTCAGCCAGTTCGCACGCGCATTGCAGCTGGGCGCGCGCTGCAGCGGTGTCATACTGCTCGGCCGCCAAGGAGGCGCGAGCCAAGTAAATCTGAGCTTGGAAATCGATTTGGCAATCTTCGATCGCTTGCCTTTTGGCGACCCTGCTGCCAATGCAAGGGATATTCGTCACGCAGCTTTCACCGCATGGATCGTGGGGACCGCACAGGCAACATCCCTCACGTGAATCGCATGGCGGACTGGAGCATTCAGCCCGCCGTACATAGTGGCTGGCGTCTTCGAACCGACATTCTTCTTTGGCGATCTTTGCTTCCAGCAACCACACGTTTCCGGCGGAAGATCCGGCCCGACAGAGTTCGACTCGAGCATCCAATAACCAATCTGTCGCCGCGTCGGTCTGGCCTTTGCTGGTCAGACAGGCTGCCAGGTTGTAGGCGTTGGTCCCCGATTCGTAAGGATCATCGATCGCCCACGCGCGTAGCAATGCACTGCGATATTTTTCCATCGCTTGATCGACGTATCCTTCGGCAAAGGCCTCATGGCCTGCTTTGCTGAATCGGGTCAGTGTCGCGTCGGCTTTCCGCTGCGAGGCTGAAGGTGTGCTACAGCCAACGACGGTGACCAGCACGCCCAAGAGCACTACTTGCGAGTATCGATTCATCGCCCAGATCCTCCGCGAACTGAGGATGGCGATAGTTGTGATGATGGATCGCCTTGGGTGCTGTAATTCCGCAGCAACCAATGACTGCGGATTTCACCGACCATGTCTTGGGTGTCGCTGACTGTATCGTTGATGCGTTTGGTCGTGCCAGGCAAATCATTGGCTTCTCTTCGCACGACTCGTACCAAGTCACGTGTGTCGGTTGCCAGCTGTTGCACCTGCTCGGCCGCCTGTCGCAACGTTTCCAAGGTCTTGGCAATGTCTTCGTTCACGTCTTGCGTTGTTTCGTCAACACTCTTCGCCGCTGTGCTGATGTCGTCACTTGACTGGCGGACTTCGACTAGCGTGTCACGCATGTCGTTTTCAACAAGCAGCTCGATCTTTTCAGTGAGCGTGGTGACTTTGGATTCCAATTCTTGTGTCGCCGACCGAACTGCCTGCATCGTTTCCAATGTTTCAGGACGGATCGCTTCGCTCGTTTCGTAAATGGAACCTGATGCCTGTTCCAATCGCGCGAATGCTGGATCAACCGATTTTTCCAGTGATCCATTGAACCGACCCGCTGAGTTGCTGATGTCGGTCATCGTCGGCGAGAGTTGTTGCTGAATCAATCGAATCGCTTCGCTTGCCGATTCCAGTTCTCGTGCCATTTGATCAACGCGATCCGATTCGCTTTGGACGAGCTTCAAACGGCTTCCGGAAACCAAACGCGAAGGCGATCCTTGATCAGCGGTTCCTCGTCGGATAACCAAAATCGGTATGCCGACGCCGAATTTTCGTTCCAACTGGACGAACGAGTCGGAAAAGATTTCGTCGCGTAGAGCTTGGATCAATGCCCAGGTCAACACGGACTCGATCACCTTGCGCTACGTACTGAATGTCGGTGACCGTTCCCGCTCGCTCACCCAAGATGACCACTTCAGCTCCCTTGCGCAGGTCGCCGATGTCGTTTTGGCTGGCTTCGATCCAGTAGTTTTGCTGATCCGCAAGGAAGTTGCCAGCGCGTAGCAGGACGGCGAGCAACACAATCACGAACAGCAACACGATCACCAAGAAAGCACCGACGATTTGGTTCGTGTAACGCAAACGATAGGGTTCATTCATCGTTTGTTCGCCCATCCACGCGGTGAAGACCGTCGTCGATCAATTCGTAGTCGACTCGCGGTGACTCCAAATCATCACTCAAATCTGTTGCATTGCTCGTAAACCAGAGTACGGCCACACCTTGTTTGCGAACTTCATTGATCACTTCGACCAGTTTTGGTAATCGAGTGATCGGGACCGCGTTCATTGGTCGTTCCAAGATCAATAGCGCTGGCTGGCCAATCAATGCGCGAATCCACTGATAGACCTGCAAAACAGCGGGGTCAATGAAACTGGGGCGGCGGTAGGGAGCAGCCGATACTTTGAACCGTTCGGCCCAGGTGGCGACTTGTTGTCGAATGCCGGATTCGCTGGGGCGATGGTGGCGGCTAGCAAGCGTCACGTTGTCAACAATATTGAAGCTCTGGATCCATCCCTGATCCTCAAACACTCGGCCGATACGACTGCGCATTTGGAAGTGACGATCGTAGTCGTCGCCCTTCCAATCGGCACTTTGAAACAGAACTTCGCCTTTGCTGGGGTGATGGAGTCCTTGCAACATCGATACCAAGTCTCGACATTTTTGTGCTCGGGTCATGCGGAACATCACCAAATCACCCTCGCGAACCATCAGGCTCACTGCGCTCAAGACGAACCGAGTTCGTTGTGCCGCTGGCGAAGCTAACATCGCGCATTTCCAATACCACGGGCTTGGGCTTCGGCTCCTTCTTTTTCTGTTTTGTCTTCGTCATCGAATTCCTCGCTACACGATCTTGAATACGAGGATACGCCCATAGATCAGCACAGACAGAACCGCGGAGACCGCCAAAACCGCAGTCAGTGCCCGAGTTCCGCTGCGACTGGCCACGCGAGGGACATCCGTCAGGGTTCCGCGAACCGACAAGCCGTCCAGGCAGCAAATTGCCGCAGCAAGACCACCCGCGATGATTGTTTTAGGAACAAAGAATGCAACGTCAACGAAGTTGAATTCACGCAGAATGCTGTTCAAAAACGTATTCCACGGCATGCGAATGGTCCCCATCGACCAACCGACAAAGTAGCCTGTCGTGATCATCGCAGAGGCCAGCACCAGCGCTAAGCAAAAGACGCTGATTACCATGCTCAAAATCCGCGGCATCACCAGCGCCGTCATCGGATCGATCCCTTGCGAGTCCAATACTTCGATCTCGCCGTTGACTCGCATCGTTGCCAGTTCGGTCGCGATCGCGATCCCACTCCGCCCGATCACTACCAAGCATGCCAACAAGGGTGCAATTTCGCGGACGATGCCACGCCATAGCATCGGGGCAATCATATCGGGCGTGATTCCGAATGCATCCATCCAGACGGTTGCCTGGACAATGATCAAGACCCCAACGACCGCGCCGAATCGAACCGCAACAAAAATCGCATCGACACAAGTGAATAACAACTGACGCGAAAAAATGGAACGGATCGGCGGAGTCCAAGACTTGCGTCGGATCGCCAATGCGATCGTCGCCCACAGGATCGCTAAGATCGAGATCGCTGTGGTGAATCGACGGACCATGTCGCGTCCCAAATAGTCCAGACCTCGACCGAGCAGCCCACCGGCAATCGGCCGCGATGATGATTCGGGATGACTGGCAACAGACACGGACGGACAACAGGTTTGCGAGGGACAGCAGGTTTTCGAGGTACAACAGGGAGGAAGCGAACAATCACTACCGTCGTTCTTTTCGGCTCCTCCGGTTCGACGCGAACAGCAAACAAGCCGCTTCCCTATTTGCTAGCACGGGGTTCTGGTCATCCATATCGGACAACCGGCGCAACCCGACCCTTCCAACTCGGCGACCCGCCGTTCTCGTTCGTCGATTCGCGCGTTCACTTTTGCCAGTCGGGTGACCAGTTTTTCAGCCGCCGCAATCTGCTTCGGTCGTGGTGGAACCGAGAGTGAGAATAGGGGTCAGAGAGTAGCGGTCAGGACTCTTTTGTCGAGATCTTTCGGGGTCTGCCTCGGGCACGGAGTGTCGATTCGAGGTCAAGCCTACGGGCAGTCGTCTCTATCCAAGTCTCTTCGCCAAATGGACTGCCCCGCTTGATGCTCCATCGGACTGCCGTTAACTCCCGCTCGCTAAGTGGTTCGTTCACGCGATCAACCCATCCCGGCAATCGGGCCAGCGGCCACGGCGACAACCATTTGAGCTTGATAGGCGGCACGCGGGATTGTCATTAGTTTGAGAACCTTTGGTCGTCGCTTGTTGGCTCTGGGCTCGATTCGATCCTCACGATGTCCTACCAACTCGTCAAGCGTTTGAGCCTGGCCAAGTTCAACGAGCGAATCATTCACGCCACGAGCACCGCACATCACCCAACTGGTTCCTAGTAGGACCAGCGTTCGAGTGAAACTCATCGATCGAACGTCGCGTGATCCGTCGATCCCACTTTGAAGCATCTTCATACGGGTCAAATTGTAGGCCAGCAGGCACGACCACAATTCAGTGCGAACCATTGGCGGTGTCTTCGCGCGCAAGATGTCCATCCCCAACGAGCACTTGATCGAGCGGATGTCCAATTCCACCAGCCATCGACTTTGATACACCGAGCCGATCCAACTACTCGGTGTAAACGCGATGATCGATGATGGTTGTGGCGATCGTAAAGCCTTCGGTGCGATAGCCCGGTTGGTCAACCCGGATGTCCACCAAGCGAACCTCAATCTCTTTGGGCATCAGTGCGTACTCCGGCTTGCCCATCCAACGGGGACGTTGCGGTAGCGGCCAAACGACCTTGCGTTGGCCTTTGCAAATTCGCACTGCATCTTCAGGCTGGTCGTCACGTTTGTGGTGATTCTTCATCACCACTTCGACGCCCCGCGCCTGGCACATCGCCAACAGCCAGTAAGTGCAGTAGTAAGAATCCGCGACCAACACATCGCCGGGACGAAGTGAATCGATCATTTGTCGAAGCAGCGCCGTCTCACCGGTCTCTTTGCCACAGTGCGGCGCGATCGCAAGATCCACCAGCATGCCAGTTGCCATCGAGATCAATGAAACACATCGCAGGATAGGGAATCCGAGTCCGTCTTGTTGCGCGGGGTTCTGAGGATATTCTTGTTGATTCTCCGGAGTATCAGCTACATCAACGGTAAACCCATCGACCATCATGACGCGACCGCCGCATTGCAACTTCGTTGCTCTCCCTTTGAATAACGCTTGAGAGACAGGCCCCACAAGACCAACGCTGGCGTGTAGACCACCTCATCGTCGTCTCCGAAATCAATCTCGAAGAGGTCGAATGCTTCAGCAAACACTTCACTATCGATCGTGTCGCTCAGCGGAAGTGAAGAATCTTGCAGCATCGAATCGCTAAAGATTCCAAATGATGATGCGTCGCGAGGGCGTTTGGAGTAAAACGACATGGGCCTTCCCTAACCAATTTTTTCAAGCACCAACGCCAGGGAAGGCCACGTCGATGCGAATGATACAGGTAGAGTGGCCCACGTCGGAACATGACAACACTCGAACCGACAGAAAATTCAAATTCCAAAACTGCGATCACTTCTCGGCTTTCAGTGCTGCGCCAAAAACGTCATAAATCACCGGCAGTGCCATTCGAGTATCGCGGTAGGGACGGCTGTTGCCAGCCGCCCCCCGCACAGATCCGTACGTGAAGCATTACCTCATACGGCTCCTGCTTCGAGTCGAGCGCGAAAACGATCTCTGGGATAGGGATGGAGAACCTTCAGTGGTGGAAGCGAATGGCGCACGAGGTCATGCATTCGTGACCAAGTCCAACGATGCCGCTGACTGCGACGGCGCAACACTCCCAGCCAGAGCTTAGCAAGCTCGTCGCGAAACTGTTGCATCCGAACCATATTGCCAGGGATCGCATGATAACCAAGCCAACCACGCATCACGCGTGCTAACCAACGCCCAACACTGCCGATCGACCAGTGGCGTCGACGATGCAACTTCTGTTTGATCGCAGCGAGCGTTGCTCGCATCCGCTTGGCTATCGTCGCACGATGTATCGTGAACCAACCATGTCGGCGGGTCACTCCACAACGATGTGTGAAGCCAAGAAAGTCAAACGTCTTCGGGCGACTCTCGCCACGGTTGCGTCAACGTTCCGATGCAAAACGACCAAACTCAATCAAACGAGTCTTCTTGTCATTGAGCTTCAAGCCGAACTTAGCCAACCGCTTGCGGAGCTGGTCCAAACACGCCTCGGCTTCATACTTGTGCTCAAAGCCAATCACGAAATCATCGGCATAACGGATCACGACAATTTCGCCGCGAACACGTTCACTGCGCCACCATTGGATCCACAGGTCGAGCACATAGTGCAGGAACACGTTCGCCAGCAGCGGTGAAATGACCGCTCCTTGCGGCGTTCCCACAGTTGATACGGACCATTCGCCTTCGTCACTGATCCCGGCACGAAGCCATTTACGGATCAGACGAAGAATGCGATTGTCGCCGATGCGGTGCTCCAGAAACTTGATCAGCCACTCGTGGTCGATCGTGTCGAAGAAGCCTTCCACATCAGCGTCCAATACCCAGTTCACTTTCTTGCTGGTCAGGGCCACACTCAGCGCATCAAGCGCCTTGTGTTGGCTCTTGTCCAGGCCGGTAGCCATAGCTGAATCCGAGAAAATCCTGTTCGTAGATGCACTGCAACACCCAAACGACTGCTTTCTGGACCAGTTTGTCCTCCAGCGAGGCGATTCCGATCGGACGCTGCCGTCCGTCGGGTTTGGGAATGTAGATTCTCTTTGACGGTTTCGCTCGGTACGCTCCACGGTGAATGCGACCGTGAAGATCGGTGATCCGATCTTCCAGATCTAGTTCATAGTCGTGCCATGTCACTTCGTCGATTCCGACTGCGGCGTTCTTCTTCAAGTCGAAGAAGGCATCGTGCAGCAAGTCTTCGTTGATGTGATGTAGCAACGCTGTGAACTTCAGCTCGCGATTGTTCCGAGCTGTCTCACGCACGCCGGCCAGCCCGAGAGACCTGCGTTTATTCCGGCTCGGAGTCCGGGACAGATCGTGCTGATCAGTGTTCCTCTTAGCTGAGCCCCTTTCCTCGACAGACTCCGCGGCTGATTCAGCATCGGCGTTGTTCGCCTGTGTCGACGGTACTATGGACTCATCTGACTTCCCATCAGCGTTCATGTTAGCCTTGCCCTCTGAGAGGTTCACTGACCGTCCAAGCAGTTAGCCACTGGTGGCTCTGCACTTGGAACCAATGGGATCTCCCGGTTCTCGCGTTTGGAATGTCCACACATGCACAGGTTCTCTGACTCCGCCGTGTCCAACCGCACCTTGCCAAGGACGGTACGATCGATGTTGCCTTCCCACGTCAGGACAAGGTCGGCACACGAGAAGGATGATTTCGGAGCTCAATGGCTGGCCTGCGTTTCCTCTTGCCGATGCTACAGCCCGAGATGTTACCATCTCGCAGCGTCGGGTCGAGGCCAAAGTAGATGGCTAATTCTTCTTCGTAGGACACTTTCATTCCCTATTCCAAACCGGTTTATCCCGGCACTTTCCCTGACCCCTTTTCCTCCAAAATTTTGTTTGTCGAGCTGGCCAATCGAACCGTTGTACCTGTAGCCCTGCGACCATGATTCTGACAATTGATCTTCCGGAGGCTGGTCCAAAGCGGTGTTCGCGATCTGCTGCTCCATCAATTGGTCGATTGGCAGCAAACTTTGATGCTCTCGACCGAACAAGCCAATCACGTAATCTTCGAATCCCGGCGTGTGGCACATCAAGTGCCTCATTGTGATCGCTCGAGCGACCGCGGCAAACATTCTGCCTGATTCATGATTTCTGCTGACTCCACAGCGATAGCAGTTCAATCAAATGCTCGACGGCTTCCACCATTTCGTCCAGGCAGGCAAACTCGGTAACCGCGTGAATGTTGTGCTGACCACTGGATAAGTTAGGCGTTGGCAAACCCTTCTCCGTCAGTTGACTGCCGTCGGTACCGCCGCGAATGATCGCCTTGGAACAGGATCTGCCGAGATTGGTAAAGGCTTGTTCGGCCAAGGTGATTGCCTCTGGCAAATCTTGTAGACCATCACGAAGGTTGCGATATTGGCGACGAATGTCCACCTGTACGCTTAAGCCATCGGACTGGTCCGCGATGGAATGAGCAAGCTTACGAATCTGATCGGCATAGGTAGTCAGGTCTCGCGATTCGAACGACCGCAGAATCAAGTCAACGGTTGCTTCACCGACTCCACCATTGATGGTATGTGGGTGTATAAAACCTTCACGGTCGTCGGTTGTCTCGGGCGTCGCATGATCTCGGGGTAGCTGTGCAACGAAATCGGATGCGGCCCGCAGTGCGTTGACCATGCGGTCCTTCGCGATCGCCGGATGAATGTTATGACCGATGAATCGAACCGTTGCGCCATCTGCTGAAAACGTTTCCTCATCGATCACGCCGGCCCCACCTCCATCAATGGTATAGGCGACAGTCGCATTCAATTTTTGCAAATCAATTTTGTCGGTCCCTCGACCGATTTCTTCGTCGCAAGTGAATATGAGTCTTACGTCGCCGTGCATCAGCTGAGGATTCTCAATCAAAGTCTGCGCCAGTTCCATGATGATCGCAACTCCCGCCTTATCGTCACCACCCAGCAGCGTTGTGCCGTCACTCGTAATGAGCGTCTTACCAATCAGGCTCTCCAACACCGGAGCTGATGCGACGGTGATTGCATCGCCAGATGGCAATGCGATATCGCCACCCGCGTACGCTTCGACGATTTGTGGTTTGACATTGTCCCCTGGAGATTCGGGGGAAGTATCGATGTGCGCAAGCAGGGCAACCGTCGGACTCGGGACGGGATCGGTTGCCGGGACTGTCCCCCAGACCAATGCATTGTCATCTTGATGTGCGTCGGTGACGGACATTGCCGCCAACTCCTGGCAAAGAATCTGTCCCAACTCACGCTGTCCTGGTGAACTGGGATAACAGTCAACCTTTGGATCAGCGGCGGAACCGACGCGAACGTAACGCAAGAACCGATCGAGCAAACGTTGTCGATTGATCATGACAGACATTGTTTAACTTTGACGTGAAAAGGAAGGTACAGATTTGTGGTAAACTCGATCGAACGTAAAGTGCTTCAACAAAATGAGCTGAACCGATGGCCGATAGTGTTTCCCATTTGATTTTTGATGTTGAAAGTGTCGCTGATGGAGAACTGATCTCCAAGGTGCGGTATCCGGGCCAAGATTATTCGCCCGCTGACGCGATCGCGACCTATCAAGACGAATTGATCGAAACCAAGGGAACCACTTTCATTCCCCATACGTTTCAAATTCCGATTGCGGTTGTGATCGCCAAAGTGTCAGCGGACCTCAGACTATTGGATCTGGTCTCGCTGGATGAACCCAATTTCCGACCGCATATCATTACAGAAAACTTTTGGCGTGGTTGGGAAGCGTACAAGTTCCCTCAGTGGGTCACGTTCAATGGTCGCAGCTTTGATCTCCCATTGATGGAATTGGCTGCCTTTCGCTACGGAATCTCCTTGCCAAAGTGGTTTCGTGGCGAGGGCTACAAATCTTTGCGAAACCGGTTCAACACATCCGCGCATTTGGATTTGCAAGACGTCCTGACCAACTTTGGTGCGGCACGATGTAATGGCGGGTTGAATTTGGTCGCTCAAATGATCGGCAAGCCGGGAAAACTGGACACGCGCGGCGATCAGGTTCAGCAGATGTATGACGAGGGCGATTCACAGGCGATTAGCGATTACTGCCGCTGCGATGTGCTAGACACCTACTTCGTTTTCCTGCGTACTCAAGTTCTGATGGGAAAAGCTACGCTCGATCAGGAAATCGAATTGGTGGCCGACGCCAAAGCCTGGATTGAAGAACGAGTCGATGAGTACGACGCTTACAAAATTTACTTGGACAACATGAAAGATTGGATCAATCCTTGGGTAGACGACGAGTCGCCAGGGAACGGCAAAATGACGAAACCAGGCAAAACAGCGAACGCGTCATCGTGAAAAACTGTTGTGAAACTGGTTTAGAACGTTTTTGAAGCTTCGGGTTTCGGCAAAGTAGTCTTTACCGCTGTTGTGAGTTAGAGCTAGTGTCGATTCTGGTTATTAGGATTGCAAAGCCTTTGATTCACATAAATTAGGTCAATACGGCGAATGGCTGGACAAGGAAGTCTCTGCCAACAGACACAATCGGCGCGATGGAATTTTATCGCGTCCCGCTTGGGGTCCACTTTTATCTTTGCCGTGCTGACTTCTCTTGCAGCTTGCCAGTTTGTCCAGGCAGTTGAACCAGACTCCTCAGCAAGTGCCCAGAATTTGCTTGTGGAGAATGAAGCGGAAACGCTGTTCTATGTTCCTGATTCGGACATTCAGTTTACCGCCACCATCCGATCGATGACTCAGCATGCATCGCGGCGCTTGCATCTACGGGCGTCGCTCTATCGGGCCAGTGATGGAGAGGTTGTTTCCACAGATCGCAAGATTGCACCGGTAGATTCGAACGGAAATTGCGAACCAATGACGTTCAATCTTCAGGCCGCTGAAGAGCCTGGCGTCTACGAAGTACGTTTCGATTTGTCCGAGGACGATGACAGTCTTTGGACACGATTCACAAAGTCCAAGCCATCGATTGTTCGAATCGGTCGCCCGATCTTCATCGTCCCCGCTAGTCCGCCGGAAGGTAAGAATATCACTGACGCATCGTTTCGATCAGCACTGCTTCATCTGCCGAATTTGGATTGGGTGAACACGATGATCGACCGAACACCTTATCGGCCCTCGTCTGACAAGGACTTCCTAGCGAGCTGTGACCCACATACCACTCGAGCTATGAAATTGTGGGCTTCGACGGGCCGGCTCGGAAAATACATTGACAACAATGGTATGGTTGGCGCGATTTTGAACGCTGATGTCTTCAACCAACTTCAGTCGCACGACCATGACCTGTTTCCTTTTGCGTCCGATGTAGCAGACGGTCAACATCGATTGGAAACGATTCGCGAGTTGTTTGGTGCTCGTGGTGTTCGACCTAAGGCTTGCTCCCGCCGAAGCCGCGTCGATCGTCCAATTGCCGTCGAACGATCCCATGCCATCGAGTGCGGCGAGCGAGACTTCCAAAGCTGGAAGCCTAGCGCATCAAGACGAACTTGTCATCGCAGCGGTCATCAGTAAAGCAGACCCGGCATTGCTGGCGATTGAGTTCCCTCGCAAAGGTCAGGCATTGAGCGAACCGGTAAGGCGAATGCTGGGCACTTTTTCATCGCTGCCAATCAACCAGTTTACATCTGTTCCGTCTGTCGATCCGGCTAACGCAACGGTTCAAGTTCGTGCGGGACTCGAAGGTGGTCATGGCTATGTCTCGCTGATCAGTCTGGCACCTTGGCCATGTGATGTAGACATGGAATTCGCTGCTCCGAATCGGTGGAACGAACTTGGTGCCTCCCACCCAGAAGAGGCAGAATTTCGGCAATCCGAAGATCAGCCTTCGACGATTAAGATCACTCTTCAGCCCGGACAACTTGTGCTGCTGAAAACGGCCTCACAGACAAGCGACGCAGCCATTCGATTTTGGTCATCAGGCCTTAGCGGCGGCGCTCAGCAGCTGGAAAGCATCAAGCATGACGTGACCTCGGTCTTGGAACGGATCGGCTTGCTTTCAAATTTGGAGGCCTCTGGTTCGCTTACCAATGGTGGTTTCGAGCAATCGGGGGGCATTGGCTTGGTTGGATGGATGCACGCTCAACATCCGCCCGGTTGCGTTAGAATTGATGATAAGGAGAGCATTGAAGGGAAACACTCGGTTTTGTTGACGACAGACCCAGCGCTGTCGACTCGCACATGGATCGTTAGCGAAACGATCGATCCTCCTGAATCGGGTCGTTTAGCAGTCTCGATTGTGATGCGTGCGGAACGCAAAGAGGATGCAGCGCCTCATCCAATGCGTGTTTCCATCGAGGCCACACGTAATGGCGAACCGATTCGCTACTGGGGGGACTTTCAAGTGCCTCGCAATGGTCACTGGGGAACTCGACAAATTGTCTTGGAGGCTGACGGCGTCGAGAAACAAAGTGTTGACGCGATACGTCTAACCATAGACAGCCTCGCCGGAGGGCGTGTCTGGATGGACGATGTGCGTGTTCACCATTGGTTTCCTACCGCAAAGGAGCGTGAGGAATTGCAGAGCCAAGCGTTCTTGGCCGTTCAAGGGTTACAGCATGGAAATCTAACGCCGTCCGCACGTTTGTTGCAAAACAAATGGGCGCGCTACTTGTTGTCACGTGAGCCATCAAAAGAAGTCAAACCTGTTGCCGAAAGCGTGCCTGCCGAAAAGCCGCTTGGCGTTGCCGAACGGATTCGCAGCTGGCTACCGCGCCCCATTCGTTTTTAGTGCAGAAAACTTCATCAACGCAGTCACTGGGAGGAACCGAGAATGCGACACTGGATCAAACGAATCGCAAGCATCGCGGTCACCGTCTTGATTGTCGGTTTCGTCTTTTCATGGTGGGCGGTCCGCCAAACACAACACGTGCCCGAATTTTATCAGCGCGCAACCGGCACCGGCACCGCCGCGGCTGGATCTTCCGGTCGCGTTGTTATGGATACCAACGTCGAACGACTGCTGACAGATTCCGACGCACCGATCGTTGAATCTTGGAACGCCGTATTCACGGTCGATGAAGTCAATGCCTGGCTTGCCGAAGAGTTGCCAACTTCATTTCCACAATTGCTTGCGCAAGGTGCTACCGATCCGCGGATCTGCATCGTGGATGGCCGGGTGCTGGCCGCCGCCCGCTACAAGACCAAACGACTGGATTTGGTAATCTCTTGTGAATTGGCTGTTGAGTTGACGGAAGAGCCGAACATGCTGGCGCTCCGCGTCAAACACCTGCGGGCCGGCGCTTTGCCAATCCCGCTTAGCAGCTTCTTGACCGGTATTTCGAAAGAGGCAGCAAAGGGTGATGTTGACATCCGGTGGGATGATACCGAAGCCGGCCCCGTCGCGTTGGTAAAAGTACCTAGCGAGCATCCCCGCTATGTAACCAATCCTGTATTGGTTGAATCGGTTCAGCTGGTTGATGGTGCGCTTGTGTTGTCGGGCAATACCGGACCACTCGCTTTTGAAACATTTCGACCACTTGGGCCAATCTATCGATTCGTATCATATCGCCCGGGCGAAAATGACAACGACCAGGTCGATCGCAGATCGGCGAAAGACGCATCCGAATCGACGATGATTCGCTGACAAATCGCGAATCCGGAATGGCTTTGCCCTTGGATGCTCCAAGACATCTGGGCGACGAACCGATCTTCCCTGTCTTCTGCGACCATGTAACTACCAGCGAGGACACGAGCTACCGTTCCGCGATCATTCGATAAATCACCTTGGTAGTCTAAGTAGGCAACGCGATGATCGGCCAAACGATCAGCGTCTAACCTGACCCATGTGTCAAACCGATCGATCGTCTGCGTGGCCCAGGTTCGCAGCCTACCATCGATCTGAAACATCCAATCGAAATGCGCCGAACCGATCCGATCAGGGATCGTTTGATCAAATTCGCTTCGATCAAGTCCCCTGCCACTTTCGTGACGCAAAATGACAAATTTGGACTGACTCACGGCACGATCGTTTCATATTGCTGCTTGCGATTCGCGTCAATCGTTGGCATGGTTAACAGGATGTACTTGGCACGCTGATTCGCCGCTTCGTGCTGGCCACTGTTGCGCAGCATCTTGATCGAGGCCAACTTGGCTTCATGCCACAACTGGCTGCCCCTGGGCACGCCCGCTGCAATTTCATCCCACTTTCGAATTGCCTCGTCATTGGCTTTGCGATGACCGGCAGAGGCTAACAGCGTCGCAGCCTGTCTCAGTGTATCGACGTCGTGCCCGGAACTCTCGATCAGGTTGTCCAGCATTGTGATCGCCGCATCAACCTCTGACGACCAAAGCAATAGTTCTGCTTTGTCAAATGTCGGTTCTAGTTCCAAATCCCAAGTTTGTAGCAGTGCGGCGACGGCGGGCGCAATTGTGGTAATTGACGACCATCGCGCATGAGCCGCCATCGGGCGTCGCGAGCAAATTCGTCTGGTACTGATTTCAAGTTTGGCGTCACCGTTCCAGCTAGCCGAAACTGGATGAACGCATCGATGAACGGGTCGGGTGGCGAACCTTCCGGAAGCCCGGCTAGCGAGTCTCGATTCAAAAGCATCGAAGCAATAGCGCGATACCTTGTTTGAATCGCGGGACTCTTTAACAGGGTACGCAGCGCATCGCGAAACTCTTGCGAAGGCTGGGATAAAGAACTGTCATCCGATTGATGGAAAGCGTCTCGCCAGGCAGCTGCGATTCGCTCCAGCTGCTCTTCGTCTACGTCAGCAGTTCCAAGATCGCTAACGACAATGGCCGCCTCAGTAAATCGACCTTGATCGGCAAGGAGTTTGTGCAGCCAGCGACGGGCATCTCTGGCGACGGTGCCTGTGGACCATGTCTTCAGATGCTTCCGCAATTGTTGTTCGGTCGGCTGAGGTTCAGCCGATCGCAACAACACCGCCTGTAGATGGACCGCGGCCGCAGCCTTGTTCTGTTGATGAGCCAGCGCCGTGTCGGTCAAACACTTCGCGGCGGCAGCATTTTGACCCGCAGATACGAAAGCTGCTGCCGCTTCCGAGGCGTGCCGCAATGTGCGCTCGGAATTGTCGTCAGCGGACGCAGAAACCGACAGCAGTTCGCCTGCTCGAACGGGATCCCCTTTGCGCAACCAGGCACGACCCTGAATCGCCAACAATTCCGGATTCACTTTGGACGCTGTGGCTGTCTGACCGACCCTAAACAAAGCGATCGATTCGGCGCGGCGCTGCGCGTAGTCGCCACCTCGTTGTGCGATGGCGTCAAACCAAGCGGCGATCTGATCATTCTGATGCAACAGCAAATACTCAAGACGGGCGATATCCATCTCGAGTGACTCCGGCGCCTGAAGTGGCGAATCCTGATAGTAATCGCTCAACAGCGACTCCGCTTGTTGGCGGTTCCCCTGTGCGAGGCTGATCTGGATATGTAGCGCGAGCAAAGCCGGAGTTGCTGGTTGGTCGTTCAACTCGCGGAGCAGTTCGAACTCGGATGCAGCCCGCTTGATTTGTCCGGCGCGAAGGATGGCTTGAACTCGAAGTCTTTGTATTTCGATCCTTGCGAGCGAACCGGCTGGTATTCGACGGATCGCCTCGTCCGCCGCCTGTTCAGCGTTGGTTGCCGCCGCGATGCGATCGACGCTGCCAGGACCAAAAAGTTCCGTTTGCACTAGACTAAGCGAGACGGCATCGACACTGAGTTCCTGTTGCAACCGATTCAAATCTTCATCCATACCGGCCGTCGCATTCTGCAAGCGATCCAGGCTTGCGCGGGCGTCGGCAATGTCTTGCAATAGCTCACGAACATTCGCCGTCACACGCACTGAATGCTCGGCAGCATTTTGTTTGGCCTGGTCACTACTGGAAATGCTCGCTTTGACCACACGGTGTGTGGCTGCCGCCTTATCGACTCGAACCTGCTGAGCGCGTAGGAACAGGATTCGTTGATGATCTGGATAAGCCTTCCTTAGTTCGACGATCGGTTGCTGCGCAGCAACCGTTTCGGATTCACCAAAGTCGTGGCCAGTCATTGCGAGAGCCGTCAAAACTTGTGACTTACGAATCGCCCATTTGGCAGCCAAGTCGCTCTTCGGATCGAGTCGCTTCGATTGCTGGTCACAAAATTGAAGTGCATCATCCCATCTGCCAACGCGAATCAGCGCGCCGACCAGATCGGCCATTCGATCATTGGTCGATCTGCCAACGGCGACCCGCGTCACGGAATTGTCCGCAGTCCGAGCGATTTGAGTTCCAGAAATGACGACTAGCAGAACGAGTAGACAAGTCTTCATCGATCACTCGGGATTTGCGGCGAATAAGACTCGGTCCGCGCCGGCTGCGCGAGCCGCATCGTAAGCCGCAACCGCAACGTTCATCGCAATCTCCGGTGATGGATCGACAATGATTGCCGGTTGGACACCGATCGATATGATTTCGGTAAGACGACTTTGGAGCATCGCCATACTGTCAATCGGATCTTCGTTCAGTTCCATGATCAAACGAGCATCAACTCGCGAGAGCCGAATGACGATTTCATCAAACGGCTCGACCGGAGGTTGTGGTTTGGAAACGTTGGACTCCCCCAGCACGGTCTGTTTTTCGGGGGGCTCTGCGATTGCACTAGGCAAGTCGAACTCGGGAACCTCAAAACTACTGGTCCAAATGAAGAACACCAACAACAAAAACACCACATCGATCAACGGTGTCATCTTCAGTTCGGCTGAATTGCTCTGAGACAAAGTGGGAATTCTCATGAACCGCCATCCTCGTACACGGCAATCGCGGCATCGGTAATGCCGGCACCTGCTGCGGCGCGAAACACCGGTTCGACAAACTGGTACTGGACTTGGCCATCGGTGCGCACGCGAATCGCGGCACCGTCACCTGACCGCTTCGACCAGTCGGCCAAAATCGTTCGTAGCGATTCGATGTCAACAAACTTTCCCGCAACACGCAGTCTGGCTTCCTGATCGATGCTGATGGTCAGCGGTGCTTTCTCAGGATCAACCGTATCGAACGTGGAAGCCAACGGCAGGTCCAACGGCAATCGATTCTCCTGCCGCGCAAGGTGACTCGATACCAGAAAGAAAATGATCAACAAAAACACGACATCGATCATCGGCGTCATGTTGGCGTGTGCGCGAGAACGAATGGTCGAATTGGGAATCTGCATAGTCTGTATGGTACCTCACAAACCGGGGTCCATCCGATACCCTGTGAGGCATGAAAGAGCATACTTTGTTCCTGAAGAACTTCCTTCGCAACCCGATGCACGTCGGCGCCATCGCTCCCAGCAGCAGGGCGTTGGTCGATGTGATGCTGGAATGGTTTGACTGGCCGACGGCTCGCGGAGTCGTCGAGTTCGGCCCGGGAACCGGTGTGTTTACCGAAGGAATTGTTAGAGATTTGCATCCCGACGCAAAGTTTTTCGCAATCGAACGCAGTTCGCAGATGGTCACGGCGACTCGCCGCCGATGCCCTGGCGTGACCGTCTACGAAGACAGCGTCACCAATGTTGCTGAACTTTGCGAGCGTGAATCGATGCCAAGTGTTGATGCGGTCATTTGCGGATTGCCATGGGCGTCATTCCCAGTCGTGTTACAGATGGAGATCGTCGATCGGATGTTTGAAGTCCTTGTCCCGGGCGGCCAATTCGCGACCTTTGCATATCTGCAAGGAATGTTGCTGCCAACCGCCAAACACTTCTCTGAATTTCTGCAGCAACGATTTTCGAAGGTCGAACGCAGTCGAACCGTATGGCGGAACATGCCACCGGCGTTTGTCTACCGCTGTATCAGGTAACAGCGAATCCGATTAGGGGCATCGCGAATTCCGTCTGTTGGTGATCCGTAATGACTGCGAGCGCACAGCCGTCGTGATCCGCGCCAGTTGTTGTTGGCAGCCGAATCTCAGATCCTGGCTCTATCTTTCTTGGTTTTCGGTTAGAATCAAGGTTATCTCTTAGCTGCCCTCTACTTGTCGTCTCTATGCTCGATCGAATCGCAATCTGTACCCTGCTGGTTGGATTTTCCGTTACTCACGGGGAAGATCCGATTTCGTTCAATCGCGACATTCGGCCGATTCTGTCCGACATGTGTTTTTTCTGTCATGGTCCCGACGCCGCACATCGCGAGGCCGATTTACGGTTGGATGTCGAAGAGAGTGCCAAAGAGTATGCGATCGTTCCGGGTGATCTGCGAAGTGAGCTGATCTCGAGAATTACGTCCGATGATCCCGATCTGCTGATGCCTCCTGCCGATTCGGGTAAAAAGTTGACTCGAAAGCAAATCGAACTGCTATCGAACTGGGTATCGCAAGGTGCGCCCTACGAGCCGCATTGGGCCTACGTTACTCCACAAGCACAGCCGACGCCGAATACGGAATCTGATTGGTCGGAATCCCACATCGACCCGTTCATTCTTCAACAGCTTTCGGCACACCAGTTGGAACCTTCGTCTGACGCTGATGCCCGTTCGCTAATTCGGCGAGTCACCTTTGATCTGACTGGTTTGCCGCCAACACCGGGAGAGGTCGAAGCTTTTACCAACGACCCCAGCCCACTTGCTTATCGAAGGTTAGTCGATCGGCTGTTGGCTTCACCCGCCTATGGAGAACGGATGTCATCCTATTGGCTGGATCTTGTTCGCTTTGCCGACACCGTGGGATATCACGGTGATCAGGATCACAACATTTCGCCTTACCGAGACTATGTGATCGACGCATTCAATGATGATTTGCGATTAGATCAATTTACACGTGAACAATTGGCCGGTGATCTGTTGCCGGACGCGACCGTTTCTCAACAGATTGCCACCGGCTACAACCGACTGCTGCAGACGTCTCACGAAGGAGGAGTGCAGCCCAAAGAGTATCTGACAATTTATGCCGCCGACCGGGTTCGCAACATTTCGAACGTTTGGATGGGCGCCACAATCGGCTGTGCGCAATGCCATGATCACAAATACGACCCCTACACGATCACCGATTTCTATTCGATGGTAGGACTGTTCGCCGATGTCGACGAAGCAAAGCATTTCAAGACCGGCACCAACGACCTGCCGACCAAACGCGAACCGGAAATCGCGGTGCTCAGCCGTTGGCAACGTGAACGCTTGGCTACGATCGAGGCGGAAATCGAATCGACTGAGGATCCGCAGTGGCGTGAAGTCTTGGACGCAGAACGGGCGTCTTTGAAAAAATCAAAACGTCTGGTGATGGTGACCAAGTCGATTGAGCCCAGGGAAATTCGCGTACTTCCCCGTGGTGACTGGATGGATGACAGTGGCCCGGTGGTTCATCCCGCGGTGCCCGCATTTATGGGCAGACTGGAAGTTGGCGATCGGCCGGCGAACCGGTTGGATCTGGCGAATTGGCTGGTTGATCCAGAGCAGGGCATCGGTGGTTTGACAGCCCGAGTGTTCGTCAATCGATTTTGGTATTTGATGTTCGGTCGGGGCATCTCGTCATCACTCACCGATTTTGGCGGGCAAGGCGAACCACCCTCGCATCCCGAATTGTTGGATCAACTGACGATCGACTTCATCAGTGACCAGTGGAGCATCAAAGGTCTGTTGCGAAGATTGGCGCTTTCGCGAACCTATAGGCAAAGTTCGGCTGTTACCGACCAAGCCATCCAGAAAGATCCCAACAATCGCTGGTTCGCCCGTCAGAGCAGCTATCGATTGTCGGCGGAAATGGTTCGTGACAATGCGTTGTCAGTCAGCGGGCTGTTGGTCAATGATGTGGGCGGGCCAAGTGTGAAACCGTACCAACCGGTTGGGTATTATCGGCATTTGAATTTTCCCAAGCGGGCTTACGCCTGGGACATCGGTGCCGGACAGTATCGACGCGGCGTCTATGTTCATTGGCAGCGCCAGTTTCTGCACCCGATGTTGAAGGCGACCGATGCACCCAGTCGCGAAGAATGCACGGCGCAGCGACCTCGGTCCAACACACCACTGGAGGCGTTGGTGATGCTGAATGATCCGACGATGATCGAAGCGGCGGTAAGTTTCGCCAACCGGCTAACGACAGGGGAAAGCGGCAGCGACGCCGATCGACTGCAGCGTGGGTTTATGATCGCTCTGTCTAGAGCCGCCAGCGAAGCTGAAATCGTCGCGATGCAGAACTTGCTCCGTGACGAACGCCAGTACTACAAACAGCACCCGGACGAGGCTCGCGCACTGTTGCAGGGCGCCGCCAAGATTGAATCGGACAACGCCATCGAATTGGCCGCCTGGACAAGCACAGCGCGGGCGTTATTGAACATGTATGAAACGGTGTCCAGGAACTGAACAATGACTCCCAACGATGCGAATCGACGAACATTCCTAAAACAGTCGGGCGTTGGACTGGGCTCCGCCGCGTTGTCATCCCTGATCTCCGGCGACACGGTCGGTGCGCCGTCGGCCAATTCGGTCAATGCTGGCGCCCGTGCCGACGTTCCTCATCTGCCGCCGCGCGTCAAGCGAGTGATTTTCTTGTGCATGGCGGGGGGTCCGTCGCATTTGGAAACGTTTGACTACAAGCCAAAGCTAGATGAATTGAACGGCAAGCCGATGCCAGCCTCCTATACGGACGGGCAACCAATCGCTCAGTTGCAAGGACAGACCCTGATGTGCCAAGGGCATCTGACCAAATTCTCCCAGTATGGAAAGAGCGGCCAATGGATCAGTGACTTCCTTCCTTGGCATCAAAAGATGGCCGACGATATCTGCGTGATCCGTTCGCTGCATACCGAACAGATCAATCACGATCCGGCTCATACGTTTATGAACACTGGGACGGCAATCAGTGGTCGACCATCGATGGGCTCTTGGGTCACCTATGGCCTGGGCAGCGAGAGCGCAGAACCTGCCTGGATTCGTCGTGATGACCAGCGTTGGAGGCCGCAATCCACAACCGATCGCCTCGCGGCAATGGGCTTCCGGATTTCTGCCCAGCCGATACCAAGGCGTCGAATTCAGCAGCACCGGCCAACCCGTTAACTATGTCGATCCACCGCCAGGTGTCTCTGCTGTTCAACAACGAAGATTGATCGATACGGTTGCCGATTTGAATCAACAGCGACTAAGGGCCACGGGTGATCCGGAAATTGCAACTCGACTGGCAACCTATGAAATGGCCTTTCGAATGCAGACTTCGGTACCAGAGTTGGCCGATTGCAGCGATGAACCACAACACATTTTGGATATGTATGGCGCCAATCCAGGTGACGGTTCCTATGCATCCAACTGCTTGCTGGCGCGTCGACTAGCCGAACGAGGCGTGCGATTCATTCACCTTTATCACCGTGGCTGGGATCATCACGGCGGATTAAAAAAGTACATGAAGGTCTGTAGTGACTTGACCGATAGGCCGACCTGGGCACTGCTAACGGATCTGAAACAACGCGGCATGTTGAATGATACGTTGATCATTTGGGGTGGCGAATTCGGACGGACACCGATGTTTCAAGGCAAGGGCGGTGCTGGCCGGGACCACCACATCAAAGGATTTACCATGTGGATGGCCGGTGGTGGAATCAAAGGTGGGTACAGCCACGGCGCAACGGATGACCTGGGATACTATGCGACGGAAAATCGAGTCCACGTGCGTGACTTGCATGCCACCATGTTGCACATGCTGGGCATCGATCATCACCGGTTCAGCTATAAGTTTCAGGGCCTGGACATGAGGCTAACCGGTGTTGAGCCCGCACGCGTCGTCCAAGAAATATTGGCTTAGCTGGGATCATCAAAACAGCGACTGAAGTTCACCGTCGGTGATGCGAATATCGCAGGTCGCTCCGTCGTCGTTGACAACTTTTTTCGCCAACAGCCGCGTGACGGGAGCCAACACGCTGAAGTGGTCGGCTCCGTTAACGATGTGATCGCTGACTTGGTCATTGCAATCGCTGCTTTGGATGTTGACCAAGCAGCTTGCGTTACCCTCTGAACCTTCGATCGCGAATAATGTTGTTCGGACGGACACCATCAGCACCGTAAACAACAAACATCCGCCGGCGGCGATTCCAAAGACCCAGAACAGCGGCCGGTTATTGTTTGAATGTTGCAGCGGAGGCCGGTTGCAGTGAGCCATCAAACCATATCCTGATCAATAGACTCCGCCGCTCGCAGCAATTCATCAGTCCAATCGTCAATGGTTAACTGGCCGCGGATCCGATCGTTCAGACTCTGGCGGGCAAACACACGTACCCGTTTTACTTGACTATCGAATTGTTGTTCAGCGAGCGCTGAGGCTACCGGGGAAACTTCTCCCAAGCTGCGAATCACACCATCGCGACCGACAACGTCAACATTGATGTCAACTTCCAGTTTGGAGGGTGGTGCATCAATCAAGATCTCCGTCGGTTCAATATCGAAGTGAAAACGATTCGCAAGCTGGCTGGCCAGCTGTTCCGAACAGGCAACCAGCCACCAATAGGGGCGTCGGGCCAAACATCGATGCACTTCGATGCCATCGGTGACGTTGAATTCGGCAATGCGTTTGTAAAGTCTGCGTAGCGGTCCAAACAAGCCATCAACCAATGTTTCCGCTGGGCTGCCGACGGCAGATCGACCGAGTGCGTCGATCCACTGTCCATCGACCATCCCCAGGGACGAATTCAAATCAAACACATCACGCAACTGAAAGACCGCTCGTTGCAACATCGCGGTCGCCGAACGAACGGCATGATGCCAATAAACTTCGCTAAACATCACGTACCTGGCAAACACCATCATCTCCGCCGCCGTTCGGCCTTTCTCGCCGACCGCCAATCGAGCGGTCTCGGGATTGATGCACATCGAATTGATCAACCGGCCGGCGTCAAAGTTGCGGCCGTAGGGGACGCCGCTGTGCAAACTGTCCCGCTGCAGATAGTCCAGCTTGTCAATGTCGATCGGCCCGCTGATACAGCTGGCCAGCAATCGGTGTGATTGACTGGCCTGGTCCCGGAATGAATTCGGCTGCAGCATCATCAAGACATCCTCCAGATCGCAGTGCCAATCTGATCCAATGCAATCTTGCAACTCGCTCTGCTGAATGCATTGTTGGATTCTTGATTCGTGCTCGTCTAGCTGATCGAGCGCCATGTCTTCGATGGGGTGACAAAACGGCCAATGTCCAATGTCATGAACGAGTGCCGAGAAGACGAATGCATCGGCCATCGATTGATCAACGAGCCCGACGAAGTGCGGATCGTCTGCGAATCGAGCCAGCAAGCACAGTGCGTTGTGATAGACACCCAACGAATGCTCGAAGCGCGTATGAGTCGCACCGGGATAGACCAGAGCGACCATGCCCAGTTGGCTAATCGAAGCCAGACGGCGCATTGGCTCGGTATCAATCACTCGCTGGACACGGTCCGAGATTGGAACATTGTCCGAAGGGGGAATCCGAACCGACGACCCGATTCGGTGGAGCGAGTTGACTTCAGGCAGCATCGGTATGCCGTGGGGATCGCGCCGGAATGGATGCAACAACCATGTTGTCTTGCGATACGACAGCCTCCGGCCGGGGGCGACGGCGACGGTCTTCGATTGGTTTACCAGCGAAACCGATTCCACTTAGCAGACCCAACAGGAGTGTGGCGATCAAATACAAACCGACATGCGCCAAACCACTGGTGAATTCCAACTCAAAGGTTGCCATCGATGCAAAGGCACCCGCAGCCAGCATGATGCAAAAGACGATCCCAAACCAAATGAATGACATTTCCGCGGCGGAATTCAAATCCAATAAATAGCTGGGAAGAAATGCGTAAAGCAACCACAACGCGACAAAAATCACCGACAGAATCAAAACCCGATTGCGCAATTCGGAACCCACATACGGAGCCAATTCCGAATCGCGAACGAACGTGTATCCGGCCCAAACCAATGGCGGAGCCACCAATATTGCACCTACAATTCTGGCCCAGATCTGCGGTTCACTGCCTTCCGCAGCGGTCAGCCGTAATCCGACCGCCACAGCGATCGCCCCCAAGATCGCCCCGGCAGTTATCAACATCCCGCGTCGGGTAACGTCGGTTTCTTCGCGTTCCAGGGGTTTCAGTACGCTGCGTCCGGTGCGATCCTTAGGTGCATCATCCTCCGGCGCATGAATGACGACTTCTTCGGTTTTCTCGGGAACTCTGATCGTCTTCTTGCAGTTCGGGCAGGGCCCCGATTTGCCAGCGAACTTGTCGCTAACTTGAAACCGCTTCAAACAGCTGGGACAAGTGACTTGAATCGGCATGAATCAAAGACAAAACATGAATCGAAACGAAAGCAATAACCGAACAGGCGGCAACGAGGCGAACAGTTTGTCACGACCATCCGACACACGCAATGATACCATTCTGACCAACGGCGATTCGATTCAACCAGCCCCGCAGCCGTCCGCTCACGTGGTTCTCTATCAGCCGGAAATCCCGCAAAACACGGGCAACATCGGACGAACCTGTGTTGCTGTCGGCGCAAAACTATGGATCGTCCGACCTGCTGGATTTCAGATCGACGACACTCGCGTTCGACGTGCCGGACTTGATTATTGGAAACACTTGGATCTTGGTGACGCAGCCAACTGGGACGACTTACTAGAGCAATTGAATCCACCGCGAATCTTCTTTCTATCCAAGTTCGCCAAACGGACGGTTTGGGAAGCGGAATTTAGACCGGGCGACACGTTCGTGTTTGGCCGCGAGACATCGGGATTGCCCGATTCAATCTTTGACCCGAACGACCCCAGATCGCTGCGGCTACCAATCTCCGACCAGGTCCGCAGTCTGAACCTTGCCACCACGGTCGGCATTGTGTTGTACGAACAACAACGCCAGATTCGGCTTGCGGGATAGACTTCGCGCCGATCGCACCGATGATATGATCCCTTCATGAACACGCCACAAGAACGGCATCGCCGACCGCCGCAAATGAGCCTAAGCTTCATGTTGATGATGATGGTGATCTTCGCCGTTATCTCCGCAGGCCTGTTCTATGCTTCGCAGGTGCCAGCCGTTCAAAGCGAACTCAACGCCTTGATCGGTACCAAATCGGCTGGAACCGCTGAAGATATCGGCCGCTCTGCTCAGATCACCTTCATCATGTTTACATTCACATCGCCGCTAATTTTGGCCGGAGTACTTTCGACAGCTATGGCTGGTTTGCGTTGGTATCGCCGGCGAGCATGAGCAAGTCTCGATCTGCTGGCACTCCTGCTGATCTGGTTCGCTCGTTGCTTGGCAATGTGGACCTGCCTGGATCGATTGACGACTTCATTGTGGCGTTGAATCAGCGACACCCCACCGCGCTGCGGCATCGACGCGACGTACTGGTCGAGAATCTACCGCTGTCAACTCAACCGATCCCTTGGTACGAATTGGGGCGTCGCCCGCTAGACGAAGTTCCAAGGCTTTCGCGCTTTCTGGCTTATGCGGCGGGCGACTACTACATCCAGGATGCCGGATCCATGTTGGCGCTGGCGGTCAGTGGTGCAGAAACAACGGCGCTGCATGGAAAACTGATCTGCGATCTGTGCGCTGCTCCAGGCGGAAAGGCGACGGCGCTGGTAGAGGCGATCGGAGATTCTGGTTTCGTTTTGGCCAACGAGGTGATCGGCTCGCGAATCGGTCCGTTGCAACTGAACTTAGCCCGTACAGGATCGGATCGCTACGCTGTGTCGAATCTTGACCCTGAGTCGCTGGCCGATCGGTTGGGCGGTCAATTTGACTTGGTCCTGGTCAACGCGCCCTGTAGTGGACAAGCGATGCTGGGACGCGGTAAGCAAAAGACCGCATCGCTTTCCGCCAAGCAGATCGGTCATAGCGCAATTCGACAAAATCGAATTCTGGATGCTGCGACCAGGCTGGTTCGCGATGGCGGACGACTGGTCTACAGCACTTGTACCTTTGCCGAAGCCGAAAACGAGGCACAGGTTTCGCGCCTTATTGAATCGACTATCGCCTCCCCCGAGTCGAACGATGCATTGGTCAACTACGAATCCACCAAAGGTTGTTATCGGTTGTGGCCCCACCAACACGGCTGTGCCGGCGCGTTTGCGGCGTCGATGCGGATTGTCGGCGGCGCATCAATTGATGGCAAGCATCGGAAGAGTCAATCTGAATCGAGTCTCCCCGATGTACTCGACACCTGGTTCGAAACTGGGCTGCAAGGTTTGCGGGTCCATCCCTGCGATTCGATCATCTACGGCTGGCCGAGCGATGCTCCTAGCTGGGTCGATGCTCTGGCCGTCGCCGGACCAGAACTAGCCCATCGAGTGGGCCAAACTTGGAAGCCGTCTCATGCCGCGGCGCTTCGCCAAACGGAACGAGCCAGACCGATTCAGACGATCCAAATTGACAGTCAACAGGCAAACAAATTCATGCGTGGTGAAGCCGTCGAATGTCAGGGTAAAGGTTGGTACGTCGTCCATTGGGGTGATCGGCCCTTAGGATGGATCAAAGCCGATGGCGCCATTGGCAAGAACCATTTGCCAAAGTCGGCACGGATGCAGGGTGAATTGGCCACATGAATTTGCTCTCGGATCGGATGGCGGCTCGACTGCCGTTCTTCTATGGCTATGTGATGGCCGTCGTGGCGATGTTGATTCAGATCGCGACCAGTCCGGGGCAGACGTTTGGCGTTAGCGCTTTCATTCCGTCGCTGCGCGAGTCGCTTTCTCTGTCAGACAGTCAGATTTCAGTTGCCTATATGCTGGGAACGCTACTGGCTGCAGCACCATTGATGGTGATTGGACGACTGTCAGATCGCTTTGGTTTCAAACGCATCACACTGCTGGCAGTTGTCGCGCTTGCCGGTAGCTGCTATTTCGCTTCTCAAATTTCTGGTTTCGCTTCGCTGCTGGTGGCCTTCTTTCTGTTGCGGTTTCTTGGCCAGGGTTCCTTGACGCTATTGAGCACCAATGCCGTCGCGATGTGGTTTCGTAGCCGGGTTGGTCGCGTGACCGCAGCGATGAGTATCGGAACCGCGTTTGGTTTCGCCCTGATTCCTGAATGGATCAACGAATCGATCCACCAACATGGTTGGCGAGCAACCTATCAGTCAATGGCCTGGCTACTGATGATCGTCATGTTGCCTTTGGTCATCATTCTGTTCAGAAATCGTCCTGAAGATATTGGACAGACTCTGGATGGCATCGAACTTAACGAGTGGGTTGGCGTTGGCAAGCATCCAGCAGATCGGGAACACAGTTTGACGATGTCCGAAGCATTGCGAACGCGAGCCTATTACATTGTCCTAGCCACCAATACGGTTTGGGCGATGTCCGGAACAGGAATCGTATTCTATCTGTTCACACTTTGCGAAGAACGTGGTTTTGCGACACACGTTCCGGCTGATCTATTCAAGACGTTTGCGCTAAGCATGTTGGCGATGCAGTTTGCAGGAGGTGTGTTGGCCGACTTTTTGCCATTGAACCGATTGCTTGGTTTCGGAACGCTCTTGCTATGCATCGGATTGGCGCTGATCGGATTTGGTCGAACGATCTACGTTCATCATGGATTCGCAATCATCTACGGGGCTGGTCAGGGACTTCTGATCTCCGTAAGTGCCGTATTGTGGGTCCGCTACTATGGTCGCGAACACCTTGGAAGCATCCGCGGTTCCGCTTGGTGCTGCACCGTCGCCGGTAGCGGCTGCGGTCCCTTGTTGATGGGATTTTCGCGGGATCATGCTGGGAATTTCGAACCGGCAATCGCCCTGTTTTTCGTGTCGATGACGCTCTTGTTCGTACTGACATGGTGGGCCTCGGATCCCAGTTCGACTGTGGCCGAAGATTTTGCTGGCCAGATTTCGATTGACGATGGTCACTAGACCGACGACGATCGTATACGGGGGCGATTGGCAACGCCTTCGGTTCAATCGGCGTTGCGAATGCCGTCCTGCTTGAATCCGACAGACTTTCGCCAATTGAAGAACTTTGTGATGTATCGATGGTCACATGCACGAACGCGCGAGTCTGCGGCAGCTTGGTGGCTGGGCTTGCTAGTGATGTCAATCGGCTGTTCCAAAGCTGAGATCAGCAAAGCAATTGATGATGCCAAGGCGAAGACACAATCGGTAACCGAATCTGCGATTGCCAAAGTCGAAGAAAAGCTACCCGCGACGGGCAGCCTCCGACTACAGTTTACGCCGCCAGTCGAAATTGGTCGGGCCGAAATTGAGGTGATCGTCATTGGCGACGGCCGACCCAATGTTGTTCAGATCGCCAACTATGACACCACCACGGGCAAACGACAGTACCCGGCCGTATTGCTCAGTGGCACTACCACCGTTGCGAACAGCCGCTCCTTAGCCGGGCAGTCGATCGATTGCGACGCGTACTTTCGGCAGTCTGCGTCGTCCGCGATTGCGATCAGCAAACCTGGCGAATCAGTCACCCTTGTTTTTGATTCGTGCAGCGAAGCAGACCACACTATTTCCGCCACACTGCAGGCGACAGAACTCGTCACATCTGATGATCAGACGTTGCGGCTTGATGGCGGCCAGATCACAGCCGTCGCACTTGATTGGGGTCCATGATGTTAAGTCTAAAACTGCTCAGTGCTTGGATTGTCTCGATCGGCGCGGTGCTAATTCTTGGCAATCACGCTGTGGCGAACCCTACCGGCACAAAGCCTTACCAGCCACTAGCCGTCCATGGCACGATTGAAGGCGCAAAAGCGGAAGTCGCTCGGCTTTACGAGCTTTACCAGCAACAAGAGAAAACACTGCTACTAGGCGAAAAACGCAAGTCGAATCCAGCCAGCATTCCGGCGACTCAGCTCGCCAAGATCTATGCCGAGTCCTGGCGGGCAGGACAGCAGGCGACTCATTTGACTTTGATGGGGGAACCGGCGGGTGGCGACTTGCAAAAAAAGTTCGGACTGATTCAAACTGAATCACGAGTGCTAATTGAGCTGTATCGCAAGACACCGAAGGGAGCGCAAGTGGTCAAAAAAATCCTGCAGCAACTGAAACGACAAAAACCGGCTGTTGACCGATTTCTTCGACAAGCCGATAAGGCGGTTGCTGACGGAAAGCTGGATTCCTTTGAAAAACTCATGTACGCCAAGGGAATGCCATTGTTGGAACGATGTGTCTATCTGACTTCGAATGAACAAAAGCCCTACTGGCAGCCTTTCACGATCGTGCTGAAACGGGGCGTCAATCGCCTGAACGAAACACGACGGCAAGAGTATCTTGCAATGGGTGCTGCCGAGATCGCGAAACAAATTCGTGGCGCCACAGAATTTGCTGCGGCGGCAAATCGCATCCGAGCGGAGATCGCAGCGACGGGAAAGGCAACTTTGTCCGAAGGAGTCGAAGGTGACGCAGCGGAGTCGTTGGGGCACGTTGTCGACCTGTGGGCAAAAGCGTCCTTGGGCCTATGTCGAGCAGCCGCGTTGCAGTGGGCATTTACCAACCAAGCAACAGTAAACATTCAACCAACCCCGGAAAAACTGGAGTCGGACGCGACCAACGCGCTGGTATCGCTGATCGAAGCGGCCGCAGAGTCGCCGAACCAAAGCGATATCCCAAGACTTTACAGCAACCTGTTGAAGCAGGTCACTTATGCAGATCGTCGATCGAGTGAAAGCACCGATCTAATCCAGAAGTGTCGGCCGGCTCTCAACCAACTTGCAGCCAAAGACCCCAATCTTCCGGCAAGACTTTCCGCTTACCGACGCGCAACTCAGGAGCCGCTGTCCTGGCGACGAGCGTTCGCGGCGCAACAGGCGGAACGTCTATCGGATGACTTCCGCTCGACTCACAGTATGATGGGGTCCAAGGATCCGGTGGTTAGCTCCGGCGGTGTTTCGTCTCTTCGTAGCCTGCGCAGTGGATTTGAAACGGCCGCACCGACTACCTTTCGCTCGACCGCCGATTCGATGGTTCAGCAGGCAGCCGCAAGCCTGGTGAATGCTCCGGTCACTGCCGAAAGTGCGATTCGTCTGACACCGACCAGCCGAACAATCGTGACCCCAATCCAGGTTCAATGCTATGTAAGCTCGTCCGTTCCCGAACCGTCCGAAGCTCAACTCGCCGATCTCCGGACCTCTCTGGTTGTCAGTGACACGCATGGCCCGCTATCGCTGGCAGCTGCCGATGCAATTTCGTCGGCCGAACTGCGTGACTTTGTCGCGATTGGTGGACTGATTCGAGAGATTCACCTGGAGTCACTGGTTACGCGATTTGCAACCATCCCAGACGTTGCCTCGGCTTTGATCCCGCTCGGTGAAAGCGCTGCGATGCCACAACTGGCTTTTCCGCGAATGCAAACATGTTGGCGACTGAATATCGATCCGCAGTGGGCACATCACGAATACTTTACGGTTCGCGTGGATCCAAACACGAATTAGCGGCGACGATACCAACCGCTGCTGTCACCGCCCCAGGTTCCGCTCCATGAATCTCCCCATTGGGGTCCCGGTCGTCCGCGACGTTGTCCCGCCCGCCGGGCATGCTGTTCCAAAGCAGCTCCCGCTGCCTGGGCCATCGCATTGATCAGAATCTGAGTCATCGGATGGGTCGCAATTTTGGTCACCTTTTCCATTGCGGTCGGCCCCCAACGTTGTGCTTGGCGAATCTGATCCCACATCGAATCGATGTCGTTGTGCTCGATTGCCAGATCTAAATCAGTCAAGATGTCCAACGAACCGACAAACTGTGAACGGGAAGAATCAAATTTGGCGGCGCGAAAACGCTGAATCAAACGCCCAAGGTTTTCTAACGTTGCTTGCTGTTTTTTTAGCTCACGGCGCCGATCTTTGGCGGTGTCTTCCAGTTCCGTGATCTCCGATTCGACGCCCATCAGCCGATCAACAATCTGATCATCTCTCAACTCTTCGGTCGATTCTGCCGCCGTTTCAGTTCTCGTGAGCCGCTACGTTCCAACATCTGCCGAAACAGCTGAATTGCCTCACGATAATATTGACCGCGTGAATCATCCAACTCGTTCAACTCGTTTTGAATCGTCTCGGTTTCCTGTAACAATCGATCCAACGCGGTTAGCTGCTCGCTGCGTTGTTGTTCCAATTGTTCGACGATCGAAATCTTATCGGGTAGACCAAGCTTTTCGGCGACCCGATCGCGCTGCCTTTCCAGTTCATCCATCACCGTGTTGAGCGCCGTTCGATCCTGTTCGATGATTTGCCGCATTTGCTGTGGCGTATTGATTAGAAACTCGTAATTTTGCTTGGCTTTGTTGAAATCAATGTACTTGGCCAGCATGCGATCCATACGGCGAGTAAAACCTCGTTTTTTATATTCGTCCGTGCCGAATCCGCGTTCGCGCAGGTACTCGAATAGAGAACTTTCCCGGTAGGCCGGCAGCTTCTTTTCCGCGTCGTTCTCAATCTCCTCCAAATTCGCTTCAGCGCGTTCCAGGGCGGCCTCGGCGACAGCAGCCCGGTCAGAGAGTCCGACAAACTGTGGATCCTGCCGCAACTGCTGTTCCACCTGCGCAGCAAGCGCCTGTTGAGCATCGATGGCTTCATCAAGTTGTTGATTGCGGTCGACCAGGGCACCGTCCAGTTGCCGACGTAGCAAGATCTTCTCTCTTAGCTTGTCACTGACCCGTTCTGTGTGCCCTTGTTTGCGTGCCAAGACCTGAGCGATGGACGGTCGAAAATCACGCCAGGTTTCCCGGACCGTTTCCGGAGTCAATTCAGGCAGGTAGTGTTCTGCCAGTTGAACGAGTGATTCACTGCGATCTTCATCCAGGTCGCTGTGGTCCTCGCCAACTCGACTCATCTGCCCACGGGCCTGCTCCATCTTGGACTGCAGGCTTGCGTAGGCTTCCATCAATTGTTGATGAACAACGGGACCAGAAATCGGCATGGATGTCGCTCTTGAAGACTTTCAACTAAATAGGAACCAAAAACTGCCGGCAACCGCTGCGAGCGCGGCGGCACCGAGCATGATTCGATCACGCCAAACCCAACAATGCGCGACCAGATTCCTGAACCCGGCCGGGGGGTCTTCATAGGTGTGGACGGTTTCAAAATACTGGCGGATCGCCGCTTCCACCTCTGCTTCGGACACGTTGTCTCCAGCCAATCGTGCGGTCCGCATGATTTTCTCGCGCAACTGGCTACGCAAGTCATCACGACGAAACATTTCCTCGGCAGATTCACGTCGATCACGCATTTCGCGAGCAACGTCCATCACCCGAAGAGTTTCTTCCAGCGTCAAATTTTGACCTGGAAGGTTCAGATCTCGGCTAGCTTTGCTCGGTGGCGCTTGTGCCTGAGCAGCTTGTCCTTTGGACATGGATAACATTCGTCTGTATCGGGGAACGTTGGCAAAACGCCAATATCTTATTCAATTCTTGTGGTAATCGTAGTGGCACGACAAAACAAGGGGCGGAGATGCCGAGCCGAATTCGGTCGCTTCGGAAACGACCGGACGCCGTCGCGCGAGCACAAAGTTAGGCCCCAATGGGATCGGGAAATTCAAGTGATCAAAACGCAAAGGAAAGACCCACACCCGGCAGTTCGCCCAACCCCACCGGCAAGCGGCGGAACTGACACGGCACTAAGCATGATTGCGTCCGAGGAACCGAAGCGCTACCTTAAAGCATTGCGACAAACCACAAATCAGCGGCCGAATTCGCGGAGATGAACCGATCATGGCAAAGCAAGCGCAAGCGTCTGCACCGAAAACGACTTCCCAGACATCCTCTAAATCTGTGCCTGCGGGACGTAACGCGGAGTCGATGCGTGAATATTTGGATCGCGCGGTAGACGTACTTAAGAAATTTGGGGTCGATAGCACCAACACCGCACCGCAAGAGCTGATCTCATTGCTGGAGGGAGTCCGCCATTTGGATGAGGCCAAGGTCCTGGCGATCGCCGATGTGATTCAACACATGAGTGCCTTCAACGCCCTGGTCCGAGAGAATGTGGAAAGCGTCCAAATTGGCAACCGGTACATGGACATCGCTCAAATGTTCGACTCGATCCGCGATGACAGCAAACGTCTGATCGGTCAGTTGGACGACGGCAGGATCAGCGGAACCGAGAAGGTTTCGAACTGGTGGATGAAAATACGCCGCGGCACGCCCAGCGACCGGTTTGAGGAGATCGTCGAAACCTACAGCGAGGTCGCAAAAGACACCAAGCATGCATTGAAGAGCGAAGAAGCGATCATGGATGGATACATTGACTTTCGCTTCGCGCTAAAAGAGGCCGAGGTGCTGGCCCGCGAACTTCTCGATACCCATGCGCCAATCCTGCAAGAGTCAAAGGATGCGTTGGCCACATCGCAAGATGCGCTGGACAACTACACAGGGACCGATGAAGGGGGCAAGAGCCAGTTGGAGTTGCAACGCGATGAAGCCCGTTATCGTTTCGAAAAGGAAGACGAAACTTATCAACTGCTAAAAGACATCGCCGAAAATCTGGAAATCGGTTACGACGTCGGCGAGACCTTGATCACCAAGCTTAAGCAAACTCATGACGTCAAGGAACGAGTCTATCGTCGAGCGGTGACATTCTTTACGACCAACGAACATGTCTTCACGATCCTGGGCACCGTTTACACCAGCCAACATGGGTTGCACGAGGTGACACAGGCGACTGAAGCGATGAAAGATGGCGTGAACAAGGGATTGGAAGACATCGCCGACTTGGGGCGCGAGCTTGAACGAGCTGCCTTGAAGGCTGGATACGGCAGCACGATCGATCCTGAAAGCGTGCAAAAACTGGTTGATGCAATCAGCGGCTTCCAAATTGAGTCGCTGGAAATGATCGCTGACCTGCGAAAGGAATCAGAAGAGAGCACGCGTGCGATTCGCAAAACCGTCGAAGAAGGCAAACGTAAATATCAAGAAACGCTTGCACGGCACGCCCAAGGTCGTGAATTGAGCTAATCGTGAAGGTTAGCAGCGGCGGCGGTTTTCGCGCGATTCATTACACCTGGAAAAAGGGCCGAGAAGCGGGCGGGCTGTGGAAACTGTACAAGGCCATGCGGTCTCGCAACGCCTGCAAAACCTGCGCGCTTGGGATGGGCGGCCAAAAGGGTGGCATGGTCAATGAAGCCGGTGCTTTTCCAGAGGTTTGCAAAAAGAGTTTGCAGGCGATGGTCGCCGACATGCAAGGCGCGATCGAGCCCACCTTTTGGAATCAGCATTCCGTCGCCGATTTGCAACAGCTCTCGCCTCGCGAACTGGAACACCTGGGCCGATTGATCCAACCCGTTCGCTACCGTCGAGACGCGACCCACTTTGAAACCATCACGTGGCAACAGGCCATGGATGCAATCACCGAGCGGCTGCGGGCAACCGATCCCAATGAGACCTTTTGGTACTTCAGCGGACGAAGCAGCAATGAAGCAGGGTTCTTGTTGCAATTGTTGGCCAGAGTCTACGGCACGAACAATGTTAACAACTGCAGCTACTACTGCCACCAAGCCAGCGGCGTCGGCTTGCAAACCAGCATCGGTAGCGGGACCGCGACGATCGTGTTGGATGATCTGGAAAACGCCGACTGCGTTTTTCTAATCGGCGGCAATCCCGCCAGCAACCATCCGCGTCTGATGACCAGCTTGATGCAAGTCCGTCGTCGTGGTGGCAAGGTGATCGTGATCAACCCTGTGCGCGAAACAGGGTTGGTCAAATTTCGCGTCCCTAGCAACCTGATCTCGCTGCTCAAGGGAACCAAGATCGCCAGTCACTATTGCCAACCACACATTGGGGGTGATCTGGCTTTGTTGTGGGGGATTGCCAAAGCGATCGTCAATCTGGATGCGATTGACGAAGACTTTGTCAGTTCGCACTGTCGCAACACTGACCAATGGTTTCGTGCCGTTGACACTGTCGCCTGGGAAGAAATTGAAACGAAGTCAGGCATACCTCGTAGTGAAATTGAATCAATCGCTGATGTTTACGCCCACAGCAAGAAATCTGTTTTCGCTTGGACGATGGGAATCACGCATCATGCACATGGCGTTCAGAACGTTCAAGCGATCGCCAATCTGGCGCTGGCACGGGGTATGGTTGGGCGACCCGGCTGCGGATTGATGCCGATCCGAGGCCACAGCAACGTACAGGGGATCGGTAGTGTCGGCGTAACTCCGAAGCTGAAGAACCAAATATTCGAATCGCTAGAACGAGAGTTTGGTGTCAGGCTGCCAAAGACGGCGGGCTGGGACACATTGGCCTGCATTGAAGCGGCAAACAAATACGAAGCAGCTGTCGGCTTCTGTCTCGGTGGAAACCTGTACGGCTCCAATCCCGATTCAAAATTTGCCGCTGAAGCACTGTCGCGACTGAAAATGAGTGTGATGCTCAGCACCACCATGAATACCGGTCACGTTCATGGCTTGGCCGACGAAACGATCATTCTGCCAGTGCTGGCGCGGGACGAAGAACCCGAACCGACCACTCAAGAATCAATGTTCAATTACGTCCGACTAAGTGACGGTGGGCCACGACGGTTGCCGGGTCCCAGAAGCGAGGTGGAAGTGATTGCCCAGATCGCAGCCAAGCTTGTCCCCGATGCAGAGGGCATCGACTGGAACGAAATGGGTCGGACCAAGACGATTCGTCATTGGATAAGTGAGGTCGTTCCAGGCTACGAGAAAATCGCGGACATCGATCAATCGAAGCAGGAGTTTCAAATCGGTGGCCGCACTTTGCACGCACCAGAGTTTCGTACCTATGATGGACGCGCCGTCCTGCACGTTCACGCGTTGCCGGCGTTGAAAGGAACTGGCGACGGCGAGCTGCGATTGATGACGGTCCGCAGTGAGGGGCAATTCAACACCGTCGTTTACGAAGAACAAGATCTTTATCGGAATCAGGATCGGCGTGATGTGATTTTGATTCACCCAGATGACCTCGAGCATCTAGAATTGGAACACGACGAACAGGTAACGGTGCGGAGCGAGACGGGCGAGTTGACAGACATCTTGGCGCGCGGTTATTCGCAAATCCGACCTGGGAACGCGTTGATGTACTACCCGGAAGCAAACGAACTGGTTGCCCGTCACGCCGATCCCGATAGCAAAACCCCAGCTTTCAAAGGGGTTGTTGTCCGTATCGAAAAGCAAGCTTGAGTTTCACGCGGAAGTCGGCAGGCTTGCCCCAAAACCGACGATGACGGAGTGGTGACACCTCGTTCCTCGCGACAAGAAACTCTCCTCGACTTGGTTCGCGGATTTTTGCTACAGGGCGTTCATCAAAACCGGTCGCTGCGCACCGGATGGCAAGAAGTGCTTGACGAGAATTTACCGATGATCGATCTATTTGGTGTCTCCCTTCAATCAACGATCCTATTTGTTTTGGCAGGTATCCTGATTGGTCACCTGCTGTGGTACCACGATCGATCGTCCGACGACGAAAAGCTAAATGGACTTGAGAACCGCTATGCCAAGGCTCGTGGCTCGGTCCGCAAACGCAAACAGGAATTTGCAACGCTACAAAGAGACGCGGAAGTCCAGAACTCCGATCTAGAACAAATTCGCGAGCAGCAGGCTGCTTTGCTAAAGCAAAAGAGCGATATCGAGGAAGAGTACCGCAATGTCAGCAAGGAAGCTGAGCGTTTACGCGGCGAAAAACAAGAACTGACCGCAGCGTTGACGGCGGAGCAGTCTAGATCTGAGACCGTCATAGGGCAACTGCAAGAAGTCTTGCGAACGAAATCCGAGTCGGAAGAACAAGTGCTAACCCACTCCGATTCGGTTGCGCAGTTGCAATCAAGTCACCAACAACTTGAGTCGCAACTGGAACAAAACGCGGAAACAATCAGCTCTCTCAATCAGTCAAAGGTCGATTTGGAATCCCAAGTTGTCCAACTAAACCAGGCGCTCGAAGCGCAGCTGGCTGAAACCGCGGCGGTACATGTCCAAGAACAGACCATCGCGGAACTTGAACAGCAGATCGAACAACTGAAAGAATCATATAACCAGAATATTGAATTGCTGTCACAGACTCAGCAAGACCTGGTAGGGCGATGCGAAGACCTCGACTCACTGAGAGCAGAATGCGAAGCAGCGAACGTCCACCGAGTCGAACTTGCCGAGCAGCTCGCTGTCGCCAACACCGAACTGTCGGTAGCCAAATCAGCGGCAACCCAGAATGAAGATCTAGCCAAGGACCTTGAATTGGCTGCCAGCTCGCTGGCCGAACAACGAGAGTTACTACAGATTCGGGAATCCGAATTGATTCAGTGCAAAGAACAACTAGTCAGTGTTCAGAAACAGGTTGACGAATCTCAGGCGGAATCAAAGGCGCATCTTGAAACGATCGAGCAACGCTCCAGTGAACACCAGACGCTACGGGACCAATTGGTTCAAGCCCGCCAACAGATGGAACGAGATCAGGCCGAACTCGCAGTGCTGCGGGAATCGAACCTGCAGATCACGACCACCGTTGACGATCAGAAAGCTGAATTGATTCGCCTGCAATCGGAAGTCGGTGAACTGGAATCGATTCGCGAACAGGCCGAAGAGATTTCGAAGGAGTTTGTCATCGTTTCGAATCAGCGGGACCAACTGGAAAAGAGCCACAACGACCTTGAGAATCGGACAGCTGATTTGAAAAGCCAACTGTCAAGCCAAGCGGCCAAGGCAAACGAGGTCTCCGAATTGCTATCCGCGAAAACCCAGGAGCTTGTCTTCGTTTCGAATCAGCGGGACCAACTGGAAAAGAGCCACAAAGACCTTGAGAATCGGGCAGCCGGTTTGGAAAGCCAACTGTCAAGCCAAGCGGCCAAGGCAAACGAGGTCTCCGAATTGCTATCCGCGAAAACCGAGGAGTTCGCCGAATCTTCGTTGATGTTGCGAAAACAAATTGAATCTCGAACGGATGAAGTCAAGAAGCTGCAAACACAGCTTGATGCGGTAGCCGAAAAACATAAACAACAGGTCACAACGACCCAATCATTGACGGTGAAGTTGGCGGATGTCGAAAAACTTAGACCGGAAAACAAGGAACTGCAAAGCCAAGTCACAGACTTGCTTGGTCATCTGAAGCGGTTACGAGCCGAACTAGAAGACAGCTTGGCGGCTAACGAAAAGACGCAAGATCGCGTTCGCGAATTGGAAACCCAGGCTCACGAACAAACCGCAAAGATTCGGCAACTGCGCAGCGAGCGCGGATCGATCATTGGCATCGCGCCTGAAACCGTCGGACAGCGCAACGCGGCTTAGGTCACGCGGTGGCCGTGGCGGGATCGCCGGAATTCATTTTGATCACCATTGATTGTGCGAATTCTGGCAATCCCACTACTCGGAAGCCTCGATCTTGCCGGCCTTCAGTCTTAAAAAGGCGTCCAGGAATCCCTGGAGTTCGCTGCCGTCCATCACGGCGTTGAAGTTGCCAACGTAGTGCCCCGTCCGCGAGTCTTTGACCCGTTGGTCGGGATTTAGAAAGTAATTGCGGATTTGGCTACCGAAACCGGTCATTGGTTTGGTACCGCGTTCAGACGCTTCTTGGGCATCGCGGCGTTCTTCTTCAATCCGAGCCATCTTGGCACGCAACATCTTCCACGCGGTCGCCTTGTTCTGGTGCTGACTTCTTTCGTTCTGACACTGAACAACAGTATTGGTTGGTACGTGAGTCAGTCGGATCGCGCTATCGGTCTTGTTGACATGTTGACCACCGGCACCACCGGCGCGATAGGTATCGATGCGGACATCTTTTTCATCAATTTCGATTTCGATCGAATCGTCGATCTCCGGTGCAACGCTGACAGCGGCGAAACTGGTTTGTCGTTTACCTTCGCTATTGAATGGACTAATCCGAACCAGCCGATGCATTCCCTCCTCACCCTTTAGATAACCATAGGCCATGGGTCCACGGACAGCGATCGATGCATGATTGATCCCCGCTTCTTCGTTTTCTAGTCGATCCAGGAGTTCGATCTTGAAGCCATTGGCTACCGCCCAGGCGGAATACATCCGCAGCATCATATCGGCCCAATCATTGGCGTCCGTGCCGCCGTCGCGAGCATTGATGGTAAGGATCGCGCTCGCGGAATCGTTGGGGCCATTCAGCAGCGCTTTCAGTTCCAGATCCTCCAGAATCCCCTCCAGGCGACTGACTTCGTCGGCTACCTCCGCGGCAATCGACTCGTCCTCGTCAGCCATCTCGAAAAGCGCACCCATATCCTCGGCGGCGCCAAATAATTCATCCATCGGCCCGACAATTGATTTGAGGCCTTTCAGCTCACTAACCGTTCGCTGCGCAGCCTCATTGTCGTCCCAGAACCCTGGCTGACCCATTTCCAATTCGATAGCTTTGATACGTTTACCCTTGGTGGGGTAGTCAAAGAGAGTCTCCTAGTTGTTGCAGTCGCTCTCGGATTTCGCTGCTACGCTGAACCAGTTCGGCATCCATTCTTGTCATAAACTCCGGAAAGGTATGATGTTGGGGCGTGGTTGGAAGGAGGTAACGGATGGAGTCCGACTCCTCCCGGCTCCTGTTTCCTGGTAATTGATAACTGATTTATACATGGCTCGAGTGGTTCTAGCGATGAGTGGCGGCGTTGACTCGAGTGTCGCTGCGCACCTGCTGAGCGAAGCGGGCCACGAACTGATCGGCGTCTTCATGCGGCATGGCGAAGAATCGAGCCAGGTTTGCAACGTCGAGGATTCTGCTGAGACAGCGCTGCCAGTGCTCGGCTCGATGGCTCAGGGCCGGGCCGGCCACAAACAGGGCTGCTGCACTGCCGTCGGACGCCGCCGATGCTCGGCGGGTCGCCGCCAAGATGAATATCCCGTTCTATGCTTTAGATCTGCAACAGGATTTTCGCCGCATCGTCAACTACTTCGTCAACGACTATCTGAACGGTCGCACGCCGAATCCCTGCGTCAAATGCAATCACTGGATCAAGTTTGGGCGACTATTCGACTATGCCGATGGAGTCGACGCGGAATTCGTTGCCACCGGCCATTACGCGCGGATCGAATTGGGAGGCCAACTGCACCGCGGACGCGACAGTGGCAAAGACCAATCCTATGCCTTGTTTGGGATTCGTCCCGATCGTTTGTCACGAATGTTGTTGCCAGTTGGCGACTTCGAAAAACCAAGAATTCGTCAGATTGCGGAGTCGCTGGACTTGGGCGTGGCCGGTAAGAAAGACAGCCAAGAAATCTGTTTTGTCACGCAGGGTCACCACAGTGATTTTGTCCGCGCGAAGGAGCCGGTTCGGTCCGCGCATACCGATGGCCAGATCGTGACCGTCGATGGAACGGTGGTCGGTCGGCACCAAGGATATGAGGCTTTTACTGTTGGACAGCGAAAAGGCTTGGGCGTCGCGATGGGCGATCCATACTTTGTAGTCCGCATTGAACCAACCACCTGCAAGGTTGTGATCGGTCCGAAGGAATCGTTGGACCAATCAACACTGAGGGCCGACGAAGCAAACTGGTTGATCGATCCGGCGGAGCTACCCGAGCAGGTTTCTGTGCAGATTCGCTACAACGGCAACCCCCATCCGGCCCGCATCGCGATCGAACCGAGTCTGCCGGACCAGTTCGACGTCACCTTTGACGATCCCCAATTCGCTGTTGCCCCCGGGCAGGCGGCGGTCGTCTACGACGGCACCCGAGTCCTCGGGGGCGGCTGGATTCAGTGACCGTGGTGCGAATCTACCCAAATCACCTTCTCCCTCCGCGATATCCCGTACAACCGGAGAAAACGTTTGCTGATTGAGATCCTTACAACTACATTCTGGAAAGTCGGATCGCATTGCTTTCCGAAGATTATCGATGTGTACCGCTTTCGAACCAATCAGCGCCAGGATTCACCCGCGATGCGAACCAAGCTACTTTCAGCGATTGCTGTCGCCACGCTTTCTCTGACCAGCCTGCCGTCTGTATCGGCTCAAAACGCAGTTCTGGCCCAGTTGTACGGCGAGGGAGTCCACGCTTATTACAGTTGCAATTATCAGGAAGCTCGTGAGCTGCTGTCGATGGCGATCAACAACGGCAGCAAAGATCCTCGTGCGTATTACTTCCGAGGAATGGTTGCTTATGCACAGGGCAACACCTTCGAAGCCGAATCGGATTGGCAACAAGGCGCACAGCTGGAAGCACAAGGCAAAACCAATCCGTTCGTCGGTCGGTCGTTGACTCGCTTTCAAGGACAAGGCCGACTGAAGCTGGAACAGATTCGCCAGCAGGCGCGACTGCAAGCGATGGCAACGCAGGCGGCACGATCGAATCAACGAATCGGTGAAATCGAAGGGAGCGGAATTCGCAATACGGTCATCAATCCGCAAACGACACCGCCTACGCCACCGACCGTAATACCTGATGATGCGGCTCCTGCGGCCGGCGCACCTGCTGAAGCGGCCGGCGCACCGGCACCGCCTCCCGCGGCCGACGACCCGTTCGCCGGAGACTTGGCCGAAGGCGACGCGAATGTAACGAAGGACGATGCGCTCGAAGGAGCGATGGACGATCCCTTTGCGGATGAACCTGCGGCCGCGACTGGCGACGCACCAGCCGATGGAGGTAGCGATCCCTTTGGAGGCGGCGATGACACCGCAGCGGATCCATTTGGCGGTGGTGACAACAGTCCGCCGGCGGGCGATGCCGATCCATTTGGCGGTGGTGACACCAGTCCGCCGGCAGACGATGCCGACCCATTTGGCGACGCCAGCGGCGATGATCCTTTCGGCGAATGACCGACTGATGGCAGCGACTTGATCGCCGTTGGCTTGGCTGATCGGTAGTTGCCGTTTCGGGCACATCTGCGCAATCGCAGCGCCTCATCACGTGAAATTGCAACGCGTCTAGATACCGCTCTTGGCGCAACCCGCTTTGATCGCAACCGCCTTCGGTCCCGGCAATTCTGCCGTCCAATGAATCTAAGGGCCCAATGAGCCTTCGAATTGCGCAGCCGCGGCTGGCGACTCGTCCAGATCGGCCAAAGATCTAGCTCTAAACGCTCGAGATTGGACACCAAGTACACGGAATCCTGCACATTTTCCGGGGCCCGGCCGGAATTCACTGGGTTGTCCGGTCGTCCAGAACTATCGTAATGGGTTCGCTGCGCACCCTCCGCAATGGTTTTGAGCGGCCCTGACAGTGCAGAATTGAACAGGCAACCGATCGGGGCAAAGGCGTCCGATGGGACGATTCACAACATTGATTCACCTCTGACATAGCTGGAGAGATGCCATGATGTTTGGCAACCGAAACCGTCGAGACCGCGGACGTGCGACGAAAGATCGGGAAGCACGGCGACGACGGCTTTCACGCTTGATGGCCCGATCACCCCGAGTGGAAGCGTTGGAAGATCGGCAGCTGCTGGCGGCTGATCTGATCGTCAACGGTGACAGCGGCAACAATGCCATCAACCTGAGCCTGAACGCAGCGGGCGATGAAGTCATCGTCAATATTGACGGGTACTTCGTCCAGTACATCGCTGGCCAGCATTGACTCGATCGTGGTCAAAGCGTTCGGGGGTGATGACACGCTGACGATTGATTCCAGCAACGGTCTGATCCCAACGACCATCCAATACGATGGCGGAGACGCCTTTGATGATTTGGTTCTCGGGGGTGGCACGATTGTTGACTCTGCATCCTACGTGATGGGCGCCGACCCTAGCTCGGGAACCAATACCATGACGCTGGGGGCGGCGACACAAGTTGTCAACTACAGCAATATCGAACCGATCAACGACAACGTTCAGGCGGAGACACTGACCGATCAACGGAACGAATGCAAACAACGCGATCAACTACAGCGCCGGTGCAGGTGGCGGAATCTTTGTGGGCTCTACCGGGCTGGTTTCGGTGGATGGTTTCGAGACGATCGAGTTCAACAACAAAACGAATCTCGTCATCAATGCCGGTGCAGGTAGCGACCAGATCAACTTGAATAATCCAACCGCGCCAGCTGGCTTGACTGGGATTACAGTCAATGGTGCCGATCCGACGGCTAGCGATACGGTCGTTGTCAACGGCACTGCCGGCATCGATGCGATCAGCATCGCATCGCTGACCGAAGATGGAGCGGTGATCACGGGTGCTGGTCCAGTCATGATCACGGTCAATACCGCGGAACATTTGATCGTCAACGGTAACGGCGGTAACGATACCTTGACGGTAACCGCTAGCGCCAGCGACGAGGTCATCCTGACCCCAGGAGCCTCGGAAGATGCCGGTTCGCTCTCGGTGCAAAGCGATAAATTCGGCCCATTCCAACAGCGAATTCCGCTTGCCTATCAAAATCTGGGCGCTGGCGGCGAGCTTACGGTTGCCAGTGACAGCGGCGATCGCGACCTGGACTTGCACGTTCGTGGAACCGAAACCGGTGATCAATTCGATGTCAATGCGAACGGCCGAGTACAGATTCTCCGCACCAGTACCAACTTCTTCAAAACGATTCCGATCGACACGCCAGGTGTTGGCGAGCTGATTTTGGAAGGGCTTGCCAGTGACGACATCTTCAACATCGTCGGCGATCATCCGTTTCTTCAAGGAGTTGACCTTGCCGGTGGTCAGCCCGACAGCGGCAGCGACGTACTGAACTTCACGGGCGCGGGTGCTGGTGCTGTCACGGTCAACCTTGATAACTCTACTGTGCAGGAAACTGACTTCGGGCCCGTCTCCTTCGCAGGCATCGAGACACTCAATGTCGATGCAGGCGCCTCTCCGCTAACAGTCGATGGGACCAGTGGGGACGACACGGTTGACGTGACGCCAGCCGACGCGACAAGTGGCGTACTGCAGGCCAACGGGAACGCTCCCATGGTGAACTACTCGAACCTGGGCGTGACGTTTACGGTGAACGGCGCCGGCGGCGAGGATACCATCATTGTTTACGGTAATGAAACCGGCGAGACGTTCACCATCTCAGACGCGTCCGTAACGGTCGGCGGCCAGACCTTAGATTACACGGCTGAAGCCCTGACGGTTGACGGCCAGCAAGGCAACGACATCTTCGACGTCACGTCGGGTGCGATTCCGATCTTCATCGACGGCGGAGATCCGATTGGCAGCGTTGGCGATATGATCAACCTGTTACCAGCGGGCGTACCGACGTTCTCGCCGGGCCCCAACGGCGACACAGGCGGATTTGAGATTGCCGGTGCGGAACCGGTCAGCTACGACCACATCGAAGCAATCACCGTTAACCTGACAAATGCCGGTGGTGCGGCGATTGTCATGGGAACCGGTGCCGACGACGACGTCACGGTTCTGGGTACAGGAGCCAATAGCGCGAACGTTACTGTCAACGACGGTCCGACGATTAGCTACACAGGCGTCACTTCGTTCACACTGGAAGGCAAGGCGGGCGACGACGACATCGACATTGAGCTGAACGATCTTTCCATCGCCACTTTCACGGTGATCGGAGGATTGCCGACCGCGAACCAGGATACCGTTACGATCAGCGGTGAAGATGGGGCGTTTGATGACCCGACCTGGGCACCCGGCGGGCCGGAATCGGGGACCTTTACGATTTCCGGTGGCCAGGCCGTTACTCTGGAAGGGATCGAACGAGTCATCTTCGACGGAGAGGACGATGGGGAGTTCCTTACCATCGCTGGCACAGCGACGGGAAACACCATCGTGCATCGTCCTGGTGTGTCGATCGATTCCGGATCGCTACAAGTCGATACGCGATTAGCGATTGAATACGTCAACCTAGGCCGAACGGGGGCAGTCGTTGCGGACGGGGGAGACGGGACAGATACGGTCGTAACGCTCGGGACCCAACAAACGGATAGTCTCGTCGTACAGTTCCCTGCGACGGGCGCTTCGGAAGTGTTGCTGACCACCGCCGAAGGAACACATGTTCCGGTGCGCGCCACCAATATCGAAAACCAACGGATTGATACTCTGGAAGGCGATGACGTCACGAATGTTGGCACCGCGGTGGATATTATTGGCACCTTGGCGATCATCGGTGGTGGGAATGGCGATGGCAGCGACATTCTTAACCTGAACGGGGCTGCGGCCACCGTCGAGAATGTCACAATCGCGCCTGATGCCACAAATCCGGATGATCAAGACATTACGGGCCTGGGCGCTTCGATCGATGTGACTGGCATCGAGCTGATTCGCTACAGCGGCGCAGACACCGATGATTCGCTGACGGTCGATCCGGGCCAAGGCGACAACCAGGTACGAGTTGAGGCGGCAGCTCCTCCAGGTTCGGACCTGGTGACCAGCGACAGCCTGCCGGATATCGAATTCACCGGCCTAGAGAATTTCGTCGTTGACGCCAGTAGCCAAGGCAGTGACGTCGTGGCATTCAAGACTTGGTTCCTGCAGGGTGCGATGTCTGGCAACTACCAGATGATCGGCGGTGGAGTTGATACGCTGGTGATCGAAGGCAGTGACGGTGCCAACAATGGCGACGATCGCTTTCGCGTCACTAACGCGAGTGCCGCGTTGCCCGCCGGTCCGGTCGCGATTACCGACGGCAACGGAATGGGTGTCACGGTCACGGCAACGGGTCCGATGCAAGGACGTTTGCAGATCAATACACTTGGCGGCGATGACACCGTGACGGTTGATGAATCCGACGGCCTGATCACACCATTGATCGGTTACGACGGCGGCACGGGATCGGACGTGTTGAATGTCGTGGGAACGACAGCGGTGACCGAGGTTGTTTACAACCCGGGTCCAGACGTTACGGAAGGTCGCTTGGCGTACGACGGCGTGATGACGATCGACTTCGTCAACCTCGAACCCGTCGTTGATTTCGTGACCGCCGCTAGCCTGATCGTTAACGGGACAAATGCGAACAATGCGATCAACTACACGGGTGATGATTTCGAAATTCCAGATGTGGGAACTGTTCCAACTGGATTGGTCAGCATCGATGGCTTCGAAACGATCGAATTCGCCAACAAGACGAGGCTGATCATCGATGGCCTCGCCGGCAGCGATGAGATCCATCTGAACAACCCGACAACGCCGGTCGGTCTGACCGACATCACCGTTGATGGCGGTGATCCAACCGCCGCCAGCGACCGGTTGGTTGTCAATAGTGCGTCCGGCGCGAACGAAACGTTGATTGTGCGCCCCGGGAATCAGGGTGCTGGAACAGTTGACATGCCGGCCACGCTCGCTGGTGACCTTGATTATGCGAATATCGAAACGATCGACTTGGTTGGCCAGATCGACGAGGCTGACAGCTTCGGCGTCGATGGGACGGTTGATTTTGACCTGTTCAGCTACAGCATTGGTAGCACGCCCGACGCCGGATTCATTGAAGGAATCATGAGTAATGCAACCTTCACGTTGCCTAGGATCAACTTCCGGGAAATGAATCCGCGTGAGACCCGCGCTTTGAATATTTTTCGGCGCAGCGCAGGGGACACTGTTCAAGTCGTCACAACGGATCTTCCCGAAGAGATTAACTATGCGGCTAGTACCGTCGAGGTGATCGTCAGGTTCAATCCCTTTACCAACCTAAATGTCGGGACCCTGGTTGGCGGCGGAACGACAGAAAGCGTTGGAATCAGGTCGAAGGACGGTAGTGACGTGTTTACGATCACTCCGGATCCGCTTGCTGCGGTCGGTGCGTTCGGCGGACAACCCGATAGCGGCAGCGACATTCTGAATGTGATCGGCAACGGCATTGGAGACCTAACCCTTGATTTGACCGACGATTCGATCCTGGAAGCGGGAGTTGGTTTGGTCGTCTTTGAAGATATCGAGGTTGTGAACATTGACGCGAATGCGGCCTTAACGATCGAAGGTACGGATCAGAATGACGTCTTCAATGTTACACCTACGGGTGTCGGCAATGATGGATCGTTTGATCACAGCCGTTCGATCGGTATGGGCTTCTCCTATACCGATGCCACGACGGCGACTTTCAATGGAAACGGCGGGACTGCGGATGAGATCAATATCCTTGGCGATGCGGTTGCCGATACGATCACATCGGCTGCTGACGCTGTCATCGTCGATGGCAGCACTGTGACCATTGGCGCTGGACTCGAAGCATTGCAAGTGCATGGTCTCGGCGGCGACGACAACATCAACCTTGGCGCCTTGATCTTTCCAGGCGAAATCACAATTCATGGCAATGACGGTAACGACACGTTGATTGGATCGCCCCAGGACGACACCAGTTTCGGTGGTCCCGGCAACGACATTTTGATCGGTGGTGGCGGGAGCGACACGCAATACGGCGAAGACGGCCAAGACATCTTCGGTAACCCAACGCTGACCCCCAATAGCATCGCGGATGACCCAGGCACCGACTTCAATTTTGGCGGCGGCGGTTTTGACAACTTTGTCTGGGAACCAGGTGACGGAACCGACTTCAACAACGGTGGCGACGACGGCGCCGACATTTTCCGCTTCTTTGGACGGGATGGTGCCGACACGTTCACGCTGCGATCAGGCGGAACGCCGACTCATTTCAATGCGATCTTCAACGCCACTGTGATCGATAACCATGGCATCGAGGACGTACTGGTCGATCCATTGGGCGGCAACGATGTGATCAACGTGGATGACCTGTTCGCGACCGAAGTGGTCAATGTGACCATTCTTGCTGGTAGCGGTGATGAAACGATCAACGTCGAAGGTCGCGACACAGCGGACGATCTGACTGTGACGCGAGCCGACAACTTGGTCCAGATCGAAGGACTGACTTACGATATCCGAATCCCTGGTTCTGCACCCGCCGATGCACTGACGATGAACCTGCGGGACGGCGATGACCAAGTTCATGTAGCCGCGGGCGTCGAAGCGCAGATCACGTCAACATTGAATGGAGAGTCTGGTTCTGACTTATTGACCGGCTGGTTCAATACCGCCAACGGTGGCCTGGACAATGACACGATTATCGGTGCGGCAAACAATCAGATCATCAACGGTGACGCCGGCGACGACACGGTCAACGGAAATGGAGGAACAGACAATGTCGATGGTGGCGCGGGCGCCGATACCATCTGGTTGCCTGGAACACAAACCGTTGACGCGTTCAGCTTGGCGCTAAACACCACCGGTCATCTATTGACGACCGCGGGTGGCGGTGTGAGCACGATCTATACCGCTCCAACGTTCGCCGCGTTCTCGACCGCCGATTTCGAGCGTATTTTGGTCGAAGGCGAGGCTGGTGACGACACCTTAAGCGTGAATGTCGAGGCCACCGCTGGGTCGGATGTCATTGGGACGCCGATTACTTTCCGCGGTGGCGACGGCGAAGATGCTCTGAACACCTTCGGCGCACCGCAGACGCCAGTCGATGTCACCGAGTACACGGCCGGTGCCGCAGCCGAAGAGGGTCGCGTCGAGTTCTTGGGGGCGCCGATTGGCACGGGTGGCCCAGGCGTACCGTTGATGACGATCGACTTTTACGATCTGGAACCGTTTGTCGACACGGTCGTGGCCGGGATATTGACAGTCAATGCGAATGATGCGGCAAACTCGATCACCTACAGAGGCGGCGGCCCCAATAGTGGGCTGGTCAACCTGTGGAACCCGGCTGGCGATACAACTGGGATCGTCGCCAATGACCTGGACGAAACCTACGAATTTGCGAACAAGGGCGCGCTGTTCATCCATGCCCACGGCGGCAGTGATGAAATCAGTCTGAACGCCGAGATCACACCAACTTCGCTGAACTTCATTAGCGTTGTCGGTGGAGCGCCAACGGCTGGTAGCGACACGGCGATTGTCAGTGGAACACCTGCGAATGATGCAATCGACTTCTCCCCAACGGCTGATGATCTTGCCACCGTAACGATTACCGGCCAGGTTCCTATCAACTTGATCGGAATCGAATCGGCTGTGATCGATGGACAGGGTGGCGGCGACACACTGACCTATACATCACCGGCGGGTCGCGACAATTTGATTGTCACGCCGGGCATTACACCGGACACGGGTCAGATCAACGGACATCGACTAGGTGGACCATCCGAGTCGCTGATGCCGCTATCGTTCACCGGCCTCGATGCTTCGGGTGACCTGGTGTTAGCTGACGTTGGCCAAGTACGCACCGATACTGCCGAGATTCGCGGTACAAATGAAGTCGATGACATCGATGTGACAACTGCTGGTCTGATCCTGATAACGGATACGGTCGGCAATCGGCATCTGGTCAACGTCACAGCGCCAGGCGTCAACGTCTTGATGCTGCAAGGGCTTAACGGAGACGATACCTTTAACATTCAGGGCGATCATCCATTCTCAGGCAACATCAGTAACTTTGGTATCTATATCGAGGGCGGAAATCCAGATTCCGGCAGTGATGTACTGAACTTCCTTGGTTCAGGCAGTAATGCAATTGTGGCGAATATTGAAGGCGGGACGATCACCGAAACTGCATCTGGTATCGTCGCCCTGACCGGAATCGAAACGGCGAACATCGACAGTGACGGCGCAGACTTGACGATTGTTACAACCTCCGGTAACGACACGACCGTTGTCACACCGACCGGAACGAACGCTGGCACGCTAGTTAACAACGATACTTCGCCAGTGATCAATTTCAGCAGTGTCGATACGTTGCGGATCAATCAAAACACCGGTGATGACACATTACGTATCAACTACACAACCAATACGGATGTCATCGATGTCAATATTCCTGCTGGAATGATCAGCGACGGTCTGAATGAAACCATCAATTTCGCAAATCCCGAGACCGAATCTGTCCAGGTGTTTGGTAGTGACGATGATGACACGTTCAATGTAGTCGCTGATCCCAATATTCCAGTCTTCATCGATGGCGGCGATCCAATCGGAACGTCACCAGGCGACACCCTGAATGTGATTGCCGGCGGTATGGCGGTTGTCGCTGAACCGGGACCGGAGAATGACGAAGGCGGCATCAGCGTCGGAGTGAACGAGCGAATCAGCTACGATCACATCGAAGCGTTGGTCGTCACCGATCCTGCAAAAGCGTTCATTGCTGGCACCGGAGCTGACGACGACATTACGATCATTGCCCGCGACGCTTCAACGCACATTGGCGCAGATGGAATTCAGGACTTCACCTCAGAAGTGAATGCTGGTGCACCAATTTTGTGGCTGAATGCTGCTGTCATCGTCATCGACGCGCGGTCGGGTGACGACGACATCGTGTTCCGTGTACCGGCACCCAACGACGCGGACTGGGATATCGACGCCTGGGTTTTCGGTGGCGCACCCGCGGCAGGTCCCGGTGATGAAGGTGACCGCCTGGTTGTCGAGACACCGCAAACCAGTGGGCCTGATTCAATCTTATACATTCCCACCGGCGTTGATTCTGGAAACTTGACGATCGACGAGAACAACAACGGTATTTTTGACGGCACCGACACAATGATCCAAATCGGGAACGTCCCCGTGATGCCGGCGATGCCGGATGTCCCGCTGCCCGATCCAGGCGGGATTGAGTTGCTGATCTACGACGGAGGAAGTGGCGACGATACGGTTACGGTCTTGGGTGACATCGCAACGAGCGGCAGCTTCCATCACGTTCCCGGTTCGCTGTTGGACCAAGGATTCGTGGGCGTGGCGGCGGAAGGTGATACTCAACTGGGACTGAACTATGAAAACCTCGGATTGGATGGCAGCGTAACGATCGATGGCCGGGCTGGCGACAACGATTTGACGGTCTTCGGGACCGACGGTGCCGACGCGATCACGGTCAACTTCATGGGCCCCGGCGCCGCTGACATCGAGCTACAAACTTCGATTGGAACGCACGTCGATCTGTTAACCAATCAGATCCAGAACTACATCATCGAAACGCTTGATGGAGATGACGACATCAATTTGGTTGCGACCATCGACGCCTCCACATTCGTCGTTCGAGGCGGCGGCCCAAGCCGGATCTGATACGCTGTTCCTAGCTGCATTTCTTGATGCAGTGGATAGCGATGTGATCATTCGACCGGATGGTCTGGTTCCGGACGACCAAGATATCCTTGGACTTGGGGCACCGATTGACGTCACGGGAATCGAGTTGATCAATCTTGTCGGTCTCGTGAACGAAGACGATTCGCTAACGGTTGAGCTTGGCAATGGCGACAACAACGCCCGGATCGCACGAGGTTCCGATGTTGCAGGAACTGGAGCAGATCTGGTCACATCTGACAGCCTGCCGGACATTGGCTTCCGGGGTCTGGATGACTTTGCACTGGTTGGCCAGGCAGGCAACGATGTCGCGACCTTTGTCACCTGGTTCCTTACCGGTGCGACGAACACGAACTACTCGTTCGACGGTGGCGCGACCGACGCACTGATCATCGAAGGAAGTGACGGAGCCGGGTCCGTTGGCAACGATCGTATGGTCGTAACCAACCCCGCGGGCGGCCCAGTCGCGGTTCAAGACACCAACGGCGCCAACGTAATCGTGACGGCCACCAACCCAATGCAGGGTCGGTTACAGATCAACACACTTGGTGGTGATGACCGCGTTCTCGTGAATGCTGACGCGGCCGCATCGGACGTGATCGGCGTGCCGATCACTTTTGACGGCGGATCGGGATCCGATTTCCTAACGGTCCTCGGTGCACCCGTAACTGCGGTCAACGAAGTGATCTATTCACCGGGCCAAGCCGTTACCGACGGACGTCTGTTGTATCAAGATGCGAACGATGGAACGCTGATGACGATTGACTTTACGAACCTCGAACCGGTTCTCGAGTCATTGCTTGCAACCGACTTTACGGTGAATGGAACCGCCGAAGAAAACGACATCACCTACGAAGAATCCACGCTACCGTCGCTCGGTGCCCCCTTCGGAAGGGTAACGGTTGATGGATTCGAATCCATCGACTTCGGCAACAAAACGAATCTGCTGCTGAACGGTGACAATGGCAACGACACCATCCTCATTGACAACGGCGACCTGCCCGACGGCCTGCAACGTGTCACAGTCAACGGTGACAATGGGAATGATGAAATTACCGTTCTTGCTCTTCCTGACGCTTCGGCTACGGCATTTGTCAGTGCCACGCTGAATGGCCATGATGGGGACGACGTGATCGATGCCAGCAACTTGCTGGTCAACACACCGTTGTTCATCACTGGTTTCCGCGGTGACGACACGCTGATCGGTGGTCGTGGCAACGACACGATTCGCGGTAACGAAGGTGACGACCTGATGATCGGTGGTGATCCCGCGATCACGCCCGACATCGGCGACAACCTCTACAACGGTGGCGATGGCTACGACACGATCGGCATTCTGGGTACTTCGGCAGCCGATACGATCGACGTCAATCAGCTAACCGCCGGTACGCTGTCGTCGATTGTCAATGGCGACACCGCCAACGAAACGTTTGTCGATACCGAGGCCGCTCGAATCGACGGCGAACTGAGCACCGATGTCATCCGTTTGGAAATCAATGATGGTCTATTCGCCAATGCTGCCAATCCGGCCACCACCGTATTGGCCTACAGGGTGATTGGTGGCGCAAACACGACCAACGATCGTCTGCATGTGATCGACGATGGACTTGGCGATACGATTATCCACCGTCAATCGCGAACCACCGATACCGGTACGATCCGTATCGCGCCGGCTCATCCGAACGGCCCAGCGCCCCGATCACCTACGAACAGATCGAGCGAATCGATGTGACCCCGATCAACAACATCAATGGGCGCACCGGTGACGACGCGCTCGGTAGATTGTTTATCTTCAAGGCTGATACACATGAAGCCAATGATCAGCTAGTCAATGCGACTTTCCTCGGCTCGGGCGCGAATTTGAATCTGGATCCTACGATTGATCCTGGTCCGGGCCCCCTAGACGCGCCGGCCGACCAGGACTGGTATCGATTCGTTGCCGACAGCACCGGCACGCTTGACGTGCAGATCTATTTCCAGTCGCAAGGTGCATTGGCCAATGGCCGCACTGGATTGCCTGGCAACGGTGATCTTACCTTGATGGGATTCGATGCTGACGGCACTTTGATCGCTGGCAATGGCATGTTCGGCAGCGATGAAAATGCGGACACCGATTCTGACGAGCGGATTCGCATTCCAGTCGTGGCTGGACAAACCTACTACGTCCAGGTCGCGGGGGCAGCGGAAGCGATCAACATCTACAACTTGACGGCGATCAACGATGCACCGCCTGTTCCCTATGGTCTGGAATTGCACGACAACCCACCCGACGGAATAACGAATCTTCCGGGCGGATCTATCAACAGTGACACCGGTCGTTCCCAGTTTGACAATCACACCTACGACAACACACCGACTCTGTTTTTCCGATTGGACGACGGAATCTTCTTGCATGATTTGCCCGGCAATCCGACCGATGATTCTCCACCGGATGAAGTGATTCCGATTCCCTTCCAACCTGGACTCGCACAACCAAATCAACCTGGTTATGCGATCGCAATCTTTGACGAAGGGAACACGCCACCTCAAACCGCGACTGCTCCACAAACGCCGCTCGGGTTTGCAACCGCCGTCGCCGGTCAAGAGGGCATCTACACGTTTACCGTGCCCGTCGCCCTTACCGACGGCAGCCATTTCTTGTCGGCGCGCGTACAGATGATCGACCCGGCGACCCCACAGCAGACTGGATTCGGTCTGCGTAGCGATACTCTAGAAATCGTCGTCGATACTTTACCCCCTTCGGTTCAATTCGGCGGACCTGGAAGCGGATTACATCCAGACAGTGACAGTGGCGACCCGATTGTGCCAGCCACTTTGGCTGACCGCATCACCAACGATGTGACTCCGACCTTCTTCGGACGTGCGGAAGCGAACTCGATCATTCGCGCCTATGTCAACCGGACCGGAAATGGCTTTACCGCCGATGATCTGTTGATCGGACAAACGGTCGCTCTTCCACTCGACGGAACCAACCAGGCCCCCAATGGGGAATGGGAGATCACTTCGACAATTGACATGAACGATCCAATTTTGTTGGCTGGTTTGGATCCTGTGGACGAGACTCGTGACGGCGTTCGCCAAATTTTTGTAACCGCCGAAGACTTGGCCGGAAACATTACCAGTCCCGTCGGCGATACGCTCCAAATCTTTATCGACACGCAAGGTCCACAGGTGACTGATGTAACGATCACGGGATTCGATGACTTCAATCTGTTCACTCTGAAGCCGGAAACACCCCAGCCAACACCGCGCGTGGATGGTTTGACGATCTCGATTCAGGACTTCCCAGAGCGGGCTGCCGGATTCCTGATGAACAACGGCGCAATTCTGAATGTTCCGTCGCCGGAAGATCCATTAGCGCCAATTGTCTTGGTGGGCGACCACAGCGGACCGATTGCGATCACGGGGATCGCCTTCAATGGCGATGCAATCGTTGACGGGCAGAGGGCGACCGGTGAAATCGTGCTACAGTTCGCCGAACCTTTGCCGGATGATCGCTACACATTGAGGCTCAATGACAACCTCATCGACCCGGCCGGCAATCAATTGGATGGCGAAAGCAACGCCGCCGAGCCGATCGGTGTGCCCGAGTTCAAAAACCCCGCGATCGGGGCGACGGGGGATGAAATCCCCGGCGGCGATTTTGTCGCTCGCTTTACCGTCGATAGTCGACCCGAGGTTGCGACATGGTCTCAAGGTTCGGTCTACGCCGACATCAATGGCAACTTCGTTTGGGATCCAGAGGGCCAAGACAACGACGCGGTCAACCGTGACTTTGCCTATAACTTTGGTGAAGTGACCGACGCCTACTTTGTCGGTAACTTTGCAGCCGCCGGCGCCGCCTCGGCCAGTGGTTTTGACAAAATTGGTGCCTACGGAGCATTCCTGGGTACCTATCAGTTCTTCCTCGATACCAATGATGATGGGGTTGGCGATACGGTTGGCAACATGAACTTCCAAGTCAATGCGATTCCGGTCTCCGGTGACTTCAATGCCGCTCATCCGGGTGACGAAATCGGTGCTTTTGACGGCCAGAATTGGTATCTGGACTTGGATGGCGACAACAATATCGGTGCGGGCGAACGATTCCCGACCAACATGCGGGGCATTCCCGTCGTCGGTGACTTCAATGGCGATGGCAATGATGACTTGGCGACCTTCAACAACGATACCGGCGACTTCCAATTCAACTTGGATGTGACCGACGGTGATGTGTTGACGATCAACAGCGTCGCAACAAACTTCTTCGGCAACGTTGGGTTTAGCGGCTTCGGTGAAAAACCGGTTGCTGGTGACTTTAACCTCGACGGAATCGACGACATTGGTTTGTGGGTACCCCATCAAGAGGGCGTGTTGCCGAAAGAGGCGGGCGAGTTTCACTTCCTGATTTCGGATGACCCCACACCGTTCCCGCAGAATCCGCGAAATCCGCCCGGTACACCCCCAGCCTCTTTGTTCGATCCGTTCAGCCCAGCGCCGCTGGGCAACGACTTCATCAGTCAGTTCGGTGACGACTTCGCGCTGCCATTGTTCGGCAACTTCGACCCGCCTATCGCCGAAGATGGTGTGGGAACGACATTCATTGGTTCGCTAACCAACGAAGCCAATCCCTTGGATACGAATGTCGATGGCAAGGTTTCTGCGCTCGATGCATTGGTCGTGATCAACGCGATTGCTCGAGGAGACCTGAACTCAGGCGCAAATCCTCTTCGCATGGTCGCTTCCCTGAATGGATACCGACTAGATGCCAGTGGCGACGGTGACATTTCGGCGCTGGACGCACTGCGAGTGATCAATGGCCTGACCGATTCCGAAGCCGAATCTGAGGCTCCACAAAACCAGTCGGCCATCGCTTGGTCAACTGCCGCCGACGGGGTTCACAGCACTTCGGATGACGATGATGATCTGCTGGATCTGCTGGCGCACGATCATGACCTGTTGATCGGCGGAAACGGCTGATCACCGCGAAGTCGTTTGCGGATCCCTGCCGGATTGATATCAATAGTCCGGCAGCGCCGCACTCACTGCGATTGCTGCTGTGAGCATAGGAATCCCGTTGCGCGAGCCGAAAAACGCTGTTTGGCAGCTTGCGTAATCTGGCGAAACAAATCCGACCATTCCGAGGATTCTGAATGAACGGGTTGTACTTTGTCGATCGGTTATTCACGACGCGGTAGGTTTTTCGTGACCGGAAAGAATCCGGCATCGCCTGAATTGCGTTACGAGATGATGACACTCGGGTTTCAAGTACCGACCAAGGAAGGACTCCAAAAAATGACCATTCACATACCAGCAAAGCAGAGCATCGGAGCGTGGGTGACTCACGCTTCCTGTTTTGCGATCGCGCTCCTATTGACCACGGCTGCTCAAGCACAAAATCAATACTCTGCGGTCTATAGTGACGGAAGTTATGTTGAAACTGCGGACGATGCCTACGTTGGTGATCTGGAACCGGAGCCTGCGTTCGAGCAGTTTGAAGGAAACTACGAAAACGATATTGCTCAGGTCGGTTGCTTTAGCAAGAGCTCATCCTGTGACGGTTGCGGTAAAGCACCTTCGTGTTGCCGCTGCATTCCTTGGTGGGCCCATCGGACTGGCGGTTTTGGTCAGTTCCTGTTGCTGCGTCCCGGAAACTTGGACCAGATCTACGCGATCGAACAGAACTCGGTGATTCCAGGCGACGATCCGACTGGTCCGGTCGGCCGGGTCAACATCGACGAGGAAGCTGGATTCCGTATCGGCTTTGCCCTTGCCTGCAACGACTGCTCCAGCGTGACGGCAACCTTCACTAGGTTCTCGGGCGATTCGTTCGACCAGATTACCGCACAACCTGGTGATGTGCTCAATTCACAAATCATTCATCCCAGCGAAGTCACCACTGGCGCGACAAGTCTCCAATCGAGTGCCGGAATGGAACTGGACTTCCAATTGATTGACTTGGCTTTTCGTCAAAAATGGAAAGCCTGCAACACTTACGTGATCAATTGGCTGGCCGGATTCCGATACGGCAACATTGAACAAGATTTCATCGCACAACAAAACGTGGCGACCGCTACAGGCCTGGTCACCAACACAACCGCGGTCGATTTCAACGGGTTCGGCATGTTGTTTGGTCTCGATGGCGAACGTCGCTTCAAACACCATGGATTGTCGATGTATGGTCGCGGCATTAGCAGTTTCTTGGCCGGTAACTGGACAGGTAACTACAACCAACAGAACCAATTTGGTGGTGGTGTGATCGCCAACGAGTATGAAGACTATCGCGTCACGCCCGTTGCTGAATTGGAACTAGGCTTTGCCTGGACTCACCACTGCGGCAGGTGGCGTGCAAACGTCGGCTACATGACCAGTGCCTGGTACAACTCGGTTACGACACGTCAATACATCGATGCCGTTCGCAATACCGACTACGTTAGTTTGGACGAAACGATCACCTTCAATGGTCTGACAGCCGGTATCGAAGGTCGCTTCTAACGAACACCTTCGCTATCAGCAACGTCATCATCAACCACGAAACCCCGCCAACAATCTTGTTGGCGGGGCTTTTCGTTTTGCTTGGTGCCTAGAACGGGCAATCGGGCATCACGCTATTCGAAAAATCTTGCCATCGTCGTCTCGCTGGGCTTCGGTGTGACTAGCGAAACAACAATCATCGCGATCGTCGAACAAACGATCATCGCAACGACCGGCATCACTTCGTACGATTCGTCGCCAATCGGCAAATGAATCACATATTTGCTGAGCCCACCTTCGGCGACTGGCACCTTGGTTCCCTGATAGAACAGGTAAATCCAGCTGGCGATTGCGGCCAACACGCCAGCCATCGCACCGGCGGCCGAAAGCTTCCTCCAGTACAGCGCTGCCAGTACGATCGGGAACAACGAACTGAATCCGCTAAAGCACCAGACTCCCATCGCAAAGACACTGCGCACATTTCCCAGGCTTAACAAGTAAGTCACCGCAACAATCCCCACGATGAACAATCTTGTGTACAAGACTTGCTTGGCGTCACTCACTTTGTCTTTGCCCACATAGTGCGTCACGATGTCATTATTGAACATGGTGCCGAGACACAAGAATTGGCTGTCCAAACTGGACATGATCGCTGCCAAGATTCCAGCCGCCAAAAAACCACCCAGGATCGGGCCGGTTTGAGTTTTAACTAGAAACGGCAAAATGGCATTCGGATTGCTCGGCAGGGGCGGTCCGGGAGGTCTTAACTCTGGATTGCCGTAAACACCAACGGCCCAGACTCCGACCAGCACACAGGGGACCCAAACGATCATGATAAAAATCGGATGGCAAACCACTGGCACCTTGAATGTGTTGGCACTCTTGGCTGTCATCCAATGCTGAAACAAGTGTGGGAACATGCCCACGGACAACGGAATCAACAGATAGGTAAAGAATTTCGTCTTGCTCATCTCAACACGAGTCGCGTGCGATTCGGGAATCGCCAGACCAAGCTTTTTCAAATTGTCCAGGAAACCTTCCTCGCCCCCTAATCGATTTGCAATCACATAAAAAGTGACGACGCCCAAGATCATGAACACGATTGTTTGAAAAGCATTCGCCCAGGCTGTACCACGCATCCCACCAAAAAATACGTAGATCAGCACGACGACACAGATGATCAACGAACCCAGTGCCGGCGGCAGACCGCCATGGGCACCTTGATTGATGGAACCATCAGGGTTCAAGGCCTCGAACCACTCGGGAGACAAGCCAGCGGTCAGATTCTGGATCACAACACCACTGCTGATGACTCCGATCAATAGATAAGGAATCACTAGGCCAACCAAAACTGGAAACAGCAACAATCCGATGAAATCGTTGTCCAACCGATCGCGAAAGAATTCGATCTGAGTCGTGTACCCGTTGCGTCTGGCAACCGTCCAGACCTTCACGCCAATGACAAAGAAGCATAGTGAGTGAATGATGCCACTGCTGCTGGCCAGCATACCGTAGACACCGATACCCTCTCGGAAAGCTTCACCACTACTGCCGACCAACGCAAAGGCAGTCATCGTGGTTCCGAAAATGCTCATCAACAACAAAAACGGGCCAATCGAATGGCTGGCGACCTGATAGTCCGCTTTCGTTCCCTTAAATAGCCGACTGGAAAAGAGCCCCAGGCCTAACAGCAGGCTCAGGTAGACCAGAATGATGATCAGTTGGGGCAAGCCTGGATGTTCCATCATTGCTGGTCTCCCTGTGAAGATCCTGTGGGAAACGGCCAGGCAATCTTCGTCGCCAAGAACCATGTGGAGGCCGCGGCAATTGAGATTCCGGTATGCCAAACCAGGCCGATCGGCATGAATCCGAACACCAGTCGGCCATCGGTCCAGAACCAGTTATCTTGATGCAGAATCAGCAGCAGCAAGACGAGACCAGCAATCACCATTGGTCCGGTGCGAAACGGCCTCGAGCCTTGCGATGCGTCGTTGTTGGATGTCATACGGTAGATTGGGTGAAGCTTTGGGGGACGAGACGAGACAGTTCAGTCGCTGCAGTGTAGTTCAGTGGGCAACCGAGCAAAATTGGGCTCACTGGCCCCGATCGCTGTTCGCGGACAAGCCAGATAGGAGTATCTTGTGGCTTCATTCTTTTCCTAACTTGCCATAAAACGTTGTCCGCCAAGCGGTAGAAACTGACGACTTGATGACCTGGGAAGCTTGGTTGACAATCGCCGTCGCCTGCACATTGCTGGTGAGTTTGGCGATGCGCATCGCTGCGACTGACCTGTTGGCAATCGCCTGTTTGACGATCTTGGTTGTCGTTCAGAACGTCAGCGGCTCCGCGCTATTGCCGACGCCCGAGCGAGCCGTCTCCGGCTTTGGCAACCAGGGATTGATCACCATCGGACTGTTGTTCGTTGTCGTGGCCGGTTTGGAGTTCACTGGCGGAACTGAATTGGCGACGGGCTGGATCTTGAATCGCGCCAAGAATCTAACCGACGCACAGATCCGACTGTTGCTTCCCGTCGCCGCACTGAGTGGTTTTTTGAACAACACGCCTGTGGTTGCCGCGTTGATGCCGGCAGTCGGCGATCTTGCCAAGCGAATCTCCGAGAGCACCAGCCGTTTGTTGTTGCCGATGAGCTACGCGGCGATTCTGGGCGGAATGTGTACTTTGATGGGCACCAGCACAAACCTGATTGTCGCCGACCTACATGCCAAGGCGGTCGAAGCAGGGGTTGTTGATGCGCAGCCGCTGAATTTTTTCTCGCCGTCGATCGTAGGAATACCGGCCGCGGCAGTGGGTGTGATCTACATGTTGGCAGCCTCGCGATGGCTGATCCCAGAGCGACGCAAGGCAGTCAGCGTCGCCGACGATCCGCAGCAATACACCGTTGAAATGCAAGTCGAAGCGGGTGGCCCGCTGATTGGACGCACGATCGAAGCAGCCGGACTGCGACACTTGCCGGGTTTGTACGTCGCCGAAATACAACGCGTCGACGGAACCATCGCGGCTGCCAAACCAGCGGAACGATTGCAGGCCAACGATATCCTGATCCTGGTTGGCGCAATCGAGAGCGTCGTTGATCTGCGTAAAATTCGCGGCTTGGCAACGTCGGATGACCAGGCTCGGAAGTTGCAGGTTCCGGCGTGGCAACGCACATTGGTCGAAGCTGTTGTCAGTCCCCGCTGCGGATTGCTAGGCAAAACAATCCGAGACGGACAGTTCCGATCGCACTTCAATGCGGCCGTCGTCGCTGTCGCCCGCGGTGACAAGCGGTTAACAGGCAAGCTGGGCGACGTCCGGTTGGAAGTCGGCGATGTTTTGTTGTTGGAAGCATCACCATCCTTCCTGCACCGGCAACGTCAAGCTCGTGATTTTTACCTGGTCAGCGCTGTCAAGCAGGGCGTGGTGCGACGACCGGAACTGGCCTGGATTGCCGTAGCGATTCTCCTGGCAATGGTCATCTTGGCCGCGGGAACCAAGATCACGATCATGACGTCTGCGATGATCGCAGCGATCACCATGATCGGGTTTCGGTGCTGCACGGCCGGCGAGGCGAGACGCAGTGTGGATTGGTCTGTCTTGATTGTGATTGGTGCTGCGATCGGGATCGGGATGGCGATGCAGGATAGCGGTGCGGCAAGATCGATCGCCCAAAGTTTGATCGACCTGTCCGGAGGTGACAAAAGACTTGCATTCGCAGCAGTCTTTTTGGCGACCATGTTGTGCACGGAGTTGATCACCAACAACGCTGCCGCCGTGCTGATGTTTCCGATCGCAATTCAGACCGCGACATCATTAGACGGAAATCCAACGCCATTCGTCATCGCAGTGATGATCGCTGCGTCGGCTAGTTTCTTGACACCGTTTGGTTATCAAACCAACCTGATGGTGTTCGGTGTCGGCGGCTATCGATCGATCGACTATTTGCGGTTCGGACTACCACTAAGTTTGATCGTCTTCATTGTCACGATGCTGGTTGTGCCTTGGCAGTGGCCGTTGTGAATCGTTCTGTGACTGGCTACGAGTTTGTCAATCACTAGACCGATGCGTGTTTTCAACGGTTACTGGAAATCGATTCGTAACCACTTGGCTGGATTCGGAAGCGCTACCTGGTTGGTCACCTCGCCCGCGGAAATCGGCAGCGCAGACATGTACCAACTATCTCCGGCCAGGATGGGCAAGTCGACCAAATCACGTCTCAGGATTGCCATTTCCACAGCCACCCGTCCGTCAGACCGATGAATCTGACGATACCAGGTCGGATTCCACGCAAGGTTTCCGTCGATGGCATCATTCGTTTGACCGGACCCGGACACACCGAATTGGAATGCCGTCAGTAAATCGCGATCGCAATCGATCAACAACTGCAATCGATCAACTTGTGACAGATCATGATCACGAGACTTCTGGCGTGGTGAAGCAGTCGTAACATCCGGTCGAATTCGATCATCCGCAGATTCAAATGCAACGTAAAAATATTCCTCGTCATAGGAACACCGAATTCGTTTCTCGAGGGCAGGTGTTAACGCCGTGGACCAACATTCATCATCTAGAATTCCGTCCAACTTTGGTGGAACGTCCGTGCGATGTGCGACCAACGACTGGCGGCTCTGCCGGCGAACTAGCGGTGACCATCGATCGAGGCGGGAGAGTGACAATCGTTTCAACTGCGATGAAGTCTGATCCACCGTTTGAAGTTGTCCATCCTGGCCACGTTGGCGCGCCGCTTCGCGGGAGATCAGCACGATCGGATGAAACTCCCAAGATAGGTCAACACTAGCAACGGATTGATTGGGATTCCGCTGAACACCCAAGGTCTCTGGCTTTGGAACCAGCAGTGGTACCGTGGCCGATGCCTGGCGGACTTGACTGGTGGGATCTTGAAATGGTGAAACCGAAACCACATCGGCTCGCACAGTTTCATCTGTCGGTCCATCCCCAACGGATTCGCTCATACGTGCCCATTCGGCACTAAGCTCGCGTGACTCAGACAACAGCTTGGCCCATTGTCCGGCCGACGATGTTGGAAATCTCTGTTCGATTTCTCGCAAAGAGGCTTGTTGATAAAAAATCGCTCTAGGATCGCTGTTGCGTTTAGCGGTCTCTAAGAAGATCGACCAAGCCAATCGAAATTGATCTGGCCGGGCGGTTTGATTCAGCATCGTCGTCAGCGACTGCGCAAACTGGCTTGACGATTGGCTGGAATCGATTAGTCCATGTACGCGGGACGAGTGCGTGCGTCTGGCTTGAATGATTTGCAATCGTCGTCGCGACGCCGGCGGCAACGACGCCGATAGAATCTGGCCGGGTTGAAGTTGGACGCCGCCAGCAATGGAATCACCGCGACGCGTACTGGCTGCGACATCGTAGTGGTACTGCAGCGACAGCGCCGGGCTGGCGGATTGATGCGGAGCGACGTATTGATAGGCATCGTTGACGAAATCACTAACCAGCACGCCGGAGTTTGGCAGCAATGCGTCACGATGGATGGCATTGGGTCCGCTGCCGTGCCGATAGACAACCACTCGAATCACTCCAGCAGCCGTGGCTGCGTTGATAAATGCGTCCTGCACCGCAACGTTCAACGCTTGATCCAGTACCAACACACTGGGCCGATACACTGCGATCCATTGGTGGGCCGACCTGTTGATCTCCGATTGCGGCGACAGCACCGACCCCGCGCCAGAACCACCCAGCATCACTCCGACTTGGTCGGCTAAGCCCAGCGAATCAGCTGGGGTTTGGTGAAGCAGTAGCGAAACTCGGTTGCGATGTTCGATCGATTCTTTGCCCAACAGTCCCCAGGCAACCGAATCAGTATCGTTGGCAACGATCAGCACCGCCGTACGATGCCCATCGCCCCGTCTGGTCGTCCAAGTCGTCCCGTCATCAGAACTAGACAGAATCACCCCGTGATCGCCGACAGCCAGCAATGTCGATGGGCCAACCCGACAAGCATCGCGGATGGCGACTGGCTGGCCGATCGCCTTGGCCCATTTTGCCAACGAATCGCTGCTCGCCGGTAAGGAACGTTCGCCTTTGGGCTCTTTGATCTAAATCTGCGATCCATGTCTTGCCGTTGTCGTGACTTTGAAAACGGTCGGTCAACATCGCATGGGACCAATCGCCCAGTGCCATTAACGAACCATCGTTGCGACGATCGACCCGGCTGAGCCTTGGCAAATCGTCTACGGAGATTTGCCGCCAGCGTTCACCGCCGTCGTCACTGGTCAGCACGACAGCACGGCTGATCTGAGTGATACGATCGTAACCACCACCAACGATGACCAAACGTTGGCGATCAATCCAGAGAACATCACTTAGACGACAGTCCACACCGCTATTGCGAAGCTGCCAAGTTTCACCGGCGTCGTCAGTGGTCAGAATCGTTCCCCGGTCACCGCACGCAACCCCACGCAGATTGTCGACAAACGCGACTCCATGTAGTGATGCGTCATCGCGCAATTGCTGCGAATGAGCATAGGCCGGCATTGGCTCGGGCGCAGCGGCTGACACGACTGCTGACCAGCAAAACAAAAACAGGACCACAACAGGCCTGCCGATATAGATAGAGCCGGTGCAGTCCGTCTGGTTGTCCGGCGATCGGTCGAGGGACTGGACGTCGCGGCGTGACGGGTCTCTGTGGTGGATCATCCCAGCGAACCTTTCACGGCGGTCGCGGCGATCATCAAGGCCGCCCAGCCCAGCATCAGGTTGGCTGCGACATAAAGACTAGCCATCGGGACGCGACCGCTGGACGCCATCCCGGATGATTCAGCGGCGAAGGTAGAAAAGGTGGTCAGCCCGCCTAGAAATCCGACTTGAATCGCCAATCGCAGTCTTTCCGAAACAAGTCCGTCGGCCAATGTATACTGCGAAAACGCTCCGATCGCCGCACATCCCAGTACATTGACGATGGTCGTGCCAAGCATCGTTGATCCACCGGGAATCGAAGCCGAACCAACCGTAACCAGGTAGCGGGCCACGCTGCCGAGTGCTCCACCGCCGGCGACCGCAAACAAATTGAACCAAGTTGTCATCTTCGGAGTCGTTTTAAGGATTGCCTAACTTTCGGCACGAATCTACGTTAGCGGGTAGATTCGGAGTTTCGGCTGGCCCAGTAAACGCCAATTTTGGTTGTAAACGTCAGTTTTCGTCGCTTCACCCCCATTTCCATCGTTCTTACCTGTTCAAAAGCACATGAGTACTGCAAAAACCGCCTCAGAATCCCAATTGATGACGGGTGCCGACATCCTGGTCAAATCTTTGGTCGATCACGGCGTCGATGTGCTGTTTGCCTATCCTGGCGGTTGCAGTATGCCGATGCATCAGGCGCTGACCCGCCAGGAATCGAAATTGCGAACGATTCTGCCTCGCCACGAACAGGGGGGTGCCTTTGCCGCTCAGGGCTACGCGCGAGCCACTGGAAAGGTTGGCGTCGTGATGGCAACCAGCGGTCCTGGGGCGACCAATTTGGTCACCGCGATCGCCGACGCAAAGTTGGACAGCGTTCCGATGCTGTGTATCACTGGCCAGGTTCCCACCAAGGCCATTGGTAGCGACGCTTTTCAAGAAACACCGATGGTCGAGGTTTGTCGTGGAATCTGCAAACATCATTACCTGGTCACGAAGATCACCGATCTGCCGCGAGTGATGAAAGAGGCCTTCCATGTCGCGCAAAGTGGTCGTCCGGGACCCGTTTTGATCGACATGCCCAAGGACGTTCAGCTCGGTGACTTGAGCAACATCGACATGGATCCGCCGATGGATTTACCCGGTTACGAGTCCAGTCCACCGGCCGTTCCCAGTGAAACCATTCGTCAAATTGCTGCGGCCATCAAACGTTCGCGGCGCCCCATGATCTATGCCGGAGGCGGCATCATCCTGGGCGAAGCGAGTGAAGAGTTGCGGCAGTTCGTAACCAAGACAGGTATCCCGGTCACAACCACGGTCATGGGTATCGGTGCGATTCCGCCGGAACATGAACATTCGATGGACTGGTTAGGAATGCACGGCGCCGCCTATGCCAACTACGCCGTTCGCGATTGCGATCTATTGATCGCCCTAGGTGTTCGATTCGACGACCGGGTCACCGGCAAAGTGGAAGCTTTCGCCAAAGATGCCAAGATCATCCACGTCGACATCGACGGCTCCGAGTTGAACAAGAACAAAACTGCCCACATTCCGGTACGGGGTGACGTCAAGCAAGTTTTGACAGAACTGAACAAAGTTGTTCAGGCTCCCGACATCGCCGACTGGCAAAAGCATTGCCAGGAACTGAAAGCAAAATACCCGCTGACCTATGACGAAAATTTCGATGGCATCTTGCAGCAACATGCGATCAAGACGCTTAGTGACATCACCTCCGAGATGGATACTTACATTACGGTAGGTGTTGGCCAGCATCAAATGTGGGCAGCGCAGTTTTACAAGTTCCGCCGTCCCCGAACCTGGCATAGCAGCAGTGGTCTGGGCACGATGGGTTTCGGCCTACCGGCGGCGATGGGCGTGCAAGCCGCGCATCCCAACTCATTGGTAATCGACATCGATGGTGACGGTAGTTTCCAGATGAATATTCAGGAATTGGCAACCTGCTTTTGCGAAGAACTGCCGGTCAAAGTCTTGTTGCTGAACAACCAGCACCTGGGCATGGTCGTCCAATGGGAAGATCGGTTCATGGACCGCAACCGGGCACACACCTATCTGGGTCCAATCAGTCACAACGAGGCGGCTGGCAAGAGCACGGCGGATCGCTTTACCTATGCGGAAGACCGGTATCCTGATTTCGTGGGCATTGCCAAAGGTTATGGCTGTGGCGCGGCATCGATCCGCAAGAAGGCTGATCTCGAGGGGGCGATTCGTGAAATGATCGAATACAAAGGTCCCTATCTGTTGGACGTTGAAGTCCCCTATCAAGAGCATGTGTTGCCCATGATTCCTGGCGGACACACCGTTGACGACATGATTCTGGAATAGACTCAGTTTCGTTTAGCAACGAGCGCACTGCTGCGATCACGGTCGCGGCGTGCTGCGCGGCTTGACAGCAGATTCATGCAAGCGATTTTGGAACTCGTTCCGTTTGTTTCGTCAGTCTCCGACATCCGCTCTGTCGGCGGCGGTTGCATCAGCAACGCTCAGTCCGCCGACGTGGTTGATCAAACGGGCAATCGTCGTACGCTGTTTGTCAAATCCAACGATCCTTCGTTTCTGGACAACTTTCAATGCGAATGGGATGGGCTGACACGGTTGAACGCGCCAGGGGTGATTGGCGTTCCGCAACCGATCGCGGTCGGCGTTGTTGCTGATCAAGCCTACCTGATCACGGAATGGATCGCGCAGGAAGAACCTGAACAGCGATTTTTTTCCCGACTTTGGACGAGCGCTCGCCGAACTTCATCGTGTCACGCTTGGTAGCCAGGTCGGTCTGGAGCGGGACAACTATTTGGGTGCTGCCAACCAGAGCAACTCTGCGCAACCGAGCTGGGCTGAATTTGTTGCCGTCAACCGAATCGAGTTTCAACTTCGTTGGGCGATCGATCAAGGATTGGCTGATTCTGATCTGAAACGGGATTGTGATCAAATCGCTCGGACCATGGATCAGATTCTAAGCGGTCGTGAAGATGCGACATCGCTACTGCATGGTGATCTTGTGGAGCGGTAACTATCTTGTGTCGGACCCGGCAGCACGGCCGTTCATCATCGACCCCGCCGTCTATTACGGTTGCCGCGAAGCCGAATTTGGTATGTTGCGACTGTTTGGATCATGTCCCGATTCTTTCTATACTGCCTACACAACCAGTTTTTCGCTACCGAGCGGTTGGCAACGCCGTGTCAATGTTTATGTTCTGTATCACCTTTTGAACCATCTGAATTTGTTCGGTAGCGGTTATCTTTCGCAATGCCGTCAGATTGCCGCCGAAATACTTTCGCAACACTGAATCATGCTTGCTGCCCGTGTCATTCCCTGCTTGGACGTGTTAGACGGACGCGTCGTCAAAGGGACGAACTTTGTCAACTTACGCGACGCCGGCGATCCAGTCGAAGTCGCGCGGCGATACGAGGCCGAGGGTGCGGACGAACTTGTGTTCCTAGACATCACTGCGAGCCACGAGAAACGTGAGATCATTTTGGATGTCGTGCAGCGGACTGCCGAACAAGTTTTCATGCCGCTAACCGTCGGCGGCGGAGTACGAACGATCGAAGACGTTCGCGCGCTGTTGTCAGCAGGTTGCGATAAAGTCTCCATCAATTCGGCGGCCTGCAAAGACCCCGATTTCGTTCGCCGCGCCGCAGACCGTTTCGGTAGCCAATGCATCGTCGTAAACATCGATCCCAAGCGAGTTCAGAAGAATGGAGCGGAGGTTTGGGAAATTCACATCAACGGCGGTCGCACGCCCACGGGCTTGATGGCAGTCGAGTGGGCACAGGAAGTTGAGCGACTCGGCGCCGGCGAAATTGTTTTGACCAGCATGGACTGTGACGGGACCAAGGACGGATACGACCTGCCGATCACATCAGCCGTCAGCGATGCGGTTTCGATTCCAGTTGTTGCCAGTGGCGGTGCCGGGCATCCCAATCACCTTGTCGATGCCATCCAGAAGGGCAGGGCAGATGCAGTTTTAGCGGCCAGCATCTTTCATTTTGGTCAATTCACGATTTCCGAAACAAAGCAGGTGATGCGAGACGCAGGGATTCCGGTTCGGCTGTAATCGCATCGAGATTTTGGCGGTGCTTCTCGATACAATGGGGATCCTGACCAAAACATCCCTCGCATCCCGCCAACATGTTCCGCACTCCCAGTTTGCTGCTGATCTTGATCTCGCTCGGGCTGACGCTGTGCGCCGAAGAAGTTGTGACCCCCGAATCCGAATTTGCGGTTGACGTGATGTCCGTCCTGTCGAAAGCCGGCTGCAACTCCGGGACCTGTCACGGCAACCTGAACGGAAAGGGTGGATTCAAGCTTTCGCTTCGCGGTGACGACCCTGAATTCGATTTTCACGCAATGGTACTGGCTTCACGTGGTCGCCGAGTCAATCTAGTTTCAACCGAGCAAAGCTTATTCTTGCAAAAGGCGACCGGTACCGCTCCCCATCGCGGTGGCATTCGCTTTCACATCGAATCGCCTGAGTACCGCGTCATGCGAGATTGGCTGAAAACTGGCGCATCCGCCCCCTCACCAAACGCAGCAACCGTGACGCGATTGGAAGTGACGCCAATGCAGGCAATCGTTTCGGCACCGAAAGATTCATTGGAAATTCGTGTGTCGGCATTCTTTTCCGACGGCACGTCCCGCGACGTTACCACACGCGCCTGCTACGAGCTGTCCAATTTGAATGCTTCCGTCAATGCAGGCGGCCGAGTCACGAGGACCAAGTTTGGTGAAACGACTTTGATCGTACGCTACCTGCAACAACAGGTAGCCGTGCCAATCGCATTTGTCGAATCGCGACCCGACTATCAATGGAGGGAAACACCCGAACACGGTGAGATCGATCGACACATCTACGCAAAGCTTCGTCAACTGAAAATCAACACCGCTGAATTGTCCGCAGACACCGTCTTTGTCCGCCGAAGCTATTTGGATGCCGTCGGTCGATTACCGACGGCCGATGAAGCGCAAGCTTTCGTCCGAGATCAACGTCCAGACAAGCGGTCCCGCCTAATCGACCGGTTGTTATCGACTCCTGCGTTCGCAGACTTCTGGGCGCTGAAGTGGGCCGACATTCTGCGCACCGAAGAAAAGGTGCTGGACACAACAGGGGTCGAGGTCTTTCATGGGTGGATCCGCGACAACATCGCCGCGGCCAGACCGCTGGACCAGTTCGTACGCGATTTAGTATTGGGATTCGGTAGCACGTTCACCAATCCACCTGCGAACTACTACCGCGCCAACCGCAGTCCCACGGTGCGCGGCGAAACGACAGCCAGGCTGTTCCTGGGAACTCGACTGCAATGCGCGAAATGTCACAACCATCCCTTTGATCGCTGGACGCAAGACGATTACTACGGCTGGGCGTCGTTCTTTTCTCAAGTTGACTACAAGATCGAGAACAATGAACGGCGCGACAAGTTGGACAAGAACGAATTTGCCGGCGACCAGACTGTGGTCATGGAGAAGAAAGAGGAACTCAAGCATCCCAACAGTGGTCATCAGGTAAGACCAAAACTGCTGGGTGCGAATCAGATCGACCCCGAGCAGGTCACCAATCGTCTGGAAAAACTGGCGGATTGGTTGGTAAGCAAAGACAACGAACTGTTTGTGAGATCGCAAACGAACTTCATTTGGTATCAACTGATGGGCGTCGGACTCGTCAATCCAATCGATGACTTCCGACTGACCAACCCGGCTACTCATCCCGAGTTACTGAAATCTTTGGCCGCGCAGTTTGCCGAAAATGGATTCGACATTCGATTCTTGGTTCGCAAGATCATGAATTCACGAACTTACCAACTATCGTCAGAACCGGGGGCCGACGACCTGGAGGGTTCGACAACCTATTCACATGCGGTTATACGACGTTTGCCAGCCGAAGTGATTTTGGACATGCAAAGCGATGTCTTAGATGTGCCATCCGAGTTCGCTGGATACGACCGAGGTTTGCGAGCGGTCCAGATCCCCGGAGTAAGAAGCAAAAAAAAGACGGCCCGATCACCAAAACCGGGCGATCGTTTCTTAAAGACGTTTGGAAAACCCGAACGGATCCTGGCTTGCGATTGCGAACGATCAAATGAAACGACATTGAAGCAAGCATTCGTGCTGATGGGCGACGGATTGAACCAGCGAATCGGGGCGACCGACAATCGGATTCGACGTCTCGCGGCGTTCGACCGAATCCGATTCACAGATCGTCGACCGGCTGTATTGGAGCGCGTTGTCGCGAGCGCCTAGTGACCAAGAGTTGGACGCCGCGATCAAGACGATTGCCGCGGCTCAAGGAGATCGCAAAGCTGCCGTCGAAGATATTGCCTGGGCGCTGTTGAACGCCAAAGAATTCCTCTTTCGCAACTAAGATCCTACTGACCACGAAACCCGATTGACGATGAAACAAGGCATTCTAAATCGACGTTCGATCTTGCGTGTCGGTGGTGCTGGCATGCTGGGTCTGACAATGCCCAAGTTACTGCAAGCGAGCGAACGAGCGACAACGCTGAAACCAAAAGCGAAGTCGGTCATCTTCCTGTTCCAGTGGGGTGGACCCAGTCAGCTGGATACGTTCGATATGAAGCCTGTGCGCGCCGACCACGGTCCGCAGCCCCTATCGACCGATTTCATCGAGCGCAGATGGCATTCAGGTATGCGAACTGCTGCCGGAAACCGCCAAGCGGATGCATCATTGCACGTTGATCCGCACGATGACTCACAAGATGAAGAATCACGCTTCTGCCGGCTACTATGCGCTCAGCGGTCATGAACCACCCAGTGATGATCAACGACTTCGCGATTCGCTTGATCTGTATCCTGCCTATGGAAGTGTTGTTGACCACCTTGTTCCGAACAGCAACGGCATGCCGACATCGGTCGCCTACCCGTATGTGATTCGCGATGGCTCGGTCGTTCCAGCGCAGCATGCAAGCTTTCTCGGCAAGCGACACGATCCGCTGTTGTTTTTAGAGGATCCAAACGACGTCAATTTTCGCCTGCCTGAACTCAGCTTGCCCCAGGGAATGACCCTTGACCGTTTGCACCGACGAAGGGAATTGCAAAAGCTGGTAGACCAACAGTCGCGATTGCTGGAATACTCCGGTGAAGTACGGGGATTCGATGAGTACTACGAGCGCGCGATTTCGATGTTGACCTCCGATCGCGTCCGCAAGGCATTCGACCTGTCGTCGGAAAGTGAAGCGATGCGAGACCGATACGGACGAACGACTTATGGTCAAAGTTGTCTACTGGCACGTCGTCTGGTCGAATCAGGTGTTAAGTTTACGACCGTCTATTTTTCCGCCAGCATTGGCGGCCGGAAGGTAAATCAAGGTGGCTGGGACACTCATGGATTCGACAACACAAGGATGTACAACATTGTTGACAAGTACCAATTGCCTTTGACCGATCAAACACTGCCGGTGCTCTTGGATGACTTGGACGAGCGTGGTTTATTGGATGAAACACTGGTCGTTTGGATGGGCGAGTTTGGACGCACGCCGAACATCAACAAAAACATCAGCCGGGATCACTGGCCCCAGTGTTACACGACGCTGCTAGCGGGCGGTGGTGTTAAGAAAGGCTATGTTTATGGTCGATCTGATGAACACGCACGATTCCCGGAAGAGAACCCGGTCAAGCCGGAAGACTTGGCGGCAACGATCTACGCAGCTCTGGGGATTGATCCGTTGACCGAAATCTATGACCGCAACGACCGCCCATTGATCATCGGCGGCGATACGATCCACGATGTCTTCGCTTAGACGATTCAGGCCATCAGCGGCCGAGCAGCAAGAATGGACGTGTCGATGAAAGACGCAAAAGCGAGACTAAGCGGCATCGACACGCATTGGTCGATCGTTCGGCGGGCACATGACGGACACGATTCCAACGCGCGTAATGCCCAGACCTTGTTGATGCAGCAGTACGGCGATGCAGTGCGCCGATACTTGATCGGCGCGCTAGGATCGGTAGATTCTGCGGATGAAGTGTTTCAAGAATTTGCCATTCGCTTCGTTCGTGGTGATTTTAAGAGCGCCGATCCCGAGCGCGGTCGGTTTCGAAGTTTCGTCAAGACCGCAGTTTATCGTCTGATCGTCGATCACTACCGACAACAGAAGAAACAGGGACGCAATGCCGAACTGGCTGAAATGATCACCGAAAAAACAGACGACGGACCTAATCAGATCGATCTGGAGTTTGATCGCAGCTGGCGCGATGAACTATTAGCGAAAGCCTGGGACGAATTGGAATCACTTGCCAAATCGGACAACAGGCCCGACTTCATTGTTCTCCGTCTGTCAGCCGATCAGGAATCACTTACCGGAAGTGAACGAGCAAAACAGCTTTCACAGCAACTTGGTCGTTCGATCAGCGAAGAGAATGCGCGACAGATGCTGCGTCGGGCGCATGCTGTTTGCCGAATACCTGTTGCGTGCCGTAGAACAATCGATCGACGATCCAACCACCGAACGACTCGAAGACGAACTGATTGCCTTGGATTTGCATGACTATTGTCGCGTCGCCTTGGCGAAGCGACGTCCAGCTCCGTAGCGAATTCTATCACTGACTTGTTTTCTTGCTAACATACCAGTTCGCTAATCGATGTGAATTGCCAGATTCTCTAATGCAAACAGCTCACTTGTCCTCGGAGGTCGCCTGCTATGCGGGATCCGTCAAACACCGAATCGAACGGTCCACTGGACGAGGAACGCATTCCGAGTTACCGAGCGAAACTGCCAGCACTGCCCTCGTCTCCGTTCGGATCTCCATTTCCGTTAGCGGATCGAAGGTCAGATTCCAACCGATCGGCGACTCCAGAAGTCATCGGCAAATTTGATCTTCTGGAGGTTGTTGGGCGGGGTGCGTTCGGAACCGTCTACCGTGCCCGTGATCGGGACTTGCACCGGATCGTTGCCGTCAAGATCCCCAAGAACGGCCAATTCGTGTCGCAGGAAGAAGAAGATCGGTTCGTTCGCGAGGCACGCAGCGTTGCCCAGTTGAACCATCCCGGAATCGTTCCGATTCATGAAGTCGGACACACGGGCCATCTGCCCTACTTGGTGGCGGAATTCGTGGAAGGCGCGACTTTGGCTGACTTGCTTGGTAACCGCAGATTGCAAATCGACGAAGCCGCAGACATTGCCGCCAGCATCTCGGAATCGTTGGCTCATGCGCATGGCCGCGGTGTTATTCATCGGGATATCAAGCCAGCCAATATCATGATGGAACGGACAAGTGATGCAGAGGTCGAGGAAGTTGATACGGGACCAGATCCCCTGCATTCCAGTGTTCGCCGGCTAAGTACAAATCGTACTTGTGGTCGTCCGCGATTGATGGACTTCGGACTTTCCAGACGCGATGTGGGTGACGCAACGGTAACCAAGGAGGGTCAGTTGCTGGGGACACCGGCTTACATGAGTCCCGAACAGGCCCGCGGCGAGATTCAGCAGATCGATGCGCGCTCGGACGTCTACAGCGTCGGAGTCGTTTTGTACGAAATGCTAACGGGCGAGTTACCGTTTCGTGGTAGTAGCCGAATGGTGATTCAGCAGGTGATTCAAGACGAACCAACCAGCCCGCGGCGACTGGCAAGCGGGGTGCCGATCGATTTGGAAACCATCTGCCTGAAGTGCTTGGAAAAAGAGCCCACCAGACGATATCAATCAGCCAAGGAGCTGGCCACCGAGCTGCACCGCTATCTCAACGGCCAGCCGATTCTGGCTAGACCGATTTCTTCCGTAAACCGCGGATGGCGTTGGTGCCGTCGAAACCCAACGGCTGCCGGACTACTGACACTGCTGTTTGTGTCGATGATTGTCGGATTGGCTGGAGTCACAACTCAGTGGCGTCGAGCCGAACGCAATGCCGCTCTGGCGATGATCGAAGCCCAGCGAGCAAACGAATCGGCCAATGCGGCTAGTGCTGCGGCTCAGCAAGCAACCCGAGCCGCCGAAGCGGAACGCGAGTCGAGACGACAGGCCGAACAAGCGGAGTCGCGCGCCGAAGAAGCGGCCGCAGAATCGTTACGCCAGGCGGAATCAGCGAGCCAAGTTACCGACTTTATGGTCGGCATTTTTCAGGGTGCCGATCGGGTAGGAGTCCGCGGCAAACAGTTCGGCTGGATTGGCGACGATGACCAAGACCCGACAGCGCGACAGTTACTCGATCGCGGCACAAAATTGATTGAAGACGAGCTTCAAGATCAACCGGAAATTCGAGCCACCGTGATGGCGACCATCGCGGAAACTTACGCGTCGCTCGGATCGGTAAAAGATACAGATCGGTATGGCGAAAGCGACATTGGAAATTCTTAAAGAGCTACATGGGGATTCGCCAAACGCGTTGACAGCCGACATGCTTTTTTTGCTTTCGTTGGCTAGATACGTCGAGGGGAACTATGAAGCCGCCTTGCCACTCGGCCGTCGCAGCATCGCAATCTACGATGAGTTGTTTGGCCAGATGGATCCCCGAGGCGCGACAGCCAAACTGTTCTATGGAATGATCTTGCTGGAAAGCAATATCGATGGCAAAGCGGGAGCACAGGCAATGTCGATCTTCGACCAAGTCTTGGCGATTCGCCGTGCCCAAGAGAATGCCGATCCAACTGAAATTGCCCTCGCGTTGGTTGGCAAAGCGATCTCACAACGCGTGCGCGACAGAACGCGGCGGCGATGTTGACGCTGTTGGAAGCGAATCGATCGCTGGGTGATGATCCGCAAGCTGGAAAGTATGTTCAAATCGCCATGCTTGCTGTGCGGGCTTCCGTCCTTTGGCAGGCCAAACAGCCGGAACAGGCGAAACAACAAACTGAAAGGTTACTCGCTGAATCGGCGCAACTCTTGGGGCCGAACCATCCGATCGTCGCCTACATGACAATGGATCAAGCCGTGCGGATGATGGAGTTTGGTGACTTCAAATCAGGCGAACTGTTGTTGTTAAAAGGGATCGCCAAATCACGAAAGAAGTTCGGTCGCCAACCGCGTACTGCCAAAGGGCTTTACAAGTATGGCTACATGCTGGATTGGAAAGGACGCAAACTCGACATCGCCGCCAAGGTGCTAGCCGAATCGGCAGAGATTTATGCTGAGGTCCTAGGTCGTGACAATACTCTCACCGAACAGTCGTTAGCGGTCTATCGCAAAGTGATGCAACGTCTGGGCCGCGAAGGCGAAATCGAGCCGTTTCTGGCAAGCCTGCCGAACTGAAGCCCGGGAGCTGCCCCCCTTTGAGATTTTCCGGCTTTGCTTCAACCTCCTTTTTTTAAGGAAGGTCGAGCCTAAGCGAGGAGAGGGGTTTTCCAAGTCAGCCCCTCCCCGGCCGTTTGCCCGTCCGACCCTCCCGAGGGAGGGTAAGAATGAACTGCACGACCTCCGAAGGAGGGTGAATCATAATGTTTCCGATTTGTGTAGACACCAATGCCCGAGGGAGAGTGAAATCAAATCACAACTCAATGAGAACTCAAAAGCCGGAAAGTCTCTTTGTCGCTGAACACTGACAAAAGAGGGGGCAAATCGAGCCCAAGATGATCTGTAAATCTTTACAGAAATTGGAAATTCTCTGTCACAGGGTCAAGTCTCGCCCGAATGAGAGTCGGCAAATCGCTGGTCTGCTTGTCTAGACACCAGTTCTGCCTCCTCGTCCTCAGGCTGATCTGATTCATGTCGACTCTGCTGTTAAACAACAAAAATCGCCGCAATCACCGCAAAAAGTACACCCGACACCGGCGCAGGCGGTCGATCGAAACACTGGAACAACGGCAATTGCTAGCAGCCGATCTGGGGGTGATCCAAGCTGGATTGCGGAGCGACTTCTTTGCCAACCTACAGAACCAGCTGGACGAACAAGTGTTCAGTGCGCCGGTGCCTTTGGTCGGCAGTCAGCTCGAATTCTCACAATCGTTTGTCCAAGACATCGGTGCTGCCGTTGCCGATTTTTCATTACCCGACTCGCCCAGCATCGCGCAAGTCACCAGCCAACTGCAACAACAACTTGACGGTCTGATCGGTCCCGGCGGGATTAATGTCGTCGAAGATCCCGATAGCACGGCTACTGATAGCGTGACCCGATTTCAAATCGATATGCGCACGATCGAGACCTTCACCCTCGATGTTGACCTGGCGTTGGGCGATGACGGTTTGATCCAAGCCAAGCTCGGCAACGAAGCCAGGCTCGATACCACGCTCGCTTGGGACTGGAACTTGGAGATCGGAGTTGTCCAAGCAGCCGGCTCTAGCCAGTTCTTTGTCAACTTGGCACAGCCCGACGAACTAACCGCTGAACTGACGGCAAGGGTGAACAGTTCGTTTGTCGATGTGAAAGGTTTGGCAGGTGTGTTTGCTGCCGAGATGTCAGTCGATACAGCCGCCGGAATTTCTGAGTTTCGCGGTACCTACACCGTGGATCTGATCGATGACTCCATCAATTCTGATGGTGCGTTGACCATCGCCGAGCTCTCCGATTGCCGCGTCGATGGAACGCTAAACGGTAGCGGCCAAGTCTACCTTGACGTTGACACTGAGTTCTTTCCCGACTTTGTGGGCGACGTATCCAGTGACAATCTGTTCAACTTGGCTGTATCGACTGATACCACGATCACTTACAAATTCAACAACGCACCGACCGATATCTTCGATGACGTCTCCGGCGTTCCGTTCCGCACCTTTGGTGATGACACCGAAGTGGTGTATCAGAACATTCAGCTCGACCTCGGCAAGCTGTTTAGCGAGTTCATCGATCCGGTCATCGCCGGTGTGCAGTCGGTTATCGAACCGTTCCAGCCGGTCGTCGATTTCCTCACCGAACCCGTTCCCGTGATCAGTGAGCTGAGTACACGCAACGGCGGTGACGAGATCACCATGTTCACGTTCTTGAAACTGGGTGCGCCACACCAAGCGACGCTCACCAGAATTGAACGAGCCGAATCGGTGGTCAGTTTGTTTGGCCGGAACTTGGACGACGTACCACCTGGCGAAGGAGACTTGACCGACACCACGACGGGACTGGGCAGTTTCGGCATCACCGCCAGCAAAACCGACTACCTGGTCCAGCAACAACAGGGCGACGAAAACCTGAGCCGTGAGGAAAAGGGCGAGCGGCGCGCAAGAAAAGCAAGTACAAATTCAAGCACCCCAAGGATTTTCAGCCAGGTGATGCACCGGTAGTGCCACGGCGAGACTTTTTCGCCAGCTTCCTTATTGATTTGCGGCTTCCGATCGTGACCAATCCCGAGACCGTACTCGGGCTGCGGGCGGTGACACATCGGTGGAGTCGAACGAAACGTTGCAAACAACTATCTCTCCTCTCAATAACGAAATGAATCCACCATGTCCGCTCGTGTGAATCCACCGAACCGCCGTCGATCAAACACGAAATCGAAACGTGGCCAAGGTCACCGTCGTCTTTTGGTCGAGCACTTGGAAATACGGCAAATGTTGGCGGCCGATTTTCGAATCGATGCTCCCGAGGCGAGGCTGGAACTACAGCGAATCGGTGATTCGATCCAGATTCTCGATTTGGGCAACAACGCCGCGATTTTGGATCAGATCGGCATCAGCGACATCGACAACCGGCTGATCGAAATCAACGCCCAGTCGCTGACGGTGGATTCTGATGTCGAATTGGATGGGAACTCGCTATCCGTTCGGGCGAATGCGATCAGCGTTATCGATGGTGGCGGGATCTTCACCGCAGATTTGGACGCCGACGGTGTTTGGGAAGGCGACTCGGGCAATATCACGCTGGTCGGCAAATCCATCGTTGTCAATGCAGGTTCGGAGCTGCGAACCCGACCGGAATTCGGAGACACTTTTCAAGCCGGAACGATCGTCCTATCCGCCATCGACCAACCGCAGCTTGCCGAATCGCTGCTGGACGATTCCGTCAACCCACTGTCGTTTGAAACGAGAGCCAGCGCGATTCAGATTACCGACGCGACCATCGTCGGGCACGCCCTGACGATCACTTCGGTCGGAGCCTCGGCAACTCGTTGGGATGATTTGGGAGGACTTGGTGAAACGATCGCCACCGAATTGACGAACCAGTTGCAAACGATTCCGCAACTGGGCATCAGTTCAATCCTTCCGCTCTCGGGGCAAGTCAAGTCACGCGCGGCGGAGGCGTCGTTGTCGCTGACCGATGCTCGCATCCACAGTGATACGTTCGTGACGTTGTCGTCGGAAGCCATTTCGGATGCAACCAACAACACGCTGGCGATCGGCACTTCAGCGGCATCCACGTTGACGGCGATCGGGTTCAGCCGCTCGGAAGCCAACGCGACCATCGAATTGCTGGGTGCGTCCGAAATCATCGCTGGTGGACTTGGTCGACATTCGCACCCATGCGGACAGCAATGCGACGCTGTTTTCTCGCGCCGAAGCCAATTCGCGTCTTTCGTCCTCCGACAACGTCACCGCGGCATTCAATATCGCGCTGGCTTGGAACGACTTGGATTCGAAGATCGATCTGGAACAGACGACAACGATTGACGCCGGCGGCAGTGTGACGGTGGACGCGCAAGGCAAAACCGTCAACAAAGCTCGCGCGGCCACGTCGGTCTTTCAAGACGGCTCGGGCGGATTGTCCGTCGCGGTGGGAATCGACAACTCAGATGTGACCGCCGATGTCAAAGGAACAATCACCAGCCGCGAAACCGCCGAGGTCGGCCGATGGGAATTCGTGTCCAGCGATATTGACGCCGCTAACAACGAAATCACCTTTCGACGTCCTCGGACGCTGCCGCCTTTGAACGTCGGACAATCGATCACCTATACCGGTCCCACCTCGCACGGTTTGACGACGGGTGTTGATTACATCGTGGATCGCATCTCGGAAGTGCCGACCGGCGATACCAACATGTTGGCCCAACGAGTCCGTTTGGTGGGTGGGCGAACGATTGATTTGAATGCTTCGCAAGCGATGCCGGGAAGCGTTCACACGTTGTCGCGATTGCAAACGATCCGCTTCGATGCGGACGACGTGTCGATTGAAAACGAATCGATCACGTTGGTCGGTCTGCCCGCCGGCGTCACGGAATTGACTTACCTCGGCCCTGACTTGGATGACGATTCGGATGCGAGTGAGATTGGCGGTTTGCAACAAAATCGAACGTACCAAGTCAACCGCGTGGGCAATGCGGTTGCGTTGCGTTCGCTTGAGACGGGTCAAGCGGATCGACCTGACCGGCGCGGTATCGGGCGAACACGGTTTCTACTACACCGACGTCACTGCCGCGTTTGAGCCACGATCGGAAACAGTCGGTGCATCGGCCGTCGACAGCGAGCTTGATACGATCGAATTGTCATCCGGCCATGGTTTGCAAACCGGCGACTTGGTGTGGTACGAAACCGACCCGACAAAGACGGTCGATACCGACATCTTCGATGCTGACACGAACGAAGTCGTCAGCACGGTGTCGCTGCCGGACGCACCCATTGCTGGTTTAGAAAACAGCTTCGGCTACCGCGTCGTCGTTGATCCCGATTCTCCGAACCGCATTCGGCTGGTGACCACGCTGCGTGCGGCCGAGCAAGCCGGTGTGGTGGATCTGGTGGCCGATGGAAACGGTGGATTGTTCATCGACTCCAGCCTGAGTTCGGGAATTCAAGTTACGGCCAGCCTGGACGCAACGAATGCCGCCGATGCGGGGATCTCGCTCAGCGACAACGCTCAACCGTGGCCTGAGGTTCTGACCGGTGTCGCGCAAGGTCAAATCGACAAGATCATTAGCGGCGGCTACGGGCTGGTCAATGCGTTGCGCGGTGGCTTGGGAAGCAATGCTGCGGCGGAGGGTCAAAACCGCACCGGGGCAAACGGCGAATTCCGCGACAATGTCGACCTGGCGGGTTCCATCGCTGTTCCGATCTACTTCCATGAAGTCCACGCCACGATCGCACCAACGGCCGTGCTGACATCCTGGTCCGATCTGGTCGTCAGCGCCAACATCATTGAACGCAGCACGCTCAACTCGGCCTCCTCAGCGACTCGACGCGGTCTCGATGATCAAGAGGCTGGTGAAGATCCCAGCGGCGATGGAAACGATACCGAGTTATCCCTAGCAGTCGGATATGGCCACTACGTCAATCATGCCTCGGCCGTGATCAGCGACAACGCCCAAACCAATGCGGCTCGCAACACCGCTGTCACCTCCACGATCGACTATCCGATGCTGGTCGAGTCGCCCCTCGAAGCGATCAACCCCGTTGCCACGATCGGTCAACTCGGATTAGCCGGTTTTGGTGCGTTGAACGACGGCACTGCTCGGGCTCTCGAATCTTCTCAATGTGCAAGCCAAAACGTTGGCGGGGGCCAGTGGCGATTCCAAGGTCTTTGGTGGTGCGGTGGTGGTGACCAACACGACCAACGAAGCGATCGCCCGGATCGGCGAAGCGGCCCAAGTCAACCAGGACGACATCGCGGGATTCAACGACGAAAGTGTGGAATCGAGTGTCACCGTGCGATCCGATCTGACCGGCTCCTTCATCGAAGCTGGTCAAATGGCGGCGATCAATGTCGGCCCACAAGGGTTGCTCGAAGCCGTCGACCAGCAAATCCAAAACACCGCAAGATTTCATCACGCAATTCATCAATCCCTTTGGCGTTCAAGGTGACAACGCGATCGGCGGGATCGCGATCATCACACTAGCGGATCACCGTGTGATTGCAGAGATCGATGATGCTGCGGCCGTGCGTGCCGATGCCGCGATCAACGTCGATGCGACGTCCAGACTCTACAATTTGTCGATCGTACAAACGGGCGTGAGAACAACGAGCTTCGGGTTTTCCGCATCGATCGCCGCATCGGATATCGACATCACGACAAAAGCTCTGATCGGCGAAGCGGTCACGATCGACGCGGACAGCTTGCAAGTTGTCGCAACCGATGATTTTGTGCGAACGAACATCGTCGGTGCGTTTTTGCAGGGCAAACAAATCGGGATCGGCGTCTCGATCGGCGTCAACGTCATCGACCAAACGGTTCAAGCCTCGATCGGTCGCGAGGATGTCACTTCGCGAAGCCGCACAGACTTCGTTGGGCGATTTGAACATCAGCGACGCGGTTGACGTGAAGGCGACTTCCGGCGGGGCAATCTTCTCGCTCGTGATGGCCGGTGCGATTCAAGGTGTCGGCACCACGAAGCAGCGAAACGGCAACACAAACCCGTGCTTTGGGGGCGATCGCGCTGGACGTTCCCGTCGCGATCAATCGCGTCACCGCCGATGTCGATGCGTTTATCGATCGGCAAGTGGTCGATGCCGGGAATGTCTCGGTCGAAGCCACAACGGAAGGCAACATCCGTGCGATCGTGGTGGGTGCTTCGATCGCGGTCCAGGGTCGCGCGGGCAATAGCAACGTCAACTTCGCCGGTGTCGGTGCCGTGGCGATCAACACAATTGATCAACACGCCGCGGCACTGATTCGTGAAAGCGATGTCACCACCAACGGGATCGACGCGACCAACTGGAACGGGCGTCAACGTGGTGGCGATCGAAAACCAGACGATCGAAGCCGATGCCGGCGGGCTGAGTCTGTCGGCTTCGCTCGCACCGACCACGCGTGCGGCGCTCGCGGCGACCGCCACGTGTCGCGATCAACGATGTGACCGGCGGTGCTTCCGCGATCGTGCGAGATTCGACGCTGGACGTCTTGTTTGGTGATGTTGCGATCCACACCGTTTCCGCCGGATCGATCAAGTCCCTGGCGTTGGCCGGAGGCGCGGGCGTGAGCCTGGGAGGAACCGGCGTGAGCGGCGTGTTGGGAGGAGCCGGCGCGGGGGCTCGCAATGACGTCAACAAAACACGCTCGGCGGATTTGCTGAGTTCAACGGTGGACGTTGGCACCGATTCGTTGAGCGTGATTGCGACGGACCAAACGGAAGTTCGCGCCGACGCAGGTGGCTTTGGAATTTCGGTTGGCACCGGAACAGGCGGCAAGGTGGATGGTGCGATCGGAATCGCATTGGCATTCAATAACGTCACGCAGTCGTTAACCGCCAAAGTGGATGACTCGACGGTGACGGCCGATGAAGACATTGTCGTGCAAGCCGGATACGAAGGCGATCCGAATGACCCGAGTCTCTCGCCCGCGATCCATGCTTGGGCGTTGGCGGCCGACTTGGGTGGCGGTGTTTCCAGCGGATTCAACGCGACGCTGGCCGGCTCGGGAAGTGGGGCACACAACAAGGTCAACAGTACAATCGAGGCGCTCGTCACTAACGATTCGAGCTTGACCAGCCAAGACGGCGACATCCAAGTCTTGGCGTTTGATTTCACGACCATCCATGCTTGGACCGTCGGCGCGTCGCTGGGCGCGGGCGGCTCGTCGGGGGCAAGCTTGCAAGGGGCGGTCGGAGTCTCGCTTGCCAAGAATGACGTCACGCGAACGATTCGTGCTGCGGTCACCGACTCGGTGCTTGTCGCATCGGGCACTGGCGAGATCACAGTCCAGTCCACGGACGATGCGACGATCCATGCTGTAGCCGTGGCGGCAAACGCCAGCATCAGCGGTGCCAAAGGGCTGGCAGCGGCGCTGACCGGTGGCGGTGCCGATGCGACCAACCTGGTCATCACCAATCAACGGGCCGAGGTCAGCAACAGTTCGTTGACTCAAGCTAGCAAGATCACCGTGAAAGCGAACAGTACGCCGAAGATCGACGCGTCCGTTTATGGATTCTTTGTCGGTTTGGTCGGTGCCGTCGGGCCAGCCGGTGCCGCCGCGATCGGTGCGTCCGTGGCAAACAATCTGATCGGCGTCAACGCTTCCGAAATGCCGGTCCCGTCAGGCGTGCTGGCAACCGTCGCAGAACTCGTCGACGATGGCGAACGAAAGCGTCCTTGTCGAAGCCATCTCCGATGCCGACGTCGATTCGATCGTGTTGGTCGTCGGCGTGGCTGTCGCCGCTAGCGGTGCCGCTGGCTTGGCCGGCAGCGGTAGCGGTGCTGCGAACCCGCAATCGGATCAATCAGAATATTCACGCCAAGATCATCGGCGATGGAGGAACCGAATCGGAGCGACCGGATCGACGCCCCGCTGGTCAGCGTGCATGCCAAAGACACATCGGACATTCTCAGCGACTCGGATGCGGTCATCGTGGCGGTCGTCGGTTCCGCAGCCGTGTCAGGCAGTCTCACGGTCGGCGTCTCGTTATCGGAAAACCGGCTGAGCAACGACATCGAAGCTTCGGTGTTCAACGTCCGGAATCTGCAAAACAGTGTCCCCGGTGCAGCGGCTGGGTTAATCGACATCGACGCCAGCCAAACGGCGACGATCAATGCGGCCAGCTTGAACGCGATCTCCGGCAACGCGTTCTCGGCAGGAACTGTCGGTGGCGCTCAGCGGTGGGGGCACGCGCGGACAATACGATCAATAACCGAATGGAGGCCAGCGTCGATTCCAGCAACGTGCCCATGTCGGTAACCGTCAACGCGATCAGCAACAACGACATCGATGCCATCATCAAATCGGGAACCGCGTCGGTCAGTGCCGCTCAAATCGCCGGTGGTGCGGCTGCCGTCGGAGTGGTCACGGCCAGCAACACGGTCGGCGATTTGCCGGCGAAGACGACTGACCAACGATTCAGATCATCGCCGAGATTCGCGGCAGCAATTTGTCCGGCGGCAGCGAACTACGAGTCAAAGCCGATTCGACCGACAACGTCAACGCGATGATCAACGGGGCAACCATCGCCGCGGCCGCTGGTGTGGTCGGAGCCGGGCGGCGTGGCGGTCGATGTCATCAAAGCCAATAACTTGCTCGCTTCGGACATTCGTGCTGGTCTGCGAAACAGCACCGTCTCGGACTGGAACTCGGCTCTCCCGATCGAAGTCGTCGCCACCGATTCGGCGACGCGTCAATTCGGATGTCGAGTCGATTGTGGTTACTGCGGTCGGTGGCTTGAATGCGGGCGGCTTGTCCGTGTGGAGTCGCATCGGCCGAGGACATTGTCCGCAATGAAATCGAAGCGACCGTGAGGGATTCGACGCTCGCAAACCTCGATGGAACCGCGATCGACGCCGGGCTGCGGGTCAAAGCGGAAGAAAACGCCAGCGTGACCACTGACGCTTTCGCTTCGGCCGTCGCCGCCAACATCAGCTTCGGTGGCTCGATCAACGGTGGTGGAGTGATCGCCTATTCGGAGATCAAGTCAACGACTTCGGCAACGATCGGATTCGGATCCGTGATCACAAGTGGAGACATCGAAGTCACGTCTGCTAACACCGCGACCGCCAATGCCAAGACGCACGGCATCGACGTCACGGCTACCTTGATCGGCATCGGAGCCAGGGGCAGTTTCGCAACCAGCCGCATCGTGCCCAGGCGGAGACGCGTCGGTGTCTTTCACGCGAATCGATGCCCGCGACTGTCACGATCCGATCGACCGCCACGCCCCACGCGGATGCCACCGCCGGCTCGTTGACACTTGCGACCGGTTCTGGCCGTCGGAGTCTCCGACGCCACCGTGGAATTGGATGGAGACATCACCGCTTCGCTTCAAAACACCGCCTCTCGCCGATCGAAGTCCGCAACCTGAAGCTCGTCAGTCAACTCTTGCAGCCGGAGTTGTCCGAGGCTTACGCCCAGGGTTCCACGGGCGGAATCCTGATCGGTGTCAACTCCACGGTCAGCAACACGGACAACCGAATCCACGTGCGGTCCACCGTCGATGACAATTCGGTCATCTTTGCCAGCGGAAAAACGGTGGTGGAGGCCAACCGAACGACGAACCAAAGTTCCTTCTCCAGCAGCGTGACCGGCGGGGTCGCCGCGGTCGGCGTTACGAAAGCCACGACGAACGATGACGGAGAAACGCTCGCCCGAATCGCCGACGGTGTCTCGCTCGCCGGCGATGCGACTGGATCTCAAAGCAATCTCGCACAGCCAAAACGATGCATGGACGATCGGTGCCAACGGCGGCCTGCTGACCGTACCCGTGGCGATTCCCGCAACGATCAACACCGTCAACACCCGAGCCGAGATCGGCGACGGCGCGGTGGTCACCATGGATGCGAACTTGAATGTGCTGGCCGAAGCGACCGCGACGTTCAACACGCGTCTGCAAGCCTCCGCAGGCGGGGTGCTGACCGGTGGTGGTGGCGACTTGGACAACACGGTAACCGCCGATGTGGTTTCCTCTATCGGCGCGGGCGCCGAATTGACGGCCAACCTCATCGACGTGCGGGCCGAAACGATCGTCGACAAACCTGACTTGGAAACCGCCGGAAACGTTCACGCCACCACCGGTGGCGCGGTCGCGGGATTGGGCGTCAACAGCCGCACTCTGTTGGATTTGCAAACGCAAGTGACTGTTGCCGCAAATGCGAACCTACGAGCGCTCCACTCCGCTTCTGACGCAGCCGACATCAACCTGCATGCCCACAACACGATCAATGCGACCGATCGAATCACGATGTTCAGCGGTGGACTGGCATCCGGTGGCGGAACGTTCTCGCGAATCGAGGCGTTGACCAACGAAGCGACCGTGACGATTGAAGCGGGCGCGGTTGTCCACAGCGATGGTGAAGTCAACGTCTCCGCACGCGGTGGTGGCGACATCACGGTTCAATCCAACTCCGATTTCTGGGGTGTCGCGACGTTGGGTCTGGGCGATTCGATTGTCAACATTCGGCCACGTCAATGAAGTCGTCGTCCGCGGCAGGATTCGCGGTGATCGCGATGTCAATTTGTCCGCAGGAACCGACACCGAATTCAATCAAGACATCTATAACATCCAGTCTCGTTTGGACACGTTTGCCGGCAGTATCATTCCCGTCGATTCGATACCGCCGAAGCGTCTTGATCCAAAACAACAACGATCGACGTGACCGTGGGTGCGGAAGTCCTGTCCGGTGGCGATTTGCGGATGCACGCCGAACGGTTCGGTGACAACGACGTGATCGCGCGAATGAAAGCCGTGAACTGGGTGACTGGTTTGGCCGGAGCGATTGATAATGCGGTTGCCGAGGGCGGACGTGAAGTCTTTCGCGGACGGCGGAAATCGATGCATTCGGAGAGGTCACTGTCGATGGAACCGTTCGTACCGGCATCCTCCGCAATCGCATCCTGGAGATCGATTCGATCGTATTCGAAGACAATGGCGATGACGAATTGACCGTCGACGACTATGTGGTCACGCTCGCTGACAATTCAACGTTGGATGTGCCCTACCAAATCATCCTGACGCGAACCACGTCGGCGATCGAGTTTGAGATCGAGCAGGCCATCGAAGCACGGCAGACCTCAAGCGGAAATCGATCTTCTACGAGAGGAATTGGAACAGGCCAGTCGCTACTCATTTTCCAGTCTCGATTTGGCGATCGCCGAGGCGGAAGAGCAATTGGCGATCTTCAGCGACAACGCGACACTGAGAAATTTCTATGAAAACGAGATCACACGTCTGCAAGGCGAACTGGCCAAGCAAGGTTTGTTCGGAACCCCCGCCAACGTCGATCCCACCGCCACGACCATCGGCGATACTCGGTTGCAGCGTGAGTCGATCGTCATTTTGGTGGAGCCGCTGGTCGCCCAGGCCGGATCGATCGAGATTGTCGGCGATGATTTCACTTCAACTGGAACGCTCGATGCTCCCGGCGATGCCAAGGTCGAAATCATCAACAACACGCTCGCCTTTGTGGACATCGCCGGCATTTCGATTCCTGAAAACACGGGCGGTGTTTTCCTCAACGGATTCCCTGTTACCCGACCCGACGAAACACCGACGGTACTGATCGAGAACACGGCCACCACCAACGTCATCGATGGTGTGACCTATCCGTGGCCCAGTATCACGATTTCCGGTGACATCGAAAATCTCGGCGGCGACGTGACGCTGGCCAACGAGCCGACCGGTGACGGTAGCATCACGATCAACGCCACGATACTGGCTGCCACGCAAACCATCATCGCGGGTACCGGTACGGTGACGATCAATCTGCCAGGCGTGAACACCGCGTTCCAGGCCGCAGGAACCGCACACGCAAATCTGACCGACTTCATTCAAGCAACGATCCCGTCCTACGGAAATGGCACCTTCAACGGAACGGTTCAAGTCGAAGCGAACGGCAGCAATGGAAATTTTACCCATACCTCAATCGAGAACCCGTCTCACCTAGTCTGATCGGCAACCAGATCTTCATTTCGGCCGAATACATCAACGTCAACGGGTTGATCCAAAGCGGTCAGGCCGAGTACCAAATCGCGATCACGGAAACCACGGCGACGGAAATCGAAGACCGACGCGCCGCTGGCGAGTCCGGGATCGTCCCATTGCAGCAAGAATCGAACACCGATTTTCAATTGTCGTACGACTTTGAAGCCGAGCGGATTTTGGTCAGCGAAGTGCGTGCCGGTGGAGGCTACATCGACCTGACCGGCCGCATCACCAACACTCGCAACGGACAACTGCAAGCCTTCGGCGGCTACGCTTCGATCGACATCGACAATCAAACGACCTACGACATCCAGCTCAATCGACTCGACGTCAGCCAGCGTGGTGCCGGCACGGTCATCATCAAAGACAAACAACGTGGCACGTGCGGAAAAACCTGCCGTCACGATCTATCAGCATCGCGGTGACCAAGTCGAAATCATCACACCGACCGGCGATCGAAGTGATCGCGATCGACGACGCCGACGATCTGATTTACCAGCCCGCCAACGGTCTTCGCTATCAATGGATCGTCGCAGCAAGACGTGACGACGCGGACGGTCACCACCTATGCATCGAAACAGTGGCTGGGCTTTGTCGACTTCATCTCCAAAGATCCACCACCCGTCTTTTCGCAACGATACGTTTCCGATCAGCCAACCTCGCCTGATCGAAGGCTCGGCGACCTTTTACGTGGACACCGCGGATCAGACCCGATACAGCTATCGGAAGCAAGACTTCACAAAGCGAGGAACGCCTACCGCTGGTCGAAGCTGGGAAGAATGGACGGGATGGTTTTTATGGTCCGAGGCGACTTATTACAACGAAGTGATCACGGTCGATGGAACGCTCACGCACCATCGTCATCATATGGAAGCCGATCGTCCCATCGATATTGACTTCACAGGTTCCAGCGAGGGAGAAATCAGAATCCGTTCCGGCGGCGACGTCTTCATTGCCGGTCACTTGAATAATCCAACCGGTGTCACCTCCCTTGCTCGCTCCTCCAATTTCATTGATTTGCCATCGGTGATGCAAGTTGGCGATCGTGGACTGATCGGCGGACGTAAAATTTCCGTCGTCACGGAACCGTTTCAAGGCGGCCCATCCGAGATCGATGAACAGTTTGGAACATCGCAATCCCCGCTGCTTGATGGACTTGGCCACGGAAGCGACCTTCGATTTCACTTCATCCACGCTTCCGCCATTGGATCCGGTCACGAACACGCAGCCTCGTGACACCACGATCTTCGCAGGCCAACGCGTATTGGTCGAAACAGGATACGCGGGGGGTGGAACTCCGGGCGCGGTCTACCAGTTTACCGGTTCGCGAACAACGCTCGACCTGACCGCCGAAGATTACACCGACGCCACGACTTGGGTGGAAGTCGATTGGGAAAGCCATCTCAAGTTTAAGCGCCGAAGGCAATGTGTTCGTTCGCGAAGTCCGGGGTGATTTGCTCGTCAAAGATAGTGAGAGTCCGATGTCGCCAACTTGACTGCCCAAGGAAGTTTGCTGACCATTACCGGAAGTCTGTTGTCCGCGCAACCGAACTGAATCTGATCGCGGAAACGGGCAGCATCGGGCTTCAGACGGAAACCGAAGAACGCGGTTTCCAGGTGAACGCGGATCTCAACTCACCCGAGTTGTTATTCACCGACGATCACCGCTCAAGCTGCTGGAGACATCTTCTTTGACGGCCGGGCGACGTTGGAAATTCAGAGCATCTGTCACACCCGGCGACGTGCGTTTCGATATGCGAGATGCATTCCGAGTGATCGATGGCGATCGCGAAGCTTCGACGGATGAACGAGCGGTTGCGGAGATCACTCAAACCGTTTGGGTCGACTTGCAATTGACCGTCCAGCATGGTGCCGACGACAAACTTGATGCGCGCGTCAAGGCATTCGAAGCGGCCAGGACGCACGACTACCGGACCTATTGGCAATTCCGAAATCAACAACCCGATCCGTCCGTTTATGATCCCGATTTCCGCGTCCAATTGACCGAGGAGGAACGTGACTTTCTACGTTGACGAGGCGACGATCACGACGATTGAGAACAGCCGCACCCAGCAGTATCACGACCTGCACACCTCCGTTGGCTCGATCACCGGCGCGTTCGATCCGAACTACGCCTACATTGCCAACGAAGCCGATCGAGCCGCGATTGTGGACTCGATCAAGGTGTGGACCGAAGAAGAATTGACGTCGCTTAGTCCCGTGACTTCGTTGTTGGACGTCTCGGACACCGAATTTGTGATCGAACGGGCAAACATCCAAGCCAGGAATGTCGTCATCCACTCCGATGCCGGCGTCGGATCGTTCCAGAACGGTACGGTCATTGAGATTCCGACTGCCGAGAATCCAACGACGCTGAGTCTCTACGAGCAGGCGCTCATTGCCGCCGCCGAACCGGATGATTTTGTTTACTTTCGCGGAGAGCCGATCTTTATTTCGAATTGTTGTTCAATCAAGCGGGACTGCAATTGGGCAGCTTGGATTGCCCAGGTGATTGTCTCACTTGGCCCGGAATTGGCTTTGCCCCGGGTGACACCATCTACATCGAATCGAACAACCCGTTTACCGAGAATCGCACCTTCACCATCTTGGCAGAAAATTTCCAAGACGATTTCTTTCGCGTCAACGGGCAAACGGCTGACTTTCTCTATACAGGTTCCCTGTTCATCTCTCACGCGATCACGAACCCGGACGAGTACGATCAGGCGACTCATTTGGTCATCCAGCGCCGCGAAGATTTGGACCTGGACATCCGTGGATCCGTCTCGGTGACTTCCAATCGCAACATTTTCCTAGGTTCGGAAACCGATCTGACCATCGGCCAAATCGATGCTGGAACGGAGCAGAATGCTCCTCGCGTGCAAATCAAAGTCGGCGGCAGCATCTTCAGCGACTCTGGCGACGATACGGCCGCCAACATTCGTGCGGAACAAATCGTGCTGGAAGCCTCCGCCGGTGCGATTGGAACGACCACATCGCCGCTGCGCCTGTCGATCAATCAAGGAGGCAACGTGATCGCGCGGGCCGATGATGAAATCGTGATCCAACAGATCAGCGATTCGGCGGCCCTGAACGACTTCGCGATCAACGAAATCTTCTCGCGTCAAGGTTTTGTCAACCTGGAATCGGGCGGATCGATCGTCAACGCGTTTGCTTCCGGGAAAACCAACATCCAAGCACCGACGATTGTCTTGCGTGCCGGCGGCCAGATCGGTCAAACCAGCGATCCCCTAGAAATCGAAACGGATAATGCTGGCAGCCTGACCGCGGCGGCAATCGGCGACATTCGATTGTCCGAAGCGACCGGCAACCTGAACGTGCGACAAGTCCTCTCGCAGACCGGCGACGTGGAATTGACCGCGGACTTTTCAATCCTGGACGCGATCGATGTGGCCGATCCGTACGATCCCAATTCCCCCGACGCGGCGGTCATCCTCGGCAATCCACGCGCCGATGTGATTGGGAATCAGATCCGCTTGACCGCTATGTTGGGCGGTATCGGGGAAGCGGGCAATGAATTGGATATCGATTCCGACCATGCGGCTGACGAAGCGGGTTATGTGACGATGCGCAGTACTGGCAACGTCTACGTCAACGAAACCCTTGGTGATTTGACATTGAGTTCGGTCCTCGCCGACGGCACGTCGTTCATCGCGGCGCCGGCGGGCAGCATTTACAGTCGGCCGGGTGGGGCTCCCAATTCCTCCAACGTCATCGGAAAGGTTTGGTTGTTTGCGGCTGACAACGTCGGAACGGTCGATGCCCCGATTCGACTTTCAACAACTTTCGTCGAAGGCCAAGCAACGACGGGCGATGTTTACCTTCAAACACGAACGGAAGTTTTTGTCGGTGGCGTCATCGACGACGTGCCAAGCGGCGGTGGCGAAGGTGAATTTGTCAGTTCGCGGCAAGGTTCCAGGCAGGGACTCTCGGCCGGCCGCACGCTCTCGATCGTCTCGCCACAAACGGTCAATGTCATCGAAGGACTTTCATCGTTGGGCGATATTTTGATCACGGCGCGGCGCGAGTGTGTCGGCGGGACGTTGGGTTCAGAGCAACGGCGATATCTTGTTCGCGTTGGCGGACAATTTTGTTGCCACTGATGAGAGCGAAATTTCCGCCGATGGTCAGCTGCGCATCGAGCTTGACCCCGATTCACTTACCGACGGGTCAATTAGAATTTTGGGTTCGGTCATCGCGACACGCAGCACCCTTCGCGGCACCAATCGAAGCGACACCGTCGTCGTCACACCCACGACTTCGACCGGCGCCTTGGTCGTCGAAACTGGCGATGGCGACGACACGGTTCACACAAACCAAGGAAACGTTCAGTTCTCCGGCGGCGAGGGCATGGACCTGTTGAAGATGATCGGCGACAACGTGCATTTGAACCTGCTCGCTCTGCCCGATGGCGCTCTGGAATCGATCGAGACGATTGATATCCGCGGGGATGGCGGTAATTCGTTGTCGTTGTCACTGCAAAAAATTGCCAATCAAACATCCGCGACCGGACGCATGGACCTGTGGCACGACGACGGCGACCAGATCGACTACGGATCGGGATGGTCAGCCGACCAGCCGATCTTGATCGACGGCGAACTGGTTCATGTGCTTCGCCAAAACGGCACTGAAATTCGCACCCAAAACCCGACACCGTATCTCAATCCGCTGAACCGATTCGATGTCAACCGCAGCGGCACGGTAACGGCGTCCGATGCGCTGGCGATCATCAATCGACTGAGCCGAATCGGAAGTCGGAACCCGGACGGATTGAAGCTGCCCATCGAAATTGCAGACTTGGAAGGTTTCTTCTACCTCGATCCCAACAACGACAAACGAATGTCGGCACTCGACGCACTGAACATCATCAATGCCCTCAGTCGGATCTCGGTGGGCGGCGAAAGCGAAGACGCAGTGGATTCGGCAGCCTTGTCCGTCGGATTTTTCTTGCCACCGACCAGTCGTGTCGCCACCAATACGACGGGATTCCGCGTAAACGAAGATGTTTTCACAGCGGCGAACGAAACCGTCGCGGCAACTATCTCGCCAACGATCGGGGCGAATCCTAGCACCGTCACACCGATCACGCCCAACCGATCGACGACGGATCAGGCGGACCGATCCATTCTTGCCGAGCTCGAGTACGACTCCAGACTAGACGATACCCTGACGTTGTTGGCAAACGATTGGCTTGCTCTACACTACGACGAATCAGCCGAAGGGCGTTAGGCGTAGGGCCGGTTCCTACCGGCCTAATTCGTCGCTTGGCCGGTCGATTGACCGTAAGATCGTTCCCAACATTCACCGCTTCCGACAAACCGTCCCAACTCAGATCATGCAGTACCAAATACTGTCAGGCCTCCTGTGTGTCATCGCTGCCACGTTTAGTGCTTTCGCGCGCTGACGAGCCGACGACGATCAGCGTGATCTCTTACAACGTTCAGTTTCTGCCGCCACCGGCAAGTCTCTTCAACCAGCGGAAGCAACCTGACTATCGAGCGAAACGGCTTGCTGATGAGTGCGCCAAGTATGACATCGTCGGACTTCAGGAAACCTTTCACGAGAAACATCGCGACCAGATCATCGCTGGGCTGTGGCAAGCCTGGCAACAACAACCGAATCTGTTGATCGCTCCGACTCCTGACGGATTCAACACCAATGGCGGAACCTTGTTGGCGACCCGACGACCAATCACCGAAACGAACTCGGTCGTGTTCAAAAACTTCAGTAGCCCAGACGATTTTGGACTTCGTGCCGATGGGTTTGCCGCAAAGGGCGTCATTCACGGTCGCATCGCCGATCGAAGTGGTTCCGAGAAAACGATCGACGTTTACGTCACTCATCTGGAAGCCAGGGATGACACTCTGCGTCCAAAACAGTATGCGGAAATGGCCGAATTCATCAAACGGACCAGCGACCCGAATCGACCGATGATACTGCTAGGAGACATGAATACGCGCGGGATGATCGAGCATCAAAACGATCCCGCCTCGCAGTACAATCTATTAATCAGGGCGCTAAACGAGGCTCGCCCTAACGGTGGCATCACCGACGTTTGGACGTCTTTGAAGGGCGATGAATTGGGTGGGACTTCCGAGCAAGAATCGACCGAGATTGGCAAGCGGATCGACTATATTTTCGTCGGTAATCCGAAGCCACCCGGTCCGCAGCTTGTCCCCAAGTCGATCGAAGTGAAGACCTACCAGGATGAACAGGTTATCGCTCTTTCGGACCATAACGCGGTGGTTGCACATTTCCAGTGGCACGGTCCCGCTAGTCGCGAATAGCCCTGTCGCGCGGGCGTCCAGCGCCAGGGAGCCCAGGTCGGGACCACAACGTTCGGTGGCTTGAACGTCTACTATTCTCCCTTAAGCGATTTGCACTCTCGGCCAGCGAATCCGCCTATCTGGCGTCGCCGAATCAGTCGGCTAAACTCTTGCCTTCGACCCCCATTTTCCACCAACCCGGTTTGTGCCTCGTGAGCGATGTTGTCCCAGTACGGAATGCGCTGATCAGTGTCAGTGACAAACTTGGCTTGGCTGATCTGGCTGCCGGACTGCAGCGTGCCGGAGTGCGAATTTTCAGTACCGGAGGTACTCGCAGGCATCTGGAGCAATCAGGAATTGATGTTCTGGACGTTGCCGAATACACCGGGTTTCCAGAGATGCTTGATGGCAGAGTCAAGACATTGCATCCAAAGATCTTTGGCGGCATTCTGGCGATTCGTGATCGGGGTGACCACATGGAAGCCATTGGCGAACATGGAATCGTTCCGTTCGACTTAATCGTTGTCAATCTCTATCCGTTTGCCGCCACCGCGTCCCGCGCTGATGTGACCCGCGAGGAATGCGTGGAGCAAATCGACATTGGGGGTCCAAGTTTGGTTCGGGCCGCTGCAAAAAACCACATCGACGTTGCCGTTGCAACCAGTTCGGAGCAATACGGCGAGATCTTGGCCCAACTTCAATCCGAAGGCGGGACGACGTTGGATCTGCGTAACCAGTTGGCCGCCGATGCTTTCGAGCACACGGCAACCTACGACCGCGCGATCGCCGATTTCATGCGCGGCGATACCATTGGCGGCGAGTTTCCGGCGAGTTTGAATCTTTCGCTACGGCGCAAGACTTTACTTCGTTACGGCGAAAATCCACATCAACGGGCCGCCGTTTACGCAGATCCCGCAGTGCGATCTGCGAACCTGGTCTCGGCGCGCCAATTGAGTGGCAAAGAATTGTCTTACAACAACCTACTGGACCTCGATTCGGCGCTCGAGATCGTCCGACCCTTCGGTGGTCCGGCGGTTTCGGTGATCAAACACAACAATCCCTGTGGGGCAGCGAGCGATGCCAAGTTGGCCAACGCTTGTCGCAAAGCCCTGGACGGCGATCCGCTAAGTGCATTCGGATCGGTGCTCGGATTCAATCGAACGGTCGATAGATCGACCGCCGACATGCTATGCGAACCGGGGCTCTTTATCGAAGCGATTGTTGCGCCTGATTATGAAGCGGAAGCAGTCGGAATGTTGACGTCACGGCCAAAGTGGAAGTCGAATGTGCGATTGATGCAGGTCGGCCGATTGGACGATCCGACATCGCCGCTGCAAAGAAGGTTCATCAGCGGCGGGATGCTGGTTCAAGACGCTGATCGGTTGAGCAATTCACCATTGCAGTGGAAGACGGTAACATCCACGCCAATTGAAGACGAACTTTGGGATGACGTTTCGTTTGCCTGGGAAATGGTCCGGCACGTCAAGAGCAACGCAATTGTCCTGGCGAAAGAGACCTCGTTGATCGGCGTCGGGGCGGGCCAGATGAGTCGTGTCGATAGTGTCGAAATCGCAATTGACAAAGCGGGCGATCGCGCCGACGGTTCCGTCCTGGCCTCCGACGCATTTTTCCCCTTTCCCGATTCGATCGAAGCGGCAGCCGACGCCGGTGTTGTTGCCATCATTCAGCCAGGTGGCTCGCGGCGCGACCAAGAGGTGATCGATGCCTGCAATGATCGAGGATTGCCAATGGTCTTCACCGGGCGAAGACACTTCAAACACTGATGACGATCACTCATGTCAATCCTGGACAAGATTCTTAGCGAGACGCGCAAGACGATCGACGCGGATCGCGCGGCAATTCCCGAGAATGAACTGGCCGCACAGATCGCCGACTTAGCTCCCTGCCATAATTTCCATGCTGCGCTGTCGGCTGGTGATGCGGTTCAACTGATCGCGGAAGTGAAACGAGCCAGCCCATCCGCAGGCTTGATTCGCGAAGACTTTGATCCGGTTGCCATCGCCGACTGCTACGCGAAAGCAGGAGCAGCCTGCATCAGTGTGTTGACCGATGCCCCGTTCTTTCAGGGCTCACTCGACTATCTGAAACGGATTCGATCCGCGATCGATTTGCCGCTATTGCGCAAAGATTTTGTCGTTGATCGATATCAGCTATTGCAGGCTCGCGCAGCCGGGGCGGATTGCGTTTTGTTGATCGCCGAATGCCTGACGCCTGCCCAATTAAAGGAACTGCATGATCAGGCTTTGGAACTAGGGCTACAGACGCTAATCGAATTGTTTGAGCCGCATAATTTGGATGCAGTGCTGGCGACAGGAACAAATTTAGTCGGTATCAACAATCGAAATTTGCATACCTTCGAAACTTCGCTCGACCATACGCTCGACCTGTGCCCGACAATTCCCAAAGACCGGTTGGTGGTTGGTGAAAGTGGGATTCGCACGCCCGCTGACATCGAAAGACTGAAGCAAGGTGGCGTGAAGGCTGTCTTGGTGGGTGAATCGTTGATGCGGCAGCAGGACATCACACTGGCAACGCGACAGCTACTCGGTCGCTAGTTCGACGCCGATACATCCAGCAATGCGATTCTCAGCAACCACTTCGCCTCCGATCAGATGCTCCTGGATGATCCGTTCGATCACCTTTGGCGTACAGTTGCCGTACCAAACGCCATCAGGCTGGACAGCGACAATTGGGCCGCTTTTGCAAACCCCCACGCAACCGGTTTTGACTCGAAAGACCCCTCCACGTTTATCCAGCCCCAAGTCTTTCAGTCGACGTTTCAGGTACTTCCAGGATTCGTGCATTTCCCTGCTACTGGCACATTTGGCGGTTTTTTCGTCCAGACAGATCAAGATCATTCGCCCCGGCTGATCCAAACCGAGCTTTTCGCATCTTTTCCGGGCCGAACTTAGATTGGAATGGCTCACAGCTGGCACTCAAAATCGTCACTAGAGGCGTTGACGTGGCGATCGCCACAAGTAGACTTCACTTTATTGAGAATAGTTATCAATTGCCTCTGCGAGTAGTACCGAGTGCAAAACGAGCGGATTTTAGACGTTTTTCCCGCCGCTGACCAAAATCAGCGTTTGGTGATCGCGGTCGCCGAGCAGCTTGACGGCGCAGTTTGCTTCGTGCTTCGCCAGGAAACGTACTCCGGCGATGTGGGCTGGTTCGTCCAGAGTCGCGTATCGATCGAATCAGCTCAGCTGGCAGGGTTAAAAGCAGCCCTCACCTGCGGTCGTACGCAGCGACTGGAACAACAGTCCAACCCCAAGCCAACGATCTTGTCGTTCGAATCTGCCGCAGCGGGCTAATTTTTGCCTAGCTGTCTAGAGTTCCGTCTTCGCTGGATTCGGCAGAATCCGTGGCTGCCTGATTGGCCCAAAGGGTTTCGGGGCCAATCCGACAGCTGGAAAGCAGGTCCTAGCCGGCATTTGACGCCACGCCGGTGCTGGCAGCCGCGCCCCTGAGTCCCGCAACAGTTTGGTGTATTCGTCAACGCCGTCCTGTTCCTGTGTCAGGAGATCTTCTAGGAAGATCACCAACGGCTTCTCGCCTTCAGCCATATCGATGGCCTGACTATACATTTCGACCGCCTTGGTCTCGAATTCCAAACTGAATTCCAGGATTTCCTGCAAGACGCGTGACTGCTTGATCTCGTTGCGAGTAGCCACGGGAACACCTCCGAGGGAGACAATTTTCTCGCCCACGAGCTGGGCATGTCCGAAAGATTCTTTCGCATCGGTGATGAACTTGCCGGAATAGACTTCACGCCAGACACCTTCAACGATGAAACTAGCCTGCGAGTACTGCGCGACTCCTGTCCACTCGTGCTTCAAAATTTCGTTCAGATGGTCGATAATTGCTTGATTGCTCATGTTCGTCTCTAGGCTATAGATGCGTTTCCAAAGTTCTTCCGATACTGCTTAGAACCATAGCGGGCGAGGAGAGTTTGGCAAACACTGAATCGAGCAGAAATCGGTCAAGCGCGGCAACTTTTGCCGGTGTTGAAATCTAGTCTCAACAAGGTCGCAAATCGCTCACGATTCCGGCTGTGATTGTGGTGGTTCGAACGCGAACTCTTGCCACTTGACCGCTTTGTCCATGGGTTCAATTCGCATCACTAAATGTCCGTCTTGATACAACCGCACGGTGCCGGTCGATTGACTGACCACAACCGAAATCGCCTTGGTCTTTCGAGTGATTGCCGCCGCGGCCCAGTGTCGGGCTCCCAGACCTTTGGTCATCTTTAGATCTTCGTGCGAAACCTCCAGCATCTGGCGACTGCGTTCGATGATGCCATCGCTGTTGACGATGAACGCGCCGTCCAATTGGGCAATCTCCTTGGCGTCGTCCTGGACCCTGGCGTCCAACAGATTTCGATGGACTTTGTTGTATCCACGGAATGGATCAACGCCACTGTCGTTGGAATGCTCGAGTACTTTGCGGGTGTCCCCGACAACGAACAGAGTTCCAACCGGTTTGCCCTCTCGTCCTTCGCGGCCGATTTGTGCCGCTAAGTCAACCACCGCTTTGATCGTCTGTAGCGGCACACGACTTTCCAACATTTGTAGATCACGGATGGTCAGGCGGCGCATCCGTTCGTCGAGTTGCAAATGGCTAATGGAGTCAAGGCGGCCCTGTTGAAAGCCACTGTAAACTGCGATCACTTCACCATTGGTCCGAATCAATTCATCGGCTGCCGCTTCGAGCAACGAATGTTGCAATCGCTCGAGCAACGGGGATTTTTCTTTGTGCAAGGCGAGCGGTTTCAAACCCGCTTCGGCAGCCCCTTCCAAATCATCTTCGGTGTCGACGGCGACGATCACCGGTTTATCACAGTCTTCGCCCATCTCAGCGATTCGCTTCCAATCCGTCGATCCTTCCAGCAAAATCAACAGCGCATCGGCGCTGCGCGCTTTCAACAAAGCAAACGCGGCAGCGACCATGGCGGCATTGTGCTTGGTCAGTCGTTGGGTTGCCATCGACGATTGTGCCAAAAACAGGAAGGAACTTGCGAGAACGCAACTTAGTTTTAGCCAATCTATCGCGACTCGCCCAGTGAGTCTCGGTAGGCTAGTATGCCTAATCAACAATACTGCCCTCCATGATCTACACCCCACTCGCAAAAGACCCGCCATGAATTGGATGAAGCCGCTAACCGTGATTTTGCTTGGTTGTACCTTGATCGTCCCCGTGCTGGCCGACGAAGGGGCCACAGGCGAATTGATCTTTCCACTGGAAGATTGGCACAATCATGGATCATGCATCATTGAATGCCCCAATGGTGACATGCTTGTCTGTTGGTTTCACGGGTCGGGTGAACGGCGGTCCGACGACGTCGAAATTCTGGGAGCGCGCCTGGTCAAGCAGACGGGCAAGTGGAGCAAACCTTTTCCAATGGCTGACACCCCCGAATTCCCGGACACCAACTGCTGCATGATCATCGATCAGAATCAGACTTTGTGGCTGTTGTGGCCAACGATCCAAGCGAATCTGTGGGAATCGGCGCTCATGAAGATCAAAACATCCGAACGACTACATGATGCCGGAGGGACCACCGAAATGGGACACGATGCGGGTGATGCACGTCAAGCATTCAGGCGACTTTCCCGCGCAGGTCGCGGAGAAGATGACCGAGTACATTGGCGACTTGGAAGTGACGGGAATGGTTAAGAAGTGGTCCGACCATATTACCGAACAAGCCAACGACAAACTGACTCGTCGGATCGGTTGGTTCACACGTGCCCATCCCTTGATCTTGGAGGATGGACGAATGTTGGTCGGACTCTATTCCGATGGCTTCTCGTTTTCCTTGGTCGGGATCACCGACGATCTGGGCAAGACTTGGAAATACAGTGAACCGATCGTCGGTGGTGGCAACATTCAACCCAGCTTTGCGAGACGCGAGGATGGCACGATCGTCGCCTACATGCGCGATAATGGCCCACCACCGAAACGTGTATTGGTCTCTGAATCGAAAGATCGAGGCGAGACATGGAGCAAAGTCTACGATCATCCCGAACTTGCAAACCCGGGGTCGGGCTTGGAGTTGATGCGAATGAAAGATGGTGATTGGGTCTGTATCTACAACGACGAACCTCGGGGTCGGCACACACTGGCCGTTTCGTTGTCGGACGACGAAGGTCAGACTTGGAAATGGACGCGGCGGATTGAGGACCGTGAACCGGGCTCGGGTTCTTTTCATTATCCGTCGATCATCGAAGGCAGCGACGGCAACCTGCATACTTCCTACAGCTACTTCATCAATAAGCCAACCGATGTTGAACAGAAAGGCAAGAGCATCCGCTACGCGACGTTCAGCAAAGATTGGATCAAGGGCGAGTGACGCCGATCTTGATCAGCTTGGTTTGCTTCGCGGTTTTGAATCCTTGCTAGTCATTCAAAACGCGACGGTTTACTGGACCATCAATGGGCGTTGCACATCCCGATTGGCTGTTCGTGCCCGATTGGCTGTTCGTGCCCGATTGGCTGTTCGTGGTGGCGTAGCAGAAACCAGATGGCCGAGCGGAACTGAATACCGGAGATTCAGTTCACTCGTTCGGCCCGCCTTGGAGTGCTAGGCGTCTGTTGACACTGGATGGCGAGTTGTTGAACCCAACCAGCAACTTGTTTGATCGACGGTTTATCCAATGCACCACTGTTCGCGAAACCACTCGACACGATCGGAACGTTTGGGCGCATGCTTAACCGTCGGGTTGAATCGGTTGTGCTCTAAAAAGAATAGGAATGACTTGAATGGCACTTCGGCATGCTGAGTCATGACGTCAATCATTTCACTATCCGGATTCCAGTCGTATAGCAATCGATTGTCTCGTTCGAACCAGGCATCGAGGTATTCCGCGTCGGTTGTACTTACCAACACAAAATCGCAATTCTTTTTGCACAGAAAGCCGAGGAACTGCGCGGCCAGTGCCCGCGTTTTGTCCAGATCGCCATCACACGACTCCGATGCGATATTCCAAATGCTGACAAAACCGTCTTCGTCCATATTCTCGGGCGACGCTTTGAATTCGATGGTCGCGGCGAACTCTAATGATGTCATTCCTATATCCTGTTCATTGCCATGCGGATGTAAACCGCGATCTTAGAGACGATCACAGCTTTGTAGAAGGCCGCACAGAAACAAGACGAATTGAATTAGCGTTGCCGTGATCGATTCGATCGAGCCATCGATCGCGTTTGCCAGGCGGGACCACTTTGGTAGACCCGTTCGTAGTACATCGCCAGAGATCGTAGCGCATGGCCCTTGGGACCAATTTCCCACTCTTTGTCTCGTTCTTCGTACATCGATTTGAGTAGAAAACGAATCGCACTGATCAATCGCGGATTTTGCAGATTTGAATCTGGCGTCACCGTCAACAACCATTCCACCATGTGTCCGGTCGTTTGAACCTTTCGATCCAGATCACCGTTGTCCTCGCGACCTTCGAACCAATCGGTGCTCATCGAACCATCGCGGTTTTGAAGTCGATAGGTGTAATTCACAAAGTTCTGCACATACTTTTCGGCGCGATCCCACTGTCCTGTGATCGGTAGCCCTTCCGCCCGCCTGGCCCGAAGTGCATGGGCGAATCCCATCAATCGATGAGTACCTCCGCAAGCCGCCCCGACGATAGGTTGCGCCAGTTCTTCGCGGATCAGTTTCTCAAAATCCCATGCTTCGCCGGCAGCGTTTTTCCAACGCGCATCTGTGCTCAGGTAGTGCGATAATCCGATCAGCGTGAACGTCAGTTCTTCACCTTTCTTGCAAGCTCGTTGTTCAGCTTCGATCAAGTGCTTAACACTATACGGCGTATCACCTGCATACAGCTTATAGTTCTCGGGTACACCGGCCAGCGACAAGACCGCTAATAATTGCGCCTGGTGACCCTGAAGACCGACACCGCTCTTGGCGACAAGGTTCCCGTCTTCCTCGGACAGTATCTTTTGACCTCGGCATGCGTTGTTCCCTGCGATCCAGGCGATCGCGCTGTACCGCTGACGGCCGACGATGACTTTCGTATCAATACCGTAGACCATGATCGCATGCATCATTCCCCAGTTGCTGCGTTCGTTGGCAATCTCGGGACGATTGTAGTAGTAGCGCAGACACTGCTGCATCATACCTTTCATACGAATCGCACTTCGGCCTAAGCGAATCGGTTGCTGCGGATGACCGGTGTAGTCGAGTTGTTGCTTGGGAAGTTCTTCTGCTACTTCTTCGACTGGGCCTGTTCCTTCCAAATCGCCCACATAATGTGACGATGCATCTTTCTCGTCAGGTTCGGCTGACTCGGCGGAAGGCCCCTCGGCTGTCTTCGCTAGATCGCTAGACTCTTGATCGGCTGGTTTGCCGTCGGCTTCGATGCTCAACTTACGCATCGGTACATTGGCTGTGGAAGGCTCCGAGACAACAGGCGGGGAGCTTGCTTCCGAACCTTCCGCTGCGACTTGCTTATCATCGACGTTGCCGCCAGATTCGATACCAGGCGGCGCAACCTGACCGGGAATCACGTGAGTAGAACTGCGTTTAAGTTCGGTTGCCAGATCGAATTCCTCAGCGTCATGCTGATTGGAGTCGTCAGTCGATTGCCGAGTCGTGGCCCGATCTTTCAGCGGTGCAGCTTGCTCAACGGTACCCACCGATTCGCTTTGTACCAGCACGCCGTCGCGGTTGGGAACGTCGGCGAACGACGGTCGCCCTTGATCGTCGGTTGGCGCGACCGGCATCGTTCGTTTTGTCGTTGTGGCATTGTCAGGATCACGAACCACGTGATGCGGTATATCAAAATGCACCTTGGGAAAGATCCGCGACATGCTTGGTGGATCAGCAAGATCCGCCGGCGGTCTGGGCGGATTCATCTTCTGTGAGGGCTTCGTGCTCTTTCCCGACAGCTTTTCCAGTAGCCAAGGACGCCGCGCAACGCGAATTTCCAATGTTGAATTGCCCGGGGGCACCAGTTCAATGGTGTCCGCTGACTCTGTGCCACTGACCGGCGGTTCAACTGCGACTGGCGCTGTCGGTCCGGCCTGGGCGGGGGCCCGTATCGGCGCAACAGTAGTCCGAATGACCGGCACCTCGACGGGGGGCGAATCAGCATTACAAACATCGCTCAAGCATAAGCTTGCGGCGGCCAGCCAATGGACCAATCGGCGGCGGTTTTCAAGGGGGAGGCGATGACGAATCGACACAGAAAGCTCCAGACAAGGTGAACGCACAGAGATCCGTATCGGACATCCACCGTCGTCAGGTTTACTCGGAAACCGCTTTACTTTCGCTGTGATTCGATCGACTAGAGATGGGTGCCGTTAAAGTGAACCCGGTCAACCTTGCTTAAACTTTTTACAGGTCGAATTGATCCAACGAATCGATCAGCTGATCGAGTTGGTCTTTCGGGCCGTTCGCCAAATCGGCCTGACGTTTCCGTAGCTGCTCATCAATTCCCACAACGTCACGTCCTGCTAGCAACAACTGCTCGTCGCGTTCTCGGGCCGCCGTGGAGATGGGATCGTCACCCCCTGCCGGTGCACCAAACAGCTGGGACAGGTCAATTTTGAAGCCTTCATCGCCAGCGGTTTCGGCGCCGGCAATCGCGGGCGCCTTGTGTTGAGGAAAAATGATAGCGTTTTCGGGACAAACGCGACTGCATGCTGGGCAGCCTTTGCGGCAGTTGTCGGGTTGTTCGACCAGGATATTTTCACCCCCATCGACACCGTAGACGCCGAACAAACAAAAGTCAACGCACTCCATGCAGTTGGTACAGCGGTCGTAGTCAATCACTGGGTACCAACGACGCGAAGTCTGTTCGTCAACCTGAACGAGTTTCCCGCCGATGATCGGCAAACTTACTTCGTCGGTTCGCTGGTCAACATCAACGATTCGATGAATCTCATCGATAAAGACTGCAGCATTCGTGTCAGTCTTTAAATCGATACAAAAAATATTTCTGGTCGGACGAGGATAGATGTCGGTCACCCGTTCGACTTTGTCATCGGGCTGAGCATCGGCGTCTGCGTCGGCGTCGGCGTCAAACAAGGCTTCGTCGGAATCGTCATCCGCGCCCAAGAGGACTTCGCCGGTCTGACCCTGAATTCCATTTCGATCAAGAACCCAATGGGCAGCGCACGGAAAGATCCACGATACGACAATTAAATCGCTGTCCAGTTGGGCAAGCTGCTGATACGAATCGCCGTTTCTAGCTAAATCGTACAGGTGTGGAATGACAACGACGTCAACACCGTCCAACTTTTCCGCCGCATTAGCAATCGCTTGCTCGAGCGCTCGCTTATCGGGGTTTCGCGATTGGCCTCGCGAAACGACTACCGTTATCGTTTGATTGTTGATTGCTGTGATCATAGGTGCGATTTGACTGCCCCGCATGATATCGCGCGGCATTCAATTATCCGATAGGTGCGCATTAACAATGAATCTCTCGCCTTTGCGAGAGCCGAACCAGATCGAGGAGCGGGGCATTTCAGTCGAGACATCTTTGACGAGCCTTTATCGAAACAGCCCGATCCAGACATTTCGCCCGACCCTTCGGCAAGCGGGAGGTAGCCATCAATTCCAATCAAGCGGCTTTTGCCAGGCTTGCTTGGCTTCGGCGACCGCAACTTGCAGGACGAGTTCATCCCCGCGAGTTATACGAATCTGATCGGTCGCTTCGATTGTACCCAAAGGGAAGACCGGTATCCCGCCATCTTTCAGTAGAGTCTCAAATTGGTCAGCGTTTTCCGGAGCGACCTCGACCAAAAATCGAGTATTCGACTCGCTAAACAGAGTCTCTGTGGACGACAGGCTTCCGCCCACGGCATCAATGTCCATCGTCAATCCGAATCCTCCTGCCATCGCCATCTCGGTGGCGGCGACGGCCAACCCACCTTCGCTCAAATCATGACAGGCACGAATCAGCCGTTTTTTGATGGCCTGATGAACCGCCGCGAATGTCGCCTTCGCTTGGACCGCATCAACGGTCGGAACTTCACCGCCGGTGAGCCCCCTGACCATTGAAAAATGTGACCCTCCCAGTTCGTTCTTGGTTGCACCAACCTGGAACAGGACATTGCCCGGTGCTTTGGCATCCATCGTCACCGCGAATGAAACGTCGTCCATCTGTCCCATCGCGCTGATCAGCAAGCTGGGTGGAATCGAGATCGTTTGTTTGACACCGCTCGGGTCTTGATAACTGAATTCGTTATTTAAGCTATCTTTGCCGCTGATAAAGGGGGTTCCCAAAATGATCGCGACGTCATGACAGGCGATCGCGGCGCGAACCAGCGAACCAAGAGTCTCGGCTCGATCGGTATAACCCCAACAAAAATTATCCAACACGGCGATACGACTGGGGTCGGCACCAACGGCAACCGCGTTGCGCAGCGCTTCATCGATTGCTGACGCCGCCATATGGTAAGTATCAAAATCACCATACGCCGGGTTCATGCCACAAGACAGTACCAGACCGCGCTTGGTCTCGATGCGTGGACGGATCACTGCCGCGTCGCCCGGACCGTCGCACTGCGGACCGACCAACGGTTTGATCACGCTGCCACCTTGAACTTCGTGATCGTACTGACGAATGACCCATTGCTTACTGGCGACATTCAAACTTCCGATCACGGCTAACAGTGCATCGCGGTGATCGTCGGCCGACATCGGCGGACAATCAAGCGGTTCTATCGCGGGCGGTTCGTAGATCGCTTCGCGGATTATCGGCGGACGTCCATCGTGCAGGAACTGCATCGATAGATCCCCAACCGTGTGTCCGTTGTAGGTCAATTGCAATCGTCCAGTCGGTGCGAAGCGGCCCAAGACTGCCGCTTCGACTCCTTCGCTCTCGCACAACTGTCGCAATTCGTCCCACGATTCCTGAGGAACCGACAAGACCATTCTTTCCTGTGCTTCAGAAATCCAAATCTCGGTGTAGGTCAGGCCTTCGTACTTCAGCGGTGCCTTTCCAGCCAGACTTCAGCGCCAACGTGTTCGCCCATTTCGCCCACCGCGCTGGAAAATCCGCCCGCCCCACAATCGGTGACCGCGTTGAACAGACCTCGATCACGCGCTTGGATCAGCACGTCCAACACCATCTTTTCAGTGATCGCGTTGCCGATTTGGACCGCGCCGCCGGACAGCGATTCCGATTCGCTGGTCAATTCCGCTGAACTGAACGTTGCCCCATGAATACCATCTCGACCCGTTCGGCCGCCAATCGCGACGATCAAATCATCTGGCTGGACCTGCTTCTCTTCCATCCCGACTGGGATCATGCCTGCGTTACCGCAGTAGACCAACGGGTTACCCAAGTACCTGGGATCGAAGTAAACGGCACCATTGACGGTTGGAATTCCCATCCGATTTCCGTAATCGCGAACTCCTGCTACCACGCCCTTCATCACGCGGCGAGGATGCAACACACCTGCCGGCAGATCGCCGACCGGCGTGTCGGGCGGAGCGAAACAAAAAACATCCGTATTGCAGATCGGCTTGGCACCCATCCCGGTTCCCATCGGATCACGAATGACTCCGCCGATACCGGTATTCGCCCCACCATAGGGTTCCAACGCCGAAGGGTGGTTGTGCGTTTCTACTTTGAAGCAAGCATGAAATTCATCATCAAACGTGACGACACCAGCGTTGTCTTTGAAGACGCTGACACACCAATCATCGTCACCCAATTCATGTCGAATCGATTCGGTGGCCGCAAAGATAGTTTCCTTCAACATGTTTTCAAACTGACGTTCATCGGTGTCACCGACGGTACCGGGTCCTTGATACCGAATTCGCCCAGCCAACGTTTTGTGGCTACAATGCTCCGACCAGGTTTGGGCAACTGATTCCAATTCGATATCGGTCGGGTCTCGACCAATGGAAACAAAATGGGCGCGTATCGTTTGCATCTCGACCAAAGTCAGATATAGCTGGCCCTCTTTGGCGAGCCGCTGCAAAGCTTCGTCGTCCAATTCACGAATCGGCACGGTGACGAGTTGAAATTCTTGAGGCGACCCCACATCCAGTTGATCAATTTCCAACGGCCCAACAACAACCTGTTCAATAGCATCGTTCGATAAGGCGCGACGGCAAATCGAATCGAGCGACGCTGGGTCGGTATCGGCAAGCCAATACTTGCGCATGGTTCGCACAGCATCTACATCGAACCCGGCATCTTGTGCTGCACCGACAGTACTGGCGGCAACCGGATCCATCACTCCTGGCTTGGGCAGCACGTTGACCATCGTCGTCTGCCCACTTGGTGGCTCGTTCAATGCATCTTGACCGGCGATTGCAACCACCGAGCGTTCGGTGACACCATCGCACAGCAATGTTTCAGCCAATCGCATCGCCTCGTCGTGAGCAAAATTGCCTTGCACCAAAAAACCTTTGGCGAATGAGATCGATACATTCTGGCCCAATCCCAATTCCGCGATCTCTTCGGAGGTGCGAATCGCTTCGCGATCGACCTGACCATCAGCTGGATAGATATCGATTTGCCAAAGGGGCATACTGTTTGAATCCTTAGGTTGTGATCAGTCGGTTACGATTTTTCTTTGATACGCTTTGCTTCGGCCAGCCAATCATGGATCGGCTCGGTACCGGACGATTCCGTCTCAGCGAGCGTCCGTCGTAGTCGATCCAGTTCGCCCGCGAAGCGTTCGAGTTCTTGCTGGATCGCCTTACGATTCTGCTGACAGATCGCCGTCCACATCGCCGGATCGCCGGCCGCAACGCGCGTCATGTCTTCCCAACCGCTGCCGGCCAGCGGCCGTGATTGTTCGGTTGCCATCCGCGAAACCAGTGCCGATACCAAGTGTGGCACGTGACTGATCGATGCCAAGTGGGTGTCGTGCTCGGCCGCACTCATGGTGTGGATTTCAGCCCCTAACAGTTGCCAAAAGTCAGTCGCTTTTTCAATCTGTTGTCGATCGTTTTGATCGCTTGGGGTTACCACGACAACTTTATCGTCGAACAGGTCAGCTCGGGCATGCTCGAAGCCCGTCTTTTCACTTCCGGCGATCGGATGGGCCGCGACAAATTTCCCGGCCGCCACAGGATCTTGCGATACATCCCGAACAATATGCGCTTTGGCGCTGCCAACATCGGTGATCAGGCAGTCGGCCGGCGACCAGTGCGCCGCTTCGATCACGATCCTGGCAATGCAGTCAACCGGTGCCGCCACGACGATGACTTCGGCCTGTTGGCAAGCTGATTCGATGGACGGAGTGGCCTGGTCAACGATCCCAGTGGCAAGCAGTCGATCACAGGTGGCCTGCTGCCGAGCCGTGCCGATCAGCAGGACGTCTGATCGTTTGCGGCGGATCGACAAAGCGACGCTGCCGCCAAGCAAGCCAACACCCAACACGGTTACACGGCGCGGCCAGTCATTTTCGCGAGGATTTGTCATGCGGGATCGTCGAGAATCGATCTGATTGGTAGTGGAAATCGCCTGAATTCCGAAGCGAACATTCTGCCAGGGAATCCTGGCGAATCCCACTACAGGTGCACGCCAATTTTTACATCTCAGGCAATTGGTGGCCCATCTTTGCTCGCTTCGTTTCCAGGTAACGTTGGTTATGTTCGTTGACTGGCGAGACGATCGGCACTTGATCAACCACACTTAAATCGAATCCTCGCAGATTGAACGCCTCGGTCTTCTTGGGATTGTTCGTCAACAAGCGTACCTCATTCAGTCCAAGGTCCTTCAAGATCTGCAATCCGACCCCGTAATCACGCATATCCGCTTTGAACCCCAACGCGTGATTCGCCTCGACCGTATCGAGGCCTTCGTCTTGCAATGCATAAGCGCGAATCTTTTGTGCCAACCCGATTCCGCGTCCTTCTTGGGGCAGATAGATCAGAGCCCCGCGGCCTTCATTACTGATCATGTTCAGCGCCATCTGCAATTGATCGCCACAATCACACCTTAGTGACGAGACCAGATCGCCGGTAAAGCAACTGCTATGCATCCGCACCAATGGCGGCGTACCAGGCTTGGTCAGGTCGCCAAAGATCAATGCGATCGGTTCCTGGCTCTCGTACTGAACGCCGTAAACGATGATCTCAAAATCACCATACTTGGTCGGAAGCGCCGCCTCGGCCGCTCGATGAATCAATTTTTCGCTGACGCGGCGATGTGAAATCAGCTGCTCGATGCTGATGATCTTTAGGTTGTGTTCTTTCGCCAAGTGTGCCAGATCATCGCGAGATGCGCGGTCACCTGATTCGTTTAGCACTTCGCACAGCGCTGCCGTCGGTTGTAAACCAGCCATTCGCGCCAGATCCATCGCCGCTTCGGTATGGCCAGCGCGACGAAGCACGCCCCCTTCCTTTGCCAACAAGGGATAGACGTGACCAGGTCGAACAAAATCATCGGTGTGGCAGTCGGTTTCGGCAAGCTTCAGAATCGTGGCACATCGCTCTTTGGCCGTGATTCCGGTCTTCGCATCACGATGGTCAATCGGTGTCAGAAACGCGGTCTTCAATGGCGCGTCGTTCTGTGTGACCACCGGATTCAAATCCAACCGCCGCGACACCTCCGGCAAAATCGAAACACACAGGAGACCACGACCGGAGATCATAAAATTGATCGTTTCCGGGGTCGCCTTTTCGGCGGCGCAAATGTAGTCGCCCTCGTTCTCGCGATCTTCCGCATCGACAACGATCACGACCTCACCGCGCCGAATCGCTTCCACGGCCTCGGGGACAGTATTTAGATCGATGGACATGGTCTGTCAGCCTTTTGGGCTAGCTTGGTATTGAATCGAAAAGGGGCGTTCTGCTCATTATACGTGGGAGAGTCGATCGTCCCACCGCCTGCATTTCCGAGTGTGCCGCAGAATGACGATGTTTCGAAGCCTGCCGCTGATGACCTTCGTTGTGATCGGCACGTCTCATTTAATAGCGGCCAATCCCGATTGCAAAACCGTCACGGTGCTGTCGGACCTGCAATACGACACGGAAGCGAATCCGGCAGCAAACTGCGGCGTTTACGCGCGAACGGTGCAGCCCCCGCCCAGCGGACACCCGGTGGTGATCTTGGTTCACGGAGATGCCTGGGTCAGCGGCGATAAGTCGCATGTAGAAAAGTACGCACGGGCGCATGTCTCGCATGCGGACCCGGTCACGTTGATCATTCACGGCGACCTAGCCGTATTGGTACCTGCCTCGGCTAGTGAAAGATTTAGCAATACTCAGTAGGCATCAAGCATCGATAGTCGATTCGTCGTGATGAAAAACCAAGGACATGTAGCCACGTTCTTTAACGTTGAACCAATCAACAAGACGGTCCAATTTTTCGACAATGTGCTGGCTGGAAAATTAGCTGCTACTACAGCCAAATATCGCTAGTGCAGTCACCCCCCGGAAAGCGAATCTCGTGTGCCCGAACTGCACCACCTGGCTCGTTGCCGAAATCCACCATGAAGTTTTCATTCAGCTTCAATCCACCCGCCTCCGTGTCACATTCAATCTGCAATAGATAAGAACCTGTCTCTTTCATCTGGGGATAGAACTGCTCGTCCCAGGGACTGTACAGGCTGTTGGTCACGTACAGCCGCTTGCCATCCAGACTCAGCTGCAACATTTGTGGGCCACCTTCCAAAATCTGGCCTTTGACCGACGCCGTCTTTCCGATCACGCCGCCCAACCACAGCTGGCCGGTCAACTTGGGATTGGCTGGGTCGCTGACGTCGTACTGCCTCAAGTCTCCATGCAACCAATTGGAGAAATACAGATAGCGGTCGTCCATCGATAGGACCAGATCGGTGATCAATCCTGGCACTGGAAAGGGCCACCCATCCTTTTCGATCGCATCAACCGCGATCACTTTGTCGGCCTTCCACTGATTTCCTTTGTCGGCGGCATTATCGCGATGCCAATGCCACATCGTGCTGGAGAGTGCCGCGCCGACGAATCCATGGGTGCTGGTCGGATCATGATGAAAGCGAACTTCCAGCGGAATTAGGCCGGTCTCACCAAGGTCAATCGTCTGTTCGATCTGGCGATCTTTCCAATTCCAGAAATGCAGCTGGTGACCATATTTGCCGGCCGCAACATCACTCGGATTGAATCCTTTGGAGACTGTATTGGGCGCGCCCCATTCGCTGCTGACCATGACGTTGTGGCGAGGCTGATACCAAAAGTCATAGTTGAACTTCATCGGTCCGGTATCATCCGTCCAGCGACCGGCAATGTTGAATCCTTCATCCAATAAAATAAACCCGCCGGGACCCGATCCGTCGGCCATGCCCAACATCGAAATCATGATGTGACCGTCAGCCAAGCAATGAACCGTATGCGGGGCGCTGAGGCCGGTGACCCGTTTGATTTCGTCGCCTTCAATCACCTTGTGCAGCTTTGGTGACTTGGGATCAAGCGTATCAACAATATGAATACGACTGCTGGTGATGCCGGGCAGGACCAGATAGCGACGACCGGGCCCCTCTTTACCATGACAACTGCTGCACGAATTCCAACCGAAGTGATGGAGTTCGTCACCAACATTGGGCATTTCTAGTCGATGAATGACCGATCCAAAATTCGACGAACTGGAATCAACATCGATGGTTGCCAGATAGTCGGGTTTGTTGACGCCGGTACTGGTGCGGATGCAAGGCACGTAAGCAACGGTTTCAAGGGGCGCTTTGATCGCGTCCGCGGGAGTCGCGTAGGTCAGATGACAAGCCGGATGTTCTGCATGGTCGGCAGCCGCCAATTCTCCCCAGCCGGCAAACGATGCAACTGCGGCAGCCGAAGCTGTTGACTGAATAAAATCACGACGCTTGATGTTTTCAGGCCTATTCATGACCAATCGATCTCACTCATGTTGACGAACGAACTCTACTGGGCCAACGTAAACCCACGACATTCATTCTACGGCAAATGCATTCCTGCGTTCGGGCGGCGACCGCTACGAATTCTCAGTTCGTTGAAGATTCAAAGGAGATTTTGAATGATAGGCTAGCCACAGACACATCAGCCCAATGGCGATCGAAGTCGGACCAATGCCCAGGATGCCTACACCGGGTGTGCCACGGATCAAGTCCGAGGCACCGCGCCACATGACGACGACGCCAAGAACCAACAAACAGTCGCCCGTGAAAGCAAATCCAAATCGCCTAACCTCCGACCATGGTATTCGCTGGTGCTGTTTGACGCCCCGATTTCCTGATGTCTTCCTTTGCTCCGAGCTGACCGCGAAAGAAAGGGTTGACAATCCGGCGATCATCAATCCCACAAAGCAAATGGACAGTACCAATGACCACCCTATGTAAAAGGTCGCCGTCCCTCCGTCTGACGAACGCCAGTCAATTGGTTCATTGGATTGCATTCGGAAAAACGTACTTGCAAAATCGAGAAACATGACGAACAGCCGATGGAGCACACCCATTCCAAAGGCAGCCGCAATCAATGCGAATCCTCGATCGGCTGTGCGAATCCAATGACTGAGGGCTGCGACAAGAACAATCGCGCAGACAATGGTGAATCCGATTGGTGGCTCGATCAGCATGCTGTCGCTCCGACTCCTGGAGCAACGCTAAACCTTTTTGAATCGTCCCTGATTTTCGTAGCAATCGCTTTCACTACTCATCACCCTCCGAGATGCGCAGCGGTGAACGGGGGTGATATGCCAGCGCGATACAAATCGCTCCGACCACAATTGCGCCCGGGCCGGCGCCTAAGTCGGCGACCTCACCGCTCGGTGAAAGCATAAAACTGATACCTCGGATGATGGTCAAGATTCCGCCGAGTATCATCCCGACACCGACCCCGCCAAAGCCATGGCGTTTCACCTCCGACCATTGAATCGGTGGACGAGCCTCTGCCTGATCTCCGGTTGGTGATGTCGCCGGTGGAGGAGGACCAATGGACAGGGCGAAACTGCGGAGTCCCAGGATGATCAGTATCCCAATCGACGTGGGAATGGTTAGGAGCCAAACGAAGCTGAAAGAAGTTGGACCGGATTGTCGTAGCATCGAGTACAGAAATCCGAGCATGAAAGGTGAGGCCATCGTGAGGCCGTAAGCGGCTGAAAACCAGGCAAAACCGATGTGACGTGTGCGAAACCAAAGCCGAACCGCAACGGCAAGCACGATCCCATTGATCACAACAAAAGCGACTGACGAATTGAACATGGCTCCGCTGTCTCTTTTTCCTGGAACGTGAAACTATTCCTGATCGCCCCGAGTATATAGGAGTGTAGATCGCGATTTCCGTCTTGGACTGTGACGTCGATCGGACTACTTTGTGCCGAGGAACCAACCTGCTTTGTCCGCACGTTGCGGCTGAGCCCAAAACCCACTTTGAATGCTATCGCTCATGCGTCTACCCATCGTTGCCTTCCTTGTTCTAAATTGCCTTGCGGTCGACCTCCGAGCCGTCACCTCGCAGCCCGAATCGCGTCGGCTAGAAGAAATCGACTTGGTCGATTACCGGGGTCGCACGTGGCGGTTGGCCGATTTCCAGGACGACTCCATTTTGGTCGTCGCCTTTTTGGGTACCGAATGTCCCTTGGCCAAACAGTACTCGATCCGCCTGCAGGAATTGGCCGACCAGTACCGCGATCAAAAAGTTGGCATGATCGCGGTGATGAGCAACCGGCAGGACTCGCTGGAAGAGATCGCCGCATTTGCATCGCGACAGCAAGTTCGCTTCCCGATCGTTAAGGACATTGGTAACCGATTGGCCGATCAGGTTGGCGCTGAGCGAACTCCAGAGATCTTTGTTTTTGACGCCCACCGAAAGCTGCGTTATCGCGGACGAGTCGATGATCAATACGGCGTTGGTTATGTGCGCGACAATGCGCGAGAGCATTATCTGAAGGCCGCTATCGATGAATTGCTTACGGGCAAGCAAGTCTCTACGCCGCGTACCGACGCGGCGGGTTGTATCATTGGTCGGACAAAAACAGTCGATCAAGAAAGTGACGTCACCTATGGGAGTCAGATCGCGGAAATCTTGCATCGGCACTGTGTTGAATGTCATCGTGAAGGTGAGATCGCTCCGTTCTCATTGACCGAGTATGACGAGGTCGCAGGCTGGGCCGACATGATTTCCGAAGTCGTCAGCGAAGGCCGCATGCCACCCTGGCACGTTACCGACGAGCACTCCGAATTCAAGAACGATCGCAGCCTAAGCCAGCAAGATCGAGATGCCCTTATTGCTTGGGCCGATGCCGGTGCACCGGCTGGTGATCTGAGCAACCTACCCGAGCTACCGGCGCGTTTGGCTGATTGGCAACTGCCGCAAGAACCCGATTTAGTGCTTCCCATTCAAGAGCAGCCGTACGATGTGCCGGCGACGGGTGCGATCCGATACCAGTACTTCTATTGTGATCCTGGGTTCGACGAAGACGTTTGGATCAAAACATTTGAGATCAAACCAGGCAATCGACGCGTCGTCCATCACATTCTTGGGTTTGCCGTTGACAAAGGTCAGCGGCGGGTGATGTTGCAAGCGGCGCTCGGTTTCCAGTTCGCCTACGTACCTGGGTTGCGGCTGGAGCAACCGCCGGAAGGATACGCGATGAGGATTCCGGCTGGTAAAGCGTTACTGTTTCAGGTTCACTACACCTCGGTGGGCACTCCACAAACCGACCAGAGCCACCTGGGCCTGGTCTTTGCCGATCCCGCCGAAATCACGCACGAGGTCATCGTCTCCAGCGCGCTGCAGCTGGATCTGAACATTCCGCCTGGGGATCCGAATCATATTGTTCGTTCGGCCAGCCCGGAGTTTCCTCCAGATTCAACCTTGTTGGCGGTCAATCCACACATGCACGTCCGCGGCAAGGCGTTTCGATATGACCTGGAACTCCCCGACGGATCAGTCCAGACGATTGCCGACATGCCTAACTATGATTTCAACTGGCAAACGACCTACGTTTTCAAGAACGCGATGGCGGTGCCCGAAGGAAGTCGGTTGTTGTGCGAGGCGGCGTTCGATAATAGCGAAGCGAACCTGAACAATCCCGACCCGACCGATACCGTTCGCTTTGGGGAACAGACTTGGGAGGAGATGATGATTGGATACTACATCTTCGCTGTGCCTCTGGGACGTACCGAGTCGGGGTTTACTCGAGCGCAAATCGCCGAAAAGAATCGGCTGAAATCGAATCTGCTACAGCTGTACGAATTCATGGACCGGGACGGCGACGGCAAGGTGACCAAAGATCAAATGCCAGGACCAGCCAGATTGCTGTTCGACGCATACAACAAGGACAATGATCAGTACCTGACCGAGCAAGAGATTCGTGGCGACATGCCGCCGCTGGTTGAATTGTTGTTAGCCACAATCTTCAAAACGATTCGATAACTCCTAGCGGCCAGAAAGATCTTTCGAATCAGACCCATCCGGCTGGTCTGCCTGCTCAGGGCAACCCGGGCTGGTCGCCCACCGCTCGCGCGAAAAATGCCGTAGACTATCGGCTTTCATCTACACCGGCGGAGAAATTCGGCATGAGCTTTGTTATTGCACTCGATCAAGGCACAACCAGCTCGCGAGCGATCCTATTTGATCATTCAGGCGATATCCGCGGTGTCGCCCAACGCGAATTTGAACAGATATTTCCACAAGCTGGCTGGGTCGAGCATGATGCCAATGAGATCTGGGAATCGCAGTTGGCGGTCGCTCGCCAGGTGCTATCGGAATCAGGAACTTCGGCCGCTGAGATCGCGGCGCTGGGAATCACCAACCAACGCGAAACGACCCTTTTATGGGATCGCGTTACGGGCCAGCCGATTCACAACGCGATTGTCTGGCAGGATCGACGAACCGCGGCTTACTGTGATTCGCTGCGTGAAGCAGGCCATACCGAAATGGTCCAGCAGAAAACCGGTTTGATTATCGATGCCTACTTCTGCGCCACAAAAATCCGCTGGATCTTGGACAACGTCGATGGTGCGCGAGCGCGTGCCGAGAAGGGCGAACTCGCCTTTGGAACGATCGATAGCTGGTTGATCTGGAATCTGACCGGCGGCAAAGTTCACGCCACCGATGTCACCAACGCGTCACGAACAATGTTACTTAATATCGCGGACTTGCCAGTGGGATGAAGAACTCTTGGCGTTGTTCGAAGTCCCTCCTTCGATGCTGCCCGAAGTGCTACCGTCCAGTCACATTTATGGCGAAACAGAAGCAGACTTGTTCGATCAGCCGATCAAGATCGGTGGTGCGGCGGGCGATCAGCAGTCGGCTCTTTTTGGTCAAAACTGCACTCACAACGGTATGGCAAAGAACACCTTACGGAACAGGTTGTTTCATGTTGATGAACGTCGGCGACAAACCTTTGCCGTCCAAGAACAGGTTGTTGTCCACCGTCGCCTGCAGCGCGACCGACAAACCCGACTATGCATTGGAAGGCAGCGTTTTCATCGGCGGTGCAGCCGTTCAATGGCTGCGAGATGGGCTGGGGATCATCGAATCGTCAGCCGAAATCGAGGAACTGGCCGCTTCGGTTTCCGATAGCGATGGTGTCTATATGGTGCCAGCGTTTGCCGGTCTGGGTGCACCCCATTGGGATTCCTACGCGCGGGGCACCATCATCGGAATCACGCGTGGTACCAATCGCGGACATATCGCCCGGGCGGCGCTGGAGGGAATCGCCTTTCAAGTCGCCGATGTACTGGACGCAATGCAACAAGATGCCGGATCGCCAATCGAAGAACTGCGTGTCGACGGCGGTGCCGCAGCCAATGATTTGCTGATGCAATTCCAGGCAGACATCATGCAAGTCCCAGTCGTGCGGCCCAAGGTGATCGAAACGACCGCACTCGGGGCTGCATTCTTGGCCGGGTTGGCGGTCGGGTATTGGAGCGACGTTACCGAGATTCAGAAGGTCTGGCAAACCGATAAAGTCTTCAAGCCTTCGATGTCTGCCGATGAGGTTTCAACGCGCCGTGCGCGTTGGACCGAAGCACTCAATCGGGCCAAGGAGTGGGAACAACAACGCATGACTTCACGGGGCTTGAGTCGAGAAGAATCGATTGAGAAAATTCGCCATCGCACCGATCCGTGGGACATCGTCATCATTGGTGGGGGCGCGACGGGGATTGGCGTTGCCTTGGATGCGGCCAGTCGTGGCTTTCGTACCGTGCTGGTCGAGCAGTCCGATTTTGGCAAAGGCACCTCGAGCCGCAGCACCAAATTGGTGCACGGTGGTGTTCGCTATTTGGAACAAGGGAACATCACGCTTGTCCGCGACGCGCTACGCGAACGGACGTTGCTGCGCAACAACGCTCCTCATCTTGTCCATGACATGCCGTTTCTGATTCCGTGTCGCAGCTGGTGGCAACGGTTCTACTATGGATTGGGCTTGAAGGTCTACGATTTTTTGGCGGTCAGAAACAGCTTCGGTCGTTCCCACGGCGTTTCCCTGGGAACCGCGGTCGAAACGATTCCAACCCTGGAGCCAGACGGCCTGCGCGGTGGAGTGATTTATCACGACGGTCAATTCGACGACACGCGACTGCTGTTGAACATGGCACGAACGGCTCGCGATCACGGTGCCTGCTTGGTCAACTACATGGAAGCAACTTCGCTGCTGAAAGATGACCGCGGACGGGTCTGCGGCGTGGTTGCAAAAGATGGAGAATCAATCGAAGAGTTCGACATTCGAGGTCATTGCGTGGTCAATGCGGGAGGACCATTCTGTGATTCCGTTCGTGCCCTGGACGATCCAAATTCCGAATCCATGATCGCACCAAGTCAGGGTGTGCACATCGTTTTGCCCAAATCATTCTTCCCTGGCGACACCGCGATGATTGTCCCGAAAACGTCCGATGGTCGCGTGATCTTTTTGATCCCTTGGTATGACCATGTCATTGTCGGAACCACCGACACGGCGATTCCTGAATCCACGCTCGAACCGCTGCCGCAAGACGAAGAAATTCAGTTTCTGTTGAAAACAACAGGCGATTATCTCTCTAAAACTCCATCGATCGATGATGTGTTGAGTGTGTTCACAGGGATTCGACCGTTGGTCAAAGGCGACAAGTCGGCAAGAACGGCGTCGTTGTCGCGCGACCATGTGATTCGAATCGCCGACTCGGGACTGGTGACGATTACCGGCGGCAAGTGGACCACCGTGCGCAAGATGGCCGAAGACTGTGTCGATCGCGCTTGTAAGTCCGCCGGCTTAAGCCGTGAACCGTGCGCGACCAAGAATTTGCGACTGCATGGATTCACCGACACCCGCAGCGACGACCCTCGGGCCTATTACGGCGCGGATTTGACTGAGATCAAAGCATTGGAAATGGAGTTTCCGAGTTTGGCAAAGCCGCTTGATCCGTCGTTATCAATTTGCGGTTCGGATGTGGTCTGGGCCACGAGCCAGGAAATGGCGAGAACCGTTGAAGATGTCTTGGCTAGGCGAACCAGGGCGCTGTTCTTGAATTCGACCGCTGCCATTCGGATCGCACCGCAGGTTGCCAAACTGATGGCTGTGGAATTGGACGAAGACGACGATTGGATCGCAGACCAAATGGAAAAACTGAATTTGGTGGCCCGGGCCTACTTGCCGCCCACATCGGCGCAACCAAATCAGTAAACTACCAATCCGAAATCTTTCGCCACTCTCCCTGCTTCCAGCCCCCAGCCACTCCATGTCTCCATACACCGCTGAAATCATCGGGACGATGATGCTGATCCTGTTCGGCAATGGCGTCGTCGCAAATGTTGTTTTGGCCAAAACCAAAGGAAACGGTGGTGGTTGGTTGCTGATCAATGCGGGTTGGGGCATCGCGGTCTTTGTCGGCGTGTTTTGTTCCAACCAGTTCAGTGATGCACATATCAATCCAGCGGTTACCGTCGCCAATCTTGTTGCCGGAAGAATGTCGCTCGGGATGGGAATCGGGTATATCGTTTCTCAATTTATTGGTGCGATCCTCGGTGCCGCGCTGGTCTACCTGTTCTACCGCCAACACTTCGTTGCCACTGACGACCCGGCTGCAAAGCTGGCCTGCTTTTGTACCGGCCCAGAAATCAGGAACAACACGCAGGCATTCTTTTGCGAGCTGGTTGGAACTTTTGCGTTGGTCCTACCTGTCTTTCTGATGGCCGGCGCTCGATTGATGCAGGGCGAGACGCCGGCGGATAATGACCAAATGATTGGACTTGGCTCGCTGGGTGCACTGCCCGTGGCCCTGCTCGTCTTTGGAATCGGTATGTCGCTTGGCGGAACGACCGGCTATGCGATCAATCCGGCTCGCGACTTGGGACCGCGATTGGTTCATGCGATTCTTCCCATTCATGACAAAGGAGATAGTGATTGGGAGTATGCGTGGGTACCTGTACTCGGTCCGATCGCTGGTGGAATCCTGGCAGCCGTCGTCTACATGATGCTGACTTAACAATCTCACCATGTCGCGGAATGATCCGTAGCCGTTGGTTTCTACAAGCGGCCACGGAGTGCCGGCGACTCTATGTTGGAACACCGTGATGAAGCTGCTGATTGCGATTTTTGCGCTGATAGCGATGCCGTTGGTCGCGTCCGACCTGAACGAACTCAACCCCAACATCGATTGGAAAGAGCTTGCCAATGGTGTTTGGACCGCATCGCTGGGTGATTTGACCGGCGAAATCCGCTACACCGATTTCGCGGCTGGACCGCCAAAGACGGCACGGCTCAACTCTCTTACGAAGCAAGCCTTTCCGTTCATTGATCGCAAGATTCGCTATCTGGTCACACCAGACCATCGGACGGTCGTCCACGTTCCCACAGAGTTTGGCGAACGGATCTACGGCTTCGGATTGCAATTCGATTCCTTGCAGCACAACAACAAAGTACTCGACTTGAAGGTCGATCACTTCAATCGTGGCGGCGGCGCTACTCACGCACCGGTCCCATTCTTTATCTCGAGTCGGGGCTACGGAGTCTTCTTCAACACAGCAAAGTACTTGAAGGTCTACAGCAATAACGGCAACCGCAAGGACTCGCCCAACAACCCACCCCCGGTCGACCGCAATCCACCGCCAGACGAACCGCAACCCGGTCCCTGGTTGGCCCAACCGCCGGCCGATGCGATCGAAGCATCCATTCATGGCGATGGGATGGACCTGGTTGTCTTTCGCGGCCAATCATTGTTGGATGTGGTCGCCCGCTACAACTTGTTTTGCGGTGGCGGCGCGATGCCGCCGCTGTGGGGGCTCGGATTCTGGCATCGCGTGCCGTCAAGGTTCAGCGCCCAGCAAACGCTTGAGGAAGTCGCGCAGTTTGAAAAGCATCGCATTCCGCTGGATGTAATCGGACTGGAACCTGGTTGGCAAACCAAGTCTTATCCATGCACCTACGAGTGGCAACAGAAGCGATTTCCCGATCCGAAGAGCTTCACGCAGGGCCTACTCGACCGAGGCATCCGATTGAATCTCTGGGAGAATCCGTACGTGTCTCCTGCCGCAGGTATTTACAAACCGCTACTTCCGCTCTCTGGATCGCATCTGGTTTGGTTGGGCATCGTCCCTGATTACACGATGCCGGCAGCACGCAAGATCCTCGTCAACCAACATCGATCGGAGCATGTCGACATTGGTATCTCGGGTTACAAAATCGACGAAGTCGATGGATACGATTTTTGGTTATGGCCGGATCATGCGACGTTTCCTTCGGGCACTTCAGCCGAAGTGATGCGCCAGACGTACGGTCTGCAGATGCAGCAGATGATGTACCGTGAACTTTTCAAGGCCCAGAATAGAAGAACGTATGGTCTGGTACGGGCCAGCAACGGCGCCGCATCGGGTTATCCGTTTGTCATCTACAGCGACTCATACGGGCACAAGCAATACATCAACGGTGTTTCCGCGGCAAGTTTGGCGGGAATTCTATGGTGTCCCGAAATCCGCAGCGCTCGAAACGAACGGGAGTGGTTGAACCGTATGCATACCGTTTGCTTTTCGCCGATGGCGATGCTAAACGCATGGGCCAGCGGACAGCAGCCCTGGAGCTTTCCGAATGTGACCGACTCGGTGCGCGAAGTGATCGAACTGCGGATGCGGCTCCTTCCCTATTTCTATTCCGCATTCGCAGACTATCACCAACAGGGAATTCCTCCCGTCCGGTCCATGTTGTTGGAAGGCAACCAGCCGATCGATGACACCAGCATGTTTATGTTTGGGCCCAGCATTCTAGTCGCGCCTTTCTACGAAAAGTTCGCAACCGAGCGAACCATTGGACTACCCAAAGGTAATTGGTACGACTTTTATACTGGCGAGTTTGTTGGAAATGGTGAACAAATTGAGCGGACTTCCGAGCAGTTGGATAATCGTCTGCCACTATTTGTGAAAGAGGGAGCGGTGATTCCAATGCTTGCGGAGCCGGTCAGCAATACCGACGCGGCATACGGCAAGCCGCTCGTGGTTCGCCATTACGGTAAGTCGCCCGGCAGTTTTGATCTATACGATGACGACGGCCGAACATTCAGTTACGAACGAGGCAACTTTCGCGTGCGTCGAATCAAGGTGAATGCTACGGGCCAGGGATCTGAAGAGCTTGTCGGCGAGGGAGTACCAGCGATGTTTGGTGAAATCCAATCCTATCGATCGATGACTCGGTAAAGTACGAACAGCTATTGAATCGCTCATCTCGTTTTACGATGCCGCCGGGAGAGGGTGGCGTGCGGACGTTATTGATTGGCCATTGCTAATTGTCGGATCGCGCCGTGATTCATGGATTTGATTCTTTTTGGATCCTCGTCTGCCAAGCAAGATAGTCTTCTGAAAGCAGTTTGGCCGGCCAGTATCCGTACCAACCATATCCGCTACGTCGTTCGAGTTGCACGTCGGCGAGACGGTAAACCTTGTTACCATCGCGGTTGCAGAAGAACGGTCGATTTGTCTCGAGTTCGTAGAATCTTGCCCAGATCGGCGGAGCGTGTTCATCGACAACTACTCGGCGATCGAAGCTGGCCGTATGTCCTTCGAATCGGACCGGCGTGATCGGAAATGTTTCGACGCGCAGCCCGCCAATTTTGACAGACTCCAGCCATGCGATCGCACTTTCAACCGCGGAAACGACCCGGGGCGAAGGATCGGGAAGTTCCATCAGGAAGCGAACGATACCCACGCTCTCTTGCGCAGTGATCGAAGGCAATTCATACTTTCGCGCTTTGATAGGCTTCAGCGTAAGGTGGTCGTGCTGTTGGCACCACGCGGTTTTGATACCATCAACGTTGATCTGACATTTCAACGTCACGTCAATCGCGCGGTCCAACGAGTCAGCAAGACGAGCCTTCAATTCCGGCTCCAGAGAATCAAATTGCGGCTCGCCTTGGCAAATCCTATACAACAGCCGCATGATCCCCACCATCACATCGTCGTTGAAGGTGATCGCGTCGACATCGTTGCCTCGCCATCCCCCGCTGGATCGCTGCTGCTGCAGAATGTAATTCAGACCACGGATCGCTGCAGCGCGATAAAGGGGCGACCCAATCTCAACGAACACCTGCGATAAATAGTCAATCTGCGGATAGATGTTGCGATTGTCAAACGAGCTTCGGCCGATGGAACCGTTGCGAATCTTCTTGATCTCGTTGACTTCGATCTTGGCCAACCAGTCCAGATTGGTTGGCCAACCTCCATCGTCATTCTGATATTTCAGTAGATTTTCGGCGATCTGAACGATTTGATCGGAACGAAAACGTTGATCATTTCGTCCTCGGCCATCCTTCATTTGCCAGTGGTGAATGCTGTCGCCGAACAGCGACAAGTCGATCGGCTTGTAGTCACGCTGCACCGCCTGATTCAGGCGATCGTTGCCATCCGAAACCTGGACGAGTTGTTGTTGTGTCACCTGCCAGCGGCGTCCCTGACCAATCGGGAGCTTTCGACCATCGACCTGGATCGCTGCTTCAAGCCCTCCATCAAACAGAGCGGTGATGACAATTTTTCCCAAGCTGATCGAACTGCCCGGACGCGTTCGCTGTAAGTCGATCTGCACCCAGCGCGCCGATGTTTCAGGCAGATCGACTTTCCATGACAACCAGGCCCGTCCATGCCGCGGATCATTGAGATCGCTTTGTGGCGTATCGGGTTCCGAATAGTCCTTGCCGTTGACCGCAAAGGTCGCTTCGAATGGTGGCGCCAGTTGCAACTGGTCGGGGTGTCTACCGAGTTGCATCTGTATCTTCGTCGGGCCTCCGATGCGATCTTCCATTTTGGTAGGCTGGGATACTTCGACGCGCACGATTCGATAGTCACGATGCAGATCAAACGAAACGCGTGCCTGGTCGATCGATTTGTGCGAAACCACCGACGTCCCAAAGTTCCCGTAGGCGCGTTCATCGGTCAGCTTGGTGTGATATGAATCCTCGTCTTGGAATTTTTGAGGGACCTGCGTAAACCGATAGGTCGCGCCGCTGCGAAATCCATCCGGCAAGTACTGGTTGTTGGTGACGCGTCGCAACAGCGAAATCACGGCTCGATAGCTACCGGTCTTGCTACGTTGCATTGCTTGGCCGCGACACAGTGGCGAACCGCCGAAAGTTGAATACAGTGACAACCGTGGGATTCCCTGCAAAGATTTCGCTTTAGCTTCCATCGGGGCAATGTTCCTGACCGGCCCGCTGTTGCTCGCCACGCTGTCCGCCGATGGCGACTTCAACAGGGTGCTCTGTTGCGCAATGTTCTCTTGCGCGAATGCGTTGGCACTATTCAAATCTTGTAAGGCGATTACTGCAGCAAGGATCGCCAGTTGAGTGAAAAACGATCGGTCGGCACTGGTTGGGTTTACTTTCATGAAACACGATTCCTGTCTAAATCGACAACGATTACAGCTGGTGCGCGGAAGCGTAAAACTTCGCCGTGTCGAACATCGAAAAAGTGGATTCGTATCGAAACGGACCTGATTCGTGCTACGATAGCACAGTCACGTACGATAGCTGCCGTGTAAACGGGCTCAACAAAGATTGGTCTGCTGGTGGTGAAAACCTCAACCAGGCTAACGCAATGTTGAAAGCCCCACGAATCGCGTATACGATCACACAATGAAAGGCAGCCGACGTCTGTGCCGTGCTTGCTCGCCGTACATCGGCGGTTTCATTTGGGACATTGGTGCACACGGGTAACGTCAAACACGAGAATCATGATGGCAGAAAAAACCTTCTTTCGCGAAATGACCGGCAGTACCAAAGAGGACTGGGAAACGATCATGCAGCAACAGAAAAAATTCTTTGCCGGGCTTCCCGATCGTGTTCTCGACCATCTGAAGTTGCTCAGCGATGACTATGGTGGATTTCCGGTCGATCGCTTGCAGCACTGTTTGCAGACCGCAGACTTGGCGGCCGAAGATGGGCGCGATGAAGAATATGTTGTCGCGGCACTGATCCACGACATCGGCGATACACTGGGAAGTGTCAACCATGCCGATGTCAGCGCGGCAATTTTGCAACCTTTCGTCTCCGAAGAAACGCACTGGATGGTCAAACACCATGCGATCTTTCAAGGCTACAACTTCTTTCATCACCTGGGGCTCGATCGCAACATGCGATCGAAATTTGGCGGCACGCCCCACTACGACCAGACCGAAGAGTTTGTCGCCAAATACGACAACTTGGCATTTGATCACGAGCGACCGAAATTGTCGTTGGACCTGTTTGAACCGATGCTGCGTCAAGTCTTTGCCAAGCCCAAGCATTCGATCTATCTGCGTAGCGAGGACGACGACCGGTTTGTCACGGGCGAATGACGGCGCTTCACCTTGCCGAATTGGCTTCGGTTAATGAAGCGCGAGATCGAATCTCCGAGTTTGTGCTTCGCTCGCCTCTCGTTCGTCTGAACGTCAAGCAGTCCGACGTAGAGATCTATCTCAAACTTGAAAACTTGCAGCCAAGCGGTTCGTTCAAGATCCGAGCGGCGGCCAATGCAATACTTGCGTTTTCAGCCGAACAACTGGCCGATGGAGTGGTGACGTCGAGCACTGGAAATTTCGGTCGCGCTCTGGCTTCGGTCGCCACGAAAATCGGAACCTCCTGCATTGCCGTGGTTCCTGATACGTCTTCCCAGACCAAGGTCGAGGCACTGCGACAAGCTGGGGCTGACGTTAAGGTTGTTTCGTTCAACGAATGGTGGGAGACGTTAGAATCTCGAACAGCCAAGGGATTACCCGGGAGATTTATCAGTCCAGTCGCTGAACAAACGGTCGTCGAAGGGAATGGGACGATCGCGCTCGAAATTTTGGAAGATTTGCCTGACGTGGAAACGGTCTTGGTGCCGTGTGGGGGCGGCGGATTGGTTTCCGGAATCGCTTCCGTATTGCGCCGGCAAAAGCCGAACTGCAAAAATCGTTGCCTGCGAAACGGATACGTCACAACCGTTTGCAACAGCGATCGCTAGCGGACAACCGACCATCGTCGAACATACGCCCAGTTTCGTTGACGGCATCGGCGGGCGAACCGTGCTGCAGGCGATGTGGCCGCTGGTGAAACAAGCGGTCGACTCGGTGGCCGTGTCCACGCTGCGTGAAGTCGCCGATGCGATCGCCTGTTGGCAATCGATCATCGCGTGATCGCCGAAGGGGCCGGCGCGGTTCCGGTTGCCGCGGCATTAGCGGGGCAAGGATCGGCAGAACCGTCTGCATCGTCTCAGGTGGAAATTTGGCGGCGGAGAAGCTCGCCCAGATTCTGGCGAAAGAAATCCCCGACATCGGCTGAATCTTGCCAACAGCTACAATCAACAATCCAAGACGCGTAGCGGCTAATATGGTGGGCATTGGCTTGGTCCCATTTTTGAAATGAATGCTCATGCGAATTTGCGTCGCGATCACGATTGCATTGCTAACGATCACGGCTTGGGCCGAACAGATCAGTTCGCCCGCTCGGTTTTCTAAAGTCCGCGAGCAGATCCAAACCTTTGTCGACGATGGAAAAGTACCGGCCATTTCCGTTGCCGTTGTACAGAACGACAGGTTGATTTGGGCCCAAGGCTTTGGCTTCGCGAACCTGGAGAACGCAGACACCGGCCACAGCAGACACGATCTATCGACTCGCGTCGATCAGCAAATCTTTCACCGGCACCGGCCTGATGGTGCTGAAAGACCGCGGGCTGGTTGACTTGGACGCGCCCGCGAATCAGTATCTTCCCGGTGAAAAGTTGAGAGCCTATGTCGGGTCTGCGGACGAGATCACGCTGCGCCGCTTGGCCAACCATACATCCGGTTTACCGCTGCACTACAACTTCTTTTACAGCGGCAGCAAACCGCCTCCCTTTGATGTGACCTTGCGGCGGTATGGTTTTGCCTATCGGGAACCGGGAACCTATTGGGAGTATTCCAACCTGGCGTATGGTGTGTTGGATCAGATCATCGGCAATGTTTCCAAAGTCGGCTGGTCTGAATTCATGGAGCGTGAAGTTTACGATCCACTCGGCATGACACGCACCTCGGATCATATTCGCGAAGAGTATTCCAGCGACGCCGCCACCCAGTATGGTCCCGACGTGGCCGGCCGATTCACGGCTGTTCCCGATTATGATTTTGATCATCCCGGAGCTTCGGCGGTCGTAAGCACCGCAAACGACATGGCGCGGTTATGCGCGGATGCACATGAACAATGGAGAGTTGGACGGTGTTCGCGTGCTGAGTGAAGGAGTCGGCGGTTGAAATGCGAAATCCAACATCATTTTCGCCCGGTCGAAACCTGGGCTATGGTGTCGCCTTCAACGATGGCAAAATGCTAGGACAACGGACGAACAGCAGTTCGGGTGGCATGCCGGGTGTTTCAACCACGCTGCGATTGTTTCCCGACCAAAAAAATGCCATTGTCGTTTTGACCAATGGCGAAGATCATGCGGTGACGACAAGCGTGATGACGGCGATCGCAAAAGTGCTGTATCCCGACGGTGACGAGATGAGAGCCGGCGAGCGACGAAGCGAAAACGAACAGCGTTAGTCCTTTCACCGGCGATTGGTCGGGAACGGTGTTGCGAGATGGTGTTGCGATTCCGATAGCCATCAGAGTTTTCAATTCCGATCAGGCGACGATTGCATTCGAAAGCCAGGTACAGCTATCACTAAGAAACTTGTCGATCAACGATGAGCAGCTTGTCGGGGAAACCGTCGGGCAGTTTGTCATTTCGCATCCGTATCAGGATGAATCAAAGATCTACGTTCGACTGCGACGCGACGGTGACCGACTGGTCGGCCGCCTGACGGCACTGCAGCCAGCCTACTTTGCGCTCTCACATTGGACCGAACTGAAGCGGGACAACTGACTGATGAGCAATCATTTAGCATCCCGGTGGCGCGTTATGCATTGTTTCCCGCCGATACTCATTGCTTTGATTTTTTGCTTTGGCAATGTCAATGCAGAAGGACTGTCCGATCAGCTGCATGCCGCCGCAAAGCGTGGCGATGCCCGCGCAGTCGCACAGCTTCTAGACGAGGGCGCCGATGTCGATGCGCCATCAAAATACAAAGCGACCGCCCTTTCATTCGCCGCCCAGCATGGACACATCGAAGTCGTCAAGGTGCTGCTGGACCACGACGCGACGATCGATGTAACAGACACGTTCTACAACCTGACCCCGTTGTACTGGGCTGCCTCCAAAGGACATACCAGGATTGCCGAAGCGTTGATCGACGCCGGAGCGAGCGAAACTGTCGGCGCACTGACGGTCGCTTGCAAAAGGAGTCGGCTGGAAACGGTGGCGGCAATTTTGTCCAAAGCCAACCTGGACGAGAACATGTCTGATCAGACATTTTGATCGGAGACCCTTACCTGAAACCCGAGATCGCTGACCGGCTGGTTGCCGCCGGCGCGGATCCGCAGCGAGAACCGCCAACTACATTGGGCGATCGACTGAACTCGAACCTCTCGTCGGAACCTATTTCAGCCCGGATGAATTGCTGTATCAAATAAAATCCGTGGCCCTCGATTGGAAATGAGCAGCGACGGGAGGTTGATCTACATCATCGAACCGATTGACAGTAACCGGTTCCAACCCGTTGGTAGCGTCAGTACGACGATCACATTTGACCGATCCGATGATCGGGCAACCGCACTGGAGATTCAAGACCGCCAGCAGGCATGACGCGTTACAGGCGACTTGCAGCCTGGAGATAGGGATCAGAAATGGATGCCTCGGCAAGGATGATCCTGATGCCATCGTCCAGTCGCCCAAGAATTGGCCTGTCGTTTCGCGGACCCAGGGCGAATGGCATCGCCGATGGGCAGTACCCGCCGACCAAATGGAATGTCCAAACCGGCGAGAACGTCCGCTGGACCGCGAGATATCCCTGGCTTGGGCCACTCCTGTCCGATCGTTTGGGGTAACAACATTTTCCTGACGGCAGCGGTCAGCGCCTCCGGCGATCATAGTCTGCGTACCGGGCAGTATGGCGACATCGATTCGGTCGAAGATGAATCAGAACACGTCTGGATGCTGCATTGTGTTGACAAACAGACTGGACAAGCACGCTGGTCACGAGAAATCCATCGTGGCGTGCCCAAAGTCAAGCGACATTTGAAGTCAACACACGCCAACCCGACGCCGGCAACCGATGGTCGGCACATTGTCGTCAGCCTGGGATCGGAGGGGCTGTTTTGTTTTGACTTCGATGGAGTTTTGGTCTGGAAACGTGACCTCGGCAAACTCGCTTCGGGATGGTTCTACGACGATGCATTCGAATGGGGATTTGGCAGTTCACCGATCATCTATCGGAATCTTGTGATTCAGCAATGTGACGTCGGCAAGGATTCTTTTATGGCCGCTTATGACGTTGAAAGTGGTGAACAAGTTTGGCGAACGGAGCGCGAAGAGAATCCTTCCTGGAGCTCGCCGACAATATTTGCTCGATCCCGAGGGCGATGAACTGATCACGGCGGCGTCGAATTTTGTACGTGGTTACGATCCGCTAACGGGCAGCGAACGGTGGCGGATGGCGCGACTAGCCGAAGTCACCATCCCCACACCAGTCGTTGCCGATGGCCTGGTTTATGTCACCAGCGGCTACCGGGCGATCAAGCCGATCTACGCCATTCGACCGGGCGCAACAGGTGATATCACGCTGGCAGACGATGAAACAGAAAGTGAATTCGTGGCCTGGAAACTGGAACGAGGCGGCCCCTATATGCCGACCCCTATTGTCTATCGCGGACATCTTTATGTTTGCCCAAACAACGGTTTGCTGAGTTGCTACGACGCGAAGACTGGCGAACGGATCTATCGCAGGCGACTCAAGAACAAGCAGGGTTATACCGCCTCGCCGGTCGCTGCCGACGGAAAACTTTTCTTCGTCAGTGAATCTGGCGAAGTAACGGTCATCCGAGCCGGTGTAGAGTTTGAAATCCTGGCTCAAAATCAGATGAACGAAACCTGCATGGCAACGCCCGCGATTTCAGACGGGATGATGTTCATTCGCACGCAGTACCACTTGTATGGAGTCGGACGTGTACAGCAATCCGATTCATCCGTCGTCGCCCCATAGAACGAGTTTGCTGGTGGAAACCCAAGACGTACCGATCGAACCGCGGGCAACGTTCTATGGTGGCATCTGGGCTGGCCTGGTTCCGCTTGGCGTTTTCCTATCCTTGGTCCTGGGCTTGGTGATTATCGGTGCGCCAACGACCGAGGGGATGATCGTCGCTGCCATGGTTGGCATCACAGCCGGAATGTTTTTTGCCCGTGACTATGGGACCTATTGCGAAAGACTCTTTAGCTTGATGGCCAATCGTGTTGCCACCGTGGCGATCGTCTGTTGGTTGTGGGCAGGTGCGTTTTCCGGCCTGCTTAGCATGTCGGGGCTGGTCGAAGCGATCGTCTGGCTCGGTTCGCAGGTGGGACTGCAGCGGCGCAGCGTTCGTCGTTGTGACATTCGCTTGCTCTGCTGCCTTTGCTGTCTGCGTTGGCACCGGACTGGGAACTGTGATCGGATTCACCGCCGTGATGTACCCCGCCGGCATCGTGCTGGGTGCCGACCCGGCCGTGCTGTTGGGCGCGATCGTCAGCGGCGCCGCCTTCGGTGATAACTTGGCGCCGATTTCCGATACCACCATCGTCTCGGCTGCAACTCAAGAGACGGACGTCGCCGGGGTGGTCAGGTCACGGCTGAAGTATGTACTGCCATGCGCCGCGCTGGCAGTGATTTGCTTTTTGTTTGTCGGTGGCAGTGGCAGCGCAGGCCTGAGTGGGGATTTCGACGCTGACACAATCATTGCTGAAACGGCTAGCCCGAACGGACTATCGATGCTGTTGCCGCCAATCTTTGTGTTCATTGTCGCGGTGGCTGGGTATCATTTCTTGGCCGCACTAGCGGTCGGAATTGTTTCCGCTTGCCTGATTGGCGTCGTGTACGGGATCTTTCCCGCATCGGCAATTTTTTCGATTGGCGAAGGCGGTACTACCGAAGGCGCCTTGATTTCCGGCGCAATGGGTTTGGTTCCCACCGCAATACTGACGTTGCTGCTGGTCACGGCAATCGGAGTTCTAACCGAAAGCGGTTTTGTTGACGCAATGATGAAGTTGCTTGATCGGACCATTGCGAAAACCGTGCGCGGTGCTGAAACGGCGATCATCTTGTTGACTTCCGTGACCAATCTAGCTGTTTCGGTCAACACAGTCGCAATGATCACTGCGGGCCCACTAGCCAATGAGTTACGTAAACGCCACGGCATTCATCCTTATCGCTCGGCCAACCTGATGGATACGGTCTCCTGTTCATTCCCGTATATCCTTCCCTATTCAGCGGTCACCTTGGCGGCGATCGCGACACAGCAACAGGTCGCAGAGCGATACGAATTCATTTCCGTGGTTCCTTGGGAACAATACGCTGGATACGCGTTCTATGCGGTGTTGTTATTTCCAATCATGGTTTTATGCGTGTTGACCGGATTCGGCCGAAAGTCGGGTTGAGGAAGCAGTCTAATTCAGGCCGTCGCCGCTGCGCTCATGAACTCGCCCGAGATCCTTATCCGCGTTCAGCGTTTTCCCGGCCCATAAACAACTTGGCCTGGCGTCGCGCCAGTGTGCTGGCCGTCGCGCAACACGACTTCGCCGTTAACCAAAACATCGCGCACGCCCGTTGAATATTGATGCGGCAAATCGTAGGTCGCATGGTCCTGAACCTTGGCCGGATCGAAAATCACGACATCGGCAAAGTAATCGGGCCGCAAACTGCCGCGATCGCGAATACCCAAGTTCTTCGCGGGCAACGCCGTCAATTTGTGAATCGCGGTCTCCAGCGGAATGACTTTTTCATCCCGAACATACTTTCCGAGCAATCGAGCGAAGCAACCGTAGGCGCGTGGATGTTGGCTCGACTTCAAGAATACTCCTTCGGTTGCCGGTGCAGCCGCGTCACTACCAAAGCTTAGCCAAGGGATTGCGACCTTCTTGCGGACATTTTCTTCGCTCATCAAAAAGTAGACAGTCTCCACGCGGCTTTCGTCCTCGATGACCAAGTCCATGGCGGTCTCCTCCGGGGACTGCTTGCGGCGTTTGGCCACTTCGGCCAGAGTTTTCCCGGTCATGTGCTTCAGATCTGGATTTTTGAAACCGACCAGTAGCACATTCTCTGGTGAACCAGCCATCGCCAGCAAATTTTCCCACTCGTCGGTCGGTGTGCGCATCTCTTTGAGCAAACGAGCGCGAATCTTTGGATCTCGCAATCGGTCGCGCCATCGATCGATGCCATCCGCCTGTACCCATGGCGGCATGGTCGCATTCAATCCAGTTGCGCCTGCCGTGTAGGTGTACATGTTGGCTGTAATCCGTAGTCCTTGTGCGCGAGCCGCTTCAACTCTTGCGATTACCTTGTCCAGCTTCGACCAATTCTCTCGGCCAGCCGCCTTGAGATGATAAATCTCGGCGGCGATGTCCGCTGCTCTGGCGATCCGCAGCAGTTCATCCACCGCTTCCAGCAGTTGGTTGCCTTCACTGCGCATATGCGATATGTACATGCCGTCATACTCTGCCGCGACTTTGCACAGTTCGATCAATTCTTCGGTGCTCGCGTAGAAGGCGGGCGCGTAGATCAACGATGAACCGATTCCCAGTGCGCCTGCTTCCATGGCTTGACGGACGATCGATCGCATCTGGTTCAGCTCCGCTTCATTTGGCGCCCGATCGGCATAGCCAAGCACATTGATTCGCACCGTCGTTGCACCCAAGAACGATGCCACGTTCACTGAAACGCCACGGTCGGTCAGATGATTCAGATACTCGCTAAGCGTTGTCCACGGGATATCGTATTTGATGTCTCCTTGATTGAGCTTGCCAGCAACTTTCATCGGCTCAGTCAGAGGTCCCATCGATTTGCCTTCGCCAAAGACTTCTAGAGTCACACCTTGGCGGACATCGCTTTGGGCCCGACCGTCCGCCAATAGCGAAGCGGTTGCCCAGGAAAGCATATTGATGAAGCCCGGTGCGACCGCCATCCCATTAGCTTGGATCACTTGTTTGGCGGGTGCACTGGCAAAGTCGCCAAGCCCGACAATCTTGTCTCCCCGAATGGCAACATCTGTTCGAACACCAGGCTGCACCGCTTCCGTCGTAGACCATTCCGCCTCGGATGATCACATCAAACGATGATCTGTCCTGCGCTATCACTTGACTGTCACCGATCTGGATCGCCGCCCAGCACCACACGACCAACCAACGGTTCCAACAGCAACACAGCCAAGGCGTTCTCATCAACTTGTACTCCACAGTGCGATCAGAGCGAGCTATAAATGAATGGCGAAACGTCACAGGTTATATCACAGCCGCTTGGCATCAGCGAGTTTTCGAACATGCAGCGAAAGATTGTCATCCTGACCGAAGGCGGTACGAATCCACACACCGGCAAGACGGCTGCCTCGGTCGTCCGCTATCGGGGTGATGAAGTCGTTGCCTTGCTGGACAGCCAACAAGCGGGCAAGACCAGCGGCCAACTGCTGGGCGTTGGCGGTGAAACGCCGATCATCGCTTCGGTCGCCGATGCTCCTGATGCAACCACCTTGTTGCTGGGCACTGCGCCGCCAGGCGGCAAGATTCCTGGACCATGGCGCGAGATCATTTTGGATGCGATCTCGCATGGCTTGGACGTCGTTGGTGGATTGCACGATTTCCTAACCGAAGATCCAGAGTTTGTCGCGGCCGCCAAGCAACATGGCGTTGAACTAACCGATGTCCGCAAAACAGACGAAAGTGACATTGCTCGACGCGTTGGTCTGCGACCCGATTGTTTGCGCGTGCTGACCGTTGGCCACGACTGTAGTGTCGGGAAAATGGTGACGGCGATCGAGTTGAATCGGGAGCTAAACGCGCGAGGTGTATCTTCAAAATTCATCGCCACTGGACAGACCGGAATCATGATCGAGGGAGACGGATGCCCGGTTGATCATGTGATTTCCGATTTTGTCAGCGGAGCGGTCGAAAAGATGATGCTGCAACACCAGGATCATGACGTACTGATGATCGAAGGGCAGGGCAGTCTGGCACATCCGTCCTATTCGGCAGTCACATTGGGTTTGATTCACGGCGCTCTGCCACAGGCTATGATCCTGTGCTACCAGGTCGGTCGAGAGAAAATCACCGGACTGGAGCATCTGACGATTCCTCCATTGGCAAAGATCAAGGAGATGAACGAGGCGATGGCCAGCATCTACCAGCCGGGAAAAGTAATTGGGATCGCAATGAACAGTTCCGCTGGTAGACGACGCCGAGGCGGCGGAAGAGCGAACCCGAGTCCGAGAGGAATTCGGTTTACCAGTCTGCGATGTGATTCGTCACGGCTGCGACGATTTGCTTGACGCGATCATTGAATTTCGCAGCGCATCTCTTTCCCCAGCGGAATAGCGTTCATGTCGCTCCGTCTGCAGACTCACCAATTTGATCTTCAGCTGCGAGATCCATTCACGATCTCCCGCGAGACGATAACAATTCAGCCAACGGTTATCGTTGAACTGTCCCAGGATGGACAATCGCGGATATCGGCGAAGCGACCGCCAGTAGTTACTACGGGTTTTCATCCAATACCATTTGTGCGGCTGTCGAAAGTCGTGCGAGATCAACTGGAATCTTCGTTGCTGGACGATCCAGCCGACTTGTGGGCCAAGCTGCATCCGCACCTGAGCGACAACCCGTTCGCATTATGTGCCTTGGACCAAGCGGCGCATGATCTGTGGGGCAAACTGAAAGGCGGGCCGGTCTATTCGTTGTGGGGACTCAGCACAAACAACTGCCCGCTGACCGACTATACGATCGGAATTGACAAGATCGATGTGATGGTCGCGAAGATGAAAGAGTTTCCCGACTGGCCAGTCTATAAAATCAAATTGGGCACCGACCGCGATTTGGAGATTGTCCGCGCACTTCGGCAACATACAGAGGCAACGTTTCGTGTCGATGCGAATTGCGGCTGGAGTGCCGAGGAAACGATTCGCAACTCTGTGGAATTGCGGAATCTAGGTGTCGAGTTTATTGAACAACCCCTACCGGCCGATCAATGGGAGGCGATGCGCGAGGTTCACCAAAGATCCGCGTTGCCAGTGATCGCCGATGAAAGTTGCATTGTCGAAAGCGATGTCGATCGTTGTGTTGATCACTTTCACGGCGTCAACATCAAACTGATGAAATGTGGTGGACTGACGCCGGCGCGGCGGATGATCGATCGGGCGCGCGAGCTTGGATTGAAAGTCATGGTGGGTTGTATGACCGAATCGACGGTCGGTATTTCCGCAATCGCGCAATTGCTGCCGATGTTGGATTACGTGGACATGGATGGAGCGTTGCTGTTATCGAAAGATATTGCCAGCGGAGTGACGATCGAAAAAGGGCGTTGTGTCTTTCCGGATGTGAATGGGAACGGGGTTACGTTGGTCGCGCAATCCGGCTCTTGAAAAGATCGGCTGAACCGACCAATCTGACTGATCCGACCGATCTAACTTTACTGCTGTAACGCGGTGCGCGACAAACCGAGAAACCCAATCTCCGCGTTGCATTCACCATCCAGTACCAATTCCGTCAATACTCGACCAATCGCCGGGGCAAATTTGGATCCGTGACCCGACATGCCGGCCGCCGATGGCAACTCGCCGATGATGCGGATGGCGATCCACGATGAAATGGGAATCCGGTGTCATCGTATAGAAACGAACTGGCCCAGGTTCAGACGCACACATCTTTCTTGGCGAGTGCGCTAGCTATCCCGCAAAAGCTGACGAAGACCGCGAGTTGTTAGCCGGACCGTAGGGGTCAACGCAAGACGCCCTTGCCGACGTGCCCGGAGCACTGCGAAAGCATCGCTTTGGGGCGGGGGCCGGGCCGCAACATGCTTGCACCTGGCGATCATTGGATCACTAGTCAGATCACCACCCAGTTTCCTACGGAGACGGAGCGTTCGCGTTACAATGAGGGGCGCTTCCTGTTCACCCCATCGATCTACCCGCCCCATTTTCTCACCGCATTCTTCCAAATGATTGGGTTGGCGTTGAATCACAATCTCCGTCGCTTGCGTTTTCGAGTTCTTGATGGAACTCTGCGTTGTGCTTCGCATACGAACCAATAAGCTGAATTTCCAGAACGGCCTATCACCATGCCATCAGAAAACAAACTTGGCCGAAGCGTTCGCTCCAATCGCAATCGTCACCGCAAAACCCGCCGTCGCAAGGATTCCCTGGTCGATGCGCGACGCAGAAGATTCCGCCAGTGCTACTTGGAACCCCTCGAGGATCGACGCTTATTGGCGGCGATTAGCGTGACGACCCTCTTGGACGCCGTCGATGCGAACGACAGTGTCATCAGCCTGCGAGAGGCGCTTACCACCGCCAATGGCAACGGCGAGTCCGATGAGATCACGTTTGCGGAATCGTTATTTGCCGATGGGCCCGGCACCATCACCTTATTGCTGGGCGAGTTGGCCATCACGGATTCCGTCACGATCAGCGGACCGGGTGCTACGCAATTGATCATTGATGCGTCTGGCCGATCAAGAGTTTTCGATGTTGATGACGGAGATGACGGGAACCAGCTTGCTGTCGGCTTGGGCGGATTCACGCTGACCGGTGGACGTGCGGATGATGGGAACGATGAAAGCAATACTGACGACGACTTTGGCGGGGGCATCTTTTCCACTGAAAATCTGGTGATCTTGGACACTACGATCATTGACAACCACGCCGTCAATGGCGGCGGGGGAATCTCCAGTCGCGGCAACCTGATCGTGCAAACTTCCACGATCGCTCACAACACAGCGGCCAACGGTGGTGGTGTTCAGCATATTTCAGGTGTGATGAGCTTTGCCAACACCACGATCTCCGGAAACCGGTCCGACGATGGCTTCGGCGCGTTGGCAAGCTTTTTTGGTTCCGCAACTCTGCGCAACAGCACTATCACCGGCAACATCGGTGGTGGAATTGTTCGACTTCTTGCCACCGCCAATGTGACGCTTCACAACACGATCGTCGCCGGCAACACTCAGTCGGACGGATCTCACCTTGATGTTCAGGGTGTTTTGGATTCGGCTTCATCGCACAATCTGATTGGCGATCCAGCGACCGCCGGCGGTTTGGTTGATGGCAACAACGGCAACCTTGTGGGCCGCGATGACGGCAGTGGCGGACGTGTCCTGCTTCCGGTCGGTAGAATTCTAAATCCTCAGCTCACGCTTCATGGAGGTCCGACTCCAATGCATGCGCTCAGCGTGGGAAGCCCAGCGATCAATGCGGGTAACAGCGCATTGGCGGTCAACGCGATTGGCAATCCTTTGACTACCGATCAGCGCGGTGAACCTTTTGCCCGTATCAACGACAGCGTTGACATCGGAGCGTTCGAAAGCCAGTTGATTGAGGGCTTGCCGGAAACGCTGATTGTGACCACCGCTGATGACCAACTCGACGTTGATCCACTCGCAGATTTGACGGACTTAAGTTTGCGTGAAGCGATCACGCTGGCCAATGCGAGCCCCGGCCCGGAAACGATTCGATTCCTGCCGTCGGTCAGCAACACGGCGATCGACTTGTCATCCGACTTGGGCTCTTTGGTCATCTCCGATTCGTTGACGATCGATGGCAGCGAAACCGTTCAAACAACCGTCGATGGACAGAGTCAAGGATTCCGAGTTTTCGATCTTGTGGCTGGAGATGTGACTTTCAATCGGTTGACGATCCAGGGTGGACAGGCACCCAGCGGCGAAGAAGGCGGAGGGATTCGCAATCGTTCCGCTGGTCGATTGCAGTTGTTCGACAGCACCGTGACCGGCAGCACAGCCAAGTGGGGCGGCGGCATCTACAACCTGGGTAGCTTGGCCATTCGGCGCAGTACGATCTCCGGTAATACTGCCGATTATGGCGGCGGAGTCTACAATCGCGGGGAAGGTTCCGTGACGCTGACCAACAGCACCGTCTCCGGCAACACGGCGGCGATCGGTGGCGGGGGTCTCTACAACTTTGGGGCGGCGACCGTGACCCATGTGACCGTGGCGAACAACTCGTCACCGGTCAGTCGGGGTGGCGGGATTTGGAACGCGGGGACGACCACGATTAACAACACGATCGTGATCGGCAGTACCAGTGGGGGAGACATCGCCGGCCCGAGCAACGTGACCGGGGCCAGCAATCTGATTGGCGACCCCGACAGCGCCGGCGGGCTGAGTGCCGCGGCGAACAACATTTTGGGACGCGACGATGGGGCGGGCGGCAGGGAGCTGTTGCCCAGCGCTGCCGTCTTGCAACCACTGGCGTTCAACGGACTGCAGACCTTCGGATCCGGGTTCACCGCAACACACGTACTGGTCGAATCGAGTCCCGCAATCGACGCCGGCAACGAAGCTTTAGCGTTTGACCCCGACCTCGGTTTCCTGCAAGAAGACCAACGTGGTGAACTGTTTCGCCGTCCCAGCGGTGACTCCTTTGACATCGGCGCCCTCGAGTCTCAGCCCACTACCACAACGTCGGTCAATCGATTGGTCGTAACCACGCTGGATGACGAAAATGATGATGATCCATTTACCGATCTCGCCGATTTAAGCTTGCGCGAGGCTTTGGCGATCAGCAATGCCGATGAAGAATCACAGTTCTCGTCAATCAGTTTCGATGCCAGCCTCTTCGATTCGCCTAGAACGCTCGCATTGACTCTGGGAGAGCTGACAATCGGTCAGTCAACCCAAATCGAAGGTCCCGGCCAGGAACAGCTGACCATCGATGGGCAAAATTCGTCCAGATTGTTCAGCGTTGGTACCAGCGAAACTGGTGCCGATGCATTGGTTTTTCTGCGAGACATGACGCTGACCGGTGGCCGTGCGAGCGACGGTGATGACTCGAACATCAGCGATGATGATCACGGTGGTGCGATTCGTGCTACCAATGCAAGCCTGGCCTTGATTGACCTGAAGATTACAGGGAATTCCGCAGTCGGCAACGGGGGCGTGGTTTGGAGTCGTGGAGACGGTGGGGTCAGCCTGGATAACTCGTTGCTCTCCGCCAACGAATCCGGTGGTCACGGCGGCGCAATCTGGGTATCCGGTAGTGCGACACTAGCAATTTTCAACGCCGGAACATTCAGCGATAATCAGGCGGGAGGCAACGGCGGAGCGATCGCGCTCACTGACCAAACCAGGTTCGTTGCTTCTAGAACTACGCTGGATGGGAACGAGGCGGCGGGCAGTGGTGGTGCGATTTGGAACACCAGTTCGGAACCTTCATTGTTGTTTGAATCAACGGTCTCTCGAAACATCTCGGGCGCTAGCGGCGGCGGAGTTTTCAACAGCCTTTCCTCGTTGACATTTTTGAACAGCACCTTCTCTGGAAATCAAGCAAGTGACAACGGTGGCGGGATCCTCAATGCCGCGGGTGGGACGTTCGAAGCAATCAGTGCCACGCTGTTCAACAATACGGCCGGCACCAGTGGTGGTGGGGTCGAGAATCTTGGTTCGGCAAAACTAAGCAACACGATCGTCGCCGGAAATCAACTTACTGGTGGTGACGGCAGCGATTTCATCGGCAGCGTCAATCCCACCAGCAGCAGTAATCTGATTGGTATCGGTGACTTGCTCAGCGGAATTACAGACGGCAATCAAGGCAACCAGATCGGCACCGTGACCAATCCGGTTGATCCGCGGTTGGGCCCGTTAGCGTTCAACGGTGGTCCGACCGAGACGCATGACCTGTTGCCCGATAGCCCAGCGATCGATGTCGGCGACCGAGAGCTGGCCATCTTCACGCAGTCCGACATCACGGGTAATTCAGTTGAGTTTCAACTGGCGGAGGATCAACGCGGATCAGGCTTTGTCCGCGTGTTCGGTAGCCAAGTTGATATCGGCGCGGTGGAACGACAACCGACGCCGATCGTCGTCACCACCCTGCGCGATCACTTGGACGCGGATCCGCTGTTGGACCCTGACGACCTGAGCTTGCGAGAAGCATTGCAGGTGGCCAACAACAATACGGCGGCGGAACCCGATTCGATCACCTTTGATGCCGGCATCTTCTCGCGGACGGAACAACGGTCGCTAACGCTGACCCTGGGGCAACTGACGATTTCCGATGCTGTCACCATCACCGGACCGGGAATCGGCATTGAACTGGAAGACAATAGCCTGCGGATTGATGCCAATGATCAATCCCGGATTTTTGACATCACCCCCTCCGCGGGCGACGTCTCCTTAATCGGCATGACGTTGTCGGGAGGCAAGGTCAATAACGGTGAATCGGGTGGAGCCATCCGATCGCTGACGACGGGGACGCTGAGCATTGCTCAGGTCTTCATCGCAGACAACGAAGTCGAATTCGCCGGGACAACTTCGGCCGTCATTGGTGGCGGAGGAATCTTTGCCGACAACGGCGATTTGAGAATTGTCGAAAGTTTTATTGGGGGCAACGAGGTCCGCTTGACCGTCTCGGAAGCCGGCGCCAGCGCGACAGCCCGCGGTGGTGCGATTGACTGGACGGGCGGCTCGCTCACAATCAGCGCGACGCAAATCAACGGAAATTTCGCCGGTTCGGCAGCCTTGGCAGCCGGCGACCCTGACCGAGCGCGTAGCGAAGGCGGAGGATTACGCGCCGCCGGCGTAGTCGAGCTTTCACAGCTTACGATCGCTCAGAACGCTCTCGATGCAACCGAGGGTGGTTTTACGAGTGACGGGCGGTTTGGAACAGGCATCTTGCTCGCGTCCGGTCAGCTGACAATGCAACAATCCGCTGTCTTCTTGCAAACCGGAGGCCAAGGTCAGAGTGGAGCGACTCAAGTCGGTGCCGTCCAACTTCTCGGCGGCGATCTGACCGTCGTCGAGGGCTTGTTAAGTCAGAATGATGGTTCTGGAATTGTTGTTGAGAGTGGGCGAGCGACCATTCGGGAGAGCACGATCTCAGATAACGGATTCGCTGGGGTCTGGCATTCTGGGGATCACGACTTGTTGCTGCGACAAAGCACAATATCCGGTAATGCGGGACCCGGGATTATAGCCCAACGTGATGGGGTCCAAGACAGCGCTACGCAGATCACCAGTAGCACCATCTTTGGCAACGGCGGCTCTTACGGGACCAGCATTATCGGCAACCGATCCTCCATTTCGAACGCGGAGGTTTCGCTGCGAATCGAGAACTCCATCGTGGCGAGAGATCAAGACTCTGCCGCAACTGGTGATATCTTGTTGCTTGATAACCTGTCGTCTGTCGCGGTTACGGTGTTACACAGCCTGATCGGCAGCAACCAAGAGTCAGGTTTGGACGCGGCGCCTGTCGGATCACCTGACGCCAACGGCAATTTGATTGGTACCGACGCCGCGCCCATCCATCCGTTGCTCGAACCGCTAGCCGACAATGGTGGTGACATGGGCATTCCCACCCATCGACCGCTACCAGGCAGCCCGGCAATCGATGCCGGCATCAACATTTTGGCAGTGACCACCGACGATCAGCGCGGCACTGGGTTCCCACGGATTATCGATGGCGACGGTGACGGTACGGCGACCATTGACATGGGGGCGGTCGAATTCCCGTCAGCGCCGTTGGACTTTGGGGATGCGCCCTCAGCTGTCGATACCGGATTTGTTAGCGACTATCCGGTCACACTGGCCCAGGATGGGGCTCGTCACGTGATCCCAGCGTCGGGTGATCCATTGCGGCTCGGCATCCTGATCGATGCCGACGCCGATGGTCAGCCAGATAACCAAGCCGGCCAAGACGGCAGCGGTGGCGACGACAACAATGGGGAATCGGACGAAGACGGCGTATTCACGATCGCGAGCATCGTGGCGACGTCCGCCGCCGCGACGACTTCCAGCTTTGAAGTGATCGCCTCGGGTGCGGGCAAGCTGGACGCTTGGATCGACTTCAACCGCGACGGCAGCTGGAGTGCCGCCGAGCAAATTTTCGCTAGCGTCAACATGGTTGCCGGTTCTAACCTGCTTAGCTTGACGGTTCCGGCCGGTGCATCGCCAGGCGATACAGGCGCGCGATTCCGATTGTCTTCCGCCGCTGGTCTATCGCCGACCGGCGCCGCGTCCGACGGCGAAGTCGAAGACTACATTGCCACGATTCTCGATGGCGAAGCCACGGCAGCCATAGCAGTCGATTTGGTCAGTTCCAACACAAGCGCGCGCCTTGTTGGAGGCGAACTGGTGGTCGGTACCGACTCGGTCAACTTGTTCCGTGCGCCGCTGTCGGCGATCGCCGGTCTGTCGCTCGATGGCATCGATGGCCTGGACAATCAGCTCACGATCGATGTCGCTGACGGCATCACCAATCTGGCCGGAGGATTGACGCTCAGCGGCGGTTCGGGTGCGAACGTGTTGCGATTGACCGGCGACAACGTCGCGATTGACCTACGAGGAATCGCCAGTGGTTTTGCCAGCGTCGAATTCGCCTCGTCCGACGCCACCACCGCAGTCGTCGATGACTCTACGGTCGCCAATCTGGCACCAACCGGTCCACTGCAGATTCTTGGCGGCCGCGAAGATGTGATTCAAATCACCGACGCTGTCAACTGGCGGATGAACTCTCCAGTCGCACGCGACGGCAGATTTTTTGTCACGGCTGACAACTCAGTTAGCGGTGGAAACGAATCGATCGAAGCCGACCTCGGTCGCCCCTGGCAGAACTTTTTACAGCCGGGCGACATCAACAACGACGGTGAGGTCCGCGCTAGCGACGCGCTGCGAATCATTAACGAACTTGCGCGTCAAACGTACTTTGATCCGGCGACGAATCAATTGAATGATCCGACCAGTCTTGGCGTTTGGCCAGGTGTCTACTTCGATCAAAATGGTGACGGCAACATCACGGCGCTCGACGCACTGCGAGTCATCAACCAGCTGGCGCGAGCCGGGGAACCGGAGCCAACCAGGGGAATCGTGGAGCAAACATTGATACCGCAAAACATGGGGGCCATCCTGGCTACAACTTTCCGCATCCTTGCAACGGAGATCCACACCGATGATGAATGGATTGCCCCAAACTTGTCACCTGCGCCAATCTCACTCGACAACACCAACATTCGCGCTCGTACTGCACCCAATGTCAACGATTCCAACCCGTTGAACACCGACTACCGACTCGCGGTTGACCATTGGTTTTCCAATGACGACTTTCTGCAAGCCTTGCGACTAAGTCCCGTTGCTTTGTTGGAGAATCCAGGGGCCGGTCCTAACCCAGCATCAATGGGTTTTTATGATCGGCTAATAGAACGCTGATCTTTTCAATCGTTGCCGCCAGCTCGTGGACACCGCGAATGACAAAATGGGCTCCGGCCTATTTCATCTTGGATTCCGCCGAAGCAAGCAAACTCGCTTGTTCGCTCGGGCTTAGAGCCTCGAATTCCGCTTCCGACAAACCAACCAAATTGCCGGTTTGGGTCACTGCGGAAGAAAGCTATATCATCGAAGCAAATGTTGATCGCTATCGTGACTACTTTCACGGAGTCAACAGCAAGCTGATGAAATGTGGCGGCTTGACCCCAGCACGCCGAATGATCGACCGAGCTCGCGAGTCTGAACTACAAGTCATGGTTGGCTGCATGACCGAATCGACCGTCAGCATTTCGGCGATCGCGCAATTGCTACCGTTACTCGATTACGTCGATATCGATGGCGTGCTGTTGCTTGCCCAAGACATCGCCAGCGGCGTCACAGTCGATCAGGGATGATGTGTATTTCCGAATGTGAATGGCAACGGCGTCGCGCTGACGGCTTAGGCCGGTAAGCGTTGCGATCACTCACGCGAACCTGGCAAGCCCCAGAAAACCAATCTCGGTCAACGTCTCGCCGTCCAAGGTCAACTCGGTCAATACTCTTCCGATCGCCGGCGCGAATTTGAAACCATGACCCGACATGCCAGCAGCGAAGAGAACGTTGGCGTGATTGGGATGACGATCGATGACAAAATGCGCGTCTGGTGTCATGGTGTAAAAACAGACCTCGTGGCGCAGCTGCGTTGACGTAACTCCGGGAAGGTATTCGCAAAGAAAGTCAACGATTTGCCTTGTCGGTTCCTGCTCGGGGGAACGATCATCGGTCAGGGGATCGCTGATCTCGGTGCCACCACTGTGCAGCGAAACTTTCAACCCGCAGTTTTTCGTGTCTGGAAAACCGTAAACGTATTCATCGCCGAGCGCATAAAAAAAACATGGGCATCCAGCCGATTCATCGTATCGATCATCCGCGGTCGCAAACCAATGCAAATGCTTGCGAACGATGCGCAGCGGAATCGTCAACTCGCTAAGCAGCGTACGAGCCCAACATCCGGCGGTGACGATCAACTTTTCTGCTTCGTATCGTCCCGTGGTTGTTTCAACGACGACGCCCTTGTCGGTGGCCGACCAATCGACGACCTCTGTGTCATGAATGGTCTGGGCGCTCCCCCGCTTTGCTTCGGCAATGGCAGTTTCAACGGCAGCTTCCACGCACAAGTACCCAGCGTCCGCTTCGTACAGCACCGACGCGCCATCAGGAACAACGAACCCAGGAAAACGTTCCCCAGATTCCTGGACATTCAGTTGTTCAACGTCTAGTCGATGTGTTTCCGCGCTGCGGAGCACTCCCTCGATCACCGGGTTGAGTGCATCGCCGACATAGATCAACCCAGTACGATGAAATAGTTGTTCGCCACTTGTCTCACACAAATCGTCCCACAATTCGTAAGCCAAATTCAACAGCGGTACATAGTCAGCATGCTCAAAATAGGAACGGCGAATAATCCTGGTTTGACCGTGGGAACTGCCACGATCGTGTCCGGGCGGAAAGCGATCGATGCCAAGCACTTTCACGCCGCGCCGCGCTAGCTCAAACAGTGTCGCGCTACCGATTCCTCCTGTTCCAATCACAATCACGTCGTACATGGTTCACCTGCTTTAAGCCCGTGCTACTGGATTGGCAATTATATCGATCCATCCGATTGGTGACCTGTCCGAACGATAGACCTGCGGCGAGTGTCTGGAATGCAAAACGCCCAGGGCGGTCACCGGTTTGGAATGAAGCAACAAAACCTGCCGACCGACAGGTGGATCGAAAGGTTCTACGAATGGATGCAGGCCCAGAGCTATCTACAGGAACAGAGCTATCTACAGGAACAGGGCTATCTAAAGGACTAGCAGAGACAACTGCGATCGGACCGCCAACTACTTCCGCGCAACCAGGCTAACACCGAGCACGACAAAGATCATACCGGCAACATGCCGCGGTGACGAAGGCTCGGCAAGCAAAATGATTGCCAGAATCATGGTCAGCACTGGACCAGCCGACCCGATGATGGTCGTTCTCGTGGCGCCCAACCGTACAATCGCTTCGTTGATCATGAAACTTGGCAACACCGTGCATACGAATGCCAAAATCAATCCATAAACGTAGACCATCGGCGGAGCCTCGAACAAAGATTCGGCGGACCGTGTCGTGGCAAAGTGAATGCACACAAATAATGTCGAACCGAGCATCGCCCAACTGGTAAAGGCACGGCTGCCAATCCGTTGCATACGCTGTTTAGCCATCACAATGTAAAATGCGTAACTGAGCGCCGCACCAAACACCAACAGAATTCCCACGACCACGTTCGGATCTTTGGTCAGCATCCGTTCGCCCGAATACATAAAAAAGACCCCGGTATAGCAGACGATGATCGAGGCGACGATTTTCCGATTCAATTGCTCACCCAGGAACATCCAAGCCATGATTGCAACCATGGTCGGATAGGTGAACAGTGTTAAGCGTTCCAATTGCGCAGAAATCAGCTGCAAGCCGTACAGGTCAAGAATCGCCGCCAGATAGAATCCGAAAAAACCCAAGACCATCGCCCAGGCAATATCGCCGGTCGCGGCAACCTTTTTCCGCTCGAATCGAGCCATATAGACCAAGACACCAACGTAGATCGGCGCCGAAAGCAACAGTCGAATGGTTAGCAGCAATGTCGGCGTTGCGCCCGCAGCGAACGCGAACTTGATGAAGATTGATTTGAGCGCGAAGAAAAACGTTCCTGCTGCGGCCAGCATGATGCCGGATCCAAATCGATCCGCGAGCCTAGACTCGTTCGAGATTGTGGCGGTTTTTTCCAATGGTACGACTCAGGGATCGTGCGACCGGAGTCGACTGGTGGACGTGTGCTGCGCAGTTCATTAGGACAACGGCAGGACATAGAATCGGTCGCCGAGGTTCACGGCGGAGCTCAATCTTTCACTCGCGTAAACTCTACATCGTCTGCCCGCGGAGTTCCAATAGTGAATGACTCAATCGCCCCGGATTCGCCGCGTTGGAATCGCAGTGTCAAACCGCCAACAACGAACTGCTCTGCTTTCGACGGTTGCATCTTGGTCGGCGTCAAGTCGCCTGAATCGACAAACAAGTCAACGCCTTCCGTCGATACCGTGTAAGTGGCATCCAAAGTCTCGTTGACGTATTTGCCAGCGAATGCTTGGATCGACTCCTGCACAGCCTTTTTCAAGTAGATGTCAGCAATCTGCTCGACCATGGTTCCGGGCTGCATTTCAGCGATGTTACTCAAGCAGATCGCGGTGAAGCGATGATCGGGAAGTCGCAGAATATGGGTGCGGAAACCACTCATGGATCCCCCATGCCGGTTCACGGGCAAGCCTTTGTAGCGATCAACAACCAACCCGAACGCGTAAGTCAACCGCGTTCCGTCGTTCAGTCTGCCGCGCGTCCGCATGACATCGATCAATGGCTGTCCACCAACCTTCGGCGTGTAGAAATTCTGGTCCCATTTGACTAGGTCAGCTACACATGATCGCAGTCCGCCGGAGCCGACGGCGTCAAAGTTCTGCATGGCATTGAGTCGAAAGGATTCCCCAGCTCGCTCGTACCCAGTCACTCGATTCTTAATGACCATCCGACGATCATCATGAAACAGTGTGTTGTTCATCTCCAGCGGCTTGAAAATTCGTTCCTCGGCAAATTCTCGTAGAGACTTTCCAGTGACGCGTTTGATGATCTGTCCCATCAGAAAGTAGCCGGAGTTTGAATAGGCGTATTTGTCACCTGGCGAGAAATTGAGTTTGCGTTGCGAAGCGATCAATGACAGGACTTGTCGCTCGGTAAACACATTCTTCACGTTCGTACCTCTGAGCGCCATCAACATCAAATAGTCTTTGATACCGCTTGTATGATGAACCAAGTGGCGAATCGTGATCTTGCTCGGATACTCGGGCAACTCTGGAAAGTGCTTGCTAATATCGTCGTCCAACGTGAGTTGGCCATCCAGTTCCAGCAATGCGATACAGCACGCAGTGAACTGCTTCGATTCCGATGCCATGTAGAAAACTGACTTGTCGTCGATCGGAATTTCATAGTCCAAATTGGCCAGACCGTAACCTCTCACGTAAATCAACTTTCCGTCGTGAATCACGCCGACGGCGGCACCGGGCGAACCTGGTTTGTTCCATGTTTCAAATAGCTGGTCAACTCGATCACTCCGATCGTCAGCGGAAGCCGTGGCGTAGCAAAGGGCAACCACGAGCAGGGGGATGCAACTATTTCGAATCGATCGCATTGACGTCGCCGGGAAATTGAGAGTTATGATGCAGCCTGACGATAAGTTGCCCTCAACCTCACTTCAACCGTCCATAGCAACGATCGAGCGAACTTTCAGGATTCCCGCCCGAACTTTTGCCGCCGATCAGCTGTCACGATCACCACCTTCCCAGCTCGCTCGAACGAGGAATCAGTCGTGCCCATAAGCATGCCAACTCTAGCTGATGTTTATGCGGCTCGGCCGCACGTCTATCGCCATTTGCGACCGACTCCCCTGTACCAATACAGCGGCCTGAACGACGCTACCGGACTGGATCTGTTTGTCAAACACGAGAATCATCATCCGGTGGGTGCATTCAAGGTGCGCGGCGGTTTGAATCTGGCCGCCGGCTTGAATGAAGAGGAAAGAGCAACCGGACTTTTTACGGCTTCGACCGGCAACCACGGACAGAGCATCGCTTTCGCGGCTCGCGCCTACGGTATACAGGCAACGATCGCGGTTCCCGCGGGAGCAAACCCCGGCAAAGTTGCCGCGATGCAAGGCATGGGAGCCGAGGTCATACAGTACGGCCGAGACTTTGACACCGCCCGTGAATGGATTACCAAAGTCGCGTTGGAGAAGAATGGTACGTTCGTCGGACCAACGGATCGGCCATTGATCTGCGGGGTCGGAACGTTTGCGTTGGAAATCCTTGAGGACCTGCCTGACGTCAACGTGATCATTGTCCCCGTTGGCGCTGGTAGCGGCGTTTCAGCGACTTCGATTGTGGCCAAAACGATCAACCCAGCGATTGAAGTCATTGGAGTTCAGTCTGCACAGGCGCCGACGCAGCAACTTTCCTGGAAGACGGGTGAACTAACCATCGGCCCGATGGCGACCTTTGTCGAAGGAGTAGCGACCCGTGTTCCCTTCGAGAATACGCAAGCGATCATGCGACAGTATCTCGATGACTTTGTCTTGATCGATGATCACGATACGAAAGCGGCGATGCGGTTGCTTCTGGAACACACTCACAATCTGCCCGAGGGGGCTGCTGGACTGCCATTGGCTGCCGCCATTGAGATGAAAGATCGTCTGATCGGCAAGAAAGTCGCAATCGATTTTTGCGGCGGCAATCTGGCAATCGAAAAGTTGCGTTCGCTGTTGTCGACCAAACAGGGAGATCGCTGACGCTCGGTCGCCAGCCAACCAACCACGGATCGCCGCCGACCAGAAAAACTATTCTTCCGCTGTGACGCGCTGGAATTCGCCAACTTCATGCATCTGGATGGAGCCTACGTTGCCGTCGGCGCTCAACGTAAAGGAAAAGTTGCGTGGCCGAACCCAACGGTCACGGTTGTTCATGTGAAAGGTATCAAAGTGCCAGTGGTCCAGCTTGCCGACAAAAGCATCACCGTACTTGTAGTTCAACGCGCCATCGTCCAGGCCGATAATCAGATCGCCATACATCGGACTTCTGTATGTCCCCGCATATTGATCAAGTGGCAGGGATGGCTCCGAACCGCGGACTCGCTCGGTAACCTCTTTCGTTTCCTTCTCGTCGGCAGTTTTCTGATTCTTGGCGGTGATCGCCAAGAACTCGCCTGTCCAGTCACGCTTGGCCGTTCCCAACAGCAGGTCAACTGCTCGGTAACAGAGCGCTGCCGGTAGATAGGACCGGTCGCGATTCATCAGTACAACAACGCCTAACTTCTCTTCTGGTACCAAGACAACTTGAGCTCGCATGCCGTCGATCGCGCCGCCATGTTCCACGACTTTGCGGCCATGATAGTCGTGCAGGAACCAACCCAATCCGTAGGCCAGAAAGTGGGCATCGGGATGAAAGTCATCGATCTTGTCGATCATCTGTGGACTCTGGATCTCACGGATTACCTCTGTACTGACGATTCGGTTTCCCTCAAATACACCTTCGCCCAAGTTCATTCGTATCCAATTGGCCATCTCCCATACATTCGAATTGATCGAACCGGCCGGCCCCACGTTGTCCAGGTCACGCCACGTGATTGGGGTCACGGTATCATCGATCTTGGAATGTGGAGTGGCAGCATTATTAGAGTTCAGGACGCCTGCCAAGCTAGTGCTGCTGGTTTTCATTCCCAATGGCAGGAACAGCCGCTGTTTGACGAAATCATCCCAACTTAGATCAGTGACTCGCGGGATGATTTGTCCCGCCGCCAGGTACATGATGTTCTGATAGCCAAATTGGGCGCGAAAGTTCAATGTTGGCGGGTGGTGTCGAACACGATGCAGAACTTCAGCCCGCGAATACCCGCTGCCGTACCACAACAGGTCACCACGTGTAAGACCGACACGATGACACAATAGATCGCGAATGTTGACGACTCGCGTCACATAGGGATCGTACAACTCAAAATCAGGCATGTGTTTCTGTACGCGATCATCCCACGTCAGTTTGCCTTCGTCTTGCAGGATTCCCAACGCGGTCGCGGTGAAGGCTTTGGAAGTCGATCCAATCGCGAATAGAGTCTGTTCATCGACGGGAGCTTCTTCACCGATCTTGCGGACACCAAACCCTTTCGCCAGGACAACCTCATCCTCTTTGACGACACTGATCGCCAAACCGGGCACCTCCCAGTCGTTCATCGCCTGCGTGATGTACTGTTGCAGTGGCGCCAGCTGCGGCGATTCGGCAACGGCAAAGTGAGTCGAAACGACAGCCAAAACCACGATCAGGCAACATGAACGCAACCTTTCAGCACAGACGCGGATTCGGTCCGAAATTTTGTAACTCATGATTAGGTATCTCGAGCGTGATGAAGTTTGCGGTCGGGTCGATGATACTCCGACAGCGATTGTCGATCTACGAAATCACGAGTGCGGACCCAGGAATCCAACCGCGGCTGCAATCGCAACGCCCAAATACGTACCAACCGCGTAGCCGATCAAAGCCACCGCAACTCCGGGAATTCTGAGGTCTTTGCGGCCAAACGTATCGGCGAGCGCCAAGGCAGTTGGCGGGCCACCAATGTTGGCTTGGGATACAACCAGGATCATCGCCGGATCTTTGACGATCCGAGGACCGATCAACAACATCACCAAGAAATGAACCAACATCCCTGAGGCGGCCAGCAACCCGGTCGCCAGCGCCAGGTCGCCGTTAGCAACGACTTTCTGATAGGAAACTTCCACGCCGATCGCACCAATGAATAGATACAGCAACAAAATGGCTGCCGATTCAACGCGTGGTCCCAAGCGGCCGAGCGGAGTCTGGGCAGCCAGCAGCGCGATCCCGGTCAGCCAGAGGATTTGGTGAATCTGAGTAAACGAATCGGCCAGCCACTGCGATAGTATGATTGCCCCGACCGCTGCCGCAGCGGCAATCGACAAGTCCAGCGGCGATGCCGAGTGGATTTCAGTATGCATGTCATAGTGAGGCGTGCCAACGGTTTCGGGTACATCCCAGCGGCGCGCCAATATCGGTGCGAGCAGAACGCTGATCAACAGGCTGGTCGAACCGACGACGTTGTCAACGGCAACCGCAACCCCGAACATCGTTCCGTCGCGAGGCAATTCTTTGACCATCGCGACCGAATTGAAGTTGACGCTGCCGCCGGTGTAGGTGGCAGCATACATGCCCGAGAGTGTCGGATAGGCTTCGCCCAGGGTCGTGCCGATCCAGGGAATCGCCAACGTTGCCAAGACACCCACACAAACCGCGGCTGAACCCAAGAAAAACAGCAGGACCATCTTGGCACCAGCCCGGCGAAAGACGCCGGCATCGATCTGCAACAACAACAGAAAGATCGACGCCAAAAGTCCAGGACCGAACACGAAGCCGTAGACCGCAGATTCGCCCGCAGGAGGCAGGGCGCCGAAGTTAGCCAGAATGGCGGTGATAAACAGCGCGGCGACAGGCGCACTGATCCAGGCAAATTTCTTGTGCTGCGTGAGCCAGAATGAGAATGCCAACACGCTAAGCAGACCGAATGCGGCCCAAAGATCAACCATTGCATAACCCGACTATATTGTTGCTGGCTCAGTTGTTGCTGGGCACGATCATCTGGGATCAGCACATCACTGTCAAATCTGAGTAGGCCAACTCATGCCACGACGAAGAATTCCATTCACGGTTGCGTTGCTAGTTGGATGTTTCGCTTCGACGGAGCTTGCCGCGCAATCTCTAGAGGACTTTATCGATCTGACGTACACCACTCTGGTGACCGCTGCCAATGATGCCGACGTGGTTGCTTGGGTAACTCGGCGCAACGGCAACGAACGGGTGATGGTGGCAAGTGGATCTGAATACAAACCACGAGATGTCGTCTCCTTGGTTGGTGACTCAGGCGATACGATTCGATCGATCACGTTGTCGCCCGATGGACATTGGTTGGCATTTCGACGGGGTCCGATGCCGGCTCCGAACGGTCGGATGCCCAATCCTGCTTCATTGTTAAAGCCACTGGTTGACGGTTTGTGGATTGCCGACCTGCGCCAGGAAACGCCTCCGACGCTTGTCACCGAGGGAGGCGGATCAGCCACGTTTAGTCCGCAAAGTGATCGGATGGCATTCACCAAATCGGGAGCGTTACGGGTGATCACACCCGGCCAACCGCGATTGCCAGATCCGTTGTTCGTCGATCGGGGTGGCCTGTCACAATACGCCTGGTCGCCTGATGGAAAATCGATTGCATTCGTCAGTTCGCGCCGGACGAGCAGTCACGTCGGCATCTTTCGTTTTGACAGCGATCGCATTACGTGGTTGGCTCCTGGTACGGGAAGAGACTCCAGCATTGCTTGGTCAGCAGATGGCAAAAAGATCGCGTTTCTGCGACGTCCTGGTAGCGCCTACACCGAACCGTTTCAGGTCATGCGGGGCGATCCATTCGAAATCTGGTCGTTCGAAGTCGATTCGCGTGACGCCAAACGGCTGCATGCAGACGACCAGCGACACTCATTCCGACAAGCAGGTTTTCCGCTGCTGTGGCTGGCCGACGACCGCATTCTGTTCACCTCCAGCGCCGATGGATACTGTCATCTGTACGCCATTGGCGCAGTGAGTGCAGAAGTTGAACAATTGACGAAGGGATCGTTTGACGTCGAAAGTGTAATTGTCGATCGGTCTGGCCAGACGATTGCAGTCGGATCCAATCGCGCAGATGTGAATCGACGCGACGTCGCGACATGGCGAATCGGGCAGCCGTCGTTCCAGCAAGTCAGCGCCGCGGGAACGGTCGCGGTTGAACCTGTATTTGTCGGCGGTACCGACCAGATCGCATACCTTTCAGCTACCGAAACACAATCGCCGGCACCGACATTGGCGGCAGTTGACGGAAGTGGTTCGGAAATAGCCCTGGTTGATCGGCCACGGATGTCGATGTTTCGGCAACCGGAAACGGTTACCTTTACAGCACCGGACGGACTCAAGATTACCGGCACGCTGTTTAGAGCGCGAGGGCTTAGCGATGGTCAGAAAAGTAAAGCTGTTGTTTACGTTCACGGTGGCCCGCCGAGGCAGATGATGCCGGCAATTCATCGCAGTCTCTACTACGCATACACCTATGCGGCGAATCAGTATCTGGCTGCGCAAGGGACGACCGTGTTGGCGGTCAACTATCGGTGCGGTATCGGATTCGGTAGAGACTTTCATTCTGTGCCAGACTTCGGACCACACGGTGCGGCTGAATTTCAAGATGTGGCAGCCGCCGGCGAGTACTTAAGGAGACTACCATTTGTTGATCGTCAACGAATTGGAATCTATGGCGGATCTTACGGCGGATTCTTGACCGCGTACGGTTTGGCGCGGCGGTCAGACCTATTTGCAGCCGGCGTTGCCTGGCATGGCATTTACGATTGGAGCTACTGGGTAAAGAACCCACTGCCTGGAGGCATGTTTTTCACTCCCTGGGGCGTCGCCGGCGAGGATCCCGAGATGGTTCGCGACAGTTCACCCATCGCGCACGTCGATTCTTGGCGATCACCTGTGCTATTGATTTCCGGTGACGATGATCGTCGAGTGTTGGTTGAAGAAACCGTGGCACTGGAAAGAGCACTGCAACAAGCGGGCGTGCCGGTCGAAACGATGCTGATTCCGAATGAGATCCACAGTTTCCTGAGGCATGATACTTGGCAGCGCGTGCTTGATCGAACCATCAGTTTTCTGGACGCGAAACTGAATTAGCGACGTGACTAGCGTGCCTTGGCGTTCGCCTGGCGTGTCCACTGAACCGCTTCTTTGACCGCGTCAACAAACGCGTCGGTCCGAGTTGCTTGGATCATATGTCTTGCGTCTGGCAATAGGATCACTTTGCCATGATTTGAGGTTCGAGCGATCGCGAAGCTTCGCAGTAAGAATCCGTTCTCTTCCAGCGGCGGGTTACGCGCGTGTTGTCCGGCGACCAAAGCCCAAATCGGGATCTCTTCTAGCGGCTTGCGGACTTGTCGAAACGCATCGGTGTATTCCCTCAACCGCCGCATTCCATAGAGCCACTGGGCGTACAGATCTGGGTTCAACGCTCGGTCGCCCATCGCCTTCTGAATCTCGGGTCGATAGTACTGCGCCGTCACCAAACCGGAACATTTCTTGCAAAGTTTCTCGTCCGTCTGCAACTTTCCCTCCTGTGCCGCCGTCAAGCAATCTTCAAATTGCTTGGTCGCGTTATCGAGCCACGGATAGGGATGGTCTGCTGGTTCGAAGTCAAAAACCGATCCGTTGACGGTAACAACAGCTGCGGTATCTTCGGGGTACAGGGTCGCAAACCACCTGGCGGTTACGCCGCCGGCCGACCATCCGACCAGTATGTACGGACCAGGAATCTTGGCATTGACCAAAAGCTTGCGTAGATTCTGAACTTCTTGATCCGCGGGCGGTTCCAGCGGACCAATGTCACTAAAGTTCATTGCGGCCCGGTCGTAACTGACAACGGCCGTACCGGTGACCTCGGCAAGATGTTCTTGGATGCCCCACCAGCCAAAAGCGCCCCAGCCACCACCCGACTCCAGCACAATCGTTGGCATTCCTGATCCGAACTTGTACATGCTCAATTTGTAGCCACCGACATCAACCATCTTGCCTGGCTTGAGCACCCAGTCTGGAATCTCTTTCTTCCACTGCGCGAACAAAGGAACCGGAATCGCCATGTGAATGGCAAACAGAAAAGAGATCCATGCTAGTTTCAGCGACGATCGCATCTCGTTAATCTTCTTTACCGCGTAATGAGTATGAGGTGCAATGTGGGTACGGCAATGTGGGTACGGCGCAGTGTGGGTACGGCGCAGTATGTATGATAGGTCGCGGATACTTTACCAACTATATTTCTGCAATGAGCACAACTGCACAATCTATATTGGCCGATGCGATCCTTTGGGACAATCATCGCTGCTTGCCTCACGAGCTGACCACTGAGTGGTTGGATCAGATGGCCAAATCATCTCGGTTTACGTTCTTATCGTTGAACATCGGGGACGCAAAGATTCCTTTGGATACCCAGATTCGGATGGCCGCGCATTTTCGCGGTTGGGTGGAAAACCATTCGGACCGTTTTCTGATGGCCAAGACCACGGATGATGTTCGCCGTGCCCAAGGCGAGGAAAAGACAGCAATCGCGTTCGACGTCGAAGGCGCGCACTCGCTGGACGGACAGATCAGTCTGGTCCCGCTGCTGTATGACATCGGCGTTCGCTGGATGCTAATCGCGTACAACGAAGGCAACTGGGCGGGCGGTGGCTGTCACGACGAACCGGACTTAGGATTGACCGGGGCCGGTAGAGAGTTGATCGCGGAAATGGACCGCGTCGGGATTGTCAAATGCTGTTCTCACACCGGATATCGGACGGCGCGAGAAGTCTTGGATGCCAGCAGCCGGCCCGTCATTTTTTCTCATTCCAATGCGAAAGCCCTACACGATCATCCACGTAACATTCCAGATGATCTGATCATCGCCTGTGCTGCGGGTGGCGGTGTGGTCGGAATTACCGGTCTCAGTATTTTCTTGAGTGAAGAGAAAGATCTGGTCGAACCGTTCGTCCGGCACATCGACCACATGGTCAACCTGGTCGGTCCATCCCACGTTGGAGTCAGCCTAGATTACGTCTACAACCAAGACGAAATGAATCAACTCTTGACCACTCAAACCGACACTTGGCCGGCGGGATATGGTTACGGCCCTGGGATTCGGTTCGTCGCACCAGAACAAGTCACCGATATTGTGGATCGCTTGTTGCAGCTTGGTTACGCTGAATCAGACATTGCATTGATTCTGGGCGGCAACTTCCTGCGAATTGCGGATGAAGTTTGGCAACCAGCCTAGCCATGCCACAGAGTTTTCTCATGCGTAACGAAGTCTACTGGATCTTCGCATTGATCGCGATGCTTTGCGTGACGTCGGCACACGGACTGGAGCCAATTGCGGATACGATTACCGACATCGAACAAGCAGATTTGAAAGATCGGCGCCTGATCCAGCAAGGAAACGTCTCGCCATTGTGGCTGGAAGACGGAAGTCGTTTCCTATTTTCAAAAAACGGCCAGGGCGATTTGACCGTCTTTCTAGCTGATCCCGAGGCAAACACTGTACAGAAGCTGACATCAGATCAAGAAGTTCGGTCTGCCTTAGGGGTCGACCAATACCAGGACGAGATTCGTTTGGAAGGTTTCGAGGAAAGCAAAGGATTGCTGCTGATTCGTGTCGGTGAAACGATACACCAGTACGACCCAAACGCTAAGACATCACGTCCGCTGCCGGAAAACTCGTTGGAAAAATCACAACAAATCTCCGACCAATTTCCAACGACATTCGGTCCGCTGGTCGAAGCCCGGTCACCGGACGGCAAGTTTTATGTAACGGTTAAGGATCACAACTTGTACTTGCGTGCCGACGGAGCCAAGGACCTGCGTCCGCTAACCACCGACGGGCACCTTAAAGAGACTTGGTTGAACACTCAGGAATCGTCAATGGGCTTCAACGTCTTTTGGTCACCTGATTCAAGCCGCATCGCAACGCTGCAATTGGATGCGCACGAAGTCTGGCACGAACCGGTGCCGCATTGGCTTGAAACTCCGCCCCGGACCGAACCGATTCCGTATCCGCGGGCGGGTGAACCGATGCACCGATTTCGTCCGGTGATCATCAACGTGGCTAGTGGTCAGAGACTGAAGATTGACTTGGGCAATACGGTTGACCATTACGTCGACATTCTGGGTTGGCGAGCCGACGGCGAACAAGTATTCGTAAGAGTCGTCGATCGCGAGCACCATCATTTCCGCCTTTACGGCGTGGAAACAACAACGGGACGTTCACAACTCTTGCTGTCAGAGCGACGTGATACGTATATCGATACGCCAATGTTGTTGTCGCCCAAATTGTTTCATCCGTTGTCGAATGGCGGATTCGTACATCTAATTGAACAATCGGGATGGCGACACATCCATCGATATGATGATCAGGGAAAGCTGGTCGCACGACTAACCGATGGCACATGGCCGGTTGATCAGATTGTCGCGATTGACGAAGAATCGAATTGGATCTACTTCCGCGCCAGTCAAGATGCAAAATCGCCCTATGACTTGCAACTCTACCGCGTCTCGCTCAGCGGCGGAGACCCGGAGTTGCTGACTGCTGGAACCGGCGTCAACAGTGTTGATCTGTCGCCAACCTACAAATACTTTATCACGAAGCGTTCATCGACGATCCAATCGCCAGTGGTCGAACTGCGCAGAAGCGACGGTCATCTGATTCGAACCTTGTCAGCTGTTTCCAGCAACGTGCTGGCGATCAACGGCTTTGGAGGCGTGGAACCCTTTACTGCCAGATCGATAGACGATCGCTGGGAAATGCACGGCGTGATCGCCAAGCCCCTTGATTTTGACGGGACCAAAAAATATCCGGTTGTCGAATTCATCTATGGTGGCATGCAGGCTCGGCAAACTCCACACACATTTTTTGGACCGCTGCGAAACTTGGAAGTTCGCACTTTGCTTCGCAATGGATTCGTCGTTGTGATCGTCGATGCACCTGGTACGCCCGGTCGGGGCCGCGAGTTTCAAGATGCGACCTATGGAATCTGGCCACAAACAGTGATTGCCAATCATGCAAACGCGATTCGCGCGGCCGCTCAGTCGCGACCTTGGATGGATACGTCGCGGGTTGGTATTTACGGGCACAGTTGGGGTGGTTACATGGCACAGCGGGCGATGATCGACGCACCCGAACTGTACAAGGCAGCTGTGTCTCACGCCGGTCCATCTGGATTCTATGATCATCCTTACTACATCGAACCTTTCATGGGTTTGCCGAATAACAACCCGAAAGGCTATGCCGCCGCATCGAACTTGGAACGCGTCGATCGAATCCAGGGCCCGGTGCTGGCGATGCCCGAACCATTCGACGTCAATGCCGGGTTTTCACCTGGCATGAAATTCGTCAAGGCAATGATGGACGCTCGCAAAGATGTTGAAGTCTTTTCAACACCCGGCAGCAACCATAGACTCGCATGCTGCGATCAAAACGACTACCTGTACAAGGTCGCCGTGATCACTAGGTTCCTGCGCCGTCATTTAGGAAACGAGTAGGACACGCAAAGTTGGATTCAGCTATTCGTTGTCTTCTGCTTGGACAGCCACAGCTGAAAGCAATGTTTGTTCGGTATCGGGCCACTCGACCCAGACTCGAAAACCAATCGCCCCATTGGATTCCAATTGGGCCAACAGCGTTTCCAATTTGGCAACACGCTGTGCGGCGGTGGTAACTTGTGCCGCCAGTTTCTTGTTGTATTCCTGCTTGGCACGAATGTGTCTTTTGGCAGCCCGATTGTCCAGACTGCTGTAGACCCGGGCCAATCGTTCTGCCTCATTGCTAACCGCCGTAGCATGGTCGGCTAGTTGATTGGCGAACTGCGTCAGCAAAAGCGCCGAGACAATTTGCCAGTTCATCGCTGGATCAAGACTGCGCCGCGAAACGCATTCGACAAGAGAACTTTCGACCACAGCGAATATCAAACCGAACTCCCAGCGAGATTTCCTCATCGTCCGCCGGTGTGATCACGGCAGTGGCCTTCGTGCGGCGAACCTCGCTCGGTTCGACCGGCTCAACCCACGCGAAATCGACAGTCTGCGGGCAATTCGAATTCGACGCTCAGTCTGGTCACACGTGGCGGAATCGGATGATTCAGGTTCCAAGTCGGCATCACGTCGGACTGATCAAACTGAAACTTCCAAGGATCGGATTCGACGGTCGGTCTCAGAAAAACCGTCCTGCCACCCTCACTGGTAATCCGTCCGTGAGCAACTGCTCCAGCGCTCGGAGAATTTTCTGCCGATTCGCCCCAGGAGAACTCGGTACCATCTTCGGTGGAACGAATGGTAGCCACCACCAGATCTTTTCGCGTGTCCCGTATCGACCAAACCGTATCTTCCTGATTGACTTCCAGGGGAACATCCATCGGGAAACGAACATCGAGTCCTGTCAGTGGATGGTCAGCCAGGGTGACGATCGTTGCCGGATTTGCCAGGTCACCCAATTGAACGGCTGACACAGTTGACTGTCGAGTTTGTTGGGGAGATTCCTCGGGTACCGGTTCTTCGTCACTGATTTGGGAATCGGTCGGTCCACTTAGCTGAGGGTTCGAATTGCTGTTGTTGCCACTAGGTGAATCAGAATCTTGCGCCGCTGATTCCGGTTCCGCTGCTGTACCCGAACTGGTATTCGACGCGTCCGATAGTTTTGAGTTGGAATCCTGATTGGTGTCATCGATCGGTGGAAGTAGGCCTTCCAGCGACATCGACAGTTCACTGTCAATCGCTGACTCGGAAACAGTTGCCGTTTCATTGGCTGAGTCAAACGTTTCCAAAGTCATCCGTTCTTCAACCGCTGCGGAATCGACTGTTTCGGCACTGGGTCGATCGACGGTTGGATTGGGCGTCAGTGCGGTAACGGGTGGCCGGGTAGGGCGATCGGACTCGCGCCGTTGGGACAACTGTTCGGCTGCTGGCCGCGAAGCTTGAAATAGAACGAAGCCCGCAGCGATCGCGCAGATCGCGATGCCAGTGGCACTCAGCATGCGAATGGTTCCACTAGAAGCGCTGTGCCGGCTCTGTTTGTTGCGCTTCAGTGTGCTCTTCCATCCGCGAGTCGCGCGTTTCCAATGGCTTGTTTGGGAATTGACTAGCGGTGACCGCTGCGACATCGGGCGCTGCTTGGCGTTCGACAATCCAGCGGCGCTCAAAATCCTGGATGCGGTCAAGCGAAACTTGTGAAGCGCGGGCGCGTAGTCGGAGACTGGATATCGTTGCCCCCGGTACAACAAGTCTGCTTGGCCCGTGATCGCCCATTGATCCAATTCGATTTCCGGTAGCGGTTCCTTGAACGTTCACTCGTATGCACTTGCGATCAAGCGAAGTTGGTCACACCATCGGTCAACGATGTCGGCCGGCGGTGGACCCAGTCGTTCGATCAGCGAATCCAGCGGCTCGGCGGTCTCGGCAGCCAGCAGTAGTTGCGTTGCATCTTCGGGCGAAATCTCTCCCGATTGGACTCGCTGAAGCGTCGATTGGATGGCGTCTCGGTCGGTCACGGGAAAGATTCTTCCAGAGCGCGTTGATCGAGCGATCGCATGACGACTTAATGGATCGCGTGAAACATGAGGGTTCCATCAGGATGCTAGCGATAAGTTTATCCGATTTCACCACGGTTTCGTGACCGCGGGCTATTGCGCCCGCAATGTTTTCCTACCCGGATCGACCGGAATAACCAAATTCCGGCGTCCGTTTGTGCCGATAACTCCGCCTGAAGCGGTTGTTCCAAACAATCGGATCGCACGAATTGCCAATGGCAGATCGCATGTTGATCCCATTGCTGATGATAGGAACAGCTGGTTCGCGAGCCAGAAATCGGGGGGATTTCGGGGTGACCAGTGTGGCTACCCTGTGCATCGCTCCGGTATTGAATGACCGGCAACCATGCGGCGACATTAGCCGCGGAGACGCTAGCGATGAACGAATGATTCAATCAGTCTACTTTTCACGATTCATTGCCTTTTTGGTGATCGCGGGTGCGACACTGGTTAGCCAGCCGCTACAAGGGCAAGCTCCCATGGTGCGACACGCCGATGCCGATTTCGCGGCGAGTGGATATGTCACTCCGGCCGGAATGGTGCCACCGGAGATGTACCACGGCGCCGTCATGCCTGTCGGCTACGCGAGCAGCAGCCCTTGTGATGGTGGTTACTGCCCCACCGGCGGATGCGACGGCCCGGGACCGATGGGCTACACACCTTATGGTGATTGCGATTCATGTGACGGCTGTCGTTCATGCGATGGCTACAATTCTTGCGGCGGTGGCTGCTGTCCACCGCATATCGGTCACCTGTTTCAAAAATTGAAATCCTGTTGTTGCTGCGACCTACTGCGTCACTGTTGCATGTTTTGCGGAGGTGATGGCTGCAGTGCCTGCCAACTGATCGGAAACGGGTATTGTCTCGCCGCCCTACAAAGCTTGCTTCCATACACCGAAGCCGGACTTTGTTCCCAGCGTTGGTACGACTTCTCGGCCGAAGCGATCTTTCTGGGACGCTCGGCTCCCTTCATCGGAACTGACGTCATCACTCGACAGGGACCCGATCAGAATGGGGGACCCAATGGAGTCCCGGTGATCACAGCCAGCGACATTGTCAATTCTGATCTGCAAGCCGGCTTGAGACTCTCCGGAGCCATGATTTTCGGTGCCGGTGGCAACTTGGAATTGACCTACATCGGTGGCCAGGAATGGAGTGATTCGAAAAGGGCGACCAGTCCACCGGTATTCGACAATAGCGTTCCTCCCGTTTTGCTAAGTGGCGCAGATCTGTTCTCGTTCATTAGCGGACTTTGGAACCGATCCGGCAAATCTTGATGACGTTGACCGATCGGTTGCCCAGACCGCATCGTACGAAGCGCATTTTCACAGCGGAGAATTGAATTATCGAAGGCGGACCGTTGGACCCTACTGCCGATTTCAGGGATCTTGGTTAGCTGGTTTGCGATACTTTCGCTATGACAATCGGCTAGGTCTGAATATCGTTGGCTTGAACGACGACGGCACAGGCGCGAGTCCTGTGGACGAAGACTTGCGATTCTTTGTCAGCAACGAAAGCGTCAAAAATGACCTGTTCGGCGTCCAGCTTGGGGGTGACCTGTGGTGGAACGTGGTTCCGGGCATCAACTTTGGATTTGGAGTCAAAGGCGCCTGGTTAAACAATCATATTTCCAACGCCTCGAGCATCGAGGCAAACTCGTTGAACAACGGTGCACAGGGCAGCCTGCTGAACTCGCAACGAAACTTCGAACGTGGAACCGTGGCAGCGGAAATGGAGGCAAAACTTGCCTATCGTCTTTCGCATTCCTGGACAGTGCGATCGGCGTACTACCTGATCGCGATCGACGATGTGGCGAACGCGACCTGGGACGCTGATTACATCGTTGACGCCTCACCGGTTGGTCAGCAATGCACAACGACCACCGATTCAAATGGATACACTGACTTTACAGGGCTTTTCGATCGGAGCGGAGTACATCTGGTAACTCCCGGATCGCCTTCGCAAATCGACATCCGTCCCGCGTGGATCGCTCCACGCGGGATTTTTCGTATTCAGAGCGAGTCTGTAGCCCGCGATCTGACCGCTGACCCAATCCAGGGGGCGGAACAAATGTATTCACATGTACACTTCGTCATTAAGAGGACCTATCTGCAGCGATCGTGACGGTTTTGTCATGACGTTGGGGAACTTTGACAATTGCAGCGCGTCGTAAGAGATGCGATTCGTTGACACTCTTTAGGGTGCAACTAGAATCGCAGACGCTCCTTTTCCGTTCGCCACCCAGCCCATTCGATACATTTCCCCTGAATTCACCCTTACAGAATGGGCGTCGCTGGCTAATTGGCAAATGACCGCGTACATCTGACCGATGCTACTGATACGTCTCAATGCGGCGCGCCGCATTGGCCTGGTCGCAATGCCTCCAGTCGTTCCACTACTACCTTGACCCGTTGACCCTCGATGACCAAACGAAGCGATTCAAGAACCAAACGCTCCGGCGCACAGCAATCTAGCCGGTGTGCAAATGCGAACCGGAGCAATCAGAAGCGACGGTTGATCATGGAGGGGCTTGAGCAGCGGCAATTGCTGAATGCCGCACCGGTCATTCCAACGGGTCTCTCCGAACCGGTGAACACGTTTGACGGTTCACGAAATATCGGAAGCGTGCCAGCTTTCAACGTTAGCGATTCTGAAGCCGCTGGTGAGATCGGCGAGAATGATTCGATTTTCACCGCTGATTTTCTTCCCCTGGGAACTGGGGCTGGCCAAGAGGATACGATCGACCTTACTGGCACTTTGCCGATCGATCCGTTTTCAAACATTCCATTTCCGAGTGCACCGTTCGAGTTTCGGGTAGATTTGGATGTCTATGCATTCGATCTTCGTGCCGGCGACATCCTGGACATTGCTGGCCTGGGAGCCGTAGGAACGATCGACGTCAGCTATGCGGACGGATCTATCTGGTTTGGTACAGACGCCAACACGGATGACAACTTGCCGACAATTCCCGACATTGGCATTCTCTATCCACAAGATTCGCCGCTGCAAACATTTGGCACGGTCAATGCTTCTCAAGTTGTCCCGGAGGATGGGCGATACTATCTGACCGTTTCGCCCGGCGATCAAACGGAAAACTATACGCTCGGATTACGCGTTTATCGCCCTGTATCCGAATCGTTGCCGATCGGTACGCAACAGGTGTTGTTTTTGGATTTCGATGGTGCGATCTATCCTCGAAGCATCTTTTCTGATGGATCGGGCGTACCACTGACAGGCGTGATTCGTGTCCCCAGTCTGCGGAACTCACTGATCGACCTCGGATTCCTGCCCGAACTAGCGGACAATACCGCGGCGGCGACCGCGATCGAAAATGAGTTGATCGATAAAATTCTAGCTGAGGTTGAATTACAACTTGCTACGATTGGCATCAATGGCAGCAACGGCGACTACGATTCGACTGGCATCGCCGGCCAGTACGGCGTCACGGTCCTCAATAGTCGCGACCATGCCGATCCGGCAGCGATCGACCCCTCGCTGTCACAAATCACCACGCGGCTTTTGGTTGGCGGAAACTCTGATACATCCGAACAGGATGGCTTGGTCGGTTTGGCTCAAACGATCGACATCGGAAATTTCAGCATGGACGACTTCGCGATCGTCTTAATGGAAGGAATACGCGATTTTGTAACGGCCTTCCCAATCTCGGATACCGTCAGCATTCTAGATGGCCTGGCTCGCATCATCGCCACAACGATCACGCATGAAGCGGCGCATACATGGGGTATCTATCACACCAATGGCGACAACTTCATTCCATCGATCATCGATGGCCCTGGTGGCAATCGGGAAACATTCTTTCTCGGTGTCGGCCTCGATGGAATATTTGGCACCCCAGACGATACTCAACCCGAATTCAGGACCGATGAATTTGACCGCAACGAGGACATCTACTTTGGTTTCCAACGAGTCGCCGATTCATTAGCTCATACTCTGTCCTCCGGAACGGTCGGTTCATCATCCAGCGGGCGCGTCTTCAACGACATCAATGGCAACGGCTCGGCGAGTGGCGATCCGGGCCTGGCAGGTGTGACCATTTTTGCTGACTTGAATGGCAACAGTCTCCAGGAATCCAGTGAGCCGTCAGCGATCTCGAGAGCCGATGGCTCCTATTCATTGGCTGTTCCGGCGGGGACGTTCAGCATCATTGCTGTGACTCCCAGCAACCAAACTCCGACGACCGCAACGACCGTCATCGCTAGCAGTGGTGCCAGTGGAATCAACTTTGGCTTTCAGCAAGTGCTTGCCGATATCACCGGTTTAGTCTATGCCGACCTCAACGGCGATGGTGAACAAGACCCAGGCGAGGGGCCACTTGAAGGCATTTTCGTATATGTCGATCTGGATGGCGACAAACGTCCTGACTTGGGCGAACCACGTGCAGAGACAGCCGCAGATGGCACCTACGCCTTAAACTTACCCGGCCCAGGCACGTACACCATTTGCATTGTCGTTCCGCCGGGATTCGAACAGACCGAACCGGCAAGTGATGGCATTACCGTTATCTTCAACGGCAGCTCACTATCCAACAATGCTACCTTTGGCCTAACGCCTTCCACGGACTTTGGCGACGCGCCAGCCTCCTACGGTGACGCCAGCCATGGACTCGTCAGTGGTTTGAACTTGGGAAGCCTTGTTGATCGTGAGATCGGATCGCTAGCCAATGCCACCGCCACCGGTGACGATTTGACGTCCATCGACGACGAAGATGGCGTCGCGTTGACGGCGCCCCTTGGTCCAGGCGGTACGGGAACGTTTACCGTCGGAGTGACCAACACGACTAGCAGCATCGCGTACTTGAACGCTTTCATGGACTTCGATGGCGACGGTGACTTCACGAGCCCTGGCGAACAGTTTGCGCTGAACATTCCGGTTTCCCCCGCCGCCGGAGTTCAATCGATTGCGGTTCCGGTCAGTGTTCCTGCCACCGCGGACATCGGATCAACGTTCGCACGTTTCCGATTGAGCCATACGATCGGTGTTGGTCCAACAGGCTTTGCGGCCAGCGGGGAAGTCGAAGACTACGCCTTCAGCATCTCGCCGACCACAGATTTGGCAAATGACGACCCGGACGCAACCGCCCCCGGTTCAATGACGGTCTCGCGGAATTCCAACGCCAACGTTCTGGATGTATTGGCGAACGATTTCCAAACACCAGACAACCAGCTGACGATCATTAACTTGGATCCCACGGGCACCATCGGCCAGATCGGCATCGCTGCCGGTGGAGGATCTGTGCTGTATACGCCACCCAATGGTTTTGTCGGATCTGACTCGTTCCGTTACACGGTAAGTGACGAATTTGGAAATCAATCGACGGCTGATGTAACGGTCACCGTACGCTTTCAATCAGCCAGTCCCATTGCGGTCGATGATTCCTTTGATGTCCCCGAAGGTTCGTCCGATCGCGCGTTGAATGTGCTGGAGAACGATATTCCCAGTTTGGCCGGCGGCATTTCGGTGATCAGCGTCACTTCGGGTAGTGAAGGCGGATTCCTGACCGTAATCGGTGGCGGCCAGTCGATCCGTTACACGCCTAGCCCAGGATTCAACGGCACGGAACAATTCACCTATACGATCCGAGACGGTGATGGACAAATTAGCTCAGCGGTGGGAACGGTACACCTGTTGCCAAGTGCCAATCTAGACGACGTCGTCCTGTTCTCAATGGAACTCCTAGACGAGGATGGAACCAGTCTTAATGGCGGCGATGACGACATCACTCCTTCGGTTCGCGTCGGCGATACATTCCAGATTCGAGTTTCGGTTGACGACCTCCGTTTTGCTGCGAGTCCAGAAGGCGTTGCCTCAGCATCCCTGGATGTCCTGTATTCAGCCGCCCTGGTCGCAGTCGAAAACGCCGTGCCCGGACTCAATGGTGGTTTCCCATTTGATATTAGCTTTGGTCCAATTTTCGGTGGGCTGCAAGCTGGCAATGCATCAACACCAGGATTGCTGGACGACGTCGGAGCGATTCAAACCTCTTTGGTCCCGCAGGACCAAGTCGAACATGCTGGCCCCGTCGAATTGTTCACGGTGACCATGCAAGCGGTCAGCCCTGGAATCGCCCAATTCATTGGTGATCCATCCGATGACGTGTTGATTGAAACGACGGTCATTGGATCGGACGTTGGATTGACCCCCAGCGAGCTTGGCTATGACCGAGTCGAGCTTTTGATTCTGCCCAGATCAGACAACTTTACTGCGGCGGTCGAAGATTCGTATCCCCAAGGGATTGATTCCAATGGCAATCCGATCTCCAGCGGTACAGCGTTGCCGGCGGTGTTGCGAGTGCTTGACAACGACAATCTGCGAGTGGTTGGTGGTGTTCCTGCTTCGATCACTCAATTCGGCTTGGTTGCCAGTCCCTCGATGGGCACCGTGTTGATCAACGACAATGGTACACCTGGAAATCTTAACGACGATTTCCTTACGTATCGTGCGTTCTTTGGTGCCGACGGGTTAGAGCAGTTCTCTTATTTCATCGTCGATGACGAAGGCTCCAGTAGTGTTGCCCAAGTCACGCTTGCGATTGGCAATCACAATGCCAGTGCCGAAGTGGCGTTCGACTTCGACGTGGTCCGCGAAGACGGCACACCGATTAACCCGGCGGTCGATTCAGTCAACGTCGGCGAACGGATTGGTGTGCAGATTCGCGTGGAGGATCTTAACTTCATTCCTGAGTATGTGTTCGCCGGATACCTGGACGTGCTGTATTCAACCGGTGTCCTGGCTCCATCGACCGATCTGGATGCCGCCCTGTGTGTCAGTTCGCACGATGGCCGGCTGGCAAGCGAGTTAGATTTCTTTGCCTGCATTGGCACTGACTATGTCGATAACGCCACCAGTGGATCCGCAGCCCGCCCGGGCGTGATCAATGAATTTGGGACAAATTCGATTCGAATTGGATGATCCCGATGGACCGAATCCCGCGTTGATGGCCACCATCTTCTTTGATGCGATTGCACCTGGAACAGCATCGGTCGTTGGTTCACCTGCTGATCGGCTGCCAGAAAGTGATACCCTTGTCTTTAACAACGACGAACCGATCGACATTGCTAAGATTCGGTACGACGCCGTAGACATTACCGTCGTTGGCAGCGCACTGCAGAACAGTAGCTTCCCGCAGGATGTGGATGGCGACGGTGAAGCAACCGCCCTGGATGCGCTGATTATCGTTAACCGCCTGAATCGTTTGGGTGACGGTGAAAACAGCATTCCGAACGATGGGTTCTTTACCGATGTCAACGGTGACTTCAAGGTCACGGCGCTCGATGCCCTTCAGGTCATCAATTATATTTCCACAAAAAATGGCAGCGGCGAGGCAGAAGCCACTCCCCAAGCGGTTCAGGTGCCGACCGTCCGCACGCTGGAAGACGATACCGATGCTGCCTTTGCCGATCTGAGCGTTGACGAAGTCGCTAAGCTCGTAGCGAACGACGATAGCAGTGGACAATCGACGCCCGCTGGTCCTATGATCAATGTTGCCGACGATGATCGCGACGATGATGATGGGCTTGACCTATTCGCCGACGACATTTTTGGTCAGTGGAACTAGGTAGATAGCGGTTGGCCAGGATCGGTTCTGGCACCTGTAGGCGGGGTGGTTCCTCGACTTACGTTAGTGAGCAGTCGATTGACTTTTCAGCCCTTTGCGGTGAACTGCCTGACTTGCGGTAGTTCCTTGCGCGTGACCGACCCGGCAATCGTTGGCACCATCGCGAGCTGCCCCAAGTGCGACTCCATGGTTCAGATTGATCCCGATGGAACCGACTCGGAGGCCTCACGTCCACAAGTCGCGATCGGCGAATCGAGCGTTGATAGTGAAGCGATCACTGAGGATGCGATCGCGCCGGCAGGCTTTGGCCGCAGCGACGCGCCCGAGAATGCGATCCAGCCGATTGATCCCAGCGGACGACAGCCCTTTGCCGGTCCACCACCAACCCATCAGGATCGCGCACGCACGATTCCTCCGGAACAAGGCTGGCAAAGTGAGCGAACCCAACGGTCAAGACAAATTGCATTGGTGGCTGCACTCTCGTTGACCGGCTTGTTGATCTCGGCAACCGTATTCGGATGGTTCGTTTCCGTTTGGCGAGCACCCGCCACTACTTCGAATGCCGCTCTTTCCGAAACAGATTCCACGGCCGAACGAAACGGTAGCGGTGATTCATCCTCTACCATCGGTGTTGATGGGCCACAGCCGATTGGCGACGACGATCCGGCACTGGCATCGGTGCCTAAACGTCCCGCGGCAAACCAACAAGCAGTTTCCGATCAAGATCCAACTTTTGGTGAGAACACGAAGTTCAATGAAAACACGAAACCCGTCAATCAGAACCCCGACGATGACTCGAATACAACGCCCGATCTAGCCACCGAAAACCAGACGGTTTCAAGTTCACCTGTTCCCGAAGGTTTCCTTCCAACTTCGCCTCTTGATGCCGGCCCCGAGACGCCCTCGGTGCAAATCGAATCACCGGTCACCGGGGAGGATCGCTCCGCAGAGGCGGAAGCGGGCGGTATGCAGGAATTGCCACCTGAGCTTGCCAAGTACACAGAGATTCTGTTGCCAGAGGGGTCGCCGCAGAAAACAAACTTGCAGGCGCCACCGACAATCGATGAAATCGAACTTGATGCTGCCGCCAGCGATGATGAGTTTGAGTTGTTACAGGTCAGACCCCGGGCACTGAACCTTCGCAGCGACCTAAGCATACGAATGGCAATGGCTTCCGCGGGCTATCCACTGGCCGATTTCCTGCTGTTGTCTGGACAGGTAACGACGGTTCCTTTGGAAATCGATTGGCTGTCGTTTGACCTGGTTGAAATCGACCCCGCAACCCCAGTCGCAGTGCCCACAGGTTGGAAGACGGCTCGGCAAGTGATTGATTCAATAGCCGAATCGCAGCAGGCTCAATGGAAAGAAGAGGAGACCTTGTTGGTTTTGACCCCCACCGACGAAAGCTTTGCAGCCGTCGTCTCCAAAGTAAGTGATTTGAAAGACTTCGGCCCGGAATCCGAGTCCGGCGTGCGGACTTTGATGACATTTTTGGATCCCAGCGCAGACCAGCAAGCCTCAAAACTTCAGATTGGCGACTCCCGACCGCAGCAACAACTAGCGGCTTTGGCCATCGAAAGCCTGCGGCGGATGCGTGGAATCGCACCCACGATTTCAGATCAGCACATTCGCCGCTGGGCCAGCGACGAATGGACATCGCTTGATTGGCCTCTGCTGACCGGCGGAACCGTAGGTCCGCAACGGGACGCGCCGATTAGCATCGGTGAATTCTTGCGGGATCTGGCGCGACGCAACGGTGTGGTCTGCATGGTCAATTGGTATGACTTGAACCGCCGCGGACTTGGGCCTGAAACCCTGTTGCTGCCGCGACGGGAAGCCGATGCCGCAAAAACGTTTGATGGCGCATTCTCGCGATGGAGTATCCAGATTCGTAAAGTGGATGCCAAGCACTGGTGGGTCGGCAGCCAGGCCACATACGACAATCTTCCGGTAGTTGCCTGGACATCCGAATTGGCCGACCAGCGCGATACGACCAGCGACCGCATCCAAGTGATCATTGCAGCCAACCCAGACGACGATCTTCGAGCCGCATACGATCCCGTCAGTGACCGCGCCCTGTTGAAAGTGCCGCGGTACATCGCTCGCCAATTGCCAAAGATCCTGAACCTGCCGATGGCTCCTTGAATTCGTACCACGTCCATACGAAGACGAGCAACCTTTTTCAGAGGTTACTGCGACGATTCGCAGCCTTAGAAACGCACCTGCGCGAAGCGACACCTTGATCTAAACCATTTTGTGGTTCGTGTCATGCCGCAGCTTGCGAGCGCTGCGATACAGGCAAACGAATGATAAACGCCGTTCCGCGACCCAGCGAGCTCTCCACGCGGACACGGCCTTGATGGGCGTCAATGATTTCCTTGCAGGCGGCCAATCCGAGACCGGTTCCACCTTTCCCAGATTCATCCGGTCCATCTTTGGTGGAATAGAACGGATCGAAAATGTGTTGCAGGCTTTCCTTGGGGATTCCACTACCGGAATCACGGACCGTCAATTCGACCCAACCCGATTCGTTGCTGGGAGCCAGTCGCACCAGAATCGTCCCACCTTCCGGCATCGCTTGGCGAGCATTGATCAGCAAATTCAATAGCACACGTTGGATTTGATTTCCACACACAGAGACGTTTGGTGTCGCCGAGTCAAACTCCGTCTCGATTGCAATCCGATATTTGCGCATTTCGCGTTCTAACAGGACCAAGGCATCGCGAATGATTCCACCCAAGTCGGTCGGTTCGAATGATTCACTGCGGTTGCGTGCCTGGGCAAGAATCGTTGACGTGATTTTGGCGGCGCGTTCGGAGGCATCCAAGATTTTTTGCAGCGCTTTGTCGCGACTGGCATCATCGCGATTACGGATCCCAAGCTTTGCGTAGTTGATAATCGTCATCAAGACATTGTTGAACTCATGCGTCGCCGTCCCGGTCAATTCGCCAAGGGCCGCCATCGATTGCATCTTTTTCAGCTCCGTCTTCAAGAACTGTATCTGCATCTGGTCATCCGACTCGGATTGCATCGATTCTCCCTCGTGATGAATGATTGTTGCCGTGGTGGCGCACATGGTCCTGAATGACCTATCGTCGAAGGCGTGCCGTTTGCTACATGACATGGTGTGGTTCCCGTACAGCTTGCCATGCCATCCTGATCGGCTCCGACTGTGGATTGGTCGGAAAACTGACCAGCCGTCAGTATCGAAACGATCCGCGCGGTCGATAAGGGAATGGATGCTTGGCCCTGTAGGGGTTAGTCAAAATGGAACGATTCAATGCCCGACTTTCACAATCCCGACGACAACATCGTTCAGCGGCTCAAGAATAGGCTCAAGGACGCTCGCTCCCTCGGCTTTAGGGTGCGTATGGAATTGCTCAGCGACGAACAGGCTTCCTGGTGCATTGTTGGGGGCGTGCCAACGCTATTCGTCGATTTGTCCCAAACAGCTGCTGAACAGCTTCGCCAGGTCGAAGAAACGCTCCAAGCCTATCTAGAGCAGTCTCGGGCCGCCTGAACCGACGCTAGCGGGCCAGCATCGATTGCGGGCTAGCATGGAGAGTTGGCGACCAGCTTTGGCTAGACGCGAAACCAAGTTTCATGCCGTTCCCCAAAGCGACCGGGCCGATCACAATGAGGGTGGCTATTTGTGATTCGATCGAGACTTTGAAACATTGTTTTCTGCACGCATGACGTTGGCTTCGGCCGCCCAATTTTGCCACCGCATGGGTGTCGGACTGCGCAGGTGCCGACCTGATCATGCTGCTTGATAGCGAAGCGTCACATGGATCGAGCCCTCATCGACGCGCAGTCCAGAAGTTGTCCGAAGGAGCATCACGCGGTGAACAACTCAGCACGGTGATGGCGCAAGAGCAGCCCTATTTTCCACCCTTGATGACGACGATGACTCGCGTCGGTGAAGAAACCGGTTGACTTGAGCGAACACTCCTGTCATTGGCCGAACACTATGAACACCAAAGACAGCTCCGAAAAGAATTCGTTTCGTCAATCGCCTATCCGGGACTCCAGGTCTTGGGCGCTGTGATGGTCGTATCACTGCTGATCTATTTGATGGGGATTCTAACCCCGGTGGGTGGAGGCCAAATGGCGGACATACTCGGATTTGGCTTGCGCGGAGGCAGCGGTGTGCTCTGGTTTTGGTCTTACATCGCGGGCGTTTTGTCCCTTGTGCTTGCCATCGTCTGGGCGTTCAGTCGCAACATTGCCGGGATTCAGAATATTGTTCCGCTGATCTATATGATTCCCAAAGTAGGTGCTGCGATCCAAACGATCACAATCTCGCGGTTCTGTTGGACGATGGCCTTGGCCCTCGACGCCGGGCTCGACCCGATTCGGTCGATTCGCTTGTCGTTGGACAGCACCGATAGCGAATACTATCAAACGTCCGCTGACGACGCCGAACAAGCGATTCGCGGCGGTTCTACTCTGGCCGGCGCACTGCAGGCAACGAGCGTCTTCCCGACTGACTTTATCAAGCGAGTAGAAATTTCGGAGCATTCCGGAACCGATGCAGAATCGATGGATCATCTTGCTAGCGAATATGACGAGCGAGCGAGAACGGCGGTGAAAATATTGTCGACATTGGCAACGATCATTGTGCGAACGTCTGTCATCCTGTTTCTGGTCTACCTGATCTACCGTGTTGGGAGCTTCTACATCGGTACGGTCAATCAAGCCATGGAGCCGATTCTTCCTCGTTGAATCTCAAGTGGTCGGCAAGCTGTAGCGATTCCAGGTCATTTGAATGATTCTCTGGATTGTCACGCTTGATGACAAGTTCGGACAGCGACCTTCGTTGCATTCGGATTCTATGGCTTATCTGTAGCCAGCCTATCGACCGATACACCTTGCTATCGATTCGGCGGATTCAAACGTGAATTGTCTTTTTAGATTTGCGAAGATCGATAGGTTGAATGCATGATGAAACACAACGATCAACCCACCGGCGTCGAACCAGGCAACTCTGATCCCAACGCTACGACTGGTGTTGTGCTCGCTCCCATCCGGAGCGTGCCGCACGCTGGACCCTTCTCATCAACACTGTTGATCTTCGGCGCCTGGTTGGCCGGCACGCTACTGTTCGAAATATCGTCTTTGGAAGACCCGCGATCTCCGTGCGCGAGCAAGCATTGGGGCGATCAGACATCGATGCTAGAAACTTGGACGGGCCAAAGCACTGAATTCGCAGTTCTGGGAAGCGACATCAATCGTGTGGCCAAACCACTCATCAAACCATCGCTCGTTGCCGGTGGGAAATCGGTTCGCGACATCGTCAACGCAAGCGCCGCTGAAGACAACTCGCCAACGTCATCGAAAGTTCAACTTTCCTCACACGAAACGGGCGAGCAAGCAAGTACTGCCAGGAACGAATGATTATTGATTGCGTCGATGGTTCGGGCTCCGGATTGCGGTCAGCTTGATTGATCAAATCGGGTCGCCAGATACTGCTGATCGTGACGCATTGCTTTCGCCAATTCGCTGCGCAAGATCATGGTGTCCAGATCGACAATTCCGCTCAGTTGACCTTGGACATTCACAACTGGAATTTGTCGTCGCTGACGACTGTTCCGCACCAAGGCCGCCTCGAGCGGTTCGTCATCTCGAATTGCGTGAACCGGACTCTGGTGATTGATCAGTTGACCGGCGGGCGTCTGTAAATTGACTCCGGTAACAACAGCCCGTTGGACTTCTCTCAGGTCCAACATTCCGACCACCGTTCCGACGATGGATACCACCGGCATCGCTGCGACCTGAGACGAATTCCATCGCGCCACAACTTGTCCCAGTGGCAGATCCATTGGCAGGCCATCTGTTGTGCGCACCATCACATCGCTGACCGTCAAACCCCTGACCGACTCCATCAACTCGACCTGCCGGGCTTCGGCCATTCCCGCATAGGCAACAAAGGCGGCAATCATGACAGGGATCCAGCGAGGCGGATCAGCGCTCAGGGCCAACACCGCCAAGACCGCGGCGCAACCAACTCCGACTCGGGAAGCGATCCGCGTTGCCCGTCGATAATCGATTCCCATGGCAAGGACGCTGCGGAAGACGCGACCGCCATCCATTGGAAAGGCCGGAATCATGTTGAACAACACCAACATGATATTGACGATCAGCATCGTCACCGCGAAGCCAGCAATCGACGGCGCTGTAAACACGTCCGTGACGGTAGCTATCGTCTGTTCGTCAACTTGTAGGCCGACAGTCGAACGAATGAAGAATCGGAGCGTGGCGTCGAGCACTGTCAGATCGGTGAGGACAAAGAAGCCAGCAACTAGCAACGTTCCAATCACGACGTTGACAGCGGGCCCAGCGACTGCGACGACCAGCTCTTGCCAAGGAATTCGCGGCATGCGTTTTAGGCGTGCCACGCCGCCGATTGGCAGCAATGTGATGTCTGCGGTTGCGATGCCAAACTCTCGTGCTGCCATCGCGTGGCCATACTCATGCAAGGTTACACACAGAAACACGCCCAGTAACTGCGCGATGGCGAATGCCATGCCGTCGGCCCCTGTCTCGCTGGACGCAAAAGCCACATAGGCGATCACCAGTGCAAAGGTCCAGTGAACGTACAGATCGATTCCAAGATATTTGCCAAGCTTCAATCGGCGGTCTAACAGGCTTTCCGGCAACAGGAGACTCCGTCACAATGTTCGTTTTGATCCTATCCTATCGCAATCATCGCCTCAGACCGAGTCCCAGTCGTATGCTTCGCCATAAGCTGATTCATCCTCAGATCTCTGCTGTTCTTGCCGCTGCTGGCCATCACAGCACGGTCTTGATCGCTGACGGAAACTATCCGGCAGCCAGCAAACGGGGTCCGCGAGCCGAGCTGATCAGTTTGAACCTGATGCCCGGCATACCCACCTGCAATCAGGTCCTCGAGGCGATCCTTTCGGCGGTACCGGTCGAGTCCATTCAAACGATGGAGACGGAAACCAGTGGCCCCTATGCGTTGGCTGGCGATCCACCAGTCTGGGACGACTACCGCGAAACCATCAAGCAAGCAAACTTAGACCTGGCTCTACAAAGTATCGACAAGTGGAAGTTTTACGAAGCGGTCAGCACGGATGACCATGTGCTAACGGTGCAGACCGCTGACCAGCAGCGGTATGCTAACATTTTGCTCCACATCGGCGTTAGGATGGATTAGATCAATCATCCAATTCACCCTCCATTCACTTTTCTTATTCCACACCTTCGATCATGCAAAAAGTCACTCGACTGTTTGAGATTCCTTACTATCAGCAAGAGACCTATAATCTCGAAAAATCGCTGGTCACCAAATACGACGGTCAGTGGGTTGCCACTTCTTCGCAAGAATACATAGACAAAGCGAACACAGTCAGCCGTGCATTGATTCGATTAGGTATCAAGCCCAATGATAAGGTCGCTCTGATCTCGATGACCAACCGCACCGAGTGGAATGTCATGGACATCGGAATCTTACAAGTCGGCGCACAGGACGTACCCATCTATCCAACGATTACCGAACAGGACTACGAATACATTCTGAACCACTCGCACACCAAACTTTGCTTCGTTTCGTGCCAACAGGTGTTCGACAAAATCAACTCGATCAAAGACAAAATCCCCAGTCTTCAAGGGATCTATTCGTTCGATCAGGTACCCGGCTGCAAGCACTGGGAAGAGATTTTGGAGTTAGGCAAAGCTGAATCGAATCAAAACGAAGTGGAAGAACGCAAGGCCGCCGTCAAGCCAGAGGATATGGCAACGTTGATCTACACCTCGGGAACGACCGGCCGTCCCAAAGGTGTGATGCTCTCCCACAACAATGTCGTCAGCAACGTTCACGCTTGCGGCGACCGAGTGCCTGTCGATGTAGGCGAGTCTGATGCGCTTAGCTTCCTACCCTGCTGTCACATCTTTGAAAGGATGTTGCTGTACTTGTATCAGTACTATGGCGTCTCAATCCATTTTGCCGAGTCGATCGAGACGATCTTGGAGAATTTGCACGAAGTCAAACCGCATGTGATGTCGGTCGTGCCTCGGCTGATGGAAAAGATCTACGACAGTATCATTGCCGAAGGCACGAAACTGCCTGCGATCAAGAGGCGGGTATTCTTTTGGGCCCTCGAACTCGGCAAGAACTACGAACCTTACGGGGCCAATGGTCCGAGATACGAACGCAAATTGGCGCTTGCGCGAAGGCTTGTTTTTAGCAAGTGGCAGGCAGGATTTGGCGGCAATCTGGAACACGTCGCCTCCGGCAGCGCCGCTTTGCAGCCCAGATTGATCCGCGTCTTCAACGCCGCTGGCATACACGTCATGGAAGGCTATGGCTTAACCGAAACATCACCGGTCGTGACGTCCAGCGCCATGGAAAACGGTGGGTTTCGCATCGGCACGGTCGGCAAAGTGATCGATGGCACGGAGGTAAAGATCGCCGAAGACGGGGAGATCTGTGTTAAAGGTCCACAGGTAATGATCGGCTATTACAAAGAACCCGAGTTAACCGCTGAAGTCTTGAAAGACGGCTGGTTTCATACCGGCGACCTGGGAGAATTTGACGAAGATGGCTTCTTAAAAATCACCGGCGCAAGAAAGAGATGTTTAAGACCTCCGGTGGCAAATACGTCGCGCCGCAGCTGCTTGAGAATCGGCTCAAACAATCGCGGTTCATCGAACAAGTGATGGTGGTCGGCGAAGGAGAAAAAATGCCAGCCGCCTTGATTCAACCTGAATTCACCTTCCTCCAAAGCTGGGCGGAAAGGCACGAGATCAAGGAGACTGATCATCAAGCCTTGATCTCCAATCCGAAAGTGGTAGCGCGCATTGGAAAGGAAGTAGAAGAGGCTAACGAACATTTCGCGAAGTGGGAGAAAGTCAAGGAGTTTCGACTAACCCCCGACGTCTGGACGTCTGCCGAGGGCCATCTGACCCCGACCTTGAAGATGCGCCGCAACGTTATTCAAGAAAGATACATCAAGCTCTACAACGAGATTTACGGACACGACGAATAGGCGACCTTAGGCGGTAACTCTAGCGGCCAGCCAAGCCGTTTGCGATCGCGCATCGACCGATGGCCCCAACAAAACAGCCAGCAGCTGATGAATCGTCACAACCTGCTCTCCCCACGTCATCCGTTCAACCGCAAGATTCCGATACTGATTCCCGATTGTTCTGCTTTCCGGTCGCGAGCTTCGTCGATCAACTCACACGCTGGATCGCCGAAGACCTTCAAGTAAATTTCTGCAGGGGTCACAACCGTTCAGAAATTTGATCACGATCGGTTTCATCGGTCTTCCACTGACGGCCGACTAGTTCCATCGGGTACCAGGGTGGTCGCCAGCAATGCCAATTGCGATGTCGGAACAATCTTTGGCCGCTCGGCTCCAAGAACGAGCAGTTGGCAGAATGGGAAAACTACCATCAACCCAAACGGAATGAATCGTAGCGATTGCATCACTGTTCCTAGAAAGTCGCAAACTCAGAGCGAGCAGAACTTGTGGTCTATCTTGTTGGCTAGTTGGCGGGGAACTGTATCAGGCAACGTCCGAGCTGATTGAATGGGCATTGTTGATGGTGAAGCTGCCCGGTTCGACCTACTACTTGAGGATGCACGTGGCACCGATCTTTAGCACTGGTCGCAGTCGGCTTTCTCCAATTCCTGGATCTCTTGTAGCACGGCATTCGCCTCGGCGTGCTTTTCGTCACTCAACTTGCGGTTGGAATGAGAAAGCCGAAAGGCCTCTTCGAGCAAGTTTTGATACCGAGTTTCCAAACGCGATTTCTTGTTTCCGAATCCAAACATAAGTCAACTCGTTCCGATTTAGACGGGAGAACAGGGGGCCTAAACATTCTGAATCGCGGCAAATTCGCGATTCAACTCTTTCATTTTGTTATTGCAACTGCCGGCGATTCGACCACTGAAAAGCTTCCCAGCTCCGCTTTCGAACCAACCGGCAAATCGTTGCTTCCCGACAGTTTCGAACCAATTCACTCTCGATGGTCGATTGCTCGGATCGGTCTATAAACAACACGTGAGTTGCTGGGTAATCTTTGTATTTCAAGCAAAAGTATTGGGAGCGGACGGGATGAGCGATCCGATCGTGATCATTGGCGGTGGCTTGGCCGGCTTGTCCTGCGCAGTCAGACTTCAAGAGCAGGGCGTCCAAAGCATCATTTGCGAAGCTTCCGACGGCGTTGGGGGTCGGGTTCGCACCGATCAGGTTAACGGCTTCTTGCTCGACCGTGGCTTTCAGGTGCTGCTGACCGCCTACCCAGAGGCTGCACGTCAGCTCGACTACGATCGTCTGCAGCTACAATACTTCGATTCTGGGTCGCTGGTTCTCACTGGAGACGGTCTTCAGCGTCTTTCCGATCCGTGGCGTCAACCATCGCGCGGGCTACAGACCGCGTTGGCGCGAGTTGGTAGTTTTGCTGACAAGCTTCGCGTTGGCCGCCTTCGCGCAATGTCTCGACGGCTAACGATGACTGAAATTTTCTCCGACTCGGAGCGAACGACTCACGAAGAGTTGTGTCGGCTTGGCTTTTCGGAGGCCATGATTGAAAAGTTTTTCCGGCCGTTTTTGGGAGGCGTCTTCTTGGACGACAAGCTACAGACATCCAGTCGCATGATGTACTTCGTATTTCGGATGTTCAGCGAAGGCGAAACCGCTTTACCAGCGACCGGAATGGGAGCAATATCGCAACAACTCGCTGATCGATTGCCCGCTGATTCGATCCAACTGAATTCGGCCGTTTCATCCATCGAACAGAATCATATTTGCCTGACTTCAGACAAGAGAATCCCCTACAGCAAAGTTGTGGTGGCCACCGAGCAGATCACTGCGGGGCAATTGGTTCCGGAACTGGCTAGCGAACGAGCACCGCGATCTGTTGATTGCGTCTACTTCTCCGCACCCGAGCCGCCGGTAACCGACCGTATGCTAGTCCTGAATGGGACGCAGTCTGGGATTGTCAACAATCTATCTGTGCCTAGTCAGGTCGCACCCAGCTACTCATCGGATCAGCGGTCGCTGATCTCGGCGACGGTATTGAGAACCGGGCTAAATGTTCAAGATCTACATGAATGTGTCAGAGGAGAATTGTCTGGCTGGTTCGGCCAAGCTGTTGATTTGTGGAAACATCTAAAGACTTACCGAATCCCTTATGCATTGCCAAACCAATCACCGCCCGCATTTGAACCTGCGCTGAAACCTGCTGAACTGCGAAAGAATTTTTATGTGTGTGGCGATTATCGCGCAAACGGCTCGATCAACGGGGCGATGCAATCTGGACGGCTGGCCGCTGAAGAACTCCTCAGAAGCCTCTGATTCATTCTGGATTGATGATGTAGTTTTGAAGCGAGGCAGGGGAATAGGAAAGGAAAATCACGATGGCAATGGTCGGAAACAAGGTCACCGAGAAAGACCTACGCGAATATCTAACAGCGACAGGTTACTACGGTCGATCCGCAAAATTTTCTCGATTGAAGCTCGTTGCGGTCGAACGACCAGGCTGGTTACAGGTCTTCGATTTTCACGTGCAGGCAAAGACGACCGAAGGGGAATGGAAAGAACATTTTGGACTTTGTCGAACGGATGAGCGCCATGATCTATTCGAAGTCCAACTCTTCGACACCATTGCAGCACAGCAACAAGCCTTTCGATCCGACACCAAGGAACTGATCACGGGAGACCGGGGACCACGACATTGGGTTCACGCTCCGTTGATGGTTGTATTTCTGTTGGCGATGGCAGTCGCAGTGATCGGCGCAGTTCTGAATGCGCTCCGGTGATCCCATCGTCGGTGCAAAATTAGCCGATCGCAACTGCGGATGGACATGCGTTGCTTTCCCGCTGTTGATCCGACGGCAACAGCGAAGAAACTGCACTTCGAGTTGCGCTGTCTTCTATACTTATCCTGATAGTCTTACGATTTACACTGACGACTGGATTTTGGTGATTCCACTATGCTTCCCGGTATTAAGCAATTCGATCTCAGCGGGTGTTCGGCAATTGTCACAGGCGGATCGAAAGGACTTGGCCAAGCGATGGCCGCCGGTTTGGCTTCGGCAGGTGCAAATCTTTTGCTGACCAGTCGGAATGAGGATGAGGCGGAAGCGACGGCTGCCGAAATCGCAACGGACTTTGGTCGTCGGGCAATTGGAATCCGATCCGATGTGACTTCGCCGGAGGACGTCGATGCCATGGTATCTCCGCGATTGACGAATACGACAAGATCGACATCTTGATCAACAACGCCGGGATCAACATTCGCGGCCCGATCGATGAGTTGTCATTCGACGAGTTTCAGCAAGTTCAAAGTATCAATGTCGGCGGCATCTGGCTCTGTTGCCAAGCGGTCATCCCACATATGAAACGGGCCCATCGTGGCCGCATCGTCAATATCGCCAGTACGCTGGGGTTGGTCGGATTGGCGAACCGCACGCCATACGCGACCAGCAAAGGCGCGGTGGTGCAAATGACCCGGGCAATCGGTTTGGAAATGGCTCCCTACGGAATCACTTGCAACGCAATCTGCCCAGGACCGTTCTTGACGCCGATGAACGAACCGATCGCTGAGTCCGAAGAAGCCAAAAAATTCATCGTCGGGGCGGTAGCGCTCGACCGCTGGGGGCGGCTGGAAGAGATCCAAGGAGCGGCGATTTTCCTATCCAGCGATGCCTCCAGCTACATGACCGGTAGCCTGGTCACCGTCGACGGCGGCTGGACGGCACGTTGAATATTCCGGAACCTCAACGATGCACTACCGAGAAAATATTTTTCCTTTCTCAAGACTTTGTTGACAGATCCGTCCAGCAAGACACGTGTTGGTGTGCCGAATTGGTCCAGCGGCTCATGGAAAAGTCAGCCGACAATCGATTTCAATCCGCACAACAAGTCGCCAGTTTGTTGGAGCAGTCATTAGCTCATGTGCAGAATGCCAACTCGCCTCTGCCGTCAGAATTGATTGCCAACCGTACGTGTTCTATGAAACCTGGAGGTCGATTCCTTGGAGCGATGTTGATCGCAGCCGTGACTGTATCGTCAATGGCGTAGGCATTCATGGATGCTCGGTTTTCAGGCAACGGAAATGCTGTGGATTCGCAGCCAACCACTGAAACGCACGTACCAGAGATATTGGCGACCACTTGGAAGGATGGCACCGAAGACTCATTGAAAAGCGTTCGCAATCAGGTGCTACGACTACAGAAGGAATGACAGTAGCTCGCAATCGCGATCGTCTTCGCCGACGGCACTTACCACGAAATCCTTTTTCCATTCGAACACTAGCGCTACGTTACTCCAAACAACATAGGTATCCGCGTGAAGACATTACTTATTCAGTAAGTCACCTTGTCAATTGTACTTTTTTCGAACTCTGGATCGCGCCTCGGTGCTGACGACACCCTTGACCAGGCGGACTTGCAAATCCGTATTCAATACGAGGAGCTAACAAAAAAGCTGGAGGCGCTGTCACAACAATACCGTGCGGGTGAAGGCGATGAAGAACAGAGGAAAGCCACCAAAAATTCGCTGGCAAGTCTGGTTGGTCAGGCGTTTGAACTTCGTCAGCGAATGCAACGCAATGAAGTCCAAGCTGCCCGCAAGGATCTGGATGCGGTCGAGCAACGGATCGCTGAACGTGAAGAGCTGAAGGAGATCATCATTCGTCGTAGAGTCGAAGACCTACTCATTGGCAAGGAAGCGAAGTGGAATGATGCCCAACCGCAATCAGCGAAACCCGACAGCGACTTTGATCGAATTCGACCCGGCGATGTTGTCGGGGCATACATCGAAGGTATCCTTCCAATGAAAAACCCAGACCAACCGGCCCAGCCGCCTCCGGTGACAATCCTTCGCTCGGGAGTCATCGTGACCGGATTCCCACTCGTTGTCGTGTCGGACGGAACCATACGATTGCCTTTGTTGAAATCACCTATCAAAATTTCCGGATTAACAGTTCGCGATGCCGAATCGCTGATCGCGCAGCAATAAATTGACAATGACATCCTGCGCCCTGAAAAGGCATCACCCATACTGACCTTGGTACCGTCGGAGTAGCGTTCAGCCTCTTTCTTGGCGACCGACACCCAATCACCACGGGACCCGATCGGTTGGGCAATGCGAGTCAAGCAGCTGTTCAACGGTGTCGTCGCACGGGACCGCCGGTGTTGACTCGAAGAAATCCAGGGTGCAGCAATCTACCCATTGAATAGCGCCTCCAGCTATTTGACTGGCAGCCTAGCCAACGTCGACTGCGTTTGGCTGGAACGGAAGCGCTAAGCTTCTTACATTGTCATTCGTGTTCATTTCGAATGGGTTGCCCGATCCTTCGAAAAATGGGTGACAACGCTCGTCGAGTTCCTCTACCTTTGGAATTCCAATCTTTCGTATGGTTTGAATCAACCTGCTTGTAACGTACGATCGTTGGATGACTTTGACGTCTCGACTTCGTCCACGACTGAGTTTACGGTTGATGCTGGTGCTAATCGCGGTGGTAGCAATCGCGCTTGGCTTGTTGTCGTATCGAATCAGGAATCAACAAGCCTCGGCCCGTTTGCTCCGCGATATCGGTGGTCAGTTGGAAATGCCTACGATCGATGCGGCGACCTGGGTGACTGGAATCGCGATCGACAACGTTCAATTCCTTGGCCCCCGTGTGGGCGACGAAGACATTCCCCAAATCGGAGAAGCGTCCGCCGCGCTGGGAATAGGCCGAATCACATTCTTCGAAACTCGTGTCACAGCGAAGGGCGTGCATCAATTGCAGTCGGACCTGCCCAACGCCGAAATCCAATTGGTGACGGCATCTCCGGGAGTTCCGCAGCAGATGCAGATTGAGGTCCAGCGACGTTAGCTTTTTCGCGAAAGCTCTCCACCCGCAGAGGCTCTCGGTTGATAGCAGGCGACTTTGCCTGTCTTTCCGAAGTCTCTTTTCATGGGAGCTATACCATGTCTGTGCATGCGAATTGGATACGCCAATTTTTCGTTCTGTCCGCCCTGACCGCGATCGTCACTTTGACGGCGGCCTCGCCGTCGACCGCGTCGGCCGCTGGACTATTGGTCGCCGATGGTGGATTTGGCGGTGTTCTGGAAATCAAGGAACAGGATGTTCGCGTCACGATCAACAACTCGATCGCGGTCACGCAAATCGATCAAGTCTTTGTCAACACAGAGAACCGCCAGGTCGAAGCGCTGTACACATTTCCCGTTCCCCGCGAAGCCAGCGTATCGAACTTCAGCATGTGGATCGCTGGCAAAGAAATGATCGGCGAAGTGGTCGAAAAGGAACGGGCTCGCGAGATCTACAACAGCTACAAACGACAAAAACGTGATCCAGGCCTGTTGGAACAAGTCGATTTCAAACAATTTGAAATGCGAATTTTTCCGATTCCGGCCGGTGCCGAACAGCGGATTCGCATCGAGTACTACCAAGAATTGGCGGTCGATCATGACTGGGCGACCTACGTTTATCCGCTGGCAACCAACGTCGGCGGCAAACCGATCGACACCTCGGTCAAAGGACGATTCTCGCTGACCGTCGATGTGAAAAGTGAGGTTCCGATCAGGAACTGAAGAGCGAGTCGCACCCCGATGATTTCGCGATCGTCAATCACAACAGCGATTACGCTCAAGCCGCATTGGAACTGACCGAAGGCGATCTATCCCGCGATATCGTGATGGCGATTCAAACGAAACGCCCACGCACTGGATTGGACGTCGTGACCAGCCGGCCAAATGGCGAAGATGGTTACTTCATGATGACGCTGACTCCCGGCGAGGACTTGAGCAGCAACGGCCGAGCCGATGGACTATCTGTTCTTGCTGGATATCTCGGGCAGCATGGCTCGCGACGACAAATTGGCGTTAAGCAACAGGAGCGTTTCAGCTTTTATCGAATCACTGGGACCAGAGGATCGATTCGATTGTCTGGCGTTCAATCTTGCTCCAACTCCGCTATTCAAAGAATTGCGAACGGCGACCAAGGAGAATTTGGATCAGGCCACGCAGTTCCTTTCGCAGCAGCGAGCCCGGGGGGGCACCGTGCTGCAGCCAGCGATAACGGCGGCCTATTCCTATCGCGATGATGATCGACCGTTGAACGTCGTGCTGCTGAGTGATGGGATGACACAAGCAGGCGAACAAGCCGAATTGATGCGACTGGTGCAGTCTCGTCCCGACGGAGTTCGAGTCTTTTGCATCGGCGTCGGCAACGAAGTGAATCGACCGCTGTTGAATCAGATGGCAACCCAGGCTGGTGGCCTGGCAGCCTTTGTTTCAACCGAGGACAGTTTTTCACGTCAGGCGCAACTGATGCGGCAAAAGTTGGTACGCCCCGCGATCCAGGATTTGAAGGTTCAATTCAATGGTGCCCAAATACACGACGTCGAACCCCAAGTCTTCGGTGACCTGTTCTACGGTACGCCGTTACGAATGCTTGGTCGCTACGGATCGGGCGGATCCGTGGCTGTAACTTTAAGTGGCAAGGTCCAGGGCGGCACCTTGGAATGAAACAGTCAGCATGGATTTGGACGACAAAGGATGAAGGCAACAGCGAGATCGAACGGATGTGGGCGCAAAAACGAGTCGGGCGACTGTTGAGCATGGAACGCGCGGGCAAGGGATCCCAGCGCGACGAAATTGTGCGATTGAGTGAAGGGTATTCGATTGTTTCGCCCTACGCATCGATGTTGGTGCTGGAGAACGATGGCGAATACAAACGCTGGAAGATCGAGCAGCGTAATGCCACGCGAATCGTTCGCGATCGAACGGCTCGCGACAAAGTTCAGCAGGGATTGGCCCAGATGCGTCGGCAGTCGTCCGAGAGTTTCAAGCTGGCTGGTGCTGACAAAAGGGCAGATCAACCAACCAAGACGGACAACCCGAACCCCACTCCGGTTCAACAGACTCAACCGCCGCAAGACTCATCGCGGGGTGTTGATCTGAATGTGCGTGGAGGTGGTGGCGGAGGCGGCGCGATCGAACCGGTCACCGCATGCATCTCGCTAAGTGCGGTCGGAGCGGCCGCTTGGGCCGAACGACGGCGAAAACGCAAAGCCATGATCAGCAAAGAGTTGTAGTACTCTACGAGAATCACCTCTCCCTCTGGGAGAGGTCGGGCTTTACGGGCTGGGAGAGGAAAACAGGATCAACCTGGAGACGTGAGTCATGAATTGTAATCTTCTGCGCCGCTACCCCGTAACGATCACGGTTTCGATACTCGCTTTGCTGATTCATCACGTGCCAGCGCTCCATGAGTTCTTGCAACTGGACTACAACGCGGTGGCCGGCGGTCAGTGGTGGCGAATCTGGACCGGGCATCTGACTCATTTCGGCGGCGAACATCTATTTTGGGATCTGTTGATGTTCATCGGACTTGCCGGGGCCTGCGAACAGACTGTTCCACGCAAGCTCGCGCCAGCTCTGGTGCTAATGGCCGGTGGAATCAGCATCGCAGTTCAGCTGTTTTGCCCGGAGGTAACCGTTTACCGCGGCTTGAGTGGGATCGATACCGGATTGTTCGTTTGGTTCGCTGGAATTCGATTGCAAAAATCACTGGACGATCGCGATGCCATCGGCGGACTGCTATGGGCAGTACCCTTTGTCGGATTGGTCGGCAAACTTCTTTATGAGGCTTTGACCAGACAAACACTGTTTGTTGACTCAGCCGGTTTCGTGCCGCTGGTCGAATCGCATCTGGCCGGCGTCGTGATCGGGGCTCTGCTCTGCTTGTTCCAATCGCGAGCCGATCGGCTTTCGTCGGCGACCTGCCCTCAGGCGTTTGGTTGGGATACAGCGAAGTGACCTGCCGGCTTGGTCGGCTGAACCTCATCGGAACCAACTTGCGACGGGGCGAACACCGGTCCAAAAGCGTTCTCGACGATTTGTGGCGAGCTTGAGCGCCGGAATGGAACTGTGATGTCAACGCCAGATTGATCGACGATCTCACATCCAAGTGTTTCCAGCTGGGCCAAATTGTTTGCGAATCGATCATTGAACGTGCGATTGTCCATCTCTTCGAGCAATTGCTGATTCATTTTGCGAATCAACGGGATGTTCGAAATGTCGATGGTGCCATGGACTTCTTTTCCATCCGTCTGTTCGTGCCACGTTCGGAAGAATTCTTGCATGAAATGATTCACCTTCCCAAGTTGTGTCAACCGAGACAGATTTCGAAGGTACATCGTCTGCTGGCACATTCGATCTTGCATGAAGATAAAGCCCGTAATTGACCAATAGATCAGATAGTCCCACAGAATCTTGGTCGGCATGACCGTTGGATTGCCAAACATTCGATATTGGTCTTGGTAGGCAGTGATCGTTCCGTAGTAGAAGCGTTTGAAGATTCGATCGTAGGAAAATGCCCGAATCCGATAACCCTGACCCGACAGATCGCGACGAATCAGATCGGTCAAGAACGTGTTGGAAAAGGCGATGAAGTCGCTGCCGGGCGAATAGAACGGGTCGTGAAAAAAGCCCGCCTCGCCGGTGATTCCCCAGCGGTCTCGCGGAGAACACTTGCTTGCATTCGACTGCATAGTGTTTGATCGCGCGAAAATCTTGAATGTTCTCTAGGTTATCTTTTACAACTGACGCGCATTGCGGTTCGTGCTTTTCCAGCCACGCGATCGACTTGTCCAGCGAATTGAAGTCCGAAAGCGAATGGAACTCCTCTGTAGCGACGATGCCCATACTGGTCGATCCGGAGGCCAGCGGGATCATCCAAACCCAATAACCCTGTCCCATCAAATGGTTCGTGCTGTACCAGCGGGCCGTCTTACCGCCATGTCCTTGCTGCCAATCCTGATTGTCCGACCAATGGTCGATCTTGATATGTTTTTTGAATCGAAACCAGGCCGCGTTGCCAATGTGTGACGAAGGTTTCTGGAGTTCGAGTTGTCGCTTCAAGAAAGCTCGACGGCCGCTGGCATCGACGACCCAACGCGACTGCACTCGCTGTGTTTGCTGATCCAATTCGTAGGTCACTTGATGACCCGATCCATGGCGGCCGACATCAATGGATTTGATATTGGCCCGATCAACAAACTGAATACCTTGCTCCAGGCACTGATCTGCCAGAAAGTTCTCGAAGCGTCCGCGATCAAGTTGATAGCTGGGGCAGGGTGCAAATCGCTTACCACCTAGTTCCAAACGGTCTTCGATTCGCGAGTTGTCCCCGGCGGGAAAAAAGAACCGCAGCCCTAGCTTTGGCAACTGGTCGTCAAGGATATGCTGCCTGAGTCCCAGCACCTTTCCGAAGTAGTGTGCGGCAACTTCCACTGTGGATTCACCAACTTTGAAAGCCGCCTCGGGCACCGGGTGTTGCCTCTTTTCCAAGACGGTAATTTTGGCGTCCGGCAACTGTTGTCTGCACTGTAAAGCAAGCGATAGCCCGGCCAGGCCGCCGCCCAGAATGGTCAGGTCACATTTTTCCATGTTGGTTTCTTTCACTTTGCGCTGCCAAATTTTTCTGAGTGCTAAAAAGGGTGCCAATGGCGTCCATCGATCCAGGACTTATCGGGTTCAGATATTCAGTGCGTCGAAGACGCTGTCCAGTCGATTCGTGGTCGCGGATTGGATTGGAAAATCGATCGTCACTTGAGGTTGGATTCTTTTCACTCGGTCAGTGATCTCGTGCATCAGATCTCGAATCAAATCCACGTTGTTTCGGAAACGAGCCTGCAAAGCGGCGTCATCAATCTTTTCACGCAATTCGGCATTCAGACGCGTCATGATCTCGATCTCGTTTTGATTTACAAACGATGCGCTCGCACTGACGGTTGGATCCGCGGTGTACCAGTCGCGAAAGAATTGCTGCATCTTAAAATTCATGTCACGAATCTCTTCAATCCCTTTCGCCAACGACTGAATAAAGCGAACATCGGTCAACTTTTCCGTTGAAGTACAACAAGGCCGGGAAGCCCCAGTAAACCGCATAGTCCCAGACAAATTTCAACGCCATGATCCGTGGGTTACCAAACAACAAATACTGATCGCGATAGGTCAGCAAGTTGTTTTGGAACAGGGTTAAGAAAACGCTTTGTAAGGTCGGTGCCAAGTGCTGGATCGAACGACCCGCTAAATCTTCTTCGATCAGCTTGCCAACCATCGTGTTCCCAATTGCGATGAAGTCGCTGCCGGGCGAATAAAAGGGGTCCAGTAACGCCGCCGCTTCCCCAACCAATCCCCACCGATCGGAAGAAAAGACCTGCTTGGTTCCTCGCGAAATCTTTTTAATCGCCAGGAAATCCTGCATCTTGTCCAGATGCGGTTGTAGGCTTTCCGCACATTCTGGTTCATGTTCCTGCAGCCAGGCAATTGCTTTGTCAAACGTGTTGATGTCGCGGAGCGAATGAATGCGCGGATCGGCAACGATACCGATGCTGGTCGATCCAGTTGCCAAAGGTATCAGCCATACCCAGTAACCTTCACCCATCAGGTGATTCGTACTCAACCACCGTCGCCTTACATTTCCTGTTAGCGATTGCCAATTTTGATCGTCGCACCAAGCATCAATTTGAATGGCGGCATCAACTCGGAACCAAACGGCGTTGATGTCATGGTTCAGATCTTCCGAGAGATCGAGTTTACGCTTCAAAAAGCTTGCCCGGCCGCTGGCATCCACGACCCAACGGCTATCGATCGTATGTTCGTGGCCATCTTGCAAATACACGACGGAGTGGTTGGCATGGCCGGAATCGTTCGTATTGGACTCCAGATTTACTTGGCGAAGCCTGGCGCTGTCGAAAATGGTAGCTCCCATTGCGGCGACAGAATCTGCCAGATAGTTTTCTAATCGTCCGCGATCGACCTGATAACTGGGCGACGAAAAGAACTCACTACCACCAACTTCGGTCCCTTCGGCCAGTGATTGATGTGCGTCCTTGAAAAAGAAACGCAAGCCGAATTTTGGCAGTTGGTCATCGGTCAAATGTTTCTTGAGCTGCAACTGCTCACCGAAGTAGTGCGCGCCGATTTCGACCGTTGATTCACCGACTTTGTGGGTCGTTTCCGAAACGGGGAAACAGCGTTTTTCGATGATCGCGATCCGAGTCTCCGGTCGACTCATCAGCAACTGCCTCGCGAGGGTCAGTCCAGCCAGACCCCCGCCCAAGATCGTGACGTCGTAATCATTCTTTGCAATCATTCAATTCCCCTTAGCGACTGACCGTCTCTTGTGGTTGACTATATTTTGCGACTTCGGTAATCCAATATCTGCTCTTCTGGAACGGATAGTGCGGCAAGCTGATACGCTGCCTACTCCAATAACGGTCGAACGAATCAAAGTCTGGGTTAACACCGCTGACATACAATTGGCCAAGCGCACTGATTAGCGTCGCACTCGCATCTTGATCGGTGTCCAAGGTTGAAAGTACTTTGGTCGATTCGCGTTTCCAGTCTGAAAGTTGGAACCTCTTTTCCAACCGATCAGGCCCCATTTCCATCAGCCAATCGGAATTCAATTCGGTCAATGCATTCAGGCTTTTCACTGGACTGACACCGTCGGTCAGATGTTGTCGCCAGTAACTGCCACCCAGCGACCGATGCACCGGGATTACCTTTCCGCTGAGACTGCAAACGAGTTGCAAATTTGGCGGATAGAAGTTGAATTTGTCTGCCAACGCCTCGAACTCGTCAAGCGCGGTAGCTCGACTCTCGTCGATGACCTTGTCACCATGCTTGGGAAGATCTTCGTCAGCTAGCTTGCCCGCGATCTGCTTGAGCGCCGACTCTCGATGCACAACCAGCATCAATGCGTCTTCCCAAGCAAGACCGCCCGCCACACAGGCCGCTGAATATTGGCCGACTCCGAAGCCTGTGACGGCGTCCGGATTGATGCCCCATGAGTGCCACAGATGAGCTAAGCCGGCTTGCAGTGCAAACACATGCACATCAGTCGGCTGAGCGGAACCGACATCATCATCGGCCCGGCCCAACAACCAGTTGCTCAGCTGAACCGCCTGTGGATTCTCGGCACCGAAGTGATCGCTCAAACGCTTATGGAAGCTGTCGATCAGCTCACGAAAGACCGGCTCGGTAGCGTAGATGTGACGGGCAATCCCCAAATCGCTGTTCCGATCACCCGTGAAGACCCAAGAAATCTTGGGGGCCGCTGTGGCGATTCCGTAGGCGGCGCCATTCGAAACGGACCTTTTGGTTGGTTGGCCATTCGACTTCGGATGCATCTGGCCGTTGCCGGGTCGAACGGAAGCTTTGCCTGGTACCAGTGAGTGATCCTGCGATTCGGTTTCCACAAACGACTGTAGTTTTGCGAGCGCCGACTCCCGCGAATCGACGGTGAGGGCAAGGCGATATTCGAAATGACGGCGTCCCACCGCCGCGGTGTGGCAGGTGTCCGCCAGCGTGTAATCGCAATGTTCACGAATGAACGTTTGGTAATCGTGCGCAAGTTCCTGTAAGGCGGCGCTACTTCTGTGCTTAGCACCAACAACTGCGACGATCTTTCGGCCAGCGAAGACTGACTTTTAGATTCAGACGGTTCTTCCGCCGAATCATTTTCCATCGGTGCATCACTCAAAATGATGTGCGCGTTGGTTCCCACCAGACCAAGAGCGGTGACCCCTGCAATCCGCTGGTCTACTGCTGGCCACTCGGTTTTCTCGGTCACAATTTTGATTGGCAACCGCTTCCACGGAACATGTGGACTCGGATGTTCGAAGTGGACTTGCGGAGGAATCACACCGTGGTGCAGTGCGAGTACCGTCTTGATCAATCCGGAAATGCCACCAGCCGCTTCCAAATGGCTGATGTTTGCTTTTACTGAACCGACCAACAACGCATCCTCAGGTTTACGCCCTTTGCCATAGACTGATGCTGCCGCAGCCAATTCCATTGGATCGCCCAATTCGGTTCCCGTGCCGTGTGCCTCTAGATACTGCACCTGCGACGGTGCAACCTGTGCATCCTGCATCGCCTGGCTGATCGCTCTCGCCTGTGACTTGCCACTAGGCGAAGTGATCCCGCCACTGAACCCGTTATGCACGACGGCGCCACCACGGACCACTGCCATGATGCGATCACCATCGCGTTGGGCGTCACTGAGTCGCTTCAAGACCACAACGCCGCAGCCTTCACCGCGACCAAAGCCGTTCGCTTCCGCGGAAAAGGATTTACAACGTCCATCGGGTGACAGCAATCCGGCCTTGGACATCAACAAAGAATTGACCGGCGCCAGGATCGCGTTGGCCCCTCCAGCCAAAGCCATGTTGCAGTTGCCGTCTTGCAGGCTGCGGACTGCCTGATAGAGCGCCACGAGTGAACTACTGCTGGCTGTGTTGACTGCTACGCTGGGACCTTCAAAACCGAAGACATAACTGATCCGCCCAACACCAGCGCTATGCGACAGGCCGGCACCTTGAAACGCGCTGATGATTTCTTGATCGTCCAACTGGGGCAAGAATGCATAGTCTTGGCCCATGATGCCCATGAACACGCCGACGTTCGAATCGACCAGTGGATATGGACAGATACCGGCATCCTCTAAGGCCAGGTAACTGTTTTCCAAAAGCATGCGATGCTGGGGGTCGATCCAACAGGCTTCCTGATCCGAGATATTGAAGAACGCAGCGTCGAAGTCTCCAATGTCTTCCAGAAACCCACCTTCCCGGGTGTACATTTTCCCCGGTTCGCGTTCCGCGCTGTAAAACTTTTCAATATCCCAGCGGTCGTCCGGTATCTCGCCGACCGAATCAACACCGCCCAGAATATTTTCCCAGAACTGATCGATGTTTTGGGCACCAGGAAATCGGCAGCTCATTCCAATCACCGCGATCGGCTCCCGATCGGTTCTACGCAGCTGCTTGTCAGCCGCCACCACCTGCTGATCTGGCGACTCTTGATCGGTCGTTGTCGCGTCAGCCAATTCACTATCGATCATTTCCAACACGTGGTCAGCAATCGCGTCGATCGAAGGATGTTCGAACAGCATCGTTGGACCAATGATGAACTGCTCGCCGATCATCATCTGCAACTCGGTACTGAATTCGACGGCCATCAGAGAATCGAGCCCCATCTCGATCAGCGGTCGATCAAGTTCAGGCAACTCTGGCGTGGAAAGGATACGTTGCATCGATTCCTGGACCGTTTTGATCAGTAGATCCTTGCGGGCATTGCCCCGAAGCTGTTTCAGCTTGCTAACCAACTGGGAATCGCCCTGCTGGGACTTCTGACGTGCAGAGACTAGTCCTTCCAACATGGCAGGTGGTTCGCCGCCTGGACCAATGCGCAGCCGCCGCCAGTCGATATCCATGACAACCGCCTGAGCAATGTCTTCAGACAAGATCAGTTCTAAAGCACGATGCGCCTCAGCGACGCCAAGTGGAACGATGCCCTGAAGTTTCAATCGCTTAATGATTCGTTCATCATCGGCCATTCCTGCCGACCAGGGTCCCCAATTGATACTGACAGCGGGTAAACCTTGTGAACGACGCTGCCAGGCTAGCCCATCCAAAAACGCGTTCGCGGTCGCGTAGTTGCTCTGACCGGGAGAACCGAGCACCGACGACGCCGATGAATAGAGAACGAAGAAATCTAGTGGCAATGTCTTCGTGAACTCATGCAGCAAACTAGCCCCAATAACTTTCGGCGACAGTACCGTCTCGAAACGTTGCCAATTCTGTTCACCAATCAACCCATCGTCCAAAACGCCGGCGGCATGGATCACGCCGCTAAGTGGATTCAAATCAGCGCCGAAACGTGCAAACAGTTTCTGGACATCATCGTATGAACTGAAATCGGCCGAGTGTACGATTACCTGGCAGCCACGATCGGTGATCTGATTAAGAAAGTCCCGCGTCGCTTCATCTGGCGTCCGACGTGAGACCAGGACGATCTGTTTCGCACCGTGATCTGACAGCCACTTGGCTGCCTGCAGTCCCAGGACGCCCAATCCACCGGTGATCAAATAGCAACCATCAGGATTCGTATTGAGATTTTTCGGACGATTATCGCGATTCCGCACTTTGCTCATGCGCGGAACCAACAACCCCGAATCACGGACGACCAGTTGGTTATCACGGGTTTCGGTCAGCAAAATGTCGACGACGGAGCGAACCGTTTCGGCAGCAGGAGTTGTCGCTGATGGAACATCGATCAACCGACAACGGAATTCAGGCTGTTCGGCTCCAATGACGCGTCCCATTCCCCAGTACTTGGTTTGCCCAGCGTCGCAACTCGCGTGATTGTCGACCGCAATCGCATCGGTCGTGATCAACTGTAGACCACATTCGATTCGGTGAATTCCGCGACGATGCAGAGCGTGAATCAGGTTCAGCAGACTCGTGCAGTTCGTTTGCGTTTCGACAGACAGTGAGTCGGCGTCCGATGCACCAGCTGCAGCAGAATCTTCACCAAAAATCCAAACGATGCCATCGGGAACATAGCTGGCATCCGGTGTCGCGAGTTCTTCAAACAGCTGATCCCAATGCTCGGAAGATTCACCAGACATTGTCAGCGCAGCATCCGATACCCGCTCCAGGTTTCGTTCCGAAGTCAAATGAACCTGGACTGCGTTGTTGCCGCCATCGACTAATTGATCGGCCAACTTAGAGCCCGGCGAGTTCGTTTCCGCGCTATCGATGACCAACCAATTTTTGTTCGTGATCTCGGATGGTGGTAAGCGAAAATCTTGCCATTGCAATTCGTACAGCAAGCGTTCGACCCCGGCACCACTGATTTGTCGAAGCGCTGCACCGCTGATCTGCTGTAGCCGTAGTTGATCGATCTGGACAACCACATCGCCGTTGCCGTTGAACAAAGTCAAATCCGCCGTGCGTAAATCCCCCTCCTGGTTCGTCCAATTGGCGTGACACCAAATCTCCTGTTCGGCAGGTTGAAAACAGCGAACCGCACCCATGCCGACCGGCAGGAACAGGTGTTCGTCATCGGCGCGTAGCAAACCAACCGCCAACGAATGCAATGCGCCATCCAATAAGGTTGGCGAAACCGAGAAACCGCGGATGTCGCCAGCAACTTTTAGGTGTGCCAATACTTCGGTACTTGAGTACTGAAGCGAATCAATGGTCTGAAATTGCGGCCCATAGTTCAGGCCCAGCTGTTGCATCTTTCCATAGAAATCGTTCGGTTCGGCAACTTCGGAGCAGGCAGCCTGATGTTTGGCAAGATCTACCTGTTCCGGTTTCTCGTTGTCCCCCGGAACCATTTTTGCGAAAAAGTTCCGACTCCATTGTGAACTATCCGATGCCGAGGAAAAAACTTCGATTGTTTGCTGTTGGTCCTCAGTAGTACGGACGACTGTTTGCAGCGCCGTTCGCGAGGCCGGTCGCAACGGTTGTTCAAAGACAAGCTCTTTAAGTTGACTCGTACCACAAGCAGCGACTGCCATTTCCACGTAAGCCGCTCCAGGCAAAACGACGTGCCCCATCACTTCGTGGTCGGGCAACCAGGGCGGGCTATCCGGTTCAATGAAGCTTTCGTATCGAGTTTCATTCGACGTACCGGCAAGCGAAATCTTGGTCCCCAACAACGGGTGTGCCGTATGAAATTCTGCGTGAAAGGCGCGCGGTTTGTCGGGCCCCCAAAACCTTCGTCGCTGAAACGGATAAGTTGGCAACATCACTGCGCCGACAATCCTGCTTCGCATACATCGCGTCAAAGTCAGGTGCTGCGCCGTGGACGTAAAGTTGCGCGATTGCTTTCAGCATCGATTCCGAATCATCGGCCTCTTGATGGAGGCAACTGATCAATCGGTCCGCCGGTTTCCGCCAATCGGCTGCAGCCATGCGAGTCAAAACGGACTGCGGGCCAAGTTCCAGCACCAACTCACAACCCAGCTCTTGAACCGTCTGTATACTCTGCGAAAACTGGACGGGTTGACGGATATGGTCAGCCCAATACTGACCGTTAAGCAACTGATCGGCGGTGAGCGCTGTACCGGTGACGTTGCAAATCAACGGAAATTTCGCTTGTTTGAATTCGATTCGATCCGCGATCTGAGCGAACGGCTTCAAGGCCGGATCCATCAGTTGCGAATGAAACGCGTGAGAAGTTGTCAACGGTTTACAACGAATCCCACGTTGCTCGATTAGGTTTTCAATCACTCCCATTGCGGACTCGGGGCCACTAAGAACGACGTGTGTGCCATTGACCGCGGCGAGTGAGATTTCCTTGTTCGTGCTGAGCTCTTGTTCAATCTGGGTGAGCGGCGCAAACACAGCCAACATCCGACCGCCCTTGGGCAATTCTCCGATCAGACGACCGCGCTCGCTGATCAGTTTCAATCCATCGTCCCATGACATCACACCGGCAACGCAGGCCGCGGCGTACTGACCAACACTGTGCCCAAGCACAACATCGGGCAGCAAACCATAACTTTCCAATAGCTTGGCCAGTCCCATTTGGACAGCGAAAATGCAAGGCTGAGTCCAACTGGTGTGGTGAATCTTGTCACCGTCGTTGAATAAGACTTCCTTGAGCGATTCGTTTCGCCAGTCAACGAGCAGTCGGTCGCAATGATCGATCACATCGCGAAATACCGGCTCCGATTCGTAAAGGCCACCCGCCATACCAACGTACTGGGAACCCTGGCCGGTAAACTGCCAGGCGGTTTTTGGCGGTCGGCGACCGCTACCGCTGAAAGCTGATTCTGAGCGTCCGCCGCGAGAAATCGTCTTCAATGCCTTGATGGCTTGGTCATGATCACGGACCACCATCGCCGCCCGCTGTTGAAAATGTTCGCGGCAACAGCCAGTTGTGAAGGCAACATCAGCCAGGGAAAGATTTGGGTCGCTGGCGACTTTTCGTTCCAGGTTTTCCGCGATCGTTTGTACTGCCTCGTCGCTTTTACCGCTGATCACCACCAGCCTCGAAGTATTGTCAGACGCAGGATCACGACGGCTCGGCCGTTCCTGACGCGGCGCTTCAACAACCACATGCGCGTTTGTTCCACTCATCCCGAACGCGCTGACACCGGCGATGCGCCGGTCAGCCTTTGGCCAATCGGTCAATTCGGTCAGCACCTTGACCGGTGTTTTGTCCCAGGCAATATGCGGATTGGGATTTTCGAAGTTCAGCTGTCCGGGGATTTGATCGTTTTGGATGGCCAACAGCACCTTGATCAGACCGGCCATTCCGGCTGCTGCTTCCAAATGTCCAATGTTGGTTTTGACGGAACCAACCATCAGCGGGTCGTCGATAGGGCGGCTTGAAGCCAGAGCGGCAGCGGCAGCCTGCATTTCAATCGGATCGCCAAGTTCGGTGCCCGTTCCATGGGCCTCGAGGTATGCCACTTCGTGCGGTTCGACGTGTGCGCGCTGGAGAGCCTGTCGAATGACCTTCTCTTGGGCTTTCGGATTCGGTGCCGTCAGTCCGCTGCTGAATCCATTGTGCCCGATCGCGGAACCACGAATGATACCCAAGATCGGATCACCGTCGCGGCGAGCATCGGACAATCGCCTTAACGTGACCACGCCGCAACCTTCACCGCGCAGGTAGCCGTCGGCCGCCGCATCGAACGCGCGCGATTGTCCTGTCGGTGAAAGCGCTTTGAGCTTACAAGTCAAAATGTTGGTGGTGGGCGAGCAGATTGCATTGACGCCGCCAACCAACGCGCGATCACAATCTCTTTGCTGCAAACTATGACAGGCCATGTGCAATGCAACCAGCGACGAAGAACAAGCTGTGTTGACCGCAACGCTGGGACCTTGCAGTCCCAGATAGTAGGCCAGTCTTCCACACAAAAAGCTGCCGGCAGCACCGGTCGCGATGTAGGGGTTGAGGTTTAGAAAAGAGTCACTGGCTTCGTTCTGGTAGTCGTTATGCATCCAGCCGACGAAGATGCCGGTGTGGTCGCCAATTCTTTCGGGTGTCCAACCCGCCCGCTCCAACGCCTCCCAGCCAACCTCCAACAGCAAGCGCTGTTGTGGGTTGACCCAGGTCGCTTCGCGTGGGGAAATTCCAAAGAACTCGGGATCCATCAAATCCAGATGATCGAGAAACACGCCATTGCGGGCATACATCCGGCCGGGAACCTCTGGATCTTCATCGTAGAACGCATCCAGGTCCCAGCGGTCGGAAGGAATCTCGGTAACCTCGTCCGTTTGATCAATCAAGCATTGCCAGAACTCTTCAGGTGTTCGACTCCGCCGAGGAAACCGACACGCCATGGAGACAATAGCGATCGGTTCAAAACCACTGGTCTGTTGGCTTTGCAGATCTTGCAGTTGCTGCTTTAGATCGCGAATCTTCAGCAGGGCTTGCTTGTTCGGTGAAAGGTCGCCGGTTGTGTCGCTATGCATGTTGTTTATCAGCGCTGTTAACTCTTCGTTCCATCCTGTGCTCTGACCGGTCTCTATGAAAAGAGTTAACTGTCAAGTTCTTTGATCAGTGCAGCCAGAGCCTGTTCCTCGGTCATCGATACGATTTCTTGTTGTTGTGCGGCGCGATATTCGCTCGTCTTTTGATCGGCAACCTGGGCATCAAATTTTTGGTTAGCCAATCCACCCGCCAAGTCGTCTGGAAACAGCAGTCCGACCATGTAGTCGCTCAGGTCACAGATCCGCGGATGATCAAACAAGAGCGTGGCGGGGACTTCGTGTTCCGAACCCAGTTCCACCTGCACCTGACTACTCATTTCAACGATCATTAGGGAATCAAGACCGCAGTCCAGAAAGCGGGCGTCGATTTCGGGTACTTCTTCTGCGTCAGATATTTCCTGAACCAGCTGCTGTACGAACGAGTTAGCCACACGAGTGCGATTCGCGGCATGTGTGACCGCAAGCTGATCGCGTAATGTGGGAGGACGAATGCGGCTCGCTATCGGCCTGTCATATTCTGCGTGATCGCTGGTTTCAACGTGACCATCGCCAACCTGCCAAGTGCCGACGTTCAGGTCAAATTCACGCAGCTTGGTTTTCAATATTTTCCCCGACGGATTGCGCGGCAGTTCTTCAATGGCCATCAGCTTTCCGGGCACCTTATAGTTAGCCAATTTGTCTTTGGCATGCTGTTTGACTCCGTCCACAAGCGTCTCAATTGCAGTCGTCTTGTTTGCCGGGACCACGAAAGCGACCACCTGTTCGCCAAACACATCATCGGGAAATCCAACGACCGCGACTTGGGCAACGTCGCTATGATCCAACAACACGCGTTCGACTTCGGCCGGGTACACTTTCAAGCCGCCCACCGTAATCATGTCTTTGACGCGGTCTACGATGTAGAAGAAGCCCTGTTCGTCCACCCGACCGATGTCCCCGGAATGAAACCAACCGTCGCGAATAGCATCCTCCGTGTCGGCCTGTCGATTCCAATAACCGAGCATTACGTTCGGACCTCGAATCGCAATTTCACCAAGTTCGCCAGGTCCACACGTTTGCCCCGTATCCGTATCGACGATCTTCATTTCCACCAAGTCGATCGGGGTGCCAATCGAACCAGGTACGAACTTCAAGCGATGGTTGTAACTAGCGAACGGCGACGTTTCTGTTAGACCGTAACCTTCGTTGACTGGCATTCCGAACTTGTCTCGCCAACGATTGGCAATTTGAATCGGCAAGGTTGCCGCGGCGGAAAAGCAATAGTTGACCGAAGCCAAGTCGGACGGATCGCAGCTATCAAGTAGCAACTGAAACATCATCGGAACGCCGTACAGCTGAGTGACTTGCTGATCAGCGATCAGGTGTTTCGCTTGGTTTAGATCAAACTGTCTTTGTAAAACCAGCGTGGCTCCCACGTTGAATGCGGAATTCAGCAGGGCGTTTTGACCGAAACAGTGAAACAACGGAACTGAAAGTAGAATTCGATCTTCCGTTTTCATGTTGCAAAGGTGATTGAATGCATGCACGTTTGAGCGCACGTTCGAGATGCGAAAGGGTAGCTCCCTTTGCGAATCCAGTAGTCCCCGACGTATACAAAATCACTGCCGCGTCATTTGCTTCGGTTTCCACCCATGTCAACGGTGACGCGTGATCGCGATTCAGCGATTGGCCGTCACACTGATCGCCCAGCTCCGTTGTTGAAAAAGTCGCGGCCACGCACGGGGGCAATGTGGGCCGCAGAGTTTCCAAGTTCGAGATCGTGGTCACAAAGGCCTTGGCTTGGCAGTCGTCAATCAAAAACGCAACTTCGGAGGCAGTCAAGCGAGTACTGATCGAAACGGCCACGGCTCCGATTCGCAATGACGCGAAATACCAGACCACGAATGCGGGAACGTTGGGCAACATCAAGGCCACTCGATCGCCGGGACGTATTCCGGCATCGATCAGTCTCTGGGAAGCCTCGTCTGACAATTGATCCAACTGCGCGTAGGTAAGACTCATCCCTTCGAAAGTGATCGCCTCGCGATCTGGAAAGAGGCGCGCCGTCACCGTCAAGTGTTCGCAAATATTCATAGTGCTATCCAAAACTGCGCATTTTTGATCGGCAAGAAACTCAGAAGCGATTCTGGTCAAAGGATTCTAGAATCGGACCGATCGCCTGGACGACAGCGCCATGCTCACGAATATTACCGACCAGCGCTGATTGTTGTTGCTCCAGCCAGTGGTCACGGTCATCAAACAGGAACGGCCGCTCCGATCCAGGTTGATGATTCATCGATTGACAAATGGACTCATACAATGGAACCGCAAGGGAACCCAACATGCCGCGCCCGTCATAGTGTCCAAGATTTGACTTGGCGCGCAAATCGAGAGCTTGAACGGCAAAGATCATGGCCACAGACAGATAGTGCTGGAATAGCTCAACAGACTTCCAAGCCAGATTCGCGGAACCCCAGCTGAGTCCGTTGATGTTTTGGTTGAACTGCTCGGCATGCGTCGGAAAATGTTCGACAATCGGATTCCCGTAATAGGTCAACAGAGGCATGATTGAATTGCCAGTGATCTGTAGACCCTTCAGACCCATGTTGTAGGAAAGTTCGGGATTGCCACAAAGTGATGTCGGCAGACCATTGTTGAATTCGGGGGCAACCAATGTCGCGATTTGTACGTCAAGATGTTTGGCCATCAATCCCAAGTGACGTCGTAGGTCATCCATGGCTATGCCGATGTACTGGCCAAGAAAGTTGCCGCTTTGATAGAACTTGTTGTTTTCGCTATCGATTAACGGATTATCCGAAACCGAATTCATCTCGATTTCAACAACGCTGCTGACCCGCGCGATCCCTTCAACGATCGGGCCCATGTATTGAGGTAGACAGCGAATCGAGTAACGATCTTGAACGTCAACAACTTTGCCGTTCGAGTTTTGACGTCCTTCCCGCAGCAATGATCGCATCATTGATGCGGTCCATCTTTGCCCAGGATGAGGCTTTTGTTGGTGCACAAAATCTTCGAATGGTTCCTCTTGTGCCAACAACGCTCGCAGGATCAAAGCATTGGTACCAATCGACAACGCCATTAACTTGCGTGCCTCAAACACACAATTGGCTGCGATCGCAGAAGAAAACGACGTACCGTTGACGATCGCCAACCCCTCTTTGGGCAACAACTTCAATGGTTCAAGGCCAAGATTGCGCAGCGCGATTTCGCCGTCAACGATTCCATCTTTCGTCTGCACTTTCACAAAGCCAGTCTGGCCGGTAATGGCGCGGGCGATCGTTGACAGCGGGACCAGATCACCACTCGCACCGATCGAACCAAGTTCACGAACAATCGGCGTCGCATCGAGTTCCAGAAAACGGAGCAGTCGATGCACGATTTCCGGTCGCACTCCCGAATAACCGCGTGCCAGCACATTGCGCGCAGCAACATCGCACCACGAACGTGGCGTCGATCCATCGCCTCACCGGCACCTGTCGCCAGAAACGACATCAAATTGTTCTGTGATTCCGCGGCAAGCTCGCTCGATACTGCGACGCCCGCCATCCCACCGAAGCCGGTGGTGACCCCGTAAACTGTCTGGTTTTGATCAACCGCGTTCCTGACCACGGCAGCCGAGGCGCACATGCGATCGGGCAAATCAGCGTCCGCATGGATCGGCATATCGCCGGAACTTTTCGCAAATTCACATACCTGCGAAATCGTAAGTGGTTCCCCTGCAATCGTTAGAGAACATCGTTCCTTTATTGTTTTGGTCACTTGCGTATCCAGTGTCTCTTTGCCATCCCGCTGCAGCATGGTTCGAAGGACGACCGATCAAACGAAATCACATCAGCGAAGATGCGATTCAGAAGGCGATGCCAAAGTCTTGGCCCGAGAACCGATTCCGATCGCTGCTTTCTAAGTTTAAAACAGTTTGATTTGATCTAGGAACGGTGAAATGATGATATTATACAAATGTTCACATCCATGAAGAGTATAAGACCGTCCTAGAGTCCGATCATTACAGAGTTTTCCTGGTTATACCAGTTCAACCCGTTTGAGTAGTCAGAATCCTGGCTTCCGCCGCGCGGCTTTCGTTCAGGCCCCAGATAGTCAATTCCCACCGCCATATCGCGCGTGAGATCGGCGATGGCTAGGCAACTTCCAGCATCGGCGCTTGGTTGGTCGCGGCGCCCGGCGTCGGCCCGCGTGCTAGCAATAAGTGCAACGAAGGAACGACGTACAGTGCCAGAAAGGTTGCTCCGGTGACGCCCCCGGCGATGGTGATAGCCAGCGGCGGCCAGAAGCCCCCTCCGCCCAGAATCAATGGCAAGAATCCAACAATGGTTGTCAGCGTGGTTGCGATAATGTGTCGCGTGCAACCAACGACGACCGAGACCAATGGCGGGAGTTGCCCTTGCCGCGCAGCCGAATCGGCTCGAATTGCCGCCAGGACCACGATCGAATCATTGATCGCGACACCAACCAAACCCATCGTGCCCACGATCGCCATGAAACCGAAGGGATAGCCGAACCAGGAAAGAGCCAGCGGTCCGAGCCCCACCGATAAGCCACCGACCACGGCCACGATCAGTGCGCAACGGAACGAACGAAAGACGGCAACCAACGTCAACAACATCAAAGTGAACAGCACGACACCGTTAGCGATCAAACGATTAACCGCGGAAGTTCGCTGTTCTGTTTCACCGCCAAATTCAATGGAATAGCCAGTCGGCAAGATGATGTCTGATTTGGCCAACCGTTGATTGAATTCATCCACAACCGTTGATGGCAAGACTTCAGCTTGAATATAGGCCTTGACTTCATTGACGCGGCGGCCATTGATTCGCACGATCGCGCCAACGTCAGAATCCAATTTCAAATCGGCCAGGCTGGCCAAAGTCGTCTGACTTAGAGCGGCGGTACCAGGAGGTTGATTTGCAGCGTCCCTGACAACCGGTGGGCTTCGCATGAGCGATTGCAACGGTAACGCGGCGAGACGATCCAGCTTGTATTTGCCATCCAGCGCTAGCTTGACGTAGACAGGGATTTCTTCGTCGCCCTGATATACCTTTCCGGCTGATGCGCCTTCCAGACTAGTGTAGAGTTGGGCCGCGATCTGAGACTTGTCCAGGCCCAAACTTTTCGCCGCTTGATCGTTGATCTCCAACGCTAATCGAGGAATCGATTCTTCCAGATCTGATCGCGTGTGAATGACATTGGTCGTTTGACTGAGCAACAGCCGAAGCTGGCTGCCCAGCTGTTGAAGGGTCGCCAGATCGGGTCCGAAAACTCTTACCTCAATGGGCGCATCGAATGGAGGCCCCTGTTCCAGCTGCCTGACGATCACTCGGCTTGTTGGAACCTGTTGGTCAATATCGGCCTGCAGTTGTCGGATCAGCGCGCCAATTTCGGTACCACTCTTTAGGTCAACGAATGCTTGTGCATAGAACGGAGTGAGACGTCGTCGCGGCACGACGTTGTAGTAGAAAGTAGGCGCACTGCCGCCGATAAACCAGTATTGCTTTTGAACGCCATCATTCGCGGCGACAATTTGCTGTATCGATTCAACCGCGCGACGCGTGGCTTGCAACGTACTTCGGGCCGGCAACTCAACCTCGATCTGGATCTGTGACCGATCCGAAGGTGGGAAAAATTGTTCTGGAAGTCTGCGTGCGGCGTTGAAACCGACAATGGGAAGCACCAGCCCCAGCAAGACTCCGACAATGGGAAAACGAAACAAAACTCGCAGGGTGTACTCGTACAGGTTTCGAACCGCCGCACTCGAAATCCCGTAGGTGAACATGCCACGCTCGGAAGGAACGATTCGCAACAAACTTATCAATGCCGGAATCACGGTCATCGACAACAGAAACGACGCGCTGATCGCCAGGATCACACTGACCGCAATGGTGCCCACAAACTCGCCGGGCGGTCCGGGCAACATCGCGATCGGCAAAAACGCCAATGCTGTGGTCAATGTCGAACCGAACAACGGCATCGCCAAATGACGCACAGAGCCAACAATCGCGGCACTTGGACTTGCGCCTTCAATGATCCGAATGCGAACCTCTTGCACGATCACAATCGCATTGTCAATCAACAAGCCGAGTGCAACGATCAGACCGGTAATGGACATTTGGTGAATCGGGATGGAAAGAGCTCTCATCGACGCGAGTACCATCAATGCTGACAATGGTAGTGCTGCGGCGACCACGACCATGCTGCGCCAGCCCATCATCACCAGCACGACCAACATGACCGCTGCGGTCCCGATCCCGAGGCTTCGCACTAGTCCAATCATGCGCCGATCTACATGCTCACGCTGCGAGAACACCAAGTCCACCGCAACTTCACTCTTATAGCTCTTTTCAAAATCGTTCACCGTATCGATCATCTGATTCGACCAATGGTCAACTCGCTGTTGATCGTTAACCATCGCGCCTAGCACGATTGCCGACCGCCCGTCGATCAGAGCAAGGTTCAGGGCCGGTTCAACCACCCGTTTTTGCACACGCGCGACTTTGGAAAGCGGCGTGGTTTCCCCCAAAGGTCCATAAGAAATCAACGCGTCGGCAATGCGTTGGATGGGCAGCGGATCGCTTTCCAGCGCGAGCTGTACCGAGGAATCCCTTGCGGAAAAGCTTCCAGCCGGCTGGTCCGTCTGATTGCCGATGATCTGCTCGGATATCGCCGCCGTTGACAGGCCCAGCGAAGCCAGCATCGTCGGCGCAATTTCAGCGACATACTCCTCACCAGAATCCCCGAACAGATCGACACGCTCGGTACCGGGGATGGAAACCAAATCGGCACGCAGTTGTCGCGCTAGTCTGCGCAGAATTGACACGTTTGGTTGCTCGTTGCTGTGCCATCGAACGGCAATGATCGCCGCGAACGCCTTCAACGGAACAATTTCAAGTTCGGTTGGCAAACACGACTCTGGCAACTCCGCTTCAGTATCCGAAATTCGATCCCGTACCAACGTCCAAATCGCATCCACATCTTCAACCTCGTCCTCCAGTTCGATGACGATGTTTGAGATTCCGGTTTGACTGTTGGACCTTACTTGCTTGATCTTCGCGATACCGGTTAACGATTGCTCCAGGGGAATGGTGACCAACGATTCCACTCGCAACGCGCTGGCGCCGGGAAACGGGGTACTCGCCAAGGCAACTCGTTTGCTAAGGACCGGATCCTCAAGCCGCGGCATGACGAACAGAGACGAAGATCCGGCGGCAACAATCACGATGATTGTAAGGAGCAGTAAGCGGGGATTCCTGAACAGGAACTCGGCGATCATTCTGCGGTTTCCGATTGGAATGGCGGCTTAAACTCGCCGGAAACATCCACAGGATCCACCTGTTGGCCTGGTACGATTCGGTGGGTACCATTGACGACGACAAGATCCCCGTCGCTGAGCGACCCGCGAACCAGCGCTGATTCGTCCTCCAACTGCACGATTTCAAGTATTCGCCGGTCGATTCGGAACTCTGGGTCTTGGGAATCTTCGTTAGCAACAACGATCAGCACCGACCAAAGTCCGTTTGCCTCGCGCTGTAGCGCTGACAACGGTAACCAGAACCCCGAAACATTCGTACGTATCAGGACTCGTATCTCGACGACCTGACCATAAGCCCAAGAGTTTGTCGGCAAAGCTTCGCTGAATTCAAGCAGTATTCGCTGACTGGCCGTTGCATCCTGTAGTGGCGACTTAGCCTTCAGTGTTGCAATTACGTCTTGGTTGCCGACATTGACGTAAACGGATTGATCCACATCGACCAACGCTGCCGCCGACCTCGGTAAACTCGCTTCGACCAATGGCGGCGCGTCTTCAATGACTTGAAAAGCCGGGGTGGCCGGTGACACCAGCGATCCGACTTCGACGTTGCTCTGAACAATCACGCTGGCGTAGGGGGCAACAATGACCCCTTTGGCTAGTTCCAGTTCCAGCTCTTCGAGTTGTTTTTCAAGCTGTTGGGTCTGCTGTTCCAAGGATGATGACGTCGTACCTCGCGACGCTTGTAAATCATTCTTGATTCGACTTAAAGTCTGCTCAGTTGCTTGCTTTTGGTTTTCCAGTTGAGCATTGTCCAATTCCGCCAGCTTGTCGCCTACATTCAAACGATCGCCGAGTCGCTTGAGCACGGTCTTGACGCTGCCTCCACGCCCGAATCCTAGCTGACTCTGTCGCGCGGCCTTCAACTTGCCAAAAACAATGAACGTTTTAAGCGCATTGTCATCTTCCGCGACCTCGATCACATTCGCGGTGAACGTCGTCTCTGTTGTCGGTCCTCGATAAGAGGGCTGCTGGGCGACATCACAGCCACACGCCAATAGCGCTAGAACTGCAGAGCAGCGCAACAGGGCGTTGCAGAATGCAAATGAATCATTTGGAGAACGCATTTATCCTACGCATTGCGACTCAGACGGAGGTGAATCGGAATTGTAGTCAGTTGTCCAGTCACATGTTCCGCTTAGGATTGCCAGCGCTGCTTGATGGCCAAACTTTTTGATTTGGCGGCGTTACAGTTTCCAACGAGCGATGCTTCGGTAAGCTGTTGCGCAATTGGAGAATTCAACGATGGCGCAAGGCTTGCCAGCATGAAGCTTGCTGTTCAGACTTGACGCTTGGTGGCGTGGCCACTTCCAACGAACGAATAGAATTGCCGATTCGACTCCGTTTCGGATTCCTCTGGCAGGGATTCTTATGGCAGATTGGTCAACGTCACTTCCGTGCGGTATCGTTTACCCTCCCGGTAGATGATCATCGGGACCGATTTCCCGGTGGGGGTCAAACCGACCTGGGCAACCAGGTGATCGTCATTATCTACTGGCTGACCATTGAATTGCACGATGATGTCGCCGCTCTGCATGTTGGCCGACTCGGCCGGTGAACCGGCCCGGACATTCTTGACCAATGCACCGCCGCCGAAGGCAAACCGATAGGTCGATCGCTTGCTGGCAGTGAAATCTGGATCGAGTGTCACGCCAAGATAGCCGCGACGAAGTTTTCCATATTGGACCAACTGCGTGGCGACTTGCATTGCCATGTTGATTGGAATTGCAAAGCCAATTCCCTCGCTACCACCGCTGCTGCTCGCGATCGCGGTGTTCATGGCGACCACTTCGCCACGGAGGTTCACCAACGGGCCGCCACTATTGCCGGGATTGATCGCCGCGTCGGTCTGAAAGAAATCTTGCATGTCAATTTTCTGTTCGCCCAAGGAGAGATCGCGGCGACCTTTGGCGCTCAAGATCCCGAAAGTCACGCTGTGGCTCAGTCCAAAGGGGCTGCCAATCGCAACCACGAAATCACCGATGTTGACTGATATCGCTGTCACCCATGCGGGATGGGGGCAGGTTGCTGACATTCACTTTCATGACCGCGACGTCAGTGCTGGCGTCGGAGATCACTTGGGTTGGATGGAATTCGCGTCCGTCGCTGGTTCGCAACAAGATTTCGTTCAGACCGGAACCATGGATCACATGCCGATTGGTTAGAACCCAGCGGCCTCCATCATTCAAATCGACTACGAATCCGCTGCCAGCTTCATCGTACGACTGTCGTGATCCTGCTTCCACTTCTGTCTTATGTGCCTCGATGTGAATCACGCTCGGCTTGACCAGATGGGACACACGGCGCACCAGGTTAGCCAACCGATCAAACGTATTGAACTCTTCCGCCAGTTCATTGAACAATCGCTCGCGTTGCAGATCCAACGTCGGTGGCCGACTATCGACGGGCTCGAGAGAGGGTCGATAGGAATGAACGCTGCGCTTCGGTTCTGACGCCCGTTTCCGTTCTAGAACTGGCCTCGGTCTCTTGAATCTCGGCGGAAGTGCTGGGGCTCAACTGTACGGCATCAATGACGGTCGAAACGTCTTGTGCAAGTACAGCATCACCTTGACCTAATGTCGGCACTGTGATCAGCGCCAATGCCAGGCAGGTAATTTTTTGTTTTCGTGTTGTAAAGCAGTTTTGGGAGAGAGCGAAGGCCATGGCGCAGCGGGGGTGTGATTGAAAGACCGAATGGGAGGAGGTGCAATCTTAGGCATCGACCACATTGGCAGGCTAGCTTTCTACCGTCGATCGCTGGCATCCCTCAGCCCGGTATCCGAAAGAATTGATACGGGCGGCGCATCAAAAAACGGCCGGACATTCGACCGGCCGTTTGCATGAACGTAGGGGACCTCGGGTTTATACCGGGTCCGCTTCGGCATTATCAAAGACACGATTCCACATCACGGCACCACCGCCCGAAGCACGCGATTCGGCTTTCCTGCGGCAACCGATACAATCGTTCGCGTAGGGAATGGCGCGCAGACGGGTCAATGGAATCGCCTTTCCGCAGGTCTCGCAATCGCCGTAGCAACCCTGGTTGATCCGGGAGATCGCAGAATTGATGGCTCCCAGTTCGCGACTTTCGGCTTCGATCAACTGGCTATTCAATTCGTCTTGCACAGCATCGGCGGCCGCATCCATGACGTCACCCGTTTTCTCTTGATGCAGCTCTCGAAGTAGGCTCAGGTCACCCTCAAGGGCACGATGGAGCGCATCGCGTCTGCGTAGGAGCTGCTCTCGCAGTTGGTTGATTGCATCTTTACGGGACATCGCCATCACCTCAATCTTGATAAGAATTTCCGAAATCGATTAGCGGCACCTCCGTGATACGCAGCAGCAACGTGGCTGGTTTGCTCGACGCTGTGATTCGACGGCCCAATCATAGAAACAACCACGCTCGATTCTGCCCTCCCAAATCGGGATTGCGACAATTTTCACACCCTTAGATGCCGTAATAAGGGGTTGTAGGGGATTTCCCGGCCCTGGCAATGCAGCGATTCTTGGCGGCGATCGAACAGGACATTTCGTTGAAACCGGTCGCCAACCCCCCCGACTGGGTGTGTTTGGTTCTCCCGATTCCGGCTGCTCAATCTAAAACCTTCCCGGTCCGGACAGTTTCTCTAACCGGATGACCCGCAACGTCCGAAAACAGAAAGGGCTTACTAGTCCCGCAACCAAGATGGTTGCGCGCGTCGCAGAACGGTGCTCCGTCGGAGCGTCCGTTCGAGGGACGAGATCTTTCGATAGGAAAGGGAAAGTGACGGTGAATACGGATATCACAGGTGGATCGTCGTTTAGCACTTCTGAAGCAATTGCCGATCGGCAGTTTCCGCCGATTGCATGCGCGGGTTTTCCCAACCAGCCCCACAACGCCTCAGCCACCTTCATCGATCGTCGGTGAACCTGCAGAAACTGACGCAATCGAATTTCGCGTTTCACGGTCAGGTGAATCGCGACGGCGTTTGCGACTGACGGGTAACCGCTATACCTTCGGCAATGCCGACGGTTGCACGATTCGCTTGAACGATCCGTCGCTACGCCCGATGCACGCGGTGCTGATCCGCGAACAATCTCGCGTGATGATCCGCACCTATTCGGTGCCGGTCGAAGTCAACGGAAACAGCACCAGCGAAGCTTCACTGGTGACGGCGACGTATTGCGTTTGGGCATCTATGAATTCGAGTTGCTCGGCACGACCCAACGCCACCAAACCCTCGACGCCACCCCGTGCCTTTTCATCCACCATCGGAGGATCACCCGCTGGCACAACAGCGCGGGCTACCGCCCACCGACGAAGTGATCTGGCGAGAGCGTTTGCGACGCGAAGTTGATCAGTGGCGTCAACGCCAAGAGGATTGCGATCGCCGTGAAAGTCGAATTGATGAACGCGAAGCTGAACTGCGCAGTCGAGAATCGGAGCTATGGTCACGATCGGACAATCTGCATCGCCGAGAGGCCAGGGTTCAATCCCAAGAGGTCGAAACGTTTCAACTATACGACGATATCGCCCAGCGACAGCAGGAGGTGATGCGTCTACGTGAAGAATCGCAGCAACACCAGGGTGAGATGCACCGCCTGCGAAAACGAATTTCGCGAGCAGGAATTTGAATACCGTCGGCGGCTGGCCGAAGCGACTTCGCAACTGGATCAATCGAAGCTACAAGCCGAAGCGGCTAGTCAAGCTGTGGCCCGAATGCGCGAGCAATTTGACACGTTGAACGCACAAATTGAAGACCTGTCAAAGGGTCAGCACCAAATCGAGGCCAAAGAGAACCAACAGTCAGAAGAGCTCCAACGCGTCCGCGAAGAGCTGGAAATCGCGAAATCGGATGCGCAGCAAAGCCGTCGCCGAAAGCGAGCAACAACGCGAAGTCGCCGAAAAACGCGTTGCTGAGTTGGAACTCGAAATCGAACAGCTCCGCGCGAACCAGGGCGCTGATGAACAGCAATTGCAAGCCGAATTGGAAGCGAGCAAGATTGCTGCGGATCAATTGCAACAACAGATCGCCGAACTTCAACAATCGGTTGCCGATGCGAGTGAGGAATCATCGCAGTTGCGAGCCAACTATGAACAGTCCTGTGAAAAAGTGGTCCAGCTTGAGGCGTTGGTATCAGAAAGCCAGCAACGGGGTGACGAAAACCGCGATCAATGGGCTATCGAAGCGGAGCAATTGCGCGCCGAAGTTGATCGCTTGTCGAACGATCTGGCCGCAGCTACCGATCAACTTTCCGAAGTGCGGGTGGCCAATGAAAGTCTGAACAGCCGTCTTAGCGACGTACAGCAAGAACGTGACGAAGCAAGAGTCGAGCGAGATGCACGACCAACCGCAGAGGCGTTTCAAAATCTGCGTGAAGAACTGGAGGCAGCCAACGATCAGTTGACGGAAATCAAACGCCAGTATGATGAAATGTTGGAACGCCTGAACCATGTCGAATCGTCAGATGCCGACATCGCATCCAGAGCATTGGGTTTGACTGCAATAGACGATTTCGTCGGCGCCGAGACCCCAGACGATCCAGCGTCCACGTTTGATCCAGCTCCCACGTCGGAGGCCGAGCCGAGCTACCCGACAGCCGTGCCCGAACAAGATCAGCCGACCAACGACGGGGAAGCGACTGAATCTGAATCAATCAACTTCGATGACAACGCAGTTGGAGACAACGCAGCCGAGGACGTCGCAGCCGAACAACCCTTCGCAGCAAATACCATGGCTGACAGCGTCATTGCTGAGCGTGAAATTCCAAATGATTTGATCGCAGAAGATGTCGCCGTCCTTGGTGGCGAACCAGAGGACCGTGTCGAAAGTTTCGAGGACGATGACGATGCCTGGCCAACCTATCAATCTTCAGCGGAATCGACCAACCCATCGTCAGAAAGCGAACCTGAATTAGGATTTGGTCCTGAAGAGCCGCAGGCCGATTCAGTTTGGAACTCCCCGACTGATTCGGAGCCGTCCAATGCCAATCCGTGCAATACCGATCCATCCAAAGTCGATCCGTCCACCTTCGAAGACGCTCCATCGGAACATCGATCGGACGAAGACTCCGTCGTCGTGGATCAGGTTGGTCCATGGCAAACCGAACCGACCGAACCCGCCGGGACTTCTGCTTGGTACGATGAAAGCTCTGACGACGGCATCGCGATCACGAACGAATGGTCGGCACCGCAAGAATCAGATGAGTCAACATGGGGCGATGGCAGCGACGAGATCCAGTTCAATGACGAGGCAGTCGTTGACGAAGATATCGCATCCGATCCAATGACCGTCGATAGCGTCTGGGGAAGGACTGAACCTTTTGACGCCGCAGACAGTCCCATCGTCGATGACGAGACGCCTGATTCGGAGTCTGCCTCGGATTCGACCGGGGACGAACCTGATGTCGTTAACTCAGTCGTCAGTGGATCACTGGCCGATGCGTTGATCGAGGACCTGAAAAACGAAGCGGGTCCTGAATCCGTTGAGCTCGATGACTCCGAAGTTTGCGTCGAAGAATCGGGCACGACACACGAAGGAACATTCGTGATGTCCGACGATTCGGTGGGATCCGAATGGACATCCGACGAACAGCCCGAAGATTTGCAAGACGATGACGACATCGGGCAATCTGAATCCAGTGTCAACGATTCGCAATGGGACGATGTCAACGACCGATCGCATGAATTTTTTGAAACCGAGCAACCGATCGCAGCGCAGGAACAGGAAGCTGAACCTACCGAAGCAACAGTGGAATCGCCAGACGACGCGACGGCCCTGATGAATGCCGATGATGGCGTCGATGATGACTCGATCGAAGCCTACATGAATCGACTGCTGCAGAGAGTTCAGGGCGACGATTCCCAGTGCGTCGAGACACCGATGCCGGAGACTCTTTCGGTTTCAACGTCGCAGTCCAGCTTGAACTCGAAGCCGACTACTGTAGCCGCTGAGCCCGAAGATACATCGGTCACCGCGACGAGCCCAGTAGACAACGACGCTCCGATGGTGCCACGATCTCAGGCACCAGAGCGGGCTGAAAATTTGTCAGCGATGCGAGATTTGGCAAACTCTTCCGCGCAAAGCGCGATCAGTCGAAGTGCTCGCGTCCAGTCTCGTGACACACAGATTCAGGCAATGGTGAGCTTCGGATGTGCCGTCGGCGCCTTGGCGTGCAACGGTATCGCATTCATTTTCTTGCAGGGCTTGCTACTGGTTCTAGCGATCACCATGACGTTCATCGTTGCTTTCTGTTGCTTCCGTGAAGGGATCCATCTGTTGGGCGAAGCGAAGCGCCGAGTGAGCGCAGCGGAAAGTACTAACGAATTGGACTTTGATGGAGACGATGACCTTGTGAAGAATCCTAGCAATGCATAGCTACGATTTTTCCGTCGATCATCTCAAACCGGCAATCGGCTAACGCGGAGGCCTCGCTCTCACTGTGCGTCACGTGCAGCGTCGTAACCCCAGTCGTGGCTTGAATCGTTTGCAAGAGGGTTTGCATTTCATTACGAGTCGATTCGTCCAGCGCGCTGAGCGGTTCATCCAGTAGCAGGACCGCGGGCCGAAACGAGATCGCTCGGCCGAGCGCGACGCGTTGCGATTCGCCGCCGCTAAGCTTGTCGATCTTGCGATCCAACAAATGAGTGATCCCCAGCATCTCGGCCAGTTCGCTGGTGCGAGATGCGATCTGTGCTTTCGAAGCTTTACGAATGTGCAGAGCAAAGCGCAGATGATCGGCAACAGACATCGTCGGGAATAAGGCCAGGTCTTGTGGCACGTAACCGATTTCTCGGTCGGCGGGCGACCAATCGGTCACGTCCGTGCCTTGCACCGCAATTGTCCCGGCGGTGACTTTCCGCAAACCGCAAATCGATTCCAAGATGGTTGTTTTGCCACGACCGGTGCGTCCCATCAAGACCGCGTACTGGCCCGCATCAACGCGGAACGTGACATCGCTCAAATGAAAATCACCAGCCCGAATCGCGACGTCTTGCTAGTTCGATCATGACGTCAGACCGGTGCCAAGTATTCGCAACAACACCAGCACAACGACGGCCATCGCGACCATCAATAGCGAAACGGACACCGCAGCACCCAGCTCACCAATACTCAGCTCCAAGAACACCGATGTTGAAAGCACCTCGGTGCGCATCCGAGTCGATCCGGCAAAGACCAGGATCGGACCAAATTCGCCCAACGCCCGCGCCCAGGCGATCGTTGTCGCGGCAATCATTCCCCGCCAAGACTTGTGGCAACGCAACTTTCATAAAGGCTTGACCTCGCGTGCAACCTAGCGTCCTGGCAACATCTTCGGCCGCGGGTCAATTTGATCAAAGGTGACTCGCATCGTCCGTACCGCGAAAGCACAGGCAACACTGAACTGGGCCAACACGACGGCAGGCCATTGATAAGTCACCGGAAAGCCAACATCGTCTCGCAGCCACTGCTCAAGTTGCCAGCTTCCAAACTGCAAATGAAACAGAATCAACAGGCTCAATCCCAACACCAATGGCGGCAATACGATCGGAATGTCAACAATCGTGTCGATGATCCAGCGCCCGGAAAGCTGTATCGGGACAGCAAGTATCCAAGCGGTGTGGCAACCCAAATCGAAAGAATCGCCGCCGCGGTACAGGAAAATAGCGTCAATCGAAACGCCGCGCGAATTTCGGGCTTCGTTACCGTTTCAATGAATTCGGACGTCGATGTAAACAGCAAGTCAGCTGCCAACAGCAATACGATCAACAGAATGAAACAGGACGAAATCCCGCTCATGACCAAAAAGAACGGCACATCCGATCGCCGGCGAGCAAGGAGCGGACGAGATTCTCCCGGCGAATTCTCGTCAGTCATTCTTCCCACTCAATCCGGTCTCTTCCTCGGAAAGTACTTTCCAACGAAATCCTTCGGCTGCAAAATCGGCTTGCGATTGTGCCGAACAGATCTGCCGAAACAGTCGCGCCGCAGTTGCCGCGTTGGGTGAATCTGGTTTGACCGCGTAGGGCTGTGTCGCAATGCTGCAAGGCAATCCGTCGATTCGTACCGCGTCCAGCAACTCGCCCGATCCAGCCGCGTTGCTCAAGTACACCACTGCCGCGTCCAACGAACCTGTCCGCATTTGGTTGACCAACATATCGCCGGTCGGTGTTTGTACCGTGACATTCTCCATCACTTCCTGTCTGCACGCCACCTTCGCGAAAAGTGTTCTGAGTCAGCCAACCCATCGCGCATTGTTTCTCGTGCCCAATGCCGACTCGCAATCCCGGTTTGGTCAAATCACGCAGCGATCCGATGTTCTGCGGGTTTCCTTTCTGTACCAGGATCACCAATTCGTTTTGCGAAACATCCACAGGTTCGGGAAACAAATCGGGCACTTGTTTCATGAACTCGGTGTCACAGGCAAAGTAGGCATCCGGAACTTGCCCGGCTTTCATCTGCGCCACCAAAATCCCACAGCCATTGTAGACAGTTGAAACTTGAACGCCTTCGCGCTGCTGAAATGTTTCGATCGTCCGTTCGATTGCCGGACGCAACATCGACCCGGCAAATAGTTTCAATTCCGGCCGCTCCGCCCACAAATCCCCTCCCGAAATCTGGAAACCTTGTTCGGCATATTGTTTCAAGCCGCGATCCCGCGCGTAATGTATCTGGCAAAATGAAACGCCTGCTGCGATTGAGACGTGTTCTTTGCGACGCCAACAGAAACATTTGATCGCCCCTTATTCAGCTCGGGAATTCGTACTGACTCGAGCTCTTCATAGGGATACAAAACGGCGTCGTAAACGATTGCGGCGTCGGCAGCACCAACCACGACATCATTTGCCGCTTCGGTGACAGTCCCGCGATAGGCGGCAGTCGCCTTGTCCAATCGTTCCCAATGACCCGATTCGGTCAGCGTTTGTCTGGTCAGCTGTCCGACAGCTGCCGCATCAGGATTCGCCTGGACCAACGAACATCGTCGCGGATCAGGTCATCAATCGACTGAATGTTCTTGGGATTCCCCTTGGCGACGGCAACGACCAGACCCATCTGAGCAATGGGCAAGACTTCTGAAACGATGTCCTTGTCTACTGCCATCGTCAGGTAACTGTCATCTGCTGGCAAAAACAGATCGGCTGCGTCGGTGACTTCCAGCTGGGTCAACAGTGTTTGGGAAGCACCGTATTGGACAACAACTTCGCGCCAAACTCTTTTCGATAATCATCCAAAATTGGTTCCATGACAGAGCGATTGCTGGCAGCGCAAAACAGTGTGATCGGATCGCCGGATACAGCGTTGGCGGACGTGTCCGGCACATTGCTGCGGGCAAGTAAGGCGAACATTGCAGCCAGGCCTAGCACCGAACCGATCAATACGACGACAACGCGATTCATGGATTGCTCGCTTTTCCGTGTGGAATTTTCAATAGATTGGAAGGTTGGTTGCCCTGTTGGCGTTCCCTATGCAGTGGCGCATCGGGTGGAGGCTGTTGGTCGCCGAATCACTCTCGTTCCCAGTCCGTCGCCATCAATAGGTCAAAGCCTGGATTGCGTTCTTTTACTTGACAAGAGCATGGGCCGCTGAGGTAGAGGGTCAAATCCTCGATCAGTGAACCAGTCAAATCCGCTGCCGGAATAACCTCCAATGCACGGCCACGTCCGAAAACGGGAACCACAACTGGACCCTTCATCATAACCCGAAAACAGTCTCTGGAGAAACGACTCATCGGGACGATTCGATTGAACTTGTAAAACGCTAAATCGCAATAACTGCGGCACTTCCGCATGCAGCTCCGATCCCGGAAGCCCGATTCCGTCGGGCAAGCTGATTCGATCGGCCACTGATCGGATCGATTCTGCCAGCCGTCAGCGGATCGCACCATCGCGACGCCGCCAGGAACCAAGATGGACGATGAAGCCTGCTTGGACCCCGGGACTGAGCGACGATGGCATCGGCGTCGCTGTTGGCATCAGCCAACGTGGGGAGAGTCGCAAAAACAACAAGCGCACCGATTGGGGTACATCATTGAAACATGTTGCACACCGGTGGCGGTCCAGGTTGGGAGGATCATTCCGGTTGTAAGACGGGCGTGATCCGACTTGTCTCAGGTCACGAGGTTGCAAACGGCCGCATGTGCCGTAGCGATGACCTACGTTTGGGCAGCGAACCTGGTCCGTACACACCAGCATCGGCCACCAGGGATGCGATCGTTGACGTCAGTCGCAGTCGGCAACGGCGGGCGAAACACATTCGAACAAAGAGACCTAAGATGAAATCGTTCCTGTTTATTGTCCTGTTGTTGGCCGGTGGTGCCGCCTTCTACTTCTATGGCGGCAAAGAAATGATCGACCAATGCGTCAATCCAGCACCGTTGCCCGAAACCATTGAAGTCAACCATGCCACCTTCATTGGCGACGAACAGGGCAATCCGTTTGCTCATTAGTTTGTCGCGATCTTACGGATCAAGGAACCGATTTACTTCTTGACGGCTCGGCTGCTCGCCTGATCGAAGACGAGTCAAACGACTCGTGCCAAACTCCAGCGGATTCTGCTAAGCTTGGCGGCTCCATTCACTTGAGCGCCCAGGTTTCTGCACATATCGACAATTCGCCAATGGAAACTCGTCCACTTGCCAGCACCGGGCTTGACCTTTCGGTGCTCTCCTTTGGTGCCTCGTCGATCGGTGCCGAGTTTCGCCCGATCGACGTTCCCGAAGCCCTGCGTTGCGTTCATGTCGCACTCGACCGCGGGATGAACTACATCGATACCGCTGCCTACTATGGACGCGGCATGAGTGAAGTGATGCTGGGCCGTGTGCTGCCCGAAATCCCTCGTGACTCCTACACGCTCAGCACCAAACTAGGGCGTTACGCACCGCAACATTTTGACTTCAGCGCCCGCCGCGTTCACGAAAGTATCGATATCTCATTGGAACGCATGCGTTTGGAGCACCTTGATATCGTGTTCTGTCATGACATCGAGTTTGTCGAACTTGATCAAATCGTCAGCGAAACGATACCCGCGCTGTGCGAAGAGGTTGAAAAGGGCAAAGTCCGTTTCATCGGCGTCAGCGGCTATCCGATGAAGATCTTTCACGAGATGCTCGAACGGGCCGACCTTGATGTTGTGCTGACCTACAACCACTACACACTACAGAACGACATGGCTCTTTCCTTGGTCGAGCCGTGCAAAGCAAACGACGTTGGCCTGATCAACGCGGCTCCTTTTTCGGCTCGATTGCTGACCAGTGCACCATTGCCCGAGTGGCACAAAGCGACGCCGCAAGTTCGCGAGGTTGCCGCCAAAGCCGCAGCCTACTGTAGCGAACGGGGTACCGACATCGCCAAACTAGCGCTGCAGTACTCGGTCGCCAACCAAGGACTTCGCCAGCTGTGTGACCGGATCGGCAAGTCCCGAACGCGTGTCGCAGTGGTGCGACTGGTTGGAAGAACCGATCGACGAGCAGTTGGTCGCCGAGGTCAAAGAAATTCTGAAACCGATTCACAACTGGGTTTATGCCGAAGGCAGACCCGAAAACAGTGACAAACAATAGAGCGATCCAAATGGGCGGCTGGGGTCGAGATGTGAGTCTAACGAACATCACGCCCCCAGCTATCTTAGATCACCGCTGGGGGCTCCTTGACGCTTTTTGAAGTTGCGTTTTTCATTCACCCTCCCGCGCAGCCGCAGTGGGAGGGTCGGACGCGGCAGCGGCCGGGGAGGGGCTCTCTCCGGGCCTGAGAGCCCGACCTTGCCGGCCAAAAATCGCAACTTCAAAATTGACGCTCGACAAACCAACTACCCGATCTATCGATCGAAGCAAAGTACGAATCACAGAACATGAAATCTTGCATCACGATTAGCTTGGTCGAAGAAGCGCGAGGCGGACCATTTGTCCTGTGGGACGGTTTGGAGAAATCGATCGCGTTTGCCGGCGAACTGGGCTACGACGCCGTCGAAATCTTTGCGTCCGGTGTCGAAGTGATCGATATCGATGCACTTGGAAAGATGCTGGACAAGGCCGGGCTAAAGCTGGCTGCCTTGGGAACCGGTGCCGGCTGGGTCAAGCACAAGTTACAGTTGGCTGATCCTGACGCGGAAAGACGGGAACAGGCCCGAGCTTTCGTTCGCACCATCATCGATTGCGCCGGTCAACTTGGCGCTTCGGCCATCATCGGTTCGATGCAAGGACCAAGCGGACATACCGGCGACCCCAACACAGCGCTGGGATATCTGAGCGAGGCATTGGAAGATGGCGGATCGCATGCGGCCAAGTACAACGTGCCACTGATCTACGAACCGCTCAACCGGTACGAAACCAAGCAGTGCTGTACGGTCGCCGATGGTGTTCGCCTGCTGGAATCACTGGCGACCGACAACGTACGTCTGCTATGCGATCTGTTCCACATGAACATCGAGGAATCGGACATCGCGACCGCGTTGATCCGTGGCGGCAAATGGGTCGGCCACATTCACTTTGTCGACAGCAATCGCCGCCCCGTTGGTCTGGGCCATCTGCAATACGGACGAATCATCGAAGCGCTCCGGCAGATCAACTACCAGGGATACTTGTGCGCCGAAGCTTTCCCCTATCCCGATTCCCACGAAGCGGCACGACAGACGATGCGCGCGTTTCGGTATTGGACACAGAGCTAGCCATGTCAACGATCTTCAAAAAAATCATCGACGGCGAAATCCCGGCAGACATCATCTACGAAGATGAGGTTTGTTTGGCGTTTCGGGATGTCAACCCACAAGCACCCACCCATTTCTTGGTGATCCCGCGCAAGGAAATTGTGTCACTCGCCGAGCTATCGGACGAGGATGAGTCCATTGTCGGTCATTGTCTGATGGTCGCATCCAAAGTTGCCGCGACTGAGAAATTGGGTTCCGGCTGGCGGCTCGTCGCCAACATCGGCGAAGACGGAGGCCAAACGGTATCCCACTTGCATTTTCACATACTCGGCGGACGCAAGCTGAAATGGCCGCCGGGGTAGGGTAGGTTGCCAGGAGTCAGGTCGTCAGGATGAAAGAGATCTCACCCGCAGTAGATGCGGGCAAACATCAGCTGCCGATCAACCCAGTGAAACCTTGAGTTCAGGTTGCCAAACGATCTCTCGTTCGGTCTGCAAACTCCGCGTTTCAGCACGCGTAAATTGTCGCTGAGTCATTTGATTGAGCCTCCCGAATCAACTCTGCTGGTGCGTCATGACCAGGCTGCTACCGACGCCGCCTTCGTGCCCGGCACATCGCAGGTGATCTCGGTCGGACACGACGGTGTCGTGAAGGTTATTGACCTCAATCAACCCGAGGCACCGATCGAGTTCCAATTGAAGGGCAAGCTGGATGCGATCGCGGTGTCGCCCGACGGCAAATCATTTGTGACCGGAGAGAATGTCGAGTTCGGTCTCAATCGCGTCGCGATTCGCGCGATGGATGACGGTCGCGTCCTGCAACGACTGACCGGCCACGAGTACTCGGTTGAATCGGCAGCGTTTTCGCCGGATGGAAAGCTGGTCGCCACCGCCGGTCGCTACCAAGATGTGTTGGTCCATGCCACCGACGGAAAGTTGGTCAAGCGAAGCACAACGAATTCTCGAAATGAATCGCTGCGGTTCACGCCCGATGGAAAATACCTCGTCGAGTTGGTCAAACAGCAGGAACTCGGTGGGTTCTTTCTGCGCGGATGGAATGTCGCGGACTTGACGTCGCACGTCGATTGTGAGCCGGAAATTACGAGTCCGCAAAACTTTGATTTTGCCGCGGATTCGAATCGGTTGGTAGCGACGGAAGCAACATGCGATTGCCGTCGTTCATTGGCCTGAGGGTGAATTGATCGCCGAAACCAAGTCGCTTGCCGGGCGGATTCGTTGTGTGGCGATCTCCGCCGACGGCCAGACGTTGGTGGCCGGGTGTGATCAGGGCATTGTTTATGTCTGGAACCTCGCGTGGAATCGACCTGTCATCGAAACGGTTGCCCGAGCCATGGACGATTCGAGTTGGCGATCAAGGAATCACCAGCGTGTGTATTCGTTCGGCTGCTGACTGCGGCGAGCAATCGGGTCAACCGTCCAGGCGGACGGGTGACGTCAAGCAGATTATGGTGACCGCGGAAGATGGCAGTACAACGCTGTGGGGACTTGAAAAGCCGTCGCCGCGCATCCCGCGCCCGAAAGCTGGTTTGGCATCGACTACTTCCGAGCTGTTTTACCCAGATGTTGCTGTCTGTTCTCCACAAGATCCCAGCATCGTCTATCTTCGTTCGAGCGACGGTGAATTGGCCAAGTTCGACACGCGCACGGAAGTGATGACGCAAATCGCACAGATCGATCCTGACGACCAAGGCTTTTTTGCCGTCAGCGCTGATGAACGGACGATGGTGGCTGCGGCACCCGACGATTTGGCAATCGTTGATGTCGATTCCGGACAAGTCGTTCAACGGCTTCCCAAGTACAAGTCCAGCAAAACTTGTGTCGGTCTGGCATTTCAAAACGACGATAAGCACCTGCTGGCATTGTTTTCCGGTTATCTCTGTCGCTATCGAATGCAACCTAATTCAACCGGCTGGCAAAGCCCGGTTTTCGCAACGGTTCCACAAGTGATTCCGCTTGCCGAATGATCAAGACGATCAACTGTTGGCTGTCCCGGGACAAGATCGATTCCTGGTACTCACCTCGAGCAGATTGTTGCAGTTGGACGGCGATCAGCTATCGGTACTGATGAGTGCCGAATCGCGCTCCGAAGAGTTCTATCAAAATCGGATTCTCGCCAGATGGTCGCTTGTTGGCGGTTGCTCGTGCAGATCATTCGATTGATGTTTTCGAGTTCGGCGATCAGTTGCGACGGATCAGTGACCTTTCGGGGGCACACCGGTCGTGTCATGCATTGTCGATTCACCGCGGACCATCGCACGTTGGTTACACTGGTCGGCGGATCGGACGATTCGTTTCTGGAGCCTGGCTACCGGCCGTGAGCTGGGAACCTTACGCACGCCGCAAAGTAGTTACCAAGGTCTACTCGAGATTGTTGACCAGGAGCGACTGATGCTAACGACGCAAGACTGCACCTTACTTGCAACTATGGTCGGCCGAGTAGTTGAGTTCGTGAGCAAAGAGCCTGCCGGGAATCAGCCACGCAAGTTCTCCTGGCTATTCCAAACGTAGTAACTAGGGCCGGTTCCCGCCGGTCGGGGAATACGTTCGGCCCGTAGGAACCTTGCCTTTGCTGACGAACTTTTCCCGGAGTTCGTAGGCCAGGTGAAACCTGGCAGGATGTTTTGCCAGGTTTCACCTGGCCTACGTGTTTTCCAAAATGCTCTCGCCGGTAGTCGAGCGTGGCGAACACCACCGGCTAATGGCTACAAACCTAATGGCAACGCCATAGCGGATTCTGTAATTTCACTCTCCCTTGGGCGTTGGTATCTGCACAAATCGGAAACATTGCAAACCACCCCTCCCCGAAGGAGACTTTCCGGCTTTTCATCACCCTCCTTTTTTAAGGAGGGTCGAGCCTAAGCGAGGTGAGGGGTTTTCGGCGCGGCCCCTCCCCGGCCGTTCAAACGTCCGACCCTCCCCAAAGGAGGGTAAATAAAACCGCACGACCTCCAAGCGGGCGGTTCAAACGCCGGAATTTGCTGTAAGAAAATCGGCTACGGCGTTGCCCTAAACGAGGTAAAAACCGAGCCGCGAGCCGCGATGCTCCAACAGATGTGGGTAATGACAAGGTAGGAACCAGCCCTACCCGCTACTCTTGCGGTTCTTCGCCAGCCTCGGAATGCTCCGACTGGCAATCCCGTTGCACCGGTCAGATTCGGCTCGGCTAACTTGTGCCAAGCGAACCGAAATGCAACCGGCGACTTCACTTCGTCAGACTTCAAGATCACGGTGTCGCCCTCGATCGTTGCGGTCGCCGGTTTGTAACCCTCGCCGGCATTGCCGAGCACTTCGAAGTGACTCGGTGCCGCGCCGTCTCTGGTCTTCAGCTGACCGCCGGTGTCGCGAAAGCGAACCGTGATCGTATCGCCGTCGATCTTCATCGAATCCATGGATGGACTATGGGCGACAATCTCGTCGCGCCCATAGTCATGTTTCAGCGCCAGTCCAGCCAACCGGCTGCCGACGTCTTGTTTGTTGGGCGGGTGGATATCTTGCAGCGTCGCGATGTCGTTGATCACTACCATTGCCGTGTTGGGTAGTTGCTCGACGGCTGCCTGGGCTTCCCAGAAGCGGGCCAAAATCGTGGGATCTTCCTTGCCATATTGGAACGGTGCAATCTGGACAAAGTAGAACGGGAAATCACCTTGTCCCCACAACTTTCGCCAACCGTTGATCAGTGCCCGCTTTTTGTGGTAGTACAACATCCCTTCGACGTGATTCGATTCACCTTGATACCAGATTGCACCACGGATCGGATAACCGACGATTGGATGAATCATCGCGTTGTACAGCATCGTGGGATCTTGATGACTCTGGAATTCGGTCTTGTCAACGATCTGCTGATGGATGTTGTCCAGCTCTTTGACCTCCGCGAATCCAACCGGCGGTGTCCACGGTTCGACTCGGGTGCCGCCCCAGGACGAATTGATCAACCCGATCGGCACATCAAGCTCTTGGTTCAAACGACGCGCCATGAAGTACGCGGCGCCGCTGAATCCACCGACCGTTTCCGGCGAACAGACCCGCCACTCGCCTGGGAGGTCCGCTGTGGCGGTGAGCGACTTTCGATGTGGGAACTTGAGGTGACGAATCAACGGATAGTCACCCGCGGCGATTTCCTCTTTCGCATTGGTGCTGCGCATGACGGGCCACTCCATGTTGGACTGGCCGCTGCACAGCCAGACTTCGCCGATCAATACATCATTGATCTCGATCGTATTGTTTCCTTTGACCGTCAATGATGTTGCTGTCTTACTGGCGTCGCGGGCCGGCAATTCGACACTCCACTTGCCGTCGTCGCCAGCCTGGGTGGTTGCCGATTGATCGCCGATCGATACCGTCACCGACTCGCCGGCGTCGGCCCAGCCCCAGACTTTGATCTTCATCTGTTGCTGCAGCACCATGTGATCATTGAAGAAACCGGGCAGACGCACGTCCGCCAGAGTTTCACGTCCTTGTGCAATGGCCAACCCAATCACAACTAGTGTTAGTAAAACCGCTCGGTGCAATTCTTGTTTCATGGTGAGCCTTGATCGTTGAACAGTCCTGAAATGGTTGACGGGATGGAAAGTGGCGCCATTGTGTACGATCGATCAGACGAACGCCAGCTTTTGAGAGCAAAAGTGTGACCGGACCAGGACCGGACTACAGCATTCTGGTCTGATCTAGTCTCCTACGGCCAAGATTTCCTATTCTCCCAGCGTTATGCAGGCTTGACCGGAATGATGGAACGGAAAATTGGTACAGGAGCTTGGGACCGTGGGTACTGGAACGGACAAACCGATGGATCGGCTGATCACAATTCTGCGCGCCGCTCATTGCCGCAGCACTCACCAGTACTTTGTTCTGGATGCGCTGCCGTTGATCAAAACCGATGGTGGGCGGCGGCTGGGCGGCCAACTGCTGAAGCACTACCAACCCTATCTGGTCGGTGCCAAAGCACCCGACAAAGAGTTTCGAGACTTTCGCAATCACGTGATTCACGTGCAAGACAATCACTGGGGCGGGGCAGCCGCGACGGCTGAAAAGTGGTACGCGCAACTTGTGCACAGTATTCGTCGTTCGAATTGGTCGGAAGCCGCGTACAACGCGGGTGTACTAAGTCACTACTTCACCGATCCGTTGATGCCGTTGCACACGGCGCAGTCGGATATCGAATCGGTTGTACACCGACCGCTGGAGTGGAGCGTGACGAAATCGTACGACCGAATCTTAAAGCGATACCGAGCGGGCGGTCACAAGGTGTTCTTTGAAACATCACACACTGCCGGATGGTTGGCCGAGGCGGTGACGAAAGGGGCCGAACTATCCAATCGGCATTACGATGAATTGATCCAGCGTTACAACCTAACCAAAGGTACGACCAAACCGCAGGACGGATTTGATGATGAGTCGATTGACATCCTAGCTGGTCTGTTCGGAATCGCACTGACGGGATGGGCTCATATCGTTGAACGGGCTGCCATTGAAGCAAACATCGAAATCCCCACCGCTTCTTTGACCGTTAGTTCGATCGTGGCGACGATTGGCATGCCGGTCGCATGGATTCTGCGCCGGATCGAGTCTGCATCCGAACAGAAAGCAGTCAAGGCGATCTTTGCTGAATTTCGTTCCACCGGTTCGGTGGTCGCAAACCTGCCGGAAGAAATCGAAGTGGTTCAGCAGGAAAGGGAACGCGAACGCGCCGCGGACTGTTGACAACCAACCACGCACGATTCCAATTTCGCGACCGGACGTGCCGACCGCGAAAGCCATCCAAGCACCAGTGCAGACTCCAACCCAGTCGCCGGCGATGCGATTGCCTCCGTTCCGTTTGGCGATGACCGACGATTTGGTCGACGCTCCTTCCATCGGCCCCAAGACGGCAAAGCGATTTGCTGCCATCGGCATCACGACGGTCACTCAGTTTCTGGATGCCTCACCGGCAACCATGGCGGATCAATTGCGGACTCGGTGGATCAAGACCGAGACTCTGGTCGATTGGCAGGATCAAGCTAGATTGGTCGCGACCGTTCCCGGCTTGTGTGGCTACCAGGCTCAGCTATTGGTCGGTGCCGGTTGTCGCGATTGTCAAGTGCTGTCGACACAACATGCGGACTCACTACATCAGCAGGTGGAAGCATTCGCGGCCAGCAAAGCGGGTCAGCGAATTTTGCGGAGCAACCAACGACCAACCCTTGACGATGTCTCTGATTGGATTTCGAACGCCGCCATTTCAACCCGACGCCGGACTGCCTAGTTTCGAACCGGGGATTGGGAAAGGGCGGCGGCCACATCGTCTGGCATGGCTTTTCCTTGTCATTCTCTGGAACGCTTCATCGCCCCCCATACGATTTGAGATTCGCGGAGTTGGTTTCCAAGACCACCCGTGGACCGCGGTCGGCAAGTCAACTGTTGACAGCTTGCCGTGTTTTGTCGGTCGGATTTGGCGATTCTGCAGACTCATAGGCGGTCTATCTGAAGCCATTTGGAATTCTTCTCTTTTTCGTGGCGGGTGCCTTTGTCGTTTTTCGGGCTAAGGGCAGTACCAACCACTGCTTGCACGCCGGGCAGACCCAACCGCCGAACAAAGAGAGAGAAAAGAAATGTCACCACTCATCAAATTCCTGGGAGTTCCCGTGCTAGCTGTTGCATTGCTGGCCCTGGCAGACGCCTCGAACGCCACCGCACAAGGTTTTTCAGTTCAGATCGGAGGATTTGGGTTCAGCAGCGGGCATCAAAACCACCACGCCAACCATCGAATCAATAACGGTCATCAGAACCACAATCATGGCTACCGATCCTACCCGCGGCCGCCAAGACCTAGCGGAAATTTCCAAGTCCATTACCGGGGCCAGTCCTCTATGCCCCGTTTCCACAATACGACCCACCTCGACTACCACGGACCGAAGTTAGTCCCGCATAACGGTCACCTTGACTATGTTCCTGGACACTACCGTGTTCATCGCACCGGACACTGGCACCCCTAAGCCGAATACAACTTCGCTCGCCCGCCACGTGGAAACTTGGCGGGCGTTTTTGTCGTTGCGAGCCGTTTCCTGAGTCAATCGTCAGCGGCGACGAATTCCGGCGTCAATCAGCCCAAGTGATGCCGAGCAATCGGGTCGGCTGTTGGGGCCTTCAAGCAGAGCAATTGGAAACCAGCGACAGGAATACCTGTCGCTGGTTTTTTTGCGTATCCAAGGCGACTTTCTGTCGGAGAACTTTCTGGGGGTAGCAACGGCCTGACTCAATCTTCCGCGGCAAAACAGTGGACCAACAAAGTCAGGGAAGCCAATCGTTACACGATTGGCATGGTCACCTAATCGCCAGCCACAAGGCCAATAAATTTCTGGGCAAAAGAATTGAAATTATGTCGTCATCGGTGGCGGGTGGCCGGCGCGGTTTGCGGGCGAAGGTTATCAGCAACTTCACCCCGAATATCAGGACCCAATCCCATGCAGAAAATCACCTCCACAGCCGTCGTTGTCATCGCGTTTTCGGTCGTATGTGCCAGCACATCCCAAGCAGACAATTGGGGCTCGCCCAGGCAACACCGAGTGTTTCGGCAAGGCACGCAACAGAACCATCACTGGGGTCAAACGGGCACGAACCGAATGACCCAATTCAACGAAACAAGGGCGACAACGTCTCGGAACAGACTCGGCTATGGCGCGCAGGCTCAAGCGAACCTGTACCGAGGTCGTATCGGCGGCACCGTGCAGAGCAATGCAGTTCAACTTGGCGGTCGCAATTTTCTCGCCGGGCGGGCAGGAGGTCACGTGGAAGGTCGAATCGGCGCGAACGCGGCGGCGCAGGGCGGTTTGAACTTTGGCCCGAATCCGACGCTCGGTGGTCAAGCATCAGCATTTGCTGGTCAAGAAGTGACCTCGGCCGGCATGGCCCGTGCCAACCTGGCTGGTTACAGCGCGGGAGTCAACGGCACGGCACGGGCGAGCCAAGGTGCCTATGGCAACGCCCAAGCCATGCTGGGCCACCAAGGACTTCAAGCCAATGCAGGTGGCTTCGTGGGAAATCGCGCCACGGCCTCCGGTGGATTCGATCTCAGCGGCGTCGGCGGAAATGGGACAGCCGAAGCATGGAACGGCGTCGGTGCCACAGCGGGTGCCAACGGAACGTACAAGAACGGCAAGCTGCGACTGAAAGGCAAGCTGGGCGCGGCGTTGGGAGCGGGTGGCATGTTGGAAGGCGAGGTCGTGATCGACACGAACGAACTTCGCAACGGAGTCGAGAACTTTGCCAATGCGTCAACGCAACTTTACAACCAAGCCGCCCCGGAAGTCGAGCGAGGACTGAACACCGCAGGTCGAGAAATCGAACAAGGTTTCAACACCGCCGGGCGGGAAATTGAGAATGGTTTCAACACCGCCGGACGTGAGATCGAACGGGGTGCCACATCGGTCGGGCGAGAAATTGAGAGAGGTGTAACGAGCGTCGGACAAGAAATCGAAGGTGGTTTCAAGTCGATCGGCAACTTCTTCGGCCTCTAGTCCAAAGTACTGATCATGAAACAAGGACGACCGGTGTACGAACACCGGTCGTCTTTTTTTGTTCCTGCTCGCCACGTCCCGAACCCGCCAAGCCCTCCTGAAACCGCATCGACAAGCGCTGGGATCGATCAGGAATCGGCGTCCCTGTCGTCGGCCATCGAGGTCCAGATCTGACGGATCACTTTCAGTTTGCGCTCGACCGAGCGAAGTGATATTTCCGTCGCTTTGGCAATTTCTTCGTTCGAGTAACCCTCGAAACGCAGACTGGCAACATCGCGTAGCGATTGGTCGGGCAGCATCGCAAACATTTGCTGTTGCTGTTCCTCCATCAACGCCACGAATTCCGGAGTTGGTTGGCCATGAGCGAGCTGATCCAATCCGCCGCCAGCGTCGTCGGATCCGGCGACGATCGATTCACCCCGCACGTTGGTGCCGCCTCGCCGCTGTGCTGTTTGCCGACGAATCTGGTCGACCGCCTTCATTCTGGCGATGGCGGTCAGCAGCTTCCAGAGATCGTCGCGGTCTTGTAGTTGCTTGAAGCGTCCGGCCGCGGCGCCCCGACAAAGGCTCTCAAATACGCTGACGGCGACATCCTCCTCATCGGCAATTCGACGCGGGGCCGAGCCAAGTCGCCGAGCGGCAACGCGAACTAGTTGGGAAAAGTATCGTTCCCAAATTTTTTGCGAAGCCGCGGATTCTCCGTTTTTGAGATCTCCGATCCAAGCCGTGACCGACTCGCCCGATGACCATTCCGTATCGCTCATATGGATTTAACTTTCGACTGTGGAAGGCAGCCCTGCGGGGTCCAACGCAAGCTCCGGCACAGGCCGGGCCCAGGTCGCGATGGACTCCAAAGCCAAGCTGCGGTGCAGGCCCATCGGCTGAAGGGAGTTACGAAGCTGTTCGTGAAATTCATCACTCGCGCCATCAACTTGCGGCCATCCCGAAATCGGCACACGAAATTTTGCGTCGAGCAATTCCGCTTGGTTGTCCTCTGGAAACAGCCGCTGACCGGTCAGCAATTCGTACATGATGCAACCGAATGCGTACCAGTCACATGGTGGTCCGATATCCTGCATCAGGAATTGCTCGGGTGGCATGTACAGCGGGGTGCCGACCAACCTTTGATCTTCGGTCTCGGATTCGATCAGCCTGGAAACCCCAAAATCGGTGATCGCAATCCGTCCCGCTTTGTTGACCAAGATATTCGCCGGCTTTAAATCGAGATGCAGTATGCCCTGAGCGTGTGCATGCAGAAGTCCCGAGGCAATCTGTCCCAATACACCTCGCGCCGTCGCCTCGCTGATGCCACCGCGATGACGGATGACGGTTTGCAGGTCCGCGCCGTCATACAGGTCCAAGACAATGAACCGCGTGCGATAAGCGATGAAATGATCTCGAAAAGCAACAACATTGGGATGCTCAAGTTGCTGCAACAGTGCGGTTTCTTGGTCGAAACGCGACACCACATCAGCGTTGAACAGGAAGCGGTGCGGCAACATTTTCAGGGCACAAGCTTCACCAGATTCATTGTCGGCCTCGTACACAACGCCCATCGCACCACGACCAATGCACCGTCGCAGCCGGTAGCCACCAAGCGTCTTTCCGCACAACGCGTCGTGGCGGTGATGACCCAGACGCTGACTTACCAACCGGCTGAGCGCGAAGTCGAGTTCCGGCGACAACTCGCGCACCTCGTCGAGCGCCGCCGGGGAGAGCACGATCGCTTCGACCGGTGTTGTCGCCCGCACGTCAGCCGAACAGGGATAGCCGGTAAGGATTGACATTTCCCCGAGCAGGCCTCCCGCCTGATCGGTGTCGATTTCACGTCGCAGTTTGTCGTTTCCTTGCGCGATCTGAACTCGGCCGGCGGTAATCAAATACAGCCCGCTGGCTGGCTCGCCCGATCGCAACAGGATGCTGCCGGCATCGAATAGGGCAGGCGTGGCACGCCTGGCCAGTGCAACTTTTATCTCGTGGGGAAGGTCCGCGAAGGCTTCGCAACGGCTGATCGCACGCCACGACTGGGCGTTTACGTCAGCGGGATACTCTGCGGCGGATTCGTCCGTTGGGTTCGCTGGCAGCGATAGCAAGTCTGCCCGCAACGCGGTAAGTTCCTCACGGAGCCAAGCCTGCCATTGAGGTGCGACTCGTTCCACCCACGGTTCGAGGTTCCCCAATGCATCCACATCGCCAACAACGTCGCCGGATCGAAACGCCCGTTCGAACTCGTCGCAGATCGCGTCCAGCTCAGCAATTGCCTTCGCTTCCGGCGTCAACTCAATGCTGCTGGTCAACATGATGGAACGTCGCAGGAGTGGTTCTAAAGAAAACGTCTAAGCCATAACATACCGGATCTGGAACCATCGCCGTAGAAATTTGTAGCCCACGCCTGCGATTGCTTGCCCGATAGCGGTGAATCGTCACATTGACCGGGAGTCGTCCGTTGACATGTCTCTTGGGCATGGATCGGTTTTCGCAGATCGTAGCCGACCTGCAGGTGACGTCATTTCGTTTGAAATGGCCAGATGCACGCGGGGTCGATCTTATTCTTCCACAACCGATACAGCAGCAGGCGAGTGGGAATGTCCTCTGGAAACCGATCTGCAGTCGCTTCTAGTTCGCTTCTGGCCGCGTCCCAATTCGATGTACGCAAGCGGTCCGTAATAGAAACGAATCGCTCAGCAAGTTCTACAAATTCAGGGCAGCAGCCGAGGAACCCAGTTCGCCCATTTCGAAGGGCTCGCTGATGTTGACGAAGCGGGCTGTGCCAAGTGGGCGATACACCTGCGATGAACTTGGACCCGCGGCTGCGGCCGTCGCCGCACCAACGAGTTGTCTAACATCCAACTGTTTTGCGGCACTCTGAAGCCGACTGGCCAGATTAACGGTGTCACCCAGTGGCCCATACTTGAGACGTCGCCTCGAGCCGGCGTTGCCAACGCTGGCCTTGCCCGAGCAAATCCCAATGCGAAAGTCGATCGACTGGCCGGTGCGTCCCAGCCATTGAGCGTCGATCTCTTTCCTGGAGCGGAACATCTGCTCGGCTGCGAAACAAGCTTTGGCGGCGTGGTCTGCGTAGGCCTTAGGAGCACCCCACATCGCCATCATTTCGTCGCCAATGTAATCGACGACGACTCCTTCGTTGTCAAATACGGCAGCGGACAAGAGTTCCATGACGTCGTTGATCCACTGCATGGTCAAAGTCGATCCAATCCGGTGGCTGATTGCGCTGAAACCCACGATATCGCAGAACACGACACTGATGTCGGCGTCTTGACTGTCCAGCAACGATGGATTGGCCTCCAGTTCGCGAGCCAGCTGTGGTGTAAAGAACTGCTCGAACTGAATGCGCACTTGGAGTGCCTTTTGTTGCTGCAGCTCACGAGCAATCCCCGCCGCTGCGCTGCAGGCAATGACTTCGACCATGGTGGCTTCGAGTTCAGAAATTTGTGGAACTTGCACTGACTCGCTACTGAACCGCGCCCCGTACAGGGCCCCGGTAACAGAACCCGCAGCATCGAGAATCGGCGAGGCCACCAGCGCTTTGACATCCCGTAGGCTGCCAGCGTCAGGCAAGACAACCGGCACGTGAAATACGGTGCTTCGCTTCTCCAAGACCTGCCGCAAGATCGTACGACTTGGCGTGCGAGTCTCTGCGTCTCCTTGGCTGCCGCAGGAGGACTTCGAGGCTGCGATCCGCCACTGGCCGTGCTCTAATCGCAGGGCCGAAATGTGATCAAGGCCGACAATGCGGTCAACAGCATCCACCGATTGGGCCAGATAGTCTTCCGCCCCGGCGGCTCGCTGTAGAACCGCCATCATTTCGATCAACCAACGCTTGAACTGTTCGAGCGAATAGGTTTGGCCAGTTGTGGCTTGCAGAATCGTTTCACCAAAGTTGTCACTAAACTGGCCCGGTGCCCGCGTGGGAATTTCGAGACTGTGGACTTCCTCGACCCCGTCGTCCGGTGTTGCTTCGACGCGAACGGCCATGTCCGCGAAGGTGATTAGGACCGGTGTCAACACCTCGGATCTTTGCTCGGGTCCCAACCGATGCTGGCGATTTATGGTGATCGACCGCTTGCCGCTAAGATTGATGATCTGGACTCGAGCGGAAGTGGAATCAGACTCTGGACCTTGCTCGGGTAAGACCGTCAGTGATAAATGCTCACGAGAAACACGACTGTCGTCAGCGGCGGAAACGATCAAGCGGCCAGCGGCGGCATCGCAATGAATCGGATTCGGTTCGCCGGGTCGCTGACGTCCGACGAGCAGCGTCCCGCTCAAGTTCATCGTGTGGCAAAGCAACCGCTGGCGGTAAACTTGCAGCTCCAGCTCCGAATCCATTACGTCTCGCAAAACCAATTTGAATCAGGACACTTCTCGGGCATCATTACCAATTCTTTGTATTCCGGGGGAGGCTCTGGTGCGCCGTGACAATGGTGGTGTTCGCTGAGTAGTCTCTGGAATAACGAACATCACTGAAGCCAGCAATGATAGCTCAAGTACCGGCCTGTCGGTGAATGAAAGGGGAGCAAAGAGGCTACGGAAAAGGGGTCCGACAAGCTAGTTGTCGCTAAGGAAGAAGGCTGGACAATCGCCAAACGGATCTGACGCCGCCGACAACCAAGATTGTTGACAACCAAGATTGTCCACGGCGAAACTCACATGGCACATGATTCTTGATGCCGCTCGTCACTCGAGAATACGGCTGCATTTGAAATCGTAGGTTCTTCCCCGCCCATCGACAAAACTGCCCTCCCACTCGCCATAGCTTACAAAGGTGGCTTTACCGACCCCCTTTCGCTGACCGACGAGTCGCCCCTGCAGGCTGAAGACGCGCAAGCCGCTGACTTCAAACTGTGTTTGATTTCTGCTGGGGTAGTTGTTTCCGACGAGTCTGGTCATCTCGCAGTCGTACGGATTCTCGCGTTGAAACATGACTCGGTCAGAGATTCGAAAACGTCCTTTCAGCGGGGTCAGGCTGTGGTTGTGAGGCGTCAACTGAAAACTCCAAACGGCACCCACGAATTCGTCAGCCTTCGCGGAAACCGGTGCGATCGCGGTCAATAGCAACGCGAATCCAAGCAGAGTGGCAATGCGTTTGGCTGTGCATTGGATTCTTTCGCTGCAAATCTTCATAGGATCTTTCCGAGTCGGTTTGAGTTGTTCGGGGTCCGCAAGACTTCATGCGGTTCTACCCCCCTCCCGAAAACGGCGGCACGCACCCGCCATGAATTCGGTATCGATCCACAGAAAACCCTCAGAACAATTGAAAACACGGCAATTTCGCTGATGAAATCGTGTGTTTGAAAATTCCCGAGCAGGACGGAAAGCGACCGATTCAGGGGATTTGGAGGTGCCTTTGCCTTATAAGGCCATCGTCAGGTGCCCCGCACAGATCACCGCGACGGCAAGGATCCCTTGTTTCTAATCGAGTCGATTTCAAATGCAGGCCATGCACTCGGGCGCGGCTTGGCCGATCACTTCCAATATTCAGGGCGTCTTGGGCAACCTGCTTATTCATGCGATAACGGCAGCCTGAAATCCATGCTGTCTGTGATTGACTGAGTGTTTCCCCATGTTTGAAGAATCATTGATCGCGCTGCTGGGCGAACAGGCTGATCCTGTGGCTGCCGGGTGGAAGCTGCGAGAATTGACCGAACAGGCGGCCGATCACGGCGCCGAATTGGCGCGGCAAACAGCCGATCACGCAGAGCAGGTCGCCAAATCTGATCCTGCCATCGTCGGCGCGCTATTGCGGGCAATCCACACCGTCCTGTTGCGATCGGGTCAGCAATCGATTCAGCAACTGCAACCCGTATGGCTGACGACGATCGAATCCGCACTGCCACCGCAGACGCCGAATCGGTCGTTGTTGTTGCAATTGTTGGCGATGATTCGTACCGACGAATCACTGGGCGAACTGATTCGTCTGCTAAACGAGGATCGTCCGCGTGACTGGACCGAAGGCGCTCAGATCCTTAGCCCGCTGATGCAGCACAATGATTGGCCGGTCGAAGCGTTTTTCCCCGCCGCGCTTGACTGCTTGCAGTACGCCACGCTTGCATCGCCACTCCTGGATCTGTCGAACTATCTGGTACGGACCGACCGAGTCGCGACGCATCCGGCGGCTGATCGATTGCCAATGCTAAATCATTTGTTGGGCGAGGTGAGTGGTCGTTTGGGCAGCTTCGAAGAGAACCCTCATGCTTTTGGCGATGATGTAGAGACCGTACACAAGATGTTAGGCGAAGCGGTCGCGCTGGCCGTTTCGCTGTGTGACACTGTTGGACTGATCGGTGACGAATCGTCGATTGGTAAGCTAAATCAAACGATCGATTTGAAGCATCGCCGTGTGCAGTGCGAAGCGGCAGGTGCACTGGCGCGACTGGGTGTCGAATTGGGCCAAAAGAGATTGTTGGACATGACCGCCGATCCGGCCGCCCGGTTGCGGGCGATTCACTATTTGGATGAACTCGGTAACGGCGATAGCGTCGATCCGCAGTATCGGAGTGATGAAGCAACCGCCGAAGCCGAACTGGCCCTATGGCTGACGCAACCGGGACAAATGGGTGTACCGCCTACTGCAATCGAAGTGATCGATTCACGGCGCATGTTATGGCCCAGCTTCAACGATCCTGTTGATGTTTTTCTGTTGCGGTTTGAATACAACTTTGGCCAGCAGACCTACAGCAATGTTGGTATCACCGGCCCGGTTACTTTCGCGATGAGCAGCGATGTGGCCAATCTGCCGACCGATGACATTTACGCGATGTATGCCGGCTGGCACGCAGAACATCCGGAGATTTTCGTTGTTGCCCAAGATCAGTTCAACGACGTCCAAAAACGGGTGATGGGGACTTATCAAAAGCATCTGGAACGGCTCGGCTATGAATCAATCAGGCCGGAACTGCTGGGATTCTTTTTGGATGAACAATCAGGAGTTTTTTCGGCCGAGCGTGAAGAAATCGCCTGCATCGTCGTGACTGACGGCCTGGAAACCATTGAACAAGTTGTTGCCGGCCGCTTGCGACCGCTGACGCCCGGTGATGTCTTCAATCTTTATAAGGGCAGGAAGATGTTGCGAACGTTCAACCCTACTCAGGTGGAAAGCGACGAGTAGCGTCGCCGAACCTGACTTGCGGTTTTCTCGCTATAAATTCTCGACGCCGTTCAACAACCTTATCGATGAATCGATAAGGACCAGCATTTGCAATTTCGTCCGCAACACGCTGCGAGTTTCGTCGATAGGCGTCCACCTCCATCAGCCGATTGATACCGCGAACAACATCATCTGGCGTGAAAGGAGGAATCAAACATGCACCCATCTTGTTCTTCAGAATGCTGGCGGCTGTCAGTTCCTGCTCCAAGTGCCGTGGAATCACCAGCTGTGGAATCCCAGCGGACGCGCAGGCTTGCGCCATGCCAACACCGGCGTGATGAATGACGAGTGAAACGGTTGGCAATATCTCCGTCAACTTGGGAATCGTCGTCAACCGTTGCAACCCGTTCTGATTGACATCGTTGGCCGAACCTTTGGTCGCCGAGGAGACATAGACTTGGCCGCCAATCTCGCTGCGCTTTAACGCTTCGATGAGTCTGGGAGTGCCAGCATCGTCACCGGCCAGGTAGGCGTAGAAACGATTCGGCCAGGCGCGACCTTGAACCTGGGGGGTATCGTCGATTGGACCGAAGGTGGGTCGGTGGCCTGTGCCGTTATAGGGATCGAACATCGGATAGGAATGAATCAACGCTTCGTCCGCAGCCGTTAGAGCGAGGAGCGTCTTACCCTTCTGATCCAGATCGCATTGTTCGGCGACTTCGTTTGCTGTGTGAAGAAGATCGACTTCACGGTATGACGGGGCAACCAATTCATTGAGCACGGGAAACGAGTCAACGTCGGTGGGCGGTGTCGCGAATCCAGATCCCACCGAGATGGTTGGCACCAATCCCTTGGCGGCAAAACAAACGAATGGACTAAAATTGGGCAGCACGACATCCGCGGCAACGGTGTTGATGATCTTTCGCCAACGACTGACGCGTTCTGTCAGTCGCACCGAATCGGCAAACCCCACGCTTCCCAGAATGTCGGCGAACGAACGAGCCCGGAACGAAGGAGTCACCGGAATCGCGGATAACGAAGGTGCCTCAATCGTCTGTAGCCAGGACGCTGTGGCTACAACCGGATGCGCTCGGTGAATCGGATCCAAGCGCCAATATCGGGCGATGACCGCGGTCAGCAAGAGCAGTGGCCAGCCGCGTTAAGCAAACCAAGTGGCCGCTACCGCCACCGAGCTCCCAACTCAACAAAATTTTCTTGGAACGATGCACGCTATCGAAAATAGTTGATCTGAACGAGTGCTTCGTAATCGAATTGCTCGTCCAATCCGTCTCTTAGCGGTACCGACATGGCCGGCGAAACAACCAACCCATTGGCCATCACCAAGTGTAGCCCTGTCGTCGCGTTCAGAATGTTGAAACTGTTCTGCAAATTGGTGTAAGTGAAATTGTCGTTGGAGACAAGATCTGAATCTTCGACCGTTCCAGTGTAATGAATCTCAGTGTTCAACAAGACTTCTTTTAGTTTCGGAGCACATCGATCCCGGTACAACGAACAAGTCAAGGCAATGTCCAGGTGCAACAGAGTCGAATCAGTGAAGGTCCCAATCTTGTCGAGCGGCCCGCCCAGCAAATTGACGTTGACCGAATCGCCACCCGTGGCAACATCAACTTGCAGGTAACTCTGAAACGACCAATCACGATTCGGTCGGTACATGAATGCGGTGAAGGGCAAAATATGCGTCGTCCCATTCTCGATCACAACCACATCGCGATTTCCGGATCGCACGCGTGTATCGTCGGCAAATGGAACACCGACGCCCAAGCCTCCCGTCCACAACCAGTTTGTTTCCCGTAGCAGCACGGCCTTCAATAGGAATACAGCATTGCCAAGTTCGAAGTCGCGGTCCTGAGGACCTTCGATATCTTGAGTGCTCGCATAGGTTCCTGCCATTGGCAATCGGGTTTCGAACGAAACGAGCTCATCAAGCAGAATCTTCTCGAAGCCAATGATGTAGCGACTGACGTCACCCAACCCACCGAAAGCGTCATTGAAAAAGCTATAGTTGGCAAAGCAGCGATCTCGAACATCGGGACAAAAGTTTTCGGAGATCTTTACACGCCGTGTTGATACCCCTGGGGCCGGAACTGGAATGAATGCCTGCCCCGGTGTTTCTGATCCGCCAATCGTTGCGGTGTAACTGTACTGAATGAACCATTGTTCTCCGTTCGTGTAGATGCCGGGTTGGGCGGTCGTGTCAACCAAATTGTTGGTGTAGACCGCCGTTCCACCGTCAAACAAGAAGCCTGGTGCCGGTGCGGTCGGCGCGTCCGTTGGAGGAACGGGTTCAAGAATCGCAAATGTATCGGCGCCACCGCCGCCGGCCAGATTTTGACCGATTCCAGTTGTGAATAGATCGTTGGGTGCCGGGTCGGATCCAAATTCAAAACCGAGTGTCGAATTCGCGCCGCCTGGAACACCTGAAAGTATGGTGCCAGGACTATAGCCAGAATATGTGACCGTTTGTGATCCGCTGAGACCGGAAAATCCGCCGCCAAAAAAATCGCCAATCATCGTGGGCGACGCCGCAAACGAACCTGGCGCCGCGCCCAGGCCTTGCGAAAGCGACGAAGCCAGATTGGCGCTAGGCGGCGTAAAAGGTTGCTGCTGAATCGGTTGCTGAAGTTGTTCGATCGGTCCAGGGGTCGGCTGCGGCGCAGTCTGCAGTGGCGCCGTCGGCTGAGGCGCTGGTTGCTGTGGTACCGTCTGCTGGGGTACCGGTTGCTGAGGCACTGGTTGCTGAGGTGCAAAATCCTGAGGTGACTGTGCTTGAGTGAATGATTGTTGCGGGGCGACCGGTTGTCCTGCGGCGGGGACCGATTGCGGGTCAGCCAGCGGCGGTTGTGGGACCGACGGAAATGAAGAATCGGGAAATTGTGTCGGTTGGACTGGCGCGTACATCTTCGTCCAGCGTTGCTGTCGGGATGTCGATGACTTGTCCCTCGACAACGGCGGACGCATATAGCAGCGCAAAAACGCGACAGCTCGGGCGCCAAACGTAGACAGACTGACGAGCGGATTTATCATAGGGCACCCGTTCACAGGATCGGCCGAAAAATAGGAACATACGGTGTATTCCAATTCAATCGGTCGAAACCTCACAACCATTACAATCTTGCCGAGGGACCCCGCACAGATTACCTAGCCCCGAGCGTTGTGATTCCGATAGGTGTTTCACATCTTGAAACGCGATGCCTTCGGCCTTAGTTTGCCGGCATCTTGGCGAGCGGCAAATCGATCTTCTCGATCAGTTCGCGGGGGCCGGCAGTCGGATGCTGTGGCTGTCCCTCGCTCTCCGATTCTTCGCTGACCCGAGCCGAGACATAGGCAACAGCCTCCGGCAGCGTGACGATACCGTCGGCATTGCCAGACACCGTATCCGCCTTTCCCGACAGCGCTTCGGTTAAGTGTTTGGTAAACCGACCCAATCGATTTTCACGTTGTTCGGCAGCTTCTTGATGACCCTCGCTGGCCGTCCAAGTGATGACTATATCCTCTTGCAGAAAACGTAGAGCGCTCTTTAGATCGTCCGTCCGCATGGATGTTTGCACGGCTCCACTGTGACAGGAATCCAATATCGCCAATTTGGTACAGGGCAGTTTCGAGAACACCGCCAAGTCTGATTCGGTCATACAGTCGTGATACTGGTCATTCATCAGATCGCGGTACTTGGCGTCCGCGGTAACAAAATACCAGCGGTTTGTTCGGCGGTCTCGCAATCCATGACCACACAAGTACATCACGACCAAATCATCGGGGCCAACTTCTTTCGAAAGTCTTGCTGCCGCGGCTTCCGCGTAGACTCGCCATAGCGATCCAGTCGCATCACGATCTACCAACCTGTCGGCCGAGACTCGATAGATCGATGAAGACTGCCTTTGGAAAGTCTCGGCAACCACCTGTGTCGCCCGACCGGCGAAATCCAACGATTGAATTTGAGGGTCGCGATAGTCGCCCACGCCAATCGCCAATAAGTGCAATCGCGGCGGACGAGGTTGAACATCCGGGAGTCGGCGCTGTAACGAAATGGTTGCCCGACCTACCGCCTCCGCTTCGGTCGCTGCTAACACTTCGACAAGCAGATCGCGGCGATGGGGCAATCGAAATTGCCATTCCATGATCGTTTGGTTCGGTTGCTGATCGATCGTTTCGGTTGTCGTTGCCGGGATGCCATTGACGAACGCTTTTGGCGCGGCCAGTGCTCCGCCACCCGGCACATCAATCTGCGCACGAACGATCAGTGAACCTCCTTCGATCAGCGAACCGGCTGCCGGCTGAGTGATGCGAATGGTCGGCTTCGTCTTGATCTGATTGACAATCGCGGTATCGCCCGGCGGCGCATCGATCTTGGCAACCGATTCGCACATCGCCGCGGGCAGGCTTCCCGTTTTTAACAGCCGTCGCATCACAGCGGGACGCTCCAAAGATCTGCGAAATTGTGCCGCGCGATAGAAATCTGGCAGAGCATTGACGCCGCGATTGATCTGCCAACCGAATCGACGGTGACCGTTGAACGATGCGTCGTAGAATCCGGCGGGAGTCCAAACTGCCCATTCGCGGTTGCGATCGATCATCAACGTGGCCAGCGGACGCCAGGCAGCGAAGCTTTGAAACCCTGGTTGCGGCCGGCCTCGCCGTGCAAATTGAAACAGAACGAGCGTATCGAACGGCAAAGATTCAAGCTGGCTAACAATCTGTGCCGGATCAGACTCGGTAAACAGATTTCCGTCACGGTCGGCCCAACGGATCGACATCAATCGATCGCCAATTCGTACTCCGCGAAAATGAAGTGGTCCGTCCTCGCGGACCGAGGTTGCGATCACTTGGTCGGAATCGAGATCAAATTGCACACCCCAACGATTGACCAGCGGACCTGCAACAAATAGATCGTCAAGGTTCCAAACCGAGATCGTCGTGTCAGTTGAACCGGAAACCAAGTACCTGCCATCGGGCGAGACCGATGTTGATAACACGTCGCCAGTATGGCCGCGAAAATGACGAAGCAACTTTGGAGGATCGCGCTGATCAGCGGCATAAACATAAATGTCGTTTCGGCTACCCGTGCCGACAATCACGGCGCCTGGTATCGCTGCATCAGGCAATTCGTTGCGGAAGGCGCCAATGGTGGTCACGATGCCATGCAATGCGGGAACCAGCGGCAGTTGCCCGCGTGGCTGTTCCCCTTGAAACAACCGGTAACGCGCGCCCTCGTCAGTGCGTTCCAAGGCGCTGTCCAGCGATCGTCAAGTTGTTGGTTCGCGACGAATCGTGCCGGATCGATCGCCTGACGACCCATCAATTTCACTTGCGACAAATCAAACAGGTCCGTCAATTCACCACCGTCGCGAGCCATGGCGATCTGATAGCTAGTGTCCGCTTTGGAAAAGGCGACGCGGGTTGTCGATCCGGTATCGGTAGCCAGCGTTTGCTCGAGCGTCTGGTCTAGCTTGCCATCTTGATCAATGGAACGAACCTGCAGCCGGCTATCTGCGGCGACGATTGCCTGCTGAAAGTTGTCTGCGATTGGCGACGTGATCTGAATTCCGGCCAGCGGTATCGTTTCCAGACCAACGTTGGACACTTTCACCGGAGCAGCGGGCTCGAGATTCCAAATCTGCATTTGGCCTGGTTTGATTTGGGCCGGTTTGATTTGCTTGGGGTCTTGGTCTGCCGCAACAGACATCGTTCCGCCGATCAGGGCGCGATGACCATCTGGGTGAACATCGATGAACAGTGGCACACCGCCGATGTCCAAGGTCACTTGGTCGATCAACTTTCCACCAGTATCGAATCGAAACCGCTTTGTCGTTCCCATCGCATCAGAAGCGACCAACGTCCGACCATCGTCACTGGCATCGATTGAGATCACGAACTCGATCAATTCAGACTGGTCAATCGGTTGTCTTGCGCCTGAATCAACATGGATGCGTGCCAGTTCCCATTTTGCCGCACCGGGTGGCTGATCGGCCGTCCCAACATAGCTGGCGACGACAACGTGATCTTCGCCCAGAAAGGTCAATGGAACGAACCGTCTTCGCGCACGAAGGGCCTCGGCTGTTGGTCAACCATAAGTCGCTATGTCGTGCTGAACCAACTCGCGACCCGACCACAGTCCAGTGTCCGCGCCGGCTTGCCAGATCATGACGCGTCCTTCGACATCTGCCGACGCCAACCGCTGTACCCCGTTGGTTGGTGACCAACGAATAGTTGAAATGGTTTGTCGATGCGATTTTCCATCCGCACCTTGGGTCAACGAACGCACATGGTTGCCGGTCACTGAATTGACAATCCAAATTTCACCTAGCCCGCCTGTTGAACCGTGCCCCGCCAAGGCAACTTCAGTTCCCCGCATCGAAACTGAATAGATTCTCCCTCTGGGGCCACGAACGATGGGCCAACGTATCGTGCGACGATGAACCCAGCGGTTCTTCGTGATGGGGCCGCGTTGCCAGACGTGCAAATCTTTGTCTTCACCGGCCGTGACAAGGGTTGCAGCTGAATCAGCTTGTGAAACGGCGTCCAACGTGCGAATGATTCCTGTGTGCCCTTGCATATCGAGTCGCAACCAGGGTCGCAGTGCCCCCAAACCATTGGCGACCGGCGCGTGCCACGTCGCACGCCCGGTGAATCCACGCCCGGTAAATCCACGCCCGGTGAATCGACGCCCGGTGAATCAACTTGGTTCGCCTGATCAGCCGGCAACTTTGACTCGTCGGGAACATTGTCATCGTCGGCTGAAACTTCGTCGCCTGCGTTTTGTTGCGCCTCGCCCGGGAGCACCGCTTCACTCGGCACGACACTTGGTACCTGATTGGGATCACCGGGCGTTGGAACTGGAAATACTGTTTCCGGCAGCTGGCTCTCGGGAGGTGTCTGTGGCGCAGCCTCCAGGCAGGTCTTTAGCAACATCGAGGCCAGAATCGCCCCAAACAATTGAGTAACAACCATTCGAGTTCGTTGCCGGTTACCGCCGATCATTACCAAGTCAGTCGCTCAAAGAGGGCATGCTATCGAGAGTGTATGCTATTCTACCAGACATCGGGCAACAATGAAGTGCTGGGTAGTAGAATCGAGCAAGTCGAAGGTTTGAGACCGGTCCATTGTTGTGTCAGAGAACAAACCAATGATTCGCATCTTGAAGTCTGTTTCGCTGTTGACCGTTTGCCTGCTTGTCCAGGCATCGCTTGGATCGCCTGAGGCTGTTGCACAAGATTCGCAACCTGCGCCGAATCGGCCCAGCGTCGCCGGTTCTGCGATGGCAACGATGTTCTCTCCCGTCCATGCGCCTCGGCGCAAGACGATGGGACTGTTGCAGCGCAGTTTTATCGACATGGCAACCCAGACCGATCAACCATTGGAGGTTGCCATTGTCGTCGATGGAACGGAGAGCATGGCCAGCGAACTGAACGGAGTTCGCGAATCAGTTCATCAGATGCTTGATGATCTTCGACGCAGTCGTGGTGAAGTCCGGGTTGCAATCGTCGTCTATCGCGATGCCGGGTCTCCATCGGGCGAAACCAGTATCTATCTGAAGAACTTTAGTGCCGACGCTAATACGATTTCCGAAGCGGTGGCTAATCTGGAACCGGAATCAGGCGAGCCCTTTTTTCATGAATTGGCTGACGTTGGTCTACATACAGCGCTGACGAAATTGCCCTGGTCAGAAGATCCGCTGGTCACCCGCTGGATCCTATGGTTTGCTGACGCACCACCCTACAGTGACTCCTTTCAAGACCCAAACTTCCCGTTAGCCCGGCGGCGATTCGCAACCGAGTTGCTGGTTACGGTAGCGCAGCGCAAACTGGTGCAAATCAATGGCGTACTTTGCAAGAGCGGTGCTGACGTCGGGGACGCCTACGACAAAACGCTGGATACGACGCGAGCGTTTATGAATGCGTTGGTAACCGGAACCGGCGGCCTGATGCTGGACCTGTCCTACGAAGACATTCGCAGCGCTTTGGTTGCAGCGGGCAAGCGTCCGATGGTTTCCTATGCGGCGATCGCACCGATCACGGCGGATGACTTGGCCATGGTTATCGGGGACCAATCGGACCCGAATGCTGGTCCCGTTCAGATCGCGGTGTTGCCATACCAACCGCTGTCACAAGTTAGCTTCGATCCTGAACTGGATACGGTTCAAATAGCAACTGCGATTCGCCATCGGCTCGAACAAGTATCGGGAGTTCGATTGAAGAGCCCGGTTGAACGTCCGGCGCCAGCTTCGCCGCCTGCGTGTCGAGGGACTTACGGATGCCGAACAATTGCGAGGGATTGCGGCTCGACTGGGTGTCGATTTCGTGGTTTGGGGTCAAGTCGAATCGCCATCGGAAGTTCGTACCACTGCGTACCGACGGTCCGATGGAGAACCTGCGATCACGGTAGCATCCGAACGTGACCCCAGCCGAGTTGCCGAAGTCTTTCTAAGTGCAGCCGCAAAGGGGCCGGAGCAAACCGATCAAGCATCGAGTGGGTTAGAAGTCTTGGCACGCCGCATCGTCGAAAGTTCACAGCGGTCGCCGCTGCAGGGTGAAATCGCCAAGTCGCCTGCTGTGCAGAGTGAAATTTTGGCAGCGATGGAAGCGCTACAACAAGCGGTCGCGCATGAATCGGGAAGTGAAGTTGCCAATGAATTGTTGAATGTCGCTGATCAATCGATTCAATCCGCCCTCCGCACCGAACGCCGCAACACGCTGGCCCATTGGATTCGCGCGAATATTTCCATGAATCAGGCGAGCGCGAATTGGGCCGCCGGAAATACTGATGCGGCGGCCAAACAAATGTCGCAGATGCGCAGTGCTCTGCGAACTGCAAAGCGAGAATCGCGGCGCGGCTTGTCGCCCAGCTTGCAACTTGAAATTGAAGCCGATGAAGCCTTGCTGGTTCGCAAGGACTACGTCACAGCGATCGAAAAGTATCGTCAATTGGCATCCGACGAACAGCCACTTGCTTCGCAACTGAGGTCTCACTGGATGCTAGCCGGCCTGCACGCTGGAGACTGGGTGCAAGCGAATGGGCTGCCGCGAACAAGGAATCCATCCCGGAAGCAGCCAAGCTGATTGACGCCAAACAGGTCCGCGCTCACGCGATCGAAATCCTGCGCGGTGGAGCGATAGCCCTCAAGCGGATCTACTGCGACGTTGGCTGCGTTGGGATCAAACCGCACAGCGAACCCAGTTTCATCACTTTCCACAATCGAACAGCAACCTTACCAAGTTCGGTAATCAGTAGGTTCTCTTTCCATCAAACCGACGGATCAAAACACTTTGTTGGCGACACGGGGTGAATCGCTGATCGGTGCCTCGTCAACTTCGATTCGGATCGTTGTCCCGCAAAGCGTCAACAATTTCAGCTGGCGAAGATTCCAAAATCGGATCGTTTGGTCGTCGCCAGCTGCGATCAGCAAGTCCTCCTGTGGATCGAACATCACGTTGTCAATCCAAGACGGACTATCGCAAACCAGCAATGGTTTTTCGGGATTCTTGGCCCAATCCCAAAGCCAAACTTCGCCTGCCTCGTTTCCGAGCGCGATCCAGCGTCCATCGGCCGAAACAACGGTTGTCGCGATCGGATCAGCGCCAAAGCTTCGTTTGAGCGGTTCAACGTCTTGCGATTCAGGTTGCCAAACGCTGACGGTTCCATCACTACCCGAGCTAACGATCAGTACCGAGTCATTCCAGTTGCCGACGCGCAATGATTCGGTGGTGTTCCCATGCGCGTTGATGCGTCCGAGGTTCGTTGGCAGGTGACCCAACTTCGGTGTGGGGAGTTTCCAAAGCGTAATTTCACCATCCTCACCACCCGCGACCACACACGAACGACGCTGGCCATCAGGCTGGGTGGTAACGGTAGCGAAGTCGATTACACGGATCACCGTTCCGGGCGATTTGATCGATCGAGAGTTTGGCGACTGTTGAACATCCAAGGTGGTCTGGATGTCGGCCCAACGAATTACTTGGAGATCACCATCTTCCGTCAACGCGACCAACCAGTTTCCGTCGGGATCGACCGACATCGACTTTGCAATCCACTGCGTTGCAAACGAAGCAGTATTGTTCTGGTTTCGTACGGCCGTCGCCAAATCACTTTCCAACTCCCAGATGCCGATTTCGCCAGCATCGTGTGCCGACACGATGATCGGATCGCGTGGATGCGCGGCAACTGCCAGAACTTCGCCGGGCGGTCCGCTAAGAGTCAACGGTATCGATCGTTTGCCCTTTGCAGGTGACAACGGAAAGAGGTTCAAAGCTGCTCCGCTGCCAAACACAAAATCTCTGCCGCCGGGTGCCATCGCCATGGCCGCCGGAATCAATTCCCCTGAACTCTTTTGCACTGCGCGTTCTGCACTGCGCCGTTCTGCACTGTGCTGTTCTGCACTGTGCTGTTCTGCACTGCGCCGTTCTGCACTGCGCCGTTCTGCACTGCGCTGTTCTGCACTGCACCATTTTTCCGCTGAATCGATTGTGCATGTCGATCGATCGCGTATCCGTCGGATGCAATGGTGGGCATTGGGAACACAATCGGCGGCGGACTCAATCCCACCGCCACCATCAAGTCAGCGGGGCTGGAAATCGGTTCCGTTGATCGTCCCATGAACATCCGTTGGATCGGTTCGTCATTGGGTACCGTCAAGACAACCGGATTCAACAGACTCGTATCTTGCTTGATTGCCTGCTTAAACGAATCGATTGCTAGTTGTTCGTCTTGATCTAGCTGAGCGAGTGCTGACGTCAGCAGTTGTGCAGCCGATACCTGCGAACCGTCATCGGCACTTGACTGAGAATCGGCCGCGTTTGCTGATTGATTCGCAGGGTTGTTGTCGGATTCGGACGATCGGTCGGAAAACGGACTGAACATCATCAACGCCGTGGCTCCGGCGATCACACTGACACCAGCAAAGCTCGCCAGCATGAAACGGCTTTGCTTGCCACTGCTGACAGTTGCTTCGGAGTCTACGTGAATGCTGTGATCCCGCGAAGTATCCGCGGCTTGTAGGTCCAGTGTTTCTTGATCATCGGGATTGACTGTTACCGTGGATGATGGAATGCCGCGCAAGGCATCGCGCATCGCATCGACCATTTCCGCACAAGAAGCGTAGCGCAACTTCCAATCGACGTCAGTCGCTTTCATCAGCACCTGGCGTTCTGCAGCACCGACTTTGTCAAAGTTCAACAGACCTTTTCGATGTGCATCAAGCACTTGCCAAACGGATTCACCGGTCGCGGGCAGCTCCCCGGTACGCAAATGGTAATAGGTCACCGCCAGGGAATACTGGTCGCTCGTTTCACTGGGTGCCCCAACGATGGCTTCGGGAGCCATGTAGTGAGGCGTACCCGCTGCGTTGGCTGTTGTGGCTTGGCTGCGATTTAGAATCTTTGCGAGCCCAAAGTCACAGATCACCGCTGAGTTGCCAATCGTCACGATGTTGGAAGGCTTGACGTCGCAATGTTGAATTGCAACGGCGCCGGATCCCAAATCGTGCTGTTTTTGGTTCAAGAAGTCGAGTCCCTTGGCCGCATCTTGCATGTAGGAAATCAGTTGGTCGGCAGGAATTCCAACCTTTCCTTCTTCGGCAAGCTCTCGCAGTTGCATGTCTAGACTATTGCCACCCAACAGCATTGCGACGGCCAACCAGGACGCCTCTTGGTTGATCGCAATCGTTTCGTCAGGCCGATTCAATTGGGTGTCATGGCTATCCGATTCCGCGCCGCCTAAATCCTGGGTTTCGATGGCAGCATCCGGGACCTCTTCGATCGCCTTGCCATGTTCGTCCAGTTTCCAGATCGCGGTGATCGGCATCAGATTCGCTTGTCGAATCTGCTTGACCCGCTTCACTCCTTCGTACTCTTTTTGACCCTCACCCGCATTCAGATCGATAAACTTTACGGCAGCGACCGTTCCACCAGGGGCAACGACTTGCCAGACCTGCCCGAACTGGCCCCGACCCAGAAACTTTTGGATTCGGAACCCTGGTGCGAATTGAAAGCCTGCTTTAAACATATTTCGAAGGTTCTCCAGCCGCGATTCTATCCAGATTTGATCGGTGGGTGGACTGGAGTTACCATTCGATCTGCTGTTTGCCTTGGATTTACCTCGTGTTACTGGATTCCTACATGTCTCGGCGACGATTGCCGCGCCGCAAGAATCGCCAACGTCGATGCGGCTATGAAACGCTTGAGACCCGGCGGGTGTTGGCAACTTTCATTGTCAACACAACCGACGACATAGCCGGAGGCACCTGTGGCGACACGAGCAACACCTGTTCGATTCGAACAGCGTTAAGCGAAGCAGAATCTGTAACGGAATCGAATCGAATCGAGATTCCAGCGGGAACGTACAACATCAGTTCCGATGGTGGTCCGCTGACCTATTTTGCCGATCATGAAATAGCAATCGTGGGAACCGGCACCTCGACCAGTGGCGTTGTGATTGATGCCAACTTCGAAACGAACGTGTTTTCGATCGGATCTGGAACGCCGGGTACGTTGACAAATGTCACGATTGAAAACCTGACGATTCAAGAAGGCTCCGGCGAAATTGGCGGTGCAGTTTCGTTGTTTGATGCCAACGCAAATCTGAATGACGTCGTGCTGCGAGACAACTTTGGCTTTAGCGGCGGCGGCGGACTGTCCACGATGGGAACGGAACTTGGTCCCATTCCATCGCTGGATGTAAGCGACAGCGTGTTTTCGAATAACGCGACAAGTTGGTCAGGGGGCGGCATCTATGCGGCACGCGTCAACGTGACCTTGGATAACGTATTGTTCCAGGCCAACATTACGGGCATTGCCGACGAAGTCTCCGCCGATCCAGCAGATGCCTTGGGCGGCGGTCTGTATGTCAGCGGTGATCCGTCAACCAATCCGGTCATCATCCGAGATTCAAGGTTCGATCAAAATCGCTCCGTGGGTGCCGGCGCCGGCGCTGCGATCGTGGGAGTTGGCGCCGACATTTCGGATACTGACTTTCTTGGGAACCGAATCCTAGGGACAACGTTTGGAATCACCAATGGCGGCGGCGGCTTGGCGGTACACGGTGTTGGCTCGCTAACGGTTGCGACGCTAACCAGGGTCGTGGTTGAGCAGAACGAAGCACCCGCTGCGGGTGGTATCGGAATCGTCGATAGTCGAGTCACGATCGTTGGCGGACGAATCGGCCAAAACATTGCTGACCGTGACGCCGAAGGAGGACTCGCAGTCGGGATTGTGACGACCAGTAGCTTGCCGACTGCCGATTCGGCCAGCTTGAGTCTGCAAAGTACATCAATCGATCGTAATGGTTTTCAAACGTCTTCGGGATCAGCGTCGTCGGCCGCAATCACATCACCGAATGCGTACGCGATCAAAAGCGTTGACGCCGATGTTTCGATCATCGATACAAATGTATCGGACAATGATGGCGGTGGGGTTGGGTCCTATTCTGACTTGCGCACAGACCAAGACTTGACCATCATTCGATCGACGATCAACAGCAATCGGCCCAGTGATTCTATAACGACTTGGGGCCTTCAGATCGAAGCAGGAACGTTCCTGCTGGAAAACGCCACCGTGACCGGAAATGGAGGGTCGGGTGGTACAGGCGGAATCGACATCGGAGTGAATGGCGGCAGCCCGACTGGTCGAATCATCAGTTCGACGATCACTGACAACCGAGACGATTTTGATGATTCGCTGGCGATTACAGGCTATGGCGGTTCGATCGAGATCGAATCGACAATCATCAACGATTCTTGCTTGTACTTTGGCTCTTTGACATCGAACGGTCATAACATCGACGCGCAGTCGAGTTGCGGATTGGTGGAACCGACCGACATCGCCGGTGTGGATCCGTTGCTCGATTCACTCGCCGACAACGGTGGCCTGGTACTGACTCATGCGTTGTTATCGGGAAGTCCGGCGATCGATAATGGATCGGCCAGTTCACCCTTGACCGACGCACGGGGAATCCCGCGACCGCAAGACGGCGACGGCGACTCGATTGTGGCCGCCGACATCGGTGCGTACGAGGAAGGCGACTTCGCCAGCGCCCGTGTTGACGATCGAAGATGTGACAGTCGTGGAATCTGCTGGCACGGCGATGATCGTTGTAACGCTGAATCGCGATACCGAAGGGTTTAGCATTGATGTATCGACCACCGACGGAACTGCGGAGAATCCAGCCGATTACACTGCGACGACAGCAACCTTAAGCTTTGACGGCACGGCCGGAGAGACTCAGGCTTTCTTCGTTCCGATCGAGAACGACAGCCAGAGCGAAGATGACGAAACGCTGCTGTTGCAAATGTCAAATCTGCAAGGGAGTTTTGAGGTTAGTCCGCCCGATTTCTCAGATACCGCGATCCTAACGATCACTGATCCGCCTCGACTAAGCATCGCCGATGTTACCGTTGACGAGTCCAATGAAATGGCGACGGTCGATGTCGTCTTGGACAAAGATGTGATCGGTGGCTTCACCGTTTTGGCATCGACGCTTGCCGGCACCGCCACGGATCCGGATGACTACTCACATGCCCCCGAATTGCTAACGTTCGCTGGCACTGCCGGCGAAACGCAGTCGTTTACCATTGCGATTACAAACGACTTCACGGTCGAACCGACAGAGTCGCTTCAACTTCTCGTCGCCAGTCCCTCAAATCTAATGGTCAACACAACTGACACTGCGATCCTGACGATCAACGACGGCGATACGGCTCAATTGACGATCGAAGATGTTTCGGTCAACGAAGAGGGAACGGCGACAATCTCCATTTTTCTGGACAACCCGGTTCAAGACGGATTCACTGTTCAAGTCAGTACCTCCGATGACACAGCAACCAGTCCAGATGACTACGCGTCAGCTGCGGATTCGTTGATCTTTGCTGCTGGGAGTGTCGAGCCGCAAACCTTCAGTGTGCAAATCCAATCCGACAGCACGGTCGAGACGAATGAGCGGATTCTAATCTCGATGCTAAGTGTTTCCGACGCCCTGATCGACATCAACGATACGGCGATTCTGACAATCCTGGACGACGATCTTGCGACGCTAACGATCGGTGATGTGATTGTTGACGAAGACACCGGTACGGCCACGATCGATGTGACGGTCAACAATCCGGTTCAAGGTGGTTTCTCGGTCGTAGCCTTCACGGCGGATGATACAGCTACCAGCCCGGAAGACTACACGTCTGTTAACGCCCCCCTTAGCTTCAACGGAAGTGCCGGCGAATCTCAGTCATTCAATGTTTCGATTGATCCCGATAACGTTCTGGAACCGGATGAACTGGTTGACCTGTTCCTAGCCGGTGAACCAAGTTTAGCAATCGACCTAAGCGACTCGGCGACGCTAACGATTCGCAACGATGATGATGCGACCTTAACGGTTGGTGATATCACTGTGGACGAAGCGAGCCTGGAAGCTAGGTTTATCGTATCGCTGGACAATCCAGTCCAAGGTTCGTTTTCTGTTGACATCGCAACTGTCGATGGATCCGCCATTGCTGGTGTAGATTACGAGTCCTTGACCGAAACGTTGACCTTCGGCGGGGCCGCTGCCCAAACGAGCGAAGTCGTTGTGACCCTGATCGATGATTCGCTGGTCGAATTGGATGAGATCTTTGCGCTGCAACTTTCAGGCCTTTCCAATCTGGCCGTTGGACTGGGCGCCGCCGCTAGCGCGACAATCCGCAGCGAAGACACGGCCCGCCTCTCGATCAGCGATGTCGCCACCGACGAAGAGACCGGTGCGGCCACCATTCAAGTGATGTTGGACAATCCCGTACAGGGCGGTTTCTCTGTGAATGCAACGACCGCTGATGATTCCGCTGTCAGCCCCGAAGACTACTCGGCGGCCAGTACGACGCTAACTTTTGTCGGAACAGCGGGAGAAGTCCAATCCTTTACCCTTCAGATCGAATCAGATTTGATCGTTGAAGCCAATGAGTCTGTCTCGATCAGTCTCACCGGTGAAGTTAATTCGCAAATCGACGTCAGCGATACCGGAACGTTGACGATCCTGGACGACGATGGCGCATCACTGACGATTGAAGATGTGTTTGTCGATGAAAACGCTGGCACCGCGACCATTCAGGTGACGCTGGACAACCCGGTGCAAGGTGGCGTCACGATTACCGCATCATCGTCGGACTTAACAGCTAGCAGTCCAGATGACTATGCGTCGGTCAACACACCACTGACGTTCGTTGGGACGGTCGGTGAAACCCGATCGGTGACCATTTCGATCGTAGCGGACGACATGCTTGAATTTGACGAAACTGTCTTATTGTCTTTGTCAGGCGAAACTCCCGAGTCGATTAACCTAAGCGACACCGCCACGTTAACGATTCGCGATGATGATACGGCGGCACTTACCGTTGACGACGTAACGATCGACGAAGGAGGCGAGTTCGCGACCATCGTCGTAACATTGGATGCTGATGTACAGGGTGGATTTGCGGTCGATCTGTCAATCATTGGCGGCTCTGCCACGCTGGGCAGCGACTACGAAGCCAACAACTCGCGACTTAATTTCAGCGGTATCGCTGGCGAGACGCGATCGATCGATGTGTTGATCATCAATGATGATGAACCAGAATCGGATGAAACGGTACTGTTCGGCCTTTCCAACTCCTCGAGTGTGCAGGTCAACACTCAGGATCGCGCGGCCTTGACGATCTTGGACAATGACACATCGACGACAACCAGCATTCGTGGCCATGTGTTCTGCGACGCGGATGGTGATTCGGAAGAAGATTTGGGCGAAACCTCCATTGGCGCCACCCTGTTTCTTGATCGAAACGGCAATCGACAACTGGACGATGACGAAGAACAAACCGTCACCGACGAGAGTGGTGACTACTCTTTCAACGACATCCCCCAGGCGGTGTCGTCCTGGCGGTACCAGTTCCCAATGGATGCAACGCCATTCCGGCCAATCCTGCCGTTTTTCGAACGCTGATCGATGTCGGTGATCTGGCCCGTTCGATCGCGGCGGTGGATCTCGATCAAGATGGAGATAATGATCTCCTGATCGCCGTCGATGCCAGCAGTTCGCTCGTGATGCTGGCCAACGACAATGGAAACTTCACTTTGGATACCACGATTCCACTGTCGAATCGTCCCCATTCCGTTTCGACTTGGGTTCCCGATGGACAGAACCAGTCACCATCCGTTGCCGTCGCATCCATCGGCAGTACTGGTAGCGACGGATTGCTGTTCGCCGGTTCAATCGATGGACTCTCACCGATGGCATCTGGGAACGGCCCTGTCGATGTTGCCATCGATGATTTGAACAATGATGGCTTGGCCGATTACTTGACTGCCTCTTTCCGTTCCTCCGACCTGCATCTTCATTTGTCGGGATCATTGGAGTCGATCGTGATCGCGACCGGTCGCGTCGTACGTGCGGTCACCACGGGTGATGTGAACGCCGATGGCTTGGCCGATATCATCTTCGTTAGCGCGGGCTTCGAATCGGATGCAAATTCGCAGCTCGGTGTTTTGTATGGCGATGGAACCGGATCATTCTCAACCCCCATCGTCACCACATCCGTCCGCGACTTGGTTGCCGTGAAGGTCGTCGATTTAGGCAACGACGGTTCGAACGAGATCCTAGCACTTGCGGGAACCGGGAACCTGATCGCATTGACTGCGGTGACTGGAGCGATCAACGAAATCGGTCGAACTTCGGTTCAGCCCGGCGCATCCACATTTGACGTCGGCGACTTCAATCGCGACGGGCGCATCGATGTTGCCGTTGGCAATGAAGGGAGCGACTTGATTCAAGTTTTGATTGGTGATTCGACCGGCCAATTCGTCGAAATCGTCGCTGTAAACGATGTTTCCGCACCTAGCGATTTAGTCGTTGCGGATTTGAATGGTGACGGGCGAGCGGAAGTCGCCGTAACGAACTTGTTCAACAACGTCGCGCCGGCGGGATCGGATCCTGAGTATCGCCTGCCCAGCACCGTGACAATTCTGAGATTGGATGTGGCGGAGTTCGAATTGACCGTCTCTGCAGAGGTCGTCACCGAAGCCGATGTGGTGTTTCGCGGCTCGAGTCCGGAAATGCGGTTCGATACCACCGGAGAAGGAGAAGTCAGCGCGCTCGATGCGCTGCGCGTAATCAACGCGCTCGCATCATCTTCTGCCAGCGGGGAATCTGCCGCACCTGGACTCGATTCGCGATCGATCACCGATGTTAACGACGACGGGTCAACCACTGCGATCGACGCGTTACTGATCATCAATCATTTGAACCGTGTCGCAACGATTTCTTCAAATCACTCTACCTTTAACACCGTCCAGATCGATAACGATCGTGACGAAGACGAAGAGACGCTGCAGACGGCGGCGATCGACCAGCTGATGGCAAGCATGTTTTAGCTGCCGCCAGCCAAGGCAAACCAATCTTGGTGTCAAACGATTGCGAATTCCAATCCAGCGTGGGCTTGCAGTCGTTCGATTAGCTTGTTGTCAAAAACGATCGATGGCGTGGGAAAGCCACCCGGTACATCGTCGCCGATATCTTTGGCCAAACAAACCGCTGCCTCTCCCAACATCTTCGCTGTTGATCCGTAACCGGGGTCGCGATCGCCCGTCACCTTGGTACGAATCTTCTGTCCATCCGCGGTCGTCCCAAAGAAACGCAAGTCAAAGAATCCCGCTTTCTGCTCGGCGGGACTTGGTCCTTCGCCAGGCTTGGGTAAGACAAACCTTTGCAACACAGCACGGGTTGGCTTCAAGGCAACCATCGCCATAAAGCTACCCATTCCCAGGGTGAATAAGGTTGCATTGAAACGACCTTTCATCATCATCGACTCGTCATAGCGGAATTCCTTTCCCCAAGGATAGCCAGCCAAGGCATGACTGCGGAACACAACTCGCGTGTTGATGCTGGCCATGATAAATGGCCCCAGCCAGCGACCGATGTCTTCGTCGTAGACGGGTTTGGCAACGTTCAACTGCCGAACTCCTTGGCGCTCTCCTTCTGGACACACCGCGTAGGGATTTTGTAGTACTTTTCGCAGCGTCGGATCTTTCGCAGCTTCTTTGAATACGTTGATCATGCTGGCGACAGTACCGCCGCTCATTCCACCCTTGGCAGCTTTCACAGCCATCCGAATCTGGGTGCAGGGCGATCCGAATTTTTCGATTGCATGTTGCTGCGTGAACATCACGCCCAAGTCCGATGGTATGGAATCAAAACCGCAATTGTGGACGATGTGTGCACCGGTTTCTTTGGCCTTCGATTCGTGCGCATCGATCATCTCCCGCATCCACTGCGGTTCGCCGGTTAGATCACAGCAGTCCGTCCCATTGGCTGCGCACGCCGCGACCAGTTCGGAACCATACAAAGCGTAGGGACCAACCGTCGAACAAACAACTTTGGTTCGCTTGGTCAGTGCATCTAGCGCAGGAGCATCGTGGGCATCCGCGACAATCGTCGGTAGCGAGGAACTCAAGCGAGTATTGATCTCGTCAAGTTTCGCTTGGCTTCGCCCAGCAATTGCCCACTTCAAATCACCATCGGTACCGTGCCGGTCATGTAGGTAGCGACACAAAATTTCGCCAACAAAGCTTGTTGCTCCGTAGACAATCAAATCGAATTCTCGCATGGTCTGCTCTGTATTTCCGTGTCACGTGGTAGGGGGCGATCCGGTATAAAGTAGACAGATCTTACCCGCATCAGATGATAACAGTGAACCATGGACTTGCGTTTATCCCCCGTCACTGATTGCCAAAACCGCCTCAAGCGGGACTATTCCGAATTCGCTCGCAGTTGGGCCGCGGTCAAAGAAGATTGGTTGGATGATCGCTGCCGTCAGTTTGAAAATGATCACCTGACCACGCTGGGACCAAGTTTGAACCGGTTTACAGCCGCTTTAAACGAATTCAGCGATGCCGTTCGCAAAGCAGAATTAGCTTTACGAGACGATCGCGGGCCCTCCGAGGGATTAGAATAGAGCGACTGCGATTTGATTGGTGGCCAGTTGTCCGCCTTCAGATTCGGAGCCGCATGCTTGAGAGCAGGATATTGCTGGGCCGTACACCATGAAAGACACCGCTGTCGATCCCGCCGGTCTGTTTGACGTCAGACGCCAACGCCGTTTGCTAGACGGTTTGGTCAACCGCTTCCGTGGCAGCCTTTCCAAGCAGCAAATGTTGCTCTCGGCGCACGCCCAGCAACGTTCGGTCGAAGAAGCTCAAATGAGCAACGAACGGGCAACGATCGCGAATGAGTGCCGGATTCAGCGACGAGCGATGCTGGACTATTGGGACAATGCTGAAGAGCAGCTAACTCGGAACTACGAAACGAAAGTTCTCAATTTTCGCCGAGATCTTAGCCGACTCGACAATCTGTTTCGTCAGAAGGCCAACGACGAAAAGCAGGGCATCGAACGCAAGGTGACCGCTCGTCACCAGGCGATAACGCGACAATTCGAGAATCGCAAGAATCAACCTGGCCAACAGAACCGCAAAGAAATCAAGAAGATCGACGACACACTTGAACCGATTCAAGCAATGGTTCGGGAAGCTCGCGAGTTGGCTCTCCGTCGGCTCGACCATGTTCCCGAGGTTGGACCACCCGAGAATCCGGAAGACGAGATTCGATTGGATCCGCCGGGAACGATCGAGGATGCGGTGGCGGCAATTCGATCACTGGAAAAGAATTGTCGTAAGACTTTCGACGAAATGAAGACGACGACCGCGTCGCGAATCATTGACTCCTACTTCCTACCTATTTTGGTCCTGATATTTTTGATCGTTTGGGCTGTCGCAGCCTACTTGGTCACTGCAGGAAACGTATTGGCCATCGTCGCCGGCGTGATTCCGGCCGGTCTGCTTGGGTTCACGGTCTATCTGGCAATGATGCTGCCTCTTAAACGGACCACAAAGCGGATCTTCCCAACCATCGAACGGCTTGGACGCGCTGCTGAAGACTGCGCAACGTCAGGAAAGAGAATCTCGACCGAATTCGCTACCGAAGCACTAAGCGATCTGACGCAGCGCCGTGACAATCACATGGAATCGACTAAACGTTGGATGAATGAACAGCTATCGCTGTTGGAACAACGATTGGCATCGGAGCAACAAGCCGCAAAAGCGAAATTGACCGAGTCATTGGAGGCAGCCGATCAGGACTACATCGAATCGTTTACGCGAACTGATGGGGAAATGCGGACCAAAGCCGATGCCGTCGCCAACAAGATCTCCGCTCAACTTTCCGCGATCGATCAGACGCTGCAACGTCGGCGTCAGGCCAGCGCGTCCACGCGAATTTCACAATTGGAACACCTGAACAACCGATTGACAAAGGGGATCCGATTAGGCATCGACCGCATGAACCACACGACACGGACCGTTCAGGATCGATTTCCACAGTGGTCCGACGTGCTTTCCAGCGATCCGAAACAGTTTGATTCCCTCGATTTCTTGCCGCTGGGATGGTTGTGCATCGAAAAGACGCTCCGATCCGCCCTGAAGGCAGAGCCATCCCATGCGACGAATCCTGAAATCGGTTCGGCCGATAGCCAAAGCTTGCCAGAGTTGTTTTCCGAAAAACAGCTGCCAACTCGTTTGCCCGTCGTTCTGCATCGGCGTCTGTATAGCGGTGTGGTGATTCGTTGCTCGGCAGCACACATCACGCGAGCTGTGGAAATGACACAGCAAATATTGTGGCGATTGCTTTCCGGCGCAGCCCCGCGCGGGCAAAGTTGACACTGATCGATCCACTTGGGACGCGGTCAAAATTTTACGGAGTTCATGGCGCTCGCCGATCATGATCCCACGATCGTTGGCCACCGAGTCTGGACAACAGATAGCAAGATCGATACGCGGCTGAGCGAACTGGCACACCATGTGGAAGATATCTTGCAAGCAAGTCTGCGCGATCGTTTTGAACGCGTCGAAGACTACAACCAGGTTGCCGGCTCGATGGCCGAACCCTACCGCGCTGTCGCAGCTGTCGGATTCCCCGAAGCACTTTCGCGCAGCAGCTATGGTCATTTGAATGCGTTGATCGAAAGCGGTCTTCGTTGCGGCGTCTTTACCATCCTTGTTTGCGACAAAGCCAAACCATGGCCCGCGGACATGCCGATTCCGAGCGGCGACAAAGTTTTGAACTGGAGATCAACGACCGAAGGCGATTGGCGGCTAATATCGGCCGATTTGCAAGCGATTCCCTTTCAGCCCGCCGACGCGCCGCCCAGCCAATGCGGGCTGAATTGGTCAATCGAATCGGAACGGCCGCCGTCGAAGCATCGCGAGTCGAAATCCCACTTCACAACGTTTTATCGGCCGCCGAAGAAGGCGAAAAAGTCGTCGGACAAAGGTCTAAGCATCGTGATCGGATCGCAGGGTGCAAATCGCTCCTTGAATTTGGCACTTGGGGAAGGAGTTCGCCAGCATGTATTGATCGCTGGAAAAACAGGCTCTGGCAAGAGTACGCTGCTGCATTCGATCATTTCATCCGGCGCGCATCATTATCGACCTGATCAACTGCAGTTCTATCTGCTGGACTTTAAAAAGGGTGTCGAATTCAAGCCGTATGCCGATATCGGGCTGCCCCATGCGCGGGTAATCGGCATCGAAAGCGAACGCGAGTTTGGCCGCAGCGTGCTGCAACGACTGGACGCCGAACTGCAGCAACGAGGCGAGAAATTCCGCGCAGCGGCGCGCAGGAACTTGGCGAGTATCGGCGCAAATCGGGAGAGTCGATGCCGCGAATCATGCTGATCATCGACGAATTTCAGGAGCTTTTTGTTCGTGATGATCGATTGGCTGGCGACTGCGCCATGTTGTTGGATCGTCTGGTTAGACAAGGCCGGTCATTCGGAATGCATGCGATCCTGAGCAGCCAATCTCTGGCGGGCGCCTACTCATTGCCCCGCGCGACACTGGGTCAAATGGCGGTACGAATCGCCATGCAATGCAGCGAATCGGATGCTTCATTGATACTCTCGGACGACAACACCGCCGCGCGCCTGATCAGCCGACCGGGCGAAGCGATTTACAATGACGCGGGGGGACTGGTGGAAGGCAATCAGCCCTTTCAGGTCGCCTGGCTTTCATCCGATCGACATCGTGAAATGCTAAGTGCGATCACGGCTCGCGACCAGACATACACAGCAGAACTGGATCCGCCCGTTGTCTTCGAAGGGAATCGGCCCTGCCGTTGGTCGCCCGGTTTAGCCGACAGTGCAATTGGATCGGCGAATGATGGAAAGCTGCAGGCATTGTTGGGTGAATCAGTAGAGCTAGGTCCCCCACTGTCGCTTGAACTCACCAGAGACACCGGGCAGCAACGTATTGTTGATCGCATCGCCGGCGGCCCGCCAATCAGTTGTCGGTACGGTCACGACTGGATTGGCAAAGAGCGACCCCAAATTGGAAGTCATTTATTTCGATGGTTCGCGAGCTGACGATGACGAATCGGTCGCACCTTGGATTGAAAACGCTGGAGTGTCGATTCGAACCGTCAAGCCGCGGGGTAGCGAATCGGAACTCGCCAAGTTGTCGGAATTGGTTCAATCGCGCGGCGATCAAGATCAAGATGCTGCACCGATCATGGTGGTGATTGATCCGTTGGAACGATTTCGCGATTTGCGGCAGGACGAGTCGTTCAACTTCTCGTTGGACTCGGCCGGCGAAGCGGTCAGCGGGGGCCAATCATTGCAGGCGATTCTGCGCGATGGTCCGGCTGCGAACGTATTTGTGATCTTGATTTGTGGATCTGCGGAAACACTCTCGCGCTGGCTGCCTCGGACCTCTCAACATGACATGGAGATACGAATTCTTGGTCAGATGAACCAATCGGATTCGGCCTTGCTAGTCGATTCACCGGTGGCTGCCGATCTGTCGGCGGCGACCTTGTTGCTTTACGATGACTCGGACGGCCGCATTACGAAATTCCGTCAGTGCGAGCTGCCCGATGCACAAGCCGTCAGAAAGTGGCTCGTGTGACTTTGCACGTCAACCGGACATGGTGCGGCATCGATGCACGTACTTTGTCTGATCAAAGCATCCCTGTTTGGCTAGCGATCAACGCCGCTCGACCAGCGGATATCAAGAGTCGGCTACTCGCTGGTTGAACCAGCGTCGTTGTCAGGCAGAGTGTCAAACTCGAGCTGGCCATCTTCACTTGCCTGACTCTGTGACAGCGGTGAATCCGGGGTCGATGGTGTGACCGTGGCGTTTTCCGGCGCTGCTGGCCAAGGTTCGATTTTGATTTCCGGCGGCACAAAACTGTCGGTGTCCCAATCGGCTTTTGGCTCGGAATCCAGCAGACCCGATTCCGCGCTGCCAAGCCCGCCACGCGGAACAATGGAAACGGTTGAGGGCGCAACGAACTCGGGTACGTCGCGATCAGCGACTAGTGGATCACAACAGGCTGTTTGTCGGCCGCCGCAGCGGTCGCAGGTATGTTCGCCGCAGCAAGCGAGTAGCTCTTCTTTGAAACTTTGACGACCGACAAAGATCCGGTCACCCGGTCGCAATTGATAGTTTGTCGTCGTATCGCCTAGTTGCGTGATCGCCCGATAACAAACCGGCAAGGTTACGCGACAGGAACACGGATCGGTCGGCCTGGCCAACAACGTATCGCAGGCCGACGCTCGCGAAGTCAATCCGCCAGCTGCCATGATTCCATCAAGCACCGTTTCATAACCGGATAGCGGGTAAGCCCCAGGAGAATTGACTTCGCCGACAACGTAGTAGCGGTGAATGGGCTGAATCAGACGTACGTTGACAGATACCTCAACGCTCTCTGCCGCGGCAATTGCTTCGAAGATTAAACGCTCGGCTTGCTCAAGAGTTAGCGATGCTACGACAACCCGACCGAACTTTCCCAGATCCAACGAACCATCGGCAGCCACCTGTTGGTCGGCCGGTATACGAATCTCTGATTCGCCATTGATCGCTTCGACTAGCAACTCATCACCAGGTTGCAGATAGTGACTGGGCAAGACTTGTTTGGCCAGCTCCCTGGTAACGGCTGGTCGTTGCGGCGATGTGGCCAGCACTTCCTTGGTCTGTTCAGTCATGACGTGCGCGACGGGGTTCGTCGCAAAGCCCAGGCTGCTGCAGCCAACGCCGCAAGCACAGCACAGCAGGCATAGAAAACTAGACAGTCGTCGCATGTTTCACGGATCTTGTCGGCGAATCGTTGAAATACCGGAAAGCGGTTAATCCGGTTCAATCACGTCTATCGTCAAAGATCACGGATCAGGGTGCGAACGATTCGTCAATCAGACATAACCACTACAGCCGGCATAATTTACAAATCACCGTAGGCGACTGACGTTCCTTTTCAACAGACGATCGGCGCGGCAGAAGACGAACCACCGCGGTTTACTCAATTGCCAATCAGCAACGCGTCAGCCAGTACCAGTCCGGTTGCCTGCTGAATCAAACGGCGACGCAAATTGATTTGAAGCGTTTCCGCTGTCAGCAGCCGAACTTGGGGATCGCGAACTGTACCCTGTAAATCGAAGACTACGGTGCGATCGTTGAACCATTGGTTCAGCGATAGCAAAGGTGTCGGCGCCGCCAAAGCCAGCGGGCTGAACTGACTGGTCAGCATTTGCTGACCCTGGAAATTGCCCGTCGAAATCAGACCCCGAAGGTCCATCCGGGGACCAGCCAGGAAAACTGCGCCCGCTGGCTTCGACCCGCATGCGGTCGGACAATAACGCCAGCTGCTCAATTCGGATCGCTCCCTTACCGATCTGTCCCTTGGCTTCACCATCGGTGAATCGAACCCCGCTCATCGGCAGCACACCCAACGTTGATCCAAAGGCAGATAGTCCAGGAATCGCCGTTGCGTCCGAGCCGCCAAGTTTGAAACGAAAACGCCCTTGCAAGTCGTTCAGCGAATCGATTCGACGACCCGATAATGAAAGCTGACCGGTCAGGTCGCCGCGCCCGATCGTACTGGTCTGCAGGTACCTACTTAACAAGGTTTCGAAATCGACGTGGGTGATTCGCCAGTCACTGTCCAAATTGATTCCCGATCCGGCGCGATGCGATGACAGGCTAAGCTTCCCGCGAACCGAACCTCGCGCTAGCTTAGTGTTGACAGCAGGAAACGTTGCTTCCCATTGCAACGGTGTGCGGTTTATGTGAACCCGAAAGGGACTGTGAGCATCGCCGATCGGCACCCCATACGCTTGCCCACCGGCGGTGCGCAACGCTCCGGTCACCCGGACACCGTCGAAGACTCCACTACCGATTCCAGCGATCGATGCCCGACCCGAGATCAATCCATCGACCGATTGGCCCGCCAATTTCCCAAACGGCAACAGCAACGATCTACCCTCCGCCCGAACCAAGCGGGCATGGATCAATCGCTTGCCCGCGGCGAGCGACCATGTGCCGCTGGCTTGCAGCTTTCCACCGGCGTAGCTGCCGTCGATCGATTCAACTGCAATGTTGTTCTCTTGCTGTGAAAGCTTGGCCTTTAACAACCGAGAAATCGGACGTTGGTCGATGGAAAAATCTCGCAGGTCCAGGCTCGCGTTCCACTGCGGCGTAGCGTTGGCTTGAAGCTGAAAATCAACTCGGCCGTCCAATCGTCCGGAGTAGCGCCGATCGTCCGTTTCGCTGAGCACCCGAACTGCATCGCCAAGCGCAAGCTGGCGGAGGATCAAGTTGCCGTTGAGTGCGATTTGCGGTAGATCGTTCCAGCGTATCGTCGGTTGCAAATCGGCCTGGCTGGTCAGTTCGGTTTCCCCCCCTAGCAGATCGCCGTCGGCAAAAAGTCGAAATTGCGAATCGAGTACCTCGGCCTGGGCCGACAATGAACCGAGGTCCTCGCCATTGACTTTGACCGATTCAAACTCAGCGACGACCTTACCCGTATGACGGCCGGGGTGTGGGAATTTTTCGGCCGGTACCGACCAGCGAATCGAACCGCTGGATTTGCCTGCAAGGTGAACCTTCGATGGTGACCAAGGAAAGCCGATCGACGGTTCTATCCCCTGCCAGTTCACCGCGATCCGATGATTGCCGGTTTCGCTGCGTGACATCGATCCGTTGCCCTTCACCACGCCACCAAAGATGCTGGCGTCCAATTCTTCGAGCTCGATCCACTGATCGTCGATTGAATAGCGTGCTTTGACAAAGTCAATTTTGCGACGGTCGCTTGTCGTTGTCGGAAACAGCGGTGTCAACTCAATACGATCGGTCGTCAGTCGCAACTTATGCTCGATCAAACCTAAGTCGATTCCAAACACTTGTGCCTGTGGCGAAGCTATTAGCAAATTGGCTTCGATCATCGGAGCACCTGTTTCCGCAGCCGCCAATTTACCTTGGGCTTGTCCCTTCAGGTCTAGTTTCCCTTCCACCCACGAATCCGAATTGGGAAAGTACAGGCCCAGCACATCCGCCGCCGGCATGTCGTTGGCCTGCAGCGAGATTTTGAACGCTTGAGTTTCATCGAGTCGAAAATCGATGTCACCATTTAGAAAGAAAGAAGCATGGTCGGCAGATGTCACCTTCAGCTGCGGTACCTTTACGGTTTGGTCGCTTAGCGTGAACTCAGCCATGTTGATCGAATACTTAGACGACTTACCGACAGAGAAGTTTTCGATCTGTAGACGGCCGCTGGCGTCCCAAGCAGAAACGTTGGCCAACTGATCGAATTGCCCTGAGACTTTCACCGTGCCATCGGCGATTCCAGTCAAGGTGCGCAAATTGCGTGCGTCTGAAAGTTTTCCAAACAGTTCAACCAACGGCCCCAGTTTCAGCTTTGCAACGGTCAGTTCTCCTTCAAAGTCTCCGCGTGGAAAAACGCTGGCCGAGGCGGTACCGTGAAATTCGCCCGACTCAGTGCGACCCTTGAACTTGGTCAGGTTCAGCTTGCCGTCATCAAAGGTGACCGTGGCTGACAATTCGGGAAACCTGGTGTTCTCCAACTGGACATCGCGCGCGGTGAAGGAACCGCTAAACTGATAGGCGCTTGGCGTGCCAAGTGCGTTAAGGGGTACGCCAATCAAGAAATCGATCGAAGCGGTTCCTTGAATCTCGGCTGGAAGCTCAAAGCCAATCGACTTCATCCGTTTCGATAAACTCGGAAGATCGATGTCCTGCAACGCCCATCTGGTCGTCCAGTAGCGATACCCAGCTTTGACTTGTTTCTGAGGCTCGGCCTGTCCGCTCTGCTCGGCGGCTGGGCTGACACGATCTTGCGCTGCGGTCAGCGGATATCCGAATAACGCCAGGGCGCCAACGAGCAGAACGACGGGGCGACAGATTTTGCGGATTTTCAAAACGGTCGATGGATTTGGAGAGCAGGGCCGATACATCCGATTTTATCGGCCGATGGCGGGGATCATCGCCAACAGACGCCGATTATCGATTGGATTGGTCGCTCGTCGCCCACACCAACTTGTCAAATCGGAATAGCCAGATCTTTCGACCACTTCGATCCGGACGCGACCGATCGGTCCGATCTGAAAAACAGGGTTGACTCAGCGGCGGTGGCCACCAATAAACAACGAATCTACCGGTCAGATTCTTCCGAGCCAATTGAATCGCTCTTCTCGATCCGCAACAGCGTATCGCGAATCTCGGTCAGCAATTTGACCGACAACGAATCCGATGCCTCGGTGGTCCCCGATGGTGACGATCGCTCTGCTTTGCCCGCGTCGCTGTCGTGCAAATAGATTTCGCGTTGCTCCAGCACTCGGTCGCGAAAGCCACGCGCATTCTCGATGCCGGTCACCGAGACCAATGAACCTGGGCCCGACTGACCGGCTGTTTCGACCGAAATCGATTCCAGACCAAGTGCCCGCATCACCGGTCCTTGGACAAAACCCAAGTCGGTGATCTTGTCTAGCGGAACCGTTTTTTCGGTCCGGACAAAGATGCCTTTGCGGAGCTTTAATGATCGATTGGTCAAGCTGCAACTCATGTTCTGCAGGTATCGTTCAGTCGCCCAATATCCGATGGCTAACCAGATCGGAATCAGTGGAATGGTCACGACGACCAACGTCATAACAATCGTGCCACTGATCAACCAATAGGTGCGGACATTCCGATCAAAAGTTGCGTTCAGAATGACTTCTTCGTTGTCAGCCATTTGGCGATTCCAGTGCGTTGTGCAGTGTCTGTGAGTTTCGATTTGCTGCTTCAGAAAACCCGCGGTGCCGAACCGTTTCCAGAGCTGCTCGCTAGCGATCCGGTTTAACATCCTCCAGCAACTTCTCCAATTGCCGCATGCTGCGCGACAACAACACTCGTACGGCGACGTCCGTCTTGCCCAACTTTTCTGCGATCTGTTTCGTTGGAAGTCCCTCGGCATAACGCATTTGAACTGCCGTCTTTTGCTCGTCAGCCAACTGTGCGATTGCCTCTTGCATCCGGACCATCCGAACGTCTCGACTGACCGCGGCGCTTGGCGACGTGATGCTAGCCGCCAACAATTGTTCAAAACCCATCGCTGATGAATCGGCGTTGCCTCCGGCATGCATCGATTGTTGTCGGCCCGCGTCACGCCGCTGGGCTCCGAAATGAAATCGGTGTGAGTTAACGACACGTCTTCGTGCGATCTGCTGCAACCACTGCATCGGTTCGTACTGATCTAACGGCGCGGTATCCAATCCGGTCAGCGCGGCGGTCGAAACTTCTTGAATCAAATCGTTGACCTCGACCACGGCCAGTAGATGTTCACCGGTGATCGCCTTCAGGAATCCGGTCAATTGAGCGCGACTTTGATCGATATAGGCGGCTAGCGCTTCGTGATTGCGATCCTTCACGCGCTGGAGCAAATCGTCGCTGTCAGTCATGGGGTTCTCCTGTTTTGATCCGCTGGTCTCGCTACATTAGAGTACACTCCCGGGTACTGGTGTGTGACGGCCCAACAGATAGGAACCGACCGCTGAATTCGACCGATCCAGGAACTGACCGAAGCCGCGACGAGGCGATCACGGTAGACATCCACGAGCTGCTTGAATCGGCACTTGAGAAACTTGCCGAACGAGGCCCGTTGGAAGATCCCACCGAGCTGCGCACTTTGTTGCCGTTGACGGGGGACTCGGGACGTTTTGTACTGATCGAATTGATCAAACTTGACATGGCGATGGCGGCCGAACGAAATCAAATTCGTCGCATCGAGTTCTACAGCGAACCACTCGCTGATTTGCTAACGCCCCGGCCGATCCCTATCGACTTGGTGATGGAAGAAATCCAGTTGCGGAAGGAACTGGGCGAACGCCCAACCAAGGCCGAATATGCCACCCGCTTTCCACAGTTTGATACGGTCCTGGAACGACTGGTCGATGGCGCTGAAAAGACAGCGGCAGCCCAACAGCCCGGTGCCATTCCCGAACAAGCGATCGGGAGTCAGATCGACGATTTTTTGGTCATTCAAAAACTGGGGCAAGGCGCGTTTGCGCATGTCTACTTGGCCAGACAAATTTCGATGCATCGCTTGGTCGCTTTGAAAATCTCACGCGGCAAGGGAGACGAACCCCAGGCACTGGCTCAGTTTGACCATCCGAATATCGTCCGTGTTTTCGACCAACGGGCGATTCCGGATCAAGACTTGCACCTGTTGTACATGCAGTACCAACCGGGCGGAACTCTTTCGGAGATTGTCAAAGCGGTCCGTACGTCCGGATCAGAACGAACCGGACACTTGTTGCTGGACGTGGTCGATCAGAAACTGCTTAGCGCTGCTCAAGTCGTCCCCGAACGATCGCCAGAGCGAGAGTGGCTGGCCGATGCACCTTGGACCGCGGTCGTTGCCTGGATCGGCATTCAACTGGCCTGGGCTCTGAATGAGAGTCACAGTCGGGGAGTCATGCATCGTGATGTCAAACCGGCCAATGTATTGTTGTCCGCCGAAGCCATTCCCAAACTTGCGGACTTCAACGTCTCGGACGCCGGTCTTGCTGGCACAGGCGAATCACAAGCTCTGGGCGGATCGATTGGTTACATGTCGCCGGAACACTTGCGCGCCATCAGTGCCCAGTCGGTCGATTCGGTGCCGGAGGTTAAAGAGGCCGCGGATCTATATTCGCTAGCGATTCTGTTGTGGGAATTGTGGCAGGGTACACGTCCGTTCCCCGCCTCGCGTCCGACCAATTCTTGGAGCGACGCGGTCGATCAACAACTACAGTCACGTGAACTCCCGATCGTCGAACCTGTTCACACGGGCACGGCGTCCGAGCGAGTGCTGGAGAAAACTCTGCGGTCAACGCTGCAATATGCAGTGGAGGATCGACCGGCAAGCGGGGCTGAACTGGCCGGGCGTTTACGGTTGGCGCTGCACCCACGTGCGGCCCGCTTATTCGACCCCGAAGAGGGCACTCGGCGCTGGCGACTTGCACGACTTTCCCCCTGGCTGGTCGCTGGATTGGCGCTGACTGGGACCCAACATTGCGGCTGGAATTTTTAACTTCTTCTACAACAAGTACGCGATTCTGCAAGGTTCAGCCGAGATGGAACAGGGACTGGAGCGGATTGCTTTGCCGGTCAATATGGTCGCCTATCCGTTGGGTGCCTCACTAGTGCTGTGGTACACACGCAGTATGGTCCGGGCAGTTCAAGCGGCCAAGGATGACAAAGAAGTATCTCCGCGCGATTTAACCGATACGTTGGAATTGGGAACGCGCACGGCGATCATTGGCGGCACAATTTGGACGATCTGCGGAATCATTTATTCGGTTGCGATGTCGCTGATGTTTCCAGAGTTCACGACAACACAAGCTCTCCACTTCTTCATTTCGTTGTTGATCTGTGGCGGCGTCGCCCTGATCTATCCTTTCTTTGCGATGTCATTCATTACGACGATCGCGTTTTACCCAAGACTGCTGCGTGGTTCGATGCAGGATCCCGATTTTGATCGCCGTGCTGAACTGATGGTGCAGCGGAGTGAATGGTTTTTGATAGGCTCTGCGATCATTCCAATGCTGGGTGCGGCGTTGCTGGTCTCCAGCGACAATGCCGCCCGGATGGTGGTTTTGCTGGCGATCAGTGCCGGGATTCTGGGGTTGCTGGGTTCGTTTTTCGTGCACCGCGCCGTGACCCAAGCTTGGAGCGAAATGGCCGAAGTTCTGTTCGAACTCGCACCGGTGTCGTACCAGGTGAAAACAAGAGTTCGTAGGCCGCACGTCACCCCTCTCGCGCGGGTAGTAGGAGGGGTGACTTGGCAATCAGGCTAACAACTACACATCACTCGCGTTTTGTTCCTGGCCCGCTTCCGTGTCGATCTGCAGGATCGCTTTACGGATCGCATCTGGTCTTGGATCCGTCGGGGTAACGGTGTTTGCCGGATCGCCGGGCGGCTGCGAGGATTCAACTTGCGAAGTTTCCAAAACGTCAGTGACACCGTTTTCGATCGCTGTCGCGGAAACTTCTTCGACGACTGTCTCCTGGGCAACAGGAATCTCGGCTAGATTCCAAGACCGGATGTTGTTGGCCTCATTGGTTTCCAACAGCTCGTCAAAGCTGTCGATGGCGACGACCAGTCGCTGGAAGCCGATGATCTGTCCGTTGCGATTGCCCATCGCCAACGCCTCGATCGGTAGCTGAAGCTGAATCTGCAACGCCGCACCCGGCAAGATTTCGGCAACCCTGACGGTCACGCTGGGCGATGTTGGCAGAATTCGGCCGAGCATCGCGACACCGGTAACCTGAAAATTGCAGACCTTTCGACAGCTCTGGTTGCGAACATCCACCGCGATCCGAGGTCCGCATGCTTCGTCCTGATGGATGACTTGACTGACCTGCAAGATTTCCAGATCACCCAGTTCGGTGTCTGGAATTTCCAAACCTCCAAACGGCGATTGATGAAGCAGCGATCGACCGTGTGCGCGATCGACCGAATTGTTAACACCATGTTGATGAATCAACTCGATCACGTGATCACACCGAGCAGAGCTGGTCAGCAAGGTGCCAGCATTGATCGGTGACTGGATGACTTGAGCTTGTGCAGTGACCGTCGAACTGACGATCACAGCGACGGCGATGACCGATTGAAAGGAAAGTAGATGGTTCATTGGATTGCCTTTGATTGAAAATGTGGGTTTGAAAAAAAAGCCCGGCAACCGCGAGTGATCGGGTTGCCAGGCTTGATGAAACAGTTTGCAAGTTCGGAAAGAACCGTCCCGCGTCTCGATTACCAGCATCCCCAGTAGTTTGAGTAAATCGGAGTGTAGTAAGAGCTGTAGCAGCTGTTGTACACAGGTCGGTAGTAGTACGAAGGGTAGCTCGTGTAGCAGTGTCTAACGGGGCTGAAGCAGTTGTAGCTGCGGAATCCGTAGCGGCGAAATCCGTAGCCGCGGTTTCCGTAGCCATAGCCGATCCGGCGGAAGCAGGCGGCGATCGCCTCTTCCTGTTCGTCTTCATCTTCGCCCAGCAATGCATCCACGTCGGCTTGTCCAAGGTCATCCATCGTTTCGGCTGTCGGGGCCTTGTCAGCGTCCAACTTGGCGACTGCCGAAAGCAGATTGTCATCTGCAACAACGGTACCGGCGATCAACATCAGTGGCGCAACGGCGAAAAAGATTCGTTTCAACATCGTTCTGTTCTCCAAAATTTGGCAGGTCTGAAAATTGGAAAACGCGAGTCTGCCGTGTCTCGTCGTTCCCGTTTGTCTCGTGACTAAGCAACCAAGCGTGAGCGACGAATGAGTGTTACGACGAATTCGAAATTTGTTTCGATTTGTAATTGGCAAGCAGCTAGATCTTCTTTTCCCAAAGAAAGAGGTATCCGTATTGCGTCGTAACACTTCGACCCAATTCCCGCTTGGATCTTCAGTCAGCGAGCCATCAACTGACATTGACCATTCAAGCCCAATCAAATCGAAAGTATTGCGATGCGTTTCCTGTTTACTCTTGCGGTCATCACCGCCAGCTTTAGCCAAGTCACGTCTGTAACCGCCAACGACGGACTGTTCTCGGAGGTCGCAATGGAAGCCGTCTTTGAAAAGAAGCAAAACATGATCGCGGAAACGGCTGAAATCGCCGACGATGACGTACTGCCACGAATCACCAGCACTGCGTCGCTTGTCGCGGCACTCAAATCGGCCGGATTTGAAGCCCAGAAAGAGGGCGAAAAGGCGTCGATGAGGCTACGCCAGGGTGGCTGGAACCTGCCTGTTTCGATGACTGTTCAAGTCGAACAAGATCGCATCGTGACCCAACTGTCGCTGGCAAAGATCGACAACCCACCCACCGACAACAACCAGTTGCTGAAGCTATTGGCGGCAGGTGACGCCGGTCGCGGGATGTTCTTTGCCTACAACGGTAAATCGAAGTTCATTTTGCTGCGGTCTTCGCTTTCGAATCGGTTGGTGACTCCAAGTCAACTCCGCGAACACCTGCAAAATCTCGGTTCACTGGCCGAGGAAAACGCCGAATCATGGTCTGTTTTTGGCAAGAAGACCGAAACCCCCAAACAGGCACCCGCGGCGAAACCGTTGGCGCTTCATGGCAGTTGGACCGCTTCCTTTGGAAAGGACTCATTTGCAATCAAGCTCACCGCGGATTCGAAGTTTCAGCTGGTCCATCTAAAAAGTGGAAAACCAACCATTTCAAAGGGAAAGGTGACAAGATCTGGAAGCCAGTTAACGCTGGTCGGCGACGACGGAACGAAGCTTCAATGCCTGGTGGCACAAACGACCAAGGATCGATTCCAGCTGTCCATCGTTGGCTCCAAGGGAAAGACCGCATCCAAATTGGAATTCAAAAAGGCAAAGTAGTCGTAGCGATACCGTGTTCAGGGCGGACACTCATTCAAAAGGGCCGGATTTTTTCGGCCCTTTTTCGTGTAACAGCCCGCCAAAATCCTCGCTTGGCAAGTTAGAGCCAAGCCGACCAGCCGGCAGTCCGATTCAGTCATGAGCCAATTTGAGGTATCCCAATGTCCATTTTCACGACCAAACAAACGTTCCTTGCCGCCTGTGTGCTGACCACGCTTTGTGTGTCTGCCAAAACCGCGATGGCCGACGCAGCCAATTACAGCAAAACGCTTCCCTCGACCGCCTGGATCATCACCAGCGATGCCGATGACGAAACGTCGACCGGCACCGGCGTCTACATCGACTCGGAAAAACGGCTGGTTCTGACCAACGCTCATGTGGTGGGTGACAGCCGCACCGCGGTCGTCTTTTTCCCGGACATGAACGACGGAACGCCAGCCGTCAAACGAAAGCACTACCTGGATAAGGTCGTCAAACTTGCTCAACCCGGAAAAGTCGTTGCTGTCGATCGCCGTCGTGACCTGGCCCTCATCCAACTGCCCAAGGTGCCCGAAAACGCGACAGCTATCGAACTGGCCGAAACCAGCATCACGCCGGGATCTCGTGTCGATTCGATCGGCAATCCAGGTGGAAACGACGTCTTGTGGGTCTACACCTCAGGAACCGTCCGGTCGGTCTATGACAAGAAATTCAAGTCCAGCCACGGGTCTCATGACTTCAAAGTCGTGGAAACGCAAAGTCCGATCCGGCCTGGTGATAGCGGTGGCCCGGTGGTCAACGATGAAGGCCAGCTGATCGCGATTGCTCAGTCGTTTTCGCCCAACAGCCCGCTGATCAGTTACTGCGTCGATATCAGCGAGATCAAATCGTTCCTGGAAAGTTCCTGGAAACCGGCCCCGCGACCGACCAAGGAATTGTTGGACGATGCTGGAATCGAGCATACCAAACACACCACCGGTCACTACGAAATCAAGGAAGAGCTTTCGGGCGGCAAGACCCAATCGGTCTTCGTAGCCAAGGACACCGAGTACTTTCAACTTGCCAATGTACGCAAAGTTTGGTCGCTCGTATCGGTCACCAAAGAGGCCCCCAAGGCCGACCTGATGATCCGCTGCCTGCGTCAAAGCTCGGCAACCAAGATTGGATCATGGGCGGTTGAAAAGAACTCGGCAGGTGAACATCTGCTGCTTTACGTGGCCAAGATGGACGCGACGGCACCTGACGAAGCTTTGAAAGGAACCATCAACTACGTCGCTCGCATCGCTGGAGCAATGCATAAGGAACTGAATCCTCAGGATGAAAAGACGGCAGCCGACACCCTGGCCTCATGGCTCGCCGACTGAGGATGAATCTCCTTGCGGCTCGAAGAGGGGGCGTGATGTCAATGAATCAACATTGGCTCACGCCCTTTTTTTCGTGTTTCAGGCCGATTTCTAGTTTCTGGCGAAAAAGCTGTAACAACTGCAAACGCCCCTCGCTTGGTTACTAGTTGGCAGTCATCCAAAACGATTGACTCGCCCCGAACGACCAAACACAAATCAACCATTCAGAGCAGGAAACCAGCCATGAAACGTCCATTCAAACTTGCCGCCGTCACAGCCTTGACCGTTTCGATGACCGCATTGAACGCCGCCCCAGCCGACGCCTGCGACAAGGGAAATCGTCGAGCATTCCGAGCTCACGTGCCTTTCGCCACCTCTCACCGCGCTTACCAACCACGCTACGCCCAACCGGTTTACCGAAGAACGCCCGCTCCTGTCTACGTTCAACCACAACCCGTTTTCTCGCAACCACAACCGGTTGTGCAAACGCAAGTTCCGACCGTCGTCGGACAACCGCAAGCACCTGTGCAATCGCCTATACAGCAAGCACCTGTGCAACAAGTATCCGCACAACGAACACCTGCGCAACAGACACCTGTAACGCAGGCAACCGTACCACAGACCACGGCAGCGCAACCAACGACTCAACCAGCCAGCTCGGAAGCGACCGCATTGCAATTGTTGGAGTCAATGTCTGACAACAGCACGAGCACCGACACCACTACCCAGATTCCACAGTTCAGCGCCGCCACATCGACGGCAACCGGCACCCACGTCGGGACTTGGAAAGTCACGCTGCCCGGAAACCAATCCGTCGAACTGAACCTGAACCAAGACGGCACATTCCGCTGGACGGCGACAAAGAATGGCAAGAGCAGTGCATTCGAGGGACAGTACCGAATGGAAACTGGCCGACTGACCTTGGTTCGTTCATCCGACCTGCAGCAGATGGCTGGCAATTGGACCGCCAACGGAGACAACTTCACGTTCAAGTTAGATGGAACAACCACTGGTGGACTGGCATTCGCCCGCGGCTAGAACGAACGCCTGTTAGCCCCTTGCCCGGTACCCTTGGGGCCGCCATTCACTCGATTCAAGAATCCTGGTCGCTGATCGCGATCAGGATTTTTCGTTGCGGAAATTCAATAGAATCCAGCTGCCGGTTCGCGCCGAAACAACAACCGCGTCGCAGATCGCTCGACCAGTCGATTCAAGGTGGTTGACCGACTGAATCAAACCGTGCTGTGGCGGGTCGATGAAGTTTGCCGGCTTCATCGAGCGCTGCCGGGTTCATGTGATCCTACAAATCCACCGCCACCCATCGGAATTCGCGATTTCTTGAACAGACGCTCCCCACCGATAGGTCTTGTCAGGCCATCTGCCAACAGCTCACTCAAAATACTACTTCGACTGGCAGCTCGTGCTCCGGTAATCATCGCAGGCGGTCGATTCTGGACCATTCGTGTCAAATCTGCCGGCCAAATTGACAACCGATATTTTTCCGCCAAAATGGCTGCTCGTAAGCTGTGAGGATTGGGTAAGATGCGTTGCGATGGTTGGGCGGAAGACCTTCGACGAGAATGCATCAAGAATATTGGCTGAAACAGTAGGGGTCGAGGAAGATATGTCAGTTCAAACAACCCAGGACATCGTGGGTGCCACAAAATCGGCTGAGCTATTGTCGAGGGCAAGGGGCAGTTTGGCAGGTGGCGATAGTAGCACGATGCGGGTACTTCCCTACCACATTCCGCTGGTTGCCAGCCGCGGCGAAGGTTGCCATTTGTGGGACGCCGACGACAACAAGTACGTCGATTTGAATATGGCTTACGGTCCGTTGATTCTTGGTCACCGTTCGCCGGTGATCGTCGATCGCGTCTGTGCGCAGATGACCGACAGCGGCAGCCAGCTCGGGTTTCCGACAGAAATCAGCATGCGGGTCGCTGAGAAAATCAAGATTCTGTTCCCGAGTATGGAGTTGCTGCGATTCGCCAATTCCGGCACCGAGGCGATCGCGTCGGCGATCCGTTTGGCGCGGACCGTCACCGGCCGCAACAAAATCATTCTGTTCGAGGGGCATTACCACGGCTGGAGCGAAGCCGTTTTCAATCGCTACCACGCACCACTCGAAGAACTTCCCGAGTCTGGTTTTGGTCCGGCGATACCGGGCACGACTGGGATGAACGGTGCTCCCTATGACGTCATCGTCGTGCGTTGGAACGACAAGGACGCTCTTGAACGATGTCTAGAAGAACATGGCGACTCCGTCGCGGCCTGCATGATGGAACCGATCATGGGCAACGCCGGCGTGATACCTCCCGAGCCGGGATATCTTCAGGAGCTGCGCGAGGCCACGCTGGACCGCGACATTCTGTTGATCTTCGACGAGGTGATTACCGGTATTCGAGTTGCGGCTGGCGGTGCCCAAGAGTATTTCCAGGTCGTGCCTGACATCACGATCATCTCCAAAGCCCTTGGCGGCGGGTTTCCAGTAGCCGCGTTTGGCGCTTTGCGCGAGATCATGGATGCGATCGTCAGGGGCGACCTATTTCATGGCGGAGTGTACTCCGGCAACGCTTTAGTGATGGCGGGAGCCGAGGCCGTTTTGGACACGATTATCGCCGAACGTGACGAGATCTACGGGCATTTGTATAGCGTGTCTGATCAGCTGGCCGGCGGGATACGCGACGTTCTGACCCGTCGGAAGGTCCCTCATGTCGTGCAGCACGTTGGCCCTCTGCTGTCGATGTTCCTGACATCGGGCGAAGTTGAACAAGCTGACGAACTATCGGGATGTGCGCAAGCACTGCGATTTCGAGGGCTACATTGAACTGCAACATAAGATGCAGCGCAGCGGCGTATACTTCCATCCGAATCAATTCGAACCGATGTTCCTGTCAACATCCCATCAATCCAGCGACATTGCTGTCGTGTTGGAGCGATTGGAGGATGCAGTGTGATGATTCGAAAGTCTGGGACGCCGAACATCAGCGTCGCGGCTAATCTTCCCGTTGCTCCAAATCTCAGTCCCGAGCCGATTCTCGCGGCGCTGGAATCCTACCGCGGCACGATCGTCGATCTGGATCATTCGTTAGCGGTCTCTTCGGCAAGTCTGATCAGAGCGGGTCAAGAGATTAGCGACCAACTTATACGCGCGGCTTGCGTCCTGGTGATCGAGTTGTGATGGCAGTCGGCAACGGCCCCTTGTTCGTCGCGACACTGACAGGCATTTTGACCGCTGGCGGTGCGCCTCTGTTGGTTCATGCCGCGACGCCGCCAACCGAACTGAAGCGAACCGCGATGCGGTTTGGTGCGAGTTTCGTCGTTCGTGACCTCTGGGACGCAGCCGATGCCAGCGCCGCAAATGACGATGTGCAGGTCATCGCAGGCACAGAAATTTGGGTTCGGTTATTTCAACTGGAAATCGATCGCAACGCGGCCGAATTTCAGGACGAATACCCCGTGCTGCCTGGCGTACCACTGCACCCGACATCGGGCACAACCGGTCAACCAAAGGTCGCCCTCCGTCCTGGCGAGCGGGCCATTGCCGAAGCCCAGCACTACGTTGATACGATTGGCGTGGACCACAGCGACACGTTGCTTTGTGTCGCGCCGATGAGCCATGCGTATGCCTACGGCATGTGCGTGATGGTACCGTTGCTGAGCGGTGCCAACGTCGCAACGATGCGACGATTCACTCCGGCGATTGTGTTTAGTGCATTCCAACAGCACAACATTACGATCCTTCCAGCAGTACCCGCGATGCTGGATGTTTTGATGTTCGGAGCCGGCAAGCGTCTTCAGCACGCGACCAAGACCGTGTTGACCGCCGGTTCACCACTACCGGCAAAAACAGCCGAGCGATTCCAAAAGGCATCCGGAATCACCGTACGTCCGCTCTATGGTACGACGGAAACGGGGGGCATTTCGGTCTCCGATGCGACGGCCTGCGAGTTTGGTACGGCCGTTGGCCGGCCGATGCAAGGTGTCGAAGCGGACGTGGCAATTGACGACCGCACAAACGGACTGGGCGATGGCATAGGCCGACTGCAAATTCGCTCCTCGTCGATGATGGTCGGTTATCTTGGCCAAGCTGGCATTGATACATCGCCGATCAAAGATGGCTGGTTCGACACAGGTGACCTGTCACTGCTTGGCGCGGACGGTGTGATTCATCTTAAGGGTCGCGAAACCGAAGTCATCAATGTGGCCGGCATGAAAGTCGTTCCCAGCGAAGTCGAAGAAGTGATTGCAAAACTTCCTGGGGTGAACGAAGTCAAAGTCTATCCTGGTGTGCAACCCTCTGGCTCGCAGTTTGTCAAAGCGGCCGTTGCGGCGCCGCAACTCGACGCCGAGACCATTCGGGCGCATTGCGAACGAGAACTGGTGTACTTCAAACGTCCGCACCCGATTCTTTTTGTTGATAGCCTACCGCGATCGCCGGCCGGAAAGATCCTCCGCGATCAACTCCCGTAGTCTGTCCGGAGGGACGTGTTTTTGCGCGATCGTATCCCGGCAAGGGAGTCTTTTCAGTGAAGCTAGGCAATTGGCAACTCGATGCGGTCAACGGCGGCACGTTCCGGCTGGATGGCGGTGTGATGTTCGGAGTGGTACCCAAGACACTTTGGCAGCGAGTCGCGACTCCCGACGATCTGAATCGCGTCGGCGTCGCCAATCGTTGTGTGCTGGCCCGCAACGGTCGCCATACCGTGCTGGTCGATACCGGCTACGGCGGCAAGTACACTCCACTGGACCGCCGGTTTTACGACATGCAAGAAGGTTGTCCGTTGCTGACCAGCTTGTCTGAATTGGGCGTGACTCCCGACGAAATCGATACCGTCGTCTTCAGCCACTTGCACTTCGATCATGTGGGAGGTGCAAGCTACCTGGACCAACAGCGGCAAACCACGCTGACGTTTCCGCGTGCCCGACATGTGGTGGGCAAGATTGAATGGATCGACGCCAATAGCGGTGCGCCAGAGCTGCAAACCGCTTACGACCCCGCGGATATCCGTCCACTGGAAGACGCGTCGCAACTTGATTTGGTTGACGACGACACCGAAATCGTTCCCGGCTTGCGAACGCGTCTGACCGGCGGACACACGAGGGGGCACTTGTCTCTATTGTTTGAATCGGAAGGCGAGGAAGCACTCTATATCGGCGACATTTGTCCTTCCACGGCGCATCTTCGACGGATGTGGGGCATGTCCTACGATACCGACCCGATCGAAACGCGGCGTCGAAAGCCAGAACTGCTGGGCGATGCCGCTGATCGCGGATGGTGGATCCTTTGGTATCACGACCCAAAGGTTGCCGCCTGCCGATTAAGACGTGATCACAAACGCGAGTTTGTTGCAACCGACATCCGGACGGCATTTTGACACCATCGCCTCAAACTATGGCAGACAAATTCTATCGACGATTTGGATCCATCATCTGTGTGCTGGCGATAATTTCTTTGCCGCCGCTGACCTATGGGGCGGTCCGCGCGTACCTATATCAGCAGAACAACATCGCCGACTGGTTGCCACGCGAATCGACGGCTGTTGACGATTTGGTTTGGTTTGCCGAGCGATTTGGCTCGGACGAAGTACTCGTTGCGAGTTGGCCAGGCTGTACGCTGGACGACGAACGACTCGACAAATTCGTCGCGGCGTTGATGCAGTCGGTCGAAGTCGTCGATCAAGAGCAGCCGCAGCAACTGTTCCGCCAAGTGTTTAGCGGGCGAGAGACGCTAGCGGAACTCACCTCCGCACCTGCCCAGTTGCGGCGAGACCAAGCGATCGCACGGATGAGCGGCTGGCTTGTCGGTCCCGACGGCAAAACAACCTGTGCGGTAGCGTTGGTATCGAAGGCTGGCGAAGCGAACCGACCCGCCGCCGTCGAAGCAATGCTGACGGCAGCCCAAGCCAGCGGGCTGGCCCGCGACGAAATTAAAATCGGTGGATCGACCGCCGATAGCGTCGCTGTGAACGAGGCCAGCCAACGTTGGATGGTTGAGTTGATCATCGTCGCTGGGATCTGGGGAATGGCTGCCACCTGGCTATGCCTCAGGAGTCTGCGATTGGTGTCGGTCGTCATGGTCACGACCGCTTGGGCCTGGACCGCGAGTCTATCGATCGTGTATTGGTCAGGGCTGCACATGGACGCCGTGCTGATGATGATGCCTGTGCTGGTGTACGTACTAAGCGTCTCTGGTGCGGTCCACCTGACGAACTATTATCGCGATGCCGTGCGCACGCGTGATCCGGGCGAGGTGCTCGATTGGGCTTACGCACGTGGATTGAGGCCTTGTGCTTTCTCATGTGCGACGACGGCGATTGGTTTGGGGTCGCTGATGGTCAGTCACGTCTGGCCGATTCAGCGTTTCGGGTTTTTCGCCGCGACCGGTGTGATGGTCGTGTTGTTCTCGCTACTGGTTATCTGGCCTGCGCTGATGCACCGCTGGGCCCAAGAAGTAAACCAACAGACAGACGACCGAGCGAGCACCGACCAGCACCGCATGTTCTGGTGGCACCCAATCTACAACTTCGTTGGCAACCGATATGTTCCGGTGGTTGCAGCGACACTCATCATGCTGCCGATCCTGGCCTACAACACCACGCTGATCCGCACCTCTGCTCGGCTCGAAGATTTGCTGCCGCAGGAATCTCCACTGATCCAGGGTTATCAGGCGCTGCAAGAAAATATCGGACCACTGGTCCCAGTCGAAGTCGTGTTGCGATTTGGACCGCGCGACCCCAAGGACTCGCTGGAGCTTGTCAACCGCTTGCAAATGGTCGAAGACGTGCCGCCGCCGCATCGAATCGATGCCGAACTCCGGCGGCACAATCGCCGCAACAACCTTCGTCGAAGAACTTCCGCATGGTGGTGCGGCCAGACAAGTGATGAAGCGGCGGATTGTCGCGCGTCGTGTTCAACGGAACATGGATCAGATCACCAAATTGCGGTATGTGACGGTGGACCAACAGACCAATCAGGAGTTATGGCGAATCAGCGCGGTGTCGAGGCGTTTAGCGACGTCAACTACGGAGATTTTTTAGACGATCTCAAGCGAAATGTTGATGCCCAGATCGTTGCCAGCGATGGGCCAGATGCGACAGGCATTACCTCGATCGTCTGTGGCGGAGCTCCGCTCGTCTATATGGCACAGGAACAGCTTCTCGATGATCTGTTTCGAAGTTTCGGTACCGCGCTCGTGTTGATCGCATTCACAATGATTGTCATTACGCGTAGCGTGGTCGCGGGCCTATTGGCGATGATTCCGAATGTGCTTCCCACCGCCGCGGTGTTTGGCGCCATCGGATTCTGTCAGATGCCGATCGGCATGGGCGTGATGATGACGGCCGCGGCGGCGCTGGGGATTGCCGTTGAACGATACGCTACACTTTTTGGTTTGGTTTCGACGCGGGACGGCCAGCGGATCCGATCGTAAGCAAGCGGTGCTGTTTTCGTTTCGCCATTGTGCAACGCCGATGTTACAGACGACGCTGATCTGTGGCGTCGGAATGCTCGTCTTTGCGATCAGCCCGTTCGTGCCAATCCGACGGTTCGCCCAGTTTATGGCGCTGCTCCTTGTCGCTGCGCTAGCGGGTGATCTTGTGGTGCTGCCGGCCTTGCTGATCAGCTTCATCGGACGTCCGTTCAGCAAGAAGAGTGGCGAGACTAAGCCAATAGACTCCGTGGGAACAACGTCCGCTCGCGACACGTCGGGCGAACGTCTGGTCGGCGAAACCGGATGACACTGCGGACGGCGAATGGCAACCCGTCCGAACCGGCACCGAGGTCGAATGGTCGATAGCAATAGCGAGTTTGCGGCCCGCAGCAGAGTCGCTCTCCAAGTGCATCATCATCGTTGGCGACGGATCTCAATTCTCACTGGAGAACCACTGGACAAGATCTCGCAAAATGGCCGTGTAAATGTCGTAGTCAACCGAATACTCGTCGGCCAGACGCATTAGCTTGCCCTTCAGTGGTGGTGTCGGTAGGCCGCGTCTGGTATTGAAACTTTCGACACGGCAGCTCTCGCGTTGCTCGGCCGCGAAATACGCAGCGATGGCCCGTCCCTGCTCGGCAAAGATCGGCCAGCAACTTCGTAACCCGACCGCTTCGGTCATGAACACCAACCCTGGTTCATGGCGATGAAACAGATGGAATAGCAGTTGATCGACTTCCGCGGGCTCGGCGGGCAGCATTGGATAGAGCCGTGCGAATCCCGTCGCAAATATGGCGGCGTCAACCTTCTCCGGTGCATGACTTGAATCGGCAAAAGAGACCCCATCGCCGGCGAATTCCGTCACGTTCGAGCGGACAGTGACTCGGCCCTTGTGAATCGCATCGACGATCCCCCGATCGGTGACCGGGAGACGATCGTTTAGGGCGTATGTTGGGCGCCGCAATCCCAGCCGGCGGTTACTTCCGATGGCTCGCCGCCGAGCAAGCAGGAACAATCCCATCCCCAACCATTCCGGTAAGGAAGTGCCGTCCAACACCAACTTGTCGCACGGCGTCGTACCAAGCGCTGGGGGGTTGATCCACGGGGACGTACGGACGGCCAGCAGCGTCCGCGCTGCGACGTGGCTGATCTTCTCGGCGATGTCCGAACCTGAGTTTCCAATGCCGATCACCAGGACCCGCTTGCCGGCATACGGTTCTGGATGGGCGTAGTCCGCCGAATGGATCACGTCGAGTCCACAGGCAATCGCCTGATCATGCAGCTCGGAAGGAACGGAGCGATGAAGCTTGTTGTGCGAACCGGTGGCCACGACAAGCGCGCGGAATTCGCGTTCGTATGATTCATCGCTGTTCGTCCGCCGCAATGTCGCCTGCCAAGTTCCACGTGGTGTCTTTGCCGCGTTACGAAATTCTGTCTCGAACTGAATCCGTGATAGGAGGCCCTCGGAGTTCGCGAAATTCTGCAGGTATTCCAGCGCCCGCCGGTGGTCCGGAAAGTCCGGCCAATCCGAGGGCATCATCGGGCCCAGGAAGCTGGTGAACCGCGAAGTGACCATGTGCAGCCCCTCGTAGACCGAACTCAACGGATTGGTGGCACTCCAAATGCCACCGACCTGGCTATGGCTCTCGATCGCCTCAAACGAGACACCGGCTTGCGAAAGCGCCGCCATCGCAGCCAGCCCAGCTGGCCCGGCGCCAATCACCAGCACCGGCAACTCGGGGTTCGTAGGTTGGCAGGCAGCAGGCTCATTGGCTGGAATTGTGAGCCAAGACGCAAATGCTTGATCGCCCGTTGGTTTTCGTCTAGACATCGATGGAAGTGTTGATCAGGGGTGCCGGGATGTCCGGTCGCGCTAGGCCGACTAACGCCGGAGCGTTCGATACGGTGTAAGCTGATTTCACAGCGCAGCAGACCAGATCGCGACCGAGTCAACCGCCTCATCCTACTTGCTGCCTGGGCCAGAGGGCAGATTCCCGGTTTGACATTTCGCCGCAGTCCAAATTGCGTTTCAGATTTGAATCTACAAGCAAAAGCGTTGAATGTCTGTGTCCCGTCGCTAAGGAATTCTGCCGCAACGCGGCCAGAATGGCTTTGCGTAGATTTGCCATGCTGCTTGCCTTGAAATAGACTGTCCGTTCGCGGTGAATCCAATGCCTCGCCTGCAGGGTGCTCCCCTGACGCAAACGGCTTGAAATCGACATCGGTCATGGAGGGTCCAATCGCAAAACACCTCCTTCCCAAGTCCAAGCAATGGCATACGTTCTACGCACCGGCACGACAGGTTTGGTCGGTGGTCACCTGCTGCGCGACTTGATCGCTCATTCGCTCGAAGGCCCGGCATGCAATGCGGAAGCCGGAACCTGTCATCAAGGAGCCGTGCCGGTCACATTTCGTGTGGGTTGCCGGCAAAGCTCGCAACGGGACAGTTCAGGAAGTTCATCGTGAACGACACCCAGACGCCACGCAGCGCTATCGTCACTGGCAGCGCCAGTGGTCTGGGGCGTGCCATTGCCGTTCGGCTCGCGCAAGAAGGCTATCGCATTGCGCTGGCAGACGTCGACGACGACGCAAATCGCGAGACGCTGGAGCTCGTCGAAGACCGAGGCGGACAGGGTCGTGTCGAACATCTTGACGTCTCCGACCCTGAAGGCTGGCACGAACTGATCGCGCGGCTGCGAAACGATTGGCCGCAACTTGATCTGCTCGTGAACAATGCAGGGGTGACAACGTCGGGCGAAGTCGGAGAGCACTCGTTGGATAACTGGCATTGGATCATGCGTATCAACTTGTTCGGCGCCATCTACGGTTGCCACCATTGCGTGCCCTGGATGAAAGAGAACCCGCGCGGGGCACACATTGTCAATATCGCATCCGTTGCGGCTGTCATGTGCGCGCCCGCGATGGCGGCCTACAACGTTACGAAAGCCGGCGTGGTGGCGCTCACAGAAACACTTTACGGTGAACTGCTACCAACAAAAACTGGAGTCACGGTTGTATGTCCGGGCTTCGTTCAAACAAATATTCTCGACCGAGCGCGCTACCGCAGCGACGCCCAACTGGAATTTGCCGCCCAGTCCATGCGCACCTCGAAGCTTACCGCAGATCAGCTCGCCGATCGGCTGATGCGGGCAATCGAGCGGCGGCAGCTCTATTTATTCCTGCCCACTGGCACACGTTGGCATTGGTGGCACAAGCGGTTCGCCCCGCGACAGTACCTGGCGGGAATCGGGCGTGGTTTTCGCAAATTGTTTGATGACTCTCGGTCCGAGTCGGTCGATGCATCCCCCAACGACAATCTTGAACAGTAGCGATGTCTGAGCAATCCACTGCGAACGATTGAGCAAGGCAAGAACGATTGAGCAAGACGACGATCGTTCAATCTCTGTCGGCAAGCACTTCATTCGAAGGCATTACTGTCGTATTGAGCCACCCAGAAGTCTCAATATCGTTCGAATAAGTCGCATTAAAACAGCATCGAGCCAAATCGTGATACTTCCGGTCGAGCGGCTGACCGGTGATTTCGGATGAAAGGTCGCGACTCGGGCAAAACAAAGGTTGCCTATCTTTGCTAACCCTACTAGTTTCCAATACAATCTTCGTTGCTGGCAAATCCGTTGCCTGCCCCCAGCAGGGTGAGGCCCAGGAAAAAAACAGCTTCAAATCGACATCGGTCATGGAGGGCCCGATCGCAAAATACCTCCTTCCTTAGTTCAAGTGATGGCATACGTTCTGCTGACCGGTTCGACAGGTTTGGTCGGCCGACACCTGCTTCGCGACTTGTTGGCTAGCGGCCACCGCGTCGCTGTGCTTGCTCGTCGTTCCAAGCTCCAATCTGCTCGCGAGCGGATTGAAGTGATCATGAGCCACTGGGAGCGTGAAGCGGGACGTTCTTTGTGCCGGCCGGTTGTCCTCGAAGGTGATCTGCTAGCCGAGAATCTTGGCCTGGATGCTTCGACCCGCCAGTGGATCAGCGACAACTGCGATGCGATATTGCACAACGCAGCCAGTATGACCTTTCAAGAGGACGAGCGTGGCGAGCCGTTCCGCACCAACGTTGACGGAATGCAGCGCAGTTTTAGACATGTGCCGAGAAACCGGCATACGTCAATTTCATCATGTCTCGACCGCCTACCTGTGCGGGCTGCGCGAAGGCCGGATTCTTGAGAGCGAATTGGACGAAGGGCAGGAACTGGGCAACGTTTACGAGCAAAGCAAACTGGCTGCGGAGAAGTTGGTTCGCGGCGCCGATTTTCTTGATCGACTCACCGTGTATCGCCCGGGCAGTGTGATCGGCGATTCGCAAACGGGCTACTGCACTTCATTGCACGGGTTCTATTTACCGTTGCAGTTGGCGTATTCCATTGCCAACCTCGTCCCGCCCGAATTCATGAACGAGCGCTTCTCCGCGCGTCTGGGTCTCAAAGGCGACGAGGGCAAGAACCTGGTGCCGGTTGATTGGCTTTCGGCTGCCATCGTCCGGCTGTTTGGAAAACCAGCCCACCACGGTCAGACCTACCATCTGGCGTCGCCCAAGCCGGTGTCGGTCAAACTGATCCAAGAAGTCGTGCAACAAGCAATCAACAACTACTGCGATCGAAAGCCCGACAAACCACTGAGCGACGAAGAACTCGCTGGCGTCGAAGAACTATTCTACGACCACATGCTGATCTACAAATCGCACTGGCGGAATGATCCGACATTCGACGTCACGAACACACAGCGTGCGCTACCGGAACTGCCCTGTCCGGAAATGGACCGCGATCTGCTGCTGCGGGTTTCCCGTTATCCGATCGAGCGCAAGTTCGCAGTCAATCGTTATGAGCCAGCCGCGATGCGTTTTGACGCGCACACACACTTTGCGCGTTGGACAACGACCAATGGCAATGGAGCAGGCTCCGATCGCGCGGTGGCGATCCAGGTCAATGGTGGTGGTGGTGGACAGTGGGTGCTGGGATTGCGCGAGGGGCAGGTTCACCTGGCGACTCCAGGGCTGGGGCCGCAGGGTACGCCACGTTTTTACATGAGCACCGACACATTCGCCGCTCTTGCCCAAGGTGCAAGATCGGTCGCCGACTCGGTCAACAGTGGGCGAGTCCTGATCGAGGGAATCAACGGAGACGATCGCCAATACGTTGAGATTCTCAACCAGATCGTTGCTGGGAAATGATCCCTGCCGGTCGGCCGCGTTCACAGACACAACGCATTTTTACAACTCTGGAGTGACAACGAGTGCGACATCCTGACGAAGTTGCGGCCATCCCGATCGCAATTACGGGCATGGCCTGCCGCCTTCCCGGCGCCGACAACCTGGACGAATTCTGGAAGATGCTCGTCGAAGGACGCAGCAGTGTGCGCGAACTAGGCCCCGATCGACTGGATCAAGAACTCTACTTCGATCCGAACGTCGGAGTTCGCGGAAAGACATACTCGAAGCTGGCCTCCATCTGTTCCAGTCGCCAATTCGATCAGCAGGCCTGTGCGATTCCAGACCAACTGGTTCGCTCAGCCGACAATGTGCATCTTTTGATGTGCGAAACTGCCGCCAACGCGCCTGCGCAACGCCGGCCAGGATCCGTTCAACGTCAAAGACAAGAACACCGGAGTCTACATTGGTCACGCCCAGGGAAGCGACCTGGCCTGCGAGCTGACCTATGGCACCTGCGTCGAAGAGGCAGCCCAGTTTCTTCGCGAAGTCGAGGGTTTTCAGGCACTCGACGCACAGACTCAGCAAGAAATTTGCCAGGCAGTCGTAGCTGACGTGCGCGGACGCATGCCGTTCATGTCGAAGGACGCGCCTGACGCGGCGGCGAATCTGGTTGCCGGCACGATTAGCAAGGCCTTCGGTTTCACCGGGCCATTTGCCGCCTTGAATTCCGCCTGCGCATCCTCGCTGCACGCCATTCTGGTCGGTGCACGAGCGCTGCAACTGGGACGCATCGACATGGCGGTCGTCGGGGGTGCTTCCGATTGTAAGTCCGACTCGCTGGTCTTGTTCTCCAATGCGCGTGCCATGAGCAAGACGGGAACGCGACCCTTCGATGAAGCAGCCGACGGACTGGTCATCGCCGAAGGTTACATCGCCATCGTGATGAAGACCCTGGAACGGGCGATCGCGGACGGCGACCCCATCCAGGCAGTCGTGCGCGGCGCTGGCATTTCCTCCGATGGCAAGGGAAAGAGCCTCTGGGCTCCACGTAAAGAAGGCCAGATCAAGGCGATGGAGCGGGCCTATCGAGCCGGCGTCGAACATGTCGTCGCTGCAGTATCTCGAAGCGCATGCAACGGCCACGCAGCTCGGCGACGCGACGGAATTGAACACCTTGAGTGAGGTTCTCGAAGGCAAGATCGAGCCCGGCAAAAAGATTCCGGTTACGAGTCTCAAGGCAAACATCGGGCATGCGCTCGAAACTGCTGGTGCGGCCGGTCTGGTCAAAGCTGTGTTGGCAATCCAGAACGCCACCATTCCGCCGGCGATCAATATCAAAAAGCTCAATCCGAAAATCGATTGGGACAACGTTCCGCTGTACGTTCCAACTGCGGCTACGCCCTGGCCAGCGCCGGCCGACGGCAAGCCACGCTGCGCTGGTGTCAATGCCTTTGGCATCGGCGGCCTGAACATGCACGTCGTGGTCGAAGAATTCAACGAGTCGTCCAAGCGTCTCGTCGCCCAATCGCCCAAATCGGCGCCGGTAAAGGTAGAGACGACGGCGCAAGACGAGGCCATTGCGATTGTGGGCATGGGCTGCGTTTTGCCCGGTGCGCTGAATATCCAATCCTATTGGGACTTGCTGGTCTCCGGTCGCAATCCGAAAAGGCCTGTACCGGACGGTCGCTGGCGGACCGATCTCGCCTATCGACCTGGCTCGCGGGAAGCCTATCGTAGCGGTGCGACCATCGGCGGGTTCATCACGGATTTCGAGTACGACTGGCGCAAACACAAGGTTCCGCCCAAGCAAGTCGCCCAGGCTGACCCGCTGCAGTTCATGCTGCTTGACGCGGCGGATCAGGCAATGGCCGACGCCGGTTACGATACGCGTCCGTTCGATCGACAACGCGTAAGCGTCGTCGTTGGCACTGAATTCGGTGGCGACTTCGCTTTTCAATTGCAGATGGGACTGCGGTTGCCTGAACTGGAGCGCTCCATCTCGCGGTTGTGTGCGGCACGGGGGCTCGGCCAAGAACAGTGTGCTGCGATCGCCGCTGATTTTTCTAAAACGCTGATCAAAAAGTGGCCCGCACTGGTTGACGAAACAGGTAGCTTTAGCACGAGTTCGTTGGCGTCCAGAATCTCAAAGTCATGGAACCTGATGGGCGGTGCGGTCGCAGTCGATGGCGGATCCGCATCGTCGATGGCGGCCCTATCGGTTGGCGTCGATGGACTGCTGGCAGGCGATTGCGACATGGTCATCTGTGCCGCTGGGCAGCGACGACTCGGACTCCCCACCTACGAAGCGATGTCGATCAATGGAGTTCTCGCTGACGACCAGTCGGATCGCTCGCCTCTAGACGCTGCAGCAAAAGGATATTTTCCTGGCGAAGGTGTCGGTGTCGTTCTACTTAAGCGACTGTCCGACGCTCAACGCGACGGCGACAAGATTCGCGGGATCATTCGTGGCATCGGTGCGGCCCATTCAGAAAACGGAGTTGACTCGTTGCGGCTGGCCGTTGAACGATCGCTAAACGTTTCATCGGTCGCCGCGCAAGACATCTCGCTACTGGAAACCGATTCGTCGGGTCTGCCCGAAACGGACCACGAGATCTTGTGCGCGACAACGACGGCGTTGGAGTCGGCTGATCGCAACCAACCATTGACCGTCAGTACGGCCATCGGCCAAGTGGGGCATACGTTCGGCGCTTCCGGAATGGTATCGCTGATCAAGGCTTGTCTTGAGCTCGATCACGCACATGTACCAGCGACGTTTGGTTTCGAATCGCCGATGTCGTCAGTGGCCTCTGCTGAGCGCGTCCAGGTTCCGAAGCAAGCTGCGATCATTGGCGACGCATCGAATGCGGGACGCCGGCTGGCCGGGATCAACTCGATTTCACGAAAACTTAGCTTCCATACGATCCTGCAGCATGGCAGCCAAGTCTGCGAATCCTCGCCAGCGGCCCAGCCAGTGACCGCTTCCGCGCCGCCGGTGGCCGTCACGGCCGATTATCGTATTTGTCGCATCGGCGCCGCGTCACATGAGCAATGGATCGCGCAACTGAATCAGGCACAAACCGAAACGTTACAACGCTTCGCCGCGGCCGACACTCGCCGATTCGGTCCCGCGGATCGATTCCGTCTGGCGATCGTCGCTGACAGTGCCGCCACACTGGCAACGAAACTGCAAACCGCCGCAAAGCAAATTGCAATGCCATCGGCTCGACCACTGCTCGAACGGCAAGGAATTTTCTACCGTCAGCTCGGTGCGCCAACGCCGCGCGTCGCGATGCTATTCGCAGGACAGGGATCGCAGTATTCCGGGATGTTGCGCGAGTTGATCGAGCAGGTGCCGGCTGCCCATGCGGCCATGCTTGAAGCCGATCAGGCGATGACAAGGCTGGGTCTCGCCACGTTCGCTCAAGCCGCCTGGGATCAGCCAACACAACTAGGCAAGGATGTCTGGACGACTCAAGCCGCGATGCTGATGGCCGATTGGATCATGTACGCGGCACTTAGCGATCGCGGGATACGCCCCGACTTGGTCGCTGGCCATAGCTATGGCGAATACGCCGCGCTGCTAGCCTGCGGTGCATGGAACTTCTCGGATGCAGTGCGTGTCACCCGCGCACGATGTGCCGGCATCGATGCGGTCGCACATGCACACGGCGGCATGTTGGCCACCGACGCTACCCCTGAGATTCTCGATAGACTGCTCCCCACGATCGACGCGCCCCTCTATTTAGCGAATCACAACGCGCCAGACCAAGCGGTCGTCGGCGGCAGCAGCGCGGGACTCGATCAACTGATGGTCGTTCTGGAACGCAATTCCCATCAGGCGCGACGCTTGCCGGTACCGTGCCCTTTCCATACGCCCTTGATGAAAGATGCGACCGGCCCGATGACCGAAGCCCTTGCGGTTGCTCGGATTCACGTACCGAACACGCAGATGTGGAGCGTCGCGACCAATCGGCCGGTGAGCGACCCGGACGAGATTCGTGCCAACCTTGTGGCGCACATGACCACACCCGTTCGCTACGTCGATTTGATTCGCACGATCGCGTCACAGCAAGACACGATTTTTGTCGAAGTTGGTCCGCAAGAGTCGCTCACGCGGATGCATCACAAGATTCTTGAGGGTCGCGACGTTGCGGCCATCTCGTCGGACGTTCGCAAACGTCCGGCACTGGAACAACTGAGTAATGTCCAGGCGCTATTGGAATGTGCCGGTGTAGGAGAAAACAAAGTGGATCAGCCGACCGTACCTGGAACTCCCGCGACGCCAGCGAGGGCCGCAGGCGAGATCATTGAATTCGACGCGACACAGCGCCGTCGTGAGCGAATGAGACGGGCCGCGCAGGGTCAGACCGCGACAGCACGACCTGTTCCAGCAGTTGCGGCTCAGCCGGCATCACCGCAACCAACCACGACCACGGCCCCTCCGGCACCAACAGCACCGGTTCCAACGGCATCGGTTGCCGCACCTGTCCCAGTAGCGCCCGCAACTCCGTCGCCCACGCCGCCGATTGCCGAAGCTGCCAAGCCAAGCCTAGAAGCCGAAACGGCAGTCGATTCTTCACAGCTAGAAACGTTTCTGATCAACTTCGTGGTCGAACAGACGGGTTATCCCCGGAAGTGGTCGAATTGGATGCCGACCTGGAAGCCGACCTGGGCATCGACAGCATCAAGAAGGCGCAGCTGTTCGGTGAACTGCAAGAGTATTTCGACATCACGCCGACAGACGATCTGACGCTCGACGACTTCCCGACCTTGCGTCATGTCTTGAACTTTCTGGCTGACGCACCGAGCACAGGTGCCGTTGCTGAGGGAGTGGTTGCCGAATCAGCAGTCGCTGAATCAACTGTGCCCGCAGCAGAACCCGCGCCGGCAGCTGCACCGGTCGCCGCAGCTGTCGCTCCCGTACCGGCAGCTGCGAGTGCTGACTCGTCGCAACTGGAAACGTTTCTCGTCAACTTCGTTGTCGAGCAGACGGGTTATCCGCCGGAGGTGGTCGAACTCGACGCCGATCTCGAGGCCGATCTGGGCATCGACAGCATCAGGAAGGCGCAGCTCTTTGGCGAGCTGCAAGAGTACTTCGACTTCACGCCGACTGACGATTTCACGCTCGACGACTTCCCGACGCTGCGTCACGTCATGAACTTTTTGGCTGACGCACCGAGCACAAGTGCCGTTGCTGAGGCAGCGGTTGCTGAATCAGCCGTCGCTGAATCAACCGTGCCCGTGGCAGAACCCGCGATGGCAGCTGCACCGGTCGTCTCAGCTGACCGCCCCCGTGCCGACGACGACAAGCGCCGACTCGTCGCAAGCTGGAAACGTTTCTGATCAACTTCGTTGTCGAGCAGACGGGTTATCCGCCGGAAGTGGTCGAACTCGACGCCGATCTCGAAGCCGATCTCGGCATCGACAGCATCAAAAAGGCGCAGACTGTTCGGCGAACTGCAAGAGTACTTCGACATCACGCCGACCGACGATCTGACGCTCGACGATTTCCCGACCCTGCGTCACGTCATGAACTTTTTGGCTGCGCGCCACGAGCACAGGTGCCGTTGCTGAGGGAGTGGTTGCCGAATCAGCCGTCGCTGAATCAACCGTGCCCGTGGCAGAACCCGCGATGGCAGCTGCACCGGTCGTCTCAGCTGACGCCCCCGTGCCGACGACAACAAGCGCCGACTCGTCGCAACTGGAAACGTTTCTAATCAACTTCGTTGTTGAGCAGACGGGTTATCCGCCGGAAGTGATCGAACTCGACGCCGATCTCGAAGCCGATCTCGGCATCGACAGTATCAAGAAGGCGCAACTATTCGGTGAACTGCAAGAGTACTTCGACATCACGCCGACTGACGATTTGACGCTCGACGACTTCCCAACCCTGCGTCACGTCATGAACTTTTTGGCTGCGGCACCGAGTACTGGTGTCGTCGCGGAACCTATGCCTGCCGCGCCCGTTTCGACAGTAGCGTCGATGTCCCCGGCAGGCGTTTCGCCAGCCGGCAGCAATGGCAATGCCTATGCGCTGGCAACACCTCAGCCGTCCGCGGCGCCGGTCACGACGGCCGCGCCGGAGCCCGACAATTCAGCCTACAAGCTTGGTCGCGAACACGGCCTTAAGAATCGCAGTCAAATTATCGAAGCTCTGCGACGATATGCAGATCTACCTGAGGCAGAGCTTGGCGACACTCTCGATTTGACAAGCGGAAACCGCGACCCGCGCAGCCTGTTTGAACATTCGGAAAGTGAACAGCTCCGTGGGATCGCTGACGCGGTCGGGGTGCCACTGGGCAACATTACTGCTTACCGTCTGCGGCACGGTCGCTTGCTGCCGCCCGCTGACGGACTTGAATTCGACGACGTCTCGAACACCACCGATGATTCGCCGCCATATGACATGGACGATGCAGACACGGCCAATGTGATGTCGCAGCGGTACACGATGCGGATGCTTGAGGTTCCACTTCCGAGTGATTCCCCTGCCATGCCGACCTGGACAGGCCCGGCGCTTGTGATCGGCGACAATCCGGCGGCCACGGCTCTGCGTCAACGGCTCGAAGGTAGCGGGGTCAAGGTTCAGAACCTATCGATCACGGACGACCTTGACGAAACACTTGGTCGTTTCGAACAACTGTGGCGAGCTGAACCGACGACACATTTGTTCTTGGCCAGCGCTCGCGATCAGAATCCAGGTTCGCCCTACGACGACCAGGGCTGGCAACAGCGGCGATATCGCGGCGTGACGCTGCCGTTCTTTCTATGTCAGCGTTGGGTGCAGTTAGCAAGCGAAGCCAAGCTGCTCGACAAGTGCTCACTCGTTGGCCTCGCGTCGCTCGGCGGCGACTGCGGCTTCTCAGGTTACGTCGATACGGTCGACAGCGGCGCGATCACCGCGCTCATGAAGTCGATCTATGTCGAATTTCATGTCGTCCAAGGCATCAAAGGCTTGAAGGTGATGGCGATCGACGCGCCGGCGGACCAACCCGTGGAACAACTTGCCGAGAACATTTGCCGCGAACTAGCGTCCGACACATCCGACTACGAGATCGCCTATGTCGGCAATTCACGACGATTGCAGAACGGGGTTCCGAGATCGGCTGAAGTTCAGCAGTTTGCCGACGTGCGTCCGGGTGGCGTTTGGGTGGTGACCGGGGGTGCTCGCGGAATTACCGCCGCGTGCCGCTTTGGAATTGGGGCGACGCTTCAATCTACGGCTGCACTTATTGGGGACCAGTCCTGAACCAGATGTCGATCCTGATTGGCGCAATCTTTCTGAAGAGCAGACCAAACAGCTAAAGACCTCGGTGATGCGTGAGGCCAGTCAACGCAAAGAGAACATGGAAGAGGCTTGGCGACGTGTCGAAAAAGCGATCGAGATCGACGCTTGCCTGCGCAATTATCAACAAGCGAATGTGCGGGCAACCTATCATCGGTGTGACGTGTCCGATCAGACATCGCTGGCCGCGGTGCTCGATTCGATTCCGCGACAGATGGTCCGATCGAAGGCATCCTGCACGGAGCCGGTATGGACGTATCGTGCCGATTCCAGAAGAAGCAGCGAGGAATCGTCAACGCGACGATCGGATCGAAGGCTGACGGTGCGCGGAACCTGATGACACTAACGCGTGACGACCCGGTTGGCCATTTCATCGGATTCGGCTCCGTGAGCGGGCGTCTGGGCAGCAATGGTCAGACAGACTATTGCGTGGCCAGTGATTTGCTGGCCAAGTTGATCATCTGGTATCGCGCCGAGCGACCGGCGTGTCGCGTGGCTTGCATGCACTGGCACCCCTGGGCGGATATCGGCATGGCAGCCCGACCGGCCACACTCGCCGCGCTCAAAGCCAGCAACGCGCCGGAACTCATGCCAGTACATGAGGGTATCCGACACTTCATTCGCGAGATCTACGCAGGCGTGCCAGAGAGCGAAGTGCTGATCACGAACACTGAATACTTCCAACGATATTACGGTGCGACATCCTATACGCTTCCCGATGCTCCACCCGTCCCCGCGCCAGTGAAGACGGCGCCAGTGAAGGCGACACCGGCGAAGCCCACGAAAGTAGATGATTCGCTGCCCGGCGACCCGAAGTGGGACAAGCCACTCTCTGTCAGCGAACGCATTGCCCGCCGCGCAGTGCTGCGTGCTGTCGAGACGCCGTTGCCGATCGACGCCGCCCCAACGCCGACGTTCGAGGGGCCGGTGCTGATTCTCGGCGACAATCCCGACGCGCTGGCACTCGAGCAAAAGCTGACCGCGTCGGGTGCGAACGTAAAACGGCTGGTACCGCAGGTGAACATCCAGCAAACCATCGCCGAACTTGAATCGCTCTGGTCGGTGCATCCGGCGACGAGTTTATTCCTGATGACGGCCCGCGACGCCGACGCGGCGAGCAGAGGCTCGACCGCATGTCCTGGCAGCGGCGCAAGGCGGTCGGTGTCATGCTGCCGTTCCTCGTTGCGCAGCGCGGTTCCAATTGCTGGCTCAGCGGCCGCATCCCACGCGGCGCACGTTGGTGGCAGTCACATCGCTTGGTAGCGACTTCGGCTGTAAAGGCGATATCCCTGCGCCCCTGAGGGGGTGCGCTCAGTGGCCTACTCAAGTCGCTGTACATCGAAGGCTCGCGCAGCGAAGATTCGATGTTGGTGGTCAAATCGATCGACGCTTCGGCGAGCGAACAACCGCGCCACTGGCCGATCGAGTGCTGGGCGAACTCGCCGCCAGTCAGCCTGACATCGAGGTCGGCTACCGTGACGGTCGCCGATATGTCATTCGCTCGGTCGATCAACCTGTCGAAGAACTGCCGTCACAGGAGATTCCCCGCGGGGGAACTTGGGTCGTGACCGGCGGCGCCCGCGGCATCACTGCGGCTACGGTCTATGTGCTCGCTCGACGCTACGGTCTCAAGCTACACCTGATTGGCCACAGTCCGGCACCTGATCCCCACGCACCCTGGATCAACGCGACAGCAGCACAACTCAAGGCGATCAAAAAGAAGATTGTGCTGGATGCCGTTAGTGCAGGTATTTCACCGGAGGAGAGTTGGCTGGAGGTCAAGAAGGGCATCGAGATTCACGAGAATCTGCAAATGTTCAAAGCAGCCGGGGTCGAAGTGACGTATCACCAGTGCGATGTTTCGGACTGGGATGCACTTGCTGTCGTGCTCGACCGAGTCCGCGCGGCCGATGGCAGCATCGACGCCGTGATCCACGGAGCAGGTTATGCGAAATCGACTCGTTTCCAGGATCTGGATCGCAAGTACGTCGATCGCTGCTTCGACTCGAAGATCGACGGCGCGATGGCGCTGATGACGCTGACACAACAAGATCCGATCAAATACTTTATCGGCTTCGGATCGATCAGCGGCCGTTTTGGTGGCAACGGCCTGTGCGATTATGCTGCGGCCAACGACATGCTTGCCAAGCTGACTGGCTGGTTTCGCAGCCAGCGGCCCGAGTGTTTGTTCGACATCTTTCCACTGGCAATCGTGGGACGAAGTTGGCATGGCCATGATTCCGGATAGTGCCGTCGGTGCCAAAGGCGTACTGAAAATGGATTTCATTCAGCCCCGCGAGGGCATCGAACATTTACATCAGGAACTGCGTGCCGGTTTGCCTGAGGGCGAGGTTCTGATCGACGATGGTTACTTCCACAAGAAGTTTTATCCTCATGAAGTGACTGCGCCGTCTTCGCCCACGCCATCAAGTGCGTTGCCACCGCTGATCGAGTCTGTTGAACAGCAAGCCAGCGGCAACATCCGAGCGATCGTGCGTTTCAATCCCCAGACGGATCCTTTTCTGGACGAACATCGATTCAAAGGCAAGCCATTCTTGCCAGGTGTGTCTGGCATGGAAACGATCGCCCAGGCTGCACAGGTTGCAGCAGGCCAGCGTCGTGTGGTTGGCTTGCGCGACGTACACATCGTCAACGGCCTGGCCTGCCAAAACGACGAGCCTGTCGTCACTCACGTGGCCGCGACCCACACCTCCGAAGGCGTTGAGTGCCTGATGACGACCGAGCAGCGCGACCGCAAAGGCCGCCTGATTCAGGCTGATCGGCCGATCGTGCGAGGCATTGCCGAACTGGCCGACGCACCGATAACGCTTGAAGCGCCCGAACTTACACAGCCGCCGCTGGGCTGGTATCCGAGCAAGTACGCCGATGATCAGTTGATGTTTCACGGACCGAAGCTGCGCTGCTTGAAAGAGTGCTTCTATCAATACGATGGAGGCTGGGGAAAAATTGTCGCGACCAGTCCCAGCGAACTTGCTGGTACACGCTCGGCCGATGGTTGGATTCTGCCGATGGCAGTACTCGATGCATGTGTCGTTGTTTGTGGAAGTTTTGCCTTCTTACAGTTCGGCGGCGCAGTCGAAGTGCCTCACCAGTTCGACCGACTGCGATGGGTACGCCAACCCCGCGCAGGCGAAGTCTGTATCGTTCGCGCCTTCTTCCGCGGCGAAGGGCGCCACAGCGAATTCGACTTTACGCTCTATGGCGACGCCGGCGACGTCATCCTGCAAGCCGATGGTTACCGCACCGTGATCATTGCTCAGGGTGCAATCTGATGGTCGCTCGAGCTGCCGACATACCGATATTCGCTACTGGTAAGGCTGCAAGCAGCCCTCGCGCGGCTTGATGTCGATCGTTTGCTCACGCCGCCAGAGCGTGTGCAGTACCGTCGGAAAAAGCAGGCAGGTTGGTTGGCTGGGCGGATGCTTGCGAAACAACTCATACTCGATGAATTGCGAATCCGATACGGGGTTCGAGGCGCGCTACCCCAACAGCTTCAGATTGACTCGGGCGGTGTGGGACCGGGGCAATATCGCCCGCGTGTGAGTTTCAATCGCGAGCCGCTCGACTGGTCGCTGTCGATTTCGCACACAGCCCGGGCGGTGCTGGTCACGCTGTGTACCGAGCGCGGCAAACGAGTGGGTGCCGATCTTGTTGAGCACACGGCGCACGGCCGCGGATTTGCAAAGACTTGGTTCAACCGGCATGAACGCCACTCGCTCGACATCACATGTGACCCACGACGCCTCGCAGCAGCTTGGGCCATTAAGGAAGCGACGTACAAGGCGTGCAACCGAGGCGAACCGTTTCGCCCTCGCGAGATCCACGTCTCTCTGGCAAGCGAAAACCAATACGACTGTGCCTACCGAGGCATGCCGCTGGCGTCTCCTAATTCCGTCCGCTGCTGGAACGTCGATGATCACTTCGCGGTGATCGTGACCAGCTGCACGACCACCGATCAAAACGACACAAATGTTCCACTTGTAGGATAAGACCATGATTGACCTTTCTGGAAAAGTACGCGCTGGTCACCGGCAGCTCGCGAGGCATCGGGCCGTGCATGCGCGATTCGCCTGGCAGAAGCCGGGGCTGATATCGTTATCAACTACGTCACATCACAAGCAGCCGCGATGGAGGTGGCCGAAGAGATTCGTGCCATGGGCCGCCGCGTGGCCGTGATCAAAGCCGACGTCAGCGAATTGGACGATGTGAATACGATGATCGAATTCGTCGCCCAGACATTCGGCCGACTGGACATTCTGGTCAGTAGCGCGGCGAGCGGAGGATTCCGACCGCTGTTGGCCACGACAGTCCGCAACTTTGAATCGACCATGAAGACCAATGTGATGGCGATGATTCAGCTTGTGCAGGCCAGCGTTAAGCTACTAGAGAAATCGGATGGCCGCGGGAAAGTTGTGGCCATCTCCAGTCATGGTTCGCATATGGCGCTGCCATTCTATGGGGTAGTTGGCGGATCAAAGGCGGCGTTAGAAAGTTTCGCACGACATTTCGCTTTGGAACTTGTGCGCCGCAACATCAATGTGAACATCGTCAAAGCGGGCCTGGTCGCGACCGATTCGACCAAGAAGCTGCCCTATAGCGAAGAGATATTCGCCGCCAGACAGTACCGCAGCATGACGGGCGACCGCTTTCTGGAAGCCGAAGATGTCGCCGACGCGGTCTTGTATCTGTCCAGCCCGCTAAGCGACATGGTCCAGGGCGAAACGCTGACGGTCGATGGCGGAACCGCCGTCCACGCATAGTCGGCACCTGCCAGGCCAGAACGAAAAACAGCGGTATTCAGGCAAGCAACTGCGAAACGGACAGGCAACTTTCAAGCTGTCAGCAGTCAGTGAATCGTGTGACGATCAATGAAGCCCCCAGTGGCCCGTAAATGTGGAACAACTGAATGACGAAATCGAGAGATCGAATCAGTAGTGAAGTGGGCCAGGCGAAAATTGCCATTGGGTCACTGCTGCTCGGGTGGTTTCTGGTGTGCGATCTATCGGCTGCACCGCCAGCTGTTCAGTTGCTGCCTTCCACTACCAAAGCCTATGTGGCGACAGATAACATTCATCGTCTTGACGCCGATTGGAAAAAGACTCGGATCGCGGCGCTTTTTGACGACGCCAAGATGACCCCGTTCCTGGACGAACTGAAGCAACGCGATAACACAGAACCTGGTGACGAAGCGATGGCCACGGCGGTGACCTGGGAGGATCTGCTCAGCATCTCCGCTGGCCCGGCGACTTCGGCCATCGTGGCGATCGAGGAAAACAAGCCCGCTTCCATCTTGCTGGTTAGCACCCCAGGCAAAGAGACGCAAGTTGCTGAGCTGATGGACCGACTGATGCCCGCGCACACACAACTTGGTGCGACGCGCACAACCCAGACCATCGCCGGCCAGCCTGTGGTCGTCTACCAGCGGGAAGTGAAAGAAGGCGACCAGTCATATAAAGTGTTGAGCGCGTATTTTTCTCGCGACGACATCTTCGGTGCGACGGACAACCTTGCGCTACTAACGGGCATGTTTGGTCGGTGGGATGGGGCGGCCAGCGATAGCCTGGAGAAACTCGTGTCGTTTCAATCGATTCGGCGCACGGCCAGCACAGGCTTGCCTGAGAACCAGGCACGAGGAATCTGGTTTCTCGACCCTTTCGGCTATGAAACGATCGTCCGTGGATCGGGCGAATCGACCGACACTTGGCAGGCGCCGCACAACAAGGCTTTACGGGAATCCAGGCCATTGGTGGCAGCGTGGCATTCTCAGATGGCGAACTTGATGTCGTTCATCAGCTTGCCGTCTATGCGCCCGAACCTTTGCAGAAATCCGCAGGCATGCTCGCGTTCAATACGGCCGGCAAGGTAGCGATACCCGCGTGGGTTCCAGCAGACGTCGGCCGGTTTGCGATGGTGAATTGGGATTTGTCGGCTGCCTTCACCGCCTATGGTTCGTGGTTTGACGATGTGTACGGCGAAGGTGAATCGGGTGTCTTCGAGGAAGTCCTGTTGGGGATTCGCGACGATCCTGGTTCACCCGGCGTTGACATCCGCAAGGACCTGCTGGCCAACCTGCAAGGCCCGCTGTTGATGGTCAGTGGCCCGGCAGGCATCGAATCCGTAGCAAGTGATCCCACACTGCTGGCGATCAACACGTCGAACGAGTCGCGGGTGGCGCCGCGGTTGACAAATTGCTAACCGAGGACCCGGATGTTGATCGCCGCGAAATCGGGGCAACGAAAGCCTGGGGTGTTCCGCAATGTTAGCGAACAAGTGTCAGAAGACGAAAATGCCGGACCCGATCTGTCCAATGTCGCCGTCTGTTTGCACGACGGCTACTTGATGGTTGCGACCGATGTGGCGCTGCTGGAACACATCTTGACCAAGGGACCCAAGGTTGGCCCGCTGGCGACCGATCGGCGCTACGCACGCGTGCTACGTCGCATCGACGAAGGATCCAACGAGGATACGATTCTGCGACAATTCTCTGATCATGGCGTAGACCTGGGTGCGCTGTACGGATTTGCTGCGCGGGCAAGATTCAAGACGTCGCCTCTCTGCGAGGACAAATGGTTGCGGCCCTCGTTGCTGCTGTGGGACCTGCCACGGCGGGGACCCCGAACGCAGCGAACTCGAACGCAGCGACCCCGAACACAGCGAACTTGACCACCACGAAATCGACCGCTGCTCCGCGGGCGTTGCCGCTGGACAAACTGCCTGCGTTCGACGCCGTGCGACCTTATCTCGGTACCGGTGGCATGCTCGGCCAACGCCACGATGACGGCTGGTCGATTCTTTCGTTTACTTTTGCCAATCCGCCAAAGTAGGTTTCATTCCGCCGACTTTGCCAACTGCGATGCGTATTGGTCCAGCAGGCGTCGTGTGTCGGCGGGAGAAAAGCTAAGCGGATCACAACGCAGGCTGATCGTGAGTTGCTGGCCGTAATCGCACAACGAGAATACGGCTCGCGTGAGCCGCCGCATCGGAGGAATGCCGCTAATGTTGGTCAGCGCGAGGTTGCCAGCGATGACCAGACCGGCAGGCGCGGAAGTTGGGTGATAAAGCGACGCGTGGGGTCGCTCATGTTGGTCAGTACCGCGGTTGACAAGCAGCGCTTACTGCGAAGCGATCGCCGCAGAATGCCGAACGATTTGGCCGCGGCCAGCGCACCGAGAAAGTACAACGTGTGACGGTCGCGAACCGTCACCTTCACTTCTTCGCTAATGCTCCGCAGTAGTTCATCTGGCGATTCGCAGGCGGAGACGTTTCTGGTCAGAAAAGCGAAGCTCATTCGATTCGTCGCTGGCATGACGCAGTCGTCGTCGCTGCGTAGGCTGATCGGCACATTGATACGCAGTCGTCCACGTTGATTCTTGCCTTCCAGCTGCTGATTCCAGTCACGGATGACTAAGAACAAATCTCGTAGCAACAAGTCATTTAGAGTGACACCCTGTCGCCGCGCTGACTCCCGCAGTCGTTTCGAGACGTTCGGCGGAACGCGATGCCAGATGAACCCTTCATCATCCGTCACCGAGTGCTGGTTCCCGTCCACGTCGCCGCGTGCCGCGAGTGGATGCGAGCCGTTAAAAAAAAACTTGTACGTTCCCCGTAGCGTAATCAATGTGTCGAGGAAACGTTGGACGAATGATCGCTGCGGAATGTCGAAGTCGCCGCGTCGCGTCAGTTGACCAATGTCTAGCGGCCTTAGCTCCAGACCACTGCCATCATGCTCGTTGGCATAAGCGACGAGTAGATCTTCGACGAAATGAAACGCACCGATACCGTCGCAACAGGCATGATGAAACTGAAAGATGATCCGCGACATGTCATCGCCCACCCGCACCCAGGTGCGGAGGCCCGGCTCGTGATGAGGGTCGATGGGCCGCGCACAACCTCCGGTCAGCGGTTCTGTATCTGGACCGAAGTCCAACCAGGGAGTTATCTCGCCGGCAATCCAACAGGGGTCGTCTCGATCGTCCAATCGCGCCGTCAACAAGGGATTTCGCGCCAGCGCGATCGCCAGCGCCGTTGCAAATGTTTCCCGCTCAACGCAGCCATCGAACTGCAACCGCACAACGAACGTCATCGGGTAATCGGGTTGATCATCGGCGATCATATACGACTCAAACGGCGTCAGCGGCAGCGGCCACAGCCCTAGGAGGCTGGACGGGGTCTCGGCAGCGGCGGTATCAGAAGAAGCCATGTGGAGTCATTCGTGAACGTCGGATCGATCGGATGTCTGAGAAAGGACTCCGTATTCTAGCTACTGGGCAGGATGCTCCCAAGCAATCGGAGTGCTGGGAAAGGCGATTGGATCGGCGCTGGCCGGCCAATTACAATTGAGCCGTCGGATTGGGTCGCTGCCCACGGAGTTTGGATCGCTTCCAACGGCGCTCGAGCGCCGGTATCCGATCATCGGAACGCCTGACTTTCCCAGCTGACGCGCAGCATGCTCACTCGAATCTCTTGCCCTGAAAACTATCTTATGCCGATCATGCACTGCCGAAGCCGTTGTCTGATTGCGGCGATCGGGCTGATTCTTCTGCTGCCGGTTGCCGGTCGTGCGCACAGCGTCGATGCAGTGCATGGTGCGTATTCCGATGTCGATCGAATGCTGACAAGTGGGCAACGTGAAAGTCACTGGCGCGAGTATTTGTTGCTCGATCAGTTGCCTGGACAGATGCAGAAAAACATGGCGGCGGATCGTGCAGTCGTAGCTCGCATTCACGCACGCTTTGTGAAGGCGCGTGAGATCATTGACCAACCCGCGTACACGGCGCTCTGCGACGCACTTGAGGTTTGGCTGCAAGCTCTCGATGCACCCGAGATCGGACAATTGTCCGGACTGGCGCGCAGTTCAGCAGGCAATTTTCAGCGATTCACCGCGGCGGACTTGCGAAAGCAACGTGCGGTCACGAAGCGGCTCGTCAACAGTCTGTCACTGCGGATCCCCGCTCCCTTAGCGAATCAGGGCTGGCGAACTTATCTTGCGATTCCACGGGCGAGTGCGCAGCTTGGCGAAGGTGCATCGATCGACGCGCCACTATTAGAACTCATCGCCCAGCGGCATGCTGCGTTCGCACCGATTGTGAAAGATCACGAATTCACGGACTCCGCTGCGGCGATTCGAAAAACAAACCAGATATTTCGCTCGCTGGACGTAACAGACGAAGTCTATCAGCAACAGATCGAACGCCTTGCGATCGCTCTTGAATCGTTTGCTGATCAGGCACGGCCAGCCGAAGCGAAGACGATTGTCCAAATTCTGTCTTGGCTTGACGAGCATGGGCAAGCAGCGACGTTGGTCCAGGCCGTACGACCTCATTTTTGTCGCCCCAACCTCTATGTGCGGGCATCGGGGCAGCTTACTGGGCGGGATTCGAAGATACCATCGACGAACAACTCGATGTTGACGAGGTGATTCTGGGTAATCGGCAAGTGGGGGCCGGCACGGCGCGGGGCACCGTGCGGCTGGAATTGGTTCCGGACCTGCACCGACTGTTCAACCCGCGTGCAATCCACAAGCCTGATCACAACCCATACGTCCACATGTCAGGACTCGGTGTCCGTCGCCAGCCGGGCGACGACAAATGTGCAAGCCAGTAAGGGAGTACTTTTCGACCAGCTGGGTGGAACCCTGCTACCGGCGACCGTGATGGTTCGTTCCAACAGTAAGATTACCAACATCTCGACAGGCCGAAGGGTGTTCGGACGTCGTATCGCTCGACGACGCGTCTGCGAGAAAAAGCCAGCGAACGATGCAGCTGCCCGCGAGCAGATCCGCAGCAACGTATCGCTCGGAAATCGACGATCGTATCGCGAAGCTGATTTCACCTTTGACGACCTACTACCTGCGGTACATTCGCCTGCCGCTGCTGACCAGCGGTAACTTTCCTGACGCGGTTCAAACACGGACAACAACCGACTACGTCGAGGTTTCCCTGACGCAGGCGAATGCACAGCAGTGGTCGCTGGCCGAGCCGCCGCCTCTCGAACACGAGTACGACCTGTCCGTCCGTCTGCACGAAAGTTTTGTTGACAATTTTTCGGCCGGGTTGTGGTCGGGAGCGACGATTCGCGAGAGTAAGCTGCAGGCCGACTTGGAGCAGTTGTTGGGTCGATCGCCGGAGGGTTTGAAGGTTGCTGATCCACAACGCGAGTGGACTGTCAGTTTCGACGAACAACAGCCGATCATGGCAAAGTTCGATCATTCGACGCTGACACTCTCGCTACGGGCAACCCGATTTACGGTGGGCGAAAAGTCGTACCCTGGTATGTGGATTACGGTCCGCTACCGCATCGAACCGGGTGCGCGCAGGCTTTGTTGCTAAGCGGCAAGGACAACTAGAAATTGGCCCGCCGAACTTCGACCCGAACTCGGGCGATCGGTTAGGTGTGCGGCAACAGGTGCTGCGCAGCATGCTCCGCAAGCGGTTCACACGCATCTTTCCGGACCAGTGGACAGCCGACCCGATCGAGCTGTCGGGTCGCTGGAAGCAGGCGGGCGACTTGACGGTCGCGCAACTGACCTCCGAAGGTGGCTGGCTGACGATCGGCTTTCGCCTGCCGCCAACGCAACAGCCGTATGCTATACCGACTGTCGGCAGATAGCGGGTGAACCCGCTAATCAAGAGAAGTTTGTCGAGCGACGCGGACGGGACTCGAACCCGCAACCTCCGGATCGACAGTCCGGGGCTCTAACCAATTGAGCTACCGCGCCAGATTTGATTTTTCGCTATTTGCTTTTTCGCTGGGTGGACCCTCCGCTAGGCCGAGTCCTCTGGCTCCGGGGCGAATTATATCTGCATGCCGAAAGCCCGCAAGTCCAGCAAAATGGACCGGTTTTGAGGATTGAAACGACTGTCGCACCGGCCGGGAACCAGTGCGCTGCTTTCCCCAATTCCAGTGGCGTGCCAACCTGCTTTGGTGACCTAGGTTTTTCGGAACGACCGGCGCTGTGCGCGGCAATTTCCGATTTCAAGACACTGACTAATGTTCGAGGTTCATCATGGACGCCCTTCTTGCCGCTTTTTCACTTAGCGGATGGTTCTTCGACGCGTGGGCCGAACTGACCCGTTGCTTCAACCACATGAATACCACCCAATGGGGCGTCGTTTCGGCGGCTTCGGTAATTTTCGGCTTCCTGTGCCTGAAGGGCTCAGGCGTTAACCACTAAAAACAGCAAAAGTTTTACACTGCAGGGCTCTGGCGGTATGATAAAACGCGGTGGAAATGATCCACCGCCGTTCTTACCGACACGATCGAAGGAGCCCTCCCATGCCGCTGTTCGAAGTTGAAACTGATTCACACATCATCATCACCTGGGCCGACAGCGAGGACGCGGCCAAGGATGTCGTTCTGGACTGTTACCCCAGCGACGAGGTGTTGCGGTTGACCAAACGGCCCCGCGATACATGGGTCATCAGCAAAGGGGCACTCGGGCTAACCAATACAACTCTCGATCCATGCACAGTCGCCCGCGACTGCCTTAGTCGCTCAGCCGGCGACAAAGTCAATGCGATCCGCTTGTATCGAATGGAAACCGGCAGCGATCTGGAACATGCCCGCAAGGCGATCGAATCCAACATGGTGATGGGCTGGTAAGTCCTAGCAGCAAACGGCGTGGTACTTGAATCAGGTACAATTGAGATTGATGCTGAGCAACCTTGTGACTTCTTCAAGTCGGTGATCAGAATCACGCTTGTCACCTGATTCCTACTTTTCGTTCCTCATTTGGTAGCGAAGCCCAGTGCCGCGCTGTTCGCTTTTCTTTTTGCTCCTGTGTCTACCTTTCATCGCTGGCTGCGAAGGCTGTCGCAACGCCAGCGATGAAGACCAAGACAAACAAGACGAGCAAACTCTACTTGAAGATTTCTCAGCTGGTACTCCCGCCGTCTTCCCCGGCGATCTGAATCCGATTTCTGGTGGAATCAAGCCGGGGCACTGGCTGACCGCTTCACAACCTTTGAAAAGTAATAAGATTGATGCGCGAGGCGAATTGGTCTCCCGTGCGTCCGTCTCCGGATCCAGTTACTCGTCAGGGGTTTCCCGAACTCTGGAAGGTCGGATTCCAAACGCTCGACCGGTTGTTTTGCCAAAGGGTCAACGGCGTCGATTTGACTTTCGATTGCTGGCACCATTTCCTCCGGCAATGGATCAAAAAAAGAGTTTTCTGAACAGCCAATTTCTCTCCACTGGCAGGTCCGTCTTTTACGACACCGGCCAACAGCCGTTCAATACCCTGGCGGGCCCAGAGTTTTTTTTCGTCATTCTGACCAGCCGGCCCGAACGGTTTGCCAAGTTTCAAGTCGCCTATTGGGTCGAGCCACCTCGTGACCAATACAAATTCCAAGATCAAGCAGCCAACTTCCAGATCGTCATTCCACCGATCGATGATCTGTTGCCGCTATCGGAAACGATGTTGGATTGGACGGCGACAGCGGTCTTGTTGTGGGATGATCTGTCACCCGATGCACTGACCCCCGCGCAACAACGAGCGATCGCCGACTGGGTTCGCTTCGGTGGGCAATTGATCGTCAATGGTGCCGATGCTTCGGATTCGATCGCAAATTCCTCGTTGTCAGATCTGTTGCCCCTGAAGCCGACCAGCAACATCGAACTTGATCAAAATGCTGCGACCGAATTGTTGCGAGGTCATGCCGTGGCAACCGACAAATCGACCGAGAAACAGATTTCCTTGGTCAAGGATCAGTCGGCTCGACTGGCAGTCAACGGGATCGCGGCCAAGGACGCGACAGCTGTACCCAATTCCGGCAACCTGATTCTGGAGCGGATGATCGGTCGCGGACTTGTCGTCCAAGCTCGGTTTGATTTAACCAGCGATTGGCTGTCGAATTGGTTGTCGTACGATAGTTTCGTCAATTCAGTTCTACTTCGTCGGCCGCGGCGCAAGTACGTGGTTGTCAGTGAAGATGATTCACTACGTCAAACCTATCCCGATCGGCCTGCCGGTCAGGGTGACCCGACGTTCAATACCCGATTTCGTCTCGCTGGCCGGGACGCGATCTTGCCCGCGTACACTGCTGCGAACGGGTCCGCAACTGGTTCCGGGGAAACGGCAAATGTCGATACTCAACCGGCCGAATCGACTCGAGCAAGCACAGCCAAAGGGGTGGCGGAACAAACCGTGCCAACGCCCCTGCGTTCAGCACTGGCAAGCCGCCATGACAGTTTGACTCGCATCCATTCGGCCTCGGGGATCGGTGGGTGGACTGACGCCAGCGATACGATGTCAATTTGTTGAACAGATTCTACGCGACGTATCAGGCATTGAGATTCCCGATTCATCACTCGTGATTCGATCGTTGGGCTACTACCTGCTAATCCTGGTGCCGGTCAACTATCTGATTTTTCGTCTGCTCGGTCGTTTGGAATACGCTTGGTTGGCGGTACCACTGATCGCGATCGGTGGCGCTCTGTGGGTCGCCCGCGCGGCAAGATTGGATATCGGCTTTGCGCGTAGCCAGACTCAGATCGCGATGGTTGAACTACAGCCCAACTATTCCCGCGCCCATCTTTCACGCCTGGTAGCGATCTACAATTCCCTGTCGAGCTCTTATGATGTGGAATTCAACACCATCGATGGTGTCGCGGCGCCGGTTGGCAATCCAACCGATGCTGGCGGCGACGTGCTGTTCAAGACCGGATACGCCGAGGGACCGATTCTGGCTGGGCTGGCCGTCGGTAGCAATCAAGTTCGTTTGCTGCATTCGGAACAAATCATCGACATGGGCGGACCGATCGGATTGACCGCAGATGGTCAGCTGGTCAATCAAACGTCCCATGATCTGTTGGACGCGTACGTGATCGAAAAGTCTGAAACGGGGGCAGTTCAGATTTCAGCGTTAGGGCAGTGCAATCGTGGGTCAGCCGCGAAGCTACGCCGCAAAACAGCCGACGCCATTTCGATTGCCGACAACCTGCCAATGCAATCGGGACGTCTGATCCGCCGGCTGGCATCGCCCCTGGCAATGCGCCAATGGAACGAGCCGGTTAGTGGCCCGAATCGATTCTTCGCTGCCAGGCATGACGATCACACCACAGGCCAATCAAACGATGTCGCAAACCGTTGTCTTGGCACACTTGAAACACGCGGCGATCCCAGCCACCGAGGTTGACGAGAATCTGGTCAGCGACTTTGTTGACGTTTTGACCGATGAAGATGAATCTGACGACAACGGCGATGAGAATCCCCCATGATCACACTGAACGGTTTTGGCAAGGACTACGGTGACTTTACCGCGGTCGAAAGCATTGATCTGAATATCGAAGCGGGCGAAACGTTTGGGTTCATTGGACCTAACGGCGCCGGAAAGAGTACGACGATCCGATTCTTGGCAACTCTGCTGCGCGCTAGCCGCGGTCATGGGACGGTCGCCGGATGTGATGTCATGGTGGATCCGGTGGGCGTACGCCAAGCGGTCGGATACATGCCCGACATGTTTGGCGTTTACGATGGGATGCGAGTCTGGGAGTTCTTGGATTTCTTTGCCGTCGCCTATCGGATTGGCCGAACCGAGCGAAAACAGATCATTGACAATGTCTTGGATTTATTGGACCTGGGTCACAAGCGCAACGATTTCGTCAACGGTTTGTCACGAGGCATGAAACAACGACTTTGTTTGGCTAAGACATTGGTCCACGATCCGCCGGTGCTGATCTTGGACGAGCCGGCCAGCGGACTCGATCCGTGCGCCCGCGTCGAAGTCAAAGCGTTGTTGAAAGAGCTGCGGAAAATGGGCAAGACGATTTTGATCAGCAGCCATATTCTCACCGAACTTGCCGATTGCTGCACCTCGATTGGCATCATCGAACGAGGACAACTGTTGATGCATGGCCCGATCGATAGCGTTTACCGTCAAATCCGCCGCAATCGCCACGTGGAAATTCAATTCATTTCGGGCCAGGAAGCTGGCATGTCGATCTTGCGAAGCTGTCCTGCGCTGCGTGCTTTGGAGATGGAGCCGCATGCGGTTGTGGCTGAGTTGGAGACAGACGACGAAGGTTTGGCCGACCTAGTGGATGAACTGTTGAAGGCCGGCGTCCGTTTCAAATCGTTCAACGATCGCGACCCAACGCTGGAAGATGTCTTCATGACGGTGACCAAAGGATTGGTGACTTAGCAAAATGGAGTCAGGGCAACGGCGAAACTCACCTGGTGTTTCATCGTGACGAGCACGCGCACGTCACCTCTCCTGGCCGCTATCGCGTCCGACATCTCTCATAGGGCATTGGTACCTACACAAGTTTTTGAGAAATTTGCCTGGCTCCCCTCTCCCCGCCCACTCACGAAAGTGGTGCTTTCGTGAGTGGGCGGGGAGAGGGGTTGGGGGGTGTTCTTTGAGTCCTCCGACTTGTGTAGATACCAATGCTCAAAGGGAGAGGTAACATTCACCACCTAAATTAGCATCGCTTCAATTTGTTCGGCTACCTCCTCGGCTTCCAGCGGCTCTTCGACTTCGATTCTGCGCAGTTCGCTGAAGGATCGAAACCAGGTTTCTTGACGCTTGGCCATCTGCCGAGTATGCGTGGCCACCAAGTCTTTCGTTTGGCTCGGATCCTGGCCATCGCCGATCGCATCGATGATCTCTCGATAGCCAACCGCTTGAGATGCGGTCCTCGAAAGCTGGCCATGACGGCTTAGTAAACCCGAAACTTCGTCAACCAATCCGCCGGCAAACATCTGTTCGACCCGTTCGTTGATCCGTTGATGCAGCATCGGTCTGGGCCAGTGAATCGAAAAAACATTGCAACTATCGGCGGCTCGTTGCTGATCGAACTGGATTTGTCGATGACTGATCGGAGTTCCGGTCTGGCGGGCTACCTCCAAAGCACGGATCATCCGTCGAGTGTCGGTGGGGGCGATTTTATGCGCGGCCACCGGATCGACCTGCCGCAATCTCTCTTGCAGCGCATCGACACCATGTTGGCGAAGGTCGGCTTCGACCGCATCCCGAAATTCCCAATCCGCGGGCGGACCTGGATCGAATCCTCGCAGGACACCTTTCAGGAACATCGGCGTGCCGCCGACAAAGATGGCGACCCGACCTTGTTGACGCAGTCCAGCAACGATTTCGTGCGCTTGCTTCAGATACCGGGCGACGCTGTAGTCTTCGGTCGGATCGACCAGATCAATCAGATGATGCTTGACTCGTTGTTGATCGGACGGGGTTGGCTTGGCCGTACCAATGTCCATGCCACGGTAGACCGCGATCGAATCGAGCGACAGAATTTCAGCCTGCAACCGCTCAGCCAGCGCGATCGCTACGCCACTTTTACCAGCTGCCGTCGGCCCGGTCAGAACGATCGCCTGGTCAATCAGTGGCGGCAGCGAATCGTGATGTTCTGCGACAGGCGGCATGTGCACCGAGCGTAGGCGTGGCAGGCGAAATCATCAATAATCAAGATCTATCTTAATCTCAATCTTACTGATCATCTTGATCCCCGCCTGCGGCGCTACGGCCAAAACCAGAAACCGCGGCTGAATGCCAACGTAGCGCCAATCAAGTGAAACGCCAATCAAGTACAGACAACGACCAATCACCTAGCCGGCAAATCAATGACTGCCGACCAGGGGCTCCCATCGCTTGACTGACCAAACAGAATCGCCCTTCGTCGACCTTCAGCATTTGCATCGTCGGTTGTGACGAACGCACCTCGCTGCAGAATCATGACTTGATCTTCGGGCATCCCGGCCAGCTGATCGGCCGTCAGGACAAGGCATGGATCATCACTACGCGTGGCGCCCAGTTCCAATCGATCATCCGTGATCCCATTCATGTTGTCATCGGTACCGGCAACGCCGGGCAACTGATCGCGTCCTGGGCCGACAGCCACCACCGCCTGGGGGTCAAAGTATTGATACTGGACCCGTGTGATTTCGGCGTCGATGATCGCTGAATCAAGGCCCATGATCGGGAGCTGTTCAGGCGGAGCGACCGCGTGGTAAGAAAGCCCAACCAACCGCAGCGCAGTGGCGGAAAAGATGGTTCCAAAAATCAGAATCGATGGAATTCGCAAGCTGAATCGTCCGTGTTAGCGCTCATCGCGATGAACAACCGAAGATTGCCGAAGCTGACGAGTCGATGGGTTTTCTAATCGCACGGTAACACGAATCGCTTCGGGTCGAACCATCATGGGCGCGGACGTTTCATGTTCGTTGAGATCGTCGGCGCCATTGAATCCATCGGTATCCAGCCCGTCGGAACCAAGGTCGGCTCCCGTGGTATTCGTCGTCCAGATGGTGCCATTATAGTTCGGTGCCGAAAATCGATTGTCTTGGAACAATCCATCCCGTTCGTAGAACGACGTGAAGGTGTCGAAAGTCGGCTGGAACAAGACAATGTTGCCAGCGTTGTTAACAACAAGACGACCTGATTGGAATAACGATTGTTGATACGTCGTGTTGGCAAAGTTAGTCGTAGCGGCGACGTTAGAAGAGTCTGAAATCAAAAAGCCAGCGTTGGTACCAATGGATGGACTATCCGTGGCTGATCCGGACCGTCGGTCTCGCGTACGGGCAGCCCAGCCTCGCAGCGATCCGCCGGCGAGGACTGGGTAGGCCAAGTCTACAAATCCGCCTTGAGAAACTCGAGCCAACAAAATCGCTGCCGTCTCATTGAGCACCTCACGGTATCCGGCATCGGTTGGGCCAACCACCAATCCCGATGAAGTATCGGTAATCCAACGTGCTGTTGGGTCGTAGACTTGGACGTCGAATGCTAACGCATTGTTTAGCAACAAGTCTTCTCCCTTTCGTGCGTCCGGTGACCACCAGGTATCATTCGGATCGGTATGAATCAGGTCCTGACCCAAAACAAACTCTGGTCTCAGGAATCCACACCAGTTTCTAGGTGTGACCACCGAACCCGCCGTGACACCGAGTGGAGGTGCGATGCGGTCTCCATTAACGTTATTCATGTTCAAAATCGTGGCTGGTTCGCCTAAAGCCAGGACCGGCATCGATGTATCGGTCCCCCCTCCAACACCCAAGCTTGCTGCCGGGATTCGCACATGCGCGAATCGATTGTGAGGCTGGGCCAAATCGGCAAGTGAATTGGCTGCCACAAGTTGAGTCGGTACGCCGGCGTTATTGAGCACGCGGCGGACCGACAAATCACATTGCTGATGGACAGCGGACATGGCGAATTGCCAATTGGCCGGGGTTGCGTCCGCTTCCATGAAGCGGACAGGGACAGAATTGGGAAGACGCGGCAAATGTGATGGGTCTGATGAGTTGATGACCAGATTGGAGGTCCCCCCCACGGTTAAAGCGGAAGGATCAACATTCAAGTCCGGACGTATCAAAAGCACACGACGATAGATCTGCAACCGATCGGGAAGTCCATTTTCGATCTCCACGCCGTCACCATCCAGGTCGGTGTCACCATCAACATCCACGTACTGCGGTGTCGCGGTGCCCAACGTTGCCGCACTATATTCAGGACTAGCAAAGTAAATGATCTCGGCGAACTTGGACGTGATCACCACTGGCTCGAAGGCGGCCGAATCCGTGGCACCGTTGCGTGTGAACGCAGTTCCATTGACTTCATTACTTTTGGCTTCCAACAGATACCTGGGGACCTTGCCGGTAAACCAAGAATTCGGTGGGGCGACTGCGGTAAAGGCAATGTAGTCATCAAAGTCGCCATAGCGCGAATCGGGCAGATCCAAACTTCCGTCCGCGTCTGTCGTCGCGCGAAAGATCGACGAAGTGGAATCGGTCAATGGACCTTCGTAGTACAAAAAGTATCCTGACTGATCGGGACCACCATCATTCGGTTCCAAACGCACCGTACACCGACTCAGCTCGCTATTCAGGCGTGTTGTGACATCACGGTTCTCGCTAGACAGCTGCACGTTAGCTCGGCTGTCGCGAACCCGTTCGCCGACGAATCCAAATGCTCGCGCTAGTGCAGCCATCATCAACAGTGTGATCGCCATCGCGACCAGCATTTCGACAAGAGTAAAACCTGGGCTTGTTGCGACGTTCCTTCGCTCGATCAAGTGGAATTCAAATTTCATTGGCCGTAACTCTCGAAAATCACCACATCACGTGCATTCAAATCTTGGCCAGGAACGAACCCTACTGGAATGGACCGATCAACAATGAACATCGCTTGATAACGCTGGTTTCGGCCGACGTTTGCCCCATATTCTGCACCCAGACTATTGATGTTTGCCGCATCGACTTCGAAGAAACCCATCGTCATCCGGATCAGATAGATCTGGGAGTTATCCGAAACCAGATTCGGCATTCGCATCAGTGATTGATAACGCAGGAAGGGATTGCGTAGACGGTTGTTGTGCAAATCGGCCGGCCTTTGTGAATTCTTGCGGACAAATGCCGGGGTCGTTGGGCCTCCACCAATAGCCTGGGTAGGAGACGATCCATTGGCTGGATCAAGCTCACCAAGCGTGCCCATTCCTCGTAACAGCGATGCACTGGATGACCGACGTTGCAGATCTCTTGAATCGTCTGCCCCCGTACTTGGCAGATTTCGGATTGTCGGCGCCCATTGTCCGTCGAAAGACGATTTCAACACGCCGGCAAACTGAGTTGGATAGCGAGGGTCCATTAGAGTCGGAACGTAGTTGTACGGACCAGCTGCGGCGGGAAAAAGGTTTCTCTCGGTTCCAACGCCAGACGGAACGAAGCCGCGGCGGCTGTTCAAAAAGGATTCGAACGACAATTGATCCTCATTCAATGTTCCCGCACGATTCGTATACTCGCCTAGATTCATATGCCCCTGCATCAATCCTCGCCAAACATCAAATTGGGCCAGCGTATTAAGATTGATGCGGCCAACACGCTGATTGTCATCCAGCATGTTGAAGGGAGCCGAGTACATATCAGCCATGAAAGGGTTGTTGGTTCTGGCTGGGTTGATCGGCTCCAGTTCGCCACGGAATGGGGCCGCAGTACCGATCAGATCGAACAATCGCCCAAATTCGGCAGTCGTCGCTGCGGTTCCAGATTTGATCTCACTGCTATGAAAGAAATTGAGCAAGTGGCGATAGGGACCGATGAAGATTCGTGCATTCGTTGGGTCTGTGATGGTCACACTGTTGTCGGGATAGACAGCAGGATCGGGATCTGCGGTAGCGACCACCGAGAATTCTTCGAATAGTCTGGCTTGCGAACAAGCCGGCACCATCATCAACTCGTAGGGACTGGCAAAGGGTCGATTAAGCCAGGGGTGCATGGCGAATGGCGTTGCTACCTGGGGTCGCCCGCGATTGATTCCGCCACTTCGAGGCATCCCAAATCCGGCATTCAAATAGTTGAATGTCGTATTCATTGTCAGACTACCAGTGAGTGCAAAGTAGACGCCTTGACCGCCGTCAACGGTTGCGTTGGGGTCGGCAAGGGGTGCGCTATAGGAGTGCAAGATATTTGATCCAACACCATTGCGACCGATTCCATCACGTTGCCGTGATTCATCCAAGTAATCAATTTCTTCGGTTGGCACGACTGCTTGGCCGGGTGCGGTGATGTCGGCTGGTTCGTCCTCGCCACTAAAGATCGTCAGGTCGATCGCGATTTGGTTGACGGTCCGATAGGGGTTCAACACGGGGTGAAAACCTCGCGTCGGATCTGCCAGCCGTTGTAAGAATGCGGTCCGATAGTTGGGAAAGGATCCAAGCATCGGATCGGAAACCATCGGATCGGTGTACGACGCGGTGAGTTCGAAAATCGGTCCGGCGACGCGAATGTCTTCCGGTTGATCAAGCGGCAATTCCAACGGATCAGCGGCGGCGCCCCCGACGAATTCAACATACGCATCGGTCAACGGGTAGCCCGCGACGGCAGTCGAATACTGCTGTGTCGGTTCGGTGTAGTAGTTGGCCGCGTCGACGGCGATTGGTTCCGACACATTCAATCCAATCCCCTCGGGAGCACTGGTTCCGGGAGCGGCCCAGTCAAATCGGCGCGAATCCGGCAATCACTACTCCCAGGCCAGGCTGAATCGCGGTGGACGTGTCGGGCGTGATTTGCATCCCCATCAAATCATCATGAATCAAACCGGTCGCCGACGCATTGAACTCAACCGAAAAACTCTGTCCGCTGGGCGCGACCGGGTCGGTGCCGAATGTTTGCGACCCAAGGTTCGTGATCGTTCGGGCGCCAACGTCAAGTATTGCTCGGGTAGCAGATCGACATTCGCATTATTGAAGTTAAAGAATACACGGGCCTGTTCGTCGATATCAGGAATCGGTTCGATTTCACGTCGCAAGTCGCCTACAGATCCGTAGTTGTTGAAGAATACGAAACGCTGCAACGCCAGCTGATCCGTATTGATTCCAAGTTCATCCAGTTGAGACGGTTCAAAGGAGAGCGTATCGGGCAGAAACTTGCGCAACTCCAGCGGTGACCGTTCCGCCTGGGGCGATTGAAAGTGCGGCTCGCTGATTGCAATCCGCCAGACCGGAACCTGGTAACGGTGCATAGGATCACCGTCGTCGTTTCCATAATCAAGGTTCGGATTTCCGGTATCGTTGAACCAAGTGGTAACCGTTCGGTCCAACTCAATGGCGTAGCTGGCCGGATTCGCTGCCGTGGCAACGTTGTATAGCTCGGCCGGAACGCCCGCCGATTCTGGATTGGTTACCGTGACGGTCGTCGGTAGACGCTCACGCGGGCAGTAGAGTTCCAAGAAGAGTGAACCTTGCGGAATTCGTACTTGGTCGGTGTCCTCGTCATCGCCAGGGTTGCCCCCTTTCGCATTACCGGATGAATCGAGATTGGTATCCCGCACCCGCACGTCATGCAGCGCCATCGATTCGGTGAAGACAAGCTCTGGATTCTCGACACCAAAAACGACCTCTCGGGCAACCGGTTCGACCGTCAATAGGTTCCCATCGACGCTCCAGCCGTCGGCAAGATTTTCGTCGTATTCGAAGGCCGTCATGATTGAATCGGGATCGCGATAATCGACAACGTTCACAGCCCACTGAGCGATGCGGCGTGCCCGATAGCGATCGCGATCGGCAACGGGAACGGCCGGCGTTAGAGTGTCTCCAAAGCTGGGAAAACTATTGCTACCCAATCCGTCGCTTAGCGTCATCATCAGAACGTACAGATGGCGGGCCATCAGTTGCCGGGCGTCGACCGGCGTTGGTTCATCGAAATCGTAGTTGGGACGAACATTGGAAAAGTACCCATTGATCGGCTCGCCATCGTGCGAAGCGAACGCCTCCGTCGGCGTGGTGTGTGTTTCATCCGGTTCGTCGATCTGGCCGTCGCCATCATCATCGACACCACCCAAAAAATACTCATTTGGTTCGTCAATGACCCCATATCCGGGATCGGTGATGACGGTGGTGTTATCGACCCCATCACCAAAGGGACGATTGACATTCAATCGATTGCCAAGCCTCAGCTCCGGTGCAATCAACCGCTTCAACTGCGCCTTGCTGAGCGTATTTGTCGGATCGATCAATGAAGCCAGCACCGATTGCAATGATTGCACAAGTGACTCGTTCAAGCTTGGGGCGGCATCGGACCGACTGAGGGTCGTGATTGTTCGCGCCAAATCCATGTTCAATGGCGGATTTCTGAATGATTGGAGCAGAGATCGCAAACGACCGGAGAGCAAATCGCCATCAAACTCGTTGGATCGCAACACCGTTTCCAGGTCGTTGATGCTGAAACCTTGATCCTGTCCCAGTTTGCCAGCCGGATCAAACTCGTAGGGATTATCTTTTGATTCATCCGTGTCGGGTTCGGTGACCATGGTGGTAGCGCTATTGTTGGTAAGCAAAATTCCGGTATTGGCGGAGACAAAGTTGCCACTGTCCGAAATCCCGACTCCGCCACGTCCGTACGGATCGACGGACGCCGAGTACCCGCTGTTTGCGACCAGTCGTCCAGGCCGCCATCCCGATGTCAACACGCTTAAGGCGTCAGCACCAACAGCACCGGGAACGTCATCAGCCGGATCGCGCCCAGATAACGTGCGCGGACCAACCGGGCCAGGTCATCGGCGTTATTCGCCGGCAGATTGATCTCGGCCGGTCCAAAGCCCAAGCCACGAAAGACGAAGGGATTCGCGGGCAGGCCGGCCCAGCGGTTGCCTTGGTTGGACAGTCCATAGATGGAATTGACCAAGGCATAATTGCTATGCGCGTTGACGTTCAAACGGCCGCCCAGGTCTTCAATCATCACGGCCACCAGCGGCTTGATCAGCTTGCCTTCGGGTGAAGTGAACACGGGCAAACGAATATCCATCCAAATGCTGTCGGTTTCTCCATCGCCATCGTTGTCAACATCGTAGGGGTCTAGCACCGATCCGGTCAGCACTTTCGCGATCTGATCCAATCGAGCCGGGCTGTTAACATCCATGGGAATGCGTAACGCAAAATTGGCATTCCCACCCGTAAATTTTTCGTTGATCGCATTGGTGTTGCCAAACTGATCAGCGAAAATTGGCAGGGGCCGCATCGTCGCGCGGGCAATGCTTGCCATCACGTTGTCGTAGGGTGCGATACCAACAGGTGCCTGCCAATCTGCTTCCTCGTTCAAGATGTAGTTGATCACCGAGGGACGATGAAAAGACGGAATGACGGTCGCATTTCCTAATGCATCAACATGCCGGTAACTGAGAAACCAGTTATTGAAGTCGGCCGCATCGTAACTTTCATCAAAGTCACCTTGGCCGGCGGCGAACAACGTACTCTTGTCAACGGCCGCGGTCAGATGATTCGGCTGCAAGGCGACGGGCAAGTTGTAGCCAACTGGCGTTCCAAAGGAGTCTTTCGTGGTGAGTTGACTGATCGCACCACTGCCGGTTTCGAAACCGAGTCCCGGTGAATTTCGCGGACGGCCATTGATCCAGATTTCCAATCCTGTTGTGATCTCGGCAACCACGATATCGGGTTCCAGTTCGATGATCAATTCATGATTGTTCCCGGCCAAGGAAATGGAGCGGAGCACACGGTAGGATCGGTTTTCAACTGGCCCATCGCGAAACGTGATGATCCGCCCCGCAAACACATCGTCATATTCGCGTACGAGCGTGGTCATGACCGGTATTCGCACAAAACCAGTTGTACTAATCGCGGTCGCTGCACCGCTGGTGGTCAACGAAGTTGCGTCCTTGCGTCCGTAGTAATCGCTTAGCAAGTCTTCACCAAAAAACGGATTGGTGCCATCGCCCGTGCCGCGAATCAACATCATCAAGGCCTCTTCCATGAAGGCATTGGTATTGGGTTGCTTGATGTTGCGGGTGGCGATCGCAAACGATGTTTGTCGATTCTGATTGCTGAAAACCAAATAGGCCGCAGCCATCACACTGAAAAAGGTCAGCATGGCAAGGACGACCAGCAAGATGATGCCGGATCGACGTGGCCGGCGAGCACGTCGATGTTCGTTGCCGCGGCGGTTGTGATTGAAAAGTTTCATGAGAGGTCTCGCGCTGGGCGATCTGGAAGAGAAGAGCAGAGGAGTAGTTGTTGTTTCGCCATGGGTTACAGGTCTGTCAGAGGAATGACTCGTTCGGTTACCGAAACAACATCCGTCATGATGGTGGCAAAGGTGTTGTCGACAAATGTGCCGTCAGCCGATCCGGGAACGGGAAAGCCAAAACTCCAATCGGGTCCATCCAACAACACTTTGTGTCGCCAGACAGGCGTCCGAGCAAAACCTGGATCGGGAAGCGGGGCACCACCAGTTTCGAGCAAGGTACTGGAGAGTGGCGTAAATTCCTCTGGCTCGCCGTCGACAGCGACCACCCGATACCAGCGATGAAAATCAACGTATGGCAACTGTGGGGGTGGAGGCGTAGGAACGGTCGGTATCCGTCGCGAAAGCATCACCCAGTCACCAGCAACCAACGATGTTGCGGTATTGGCTGACGAAGTTAGATGAACTGTTCCACCTGCGCCACCACTAAATCCAGAGGCGAAGGTGACGTAGGCGATCCGTTCGTTGACACCGTTGTCTCTCGGATCTGTTTCCGGCGTCGATGGATAATCACGGGCGCGATCACGATTTCGCGTCACGACGACGGAAACCGATGCAAACCGATTCCCTGGCAACGGAGAAATGGTTGCGATCCAACTGTATTCACCCGACGGCGCACGGCGACCATACTCCAGCCCGCCCGCCTGCAAACCGTTTACCCGAGCGTTCTCCGACCTGTCTTTTGGACGTGTGAACACGACATCATTCTGACTTTCTACGATCGTCCTGGCCTGCTCTAAGCCGACGATCAGCGTATCTGGAAATGTAAATGGTCGCGTGAAACCACTGAGACTACCGAAACCGACACGCCGCATACGAGGTTGAGCTGTTGGCCAAGTGTTTGTGCCCGGTGACGCGACGGGGTTTGGTTCCGATGGATTTAGCAGTGGATCATGCGTTGCTGCATTCAGTGGAGTGGACGCATAGTAGGGAAAGACCGCGTCGTTGTAACCGATTACCGACAAAAACGGTTCGTTTTGGTCAACACGATCAGCGATGTAAAGCGGATCAATACAAACCGCGCTGATCTTGGGATGCAAATTCGGATCAGCGTTGGCATCGGTTAAGGTTAGCGACGGGCCGGTTGTCAGGCCCGGTTCATACTTCACGGCCTCCAAAGTCGAATAATCGATGAGTGCCAGATTTCTGATCCAGCGCCTCATTTGGATCTCTTTCAAGACCGCATCACCAAAGGATGCTCCAATACTCATCGTGACCGCCTCTTGGGCCCGGTATCCGGCCAACGGCATCACGGAAACCAATCCGACCAGTCCGATCAAAATCACGGCGATCGAAAAAACCACTTCGACCAACGTGACGGCAGAGCGAGCCCCTGCACAGGTACCAACTCGATGAGTGAGGCTTGGTCTCGACAGAGCGAGAGGGCCACGATGACCTTTCATTAAACTCATGGTGCTGTATCCAATGTGTCGGAAAGGATTGCTAATCCGCGAGCGGTCGTCAGACCTTCGCCGACTGTGGCGGGCACATCGGGTACCGAGGCAAACGGTGCGGTGACAACACGACCAGTATTTGGGTTGATCACAATCCAAATCGAATCAGGGTTCGTGATGTTAGCGCGGAACTGGTCACTATTCTCGAACAACTCGGCAGTGGTCGCGGCGACCGTTGGATCGGGTGGCTCGACAACTCCATCAGCCGTACCAAGACAGAGGTAAATCATTCCAATTGCGGGACCGACGTTGCCTTGATTGTCAATCGACACGAAGCTCACGCTGCCGTCAGGACCGAACAAAATGTCGATCGGTTGATTCACCGCCGGCGATGTCAATGGTGTCGGCGCAAATTGATTTCCAACGAGTCCGATTCCCGAGTAGTTCAAGTCGATCGCAAGCCCGCGGGAAAAGGAAAGTGGATTGCTGGCCGAGACCTTGGGTGCGCGGTGAATACGATACGCGAACCTGCCTGAACTTGGCACTTGATGCCCGAGCGGAAAGGTCTCGGTCGCTGACGCGTCTGGCTTGTTCAAGTCGATCGTTGCCGCAACGGGGTTTCCGGCTGTGTATGGCGTGATGAAGTTGAGCGGAAAAGTCTTGCCCCCCGGGAATTCAATCAGATCACCATCACCGACCGGCGCATCGTTGGATTCATGAAGAGTTACAAGCAGGCTATCCGCAGGATCAAATTCCAGCGACGCAATTCCAAAGGAGATGCCAGTAATCCGAACCCTCGCATTGGGTACCTCACCGGAGTAAGGAGGAACTCCAGCGATGCGTTGCAACCGAACCGCGGCAGTTGACCCATAGTCCACATTCTCAGTCGCGGCCAAACGCTCGATCCGCACGCCGATATGTTGTCCCTTGCCGACCGCTTCGCTTCTGGCTTGGGCAATGTAGGTGGCGATCGTGCGGGCCGCGCGGGTCGCCTTTTGATCACTCAATAATTCCTTTGCCGTTGGCAGCGCGATGCCGGCCAACACGAGCATCAGCGACATCACGATCAGGATTTCGACGAGTGTGAAGGCGCGCCGGAGTGCACCAGAACCAACGCCCCGCAGCGCGGGGATGTCGGACCCGGTAACGGTCACGTGGAGACTTCGCGGCTGCGCACTCGATGTCGGGAGTCGATCAGAGGAAATCTCTCCGGGTAACGTATTACCAGTTACATCGCATCACTCTCCCGCTGGGAGCGTCGAGCCTAGGCGAGGAAAGGGTTCGACAGGCGGCCCCTCTCAGGCCGCTACCGCGTCCGACCCTCCCGAGGGAGGGTGTTTCAGATTTGCGGCTTTGTCGTAAGACTTGGATCAACATCACTGCTCCGATTGCACTGCGTAGTTGGTGATGTTGTCGACACGTTCCTCGGCCGCGTCACTGCCCAAAATATCCTGGCCGATCAACAGTCCTGTGAAGCTGGTCGGATCGCCAACAAAGTTTCTCATGAAAGGATCGATCATCTGGTAGAAACCCGTCCGTCCTTGAGACTCGTCGCCCATGTGGGGCACGTCGATATCCCAGTTGACCCAGTCAAACGGCGAAGGTGCATCTGCCCGATAGCTGTACCCAATGTTCTCGGTCGCTTCGTTAGTCTCATCGGTCCAAGGATTGAAAGTGATTCCGAATTCGCCATCGGCGCCAGCCGAGACGATCAACGGTCGCATCGACCAGGGAGTCGTGGTTTGGAACGGGTGGAGCGGATCGGTTTGATCGGGAGGAACGTAGTTGACATCCCGTACTTGCGCCAGGTTGGCGCCGGCCCGGTATGCGAAGTCGGAACGAAAGGGATCGAGTTCATCCGGCTTGGTTGCATCGATCGATCGCTGTGGATCGTTGTATCCAACCGGCCAACGGATGAATCCGAGTGGCCGGCCCCAGCCATCAAGAATCTCCAGTAGGTTGTCGCCATCGGTGTCACCGATGTTGGCCGCCGGTATCCCCGAGATCGCTGGCTGACCACCGACAAACGATGTCGCCATGATCAAGTAAAGACATTCAGCACCTTGGTTTTCCGCCTCTTCGGCGGTCGATGCAATATTGAAAGGAGTCGTTCCATCCGACAGAGTTGCCGGGATCCGATCTCGGTACGAGGCCAGCTTTGACGGGATGTTGTGCCCACCAATTGAATACGTTGCGTTTGGATCAAACCAAGTTCCAGAAAATGAAGCTCGGGCTACATTGTCGTTACGAACCGCAATGATTTCCTCGGTGTCGCCATCACCATCGCTGTCAAGAGTATCCCGCACGACTGGATTCGCCGCGACGTTCAACAACGTCGGTGCGTCAGCAATATCGGACAAGCGATCGGGCAACTCCATCCGCTGCAAATCGCGAATCATCAACATTCGCACGCGGGCCGCTTCGGTCGCAAGAAGTTCGTACCCAAACGTATTGATGCCATCGGGCGCGAGCTGGGTCACATTTGGCGGCTCGACCGAATAGGGCCGAAATTTGTACGAATCGTATTGTTCTTGAATCACGCTATCGACGGTCGCGATGATGCTGCGTGTACGGGCTGCTCTGGCGGTTGTCGTGACGCCTTGAACGGCGGTCAAGATCATTCCGCCCATGATCGCTATCACGACCAACACGGTCAGGATTTCGACCAGCGTAAATGCTGTTCGGTTTGGCGAAGAGAAACTCATGATTAAATGCAGACAAGAAAAGTACAGAGTTGGTTGTTGATCACTCCTGATCGCTCACATCGTCAGCAATCTTTGCCTTGGAAAAGTTGGTCACGTTGTCCGGCTGAAAATTCTCGTCGGCACCAAACGCTGTTTGCTCCTGATAGTCAGAAACATCGGGGTGGACCAATTCCCCTGGCGTGTCAACGGTCGTCAGCAAGCGAATCGCCTTACCGGTTGGGTATTGGAAATAGATCGGCGTGGTGCCATCAGTCGTCGTCGATCCAAAATTGTTGTCCAAGCCGGCCGAAAGAACTTGAAAGGTGTCCTTATTAACAAACTGCCAGGCGGCCAACGCTGCTGATTCGCTGGCATAGTTGGCACCGGTTGAATTCGCTACGGCACGGTCGGAAAGGTAAGGGCGAACTTGACCGTTGTCCGCTGACCCAAATCCGTTGAAATCGCCAGCTGCTCCATTGGCATCCATGATGTTTGCGTCGTACAGATCGTAAGTTCGCGAATCGAAGTAGACGAACGGCGCTCCGTCACCGGATGCCGCATAGGTCAGAAACAGATCGCCGTCGTCGGTTCGACAGATAGCGATTAGCGCCCGTCATCGGTGCCGATGCGTCAATCTCAGTGAAGTTAAGGCGGCTCTGTTCAAAATCATGCAGCCTGTTCACCCGATCGTTGTTGATTTGAAAATTGGCAGGCGTCTGGCGGTCGGCATCGGTGACCGTCCGCATCGGTGTAATAGCGGTTGGTGCCGTTGCCCACCCAGACAAACGGTCCGCCCGGCCCGGTGAATGGGACGTTGAGGATCTTCGCTATAGCCGCCAAGTGCGAAGACCAGCGCTTCGGCTCGATCCAGATTGGCAGCTTGGAAAACTCCGCCCGCGTTGTGCAACATGTTGTAAAGCAACTGTTGGTCATTGTTCGAAATGCGTTGAAATATCTTGCGATAGTGCCCCTTCACGACGGCCCAACTGGAAAAGTCTGGCGGATAGTCGCCGTACTTTTGTTGATACTGGCTGATCGCATCCTCGATCGAGTTGATCTCCATTCGAATTGCGGTCGTCCTGGCACTCTCCCTGACCCTACCAATCCCGACCGTCGCCATCGCGGCGAGGATACTGATGATCACGATCACGGTCAGGACTTCGACTAGCGTGAAGCCTGAACGTTTGGCGGTTGGTTGGTTTCGATTGCTCATAGTTTCGTTGTTCAATGTTTCGTTTCCTCGCCAGGCTGCACCTGGCCTACGTTCGCTCTTTGCCTTCGTTCCCTGCCAGGTTGCACCTGGCCTACGTCCTACGCCGCAAGACTCCCTCCCGGTCTTCGTCCGACCTCGTCTGCTACGCAGGAGAGGTGACCGTGGGTGCTCCTTGCCTCCATGTTTTCCTGACGCCGGATTCCTGACGCCTGGCTCCTGAATCAAGCCAATCCGCTGATCAGGTTGACCAATGGCATGAACAGACTGATCACGATGAACCCGACAGCAAGTCCCAGGAACACAATCATCAACGGTTCCATCAAAGCCGTCAGTCCGTCGGTCATCACCCGCACTTCTTCGTCGTAGGTGTCGGCGACCTTGTACAACATCGTGTCCAATTCGCCCGTCTCTTCGCCCACGTCGACCATGTTGACGACCAAATCATCGACGACTCGGGATTTGACTTTGGTCAAACCCCATAATCCGGCCAACAAACCGCCGCCAACGATCGCCTGGAACGACAGGTTGGACAGCGTTTCGACCATCCCGTCCTCGTCCAATTTGGTTCCCGACGCGGTCAGCGCGACCGACAACAACATCAGACCGGGGAAAACACCGAACAGTGACCAAAAGACAATCGCCATCGGGTGGAAACCCAACTCGCTATTCTCTTTCAATGGCTTGCTGATCACTTCGCCCTCGCGGATCTGGTCGTTGACTTCGGTAAACAACCGTTCAAACATCGCGTTGCTAGCCGTTTCACGGGTGATATTGATCGCTTCCAAGATCGGCACACCACTGGAAATCAGCGTTCCCAAGGTTCGCGTTGTACGGGCCAGAATGTTCTTTTCGATCAACGGGCCAAAGATCGGGACTTTGATAATGAACATGTCAAATCCCATCCGCCCGTGCCGAAACTTGCGCAACAACTTGACAATGATCAACAAGGAGACCGGCATCGCAATCAACAAGAACCAGTAATTGGCAATGTAACTGGACGTCGCGATCAACAGCAAAGTCGGCGCCGGCAATTGCAGACCAAACTCTTCGAACATTTCTTCGAAGGTTGGCACGATGAACAACATGATGAAGGTCAGGATCGCGATCGCCACGGTGACGACGATGACCGGGTAGATCAACGCACCTTTGACTTTTCGTTTCAGCGATTCGGCACGTTCCAAGAACTCTGCCAGACGTTGCAGAATCGTCTCCAATGCACCGCCGGCTTCACCCGCTTTGATCATGTTGACGTATAGCCGGCTGAAAACTTTGGGGCTTTTGGACATCGCCTCGCTAAGCGTTGCCCCGCCTTCGATTTCGTCACAGACATCCATCAGGGCGAACTTCAGCTTTCCCGCTTTTTCGTTATTCTCCAAGATCTTCAAACTGCGCAAGATTGGTAGCCCGGCATCTTGCAGGATCGATAGCTGGCGAGTGAACGCGCAGATATGTTTCGTCTTGGCACCGCCGATGGCAAAGCCGCGCTTTTTGCCCGATTTGCCGGCGGCCGCCGCGGCCGCCTTTTTGACGGAGATCTTCGTGACGAAGTATCCCATCTGGCGAATCGTGGTCTGCGCTTCCTCTTCATTGGGCGCATCGATTTCGTCCCGGATCTCTTGTCCGGTCGCGTCCATCGCTTCGAATTGATAGATAGGCATAGTAATAGCAACTAGCGGTTAGCGTTTGGCGGTTAGCCTCTTAGTTTTTGGATCAAGCCGTTTAACATCCGCTTGACCTCGCTCAATTGTTGGTTGAGTTCTTGATATTCCTGTAGCTCGAGATACCCGAGGTCGTGTGCGAGCAGCAGTTGGCATTCCGCCTCACTGGCCGACCCCATCGCGATTTGGCAGAACCTTGCGAGTTCCGGATCTCCCTGGCGACCGCATCCCTCGGCGATATTAGATGGAACCGAAAGAGCGGCGCGTCGTATCTGTGAAGTCAAGCCGTAAACCTCTTCACGAGGAAACGCACTCGTTGAACGATACAACTTCAGCACAAACGTATGAGCTCGTTCCCAAACTTTTAGATCTCGAAAATTTTTCATATGGCTATCGCCTGAATCTGTTAGCGTGCGTTTTGCTGACTGCTAATCGCTAAGAGCCTTTTTGTTATTCTTCAACCGTTTCTCGGATGACTTCTTCCAGGGTGGTGACTCCATCAGCAGCGACACCGATCCCAAATTCTCGTAGTGGTACCATGCCGTTCTTGCGAGCCTCTTCGCGGAGTTCATCCGTGGACGCGTTCTTGATCACCATGTTGCGCAAGGTATCGTTCAAAAGCATCAATTCGAACAGCGCGATCCGCCCTTTGTATCCCGTGTTGTTGCAGTTGTCGCAGCCGGCGCCTTTGTAAAATTTCTTGCCTTGAATGTCTTCTCGCTTCATCCCCAGGTCCTCCAGCATCGAAGTGCTGACCCGAGCCTCTTCGCGGCACTTGGTGCAAACGCGGCGGACCAAACGCTGGGCCAGAATCGCTTCGACAGTCGCACAGATCATGAAGGGTTGAATGCCCATGTCTTTCAATCGCGTGACCGTCGCTGGCGCATCATTGGTATGCAGCGTGCTAAACACCAGGTGACCGGTAAGCGCGGCCTGAATGGCGATCTCTGCCGTTTCCAAATCGCGAATCTCGCCGACCAGAATCGTGTCCGGATCTTGACGCAGGATCGCTCGCAAGCAACCCGCAAAGGTGACGCCAACGTCGGTATCGATTGGGATTTGTATGATGCCATCGATGTCGTATTCGACCGGGTCTTCGGTCGTGATCAGCTTCTCTTTGATGTCGTTCAGTTCGGTCAACGACGAATACAACGTGGTGGTTTTTCCGCTACCGGTCGGGCCGGTGACCAAAACGATCCCATTAGGTCGATCGATTGCCGCGCGGAACCGGGCCATCATGTCATCATCCATGCCAACATTTTCTAAACTCAGATTGACCACGCTGCGGTCCAGAATTCGCATCACGACAGATTCACCAAACATCGTCGGCAACACACTGACTCGTAAGATCGACCGGGTGACCACCAACCATCAATTCGATTCGACCGTCTTGCGGCATCCGTCGTTCGGCGATGTCTAAACTGGCCATCACCTTGATTCGCGTGGTGATCGCGAATGCCAAGTGCCGCGGCGGCGGGACCATTTCGTACAGCACTCCTTCGGCCTTGATCCGAATTCGAAATTCGTCTTCGAATGGTTCAAAGTGAATGTCACTGGCGTGATCCTTGATGGCCAACAACAACACCATGTTCAGCAGCTTGCGAACGGGCGCCGATTCGGCCAATGCGGCGGCGTCGGTGATGTTGAACTTTTCGTTCTCCAGCGCCGAAATAGCGTCTTTCAGTTCGACGTCATCCGCCAAGCTTTGGACCAGCTTTTCGACACTCTCCGATTCGCTGTCGTAGTGCCGCGTGATCGTTTCCATGATCTCGCGCTGGGTTGCCACGATCACGTCGATTTCGTGGCCCAAGAAAGTGCGCAGTTCGTCTTGAATGGTCAGGTTTTCAGGATCGCAGGTCGCGATCGTCAGACGATTAGCGGCTTCATCAAAAGCCAATGGAACGATCCGATACAGCTGCGCCATCGTTTCGCTGATCTTGCCCATCACGGCGGGATCTAACTGCTTGTCTTCCAGCGAGACCGTCTGCATCCCCATCTGTTCGGCCAGCGCCTGAACCAATTGTTCGTCGGTAATCAACTGCATGTCTTCGGCGATCTGACCGAGACGAGTGCCGGGATGCTGTTCTTGTTCTTCAAGAACGACCTCCAGCTGCTCGTCGGTCATGAAACCGAGGTCGACGAGAATCTGTCCGATGCGACGTGAACTCATAATTCAGTATTTGTTTTCAGTTTTCAGCTTCAGTTTTCAGCTTCTAGTATTCAGTGGACAGTAACAAACGGGCGGGCTTTCGCTACCGCACGAGTTAGCGTCGGCAACGCACTTCCATCAGGCCGCTACGTTAACTCGCGACAGTTCACTGCTTACCCTCCGGTAACGGGATCTGATCATCCCCTTCGCCGTGGCGGGCTTGGACGATTCGTTTCGCCAAGTCATCCGGGCGGTGCGCTTTGGCCAACACATCTTCGACCGTCACGAGTTCGTTCTTCCAATGATGGAACAGCGCATCATCCATCAACTGCATGCCAAACTTTGCCCCGGTCTGCATCGCACTGTTGATGCGGAACGTCTTGTTTTCGCGGATCAGGTTGGAAACGCCCGAGGTCACGTTCAACACTTCATAGGCGGCAACCCGTCCGCCGCCGATACGCGGCAACAACGTTTGTGCAACCACGCCGATCAACGTACTGGCCAATTGTGTTCGGATTTGGTCCTGCAGGTTGCCCGGAAACGCGTCGATGATTCGGTTGACCGTACCCTGAGCACTGTTGGTGTGCAGCGTGCCAAAGACAACGTGCCCGGTTTCCGCAGCACTGATGGCCGCCTCGATCGTTTCCAAGTCACGAAGTTCGCCGACCAGAATCACGTCCGGATCCTGACGCAAGGCACGGCGGATCGCCTCGGAAAAACTCGGGACATCGACCCCGACTTCCCGTTGGTTGATCGTGCTTTCAATGTGGTCGTGATAAAACTCGATCGGATCTTCGATCGTGATGATGTGATGGTCAATCGTTTCGTTGATCAAATTGATCAAGCTGGCCAGCGTGGTACTCTTTCCGGATCCCGTGGGGCCGGTGACCAAGAACAATCCCCGCGGACGGTGTACCATCTTGACGACCGATTCGGGCAAACCCAATTGCTCCGGTGTCAGCTTGTCGTTGGGGATTTGTCGCAGCACCATCGAAATGAAACCGCGCTGCTTGAAAACCGAAACACGAAAGCGGGCCTGGTCGCCAAACGCAAATCCAAAGTCGGTGCTGCCCGCCTCTTGCAATTCTCGTTGGCATCGCTCGGGGGTGATACTTTTCATCAACCCGACCGCATCTTCCCCCTCTAAGGTCTTGGTATCGAGCTTGCGCATGCGACCATGCAGACGAAACACCGGAGGTTGGCCGACGACAATATGAATATCGCTGACGCCCTGTTTGATCGCCGCTTGCAGGAGCTTGTCGATTAAGACAGTAGCCACGGTGTGTGCTCCATTTGCCAACTTGGGATCGGGCCAGAGACCCCGTCGATTTGGCTAGATTTGAAAAGACAAGGTAAGCCAGGACAGCTCCTGGCCCCAGGAACCGGATCCAGGCGGGAAAACGGGTCCTGGTTTGAATGAGCCTGACCAGGTCAAGAACCGCCTGCGACTCAAGCCCATTATCGCTCTGAAACTAGTCAGAGCCAAATAAATCACTGGTGATTTGGCGATCAAGGCCTCGCTTCCGCCGGTAGCGATCGGTCGAAGAATCGTTCGCCGCTGGTTCGATCAGTAGCCAGCCAACCGGTGTTTGCGATGGGCGACCAAAGCACCGGCCTGGGGTGGTCATGGGCGGAATTCATGCCCCCTGTCGTCCGAGCAATCATTGGGGGCCTCAGGGCGGTCAATTCAGCGAGTCGAAGTCCGCTCATTTGCCAGCTAGAGCGAATCCAAATCGGCAACCACATGGGAGAGGGCAAGATCCTCCTGCTCGGTCCGTTTGGCGACTCGATAGACCTCTTCAAAGGTCGTGATCCCGCGGATCACCTTCAGCATTCCATCGGCGTAAAGTGTTGACATACCGTTCTTTATGGCTGCATTGCGGACGTCGGCGGTGGTCGTCCCCTTGAACATCAATCTCGCGTAGCTTGCTGTTGACCAACATCAGTTCGTAGATCCCGATTCGGCCTCGGTATCCGCTGCGTCCGCAGTAGGCACAACCCTTGCCGCGGGAGAACTCGGCCTGCTTGATCATCTCGGGTGGCAAGCCCGCATCGGCGATGTACGCTTTCGGGGTGGTTTGTATTTCATCTTACAGCGTGGGCAGATCGTCCGGACCAAGCCGCTGGGCGAGGACGGCGATCACGCTACTCGCCACCATATAGGATGGTACACCTATGTCCACCATTCGTGATATGGCACTGGGCGCGTCGTTCGTATGTAGCGTACTGAAAACCAGGTGTCCAGTTAATGAAGCCTGGATTCCCATCGATGCGGTCTCATGGTCTCGCATTTCGCCGACCAAGATAATGTTGGGTGCCTGGCGGAGCATCGCGCGAATGATCAGCGCGAAATCGAGTCCGATCTTGTGTTTGACTTCGACCTGATTGATCCCGGGCAGGTAGTACTCGACCGGGTCTTCGGCGGTGATCACCTTGCGGTCGGGTCGGTTCAGGGCATTCAGGGCGGCGTACAGCGTGGTCGTTTTGCCCGACCCGGTCGGGCCGGTGACCAAGATGATGCCGTTGGGGCGGCGGATCAGCGAGTTGAAGTTCCGGTAGTCTCGCTCGGAGAGCCCCAACTGCCGGACACCGACTTTGATATTGTCCTTGTCCAGCAGCCGCATGACACAGGATTGGCCGTGGTTGGTGGGGATGATGCTGACCCGCAGGTCTAATTGCTTGTCGGCGACGGTGATTTTGATCCGTCCGTCGGTCGGTCGCCGTTTTTCAGAAATATCGATTTTGGACAAGATTTTGATGCGCGCGATGATCGCCGACAGCATCCGGCGTGGAGCGCTCTCTCGTTCCACGCAAACGCCATCAATTCGGTAGCGAATGCGGACGCGGTCTTCAAATGGTTCGACATGGATATCACTGGCTCGCACCTGGACCGCTTCCTGGATCATCAGATTGACCAAGCGGATCACCGGAGCGCTGTTGTCATCCGCGTCATCGCCTTGATCGGTATCGCCATCTCCCTCGGTCTCGGTAAAGTCGATCGCCGTGTCGGTAAACTCTTGCAACATCGAGTCAGCCGATTCTCCTTCGACCTGCCCGTAGTACCTGTTGATCGCCCCCACAATGGCTCCCTTGGGTGCGAGGGCGGTTTCGATTTTGACGTTCAAGATAAACCGCAGTTTTTCGATCGTCTCCAAGTCAAACGGGTCAGCGATCAAGATCCGCAGCGCACCATCCTCTTCGCTGTAAGGAATGATTGTGTTTTCTCGGGCGACCGACTCGGGAACCAATTCGATCACGTTGTCTGAAATCTGTGTGGACCGCAGATCGACATAGGGAATTTTGTGATGCTTTGCCATCGCCTCGGCAACTTCCTCGGGCGTGGCATATTCCATCTGAACCAGCACGTCACCGACAGTTGATCCGGTGGTTTTGGAAACGTTCTCGGCCTCGGTCAATTGATCGAGGCTGATGATGCCGTTCTTCAGTAGCAAGTCGGTGAAGTCTTGCATCAGGGTTATCGCGGGGTGAGAGGTTGGAAAAGAGGAGGTGGTTACTCGGTAATCCTCTCCATCTTAACTGATCGCGGTCACAGCAAATCAGGATTGGGTACCAAGGACTAGCCATGAACAGAGGTCAGGTGCCGGTAGCCAACTGACCCGCAGTGTGCTTCGTAAGTTTGGTAATTGACCCCTGTTGGTAACTGACCCTGTTCCGACCCATTGGTGTCTACACATCTCATTTCACCCTCCTTAGGGAGAACCTATAAGGAACGAGTCTTCGGGGAGGGGATCTGGTGAAGTTGGTGGCGGCTGAATTCGAATGGCCCCCTCCCCGGAAACTCGCTGACGCTTCTTTCCGACCCTCCCGAAGAGGTCGTGCAGTTGCTAAGTCGCTAAATATCAAGCATTTGCAACACTCTCCCTCCGGGAGAGTCGAGCCTAAGCGAGGAGAGGGGGTTTCCATGTCAGCCCCTCCCCGGCCGTTTGCCCGTCCGACCCTCCCAAGGGAGGGTAAAAATGAACTGCACGACCTCCGAAGGAGGGTGAATCGTAATGTTTCCGATTTGTGTAGACACCAATGGTTCCGAACTAGATTCCGTTACGAACCACACCAACGGCGACACCAAGGACGGCTGCGTCTCTGACGTAGATCGGATCCATCGAGGCATTGGCGGGTTGCAGCCGAATCCGGTCACCTTCAGGGTGCCAATACTTCAGCGTGGCTTCGCCTTCTGGGGTTTGTGCCACGACCATTTGGCCCGGTTCGGCGCTACTTCGTTTCTGAATCACAACAAAGTCACCATCGGTGATATGTGCGTCGATCATCGAGTCACCGGAGACCTGCAAAATGAACCGATCTTCACCGAACAAGATTTCACTAAAGTCGATCCGATCATTCTGTTCAAAGGCTAACGTCGTGGGACCTGCAGCAACCATTCCAGCCATGGGCAACGCGTTTCCGCTGCGGTCGGCGGCATGCATGAGTTCGATGGCACGCGACTTGTTGGGACTTCGCCGGATCAAGCCTTTTCGCTCTAAGGCTCGCAAATGACACATCACACCATTGGGACTCTTGATGCCGAAATGTTCACCAATTTCGCGAACCGTCGGACCATAACCCCGTTTGACAATCAGTTCACGGATCATGTCGTAAACATTTTGCTGTCGATCGGTTAATTGGTTGGACATCGGTTCGACCCTTTGTGCACCTAAAAAAGAGAAAAGTGCACTGAGAAAAGACGGCTGTTCAGTGACGTCGATTGTACCACAACCTAAACACGTGTCCACAATGATTTTGGGTGGTCGCACTTAAAGGATCGCTCCGAAATAGATGATCCCGAGCAAACCGACAGGAATGCACCACCAGGCGAACCAGTGCAGCCGATCTTGGCGACTCCAGCCGATCAGCCAGTTCAGGGCCAAGATTCCGACCAAGAACGAGACCAGTGCGCCGACGACCAGCTCGGTGGCCGAGAATCCGATCGGAACCCCCTGCACTGTAGTCCTGCCACAGATCCTTCAGCGTCAGCACCGTCGCTCCCAGAATCGCAGGGATTGCCAACAGAAAAGAGAAGGTGACCGAATCTTCGTTGTTCAGTCCCAGCAAGCGACCGCCCAGAATCGTTGACCCGCTGCGGCTGATCCCCGGCAGAATCGCAAAGGCTTGAAAACACCCCACGGCAAACGCAGCGGGCAACGTCATCGCTTGGTAGGCCTCGTCGCGCGGTTTCAATCGACCCAGCACGACCAGCATCGCTCCGGTAACCAACAGCATGGCGCTGGCCAACAGCGGGTTGCGCAAGACCGATTCAAATTGGGTCTTGATCGTCAGTCCGGCGATGACGGCTGGAATCGTGCCGACGACCAACAACGGGATCACGCGACGGTCGCTGGTCAGCAGATCCAAAATACGCCGCCAAAAGACAACCAGAATCGAACCCAGCGTGCCGGCATGCAGAATGATTTCCAGCGTCGGCTTCTTGCTCAACCCGCCCAGCAGATCGCCCAGGATCACCAGATGGCCTGACGAACTGATCGGCAGAAATTCGGCGATCCCTTGCACGACCGCGAGAAACAGAATCTCCAGCATTTCAAACATCCTCGTCGCGACCATACCTTGCGATGCCAACTGTCAATGCAAACCCCAAGCCGATCAGCCCGATGGAGGTAGCGGCCTGGCCAGGGGTTGGTGCAAATAGCTCGGTCCGCCAATCTTCTGGATCGATTTGCGTCAACGTTTCCGCAGTCACGATTCGCCCCTTGATGGTGTCGCCGACTTGAGGTTCATGACCCTGTTGAAACGGCCACAGCCCGACGGTCGAACCGAGCAACAATCCGATCAAGGCACCGAGGGTTGGCTTGCGAAAATGATGCAGCAACCACTGCAACAGGTTTCCAACCACGACAACACCGGCGACCACACCAACTCCGACCGGCAACAAGACTGATATCGCCGGCCCCATCGCGGCCGCCAGATCCCGCGCTCGAGCGCTTCTTTGAAACTATCGATCGCCGACAAGATCGGTACATATTGGCCCATCAACAACAACAAATAGCCTCCCGAGACACCGGGCAAGAATCATTGCGCTGGCCCCGGCCAAACCGGCGAAGAATAGCAGCACGACATTCGAATCGTTGCTGCCGACGACACCGTTTCGCTGCAGGATGGCCAGGCCGACCATGGCAAGAAACGCGACCAGCGCCCCGACGATCAGACCTGTCGTTGCCGGCCGGGCCATTCGCCAGACCACCGGCAAGTCCGCCCAGCGTCAAGCCAATGAACAGGCTATACATCACCCAGCGGTGATCGACGACCAATCCTTTTAACGTTCCGGCCAACAACAAAATGCCTAGACCGGCGGCGACGGCGACGCAGCCAGCACCAACAAGGATCGGAACCGAAATCGAAACCGCGTGACTTCGGCCAAGGCGTCAATGAACCTCGGATAGATTCCCGCCGCCAACAACATGGTGCCGCCACTAATGCCGGGCACCAGATTGGCAAGTCCCATCAACGTTCCACCAAACAGACTGCGAACGACCAAGGTCGGTGTTTTGATTTCATCGCCGTCACGCTGTCCGACGGCGCCGCCCTGCGATTCAGACATACATACCTGCGGTTTCGACTTACCGTTTACCGTCAGACAGATCTGCGGCGTCTTGATCGGCGGAATGATTCACGAAGACCAATGTTCTACATTGGGCTAGGCCGGCCGAACAGATCGCCGAGCGGGTTTCAGGTAACCGGTTTGAACGGGAGGTAGCAGATCGCAACCTGCTACCTCCTGTCCAATTTGTTTCGATCAGTTCAGCGCGAGTTGATCGCCGGAATCGACGAACGGATTGAACTGCACGCGTCCCTTGACGACCTGACCGTCTGCTTTGGCGACCTGACCGTCATTGGACGGTTTCTTGATCGTCGTCGAATGGCTGATGCAAGGATTGCACAGCGGCTCGGACAGACCTGGCGGTGGCACACTGAACTTGCTGCGTAGTCGGCTGCGATAAGCGTCACTCGGTTGCACCATTGGTGGCGAAGCGAACGGGCTGAGTCCGTATGGCCGGGCATGACGGGCACCATAATAGACCGGTGGATTTGTCGCAAAATACGGCGGTGTTTTCAGTGAAGTTCCGTAGCGGGCACCATAGGGTTGGTAGAATCCCCAGGGTAGAAACCCAGCATTTCCTGGATACTGGGCCGATGCCTGTTGAGTCGTCATGGCGGTGGCGGCCAACGCCAAGAAAGCGAGAACCAATAACCTTTTCATCAGAAACCTCTGCACAGTGGGTGAAAACAATGGGCGAAAACCCAACGACCCAAGTAGCTTGTAACGCGTAACTTGGGCGAAAGTAGTTTTGTTCACCCCCGCGACTCTCGTCCCAGCCTAGTCGCCGAATCGACGGTTCAACCGTCATTTCTCCGATTTGTGGTCGGTTCCATGCGATCGACCAATTCAACCCCGAGACGCACGGTAATTGAACCTTGAAAGTCGCCTGCATCATTCATTCGCTGTGCGGCGGAGGTGCGGAACGCGTGATGGCGGGGTTGGCCTCGCGGCTGGCACGACGCGGCCATCAAGTCACGCTGATCACATTGGACGACGGTGCACACGACCGCTATGTCGTCGATGCCCAGGTTCAACGTCGCTGTTTGAACGTGATGGGCGAGAGCCGAGGAATCGATTGCCCGCTTTCGTAACACAAATTGCGGCATACAAGCACTGCGCAAAGCCATCGACCAGAGTCACCGGACGTCGTCTTGTCTTTTTGTGATCGCACCAACATCTTGACGCTACTGGCGGCCCGACCGAAGAATTTGCCGGTTGTCGTCAGCGAACGCAGCGATCCCGATTCGCAACAACTCGGCCCATTCTGGGAACGAGTGCGTAGCCGCAGATATCAGACGGGCGGCCAACGTCGTCGCGCTGACGGAAACGTTCGGCCCGCTGACTTGCGCCAGCGACAGTTTGAAACCGTGATGTGATTCCGTCAGCGATAGACACGCCACTATTGATGTCGGATCGATCCATCGCAACGGCCAATCGGCGAATCGTCGGCGTGGGCAGATTGGAAACTGAAAAGGGATTCGATCGGTTGATCCATGCGTTCTCCGATTTTGTCATCCGTGCGCCCGAAGGCTGACAGGATTGGAGCTTGCGAATCATCGGCGAAGGGGCGATGCGAAAGGAGCTGGAGAGCCAAATCCGACATTTGGATTTGTCGGACCGCGTTACTTTGCCCGGCTGGATTCAGCCGGTATGGGAGGAATTGGCCGCAAGGAACTTATGTTTGCATTGCCCAGTCGTTATGAGGGATTTCCATCAGCATTGCTGGAAGCGATGGCTGCCGGAGTACCCAGCATTTCCGGTCGACTGTCAAAGCGGTCCCCGTGCGGTGATCGACGCCAACGTCAACGGTCTATTGGTCCAAAACGACGCCGCGTCGCTATCGATCGGCATCCTGCGAATGGTCCAAGATGTCGATCTGCGCGAACGGTTCGGCGCAGCGGGACAGGGCGTCGTCGACCGATTCGGTTGGGAAACGATGGTTCGACGCAATACGAACAAGTGCTACGCGGCGCAGGCGAATAGCAGATCGAACGAGCGCCGCCAGCGACGGTTACAGAATGCCGCCGTGTGTCCGAATCGGCGTCAGGTGACTGGGCAGAATCCATGAACCAAAAACGCTCCCATTCATCGCGCAACGATCGCATGTCTTCCGACGTCCACAACAGTTGTTGGACTCGACGTTCCGGACGCGCGGAATAGATTGGCACAAAGCAGCCGACTGCTCGGTGTCAGGCAAGCGGCAAGCAGCGTGAGTTGTATTAGACGTCGCATCGAACGTTCCTCCGTGAACGATTCAATCTTTCAAATTTCAATCGGTGTCCCAACGGCCACTGGGGCTGTCGGCTGGCGGGGGCAAACTGTTGGGCTGGCCCGTCGCATCGGTCTGTTGTCGGTTGACCTCGGTTGCATTCTGGTCGGAAACCTGCTGGGCTTCGTCCAGATCACGAACTTTGGCTTCCATGTACTTGCCCGGCTTGAAGGTGACGACATGCTTCTTGGGCACCTCGACCTGCTCACCAGTCCGCGGATTGCGCGCTTTGCGGGCCGCCCGCGGTTTAACCTCGAAAACGCCAAAGTTTCGCAACTCTATCCGACGCTCTCGTACCAATGATTCGATAATCGCGTCAAAGGTCTTTTGGACGATTTCTTTCGTCTGCTGCTGAGTCAGCCCAACTTCTTCCGAGATCGTTCGCACGATGTCTTTCTTGGTCACTCTGACTCCCCTTCAACCGCCGAGATCCGCTTAGGCACTCGCTGTAAACCCTTTGCTACTTTCGACTTAACCGAGGCTGAGTCTAGGAGCGGCGTCGGGATCGTCAAGATCGCCAAATCAATCTCGGCACGAAAGGGCTGCAACAGCCGATTCGTCACGGAAAGCCTTATCGTCACCCCTAATCGTCAATCTTGAACCAATCGGCGAATCGGAATCGGCATCAGATCGCGAGTCCGGCACGAGAAATCAACGACGAAGGCTTTCCAGGCAGCGAAGCCGGCAGGAGCTCCGCGAACCTGTGGCTTTTCCCAGCTGGCTCACGAATGTCCATTGGCTCAAAGCAGCCAAATCTTCGTCAATCCAGTCGGCCAACTTGGCGGTCGACTCGGCGGAAAGGGTCGCGGTCAGCTCGAACCAATGCTCACCAGCAGAAACGAATTGCCGCTGTTTCGCCAACGGAGTTGGCACGGTAGGGTCTTGATAGTCGTTTGAAGTAGTCATCGGAGTGACCTCCCTGTGTTGGCAAATCCGTTGCTCTGATTGAGGAAACAAACCAAACCCGTGCTGATAAGGGTCTTAGTTTGCTCCGCCATACTCTCACAATTGAGACACGTCTCTATACAGAGACGACTAGGCGGTACTCAAGGTTCTGTTCAATTCCGAGTTATACGCAATCAACGTGCCGAAACACGGCCGCTAATTCTCTGAATTGATCGTAAACTCCTGTCATATGAAAGGTTAACGCGACGACCAAAACGGCGAACCGCAAAGGGTGCGCCGCGATTTGGAAACATCCTTGTCGCAAATTGCCAACCAGACAGGCTAACTATCGATACATCGGACATGTCTGACCTGCTCTATCCTTAATATATCTCGAAAATCGCAGGCAAGGCGGAAATCCGCCCCTCTAATCTCGGTGATCGAATCGATCGCAGATCGAGCGTTCTGAGTTGGGAAAACTGTGATTAATTTCCCGAGTTTCCCCAAGAATCGGTTTCACAAGGCGAATCCTTGGTTGTGAAGCGGATTTTCGCTTTCAATCAGCCATCACCCAGAAGGGGAGAACCATGTTCAAGAAACTAGCTATAACCGGCGGAGCTGTTGCACTCTTGTCGGCACTAACCGTCGGAGTCCCCGTATTCAGCTATGCCCGTTGTGGCTACGACTGGGTACGCGGCTCAGCCAGCGATGCGATGCCAGTCGAGTGGGAATTGAAGCGTGCACGTCAGATGATCGCCGACTTGAAGCCAGAAATTACTGACAACGCCCGACGTATCGCTCGCGAGAAAGTTCAAGTCGCACGATTGGAAACGCAACTGGGCGAGAACGAACAGCGATTGACCAAAACGCAAGACGACATCGAGCGTTTGACCGCCGACCTGAACAAGAACAACGACCGATACACGTACAACGGTCGTCACTACACGGTCTCGCAGGTCAAAAGCGATCTGGGTAATCGCTTCAAGCGATTCAAGACTCGACGTGCAACTGCGGACAAGTTGCAATCGATGTTGGCGGCACGGAAAGGTTCGCTTGCGATCTGCGGAGGAACAAATGGATGTGATGATGAACGCACGGCGACAGTTGGAAGTCGAAGTTGAAAACCTGCAAGCTCGTTTGGGCGCATTGCGTGTCGCACAGGCCAGCAGCGGGTTGAACTTGGACGATAGCCACCTGTCGAACACTCGCGAGCTATTGGACGAGATCGCGGCTAAACTGGATGTCGAAGAGGAAACGATGGCCGTCGATGTCGAATACTTCGGCGAAATCGACTTGGAAGAAACCAACTGAGGAAAACTTGCTGGATGAGATCGCTGACTACTTTGATGGTGATCGCCAAAACGGACCAGACAACAAAGCTCTGGTAACGATCCAAATCAACTGATCGGAACGGTGTGATCAAGAAAGTCATTGCGACTTTCGTGATCATGCAATCTGCGAAACTGGATGTCAGTTTCGCGACGAGGCAATTCGGAATCCTTGACACCACTGGCTGATTTATCGTGTCTGCTGCAAATGCCATCCTGTCGAAAATCACGCCTCCAGCATCTCGCTGGAGGCTCTGGGTCGATGGAAGTGGCGGATATTTGTTGTTGACCGGTGATTCGTGGACGCTCGGTGGAATCAGTGATCGATCCGTTGCCGACATCCGTGTACGAGCCGATTGGCCACGACTGGCCGGCCGCATCGAACGAGAAGCACGGCGACTATTTTTGGTGCGACATGTATACCAAAGGTCAAACGCCACCCGACCGATCACTGTTGACCCACGGCAGAGTGCTGCCCATCTCGGGATCGGCAGCGGTCACGCTTGACTCAACCAAGCCCCCTGACAAGTACCGCGGTGCTGGACCTGGCTCCGCCACACCGCTTTGATGAACACATCGATCGTGTGATCCTGGTCGACGAAACTTTGCTGATCGGCCCCTCGGCTGAATGTCACATTCAGTGCGATCGGTCCCGGGAAAACTCCAAGCACAACGGCGCCAAGAACTCTGGTCCCGAAGCTGCTGCGCCGGAACGTTTGATCATGACCCGACGAGGCGACCGCTGGCTGGCCGGGACCGCCGGTGATCTTCAGGAACTGGTCGTCGGAAAGTCCACTCAATTGCAATCGATCACAATGACGCTGGAAGAAACATGAACCATCCAATCGATCTGACAGCGAACCGAGATGCTTTGTCTGACATGAATATGTCTTGGGATGGAACAGAAAACGCGCCCAACCCAGGCGGGGATTCAGCCTCTGATCAAGAGACGGGTTCAACACCACCCTCAAACCCCCAGAAAAAGGGTTTTCAAAAAAAGCGAGATCGCCGAAATCGACACTGTAAGGGCAAGAGCCGGCAAAAATACCAATTCATCCATCGACTTGTCGATAAACTGAAACATGCTGAGAAAGCCCCCCATTCATCCGAATCCAAGCAATCAGCCGAGTCACCTATGGCCGACTCGAATCAACCATTGGCCGAAACCCAACACGGCACCCAATCGTCGTCACCGATGACCTTTACTTACCCACCCGGATCACAACCGTTGCCCCGATACACGATTCGTCGTGGGGTCGGTGTCGGTGGATTCGGCGAGGTTTATTTCGCGGTCAACGACGCCGGCAAAGAAGTTGCCATCAAACGCATTCAGCGCAATTTAGAAATTGAACTCCGTGGCGCTTCGCACTGCTTGAATCTAAAGCACCCGAATTTGGTTTCGCTGTACGACATCTGCCGTGACGAAGAAGACCAGTCGTGGGTGATCATGGAGTATGTCGCCGGTAAAAACTTGCGACAGATTCTCGATCTTTCACCAAACGGCTTGCCGACCGAGGAAGTCAATCGCTGGTTCACCGCGATCGCCGCCGGCGTTAGTCATTTGCATTCAGCTGGCCTGGTTCACCGCGACCTGAAGCCGGGCAACGTCTTTGATGATTTGGGAATCGTCAAAGTGGGTGACTACGGTTTGAGCAAATTCATTTCGGCATCCCATCGCGGTGGACACACCGAGAGTGTGGGCACATTCCATTACATGGCACCCGAGATTGGACGCGGACAGTATGGCCGCGAGATCGACATCTACGCGCTGGGAATCTTGTTGTACGAACTGTTGACCGGGCGCGTGCCGTTCGACGGTGAAAGCAGTCACGAGATCATCGTCAAACATTTGACCGCGATACCCGATCTGAAAGACATCGACCAGCCGTATCGATCGGTGGTCGCCAAGTGCTTGGAAAAGGATCCGGCCAAGCGATTCCAAACGATTGCGGAAATGATACAAGCGCTGGGACTGAACAGCCCTAACGTCGCCGCGGGTGTCGTGCCTGCTCAATTCGTCAGCGCAAAGCCCGCTGACGTCGGCTCGAACCAATCAGAAGAACCGATCATGGCAGCGGTGGTGGATGAAGGAAATCGCAAACCTTCACCCGCCAATCGACAAGGTTCACGATCGCTGAATCAACAACCGCTGGCTGTGGACCAAGAGCCTTTGGCGCGAGCGATCAGTTCCAGTTTCAATGACCTGACCAGCTGGTGGAAATCCCTTGATCGCTCACCGGGAATCAAGGCATTGTTGGCAATCATTGCCGGTTTTGTGCTGCTGCTCAATACGCACTGGCTGGTATTGATTCTGACGCTGACGGGGATTTTCTACGTTCCCTATTACATTCTGCGACAGATGGTGCTGCATGTTCGACAGCAACCAACCTACGCCCAAGCGCAACGAATCGCTAATTCGACGGCGGTGCACTAAACCACGACGACCGCTCAGCCGCCGACAATGGTGTCAACAAATGCGCACCGACCTGCGAGCCAAACGATCGCTCAGCCGGGCGGCCGAACTGAACACGTCCTGGATCGCTTCCACACTAACCGTACTGGGATTGGGCCTGGGTGCTGGGGCGATTGGGCTCCGCAATGGTCCGATCGACGCGGTCTCGATCGCGCCCTACAGCTGGATGGGGGCGGTTGTGCTGATCTCTTCACTTGGCATTCTGGGGCTGGGCAAGCTTTGGGAACGGGGCGAGGGCGAAGGGCTGCCGCGACGGTTCGTGCTGGCAGGAATGGGTGCCGGTGTCGGTGCCAGCGCGTATGCGATCAATCAGTACCTGATGCTGCCTTTGGATCAATCATTCGTCCGTGATATCGATGCAACTGATTTGCCACAGGCTTTGTATGACGGAGAAGTCCCGCTGGCCGGTGCCATGATGGCGCACTTTGCGATGCTATTTTCAGTGCTCCGCTGGTGGAAACCGGTCGATCCGCTGCAGACGTCGCCGGCTGAGCGTCTGGTCGGTTGCCGTAGCGGTCGTCGCCGAATGGGCCGTGCATCAAATCTTGCCGATCCCACAACCCGCCGGAATGATGATGGCCGGAGGAACCGCGATCGCGGTACAGATGTCGGCACCTTGGATCAATCGAAAGGTGATGCCGACATCCAAACACCACCAGGCCGATCAACCCGCTTCCAACCAACAACCGACCGGCTCAAGGAGTATGGCATGAGTGCGATGATTCGAAACAGCTCGACTTGCTTGCTAATGTTGCTGTTGGTACCGGCGGCCATCGCCGAAGATGTGGCGAGTGACACCGAGGTGCTTGAAAAAGAGACAGCCAAAGAAGCTGCCGAACTATCCGTACCACCGCTGGACCACATCACGTACCCCGCAGACCGTCCAGCATGGGTCGTCGACGCGGACAACGGCAGCCCGTTCACCATCGTGGACGGCAACAAAGTCATTGTGCTATCGCCATTGTCCGACACACAGGTTCAATGCGATGAACTGCTGATGATCTCGGCACGAGTAGCGGCCGACCAATATGTAATCGACTTGGTTGACTTCGTTGCCGACCGCGACTTTTACGAGTTCAGTGATGAAGAGATCAATGACCTGATCACGCGTGAGTATGTCGGTACGGCCAAGCAAGGTGACATGACGATGCACCAGCGAGCGATCGAGCTGACATTTACGCCGGAGAAACAACGCGAAATCAAAGCGGCGTCAAAGAACATCGAAGTCGATCGACGTCTGCATCGGATGGGCGGTTTTTTCTTGGGCGGGCTAGTCATGTTATTTGGCAGTTCAGCGGCGATCGGAGCAGTCGGTCGGCTCAGGAGCCGCAAAGGTCAGACCATCTAGCAAGCGTCAGACTACTTGGCGAAGCACCCGGTCACTGAGCGAAGCGCATGTCGGTCCTCCCGCCGTATCGGAACGGCACCTAGCGTCCGACCGGCGATGCCAGCCAGTGCGGTTGCCGCGCGAGCTGGCTACTTTTCGCGCTACTTCTTTTGCTCTACCGTGTTTGACACGAACACATAGCACCATTGGCAAAGGAAAGCGTCCTGAAGCCAGAAATTCAGAAGTGAACCGACCATGACAACAATGCAGGGGAAAGTCGTCATCATTACCGGTGGCACTCAAGGGATTGGCGAAGCGACCGCTTTGATGGCCGCTGAATCGGGAGCCGAAGGGATCGTAGTCTGTGGTCGCCAGGTCGATAAAGGCGAAGCGGTCGCACAGTCGATCAGTGATCTGGGCTGTGCTTCGCTTTTTGTGAAGGCAGACCTGACCGATCCCGATGCCTGTCGAAATGTCGTTCGGCAGTGTGACGATCGTTTCGGCCGCGTCGATTGCTTATTGAATTCCGCCGGTGACACAACACGCGGCACTCTGGATGAAACGACGGTCGAACTCTGGGACCGAATCTTTGCGATCAATGTACGGGCGCCGTTTGTGCTGACTCAGGAAGCGGCGCGAATCATGAAGCGAGAAAAATCGCCCGGTTCAATCGTCAACATTAGCTCGGTTAACTCGACTTGCGGATTCCCAATCCTATGTGCTTATAGCGCGTCGAAAGGCGCTCTGAACACCTTGACGAAGAACAACGCAAATGACCTGCGACAACATCGCATTCGAGTCAACGGCATCAACCTGGGTTGGACGGATACGCCTGCCGAACATCAAGTGAAGATCAAGGAAGGCGCGCCGGAAAACTGGCTGGAGATCGCCGAAGCTGAATCACCATTTGGCCGACTGTTAAAAGTCGCTGACGTGGCGCGCTTGAATCTTTATCTGATGAGCGACGAGTCAGGAATTTTGACCGGATCGTTAATCGACTACACGCAGCGTGTGATGGGAAACTATCCTCCAGAAAACGCGTGATCGCCCTATGGAAGATCAGACAACCAGCGTCCAGCAACTCCGTCAGATAGTCGGCCAATTCGTCGATCAACGACAGTGGCAGCAGTTTCATAATCCGAAGAATCTGGCCATGTCGTTGGCGATCGAAGCCGCCGAGTTGATGGAACACTTTCAGTGGCTGACTTTGGACGAGGCATCCGAACATTCGATGAACCCAGATCAGCGGGAAGCAATTTGCGACGAAGTCGCCGACTGTCTGGCCTACGTGATGGCGATCGCCAATCGGATGGACATTGACCTGACGGCGGAACTCGAACGTAAGATGGACAAGAACGCGGTCAAGTATCCGCGAAAAGTCTCAGACGGCGATCCTCCGGGTTGATCCAAGCTATGCTTGGTTAGCTGACCGTTGGTTGGGCCAGTGGCATCAGCAACCACCAGCCAACCGTTGACGGGATTACAGGATCACGTGATGGTCGCGGATCACGAAATCCTCGATTCTCTTACCGCGACGGTGATTTCGACCTCAGGTCCTCTCGATGTTGATCCGTGTTGATCAAATTCGCAAACGGCCGAGTTGCCGACGATCAAAGTGGAATACCAGTCTGCGGCATCTCGGCCAAATCAGGCTCGCCAACCTCTTGCGGTAGGCGCATCACGCTGTTCAAACTTTCCGCTCACCAAAATGTCGGCAAAGTTTGACTTGGATCTCCTCGAGTTCATCATCGGTTAACTTGCGTTTCAAGTCGAAAGACCAAACGATCTTTGACGTACCGCAAGCTGTGATAGACCGAGTAGAAGTTCAAGATCTCGTCGATGGTTTCGTCGACCGAATTCGTGATCTTGTACAGACTCACATCATCTGGACTGATCATGCCACCGCCCAGCAATTGCTTGTCGATGAACGTTCCCAGATCTTTCCAGTAACTGCCGCCCGGGTGATCCAGCAGGACCAGGGGCAACATGGTTTGCTTCCCGGTCTGCATCAGCGTCAAAGTTTCAAGGCTTCGTCCAAGCGTTCCGAATCCGCCGGGCAAGCAAACCACGGCGCTGCATTCTTTGACGAACATCAATTTGCGAGTGAAGAAATATTTCATCGTGACCAGCTTGGGGTCGCCGACGATGTATTCGTTGGCACTCTGTTCAAACGGCAACATGATGTTCAGGCCCATCGATGCGTCGCGGCCTGCCCCGCGATGTCCGGCTTCCATGATTCCGCCGCCGGCGCCGGTGATCACCATCCAGCCATGCTCGGCAAATTGCACGCCAATTCGACGGCGCTTTGATATTCCGGATGATCAGGTTTGGTCCGCGCTGAACCAAAGATGGTCACTTTGCGGCGACGGCGATAACGGCCGAAACACGGTAAAGGCATAGCGCAGCTCGCGGAGCGTACGCGACAAAATTTTCAGATCTCCGCGCGCCGTTTGATCTTTTTCCATCCGGTCAATCGTATGTCGCATGACTTGCATACAAATCTTGCGAATCGACCGTTGAAATCGGCTCGTCGGCCGGTTGCGGCCGTTGATATTCGTCTTCACCAATTGCCTCGATCGGCAAGTCGTCCTGATCCATGAAGATCTCTGGTGAGTTGTTGGAAACTAGGCTGCTTGCGCCGCGTCTCTGGTCGTCATCGGAGACCACCTTCAACGGTTTGATCCCCAAGACTTTGCCAATCACGATTGCCAGCGGTGCTGCTGCAAAGCTTAACAGCGCGCCCATTTTGACTGAATCCTGGATCGGCCCGGCAACCGTAAAGGCGGCTACAGAGACGAACAGGGCGACGGTGAAGCCGATCCCCGCAACCATCCCCAACGTGACGATGTGGCGATAGTCCATCCCGGCTGGCTTTTCCAGCTTAAAGCCCTTTTCGGCGAACAAGGTCATCAGCGTGATGCCGACTGGTTTTCCAATCAGCAATCCGGCCAACACCAACCAAGTCCCCGTTCCTAAACTGCTCATCACCACGCCAGCATTGGCCAGACCGAACAGCACAGAGAATGAATTCGACCGGCGTTTTCCAGAAATGTTCAAACTCGTTCAGCGTGTCGTGACGCTGTAACTCTTCCTTGGCAAAGATCCCCAGGTCGGTATGGGCGTGGGGCAACAATGGAATGATCGGGACCAATCCGAGTGCCGGATGAATATGTGCCTGCTGGAAACTGATCCAAGACAAGACTCCGGGGCCAAGCAGATACGCCCAATGGGTGTGAACCTTGCTGCGACGTAGCAGCAAAGCCAACAACATCGCGCCGCCCGTGAGGATCAACCATTGAGGTTCGATTGCCTCTTGCGGATAGAACACCGCCAAAATCAACAGGCCCGCTGCGTCATCAGCGATCGCCAACAACAACAAGAAGGCGATCGCCGGATGTCCATTGCCGAAGATGATCCGCGCAATCAAATAGCTGAACGCGATATCGGTTGCGCAAGGAATCGCCCAGCCCTTTCCCAATTCAACATTGGTTCCCGTCACATAGGTTCCAGCGATATAGACCACTGCTGGACCCAGGATTCCGCCAACGGTCGCCAGCAGTGGTGTGGCCGCCTTGCGCGGATTCGAAAGCGCTCCGCCGGGCAACAACGATTCCCAGACCTCTTTGGCGGCAATCGCAAAGAACAACGCCATCAAGATATCATTGATGATGTAATGAATCGTCAGTCCGCCGTGTCCACCATGTTGGTCGGAGTGTTCGTCGGCGTGATCGGCTGCTGATGCCGATGAATCGTCAGCATGAGCATCGGCATCACTGCCCTCGACCGCGTGCGATTCGGTCTCATGGGCCTCCGCAGCGTGTGATTCAGCATCGTGTGATTCAGCTGGGTGATCGCCACCAAAAATCGCTGCGACGTCGTAGTGAACAAATTTATTGTAAGAATCTGTGTGGACGTTGGCCCAAACCAGTGCGATCACAGCTCCGGCGATCAGAAGAGCCGAATTGTCGATCAGCGTGCGGACAACTCCGCTCTTTGTTTCGTGCGACGTCATATTCCCGTGCCTATGCCCCTAAAGTGCTTCAAATTACCTTGCTGAATCTCAAGTCGAGCCGAGATTCCCCGGAATCGAGATCCCCCGGAATATAGTGCCTGACCGGAAATGTCGTGAGGTCAGTTCCCCAGCAAGCAGACCAAGAATCATCACAAAATGAATGGTTTGTCGGGATTATGCTGGACTACGCGATTGTTCAGGTTCCGCGATCGCGCGTGCGGATCGCGAACCTAAGCATTGCGAGCAGAGATTGCTTTGGGGTCAAGGATCACCAGCTATAATCGGGTGCCAGCGGCAATCGAATGGCGACCGATTTGACTTTAGCTGCATGGATCGCAGAGGTGCTCTGATTTGTGAATAGGCGGACCATTGGACAGCGCAAATGATAACTGGGCAAACAATGACTGGACGGCCCAGCAAATACCGCCACTGACCGACCAACAGCGAGAGCGAATGGTCGAAGGTCTCATTTCGCGATTGCGAGGTGGCGATGACAAGGCGTTGGCCGAGCTGTTCTCCTTCTACCAAAATCGCTTCCTGAGGATGATCGATTTTCGCCTTGACCCACAATTGCGTTCGCGTATCGATCCGTCGGACATCTTGCAAGACGCCTACATTGATGCGACCAAGGACGTGCAGAAATTCCTGGCACGGGGCGATTCGACAGTTGGCATTTGGCTGCGGTTGATCGTGTTGCAGCGTCTGCAGATGGTCGTTCGGTATCATCTTCTGACCGAAAAACGTGATGCCAGAAAGGAAGTTGCGATAGACATCGGCGACGGCTCCCGTCAGTTTAGCCGGATCGCACAGATGCTGGCTGATTCGATCACTTCGCCCAGCGCCGTGCTGGCACGCGATGATGCGATAAAAATGGTCGAGCGAATGCTGAGCGAACTGCCGCTAGTTGATCGTGAAGTATTGGTGCTGCGGCATTTTGAACAGTTGATCAACGACGAGGTCGCTGAGGTCTTGGGGATCAGTCGCAATGCAGCCAGTAACCGTTACGTTCGCGCACTCCGCCGCATTCAAACGTTGATTGAATCCAATGAGCAAGCAGAGACTCGGGAGGTGGTATCAAAGGAATCACCAGGCACAGACGCGTGCCGGTCCTCGAACAGAGTTGACTGACTGAATGGTAGACTCATGAACCAAGATCAACACGCCGACGAACCGAAACGCGACTCGGTGGACGAATTTGCCAACGCATTCACCGAGGGATTGCGCCGCGGACAACAGCCGTCGTCCGCTGAATACGCCGAGCAGTTCCCGGAGATATCTGGTGAAATGACTGGCTTGGCAAAAGCGCTGTCGGTGCTCGAGGAAGCCAGTTTTCGACGTCAAGGTCAGCACCCACAGGGCGCGGCGATCGATACCGCGGGCAATCGGGTGCAAACGCTGGGTGGATTCCGATTGATTCGTGAGATCAGTCGGGGTGGGATGGGCATCGTCTACGAAGCCAAGCAAGAATCGCTGCAGCGGCGCGTTGCCATCAAAGTGCTGCCGCCTAGCCCGCTACTGACCGACATCGAACGTGCGCGGTTCGCCAAAGAAGGCCGAGCCGTTGGCCGCTTGCACCACGCCCACATCGTGCAGGTCTTTGGGACCGGTCACGAAGGTGGCGTGCAGTACACCGTGATGCAGTACATCGAAGGTTACAGCTTGGATCGACTGATCCGTGCGTTACGAATTCAACAAGGGCTGGACGGTGCGTCCAGCGGCGCTGCTGTGTCGCCAGACTCCGAACGCTCGGAAGTGACTGGCTTTCCCGTCGATGCGGCTGTCGATCGCTTGTTAGACAACGCTGAACCAGATCGTGACATCGGCCCACAAACGGCACCGAACGTATCGGGCCTGCCCAAGACGTACTATCAAAACGTGGCGCGAATCGGCGCCGACGTTGCCGATGCAATCTGCCATTCGCATCACCAGGGCGTTTTGCATCGTGACATCAAACCGGCAAACATCTTGCTCGATCGCCACGGCGATGTTTGGGTCGCGGACTTTGGATTGGCACAAATCGATGATGACCACGAACTGACGGGGTCAGCAAACTTGGTCGGTACGCTGCGGTTTGCTTCGCCGGAACAGTTCAAAGGCGACGCGGACGAGCGATCCGATATCTACAGCATCGGTATGACGCTGTATGAACTTTGCACGTTGGAGCCGACGTTTTCGGCCGTTCGACCGACTGGATCTGATGCGAAAAGTCATGACCGAAAGACCGGCGCGGCCACGACTGCTGAATCCGGCGATCCCGCGGGATCTGGAAACCGTCATCCTGAAGTCGATTGCTGCGGAACCCGAAAATCGATACCAATCAGCCCAGGAACAGTTGGCAGACCTGCGGAATTTCTTAGAAGATCGCCCGGTGACCGCACGTCGATTGAGGCCCTGGGAACGCATTTGGCGTTGGTGCCGCCGGAATCGATTGGACGCCGCGTTGATTGGATTTAGCTTGGCAATGCTGTTGCTTTTTTCAGCTTCCACTTCGCTGGCCTATGTGCGCGAGGCTGGTCTGCGTCGCGACGCGAACGAATCAGCCGCTGTGACCCGTGCAGCGCTGGACCGAGTTTACGATACGTATTTGCCGGATTGGACGACATCTTCAAGCGTTTCTGCGCATGGCTCGATCCGCGTATCGCCCGCGTCGGCCCATATGCTGGAAGAACTGATTCAGATTTACGAGGACCTGGCCAAACGCAATCGCGGTTCCGAAAAAGAAGTGATCCTGCAAAGCACCGCAGCCATGCGCCGCGTGGGCGTGATCTACCAACGACTCGGACAGTTTAGAAAATCAAGCATCGCTTATGCGAAAGCGAAAGAGCGTTTAGCCGACTTCATCAGTAATACTTTTGATGCAGAGGTTCAACTGGAGCACGCCAGCGTTTTGAACGAACTGGGCGTGTTGACGTTTACGGAGCGAGATTTTCCACTCGCCCATCAATACCACCAACAGGCGCTCAGTTTGCTCGAACAAATACCGCCGGGCGCTGGCAATCAACTCAGCGTCGCGATCCAGTTGGAGCTAGCCAGGACTCTATATCTGGCCGGTCGTTGACACCCCGGGTTGGATGGTGGTGTGATCGACTATTCACGACTCGCTGAGCAGCTCGAACCGACTGGCGTCTCGCTTGATGAACGCCTCCAGCACATTGCTCGTTGCGTCCAAATCCTACACCGGGTCGTTGACCGTAATCCTGCCAACCTCGATGCGCAACATCTACTGGCACTGGCTTACCGGGAAGAATCGGACGGATTCACCGGGCCCGATGGTCAACCCGAGGAAGCCACAGCTCGGGCCATCGACCGGTTGGAAAAGCTCGTCGAGCGCGATCCCGACAATCGGGCGTACCAATACTCCTTGTGCACCACGCTGCAGTGGCTGAACCTGAAAGATCGCAACCACGCCGACGTCGCGAATCTGGCGGTCCAGCGATACCAGCGATCAATCGAGATCGCCCAGCAGCTATCCGAGCAACATCCCGACGAATGGATTTACAACGTTGCCAAAGTTGCTGGACACTTTCAGATGGCCAAAGCGCTTCGAATCGCGAATCGCAGGGATGAGGGGCTGGCGAGCTGCGAGCTGGCGATCCAGTTTGCCGAACAGCTTTCGAACGATTACCCGGACAGCAATTTATTCCACTACCTAGTTGGATCCTCGTATCGCAGACTGGCCAACATGTTGCGTTCAGATCGTCAGCCCGGATTGGCGCTGGAAGCTAGCGTCCAATCGGCAGATCAATTCAGATCGTTGCTGGAGCGCCCACCGATCTGGGAGGCCTTTGTGCACCGGTCCATGTATCGAGTTGTCAAAAACCGTGCTGCGATATTGCAATCGTTGGGCCGCGCAGAGGAATCGCAACAGGCCGAAATCGAGGCTGAAGAATTCAATCAGCGCTGGCAAAGATCACTCACCCAGGTTGATTGATCGGTACCGAGTGATAAGTGCTGATGGGCGTTGAGCGATCTTCAGTTCGCTCATGAGGCTACATCGAAAAGGCCAGAGCCAAAGCGGACTGGAGAGTCGTGTTTTTCATATCGGAGTGTTTGCTGGGAGTTTATTTTGAGTTGACTCATTGTTCACCGCGAATGGTCGCAAGCCGTTTTCGTCGCTCGATCATTTGCGGTTCAGGTTGACCTCTGAAAAATGAGTTGTCTGGTTCCCATTTAGGCATGCGATCAAGCATTTTCTGAAGATTTGCTTTGGCCGTTTTGATTTCCGTTGACGCATTTTCGATGTCGATCGGATGTTCTTCTTCAAAATCGCTCGCAGCGTCGAACAGCCTGCCGTCGAGGTACAGTTTGAATGTTCCGTCGTGTGCAAAACGAATCCGGCGGAAATCAGGATCGGATGCGTCAGGGTTCTTGTCGTAGTGAACGAAAACAGCCGACCGGGGTGTGTACGGTTTGCCAAGATATGATGCGCCTGCTATTAAGGACAGAAAGCTTTGTCCGTCAATGGCGCGGTCAGTGGGCAACCGGCCATTTCCGGCATCCACGATTGTGGGCAGGAAATCAGTGAAGTCGATCAAGTCATGGCACGTGGAGCCCGGTTTGATTTTTCCTTTCCACCAAGCGAACGTCGGCACATGACACCCTGCATCCAGCGGCAGGCCCTTTGCGCCAATTACCGCTCGTCCATTCATCTGGTACACCAACGATCTGAAATTACCGTTATCCGACGTGAAAATTATCAGCGTGTTTTCGGCGATCCCGAGCTCGTCCAGCTTCTGTCGAAACCGGTCGATGATGGTCGCGGTATAGCGGACCATGTCCGGGAAGTTCTTGTTGTGACCTTTCAGTTTTTGTTGAAGCAATAATTGATTGACGCCAGGCGTTGTCGGCATCGGCACAAAAGGATTATGTGTCAAAGCCATCGGATAGTAGACAAAGAACGGTTGCTCGTGATTTTCTGCGATGAAGTCCAACAGGAACTTGCTGTAGATGTCTGGTCCAAAATCGTTTTCGTCGGTCGCGATCAGTTTTCCGTTCTTCAAGATCGCCGGGTACCAAAACCGGGACATCTTTTGTTTGACGCCGTCGGGGAACTTGGCGTAATACGCCGCTGATTCCGCTTCGGTAACGTCGCGGTCGTAAGCCCACAAACAAGTTTGATCGAACCCGCAATCGTCGGCGTAACTTCCTTTGCCGTCTTTCGTTCCTGTACCACCACCGCCACCAGTCAATTGCCATTTTCCGGCAATGGCAGTTGTGTAGCCGGCGTTTTTCATCAGCGTGCCAAAGGTGATTTCGTTTTTGTCAAGCATTCCAAAGCCCTGGTAGTTTCGAGCGTTGGACCGACCAGTCATGATCTTGTTGCGAGAAGGTGTACACAGCGGTTGGGAAAAGCATCGCGTGAACTGCATTCCCTCCCGTGCCAGCCGATCAAATTTGGGGGTTTTAAAGCTGGTGCCGCCACAAGCGCCAATGCTTTCGCGGCCCAGGTCGTCCGCCATGATCAGGATCACATTGGGGCTTTGGCGGAGTCGATTGTTTGCGTGCGGTTTTTTCGCTTGCACTGCGGGAGTGAACACGAAGCAGCCCATGATGGCGATCGCCGCGATGATTGATTTCATGTTGAAACTAGATGGAGGCCAGAGTTCATCTTTTGGAATAGACCAAATTGGCGAGTTCCTTGGCGGCGAACAAACGATACTTGCGTTCAACCTCCTCAGGGGAAACGTTGCCCTTAAAGAATTCGATGTGATAGCGCAAAAACAGATTGTCACCCTGTTTGATCCTAAATGCACCGGCGCCTTTGTCCTGTTTTAAAAAGTGGTGCAGTCCAAATGGATTGGCCGTCACCAAGCCATAGTCCCGCGCATGCCAGGTCGTCGGATGTCGCAGATTCGTCGGATGGTCGAACATCGCAATGCTCATCGGTGTTCCATCGATCGTTCCGTTGTACAACAACCATTTAGCCTGTTTACCCCAGACGTCTTTTCCCGTCACCCCTTCGCTATTGATTGCCGTTCCGTACACCTGATCGACACCGTGTTTGGGTGACGCTGTCAACCGTAAGTCAGGGTGGGTGCGAATTGCAAACAGACCTTCTTTGGTATCATCAAACTGGATGTCGCCGTTGGTGGCGCGGAAGTTCACGAGGCAATCAATCCAACGGCTGTTTTCGTCACCGCCAAACCAAAAGGTGGTTTGGTCGGTTAGCAGAGTTTTTCCGTCGCTCTTCTTGACCCAAAATGAAGTCGATCGAAACACGTTTGTCGGTTTCGGATTGCCGGCAAACTTTGTCTCGATACAGGGAGTGAAAACTTCGCCCCCTTTTTCCGACCAAAAATCGACGCCGCTGATCTCGTGAGAAATCCACATCGATTTGTGATGAGGATGATCATGTGCTTCGCCCGGAACTTCGTCATTCATCGGCCAGTTTCTGGTCATCCCAATTTGGCCAGGTCCGTAGATTGGATAGAAAATCGGCTTGTTGTACGCACCAAAATCAAACGTAGTGAATTCCTGGTCGCCAAGCATAACCGTCAGTCTTTTTCCGTCGCCATGAATACTGACCGGCAGCCCGACCTGATTTGGAGTCTGGGCGATTGCGCCAGTGTCCATCAAACAGATTGCCATCAACACGAACTGAAATGTCCGGCAGAGAAATTTTGTGGCGGCGATTGGAAAGATCGAATGCATGATGGCTCTTTGAGGAATGGTTCTGTTTAGATTGGCATGTTAGTAGAATAGTGTTGGGAACGCCATAATTCTTGTGGATACTTTCCAGACCTTGCATCTTAGGAGTTAGGTGAAAAGCTGTTTCGCGCCGCGTTGCGCATTCGCATCTGCGCCAAGAGCGAGAACCTATTCCACGTCGCTTCACGGATCGTCTTCGATCAAATCAAAAGCTGCCTGTAAATGAAATTCGACCTGTTGCGCCGCTTTGCAAGCTCACTGATTGTTTTCATGCTTGCCTCCAATTCGTTCTGCGGTGAGCCGACCACGGTCCCAAAGAAAACAGGCGTTCGTCCAAATATCATTCTTTGCATGGCCGATGACCAAGGCTGGTCAGAGGTCGGCTTCAATGGCCATGACCACGTCGTCAGTCCGGTGATGGACGAAATGGCAAGAACCGGATTTCGATTCGACAGGTTCTATTCCCACGGTCCCAACTGTGGACCGACTCGTGGCAGCTGCATGACGGGGCGAAATTCCGTCCGGTTTGGTCAGTTTGCGCCGACGATGGCGATGCGACCTGAAGAGATCACGATCGCAGAGATTCTGAAAGAACATGGATACGCCACCGGTCACTACGGAAAATGGCATCTTGGTCCGGTCAAGGCAGCGGCCCCTAATTGTCCTGGCAATCAGGGCTTCGATCAGTGGCTTTCGCACGACAACTATTTTGAGATCGACCCGCCTCTGTCCAAGAACGGCGGGCCGCCCGAAATTTACAAAGGGGAGGGTTCGGAAGTCATCGTTGACGAAGCGATTGAGTTCATTGAACAATCCGTGGCCGCCGAAAAGCCGTTCTTTACCGTCATCTGGTATGGGTCATGCCACGGACCTCAATTTGCAACCGAAGGTGACCTGAGGCATTACCAAGACATCGATAGTCCCATTGCCCAGCGGCTCGCTCATCGATACGGCGAGATCACTGCCATGGACCGCTCGCTGGGAAAGCTGCGAGACAAACTTCGCGCACTCGACATCCATCGTGATACCATCCTGTGGTACACCAGTGACAATGGAGAACCGTCCAACTCCTGGTACAAACCTCGGTTCAACGGTTGCAAAGGAACATTGTTCGAAGGCGGCATGCGCGTGCCGGCGATGATTGAGTGGCCCAACGGCATTCCGGAAGCGGGGAACAGTTCGGTCAGCTCCGTTACATCGGACATCCTGCCCACGATTTGCGACTGGCTTGATATTCCGCTTCCCGATCGAATTCTGGATGGAATCAGCCTGGTTCCAGTCATCCGTGGCGAACTGAATGAACGGCCGCAAGCAATTGGTTTCTGGAGATACGGCGGACGGGATGAATCTCGCAACGGCGCCTGGATGGACCGTGATTCCCAATCCGGCGAAACGCCGACCAGTAGTAATGCGTCAACTCAATTCATCAACTGGAAACATCCAGTCGCATTGAAATCGGACTTCCCAGGCGACGTTGCCTGGACAGGCAACCGGTACAAGTTGCTCCTTGATTTCCAGGGCCGTCACAAAAACATGAATGACGTGCTGACTCCGGTGACAGACACGGTCTCGCTGTTTGATCTGAAAAACGACCCGCTGGAAACAACCAATGTTGCCGACCAGCATCCAGAGATCGTCAGGAAGATGACCGCGGAACTTCATCGGTGGCAGGCATCCGTTGAATATAGTCTCACAGGCGCCGAGTACGCCAAGTAGCCGCGCTGGGTATCCACGGCAGTTCGACTTTAGGGACCGAACAAAAATTCGTGTCCGATTCTTGAGTCGTGGTTCTCTTGATTGTTCGTTTTGATGACCAAACCGTTTGATAGTCATTGAAATCCCAGGAGAAACCTAAATCATCTTCTACGTTCCAGCCACTGATCCCATGCGGGTCGGTCTGTCCATCCAATAGCAGGCGCACGCCGCTGTTAGGAAACACCATGTCGTTGTGGCCCTGCTGGCACCAATCCATCATGTAGCCAGTCAGAAATCTCGTGCCGTCGGTCGTTGCGATTGGAAAGGCCGCGCCGGTCGCCGCTGGAAAAGCAATGTTGCCCTGGGCGTGAAACCGTCGCGGAGTCAATTCGGCCTGCTCGCCAAAGACGAACGAGAGATGCCGTACACAGCCCGCACCCTGCACATTGAATACGCCGACCGGTTGCTGCTGGTTTGCCGCAACAGCCTGATTCGTCCGCCGGGAACGGAGGTTGGTTGAACATAGGTTGCCGGCATCAAGACGACTGGGACCTTGCGTGGACAGCATTCAGCGCAAAGACCATCGCGAGAGCGAGCATGGTCAGGCGTTTGACGATCTGCGACATGGATACATGAAGTTCGCACGGATGGGGTTCAAGGCAAACGCTGTTGTTGTCACCGGAGCTGGGAACACCATTGTCCGTGAGCGAAATCGTCTCTACTTGGCGATCAATACGTAGCGATCGGGTCGCTCTGTCAGCTACGAAATCCAGCAACAATGTATCCGTTCGTATCTAAGCCTGGATTTATCTGTGTGTTCACCTTGAGGCCCGCATATTGTAACGTGCGAGGAAATCCGATCCCTTACTAGATTTGCTGGACGACGGCAGTTGTTAGGAACTTATAAGATGAAAAACAACCACTTGCTGGCTCCATTGCTGGCACTGTCGCTCGTGGCGACCAGCGGGGTGACGGTCGTCGGCCAAACGACGAATTGGGACGGAGTAGGTGGCGGAACCACCACGGTCGGCCCCAATACTTACGGTAACTGGTCCGATCCCAACAATTGGGACAATGGGTTTGGTGTCAACACGAATTTGAATCTCGTCATCCCTTCCGGGGTTACCGCCAATGGCGGCCGAATCTATGTAGACAACGGTGACGAGCTGTGGTTTAGTACCGGACCCTCATCAACGGCCAAGCAAGGATCGCTGACTATCAACGGTGGTGTCCTTCAACACAACGATGGAGCCACCAATCAAAAGACATCCAGGATTGGTGACAATGGCACCGGCGTGGTTACCCAGACTAGTGGTACATTCTATATGAATTCCGGTGAACTACGGATTGGAAGCAACAATACGAGTATGGCTAACGGACTGTACGACATCAGCGGCGGCACGCTATCGACCGCCGGTGGCCTCTTTCCTGGAGGCAACGTCGTGCTCGGAAGCCGCGCTAACAAAGTCCCTTCCGGCCCAGCAACCGGCGAGCTGAGGGTCAGCGGCAGCGCTGTCATCGATTTGGGCGATGCGGATACGGGTGGTGCCGCATTGTTGTTTGGTTTCGGAGGCGGAACACCGGCAAGTTCGATACTGTCGGTCAACGGTTCGGGCGCAACAATCGATATCGATTCGATCCAAATGGTAAATGGTTCTTATCCGACGCCAGCAGCACTGATCAAGTTTTCGTTCGACCAAACCGGAGTTTCCACGATCAATCTAACAGGTGACTTCAACCTTGGTACGGCAGTTGGACCGGTTCCCGCCGGCGATTACTCCGCGATTCTCGCAGCGGGCGTCTTGGACTTGGACTACACAGGCACTCCGCTCGCCAACGGCACGACCTTTGACCTGATGGTCGGCGACTACATCTTTCAGGACAGTACCTTCAGTCTGGACGCCAGCGACACCGCCGATTGGAGCATGGCTGTGGTTGGTACCGGTGCGATTGATGGCAGCAGTGATATTCTGCGGGTCACCTATATCGTCGTTCCGGAACCCAGTTCGGCACTGGCATTGTGTGTCACTGGGGTCTTCGCGTCCGGTACCCGCCGCCGTCGCGTTTAGCGCGGATTCGCAGCATCAAGTGTTTCCATCCTTTCAGGGCTCAACGTCAAAGTTGAGTCCTGAATTTACTTCGGGCCAGCCCGATTCCCATCCCGATCCCGATAATCTTGATAGGTTTCGATATGGCGAAGGCCAAAACAACACGTCGCAAATTTCTGCAAGCTTCGACTGCCGCGGTCACAGCTCCCTATGTCATCACCTCCACGGCACTTGGTGACGACAAGCGTGCACCGGCCAGTGATCGAATCGTCATGGGTGGGATTGGCATCGGCAACATGGGCACCGGTGATCAAGGTGCGTTCCTGGGTCGCGGCGATGTGCAATACGTTGGCGGCCAGCGATGTTCGGAAAAGTCGCGCGAACATTCCCGCAATGTGGTCAACGGCAAGTACCAAAATAGTGACTGCCAGCTGTACACCGACTTCCGCGAGTTGCTCGCTCGCGACGACATCGACGCGGTCCATGTCGCCACGCCCGATCACTGGCACGCGATCATGGTGATCGAAGCCTGTAAGGCCGGCAAAGACGTTTACTGTCAAAAACCGGAAACGCTCACTTTGCGCGAAGGCCCTTTGATGGTCGATGCGGCGCGGCGTTACGGGCGTGTCGTTTCCGGCGGTAGTCAACGCGTGTTGGAAGACTACGGACAAATCGTAAATCCGTGCTGGAGCGGTGAACTGGGCGAGATCAAATCGATCAACGTAGAAGTTGGCCCGCTTTCGATGCCCTGCAACTTGCCAGCCGAAGATGTGCCGGACAGCATGGCGTGGGACATGTGGCTCGGACCAGCTCCCTGGGCACCCTACAACAGCAGACGCTGCGATGGAAATTTTGGTACCGGTGGCGACAGTTGGCGTTCTTACATCGACTACTCCGGTGGCGGCATGACCGACTGGGGTGCCCATCACTTTGGTGGTGCGACGTTCGCGATTGACGTGCGTGAACTACAGCCAACGGAAATCGTTCTGAACAACGACGACGGTAAGAAATGGGTGGCGCTCAAGTACGCCAACGGTCGCGAGATAACTCACAACCGTCCCGGCGTTGGCAACATGGAGGTCGTCGGTACTGCCGGCAGACTGAAGCGTGAGGAGAACGCCACGATTCAAGACAAGACCGATGACAAGCGCGAGCCAAAGCCGGTTCCCCGCTACAAAGGTTCGGGAGGGATTTATGGTGATTTCATCGAGTGCGTGAAGACTCGTGAGCAACCATTCCGGGATATCCAATTGGCGGTGAATTCGGTTGCTGTCAGCCACCTGGCCACGATCGCATACAGAGTCGATCGTTCGCTGAAATGGGATGTTCAGCAGCAACAGTTCATCGGCGACGAAGAGGCCAACCGTTTCCTCGATCGTGCCCGTCGCGAACCATGGGCAATCTAGCCCAGTCGCCACGCCCTACGAAAGCCATTGGCGACACAGATCGCCGCACCAATACAAACAAGGAAACGAATATGAAGAAAGCACTCAATCGACTGCAAGATTACACTTGGGGGGATGACCGCAACAAGCTAAATCCGATCGATAAAGCGATTGTTGCCAGCTACGGCGACAACGCCGCTCGCCAAGAAATCGAAACGGCGCTGATCGACGTTCTGAACAGCGACGCAAGTCGCAACGGCAAGGACTACGTTTGTCGCAAGCTGCAAATCATCGGCACCGACACCAGTGTTCCCACGCTCGCTGCGATGCTTGGTGACAAGGATCATTCGCACATGGCTAGGTTCGCACTTCAGAGCATTCCCGGCGAAGCGGCATCGCAAGCTCTGGTCGATGCGCTCGGTGCTGTCTCAAACGATCTGAAAGTCGGCGTGATCGGTTCGCTCGGTGTTCGTGGCGAAGACTCTGCGGTCGCACCACTTACCAAACTGCTGGGAAACGAAAACAGTCAGGTGGCTACCGCGGCTGCGAACGCACTGGGCGCGATCCGAACCGTCGCTGCAGCCAAGGCATTGGCAAGTGTAGTGCCGACCGACGCCGTGACGAACGCGACACTTTGCTGCGCCGAAGGATTGCTAGCTGGGGGTGACAAGACTGGTGCCAAAACGATCTACCAAAAGTTGATGACCAGCAACAAAAAGGTGGTCAAGCTGGCGGCAACCCGCGGCCTCTTAGCTTGCGCAAAATAGCGAAATGCGGTCGCCTACTTTGGCAATCAGGTACCAGCACGAATCTCCAGTTTTTGATGATGCGCGCGTTTCATCAACCTTCCGCTTGAAGGTTGTGCAGTTCCTAAGTCGTTGATTCGCAACCGTTTACTTCATTCTCCCTCCGGGAGAGTCGGACGTTTGAACCAGCCGGCGATGCGGCCGCCAAAGCGACATACCTGGGTGCGGCCCCAAAAGTAGCATTTCGGGGATTCGTTTCAAATTGCGATCAATACATGACACGCCAAAGAGCAATGTATCGGTTCGTAACTAGATTCTGATTGTCTGTGTGTTCACCCTGACGCCCGCATATATGGAAATGGGTGGAAATCTGATCCCTTACCAGATCCGCTGTACGGCGTTGATTCCCTGTGAAGGGCGGATGCGAAAAAGATGTATTTTTGTATACTATAAATACTCGCCTTGAACCTTGGCCTGATAGAGATGAATAGTCAGATAATGATCGTCAGACTGCTAGTGATCGCGCTAGTTGCCAGTTGCGGTTCGGTGGCCGTGGCTCAAAACACTTGGAACGGAACAAACGCAGATTGGGTCAGCGGCAACTGGAGCGCCGGAGCTCCCATGGTCGGCGGTGGCCAGGACCTGTTCATCACAGGCGGCTCGGTGAGGCTGACCGATAACAACACTTGGGTTGACAACGACCCCAGCCGGGCGGGAAGATGGGGTGGCGCGTCCTTGGAACTCTCCGGCACCGGGGCCATTCAGCACTACGGTGGGAAAGGACTTCGCGTGGGCGAACGGGGCAGCGGAGTCTTCACTCAGACTGGAGGGAGCCATTTTTTGACGGCTTCGGGAGCGTCTGGAAATGTAAACCTTCGGGTTGGCTCGCAAAATGGTGGTGGTTCCGGAACCTATAACATGAGTGGAGGGCTGTTGACGAACACGGGGGTCGCCCCCGGATTCACAGCAGCCGGAGGAAACGGCGGTGTGTCGGTTGGCAGGGGCGGCACTGGCGTCTTGACGGTCAGTGGGCTTGCCGAGATTGATTTAACTGCTGCATCGACCAGCGGTGGAGCCTCTTTGTCACTTCATGGTACTAACCAACTGCCCGGTTCGTCCGTTCTGAACGTGATTGGTTCGGGCGCAACGATCAATCTCCATTCGCTGCTATTGAGTGGAATTAATCCTGGTGAGAACACAATCAACTTTGATCTTTTTGGTGGCAGCGATGTTTCAACGATCGATGTTCTTGGAGTGTTTGCTGATGCGACATCAGGCGAAAGCGTCACGCTTGGCGGAGCTGACATTTTTCTTTCCAACTACGCCGGTGTTACGACGACCACGACACTGGACTTGATTGACGCTGCGAATGGTTTCGAAATCCTGGGCCCTGGTTTTAGTTTGGATGCAGCTTCGGCGTTGGATGGATGGAACCTGGCAATTGTCAATGGAGCGGGCAGTCAGCAAATCCTGCAGGCCTCCTTCACGGCGGTTCCGGAACCTGGCTCAGCGATGGTCCTGTGCGTCGGTGGCATCTTCGCCGCCGGACGACGGCGCCGTCGCTCGTATAAAACTTCGGCCAGCTGGCCGTGTGTGTGACTGATATAGCGGGGTCAGGAGTTAAGTCCTGACCCCAAAGTCAATTTAAGAACCGATCAAAAATCTGGCATTTTCGATTCATCGAACCCTCCCCAATTTCATCGCTCCCCGACTTCGAAGAACCAAAATGAAACGACTTTTAACTTTTGCCGCCACCGCTTTGCTGGCGATCAGTAGCGCAACTTCTGTCTCCGCCGCTGGTGTGATACTTACCGAATTCCGCTGGGCGGCCAACCCTGACGTCAGCGATATTTATGCCGATGGCGGGACGCCCATTAATCCACCGGCGGCAGGCCGAGCGACCACTGATCTCTTCGGGATAGGAACCGCGACGGTGAATTCCGGCATTTTCAATTATGTCAACACGGCGGCCGGGATTAACTCGTCAATCGTTTCGGACGGGTCCATCGTAGGCCCCGGATTAAGCTCCATCCTGCAAAACAAAGCCGAGGCACCCGTAAATTACCGGTTACGTAAAAACGCTCGCAGATTGAATTCACGAGCTGGATCCGGATCGAATGGGTCGACGGGCCTTTTTTATCTCAACGCGTCCGCCCCGAGCCTGGACAACTTGAGATTTGATCTGTCTATGGGACCCGGTTCTCAAAATTATCAGGATGGGCTTCGATTCGCCCTTCAAGACACATCCAATGACTGGTGGCTAAGTGATTTCAGCACCGGTAATGATGCCGAAGGGCTGCACTCGCAGATTCTTTCGTCGCTGCAGTGGGCAGCGTATACGCCCGCCACCACCAGTTCATCGACGCTGGCCAACTTCATTGATGGTCAACCGGCACCCACATTTTCTACGTTCTCGGGAGCTGTCCAGGCATTCGGTATCTTCTACGAACACGATGGTGACAATTCGTCAATTGGCGGAAGCACCGACGTTCAATACCGAACCAACGGCTTTCGCGTTGTTACCATTCTCGGAACCTGGTTCGGCACTCGCCCTCTGTGTCGGCGGCATCTTCACTGCTGGGATCAGAAGGCGACGTTCGTAACCAACAAGATTTCTCGGTCATCGACCGAGGAAGACAACGGGTTCACGATTCAAGTCTTGAAACTGGAGCTTGAGCAATCTCACTTGTTGAAAACCCCTTTGGAGATTTAGCGTGAACAGAAGATTGAGCCATTTGATTGCTGCTGCTTGCATGTTCACATGCACGGCCTCGCTGTCAGCCGACGTCGTGACCGAATATCAATGGACCAGTGGCGGTAGCGATTGGTTCGCCGAACCATCCCAAGCGCCGTTCTCGGGGCTTCCGGCCGAAGTCAGCCTCGACCGCTACACGGATGTCACCAACAATTCGGGAATCAGAAACTATGCCTCCAATACATTGATTGGTAATGGAATTACCGCAGACGGTGGTTTTCCGGTAGCGATCAACGGCTTTTTGGGACCGGGATTGACCTTCGTGGTACAGAATTCGGGTGAGGACTTCGGAGCCGCCGGGACCAATTTTCGCTTGCGGCAACAACGGGGAAGATTCAATGTGCGCAACAGAGACCTATCCAGTGGCATGACCATGTTTGGCTGGAGTAGCTCCGCACCAACTAAGCTGGCCGATTTGGATTTTGCCCTGGCGATCGGCCCTGCAGGTCAAGCACCTCCGCTGTATCAGGAAGGCTTGCGGTTGGTCATTCAGGACACCAGCGATCAGTGGTATCTGAGCAATTGGAGTTCCAACGGCAAAACCCCGGTTGGCGGTGAAGCCCCGGTTACCGGTACCGCCACAGGAGTGCACCTTGTCGATTTAGATACCGAGACCTGGGCGGCTTACGCGCCGGCCAGCCTCAGTTCCAACTCGCTGGCATGTTCAACTCCGGTTCGGCGACTTTTTCAAGTTTTAGTGGGAGCGTCAAGGCGTTCGGCTTTTTCGCACAGCATGATGGTGGCGATACAGCTTTTCGGATCAATGGGTTTCGAGTCGTTTCGAATCCGGTTGTCATTCCGGAACCTAGTTCGACACTCGCAATTTGTCTCAGCGGCATCATCGCTGCTGGGATTGGAAGACGTCGTTGCGTCACAAACCCAAATTCCTGGATCATCGACCGAGGAGACAACAGTTTCCGTAATCAAATCCCATCTTCAAAGATTAATCCCGAGGATTCATCAGATGCATAAACAAATAATGATGGGGCACATTCTCGCAGTTACTCTGCTAGTTTCCTGTTGCCCATCAATGTTACCGCGCAGACCATTGTGACCGAATACCAATTCAATCCGAATGGCGATTGGTTTGCAGATCCTCCGCAGCCCCCTAACCCGGGTGCTGGAACGATTGATCTGACCCAGTTCACGACCAACGCAGGTCACTCGAACGCTGGGACAAATAACATGTACAACTACGCCACGACGGCGCCGATCAACGACGATCTTTTCGGCCTTTTCGGGCCCTCAGGATTTTCGGGACCGGGGTTGAACTTGATGGTTCAAAACCGGAACAAACCGCTTAACGGAACTGGTACATCAACGAATACCTTGGCGCGTCGAGAGGTACTGCTGGACGACTCTCGTTCCGAACGGATGGTTCGGAGGGTGGCGGTGGCTCGTCGATGCTTGGCTGGAGTCGCAAGGCGCCCACATCTCTGGGCGATTTGGATTTCGCCCTCTCCATCGGCCCTTCGGGAAACGCTGATGAGGGAAATGCAAGTTGGGAGGAGGGCATGCGGCTAGCCATTCAAGACACCAGCGGAGATTGGTATCTGAGCAATTGGGCCTCCAATGGGAAAATCCCGCTTGGCGAAACAGACCCTCCTCTTACGGGAACCTCATCGGGCATACACCTCATCAGTTTATCGGGCGAGACATCGGCTACTCGTTTACTCCGGCCACCGTGGCTTCGACTGGTTTGGTTGTATTCGATGCCGGGTCCGCGACTTTTGCGGCATTCACCGGTCAGGGCAGTCGTTTGGGTTTTACTTACAGGACCATGTATTGGAAGGATTCGGCGACACCACTGCCATTCGAATGCGATTGAATGGCTTTCGAGTCGTTTCGACTCCATCCGTCATTCCGGAACCCGGATCGGCACTGGCCTTATGTATCGGTGGCATCTTCGCAGCTGGGCGCAGGCGACGGCGTGTGTAATGCGGACACTGTAGTAACCGATGATTTATCTGATTCAGGACTGAACATCAAACTCAGGTCCTGAACCGGATCACAATCGGACCCACACATTACAGCGTTGCGATTGGCAGAATTGCCGACTGCAGGACACCAGATTGCCAACAACAGATCGTCAACCAAGCATTGGAACCCTGAATGAGATCGCCGATCTTAGCAGTCATCGTCTGGTGCTTTGGATTGATCAACACGCTGCCTGCGGACGACGACCAGTCATCACACCCGAACGTGTTGTTCATCGCGATTGATGATTTGAATCATTGGATTGGTCATCTCAACCGCAATCCACAGACCATCACGCCCCATCTGGATCGCCTGGCCAGTATGGGCGTAAGTTTCTCAAACGCCCACTGCACCGCGCCGGCCTGCAATCCATCTCGCGTGGCCTTGATGTGCGGACTGCGACCGTCAACGACTGGAATCTATCACAACGCCGATGATTACCGGCCCTACATCAAGTCCGAGCAAAAACTGAATGCACTGTTTCAGGCCCATGGATATCGCGTCGTCGGCGCCGGCAAAATCTACCATGTCTCTTTGGGGACAGGACCCGAATGGGATGACTAC
>CAVYKQ010000005.1:0-280000 GCA_963769105.1 Pirellulaceae bacterium
AATTACGATGATTCGGGGGAACTCGGCCGTCGGATGAGCCCGAGGGGGCGAGCATTTTCTTAGACGATCTTGCCTTCAACAACAACTTTGGACGAACACGGTCGCGGTCAGTTGTCGGCGTTGAATCGGCGGTGAGCGCACAAGGTCCTGTGTTCTCGACCAGTGATGTCGGCTCGCCCGGAAATGCACCTGGAATCGGCAACACCGAAGTTTCAATATCGGTAGATGATGTCACTGTGGACGAAGGTGCCGGCGTGCTGACGTTTACAATAAGCACTCATCAGTGCCGTCAACCGCCATCGATGTCACTTTTTCAACCTCCGATCTCTCTGCCCAGGCTGGTCTGGACTACACGGCCGTTGCAGGCACTTCGGTGATTCCGATAACGACTGGCTCGACCACTGTCGATATCCCGCTTCTGGACGACCCCGACAATGAGCCGATTGAATCTTTCGAGCTCACTCTGACCAGCGTCGTGAAGGGATCATCGCAGATGGAGTCGGAGTTGGTACCATTACCGACGATGACACTAATCCTGTGAATTTTATCGATGACGTCGTAATCACCGAGGGCACGCCTATCGCGGAACTCATGTTTCGGTCTCTGGCGGATTTTAGGCGATCGGCGCACTAACATATATACAGGTCGGTGATGGCGGCCGTTGCTGGGCGGTACGAGACCACCGATGTAATGGCGGTTGACACTTCAAATTCAGTATTTGCCGCCTCGGCGGGGTACGATTCGTTTGTTGGTTATGCGGGGATCACAACGCCGCCTTCGCCGCTAGTCGACCCGAGCTGGGGATTGTTCGATCCTCTGATCAACTTCGCTGTACTAGATGGAGAGCTGTTTCGGTTTACCGTGGATACTCGGCATTGATGGCGGGACAGGCGAAAACTGTAACACTGGACACCGAATCGATCACGGGGTTGAACCCTAGTTTCGATTTGTTTGGTGGCGGTCAGATTACGGCGGTCGGCGACTTGGACGCGACGGTGACGGTAACGCCACTCCGCCTCGATTGCCGGCCGTCACATTTTCTACAACCGGTCCTTCCACGATGGGACGACGAGTAGCGTTTCCGATGGTCCGAACGATAACAACGCAATCGACGATAGTAAGTCGGCACTGCTAGTGGCACGGCGACGTTCGCCAATTACACGGGCTACTCGCGGGGTATCAACGGGATCATGGTCGATATCGCCAATCCGGCCGATGGGGCTTCGATCACGGAAGCCGACTTTGAGTTCCGTGTTTCGGGTGCGAACTCGGATACCTTTACCACTCTTGCCCCTCCTACTAAGTATTTCAACAGGATTCCTGGTGGCGGCGAGGGCGGCAGTGATCGTTTTGTGATTACCTGGGCTGACAACGATATCGAGGGAGAGTGGTTGGAAGTCACCGTGTTGGCCAACGCCAGTACCACCGGCTTGGCAACCCCTGACGTGCACTACTGGGGCAATGCTCCCGGGGATACCGGCAACAACGCTGGCCAACACCGTTGTGAACGGCGGACGTCAACGACATTCGCTTGAACTTCAACAACTTCTTGACCGCCGGCTGATCCGGAGAACCCGTATGACATCGACAAAAGCCGTTTGATTAATGCGGTGATGTCAATGATGGCTCGCTTGGTATTTACCAACATCTTTTAGCGATCTAAAGCTGATCACGATTGGTGGCGGCGGTGGCGGATCGGGATGTTGCTTGGTGCCGGGGCCGACTATGGCGATGATGACGAGGACGCATTGAATGCCATCGACGAAGCCATCGGACAACTGTTCTAGTTTGCCAAATGCCTCTTATCTACGGAATGCTAATAGCTTGTCGGTTTGAACCGTCAATGGATGAGGGAATTCGTTCTTGCATTGTTGATTCGCTATTTGGTTGAGACAACGGAAGGCACCATTTCTCGCGACAAGCGCTTTCGTGTAGACCCTGTTTTGGCGGACCTGATGCGGTATGATAGGAGAATTCCTACCAATGCTCAGATGACTCTCCTGTGGAAACACGTCAGCGCACGCGAGTTGTTGTAGCCGCAAAAAGTGGATCGTGAGACGTGCGTCGTTGTGTTGCGGTATTGTTCGCTAGGCAAGGTTAATTGCTAAACTCAGACCGTAAGGGTGAATTTTTGATGAAGACGGAATGCTAGACGTTGACGCGTTTGCTGATGGCCCAATACTGAAGTGTTCGCTCGAAGGAACATTTATCGTGATGAACGGCAATCAGTAGCTAGACGGTTCCAACGGCCGGAAGATTTGAAGCGAAATTTCAATTACTACTGGCAAAATGATGAACAGCCGAAAGCCTCAACATCCTGGGCCACGTCTCTCTGGGTTTACCTTGATCGAGCTGCTGGTGGTGATTGCGATCATCGGAATACTAGTCGCGCTGTTGCTGCCTGCGGTGCAGTCAGCTCGCGAATCTGCTCGCATGGTCCAATGCACCAACAAATTGAAGCAAATCGGATTGGCGTTGCACAACTACCATTCGGCTTTCAGAGCATTCCCGGCCGGACGACTCAAATACGACCATACGCGTCGTGGACAGCCGGTTAGTTCGCAGTATACGAATTACAGCACAATGAACGTCATCACTTGGTACGGAAATCGTCCTGTTCACTTGGCGATTCTTCCGTACCTCGAGCAGGGTGCTTTGTACGACCTTGTCGATATGACCGCGACCAGTTCGCCTAGGATGACGTTCAATGGCACGCCAGTGCATCCCAACTACGAGGCACTCACCAAAGACGTCGCGCTATACCGATGTCCAACCGACGTCAACGGATTCAACCAGCCGACAGAGAACAATTATCGTTATAACTTTGGTGGCTCGACCCCCTATGGTGGTGCTGAACACTGGGGCGACAACAACTGTTTGGATGGCTGCGAAATTCCACTTGTCGAAGGCAATGGAGCGTTCACAATCGGTAGGACTCTTAGCAGCGCTGCGTTTTTGGACGGGCTCAGCAACACGATTGGGTTTTCAGAGCGAACGAAGGGGAGCGGTTTCAGCAATGGCCCTTATGTCTTGCCTACGAAGTCTGACACCATCACGATGCCGAACCGTCGAACCAATGGACCAGTTGATCCAGAATTTATGTTTAACGATTGTCTCAATTACCAGCCAGCACCAAGTGATTTCCACTTCTTTTCGATGGGCTTGTGGCTCCCAGGCGATGACTACTCCAACGGCTGGGGGACGGCAGCCTATTCAACAACGATGTACAATCACATCGCCGCCAAACTGGATTGGTCAAGACTGTGGCGCGGCCGGCGCGATTCCTGATGTTCCAGGCGAGGCAGCGATCATCTCGGCCCGCAGCATGCACCGCGGCGGAGTCAACTATATGATGATGGACGGATCTGTCAAATTCATGACGGATTCTGTCGATTTGGATTTGTGGCGAGCCTCGGAACGAGAAATGGCCGAGAGAAGCCTAAAGCTGAGTTGTAGGACAGTGTCTAAGCATAGAATAGCGTTCTGCATCCACTTCTTGTTTATCACTGCGTTGTGCCAGCTCATCGGATGTGGTGGGGCACCTGAACTTGAAAAACCTCGGCCCTCTGCCTATCAGGCGATTGATGACGGCAATGAATTCCTGAAAACTGGTCAGTATGTTGAAGCTGAAGAGGCATTTCGGATCGCAAGGTCAGGTCCGATCAGCCCGGACTATGTCGTCGAAGTCGTAGGTGGGTTGTCAAAAAGCTTGGCCGGACAGTCGAAGATCGACGAAGCACTGGCATTGGTTGAGAAGGTGCGTGAAGGCACTTCCAGCGAACGCAGTACCACGTAATGAGAGGCGAGGTATTTCTTGTTGCGAACGACAAGGCAAACGCTAAACGAGAATTTATTGAGGCATTACGACTTGACAGAACAATTGAAACTCCTTCGTTGAAGTAGCTGATACAACTGCATGCCAAGAGGCAGGTGAATTATCCGATTCCCGGAATTGAGCGACACAAATAGAGGAATTGAGCAACAGCCAATAGTCTTCGATTTCATTGGTTGACTCTTTCAGGATTCTGGATACGCCGACGCGTCTTCCGGCCGCTTCTTATGAGCGTAAACACGGTAATGAGCAAACATGCGAGTCCTTTCAACCATCGGCGTCATCGCTGTAGCCTTCCTGGTTGCCGGCGTATTTGTTGTCGCCAACCGCGCCCCTGACTACGCTGCCGTTTCAATCGAAACGCTACGACGGTCAGGCGAGCCCGGATTTCTTGGAAAGCAGGTCGAAATTGAAGGCGTCGTTGTGGGAGACTTCCGGCAGCCGGACCAGCTCGGCGGCATTTTTCTACAACAGCTGGACACGGGTACAAGCAACGGATGGCGTGGCGTGTTCGTTCAGTGCAGTCAGAATGAACCGATCTCGGTTGGCGACCGGATTCGCGTACGCGGCATGTTCGATATTGAGGAGAGCATTCCGCAAATTATTGCTGCCGAGCAAAGAACATCGGTGGAGGTCGAACAGATCAGCCATATCGGCTTGCCGGAGCCGGTGGATCTAATGTTGCCCGCTGAATCGAAGGATTGGGAATCTGTACTCGGAATGCTTGTTGGCTTCTCCGCCGACATGGTTGTTAGCGACACGTACAACTGGTCGAGGTATGGCCAAGTCATACTCACTCCCGAAAACAGGCGATTCATACCGACAAACCACATTGACCCAAATGATGCCGATCCGTCAGGGACGAATTCAAACGGAACCGAAAATTCACGCGCGGTGATGGATGCCGAGAAAAATGATCTACGTCAGATGCTGTTACTCGATGATGGATTAAAGATCCAGAATCCAAAGACCCTTGCATTCCAGCCCGCCGGCGAATCATCGGGTGAGTCATTGCGGCTTGGAACGAGAATCAAGAATTTGAAGGGGATCGTTGCAAGAGCCAATGGCCAATACATCATCTTGCCGTTTGGAAAGCGGACGTTCGAATACGCCAAACGGCCGTCTCGACCAGAGTTTGGCAATGTAAATGTGACAGTCGCCAGCTTCAACGTGTTGAATTTCTTCACCACCATTGATAACGGTGACAACGGAGCGCGTGGAGCCGATTCGGAAGCTGAACTGGATCGCCAGCGAAAGAAGCTGGTTGCTTCAATCGTCGAAATGGACGCAGACATCCTCGGCCTAATGGAACTCGAAAACAATTTGGATTCAGAGCAGAATCTGGTTAGTTCGCTGAACGAGACGATTGGCAGCCAGGTCTATGCCGGCGTTGGTCTTCCTGATCAGTTTTCCAGCGCATCGGGTGGTAAGAATCCGATTCGCGTTGGTTTGATCTATCGACGCGACCGAGTCGAGACCGTTGGCAACGTGCAAATGGTCAACGACGACGCTTTTGACAATGCGCGGACGCCGCTCGCTCAGGTATTTCGGTTGGTTGATGGCGATTCGACCTTGATGGTGATCGTGAATCACTTCAAGTCGAAAGGCTCGAACGACGCCGAGGGCGACAATGTTGATCAAAACGATGGCCAAGGTTCCTACAACGCTTCGCGGCGCGATCAGGCTGCGGCGATCGTTCGGTATGTCCAGTCAATCAAACAGGCCAGTGACGCGGAAAAGGTCTTGGTGATCGGTGATCTGAACGCCTACGCCGAAGAAGATCCCATTGACTTGCTTCGTGATGGAGGCCTGGTTGACCTCTTGCAGCGGCATGAACAGGACGAGCAGACGTACAGCTACGTTTATAAGGGACGCGCCGGTTGCCTCGATCATGCCTTTGCCACTCCGGAACTTGCGAGGAACGTAGTTGGAGCAGCCGTTTGGCATATCAACTCGGATGAACCGAGGTGCCTTGACTACAATTTGGAATACAATCCGAAAGCGTTTTACCGACCTGATCCGTTTCGTTCGTCGGATCACGATCCCGTGCTGATCGGCATCCGACTCGAGTAACGTTATCTAAGTCTTGTCTGTAGTTAACTGAGTCTTGTCCGCTACTTGGTTGTCCACTCCGGTTCCGGCTCAATCGTATCGGCGACGGGGGAACCAGCGTCAGCGCGGCCGCTACCCTCTAGGCGACTGATCAGTTCGACTGTCATGTCCGATTCGCAATTGATCTGACAACTCAGACGGACTCCGGGGTCTGTCACCTCGCGGACTCGCAACGTTTCCTTTTCCGCTTCGGTCATCTTTTCCGGTTCGCCGTCGATGAACTTGACTCGGCAGGTGGTGCATTTGGAGTGTCCGCCGCAAGCATGCAGTTGATCGGTGCCGGCGTCAGTAACCAACGCTTGGACGAGTCGTTTTCCCGCGGGGACTTCGAATTCTCCGACACCCTGAACGGTCAATTTCGGCATCTGGTATTCCTGTCGAGATGGTGGACCGACCAAGCGGTTGGCCAGTGGTTGATTTAATTGAACCGCAATCATACATCATTTGCGAGCAGGGTCCCAACCGGTCCGGTACGGTCGGCGTAAAAACTGGTTTGCCGATGCATGATTTGTGAAGTTCAGTTCTTGGGCGTCCCACAGCAGTTTCGTTTTTGTCAGCTGGTCCCGCAACTGAGATCGCAATGCCACGTTTCCGAGTAGGACGGCTTCCGTCATAGGACCGGCCCAGTCAAAGTTCGATCCGGCCAGTGACCCGCCCTTGCAGGCGTCCAGCCACTCGGCGTGGTGCCCCGGCGAACGGGGAAGCTTCTTTGGTGGGCTACCGTAGTCCTTTGCGAGTTGCTCAGGATAAATTCGCCAGTCGCTGTCCCAATCGGACATCAGGATTCCTTCGTCACCGACCAGCATGATTCCATTCGTACCCATCACGTCTCCATCGGTGATCGCATCGGGACGCGGCGGACGCAGACCGCCGTCGTACCAAGTCAACTTTACCGCTGCCATTTCAGCGCGTTCGAGGAATTCGTAGGTGATCATCGAACCAACGGGGTAGGTTTCTTCGTTGACGCGAGTTGATGAAGCCTGAACGCTTGACGGAGTTTCCAGTTTCAGTGCGCGAAAGACCGGATCAAAGTAGTGGCAAGCGATATCGCCCAAGGCACCGGTCCCGAAATCCCACCAGCCGCGCCATTTGGTCGGCAAATATGCTGAGTGATATGGCCGCTCAGGTGCTGGGCCGAGCCACAGGTCCCAGTCCAAAGAACTGGGAATTGGGGGTGTGTCGGTTGGCCGGGCCACACCTTGTGGCCAGTATTCGTCAAACAAACCCCGCGAAGGACGATCGGTCCAAACGTGTGCCTCACGAATCGGGCCGATCGCGTTGTCCAATACAAACTCTTGAACAACCCGTGTCTGTTCACCTGCCTGAGCTTGATTGCCCATCTGCGTCGCAACGCCAGCTTGACTGGCAGCTACGGGTCAATTCGCGTGCTTCCCATACTGAGTGCGTGAGTGGTTTTTCACAGTAGACATGTTTGCCACAAGCAATCGCCGCCATCGACGCATGGAAGTGATGGTGGTCAGGAGTGCCAACTATCACGGCATCGATCTGCTGGTCCAGCTCCTCCAGCATCACGCGGTAGTCTTTGAATTGCTTGGCGGCCGGGAAACGTTTGAACGTTCCGCCGGCACGATTCCAATCGACATCCGCCAAGCGCAACGATGTTTTGGGATGCGACTCCCTGAATGTCACCGCTGGCTCGTCCACCGGCCCCAATCGAGGCGATGTTCAGCTTTTCGTTCGCGGCGTAGGTCCGTGCCGATCCCGCTTGCAAAATCGTGAAAGTCGCCGCTGTCGCACCGGCCGTTTTCAAGAACCGACGGCGGCTGGTGGGTCGTGGTTCTAACATCACTCCAACTCACGAATGCGGAGGTTACGAAATCTCAGATTGTTGGGTTGTCCATGATCTTGCAGACCGATGTAACCCTCCAGTGGTCGGTCTTTCATCGGGCCGTCATCCAGTCGAGTATCAATGATCTGTTGCCCATTCAGTTCAACTTGCAGCTTGCTACCAACGCAGGTGACAACCATTCGGTTCCAAGTGTTGGGCGGCCGCGACATGTTTTTCGATGCACCGACCGTGCGGATTACCCCTCCATGATCATGATGACCCAGCGGTTCCTGCTTTCCCGTTGAATCAAGGATCTGAACTTCGATACCGCTTGCTACAGGGTCGACCAAGTCACCGACACGAAAGTAGACGCCACTATTGCCATCAGGCGGATACATATATTCGACTTCCCAGACGAAGTCCTTGTACTTTTTTTGCGACCACAAGTAGGCATCGTAACGTTCCCATCCCATTTCACCATCGCGTGGTTGTATCAACAGCGAACCGTCCGGTTGCGGCAGCCAGTTGCCAGTCGTTTTCCAACCGTCCAGATTCTTGCCGTTGTAAATCGGCTTGAAAGCACTAAGGTCGCGGATTTCGAGATTTCTCCAGCGAACTTCATAGGGGCCCTGACCGCGACCGATGCCGTGAACTTGCAAACCGATGAAGCCTTTCGGATGGGACTGGAATCGTTCCTGATGTGTCAGGTCGGAAACGTGATGGCCGTTCAACCAAACTTGGATACTCGGACCATAGGCAACGATATGATACGAGTTCCACTGGTCCTCCTTGAAGTAATCATGTGGTTTTCGATCCTCATCGGGAGTCATCCATCCTCCGGCCGCTTCGCCATATACATAGGCGGCCATTTTGTCGGTGGAAATTTCAATCTGCGGTCCGTTCACTCGTCCACTCGGTTTGTCCCCCTTGCTTTGGGAACGAATCTGGACACCTGAATTCAACGCACTGTCAACTTTGACGTCGAACTTCAATTCGAAGTCGCCATATAACTTGTCCGTGCAGAGAAACGAATTCGGACTACCTTCGGACGTCTTGCCAACGATTTCCGCTCCTTCCACCCGATACGTTGCCGTACCGTTACGCTGAGTCCAGCCATCCAAATCCTTGCCGTTGAACAAGCTAACGAAACCGACATCAGCCCAAAGGAAAGCGGTTGAAGTTAAAAGCAACAATACAGACGCGGCGATTCGATTCATGCAAAACCTTTTGCGCAAGAGGGAAGGAAAGAGTGCCGTCCATTGTAACCGATCACCATAGCGGCAAGCGGTTGGGCCGGACCAGCGGATTCTTGCCAGCAGGACATCGCCTCGGTAGCCGCTTCGTGGCATCGTCTCTCCCACGGTGACCCAACTCTCGTGGGGACTGACATTGGTGACGTTGAAATTGCCCATCATCGCTACGTTGTCAGGGTCTTTGATCCCGTCTCCGACCAACGGCAAGACGATCTGCTCGGTTGATTTGATCAAGCAGCGTTTTTCGGTGATCGACTCGCGCGACCCACAATGGCGAGCGCCAGCGAATGACATTTTGATTCGATGTGTCCTGGCGAGTGTAGACCAGGAACAATCCGTCACTATGAGTCAGCCAGTGTTGTTGGGTCGTAGACATGGTCAATGGCGTGCCGTCATCCCAACGCCATGCCAACTTTTCCTCCCAGTCCAACCCGTCGCCACTGACGCTGACGTAGCCGCGATCATCTTCCGCGCGGATCGTCATCCAGAATTTGCCGTCATATTGTGTTACGCTTGGTTCCAACAATCCTCGGCCAACGCGATTCTGTAATGGCTCGCCAACTTCGTCGAATTGCAGGAGTTCGCCATCATATTTCGCGCGAACTCCAGCCACCATTCGATTCGTTTCTTCCGGTCCAAAAGTGAATGACATTTGGATGTCCCCATTCGGTAAGACGACCCGCTGGCCACAATTGTTGGTATAGATGTGGCCGCCCCGTGGGTCGTCCCACCGGAGAATCTTGCGACCCGACCAAGTGCCACGTTTGTCGCGCGTGACGTAGACGGGATACCGCGGCAACTGTTCCTTGCGAGCAAAATAGTCTCCCTTGTAGAAGACGACGTGTCCAAGCGAAATCACCGTTCCGGTTTTCGCATGGTACTGCGGAGTCACATCGCAGACGGCGGCTTTGAGGTCGTCCGGGAGACCGGGAATAGCGTCGCGTCCAAGGGCTTCGATAGGGACTGGATCACTCCAGGACTTACCGAAGTCGTCCGAGATTGACCAATGAACCTGGCCGAAGTAGTCCGAACCTCCGATCTCTTGTAGGTTCATCAGCGCTACTGGTTTGCCGTCGGGTCCGGGCATCATACAGGCCCGAGGGTGAAACCAGGTTTTCCCACTGCCGTCGCGATTCGTCCAAAGTGTTTCCTTTGAAATTGACTCGATTAAGGGTTGATCACGATGCGCGAACAAGCACTGGTATCAGTTCGTCGGCGATCAACCGATGACCGCGATCGTTGGGATGCATACCATCCAGCAATAAATCATCAACGCTCGTATCTACCTGATTGCCGAAATCCGTGAATCGCTCATACACGTCGATCAATGGAACACTCTCTTGCTGAGCGACTTGACGCACGATCCGTGCATATTTCCGTAGTACGACATTGAATCCGTCATCGACATCAGTCTGATACGGGGGCTGTCCGTACATTTCACGCAGTTGTTTCGTCCACCGCATTGGGTTCGGTGTCATCAACAAGACGCGGCAGTGTTGTGCGACAAGTGTACGGACGAAGAATTGCAGATTGGTACGGTATGTTTCAGTGTTGACCCGTGGCGTCGTCACCGGCGGGGATTTCCAAACGTTAACTGCGGCATCATTGATTCCAAACTGAACAACGGCGAAGTCGGGTTCATGCGTAAGAACATCCGCACTGAAAGCGGGCCCGAGCCTGATTGGTATTGTTTCCTCCGATTCCAGCATTGATGACGCGAACGGCTACACCATGATCCGGCAATTCTTCTTCAAGAATTTTGGAATAAACCTGCAGCGGTCCTCTTGTCGCGGTGGTGGAATCGCCAAACGTGACAAGAGTGACCGGTGGATTGTCGGCCAGTTCCGGTGCATCATCGGCCAGTACACGTGTGGCCAGCATCACCACTAGGCACTGTCCCGCAAACAGCGGAAAAGGGGTCGACCCCGATAGCCGGAACGGCCCAAAGAGTGCTTCGCACTATTGGGGTCGGACCCCTTTTCCGTAGCCACTCGAATACCGGGACAGTGCCTAGTGCGATTGACCAAAATGGATTGCCTGATTTGTTCGTCATGCTTCGTACCCTGAAAGCTGGTTGTTATTTTCTGAGCCTGCACCGAAGGCAATCTACACCAGTCGCCGCCGGGACATCATGCAACGGGCGGCGTCGCCTTCGAAGTCGTGATCCGAACCAGGTATAGCCGGCTGATCAACATACAGATCAGTGACGCGATGGCAACCAAGAAGCAGAGTGGTCGAAAGAACTCCATGAAGTCGCCACCTGGTTCCATTGAGTTTCGAGCCAACATGACGCCGACGTAGCCCAAGTAACCGAACGAATCAGCCAGATACATTAAGAAGACAAGATTCCCGGTATCGCGAGTGATTGCAATGAATCTTTCAAAGATGGTCGTATGAACGGCAACATAAGGCAAATACAATCCGACCCCGATCAACACCATGAAGGGGAATGCCGAAATGTTTCCTGACTGTTGTCCAACGGTTGCGGCCAGCAGAATAGTGAACCCCAGGATGCACGAAGCAGTGCAAAGCGAAATGCTCTACGATTGTCGGAAATCAACACGGCAATACCACTGGCCAGTGTCACGAACAGTCCGACCCACATTTCCGAAAAGCTGAATAGCTCTGGTTTCGTCTCAACACCCAGGCTGATCCAAATCTCCGGAGCAAAGTCGGACCGTATGCTCCGCAGCACGGTGACCAATAAGAACATGATCAACAACGGTACCAGGCCCCACGCATAGCGGCGCAAAAACGTGCGTCGATCCTGTGCGGTCAAGAGAGGTCGCTCGCTGTGCGCCGCGACATCGGCGGCGGTGGGTGGGGCGGTTCTGGTTAACATCCAAACGAAAAACAGTAATGGCAAAAAGAAGACTGCACCGACTGCGGCAGGCATCCAGAATTGTGGCACGCCATGGTCCAGCATCGATTTTCCGACCGACTTGGTAAATCCATCAGCCAAAATAAAACTCGTACACAGTCCGGCTGCCAATGCTTCCGTTTGTCGCCGCCCTTCCAGAAAGCTAAGCACTAAACCGAATACCATGCCCAACGGCAGTCCGTTGAAAAAGAGACAGATGACGTTGAGTGGCGCAGGCACCAGTCCAAAAAATACGAGTGCCAGTTCGGCTAGCAGAATCAACCCGATCAGGCTTGCCGCGCGCCGGCTGGCCGGCAATTCGGTCAAGATCTTAATGCCGATGAACTTGGACAGCATGTAGCCGATGACTTGCGATGCTACAGCGACGGTCTTGTAATGCCAGCCCCAGGCATCAACTTCTGCATACAATGCCACGCCGAAGGGTTTTCGAAACGCGTACATGCAAAAGTACGTGCCGAAGGCTGCGATCACCGCCCAGGTCATTGGTCCCCATTGCCAAAACGGAGTTTTTCCGGTGGCGTCTGTCGCGTCGTCGAGCGGTTGCATACTGGACTTTGATCGTGTTCTAAGAATTCCCGAACCAGAAACCGACCATGTTAGCGGTTCGGAGTACACAAATGCATTAGGATCTCACTAAACCGAATTCGTCCTATATACTTCCTGCCGTGACTTTGCCGAACCGACGTACTAGCACCGCCGCCGTTTTCACTCAGCCCAACGTTGCACTGGAGCTCGCGAACTTGCGATTCCCCAAACACTGGCAGCTGGCGAACTGCTCGTACGAGTCGCCTGCTGCACGATTTGCGGCAGTGATTTGCACACTCACGCGGGTCGCCGTCCCGGTCCGTCCCCTTGTGTCTTGGGGCACGAAATCGTTGGGGTCGTCGAAGCATTGGGCGATGATCCGCCACAAGATTTGAGTGGCAGAACCATTCAACGTGGTGATCGAGTCGTTTGGTCTGTCGCGGTTGCCTGCCACCAGTGTCGAAACTGTCTGCGTGGGTTCCCGCAAAAATGCGACTCGTTACAGAAGTATGGTCATCATCGAATCGAAGCTGATTGGCAACTCAGTGGTGGGTTGGCCGAGTTGTGTCACCTGATTCGCGGCACATCAATCGTCGTCATTGATGATCAGATCTCTGATCACGTGATCTGTCCGGCCAGTTGCGCGACCGCGACCGTTGCATCGGCGATGCGGGTGGCCGGCAATATTGTCGGCGCGAACGTATTGATTCTTGGTGCCGGAATGCTGGGGTTAACGACATCGGCGATGGCGCGTTCGTTGGGAGCTGAATCCGTAACCGTATGCGATGTTGACGAAGATCGGTTGCAGTTGGCCAAGCGATTCGGATGTGATGAAACCGTTGTGTTCGAAGATTTGGACCGCCAGTTCGACGCTATGTTCGAGATGTCTGGAAATGCCCAAGCCTCGCAGGCGTCCATCGGATTGGCAAATATTGGTGCGTCGATCGTATTCGTTGGCGCCGTGCTGCCCACCGCCTCGATTACCGTTGATCCAGAACAAGTCGTGCGCCGATTGCTTTCGATTCATGGCGTTCACAACTATGCACCACAAGATTTGTTGACAGCGGTACGATTTCTACGTGACCACGCAACAGATTTCCCCTTTGCTCAACTCGTACCGAGGTCGTTTCCGCTTACTGATGTCAACCAGGCACTTGAGTATGCGGATCGCGAAAAACCGATCCGAATCGCAATCAATCCCTAAGTGTTCTCTATGCGTGCTCATTCAATTTGGTTGTGCCTGTCCGCGATGATCTTTACGGCATTGGCGGGTGGGATGGGATGGGGGATTCGCGGCCAGTACGGACATCAAACGGCGCGATGATTGCGGGCGTCTTGGTTGGTCTCGTTTTGACACTGTTGTTTTTGCCACGTGCGTCTTCGATCTCCGGAGCACGGGTCGTGGCCTTCTGCGCGCTTGGCGTTTCGGTTGGTGGCTCCATGACGTATGGTCAGACTTTAGGTTTGACGCATGATCAAGACTTGATCGGGAATTGGGATGCGTTGCGTTGGGGCCTGACCGGTACGTTTGTCAAAGGAGCGATCTGGATCGGCTTCTGCGGACTATTGTTTGGGATCGCCGCCAGTGCGATTCGGTATCGAACCATCGAACTGGCGTTGATGCTGCTGGCCGCCATGTTCGTCTACTTCGCTGGAATCGAAATGCTAAACGAGCCGTTTCGCCCGGCGGACGAACAACTTCCGGCGATCTATTTTTCCGACCATTGGGACTGGGAACCGAACCAAGATCTGGAGCCGCGCCGGGAACGCTGGGGAGGGCTGTTGTTTGCATTGGTCACGGTTGCCACCTGCGCTCGATTCGGTTGCGGCGATCGTTTGGCCCTACGATTGGCCTGTTGGGGAGCGATTGCTGGTGGGATCGGGTTTTCGACGGGGCAGTCTTTGCAGGCTTGGCATGCCTGGAGCCCGGAAACGTTTGGCCAGGGCTGGTTCGCCGAATATGACGGCTACATGAACTGGTGGAACATGATGGAAACGACATTCGGAGCTGTCTTTGGCGCGATCCTGGCACTGGGCGTTTTCCTGAATCGTCATCTGATCGCAAAGGAACCTGAATGGGATTCCGACCAGATCGCTATGACGACAGAAATCGGCTTGGCCTTGATTCACTGCGGCGCGATTGCAGCTTGGAGCTTCCGTGATTCGCGGCTGTTCGATCATTTTGCCGACAATGCGATCCCGATGATTCTGATCCCGATTGTTGCGGTAGCGACTGGTCGGCTGTGGCCCTATCTGATGACACTACCGGTGATCGCATTGCCGATTGCCGGCAAGACGCTGTTGCAGCTTAGCTACGACAGCAACTACATACCGATCCCTTTGGGATGGCTGCTACTGTTTCTATTGCCGATGGCGGTGACGATTGCTGTCGCGATCTACTTCTGGCGGCACCGCTGGTCGCAGCACATCATGGACGTATTGTCGGCTAACGTTGTTGCTGCTGACCTGGCTGTACTTTAGCTTGAACTACACGTTCTTTCAGTTTCCCTGGCCATGGCAGGACTGGACCGGTCGCACGCCGAGCGGAATCATCTTTAGCGTCTGTGCGATTGGTCTTACGGCGTTGGCTCTGTTCCGGCCGTTGCCAGCGGAAACTGCGTCGCATTCCAGTTCATAGGTCATACACCGTTGGCTCGAAACCTAACGCACAATCGATCGACACCGCAAAGTTGGCCTGCTGGTTACTTCGCAGTTTGTTTGGCGGATTCGGCAACGAGTTTCAAGGACGTCTCCATCAAAATCTCACCGGTCATTTCGCCCAGCGAAACCTCCGAGATGTAATCGTACCTCGGGAAGGATTGAAAATCTTCTTTGGTCATGATGTAACCAAACGCATCATTGGTCAGGCCAAACAGTAAATTGTGCTTGCCGCCCATTTTTCGCTTCAAGTAGAAGCCGATATTGGGTAACGCTTCGCCCGGGATTGTCAGGATTTGAGCGTCTCCTAGATTGACCAGATTGACCCGCGTTGTGATCGTTTGGTCATCATTGTGCGGATACTTCAACGGCGAATAAACGACCACACCCCACAGGTCTTTCGATTCGACCGGGACCGTCATGTCGGTGGAAAGGCAAGACAGGGTTGGATTGGATTGCAGCGCCGCGTCTTTGACGATTCGCAGAGCTTCATTGGCCATCAGTTTGCCGATCCGCAGACACTCGTCCCAGGTCCGGTCGTCATGCCAATATCCGCGCTGCGAATTGCTGGGGCGATCAAGATCACGATTATCCGCCGTGACCATCCCGCCCAACGCGCCGTTGACGAAGACCGCCTTACCACCCGTCTTCGCTTCAATCGTATCACACAGTGGACCAATCAAATCGGGGCTTAGAATCCCGACTCCTGGGCCAAGCACTTCCGGATGAATTGCATAATTGACCAGCGTGACGATTGGCTTGTTGTTGGCACCGATCGCCTGAATGACACTCATCCTGCGATCATAAAGATCGGGTGCGTAATAGTTGTAGGCAATCTTGCCTTCGGCTTCCGCCGTGGCGATTTTTAGCTGCGCAGGTTCCAAACTGTCGATGGCCGCGTTGATGGCTGCCGCAGACTTTTTACACACCGAGTCCATATAGTCCAAGTCGCCAGTGTGCGCACCCGATGTGCCAACGGGAAACGCATAGCAATCGGGACCGCTATGATTGTGCGTCGAGGCAACCAGGATGTTTTCGGCAGGAATTCGTTTTACTTGCTTGCGAATTCGATCTGCCAGGACACCGGGAAACCCCAACACGTCCAGGCTGACAACGGCAACTGTGGTATCACCACGTTGGAAAACAACGGCTCGCGACGTCAGTTCACCTCGTTTTTCTTTGACTGGATTTGACGGACCAAAACCGCCAGAGACCGGTAGCAGCGGGTCCGGAGTGATGACTTCGACAGCCGCACCGACCATCAATGGTTCTTGAGCGATCAGGTCGTTTGTCGATACAGCGATCGATCCGGCCAAAACAACGAGGCAGCAAATTATAGGACGCGAAATCATGATTCAAAATGTCTCTGTAGGGAAACTTGAGCCTGGAATATGGAACGTCAAATACTATACCAGAGTCAAACGCGTGATTCTCATTACGGTGTCGTCCGGGTAGGCTAAAGAATCGACGATTGATCGCTTTCCGGCAAAAACCCATGGTTCGTTTCCGATGCCTGACTTTTATCAACACGATCTAGTCACAACCATTCACGATTTGCGGACGGGTCAGATCTCGCGTTTGGAAGAAATGCTGCGGGAGGCGACCGAGCACAATCCGATCGGTTTGGTGTTGCCGGTAACCGCCTCGGACATGCGTGCGGAACCGTTTGAAAAAATCGTTTCGGAATTGCTCCACGCGGACTATATCGACACAATCGTGGTCAGTTTGGGCGTCGCCCCTGATCGTGCCGACTATGACGAGACGGTCGCCAAAATCGCTCCGTTGGGCGAACGAGCTAAAGTCTTGTGGACCGACGGTCCTGAGGTCCAGTCACTCTATGCAGAGTTGATTGATTCAGGAATCGCGGTTTCAACTCCAGGAAAAGGCCGCAGTGTGTGGACAGCATTCGGATACCTGCTTGACGACCCAAAAATCGATACGTTTGTCTTGCACGATTGTGACATCGTCGATTACGACCGTGTGCTGCTATCGCGACTCTGTTTGCCGATGGTTCATCCCGCGTTGGATTTCGAGTTCTGTAAGGCCTACTACGCGCGGGTCACGGATCGGATGCATGGCCGTGTCGTGCGGTTGCTGGTCACGCCTTTGGTGCTGCGCTTTGGCAAGCACGTTTCCAGACAGCGAGTTCGTGCGGTTCGTGGCCAGTTTTCGTTACCCACTTTCAGGCGAATTTTCGCTGACTAGAAACCTGGCACGCTCGAATCGAATTCCGAGCGATTGGGGGTTGGAAATAGGAACGCTGGCAGAAGTCTATCGGAACACATCGTTGAAAAGGGTCTGTCAAAGTGATCTTTGTCGGTTGTACGAACACAAGCATCAGACCTTGTCGGTGGACGAGAAACAATCGGGGCTGATGCGAATGGCGACGGACATTTTGACGACCTTCTATCGAACCTTGGCTAGTCAAGGAGTGGTGATGAGCGAGGCGATGTTCATCACATTGAGATCATCCTATTTGCGTCTCGCACAGAATTGCATTCGTCAGTATGCCGCCGATGCGTTGGTGAATGACTTGCAATACGACCGGCATGCTGAAGAGGCTGCGATTGACGCATTTGCGCATTGCATCACCACCGCTGCCGATGAATTCCGCAGCGATCCCAACGGCGCAGAAGCGATCCCAAATTGGACGCGAGTTAGAGCTGCATTTCCAAGTTTTACCAGTCGGTTGCGGGAAACGACGTAGGTTGCAAAGCCTCCGCGTCGTGGGAACTTGCTGGCGAGGCAATGGATCAATTTGGCGCCGAAGCAATTCTCTGACGATCTTAGTTCGCCGAATTCGCGGCTTTCTCCTCCGCCGCGCTCAGCTTCAAATAGCGAGGATTCAGCTCCAGGGGATCAACGAATTTGCCTTGAATCGCCGCTCTGATTCCCACCAGGCCGACACCGACTGCATCACATCGACGATGGAGTCGCTGATCCGCCCAATCACCCATCGGCTTGGCGTCCCCGGCCAAATCCGTACCGGATGGTCGCTGCCTTAGACGATCGATCCAGTCCTGTTGGCTGGTCACGGTGACCGAGTCTGGGTGAGGTGTCCAGGTCGCCGGGACATTTTCGACCGCAGGAAGCAGGATCGATCGACTGAATTGTCCAGCAAAGACTTGGCCACGATAGGCGTCGATCGCGACCATCAGATGGTCGCAGGTCGGGGAATCATCGAACGCTGCAGCCGCGATTGCCGCCAGCGAATCAACGCCCAACACAGGCAGATTCAATGCATAGCCGAGCGTCTTTGCCGTCGTGACGCCAATTCGCAGTCCGGTAAACGATCCCGGCCCATCCGCCACAGCCAGGAAATCGGGAGATGCCTGATTCTCTTGACACCAACTCAGAGTCTCTTCAATCAAAGGTGCCAGTGTAGCCGCGGTCCGTTGTTTGGGATCAAGGCTGGCTTCATGCAGTACACGCTGGCCGGCAAGAACCGCGATTGAGCCCTGTCGCCCGGTGGTTTCCATGGCCAATTGAATCCAATCATCCGGCTGGGAGCGTGATGGCAAAACTGCTCGATTTGTCGTGGGATTGCTGTGAATTTTTAATTCCCCTTACAATTTGTTCTCATGAAGCGACTCAAATTTTTGCGTCGGTCGCCGCGATGATGAAGCTGACAGATTCCGCCAATAGTTTAGGATTCACTGGTGAAGCGAGCGTTGATTAGCGACATCCACGGTAACCTCGAAGCCCTGGAAGCGGTTTTGAAAGATATCAACGAGGTGTCCGTTGATGAAATCTACTGTCTTGGAGACATCATCGGCTATGGACCGAACCCGTGCGAGTGCCTGGATTTGGTCATGGAGCGATGCAAGGCGACGATCTTGGGCAACCACGATCAAGCCGCGCTGTTCGACCCAGATGGATTCAATCCGATGGCACTGCAGGCAATCTACTGGACTCGTGATCAGTTGGACAATAACTCGGGGACCCCCGTCGTGATTAACAAGCGATGGGACTTTCTTGGCGAACTGCCCCGCAATATCGATGAAGGCGAGCTGAAATTTGTTCATGGTTCGCCGCGGGACCCCACGAACGAATATGTTTTTCCCGAGTACGTCTTTGACCAACGCAAGATGGAAATTCTGTTTGGCAAGGTCGAACAATACTGCTTCATGGGTCACACGCACATTCCCGGAGTGTTTACCACCGGCTGCGAATTCATATCGCCGGATGAATGCGATTACGTTTACAAACTGGACGCGGAAAAGGTGCTCGTCAATGTCGGCAGCGTCGGCCAACCGCGGGACGATGACAATCGATCCTGTTATGTCGTACTCGATACAGAAGAAAAGACCATCAACTATAGACGCGTCGAATATGATATTGAAAAGACCGCCAACAAGATTTATGCCGTCGCAGACCTTTCCGACGCGTTAGGCGACCGTTTAAAGCATGGTCGGTAATCAGCACGGTTGCTGTTAAGCAAGGTTGCTGTTGACCATCGTGCTGTTGACTATGGTGTTGCCCCATTCCCACCCTGCCATCGAAGCCTAATGACACGCACCGCGATTCTGAGCGATATCCACGGCAATCTGAGCGCTCTTGATGCAGTCATGGATGACGTGGAAGAACAAAAGGTCGATCGGATCGTTTGCTTAGGCGATGTCATTGGCTATGGCCCCGAACCGTGCGCTTGCCTAGACCGCGTTATGGATTTCGAGTTTTGCGTGCTCGGCAATCACGACAGCAGCGCACTGTTTGATCCAGAAGGTTTCAATGTCGCGGCTGAACAGGCCATCTTTTGGACGCGAGCCCAAATCGAATGCGGCAGCGATGGACCAGAGGAGAGTCGGCGCAGGATGGAATACATCTGCAAGATGCCGCGGACTGTCGATCAAGAATCGTTACTGTTTGTTCACGGTTCGCCTCGAGGGCCGACCAATGAGTATGTCTTTCCCGAAGATACACAGAATCCAAAAAAAATGGAGAAGCTGTTTTCTCTGGTCACTCGTCTGTGTTTTCAGGGGCACACGCATGTTCCAGGTATCTTCACACAGGATCTGCGTTTCGTCAGGCCCGTCGATACGGGAACTGGATTTCCAGTTGTTCGAGAAGAAAAATACCTCGTGAACGTTGGAAGTGTCGGGCAACCACGGGATGGTGACTCACGCAGTTGCTATGTGATCTACGATGGCGATCAGATCGAATATCGACGCGTCGAATACGACATCGAAAGAACCGTTCAGTTGATCGAGGCTGAACCGGAGTTGGACGATTTTCTTGGTCAGCGGCTGCGGGAGGGACGCTAAGCAGCCGGGAATTGAGAGTCGTGTGGGCCGAGTTTGGCCGAGTGGGATTCGCTAATGTTCCCTTCCGCTACCCAGTCATCGTGGAATTCTTGCGAATACCACGACGGTGTCACACGGGTGCTTTGCCGGGATGTAGCAGCAAAGATCGCGCCTACCTGCTTGCCGTACGTTGGACGTCGTCAATCAACTTCTCAGTCAGTTTCGCGCGGTACTCCATCATGCTGTTGGCACCTTGAAATCCAACCACGGTCTCATCCCAGTCCAACTGTTTGCTCAACATTCGGCCATTGTCGATGTCAAAGCGAATCACTCCGTTGCTCAATTGCTGCACTACTTGGGCACGTACGGATTCCTGATTGATCGGCGTGATCGGTTCGCTGCGAACTGACAACGTCGCGACCCCGGTTTTGACTTTGTCCAGCGTATAGCGTTCGTTAATCTTGATTGTCTTGACTTCGCCTTCATCGGTTCGAACTTGGACTTCACGAGGCACAATCCATGAATGGCCAACCGCGATTGGCTCCTCTGGAAGCGACAACGTAAGAGTGCCCATTCCCAACGACGCCTTGCTACCACCGTGGTCTTCGCGTTTGATTTCCTGGCCGTTCGTTGCGATCGTCACGGTTGCCAACTTTTCGCCGATCTGCTCGGCAACCACGACGAACGCCGATGGGGGTTCGTCGCCTCCGCGACTGTCCCAGCGAATTTCCTCGTCTTCACCATGCTGCTGAGTCATTTCGACCGCGTCGATGAGGTGCTCGAAGGTCACTTCGGAATCGCTAGCTTCGACAATGTCCCAGCGGCGTTGGCTGGTCGTAAGAACTTGGGTGATGTCCTCCGATCCTTGAACACGGGTCTTCGTCTTGGCAACATGCGTGACTTCGAATCGGAGTTGCTCGCCCGTATTTAACGAGTAGCGAAGAAGATGTTTTTCGCCGTCGGCCGGTTCCTTGCCAGCGATTGGCGAAACTACAAACGACAGCGTCACAACGAGGGCAAGCAGGAATCGAGGCACTTTTGCGGTCTCCATACACGCGGGCGGCGGCGAGTTTCACGTCGCTGGCAAGATTCGCAGATCCACTGTTCAGCGACAAGAGAGATTTGCTGACAGAGGGTCGCGAGAAATGACCCTAAACGCTAGCATTCTTGCAAACCGTTTCGGCTGATTGACTTGGCAATTTGCATCAGGGGGAGCTCTGTCGTACCTTTCGCTTAGCTGAAGTCTTCGCACTTCAGTCAACGGCTGGCCTCGGTTCTCACGAATCGGGCCAGGGAAAATCGAAGTGAGACCAAGCATTTCATGATGGCGAGCGTTAGAACACGGATCGCGATTGTCGGCGACGCCAAAGTCGAATCGCGTTACTGCTCGATTGTGGATCGTTTTCCAGACGTCTCGATTACCGGTTCGGCTACGAGCGTCGATGAATTACTAGATCGGCATGACGCTGGGTTCGACGCTGTCGTTGTTGCCGCCGACTTCGATGGTGCGGTTCGATTGGCCGAAGCAGGGAAACATGCTCTGCTGACGGGCAATCCCTCCAATTCGATTCCCGCAGCAATCGCCGCCTTTGAAAACAGTTCCGCCATGTTGATGATCGGCAATCCGTTGCGATTCCGAGCCGATATCGCGGCGATCAAGCAGTCGTTGGACTCTGGTGAACTAGGCGACCCTGGATTGCTGCGAGTTCATTGCTGGCAGCGATCTAGCGAATCGGCCGAGTCGCAAATGCTTGGCGAGATCGACCTTGCGATTTGGTTGTTTGGGATTCGCCCGACGGCTATCTATGCAGTCGGTTGTAGTATCGGCGGCCGCTCTGACTACGCACAGATCCATCTCGGATTTCCAAACGAGGGTATGGCGATGATTGACGTCAATGCGGCGATGCCAAACGGCGATACGTATCGAGCAATGTCGTTGATCGGTTCAAACGGTGCAGCCTACGCCGATGACCACCACAACATGCAGTTGGTCTATCAGGGCAAGCATCCGTCGGCGGTCACGACAAGCAGTGACCGCGGGGCGTTGCTGGCCCAGTTTGGAGAGTTCGTTGAATCGATCCAAGCAAACCGTCAACCAGGAATCGACAGTGAATCTTGGCAGGCAATCATGATGGTTGCCGATGCCGCTTCCCAATCCAAAGCATCAGGACGAGCGATTCAATGGACCGGAGGTCAATACGAAGTTGTCTGAATCCATTTCCCGGTTTCGTTGTATGGTCTTGAGCGTCGTCAAGCATGACTATGTTCCACGCGGGTGCGATGCCCATCCTCGTTTCGATTTGACCGTCGTGGCGGACGATCACAATTGCCCCGATTGGGTTCATCAGCGCAATCAGCAATTCGCCGATGAGCACGGCATTCCCTATGTGCAGGACGTTGAGCAGGCGATTCGTCAATACAACATCGACGTGGCAATTATCAGCTCCGAGGTTGAACGACATGCTGATTTGGCTGTGCGAGCTGCCAAGGCCGGATTGCATGTTGTGATCGACAAGCCGATGTCCGATCGGTTGTCTGAATGCGACCGAGTGGTCGAAGCCGTCGATCAGAACCAGGTCAAACTATTGATGTGGAACCGCAACTTCTTGCCAGCGGTCGGTCACGCGCGGGAGATAGTCGAAGCGGGTGAGATCGGAGATCCCCAGGTCGTCCATGTCAACTTCTACTTCTCAAAGGACAACGGTCCACCGAAGGGTTCCAGGAAGGCAGGTGATGCAAAAATCGATTGGCTGGAGCGACAATTGGCGGCTCACGCAGACGGTTCCGATGGCGGCGTCGGAAAGTCTCCACTTGGTGAATTGGCGATCGAAGGGATTTATCCACTAGCTTACATCCGCCTGTTGATGGGCGCCGAAGTGCAAAAGGTCTTCGCTCGAACTGCCACGTTCTTTCATCAAGCCAACGTTGACAACGAAATTGAGGACTTGGCGACGGTAACGTTGGAGATGGAGCGGGGCTTGGTGGGGACGCTTTGTATTGGTCGCATTGGCGCGGCCAGTCATCCCGACATTGGTGAGATCAAACTTCATGTGATTGGGACTAAGGGAGGATTAGTTGTCAGCGAGGCGCGTCCCGAAATCAGCGTTTACTATCGTGGGCAGCCTGACAAAGAGTTTCGCAACCGGCGCGTGGCCATGGATGATGCCTATCAATTGGTTCAGAATTTTGCGGATGCAATTGACAATGACGGTGAAACGATGTTGGACGCAAAGGCCGGAAGAGCAATCTGTGCAACCGTTCAAGCCGCGATTGAATCTGGACGGTCAGGTAGGCCTGAGCTGGTAACATAGGAGCGAAAGTCGGCAAGACTTTCCTGTCGCTCCAAATCCGAGACACGGCGCGGGCTGGGTCAAGAAAGCCGTATTCGAATTAACTGCAAAGCAAATCATATGAACGGTCAACAAATCCGCGAGGCACTTCACGATGGACGGTTTGTCTATTCCACAGCGGTCGTATCAACCTCACCTCATTGGACGACGGTACTCCGTGGGTCCGGAATCGACTTTGTCTTTATTGATACCGAGCACATTCCGATTGGTCGCGAGACCTTGTCGTGGATGTGCCGAGCCTATGCAGCTTTGGGAATTCCGCCAGTCGTTCGGATACCCAGTCCCGATCCATTCGAGGCGACCAAGGTACTTGATGGCGGAGCGAGTGGCGTCATTTCGCCCTATGTAGAAACACCCGAGCAGGTCCGTGATCTGGTGGGAGCGACCCGTTGGCGACCACTGAAAGGCAAGCGTTTGCAAGCGGCATTAGAAGATCCGGGTAGTATGGAACCAGAATTGCGAAGGTACCTGCAACAGCGCAATGCCAACACGCTGCTAATTCTGAATATCGAAAGTGTCCCGGCAGTCAACAACCTGGACCAGATCCTTGCGGTCAAAGGAGTTGACAGTGTCTTGATTGGACCGCACGATTTGTCGTGTTCATTGGGCATCCCTGAACAATACGATCATCCACGTTTTGACGAAGCAGTCCGAAAAATCTTTCAGACAGCACGTCGCCATAATGTCGGCGCTGGAATTCACTACTGGGAAGGAATCGACAAAGAAATCCTGTGGTCAAATGCAGGCGGCAACTTGATGATGCACAGCACCGACGTAACGCTGTTTCAACAACAGCTCAAGAAGGACATGCAAGAGCTTCGTACTCGACTTGGCGACGATCGAGAAATTAGTACAGGAGGTTCTGTAATCGTCTAGTCGGCCAGCGACGCCTGATGAATTCAATGCGTCATTGCGTAGGTGACAATATTGATTCCAAGCGGATAGGAGTACTTTACGGAGAATTCCTTGAAGTACTCTGGGTTTTCACCTTCTCGTTCCCACCCGTCGCCAATGTCGTTGTTGTGACACAAAATCGCAACCATTCGGCCGTTCGGGTCGTGATAGGCAAAGAAATGAGGGTTTTGGTCACCGCCAAAACCGGAGTGCATGTGCTCGAATTCGTAACCGCTGCTCCACGTCTTATAGTCAACAACCTGTGGTAGCTCTTTCAGGTCATACACGTTGTGAAAGATTTCGTGGTCCAGAGTCAATTCAATCGGTTTGGCTTCTGGCAGGACGTCTTTCATCGCTTGCAATACGTTCCGCTGTCCGTCGGGTGACCAAAAGTCATCCATCATCAGGAAGCCACCGTTAAGCAAGTACCGACGAAGTGCTTCTCGTTCGGCAGTGCTGAATGCGATGTATTGCACACCAGCAAAATAGACAAATGGATAGTTCAGCAGTTCGGGATCGGTGATCCGCACAACCTTGCTTTCAGGAGCCACCTTCAGCGAAGTCAACTGCTGCAGACGGAGCGAAAAATTCCAATCGCTATCTGGGAAATCATTGTCCCAGCGATCCCACCATCCAAATGGCCCATAGGAATCGTATTGCACGCGAACAAAGGTGAAGACATCTTCCTCAAAATCCTCGTCAATTTCCCAGGTTGGAAATTGGTCTCGGGATGGGACTCGTCCACGACCACCTTGAAAGTCGTATCGCCCGCCCTGCCAGCGACGGAAGTCAGACGGATCTTGTTGCCGGCCAGGAACCTGAGCAAAGGCTAGAGCCGATGCAAACAAGATTCCAGCAATCGTAACCAATCGCGTGCTGGGCAATCGTATCATGGCATCTGGTCCTCGTATTTTCGCAACTCCGCCGCACCAACGACCATGTGGTGAACTTCGTCCGGTCCGTCGGCAAATCGTAGCGTCCGTTGATTGCAGTACATTCGTGCTAGCGGCGTCCACTGCGAGATTCCCGTAGCACCATGAATCTGGATCGCCTGATCGATGATCTGACAGACCTTTTCCGGCACCATCGCTTTCACGGCGCTCACATAGATTCGGGCCTCTTTATTACCCAACACATCCATCGCTTTGGCCGCCTGTAAGACCATCAGACGCATTGCTTCGATCTCGATTCTTGCCCGCGAGACCAATTCAATGTTTTTACCCAACTTGATGATCGGTTTTCCGAATGCCTGTCGAGTTGCGCCACGGCGGACCATCATTTCCAGAGCGATTTCGGCTTGACCGATCGATCGCATGCAATGATGAATTCGTCCTGGACCAAGTCGTAGTTGCGAAATCTCGAATCCACGTCCTTCGCCCAATAAGATGTTCCCTTTTGGAACTCGCACATTGTCAAGAACGATGTGCATGTGACCGTGCGGGGCATCGTCTTCCCCGAACACCTCCATGCCGCCCAAGATCTTAACGCCTGGTGTGTCGATCGGAACCAGGATTTGAGATTGCTGTTGATGGGGCGCTGCATCCGGGCTGGTCTTGACCATGCAAATCATGATTTTGCAGCGTGGGTCTCCAGCACCGGAAATATAAAATTTCTCGCCGTTGATTACCCATTCGTCCCCCTCTAGCACGGCCGAGGTGCTAATGTTTTTCGCATCGGACGATGGTAGATCGGGTTCGGTCATCGCATAGGCGGACCGTATTTCACCAGCCAAGAGTGGCTTCAGCCATTGCTCTTTCTGTTCAGGGGTGCCCACTCGTTCCAGCACTTCCATGTTGCCCGTGTCGGGGGCACTGCAGTTAAGCGTTTCTGATGCCAGCGGATTTTTGCCAAGTTCTGCGGCGATGTAGGCGTAGTCTAAGTTTGACAGTCCCTCGCCCGTTTCCGCATTTGGCAGGAAGAAATTCCAGAGACCGGAATCCTTGGCTTTCTGTTTCGCGCCGTCCAGCAATTCCAGTTGGCCTGGTGCCCAACTCCAGCGGTCTTTTCGACCTTCGCCGAGCTTGAAAAATTCTTCGGTGATTGGTTCTACGTTTTCGGCAACGTGTTTCTTGACGGAATCGAGCAGCGGTAACGCTGATTCAGACATCGACAGATTGAAGAGTTTTGGGTTGACCATATTTGTCGGCTCTTGCGGCTATTTCGTTGTGTAGGCTCCAATTGTACACGAACCATCAGCTCTGCCGAACAGAGCCAAATCAGACAGAGCCAAATCAGACTGGCAAGATTCGATGTTTTCGAAAGCCAACAGACTCTCGCCGGCCCGACGGATCATCGGTCCTGGTCGGGCGGGATAACCTACTGCGTGCCCCGCGGTACAGCGAACTCGATATACCCGATGTGCATTTCGTCGGAGGTTTGGGATCCCCAGCGAACCGTTGTATTAGGATTTGGATTGGCTGGATTGTCGGCACTGTTGTCGTACCACGCGGTGTATCGGATGGTGGAACCCCGTGGGAAGATTCGAGGGCTGGCATATTGGTAAAACAGCTGCCAGTTGAAATCGTAATTTGGGATGTCCAAAAGAGTCTCAATCCCATCTTTGCTAACCAACTCATACCGACCGGCAACGCCGCGCAGGTGATGGTGTGGTAAGAATCCCAGAATCGTCGCATCGAACGGAACCCGCATGCTGGCCTGTACTTTGTGATTCTGGGCCCGCGGCGGGATCGCGAAACGGCGACTAAGGATGCTGCCTGTTTTGACTTCTTGCTGAGGAGGTGCATCGGCAAATCGCAGGCCGATCTGAGTCTTGTCCGTTGTGGCGCTGCCATTTGGCGTGTAATGCATTTGAAATACCAGTTTGGAATCTTTCGGCAGACGACGGGCATAGGAGGGTGTATAGACGCGAGCACCATTGCCCGGCACGTAACCGGCCCAATAGTCCACTGCATTACTGAACCGTTCCCCGGCCGACACCGCAAACACCAATACATGATGGACCACCGAAAGTTCGCCCGGCAAAACTTCGACTGCCTCGACCCACTTGTCCTCCGTGATTCCGGTATCAATCGTGACGTACTTGTACGGCATCACTCCGGTTGCTTTGATCGGAACGGCTCTGGGAAATTCGTAAACGACGTCAGGCTGGCCGATTTGCCAGCGACCATTGAATTCAAGAGGTTCCGGCACGTCCGCAATGTCGCCTTCCAGTTGTGCGCTTCCAACCAGTTGAACAGATCATTCTTTTCCTTGCGCGATAGCGATGCGTCATTGGCAAACGGACTCACTTCCGCGTGGTTATCGGTCGCCGCAAACCAGGGTGGCATGGTTTGCCGCGCAACGACGTCATGGATCATTGGCGCGTGTGCAGCGACATCCGCGTAGCTCTCCAGCGAGAAAGGTCCCGGCCCATCCTGGCGATGGCACTTAACGCAATGGCGGTTCATCAACCGCGAGATCCGATTGTGATAAGTAGGATCGCTGTTAGCTTTGCCGGCAGTTTCGAGACCAAGTTGACATCCAGGGGCTTCCGTTGCTTCGATTTTGGGGTCTTCACCCGCCAACAGCGATTCGATTGCGTCGGCCAAAAAATGGTGACGCGGCGCTTTCCAGGGAATAGCCAAAGCCATATTGGTCATCAATGGCACCGTGGTACACCACCGTGCCATTGCCATCGATTAGCAAAGTATCGGTGGTCGTCTGAGCACCAATCGACCTTGTAAACACACCGAGTTTGTCAAACACATAAGTCGCTGAATCGCCGAGTTGTATTTGGGCCCTTTTCATCGCGGAAACTTTGTCCGTCGGAACCGCATTGACGATCACAAAGTGCACATCCTCGTCCGAATACTTTTCAGCCAAATTCAGCAAAGTCGGGAAGTACTTTTTACTTAGCGGGCATGTCGTGCTCGTCATCGCAACAACGACGGCCCGATGGCTTCCGGACAAAAGACCCAGGTCATGCGTGACGCGTTCAAGATCGCGAAACCTGATTTCAGGTGCCCGTTCGCCGACCCCATGGTCACCGCTACGCAGTACTTTTGGACCCATGCGAATCCGATCCGCTGCGTTCAACGCCCCGATCGAGCCAACCAATAGAACCAAGCAAAGAGTTTGACGAGCAAGCATCAGACGGGGCTCCGAGAATCGGAATTTGGACAGAAAAGCAACACCACCGAGGTTGCTGATCATAGGTGATTGCCAAGTGTCGCGTCAAACAAGTTGCGTTGGCGATTCCAAATAGAGCCCGAATTAAGTTCGCGAGTCTCCTTGCTACGCTAGCTTTGGATCGGCCTATCGACCGGGCACTTGGCGACGGGAAAACTGACGACGGATTCGTTCAAACTCTTGCTCGTTCAATCCACCGCTTTTGTCGGTATCTAAAACCACGAAAAAGCCTTTCAGCTGCATCGGACTGATCTGGATCGGCGCCCAATCTGGGATCAGGTTGATGATCTCGTCGGGAGACAGTTCGCCATCGCCGTCGATATCAAGGTCCGCAAAGTCTTTCAGCAACTTTCCGCGGAGTCCGGTATGTTTACCACTCCATTCGGCATTTAACGGCTCAGCGTACTCGATGTAGCCAACATGCATCTCGTCATCGGTTTGTTGACCCCACCGAACCGTGATATCCGGATTCGGGTTCGCCGGATTGTCTTCGCTGTTGTCGTACCATCCGGAGTACCGGACGGTAGAACCCTTTGCGAAGATTCGTGGTTTGGCGTACTCGTAAAATAGTTGCCAGTTGAAATCGTAGGCGGGAACGTCCAGCAAGAGCTCCGCATCACCCTCTTTGCTAACCAGTTCATACCTTGCCGCGACACCACGTAGGTGATGATGCGGTAGAAATCCCAAGATCTTCGCATCGACCGGTACTCGCAACTCGGCCTCTACCTTGTGCCGTTTGGCGTGCGGTGGAATCTCGAATCGGCCATTGATCACACTTGCCGTGTGTACTTCGTATTTCGGCGGGTGGTCGGCGAAACGAAAGCCGATCTGAGTCTTGTCCTTCGTTGCGGTACCGTTGGGCGTATAGTGCATCTGAAAATGAAGCTTGGAACCCTTGCGCAGTCGCCGCGCGTATCCCTCCGGGTAGGCGTGGGCGCCGTTACCAGGAACATAGACCGCCCAATAGTCGATTGGGTTTTCAATCTGGTCACCAGGGGCGATTGCATAAACCAGAACATGGTGCACGACAGACAGGTCGCTGGGTAGGATTTCTACCTCCTGCACCCACTTGTCTTCCTCCAGGTCAATTTCAACGGTCATGTGCTTGTACGGCATGACTCCAGTCGCGCGAATCGGAATCGCCGCGGGAACTCGTAAACCGCATCTGGTGTACCAATCTTCCATCGGCCATGAAACGATAGCGGATCGGGTGCGTCCGCTTTGTCGCCTTCGACCTGCTCTCCCTCGATCCACGCCAACAAATCAGTCGTCTCCTTGGGCGTCAGTGAGGCGTCGTTGGACCAGGGGCTGACCGCCGCATGATCGTCGGTGGCGGCGAACCAGGGAGGCATGATCTCGCGTTGAATCACCTCTCGAATCATTGGTGCGTGCGCAACGACGTTATCAAAGGTATCCAGCGGAAATGGGCCGACACCGCCGTCGCGATGACATTTCACACAGTGCCGATTCATCAACCGCGATACGCGACCGTGGTAGGTCACCTCAGAAACCGCATTGCTGGTCTTTGTGAGCGACAACTGACAGCCCGGAGCAGCCGTTGCTTCGACCACTGGGGTTTGCCCCGCCAGAACCGCGCTCGAGCGCTGCGGTCAAGTAACGGTTCTTGGGGGTTTCCTTTGAGTAGCCAAATCCATACTGGTCGTCGATTGCCCCGTGATAGACGACGGTTCGACTTGTGTCGATCACGATGACGTCTGTTGTCGTTTCGGCTCCGACGGCTTTGGCAAATTTCCCGCTCTTGTCGAAAACGTATGTCGCACTATTTCCTAGCCGTTCTTGAGCTGCCTCCATGGCTGACACTTTGTCTGTCGCAACCGAGTTGACGATGACAAAGTGAACATCTTTGGCCGCGAATTCTTTGGACAGAGACACTAACGTTGGAAAGTATTTCAAGCTCAGCGGGCAGGAGGTGCTGGTCATCGCTAGCACGACCGCGCGATGCTTCGTTGCTAGTTCGGCTAAGCTGTGATTGTTCCCATCTAGATCTTCAAACGTTACCGCTGGCATCAACGTTCCGACTCCGTGTTCACCACCACGCAATGGTTCTGGCGATCTGCGGATCCGTTCATTCGCTGTGGCGGTGCCGGTGCTGCAGAGCGTCAGCAACAACAGAGCTGTGGGAATAATTTGGCTGTACATGCTTGTACCTTCGGTGTTTCGTTTTTAGTGGCCGAAGCCGGATTGCGATCATCCATGAGGTTTCGAATGTCGCCAGATAATAGAATAGCCAACGGTGACGCGTCAAAGGAAGAAGTCCAGACGACAGTTGCCGACGAAAGAGCGGAAAACAGGAAGCAGTCCTGAGCCCGACCGGGGAGCCATACTCGAGCCCGCGAACAAAGGCCAAATCGGAATCGGTCAGTAACTTCTTGATTACTCTGGTACCCGTGCTCTGGTACATCTGCTCTGGTAACCAGTGACTAGCCCAAGACTTTTTGGCGGATCTTCTGTAACGCCTCGATCCAGCCGTCGTAGTTGTTTGCCTTGTTCTGGATGTACTTCCCCACCTCCGGGTGAGGAAGGATCAAGAACGTCTCCTTGTCGATCCCTTCAACAACACATTCGGCAAGCGTTTCGACCGAGATTGATCCTTCACGCAACATCATTGCCGACGGATGGTCCGCTTCGATCATCCGCGTTTGCACACCCTGCGGACAGAGGCAGGACACTTTGAGCCCTTTCGGTCCATGCGCGATTCGCAGCCATTCGGCGAAGGCAACCACCGCATGCTTGGTGACTGCGTATGGAGCCGATGAAATTTCCGTGAGTAGACCGGCAGCCGACGCCGTATGCATCAGGTAACCGCCGCCCCGATTTAGCATTCGCGGCACGAGCGCTCGAGTTGTATAGATGTGCGACTTGAAATTGATGTTGATCATTCGATCCCAATCTTCGTTGGAAACGTCATCCCCTGCTCCGCCAGCGATTCCAGCATTCAAACAGAACAGGTCAATGGGACCAACCTTTGTTTCGGTTTCATCGATCAATGCAATGACCGCGCTTTCGTCGGCGACATCACAGGCAGCGGCATGACCGCCGATCGATTCTGCAACCTGCTTGGCCGCATCGATATCGATATCGACGACGACGATCTCCTTTGCTCCTTCGACCGCAAACCGCTGGCACAAACCTTTGCCAATGCCGTGGCCTCCACCCGTCACAACGATTGTCTTATCTTTTAGTCGCATCTTGGCTTCCGTATTTCAATTCTGTTTCGCTTGGCTGGCCGTGGTGTTTCGCCGCGTTCAGTGGCGACTGATTGTACCGCAAAGCACAGGCGGTAGAATGACGAGCCCAACTTTCAACGCCTGGGCATTGTTTCTATGAGCAGTATTCAATTCGTTCGCCATGCCCAGGCATCGCTGTTTTCTGATGACTATGATCAATTGTCAGATCACGGGTTCCGGCAGTCCTCCCTGTTGGGCGACTATCTGAACCAGCAGCAGCTGAAATTTGACAAAGTCTTTGTCGGGCCGCGATTGCGACACCGGCAAACGGCTGAAACGGCGATTCCCGAGCTGAAGAAAGATCCCGCGGCAATGATCGAAATCGCCGAACTGGACGAGCATCATGTCGATCGACTGGTGTCCGACCACGCCGGTGATCTGGGAAAACACTTTCCTCGCGTCGCCGATCGCTACGCTGCGTTTCGCGCGGCTGAGTCAGACCAGGACCGACGCCGCGCTTTTGCGATTCTATTCGAAGACGTGGCAAACCTGTGGGTCACCGGTCAATGTCCGTTGTATGGGATCGAGTCGTGGGACGAGTTTTGTGCACGCGTCAATGCCGGAATTGATAAGATGATTTCGCTAACCGGAAAGGGTCAGAATGCGATCGCCTTCACATCGGCCGGAACCGTTGGCCGTCACGCTTCATCGGGCACTGAAGTGTCCTGACGACGTTGCACTTGGGTTGGGCTGGCGTGTTTGGAATTGTTCGATCACTGGATATGCATTTTCGCGAGATCGATTTTCGCTGGACCAATTCAATGCCGTGCCACACATGACTGACCGAGCCGACTGGACCTATCGATAATTTGGTGAAAATATATGGCTGCTTCCAAAATTGATTCGGCAAAGTCGATTCGATCTGGCGAAGAATTAGATGTTGATCGATTGCAGCAATACCTGCTTGAAAATTTGCCCGCCGCGAGCGGGGAATTGTCGATCGAACAGTTCCCGTCCGGTTGGTCCAACCTAACGTATCTGCTCAAGCAGGGTGATTTGGAACTCGTCTTGCGCCGACCTCCGTTCGGAAATCAGGTCAAGTCGGCGCACGATATGGGTCGTGAGTATCGAGTGCTATCGAAACTATGCGAAGTTTTTCCGCCCGCACCCCGTCCGTTCTTGTATTGTCAAGATTCCGATGTGATCGGAGACGAGTTCTATGTGATGGAACGTCGTCGTGGTGTTGTGATCCGGGCAACGCCGCCCGACTCGCTGGTTTCTGATCCAGCAACCGTGCGGGGGCTCAGCGAAGCGCTGGTTGGATGCATGGCCGATTTGCACAGCGTCGACTATCAGGCGGCTGGCCTTGGCGACTTGGGGCGCCAGAGGGCTATGTCCAGCGCCAAGTGGAAGGCTGGCTCAAGCGATACCAGAAATCAAAAACAGATGAATACGAGTCGATGGACCGACTGGGCCAGTGGCTCTCGGCCAACATGCCAGCCGACGGAAAACCGTCATTGATTCATAATGATTTCAAGCATGACAACTTGATGTTGGATGAAAACGACCTGACCCGAGTGATCGCCGTTCTGGATTGGGAAATGGCGACGATCGGAGATCCATTGATGGATCTAGGGACGACGCTTGCTTATTGGATTCAGCCCGATGATGATCCCTCGTTGAAGATGGCCGCGTTCGGGCCAACCTGCTTGGACGGCAGCCTGACCCGTCAAGAAGTCGCAGATCTATACTCAGCTAAGACAGGTGTTGATACGGAAGATATCCTGTTTTACTACTGTTACGGACTGTACAAATTGGCGGTCATCGTCCAGCAAATCTATGCTCGATACGTACGTGGCGCAGACGAACGATCCTCGCTTCGAAGGGTTGAACCAGCGAGTCATTGCCATGGGTGAAACGGGCGTGCGAGCGATTGAATCGGCCAGTATTTAGCTTGGTGAGTCGTCTACGAATTCTTTGATCACAATTCAAAATCCATCAGCGAGTCATTGATGTCACTTAAAGGCAAAACCTTATTGATCACCGGGGCTAGTCGCGGGATCGGGTTAGCGATCGCAAAACGAGCGGCCCAAGACGGTGCAAATATCGCTGTGCTGGCGAAGACGACCGAGCCACATCCGAAATTGCCGGGAACTATTTTTACCGCAGTTGAAGAAATCGAAGCCGCTGGCGGTAAAGGGCTGGCGATTGCAACCGACATTCGATTCGAAGATCAGGTTGAATCCGCGGTCGCCCAAACCGTGGAAACGTTTGGTGGGATCGATATCTGTATCAATAATGCCAGCGCAATTTCGCTGACTGGTACGCTACAAACGCCGATGAAACGATACGATTTGATGCACCAAATCAACACTCGCGGTACCTATCTGGTTTCCCAAAAGTGTTTGCCATGGCTGTTGAAATCAGACAATCCACATATTCTTGAACCTTTCGCCACCGTTAAGCATGCAGCCGAAATGGTTTGGCTCGCATGTCGCGTACACGATGGCCAAATATGGAATGAGCATGTGCGTCTTAGGTATGGCTGCCGAATTCGCCAAGGACGGATTGGGGTGCAATGCGTTGTGGCCACGAACAGCGATTGCAACCGCAGCCGTGCAAAACCTGTTGGGCGGCGACGAAATCGTCAAGTGCTCGCGAACGCCGGAGATTATGTCGGATGCCGCTCACATCATTTTGACTCGACCCAGCCGCGACTGTAATGGCAACTTCTTCATCGACGAAGATCTGCTCCGTGAACATGGCACGACAGACTTCGATCGCTATGCCGTCGATTCAAGCAAAGAGCTAATGCAAGACTTTTTCGTGGACTGAGTACGCCCGCATGTATGTCCTTCGCCGCTGGGCCGACAAGCGAACAGCCCTGCCAAGCTAATCAAAAGGCGAGAGCGAACCTTCAAGCTGGCTTTAAGCCGACTGCAAATGATAGTCGGCGAAGGTACCGCCGGTTTCGGCCAGCTCTTTCAAAAGCGGTGCTGGCTCCCACCAAAACCCTTGCGACTCGTGAAATTCGCAAACGCGATCATAGACTTTCTTTAAACCGACCGTGTCGGCGTGCATCATGGGTCCGCCTCGGAACGCGGGGAACCCGTATCCGTAAACGTAGATGATGTCGATGTCGATCGAACGCAATGCAATCCCTTCTTGCAGAATTCTGGCGCCTTCGTTGACCAACGCATAAACCGTTCTTTCGATGATTTCTTGATCGCCAATTTCGCGACGCTCAATACCGGCGGCGGTCGCGGTCTGTTCGATCAGCTCTTGGATGCTTGGATCCAAAGTCGCTTTACGGCCTTCATACGTGTACCAGCCGGCGCCAGTCTTTTGTCCGTAGCGTCCCATTTCGTACAGCTTGTCGGCGACCAACAGTTCTCGCATTCCTTTCGGACGAGAGTGCTTCGTTTCCTGTCGGATTCTCCAGCCAACATCGATACCCGCCAGATCATTGACGGCCATCGGCCCCATCGCCATCCCAAACTCATACATCGCATTGTCAACTTGTTCGATCGATGCACCCTCTTCGACCAGGAACTGAGCTTCGCGCAAGTAGGGGCCAAACATTCGGTTGCCAACAAATCCGAAACAGTTGCCAACCAACACGCCAACTTTCTTCAGCTGTTTTGCCAGATCCATCGACGTAGCGATCACCTCGTCACTCGTTTCTTTGCCGCGCACAATCTCCAGCAATCGCATCACATTCGCGGGACTAAAGAAATGGTGTCCAATCACGTTCTCTGGCCGTTTGGTAACCGACGCGATTTCATCGATGTCCAGCGTTGATGTGTTTGAGGCTAGAATCGCGCCTGGTTTGGCGATTGAATCGAGTTCGGCAAAGATCTTCTTCTTCAGCTCCATCCCTTCGAAGACCGCTTCGACGATGATGTCGGCATCGGCCAGTTCGCTGTTGTCGATCGTGGGAGTGATTAACGACATACGCTGTTCAGCTTTGGCTTCCGATAGCTTCCCTTTCGCGACGCGTGACTTCATAGTTTTTGCGAATCTTGGCAACGCCTTTGTCCAGTTGTTCTTGATCGACCTCTTTTAGCACAACGGGTATGCCGGCGTTTGCGTAGTTCATGGCGATCCCGCCCCCCATCGTCCCCGCACCAATCACGGCCGCCTTTGCAATTTTGATTCGCGGCGTTTCCTTGGTGATGCCGGGCACTTTGGCAACCGCTCGTTCGCCAAAGAAAGTATGGATCAATCCGCGTGACTGGAACGACTTCAACAACATCGAAAAGAACTCTCGTTCTTTTTCCACGGCGTCTCGGAACGACATCGATTCAGCCAGTTTCACCGCTTCGATTGCTTTGCCCGGCGCGATTTGACCTCGAGTGAATTTGACGATCTGTTTTTCGAGTTCCTCGATCGCGGCGGCATTCTCAGCTGGGTCGCCAAGTCGGTCGGAGATTTCGCTTGTCTTGCGGGGCGATTCTCCGGCGGCGATCAGGTCCTTCGCGTATTCGATTGCCCCGTCAATCAGATCGGCGTCAACGACTTTGTCAACCACTCCGATTTTCAAAGCTTCTGCTGCTTTGACCATTCGTCCGGTTGCACACATTTCGGCCGCGCGGGCAAGCCCACACAATCGCGGTAGCCTTTGCGTACCCATGGCTCCGGGGATCAAGCCAATCTTTACCTCTGGCAGCCCGACCTGAGCCGATTCGAGCATGATGCGGTAATGACAGCCCATCGCGACTTCCAGGCCTCCACCTACGCGGTGCCATGGATCGCGGCGACGACGGGCTTCGGTGAATCTTCGAGGATGTCGATCGTCGTCAACAAAGAGAACTCATTCTGCTTGGAACCATCCGCCAGACCGCCAAACTCTTTGATATCGGCACCGGCGCAGAAGGTTCGACCGCCGCCCACCAAAACGATTGCCTTGACCGCATCGTTGGCGTTTGCCTCATTCACCCGATCGACAATTCCTTTCGGCACTCCCGGACTGAGTGCATTGACCGGCGGATTGTTTAAAGTGACAACAGCGACATCATCGCGGACTTCGTACAAGACTAGATCGGTCATCAGATTGAATCCTGGGTTGATTTGGATTGTGGGACTGGATTTGAAGGTGGGGACTGAAAACGATTTCGTTGCCAACCACTATCCTTCTTGTTGTGTCGGGAACTCCGTAGTGCCCCATGCGATACAAGGCTACGCCCAGCAGCGTCATCGTCATTGCCGCTAGCACGAGCAAATGGGTGCCGGGCGGTTCGCGACCCATGACGTTTTCGGCAATGGTGCGGGCGACTTCCCAGTCCATCCACTCGGCCAACAAACCGCGCAGTCGGTAGTTGATGGTCAGCTTGTTTGCCAACGCCGGTACGAATGAAAGACCATATTCGATCGTCAAGGTGTAGGCAACAGCCGAGACCATCGTGCGTCGATAGAAGATCAGACCGATCAGCAGGTACAGCGCCGCATGGGCGATGCAGGAAAGCAATGAAAGAACGTTCATCACTACCCATAGTCTCAGGCTTCCCATCGGTCCCATCAGCAGCACACAACCAGTACACGAGACGAATGCCGCCGAGAAGGTCCAGACAACGCTGGTCAGGTACTTGCCCAGTGGTACCCAAGTTCGACCGCTCCGCCGTATCGCCAAGTAGATCCACGTTTGGCCTTCGATTTCCGTGCTGATCGCTGGTGTCGCCCACAACAACAGACCAAGTAAGCAGATCACCTCCGGTACAAGGAAGTACAGCACGACGCCCCATTGTTCGGCCTGATCAGCGATCGAAATTTGGTGCATCGTTTCGATCTCTTCTGGAGGCACAATCTGTCGCAATATCGCGAACAAGACGATCGGAAAACCAACCAATAGAAACCACATGGCGGTGCGCCCGACCGTCATTGATCGCTTCAATTCGAATCGGACGACATCGATAACAAGCAACGGATTCATTGCGACTGTCCTCGATGATGATGCAACAACGTATCGAATATTGCCGTTAGGTCACCATCCGCGCTGTGCAAACGATCAATGCTCAGGTCGTCCTCGCGAATCCACTTTGCCAGTTTTTCGTAAAGCAGTCTCGGGGTCTCGCACGGAAACGGTCAGCCGCGTTCGATCGTCCTGCGTTTTCAAACCGCTGACCCAGGGCTCTTCGGCCAAGCGGTGAATCAACTTGGCCGCATCGACCCCACGAATTTCAACCTCCTGTGGTGTGTCGGCCAAAATGCTTTCGATCTCGGTAGCTTCGCCCGAGGCAAGTAAACGGCCGTTGTAGATCAACAAGAAGGAAGACGTGATGGCCTCAATTTCATGCAGAACGTGACTGGCAAACAACATGTTCTTGCCAGATGCGGCCCAGTCCTTCAGCAATTCTGTCATTTGGTAACGTCCGACCGGATCAAGACCGTTGTACGGTTCGTCCAGGATCAACAGATCGGGCTGATGAGCAATCGCTTGCGCGATCTTCGTTCGCTGACGCATGCCCAGCGAGTAGGTTCCCATTTGGCGGTTCATGTTGTCAGTCATGCCGACCAATTCCAGACTCTCCAACGCAAAACGGCGGCTATCGGCGCGAGTGAAGCCATGCAGGCGAACCTGGTACTGAACCCATTCCAACGCCGACACGTTCGGGTACAACACATCGGTTGCCGGGCAGAGTCCGATCCGCCGTAAAACGCTGCGCCGGTTCCATGGATTTACGCCGAACACCGTGACGCGTCCAATGGTTGGTTGCAATTGTCCGGTTAACAAGTTGATCAGCGTCGTCTTGCCTGCGCCATTTGGGCCAACCAGTCCGTAGACGCCACCCTGCAGATCGAGCGTCAGATCATTCGACCCGATCACGCTGCCATACAACTTCGAAACGTGTTCTAGTTTGAGCATCGTTTAGACGGTCAGCCTTGCGCGAATTCGCTGGTGGGTCACCCAAAAACCAACCACAGTGATTACCACCAACAACGTCACTGCTGGAGCAATGCTTCCCTCGGTCGTGTCTAAATCAAAGATCCAACTTTGCACCTTGCCCAGTGTGTGGTAGGGAGACACGAGAAGCCAGCGATCAAAGTCAATCTGATCTCTGAGCTCATCCCATTGTGGACGTCCAAGCCGGTTCTCGGTGACCTGGCCACGAAACGGAGCGTAGGTAAGGATTTGGTAAGCCACAAATCCCATCGTCCAAGTTGCGAACCAACCGAACATGGCGTAACGACTTTCGCTCGTGCATGCGGAATAGCAAGTCGCCAGTGCGGTGGTCGGTACGATCAGAACCACCGATGCCGCCAGAATTCGTGGCACAATATCCCAAGTTTGACCGACGACGGACAGCTCCGGTGACAACAGCACACCCATGACGTACAAGACGAGTGCTGGTAACGTAACGATCATGAACAGGTAGAACCAAACCACCGATGATTTCCCGAAGACGTATTCCCAAGTCGTCAAAGGCCGAGAAAAGTAAAGCAAATACGCTTTGCTGCGAAGGTCATACGAGACCATCATTGGCGCAATCAATCCGACCAACAGCACCATTGCGGTTAGCTGTGGATAGCGAAAAAAGGTCAAAATAAAGGTTGACCAAACTTCGTGTCGCACGTTGTCGGTATCCTGTGAGGCCATAAACGCCAGATCTGGTCGGCCCAGCGGTCCGCGTAATAGATCGTGCGTGACCTCTCGCATGTCGGGTTCCGTTGCCGAATACTCGAAAGCAAAAATTCCCAACGCGGGAAATACGATCGGTATCCAGGCCAGAATCAGCATCAAACGCAACCAGCGGCGTTGCCATACCAGCGACACGCCGCTGCGGGCAACTGAAAAGGTTCGCAGCAATCGCGGTGTTCGCTTTCCCTCCCACGATCGATAGCCCAGATCATGCACCGGCATTCGGATTACCCCTTACCGTTGCCTCAAAGAAGATTTTGTCTAGCGAATTCAATGCCGGAGCAAGCCGACGAATCGCAGTATCTGTTTCGGCTGCGATTCTCCAAACCCGCGCTACATCTTTCACGTGTCCGATTCGCAACGCGCCATCGGAGTCGATCGAAACCGTCAGGCCATCCTTTTGCAATCGATCTGCAAACAAATTTGAGTCGCCATACACACTGACGTGCAATGTCGGTTCAGCTGGTCGGCTCAGGTTCTCTAGTGTGTCAACGATTCGAACCTGACCGCGCACCAACATGATGACGTTGTCGCAGACTGCTTGCACGTCGGGCAAAATATGAGTCGACAAGATGATCGACTTGTTGTGAACTCTGGCCAACGTACGTATCCGACTCAGCATCGATTCACGCTGGTCGGGGTCCAGTCCGGTGGTTGGTTCATCCAGAATCAACAGGGGGGGATCGTGGACCAGAGCCTCGGCGAATTTCAGTTTTTGTCGCATGCCGGTCGAATACGTTTCGACAGACCGATAGCGCTCTTCAGCGATATCGCAAAAGTCGGCAATCTCGTGGGCGCGTCGAAGTGCCTCGGTTCCGGGCAAACCAGACATGCGCGCCATGAAGGCGACTGATTCAATGCCGCTTAGTCCGGCGACGTAACAGTCGTCCTCGGGCAGATACCCGACCAGGTCCCGAAATTTGCGAACCTGTTTGGGCCACGGCAATCCAAGTGTCTGTCCACTGCCCCGCTGGGTCCGCACCAATCCCAGCAGCGATTTGATCAGCGTGCTCTTGCCGGACCCGTTGGGGCCTAGCAGTCCTGTGACGCCGGCGTCGATGGAGCACGAAACATCATCCAGTGCTGGCAGGTTGCCATACCATTTGCTGACGCCCTCGATTTCGATTACCGGATCCAGTTTGCCGTTCCTCGCTAGCGTAGAACTCTTTGCCGCTTCGTCTTCGTGGTCGGATTGCCGATCTTGGCGAGCCACAAGACGATTGTTCTATACTAATTTGGCCGGGTGGGTTTTCGTCGCCGATGCGGGTTGGCCCCGCCCGACCGTCTTGACACCCGCCTATTTCACTGGCTGACGAAGGTTTTCCTTTGCATCCTGCAAGAACTGCAGCGCGTCAATTGGAGTCATCGTGTTCAAGTCCAGATTTTGCAGCCGCTCCAGTAGCGGATGGTCGGCGAATCCAAAGAGCGTCATCTGGAACTGACCACTCTGCGATCCCGAACCAGGTGTCTGGATCGTGGGCCGGTCAAAGGCATCTCGATGGTCGGCCTCCAACTGTGACAAGACGTCCTTGGCACGCTCGTTGACTTCCGGTGGAATGCCAGCCAAGCGGGCGACGTGAATTCCATAGCTCTTGTCAGCTCCGCCCCGAACGATCCGGTGCAAAAACACAACTTCGTCGTTCCACTCTTTTACCGCCACATTCCAGTTGGCGACACGCGGCAAAGATTCTTCTAGTTGCGTCAATTCATGGTAGTGCGTCGCAAACAGGGTTCGACAGCCAATCTGCTCGTGCAGGTGTTCGGTAATCGCCCAGGCCAAAGACAAGCCATCATAGGTACTGGTACCGCGGCCGATTTCATCCAAGATCACTAAACTTCGGGACGTCGCTGTGTTCAGAATCCGGGCCGTTTCGACCATCTCGACCATAAAGGTACTCTGGCCGCGGCTTAGTTCGTCACTGGCGCCGACACGAGCAAAAATCCGATCCGCGATTCCAATCGAAGCCGCTTCGGCTGGTACGAACGAACCGGCCTGAGCCAAGACTGTGATCAACGCGACTTGGCGGATGTAAGTGCTCTTGCCAGCCATGTTCGGACCGGTGATCAATTGAATCATGCCCGCCTCTGGCGATTGCACACAGTCGTTCGGAACGAATTCGCCTTGCGGAAGTGTCACGTCCAAGACCGGATGTCGACCGGCGTCAATGTGCAATACCGAATCGTCGGTCAGCGTTGGGCGCACCCAACCGCGACTTGCAGCCGATTCGGCCAAGGAAGCAAGCGAATCGAGTTCCGCGATTGCGATTGCAACTTCTTGCAGGATTGAAAGATGACGGTGCGTCTGTCCGCGCAGCTCTTGAAACAAGAGCTGTTCCCGTGACGATGCCTTGTCATCGGCGGCTAAGACCTTCTCTTCGTACTCTTTCAACTCCGGAGTGATGTAGCGTTCACAATTCTTCAGCGTCTGTTTGCGGATGAATTCTGGTGGAATCTTATCTTTGTGCGAATTGGATACTTCCAGGTAGTAACCAAACACTTTGTTGAACCCCACCTTCAGATTGGGGATGCCCGTTTCATCCATCTGGCGTTTTTGATAAGCCGCGATCCACTCTTTGCCGCCACGTGCCAAGGTGCGCAGGTCGTCCAATTCGGAGTCAAAACCGGGGCGGATGAAGTTGCCTTCGGCGGGGCTGATCGGACACTCGTCCGCCAACGCCGCATCCAATTGCGAGCGCAGTTCGGGACATAGGTGCAAGTGTGCTTCGACGAACTGCAATCGTTCCGGTTTCCGTTCGGACAGTCGCGCCTTCAACTTTGGTAAATGTGAAAGCGTCCGGGCGACCTGTTGCAGATCCCGGGGGCCTGTACGACCGGTTGCGATTCTGCCCAGAACACGTGTCAGATCGAAGGTTTGTTTCAATTTCTTGCGAACATCGCCGCGTAGTTGCGAATCGGTCGCTAGCTCTTGTACTGCATCGAGCCGATGATTGATCAGTTCGATATCAATCAACGGAGCTGCGATCCAATCGGCGAGCAAGCGAGAGCCCATTGGTGTGCAGGTGTTATCGATGACTCCTAGTAGGGATCCTTCGCGAGACCCGCTACGCAATGTGCGAGTGATTTCGAGACTACGTCGGGTGGCGGCGTCGATCTGCAGCAGCCCCGAGCGACGATGCGAAGTCAGCGTTCGAAAATGATCCAAGTTGCCGCGCTGAGTTTCTTGCAAATAGGTCAGCACGCCACCGGCAGCCCGAACCGCCGGTGCGTCCTCTGATTCAAAACCGAAGCCTTCCAAGTTGTGAACCGAAAATTGTTTGCAAAGCGATTCGCGGGCGGTGTCTTCGGCAAAGCTCCAGGCCGGCCGAGCGGTCCAACACCAGGGTGCGGTCGTGTCGGGTGTGAAACGAATGTCATCCTCGCGGTAAATGACTTCGGCCGGTCCAATTCGTTCTAGTTCGTCTTCGATACGGGATTTGGGGAACGTGCCGGCTTCGAATCGGCCGCTGGAGAGTTCGGCCCAGGCAATGCCGACGAGCGGTTCAGATGCGTCCTTCGGCGACTTTGCGTGTTGAATGCAAACGGCCGCGACATAGTTCGCCTCGCGTGGATCGAGCAATCCTTCGTCGGTCAAGGTTCCGGCGCTGACAACCCTGGTGATCTCACGTCTGACAATTCCTTTGGCTTGCTTGGGATCCTCCATCTGCTCACAGACGGCTGCCCGAAAACCGGCCCGAATCAGCTTTTGCAGATATGCGTCTAGCTGATGATGGGGAAATCCGGCCATCGCCGTTGGGTTTTCGCTATCCTTGTCGCGACTGGTCAGCGTTAGACCGAGCACTTCTGCCGCCTGCTTGGCATCGTCAAAGAACAGTTCGTAGAAGTCGCCCATGCGAAAGAACAGCAATGCGTCGCCGCAGGCTGCCTTCGCTTCATGGTATTGCCGCATCATTGGAGTCATGTTGCAAATCGTAGCGTGATGACCCGCTGTGGGACAGTCTCGGATGCTTGAAAATCGAGACTCTTCAATCGAGGGCGACGCCGAGTGTACCGGTTGGGGAAGCTTAGCACGCTAGGCTTCCCGGCGGCCCCGGCCACCATTCGTTCTACATCTGCGAGAACGATTTGGGTGACAAGACATACTTGTGAATCTTGCTAACGGTCCCTTTGTATTTTTCGACGCCGCTGAGAACTTTCCAGTCGGGGTGTTGTAGGAATTGTCGCCAGCTCGCCTTGCGCGCCTCATCGCTGCCATACATCGTCAAGTAGGTAAGGTTAGGTGTGTATTGGCCGACCACCGCTTGTCCGATAAAGATCGGGGTAATGTCACAGTCCAAGAAGATCGGCACTTCCCCCTCATTAAACATCTCGACCTTCAGGTGACCGATTCGCTCATTGGCGCTTTCATAAACTCGCAGTTCAAAAACACGCTCCGGATTGCTAAGCGATTCGTCTGGAACTTTCAGTTCAGGCCAGCATTTCATGGCGACCAGCAACTCGCTTTGAATGCGTTGGTAGGGAGAATCTTTCGGGCCGCGATCCAGGTAGACCTTGGCATCACTTTGGTATTCGGCATCGGCTTCGATGTTGGCGTTGACTTTCGTGATTGCATCGATGTTTGAGTGTGGAATCACGACGACGATGACGCGTGGATTCCTTGAACTGTCGCTTTCCGCGTTGGAAAAAACACCTACAGGCCCAACATCTTGTCGCTTCAATGCCGGTAGCAGCGCTTTCTGTAAGTAGTCATCGATCGCCTCCGGATCACCAGATTCCCCCAGTACGTAGCTGCGGACTTCGTAGTACTGCTTCGCATCGTCGGCTTGGGCCACCGCGCAAAACGCGAACAGGGTTGTCAGAGCAAGAAAAAAACGTCGCATATTTGCCTCGGATCATTGGAGTGGTTGCTGTGGTGTTCGTGCGTGGAAGCGAACATCATAATCTTCGCACATTTGAATCTGAACCACAAAGGCCGAACCCCGAGGGTGAATCAATGCTGGAGCTATTGGATTCTTCAACGATCTCGCTGCTACCCGCTCTGCTTGCTGATGCGGCGGCGGTGGAAACTGCGGCACTCGCTGAAGGGCCCGCCGAGACTCTCTTTTCGATTCAGGGCGTTTTCACGCTAGGGATGTTGGTGCTGTTGCAAGCGGTGCTCGGTTTCGACAACCTGCTGTATATCTCGATCGAGAGCAAGCGTGTTCCTGATGATAAGCAATCAATGGTTCGCCGTCTCGGAATCGGCCTGGCGATCGCCTTTCGTATCGGCCTGCTTTTTGTTGTCATCAACCTGATCCAAATGCTTCAGGAACCTTTTTATGCGATTAGCAGCCACTTTGTTTCGGCAGAGATTTCCGGACACAGTTTGATTGTGTTGGGCGGCGGAGCCTTTATTCTGTGGACGGCGCTCAAAGAGATTTATCATTTGCTGGCGATTCACGACTTCGATCATCCGGCCGGCGGTGAAAAGCGGAGTTCGGTCGGCAAAGTCGTGACCATGATCGTGATCATGAATCTTGTCTTCTCGTTCGACTCAATCCTAAGTGCGATGGCCTTGACCAAGAGCATTCCGATCATGGCGACCGCAATCATCATCAGTGGTCTGATGATGATGATCATGGCCGATCACGTCGCAGAGTTTCTCAAGAAGAATCGGATGTACGAAGTCCTGGGCTTATTCATCCTGTTCATTGTCGGCGTGATGCTGGTCAGCGAAGGGGGTCATTTGGCCAACTTGCAGTTCTTTGGACATCATGTTTTGCCGATGGCCAAGAGTACGTTCTACTTCGTGCTTGCAGTGCTGATTGTCGTGGATGTTGTGCAAGGCCGGTTCCAACGCAAACTGTTGGCACAACAAGCGATGTTGGAAGGCAAGGCGTAGTAGAGATAGTTGATAACGACGAAAAGCCCGAGATGCTTCTTTCGAAGCAATTCTCGAGCTGTTCGTTTAACAGGGGCTGTCGTTCCCGACGCGTTAGCTGGGCAGCCCCTGTAGTGCCTCCGCCCTACGGATATGCAAATGAATTGTTTAGGTCAAGGAATCGGCAGTGCCTTTCGTGACACAGGTTCAGGATTCCCGTTATCGCCGATCTCCGTTTCGTAGCTCGTTCGCTCGTTGAAGCTTGTTGGCTTCGTGTTGTGTAGCGGACCGTTGAGAACCGGGTCGGGTTCCGGAGTCGGAATCAGGTTGGGGGTTGCAGGCACGTTACCGTTGGGAACAACGCCCGGCGTCTGTGACCGAGGTGCCGGTTGAAATTCCATATTTGACGGCGGAGCGAACATTTCTGATGGGCTCCCCATGTCGCCAAGGGGAATGTCGCCCATGTCCAATGGTTGATTGTTTAGCTCGGATTCGTACATGATCGCGTCGCTGGCAGGGCCTTGCATGATGATTCCATCGGGCGAAAGCGGCTGAGTGCTGGGATCGACGGTGCATGCTGCTCCCGCGGCGACCGATTCTGCGTCACACACTGGTCCGCGGCGAACAACGCCGGGTCGGCTGACACCATACTGGCCTTTCTTGCCCGCACTACGTTCGCGTGCCCGCTCCAGGGCATCCCAATATGCCTTCTTGTTCCAAGGTCCTTCGGCCAGCGTGATGTTGCTGTTCGCCAACATCGTACCTTTCAAATAATCAACGTAGTTGATCGACTTGTTGTATTCGCCCAATGCTCGGTAGTAGTCGATTTGAGCATTGGCGCGACGTTGTTGACTTTGCAGCACAACATTGACCGGGCTGCGGCCACCTTTAAATTCGGCCAAGTCGAGCTTCAACTTCGAGCTCGGCGTTTTGCCAACGTTGTGCGTGAGTTTGCACAAGCTGATAGTGTGTCGTTGTCTTAGCGACTGCATCACTAAGCTGGCTGACCAAAATCGTTCCGCCTCCTCCAGAAAGGCGCGGTGTTGCTGGAGTCGTAGTTGCGATCCACGAATTCGTGCTCGTTCACGTCGTCCACCAATGGCTGGCGGTGTGATCTCAAGACGGACCGAACCTTCTTGATAGTTTCCGCTCGTTAGTTCATCCAGTGCACTACTTCCGAGTCCGGGAAACGGTAGTTGCTGCCGCTCGGAGGTCCCAACGTGTCGCCAACACCAACCCAACGGTACAGCAGCGACAGATTGACTTCCGGCAGCAGTTGGTTCTTTGCCGAAATTTGTTCCAGCTCACGCTGTTTGATGACGAACCGGCCACGCCGCAGTTCCGGACTGAGGTACAGCATCTGAGCGATGCTTTCACACCAATCGAAGTTCATTCGAGCCAGGCTTGGTTCGTCGATCGGTCGGATCAATCTTCCGTCGGTCGCAGCTAGGCCCATCAGTTCGCGAAGAGCGCGTTCGGTTCCATAGACGCCCTAGTCGCTCGTCACCCAATACGTTTGATCCCGCCAATGCCGATTCGAGTCGTGCGCGGAAGTTAAAGTATTGTTCTTTGGCCTGGGCGACTTCCGTCACCGTTCCGGCGCCATTTTCAAGTTGCAGTTCGGCGAACCGTTGTGTTGCGATAGCACTGTTGCGGCCGATGATGGCGGTCGAAACGCCACGATAGGCGACATACAGATTCCAGTAGGCAACTTCGACGTCACGAACTAGATTTCGAACTTGAATCTCAAAGTCGGCGATCGAAATGTCTTCATTTAGACTGGCAAGCACAACTGGAATTCGATTGATCAGCGTCCCGCGATTTCGCATCAATGGATGCTGAACTTCGGCTTCGACCAGTGCAGTCCAGTCACTTTGCAGTGCAGCGATAGGTTCGGCGGGCGGAGTATCGCTTTTGTTGTAGATGATCTGTTGTCGCATGGTCCCAATACCGCCGGTCGCCCAGCGTTTACTGATCGCCGACTGTTGGTTGACAATACTTGGTTTGCGTCGCAACGGGCACGGTGGTGTTTTGAGGTCGATCGGTAGTGCTGTAATCGACAAACGCCGTTGCCTGGGCGTCAAATTCAGCCAACGCGTCTTCGACACCGCCAATTTGGTTTGCTCGTAGTACGCCCCGTGGCAATGTTCGATTGCCGTTGCCATCAACGGTCAGCGGGTATCGATTGTGTGGTTGATTGCCGGATCGCAACGTCGTAGATGCTGCCCAATTGTTCCGCACTAGCACTGGTAAATTGAGCTGCGATGTTCTGACGAAATTCTGAGTTGCCGCTGGTTGTGACAAAGAACTCTTGCGTTGTCCAGCGCCATCGAGACACATTCTTCCAGCGTCAGATTCCAGAATTGATAATCGTGGTTGCCGATCGTCAGCGGAGGAAGCGAATCGGTGGTTTCCGCTAAAGTTTCGACATCGACGTCGGGATACTCGATGCGAGTAGCGGTATTGAGGTAATACTGCAGATCAGGCGACTCGTTCAGAAAGTAACGGTTGCGTTGGCGTACCAGTACATCCCGTTGACATAACAACGGCCAACGCGAGTTGCAGGTATGCGGTAATTTGAAATAGAGAGCGGTTCATGCTCTGGACTTCCGTTCTTTCTGCCGCCGTGAAACGTGCCAGACTATCGATCGCATGATGCGATGCTGACATGAAACCGTGCGGGACAAGTGTGGAAGCCCCCCACACAAAGTTCCACCTGGCAGACTCCTTGTCTGCCGGGGAAACCTCGCCCAAAACAAGTTATCGGATACCGGTCAGGCAAACTTTGACGGTTCTGAGAAAAAAGTCGGAGAGCCAAGTTTGTGACTCCCGCTAGCAATGCGGACGCGCGGCGGGGGTGACTATGGCCGAGCGTTGTCGGGACTCGGCAAATCACCACCCAAGTCTTCCAGGTCCAGCAATTCGACCTCATTATCCGGATCTTCGAGTTCAAATTCCGCCGGCTCGTCGGACATCGATTCAACGTCGCTTTCTGGCTCCAGCACCGTCGTTTGTCGGCGTGGTCGGGCACCCACTCGGATTGCTTCCCACGGTTTGGGATAGAAGTAGTGGGCCACCATACGTGGTGAGTCACGTTTGTATTGGCCTTGGTGACTGGCGATGTGCCAGCGCATCGCCTCTTGGCTGCTCGGAGCAATGTAGTAGGCGATTCTGCCCCCCAAATTCGTCGGCCGGTTGTAGCGACGGCGATAGGACATCGGTAAGCGATTACCGATTGGGCCAATCAGTTCGACTCGTTGGTGAACAGGCTGCGATTCACGATCGGGATGGTGTGCCCGCGCAGTGGACATGTAGGTAACGGCCAGCAAGCAGACAATCAGTATACGCATCGGTACATCCATGAAACACGAGTTCGTGAAACCGATGCTCAGCACCGCTTTCTCACTTACGGTTTCCTTCGACGGGCCGTGTTAGCAACATGAGGCTGTTAGCACTATTGACGATTGTAACGACGGTTCGACTGTCCCACGGAATGACGCGAAACTTCAGCAGCCACTTCGCCAGCAACCCAGACAACGCCTGCGACTGCCACACCGGCCGGGCCAGCCAGAGCGCCAACGCCGTTCAACGGTGACATCAACCTGCCGGCTCTCATCGCGACCGACAACACACCACATGGCGAAGTGCTCGAAGTTGTCAAGCAGTAAATGATAGCCACGTCGTCCGATCTGGCTGATGGCGCGATCGACTACCTGATCGGCTGAAAGCAGATTTTGGTGTGAAACAATGTGAATCCACAATCGGCTGCTATTGTGGGGAGATTCGCGTCAGACTGGCAAAAAACGCGAACGTCAGCAGATAACCGAAGACAATTCGGCCGTAGAAAGCAGCAAGATTTCTGATGCCGACTTCCGAAATTTGGCCTTCATCGATGATCGAATCGATTGCCGCAACTGAGTAGGTTCCAATGAAGGCCAGAGAAATTGCGGCAGCGAAGAGGACCAACGTCCGCCAAGTTTCTTTGGATGTCATTCCCTTCGCGATACAGGTCGTCGTGGCTGATCCACCGATCCATACCGCAGCCAAAACAAGCCAGTAGGCAACGGGCCGAATTTCCGGTGAATAGCGAATGGCAAATGAGAATAGTATCGCAATCACTGTCGTCGCGATTGCAATGTCGGCAATCGCGAACTGGTCTTCGCTCATTTGTTGCCGATCAGTAGTCGCTTTCCATGATCCTCTCCAACGCGGTACCTGAATCCAAGCGAAGAACACGCATTGAACGATTGCAATTCCAGCCAGATCTGCCGCTGTTTGGAACCACGGTCGATGCTCTCGGACCAAGCCCAATAAAGAGCTAGCGCCAATGACAATCATCGCCCGCAAGACGAGTCGGCCATACCGATGATCCGCAGCCGATGTTAACCAGCAACCGGCCGCCAATATTCCATAGATGCAGCCGACGGGAAGCAGTTCACTCTCGTTATACCCAGAGTCATTTCGTGGAGGCACGGCAGAACGAATCACGTACCACACGATCGCAACCGTTACGAGTCCAATCAGGACGAGTTTTAGAGGACCTATCGTTGGCGTGAACTGTCGTTGGTCATTCATTGGTACAATTCGCTATCAAACATATAGACTGAACCTTACCAACTATTGGAAAACTTGTCGCTCTCTATCATGGATGCTGCTACGGAATCGATCATCGTTGTGATTGCCCACCCGATCGCGGGCAATCCGTCTCAATTCGCTGTCGAACGGGCCCTCCGGTCGATAGACTTGGATTGGCGTGTGCTGTCGTTCGATGTTTTGCCCGAGCACGTTGCAATCGCGCTAGATGGATTTACTGTGACCGGGATCGCTGGGGTGTTGATCGATTCATCGTTAGAGGCCGCCGCAACCGCATGGTATCAAGCAAAGGTTGATTCAAATGTCGTTTCTGTCGATTGTCTGTATCGCCGTCATACGCCGACCGATCAAACGGATTCTTTTATCGGTGTGACGGAACAACGCCAGTGGTTAGACGATCAGATCCGAAACTTTCTTGGGGAGACGGCCGAACAGCCGCCGGGGATTTGGTTTGGCCATGTGCTGGACGACATGCTGGTCAACGTCGATCGGTTTCCGGCACAGTCTGAAATTCCCGGTGACGCTGAGGCGATCAGAAGGGCGAAATTGATCGCCCTGACCGATGGAGAAAATGGGCCGGTAGCTTTGGAGGAAGAAGAGTGGCCCGAGAATGACGGGTCAACTTTAGTAGTCGATTTGTCAGGTGGTCACCCAGAAATTGCAGCCATCGCTGACCTTGGGTATCGAGTGATCTCCGCTTACGATCGAAGAATCGGAACGCTGCAGCGTTGTTTCAATCGATGGACTGGATCGGACGCATCAGCCGAAGTGATTCATGATGCGATTGAGGAATATTTGGGAGTCTAGGTTTTGAATCACCAGCAGAGCAAATTGGTGCTGCACGAGGCTCGAATCGTTGAAACCGTTGCCCGTTTGCAACGACGCATCAGCGACCGATTCCCTGATTCTAGTTTGTCTTCATTGTGCGGAGACTTGTTGGAAGTTGCGGAACAAGCATCCGAGCGTTCGGAATGGATTGGCAATCCGATCCGGTCAATTCGCGTCGCCGGATACACCACGGCTGTCGTTCTCGTCGTGTCATTCTTTACCTTTGTCATCTACGGATTGCAATCGTCAGATTCAGAAAGCATCGGCTTTTTTGGATTGGTTCAGGCGATCGAATCCGGCTTGAATGATATTGTTTTTTTTGCGATCGCGATTTGGTTTCTGATCAGCCTGGAGACTCGCATCAAACGTCGCCGTGCAGTTGCGGCGGTGCACGAGTTGCGGTCGCTTGCACATGTTGTTGACATGCACCAGCTAACGAAAGATCCCGAACGTGTTTTGCGTGAATGGACGGGAACGCAGAATTCCCCCACTGAACGAATGTCGGCAAGGGAACTAAATCGCTACTTAGACTATTGCAGCGAAATGCTTTCTTTGATCGGGAAGATTGCTTCGTTGTACGTTCAGCGATTCGACGATTCGGAGGCAGTCGCGGTGGTTAGTGAAGTTGAACAGCTGACCACAGGCCTGAGCCGTAAGATCTGGCAAAAGATCATGATCTTGAACCAGACTCGTGAGACGCGAATACAAATGGCTACCGATTCAAATCGACACACCACCACATCAGACACCAGCCCGTCAGACACCAGTCCATCCACGCCGCAGGTCTCATGAAAGCCACCGCAACAGATGTTCGAAAAGTGCTGATCAAAGCAGCAAGACGATTGCGTAACGAAGTTGATGAGTTGACGTTCGGGTCGCCGGTAACGCATGTCTACAATCCACTTCGCTACGCCTGGAAGTCACATCAGGCCTATCTTTCACTAGCCAATCCCGACGGCGCACGGGTGGTTTTCATGGGTATGAATCCCGGACCGTGGGGCATGGCACAAACCGGCGTACCTTTCGGAGAAATTGCGGCGACTCGCGATTGGATGGGGATCACCGAGACTGTCGATCGTCCCCCAGGCGAACATCCAAAACGACCGATCAATGGCTTTGCGTGTACGCGGAGCGAAGTCAGTGGGCGGCGACTGTGGGGACTATTTCAAGACCGCCATGGAACGGCAAAGCAGTTCTTTTCGGATCACTTTGTGACTAACTATTGCCCGCTCGTATTCATGGAAGAATCTGCCCGCAACCGCACGCCCGATAAGTTGACCCCAAGCGAACGACAGGCTTTGGATGCAGCCTGTGATCGGCATTTGCGGACTGTGTTGAATGCATTGCAACCTGAACATGTCGTCGGAGTGGGCGTGTATGCGGAAGGGTGTCTAAGACGGGCACTCGAAGGCGGGTGTTGCCAAGCCAAGTTGTCACGGATTTTGCATCCCAGCCCAGCCTCACCCGCGGCCAACAAGAATTGGGCGGGCAAGGCAACCGAACAGTTAACGGCAGCGGGGGTTTGGTAATCGCAGATGAGTGACCGTGGATTGAGCGAACTGCAAGCCTATGCCGATGGGTTTCAAGCATACGCCATTCAGAATCGATTGGCCGCCGCCGGCATACGCGCCATCGTCACCGGAACGGACGCAGCCGCTGCATTCGGAATGGGTGGCGCCCCGGCCAGTCGCTTGGTTCGCATCGAAGTTGCCAGTGAGGATTTGTCGCGGGCCAAGCTGATTTTGGAACAGGACGAGCAACGGGCTGCGGAGACGGCGACTTGGATCTGCGGCAAGTGCGGCGAAGAGAATGAAGCAACCTTTGATTTGTGCTGGCGGTGCAACAGTCCGCCCGAATTTGTGGTCGAAGATACGCCGCCGCAACAGGTCGATGCCGCACCGGCACCAGTTACCATCGACGAATCGACGCTGCCCATTCCGCCAAACGATGGCAACCCATACCGACCAGTCTTAGTTGCCCCGGGCCGGGTCGTACCACCTGTAGCAGGATCGATCACGGCTGCAGTCGATTCCGCCACCGATCCCGAATTACGATCCGATATCCGGCGTGCGCTGCTGGCAGCGGTCTTCGGTTCGTTCGTTTTTCCGCCGCTGCTTAATCTCTATTCAATGTACAGGTTGATGTTACTATCGACAAAATTCCCCAAGAAAACATCGTGGCGCATGCAAGTTTTGGCGGCCTGGTGCATCAATTTGGTCACGATTGCCGTATGGTCGTTGATTTGGTCGCAGCAGTTCTTGGTGTAGTCATTGGTGACCACCGCATGTGGGTCCACGCGCAATCGGGACGGTGGCAGCGGACTCCGGTGTTCGGACTCGCAAAAACCGGGCTGCCAAGAAAACTTCCGCCGTTTTGCGACTGCAGACAGACTCTGGGAGCCACCGCAAATGGAATCGATCTCTAAGCCGCAATGCGTTCGTTGAATCGTCGCAATGCACGATGGCCTGCGCGGTCGACCTTCGCTGATCAATTCTTCTGGCTTGGTGAAATCGTACCAGGGAGTGCCGCCAACATTGGGCCGCACAATCACGTCGGCTGCATCGACCAGGTGACGCCGCATCAGTTGCTCGCTGATGTCGTCGATTCGCATCATCACCTGTAACGCTGTTTCGCAGGATTCAACTTTGGTTGGATCCTGGCCAACATCGACACCGATCACCAAGTCCGACGCGTACATGCTAGCAACGACCGTTGGAACCGATTCGATCACGCCAATGTCAGCCAACAACATGTTGTCCCAGGCGACGGGTGGAAAAATACCCGGAATCGCCGATGAAGCACAAACGGCTTTCTGCAGCGATCCTTTCTCCAACACCACTCTTTGGCCGCTTAGCAGATCAACCGCAACGATGCTTAGTGGAATCGGCTAGGTCTTGGATATCGATATCAGGAACCAGGTAATTGATCGACTCGCTAAGGGCGAAATCGGAAATCAATGATGGGCTGGTGACGCCACGGGTCAGTTTGCGATGAGCTTGGACATACTTCCGCATCCGGCTGTACCAAGAAAAGATACCACCGGCATTTTCGTCACCACTTGCCGGAGCAGCACCAAATAGAATCTCTTGCTTCTGCTTGAACACGCGGTGAATGCAGCAGTTCCAATCCGCGGGCTTTGACCCGATTGATGTCTGTATCGCCTGCGCACATTGCGCCGACTAGCGAGCCCATGCTGACGCCGACAATGCGTTCGGCATGAATGCCCGACTCACTGATCGACTGCATCACGCCCAGATGGGCGAGCCCTCGCGCACCGCCACCACCGAGAGCGACGACGGCGCGTCGCTCTCCTGGTTCGGGTGTGTCCGCCTTTTGGCTTGGACGGTCGAAACAAGTTAAGAAGATTCATCGATTATTGCTCCACTAAGAGACACCGACCCGGCGACCGGAAATGATATTGGAATCCGTTCGCTGGATAAGCGGGAGCACCGCCTATCTTGTAGGCTTTATCGTCACTCCTTGCTCGTACGGCATCATGATTTCTGGAGTCTGAATTCCCTCCAGTTCCTTCCAGCCATTGTCGGCAATTTTCTTGCCAAGGTCCGTGATATGACGATAATCCCGGTCAGTCGGTTTCGCACCGGTAATCTCTTCTACGCAGCTCGCGACAAATCCCGTCAGCCGCCTGCTTGGTAATTTCATCTTTCGACTGCGCGGCGTACAAGCTTGTGATAAGAATCACAAGGGCGTCTTGCAGTTCTGAGGACAAGTTCGGTCATCCGGCACTGGCGGTCGGCTAGTTTCAGCTGATGCGTTCGCATCGCGGCGCTGATCTTCAGGCCTGACTTGGACAGCACTTGCTGTGCGTAAGTTGCGTGTGCACGAAGTTCGTTGGACATCACCGGCAATGCCGTCCAACTGCCGCCGCTCAAGTTTGCGACCAGCAAACCACTTCGCGTAACTGCCCATCGGCTTCCGCAACGCCCAGAAGTGACCTGGTGTTTTCGGCTCTTTGACGCCCAGTTCATGCAGCGTTCGTCCGATCGCTTCAAAGAAGACTTTGCCGTGATTCTTGACCACGGATTTGAAGAATGCCATGCCCAGCACTTCGCCTTCGCCTTCGTAGATGCAGGGTGCCAGGAACTCATGAACGTTGTCGCCGAACGGGTGGCCATGCAAGAACGAGCGACCGCCATGCGTTTTCATGTACAGTTCGATTGCCGCTTCTTTCTGAATTTCGCTACCAAAAATTTTGGCAACGATACATTCCATTTCTCCTCGGTAACCTTGGTCAATCAGACCGGCACACCATTGGGAAACGGCATCACAGGCGACGATCATGCCGGCCAACCGTCCAATCCGCCGTTGCACCAATTCACGCTTTTCGATGGCTTGGCCGTAGGTGAATCGATATCCGGCCCATGGCAACATGTCTGCCAGCATGCCACGCATCGTACCGGCGGCGTTCGCACACAGTGCGACGCGGCCAAGGTTCAAACCATGGTAGGCGATGGTCAGACCATCGCCCCGAGCCGGAATCAGTAGGTTTTCTTTGGGAACGCGGAAGTCTTTGAAGATCAGTCCTTGGTTATACGTGTGCTTCAGGGCGTACAAACCATACTTATTAATCTTGAAAGATTCCGATTCTTCATCGGGAAGATCCACGATCAAGACGCTTGGCTTGTCGTCAATCTTGCAAACCAATCCGATGGTCCGGCCCAAGTGTGGCGTTGGTGATAAACAGCTTTTCGCCGTTGACAACATATTCATCGCCATCCAGCTTTGCCGTGGTCCGCAGTGCGGTCAAATCGCTACCGGCACCCGGTTCGGTCAACGCAAAGGCGGACAACCGTGTGCCGTCCGCAAGTTTGGGCAGGATTCGTTCTTTTTGTTCGGTAGTCCCAAAACCGCGGACTGGGTCAACCGCACCAATACAACCGTGGACCGACGACAGGCCAGCGATCGTCGCATCGATCGACCGCTATCCGAGTGATCATTTTGGAAAATTGCCGCATCGACGAACCGGCCCCGCCGTACTTCTTGTCAACCAGCATGCCCCAATAGCCGACTTTACCGAGATCATCCAGTGACTTGCTGGGTAATCTTCTTGTTCTCGTCATGCAACGTTCCAGCTTGCTTGTGTCGATTGATGACATCGATCGACGCTTGCACGATGGCCTCGACTTCCGGATCGTCTTTGGCATCCGTGCATCGAAACAAGTCGGTGGGTACTTCTTTGTCCCAGACGGCTCGGTGTGCCGGGCTATTGACCGTTTGATACTCCGGCGCAAAGAGATCTTCGACTTGATCATCCGCCGAGTCCAACACACCGGTTCGACGCGCTTCGTCCTCCGAAGCGCCACCAAGTCGCAAGGCGACTTCCGCAAACGATTCTTGGTTCTCACCCGCGGAATCATTCTTTTTGGTATCTACACTCATGTTCGTCTCCTATATTTCAATCGGATTTACCTGAGGCATTTGCGTCAGGTCGAAAGAGGGATGTTATGCGGGAACTTCCAGCGAATCAAAAATGGTTTCGTTTTGCTGTGCCATGTCGACAAGACGCTGCGGAGGTTCAAAGCGATCGCCCAGTCGTTTTTGCAATCGTTTAAGGTTTGACAAGACCGTGCCGGTGCCAATCGAATCAATCACATGCAATGGGCCGCCACGCGGTGGTGAGAATCCGGTTCCCAATACCATCGCCAAATCGATGGCCCACGGTTCTTTCACGACACCCTCTGCGAAGCACTTGATCGACTCCGAGAGCATCGGATAAATCAAACGCCTTTGGATCGCAGTCAGACTATCATTCATCATAATCATTTCCCAGATCTGGTGGCACTAAATCGGCTTCAATCCCGGGTAGAATTGTCGCACCCGTCTTCTTGCCTTTGGGGTAGCGATAGAAACCGCTGCCACTCTTTTTGCCCAGATAGCCGCGATCCAAAAGTCCGGCGAACTGATCGACTACCGGTCTAACTTCGGGCATCTTTTCCATCAGTGAACTGGCGACGTGATGTGCGACATCAAGTCCCACCTGATCGAGTAGCTCTAGCGGTCCCATTGGCATCCCGAATTGCCGAATCTCTTTGTCGATCTGTTCAATTCCGAATCCTTCGGTGACCATCAATACCGCTTCGCCTAAGTAGGGAAAGAGCACGCGGTTGACCAGAAAGCCAGGTGAATCCGTCGTTACGATTGGCGTCTTTCCCATCGCTTTGACAAATCCGACCAAGCGAGCAATTGTCAAATCGTCGGTCTTTTCTGCACGCACAACTTCAACCAGTTCCATGCGATGAACGGGATTGAAAAAATGCAGACCGGCAACTTGGTTGGCGCGATTGGTGGAGGTCGCCATGCGAGTGACGGACAACGATGACGTGTTGCTGGCCAGAATCGCCGATTCTTGCACGACGCGATCAAGCGATCCGAACACCAGGTCCTTTACCTCGTCTCGCTCCACAACCGCTTCGACCACCAAGTCGCAAGCCTTTAGCGGCATGTCGTCATCGGTGACTTCGATTCTTTTCAACAATTCCATGTGCCGCGTTTCGTCCCAGTTTTTGCGTTGGGCAAGCTTGTCAATCGCCTTGGTGATCCGACGTTCGGCGTCGTCGGCGGCCGCCTTGTCAATCTCTTTGATCACCACCTCGTATCCGCGATTCGCGGCCAACTGACCGATTCCGGCGCCCATGGCACCAGCACCGACGATGCCGACTTTATGGATCGGCATCTGTTCAAGCGCGTCGGTATGATCGGGTGACCATGTCGCCAGAGTTCTCGCTTTCTCGCGGCCAAAGAATAGGCCCAGCAAACTATGGCAGGTCGGGGTCTTGAATCAATTTGACGAATTCCTCGCGTTCGGTATCAAATCCACTTTGACCACCGGGATAGCCCGCTTTGATTGCTTTGAGCGCGGCACCCAAGGCGGGATACTGTTTGACGTTCGACCGAATTTGTTTTTCTGTCATGTTGAAGATGAACGATCGACCGATTCCAGTCCCATCGGCCAGTCGCTGAGTCAGCGGTCGGCGTTTGATCGGCGAATCAAGATTTCGATTTTGTAAAACATCGTTGACAAAATCGTCGATCCCGGCGTCCCAGTGATCGGCGGGAATGACGCGATCGACCAAGCCATTTTCATACGCTTTGATGGCATCCAGTTGCTTGCCGGTCAGAATCATTTTTAAACCGGTTGCCAATCCGACTTGCTTGGGCAAGCGTTGCGTTCCGCCCCAGCCCGGTATCAAGCCGAGCATGATTTCTGGCAAACCGATTTTGGTTGAATCGCTATTCTGCGCGAGCCGGTGATTGCAGGCGAGTGAAAATTCAAGTCCACCACCCAAGCAAGGACCATGAATTGCGGCAATCGTTATGCAGGGTAGCTTCTCGACGTCGGAAAACAGATCCTGACCACTGGCGATCAAATCGCTTGCCTCGGATGACGACTTGACCTCGGTGAATCCCTTGATGTCGGCCCCAGCCAGAAACCCGCTCGCTTTGCTGCTGCGAAAGACCGCGACTTTGACATCCTTGGATTGTCGCAAGGTCGTCAACAATGGTCCGTCAGTTCACGCAGCATGTCCTGGCTAAAGACATTCATCGGTCGATCCGGCACATTCAAGACCGCCGTGACAACGCCGCGGTTGTCAACGCTTAAAGTAAAGTTGGTGTAAGGTCCAGTTTTCATGTCTGCGGAATTCGTTTGTTGATCCGGTGAACTTTATTTCAACGAACAGAGGGTATGGGCTTCAGCCGTTCGGAATCGTGGTTTGCCATGGACGCTTCGCGGAAACGGCGACCGTAGATTTTATCAAGGAATTGCGTGGGTAATTTGCCTGTCCACTACTCGAGAATATTGGGTTGCTCTGGTTTGGAAGGGTTTTCACGGCCGTGGGCCGAAATCTTACTGACGTCCCCTGGGGTCTCCGGTTTTACAACCAGATGCGACTGGACGAGCTTGCCTCGTTGATCGAATACCTGGACCACAGACTTTTCGCTCAGGGCCGCTGGGAATCGATCCGAGAATCGATCTGGCAACCGTCGAATCTTGGATTGATCTGTCGCCAGATTACCGGTCCGCCTCAAATTCGGCTGAGGAATAAGAACAGCGCGTGGGCAAAGAAACAACCCATAAAGCGATATTGGTGTGTCGGTCGATATTGTCGCACCTGTTCGAATGGGCCTGCGATTACCGACAAAGATGTCTTGATAGCGCGCGAGCACGCAGATCGCTGCGACAATATGACAATGGATCAGGTGACTCGAATCAGAATGTGTGAAGGGCCGACGTAAACCCGCGCGGATGTGTCGATGATCAGGCCACGCTGATCGGTTTTTGTCTACGGTTTTGCACGATTGAGCAATTTCTCTGCTATCGACTTAGGGGGCGCTACGTTACGTTTCTCTACAGAACTTTGAGCTATTGAATATTCCGCGGGCGTAACCCGCGCTGTTGTGTGTTGATGCGAATGGTCGCCAGAGAGCGGTTGGGCATCCCAAGCGATTGCTCTTCTCCACTGTGCTACCCCAGGACGCATTGTCATGTCAGATCAACCTGTCTCTTCTTCTGCAAACACCCAGGTCCAATCGGAAATCAAAGCTGACTTGGGCTCATCCGAATTGCCGGCAGCAGTGGCGAATGCCGCTGAATCAACCACCCCTGAATCAACCACTTCGAAGTTGATGACGCCGGGGGCGACGATCACCGTTCCAGCCGAAACCAAGCTCGACCCGATGCCAGCCGACCCGATGCCAGCCGACGCGACGGCTCGGGAATCGGCGGAACCAACGTTTGCCGAACTCCCTTTGCATCCACAGGTCCTTCGGGCGGTTGCCGATCAAGGCTACGACAAGCCAACGTCGATCCAAGCCAAGATCATTCCATGCATGCTGGACGGACGTGATGTGCTTGCCCAGTCACAAACTGGCACGGGTAAGACGGCCGCCTTTGCGTTGCCGATCCTTTCAAAAGTCAACGTCAATCAGCGGCGAACTCAAGTCTTGGTTTTGGCGCCGACTCGTGAACTGGCGATTCAAGTCGCCAAGTCATTTTCAAGTTATGGTGCTCACTTATCTGGCTTTTCCATCGCCGCGATTTACGGTGGCCAAGACTACGAACCGCAGTTGAAACAACTGCGGCGTGGAGCGCACGTGGTGGTGGGCACGCCGGGCCGCGTGATCGACCATATCAAACGCGGCACGCTGGACTTGGGCGGCATCGATACGTTGGTACTGGATGAAGCCGACGAGATGCTGAACATGGGCTTCTTAGAAGACGTTCAGTTCGTTTTGGAACACGCGTCGGCCAAACGTCAGATCGCGTTGTTCTCGGCAACTCTGCCCGAGCCGATCCGCAAGATTGCCAAACGGTACTTGAATGATCCAGCCAAGATCACGATCAAGCACAAGACGATGACGGTAGCAGCGATTCGACAGCGCGCGTTGTTTCTGTCGCCACGCAGCAAACTGGACGTGCTCAAGCGATTCCTGGAAGTCGAGAAAACAGATGGTGTGATCGTCTTCACAAAAACGAAAGACGCCACGGTAACCGTAGCCGACAAACTGAACCGAGACGGATTCAAAGCGGTTGCCTTAAACGGTGACATGCCGCAGCGAACTCGCGAGCGAACCATCGAGAATTTCCGCAGCGGCCATTTGGATGTGCTGGTCGCAACCGACGTGGCGGCACGCGGTTTAGACGTGCAGCGAGTTAGTCATGTCTTTAATTTCGATTTGCCGCACGACAGCGAATCGTACGTGCATCGGATTGGCCGCACCGGACGAGCCGGCCGCCATGGCGACGCGATTATCTTTTTGACTGGCAACCAACGGGGCAAGCTGCGACTGATTGAACGGGCGACGAAGCAATCCATTGAAGTCGTCGAGGCACCGACAGTCGATCAGGTCAACGCGGGACGTGTCGAGCGATTCTGCGAGCGGATCGATCAAGTCACGTCGGCTCGCGATCTGACGCTATTCAAAGATCTGATCGCCAAGTACGTGCAGGAATCAGGCAAGCCGATCGAAATGGTTGCCGCGGCACTGGCGCAAATCAGCATGCAGGGTCGGCCGTTCCTGTTGAAAGAAGAGTCGAAATCGGAGCGATCGAAATCGCAGCGAGATAGATCGGATCGTCATGACCGAGAGCCAAACGCCGGTCCTGGCAAACGCGAACGCCGCGAATTCGGACCACCCGAGGAAGGCAAGGTTCGATATCGGATCCAGGTCGGGCATCGTGACGGAGTCAGACCGGGCAATATTGTTGGTGCGGTCGCGAATGAAGCGGGCATCGATGGCGAATTCATCGGATCGATCCAAATCCATGACGCGTTCAGTACCGTAGACCTGCCTGAGGGAATGCCAGAAGACGTCTTTCATGCGCTCCAATCGGCGCGAATCATGGGCAAGCCCATGCGGCTAAGCATTGATCGCGAGCGATCAAGCAAGGAACGTTCATTCGGCGGCGCCAAAGGCAAGGGGCGATCACAGCGCAGCGACAAAGGCAGTGATCGAAAAAAGACCTTCGGCCGCGCAAACGGAACACAGCAGCATCACAAGAAAAAAAAGAAACGTAAGGCAAAGGTGTAACGATACCCGCCGGATTTGTTGAGCCGACATGCAAATGCGACACGTATCAGCCTTCAGGACCTGAACCCGGCAACGACTTGTCAAAGTTTGGTTGAAAACGTCAGATGAAAAACGGTTCACGCTTTACAAGTCATTGGCGGGACTGGATGTGGACGTTTCAATTCACGTGGGCTAGATCCTCGAGACATATTGCCCACTAAGTCGCCGCACCAAACGGCGCATCTCCAAGACGCTGATCACGGCGATCACGCGCTGCGCCGGCAGACCGCTCTTGGCAATCACTTGATCGATCAGGGTACTGGTTTCGTCGATCGCACTCAGCACCTTTTGTTCGACTTCGTTGAGTGTTAGTTCGGAAGGCTGGCGGATCTCTTGACCGCTGTCCGTTTTGACCGGCGATCGTATGGGGCCAAGTTCTTCCAAGATGTCATCAACGGTTTGTACTAACTTCGCGCCGTCGCGAATCAATTGATTGCAGCCGCGCAAGGCGCGACTGGTTACCGGTCCGGGAAGCGCCATGACTTCACGGTTCTGCTCCATCGCCAGATTCGCCGTGATCAGTGCGCCACTGCGGTCGGGAGCTTCGACGACCAATGTGGCCAGCGACAAGCCCGCGATCAGCCGGTTGCGCTGCGGGAACATGCCGCCGCGCGGTTTGGCCTCGGGGGCATACTCGCTGATCACAGCACCATCGGCGGCAATTGCCTTTGCCAAGCCGGTATGTTCGCGAGGATAGATTTGTCCATGCCCGCTGCCCAACACGGCGATCGTTCGTCCACCAGCGTCGATAGCGCCTTCATGTGCCGCAGCGTCGATCCCACGTGCCAGGCCGCTGACGACGGTAACACCTGCTTTGGCCAACAGATACGCTAAGTGCCTCGCTTGCTTCAATCCATAGGCGGTCGCGTGACGCGTTCCTACCATCGCCACGGCGATCTCGTCGACTGCCAGTACGTCACCCCTGATAAATAGTACGGGTGGGGCGTCAGCTAGATCGGCCAAAGATCGCGGGTAATGCTCGCTGCCGCGTCTTACGATGTTGACGTCGTGTTGGTGACACCAGGTGGTAATCAGGTCGACACTGACGTGATCGTCTGCGGTCTCGATGGCGTGGATCAGCTTAGGACCAACTCCGGGAATCTGGGATAGCTCCGAAGCTGGTGCTGCAAGCACGGCCTCGGGGGACTGAAAGTGATCGAGCAAACTAGTCAACGTGCGGGGGCCCAGTCCCGGCAGCATTGCCAAGCGAAGAACCATTCCGGTCTCATCATCCGCCGGATTCGGAGTCTCAGACGAAGCCTGGAACGGGATCTGAGCAGATTTTGGTGACTTGTCCATTTAACGATCCTTGCCCCTGGTTGAACCATTGACGTGGCAGCTTCTAGGGCCCGCTGACGGGTTTCACGCCACTTATCTTACCGTTTCCAGATCGTTTTGGGTGCGAATCGAAGTTTCGCAGGCTTGGCAAAATAGCTAGGATGCAGGTTACAGAAAATAGTTTGGCAACTGTCCATTTTCTTCGCTCTGTCCGTCGCTTATTTGTGCCCACAGACTTTATGGCCAACAGAAAAAACAAATCATCCGCAAAGCCGTCTCCAAAGTCTGCATCGAAATCCGATTCGTCGGGGTCGTCGAAAAAAGAGTCGCGTGATCCAGCGGAGATCCGCGCCGAGTCGATTTCGCATTTCCGGCGGGCGGGAAACTGTAGAAGCGTTTGTTATCGCCTTCATGTTGGCGCTACTGTTTCGAGCGTTTCTCGCGGAAGCGTTTGTAATCCCGACTGGATCCATGGCCCCAGCCCTGGTCGGTGCTCATAAGGATCTGGTTTGTGACCGTTGTAGCAATCCATTCCAATGCGGGGCCAGTCGCGAGCGGAGTTCGCCGGACATGTCCGTTGCCGTCGTCGCGGCAATCTGTCCCAATTGTCGCCACGTCAACGCGTTAGACTTAGAGAACAACGGCGATGATCAAACCTTCAACGGCGATCGGATTGTTGTCAGCAAGTACTCTTACGTGTTGGGCGATCCCGAACGCTGGGACGTCATGGTCTTTAAGTATCCCGGCAATCCAAAGCAAAACTACATCAAACGATGTGTCGGCTTGCCGAATGAAACTTTGACACTTAAAACCGGTGACGTTTACATGCGGCCGACCGGCAGCAGACGAGCGTGACCAAATATTACGCAAGCCGCCAGACAAAGTTGCTGGCGATGCGGCACCTGGTCTACGACACGCGAGTATCAGTCACCAACGTTGATCGACGCCAAGTATCCAAGTCGTTGGCAGCCTTGGACCGAGGGTGCGGAGCGACCACCAACGGATTCTTGGTCGATCCAGCGAACCGACGGACGGCTTGACGGCAGCACTCGCCGCTGGCGAGGACGAACGACTTCATTGGCTTCGCTATTTCCATCGCTGGCCTGATGATCAGCAGTGGCAGGCTGCCCAGAACGGGGAATCGCTCGCGGATGTGAATCCCTATAGCAGTCGTTTGATTACAGACTTCTATGCTTACGACTCGTACGTCAATGTGCCTGCGTCGCTGGTCTACGAAGAAGTGCCGACGCAACGACCTTCGCGAACGATGGGCGGTCGCGTTGGTCGAGTATTCCAGGGATCTGGCGGTGGGTATTCCAAAGGAGATTTTCGCCCCGGTTATCGCTCGGGCGTGGGGCCAGATCAGTTTGGTCAGAACAGTCCTGGGGTGGCCAGGATCGGTACGGGCAACAACTTGGTCGTGACGGCATGCACTGGGTCGCGATTTGATTTTCGAGGCCGAAGTTGAAACGACAGCCGACAGCCGTGAGTTGGTCATGCAGTTGGTCAAGGCGGGTGTTGAAGTATCGGTGCCAGTTTCGATCTGAAAACCGGTATCGCGACACTGGCAATCGATGACGATGGAAATGCTCGTTACGTTTGACTCCGACGCCGAGGCAAAATCGGCCAATCCGACCGCCCAAACGGTCGTTCGTGCCGGCAAGCGAGTTGAATTGCGAATGAGCAACTGCGACGATCAATTGCTGGTTTGGGTGGTCGGCAAGTTGGTTGAATTTGATCAGCCAACAACTTACGACTCTCGCAGCTTTCGTAGTGGAGGCCAACAATCGACCGCATTACTTGCAAGCCAGATCCTGGCGATGCGGCGCCGGTCGCGATTGGCGTTCGCGGTGGAGGCAAGCGCGGTCCACTCGATGCGAATTGATCGAGATAAATACTACATTGCGACGAACAATGCCAACGATGGGATCTACGATTACAACTGAGCCAACTTAGGCAATTGGCCGGCGGCAGCGTGTCGCTTCGCGAGATTCAGGAGTCTTTGTTTCGCCGGCCAAATGGTCTGATTCTGATGTTTGGGAATCGCGACGAAGCGTAACGTTTGAACTGGAGGAGGATCAGTTCTTTCCAATGGGCGACAATAGCCCAGAGAGTTTGGACGCCCGCTGCTGGGCAGGTACCAGTCCGCAATTTCGAATGCCGCGTGGCGTCAACGAGGATGCCTGGCGGTGGTCAAGAGGATTCTTATGTTCCACGGGAATTGTTGGTTGGAAAAGCCTTGGTCGTCTTCTGGCCGCATTCTTGGAATTCGCCTGTGCCATTTACGCCCAACTTCAAACGAATGAAGCTGATCCGCTAGCAGTCAAGCGATAGCTCGATAAGCAACTGGAATCGAATCGATCATAACGAGAAAGGATTCACACGAAATGCAAGATGCACAACAGCAGCGGCAACCCGTTTTGGAGGCTGTCGAATTACAAAAGACCTACGGTCGTCGTCGCGTAGTCGACGGTGTCAATTTGGAGGTTGGACAATGCCGAAATCGTTGGCCTGCTGGGGCCCAACGGTGCGGGCAAGTCAACCAGTTTTCGAATGATTTGTGGGATGGTTGAACCCGACCGCGGTCGTGTCTATCTGGATGGTCGCGACGTCACCAATTGGCCGATGTTTCGCCGCGCCCGCGATGGTCACATGGGTTATTTGCCACAGGAACCTAGTGTGTTTCGAGAAGCTGACGGTCGAACAAAACATTTCTTCACTGTTGGAATTGCTGGGCGCCGATCGGGAGACCCGTCATGCTGCGCACGCAAGAACTGCTGGAAGAGTTCAATATCACTCATATTCGCAAGAGCAAGGCGGGCGGGTTAAGTGGTGGCGAACGCCGCCGATTGGAAATCGCCAGGTGTCTGGTTTCCGATCCCAAAATCATCATGCTGGACGAACCCTTCGCAGGAATTGATCCTGTTACCGTTCAATCGATCCAGGGTGTGATCGCGCAACTTCGCGACAACGGGATCAGTGTACTGATCACCGACCACGCCGCGCGAGAAATCCTGAACACGGTTGATCGATGTTATGTGATCTACCAGGGGCAAGTTTTGATCGATGGGTCGCCCGACGAGGTCAAGCAGCACCCGAAGGTGCGCGAAGAGTACTTGGGCGAAATGGACACCGTCGATCAACGTAGCCCGACGACGGTTCCAAAGCCACACTTCCGAACCGATCAGGCTGGTCGATTGACCGGCAAAGCACGTCGCTTGACCGACGTGTAAATCTCAGCCGTAAGCTTGCCGGCGTTCTGTGCGGTCGCGAGGGATGAAATTTCGCGACTACGATCGCCGTTTTTCACGCGGGGCAATCGATCTTCGACCCTTGTGACCTACGATCCCGATTTGGTGTTCGACTCGACCGCCCAGGCCTGGGCAATCGCGGTTCGCTGTTCAGAATTTCCGTGTAGTAACATCAGTGTATCGGTTCCCCCAACGATGTCGAACGCCAACTCGACTTCTGCTGGGGTAAGTAATTGCTGTAGCTGGTATAGCCGGATCTCGGCCAGCGTTCGCAATGATTTCTCTGGACCATTTCCCAGCAGTGATCCGACTCGACGACGAGCGATCTCTGGTGTCAGTTTGGGCAGGTTGACCACTTTCAAATCTCGATCCATGATCATCAATAGATTCGCGATTCGTTCCATCACGTATTGACGGCCACCGGATCCATTCGATGCAGCCTGTTGTTCAGCGTTGTTATCCATCGATTTGGAAGTCCCAAGTGGTTCTCCGGTTGCTACTTTAAACAACCGACACTTAGCAATGTTCTGGACTTCGTCGTTTCTGCCGGGCTTCAGCACGACTTCGAAGTGAATCAGCACGTCGATATCCGCTGTTCGGGCCTGCTTGATCATCTCTGAACTGCTGCCAGATCCGACAAACACGATCCCAGGTTTCCACATCGGTAACGAATCTGCCGAGGACAATACCGTTGATTCAGCGACAGCGACAGTGACTGCAGCTGCGTCTGTGCTGTTGGCCGTCACATTCGCAGCGGGTCGTGTTGGCGATGGTGGTTGGCCTGAGCTTAACGGCTGTAGGCCGCCACCCAATCTGGGCAGCGTGTTTGCAGCGACTGGTTGGGTCGCTGGTGGCGTCGGTCGCGGTTGACCTGAGCCTAACCGCGGTAAGCCGCCACCCAATCTAGTCAGTGGGTTTGCAGCGATTGGTTGGGTCGCTGGCGGAGTTAGGGCGGGAGACGTGGTGGCAGGTTTCTGTTCGGCTGTTTCGGACTCATTTACGTTAACCAACAGTGGGCCAAAATCACCTTGGTTATATCGCGACGTAAATTCTTCCCCAATAACTTGGGCTACCAGCCCAAGTGTCTCGTCTATGTCGCGGCTTGCTTCCGCATTCCCAGCTGTATCGTTGCCAAGTTGATTCGGCGCTGCGTCATCGTTAGCAGCTGTTGAACCGAGCGGTTGCAGCCCACCAACTGAGCGGTTTTGGTTCGCCCCTGAGTTGCGAGTGCGCTGGTTTCGTCGGTTGCCACCACTGCGGAATGCATCGGCTAGAGCATTCGACGGGGTCGAGTTTGATGCTCTCGGCGAACCGCTACTGCTGGGTGTTCTCTGATCGCCCAACGTCGGACGACCTCCGGCTTGGCTTTCCATCGGAATCGGATTCGCGTCGCCAGGTTCCACACCACCGTCACGCACCCACATCGAAACGCCAAATTGGATGCTCCACACAGGACGTCGCAACAGCTTGCTGTATTTGACTGATTGTATGAGCTCCTGAGCTGATTCGTAGTTGGCAGCCATATGCCCGAACATCAGCTTTAGGGCCACGGCTTGATCGCCAGCTAGAAAAGAACGCTCAGCCTCGCGTTGCAGGTTGATTTTCGAATCCGTGTCCACTGATTTGGGTTCTGCAAACAGCGGCAAAAGCATATCCAAATCGATAGGAGCACTACCGAATGCGGGCGTCACCCCAGAATCGTCCGCGGCCGAATTGGGGGAAGTCGAGGCAGGTGCTGTTCCCGGTGCCGCAGGCTTTGACGCGTTCTTGAGCCGGTCGGATAGACTGCTCAATCCTTGTCCGCAAAGACCACCAGGGTGCACAGTCAAAACCATGGAAAAACCGGCCAAAAGACCCAATTTCAAAACTCGACTCCGGAAATGGCGACATTTGTTCGCTTTGTTTTTGGCCACTTTTCGCGTTCTCCTTTGCCCTGCCCTCGTGATCTACGGGAATGTTGCCAGAAGCCGGGCCGACACACCTGTTCAGGTCAATGGCTTACGGTTTGGCGAAAATTTCCGTACCAACGGACCTGCTCCGCGTATCATAAACCCTACGCGTTGCTTAGTGGCACAGATTCCATCAGAATCGAATCTGGAATCACGCAGCATCGGAATTGAGATTTTAGTCATTGTCCACCCAATGGAGGGGAACTTTCGGCAATTGATTGCATCCAATACTGAATCGGCTGTCAGTTCTGGTCCTAAGCCTGACGTAAGTTGGCGACGCCTCGAAACAATGAAATCAGCACCTCGATGGGCAAACGGAATAATCGAATCAGGCTTCGATATGGCGGCGTTCGACGTCGTTTGCTGATCGAAAGACTTGGCCAACGCCAAGTCCTGGCCGCAATCACCGGGACGGTTTTTGACGATGCGAACCATTCTTTTCAATTCGAGGACGACGAAATCGGTGCAGCTGAGCGGCTCGTCTTTATCGATGCAGATGACAATGCTCAGCTGAACCCCGGCGAACCGTACACCCTTTCGAATTTGGACGGTTCCTTCACGCTGGATGGATTGGCCGAAGGTACGTTTTTGGTACGCGTCTTCAACGGTACCGAATCGCAGGTGCAAACGTTTCCTGTCGAAGCATCGGTTGAATCGGAACCGCTTTTGGTTTCTGGTGGGCACCAACTGGCGGTTTTCGGCGACGCCGTTTTCGCTCTGACGGAAGATTCGATCTTTATTGGGGATTTGATTTCAGGTGACGGTCAGATTTTGGCCGTCGGTGATCAGTTGAACAAGCTGCAGTCGTTACCTGATGGCAAGATATTGATCCTCGGCTCCGATGAAAGCGGCGACACTGCCTGGCTGGTTGACCCTGTGTCTCCCGGCGTCACGCCCGTTGCCGTTGCCCAGTCCAATCCGCCAATCGAGTGGTCCGATGCCGCGATTGACTCGAGCGGTCGAGGAGTGTTGATTGAGCAAAGTAGTGGTGACGTCTACGCGATTGCAACCGATGGATCATTTATTGCAACGACAAAAACGATCGAAAGCGTTTCCACTGGCACTCACGTGCTGACATCCAAATCGGGAATGCTTACCGTCATTGCCGAGCCAAACCAGGACGAAACCGAGTTAAGGCTGTGGAGCAACGAAACGAGTTCGTACTTACCGCAACCGCCAATTGCCGTTCCAGAATTGACCGAATTGTTGGCCTACGACGACGCGGCTGGTCTGCTTGCAGCACGCATGCCGACGGCGGAGTCCATGTTTACGACGTCGCCAACGGTTTTCAATCGCTTCACCAGTTGAAAAACCTTGACGGACCGATCGCCATTGACGGCGCCAGGGATCTATTGATGGCGATTTCGCCCGGCGAGGCGTTGCTGAAAATCATTAATCTTCGCGACGGCGAGTTGATCGCAGATCTCGCGATCGATCTGTCAGAGATTGGCGAAGTTGCCGCGTTTGCAATCGGTGATCGCGACGATTCAATTGTCGTTCTGGGAGCCGCCGGCATTGCGGAAATCGCCTTGAAGAAGCCAACGGCGCGTGAGATTGTCATCGCTGATGGGCAAGCATCCAGACCCTGTCTTGTTTGGCCTCGACGTCGCTGGCCAAAACGTCCTTCCCACCTTCTCGAGTCCGCCAATACTCGATGCGATGGAGGACACGTTGCTAGATTTGGTCGCTCCGGCCGCGCTGGCCGAGTCTTTTGATGGGGATGGCGATACTCTCGTCATCCTGCAAACGGGCGAGGCGAGTCACGGGAGTGCCGCTATCGGACTTGATGGATCGGTCATCTATGAGCCCGATCCTGACTTTTTTGGCACCGATACGGTTACCGTTCGCCTTCACGATGGGCGTGATATCTCTGCCGACCTTATTTTGGAATTCGCGGTTGCCGGTACACCCGATGATCCAACTGACATCGACATTGTCGTGAATCCCATCCCCGAAAATATCCTTGTCGGGACGCCAATTGGAACGATCGATGTGATCGATGCAGATGGCGGTAGCCATATCATTGAATTCGATGATGAACGCTTCGGGCACGACAATGGACAAATCATTTTCATCGGTGGGTCCGGTGCAGGAATCGACTATGAGTTTGAACCGTCAATTCCGCTAACCGTTTCTGTTACGGATTCAGAAACCGAAACGACGATCGAGGAAGAATTGCTTCTGAACGTCACGGATCAGAACGATCCCGTAACCGCCATTACACCCACGACAGGATTTGTCGACGAAAATGAGCAGGGCGACATCGTCATCGAATTGGATGTTCATGATCAGGATGCAGAGCAAGCCCATTTCTTGACCGTTGACGATGATCGTTTTGTTGTTGTCAACAACGTCTTGCGGCTGGCGCCCGGGATCGAAGTTGACTACGAGGCTGACCCAACGATTGTGATCAACATCACAGCAAAAGAGCTGCCGGGTGGAGCAACGTTTACGGAAAAATTCACGGTTGTTGTTCGTGATAAGGCGGAGCAGCCGCAGTTGCTGGGTCTGACCAATCAAACAGTCTTGGAATTGGTTAGCGGGGCGAGTGTCGGAAACGTTACGATCGATGGCCGACCGGTAGTCGGCAGTTATGAACTTACTGTGGATGATCCGCGGTTCGAACTCGATGGAACAGCGTTAAAGTTAAAGGACGACGAACATCTGATTCGTTTCGACCAGGACGAGGTTCTGGTTGAGATTTTTGCCCATGACACCAACGGTGTTTTCAATCCGATTTCCGAAGAGTTTGTGATCGAAGTCCTGGTCAATTCCTTGCCATTTCACAATGATGATAATCCCTACGATGTGGATAACGGCGGAGAAATAACCGCCGGCGATGCGTTGATCATAATCAATTACATGGCAGACTATGGGCCCGGACCGGTTGGCGACGGCGATCCTAGAATGGGTTACGACGTCAACGGCGATGGCCATGTCACTGCTTTAGATGCGTTGTTGATTATCAACCAGCTGAACCGGACTCCGGGAGCAACTGTGGGTGGCAGTAATGGTGAGGGCGAGCAGCAGCAACCGACGAGAAACGGGCTTCGGCTGACTCAGGACGTGGACGCGTCGAACGATCCTTCTTTAGAAGTAAACTCAGATTTGCCGGTCGCAAGCCCGCTGAAGCAGGGGGACTTGGCGGGCGACTTGATTGATACACCATTGCGAGTTCAGGTCGAAATTCCCGAGGAAATCTTCGACAAGCAATTCGCTGAGCGAGTGAACGTAACCTTGCGATTGTTGTCCGACGACGGAGCTTCCTGAAGCCAGTCCCGCGCTGATTATTTGGCTGAGCCTCGTTGCAGATCGGCTCACTTGCTATCAGTCAGCTCACTCGCCATCGAAAACCCTGGTATGCCCTCGTTGGTAGTTGTTCCCGAAAGAATTTCTTGCCGCGGCAATCAGAAGTGCTATCCAGCCGATTCCGATTCCCGGTGTCATCAGTTGATAGGAGCCCAGCGTTCCGATAGTCGCTGCAATCCCGCCGGCGACCATCAAGAGACCCAATCCGGATTCCAAACGCCTCATTCGTAGCAGCAACGACCCGATGAAGACTGGTCCAATTCCTAACATCGCAAATTTGATCCGTACCAGCCAAAACAGATAATCGATTTGAGACTGCTCACCTGGCATACTCGCAGTAATGTTCAGCAAGATTTGGTCCTCTAGCTGATCACAAATGCCAGCGACGATCGTGACGACAATCGCCAGTGCTGCTAGGAGTCTTCCTTGCGGACTGACGGCAAGGGCACCAAGGACCAGCAATGAAACAAACGCCGGGATAAACAGAAAGGCGTCGATCGAGTTGATCTGATCCATCGCTTTGATCATTCGACTGCGACAGGGTTCGTTTCCAAACAGAACTTCGACGTCTGCCGGGCTTCGCACGAGTTCAAAGGCAAGAATCGCGGGCAGCCCATTGGTTGGGCCACACGGTTCGGTGTTCGGGACGGTGCCCATGACCGCTTGAACAACGACTACAATGATTCCCGCTGCAAGGCAGAGACGCCACCATTTTTGAACTGCCATCCTCTTTCCTGTTCGTCTAGCAATCGATCCGAGGTGAATAATGTTGTTGGCGCGATATGGCTTTGATGTTGGTTCGGTGGTGCGTTGCGGTTGCTTGTTGCGTGGCCGTTAATGGCACGGTGCTTAGTCATGCGGCGTCGGCCCAGTCCCCCAGCGATCTTTCCACCGTGTTGCTACCCGAAATACGGATCGACGGGGACGCGGTCAAGATCCATACGCAAGGCTTGTACGTCACCGGACAAGACTACATTGTCACCGGGCGCGTCGATACACCACCAAAGCGTCCTGTCGTGATGCGATTTTCTGGCGAAGACCCGTCGGACTATGAATTGCTGGACCTCGGCCTGCTCGATCGCAAGGACGCGGGACTGAATCACCCGGGTGGATTTGATCGAGATGAACGGGGCGTGTTTTGGATTCCGTTATCGACAAGTCACCGACAAGGTCCAACATTGGTGGTGGGTATCGAATTGCGAAATGGGAAGCTGCCCGCTGACTGCTCGAAGATTACGAAATCGTTCCAGGTTTCAGACCATTTGGGGGCGATTTGTTGTCTGGGCAAAGATCGTTTGCTGGCCGCCAACTGGGATACCAAGACGGTCTATCTGATTGACTCGTCCAGCGCCACGATTAGTGAGCAGGTTCCGCAGAGTGAGTTCTTTGGCAACGCCAAAGGGGTTCGGTTGGCGGTCCAAGACTGGAAGTTCGATCCCTTAGCAAAGCTTGTGATCGCGGGAGGAATTGATAAGTCACCCGAACGCAAGCCTACTGAATCGGTTGCGGTAGTCGCCTGGATTGACCCGATTCTGCGAAAGATCACCAGGCTGATCCGCTTGGATCCCCAAGCCGATGTTGCCCGCCCACTTACCAACGAAGGTCTGGCACTTCGAAACGGTAGGCTGTTCTTGTTGCCAGAGGATTTCGGACGAGGGGCGAAAATCTTATCGTTTTCACCAGCGTCAAATTAGCAGTTCCGTCGCAAGCACCAACCGATCTACTCGTTTGCTTCATACATCGTTAAGCCGGACGCCTGCACCATTTTTGCGTACAGCATATAAAAAGTCGGCACAAGTAACAGGATCAAAGAGGTGCCCAACATCAGGCCGAACGCCAGACTGGTGGCCATCGGGATCAGTAGCTGAGCTTGAAAAGATTTTTCCATCATCAGCGGAATTAGTCCCGCAATCGTTGTCATGCTGGTCAGCATGATCGGGCGGAATCGGCGTTCGCCCGATTCGATTAGGGCTTCATATAGCGGCACGCCTTCACGGACCCGGGCGTTGATAAAGTCAATCAACACGATCGAGTCGTTCAAAACGACGCCTGATAGCGCGACCATTCCGAACATGCTGAACATGGTCAGCGACATCCCCATGTAGGCGTGGCCCCAAATCGCTCCGATCATACCGAAGGGAACGATCATCAGAATCAGTAGCGGTTGGAAGTAGCTGCGGAACTGCAACACAAGCAATACGAACATGGCCAACACGGCAATTCCGAACCCGCGGAACAAACTGCCCATCGATTCCACCGACTGTTCTCGTTGGCCCTCCCAGCGGACATCGATCGCGGGATACTTTTCTTTCAGCTTCGGCATGAAGTTTTGCTGCAAGTCGCGGACGATCAGTTCTCCATTGGCGGTCGCCTCGTCCAAATCGGCGTTGATCGTGATCGACCGCATTTGATTGACACGATTGATTTCCGAAAATCCACGACTCAATTCGACTTCCGCTAGTTCGGTGATGGGCCGTTCGTTGCCATCGGCCGTACGGACACGAATCTCGCGAAAATCAACCAAGTTATTCCGTTCGTTCTCTCGGGATACCGAACCATCAATTTGACGTCATGGCGTCCCCGTTGAATCCGCATCGCCTCGGCACCGAAATAGGCATTGCGAACCGTTTGTTCCCAAATCGGTCGGCGTCACACCGGTCGCCAAGGCGCGATCCTTGACACGAAATTGGAACTCCCATTTGCCAGGGGCATTGTCATCGGCGATGTCAAAGACACCAGCGAACCGCGTCTAACTGCTGTTTGGTTTCTTCGGTGGCTGCCAGTAGTTGATCGACATGTTTGCCAGGGGCGAGCAACTTAAACTCAATCGCTTTGCCTCCCGGTCCCATGTTTTCAGACCCAAAGCGTAACTCGTTCTGCACCGGGAACTCGCCCGCCTCGGCCCGCCACATTGCCAATAACTTATCGCTGTGAATGCTGCGATACTCGGTTTCGAGCAACTCGACATAGACTTGGCCCGCATTGCTGCTGCCCGAACTTCCGCCGCTGCCGGGACCGCGGCGCACTGATCGTGCCAACGTCGCAGTAGATCATCCGAACCGGGCCGGTCAATTTGACCGGACGTGCTTGGATAGAGTTGTTCGATCGGAATGCCGGTTGCCGCCGAACGTTCTTTTGCCACACGCTCGCTGACTCGTTGTAGCGCATCCCGCAGCCGACTGGTTGCCATCTTGGTTTCGAATTCCGGCGTGCCGTCAGGAAACGAAATCGTTGCCTGTAAGGTGTTGCTGTCCGTCTTGGGAAACAAGTTCTGTGGCACCATCCCGCTGCGGATCATTCCAGCGGTAATCAATATCAGCAAACCTGCCGTTGCGATCGGCACTGGCGGAAATCGCAAACAGAATTTCAGAACAGGCAGATAAAACGTTTGGCAAAACCACTCCATGCCCCGCCCCGAACGCTTGCTGATCCAGTTCAGCATCGATTCCGATCGGACGCAGCGGATAGGTCACTACCGACATCACGCGGAAAGAATCCCGAATGTTTGTGCGACAGGTGGCAGGGCAAAACAAAAATGCTCTCCCACAACGAAACCACCAGCATCGCGATCACCGCGAGCGGGATCACCGCCATGAATTTGCCCATCATCCCCGAGACGAAGAACATAGGCGAAAATGCGATGATCGTCGTCGTGACAGATGCCGTAACGCTGGGCATCACTTCGACCGTGCCGTCGATCGCGGCATCGACCAGGCTCTTGTCCATCTGCATATGAGCATAGATGTTTTCGCCAATCACAATGGCGTCATCGACCACGATGCCCAGTGCCATGATGAAAGAAAACAGGCTGAGCACATTGAGGGTTTGATCGCCCCAAGCCAACGCGGCGCCGGCACCAAAAATCGAAATCGGAATCCCCAACGCGACCCAGAACGCCAGTCGCATTTCCAGGAACAGCGTTAGCACCAAAAAGACTAGCAACAGTCCTTGGGCGCCATTGCGAAGTAGCAACCGCAGGCGACCGCGAACTTCGACGCTGGTGTCACCCCAGACCACAAGCCGATAGCCTTCGGGCAATTGTTTGTCTGGCAACATATTTGCGGACGTCGTCGACCAGCCCCAACAAGTCTTCGGTTTTGGTGCGTTCGACATTGACGACCATCGCCGGTTCGCCATTGATTTCACCGGCGGAGGTCACGTCTTGGAACTCGTCGCGGACGGTTCCCAGGTCATCAACGGTCAGCACGACGCCACCCGGTTGGGTAATCAGTGGCAAGCGAGCGATTTCCGCGCCGACACGTCCTTTGTTTTTTGCACGCAACAACACCTCTTGGCCTTCGCCGCGCAGTTGACCGCCGGGCAGTTCTACGTTGCGGGCGCGGATCGCCGCAGCCACTTGTTCTAGGGTTAGGCCATAACTTCGTAGCGTCGCTTCGGGGATTTCGACATCGATTTGGTAGGGACGCGTTCCCATGATGGATGCGGAAGACACCGTTGGCAGCAACAGAACGGAATCGCGAATATCTTCGGCGACCTCGCGCAATTTCAATTCAGCGTCGCGGGAACGATCGCTCGGGCCAATGATACCGACACGAACCGCTGCCTCACGAAAAGTGATCTGCTGGATCTGTGGATCTTCGGCCAGTTGTGGAAAGCTGGGGATGCGATTGACCTCGCGATCAATTTCGTTCATTACCTTTTGCACATCCCGAACATCGCTGCGCAGTTCGGCCAGCACGAATCCGGAACCTTCTTGGGCGACCGAGGTCACTTTCTTGATGCCATCGATCGATCGGATAGCCTCTTCGATCTTTTGGCAAATCGCTTCCTCGCTGTCCTGAGGAGTCGCCCCAGGATAGGGTACGGTGATCGTGACCAATTCCAATTCAAATGCGGGAAACACCTCGCGCCGCATCTGCCACAAAGACACGCCGCCGACGACCATCATCGCGATCATCAGAACGTTCATACCCGGCGAATTTGAGATCGCCCAGCCAACCAATCGTCTCATCACGCTTCCTCGGTGGGGTTGCTCTTGGCGACCGTTGACTCGGTTGCCGAAGGTTGGAGTTTGGGACGAATCACATCGAGGGTTTCGCTTGCTCGTTCCGCTCGAGCGGGCATCCCCGTTTCGTCCACGTTGCCAACGGGGGAAACAACCACAAACGAGCCTTGGTGAAGAACTTCGTCTAATACTTCACAGATCCAAATCCGATCTTTCGAATCGGCTTTGGTGCTGTCTCCGATGGAAAGAGTATCGACAGGGCGAATGTCGCGCCGCACTACAACTCGTCCCGGGTCCCAATGGCTTGGGTCAAATGATACGACGTCTTCGGTGACTTTGCTGTTCGATCGAAGGTTCGGCAGCGCTGAATCGGATGCGGCCGCTTCCGAATCGTTCGCCAGTTCGGGTTCCAGTTCCAAAACCGAATCATCGTGAACAAATTGGAATACACGGTTTCCAGGTTGTAATGCGCGGGCCGGGATCGCAACCAACGAGCTTTTGGGTTTGATCAACAGGTTGACTCTGACAAACATGCCTCGCACTAGCGCCGAACCGCTCGACTGATTATGCACTTGGCCATTGGCGTCAATGTACTCCGTCGGATTGTCCACCACGACACGCACAGGTACCGTCCGAGTCGCTGAATCAACACCGATGCCATCGTAGCTTAGTAAGCGACCTTTCCAGCGATACACCATGTCGGTGCGCCCTGACATTTCGTACTCTATCAAAGCTGGTGTTTCGGGTAGATCGTAACCACGCGACAAATCTCTGGCAGTCGCATCGTTTTGGTTCAATACCCAGTACAGTTGATCCATTCGCAAACTGGTGGCGACTTCCACTTTCGAGGTATCTTCGATGGTGACCAGCATGCTTCCGCGCGAGACAAACGTATTCAGATCCGCATCTTCGTTGACAATCACGCCTTCGATCGGCGCTCGGATTTCAGTCCGCTGCAGGTTGATTTCGGCTAGCTTCAACTGGGTCGCCGCTAATCGCTCGGACGACTCCAGCCGAACGCGACGCTTTTTTAATAGGTCAAGTTGATTTTGCGAAGTGACCAACTGTTGCTTGGAAGCCAACAACGCACGACTGGCTTGATCAATCTCAGCACGACTGGCGAATCCTTTGGGCATTGATTGTTGCCGTTTGACTTCGCGAGCTTGTAGTTCGACGTCTTGAGTGGCAACATCAATCAGGCGTTTGCTGTTGACCATTTCCTGGTCGACTTCACTGAGCGCCTGGTATTCTTGTTCTCGTAATCGCGTTAACCGCTGGACTTCCAATTCGTGATCCGTCGGATCAATCCGCATCAATAGTTGGCCTTTGGTGACATAGCTGCCCGCCTCGCATTCATCTGCCTTGAAGACAATCTTGCCGGCAACCTCGGCGGCCACCCGCGACTCGCGATAGGGCACGACCGTGCCGTCAACTTTTAGACGCAATTGTTGGCCAGTCGATTGCAGTGATTCAAGTTCAACCACCCGAACTGGTGGCAGCGATTTCAACCGGCCAATTCGCGTCAAATCGGGGTCAGGTCGTTCGGCCGGTTCGACCGTACCGAGCCGAATCAAGACAAAAGCACCTAAGCCGAGCAGGCAGAGCGGAACCACCAAATTAAATAGTATCAGTTGGCCATAACGCTTTTTCTTGGGTCGTGAGGTACGAACCGCAGGAATTGCTCGGGAATCGGACAGCTTTGACATGAGTGCGTTGTAGAGGGGATGGCGGGATCAACAAGCCTGGGCAAAAAGCTCGAATATGGGTGATTCGACCCCGAGCCTAGTTTCTGACAAAAATAATCAACCGTCCGCGACAATCTGCGATCCGGTCCCGATGTCATTGCATTGAACCCGGTTTGTGGCAAGAGGTTTTGCGTCACCTTGGCAGATTGGGCGGTCCGGAGGCACCTTCTAGTGGGTGCCCCATAAGCCGTTTCCAGACGCGTTAGGCGGGAAATCACGCTGTGGCGACTGAGCGCGGCGAGTTTGTCGCAGGCCGCAATTCGCCGCTCAAGGGCCATGATTCCAATGGCAGGGCGGAAGTTTCACCTCGCTTCAGGTCACCAATTGGGGTGTCGTCGGTCACGGACCAACCCATCCTAATTGCCATTGAACCCAAAACATCCGCTGAATCTCCTGTTTTACGTCGGTCACCTCCAATCGGGATTGACGCTTTGCCATCAAGCCGTTCATTCTTTCGTCCTCCTAGGCGACTTGCCACCGGTATGCGAGCGTCACCCAAAACTCTGTTTTTAGCGAATTCCGATGAGCACAGCTTCGACCGCCAACGTTCAGATCCAGCTTCCTGATGGCACCATCCATTCACATCCTGCCGACGCCACCCCGATGGACATCGCCCGCGGCATCAGCGAGGGCTTGGCCCGTAGCGTGATTGCCGCGGAAACCGATGGCAATCTTGTTGATGCTGGCCGACCGATTGGCGAACTTTCAGCAGGTGATCAGCCATTGCCACTGAAGCTGTTGACGTCCCGCGACTCCGAAGCCTTAGGGGTTCTGCGACATTCCGCAGCTCATGTGATGGCCCGCGCGGTGATGCGACTGTACGAAGGAGTTTCGCTAGCTTTCGGCCCCACGACCGAAGGAGGCTTCTATTACGACTTTGATCTGGAACGCAAGATTAGCGAAGAGGATTTTCCCGCCATCGAAGCGGAAATGAAGAAAATCATCAAAGAGAAAGAGCCCTTCGAACGATTCATCCTTGACCGCGATGAAGCGCGCAAGCTCTGTGATGACCTGAATCAAGATCTGAAAGTCGAACACATCGACACCGGTTTGGCGGATCAATCAACGGTCAGCTTTTATCGCCAAGGAGAGTTCGTTGACCTATGCCGTGGTCCGCATATCCCGGATGCAGGCAAGATCAAAGCGATCAAGATGATGAGCGTTGCTGGGTCTCATTGGAAAGGCGACACGTCTGGACGCCAGTTGCAGCGTCTTTATGGGACCGCGTTCTTTGACAAAAAGGAACTGAAGGCCTACTTGGAACAGATTGAAGAGGCGAAACGCCGTGATCACCGCGTGCTGGGGAAACAACATGGACTATTCGCGATCAATCCAGAAGTCGGACAAGGTCTTTGTCTTTGGTTACCCAAGGGAGCGCGAGTCCGCGTTGCTTTGGAAGATTTCTTGAGACGAGAACTACTGTCGCGAGGCTACGATCCCGTTTACAGCCCGCACATTGGACGTGTCGAACTTTACGAAACCAGCGGGCACTTTCCGTACTACCGCGATAGCCAATTTGCGCCGCTGTTTGGCAGCGAGGTTGGCGGGATGATAGACGCCTGGAGTCAGCGACTCGAGGCTGGAACGATCGATGCCGATGGCGAGGAAAAGCTAATCGAAGCGGCCAAGGTTTTTGGTGTTGAACTGCCGCACTACAAGTCGTCCGCTACAGCGGAAGACAAGCGACGTGTGTTGCATGAGTGGCAACTGGCGAACGAACGTTACTTGCTGAAGCCAATGAATTGTCCGCATCACTGCCATATTTTTAAGGCGCAACAGCGATCTTACCGCCAGCTTCCACTTCGACTATTTGAATTTGGGACGGTCTATCGTCACGAACAAACCGGCGAGTTGAATGGAATGCTGCGGGTCCGCGGATTGACGCAGGACGATGCGCATATTTTTTGTACCGCCGACCAAGTCGAACAAGAATTTCAGGCAACGATCGATCTTACCAAGTTCGTTTTGAAGTCCGTTGGCTTGGATGACTATCGCGTTCAGCTTTCGCTTCGTGATCCTGAGTAGTGACAAGTACGTGGGTAGCGAACAGAACTGGAATCACGCCGAGGGCGCACTTCGTGGCGTCTTGGAAAAGTCGGGCTTGGAGTTCAACGAAGAACCGGGCGAAGCGGCGTTTTACGGTCCCAAGGCTGATTTCATGGTCCGCGATTGCATCGGCCGATCATGGCAACTGGGAACCGTTCAATTGGACTACAACCTGCCTGAGCGATTCAAGCTGGAATACAACGGCAATGACAATGCCGCCCATCGACCGGTGATGATACACCGTGCGCCGTTTGGATCGCTGGAACGATTCACCGGCATGTTGATCGAACACTTCGCCGGTGCATTTCCATTGTGGCTGTCGCCAGAACAAGTTCGTGTGCTTCCCCTCAGTGACAAATCGATCGATTATGCCGTTGCAGTAGCCAAACAATTGGACGATGCGGGGTTGAAAGTAACGGTCGATAGCAGTGGTGGAAAAGTCCAAGCCAAGATTCGCAATGCACAACTTGATTTGGTCAACTACATGGCGGTTGTTGGCCCCAAAGAGGCCGAGGCCGGTCAGGTTGCGCTGCGCGACAGAATCGATGGAGACTTAGGGTCGATGCCCATCGCCCAGGCGGTGGCGAGACTCACAGAAGAGATAGAGACTCGTCAGGTCCGACAAGTCGTTCAAAGTTCCTTTACGGCTGCCGCTGTCGATTCCGAAGCAACCGGCAACGAGTACTGAGACGCGCAGGCTTGGTTTTGATGCAGTCTGATTTGCAAGGACTCCGCTCCGAGCCTGCATTCTCAGACGATTTTGGACAATCTCATTACAACAAAACTCGCTCGCCAGATTCGCTCGAACGTTGCAGTGCATCAAGTGTTCGCTGGGTGTCCAACGCTTGACGCTGCAGATCTTCCAGCGATTCATTGCGGATTAGCTTTTCGATCATCGAACGTTCTTGGCTATCACTGAATTCTTCTGGTTCAACCTGACCGGTCGCGTCATGAATCCAGCATCGCGTCGGACGATCAGGCCAAGGGCGAGTAAAGTCATCACAAATCAACGATGCGGCGCTGCCCGCGACTTCGAACCATTTTCGCGTCGAACTGTCGTAGCCACACGAGATTGTCGCCGTTACATCATCGTCAAACCACAACATCGCGGTAAGCCGCTGGGAAACGCCATGACGAATGATCGTGTCGGCGTTGACTGCTCGGGGCAATCGTCCGACCGCGAAACGAATCGCACCGGCCGCATACCAGCCCAAATCCAGCAGACATCCACCACCCAGTTCGGGGTTCAGGCGGTGTTCGCCCGACTGAAAAGGTTCGTAAAACGAAACTGCCGTGGTGATGTGAACCAGCTTGCCGAGTTTCTTGTTCTGAAACCAATCGGCAAAGGTCCTGGTTCGTTCGTGGTGCAGCCAACCGGTCGCGTCAAGCCACCGTACTTTGTTCTCTTGACAGGCCGCGATCAATAGATTCTGCTTCGGCAGTGGTCGTCGCCAGCGGTTTCTCACAAAGCACATGTTTGCCACTCGCCGCAGCCGCAATCGACCATTCGGCATGCATCGACGGCGGCAGCGAAATGTAAACGGCATCGACATCGTCACGCTTCAATAGATTGTTCGTATCCAGTAACGGCCGACGCGATGCCGTATTGGTCTGCATACCATTGGCGCGATCTCCGGTGCGGCTTGCAATCGCAGTCACATCAACACCTTCGGTCGACTGCAAATCGGCGACGAGGCGACGGGTGATGCGACCGGTTCCACGATCACACCGAATCGTATAGAGTTGTTGGTTGATCATCCGGCGTAAGTCATCAGTTTATTGACCACCGTCCATGATCCTGTAATCAACATCGCAGCCGCCGATAACCACAGCATGACATCCCAAGTGAATCGCGGCGCCAGTCCAGGGACAGAACGACGATAGCGGAAAAATAGTGCGGCGGCAGCCAGCATCGGCAACATCACACCCTGCGTAATGCCGCTGATCAATACCAACTGTGCAGGCTGCTGGAAAGCCAGGAATACGACCAGACACAACATCGGGAACAATCCGCTGAGTCGCCGCACCCAGGTTCGTCGATGTCTGTTCATCGCCATCGATCAAGCCCAGCACACTCATCGCATCCGCAAACGTGCGAGCGTGTCCCGCGATTGCAACAAAAAATGTCGAATACAGCACCGCAAACGCGCCAAACAAAAATACTGCCGACGCCCAATCGGAAAAGACCGGAATGTACATCACGGCCAATGTGCGGACCATCGAATCGCCTTCCGGATTCAATCCGCCCGGTTCAACGTCGCGGCGCCCAATAAATAAAAGGCGACAGTCGCAAACGTATAGATCAGCATCGCGCCGAATGCATCGATATGCATCACACGCATCCAGCCGGCTGCCCGCTTCGTCCATTCTGGCGATACCGTCATTGTTGCCGGCAAACTTTGCATAGCCGCGTTCCAAACACCAATACGGATAGGCAACCAGTTCAGCGGCGCCGACGCCGATGATTCCGAACGTCGCCAACGCCGTACCGACAGGCGTCCCACTGGTTCCTTCGGGAAAATCTAAACTTCATGCCGCTGAGAGAAACTCGGACCAGCCGATCGCCACTCTGGTTGACCCTGCAACAAATAACAGGTTTGCGATCGTCATCAGCGTGAAGGCGGCGACCAACACCGTGGCTAGTGTTTGAATCAATCCATAGCGACCAACACCAACAAAATGCTCGTCAATACTGCCATGATGGCGCCCAGATCGCTGTGTCTCTGGGCCGGACGATTCGCCGTATGCCGTACGTTGCCTCGTACTCCTGTCGCATCGTATCGACATCGTCGTCAGTCGATTGGATCCGCTGCAGCGTTTCGGCATCGGCAACCGATATTGAAATCCGCGCCCATTTGAGTGATCGGCGCGCTGATCGCCAGAGCTTGTCCGACACCACCGACGATTCCACCAAGTTGTCCAATGCCGGCGACCCACATCAAGACCCAGTACCAGACCAAGCCAGTTGCCGCGACCTTTGATCCGAGGGCCAGGGACTTCATCGAGTGCGTCGAGAGTTGTCTTGCCACTGATGATTGCGTAGCGACCAAACTCGATTTGCGCGAATACCTTGACGACGCAGCCAATCAAGATCAACCACAGCAGGGTGAATCCAGCTTCGGCACCAGCTTTGGTCGTGGCAATCAATTCGCCGCTACCGACAATCGATCCGGCGATGATCAATCCGGGACCGATGTAGCGAATGACCCCTATCAAATGGACGGGTGGTTCGATCGGCTGTTCCGCAGAATTGTCCGCCATTGCGAGTGACTGATTGGGAGGCGCCTCGGGAAAGAAGGATCGTTTTAGCAGGTTGAGTGGACCGCGTCGAATCCCAGCCACACACAAATACAGTGGTTTCTACCGAAGATCCTCAATCGCTGCACACATGCGGATTGCGCAGTACAATAAAGATGTTCTTTAAGCGACTTAACGCACTGATAGGTTGGAATCTTGAAGATGCATCATTTCCGAACCGCTTCATTGGCATTGTTGCTTTGCTCCTGTTTGCAAGGATTCGTCTTCGATCGAGCTGCTGCCGAGACTTTCGACGAACATCGAAAGTTAGTCGAACCTAAACTCGCAGCTCTCGCTGACTCCGACGATCGCAACGACTTCGATGATGCCGTGAAAACTCTGATTCAGGTGCTTCAAAAACCTGAGCAGAATAAGAAGTTTGAATACGCCGGGCTGTTCGCAAAACTACTTTGCGAGGTCGATCTGCGGATTGATTCGCTGCATGCGAGTGAGACCGCAACCAGCCCGCTGGGCGGCGGTTTACTCGGTTCGGGACTTCCGTCGGGTGATGGTTCTCCAGCCTTCGGTGATTTGGCACTCGGCCAATCTAAGGATAAAGGTTCAAACAAAGAGGGACTCAACGCACAACAAAGGACTCTGCAACGCTATTTGCCAAAATTTTCACTGGCACTCAGCCGAAATCTTTATCTCTTGTATCGAACGGGATTTTCAGGACAGGATGACTTGAAGCAGATTCTGGAAAAGGCGACGGACGATGATAAACATCGCAAGGTCATGTTTGATCGATTGTCTGCCGAGTTTTCGGACATGGACGAAAAGTATTTCATTAGCTCAGGGAAATTGATACCGAGAAAAGGGAAACGGTGAGGATTGTCGTGCCGACCTAGCGGTTGGCGAGAATTGCCGTTTCATTTGTCGGGATCGTTCACATTGGTTCGACGGCAAGTTGCATCAGAGCATCGAACCGGTTGATAATGGTCCCATCCAAAGCGCTCGTTCTATATTCTCTTCCCCGCTCACTCCATGGCTGCATCCGCTCCACTCGATACGACCATCGCGGTGGTGACGCCCGAAAATATTGCCTTCGAGTATCAGTTGGCCGGTCCCTTTCGGCGGTTGCCAGCCTATGCAATTGATCTTGGGATCCGATGGGGCATCATTGCTGTCGTCGGATTTTCGCTGTTGCTTCTCTCGGCGGTGAATTTCAGTTTGCTGGGCCCGTTCTTGGTCGCCGCCCTCTTCTTGACGTACTTTTTGGTCAGTTGGTTTTACGGAACTTTTATGGAGACTTATTTCAATGGACGAACGATCGGCAAGTGGGCCAGTGGAATTCGTGTGATCGACGTTGACGGAAAGCCCATCAATGGAAAGCGTGCCATGATCCGCAATTTGTTGCGGATTGCCGATTTGGCGCCAATTGCCGCGCTCAGCAGTGTCTCGGAGGCCGTTCCACCTGCCTTCATTATTCCGACCGGTATGATCGGTTTGGTGCTGATGGTCACTACCAAACGCTTGCAACGACTTGGAGACTTGGCCGCCGGGACGATGGTGATCATCGATGAACGAAGTTGGAAACTACCAATCGCCAAGGTCGAAGATCCTCGCGTTCCAGCTCTAGCTTCCTTCTTTCCCGCCGATTATCGCGTCTCTCGCAGTATGGCGCGGACGCTGGCTGTCTATGCCGAGCGACGCGACTTTTTGACGCCCGACAGACGTCGCGAGGTTGCCCGACACCTGACCGTGCCGCTGATCGATCGCTTTGAATTTCGCAGCGATATCGATCCCGATCTGCTGATGTATGCGCTGTACTACAAGACGTTTCTTGCCGATTCGTCGGAAGACGATCCAGATCTTGGGCCGTTGGCCGGCTACAGTCCGCTGCGACGCGATCAAAACAAGCCACAGGGCTTGGCTGAGGACGTCATTGCTCAACCGATTGTGATCCCGGAACAGCCCGTCGCTGCGGAGGGATCGAGATGAATGTTGCAAAGCTGCTAGAAAAGCGACGTATTCAGTGGGACGAGTTGGAACGTCTCTGCGCCGCGATGGAAGTCAGGGGCCGAACGGAAAGTGCAGGGAGCGAGCATCATCAAGGCGCTGCTGGTGTCTCACGTTTTTCGACGCTCTATCGCGCTGCCTGCGCCGACTTGGCTTTGGCCGACGCCTATCAACTTCCACCAGGTACGGTGACTTATTTGCACCGGCTGGTCGCCCGAGCGCACAACCAACTTTATCGAGCGAACAAGTTTGAGCCGACACGCTGGACTGATGTTGTGTTTCGCGAGGCGCCCCGGCAAATTTTTGCTGATCCGTGCGTACGAGTTGCCGCGATCGTTTTCTTTGGACTGTTCACCCTGTCGATGTACTTGGCCAGAAACGAGACGCTGTTTCCAACCTATGCGCAGTGCATGGTCGGGACTGAGCAACTCGATGCGATCGAGCAAATGTACGAGAAACCCGTCAGCAAGTCGCTGGAACATTACATACAGATGTCGGGTTTCTACATCATGCATAACACGGGGATTGGTCTGAAATGTTTTGCCTATGGAGTGTTAATCATTCCTTGTCTATTTACATTGGCCTTCAACGGCGTCAGCTTGGGAGCCGTCTTTGGCTACATGGCGCGGCCCGATGCAGTCGGCGGTGACAATTTTTACGAATTCGTGACGGCTCATGGACCTTTTGAATTGACCGCGATTGCTTTGGCCGCCGCTGCTGGACTGCGTGTTGGGCTAGGTCTGTTTTACACCCAAGGGTTAACGCGAGCCGATTCCCTTCGCCTGAATGCCTCACGAGCGGTTCCCATCATGGCAGCTTCGGCAGCGCTGTTTACCTTGGCGGCGTTTACCGAAGGATTCATTTCACCCAGTCCCCTGCCCTACCTGTTCAAAGCGACTTGGTCGATTCTGTCTTCGGGACTCATCAGTTTCTACTTTGTGATTCTTGGGTTTCCCTCCGAGGACTTTGTGATCGAGCCTGACCAGCCTGCTGGAGGCATCGATGCAACTGGATAAAACGCATGTCGCTGTCCGTTTGCGAACCATGTCGGAAATCGGCGACTTGGCGCTGGTGATGTTGCGCCGCTACCCCGCTTCGCTACTAGCGTTTTTTGCCGGTGCATCGATTTGGATGGTGGTCAATGCGGTGCTGCTAAGCTGGATCCCGATCACTGAATATCGTTTTGGGTTGGACGATGAAGAGGCCCAGCTTCAAGTGCTACGGTACGCGGCCTGGATGGCGACCCTGGTGATCTTGCAAACGCCAGTAGCCGGCGTCTTGATGACTTCGTACCTGGGTCAGGCGGTCTTCGAAGAAACTCCGACGTGGCGAGACGTCTGGGTCGAAACCAAACGCAATTTCCTGCGATGGTTTTGGGTATTGGGGATCAAGCGGTTGGCCATCCCGGCGATGATCATTGTTGCCATCCGCTGGCGCCAAGAGGCCTCTGGTTTCTGGGATGTGTTTGTCCCGATCCTGTTGTTGACCATTGCCATCATGGTTCGCGCGAGTCGATCCTTTTTGCCTGAGATTCTGTTGCTGGAACGATGTCCGTTGAGATCGAGCACCGAGACCGTGATCACCGCCTCGCGGCGATCCAAATCTCTGCATCGGCCGGTTACCGGAGATATCAGTGGACGTTTTCTAGCAACATCATTTGTGCTGGTCGGATTGTTTTTCAGTATCTTCTTTACGTTGATCTCGATTCGAGGACTGGCGATCGGGTTGTGGAATCTGATGGACCTTGCAGTACTGTTGGTACTGTATCCATTGTCGCTTTGGGTAGCGGCTGCCGTGAGTGTTTTGGTTCGCTTTCTGGTTTACTTGGATACACGAATTCGACTAGAAGGCTGGGAAGTCGAACTGGCGATGCAGGCCGAAGCGATGCGCCAGTTCGGTGACGAAAGTGCGATACCCTCGTCGGCCGGTGTGCTGACGCGTTTGGCGATCGCAATCGTCTTTTCGGCATCCTTGCTGACGGCGACTGCTGGTGCCCAAAGCACTTCATCGGATCAGAACTCGCCCGCGGAAAGATCCAGTATCAATGTAGACGCAGCCGCGCAAGATAACCCGCTTGACGGTTCGATCTGGTTCGATGCGCAGCGTGGTCAGGTTGTACCTGTTACCGTACAGCCACAAGCCAACGATTCGTTAAATCGAGACAGTCGTTGGTTGCCAAAACCCAAGCGATTGAAGCAGCCCGATGAACCCGAGCAGCCCAGTAGCACTGGATCATCAGCCGGAGGCGGATTCTGGGGATCGGGCTTTAGCATTTCCAATCTATTGGGCTGGTTGTTGCTGTTCATTGTGTTGGGCGTGTTGATCGGCCTGATCGCGAAATTGGTCAGCAGTGCCGAAGCCCCAGAGTCGATTCGATCAGGGTCGCGAGATTTGGGCCGATTGCGATTGGACGATGAACAAATCGCCGAGCGGATCAAGCATTTGCCAGCCGAACTTCGACGGACGGACGTAAATCTTCGCTCCGAGGCAGAGCGTTTGATGAAGGTTGGCCAGTATGACCATGCGATCATTTTGCTGTTTGGCCATCAATTGCTACTGCTGGATCATGGCGGCCTGTTGCGGCTCAATCGTGGCAAGACGAATCGAAAGTATGTTCGTGAAACGGCAAGTGCTGATCGAGAACTATCACGTCGATTGCTGAGGACCGTCAATGCATTCGAGCGATCCTATTTTGGTCGCCACAAGATCACGGCGGCGGAATTTTCCGAACTTTGGCAATCAAACTCCGAACTCGAGAATCAGGTGCAAACGCTTCACGAGGTGGCGGCATGAAGCGGCAGCGTCAGTTGATCGGCGTCAGTTTGGTCGCGACTCTCATGCTCTGCGGATGCAGTCGTCTGTCCACCGAGTATGGCGACACGCGCGGACCAAACGGTCGCGTGAGTCTAAATGGCTTTGGGGCACTCAGGCGGACATTCGAATTGTCCGGCTTTGAAAGCCGAGACGCCTCGCGATTGACGAATCGTGTCCGACGCAGTGACACAATCGTCTGGACTCCACAACTACTGAGTCCGATCGACAATGACGTTACGCAGTGGTTTGACGGCTGGTTGCGTCAAGGTGACAAGTCGTTGGTCTATATCATTCCTGATAGTGGTAGCGAAGCAGACTACTGGACCGAAACGGCGCGGCTGGCAGCTCCGCCGCAACGTCTGGAATATCGAAAGCGAGCCGCGAAAAGTGTCAATCAGCGAATCACCTGGCGTTTGAATCGAGAGCCGATCACAAACAGTGGATGGTTTGACATCAAGCCACGACAGGAAAGAGTCAAATCAGATCGACTGGGCGGTCGTTGGTCGGAGACGTGGCCAGAGCTACAGAGCGCGCCGCCGATCGATGTCGAACTTGCTATTGGCGAATCTTCCACGAAGGTTACTTCGGCGAAAAATGCCGCGGCCATCTTTGGCAATTTTAAACCCACCGGTCCAGCAACTCCTTCGTATCCATTTCCTTACGACACAGCGGCGTCAAAAACAGAAGTCAACATTCAAACAGAACTTGAATCGAGTGACGGTTCGACCATCGTGGCGGAAATCACTTCCGACCGCTGGAAGGGGTCGCGGATCATTGTTGTCGCTGGTGGTTCGCTGCTGACCAACTACGCTTTTTCGCAGCCTTTCACCCGACAGTTGGCGAACAGGATCGTAGCCGCGGCCACGCCAACCTCGGTTGCAAAACCCCAAGCGGCGTTCGTGACCAGTCGCTGGAGCATGGTACCGGTTAGCGACAACCAGCCGGGCGTTCCGCGCGCAACAGGAATGGAGATACTGACGGTTTGGCCAATCAGTTTGGTCACGATGCACGGTGTGATGCTGGCACTGGTGATCGGTTTGGCGCTGTTGCCGATCTTCGGCCGACCCAAGAGAATCCAGCGACATCATCAAAGCGATTTCGGTGACCACCTTGACGCCGTCGCCGCCCTGATGAACAAAACAGGTGGCGAAGAGTACGCGCGCGGACGTATTCGTGAGTATCGTCGGCGAATTCACGGTGAATCGGGCTCCTCCTCCGCAGGCCCCGCAACTTCGACGATTGAGGAAAAAATTTGAATAGCATTCCCCCTAGTTCCGAATCGCCAGAGGATCCGCCGACGGTCGCGCAGCCAGAGGTCTCTCCGCTTTTCGCACCAATACAGAACATGTATGAGGTGATTTCAGCTGAAATCGCCAAACTGTTCGTCGGACAGGACGAATTGGTTTTGGGTTCGTTGACGGCACTATTCGCCGGTGGGCACGTACTGATCGAATCTGTACCCGGTCTTGGCAAGACATTGTTTGTCCGCACGCTCGGCCAAGTTCTTGGTTGCGAATGCGGTCGTATTCAATTCACGGCTGACCTAATGCCATCAGACATTACCGGTGCTCCCGTGTACGACATGCAGCGAAGTGAGTTTCGATTTCGACCCGGTCCCATTTTCACTCAGTTCTTGTTGGCCGATGAAATCAACCGATCGCCGGCAAAGACACATGCCGCACTTCTGGAGATCATGCAGGAATATCGCGTCACGGTCGATGGAACCAGTCACCAGGTGCCTAGTCCGTTTCTTGTCCTGGCCACACAAAACCCGCTGGAAAGCGAAGGCACCTACAACCTTCCGGAAGCTCAGCTGGATCGCTTCATGTTCAAGCTAAAGGTGGACTATCCGTCGGTGGACCAGGAAGCTGAAATCTTGAGATTGCACAGCCAAAAAGTTGACTTGAACATGAGACTGAAAGAGGAAGTCAAATCGGTCACCAATCCCGAGCAGATCATCCAAGTGATGCAGCTTTGCAACTCGGTGCGGATCGAGGATTCTTTGGTTGACTACATCAACAAGATGGTCCGTGCGACTCGTGCCTGGCCATGCTTTTCACATCGGCGCTTCGCCTCGTGCGGGATTGGCGCTGATGCAGTCCGCCAGAGCGCTGGCGGCCTTCAACGGGCGTGACTATGCGATCCCGGACGACGTGGTTGATATCGCGCTGCCGGCGCTGCGGCATCGGGTGCAGTTGACCGCCGAAGCTGAAATTGAAGGTCGTACGGCCGACGAGGAGCTGACGCTGTTGATTCGGGGCATCGAAGTACCCCGGGACTGATCATCAAGCAAGGGATTCGTGATCGAATCAACACTACTGAAACGGCGTTACTACTGAAACGACGTTGTCACTCCTTCAAGTGTCGGTCGGCAAAGTTCAAATACTGTGTCCAATCGTAACGCGTAAGATCGTGTTTGCCGGTGCGAAGGTGATAGCCGATCGATCCTGTTTGCAAGGGTGTGTCAGCCGGTGGCATTTGCTCAGGTCGATCGGTACCACCAAGACCGTCGGTTCCCAGTAGCCGATACACGGGATCGGCGTGGTAGCACGACAGGAATTCACCTTTCGGATCTGCCCAGCGATCTTCCGAAGCGCTGGCAACGTAGACCGGTCGCGGTGCGATCAATGCAATCAGTTCATGTTGATCGACCGGACAACTGTTTTCATTGTTGTTGTACTGCAGATAGTTGTCGCAGAACCAGTGCGGGAAGTTCTTGTTGATGATGCTGATCGTTTCGCCAAATGCACGACGGCTGATCGCTGCGCCGCCGCAACCTGAATCGTTGCTGATGACCATCGCGAATCGTGGATCACTGGCACCCGCCCACAGGGACGTCTTGCCGAGACGTGAGTGTCCGATCACAGCAACACGTTCCGCGTCGATCGCATCATCAGAATTCAGGTAGTCCAGCGCGCGGCTTAGACCGTAGGCCCAGGTAGCGATGCTACCCCATCGATGGCCGCCGGGAACGGATTCCATTTGCGACTGTAGTGTTCGATGGATTCCGTTTCTAAAACCGTCGTCAAAGTCGGGATCGATGTCCCCGTAGTAGATGGTGACAAGTCCGTAACCACGATCGATCAGCAAGTCGACGGGCCAGCGGCTTGCCGATGTGCCTCGCGCGGCCTCGCTAGCCCGATTTCCATCGGTCAAGTCTTTGCGGTTGCGAACCCAACTATCGGTGATGCTGATCGACGGATCGGATTCAATGGTGTGATTGCCTTGGAAGTTCAGCCCCAAAAACGCTGGGCATGGTGCGTCGCTTGATTTCGGCGTGTAGATCAACAGTCGCATCGAAGGTGCATCGGGGGATGTTCCGAAAAACACATCGACTTCTCGACGAATTGCCTTTCCATTGATGGCGTTGGCTTCGGTCTGAATGACCGCATGCCGAATCTCGCACGGTTTCGGCGATTCGCCGTAAACATTTTGTTGAAAGAGTCTTAACAGTTCTGGTCTGCGAGTTTGGTTCCAGTCCACCGCGTCGCTCACGCGATCGCCTGACTCAGTCGTCATCGGATCGGGCAACGAAAAAGCTGTGATCTTTGCTTCGTCGTAGTTGATCGCTACAGGTTTCTGTGCCGCGGCAAATGTGCACGACATCACAAAGACAAACAGTAGAAACGGACGTGTGATTCGTAGCATGGTTCAACCGATTCAAGAGAGCAAAGTCGATCGTCGTGTTATACCATCTATGATCGAAGTGAGTCGGGCTGGTTTCAGGGTACAGCCCAGCCCCCTTTTTTTTCAGCGACGAAAGATTCGTAACGGTCTGTTTCGATGGCAGTTCGCGCCTCGTGCATCAACCGCTGATAGTAGGTCAAATTGTGAATCGACAGCAGGATGGGGCCCAGCATTTCGCCAGCGATAAATAAGTGCCGTAAGTAACCGCGGGAATGTCTGCAAGCGATACAGGGACAGTTTTCCTCCAATGGTCGCGTATCTTCGCGATGCACGGCATTGCGCAGTTTCAAATGACCGGCGTCAGTGAATGCCAAGCCGTTGCGGCCGTTGCGTGTCGGCATCACACAGTCGAATAAATCGATGCCACGCGCGATCGATTCCAACAAGTCGATCGGCTTGCCAACTCCCATCAAGTACCGAGGTTTCAATGTCGGGAAGCTCCGGGCAGGTCGCCGCGGTGATCCGATACATCTGCTCGGGTGCTTCACCGACACTAAGCCCGCCAACTGCGAAGCCTTCGAAATCCATCGCTGACAGTTCGCGCGGCACATTGCACACGCAGGTCCACATCCAGGCCACCCTGCACGATCGCGAATCGCGCCTGGTCGTCCCGTGACGCTGCGTTTAAGCATCGACGTGCCCAGCGGATCGAACGTTCCATCGCTTCTTCGACTTGATTTCGCTGCGCCGGCAGTGCGACGACATGATCCAAGACCATCGCCACGTCGCTCCCCAGCGACTCTTGAATCTCAATCGAGTGTTCGGGGGTCAATCGGATTTTTGCGCCGTCGACGTGGCTGCGAAAGGTGGCGGCTTCTTCGGTGACTTCGTTGATCGCGTCGAGACTAAAAATTTGAAAGCCACCACTGTCGGTCAAGATCGGACCGTCCCAGCCGAACATGCCGTGCAGACCGCCCAGAATTCTGACGGTTTCATGACCCGGGCGAAGCGCTAAGTGGTAGGTGTTGCCCAAAATCATCTCCGCGCCGGTTTCGCCGCGACCTGATCGATCGTGACTCCTTTGACGGTGCCTTGCGTGCCGACCGGCATGAAGCCTGGAGTTTCGACCGGTCCGTGTGGAGTCAAAAAAAGACCGCGACGCGCCGAAGTGGTCGCATCGCGGTGATGAAGTTGGAATTCGAACTGGCTCAAGTCTCAGTCACCACGCATCTTCAAGCCAAGATCGGTCAGCTTTTCGCGGACTTCGTTCAGGCTGGTGACACCAAAGTTCTTGCACTCCAGCATGTCGTCACCGGTCTTGCGTATTAGTTCGCCAATCGTGTTCAGCTGCAAGCGAGCCATGCATTTGCGGGCACGAACCGAAAGATTCAGATCGGAGATTGGTCGATCCAACAACGCTTGTTCGTCCGGAGACATGTGGCTGGTGTCGATTGGTGGATCGTTGCTCTTCTTTTCATGCGCGAACTGTCCTAGTGACAGACCCTTGCTGGTCAGCATTTCGCGGATTTCAAACAGGCTCGTTTCGCCGAAGTTCTTACTGCTTAACAGTTCGGCTTCGGAAGTCCGCGTCAGGTCGCCAATCGTTTCGATGCCCATTTTTTCCAGGCAGTTTCGACTGCGAACACTCAGTTCGAAATTGGCAACTGGCATGTTTAGCGTTTGTGCCAGGCGATCGTTGCGGCGCTGCGCTTCTTCGTCGTACAGCATGTTGCCGGTGGCGGCAGCATCTTTCATGTACAACAGCGTTCGCGGGTGATCGGGATAGCAATCTAAGATTCGCTTGTAGCACATTTGGGCTTTGTCGAACTGGTTTTGATCTTCGTAGGCCAAGCCCAGATTGATCAATGCACCGACACCCGTTGGGAACGCTTTGCCAGCACGTTCGTACAGAGCAAAACTTTCGTCGTCGTTGCCCATGCGGTCGTATTCCAACGCCAATCCAAACAGTGCACCGGCATGGTTTTCGTCGGTCTGGATCGCCCGTTGGTATAGCGTGATCGCTTCTTCCAAACGACCGCCGACCGCCGCGACGGTGGCGGCGCGCTGATACATGTAGTCAGCCGTTTGCTCGGCAGGTCCAAAAATGTCGTCCAAGATCGCCATCGCATTCTCGATGCGACCCGAATAGCGTTCGGCTTCGGCGATGCCAATTTTGCATTGGTCTTCGTTGTAACCCGACGTTTGGGCTTGTTTGTAGACCCCAATCGAATCGCCGTACCGTCCGACTTCGAACATACAGCGTGCTTGATAGAACAATGCCATCGCGCTGCCGTCAGCGTTTTGCAATGTTGCCAGAGAGTCACTGAATCGTCCGAGTAAGAATTGGCAGACGCCCATCTTGGTCTTGCCGGCCGGCGAAAGCGATTCGTCCGCTTCCAATTCGTTGACTGCGTCACGCAGTTCACCGAAGTGACCATAGTTTTCCGCAATTGCAGCCTGAATCTCGCCAACGTCCGAAGGACCGAACGAGTTGTTGGTGAGAATGACTTCTTTTAAATCGAGAATGTCTAGTTCGACTTCACTCATCGATACAAGTGCTCCCGCCACCGGTGGGCGTTACAAGAATCAGAAATAGGGTTAAGAGCCAGCGGTGGGATTTGAACCCACAACCTCCGCATTACGAATGCGATGCTCTGCCAATTGAAGCTACGCTGGCCTGTGAACAAGGCCGGTCGATAGACCGCTGCCCTACATGGACAGACGGTCACTTCCGGAAATCCGCAAGAACCAGCCGTGCCAAGAACTATCGAAGCGCAAGAAAATACGTTAATTCTACGATTTTCGTCAAGTGCCAGTGATCGAAACGGGGGGCTATTCCGGGGCGACCTTGAGCACTTTCGCACTTTTGATCACGATCGGCGTCGCCGGGACGTCTTGCATCAACACCGCTGGGACCGTCGGATTTGGCATCGATTGCGTTTTGGCACTCTCAATTTTGTCAACCACTTCGGTTCCCTGGATAACTTTCCCAAAAACGGTATATCCGAAGCCGTCGCGAGCCTGATCTCGGTTTAGAAAGCCGTTGTCTTTCGTATTTACGAAGAATTGGGCAGTCGCACTGTGGGGATCGTTTGTCCTGGCCATCGCCACGGTGTACTTGTCATTCGTCAGCCCGTTGCCGGCTTCATTTTGGACCGGCGGTCGTGTCTTTTTTTCCTTGAGAGTACCGTCCATGCCCCCGCCTTGAATCATGAATCCCTTGATTACCCGGTGGAACACGGTTCCTTCGTAGTGGCCGCTTTCCACATACATCAGGAAGTTGTCAACTGTCTTGGGGGCCCTTTGGGCGTCCAATTCGATGACGAACTTACCTTCACTGGTGTCGAATTCGACCGCCACCGTGTCGGCATCCGACGCATCGGCGGCGACGGTCACGGGCAGACAGACAACGCAGGCAATGGCCGCTGCAAACAGTGGGCACAAATAGATCTTCGTACGCATTCGCGTCGGACTCCAGTGTGGGACTTTTGAGATGGTTTGAATCGAGTTGCCACCAGCGATAACGCCGATGCAGCATAGCTCATTTTTGCCCAAATCGGCGCTAGGACAACAGGGCAATCGTAAATGCTAACATAGGCGGACCGTCCATTAGCGGGCTGATTTCTGTTTCTCGTCGATCAAAGGAACCTGTTTTGAATCTCAAATTGATGGTTTGGGTTGCTGTAGCCGCGGTGTCGCTTAACCTCGCTGGCTGCACCGACAACCCTGGATCCTGGCCTCAGGACAAAGTCGAAGCAAAGGTCAGCGAGAGTTTGGGCCTTGCCGAGATCAATCTTGGCCCTGGTGCTGAACCAGGTGTTCTGAGCGGTACCGGAAAAACTTCCGAGTGGTGAAACGTTCCAGCTTACCGTCACCCTGAATCCGGATCGTAAGGAAATCAGCTGGGACGCGACGGGTGACCGGGGAACGTCGGAACGGGGTTCGTACGGACTCGAGTGATAGATTGTCCGGAAGTGACCGCGCAATTCACCCGAGCGCACCAGTCCGGCCGCCACCGAAACCTGTCGATGAAACCTGTTGATAACCTGTTGATATTGAAAACCAATCGTTGCTGAGCATGAACATGAATCGTCTTCGTTGCGTCCTGTTGGCCTTGGCCTTGGCCCTGATCGCAGTCCATTCCGCTTGCTGCTATGCGCAAATCTCGATCGGTGACTTCGACGAGATCAAGCTATACACCTTGACCAACCGGTCAGGAAACACGGTCAAAATGACCAACTATGGTGCGATTGTGACTTCGATCATTGTTCCCGATCGCGAGGGCAAGAAAGCGGATATCGCGTTGGGTTACAACCGTGTAGAAGACTACATCAACGCTGTCGATAAACCGTACTTCGGCGCGATCGTCGGCCGCTATGGAAACCGAATCGCTCGGCGGCCAATTCACCTTGGACGGTGAGACCTACACGTTGGCCGTCAATAACGCACCCAATCACTTGCACGGTGGTATCGTTGGTTTTGACAAAGTCGTCTGGGATTCCAAGCCCATTGTCGGCTCGGGATGGACCGGCGTCGAACTGAGCTATTTGGCGAAAGACCGAGAGGAGGGATATCCCGGCAACGTCCAAATCAAGGTGACTTACAAATGGAACGACACCAATCAACTATCGGTCGAATACCTGGCGACAACCGATCAAGCGACGCCGATCAATCTGACCCAGCACACCTACTTCAACCTGAAGGGGGAAGGCGAAGGAGACATTCTAGGGCACGAGTTGATGCTGAACGCCAAACACTATACCCCGGTCGATGAAACTCTGATTCCGACCGGCGAAATCGCCGCGGTTGCTGGCACACCATTTGACTTCACGACCGCCAAAGGCGATCAGTCGCGACATCGAACAAGAGAACCAACAACTCGCCTATGGCGGCGGATACGATCACAACTGGGTGTTGGGTAACGACAGTGGCGAGCTGGTTTTGGCAGCAGCGGTCTACGAACCAACGACTGGTCGAACCATGGAAGTCCAGACCACCGAGCCTGGAATCCAGTTCTACTGTGGCAACTTCTTAGATGGACGTCTGACGGGCAAGGCTGGGCAAACCCTATATCCATCGGGGCGGATTTTGCCTGGAAACCCAGCATTATCCTGACTGCCCCAATCAACAGGATTTTCCGTCGTCGATCCTGAAGCCGGGCGAAGAATACAAGACGACGACGGTCTTTACCTTTTCAGCGAAGTGATGCATCGAAGCATCGTGGCTGACGCTCGATGAAACCACCTGCTTTGCGACCTACAATCTAATTTGGCTGCTTGAATGGTTTGATCGGTTTCGTGGTGTCCATGATCGGACTTTCCCAGCCCGCTAAATCGAGGGGTTTGACTTGCTGGCGAGCTCCGCCAAATTGAAACGTTGATGGGTTGTAGGGGCCGACGAAGGCGATGTTCAAATCGGAATTGATCTGATCTTCCATGCCCATTGCCCATAGGCATCCATTGATCAGCATTCTGCGGAATCCATCGTTGCGCAGATCTTCTGACGCTCCGTAAGTCGTCGTAAAGACACGTCCTTCATCGCCCGATTTCCCTTTGTAGGTTCGCACCCAAGCGCCGGGGCATGGCTGTTTTTCCGTGGCGGGTGGGGAATCTGGCTCCATTCCCTGCAGCGGTTGAGCATTCGCCAGCACGACGCTGTTGGGTTCCGGATCCACCCAGTAACCGCCAGCTTCGACCCATGGATCTTTGACGCCGCGAAGAATCGGGTGATCGGACTGTTCCGGGACTACGTCCAGCCGTGTGCTCATCACGTGATTACGGCCGTAGTGGCTGACCCAGGTTTCACCTAGCACCTGCCGACCGAATCCCTTTTTCATTTCTTCGCCGTCGTACTTCCAATCGAATCGTGCGAACCGAGAGTTTTTGGGGATCTGGAATGCATGAGTACTGGTGCGCGTTCCCACCACAGGTCGGCCGGCATCGATGTAGTCGGCGATTGGCTGCATTTGTTCATCGGGAAGGTTTTGGAAACGCAATCCGAATACCAGCAGGTCAGCCGATGTGACCACGTCGGTGTTTGGCATGTTGCTGTTTCCCGGCGTGATGAAGCCTGTTTCCGGGTCAACGTTGAACAGCACCGTGCAGCGAAATCCATGATGTTTCGCCAGAATGCGAGCCAGCGCGGGCAGTGCTTCTTCGCTGCGATACTCATGGTCGCCAGCCAGAAAAACGATATGTTTGCCAGCCCCGAATCCGTTGGATCCCTCGTAGACCAATGGCTCGCTACCGATTGCAGTTCCCAGCAGGGTGCAGCTGATAAGAAGTGACAGCAAGAATCGCATGAGCGGGCTTCCGATTGGCGAATAGAACCCAAGGAACTGCGGCAGCTAGAATCCAAGGAACTGCGGCAGCAAATTAGTTTATCAGCAAGGCCGCCGACAAACCTGCTAGCAAGTTCGATTTCACCGACCGCAATTCGCAATGTTCGGTGGTGAATTTCGGTAAGTGAATGGTGAATGTTGTTCGGTCGTGAATTCTGTGTAGATCGCGGCAGGTGGTGATGGACGATATTCGATCTTAGGTTGGTCCCGGTTTCTCCGCCGCACGCTCACTTTTGGCGGCCATGATCAGTTGGACCGCGTCATAGGTGGCGTGAGCCGCGATTGGAACCAACAGATTGCCGGTAACCAAGACGAGCGCCCCAAAGTACAGCCCCATCAGCGATGCCAGCACGACGTACAGGGGTGTGATTGGATGAAACAATCCGAAGATCACCGACGACAACAGTAGCGCGACCACCAGCACTACTTCGCTGGGAATCACGGCATCCGCTCCTTGCATGATCCAGTACATCAGCCAGCCGCGAAACAATAGTTCCTCGCCAACGCCGGCACAGATGCTGATCACGATCAATTCGGCCGGACGCAACTCCAAGAGCACCTTGAACAATCCGTCATCGGTCAAACGCTCGAGCTGTCGGATCGGTTCCCAAGGGATTCTGCGAATCAATTCGATCACGACGAGCATCGGAATCGCGGCCAGGCATCCGTACAGCAGTCCGGAACCGACAGGCCACCAATTCACGATGTCCAGTTCCGGGACCAACGCCCGAGCTGACGGACCGAGCGTCCACCCGAGCAGAATTGCCACCAGCGCCAAAGCGGTTTCAAAGGCCACTGCGGTTAGAAAGACCTCATCGTGGGAGTATTCGGTCGGTTGAGAGTCTTCCATAGAAAGCGACCGTTTTGATGAATCGGTACAATGACCGAATTGTATTGGGAATGAATGAAACTGAAATCGATTCGGCGGGTGACTAGACGGTGAAATCACAATGCCTGATCAGTTTCGGCAGTAATCTCGGACGACGCGAGGCAATTATCGCTGACGCGGCTCGCAGCATCGCCTCATCTTCGCTGGTCCACCAGATGATGGCGAGCCGGCTGTTTGAAACACCTCCAATTGGTGGTCCCGCTGGGCAGGAACCGTTTTTGAATGCGGTGGCCGCGTTTGACACCGATGCGTCGGCACGACAAATCCTGGAATTGTTGCAACAAACCGAGCAGCGGTTGGGCCGAACACGAAATTTGCGGTGGGATTCCAGGTCGATTGATCTGGATGTTGTTCTGCATGGCGAATTAGTGGGCGGAGGAACCGGGCTGATTGTGCCTCATCCGCGATACACCGCGCGGCAGTTTTGTGCTTCAACCGGCCTGTGATGTGGCTGCTCACTACCGCGATCCCCGCTTTGGCTGGGATCTGCAACAGTTGGCTTTCCACCTGGACCAAGGACTTCCTTCGCTGTCGTTGGTTGGTGGCGAGGCAAAGATTCGCCGGGATTTATTGACTCGTCTCGAAGACGATTATGGCATTGACGTTTTTTTCGAACCGAAAACGCCTGAGCCTCTGCCGGCGATTGGCAATGTTCCGGCGATTGCCAGCGGTGATTCGTCGCAACGGTCCGCGCGGCAAAGCATTCCGGCGACCGTCCAAAGGCCCTGGGTGTCTGCTTTTTTGCCAGAGTTACCTGACTTGACAAGTGACAGCACCGGATCGACGACCATTCCGCGGCTTGGTGGCCCGGATCCAGCGGATGACGTCTTCGACTCGCTGGCCGGCACCCCATCAAATGTGGCCGGCCGGATGGCAGTGGCCCGAGTATCGGCTGGAGGTTGACGATATCGATTGGGCGGTTGGAGAAATCGCATCGGCGCTCAATTCAATGCGATGTCCATTGCGACCGGTCACTGTTGACGGAAACTGGTGGCATGATTGAGGCCCGTTTGCTGCATCGATTGCTGTTGTGTGACACCAAACTCTTTTCTCTGCGACACAATGTCACTCGCTGGATTGGTGCCATTGCCAGTACGGTACATAGGCCATCATACTGTTCGAGCGTGAGCAGGGTTGCCACGTGTTTCTTGTCCCTTTGCGCGACTTAAACGTCGGCGAATTGAACGCCGATCAATCACAAATTATGCAACGGTTTCTCTTTCCTCGTTGGATCAATCCGCTGCTCGGATGGCTTGCGGTTGCAGCAGCGGCAGGTGCCGTTTTTGCCGGTGCCATGGGCGGACTGATCACCGATCCTCAAACGCTTAACATTGGCTATCAACCTGAACAACCGGTTCCCTTCAGCCATGCGATCCACGCCGGCCAGCTGAAAATGGATTGCCGGTACTGCCACAACACGGTGTTTGATGCGGCCCATGCGGCGGTGCCACCGACGGCGACATGTATCAATTGCCATAGCCCGGCCAATGATCAAGGTGTAACCGCTACTGCCGCCGTGCATTCCGACAGCGAAAAGCTGGCTCCGATTCGCGAGAGTTGGAACACCGGTCGCAGTGTGGCTTGGAAACGGGTTCACAACCTGCCCGAGTTCGTTTATTTCAATCATGCGGCGCACGTCAATTCGGGTGTCATCTTGCAAAACTTGTCATGGTCGAGTGGACCAGATGGAAGTCGTTTACCAGCACGAACAGCTATCGATGGCTTGGTGCATCACCTGCCATCGCAATCCGAATCCACATCTCCGCCCTGTTGATAAGGTGACCAAGCTTGATTGGGAACCGGAAAGCGCAGAGTGGCCAGGCGAAGTTTGCCGCGCAAGTGCGCAAAGAGAAGAACATCAATCCCAAAGTTCACTGTGCGGTTTGCCATCGCTAACGACTCGCAGCTGTCGACAGACATACTGATCCATCCGCCCTTTCGCAAATCATTCTGATATGACGTCCCAAGACTCGCCAACGATTGACAACCAGGCGCTGAACATCGACGACCAGGAAAAGCCACTTTATTGGCGCAGCCTGTCGGAGTTGCGGGGCGACGAAGAATTTCAAGAGTCAGTATCTCGATCGCGAGTTTCCGGTTGCGGCTTCGGAGTTTCCCGAGGGCGTTTCGCGTCGCCGTTGGATGCAAATGATGGGCGCTTCGCTGGCAATGGCCGGGGTTAGCGGTTGTCGGTATCCCGTGGAAACTATCGAGCCGTTCGTGATTCGCCCGGAAGGGCGTATGCCCGGTGAAGCCTACAATCGCGCGACGAACTTCGAATTGGCGGGTCGGGTTTACAACTTGTTGATCAAGTGTGTCGACGGTCGGCCGCTGAAAATCGAACCCAATGTCGATCATCCCGGTGGTGGCGGAACCGACGTCTATTCCCAGGCATCGATCTTGGGTCTGTATGATCCTGATCGTGCTCGTGGCGACGATGGTCTTTTGATCCGGAAGGGCGAAAAACGGCGCGAGCCAGCTGACTGGGACGATTTTGATAGTTACGGCCTCGATTTGATCAAAGCGGCCGAGAAAAATAACAGCGGCGGTGGATTCGCAGTGCTGATGTCGCCCACCTCATCGCCATCGACGGTGCGACTCGGTGAAGGCACTGCAACAGCGATTGCCCAACGCATCGATCTGTCGATACGACCGCGGTCAACGGTAACGCGATGCGTAAAGCGACCGAGGTCAGCGCTGGGGAAACCGGCCGATCCAGTCGCTCGCACTAGATCAGGCGGACGTGATCGTGGCGTTGCAGGCCGACTTTCTGGGCAACGACAGAGGAATGATCTTGCGCATCGTCCAGCTTCGCAAAGCGACGGGATCCCTTGCAGGCAAAAATGAATCGGCTGTATGTCGTCGAGGGTGGTTTCACTTTGACCGGGGCAGCAGCCGATTCGCGATTGGCACTGCGGCCAAGTCAAATGCCGGCTTTCTTGGCCGAACTTGGGACGCCGCGTCGAAGGCTGCAGGGTGGGGAGACCCATGACCACTCGGCCCCCGAAGATGCGTTTGACGAAATCGATCCCAGCCGAGCGGTTGGAGCGATTTCTTGGATGTGTTGGCGCACGACATCGTGGATGCTGGCGACAAAGCCGTTGTGGTTGTCGGCGACGCTTTGGGTGCCGATGCGATCGCCGCCGGAATTCATCTGAACAAGAAGCTTGGCTCGTTCGGGAAGTCGCAGAAGTTCTCCCCGGCAGTCGATGCTGAACTGGGCGAGGGAGTCTCGCTGGCAGAATTGTCTGAGAAGATCGATAGCGGCGAGATCGATGCGCTGCTGATTCTTGGTGACAATCCCGTCGCCACGGCCCCGGGCGAAATCGATTTTGCCAGCCAGATTGGCAAGGTTGAAAACACGGTCTACCTGGGTTTGTACGACGACGAAACGGGATCGCTTTGTGATTGGTCTTTGCCGCTTGGCTCACCCGTTGGAGTCATGGGGCGACTGTGTTGAACGCTCTCGGCAACTACGGCGTTTGTCAGCCGCAGATTTTGCCGTTGCTCGGTGGCCGCAGCGTCGCCGAAGTGATTGCCGTGATGTTGGGCGAAGCAAGAGACCGAAGGTTCAAAGATCGTTCGCCGCACGTGCAGACGCGGTCGCTGGTCGAATCGCTCAGCGAACGCCAGTGGCGTCAATTGCTGCACGATGGGTACGCCAAAGAACTTGTCGCTTGAGGACGAGCTTGCGGTTGGTGGCGAGCCCAAGGAGCTGACGGCTGACGCGCCCCAGTGCGATCACCGAAGTCGACAAGGATGCGATGGAAGTCATCTTTACGCCCGCCGACGGTTTGTACGACGGTCGGTTTGCCAACAACGGCTGGCTGCAGGAATTGCCACAGTCAATCACCAAGTTGACTTGGGACAATGCGGCGGTGATGAGTCCCGCAACGGCCAAGCGTTAGGGCTGAAGCACGGTCAGAAGGTTGCGCTGCGAATCGGAGACAGCAAAGTCAAATTGCCCGTTTACGAAATACCCGGTTGTGCACCAGGTGTTGTCGCGACGGCGATTGGTTACGGTCGGACGCGGGCCGGGATGGTCGGTGGCTATGCGGAACAGGATGTTGATATCGTCGGCGTCGATGTTTCGCCGATTCGCCGCGGCGAAGAAATGTTGGTCGCTTACAACGTCGAAGCTCGGCCCAACTACGAAGAATATGAGCTGGCGACGACCCAGGATCACTGGGCGATCGACGAGCTGGTAAGGAAGAAACACAAGCTTCGTAGTTTCTCGTTGGTGCGCGAAGGGACCACGGAGCTGCTGGAGAAAGTCCCTGAATTCGCCGCCGCCAAAGGCCCGCATGTGCCGCACGTTGGCAAGATGGTCGCCTTGGCAAGAGCCGATCAATGAGATCGAAGCAGAGAGCGAAAGCGACGGACACGGATCTGCCCCAGTGGGGCATGTCGATCGATTTGTCAAAATGCACCGGGTGCAACGCTTGCGTGATCGCCTGTCAGAGCGAAAACAACGTTCCGATCGTCGGCCGTGAGCAGGTCTTGAATAGTCGCGAAATGCACTGGTTGCGACTCGACCGATATTTTCAAGGCGACGAAGAAAACGCCAGTGTCGTTCAAGAGCCGGTTGCCTGCATGCATTGCGAAACGGCACCCTGCGAACAGGTCTGTCCGGTCGCCGCGACCGTGCATACCGACGAAGGGATCAATGCGATGGCTTACAACCGCTGCATCGGTACTCGGTACTGTGCCAACAACTGTCCCTTCAAAGTCCGCCGATTCAATTACTTCAACTACAACGAAGACGTCGGCGTTGGGTACGGCGTCGATGCGTTTCCCGGCACGATCGAGAAAGCCAATCGAAAATTGCAAGCTTTGGTGATGAACCCCGAGGTCACTGTCCGTGGTCGGGGCGTGATGGAGAAATGCACCTACTGTGTGCAACGTGTCGAGCAAGCAAAAATTACGGCTCGCAAAGAAGATCGCGGTATTCAAGACGGCGATGTTGTCACGGCCTGTCAATCGGCCTGTGCTTCCAATGCGATTGAATTTGGCAACGTGGCGGATCCTGAATCGAAAGTCTCCAAGAAGCATGCCGATATGCGCAGTTACGGAATGTTGGAGCAGTTGAATATCAAGCCGCGCACGCAGTACCTGGCTCGCGTACGGAATCCGCACAAGCGATTGATGACCGCTCGACAACTTGTTGGATCTGGCCACGATCGAGGCGCCGCACCACGAGGACCATGGTCACACTGACGCATGACCACAAAGATCATGATCACACGGACCATGGTCACCAGGACGAACACGCCGAGGGTGATCATCACGCTGAAGAACAGTCGTCACTGACGATTGCTGTTTTTCCTTACCGTTAAATGAACAACTGTTTTACTGATAACTGAAAACTAAACTATGTCACTCGCCATTCCCAACGGACTGGACAATACCGTCGAACGCCCCGGCGAACGCGCGCCGCTGGTGCTCGGTGAAACGACCTATCACGACATCACCGAAACGGTTTGTCAGGTTGCCGAACGGAAGCCCAGTAAAAGTTGGGTGATTGGTTTTCTGATTTCGTTGCCCTGCTGCAGTGGCTGGGGATTTGCATCCTGTACTTGCTTTACACCGGTGTTGGTGTTTGGGGCAATCGATCGCCGGTGTTCTGGGGTTGGCCGATCGTGAACTTTGTGTTTTGGGTCGGGATTGGTCACGCCGGCACGTTGATCAGCGCCATCTTGTTCTTGTTCCGCCAGGAGTGGCGAACGAGTATCAACCGGGCTGCCGAAGCGATGACGATCTTTGCCGTCGTTTGTGCGGGTACCTTTCCCGGGATCCACGTTGGTCGAGCCTGGCTGGCGTTTTGGTTGGCCCCCTATCCCAGTTTGAATCTCTGGATGTGGCCCCAATTCCGCAGCCCGCTGTTGTGGGACGTATTTGCCGTCAGTACCTACGGAACGGTTTCGTTGTTGTTTTGGTACATGGGAATGGTTCCTGATTTGGCGACTTTCCGCGATCGATCGAAGAACAAATGGCGACGAATGGCTTACGGCATTCTGTGTCTGGGCTGGTCTGGATCTTCACGGCACTGGATGCGATACGAAAAAGCTTATGCACTGTTGGCTGCTTTTGCCGCGCCGCTGGTGCTCTCGGTTCATACGATCGTTTCCTTCGACTTTGCCGTTTCGCAGGTGCCCGGTTGGCATACAACGATTTTTCCGCCGTACTTTGTCGCCGGTGCGATTTTCAGCGGTTTCGCCATGGTGCTGACGCTGATGATTCCCGCGCGGTCGATGTTGAATTTGGAAAAGTTGATCACCATTCGCCACTTGGACAACATGTGCAAGATCATCTTGGCGACGGGTTCGATCGTCGGATTGGCCTACGCTACGGAATTCTTCATTGCCTGGTATGGCCAGGTTCAAGAAGAAAAATTCGCCTTTATCAATCGCGCCTTTGGTCCCTACTGGTGGGCCTACTGGACGATGGTGACGTGCAATGTGATCAGCCCTCAGTTGTTTTGGATCAAGAAATTCCGCACAACGCCTTGGATCATTTTCGTGATTTCCATTTTTGTGAACATCGGAATGTGGTTTGAACGATTCGTGATCGTCTGTACCAGTTTGTCGCGAGATTACCTGCCAAGTGCTTGGGCCTATTTCTCGCCGACTTGGGTCGATTGGTCGATGCTGATCGGATCCTTCGGCTTGTTCTTCACGCTGTTTTTGTTGTTCTGTCGGCTGATGCCGGTGATCAACATGGCGGAAACCAAATCAACCTTGGCCAAGCAGTATCACATGGCTCACGACGATGAACACTGATTCACAACAACATTCACGAAATTCAACGATTTAGTCTGGCTTTAGCAAACTATCCAAATTGATGTCAGAAAACAACGACAAGAAAGTCCACGGAATCGTCGCCGAATTTGATTCGGTCGATACGCTGCTGGCTGCCTGCCGACGCGTTCGTGACGCCGGGTATACGAAGACGGATGCCTACACGCCGTTTGCGGTGCATGGGATCGACAAGGCACTTGGCATCAAGCCAACCGCCTTGCCATGGCTTGTATTGGCTTGCGGCATCACTGGATTGTGCACCGCCTTGGCGATGCAGATCTGGATGAATTCGATCAACTATCCATACATCATTTCTGGCAAACCCTACATCTCTTTGCCCGCTTTTGTGCCGGTCGCATTTGAGCTGACGATCCTGTTCGCCTCCTTTGGTGCGTTTTTTGGGATGTGGGCGTTTAATAAGTTGCCGCAATTCAGCAACCCGATGTTCACCGATCCACGGTTCGACCGCGTTACCGATGACAAGTTTTTCTTGTACATCGATTCCAAGGACGAGCGGTTTGATGCTGTGGGAGTCGAGAAGTTGTTCGCCGATACCGGAGGGCAGCACATCACATCCGTTATCGATGACGATTCGTCGGATAAAATTCCACGGCCATTCTTCATGGCCTGGGGCGTCGTCGTTGCCTTGTCGATCATTCCAGTGTTGGTTGTGATGAAGATGCGAGTTACCAATAGCGGATCGCCTCGGTTCCATGTGTTCTTCGACATGGATTTCTCGCCCGCCAAAGACGCACAGCAGCATTCAACACTATTTGCCGACGGTCGTGCGATGCGACCCGACGTACCCGGAACCGTCGCTCGTGGCGAACTGGGCAAGGACCTGGATTTTCTGACTGGCATTGATGTTGAAGCTTTGGCCAAGGTCGATGCCAGTCGAGCTGATCAACTGGTTCGCGCACACGCCTCGCCACTGATTCAGGATGAGCAAGAATCGAGTGATGACGCCGGCGCAGATTCCGCTGCTGCGCCCGATGGCGAGCCCAGCGTCATGGATACGACTCCTTGGCTGAAAGAGAACCCACTGGAAGTCGACATTGAAATGGTCCAGCGGGGGCAAACCTATTTCGGCATCTATTGCGCCGTTTGTCATGGCATGAATGGTGGCGGCAACGGTTTGGTCAATCGACGCGCACAAAAGATTTTGGCCGATACGTGGATCCCGCCCAGCGTGTTGTATGCGGATAACTTGTACGCCGATAAGTACCCGGATGGAAAGCTGTTCAGCACGATCAGCAATGGTATTCGCAAGATGCCTGGCTACGCCGGACAAATCAAAGCCACAGACCGCTGGGCGATTGTCGCTTATGTGCGGGCCCTTCAACAAAGTCAAAATGCCTCGATCGATTTGGTTCCCGAAGACCTGAGGGAAGGCGATTTTGAAGCAGAAAGCTGAAGTCGAGCAAGCGTTGAAGGAGCAAGCCGAAGCCGATCGCAAGGCTCAGGAAGAAGCAAAGCAAAAGGATTCAAAGTCAGCGTAAGCCGATTTCGATTCAACTAACGAAATTAAACATTTAATTTCCCGACTTTCAATTGCCACCTACTTAAGATGTCTGAACACGGTAAACCGGCGAACAAACCTGCTGACGACCCGGCATTCACCTTGCCTCCATCGTTGGCGAAGCTATCGCTTCCGCTTTGCGCCGGTGGGTTGGTCGCGCTCGCTGCCGGCTATTTTGTTGGCAATGGGGTCAGCGACAAGTTTGCCATGTCAGCCTATCTGTCCGCTTTCATTTATTGCCTGACAATCACGATTGGTTGTCTGTTCTTTGTCTTGATTCAGCATCTGTGTCGCGCCGGATGGAGCGTTGTGGTTCGGCGGATCGCCGAATTGGTGATGATCATGATCGTGCCCTTGGCGATCTTGTTCATTCCCATTTTGCTCAGCTTGACCGGCGAAGGGGTGCTGTATGGTTGGGATGACCCGAAGTACGCCGAAATTTTCCACCTCAATCAAACGATTTGGGATACGAAAACTGGTTGGTTGACAGCTGGATGGTTCACGTTTCGATCATGCGTCTATTTCGCCGTTTGGTCGGTGCTGGCAATCTATTTTTATCGCGGTAGCGTCGCCCAGGATGAAACTGGCGAAACGCGCGGTTACGGACCGATTGCAATGGTGGAGCGGACCTGCCGTTGTGCTGTTCGCGCTGACGACGACGCTGGCTGCGTTTGATTGGATCATGAGCTTGGCGCCGATGTGGTTCTCGACCATGTTCGGAGTCTACTCTTTGCAGGCAGTATCCTCTCCGCACACTGTGCGATCACGGTGGGTGCGTACTTGCTGCAACAAAGTGGTGCCATGCGTGACGAGGTTACCATCGAGCATTACCACGACTTGGGCAAGCTGATCTTTGGCTTTATTTTGTTTTGGACCTACATCGGATTCAGCCAATATCATGTTGATCTGGTATGGCAATATTCCAGAAGAAACTGAATGGTTCTACTTCCGTCAGCAAGATGTTTGGGTCTGGGTTTCTTTGATCCTGATATTCTTCCACTGGATGTTGCCGTTCGCGGGAACCATGAGTCGTCATGTGCGACGAAAACCAGGACTCATGTTCTTTTGGGCAGCGTATTTGCTGTGCATGCACTATGTGGACGTTTACTGGATGATCATGCCACAGGCACGCGAGTTGGTTGCGGGCGCCGACCCGCCACGATGGGTGGAGCTGTCGGAGTCGTCGCCAGTTTGCTGTGTGTGTTCGGAATGGCTTCGCTGTTGGTTGGCTTGATCTTAAGGGTTGCTGGCGGTACGCGAATTGTCGCGGTTCGTGATCCTCGGCTCCGCGAATCCATTGCATTTGAGAATATTTGATCGGCCGATAGACGGCTGAATATTGACGAATCCAAACCAAACTTACTCGTGTTAACAATAATCATGGCTGCATACGACGACCTAAACGTCAAACGCATTCTTTCGGTGGGAATCCTGTCGGTGGTTGTTACCGCTGTCACGGCTCTTGCGGTTCAAGTGATCTACTACTGGATGGTCCAGGTTCAAACCGCTGAAACTGCAGAGGCCAGTGATTACACGCGTCAGAACACGATCTTGGAACAACAGCAAAGCGAAATCGCCACCTATGGCGTCGATCCTCAGACGGGAAATATCATGATTCCGATTGATCAGGCGATCAAGCATCTGATCGCCGGTGACAAAACTGATTCGACCGCTGAGGACCGTCAGGCTAGCGAAGATCAAGCGTCCGACGAACCTGAAAAGGACGGCAGTGAACAAACTTGAGTTGGTTGTCGGAGGGAATCTCCGGCATATCATCGTCCTGATGATTGCTCTAGCCGCGTCGCCGGTTGGGGAGCGTTCAGCGTTTGCTCAGGTATTGCAGTCGGGCGAAGGCGTCATCCGCAATGACGGTGTGCCGCAGACAACTTAAGAACGTGACGGTTGAGCAGAAGCTGGGCGACAAAATTCCGCTTGGCCTGCCGCTGACCGATTCGACAGGCAAGCGAGTCAAAACGGGTTACTTCATCGATGGCACGAAACCAACAATCGTCACGTTGAATTACAGCAGTTGCCCAATGCTGTGCAGCGTCCAGCTGAATCAACTGGCACAATCGCTGGGCGAATTGGAGATGCAGATTGGCAAGGATTTCAATATTCTGACCGTCAGCATCGACCCGAAAGAAACGACGGCAACTGCCGCTAAGACCAAACAAAAGTACTTCGAACTTGTGGTTCGAAAGCAGCCTGCCGCCGAACAAAGGTTGGGCGTTTTGCACTGCCAGCCAACCGATGATCACCAAGTTGGCCGACGTGCTTGGATTTCGATACACCTACGATCGTAGCATCAGGCGAATACTATCATCCCGCGATGGCTGCCTACGTTTCGCCGGATGGCGTGATCACTCGCTATTCATTGGACGTTGGATTTGAACCGCTGGACATGAAGATCGCTTTGGTCGAAGCCGGCAATGGAACCGTCGGTACGGTCGTCGATCAGTTCATTTTATGGTGCAGTAACTTTGACCCTGATGCAAACAGCTACGTACCGCAGGCTTGGATCATCATGAAGCTTGCCGGTGCCTGCACTGTCGGCATCGTGCTTGATCTGCCTGGTTCCCTATTGGATCAGCCACAGGGGAACTCCGCCAATTGTGCCTGCCGACACCCAGAACGCCGAATCGATTTCCGGTTAACCGAACGAAAACACTGAACCACTAAATTCGCCAAATCGATTTCTCATGAACCTCTTGAATAACGTGTCCATTCGAAGCATTGCCGACATCCCATTGCTTGGCGACTACACAAAAGAATACGCTTGGTTCCCGGAAGCTGCATCGACGTTTTGCCGCCGACAACGATTGGCTGTACGGCTTTATCTCGCTCGTCTGCTTTGTCTTTTTCGTGCCGATTGCATTCGCGATGTTTTACTTCGCCGTTCGCTATCACAAACCGAAGGGTGCGAAAGCGGAAAGCAACGTCGCGCACAACACGCCGCTGGAATTGCTTGGTCGATTGGCCCCTCATTCTTCCTGGTCGGCATGTTCGTGTTGGGTGCCAAGTCGTACTTGGATCATCGAACCGTACCCGATGGCGCAAACGAAATGGAAGTGAAATCGCAAAAGTGGTTTTGGTCCGTCCATTACGGTCGTGGCACGTACCATCCCGAATTGCATATTCTGGTCAACGAACCGACCAAGCTGTCAATGACCAGTACCGATGTACTGCACAGTCTGTACATTCCCGCGTTTCGGGCAAAGAAAGACATTGTGCCTGGACGGTACAACTACATGTGGTTTAAACCGACCGTGGCCAACGAAAAGGTCAGTGACGAAGAGCTTGCGAAAGCATTGAAGGAAACAGAAGAGTCTGGTGGTGAATGGAGTTATGACAAGCGTCAGTTCACGCCCGACGGTTATCGGTTCTATGACCTGTTCTGTGCCGAGTACTGCGGCACTGACCATTCACGGATGCAGACGGTCGTTGTGGTTCACGAAACGCTGGAAGACTTGAACGCCTGGATCAAAAAATACAGCAAACGGACGACCCAGACGCCGGTTCAATACGGCGAATCGTTGTACAAGAACCGCGGCTGCAAAGGGTGTCACAGTATCGACGGCACCCGACGGACCGGACCATCATTCAAGGAATCATTTGGCAATCAACGCCCTCTTGCCTCAGGCGAAACGGTTGTTGCCGATGCAAATTATATTCGCGAATCGATCTTGAATCCGAAAGCCAAGGTGGTGAATTCCTATTCTCCAGCCATGCCTAGTTTTAAGGGCCAGTTGACCGAAGATGATTTGTTCTGCTTAGTGGAATACTTGAAGTCAGTGTCCGACTACACACCGACGAAACGGCCGCGCGAATCAAAGCCTGCCGAGTCTGGCGACGAAGAAAACAAAGAATAGATTGATAGCGATGACGTCTACGGCGCTGTTTCCAGCGTTCTATTATGGCGTCTGCAACTTGAGAGGTTAAATAAATGTCTGCTGGATCAATTCCTTCGGGCGCAAAATCAAAGATCCCGGTTTTCCAACCGCTGCTGAAAATTACTTGACGAATTCCAAGGGGATTCTCAGTTGGGTCTGCACGCTTGATCACAAGCGGATCGGCGTGATGTACTTGATCGGTGTGACCACTGCATTCGCGGTCGCTGGTTTGCTGGCCCTAGCCATTCGCTTGCACTTGCTTGCTCCCGATGGTTGGTTACTGAATCAAGAGATCTTCAAGTGGTGGTTTGGCGCCGACAAGCAACCGAACGATATCTACAACCAAGTGTTCACGCTTCACGGCGCGATCATGGTGTTCTTATTCATCATTCCCAGTGTGCCGGCGGCGCTTGGGAACTTTTTGGTTCCGGTGATGCTAGGTGCCAAAGATGTCGCCTTCCCGCGGCTGAACCTGTGTAGTTTTTACTTCTGGTGCTTCGGAGCAATCTTTTTTATCTCCGCGCCTGTGTGCGAGTGGTCTTGATACTGGTTGGACCTTCTACACGCCTTACAGTACGACAACCGATTCGTCAGTGATATTGGCGACTTCTGGGGCATTCATTTTGGGCTTCAGTTCGATTTTTACCGGACTGAATTTCATCGTAACGATCAATACGATGCGACCCCCAGGGATGACTTGGTTTCGGATGCCGTTGTTCCTATGGGCGACCTATTCGACAAGCATCATTCAAGTTTTGGCAACTCCAGTTTTGGCAGTCACATTGTTGCTGCTGATCGCCGAACGGACGATGCACATCGGGATCTTCGACCCGGAATACAACGGTGACCCAGTCACATTCCAGCATTTTTTCTGGTTCTACTCGCATCCCGCCGTTTACATCATGATTTTGCCTGCGTTCGGCATCATCAGCGATGTGATCGCCGTTCACTGTCACAAGCGGATTTTTGGCTATCGCTTCATTGCCTATTCTTCGATCGCAATCGCGTTGCTCAGTTTCCTGGTTTGGGGACACCACATGTTTACTGCTGGCATGAGCCCGATGACGGCGATCATTTTCAGCGCGTTGACCTTTAGTGTGTCGGTTCCGTCGGCAATCAAGGTATTCAACTGGCTGGCGACGATGTACAAGGGATCGATCAGCCTGACGACTCCCATGTGCTACACGATTGCCTTTTTGTTCTTATTCACCATTGGCGGTTTGACCGGGTTGCACCTCGGAACACTTGCGACCGACATGCATTTGCACGACACGTACTTTGTCGTTGCCCACTTCCATTACGTGATGGTCGGTGGAACTTTGGTTGCATTTCTGGCCGGCGTTTTTCACTGGTGGCCGAAGATGTTTGGCAAACTGTACAGCGAATTTGGCGGCCGCCTTTCGTCAGTGATCGTCTTCTTCGGATTTAACTTGACGTTCCTGCCACAGTTCGTTCTGGGCAGTCGCGGCATGCCCCGTCGATATGCAACCTATGATCCCGAGTTCGCTTATCTGCACCAAATGAGTACTTGGGGCGCATTGCTGCTGGGGATCGGTTTGGTCGTTGCCTTGATTACCCTGCTTCATTCGCTGAAGTTTGGTAAGAGGTCGCCAGCAAACCCATGGGGCGGTGCGACGCTTGAGTGGCAATGCACCAGTCCCCCGCCTTATTACAACTTTGACCGCGCTCCAGTCGTGGGTGACCCCTATGACTTCGACGATATCGAATGGGACGCTGAAAACGAACGATATGTCCGAGTTGAGCCGGAACGGAAAATCGTTCCCGACGAATTACCCGAATCTACCCCCGCACACGCCAAAGACGAACACTAAGCGATATGTCCACCATTGAAGCTGGCCACGAGGTACACGGTCATGACGATCATGATCATCCGCCGTTCTTGGCTCATCATTTCGATACACCTGAACAGCAATTTGACAGCGGCAAGCTGGGGATTTGGCTGTTTTTGGTTCAGGAGATTCTGTTCTTCAGCGGCATGTTCTGTGCCTATGCGATCTATCGAGCTCTGCGTCCGGAGGTTTTCGAAGGCTGTAGCCAGTTCCTGAACACACAGCTCGGTGCAGTTAACACCTGCGTATTGCTATTCAGTTCGCTGACCATGGCCTTGGGCGTTCGGTGTGCTCAAGTCGAGGATCATAAAGGGTTGACCCGCTCACTGACGGCGACGCTTTGTTGCGCCATGATTTTCTTGGGCGTCAAGGCAATCGAGTACTCGCATAAGTGGGGCATGGGACTACTGCCTCCCGGATTCTATTTTTATAACCCCGACAATCCCCATCCGACAGTCGAACAGATGGAGGTTTTGCTTGGCGACAACGCCAGTTGGGCCGGCTTCTTTGCCAATGGTCTGTTTTATATCTGCATTCCATTCGCGTTGATGTTGGTTGGCGTTTTTGTCTGGTTGGTGGTGTCGATCGTTCGGAATAACAAATTCCAGGCCGATGTTGCCAAGCCTTTGTTCCTGGTCTGCCTTAGCTTTTTCGCTGGTGTTTATCTGGGAACTCTGCTCGAAAGTGGTGAATCGGAAGGTCACGCAGGTGAACATCTCGCCGACGCCCACGCCGAAGGGGAATCCCACGCCGCCGCTCACGCGCATGAAGTGGAAGATGCCGAACAGGCCGTCGAGAGCGGACACGAACTTGAATTTGTTCAGGCAAATCCTGCTGGCGATGCAATCTTGGAACTGTTAGCAACCGACCCAACAAACTCTGGCATTCAAAGCAACCTCGACGCGCTGAGTCGCCAGACAGCGATCGCTGGAACAACGATCGTGAACAACAATCAGGACGTCGCGGAACCGATTGCAGAAGTTGAACAAACGGTTCACTCAAAACGCCGCGCTGGCGTGTTCTTTGGAATCTACTACTGCATGACCGGTATCCACGCGATTCACATTATCGGTGGAATCGTGGTCTTAGTTTGGCTGCTGGTTCGTGCCATTCGAATGGATTTTAACCGGCATTACTTTGGCCCGGTCGACTATGTCGGACTTTATTGGCATCTGGTCAACTTGGTCTGGATTTACTTGTTCCCCTTGCTCTATTTGATTCGATAACCATTTGGAAGATTCGGTTTTAATATGTCTGAACATGGTCACGGTGACGACGGTCACGACTTCGCACACCCCTTGCCGATTCCGGTTCTGTTGGCGGTATTCGTTGCGCTTGTAGCCTTGACCATCATTACGGTAGGCCAGGCCAGCTTTGACATGGGTAGCTTCGATGTCGCAATTGTGATGTTCATTGCAACGATCAAGGCCGGTCTTGTCATGGCATTCTTCATGCACATGGCCTACGACAAGCCCTTCAATGTCATCGTTTTTCTCTCGTCATTCGTCTTCGTTGGATTGTTCGTGATTTTCACGCTAAGCGATAGCCAGGGAACATCGGACTCCTTTCGGCCGATCCCAGACGACGTCGTGGCGATCGTGACTGAATCGCCACAGTGAACGCCTGTCTGGATTTTGCGTTCGAAGTGTAGCAACGCCCCTGTGGAGGGCCGTCTGGTCGATTTACAATGGTGGAGAGTCAATTGCTTGACTTTGTCTCCGATGTGGATGCAGGATCACCACCCCGATCAGGCAGGATTCCTTTATGGCTCTTACCATTCTTCGATGCATCTTCGTGCTTTGTGCCGGGGGTGTGTCGTGGATCATCAATAGTTCTCCTGTCGCAGATGGGTCGCCAGCTTTCCCCTATTTGGCCATTGGTGGGATCATGGCCGTTGCGTTGGCGATCGTGTTCGTTGATATCTATGTTCCACGCAAACGGATTGACACGATTTCCGCAGTCTATTTCGGCGTCTTGATCGGGGTTTTGCTGACCTACGTTTTGTGGGTCGCGATCGCACCGTTGCTGGAAGAGCCTTACAACGGACGGCCTGGCCAATTGATGTTGGCGATGGTCTTGTGTTACGTCTGCACTAGCGTGTTGTTGCAGACCAAGGACGATTTTCGGTTTCTGATTCCGTACGTCGAATTCGTACGAGAGGTCAAGGGTTTCAAGCCACTGATCTTGGATACCAGTGTTGTGATCGACGGCCGAATCGCCGATCTGGTTTCCACCGGAGTATTCGACAATCAGTTGATCATGCCGCGATTTGCCCTCAGCGAATTGCAAGCGATCGCCGATAGTGGCGACAAGCTCCGCAGGACCCGAGGTCGGCGAGGGCTGGATGTGCTGAATCGGATGCGGGCCGACGACAAAATCGATTTGGTGATTTTTGATCGAGAGCTACCCGAACTGGCTGGCCAGACGGTTGATCTGAAATTGGTACTATTGGCAAAACATCTTGAAGGCAAGGTCGTCACTGGAGACTTCAATTTGAACAAAGTTGCCAAGCTGCACAACGTTCCGGTGATCAATCTAAATGAGATTAGCAATTCATTGCGACCAGTCTATCTGCCAGACGAACAGTTTCGAATCAAGGTCATCAAGACGGGCGAAGGTCCCGAGCAGGGTGTAGGTTACTTGGATGATGGAACCATGGTCGTAATCGAAGGTGCCCGCCATCGTGTCGGCCAAGAGTTGGATGTGAGGGTAACAAGCACTCTACAGACAAACGCGGGCAAGATGATTTTTGCCAAATACGACAGCTGATCGGACCACTGGCCGTCATCAGTCCAACGCAGGGGTTCATCAATGCTTGCCAAGGCTAGCCGCGTGGTCCCGTTAGTCGCCACCGGATTGTATACAGTTGCATTCGTTGCGCTGGGTTTTTTGAATCCTTGGTTCCTAGTTGGCATCCTTTTGGCGCCGGTCGTCTACTGGCTGTTGCGTCGCAAAGATTTACGTCGGCAACGTGTCGCCTCTCAGCCCTTTCCACCGGTTTGGGAATCCGTTCTAAATCAGCAGGTCGCGTATTTTGGTGCGCTTGATGATCGCGAGCGACAGCGGTTTCGAAGCATGGTAATGGTTTTTTTGGACGAAACTCGCATTACGGGAATCAAGACGGTTGTTGACGACCAAACTCGTGTTTTGGTGGCTGCCAGTGCAATCATTCCGATCTTCCATTTCCCAGATTGGGAGTACCGATCGCTCGGTGAAGTGCTGATCTATCCCGACAGTTTCGATGACAGCTATAAGTCCGATGGAGCGGATAATCGCAACATTTTGGGTATGGTCGGAACCGGTCACTTAAGTGGGGTGATGATTTTGTCCAAGCCGGCGTTGATTACCGGATTCAGCATCACGGGAGACGGAAACAACGTCGGTATTCACGAGTTTGCTCATCTGGTCGATCAAGCTGATGGGTCGATTGACGGTATACCACCTGGAGCTCCGCCGGAACTAGTTGCCGCGTGGGTCCAATGGGTTGGTCGCGAATTGAGCAGCGAATCAGCGACTCGATCGCATATCAAGCCCTACGCCTACACCAACGAAGCGGAGTACTTTGCTGTGTTGGTGGAGTACTTCTTTGAACAACCGGCAATTCTGCAGCAGAAGAACCCTGAACTCTACAGCATGATGGAAAAGATGTTCCGTCAGGACACGGCAGAGTTACTACGTGGTCTGCGACGCCGACCGAAGCGAATTGGCCGCAATCGTTTTTGTCCGTGTGGCAGCGGGATTAAGTACAAACGATGTTGCTTGCGATCAGCAACACAAGGTGTTCCGCGATAGCCGAACAAGTGTTGGGCTGCCGTTGCCAACGAGACCTATTCCAATCGGCGGTTGATTGACCGGATTGATCGCCAGTCCGTCGTTGAACTGCAGCAAAATGAGGGCCGATGTCCCGACCGACGTCACGCACTTGTGGACGAGCCGACAGCGGCGCATTTGTGAATCAAATGTCCAACCGTGCAACCAGTTATGTCCGAACTGTTGAAGAGTGGATTGCATCCTAACGAGTTACAACCAAGCCCTCAGTTGGGCCAGATCAGCTTTGATCGCCGCAAGATGCTGCGGAACCAATTCCGGTTTGCGATGGTCCAGGTACTCTTCGTGTAATGAAATCGGACCCTTGAATTCAGTGTCACGAAGCATCTCAAAGAATCGTTTTTCAACCCGTCCCTCGCCCAGTGGAACATTATCTGGTCCGCCTTCACCCCAATCAAAATCCTTGACATAAACGGTGTCGATCAGAGGTCGGATCATGTTAAACGTGATCGGCCAGCTTTGACCTCCTTCCACTGTGGCATGCCGAATGTCGTAGGCGACGGCGATGTCGGAGGGAGAGATGTCTTGCAGGACATAACGGATGTCCCAAATCGGGGATCCAAGCGTCCCACTACCGGCATGGTTTTGGTAAAGACCTCGAACTCCGAAGTCGTGGTTGATTGCTGCCAGATCACGTAGCTGAGGTCTCCATTGGTTGAGTTGATCGATCACACTTCGCGAGAGATCGTATCTCAAGTACTTCATCCGATAGCGTTTGATACCCAGCGTCGCGGCTGTTCGCAAAACCTTCTCGGTGATCGGATCGTCAGGGTCGTTGATATCGGATGTTATGATCGTGATTTCAAGTCCGCGCTTGCCAAGCGCTTCAGCGAGTCTTGGCAGTTTGTCTTCGACCTCGTTCGATTCAACGTTCCCGCCAGATCGGACAGTCGCCTCGATCCCATCAAAACCAATTTCGGCAATTCGATCGGCCAGTTCGTCAAACGACATTGAATTGAACGGCTTGGTAAAGACCGATATGGTTTGCTTGGAATCGCTGGGTTCCGTTTGCGCAAATAGTGGGGAGGCAACCGCGGCGGAAGCCGCTGTCAAGAAATTTCGTCTGCTGCTGATCATCTCTAGCTATTCGTCGGAGGAGTATCGAATTCATTGGTTACTGGCACCCCTACATTCTAGCCCAAGCCAGCGGGAGCATTGTCGGTAGAGCAACGCCCAGGCAGACTAGTTATGATGAATGTTACATCCTTCCCCATTCACATCTCAGGGACCCCATCGTGACCAAGACACAAGTTGTTCGTCCTTTCTTGTTTGCCGTCGTTTTCATTCTGATGACCACAACTTCCGCCGTTTTCGCCGAGACTTGGGCCGAGCGTTTGGGATGGCCGAACGATGTTCGCGTTTTGGTTCTGCATGCCGATGACATCGGCATGTGCTACGAGGCAAATGAAAGCGCCAAGGTATATTTGAAAGACGGGGATATCCAATCGGCCGCGTTGATGGTTCCCTGCCCTTGGTACAACGAGATGGCGGCCTGGTACGGCGAAAATCCAGATTACGATCTCGGTCTACACCTTGCGCTAACCAGTGAATGGAAGTGGTATCGCTGGGGTCCTGTGGCTCAGCCAAGCAAGGTGCCAGGATTGATCGACAAAGAAGGCTATCTGTTTCGGTCCGTAATGGGCGTAGCATCGTCAGCGTCTGCCGCGGAGATCGAGACAGAAGTACTGCGCAGATTGACAAGGCGATCAAGGTTGGCCCGCGTCCCGGTCATATCGATACGCATATGGGAACGTTGTTCGCCCGCCCGGACTACACGCAGGTCTATCTGAATCTGGCCGAAGAATATCGGATTCCAGCCATGGCGATCGAAATGACGCCCGAAACGATAGAAAAATTTCGCAAACAAGGTTATCCGATGAGCGACGAGATCATCAAAGTGATTTCCGACTACAAACTTCCCAAGCTAGACGATTTTCACTCGGTGCCCAGCGGCGACACTTACGAGCAGAAAAAGGAGAACTTCTTCGCAATGGTCCAGTCGATGAAGCCTGGTTTGCACGAAATGATCTTCCATCCGTCAGTTGAATCGGAGGGGCTGAAGAAGATCACGAATTCTTGGCAGCAACGAGTCTGGGAAGCCAAAATGTTTGCCGATCCATCGGTCAAGAATTTTCTCAAAGGCCAGGGAATCCAGTTCACGAATTGGAAAGAAATCATGCAGCGATTTGAAGACTAAATTGCCGAACACTTGGCGTCGTTGGCCACCAGGGTCGCAAGATCCGGATACCAAGAGTCGCGAGACCCGGATACGGGGTGTCCGGCGACTCTTGGCGCTACGCCAATACGTCGCGCAGCACGTCACCATGGACGTCGGTCAGCCGGAAATCGCGGCCCCCGTAACGGTACGTCAATTTTTCATGATTCAGACCAAGTTGATGCAAGACCGTGGCCCACAAGTCATAGACTTCGCACCGGTCTTCAACGGCGTGATAACCCAGTTCATCGGTTGCTCCGTAAGCCGTTCCCCCTTTGACTCCACCGCCAGCCAACCAGACGCTGAACCCATACGGATTGTGATCGCGACCGTTGCTGCCCTGCGAAAACGGTGTGCGACCAAATTCGCCCGCCCACACCAGCAACGTTTCGTCCAGTAGTCCACGTTCGCGCAGATCTTTGATCAATGCAGCGATCGGTTGATCAACCTGTGCCCCCATCGCTCGATGACCCTTTTCCAAATCTCCATGCTGGTCCCACGGATTTGCTGCTCCTCCTGCTCCAACGCTACGCGTCAAGCAGCTCAGTTCAATGAACCGGACGCCCCGCTCGACCATGCGTCTGGCCAGCAAACACTGCTTTGCGTAGTTGGCCATGGTGGTGTCGCCCGAATCGATGCCATACATCTGGCGTGTCACGGCTGATTCGTCTGAGATATCGCACAGCTCGGGCACGGCGGTCTGCATTTTGAAGGCCGTTTCAAAATTTGCGATCGCCGCTTCGACCTGTGGTTCGTGTACCGCGGTTTCAACGAATTGTTGATCGAGCAAACGCGTCAAATTGACTCGCCGCTGCTGCAACCATGATGCATCGTCGCCATGAATATTTCGAATCGCTTCGGCTGAGTCTGCTTTGACAATCGATCCCTGGTGTTGGGCCGGCAGGTAGCCGTTACTAAACAGCGCGACGCCTCCGTGTGGAGGAACCGCACCACCACTTTGTAGCACCATGTAGGCTGGCAGATTTTCGTTCTCACTGCCTAACCCGTAGCTGCACCAAGCACCGGCACTTGGGTGTCCCATGAACGGGAATCCGCTGTGCATGAAAAAGTTGCCTTGAGCATGTTCATTAACTGGAGTGGTGATCGATCGAATCACTGCTAGTTCATCGGCTACTTCGCCGATTTTTGGAAACATGCTGCTGATCTGCAGTCCGCTTTGGCCGCATGGTTTGAACCTAAAAGGACTGGCCATCACGTTGCCATTCTGGTTGAACTGTGTCCGTTCAACTTTCACGGGCATCGATTTGCCATGCAAGTCTTTCAGCTTTGGCTTGGGGTCAAACGAATCGACATGCGAGACGCCTCCCGACATGAACAGGAAGATCACATGCTTGGCTTTCGCTGGGTGATGCAATTTTGCCGCGGCCGACGCGGTATCGTTAAGCAAGCTTGACAAAGCGACCGCACCGAAGCCGGTACTGCACCGCTGAAGCATTTGCCGCCGAGAGCTGGATGTAGAACATGGTCGATCAGCGGACATAGATAAACTCCTTGACCATAAACATCGTGCGAGCAAGATCGGTCCAGGCTTGATGCGCGTCAACATTATCTGGTAGCGGCCCCAACGCGACGCTCTGCTGTTTGAGCCCGGCGATTTCACTCTTCTGGACTTCAACTGCTTTGCGTTGCGAATCCGATAGGGCAGCCAACACTCGTCGGTCAGAGACACGGCCGGACCAATGTTGAAATGACTCCAGTATTTCGGCATCGGACAGGGCGCGGTCGTACAAATTTGCCAGTTCCAGTTTTCCCGCCAGTCGCCGGTTGCCCTGGTTGGGAAGATGGCGGACGCCAAAGCTAACGATCGCTTCACCCGCTTTGTATTCGACCGGGCCAGTTGTTTTGTATGACTTTCCGTATCGCTTGCCATCACGGTAACCGACCACCGTTCCGTCCCCATGATACGAAATAGCCACATGCACCAGTCGATCGGCAGCTTCCGCTTCTTCTTCGCCTCCAGCGAAGTTCTTCGTGCGGGCGAATCCATTGCTACCGGCTAGCCAGCGTCGCTCTTGCTTCTCGGCGAATACGATCGAATCAAATGTGTTGCCATCGCGAGTCTGTAACGTCATGACGCCGCCGCCGCGTTGATCGAGATTGTCCAATTGAACCCAGGCCTCCAAGGTCTTTGCCTTTAACATTCCGGCTAGTGGTTTCGTATTGACATAGCCACCGTTGTTGACGATCAGTCTCCCCTCGGAAATCTCAGCGCCGTCGCTGGTTGTTCCGTGCAGTGAACCAATTCCGTCGGTTGCATCCTTGACGAACTCCCATTGTCCGATCGGTTGGACGATTGTTGATTCCGATTCGGGTTGTGACTGAGCGCTAAGCTGTTGACGCTTGGGTTCCATGATCGAGGCGATCCGTTCCTGTCGATCCCGGATAAGTGATTTCAGTTCCGCGAGTTTTGAATGCCGCGTTGACAATGCTTGACTTGTTGATCGGAGATGGCCAAGCAACACCGTTGTTTCCTGTTCCGTGGGCTGCCGCGACAAGAGCCGCGAGAACATGCTCGCTATCCGTTCTTGATCAGAACTGGCTGATTTGTCTTCCAATACTTGCTTTGCCAACAAATCTGCAAATCGTGCCACGTGCGGCGAGTTCATCATCAACAGTGATTGGGCAGGTACATTGGTTACGTCGCGACGCCCGACAGCGGAATGGGGTTCTGGAAAGTCGAATGCCCGTAACATTGGCTCAAGCGAATTACGATGGACACGAATGAAAATGCTGCGGCGATTCGACTTCGCATCGACAGGGCGACTTTGAACCGCCAAGTCGATATCGCCCGAGGCCAACAACATCGCATCGCGAATCGCTTCCGCTTCCAATCGCCGAACATTGGCGTGCGATAGGTACAGATTGTCAGGGTCTCGTTCGACTGACGCTGCGGTGGGCTCGGATGATTGTTGCCAAGTTTCGGATGTCACGATTAGTCGAATCAGTTTCTTTAGCGACCACCCATCTTCAACAAATCGGATTGCCAGCCAATCCAGCAGTTCTGGATGAGTCGGCTTACTGCCTAACTGGCCAAAGTTGTCAGGCGTTGACACGATGCCGTTGCCAAACAAGTGATGCCAAATACGATTGACGACCACGCGGCGCGATAACGGGTTGTCTCGCGCAGAGATATCTTCAGCAAACTGAGCGCGTCCCGTTTGTGCGACTGGATAAGCTTGATTATCAATCGCTTCCAAAAAGCGTCGCGGTACAACATCGGCCGGTTGCTTGTGATTGCCACGGACGTAAAGTCGTTGCGTGCGGTCGGGCACATCGTCCAGGCCTGGGACGCGGCGAGGCGCCGGAACTTCCGATTCCAACCTCCGATACTCTTCGATTAGCGGCTTTGCGTTTGCAAGTGATTCGAGTCTGTTGTCCAGCAGACCAGTTCGGATCGCATGATCGATCAATTCCGCTTGAGCATCGGTGCAGCTGCCTGATTGCCAAGCCCGCACGCGCCGATTCAATTGATTGGACGATCGCCTGAATTACCTCTTCAATCGAATCTGGGGGTTCATTCGTTACCGCAACGATGGCCTCGGTAAAACGCCTGCGGTTATCGGGCATCGGAGCATCGTGCTCCACCATCCGGACTTCGGACACTCCGAACCATGATCGTGCTTCGTCGCTTGCTTGCAGCGGTATGTCGGGGCCCGTGGCCAATTCAAAGTGCGCCGAATCACCTTCCCAGTAGTCCAGATTTAGCTTGTGCCAAGTCCACGAGGTGTTCAGCTTGGTCGCTTGAAACACGGTGCCCGTACGCGGGTAGTCTTGTGTCACATATCGGGTGGCCGCATCTTCGCCGCCGATCGCGCGGACCCAATAGTCGTATTTGCCTTCTAACTGAACGTCGGGCGAGGTGATTCGTAGCGGATGGTTTGTTGAAAGTAGGTGCGAGTAGACGCCGCTCGGGTAGATCCCATGAATTGCCTTGTCGCCGGCAAGTGCGACGGCAAATTGGCCCGGCCGCTGTTGCTTTGGTTTCGATTCCCTTCGCGGATCCACTTTTGGAAATCGTCCGACTTTCCAAAGTCCCAAGCCCGCACCGCGTCTGTGGCCTTGTCATTGCTCTGCTGCGTTTCTTGGACCCAAGTTTGCCAGGATTCGGAAATCGATCCCCTGTTTGTGGGGTCATTCCACGTTTTCACGATTCCCAGTAGCGACGTCTCTGGAACGTCATCGGCGATTTTCTCCTTGATGCGGTCGCGGAGATCCGAAACGGATTCGATCCATTCCGCAGCGACCGCTTCACGGATGTTTGGTTTTAGCGACCGCAAGTTCATCGCGGTTCTTGTTTAAGAGATCGAGCGTGTCAGCGATCGAACGACCCGGGCGACAAGCTGCGAACATCCCAAACATTGCATAGTAATCAGCTTGGCTGATCGCATCGAATTTGTGGTCATGACAACGAGCGCAAGAAACGGTCAGACCCAGGAACGCTTTCGAGATGGCATTGACTTGGTCATCAACGAACCGCACTTTTTCGTCCAGCGCATCGGTAGGTGAAAAACCATGAAAAACCATCCGTAGCTGAATCGTTCCCAGCAGCGACTCATTCAATCCCAGTTCCTCATTGATCCGAGGGTTGTCCATCAAATCCCCCGCTAGGTGCTCGCGGACCAACTGATCGTAGGGAATGTCATCGTTGAGTGCTCGGATCAGATAGTCACGATACATCCAGGCATTCTTCATTTCTGGATCCCCTTCACTACCATGCGATTCGGCATAGCGAATCCAGTCCATCCAGTGACGAGCCCAACGAGGACCAAATTGTTTGCTGGCCAAAAGATGATCGACAAGGGCAACTGTTACTGTAGACGGAGCCGTTTTCGCAAGCGTGTATCGCGTTGTCCATTCGCTCAACTCACCGGGAGTGGGTGGTAGTCCGATCAGCGTGAAGTACAGTCGTCGAATCAAGATCGATGGGTCGGCAGGTCGGGCCGGAGACAGACCGATTTCTTTCAGCTTCGCCCGGATCAATTCGTCGATCGGATTACCGTCCCCAACCGGCAATGCTGGTGATTCAATAGGCTGAAAGCTCCACCACTTCTTGCGACGCTCTAGTGTCGCTTCCCACGATGTGACGTTGGCAATTTCGTCCGCCGATGGCGGTTCGTTGCGCGGGTCGCTTGCACCATCAGCAATCCATTTTTCAAAGTCGGCGACGATTTTGGCATCCAGCTTCGGACCATCTTCCGGCATCTCCAGCCCTTCAATCTCATGCTTCAGGATTGCGATCAGGCGACTCTTCGCCGGATCGCCTGGCACGATCAGCACGCCGCCACTGCCGCCGTCCACAAGTCCCTGACGAAAGTCGAGTGCCAAATCGCCTTCGGTGGTCTCGGAGGAGTTATGACAGGCGTAGCAGTGTTCGACCAAGACCGGGCGAATGCGTGTTTCAAAGAACTCGGTGCCACCGGTATCCGCCTGCGCATTCGTGGAAATGGCAGACAATATCAACAAACAGGCAACAAGACGCCGGATCACAGGCATCAACCCCTGGGTACACGGAAAACATGGCGAGAACAGTTAGTCTAACCGAAGATCCAATGGTTTTCAGGTAGCGCTTTGAAAGCCTGATATTTCCGTAGTAGCTTTATTCGTTGCTTCAGACCCCCGATCGACACCTGGATCGACTTTTCATTGTCTTGGTCGTCGTATTCCCAGAATTCCTGAACCACTGCTTCGCACTTGGGATAGTTTCATCCGTCGTCTCCAGTTTGAATACTCTTGAGGGAAATCATGATGAGAAAGCCCCTCGTAGTTTTGCCAATGTCATCGGGATGTTGTTGTATGGATTGACCTCCTCATACTCCAACACAATGCTGCCTTGATAATTCGCCACCTTTAGGATCTTGGCAATTCGATCAAAGTCCGCATCGTCGCGTTGGCCATTGGGAGATTTCATGGTCGCTTTGACTTGAACGTTGATCGCAAATGGTGCGCAGGCAGCCAAGTCGGCATACGGATCTTCGGAGATGAAATTCCCCGTATCCAAATTCACACCGACCCATGGACTCTTGACTCTCGCCATGATTTCCAAAACTTGGTCTGCAGTTAGCTGGCCGTGGTTTTCTACTCCGAGGTAGATTCCTTTCTTGGCCGCGTGGTCGGCGCATTCGTCGATCGCTTCGCAGGCTTCCTTGATCCGGTTGGGGGCTTGCGCAAGCTGTGCTCCGGTGCCGGCAAAAAAGCGTATGTGAGGGGCACCTAGGACGGCCGCGCGATCAATCCAAACTTTAGCGTCTGCAATTTGTTGATCCAGCTTTGGCCCTTTGCCGACAGTAAAGTTGTTTCCGATGGCCGTGCCACAGATCGTGACTCCACGCTCGAATGCATACTTGCGTAGCCGCAGAAAATAGTCTTCGTTTGGATCCGCTGCAAAGAAATAGCTAGTCAGTTCCGCGCGCTGTCGAATCCGTGCGTGGCACAGTAATCAATGAAGCCAAACATATCGATTGCCGGCCCGTCGTCGGCGGGCTTCTTCGCCTTGCCCTTGTTGAACGAAAAATAGTTGCGCAGCGAATAGGCGGCCAAACCGAATTGGAAACGCGGCGGTCCCGACCGCTCGATCGGTTTCCGCGCCGATGCGGATCCGCTAAATGCCAACGATGTGCTCACAGCAAGAAGATTCAAGAAGCGGCGACGAAGCATTGGTTGGTTCCGAGTGAGTGAAGCGGTAGGATAGTCAATCGCTAATCAACGGCGTTTGCCCCGATGAATGCCGAATCAATTTCTAAGACAGACTATATGCTAATCTTTGACGCCCATCTTGACCTAAGCCTCAACGCGATTGCATACAACCGAGACCTCCGTAGGTCTGTGGAGGAGATCCGAGCCGACGAAAGCGGAATGACGGATCTGGGCGGACGAGCGAACGGAACAGTCACTTTTCCAGAAATGCGAAAAGCGGGAATTGGCATCTGCGTCGCCACTCAATTGGCTGGGTGTATGAAGCCAGCCGCCCCAATGATCGGTGGTTGGAATTCACCCGATCAGGCCTGGGCGATGACTCAAGGCCAGTTGGCATGGTACCGATCGATGGAAGATGCCGGTGAAATGCGTCAGATCTGTACTCTCGACCAGTTGCACCAACACTTAGAACAATGGAATTCTGATCCCGATTCAACGCCGATTGGCTATATCCTCAGTCTAGAGGGTGCTGATTCGATCCGCACGTTGTCAGACCTGGAAAGTTCCTATCAACAGGGGCTGCGCGCTCTCGGTCCGGCTCACTATGGTGCCGGTCGATACGCACTCGGTCATGACAAGCAGGGCGGATTGTCCTCCCTAGGACGTGAGCTGTTGCAAGAGATGGATCGCCTCGGAATCATTTTAGACGTGACCCATTTGGCCGAGCAAACGTTTTGGGATGCGCTCGAGCAATTCCACGGCCACGTTTGGGCCAGCCATCACAATTGTCGGGCGTTGGTCGATGATCCCCGCCAGTTGTCTGATGAACAGATCAAAGCATTGGCAGCACGCGACGCGGTGATTGGAGTTGCCTTCGACGTCTGGATGATCGCCCCGAATTGGCAACGGGGTGTGACCAGCCACTCCGATATCCCAGGCTCCGATCTAAACGGACTGGGCGACCATGTCGACCATGTTTGTCAGCTGCTCGGCACGACAAAGCACGTCGGTATCGGGACCGATTTGGACGGCGGTTTTGGAACGGAGCAAACACCATCGGACTTGGATACGATCAGTGACCTAAACAAGTTCATCGCGATTCTGGATCGCCGGGGGTACAGCGAGTCTGACCTGAAAGCGATTTGTCATGGCAACTATCTCGCACTTTTGGAGCGTGCCTGGTCTTAGGGCGACACTCATGGACTGGAATCCAATCACAGGTCTGGAATCGGTTTCTTCGCCCAGTCTCCTGGTCGATGCCGAGCGGGTGTCGGGTAATATTGCCGCGATGATCGGGATCGTCGGACAGCAACAGATCCGGCGTCTACGGCCGCATGTCAAAACCCACAAGATGTCTGAAGTCGTGCGTCAGCAATTGGAGGCCGGAATCACGAAGTTCAAGGCTGCTACGATTGCTGAAGCCAAAATGATTGCCCAGGCCGGCGGCCAAGACGTGCTGCTTGCCTATCAAATGGTCGGGCCAAATATAGGTTCGACTCGGTGAATTGATTGACCGATTCCCTGACACCTCGTTTGCCACCCTCACAGACGATATCACCGCCGCGGAAACGCTGGCGGATCAAATTGGCAACGTCAATCGTCCTTTACGAATGTTCATTGACGTTGATTGCGGCATGCATCGTACTGGTATCCCGCTGGGCGATTCATGTGACCTGTTGCGATCGAAGATTGAATCGCTCGCCGGCCTCGAATATGCCGGACTGCACGTCTATGACGGACATCTGCACTCATCGTCGCTGGATCAGCGGCGAACTGATGCCATGGAAGTGATCAAAGCGATTCGCAGTGATCATCAAGCTCACCCGTCGCCCGCGATCGTCGGCGGAGGGTCACCCACCTATGCGATCTGGGCTGATTCGACCGACTGGGAATGTTCGCCTGGAACGTCAGTATTCTGGGATCGCGGTTACGCTACAAAGTTTTCCGAACTGCCATTTTCCATTGCCATCGCACTGCTGACCCGAGTGATCAGCAAACCGGGTGACGACTGTGTCTGTTTCGATCTCGGTTACAAGGCAATTGCCTCTGAAAAAGACTTGGCCGGTCGCCTAGCGATACCAGCGATTGAAGATGGTTTGCTGGTCGATCAACATGAAGAGCATTTGGTGGTCAAGACAAAACACGCCTCAGCAATCTCGCTCGGTCAACCGTTCTTGGCCTTTCCGCGACACGTCTGCCCGACCGTCGCGCTGTACGAACATGCCAATGTGATTCGCGGTGGCCAAGTAACCAGCGAGACTTGGCAAGTTACCGCCCGCGATCGCGCGACGACGTGATCGGCCGACTGCGGACGCGGTACAATCCTGTACCAAATGTGGATTGGCTTCCAGAACTGTCGATTCGCGACAGCCAGGATGCCTGTTCGATCTCTTGATATTGAGTGCTTATGAATTCCAAAACTGAACCACGGCCAGATCCGGTCTACAGTAGCTCACTGAGTGAGTCGTGGCGGATATTGGTGTTCTGGGCGATCTTCTTCGTGTGGGTGGTCGGCTACAGCAGTCTGTTTGGGTACCCCGTCGAGGACGAACCATTGATCACTGTGCTCGGCATGCCCTCGTGGGTTTTCTGGGGAGTCTTTCTGCCTTGGATCGTGTCCGGTGCCATCACCATTTGGTTTGCCCTGACCCAGATCGAAGATCATCCGCTAGACGAAGTTGCCGACCCCGAGGACTCCGATGGCTGAGAGTTCGCATGCCGCCTTGTTTGCCTTTGGGATCTATACGATCGCGGTATTTCTACTGGCAATGTTGTCGAATCGCGTCGCCAAAGGAAAGTCATTTGTCGGAGAATATTTCTTGGGCAGCCGCGGTTTCGGAATGTGGGCGTTCGCCCTGACTTTCGCCGCGACCAACGCCTCGGGTGGCTCGTTCACCGGTTTTCCCGCATTGATCTACGAGCATGGCTGGTCACTGTCGCTGTGGATCGCCTCTTACATGACGCTGCCGCTGGTTTCGATGGCGTTGATTGGAAAACGAATCAATCAAGTTGCCCGGCGTTGCGATGCGCTGACAATCCCCGAGGTGATGCGGGGAAGATTTCAGAGTTCGTCGGTGAACTTAGTAGCAACGTCATTGTTGATCTTTTTCATGTTCTTCTATCTGGTTGCTCAGTTTAAGGCAGGTGGAAAAATTCTGACCACATTGCTTGGAAGCGACCCCGTTTTTTCGTCTGCGGCCGGGTGGATGGGACAGCTGACGGAGGCGATCCCGTGGGTCAACCAGGCTGAACCAGAATATCTGGTCTCGCTGTTAGTCTTCGCAATTGCCGTAATCGTTTACGTTGTCTATGGAGGATTTCGAGCTGTTGTTTGGACTGACGTCATGCAGGGAATTGTGATGTTCGTCGGTGTCCTGTTGATGCTCGGTTTGGCGCTTTGGCAGGTTGGGGGGTTGGAATTGGCGACTCGTAAGATGGCCGAAATGACTCCACCTAACCATGGGACGGGGATGGTCGCCGTCGCCAGTTTATCCAGCACGGACCGGACGATTCCCAAGGGAACCTGGATCACGCAAGAGGACCAAGTTTATCGATTGGCCGAGATCGCGATCATTCCGAGTGGCGGTTCATTAAGCCAGGAAGTTTCGATTCTGAAAATCACGACGCCGGCCGAGGTTGAAGCAATCGCGGCTACGATCCCTGCAGATGATTTGACAATCGAAGTCACAGCGATGAAGCCTTATGCCTATGGAGACAGTCGCAAGGGAGTCTACGTATCCAATCCAGGACCAAGCTCGACCAATCATCTCGGTTTCTTGGCGATCGGATCCGCCATCAGCTTCTTTATCTTTTGGCCATTCGCAGCGACCGGTCAAGCCAGCAACATGGTTCGCCTGCTGTCCTTCAAAGATTCGCGGACGCTGCGATTCTCAATCGTCACGGTGACGATTTACTACTTCGTGATTTATTTTGCACTGGTGGTAATCTTTTGCTGCGCTCGTGTGTTGATGCCGGGGATGGAGGTCGATCCTGATCGGACGATGCCGGAATTTGCAACCTATCTGTCCATCAGCGCAGGAACGCCATGGCTGGCCGGAATACTCGTGGCGGCTCCATTTGCCGCTGTGATGTCCAGCGTTGATAGCTTTTTGCTGGTAGTGTCATCCGCTGTGGTTCGCGATATCTACCAGGGTCACATCAATCGCGATGCGCCTGAGCGAAGCGTCAGGTTGCTCAGCTACAGTGTCACTGTGCTGGTTGGCGTTTTGGCCGTGCTGGTTGCTTTGAATCCGCCGACCTATCTGCAAGATCTGATCGTTTTTGCAACGGGAGGAATCGCGGCATGCTTTTTTATACCGATGGTTTTGGCATTGTATTGGCCGTCGATGACCTCGGCTGCCGCAGTAGCAGGTATGATCGGCGGAACGCTGACCCACGTAGCGCTGACAATTTCGGGTTATATTGTTTACGGGCAGTTTCAGCCCTACAACCTGTTGGGCCTGAACCCATTTCTCTGGGATTTGATTGGATCCGCGTTGGCCTGCATGCTGGTTGCAAAGCTGGGACCGCCGCCGGACCAAGAATTGGTTCGAAAGTTTTTTACTCAGCGATCGTAGCGCGGCCATCGCTTCTGCTCTGAAACTTCCGAACAACAAAAAAAGACGTTTTGCTCCGAGGAGCAAAACGCCTTCGCTAACTTTGGGATAAGTAAGCGGTGCTAGCTCTTAGGAGCTACTTCTTCGGCTTGAGTCTTGACCAACGCTTTGACGGCGGCTTCGTACTTGGCTCGTGCCAACTTGATTCGGGCATCGACCGAGCACGAAGTTGTTTCTTGTCCGATCACAAACTGCTGTTCTTTCCCCGATGACTTTGCCAATGAAGCGGCCTCATTCGGGCAACTGCACTGCTCGTCGCCAACTTTGTAAGCCAGCGTGACTTCGCTCATCGCTTGTTTCGTAATCGAAGCCAGTTTGCCAGCCGTTACGCTGCACGAGGTGCTGGTTCCAGCGACCGTGGTCTTACCAGAGACGTTGCAGGTATGAGGTGTTGCGAATTCGGCGACGAACTCTTCGGTGGCATCCGCCAAAGCAACCATCGCTTTGTTCTTGTCATCATACGTTTTCTTGGCCACCAGATACTGGACCTTGCTGCCAGACTTTTCGGCAACCGCGGCGGCCGACTGCTCGCAGCAGAGTTCTTTTTCGCCAACAACGAAGGTCAGCTCAGGAAGATCTGACATTGCTGTGGAAATCGGGCAGGTGCCGTCAGCTTTCGCAAGTTTCGCTGAGCTGCACTGTTCTTTGTCGCACTGGGCTTTGTCGCATTGTTCTTTGTCGCACTGGGCTTTGTCGCATTGTGCTTTGTCGCATTGTGCTTTGTCGTCTGCTGCGAAGGCTACATTGGTTGCACACACCATCAGCGTGGCGGCGGCAATACTAAGAATCGATTTCATTCCGTGTTCCCCAAGAGGTAAATGAGTAGGTTGGACTCCGAACGAGTCCGGGCGATGAACGCCCATCTGACGTTTCTCTAAGACTGGTATTGTCGCGAACGCTTCATCATTGGTCAATCTTGGCGACCCCCCAATCTTGTTAGCGCAAATGCTATCCAATCCAGGCGAGACTATTTCAGCCGATGTTTTAGCAGCCAATCGACCGCATCGGTCAGTACGGCACCGACCAGCAGCGTATGCCCATAATCTTCTTTTAGTCGAAACTTAACAGGCTGCCCGGCGTCGATCGCTTGCTGGGCACCTAGTTTCAACATGCCGGTCGGGACAATCGAGTCCAATTCGCCGGCGATGATCAGCATCGGAGGCAGGGATCCCGAGCCTGGTCTTCCGCCTCCCGCTAGACAGCATGCTGCGGCGATCTTGTCTTTTCGCTTGGCAGCGAGGGAGGCCGTTGTGAATCCACCCATCGAGTGTCCGATCACATAGATCGCATTGGGATCAACGGCGTAGTCCGCAGACAATTCCTCGATCAGTACGTCAAATCGTTCCGAGCGTCCACCAACGGCCGTGGTCGAAGGTGATGCGACTAAGAAGCCCCTTTGATCGGCCAGCTGTTTGATCAAGCCCGCACCGTATCCGGAAAAGAACATGTTTTCGTCGCCACCGGCGCCATGCAGTGCGATGACCAACGGTACCGGCTTGTCGCCCACTACTTTTGGGGAGGCGTATACGCGACACGGAAGCGGCTTGCGGTCTTTGTCGTCCAAGCTAAAGGTTCGCCAGTAGTCGCCTGTACGTCGGCGATAGGGGTCATCGCCAGCTTCAATAGCGGTGATCTCTTGCTCGATTTGCTGGGTCAGGCTTGTGAAGTTGCTTAAGAACTGAGACGAATTTTTTGCCGAAGGCTGATCTTGCAACAGCTGATTGCGACTGCGGCAAGCCTGGACTGCCGACATGACCTCCGGACGATCCGAATCAACCGCGTTAAGCCGTTCTTCGTTCTGTGCCCGGATCGAATCAAGCGATTCGGAAACAATATTTAGCTGACCGACATCGACACTGGCCAAATTGCCGTCGGTGACGACGATCGAATAGTCACGAGCAACGAGTTGGGAATCTGGTTCGAATTCGATCGTGACGTCTATGCCATCCGTGCTGACGTCATTGATCGTGATCGGTTTCGAAGCCACCGCCTCGCTACCATCGTTCGGCTTCAGCACCAGTCGAAGCGATGTGTCAGAAGGGAACTCGACAGGATAGATCGACGTCAGTCGAATTCTAATCGGCTCTGAACGATTCACGTTGAAAATCGGAGGATCGACTGTTGGCTTTAATGACATCGCAGCCGTTAGCGCAGCGGAAGGAGTTTCGGCAATCAACGACGCAGTCAAGGTATTTACTTCAGCGATCGTTTCCGCGAACTTGCCACTAAAGAATTTCTTCGTCGCCGTATCGAACGCTTGATTTATCTGGGCAACACGACTGCTGTCGTCCGGAAGATTGGCGAAATAGGCACGCTCCAGTCGCAGATATGCCCAGGCAAGATCAGCGCGTGTGGCCGAGGGTGGCTTGGCGACTGATTGCTTCGTCGTTGTGTCTTGGCCGGAAACCGTTGTGGTTAACGCGAACAAAGTAACCGCCCAGCATGCGAGAGAAATGCGTGTCATAATTGTGTATGCTCCCTGGAAGTAATTTGTATCCAATATACCGGCGATGCATCCGCGCGGTGATCGTAACCAAGCAGACTCCGAACCGACTGAAACGTGGCCAAACATTGCGAATATCGACCAGCCAACCGAAGTAGCTGATGATGACCGAAACAAAACTAAACACGGATATCTCTCGCCCCTACCAGTTCGCTCTATTGCTGATCGCGGTAGTGATGACCACTACCTTGTGGGCGATGGGCCGGATTTGGTGGTGCGATGCCGGAGATTTTGTGCCGTGGTCTTGGGATGTATGGAGCACGCATAATTCGCAGCATCTGGTAGACCCCTACGCACTTTCGCATTTGCAGCATGGCTTAGGACTGTATCTGCTGTTGTACTGCATTCCCTGGAAATGGCTGACGACGGAAAGAATCTTTGTCATCGTCGCGTTGGTCGAAGCGACCTGGGAGATCTCTGAGAATACGCCATGGATGATCGATCGATACCGTGAGTCGACTATCTCGCTAGACTATTACGGTGACAGCATTTTGAATTCACTGGCGGACTATGGCTGGTGTCTGGTAGGCCTGTTCATGGCACGCAAACTACCGGGTTGGGTAACACTTAGTTTGTTTGTCGCCTTGGAAATGGTTAGCGTTTTGTGGATCCGTGATAGTCTAATGCTGAACATTTTGATGTTGATCAGCCCCGTCGAAGCGATCAAGGAATGGCAAGCAGGAGGGCAACCAGCTGTCGCGATGCTGTTTGGTCGCTAGTTGGATTGCCGACGTAGTGGAATTTGCCAGAAATCCCGGTAATGGGGGCCGGCGCATTCCACGACGGTTTACTTCACTTGCATCAAATACTCAATGATGTCGGCCAGTGTCTGTTTGTCGATTGCTTCTTCCATGCCCTCGGGCATGATGGACAGGCCAGTGCTTTTCATCTGTTCAATATCGCTGCGTTGGACTGAATCGGTAGCCGACTCCGCCCGACGCAAGGTTACACTGTTCGCGTTTTCCGAAACGATCATGCCGGTCACCGTGCGGCCCTCTTCGCTCAATACGACATAATTCAGATACTGTGGATTGACTTCGCGATTCGGATCGAGCACGTTGACCAAAATTGTTTCCGGACCTCGGGTCTTGATGGCGGCAAGATTCGGCCCAATCTCGTGTCCATGATTTTCAACTTTGTGGCAAACGCTACAGTGTTTGCGAAACGCAACTCTGCCGCGCTGGATATCGCCGTCAAGTGTCAGTGATTCTTGATAGGCATCGACCACTTCTTGGCGCTTTTTGGATCCAGCTATGTCGATGTACTTCAACGCTCTGGCTCTAACCGATTTGATGTTCATCGCGACGTTCCAGCGGGCTCGGGAGACATCACCAACAGAGATCACTCCGTCGTCAACCGCATCAAACAACGCGTTCAAGCGTTCTGGGCGAGCAAACAATGCGTCACAAGCTGTTTCTCGCAGGCTTGGACTCAGGTTCGGCCATGCGGCCAGGATTGGTTCGGCGACACCAGCGTCGTTGAAACGGCCAAGCGTCGTGATTGCGGCCTGCTGAATCGATTGGGGTTGGCGATTGTCAATTAGCGATACCAGTGGTTCGCTTACATCGTTCCACTGACCAAATCTTAATCCGTCGATGGCGGTGACTCGCTGCGAAGCGTCCATCGAATCATCGGTGGCGATCTTGATCGATTCACGGATCAACTGGGCAACTCGATCGTCAATTTCGCGCAGTTTTCCAGAGGAGTCATAGACCGCCAGAAAACTGCCGCGGCGCCCTCGATGCTTCAATAGTTCGCCGATAATCGGCAAGGAAACAGAGGTTTCGGTTTCCGAAAGCCTGAGCAGTGAATGAAGGGCATGGGCTGTATCCGGACCATCACTTTGCGCACCAATCTGCGAGGCCAGTTGCTTCAGGAAGCCAATGGCACCGCTGGATCGAAACTGCGAATCTTCTGTGAGTTCGGCGAACAAATCACCCGCCCCTTCGGAAAGAGAACTTTGTACGGCTGCGCGAATCCAACGATCGTCGGGATCGCTGCGAATGATTTTTCCGAGCAGAGTGATTCGATCTTCGACGTCCAGATTGCCGAGTGAAAATGCCAGCTGATAGCGAACTTCGAGCGATGGGTCATCGGCCATCGATGCCATTGCGGACAGCAGCTCTTTGTTGCTTGTCCCCTCGGACAACAAGATTGCGTGCCGCCGAAGCTGCGGATGCTCGGCGGACAAGCAAGTCAACAACGTATCTGCGTCCAACGAATCCAGGCCATCGAGTGCGTACATGGCGTGCAATCGGCCAAGCGATGATTCCGATTGTTTGGCCAGATTTCTTAACGATTGTACAGCTGATTTGTCTTGTCGCTCATAGAGCAATCTTGCTGCTGTTTCGCGCTGCCAACTGTTCGGGTGTGCCAACAGTTTGACTAGATCGGCCGTTGCGGCAGTTTTCAGTCTGGGTGTTTTGCGATGGACAAAATCATCGGGGATGATTCGATAGATTCGACCTCTTTGCCGCCCGGAAGTTAGGTCGAGATGCTTCTTGATCTGCGGCGGCAGACTCAACGGATGCTCGATCACTTCGCGATAGACGTCGATTGCATACAGCGAACCATCCGGTGCATTGGCGAACTGAGCAGGCCGAAACCAAATGTCTTTGGACGTAACGAATTCAGATTGCTCGTCGATTCGTTCTCCGACAAACTGCAGTCCGTTGGGTTCCAATCGTTTGCGATGAATCAAATTGCTGCCCACATCACCGATGATCGCCAGTCCACGCCATTGGCCTGGCCAGGCGTCACCGCGGTAGATGGTCACGCCGGTCGCCCCGGTGAAGTATCCGGCTGCGCGGCCACCACCTTCGACCGGTCCCGATACAGTGCCTGACACTCGCAGGCGTGTCCGCACAATCCGCCAAGGTTCAACAGGACTGCTGCGAAAGACCTCCGCTTGCGGACCGTCCGCAGCAATCGAAATCCGCGCCGGTGGCGCACTGACAAATTCGTTTCTGGCAATGTAGCGATCCTGGTACATCACCTGTTGCAAGTGATCGCTGTTGGACGAGACAAACTTTCGGCCCCAGTCATCAAAGCTCATCCCGTGCTGCGCTGCACCACTGGTCAGTTCAAAGTCGAAAGTTCGCGGATCGAAGGCAATATCGCGACCGCGAACGTTGACAGGCTTGTCATCGGCATTGCGCCTGAATCATTCCGCCGGTGCTACTGGTAGCGACGTGAATGCGATTATCCAAACCCCAACGAAAGGAATTGAACAGGCCCTGGACATTGGATGTTCCGAATCCCGTGAAGACTACTTTTTTGGAATCCGCTTTGCCGTCGCCGTCGTCATCTTTGAAGTAATACAGATTCGGCGCGTCACCGACAAACAAACCACCATCGAATGGAAAGATCGCAGTGGGCCACAGTAATCCGTCCACGAAAACCACACTCTTGTCGAACACGCCATCGTCATCTGTATCCTCGAGACGTGAGATTCGCGAGATGCCTTCGTCTTTGTCCTCGCTGTAACCGCGCATTTCACAGACATACAGGAAACCGTTGGCATCCCATTCGATTGCGACGGGACTGTTGACAAGCGGTTCAGCTGCAACTTGCTGGATATGGAAACCGTCGGCAACGTTAAAGGTAGGGATCGCATCGGCAGGTTCGGTGGCTGGAATGCGCGGGAGTTCGGCAGCGAAGTCGTCTTGAGCCGTTATGGGCCGAGCAAATGTAAGTAGGAGTGCCACGATGACTGCAGCGGTAGTCACCTCTCCCTTCGGTAGCGGTCGGGCTCTCAGGCCCGGAAGAGGGTCTTCTGGTCTTTCAATCGCAGGCATGTCTGTGCGCGCAGAGGCCCCTTTCCCGGCCGCTAACGCGTGCTCGGAATGGGGAACGAAGTTCTCTCGATCATGGTTCACCACTATTGCTTCACCTCCAGCAACTGTCTCATTCCGTCCATCAATACGTACTCGCAACTTTTGTCTACCTTCGACGATCTTTCACTCGTTTCGTACCCACCCTGTTCATAAGCGATTTCGGTCCCGATATACCCGGGCCCGTAGTCACCATAGGCGGCCATTGCAACTTTCAAATCGGGCCGCATCGCTTTGGCGGCCAGCTGATACTCGACAAAGAGTTCGCCAGGCATGTGAACGATTCGTACATCGCCAACTCTTAGACATGTCAAATCGATCATATGACCACTTTGGCATCGCATCAACCAAGCTAGCGCGTCGGGGCTGCCCCAGTAGTCTTTGGAATTGTGATTCTTTAACTGCTCGCGAAGCTTCGGGCCATCGATATGTTTGGCCACAGGCAACGCGACAGGAACGACTGCCCAGCCAACGTCAGCCGCTGTGATTGGTGTCTTGATTGCCGATTCATAGGCTTGCGTCATTCCTGCAGCAACACGCTGTGCCAAGATCAAACGATTCTCTTTCGCTCCGTCATTAAATTTGCCAGCGCCGATGTTTCCGCCCGCTCCGTTGAAGTGCACATGTAAAACATCCGGCACGGACTGACCGCGCATGAATCGTGCGATGCCCGGAAAATCAGGACTGGGGATTCCGGTCCGGTAGTAACTTTGTGGATGACAGGCATAGTAGCTCAGCACGGCAACGGGTTGATCTTCATTCCAAAAAGATAGCGAAGTGAGCTCGGGGTCGATCGTCCCTTCCGGCTCAGCACGAACTTTTGGGTCTGTGCAAGTCGTAAAGCGAGTGACCCGTACTTTTCCATCATCGCCTAGGATTCGCCGATTCGAAGCAACGTCTTTCACTTCGGCAGTTCCATAGGCAACGTGTGTGATATCGCTGGCACGATCGTGCGCGTCGGTGATGGCTACGCCGACTCGCCTCAGGAGGTCGCGTGCCAGCGAACTGTTGTGTGCACCGACATCACTTACGCCCGCCTCGTGCAATAGTCGCTCGGCGGAAAAATCACATCGCGGCGCATCGTGTTGATGCAGAGTATGCACGGCGACTCTTTCCCGAGACGTTCCCGCCGCTTTGGCTAGTGAATCGCGAAACGCGTCATGACCACCATTGCCGATGCCGATCCAATCCACCGCGCACAGCACAATTGGATCACCGCTGCCCAGCAAAATGATCCCCCGACAGCGAAGTCCGAGTTCCTCGACCCGGCGGACGCGGTCATACGCCATCGGGAAACCGACCGGTGGTGTGGCGTTGACATCGAAGGTTGCGAGCTGCAGAGAAGTCGCCTGTTCTTCGTTGGCTCGGGCCGGTAATGAAGCGGACGGTAGTGAAAAGACTGCCGCAACGAGAATTAGCAAGCAAAGACGAATGCTGTGAATAGACATGGGTGGGCTCGAGGCAGGTGGGACGTGCGATCAGGCTTCCATTCTATATGCACCGATTGCCCAACGGGGAGCGGCGGTCGAGATCTTACGAAACTGTTACACTCATGGCACGATCCAAATCTACACTCCTCACGCACAGACAATGTCCGACATCGCGGCGTCTTGCCCTGACTCAATCGATCGGCTTGATGATTTGCTCAGCACGCCGGATGAACGAGTGGTTCAAACGATGCGTGAACGGAAGGGTGACGTGGTTGTGCTTGGCGTGGGAGGAAAAATGGGGCCTACGCTGGCACGGATGGTCAAGCGAGCATCAGTGCTGGCAGGCGTGTCGCGTCGGGTTATCGGCGTTTCTCGATTTTCTTCCCGTGGCCTACGCGATCAGTTGGAAGATTGGGGTATCCAGACCATCGCATGCGATTTGCTTGACGAAAACACGATTGATCAGTTGCCCGACGCACCCAATGTCGTTTCGATGCTTGGCTTTAAGTTTGGCGCCGCCGACAATCCTTCGCTGACTTGGGCAATGAATTGTTATGTTCCAGCGGTGATAAGTCGCCGGTATCGCGATAGTCGAATCGCAGCTTTTTCCTCAGGAAACGTCTATGGCAACGTCGGTGTCGGCTCTGGCGGTTCGTTGGAATCTGACCAACCAAACCCGGTTGGCGAATATGCCACAACCGTATTGGGCCGCGAACGGATTTACGATCATTTTTGTCGCACGCAGCAGACTCCGATGACACTGTTGCGATTGAACTATGCGACCGAGCTGCGCTATGGAGTGCTGGTCGATTTAGCGCAGCAAGTTCAGGATGGTTCGATCATCGACATCACGATGGGCTACGTAAACGTCATTTGGCAACGGGATGCCAATGCGATGTCGATTAATTCTCTTGCTCATGTTGATGTGCCGCCAAGAATATTGAACATTGCCGGCCAAGAAATGTTACGTGTCCGCGATGTTTGCGAGGCGTTTGGGCGACTGATGAACAAATCGGTCAACTTTTCCGGTAACGAAGCCCCCGACGCGCTGCTGAACAATGCTAGACACAATTACGATCTCTTGGGGGCGCCAACAAAGTCTGCCGACGAAATGATTCGCTGGACTGCCGAATGGGTGATGCACGGTCGTCCGCTACTGGGAAAACCAACTCACTTTGCGAACCGCACAGGAAACTTTTAACGGTCGGTTCAAGCCAACAGTTCTCGAAAGTTTCCGCCAAGAATTCGACGTTTGTCTCGCTCGGTGATCTTAGCGGCAGTGACCTTGGATAGTTCGGTACCCAAAGATCGCGATGGCAGATGACTGCCGAAGATGATCCGTCGAGCGCCAAGCTCTCTTACCGCCATTTCAATGAACCCGGCAGTGGCATCAAATCCGGAGGTCTCAATCAGAATGTTGGGCTGATCTCGCACAGCTCGGATTCCACGCTCCCATTCACCACCGGCATGGGCGCAGATGAATTTCTGATGGGGGAACTTGCGGGCTAGTTCAGCCAATTCTGCGGGCGTCGATTCGCCGTTACTTTGCTTGCCACCGGTTTTGAACCATGTGTGTTGCACGATCTGACCGTTCAATTCCACAATCCGATCAACCAGTTTTTCGAAGCTACGATGATTACACGTCAAGGCACCGGGACCAGCGCCGGGAAAGTAGACACCGACCATCGGACCGTCGCGCAGCCATCGATTTAGGGCATCAAGCGATGCGTTCACATCGTTGGCATTCAGCTGAATCATTCCGAGCAATTTGTTTGGCCACCGCTTCAATGGTGCGAGAACAATCTTAGGATGTTCGCGGAGGTTGGCTTCCAGCTGGGCGTCGGACGTGGTGCCGATTCCGACGTGTGGAAAGTAGCAAAGCTTTTCGAATCGTCCCTTGTCGATCGTTGGCATAGACCGCCGGATGTCAGCGATCAGTAGCGAACTACCATCTTTGCCCGGATGCGAATGCGCTGGCGTGAAGTAGGAATCCCAAATTCGATAGCCTGCCAACGTTGTGGCCGACGGCATGCCAAAATGAACCGCTGCTGTGGTCACGAGCGTTCTGCCTCGGGTTCGTCAAGCGAGGGGTTCAACCTCTGAGCGTTCTTCCACATCAACGACTGAAGTTGCTGGGCGCCAAGGTTGGATTCGTAGACACGGATCAAAGCGGCTTCCGGAATCAAGAATGGTGCATGGCTACCGAACAGGATTCGTTCGCTCGGAACGGATCGCAGCAATTTTGAGATCCCGTCGGTTCCATCAACTCGCGACACGTCAAAGAACACTCCGGACGTTTTGGCGAGCAGATCCAGGATTTGCGATGCGGGCCGGTCATTTAGAATCTGAACCTTGGCTCCCTGACATTGTTGCATCACGTTAGGTAGCCTAGTCAGGTGAACGTCCGGGACTTGCACCAACAGATGTTGTGTTCGCGGGTCTTCCATCTGGGCCGCAATCTGTACGAATCGGCCCGCCTGGGTTGCCAGTTGTATCAATCGGATGCAACTTGGATCATCCAGTTGGTAGCCGTGATAATTGGGATGGATTCGGATCCCCGGCATTCGATACTTGCTGATGCAAATTGCCAGATCTTGCTCCCAGCTGGGAAGTTCGGGATTGATCGACCCAATCGGTACGAGTTCGTCATAATCTCTGCATGACTCCGCCAAGCGGTCATTCACACTCGTGATGTCACGGTGCAAGATCCCCTCGAAGCTTCCGGCCCAAGCCCGTTTGATCCCGAGCCCGCGAAGTTTCTCGATCAGCATTGGCGTTGTATCGAGCGGCAGGCGACGAAACGGCCATTGGAACAGGTTGACATTTGTGTCAACGATTTCGGTTGGCGGTTTGACTTCATCGGCCAATGCAAATTGTCGATCAAACGCTGCAGCGCCGCCGGCAACCACGGCGGCCCCCATGAATTCGCGTCGGTGAACCATCGTCAGCTCAAGATCTCTGTAACGACTCGTGGTGGCTCGACTCCGGTAAGCCGTTCTTCCAATCCACTGCGGGTGTAAAACAGTTTCTGATGATGCAGCCCCAACAGATGCAAAATGGTGGCGTGGAAGTCATGAACGCTGACCGGACTTTCGACAACTTTGTGTCCGAATTCGTCAGTCGTGCCGTAGGATGTTCCGCCTCTTACACCGCCGCCGGCCAGCCACGAGGTAAAGGCTTGCATATTGTGATCGCGGCCGGTGTAGACGTCACCTGATTTCTGAGCCGTGGGCGTTCGTCCAAACTCGCCTCCCCAAATCACGAGCGTCGTATCTAGTAGTCCGGTTCGTTTCAAGTCACGCAACAATCCGGCCACCGGCTTGTCAGTGCGCTCGCAGACTGCACGATGGTTCGCAGCCAGGTCGACGTGCGAGTCCCAAGGTTGTTCTTCCAAAAATATCTGTACGAAACGGATTCCGCGCTCCACCAATCGGCGCGCCAATAGACATCGTTTGCCAAAGGAATCAGTTGCCCGCTCGCCAATACCGTACATCGATAACGTTTGGCTGCTTTCACCCGACAACTCAAGTGTCGCACCAGCCGATAACTGCATCCGCGCTGCCAGTTGGTACGATTCAATCCGCGCGCTAAGTTCAGGGGAATAGGGTCGTTCGGTGCGATGGATTTCGTCCAACCGACGGAGCAAGGCTTGTGCGGATTCGTTGACGGGCGAAGGCTGTTGGTACTGCTGTTTCAGATTTAGGATCGCTGATCCGGTCGGTCGAAAGGGAGTTCCTTGGTAGACCGGAGGAAGAAATCCCGACGTCCAATTTCGGGTGCCATTCTTTGGTAGTCCCAGTGGATCGTTCAGTACGACATAAGCCGGCAGATTTCTGTTTTCAGATCCCAGCCCATAGGCGGTCCAAGCACCAAGCGTCGGATAGCCCATGAACAGCCGGCCACTGTGGATCTTGTACAGAGCGTTGTCGTGATTGGGGTGGTCCGTCCACATCGAATTGATCAAGCAAATGTCGTCGGCCATTTTCGACGTATGTGGCAAGACGTCCGACATCCACATTCCCGATTCACCATGCCGCGAGAAATTGTATTGGCCGCCCATCATGACGCCAATGCCGGCGGTACCCGTGTTGCCGATCTCTTCGACATTCCCTGGATAGGGCTTGCCGTCCAGACGATCGAGTTCGGGCTTGGGATCAAACAAGTCCATCTGGCTGGGGCCGCCGTTCATGAACAATTGAATGACGGAAGTTGCTTTCGGCGCGTGGTGGCAAGGCTTTGGGTCGAGATTGAATGTGGATGGCGAATGCGATTCCTCCGGATTGGCGCCCAGAGCAGATCGACCACCAAAAAAGTCGTCACACAGCAGTCCGGTCAGTGCAGCACCCAACAGGCCATCGCTTGTGCGGGCAAAGAAGTCTCGTCGGGAGTGGCCGTTGCTCATCTAGTCCACGTACAGGAAAGCGGCGGAATTCAAGATGGTATGACAGTAGGTAATCAACGCCTTGTCGGGTGATCCCTGCCATGCGGACTCAAGTGTCTTCAGAGCTTCCATGCCGACTTGTAGTTCTTGATCATTCGGTAGACGACACAAGGCGAGTCGATAAACACAGTCGATTTTCGCGTGGCGTGCTTCCTGTTCCTGCTCAGGCGAATCGGGTGGACCGACCATTTGCTTGACGCGATCGGCCAACGCATTGGCCAGTTCTCGCACGTGAGCGTTATTCATCAACATCAACGACTGCGGCGAAATCGTTGACACGTTGCGAACAACACAGTTTGGACCCATTTGAGGATAGTCAAATGTGTCCATCAACGTCGGGATTTCAGTGCGGCGGTATTGAAGGTACACACTACGCCGCCAGCCGCCGCTGTCGGTAGGGTTCACGCTGACCAATCCGTCGCGGTTGACCGAGACGGTGTCGGGAATACCCCCCGGAGTATCTTCCAGCTTGTCAGAAACCAGCAGCAATGAATCTCGCAAAGCTTCTGCGTTCAGGCGTCTTAGCCGCATCCGTGACAAGAGTCGATTCTCTGGATCAAGTCGATGGTGTTGGTCTGTGACGCGACTCGATTGCCGGTAAGTTCGTGAGTTCAGCACCAGTCGGTGCATTTGTTTGACGCTCCAACCTCGCCTGGTGAATTCGATTGCCAGCCAATCGAGCAACTCCGGATGCGTTGGTGGTTCACCTTGGATTCCAAAATTGTCCAATTCCTTGACCAGACCGCGGCCGAAATGGTGGTACCAAATTCGATTCACCATCACGCGAGAGGTCAATGGATGGTCGGAGTCTGTTAGCCATCGGGCCAGGGCAAGGCGACGTCCTGTTTTGGATGTGCCGTTTGGAAAGGGAGGTTCGACAACGAATGGCGTTCGGCCGTTGGTTAAGACCGACGGGACGCCTGGGCCAACTAGGCTACCCGGCCTGTCGTGTTCTCCACGGCGCAGAATGTACGTCGGAGACGGGCGACCAAAATCCCACAGCGCTCGCACCGCAAGCGACGGTGCCAGACGCCGACGCAACCGGTCGATCTCGCGATTCATTAGCCCCAGTTCGCGACGGGCTTCGGTGATCGATTCAGGTTGCTGCGAATCGGGCAGCAACTCAGCTTTTTGCAATCGTTCGACCAGTGTTCTTTGCGGAAGAGTCCGATTATTGTCGGCGATCTTCAACGCCGCCAACGTTTGCCTGTTGTCGCTCTCTGACTGTTCCGGGTAGTGGTATCCCAGTAGTTCAAGTTGGATTGAAGCAATCGCCTCCTTTTGGCGCGCCTGCATTTGTTTGATCTGCTTTTCCAGTGGCGGATTGACGCGAGCAACGGTCTTTCGGTGGTCTGGTGTCGCGATCACCAAAGTGCGTGTTTTGAAACTACTCCAATCGTGTTCGTCCAGCGCACCTTGAAAAATTGCTTTGAATCTGTAGTAGTCGCGATGTGGGATTGGATCGTACTTGTGTGAGTGGCACCGTGCGCACTCCATCGTCAACCCCATCAGTCCCGAACTGACAACATTGATGACGTCGCTAATGACCTTCAAACGCTCGGGAACAAAGTTCATCGTTCGCGATCCGGTTTCGTCGATCCCCATCCGCAGAAATCCGGTGGCGATCAGATTCTGGACCATTTCGTCCGTCACCTCTGTTGCATTCTCGTGATCCAACAATTCATCGCCGGCAAGTTGCTCGATTAGAAATCGGTCGTAGGGCTTATCGTTGTTGAATGCGTCGATGACGTAGTCGCGATACTTCCATGCCAAGGCACGCACTGGGTCGTTCGAAACTCCCCCTTCCGAATCCGCGTAGCCCGCCAGATCCAACCAATAGCGTCCCCAGCGCTCACCGTAGCGAGGTGAAGCAAGCAGATGATCGACCATGGTTTGGTACCAGTTTTGATCATCGCTCGTCCGCCAGCGTTGATATTCCTCGATCTCTGGCGGCATTCCGACCAGATCGATATGGACGCGGCGAATCAACGTGTCTCGATCCGCCTGAGCTGACAATTGAAGCCCGACGTCGGCCAGTTTCTGTTCGATGAAATCGTCGATGCTGCCACCAAGCTGGTGTGGCCGGGGCGGTTGAAATGCCCAGTGCTGTCGATCCTGATCGGTGACCAGTCGGTCTGGTTCGAAGGTCGCGACATCGGGAGCAAGGTTCGACTCCGGGCGCGCCAGCAGCGATCCATTCGCGAAGCGTCTCGACTTCGGACTTCGGTGGACGGCGAACGAAAAATTTCAGCAATTTGTCGCTGGGTGGACAGGCCTTGTTCTCGATGCGTTGAATCATCGGGCTGGCGTCGGCGTCGCCAGCGACAATCGCAGGTCCATGTTCCCCACCGGCCCGTATGCCGGCGACGGTGCGGAGGTCGAGTCCGCCTTCGCGTAGCCGTGCGCCATGACAGGTCGTGCAACGCAACAACAAGATCGGCAAAACGGAGTGTTGAGTGATTGATTCTTCAACTGAATGTTGTGGAGCGTCAGATTGCGCGCCACTGGCAAGCCAGCCGCGAATTAGACTCAATTCATCCTCCGTCAAACGAGGCTCATCCTCGGGAGGCATCTCTCCAGCGTCGATCAACGTCCACAACAAACTCTCTTCTAGAGAGTCATTCACTAACGGTTCGCCAGTCTCACCGCCGCGCCGCAGACTTTGCATCGTGGAAAGATCGAGTCCGCCCTTGCGGACCTCGTGGCGGTGACACTTTCCGCATTTCATTGCGAGCAGGGGTTGGATGTCTGATTCGAAGACGATCCTGCCCTCGTTGGCTGTAACTTGCCGCGTCCAGATCGCGCTCAGAATGAACGCTGCGAAGATGGCCAGACGAAAGTACATGCAAATTTACGGCGAGGCGGGAGGAGCCGTTGGGACGATTCTCCATTCTATTGACCGAACACCCGCAACACAAACACTGCTCGTTCTACCCGCTTACTCTGATTTCTTGGCCGGCAAAAAGGGAAATAGTTCGCGGATTTCTTCTGGTTCCGGTTGGTGGCCGTACTCACAGATTTCGAATGCCTCCGCATACTTGATGTCCTTTGCGGCTTCTTCTCCATACCAGCGGTTCAGCGCGTCACGGTTGTCGTTGGCGATCGTGCTTTGATGTTTGACCCAACGCTCGTGCAACCACTGGCGACGTAATTCGGGTTTCGACGCAGGGGGAACTTTTGCAGCTTCTTCGGCGTTACCCAGCGCACCTCCTTCAAAGTGCTGTGATTCAAGTGCCATCAGTGCGTCAACTTTCTGGTTGAATACCGGTCCGATGTTGACCGCGATATCGGCTTTGAAAGGATAAGGTTTCTTGAAGCGATCGCTAGAGTACAGGAAGACCGGGTTTTTCTTCAGTGGCGGCGTATCTGGGCAAAAGAACGGTACCGCTACCATGTAAGCGGAGTCTTGGACCAACACACCGACATAGCGATGGTCGGGATGGTAGTCCCAGGGACGATGTGAAACCACGATGTCAGCATCCCAGTCACGGATCAGCCGGGTGATTGTCCGTCGATGCTCCAACGTTGGCAACAACTCACCGTCATGAATGTCCAACACCTCCGATTCGACTCCCAATCGCTTCGCCACTTCCGCTGATTCCGCGGTTCGCCGCTTAGCCAATGCACCGCCCGACATTTGCCAGTGACCGATGTCTCCATTCGTAACCGAAACCAGTTTGACGTGGTGTCCGAGCTGTGCCCACATAAAGGCGCACCCGCCACTCTTGTACTCCGCGTCGTCAGGATGAGCACCGAAACAAATGATCCTCAGTTTGCCGTCATCAGCGGCATTCGAAGGAGCTGACCCGATCATGATAAGGGATAGAGCTAACAGGAGCGTTTGCAAACAGCGAGACATCGTGATCCTCCGCGCGTAGGAAGTAAGCTAGATTGGTTGAGGAAAGTGGAGCTTAGCAGATGCGCACCAATGCTGTGGAGAGATGTATGAGAAAGTTGACTTGTTTGCTGGTTTGGTTTGCGTTTTGCGTGAGCGCCGCCCCCGCGAATGAGCCCGATCGGCGTCGGCTCTCTGCTTATATTCATATTGAACAATGCTTCGATTCGGAATCGGAAATCGTTGTGCGTGAGCAGTCGATTTCCAAAACACTAGACGCTCTTCAGCGGTCTGGAATCGAAACGATCGTTCCTTACGTCAGCACGACATCCGGCCAATCGCATTATCCCAGCGCATTGGTCAACGACCATCTTTGGGATCAGTGGGATCCGATTGATGCGTTTGTTCAAGGAGCGCGGCGCAGGGGACTGAGGATTCAGCTTTGCGTCCCGGTCTTGGTGTGCGGTCGCGACTCACCTGGCGGGATTCTGAAACAACATCCCGATTGGGCTCTACGCGGTGAGGACGGAGAACCGATCGGATCGATTTCAGCTGGTCATCCCGAAGCCCGAAAGTGGATCGTCCGATGGCTTGCCGAACTGATCGATCGGTACCACCCTGATGGGCTTTTGCTTGACTACCTGCGCTTTCCAAGTTTGCCGTCGCAATTCGAACCTGAATCGGCGGCGAGATTCGCGAAGCTGTATCCGGACGCGGCCGAGCAGACCAAGCCGGAGCACTTGCAAGGCTTTCGTGAGCTGATGCTTACCGAACTGGCCGGCATGATCAGCGACACGCTCCGCGTGCGGCAACCCAAGCTTCATCTGGCGATCTACTCATGGGGGCACCACGTTACCAGCGGACATCGGGTCGCTCAAAACTGGCCGGCTTGGGCAGCCAAAGGATATGTCGACGAGGTGAATGTTTGCGGGTATTGGTATCCGGAGTCCTACCCAAAAAAGTGGGGCGACAATCACATCGAAGCATTTCGAACTGTGATTACCGACAGTCAGCGTCAGCTAGAGGATTGCAGTCGCGACGTTCAATTGACTTTCGCACTGGGCGTGAAAACGAGCCACGGCCAAGTCAAGACGGTCGTCGATATCGCCAACTACCTGCGTACCGCCGCGCAGTTGAATGTTGACGGAGTGACATTCTTTACTTGGTCGTACCTGGTCCCGTTCCTACCGCAACTCGAGAAAACTGGATTGCTGGAGTCGTACGCGGCTGGAAATCCGATCGAAGATTTGACGATTGCCAACATTTCCCAGAGCTCAGACCGCCAAGAGAATCGCCCGAATCGAGCGAACAACCACAATCGTCACAGCGCAACGATTCTGGTTGCTACGAACGATTCGAGTGAGCAAGCCAGAAAGTCGGCGGATTTCCAGGGTGACGGGCAAGGTGATCAGGAACAGATCAATGCCGCGATCGATGCGCTCCCAGCTGTTGGTGGTACCGTACAGCTAGCGGCGGGAACCTATGATATTCGCAAGGTCAGCGGATCTTTGGGCGGAGTGTTGATCCGTCGCAGCAACGTTGTCTTAGCCGGACAAGGAGCCGCGACGAAACTGGTCCTCGCCGCCAACCAAAACACGAATGTGATTCGAATCATTGGTTCGGGGGTCCATCACATTACGATTCGAGATCTGTATGTTGATGCAAATCGCGAAAATAACAGCGAAGGAACCGGAGATGCAAACATTTCCCACGATCGCTTTGAATTCTGTGGAATCAAAGGATACTGTCGTGATCCACGAGGCCCGGGTGCCGATGACTTACGCGACCTCACAGTCCGCAACTGTGAGGTGCGCAACGCACATCGGCTAGGCATCATGCTGGAAGGATCTAACCTGCAAGTTTTGGAAAACGTTTTGGGCAATGCGGGGTCTGACTCTGTGGAATTGCTGACCGGTCCTGGCATGATTCGCGGGAATTACGTTGAAATCACTGATCGAACACATGTTGCGATCGGTTCGGATCGTGCGAATTCAATTCAGATGTCTGATAACATCGTTCATGTCAAGAAAGGTGGAGACCTGGATATTGGGTTCCGGACTTGGGCGAACTCGCAACTTCATGCGATCAACGGCAATATTCTGGTGGTTGATCCAGGGGGAAAGTGTGGTTTGGCCATGGACCTGAGGGGTCAAATGCAATCTGTGTCGGGTAACACGATAGAATGTTTGGACGCCAATTCGAAAACGAAAGTGCGTATTGGCGGCGGTAGCACCACGCTTACCGGCAACTTGCTAAAGAATGTGGTCATCGAAATCAACGATACTTATGACGACAACAAGCCTATCGTTTTGCAGGGGAATGTTTTGGAAGACTCCGTGATTGAGCACACCAAAGGAAATTGGTCTCGATAGCTGTGGATGTAATCGCGACATCGATGATCGTTGTTTATTTGGTGTTTGTCACTGCGCTAGGATCTTATCTATCGCGCAAGAGTCGCAGTTCCAACCAATGGGCGGTCGCTGGCGGTGGGATGGGCACCATCATGATCGCGATGGGCATCGCTGGCACGCGGATCGGCGGCGCCGGGACCTACGGCGTGGCGGGTGATGTTGTCACCGAAGGACTGTGGAATCTGTGGTACGGTGCCAGCACGTTTATGGCTTTAGCGCTGGTCGGCATCTTTTTCGCCAAAGCTTATCGACGACTAGAACTGCAGACAGTTGGCGAAATTTTTTGGATTCGCTTTCAGTCGCGTCGATGTCAACGCTTGACCAGCCTGTGTGTTCAAACAGAGTACCTGGTCATCAATATCATCGAGCCCTATGTGATCGGCAAAATCTTGTCATGGAGTCACAGGGATCGACTTTGGGGTCGCGGTTTTCATAGGTGCCGCAGTGATCGTTACCTACACAGCTTTGGGTGGACTGTGGGGCGCGGCCGCAACCAATGTCTTGCATTGCACGGTCATCCTGGTCGGACTGCTGGCTGTCATCATCGCCGGTGCAATCGATTTGGGTGGCTGGTCAGGGATCAGCGCCGGAGTCGCCAACGCGCTGGAGGCGAGCGGAGACAATCCTGCTAAGTGGTGGAGCTTTACCGGTGCCGGCTGGGGTGCGATCATCGCGATGATCCTTTCCGCGGTCGTTCATACACCTGCGGCATCGGTGTATGTGAACTTTTCGACGGCCGCTAAGAATGAACGGGTCTTGTTGTCGGCGTTCTTGATTGGCGGAGTCGTTGGCGCATTGATGCCGCTGTTGGCCGGCTTGATTGGGATGGAAACGCTCGCTAAGTATGGTGCCGACTCACAGCTCAGCAGCTACAGCGCCATTACTCAGCTGGCAACGGACGTTAATCCATGGATTGGCGGATTGGCGCTGGCCGCGATCTTGGCCGCCGTGATTTCGTCGGGCGGTCCGATTCTGCTATCCAGTTCAACCATGTTCGTGAACGACTGGCTGCCATTTACGAAAAAGCTATCGTCGCGCGGTCGCTTGCGGGCCTATCAAGTCACAACATTGCTCTACGGATTGGTCGCAGCGACAATCGCATGGAAAGGCAGCATCGGATCGATACTTGATTTCTTGCTACTCGGCTTCGCTGCGGTCGTACCACCCGCCATTGCGGTGTCGTATTTGATTTATTGGAAGCGGACGACGGAAGCTAGTGCGTTCTGGGGAATCACACTTGGCTATGGCATCGGTGTGGCATGGTGGCTGACGATTCAATCGGCCACATCCATTTCCAACCTATTGCCCGAGTCCGTGACGGCCAGCGGAAGTCTGTTTGACTACTGCTTCGTGCAGGATGGCGTCGGAGTTGATCCCTCCTACATCACGACGCTGATTCCCTTATTCGTCGTTCCGATTGTCTCGCTATTGACCACCGACCAGACCGAAGGAAAAGATGCGTTCTACGCCAAGATAAAAGGGGTAGTATCGTAGGCCAGGTGCAACCTGGTACCGCAAATCGCCTGTGGCGAATGGCCCGCTTGAACCTGGCCTAGGCGAGAATATCGTGCATGACTTCGCCATGTACATCGGTCAAACGGAAGTCGCGGCCGCCGTATCGGTAGGTCAATCGCTCGTGATCCAGTCCTAACGTATGCAGCATCGTGGCGTGCAGGTCATGAACACTAGTTGGATGGTCTTGCGCTTTGAAACCGAATTCGTCGGTGGCTCCGTGAACGGTGCCGCCCTTGATTCCGCCACCAGCCATCCAAACGCTGAACCCGTAGTGGTTGTGGTCACGGCCAAGTTTCGATTCTCCATTTCCGCCCAGTTCGACTGACGGGGTACGTCCGAATTCGCCGCCCCACAGCACCAACGTTTCGTCCAGCATTCCGCGTTGTTTCAAGTCGGTCAACAAGGCGGCGATCGGCTGGTCAAGTTCGTTGGCCAGTTTGCGATGGTTTTCGGCGATCTTGTCATGGTTGTCCCAAGGTTGACCGGCGCCATGCCATAGTTGTACGTATCGAACGCCGCGTTCCAGGAGTCGCCTTGCGATCAGAGTCTGCCGTCCGTGAACACCAGAGCCATACATGTCCTGCATGTATTGTGGTTCGCGAGATAGATCGAATGCCTCTTTCGCATCGTGCTGCATACGAAACGCAAGTTCATAAGATTGGATGCGGGCGTCCAATCGATCGTCGATGCGTGATTCTTGATGACGAACATTCCATCGAGCCAATAGGTCTAACTGTCGGCGTTGATCACTCGAGGGCAATTGGGGATGTTCGACGTTTTCGATCAACTTGCGAAACTCAGTATGGTTCGAGTCGATATAGGTTCCCTGGAAGGCGCCCGGCAAAAACGCTGACTGCCAGTTCTCGTTGTCTTTGATCGGCAGACCACCAGGACACATCGCGATGAATCCAGGCAGGTTTTGATTCTCAGTTCCAAGTCCATACAACAGCCAAGATCCCATGCTCGGGCGTGTTTGCACCGAATCGCCACAATTCATTAGCATCAGCGACGGTTCATGGTTGGGAACATGGGCGTACATCGATCGAATCACCGCAATGTCGTCGATGTGCTGGGCCGTACGCGAAAACAACTCACTGACTTCGATACCCGACTGCCCATATTTTTGGAATTTGAACGGCGACGGAAACGCTGCGCCCGTTTTTCGTTCGGTGGTAAAAGTTTGTGGTAGTTTTTGCCCGGCGTACTTCGTTAGCGCGGGTTTGGGATCGAATGTGTCAACATGGGATGGGCCACCGTTCAGGAAAAAGTGAATGACTCTTTTTGCCTTAGCTGTGAAATGAGGCGTTCGCACGGTTAGCGGGCCGGGGGGCAGAGACGATTCGTCGGCGACCAGCCGATCGTCATCTTGCATCACACCGGCCAACGCAAGTGAACCGATTCCCAGCGCCGAACGGGTCAAAACGCTGCGGCGGTTCAGTGAGTTTGGATCGAGCGGATTTGTCATGTTGCCATTCTAGCCGGTGTAGGTCACCAGTATCACGGAGCGGGGCGGGTGCTTTCAGAGGGCAGAATTCCACGTTTGGGTGGCGGACGCTCGCCTGCCACCGTGAACCGAAAAGCACGGCAGTGCTGACTCAATCGACAAACATAAATTCATTGGTGCATAGTAGAACTTGGGCCAATTGCTCCCATGGGTCGAGTTGTGCGACAGTTTTCGTCGGAAAGTCGTTCGCCGAATTCCAACGGGTTGTTGTCTCGCTGGCTTCGGTTGGCCTGATCGTTGTCGTCCAAAGATATTGATCGCTATTCAGTACATCACCGATGTCTACCAAGAAATCGATCGCGTCTCCTTTCGAAACGGCCAACGACTCTAGATTTAGCTCGGCCCTGTCATGATGGACCGTTTTGGAACGCAGTACGCCACTTTTTGAGCTAACGACAAAGGCGCGAATTCCGTCACCCACCGTCGGTTCGTGTTGGAGTTTGGATTCGATGCGAATTTCCATGTCTCGGGGTGCTGTCCATCGGCGAATTGCCGCATGTGCTCGGTCGTTACCGGGATGCCCGCCAGTTGCCGTCAGTTGAACCCAGCCAAGATCTTTGTCGGGCCAACTTTTACCGCCCTGCCAAGCCGCACCCGTAAAATGTGGTAGCGGCGTGAATCCGCTGACCCGCTCGGACTCTTGATCCAAAGTCCCATAGCCGTATTGCCAATCCGCGCTGGTGATCGCTTTGGGATGACTTTTCGGAGCAGCGGTTGAGTTGACTAGTGCGACGGCATCCGCAAGTTCGATGTTGGTCGGCGAGCGTTGTAGAACGTGGCGAAACATCGTCGCGATCCGCTGACCGGGGGCATCGTCAGCCTTTGAAATTTTGGCCAGCGCTCTGGCGCGTTCCAACACCAACGGATGGTTCATTAGGAACAGCGCCTGTTGAGGTACGGTTGTTTCGTTGCGCTGGGGCGTATGGAGGTCGGGGTTCGCAAAGTCGAACATCCTCAACGTTCCGGGCAAGTACTGACGGTCAACCAGACCATACAATGTCCGCCGCTTTGGATAGGGTGGCTTAAATAACTCTTCCGGTTTGCCTCCAATGGACCGGTCAAGATCGCCGGTTGTGGCCAGCAGGGAGTCTCGTAGTTCCTCGAATGTCAATCGTCGCGCATTACGTCTCCACAGCAGTCGATTGTTGGGGTCTGTCTGCATCGCCCGCGCCAAAACATCCGGATCGGTCGGTCCCGAATTCGACTGACGAAACGTCGCCGACAGCACAATTCGGCGATGCAGGCTTTTTAGGCTCCAGCCGCCCGCGATAAACTCGGTTGTCAGCCAATCCAGTAATTCCGGATGCGATGGCGGAGCTGCTCGTGTACCAAAATCGCTCGGCGTCAAAACCAATCCCTGGCCGAAATGGTGCGCCCAAACTCGATTAACGATCACCCGTGGCGTCAGCGGGTTCTCGGGGTCTACGATCGCACGAGCAAGTTCCAGGCGACCGCTGCCATGCTCAAATGGTCGCCTCATGTCGCCTGCCAACAAAGACAGAAACTGTCTCGGAACTTCGTTGCCTTGGTTGATAGGATTACCGCGTCGAAAGATTCGTGGTTCTGTGGGGGTCGCTTGATCAACCAACATCACGGCATGAGGAGTTTGTTCGTTCGACTTGATGATCCAGCGGTCAACCTCGCCCTGCAATTTCCACAGCTCTGTGAGCGTCGCCGTCGTAAAGAAAGTCTCCGTTTGTACGATTGGACCTTCGGGAACTTGGCACGGTGACTGTGGTCCGTCCAGGACGCTTCGCAATTGATCGGCAAAGATCTCGCCGTAGCGATCGCAAACCTCACGGAACGACTTCGGTGGATCTGAGAATGCCTGAGCAATGATCGGATGTACTTCGCCCGCAGCCGCAGTGCGTAGATGATCCGACACGTCAACAGACCGTTCGGCGAACGAATCGGCCGGAATCTCGGCGAACGCATGCCAGGCGCTGAAAACCGGATCGCCATTCCTCTTTGCCTCGCGCAGGTAGCGTTCCCACTGCCGCACAAACGCCGGCAGCAGGTCATCGTTCTCAAAGATTTGGTCAAAGCCGTCTGCGGGATATTTGTGCAGTTCAGACTGAGCGAACAGGTAGTCGGCAACACGATCACGGGCCCGATCGGATGACGCTTTGCGTTCAGCCGCCAGTTTGTCCTGCAGGTTTGCTTTTCGGGTAGCAAGTTCTTTTTCAACCGCCTCGTCGGCTGGCGAAGTTTCCAATGAGACCAACTGTTCAACGCAGCTATCAAAGACGCCGTACAGTGAGTAATAGTCAGCCGTCGGGATCGGATCGTATTTGTGGTTATGGCAACGTGCGCAGGCGACCGTCAAACCCATCGTTCCGCGGCAGACAACATCGATCCGGTCATCGATGATATCCCGTTTGACGCCCAGGAATCGGCGACCGAGCGTCAAGAATCCCATTGCGGCCAGATCACCGTCCTGGCGATCATCGACTTGATCGGCTGCCAATTGCAGCAGCAAGAAACGGTTGTACGGCATGTCATCGTTCAACGATTTGGCGACCCAGTCACGGTAGGTCCAGGCGTGAACCCAAAATCGCTCTTCTCGCGCATAAACGTAGCCTTTGGTGTCGGAGTATCGGGCGACGTCCAGCCAATGCCGCGCCCAATGCTCGCCATAGTGTGGCGATTCCAATAGACGCTCAACTAGGTTTTCGTAGGCGTCTGAGTCAGGGTCAGTTACAAAACGTTCGACTTCCGCAGGCGTTGGTGGCAGTCCAGTTAGCGAATAGGTGGCGTGACGAATCAAAGAGCGTCGGTCGGCGGGCGGGGAACCACTCAGTTGGTTCTGTTCCAACTTCGCCAGCACAAACGAATCAACAGGTGTTTGGACCCAATCCTGGTTCGTCACTCGGGGTGGTTCTGGCCGACGGATGCTCTGGAAAGCCCAGTGTTCTCTCACTGCCCCGGACGTGTCGGATTGCGGATGGTCAGCGTCCGGCCAAGGTGCACCCATTTCAATCCATCTTTGCAGAATGCTGACTTCGCGCTCCGTCAGTTCTTCCTCCGGCGGCATCGGCATTTCACCGGTCCGCCGGACAGCTTGTATCAGCAAACTCTCCGAAACGTCACCGGGAACGATGGCTGCGCCGCTATCACCACCTTGGATCAGCGATTTCCTGGAATCGACGAGTAAGCCACCGGATACATCCTTTTCCCCGTGACATTCCAAACACTTATCAATCAGCAACGGTCGAACGTGCGATTCAAAGAACTCGTCTTCCGGCTCATTCGCATGAACGGACAGCGGCAGAATCAAAATCGCGCTGATCGCGATTTTCTGCAAAGTGGCCCGATGGAAATTCAAGTGCACGTACTGGATCACAGAAAGAACCGAGATTTGAATTAGCAAACGATTCGTGATTACGGAGGGACGAGCATTATAACCTGTTTCCGTTGGTAGCACCGGGACCAGTCAATCTTAGCCAAGAATGTCGTGCACAACGCTTCCATTTACATCGGTCAGCCGATAGTCTCGTCCAGCATGACGGTAGGTGAGACGTTCGTGGTCGAAACCCATCAGATGCAGAATCGTCGCGTGGAAGTCATGAACATGGACCGTTTTACCGACAGCGCGCAGGCCATGTTCATCGGTTTCCCCGTGAACGATGCCAGGTTTCACTCCGGCACCCGCCATCCACGAGCTGAATGCCCAAGGGTGGTGTTCACGGCCTTTCGCAGCAGCAGAGTTGTTGAATGGTGTGCGACCGAACTCGGTCGTCCAAACAACAAGGGTTTCGTCCAGCATGCCGCGTTGTTTTAGATCCTTGAGCAATGCTGCAATTGGCTGATCGACATTTTTGGCTAGTGCATTGTGTGTCATCATGTCGCTATGGGCGTCCCAGTTCCCTGACGATCCGGTGTCGATTAGTTCGACGAACCTGACGCCGCGTTCGACCAATCGTCGCGCCGCAAGGCATTGCCAGCCGAAGCCGGTTGTTTGGTCTCGCTGCAATCCGTAGCTTTCAAGCGTTGCTGCGCTTTCTTGCGAGAACTCAAATGCATCCGGCACTGCCATTTGCATGCCGAACGCGGTCTCGAAAGAACGGATTCGCGCTGCAAGTAACGGATCGGCGTCGCGTGAAGCGAGATGGTCGGTATTCATTTCCTGCAGCGTCTCGAGTTCGATCAGCTGGCGGTCGGTTGCGACGCGCGGCCCGACGTTGGCAATCGGCTCCGTCCCGGGCATCACCAGTGTCCCCTGATGAGCGGCGGGTAGAAAGTCGCTCGCATAGACCTGGGTTCCCGCGTAGGTTTGCTTGGGTGCAATCACCACAAAGTTTGGCAGGTTGTGGTTCAGGCTTCCCAGGCCGTAGCTGGTCCAGGAACCAATGCTCGGTCGCGCGAATGAAAAGGAACCAGTATGCATCCCCAGCGTCGCGTTGTAGTGGTTGGAATGGGAAGTATGCATCGAACGAATCATCGCGATATCGTCAACACACCCGGCGACATGTGGGAACAGCGTGCTGACCTCAGTTCCGCATTGGCCGTGTGGTGCAAACTCCCACTGAGGTTGTTTTAGATAGATGCGTTCGTAACCTGGACGGTCTTTGATTTCGGGGTGGTCAGCCTTGATTTCCTTGCCATGGTCGCGAGTCAGTGCCGGTTTCGGATCAAACGTATCGACGTGCGACACACCGCCGGTCATGAACATGAAGATGACTTGCTTTGCCTTGGCAGGAAAGTGTGATGCTCGCGCCGCAAGTGGGTCAGCATCTTGGGCAAGCAGTTGCTTGACCAGGCCGGGAAAGATCAACGATCCGGCTACGGCAGACTGCAACCAGTTTCGGCGTGGAACTTCGGGGCGAAGCTTCATGTTTGTCGCGACGTGGTAAGGGATTTAGTCCAAGTAAACAAATTCATTAGAAGACATCAGAACTCTTGAGTATCCGGCCCACCTTTCATTCAGATCGCCGGGATAGCGTTGCAGAAAACGCCTGGCCAACACGTGCTCTTTCTCCGTCGGCTCTCGCTGATACAGAGTCTGGAAGGCATAGCTGAGCCGACCGTTGTCGTCGGGAAGTTGCAAAATGCGCTGCGAAAAATTTGCCGCTTGCGAGTGGAACAGTGGATCATTTAGAAAGAAGAGTGCCTGCGTCGGAACGGTGGTCGACTGTCGGACTGCCGTACTTGAGTTCGGATCAGCAGCGTCGAACAGATCCAGGTAAGGATGACGTCGCTGGCGCTGAACCATCAGATAGACGCTGCGTCTATTCGTGTCATACACCGCGCTGAAGGGTTCGTGTTGAGTAAACTTCCAGGTCTCTTCCGCCGGGAAGGGATGCGTCTGGGCAGGGGAGTAATCTAAACTGCCGCCGACAAGCAATAGCGTGTCGCGGAGTTCTTCGGCCGCCAAGCGACGACGCGAATAGCGAGCAAGAAACTGATTGTCGGGATCGACGTTCGCCATTGTTTCGCTGACCGCACTGCTGCGCTTGTAAGCCTCCGTATTCATGATCAGCCGATGCATTGTCTTGACTCGAAAGCCGCTGGCCTGAAATTGCGCTGCCAGCCAGTCAAGCAAGTCCGGATGGGATGGTGATTCGCCGCGCGAACCAAAGTCGTTCGGAGTCGCAACGAGGCCGCGTCCGAAATGCCAGTGCCAGATACGATTGACCATGACCCGCGCTGCGAGCGGGTGCGTCGAAATCCAGTAAGCGAGTTGTTTGCGTCCGCTACCGCCCAGTTCGGGCACCAAATCGCCTCCAAGAACAGTTAGCCAGCGTCGCGGAATTTCGTCGCCAAGAAGTTCAGGATCACCGCGTTTGTGCAATCGAACGTTCTTTGGTTCCGACTCGGTAACCGCGAATCCAACAGGTATCTTTGGCTTGTCTGGTTGGACCAACGGAGTGGCTGAATCGAGTCCCAGTTGCACGAGTGCCGGCCCGAAGTCGGTCGAAGCAAAATGCTCCAGTCGCATCAACACACCATCACCACCACCGATTGGATGCGCGTCAGTCATGCGACCAATGATCTGGTATTCGCCATCGTGAGGACAGACCCAAGCCACGGAAACCGTACGTTTTGGTCCAGGATGAATGAAGAATGATCGTGCCGGAAGCGTCGTCCAAACCGATAAAGGATCGTCTCCGGAATTGGCGATCACAGAAGGCGTCTCTCCGATGCTCCAGCCACCCAGTGTCGCTTGCCCACCTATGCTTGCCCGTTGCTCATGTAAGAAGATCGGGCCGTTTGTTGTGTCCAGAAAACACCAGGCAGAACCATCATCATTTCGATTCAAATTACGCTGTGAGATTTCAGCGATCAGGTCGGAAACGCTCCAGGTACTTGCCTGATCCTCCAGGCTCTTTATCTCTAGTTCGACTCTCGTCGTGTCGGCTCCATGGCTCTCGTTGGGCAATACCGATAGTTGCAGAACTTCGCCCTTACGAAGTGTGATTTGATCCAGCGTCGGATCGTCGGGATCCGTAAGCGTGACCGAATCGCCCTCATTGACTTGCGATTCGGATAGCAAGTGATAGCACTCACTGGCCATTTGCCGCAGCGCCGCAGGCGACTCGGAACGCTTGCGATTTGCGAATTCATATTGATCAAGTTGTCGCTGGTACGCAGCGTTGATGGACTCAAGTTGAGCTGCATTCATCAACGGAACAAGGTCACGGGGCTGTCCTTGTGGTTCGCAACCGGGAAACGAAAACCGCGTACTGTTAAAGATACCGTACAAGCCGTAGTAGTCGCTGGAAAGAATTGGATCGTACTTGTGATCGTGGCAGCGGGCGCATCCGATCGTCAGGCCAAGTAGGTTCTTGCCCAAATTGTCGATCACATCCTCGTGCATCAAATGGATGTCCTTGTCGATGTCGTGCCCGAACCGCCGCGCAATGGCCAGATAGCCTGTCGCAATGATTCCTTCGTTTCTCTCGTCCTGGTTCGACTCGGCCCGCACGATGTCGCCGGCAATTTGTAACCGAATGAACTCGTCGTAAGGCATGTCGCGATTGAACGCATCCAAGACCCAATTGCGATACCGCCAGGCGTGCGGCAGTGGCCGATCGGTATTCTCGCCCGCTGTGTCGGCATAGCGAACAACATCCAACCAATGCCTCCCCCACTTCGCTCCATATTGCGGCGAGTCCAACAGACGCTCAACTACCTCAGCAAAGGCTTCGACTGAGTCATCCGACAGAAATTCATCAACTTCCTGGCTCGACGGAGGCAAGCCGGTTAGATCGTAGGTCTGCGCGGCGCAACAGAGTGCGTTTGCCAGAAGCTGAGTTTGGTGTGATCGTTTGGGCCCGAAGTTCGGCCAGCAACATGTTGTCGATGTGGATTGGGGACGGATTCGGTTCGGCGACCGGCAGCGACTGGAAGGCCCACCATGAGTTTGCCTCCTGCACGCTCATGCCCGCCAGTTTGACGGTGTCATCACGTGGATCAGTTGCGCCGAGGTTGACCCACTTCGTCAGTACATCGATTTCGGCGTTACTCAGCTTTCCTCCCTGATTCGGCGGAGGCATCTCCAATGTCCGATAGTTGATCGCATCAATCAGCAGGCTTTCGTCCGGATTTCCTGGTATGATTGCCGGGCCACTTTCGCCTCCGGCTTGCCAACCCGCACGTGTGTCGAGTCTTAAGTCACCGCTTGTCTTGACGCCGCCATGGCACTCGTAGCATCGCTTGACCAAGATCGGTCGAACGTGTTTTTCAAAAAATTCGACGGCAGGAACTTCAGCGAAAGCAGTGTTAATGTTTAGAAAAACCAACACTGTCATTGTCAGGACGCAAGGAAGTCCCTTGCAAAGATTCGTTTGCGATGGCGCGGGCTGCATTTGTTTCATTTGTGGTACAACGGTGACACTTCACATTGTGGCACCCGTTGACGGCACTTTCAATGAAGAAGCACAAGTTCCCTCGCTGGACGCGAAATGAACGGCTATCTCAATTCTTGCGCTGAAACTTCAAGGTTGCGGTTACTTGGGAGCAGGTCAATTTGTAGCCGCTCGACCGCTGGTGAACTTAGCTCAGTGCGTGCCTCACTACTGTTGTCATGATTGCCAACGGGTCATCGATGCGACCCTTGCCGGAAACTGTCGCGTGTTCGGGTTGTCAAAAGCTTGTCGCACGAATTATCCGCCGCCGGCGATCGTTTGAACGTATCGCACTCAAGCGGCCTTAGCCGAGATCTTTTTAGTTTCCTCTAAAACAATCGTTCGTGCATGACTAGGCGCAAGTGATTCGGGGAGTCGAGTTTTCCGATCGCGTGAGCCGATCGGCGTCCGCGATAGCCAGCCGTGACCATAGAAATAGAGGATTGTGCCTGCGATCATCACCACCATGGTCAACATGACTGTTGGGTATGCGTTCTTCATTGCCAGTTCCGGCATATGGGCGAAGTTCATTCCGTAAATTCCGGCGATAAAGGTGGGCGGGACAAATACGCTGGTCAAGAGTGTTAAGACCTTCATCACCTCGTTACTGTGGTGAGCAACTGCCGTCATGTAGGTGTTCACCAATCCAGTTGCCGAGTCGCGGTACATTTCAAGTACGTCGGCCAATTGCGAGCAGTGGTCGAGGATGTCACGAAAGTACTCACGTGTTTCTGGTGCGATGAATGGGCTTTCCGTTGTTACCAGCGACATCGTTAACTCACGCTGTGGCCAGACACTACGACGAAGACGAATCAATTGGTTCTTCAGTTGATGAATTTCTGCCAACAAATCGGGGTGTGGATTGCGCAACGACTCTTGTTCTAGAGACTCCAGCATCTCGCCAAGATCTTCCATGATCGGGAAGTATCCGTCAACACAAGAGTCAAGGATCGCATAGGCCAGATAGTCACAGTCGTGCTGAAGCAATCGTGCCGTTGGGCTCTTGAGTCGTTCTCGGATCGGCGCCAGGATCGAGGAGCAGTCTTGGTGAAAGCTGATGACGTATTGGTCACCGAGAACGAGACCGAGTTGCCGAACAACAACTTGTTCCGAGTTGTTAACACAGAGCATGTGGGCGACGATCACTTGGTGGTCATCGTACAGACTGGTTTTAGGTCGCTGAGGAACATTGACTAGATCTTCCATTGCCAGCGGCGCGATGTTGAATTGACGAGCCAGCGACGCCAGAATCTCACCGTCACCCAAACCTTGGACATCGAGCCAAAGCCGCTCGCCGGGCTGCGCCGGTTGGGGAATATCCCGGACGGATTCGCAGGGGATCGTAAGCATCTCGCCGTCACGACGAAAAACGACCCGTAGCCGCGTCGCTGCTGTTTCCGCATGCAACAGTAACGTTCCGGGTTGGGCGCCAGTCTGAGTATGGCGTTTTCTAAACATCTATCACTCCAGGTGAACTTTGCTGTTTTTGGTCAGGCGGCCCGTCTCGGACGCGCAGCAGAGGATTTGCTGTCGGACATCGATACTTCGATCGGAGAAGTTACATCCAGATGCACATCTCGCTGTGGGAAGGCAATGACAATCCCCGCCTGTCGGAAAGCATCATCGATTGCCAGGCGAATACCACTCCGCACCTGATCTCTTTCCATGATCGTCTGCATGTGAATCCAAAAGTGGACCGAAAAGACCAATGAGCTATCACCAAAGTCATCGAACAGCACAATCGGACTTGGTTCCTGCAACACTTTCGAGTGCTGAGCAACCACAATCTGAAGCACATCGACAACCGGTTGTACCGCTGTTCCATAGGCGACGCCAACGGAGACACTTGTTCGGATTCGCGTATCTGAAAGCGTCCAATTTGTCACCTTGTTGTGCAAAATGTTGTTGTTCGGGATCAATACTTCCAGATTCTCACTCGTTTTAACTCGAGTGGCGCGGTGCCGATGTGTTCTACGTTGGCATCGATCCCATCGACATTGACCAAATCGCCGATTCGAATCGGGCGTTGGATCAATAAGATCAATCCACTAATGAAATTGGCCACTGTGTTTTGGCTGCCGAAGCCGACGCCGATCGCCGCGGCGCCACCCAGAAACGCGAAGATGGTAAGTGGTACGTTGACCATCTTAAGCGATAACATCGTCATCGCAACGATCATGCCATACATCATGATTTGACGGATCGTCAGAGCGGCGGGGCGGCTGAAACCGAATCGGGGTAGCACGCGAAACGCCACGATTGAGGTGATCACCTTGCTAACGATTAGGCCGATGATCAGCAACAAGAACGCAACTACCAACTTTCCGACCGTAACCGATCGGTCATCGACAGCCGTTATTTCGTACTCCCAAAATGAACTGAATCGATCGCCCACCCAGGACCTCCAAACCGCGACCGAGTTTCCGCCCAGTCGAGCATCCAGATCTTCGGCGAACCTGGAGTATGTCCGCCGAGCATTGGCAGCCAACACCTGCAACTTTCCATACGCGTCAATGATCGCTTCCAGTTGTTCGATTTCCGATGAGCGAGCTTCCGTCGCCTGGCCGTTTGGCAACGGCTGGCGTTGGATCGCATCGACCTGCTGCCTCCGTTGCGTTGTGCGACTGGCCAGGCGGAGGTCGATCTGACTCAGGCGCTCTTCGGCTTGGCGAGCATCATCGCGCCATTTCATCCATTCGTCTGTAGAGGGATCTTGATTGGAAACGCGATAACGTCGCTTCCAACATTCACGAATCGCCGCGGTTTCAGACAGTAGTTTGCGTAGCAACTGCGACTCTTCGCGGATCACTCCCAAGTTGTTTGGCGTGGCCCCTTGGTTTGCTGATGACGCGACCAGGATCAGATGTGTTTGCTGGTCAAGCTGGCTCAGTTGCCCGTGGACCATTTCCTCCATGTCCGCGATTTTCGCAAGCTGCTGTCGTAGTTCGGCTTTGGACAGCCGGAGATCGTATCCTGCTCGCACAATGCGGTCACGGTAACCGGCAATGATCAATTCGACTCGGTCTCGCCGTTGCGACATCTCCGCAATTGTGTCTCGATGCAGCGAAAGCTGTTGTTGGTATAGTCGGACGCGTAAAGCGTCGAGCTGCTGCTGGATTTGCAACTGATCACGCGAACCGACCGATGCGCTGAGCAGGTTTTCTGTCGTGCGCCGACGATCCTGCTCTGCCTGTTGAACCAATTCCTTGGTTTCCAACATCAACGAATGCTCGTCCTGCAACTCGCTGGTAAGCGACTCCAGGTTCTCCTCGACGACAGCTAATGCATTTCGCGCGTCTTCCAGTTGCAAGAACTGTGAGATCTCGCCCACAACTGTATCGGAGGCTTCGGATGACGACGGTGCGAGCTGAGCAAGATCGAAGACTGTTTTGCGTTGCGCGACGACCAACTCGATCTGTCGCCACAGCGCCAACTCGTCCAGGAGAGTTGCTGAAAGGCCTGTGCGGGCGAGTTTTTGTGCTGCAACTTGGTCCTCAAGACGACCAATGTTCTCCGCGATTTCACGGTGAAGATTTGAAAAATCCGTCGGCGATGGCTCAACCGTCTCGGTCGCCATCGCAGCAAACGAACAGATAAGCAAAAAGCCGATACATCCAAGCATTCTTAACCGATCGGTGCGCATTGACATCGCACATCCTCCTTCCGTGGAGCAAACTCTGTGTGTCGAGCTTTACGGCAAGGGCGAATCTTGTCAACTTCAGCTTGGGGAGTTTTCACCGCCGGCAGGCGTGATGCCCCTGCTCGGGGCAGTGTGGTCTGACGCGCGACGGCCCAAGAAAAGGCGTCAGCACGCAATTGCAATCAAGGAAGCAACTCGGCCGCAGCCAATTCCGGAACGTAGTTTTCGTTCAGGTGCTCGCCTAAAACTCTAACGATTTCGGTGGTTGTTTTCGGGTGACCCGTCAGATGTGTGTGGGTTGTTTCGATGTGAAGCTCGCTGACCGTACCGGGATGGCGAGCGCTGTCGACGGCAACAACGCCGTCCCCGGGCGTATCCTTGGCCACTTCGTGTCCCGTGCCAATGATCGTGTGCAAACGCACATCAGGATTCACACGTAGCTTGTAGGTCGCCAGGAGCATTGGGTTATCGGGTCGCAACAAATCGACACTCGACGGCAATCGATGCGCCAAGTCACCCATGAAGATATCTGGGTTTTCTCGAACGAACGCTTTAAACCTCGACTCGTTCTCGTTTGGCGTGATCACCAACGCAGAACCCAACCTGCCGACAAAACCTTTCGCGATTTTGGAGCCTCGATGCGGCGAGCCAATGAAGACGACGCGTTTAACGAACGGCAACGGTTCGAAGAAGAACAAATGCTCAATCTCGTCTCGAGTCTCTGGCGACGAATGAATTTCCTCGACACGACGACTGGCAACGCTGTCCCAGATCGCCGTCTCGCTACGCGAAACCTGCAGTTTTGAAATCAAGCCTCCCATGCTATGTCCGACGAGCACCATTTGGGTAAGTGCCGGATCGCTGCCTTGGGGATCTACGAATTTAATGATCTCCGTCAGATCTCGTCGCATGTCTGCCGCCGAGCGAATGAAGGGCTGGCCGGTCGGATATTGGAACGACCATATTTGATAGTGCTCGTTCAATCCTTCCACGGCTCGCAGGTCGTTCACTAAATCGACCCAGGTGAATTTGTCAGACAAAAGCCCATGCACGAATACGAGTGGGATTCTCCCCGGTTGGTAGGGTTCAAGCATTCTCAAACCGATGTTTTCGTCCGCTCGGCCTGGATTTAGGAAACTCGAAATTTTGTCTCGATGGATCGTGCGACTTGCCATTGCCAAAGGCGCCGAAACGTCACTGGCAAGGTTCCATTGGCGATTACCGTAGGCAACCTGTTGAACACGAAGCGGATCCTGTAGCTCTAAGACTGCATCGATCTGCTCGCCGGGCTTCGCTTGATTTGGGATTTCGCCTTCGCGTGATGCTTCCTCCGGTGTTCGGGGACGTAAAATGCATGTTGCCGAAAAGGGCACGTGCGGGCTCATGTATGGCTGGCTCGTTTCACACTGCCGGACAGCGATCACGGGAACGCCCAGGCCACGCTCGGACCAATAGCGATCTAGAATTTCGTGGTCTCTGTTTTCTGCCAATCGCAACTCGCCAAAATCACCTTTCGCCCACGGAAAACCGTGATGAGTGATCGGGATCGACATCGATTCACCCTCTTTGGAAGAGTAAGAGACTCGACTTTGGGGATCGATTTGGCCGTGAAGTAGCGATTGCCCAACGAACTGAGCGACGCTGAAGTGATAAACCTTCCAAGCCGCCGTGGCGATTTCATTCGACTGGTCGCCCTGGTCGTCTGCTGGCAGCATGGGCCAACAATCGATCGCAACTTTGGCGTACAAGGACACGCATCGCGGGTCTGTTTCACTTCGGGCAATCTCTGCCTCGCGGGCGATCCGGACAGTGTCAGCAAATGCATTATCCGATTCCAAAACCAAGAGAGCGTTGTCGAATCCATCGTCCTGATCTTCATGCCGCCAAGCAACCGTTGCAGCCGCGACGTTGGCAAATGCTCTTGAATAGGTAGCGTCCGATGATGGCCGACTTGTGTTGCAACCCAAGCAGCAAAGAGTGAGTACGATCGCGCACAGTGGCACGGTTCCATCCGTTCGATCTTGAATCATTGCAAGTACTCATTTCTTGTGAGCAGATACCCAACGTTGACGGACATCGCTTTGTGACATGTAGGCAATTTTCAGTATCGGAAACAACTGCGAGTGCACTTGATGAACGATTTGCGGCAATCGCCGCGTCGCTTCGCCGCGGCAGATTGATCAAAGTCACTGGCGAAGTGAGATGCTCAAGACCTTGGGTTCATGCGAAAAACGTTTGGATCAATCAGCACATTGGTGGCTCGACATTGGTGGCTCGACAGCCAATCGTGGCAGCGATTTGCCAGGCGGACGATCAGGTTCCAATTAGATTGCCGGCATCGGACCCAGTTTGGTAACGAACCTAGAAAAGAAAGGCGCAATTGGATGAAAACTGCGGATATCTGTATTTCGTCCGACCTGCAGATTGTTTGATAATCGATCTACGTCACCACGTGGGCATCGAATCAGGGAGTTTCAGCATCGATGAATAGTGTTTCTCAGGGAAAACCGACGGATTGGCTGGGCCGGAAACTGGGTAGGTACGAGATTACCGAGGTTTTGGGAACTGGAGGAAAGGGTTTGGTTTTTCGTGGCCATGACACCGCCATCGAGCGTGATGTTGCTATCAAGGTCTTGACCGAAACCCTTTCTTCCGACGAGATCGAGCGTACACGGTTTCTTTCTGGGGCGAAGAGCGCCGGTAAATTCAATCATGCCAACACGGTAACCATTCATGAGGCTGCCCACGAAGACTCGATCTCCTATTTGGTGATGGAGATTGTTTCGGGCGGAAGTGCGAACGATTACCTTGAGTCCAACGGCGCCTATTCAATTGGCGATGCGACGCGGATGGCGATTGAAGCTAGCAAGGGGCTGGCCGCGGCGCATCATGAAGGGCTAATTCATCGGGATATCAATCCTGCAAACCTGCTGCTGACCGAGGACGGAACCGTCAAGGTTTCCGACTTCCGCCTCGCCAAACAGACATCGTCCCCGAGTTCTCAAAAACTTACCCTGGTTGGACAAGTCATCGGTACCCCTCACTATATGAGTCCCGAGCAGTGTGATGCAAACGAAGTCGATGAACGCAGCGATATCTATTCTCTTGGTGCCACGTATTACAGCTTGTTGACTGGAAAGCGGCCCTACGAAGAAGCAAAAAACGATTTTCAGGTCATGCTGGCTCACATGCAAGCGGATCCACCGAATCCCACCGAAGTCAATCCAGACGTCCCCGATGCGTGCGCACAGGTCATCGAGCAGGCGATGGCAACAGAGCCTGACGAGCGATACGGATCGATGGATGAAATGCGAAGTGATCTGGAGGCGGTCTCGGAGTCCATCGCTTGGGCAGCCTAAGACGGGCGGCGAAAGCATCGGTTTCACCGTAAAGGAGAGCGTCGTTTGTCGTTCGTTGGAAAGTCGCCGGGAAACGCATTTCCCGATGGTGCAGCCAATGCTAGTTCTAACGCGGCTAAGATCGGAATGTGCGTTTAACGAACATTCCGACCCCCATTGCGATGGCTTCGTCGCACAGTTGCTGTTGGCGCGCTAGCCCTCGACCGCCAGCCACCCACGACTTTTCGTCGGATTGGTTGTCCACCAGCCTCCGAAAATTGGCCGTTACTGGTCATGAAAGTGTTGCGATTTGCGAAGACTGCAGCATTGATATTGGCCGTAGTTACCTTTCTTTACTATGTACTGCTGTAACGACGCCGACTTGCTTCTCCGATGACATGCCGCACATAAAGCAACGGTCGGTTCAGTCTGGTTTTTGGTGCCCAAGGTTGGGATGGATGGAAAAACAAACGCAGCCGCACAGAGTAATGCAAGGCGCTGATCGAGAATCGATCGCGATCATGGTGCATGGTACGTATGCGTCAGCGGCGGATGACTGCGGAGAACGTTGGTGGCAATCCGGGAGTCCCTTCGCCCGCAAGATTCAATCATTGCTTCCCAACTGCATTCGAGTCGCTGGTGAACACGAGGTTTTTCATTGGTCGGGCGCAAATAGTGAACGAGCACGGAGCAAGGCAGCGGCCAAACTGCTCAAACGCTTACAATCTCTGGAAGCTGAAGGACGTGACTATCATCTTGTTGGACATAGCCATGGAGGTTCGGTGATTTGGAATGCCATGAAGATGTCGGTGTTGATCAGGCGACCGCTGCAAGGGCTTTGTAGTTGGACGACGATCGGAACACCGTTCATGCAGCATCGAAGTCCAGGCGCTCTAAACCTAAAGAATCTGTTGGGACTGATCGTCGGCTTGATCTTGTTGATTCCGGCAATGGCGGCCCCCATAGAACTTGCCACGACTCTTGGCAATATCGCTGTCGATAATCGCGCCATGGTTGTTTTGGAACCCGACCAGGAAATCAGCTACCTCAACAGCACTCTTCGCTCTCCGGTGCTTGCCTCGATTGAGTACCTGGGTATCGCGATCGATCGGAAGCCCACGGGGATTCATGTTGGCAGTTTCGATCCGGCTGGCGGCCAAACCTTGGCCAAATATTTCTTCGCAACACCAGAAGGTCTGGTCTTGCTGGTGCTGATGATTGCCATGTCGTACTTTTTTATTCACTGCACAGTTCTTTGCATCAGCCCGGCCATCGAATCTTACCGGATAAGATTGGAACATCGGCTGCATCAACGCGCGTTTGACGTGTACGGTCGTCGTTGGCTGGGGATCTGGTCACCCGACGATGAAGCGATCAACGGCTTGCGAGCCACCTTGAACATATCTGTTTCATTCGTCAGCAAAATGTTTCCGCGCGAGGTTGTTTACCTTTCGGATACGTTTGCGCTACTATCGCGCCCCTACTATTGGTTGCTGGCACCGATCTACAATCGCTTGCTCCATCCCGCAGTCAACGGAAAGGTTCGCAACATCGTGATTCGGGCGGCTCAGGGCAATGACCGTCCGACGGCGACTCTTGTCGATGTGACTCCGTTCCCGGGCGTGGCCGCTGACCTGTCTCCACCTCCTTTGCCAGCGCTGCTAAACGTCAGACTCTTGGCTTTCGCAAACAAACATGCTCACGAACTAGTGCCCAAGGTGCGAAATCTGATCGTGCAAAGGTCGTTTGCTTCCGGCCTTGAATCCTTTGGCGGACAACTGTCGGGGAAGGAATTGGTGCACACCGCCTACTTCGAACAGGAAGAGATTCTGAAACTGATCGCTGCGAACATGACGTGGGAGACGGCAGAGATCAAAGACCCGGCTCAACTCCGTTCGATGCCGCCTTGGCTTCGAAAATGGTTCGTTGCGTTCAAGGATCGCATGAACCAGATTCCGATCGAAAACTCTGATATCGGCAAGAGCGAGTCCCTGGACCTGCATCCGCCGCAACGGAACATGGCTGGTTGACGTTGCCATGACAAGTTTTCAGCGACTGGCGAACCGTGGATCTGATAGCAAATCGACTGTTGCGTGATCGCGCGATTGATATTGTTCGCAAATCTTGTTTCGCTAACAATCTCGCTTGATCAAATCAACGTTGCTGTCATGTCGCTGAACGCGGTACTTACTACTTGAGAAAATTTTGAACCCCAATTGAGAAATCATGCGAGCGATTTTTTTTACCGCGGCTAGCGCGGTCATCACGATGTGTTGCCTGCTATCAACAGCGGACGCCCAATCCGACGCCATCGCCAATGAATTGAAGCGAATCAATGGCCACTGGCGGGTGGTCGAAATGATCGAGCATGGCAACGCGGTCCCTGAAAACCACATGCGAGAGATGCTGCCAGGCGGCGGAGTGATGGAGATCGTTGACTACACCATTATCTTCAAATCGCCTGTCGATGGAATGAAGAGCACGAAGACGTATCGCGTTGATCCAACCTCGTATCCCAAACGGATCGCGATCATGGATCGAGACAACACGACTGGAACCGGCATCTACAAATTTGACCAAGGTAAACTGGTCATTTGTATTACCAACGAGAAGGTTGACCTTCCCACCGACTTTAGCGCACCTTCAGGTTCCGAGCGAACACTGATTGTCTTGGCACCATTCGAAGCGGGCGCAGCTGACATTCCAGGACTCAACACATATCTGCCTGAGCGGAAAACACTTCATCAACCCACTCCGCCAACCAACATTTCCGAAACTGTGTTGGTTGAGATCAATTCGCCGCCAGCCAAAGCTCCTACTCCTGCTCCCGTCCCTGCTCCTCAAGTTCCACCAATTGTTGCCGATACCGAGGCAGGGCGAGTCTTGACTGACGCTCAGGTCCGCAAGATGGCGTTGGGAACTTGGCGGATCAACGACACCGAGGGTTCGGTCGATATTGTCTTTGGCGAAAATGGTGTATTTCAAACGTACCGCTACTATCGGACGCTCAGCAATTTCCAGTACATTTTTGTGCCGACGCCCAGTTCTTCTGGAAACTGGTCGATCTCGAACGGTCGGTTGATTGCTAAAGTTTCGTCGTCAACTCGGGCGGATCGCATCAATCAAGCGTTTGCCCCAGCCGTCAGATCGATATCTGCGACGGACATGATTCTTGAAGACCAACTGGGAAGAGTATCGCGCACGGTCAAGCTTCGCTATTAGCTACGGCCGGTCGTTCTACATCTAGATACAACGACGACTTGCAGTCCCAAACGCATTGGTTTGGGCGAGTGCCGCAAATGGAAATGGTAAACGTGCCTTGCCGTTGTGATGCAACGGCGGCGCTAGCAACGTTGATGCCTGCAACGAATATTGGGTTTTTTCGGAAGTTGATGCTATCTCGTCAACGCTGTTTCCGTCGTTGGCATCGCTACATCCGGATTCCAATAGAAAATCTGTAGCGATTGCGTAGCGAGTTCCGATTAGTAAATGTGTGCGAGCGGTATGCGCACTCATAGGAATAAAAACCTCTCCATTCCTCTCCAGATTTTCGGCAGGGACGCCAAGACGCTTTTCAAAGCGGATGTCGTGCCTTGCCTTATTCTCGCGATTGCCGATCGTTACTCGCCACCGCACTGCTAGCAATTTTGCTGACCAGCAGTTCGGGTTGTTTGGTGACGCGAGTCAAATGGATGGAGCCCGACTATGTCGCTTCTCAGGCCGGATTGTTCGGATCGACCGCGGGTCTAGAGCAAGAGGAACGATTGTATGTGGATGCGCTTCGTCAAGAAGAGGAATGTCGCGAATCTTGTGTCGATTTGTTTTTCGAGGTCGCGATCGCCACGTGTCAGCACGAAGACTCTGCATGTTTCGAGTGTCGCAAACAGCAATTGCACAAGTCCGCACTGAATAAGCTTGTCGTCAACGGTCAACGATTCGGAAGACTCGATCCCCGCACGGGACTTTCGATCCATCGCTGCGGACAGCAAATTTGGATTCCGATTACACATCGCGGATTCGTTTGGCAGCCAAGCGATTTTCACACGCTGGTCCCCGTCGGCAATTATAAGACGAATGGACTGCGGACACTCTACCGTCAGGAGGGTATCGGCGTGCCGTTGGTCGTGACCAGCAGTCAGTCTGAGTGCCGTCCTTTTGTCTCCCGACGCCCGACCTTTGCCGCCACGATGCGGATGCAAGTTGAATCCTGTCGTGCGTGTGGCGACCTTCATGAGCTTAGTTCAGTCGTCCCATGCCAGCTGCAACTTTATGATCCGCTGCGTGTCGGAAAGGTAATGGTCAATGGCGAGCTGCAGAATATCACGAAAGACCTTTCCGCGCCGTTGGCCTATCGACTTCAAAATGACCCGCAAACCATTCTTGATAGCTTTATCAATCCAAGATCAGGAGCTGAAGAAACTCAGCTGCGCGCGATAGAGCCTTATCAACGGGGCAAGATTCCGGTCGTCTTTATCCACGGTCTACTGTCTAACGCTTACACGTGGGCTGAGATGATTAACGAACTTCAAGCTCAGCCCGGATTCGTCGAGGACTTTCAGATTTGGGTAGTCGAGTATCCGACTGGCCAGCCCTTTTTGACCAGTGCCGCGGAGTGTCGAGAACAGCTCCGGTCGGCTCGGCACACATTTGATCCGAATCATGAGGACCCGCAACTTTCTGAGACGGTTCTCGTGGGCCACAGCATGGGCGGCCTCGTTTCCAAATTGCAGGTCGCATCGAGTGGGGATTGTCTCTGGCGAAGTATTGCCAACCGACCGTTTGATCAAGTTTCTATTCCCGCCGGGTACCGTCAACGAATGGCGGAAGCATTCTTCTTCGAGCCGTCGCCCGATGTCTCACGGGTCGTGTTTGTTGGGACTCCGCACCGAGGTTCGGGTTTTGCAAATCGATCCATTGGGCGGATTGGATCATTGCTGGTCGAGGAACCCGAAAATCTAGTTCAGGCGCACACCGAGTTGATACGATGCAATCCCGGCGTATTTAGCGAAGAAATCCGACGCAGGATTCCGACCAGCATTGACTTGCTCGAGCCGCAAAGCAAATTGCTAAACGCGATTGCGTCACTGCCCGTTCGTTGCGGCGTGCAAATGCACTCCGTGATCGGCAATCGTTGTTGCACAATTTTCAACGGCAAATCAGACGGTGTCGTCCCCGTGAAAAGTGCCCGCGATAGTCGCGCCGTTTCGGAACGATACATCAAGACCATCCATACACGACTCACGAAAAATCCTGAAACGGTCCAGGAACTATTAGCAATTCTTCAGTTGCATTTGCAAGGATCCTGCAACACGTGCCTGGAAGCAACTGTGCCGATCGCTGCCTATGACATTCCAATGAGCAACATCACCGCGGTTCAGCCTCTGTAGGATGCTCGCTAGTAGGTTCGCGTGTGGTCGTCTGGTTCTTAGAGGTTGGCAAAGACCCTTCCGTTTGGACAACCTGTCCTTGGCAGAACCAAGTTGGCGAACGTTGCCAGGACAAGTCCTGGCCGAAATCTTGTCAGGAAATGCGGAAGCCGTCGCCGCTTGGCCATCACTGGTTATGACTGCTGTCGGACACAAAATCTAGCGTTTTGTCGGCTTCGACGATGGGGCCTTTCGACTCGATCGTTTCAGCGGCTTGTTCGAACTTTGGAGCAGACTTCGTCTCTGAGTTGATCGCCACAGCGGTGTCGCTCTGCGAATCCAGAATCTCTCCGACCGGTAAGTTAGCTTGCCACCATTGTAAAGCGTCCGCATTACCCCACGATTTTTCGATCGCCAGTGACGCGAGTTGACGGCCCAGATCGTTGGCGTCGCTGGGGCGATCGGCTGGGTTCTTGGCCAGGCACCGCAGCACCAACTGTTCGAGTTCGACTGACAAATCCGAACGAAAGTCGGATAGCGGCAAAGGTGGCCTTGAAACGTGTTGGACGAGTAGTTGCATGACACTTGGCGCTTCAAAAACTTGACGGCCCGACAATAACCAATAAGCGACGCAACCCAGGCCATAGACATCCGATGCGAAAGTGACCTCTTCACCCTGGACAGCTTCCGGCGACATGCATGCTGGGCTCCCAGTCAAAGCTCCGGCGGACGTTGCCGTCTGGTCATCGTCGCTACCCATGCGGACAACGCCGAAGTCCAATACTTTTAGGAAATCGTATTGGGTTCCAAGTTGGCACGCGAAAAGATTCTCAGGTTTCACATCGCGGTGCACGAGTCCACTCAGATGCGCTTCACCAAGGGAAACACACGCTTGCCGTAAATAGTAAACCGCTCGGGCGGGATCGAGCGGGCCGAATTTTTGGACGAGCGTATTCAAATCAACTCCGCTTAGGTATTCCATCACGTAATAGAAGTCACCGTCGTCCGTGACGCCGAAGTCATACAGTTCGACTGTATTTGGTGAACGCAATTGGGCCGTTGCTTTTGCTTCTTTCTGAAACCGCTGCTCCAACTTTTTACGCATCTTCGCGCCGCTTTGCATGGCGCTTTGTCGAATTAGCTTGACCGCGGAAGGACGGGCCAACAGGGAATGTTGCGCGAGCCAAACTTCGCCCATGCCCCCTTCGCCGATTTGTCGTTGCAGTGTGTAACCCCCGACGCGCCGGCCTTCGCGGAGTAGTTCTTCGGGGATCTCGACAAGTGTTCCATTGGCAAGCAAAACCGCACGCTCGACGACACTTCGCAGTTCACGAATGTTGCCGGGCCAGCTATAGCGCAGGAGCATTTCTTTCGCTTCGGTGCTCAGGCCGTTGATTGCTTTTCCGGCGGAACGCCCACTGCGTTTGACGATATGATCGGCGATCACCGTGATGTCTTCTTTCCGCTCAGCAAGCGAGGGGACCGCAAGCCAATGCTGTGCAATCGATTGTTCCAGCTGGTTGCCAAGCCTTCCCTGTGACAGATCACTCGTGGGCTGTTGGGATACGGATGCAATCACGCGAACATTCGGAATTGGGATCAACCCCGCCACGCGGCGAGCAGCAGCATCTGTTAAGAATTCAACCAGCTGATTCTGCGCAAGATCGCTGAGTGTTTCGACTTTTTCCAGATACAAAGTGCCACCATCGGCTAATAATGCTTTTCCGAGTTGACTATCGTCTTTTGAATCGGTGTGAATTCCAAAAACGGATTCGTTGGCGTCCTTTAGATGCGGGCAGGCAACGTAAATGAACGGTCGATCACGGCGCGAAGACCCGCGATGGATCGCCCGCGCAACAGCTTCTTGTCCGGCACCGGAAGGACCACTGAGGACCAGTGGTTCATCCGTTTTGCCATACATTTCGATTCCTTCGCGAAGCGCACGTACCGGGATGCTTTCCCCAAGCAAGGCTTCCTCGTGCTTGCGATGCTCGGCATCGGATAGTTCACGAGCCACGGCGAGTTCGTGGCGAAGTCGATCGTTGGTTGACGCCAAGCTGTGTTCCAGTTCGACGATCCGCAGTCCGGCGTTTAGCCGAGCGCGAAGTTCGCCTCGGTCGAAGGGCTTCGAAACAAAGTCGTCGGCACCCGCATCAATGCCCTCGACGACGTCGTCTTTCTCCGACTTGCCGGTCAACATCACGATATAGACGTAGCCTGGAGTGTCTGCGGCACGGATGCGTCGGACCAATTCCACACCACTGATCTTGGGCATTTCCCAATCGGAAATGACGATCGGTGGCGAATGCGACTGGAACAACTCCCAAGCCTCACCTCCATCGGCGGCTTCGATCACCTCGTGCCCCATCTGCTCCAGCTGTCGCTGTATTTTACGTCGTGTGATCCGCTCGTCTTCAGCGATCAGGATGCGCATTCGATTGTCCGTGCGAGAATCACTCGAATTCATCTAGAAATCGATGGAGTGCTTGTTGCAGTCTTTGGATTTCGGTCTCCAGCAAGACCAGTCCGCTTCGGCAGGCGGGTAAGTCATTGCTTCGTCCGCTGGTCTCGACGTCCAGTGCGGCCCCGTGCGCAGGGGACGCACAAAAGTTTCCCACCATGGACTTGATCGTGTGGGCAGCCATCGCGACCGCCTCCGTGTCGCCGGAGTCGACGGCTGTACGAATCTTAGCTAGCAGCGGCGGAGCGTCAGCATTTAGAATCTCTAGAGATTCCTCCAGAAAATCTCGGTCGCCGTCCAATTCTTCCAGCAATTCTTCTTTGTCAAACGCATCGGGCATCGGGGAACTCCAGTTACGGTCAATCCTAGCTTTCCGTCTGGAAAGTTTCCAGCACGCGAGCGATCTCTTGAAGCATCACTCGTGACTTGATTGGTTTAGTCACGTAACCGTCCATCCCCGCATCAAGGCATTTCTCTTTGTCACCCTTCATCGCATGAGCGGTCATCGCGATGATGGGTGTGTGGCGAGAGGACGCTTCCCGACGACGGATCTCGGCGGTGGCCAAATATCCATCCATCACTGGCATCTGAATATCCATTAGAACAGCGTCGAAGTTGTCCGCGATACAGGCATCAACCGCTTCCCGTCCATTGTTGGCGACCGTGACCGAATGCCCGGCTTTGGTCAACGCCCGAACCGCGAATTTTTGATTTGTTGCATTGTCCTCGGCCAACAACAGCCGTAGTCCTTGTGGTCCGAGATCGCTTTGCTGAAGGGCTTCGCCCTGGCTCGATGAATGGTTCTCCGCAGCTCCGGCTCCGACCGATGTTGCGATCGCGTCGAACAGAAACGATTGCCTGGCCGGTTTGATCAGATGTGCCGCGATTCCTAATTGGCGGCACCGAGCGCCATCACCGGTGCGGTTGGCGGACGTGAGCAAAATGATCGGTGTGTTCTTCCACGTCTTGCTGCCCTTTAGTTGTTCGGCGAGCATGAACCCGTCCATCTCTGGCATGTTCACATCGGAAACGACGAGCCCGATCGGTTGGTCGTCGTCAGCGCGATTGAATCGCTTGCAATGCGCTGGCGGCGGAATCGACCACTACAGGCACCATCCCCCAGTTCTCGAGCATCTTCGCCAAAATGCGGCGATTGGTTTCGTTGTCATCCACGACCAGCACGCGCATACCGCGCAATTCTCGCGAACTCTTCGGTCCTTGCGACGCGGATGTCGGCGAGCCAATGCCTAGCTCGGCGGTAAAGGAAAACGTCGTCCCGCCGCCGAGTTCGCTTTCGACTTCCATTTTGCCACCCATGATTTCCACCAACCGCACACAGATGGCCAACCCGAGACCGGTTCCTCCATACTTGCGCGTTGTCGAGGCATCCGCCTGCTCGAAAGGTTGAAAAATCGTCTCCAACTTGTCGGGAGACAACCCGATGCCAGTGTCTTTTACGGAGAAACGAAGCGTAACGCGTTGCTTCTGCTGACGCACCAATTCGATTCGCAACACGATCTCACCACGTTCGGTGAACTTGATGGCGTTGCCCAACAAATTCATCAAGACCTGTCGCAAGCGATGGACGTCGCCAAGCAAGTGCTCAGGCACAGCCGGATCGACGTCGAATGCGAGTTCCAGACCTTTGCTGTGCGCCCGCACTGCCAGTGTGCTGAGTGTTTCGCCAATTCGTTCGCGAATTTCAAAGTCGATGGGATCGAGTTCCAGCTTCTTTGCCTCGATCTTCGAAAAGTCCAAGATGTCGTTGATCAACGATAGCAATGAATCAGCGGACGATTCGATCGTCGTTAGAAACTCGCGCTGTTCTCTCGTCAGCTCGGTATCAAGTGCCAACTCTGTCATCCCCATGATGCCGTTCATGGGAGTGCGGATTTCGTGGCTCATGTTAGCCAAAAAATCACTCTTAGCCTGATTGGCCGCATCGGCCGCGGCACGAGCCTCGATGATTTCAGCTTCCGCCCGTTTCCTCTCCGTGATATCCCGGATGGAACTCGATACCAGAATCCCTTCATCAGTTTGCAGAGGACTAAGGCTGATCTCGACCGGAAATTCGGAGCCATCCTTTCGCTGGGCAAACAATTCCATTCCAGAGCCCATGGCTCGAACGGACGGACTTTGGAAAAATGATTTCCGTTGACCAACATGTTTCCCGCGATATCGCTCCGGCAGCAAAACCTCGATCGACTGGCCAACGATTTCGTCCTTCTGATACCCGAACAGTGCAACAAACTGGGTATTGACGCGCACCATTCGCCCCTGATCATCGGCGATCATCATGCCGTCTGGTGCGGATTCGAGCAATGAACGGCTCCGCTGTTCGGCGGCTTCTAATGCTTGTTCCGCCTGTTTACGTACGGTGATGTCTTGGTAAACACCGTACATGAATTGAATTTTACCATCGTCATCGCGCATGACCTGCCCGGAGGCGTGAATCCAGACAATAGAGCCATCGATCGGCGCTGGTACGCATAGGTGGAATCGTAGTTGTCATATCGTCCCTCAATGGCTGCTTCGTAACGTTCCGCCGTCAACGCGGCTGTCTCCTCGTTCGCCGCAAGCAGTTGACTGAACCACTCGTCCTGCAAATGGTACCGACCATCTGGTTTGATTGGCTCGCCCAGAATTCGGGCGGCACGCTCGGACTGGTAGTAATGATCGGGGTCGCTGTAGTCGATATGCCAGTAGCCGCAACGACTTAGCTCCAAAGCAATGTCGGACAGGAAATTGACCCGTTTTACCTCTTTCATCGCGGTCGCCAGCTTGCGTTCGGTTTCTTCTCTGGCTGCAATTTCGCGCGAAAGTCGCTCCGTCTCTGCTTCGGAGATTCCCAAAGCGCGAACAGACTTGTTGATGGTTCGGACGAACAGCCATGCGATCAGTATCGCCAGCGCAACGGCCAGGAGCGAAGCCATCAGCACGTCGCGGATCGTGGCAGCATTGCTCTCTTGAACGCGCGGTCCTAATGCATCCTGGTCATCCTTCAACGAAAGTTTGATTCGTTCGGAGATTTCAGCGATCGATTCATCCAGCGGCAAGACATCTTGCTCAATCAGCAAGTTGCGTTGCTTAACGATGCCTACCATCGACTCGAATGCCGCGAGGTACGACTCTCGCGCGACGGCAAACTCTTGCAGCATTTCTTTCCGCTCAGGGTCATCGATTGCGGCGGCGAAAGCCTGCAGATCTGCTTCGAAGCCGTCGCCCAATTCTGTGCGCACGCGATCCGCGTCAGCGTTCTCACTGTCTTCCAGGAACTTGAACAAATACAATCGCCCAAGGAGCACGCGTTCCAGTGCTCGTCCCGCCAGGTAGGCTGCTTCGGAGTCCTCGTCACGATTGGCCGAGATCATGATGTCCGTGAGGTTCGTTCGCATTCGAATCCCTTGCGGATCCAATGTTTGTTGAAGCGTGCTATCGCGACGCCGTACCAGCTGAAAGACTTGCTGATTGGCACTTTGGTATTGCTCCAGCTGTTTGACCAGGCTTCGACTCAGCTGGCTCCGCTGTACATCTTCCATCTTCGCCTGTTGCTCGAGCGCGAACTGTTGGGCGGTCGCGAATCTCCGATCGTAGATTTCGAGATACTTGTCGTCTCGGGACTTCAGATAGTCCTTCGCTGCCCGTGAGGCCATTAGCATGTTCGCTTGAACCCGGCCGGAAAGTACGCTGCTGCTAGCCAATCTTCGATAAGTCGTAAAACTCTCGCTATCGCTATGAAGCCCTCGTATGGCGAATGCGACCATGGCGGCCATCACGATCAGGATCAGTCCGAAACCCATAGCGGCTTTGACGCCGATTGACAATTTCTTAAACATTTTCGCACCGTAGTGAATCAGCAGACGAATCAATCGTTCTCAAGAATACGCGTTGCTGGTTCGTTAGCTCCGTTTCGGTCGCTAGTTCCGTCTTTCTCCAGGTGCGCCGCAAAGGCCTCCGCGGTGGCTTTGCCGTCATCAGGATTAACCCAAATCCGAGTCCAGTTTTGACGCTACCCGAAAGATTCTTTCGCATCCGTTGATCCAGGTCGAATGAATTTCAGCCGTAGTGACCGGGCGCCCATCATTCGTAGCTACGATGCCAAGGGGGATCTCTGGCCAGAACATTGGTGGACTCTTTCTTCCATGAAGATGATTCAAATTGGTTTGCCGATTCGCATAGAGTATCTACGCGGCAAGGAATCGTTGCAACGCGTCTTTCCCTGCTCAACATCACCTCACTTCACCTTTGGCAGGGCAAACCGACGAAGCGCATCAATCGAAGCGTGCTAGAGGGCAAGTCGAATTCGACGAATAACCCTATCGCCGGCGAAACGACACCAAAGACGCATTGGCTGGCCCACCGAGTGCCGACGTATCGCAACGAGATTCAACAAGACCGCCAAAAGTTTCGATGGATTCATTAAGATGTCGGATCACCGCAACTACCTGAAGTGAATCTGTCCGCCACTTTTCAGAGACGGCTTCGCCGGACGACCATCGATGCACAAAGTGACAACCTAAGCATGATCGACAGTTCGAACATTGGGATGATCGGAATTGGCTTGCTTGGATCTGCGATCGCACAGCGGTTCATCAGTGCCGGATGTGTGGTTCATGGCTACGATTCAAAGGCCAGCCAAAGGGAATCATTTGCTTTGCAGGGTGGTTTGGTCCTGGGCGATGCGGCCGACGTCATTCGCAGCAGTCAAGTGTTGGTTTTCAGTTTGCCATCCAGCGATATCGTTTCATCGGTCGTCAATCAATACCAAGTCGGTTTTCAGTCGGGACAGATTTTAGTCGATACAACAACTGGAGATCCCGAACAGGTGATGGCGATGCTGCGGCGCTTACCGATGTCGGTGTGGAATATGTCGAAGCGACCGTTGCCGGTTCGAGCGATCAGATGCGTGACGGTGTGGCGACTTTGTTTCTGGGGGGCAACTCGCAGATCGTCGATCAGTTGCAGCCGATCTTCGAAATGCTGACCGACAAGAGTTTTCGTCTGGGAACCATTGGTTCAGCGTCCCGAATGAAGTTGGTTCACAATTTGGTGTTCGGACTGCACCGAGCGGTGCTTGCCGAAGGATTGACGTTCGCCAAAGGGTTGGGCATCGATCCAAGCGATGCGTTGCAGATTCTTCGACAGACCCCGGCCGCTTCGGAAGTGATGGAAACCAAAGGCGAGCGAATGGTAAGTGGTGACTTCGCACCGCAAGCCAGGCTGCTCAGCACTTAAAGGACGTCCGGCTAATCCTGACCGAAGCCGATCGTGCGAATTGCCAGACACCGCTTAGCGAACTTCATCAGCGTTTGCTTGAAACCGCAGTCGAACTCGGACTTGGTGACTTGGACAATAGTGCGATCATCGAGGTATTCCGTGATTCGTCGGGGTCGGTCGCATGATTCTGGCCTCGTCGTCAATCAGTATCCACTGGATCGATGCCGTTGTCGTGGCTGTCTATTTGCTGGGCATTACGGGTTAGGCGTTTGGATGGGGCGACGGATCTCCAGTTCAGCGGAATACTTTATGCCGCGCAAGTTTGGCAAAGGAATGATGATCATGCATGCCTTTGGAACGGGGACCGCGTCGGATCAAGCGGTTGTTGTTTCGAGCGCAACGTTTGCGAAAGGCTTGAGCGGCATTTGGTACCAATGGCTATGGCTGTTCGTCACTCCGTTCTATTGGTTGATCGCGCCGATCTTTCGGCGGTTTCGCGCGACAACGACCGCCGATGTGTACGAATTGCGGTTTGATCACAGCGTCGCCGTGTTGTTCGCTTTGGTTGGCATGGCCAACATGTGCGTCAAAATTGGATTGATGCTGAAAGGGGCTGGCGCATTGATCGACGCCGGAACCGGCGGCGCGATTGACGCTGAGGATTGCGATCGTCGCGGTGACGGTATTGTTCGTCGTTTACGGCGTTGCCGGTGGACTCGGGGCGGCGATCGTGACTGACTACATCCAAGGTATCTTGACGATTGTCTTCTCGTTTTTGTTGCTGCCGTTCATTTTGCAGGCGGTGGGAGGCATGGCCGGTGTCCATCAGTCGATCACCGATCCGGCGATGATGTCGTTGGTAGCACCGGACAAAATCACGCTGTTCTTTATGATCATGATGGCGCTACAAGCGTTGATTGGAATCGTCGCCCAGCCATTCATCATGGGCGTCTGCGCTGCCGGTAAAACCGAATGGGAAGGTCGGATTGGGATTGTCGGCGGAAATCTGGTCAAGCGACTTTGCACGATCGCTTGGTGCTTGACAGGAATCGCGGCGGTCGCATGGTACATCCAACAAGGCAACGATCCCGCCAACATGGATCCGGAAACACTGAAGGCAACCGCCGATGGAATCTATGGAGAAGTGGCAAACACATTCTTGCCAAGCGTGATGCCGGGCTTGTTGGGATTGTTCCTCGCCTCGCTGCTTGCTGGTGTGATGAGTTCCTGTGATTCGTTCATGATCAGCAGCGCTGGTCTGTTTACCGAGAACATCTACCGTCCATGCCAGGGCGGATCGCAGCCGAGTCGCATTACATTTGGGTCGGTCGGCTCGTTTCGATTTTGGTTGTGATCGGTGGCGTGCTGTTTGCCTTCTGGGTACCCAGCGTTGTCGAAGCGCTGAGTATCTGGTTCAAGATCGCGCCGATGATGGGGTTGGTGTTTTGGATCGGCTTGATTCTGGCGACAGATGACGGTCGCCGGTGCTTGGACGACAACTTTGACTGGATTCGCCGCTCTGGTGGATCACGACACAGGCTTGGTTTTTGAGTTGGGTTGACCGATTGCCGTCGTCGCAGTCGTTCGGGTTCCTTGACTCACGGCGGAGGAACACTGGAAATGGTCGAGCCATGGCAAATATTGTTTTATTTGACGATGGCGATGTTCGACAGGTGTGATGGTCAGTCTTGTTACCAAGCCTGTAGTCCCGACCAGCGACTCGACCGTTTTTACGAACTCACCCGTACACCCGTCGCTCGATCGGCGAAGTGATCGTCACTTCGTGCACGCTTCCCGTCACCACGCCGCGTCCCACAGCGAAAATGTATCGCGAATCGATTTGGACTCGAATTGCCGATGCCATCGCGCACTTCGGTTGTTGGATTTCTGGGAGTTTGGTTTTTGGTCGCGGCGTTGATCGGCGGTTTCGTTTGGATCGTCTCCTAGGACATTGAATGGGAAGTGGAGGTTCATGGAATCCGAAAGTGTCCGAACACAAGTCTTGCATGATGAGCGACAATAGTGTTTGCTAGTGAGCGATCCCGCGTCAGTATTCGAATGCAACTCACGATGGAAGACTCCATTGCGATCAATTCTGAATTGTCCGCCGATATGCGTCGATAGACGATTACCAACTTGTAGGTTGTTAAGCATGCTGGAAGCTATCGGCGATCATTGGCTACTGTCTTCCATCGGCACGTTCGTTGGCTTCTTGCTGCTGGTCGCGATCTACGACGTGTTCATTCAGAAGAAGCATACGATTCGGCACAATTTTCCCATCGTTGGTCACATTCGCTATTGGCTGGAACGGATCGGCCCAGAGATGCGACAGTATTGGGTTGCCAACGACAAAGAGGAAATGCCGTTCAATCGTGACGAACGCAGTTGGATTTACGCGTCGGCCAAAGGAGAGAACAACAACTTTGGCTTTGGCTCCACCGAGCAGCAATACAGCATTGGTTATCCGATCATCAAACATGCCGCATTCCCGTTTCCTGAGCACAATGCCAAGTATGCGTCGCGACGACAAAACATATATCCCATGCTTAAAAGTGATGGGCGAAACCCACCAACGGTCACGGCCCTACCAGCCACAATCCGTCATCAATATCTCGGCAATGTCGTTCGGATCGTTGGGCGCCAATGCGGTGGCGGCAATGAACCAAGGCGCCAAAGTGGCCAACTGTTTTCACAATACTGGTGAAGGCGGGGTCAGTCGGTATCACGGCCACGGTGCCGACATCATGTGGCAAATCGGCACTGGCTATTTCGGTGCCCGCGACGGCGAGCGGCAAATTCTCGCTCGATGTGGTGGCGAGAAAGGTCGAAGAAAACGAATCCATCCGCTGCATCGAGATCAAGCTGTCCCAAGGTGCAAAGCCCGGAAAGGGGGGCATCTTGCCGGGCCGGAAGGTGACAGCCGAGATCGCACAAGCCCGCGATATTCCGGTTGGGCAAGATTGCATTTCGCCCAATGCGCACAGCGAGTTTGATACGGTCGATGAAATGATTGACTGGATCGAAAGAATTGCCGACCGAACCGGTTTGCCGGTCGGCATCAAAAGCGCGATCGGTTCGATAGGATTTTGGGAGACGCTGGCGCAGCGAATGCGCGAGTCGCGGCGAGGGACCCGATTTCATCACAATCGACGGATCCGAAGGGGGCACCGGCGCCGCGCCACTTGGCTTTCGCCGACCATGTTTCGCTGCCGTTCAAGATCGGGTTTAGTCGCGTTTATCAAGTCTTTCAACAGGCCGAGTATTTCACAACAGCTGATTTGGTTTGGCAGCGGAAAATTGGGGTTTCCCGACCGTGCAGTCGTGGCGTTTGCAATGGGGTGCGATGCCATTCAAATCGCGCGAGAATCGATGATCGCGATCGGGTGCATTCAAGCACTCAAATGTCATACCGATCACTGTCCGGCCGGGATTGCGACTCAAAATCGTTGGCTACAGGCGGGACTGAATGTCGAAGCAAAAAGCGGAGCGGATGGCACGGTACATTCAAAGTTTTCGCAAGGAATTGTTGTCGCTTTCGTACGCCTGTGGATATCAGCATCCGTGCCAATTCAATGGTAGAGAAATTGAATTCAGTACCGGCGTCAATCAGTTTTCGAAACTGCACGACGTGATGGGATACACGCGAGACGGCACCGGCTTGAAGGAAACCCGAGCGGTCAACGCGTCCCAGCCAGCGTTGGTCGAACGAACTTCAGTCACGCGGATTGCCGAGCGGATGTAGAACCTGTTCGCCGAATCCCTTCCGTGTCAGTCGGGCAAATCTCGCAGCTTCCCGGCCTGACCGAGCAGCTTCATCAGGGCCTCGTTTACCAAACGTTCGCCTGAGCCGACCGCGACAACCGTCGCACTAGTCGCGCCGTAACCTCCTTCGGCTGCCGCCCGGATTGTTGGGAAGTAACCGAGTGCCCCGTTTGTGTAGCCAACAAAGAAAGTATTCTCGATCACACTCGATGCTTTCAGATGCAATCCATGCTCGACAAAAAACTCGCCGGGAAAAGTCGCCAAGGCGATTTGCGAGCCGATCAGAACCGTGTTCACCTCGGCGTTCTTTTCTTTTTCAAATCCATTCAGATAGTACTGCATGATTCGCGCGAAGTCGGGATCGGCAGACTTCTTCGCATCGGGGTCCGCAAAATCCCAACGTAATTTCATTTCAAAGTTTTGGCTGGCGATGTTTAGCGACGGGTCTGATTCCCATGTCGATATTTCCCCACGGACGCGCTGCACTTCGCGAGCGATGGTCTGACCCATCTTGGTGACCTGTTCAAAAGCTCCGTCCTCAGGCGCGGTCTTGTCCCAGAATGGATTGATGTCGCCGGCGGCACCCTGCACGAACATCGCTTGACCGCCGACTTCTTTCTCCAGCATCGCCATCATCGCGCCGGGATAGTCAGCCGAGATTTGCAAGTTTTCTGGCCCGAGCACCACAGGGTGACAAGTGAAGTTGATCAACGTTGCAATGGGTTTGCCTGCTGGCGTGTCCAGTGCGATGACCCCAACGGCGTGGTCGAGAGGACTGGTCGGCTTGCGTTGGCGATTTCCCCACAGCATCGTGACGGAGCCGTCCGCGTTGACCAATCGTCGGTTGTGTCCCTCTTCGGCTCGACCCCAGCCAACGCCGATTTTCGCGGGTTGAAGTTTGTCATTGGCCGCCGCGATCGCTTCAGCAATCTTGCTTTCCAGTTCTCCGAGATAGGGTTGTTGATCAGTGGGAAAGCCTGCCACGAATGAGGGTGCCGAGTGCGTGTGCGAGGCGATCAGCAGAATCATGTCGATGTCGGTCGCCGATTGAACCAACTTGCGGATGGTGGCCGTGTTTTCGCTTGGCATCGATCCCAGATCAAGCGTCACGATCGCCAGCTTCGTGCTGCCATCGGACAACACGATCGCCTTGGCAAACAGCGGGTCGTGAACGCCTGCCGATACGTTCGCACCGCGCGCACCGTAGCCATACATCGATCCGCCGAGCGGCGGTGTGATGTTGGATTTGGCAACCCCGACCTGCAATTCAGCGGATTGAAGCTGAGTCGCGAGTAGCAATGCGAAGATGGATACACAAGCAAGCCTTGCGACCTGCACCGCGCAGAACCCTTCGCGACTTTGCGAGAAAACAAGACCCTCCCGCTTGCGGGAGGGTCGGACGCGGTCGCGGCCGGGGAGGGTGTTGCATCGGTGTGGACCAGCGTTTTGGCGAATGGTCTGCATGCCCTCTCCCGGGCTTACCGCCCGACCTCTCCTCAAGGGAGAGGTGACACACGCAGAACCGAACTCGGCAGAAGAAAAACGAAACCAAAGCATGACTAGCCTCCATATCCGGTGCTGCGGCGAAACTTTTCGATGATGCGATCACCGTCGCGTTGAACCAATCGGCTGCGCGCAGCTGTTCGGCCAGCTGTTCTTTTCGCTGTTCGATTCCGGTTTCGTCATAGTTGGTGACCATGTCGCCAAATTGGCTGACGTGTGCAGCAGCCGCTTTCGACTTTTGCTCAGCTACGCTTGTGATGTCGACGGTATAGTTCGGCTGAGCGGAATAATAGAAGAACACAACCGGGACCGAATAGTGCTTGAATCCTTGTCGTTCCAATTCGGGAAAATACAATCGCCATGCCGATGCCCGCAATGCATCCGCGGTGATGACCGCGCCGCTACGATGATCGCTTTTGTGCCATTGTTCGTAGGGTGCTCCAGGATCAATCGTAAAGACAGCATCGGGACGGTGCTTTCGTATTTCCCGGGCGACCTGCTTTGTCAGTTCACGGCGGTCAACGTATTCCAGCATGCCATCATCGTGACCTAGCCAAGTGATGTTCTCGGCTGGGATCCCCAAGATTTTACACGCTTCTTCCTCTTCGGCGCGCCGGATCTTTTCCAGTCTTTCCCGCGTCATGGTCGGATCGTTGGATCCCGAATTATCTTTGGTGTAGATCACGATTTGAACGTTGTTTCCGTTCTTGGCCAGCAATGCCAAGGTGCCACCGGAGGTAAACGTTTCATCATCGGGGTGCGGAGTGACTACCAAGATCGTTTTATCTTTCCAGTCTTCGATTCGGTCGTCTCCCGTATACTCCGGTTCCGCTTGGACGACTTGCCCGGTGACGCTTTGCGCCGTGAGTAGCAAAAGTATGATCGCTATGCTGGCCAAGACCGCTTGACTATGAATTCGCATTGATTTCCCCTGTTCGGTTTCCATTATCTGAGTCGGTGGCTTGTTTCTGTTACTTTGGTGAGTTCCACTTCACATCCAGGAAGCCATTATCATGACAGGCCGATCCACTCTTGTGTTGTTGCTGTTGTCCACAATTTTCGCGCCAGCGATTGTGATTGCGGCGAGACCAAACATCGTTGTCATCTTGGCCGATGACATGGGATACGGCGATGTCCATGCGCTCAACGGGTCATCCAAGATACCGACACCGCATCTTGATCAACTCGCAGCCGAGGGCATGACCTTTACCGATGCCCACACACCATCGGCCGTTTGTACGCCAACCCGGTATGGATTGGTGACTGGCCGCTACTGCTGGCGGACTCGTTTGACCAGGGGCGTGCTGGATGGTTATGGCGAGCCACTGATCGATCGGTCGCGGCAGACAATCGCCGACTTTCTTGCGGCGGAGGGATATCACACTGGCATCGTCGGAAAGTGGCATTTGGGACTGGGCTTTGCGAACAATGGCACAGAGTTTGACTTTTCTAAACCGATTAGCGATGGACCTCACACGCACGGCTTTGCCTTCTCGCATGTGATTCCGGCTTCGCTTGATTTTCCTCCCTACGTCTATATTCGTGATGGCACAATCACGGAGTTTCCGAAGCTGAAACAATCTGCGGTCAAGTTTCCAAAGTTCCTTCGCAAAGGTGAACGTGCGCCCGATTTCGTCATGGAACAAGTGCTTGACGAATTAGCCAGTCAGGCTGACCGTTATATCCGCCAGTGTGCGAAAACTGACCAACCATTCTTTTTGTACGTGCCGTTGACCGCGCCGCACAAACCGGTCTGGCCTCATCCTCGTTTTGTCGGCCATACAAGGCTGGGACCCTACGGGGACTTCGTCGCGCAAGTTGATGCGACCGTTGGCGACATCCTAAAGTCGATCGACGATGCCGGGGCGCGTGATCAGACACTGGTGATCTACACCAGCGATAACGGATCTTTCATGCGCCGGTCCAGTGATCCGAACTTTGTTGACCATGTCCAAGACGAAAGTATCCAGGCATATCGCGAATCAAATCACCGTGCGAATGATCGCTTCCGTGGGACGAAAGCTGATATCTACGAAGCCGGGCACCACGTTCCGTTCTTTGCTCGCTGGCCGAACCAGATCGCTGCTGGGAGCAAGTGCGACGAAACGATTTGCTTGACCGACATCTTTCGGACTGCTGCTGACATTGTTGGCGCCGAACCGCAAGCGGATGCCGCGCCCGACAGTTTCAGCATTTGGCCGTTGATGCAGGGTCAAAGCTGGGACGAACCCCGCGCACCGGTCATCCACCATTCGGCGGCCGGAATGTTCGCGATCCGCGACGGCAACTGGAAATTGATTCTGGGCAACGGTTCAGGCGGACGTGCCAACCCGCGAGGAAAGCCTTTCCAGCGACCTTATCAACTGTATGACGTTTCGTCGGACATCGCCGAGACGGCAAACTTGATCGACGAACACCCGGACGTCGAACAGCGGTTGCAGCAACAATTGGAAAAGATTCGCACATCCGGGACCAGCCGACAGTGATTGTTCCAGGGTGATTGATCTACAATGGGTGCGGCCAACTGATCGACATCCCCATAGCAGAGGACTCACGATGTTTGATATTCGATCGTTCACATGTCTTGCCCTGGCGGCGATCGTCTTGGCAGGCACCGCGATTGCTGATGAGACAGAAACCATCATGGTGCCGATGCGCGATGGCGTGGCACTGGCGACCGATGTCTATCTTCCCGACGGTGATGGGCCCTGGCCATGTGTACTGTCCCGGACTCCGTACAACAAGAATGGAAATCGCGGCACGGCCAAACGTTTTGTGAAAGAAGGATTTGCCTTCGTTTCGCAGGATTGTCGTGGTCGTTTCAAGTCGGAAGGTGATTACAGTCCGTTTCAGACCTGCCACCACGATGGGTATGACACGATCGAATGGATTGCCGAACAGGATTGGTCCGACGGTAAAGTTGGGATGGCCGGAGGTTCGGCTGTCGGGATTACGACAAATTTGGCCGCCACACAATGCCCACCACATTTGGTCTGTGGGTACGTGGTTGTCGCGCCGGCCAGCGCCCGCCGGCATACCGTCTACAACGGTGGCGTCTATCGAAAAGAAATGAATGACGGATGGCTCACGGGAATGAACGCGACCGACGCGATCGCCGAAACGATGAAGAATCCTCCCGCCTCAGAATTTTGGGACTGGCGCGAGATCCCTGACTTTCACGATCAGATCTGCATTCCCATGTGTAACGTTGGTGGCTGGTTTGATATTTTCGGGCAAGGCACGATCGACAACTTTGTGGGTTTGCAAAGTCAGGGCGCTGGACTCGCTGCAGGCAATCAACAGCTGATCATGGGACCGACCGGTCATGGACCGCTGAATGGTCGATTAAAGTTTCCCGACGGCGGGCGTGGCGGGTTTGGCGTCGATCATCAACTGCGCTGGTTCAGTCGCTGGCTAAAAGGCGAGCAGAATGGAATCGATCGCGAGCCGCCCGTTCGATACTACCTGATGGGCGACACGGAGGATCCCGAAGCACCAGGAAATGAATGGCGCGAATCAGTTTCGTGGCCGCCGCCATCCCGCCCGACGTCATTTCTGCTGCAAGATGGCGGCAAACTTGCGATCAGCGAGCCACAGTCGTCTGGAAGCATCACGTACAACTACGATCCGGCTGACCCCGTACGAACGATTGGCGGAGCGAATTTGATCTCCGGCGGTAAAGGGCCGATGGATCAGCGAAAAGTCGCTGAGCGACAGGATTATCTTCGCTTTCAGACCGAAGTGTTGGAACAACCGGTGGAAGTGGCGGGACGCGTCAGCGTCGATTTGTATGTTTCAACCGACGCGCCCGACACAGACTTCATCGCCAAGTTGGTCGATGTCTATCCCGATGGATACGAAGCTCTGTTGTGTGATGGAATCATTCGTACGCGATACCGAAACGGTTTCGACCAAGAAGTAATGATGGAACCGGGTAAAGTTGAACGCGTCAGGATCGATCTGTGGTCAACCGCAATCGTGTTCAACAAAGGACATCGAATCTGCGCTGCACATCAGCAGTAGCAATGATCCTCGTTTTGATCCCAATCCGAATACGGGAGATCCGCAACGCTCGAACGACAAAACGAGAATCGCAAAAAATTCGGTCTATTTCGGTGGGCAGAATCCATCGAGACTTTTGTTGCCCGTTGTCACAGATTGAAATGCTAACAGAGCTGACACATGAAAGCCCCTGTGTGGCGAAGGATCGTTGACTTTGTACCGAGCATTGAATTTTCGAGTGACGCTCCAGCGGTTTTGTCTGGCGAGCTTGTGGGCAGTTGCCATGAATTTGGGTGCTGCTGCGGATGATTCATCTTTGGTTTCGAATGATGATTCGTTCTTCCGTGAACAAGTGGAACCGATCTTGAAGCGTTATTGTTTCGAGTGTCATTCGCATTCCGCCGGTCAAATGGAAGGCGGACTAACGCTCGATTCGCGCAGCGGTTGGTTAGCAGGTGGCGACCGGGGCCCGGCCCTGGTACCGAACAAACCCGCAGAGAGTTTGCTGGTCCATGCGATTCGCCGCACTGATGAAGATCTACGAATGCCGCCCGATCGAGCGACTGCCGCAGCAAGCGGTTGAGTTGCTAGTTGAATGGATCCGTCGCGGCGCACCTGACCCACGTGTCAATGTTCCGCAATCCGATCGTAAGATCACCGGTGATCCGAATGACTGGTGGTCACTGCGCCCGTTGGTCGGGCCAAATGTTCCAAAACGCTACGCGGATCTGCATCCGATCGACGCGTTCGTGCAGCAGCAGGTTGGATGCGAAAGAATTGCCGCAGGCATCCCAGGCCGATCGTCGGACGCTGATCCGACGGGTCATGTTTGATCTGCATGGCTTACCGCCCACGCCACAAGATGTCGCGGACTTCGTTGCCGACCCAGATCCGCTGGCCTATGAAAAGCTTGTTGATCGTCTACTTGATTCTCCCCGCTATGGCGAACGCTGGGCCCGTCACTGGCTCGATACGATTCACTTTGCCGATTCGCATGGATGCGAGCACGACGTCTTACGGCCCCATGCCTGGCGCTACCGTGACTACGTGATCGACAGTTTCAATCGTGATACGCCCTGGGCTCGGTTCATCCGCGAACAACTAGCGGCCGATCGGTTCTTCCCCGAGCAAACAGACTTGACCGCGGCACTCGGTTTCATTGCTGCAGGACCCTTGGAATTGAGTCGTGCGGGAACCGCACCGGTCACATTCGACTATCTAGATCGCGACGACATGGTGACCCAGACGATGGCCGCGTTCGCCAGTACAACGGCAAACTGCGCACGTTGTCACGATCACAAATTCGATCCCATCACGCAGGAAGATTACTATTCGCTGCAGGCTGTGTTCGCTGGAATCGGAAAAGGAGATGTTGAATTCGATGAAGATCCAGCTGTGGCGCGCTCGCGAAGCCAGTGGATGGACCTGGCGGCCAGGGCAAAGGAAGGTCGGCTGGGGAAACCACTCGATTCAGAATTGCGAACGATCGTTGATCGTTGGGAAGCAAGACTGGGAACGGAAACGCCAAATTGGCAACCGCTGATTCCTGCAACTTTCGTGTCTGCTAACGGCGCGACTTTAAAGCGTTTGGATGATCATTCTTTGTTGGCAACGGGCGATCGACCCGAAGCAGACAGCTACACGATCACGGCGCCCCTTTTGCTGTCCAAGCTAACCGCGATTCGGCTAGACGTGCTGACCGACGATAGTCTTCCTGAGCAGGGGCCCGGGCGGGCGGATAACGGCAATCTTCATCTGAGCGAAGTCGAAGCTTTCGTTTTTGATTCGGAATCGGACGAGCCGACGCGTTTGAAGATCGGACAAGCGGTCGCTGATTGGGATCAAGAGGGCTGGACGATCGCTCATACGCTGGATGGTGATCCCAAGACTGCTTGGGGGATTTATCCCAAGGTTGGTGTGTCGCATTATGCGGCATTCGAACTGGACGAGGCATTGAAACTGAAACCGGACAGCCAGATCGTTGTCGTCCTCAAACAACTTCATGGTGGGTCGCATTTGATCGGGCGATTGATGCTGTCTGTCACTGATGCGGAGGAGCCTGCTTCAAAGGTTTTGCCAATGTCGGTTGACCTCGCGATCAAGCTTGCCCGTCCGAAGCGATCGCCGGAACAACAGGCTGAAATCGATCGTCATGTGTTGCGTGTCTATGCCGAACAACAGTTGTCGAAGCTACCGCCAAAATCTTCCGTATACGCCGTTTCAAATCGATACTCGCACGCGAGTAAGCTGGATCAACCGATCAAGCCGAAGATTGTGCACGTGCTGCGCCGTGGCAATATCGACAGTCCGGGGGAAGTCGCGGTTCCAGGATCGCTGGTAACGGTCCCCGGAATGCAGGGTCGGTTTCGTTTGAGCGATCCCAATGATGAGCCCGCACGACGCGCGGCGCTGGCTGACTGGCTGGCAGCGCCACAGAATCCACTGACCTGGCGCAGCATCGTCAACCGAGTCTGGGCATATCACTTCGGTGTCGGGATTTGTGATACGCCGAATGACTTCGGGCGCATGGGCGGCGTCCCTTCGCATCCGGAGTTGCTGGACTGGTTGGCGGTTTGGTTTCGCGATGATGCCAGGGGATCTTTGAAGCAGTTGCATCGATTGATCCTGTTGTTCGACAACGTACCAACGTCAATCGCAATCCGACCGCGCTGCAATATCCGAAGCTGTTGATTCGGACAATCGTTTGCTATGGAGGATGAATCGCCGACAGTTGGATGCGGAATCATTTCGCGATGCGGTTCGGCAAGTATCGGGACGTCTCGATCTGACGATGCATGGTCCAGGGATTCAGCAGTTCACGCAATCCAAAGGTGCGCAAGCGACGCCGAAATTGGACTACGACGCGTTTGATTGGAACGATTCTGGAGCCGCAAGGCGAAGCATCTATCGGGTTGTTTGGCGCGGGATTGCCGATCCCTTTATGGAATCTCTGGACTTTCCAGATCTTGGGATATTGGCTCCCAAACGAGAGTTCTCGGTTTCGGCATTGCAATCGCTGTCGTTGTACAACAATGATTTTGTCTTGCATCATTGCCAGGTGCTTTCCGATCGGCTGATGGAGAATCACCAGACGATCGAGGATCAAGTTCGCCAAGCGGTCCTGATTGATCTACTTACGCGAACCCTCCGAAGCAGATCATGCTGCACTGGTCAGCTTCTGCACAGAACACGGACTGGCGGCCACCTGTCGCGTCCTGTTCAACAGCAACGAATTCATCTTTGTGGACTGAACATGCGGAGCTTGCGGCGGCAGTTTTTGTGGAACATCGGCGGCGGTCTTGGTGGCCTTGCCGTTGCGCAGATGCTTGCGCGAGGCGACAGCGTCCGAGCCGAGTCCGCAGTCGTTATCCGCACCGAACTCGTCATCGGCACTGAATGGGGGGATTCACCATCCGGCCAAAGTCAAACGCGTGATCCAGTTGTTCATGACGGGCGGGCGCGAGTCCGATGGACACGTACGACTACAAGCCGGAACTGGAAAGGCTTCATGGCCAGAAGCTGGGTCCGAAGGAGAAGCCCGAAGGTTTTACGGCTGCACCCGGTGCAATCTTGAAGAGCCCATTCAAGTTTAAACAACATGGCGACACCGGGCGCTGGGTCAGTAGCGTCTTTCCCCATCAGGCAAAAGAAGTTGACCAGATGGCGTTTTTGATGGCGATGGCATCCAAGACCAACGTCCACGGCCCGGCGACTTACATGATGAACTCTGGTTTCTTGTTGCCCGGGTTCCCCAGCATGGGAGCTTGGATTTCGTACGGGCTGGGGAATTTGACAGATGAACTGCCGACCTTTGTTGTGCTTCCCGATGCCAAAGGGCTGCCCTACAACCAGAAGGGTCCGTTTTCGTCAGGGTTCCTGCCGGCGGTCAATCAGGGCACGGTCATCCGCGCCGACGCTGATATGCCGGTTGGCGATCTATTCGCCAATAAAAAATACGGTTTTGCATCTCGGTCAGCCGATCGAGACGGTTTCGAGTTGTTGCAACAATTGAACGCTCGGCACGCTGCAGAGAACCCGCACGATTCGCGTTTGGAAGCTCGCATTGAATCTTATGAACTGGCTGCCGCGATGCAGTTGTCGGCACCCGAAGCTTTCGATCTATCGCGCGAGAGCGAAGCGACGCACAGTGCCTACGGATTGAACGACGACGTGACGCAAGATTTCGGTCGGCGATGTTTGTTGGCTCGACGCTTGGTCGAGCGCGGGACGCGGTTTGTACAAGTCTGGAGTGGACCACAGGGTGCCACCGGGAACTGGGATAATCATGGCAGCATTTCCAAAGAGTTGCCCCCGATTGCCGCGTCGGTCGATCAGCCAATCGCGGCGCTGCTGCGAGATCTAAAATCACGCGGACTATTCGATGACACGCTGTTGATTTGGACGACCGAATTCGGTCGCACGCCCTTCGCTCAAGGCGGCGATGGTCGGGATCACAATGGTGGTTCGTTCGTCACCTGGTTGGCCGGTGCGGGTGTCAAAGCGGGCGCGAGTTACGGACAGAGCGACGACTGGGGCTACAAGGCAGTCGAAGGAAGGACTTACTGTTACGATTTCCACGCCACGGTTCTGCATCTGTTGGGAATCGATCACAAACGGTTGATCTATCGCCAAAACGGGATTGATCGCCGATTGACGGATGTCCATGGTCATGTTGTGTCGGAGATCTTGGCTTAGAACGATCTGAATGCTCATGCTCCTGGATTCACAAAATGACCGACATCAATCGAGGCCGAATGTTCCGGTATGGTTGTCTATTTGTAGCGGTCGTGTACGTCTTTTTGGCGGGTTCGATTCTGTCACGCGGTGTGGAGGCAAGCATCGCGCCATTTGGTGTTCCAGAATCGATTGTAGCTTCGCCGTTCTACGTGGATGCGATCACGTGGGTCTACGTGCACATGATGGTGCTGGGCATTCTGATCGGTGTCGTTGGCTGGTTTGCTGAGAGCATTCGATTTCAGAAAGTGTTCTGTTTGGTCCTATTCGGTGTTCATCTTGCGTACCTCTATCTGGATCTGCGGACCTCCGACACAGCCTTCGGAAACGGCTTGTATGTCGGACCAGAATCGGCGCTCCCGGCGGCGATCGTGTTCGTCTTTTTGATTGTCTTTGCCCTCATGTGTTTTGCGCTATGGTTTAATCGCTCGAGTGGCAATGAAAGTTGACATGTAGTTCGAGATCGGATCATTGTCGGCTTCCGGGAACCTGTCTTCGTAGAATCCCGTTAGCATCAGACCTGTACGGAGTTGACCGCCGATCTGGTCTTCCAATGTGTGACCGAATTCCAGCGGTTGCTTGGCTTCGATCAATTGCTGGACGTGGGTTTCAGATAGGTGTTCCAAGTCGGAATAGGGAAGTGAATGGCGAACTTCGAGGCTGCCGTTCTCTTTTCGTTCGTCATCAAAGATGTACCTAACCGCATTGGTGAACCCTGCCAGCAAGATTCCACCTGACCGAAGCACGCGGTGACACTCTTTCCATACTGGGAGAATGTTGGCTGCGAAACAGTTTGAACAGGGATGGAAGATCAGTCCAAAACTGTCGTTTGAAAACGCGGACAGGTCAGACATGTCGCCTTCCACAAGCCCCATTTCCAACCGCTCTCGGTCGGCGACAAGTCGGTCTTGATCTAGCTGTTTGGGAGAATTGTCAAAAACGGTTACTTTTGCACCGGCCGCTGCTAACAAAGGGGCCTGTTGTCCGCCCGCCGATGCCAGGCAGAGCGTCGGCATGTCGGCGAGTGGCGGAAACCAATCGTCCGGAACAGGGATGGTCGGCGTCAGCACGATGGAAAATTTGCCACGCCGTGCTTCGTCAATTGCTTCGCTGCTGGTTGGTCGTGTCCACCGGTCGTTTTGTTCGACAAGGTGATTCCAGGCAGCGCGGTTGTGAGCAAGAAAGTCCATCGCTGAATCAAGTTAGTACGGTGTGGCCGATCGATTGAACCGAGCAATCAGGCCCCAGCTGAACGACTGCCGCACGTTGGCGGAAAGTTGCAACTGACTGAAGATCAACAGGTGGTCAGGGCCTTGGCGGCGAATGGTTTTCGATTGGGGCGTTTTGAAATGGTTGGTGTGAACAACGATGGATCGCATCGATCAAATATTCGTCATTAAAGTTGGCATTGTAGACGCCGGGCAACAGCATGGCAGCTGGATCGAGCGAGTCCGCGTCGTGCAGTTGCATCAAGACTACCGCGTTAGCCCCTGATTGTTCAGCTGCTGCCTGCATTCTTTCGACGGCTTCACCGGGTGACTCGGGCAACAAGCCCGTGTTGCCCTGCCGTGCCCCACCGATCAGGTCTTTCAGCCCGGCCCATCGCATCGCATCCCAGCCCAGCCCAGCCCAGCTCAGCTCAGTTCCGTTGCAATGTCGCAGCCAGCATGCTTCGCACGGTTGGTTTTTCCCTGGTAAGCGTGCCATGGCCAACCGTTGAGCCACCTTTGACGCGGCAATCAAGGCGCGAATTAGGCCATCGATGTTGATTTCAATCAACACAAAGTGTTGACAATTCACCACGTGGGAATTGGAGTAGAGCGTGTGCTTGGTCAGCAAAACAGCGTGTTCTCGGCTGATAGATCGTCAATTGCGTGTTTGCGGCTCAGCGTTTGCTTGGTCCCAGTCATCGTGACCAACTCGATTCTCAGAGGCAATTCGTGAATAGCGATTCCGACCGCAACTCCCAAGACCGCGATCAAGTCCGGCGGCGACAATTATTCAAGATCGCAATGGCGATCGCCGTAGTTTGGATCGCTCTCGCGTCATCTTCGGATGCCGGATCACCTGAAGGCTCCGCCACTACTCTTCAGTTCGATGCGTTCACTGCGTTACCTGTCGGTCAGACTTTGACAATTACCGATCCAAGTTTTGACGCCGCTTACGTTCAGCTTTTTGCCGAGCTTGCAAACTTTGATGCTGACGCCGGACCCGATGGCTGGATCGCTTCGGTGATTATTAGGGCTCGCGATGGTTCGCCATTGATGTCGCCCGTCCGAGCGAACTTTGCGATAACGTACGATGCCCCGCGATACCGTCCCCATGGGATCGACTATGGGACAATCCGTGACCCTTCCACGCGTTCGGTGCCGAGGATGCGATGGACAAGGCCGTTGCAATTTGACGGTCAGGGTGTTGCCACAGTTACGCTTCCAGCACGAAATTCGTTTCAGCGAATGTTGGACTGGGATTCGATCGACGGCCTGGGTTCGATTGATCGCTCTTCAGTAGGTTACCGTCGGTTTGACGGTCGCCGAATCGATCGACTGAGGGGATCTCGTTACCACCGTCATTTCGTGACGCAGGACCTGTATGACAGGATTGACTATCCGATTGCAAGTTGGATGCGTATCAGCGTCGCGATCCCTGGCCAGCGGACGCTCGAGGCGGTCACGCCGATCGATCTCCGGCCCGCAAGTCTTGGTTGACACCCCGTACCGATACCGATAAGGTTAGATTACAGAGCGAACGGACGAATGCCCGGGCCATCAAGGTTCGGGCAGTTTTTTTGTCTATTCGCTAGCTGAGTTCGTCCAAAACACTCAGATCCCCTTAAAAACCGGCATCACCATGAATCCCCAGGACATCCTGCGATACGTTGATTCGCTCCATCGCGAGAAAAATATCGATAAGGAACTGGTGTTCATTGCAATCGAATCCGCGTTACAGACCGCTGCCAAGCGTCAGTATGGTGAAGAAGCGGACATCGTTGTGCAGCTTGATCGCGAGAACGGCCGCATCAATGCAATCTTGGAAGGCGAGCCGTTGGGTGACGACCAGATCGGCCGCATCGGCGCTCAAACCGCCAAGCAAGTCATCATTCAAAAGGTCAAAGAAGCCGAACGCGACTCGTTGATGCTGGAGTATCGCGAGCAGATTGGCGAGATCGTCAGCGGGATCATCGGGCGCGCCGACGGTGGAGTTGCAACCGTCAATCTTGGGCAACGTCGAAGCAATCTTGCCGCGGAGCGAACAGATCCCCGGGGAAACTTTGCATGCCGGCGAACGGGTCCGCGCGGTGGTCTTCGAAGTCCGTGCGACGGGCAATCGAGTGCGAGTTGTCTTGAGCCGAACCCGACCGCAATTGGTGCAGCGATTGTTTGAGCAAGAGATCCCGGAGATTCGGCGAAGAGATCATCGCGATCGAATCGATCAGCCGTGAACCGGGATACCGCAGCAAAGTCGCTGTCAGCAGTGTTGATTCGCAGGTCGATCCGATTGCCGTTTGCGTCGGTTATCGAGGCAGCCGCATCAAAGCTGTCCGTGAAGAGTTGGCTGGCGAGCATATTGATGTCGTCAACTATAGCGAAGATCCAGAGGTGCTGATCCCAAATGCTTTGCAGCCCGCCGAGGTGGAACAGGTCTTGTTATGTGACATGATCGGTCGCGCGATTGTCTTGGTCCAAGAGGATCAGTTGTCATTGGCGATCGGGCGCCGCGGGCAGAATGTGCGTCTCGGCAGCAAGCTTTGCGGCTGGGACATCGAGATCATGACCGGCGGCGAGTTGGAAGAGCAGATCGAACGCGCCGTGTTGGGATTCAGCCAAATCGACGGAGTCACCGAAGAAATTGCCCAGGCACTTGGTCGAACAAGGCTATCTGTCCTACGACGACCTATCGGTGATCGAGCCCGATCAGTTCATGGAGATGAGCGGATTGAGTGCCGAGGACGTTGACCGAATCGTGGAAGTGGCTGAGACCATGGCCGAGGAGGCCGAAGCGGCGGCTGCCGAAGAGCGACGGGCACGTCGTGAGCGAGAGGCGGTTGAGAAGGAAGCTGAGCAGGTGGCAGTTCAAGCGGGTGCGGAAGCTCCAGTCCAGGGCGAAGCCCCGGCCAACGCTGCAACGGCTTCCGAAGCCGAAACCCCGGGCGACGCTGAAACGGCCGCCGATGGCGAAACCCCAGTGGGCGAGGTGCCCGCGGCCGAAGCCGAAACGACCGGCGGTGCCGAGCCATCAGCGACAGCAGCGGAGCAATCACCCGAGTCTGAGCAGGGGACTGAGGATCCGCCGGAGGCCGCCGATGGATCGGAATCGGTCGAAAAAGCAGCTTCGGCAGATCTGCCGGATGCCGCCGGGGAGCCAGAATCTGCCGCGACCGAGAAGAGTTAACGCTACAGCTTGGTGCCCTGAGAGACCCCGGGCCGGTGATCTGGCGAGTTTCGTAGAAACTTGCCCAGAATCCACCGGAAAGTGTCCTTACGGACCTCTGCCTGAGCGATCTTTTTCGCTATCGTATGAGGAAGTTGAACCAGAGCTGACTCTGGTCTGTCGTTGATCTCATCCCCGACGCGGGGAGTCGAATTGACTGATCGCGGCGCTGGAGGAATCTACTTATGTGACCGAAACAAGCCAACGAACCCGCTCGCTAGCCGGGCAAACTCCCGCAAAAACCAAACCAAAACATTACCTTGGCCAGCGGGTTCAACATTGAATTGACAGGATTTTCACCCCGTGCCCGCACGCATTTACGCGCTCGCTAAAGAATTTAATCTCGATAGCAAAGATCTGGTTGCGATCGTCAAGAAAGTCGGTATCACCGGCAAAGGGTCAGCGCTGGCAAGTCTGACCGACGATGAAGCACAAAAAGTTCGCGATCATCTCTCTGGAGACAGCTCGGCTCCGCCAGCCAAACCAGCTGCCCCAGAAGTTCCTCTTGCCGCGGTGCGTCAGGAGGTTCCAGTAGAACGTAAGCCTGTGGCGATCAAAGTCGGTCGCAGCAGCGGTGCTAAGAAAAAGCCAGAGATCCAATCGCCGCCGATCGGCGAATCCCGACCTGAGACTGCGGCGCAACCCGACGCGGCTCAGACTGTTTCCGAACCCGCGGCCGCACCAAGTCGCAAAGCAAGTGGTTTAGCCAGTCGCATCGCCAGTCGAATGGGTGTTGGCAAAGGTGGTTCGGCAGGCAGCGGATCCGTGGCTCCGATTCGCCGCGATCCAGTCGTTTCCAGTGGCGGCAAAGTTCGCTCGCTCGATCGACCGGCCGCAAGCGTTGATAAAGGCGATAAAAAGAACGGCGATTCATCCAAGACCAAACGGCGTGAGCCACGAATCAATGTCAAGATGGCCTCGTTGCCTGACGTTGCCGAACCGAAGCCTGCGAAGCCGGCGGCCGGTGAGCCCAAAGCACAAAAGCCCGATGTCAAGCTGAGCCCGGATGTGATCGCCGGACACCGCCAAGGCATGAAGGCGCCGTTGGAGCAACTGAAAGAGGATACCGACAAGAAGCGTGCGACCGCCGCAAACGCGGGGTGGTCTGAGCGGGTTCACCGGTGAAAAGCCGCGTCGCGGAACCGCTGAAAGCGAAGAGGACGAAAAGAGACGCAAGAAGTTAGCCGGTATGGCCGGCGCTCGGGCCGAACGGACACGTGGCAAGATCTCGCGGTCGTGTCGGCTTTAGACCAAGGAGGCTACGGCGGGCAACAATCGCATCGCCAATACCGTGGTGGCCAACGAAAACGCAAAGGTGTCAACACTGCCGCACCGCGTAAAGATGCCGTGGTGTTGGAACTGCCCTGCACGATTCGATCCTTTTCCGAAGCTGCCGGTGTGCCGGTCGGCAAAGTCTTGGCGACGATGATGGGAATGGGAATGCAGGCCGGTTTGAATATCAATTCGGAACTCGATTTCGAAGCGGCCGAATTGATCGCCGGCGAACTGAGTCTGACGATCGAGCTGAAAGAATCGGAAACACTGGAAGACGCGGTGATTTCCGAGATCGAAGAAATCGAAGACGAGGCTGATTCGCTAGTTCCACGCGCACTCCGATCGTTACGTTCCTGGGTCACGTTGATCACGGCAAAACAAGCTTGCTGGATTACTTGATCGGCATCGATGTCGTCAGCGGCGAAGCGGGTGGGATCACGCAACACATTCGCGCTTACGAGGTCGAAAAGGATGGCCGCAGTGTCACGTTTGTTGACACTCCTGGTCACGAAGCGTTTACCGAAATGCGTGCACGCGGAGCGAATGTAACAGACATCGCCGTGTTGGTGGTGGCGGCCGATGACGGAATCATGCCGCAAACCGAAGAAGCGATCAGCCACGCCAAAGCGGCTGATGTTCCGATCGTTGTCGCGCTTGAATAAGATCGACTTGGAAGGGGTCGATCCGAACCGTGTGATGACTCAGTTGACCGAGCATCAATTGACGCCCAGTGAATGGGGCGGCGATGTCGAAGTTGTTCAAACCAGTGCGATCAAGGGCATCGGCATGGACGAATTGCTGGAAACCTTGCTGACCATCGCCGAACTGAACGAATACAAAGCCAATCCAGATCGCGATGCGATGGGCGTTTGTCTGGAATCGGAACAGCAGGGTGGCCGTGGTGTCGTCGCCAAGATGGTTGTGCAAACCGGAACTTTGCAAGTTGGCGACGTCGTCGTTTGTGGCGCCGCCCATGGTCGTGTCCGTGCGATGACCAACACGCTGACCGGCGAGCCGATGGATACAGCCGGTCCCAGCACGCCAGTCAACGTGATGGGGTTCGATCAGCCACCAGGTGCGGGTGATCGATTCCATGTTTTGGACGACATCAGCAAGGCTCGCGAGATCGCCGAAAATCGCGAACACGCCACTAGCCAAGAATCGCTGTCTGGCGTTACCACCAAGGTTTCGTTCGAAAACTTCCAAGAGATGTTGATGGATGGGCGGCTTGGCCAACAGGCAGAAAAAGCCAAGTTGAACTTGATCGTTCGCGCCGACGTGAAAGGATCGTTGGAAGCGATCGACAAAGAACTTAGCAAATTGGACAATCCGGAAGTCGAAGTTCGCGTGCTGCAACGCAGCGTCGGCGGGGTGACACTTGCCGATGTGACTTTGGCTTCGGCATCCAGACGCGGTGATCGCCGCATTCAACGTCATTCCGGACGAACAAGCGCGTTCGTTGGCCGATGAACGTGACGTCGAAATCCGCCGTTACGACGTGATCTACAAGTTGACCGACGACATCCGTGCGATGATCGAAGGTCGCTTGAAACCCGAGGAACGAGTCGTCGAACTTGGGCCGCGCTCTGGTCAAGCAAGTCTTTAGCATCAGCCGCGTTGGAACCATTGCCGGTTGTTATGTTGCCCAGGGGGCGATTCAACGCGGATGCCGAATCCGGGTCAATCGTGATGGGCGGACGATCGGCGATTACGAGCTCGATTCGCTCAAGCGGATCAAGGAAGACGTCAAAGAGGTGCCACGAGGAATGGAATGCGGTATCCGTCTGCAAGGGATTCAATGACATCAAACAGGACGATGTCTTGGAAGCCTACCGCATCGAAGAAGTTGCCCGAACACTTGATTCATAGTTATCTCTGGTGACCAGCCGACGATTGTTAAAGGCGGCCGAAGCGATTCGCGAAGTCGTGGCCTCCTCTATCCTGACCGAACTTCGTGATCCCCGCGTCCGCGACGTAACTGTCGTCAGCGTGCAGGTCAGTCCTGACATGCGCGAAGCGAAGGTCGTCGGTCAGTATCATGGGCGACGACAAGCAACAACAACTGTCACTTCGCGGGCTTCAGAACTCATCCGGGTTTCTGCAAAGCAAGATCGCCAAACGGATCGAAACTCGCTACACCCCGCGTTTGCAGTTCGTCATTGACAAAGGAGTTCGGCACTCTTTGGAAGTCGGCGAGATACTGGCCAGGCTCCAACGCGAGCGAAATGAATCAGGTGTTTCGGCTGATGATGATCCAACGCCAGAAGCTCCCCAAGTCGACACAAACGATATCGAATCTTAACCACCCAATTCCCAATTTTCCCGCAACCAGATGCCTGCAAGCAATCGAGCAGCCTTAATCGGAAAACTGACTACGGCTCTAAAGAAGCATTACAAACCGGTACCAACAGGGGCTTCTCGCCCGCTGCTCGAGCACTTGCTATATGCATCATTGCTGGAAGATTCCCCAGCGGAGTTGGCCGACGAAGGAATGGCCAAGTGCGAACAGGAGTTCTTTGACTGGAACGAAGTTCGTGTTACCACGGTCACAGAACTCAGCCAAGTGCTATCACGCTTGCCAGATCCCTTGAAGGCAGCGCAGCGGCTCAAAAGTAATCTGCAGGGCGTCTTTGAAGAGTTCTATACGTTCGACCTTGACCACCTGAAAAAGGAAAACCTGGGCAAGGCGGTCAACAAATTCGAAAAAATGCCCGGCATGACGCCGTTCGTTCTCAGCTACACCGTTCAACATGGTCTTGGCGGGCATTCGATTCCAATCGACTATTCGGCAATGGTAATCATGTTGGCAACCGAAATTGCCACGCAGCCTGAAGCGATGGCGGGAAAGGTCCCCGGCCTGGAAAGAGCGATCCCCAAAAACAAGGGGATCGAATTCTCGGGGCTGTTGCATCAAGCCGCTGTAGCGCTGAACAAAAGCAGCAAAGACAAAACGGCACGCGCGCTTCTGGAGGCGGTCAACAAAGGTTCTGGCAAGCGATTGGATGATTGGTTGGCCGAGAAAAGAGCGGCAAAAAAGCGTGCTGTAAAACGCAAGTTGGCGGAAAAAGTGGCGGCCAAAGAAGCCAAGCAAGCCGCTGCGGAAGCTGCCAAAGCGGTTGCCAAAGCGCCGCCGAAAAAGAAGGCCTCTAAGGCTTCCAAGGCCAAACCAATTGCCGTCGAACCAAGAGTAGAACCGGAAAAGAAAGCCAGCAAGAAGAGGCCGGCGAAGCAGGATACTGCCAAGAAGACTACGGCGTCCGCCAAGAAGACGACCAAGAAAAAGGCATCAAAAACGCCATCGAAAAAGGCTTCAAAAGGAACGTCGAAAAAGTCGTCTGTTAAACCGAAGTCAGCCAAGAAGTCGGCCACCAAGAAAGCATCGGCCAGCAAGAAAGCATCGGCTAAGAAGAAGCCCGTGACAAAAAAGAAGCCCGCAAAGAAAGTACCCGCCAAAAAGTCGGCGAAGAAATCAGCCAATCGAAAGCTGACGAAACGCAAGCCGCGGTAGTTTGAACGAAGCGCGAGCAGTTTGCGAGTATCGCGATCAATCCAAGACTATTTCCTAATCCAACCAAGAATTCGACATGGCAGGACATTCAAAATGGGCCAATATCCAGCACCGTAAGGGGCGTGTGGATGCCCAGCGTGGAAAACTATGGAGCAAGCTCAGCAAAGCCATCATCGTTGCGGCGAAGGATGGCGGTGGAGATCCAGCCGCAAATTTTCGGCTACGAAAGGCGATTGACGATGCCAAAGCAGTCAGCATGCCCAAGGACAATATCACTCGCGCCATCAAACGCGGCACGGGCGAACTGGCTGGCGGCGACTTGGAAGAAATCTTGTACGAGGGCTACGGACCCGGCGGTGTTGCCGTGATGTGCGAAACGCTGACCGACAACCGCAATCGTACCGGCCCAGAGATGAAGCAGATTTTTAGCAAGCTTGGAGGCGAGATCGGGAAATCGGGTTGTGTCTCGTACCTGTTCGAACGCAAAGGCTTGTTCGTTTTTGATTCGGCTACGGTGGATGAAGAACAGGTCATGGAAATCGCCCTGGAACATGGCGGTGACGACGTTGAAACCACGGACGATGGCAAGTATCAAGTGACCTGCACGCCGGAGCTTTTTGACCAGCTTTCCGAAGCATTCACCCACGCCGAAATCCATGCGGAAATCAGTGAAGTCAGCCAGTTGCCGCAAACAACGGTCGATGCCGATCCGGCAACCGCCAAGAAAGTAATCAGATTGTTGGAAGACCTTGAAGAAAACGACGACGTGCAAAATGTCAGCACCAATCTGAACATCACGTCCGAAATGTTGGAAGACGATTAAGCCGGAGTACAGAACGATTTCTTGTGAAGCGATTAAACTCTCCAGCGGTAGCGAAGTTCCTTCAGTGGGACTCGGCCTCTGGAAGATCGAGACAACCGATACCGCAAAAATTGTCAGAACCGCGATCGAATGTGGTTACCGACATTTTGATAGTGCGTGCGACTACGGCAACGAAGTCCAGACTGGTGAAGGTCTAAAGTCGGCGATCAATGCTGGGCTGGTCAATCGCGATGAACTTTGGATCACGTCAAAGCTTTGGAACAGTTTTCATCGCGCCGAACATGTCCGACCAGCGTTGCTAAAGTCAATGTCCGACCTGGGATTGGATTATTTGGATTTGTATCTGATTCATTTTCCGATTGCTACCAAGTACGTGCCCATCGAACAGCGATATCCGCCCGGTTGGTTTGCCGATCCCGATGCCGCCGACCCGAAAGTGGTCGCCGATCGAGTGCCCATCATTGAAACTTGGCAGGCGATGGAGGAGCTTGAAAAAGAGGGCTTAGTGCGCGAGATCGGTGTCTCCAATTTCGGCACATCGCTGCTGCGAGACCTGATGAATCAGGCGACCGTGGCTCCGGCAATGCTGCAGGTTGAAATGCATCCATATTTGACCCAAGAGAAACTGACACGATTCTGTCATGAATCGGGAATCGGCGTGACCGCATTTTCGCCCTTGGGCGCGCAGTCGTATTTTCAGCTGAACATGGCTGAACGTGCAGAAGCGGTGATCGAGCATGAAACAGTCAAGTCAATCGCTGCTGCGCATGATCGATCACCGGCGCAGATTGTGCTTCGTTGGGGCATCCAACGTGGAACTTCGATTGTTCCAAAAACTTCGAATACAGAACGTCTGAAAGAGAACCTGGCCATCTTCGACTTTGCGCTAAGTGAAGAAGAAATGGTCTCGATTAGCGATTTGAATCGCAACCGCCGATTCAACGATCCCGGTGACTTTTGCGAAGCCGCCTTCAACACGTTCTTCCCGATCTACGAATGATGGCGTGAGCCACGCGCTAAGCTTTGTGCAATGGGCCGGGCGCCATTGGCTAGTCTACCGCTCGATCTACTGAGTGGGACACAGATCCGCCAGCCAGAAGTGACGGGATGAAAGCGTATGAAAAGCGGCTGCGGAAAGTCCGACCAGGATCGATTGGGCCAATGTTCAAACGCTTTCAAGGCCGGTTTTGGGCGGTGGCTGGTCCTTTGCTGCACACCTGCTCGCCAATTTCCTGGTTCGTCGTGACGACGATCCACACATGATTGACCTCGTCTATACTGCATTTTCTAAATTTCGAATTTGCGGACTCAGGAAAGATATGAGCAGTATTGGCAGCTATCGGTTATTGCGATTTGGCGTCTGCATGTTCTTGTGCGCGAGTCCATCGGTCTTGAATCATCAATCATCAAGGTTGCTAGCGCAACAATTGTCACTGGAACAGCAACTGCTTGGCGAATCGGTCACCGATCTTGCCGCCGACGCTCGATCGCAAGGTGATGCTTCACGCGGTGCATTTCTGTTTCACTCGCCAAGTCTCGGTTGTGCCAAATGCCATTCCCAAGATCAGGACAGGGCGTCATTTGGACCCGATCTCGCGGAATTGAAAACGCCTGTCGATGAAGCGCACTTGGTTGACTCCGTCCTGCGGCCAAGCAAAGCAGTCAGCAAAAAGTATCAGAGCCTGGTGATTGTCACGACTGACGGCCGCACGGTCACGGGCATTCAGGTAGCTCGTGACACCGACGCAGTTACGATTCGGACCGGTGCAATCGCAACCGATAGAATTTCCATCGCGCTACAGGATATCGAAATCGAGCAACCGTCGGAGGTATCGATCATGCCGTCCGGCCAGGTCAACTCGCTAAGACGCCGCCAAGATTTCTTGGACCTAACTGCCTACCTGATCGCAATTCGCGAAGGCGGTATCGAAGTTGCTGCGCAACTGAAACCATCGGCGGAATCGCTACGGCTTAGAATTCCGGAATACGAATCCAATGTCGATCATCGTGGCATGATCACTGACTGGAATGAAGATTCGTTTGCACGCGGGAAATCCATTTACAACCGCTTGTGTGTCAATTGCCATGGCACAATTGAAAAGCCTGGCACATTGCCAACGTCGCTGCGATTTGCAACGGGAAAGTTCAAGTACGGCAATGATCCCTTCTCGATGTACCAGACATTGACTCATGGTGCGGGATTGATGTTGCCGCAAACCTGGATGGTGCCCAGCCAGAAATACGATGTGATTCACTTTTTGCGCGAGCACTTCCTCCGCAAGCAGAATCCAGATCAATATTCGATCGTCTCCGAGACCTATCTAGCAAGCCTTCCTAAGGGGGATACACGGGGCCCGGAACCCATAGAAATCACGCCTTGGTCAACCATGGACTACGGTCCAACCATGACCATGTCGCTTGAATTTGGCGGCGCCGACAACATTGCCCAAAAAGTGATCATTTCGCGATTGGATGAAGGGCCCGGCGGCACCGCGCAAGGGAAGGCCTGGATGGCATTCGAACATGATACGCTTCGCATGGCGGCCGCTTGGACCGACAAGTTTATCGATTGGCGCTGCATTCATTTCGACGGCGGCCACGGAGTACATCCCCGAGCGATCGGTCAGATTCACGCAGCAAATCCTACCGGACCAGGCTGGGCCAACCCCGCCACTGGAAGTTTTGACGATGACTCGCGCGTCGTTGGTCGCGATGGTCGAAAGTACGGACCTCTGCCCTCCGAATGGGGCAAGTACCTGGGGAATTACCGGTACGAGGATCAAGTCATCTTTCGCTACCGGATAGGCAGCACAGAGATTTTGGAACGATACAGCGTACTGCTCGACAATGCGACACCAGTGTTCGTTAGAACCCTGAACTTAGCACCGAGGCAGCAAGGCTTGGATACGGTCGTGGTCACCGGTTCGGAAGAGGCGAGAATGGAAGAATCTGGCGGTCTGGTGCGATTGGTAGATGGCGAACAAACAACCACTGCAACAGCGATTGGTTTTGGCGGATCCGTTTCGTTCCGATTCGAAGACGGCCGGTTGATCGCTCGGTTTCCGAAAGGTGCCAAGCAACAACAGGGCCAACTATTGTTTAGTACGGGCAACATCAATGCTGATGTCCAGGCGACGATAGACAAACGATTGCAGCGGATGGAAAACGATTTGTCGAACTTGATCACGGGTGGACCGGCACAGTTTGCTACGCCGATCAGAGTGCCAGTACGCCAGTGGTTTGAATCCGACGCTTGGGTTGTCGATGAATTGGTGCGACCCGAGAACAATCCATGGTTGGCACGGTTGCGCATAACGGGGCTCGATTTCTATCCTGACGGTCGATCGATGGCCGTATGTACTTGGGACGGAGACGTCTGGCGTGTCGATGGGCTCGATACCATTGGAAACACAGATGGCGCGACGATTTGGCAGCGAATTGCAACGGGCCTGTTCCAGCCGCTTGGAATCTTGGTTCAGGGCGATCGGCTGATGGTGACTTGTCGCGATCAGCTAGTATCGTTGGGTGATCTAAACGGCGACGGTGAAATGGACGACTATCGTTGCTTCAACAGCGATCATCAGGTGACGGAACACTTTCACGAATTCGCGATGGGATTGCAGTGCGACGACGACGGCAATTTTTATTACGCCAAAAGTGCCAGGCATGCCAAGACGGCGGTGGTGCCGCATCACGGCACACTGCTGCGGATATCGAAAGACGGCGAGTATACGGAAATTTTGGCCAACGGTTTTCGGGCCGCTAACGGTGTTTGTCTGAATCCGGACGGAACCTATATCGTTACGGACCAAGAGGGACACTGGAATCCAAAGAATCGAATCAACTGGGTTCGTCCGGGTGGTTTTTATGGGAATATGATGGGATACCACGACGTCGAAGATTCCTCGGATGATTTGATGGAACAGCCGCTTTGCTGGATCACTAATTCATTCGATCGGTCGCCAGCAGAATTATTGTGGGCCAAAACCGACAAGTGGGGACCGCTTTGCGGAAAGCTTTTGAACCTGTCATACGGATATGGCCGTATCTACGTCGTCCCACACGAGCATGTCAAAACGCCTGAAGGTGGTACGCAGGCGCAAGGTGGCATGTGTCAGTTACCCATTCCTGATTTGCCATCCGGTATGGTCCGCGCGCGTTTTTCACCATTGGATGGTCAGATGTACGTCGGTGGGATGTTTGCCTGGGCCAGCAGTCGCAATCAACAGGAGGGGGGGCTGTTTCGCGTTCGGTACAAAGGTGCCCCGGTTAACATGCCAGTCGATCTAAGAGTAACAAAGGACAAGCTAAGGATTACGTTTTCTGATCCGATTGATGCTGAATCTGCGAGTGAACTAGATCGTTACTCGATCAAGGTTTGGGATCTCAAGCGAACAGCAGAATACGGATCGGATCATTACAACGAGCGACAATTACAAGTCGAGTCGGCTAAGCTGAGCGATGACCAGAAAACAGTACTGATTTCGATCCCCGAACTGAAACCGACCTGGTGTATGGAAGTTGTTTGCCGACTAAAAAATCGGGAAGGAACTGAGTTTCGCCGTGTGATTCACAATTCGATTCACCATTTTGGACCTGCAGAACCCAATGGAAAGAAAGTAATGAACGACCGGAATAAGCAGCCGTCGGTGGTCGGCAGCTACAACAAACTGAACGATCAAGAAGCCTATGTGATCCTGCATCAAGGGACCGAACCACCAGGACCTGGCGGATACACGATGACCCGGGATCCAGGGACCTACATCTGTCGTCAGTGCAACGCAAAACTCTTTCACGCAACCGATAAATTCGACAGCCACTGTGGTTGGCCAAGCTTCGACGACGAAATCGAAGGTGCCGTGTTGCGGCGGGCTGACGCTGACGGAAGCCGCACGGAAATCGTTTGTGCCAACTGTAAAGGACATCTAGGTCACGTCTTTTTGGGCGAACGACTAACCAAGAAGAATACCAGACATTGCGTCAACTCGATCTCGATGAAGTTCATCAAAGAGGGCGATCCAGTACCAGACAAAATTGTGACCGCAGAAAAATAGGTTTGACTGTGACTCGTGCGTTGCTGACCGCGTTTGAACCCTACGATCGCTGGAGTGAGAACTCCAGTTGGCAAACACTGGTTGAATTGACGCGTTGGTATGACGGACCAGTTGACATTGTAACCAGACGGTATCCGGTCGAATTGACGCGAATGAGTGACAGTTTGCGCAAGGATTTGCAAGAAGACTTTGATTTGGCGATCCACTTGGGTCAGTCGCCTGGTTCGACGTTGATCAAGTTGGAGGCAGTGGGGCTGAATGTCAGGAGCAATGGAACGCCATTGATTCCTGACGCCCCGGAAGCGTATCGAAGTCCGTTGCCGCTGTCGGAGTGTGCACGACTTTTGATCGAAGCTGGAATTCCAAGCGAGCTATCGCACCATGCCGGAACGTATCTGTGTAATGCAGCGATGTTTTTGAGTCAGCATTATTCGAAATCGTTTGGTCTGAAAACGAAAAGTCTTTTCGTCCACGTCCCGCTTTCCCCAGCGCAAGCAGCCAAGGATGAACAGCGGATGGCCAGTATGAGCTTGCAATTGACCAGTGCTGCGGTCGCAATGATTTTGGATCAGGTACGAGACAATGTTTCAGCCGATTGACTCTCAAGCTGCCTGGAGGGGCGCCGAGCTGTTTCAGCGAACGGATTGGCTGACTGTTCTAGACGATCGATCGATTGATGAATTGGATCGAGCGCTCATGGAAACGGTTGATTACCCAATCGATCAGCTGAATTCACAGGCTTTCGCATTGCCAACCCTTTCGAATATGCTGCTTGAAAAGCAAGAATCGTTGGAATCCGGTAGCGGGATCGCAATGATCCGTGGCTTGCCAATGGAGCGATTCGATGAAGATCAAGCAGCCAGATTGTTGGCCGGACTGACGTCGCATATCGGTACCCGGCTGTCGCAAAGCATGGATGGGAAATTGGTTTTTCCCGTTCGTGATGAAAGATTAGGCGATTCAAATCCCCAAGCGCGCGGGCCAAGTTCGGCAAAGCGGTTGAGCTATCACACCGATCGCTGTGATGTGATCGCGTTTCTGTGCGTCAGGCAGGCCAGGGAGGGCGGTGAGAATTACGTCGTAAGTTCCGCATCCCTGTACAACGAAATGCTTGCTCGCCGGCCAGATTTGCTTCAACAATTAATGCAGCCCTATCGCTACCAACGGCACAACGTTGACTTAGGGAATCAGTTGCCATTCTACGAACAACCGATCTTTTCATTCTGCGAAGGTCACTTTGCCGCTAGTTTGCTGCGAGTGCTGATCGAACGGGCCTATTCGACCGATGGTGCTGAACCGATGAGCGATGCACAACGAGAAGCCTTGGACTTTTTGGAGGAACTTGCTGAAGATCCAAAGCTGCACGTTGGCTTCAGGCAACAACCTGGTGATATTCTGTTGCTAAACAACTGGGTTACCATGCATCGCCGCAGCGAATTTGTTGATCACGAGGATCTGGATCGACGGCGATTGTTGTGGCGAATCTGGTTGTCGGTACCCAATAGTCGGCCGATTGATCCGCGGTTTGCTGCCAGCTACGGCGCAACCGCCGCCGGCGCATTGCGCGGCGGCATGCGACCTGTGTGAGTGTCATGCGACGTTAGGTAGGAACGCGGGACTCGCAATGTTTACAATTGCGGAGAATTAAATGTGTCCCCTTGGGCCGGATCACCCGTCTCTAGTCCCTTCATGAACCACTTGACACGCTGCTGGCTTGTTCCGTGAGTAAAGGTTTCTTGACGCGCAAATCCGGCGCTTCGCTTTTGCAATGTGTCGTCGCCGATGGCGGCTGCCGCTCTTAGACCCTCTTCAATATCGCCGGGTTCGATGATGTTCTTCTGTCGCTGCGCATGATGAAACATAACTCCGGCGTAGAAGTCCGCTTGTAGTTCAAGCATTACTGAATACTTGTTGAACTCAGCTTGTGGAACGCGGCCACGCAATTGGTCCAACTCGCCGGTTTTGCCCAACAGGTTTTGGACGTGATGTCCGACTTCATGTGCGACTACATAGGCTTGCGCAAAGTCGCCGGGAGCACCCAATTGCCTGGCCAATTGGTCAAAGAAGGCTGTATCCAAGTAGACCTTACGGTCGGCCGGGCAATAGAAGGGGCCAGCGGCAGCACTGGCGATTCCGCATCCAGATTGAACTTGCTTGGTAAACAGAGTCAATTGCGGTTCTTCGTATACCTGTCCGCTTTGTTTGAACAGTTTGTTCCAGACGTCTTCCGAATCGGCCAATACGGTGCTAACAAATTCACCCCGTTCAATGTCTTGTTGCGAGAGTTTGCCGGGATCGGCTTGACCACCACCAGCCTGAACTTGCCCCTGCTGTTGTTGCTGCATGATCTGACGTGGATCGCCACCCAGCAGCATGACGATCATCGCGATGATCAACATCCCAATTCCTCCCCCCACCACGGCACCGCCACGGACGCCTCGGCGATCCTGTACGTTGTCGCTTTGACGTCGGCCCTTCCATCTCATCTGATCTACTCCCGAAAAAAATCAATCGCTTGCTGGACTTAATCGAATGCTGGCAAATTGCGTTCACAAACGAACACCAGCGGATCCCTTCTTTGTAAGAGGCGGTAAACGGCTTCGCCAGCGGGGGTTTGGGGGTTTGGCCTAAACACGGATTCCTATTGCCACGAAACCGGCGATCGGCGTACGCTTGCGAGCGGTTTCTGACCCAGCCATTTCCCTCAAAATAGTCGTAGATTTGCCATGGAAGGCTTCCATCGTTTGTTTCAGCGATCATGGATATTGCTCGCAGTTTCAGTGTTTATGCTGAACCCCAGTTCGCTAGATCCCCATTTGGCGACCGCTGAAGAGGCCCAGTGGATATGGGCTGGGGGTAGCTCATTGGACCAGCCGGTTCCGGCGGGCGAGGTTTGCTATTTCCGCAAGCCACTCAATATGAAGGTCGAATCCGAAGGGCGGATCGAGATCACCGCCGACGATGAATACGACCTCTATGTCAACGGTCATCGAATTGGCGGTGGCAAGTCATCACGCGAAATGCAGGAGTACAACATCAGTGGACACCTGGAGATCGGTCGCAACGTAGTCGCCGTTCGCGTTGCCAACACACATGGTGATACATCGGCTTTGGCGGCACGTGTATCGATCCGCCCACTGGACAGTCAAAAGTGGTACACATTCAGCACTGGACCGTCTTGGCGGGCAAGCACCGAAAAGAGTCCGATGTGGGAAACCGTTGTTTTCAATGACCGGCTTTGGGGAGCGCCCACTTCGTTTGGAGTGCTGGGAGACACAGTTCCCTGGGATCAAGACGAAAACGTCGTCGCGGAAAAACAGGTCGATCAGAAAGAGCGGTTTCAAATCCAAAAAGGCTTTGGCGTTCAACGAGTCTTGAGCGGTGATCAAGTCGGATCGGTCATTGCGATGACCTTCAATGAGTTCGGTCATATCATTGTCTCGCAAGAAGGTGGTCCGTTGTTGTTGGTCTTTGACAAAGACAAGGACGGTGTGCCAGAGCAGGTGCAAACGTACTGTGATCAAGTCACGTCTTGTCAGGGAATCTTGGCCTTCAATGGTGACGTTTACGTAACAGGGGACGGACCTGAGGGTGTAGCGCTTTACAAGCTGACCGACAAAGATCGCAATGGGACCCTGGAAGAAGTCAAAGCAATCGTCAAATTCAAAGGGAACGGTGGTGAACACGGCCCGCATGGCATCCGCTTAGGCCCCGATGGAATGATTTACGTCGCGGTTGGCAGCCATGTGCAAGCGATTGGCAAGACGGGTAACGGACAGACGCTGGTCGATGTCTACGAAGGCGACCTGTTGCCTCGTTATGAAGATCCAGGGGGACACGGTTTGGGTGTGAAGGCACCTGGCGGTACCGTGATTCGTACTGACGCCGATGGTTCGATTGTGGAACGAGTCGCCGGAGGATTCCGAAACGCCTATGACCTCGTTTTTCATCCGTCCGGTTCGATGTTCGTCCACGACGCCGATATGGAAGCTGACATTGATACCGCATGGTATCGACCAACGGCACTGTTTGACGTTGCCGAAGGAGGCGAATTCGGTTGGCGAACGGGTTGGGCCAAATGGCCGGAATACTACATCGATCGACTTCCAAACCTGTTAGACACGGGACGGGGAAGTCCAACGGGGGCGACCTGTTACGAACACTACATGTATCCGGTCCGATACCAAAACTCTTTGTTTTTGGCCGATTGGTCGGAAGGTCGAATCTTGAATGTGCGACTGAAATCGCGTGGTTCGGGCTTCATCGCCGATAGCGAAGTCTTCTTGAAAGGACAACCGCTTAACGTCACTGACCTGGATGTCGGTCCTGACGGAGCGATGTATTTTTGCACCGGCGGTCGTGGAACTGCGGGCGGCGTTTACCGTGTGATCTACAAAGGTGAAGTACCGGATCGCATGAAGAACATCGGAACAGGAATCGCCGCCGCGATTCGACAACCTCAGATCGAATCGGCATGGGCGCGACAAGAGGTCGCGTCGATCAAAAATGAGCTTGGTGATCAATGGGGGCAACTGGTCGCTGGTGTCGCCTATAGCGACGACAACCCCGCGCACTATCGAACCCGCGCGATGGATTTGATGCAGTTGTTTGGCCCGGTTCCCAGTGATGAACTCTTGGTGGAGCTTAGCGAGGCGCAAAGCGAGGCTGTTCGAGCCCGCGCCGCATCGATGATGGGAATCCACTCCAGCGACGAGACTGCGAAACATCTAACCAGGTTGTTAGCAGACAGCGATGCACGTGTCCGTCGCGCTGCTTGTGAAGCGATTCTGCGGAGCGGAAAGTTTCCGGTGTCAGCCGATTCGGTGATGCCTTTGTTGGCCGATGAAGATCGAACACTCGCATTCGTTGCCCGCCGAGTCCTGGAACGAATGCCGATCGAGAACTGGCGTGACGAAGTTTTGACCAGTTCTGATCCACGGATCAGCGTCAACGGGCTGTTGGCGATCGTCAATGCTGATCCCACTGAGAAGACTTGTCTACAGGTGTTGGAGCGGGCCAGCAAATTGATGACGGAGTTCCTGAGCGATGCCGATTTCGTCGACACGCTTACGGGTCTGCCAGGTTGCCTTGCACCGCGGCAAGATTGCTCCTGAGAAAGTCGTGGCCCTGCGCAGATCAAATCGCCGAGGAGTTTCCGGCTGGTGACAATCGCATGAATCATGAACTGATTCGCTTGGCTGCATATTTGCAAGCCGACTCTGTCGCCGAGCGAGCCTTGGATTTCATCACCGGCGATCAAACGGAAGTCGATCAAACCTTGGTCGCCATTTGCCTGCAGTTCATTTCACATGATTGGACTGCGGAGCAGCGATTTGAGATCCTAAAGTATTACGAGAACATGGCGAATTCGACCAGCAACGGTGCGCTGTCCATCTATCTGATGAATGTGACTCGCGACTTTGCCAAGTCACTTTCGGAGGAAGACGTCAAGGCGATCCTGGAGCAGGGCGCGACATGGCGCAACGCAGCTTTGGCCGCGATCTACCGATTGCCGCGGCCGATTGACGATGCGACCGCCAAAATCCTGCGTGACTTGGATCAACAACTTGTCGCACGCCGCAACCCCGGTGACGTGGAGCGACGACTTGCGCACAGGCGTGATTGCGATGTTGGCGACGGCGTCGGATGACGAATCAGGCGACTATCTGCGCAGCCTATGGCGCAGCGAACCGGAACGACGAGCCATCATCGCAATGGCCCTTGCGCAAAACCCCGACGGCGAAAATTGGGACTACCTGGTACGCAGCTTGAGCGTTTTGGATGACCAATCGGCTGATGACATCGTCAAGGCACTTAGGTCGGTTCGCGTGGCGACAGACGATCCAATGGCGATTCGCCAATTGGTTCTGTTGGGCTTGCGTGCCGATGAGAGTGGCAATAGCTTCGAAAATGTTGAATTAGTTGTTGGAGCATTGGACCGGTATGCAGCGACCCGAAGAATCATCTTCATCAATGCGTCCCTGGCAAAAGTGGTATGCCAAGACTTACCCTGATCGCGAACCGGCCGAATTACCGAACGTCGAAGAGTCCCGCTGGGACTTTGATCAGCTGGTCCAATTTCTGGATAGCGAGGATGGCAAGTTCGGTGATCCGTCGATCGGTCGTGAGGTATATGCGGCGGCAAGCTGTGCTAGTTGCCACAAGTACAACGATCATGGTGCTGCGATCGGCCCAACATTGACCGGCATCGGACGCCGTTATAGCAAGCGAGAAATCCTGGAATCGATCCTGTATCCGGCGCACGTTGTCATCGACCAGTACGCCAGCAAGAAGGTGCTGACGGTCGACGGACGGGTATTGACCGGCATGGTCGCCCAGAACGGCGATGGATCGATTGATTTGCGAGATGCCAATAACGAAGTCGTGACCATCGACGAAAAAGAGATCGATCAGATTCTGCCCAGCAGCAGCAGCATCATGCCGAGCGGTCTGCTGGACGATCTGTCCCTGCAGGAGATCAGCGATTTGATGGCCTACATGGGTGTGATTCCCAAGCTGGAAGTTGCCGAAAAACCCTGACATCAGGGCGCGATGCTCAGATCTGGTGGTGTAATTCAATGCCCGCCAGATGCTTTTCCGCGGTTCACCTTCCCAAGAATGCGATCGGGCGGCAGAATACTGCCATTAGCGGAAGGGCCATGGCCTAGTAACCATGCCCAGCGACCATCCTGACTCGGGTCGCCAGCGCACGTGCCGCTTTTCCGCCACATGCCGGTCTGCTCCCCCTTCTTTTTGGATCAATCGTGGAACGTCGTCTGCTTACGTTCATCGTTGCTTCGACGGCATTCTTTTTTTGTTATGCCTGGTTGCGCATCATGTTTGCGCCACCTGTCGCCGAACCGCAAGGTAACGCCGCGGTCGAGTTGCTTGAAGAAGCATCTGCCGAGCCAGTCGTCGAGATCGTCACTGATGGTCGTGAAGAGCAAGAAACAGAAACCGCCTCACGGAGCGACCCGACCAGCCTGAGTGGTTGACGCTCGGTTCCATGGATCCCGCGTCCGGTTTCCAAATGTTGGTCACTCTGAACAGTCGCGGTGGGGGAATTGAGCGGATTGAACTGACGGAGCGGAACAAGGCTGGTGAGTTCAAGTACCGTCGTGTTGATGTGTTCAGCGGATACTTGGGTTATTTTTCCGGACAGGCTGCGCCGGACGTTGACGGTGTGTTGGTGAATGTTGTCGGTCCCGGAACCCCGGCGGCAATCGCAGGCATCAAGGTTGGTGACGTGATCATCGTCGGTCGCCGGCAGTCCAGTGGCCGAACGCGAGCAGATCGTAACGGCGCTTGAGAAGACGAAACCTGGTGAATCGGTCTCGGTCGAAGTGATGCAGAGCCGGAACAGCCGAGACGACGGTCTTGCAGGCGAACCTTAACAGAACATCCGCTGGATCTCGTTCGACTCGCCAAAGATGGTGGTGTCGATCAGATCGTTGGAAACGAGACTCGACTCTCCTGTTTGCTGACGCTCAGCCAAATCAATCGCAAGTCGATCTTGACGAACGAACAATCGATCAAGGGACTCGCCGATCCAGCCGACTTGATTTGGAACGCGACTATCGAGCAGAAAGCTGACATCCAATCGCCGAATTTGATCTTGAGCTGTCGGCTGGCGGAAATGAAGGCGGTCGGCGGCAAGCCGATTCGCTTTAATCGTTCCTATTCGTTGTCGCCTGGTTCTTACGTCATCGAAATGTCAGTCGGGGTGGAAAATATTGCCGATCAACCACAAGATTTGGCTTATCGCTTGGAAGGTGCCAACGGTATCACGCTTGAGGGATGGTGGTACAGCAACAAGATCAGTCCCGAATTTCTTCTCCGGTGCGGCCGCACGAGATGTGGTCTACAAATACTGCTGCTGACGGCCATCAATTGATCAGCGGGTTTGACCTGTTGAAAGGATCGAAAGAGGAACAGGCCGATCCGAGTCAAACCATCTTTGCGCCCGACGGCAGCGCAGAGGCACGAAATCTAAAGTACATCGGTGTCGATGCACAGTACTTCACGGTTGCCTATGTGCCGCCGCAGAGCGCGGCGACGTCGATGACCCGGTTTCGACGCGCTGCGGCGTCGCTTGCGGCCTATTCCCGCGGACATCGAGCGGCACAAGAACGTGCTGTCAACACGACGTTTTTTGTTGATAGCGTGATCGAAACTGTGCCACCGGGTGGGTCTTTGCAGCAGGACTTGCAGCTCTTTGCTGGACCAAAGCAGCCGGAATTGCTCGACTTTTATGGCCTCGGGCAATGCATCTATTACGGATGGTTTGCAGCGTTTGCGCGAATTTTGGCAGCCTTGCTGCACTCACTTTCCGGAGTCGGAAACTATGCCGTGGCGATCATTTTGTTGACCTTGATCGTTCGCGCCATGATGTTCCCACTCAGCCGCAAGGCAGCGGTCAACGCGCAAAAGATGCAAGAGCTTGCGCCGGAGATGAAGAAGATCACCGAAAAGTACAAGGACGACATGGAAGGCAAGCTGAAGGCCCAGCGTGAGCTTCAGCAGCGAGTCGGGTTCAATCCGTTGGCTGGTTGTTTGCCGATGTTTCTACAGTTCCCAATCTTCATTGGTCTGTATCGGGCGTTGTCAGTTGATATCGAACTGCGGCAGGCAGCATTGTCGAAAAGCACTGATTGGGCATCCAATCTGGCAGCGCCCGATATGCTTCGTTATTGGGGCGATTGGTTGTGGGAATATTTGTCTGGACGCGGCACGGGTTGGTTAGGTCCCTACTTCAATATTTTGCCCGTGATCGTGGTCGTACTGTTCTTGGCGCAGCAAAAGATGTTCATGCCTCCCGCCACAGATGATCAGACTCGCATGACTCAGAAGATGATGAATATCATGACACTGATGATGGGGCTGTTCTTCTTTCGGGTTCCCGCCGGGCTGTGCATCTATTTCATCACCAGCAGCTTGTGGGGGATTTGTGAGCGGGTTCTGGTGAAAAAGACCTTGCCCAAAGACAAACACTTTGATCTAGCTTTGGCGGAAGGAAGTACCGACCCGCCGAAGGAAGAAAAATCTCAGTCGTTGGCAGACAGGATCCGCAGTCAGGTGGCCAAGCCAACCGAACCGTCGGTGCCACCAAACAAACGCAAGCGGCCTAAGCCGAAAAAGTAGTGGCCGTCCAGAAACGGGGAGATGGTTTGTTTGTGATCTGAACCCGACTTGGTGAGCCCAATCAGGTGAACCCGAACTCTTTGATTTCCGTCATGGCGGGTCGTGGATCGGGCTTTCATTGGGCCTCAGCTGCAATGTCTGTGGGTCTACAGGAGCGGACCATTGGACAGGTCGCTGCAGGTTGCACCACGGGACTTGGTTGCCTGTCGTCAGATCACGTGAACGTGGTACCCTGGCCTGGGCGACGATCCAAGCAGCGGTTTTTTATCGTTCCCACGGCCAATAAGTAAGTTCACTGCGGTCCCAGATGCCCGGAAGACACTCTCTCGCCTGCTCAGTTTCGACCGAAGCGAAAAGGGACTCCGTGACAGATCGTGCAAATTCACTAGACTTGATCCTTATGTCTCCATCCAGCGACCCTGAATTTGACTCCCAGAACGACTCGGAATCCCAACTGAGTCGATCCCAACAAGGCAAGAAACCTGTGCCCTCGATGACTTCTCACCCTGACAGCCCGCCGGCTGATCCAATGGTCGCCCCATCCCGTTCCATACGGCCTCACGGCGTTCAATATGGTCGAAAACTTGCTGCTGCGGCGGCCCAGGTTGCAATCGACAATAAGGGCAAGGATGTTGCGGTGATCGACGTCTGCGCCCAATCGGCTGAATTTGACTTCTTTGTGTTGGCGACGGGAACCAGTCGCCGCCAGTTGCATGCGATCAGCGAACAGATTGATGATGTTTTGGAAAAGGAGTTGGGGGATCGTCGGCTTGGAATCGAAGGCTATCAAGAAAGTCGCTGGATCGTACTCGACTACGGCAGCGTTGTGATCCATTTGTTTGACGACGAGACCCGTGAATACTACGACTTGGAATCGTTGTGGGCCGACGGCACAAACATTGCGTTATCCGAGCTGGGAATCGAACACGTAGAATCCTAGGGCATTGCCGCTGACAGCCTGTCCCTCTTAAGTGCCGATGGTTTTCAAAATCGTCCGTTCTAGGATGAAATCCGCATCATGCATCTTCCCAATTTGTTACAGCAGCGTTTTGCCAAAGCCATTGCTGGGCTTGTGGACGATCCGCTGAAGTACGCTTCGATGGTTCGCGCGACTACCGACCCGATGCACGGTGACTATCAAGCGAACTTCGCGATGCCGTTGTCCAAAGTCGTCGGTAAGAATCCACGTGACGTGGCGACGGAGTTGATTGGCGAGATCGAAATAGACGATGTGTGTGAATCACCAGAGATCGCCGGCCCAGGCTTTATCAATTTAAAATTGAAAGATCGATTCCTGGCAGATTCGTTGCAAAAGATGTTGGGTGATCAACTTTGCTCGGTCGCGCAAGTGACGGCCGAGAAATCAATCGTGATTGATTTCTCGTCACCGAATGTCGCGAAGCCAATGCATGTTGGGCATATCCGCAGTACTGTAATCGGAGACTCGTTGGCACGAATACTTCGCTACTTGGGTTATCGAGTCGTCACGGACAATCACCTTGGTGATTGGGGAACTCAATTTGGCATCATCATTTATGGCTACAAGCATTTCGGTGATGCCAAGATCGTTGAAGCGGATCCCGTTGGTGAACTAAGTAAGTTGTATCGGCTAGTTAACCAGCTAGTTGAATACCAAAAAGCGATCAAGTCACTTGATTCACGCCACGATTCCATCGCGCAAGCGACCGCAGCACTGCAGCAAGCCGAACAAGCCGCCCGACAGCTCACCGAGCAAGCGAATAGCAAGGAACAGAAAAACGCAAAGAAAGCCGTTTCTGCTGCTCAGCGGCGACTGGCGACTGCGCAAGCAAGCCTGCAATCGACACGGGCCAAAATCGACGCGGTTGACCAAGATCCGGAAATCAGTCGCCATGCCAAGACGCATCCAGATATCGACACTGCTGTTTTAGAAGAAACCGCGAAGTTGCACGGTGGTGATCCCGAGAATTTGGCGTTGTGGAAAAAGTTTTTGCCGTACTGTGAGGATGAAATCGATCGTATCTATAGGCGATTGGATGTGCACTTTGACCATACGCTAGGCGAAAGTTTCTACCATCCGATGTTGGGTGATGTTGTGGCGAAGCTGGAGCAGCAGGGATTGGCGACGGAGAGCGACGGTGCGATCTGTGTCTTTCTGCCCGAATTCGATGCGCCGATGATTGTTCGCAAGCAGGATGGCGCCTATTTGTATGCGACCACAGACTTGGCCACATTGCAGTATCGTCTCAGTGAATTCGACCCCGCCGAAATCCTGTATGTCGTAGATACACGTCAAAGCGAACATTTTGAAAAACTGTTTGCGCTCGCACATCACTTTGGCCTTGAAGATGTCAAATTGGTGCATGTCAACTTCGGAACCGTCTTGGGCGACGATGGACGCCCCATGAAAACGCGCAGTGGCACGCTGATCGGACTAGAGAGTTTGCTGGATGATGCGGTTGGCCGCGCTAGGGAAGTGGTTTGCGATCCAGAGCGACTGGCCAATTTTGAACCACCGATGGACGAATCGGAGCAAGAGATGGTGGCTGAAGCTGTGGGCATTGGCGCGATCAAATTCGCTGATCTCAGTCATCACCGTACAAGTGATTATCGATTTAGCTTGGAAAAGATGGTTGCTTTGGATGGCAACACATCCACTTACGTCCAGTATTCCTACGCGCGAACTCAAAAAATCCTGGAACGAGCTGAGAAGTGCGAATCGGATATCGTCGCCATGGTGCAAACGCATGGCATCGAACTAACTCACGAAGCCGAGAGAAATTTGGCTTTGATGCTGATCAAGTTTGAAGAAGCATTAGTAGCCGTGCATAAGGATTACGCGCCAAATCAGTTGGTAGATTATCTCTTGGATACGGCAAAAACGTATTCTAAATTCAATGACAACTGCCATGTTTTGCGAGCCGAGTCACCAGAGATCCAAACGACCAGACTGGCGTTGGTGTCGCTGACGGGGCGCGTACTACAGACAGGCCTTAATTTGCTTGGCGTGGACGTCGTTCCACGGATGTAGCCCTGCTTAACTGAAGCGAGGATCCGCAATGCTCGGATGCCCGTCGCTAGTGGTTGAGTTTTTCACCAGCCATGTTTTGGCATCGCTGGGAGTCTGAAACATCATAAACGGGACATTGCATTGACAGCTATAATGAAAGCTATAAGTTCATGAACATTCTAGCGCAGCGTGAAGTAGACCAATTTGGATGGAGGGTATTGCGCCATGGCAAAACGAAGACGGAGTGGCTCGTCGGGGAATCCCAAAGTTAATAAGTCTCAGGCGATCCGCGACTACAAGCAGGCGAATCCGAGTCACAAGCCAGCGAAGATCGCGGAAGCTTTGGGAAAGCAAGGGATCGAAGTTTCAGCGCAGTTTGTTAGTACGATCCTATCAACGTCGAAAAAGAAAAAGAAGATTGGCAAACCGGGTCGTCCCAAAGGTAGTGCCTCGTCGCAGACGAAACGGGCTGACGGTCAAGTGTCCAGCACGGATGTTTCGTTCGAGGCCCTCTTGAACGTCAAGCAAATCGTCATCGAGATGGGAGGCATTGCGCAGGCGCGTGCAGCCCTAAATGCTCTGGAGCAACTGATCGACTAGGCACGATCCCCTGTTCCGGAAACTGCGATTTTTGGGACATTGCCTAGCGTTTTGAGCGACGACGACGGGTCTGCGAGTCGCTCCAATATCCGATTTTTTGTGTAGAATAAAGCGTAGCTCGCGACGATGCTGTGCATCTAGTCGCCGTGAGACGGTGTCACGCTCCAAATTCTCCCCCGATCGAATGAACCCGATATCTTCCCAAGAGTTCGCACAGCGGGTTGTCGATTTGCGCCTGGCCGATCGGCGGTTGATCGACCAGGCCCTCAGCGATCTGGGAATCGGCGACCATACGCTAGAAGATACGATTGCTGTTCTGCAGCGTCACGGCGCTGTCACAACGCTGCAGACCGATAAGATCCTAAAAGGGGATCGGCAGGGATTCTACTATGGCGACTATAAGGTTCTATACATGATTGGGGCGGGTACCTTTGCACGCGTGTTTCGAGCCGAGAAAGATGGTAAGGTTGTCGCCGTCAAGGTTTTACGTAAGCGGTTTCGCGATGAAGTTCGCGAACAAGAGCAGTTCCTGCGGGAAGGCCGAATGGGCTTAAAGCTGCGACATCCGAACATTGTTAGCATCCTAGAAGTTGTTCCCGATCCAAGAAATCCTTTTTTGGTCATGGAGTTTGTTGAGGGTCAAACACTTCGAGAACTCGTCCGCATCCGCGGAAAACTGCCGGCCGATTTAGCGTTGAGTTTGATGCTGGAGATAGCCTCGGGGTTGGCACATGCCTCGACGTTGGGGATCGCCCATCGCGATCTTAAACTTTCCAACGTGCTGGTTTCCTCTGGAGGAAAAGCCAAGCTGGTTGACTTTGGTTTGGCAGCTCTAACGGACCGCAAGAACCCGGAAAAGGTGGCTGATTGTCCCAATGCCCGCGCGATCGACTATGCGGCCTTGGAGCGGGGTACCGGCGTTCGCAAAGATGATCCCCGCAGCGATGTCTATTTTGCTGGGAACATGCTGTATCACATGCTGGCTGGTACACCGGCACTGACCGAGACGCGGGATCGTCTAAAGCGCCTGAACGTAACGCGTTTTCAGGACATCGTACCCTTGCACGAACGAGTGCCCGACGTGCCAGGTATTGCCAACCAGATCGTTCAAGATGCAATGGAGTTCAATCCGGAAAAACGAATTCAGTCAGCAGCTGCCCTGCAGTCGGAGATCAAGAAGGCAATTGAGAGCCTCAAGGGTGGCAAGACAAGGCAGCCGCAGCGCAATCCTGATTTTTCCGCACCACTGGCCGAACACCACGAAGAAGATGAAGATCCGACCAACGAAGGTGAAGGCTACATCGTGATGTTGGTTGAATCAAAAGCCGGATTGCAAAATGCGGTTCGCCAGCGACTGAAATCCCGTGGTTACCGCGTGCTGGTCATCGCCGATCCGAATCGCGCGTTGGCCAGGTTCACGCCCGTGGAAGATCGACCAGCTGATTGTGTGATTTTCGGAGCAGCAGAACTCGGAAATCTTGCTTTAGAAGCCTACAACCAATTTGCAAACGACGAACATACAAGCAATATTCCGACGATTTTGCTGGTTGACAATAAGCAGGCACACATTATCGAACGAGCCAGACGTGGGCCGTCCCGGAAACTATTGGCGCTGCCATTGAAGGTACGAGAACTGCGGAACGCCTTGATTTCCCTACTAAGCGATGTGAAACGACGGGAAATCGGAAGCTATTAGCAGAAAATCCCAGGGGTCTGACTCCCGGCGAACCCGCAAAAAAGTTTTGATCTCTGATTAAGTGTGATGGTGGTCCAGGACGATACTACCGTCATAACTGTCTCAAGCCTGCCAAAGTCGAAAAGCCAACCGATCTTGACTGATCAGACTCGGTTCTCTAACTTGCGCAGACTCGGCATTTATGCCTTCAGGCGACGTGGCCAAGTGGCTAAGGCGATGGATTGCAAATCCATTATTCGTGGGTTCGAATCCCACCGTCGCCTCTATCGACCGGGCGAATGAATCTTCCGGTTCACCCGGTCTCATCTCGGCCCGCCTGGTCGCTATTCCTTCGCCAAGCTGGCGGCTGATTAATCAGAGGGATGGAATTCCTCGCGATCATTTCTTCGGGTCGCGACCAGCAAGCAAGTTCGATTCGCTGAAATCCGCGTCGGTCAGGCCAACGTTCAGTTTCAGATCGACATAAGTGTACTCTTCATTCAGTGGTGGCTTGTCACCGGCGACTTCGGGCCATCCGTAGGTGACTAGTCGCACCGGTACGTTCAGTTCGTCATCGACAAACAGCGTTGCCATGTGAAACTGCATCTCTTGTTTTTGTTCGGGATGCTCGACATGAATGCGGGTGCATTTTCGTTTTCCCACTTTGGCATTACGGAAATATGACACTCGCGTGTTCTCGCCTTTTGGATCGCGTTCAATATCTTCCTGTGCGATTTCAACCAGACGTTCAACGAATTTGTCGAATCCAACATGCGTGATGGGATAATTGCTTTCGCGTTTGGCCGCCTTGCCGAATGGATCGACACTGATTTTTAGGTGCTTCATCATGCTACCACCTTTTCGGACCAGCACTTGGCCATCGTTTTCACCGGCGACAAACAAGACCCGTCGATCCTTTAGTCGTGCCGGGGCCAGGTATTGCATAAAGACCGCCATTGGTTTGATCAATTCGCCGTCACGCCGCTGTTCGCTACGAACTTTCAGTTTCGCAAATTGATAGGACTGCAGTTCATCGCCAATTCGTTCGCGCTTGATCAGCCGGCAGGTGTAATCGCGAACATTTCTTCGGATGTATTCAGACCGTGATGCGGCGTAGTCGACCGTCCACGCCAGAGGATGCGTGAATTGTTCAGTCGCGACGTCTGATACATCAGCAGGCAGGACATCAGCCAAGTCCTCGGCGCCCGAGGTTACCTGGCCGATTCCAAGCAAACACAACAGTACCAACCTTCTGACAAAGTCAGTCGCATGATTGGTCATCGTGTTCTCCAAATGAGGCGTTTGAATTATTGGGCGCGTTGTCTCTAAACTACTTGAGCATATGCACCGCCAGCTCGGCCTAGAAACGTCGCCCGAATTCCTCGGACCGTGAGTTTCACGAACGATTGAATGGATTAGCAAAAGCTTGCTGACGGGATTCCAAAATGCAAGCGTTGGCATGGCGGGTCACCGCCACCCTACATCATAGTTAGCAACACCCTAAAGAGAATCAAGTTTCTGGATCAATAGATGTCACCGACCCTGGCGGCGTAGCTCAGTTGATCGAGTGTTTGTTCTGGTTTGCCTGGACACCACAGATTGCCCGCTAGCGGTTTCATCTGTGTTAGCTGGATGCCGACATCGGGATGGATAAATGGCATGTGCTTGCTTGACGGCACTTTGTCAATGAAGCTCCAGGACGAATGAGTTTCCTGGCAACTACCCCAAGACAATTGGCTTTGTGCATTGATGCGGGTAGGCTATTGTTCGATCAGATCTGTCTCCTTTGGCGCGGATAGCGGTGTGAAAAGACAAATTGGCTATCGCGTGGCGCATTGCGTCACATCGATCCTCTTACTCGCTGTTTTAGTGCCGCACAGTATGACGCGCGGCCAGGGATATCCAGCCGATCAGGCTGTCGCAAACATGACGGTCAAGGAAGGTTTTACGGTCGACCTGGTTGCGGCCGAACCACTTGTTCGGCAGCCAGTGGCAATCGATATCGATGATCGTGGACGACTTTGGGTTCTACAGTATCTGCAGTACCCGAATCCAGCGGGACTGAAACGGGTGGCGGTCAACCGGTATTCCCGGACCAAGTATGACCGGGTGCCAGAACCACCGCCCCATGGTCCTCGCGGAGCAGATCGGTTGACGATTTTGTTGGATGTCGATGGGGATAGTATCTGCGATCGAGCGAGAGACTTTGTCACTGGCCTGAATCTGTCAACTGGGTTCGCGTTCGGACACGGCGGTGTGTTTGTTTTACAAGTGCCCTATCTGTTGTTTTATGCCGACAAAAACCGCGACGATGTTCCCGATGGCGAACCGCAGGTTCTACTTGAAGGATTTGGAATGGAAGACAGTAGTTCGCTGGCAAACTCGCTGACCTGGGGACCCGACGGTTGGTTATACGGTACGCAAGGCACGAACATTACAGCCAAGATTCGCGGTGTCGAATTTGAGCAGGGCGTGTGGCGGTACCATCCGACCACCGACCGTTTTGAACTCTTTTGCGAAGGTGGCGGCAACTCCTGGGGTTTGGACTTTAATGCTCAAGGGAATCTGTTTTATGCGACCAATTATGGCGGCTATCTGATGCATCATGGGGTCCAAGGTTCGTACCACGAAAAGGCTTTTGCAAAACATGGTGAGTTGCACAACCGTTTTGCGTTCGGATATTTCCCTCATGTTCCGCACGACAAGTTTGAAGGTGGACATGTAACGGTTGGCGGATTCTTTTATCACGGGGATAGCTTTCCCGCTTCGTATCGAGGTCGGTACATTTCCGCCGACACGTTGGGTCACGCTGTACGTGTAAATGATGTTCACGCAGATGGCGCCACATTCCGCAGTACGACGGGAGGCGTGCTTGTCCAGGCAAATGACGATTGGTTTGCTCCTAGCGACAGTTTGATGGGACCGGATGGCGCGGTCTATTTCTGCGACTGGCATGATCAACGGACGGCCCACCCAGATCCTGACGCCAACTGGGACCGATCTAACGGGCGAATCTATCGATTGCGCCATGACGCAGCCAGCACAGCTGCCCACGTCGACCCCAATCAGTTGACCAGTGTTCAACTCGTCGATTGGCTAGCGAGTCGCAACGAATGGAGAGTACGGCGGGCGCGACGAATCCTGGCTGAGCGACGCGACAAGAGCATGACGGAGAACTTGCAAGAGATGTTACGCGGGGACAATGCTAATCTTGCCCGTCAGGCGTTATGGACGTTGGCGGCGATGGGCACCTATGAACGAGACGTGCCGATGCATTTGCTCACCAGCCAAGATGAAGTCATTCGGGCTTGGGCTATTCGGCTTATCGGGGATCGACCGTCCAGAGATCCCGGCCAGCCGGCAGCGATACCACCGGCCTGGGAACAGCACATCCTCACGCTTGCGCGAAGTGACCAGAGCCCCTTGGTTATCAGCCAACTGGCGGCTTCGGCGCAGCGATTCCCAGCAACACTTGCGTTGGGGATCGTGTGGGCGATCAGTGAGCGCGATGAATGGTTGGCCGATCGGTACGTTCCTCTATTAGCCTGGTGGGCGCTGGAAAGACACAGTACCTCGGCTCGTCAGCATGTCCTGGATATGTTCGCGCAAAGATGCTTGGGACAGTCGGTTCTGCACAGAAATATTGCTGGGTCGGTTGATCCGGAGGTATGCGGCCGAAGGTTCGCAGGACGCTTTGATCGCTTGCGCAAAATTGATTCAATCCGCTCCATTCGAATCGCAGCGCCAAGTGATGCTTGCGGAACTTGATGCGGGTTTGAAACTGGTCGGTCAAAAAAGATTGCCCGGACTGCCCTTGGGTGCCGCGTTCGCGGACATTGCCGTGATCAAGAATGATCAGTTAGGCCAACCGCTACGGCTCGGCGAGATTCCTGCGGAACTGGCAGCCGTTTTTGACCCGCTTTGGAAGCAAGGGAATGACGACCCACTGTTGGTGCGGGTCTGCATGCGATTTGGCAGTCAGGACGCTCAAGCTCACGCGTTGTCGGTCTCCGCGGACCCCAACGCCGATTCACAATTGCGGCTGGCAATGTTAGAGAACTTGGAAGAACTGGGCGACAAATCAAGCATTGAGAGTGTATTCGAAATCTTGGCAAGCGAGACCGATCCGTCGGTTCGCCTGGCTTCATTGGACGTACTGCGAAGATTCGGTGATCGCCGAATGGCTGAGCAGTTGCTGGCTATGTATCAGGAGTTGGATGACCCCATTCGTTCGCGGGTCAGAACCGTGCTGCTGGGACGCCCTGAATCAGCGCTGCTGTTTCTACAGCAAGTCGATCATGGTGATATTCTGGCCACCGACGTTGCTGTGAATGAACTGCGACGATTGGCGATACACAGCGATGGCCAGATCGATGCGCTGGTGCAAAAGCATTGGGGCAGCATTCGAGCTGGTACGCCAGAGGAAAAACTGGCTGAAATCCGGCGACTATCCAACGATCTAAGGGCCGACAAAGGCGACGAGCGTCGGGGACGAGCACTATTTACCAAGCATTGTGCGACCTGTCACCGTTTGTTCGACGATGGTCAGGCGGTCGGACCTGAACTGACCACCGCAAATCGAAGTGATTTGACATTTTTACTAACCAGCATTGTCGATCCGAGTGCGCAGGTGCGCAAGGAGTATATGCGTTACAACGTGCTGACAACCGACGGTCGCATTGCCACCGGTTTATTGTTCGAAGATACGGAATTCGCGGTGACGCTGTTGAATGAGAAGAATGAGCGTGTAACGATTGCTCGTGACGAAATCGAGCGGCTTGAGCCTTCGCGTTTGTCGTTGATGCCAGAGGACATCCTGAAGCCGCTGGAGCCTCAGCAGGTGCGGGATCTGTTTTCGTATCTACAGTCTCAGCTGAATGGACAGTCGGAGAACGAGTCGTGAAGAAACCCGATTTGAGTCACCAGCGGCGGCAACCGCGTCGTCAATTTCTGTCCCAGGCTGCTGTTGCCACCGCGCTGTTAGCGACCAGTCCCGGTCGATCGACCGCAGCATGCACCCCGCAAAGAAAACGGGCGCAGATCGCGATCACACTTGATCTGGAGATGAGTCGGCATTACCCGCGACGCGAGATGATGGAGTGGGACTATCAAAAAGGAAATCTCAACGAGCCCACGAAGAAGTACGCTCTGGAGGCTGCCAGGGTCGCCAAAGATTTGGGAGGGTTGATTCACTATTTTTGCGTCGGCCGCGTGCTGGAACAGCAAAACGTCGATTGGCTTGAGCAAATTGCCGCGATGGGACATCCGATTGGGAATCACACCTACGATCACGTAAATGTTTGGCGCGAGAGCCAGCTCAAACACAGTTTCGTTTTCAGCGATCTCCGTGGCTGATCCGCGGCATGACGACAGCCGAAATCATCAAGCAAAATATTCGCGCGACAACCATGGCGATGCGCGATCGCCTAGGCTTCGGACCTGAGGGTTTTCGGACGCCGGGCGGCTCTTACCTGGCGTTGGACGATCGCGAAGACATTCAGAATTTATTACTTGATGAAGGTTTTACTTGGGTCAGTTCCAAGTATCCCCAACATGAGTACGGTACACCCAAGCAACCCCCCACAGAAAAGGTACATTCGTCAATCGTGGACGCGGCGGTAAGAACTCAGCCTTACGTCTACCCGACAGGCTTGATTGAAGTACCGATGAGTCCAATCAGTGATGTTGGGGCCTTTCGCACAAACTATTGGAAGCTCGAGCATTTTCTCGAATCCGTTCGGCGCTGTATTGCCGCGGTCATCGAACAGGGCTTGATGATTGATTTACTAATGCATCCATCGATCATGTACATCGAAGACCCGAATTTTGAAACGATTAAGCTCGTTTGTGAACTCGTTGCGGCGGTTGGCGAGCGTGCCGAGATTGTAGGTTTGAGCACGATTGCGGCCGCTGTCGAGCCTGCGTCCTAACGGATGAGTTTCCCAAGTACCAAACAGATCTGAGGCGTGAAATGAGATTCCCGATCCCGCGCGTAGCTCCATGGTTGGCGATCTTCGCTTTGTGGGCTGGTGTCGTGTTCGGCGACGAACCGACCCGCCAGTATTCGAACACCTTGACGGTCTTGCAGAATCCATTGCCGTTGCTGGCGGACCATCCCCAATTTGTTCAGCCGGTGATCGAGCGGCGTCGCTTCGAGGCACCGATCCTGGTTGATGACAAGGGAGCAGATTTGAGCGTCCGGGCGTGGAGGTTTTCCTACAACGCCCGCGGCATCATTGAAATGCCCAATCGATTGCGTGCTGATCGGACGGCGGTAATCATGGTTCATCCCTGGGGTATCGACGACGGACAGGGTTGGAACACTCCGGAACCGGCGGGCGTCGCAGATTTTTGCACTCCTGAAAAAAATCACCTGGCGGGTCAGCATACTCGCGAAGTGATCGACCCGCTCTTAAAACGGCTGCGGCCGCGTGTTGGTTTGGTCATGTTCAGTCTCATCGGTCAGGTCGATCCGATACGCAAAAAGCTATACCGTACTCTTAATTACAGTCCGACAAAGGAGGAACGACTCAAGGCTCAGGAGCAATTGACCGCGAAGCTAAAAGACTTTGATTACCGCGGTTCGCCGCTGACCAAGACGCTAGAGCTATCGAAAGACTTGCCAGTCCGCGATTACTTTAGGCAATTTCCTGGTTTAGATTCCGGAGACAAATACAACAGCTCCGGTTTCTGGAATCAGCCCGTACCTGTGACCAGCGATGTCACCGTGGATCCAGGTGATGTGTTGATTTTCGACACCGAGGGATACCCGCCGCTGCGGTCGTTTTTGAAACGGAATGGAATCTACCACGTGATTTTGGTCGGATACGCGACCGACATGTGTTTTTGCAAAACCACAGCCGGCTATGAAAACCTCTCGCGAGACTTCAACGTTTTTTTGGTCGGTGACGCCACTCTGGCAACCTTCCCAGCGAATTCGACGCCACGGTACGCGACGAACGCGCACATTTCTTTCGCATCGCTGAATCAATTGATCACACAAGTCTCGTGGATCAAGCAGATCGATCCTTAGCTGTTCGGGTTGGTGTCGAATGGGGTGAGTGACACTCTACGCCAGGTATCGTAGCACAGATATGCAGATGTCTGATCGACGACCAAGCGAAATTTTTGGCCGAGCGATGCTAACCGCGCGAACCGAGACCGTTGCCCGATATTCGCTGCATGATCAGATCACTTGGCCGGTTTCCGAAGCGTGATTGGGTGATCGAGCGGGGTTCGACCGTCGCGAGTGACGGGCTTGTTCTTGCCGGACCTGTCGATCGTACAAATCAATCGCCATTTGCTGGTATCCATCGACCATCGAAGTGAGTGATCCTGTTTGGACGACGAGCTCACGTCCAGCCTGGCCCATCTTTTGGCGGAGACCGCTATCGGCGAGCAAGCAGGAGATCCGGTCCGACATTGCCTGGGAATCTTTAGATGGAATCAGGTATCCGGTGCGTCCATCAATGATCGATTCCGAGACCGAGCCTACATCGGTCGCCACCACTGGTACCTCGCAGGCAAGTGCTTCTAGGATCGACACGGGTGACGCTTCATTGAGTGAGCAGAGCGTGAAGACGTCGAGAGCTGCGACCAATTTGTCCGTGTCATGACGGGTTCCTAGCAGATGGATGCGATCCAAAACACCAAGATCGTCGGCTCTGGCTTCGATTGATTCCTGTTCAGGTCCGTCGCCGACAATGATCCAGTGTGCGTCCGGATGTCGGGCCCGCATCTTGGCGGCGGCCTCTACCAACATCTGATGATTTTTCTCGTTGCGTAGAGCGGCCACAATGCCCACCAAAGGTGTCTCTGGTCCAAGTCCCAATTCCTGTCGAAGCTCACCGCGTGCAGGTTCGCTTGGCACGAATCGCGAGCAATCTATGCCGTTGCGAATCACCCTTACCTTGTGCTCTGGAAACTTTTCGAATTCTTGTAGGAACTGGCCATGGGAATCGGCAACTGCGATGAACGTGTCGGTAACTTGAGTCAGCATGCGATTCATTCGGCCGACACCGTCCGGCCAACCGGTCGAGTGCAATGCTGATGCAATTACGGGCACGCCAGCCAAATGCCGCTGCCAATCGCCCCCAGAACATTTTGTCGCCGGCTCCGACCGTTACCACGACATCCGTTCGACGGCGGAGAAAGTGATTGACTAGCCGTGGCAGGACACGCAGGTCCCACTTCGCGTTCAACAAATTGGAGTGAACCGCGAATTCGTTTGCGATTTGTTCGCCCAGCGGACCCGGGTCTTTGAGGCAGATCACCTCGGGAACGATCACAGCTGGATCCATTTGACGTAGCATGTTGACGAGCAGAGTTTCTGCACCGCCTACGGGCATGCTGGTGATTACAAAACCGCATCGCAGTGGTCCGGCATACTTGCGAGCTGGAACACGTCGCCACGGTCGGTATCTGGTAAATAGCATGAGTGAAACTGATCGTTAGCGCTGAGGTAAGATTCTGGGTAGGCCTGCACAACCGGAGTCAAACCCCTGAGTTGGAGGCAGGAAGTAGCGCACGCTCGGTTCGTTGCGTGACTTTCTGGGGTCGTAGGTCAGCCAATTGCGAAAGCGTGCGAATTCGGGATCGCCGTGACAACGACGGATGTGAAACGAATCCTGTCCAACCTGGTTGTATCCGCCATAGGCGCTGCAGAAACCGTCGTAACCAGCTTCATGAATCGCTTCGATTGCCACTTGCGTGAGCTGTGCCGGTAATCCAAACGGGAAGGCAAAGTATCGCACTGCCCTCCCGATCATCTGCTCCAATTCCGCTTTCGCGTCGATGATTTCAGCACGCACGGTTTGGGCGTCAAACATCTTGCTGAAGTCAGCATGAGATCGCGTGTGACACCCGATCTCGATTCCAGCATCCGACATTTCGCGTAGTTGGCTGACCGTGTTGATCGCCAGTGGTTGGCCGTTGTGTTTGTCGTGTTGAAACGTCGTTTGGTTCAGTACATGTTGTGTCGTCACAAAATACGTGCAGGGAACACGATGCTTAATCAACAGTGGAATCGCGAACTCGCAGTTGTCTTGGTAACCATCATCAAAGGTCAACGACACTGCCGGCGTGCAGGAGTCATTGTCGCGAATTCTGCGCTGGACTTCGGCTAGGTCGATCAAGTCGAAATTCTCAAGACAGAAGTTGATTTGCCGTTCGAATCGATCGGTCTTGATTGTCCAGTCGTTCGGATGAGTGTTCGCGACGCGATGGTAGAAGAGGACGCTAATCGGACAAAGCGACATTGATGCCAAACGCTCGATCCGAGCGCGTCGATATGGCACAGCCAAGGCCGTGTAGGCGGAAAGAGCCGCAAGTCTAAGTGAATTCATGAGAAGCTGTACCGGTTGGGCTATCGGTTCAACTCTAGATCACAACGGCGCAGTAACTTGCTGCATTGGCTGGCGGGTCGTATGGCAAATCTGGATCGACAACCAACAAAGTCGGTTGTATCGATTAAGACGATCAATTCAAAGTGGCATCGGAGCACCGCAGCCGATTTGCGGTTGAAACGTGAGTCGTACTCGTGGACGGACTAGGCATCAACCGATCGGGCCGCCAAGAGAAGGGACAAGACCCTACTGTACCGCCGGATGTTGCCGCAACAAATCGAATAGAAATACGCCGGATGAATGACCGTCACTGAAGGCGATGTTGTAGGCGTAGTTGCCAACCGGACGCATCGACTCAATCCGGGCCGGCTGCGCCTCCGCTGCGCTCAATACCGGCAACATCTTTGGCTTGTCTGTCTCGGGGGCCCTGCCCTGCCCTTGCCTTTTTTCGCGACAAGTAGCGCAGGGGCAGCACGAGCGCAGCTGTGCTGCCGTCCAATTGGACACGACTGAATCATTCCAGGTGATCGTGATTCCGGCATCGCCGTCGCGCTCGATTGAAACCGGCGCTATTTCACCATTGCTCACTGAGGGTTCGCTCCGAATCTTCGATCGATCATGCGCCGCGACTTTGCTTCAAACCGTGGCAAGGATTTGGGTGGTACCAACGATACAGGTACTCGCATTGCCAGTCGATCGCGTAACAATTCGGCCAATTTGTTCGCTCTTGGCTGATCTGTTTCAATCTCGATCTCCAGCTGATCCATTTCATCAAACCGCGAAACGATGATGCGAAACTCTGTTGTCGGTTCCAATTCGCGGACGATCGCCTCGACGCTACTGGGAAAGACGTTCACACCGCGCACAACCAGCATGTTATCAGCTCGCCCTACGACACCGCCATCTAACCACAGAAATCGACAGCGATGGTCGTGATCCCGATAGCCGCGAACAATGTCACCCGTCCGATACCGAATTGCCGGACCGCCGAGTCGTCCAAGATTCGTCATGACTAGTTCGGCTTCCTGCCCATCGGCGGCGGGGACACCGTCGGGGTGCTGGTCATCGAAACGCAGCAATTCCGCGATGAATTCGGTCTCGATCACATGAAGGCCCCTGCCGTCATGGCTACCAAATCCCCAAGCACCCAATTCGCTTGCTCCGGCATGGTCGATCACCGTCGCACCCCAGGCCTGTTCGATTCGACTACGAATCGCTGCAATCGAGCCACCCGGCTCGCCGGCAACAATGATCTTCTTGACCGCCGTGTCCACCAGTGACACGTTGATGTTTTCCGCAACGGAGGCGAGGTGTAGTGCATAGGTCGGCGTGCAGCACACAACCGAGCAGCGCTGATCGTGAATGATTTGTAATCGTTGTTCGCTAGTCATGCCACCGCCTGGTATCACCATGACTTCACGTCGGATCAGCGCATCATTGGCCGTCCAGAATCCGATGAATGGACCAAAGGAAAAAGCCATCATGGCAATGTCTTGGTCGGTAATGTCGGCCGCTTCGAGTACATGGTCCCAGCATTGCAGCCACCAGGCCCAATCTTTGTCGGTGTCCAATACGGGCAGCGGATAGCCACTCGTGCCGCTGGTTTGATGGAAACGAGAGTACGTCGCCTTGGGAAGATCGAAGATCTTTCCGGGAGCCCCGACCACACTGGAAACCAGATCCGGCTTGCTTAGCAACGGGACACCGCGAAGGTCCTCCAGGGAGGCCAAAGGCAGCTGGATGTGTCTTAACCGATCTCGATAGAATGGGCGGTCGCAGACTTCGCGCAGCACGCGCATTGAGTCGGAAGAGTTGTTGTGATCGAAGCTCCGCGGTGGACAGATTCCAGGTATGGTTCAAATCGGTGTTCACAGATGCAGCAGGGCCCGTCAGCCGGTTCCTACATGGGGCTTCTTGTATCGATAACTAGCAAGTTTAGCAGCTAACGTTGATCAGGTGATCAGGCTAGGATAGTTCGTATGACTTCGATTGATCCAACCATAGCGAACGATGAATTTCCGACATCTGGGCGCTTAGCCGCGGTTGACTTCGGTTCCGTCCGGATTGGAATTGCCGTTTGTGATCCTGATCGGATTCTTGCCAGTCCCCTGGAGGTCCACCCGGCCGCCGATTGGCCGAACGATGGCGACTACTTTCGTTCGCTGATCGATGCGGAACGCATCGTCGGCATCGTAGTCGGACTGCCAATTCATTGTGATGGCGGTGAGAGTCAAAAGAGTGGCGAGTGCCGTAAGTTCGCTCGTTGGCTGGCCGACGAAACCGAACTGCCCGTGCGTTTGTTCGACGAACGGTTCACAACCTCGGACGCCATGAACCGAATGGCGGGAATCGGCTACACGAATAAGAAGAAGAAAAAAAGAGTCGATGCGATTGCAGCGCAAGTCATCTTGGAATCGTTCTTGGAGGCCTGTCGCTATCACGACGACGTTGCCGGCGAGCCCGTCGAAAGTACGTTGACGGGCGGCCCAAGCTTGTAGCCGAAGCCCAATTACGCTGGCGGGGGCGATTCGCGGGGAATCGCCCCACCCCACTAAGCAGCCTCTACGCCTAGCTTGCACATCAGATCGATAAACCGATCTTCCGCGTCACGCCTGCGGCGGATGCACTCAGTCGGACTCCAACCTGACTTGATCTTTCGCACGCGACGTACAATCTCCAAATCGCTTGGAATCGTCTCATTCTGAGTCTCGGGTGTCAGATCGACTTGGGTCGGTTCACAAGTGACAGTCAACATAGGTCTTATCCTCCTGAATAGATTCGCCCACAACGAGAAGATCTTGGTGGCGATGTCTTGGTTTGCCCCAGTGGGCCCTGATGAGCTACCCAAGGATGCAACCGGCGTGCCAATCGGTAGGATCGACACGATCGTTTTGACAAGATTCAGGCTGAATGACCGCAAAAGCCCAAGAAAAATCGCATTCGCTCAACTCAGATTTTGGTTTGGATCTGAATTAGGCCACTCGCTTTGTTCAAAAGATTGTAGATCCTGCCATTTTCGTTCGCCCAATGCCAAAACTTCCAGGCGGGAAGGCCGCTGACCAGTGATAGCATTGCAAAGCGTCCGCCAGCCGTTCAGATCGCAGTGACCGCGAAGTTCGCAATATTGGATCGACCCGGCGGCATCGTAAATCATCCCAAAGACCTGCTGTTGGCCCGCGTTGCCTGTCCAGACAAACGATCCGTCAGGTTCAAAGTGCAATTGCGGAAGCGCCACTAGACGCGATTCAGCCTCTTCAAAGCTCGACTCGATCGGGCCCCGGTCGGGGCCGTACAGGTACAGGTGTAAATCTGCGCAGTTTTCCATTGATTGAAGCATCCTGGATTCGGTCATGGCGCGATCATGCGGAACCGGGATTCGCCAGAATCTAGTGCGTTTGGAAACCCTGGCGGATCCCCCCTACGAGGTGCTGGAAATCTAAGCGATCACCGGACAGACATCGAACCACTCGCGGTTTTGGTCAAACATCCAAGTCGTGGCCTCGACCGGCCCCCAAAGTCCGGTTTCGTATTGATACAGCATTGGCGCCGCCGGGCTTCGCCAAGCCGCGATGATGGGGTCGATGATTCCCCAAGCCAGTTCGACTTCGTCGCTACGGGCGAACAAACTGGCATCGCCATGGATCGAATCGAGCAACAATCTTTGATAGGCATCGGGCATTGATTCGCCACGCCCGGCGCTTCGAAAACTGAAGTCTAAGGTACTGGTGCGGGTCTTCATTTCCGAATCGGGCACCTTGGTCTCAAAGTGCAGTTGAATTCCCTCAGCCGGTTGGACCTGAATGACCAACCGATTTCCAATGGGTTCTCGAGATTTTCCGCCGAACAAAATATGGGGAACTTGTTTGAACTGAATGACAATCTGCGTTGTCCGACAGGACATCCCTTTGCCGCTGCGCAAGTAAAACGGTACTCCCTGCCAACGCCAGTTGTCGCAGTACAGCTTGAGCGCGGCAAAGGTTGCAGTTTTGCTGTTGGGTGGTACGCCTTCTTCGTCCAAATAGCCGGCGTACTGACCTCGCATCGTGTTCGAGGCAAAATCACCCCCGGTCATTGTGCGAACACTGTGCAGGACCTTGACCTTTTCATCCCGAACCAGCGCTGCGTCATAGCGGGCTGGCGGCTCCATCGCCGTAATCATCATCAATTGCAAGATATGATTCTGAAACATGTCTCGCAGTATCCCGGACTGATCATAGTACCCAGCGCGTCGTCCAATGACGACTTCCTCGGCAACCGTGATCTGTACGTGATCAACGAAATTTCGGTTCCAAATGGGTTCAAAGATGCTATTGGCAAATCGCAGCGCGAAAATGTTCTGAACCGTTTCCTTCCCCAAGTAATGATCGATACGGTAAATCTGGTCTTCGCGAAAGACGCTGTGAATGGAATGGTTGAGCGCCTGTGCCGATGCCAGGTCGGTGCCAAACGGTTTCTCGATGATCACTCTTCGAAAACCAATGGAATCGTCCGCCAGGCCGGCTTCGCCGAGTCCGCGGATGGCGACTTCATACAGCTGTGGCATTGTCGAAAGGTAATAGACGCGGCCGCAACCCTCGGCAGGTTCGATACTTGCCAGGAAATCGCTTAAGGCTTGAAAGTCAGCCGGGTCCTTGATGTCTCCAGGCTGATAGTAGACGTTTTGACTGAACGCGTTCCAAGCGTCTGGGGTGAACAAATCACTCACGAACTCGGCGGTCGTTTCTCTCAGCGAATCACGCCACTGCGTATGTTCAAACTTGCTGCGCGAGACGCCAACGATCTGCGAATTTTCGGGCAGCCGGCCTTTGACAAATAGACGGAACAGCGCGGGGATCAACTTACGGCTGGTCAGGTCACCCGAAGCGCCAAAGATAACAATTGAATGTGGCATTGATTTCCGCTACCGCTACTGAATTGACCTACGAGATTACTACATCAATCGTATTGTGCACGATCAATCTGTCGGACTCAGCTTATGCCAACGGGCGAAAATCGGCGAGGGGAAGTCACGCGTGGAACCCAGCGACTCACTCCGGCCAGCGGATGTCACCGTTCCGCTGGCGGGTCATCCATTTCTTGATTACCTGAGCGCGACGGACCGCATTTTCCTGCTCGGCACGAAAGTACAGGGTCGTATCCTTGATTTTCCTCAGGTTCTCAATCGCCAATACGCGGACGGCCATGGAGGGAGAATCCAGAAACTCGACCAACTCTAGGTCGCCGCCGTCGATCAGTTGTTGTTGTGAATATCCTGTTAACAGCCGCATGATCGTTTCACCGTTGGCCGAATCCATTCTGCGAATCGAATCGCGCACGCCGGCTGCGGAATCGGCGCTCTGATCGATTGCGTGTTGCAGTGCCATGAAGTGATCCGGCCAGTACGCGCGCTGCTTCGGTTGATTCAAAATCCCGATACTGTCGAAATAGACGTCACCCCGATGCAACGCCAGCAACGTCTGACCGGCAAGTGCGGCAACTTCCGATTTTCGGTAGCCAGTCGCTTCACGCAATGCGATCTCAAGCGATTGATCTCCTTCGGCCATCAGGCTTAGCAGCTCCTTCCGGGCGTTGGCTTCTAATGTCAGGTCGGTGTCATCGGGCGTTTCAACCCACGTCGGCAATTGTTCGACGTCAATGACCTTTGCTTCTTCGTCGCCGTACATCATCCATTGTTGACCCGTTTCCAGGGTGTGGTCACCCGCTCCACTGATGGTGATCGCCCCCTGGACGGCGGTGATCGTCCGGATCGGCGTGTGGTTTTCTTCGACAAGCGGATCAAATCCTGGCTGACGCAATTGCGAGACCTGAACTGCGGCAACATGCGACGCCTCGGCGAAGGTGACCGTTATCGGTTGGCCGGCAAGAATCACGGTGACGGTTGATTCGGGCTCTCCAGCCGCCAAGACGATGCGTCCCGTTTCCAAATGCATCTCGGTGCCGACGTCATTCGCTTGCCAACGAACCTCAACTGGTCCCACCAACGTGGTCTGCATTTGGTTTGACGTAACCATTTCACCTCTGAAGGTGGGCGCGCAAACGATTGCAGAGTCTGTTTGCACTGGCGCTCCGGTTGGCAAAGCTTCCCACTGCTCATCACCCAGCAATGCGATCAATGCATTAACGCTTGTGACCTCGGCGACCTGTATCCGATCTTTGGCCGGAACGTTGTCGGTTGCCGTTTCATTGGCGGGCTGAGCATCCGGAATCGATGGAGCAGGCGAATCAGTGTCAGCAAGATCTACGGAACTCGGTGGTACCGTCTCTGTTTCAGATCCCAGTTCAGCTCCCCCAGGCTCGGATGGCGATTCCGTGACTGGTGGTTCTGTTATCGGTGCGCCAGTTTCCGATGGGTTGGGGTCGGCATCAATCGTCTCCATGTCAGCGACTGCGTCGATTGTCACGTCGCCTTCGTTCTCAGCTGTGGTGGCGAGCGGTGGAGTTGCGTCGGGCGTTGATTCCAGCGGCCAAGGTGGTTCCTGGATGTCGACAACGGTATCTTCGGCCACCTCGGCTGTCGGATCCTGCAGTGTTCTGGTCTCTGGATCAGCAGCTCTATCCTGAGGATCGACCGAGGGATTCAAATCGACCATCCCGGTGGACTGATCGGCAGGCACCAGAATTTCGGAGGTGACCGTTTCGTCGAGTGCTGCCTCAGCCAGTTTCTTATCACGGGCCAACAACGGCGCAAAAATCTGTGCTAGCGCATACAACAGCACACCAGCAACGGCCAGCGAAACCAACCAGGGAGCGATTCTTGAGGGTCGAATCGAACCGCCATAGATTTCGGAATCCGTAATCGATCTCGGTCTGGATCCGGCGATCGTCTGACCAGGTCTTACCGATCCGGCGGCAAGTGATTGTGGGGCTTGGGCGACTTCCATTTCGTGCAATCGCGTCGGTGCGTCGGAAACACCTGAATCGGCAACACCCACCGGTTTGACCGGCTGTTCCGGATTCAATGTTGCATCAGCGGTTGGCACGTCATCAGCCCAGGGGCCAATTGGTGACGGATCCTCGGGAACGGCAAGGGAGGAATAGTTTGCACCAGTGGCAATCTCTTCGATCGATCGGTCTGGCAACTTGTAGATTCGCTCACGCAGTTCCGGCGAGACATTCGCCGGTGTCCCCAAAACCATCGTCAAGATTTGGTGACAAGCAGCTGCTTCGGCCAGGTGAGGATCCGATTCCAAGCAGGCACGCTCGATTTCAGCAACTTGTTCATGCGACAAGGTGCTGTCCAGGTACTCGCTGATCGCATTGGCGTCTTCGACGGGGCCAACAGCATCGGGCGCCGGAGCGGCTAACATTTGATTATTCAGCGAATTGCGAATTCGCTGTACCAGCTGCGTTGCAAAACTACTTTCCTTCAACTTTAGCTTCAGCGCTTCGGCATCTTGCGAATCGAGAGTATTGTCCAGGTACGCCAACAGAGTTCGTAAGGTCAGACGCATGATACGGGTCCGAATGAGGCAAAATCGGTCACCTTTCCCGCTTGGAGGTCGTGCGGTTTTATTTACCCTCCTTTGGGAGGGTCGGACGTTTGAACGGCCGGTTAGGGGCCGCGGCGAAACCCCTCACCTCGCTTAGGCTCGACTCTCCCCAAGGAGAGTATTGCAAAAACTTGGCTTAAAACGACTTGAAAACCGCACGGCCTCCTTGCGGGAGAGGGCGGCGTCTAAACGCCGGGTGAGGGTCTTCCATGATTATTAGTGGCGTGCCATGCATGCATCCGTGCAAAAAAATCGCCTGGCGAAGATAAATTCTCCGGCCCGTATTCACGCCGGCAGTCTTCCTTGAGTGATCTGGCCGTGACTCAGGTTCTAATACGCCGGCAATCCACTGGCAGGAAACGATATACTTCCGGTGAACCGACGGCTCAGCCAATTTGGTGATTGCTGGGTTGCTGGGCGTTGCAATCAAGGAAGGGCGAGATCTTGAAACAGCTTTCAATCGAGAAGCATAGAGAGATTTCAGCAGCAATTGCCGCGGGCAATAAGCTCGACGCGGTCAAAATCTACCAGCTCGCAACCGGATCGAGCCTGATCGATTCAAAGCACGCTGTCGAAGCGATGATGAAGGGCAAGCCGTACTCACCAACCTGCCTGGGGGGAGGAGCAAATCAGGATTTGATACTGGACGCAATCTTCCACAACAAGAAGCTTCGCGCGGTCAAGCTCTACAAGGAAGTGAGTGGAGCTTCGCTGATGGAATCGAGGCAGTTCATCGAGACGCTTACCGAGCAATTGCGAGCAGAGAGTCCCGGACAATTCAAACCGGCAAGACCCGGGTGTGTCTTAATCGTATTGTTGGTTCCCGCGCTGGTCGCGATCTCGCTTGCGATTTAGACCGAATGAGAACCTCTCCGCAATCGACGGCCACGGGGATCGTCGATCGATGTCGAAAAGCAGTTCGAGCACCAACTGACGATTAGGCCTAGGATTGCTGAATCACTGTCAGCACGTCAATGAGGGCGCAGGGGCTTGAACCCTGGACCTACGGATTAAAAGTCCGTTGCTCTACCGACTGAGCTACGCCCTCAAATTAAAAACTGGCAAAACAAGCGGAGCGGACAGGATTTGAACCTGCGGAACCGGTTTCCCGGTTCACCGATTTAGCAAACCGGCGCTTTCGACCACTCAGCCACCGCTCCGTGTTCGGATTACCTCCGACTTCAAACCCGGAGTGTTGCTTGTGCCCACCCAGGATGAAAGTGGCTCCGAAATTGTGCTCTCTACTGCAATTTCACGCAACCCAACCTGCGTTGGCTACCGATCAAACGCCGAAAATGGGCAACTCCTTCATCTAGACAGACATTTCCCCGTTCCGAGGGTTCACTGCCAGAGAGGGATCGATCGCGGCTAGAATTCAAGCATGCAGGGAAAAAACTGTTCCGAATCGCTGATCACGCAAGTCGCACATCGATCCATGGCCACCGATTTCGTGGTCCTACTACCGCAGCGTTGGTCCGAGCGGGTCGAGACCGCTTTGGCAGCACTTGAGAAACTGGATGCTATCGAACACCGGCTGACGATCTATCGTGATGATGGTGAAATTGCTCAGGCCAATCGGACGGCGTTCGAGCGACCGGTTCGCCTGACAGCGGAGACCTTCAAGCTGATCCAGCAGTCCAAAGAGTGGAGTGAACGTACTTGCGGAGCGTTCGATATTACTGCTGGACCCTTAGTCGAAGCTTGGGGATTTACCAATCGCAGCGGCAAAAAACCGACGCAGGCTGAAGTGGCGGCGGCATTGGAACGCGTGGGATTTCAGCACCTGCAAATAGCGGTCGAGGATCAAACGGTACGGTTTGCCCGGCCAGGAATGTCCATCAATTTGGGCGCGATCGGCAAAGGCGATGCTTTGGACCGACTGGCCGCTGAACTGCGTCAAGCGGGAGTCGAAGACTTCTTGATCCATGGTGGCAACAGCAGTGTCATCGCGGCGGGCGATCAGGATCCAGGTAGCGATACGGGCTGGGCGGTCGGAATTGCCCATCCAACTAAACCGCAGCGCCGGCTGACGGGAATTTGGTTGCGTGACTGTGCTTTGGCCACGAGTGGATCGGGAAAACAATTCTTTCATCATCGCGGCAAACGATACGGGCATGTGATCGATCCGCGAACTGGATATCCGGCGGGTGATCTGCTGTCATTGACTGTCATCATGGATTCGGCGGCCGACGCGGATGCTTGCGCGACCGGGTTGTTTGTGATGGATCGCCAGGAACGCGAACATGTCGCCGATCAAGACTGGTTTCCCGCAATGGTCGCCGTGAAACAGGCCGACCGCCAGGATCAGGTCGAAATCGAAAGTCTTGGCCAAATCGACTGGGTCGAATCATAGGCCAATCCGTCTGGACACTGGGCAAGCCGTCAGGCTACAAGGCGGAAAAGAGGAATCATCAGCACCCACAAGAGAAGGAGTCTTCGCTGAAGATGAATGTCAATTTCTTTGAATGGCTTCGTGACGGAGTTCGCCAGTCCGTTTTGTTAGGCGTTAGCGACGCGATCGAGCATATCGGTTCACCGGCCGATTCGGACGAACTGCATCCTAATGTTGCTGCCCTATTGCAGGGCGAAACGACCAAGAGAAAGCAGACCAAAGCGGGTGGTCGAAAACGGTTGGGCAAATCGCTGAAGGAAATGGACGCCGAATCGGCGTAGCGCATTTGTACTTACAGCATTTTGACAACTGAGGTGCGTGATGGTCAGAACAGGGATCAGCCAGCAGTGCTGAAGGTAACCGTCGTCGGTCCACCAATTTTGGATTCAACCTGCAGCGAACCACCAATCAAATTCGCTCGACCAATCATGGTGCGAATACCGAATCGACCCTCGGGAATTTCTGCAGCATCGAAACCGCAGCCGTCGTCTTGAATGACCACCGTGATGGTCTCGCCCTGCCGAGTGGCTTGAACCTGGATCTTGGTCGGCTTGGCCGTGGCGAATCGAATTGCGGATTGCTTCGACAACAATCCGGTAAATGGTTACCGCGATTTCCTGTGAAGTCTGCTCCACGGACTCCTCCGTATCCCACACGATCCGTGGGCTCGAATCAGCAAACAATCGCTCAACCGTATCTTTGGCTGCGCGAACCCATAGCGAACCAATCAATTCGGGTGGATAGATTTCGGTCAACATGCGACGACCGGTTTGCAGGGCATTGGTCAGCCACTGCAACGTCTGAGTCAATTGTTGGCGTGACTGGTCGGCATCTTCGGGAAGTCCATTGATCGCCGACTGTACGCCGCTAGACGCCGCAAAGATCAGCGGAAGCAGAGCGTCGTGAATCTCGTGGCCGATTTTCGCGCGTTCGAGTTCGACAAGGTTGTCGGTTGGGTCATCACGCGAAGTGTCATCACGCGGCTGTCTCAAGCGGCCGGGTCATTGTGTCCGGGTCATTGTGTCCGGTCTGGTTTGATCAACCGAACCAGCCTTTCTTGTCAAAGCTGGCGACGGCTTTTTCTTCTTCGGATTGGATATCAAACAGTTTGTTTAGCTTGGTGATTTTGAAGACTTCCATGACGTTCGGCGACACTTCGCAAAACTTCAAACTAACGCCTTGTGCTTTACATCTTTTGTTCAGCATCACCAACTTGGTGATCATCGCCGAAGACATGAACGAGACACCGCGAAAGTTGAGCAACAGTTTTTTGTGAATCGCTTGTTCAACAACGTCCTGCAATTCCTTGCCGACTTGTTCGATCCGTTGGTTGTCCAGAATCTTGCTGTCAGTAAAACCGACGACCAGAATCTCGCCATTTTGCTGTGAAGTAGTGGCTGCCATCAGTCTGTAGTGTCCAAATGCAAATTTCCAAGAGCAGGCGATCGGCGCGAATCGATTCGTGCCGTATTTCTGCTCAACAGACTAGCACCCGGCTACTGAAATGGCAATTCGACACCATCGCCGGGTCAGCCAATTAGTGATCGGATATTACGTATCCGAGCGATCGAGTTGATCAATCAATTCATCCAGATCGATATCGGCCAAGCTTTGCACGTTCGCCTTCGCTTCGACCGCTGATTGTTTGGACACCGGCAAGGGACCTGCTGGCGAAGGGGACTGCGGGCGGTCTGCCGCTGCTGGTCGGGTCGTGGTTGGCTGGCTGGGGTTCGGATTGGGGGTGACCATTCCGATCGAAAAGGTTTTGACTTGTGCGCTCCGATTTGAGTGCATTCAACGCGACGGTCAATTCATTGACATCCGTGACCTTCGTGAGGTCAAAAGCATAAATCCTTCGCCCCGGATTGGATGCTGGTTTCGAATCCAGATCAAGGGAATGGGGCGATCGTTGTCCGGAAAAGCCCATGGCGTTTAGCGAATCAACCATCGCTTGCGGGCTTTGCCAGTCCAAGACGGCGACGTCCGATGTAATTCCATCCAGTGTCAAGCGGTCCGTCGATGATTCCTGCAAGTTATTCAGCGATCGCACCAACGTCATGTCGATACCTGGACGCCCGATCAAATTGCCAACGATGTCCTCGGCCAACCGACCAGCAGCAGCCGTCGGGGGCGGAGACTCGATCATGATTACGGTTAAGCGGACAGCCATGAAGCAAATGTTGGTTGGGCGGCCAAGTTCTGTTGCTGGTAGGTTTGAACGTCGTCATAACACTCAAACCAAAACTCACGCAGGTTCGTCGTACGCTCCCAATCCTGATTGGCGAGCTTGTTACGAACAAGTCCCACCAGTGGCGGAGGAGAGTTTTGAATCAACTGTTCTGTTAATTCCCAGGCTGTGTGGCGATGGACCGATGTTTCGAACAACGGCTGAAAGCCAAATGATGGACGATGGCAGGTTGCCAGGACCGATGGTCCGGATCGATTGCCAAAGCGGCTCAGATCGTATACGGTTCACGACCGTTAGCTGCTCGATTCCATCGATTATCAACAGGTCCTGATGGTTAAGTTGGCGTAAGCAGTGCTGCAGTTGGCGGCGTTGGCCTTGGGCTTGTCGCAGGCGGTCGATCGGATGCGGTGATTTGGAATCGCAGAGTTGACAGCAGACAACGTTCGGATATTCCCGTCGCAAAATCGGTAGCAATGAATGAATCAAAGTTGACTTGCCGCTGCCATGGGGGCCGATAATCAATCCATGACGCACCCCTTTGATGCGTTTAACGATCGAATCGAGTTGTCCTGATTGGTCGGCGGCAAATCGATAGGCGACTGCGCCCGGCCGGACAAACCTTGTGCAGAATGGGTTGGATGGAATCACGAACCGTGCGACACCAAATGGAATGGCTGTTCGGCAACGATTTCGCGACCGTCGGCCAGGAAGATCCGCACTCGTACGCCCCAACGCAGACTTATCAGTTGACCCTGATAGCTAAGTGGTGTTGCCGGTAGGGTGCAGTGTGTCGATTGCTCGTCGGCGAGTCCCGCGCGACGAAGTTGATCGTCTGCTAAGCGATGAAAGTGATGGACGTGTAAATCTTCATCTCCCTTGCCTTCGGTGTACCACAACACGGATGCTTCCAAGCTATGGATTTCGTCAAGCGGTACGCGGCTGATCCGCCACTTGGCGGTCAGGGAACTGCCTATCTGGTAGACACCGTCGTCGTTGCATAGCGACAGATTCACCGCGGGCTGCGTTTCGGTGGCAGATCCATTGGGTGAACGATGACGGGAAAACTTCGGCAGAACGATGGCCACGGACGGGATTCTCCTTGGACGACGATTTTCCAGCGGATTGCATTATGCGGTGCGACAAACGAATGCATCGCGTTGTCCGGCAGACAGAAGTCTAATTGTTGCTCCAATGGGGTCTGCGGGTCAACGACGGCGTTGCTCTGTTTCCAAAGAGCCTGCGAATAGGCTTGGTGGCGCTCAATTCGCAAATCAGTCCCCTGACGGTAAAAAGTTTCCTCCTCGCAAATCAGCTGGACAGTAAGTTTCTTTACCTTAAATCGCCCGGTTTGAGCAACGTACAGTTGGTACTGCTCGCCGGCATGAAGAGGATGATTGCTGATTTCAACGATTGTAGGTCCTACGCCGGCGCGCTGACGAAGTTGAGTCAGGAACAGGCGAAACGACCAGATCCCAATGCCGCCGAATGGAATCAGCAGCAACAACACAATCCAGCGCGATTGCCCGTTCGAAAATCCGTCGACCACCACAGCCAGCAATACGAACCAGGCGGCGTTCCACAGGAGCGCCAGGGTCGCCAAGCCCGCCAGTGTGTACTCGGGAAGCTCGGCTGCCAACCGGTAGGTCTGCCGTTCGCCGGGGCTGTCATTGAGTGCGGAACCGACAGGGACACTGGGCAGTCGATTGCCTTCGTCAGTCGCCGTTCCAATGAGTTCGATGGCATCCGATTCGATCCGTTCGGCCCGATTGGCCAGGGCTGATCGACGTTCGCTGCTAGCCGATTCGCGGATGATCGCAACCGACAAGCCTGCGCCGCCCGAGACGAGGGCTGCAATCGATAGAATCCCAAACACCCAAGTGCTCAGGTCGCTCTCCAAAGCCTCGGTCGGTACTCCGGCAACCTGATACGGCGCGAACTCATGGATCAGAACCAACGACAATCCAAAGACGCCGATCAGGAACAGAAAGGCGAAAAACGCAACCTCCGCGACGACTCCCGAAGTTGTTCCTGACAGACTCCGGTCCCCCCGCTTTTTACTCCAAGGCGTCGGAATGCGGGGCATGGTCAGTCACGAACTTCAAATGGGGGTCGTTCGTTCAATTCTAAGTTGGCCGATCAATCGGATTCGCTATACGCTGGCAGCTTCTCGGCTGGGACGATAGAAGCCCAATTCCTCCAAGGCTGCATAAACTTCTTCCAGCGTCTTTTCACCGAAGTTGCTGATCGACAACAGCCGCTTGGGCGTCGCGTTGAGCAGGTCGCGAACTGTCAGAATTCCGGTTTCTTCCAAGCAATTGGTAGTTCGAACCGAAAGTCCCATCTCAGCGATGCTCAAATCGAGTCGTTCGCGTCGTAAACGGGCATCTTCTTCAGCTCGGCTCAATGGAATACGGGTCATGTCAAACTCCCTTTTGTAAATCGACGGGTAGAACCACTGGTCCAAAATCCTATTCCATCCCGATCAGCTGAAAAAGCCGAGTCCTCGGTTTTGAGCCGATAAATGCCGAATTCTCGGCTGATGGCCTTGGGGGAAAAATCTCCGCAGACTATACATAAGGGTCGTTCTGACCCTCTACCGCGCCCCTCTTCAACCCTCTGGGCTGTAACCCATTTATGAAATCAGATAACTGGAATTTCCTGTCAAATTTGCTGGGAACGCCCAGCCCATCCGAGCCGCCCGAGGAGGCCGAACAGAAAGAGGGAAAAAGCGTTCCGGCATCGGCCGAGAATGAAGAGTCAGACTCCGCACCAGAGCTGATGGACGAATCGGATGGAAAACCGTTCGGCGAAGATGTCCTCAACGCCCTGAAAACTGCCTTGCCAACATCGATGCTGCCTGGCTTCGGATCGGACCAAGATTCCGATGCGACCGATCCTGCCGATGCGACCGATCCTGCCGATGCGAGGTCGGGGGACAGCTCAGATACCCGTTCGGGCCAGTCAGCGACCGACGCCGCGCCCGCGGAAGCGGCGATCGACAGTTCGGCTGTGGAAATCGATGCCGCTTGGGGGGATTTAGCAAGCGAATTGGGCGTTGTCCCTGCTTCCGAGCCTCCTCAGCGCCCAAAACAGACAACCTCAACCGAGCCGACTCGTACGGCTACTGGTTCAAAATCGGATCGGTCGAGAACCTCCAAGCGACCGTCGCCGGGTGGATTCGGCAGTGGGCTGGGGATTGATCTAGGTCCCGAACCCGAGCCAGAATCAGCTGAGGGATCGGACTCCGAACCCCGATCCGAATCTAACACGCCAAAGGAGCGCGCCAGCCGATCGTTCGACGAACCCGTATCGCCAAGATCCGACCGTGAAGGTCCCGACCGAGAGGGTAGTTCATCAGCCAGTCGGCGCCCCGACCGTGAGCGGAAACGTGGTGACCGTCCAGACCGAGACCGCTCAGACCGAGACCGTCCTGATCGTGGCCGCGCCGAGGGCGATCGCGATGATACGAGCCGCGAAAGTAGCGGACGGGATGAGAGTTGGGGCAAAGATCGAACCGAAGATCCGCCTGCCGGACGGCGGAGTCGCGGACGTCGTGGTCAGCGGCAACAACTCGCCGAGAGTGATCTTGATGGCTCGGAAAACACCAACCGACCGAGCCGCGTTTCGGAAGATAGCGACGATTCGGTCGACGACTCGAGGTCTCGACGCAGTGCGGGGCGTGGTCGCGACACGGCGCGATCATCGGTCGAGGACGGACCACGTTCGCGTAGCCCGCGGGACCGTGATCGGTCGCGCGGTCGAAATGAGTCACGCGATCGCGACGAGTCACGGGATCGCGACAAATCAGGCGACCGCGATGAACTTGATTCGTTTGCAGCCAACTTAGAGCTTGACGTCGACACCGATGGTCCAGAGACCGCGGATGACGATGCACCGCGAGGTCGATCGCGTCGTCGCGGCCGACGAGGTCGCGGGCGAGGCCGCGGTCGAGAGGATGCTGAATCACCAGCTCGCGAGTCTGGTCAAAACGCTGACCGCGAACGACCGGAATCGGAGTTTGACGATGATCACGAAGATGATCTAGAAGTCGAAGTGATCCGAAAAGGAGGCCGGCGCCGCCCCTCCGATCGTGACGATGACGGGGACCGAGATCGGAATCGCGATGATGATAAGGGTCCACGGAGTCGCCGTCGTGGACGATCTGACCAGGATGACGACGATTCGGGACGAGCTTCGCGAAGTCGGTCAGACGTGCCGACTTGGTTGGATACGGTCGAGCTATTGGTCAGCGCCAACATCGAAAACCACAAAAAGAATCGTGGTGGTGGCGGCGGTGGCAATGGTGGCCGCGGCCGTGGTGGTCGTCGTCGTTAGACGCGGTGGTGCCCTTTGCGGGTGCTTCCGGCAGGTTCAATCGTTCCCTAGAATCGATCATTCCTAAAATCGATCATTCGTCTGCAGTGGACCGAGCAAGTCATGTGCCGGTCCGTTTTCTTGTCCGGCGGTGGCGGCCCTTGCGACTGTGAGTCGTGAACCTGGTCAGGCCTTAACTGGAGCAGCCATAAACGGTGTAGCTTTGTGTGAGGGTCGCCTCCCTCGGACAAGTGCGGCGAATCGCTACGCTCGGTCGCACTACATGTTGCTTTTGCATGCCTGAATCGCCCAACCAACCATCCGAAAATGACGGCAACTACGTTGTTGTGGCGCGAAGGTATCGTCCGCTCGGGTTTGACGAACTGGTGGGGCAGCAACACATTGGTCGTGCCCTGAAGAATGCGATTGAAACGGGGCGTGTTGGGCACGCTTACCTTTTTACCGGTGCCCGTGGTGTCGGCAAAACCAGCACGGCGCGGATCTTTGCCAAAGCGCTGAACAATCCCGCCGGTCCAACCATCGCGCCAGACAACACCACCGATATCGCCCAGGCAATCGATTCGGGCGAGGATGTGGATGTGATCGAAATCGATGGTGCCAGCAATCGTGGCATCGACGAAATTCGTAGTCTTCGCGCCAATGTCGGTGTCCGACCCAGCCGTTGTCGATTCAAGATTTATATTATCGACGAAGTCCATATGCTGACCTCCCCCGCCTTCAATGCGTTGCTAAAGACGCTTGAGGAACCGCCCGAACATGTCAAGTTCATCTTCTGCACAACGGATCCGGAAAAGATTCCGATCACGGTCTTAAGCCGTTGCCAGCGCTTCGACTTTGCTCCGGTCGAAGTTCCCAAAATCGTCCAACGACTGCGTGAAATCGTTACTGCCGAAAATGGGGAAGCGGATGATATCGCATTGGAACTGATTGCCCGCCGTGCCGCTGGTTCGATGCGTGATAGCCAGTCGTTGCTTGAACAGGTGCTCAGTTTCAGTGACGGCAAGCTGACTGCCGACCAAGTCCACGAGATGCTGGGCACTGCCGATGATGAACGATTGCATCGATTAGCCACCGCGATGGCCAACCGAGACGCTGCCGATACGCTGCGCCAGATGGACGCCGCGATCGACGCCGGAGTTGACGCTGGGCGATTGGCTGAACAGTTGCTCGGTTACTTTCGTGATCTGATGGCGGTCACCGTTGGCTGTGAACCAGCGCTGCAGAGGCATACGTCGGCGTCTTTGCACGATGAACTGAAGGAGCTCGGCGGACGTTGGGGATTGCAAACTGTTCTAGCCGTGGTCGGGCTGATCGATCAAACCCTGGTCCGAATTCGGCACAGCGTCTATTCGCGGGCGTTACTGGAATCGACGTTGATTCAAATCTGCAGCTTGCCCGATCTGCAGAAAATTTCCGATCTGGCTGCAGTGGCCGGGTCATTGGTCGGGATGGAATCGACAGCAACGGCTGGCGGCGAAAAAAAAAGCAGCCGATAGCGGCCCCGCCCGCTGAGCGAACCAACCATCCACCGGTCGCTCCGCCGCCCGCCTCTGTGCCGCCACCCTCTGGGCCGCCCCCCTCTGGGCCGTCAGCTATCGACGTGCAGCCAAGTTCGACCGAGCCGAAACAACAGCCGACCTTCCGCTGGGACCAGCCTCATGCGCAGAGCATTTGGCAAGCTTCGATCTCACGCATTGAATCGTCGATGACCGAAACGTTTGCCAAGGTCGTGTCACAGGTGCATGCGAGCGGTGAAAACACGCTCACTTTGGTCTTTCCCGCCGATGGTGCGTTAGCGATGCAACGCTGTGCATTGCCCGAACACAAGTCCGTTATCAGCAAAGCGGTCAATGCCGCGGCCGGGCGACCGGTGACGTTAGAATTCAAGGCAGCACCGCCGATCGAACAACCCAGCACTCAGCAGTCGGTAGCCAAAGGTCCTTCGCGGATGCAGCGGATGCGAGAAATTGAGTCCAATGAACTAGTGAAAACGTGTGTCGAAGTGTTCGAGGCACAAATCGTACGAATCGACAAACCCCGCTAATCGGAGTAACAGCATGTTTAAGGGAATGGGTGGAATTGGCAATCTGACCTCGATGATCGGATCGTTTCAACAGTTGCCTGAGAAAATGAAAGAACTGAACGAGCGGATGAAATCCGAGTCGGTTAGCGCGAGTAGTGGATGTGGAAAAGTGAACATCACGATGACCGGAACTGGTCATGTCGAACAAGTCTCGATTGATGAAGAACTGACCGGACATGATTTAGAAGTCGCGATCCAGGAAGCGACCAACGCGGCGGGAGCGGCGGCGAAACAGTTGTATGCCGAATCGATTAGCCAATTGGTCAACGAGATGGATTTGAAACTACCCGGCCTGGATGGCATGCTGTCTCATTTCACCGGGGGCGGTTGATCGGATGAGCGAATATGCGGGGGCGGTTGCCGAACTGGTACAGCACTTGGGCCGTTTACCGGGAATCGGACGCAAGAGCGCCGAACGCCTGGCCTTTCACTTGTTGCGGGTCAGCGAGCAAGAAGCTTTGGCGTTGGCTGATTCAATTCGTCGTGTCCGGCAGGATGTGCGGTACTGTGCGAGTTGTTTTAATCTGTCTGAATCGGAAACTTGCGCAATTTGTGCCGACGCTAACCGCGACGCAACACAGCTCTGTGTGGTCGAACAGCCACGAGATTTAATGAGCCTGGAACAGTCGGCGGTTTTTAGAGGTGTTTATCATGTCTTACTGGGTCGCATCGCTCCATTAGATGGCATTGGACCCGATCAGCTGACCATCGACGCCTTGGTCAACCGCGTCAGGACGGGAAACTTTACGGAAATCATTATGGCGACCAATCCGACAGTCGAGGGGGATGGCACATCGCTGTACATCAGCAACCTGCTTAGCGAGTTTCCTGTCAAGATCACTCGCCTGGCCCGTGGAATCACCGCCGGAAGTGTGCTGGAATATGCAAATCGAGAGATGATTGCCGATGCACTCACGGGCCGACAAAAACTATAATCAGAGAGCGTGAGAGAAACTCCTCCTCATAAATTCTTATCCCACGAGATACCTAATGCGGATGTCGATGGGCCTTCAGGCCCGGCAATTGCAAACTCAGAAACTAGCACCGCGGATGATCCAGTCGATGGAGATTCTGCAGTTGCACGCGCTCGCTTTGAAGGAACGGATCGAGCAAGAGATGGCTGAGAATCCGCTACTGGAGCAACAGGATTCCGATCCCAACGCCCCAGATGATAGTGACGACGACTATGGCGAAAATACCAAAGACACTCGCAGCGAGAGCGAAAAAGAGCTAGTAGTCGACAACGACCACGACAACCAGGAGGATTTCGAGCGGCTGCAGAATATGATCTCGGAGCTGCCCAATACTTTCGACGAATCGTTCAAGCGATCGGCGAACCGGATTCAAGAAGACTCCGACCGCCGGCACGACTTGATGGCCAATGCCGTCTCGCGTCCCGAATCACTGAACGATTTTCTGTTGCACCAGTTGGCGGAAATGGATATCGACGACCGAGTGGAACAAATTGCCGAGCGAATCATCAGCACTTTGGATGCTCGAGACGGAGGTTATCTGCGGACGCCGCTGGCCGATTTGCTACCGGCCGGTCACAGCGAGGAAGACTTGAAGCTGGCCGAAACGGCTTTGGAAATCGTCCAATCACTCGAACCGGTCGGCATCGCGGCGCGGGATCTGAGTGAATGTTTGTTGCGGCAAGTTAAACCCACCTTCCCGCATCACGATGAAATGCAGACTTTGATCAAGTCGCATTTGGAAGACTTGGCTGAAAATCGCTTGCCCCAAATCGCCAAGAAAACCGGCTATTCAATTGATCTGATTCAGACGGTACGCGACGAACTGCATGTGCTGAATCCCAAGCCGGGCGCGGCTTTCATGGAAACCTATGTTCCCAACGTGACGCCCGACATCATCTTGGAACAAGATGAAAAAGGTGAATATCAGGTGCGTTTGGACGACGATCGCGTGCCCCAGTTGTTCATTAGCGAATACTACCGAAAGCGCCTGCAAGATCCGAATAGCACCGCCGAAGAACGTGAGTTCATCAAAAATAAAATCAACGGTGCACAGTGGCTGATTGATTCGATCGAACAGCGTCGCAGCACATTGACCAAGGTCGCCGAAGCGATCGTCAAACACCAGAAAAAATTCTTGGACGACGGCCCGGAAGCGATCGAGCCACTCAAGATGCAGCAAATCGCTGACATCGTCGGTGTGCACGTCACCACCGTCAGCCGAGCCGTCGATGACAAATGGATTCAAACGCCTCGCGGAATTTTGCCACTACGTCGCTTCTTTGTCGGCGGAACGCAAACCGAGGATGGTGAAGATGTCGCTTGGGATACGATTCGCTTGAAGCTGCAAGAACTGATCGACAAGGAAGACAAGAGTGATCCGCTGAGCGATGAAAAGCTAGTCGAAGAACTCAAGAAAGCTGGCATGGCAGTCGCGAGGCGAACCGTAACGAAGTACCGCAAGCGAATGGGAATCCCTAGTAGCCGCCAACGGCGCGACTGGTCGTTGGTCAAGAAGTAGGTTGCCCGGCTACGTTTTGCCTTGTTGATCCAATCGATCAGGCAAGCACTGCGTCGATCAGGCAAGCACTGCGTCGATCAGGCAAGCACTGCGTCGATCGGTTTGCCATCACTTCGTTTCATCGGGCGGCCGACGGGAGTGTCGAGTTCTTCTTGGTGGTCGATTCCCAGTGCATGCAGAATTGTGGCTTGCACGTCGCCCACGTCGACCGCATCCTGCACGTCTGCCAATGGATCCGCTTGGTCACGCTTTGGATCGGGTGCGGTCGCCCCGTGGACCACTCCGCGGCGAATGCCGCAACCGGCAAGCAGAGTCGAAAATCCATGTGGCCAATGATCACGACCCTCGGCCGGATTGATCGTTGGAGTGCGGCCAAACTCGCCGCCGCAAACAACCAATGTCGAATCCAACAAGTCTCGCTCTTCCAGCCGAGCCAACAACGCCGCCAATGCCGGGTCTAGCGATTCGCAAGCAGAGGCTTGCAGCGTGTGATTGGCGGCGTGTGAATCCCAGCCACCCAGCGTGACTTCAACACAGCGCACGCCGACTTCGATCAACCGCGATGCCGCCATGCATCCGCGGCCAAACGGGGTATCGCCAAACGCCTTCTGATCGGCGGCTGGTTCCTTGGAGACGTCGAAAGCGCTTAGCTGTTCGCTTGACATCATCTTGAGTGCCGCTTCGGTCGCAGTCTGGTGCAACGTTCGGTATTCTTCCAAATTCGTCAACCGGCCACGACGAAACTCTTTTTCGAGCAACTCGTACAAGTCATTGACGCGTCGGTCGTATCGCTCCTGCGATACGCGACCAAGAACGTTGGGGACGGGTCGGGCCGGGTCGTTGACCTTGAACGCGTCATATGCCGCTCCCAAGTAGCCGCCTCTTCCCGGCCATTGGCTGGAAAGTATCGAGACATGTCGGGGGATGTCGGCGCCAAAGTCATCAGCGTGACAGACGATCGCACCGATAGCAGGATGTTTGAGCGTGGGGTCGGGGCGAAATCCGGTAGTGACGTTGTAGAAGGCTCGTGCGTGATCGCCTTCCTTGCTGGTCACGCCACGCAGCAGCGAGGTCAAGTGCAGTCGTTCGGCGGTTCGCGGCAATAGATCAGAGATCTGAACTCCCTTGATCGAAGTATCGATGGCTTTGACGTCACCACCGATTCGGCCTCCGGGGTGAGGGTCGAACGTTTCCAGTTGGCTTGGCCCACCTTGCAACCACAGCAGGATGACGTTCTTTGGTCGCGCCGGATCAGTCGCGCCAGCCTCGTCGGCTCGGGCAAGTCGTTGTGCCAGCGATGACATCAGCATGCCGCTACCGGCGCCCAGCAGCGTGCGTCTGGAAAGTTGATGGGAATGCATGCTTTTTACCCTCGTATGTTTCTGGCGGGATACGGCTAATGGTTCCAGGCCAATTCACTACTATTCAGCAAGACCCAAGCCAGATCTTCTCTTGTCTGTTCACGATTGTCAGACGTCTGTAAGCGTTCAACAAAATGTTGCTGTTCGAATTCGCTCGGATAGCGATTCAGAACACACAGGTACAAAGATTCCACAGCTTTTTCGTCGTTCGCCGCGAACATTCCGACGTGGGCTGATGAATTCAGCAGAGGGTTAGGTTCAGCCAGATCATTCATTAGGTTTCCGTTCATCATCAACAATCGCTGAGTCACGGTAACGGCATCGGTCGTGAATTCATCTTCGCCCATGTCGCCATATTGCTGGACAAACTCGCCGGTGCCAATCAAGGTTTGCAGTTGCAGGATCAGCGACGATTCACGATCGGTTCGCTTTATCCGACTGGCTTGGATGATTGATCCGGCGACTTGTTCAGGACGGAGCCGGACCAGCGGAAATACTGCGTGATACTGTTCATGCCGCTCGGTGATCGGAAACGCTGCGCGGCTGTTAACTCGAAAAGCTTTCGACTCCGGCGATCAATCGGATCAGCCGCCGCATGTTGAACCCATTCTCGATGAAATCATCGGCAAGCGCCGCCAGCATCGGACTGGTCTCGGCATCCAACGGCAAGTTATCAACGGACTCGCCCGAAGGTCGGCCAAACATTAGCGCCCAAACATGACTGGCAGCGGCGCGCGCCGCCTGTTTGTTTTCCGGATGAGTGATCCAGGCCGCTAGCCGGTGGCGCGGATCACCTTCCGCCGGCAAGAGCTCGGGCGAATAGGGTACGCCCGGCTGAACCGGAACGATTTCTTCCGTGTCCAGGTATTGGTATTCATAGTCTGCTGTACCGCTGCGCACGCCTTGCAGCCCGCTGGTCTTCGCACTGCTGTAAAAGGCTGCCAGCTGATGGAAATCACTTTGCAGACCCTCGCGAGGATCATTGATGTCGCCCAAGTTCACGTTGCCAAGAAAATCGCTGTGGCATTGCAAGCAGTCGATTCGCAGACCTAAGAAGGCTCGCGAAGTGCGCGCGGCCAACCGAATCGGATCAGGTTGGCCACCGTTACTGTCAAAAGTAGCCGTTAAGAAATTGACTTGTGGTTTGTCTGTCCACAATCCTTCGGCCGCCACCAGTTCACGGACCATTTGGTCGTAGCGCTGGTTCTGTGCAAAAACTTCAGCCAGCCAAACACGAAAACGTCGGCGACGAAAAACGATGAACTCTCCTTCGTCAGTGCCGACCAAAAACCTGGTCCAACGTTCGGCCCAGTAATTGTGAAAACGCGAGTCGTTCAACAAGTTGCCCAAGTGCGCTGATTCGCGTTCACTCTCGGGTAACTGTTGTAACTCTCGAATTTCTTCCAGCGACAATTGGTTCCCAACCAGGGCAAGCGATAGACGGCGGCAAATCGTCAACCAATTGGCGACCGGAGCAGATTCCAATCCTTCGGCGGCCAAGACATCCGAGTGCAATCCGTCGACCAACGTGATCGCTGGTTCCAGGTCTTCATTCTGTGGTTTCGGTTCATCGGTCGGGCTCCGTCCGGGAGGTTCCGACAAACCGGCGGCCAAATAGCCCAAGACGATCAGCATCAAAAGTGCAAACCAACTCCATCGCAGGCAGCGAGACAGGATTGCTTTGAATCTAAACATGATTTTGAAAAGCGTGTGGAAGAGAACTTCCGGCGGCGAAGCATCTATACTGAAGGTAACCGTTTTCCGACTACAGACCAAATCAGCATCACCTGTCCATGCGATCGATTGCCATCCTGATTCTATTCGCCATACCCAGCAATTTATTTGCCGCGGATTTGTCAAAACAGGAGAAAAAGATAGTGGCCGATATTCAGGCGCTGATCCGAACGGCCGGAAAAGGGTATTCGGTGGGCGAATACGAACGGGCCGGGCAGGCAGTTCGTGAAGCGATCAAGCAGGTTCAATCGGCGGTCAACTCGGGTTCGCCCGAGTTGTACGATGCGCTGCAGCCTTCGCTGGCACGGATTTCCCGGGCCCACACGCTGCTGGAATTCGAAGGGGTGACCTTGCCGCCGTTTCGTCGGCCAGATCGACCGGAATCTGGTCCCGCCCGTTCCAAGGATGCCGAGTCCAAGCCGGCAACGAAGTCGGAACCGGCCAAGCTGAGGCCGCGCAAGACTCGACCAAAACCGACGGTACCCCCGTCGCCCCCAGATCCAATCAGCTTTTCCAAGACAGTCGCGCCGATTTTGGTCAATCGCTGTGGTCGATGTCATGTTGCCGACAGCAAGGGCAAATTTAGCATGGCAACCTTCAACGCGCTGATGAAAGGTCCTCCCGAAGGCGTCGTGATTTTCGCTGGCGACAGTGTTGGCAGTCGTCTGATTGAAACGATCGAAAGTGGTGACATGCCGCGGGGCGGCGGCAAGGTGGCACCCGCCGAACTAGCGACGTTGAAAGCCTGGATTGAATCGGGCGCAAAATTTGATGGGTCGGAACCTGATGCACCCATCGACGGTAAAGCGATGCCAGTCCCGCCCACCAACAATCCACGCCCGGTTGTGCGCAAAGCGACGGGCAAGGAAACAGTCAGCTTCGCCAAAGATGTCGCTCCGCTGCTGATCGAGAATTGCAACGGTTGTCATTTAGACGCGATGACAACGCGTGGCGGTCTGAGAATGGACACGTTTGCACAGTTGCTTCGGGGCGGTGACAGTGGATCCATTATTCAGTCAGGTAACGCTGAAGCCAGTTTGTTGATCAAGAAACTTAGAGGAACTGAGGGTCAACGGATGCCGGCCGGTGGTCGCCCGCCGCTGTCAGAGGAATCGATTCAATTGATCGCTACTTGGATCGATGAAGGGGCAACGTTGGACGGGGCTAGCGAGTCCCAGCCACTGACGGTGATCAGCCAATTGGCTTGGGCGACGATCGGCGACGCCTGAGGAAATCAGCGAACGACGCCAATCGACCATTCAGCGTAATTTGGCAATCGTCGCGAGCGGTAAAGAGTTTCGTTCTAAGGTCACAGAAAACTTTTATGTGATTGGGCCGGTCGCGGGGGGGACGATCGACCTGGTTGCCGAGCTTGCAGAGTCGAGCGTCAAGATCGCTTCATCGGTCGTCCCGCTGGATGACGGCGCCCTGTTTGGCGGTCGGGCAACGATCGTGGTTCTGCCAAAACGCTATGAATACAGTGAATTTGCCAAGATGATCGAGCGGCGTAGCTTGCCGGCGGATTGGTCTAGTCACTGGAGATTCGACGGCATTGATGCTTACATTGCCGTCGTGGTCTCGCAACGTGATGATGCCGAGGTGATCTCGCAGCGACTCAGCCCGCCGATCGTTGCCTTGGCAGTGGCGACACAGGGAAGCGGGGTTCCCACATGGCTGGCCTCTGGAGTTGGGATGGTGACGGCGAGTGGCAAGTCGTCGCGTCGCGATCGCGATGCCGTTCGAAAAGCCGAAGCGGAGCTCTATGCCGCGGTGTCGGCGATGAACAATGCCAAGCAATTTTTGGATGGAAAGATGACGCCGGAACAAACTGAGCGAACCGGGGCGGCGATTTCGGCGTCGATGTTGGACGGAAAGCGGCGCAAAGGATTTGATCGGATGATGCGAGAATTGGCTGATGGGAAGCCATTCGAACAAGCGTTTGATTTGGCGTACGGGATGACTTTACAGGACTACGTCGGTGCTTGGCGTGCCAGCCTGGGGCAATGACAGACGCTGATCCGTGTGGTTGTGGATTTCTGCTTTCTGGCAACAATTCACGGCATTACAACTAACAATTACATCTTGGTGTGACACATGATCGTAGTAATGGAGCACGGCGCAACGAAGGAACAGGTCCAGGCGACCGCAAAACGCGTCGAAGCTTTGGGATTGAAGGCCAACGTAATCATTGGAACCGAGCGTACGGTCGTCGCGGCGATTGGTGACGACCGCGAGCACATCAAAGAATCGCTGGAAAGTCTCGAAGGGGTCTCGTCGGTTGTTCCGATCCTTGCCGACTACAAGATGGCCAGCCGAGAGGTTCGTCCCGAACCCAGTCATTTTGACATTCTAGATTTTTCGACTGGGGGGGGAGCCGTTGGGTTCGTCGCCGGTCCATGCAGTGTCGAAAACGAAACACAAATCATGGAAACGGCTCGCGCCGTCAAGGCTGCTGGAGCGACCGGTTTACGAGGCGGCGCGTTCAAACCGCGTACGAGTCCTTACAGCTTTCAGGGGCTTAAAGAAGATGGCTTGAAGATGATGGCGACCGCTCGGGACGAAACGGGTCTAGCGGTCTTCACAGAAGTCGTGAGTACCGACGACGTCGATCTGGTTGCCCGCTACTCCGATGTGTTGCAGGTTGGCGCCCGCAACATGCAAAACTATCGATTGCTCGAGGCGGTTGGCAAATCTGGCAAGCCTGTGCTACTGAAGCGAGGTGCTTCGGCGACGATGGATGAATTTCTGTTGGCTGCGGAATACATCCTGAACGAGGGTAATGATCAAGTGATGCTCTGCGAACGGGGAATCAGGACGTTCGAGGGACACACCCGTTTCACTTTGCCGCTGGCAAGTGTGACCTACTTGCATCGCAAAACTCATCTACCGGTCATCATCGATCCTAGCCACGGAACGGGGCACGCCTACATGGTTCCCGACATGGCGGTTGCCGCTGTTGCGGCGGGAGCGGACGGTCTGATTATCGAAGTGCATCCTGACCCGAGTACGGCGATGAGTGATGGTTATCAATCACTGACGTTCAAAGATTTCTCCGAGACAATGCGTCGCTGTTTAGCCGTGTTGAAAGCAATCCAGGAGAGTTGATTTCTGGGGCGGATGCAGTCTAGCATCCATCACGTATAGTATCCGTCTGGCTCAGCCGAGACGAAGCCCTTCGGGAACCGATTCCCCTGTGAGATTTCTACCGTGTCAGCCCAAGACATTACGCTTCAACAGTACCATCAATGGATGAAGATCAATGCGACTTCGCATTTGATTCGATCGGCGCGGCAACTCGGCATCTTTGCTGAACTTCGCCAAGGACAGCGAACACATGAACAGCTATGCGAGGCCCTGTCGCTAAAGTCTGAGCTGGCAAACCTATTGCTCGATGCCTTGGTCGCGATCGGGATAGTGGAGAAGTACGAAGAAGACTACGCGCTTTCCAGGGCCGCGCATCTGCTTTGCCAGTACGACGATGATCTCGGTGATGAAAGGTGGCAAAAGTTGACCGCCGCAGTGTCAGGGTAAGACATCTCGGTTGGACAACGACGATCAACAATACTTGAATCACGCCGCCGCCACGCAGTGGATTCACACGGCATCGGCGATTCAGGCAGCCGAGATCCTGAACATTGGCGGCGAAGGGGAACCGCAGGGATATCGAAATTCTTGACCTCGGTTGCGGGTCAGCGGTTTGGAGCTGCGCCATGGCCCATCGCGATCAATTGGCCAAGATCACTGCCGTTGATGATCCCAACGCATTGAACGCGGCCCAAAGCACCGCTGATTCGATCGGCTTGAACGACCGATTCCAAACCGTCGCCTCCGGTCCGGAAGGGGCACAGCTACCGGAAAACCACTTTGACCTCGTTCTCTTGGCTCAGCGGCTCAGTTGTTTGGGCGATACGCAGACGCGAGCGAATTAGTTCAGAAGGCGGTTGCAGCCTGCAAACCGGGCGGACGTGTGATCATGATCGACCTGTTCCGAGGACCGACGAAACCGAATTTGGTCGAGTCGATCGAAGCCCTGACGCTTCGAACTGGAGACCCAGCTGGCGGCGTCCGATCGTTGGAATAGACGCAAAGAACTACTTCGCCAGGCGGGATTGACGGATATTCAGTTCACTTTCTTGGCTGCCAGCCAGGTGAATCTGGGCATGGCTGTGGGCCAGAACGCGACTTCTTAGGCCTTTGACGCTCCGTTTTGTCGAGAGTTTTTTCGATTCTTGAGGCTACGGACGCGTTGACGAAATCGGCTTGGACTTTCTAGGATACGCGGCTCAATACAACTCAAAGACCTCAGATTTGGACCCTTCCGCGATGGCTGTCCCAAAACGCAAACACTCCAACAGCCGAACCGGCAAACGACGCTCGCACGACCGAGTCAAAAAACGTCAGATTAGCTACTGTCCACAATGCAGTGTTGCTGTTCCTACTCATACCGTTTGTCCGAAATGCGGCTACTACCAAGGCCGCACCGTTGTCGAACACGAAGAAGCGTAGCTGTCTTTATAGAACGAGCGGAATTCGCCAGAATTTCCAGCCACAGAAATTGAATCCAGTAGGCTGAACCCGGAACTCTGGCGAGTCCCACTAGATGAAGTCGGGGTTCGGCGGTCACGGATTGAAAATGAACTCAGTCGGAATACTATTTCCCGGTCAAGGTGCGCAAGCAGTCGGCATGGGCCGCTGGCTGTGCGAGAACCACGCCACTGCGAAGTCGTTGTTTGATCAGGCATCCGAGATTCTTGGCTACGATCTTGGCGGAATTATGCATTCAGCGGACCCGAAGATCGCCTGAACTGCGACCGAATTTGGTCAGCCGGCACTGTTCACTGTTGGTATCGCTGCCGCCCGCGTACTGGCCGAACGACAACCCGAACGGATTCAGCGAGTCCAAGCGGCGGCCGGACTGAGTCTGGGCGAGTACACGGCAGTCTGTTTTGCCGAAGGGATCTCGTTTGCCGACGGCGTTCGCTTGGTCCAGCGTCGCGGCGAAGCGATGCAAGCGGCATCCGATGCCGTTGACAGTGGCATGGCCAGCGTATTGGGTTTGGAATTGGAACAAGTACAGAAGCTGTGTGATGCCTGCCGCGAGAACGATGTATTGCGTCCGGCAAATTTGCTTTGTCCGGGCAACATCGTGGTTTCCGGTCACCAAACCGCGATTGATCGCTTGATTCCCGCGGCGTCCGAAGCTGGCGCGATGCAAGTGATTCCACTGACCGTTGCGGGTGCTTTTCACACTTCGTTAATGGAACCTGCAGTCGAGGCATTGCAGGCAGGCCTTGGAAGAGATGCCGATCACCGACACCCAAATTCCGGTTTATAGCAATGTCGATGCGATGCCACACCAAAGTGCAGAAGAGATTCGCAGGTTGCTTAGTCGGCAAGTTATCGAACCGGTTCGCTGGGAAGACTCGATTCGCAAGATGATCGAAGATGGTATCGATGGCTTTGACGAAGTCGGTACGGGGCGAGTCTTGCGAGGAACATTGAAGCGAATCCAACGAAAAATCAAAAACGACGGCTTTGGCGACGGCTAAATGCACCTTGATTGCGACCGCACTCCTGACTCCTGACTGCTGACTCGACTGCTAACTCGCCAACCTCCTGACTGCCAACTGCTCACTGCTAACTGCTCCCATGACCCTGACCGCTGACCTGACTGACCAAGTTGCCATTGTTACTGGTGCCTCTCAAGGCCTTGGTAAAGCCGTTGCCGTAGCACTGGCGGCAAACGGGGCGACCGTGATGTGTTTGGCACGCAATGCCGACAAACTGGCCGATACAGTGAGCTGATTGAAGCGGCCGGGGGAAAGGCGGAAGCCGTTGCCTGCGACGTGACCGATCGTGCTGCAGCCAAAGCTGCGATCGAATCGTGCCAAGGAGAAACACGGTCGGCTTGATATCTTGGTCAACAACGCCGGGATCACGCGCGACAAACTGATGCGAGGCATGTCGGACGAGGAATGGGATGACGTGATCGCAACCAACCTGACCAGTTGTTTTGTCTGCTCGCGCACCGCTGCCGGCATCATGCGTCGAGCGAAATACGGCCGGATCATCAACATGTCCAGCATCTCTGGATTGATTGGCAATCCGGGACAAGCCAACTATTCCGCCAGTAAAGCGGGGATGATTGGGCTGACTCGGACGCTTAAGCAAGGAATTGATCAGCCGTGGCGTGACCGTCAATGCGGTGGCACCAGGATTCATCGCCAGCGAAATGACCGAAGAGTTGGGCGCAAGTCGTGTTGGACGAGGCCAAAAAGCGAATCCCGGCAAAAAGACTGGGAACGGCTGAAGAAGTCGCGGCTACCGTACTGTTTTTAGCTTCGCCAGAGGCGGGGTACATTTCAGGTCAGACGATTGTCGTTGATGGTGGAATGATTGGATAAAAGCTGGCAAGAAATCTAGGTTTAGTAGATCGGCGTATTGACGTGTTTTGCCGTTTTCCCCTATGTTTTCAGCGAAAGCAATCCGATAGTCCGGGCTCTATCCCCATAGTTGGGCCGGTCTTGCGACTGCGACGGAACCTGCCCACAAGACCATATTACTGCTTGCGAACGAAATTTAGAGACTGCTCATGGCTACTGTTGAAGAACGTGTGATCGATATCGTGTCCGAACAACTCGGCGTCGATAAAGACAAGATCACCCGCGAAACTTCTTTTGTGAATGATTTGGGTGCCGACTCGTTGGACACGGTCGAACTGGTAATGGAACTTGAAGAGGAGTTCGATATCAGCATCCCAGACGAAGCAGCAGAGAAGATTCAAAAGGTCGGCGAAGCCGTCGAATTCATCGAGAACGCCAAAGGCGAAGCTGGCTGATTTTGGTCTTTCGCTGCGACTGATCGGAAATGTATCTGCGATACTGCCGCCCCAAATTCGAGCCAGCTTCGGCCATTCGAAGACCTACGGGCGGCATTCGCTTTATAGCCCTCGCATGTTCTTTTCGCACCCCTTGGTTGTTTGCGTGATGCAAAACGAATCCCAACGTCGCGTCGTCGTTACTGGAATCGGTGTGGTCACGCCGCTGGCTACCGATATCGATTCTTTTTGGGATCGTTTGACGGCTGGTGAATCGGGTATCCACGATTTGACGATCCTGGATACCACGCAATACAAAGTTCACTTTGGCGGCGACATTCCCGACTTCAGATGTCGCCGACTTCGTCGATCATCGTGAGGCCAAACGTCTAGACCGATTTACTCAATTCGCAATGCATGCGGGCGGCCAAGCGGTCACGGATTCGGGAATCGATTTTGACATGACTCGATCGATGTCGCTGCGGGGTGATCAGCGGTAGCGGGATCGGAGGCATGACCGAGATCGAAATCCAGATCGAGCGAATGCTGTCCAAAGGACCCGATCGAGTCAGCCCCTTTACCGTTCCCAAAATGATGTTGAACGCTGGCGGCGGAAACCTTTCGATCGCTTATGGATTGAAAGGCCCCAACTATGCCGTGGCAACTGCATGTGCCAGCGCGACCAATGCGATGGGTGACGCAATGCGAAGCATACGCCTTGGTGAAACGGACGTTGTGATCACAGGCGGCAGCGAAGCGGCAATCACACGCGTCTCATTGGCCGCCTTTCAGAACATGAAGGCCCTGTCAACTCGCAACGAAGACCCCGTTGCCGCGAGCCGTCCTTTCGACGCTGATCGTGACGGTTTTGTGTTGGCCGAGGGTGCCGGAATCTTGATCTTTGAAGAATTGGAACACGCGAAATCACGTGGTGCAAAAATCTATGCGGAGGTGATTGGCTATGGCACAACCAGTGACGCCAGTCACATCACGGCACCCGACCCAGCAGGTATCGGCGCCGCGGCGGCGATGAACGCTGCGATCGCCGACGCGTGTATTGAGCCATCGGAAATCGACTACATCAACGCTCATGGAACCAGTACGCCGCTGGGCGACAAAGCGGAAACGATGGCGATCAAATCGGTCCTGGGCGAGCATGCCTACAAGACAAAGATCAGCAGTACCAAGAGTGCGCTCGGGCATTCCCTTGGAGCTAGCGGGGGGATCGAAGGGGTGATTCTTTGCAAAACGATTGAAACTTCGACGATTGCGCCAACGATCAATCTGCACAATCCAGGACCCCGAGTGTGATCTTGATTACACGCCAAACGAGGCGCTATCGCACGACGTTAAAGTTGCGATGAGCAACAGTTTTGGATTTGGTGGCCACAATGCGTGTGTCATTTTCCGAAAGTATCAGGCATAGTATTCGGTACGAAGTACCGAGTACCTACGATGTCCGATCCGCAAGCACCGCTCGAACGCCCCGAATATGTTGAACAGGCATACCTGTATCAGTTGCTGCGCGAACGAACGGCCGAACAGATTCCAATGCAGGAGTCGTTGGAGCAAATTCGTTTTGAATTGCTAACGACCACGAATCTGCCGATCGCGATCGACTATCTGTTGACGGAACTGAAGCATTCCGGGTTGATGTCGCCGGCGATGTTCAAACTGGCGCACTACTTCACGCCGTTTCAAGCCTACTTGGTTAGCGAAGCGGAACAGGAAACCGGTCGTTTCGCGATGGATATGGCACTCAGTGTTTTGGAGGCCGAGGCCAAGTACCGTGTTCAAACGGCTTCCGCCGAAGGACTGTTCTTTTTTCAGTTTGAAGTTCTCTGTCGAAATCGACTGAACTACGACAAAGGGCTGACAATGATCAGTAATGATCCGATCTTTGACGCCGATTGGGCAAAGTGGATATTGATGCTTCGCGCTCAAATCGGTCTCGTGGATTTCGCTGATCTGCTGTTCCTGGCCAGCGACGAGTATCGAGAGAGATTGATCGACGCCGGTGAGTCGATTGAAGGAAAGGGCCCATTTCTGTTCGGCCGTAGAGAAGGGCGGATTGCGTTGGGTAATCGACAAAAGGAACCTTTGTTTTTGTTTTCCGCGATGCAGCGGCATCTTGGATACCCCGCGGTTCCCCGCCGCACCCCTCGGGACGAAAACCCTGACCTGGTCCCGCAGTTGATGCGACGGATGGAGCGACTAGAGGGCAGAATCAAATTGATGGAGGAAGAACGCCGCACCGGTTTGGACATCACAAAGTTCTATAAAAAGCCGGAACAGTATTGAAGCTTAACCCCGGCAGTGCGATTGCCTGCGCCGTAGCGCTGGCATCGTTACCAAAAACGGTCCGGTGGGTGCGGAAATCAAGATGCGAATCGTTACACCGATTTTTGCTTCCTAGCCGCTTCGATTTCTTCGAACGTATACAGCTTTCCGATTCCTGCACCCGGACAGACTTCACAGGTCTCTTTCCAATCCTTCTTTTTTTTGACCGTCGAATCCCAAAATGGCCAAGTGCGACACTGTGTTGGGCGCGATTTGTAGACGGTGCATTTGCGAGTCCGGGGATCAAGCAGAATGCAGTCACCGTCCGGATACTCCTTCAGGCTTTTGTCACGGCCGACCCTGCGAACGAACTTGTCCTCAAAAGCGTCGGTCTCAAGGCCCATTTCCTCGGCGATTGCCTCAATTTCATGAGGGTCAACCCAGACGTGTCCTGGCTCACCGCTGCAACAGGCACCACACTGTGTGCACTCGAACTGCAGGCCGTCCCTATACCAGGGTTCCTTCTGTTTCTTTTTGATTTCCGACATATCCCTCTTTGGCTTGTGCGTTGAGCGGTACGGGGCCGTTTGGCTTCCCGAACAAATCGAAGCTAGGCCCGGCCCGTGTTTTGATCGAAATAGAGTGACTCGCGGCTGGAATTTAGAATGCGTTCGATCTCGTCGGCACTCATTCCGCGTTCGGCCAATTCCCGAATGACCTCCATCGATTCGCGGTGAGATGCGTACTTGCGGATCTCGCGGCTTACCGTGGCGATCCCACTAACGCCCATCACAACAACGACGATGACAGTGACCATGTTGAAAGGGGGCGGCATCGACAGAATCTGGGTAATGATCTCGCTCATCGCATTCTCAATAGGTCAGGTCGGTTGGGTGAATCGGTAACAGAAGATCTCAGCATACCAGCATTCGAAGGGGGGCAACAAACCTTGGTCAAAAAGTCGTTGGATTCGCACAAAGAAGGTTGATGGCAGCAAACAATGCATCAATCTCCGACTCGGTTGTGGTGTGACCGGCACTGATTCGCAGCGTACCCTCGGCTCCGCTACCGAGGTGTGGATGAATCAAGGCCGCGCAGTGCAAACCGGCTCGGGTTTCAATTCCGAATTCGGCATCCAGAATCACAGCCGCGTCGGTCACCGAGTATCCTTCGATGGCGATGCTGGCGATTGGTAGCGATCTAGAACGACCAAAGATTCGCAGGCCGTTGATGTTGGCAAGTCCATCATAAAGTTGGTTGGAAAGTGACGTCAGTAATTGAAGTCGTGATTCTGTCCGATCGTCCAATAGATCTTGCAGTGCGACATTCCAACCAGCCAGCGCCGGAACATTCAGATTGCCCGCTTCCAGTTTTGCGGGCATCTCGGTTGGCATCTCCAGTGATTCGCTTTGGCTGCCGGTTCCGCCCTGCACCGTTGGCACCAGTTCTTCGTGAACAGCCGGTGCTGAATACAGAAATCCAGTTCCCAGCGGCCCGCCCGAACCTTTGTGCCCGGGGGCGGCCAATAGGTCGATTCCTGATCGCTGGACATCGATAGGAATCGCGCCAAACGTTTGCGCTGCATCGCACAAATAAATAGCGGAATGGTCGCGAAGCCCGCAGCCGACTTCGGCAATCGATTGCACGCACCCGGTAACGTTGCTGGCATGAGTCAGGGTCACCAGTCGAGTGTTGTCTTGGATCGCGTCGAATATGTTGGTCGCATCGACCGCACCTTGGTCGTCGGTCGGCACAACAGTGACTGTAATGGTGCCGACGGATTGTAGATGATGCAATGGTCGCAGCACGCTGTTGTGCTCGGCTGCGGTCGTGACGACGTGGTCGCCGCTGCGCAGAACGCCGTGGATTGCCGCGTTCAGCGCCGAGGTCCCATTGCAATGCAGGGAAATGACTGAGCTGACTCAGCGTTGATCAACGTTGCGATCGACTTGCGAGTCGTTGCAACGACTTGGTCCGCGGTTGCAGCCGACCGATATCCGCCTCGACCTGCGGCTGCGCCACACTGCGCGGCAAAATGGTTCATCGCCTGCAGCACCGCATCGCTCTTGGGCCAGGATGTGGCGGCGTGATCCAGATAAATGCGTGGTTTCGATTCACTCATCGGTGGGGTGCACCCATTCGGTTGTTCCGTCGCTGTACAGCTCGCGTTTCCAGATCGGCACGTCTTGTTTCAGCACATCCATGATCCATGGCAGCGCTTCGAATGTGGCAATACGATGTGCACTACTGCATCCAACGACCACACTTGCTTCCCCCACCGGAACGTCGCCCAATCGATGCACGATCAAACATCGACGGAGTGAAAATTTTTCCACGGCGAGGGTCGCCAGTTTTTCGAGTTCGCTGATCGCCATCGCGCGATGAGCCTCGTAAGCGAGACTCTGGGTGACTCGGTCGCCAGTGGTGCGACGCGTGACACCTTCAAACCAGCCGATCGCACCAACGTCCGGATCCGCTAACCGGGTGCGTAGCGACCCGGTATCAATGAGCGTATCGGTCAGTTCGATATGGATTGCTTCAGAGTTCATCAGCTTGTCGGCGCTCATCCGCCGCTTACCGGGGGGATCAAGGCGATTTCGTTGCTAGCGCTCACCGTAGCTTCTGACGCCACATAACTGTTGTCGATTGCCAACCGGCAGGACGGTAGCATTGCCGTCAATTCAGGAATCTGTTGGCCAATCGCAGCGATCACGTCGGCGGCACTCGCGATGTTTCCCACATCGACCAAGACTGTTTCCCGGCCAGCAAGCTCTCGTGCAGCCGCGAACATTTGTACTTCAATTCGCATTCAATTCGTGCTCGATCTTTGGCATTCGGCCGTAGGCGTAAGCCATTATTTTCAGAGGGTGAATGGTCCGTTGGGCGCTACCATGTTCAATTTGCATTTTACAGGCGCTACATTCAGTCGTTGCGATTGAAACGCGCGCTGACCGCATGGCGGAGATCAGCGGCCATCCAATGCGTAGGCTATTTCGGTAGTTCTTCTTCTGCAGTCCCCAAAGGCCTGCCATTCCTGTGCATCCCGCTTCAATTCGCTCGACCGATATCCCTGGGATCAATTCCATCAGTTGGGGGCCCGATTGTTTCGGGTCAAGAACACGAAGATGACATGGTTGGTGATAGGCGATCGTCGCTGGCGTCTCTTGGAAGTCCAGGTTCAAGCGATCTTCATGGTGCAAATGCAAAAAATACTCACAGGCTTCGTGAGAATTCTCCGCGACCAAATGGGCATCTTCGTCATCCAGCAGATTCGGATATTCATGTTTCAGACACAGCACGGCGGCCGGCTCCGTTGCGATCACGGTGTATCCCTGTCGAACCGCGTCGGCGAGCAGTCGGACGTTCTTGCGGGCGATCTTGCGCGCACCTTTCAAATCGCCGCAGGAAATGCGAGCCATCCCGCTGCCTGCTTGTGCACTGGGAACGTACAGGCCGACGCGGTTTTGCTGCAGAATTTCCGCCAGCGCGCGACCAATGTCGGGATCGTGATAATTGGCATATTGATCGACGAAGTAGACAACTTTCAAGTCCTCCATGCGGTGTCGGTTTCGTCCAACGACGCCGGGAAGCGTGCCGCAAAAACGTTTCGCCAACGACGGTGGGCAATTCCCTTGACTCAGCCAGTCCGAAGAGCCGATCGGCCATCCATCTGGCAAGCGGATTGCGGATCAGAAAATTTGATAGCAGCGGTACGCGCGACGCGATTCCTGCGATCAGGTCGATCCTGCTCAGCAATGCGTCGGAGACGGGCAGTCCATTGGTCGCCACATATTGCGCTTTCAATTCACCGACGATTTTCGGAATGTCCACGGATGCTGGACATTCCAAGCGACATTGATGACAGTTGAAACAGAGGTCCGCGATTTCCTTCGCTGCTTCGGTCGCCAGGTCTTCGACACGGAGTTGGCCGGTCAACACTCCGCGCAGCAAATTCGCTTTGGCACGCGGCGACGCTTCTTCACGGCGACGTGGCACGAAAGACTGGACACTGTCGCTCGTTCTTTGAACTTGTTCTACAGCGTGCACAGCCATTACAGCTCCGCGTGACTCGAGTGATCGGTCCCCCGGCCGGCCATGTTTGCAGCACTTGCAAGTTGGGGGACGGATTGTCCGCTAGCCTTTGCCGCATCGACAATCGGTTGATCCGCTGCAGCCAATAGACGCTGGTCGGCCGTGATTTCAATGGTCTGGTCGGCAGGCCTCAAATTTTCGTTTGGTTTCTGTAGGACCGCCCCGAACAGCTTACCGGGATTCAGCCGATGTAACGGATCAAACAACCGTTTGACTTGCCCCATCGCCTGCCACAGATCACCAAACTGCTCCGGCAGCAAATAGGAACGACTAAGTCCAGCGGCATGTTCGACGCTGACTTCACCCCCCAGCGACCAGACTGCTTCGGCGATTTGCTGCGACAGATCGTGCAGGCGTTGTCGATCGTCGGAACTGGCCAGATTCAAAAATGGCCGCACGTGCAATTGTCCATGGCCAACGTGCGCGAACAAGGTTGCGGTTGCGTGGTTGCGTTGCAAGGTTTCTTGGATCGCCGTCAACGCTTCAGGCATTTTTTCTGGAGGTACCGATACATCTTCTGTAAAGGGAACCGGTGATTCGTCTCCCTTGAATCGATACATTCGCGGAATAACGCGTCTGGACAGCGCCCAGTACAAATCTCGTTCTGCTTTGTCGGTTGCTTCCAACGATGAGAACGCGCCGTCGCTGCCGCGCGATAAATCGCTGCGAATCGCGGTCAGTCGGTCGCTAAGTTCGGCCAAGTGATTCTCCCTGCATTTCAATCAGCAACATCGCTTCCGCTGCGCGCGGCAAGATATCGGTGAATCGATCATCGGTTTCCCGGGCAATTTGCAGCAATCGCCGATCCATCACGTCGCAGGCGACGGGACCATGATCCAGTGACCGCACACCACTACGTACCGCCGAATCGAGTCGATGAAAGAACAACAAGGCAACGCCGCGGTGTGTTGGTCTGGTCTCCGGTTCGCAACAGTCGCGTCAACGATCAGGGCCAACGTGCCTTGCGTACCAACCATGAACTTGGCCATGTCGACATGTCCGCGATCATTGATCACGTCATCCAAACGGTAGCCGCCGCGTGACTTGGGTGCGGCGGGTCGGGCTTGGATCAGCGATTCAAACTGGTTGCGGATTTCGGCGACGCCCCGCGCCAAGCGATCAGCTGTTTCTTCGACTTCGCCTTCGGACAGACTATTGGCCGACTCTGTGTGTAGCCAGTTCGATCAATTCTCCATCGATCGTGACCACACGCATGGATTCAACGCAGTCGCGTGCCGATCCGCTGCGCAAGTAGTGGCTACCCGATCCGTTGGTGGCCAGCACACCGCCCATCGTCGTGATACTGCGGGTCACTGGATCTGGGCCAATCCAACGACCCTGAGATGCCAAGTGTTCGATTAACTTCCGCCAAGACGGCGCCGCTTTGGACGGTGACCAGACTGGCATCCGCAGTGAAAGTCGATTCGCCGCATGTAACGCGAAAAATCGATGATCAATCCACGCCCGAGCGATTCACCCGATACGCCGCTGCCCGCCCCGCGCGGATGCAGAGACAGTTCGTGTTCGGCAGCATACTGTGCCGTGGCGACAACATCGGCGACGTTGCGAGGACGCACCACGCCCAGCGGACGGATCTGATAGATGCTTGCGTCGGACGAATACAACTGGCGCGTAAAGCGGTCGCACAGTACATCGCCACGAACGATGCCTCGCAAGTCGTCTTGGATCCGTTGCCGGTCAATATCCATTAAGCGTAACGCTTATGCATCGCGGTTGATCAGTCCCAGCACTTCCGCCCGCGACTTGGGATCGTCGCGAAAAATTCCTCGCATCGCACTTGTCACGCACAAACTGCCCGGCTTGCGAACCCCGCGCATCGTCATGCAACTATGTGTCGCTTCGCAAACCACAGCGACGCCGCGGGCGGAAAGTTCGTCTTCGACAAAGTTGGCGACGGTGTGGGTTAATCGTTCTTGGACTTGAGGGCGTCTGGCATACTTCTTCGACGACGCGGGCAAGTTTGCTTAGGCCCACGACTCTTCCCTTGGGCAGGTAAGCAATGTGGGCGCGACCGGTGAAGGGCAGCAGGTGATGTTCGCACATGCTGCAAAAACTGATGTCGCGCACCAGCACAATTTCGTCGTACTCCTCTGCAAAAACTTTCGACAAATGTCGGCCCGGATCGCTGTGCAGACCAGCAAACATTTCAGCGTACATTCGTGCGACACGTGCAGGCGTTTCCAGCAACCCGTCGCGATCGGGGTCTTCGCCGACGGCGGACAAAATTTCGCGCACCGCTGCTTCAATTCGCGGCAAGTCGACTTGATCGTTGACCGCAGCATTCGGGATCAACAAAGAACTCGCTGTTTTCCAGCGGCCCGGATTCGTTGGTTGACTTTTGCAAGCTGTTTTCTCTTTTGTTGGCCTTTCTGACGCTCGCCGCGGTGCAAACCTGATTTTGCGGCAACCGAGGCTGGGACCCTAGTGACAAACGAATCGTCGGGCTAGGGAAGCGAACGCTGTTCAACCAGAATACTCTGGACGCCAACCAACCGGGAGGGTGAGGCTCTGGCCGAATGCTTGTTCAAATCCGGATTCGGGCGGACCCTATCCTTTCGGCTTCGCAAACTCCAAGCAAATGACTCGGTCCGTTCCTCGGACAATCAGCTTTTTCCCGACCACAACCGGGGCCGACCAGCAAGGATAGCTTAAAGCGGGTCGATCCCCGTCGGGCTTGCTGAAGTCCCATTCGGCAACGACATCAAGTTTTTCTGGATTTGCTTTGAGGACTTGAAATAACCCGCGTTCTTCCAACACCAGCAGATGGTCGCCCAGCCGAGTGACCGATGACCGTATTCGCCGCGCATCGTTCCACTGGACTTTTCCGGTGCGAAAGTCGATGCAGCGAAAATCACTATCGGGCGCGTTGCGACCACTACACCCATACAAGAAGCCGTCCACTAGCACCGGTGTCGCCCAGTGGCACCGCATCGATTGAAGCCTGCGATTTCGGGGTGGGTCCTTCCAGACAACCTCCGCCCTGTCCGGGCCGGCCTTTAGCAAGACGCTGGCAACTTCATAGCACTCGCTTAGAAACACATGATCATCTTGAACCACAGGTACGATCCCGTTGACACTCTCCAAGATCGCAGCCCGATGGTCATACTTCCAGCGAACTTTGCCTGGAGCCGGATCGATCGCCAACAGACCGCCGCGGGCGAACAACAGGATCAGTGTCGTGCCGTCGATCGTGACGGGTATCGGGCTGCTGTAACTGGCCAGGTCGTCACCACACTTCCACAGCTCCTTACCGCTATGTCGATCAAAGGCCACGATTGCTGATCCGTTGGGATTCACACGATCAAGTCGCATCGGCGGAAGGTTCTGATCTTCCGCCGGGCTGCCGCCGACCATCGCGATCACGGTGTCATCCATCACCAAGGGTGCTGACGCGACACCAAAAAAGTTTTGAACCACGCCATATTTCGATTGAGTATCGATTTGCCAGATCGTGTTGCCATCTTCGGTGCCGCGACAAACCAACAGGCCGGTAACGCCCATCGTGTAGACTCGGTTTCCAACGACGGTGGGACTGGCGCGGGTCCGTCTTCGTAGCCCAACAGGTCGCGGTAGACGATCTTCTGCGTTTGAGACCAGTGCAGGCGTCCCGTTTCGAAGTCGAAACAACGTAGCCTCTCAATTTTTTCTGGAACGACGACGCCAAGAGGGGTATCGCCGTCGCCCGCATCCATCTGATAGAACCGCCCATCAGCAATACTCCCGATTCCATAGCCGTCGCCAAGACTAATTGTCCAGACGAGCGACGGGGGCTTGGTAAAATCGAACTCTCCTACCGCGATTGCTGAACCGTTGAATCGAGGTCCCAGGAATCGCGGCCAGGCTTGTTCTGAGTGAACTTCTTCAGAAGTATGGACGTCCGGCTGGGCAATGCAGACTGCAGGCGTTCCCAGCAGCATGCCGAAACCAAGCAAGTTTGCGGTCAAACCGGCAAAATTCATGGCAGACCTATTCGTAAATACTCGGTTAACAATCCCAGCCAAGGAGCTGGTGGTGAACGCTGCGCAGTAGCGGTCCGGGTGGCCAGAACGTGAACAAAGTTAATTCTAAAGTAACGTTGCGTTGGAATCCCGATCGTTGCACGGCGACTGCCTGACGCTTGGCAAGGACGTTTTGTCGCACGTCACGCCGGTCGAATCAACCGCCAGGGCGAATTGGTTTTGCATAGCGAGCGTTATCGCGATCAAAGCCGCAACTTGACCGATGTGCGTCAGAAGTTGGTCGAGATGCTGTTGGAGTGTCAATCGGCACCCAAACGCCGCAAACCGACGCGGCCTACCTTGGGCAGCAAAAAACGGCGACTGGATAGCAAACGACGCCGCAGCGAAAAAAAGCAAAATCGGGGCAAGTCGTGGGGAAACGATTAGATCCTTCTCTCTGAAAATCTCGCTGGTATACTCGAAAGCAGTCAAATATTGCTGAGGCGGGCACCCCTACTTTTCCATTTTTTTGAACGGATTGATGAAACGCAAGTTCCACCTGGACGACATTCTCTCGGAATGGGCCTTTGATCCCACCACATTGAATGCCCGCTTGATCAAAGGCAAGGATGGCCGCGACGTGATTCAAATGCGAGTCGACATGGGCATTTTGCAATTGGAAACAACCGGGCGTCCCGACGGTAATCCGTACCAAGAACACGAAACGGTTCTCGATTATCTGAGCCACCGCGCGATCCGCAGACCCTGAATATGTTTTGACGGAGGAAGAATGTGGCGAAGTCGATCGAGAATTCATGCAGTTCTATCACCGGCGAATCTGTTGGTTGCGGTTGCAGTACTATCATCGAGCGGTGATGGATGCCGATCATACTTTGCAATTGATGGACATCAGCGATGCCATGAGTCCTGATGAAGAGTGGTCGGGTTCGCACGAGCAGTATCGCCCGTTCGTTTTGTTCCATCGAACACAGGCCAATGCCTTGGGCGAATTGGAGGAGAATACGGCGGAGGAAGCGGTTCAGGCAATCAATGGTGGTTTGGAAACGATGCGTTCCTTTTTCGCCAAGTATGATGCCGAAGACCACTTCGAAGCCGATGAGCTAGTGGTCCGCCTGATCGAGCTGCGCGAGAAGCTGCGCAGCGAATATGAGGTTGGCCAAACGCTTAGCGAACAATTAGCGGAAGCCGTCGAAATGGAACAATATGAGTTGGCCGCTCGACTACGCGACGAGCTGACTCGGCGCGAGATGAATTGAACGCGGAATGATGAGCCCCCAGGCAAACCCACACTTGGCGAGTCTCGGACTTCCAAACGACAGACTCGACTCTTCGAAATATTGAAGTTGTGAATTCGGCCGATAAATCTCAACCGTTCTCGTTGATCGTATCGGCTCCGTTGGGATCGTCCACCTGGTTGTTGTACCTGCGTTCATTTGCGGTTGCTGGCCAATTGTTGACGATCCTAGCCGTCCGCTGGTTGACCGAAATTGAGTTGCCGTTCCTGCCGTTGCTAATGCTGGTCGCGCTGACAGCGGTGACCAACGCGTTCTACGGAATTTGGCTCTCGCGACAACAGGCTTTTTCGTCTGATCAGGATGCGTTGGACGTATCCATCCATGCAGACGACGTCATGCCGCATGGGCAGAGTCCAGTCCAACATTCCGTGTCGCTGTTGCTGATGCTGATGGATTTGTTGACGTTGACAGCCATGCTCTACTTTAGCGGCGGGTCCAGCAATCCGTTTTGCTTTTTTTACTTTGTCAATCTGGCCGTTGGCGGCGTGATGATCCGGCGACGGATGACCTGGACGTTAACGGTGACTGCAATCGCCGGTTACGCGCTGCTGATGCAAACGCATGTTCCGGTTGAGGGGCTGGACAGCTACAAGCCACCGGGCCTTGATGTGCAGTCAGTCGCAAAAATGTTTGCCTTTGCAACCTGCGCCAGTGTTGTGACCTATTTCGTTACCCGTACGGCGGGAACGCTGCGTTATCGCGAACGTCAGTTGTTGCGCACTCAAGCGCGAACAGGCTGCCAGTCAGCGTTTGGAAGGCCTGACGACATTGGCGGCCGGCGCTGCGCACGAATTGGCGACGCCGCTGTCGACAATCGACGTCATCGTCCGCGAGCTTTCACGGCATCTGGAAGGTATCAAGAAACCTGGGTCGGTCGATGACGACTTGAAGCTGATTGACGAACAGTTGGAAATGTGTCGGCAAATTTTGCAGCGGATGCGATCGGCGGCTGGCGATTCGATGGCCCAGCAGTGGGACCAAACGACCGTCGGCGAGTTGATCGATTGTGCTTTGGAAGGGATTCGCCAGCCCCACCGAGTCAACGTGATCGATTCAAGTGATGAAATCGAAAACCAGGAGTTGTGGGTGCCACAAGAGGCCGTGGCCCAGGCGGTACGAAACCTGATTCACAATGGTCTGGACGCCAGCCCCAAGGAGGGCCGCGTCAGACTGGAATCAAACATTCACTCGGGAACGCTGCAACTCTCCGTGATCGATTCTGGGCAGGGGATGACCTTGGACGTCTTCAATCGAGCATCCGATCCGTTTTTCACGACCAAAGAACCGGGTCGGGGCATCGGACTGGGTCTGTTCTTGGCTCGCAATGTGATTTCTCGGCTGGGCGGAGACTTGGATTTTCAATCGACGCCCGGATTTGGCACGGTTGCGACCGCGACCATTCCGTTGGGTTCTTCGCATCCGCCGTCGGCTTCGGCAATCTATGACCGGGCACTTCGCCAAAACAATGGCCGAACATGACCTGTTGCCGTCAATACGACTTGCCGCCGAGCGCAGAATCGGACCAAAGTATTTGTAACTGATCCGCACGCCCTACTCGATAAGACACGATTGCTGGTTCTATGGTTGATCCTTCTGAGTCACTTCAGCCCTCCGATCCGGGGCCCGTTTACGACGCTGCGGCGCTGGGTGCGGAAAGTATCTTGCTGGTCGATGACACGTTGGTGCTTCGCGAACGTGTATCCATGGCGATGCAGCAACGAGGGTTTCGAGTCGAAACCGCCGCCAATTACGAAGAAGCGGTCGCTGTCTTCCAACAACGTCCAACCGATCTGGCGGTATTGGACCTGAGAATGCCAGGCAAGAGCGGCCTAGAGCTACTGCGGAAGTTGCTGCAGATCAAATCGGACACCCGCATCATCATGTTGTCCGGTTTCGGCAGCATCCCAGCGTCGATCGATGCCGTTCGCGCCGGGGCGGTGAACTTCATTAGCAAACCGGCCGACGCCGATGACATCTTGCAAGCCTTCGTGCGGGGCGACGAACCGTCGGTACCCGATGGAGCGACCGGATTCCCAGCACCATCGCTAGCCCGCAACGAATGGGAACACATCCACCGAGTGCTTTCAGATTGCGGTGGCAACATCAGCGAAGCGGCCAGACGTTTAGGCATTCACCGCCGCAGCCTGCAACGAAAACTCCGCAAGCGGGCCCCAGAAGATCCGGCAGCACCAGAGGTGCTAGAGGATGAGGCTGAGGATTGAGGCGTCCTTCCCGAAGAGTGCTCGGTTGCAAATCTCCCCGCGAACGCGGAACAACTAAAGCGTCTTGACGCTGAGCGAGTTTGCGAACCGAAGTCCCTGTTTACGCAACAAAAGCATTGCCACGGAAACCAGCAATTGGCTGCCTGCTGCGACTGACGCAGAGAAGACCGGCGAATGTCTCATTGTCAGTGCGGTTCCGATCGCTGAGCAGGCAACGACCAGTCCCAGCGTCAGCAATCTCAATAGAGTTACGCGGCTATCAAGAAACGTCCAGGCGTTGGTGATCGTTGGAAGCGTACTGCCGAACGAGAATCCGATGACAATGACCATCACATTCGGATCGATGCCACCAGAGAGTGCGTTGCCAAGCAGGCCTGTCGCCATTCGTATAGCGGCAAGCAACAACGCGATTGCGCCCGTCCAAATGATCAGAGTCCGAATTCCAAAATCGAAATGGTTCCGATCGATCCGTCGGGAGATCCGACAACCGCAGCACGCCCTTTCGGTACCGCAGCCAACCGGTTGTCGTGGATGCGACCAAGACGGCGCTAAAGCAGAGGCATTGATGGATCGCAAAATTTGAAATGCGATCGGTCAGCGTCGCCCCCCACCCGATCGCCGCGGTAAGGAAAAACGCAACGAAAAAGCGGTAGCTACCCCGCCCGAAGCCGATCCAGAATCCGAGCATGGACAACTGGAAAAAAAGCAGAGCAAAGAATAGACGGACAAAATTATTCGGTTGCATCGTTAAATCGACCAACAGAATCAAGGCCAGCCAACTGCATGATCCCGCCGTGATTAAGCAACCGAAAGCCCGACGCCAACGCTGTCGGGCACATTCATTTGGGAGACCGCTATTCATCAGTGCGCAGGATTCCATTGTCGGTACGGAGCCGACATTTTACTGCGTCTCCGCCTGACACCTGAGAGCGGAAACCTAGCACCCAAAGCCTGACGCCTGGAAGCAAACTTCCTAAATTCGCGAATTTCCTACATCACCGAGAAGTAATTTTCGCAGGCGAAATCGATGTATTCGTTCTTCAGATCGATCTCGATATCGTTGTACAGACAATAGTTCTTCACCTGCAGCAGCAGGTCACGCGGTTGACACATTCGCATCGGTCGATCGACGGCCTTGTAATGCGTTTCAATCAAGTAATCGATGCAATCCGCTTTGTAGGGCACCTTGGTGATCTTGCACATGATTTCGAACAGCTTGCGAAAATCGGCTTCCGGTGGATTTTCGGCTTCGATCTTGTAGGGAATACGTCGCAAGAACGCGTCATCGACCAGATCTTTTGGTTCCAGGTTGGTACTGAAGACAACCAGTTGATCAAACGGCACTTGAATCTTCTTGCCACTGGCCATGTTTAAAAAGTCGTAGCGTTTTTCCAGTGGCACGATCCAGCGATTCAGCAGCGCGTCGACCGGCATCTTTTGACGACCAAAGTCATCGATGACCAGCGTGCCACAATTGCTTTTCAGTTGCAGTGAAGACTCGCTGATATTGCTTTCCGGGTTGTGCTGAACTTCCAGCATGTCCATCGTCAATTCGCCACCGGCGATGATGGTCGGGCGTTCGATCCGCACCCAGCGTTTGTCAAAGCCGCTCGACATCCAGCAGGCCGCTGCTCGCTTCGGGCATGTCCATTTCGTGACACATCGGATCGAACACGCGCAGCACATCGCCGTCGATATCGACTGCGCGAGGAATCCAGACGTACTTTCCGAATGCACCGGTGACGCGTTCGGCGATCGATGTCTTGCCGTTGCCAGGAAATCCGAACAGGAACATGCCGCGACCGCTGGCAACGGCCGGCCCGAGTCGTTCTAGCATCTTGCGGATTGATCAGCAGATCATGAAACGCCTTCAGCAGGTCCTGCTTTTTGGGATATTGCCCCTCGATCGTTTGATATTTGACGCTGGCGATGTAGTGATTCAGCGGTACCGGGCATGCTCCGTAGTAGGTGCAGTCGGCCAAGTGATTGCGAGCGATCGCGCGGCCCGTTTCGGTCAAGATGTAGACGTAGTCGTTGGTCGCGGTGGAGCTCTTGTAGGCGACGTTCTGCTCCATCTTCAGTCGCGTCAGCATCGGCTCGACCATCCGGAACGGCAGCTTGACTTGTTCGGCGATCTTGCGGCCTTCTGCTTCGCCGAAATTCTGCAGGTAGCGATAGATGATTGCCTCGAGCAAGCGTTTCATTGATGCCCGCTGACTTCATGTCTTCCGGCTCGGCGGGCCGCCACGGTTCGTCGCGGCTGGGCGTGAATCCAGCTGGGCAGGGAACCACGGTTTGCTTCCTGGGACGAACTTGGCTCGTTGGCGATGTTGATGGCTGGGCCTGGTGCCTGTGCCGGCGGCGACGCTGGCTGCGAACTCGCTGGCCGCCGGGCTGGTGCACTCGGTCCAGCCGGCGTCTCCCGTCCGCTTGCTGGCGGGTTTGGCATCGCGATCGGCGTGACTCCGGCGGCCGGCCTTGGTTGCTGTTTGGGACGGGCTTCCGGCGGCTCTGGGCTCGGGCTGTCGTCCCCGCCCAGCGATTGGATTCGAGAAATCAATAGATCGAGCTTGCTGTTGACGTCACCGTGATTTCCTTGCCCGGCTGCTGAAGTCATGTTTCTGTCTGGCCTGCTGGTGAAAAACGAATGGACGCTCTGCCATGAAGTATCGACCGATGACGATCGACTCCCTGATCGAAAATCGACTAGCTCAGCGCTGAACAGGCCATGCGAAGCCCGTTGATGTCGAAACTTCGCCCGATTATTCGGAACGACCGTTACAGTTGACCAGCGAATTGGTTCCAGATGGACGTTCAGCGTTCAGGTAGTTGAAATCAGGGCATCGCGCCGATTTGCGAGCTATTTTTCAGCAATTGGTCAGTCAGCGCCGATTAAATC
>CAVYKQ010000005.1:285000-1157796 GCA_963769105.1 Pirellulaceae bacterium
ACGCGCTGTGGTGGGCCGCTATGACCTACGTCGTCGCTGCACTGGGGTCGATTGCTCAAGTCGCCTACTTCGCAAAGTATTTGCTGGGCGGAAACCGTCGCTGACCTGTTGCGATTCGTTTCACAAAGTCACCCATGAATTGTGGATCGAGGGTCCCCGTTCGTCGGTAGGCGAAGTGGCCAGATCGCGCCGCGATCGCTGGATCAGAGGGTAAACCGCTTCATTTTGGGTTGATTTTAGGTACCCTAAACAATGCTCCTGAGCTCTCTTGGTCGATGAATTGACGATCACGAAACGATTTCATCTTTCTCTGCTGAATTCGCTTCTGTTCTGAACGGATTTATTTCATGTTTTGCAGTAGCGCCAACGAATTTGCAGGCTCTACCATCTAATCGCTGCAGGACGCGATTTTTACCCGAGTCCTTTGTCACTGAGAGGGAAACCCAGAAATGGACGAACAACTGATCCAGTTCGTCGACCATGCGCGGGACAAGGGATTGGACCACGCGACGATCCGCCAGCTATTGTTGTCAGCGGGTTGGAAAGACAAGACCATCGCAGAGGTTTTCGCCGCTCGCGATCTGCAGATTCCGATTCCCCAGCCAACTGCCCGCAACTCGATTAGCCCGGCGGGTCGGCCAGAATCCGTTTGGCCGCGCCGAGCTCGCGAGGCCTTCTTTCACCTGTTGACTTTTGGCGCACTTTACGTCTGCGTGACCAGTCTGATCGTACTGTTCTTTACCTACCTCGATTTCGCGTTTCCGGATCCAGCTTGGCGAACCACCGATGCCCAACTGGTGGAAGCTGTCTCGATCGTAAGGGCCCAGATCGCCGTCTTGGTGGTCTCTTTTCCGGTCTTCTTGATCCTGTGGCATTTCTTGTTGCGCGAGGTACGTCAGGATTCGGAAAAAGCGAAAGGAGCCATTCGCCGCTGGCTGGTCTATTTGACAATTTTCGTCGGTGCGCTGACGCTTTCGGGTGACGTGATGGTCCTGATCTTTTCGCTACTCGAAGGGCAACTTACGATTCGCTTGCTGTTGAAGTCGGCTGTGCTAATTCTGATCGCTGGAAGTTTGGTTCTGTATTTCGCATTTACGCTGCGCAGCGAGACAAAGTTGGAGACATCGAGATGACTCAACGAATTCATGTGATTTTTTCAGCCGCGATGTCAGTGGTGGTGATTGCGGCCGTTGTTTGGGGCGTTGCTTTGGTAGGCTCGCCGGCAACAGCTCGGCTTCAACGTTTTGACCACCAGAGACTGGAGGATTTGCGAACGATCCATCGGGAGTTGCAATCGCTTTGCCACGATCCAGACCTCAAAGATCAGCTGAAACGTGAGCTGCCTGGGACCCTTGAGGAACTGGCGATGCTGGCCAGAATCGAGCGGATTAACTTGAACGATCCCGAGACGAATCAGCCTTACGTTTACAGCGTCCGGGACGGCACAAGCTACGAGCTTTGTGCAACGTTTTCGAGAGAGCGAGATTCAGACGTTGCGGTGTTTTGGAACCATCGCGAGGGTAGGCACTGCTTCACCTTCGACGCACTCGACCCGCCGTAGCGGACGGACCGCTTTCGATTCGCTCGCAGTGAAAGTGCCGGCCGGTTGCAAGTGAGCTTTACTTGTTGGAGCGAGCGTTACTTGATGAATAGATTCTTTGAGAATCTTGCTGGGCGGGTGTTTCGGCCTTTCTTCCAACTGCTTTCGGAACTGGCACTGAAACCTTTGAACCAGCCTGCTGAGCTTGCCTGGCGGCTTTGGAATGATCCTGTTCCGTTGGAACGTTCCTTGACGCCTTGCAGGGCCGATCCACAGAAAAGTACAAACACGATTGCGATTGCCAGGGTACCAATCGAAGCGAAAAAGCAGTGGAACAGGGAAGCGAAGAATGCGGCGAAGGGATTGCAGCGGGCAACGATCATCATCAAGATGATTTGCACTTCCGATTGATAACAGGCAGCGATGTACCAGGGATGGGGCCCTAGGATCACTTAAATTCCGATGACGACCGTAGAGTTGCCGATCATGATCAGGAACACCATCAACAGGCAAGCGAGACAGCCTGGCGCCTGGTTCATCGTCATGCCCAGTGAAAGTCTTAGCCATCCGCCTAGCGTGAAGAACCAAGCGATCGCAGCGGCGATCACGCATCCGATAGTAAATGGTGCGGCCAATACGTTGGCGTCAAAGGCAAACGATTCCATGGACTGGTTCCCAGAGTATCTATGTTGCAATCTGCGTTGAATGGCCATGCAGCCATCGGCAAACCCTGCGAAACATAGTTTACGATGCTTGTATTTGAGTGAAGCGTTTTGATTTGCTGGTTTTAGGTAGGTCAGAATCGGAACCATCCGCATAACCCGATGATCAAGCAATTCCTTGACTACACCGACTGACGTGCTAATCTGCGATCGATTGCGCAACAAATTTTTGGTGCTACGCCACGGTCGGAGTCTGGCTAACGACCAATCATTGATTGTCAGTTCTCCGAAGCTGGGGGTTAATCAGTACGGTTTGACCCCTGTTGGAGTTGACGAGGTCAAAGCCGCTGTCAGGACAAACCAAGAATCATTGCGGTCGGTGGCGAAAATCTACGCCTCTGATTTCTTGCGAACTCGCCAAACCGCAGAAGTGGTTGCCGAGACTTTGGGCGTAGAGTTGGAACTGACTCCGGCTCTGCGCGAACGCTGGTTCGGGGATTGGGAGGGCAAGTCCAATCGGTACTACGAAACGGTCTGGGCAGCCGACGCCACAGATCCAACGCATCAAAAGTGGCAGGTCGAATCCGTTCAGCAGGTTGCTGATCGGACGACGGAACTACTGCAGGGGATCGACGAAACTACAGTGAACCAAACCTATTTGCTGGTGTCGCATGGGGATCCGCTGCAGATTCTGCTGACTGCGATTCTGGGCAACGACTTGCGGACCCATCGCGGTCTCGAGCCGCTCATGACGGCAGAGATTCGACAAATTGAAACGGATTGAGCTTCAGCGAGCTCATCAGTAGAAAATCACACGAATTGCCGGTTGATTGGCGAATTGGCGTGTTGTATTGTTGAGTTAATACAAAGGTTCAATCATGCTGCTGCATATCTCTGCCGACGGCCTGCCGATTTATCAGCAAATCGTTGATCAGATTCAGTTCCGAATTTTCTCTGGCCAGCTGGCTGCTGGTGACGAACTGCCGACGATCCGCGGACTTGCCGAATCGCTCACGGTCAATCCAAACACAGTGGCCAGGGCCTATCGTGAACTCGAAGGCGAAGGCCTGATCGAAAAGCGACGCACGACGGGGACGTTCGTTGCTGAAATCTCTGAGAGTCGCACGGTGGCACAGCGTCAGAAGTTGCTCGCCCCGCTGATCGACAAGCTATTGATTCAGTCGCGACAGCTCGGTTTCGACGCGGGCCAAGTTGCTGAGCAGATCCGAAAACAAGATCGTCAGCTATCACGCAAACACAAAATGCTAAACGAGGTGTCGAAATGAAGGTTGCACAACATGCAGACTTCGCCGTCGATGTTCAGAATCTTAGTCGCGTGTTTCGTGGCCAGCAGGCGCTTGATCGAGTGGACCTACAGGTTCTAGTCGGTTCTGTGTTTGGGTTGGTCGGATTGAACGGAGCGGGCAAGACAACATTGATTCGCCACTTAATCGGCAGTCTAAAGGCCAAGTCGGGATCGGTTACGGTGCTGGGCGAAAAGCCGATCGACGATCCCGAGCGGTTTCTAAAACGAATCGGCTACCTGACCGAGGAGGACTCGCTGCCAAAGTGGATGCGAGTTGGCGAGTTGGTCGACTTTACGCGAGCGGTCTATCCAAGCTGGAACGATGCTTACGCAAAGCGGTTGTCAGATTCATTTGAACTCACTCGCAAAACACGATTGAACGCGATGTCAACGGGGCAGCGAGCGTGAGTCGGATTGCTACTGGCAATTGCCCATCGTCCCGAGTTGTTGATTTTGGACGAACCGAGCAGTGGGCTGGATCCGATCGCCCGTAGTGACATTCTGGAAGCGATCATTCGTACCGTGAATGAAGATGGGCGGGCAGTGCTCTTTTCTAGCCACCTGTTGGACGAAGTTGACCGCGTCTGTGACATCGTTGTACTGATGCACAACGGCCAGATTGCTGAGACGCTCAGGCCCGAGGAGCGAAAGGGCAGTCTACAAGATTGGTTCAAGGGCTGTATTGCAGCCTGAGCAACAACGATTGCGGGCAATGCTCGCGATCGCGAGGAGACCGCTGATGTCTGAAACGGTTGCGTTGGTTCGGCTCTCGATTGTCACGAGTCGATTCTTCCTGGTCCGTATGGGATTGCTTGCGGCAGTCGTCATCGCCACGTCGCTGGTTTTCGGAATGGTCTTTGCTGACGATGACGCTGCGGTATAAGTCCAGGGTGCGATCGTGTGGATTTCTTTTGTCGCTGGTCTGGCAGCGCTACGCCTTTTTCACTTTGGCAATCGTGCCGATATGCGAAACGCGGAAAGTGACTGTAACGATTGGTTGCTACGGATGCCCGTGGATTCGTGGAAGATTGCGATCGTGCCCATCGTGGTCAAAACATCATGGATCGCATTGTTCTGGTCAATCTGGATTTACGTTCTCAGTGACTTGATGAGCACCGACTTGCGCCAACCCATTCCCTACATCGGACCGATCGTCGCGGTGTCGGCGGCATCCATCTGGATCATGATGTTGATGTGGCGTCCGTTTCGCAGCGGTCCTTGGCGTATGGCGGTATTGATACCTTCGGTTATTTTGCTGTACGCGATGTGCACCAATGCATTTGTTGTGGTAATGGCTCCGTCGGATCTACGAATGTCGTTGCACACAAAGGCAGCACTTCAGTTCATTCCAGTTGTGGTTTACTTTTTCGCCAGCGGTATGGCGATCCAGTCCGTGTATCTCGCGCGAACCAATATCAACGGGATCGTTCCGGAGTTGTCTAGGAATCGGGACGCGGGACGGGCGGTTGGTGGCGATCGAGTGATCGAGTATTCGAGCAAGGCTTGGGCGTTAGCCCATCATGACTGGCTTTCTGCAAGATTGTGGATATTCAAAGTCTTTCTAATTGGGGTTGTTCCGCTGGCGATTGCAATCTCCCCACTTCCGCTTGGTCCGATGATCATTTGTGAATTTTTGCTGTTCGGGTGTTGTGCGTCGGCCGCAGACTCACGAATAGGGGCAAATTTGCAACAGCCCATGCAGTTTCCGGCCTACCTTGCAGCCAAGCCGATCGACACGGCTGCGGTTGCTTGGACGCGATTGGTGCTATGCGTCTTCGTTAGCTCGATCACTCTTAGCTACATCCTGCTTCTGTTTGCACTTTCGGCATCTTGGGAAGGTCATCGCGAGATCTGGATGAAGTGGTCAGCTAACCGCGCCGTCGCCATTGATTCAATTGATGTTGTTGGCGTCGTGCTTCGTTGGTCTGCGGCGATTTTCGTTGCGACGTTCGTCACTATCATCGGTTTGATCAATTCGTTTCATTGGGTCAATATGTACGGCCGGCAATGGCTAAGTCTCGCTGTTATGGTCTTGGTCGGCGCGGCCGTACTAACCATAATCGTCGGCAGGCGCATTCTGGTTCATGCAGCATTCAACGTGGGAGTCAGTGCAAACTTCGGTCAGTGAGTTTGCCGTTTGGGTTCCAGCGATTGCCGGTACGTTGCTGGTCGCCAAGGGAATTGCTGTTGCGACGGCAGCGGCAGCGGTTGTCCGTCACTCTTACGCTGCGCCAGCCGCCATCGCTAAGCTGGTCGCCATCTGGTCCGCCATTGTGCTGGCAGCTTCCTTCGCCCTGGCGATTCTGATACCAGATCCGCAAGCCACGGTGCTGTCCTGTCTTGCCTTTGTGATCATAGTCATTCCGTTGTCGCGGACGATCATTTTGCCCCTCTGTTTGGCGGCAAACCGGCACAGATAAGCGGAAGCTTGCGAAATGCTACTCGGTATTGGCCGCTGCGGCTAATTTCTTTTGGCGTTGCCCAAGTCTCCAGGCTGTTGCGGCCCAGATGGCTACGAACGGCAGCACGTACAGATTCAATGCCGTTAAGCTGATGCCAAGGCCGTTCCGCAATGAGCCGAAGATCTGGCCGGATGCCATGTCACCACCACGCAAGACAACGGTATCAATGAAGCTCTTCGATTTGTATTTGTCTTCGCGGGCGACCACCGTAAAAAGCACTTCGCGCGTCGGTACCGTGATTCCGTATCCTGCTGCTCTGCCAACGATGACAACCGTGACCAAAATGCCCAGCGTAGGATAGATTGCCAGACTCGTGAAAGCGATCGCATAGACGATTGGAAGCACAACCAAGGCTGCGCTGACACCCAACCGACGTAGCACAAAGCCGGAGACGAATGTTTGCACAAGCAGCGTCAGCAGTTGCGCGCCCAAATCGATGTAAGCAAACAGTTCTGTGCGTGATTCCTGGTCCTCGATCGTTGCCCGGACAATCTCAGCCTGTTCGAAGTACAGCTGAGTTCCACAGGCCTGGACGAAGAACAAAAACAGACAGATCGAGGCTAGATAAGACGATTTAAATACGTGTGTGATTCCGGTCAACAAGCCCCCACCCGTCGCAGCGTCGCCGGTTCGACAATTTTTGCATCGATCCAAGATCTTGTGCTTTGGCAGCCTGTTTCTCCAGTCGCCAAGCGCACCACAAACCGGCTTCGATGATCACGATCGGAATCAGCAGCAATGTGCCCGTCGAGAGTTGCTTGGCCACCTGGCTGGTGATCAGCGATCCGGTAATCGCCCCGGCCGTTCCGCCAGCGGCGATCAAACCAAACAGTCTGCGTCCCTGCTTGCTCGTAAACAAGTCGGCCATCACACTCCAAAACACACTGGTCGAAAAGACGCCGAAAATGCTGACCCAAATGAAAAACGCACGCGCGGTCCACATTTGCACTTCAGACGAATCGATTCGCATCAGCAGGAAGAAACCGAACAGACAGACTGCAAAGAAATGAAATACAACACGGACCAACCACCGCCTCGGAAAGGCGCACAACAGCGCTGAATAGATCGGAACAGCAAACAACATTGCCAGAAACGTATACAGAAACAGATACTGCAATTGGCGAGTGCCACCGATCGTACTCATCGTTTCGCGAACCGGGCGGACGACAAAATAGCCCAGCAGAATCAGGAAGAACCAAGCCGTTGCCCAACCCACGGCACGCCGTTCATGCGGTTCGATTCGCGACCACCACGGGTCGCCGTTTTGAACCGCCTTGGACTCCAATGGTGAAGGTGGCTTGTAGGGGTCGGTTTGTGATTCAGTCAAGGAGCGAGCCGGGAATCAGGCGCTAGGGATCAAGAGACAAGATGAAAAGATCGGCGATGGTGGTCTGACTGTCAACAGTTCACTATGGGCTGTCAATTGACTTGGGAACGATCGCAACCCCTTCGGGTGGATGCAACGCCGAAATGAACCATTGGATTTTGGCGTCTTTTTGTTTTCGCACCAACGTGTCAAACATCGTGCTCGTCGCCTCACGCCGTAGTTTTCCCTGATCGGTCAGTTCGTCAAATGTGCCTCCATAGTGATCGCGATGCTTGTCAAAATACCGCCGCAGGTTCTGTTCGTTTAGCTGCTCTTGATGTATTGGCCCCAGGCTTCCTTCCAAGATAAGTCAGCGATCACCGAAGATTCATCAGCCATTCGTGCGGTCGCGTGTTCCGACAAACTGCTGCCTCGGCGCCGAAGTTCGGCCTGGATTTCAGCAAGTCGTTTCTCAATCATCTTCTTCAAAGCGTCGCCGCCCGATTCGTTCAGCGACTTCATTGCCAAGTGGCGGCGAACCAACAATAAGTGCCGTTGCCTTTTGGGCATCAATGCCGACGCGTTCCATTTTGTCATGGCCAAGTCTTTCGGACAGTACCAGATTCAATTCACCATAGTAGATGGGATTGCCGTTAACCGCCGCGATTGGATCACTTGGTTCGTATTGCTCGTCGGCAACCGCGATCGATCCGATCAGCATCAGGACCAGCGAAACGGCATGAAATGGTCTGTAGATCACGGCAAAGGAATATCCTGAATCACAAACGAGACTTCGTTGGGAACGACCGCCGTGGGTGATTCATAGATCAGAGTCGATTCGCCGACCGTTTCACCCAAATCGAACAAATATCCAATCCCCACACCCGAGTTGGTTTGTCGATAGACTTCGTAGCCCAGATGATCTGCACGCGATCCGTCTTTTCGCCTGACATGAACTTGATTCTCAAAGATCCAGTGGCGATGACTTTCCAGCGACCGATCCGCGTTTTCCAATTCGACGGCAATTCGAATTTGATGCAGCGGTCCGTTGGGTCGAATGGCTTCGACTTGAACTGTCATCGAGTCGATCGTCTTGCTGGCATTTGGTTCGGAAACGACAACTCGAAGGTTTGCCGTTTTCCCGGCATCAATGCGCGAATGACTCCAGAGAGGCTGATCAATTTGCTCCGGCTGTCCGGCAGGCAATTTCATCGGCAGATAGAATTCGCTGAAGGCGATATCGCTGTTCGTCGCCACGTCAATCGTTTCTCCCGATGCCTGTGGTTAACGCCTCGTTGTCGTCTAATCGACCGGTCAACTGTTTGATCGGAATGGTCAGACCGATTGGTGTTAGCCGTCGGCTCCCAGCAGATTTCGACATTCACATTCAAGCCACTCATCGTCGGTTGGCTAAGATGCCGTCGCGATGTGACCAGCGTTGGTTCGATGCGATAAATCCCAGTATAGGCGGCCGAGTCAACGCGAGAGGGACGATCTGGACTTCTGGGGACAATCAGCAGCGTACCGGTGTCGCCGCCATAAAAGTTGATGTCCAAATCGTTTGATCCAACACCAGATCGACGGCATGCCAGAAGGACAATGGTGTATTCACAGGTTCGATTGCAACGGAATCATCTCCTTCGTATTCAAATTCAATTCCGCTGTCGCGACTGATTGCCTCGAATGCTTCGCCAAGTGTGGCGACATCCTTTAGTCGAATCACGACATCGTCGGTCCTGGCTTCTTTCTTGGTCCGTTGTGCTTCCAACGATTGGCGAACACGGCTCAATCGTTCGGTTGCCTCGACCGACATACCCGCCTTCGACTCGGGCAAAAACTGCAAAGCATCCGGCCCGGCTTCGATCAATGATTTTTCGGCCGCTTTGCGGTCAGCCAGACTTGAAGCGTCCAGTTGATCGACCCATTCCAAGACGTCCGATTTCAGGTCGGCAGTCTGTTCCTGGCTGATCAGGTCTCCGGCCAAGGAGATGAAAATGGCCAAGACCATCAACGGGAGCCCCCAGCGCAACGGCCTCATACCCGTTAATTGTGTTACAGACCTCATACGTCACCCTCTCGGTTGCTACGGTTTCCGTTCGACGCCAACACCGGCCCAGCGGCCTATCAGGATTCTAACCTAGAGTTCCGTTGATCGCCCCATGATTTGATCGCCCCATGCTTGTGCAAGCAAGTCATCGTTCGACAGCAGCCGACTCTCCAGCATTGATGGAATCAGCATGTTAGACATCCGACGCCAGTCTCTTGCCATCGTCTTTGGCTTGGCGGTCGTCTGCGGCCTGGAGTCCCCCGCATCCAGCCAGTCCGTTGGGATGGTCCAGTTTTACGCGATGGGCAAGATCCAAAAGGGAATTGAGCTGGCTGAATTCGCACACGAAATGGTCATCATGGGTCGCGATGGTTGGATCCATTCGATCGATCCACGAGAAGTCATCCTCCCAACTGGACCGGATCGATGAAAAGTATGAGCCGGCATCGGTTGTCGAGCTGCGAAACGAACTGCGCAACGAGTTCGGACCAGAATTTGAAGTGGTCGCGACTAAAAATTTCTTGGTCGTCCAGCCTAAGGGATCGCGGCAATCGTTGGCCTGAGATGTTCGAGGCGTCGCACCGTTCGTTCTACAGCTTCATGAAACAGAAAGGGCGTCGAAGTTCGCCAAGGACGATTCCCAATGGTCGCCATTGTGTTCCCCGATCAGGCTGCGATGTACGCCGAATTCAAACGACTGAAAATCGATGTCAGTCGAGTTGCCGGATTGTATTCGGGAGAAAGCAACCGAGTGATGACGCACGATGGCGGACGGTCGTCGTCGATCGCTCAGACCGTCCGCCACGAAGCGGCTCACCAATCGGCATTCAACAGCGGCGTGCATAGTCGAGTCAACGACATGCCGCGATGGATCACCGAAGGGGTCGGGCAAATGTTTGAACCCGAAGCAATGTCAAAGGCACGCATAGGAACGTGTTCGAGATCGAGTCAATCAAGAAGCATGCAATTCATTGCCAGGAAATACACTGACCGACACGATACGCAAATGAGCAATGCGATGATGCAGTTGATCGGTGACGATTCAATGTTTGAAAACGATCTAGCCAGATCGAAGCAGCCTACAGTGTTTCGTGGGCAATGATGTTCTATCTTTCGGAGCGAAAGCCAAAGGCGTTTGCCAGACTGTTGAACCACACCGCATCGCGACCGCCGTTCGAAACGTACTTGCGGAAAGACAGAATCAAAGATTTCGAACGGATTGTCGGAGTCGATGCTTTTGAATTCAGCAAGCGAATGAGCTGGTATTTGAAGGAACTGTAACTACAAGTAGCCAGGATTCAGGAGTCAGCGGTCAGGAAGAATGTGATTGAATCAAAAACGGCCCGCCGATTGGCGGGCCGTTTGTCTTTCTACAAGCTTGGAGCTCGATGCTCCCTGCTTCCTAATACATGTCGTGGTCGCCGCCGGTACCGGACTTCTTGCCGTCCTTTGGCTTTTCGGCGACCAATGCATCACTGGTCAGCAACAGGACCGCAACACTGGCTGCGTTTCCAATGCTGTACGGGTCACCTTCGTTGGGTCGATCACGCCGGCTTTGACCAAGTCTTCGTAGGTGTCAGTCAATGCGTTGTATCCTTCGTTTCCTTTGGCTGGCGAGTACTTTCTCGCAAACGATCCCGCCGTCTTGACCGGCATTTTCTGCGATCATGTGTAACGGAGCACGACATGAGCGAAGGACAATGTTGTAGCCAATGACTTGGTCATCGGTCAGGTCCGCACTTGGTTTGACGGTGCCGGATGCTCGTAGCAGGGCAACACCACCACCGGGCAAGATACCTTCTTCAACTGCGGCGCGAGTCGCGTGCAATGCATCTTCGACACGAGCTTTCTTTTCCTTCATCTCACTTTCGGTTGCCGCGCCGACGTTGACTTTGGCGACGCCACCGGCCAATTTTGCCAATCGCTCTTCCAACTTTTCGCGATCGTAGTCGCTGGTGCTATTCTCGATTTCGCGGCGAATTTGGTCGATTCGAGCTTTGATGTCGGCTGTCTTGCCGCCACCTTCGATGATCGTCGTGTTGTCCTTGTCGATGATCACTTTCTTGGCGCGGCCGAGTTGCGGCAGGTCAACACTTTCCAGCTTGACACCCAGTGCTTCGAAAATCGCCTGGCCACCGGTCAGGATTGCGATGTCTTCCATCATGGCCTTGCGACGATCGCCGTAGCCGGGAGCCTTCACGGCAGCAACATTGAAGGTGCCTCGCAGGCGGTTGATGACCAGCGTCGCCAAAGCTTCGCCGTCAACATCTTCGGCGATGATCAACAACGGCTTGCCCTGTTGTACGACCTTTTCCAACATCGGAACCATGTCCTTGATGTTGCTGATCTTCTTTTCGAAAACCAACACATAGGCATCTTCCAAGACCGCTTCCATCGATGCTGGATCGGTCACGAAGTAAGGCGACAGGTAGCCGCGATCGAACTGCATTCCTTCGACCCATTCTTGTTCGGTCTGCAAGCTCTTGCCTTCATCGACGGTAATGACACCGTCCTTGCCAACTTTGCTCATCGCGTCGGCCAACAGATCGCCAATTTCACGATCGTTGTTGCTGGCGATCGTCGCGACGTTCGCCATCGCTTCTTTGTCTTTGACCTTGGTCGCCATGCTGTGCAGTTTTTCCGTGATGTCGGCAACAGCAGCTTCAATACCAGACTTCATTTGGATCGGATTGACACCGGCAACAACGGCTTTCAGTCCTTCGTTGAAGATCGCTTCGGCCATTACGGTCGCCGTGGTGGTACCGTCACCGGCAACATCGCTGGTCTTGCTGGCGACTTCGCGAACCATGCGAGCCCCCATGTTTTCATAGACGTCTTCCAAATCGATTTCCTTGGCGACCGTTACGCCGTCCTTGGTAACGGTAGGGCTGCCAAAGCTCTTTTGCAGAATGACGTTGCGGCCTTTCGGGCCCAGGGTGACTTTGACGGTACGCGCCAATTTGGAAACGCCGCGGCGAATCGCTTCGCGTGCTTCCTGTTCGAATGCAATGATTTTGGCCATAGTTTAAATTTCAGTTAGCAGTTTTCGGTGGACAGTAATGATTTCAAAGGGGCTTGTTACTCGATGACGGCCAGGACGTCGTCTTCTCGCATCAGCAGGTACTCAACGTCGTCGATCTCGACCGTTTCTCCGGCATAACTGCTGAACAAAATGACGTCTCCATCCTTCAATTGACTTGCTGCACGTGATCCGTCGTCCAGCAATTTGCCACTGCCAATGGCGACTACCGTGCCTCGAGCCGGCTTTTCACGAGCCGAATCTGGCAGGACGATCCCACCAGCGGTGGTTTCTTCGCTCTCGACACGCTTGACGACAATTCGCTCGCCCATTGGTTGCAGGCGGATTTTTGCTTTGCTTTTGGTGGCCGTTGCCATTTTCGGTGTCCTTTTTGGGTTCAGCAGGTATCAGGTGAAATGGTTGATTGGGTACGTAAATGCGAATCGGCAGCAGCGGAGTCCTGTCGGCGTCCGAGCGCACAATTGGCAGTAGTTTGAAGTAGCCGGCCCAATACAGCAACCGGCGTGCCAATATGGTCGTTTTGTCGTTCTGGCAACAGCCGTCGGCTAGATTTCATGGGGCCGACCCGGCAATTGCCAATCAAGGACCGGCAGGGCAATACCCGCGACGACAAGATCGACTCCATCGTTCGACCCTGATGCGAATACTACTTGATCCATATACGGGCTTGAATTGAATGCAGCTTGATTTGAATACGGGACTGCCAACCACGTTTGGTGAACTTTCCGCAGTTCACCATTGCTGGACTCGCCCGGAGAACCAGGGCCTGATCCTCTCGAGTTCGACTCCCCGTACAAAAAATCGGCGCTACTTGGCCGCTGACACAACCGCTTCGACGTTGATCCCAAAGTGCTCGTAAACTTGGTCGTAGGGACCGCTGGCACCGAAGCCGCTCATGCCGACGAACTTGCCATCACTGCCAATCCAGCGGTCCCAGGGCATGCGGATCCCGGCCTCCACGGCAACTCGTTTGTTGACCTCCGGTGGCAGGACCTGATCCCGATAGTTTTGGTCCTGTTCGGCGAACAAGTCCATGCATGGCATGCTGATCACGCGGACCCGCTGGCCATCAGCAGTGAGCTGCTTGGCCGCTTCGGTACACAGACCCAATTCGCTACCGCTGCCCATGAGGATCACATCTGGTGTGCCTTCGCAGTCGGACAACACGTAACCGCCGCGTGAACATTGATCCGCAGCCTCGTAAACGGATCGGTCCAGCGTTTCCATGTTTTGGCGGGATAGAATGAAGGCGGACGGATGATCATTGATCTGCATCGCCGTTCGGTAACACTCAGCCACTTCGTTCGCATCGCCAGGTCGGAACACGTATAGTCCGGGGATGGCCCGGCAGGCGGCCAAGTGTTCGACCGGTTGATGAGTCGGTCCGTCCTCGCCGACTCCGATTGAATCATGGGTTAGGATGTAAATCACAGGCTGATGCATGATGCTGGCTAGCCGCATGCCACCGCGCATGTAATCGGTGAACACGAAGAAGGTCGCGCCATAGGCCCTCAGTCCCGACAGCGACAAGCCATTGACGATTCCCGCCATCGCATGTTCACGGATGCCAAAGTGCAAGTTGCGGCCTGCATAGTGGCCGGGTAAGAACTCGCCCGCACCGTCGAAGGTCAGCGTCGATTTGTTGCTGGGTGCCAAATCGGCTGAGCCGCCAATCATGAATGGCACGTTTTTGGCGATCGCGTTAAGCACCTTGCCGCCGCTGTTGCGTGTCGCGTCACCCTTCTTGCTCGCCTCAAAGACGGGGATGTCTTGATCCCAACCGTCGGGTAATCGGCCTGCAAACATCGCCTGAAGCTCACCGGCCTCGGCGGGGTTCGCCTGTTGGTAGGCGTTCCAGACTTCCGACCACTCCTGGTACGCGCCGGCACCACGCAAGCCAATGTTGCTGGCAAAGTGTTCCCGGACACCTTCAGGAACGTGGAATCTTTCCTCTGGCGGGAATCCGTAGCTTTGTTTGGCCAACGCGACTTCGTCCCAACCTAGCGGGGCGCCATGGGCACCGTGCGTATTCTGCTTGTTCGGGGCACCCCAGCCGATGATGCTTTTGACGATGATGATCGTCGGTTTGTCGTTGCAAGATTGAAAATCGTCGATCGCGCTGCCGAGGGCGGCCAAGTCATTGGCGTCAGCGACGGTTTGCACATTCCAGCCAAGACCAGCAAACCGTTTTCCCACATCTTCGCTAAAGGCAAGATCGGTGTTCCCTTCGATCGTGATGCTGTTGTCATCATAGATCCAGCACAGGTTGTCCAACTTCAAATGGCCGGCCAGCGAGGCTGCTTCGCAGGCGATGCCTTCCATCAGGTCGCCGTCACTGCACAAAGCGTAAATGTTGTAATCGAACAACTGATGATCTTCGGTGTTGTAGTTGGCAGCCAGCCATTTCTGCGCGATTGCCATCCCGACGGAATTGCTGACGCCGGCGCCAAGCGGGCCGGTGGTTGTTTCAATACCGGCGGCTTCAGCGAACTCGGGATGCCCTGCACAGACACTGCCGATTTGGCGAAAGTTCTTGATCGAATCCAAGCTGATTGCCAAATCGTCGGTTGGATTTCCAGAATCGTCAGTCGCTTTGACTCCGGCCAAATGCAACACGCTGTACAACAACATCGAGGCATGACCACAGGACAGCACGAATCGATCACGTGATGGCCAATTCGGTTGGGCCGGATCGTAGTTCATCGTGTGGTTGAACAACTGGTAAGCAATGGGTGCCAAAGCCATCGGCGTACCTGGATGGCCGCTATTGGCAGTTTGGACAGCATCCATGCTGAGGGTGCGAATGGTGTTGACGGCTAGGTTTTGAATGTCGGTCGATGCAACGCTCATTGGCGTGGTCCCTCGAAGAAACGGAAGGCAAGCGGGAGAAGCTGTTTTTACTTGTGTTTGTTGCGAAAATCGTAGTATTCGCAAGTAAAAACCGGAAGGGGGCGAGACCGTTGACGGCTGCGGTCGGCAGCTGGCCGAAGTCGCCAAATGTTATGTCAACACTGCGGCCCTACACCGCCGCAGCGCTCGGCACCGCTAACGGCTAAATCTTGCAGGCGCTTGCGCGCATCTTTGTAGTGGATTTTGCCAATAACTCTGCGAACGGGGAATTCTGGAGAACGCCAATGCCTATCGCCTGCGGCTGCATGCGGTGCCAACAGGTCCAAAACGCTTACCTACAGCTTCGCTTTACGCTCTTCCAAGGCCCTTCGATAGATATCTCGTTGATTGGCGATCGGTGGCGTCGGCTTGGCCAAACCGTCCAGGTCTCGGATCAGTTCGTCAATCAACTTGAGCTTTTCCGCACGGGTTCCCTTGCCCAGTCCGTAGCTCTTCAGATTGACGTACGCCAATGTTGAAAGATGCGCGATGCGTTCGGACGGATCAAGCTTTTCGTCCGCGGTCTGTTTGGCAGTTGTCGCGTGGGCCAGTGCGGTTTCTGGGTCGCCTGCTCGTTCCGTGATGATCGCGGCGTTGTAGTGCCACGCGGATTGGATCCGCGCCGAACTGGACGGCTTACCAAGTTCCTCCGTTTTGGTCATCCACTGTTGCGCTTCCTTGACCGCCGCGTTACTCGCTGCATCCTCACTAACGACCGCAATCATGCCTAGCACAAACAACTTTGCTGTGGCTAGCTGCGAATCATCAAGAGCTTTGCTCTTGCGAATCACCAGCGCTTCGTTGATCGCGTGGCTTGCCTCAACAATCAACTCGAGCTTTTCGTTTCTCTTTTTGGTCTCGGTAATTTGAGTGATTTCACAACAGACGTGCGCAAGGTTTTCCAGTCGAGTCTCTCGGTTTTGATCATCCTCTTCAGTCAGTTCGATACTGCGTCGGGCGTCATCCAGCGCTTCGTCCAGTAGCGCTTCCTTGGCTTCACCACTCATCATGATCGCTTTGCGTTCTAACACTCGCCCTCGGCCGGCATGTGCCCGTCCACGCAATGCTCTTGCTGCCGGAGACCTTGAATAGATGACGTTTCGATATTGCTTGATCGCTTGATCGCTCAAATCAAGTGAGGTCTGCGGATCAACCTCGCGATAGGCCTCTTTGCGGGCGATGATCGCATCCAAACAGTCGGTGTGTACGGTCGTGCCCTTTGTCTTGGCTTGATCGCGGTACATTTTCAGTTTTTGGATCAGCTCCGAATATGAACGGTCATCCTTTTGTTCGTGAAACGCTCGTTCACACGCGTCCGCGGCCAGAAAGAATAACTCGGCGCGACGGTTTCGATTGTCCGTGTTTGGTGCGGCAATGCTGGCAGCCAGTTCGATGTCCTCGACGTACGGAACAACGGCTCCGTAGTCCGAACGCCGATCAGATTTGGTCATCAGCGAAACGAATCGGTCGCAGAACAGGGTCAACGCGTCAGCATCGAAACCGTTCGCTGCAATCAGTTCCGGCGTTTGGATTTGCAGGCGGATTCGATCCATGGTCGGGCGAAAACAACGCCGGAATAGATCGTTTCGGGTTCGCCGAGCACGATCGGATTGCCGTGCGTTTGGCCCAAATAAATCCGGATCGGTTTGGGCGTTGCAGCTATCTACCAGTGGTTGAAACCATTCCGAAGGGACTTCATCGCCGCTATCGATCCGATTGAGCGATAAATCAAAAAGAGCCCGCCCTAGTTGCGGCACCATCGCTTCAGTACCCGGCGCGGATTTGCTGATCGCCGTCCATCGCTTCTCTGCGTCATCAAAATCACCCTTGGCGACACTGCAGATAAACTGTTCGCGGCTGGCGCTGGCAAGGATTTCGTCATCGGTTGCGGCCAACGTCGATACGATCGCAAGTACGGGCTCATTGCTTGCCGCCCGGGCTTCGTAGCGAAGCGCGGATGCTTGCTCGTCCGGAACAGCGGATAGCTGAATTAGCGAACTTAGTAGATGACGGGCAGCCGCGGAACGATCCGACGCGGCCGTTGTTTCAATCAATGCGGGTATTTTTGAGGCCTGTCGCCAACGGTTGACCGCGCTGCTGAACTCGTCGTGATTCCAGTGATTCCAACCCGCACCAATCAAATAGGTTGCCCGCAGATTCTCCGGTAGTTGTTCAGGAATCTCGCCACCATCGTCAATACGAACGGCGGGGTGATTCGCACCTTCCGGATCAATCAGACTAATCGTGGCAGCGGCTACCGGAATCCAATTCGCGTCATTTTGCAGGTCCTTGGCGACCGGGATGGTTTCTTCGTCCAACTTGGCGATGTCATCTTCTGTCGGACGAGCGCTAAGCAATCCGTTCAAATACGCAGCTTGTAGTTTCTTAAGCGTTGGCTGGTTCGCCTCGATGTTCTGATTCAAATGTCGTGTTCGCGCAAAGTCGCTGCTGGCCAAGTCACGATTCCAACTCGGTTGTTCAAACTTTGCAATCCAACTCTCGGCGATCGCGAGCGCAGCATCGGCCGACACAGACGCATGCGCGAATTGATGTTGGCCGTCGAACAACTGTCGAACAGATTCGACATATTCCTCCGCGACTGGCTGACCATCTGACGCAGCCAAAGCAGCCAACAGTCTCAGAGACTGCCAACCGAGCGACTTCCGCAGACTTATTTGAAAATCGATCGGCGGCTACCGGAATCAGCACACTGGTAAGCTGGACAATGTGTTGCGGTGTTGCGCTGTCTTTCGTGATCCGACCGCTGGCCCCTGTTTCGATGATCTGCGTTAGCGATTCGATGGTTGGCTCGGTTAACTGTTTTAAATCGGCGTTGGAAGACTCGATTGCGGTCCAAGTATCACTGAGGCGTTGCGCAAACGGGGCGTCGGTTTCGATGATCGCCAGCAGTTGATCGTTGATGACAGCATCTGGATTGATTGGCTCGAGTTCGGGTGGTTCTGCACTGTCCGCGGCACGGTCAAGTGGGGCAGCATCCCCGGTCGCAGTCGAATTAGCGGCAGAATTCGCGGTCGAATCTGATGCGTCGCTGGTCGGATCGGATGAGTTTGCATCCAGTGATCCGACGGCGTTCGCTTCGGATAACGCCCGTGGTTCCGGTTCGCCCGCCTGTGACCCAAATAGCAGCCAGGATCCAATCGCAAACAACAGGACCAACGCTGAAACGGCGGCAAGCGGAATGGCGATGCTCTTCGATTTCATGGCCGATTTGGCCAGCACCGTCTCGGGATGATTCACGGCCTCGTCGAGCGCGTTGACCAACGCTTGGCAATTCTCGTAACGCTGTTTCGGATCTAGATCAGTGGCCTTGGCTAGCACTTGTTTTTCGGCGGGCGGAACCCGTGACAGATCGACTTCGCCCGTCGCCTTGGCACGCAATAAGGCCGACTGCGTTATCGAGCTGTAGGGCAAACGTCCGGTTCGCAGTTCGTAGTAGGTGACAGCCAGCGAATATTGATCAATCGTTTTGCTATACGTCCTCTCAAACAGCATTTCGGGAGCGCCGTAAGCGGGAGTCCCAAAGGCGACCGTCGTTTTTCGCGAGTCTTCAACCTTTCTGGCCAACCCGAAATCGCAAACCTGGGCCTGACCACCTACCAACAAAATATTCTGAGGCTTGATATCGCAGTGATAGATACTGTGCCGTTCGTTTAGTTCGTCGATCGCCGATGCTGCCGACCTCATGTAACGCATGAGTTCATCCGTATCGATGCCAACGGGTTCGACGTCTTCCGGACTTTCTGCCCCGCCAAGAGACTCCTTGCGCGCTGCTTCTTTTTCTGCCTGAACTTGAACCAGTCGATCCATCAGAGTTTGTTCGCCAAGACCCATCGCGACAATCATCTGCGTGGGCTTGGTCTTCCGAGACGACAGTGCGACCGTTTCGGTAATCGGAGCCTCAAACTCGGCGGAGGATTCGCGTTCTTCCGAGGGGGCCAGACAGACGGTTTCGGTTAATTCGTCGCCCGTGCCAAGAATCGACTCGGTCTCTTGAGAACTCAGTAGATTGTGTTCGTCATCAAAAAACCAGACACCGAACAGTGGACAAAGATTCGGGTGCTTGGCTTCCCGGACAATCCGCAGCGCTTCCAATTCACGGTCGCTGGCGATCAATGCTAAATCGCTCAGTATCTTGATGGCCACTTGCACGCCACCCGAGGCACGGGAAACCCAAACTTCCCCTGACCCGCCGGCTCCCAGCCGTCGAACGAGTACGTAGCCGGGGACGATTTCGTCGCCGGGCTTTAACGATTTCGGCATCTGACCGACGATGCCTCCTCAATCTGATAAGGGTCTGCGTACTGGAATAGGATTAGAACACGGAATGCCCACGTTCAAACAATATACAGCATGGGTCCATTCGCTGTCCGGAGCCAATTCGTACACTGCCGTCGGTCGTGCAGCCCGATCAACACCGTGGTTGGCTAGACTTGCGTCATTTAGACTCTTGGCAACTCAAATTCATGTTTCGACCATCTGGTCAACCGTTCGCCGCCGACGAGGAACCAGGATTGTCCACAGCATTAGCAGAAATCCGTTCAGCACTTCGGCCAGTCTTGGCATGTCTTTGGATCGCCTGGGCTGCGGTCCTGCTCGGGCCAATGATTTGGGATCTGATCGCCGGATCTGATTCGTATCGCACTCCGGGTTGGTGCAAGATGACATCATCAGTGTTGCTGGTCATTGCCGGATGGACCTGGTACGCCGCGTTGGTCGGCACCGATTCGGACAGTACGAACACCCAGCGCGCCAAGCGAATCGCCTTGCTCATGACTGCCGGGATGGCCTTGGGGACTCTGGGCGACTTCTTTAACGCTGGCCGTTTGCAAGCAGTGATTCCGTTGGACGATCCGACCGTCGGCGGCTTGGCCTCGTTTCTGGTCGGACACATTCTGTACATCACGGCTTGTATCCTTTTGGCCCGCTGGTGCGAGTTGACCGACCGCCGCTCCTGGATTCTGGCGGTCGGATTCTGGCAACTGGCCGCGGTCATCGGCTGGTTTCTGATTTGTTTCCGTGGCGAGGGAAATGCCACGTTGATGTGGGCTGCCCTGCCCTATTCGATGTTGTTGGCGGGAACGGCCGGAGTCACCGCCGCGCTGGCGCTACAGGACATGCGGTTGACATTGTTAGCATTGGGCGGAGCATTGTTCTTGATCAGCGACCTGATCCTGGGTTACGGAATCTTTCAGGAGAATCTTTGGCCTGCCGGAGAACCGGTCTGGCTAACCTACGGACCCGGCCAGATGTTTATCGTTTTCTCAATCGGCGCGATGGTTACACTGCTTCCAGATGAATCGCAGTAAAAATGATTTTTGAAGAGCAAGCGTCCAGCCTGGGCTGACGGGATCAGAATGGACCGTCGGCTCTGACGTCTTCGTCACAAGTTTGATGCCAGCACGCCTGCTGTGGCCAAGATCGCGACTCCGGACGAATCGAACCAATCAAGCCCGCTCGTTTAGCATCGCTTGGACTCGTTGTTCGATAGTGGTGGTGATGTCGGTAGTTTGGTTTTTGACTTTGCGGTCGCCGATGACTTCGACGGGTTCGCCGAACTGGACGATCGCCTGTCGCTGGCCTCTGATCGACGCGGTCGCTCTTTGCAACACGTCTTCTTCGAACTTATCCATCGTTTCGGCTATTCGCTCGATCGTTGGTTTGTCGATGACGTAGTCCCCGGGGTAGCTGAAAGATTGAACGACGATGAATAGGTCTTCCAAGTCGTGTTCGAGCGCTTGTTTGTCCGCTTCGGATACGGATTCATTTGACAGTTTCTCGATGATCGTTTTTCTCGCTACTTTGACGCGTTCGGGAATGCTTTTGCCAGTGCCATTGATTTCTTGGCGGGATTCCACTTGATCCAGAATGTGATCTTCCAAAGCGCGGATCCGATCTGGCAAACGGCCGCTACGCGTCTCGCCGTAATATTCCAATTCTTTCACCGCCAGCAGCGCTTCGGCGAACCGATAGATTCGTTGGTCTAGCGGCTGTTCGGTGCGACGGCGCCAAAAGATCGCTTCTTCCAATTGCCCCATCGTTTCCAACAACGATTCGGTGGGGTCGTCGACGTATCGATAAGTCATTGCACAGGGAATGCAGACAATGGGACGCGGCGATTTTCTGGCCGCGGTAACCGCGATAGCTGCGGCTCCTTCGCGAAAGGGGGTCACGCGATCGTTGCAGTGATAAATTTCGCCTTCGGGAAACAGCACCAGCGGCTCACGTTTCTCTTGCAAAATCTTCGTCGCGATTCGAAATGCACCGATGTCATTCGCTTCGCGATCGACGCTGAAGCAGCCATGTTTCCTGAAGCGCCCACTGGATCATGCGGGGTTGATCGTGAAAGACATGCCAGGTGGCCATCACGTGCAACGCCGTTCCGATTTTGTCTGCGCCGGCATAGATGACGTAAGGATCGGCATGACTGGCGTGGTTGGGCATGATCAGAACGCCATGGCCCTGGTCCAATTGATCCCGCACAATTTCGTCACCGCGGATGTCGACCGTGCCGATGCTGACTTCGTTTTGTCGCTTGCGTTCTCGAAACGGTCGCAGCCACTTTACCAAGGTAGGACTCAGGCTGGGGGTCCAGACCTGTGGCGCGAATCGCATTCGATAACGATTCAATTTTTCGCCCCCTTCCAGTCAACCTGGTTCAGTTTTGCCAGTGCCAGTACCAATGCCTGTGTACCGTCTTTGGCGTGCCCCTGCGCGGCGACAGCTTGATAAAGTTGATGTGCCAGTGCCAGTCCGGGAAGTGAAAGGTTCATGGCGGCTGCTTCATCCAAAGCGATCCGCATGTCTTTGATGAAGTGTTCGACAAAAAAACCAGGATCAAAATCATCCTCGATCATTCTTGGGGCCAGGTTCGACAACGCCCAGCTGGCCGCCCCGCCGGAAGCAACGCTTTTCAGCACCGTTGGCAAATCCAACCCGATCTTGTGCGCATATAACATGGCTTCACAGACTGCGATCATGCCGGAGGCGATCAGGGTTTGGTTGACCATTTTGGTATGCTGGCCGCTACCGGGACCACCTTGGTGAACGATCGTCTTGCCCATCAGTTTCAGCAGCGGATCAATGCGTTTCACCTCTTCGGCGTCCCCACCGATCATGATCGAAAGGGCCGCGTTACGCGCACCGGTGTCACCACCACTTACGGGTGCGTCGATCGACGTGACCCCCTTTTCAGCAGCTTTCTGAGCGATCCGTTCCGCGAGCGCTGGGCGACTGGTTGTCATGTCGACGATGGTCATCCCGGCTCGGCAACCGGCCAGCACTCCGCTGGTTCCCAGAATCACAGATTCGACGTCGGCAGGAAATCCAACAATCGTAAATACCACATCGCTGTTGTCAGCGACTTCTTGGGGTGACGAAGCGACAGCTGCACCGCGTTCGACGAGAGGTTTCGTCTTTTCGGGCGAACGGTTGAAGATCGTGGCACGGTAGCCGGCGTCGATCAGATGCCCGCACATGCTGCGGCCCATCACACCGGTTCCGATCCAACCAATTCGAGTCGACTGTGGATTGATTGAGCTTTCAGGATTTGCAGTCACGAGTCTTTGATTCCCCTACGCGGCACTGAGCATTTTCAGCGATTGTAGGTGAAAGATCTGTCCAGGCGAAGCGTCTTGTTGTTCGCTTGGCGATGTGATCAAAAAGACTGGCGTTGTCCAGGCGGGCAGCGGATGTTTGTTCGTACTGATTCCTAGTACGGATTGGTTTGTCGAGTTGGTCGGGCGGCTAATCGTTGCAGTGATTTGCAGGGCCGCGGGGACGCCGATTGGAACCAATTGACTTGCCAGCGCTCGATTGATCTGCCCCGCCTTGAATTGAGCCAGCCAGTCGCCGGCAAAACTGAGGGCGGCGGGCAGTCCACGGTACCAGTCGAAGCGAATCGTTTCGGCTCGTAGCTTGGCAAGCTCAATCGCCAGTGCTACGAGAAACGGGGTGCGCAACGACAGGTAAGCAGGCGTCACCAAGACCGGCGTCAAGGAGCCGCTAACATTGATCTGTCGAATTTGGCGAGCAAGTTGCTGAAGCGACATGAAAAGTGTCAGTTAGGGCCGCGCATTTTGGACAACATCGCTTGGAAGTCAACGGAGACTGCTCGTGCCTCGGTTTCATCCGTGTTGCCACCATCGATTGGTAGAATCGACACTTCGTCCTCGATCACCAACAGATCGCTGTCGTCGGTGACTGGGGATGGATCTGCGGTATCCGATAGCTGAATCACGTACGGATCAACGTTTGCACGAATGTCTTCCGCCGGCGCAGAACCGAAAGCGACGATTTCCTGTTGCAGCAGCGCTTCCAGGTTATCAGCTGCGGCCGGGGCAGGCTGTCGATGTGTCGCGAACCCGCTGCCGACGGTAATTTCCTCTTCCTCGTCGAAGTGACCAAACAAGGCGTTGATTTGCCCAGAGCTGACCAGATTCGATTCGTCCATCGGCTCATCGATCCAAAGAGCTGATGCCGATTCCAATTCGATGCCGTCAGTAGCGCCAATACCAGTGGCTTTCGATTGATCATCCCGATCGCAGCAGACGGCTGCTGTCGGTTCTGAGTGAGCCGGCGTGGGTTCGACCGTGGACAACGGATCGGTCGTTGGCTCGTGGAAGTCGGCCGAATCATCGTCGCTCCAATCAACTGCGTTGTTGGCATCGCCCAATTCCCCGAACTCGACAGGTGAGGAATCCATTGTCATTGCCGGTTCCTCGACCATGGGGCTTGGCAACTGTTGTAGCTGTGCCCAAGCCGTGTTGAACGAACTTTTCGGTGATCAGGGTCTCATCTGCGTCTGCCGCGCAGTCGATTGCCTGCGAAACCAGTTGATTGATCAGACGCGGGACGCCGCTACAGGCGTGATGGATCGTCGCGATTGCTTCGACGGTGATCGTCGATTCGGGATCAGCACCACAATTGCTGATTGTTTGCTGGACGAAATAGCGTGTTTCTTCGGCGTTCATTGGGTGCAGATAGCATCGTGTTGCCGCTCGCTGCGTGAATGACTCCAGGGAAGCGTCGACAAGCGTCTCGTCCAACTTCACTCCGCCACAGAGCAATGCAAAGACGCGAGGCTCGCCATTGCGCCTGATATTGGTGACCATCCGGATCGCTTCGATCACATCAGCCGAGAGCTTCTGCGCTTCGTCGACGATCAGCAATAAACCTTCGTCTTGGCGACTGGAGTCGGTTAGATAGTCAACGAGGGCCAGATGCGGATCACAGTCTTGGCCGGCACTCGATTCCACGCCCATGTGATGTAACAGATGTCGCAGCATCGTCTCTCGATCTTCGATCGGAGCCTCGCCGAGCACAACGACTTGATGCGTCGCTTGGTATTGTTCGGCGATCAGGCCGCACAGCAAAGATTTTCCGGTGCCGGGTGGTCCGATGACCAGGGCCGCAGCTTCCCTTGCATCAACGGCTCGACTTACTCGGGCGACAGCGTCTTCGATCGCCCCTAGCGGAACGTAGCGGGCTGTACATGGAAACGCTGGAAAAGCGGGGATATTGGAATCGTTTGATTGCATGATCGTGAAACTGCAAAGGGAGGCGGAAGGCGACCGGCGACGAACGAGGTGCGCCGCGCATTTCGATACAATCTGAATGATCGGCAAAGTCGGCAGGCCGGCTTTAGTGAGAGTCGGTGGATTCTTTGACTGTGACTCCCCTCGGGTGGGTTCTCGGCGAACTGAGCGCCAAAGACCCACCCCACGTCTATCGATCCGGGCTCGCGAGCAGGCGGCTTACGACTGGTGGATCCATGCGGCGTTCCATCCCCGGCCGAAGTTTCGATCTCGAAGGTCTCGCGCAGGCAGCCCAGCATTCATGGCTCAGCATTCTCCGTGACCATTCGCTCCAGTTTCACAATCTCGCGCCGGATCTGCTTGGCTTCCAATTCGACGTCATCTAGCTGTCGTCGCAGTTTTTCGATGCGCCGCTGTGGATTCGTGCCAGCAACACGGTGGAAAAACTCCAATACCAACAATCCCTTCAGCGCTTTGACTGCTGTCCCCCGCAATCGATAGACACGAGCCAGTTTCGTCAGCATTGGCAACCGCACAAAATGCGCGATGCGGGTCGCTCGAAACATCTGGAGTGTGCGCAGGAACGAAAACAGCGGCAGGATGATGATCGCCAAATCGATCCAATGTTCCTTGCAGTATGCCACTTTTTTCTTGGCGACCGAAACCATCAAAATGAACTCAAAGGCAAACGCGAACCAGATCACTCCCGTTCCCACGTGTAGGAAGGTTCGCAGCCACATGTATTGGGCGACCTGGGCCTTCATAAAAAATTCGATAATCAAAACCGGCATGATCAATAGCGCGATCAAGATCATCGGCAGGCTGAATCGGCGCTCTAATCGTTTGCGTAAACGTCGATTCGCGTAACGCCATTTAAGATTTGGCAACCATAGTCGCCCGTGCATCTCGGGACTACGCGCACACATCCGTAGCGACGGGCACAGACAGAAGATCAGACTATATAAATGGAACCAGCGATTGGCGGCGTTCCAGGGACGGCTGATCCAATGCCAGATCGCTTCGACAATGACCAGCGGCCACAAAACCATCATCACTGCGACCGTCGCGTTTTGGAGTCGCTGGTCGACCACAGGTCTGCTGAGGGAGCGCCGGATCGCATCGGCGTTCGGTTGCGATGGATCGATCGCAACCAACGCATTCTCACTGAGGTTGGGGACGTCAACCCAGACAACGACCAGGATCGCTTGGCACACCAGAAAGGCGAGCGACACGAAGAACATTGGTGGGGTCGTGTACTTGGCGATCGACCGTCGCAAATCGAGATGTCCCAGCGGATTCATGATGCGAGATACCTGGATTACAGACTCAGCTAGATTCGAACGACTACCGAACTTTGTAGCCGATTCGGCGGAGTTGCTCCTGAACACGATGAAGATGGTCTCCTTGCAATTCGATCGACTTCGTCCTGTAAACGATCCGCCGCTGCCACATGCCGATTTCAGCTTGGATAGCAAATCGGGCAAGTCGGTTTCGGTTGGATTCAGACCCCAGACGACGGTCACGAGTCGTTTGTGTTTACGGCGATCGACACGAACTTTGGCCGACTGTTTTTCGGCAGCCACGAAGCTGTCTGGTTCCGGCAACGGCTGACATTCGCACTCTTCCTCCAGCTTGCCACAGCGGTCGCAAGTTGGCGGAATGTCAAATTGGGTGCCCGCAAACAGTCTGCTCATGTAGGTCGAATCTCGCTCATTGGCGGGCGCTGGTATTGAAAAACCCGATCCAGCTGGCTCGCCAAAGCACTCCTGGCGGGGGACTTTTGCCCGTTTTCTCGTGCGAAAGTCCTCTCTGTCAGGTCAGAATACAACTATCGGCGGCCCCTTGTTTCATCTACTCTGTAATTTCCCCCAAACCCTGTTTTTTTCGCACTTTTTGAAGCCGATTCTCTCTCCTTCGCATGCTCAAAGCACTCGAACTGGCCGGTTTCAAGAGTTTCGCCGATCGAACTCGATTCGATTTTCCGGACGGAATCACGGTGGTTGTCGGGCCAAACGGCTCCGGCAAGTCAAATATTGTCGACGCGATGAAGTGGGTGCTCGGCTCTCAGAGTGCCAAGAGCTTGCGCGGCAAAGACATGTCCGACGTCATCTTCAAGGGCTCTCAGACTCGCGGTCCGGCCGGAACCGCCGAAGTCACAATCGTTTTTGACAATGCTGACGGATCCTTGCCGGTTGACGCTCCAGAAGTTCATGTGACTCGCCGCGTTTATCGCAGTGGCGAAGGTGAGTACCTGATCAACAAGCAACCTGTGCGTCTGAAAGATGTCAAGGATCTGATCCGTGGCACCGGTATCGGCATCGACGCGTATAGCCTGATCGAACAGGGCAAGGTCGACAAAATGCTGCAAGCCAACGCCAAGGACCGCCGCGCGATCTTTGAAGAGGCAGCCGGCATTAGTCGATTCAAAGCGAAGAAGGTCGAAGCCGAACGACGTCTCGCCCGCGTGCAGGGAAACCTGACTCGACTCGGAGACATCGTTGATGAAGTCGGTTCAAGGTTACGGAGCATCCGCAGTCAGGCCAGCAAAGCGGAAAGGTACCGCGTTGCCAATGAAAAACTGAAAGAGCTTGCGAACTCAACTGGCGTGGAACGATTGGGGTTCTTTGTCTGGGGAAGTGGAGACCTCCGAGGCTGAATTGGCCGATGCGCTCAGCAGACAACAGGAGTTGGAACGGCTGCGCGAAGAAATGGCAGAACAACGTCAGGCCGCCGACTTGCAACTTCAGTCGATTGCCGAAGAAGCACGAGCCGTCGAAGAGCAACGCGGCGAGTGGCTGCAAAAGATTGCCGAATACGCGGGCCGACGAACCGCCGACGAAGCTGCGATTACCGATACGCGATCCAGCGTTGCCAAGTCGCTCCGCCGCGTTCGATTGCTGCAGACCCAAGCAGGCAGTGCCGCGGCGGAACTGCGAAATGCGACGGAACGTTTAAGCCAGTATGAATGGGAATTGAATCAAGTTCGTTTGCGCAACGCGGAAGCTGAAGCCGAACGCGACAAGATCGAAAAGGAAGCGGACCAAGTTCGCCAGCATCGGGATCAGGTGCAACAGCAGCACTTGGCCGGTGTCCGACGGATCGCTGACCTGGAAGCGAGTCGGCAACGTGCCGAGCAACGTGTTGCCGAGGCCGCCCGCATTCTTGCTGGATTGTCGAAACGGATCGCTGCGGCAAAACAGGAGCGAGATGCCGCTACCTCGGAATCTGCGGCGGCCAAAGTGAAGGTGACCGAGTTGGATGCCGGGATCACCGAGATCTTGAAAGCGATCGAACTGGCCGATGCCAAGTTGCAAGAGAGTCGGCGGACTTTGGACCGCCGACGCGAAGAGGTGTCCGCATTAAAGGTCCGGCTGCACGGTGTCACCGAACGAATGAACATGTTGGCCGAACTGCAGCGCCGCCAAGAAGGTCTTTCGGGTGGGGTACGCACCATTTTGGAGCAACTGCGAGACGCTTCATCACCGCTGGCGGACAAGATTCATGGGATTGTCGCGGAGTGTTTCGAAGTCGATGTTAAAGTCGCACCATTGATCGATTCGGCGCTCGGCGAACGAAGCCAGTATGTGATCGTTAGCGGCGGCGACCTGCAAGAGGCTATTCTGGATGGCGCATTGAAAATTGACAGTCGTGTCGGACTGTTGCGGTTGGACGAACTGCCCAAGCGTCGCCCCGGGGATCGGATTCGCCTGGACGGATTGAAAGGTGTGATCGGACGCGCTGACAGAATGATCAAGTGCGACCAGGTTTTCGAGCCATTGTGCCGACATCTGCTAAGCAATACCTGGTTGGTCGATAGCCTGAAAACAGCTCTGGGTCTGCGCAAGTTGAGCGGTGCGGGACTGCGTTTCGTCACATCGAGCGGAGAGCTGTTGGAAAACGACGGATCAACGGTGATTGGACCGGCTGCAGCATCCACGGGTTTGATCAGCCGTCGCAGTGAGTTAGCGTCGGCCGCGCAGGAAATCGAGCATTATCAATTCCAATTGGATGAAGCAGCGGCAGAAACGAAACGGCTTGGTGCCCGAGTTGACGAAGAGGCGGCAGCGTTAGGGAGGCTGGAGCAGAAGCATCGCAGTTTGATCGCTGACCGAGCGGCTGCCGACGCCGAACTTCGTCATACCGATCAACGTCTGCGATCACAGCAATTGATATACGATGAGATCGACGCGGAGATTCTGTCGTCGAACCGAGGTTCGAGACGCGGCGTCGCTTGAAGATAAAACTCTGGCCAGTCAGATCTTTACGGGACGTCAGGAAGTCGAGCGACTTGAGTTGGAGGCCGCCGAATCGGATGAGATGCTTTCCGAGACTCAAGCGGCGTTGCAAACCGCGACCAGCGGCGTGATGTCGATTTCCGTCGATGTGGCTCGCGCAGAGCAAAAATTCGAGGCGTTGTCGGCGACCATGCAGCAACAGCAGCGTGATCAGAGTCAGCGTGAAGCTGCGGTGGAAGAGGTTCGCGTCCAAGCTAGTCAAGGCCGAGAGCGGATTCGCGATTTGACCGCACGAGTGCTCGATGCGACCAACAAACTAGCAGCTTTACAGTGGGATGCGGACCAAAGCTCTGTTCGCCTGAAAGATTTTGCTCAAGCCGCCGATGATATTCGCACTGAAAATCGCGACATCATGAAGGCTAGTGAACAGGCGATCAAACAAGCCGCTGTTGCCAGCGAAGCAGTCCATTCAATCACGGCCCGACGCGATAGTGCACAACTTCGCCGCGAGACGTTGTCGCAGCGATTATTGGAAGACTACGAGATCGATCTGAACGCCAGCGAGCCGCCCGAAGACTTGATCGAGATTGAAGACCGCGATGCGATCGAACAAGAGATCAGTGAATTGCGTGCCCAGTTGCAGCGCACAAGTAACGTCAACATGGAGGCGCTCGAGGAACTCGAAGGATTGCAGGAACGCTACGACCAACTGCATGGACAGTACCAAGATTTGACTGCCGCCAAGGATTCGTTGCAACGAATCATTGGCCGTATCAATGCCGATAGCAGAAGGTTGTTCCTGGATACGCTGGAAGCGATACGAATCAACTTCCAACAACTGTACCGGAAATCGTTTGGGGGCGGTCACGCCGACTTGATTCTGGAAGAGAGCGAGGATCCGCTGGAGGCCGGTGTCGAAATCGTAGCGACACCGCCGGGCAAACCAAGTTTCAACAATTCGTTGCTGTCTGGTGGTGAGAAAGCATTGACCGCCGTTGCGTTGTTGATGGCGATTTTCAAATATCGGCCTAGCCCATTCTGCGTTTTGGACGAAGTCGATGCGCCTTTCGATGAAGCGAACATCGGCCGATTCGTCACGGTCCTGAACGAATTCCTGGACCAGTCCAAGTTCGTTGTCGTGACGCACAGCAAGAAGACGATGACCGCCGCGACGACTCTTTACGGTGTCACCATGCAAGAGTCAGGGGTCAGCAAGCAGGTATCGATTCGCTTCGAGGATGTCAGCGAGAACGGCGAGATTTCCGAAGGTGAAGCGGCTTAGCACGACGGAGTGACTTCGCCCGATTTGCCAGACTGCCGTGCGGAGCCGGAATTCCGGCGAGACGCACGATCCTCGAATCCGTTACCCAATCGCCTCGCGAATTCTCTGTACCAATGGCCGCGTCGGCTCTGCGGGAGTCGCCAATTGGTAGCTGGATGCCGCCAGGAAACGATTGCGCCATTGCGGAGACAATAGCCGGTAGTCTTCCAGGGCGGCCGAGCTGAATTTGTAGTCGTGTGAATCGTTGCCCTTTAAAAAGACCAGCCGCCTCGCGTGATCGACGACGGTTTGTGGATCGCCACCGGCGGAAAGATAACCATACATTTGTCGGGCAGCTGCGCCGCGATCCTTTCCCATCGTCTCAAAAATTGCCGGAATTGCTTCCTGACGATCTGGTTCGTCGGCAACGAGTCGGTCGATGTGGTCGTCACCAACGGTTCCTCGGCCCCGCGCCTCTTCGCGGAACATTGGCATGAACGAAGCATTCTGAAGCAGTAAGTACTGCCGTGTTGCATCGTCGCCACATCTGGCAAAGACATAATGGAGCGCATTGATCGTTGTGACTGCATGAAGTGCGACGATGCCCGGTTTGCGCATCAACATTTCTGCCGCGGAGCCAAACAGTCCGTCCCAGATCGATTGCAATGCAACGCCTTCGTTGATCATCGCAACCACTTTCTCGCTGGCCTGTGCAGCGTCGCAATCGTGCAGCGTCTGAATCAGATCGACCGTCGCATGATCGTCAACTCTTTTGCCACTCCAAAGATCCTTCATGTTCTTGACCAATTCGCGATTGGATCGACCGGGGCGATCGGCTGCCAAATCACTAGTCGACGGATTCGGCTGACCATGATGATTTAGCATCGCGTAGACGACACTGCGCATGACCGGTTCGGCGTAGTCCCAGCCAATCGTATTCAGCGTTCGCTGGGCGTTGGCTAGATAGATCACCTTGTGTCCGATGCTGCGGAAGTCTCTGGCTACGTAAGCTGCCAATTCATTGAAGATTCGATTGGCACCAAAGTTACGCGTCATCGACGTGATCGCTACGTCGGCCGCAGCTTCGTCCCAGCCATCAAGCGATTCGCGCAGACGCTGCACCGCTTGGTGCTTTGGCGGGACATTCGATTCATCGACCGGCGACAGTGTCCAGTTTCCTTCACGTACATCACGAGCTTGTGAGCTTTTGAAGTTGTCGATCGCCCAAAAGATGGGTAGCCATCGATCTGTCGCTGGACCGCTGATACTGGCCAAATGCGCCGAGTTGACGACCAGCACGGCGTGGAATTTGAATCCGACCGAAGGCCTTGGTTGTACGTTGCGAACGCCGGCCAATAGCAGCGCCGCAAGCAGTTCGCGATAGCTTAGCCCCGTTTGCACTCGCCTTGCGGTCTGTTCAATGATCTCATCGCGAGGCGTCTTCTCAAGAAATCGAACCAGCGGTTCGATGTCTCCGGGGAATTGCGCGATTCCGGACTTCAGTTTGATTTCGTCCGCCGCGACGGGCCGGAGCGAATTTAGCAATCCGCCGATTCCCAAAGAACCTGCCGTGGCAGCAAGAAAGTGACGACGTTTCACTTCATTCATCGAATCGTCCTTTGACTGATTGGAGTGGCACCAACCCAATTCTATCCCTTTTCGTTGGGATGGTGTTCGTTGCGATTGATTCTGGACCCGGTACTTGTCGGCGCCGGGCAGAGCCAGACGGCGAGGGCTGCTTTGAACCATTTCGTCTGTAGAGGAACCGATCGGCCGCGCATGCGTCGAAGATTGGGGGCAGTAGGAATCGCAGTCCACTGTCAGGGTGACTCGCTATTTCCGGTGCCAGCTAACGCCGACCACTACCACTCGAGCTCACCCGGACGTTTTCATCGACCCAGGCACCCGTACTCCACTGGCTACGTCCCAGCAATCGCCAGTTGTCTCGATCGATCTCAGGTGCGCCACTGTCCAGCCACTCGATGGCCGTCTGAGCCCCAGGATGAGGGATTTTTATGCACGACAGTTCCGAAGCTGACTGCTTTCGAAAGATGGCGACATGATCCCCAACGGAGGCGAGTTCAACGGTCGCCAAATCGTAACGCCAAATGGGGATGCCGCGAAACAGACTCAGCAGTACACCAGAACTGGATAGGATGAGATCGGAATCGACCCACGTTGGACTTTTCGCGCCCAGAATCGGGCGACTCGCGAGTTCGTGGGTTACCGAAGCGGTCGTTAGATCCCAGCACTGCATGTGACGTGACGTGACGATGGCCAGGCGGTCACTCTGTGGCGAGAATGCGACGCCGGGAAACTGTCTTGCCACAGCAATGCGGCCAAGTGGTTTGCCGGTCCGAGTTTCGTACAGGACGACTGCTCCCTTGACGGGTACTGCCAGATAGCGTCGTCCTCCGGAGAGCGCGGGACAGAGCGATGGTCAATGCCATCGATTCGATAAAGTTGTCGTCCCGAGACGATGTTCCAAACGCCCCACGTTTCGTCGATTACTGCCAACACATGTTCATCGTCGATCCATCGCGCCCAACGCAGTTTGGGACTGCGCAATGCGTACCTCTTGATCGATCTTTCCGATCGTTCGCATGTGACGGAGCTGCACTCCCGACGGCCCCCAGCCTGTTGCCACCGCCAAATGTCCGCCATTGCCCAAGAGATTGAAACCAGCCAACACGAGTGACCGCCCGCTACTCGCATGATGATCCAACAATCGAATGGGCTCGTGATGATTCAACGATATGTAGGCGCGCTGTTGATCGATGTCGAATCGAACCAATTGATTCTTTGCTTGTCGACCTGGCGAAGACGTTCCACGGGTAATCGACATCACGATCGAAGTGGTATGCTCGCCTGAATCGGAAACCGTTGTGATCGGAATTGGTCGAGAACAGTCGTCATAGACATCTACGCCGTAGATTCGCACGCTGGACTTGTGAAGGGCAGTGAAAACTGGGGAAGGGTCGGCGTCTAATTCAGCTGGCTCCGAATCTGGGATTGCGACTTCGGCGGCCGGCAACAGCTCTAACGACTGATAGTCTGCAAGCGCTTGTTCGGCCGGTGGTAGATCCAACTCGGGGAGAGGTTCGAACTGGCGACGCTCCGGCGGCGTGGCGCGAAGTGGATTGTTGGCAGCTTCTTTCCGCTGTGCCAGATCTTCCAGGAAGCTCTGGTCCTCGTCGCTTAGTTGATCGATTGCAACGGTAACTTCGCCCCCATCCTTGCGTCGCAGCACAACGTTCTTGCCGTCAACAGCTTCGGCCGTTGCTTCCACGGAAAACCTACCGTAAAGGTTGACCCAAATGCGGAATTCCGAGGCGATGCTAGTCTGTGGAACCAACAATGCACAGCAGCAAATCAGCTGCAAAGTGACACGAGCATGATTCATGCTTGACAATCCGATCAGTTGAATTCGGCGGATGGTTGTGAGAGTTAACGCAGTAGATCGCCAATTCGATCAGCAATTCTGGTTTCAACCTCGGGTGTTGGTGTGCCATCCAGTGCAGCGATCCAGGCCTGAGGATCCGTTCCGTAGTTCTTGCCGGTAGCGTCTCTGAGCGACTGAACCGCCAAGTCTCGTGTTGCGGGGTTACGGTTTTCCAAGGCTAGCCGGAGTGCTTTGACGGCGATTGGATTCTGGTGGTTGGCTAAGGCTGTCAGTGCCGCATGCATCACATCTTCGCTGGTCTCGGTACCGGCGACCGATGCTAGCGTCTGAGCCGATTGTTCGTCTGTGAGTTGGCCGAGTGATCTGCAGGCTTCCATACGCACCTTGATGTTGTCGTCCTCGAGGCCTTGATCGATCAACGTGTAGCCGGAAACCTTCGATAGATTTCCAGCCGCCCGCACTGCCAGCCGCCGCATCTCGGCGCTCGAATCATTTTCGATCATGTTTTTCAGCTGTTCCGACCAAAATCTTTGTTTCTCGGCCGGCATGGTGCCAATGGTATCGGCGAGTACTGTCAGTTGTTTTCGCCGTTCATGGTCGGTGACACCAAGTTCGTCGTCCTGTTTCCACTCGTTCATCGAGTAGTAAGGATTGGCGGCTTTCAATGCATAAAGCGGTCCGTCATGACATCCAGTTGATATCAATGATCCCAGTGACGTCAGCGCAGCAATTGCGATGGCTGCATGCTGCCTTAATGGATACGAAAACAGGTCGCGCGACATTCCGATTCCCAAAAACTGTGTTGTGACGGCACTTTGCCTTGATTTTGCATGTAACAAAGCCAAGCCTGGGCAGCCAATAGCAGTTTGACCCTTCGCCCAAATTACCAAATTCAAAACGCACTGCGGTCCAGGGCCGAAACATGGAAAGTGCAGGCGATCGCCGCTACTCCGTCGTCTCCGCTAGGCGTACTCCGTGGTTTCCACGGGGCGTCTCGATACAATGATTTTCTCTCTTTCCGTGAAACACCGGTTTTGTCTACAGTGCATTCTTATCCCGCAAATGAGTGTGAATGAGTCGCAGGGCCGGACGAATCGGCAGGATTCATTTTCAGAACGAAGGACTTGATGGGTGGTCAATCGCCCGCGTGGCCAAGGAGGAGCCAGATCATGTTGTTGGATCGTATTGATATCGATGCCCATGGACCGCTGCATCACGTTGAACTTGGGCCGTTTGCCGAACATCTGAATGTGATCTTTGGGCCAAGAGGTTCGGGAAAAACGGCGATTTCACGCTTTGTTCGCGATTCCCTCGTTCAACGGGACTATCCCCAGGGAATGCTTAGCGCTTCGACTGGTCGCGTCGTCTGGGCAGACGGCAATGGACTGGTTCATTGTCGGCGCGAACAAGACGGCACTGTCGATGGTCGTCGTACCGTCGAATTCGAGTCGCGCGGCGACAATCACCAATTCAGTTCATATGGTCAGTCTTGGTTTGGCAACCTGCAAGCCAGCACCGATTCAAGCCGAGCAATTCAGACGCTGCAGCTTCCCGAGTCGATCGTCGATGGCGTAATGACGGACACCGCAGCGACAAGCGTTGCCCGCGTCGTTTCAGCCTGTGTCCGTGGCGGACTTGATTCGCTCGAGACCTATCAAGCATTGCCATTGCATGACGAATCAATCTATCACTCTCGCGACGTATATTCTGCGGCGGACCCTGTTGTTCAAGGATTCGACAGTCGTGACTACGATCGCAATCGCAAACTTCGTCAACAGTTGGCTGACGTTGAAGCCGAATTGGCTTCTCTACAGCAGAGCAACGATGGTCAACGCGAAAACATTGGCACTTACCAAGCGCCGGATCAGCATTGGAACGATTGTTTGAGTCGATTGCACGATCGTGCGCGCGAACTACGGGCCAGACAAAGCGAACTAAGGCGATGGGTTGCGGAAATCGACCGAGATTCGAATGGCGTTCACTCGCAAGCCGCTCAGTTTGATTCCGCCGAGTATCAAGAGTCTGCTGCGTTCACTGATCAGAATCTACGTCGTCGTTTGGACGACCTAGATGCACAAATGATTCGTTGGCGACGCGCCTTGTCGGAAGTTCGAGGGTTGCGAAGTACCGTTTCGTCTGCCGACTATCGTCAAGCACCGCCGCTTCCTTATTCGCCGGTCAACGAAGCAGCTTTACGTCGTCTGCGTTTGGACGGTTTCTTGCACGCCGTTGATCACTACCCGTACGATCGCTCGGGCGACTGGAATGACTTCTATCCCGAGGCGTACCGACCGCTGCATCAGCTGGATGAAATTGACTATCGCATCGAATCGGCCACCCGCCAAATCGATTGGCTGCTGAAACGATACGCCGATGCCAAATCCGTTCAATACTCTTGGTTCCAACCCTTGCCAGAGGCTGGAAACTATTATGGCGCTTCAACGTTGGGTGATTCACTGCGGCACATTCGTGAGGATTTGTGCCATTTGCGCCGACACTCGCTTCACGGCGCACCGTCTGGATTCCAGCGACCCGTCGGTCAGTTAGAAGAATTGCAGCGCAGCGAACAGTGGCTGGTCGCAGCCATTGGCCAGCTGAATCGTCATCGCGAGTCGTTGTTGCAGAGCGCGGCGCGAAGTCAGGATTCCCAAACCGACAGTTGGGCCCGCAAAGGATGCTACGATTCGCATGTGTTGCACCGCGAACGACGTGAGAGCGTTCGCGAATTGGACCGCATCAGTGTGGAACTAGACACCTGTTTGCGTGAAGCGGCGGCGGTACGGCAATCGATGCGATCGTTGCCGATTATCAACCGACACTGGTACGAAGACTTCAGCTCCGACACAATCAATCGTCGATCTTATGGTGATGCGACTTCGGCTATTGACCAGCGAGTCGAGTCGCTTCGTCGGCGCAGGTTCGAGATCCTGGAACAGCTTCGAATGGTGCAACGACCGGTCGTCAGTCGTTCACCGTTGGCCGATGCAGCCAGTGGTTGGTTGGTTCGACTTTCCGGTGGCCGTTTGCGTCGCGTTGCTTGGCCCTACCAATCATTCCGCGCTGACCACCGTTCCTATCACCGCGCAAGCTACCAGCGAACTGGAGTGACCATCGATGGGCGTGACGAGCACGATTGTTCGGCCGCCGATCGCGCGTTGACTGTGATCGCCGTTCGCATGGCAGCCGGAGATCTTTTGGCTCGAACGGGACGACCGGTTCCGTTGATCTTGGAGACGCATAGCGAACTGTTCGAAGTCAGCGATACCGTTGCTCGTGGCAGTGCACCCTTGGCCTACTTTGACAATGGGGATCTGAGCCGCCGTAATCACCCCTTCGCTTCGGCACTGCGTGATTACTCGCGCGGCGGGCGACAGGTTGTCTTGTTCACAAGCAATCAATCGCTGGCGGCGCAGCTTTCACGCGTTGGCGCTCGCTCATATCAGTTGCATTCGCAACCCATTGTCCACGCTCATCGTCCATTGTGGAAATCGCACTACGAGGCCGAGCAATACGTGGGCCCGTATCCGCATACCTACGGCCACCGCAGCGCAGACGAAGTGCTAGACCAGGATCGCCGTTTTTATGATGTCGGCGCCGGACCTGTGCGATCCCGATCCGAACCAGGCGTTGTGCCACCGGTTGATGATGTCAACCGTGACTTCGACATGGCGTGGCGAGAGGCCTACGGCTTGTACGATGAAGGTGGCAACCGACGTAGCGTTGCCGACACGTCGGAACGAACGGATTGGTCACGCGATGGATACGATATTCGTGATGGCTACTATGTGGCAAATGCATTCACCACCAGCCAGCCGGGGGCGCGACGGATTTCGATCCCAAGCGATCGACCGAACAGAATGGACAGCATACCTGCTGTTTGCATCAGACCCCGAAAACGATTGCGAAACCCGCGTCGCCATTTTTCCTGACGGTCGACAGCCCCATTGACCAGGCGCCTTCGGTTGATGCGGTCGCCGCTGCCCGGCTGCGGGGACTAAAAGTGACGCACATCAATCACCTGATGCAGGAAGATTCGAATCGTTTATCCGATGCTTTGGGACTCTCCAGCGTTGATGCGTCAACCATTCGACGCTGGCAAGCTGAGTGCAGGCTCGTTTGTCGCGTACCCCATCTACGAGGGTTTGACGCTCGCGTGTTGGTCGGTTGCGGCGTCACCACTCCGGCTCAATTGGCAGCCATCCATCCAGTCGATTTGCTCCAACAAGTCGAAGCATTCTTGGCGACCGATCGAGGCCAACAGATTCTGGTTAGTGGCAGCAGTCACGAATTGTCTCGGATCACCAGTTGGATCGCCGCCGCCAATTGCTCGGGCGAAGAGGGCATGGTTTACTTTTCGAATCAGCGAAGTCGAAATCGGGCCAGCGCCAGCCGTGGACCTACGGATTCTCGAATCTCCAGTGACGACCCAAACTACGCCTTCGATAGCGCTCGGTATGAATACGAAGTCGGCAGTGGACTCAAATACCGAACTTCATCCGGCCGACGGTCCGTGTTGCGTTCAACGAGTCGAAGAAACGGGTCTAGCCGACCGTTAAAGAGAACGACAAACGAATACGCAAGCGATAACGATGCTGGATCCAATCGGCGTTCAAAATCGAGTCGCAGGTCGCGGTTGTCGGCAGCCGATCGATCGGGCAGCGGAAGAGGCCGCTCTGGTCGGCGTGGTCAAGGGTCAGACAACGGTTCAGCTGGAAACGGATCAACGACCAGTTCGAAGCGATCAAGCCTTCGTAGCCAACGAACTGGCTCGGGTCGTCGCTCGCGTGATTCACAAGACGTGGTGCGATACGATCGCCAGCGTGACCACGAATCACCCGATCGCCGATCTTACGATCGCGCCGAGCGTGAACCCAGGGCCGTGCGTGAACCCAGGGCCGAGCGCGAAATTGACAACCAGCTAAGGTTCTTCTTGCAGCGCGAAAGTCCCGTTGTCGATGCACCATCCATTGGCGCTCGAATGAGCGAGCGACTGAACACCGTCGGAGTCTATACGGTCGATGACCTGCTCAACGCCGACCCAGAGTCTTTGGCAACTGAACTAGATCACCGTCGAGTCGATTCCGATACGGTGGTGCAATGGCAACAGCAGGCGACTCTGGTTTGTCGCGTGCCCATGTTGCGAGGCCATGACGCACAGCTATTGGTTGCTGCCGAAGTAACGACACCCGAGGAGTTGGCTGAATGTGAAGCGAGCGAACTGTTTGGCATCATCGATCCGATCGCGCGTAGCAATGAAGGCAAACGTATCATTCGCGGTGGCAAGCTGCCCGATTTGGAAGAGGTGACTGATTGGATCTCTTACGGAAGCCAACATCGCGATCTGGTCGCGGCGTAGGCTGCAATTACTGCAGAAATTTCGTTTTCTGGTCCCCTGCCCACTACGACATCAAACCCTCTACCCGGCGGAGGTCGTGCGGTTTTTTGAGTTGCGCGTTTACAGTGACTTGCGCATTTCTGAGATCACACTCTCGCTGGGCAACGCCGTCGCGGAATCTGTAATTTCACTCTCCCTTGGGAGAGTCGGCGTCTCAGGGCCTTCGCAGCGCGACCTCTAGCAGAGAGTGAGCGGTGGAAAAACGCTGCGCGGATTTAACGCCCCAATTCAGCCGCTTTGCAGACCACCTTCGATTCAAGTAACATTTGAACTCCTGTACGAATGTTGTCTTTTCATTAGGTTGGTCAGATGGATGCGATGGATATTTTGGGGTCGCTATTGGGTGGTAAGTCGCAATCCGGCAGTGCAGCGGGCAAGATTCTCAAAGACATGCTTGGCGGTGGTGGCCGGCAACCCACGCCGCCTCAGCCGCGCCAACACCCGCGGGCTCGCAAGCCTCAGACGATTGGTGACGCCGCTCGCTCGTTGGAAGAATTGCTGAACGTTAGCAACAAGCACCATCAGCAACGGCGCGAACCGGCGGCCCCGGCTGCGCCGCCTATCCCGCCCGCTCCCGAGCAAGCTGCCCTCAACGAACAAGCGATCGTCTTGGTGCGCGCGATGGTCAGCGCCGCGAAATCGGATGGACAGATCACCAAAGATGAACAAGAGAAGATCCTCAAGCAACTGGGAGACGCTTCGCAGGACTCGATCAATTTTCTGCGCGAAGAATTCCGTAAGCCAGTCAACGTCCGGGACTTGGCCTGGGACATTCCCCGCGGCATGGAAGAGGAAGCCACTACAGTCTCATTGATCGCGATGGAGTTGGATGAACAGAAGGAGGCCGAGTATTTGGCCGACCTGTGCCAAGGGTTACGGCTGGATCCATTACGCTGCAACGAAATTCATCGCAGCTTCGGTGCCCCGGTGATTTTCCAGGGTTAGCATCAGTCAACCGTTTGTTCCTCGTCGCTGGTCCGCATTTTGGGCCAGTGCGCATTTGGGCCAGTGCGCATTCGGGCCCAGTGCAGGCAGGATTGGGCCCAGTGCGCATTTGGCCCAGTGCGCATTCAGGCTTGGGCCCAGTGCGGTAGCCGCTACCCTGAAATCTAGCGGTGACACAGCACCACTCGCCCTTGCCCGCAAGTTGCAGGGACAGAAGATCTACGTCGTACGTCTCGCTACACCACCTATGAACTTTCTCTCCCACGCAGTCCCGTACCTCGATCAACCATTGCTGGCGATATCGACTGGTATTCCGGATTGGCTCAGCGTCGCGGACCGCAAGATTCGGGCGCGTGGAAAACTGGCTGCAGCCATTTTTGACCAGTGACGATCGGGAACTGCGTCTGGTTGCGAGCGGAATCGTGCGACACATAGAAGACGACCATTGGTTCCATGGCACGCAGGCTTTTGCCGAGACCAACATGCGTCTGGCTGTCGAGCTGAGAGACCTGTTGCCCGGCGACTCGGGATTTCGTCCCATGTTTGTTGGGCACATATTGACCGAGATGCTGCTCGATTCTTTTTGGATTCGCGATCAACGATCGATGGCAGATCAATACTACGACGCGATTGATTCGGTATCAGCAAAGGCGGTCGAGCGCTGTGTGAATCTGATCACGGGGAAACCGACCGACCGATTAGCCGCCGTGATCGAGCGATTTTGGGAGGCCAAATTTTTGTACGATTACATCGACCACGACAAACTCTTGTATCGGCTAAACCAAGTGATGAATCGCGTTCGACTAGCTCCGTTGCCCGAACCTGTCGGGCAGTGGCTGCCAAGGGCCGCAGAATTGGTAGAATCTCGTCGCACTGAGTTGTTGACGCCTCCTGACGGATCTACCCCCTTCGCAGTGGCAATCTGAATTCTGCTTCCTCTTAGAAAACACGATCTGGATACGAACTATGAAATACGGAATGAACTTGCTGCTGTGGTCTGGTGAATTTAGTGACGACTTAGTTCCCGTCTGTCAGCAACTGAAAGACATTGGTTATGACGGAGTCGAATTGCCGATGTTCAATATTGACCTGGACTATCCGGCCATTGGCAAACAACTCGATTCGATTGGCCTGGCCCGAACGGCGGTCTGCGTTCGCAACGAAGAAGACAATCCGATTTCACCCGACCCGGCAATTCGTGCTGCCGGTGTCGCCGCCAACAAAAAGACGCTGGATTGTTGTGCCGCGCTGGGCGCTGAGACGCTGGTCGGTCCCTACCATTCCGCCATTGGACTATTCAGTGGTGACCGGGCCGACTGCGGACGAATGGAAATGGGGCGTCGATAGCATGCGACAAGTTGCCGAATACGCCGGCGAAGTGGGGGTACGATTGGGCGTCGAGGCGTTGAATCGTTTCGAGTGTTACCTGTTGAATGCACACGCCGATTCAGCACGTTTCGTTCGTGAAGTCGATCACCCCGCATGCGGTATGATGTATGACACGTTCCACGCCAACATCGAAGAGAAATCGGTTGCGGACGCGGTCGCAGCCGGCGGAGACAAGCTGTATCACATCCACATTAGCGAAAACGATCGCAGTACGCCTGGCGCGGGTGGAGTCGACTGGAAATCAAACTTTGATGCGATCGCCGGCAGCGGATACGACGGCTGGTTGGTGGTTGAGGCATTCGGCCTGGCGTTGCCGGAAATTGCTGCCGCGACCAAGATTTGGCGCAAGATGTACCACGACGAGATCACATTGGCAAAAGATGCGTTGAAGTTTATGAAAACTGAGATTGAGAAACGCGGATGAACGATCCGAAAGAATCGACTGGGCAATCGCAGGGCTGTGTACTGATGCTGTCGGGCGACCTGATGTTTTCTTCACGAGTCAAGTCAGCCGTCCAGCAGGCGGGCAAGCAGTTTCAATTGAGCGGTTCGCTGCCTGAGACGAAATCGGACGCGATCGAATTCGTGATCGTCGATCTTTCGACCCGCAGCGGCGTGCTTGCTGAGATTGCGCAGCATTGCGCCGAGCGGTGTCCCCGGGCGAAGGTGATTGCCTACGGTCCGCATGTCCAGGTAGACAAACTGGAAGCGGCCCGCCAAGCCGGAATCGAGACGGTGATGACAAACGGCCAGTTCAATCGCGAAATATCGAATCTGTTTCATTAATCCCTTGCCTGGAGTCTTCCGCGCAAAGTTCGGTCAGCCACACTTTGAGACATTGATGCTGTTTGTTCGTTCGATCGCCCTGATTTTGCTGTTCGTTTGCTTCGGCGTCACGGAAGCCAATGAGGGGCAATACCGCATCACGTTGGACCGCTTCGGTGGCATGGCGGCACATCGTTTTGACGCAACACGCTATCCAAGACTGGCAGGCGAATTCGAACCCGCTCGAGCTGTTACTGAGCGTTAGCGACTGGCAGCCACATCACCGGCGTATCCTGGTTGAAATTGCTCAAAAAACCAAAGGACATGTCTATGTCATCGTGTTGTGCAACGACACATTTCAGATCAAAGAGTCAACCAAGTGGCTGTTGGAGGCCGGCGAAGATTATCCCCATGTTTACTTCTGTGAAATGAAGTTGGACACGGTTTGGATTCGCGATTTCGGTCCAATTTTCGCGGAAACCGAACATGGCGCGCAAGTGCTCGACTTTTTCTATGAAGGGACGCGTCCCCAGGATGACGCGATGCCTGAGTTGTGGGCCAATGTCACCAGATGTCGAAGACTAAAAATCCCTTGGACCATCCAAGGCGGAAACTTAATGAGCAATGGTCAGGGTACCGCACTCATGTCGACTCGGGTCTTTCGCGACAATCACATTCGCTTTCCGCAAGCAGATCCAAAAATGAATGTTGAACATGAGCGGAGAATCATGGTCATCAAGGCCTTGATGGAAAGTTGCAACCTGTCGCAGTTGGTGATTCTTGAACCGCTGCAAAGCGAATTGACGAGCCACGTTAACATGTTTTCAACCTTCGTTTCGCCCCATGACGTTTTGTTGGCGAAAGTCGATCCAAACGCCGATCCGGAGAATGCCCAGATTCTTGATCGCAACGCGAGTCGGCTACAGCAAGTCAAAATTGGTGGCCAGCCGCTTCGTGTTCATCGCGTACCAATTCCGACTCGTCAGGGGGATTCATGGAGCGCCTACACCAATGCGATTGCGGTCGGAGATTTGATTCTGCTGCCGACCTTTGAAAATGATCCGGCCCACGTCACTGCGGCGGCCCGAGCCGTTTATGCGAAGCTGTTGCCGGGTCGCACTATCCATACGATCGACATGACGACAATGAAGCAGTTGCAGGGCGAACTCCATTGCCTGTCATTGCCTGTACCACACTTCGCGGCGTTGCCAGAACTGGTCTATTCGTTTGCCGGAGCTCGAGAGACTTACTTTCCCAAACGCCAGTAGCCTTGCATGCTGTTCGCAGCAAACCGCCAGCGACGCAGCGGTACCGACAGCGCTTGTTCACCGCTGGAATCAACGATTACAGGCGTCGGATTCGTACGGCTGAAGCTTGGCCTTGCGGCGTGACGTTGACGTTGATGAATTCATCACCCGCCGCGATGCCCGCTTCCATACAGGCATTGATCCGGCAGTTGCTGTCCAGATCGGTCAAGTTGCGAATCGGAAAGAGGTCACCGCCAAGGGCTTTGAGACTGGCGACTGTTTCAACCATCCCACCGCCGGCTCCCAAATTGCCGAAGTTTCCCTTCGCCGTGGTCACCGGCGGTTGGTCTGCCGGAGCGCCAAATGTCGATTCAATGGCGGCTGCTTCTTGCTGATCCGATTCGGGAGTTCCAAGTCCGTGCGCGTGTATGTGGCCGATCGATTTGGGATCACGATCACCCAACGCTCCACGCAAGACGTTTGTCACTGCCGTTTGGATGTGCGTGCTGCCCGCCGACGGTCCCACCGCGCTGCTGGCATAACCGACGATCTCGCCGATGATGTTTGCACCTCTCGCTTCGGCGTGTTCCATCGATTCGCAAATCAACGCCGCAGCCCCTTCACCCAAGACGCTTCCATCGCGCGTCGGATCGAACGGTCTTGACATCATGGTCGGATCGTCACACTCGGAAGCAAGTTGTTCTTGCATCGACGCATGCAAGGTGCGCAGCGGATGGATTCGCGAGCCTGTGGATCCGACCACGAGCACATCGGCGTGTCCGCGTTCGATTGTTGAATGCGCTTCGGCAAGAGCGGCGCCGGCGGATGCTTCACGAACGGTGATGGAATTGTTTGGTCCACGCAAATCGTTGTAGATCGCGATATGGCTGGCCGGCATATTGGGAAGGTATTTTAGCAGCCACAGCGGGTTGACTTCGGGCTTGCCCTTTTCACCCCAGAGTTCAAAATCAAAATTGCCGTCCGCGTCCAAACACTTGCTGATACCGGCGGCAAATTCCTCTGGCAACGACATGATGTAGTCGCAACCGTAGACCACACCCGTGCGGTCGCGGTCACGCGATTCAGCGTCCAAGCCGGCGTCGTGGAGTGCGAGCTGGGCGACGGCGACGCCCATTTCGATTTCCCGGCACATCACTTTGCTGCCTTTCCGAATGGTGCGTTGCAGCTGCTTCTCCAGCGGTCCGTACTCCGAAATCTCGCCGGTAAAGTCAACAGCTTCGGCACCATGATCGATGCCCAGGACATGCTGCGGTACACGAGTCAGCGGCCGAATCGCGCTGACACGGTCGTGCAAAGATTGCAATAACGTGTCAGGTTCGTTTCCGAGCGGGCTGATTAGGCCGATGCCGGTAATCACGACACGACGAGACGAACGGCTAGCCATGGAGCATAAAATTCATGCGGGGGAAATCTTGTCAGCGGGGCATTCTAGCCCGCCTGTCGCTTTAAGGGTACGCCGTCGGTTTCGCTCGCATCAGCGGCTCGCCGGAACGCCAGCTGAGCGTCGTTGGGGCGATTCGCCTTGCCATCCCATTCGTCAGTGTCTCGAGGCAAGCATCTGTTTTTCCCAAAGGTGCATACCAATTTTCCCACAGCGTCATACCAACGATTCTCGATATGGCGACGCCGAGTCGTGGTTTGCCCTAGTACCGACCGCGATTGGGTGCCCCAGGTTGGGCGGAAATCTGTGGGACGGCATTCGATGCCGGTCCTGCGCTCGTCAAATTCTCGGACGCTCGTCCACGAAATTCAATGAACAGCAAGGCATCGGCCCGACCCGCGGTCGTACCAGTGAACATGTCCATATTTAGCAGCGGGACCGCTGACTGGGGTCGCTCTGGACTGGCGACGACTCCGCACGAGAGCACCAGTACAGTATCAGACGGCCAGCGAAATCGTTCGTGCAGATTCCAGCTAACGACTTGCGGGACGTCAATTTGCGCTTTGTGAATCTGATTGTTTGGCAGCGGCAGTTCCAGAGCGACGGGGTTCAATTTGTCAACTTGGTCAATGTTCGCTTGGATGACGCAATCAATGATTCGACCATCGGTGCTAAGTAGCGGGCTGATCGATAGTTTGTAGCCCTCTTGGACTTCGCCGGTCTCCGGTTCGTAAGGTGGCCAACCGTTCAACGCCTGCCGAACATTTCGCACGTAGTTGCGCCCACGAATGCTGCTAAGCCGCTCGGTTTGACCGTTGTAGGTGACCACGTTCAAGTCGTGAATCTGCCGTGTATCGGTTCGTTGGCGAAGTTGATTCAAGACAATCGCTGCGTTTTCTTTTGACAACAACCAAGCCTGAACACCCGCCGAATCGACCGGGACGTGTTGCATCAGCATGTGAGCGCGACTGCGCCAGTTTGGATTGCCAACCGTCATCACGCGTAGGTTCAGTACTTGCCGCTCTTTTTCACCGGCCACGAATCGATCGACCACACCGGCAACGACTTGATGCATTTCATTGGTGTGATAAACCGACATCGAATCGCGGTTCGCATTGATAAATCCAAAGGGTTCAGTAAACCAAACATCGGTACCGGTTTCTCGCAGCACCCAGTCAACGATCGCTTGTTCGGGACGGTCGTGCTGAGTTAGGTAGCCCGTGTAAGGTCGCAGGTCATAGACGCGATGTTCTTGGCCGGCAGTACGCGGTAGTTTGCCGCCTGCGGTGACCTGACCGGACGCGGCGCCGCTGTTGTTGCTGCGCTGGACGTTATTGTTTTGTAGACTGGGGGGAGTCGCAGCCTGGCGAAGTCGCACGGCCCCACTTTGCGGTACCGGAATGGATGTTCCAGAAGGCAAAGGCATGCCTTGCGAGAACGCCAACGGCGTGGCAATTGTGAACGTTGCTGCGATGGCAAGTGAATAGACAAGGGGAAGACGCATCGATTCCGTTCCTGCGTTAAGGGATTCCTCGAATGGGTAGGAAACTCGGCTATACCGAGAACACACCACGACGGCAAGACAGATTCGATGACGCTAAATGCTAGCAACCCCGAAAGCTGTGCATTCATTTCAACCGTCGCTGCAGCTACGGCTTCTTGCCAGCGAGAATCGCCGAAACTTTGGCGATACTCTTCGCGCGCATGGGCAAAAATGATGTGCCGAGAACTGTTGACGACCGCTCCCAGGCCACGCTGGTCGAAAGCTGCTTTGACGTCGTCGGCCGCCCCACCCTGAGCGCCAAAGCCGGGGACCAAGATCCAGCTGTGCGGCATTGCAGCCCGCAATTCGGCCAATTGTTCTGGGTAGGTTGCACCGACGACCGCACCGACCGGTCCGTACCCTCGTTCGTCCAGGTGGTCCAAGTTCAACTCCGTCACCAATTCGGCGACTCGTTGGTAAACGGTTTGCCCGTCAGTTGACCGATCCTGCAGCAGACCGCCACCCGGATTCGAGGTTTTGACCAGCACAAAGATTCCCGCTTCGCGTCGGACGCAAACGTCAACAAACGGTTCCAAACTGTCGCGTCCTAGATAAGGGCTGACGGTTAGCGAATCGCATCCCCAAGGACTTTCGGATCCCAGGAATCCATCGGCATAGGCAGTAGCAGTGCTGCCGATGTCGTTGCGTTTTCCATCGGCGATGACCAGCAAGCCCGCGCGATGGGCGTGGGCGACGACTTGGCCCAATGCGACCATCCCGGCCGGACCTAGTTGTTCAAAAAATGCCGCTTGGGGTTTGACACAGGGCACCAAGTCGGCGACCACGTCAATGATCTCGCGAACAGAATTGAGTATAGGCCGCAGCCCACGCATCGGGCGAATCAGTGGCCGACGGAATCACGAATCGGCGCCGGAAGTTGTGCTTTACGCGGGTCGAGCCCAACACAGGTGACCGACCCCGATTTCTTGACCGCGCGGGCCAAGCGATCTGAAAATTTCATAGCCGAGCGACCTAAGAATCGAACCGAGAATGATAGCGTTGGAAAGTTTACGGGACTTCCGGCCTGCCCCATAGGAGAGACAAATCCTGACATCAGAACCAACCTCGTTGTCGCGTCGAATGGGTTTGACACCGACTGCCAAGCACAACTACGCGATGTCAATCAAGGTACAGATCCATCGCGCGGGCGACGGTTGCCAATTGGGCGACTTGGATGTGTTGCGATGCGTTCTGACGATGTACCATACGACCAGGAACATTCCAACGATCCACAACACGCCCACGATCGAATCGAATCGGATCAGTTCCAGTAGCTCGCTCAGATCGTCTCCGGAATAGATCTTCAGGAAAGTCATCCAGATCGTAATCGTACCAATGATCAGTGCCGCCAAGCCGAACGGAGACCGATCAAATACTTTTCTCGGATGACGATCACCATTGAGTCCGGCCAGTTCAATTTCAATCAGGCGGCGATACAGTCGCAACTGGTCGGCGTTATACGCGCTGAATCGATTCCACAGAGTAACGATCGCAGACGCGTCATCGTACAGGGCATTTCCATGGCAATATGAACCGCCGGCTTTCCCTGGTCATCGGTGTAATGGTCTTCAATCGTTCCACGAATGGTTTCGACTGCCAGGTCGCCGTCGCTCTGCTTGGCTTTGGAAAGCACCTCGTTCATTTCGCGTTGAAACAATAAGAATTGTGAGATCTCGCCTGCCCGTTTCAGTTGGTCCATCTGCATCCTCGCGTGACTTCGTGGCTCCGGGACTCAGATCCGTTTACGCAACCAGCCAACTATATCGGACACCATCTGATCTTTTTCCGGCTCATTCAATATTTCGTGATACAAACCGTGGAAAATTTGCAGGGATTTGTCTTCCGCGGCGATCCGCTCGTGCAACTGACGACTGCCATCGACCGCGGCAATCGAGTCAGCATCGCCATGCATGATCATAATCGGCAGCGAGATTTCGCTGGCATGTTCGAAAACATATGGCCCAGCAGAAATAGCTCAAGGCCGGTGCGCAGCTCGGATTTTGCCGCGATGATTCAACGGATCATTGTCGTAGTCTGCGACGACCTGGGCGTCGCGCGAGATGGCTGAGGAATCAATCGCTTTGATGGGCAAACCAGGAGATACGGTCGAAAGGATCGCGAGACCTTCATCAACAGCGGTGAAACATTGCCACCGTCAATCAAATAGGGCGCGGTGATGACCATCAAATCGATCTCGTCTGGATGCTGGATCACATAATGCAGCGAGACTGCGGCGCCCATGCTGTGCCCAAACAAGACCGTCTTCAGATCCGGGTGCGCGGATTTGGACCGCAGGACAAATCGATGCAGGTCATCTACAAAGGCCGAAAATTTTGCGATGTATCCGCCATCGCCATCGCTTCGACCGTGGTTGCGGTGATCCAAAGCGTAGACGGCATAGTCTTGATCCAACAGCGCATCAACGAAATGCTGATAACGTCCAGAATGTTCGGCGTAACCATGGGACAGGATCACCACGGCAGCGGGTGCATCGGGGACCCACGACTGACAATAAATTTTCAGTCCATCTCGGTTTCAAAGGAATCGGTTTGATGCTTCATGGGATCAACCGCATTGCGTGGACGACCGGTTCGATTGCACTGGCGTTTGAAAATGGCGACGGATCACGCGTGCTCAAAGGCCTAGGGTCTGGTTCTAAAAGAATCGTTGTTTTGACGACCGTAGAAAATCATGGCGGCTACTTTGATACAACGCGCGCCGCTAAATCCAGTAGACTGTCGGCTGAAGTTTCTTTCCCGTCTGAATACTGAGTTCCCCACGATGTCCGACACTTCCGGCCAAATCGACCATGTCCTGAACGAAGAACGCAGCTTTCCTCCGCCGGCCGAGTTCACCGAGAAGGCGGTCATTTCCACGATCGAAGCAGTACGAGGAGATGTACCGACGAGCGTTGAGAATCGTGACGGCTTCTGGCGCAGGAGGCGCTGGAGCACTTGCATTGGTTCGAGCCCTTCGACGAAGTCTGCAGATGGGAGGCGCCGAACGCGCAGTGGTTTGTCGGCGGCAAAACGAATGCCAGCTACAACTGTTTGGACCGCAACGTCGAAGCGGGCCATGGCGATCGAACCGCGATCATTTGGGAAGGCGAACCGGGCGACACACGGACGCTGACCTACGCCGAGCTGCGAACCGAAGTCTGCAAATGTGCCGCCGCGCTTGCAGGAACTTGGCGATCGGCACCGGCGACGTCGTCAGCATCTACATGCCGATGACGCCGGAACTGGCGATCGCGATGCTGGCCTGTGCCCGAATCGGTGCGGTTCACTCGGTGATCTTTGCCGGGTTCAGCGCCGAATCGATCGCGGATCGCAACAACGATGCGTCGGCAAAGTTGGTCATCACGGCCGACGGCCTGCATCGCCGCGGAAAAGTGTTGCCGCTGAAAGAAACCGTCGACGAAGCGCTCTGGCCAAGTCACCAACGGTCGAAAAATGCCTGGTGCTGCGACGGGTCGGTCAAGACGGACGTGTCGATGACCGGAGGGACGCGACGTCTGGTGGCACGATGTCGTCGACAAACAGTCGGGCGACTTGCCCGCCGTTCCGCTCGACAGCGAAGCGACACTGTTCATCCTGTACACCTCCGGCAGCACCGGCAAACCAAAAGGCATTCGCCACACGACCGCCGGCTACAACCTGTGGGCCAAGCGAACCTTTCAGTGGGTCTTCGATCATCGCGACGACGACATTTATTGGTGCACGGCCGATTGCGGCTGGATCACCGGACACAGCTACATCGTCTACGGTCCGCTGTCGCGCGGGCGCCACCTGCTTGATGTATGAGGGCGCACCGAATCATCCGGCCGAAGATCGATTTTGGGAGCTGGTCGAAAAGTACAAAGTCACGATCCTGTACACCGCGCCGACCGCCATTCGGGCGTTCATCAAGTGGGGCGACGAGCACGTCGAAAAACATGATCTGTCCAGCCTGCGTTTGCTGGGCACCGTCGGTGAAGGAATCAATCCCGAAGCCTGGATGTGGTATCACGAAAAGATCGGTGATCGAGAAATGCCCGATCGTTGACACTTGGTGGCAAACCGAAACGGGCGGAATCATGATGAGCCCGCTGCCTGGGATCACGGCGACCAAACCCGGTTCCTGCACGAGACCGCTGCCCGGGAGTCGTGCCCAAAATCGTCGACGAATCGGGCAATCCGGTCGAGCCGAACCACGGTGGCATGTTGTGCATCGCCGAGCCTTGGCCCGGAATGCTGCGCGGCATCTGGGGTGACGACGAACGGTATGTCGAACAGTACTGGTCAACGGTCCCCGGCATGTACTTGACCGGCGACAACGCCCGCCAGGACGAAGACGGCTACTACTGGATCATGGGACGCATCGATGACGTGATCAATGTTTCCGGTCACCGATTGAGCACGATCGAAGTCGAAAGCGCATTGGTCAGTCACGAAGCGGTGTGCGAGGCAGCGGTGGTCGGACGCCCGCATGATCTGAAAGGACAGGCGATCGCCGCGTTTGTCACGATTCGTGACGCTGAACCGATCGAAGAATTGCGGAAGGAACTGCAAGCAGCACGTTCGCAAACAAATCGGTGCCCTGGCCCAGCCGGATGATCTGCGGTTTACCGCCACGTTGCCGAAGACCCGCAGCGGAAAAATCATGCGGCGTTTGCTGCGCGACATCGCCTCGGGCCACGAAGTGGTCGGCGATACGTCGACGCTGGAAGATTACTCCGTCCTGGCAAAACTGAGCGAGGACGAGGGCTAGCGTCGGCCAGTACGGAGTCCTTGGTGCTCCGTACCTCGTCGGCTATCGATCGGCGTAGACGACAGTGCTTTCTTCCTTGGTAACCGGTGTGGTCGCCAAGTCGCTGACGACGACGGCTTTGACAATGTGGGTGCCAGGCGCCACACCGCGAACACGAATCTTGTAGGTGTGTTCGCTGCCTGGCGATAACGTTGCCTTCGGTTGGAAGGCCACCAAACCGCGGCCATCAGTTCCAGCGTCTCCTTCGGAACTGATCAATTCCAGTCCCTGTGGTAGTAGGACCTGCACGCGAACGTTGCTATCGGCTTTGGAACCGCTATTGTCAACTTTGATTTCGTAGGTCGTCTCGCTTCCCAATTCAATCGGTCCACCTGGATTGGTGATCGAGAAACTAAGCTCGGAGAAACCTTCCACGGACAAGCGGCGTTCGGACTTCGCGACGACACCCAGGTCCGCTCGGGCGTCCAACATGATCGCCTGCTCGCCCTCTTGGACCGGTAGTAGGGTCAGGGCAACTTTGCCATTCGCGCCAGCCGGCATCTGTGCCAACGACCAGTGAACGCTATGTCGCGATGGATCGTATTGGCCTTGGTTCTCGGTGCTGACAAACGTGAACCCTCGGTCTAACTGAATCGATAGTTCAACGTTCGTCGCATCAGCGGTACCGACGTTGCCAAGATGAACGTAGTAGGTTGCTTGTCTTTCTAAGAACCGTCGTGATGGCCCCTCTAGTTCAATCTCTAGCTTCGGTGCGACAACTTGCACGCTAACCGTATGTTCGGTGCTCAAACCATTGTCGCCTGCCAGACGAATTGTGTTTTGAACGATTCCGGCTTCCACGGCTCGCATCCGCAGCACTTGGCGCCGGACTTCGCCCGGTGCCAGATTGCCCAATGCGTTGTCCAATTGGCGTCCCTTCGGGTGTTCCAAGCCTGGGGGCACATCTTCCTGCAGGACCACGTTGGTCGCCTCGCCGGTTCCCGGGTTGGAAACTTCCAGTTCAATTTCCAACTGTTGTCCGATCAGCACCGTTTCCGGCGCCTTTTGTATGATTTTTAGCTCTGGCCGTGTTGCGATCGTTCGTACCGATGCGGCAGCTTCGAAACTGACGCGGGCAACCGAACCTAATTCGCCTTCTTGTTCTGGCACGAGTTGTAAAGTCACTGTTCGCTCATCGCCGGCTGGCATCGCGCCAAGTTGCCAAAGCAGTGCGCTGCCTTCCTGGTAAGGACGCGGCGAAGCATCAATCAATCGCATGCCGGATGGAATCTTGTCGTGGACCTCGACATCCAACGCCTCGACCGAGCCAACATTTTGAACGTGGATTACGAAGGTCGCCGGTTGTCCCACTTTGACTTCACTGGGCGCGCGTTTTTGAATCACAACGCTAGGGCTTTGGACGCCCTCCAAATGTCGTTCACCGGGCGCATCGATCGTCACGTTGGGATTCAAGGTGGCCGCAGCGGCTGGTTGTTGGAAGGCCGCTGGCTGGTTGGCTGAACCGGTGTCGATCGGAATCATCCCTGCTGCTGGAACACCCAGACTTGCTGTTCCCTGCGGTTGATACAGCGGATTGGTAGCTGGTCCGGTTGGCAGTTGGTTGGCGTTGCCACCCGGAACAAACGGCTCTGGCGCGGCGTCGAATTGTGATGGCAAGTCGGCTTCCGGTTGAAACTGAGCTTCCGGTTGCAGCTGGGGCTGACCCGATTCGGCGGCCCATTGCTCCAGCGGTTGTGGAGTTTCCCCTTCCGCAGGATCACGCAGCATGTTCGCGTCGCTTGGGGTTCCCCGGAGAGTATTCTCGGGGTTTCCAATGGCTGCGGTCGCAGGTGCTTCCTGGGGAAGTCCGGCTGACGGTTGATCGCTCGATCCCAAATCGATAGCGTTGCCAGTGTTGATATGCAGTTCTGGAAGGCCATTAGACTCGTCGCCCGGCAATGTCATTTCATTTTCGCTGGGTTCCGCGACGGCAGCCGTTCCGTCCTGTGGAAGCGTCCAATCAGGAACAGCAACCGCCGAACGTGTTTCGCTGGGTTCGGAGTCTGCAGCAAAGTCGTTGGGAATGTTGGCGATATTGAAGTCTGGGGCAGGGTCCGCGCCGGCCTGAGCATCGAGGACCTCATTCGCGTCAGACGAAGCAAAATCGCCGGAGTTTTCCGTGTGCTGCACCAACTGAATTGGGTTTGAGTCCGTCGGGCTACCGGAATCGGGCTGACTGATCCATGACTCTTCGCCAATATCGGCGATTGGCACAGCCGGCTCACCCAGCGCGGTGCATCGGCAGACCAATTGTCGGGATCTGCTTGTTTGTCTTTTTGGGCCAGCGCGGCTGCGTATGCACCAAACAAGATGGTCAACGCACCGGCGGCGAATCGTACGCCAAACGCTTTCATGGGTCGCATTCCTTCGCGAAAAATTCAGCCAGTACCTTCGGCTTGCCCTTCGTTAGCAAACTGACACGGTTGGCGGAAAGAGCAAAACGCTTGCATCACCAACTGCGATTTCCAATGGGTTACCTAGGTTGCCACTTTTGTCGCAAACTTTAGTATCTGCATTCGCCGGCTCGCCAATGCCACAAAAGTGGCTACGGCCGAGGTCAACTGAATTCCAATCGCGCCGATGCTAATGAATAGATGCTCCGAACTGATCCGCTGAATAACGGGTGCCAAGATCGCAAAGGCCAACGCAAACAAGGTGATGGCGGTGAATAGATCGACAATCCGAAACTGAGTCGGGGCGATACGGTTGATCGAACCGTCGATCTCGTCGATTGCAATCGGCTGAGTCGGGTTTGCGGCTGGTTCTGAGTCGGACATCATTTGGATCGCATCACACGAATTGGAATGATCGATACAAGTCTACCAGCAAGAAGTGGAACGGGGAGCTCGATCACCTTCTACAATAGGGCTGCCGAATCGAGACAAGTACATTCAGCGTTCCAAGACCGAGCATAGAAATCATGTCGCCGCCAATCAAACGCCGCCAATTCATTCAAGCGGCCGCGGCCGGTACCACATTGACCCAAACTCCTTTCATTCGCGCTGCCAACAAAGGGAAGCGGTATCGCACGGCGCTGATCGGCAGCGGATGGTGGGGAATGAATATCTTGCGTGAGGCGATGAAGGCGGGAAACACAAAAGTGGTTGGCATCTGCGACGTCGATCAAGATAGGTTAGAGATTGCCGCCGAGGAGGTCCAAGATCTTTCTGGGGACCAGCCAAAGGTCTACACCGACTTTCGAGAGTTGTTGGACAAGGAAGAGATCGACGTTGCGATCGTCGCAACACCGGATCACTGGCATGCGATCAACACGATTGCGGCAATCGAAGCGGGGGCTCATATCTTTGTCGAAAAGCCGACCGGTCACACGATTGGCGAAAGCAAAGCGATGTTGGCTGCCGCGCCGCTTGCAACCGGGTGGTCCAGGTGGGATTGCATCGTCGAATCGGGCGGCACTACCAATCGGGAATGAAGTTCTTAAAAGATGGTGGCGCCGGTGATATCGGAATGGTGAAGGCTTTTGTGCACAGCCGCGGTGGTGAAGAGAAACCGACGCGCAATGGTCCGCCGCCGGAGCAGCTTGATTGGGACATGTACTGTGGTCCGGCGCCGCTGCGTCCGTTCAATCGCAAAATACATCCGGGCGGATTCAGAAACTTCTTGGATTTCGCCAACGGACAACTTGGCGATTGGGGGGTCCACTGGATGGACCAGATTTTGTGGTGGACCGACGAAATTGCACCGCGATACATTCATTCAACGGGCGGACGTCCGATTAAAGGCGCAGGCCGTGTCAAACGAGCAGCAACAAACGACCGACGCGCCCGACAGCCAGATTGCGACTTTTCAATTTGATTCCTTTACCGCGATGTGGGAACATCGCCAATACGCTGGCAGCGGTGCCGGCAAGTCATCGGTTGGTTGCCACTTCTATGGGACGAAGGGAACCTTCCATATGGGTTGGCGCGACGGCTGGACTTTTTACCCGTCTGATTCCAACAAGCGTGTGATTCACGAAGATGCTGACCATTTGGAGCCAGATGGCCACAGTGTCGATTTGTTGTGGGCAGATTTTGTCGATGCGATCGAAGCGCAAACACGGCCACAATGCGACGTCTTGGTCGGACATCGCGCCACCAACATGAGCTTGCTGGGCATGCTTGCGCTAAAACTTGGACGTAGTATCGAGTGGGATGGCGAAAGCGAGGTTGTGGTCAACGACAAAGAGGCGAATCAATTATTGACTCGCCCCTATCGAGGGCCTTGGGAGTATCCCGTGGCCTGAGCGTCACCGGTTCAGCAGCACATGATGCCACTCCGATCGATCTTGGGAGCCGATTCAGTCTTCTTTACGAGGCTGAATGTCTTTTGTCGCTCCGCTACCGGTCTGAGTGGCGCGACGGTTTTCTCGTTGAATCGCGTCGTAAACTTCTTGTCGATGAACGGGAATCGATTGAGGTGCGTCGATTCCGAGGCGAACTTTGTCACCTCGAATATCAACGATTGTCACCACAACATCGTCGCCGATCATGATGCTTTCGTCTCGGTGGCGTGAAAGGACTAGCATGATGTCCTCGTGGTGACCTGAAGAGGATGGGTGGATAGTAATTGCGGACAGCACAGGGCCCGGAGTAGGAACCGTCGCCCGGAGTAGGAACCGTCTTCGTAGTTCCCTCTGGACATACGTTTGATCGGACGATCAAGACGAGAAGTTGATCATCGACGGTCAAGAGTCCGCACGTACCGGTCGTGCCGATTCACCGACGTCACTACGGTTCCGGACGGAACGGTTGTATGGTTCGGACAGAAAGCCCGCTGAATTGGCCGCTTCAAATAATTCGAACTATGCAGCTCGCCGCACCAGTTCCGCGACAGCAGCTTGATTGCTGGAAGAGGCGACGGGTAGTGGTTGCTGGATCGGGTACTCTGCACCGGTGATCACTTGGCAACCGAGTCGTCGATTCAAATTCAACAGGATGGGGCTGCGCAGATTGGTGGTCAATTTACCGACATGCCCGCTGACTGCCGTCAGTACATAGATCTCGGCCCCGGGTCGCATGTGCAATGCGGTTAGATCACGCCGAGAGGCATGAACCCGATAATCGTCAAAGAAGGCGCGGGGACTGATCACGGCAATCGCACGATCGCCGCGCGAAGCACTTTGCAACCAGGCAACCGATTCGTTCTCGGGATCAGGCAGCAACGCCCAATGTCGGAGTGTTTCCATTCCGATCAGTCCTTGCGGAAAGAGAAACAGCTGGTCTGAATTCAGGCTTAACGCACCAAATCTTTGGGTGTCGATTCGCATGACCAAGGTCCAAAAAGAGACGTGTTTGAAGGTGATTGACTGCTATCGGAGACCCCATAGCGTTTCATCGATATCTATCGGCGGAAAAGGCTTTCGAATCGACAGAATCCCTACAGGTAATTCAAAACGGTCATCTGAGCCGTTTGACCGATTAGTCGCATCGAGGCTTCGATCGCCAATTGCCGCTGTTGCAGATCACTAACGACCGTTGCAAAATCGGCGTCAATCTCGTTGGAAAGTTCACTTTGCATCTGCAGCACTTTATCCTCGGTGGCGGTCTGCAACTGTTCTAGGTTTCTGGACCAGACACCGACCTTTCCCCGTGATCGGCTCGCCGTATCAAGGTCAACATCCAGCTTTGCCTGCAGTCTTCCAATCTCGATCAGATCGCCGTCTCGAATCGCGTCTTCCAATCGTAACAGCGTGTCCAACGCTCCGCCGGCATCGCGGAGCGCGTAGTCGGTACCAACGATCGTGTTAACGGCGCCAACCAATTGACCAACGTTTTCATTGTCACCTGGAGGTATCAACCCCAAGCGAACGCCCGCGTCACTCGCACCGACTTGACGAATCGATAGCTGGCCAACATCGGGCGGCGCTTTGATTTGAATGCCATTGCCCACGTCATTCAGGTCAACCAAGATTTGGCTGGAACCAGTATTCAACGGGTGGTCTTCAATCAGCTCGATGACGTCCTGGATCGTACTCGCGTCATCAAGATCGATTTCCAGTTCGACCCCATCGGTACGAGTGATCACAAGATCCGTCGCGCCAGGGTTGATAGTGATCCCGCGACCGCGTCCCAAGTCGCTTAACAATGTTGATGCGGTTGCCGACCGGATACCCAAGTTGGTAGCTGCAAGTCCACCATTTTCGCCGATCGAATAGTCCACCCCGCTACGCCCCGCTCGAATCCGAATGCGGCCCTCGGCCTCGTCCAGTTCCGCATGCACGTCAGCATCGCTGCGGTTGATCGCGATCAGAACGTCGCCTAGAGTCTCCACGTCGTCTAAGTCGATATCGAATGCTTTGTTCCCTTGTTCGATTCGGATTCCTGAGGAAAGATCCAGCCCGCTGCCGCCATCTAAGTCGGCAATTCTGGTCAGCGGTGTCACCCGTGGTGCCAACCGGCTACCGATGACCGGTGATGTCGGGACGCCATCGCTGTTGTCGATTGAAAGGTCTTGCGCCATTGTGCTGCCTTCGGTATCGGCAATCACCAGTGTTCCTGGCAGTCCATCCGCGTATTCGATTCGAAATCCATCGTCGGTCATGGTCGCGGACAGTTGCCGACCCTCCAGTTCAATCGAAGAAATCACATCGGCGACGTCGCCGATGGTCGCAGCGCCTCGCAAATCAAGATCGATCCAGTCACCGCCGCCCGACAATTGGATCACCCCGGCTTCGACTCCTTCGCCTTGACGCATGTCGACCAAGCGGGTGTTTGGATCGAGCGCTGCGTTCAGCCGTTCCCCTTCGACAACGACCGAATAGATGCCCAATGCTTCATTGCCGGCCATATTGATTTGTGTCGGAAAGCCAGCACCAATTCGGCGCGACCGACTGCATTGGTCCCCTTGTAAACGATTTCGTTTCCTTCAAAGGCAAAGGCATCTCCCGAATTCAGAATCCCACCCAACATCTGGTGGTCGCGAAACAGCGCATTGCCGGCCGCAAATACGGAATTGATCGTTTCGCGGATTGTGATCGCCAACGCCGCTCTTTGATCGTCATCGATTACATTCTGGGCTGCCTCGACAGTTGCCGCGCGGGCTTCAATCAGTGCCGAATCAACGCGACCAAGCGCACTGTCGGTTGCCGCATAAAAGCCAGCAGTCGAATTGGCATTGCGCAATAGTTGAGTGCTGCGGTTGATACCACGTTGCAAGCCCAACGCACGGCCCGCTGCCACAGGGTCGTCGGAAAAGCTCTGAACTCGGCGGCCCGTGCTGAGCTGGTCGAATTGCTTCTGCAGGTCCACTTGGTCAGCATTCAATTGGCTGATCAACCGAAATGTTGACAGCGAAGTGCTGGTTCGGACAGTCGAAATCGGCAGCGCCGGCATGGTTGTTCTACCTCAGAAGCGGAACGGAGGCTCAATCCACCGACCGAGACCTCATCGTGTTCCATCGGCCGTCCGCTAGGCGATCATCCAGGAAAACCGATACAACCGTCACAATGTTCCGCCGACCCGCTGGCCACAGTAAACTCCAATAGCACCAGATCGTGGTTCACAAAGTGACGGAGCGTGGTTCACAATAGGGACTCAGACGACTATTCCCCGAAGGCCAATCGCCCCATGATCCTGATCGGAACGATGAATCTCACGCGGACGCGTGATCGAGGCAATTTCTACTGCCCAACGTGCGCGTTGACACAAACGTATCGTCTGCGAGCGCGGCGTCCGTTTTTGACACTCTATTTCATCCCTACGGTTCCGGTTGGGTCAATTGAACAGTTTGTGCAGTGCGATCACTGCAAATCCACCTGGGATCCCACGGTCTTGGAGATGGACGAAGAAGTTCATCAGTATGCCTTGGAGGAACAGTTTCGCGACGAAGCCGTCCGAGCTGCAGTCCTGGTGGTGATCGCCGATGGCAAGATCAGTGAAAATGAGATCGAAGCTTTGCAAGGCGTGGCCTCGCGAATGTTGCAACGGGAAGTCGACCGCGAGGAATTGGGACGACTCTGTTCAATCGCACAGCAGAACAAAATCGAAGCGGCAAACTACGTTTTGACCGTTTCCCACCGCTGGAGCCAAGAGCAGCGAATTCAGGCACTGCAGGCAATGTTCATGGCGGCGACGGCCGATGAGGGATTGGGGCAGCCGCAAATGAAGATTCTCTCCGAAATGCGAGATATCTTGGAACTGACCGATCTGGAATACGAACGGGCAATCGAGCAGGCGCTCGAATGGGAAGCGGTGTGAAACAGTCGGGGACTCAGGAAGCGTGGTTGGTCGAACTGGGGTTTGCGAACTGGGGTTTGTTGAACTGGGGTTTGTTGAAACCGAGTTCAGGACAGATTCGATCTCGATCGCTCGTTTCTGCTCGGCCGATTGGTAACACGCGTCGACCAAAGCCATTGTTTCCAGGTTGTCCCGGCCGCTAATCGACGGTTCGCGATCGTTCTCCAACGCGACCAATAGTTCCGCCATCGGGCCGAGGAATGCGTCGGGAAACCAGACTTCATTCCAGCGAGGTGACAACCAGGTTCCGGACTGTACCGTCGAGTAATCAATGGTGCTGGGCACCGGTTCTGGATAGGCGGGCCACCCGATCGTGCCTTTCGCCAAGCCCTCGGTCCCTTCCACGCGCCAGCCGAATGCCGATGTCCTCGGCCGCACCCTCGCGCGCCGGCCCCGTCCAGACGTCGTCGCAGATCATGACAACGCAGACCCGAATCGTATTCCAAAATGTACAGGCCGATTCCGTCGGTGTGCGGAAACTGGGTCCGCGGATCGGGCCGAAAACTGGCAAATACTCGAGCCGGCGTGCCAAACCAATACCGCATCGTATCCAAGTGATGAATCGACATGATCCGGCAGGTGACCCAGCCCAGACGCTGCTTGCCAAGGCATCCAGTGGGGAATCGCCCGCATGTCGATGGTGGCCAGCACGGGCTCGGCCAAGTTCGTCGCGATCCAGCAATGTCTTGCAGGCGCGGACCGATTGGTCGTACCGCATGTTCTGGTTGACGCACAAAGTGATCCCGGCGCCGCGACACAGATCGACGATCGTTCGGGCTTCGTGGTAGCAGCAACCGAGCGGTTTTTGTGCCAGAATGCCGCGAACCTGCGGATGCCGCACGACCTCCTTCACAACAGCTAGCTGGTCGTCGGGCGGGACCGCGATATCGACGACTTCGATTCGCTCGTCGCACAACATTTCTTGATAGGTCGCATAGACCGAATCGATACCGTGGCGTCGGCCACCTCTTGTGCCTGTTCGTGTCGGCGCGAGGCGATCGCTACCGGGTTCAATCCAGCATTCCGATAGGCGACCAAGTGGCAATCGGCCATGATGAAACCGGCCCCAATGCAGCCGATGCCGACCGATCGATCCCTGGGCAAGACCGGTAGGTGACCAAGTTCGTCGTTCGCAGTCATTGCCGATCCAGCGATTTTGCACTGGCGTCATGATCAGGATCAGAAACGCCACGTCTGATTTGCCATCTTCGAAGCGACGAATACCGATCTGTTTGATCATGCCGTCATCTAGGCGGTCCAGTGGGGTATAGCGTGGGTGATGCGATTCCTTGTACGGATCGTTGCTCCGCGCGTTGTAGCAACAGATCATGGACCAACGTGGATCATCGGAGTTGTTTTGATCGCTGCGGTGCAACAGATTGGAGTGAAAGAAAACGACATCTCCAGGATTCATTTCGACAGTAAACCAATTCAAATCGTTGCAGGATTTGTTCCACCCGTTCAGGATCCGCGCCCGCCTGATCCCCGGTCAATTGATGGTGAATTCGGCCGCAATGATGCGATCCTCGGATCACTTGCAGGCATCCGTTTTCTTGCGTCGCCCGATCCACGGCGATGAACGCGCTGACCAGATTCGGCGTCAGCACACCGTTGGAGTACCAATAGCCGTAGTCTTGATGCCAGGCCCAAGCGCCGCCGATGCGGGCCTCCTTCATGATCATCTTGCTGTGATAGTGATACGGTTCGTCGCCCAACAAATCTTCGGCGGCCGAAACCAAGCGGTTGCAGCGAGCAAATGCACCGTAGATTCCGTCGCCCGGATGATTCCACAGCGACAGACGGACCGTGCCACCTTCGCCATCGTCGCGTCCGAAGGCATGATCATCCAGTTGTTTATCTTCCTTCGCCGATCGATGCAACAAATCGATCTCTTCGGAATCAAACAACGACTCGATCAGCAAGTAGCCGTCGTCCTGATATTGCCGCAGTTGCTGCTGGCTAAGCGTCGGAGCCATTCTCGGGTCTCGAAACAAGTAGATGTGAAGAGCTACATCGTACCTGATCGCAAGGGAGTGCAGGCGGTCCGGCCCATCCGTGGCGAGTCCAGAATTGGGCTCGCCGACGGCGTCGAAAGTCTCGGCGACCTTGCCCACCTATCGCGGGCAGGCAACGGTTTTAGCTCTCGGGGTTGGCGTCCTTGACCGCCTTTTCCATGACTTCGACCGCAGCGTCTGTGTAACGATGATGTTCTTCGATGAAGTGATTCATGGCTGCTTCATCCGCAAAAAAGAACATTCGCTGGTAGCTTGGATCCTTGACGCCCCACTCACGTTTTCCGGGCACAATCACACGTTCTTCAAAGAATCTTACGACATCGATTTCGTTCAGCACGGGAGTGTAGGGAACCGGATCGGCAAGGAAGGTGTTCATGGCGTCTTCGTTTTCGAACAGATAAAGCTTGCCAAGATGGATGACACCATGTTCAGGTTTGCCTTCGACCCAGCGATCTTCGGCAATCACCGTCACGGCACAGAATCCTTCCATCGCCAGTTCCGGATCTGCTCCAACGCTAACAGCCGATCCTGGGCTGGTTGGGTTTTCCGCCGGCACCATAGCAACGGTATTCTGGTTGATCGCTGGGTAGTACGAGTCCGCTATTGTTTCGGAAACCGGCCAACTGTGATTGGGCGGCAGACTCTGGTCTCGCCGACACCGTGGTGGCGGCGGAATCTGGAAAGGTGAATCCATTGGACGGTGCTGCTGTGGCTTGAGCTGCCGTTGCTTGTGGTCCCGCGGCCTGTGCTCCCATCGCGGGTGCCGACACAGCAACCTGCGATGCGTCTGCGGATGCTTTTGGTGAGGGCTGGGCAGCTGCAATTGCATTCGACTGTGGCTGTGTCTGTTGCTGGGCGGTGGGCAGGGTGCTCGCCAGCATGGCGACGTAATGGTTTGGATCTTGAGGACTGACTTGGTGGCAATCTTCTTGCCTGCTGTCGTCACGACCACATCGGTTGGGAACTTTGTCACTTTGAACATTTTGGTCAATTCTGGTGCCGAGTTGGCGTGGATTTTGACCGGTACAAAGTTCTCGCCGATCGCTTGGCCGACCTGCGGAGCTTGAAAGGCACCTGCTTCCAGACGATCACAATAGACGCAATTGTCACTGTAAAAATGCAACAGCATCAACTTGCCCTCGGTCTCAGCCTTCGCGTGTGCTGAGCGAAGATTTTTTTGCCAGGGGATCTCTGCTTGCGTAGGAGAACTGAGCGAAGAGGTTGACCGCCAGAGAGGCGATGGTGGCAATGGCAACTGTGCGCATCGTTGCAGTATCCTGATCGATGGGATTCCAAAATCGGAAAAGGGAAAGAACAAAAACCTTCTCGTGCTGGATCGTTTTCGGCAATTCCAGTCGTGCGGCTTGAGCGGAACGTACAAATTGCAGCGACTTTAACGCCAGCGGAATTCCAGAAACCCCTCTAATGGGCGGTTCGTTTATTCAGGGCGGACTTGACACGGCGGCTGGGGGGCCTATATTTCAGAGCAGTAAGCAATGAAGGTATTGGAATCAAACCCTGCCTCTCACTGGACGTCTTGATCGCGTCCTTCTCCAGTGGCGACCTCGCGAGACTGCGACCGCCGATTTCCGCCAAGGACTGGTTCACTTCCGCAGCGAGCGAAGTACTGAGCAAGGAATTGGCGACAGGGGAATAGGTCCGACAGATTCGGGCAAGCGATCAGGCACCGAATTCCGTTGCACAGCTTTGGGTAGGCAACGAACGACGTACTGGAAAAGTCGAGCCACGAAAGTCGAACACGACGACTGCAAAACGCCCCCGAAAACAAAGTCTGACAGATTACTCGGGCAATCTACCAACAATCAATCGTATTCCATTTCTCGCCTCCGAGTCGCTTTTACCGCGGCACTCAACCGAGGCTCCCTTTCCATCGTAGGTCGCGGTAGTTTCTTCAATCACTGCTGATAGTCTGCCCGGGCACCCGTTCGGGACCTCTGTTTGGGCACTTCAGCGTTCTGGATGACAAATGGCGAAAAAGAAACGGACAAATCGTGGCCGGGGAAGTTCCGGCTCCAATGGACCGGCGGCCCCTCATGGCGGCGGCGGTAATGGCAAACCTAGAACACGTCGGCGTCGTCGTGGCGGCGGCGGTGGAGGTGGCCAAGGCGATCGTGACCGCGACATGGATCGAGAACCAGCCGACGTACCTAGCGACGCGCCCTTGGAAGAAGGCGAAGGCATTCTGGAACTTCACCCCAACGGCTATGGGTTCCTGCGTGGCACCGACAACAATTATTCCCGTGAGCGAAGCGATCCATTTGTTCCCGGAACGATGATCGAAAAGTTTGGGCTTCGCCAAGGCGTCTGCATCAAAGCGATGGTCCAAGAAGCTCGCCGTCAGCAAGGACCACGAGTCCGCGAGATCTTGGATGTCGACGGGATGAAGCCAGAGGACTATGTCGATGTCAAGAGTTTTGACACGCTGACCGCGATCAATCCCGAGGAATGGTTGCGTTTGGAACGTAGGTCAACGGCCAATCACCAATCGCGTCATCGACCTGCTGGCACCGATGGGCAAAGGCCAACGAGCATTGATCGTCGCCCCTCCACGCAGCGGTAAGACGATCATGTTGCAAGACATTGCCAGCGGCATCGCGGAGAACCATCCCGACGTCAAATTGATCGTCTTGCTGATCGACGAACGTCCGGAAGAAGTGACCGACATGCGTCGCAATATTGCGAGTGGCGAAGTGATTGCCAGTAGCCTGGACATGGATGTCGAAAGCCATGTTCGACTGAGTCAATTGGCAATCGATCGCGCCCGACGATTGGCCGAAATGGGTCAAGACGTTTTCTTGGTGCTCGATTCGATCACTCGCTTGGCCCGCGCGTTCAACAAATGGGTTGGCCGTAGTGGACGCGGCGGCGCGACCATGACCGGCGGCTTGGACATCAAGGCGATGGACATCCCCAAGAAACTGTTCGCCACCGCCCGAGCTTTCCAGGAAGGTGGCTCGTTGACGGTCGTCGGTACAGCATTGGTCGATACCAACAGCCGGATGGACGAAGCGATTTTCCAAGAGTTCAAAGGTACCGGTAACATGGAATTGGTGCTCGATCGAAAGCTTGGCTGATCGTCGCGTCTGGCCATCGATCGACATTTCCCAAAGCGGAACCCGCCGTGAAGAATTGCTTCATGACGAAGAGACCTACGAAGCGGTCACGATGTTGCGGCGAACGCTCAGCAGCATGCATCCTTGCGATGCGATGGAGCAGTTGACGAAACAATTGGGCCGATTCGAAACCAACGACGAATTCATCAAGTTGATCAGCGGAGCAAAGGCATCGCTGTAGTCACCGTGCCATGCCAGATCGGTGGCCGGGTGTCGACACGGCGATGCCAACGTCACTCCAACCTTCCGCCCACTGGCGACGGAAGCTACATTGCACGGCGCGCACCGGAGGATAAGCGAATTGGTGAGCGGCCTCACTGGAACTGAGGTACCCCGCAAGGGGCTGCGGGTTCGAGTCCCGTGTCCTCCGCTTTGATCGCACAAAAACACCTCGCAAAACTTATGGTTTCGCGAGGTACGTTTTCTTAAGTCCATCCAGGACTTGCTGAAAACTTCGAATTGTGGAGCATCTTTGTGATCAGCCGTTGGTGCTTGACGGTCTTTGAATCGCGACCAGCGAAGTCGAACCATATTTATCGGAACTCTCGACTTTTAGCCGTGTTCTACCTGCTGTATTCTTGGGCTTCGCCCGAACGTCCCGTTCACGATCCCGCCTCCTCGTTCAAGGAAAACTCGCATGCGACGTCTGCCTGGCTACTTACTACTCCTGATGGCTACGATTTGCTTACTTACACCGCGTTTGGGGGCCGCCGACGTCGAAAGTCCAATCGGGAAGCAGATCGAAGAATTTTCGCTCCACGATTTCCGTGGCAAGGTTCACAATCTGAGCGATTACAAGGATAGCAAGGCCGTCGTGGTTGCCTTCATCGGTATCGAATGCCCGCTGGCAAAGTTATACGTTTCACGTCTCGAGCAAATCGCGGCTGATTTCGGCGACAAAGGCGTCACCGTGTTGGCAATCGACTCGAATCGTCAGGACTCGATGACGGAACTGACCGGTTTCGCGACTCGTCACAAGTTGACGTTTCCCGTCCTGAAAGATCCAGACAACAAGGTCGCCGACCTGTTCGATGCCAAGCGAACACCGGAGGCCTATTTGCTCGATGCGAATGGCGTCGTGCAGTACTACGGCCGCATCGACGACCAGTATGGCCAACACTTGGGTGAAAACGGCAAACGCATCAGTTATCAGTTGACCGAACCTCGTCGCAAAGACTTGGTGATCGCGGTGGAAGAAACGCTCGCTGGCAACAAGATCAGTCAGCCGTTGACCGAGGCGGTCGGCTGTTTGATTGGCCGCGTTCCAGACGTGAAACCAACTGGCGAAATCACATTCACAAAACACATCTCGCGGATTTTGAATAAGCGTTGCGTCGAATGTCATCGCGATGGCGAAATCGCACCGATGTCTTTGACCGACTATGACGAAGTCGCCGGCTGGTCAGAAATGATTCGCGAAGTCGTTGACGAAGAACGGATGCCGCCCTGGCACGCCAATCCAGAACACGGTGAGTTCGTTAACGACTGCCGGCTGAGCGGCGAAGAGAAAGAACAGATCTTTGCTTGGGTTGAAAATGGCAGCCCAGAGGGTGATCCCGCCGATCTACCTGAGCCACCAACGTTTGTCGACGGTTGGATGGCTGGAACACCAGACCAAATCGTCTACATGAGCGACGAGCCATTTCAGGTTGCCGCCGAAGGCACCGTTGAATACCAGTTTTTCGAAGTCGATCCAGGCTGGACGGAAGACAAGTGGATCAAAGTCGCTGAATCTCGTCCGGGCAATCGTGCCGTGGTTCACCACATTTTGTGTTTCGTCCGCTCGCCATCAGGCGGCCAAGGCTTTGGTCGAGGTATCGGGATTGGATACGCGCCGGGTACGCCCCCCATCGTCTTTGATTCCGAGACCGCGATGTATGTTCCGGCCGGATCGAAGCTGTTGTTCCAATTGCATTACACGCCAAACGGAACTGCGAGCAAACGGACCGCAGTTACGTCGGTTTCCAATTCGCCGATCCAAAGGACGTCAAATATGTGGCATCTGGTGGTGCAGCAATCACCCCGAACTTCAAAATTCCCGCTGGCGACGATAACTACGAGGTTCGCGCAGACTTTGAATTCGATCGTGATCAATTGCTGATCTCGATGCTGCCGCACATGCACTTACGTGGCAAGTCCTTCAGCTTCACCGCGCACTATCCCGACGGCAAAGAGGAAATTCTGTTAGACGTGCCTCGTTATGACTTCAACTGGCAACTGAGTTACAAGCTGAAAGAACCAAAGCTGATGCCGAAGGGAACACAGATCAAATGTGTTGCTCACTACGACAACTCGGAGGAGAACCTGACCAATCCCGATCCGACGATCGACGTCACCTGGGGCGATCAGACTTGGGAGGAAATGATGATTGGTTTCATGACCACTCGCGAGGTCGAAGAAGTTGACCTGGACAAGCTGGCCAAGGAGACCGAAGAAGGCAAAAAGCGTGCCGCTCAGATGGCAGCTCAAGTCAAGACCTTCATCACCTCGATGGACAAGAACGGCAATGGCACCCTATCGGAAGATGAAGTGCCTGAGCAGATGAAACAGTTCTTCAGTCGCGTTGATCGGGACAGCGATGGCGAAATTGACGACAAAGAAGCGGCCGTCATCGTCGGTCGAATGAGCGGTGGTCGTCGCGGAAGTGGTGAACCTGGTGGTCGTCGCGGCAGTCCACAAGGTGGCAAGCCTGGTCAGTCCGAGTAAGTTGAATTGCAACTGAGATTCAGACCGACTGATTCGCACTTAGGTCGCTGCACACATACCTTGTCCCTGCAGCAGGTTGTGCGATCGATAACAGCCTCTCTTGGAGGTCGTGCAGTTGCTAAGAAGCTAAATATCAAGCATTTGCAACACTCTCCCTCCGGGAGAGTCGAGCCTAAGCGAGGAGAGGGGTTTTCCATGTCAGCCCCTCCCCGGCCGTTTGCCCGTCCGACCCTCCCGAGGGAGGGTAAAAATGAACTGCACGACCTCCCAAGGAGGGTGAAATTAGATGTGTAGACACCAATGCCCTGTGAGAGAGTGTTGCACGTCTGCGTCTACTAGAATGCCAATCTTGAAAATGCCAGGCTGAATCTCTGTAGGTCCGAGACTCTGGCTGTCCGCTCAGACAACCAACCATGGAGGTACGACATGTGTGACCAAGATCATTTTGACGAAGACCTAAAAAAGTATTCTCGCCGGGACTTGGGCGCACTGGCCGCGATCGGCGTCGGTGCCGCAATGATGCTTCCACGCTCTACCAGCGCCGCCGAGGTAACGGAGCACGATGTCAGTATCGAGACACCCGATGGTCAGTGCGATGCGTACTTAGTAACCCCCCAGGTCGGTACGCATCCAGCCGTGCTTGTTTGGCCTGACATTTTTGGGCTGCGCCCTGCGTTTCGCCAAATGGGAAAGCGTCTAGCCGAATCCGGCTATTGCGTCCTGGTCGTCAACCCGTTCTATCGGAAACAGCAGGCGCCCACGGCGGCGCAGGGAGCCAACACGCCGATTTCCGAAGTGATACCCCTGGCAAGAACGTTGAGCGCGACGACACACACCGCCGATGCAAAGACCTTCATCGCTTGGCTGGACTCGCAGCCCCAGGTTGAACAAGAACAAAAAGATTGGCACGATCGGGTATTGCATGGGTGGTCCGATCGTGATGCGCACGGCGGCGGCGGTCCCCGACCGCATCGGTGCTGGTGCCACGTTCCACGGTGGCGGATTGGTCAGTAAGTCTGCGGAAAGCCCGCACCTGCTGATCCCCAAAATGAAGGCGCAGTTCCTGGTCGCGATTGCTGAGAACGACGACGAGCGTGATCCCGAGGTAAAGGACGTTCTCAAGGAAACTTTCGAAGCAGCGAATTTGTCTGCCGAGATCGAGGTGTACCCAGCGGGACACGGTTGGTGCCCACCCGACACGCGGGTGTACAACCAGGAACAATCTGAAAAGGCATGGGCACGCATGCTCGTGCTTTTCCAGCAGACGCTCGCCTAGTTTGCGGTCGGTGCAAGTTTGCCAGTAGCGCACCTAGACGAACTACGATCGACAATTCCTCTGTTGTTTTATGATCCGTCTGAGTTCGCCGATCCTTATTCGTCTGGTCAACAAAGATGCTCCTGGAAGCCTAGCCCTTCCGTGTGCCCGTCCCAATCTCTAAACCGTTGCGACTGGCTGCGACACCGTCTTTCACAATCAACTCACGAAGTGAGATCGTGTCATCCGGTCCCAAACTACAGATTCTATCTGGACGATCTCGCCGAAATTCAGTTCATCCAACTGCCAAGTCTGTTACACGTTGTAGGGGTAGTCTAAGTCCATACTGGATTCACACCGGCAACCGACGGTTCCGACGGCAAGAATGGCAATGGATAATTTTGAATTCGACACAGCATTGACCGAGCTTGCAAAGATAGGGTCAAGCACTCCAGCTAGGTTAACGTGTCGCTACTTGGGCTGCGCATCTTTTCCCACGCATCTCGCCTTGCGAACACAGCGTTCCGGACGGTTCCGTTCCGTAAGGCTGCGGGCGATTTTCGCCGAGCCAGATTCGGTTCGAATGGAATCTGTACGAATTCAGATTCTCGCTGGAATTGCCCTGCTGGTTCCCGGGCGTTTCCGCAGTCCACCACCCTGCCCGGGGCATCTTCCATTCCGCCCCGCAATCCTGAGCTTAGCCGGGCTTACTGCTCTATACGTTCGATTCGGACAATCAACGTTGTATACTGAACGGCTTGACCCAAGGCTGTCGCTCGGGCCCGGAATGCGATTCAAGGAATGCGCGGAACTGATGGGATTACCGAATCTTCAAGAGTCACCCGCCGGCAATAGTCGTTCGGCCCACCTGGACGCTCGAGTTGCCTTGCATTCGCACCTCACCTCCGTCGCCGACTTATTGACCCTGGCCGCTGATGACGAGCATGGATCTGTCGAAGCGATCCATCAACTTCGAGTTCAAACGCGTCGTTCACAGGCAGCAATCGCGGCCTATCAAGCTTGTTTGCCAAAGCGGCACGCCAAATGGTTTCGCAAACGACTACGGCAAATACGCCAGGCATCAAATGATGCTCGTGACTTAGATGTGTTCCTGATACGTTTCCAGCACAAGCAGTCTGCCAAGTTTCAAAAACTGTTGCGGTGGGTGAGACGCCGCCGACGCAAAGCGCAGCAGCCGATAGTGGCGTCGCACCACAAATGGATCAGCAGTGGTCGGTTCGCCCTGCGGACGGAGATGTTGCTCCGGTCGATCGACGTTGGCGATTCCTACTCGCCATCCGAGTTGGCGCTTCCAAGGCTGGCGAGATTGGCGGCCGATTGCCTTGGTGCGGCGCCAACGGCCGGGGCGAGTGTCAAAAACTTTCATCGTTTCCGGGTCCGTGTCAAATCCCTACGGTACGCGATCGACCTGTTCGAATCAGCACTGGACCCCGACTATCGATCTCGTTTTGTTCGCTACCTATCCAAGTTACAGAAGCAGCTTGGCATGCTGAACGATCACGCCGCGGCCGTGACTCGGCTGCAGGGATGGCACAACAAGATGAATGACAAATCGATGCGCCGTCACATTCAGAAACTGATCGAATCTGAACAGCGATCTGTGATCTTGGCGATCCAGAGGTTCGATGCCAAGCGGATCGACAAGGCTATTGCTCGGCTACGTGAATTCGCTACTGATTGTGAAGCGCGCAGCATTTGCGAAAACCGTCAGAACCCCGTTGAACGATCGGTGCCATTTTGAACTGGAACCCACGCAGCCGGAATGTCGTAGAGATGCTTCGATTTGATTGACAGGCGATATTTGGCCATCTAGTGTGAAAACCAAGCTATCGTCCAAGGATGCTGTTTGTGATGGCGATCAAATTGTCTCGTGCTTGGGTAGCATTTCATGGCTGGGCTTTTCGCCAGAACTCACGTCGTCGCATTCCATTTGTTCATCCTCTGTTCATCAAGTTTCGCCGGCACTCCGCTGGTGATTGCGGAACTGCAGGCGCAGCGCAGCGATTGCCCAGGCCGATTTGGCCCGGGTCCGTGCTGTACATGATTTGGCTGCTTGGAAGTTGGCGCGTCTCCATGAGTTACGCGACAACGGACATGCTTCTTGGCGGGAAGTCGCCGAACAAGAAGTCACCGTCAGTTCTGCCGCGGCCAACGCCAAGGCAGCCGAGCAGTATCTCGGCACCATCGTCGATTGGCAAACACGTCTAGCAAACGTGGATTTGCCTGAGAGTTCGGCTGATGATGAAAGCGTCTTGCTCTACATGCCCCGCACGGCGCGGCTTGTCGCCTGGATGTCCACTGACGTTGCCAGTGTCGAACTTTCAAGGCGGCATCTGGATAACCTGCAGAGAGAATACCGGTCCTTGTCGGAAATTGACGTTTCGTCTCTCGAAACAAAAATTGAATCAAACCGACAAGCGGTCAAAGTCTTCGGTCGTAGCGAACGCGATGCTCACCTGCTTGACCGGGCTGCGATTCAATTGCGACTAGCCGTTGCAGAGCATGAATGGGCCATGGCGCGCAAAGCGGCAGCGAAGATCATCGCACGACGGATGGTACTGGTCCGTGATTCGCTCCGCGCAATAGAACCACGGCGGAGGCCGAAACTCGAACCGAAAGTACCCATGAATTGACCGCGTTGGCGAACATCGGTACTCGGTTTGTCAACTGCAGTAGTGACCGCGAGTTGATGGGCCTAGTTAAAACAATGGCCGAAGACGCTTCCATCGTTAGGGAGCGAATTAAGTCGCTTGAGCACCAGCAGGTTGCGGCGGCAGTGCGACTGGAGGCGCTAGAAAAGCTGTCGAAACATGATCATGCCGACCGTAGCGAACTCGATCAAGCAAAACAGTTGCTGGCGGATCTCGACTTGCAAACGCAGCAGGCTCGGCAAGCACGCGGCATACAGCAGCGGCTTGCCAACCGATATCAAGAAAATTTGGGCTCACCGCCGACCACGAGTTTCGCCCAATCAGAATCTGAGCGTGACGATGATCCTGTCCGAGCTGACGCAAACGTTGTTCGTCATTCGATTCAGTTGAAAAAGCTTGCGACAACAAGCTGCTGCCGATCGCGTTGCCATTGCGGCACATCGCGATTACCTGGTCGAACGAATGACGCGTGTAGCGCGAATTCCTGAGCGTCTGCGCTCTTGGCAATGAGCTTGCCAATTTGCGTGACAGCATCCAAGGATTCGAACAGCAGTTGGTGATCGCGAGTCATGAAATTGCGGCCCTCGAGCGAGAACGAGAGCGGTTTGATTTGCAGCTTCAATCGCAGCAGAGTCAACAGTATCAGTTGGTTCAAATCGGGGAAGGCCGGTTCGCTGGTCGAGGCCAATTGGAAATGGCAGAAGCATCGATCGCCGCCGTTGGTTTTCTTGGACAGTCAGCACTCTTTTCTGACAGACTCGACATGTACCCCTACATCGAGTCGCCGATGCTATTTGATTGCCTGTCTGAGCTTGTTACTCAGCGACCGGGCCCGATCGTCGGGCTTGCTCCTCAGGAGGACAATTGGAGAATGGGCGGTATGCTGTTACAACGCGGCTTGGCCCCCAGCGTTGGGCGCACGACGTGTGCGGTCAAGGGGTGGCGATTGGCAACAGATTGGTTCGATGATCGCAGCGAAGTTTACTGTTACAGGCTGTATGGAACTTGCCAGTTTGATTCGAGATACAATTGGGCGCATCGCGCTCACATACCGATAGCAGGTCCATTTCGATTTCGATCTTTTTATCCCTGCGCAAGCTCTGGTCTGTTTCCAGCAGGTCTGTACAGCCCTGGTCAGTGTAGAGTGTTGTCCGGCCTGATCGACGGTACCACACGTAGTTCGTTTCCTTACCGGTGCAGCGACCTATTCGGGTCGACTTTTGCGACGCGAAGCAACTTGTACGCCAACCCGTATGCTCAACCGTCTCGTCCCTTTAGTGGGCTCGGCTACACATCTTGGCTGAATTCGACTTGCTTTGATTAAAAAATAGGATCCGATTCCCATCAGCCGACGTGAACAGCTGACCGATATCCGGGCCGACGAAATGGCATTCGAGGACACTTCGTCAAGCTACGAAGATCTTGTCAAGCAGATCGACGCGGTGTCGTAGGGGTAGTAGGTGACCATCAGTTCGGACTATCATCTTTGTTCGGGTGCCGAAGCTTGACTTCCCAATGCAGCTGCCGAAGTATGTCCTGTCGGCAAGCGGATTTTACTGCCGAGCTTACGCTCAAACGCAACCACTCTTGTTTTAGGACCGCGAACAATGATTCAGCCAAAATCGCTCCCCAGCCGAAGGCTATTCGCCGTCGGATTGCTCGTCATGTGCGTCGGTTGCAGTTCCGAAGATCCGGTTTCGAAATGGGCAGCGCCGAAAGTCGCCGTGCCCCAACCGGCTCCTGCGACGCCGGTCGATTTGAAGCAGGATGAATCGGACTTGTTGGCGGGCGTTTCCCGGGCGATTGGCTATTCAGGTTTCCGCAGTGGACAACATCCCGACCGTGGCGATGGCGCGGAGAACCCTACGGAGGAGCAAGTTCTGGAAGATCTGAAGATATTGTCCCGCGATTCAAATTTTAAGCTGATCCGGATTTACGACAGTGGCGAGAATTCAAACACGGTGCTGAAAGCCATCTCGGATAACGGCCTGGATATCAAGGTCATGCTGGGGATCTGGTTGGACGCTGAACTGAGTACCCATCAGACCTGTGCCTGGTTGAACGAGCCAATTCCTGAGGAAACGTTGGCGAAGAACAAAACCAAGAACCAGGAAGAAATTCGCAGAGGGATTGAGTTAGCGAACGCCTATCCTGAAATCGTCGTTGCCGTCAATGTCGGCAATGAGGCACTGGTCGATTGGAATGACCACAAAGTCGCAGTCGATTCGGTGATCGGATACGTGAACCAAGTGAAAGATGCGATCAAGCAACCGGTAACGGTGGCAGAAAACTACAAATGGTGGGCGGAGAATGGCGAAGAGTTGGCGAAGGCTGTCAACTTTCTAGCGGTCCACGTCTATCCGGTCTGGGAAGGCAAAGGCATTGACGAGGGCTTGTCGCATTCCCTTGAGAACCTGAAGGAGGTGCGAAGAGCCTTCCCCGATGCCCCGATTGTGATCAGCGAAGCAGGTTGGGCGTCCGTAGCGCAGGACTTTGGTCCACGAGCTAGTGAAGCCAACCAGCAACGCTACTTTGACGAGTTGATGTCATGGTCAGCCGAGAATAACGTCACGACGTTTTTCTTTGAAGCCTTTGACGAAGACTGGAAAGGTGACCCAAACAGTCCGATGGGTGCTGAAAAACACTGGGGTGTTTTTACAATCGATCGCAAGCCGAAACAGGTGATGCAACAGCTCTATCCCGAGTGATTCTCAACATGCGGATCGACTAGAAGAGTCGCTGACCCTCTTCTTCGCCAGCAAACGCCGCCGGCATTCATCTAGACGTCGCGACGAATCGTAGACATCCATTTTGCCCTCTACCATCGCAATCCCTGCGATGTCACTTCAATAGTTCGCGGCGAAAGGGCGACGGGTCAGCACTATCCCAGCAGGATTGCTTCGGTTTTTTCGTTCGAAAGAATGATCACTGCCCGCATTCCGTCACTGAAATACGGATCTCCGGTCAAGTTGTTTCGTGGCGAAGTCTCACTGGCCGCTTCGACTCCTTCACAGTATCCGAGCTTTGCGATTCGTCCCACGGACATTAGGCACCCCAGCAAGTAATCTCTGGCTTCATCGACATCAGGGTCGATCTTGTGTGTTGTTAGATTCCATGTCTTCAATGTGAATCGAACGCCAATGTCACGGCTGATCTGACCAATCCATACCGGTTGTCCGTCGTGTGCCAGCGGCGTGCACCACAATCGCAAATGAATTCGTTCGTTGATATTGGCCCGTGCCATCTGCAACGCGAGTTCCTGTTGCCGACCGTCGTAGAACAGCGGACTGATTGGCGAGTAGCGGTACTCGGTGTCAAACAAAAACGCTCGAGCGGTACGAACACAGGTCGAGAAATTAATCGATTCGGTTTCGTCCCAGCGTGCCCCGAACGATTTCATGATTCTTGCCCGATCACCGACGACGACCAGGTTCAAGGGGTCTCCTTCTCGCGTTCCGATCAAATTGGTGGTGCACCGCGGCTGTTGTCGAATCCATAGCCGTAGATCGGCTAGGTTCGTTTCCTGTAACTGCGGGTTGGAAACCGCGTGATCAGCAGTATCGACTATTGAGAGACCGGGAACGTCGATCGAAAAGCTGAATTCCTCTCGGATCGCGCCGCCTATCAATGGAACATTGATCTGTTTGACACCTTCGTCCAAGGTGGTGAACACGAATCCTGATTTCTCGGTATTGCCACGGACGGGGCCGGCGTCCAATCCGTGTTTCTTGAAGAATTGATTCATCCTTCGGTTGGCCGATCGCGCGCCAAAATATTTGAAAGGTATTAGCGGCAGGAGGGGAAGGAACAGCCACGACAACAGGCCAAAGCTCGCCAAGCGTTTCCCAATTGAAAAGTGATTCACATACGCGGCCTCCAACGGCGTGTAGTAGGCGGGATCTATTTCATACCGATCCAGCCGAACCGATTGTCCCGTCTTGTTGACGACGTGGATCCAAACCGGTTGGAGCCCTTTCCTAGCCATCCGGACGCCAAAAAAACGCCGGCTTTCCAAGTCACTTTGCACCGATACCGTCACTTCGATACCGTCCTTGGATTGCGTCTCGGCCCGCCCCATGAACGATCTGTCCTGATCGTCAACATGGTAGGGCACCGTTAACCAACGCAACGGATTCAGTTTAGATTTTGGCATCAAATTTGAACTTTACGAACGATTTGAACAGGCTGCTAAGCCATAAACGACTTGAACCCGGTCAGCGCAAATTGAACTCCCATGGCGATCACGATCAATCCCATGAAACTTGTGACCGTTTCACGCATAATGCCGCCCTGATTCTTGCCGCTGAAAGACGACAGTATCAGTATCGCACAGAACGTGATCGCCACAGTAACGCCGATGGCGACCAACGCGGTAACCGGGATTTGCGTTTTGGAATGTGCCACCGACAATGTAATGACCCCCGTCATTGTGCCAGGGCTGGCGGCAAACAGAATCAGCGGAGTCAGTGAAGCGTCATCATTTGAGTGACCTTTTGCTGAACCGCCGGAACCGGGAGAGTCACCCTTCAACATTGCGAAACCCATCCATGCCAATACGAATCCACCCGCCACGCTGAAAGCATCCAGGGAAACACCAAAAGTCTCCAGCACTTTCGCTCCAAATAGTGCCGCCAAGGACAGAATCACAAGCGTTGCGATCATTGCCTTCAGCGCGTCAGCGGTCTTGGCGGCAGAACTGCGGCCAGTCTCGATTTTGGAAAAGATGGCACCGCAAATCGCTGGATTGACAAGCGACAACAGGGTGACAATGGCCTGCAGGTATTCACTCATGTTGATTCTGCTTCCTCTGCAGTCTAAGCCCAGCTTTGGTGGGCTCTGGAGACAATGTTTTCGGCCTGATCTTCGACAACCAGTACGAGTCTCAACCATTTAAGCAAGTCTTTGTCTGTTGCACATTACACGTTGGCCTGATCTCACCCGAAATGGAAATTTGATGGCCATTCAAAAGGTCAGTACCGCGTCAACAGCCGCCATGAACTGGTTGCGCTCGGTTCCATTTCCGAAAGGTCCTGACGCAACGCCGGCGTCCGCGTCAAACCAGTCCCAGCGAATCTCGGGGCGGACGGTCAACTTGCTGTTGGGCTGGTAATTCAACCCCAGCGTAAGATCGTAATAGACGCCAGGGCCAGGAGTCGGGTTAACAATGACCCCATCGACGTCATCGAACCATTCAAAACGAAGCCCCGCCGTCCAGCAATCGCTGAGCTGGTGCGACAACTCCTGATGAACGTTGTACCAGTACGCGTTCGCGTCGCCTGGCAGTACATTCGTTTGAAATCCGAAATCGCTGTAGATCACGTAATTTGATCGCTTGCCGATTTGCTGCTCAAAGACGACGCTTTGCACGTATAGAGTCTCGGTGCCAGTGTCCGCTTCGTTGCCCAGGCTGAACTGAAACGACAACGACCGATTGCCACCGTCACCAACCAATGTAATCGCCGCGAAGCCACTCAGATCGTCGTTGTTGTCTTCCCAGTTGCCCATGCCGCGATGGAAACCACCGCCGATCTGTAGCGAGTCATTGGGCTGCCAATTCGCGTACAGCCCGACCACTTGCGTTGTTTCGAAGCTGAACGAGAATCCGTAGCTGTTGGAGTAGAAAAGATTCTCGCTGGGAATCGGCCGTTCGTAGCCCACCGGCAGATAGAAGTGCCCCAGTTGAACAGTCAAGTTGTTGTAGGCCACTTCCAAATACAGTTGCGGCATTGCCAGCCCCATCAGTCCGACTCCGCCAAGCCCAGATCCATCCCTGCTGTTCCAGTGATTGCTTAGGTCGCGACGTGTCTCCAAACCGCGAGACTGCAGGAAGATGTAGTTGGTGCCATAAACCAAGTCGATGTTGCCGCCGATATCCCAACCCGATCCCCCCGTATCGGTCTGCCGCCCAAGCGAGAAATAGAGCGAGTTGAACATGTACTCGTCGTTGCGATAGTTGAAGCTTGTCGCGGGCAGGTTTCCGGTGCCGGCCGCCGGGTTGGATGGATTCCGTGAATTGGTTGTCATGCCCTGAGCGAGTTGACCGTCAAAGACGATGCCCCATTTGTCAAGCAGCGAGCAATCGCCAAACAGCTCCCAAGCGTCACTGTCCCTTTGGGCGGACAAACAGGCCGCGGCATCGCATGGGCCAGGGCGTCGCAGGAGAATTCGGTGTGCCCAAAGCCGTCGTCATCCGCGCTACAAGATGCTGCGGGCATGTTCAGCAATAATACTGAGGCAAGAATGCAGAGCTTTACTGTTGGCATCTGATTCTCTCCTGGAAAGCCGAACTGGCGCATGGCGCACAGATTTTTTATCGACCCGTCGCAGAAAGCAACAACGCCAAAAGAATCACTCTATTGAGGCGCACGCAGCGCAAAGTCCGGTTACACCGGTTGTGTAAATGTTCCGGGCACTACACATCGTGCTCGAAAGCCGTTTCGGGCAGCATCAGCAGCGAGCCGACCAGAAAGCCGATTGCTCCCAATAGCGTAAAGAAGATTGACAGATGAACGACCTCGATGCTGGGGGTACCTGGTAAGACGATAGCAAGCACTGCCGAGACCATGAAGCCAATGCAGCCAAGCAAGTTCGTGAACACGACCCACCAGGAACTGCTGTTTGGCTGCCATGCCCAATATGTATGACAAGTCTCGATGAAGGCTAGATATCCGGAGACCAGGAACAGGATCGAACCAATGATATCGGGCACCCAGACCAGCAGGTCTTGACTGAACCAGTCGAGTGACGGCAGCATCGCGTCAAACGTATTGAAGTTGAACAAAATTGTTCCGACGAACTGCAGGGCGCTGCTCAGCCAACCGATGTCACTGGGTTGCCAACCGAAGAATTTCCATTCCTCTGACGATTGCCCTCCTTCAGGATTGAATTCGCCGGCATTGGCGGCTTGAAACAACTGCAGGTACGCCGCGACGGTAAACGGGACCGAGCCGGCGAAAAAGATCGCGTTGACTTGCAGCAAGTCGAGTGACCACGCTTTCGCGAGTGCCGGATTCAGGCTCAGCAGACTGGCGATCGCGAATAGCAGCGAGCCGAGCGCGAAGACAATGCCGATCCACCAGTTCAGTTGCTCTGGCATCCAGAGGCAACGCGACAGGATCGATCCGATTCGTTCCTCTTCGGTCGCGGCGCGAACCAACAGGGCTTTGCGATGCTGTCGGGAACTCCAAACCTGCAAGCTTGCGTCGGCCGCACGAAAAACTTTGCGCGTGACGAAGGGCCAAGGACCCGAGGCCTCGACGCATGGATGTTCAACTCGATTCCCGTCCGACATCGGTTCAATGACTTATCGAATTTTTAAACGCTAAACGTAGCGTTCTTGCTAATGCTTGAAACCGCCGGCCTCTTCGGCCGTCAGGGAAGCGTGAACCTTGTGCTTTTCAAAGAAGTCGAGCGATCGTTTCATGTCGTCCAGCAACAGACCGGCCAGATCTCGGCTGACTCCGTGTCGGACCAGGATTCGTTGGATCACTAAATCTTGACGATTGGCCGGCATTGAATAGGCCGGCACCTGCCAACCACGCGAGCGGAGCATGCTGGCGAAGTCGTATAGCGAAAAGCCTGCACCATCTTCGTCTTTCAACCGCCAGCAAAGCGCTGGAATTCCCTTGTCCATTTCCCCGCCGTAGAGAATTTCGAACGGACCCAGTTTTTCGATTTCACGGGCCAGAAATTCGGCGGTTTCGTAACAGGCTGTGTGGATCTTGCGATACCCTTCTTTACCCAGACGCAGGAAGTTGTAGTACTGAGCGACGATCGATCCACCGGGCCGCGAGAAATTCAGTGCGAAGTCAATCATGTCGCCGCCAAGATAATTGACATGAAATATCAGGTCTTCGGGAAGGTCTTCCTGCTCTCGCCAGACGACCCAGCCAACTCCCAGTGGCGCCAGCCCAAATTTGTGACCAGAAGTGTTGATTGATTTGACGCGCGGAATTCGAAAGTCCCAAACCAAATCGGGTGAGCAGAAGGGTGCCAAGAAACCTCCACTGGCGCCGTCAACATGCATTGGAATATCAAGACCCGTCTCGGCCTGTAATTGGTCCAACGCCTTGGCTACGGCGGCTACTGGTTCGTACTGGCAAGTGAAGGTAACCCCCAGCGTCGGCACCACGCCGATCGTGTTCTCATCGCAGCGCTGGAGCACTTCTTCGGGGGACATGATCATTCGGCCTTTTTCCATCGGGATTTCACGCAGTTCGATATCCCAATAGCGAGCAAACTTGTGCCAGCAGATCTGCACGGGGCCACAAATCATGTTGGGCTTATCAATTGATTGACCAGCGGCTTTGCACTTTGCACGCCACCTCCATTTCATCGCCATACCACTAAGCATTGCCGCTTCGCTGGACCCCGTCGTCGAACAGCCAACGGTGTTCGCTGCTGCGGGCGAGTGCCACAGATCGGCCAACATGTGAACGCAGCGGGATTCGATCTCGGCGCACTGCGGGTACTCGTCTTTGTCAATCATATTCTTGTCCATGCACTCATCCATGAGTCGGTGGACTTCGGGTTCGGCCCAGGTTTGACAAAAGGTGGCCAGATTCTGACGCGAGTTACCGTCCAGCATCAATTCATCGTGTACGACCGAGTAGGCGTGGCGCGGATCGTGTTCCGTTTCGGGCATCCTATACTTCGGCATGCTGACAGCGAGATCGACCGATGCGTAAAGGTCATCGTTGATCGCATCCCGTATGGATTCTTTACTATGGACAGGCATCTGATGATTCCTTGCGGTTTTGCTAGCGATTTCAAGTGAACAACGGATTTTTGCGGGTTAGCTTAGTTGCCGACGTCGTTCAAAGTTCCGCATTGTAGCATTCCGAACGAGACTCAGAAGCGCACCGATGGTTCAAACATCCTTTCAATAACGGCTGCTTGAAACAGCGTCTATGTGCGGAAGGCCAGGCCTTGGATATGCAACTTGTGAAGGGATGCGATTCTGATTTGGCGCCGATGCACTTTGGACTTGCGTCCGCCGCAAAGGTTTTTGTCTGTCGATGCCTTGGACGATTCAAAATCAGTCTCCTGATGCGATGCAAAGCTGATCGCAGGCCAGCGAATCTATTCCGGTTGTTCGGGTGATTCGGAATCATAGGTTGCCGATTGTCAGGACAATTCGTTTTGCATCGACGAAGCTGGAATTGAAATGGGCATGGAGTCGATTCGTTAGTGACGGCGTTGCCATGAAATCAATTTTGGCGGCGAATTACACGCAGGCAAAGGAGTGCCGGGTATGTCGATCGGAAAGAGTTTGGCGGTTGTGGCGGCGCTCGCATGTCACTTCATTGCGATTGCACCCCAGCAGAGTTTTGGACAGGCGTTTGGAGTGGAGCTCCAGGCCAGCACGCTGCCCGCCTCAGGCGGCATGGGAGGCGCCGGAATCGCGCGGCCCCAAGATCTGCAAACGACTCTGGCCCTTAACCCGGCGACCCTGTCCCAATTCAAAGGGACGCATTTCAGCTTCAGTGGCGCATGGGTCGAGCCGACGATCAACCTGGACAACAATGCAACGCTGGGTCCGCCGGGCAATCAAATTCAACCGTTCGAGGCGAAGTCGCAACGCCCCGGCTCGATCGTCGGCAACATTGGGATCACTCAGGACTTTACCGCGCTCGGTATTCCGGCCACTGCCGGTTTGGGACTGTTGACAGCTTCCGGACTTGGCGTGAACTACAATCAGGACATCGCCAGTAACGGCACCGCCGCCGATATGCAGGTCTTGCAGACGACTGCTGCCGCAGGGGTCGAGTTGACCGATCGACTCTCGGTTGGATTTCAGGGTTCGGTCGGAGCGGCCGCGATGGACGGAATCTTTGCTGCCATCAGTTCCTCGACACCAGCCTACAATTTGCGCGCCGCATTGGGGTTCACCTATGAACTAGGCAGACAACGACGATCGGCGGTTATTGGCATTCCGAGCAAAAATTCACTTTTGATGACTTTGTACGAATCGGCGGCGTCGGTCAGCCATTCCAGGATTTCAAGGTATCGTTGCCCGACAAGTATGGAATCGGAATCGCGGACGAGTCGTTGATGGGCGGCAAACTGCTGGTCGCGGTCGATTTGATGTACTTCACCTGGTCGGACACCGACTTTTTCGGTGGGTTATGGGACGACCAATTTGCGGTGCAAACCGGTCTTCAATACACGACCGATCAAGGATGCAAGTTCCGTGCGGGTTATGTCTACGCCGATAACACCTCGCGAAACATTGTCGCGCCTAGCTTTGGCCCGATCACGCCTCAAGCTGGAGCCGACTACGTTTCAGCGTTGTTTCCGAATATCAACCAACATCGCATCAGTGGCGGTATCGGCCTGACAGACATCTTACCCGGCGTTGATCTCGATCTGTTTGCTGGCGGCATGTTCCGAGCGTCGCAGACATTTGGTGCGTCCAGTGGCTCGGTCGAAAGCTACTGGGTTGGTTTCGGCACGACCTGGCGTTTCGGTCGTGGTGGTTGCCGGCATGTTAGCGCGCCTGACAGTTGGTAATCCAGCCACACGCGGTAAGCTGATCCATGCCAGACGCCGGGCTTTGAGCCGGCTTGATCCGGACCCGTCAATCCAGGCTCCTCAAGCTAGGCCCGTCAATCGGAGTCCTTGAATCTCGAAGTCCTTGAATCTCGAAGTCCTATTTCGGCCGGGGGACTCTACGTTGTCCCTTTATTCGGGAGACTGGGTGTTTCGTGGCTGAGTTCGCAACGCATGGTTAACGAACATCCAGCTTCCAACTTTTGAAGTTGGGATGGGGATGAGGGGGCTTACTTGAGCTCGCACCTCTTATCGACCGCTGCTTCAATCAGCCTTTGGACGCTCGTTGGTTTCTGAGCGACTTGGTATTCATCGACCCGAAGAACATTGAATCCTTTGGCACGCAAAAACTGATCACGTATCGCGTCGGCTTTTCTTCCTTCTTCGGCAAAATGGTCTTTTTCGTCCACTTCGACAATCAGTTTCAGACTGACGCAAACGAAATCGACTGTGTAAGGGGGTATCGAGTACTCGCGTCTGAACTTCTTCCCACGGATTCGAGAGGCCCGCAACATTTGCCAAACGTCCCTGGCAAACTCGTTCGCCTGCATTCGTTGATCTCGCCCGAATTCGACCCTCTCTCGGTGACCAGACGAATCGCGGTCAGAACGAGGTACCCTTGCCATTTGAAATTGGACTCTCTGCTTGATCGATCAATTGCGCAGTTTGGCCGATCGAAATCATGCGTGCTGTCGATGCCCCTCTCCCCCGGCCTGGGCTGACGAAAAGGTTCGTGGTGGTCAGCGCGCAACACGAAACGAAACTGGCTCCCCTCGCCCCGTTTCGGGGAGAGGGGCCGGGGGAGAGGGGTTTCAGACGCAACAGTTTGCGCCACCATTCACGGTGTTTTGCAAACGCTCGGCCCCCTCATCCCCAGCCCTTCTCCCCCGCAAAGCCGGGGGAGAAGGGAGCCAGAGATTCGGGCGGTGATCGCCCCACCGAAACTCTGCAAAATTAGGTTTGGAATGCCCGTTGTCGCGTCCAGGGGCCGAGCCGCAAAACGGCACCATACTTGCTGCTGGCCACCTTCCATGTCGATCTGGAAATCATGACTTGGTAGCCGGGCTGGACTATTGTCAAGACTGCCGGTCGAACTCAAACTGAGGACTGCCTCAAACTGAGGACTGCGATCAACTGGCCGGGATGACGCGTCAGCTCGACAGCTTTGCGGCGCTCGAATCGACGGAACTTCCATTGATCGCTTTCGTCGCGCCTGCGGGTGAACGTGGGTCAAGCATTCGTAGACGGTAGAATGGTGGTGCGATCGGCATCAACTCAGTCACGTTGCTGCGCGCATCGCTACCCGAATACCGGCAATCAAATAACAAGGACAACAACGTGAGACAAACCTTCTGGATTTTCGTTGCTCTCATTGGCGGCTTCCATGGTTCGGCGAGCTTTGCCCAGAAGCCAGCCGTTGCGCCGACAGCACGGACAACGGTAGCACAAAAGTCGGATGCGACGCCGGAGCCTTTCGCGGCGGAGGTCGCTGCGATTCGCGCGGGTTCGGAATCATTCGTCGCCGCTTTTAACAAGCACGACGCCAAGGGAGTTGCCGCGTTGTGGACTGCGGACGGCGAGTACATCGACGACAGCGGACGGGCGATCAACGGTCGCGATGCAATCGAGCAAGACTATGCCGCGTTCTTCACCGAGAACCCCAACGTCGAAATCAAAATGGTGATCGATTCGTTACGTGTGATCAGTGGCGACGTCGCCATCGAACAGGGGCGTGCGGTTGTCGAGCCTCCACCGCGAGGCGCGCCGGGAGTCAGTTCCTATACCGCGGTCCATACCAAGGTTGACGGAAAGTGGTTGATGGCATCGGTACGGGATACCTGGACCGAGGCGCGGGTCACCCCGGCAAGTATCGCTGATCTTGGCTGGTTGATCGGTAGCTGGACTGCAGAAGAACATGGCGTCAAGAACGACTCGGTCTGCCGTTGGGTGGCGGGCGGTCAGTTTGTCGAGCGGGCCTACACAACAACCTTGGTCGATGGCACACAAACATCCGGGGTGCAATTGATCGGCTGGAATCCCCTGGAAGGCCGCGTGCAGTCGTGGGGTTTCAGTCCTGATGGCGGACACGATTTCGGCATTTGGTCGCCAACGCATGGTGGGTGGAGGTCGGAGATGCGTGGGGTGACCGGCACAGGTGCACCCACATCGTCGGTCAACCTGCTATCACGGTTGGATGACAACGCCTACGCGTGGAAGTCGATTCAGCGATCCGTTGGCGGCATCGCGCTGCCCGATACCGACGAAGTTGTCATCAAACGCCAAACGCCTGCGACAAATCCTGCTTCTGCGCCAGCGGCCGCCTCGGCACTGCGCCGCGAGCCAGCCGACCACGCCGTAAAGTCAGATCAAAATTGCCAACGACACATCCATTCACCAACATATCCCGAAGCGAGATTCCCATGTACCGAAAACCCATCCTTACCTTGCTGACCATCACTCTGATGCTCTCATTGCCACTGGCTGATTGCTGGGGCCGCGGCCGAGGCGGCGGCGGTGGAGGACGAAGCTTTGGCGGCGGTGGCGGAGGATTCGGTGGCGGCGGTGGACGCAGCTTGGGCGGTGGCGGCGGATTCGGCGGCGGCGGTGGGGGACGAAGCTTCGGTGGCGGCGGCGGAGCTGGTGGTCTTGGCGGCGGTGGTGGCTTTGGTGGCGGAGCTGGTGGTCTTGGCGGCGGCGGTGGCTTTGGTGGCGGAGCTGGCGGTCTTGGCGGCGGCGGTGGCTTTGGCGGCGGAGCTGGTGGTCTTGGCGGCGGCGGTTTTGGTGGTGGAGCTGGTGGTCTTGGCGGCGGCGGTGGCATTGGTGGTGGAGCTGGTTTTGGTGGCGGAGCTGGTGGTCTTGGCGGCGGCGGTGGCATTGGTGGTGGAGCCGGTGCCCTTGGTCGTGGTGGCGATGGAGCCGGTGGGCGCGGAGCTGCTGCCGGACTTGGTGGTGATGCCGGCTTTGGTGGAGGAGCCGCAGGCGGCGGTGGGGCAAGTCGCTCGCAGTTAAACAGTTTTTTGGGACTTCCCTCCGATAGCGGTCTAGGCGGTCTGGGCGGAAGTCAACAGCGGAGCGGTGACAACTTCAATGTGAACACGGGTACGGCAGAGGGCCCCCGCGGTGGCGAGGCGGCCGGTGCGGCAGTGACCGGTCCACGCGGCAATACAGCAGGACGCGCGGTGGGCGTGGGCGCCGATGGTGGAGTTGCTGCCGTTGGCGGGGTCAAAGGCGCGGACGGCGCTGCGGCCGGGCGTGGCGCGGCGGTTGGTCCAGACGGTGGGGCAGTAGCTGGTCGTGGCGTGCGCGGTCCTGATGGCGGCGCGGCGGCACGCGGTGTCGCGGTTGGACCTGATGGCGGTGTCGCGGCTGCCGGTGGCGTGCGAGGTCCCGAGGGGGCGCGGCGGCGCGTGGCGTTGCCGTTGGACCAGACGGAGGCGTCGCGGCCGCTCGTGGGGTGCGAGGACCCGAGGGCGCCGCAGCGGCAGGATTCGCGCGCGTGACCCCATCGAATCGCTACACGAGCGCGACTGCGGTTCGCAGCAACTATGACCATTGGGGTGTCTACGGCCGTGGTTGGTACACCGATCACCCCGGTGCCTGGTTTGCGGCTGGCTGGGCGACCGGTGCTGCCTGGCGAGCGGCGACTTGGAATTCCGTCGGCGCTTGGATGGATTACTACCCACCGACACCGGTCTACTACGACTACGGCAATAACATCACTTACGAGAACAACAATGTTTACGTCGATGGCCAAGATGCGGGTACGACCGAGCAGTACTACCAGCAAGCGAGCGAATTGGCCCAGTCGGGTGCAACCGCCGATGCTCCAGCCGACGGCGACTGGCTGCCCTTGGGCGTGTTTGCTCTGACCAAGCCGGGCGAAAAAGACTCAATCGTGACGATCCAGCTGGCGGTCAACAAGCAAGGTGTCATTCGCGGGAACTACACCGATACTAAAACGAATAAGACTTTAGTGATTCAGGGCGCGGTCGACAAAAAGACGCAAATGGTTGCCTTCTCCGTAGGTGACAAAAAATCGAATCTGATTGAGACCGGCCTTTACAACCTGACGAAAGACGAAGCCCCTGCCTTGGTTCACGTCGGGGACGGCAAGACCATTCAGTATCTGTTGGTGCGGCTAAAGAACGACAAAGACTCAGAAGAGGCCAGTGAGCCGGCGACGTCGTAAGGTCGGCGGCCACCAGGTTTGCATCGATTTTTCATCGACGGTTCAACCTGAATCGAATCAAACAGATCCAATCAATTATTGGTTAATAGCCGCTCGATTGAGTTTTCGTGTCCGACCAATTTCGATCTTGAAAGGTGTCGGCCACTTGTCAAGCAGCCGACTCTGAACTCACCGCATTCACCGTTAAGTAAACAACAACAGGAGTTAATCCACGTGCGAAACCTATTAGTGATCTCCGCGCCTGGCACTGATTTTTTCGTCTAGCCTTGCCGTCGCGCAACCACCGAACGCCGAGGCGATTGCGGCGGGTAATACCGTTGTGATTGCGCAGGACGGCGTCGAACTGAAGGCCGCATCCGAGGTCATCGCCGGTCTTCCTAAAGGTGCGCACTTCAAAGTGTTGGCCGTTGAGGACAAATGGATTGGCGTGCAGACCAATGTCAACGGAGTCGTCAGGAGCGGTTGGGTGCTTCGCTCGCAGGTTGCCGCCGCAGCGGCTGATAAGAATCGGGCCGACGCTGCTAAGCGGAACGCCCCGCAAGTCACTGGCAAGTTGGGTTCGCCCAGTGCAACGACGACCATTCCCGGCAATCAACTCCCCGCGCCAGCTCCGAAGTTTGGTGGCGTGATCAAAGACAACGCGATGCAGTCCAAAGAGTGGTGGCCGCCGCGGATCGTGCCGCCAAAGGATGCGCCCAATATCCTGCTGATCATGACCGACGATGCCGGCTTCGGCGTGCCGAGCACTTTCGGCGGCGTCATCCCAACACCAACGATGGACCGCATCGCCCAGGCGGGTCTGCGTTACAACCGGGTATTTTCCACCTCGCTCTGCTCGCCGACACGTGCCGCACTGATCACCGGGCGCAATCACCACTCGGTCGGTTTCGGGGTGATCGCCGAGCAAGCCACGGGTTTCCCCGGCTACAACAGTGTCATCGGCAACGACAATGCCACCATCGCTCGCATCCTGCGAGATAACGGCTACGCAACTTCATGGTTTGGCAAAGACCACAACACGCCGACCTACGAAGCCAGCCAGATTGGGCCCTTCACTCAATGGCCCACGGGTATGGGCTTCGACTACTTCTACGGTTTTGTCGGCGGCGACGCCAACCAGTGGGGGCCAAACCTGTTCCGCAACACGACGCAGATCTATCCGTTTGATGGCAAGGAGCCAGGCACCTGGAACCTGATCACCGCGATGGCCGATGACGCCATCGACTGGACGACGCGAATTCACCAGAGCGACCCCAGTCAGCCGATCTTCCTGCATTACGTTCCCGGCTGTTCGCACGCGCCGCACCATCCGATGAAGGAGTGGGTCGACAAGATCGAGGCGATGCATCTGTTCGACGATGGCTACGAGAAGTTGCGCGAGCGTATCTTTGCGAACCAGCAACGGCTTGGAGTCATTCCCAAAGATCTGAAGCTGACGCCATGGCCGAAGGAGTTTCTAACGCCGTGGGACGAACTGTACTCCAGAGGCGCAGAAGCTCTTCATCAAGCAGGTCGAGGTCTTCGCCGCCTACGTTGCCTACAACGACCACGAGATGGGTCGCGTGATCCAGGCTTTCGAGGATTTGGGCAAGCTTGACAATACGATCGTCATCTACCAGAACGGCGACAACGGAACCAGCGCTGAGGGTGGACCACTCGGTACGTTTAGCGAGGTCGCATTTTTTAATGGCGTTGCGCCACCGGTGGATGTGCAGATGAAGTTCTACGACGTCTGGGGCACCGAGGAGACCTACAACCACATGTCGGCAGGCTGGTCCTGGGCTTTCGATACGCCCTTCGACTGGTTCAAGCAAAACGCGTCGCGGCTCGGCGGCATCAACCAGAACATGGTGATCTCGTGGCCCAAGGGGATCAAGGACCAGGGTGGGCTGCGCGAGCAGTTCGTCCATGTGATCGACTACGTTCCCACGCTGCTCGAGCTGACCGGCATTTCGGCACCCGAGTCTGTTGACGGCATCAAGCAGAAGCCGATCGAGGGCACGAGCTTCGCCTACACCTTCGACCAGGAGAGTGCCAAGGCGCCGTCGCGGCACACGACACAGTACTTCGAGATGATGGGCCAGTGGGCGATGTATCACGATGGCTGGTTCATGAGCACCAAAGTCAATCGCGCACCGTGGGAAGCCTTTGGTGCGGCCAACCCCGATCCGCTCAACAACCAGGTCTTTCAGCTTTATGACCTGAACACGGACTGGAACCAGACCAACGACATCGCCGCCGGTCATCCCGAGAAGGTCACGGAAATGCGGGCGATGTTCCTGGAAGAGGCCAAGAAGTATCAGGTCCTTCCGCTGAACGCGTCAGTCGGCGCCCGAGTCGCGGCCGTGCGGCCGAGTCTGACCGCTGGTCGCGACACCCTTGTCTACAATCGGCCGATGACCGGACTGCCGCAAGGGGATGCGCCCTATTTGCTCGACACCTCCTACACGATCACTGCGGACATCACTGTTCCCGATGGCGGTGCCGAGGGCATGATCGTGACCTCTGGAGGGCGCTTCGCGGGATTTGGCTTCTACCTGCTCAAGGGCAAGCCGGTGTTCTTGTGGAACATACTTGATTTGGAACGACCGAAGTGGGAAGGCCCGGATGCGCTCACGCCCGGCCGGCATGTCTTAGAGTTCGACTTCCAGTACGACGGCATCGGCGTGGGAACGATGGCGTTCAATAACATGAGCGGCATCGGCAAGGGTGGAACTGGCACGCTCAAGGTCGACGGCGAGGTGGTTGCCACGCAGAAGATGGAGAAAACGATCCCCATCATTCTGCAATGGGACGAGAGCTTCGACATCGGATCCGACACGATCACCGGCGTGAACGACGCAGACTACAAGCCGCCTTTCCCGCTGACCGCCGAGTTCAACAAGCTGACGATCAAGATCGATCGGCCGCAGTTGTCACCCGACGAGATCAAGAAGCTCGAGGAAGGCATGAAGAAAGTGGAAGCTGGCCGCGAGTAAACGGGGTGTCGGCCTGAACCTGGCGGGCCGCTTGATCAGGAGCGGCCCGCGACGTGATCAGCAAAGTGATTCCACGTGAAAGCCATCGTTTATGCGAACCGCATCGGTGTAGGTCTGCAAGTCCATTTGCACGAAGATGACTTTATCCGTGAAGACGAACAAACGAAACGCATTCACCTGGGCATCGGCCTGCACCTTTGCCGCCGCGATCCTCTGCCCCGGCACAGACCTTCAAGATGACGACGCCCATCGCACCGGGCGCAATGGTGCCGAATGAAGTCGAGACTTCGATCGGCACGTTGAATCTGCAATACGATTGTCCCAATGATGCGACCACGCAGAAGGTCTACGACAACCAGACTCGCTCAATGATCCAAACCGATCAACAGTTCCCTAGCGTCGGCAGCCTGAGCAAGGATTTGTTTGTCACCTAGCACGAATTATTCATGTCTGAGTTCCAGTTGGAACCTCAGTCTACGGATTGTTAAATTTTACGCAAAACGTTTTTTGGCGTGCGGGGCGTCATCAATCCGAAGGATTGAGCAACTGTCGATCGACGACTCTACGAGTCGAAATCGCTACTAAATGAATGATCCCGGCTTGGATGGCTCAGTCGATGTCCATTTTGGCCCCAACGCTCCAGGTGGCAAGGCAAACAATTGGGTCCAAATGATTCCCGGCGAGGATTGGTTCATGATCCTTCGCTTGCACGGCCCGCTCGTTGGCAACGCAAGCATCAATAGCCGGAATACCCGTCGGTCACCTTAGGCTGGCGGTTATTCACACCGGCGAGAGGAGCGAGGCGTGAGAAACCCTGGTCCGCCGATGCCATGGTGTGGCCTAACACAGATCGGTATTCGGGCTTGGTGACTTCGTACTTTTGCGTGACCTGATCCCACGCGTTTTCCACCGCGTTGAACATTGCCTTGATCTGGGCCGGCGTCGCACCACTGGTTTGTTCGACCTTTTGCATGTCAGCCAGAGCTTGTTGCACAGCGGTCAAATCGGTCTGCCAAGCCTCCATCGTTTTCGGATTGCTGAACAGCCAGCCTGCAGTGGTGTTTAGTCTTTGGATCAAAGCATTTTGAGCCATGGTCTGACGGAGTAGCCGTTCCATGTTGCGGTTCGGCGTCTCGTCTCCCGCGAAGACCGCGAAGTGTAGATTGTGTTCGGCGACCCGAAGCCGACTACAAACCAGATTGACACTGGGAATCTCCGACTGCAAGCCTTGAACAATGTCAAGCAGCGTATTCAGGTCGCTATCAAGTGCTGCGAACTGGATGGCGATTTGCTCGGCGGGAGCCCTCTCGCTGACAATTTGCCTGAATGCATTCAACGTCTTTTGAAAGTCGATTGTTTCTTCAACCAAGCCGTTGACGCTCAGAAACTGACTGTTCGTTGAATACAAATCCTGTAAGTAATTGATTTGGTTGCTCACCTCGCGGGTCGCAGCAAGCATGTCCGCATAGTCGGTCTCCGCTGCAACGGCTTTGGTGGTCAGTGTTGGAATTCCAACTGCAAGCAAAATTGCCAGACTGAGTAGTCGCATGTGAGTGTTCCTCCCGGTAACCGTTACGCTGTGTTTGAAGTGATGGGCAATCATGATTCAAGCGAAATGTTGATGCCTCAAATCAAAGCCGAAATGCCCTCAGCTGCTGAACTGCGGATGGGCCGATTGACATAGGCATGCGAATTCGTTGGTCGCACACAATTTTACGTGGAACACCATTGTACTTGGCACACCATTGTACGTGGATGTAATCCAGTTGGCACAAACGCCGCAGTCGCAGAAATTCAGATCGAAGTTGGCATCTTTTATAATGGCTATCAATAGGGAAGCAAGCAGACGGGCCAACGGAGGCTCGCACTTCTAAAGGACATGCATATCCAGAAGTTGATCGAATTGTTTCCTGGCTGGAACCGCCAGGGAGGGCGTGAAAGCGAGTTCCAGTTAACACACTCCGCAGCGTCGTCCTCGCCAGCATGTTGAACAGCGATGCAGATCAACTTGCCGGTCGGTATCTCGGAATACCCTACTTCAGAAGCGATCTGGTCGCCGAGTTCGGTGAACTTATTTGTGAATTTTCGATGTGGACCATCATCCGAGGCCACCTCTGCTTGTACGACGGATATAGGATGCTTAGAGAGTTCAAAGGTAAACGCATCGAGAAACTGCTTCAAAATTTTTTGTGTGATCGCGGCTATTGCGGCAGATAGCAAAACAAGATGAGCGGCGCTCGTTGGTCAGGCCCGTCCTGACCGATATTTTACGCCATCCTAAAAGTTGTTTTTGTCGCTCCAAACCAAGAGGAATTTAGACCATGCAATCAAGAAACTGACTACTTCACCGGTGCCGTGATTGCTTCCGCACTGGCTGGGATCGTGCTGGGCGGATCGTCTTTGGTGGTTGCGCAGACAACTGCTGAAATACCGGCCTCGATCACGACGCCCGATGTTGTCGAATCGGTCATCGGCAAGCTCGAATACAAGGACGGCGTGCCATCGGTGAAAACTGCCGAGCGTGTGCGCGATCATCTGGATCTGATTCGTGGCGTCAACGCGTTCAATAACAGTTTCCGCGGTGCATCGGCCTATGCATTGGGCAAGGGCTTCCAGAGCATCGGCGCCGAGGATAATAGCTTCGTCATTTTCTCCAAACTCTTGAGTTCGGACGCCCTGTTTTTGACCGGCAACACCGATACGGTGTATTGCCTGGGCATCATCAACCTGTCCAAGGGACCGATGGTGTTGGAGCAACCACCACAAGGGCTCGGAACGATCAACGACATGTGGTTCTCGTGGATCATCGACATCGGGCGTCCCGGCCCCGACCGTGGTGAAGGGGGAAAGTACCTGCTCGTGCCCCCTGGCTACGACGGCCCGTTGCCCGAGGGTGGTTTCTACATCGCGCACTCGAAGACGTATCGCGTGTTGTACGCCTCGCGAGCTTTCCTCGTGGACAACGACCCCAAGCCAGCCGTCGAAAACATCAAGCAGACGCTCAAGCTCTATCCCTACAAGCCGGGCGGCGTAGGCACGAGCATCGCCACCGCGTTGGAAGGCAAGGTTCGGCTTGGGGAGAACGCCACCGTTCCTGAGACCAACTTCATCGAAGGCAGCGGCAAGTCGTTCAACACGGTCCCGCCCAGCGACTACGGCTTCTTTGAGATGATCAACGAGAACGTGCAGCAGGAACCGGCGACTAGCTATGACGTGGAATTGGCCGGTCAACTGGCGGCGATCGGCATACAGCACGGCAAGCCATTCAAGCCCGACGCGCGAATGAAGAAGATCCTGACCGACGCCGCCGAAATCGGCACCGCCGCCGGGCGGACGCTCAACTGGCGTTACAACGTGATGCATCCCGAATGGTCCTACTATCCCGGCTCGATGTGGAGCAACATGCTTTGGGAAGGTGGTGCCTACTTCGAGACGCCTCCCCCGGCATTCAAAGATGGCATGTTCAAGCCCTATCCACCTACCGGTGCGCACGTACACTCGATTCGCGGATCGCATTCTACTTCGGCTACACGCTCGATTCGCCGGGCATGATCATGAACATCCCCGGCGTCGGGTCGCAGTACTTGATCGGATTCACCGACTCCGATGGCAACGCCTACGACGGCGCCAAGACCTATCAAGGTGACGCTGCCCAAGGGCATTCCGGCAGCCGCGTTCTGGTCGTTGATTCTGTACGACAACCAAACCCGCTCGATGCTGCAAACCCCGCAAAAGTTTCCTCGCGCCGGCAGCCAGACCTATCCTTCGCCTGCGCCCGATAGCCGCGGCCGACGGATCAACGACGGTCTACTTCGCCCCCCAGCAACCAAAGGGCGTCGCCCGCGGCAATTGGATTCAAACCATGCCCGGCAAAGGCTACTTTCAAATCCTTCGTCTCTACAGCCCGCTTCCGTCTTTCTTTGACAAGAGCTGGCGACCGAGCGAAGTCGAACTGGTCAAGTAGTGATTCAGCGTTCGTAACCTGTCCCGCCGCCTTACGCGCGGCGGCAGCGATTCACAACTTTGATAGGGTCGGTCATGAAACAACATCAGATCATCATGCGGCTCGCCTTTGCGTTCGTACTGACGCAATCCCACTATGGGCTGGCGGATGAGGTGACGCCCACCGCGGCGCGAGAAATCGCCAAGGATGCCTACATTTACGGTTACCCGTTGGTAGACAGTTACCGCATTCAGTACGCCTACTTTGTGGACAAGAACGATCCATCATTCAAGGCTCCCTGGAACCAGATCAAGAACATCCCCAACGTCTACACTCCGGCCGACACCGCCGTACAGACGCCGAATTCCGATACGCCATATTCCTGGGCCGGTCTCGATTTGCGCACGCAGCCGGTCGTGCTCTCGACGCCGGAGATAGCGCAGGATCGTTACTTCAGTATCCCGTTCCACCGACGCGTACACGTTTAACTTCGCCTACGCAGGTACGGCCACGACCGGCAACGGGGCTGCCAACTATTTGGTTACCGGACCCGGTTGGAAAGGTAAGGTTCCCGATGGCATCAAAAAGGTAGTCGCTTCCGAAACGGACTTTATCCTAGCAATCTACCGCACCCAACTTTTCAATCCGGCTGATATCGGCAACGTCATCAAGATCCAGCGCGGGTATCAGGTGCAGACGCTATCGGAATTCCTTGGCACAGATGCTCCGAAGCCCGCGCCAACCGTCGATTTCATTAAACCACTTACTCAGGAAGAGCAAAAAACTTCGCTTGAGTTCTTCAATATTTTGAACTTCGTGCTTGGTTACTGCACGCCCGATCCGACCGAGGTCGAACTTCGGGAGCGTTTCGCCAGCATCGGCATCGAAGGCGGCAAGCCCTTCGATCCCGCCAAACTCTCGCCCGAGATGCGGACTGCCTTCGAGCAGGGACGCGCCGATGCCTATGAAGCATTCGCTGCCGGCGTGAAATTGCTTGACACCGGCAAGCTCACCGCGGGGGATCTCTTTGGGACTCGCAAGTACATGAAGAATAACTACCTTCACCGCTGGCTTGCGACCATCGGCATCTACGGCAACTCAAAGAGTGAAGCGATGTATCCGATCTACCGGATCGATAGCGAAGGCAACAGTCTCAGTGGCGCCAACAGGTACACTCTGACGTTCGTGGCGGGCGAGTACCCGCCCGTCAATGCCTTCTGGTCGCTGACGATGTACGACTTGCCGGAAAGTCTGCTGGTGGCCAATCCCATCAACCGCTACCTGATCAACTCGCCGATGCTGCCGAACATGAAAAGGAATGCCGACGGCGGGCTGACGATGTACATCCAGAATGAGTCCCCGGGCAAGGAACTGGAATCCAACTGGCTGCCTGCGCCAAAGGGTCCGTTTGCCATCTACATGAGGCTTTATTGGCCCAAGCAAGCGGCCCTCGATGGCTCGTGGAAGTCACCTCCCCTTCGAATGGTGAAGTAAATCGTCTCCGCCACGGAAACTTGCAGGCTGGCTCGCGGGAGTCCGCCCGCGAATTCACTTGCGATGTGAAATGTTTTATCACGGTTCGACAAACCTTGGCGGCCCGTCGAACTTTCGTTGGCAAAAACGCACACTATCAACATGACAAATCACCAATCGGAGAACAACGATGAGAAACCTAAATACTACGATTGCGGTTCTAGTGCTTACCGGAACGCTAGCGGCCACGAATGCTTCGGCACAGTCTGACAGTGCCCGGGAAGTTTTGAAGACGAAAGCAGCCTCGATATCGGACAAAGTCCAAACGGTCGCCGGAGAGTTAGAATTCTTCGATGGCGTGCCGATCGGCAAGACCAACGATCTGGTCTACGACTACCTGGACCGTTCGCGTGCTCTGGGGGTCTATCTTGACAACGTCGGCGCCGTATCGATCTACAGCGTGCTGTTAGGGATGGCCCAGCAAGGCGCCGATGCGCCCAACAAGATCGCGATCTGGGAACAGTTGATGGATTCCCGGACGCCGGTCATTACCTCCAACACGTCCACGATGTATGCCTATGCCCCCACGGATCTGGCAAACGATGGCCCGACGGTCATCGAAATTCCGCCAGGCATGCTGGGCTTTTTGGACGATGCTTGGCAGCGGTTTGTCGGCAACATGGGTGTCACCGGACCGGATAAGGGCAAGGGCGGAAAATACCTGGTCCTTCCTCCCGGCTACCAGGGCGAGGTGCCGGACGGCTATTTCTTGCTGAAGCCCAGGACTAACAAAAACTTCCTGTTTCTACGTGGCTCGATCAAGGATGGCCTGCAGGCGGCAGTCGATAACTTCAAGTCGGGGCTAAAGGTTTATCCGCTGAAAGATGCCGCCAATCCGGCGCCGACGCAATTCATCAACATGTCCGGCAAATCGTTCAGCACCATCTTTCCGAGCACACTGGAATACTTCGAGATGTTGAACAACGTCGTTCAGGCCGAGCCGATTGATGCGATCGGGCCAGAAGTACGCGGCTACCTGGCTTCCATTGGTATCGTCAAAGGCAAGCCGTTCAATCCCGATGACCGTTTGAAAAAGCTGTTGACCGAAGCGGCAACGCTTGGCAATGCCGCCGGACGCTCGATCACTTACGACCCGCGGATCTCCGGTGTGAAGATCTATCCCGGTACAAACAGCAACTGGATGATGGCCTATGCGAACAAGAACACCTCGTTCGAAGCGGCTGGCGCAATGGGGCTCGATGCACGGGTGCTGTTCTATTACAACGCGGGTGGTGTGACGCCTGCGATGGCGGTCACTCGCGCGGGACAGGGTTCCGATTACGCATTGGGAATGCTCGATAGCAACGATCAGCCATTCGACGGTTCGAAGACCTACAAGTTGCACTTGCCTCCAAACGTCCCGGTGAACAACTTCTGGGCAGTCACGCTGTACGATACCCAGACCCGTTGCCAGCTACAGACCAGTCAATTGTTCCCAACGGTTGGCAGCCTGACCAAAGGGATGCAGCAGAACGCTGACGGCTCGTACGACGTCTATTTCGCCCCGCAAGCACCCGCAGGCAAAGAGGGAAACTGGCTTGCTACCCTTCCTGGCAAGAGCTGGTTCTGTATCCTGCGCATGTACGGACCGTTGGAACCTTGGATCAACAAGACTTGGCGTCCGGGTGATATCGAACTTGTCAATCAATGACCAATGAGCAGGGTGGGCACCGTCGGACAATTCCATTTGGACTTAGACCGCCCAGTTGCTTTTTGGGCAATGCCCAGGTTGCACGATCGAGCAGAAAGTCGCGGTCAAGGATAGACGAAAGGCTGACCCGGGCATGCGCGTTCGTTTCACTCGCTCGGGGGTTGATCAGCAATCGCAATTCGGAACCGCTATTCCCATAACTCCAGCAGAACGTTGACCGTCGCTTGAGGGTTTGCCCGATCTAGCGTGATTCGATTCGCGATCCAGCCTTCGCTTTGAACGACACGGCGATGCTGGTCGGTGTTGTTCAGAAAATCAGCGGCACCTGAGATGAAGTTTGTTACATCAACTTCTCGATACTTGACGTCCACACCGATCTCCGGGTCATCACTGACCCAAACTTGACCGGTTGCGTCGGTAATGAAGATGCTTGCCGAGTTCTGCTCAACTCGTTCCAAGAACAGAACAATCTGGCTCAGCAAATCCGTTTCGATGGCAACGATGCCGAACAGTTCACCGGTTGTTTGATCAAAGACAGGTGTGGAGGCTACGAGTCGCACGTCCCTTCGCGCGAACTCGTTGGAACCGGTCTGTCGGCGAATCAGTAGCAGAATGTCGCCGGCCGATAGGGCCGTCGTCTGTTGGAGAACTTCTTTATCGTCGAAAGGACCAAGCCGGCTGGCGGGAACGCGGCGGACAAACCCCGCATCGCTGATGTGGCGTTCGACGCGCACAATGTCGGTATCACCAGCGTCCTGTACGGCGGTGTAAGAGATCGAAAGATAGTCGGGATTGGCTCGTAGCAGCCCTTCGTAGATGATTTCCAATCGGCCGCGCCAAACGTCCTCACCCTCACTTTCGCTGGATCCTGCACGTGAATCAATGATCCCTTGGATAGGCGGCAGGTTCGACATGAACCGGGCGTCCTTGGTCAGCTCAAGTGCCGTCGATTCAAGCTGAACTTCGATCTCCCGATCGAAGCCACGCATTTCGTCGAAAAGCACTTGTCTGGCGGCAACGCGACTTTGCCTGGAGGCGATCGCCAAGGTCACCAGTGCAACGACACCCATGATCGAAACCGCCGCGATGATTTGCGACCAAATGTAGTGATGTTGAATCCATCGAGTAAGGCGTTGCGAGATCTTTTCCTGATAAGCTGAAATCGGCTCTCCCGCCATCCAACGCTGAACATCTTCGGCCAATTCCGTTGCGGATTGATAGCGCGCGTACTGCTTGCGGGCCATTGCTTTCGCACAGATCGCCGCCAAGCCCTGGTCAACACTGCCATCGACTTCCAGGGCATTTGGGGTAGGCCGGCTGGTGATTGCGGAGAGCAGGTCTCGCCCATTCGGAGTTGCGGAGTCAGCCCGTGTTTTCTCATGCGGAGCGCTCCCTGTCAGGATCGCAAATAGAATTGCCCCCAAACCATAGATGTCGGTGCGTTCATCAAGTTCATCGACTCGGCCGGCCGCTTGTTCGGGCGCCATGTACAGCGGCGTGCCAAGTACCTGCCCTTGCAAGGTGCTCTGGCCGCTGATCGCGCTGGCGTCAAATTCGGCGGCCGGTTCGCTCCAAGAATGCTCATCGATCACTTTCGCGATCCCCCAATCGATCACGATTACCTGACCAAAACTGTCGATCGCAATGTTTTCCGGTTTCAGATCACGATGGATCACCTTGTGCGAATGTGCGTGGCCGATCGCCTGACATACGTTAACGAAATCCGTTAGCAGCTGCCGAATTAGCATCGGATTCTCGTCTCCCTCGCTGCGGCGCTCGTGGTACTCCATGATCGAATCGTGCAAGGTGCTCTTGCCCAAGAATCGCATTGCATAAAAGGCTTCGCCAGTCTGTTCGTCATCACCGAGTTGATAGACCGGGACGATGCCTGGGTGTTCCAGCTGTCCAGTGATCTTGGCTTCGCGCCGAAAACGTTCAAGTATGGCCGGGTTCTCGCGACCAGAGATTTCCTTGATCGCAACATGCCGCCTTAGGTTTTTGTCATAGGCCAACCAAACGCGTCCCAAACCGCCCTGTCCAATCTTCCGTACCAGACGGTAGTCCAGTAGCGCGCTACGACGATCCGCCGATTCGGCGGCACCTTTGCCAGCGGCGGCTCGAATTCCCATCAACTGTGCGATTTTTCCCGAAGGATCGACGGAGTCGAGCGTGCTGATCAATACACTTTCGCTAGGTGAACGAAAGTTTGATCCAGAATTGCGGCAGCTTTCCAGGTACGACGAAGCCTGATCCACAAGCTGTTGACGCGACGATTCATCAAGCAATCGCAAGCCAACAAGGTGATCGGCCAGTGATACGCTGCCATGGATCGTCCAACTGCCTAGCGCTTTTGAAAGCTGACGTTCGGTCAGGATGCCGGAGCGAAGCGCTGCGGCTGCCAAAGCGATATCTTGCTGCTCCCGTGAGTACTCGGTCGCACTGCCATCGAGAGTTTGCGCGAAGTGTGATTCGGTCTTGGCTGGTTCAGATGACACAGGAAAAGCTGATTGAGAGGAATGAATCGCCAAGCCTTAGCATACTTGAGACTCTACAACTCGCCAGCTTTTAGGGACGGCACACCGCTTTGTTGATTTGTCCACGTCCGGGTTTTCGTGCTGCCTGACTATGCCGAACAAGGCAGGAACGACACTGAGAAACTTCGTCGCAATCAGTGATTTCGTTGGGCGGGAGACTTTGCGGGGTCGATCTACTAGGTTCCGTCGGCTGAAGCGGACGGACCGGCAGTGCATTCAGGATGCTTATTCAGCTGCCATCGGCACTTCAGGTTCGTCAACTCCGCCGGGCCGTAGGGACTCATCGAATGACAAAACGTAAGCGGCCATTCCCAACACCATCAATACAATTGCGGTCCAGAACCGCCAGTCGTGGTGAATCAATTTTTTGCTCTTCTGTCCCTGATGCGCGGCGTCGTGATGATCGTGATCCTTGGCGTGCGGACGTTTCTTATTCTTGGACATCGGAGCGAGCATTCCTTAAGGGAGACGTTTCTAGTTGTTTTGTGATTGCAGTTGCTGCGGTGACGGTGTCACCATGTTTTGTAAATGAGCGGAAGCGTTTGCGAGTTGGGGTTTGAATTTGCTTCCCCTCTGACTGTCCTGAACTCTCCCCGGTTGTTCCGGTCCGTACCTCTGGTTGCAAGGCTGGGCAAGCCAAAACGCAAGGACCCAGGCCGAATAGCGAACGGTAATTTAGGTCGACCCAACTTCGTTTTCAACACCGATCGACGTTTCTTTTGCTTGCCGCATATTGCGCCCCGTGATGCTGCGATAGACGATTTCAATCGCAAGCGACACGGAGATCATGCCAATTAAGATCCACAAGTGATTTCTGGTCGCTGGATTCTCGTCAACCTCGATACAGAGCACAATCAGGGCGATTGCCGTGCTCAGCGCCGCCAGGCCAGAGAGCCAGGGCAGACTTCCCGTTTCGCGGGCCAGGCGTATGTTGGCAACATTGACCGCCATGAATATCAATAGGAAACCGGCACTACCCATCGTCGCGATCGCTTCCAAAGGCACGAAATTGGCGACCACGAGCGCTAACGCCGCGCAGATCACCGTTCCTTCAAAATGCTGACCGAGGAAGGAACGCTCCAGCTCTTTGGGCAATTCGCCGGTCTTGGCAACGATGTACGTCAAACGACCAGTACTGAAAAAGGTTGCGTTGATCGCAGAACTCGTTGCCATCAAGGCAGCAATTGCAATCGCGACAAACCCAGTTCGTCCCATCACATCTTGGGCCGCCACTGACAAAGCAGTATCGCTGTTCTTGGCCACATCGGCGAAGCTGACGTGCCCGACCACCGCGATCACGATCAGCATGTAGATGGCGATCACCATCAAGACACCACCAAGATAAGCAATCGGCAGCGATCGTTTCGGATTGGCAACATCCTTGGACGCGTTGGCGATCAACTCGAATCCTTCGTAGTTCAAAAAAATCAGCATGGCACCGGCAATCAAGCTCGGTGCCGCGACATAGTTTTCGGGGCTCAGCCGCGTCCACTCCATCGGCGTCAAAAAACCGGCCACGATAAAGGAAAGCAGCAACAGCATCTTGACGACATTGAAAAAATTCTCGGATCGAATTACCAAATTCGCGGCAAAGATATTGACGATCACCAGTCCTACGATCACACCACTGCTCAGCACGTGACTCCAGAAGTCGCGATCCGCTTCCGGAAAGAAACTGGCACCGTAGCTGCCAAAGGCGTATGCATAAACCGCGACCAACACGACGTAACTGAGCAACAGCAGAATGTTCGCGGCCCCCGTCACGATGCCGCCACCGAAACCGCGATTCAGGAAATCGACTGTCCCTCCCTCGCCCGGATAGCGGAGCGTCAACTTGAGATAGGAATAGCTGGTCAGCAGCGCCACTATCCCAGCGATCAAAAACGCGATCGGTGCACCACCCTTGGTGACTTCGATCGTCAGTCCGGTCACGGCAAAGATACCGCCTCCCACCATCCCGCCGAGGCCAATGGAAAGCGTTGAAAAAGTGCCTAGCTTGGTTTCGCTCTGGGCTGAGTTCACCGTCGAAGATACCTGTAAGTGGGTTGGTAAGTTGTGCTGGTCACGACAGGCAGAGTGGTGATTCGGCAGGCGAACCGATCAGTGCACCCGCCGGCGATAGCGTTCAAGCCCGAGGATCCGATTTCATTTTTCCTGAGCATGCGGATCACAATCCAGCCTTGCGGCGTCGTCTCATCGTAGAGCGATTGGGTGAACGTTCCAATTCGGTGTTGGGTCGTTCGTACCTGCTCCCGACCGACTAAGACTCTTCCTGTGGATCGTCATGCAACAGCAACATCGACAATTGTCCGCCGTGTCTGCCAGCTTTGTTAGCGCGACTATCGCGGAAGCATGATAACCACATTTCGGAAATGTCGCGGCGCCGGCTCTGCTAGAATTGGACTTGGTACTTTTGGGTCATCGAATCGCGAATCTGGTCGTTGGCCGTTTCGATATCATCCGCGGTTTTCTCAACGAAACTGGCAGCCTGGGCTTGCGATTGAATTTGCACCGTCGTCACCGCCTGTTGGGCCTGCCGCATCCCTGATTTGACCGCCCCAGAAACGCCGAACTTGCGGGCCACGCCATACGCCGCGTTGGTCTCGACCCGTCTTCCATAGTTTCCGCCAGCGGCGCCGTAACCGCTCTGCCAATTATCCTGGCTGATATTGCCCAGCGCCCCGCCGTAAATTTTCGCCGAACTGGCGGCACTGTTTTCGGAAACAGACTGCTGAATTCCGATCCCTTTGAGCGCGTAACAGCAGTTCTGCAGCTGAGTCCTGATGTACCTGCCATACTGCAGCATCTCCGGGTCGACGTTCAGGGTGGGCAGGAGCGCCACTTTGCGTCCGTAACTATCGAAATACTGCGCCAGTTGGCCCATCGTCTGCATGTTTCGCTTTCGGAACGCCAGATTCTTAAGCAGCATTTGTACCGAGGCAAAGTATTTCTGAGTCAACTCCAGTGTGGACTCTTTGGAGCTCGTCCCCGCCGGCGCGTGCATACTGGTGTGCAGAGCATCGCTTGGCAAATGAAATAGACTGTACACCCGCAACAGGCCGTGGTTGGTAATCGTACCGGTCAGCGAAACTCGCTTGCCTTTGACATCGGGCTGCCAGTCATCCGCCTCATCCACCTTCACACCATAAGATCCAATCATCTCCAAGACCAACGGCTTGGCGATCCCCGACAACATCGCTGGGTCTTCCGAAAAATCGAGCGATAGTCTGGCATAAGATTTGTCACGAAAAGCGATTTCCATCGTCACGCCCTGAATACTTGAGAGCAATTTCGCTAGGTCGGCTTTGTTGACTTTGCTTTTCTGGACCACTTCGAATTTGTCGATACCTCGCTCGATATCTTCGCTGGAAAAGGCACCGGTCAAATCGAGCGCCATGACAACTTGCGCCTTGATATCCACATCTCCGATAGCCTGGTTCAGATAGGGAGAAAGCGCGCGATTCGACCGTTTGACCCAGTACGAAACTTTCTGACGATTCCCAGGAGCCATCGCACCTAGCACACCGTCGGCGAGTTCCAGGACGAAAGTATCGTCAGGCAATCGCACTGCTGGGATCGAGCCAAACTGGTCAACCGATCCGCCTAGTTGTTTGGCGTAGTCAGCAATGGGTTTGGCTGCCTCCATCTTTGCCACGGCGACCTCCCAATTGGCACGCATCACATCGACATCCAATTCGGCCGCGATCATCAGGGAAGTGGCCCGGGGCGGGATGCTGGTCATCCCGCGTTCGAAGTGCTTTTGTCGAAAATCACTCCACTTCTCGCTTTTAGCGATCGGGCTATTGAACATGGCGGTTGCGTCAACAACGACGACGGCGTTCGCGGTCTCCGGTACGTACTGAACCAACTCACTGACTTGAGCGCGGGCGACGCTACCAACAAGCGATGTTGAAATGATGGTGGCGGCAAAGACGGCTTTAAGCATGCTTGTCATGGCTGAACTGATCTACTTTCAATGGTTGGTAGTCGGAGGACGTGTGTAGGACTTTGCCGACCGCGTCGGTGCAACTTGATCTCTACTGACTGTGATTGGATTTAACAGTTTGCTGGACTCGCGATGTGGCGGATTCCAAGTCGAACGAAGCGTCTTCCGGCATCGGCGGCAGTTCGCTGGCCATACTCATTGGCAATGTTCGTTCGACATCTTCGCTGGACTTCCAATAGCTTGGTCTCTTTGCGATCGAATTGCCATCACACAGTGGTCCAATCAAGCAGGTTCGCCAAAAATTTCGCTCATTGGCCAAGTTGAGGCTGGTCATCGCTGGTCAACGGCCACCTCTGCCGGGGTTTCAGGTTCGTAGATTCCGGGGATCGGCGAGTTCAGGATCACGACGCGAATGATGTAGATCGCCACCGGCACGCCCAGGACCAAACCCCACATGCCAAAGAATTTTTCGGCGACCAATAAGATCGCGATCACCAGCACCGGGTGCAGATGACCGATCTTGCCGATGATTCGCGGCGACAAGATCATCCCTTCGATCAAATGAATGATCGCAATGGCAACCACCACCTGCAACACCATCAACAGCGAACCGCCCGGTTGCAGAATGGCAATCGTGCATAGCGGAATACCCGATAGAATCACGCCGAGGACCGGGATGAAACTAAAGACGAATACCACCAACGCCAAAATGAACTTGTACTCGACACCGATCAACCACAGTGCGAACAGCGTGAAACATGCATTGAAAAATGAAATGATCACTTGACCCTGAAACGACTTGCCGATCAGTTTGCCTAGCGCAATCACGCCGGGGCGATTTCATCATAGACGGGTCGCACTCGGGTGTTGCGAAGATTTGCGATGCCGTCTTTCACGCCCTGCCATTCGATCAGCATGAAAATGGACAACAACAAGGCGGTGAAGATTTGGATCGGGATTCTCAGCAATTCGCCGAATCCTTTGTCAATCCGCTGGACCAATCCTTCTAGTAATTTGGGGCCATCGCTGGCCGCGTGATCACGAACCCAATCGGCCGCGTGACTCGTGGCCCACCATTGTTGGCCAAGTTCCAACTTGGTCACCGATTCGAAATCAAATTGCTGGTGCGCCGGCGATTCTTGTTGCTGCTGGTCATGCTGACGGACAGCAGCGAGAAAAGCTGGCTTCCCCTGCGGATAGGCGGCGGCCAGCGTTTGATAAAAGGAATAGTCGATCGGTACCTGATTGGCGGTGTCCTTGACCTTCGACTCGTAGAACTTCTTGAATTGAGTTTCGTATTCAGCTGATGTTCGAAACTTGTCCCAGGCCTGGATCGATTCGGACTGAGCCCACTCGGCTTTGAGTTGCGTCAACAGCACGGGATCGGATTTGATGTCGGTCCAGATTCGCTGACGGATTTGATCGTCACGTCGAGATTCAAAATCGGGCTGTTGCCTAAGCTTTGTTAGCTCGTCCGCCTTTTCTGGCGACGCATGCTCGGCTTCCCAACGCGACAGGTAGTAATCACTTTTGTCGTTATACAGTTGCGGTGCCTTGACCTCCAGAAACCACTGTTCCAGCCTGCCGCTGGCCGTCGTCCCCTGCAGGCCGCCGATTTGCAAGTGCTGCACGTTTGCCTGTTCATAATCGGCTTCAAATTCCGCCTCCAGCCGCGAGTGAAGTTTGGGGAACTCCTGGTACAAGCCTTCGCCATTGCGACCTGCCGCTTGAAATTCGCTGAAAGCTTTCTGGTATCGGGGGTCGGTTGGCAGTCCGAACTGTTGCTTGAATTTCCAGCTACCGACTGTGTTGGCTAATAACGCGTTCTGAACGTCCGCAGCACTCAGATTCTTGATCTGTGTCGCCAGGCTTTTGCCTTGGCGAATCATCGGCGGCACAAAGAAGCGGCCAAGTCCGTAGAAGGCCAGGCAGATGCCCAGAAACACTGTCAGTGTCAGCAGTGAATCGAGCCGGTGATTTTCTTGCCCGGGAGAAATTCGACGCATGAGTGCCCCCACCGCGCTGCGGACGATGAAGCAAAACAGGAACGTCAGGAAGCCGATCAGAAAAAATTCGCGCAGCAAGTAAAGCAGCGCCACGAACGTAGCCCAGATCAGCGGCTTGTGCCACCAAGTTTGCTGAGCCAGCGATGGGGACGGTTCGTGTGAGCGAGCTGGTGTGTCGCTGGTCATGAAATGGTCTCGGCGCGAGATCGCGCAGAAAACGGTCAAGCAAAGATAGACAGTCTATTCGGATGCCTGAACTTTTGAGTCTCCGCTTTTTGATTGGAAGTAGAAAAACGCGGCCCCCAAACCGGCGACAACAATCATGATCAACCACAATACCACCGAGTATTGCTCCAACATGGCCATCGCCACCGACATGATGATTAACACAATACCGAGGACCAGCAGCAGCCAGTCGACATGAACCCCCGCTAAACAACAGGTCAATGCCAACATCATCAACGCGAAGTAAGAGGCAGAATCGCGATTGACGATCTCACGACGTTCAAGCATCAGTAGCACGAATAGAAAAACCAGCAGTATCCCCCAATGCGAGAGTTCGCGAACAAGACGCTTACCGACGGACTGCCCGGACTGCTTCGCGCTCTGCGAACTTCTCCACAGGCTCAGTGCCGCATAAACCAGAACGATAAACAGCCAGAATTCCCAGGAGCCCGATTCCGATGCCTGAGTAAATCCCATCCCGGCCAAGGCCAGGACCAGCATCGCACACAACACGCTCAGCCGGATTTTCCAGCCAGCTCCGGGTGTCGCTTCGTCCGTGACGGATTGTTCAGCAGATTCGCTCATGGTTTTACCTTGCAGAAAGCAACTATGTATTGCACCGTTCCCCGCCGTTCTTTCCCCGCCGTTCCTCCCCCGCCATGGTTACCATTGCAGAAATAACGATGATTCTATGCCGATCAGCGTCACGGCTGCGAATACGATAACCAATTTCTGAGGGTGTGTTGGCCGGGAATCGGGTTGAAATCCAATGCCAGTAGGCCAGTTAACCAGTTCACAAGCTCAGTGGCAAGAATACTGTGGCGACAACCGTCAGCTACCAGGCAATGTGTTGAACCGTTCGTTCCTGGTGTTGTCCACTTATTCGCACATGGGACACGCTGCATTGAATGATCGGAGCTCACGTCCATGTCGGGCTCACAAACGGAGAAATAGTCATCATCGCAAATCGGAGCGCGGTAGACGGGCGACCACGCTTGGACCGCTCATGGTGATCCGGCCGATTCTGCCGACTGAGCGGGTATTTTGGAATAGGCCAAATCACGGCGATCTGGTCTAGCCAATTCATTCAGTCGTCGATGAAAGAGTTAGTCCGTTCTCCATGGCAAGGATGCCCGAATGAAGTTGATGCGACTTGAACGAAAGTCGGTGCGCCCTGCAAGCAGTGGGGATCGGTGTTGACAACGCTGCGCACTTGGGATCTTCTGCGTGATCGGAATGCTGGCCTCATTGGGTTGCACGACGTCGCTGCATCAGTGGATGGATAACGGATTCAAAGTGGGACCGAACTACAATCGACCCGTAGCGTTGGTCGAGCAAGAATGGATTGACTATGGATCCGACCCGCGACTGCTGACTATGCAGCCCAATGATGCCAGCTGGTGGCAGGTGTTTGATGATCCACAACTGAACCAATTGGTCTGGACCGCTTCGGAGCAAAACTTGACGCTCCGTACCGCCGGGACTCGCATCTTGCAGGCCCAAGCCGTCCGTGGAATCGCCGCTGGCAATCTGTTTCCGCAAATCCAACAAGCCTTTGGTTCTTACGATCGAGTTCAAGTTAGCAGCAATATCGCCAACTCGGCACCGATCAAGAATTTCAGCCAATGGGACACCGGATTCAATCTTTCGTGGGAGCTCGATTTTTGGGGCCGGTTTCGTCGTTCATTGGAATCGGCCGACGCGGCGCTGGATGCAACGATTGAAGGCTACGACAATGTCCTCGTCCTGCTGGTTTCTGACGTGGCCGCAACCTACGTCGAAATCCGTACGCTGCAGGAACAACTCCGCTTGCTCCGCGAGAACGCCCGACTCCAGCAGGAATCGCTGGCGATCGCCGATGCTCAATTCGAAGCCGGCGCCGCCGATGAAGCCGACGTGTTACAACTACGCAACAATGTGAATCAGACGGAGTCGCTGATCCCGGTACTCGAAGCCGCGCTGCGACAAGCAAACAATGCGCTGTGCATTTTGCTCGGAGAGCCGCCGCGTGATTTGATCGCCGAATTGGGCAGCGGACCAATACCCACCGTGCCGGCGGAGGTTGCCGTCGGTGTCTCCCGCGGAATTGCTTCGCCGTCGCCCCGATGTTCGCGAAGCGGAACGACTGGTGGCAGCCCAATCTGCCGCAAATCGGCGTTGCCGAAGCCGATTTGTATCCAGCCCTGGGCATCAACGGCCTGCTGGCCTGGCAAGCCGATTCGTTCGGCGACGTCTTTTCACCCGGCAGCTTCGCCGGATCGATCGGACCTGGTTTTTCTTGGAACATCTTCAACTACGGACGGATCCGAAACTCTGTGCGATTGCAAGACGCAAAGTTCCAGCAAGCCATCTACGAATACCAAAACACCGTGCTCAAAGGCGCAACGCGAAACGGAGGACTCAATCGTTGGGTTTCTAAAATCACAACAACAGTACGACAAGTTGCAGCAAGCGGTCCGTGACGTCGTTGAGCTAGACAAATTGTTGTTGATTCAGGCCGAGGCGGGGGCTGCCAACTTCAATCGTGTATTCGTCGTCCAGACAACATTGACCGTCCAGCAAAACGATCTGGCGACCAGTCAAGCGGCAATCGCGCAAAATTTGATCCGGATCTACCGATCGCTGGGTGGAGGGTGGCAGGTTCGTCTACAAGCTGGTGCCCCGGCGTTTGGACCGGCCGCAGTGGAAGCCCTGATGGCCGAGCCCGGATTGATCGAAGACGAACTTCCTTTGCCCCCAACAGTAGCGCCACAGGAAACTTAATCGAGACAGCCATGAATCAAATTCTTGAACCTACAAGACCGGCATTACTCGCCGCTCGCATTACGTTATGGATACTGATCGCTTCGTCGATGGCGCTCTCCAGCGGACTCGCGCAGGCCGCTAATCCGTCTACCGAGGCGGCTACGCTGGCAGAACCGTTGACCGGACTGCCGCCACTACTGTTGTGCGCACCCCAGTACTGCCCCAAGCCTCTGCCACGACTGCGATGCCCGCAGTCGGGATGTTGCCCGGGGGATGATGTTTGCCGACACGGATTGTGTTCGCCGCAAAAACTCTTTGCACCCTGCAACGAAGGATGCTGCGACAATGGAGGATGCGACGATCAGCACGGCGGTTCATTGCCCTGGCTCGACCGCTGTTTGTCCTGGCTGCCGCAACGCTAACGCACAGGGCCTGACGCACAGGGCCTAACGCACAGGGCCTGACGCACAGGGCCTGACGCACTAGCCACTGTTCCGTAGCCAATCGAACAACGTGACAGAGCTTAGGGCAGAAAGTAAAGCCACTTCTGCATACGAATGGTTACTTTGGTGATCATCGCGAAGGGCTTACCGTGGTCCGTATAAATCGCCACTGCCCCAGCCGTTCCCATTGCCAATTCGTTGGCGACGGCGGAATCGTCCAAATCAATCAGGACGGCCAGGTAGCCCGGTGAGCCGATCGACGCGGCCGAGGGTAGCGTGCCACTTGTCTCGTACTGGCCTTCTCCGGTCGCCTGAATCACCGCTCTGACTTTACCATGATAGAGATAACCTGGCCGACTTTCGAAAACCAATTCGGCTGCTTGCCCCGGTTTGACGTGCGTCAAAAAGTTGGAAGGATAGGGAGCAACGATCCTTGTTTCCGACGTGTCTACAAAGGAGCCTGCGGCTGCAAACGGCATGGACGTGACGTAGGTCCCTTCTCGAATCTGCCAGTCGGTCACGAAACCGTCGGCCGGTGCTCGCACCGTGCACTGCTGCAGATTGAACTCGGCGATTTGCACTTGCGATTGAAAGCCGCGTACACCGTCACTGGCCGCTAGGACGGCGGCGCGAGCTTGTCCTAGGGCGGCTGTCGCTTGCCCCAGTCCAGCCTGAGCCGCGGCGTAGTTGTTGTTGGCTTCTTCGAGCTTTAGTTTTGCAATCGCCGCCGGATTCAATTTGTCGATCCCCACCGCCACGTTCAGGCTAGCCTTGGCTTGGGCAACATCCGCTTCGGACCTCTTGATTCCCGCCTCGGCAACTTCGACTGCTGCTTTGAGTTGTTGCACATTGCTCTGGCCCGCCTGCAATTGTGCCTGAGCCAACTCGAGGGCGTATTGATAGGGTGCTGGATCAATTTCGTACAACACTTCGCCCTGTTTGATCGGCACATTCGGTTTGGCAGGGATGCTGGAGACCTGTCCTTTGACCCAGGGGACCAGTTGCACAACGTAGCGAGTAACGACAGCCTTGCTTGAAATGGGGGCCGATGGAAGCCATAGGATGACTACCGCCGCCGATCATCAACACACCGACCAATGCTGTGATCGCAATCGGATAGGGGCGCGGTTTGACTTTGAAGACCAGGAAGATCGTGCAGACAACGGCCGTATAGATCAATGTCATGAACGCGATCATGGTGCCGGTTCTTCCTTAGCTCGTTGCTGTGCTTCATTCGAAGACCCGCCGCCCGGCGGCTGCAGAAACGCCCACACAAATGCGATCGGCCACAAAGTCGCCCAGCGTTGCTAGACTAACCCACGAAGCCGCATTGATGGCCTTCGCCTGTGGGTGACCCCGTTTGGCGGCGATCCGGCCCGGCAAAGAGCCCAACGTGACGATCACCACCAAACCGACAATCACGAAGGTCCCCAGCACGACAAATGCCATGATGTCAAATTTGTCAATGACCATGGGCTTCATGATTCCGCAAGACAGAGGATGATGCTCTCGATTCGCCGGCCAGTTCCGGCCTAGTTCGTTTCGGACTGACTGCTAACAGCATGGTCACCTGGACGATCTCGTTCAAGGTCTCGGTTCCGATACCAAGTTTGCCGGCGACTTTGTGCAAAGGTCAAGATCGATTCGTAACCTGCGTAAGATCAGGAATTTGAACAGTCAGTCGACCACACCTGTCTTGCAGAGGCAATGCGGCTAAAGTGTGGACGTCAGCGACCATGCGTTGTCAAAGCTGGTACATCTGAGACGACAGGTGCTGGGATGACCTGTATTGTGAATCGCCACTTCTGGACGTTGATCTGCTCCATGGCCTGAGCCCAAATTGTAGGAGCGGCGATGTTGCGTGGCTGGGTAATTTAGCAAGGCACCGAGGTAACGCGGCGCAATCAGCTCAGCAAATTCGGCTTGGCTGGCGACATCGATGCGAGTCTTGACCAAGTCTGTGAACTAGCCGGTCATGATCTGCTTCGTCAGGCCATTCCGTTGGGCCGGGTGCAACGTCCGCCTTCAGTGGCGCTGACATGGTCCTTTCGAATTCATTTCGCAAGGGCAGCTTCGACGGTCGGGTAGATATTGAAGAGCCTATCAAGGTGTGCGATGCGTACCACGTCGGCAACCAGCCCCGGCACTTGAACCAACGAGACTGATCCGCCCAGTTCTTTCATCCGTGAATTGGCGCGAATCAATGCCGCCAGCCCCATACTCGAAACATAGTCAAGATTCGAACAGTCCAAAATGATTTTGCGTACGCCGCGCTCGGTCTGGGCCTTCACGCAATCCAGCAGGTAGTCTGATGACATGGTGTCAAGTCGACCGCCGACTTCCATCACAAGGACTTCATCGTTTTCACCAGCTTTGTAAGTCTCGTAGTCAATCATCGTTGTTCTCTCGTTCTGTTTTGAGGCCTAGCATTTTGAAGTCCGGGTAATCGCATCGACCTACTGACGGCAGTAGCGTTGCATTCGCGTGTTGCGTTGGGACTTGTTAGAAATAGGATTAGAGCAGACCCATCGCTGACTTTGTTAACCGCGCCGCTGATCCCATCGCGAAAGATCATTGTGCATTGTATTTTTCTCGCTAACCAGACCTGATTTCCACAACTCTCGGCACAGCCGACTTTGAAACTCCAGGCCAAATCGGTCGCCCAGTTTCGATTGGCTGGCGAGACCAAGGCTTGCGCAAGCAGCGTGATTCATGAATGTCGGGTCGCCTGGCTCGAGATTTGGTGTAGCAAGTCTACAGCTGCGGAAGCATGAATCTGTCGCAGACCTATTTGAATGAACTTGGTGTCGCGGGCACGAGGAGATCAAATCCCAATCCTAAATGCCTGTTCGTGATTGGAAATCGGCAACTATTTCACCTCCGCCAAGACAACCGTGACGTTGTCTCGACCGCCGTTTTTCAAAGCCATTTTGACCAGCCGTTCGCTAGCGTTCTTGACTGAGGAATCGGCCGTAATCAGCCGCAGTATCGCTTGGTCATTGACCATGTCGGTCAATCCGTCGGTGCATAGCAAGAGTTGGTCATTCTGTTCCAAACTAAATCGAAACACATCCATGTTGACCGTGTCACCTGCGGTATTGAAGCAACGCGTCAAGACGTTTTGATACGATTGAACCATCTTCGACGGCAGGCCTTTTTCTTCGAGCTCGCGACCCAGTGTGTGATCATTCGTGATCTGGTGAATTTCGCCTGAGCGAACCAAGTAACACCGCGAGTCACCGAGGTTAACAACCACTGCACTGGAGCCGAAAACGTAAACCGTGGTTAACGTCGTCGCCATTCCCGCGAGCGCACGATTGGCCTCTGCCCGAGTCTGCAATGCTTGTTGAATCGCACTGGCATAAACTTCAGCACGCTCATCGATGTTTTCCCGCATATCCTCGCTGGGCCGCATCACCCAGCTGCTCAGCTCGTTGGCAACATTCAAAATCGTACTGAGCGCGGTTGCGCTGGCGACCTCTCCGGAAACATGGCCACCGACCCCGTCGGCGACGGCCAGCAGCCAGGAATGTTGCTGATCAATCGAGGCGTCGATATCGGGGATACTGCTTGCCAAAACGACTGCATCTCGCGTCCGCCGCACAACGGAGAACTGATCTTCGTTGGTACTGCGAACGTTGCCTCGGTGGGTCAGTGCAGCAATTTCAAGCCCGGCTTCGTGGAAAGACTGGGCAACAACGGGCTGTGTGGTCCCGCCTGTCGGTATCGCCTCAACAGTGTCTTCGTTGCTAAAAGCCATTGTCAATTCCCAAGGTTCGTTGATGAGATCGATTGTGACCTGAAAATATTCAGAAAACTCAATGCCCAAAAAATCGCCGTCGAGTTCGTGTTCTTCATCATAAGGGATTTGCAAAGCGGTTCGAACTAAGGGTTCTCCGATTTTTTGCAGTGCTCATGGGACGTCACGCGTCTGGATGAATGGCCAATTGATCAACGGAAGCGGACCGATACTTGGAGCATCTGAAGAATGTCATCGTCCAAAGCGAATCAGACGGGAGCCACGTAGCCGCGATGATCGCCTCCCTTTTTTGGCCTCCAGCTCTAAAAATAGGTTGAATGGGCCACTCTTCGTGTTTCTGCTAATTCCGGCAAGGTGATTGCCTCTCGTCAGCTAGTCGAAGAACAATCAAGCCTTTTACAATCATCTAAGTACATGCGTCGATCTTTTCCATCGTTAGCTCGTTCGTTGAAGTTTCGTCGCGGCTTGTCGATATTCTGCTTTGCGACAACGTCGGAACACCAGTGGAATACTGCTAAACGACGGGGCATTCATTCGTAGTTATCAGCTGCGTTCCAGCTTGGTTTGAAATAGGTACCATGATCCTGCCGATCTCTGACGATGACAAAAAACTGGTCAAGCCAGCTTATGTGACCGGGGTTTTAATCGCGGCCAACATCGCAATCTTCCTGGTTCAATTGGGTGACCCTGCTTTTACTTATCGATTTGGCGCAGTGGCCGCTGAACTTACGAGCGGTCAAGACATTGCGGAATCGATCCTGCTGCCGATTAACGAGAATGAAGCTGTCGAGATCCCGCATCAGCCTGGACCATCGCCGATCTACCTGACGTTGCTGACGTCCATGTTTTTGCATGGCGGCTGGGCTCACCTGTTGGGCAACATGTTGTACTTGTGGATTTTTGGTGATAACGTCGAGCATCGATTCGGCCACCTCAAGTTTCTGATCTTTTATTTGGTGTCAGGACTGGCGGCAAGTCTGGCAGATCGCTGTTTCACCGGGCAGTCTTACACCTATGATCGGGGCGTCGGGAGCGATTTCGGGTGTCCTTGCGCCTATTTGATCCTTTTTCCCCGCAACCGTGTGTACGTGATCTTCTTTGTCAGCATCATCTCGGTGCCGGCGGTGATTGTGATTGTCTTCTGGATCGTACTTCAATTGGTCGGGGGATACGGATCGCTGTCGGGTAGTCAGTTGGGTGGCGTCGCCTACATGGCGCACCTGGGTGGGTTTGTGGCAGGCTTGGGCATTGCGTTTATCTATCGACTTCAATTTGCTGCGGAACCTGATACGCCGCTACGCCGCGCCTACGATCGTGATCCCAGTGTCTATCGAATCTGGTAGACGACGGAAATCGCGTACACCGGTCTATGAACGCGGTGCAAAGCATTTCCAGCAAAGCTTAGCGTAGAGAAAGAGTCAGATTTGGATTGCCAAAAATGACAATCTGAATCTGACTTCAAAGCTTCGTTCCGGTAACTAGACTGATTTTGAGTATTGGCCGTCCTTCTTCGGCAGCCCCTGTTTCTTCCGCAGCGTCTGTTTCTTCCCCTGCGTTTGGGACCGTCCGTCATGCCCCAACTTACATCGTATATCACGAGCCACATCATGGATCACGACGACAAACCGATGACAACCAAAGAACTGACTGCCGCAGTGAGTCTGCTATTGGAACGAGAGGAAACTCGGATTGAACAGGAACGCCGAAAACAACGTCGCCGTGTCCGCCGTCGCCGCGAGGAAACGAGGGAGGGCATCGCGCGGTTGGCTCAATCAATCGAAGTGATCAAGTGGTGCCTCGTCGGCATTGCAACCTACATGGGCATTTCGCTGATCATCCTTGTCCTTGTCGTTTGGCAACTCGGCAACGAGGCTCAGCGGATCAAGGGTGAAGTCGAGGAGATCAAAGTCGAAGCGAAAGCGATCGTTGAAAAGATCGAAACCGAGGCCGACCAGATCCGCGACAAAATCCAGAATCCGCTTCGCTCCATCGGTGGTGCGTTGGGTGGCCAACTCGACACTCGACTCCAAGGCATCATCGGAAACGGGAATGAATAGTAGCTGGTAGGTTCGTTACATTTCGATTGTCTGCGGTTTGATAGAGTTCGAAAAACTTTGAGCCGCACTGATCGGAAATCAGTGCGGCTCAAATCGAATTTTGTTGCCGCCTTCCAAGCGACACGTCCGAGCGCGATTTGCTCCCGCCGCTTTCCTGAAGTTTTTTCATGACTTCATCAAGATTGAAACTGGCGGCTTTTTGGCGCGGCGGATACTGCTTGAACGTCGTCAAGAACTGCCCGACATAGTCTTGGGCCGGAACCAGCAGAAATGCGTGATCCAACAGCCAGTCGTAGTAGGTGTTGGAGGTGATGTCAGCGCGCTCGTAGGGATCCGTTCGTAAGTTGAAAATCTTTGGCAACCGTAACGAGGTGAATGGTTCGGACCAAATTTGAAGCGTGCCAGGGACGCGTTGCTCTAAGAATACGAGCTTCCAATTGTCATATCGTAAACCGGTTAGTTGCTGGTCGTCGTTACAATAGATAAACGATTCGCGTGGCCCTTTCTCTTCGTTCCCAGTCAAGTAAGGAAGCAAATTGTATCCGTCCAAGTGGACCTTGTAGTCGCGCCCGATCGCTTTGTGTCCTTTCAACAGTTTTTCGTTGATATCCGGCTCACCGGCCATCGCCAAGATTGTTGGGAGCCAGTCTAGGTGCGAGATGATTTCGTTTGAAATTGTCCCCGGCTTGATCTTGCCCGGGTATCGAACCATCGCAGGAACGCGGTAGGCCCCTTCCCAGTTAGAGTTCTTTTCGCTGCGGAAAGGTGTGTTTGCGGCATCGGGCCAGCTATTCATGTGTGGGCCGTTGTCGGTGCTATACATCACGAACGTGTCGTCACCAATACCCAGCTCGTCAATCTTATCCAGCACGGTGCCCACATTCTTGTCATGATCGATCATGGCATCGGCGTACTCACTCATCCAGCGTCCGGATTGTCCAAGGCTTTCCGGTTTGACGTGAGTTCGAAAGTGCATATGCGTAAAGTTGACCCAGACAAAAAACGGTTTCTCCGCCTTCGTTTGACGCTCCATGAAGTCAGCTGCACGCTCAGCCACATCGTCGTCGATCGTTTCCATCCGTTTGCGAGTCAGCGGGCCAGTGTCTTGAATTCTCCCATCGGAGAAGGAATGCAATACACCTCGAGGGCCATACTTTTTGCGGAACTCGGGATCTTTGGGATAGTCTCGCAGTTCAGGTTCTTCTTCCGCATTCAGGTGATAGAGGTTGCCATAGAATTCATCAAACCCATGGTTCGTCGGCAGCATTTCATCGCGATCGCCCAGGTGATTCTTGCCGAACTGTCCCGTCGCGTAGCCGTGATTTTTCAGCAACCCAGCGATCGTCGGGTCTTCGATTTGCATACCAAGTGGTGCACCGGGCAAACCTACTTTGGTCAGACCCGTGCGCATGCCATGTTGTCCCATGATGAAGGACGCGCGTCCCGCGGTGCAGCTCTGTTCGGCATAGTAGTCGGTGAACATCATCCCCTCGCGTGCGACACGATCAATGTTCGGGGTTTGATATCCCATCACGCCGTGCGTGTAGGCGCTAATGTTCGCACGCCCGACGTCGTCACCCCAGATGATGACGATATTGGGCGGCTTTGCTTGCACACGCTCGCTCGTTACGGCCGTGATCACGCATGACATCGCGATCAAAGTTGTTGCCCTTACAAAACTCGAATTCATGATGTTATTCCTTGATAGAGGAGTAAAGAAAAGTCTAAAGATTCTTGTGCGGATAATTTCCCGCGAGGTGGCAATATCCGATCCGGTTTACATTAGGTAACGCAACCAACTTTGGGCGCGGATAAGAAACATAACCGGTATGCCGGCGATCTGGATGTCTTCGGTATAAACCGCAGCGATCGCTCGGGTACCACCGGGCAGTCGAACCGTGTCGGCGTCATCGAGTTTGATTCGCACTGCAAAATCGGATGCTTTATCAGTAGAGAGTGTCGTTGGCAAAACGCCTGACGCCGTCAACTGGCCTGCCCCAGAAACATCGATCGTATTGAGAACCCGACCTGTGAAAATTTCGCCGGGATAATTGTGGAGCGCGACTTCCGCGTATTGCCCCGACTTGATTCGCAGATAGTTTTTCTGATTGAATGCAGCGACAACGACTCCTCGATTATCTCCGGTGTTTTCCAGGACAAAACTCAGTACCGGACCGCTGACGCGCGCCCACCATCATCCCCTCGCGAAGCTGCAGGTTGACGATGTAGCCGTCACTTGGTGCGATGACAGTGGTCTGCTCAAGATCGAATCGCGCTGTGTCCAGTTGCGTTTGCGTTTGAGCGATTTCGGCCGTTGCCGAACTGACCGAGATTTGTGCCTGCGACAGATTCGTGTTGGCCTGCGTCACCGCGGCGCTAGCTTGATTGAAAGCGTTGATCGCATTGTCCAGACTCTGCTGACTGCCGGCGTCCTTGTCCATCAATTCTGTTCCCGATCTCGTGTTTTCGTTGCGAACTCAAGGCTGGATATAGCTCTCGTCAAACTCGCCTCGGCCAATTCCACGGATGCTTCTGCCAGTTTCTTGCTCTGCTGAACCTGTTCCAACGCCGCCGACAGTTGACGGATCGAGTTCTCATACGGCGTCGGATCGACACGAAACAGGACATCGCCCGCTTTCAGTGGCGTGTTTGGCTTGACGGCCACTTCGATCACGCGTCCACGCTGGTTCACGCCGGCAGCGATCGGAACGACCTGTTCAAAAGCGATCACCTTGTTGGTGAACGGGTGAAAGTATTGGGCACAGAACAACAAGGCGATAATCATTGACGGCCCGACCGATGCCGCAAGGATTGCGATGGGCAAGGGAAAGCCGAATCAACTTCAATTTCGCGAACACCAACCACAAAGATTCCGCAGTAAGCGGCACCTAGAAGCCAGCTCATGATTCGGATCCTTTGGCAAGTCTGTCTAGTCGTGCTTGAATTTGGTCCATACGAGACCGATAGCGATTCGGCGGTCACGGGAGAGGGTTGATTGGGGTTGGAGACAGGATCCGTCGCATTGTCGGCATGATTGAGCGTCTGATAGAGATAGATCACGAAAATGCAGCTCAAAATCGCGGGAATCATTGTTCGTGTTCCTGTTAGTTCTTGGCTTCAATCGCTGCAAGCGATCTGTTCGAGCTCGATCCAGTTGTCTCGACAAGTTGTCGTTCCAATCCTGCGATGGCTGCAAGGAGGCGTCATCGATCCAAAACGCCCACACCATCGCGACGGCCCACAAGATTCCGGTCGGCAGACCGACCCATCCGCACACGTTCACCGCTTGGCGTTTGCGGATGATTGCGAGCTTTGGCGATTTTGCCCGGCAGCGCAGCGAGCACCACGATGAATGCAAGCAGGGCTAACGCAAAGAGGATCATAAAGACCAGCACGACGATTCGAAGTGCCGGTCCGATCGATTCAAATTGGTATTCCATTGTCACTCTCTCCATCACAGAGTTGGCATTCGAGTGAATCCTCGTCCTGGTTGTCGTCTGCCCGACACACCTTGTGACGGTGCAATTCATCGAGACCAACGGACAGTGTCTAGTTCTCAATTCGTCGAACATCGCAGAAACAGGCCGTTGCCGTCCGCGATCGACCAGATATAGCAGTCCCGTCTTCGCGATTCGAAAACCGGCAACTCGCTCCAGTGCGTTGGTAAATTTGGATTCCTGATCCATCAGTGCCGGTGGACCAGCACGCCTGGTCATCGCCAAGGGACCAAAGCTAATGCTGTGGCCCTCGATTTTGGCTTGACCTTGGTATCGGTTGACCGCGGTATTGCCACTGACGGAACCATCGCCGCCAATTTCGATTGTGCTTTGTGCACGGTCGATCACACCGCGCCCTCGATGTCCTCGGCTAACCACTTTCCGAATAGTTGCTCTGCCGCGCCGGTTGAATCGTTCATTTCCTGATTCGCTCCATAGCGTTTTCCAATCAACCGCCATGTCAACAACGGTCCATCCTCGCTCCGTCGCTTTTTCCAAGGCCGTCGTTAACTTGCCGGAACTCTTGGGATTGGTGTCGTAAGCATATTCACGAGTTTCGTCCGTGTGATGAACGATCAATCCGAAACTAGCCCGCGGGTTGTCGATCGTTGTGTACTCCAACATTGCCTGGTCCCCGTCGCTGTTGCCGAAGCAGGCAATCGGACGGCGACCGATAAAGTGGTGAATCCCGACAGGCTTGCCTTCTTTGTCATCGACGAAAAGATGGTCGAGCGTTTTGACCAGGACTGGTTTTCCGTCGCGAAGTTCGTATTTGACTTGCCCCGTTGATCCAACGACGTTCTCCGGTGGGATGTCATAAACTTGCTCGGACCAAACCCGCATGAAATCGGCACCACCCCCCGAAACAATGAACGTCTTGAAACCGTTGGCTCTCAAGTAGGAAAGCAGTTCCTGCATCGGCCGATAGGTCAGCTTCGTATACGGTTTCTCAAAACGAGGATGCTTCGCTGACGCCATCCAATCGTTGACGCTTTTGTCAAACTCATCCGTGGTCATGCCTGCATGCGTCAAACCTAGAATTCTCAAAAGGCCGTCATGGTGCTTGCCTTCAAGCAATTTCCCAATGTCGCCCTGAAGTAAAGCTTGCACCATTGGATCCGCTGCAAGTTTAGGTTCCTGTGGTGTGCGTCGTTTGATTTCGTCAAACGCAAAAGCGACTTGAAAGGGGACGGGGGCTTCGGGCCACAGCGTGCCATCATTGTCAAACACGGCGATGCGTTCACTTGGTGGAACGAAATCGGCCGAGTCCTCGCTAGTAACTTTTGCTACAAAACGCATGATTGCCTGCTTCGTCGTTCCGTCATTCCATGACGGCAACGGATCGGCGCCGTTGACGACCGACGTCACCGCAACCGCGGAAACCAGGAAGAGTCGCATGAAAAATTTTGTGGGGGACTTGTCCATCATCGGTTACTTTCAGGTCGGACTGCAGGGAGCGATTTACGGCCAAATTGCGGGCTATACCAACAGAATGCTAACAGAATACTGAGTCAAGCTGGGGTGACAATGACCGGTGAAAACCCTTGTGGCGAGCGACAGATTTTTTGGTTGCGGCAAACATCCGTATCACGAGTCAAGATTGCGGGTTTCAGTACTGTCATTTTCGCTGTTCTGCTGACGGACCCTGATGGTCTATCATCTGCTTCGAGTAATTGGGGCTGTTCAGCCCGCTAGGTCTAAAAGGAATTTGCGTTATGAGACGTTGGGAATTGCGTTATCCGTGTGCGTTGATTGTTTGTTTGGCGATTGGTACGCCTGAGGCTTCGGGGCAAACGATCCAAGATCAAACGGTTCAATCCGCCAGTGTCGTCCTCTCGGAGGCATTGACTTCGCCGCTCAATCGGATTCCCGCTGCGATGCTAGCAGATTGTTACGGCGTGGCGATTGTCCCAAATGTGATCAAGGGTGGGTTCATTGTGGGCGCCCGTCATGGAAAGGGAATCCTATTCGTCCGTGATCCCGACGGCACTTGGCATGCCCCGGTATTCATAACTCTGACGGGCGGGAACATCGGGTGGCAGGTCGGCGTGCAGTCGTCCGACATCGTCCTGGTGTTCAAGACCGCCCAAAGTGTTCAAGGGCTCCTTTCCGGAAAGCTGACCATCGGTGGTGATGCCGCAGCCGCAGCCGGGCCGGTGGGCAGAGGAACTGCCGCGGCGACGGACGGCCAATTGAGAGCGGAGATTTACACCTATTCAAGAAGCCGCGGACTGTTTGCAGGCGTTTCGATCGACGGTTCCGTGATCCGAATCGACCAATTGTCCACCGGCGAATATTACCGCAGCCCCGGGCCAAATCAGCCGGTGGTGATTCCGCCAATGGCACTGCAGCTGACGCAAACGATTGCCGAACAAGCGGGTAATGCAGTCGTCAATGCACCTCTCGTTGAGTTGAACGGGACGCCTGGCAGTGCGGTCACTCAAGGCCAACCCGCGCTTGCGGAACAGTACGGATCAAACGAAGCGGATGTGATTCGAAACCAATTGCTGCAGATCGCGCCGAACTTTTCGACCTACTGGATCCGCAATGGAGCAGCTATTTCGCGCTGCCGTTCACTCCGCAAAACGGTGGCCATCCGAACGCGGCTTTCGTTGGCGAGACAGTCACACGTTACGATTCGGTCGCAACCGACCCGCGATTCCAGCAACTTGCTGGACGCCCCGAATTTCGCTCCGTACACGGACTGCTCCAGCACTATCAACTCGCCTTAGCCCCCAGCGCGACGACTCTGCAACTGCCGCCACCACCCGTGTCTGCGACGAATCCCAATTAGTCAGAGTCGAATTGGACCGCTTGTTCCTGGGGCGTCCAAGGCGACCAGTTATTTGAGGCTTGGCGAGAGTTGTGTCCAGGCAGAAATCAGTTTCCGTCTTAGTCACACGCTTGATTGATGCATTGCAGCTGCACGTCCGATGGGAGCACCCGGAACGCTGGCTTCGGAAGATTTCACTTGCTGCAGGCTCATGGTTCCGTTGCCGTGGCGGGTTGATTGAACAAGACCGCGATTTCCGCCAGTAATCGTTCCACGCTGCTCATCTCGGCTCTGTCCTTAAGGACTTGCTTAACAAGTTCGGGACGATCGGTCAGGATACCGTCAACCTTTCGGTTGAGTACTTGTGACATCGTTGCCGCATCGTTGACGGTCCAAACGAAGACTTCCTTGTTCAATTTGTGGGCACGACGAACGAAGTTGCGAGTCGCAAACTTGGAGTTCACTGCCAAGAAGTCCGCTTCGATATCTTTCAACTTGCCGACATAGAGCGACAACAATAATCCGCACCGCCAATTCGGTCGCAGTGCCTTAACCTTTGCGACGCCTGCCGGTTTTAAAGACATGACCATGACTTGGTCGGCCATTTGCTCCGATTCCACGATGTCGATCACTCGTTGCTCAAGCTGTTGATCGTGACCGTAGTACTTCAATTCGATATTGATACCGACCTTGTCTTTGCACAAACGCAGAACATCTTTCAGCGTCGGCACACGCTCGCCGGAGTACTTTGGATCAACCCAGCTGCCGATGTCGATGTTTGCTAAATCATCCATCGTGGCGTCCCAGATCTTTAGTGGATTTCGTGACAGCTTCATGAAGTCGCTGTCATGAGCCACGACCACCTCGCCGTCGGCGGTTTCCTGAACATCGATCTCAATCCAGTCTGCTCCGTCGGCAATCGCCTGTCGAAAAGCCGCCATCGTGTTCTCGGGCGCTGCGACGGACGCTCCGCGGTGAGCCATGATTTGCACTTCGTCCGTCAGGCTCAATGAACTGAGCGACCAAAATCCGAATAACGCAGCGCAAAGTCCCAAGACAATGCCGCCGGTGATCAATCGTGAGCGAGTGAGAAGTTTCAGGTTCCAGCCTCGCTGCGACTCGTCTTCGTCCAGCCGACTAGCAATCGCGCGATTGGCATTTGGGTTGAGCTCGCGGTACGCGTGAAAGTTCACACCAGCAAGCAAGATCGTAGCAAACAGATTGACAATCAGGCTGCTAGCCGCCAGCAACAGCACCAGCAGACCAACTCGCGTTGCCAAGGCAACGAGCGATCCGACGCCCGCTGGGATCAACAGTCGGCCAAGACCGCCGATCACTGCGGTCACCAGCATGTTGGATACGACCACAAAAGCCAACCAAGCGATCAGCCAGACCAAAACCTTGCGGCGATTGCCCGCGATCAAGTCTCGACTCGCCCGCAACGCATCACTAGCTCGAACTTGGTCGAACAAAACCAACGGCAAAGCCAAGAACCAACCGGAATAGAGCCGCAGCAGAATGCAGGCCAGGGCGGCGACCAATGCCGCTCCGACCGCGACGGCGACCTTGAATTCTGACGGCCGTTCATTCAGGTAGTAATTGATATCATATTCACGTAGCAGCGAATAATAGACCGCGCCGGCAATCAGCAAGAACGGCAACACCGCCACGAAAGTCCATCCGATTAATCGCGCCGCGACGGTGAAGACGCTGACGGCGTGCGTACCCGCAAAATGAATCGCGGACGTCGCGTCCTTTTCTCGACCCAAAGACTTGGCCCTCAGGATGCAAAGCAGCGATGCCTGCTCGATCGCGATGATCGCCAACCAGGCAGCACCGAGAGTGATTCCGCAAAACCAACCGAACGGACCCACGAAGAACTTGGCAATGTCTGCATCCGACAGCACGCTTGATCCACCAAACATCAACAGCGCATGCCAAAATGCGGCAAACAGCGGCGTCAACACGACAAACGCGAAGAGCTTGAACAACAAGTCGGTCGCAACGAGATTTTGCCACGACGCCTTCACGCTGGATGCGACACTGTGAACAAGTGGCATTAAATACATCAAATCTACCGCTTCGGGCTAAAACTTTTTGACTGTTTTCGAAACGCACACAAACGAGCCAGACACGACTTTCATGGTGCCCTTTCGCCAATGTTGAGACCAATGACTTTCCAAGAGTTCTTGATCATGGCTGCCAATTCTATTTCTTGGGCATCCTGTTCGTTGAATCCATCAGGTATCGGTCGAGCGGTACATTTAGATTCTTCGCGGTGCTCAGTTCTTCTGACAGTTTCTGGGCGGAGGTGATCATTTCAACCGTCAGGCCGCGGGTACTCGTAATGTTCTGCCGGGCAAGATTTCCGGGCGACTGATCCATGGTCGCAGATACCAAGAGCAATGCCACCCCGGCAACTTTGTTCTGTGGCACACCATCGCCGCGGACGTAAAGCATGCCCAGGTTGCCGATGGCTAATGCATCTCCTTGCACCGATGCACTGCGATACCACTTGTTAGCTTCGGCAAAATCAACTTTGGTGCCACGACCGTTCTCGTAAAGCACGCCCAGATTGAATTGTGCAGCCGAATTCCCTTGGGCAGCAGATTCGCGATACCAAGCGACTGCCTGGCTTTCATCTTTACCAACGCCAATGCCTTGCTCGTACATCAAGCCAAGATTGTATTGTGAATCTGCGTGTCCTTGCTTTGCAGCCGTTTGAAACTCTTGAAAAGCGAGTGGCAAATCGTTGGCTTGGTAGGCCGCGATACCAGCTTGAAAATTCTTCAGAGCGTTACCGGTCGGCAAGGCCTCGTCGGACGCAGCTTTCTTGGACGAGTCTTCCTCCGACTTGCTAGTAGCGGAAACGCTGGAATCGGCAGCAGTTGTGTTAGGTGCAGCCCGTTGTGCGGGCGGCATTGCCGACTCCTCTGCTTGCGCGATACGCTCCGCGGAGCCACTCTCGCTGAGAGCCAAATCTTCCTCGGATGTTTTTGTACACCCAACGACAGACAATACTGAGATGAGGGTGAATCCGATAAAGAAATTGTGCATGCCTTCTCCGAGGTTCTTAGAAATGGTCGAGCGATTGTGTCTGTAGCTGCTGAACTTCAGAAACAAGTCGTAATCAGCAGCAGCTGGATGAGTGAACTAGTTGACCAGATTCCACGCTCGACTGCTTCGAGAGTTCGCTGCAGAACTTTGGCAGTTGAGGGTAGTCACGGAGCTTCTATTTGAGGGTCACCGAGACCTTCTTAATCACTCCATCAAATTCAAAGGGCCGCCTTTCATAATAGGAGTCGGCAACGGTGGAACCCATGTCGATGCCAATGTCGAGGCTCTCGCTGGCGGTGAAAGCGGCAGGGACGGTTCGCTTTAGCTGGGCTTTTCCAATCTGTAAGCCATCCAATGTGATGATTACGGTGCCCGGTTTACCAGCGCCGGCGATGGTGGTTTCCACGACGATCTTGTGTTTCCCGGCTGCGATTGGTTTTTCGCTGCGGGCTTCGTATTGCTCGATGATCATCATGTTGTAGAGATAGACGAGGTGGCCCTGGTCCATGTAAACCGTCAGGCCGCCGCCGGATCCGCCCAGCGCGTACAGCACACCACTCGCCTGTTCCCCACACTCCATGTCGATCTCGACGACGTTGCTCTCGCGACCAAGCCCGGGCGCAGTGAACTCGGGCATGCGACGCGTGTTGGCGGTGAACGTCCATTTTCGGTAGGGCGTGGAGACTCGGTCCTGCGGATGAAGTCGTAGCCAGTTGCCTGCGCCGATGGGAAAGTCCTTGTTATCCTCGGCGAGTTTCAGGAAGTCCGCTTTGAGTGCCGCCAACTTCTCGGGATGTTGCGCGGCCAGGTTATCCGCCTGCGAAAAATCGTTCCTCAAATCATAGAGTGCCCATTGATCCGTGGCTGAATCCCAGCTCTTCATCAGCTCCGCCGAGGCCTTTTGATTCCACGGATAGAAGGTGCCAAACGCGCAAGCCATCCAGCCATCCTTGTAAATGGCGCGACTGCCGTTATTGTCAAAGAACTGTTCCTGATTCGTCGCCGGCGCATCGGCCTTTTCGAATGTAGCGGCGAAGCTGTTGCCGTCCATTTGGATCTGCTCGTGACCGTTGACGGTTTTCGGCGGCGTGATATCCAGCAACTCATAAAGCGTTGGAGCGATGTCCACACAGTGGGTGAACTGCGAGCGCACCACCTTGTCGGGCTTGATGCCTTTCGGCCAGGAGACGACGAGCGGATTGCGTGTTCCACCGAAGTGTGCCGCGACGAGTTTGGTGCTGCGGAACGGCGTACAACCAGCCCACGCCCAGCCGGCGTGATACATGTTGTCAGTCTTGGGAGAACCGAGCACGGGCAATCCGCCGAGCCTTTCGAGCGCGGCGAGTTGCTGCTCAACGGTGTTGGGAATGTTGTTTTGCGCCAGCAGTTCACTGATCGAGCCCTGTTGCCCCTCGGAACTGGAACCGTTGTCGCCCACGATGTACATGATCAGCGTGTTCTCTCGCAGGCCACGCTGTTCCAAGCCTTCCACGATGCGGCCGACCTGCACGTCGGTGTGTTCGGCGAAGCCGGCAAAGAGTTCCATGCCTCGACGCTGAAAGGCGCGCTGCTCTTCCGGGATATCCGCCCAGGCGGCCATCGTTTCATCGCGGGGTTAGCTTAGTCCCTGCCGGAATGATCCCCATTTCAAGCTGCCGCTTGTGGACACGCTCGCGGTAGGCGTCCCAGCCGTCGTCGAAATTGCCTTTGTATTTGTCTGCCCACTCGGGCCAGATATGATGCGGACCATGAACGGCCCCGGGTGCCCAGTACATCAGGAATGGCCGGTCCGGCGCGTAGGCTTGGCGATCGTCAATCCAGGCCAACGCTTTGTTCACCATATCTTCAGTTAAGTGATATTTCGGATCGTTGTGCGGCGGCTCGATGGCGTTGAAGTTCTCAAAGAGTCGCGGCTCCCATTGCGATGTCTCGCCCGCCATGAAGCCGTAAAAATAGTCGAATCCATAACCATTCGGCCAGCGGTCCTTGGGACCGATAGCGGTCGTTTCCGTGGCAGGTGTATTGTGCCATTTGCCGAAGGCAGAGGTGGCGTAGCCGTAGTGCCGCAGCACTTCGGCGATGGTGGCCGCCGCCTTGGGCATAATGCCCGTGTAGCCGTCAAACGCGATCGCCCGCTCGGCGATTGTGCCCGAGCCGACGCGGGTATGATTGCGGCCGGTGAGCAGGGCGGCGCGAGTGGGTGAGCAGATGGAGGTCGTGTGAAACGCGTTGTACCGCAGGCCCTCGTTCGCGAGCTTCGTCAGCGTCGGCGTGTGCACCTCACCTCCGAACGTCTCCGAAACACCGAAGCCGATGTCATCGAGCAGGATAATAAGGATGTTCGGGGCGTCCTCGGGCAGTCGCTGTGGCTGCGCGGGCCATTTCATGGTCGCGTCCTGCAACCGTGGCGTGGCAACGCTCTCACTCAATGGCGTGGGCGGGAACGGCAGCACGCTGCCGTCATCTTGCGCCACCAGGTTGCTCGATGTGGCCAGCAGTATCAGGCAAACCGCCCAACCGAAATATTTGGAAATCATGTGCCTATCTGCTCTTACTTTTTGGTTGTGTATTGAATGTGAGTGCGACCAATCTTGCCATTGAATGAAAACGGAGCATCGTCGAAGTAGTCGAGTGAAACAGGCGAATCGAGGTCGGTGCCGATGTCAAAGGTGGCGTTGCTGGTAAAGTGAAGTGACATGGCGCGTGGGACGCGACCCTGGCCCACTTCCTGACCATTCACTTTCAACGTGATGTCCAGCGGGCCACCAATCTTGTCGACCAGTTGCGTGACAACTTCGATCTTGGCTTTCCCGGCTGGCAATATTCCGCTCGATCGAATCTTCGTCCGCTCAATCTCGAACAGATTGAATTCGTAGCACAGCTGACCGTCTCGCAGGTAACAGGTTAAACCACCGGAGAATCCCGCGAGCGCGTATAGCACGCCGTTGGCATTGGCCGGAACGTCGATATCCATGGAGACCAGACTGCTGACTTTGCCAAGCTTGGGAGCGGCCGACTCGGGCATGCCCTTGATTGGATTGTCGAATGTCCACTCGGTTAGCGATGATGCCGGTGCGTCTTCGGGATGATACAAAGCTGTTGACCACAGCCCGCCGCCGATCGGCAAGTTCTTGTTCTTGGCCGACTCGGTCAGGAACAGAGCTTTCATCTCCTCCAGTTTGGCAGGCATTTCGGCAGCCAGATCGTTCGCTTGACTCCAGTCCTCGTCCAGATGGTAAAGTTCCCAGGTGTCTGTCAGCGGCGACCACTCGCGAATGCCTGCGGGAATGCCGCCAACCCATGGCTCGCGGGGGCCACGAGCGGAAGCGAACCAACCGTCCTGGTAAACGCCTCGACTGGCCATGATGTCAAAGAACTGAGTGTGCCGTGTCCCCGGTGCAGCGGGGGCATCCAGCGAGTATGCCATGCTGACGCCGTCAAAGGGATCCTGTGTGAATCCATTGACAACCTGCGGCGCTGGAATATCCAGCAGCTCGTAAACGGTTGGCACGACATCCACGACATGGTGAAATTGCGAACGAGGCGTCTTGTCGGCTGAAATCTTCTTCGGCCAGGAGACGGCCATCGGCTGGCGTGTGCCGCCGAAATACGCACCTTGCAGTTTGGTGCCTTTGTAGGGCGTGCTGCCTGCCCAGGCCCAACCGGCGTGGTACATATTATCGGTCTTATCGGTGCCTAACGCGTCGAGTCCCCCAAGTTCATCAAGCGCGGCGAGATGCTGAGAGATTTCGGTGGGAATGCCGTTCTGTGCCAGTTGCTCACTGATCGTTCCGTACAATCCCTCCGATGATGATCCGTTGTCGCCCCAGATGTACAGCACCAACGTATTGTCGAGTCGTCCTTGATCTTCGAGTTCGTCGATGATTCGTCCAACGTTGTAGTCGGCATGCTCGGTGAATCCAGCAAAGATTTCCATCAACCGTCGCTGAAAAGGCTTTTCAGCTTCTGGAATGGATTCCCAAGAAGCCATCGAGTCGGCACGGGGCGTGAGTTGCGTATCCTGTGGAATCCAGCCTAGTTTCTTCTGGTTTGCGAACACACGCTCTCGGTAACTATCCCAGCCGTCGTCGAATTTCCCTTTGTACTTGTCCGCCCATTCTTTCATCACTTGATGCGGTCCGTGCGACGCTCCCGGCGCCCAATACATGAAGAAGGGCTTGTCCGGCGAGTAAGCCTTTTGGTCGCGCAGCCAGTGAATCGCGTCGTCGGCTATATCTTCGGATAGATGGTAATGGTCGTTGCCTCCTGATGTCTTCGGTCGCTGAACATAATCCGTATTCCGCACCAGCGTCGGTTCATATTGCGATGCTTCGCCGGCCAAGAATCCATAGAAGTACTCAAAACCATATCCGATCGGCCAATAGTCGAACGGCCCCTTGTTCGTGATCTGTTCTTCTGGAGTGTTGTGCCACTTACCCCAAGGCCGCCGTGTTGTATCCGTACGCCTTGAGCACCTCTGCCATCGTCGCCGAAGATTTGGGAATCACGCCGCTGAAGCCGTCGAAGTCATTAGCGATCGCCGCGATCTGACCGTTGCCGACGCGAGTGTGGTTGCGACCGGTTAGCAGCGCCGCCCGCGTTGGCGAGCACATCGCAGTGGAGTGAAAGCGATTGTACGAAACGCCCATTCCCGCAATTCGGCTGAGCGTCGGTGTATTGATTTCCCCGCCATAGGTTGACGGAGTTCCATTGCCGACATCGTCGATCAGAATGATCAAGATATTCGGCGCGTCGGCAGCCAGCCGCTTTGGCTCGATGCGTTTCTGATACGTCGAACTTTCGATCGTCACGCCCGCTTGCGAGGCTGACGGCGTCGGTGGGAATGGCAGGATGTCTTGCGCGATTGCGGATGACGGTATGCACGCAATCAACAGTAACAAAGGGATGCATCTCATGTGCATGACTCAAGATTAGAAACAAAGGGGCGAGAAATTGGATTCCGCTATGATGAATCGCCACCGGAGTGGATGGTATCTACTGTCGTTTTCCAGCTGCGATCACATCGGCAATCTGACTCAAGGCACCGCAAACACAGGTTGTGCATGGCGGCGCGTTGCGGGATTGACCAAAGGCACTTGAAATCACTCCGCGGCGTGCAATTGCCGAGCCGGAAGCATTCATGGCAACCAGGACATTAATCAATGACGGGGCGGAGAGGTTGGCATTCAAGCTCTCGCCCGGTGGCATCGAATACACCACCACTCCCTGCTTGATGGTCTGAGCGACTCGGATCGTGTCGAGTTGTTCCGGGTCAATCGTCAATGGATTCTTATCCAGAACCACGAAGTCCGCGAGCTTGCCTACCTCGATCGAACCTTTTTCGTTCTCCTCGAAATGCTGCCAAGCGGGCCAAATCGTCATCGACTTAATCGCCGTCATCACGTCAACGCGCTGGCCTGGTCCGATAATGTCACCGGACCGCGATCGGCGGGTGACGGTTGCATCGAGAACACGCATGGAGTTTGGAAACGCAACCGGTGCATCGTGATGCGAAGTGAACCTCATGCCTCGCTGCACGCACCAACCCGTCGGCGAAATGTTGTCGGCAAGTAGCGGGCCGACCGTATGCTCACGGTGCCAGTCTCCCCAGTAGAAAGTGTGCATGGGAAACAGTGAGGGAATGACACCGAGGCGGTTCAAGGAGTCAATCTGGTCCTTGCGCAGAAACTGACCATGGACGAGAACGGGGCGCCGGTCTCCCGCGCCGTGCTTTTCTGTCGCGGCCTCAATGAACGCGACGAGTTGATCAGAGGCGGCCTCGCCGTTGGAGTGTGTAAGAATCTGAATTTGATTCGCAAACGCCCACTGGATCGCATCTCCGACTTGTTCGGGCGTCGCGGCGGCGTAGCCAGCGTAACCCGGTGGATAGTCACCTACCGGCCGATAGTACGGTCGGTCGCGCCAGGCCGTGAAGCCCTGCGGAGAGCCATCAATCGTGAGCTTCGCACCGGCAACTCGAAATCGATTCTTGTAGGTCGAGCTGACTTCCTGTTTGATCAGGTCACGAGCCACCAGAACATCCGGGTAGCTGACGATGTCGATCTCAAGTTCGCCAGCGGCCGCAACCGCCTTGAGTGTCTTGACGCCACTCGGCATTGTCCGTCCGTCCTGAGCAGTCGTATAGCCGAAACTTGCCCACAACTCCGCACCAGCCCGTGTAAACTGGGCGGCTCCTTCCGCACCGACTCGCGCAAGTAATCTCATTAGCAACGGGAATGCCGCCGTCTCCTCGAGAACTCCGTTTGGTTCTTTTCCGTCGTCACGACGTCGAATAACACCGCCAGCAGGATTGGCCGTCTGCGCAGTGATCCCGCCCAACTCCAGCGCCATTGAGTTCACCGCGATGATATGACCAGATTGGTGAGCCAATACAATTGGCAACTCGGTTGAAACGGCATCGAGATCGTCTCGTGTGGGGTGTCGAAGTTCTAAAAGTTGGGCGTTGTCATACCCAAAACCGACCACCAGCTTGATCCGATCCACCGCTTCCTGATTCTCAGCCATCCAGTCCCGGAGTGTCTCCTGCATCGAGGCAATGTCTTGCACCTCTCCGTCCGGAGGTGCCAACAGGTTCGCTGAGAGCGCTTGCAGGCCGCCAGCCATGACGTGCCCATGAGCGTCAACGAAACCGGGTAACATCGTCTTGCCGTTAAGATCAATTGTTCGCGTACTGTCTCCTGTTACCCTGGAAGCCTCTTCGCGCGACCCAACGACGAGGATCTTTCCATCCCTGATCGCGACCGCTTCAGCGGTGGGGTGATCATCATCGACCGTGACAATGCTGCCGCCGTGGTAGACGACATCTGCATCCTGAGCAACTGCATCCTGAGCAACGGACGATCGACCGGCGACCACGAGGATCGAAATAAGTGCGAGTGAAAGTCTTGTTTTCATGGCGGTTCGTTTCTCCTTGCTAGGGGCAGTAATCTGTAGAACTGTTCGCTCGCCCAACTGGTCTTGCAGGTGTGCGTTTCAAAATCCCACTGCGAGTCCCTCACGATTCAGCTGAGGGCTCGGAGCTTAGCAATGCGCCACCCCAATGGACGTAGCACTGGTTATTTGCCGGCATGGGCGGCTTCGATCTTCTTTTTGACGCTTTCCAGATTGAACGAGCCCGCAGTCTGGCTGGCGGGATACTCGTCGAAGGTCAGCAAGAACTTCATCGCGACGTCGCTGAGCCCGAACAGAATGTAGGGTCGATCGAGCCACCAGTCGTCGTAAGTGTTCGCGTTGTGCTGGGCACGCTCGTACGGGTCACGACGCAGGTTGAAAATCAACGGTGCCCGCAGTTCAGTAAACGGCTCACGCCAGACGCCGAATCCGCGACCACGATTCTCTAGATACACCGACTTCCAATCCCCCCAACGGATACAGGCAATTTGGCCTTCGTCGGTCACGTAGATGAACTCTTTGCGCACCGACTTATCGGACTTGCCTGTCAGATAGTCGAGCTGATTGTGGCCGTCGATGTAGTTCTTGTACTTGCGTCCGTTGAGCTGGACGCCTTCCATGATCTTCTTTTTCATTCCTGGATCACCGGCGATCGCTGCGAAGGTCGGCAACCAATCTTCATGAGCGACAATGCCGTTCAGGACAGTACCAGCGGGGAAGTGCCCTGGCCAGCGAACGAAACATGGAACACGGTAGGCACTTCCCAGTTCGAGTTCTTCTCGGAGCGAAACGGAGTGTTTGCGGCGTCCGGCCAGGTGTTGTAGTGGGGGCCGTTGTCGGTTGAGTACTGCACGATGGTGTCGTCGGCGATTCCCAGATCGTCGATCAATTTCAGCAGTTCACCGACGTGCATGTCATGCTCGACCATGCCGTCCTGATATTCATCGCCTCCTTCTCCCGAAAGCCCCGTATGCTCTTCTTTGACGTGGGTGCGGAAGTGCATTCGAGTTCCATTCCACCAGCAAAAGAATGGCTTGCCCGCTTTGTGCTGTCTTTGAATGAAGTCCTTGGCGGCAGCCAGCGTTTCCTCATCGACCGTCTCCATTCGTTTCTTGGTCAGTGGACCCGTGTCTTCAATCTTGCCATCGGCCGATGCCTTGATGACGCCGCGCGGGCCAAACTTCTTGCGGAATTCGGGATCCTTGGGATAGTCACGGTTCTCGGGCTCTTCCTCGGCGTTCAGGTGATACAGGTTCCCAAAGAACTCGTCGAACCCATGGTTGGTCGGCAAGTGTTCGTCACGGTCGCCCTGGTGGTTCTTGCCAAATTGTCCCGTGGCGTAGCCGAGACTCTTTAGTACCGTGGCCATCGTCACATCGACTTCCTGCCATCCTTCTTTTGCTCCGGGGACGCCGACCTTGGTCATGCCAGAACGGAGCGGTACAGCGCCTCCGATAAATGCGGCTCGCCCCGCCGTACAGCTCTGTTGGCCATAGTAGTTATTGAAGGCGACGCCTTCGCTGGCGATGCGATCGATATTGGGCGTCTGATACCCCATCAAACCACGCGTGTTGTAGCTGATGTTGCTGATGCCGATGTCATCGCCCCAGATGACCAGAATGTTGGGCTGTTCACTTGTTTCCTGCGCCATGACGGAGGGCGCACAAAATAGAAACACCAAGACTAAGAGCAGCGGTTTCATTCGATTCTGGTTCATCTGGATTCTCCAAGCTGGACGATGCGTTTCAAGAGTTTGATCGGTGTCGATGGCATCCAGCCAAAACTACAGCATCCCTGAATGCGACGGTGAATAGCGGCGCGGCTAACCACGACTATCGATGGACAATCGAGCCTTTTTAAGCCTGGCATTTTCCACGACTTATCGTAGTACGATTCCGAGGGGCCATACAGTCGCAGTTGAAAGAAGAAGCCTTTTTCCGAATTCGATTCAATCCAGTTAATCTCGTAACGGGCGGGAGCTTTCCCACCGACGTAAACTTTTGTACTTCCACCAGGCTCCGTCTTGGTACTCTTTTGAGCTGAACTGATGTCAGACTTGCCTTGCGCGTTTTGGATGATGCATCGAGTATCGTTGTTGTAGACGGTGATCGACCAAAACTCATTGGCAGTCGGATCTTTGGAATCACGATCTCGTAGCTGTACTTGCCATGCAGCCAGTTGCCGTCCGCGTCAACATAGGTTCCGAGGTATTTTGACCCGCTCCCTACATTGTTCAGAATCATTCCTTCGGAGGTGGTGATGGCTTGGTAGGCATAGGATGCGAGCCCCAACACCTTCGCCGGCGTGATTCCAGTTGCGTCGTAATAGAACGCACTTTGACGATCGAGCAGGCGAGCGCCATCAGGAGCGAATCGATGATCGCGCCCGAAGAAGGCTGTGAACCACCGGCGCCTACCAGGAGAGAAAACCAAGATTCGTCAAGGGCGCTTCGAGTCAGAGGTCTCGCTGAGACCATGCCGACGCTAGCCGCGTCGATGCCAATGAGCCGCGTCGATGCAGTGACCTGTGGACGAGCCACTTACGGAAATTGCAGGAAAGCCAAGTAACAATCCTAAAACGGTTGACGACTTTCTAAAACCCAAAGATTGGCACGCGATACGTGGTGACAGGAACGCGGTAAGTCCTTACCGGAACGGCGACGGGCGGCGCATAATAGGAAGTTACCGGAGCCACGACAGGAGCAGGCGGCGCGTAATAGGAAGTTACCGGAGCGGCGACGGGAGCAGGTGGCGCGTAATAGGAGGTTACCGGAGCGGCGACGGGAGCAGGTGGCGCGTAATAAGAAGTTACCGGCGCGGCAACCACGGGACGTGCCACCGCCACAGGTGCAACCGCAGCTACGGGAGCAACCGCCGCGACAGGAGCAACGATCGGTCTCATCACGATTCTGCGTCCGAACAGACCGCGTTGCTGGGCCGAGTAGCCTACGACGGCGGGTTGTACCGGCACGACGTATTGGGCCTGGGCTTCTTGTGGCGTTGCAATCAAGAAGGTGGCTGCGATGATCGCAACACAGGCAAGCTGAATAGTGAATTTTCGCACGAGAGCAGTCTCCGATTTGGCGTCGTTATTTCGGTGTGGTCGATGATTTAGGATTTTGCTGTGTCCCGTTGGACAATTAATTGCAGAACTCAGCGTTCAGTCAATGGTTATAAGTTGAACTTTAGTCGTCGTCGGCTTCGCCTAGTTGACCGAGACTGTCTGACGCGAAGGTAAATTGATACAGCTGCGAATATTGGGGCGTTCAATCGGTGAACTCGACATCTTCGAGTTCGACGATTCGAATGTAACCGAGTTTCGTCTGAGATGTGGTGGAGACATAGACCGCAGAATGCTGTTTTCCCGATTTTGGGCCAGAAAAGTCGAGTTCAAAATGCCCATTGTCCGCACTTTGTCGCCAGGCCGAACAATGATCACAACCCGTGATCCTTTCGTTCACATCTAAAGCCTCTGATAGCAATCGATCGACCCAAACCGACAAGTCTCAGCCGTTTCTTCGTTTTTCGATCCAAGGAAATAGAGTTAAGAAATGACGCTGCTGATGATTGGCGGTCCAATCACGATCGCGCTGATCGCAAGGGTGATTGCGACCAGGCGGTGGCCGGTGAAATCAGAGATCGGCGAAAACAGTATGTCGCCGTGGCCGATCGCACAAACCAGCGCCACTGTGATGAATCCATGCAGATAGATTCTGGACCGCGTGTTGAGAGGATACTGGTTCATCGCCAGCGGTAGTGTCTTAACAGGCTCTCTCCGGAGATCTCGAATTTCTCGACAGACAATCTGATTCGGAAACTCAGACGACTTGCCGAACGAACGCGGTTTCTCTGCAACGTGGTAACCGATTATGCCCTGCATGAAACTTGGGGGATTGACTGGACACGGGAGCGTATTCACTCGCATTGTCGCAACCTACGGTTTTCTAGAATACAAGTTTGTAAAATATTTGCTGTTGGGGTCGCAGGTCCAGCGGGCAGTAAATGATACAATCACGGTTTTGCTGCTGCACGTTGGTTGCCGTGCAAACTTAAAAATTTGTAACTCTGAGCAGAAGGAATATAGATCATGAGCGAACATAGCAGTCGGTTGGACGATTTGATCACTAGCTTGAAGCAGGAACGTGACGAGCTAAAGCTGCAAATGCATTTGGCCAGCATGGAAGCGAAGGACGAGTACGAAAGAGTTTCTGGAAAAGTCGATGAGCTGACCGATCAATATGAACCGGTAAAGAATGCGGTGGAAGAGACCGCTGAAAATGTTTTTGCGGCGCTGGGACTGGTTGCTGATGAATTGAAGTTTGGGTTTCAACGAGTGCGCAAAACAATCACTGAAGAAAAGTAGTTGATAGCTGTCGTTTCTCCTGTTGCAACCGCCCCAATTCACTGACCTAGCGTGACGTCATTGACAGGAGTCGGTTGTGGATGTGCCTGATTTACCCAAGCTGGTTCGTAACGCTGGGCGATTCAATGAAGTCGTTCGAGTGGGGATCAAGTACGGAATCGCGCCCTGGTTGGGCAATGTTCAGGCCGAGTGGGTACAGCGACAGTTGCGCAGCAGCGATGGCCAGAAAATTGGCGATCTGCCCGAGCCCGTTCGGGTGCGCATGGCACTTACCGAACTGGGTACGACGTTCATCAAATTGGGCCAGATTCTTAGCACTCGAGCTGACTTGGTTGGGCCAGAGCTAGCGGCCGAACTATCGAAACTGCAATCGAGTACTCCGGCCGATTCACCTGAGCAGGTAATTGAAACGATTCGTGAGGAACTTGGCGATCATCCCGACAACCTGTACCAAAATTTCGATCCCCAGGCGTTCGCATCCGCCTCGATCGGACAGGTCCATCACGCCGTATTGCACGATGGCACTCAAGTGGTGGTCAAAGTTCAGCACGCGGGGATCGAGAGCCGGGTTCAAAACGATCTTGAGATTTTGATCGAACTGGCCAAGCTTGCCGAAGCTTATTCGGATGAACTAGCCCAGTACAATCCGGTCGCAACGGCAAGGGAGTTTCGTAAGACTCTATTGGACGAATTGGATTTCACTCGCGAGCAACGGAATTTGAAGAGCTTTGCGGCGAATTTCGCAGCAGATGCCGGAGTGCACTTCCCCGCACCGCATCTCGGATTTTGTACCAAACGCGTCCTGACCATGGACGCTCTGAACGGCATCAGCGTTTCCAACCGGACTGCGTTAGCCGCTTCGGGTTTTGACCTGACGGACATTGCCCGTCGCGGCGCCGACATGTTTTTGAAGATGGTTTTTCGCGATGGCTTCTACCACGCTGATCCGCATCCCGGCAACCTGATGGTGCTACAAGATGCTGTGATCGGTGTGTTGGATTGCGGGATGGTCGGCCGGGTCAACGAAGAATTGCGGGAGCAGATCGAGGATCTGTTGATTGCCGCGATCGACAAAGATACAGATCGCTTATTGGAAACGGTCGTACAATTGGGCGAAGTCCCGGCAGATTTTGATCGATCCCGATTGCGCAATGATTTGGTCAACTTCCTAGACGAGTATGCGACCCAGTCGATCGACCAATTTGATCTCAGCGGGGCACTTAACGGAATGATCGAAATCATTCGACGGCACCATATCTTGCTTCCCTCGCGAGTCAGTTTGCTAGTGAAAATGCTGGTCATGCTGGAAGGTACCGCACAACAACTGAATCCCAGCTTTAACATTGCTGAATTGCTGCAGCCCTATCGGGTTCAAGCGATTAGGCGCCGACTTTCTCCAGAGCGGGTCTGGCGGAAACTGCAAAGTACTCAGCGAGACTGGAGTCGCTTGGTCGAATCGTTGCCCGCCGATGTTTCCGACATCGTCAATCGAATCCGAAGGGGAAGTTTTGACATTCATCTAGAGCATCGAAGCCTCGGTTCGATCGTGAACCGATTGGTGCTCGGATTGCTCGCATCGGCGCTGTTTGTCGGTTCGACTTCGCTACTGAGTAACCACGTCAAGCCCGTGATGTTTGAAACATCGATTCCCGGGGCCGTCGGCTGCCTGGTCGCGGTTTATCTTGGGGCCAGGCTGATTTACGCGATCAATAAGTCTGGCAGTATTCAATAGCCAGGCTGACGTGATTTCAAAATCGCGTTATCCTCGACAGGCGTTTAAGTGTTCTCATCAGCCGCGCCGCTCGACCGTGTTGGCGGATCACGGACCAGGGCGAATGTACGGTATGGATGGAATTGTTCTTGGTTACCGCAGCTCGGCATGAAGGAATCAAGACCCCCAATCATCGATCGGTCGATCCCCGTCCAAGCTTGAATCGCCAGCCTACTGCTGTTGCTGGGTGTCCTCTTTCGGTTCGTCCAGTCGCACCATCTGCCATTGCTGAGTATCTCCTTCGCCAAAGTGCACCAGGGCACCAGCTTCGTTTTCGCTCAGGTTGTAGATTCCGGTTTCCATGATCGGCCACGCCTCGCCGACAGGTCCCCAGGCCGCCCGCTGAGTTTTTTCGTCAATCGTTCCTTCAACCTCTTTGGATTCGTCGGTCGCGGTGTTCTGAAATGTCCCGGCGATGATTCCTTCCTTGCTGATCGCCAATTGCATAAACAAAGTCGCGTCCTCGACCGAGCCGTCTTTCTGAGTCAGCGCGAACACACCCAATGGCAACCACTGCACGTCATCAGGATTAACGTCTTCCGGAACTGAGGCGACGATCGCTTGCGCCTGACCTGCATACTCATCGGCCGTTGCGATGATCTCGTCGTTGTAGTAGACGTTGTCACCCTCGTAGTACAGCGTTTGGCCGTAGTCGTAGTAGATCGGCGGCGAACTAAAGTCACTGACCAGCCATCCGGTCACGGCGCCGGCAGTTGCCCACGCCCACCAGTTGTTGCCGTGATTGTGCCATCCCCAATGCCAATTCGGATACCTTCCCCAATAGCCGCCACCGTAGTGCGGCAGGTGACCCGGCCGCGGTGGTCGGTAACCGGGAGGACGATATCCAGGCGGTCTCTGTCCGGGCGGGCGGTATCCAGGTGGACGGGCTCCCGGGGGTCGGTGACCGGGGCGGTGCCCGGCGAGCGGCGGTCGGGTTCCTGGGGGGCGATTGCCGGGACGGTCTCCTAATCCTGGCCGGTCGCCCGGAGGTCTTGTGCCCGGTCGGTCCCCACCCCCTGGACGCTCCCCGGGTGGTCGCGTACCAGGTCGATCGCCACCTCCCGGTCGTTCCCCGGGTGGACGGGTGCCTGGTCGATCCCCACCGCCTGGTCGCTCTCCGGGTGGGCGGGTGCTTGGTCGATCGCCGCCTCCCGGTCGATCGCCGGCGCCAGGTCGATCGCCCGTACCAGGTCGTGTACCCGGCGCGGGGAGTGTGGTGGGTGGTCGTCCGGTACCTGGTCGGGATCCGGGTGGGGTCGGGTCCGGGTGCGGGTCGGTTTTGCAGAAAGTCACCAGCGGCGCCTCCGCCGGGACGCGTCCCCGGTCGAGTTGACGGTCCACCTAGATTCAAGAAATCGTTGAGCTGCCCCTGGGTCGGTCTGGAAGTCGCCGGACGCCCTGTGCTGGGACGACCGGCGGAAGGTCGATTTGCCGAAGGGAGGCCCGCATTCGGACGTCCGGTCGATGGTCGCCCAGGCGAAGGCCTGTTGATCGATGGATTCGAGGGACGACTGGCGGATGGCGACGACGGGCGCGTTGACGGACGGTTGATGGATGGTGACGAGGGGCGCGTTGACGGACGGTTGATCGATGGTGACGAGGGGCGCGTTGACGGTCGGCTGATGGATGGTGACGAGGGACGCCCACCGGAAGGCCGACTCATGGATGGAGAACGCCCGCCGGAAGGTCGGCTCATGCTTCTGCCGCCACCGCCACCCCCACGGGACACGCCTCCCCGACCACCTCCTCCGCGACCTCGGCCATAGGTCTCGTCGCAAACCCACAGGCCGATGCTCATCAGACAAATAAAACAGAGAACGGTTTTCGTTAGGCGTGACATAGATTTACTCGATCGCAAAAGTGATTGGCAGCTCCGCCAACTATTTCCGTTGGACAATGACTTCACCAATGTTAGGCAGCAACCTGCCGTCAAGAACTCTGTTGATTTTCTGCCAAGTATAGTTGCCGTCTTCGCTAGGCTTGAAAATGCTGGTGAACGAACCGCTAGTCCCATCAGTAAGTGACACAACCGATTGTACAACCCAGCGATCGTCCCCCTTGGTCCATGTGCCGGTGATCACGCCTCCATCGGAATCGAATAGCCAGCTACGAATCTGCTTTTGCTTGGCATCCCAGCCGATGATTTGCAAACCCGATGATTCGATCCCTTGCTCGGTCGAAACTGAATACTTGCGGCTGATGAAATTCTGGTTCGCTGTCCAATCACACGCCATCTCGATGGTGATTCCCTCTCCGGCGTCGATCCATTGTCCAATCATCCATTCCAGATCTTTCAACTGCTCGTAATTTGAAACCGGGACGACGATCTCGTCTTCGGTGACGCGATCGATCAACCACGTTCCGTTTCGTTTCACATAGACAACGCGGTAGTCGGTCTGGGTGACGTCTTGATCGGTATGAGTTACAGTCGCTGATCCTCGTTCGAGCGCAACGTTTGGCGAGATGAATTCGATCGATTCGGTGGTAACGGCCAAAGTCGGAACGCGCTCGCCGGCAAAGACTTGCGTAAATTCCTCATTCAGTCCCTCATGTCCAACAATCGCCTCGCCACTCGTGCGGCTGATGTAGACACCCTCGGGAGACCACAACGAGACCAACTTCTCGGCGTCTCGCGAGTTGAACGCTGCAATGTACGAGTCAATTGCGGCGACGATCTTGGCACGATCGTCATCTTCCGACGGCGATTCAACGTCTGAACCAGCCACGTCCGATTGCGTCGCCTGAGCTTGCTTCGCTGAGTCCTGAGCAATTGCGCTGACGCAGGCGGTTGCCAACGATAAGGCCATGATCGGCCGAACTAGGTACTTCATGATGTTTCTCAGGGATTCAATTGATTCCACTTTCGATCACGCATCATATCGCAATCATGAGCGGGGGCGGAAGTTTTTTGGTACGACCAGTTTTGAAATGAAAGCGGATGGTCCGACAGAATAGTTTGGCGGCCAGAGATCACCCGGGCACTCGCACCGCGCAGTCGATGGTCTGATCACACCAAAAACTCGTTCCAGCCGCCCAAGCTAATTGCGGACTTCCAAGCGATCTGCTCACGATTCCCGACCACGGCGCTGACACGGATCGACTGTCTGCAAACGAAAACCTCGGCTGCAAAGAGGCAGCCGAGGGCAAGGTGGGAAAATCTGCACCGGCAAAGAATGCACCGGCTCTGATCAGTCTCGCACGATCGTACGACCATGCTTGGTCACAACGACGTCCACGCAGTGGTCACAGCAAGCAAACTTGTAGGTCAGAATCTTGCGGCCGAAGATTCCTTTGCGGCAACCGTCCAGGCAAGGCACCGTGCCGGCACAGCAGGCTGGGACACAGGCCGAAACGTTGTAGGAGCAGCCGGTGCAGGGATCGACCACGCACCAACTGACTTGCGTCGGAGGTGGTGGGCAACAAACAGGTGCTGGTTCACAACAGTCTTTCGCGGCATGGTGAAACAAACCAGCCTCTACCGGCGTTGTGGCACATGCAAGCATGGTGGCGGCCACACAAGCGACTACGAGTCCTCTGATTTTTGTCATGCGTCTCTTCTCTGGGGGATCTCTAGGGGATCGAGTCAAATTTCGAAACAGTACCCCTAGTGTTCTTAAGCGTCTCAAATCACGCAACCCGCAGAGTTGCTGTAATCTCCGATTTGGTGCGAATCGGGACTGAAACTCACGATAGCCCTGTTTTTGGGTTGCCCTGAGCCAGTTTTTGGTTTGCCCTGGCCAGATACGGCGATGCGGATAGCCGATGCAAATACGCCGATCGACCCGCAGTGAAGATGTGATCCGTTACAGAATCGGTGGTGTCGTCGTTCGAGCCGCACGATTTGCTCGGAATCGCGATCTTGTACCCAGTGAGGGGCAGCTACGACGGGATCAACGATGTCGCCGAGCAAGAGATTCAAGGCGCCAATCAGCGGTTTTGAGAAATGTGCAATCCGACCATCCGCGCGATAATGATCGCAACGTACAGCTGACCAACGATTGCCTCTAAAGACGCAAACATTCTGGCCGGACGCGAAATCGGCACGATGTCGCCGTAACCCAAGGTTGTTAGTGTCACACTGCTGAAATAGATAAACTCGTTGACCTTATCCTGCACTAGATTTTCGCCGCCAACTGCATCGTAAAAACGGAACGAACCAGGCTGCACCGTTTCCAACAGCGAATAGATCAGCGCCCAAACCAGACCAAGTACGAAATAGATACACAACGCGCCAACGATGCGATTCATATCGACAGGGCCGTCACGGAACACGTCTTCCGACAGTGCGATGACTAAGATCGCAAACACGATGATGTAACCAACCAACATCGTGGCTATCAGCGTCGTTGAAGTTTGGTATTCGGTGAACCACGAGAGGGTATATGAAATACCACCTACGGCGATTGCGATCGCCAAGCGATTTCGCGACTCGGATAGAGTTCGGATTGCAGAGAGGACGATGGCCAGCAGCAAAATATTGAAAATCGTTCGCCCGACCAGGCTATCGGCCTCCAAAACACTCTGCATCACCAACATGAAGATCAATGTCGCAAAGAGTTCTAGATGACGGAGCGGCCGTGGTTCCGGAGTGATTGTCGATTCCGTGTTGGATGAAGTTTCCATAGGATCGCCAGCTGCTGTGATTGGCGGAAATTCACGTTTCTTCAACGGGGCAAAGATCCGGTCCTCATGCCCAAAGTAATAGATTTCTCGGTTGTCGATCGCGGACTATTCAGCTTCCGGTTCGGGCTGCGAAGCCTGGTCAGTGGGTTGATCCACTGTCGCTGGCTTCCGCCACTCGGCAAGTCGCTGGAAGACGACGAAGAAGGTGGGAACAAACAGTAGCGAGAAAGACGGTGGCGGCAATCATGCCGCCGACGACCGCATTGCCGACCGCTTGGCGACTCGCAGCACCGGCACCGCTGGCGATCAACAGCGGTAGGAATCCAAGGATCGAAGAAAACGCGGTCATCAAAATCGCGCGAAACCTAAGTCTGGCTGCATTGACCGCTGCATCGCCAATCGAAACTCCTCGCCGCCGCTCTTCGCTGGCAAATTCCACAATCAAAATCGCATTCTTGCTGGCCAAGGCGACCAATAGCACGATGCCGATTTGCGTGTACGTGTTGGCGGGTGCATCTCTCGAATCAGTAATGCTAGAACGACGCCGAGCACCGCCAACGGTACGACGGCGATCACGGCGGCGGGGCTGGTCCAACTTTCATACTGCGCGGCCAAGAACAAGAAACACGGCGACAACGGCTAGTAAGAAATACCGTCGCTTGACCGCTGCCGGCCAGCTTTTCTTGAAACGACATGCCCGTCCAGTCGTAGCCGAAACCGGGCGGCATCCGCGAATCGGCCATCTGTTCCATCAGATTCAGTCGCTTGTCCGGAACTGGTGCCGGCGCGCAGCCGAACCGTTGATCGGCGCGGCCGGATACAAGATTGTACCGTCGCACCACCGAGGGTCCGAAATCGTCTATGCACATCGACGATCGAACTCAGCGGAACCATGTGGCCATCGCTGTCGCGAACGTCAAGGTCCTCGATGTCGTTGGCCGACGCCCGAAATTCCGCCTCGGCTTGGACGACGAACTTGATAGGAGCGATTGTTGTAGGTGAAGTCGTTGACGTATGCCGATCCAAGATACGCTTGCAGTGTTCCAAACACGTTCTCCAGTGGCACGTTCATGTTCTTGGCTTTGACGCGATCGACGTCGGCGAACAATTGCGGAGCGTTCGCTCGAAATGTTGAGTTCAAGGCGGCCAACCCGGTTTGGCCTGTCCCGGCTTCGACCAGATCTTCGGCCGTATGCCTGCAATGCGCGAATATCCTGCGCCACCCTTGATCCAAGCACTTCCATCTGAAATCCGCCCGCCGATCCGAGTCCATCGATCGGCGGCGGTGCGAAAGCAAACACGATCGCACTTTGAATTTCACTGAATCGCCTGGTCAAGTTCGGCCGAGATCGCAGGCAGCGATTTCTCTGGATCGGTGCGCTCATCCCAAGGATCCAGAATGAGGATCGAGAACCCCAGATTCGATCCGGCGTAGCCGCCCAGCAGCGAGTAGCCGGCGATCGACAGGTTGTTGGAGACACCGGGGATGTCATCGTAGATCGTCTCCAGCTGACGCATCACTGCGACGGTCCGCTCGGTCGAGGCGCGAATCGGGCAGTTGCACATTGACGAACAGATATCCCTGGTCTTCGGCGGGAACAAATCCGGTCGGCAGCGAACTGAACGTGACGCCGGTGGTTGCCACCAACGCCGCGTAAATGACCAACACGACCAGCACCAAGCGAACGAACCAGCGAACACAAAACCGTAAACCGAAGTGGCTCTGTCAAATCCTGTATTGAACATGCGAAATCCGACAAAGCTGGATTCTTGAGGTGGCCGCAAGAATGATTCCGCACAGCGCGGGACTGAGCGTCAGCGCGTTGAGCGTGCTGATCAGATACGGCACCGGAGATCGTCAGCGCGAATTGCCGGAACAGTTGGCCGGTGATCCCGCCCATGAACGCACTGGGAACAAACACGGCCAACAGGACCAAGGTCGTCGCGATCACCGGTCCGGTGATCTCCGACATCGCTTTCACGGCCGCGTCCTTGGGCTGCAAGCCATCGGCCAAATGGCGAGTCGTATTTTCAACAACGACAATCGCATCATCGACAACAATTCCAATGGCCAACACAATGCCAAACAGCGACAACATGTTGATCGAGAACCCGATCATGTTCATGATCGCAAACGTACCGATCAGCGAAACCGGAATTGCGACGACTGGAATGATGGTCGCGCGCCAATCCTGCAGAAAGACATAGATCACCAAGCACCACCAGCACGATCGCGATAAAGAGGGTCTCGTAGACTTCGCTGATCGATGCGTTAACAAACAACGTGCGTGTCGAAAGGGATCTTGTACTCCAGTCCTTTCGGCCAGTTGTTGCTGCTGCTCATCTCCTGCATCTTGTTCCGCACCAACTCGGCAGTCGTGATCGCATTGGCACCGGGCAATTGGTAGATGCCGATCGATGCGGAACGTCTGACCATCAAATCGGGAATCAAAGGTGTAGTCTTTGCCACCCAGTTCGACCCGCGCGACATCGCGAACACGCAGTGCCCGTCCATCAGCGTCCGGTGGTGATGATGATGTCTTCGAAATCTCTTGGCCGTTTTCAATCGACCGCGAGCGCTGACGGTGAATTGATATGCCGTTCCGGCGGGGGCTGGCGGTGCACCGATTTGGCCAGCAGCGACCTGCACGTTTTGTTCGCGAATCACGTCGACGACGTCGGCGGTCGTCAGCCTTCGCTGCCTCAGTTTTTCTGGATCCAGCCAGATCCGCATGCTGTAGTCGCCGGCGCCGAAGACTTGCACTTCGCCAACCCCGTTCAGCGCGGCTCAATTCGTCTTTGATCGTTCAGCGCATAATTGCTCAGAAATAGATCGTCGTAGGTGTTGTCTGGTGATGTCAGCGCGATGAACTGGAGGATTTGCGTCGATCGCTTCTTGGTGGTGATTCCTTGGGCACGAACCTCCTGCGGGCAATTTGGCTTCAGCGATCGCGACGCGGTTTTGGACCAGCACGGAGGCGATGTCCATGTCCGTACCGAGTTCAAACGTGACGGTTAGATTGTAGGTGCCGTCGTTGGCACTGTTGGAAGACATGTAGATCATGCCTTCGACGCCATTGACCTGCTTGTTCAATCGGTGTGGCGACGGTCTCGGCAATTGTCCGCGCGTCGCCGCCGGGATAGATCGCTTGACACTGACGGTTGGCGGCGCGATCGGTGGAAACTTTGCGACCGGCAGCGATCCGAACGATACGACTCCGGCGATCACGATGATGATCGAAATCACGGAGGCAAAAATCGGGCCGATAGATGAAGAAGCGTGACATCAATTGACCTTATAGTTGCGCTTCAACGGTTGCCGGTTCGTTGTTTACATCGCGGTCTTGTTCCATGGAACCGGTATCTCCGGTCGGTGTCAGTCCACGCAGCAGTGCTTCGTCTCGGACTTGAAGCGTGATTTCCCGCGTTGCAACTTCCAAGCCGGGGCGTGCCCGCTGCAAGCCATCAACCACAATTAGCGTTTCGGCATCAACGCCGCTACCGATCGCGCCCCATCCGCTGATTGTCTGGTCGACCGCAATCGGCGTTCGTTTGACCTTACGCTCGCTGTCCACGGTCAACACGTACTGACCGACTTGATCACGAAGAATCGCCTGCTCAGGAATCAACATCGCCTCGCGAGGCTCTCCGGTCGGCACGCGAACGGTGACAAACAGTCCTGGAAATAGTTGGTCTTGCGGATTCTCAAACTTGCCTCGCATGCCAAGTGTTCCGGTATCGGCATCGATTCCTTTTTGGTCGATGTAGTTCAACGCACCGACGAATGGAAATCCTGCGTCGATTTCACGCTGCAGGTAGACCGGAATCTCCGCCAAGTCGTTTTCTTCAAGGCGCTCGCCTGGTTCCGCTTCATCGAGCCTCTCTGTCAGGAAACGCAGCATCTGGCGATCGCTGATGCTGAAGTTGACGAAGACGGTTCTGCGGTTCAACAACCGCTGCCAATTTGGTGCCGTTTTCGACCAAGTTGCCCTGTTTCACATCGGTGATTGAGATCCGTCCGTCGATCGGTGATTCGACGGTTGTGTAATCGAGGTCCAGCTGGGCTTGAGCCAAGCTGGCCACTGCGCACCCTTTTTCGGCGACTGCGACTCCGACGTTGGCCTTGGCGGAATCCAACTTGGCCAGTGCGGAATCCTTGGCCGCGACGGCCTCATCAAAATCCAACTGTGAACCCGCATTGCGATCGAGCAGTCGTTTTTCTCGACTGAGATTCTGCTCGGACACTCTTACTTCGGCCTCCGCAGTAGCCACCAATGCCTGGGCCGCAACGATCGCGGCTTCGGCCGCCTCAACTGCGGCTTCTGAAGACTTGACAATCGATTGGTATTGGTCCGATTCAATCTGATAGAGCAGGTCGCCGACGGACACCACAGCACCAGGCTGGAATTTTACCTCTTCGACGAATCCCTGAACCCGAGCTCTTACTTCCGCTTCTTCGACCGCTTCGATCACACCGTTCTCTTCCAGGAATGGCGTTAGGGGTTGCTGCAATGGGCGAGCCACCGTTACCTCGGGTGGTGGTGGCGGATCGTATACGTTCTCGGCCTTGCGGCAACCGATTGCTGTGAAAATCGATCCCATCAGCAGCAGACCGGTTAGCGATTTTGGTTGGGCAATCATCATCTTCCTGGGCTCAGCGATTTTGAGTGCAGCAATTTCAAATACGGCGATTCTAAATACATGGGACTCAATGACTAAATGTGGCGGAACGATTCTGTGCTCACTCAATTCAACCGTAGCCTACTTGGTGTTTGCCCCCACGCGTTTCGTTGCACGATTCCGTTGAGCAGCAGTGAACGGCAAAGAATATCAGGTCGCGGCCTATAACACAGCTAGTGCCGATTCAGCGGAAGCTGGAATCAGCGAGTCGATGGCAATTCGCTTTGTATCATGCAACCACTTGTTTGGGCTCGTTCAATTCACCCAGTCGTCCCGCCATCAAGTTGGCGATCGGCTTGGTTGGTTCGATTCGCTCCAGCACGATCTTCAGCGCTGCCGTAATCGGCGTCGCCAAAAACATACCAATGATGCCCCACATCATGCCCCAGAACATCAACGCCACGAGAATCGTGACCGGATGCAAGTCCGACGAATTGCCCATGATCTTGGGTTCGACGATGTTGCCGCTAATGGCCTGAATCGAACAAGTGACGGCAATCGCCCCCACCATCCAGGCAATACCGCCGGTCGGGTCCAGAATGATCAAGGGGATCGGCAGCAGACTGGCGACCAGTGGACCAATGTTGGGAACAAAGTTCAGCAGAAAGGCAAGCACGCCAAACGTAAATGCCATCGGAACACCAAACAGACGCAGCGCCAGTCCAAACGCCAACCCGGTGAAGATCGAGATGACGGTTTTCAAAGCCAAGTAAGAACGAACTTGGTGATTGATCTCGCGGTAGGTCGGCGAATCGTATCCAACGGAGGGTGACCCGATCAACAAAAAGAAAACGTAAATCAATACAATCACACTGGTCGTAACAAGATTCAGGAAAGCTTGTGAAACAACCGAGATTCCATCGCGAACAATGGTGTCAACGAAATCGCTGGGGTCACCGTTCGACTTGGATCCGCTGGTCTTTGAAACGCTGGGATCGGATGGTTGTTGATCGACTTTCAGCGATGGCAAGAAGATTGCAGCGTTGTCTTCCATATGATCAACGATATCTCGGACTCGCTGTCGATAGGCGTCCGAGTTGCTGGACAGATCGACCATCGACATCCAAACCGAAAGTCCAAAAATGATCAGCGCCGCGACACCGGCCAGAAACGTCAGCATGGCGGCGACAAGACGATTCACCCCCAAGCCGTGCTCAAGCGTTTTCAAGACGGGACTGACACCGCTAACAACAAACAGTGCCACAACCAGCGGCACTAGAACCGGCCGTAACCAATAAATCGAAAAGGTCACCGCGACTACCGACAGCACTGCCAGGCAGATCGTTTGCACACGTGAGTAAGATAGATCGTCTGTGAACATGGCTAGAAGATATACCAGCGGCAAGTGTTAAATCGCCAATGGGCATCGTTGTCGGTCTGGAAACGGCAAACTTTTCGACAACCCCGAGCTTCGCAGCCAAGTCTTCCGTTTGCTCCATTTGCCCGGGGCGATTCTGGCGTCAGCAAGTTCGGGTTCGGGCTGCTTCGCTACGGAAGTCGCCAATTGACACGAACCTGTCGCCCGGTCATCCTGTCCCTTTGAAAAAGAGGTCAGGCACCAAAAATGCCAAGCATTGGTCGAGCCAACCCGGCTTTTTGTGCCTGACCCCTTTTTCTAGTTGGAAACACGCTGGATTTATGACAACCATGACCGATTCGATCCGAATCTCGATTATCAACCGCGTCGTCAGCATCATTTGCCTGAATTGACGCGGGGACGAAGATTGCCGCCGCTGGCGATGCGGTTGGCGTGAATCGGTGTGCACTGAGACATTTTACCCCCGAGGCCTCCTGTGGTTCGGGGGTTTTTTCGTATCCTATGGCCACTCACAAGAACCTGCTGGTCGCTACCGCTTTTGACTCATTATGAACGCCAAACCAATCCTGATGTACGACACCACCCTGCGCGACGGTTCGCAGGGCGAAGGCGTCAGCTTTTCACTGCAGGACAAATTGAATATCGCTTTTCGGTTGGCCGAGATCGGCTTCGAATTTGTCGAAGGTGGCTACCCGCTGTCGAACGAAAAGGACGTTGCGTTCTTTGAACAGATCCGCAAGCACGACTTGGGCGATACCAAAGTTTGTGCGTTCGGGATGACGCGCCGCAAAAGGCATGAAGGCCGCCGACGATCCCGGCATGCAAGCGCTGGTCGCCGCTCAAACTCCCTGCATCACGCTGGTCGGCAAGACTTGGGACTATCACGCCACCGAAGTGTTGGGGGTGACGCTGGACGAAAATCTGGAGATGATCGGCGAGAGCACCGAATTTCTTAGCCCGCACGCCGAAGTGATCTACGACGCCGAGCATTTCTTTGACGGTTACAACGCCAACCCCGAATACGCGATCAAGACGCTGCGAGCCGCCGCTGTCGCCGGCGCGACTTGGTTTGCGCTGTGCGATACCAACGGCGGAACGCTGCCCGAGCGAATCGCCGAAGTCACGAAGGCGGCGATCGAAGGTTTGGCCGACTACGACGTCCAAGTCGGCATCCATTGTCACAACGATGGCGAACTGGCCGTCGCCAATACGCTGGCCGCCGTCGACGCCGGCGCGACGCAAGTCCAGGGAACGATCAACGGGATCGGCGAACGATGCGGCAACGTTGACTTGATCTCGGTGATCGCGAACCTGGCGCTTGAAGAAAGAAGGGCTACAGTGTGCTGGGCGATTCAGCGCTGCAGCATCTGACCGAACTCAGCCGGTATGTCTACGAGACCGCCAATCTGCAGTGGCGAAACAGCCAACCGTTCGTTGGCCAAAGCGCGTTCGCGCACAAAGGCGGGATGCACGTTCATGCGATCAACAAGGCGGCCAAAACATACGAGCACATCGATCCGGCGTTGGTCGGCAACGAACGCCGGATTCTGGTCAGCGAACTTGTCCGGACGCAGCAACATCTTGGCCGTGGCAACCAAGCACAACATCGCAGACGACAAGGAGTTGGCGGACAAGATCTTGGCCGAAGTCGTGCGGCTGGAGAACCAGGGCTACCAGTTCGAAAACGCCGGAGCGTCGTTCGATCTGCTGATCAAGCGTGTCGCCGGAACTTTCACCCGCATTTCAAACCGATCAAGTACCGGATCGTCGCGGGTGATCGTGACAGCAGCCAAAAGACGGTAGTTTGCCGAAGCGATCATCAAGTTGAAGGTTGGGCGAAACACTGTGGTTTGACGCTGCCGAAGGCCACGGGCCGGTCAACGCGCTGGACGCGGCCTTGCGTAAGGCATTATTGGATGCCTATCCCTGTCTCGGATGAAATGCGTCTGCTGGACTACAAGGTTCGCGTCGTCGATTCAGGAGCCGGAACGGCGGCGTCGATCCGGGTGAACATCGAAAGTGGCGATCAGAACGAAACTTGGGGCACGATCGGCGTCAGCGAGAACATCATCGTGGCCAGCTGGCAGGCGTTGGTGGACGCGGTCGAATACAAATTGCACAAAGAAGAATTACCGCTGGGCGGAAAGGCATGATGGATCCGTTGTTCCTTTTACGTCAAAGCCGACCAACATAACAAAGCCCAACACAATAAAGCGCAGGGTCGCACAGCGCACTCTGGGCTTTGGGGTATAAGTCCTGCGGACAAAAAACCATAGCACAAACACGAAAAAAGTAGTCAACGACTCATGACGAAATTCCAGATCGATTTGATCATGCATCCGCTGCCGCCCGGATTTCCAAAGCTTGGGACGATGCCGGATGTGCGGCCGCAGAAGTCAATCCGGACCGAAAGCCTTTCACGATCGTGATCCCGCCGCCCAACGTGACCGGCGCGTTGCATCTTGGCCACGGATTGAACAACACGCTGCAAGACATCGTCATTCGCACGCGACGCATGCAGGGCTACGAAACGCTCTGGATGCCGGGAACCGATCACGCCGGGATCGCGACGCAAGCCGTTGTCGAACGCCGGTTGAAAGAAGACGAAAACCTGTCGCGGCATGATATCGGACGCGAAGGATTGGTCAGACGAATCTGGGAATGGAAAGAGCAATACGAAAAACGAATCCTGGGTCAGCTGAAACGAATGGGCTGCAGTTGCGATTGGGACCGCACTGCGATTCACACTGGACGACCAGTGCGCCGCCGCCGTGCGCGCCACATTCTTTGATTTGTTCTCGAAGCAACGGATCTATCGCGGCAAACGACTTGGTCAACTGGGACACGTTTCTGCAAACCGCCGTCAGCAACGACGAAGTCGAAAACGTGACCAAGAAAGGTCACTTCTGGCACATTCTGTTATCCGGTCATCGATCCCAAGCCGGGTGAGCCAGACCGCAGTCGAAATCGCCACCACTCGCCCCGAAACGATGCTGGGCGATACCGCGGTCGCGGTTCACCCCGATCCAGCCAAGGCGCTCGACAAAGTCGGAAGCAGACTTGAAAGCGAAACTGGCCGAGGCGTCCGAGAAAGAGAAAGCCGGAGATCGAAGCAACAGTTGAAGCAGCTTGCTGAACGCGCGATCGCAGATGCTGCCGCAACTGGAACTGCTGCGCGACATGGCGGCCGATGGTCGCAAGGTGATGTTGCCGTTGATGGACCGCGAGATTCCGTTGGTCGCCGACTCATGGGCCAAGCCGGAACTGGGCAGCGGCTGCGTGAAGATCACTCCGGCACACGATCCGAACGACTATGAAGTCGGTCAGCGAGTTGGCCTGCCGATGATCAACATTCTGAATCCCGATGGGACGATCAACGCCGAAGGCGGCAAATACGAAGGCCTGACCATTCCGCAGGCTCGCAAGGCGGTCGTCGCCGACCTGGAAGAACTGGGATTGCTGGGCGACATCGAAGACCGCGACATCGAACTGCCGCACAGCGATCGCAGCAAGACGCCGATCGAACCCTACTTGGCCGATCAATGGTTCGTGGCCATGGACGAACTTGCTCAATCAGCGATGGATGCGGTCACCGATGAACGCGTGAAGATCTTTCCCGAGCGTTATCGCAAAGGCTACCTCGATTGGTTGGGCGAAAAACGCGATTGGCCGGTCAGTCGCCAACTGTGGTGGGGACACCGGATTCCGATTTGGTCGCAAACAGATTTGGCGCCAGCCGATCGCGGAAGCATTGGTCAAGAAAGTCGATGCGATCATCGGGGACAGCCAACGACGAAGCGAGCTACCGAGTCGACGAAGCCGAAGACGGGACGTCAGGGATCTTTGTCTGTCTTGCGGAACGAAGGCGACCGACGCGAGGCCGAATTGGGGCGCATCGGATTCGCAGCGGGACCCGGATGTGCTGGATACCTGGTTTTCCTCGGCGCTGTGGCCGCACAGCACGCTGGGCTGGCCCGAGCAGACGCCGGAGCTGGAGTACTTTTATCCGACCAGCACGCTGATCACCTCCCGCGACATCATCACCTTGTGGGTCGCCCGGATGGTGTTGATGGGATTGAACAACGTTGGCGAAGTTCCGTTCCGCGAAGTCTTCATCCATCCCAAGATCTTGGACGGCATGGGCGAAACGATGAGCAAGAGCAAGGGGAACGGTGTCGATCCGATCGACGTGATCGACAAGTTCGGTCCCGATGCGCTGCGGTTCGGGTTGGCCCGATTGGCAACCGACACGCAAGACGTGCGGATGCCAGTTCAGTACGAATGTCCGCACTGCGAAAAACTGATCGATCAGACGAAGAAGAATCGATCGCAACCGACGTTGGAGTGCCCCGGCTGTAAAAAGGCGTTTTCAACGCAATGGGCCGAAAGCGAAGCAGACAAGGCGCTGCCCAAAGCGGCCGTGGTCAGCGAACGATTTGAAACGGCTCGCAACTTTGTCAACAAGCTGTGGAACGCCGCTCGATTTGCGTTGATGAACATGGAGGGCTACCAGCCGCAATCGATCGAGATCGATGCACTTGCCAGTTGAAGACCGATGGTTGCTCAGCCGATTGTCGACCGTGACCAAGCAGGTGACCGAGTGCATCGAGCATTATCGATACGCCGAAGCATCGCGGATTCTGTACGACTTTGCCTGGGATGAATTCTGCAGTTTCTATGTCGAGATCGCCAAGCCGCGCTTGAGCGATCCTGACAAGCGAGCGGTGTCGCAATCGGTGATGGCGCATGGATTGGACACGCTGCTGCGTTTGCTGCATCCGACGATGCCGTTCGTGACCGAAGCGATCTGGGAATGCGTGAATGATGCTGGCCGCCAGCGCGGCGTACCCGATCCGAGTACCGCTGGAACAGTTTGTGATGACTGCAGCGTGGCCCGAGGCCGATGCCGAGTCACTATGATGAATCGATCGAACGTCAGTTCGCTGAATTCCAGGAGATCGTCGGTGCGATTCGACGGATCAGAGCGAGCCAGAAGATTCACGGACCGCGAAACGGTGCCCGTTGTCGATCCGCTGCAGCACCGTCGTCGCAGTGCATTGCTGGATCCGATGCGATCCTACTTCGAAGGACTGGCCGGTGCCGAGATCGTGACGCTTGGTCCAGATGCCAAACCGTTCGAAACCGACGCTCCGTTGGCACTGACATCGATCGATGTCGATGTCCACGTCGATTTGGAAAAATTCATCGACTGTGGACGCGGAACTGTCGCGATTGGAGAAACTGTTGACTCAGTTGGTCAAGCAGATCACCGGAAAAGAGCAAAAGCTTAACAACGAGAACTTTGTTTCGCGGGCACCGCAGGAAGTGGTGTCGAAGGAACGCGAGAGTCTAGGAGATTTGAAGCGCCAGCATCAATCGGTAAAAGCCGACATCGACCGGTTGAAAGCCAAGAGTAGTTAGCGCTGGACAGCGTCATCATGGATGACGAACAGACGGCAAGTCACCTCGCCCCGCGCAGAGGTCGTGCCGTTTTTAAGTCGCTTTACACCAAGTATTGCGTTAAGCGAGGCGAGGGGTTTTGAGCGCGGCCCCTCCCCGGCCGTTCAAAAGTCCGACCCTCCCGCAAGCGGGCATGGGCTGACACACATGCCGGAATCTGGAACCAGCAAGTGAAGCGGAATTCCGCATATAGGCGTTGCCCGGTGGGAGAGGTGACTTTTTCGCGCTAATTCGCCAAGCGAAACTCGCCGGCGGATTCTTCGGCCAGCGTTTTCAGAAACAATTCGGTTTGACCTTCCGACGGCGATGCCAATCGTGTTGAAGTTCAAATGCCGAAATCGATTGCGATGCAAGATGTCATCGACAATTGCCATCGGGTGAATGATTGCGCCCGCAGTTGGACGTCCGTCGGTCAACAGAAAGACCGCTTCCAGGTCATCATCAAACTCCAGAGCTCGGCACAGCGATCCATAGGTGTTCGTTTTGGAACCGTATTCCAGTCGGCTGACAAAATAGATTGCCTTCCGCTTGTTCTCCTCGTTGGCAACCACCAACTCGTCACGCCAAAGGTGGATGTCACTGTCATAGAACAGCAGTGCGAACTCACTGTCGGGCGGTAACGCCTCGATCGCTCGGGTCAACTCGAACTTGGCGCGATCGAGTCGACTTTGTCCGCCCGCGTACTCTCGCATGCTGCCCGAATGGTCGATGATGAACATCAGCCGTTTGGCATGGATATCGATCCCATAGTATTGCTGCTTTCCTAATCGAATCCGGTTCAGCGATTCGGGTTCGCTGCCGCGGCTTTGAAGATGCTGTTGGTTTTCTGTCGTGAGTCTACCCAGGCCTGAAATCGTTGCTCGTCTCCACCGAAGTGTTCGACGGTGATGGTATCCAGGATGGTGTCGGTCTTGTGCCTTAACTGCCCGTCCAGGCCGCGACTCTGCAGGCTGACGAATTCGATCGCATCGGGGTGCTCCATTTCGATCAGTGCCCGAATCAGGTTGAATCGAAATGCATAGCTGGATCTGTAATCGGGGCGACTGGTTTGTTTCTTCAGATAGTCAATCGATCCGTGGACTTTGTTTTTGCCAAGCGTATCGGCAGCAACCATGGCGATTCCTTGGTGCGGCGAATCGAGTAGTTCGATCAACACTTGTTCGGCCAAATCGTGGTCAATTCTGCCGATCAATTGGATCAACCGAATGGTGCTCGGTTTCGCCAGTTGATTTGGTTTGGCTTTGTCGGCGATCACTTTTGCTGCGTCGGCCAGTTGTGCGATTGAGTTTCGTGCGACGGATTGATCCGATTCAAGTTCCGTTAGGATCTGGACTCGAATCTTCTCGTTGCGACTGACCAACTTGCGCAGCAGTCGCTGCTGATCGCGATCTTGAGCAAGCAGTGACCCTGACCCGTCGAACTGCCCCGGCAGACCGAGCGCAATAAGTGAAATCGTGATCACGGTGATTCGATAGCACGCAGCCGGACCGAACGCGAATCGATCAAGCAGCAATCGGCAATTCATGGAGCGGAGCCCAAATGACAATTAACGAGAGACGGCCTCCTTGGCTCGCTCGATCGACGCATCCATGTCTTCAAAGAGATCGCCGGCACCCTCGTGAAAGATTCGGCCAATCAACAAGTCGGTGACGCGGCCCCGATGTTCAGGATGCTCTTTCATAAACCGGCCGATGCTGAACTCCTCGGTATAGAAAGCCCGCACCAACTTGCGAATCCATTGTGATCCATTTTTGAATGACTCGCACCATGATCCAAGTTGTTCGCCGCTCAGGTTGCCCGATCTGTAGTCCGTTGCAACGATCGCGTCGCCGGCTCGAACACCCATTTCCAACGCAAAATAGACTCCCGATGAATAGACCGGATCAATGAATCCAAAGGCATCGCCGACCAACACCCAGCCATCACCGGCCGCTGATTTGGTTTGATACGAAAACTCTTTTGCGACCCGGATTTCTTCGGTTTGAGTGCGTTCGTTGCAGACGCGGAGTCAGCCCCGGGCAGCGGGCAAGTTCTTCGGCAAACACCTCTTCCGGCGTTCCGCGTCCTTTCAGCAGAAGTCGTTGTCCCCCACACAGCCAATGCTGGTGATGTCGCCGGCCAGGGGAATGAACCAGAACCAGGAGCGTTTGACTCTTGGTATTCAAAATGATCGTTGCACCAGCATTGTCGCCATCGTCCCGGCTTGCGCCGTCAAAGTAGGTCCAGATCGCCGCTTTTTTGAATCCGGATCGACGATTTTCAGTCCCAACTTATTGGCCAAAAACGATTGTTGACCCGTTCCGTCGACGACGACCTAACACTCAATTTCGTGCCGCTCTCCGTCGGCATCTTTGACAACCACGCCGCACCGCGCGTTGGTGATCGTCAAACAGAACGTCAATCAGCCGGGTCCGATCGTGGCAATCGGCTCCCAATTCGGCCGCCCGCTCGAACAACATTTGATCAAATTCACTGCGCTGGACCTGCCAGGTTTCACTGCAATCGCGGTCATCGTGCATGCGAAAGAAGAAGGGTGCTGATTCGCGGCCATCATGGGTCACAAATTGGACACTCTTCTTGACCTGGAAAGCGCTCGCCTGCATCCGACTCGGCTAGCGCCCAGACGCTCAGAGGCCAATAGGTTTCCGGCATCAGCGATTCGCCGACGTGAAAGCGGGGGACCGGATCGCGTTCGATCAGCAGGGTTGAAAAACCGCTTTCGGCGACGATGGACGCAGTCGAACAGCCCGCCGGCCCGCCTCCGACGACGACACAGTCATATTTAGATTTCATCAAAACCGAATTTTTGAGTTGTTTTCTAGCAGTATATCGGTGCCGTCCAAATCGTTTAACGGCCAGCTTTTCACAAAGTTTGATAGCAGCCACAGGCCGCAACGCAGTGGGTCGCCCTGCTCGATGGGGAACTTTTCGACTGGTCAGACGTCCAAAAGTCCACGTTTAAATGCCGATTTTGCGGATTGATTCCCTCCACCAGAGGGGGGGTCATGATGTCGGTCGTCGCGGTCAGAAAATCCGCGTAGTCATTACAAACGGAAGAGAACTGCAAAACGCCGGTCCACCTGACAGGGAAGCAACTGCAATGATTTGCGGGTTTTTTACGCCTAACTATACTCGGCCACTGTCTATTGGGGTCTCCCTTTCCCCAAGGGGAGAGCACCGTTGGCACTCGTCATTTAAGCCTCATTCATTTGTTCGTTGGGGTAACATCCAGCGACCAAACCCTGAACGATTACTCACCTCACCGGTTGTGTCCACGCGGAATCTCTGCGCGGCTGCAGCGATGCCAAGAAGGTTAGGTCTATGACCTCGCGTCCGCGAAAATTCTCATCGATGTTCGGCTCTGATCGCCTGCGCACTGCTCGCCGGCAACGTAGCCAAACCAGTACATCGTCTGCGCAAAAAGAAGCGCCAAAACCTGCTGGAGACTCTCGAGAGCCGGCAGTTGTTGGCGGGCCCGCAATTGATCGGAATTCAGCCCAACGAAGGTGATCTGATCCTGGACGGTTCCATTTTGAATGTCTCGCCGCGTGCGCTGACATTCAAGTTTGATCAAGACCAGGTCATTGATCCAGGCACCTTTGATGCCATCAGGGTCACTCGCGCGGGTGAAGACGGCACTGCTTGGCACCGACGATGACATACAAATCAACGCAGGATTGGTGACCCTTGGTGACTCGGCGACCAACGAGGTCGTCGTCCGTTTCTCCGATTCGCTGCCCGACGACGAATACAAGGCGGAAGTCTTTGGCTTTGATGACGGCGGTCTTGGGAATCGTCGGTCTACGCAATGAAAACGGTGAATTGCTACAGCCGCGGGCGGCGGGCCAGCGTTTGGAAACGACCACGTTCACCTTGAAACTGGTGCGCCCAGATCGAAGCGGTCGTACCGCAGCCCGTTGTTCGATTGGAAGATGGCACCCTGGTTCAGAACCGAAACGAAATCGTTGTTTACTTCAACGAGGACCCGTTATTTGTTGAGGACGACGCGATCTGGGAACCCGACCGCGCGGTCTGCCGAAAACCCACGTTTTTATCAGCTGTTTCTGACTCAGGACACGGTTCGTACGACCGACGATGCGCTCTACCAACCCGACGAAGTGATTTACGATTCGGCCACGCATACGGCGCGATTGATCTTCAGTGGTGATATCAATGAACTAGGGAGCGATATTGACGGCAATGCCGGTGTGCCGATCGAAGGTGGCACGTTCCGATTAAGGATTGGAACTGCTGTTGATGATCGAGTGGACGTCGTGTTGCCGCCGTTGCAAACGCCCGTTGCACCTTCCGCTTCGACTGATTTTGGCGTCGATGGACTGTTGGTCCGATTCGTCAGCGAAGCGACTGGTGAGGCGGCATCGGGGCGACAGGTCGATTTCGTCGACAGCGGGGCTGGAGGTCTAACCGTCCAAGTCGACGGCGACGGCAAGATTACTTACGACTTTGGTGGTGCAACCCCACGTGTGTCTGATCTGCGGACCGTCACGCGAAAATACGCCGGCCGTTCAAAATTTGATTGACGTTCGCTGGTCTCTGGACGGCGTGCCCGATTCAATCCAAGGTGGTTCGATTCCTATACCGGACCGCGCGATTGGTTCACAGGCATTGGAATTGAATGCCGTTGGCGACACATTGAGCACCGCGCTTGATGTTGGCGTCTTCGGATCGGTGCTGGTTTGACCAGTCTTGTCTTCAGCGAGTCAATCGATCCCCAGTCACCGGTGACAGAGTTTTTTGGTGGCAGCGACGTTGACTTGTATCGATTCGAAGTTGACCTGGGAGACGAAGATCAACTTGGCAAGTTGACTGCCGAGACATTTGCCGAACGGTTGGCCGATGCCAGTTCGTTGGATACAACGTTGACTCTATTCCAACAAGTCAACGCGTCAGCTGAAACCGATCTTGGCATTGGTAGTTCCCTAACGGTCCGATTTGATTCGCTGGAAAGCGGCAAGCTTGGCAATAGTACGCGGATTGAATTCTTTCGCAGCGATCGCAGCGGGGCCGACAATGCGGTTCGCATCATCCGACCTTTGGATAGTGCGGGGCAACCGATCAGCAACGCGATTTTCGTTGACGTTCCTCGCCGCAGCGCAGCGATTCCGACGGTGACCGTTGGTCAGATTGTCGATGCGATCAATGACGACCCGTTTGCCAGTGGGTTGTTGCGAGCCAGAATCGTGCAAGGGCGCAGCGACAACCGATATCAGCGATGCGAGCTGTGAACCTGTTGCCGGTTCGGCTGACCGGTGGTGGCGTTGAGCGGCTTAGTCGAAACGACGACTATTTCAGTGAAGATTCGCGGTTGATCACGAACCTGGGTGCCGGTGTTTATTACGTTGGCGTGACGGCCAGCGGAAACGAAATCTACGATCCGACGACGACAGCAAGTGGATTCGGGGGAACGACTCAGGGTCGATACGACTTGCATTTGAAATTCGAGCCGCAAGTCGATGAGACCGATGTGCTGCGCGATTTGGATAGTGATCGCGCCGACGTGCCCGGGACTCCGCTCGACGGTGACGCTGATGGCGTCCCGGGAGGCGTCCACAATTTCTGGTTTCAAACTCGGTCGTTGAATCGTCAGATCTAACTTCACTTCAAATGGAGCGGGCGTTACGGTTGGACAGACCGTCACCATCAGCGGTGGCAATGGGTCACACGAACGTATGAATTCATTTTGTCGGGGCAGAGCCCTTCGTTCGGGAATATTCCCGTCATCTTTAGCGACGGTTCCGGCGGTGCGGCGACACCAGCCGATTTGGTTGGCCCGCGAATTGCGCAACGCGATCAACAGTCGTACCGGCGAAACGGGCGTTCAAGCCACCGCTAGCGGGTCCGGTCCTGGAATTGACCGGCGAGCGATCGATTGAATTGTCCAGTGACTTCCGTGGCGGCGAAGTGATCGGCCGAAACATCTTTGTTGACAAGACGGCCAGCCCGCTTGCCGACGGCAGTTTAAGTCGGCCGTTCAACAACATCGCCAATTCGAATGTGGCCAACGCGTTTGATGCTGCGATGCCCGGTGACATCGTTCGAATCATTGGCAATGGCGGCAACGACGGAAACATTGCGACCGAAGCCGACAACTTTAGTTATCAGATCGGTGTTGCCGCGACGGGCGGCGGCAGTTCTGGAAGACGGCCGCAACATGGAAGTGCCGCCCAGGTGTCACGACGATGATCGACGCCGGCGCGATCTTAAAGTTCCGCACTTCGCGAATTGGTGTTGGTAGCAGCACGTTGTTGGAAGACCGTAGCGGCGGAGCACTGCAGGTGTTGGGTACACCGCGGTTGGTCCAATTATCGGTCGAAGGCGATCCGGTCATCGACAACGCTGATCAATGACGAAGAAGGATTCGCGCCAGGCTACAGCGATGGCAGCGTGATCTTGACCAGTATCAAGGATCGCGGCGCGGATCTGTTAGCCGCCGGGAACATCGACGCCTGCAGCACCGGGCGACTGGGGTGGACTGGTGTTCCGCCGCGACCTTGATCGCAGCGAAGGCCGTACCGATTTGGAAGACGAGGGGATCTTCCTGCAAACCGTCAACCACGCGCAGATCCGTTACGGCGGCGGCAGCAATGTCTTGATCGATTCGATTCAACAATTGGTCAATCCGATTCAGATCTTCGAGCTGCGGCCGATCGGTAACATTCAACGAAATCAGTTTCAGTGCGGACGCCGCGGTCAGTGCATCGCCCGATAGTTTCGAAGAAACCAGTTTTCAGGCTCCGCGGTACCAGCAGGGCGGCAGCTTTACCGCGGACTACTCGCGAATCGGGCCGGAAATTCACGACAACCGATTGATCGACAACAGCATCAACGGACTGTTCGTACGCGTGACCACAACGCCGGGACAAGCTCCCAAGGCGCTGACAACGTCCGGTCGATTTGATGATTCCGACATCGTTCACTACTTTGCCGAAAACATACGGTCCAGGGAACACCAGGAGGCATCGATTCAGGATGGCGTCCAGCCCGATCTGATTTCGACTTCGTTCAACACGTTTAGCCGGCGGCGGACTAGCGGCTGGAACGTACGACTATCGAATGACGTTCGTTGATGCCTTCGGTTTCGAGTCGTTGCCCAGTGACGCGTCACCGGCGATCACGGTCGCTACAAATTCGTCCATTCAGTTGTTGAATCATTCAGCAAGTACCCGACGCGACCGACTACATCTCGCGCCGCTTGTACCGACTCGATCCGGGCACTGGCGATTATCAGCTGATTGCTGCCTTGGATGCGACCGACATCAACTATGTGGATGATGGTAGTGTTTCACAGGGAATTCTGAATGATTCGCGAGTCGGCATCCGCGCGCGGCTGGATGCGTCGTTGGTCATTGATCCCGGAATGGTATTGAAGTTCCGCGGCACTCGGTTGGAATTCGGACAGGGAACCCAATTGCTTGCCGAAGGAACCGATAGTCAGCCGATCATCTTTACCAGTTACGCCGACGACCGATTCGGCAGCGGCGGAACATTCGACACGAACAACGACAGTGATTCGCCATCGGGTTCCGGATTTCCATCGCCTGGCGATTGGTCGGGGATCTACGCCGGTCCCGATGCAACGGTCAGCATCGATCATGCATCGATCGCCTATGGCGGCGGCATCAGCCTGTTGGAAGGGGGTCAGGGACGTGGGTTTGCGGCCCTGGAATTGCAGCAAGCTGACGGACGCGTGACCAACAGCCGATTCGAATTCAACGACGACGCGCAAGCCGGTTCTGGTCCGCGTGACCGTATTCGGTCGCGGTTCCGTCACACCGGCGACGATCTTTGTTCGTGACGCGCAACCGACATTGTCGGCAACGTCTTCGCCGACAATCAAGGTTCGATCATCGACATCGATAGCGAATTCGATGGGTGCCAATCGCAAAATTGATTTCGGGCGTCAAACCGGTGATCTCGACCGCTTTGCACAATTGGACGACAACTTCGGTCCGCTGATTCGTTTGAACCGGTATGCCGAAATCAACCCGGCTGCCGAGGGCACGCAAGTGACCGGGTTGGAAATTCGCGGCGGGACTTTGGCCGGACCCAGCGTTTGGGACGACACTGATATCGTGCATTTGGTCTTTGACACGATCTCCGTTGGCAATATTGACTCACGAAGGCGGATTGCGTCTGCTCAGTCGCAGTGACGAAAGCTTGGTCGTCAAATTTACCGGCGGCGGCAGTCCGTATGACGACGACTTTGGCACAGGACTGACTGCATCGGGGTCACTGGGCAACATCGCGGATCGGATCGGCGGTTCGCTGCATATCGTTGGATCGCCAGGTTTCCCGGTCGTACTGACTAGCTTCCAAGATGACACGGTCGGTGCCGGTCTGACTCCGCAAGGCACCGCGTTTACCGACAGCAATGGCGATGGCCCGTCACGCGGTGCTGCCAATGATTGGCGCGGGATCTTGCTGGATCAGTACAGCAACGATCGAAATGTTGACTTTATTCTGGAGCAAACGATCACGAACGAAATTGCACCGGGGCTGAACGGCACCGTTATCAATGCGCAGGTTCTTGGCGATTTGGCCAGCAGCACGCTGTCAGGGAATGAACAGTTCCGACTCGGTTTTGAAGTCGAAGGCTTGTTGAGTGCTGATGGCGATATAGACACCTATAGTTTTACCGCTGAAGCGGGCACTCAGATTTGGATCGATGTTGACAACACTTCGTTGACGCTCGACTCCGTCGTCGAGATTTTGGATTCCAACGGAAACGTCCTGGCACGCAGCGACAATAGTTTCGACGAAGTGGCCGGCACTCCGTTGCAAGACGTTGATCCCTCGTTGACGACCGGATCGTTGCAGTTTGGGCCGCTGACCGCCAGCGACTTTGGACCGAGCGGATTGTACGACGATCTCGGGTCGACCAACCCACGTGACGCCGGCATGCGATTGTTCTTGCCTGGCAATCCAGGGACTCGCAGCGTCTATTTTTTCCGGATTCGCAGCAGCGTCGATCAACCAAGATGATCGGATCGGAGGAATCACAAACGGGAGTTATCGATTCCAACTGCGTTTGCGCGAGGAGCAAGAGTTCCCGGGCAGTGTGATTCGATACACCGATATCCGCTATGCGAACCATGGGATCAATGCCGTCGGCTTGGGTGACAGTTCGCCATTTTTGGGTGATGCGCAAGAAGACGAACAGGTTCATCCGAACGTAAACAACAATGTCATCAACTATGATCCGACCGTTCCAGGATCGCGGCCACAGTACATCGGGAATTTGCTGCAAAGTAAAGACAAGGTCTTCAGCATTGGTGGCGCGCTGTCGGACGGCAGTGACATCGATTTCTACCAGATCGACGTCAATGGTCTTGGTAGCAACGGTGCGCTGCAGACCAGTACCGTTTTCGACATCGATTACGCCGACGGCTTTACTGGTCGTCCCGATACTTCGCTGATTGTGTTCTACGACCGGGATGGCCAGGACGGGTCGTTGCCACCCGAGTTGGTTTTGATTGCTGACAACAGCAACGTCGTCGATGACCTGGAAAAACCGCTGCTCAGTTCCCCGATTGATTTGTTGACACGCGGATCGGTCGCAACGGGTGATCCGCTGATTGGTCCAGTTTCGCTTAGCGAGGGAACCTACTACGTCGGAGTCGTTGGGGAAGGGGCGAGAGACGCTGCATTAAGTAATCTCAACACGCGTCTGGAACCGATCGAATCGATCTTGAGAATCTTTGAAGATCATGTCGAGGAAATTGGCGGATCGACCGCTCTCCCACCGCGAGAAGGCGAATTCTTTGATCAGGCTACACTTCCGCCAGGTTGGTCGGTCACAACCAATCGTGCGTTGGATGCGGGCCACAACCGAACAGACACATTCAATACCTCGCGAAATCTGTTCTCCGCGCCAAGCGTTCAGAACGAACCTACGCCTGAAGGAGGAAACAATTCAATCGCAACTGCGATCGATCTGGATGCCGCTCAACCGATCTGGAGCCTAGGGCCAGATGGTGATATCGGAAATCAGCTAATCAATACTTCACAGACCATTCCTCATACGACGGTCAACGGGACGATCCGGAACGACTTCGTCGATGTCTATCAGTTTGATGTCACCACTGACGGAGCGTTTGTGAGCATTGACATTGACGGCGGATTCGATCCAGCGTTGGAGGACAACAATGGCGGAATATTCAACGTCACACATCCGACCAACGTCGATTTGCAATTGATGCTGTTTACCGAATTGACGCCTGGTCTCTTCACGCAAATTGCTTCCGATTTCGACAGTCCGGCCACTTTTGGTGCTGGCGGTAGCGTGCCGAGGTTTGATTCGATCTTCGGGACTACATTTCTCAGCGCGGATCCCTACTTGGATGGACCTTTGCCGGCCGGGACCTACTACGTTGCCGTGGCTAGGGATGGGACCCAATATGATCCGGTCACCGATACCTTCTCCGATCTCTTCGCGGAGACGGACGACAAAGGTGATTACACGTTGCATGTCTCGATCGAGGATCATGCCACCGCAGCGTTCAACCCAAATAATGCGTCGATTCATTTCGACAGAAGTGAGGCTTCTGGCGTGTTAGAAAGCAATGCTTTCGACCTGACCGGTTACGGTGCGGCTGATTTGCCGAAGTTCTACTTCAACTACTTCTACAATCCGGGTGGAACCGCGGACACCGTCACGATCGAAGCGACCAGTGCATCGACGGCTGGTTTTGTTGAACTGACCGATGTGAGTCTCGATCCAGCAACTTTGACAACTGCGGAACAGTGGCGTCAGGGGATCGCTTCGCTAGCCGGATTCGCCGGACATGAAGATGTTGTGATTCGGTTTACCTATCAAACCGTCGGTACCAGTCCACTGGCCGAAGGCTTGTACTTGGACGATTTTGTTGTCGGGTTTGCCGAGCGGGGTGAAATGATCACCGGTGCAGGCTTTGACGATATCGATATTTCGGGTGGATCTACCGTAGCTGGGGAATACCAGTTGGAGATCCGTCCGGGAACCGAACATGGAAACGGAACCTTGATCGGACCTGGTCATACGAATCTGGAATTGACCGCGACCTTTGATACCAATGCTCGTCAAACTTCCGCTGCCACCATCGTTGCACCGCACGTGTCGCAAATCAGTGATGGGGACACGTTTAGCCTGAGCGACGGCGTACGAACGATTCGATTCGAGTTTGACTTTAGCGCTGCGCCGACCGTCACGCCAGGAAACATTCGGGTACCGGTCAATGCGGCCAATAGCCAGTCTGAGGTAGCGGATGCAATTCGCACCGCGATCAATCTTCCCGCTGTCCAATCGACGATCAAAATCCAAGCATCTGATTTGGCTGGATCGGCGACCGGTGGCAGCGGCGGTACGCAAATTGCATTGGCCGGATTGTTGCTCGGTGACTTCCTGCTGTTGGACGATCCTGGTGATTTGCCCCCTGCGGGTCAACCGTTAGATCCCCTTGGCGGACCGTTCCAATTGCCAGTCATCTTTAGCGACGGAATTGGCGATAGCAACGTAGAACGTGCACAGAGTCAGCTGATCTTGGACTCCAACAAAATCAGTGATGCGTATGGCATTGGGATCTGGAGTCAATATGCCGATCGCGTGCAAGATCCAAAGGATGACGTGATCTTCGATATGAATCGATTCGCACCCCTTAGCCCAAGATGATACGACCTACGCATTCATTGATCGGGATGTCAATCATGCAACACCAAATCTCGGTACAACCGCGCCAGGGGCGGTACGCAATCTGCCGACCTTGAACGACAGCGTTTTAGGTGGAATCACGCCTGGCGTCGTGATCGTCAACAACACGATTGATCAAGCTGGATACGCTGGCATCAAAGTCGAGGGACAGTCTCAGCCGTTCATTATCGATAGCCCGCGAGAGGATTTTCGGGATCCCGACAATGAAGACTTTTGGTTCGGTCGCTCGATCGCGGATGGTCTTGTGATGCGATATCAGCGCGGCGGGTCAAACCGTTCGTTTCGAGTTCGAGGATATCTCCGGCGGAGCCGTCGACGAAGGTGGATCAGGCGCGGCCGGTGGCGATGGATGGACCGACGGCCACATTCCGATTTACTATCGCCAGTCGAATGGCGGCTACTACAATTATGGCGGTGGCACCCTGCGCACAGCGGCATCGACGCGCGTCGAGGTGATGTGGTCGATTTATCAATCGATACTGGCCAGTCCATTAGTGACCAATGGACTTGTCGAATTGGTCGAGCCGTCGATTGGCCCCTCCCGACTATACAGTCGGGAAGGATTTCCTGACACCTTCCTCAACGAATCGGAAATGCTGCCGGCCGTCTACGTCGAGGGCGCCTCCAACATTACCTATGACCGGTCATTTCAAAATCGCAATTTCGGTCAACCGTTTGACGCCATCAACGATGACCGAACCAATCGTGTCCCAGTCGGCGCCAATTTACGTCGCTCCGCAATCGTTCGCGCGAGTCGTGAACAACACGATCTATGGAAAAGATGGAGTTGCATCGGCCTATTCGGAACCAGGAATGCAAGAGCCTAACGACTTGCCGTCCGAAGCAGTGGACACGCGTCAAGGGAGTGACCACGGGCCTTTGTATCAGACCTTTGGCGAAATTGGCGACGCCAATGGTTCTCAGGATGTTGATTTCTACGAAGTTGAATTGGGACTTGGCGATCGCCTAACGATTGATGTTGATACTCTAGGCGACGGCCCCGACACTCATCTGAGGGTCTTCGATTCCAACGGCGTCGAAGTCGCTTCCAACGCGCTCGGTACTGCCCCGGCGTACTTGAATGGAATCCTGACGAACCCTCTCGATCCCGACGTTCCACTACCTGACCCTGACGACCCGACAACGCTCAGTGATTCCGATCCATACATTGACTTTACAGCAGCCGCACCAGGAACCTATTACGTTGCCGTCTCCAGCCAAGGAAATGAAAGCTTCGATCCACTGACCCTTAGCGGTCGCGTTGAAGGGAACGGCGGGACCGGTCTGTACGGAATTTCGGTCAACGTGTTTGCACCGCGAACTTTTACCCTGAACTTTGATGCTGGTGGCCAAACCACGGACTTCAATCCATTGATTGGAACCACGTTTACCGTGATCCATGTGCAGGATGTTGACGACACCCCCGACGACATCACCGACAATCGCAATACGACGGTCTATGAATTCGTTACGCTGACGATGGCGATGGTAACGCATCCGGAGCCACCGACTGAACCCAGCCAATGTGGCGATCCCGATACTGAACCCAGGCGACAGCCGAATCCCAGACGTGTTGCGGTCGATCTCGGCCACGCTCAGGGACCCTGATCTGGATCCAGCGACGGATCTCGGTACGAATCCAAGAGATTTGGATACGGTTCGCGCAGCCGCCTTGGGTGGTGTCCTGGGCAACGGACCAGGTCTGATCACATTTGACTATACCAACCGGGATCTGAACGGATGGGGACACAACCGAAACGGAGATGCCGACTTAGATCAACCAGGTACAACCGAAGTCTTCGTTTGGGTGCTCGGCGTAGCTGACGTGATCATTGATGAAGCCGCCACTGCGGCAGGTTTGCAGCTTGGTCTGCGCACCGGCAGCAGTGCTCAGTCGGGAATTCCCGAGGCCGGATTGGTGACCACGCTTGGTTCCAGTGCTACCGTCATGAACAACTTGTTCGCAAACCTGGATACAAGTCGCGTGGATGATTCGCGCTGCGCTAGTGATTGTCAATGGCAACATTTCCCAAGACGACACGAACGCTTCGATTCCGGAGGACGACTTCAATGTCAATTTGGCTGCCAATCAGATCTTGTTTGAAAATGCAGACGGCAACAATTTCTTGCCCGGTGAGTCTTCGTTTGCAATCGACAGCGCAATCAATTCCGTAATCGACCGAGAGGACGTTCGCGAGCTGCGTGAATCCGTCGGTCTGCCCAATAGCAATTTGTTGGCACCGGACAGAGACATCAACGGAGTCCTGCGAGCGGACAACCCCAACGTCGCGCCTCCAGGAGGTATTGGCGGATTCGTATTCAAAGACCGCGGTTCCAATGAGCTGGCTGACTTTGTCGGGCCCGTCGCAATTGCCAACACACCTTTGGACAACGATTCTTTGGGTATCGACGGAGATGCGGCGACTAGTTTCATCCAGTTGACGTGAAGGAGTTCTGGACGAATTCCGAATTCAGCTACGCGATACCGGGGATGCTTCCGATCCATTCGCGGGACTCGGTATCGACGACAATACCGTTGTCGTCGCCAATATCGATGGACTTCGACCTTCTGGTGCAAATGTCACACTGTTCGAAGGTGAGCAGCTGTTGGTCGAAGGCATCGACTATGCGTTCAGCTACGACGAGACCCAGAACGTCATCACACTGACGCCGTTGGCCGGCACTTGGAAAAGCGATCGGGCATACAGGATCGAGCTAAACAATCGCTCGCGGACTGTGTTGGTCGCACCAAGCGCTAACGAAATTTCGGACGGTGACCAACTGTTGGTGACCGACGAATCAGGCGGCACCATCGCCTTCGAATTCGAATCCGGATTCTCATTGTTATTACCAGAGCCGCTCACGTTGCAGGTTCCTCAGGTCGGCACCAACGCCGGCGGACTGCGCGATGGTGATGTCTTCCAGATTGACGATGGCTCAAACGATGCGATCATTTTCGAATTTAACTTGCCGGGCGATGCGAAGCTGCCTGATTCGGTCGAAGTGGAATTGCCCGATCAAGTCACCCCGAGTTCTTCAACTGAGCTGCAGGCATTCTTGGAACTGATCGCCGGCAACATCGCGACGGCGATTCAAGGCGAAGTTACCGCAGGTCGGTTGGAAGTCGACGTTCGTCAAATCGGAACGCAGGTGGTTCTTGGTGCCGATCCGGGAGCGACCGTCATTACTTCGCTGACGGCGCTCGAGCAATCGCCGCGTACCCTGGCGTTGCAAGTACCACCAGCCGGCGTTGGGCCAGCGGGTGTGATCGATGGCGACATGTTTGAACTCAGCAACGGAAACCAAACGGCGACGTTCGAGTTCGATACCAACAATTTGATTGTCCACTGCCAACAACATACCGATTCGCGTTTCTGAGACGGCCACAGCCGAAGAAGTTGCCTTGGCGATTCAAGCTGCCGTTGAGACGTTCGGAATCGGTTTCACTCCCGTCGTCGAAGAGGATGGACGGACAGTTTACCTGAATTTGCCCGTCGAATGGTTCGGTCTTCGATTCCTTCCGGAAGGCTTTCGGTTGTAGGACTTAGTCGCTCGTTGACTGATGGTGACACAATCGTCATCACAGGCACAGATTCGTCTGTGACGGTGTTTGAAATCGATTCGTCCAACGATGGAGTTTCGGATGCGAACAATATCGAAATCGATGTTGATCGAACCGACACAGCGGTCGAACTCGCTTCCAAAGTCGCCGACGCAATGCGTGCGCAAACGATTGCTGGATTGAACCCAAGTGATTTGAGTGTCGTTGCCGGCGGGCTGGTTTCCATTGGTGGACAGGCTGATTTGTCGGTTGAAATCACTGGTGATTCGATGGAGGTCGTCGGTTCACCATCGGTAGCTACGAGTTCGACGATCGAAATTTTGGGTCCGGTGATTCTGACCTTCTCGCCGCTTGGGGCCGGTGTGATCGAAGACGGAAGCGTGTTGGTCCTGCAGGACGAGCTCGGAGAGGACGTTGTCTTTGAGTTCAATGAGCAAGGTACCGCGCAAAACGTCGCCGGCGCCATCCCGGTCCAATACGCCCAGTCCGATACTGATGAGGATTTAGCCGACAGTTTGGTGGCCGCGGTCAACACAGCGAACATTGGTATTACCGCTGTGACCGACGTGCCAGGACAAGTTGATCCAGGACAAGTTTCCTTCGGTCAAATCGACGAAGGAAGAGTCAGTATCGATGACTACGTCGACCCGAATGACTCCTTTACAATTTATCCCGGTGTCATTGCCAATCTGCGACGCGGCTTGGTTTCGGATGGGGAAATACTGACGATTCGCCAGGGCACTATCGAGGTCAATTTTGAATTCGAATCGTCTGACGACGGTGGCGGTGTGGGACTGAACAACGTTCCTGTCGTGTTCCAGCCAGGAAGCAGCATTGCCGACGTCGGGGCCAGTTTGGCTGCGGCGATCAACAACAACAGTGGTGGCCTAACGATCTCGGCTAGCGCAGACTCCGAAGGACTTGTCACGCTAGATGATCAACCAGGCACGGTGATTGATGTCTCACAGGCGCCGACTCTGAAAGTTGGCGGAGTTCCCGGTGGCGCGATTCCCATTTTGATTTCACCTGGTTTCGCTGCGACGGAAGTCAAACAGGCGTTGATCAATGCGTTTAACTCGGTCAATCAAGCGGGACTACCGCCGGTGACATCACTGTCGGCCGAAGACCGGGGCGGGGCAACGTTGTTCGTTTCGGGTGGAGTGATCTTTGACGGACCTGTCGATAGCTTTGCACTACCCGCGATCGCCGATGTCGCCGGCAATCCTCTGGAAGCCAACCGAGACGATTTGTTCGACTCAGTTTACGATCTTGATGCCGACGGTCGGACTGGATTACGGCGACGCTCCCGACCCAGTTCTGCAGGTCGAAGGTCGCTATCCGACCGAGAGTGATAACAACGGACCGAGGCATGTGGTCGACGATCAGTTGTTCCTCGGTGAGTACAGTGACCCGGATGTCGATGGTTTGCCTTCGGCAGGGGCTGATGGAGACGACAATAACCTGCAGGTGTCCGTTCAAGGGACACTGTTCAATGTTTCGATCATCGACGGCAACGCCGAGATTGAAATTCAAGATACCGTTGATGCGCTGACCCGTGATGGTGACACCATCACCATTGATACCGGCGTCTCCCGCGCAACTTTGGAGTTTGACGTCGATGGTTTGTTCGACGAAGACAATTATGCGATTCGACCGGTCGATCCAGGGTCGCCGGAATCGATTGCTGCGGCCATTGGTGCGGCAATTGACGAAAGTCCGTTGCGTCGTTGCAGGTTTCCAAACCGCTGGAGCGATAGCCACGGTCATCGGTGACGACGAAGACGGCGTCATCTTTACCAGTGTTTCCAATCCTATTGGGAATTTTGAATGCGGCGATCGCCTTGCCGATCGATGTCAGTGTTACAGGTGCGGGGATTGTGGAAGCCTGGATCGACTTCAATGCCGATGGAGACTGGGCCGACCCCGGCGAACAAGTCATTCCGATGGACAACAGTGCCGCTTTAATGGACCTGCGAAACGAATTGTGTCCAGCCAATTTGACGGGTACCGTTTCGAATATCTTCTCGGACTCAGGTGCGGTGACAACACGAACATTCTGTATCGTCGTCCCTCCATCGACAGCGACTCCGGTTCAGCCACTGACCACTGTCGCCCGAGTCCGCGTATCGCGTGAGGGTGGACTGGGGCCAAGCGGACTTGCGCTCAGCGGCGAAGTAGAAGATTACGTACTGACGATCTTGCCCGGAACACCGCCGACCGTTGGACCACAGCAAGCAACGCGATCCTACTCGGTTGAAGAGGAACAACCGCTAAACGTGTTGGACCCCGACGGCTCATTGAGCGTCACTGATCCAGAGGACGATGGTTTGCTAGCCGGCATTTTTGATGTCGATGGCGACGGAATCGAGATCTTCGCGGATGATGTCGGTGACCGAGTCTTGATGACTCCTTCCGGAGACGTTGCCGGCAACTTGAATCTGCTACAGGATGGCACGTTTACGTTTGTACCAGTGGTTGATTTTACGGGGACGGTTGAGTTTCAGGTTCGTGTTACGGACGTGCAACCGTTGGCGCCAGCAACCGCGTTGGTCAGTCCGCAACCGATCACTGTCTCGATCACCGTTGATCCAGTCAACGATCCTCCGTTCGCGACCGCCAGTCAGATGCAGATCAGTCGTCAGATTTCTGAGGACGAAGTGCAGACCTTTACCGCTGCCGAATTGATCGGTGACATGTACTTGCCCGGACCAGCCAATGAATTGGATCAGTTGCTGATCATTCAGTCTGCCGGTAGCGGTCAAGGTGAATTTTCAACAACGCTGGGCGGGACGCTGACGATTGCCAGCGATGGATTATCGATCGAATACACTCCGCCAGCGGATTACAACGGAACGACGCCCGATTCGTTTACCTATGTGGTTGCCGACGTTCCTGGTGATGGACAGCTAAGTCTAACGGCGCCGACCATCGGAAGTGTTTCGATAACGTTCCTAAGTGCGAACGATCCTCCGCGAACCAACTTCGATACCTATTCGGTCGATGAAGGGTCGGTCCTGACCATCCCGGTCAACGGAACTCCATCGAATCCCGGGATTCTGGATAACGATGCGCCGGGGCCAAGTGATGAAATTGGACCACCGCAGAATCAAACGATCGAATTGGTTGCCGGTCAATTTCCAAAACTGACAGACAACAACGGTACGGTTTCACTAAGCAATGACGGGACGCAGCTGATCTATACACCCGCACCGTTCTTTAGTGGTGTCGACCGCTTTGAGTACACGGTGGCTGATCGTGTCGATGGCGTGTTGGACCAGACCGCGACGGAAGATGTCTTTATCAACGTTGGCGGCGTCAACGATTCGCCGATCTTTGTCGGCGTACAGGGCAATCCAGGTCAGATTACGATTGCCAGAGACGAATCGAAAGTGATTTCCGACTCGGTTCTGTATGAACTGAATACCTGGTTCCAAGATCCGGATGGCGATGCCCTCACCTTTACCGTCACATCCAATAACGAACAGGTGGCGATTCCAACAGTTCAAGGCGATTCGCTAACGATCGAGTATCCGGCCTTTGGCTTTGGCAATGCAATGTTGACTGTCACGGCAACGGATGGCGTCACGGCACCGACAACGCAGCTGGTCAATGTGACGGTGAACAACACACCTGACGCACCGCAGGTTGTTGGCACCTTGAATCCCCAGTCAGCCAATGAAGACGAGATCGTCGCGGCCAACCTGACCAATGTCTTTTCCGATCCGGATCGCGAGCCACTGACTTATGACGTCGCTCGCATTGGCGGATTGGTCAATCCGACAGATCAACAAATTGCCAATCATCCGTTGGTCGATTCGATTACGTTCGTCAACGGTCAGATGGTCATTCAATTGAAACCCGACCAATTCGGGATGGTCGACATCGAAATTTCTGCTTCCGACGGTGTTTCACAACCTGTGGCCGATGCGTTTACGTTGACAGTCAACCCTGTTCAAGATGCTCCGGTCGCGCTCCCGGACGGATACAACGTTCCGATCGGTTCGTCGCTAGCGATTCTAAATGCTACCAGCGGTTTGTTGCGAAACGATAGCGACGCCGATGGCGACACGTTCACGGTCGATGTCGCATCGGCAACCTCGCCAACGCGTGGGACATTGGATCTGAACGCTGATGGCACGTTCACCTATACCAATACAAGTGGCCAGCCAGGTGACACAGACGGCTTCACCTACCATGTCATCGATTCCACGGGACGAATCAGCCAAACGGTCGCCGTGACCTTTATGCTGAACGAATCCCAGTATCAAAACCCACTTTCGGACTTGTCCTCTGACGTCAACGCTGATGGTTTGATTACTGCAATTGACGCGTTGCGGGTGATCAACTTCCTAGGTCGAAGGGCTGCAAGTGAAGTGCCGGTTGCCGAGATCGGCGCTCCTCCTCCAGATTTCTACGATGTCAATGGCGATGGAAAAGTTTCGGCTTTGGACGCGCTGAATGTCGTCAATCGATTGCGAGAAATCAACAACCGGGGGGCAGGCGAAGAAACGCTCCAAACGCCGCCTGCCGACGGCCCCGCTGCCACGGCGATTACCTCCAGCTACGTGTCAAGCATGTCGGTTGGCCTGCCGATTCGAAGTCTCGAATTCGTCGTCGGCGAAGAGGCTGAGCGGCAAGATGAAATCATGGTCAATCAGTTTGACTCGAATGACCGGGTCTTGGCCAATGGACTCGAGATTACCGCTGTTCCGACTGAAAACGCCATCGAATCGGCCGTGGTGCTCCACGGCACCGATTCATCAACCGCTGAGGATACCGATTCCGCTCTGACGGCAGTGCTGGATGAATTGAGTGGACTGTCTGAGATTTAGTTAGACTACTTGATTGCGATTCTCCAGTTTTTTTCGCACCTTTCCCAACCTCCCCCGCCAACAAGTCTCCCATGACTAAACGACATCGCCCCCGCACTCGATCGCACGGTCAGTCGCCCCAAGGCAAGAATCGGGCCAATAAATTTCGGCGCGGACTGCATCATGAGACGCTTGAAAAGCGAGAGTTGTTGGCGGCCGATATGATCGCCGGCCCGTGCTTGGCCGCAGTTGCCACGGATGATGCGAGTTATCTGCCGGAGTCTGATCCGAATCGAATCGATCTCGCCGCCAATGCGTTGCTCTCGCCGTATGCCGGCACGGTCGACCTTTCGTTCGACGCTGGCGACGAAGAGCAGATCATCCCCGGATTTTTGGGATTCAAACAAGACGCCGCATCGTCCGGCGTAAACTTGTCCGGCGAAACGTGCCTGACGCGCTCCCGCTTTCTTCCAGCGGACTGGTGGCTGAAGGCGAGATCGTTGAAACAGCGCTCGATCGCTATATCGCGAAACCGGATACATCCTACGCCTACTCACTGGCCGATACGATCGTCAGTCCTGGCCTGACGACCTACATTATCGACATGACGTCGCAAACGTGGCGGTCCGCGGCCGAAGTTGACCAGCCCGTTTGGCGGCACTGGGTGCAAATTATCGTGCCCGACAATGCGGTCTCCGACACCGCGGTGCTTGTTATCGACGGTGGTTCGATCAATGATTCCGCTCCGACCCAGCCCGATCCGCTGGCGGAGATTTTTGCACGACAGACGAACCAGGTGACGATCAATCTGCCGAACGTACCGAGTCAACCGCTGGTGTTCGCTGACGAAGGCTTTGAGCGTCGTGAAGACGAAATCATCGCCTATTCATACGATAAGTTCCTGGACGGTGGCGACGAAGAATGGCCGGTGTTGCTGCCGATGGTCAAGAGTGCTGTCCGTGCAATGGATACCGCCCAGGAATTCGTAGCTGACACAATCTCATTGAACATTAATGACTTCGTTGTCACGGGTGCTTCGAAACGAGGTTGGACGACTTGGTTGACGGCGGCTGCCGATCCGCGAGTCAGCGCAATTGTGCCGGCGGTAATCGACGTGCTGAACATGGAAGTCAGCATGGAGAACCATCGTCAAAACTATGTGGGGGTTACCAATGGAATCATTGGCGGTTACAGCGAGCAAGTTCGTGACTATACCGACCTGAATATCTTCGGTCGCTTTGGGACCGCTCGCGCGGACGAACTGTTAACGATCGTAGATCCATACAGCTATCTCGACCGCCTCTCGATGCCCAAGTATTTGCTCAACTCGGCAGGCGACCAGTTCTTTACGCCAGATTCATCGCAATTCTATTTTCATGATCTGACTGGTCCATCGTATCTGCGGTACGTACCGAATACCGGGCATGGTCTAAACACCGATGCGTTTGTGGATGCCGCAACGTTTATCCAGTCGCTAGAAGACGGGGCCGCTTTACCAGAATTTGGTTGGACTGTCGAAGGCGCTGGCGAAAACATCATTCGGGTCAACACGGTTGACGCACCGGTGGAAGTCAATTTGTGGCAGTCAACCAATCCAGACTCACTCGATTTCCGGCAGGGTTACGTTAGCAACAGTTACACAAGTACGCGGCTCACCGATCAAGGCGGCGGAGAGTATCTCGGTACCGTTCCGTTGCCGCAGAGCGGTGGTACAGCCTTTTTCGTGGAACTCAAATACGACGTTGGCGGAGAGATTCTTACCTTTTCTACCGAGGCTAGAATCGCCGAGCCTGCTCCATCCGTTGCTCCGCGACTGGTCGGGGTCAACCCCAACGGCGCTGGGATCTTCTCAGCGACATCTCTCAATCAGCTCGAGTTTGCACCGAGTGAGTTGACCTTTCGCTTTGACGGGGGCCAAGAGTTAGACCCCAATACGCTGAGTGGGATTCAGATCATCGCTTCCGGCGGAGACGGCACTTTTGACGACGGAAACGAGCGACGAATCATTCCGGGATTCTTGGGGTTCGGAGACAACGAGCAAACTGTTGTCGCGAGATTTACCGAAACACTGCCTGATGAACGGTATCGGATCGTGATCACAGGGCAAGATGATGCGTCCGCTGGAATTGTTGGCTTGCGCAACGTCGCCGGACTTAGCTTCATGTCGATCGATGGTCAAAGCGTGCAAGTGATTGACTTTGACGTAGAGATTGGTGGGAAAGTCATCGCGGTCGTCACACAGCCAATCGATCCCGTCGATGGAGCCCTGACTCGGCGCGACGATGAGATTGACGTTTACTTTGATGATCCGGACCTGTTCGAAACCGGATCCAACCTTACCGAGGCACGCTTTTATCAGCTGATCGATACCGGCGGAACGGTGACTACCGAAGACGACGTTCCGTTTACTCCGATCTCCGTGACCGCTGACGCGGCGACCGGTAAGGTAACGCTGAAGTTCGCCGAAAATTTGGATACTTTATCGGGCGGCGGCAGCACGTCTTATCGATTGCGAGTCGGTGACGATGCCGAATTTGAAACCCGAACGGTATCCCGTTTTTCACCACCATCAGAGCCGGGAATCTTGATTGGCGACGCGACGGATCTGACCGGTCCTGCCGGGACAGCGACCGTTGATGGAAGCTGGACTTTGGTGGTCGACCAACAGATTGCGAACGGCGGTCTACAGGCGATGCCAGACAATCCTGGTGGCAACGACGAACCCGGCCACCGCGACATTGATATCAGTAACGACCAACACTTAGGCGTGGGCGACAGTGACAACGCGATCACCGTTATTCCATACACTTTCTTGAAGGAAGCCAGCTACGGCGACGATGTAACCGGCACCCCATTGTTCAACGTCATGAACGACGCCCAAGAACAGCGTTTCAAGGAAGTCTTAGAGTTGTATGGTGCATTGCTTGGTATTGATTTCTTAGAGACAGAATCGAGCGGACTGAGGCTGATCGTCGGCGACTTGTTTACTGCCGATCCAAGCCGCGTCAGCGGACCAGGAGGCGTGGCAGGTCTGGGCGGACCTGGCGGCGTGACAATGGATTTCGCCGACTTTACGCAAGCGGCCGCTAATGTCTTCGGCGGTTCCTTCTTCGAAGTCGCGCTGCATGAAATCGGCCATGCCATTGGGTTAGGCCATGCGTATGATTTGGAAGGCGCGGTCATGGGCGGCCGCGAATTTACCGAGTACGTTTATCCCACCAACCATGACTTGGTCCATGGCGAATTCCTGCATCAGAAAGAATCGCTCGATGTAGATTTGTACCGCATCGACCTCGACGAACCCGGGACGGTGGCGGCGCAGACCATTGCCGAACGTCTCTCCAATTCCAGTTTGTTGGACACGCGTTTGACTTTGTTCCAACAAACAGCGGACGGCATTGAACTGATCGCCGCCAATGATGACACGTTTGGATCTGATTCATTTTTGGAATTGGCGGTTGGCCCCGGCACCTATTACATCGGAGTCGCGGCTGAAGGGAACATCGCGTTCGATCTGGAATCGGGATTGACGACGGCCGGTGGAGTTAGCGCCGGACCGTACAGTCTACGGTTGAGTTTTCAATCCGACTCGAGCGAGCAGATCGTTGACGCGGATGGCAGCCGATTGGATGGTAACCGCGATGGCACAGCGGGCGGCAACTACAACTACTGGTTCAAGACCGAAGCTGCAGCGGACGTGATCTATGTACGCAAGCCCGATCTTAGTGCCGATCTTGGCGGTTCGGGCTCGCTGGCGGCGCCATTGGATTCGATTGGTGAAGCGCTGGCACTGGCGGCGACCAAAGAGAGTGCCATCGTACGCGTGTTGGCCAACGACGGTCCCGATAACGATGTCAAAACGTTAGCCGATAACGAGGCCTATGAAGTCGGTTTCGTTCCCGGCATCAACATGGTGTTGGATGACGGACGGCAGATCATCGTTCCCGACAACACTTCACTTGTGATTGACGCCGGCGCGATTCTGAAGTTCACCGATAGCCGAATTTCGGTCGGCAGCGACGATGATGGTGTTGATCGCAGCGGCAGTTCGATTCAAGTTCGGGGAATACCTGATCTGCCGGTATTCTTTACCAGTTACAGCGACAACACCAAAGGTGTGAATAGCAATCCGATCAACCAGGTTGCCGTACCTGGTCAGTGGGGCGGTATCAATATTCGTAACGACGTTGACCGATCGCAAGGTCGCTTCGACGCCGAACGTGAAGGTATCTTTGAAAACTACATCAACCATGCCTCGATCGAGTTTGGCGGTGGTGTTGTTTCGACCATCGGCCGCACGATTGATCCTGTGCACCTGAACGAGGCTCGCGCTGAAGTTTCGTATAACGTGATTGAGGATAGCGCACGGGCGGCGATCTCTGCCGATCCAAATTCGCTTGAATATACAACCTTCGTTGCGCCGCGATATCAGCGCAATACGGTCAGCGGCGATGGATTTGTCGCGGACTACGACCGCATCGGACCCGATATTCGCGGCAACCAGCTCGCCGATAACTTTTTGAACGCCCTGTTTGTGCGGATCGATACGCTGCCGGGTGAGGACTTTGAACCGTTGCAAGTTGCTGCCCGCATGGATGACACCGACATCGTTCATGCGCTGCGCCGACAGACCCTGTTGGTGGAAGGACAACCCGGTGGACCAAGCGCGACTCGGTCCGGCCCAACCCAGTTCTGTCGATCAACGCGACGACCGGAGGTTCATTAACGCCGGGCACTTATCGATACAGTTATACGCAAGTGGATGTCTTTGGTCAGGAAAGTATTGCTTCGCTACCCCAAGCGATCGTCCTGGGTGGCGCGTCCAATGCGATCCAATTGGTAGGGATTCCTGAGACGACCGGCGAGTTTGTCGCCCGGCGAATCTATCGCAGCGACGACGGTGGTCCATTTCGCCTGGTTGCGGACTTGGACCGTTCGGCCGAGATCTATGTGGACAAGCTTGCTGCCCCAGCCGATAACGCCGCCACCGTTGATCCCACATTCGGATTTCTGAACCGCAGTCGGCCGGATGCCAGTTTGATCGTGGATCCCGGCACAATCATCAAGAGCGACACCGCTCGGATCGAGCTTGGCTTCGGCGCAACACTGATCGCCGAAGGGACCGAAGGTCGCGATATCGTATTTACTTCGGCCATTGACAATCGCTACGGCGCTGGCGGGCCGTTTGATACTTTCCAAGACCTGTCATTGGCCGATTCGCCTGCGGCAGGCGATTGGGGCGGCATCTACGCCGACCGTACAAGCCGCTTGAGTCTGGACCAAGTCGTGGTCGCCTATGGCGGGGGCGTGACCGGAATCGGTGGATCGACTGCCGGTTTTAACGCTGTCGAGATTCATCAGGCCGAGCGCGAATCGCCAACAGCCGCTTTGAAAACAACGCCGCCGGAATCGGTGGACAAGACCCGATCAACCGTCAAAGCCGTCAGCCCAATAGCCCTTCAACGATCCACATCGCTGGTTCCCAGCCCATCATCGTCGACAACGTATTCATTGGCGGAGGTGGCGCGGCAATCAGTATCAATGTCAATGCAATGGAATCGTTCCCAAGCCAAGATACTGGGGCACAGCGCGGAGAGATTGACTTGCGACCGATCCCACCAGGCAACGTAGGACCCGTCGTTCGCGGCAACCAATTGGCCGACAATGCAATCAACGGATTGGCAGTTCGCGGCGGCACGTTGCAAACCGAGGTGGTGTTCGACGATACCGATATCGCGCATGTGATTGTCCAAGACATTACGGTCCCGAATTTCCACGTCTACACCGGTTTGAGATTAGAGAGCAGTCCCACTGAATCATTGGTCGTCAAGCTGGCTTTGGGTGCGGGGTTAACTGCGAGCGGCGAGACCTTGGAGATTACCGATCGAATCGGCGGTAGAATCCAGGTCTTGGGCACGCCCGGATACCCCGTGATCTTGACCTCTTTGTTTGACAGCACGGTCGGTGCCGGCTTCACTCCTGACGGTCAGTGGCAATCTGTAACGGCTACGCCGGGAGCCCTGATCCCCGGATTCCCACCGATCTCGGCGGTGCCAACTTCGGGCGATTGGCAAGGCATTCGACTTGATCCGTACAGTCACGATCGAAACGTCGATACGATCTTAGAATACGAAGGATCGATCGGTGGATCCGGTGACACCAATGCCGTGGTTGGCTCCCATCAAGAGCTTGGCGAGCTTGCCCCAGATCAACTTTCTGGTGACGAAAATCGAAGGTTGGGATTCACCGTTCATGGCACGATCGGAGCCAACGCTGATCGGGATGTCTACAGCTTTGAAGCCAGCGCCGGATCCATGGTTTGGATTGACATCGATCGTACCGACCCGGGGCTCGATACGGTGCTTGAATTGCTAGATGGCAATGGCAATGTACTGGCGCTGAGCGACAATTCTGCGCGACGAGTCGACCTCCGGTCAGCTGACGTACGTCGATCCGCGTGACGTCGGCGTTGGCGACTTGATTGGGTTTGACCCGGATCGTGCCTTGCCAATGCCGCTTGATCCCGACGTAAAAACGAATCGTGTTGGGGGCGGCAGCCATGACTTATACAGCACCAACGGTGGCGACTCGGCGATGCGAGTTGTATTACCCGGTTCGACTGGCACAGTCCGCACCTACTATGTCCGGGTCCGCAGTTCGAATTCTCGAGATCTCTCCGATCCGCTGCAAATTGTGAACAGTGTCACCGAGGGGCAGACCAGCGGCAGTTATCAGCTGCAAGTTCGTTTGCAAGAGACCGATGAAATTGCCGGATCGACGATTCGTTATGCAGACATTCGGTATGCGACCAATGGGATCGAGGTGATTGGTTTACCATCCCATAGCCCACTGGCCGGTGAGCTTTACAATCCGACGCTCGGTCCCTTCAACACCGTCGACCTCGGCAGTTTGGGCAACAGTGACCGGGGTGCCATTTCGGTTGGCAGCCAGGGATTCGTCAGTGATCAGCTGACCTTCACAACAACCGACTCCTACACTTTTACCGTTAGCCGTGACGATCTGCAGAGTCTGCCCGGCGCTTTGGCGCCTCCGGTATCGATCACAAAGTGTCAACGGTCATCGACATTGACTATGCCGATGGAATTCAGCGGCCCGATACAAACGCTTACTTGTATCACGATGGAAAACTAGTCGCGATTGGAACCGATTCGAATGTGTCGGACGATCGAGTCGCGCCGTTGATTCCCAATCAGCAAGCGGACCAGGACAAATTGAGCGGCGGTTCGTTTGGTCCCAAGGACGCTTTCATCGGACCATTGGAGCTGAGTACGATTGGCCAGTATGAAGTCATCGTCTCCAACGCCATCCAAATACCGGCGAACCTGTTGCAGTTTACGGATGCTGAAGCGGTCAACAAACTCGTACGCTTGGAACCACTCGATTCCACAGTCCGTATCGCCGATGATCGATTTGACGGCACCGGCGGTAGCAGTCCTACACCGATTGAAGGTCAAACGCCTCAGACCTTGCAAGTCGCGTTTGAGGACGATGGCAGCAACATTGTGCCGTGGCATATCGGTGACGTGCCATTGATTACCGTGACCGGTACAAGCCGCTTGTCGGTCTTCAATCCGCTGACTGGAAACCATGATGCGATCATCATTGACGAATTCCCATCAACCGATTGTCGAAGTTCCGGATCCTTTCGATGACATCGTAGTCGAGACAAGGATCGGTGCGATTGCGGCGGCGGCCCGTGGCGACGTGATCGCGATTCAAGCAGGGAGAACTAGATCGATGCGCCAGTTTATTCAATGGATGTGGAGGGAAACCTGGTCGGCGTCGGATCAACGGGGATCACTTCATATTTCACAGTGGAAGAAGATGGCAATTTCACTGACGAATCGATGGATCCTCCGCCAGTTGCTGGGCTGCTAGCTGTGGGCAGATTTGGAGTTTGTCAGCCTGGCGTTTTACAACGATACAAATTCGCAAAATCGATTTTTATATGGTTTGGCCCACCGTGGATATTTCTCCGGTGCTGTTATCATGGCGATTTTGACAATCCAGAAATTATTGGATCAACAAATTGTCAACGGTGACAATCTGATCTACTTGCTCAATCCCGATACAGGTGCGGCGATCGGCCGCGCAACGGAATTGAAGGTCAGGTGAATAACATGCCGGGGGGCTTAAATTCGGCTGATCCAAATGAGGTGCGCGGTCAGTTTCGACGAAAACATCAGGCTTCCGCGAATGGTTCCACACGCTGGTACCGATGTCAGTGCCCAAGATTCAAATCCCCAATGTGTCGCCGGCTACCGGTTTCAACACTGGCAAAGTGGTAGACATCATCGCCGATCCGGCGGGAGCGGACCTTTCCTGTACGCGTTCACCGAGGAAGGTGCGGTCTGGAAAGTGAGGTTTGGTGAAGACAGAAGAAAACTTCTTCGGCGGAACCTCCCGAGAATGGTGACTACGCGGCGGGCGATGTGCGACCGAAATCCGTTCGACTCCTGGGGCATACGTATTTCAATAGCCCAGCGATCGAACTGGTCGTTGATCCAACTTTACTCGGCGCAATTCCTGGCGGAAGATTTCTTTGTGACGCCGACGGCACGGCTTTGAAGTTCAATCGTGTGATTGCTGGACCAACTAATTTTGACCAACAGGGCAGTGGTGTTGACCCGAGCGGCCTATTCTATGGAGTGGTTGACGGACCAGGTCCCGATCCCGATAACCTACCGCAGCTGCTGTACGCCTTTGACCTTCGCCCGGACCCTGCTGATTCGAGCACGGTGATCGCTTCCATGGCAGAACCAGTTTTTGCCTTCGGTGGTGATCGGGTTGCCCTGGAGGGCATGCCCTCCGTCACGGGCATGTTCTTTAGTCCGCTCGACAGGAATCTTTGGCACTTGTCCGACACCGAAGAGGACACGGTCGGTCACGGCATGCCAGAGCTTGACAGTGCAGCCCGTCCGGAAATCAAAGGGGGTGGTTCGCTGAAGTTCGGCTTTGATGCGCTCAATGACGACTTCAATCACCTCAGCCCGGGTGTCTTCGACAACAGTCTAGACGCCGATGATTTGCAAAACATCGTCGGTTACAACTTCTTGGGTGGTGCCCACGGAACGGTGCAAAGCAATTCGATCGATTTGTCGGGGCTAGTCGCTGATGATTTGCCAACGCTGTACTTCACGTACTTGTTGGATACCGAAAATCGCAACAGCGGTAGTTTGAGCGATCGCGATCAGCGGATGCGAGATTCGCTTCGTGTTTATGTCGCCGGCGATAACGGTGAGTGGTCATTGGTCGCGACCAACAATTTCGATGACGACGCCAACGAGCTGAGTTTCGACTGGCTGGCTCCAACCGCGACACGCGAGTACGAACCGGAATTCAGCAATTACGGCAACACGACGTCCGATCGCCGCTTCGTGCAACAGTTGTTCGATGGAACGGAATTCCGCCAAGCGCGTATTGAATTGGGACCGTGGGCCGGCAACGAAGACGTCAAGATTCGCTTCGAATTTTCCACGGCCGGCGAGGCGCGGCCTGACCAGAGCGAAATTTTCGCGTTGCCCGGCAGTCAGATTCGAGACGGTCATCGGATCAACGTCGCGGGCATCATGCCCGACCGGACCAGCGATTTTATCGGTGCGACGCTGACCGCGCAAACCAGGGATTTCGAGTTTGATGTACTGGGCAATGGGACTTCGCCTGGAACGATTCCAATTGCGATTACACCGACTTCGTCCGCCACGGAAGTTCGCGACGCCATCCAGCTCGCATTGGCCAACGAAATTCGGTTCTTGAACTCGACTCCCGATGTTTCCGGGAATCACTCTACCGCGGCTTTCCCAGTCTTTGGCGATTCCGTGCGGTTGTTCGACCTGTCAATTAGCCAAACCAACTTCAGCCAACCACTCAAGTTGATTCAAGGGGAAGCGAGTGCCGATGGACCGAACTTGCCAGCCTCGCAGTTTGGTGTTTATTCGGGGAACGATCTAACGCTGGCAGGCCAGCGTTCGCTCGGGTTGGGCGGCGCACTCGGTGTGCATATCGACGATATTGTGATCGGTTTGGCCGAACGTGGCGAAAGTGTGGGCAATGCCGCCATCCTGCCGCCGGCCGGGGGTGCCAGCACCAGTCTGGACATCAATCCCTATTACCTGCCTCGATTTAATGGCACCGTATTGCCTGAGATCGTTGAAGGTCCTTACCAACTGGAAGTCCGCACCGCTCGCGATTACGGGAATGTGCAAACCGAGGACTTGCTGACCAAACAACTCGGCGCCCTGGTTCGTCCCAACGAACGTTTAGCCGAGGGCGTGAACTTAGTCGTGACCCATGACGGGGCGACTATTTCCGATGGTGATACGTTCACACTTTCGAACGGCGCCAACACGTTGACTTTTGAGTTCAATCAAAGTGGCGGGGTAGCTGATGGACATTTTCCAGTCGAATACTCTGTCACGGATGATCAGGAAGAAATAGCGTGGTCGGTGCTACGCGCGATTAACGTTAGCGCCGTTCATGATGTGCTGCGGATTGTGGCGACCAATCGCGGTGGTCAGATCGGCAGCGAATCGAGTTTCCAGGCGACGGACCCCGTTGTGATGCTGCATGGGATCGCGGCGGCGGATGCACGTGGCGGACTCGGATTCGGTCCCCACTTTGACGCGTACCTATCCGGTACTGATGTCGTATTGGGTGAAGATAACGGCGATCGAAACCGGCACCGCGATCAAGGCCAACTGATCATCGATTCCACCACTGTCAGTTTGTCCGCGCAATTTGGGCTGGTCGTTGATGCCGGCCCGATTTCATCCAGCGGCCAGTTCAACTTGAACAATGCCGAAGGCGACCGCCCCAAACCGGGCTCGGTACAGAATCTACCAACGCTCAATTCCGCCAACCAAGTTCCCGGCGCGGTTCTGCGCAACAACTTGTTGTATCTGAATGCTGTGGGTGGGATCTTGTTAAGTGGGGACACCTCTGTCGGCGCGCCCTCAGGCTACGCTCGGGCCGTCAACAACACCATCTTTGGATCGCAAGTTGGTATCAGGGTCAACGAAAGCGCCGCGCCGGTTTTGTTGAACAATGTCTTGATGGCCAACGATATCGGTATCGACACGACGACCGCCAGCGAGACGCTAATCCGCGGGTCCGTATTCGAGAACAATGTTGTGGACGCGACCGGTCCGAATGGGATCGGAGACGACGCCTTGATCGATCCGGGAACCCCGCTGTTCGTCAATGCATCAGCCGGAACTTACGACCCGGCGTCCGGCCAGCCAAACTTCTATCCCGAACTTGGCAGCCCGCTGATTGACAGTAGTGTGCCCAGTCAAAACGATCGACCATTGCTCGTTTCGGTCAAGGAAGTTGTCGGAATCCCTAAGAGTCCGGTGTTGGTTCCGGGCCGCGACCTGGTTGGACAAATTCGCGGTGATCAATCCTTCGCCGATCGCGGCGCCGTGGAACGACTGGATTCAACCGGCCCATTGGCTCAGTTGCAGGTCCCGCCGGACAACGATTCTGAGGGCATCGACGCGGATCCGGTCAACACCTTTGTACGGTTGGCCAGCGGACGATTGCGGTTTTTTGAGATTCAATTGGATGATGGTTTCGGCAGTGGGTTGAACGCGGCAACCGTTACCGCAGCCCAAATCACAATCACCGAGAACAACCAAGTTTTGATCGCGGGCGAAGATTACGTGATCGGATACAACGAGGGAACGGGATTGCTGCGATTGACACCGACCTCAGGTGAATGGCGTCCCGATTCGATTTATGAAATTCGTTTACTCAATCAAGACGTTGGCGCCCTCTTTCGATTCGGGCGATTTCCGATCTGACGGGTAACCGGTTGGAACCAAATCGGTTGACCGGTGAGACGGTGTTCAATATTTTGATGCCGGATGTGGTTTTTGATTTCGGAGACGCGCCCGATAGCTACGGTACCACGCAGCTTAACAACGGTGCGAGTCACACGATCAATGCTAATCTGCTGCCAAGGCTTGGGGATCTGGTCGATGTTGATGATGATGGTCAACCCATTGACCAAGACGATCAAGTTGGCGCCGACGACGAAGATGGTGTTTTGACTGGCACGTTTGTCGATGCTGGAATCAGTCGAAATCTGTTTGTTCAACCCGGAACGGACCTGGCCAATATTCAAGCCGAAGACATCGTCGGATTCCTAAATCCTCTGGATCCGTCGGGGACCACGGTAAACATAGAAGTCGCTGGTGAAGGCGTTCTCAACGCCTGGATTGACTTCGATCGCAATGGTGTTTTCGATGACGACGAACAGGTAATCACCAGCGAATTCGTGAGTGGGGACACGGTTGAAGGATCGATTGTGGCGTTCGATATCACCACACCGGCTGATGCAGTTTCCGGAAGCACTTGGATGCGTTTCCGAATCAGCGACTCGGCAGGATTGTCTCAGACCGGTCTAGCTCGGTGGCGAAGTTGAAGACTATCCCATCGATATCATTCGTATCGAACCGCTGTTGCCGGTTGATGATGCGTTTGACATCGACGAGGACAATACGCTTTCCGCCCGAGTTGACTCGAATGATGTAATTCCTGTTGGCACCTTTGTTTCAACGCAATTTACCGTTGTTGATCAACCGAGCTTCGGTACTGTCACGCTGGATGCGACGACGGGCGAGTTCGAGTATGAACCGAATGAAGACTTCAACGGCGAAGACAGTTTTACGTACCGTTTGGGAACGCAGACAACGACTCCGCTTGGTACGGTGTCGATCACCGTCAATCCCATCAATGACGAGCCTGACTTCGAGATTGACGCACCCTTGGTTGGAGGGACTGCGACGATCAACGTCTTGGAATCAGATGCGGGCGGAATCACGATCGATGATTTCGCAGTCAACATTTTTGCCGGACCTTTGACGGCGATCGATGAAATCGCCACTCAGGGCCTGACCTTTGAAGTCACAGAATCCAGCGTCGTGCCTGTCGGCTTGATGACGCAATTGCCCGAGTTGACAGCAGCGGGTCAGTTGACCATCTACCCAGCTCCTGATGCAATTGGAACAGCGACCTACACAGTAACATTGACCGATGATCATCCGACGGACCCTCGATCATCGATGACCAAGACCTTTGTGGTCAACGTGTTGCCTGTCAATGATCCGCCCGAATTAGATCCGGCCGTCGCGCCCTCCGAAGACGAATTCGACAACGATGATGCTTACGCAGTCGCGGTCAACGGTACGATCACATACACCCTGCGCGAAGACAATACGCAATCTGATGGCTCGACACCTCCGTTCTTCATTCCGCTTGAGGGCCAGGTAACCGCTGGCTATGACCGAATCGGATTATTGGATGTCTTTGACGTCGGACCCGCCAATGAAGTGGACGGCAGTCCAGGCGGATCGCAATCTCTGGAGTTGGTCAATGCGGGAATCGGTTCCGGCCCGCTAACGCTCGACCGGACTACGGATCGAGGCGGCACGCTGTCGCCGGTGATGCAGGCGGGAGAATTGATTGGTTTTGACTACATTCCCCCCACAGATTTCAATTTTGAATCAGGCGGATTCGATTCGTTGACTTACGAAGTCCGCGACGATGGAACGAGCTTTCATCTGGATAATGGGACATTGGATCCTGACCCAATGTCACGAACGAATCGAGTTCAATTTATCTTGAACGCGGTGAATGATGCTCCGGTATTTGAAGTTTCCACTAACCAGATCGTCGTGCAAGAGGACAGTGCTGCTGTTCAGATCACCAACTTCGCGACTGACTTGGGTGGAGGTCCTCCGGCAACAGCGTTTGACGAGAACGATTTCCAAAGTTTAGATGCTTTGATGTTCTCAATCACGCCGGCGAACTTTGATGTCGCCGACTTGGCGTCGTTTTTCACGACCGCACCGATGATCGATTCGGAGACAGGTCAGCTGTCGTTCCAGACCGCCAAGGACGTGTTTGGCAGTTATGATTTCGACATCCAACTGATCGACGGCGGAGCCAACGATCCGACACGAGGTGATGTCAATACGTCTGCGTCACGGACATTGACCATCGACGTGCTGCCTGTCAACGACCCACCGGTGGTCGATCCAGCCCAGGCGACTCTGGAATACACATTGACGGAAGAGGGATCGATCGAGATTCCGATCATCGGCGCCGGCGGAGTCCCGGGCTTGTTGGATGCTTTTGCGGCTGGTCCGTTGACCCTCGGTGGTGACGAATCGGCCGCGATTTCGCCAGGTGGCAATCAAACGGTTGCACTGGGAAGTCCGATTCCAACCGCGACAAACAAAGGTGGAACTCTTGAGCTGTTGACGACCGGTGGACCGCCAAGACTGCTATACACACCCCGCGGCAACTTTAGTGGCACTGATACTTTCGTCTACTCGGTAACCGACGATGGCATGTCGGTTGATCCCAGCGGCACCCCCTTCGATGATCCGCGGATCGCGGGAAACACGGTTACGCTGATCGTCACGCCGGTCAATGATGCGCCTCTATTCGGCATTCCACCATTGGTACAAAGTGACGAGGACCAAGGCGCAGTCACTGTGCCGGGTTGGGCGACCAACGTGCAAGCTGGTCCCGCGATGGCGAAAGATGAAATCAGTGGTCCAAACGCACAGGGACTTGAATTCCTGTTCACGCAGATCAGTGGGAACATGGACTTGATTATTCCCGGCTCGCTGTCCGCGTCGGTCAATGCATTAGATGGGACGGCTTCGCTGATGTATGAATCGGCAGCGAATCAGACCGGAACTGCAACTTTCGAAGTTGTGTTACGGGATGACGGGCCGAGCGATGGTCCTGGCGACCAGAACACCAGTAGCCGCTCGCACGTTCACGATCGAAGTTGTCGCGGTCAACGATCCACCATCCTTCAGTTTTGTCAGCAACGATCCAGTCACCGTGATCGAAGATGGTGGTCCATTCACCGGTCTCTTGTTGGAAAACATTGGCGCTGGTCCAGCCGATGAAAGTTCGCAAACGGTCAGCTTTGAAATTCAGCCGCTTGCACCGGAGTATGCCGCTGTCTTTAGCAGTCTGCCGACGATCGATGCAGACGGCGTGCTGCGATTCACGACGGCTCCGAATCGTAACACCGACAACGTCAACGGGCCGGTACAGGTTCGAATTCAAGCGCGTGATTCGGAGGGTGCGGAATCAGGCCTGTTTGGGTTCCAGATCGTGGTCAGCGAAGTCAACGATCGACCGATCGCCAACGCTGATTCGATCGACACCGACGAAGATACGGTCTTGTCGATCAATGCGACGGCCTTGCTGGCGAACGATGTGGATCCCGACCTGCAGTCCAACAGCAATGAGGTGGTTCGAATCCAACTACCGGCACAATCGGAAACCTCAAGTGGCGGTTTGCTGTTCTATGATGAACAAACGGGTCAGATTACCTATGACCCGACCAACGCTGATTCGATCCAGGCACTCGCGCCGGGGCAATCACGGGCCGACTCGTTCAGCTATTCGCTGATTGACGCGGCGGGCGAGGTTAGCAATATCGTAACCGTGTTGCTGAACATCGACGGCATCAACGATGCACCGATCATGGCCTTGGACACGCCTCAGTTGAACCCTGAGGGAGCAACATCGATTTCAGTGTTGGACAACGACACCGATATCGACGGAACGATCAATCCAGGGTCTGTGGAAATCGGCGATGAACCTGGTTTTGGAACCGTGACAGTCACGCCACAAGGGATCATTATCTATACGCCGTTTGGCGACTTTGTTGGCGAGGATTCTTTCTCGTATACAGTTCGAGACAACCTGGGACTGATCAGTGCGCCAACGGTCGTTACGCTGTCGTTCAATTCCAGTCCGATCGCAGTGAACGATGCGGCTGGCACTTTTCTGGCTGAACCGATCAGGATCGATGTTGCTGCCAACGACCAAGATTCCGATGGATTGGATTTGCAAAGTGTTGTGATCGTGACTCAGCCGTTGCGGGGCGAAGCCATTCCCCAGTCTGATGGTTCGGTGCTCTACGTACCCAATACCGACTTTACCGGTACGGATTCCTTCACGTATCGCATTTCCGATAGCTTGGGCCGAGCCAGCAACGTTGCGAAGGTGGACACGCGGGTAGTCGCCAGCCGCCTACAGAATCCGGCCGATTTTGCTGATGTCAACGCGGATGGTCACGTCACGGCACTCGATGCACTGCTGATCATCAATCTCCTCTACAACAATGGAAGTGCTAGTTCGATCCCCGTTCTGGCTACTGACCGTGGCCCGAATTTCTACGATGTGAGTGGCGACCAAACGATTACCGCAGGAGATGCGCTGCGAGTTGTGAATGCACTGCGAGACAATTTTGTCGAAGCAGAGGCCGAGCAACCGCAACAAGTCTCGCCCGCGGCGGCGTCATCCGATGAGCCCGAGTTGGCGTTGGATCCAGTGGCGATCGATCTTGTTGATGCGACAAAGATTGTTGCCGCGTCGAATCCGGTCGCGGTTGCATCCGATCTGATCGATGCCATCGCCCAGCGAAGAGACGCAGAAGACGAAGAGGACTCGATCCAGGCAGCCATCGATGCTGCCATGTCAGACCTGCTGTAACTTCGGATGTTGGCTAGCGACCATCGCTTTGGGAGACTCGTTAACGTGATCCGTTGAAAAACGGCAGGAGGGTCGTTTTGACCACCGGGTCTTTACAAGCCACGGTCGTGCCGACAAGGCCATCGATTTGATCGCGATCGCTTCAGAATCGGCTTCTTCTACAGAAGGTCAGATTGGGGGTGCCGTTTCCGCCTTTTCGGATCAATGGGCGTCCAAGATCCGTTAAACTATTGCGGCTCCGATTGAATGAGTCCCCACCGCGGCTACCCAATCATCGTTGATCAGATGTCTGACCCGATCATCTGATATCCCAGATGTCTGATATCCGGCAGTCGTCTTCGCCCTCCCTGGAGATCCGTAGTGCGCCTCACATCCGCTCGCTCTACAAAATTGACACGTCGGCAAATTCTCTCACGCCGCAAGCTCCTGCTGGAGACACTCGAAAGCCGACAACTGCTCGCGGTCGATGGATTGGGGTTAGCTGGCGACAGCCTGACTGACGAGTATTTCAATGCGTCCTATGGTGGGTACGCGAAGAATTGGGCGACGCTGGTCGGTGAGTATCGCAGTGATTTTGCGCCGCTTGGTGAGCTAAGAACGCCGCCGGAAGATTGGGGTGCCGGCGATATCAGGCGATCGGGCTACGAGTACAACTGGGCAGTCTCTGGTGCGAATAGTTTTTCGTTGTTGACGCAACAGCAACATGCTTCGCTGGCCACCGACATCAATCAAGGCGATGTCAGCCACGCCGTTCTAGCGATCGGACAGAATGACTTTTCTCCTGGCACCGCTGCCTACTCAGGGATCTACGACGGGACCTGGACGGCACAGCAGATTAGCGACCATTCAGACGACGTTTTTAATAATGTCAAGGCGGCAATTGAAACGATTGACATCAATGGTGTCAGGCTTGTGGTGTCAAATATCATTGACTATGGAGTGGCGCCCGCGACGCAAGGTGCGTTTCCAAACGAAGTACAACGCGACAATGTCACGGCAGTCATCGACGCGATCAACGATCGCCTGGAGCAATTTGCGATCGGTCGTGGCGTGCCGGTCATTGATTCCTTCAACTTTGTGGCAGATGTGCTTGGGCCATCGTCGTTTCAGTTCGGCGGCGTGCAAATCGACAACGAACCTGGAACGGAACCTGATAACGTTTTCGTTGCCGACGGAGTGCATCCTCACACGGTCAGCTCGTCGATCATTGCCAACGCGTACCTGAACGCCTTCAACGTGGCGTATGGTGAAGACTTGCCGCTCTTTACGGAAGCAGAAGTCCTGGACATCGTCGGATTGCCCTACGTTCAAGACACATTCGGCGTTAACTACTCGGACTATCTCGTGCTACCGGAACGCACCACGGGATTGTTTCTGAACGAACCTGCCGCGTCGGACGGCTTCACACTACTTGCGCCGAACACGGCGACCACTACCTACTTGATTGACCGGGAAGGCACCGTGGTGAACGAGTGGGACTCCGCCTACACGGCGGGACTGCTTGGCTATCTGCAGCCGGATGGCAGTCTGATCCGCGCTGGCGCGGTCAATGCTGACACTTTGATCAATGCAGTTGGCGGTGGCGGCATCATTGAACAGTTTGACTGGGACGGAAACAAGATTTGGGAGTTCGAGTATGGTGCAAACACCGATGATCCGGTTCTGCAACATCATGACATCGAGGTTTTGCCCAATGGCAACATCCTGCTGATTGCCTGGGAAGCGAAGACGGAGGAGGAAGCGACCGAGGCCGGTCGTGACCCGAATCTTCCCGGCAATGGAGAATTATTCCCCGACCATATCGTCGAAGTTGAGCCAGACTATTTGAATGGTGGTGGAACGATCGTTTGGCAGTGGCATGTCTGGGACCACTTGGTCCAAGAGTTTGATGATACCAAACAAAACTATGTCAGCGACGTTGCCGATTTTCCCGGCCGCATTGATTTGAACTATGTGTCAACCGACCAGTTCGAGGGCGGTCAAGCGGAAGATTGGACGCACGCCAACGGTATTGACTACAACGAAGAACTTGGCCAGATCCTGTTATCGGTCCGCGAGTTCAGTGAGATCTGGGTGATCGATCATAACACCACGACCGAAGAGGCCGCGGGCCCTTTAGGCGATCTGCTGTATCGCTGGGGCAATCCGCAAGCCTACGATCGCGGCGACGAGAGCGACCGTGTGCTGTACTTCCAGCATGATGCCAAATGGGTTGAAGATGGAAAGACAGGCGCGGGCAACATCACCCTGTTTAACAATGGCTATGGACGCCCCGGTACCGATCTCTCTTCGGTCGAAGAGATCGATCCTCCGGAATTCAATGGCGTTTATACTCTTGAAGGTAATGGTGCCTACGGACCAGCGGTAACAAACGTTTGGACCTACACGGGCGCCGAAGCCGACTTTTCGCCGATCATTTCGGGAACGGAACGGCTTGCGAACGGCAACACTCGGATAACCTACGGTGTCAACGGGACGATCGTCGAGGTGACGCCCAGCGGAGAAGAGGTTTGGCGATATGTGAACCCCTACACACAAGGCGGCATGCTCGGCCCGTTCGACGCGATTCCAAGTTTGGGCATCGGTACCCCTGGACTCGATTCCTTGAAACAGAATTTCACTTTCAAGTCACATCATTACCCCGCAGATTTTTTGCTGCCGACGCCGACACCGCCGGCAGTACCGCCGGAACTTCAGTTGCACAGCAACCCGAATTCGGACTTCACGATTTTCTTGGACTTCAACGGCAACGTTACCTATGGGACACCGTGGAACGACGGTCGCGATGACGTTCTTGTCAACCAACCCGCCAACATCAGTCTCTCGAGAATTGAGGCTATTTGGCAGCAAACGGCGGAGGACTTTGCGCCGTTCGACGTCAATGTCACCACCGAAGAGCCCGGTTCCGAAGCACTCAGAAGAGATGGTCCTGACGACACCGAGTGGGGCGTTCGAGTCGTAATCACGCCCAATGACATCTATGATCTTTGTTTCGACACGTGCGGGGGCATTGCACATCTGAACAGCTTCGACGCCGCGATAGATGATCCTGTCTATACCTTTTCGACGAATGCATTCAATGCTGCCTCTATCAATAGCCATGAGGTCGGACACTCATTGGGGCTAAGCCATCATGGAGCCAACTCAGACGAGGATGAGTACTATGACGGTCACGACTCAGGACTTGGATACATTTGGATGCCAATCATGGGCTTTGGATACCAAACCTTGTCACAATGGTCCGATGGGGGCTATTTCGGTGCATCCAATTCAGGACAAGATGACTTGTCGGTCATCACCACCCAAAATGGGTTCGGGTATCGCGCAGACGATCATCAGGATGACATGGAGTTTGCCACGCCTCTGCGGATTACAAACTCCGACCAAGTGAGCTTTTCGGGGATTATCGAGCGTAGTGACGACATTGACTACTTCACCTTTGAGCATGGCGGTGGTCCGTTACGTCTCGACATTCGTCCCTTTGAGGATCGTCCAAATCTTGATGTTTGGGCAGGGCTCTATGACGAGGACGGCGAACTCATTGAACAACACTTGCAAGTTTTTGATCCATCGTTTCCTGAATCACCCTCTCCACAGGTGCCGTTGCCGTCCGTCGGTCTTTCCGAGTCGTTTGACCTCACCTTACCGGCAGGCATCTATTTCTTGAAAGTTGATGGTGTTGGATCGCACGCGATGTACGACGCAGATCGGGACACAGTCTGGGATCCGGCTGAAATACCGGCGCTGCCTCCTTTTGGAGAGGATCCAGAGTTCGGTGAACCTTGGACCGAAGATCCGGCAATCGGCTATTCGGACTACGGAAGTCTAGGACAGTATTGGATTACGGGCACGATTGTCCCGCCAGCTATCAATACCATCAACATCGAAGCGACAGATGCGATCAAGCCGGAAGGCAATACGGGCGACGAAACCAGCTTCGTATTTACCTTGACTCGCACCGGTCCATTGGATGCGGCGACCAATGTCGACTACATCGTGATACCCGCACTGCCAAGAGCGCAAGGCGACATTTATCCGCAGACAGTTAATGACGAAGACTTTCGGTCGATTGGATTTCCACTCGGCTTGCCGAGCGGATTTGCGAGTTTCGAGGCGGGACAAGCCACGACCGAAATCGCGATTACCGTGGCGGGCGATACTATATTTGAGCCGGACGAGTATTTCGAAGTCTTGCTATTTGCGCCTCTTGGAGAAAGCGTTCCCTGGACATTCGAAAACAGTTCCGCGATTGGCGTTATCCAGTCGGATGAAAACCAGTTCTACATCCAAGCACCTGGCGTCGAGACGGTTTTCCAAGAGGAAGGTGACGATCTCGGGTCCAACGTTGTCGGGGCTAACTACGACTTTACGGTGATTCGTAGCGGATACGCGGGTGCAGTTGACACGGAGATAACGGTCCCTTGGACCATCGATTCATCCGCTTTTGTCAATTCCAGTATTTTCTCGCCGGCCACTCCTGCCGACTTCGTCAGACAGGACGGCACCCGATTCCGGGATGCCGGTGACAACCTGGTATTTCCTTTTGGTGAACTTGTATTTGCCCCGGGCGAGACGGAAAAGTTAGTGACCATCTATGCAAGAGCGGATCGCATTTTCGAGATGGACGACGCCTTTCATCTGGTGCTCGGCAACCCTGAATTCACGACGACTCCGAATCACGACCGACCACTTACCGTTCATCCGGACTTGGGCCGTTCGCTCGGGATCATCGATAACGAGGACCTCGTCGCAGCACCAACGCTAAGCGTTGAAGCGACGATTTCCGAAGTCTACGAGAATGGCGAAGTCTTGGTGGCTCAGCAAGCAAGCGATTTTGCCATTGCCACCCAGGTCACGATCACGCGCGATGGGGACGTTTCGGATAATCCAGTGGTTGTTACGGTGACCCTTAGCCCAGACAGTGCGGATCAAGCATTCTTGATGATTGGACCTCCCGTGGGAGATATTGATCCTGCACGAGACGGACTGAAGACAATCGACATTCCGTTTGACGCGGATCAGGAATTCTTCGACAACTTGTACTTGGTTTCCGTCGATGATGACGAAGTGGATGGGACGCAAGTCGTAACGCTTATCGCGAACGCCGAAAACTATACCACCGGTGTCGGGACGGCCTTAGTCTACGACGACAATACGGCGCTGGATATCTACGTTGCCAAAGTTGACGATTCGTATGGATTCGAACCGGTCAGCACGATTGATGCGATCGGATATACGACGTACATCGTGGACCTGACGTCGCAAACCTGGCTAACGACCAGTGAAGTTGACGAACCGGTTTGGCAACATTGGGTGCAGATCATCGTGCCCGACAATGCCGTCTCGGAAACGGCCGTTTTGGTCATCTCTGGTGGGTCTCGCAGCGATACCGCGCCAACGCAGCCCGATGAACAAGCGCTGTTCTTTGCACTGCAGACGAATCAGGTGACGGTCATCTTGCCGACAGTTCCGAATCAGCCGTTGATATTCACCGACGATCAAAACAATCCAAGGACTGAAGACGAGATCATTGCCTATTCGTTTGACAAATACTTGGACGGTGTCGGCGACAATGTTGACGAATGGCCGGTACTGTTGCCGATGGTCAAGAGCGCCGTTGCCGCGATGGATATGGCCCAAGAGTTTCTACCGACAGTCCCTGGGCCAACCATCGAGGATTTCTTCGTCACCGGTGCTTCCAAGCGAGGCTGGACGACATGGTTGACTGCGGCGGTCGATGATCGTGTCAGCGGAATCGCGCCGGCCGTGATTGACGTGCTGAACATGGGCGTCAGCATGAACAACCATCAGGAAAATTACGAAGGCGTCACCGAAAGGATCGTTGGCGGGTATGCCGAAAAAGTTCAAGACTACACCGAGTTTGGTATCTTTGATCGGTTCAATACACCCGCAGGCAGGGCGACTTGGCAGAATCGTCGATCCGTATCTATACCGTGATCGATATGCCGACATCCCCAAGTACATTGTCAATTCAACTGGCGATCAATTCTTCACGCCCGATTCATCGCTCTGGTATTTCGATGAATTGCCGGGCGAAAAATACTTGTGGTATGTCCCCAATACCGACCACCGACTGAATCAGAACGCGTTCGCAGGTGCCGCCGCATTCATTGTGGCACAAGAAATTGGTGCGGTACTGCCCGAGATCTCTTGGACTTTTGAAGGCGCAGGCAAGAATACGCTTCGCGTGAATACTGACACCACTCCGTTCGAAGTCAAATTGTGGCAAGCGACTCGAACAGATTCGATCGACTTCCGACAGGAGACCAACGCGCCGCCATACACGAGCACAGTGCTCAGCGATCAAGGTGGGGGAGAATATGTCGGTACGGTTCCGATACCGACGACCGGGGGTACGGCCTTCTTCGTCGAACTGACATACTTTATCAACGGGCAAATCTTAAGATTCACGACCCAGGTTTCGATTGCCGAACCGCCCCCGCCACGCTTAGTGGGCGTCAATCCCGGAGTCAATCCGAATGCCACCCCGGACTTTTTGTTGTCCGGGGCAAACCCGCTGGCCTTCGCTCCACAAGATTTGACATTCCGTTTCAATTCGCAGCAGCAGTTGGCGTCCGACTTAAGCGGCATTCAGATCTTCAATTCTGGTGGTGACGACACCTTTGGCGACGGCAACGAAATTCTTTTGATCCCTGATTCAATCGGAATCGAACCTGACGGATATACGGTGGTGGCAACATTCGACCAGCCATTGCCTGAAGAACGTTATCGCATAGTGATCACCGGAGACGATGATCTACCGAACAATGTCATCGGTTTACGTAATTTCAACGGAGACCCGTTCGAGGCTGGCGACGGTAGAAGCACCGAAGAGATCGACTTCGATGTCAGCGTGATCTACGATTTTGGGGATGCGCCCGACACTTACGGAACGCTGCTTGCCAACGGGGCCCGGCACACCGTACAGCCCTGGCAACTGCCTAGACTGGGACCAAACGTTGACACGGAACTTAACGGTCAGCCGACCGGCGCCGATGATTCAACCGGTGTCGATGACGAAGATGGAATCCCGATTGGCACGTTCAATGACGACGGCAAGAGCTACACGGTATTCATGATTCCCGGTGCCGATCCGACGGACGTTGAACCCGACGAGGTGATGGGATTGTTGAATCCAGATGATCCCGCTGTTGCGAATATGAGCGTCCAAGTTTTTGGTGACGGATTTCTGGATGTCTGGGTCGATTTCAACGGCAACGGTACTTTTGACTCATCTGAGCACGTAGTTGACGGTCGCGCTGTCAGCGGTGACCCCGATACCGGCACATTCCAGACGGTGAACATTGCGACCCCCAATGATGCCGCTGAAGGAATGTCTTGGATGCGCGTGCGAATCGGCGAGGCTCCGAGTTCCCTGCCCGGTGGTCTGGCGATCGGCGGCGAGGTGGAAGACTATCCCGTGGAAGTGATTCGCTTTACCGATGTGCCACCCGGCGAAAATGAGCCGCCATCCTTTGATATCCAACTGCCGTTGGATGCTGGTCAACCGACACTCGAGATTCTCGAGCGCGACAATTCTCTCGGCAAGGTAATCGAAGATTTCGTTGTCAACGTTGCGCCTGGTGACCCCACCTCACTTGACGAACTGGCTACCCAAACTACCACCGTATCCATCACCGAGTTCGACGTGCCGGCCGGTCTGATGACGGCGCCTCCGGTATTGACAGGGGACGGTCAGCTGACCGTTTTTCCCGCCCCCAATGCGGTCGGTTCAGCCATTTACGATCTGACAGTTACCGATGATCATCCCAGTAATCCCTTGGCGACGACCAAACGCTTCGTGATTCAGGTTAGGCCCGTCAACGACCAAGTAGCAATCGATAGTTCGGTCATCTTTTCTTCGGGCGTGAATCCAGATGACCCCGCGCAGTCTTATTTTGTAGAAGCTGACGGTACGATCCGGTATGCCATACGAGAGGACAATACACAGATCGATGGAACGATCGAGCCATTCTTCATTCCGTTGGTTGCTGGAACCGGACCCGACTCCTACCCGATTGGGTTGTTTGATGTCTTGACGGTCGGTCCGGACAATGAGTCCGATGGCACGTTGGGTGGATCACAAATTTTATCGTTGATCACTCCTGCCGATGAAAATGGGGACCGGATCATTGATTTCACCGATTTCGCCGATCAGCAACTTACGGACAACAACGTAATTGACGAAAGTCCCCAAGTTTCCGGCTCCAACATTGTTTGGCAAAGTGGAATGAATTCCTTTCCATTCTACCGCGAGATTATGTTCTTCGATGGTACAACCACGACACAAGTCACCGACAACGACTTTACCGATCGGGATCCGCAAATCTCGGGCAACAATCTGACTTGGTGGGGTGAGTCTGGTACCTCGGCAAACGACCGCGAGATCTTTTTCTGGGATGGTAGTTTCAGAGATGGTCTTCCAATGATCACGCAAGTCAGCGACGACTCGATTTGGGATGCGGATCCACAGATCTCGGGATCAACGGTGGTTTGGCAACACCGCGCGAGTTCGGGTTTTGAGATCTACAAATGGGACGGCGACTCGCCGCTGGTCGGTCCCGTGAATGTCAGTGAAAACACCTTCACCGATTCCTCGCCACAGATTGATGGAAGCAATATCGTTTACCGGACCAGCGGGTCTGGGCTTTTTGCGATCTCGCGAAACATTGGCGGGACAAACGAGTTTGTGGCGGCTGGCCAGACCAACCTGGAAACTCCACAGGTGGAAGGCGATCGAGTTGTCTGGAGACAAATCGAGAATAGTCCAAGCGGGCTGAAGTCGGACATCTTGTATTTCGATGGCACTGACACAGTGCGACTAACGGACAATGGCTTTCATGATTTTTTCCCGCAGATTTCCGGACAGAATGTCGTTTGGGTGGAAAACCGACCCGGCGGGGCACAGATCTACCTATACGACGGCGTTACCAAAGAGACTCAGCAGATCTCCAACAACGCCAACTATGCTAATCATCCGCAGATCGATGGAAACATCGTCGTTTGGCAAGGGAACGATGGGAACTTTGACGAGATTTTTGCCTGGGATGGTACCAGCGTCACTCAGCTGACCGACAACAACTACAACGATCAGATGCCGCAGATCTCCGGCAACCACGTTGTCTGGCAAGCCTTGTCCAAGGGGAGCGGCGACGGTATCGAGATTTTTCACGCTGAACTGACGCTCGGATACGCGGCAACCGACCAAGGCGGCACGCTGACACCGGTATACGAGGGCGGTGAATTGATTGGTTGGAATTACATTCCGCCTGCGGATTTCAATTCCAACCTCGGCTTCGATTCATTCACCTACGAAGTCACTGATGATGGCAAGACCTATGACCTGGATACCGGGGAGCTGCTGGACGACCCACAGCGGCGAATGAATCAGGTTCGCTTTGTCTTGTCGCCAGTCAACGATGCGCCTGTGTTCGACTTGCCGATCGACCCAATCATCGTTGAAGAAGACCACGGACTGGTCTCGCTGCCAGGCTTTGCGACCAACATCGATGGTGGTCCGATCGGTACCGCGACGGATGAAAATGACCCGCCGACGTCGCAAGCGTTAAATTTCACAATCAATCCGCTTGATTTTGACGTCGCGGACATGCCCTTGTTCTTCTCCGCCGAGCCTGTGCTTGATGCCCAAACGGGTGAATTGACCTTTCAAACTGCGGCTGATGTCTTTGGCAGTTATCAATTTGAGGTTCTTTTGACAGATGACGGTGCTGATGATCCTAGCGGTGGCGACGTCAATCAGTCGGCTCCGCAACTGTTGACGATTCATGTGTTGGCAAAGAATGATTCGCCGGTGATCAGGCCAAACACTCCGGCAATCGAGTACACGTTAAACGAGGACGGTACGGTAGAGATTGAAATCGATGATCTGTTGAACGTCTTTGATGCCGGTCCGCTGACAATGTTTGGTGACGAATCGGCCAATGTCACTCCGGGTGGAAACCAGACGGTCTCACTTGCCGATCCGGCTCCAACGACGACAGCCGAGGGTGGGACATTGCAGTTGCTGACCACCGGAGGCCCACCACGGCTGTTGTACACTCCGCGCGTGAGCTTCAACGGGACGGACTCGTTTGTTTACACCGTTGCCGATGACGGCGTTACGGTGAGTTTGGATGAATTGCCGTTTGTTGACCCGCTTACCGCAACCAATACCGTGACGCTGAATGTGAATTCGATCAACAATCCGCCGGTATTCGATATCGACGCTCCACTGGTTGGCGGCGTTGCAACCTTGAGTGTCTTGGAACCTGAAGGTTCGGACGCGATAGCGATCGATGACTTCGCTACCAATATCGGTCCGGGACCGACGACTGCGGACGACGAGACGGCAAACCAACAAGTTGCTTTTGCGATCGATGAGTGGAGCGTGCCATTCGGACTGATGTCTCAGCCCCCACAGTTGACGCCAGCCGGGCAATTGACCTTCTTTCCGATTGCCGATGCCGTTGGTACCGCTACTTACACAGTGACGCTGACCGACGACCATCCGACCGATGCTCAGTCAACCATAAAAACCTTCACGATTGTTCTTCAACCGTTGAACGATCAGCCGGCGCTGAATCCTTTGACCGTCCCCACATCGGTGGTCACAAATCCAACGGACAACGAAGATTCCTATTCGGTCGCTAGTGACGGTACGATTACTTATACGCTACGCGAAGAAAACACGCAGGCCGTTGGCGTTACTGAGCCGTTCTTCATTCCATTGGTTACCGATAGGGGCGCGGTGGGCGGCCTGGGATTGGCCGGTGACAGCCTGACCGACGAGTATATCAACGAGCCGTATGGCCAATACGCGCTGAATTGGATTTCGTTGGTCGGCCAGTTCCGCGGTGATGAACTGCCGCTGGGTGAGTTTCTTCCGCCGACCTCTAGCCCGCCGAGCTCGTTTGACGCTCCTTGGGCCGACTTGCGCCGAGCCGGTTTTGAGTACAACTGGGCGCTGGCGGGTGCGGACAGCTTTACGCTACTTGATCCGATCCCGCGACCGCCAGTGCTTCCGAATCCGATCGGGCAACACGTCAGCTTGGCCCAAGACATCCTCGAAGGAGATGTCACACACGCCGTGCTAGCCATCGGGCAAAACGATTTTTCGCGCTTCAGCGATGCTGCTCAGGGAATCTACTACGGTACTTGGGACGCGGCGCAAATTGCTGCTCATTCTGATCAGGTTTTGGCGAACATCGAAGAGGCCCTGACCACGATCAACGTCGGCGACGTCAAGTTGGTGATGTCAAATATTATCGATTATGACCTGTCGCCGGCGTATCGAGGATCGCTCCCCGATCCGGTCCGACGCGCTGTGATTAGTGGCCACATCGAAGCTCTCAATGACCGGATCGAGCAGCTTGCCTTCGATAATGGGGTGCCGATTATTGATTCGTCGCGATTCGCCAAGGATCTGCTCGGCCCCGATTCGTTTACTTTTGGCGGAATCGAGATTTCACGCAATCCGGGGCCAGCCCCGACCAACGCATTCGTTCATGACGGCATTCATCCTCACACGATCAGCTCATCGATCATCGCCAATAGTTTCATGAATGCGGTCAATGTTTTCTATGGAGGGAACTTGACGTTGTTTACTGAACAGGAAATCTTAGGCATTGTTGGCTTGGACTACGTTGCCGACACGCTCAATTTCGACTATTCCGACTACTTGATCTTGCCTGGTCAAGCGGTCACCGGCAGCTACGACCGGATCGGTCTATTGGATATCTTTACAGTCGGTCCACGCAATGAGTCGGATGGCACTCCGGGCGGATCTCAATCGCTGTCACTGATTAACCCCACGATCGCGATCACGACTCAACAGGGAGGTACTGTGACACCCGTTGCTGGCGGCTGGAACTACGTTCCACCAGCTGACTTCAATTTCAGTATCGGCGGCGTCGATTCATTCACTTACGAGGTCAGTGACAACGGCACGAGCTATGATCCGGTGACCGGTACATTGTTCGCCGACCCGCAGACGCGAATGAACCGAGTCGAGTTTGTTTTGGCTCGCGGTCAATGATGCTCCGATATTTAACATTGCGACTGACCCAGTCGTCATCGCAGAAGATAGTTCGCTGATTTCGATTGCGAACTTCGCGACTAACATTGGTGGTGGCCCGATCGGCACGGCGACGGATGAAAATGATCTGTCGAGTCTGCAGGCGCTGACGTTCAGCATCACACCAGTTGATTTTGATTCAGCTGATATGGCCATGTTCTTCTCGAGTCAGCCGGTTCTTGACACCCAATCGGGACGACTGTCATTCCGAACAGCGGCCAACGTTTTTGGTAGTTATCAGTTCGAGGTTCGATTGCATGACGGGGGTGCCAATGATCCGGGCCGTGGTGACGTCAGTCAGACGGCTCCGCAAATCTTGACGATCGATGTGCTGGCACAGAACGATCTGCCGACGATCAAGTTGAATTCACCCGCGATCGAGCACACATTGAGCGAAGATGGCACGGTCGAGATTGAAATCGCTGAATTGCTAGGTGTCTTTGATCCTGGCCCGCCCACAATGTTCGGCGACGAAGCAGCAATGTCACTCCGGGCGGAAACCAGACCGTGTCATTGACCGATCCGATCCCAACGACGACATCTGCAGCAGGGACATTGCAGATGCTGACCACGGGGGGCCCACCACGTCTGTTGTACACACCTGCGGCGAACTTCAACGGGACCGACACGTTTGTCTACACGGTGACCGATGACGGCGTGACAGTGGGACTAGATCAGGTCTCATTTGACGATCCTCGCACTGCGACCAACACGGTCACGCTAACGGTCACTCCGGTTAACGATCGGCCTGAATTTGATCTGACGGCGCCTGCACAAAGTTCCGAGGATGCTGGTTTGGTCACGATTGAGAATTGGGCCAACAATGTGCAAGCCGGTCCGGACGCGGCCACCGACGAAACGAGTGGACCGACACCACAGGGACTGGATTTCCAGTTTACCCAAGTCAGTGGCGACGCAGATTTGTTGGTGCCGGGGTCAATCTCGGCGACGATCAATCCGCAGTCCCAACGCGTTTCACTCACCTACCAGTCGGCCCCCAATGCGAACGGTATCGCAACCTTCCAAGTCGTATTGGAAGACAATGGACCGAGTGATGGGGGTAACGGGGACCTAAATGCTAGTCTGCCGCAAACCTTTACCATCGAAGTCACCGCAGTCAACGATCCTCCCACGTTTGCTTTCGTGACATCCGATCCAGTGTCGATAGCCGAAGATAGCGGTCCGCAAAACATTTTGCTGTTGGAAGACATCAGCGCGGGACCAGCTAACGAAGGGTCCCGGGGCGTAGTGATCGAAGTTCAGCCTCTGCCGGCCGAGTTTGCGTCGTTGTTCAGCACACCGCCGACGATTGACGATGACGGGATCCTGCGTTTTACAACTGCACTGGACCAGAATACCGACAACGTGAACGGTCCAGTTCCCGTGCAAATTCTTGCTCGCGATTCCGCAGGTGCCGAGTCGGCACTGTTTAGCTTCCAAATCGAGGTCAGCGAAGTCAACGATCGTCCGATCGCCAATCCTGAATCGTTTGATAGTGACGAAGATACTGTGTTGATTTTAAACGTTTCGCAGTTGATGGCGAACGACGTTCGATCCTGACTTGCAAACAAACGCAGACGAAGATGTCAGCGTTCAACTCGCTGCACAGTTGCAAACGCCTGGCGGCGCGTTGTTGACGTACAACGAACTGACTGGCCAGATCAGTTATGATCCAACCAACGTCGCTGTCGATACAGGAAATGACCACGGGAGATTCTTTATCTGATTCATTTACCTACTTCCTGATCGACGCGGCTGGACAGATCAGCGATACCGTTGTCGTTTCGTTGAATGTAGCCGGCGTCAATGACGCGCCGATCTTAGTGCCTGATCTCGCGTTTCTAGAGATGGAGGGTTCGACGTCGATCAGGGTTCTTGACAATGATCGGGATGTTGACGGATCAATCGATCCGACCTCGGTGGAGATTATTGGCGAGCCAGAGTTTGGGACCATCGTGGTTACGGATGCTGGCGTCATCCTTTACACGCCGTTTGTTGATATTCCCGCACAGCATTCGTTCGCATACACGGTTGCGGACGATCTGGGGCGATACAGCGAACCGCTTACCGTCATGATCTCGACCAATCCTGCCCCGACAACAGGCGACGATATTGCCGGTACATTTCAGGGCGAACCGATCCTGGTGAATGTTTTGGCCAATGATTCCGATGCGGATGGGTTGAATCTCTCCACCCTGGTGATTGTCAGCGGACCGGCCCGGGGCCAAGCGACGGTGCAATCTGATGGTACCGTGTTGTACGAGCCGGATGCCGAATTTGCCGGCAGCGATTCATTCACGTATATGATTTCCGATACGCTGGGCCGTCCGAGTCGGGTCACGACCGTGAATTCGCAAGTGGTTTCCAGCAGATTGCAAAATCCACGCCGATTCGAGGACGTCAATGCAGACGGAAGCGTCACCGCACTCGACGCCCTATTGATTATCAATCATTTGCGCAACCACGGGAATGTAAGTGAAGTTCCTGTACTACCGACCGATCGCGGACCAAATTACTACGATGTCAACGGAAACCAGTTGATCACGGCCGGCGATGCCTTGAGAGTCGTCAACGCTTTGCGATCGGTTCCGGACCGTTCAGAATCACAGCCGGCATCAGCCGCCGCGATTCAGTCAGACGCCGTGACTAGAGCGTTGAATTTGTCAGTCGCAAGCGAGGGGGTCGAGTTGGCAGTCCTCACAAAGGCAGGTACAGAGAAGATCATCGACACCACGATTCCCAATAGAGTTTCACGCGAGCTAATCGACGCGATCGCTCAGGAAGGGCAGGTGGAGGACGACAAGGACCTGCTCCCTGCAGCAATTGATGCGGCGATGGCCGAGTTGATTTAGTTCGGAGTCGCTCGAGAAAACGTGGCGATTTGGTGGACTGTGCCGATTGTAACGGCCGATCATTAGCGAAGAGGGAACTTCGTTATGAGTCTTTTCGGTACCATTCAGCAATCGGCTGGCGCTCTTCAGGCGGCCCAAATCGGCCTTCAGGTCGTTGGTAACAATATTGCCAACGCCAATACTCCGGGCTACATCCGCCAGCAACTCGAGCAGTCTTCTTCGATCTCGACCCGCGAAGGGAACTTGATCAAGGGGCATGGAGTTCGTCCGACTGGAATCATTCAGGTCGTTGACAAAGCGCTGCTGGAGCGAATGATCAATGCCAGCACAGCCTTATCTGGTGCTGAAACAAGCCAAAAGGCATATCAGCAACTTGAAGAGCTGACCAGCGACTTGGACAACGGGGGTCTGAGTCAGCAGTTGAGTCTATTCAACAACTCGCTGCACGAATTGTCGACGCAACCCAACGATCTTTCATTGCGAGATTTCGTGATTCTGCAGGGCGAAACGTTGGCGATCAACTTACAACGTAGCCGCAACGACGCTGTTGATCGTCGTGAACTTTGGAACCGCGAACTGGGCGGCCAGGCAACCGACATCAATCGCTTGCTGGAACGCATCGCCAAGCTGAACCTGGATATCGCGACGATCGAAGGCGGTGGTTTGGTTCGGAGTGATGCGACGGGGCTTCGGGACCAACGCTATCGGGATCTTGCTGAACTTGCCACCTACATGAACGTCAACATTCAGGAACAAGAAAGCGGAGCGGTTGCAGTATTTGTCGGTGGTGACTATCTGGTCACCGATGGAAATTTCCGTGAAGTCTACACGGCTTTTGACACACAAGGCGGTGGCGGAGAAGTCAGGATTGTCGAAACGGATTCGCCGTTGCAGGCAACGGAGGGTAGGCTTGCCGCGACAATCCATGCGCGCGACGAGGTATTCAAGACGTTTATCGACAGTGTTGATGAGGTTGCTTCGGCGCTCGATTCGCAGCGTCAACGAGGTGCACTCGCAAGGCCAAGGACGATCTGGGCACTCTGAAATTCTTTCAACCGTGAAAGCAGATACTGGCGTCCCGTTGACCGAAGCCGGGTTGGCGTGGGAACCGAGCAATGGATCTTTCGACATGACCGTCGTTGATGAAGAAGGTTTGCCCATCAGCAATCATCGCATTTCGGTCCGCATGCTCGGACAGGTCACCGATTCAACGATTGCTTCGATCGTTGGTCAGATTGACGCAATTGATGGGGTATCCGCCAGTGTGACCGGCGATGGGCGAGTCGAAATCCTATCGGATTCACCGACATCCAAGTTTACGTTTGGCGAGGACACGAGTGGCTTTCTCGCCGCGGCTGGCATCAATACGTTTTTTACTGGATCGGACGCCATCGACATCGAAGTCAATCGATACCTGAGGAATGATTCTGACTTGTTGGCCATCAGTTCAGGTGGCATCGGAGCAGACACTGATATCTTGAGCGAACTGATAGATTTGGTCGATCAACCGTTGGCCTACTTGGATGGACGTAGTTTGCGCGAGAGCTACGAGGACAACATTGCTGGTCTCGGTCAGCAAATCAGCTTGCAGGATAGTGCAGCCAAGGGTTTGCGTGATTTTTACGAAACGCTCAAGGGTGAGCACTTGGCGATATCCGGCGTCAATATCGATGAAGAATCGATTCTGATGATTACCTATCAGAGAGCGTTCCAAGCATCTTCGCGAGTCATTCAAACGGCCAGTGAAATGTTGGAACTCCTAGTCAACCTGTAGCGGCGGCGATTCCGATGTCCAGCGAAACCAGTCCGCGATCGAGAGCGTCAGGTCGTCGCGTTCTTTGTCGATAGCCCGATTTAACTTGTTGACCAATCGTCCGTTTAGGTGATTGAGATAGGTCTCGACGATTACTTCTTGAACCACCTCGCCCCAGCTTTCCGCGAGGTCGCCGCCGACATGACTGACTCGATCGACTTCGAATGACTCCAGAGCGATGCTTGCTGTTTGAATGTAGGGATCGAAGACAAGAGCCGGTGGGATCTCGCGTTAGATCGGTTTCTAACCCGATCAACGCCGTTGACTTCATGCGTACTCGCATCCGACCTTCGATGGTAACGCTAAACAATTTGACTCCCAGATTCCATCGCTGGACGCGGGCTTCAAATTTCATCGGCACCACGACGGTCGACTTGACCTGCCAGCGCGGCTTGCCGATTTGGCTCTGCTGTTGGAATTGGACATCGCGAATTTTCGCGGTGACGCGATTCGACGCATCAATTTCTGGTAACTGAATTTCATAGCGAACCCAGCGGCCATGTTTCCGATCTCGATAGCGGCGATGCGTCTTTAGCTTGCCACCGTCAAAGCGAACCTTGACTCCCGACCAGACACGCTTGGTGTCGCCCCAGTGTTTGTCGCCATCGATCGTGCGCGGCATTTTGTCCAGCGCAAACGAGGCCAGCCATTGGACGCTGCGCAACGCTTCGGCATCGGTCAGCCCCAATGGCTTGAAGGGCGTTTGGCTTGCCTCGGCTGGATCAACCGCAAAACAGCTTTTTGATTCGCTGCCTGTAAAGGCCCAGACGCTGACAAAGAGAGCTAACGGTAGACGACGGCAAAGTAGACACCGTCTCGGCCGGTCGCCATGGCGGCGCCCGCGTACTGCATTCCGGGATCGCTTGTGTAACATGCCGACACTCCTGACGGCGAATACGAACTGGACCATCCAACGCCCTCATAGCGTCCGGGTGAAAATGAACCGGGAGGATGGCTCTTCATCCCCGTGGCCGCCATCTGCTGTGCCCGACGCTGGGCGACTGCCTGTAGCTGTGGATCGTATCGCAAGCTACGGATCCCCTGTCTAGAGCGCTGTGCGTTAAGCGAGGCTAAAACATTGGTAACTCCTCCACCGGAATTGAGTCGTGAGGTCGAGGCCACCGGGGCTTGATTCTGCACCGCGTCGTACGAAACCGTCTGAGTGGCCGACGAGGATGCGCGGCCGCGGCGTGGACCTTGCCGCATTTCGGGCAAACGTTGCTGCTCGTGACCGATAAGTTCGGCTGATTTGACACGATTTGCTGGGCCAAAACATTGGTTTGCGCCACTGGGCATGCGGTCAGAACCAGCACGCCTGCAAGGACGAATGAACGCATAATGCGTCTCCATCAATAGGGAAAAGAAGTGAAAAGCACCACTTGTCCAGTTTCACGGACTTGCGCCGTGGCAACGGGGTAGCAATGTTGGCCGTACAGGATCTAAGAGTTGCGGGTTGAGTAAAGAGGGGCGGTCGGGATATTTAGAAAGACTTTCGGAAGCAGGCCGATTGGCACGCAAGATAGAGTCGGCACCCCAACGACTTAGGTGGCTCGTCTGATCCTAGACCAAAAGCGAAAAAAAAGATTCTCAAATTGAAACTACCGGCCAGTTACGGCAACTACGGTCCCACCGACAGGCGATAGGACCATTGGCGGGTGGGTCCCTTTGACCCATCGGCCAGGATCCGTCGGACATCCGATTCCAATTCGAATCGGCCATGGATGATCGACAGATGTAGCGGTGTTTCAAGCTGGTAGCTCGAGCCTAAGAAAACAGCCGAATCTTTCGATCGGCAGGCGAAATCAAACTGAAGTGCGGTCGCGTCGTCCTTACAGGGTTGGGCACTAAGACTCCAGTGACTGCGACCGGCTGCCCCAACCCCCAGCACCATCGACTGCTGGTCAATCCGTTCAAGCGACAATTGCTGGATCGGAGGCGACGGAGGCCAGATCGCTTCAGCATCGCCTTCAATGCTTTTGCCAACGCTGTTTCCGTCATACGAAAGTCGATGGCAATAGCGATCACCATGCCAATCGAACTCTGCAACCAGCCGCCCGTCTTGTGACACTACGCGATATTCGTCTGGCATCACGAACCGACTCCGACCGCTCGACCGCCATCGACGGTCGGCAATGATTGAAAAGCGTGCAGCAACCGCAGACCATCATCCTGACTCTTTTCTGGATGAAATTGAGTTGCGTATAGATTGCCGCGGCGAACCATGGCGCAAAACTTTCCGCCGTAGTCACTTTCCAAAGCGATCACGTCTGGATCGCTTGGTACGACATAATAAGAGTGCACAAAATAGAAATGCGTACCGTCTGGGGTCTCGTCTAGAATCGGCGCATCCGATTTCTTGCTGACTGTGTTCCATCCCATGTGCGGGACCTTGTAATCATTGGGAAGGTCAAAGCGAACGACCTCTCCATCCAGCACTCCCAGGCCCTCGTGCTCGCCATGTTCGTAGCCGCGCTGAAACAGCAGTTGCAGACCCAGGCAAATGCCCAGAAACGGACGTCCTGAGTCAATGAAGTCGCGGATCGGTTGATCAAGCTCCCTGCGACGTAGTTCGGCCATTGCATCACCAAAGGCCCCGACCCCCGGTAGAATCAGTTTCTCGGCGTCTGCGATTTCCGAGCGATCCGAGCTGATTTTGGCTGTACCGCCGACCTTTTCAATCGCTTTCTGGACACTTCGCAGATTGCCCATTTGGTAGTCGACAATGGTGATCATGATTCTACTGTTGAATGGTGTAATCGAAACCGTCTAAAGCCTAATCAATTATCGCAGATGCAAAACCGGGATGATTGGTTCATATCGTTGGCAATTTCGGGTCATCCGTCTACGATTGTGTCTCAGCCCAGCAAGTCGGGTATCTAAGGGTCCGCGGCTCGTGTCACATTCAATTTCACCCATTCCGATGCCAGAGACCAACCAGCACCCACTCGAGCCACTTCGCCGGCTCATGCAAACTTTACAGCAGCGAACGGTGGACCGTCCGGAGGGATCGTACACGACGAAGCTACTGGATGGGGGCCTCGAAAAGATTGGTGCCAAAATCCGCGAGGAAGCTGACGAATTGATCGAGTCAGCTAGCGAACCGGGTGATCCTGGACGGGAACATTTCGTCTATGAAGCTGGCGACTTGATCTATCACGCCTTGGTCCTGTTGGCGTGGCGCGGTGTCGACCTGGAAGAGATCGCTGCTGAACTGGCCCGCCGTGAGGGCACATCCGGATTGGTCGAAAAAGCAAATCGATCAAAACCAACCAACGACAATCAATCAGCCAGCGAGTAAAGAAGTTGCCAGAAAGTAAACTGACGGAAAACCAGAACCTTCGCATTGGACTGCCCAGCAAGGGTCGTTTGAGCGAAGTTGCGACGGAACTCCTTTCCCAGGCCGGCTTGAAGTTTCGTCGTCAAAGTCGTGGCTTGTTCGCCAAGGTTAGCGGTTTGTCGATCGATCTAGTCTTTTTGCGCACCGACGACATTCCGACCCTGTGTGCCGAAGGGGCGATCGATATGGGCATCACAGGAAGCGATCTGGTCGACGAATCTCAAACGGAAACGGAAATCCGAATGAAACTAGGAGTTGGTCGTTGCCGGTTGGCTGTCTGTGTTCCCGATGACGCAGCACTTGCATCGCCAGCAAGTCTAGACAAGAAACGGATCGCAACAAGTTTTCCCAATATCACGCGGGAATACTTGGCAAAGCACCATGCTACGGCACATCTGGTTTCGCTCTCGGGTAGCGTCGAAGTGATGATTCAATTGGGCGTTGCCGACGCGATTGTCGACTTGGTCGAAACAGGAAGTACCCTGGCCGCGAATCGTTTGCGAATCTTGGACGAGATCGGAACGTATGAAACGGTTTTGATCCAGAACGGCCGCTGTCGGGACCCACAAATGGCCGACCGCGTTGTCCGCCGATTAGAAGGAGTTGTGATTGCTCGTGACTATTCGTTGCTTGAATACAACGTGCCGCGAAACAAATTGGCTGACGCCGAAGCGATCACGCCTGGATTTAACTCGCCAACGGTCAATGACCTAGAGGACAAACAGTGGTGCAGCGTGCGAGTGATGGTCAAACGAGGTGAAGTGATCGATGCCATGGAACGGCTTGAATCGCTCGGTGCGTCAGCCATCATTGAAACCCCAATTTCAAACTGTCGCTTGTAAAGTTCCAACAATCTTCAACGTCTGATCAGCACACGGTCAGCTAACATTGACCATCGCGAATATGACCGAAAATCTACCACTCGAAATCGACGTTGCAACCGTTTCCAGCATGCGCAGTGGCGGTAACGAATTCTTGCTGCTGGATGTCCGCGAACAGCACGAGTACGAGGTTGCCAAAATCGACGGTAGCCATTTGATCCCGATGAGCGAACTAGGTGCAAGGATCGCTGAATTAGAACCGTATCGTGACGGCCTGATCATCGTCCATTGCCACCTTGGCGTCCGCAGCCTGCACGTGACCGAGGCGCTACGGGGTCACGGATTTGAACAAGTGCAAAGTATGGCCGGTGGCATCGACCAGTGGAGTCAACTAGTCGATGCCGACGTACCTAGATACTGATTGCCCCGGAAGGATACTGATTTCCCCGGAAGTTGATCGCGCGGGAAGTTGATCGCAAGTCGAACAGGCTCGATTCGCCCCCTACTCCGATCCAGTCTCGCCGATCTGTTCTCGCAATTTCTGGACCTGCTGTTCCAACTGCTGGATTGCCTTTTCCATTGCGGTTCGTTCAATTTGCAGCCTGTCAATGTTCAGGTCTTTGAAATCCAGTATCGTCTCATCCCCATCTGGACCGCTTGTCCGAGAAGTTTTTCCATCTTTCCAGATAAACCCACCTGGGCTTCGCTGAATCACATCTCTGTCAATTGCAATAGAGTCAACAACTTCTGCCGACAACAGGCTGACCGTTTCCCGATTGATTCGCCGTTCCGACTGAGTTGCCCAGCCAAGATCACCAGACGCTTCGGCACTTCTCGTTAATTCGGCCTGCGCCGGGACAGACCGGGCGTTGTCCACCCGAGACACAGCATGCTGAATCAGCCACCGTTATTTGGGTGATCGCCGGAGCAGTGGGGGAGCTACTACGGATACGTCTTAACGGTCTTTCGCCCATGAACCGGGTACCAGCCGTCGATTGCTTGGACCAGTTTCGCGACGACTTCTGGTTGCTTGGCGGCCAGATTCGTCGTCTCAGTGGGATCCGACAGCAGATCAAATAGCTGGGGCCTTCGTTCGGTTCGCGGATGAGTACTGGAGTAGCGATTGGTTTCACCGTCGTAGGTCAGCAGTAGCTTCCAGCGGCCTTCGATGCACCAGCGAAACAGCAGGCTGGCCTCCGGGTTGTCCAAATCGGCGATGTCATGGGCAAATGACTCCCCGAAAATTCTTTCCCGTTCGATCGGTGTTCCATCGGTCAGGTGTGGCAACAGATTCAGTCCGGGCAGGTCCTGCGGCGGTTCGGAATGGGCAGCCGCCAGAATCGTGGGGACCAGATCGATACTGCTAACGATTTCGTCGCGGTCTGCCGCCGGCACTTTGCCCGGCCAGCGGAACATGATTGGCGTGCGGATGCCTGCTTCGTATGGGGTTTGCTTAGATCGCGGCGCGTAGCCGTTCTTGTTGGGGCTTTGAATCCAACCGTTGTCGGTGACATAAACGACAAGAGTATTGTCACGTTGCCCTTTTTGATCGACCATTTCCAGCAAGTTGCCGCAGGTTTGATCGAACCAGTCGCACATCGCGTAGTATTTTGCGATCGAGATGGGACGATCTGGCGATCGATATTTGTCAAGTATTCTTTTCGGCGGTGTGTGTGGCGTGTGCGGCAGGAAGGGCGCATACCAAACGAAGAACGGTTGCTGTGCCGCAATGGCATGGTCGATGAACTCTTCGATCGGTTGCATCCCTTCGCGGCCGATCTTGAGACCGTCGTCGCCATGTCGTCCACCGGGTTCGGGGAATCCTCGCGTCATCCCGTGCGTGAATCCACAGTTTTTGAAACTTCCTTCCCACAACTTGCCACTTTGATGACTCAGGTAGCCCTGCTTTCCAAGTAACTCGGGTAGCGTTGGGAATCGATCACGAAAAGAGATCAGTTGAGCTCGCCGACGCCGCATTAGCTCCGAATTCTGTGGCGCATATTTTGGCGATGGATCATTTCCAGTAACACCGTGAGTGGACGCATAGTGTCCATTCAAGAGTGTGGCCAAGGATGGACGGCACAGTGCGGTGGGAACATAGCCACGACGAAACAGCGTGCTTTCGCGCGCCAGCTTGTCTAAATGAGGCGTCTCAATCACATCGTGACCCATGAACCCATAGTCGGTCCAAGCCTGATCGTCAGAAATGATAAGAACAATATTTGGTGGCTGCGCTGCAGATGCCGGATTGAGCAGGCAGCAAGCGACGATCAAGCAGCAAGCGTGTCGTCTTTTGAGTCGATTCTTCATGATGTACCCAATTCAGATCGCCGCTGCGCAGCGAGCAAGTTCCGTCAGTTGGACGACGTGGTCTTATTCTGCTTCGATTTCATGGTTTCCGTTTGGCGCGTTTCCGCCCCGACAGCCGACAGGAAATCGACGAGTTGCCTGTGCAATCGGTCCCGTCGTTCTGGGAGCTCTTTGGCTAGGTTGGTCTGCTCGCCGATGTCGTCGGACAAGTTAAAAAGTTCAACTTGGCCATGTTTCCAAGTCTTGACCAGCTTGTAGTCATCCTGAATGATCGCTGATTGAGCCTTGCGCCCGACCGCCTGATGAAACAGTAGGAACGGCGAATTGCGATGAACGATTCCGATGCCTTTGTTGAAAAGAACTTGTGTCAGACTGCCGCCATCCAAGACCGTAGGCAACGCTTTCCCATAACCAGCCAAGTTAGCGATTGTCGGCAAGATATCTAATCCGGTCGCCGGCACATGGCTTACCGAACCAGCTTCAATGTTCGGACCACAAACCAAGAACGGCACGCGGATACCACCCTCGTACATGCTTCCTTTGCCGTCGCGCAGCGGATGATTTCTTGGTTGCGTATTCCGGTCACCGGGAATTTCTTTGCGACCCCCGTTGTCGGAGAGCAAGAATATGTAGGTCCGATTACTGATCCCCAGCGATTCGATCTTGTCGATCAATTGACCGATCCCAACGTCCAAGTCTTCCGTCATTGCCGCAAATTCTGGGACGGTGTGTCGCGGATCTGTTTTGCGTTCGGTTACGTCTTCGTACGTCGATTTTCGATAATAGATATCCAGATGGACCGCATAGTGAGATACCTGAACAAAGAACGGATTGCCAGCCGCCGTTTGTTGTTGCATGAACTCATCGGCCCGCCGTGTTAGGTCGAAAATTAACTTCGGATCTTCCGCTGCTGCTGGTCCGCCAGATCCTTTTCCTCCGCCGGTGTTGTTGCCAGTTAGGCCGTCACTGACATCGTATCCCATCTGTTCCGGGGTTACATTGTCGAACCGGGCATCCCATTTACCAAAGTGAGCGGTTTGATACTTGGCATTGGCCCCCTTTAGCATTCGCGGAATGCTTAACTGTTTGCGATACCTTGCGTTCCAGCTGGATTGGTCCTGTTGATACATGTGTCGCGCCGGCGTTTGTCCGATCAACAAACTGCGGCGAGTCGGGCAACAGAAGGGTGCCGGCGAATATCCTTGGGTGAACTGCATCCCCAGCGACGCCAGACGTTCGATATTGGGCGTGCGAAAGTAAGTGCTGCGGGTCTGCGAATCGCCGGGAATCATCTCCAGCGACGAACCGACCCAACTCTGGTCATCGGTCAAAATCACGATGAAATTCGGTGGCTTTGGATTGGCAGTCCCGGTGGTGCATAGACCGACCACAAACGTGATGAAATAGAAACCAAATTTACAACTTGGCATGCATGTTCTCGGGCCCTGAAGGTAATTTGACGGTCAACAATCTGCGATATGTCCCACCGGCGATTGACGCAAGTTTCGTTCATAGGGAAAAAAAGAAAGCGGGCCAATCGATCCGTATGACCGGATCGGCTGGCCCGCAAAAAGTTTACGCAGACGTCCTGAGTCGCCTACTTCTCGCGTTCGCCTTCGATGTCCGTTGTACCGGTGATGTCACCAACAACGTATTCAACTTCGCCGTCAATTTTGTCACCATCAACCTTTGTGGTGAAATTCAATTCCATGGCTCCATCGGGACTGTCAACGGCAATCTTGAAGGTCAATTTATCTCCGTCCAATTTGATATCGGTCGCCTCATGGTCACCGAATTCGTCGGTCAAGTATTCGATCGCCAGCTTACCATCTTTCTTGGTGACCTTCATCACCGGTTCAAAAGTCTGGCCTTCCGCGTCGGCAGTCAAATTCCAGGTTCCAACCAACTCGGGACCAGCTGCTTCTCGCTTGCCTTCAACTTCTGACGATCCAGTGATGTCGCCGACTTCGTACTCGATTTCGCCGTCCAAGTTGCTGCCACGGGGGTAGGTAACGAACTTCAGCTTCATTCCCCCTTCGGGGCTCTCGACATCGATCGTGTAGCTCAGTTTGTTGTCTTCCAACTTGACGTCGATGGCCTCATGGTCACCGAATTCGTCGGTCAGGTATTCAACCTTCAGCTTATCGCCATCTTTCGTGATCTTTGCAGTAGGTTCGAAAGTTTGGCCTTCGGCGTCGATGGTCAGGTTCCAGGTGCCGACAACATCGTCGACACGAGTATTGCGACCCGCTTCCCATTCGACTTCTTGCGATTCGGAACCATCGTCAACTTCGGTGACGGCGGTCAGCTTGTCACCCTTGACGGTGCCTGAGGTGGTCGTTGTGACCGAAGCGCCATCGACTTCCAGTTCGATCTTGAAGGAGAACTTGCCATCTTTGATTTTTCCTTCCTTGATTTCGACTGCCCCACCATCGCTGATGTAGCTGCCTGTCAGTACTTCGCCATCGGCGTCCAAAACTAACCAGTGTTCGGCTTCGCCAGCGCCGAAGTCTTGCGTCCAGTTGAACGTGCCCGACGGGTCGGTCGTTTTTTCGTTGTGGTGATCTGCCAGGACGGGCGTTGTCAACAGACAAATCGCGACGGTGGCAAGTGTCATCAAATAAGTTCGTTTCATCAGGTGCTGCTCCGATAAGAGAAAACAGAAAGGTTTGTGTACAGATATTTGGGACCGATATTGTAACCAGTTGCCGGACGGAATGTTCCGCCCAGCGGCATGATTTGCGAGACAGCCAAACTAGGATTCTTCCGGTGCTTTGCCGTCTTTCCAGGGCCCGGCCAGGTTCATGTACTCGGGCTCTTCCAGAACACTGCCGTGGTCTCCCGCTGTCCAGCCGGCGATATGGTTAGCCGCCCCTCGCTCGCGAGATCGTTTTTCCCACATTTGGGGCCATGAAGCGTCAGCTTCTTTGATCTCCAACGTATCCTTGTCGACCATGTAGGCTCGGCCCTCGCGGTAGCTCTTGGCACCCAGAATCACCGTCGTGATCGCAGCGGCGCCCAATTCGGGGTTGTTATTGACCAGCATCGGGTCGTTGGCGACCATCGCGTCGATCCAGTTCTTGAAGTGCTCGTAGGTCGTGTCTTTGACCTTGCCAACGGCAACGTGCTCTTCCTTCAGCTTGCTGTCGCGAGTGACCTGTGGCCGCTCGGGAATGTAGTCAAATCCTTCGAATTCCTCCCCGTTACCAAACACGAAGGAACCAAAATGGCCGCGGATCAATTGGCGAATGGGGGTCTCTTCACAAGCCATGGTGGCAGTCACCAGCCCCTGAACTCCCTCGTGGAAGTCCGCCACCACGGTCGCGACGTCGGGCACGTCACGGCCATCGTATTCCAGGAAGATTCCTCCCGCACCCACAACTCGGCCGGGGAATCGTAATCCCGTCGCTTTCATCATCGATGTGGTTCGATGCACGAACAGATCGGTAAACATACCGCTGCCGTAGGGCCAAAACCTTCGCCACTGCTTGTATTTGGCGCGATCAAAGTCCTCGTACTCGGCCAAGCCTTCTTCGACACCTAGCCACAATTTCCAGTTGATGTTGGATGGATTCATCTCCGGTTCCAACTTGTAAGTACGCCACTGGCCCCACGCCGAATTGCGAAAGAATTCGGTTTGGTACATCAACACCTTGCCAAGTTTTCCCGAGGTCAACATTTCGTTGACTTGATTCCAAACCGGTAGGCTGGTCGACTGCACACCAACTTGCATCACTTTGCCAGATTTCTTCCAGGTGTTCATCACCTCGATCGCCTCTTCAGCCGTTTTCGTCATCGGCTTTTCACAGTAGACGTGCAGTCCGGCATTCAAGGCGTCCATGGTTTGCTTGGCATGCCAATGATCAGGAGTACCGATCGCGACGGCATCCAGATTTGATTTGGCAATCATGTCGCGGTAGTCTTCGAAGCGTTCGACATCACTGCCGGTCTGCTTTTCGAGATACGAAGCCGCTCGGTCGCGGTGTTCGCTGTAGACATCGCACACAGCGACCAATTCAATTGGCTGTCCTTCGCGCTGCAGTTTCGCCAAGCGTCGGACGTGAGCCCCAAACCCACGGCCGCCGGGACCAATGAATCCAATTCGTAACTTGCTGTTGGCTGCGGCGGCTTCGGTTTGGTTGGCGGTCACGGTTCCGATCGCCGCTGTCGCAGCTGACGCCTTGAGGAATTGGCGGCGGCTGGACGAAGAGGCATCAGCTGAATTTAGGTTCGGCATTGCGCGAAGAATCCTGCGGGTCGTGAAGGGACTTTGAGGGATCGAACAGGAGATTCTATCAGAATCGGAACCCGTTTTTGTTTCAATCGCTCAACGACAATTTTCCTCTTGGATTATCCGATTTCCCGTCCCGCTCGACGCCCTCCCTTACCAGACCGTTAACCCACAATCTGTGTGGATTATTCGGCCTCGGTCGATTTGCACTTTTTTGGAGTTTCTTCACTTGGGGCTCTCCAGCTAGGTTGAAACTCGTACCCTTTTTGCGTTGCACTTTTGAAGGTGACCGTGCCAGCCCCAGTCGCGCTCCGAGTATCGACCGATTCGCACGGCAGCCCTTGCGTGTACGGTGGGGCGAATCGAGTTGACTCTGACGAGTCGTTTAGCGGCTCTAGTTCATGCTCGAGCGGTTGCGAAAGTGATTGAAAGCGGCGGCTTTGTTCCGCTCGATGGCGCGGGTACATTCATCAAACCAATGGATCTAGCTGCCGAATTTTGACTTGCGAATGCGAGATGAGATCTGTTTAGCTGCGTTCGCGGTGGTACGAAACGTTCGTCTTTCGAAACAGCCAGGTTGAAGCAATCATGTTGACTTTAGGATCATTCCTGTTTTTTACCGGGCTGGTGGCGCTAGCGACGTGGCTGATCACGCGCGGCGACGATCATGAGAGTACGAGCGGCTATTTTTTGGCTGGTCGTACGCTGACGTTTCCGTTGATCGCGGGTTCGCTGCTGCTGACCAACCTATCGACCGAACAAATGGTCGGACTTAACGGTTCTGCATTCACCGACGGTCTCTGTGTGATGGTCTGGGAGGTCGTGTGTGTTGTGGCACTCGTCTTCATGGCTTGGTTCTTCCTGCCTCGGTTTTTGAAGAGCGGTGTAGCGACGGTACCCGAATACCTGGAAATTCGATTTGACCGTCAAACCCAAGTCATCACAAACGTCATCTTCCTGGTCGCCTATGTCGGCATCCTATTGCCAATCATTCTGTACACGGGTGCGACAGGGATGATGGGAATCCTGGATGTACCAACAATGCTGGGAACCCTTCCGGATGCGTTGGGCACAGATGCTCAAACCGCCTCCTTGTGGATCATTGTTGTCATTGTCGGAATCATAGGTTCGATCTATGCCCTGTTCGGCGGGCTGCGCACCGTTGCCGTATCGGACACATTGAACGGGATTGGATTGTTTGTCGGCGGATTCATGATCGCGGGGTTTGCGATTGCGCACCTGGGCGGGGAGGGTGGCATGACGAAAGGGGCTCAGTTGCTGCTCGATCAACAGCAAGACCGATTCAATTCAGTCGGTGGACCGGAGTCTTCGGTCCCGTTTGGAACGATCTTCTCTGGAATCTTTTTGCTCAACCTCTTTTACTGGACAACGAACCAGCAAATCATTCAACGTACGTTTGGCGCCAGTAGTTTGGCCGAGGGTCAGAAAGGCGTACTGTTGACTGGTGCTTTTAAGCTGCTGGGACCTGTCTATTTGGTGATTCCGGGAATGTTGGCGTATTCCATATTTGCCGGCCAAGATATCAAGGCTGATCAGGCATACGGAATGTTGGTCAACGCGGTATTGCCGGCGCCGATGACAGGATTCTTTGCAGCGGTCATGATTGGGGCGATTCTTTCCAGCTTCAACTCGGCGCTGAATAGTTCATGCACCCTGTTTAGTTTAGGACTCTACAAGGGACTGATTCGTACCGATGCCAGCGAAGAACAGGTTGTTCGCAGTGGGAAATATTTTGGCTGGACGGTTGCGATTCTAGCGATGGGCATAGCACCATTGCTGGCCAATACGACAAGCATCTTTGGCTACTTGCAAAAGATGAACGGGATGTACTTTATCCCTATCTTCGCAGTGGTATTGATTGGCATGCTGACAAAACGTGTTCCCGCCATGGCCGCAAAAATTGGCTTGATCGCGGGGTTTGTCGTGATCGCCATTGGATACTTTGTTCCACCGTTTGACCAAGTCGTTGAGTCGATGCACGAATTTCATTTTTTGGGCGTCGTGTTTTGCTGGTTGCTGGTCCTGATGCTCGTGATTGGGGAAGTCAGTCCACGAGAGACCGAATTTGTTCAGCAAGATGTCGGAGCCGTCGACATGACGCCATGGAGGCTTGCCAAGCCCGTTGGTATTTTGCTGATCGCAACCGTCTTTTTTATCTACGTGGTGTTTGCTGATTTCTCCGTATTAAGCTAATGCGTCTGTGGGAATCTTGGGTTCACGAAACCGACCACCCACGACCCAAGCACTGTCCGATTCGGTCGGCCCTGAAACCTGTCACGAGACTGCCATAGAGCAGGGCAAACACAACTCGCGGGACATAGATTTAATCTTCGATTGAAGTTCGTTCCGCTTCGTGCTCAGGAAAGTTCGTGTTTTCAAAGGTGTATTTGGCATCGGTTGGTTCAGCGTCAAAACGCAGCACGACACTGTCAGAGGTAGCAATGATTCGTGCGCCAATTTGATTGGCATTGCGATCCGTGATGACCACATTGTTGGGTTCCCAAGACTCCGGTAGGGTCACGTCGACCGTCAGCAGTTGATCGTACAGTTCAGGTTTCGTAGTACATGCGAGCTTCAGCCTGACTCGCCGCTGGCTCTTGTTTTCGATCGACAAACTAGCCCCAAGACGCTCGACTTCGTATTTATGGATATCGGCCATCCCGGCGATCCACAATTCGTCTTGTCGTTCCTTTATGATTCCCATGGCCGCACGGAAGTTGGCCTCGCTTGTGCCGAAACCATTCCCGATGGCGTGATAATGAATTTTGCAGCGTACGCCGCTATGAATGGAGGCCTCCAGCATCTGCCTCAATTTGGCGATACGATTTCCGTACACGTCATCCATTCCGGTTGAGTTCGACGATGCATCAAAGAGATGGTACTTGTCTAGATAATAGCGCAGTGTCCTCGTGGTTACCCACTCTGTTCCGCCGCCAAGGTTCAAAGCCAGCAGTTTGCTTTTGTTAGGAAACATTCCCCATAGAATTGCCGCCGAATCGCCAATTTCATGCTCCATCGAATCGTCATTCTGTGCACCCCAATGGTTCATGGTATGGTTCGCGAATTCGTGATTTCCCCGCCGTGCGACAGCTTCCCATTCGGCACGGTGGCTTTCAAAGGCGGATCGTCGTCGGCTATTTGGTGGATGCCCACCAGGATTCACCATGAACGTGCCGCGGAATCCATATTCATTGAGCATAGGGATAACCTTGTTCAAATGCGTCGGATGAGAATCATCGAACCGAATGGATAGCGCTGTTCGACGACCGCCGTACCATTTGCAAATCGCGGCGCTCAAGCCAGTCTTCGGGTCAGTTGCATGGCGTTGCCGTTCAGGGCGAATTTGCGGTCTGTCGCCGGTCGGATCGATCGCATGCACGAAGAATGTGTTTCGTTCTGGGGGAACCATGATCGACAGTTTGTGCCACTCGATCCCACCGCGCCGCACGGGCACGGGGCGCCGGCGTGAATCGAGTACTTCAAGATCGGCGATTGGCCAAGCGTTTGGCCCAGCGATCGGGAATTCGACTTGGAACGCTTGTCGCTTTCGTTCCGTTTGAGGATCCACGTCGATTGTCAGTTTGTGCTTGCCGGTCGCCTTGACTGAAAGCTTCGCCGGTCCTGAATAATGAAGCCAATTGACTTTGATACCATCAAGATCGACAGCCATCGCCGGGTCGAGAGCCAGCAATCCGAAGATCGGTAGCAGCAACAAGGATATCCAGCAGCGCACACTCAAAGCTTCACCTTCGCTTTCGTTATCCGTCAACAGGTGCTCAACGATCTCTATCGTAACCTGCTATCCAATCCATTTTCTTCACGACCTAAGATTTCCCGAACGGACTGAGGGGTAAGAGATGGCTCAAGTGCGCCCAACCAGGTTCCGGATTGCAGGGACAGAACCATTGTCGAAGGTTTTCGAATCGTTACCGGCGACCAACGCTTTGGCCGGCCATACTTTGACACCACGCCGCGCCCCACAAGCGGTATAACAGGTCGAAATGTCTATCCGTTCTGTGTTCTGATGCAAAGGCAGATCTATGAACATCGCTCAAATGGCCGTCAACGGATTGGCGCGGTTTGGAGAATACGAGTCGATCTCTTTCCAAGATTCGTGGTACACCAACAAGCAGATCATACAGCGTTCTTGTGCGTTGGCCGACGTTCTGAGGCGGCGCGGTGTGGGCCCCGGGGACCGGGTGATCTTGATGATGGAAACCAACATCGAAGTTGCCTGTTCCTTTCAGGCCGTCGCCCGCCTGGGTGCGATCTTGATACCAATCATGCCGCAGTGGGTGCCACGAGAGGTGCGATACGTGATGGAAGACTCTGGTGCCGAAACTGTGATTACATCGCCGCTAGTTTCGCCCACGGTTGTGAAAGCCGCGGAGGGATTGGACAGCTTCCGTCAGATATTGGTTTGTGGACCGACCGATTCGTCTGAATGTGAAAACATCCTGCCGGCTATCGACGCGGCGCAGCCGCTGGAGGTGATGCATGACTGCCAGGCGGATGATGTCGCCGTCTTGGTCTATACCTCCGGCACAACCGGTAACCCCAAAGGTGTCATGCTGACCCATGGCAGCATGCGCAGCAATACGGAAGCGGTCGCTAGCTTGTTTGATTTTTCGCCCCAATATCGCGCGTTGCTGGTGCTACCGCTGAATCATGTCTACGGAATCATGCTGTTGGGTCTTCAGCATTTGTGTGGTGGCGTGTATCGACTGCTGCCGCGGTTTGACGCGGAGGAAGTGTTGCGGACGATACAAGATTTTAAAGTCGAACGGTGTTCACTCGTGCCAGCCATGATGGTGGCTCTGCTGCATCATCCCAATCGGAAAAACTATGACGTTTCCACGTTGCAAGTGGTCGCTGGCGGATCTGCGCCGCTGTCACCGCAATTGCAGCAAGCTTTCAGCGAAGCATTCGACTGTCGTGTCAAAGATGGCTATGGACAATCCGAGGCGACGTGTACCGTTACCGCCTATACCGACGACGACACCTATGTTCCTGGTTCGGTTGGCCGCGCGATTCCAGGCGTCGATGTCTGTATCCAGAACGATGACAACGAGGTCTTGTCGGCCGGTAAAACCGGTGAAATTTGCATTCGGGGTAGCTGCGTGATGAAAGGCTACTGGAACAACGACAAGGCAACATCGAACACCTTTTTCGATGGCTGGCTGCATTCTGGTGACATTGGTCATATGGACGAAGCCGGACACGTCTTCATAACTGATCGCAAGAAGGATATGATCATCAAGGGTGGTGAAAATATTTCGCCACGCGAGATCGAATTGGCGATAGCGGGGTTACCGGGAGTTGTCGAACTTGCTGTGTACGCCGTGCCGGATGAGAAATTTCAAGAAGAGATTGCTGTATCTATGGTCGTCGCCGCGGGCCACGAATACACGGATCAGCAGGTTCGTGATCATGCATTGAAACAAATCACGAAATTCAAAGTACCGAAGTACGTCGACTTTCGTGACGCGTTACCCAAGAATTCCAATGGAAAAATCCTAAAGCGAACTCTACGAGAAGAATGGCAAGCAGCGAACGTCGTTGCTTGAATTACCTTGCCTCTTCCGCTTGCGGGACCGGTGACTTGCCAAATACAAACTGAACTACGGATCCATGATCAACCGCCAAATCACGCTTGCTGCTCGCCCACAGGGATTTCCAAAGGATTCCGACTTTCAACTTGTTGAATCACCCATTCCAGAACCGGGCGATGGACAGTTTCTGGTTGGCTGTGAGTACTTGTCGGTCGATCCTTACATGCGCGGTCGGATGAACGATGCCAAGTCGTACGCGGAACCGGTCAAGATTGGTGAAGTCATGGGAGGCGAGTGCGTTGGCAAGATTTTGAAGTCGAACCACCCGAAGTTCGCCGAAGGGTCTTACGTTTCGGGGATGTTCGGCTGGCAGGAGTACGCCGTTTCGGACGGCACCGGCGGCGTTCGGCGGATCGACCCTGATGTGGCGCCCGTTTCAACAGCGTTGCACGTGTTGGGTATGCCTGGAATGACCGCCTACTTTGGCTTGCTAGACGTCTGTAAAGCCAAAGCTGGCGACACTGTGTTTGTGACTGGCGCGGCCGGCGCCGTCGGGTCGGTGGTCGGACAGATCGCCAAGATCAAAGGTTGCCGTGTCTACGGCACTGCTGGATCCGACGAGAAAATCAAATACATCACGGAACTCGGTTACGACGGCGGTTTCAACTACAAGACGACCAAGAATCCGCTCAGCGACATCGGGAAGCTTTGTCCGGATGGTATTGATTGCTTTTTTGACAATACCGGGGGACCGATCAGTGATGCTGTGTTCCCGCTGTTAAACGAACATGCCCATGTCGGGATTTGTGGTCAGATATCGATGTACAACGCGACGGAGGTACCGATGGGTCCGCGTTTGTTGGGCCATTTGATCGTCAAGCGAGCGACGGTCCAAGGATTGCTGGTTACCGACTTTGGCGACAAATTTCGTGAAGCGATCGGCGATTTATCTCAGTGGTACCGCGAAGGTAGCTTGAAGTGTGAAGAACGGATTACCGAGGGGATTGAGAATGCGCCGACTGCGTTCATGGAGATGTTACAGGGGGCCAATACCGGAAAACAACTTGTGAAATTAGCGAACAGCTAATAGCACTTGCCAAACTCGTATGCTCTCTCTTGCTGTTAACTGGCCACTGTAACCTGCCAACTGTTTCATGCCCCGTATTGATCTCGATGTTGATGCAGTTCGTTTGCTGCCCGAAACGAATCGCCAGACCATTCCCGAGTCGTATTTGGACGAGATGGGGCACATGAATGTGATGTGGTATACCCATCTATTCAGCGGCGCAATGGGTGGTGTCTTCAAAATGATTGGGCTCGATTGGGAACAGTACGCGGAGACTCACATCGGCACATTCGCGTTGGAAGCTCACATTCGCTACTTGGCCGAAGTTCGCGTTGGCCACACGATCACTGTACATTCGCGAGTGATGGGCCGTAGTGAACGACGATTTTATGTGATGCACTTCATGGTCAATGAAGACCGCGATAATGTTGCGGCAACTTTTGAAAACATTGGTACTTTTGTCGATCTACGAGTTCGCCGATCAGCACCGATTCCTGACGACCTCAGAAACAATTTGGATTCTATCTTTGCCCAACATGATGCACTTTCGTGGAAAGCACCCGTGTGTGGAATCATGAATCCATAGCCGGACTGATATCGATCCACCCTCTGCGCTGACACCACCAATTCCATTCCAACGCCAGCGTGCCGAAGGCACTCGAGCAATGGACTACCTTCACTTTGAATTCTGTAGGAAAAAATTATGTCCGAGTTATTCTCTCTGTCTGGAAAGCACGCGATCGTTACCGGTGGCACGCGAGGAATCGGTTTGGCGATTGCCCAGGGTTTCCTGAACGAAGGCGCAAGGGTAACGATTTGTAGCCGCAAGCAGGATGGTGTCGATGCGGCGCTTGCCGAGTTAAGCAAACATGGAGACAAAGTCCAGGGTTTTGCTGCCCATATTGGCAAGCCGGATGACATCACGCGCTTGATCAGCGATGCCCAGGCAGCATTTGGCCCGGCCAAGGTGTTGGTCAATAATGCCGGAACAAATCCGTATTTTGGCCCGATCGTCGAATCGACCGACTTGGCTTGGGAAAAGACCATGGATGTCAACTTGAAGGGGCCCTACATGCTCTCTCGGGAGTTGGCAAAGAGCATGATCGAAAACGGTGGAGGATCGATCATCAATATCTCGTCGATCGCCGGATTGATTGCATCGCCTGACCAAGGGATCTACAGCGTGACCAAGGCGGGGCTAATCATGTTGACCAAAGTGATGGCCAGAGAGTTGGGTACGAGTGGAATTCGAGTGAACTGTATCTGTCCGGGCGTCGTCAAAACGAAACTTAGCGAGGCGATTTGGAAAGACCCGAAAGTCGAACAGAGTTTCGCCAAACAGAAGGCGCTGGGGCGGGTCGGTTCAACGGAAGAACTTGCCGGTGCCGCAATCTATTTTGCTTCTGACGCAAGTTCTTTCACAACCGGCGCGATCATGACAATCGATGGTGGGATGGTGATCTAAGTCCCGCCCCGCTGTGCGGACAAATTGGCCGCCGCTTTGGGCTGCGACTCACTCTGGTTACAGCTTGGGAACAGGACGCTTGGGCGCTTTGTTGATCATCCGCGCTTCGTCGTCGCGTCCTGGCCGCGGGACATTGTTGTTATTGCCAGGGCTGCGCGGCGTTGGGGGATCCAGGTTCGTGTAGTCCTCTTTCCAACGCCACCCCAAGGGAACCTTAAGTTCCTCACTGGCCAATAATTCCCAGGGAGTTCCTTTGTGTTCGGTGCGGACGACGGTAAGAAGCTCACGTGCCAGGTCGGCCTGACTTTGCCATTTACTGCCAACGCTGATCTGATCGCTTGGTTCAAGAACCCACGTGTTGTTCTTGGAGTCTGCGAAAGTCATGCCCCGCTTGGCTTGCGCTAGCATAGCGTTGTAAGTTTCGGTTCGCACCTTTTGGGCGAGGACCCTTCCCAGTGCCAAGTCGAATCCGGCTTTCCAGCGTAGTGTTTTCTCTTTCTGACGCTCCGGCATGCCTTTCTCCAAAACCATTGCCATCTGCGCCAGCCGAGGCTCTAGTTTGGCGGCGTCCTGTTGCGCCGCGTGAGTTCACCGGCCAGTTGAGCCTCGTCGCGCCGAACGAAACGCGTTCGCGGTGTCGCTAGACCCTGGGCCGGTTGCATCTGCGCGGCTGTGACCAGCGCTTGTCTCAGCTGGCTACGTTTGACCTGCTTGGCATAGTCCTCGGCCGAAAGGTAGTCGGGTCGATACCGAGACATCACGATTGGATCAAAGAAGTACTGCAGGTCGGCAGCGAACGGCTCCAGTTCGTAGCGGTAGACTTTGCGATCGATGTTTCGGTTCGGATGGACGGTGAAGTAGATTCCGCCGGTTTCGTAGCACAGCCTGGTCAATGCGTAAGGACCAAACCCGCTATCAAGAACAGGCTCGCTCTTGAAATTGCCGCTAAAGCCGACTTGCACTCGTTCGGGCAGGAATGTTTCCGGGCCTTGATCGACTTCGGCAAATTGCGGCGATTGGTCGTACTTCGGATCGGGATCGACATATTTGACCAAGGTGTGTTCGCGTCCAAACGGTGCTGGTACGCCAATCACGTAGACGGGGATGCCAAACTTTCGGCAACCACTGATCGCCGATTCCAACAGCGTTGCATCGTCGCCCCGTTCATCGGTCACAACGATGAAAAGAACGTTTCGCTGTGGCGGGTTGCGACCGCGTCGTCGACGCAGCGACTTGTACTGATCGATGGCCGCGTTGATTGCCGAGAACGACTTTTCGACCCCAGAGGAGTCGATCTTAATGTTGTCAACGACCGATTTAATTTCGGCCAAATCGTCGGTTGGCTGTTTTGTGAACAGTGTCACATCATCACCAAATCCGATGACCGAGGTCAGCAGCGGGATGTTGGCGACATCGCGTTTGCCATTTTCATCGCGTTCATTTTCTTCACGCTGCTGGCTCTGGACGATTCCCAATTCCTCGTAGATTCGATCAAACCGATCGCGAATCTCTTTTCGCTGGCGATGGAGCGACCCACTTTGGTCGAACAACCAGACGACGAGCGTTGGCCGCTCTTCCATCGATTGTAGGATTTCGAAGGTAATACGGTCAACCGCGCCGGCGGCCCCTTCGGCTCCTTCGCCCACGCTGCCCTTCTGCTGCATGACTTTGTCCAATGGAGCCACCGAGATGTCGAACATTTTCTTGACCATGATTTGGCCAAGCTCGGTTGGTTCCAGGTGAACTGGATTCGAAATTTCGGAAATTTCGGCGTATGTCTGTGCCGACGCTTCAGCCATCGCGCTATCGGCGATGCTACTCGCCCCGACCGCAATTTGAGGAATGTTGCTATAGTCGACCTCGTCGATTCGCTCCATCTCTTGTTCGAAGTCTGGCGGTCTTGCGACCACCACCACCGAGTCATCGGGGTTGTCATGCAACGGGACCAGCGCGAGCGCAAGGAAGACGATTACATGAACCAGCATGCTGCCAACGATTGCCACCCATTCCTCACGTCGAATCAGGGGCGCAGTTGAAAAACGTGACATCGTAATTCCCATCGATCGCCTGGTCGTGGCGCGTTTCGCTTGACGCGTCTAGACGGTTGTCGTTGGCGGAATCGGAGTGGGACATGTTGTCGATGAGTTTCGTCCAATGGGTTCACCCCCATAAGGGGAGGCTTCCTAAACGAGCGGTGGCCAAATACCGTATAGACAGTGTCGCCCAGGAACAGCAAACTTTCAACGTGAATTGGCAAGCCGACGGCGCCTTTAGGTCCAATTGTTGCAGCAAATCAGTGATAGAAAAGGTTAGAACGTGGCGGACCGGTTGATCGCAATCGGAGATATTCATGGCTGTCGGGTCGCTCTGGACCGGCTTTTGGAGGCAATCGCAGCCCGATCACGACGATGTTGTGGTCGCATTGGGCGATTTCGTAGACCGCGGGCCCGATGCTCGTGGAGTCGTTGACCGATTGATCGAATTGAAAGCTCAGACTGGTTTGGTTTGCATTTTGGGCAACCATGAAGAAATGATGCTAAGTGTGATTCGCAACGGCGCACCGCATCATGAATGGATTCGTCACGGCGGGGTCGAGACTTTGGAGAGCTACGGATTCGATGGAGATCTCGATTTTTTGCCGCAGTCGCACCACGAGTTTTTTGATTCTTTGGGTGCCTACTTCGAGCATGGCGACTTCTTTTTCACGCATGCTGCCTATGATCCGGATGTCCCACTGAACGAGCAAAGTCGCGAGTCGTTGCGTTGGTATTCATTGAACAGTGGCTTGCCGGCAGCACATCAAAGTGGCAAGATCGCGGTCGTCGGTCACACAGCCCAACGCGACGGTGAGATTCTAGATGTCGGTCACCTGCTATGCATCGACACCTACTGTTATGGCGGCGGATGGTTGACGGCGGTTGACTTGACGAATCGGACGATGTGGCAGGCTTCGGCAACCGGCCAGTTGCGTTTTCAATAGCCCGCTCTGGCGATGGCTGCGGGATACGCATCGGTCCCAAAGCAAATTCTGGATGCCGACCCATTTTGATCTGCCAAGCAGTCGGCTTGTGGCTTCAGCAATTAGGATTTCCCAACAGAAGTTTCGTTGGCAATCATCACGCCTGGTTCGATGTTTGGCGCGCTACTGATTTGCCAATGCCAAAACTCGCGAGCCGACTCGGATCACGCATCGGACGCCTTCTGTGCCTTGTCGGTTCTGTGCCTTGTCGGTTAGCGATTGCCGCAACCATCGGACGGTTTCATCTGGTTGGAACTCACAACGATCTGAAGCCATGGCGGCCAAGACGACGACAACGTTCTACGGTGCAACCATCGACGATCGAGAGACACTTCGCTATCAATCAGCGATTGTCACGGTGGTGTCTTTGAAGGCGTCCACTCGAACCCAAAGCCGTTGATCAGTGGCATCATAGTACCAGCCTCGCTGACTCTGTTCCCAGTCGCCGACGGTTTCGAACTTGCGAATCGCATTGCCTTGGACGATTACACTCGCTGGCGACTTGCTCCACAGCATCCTCAAAATCGTATCGCGTTTGGGTCCGCCAGCAATGCTGACATCAATGCCATTGTCCAGCGGCGAAAGCGACACAACGCTGCGATCTCGAAACGCTTGCGGCGGATAGATCGCGGTATCCCAGATAATTTGCTCGGATGTCTCCTTTGCCGGGTAGATGTCAAGCGTCCGCCAGCCTTTCGATGCATCGCTACCGTGATCGACGGCGTTGTTCACGACGTCCAGCGGAATGATCGAGCCCCGCCGCACGTACAGCGGGCTATGATCTTCCGGAACATCGGCTTCGATTGTCTCGCCTCCGCGGTGTTCAATGCGATTGTCCCAGTAGTCAATCCAGTCGCCGTCGGGAAACGTAATCTGGCGGCGAGGTTTGGGGCTTGCCATCACGGCGGCGAGCAATGAATCGCCGAGCAGGAATTCGTGCTCTCCGGGACCGACGTGCATCAACTGTCCTTCGCGCAGGTTCGTCTGCACCTGCAGCGAGTAAAAGAACGGCACCAGTTCCTGATGTAACCACATGTACCTGCGAAATATCTGCAAGAACTCGTCGTCGAATTTCCAGGGTCGATGCTCGTTGTGTCCGCCGATCAGAAACAATGGCGTTAGCGCATTCCACTGCGCCGCGCAGGTACAGCAAGCGGGGCATCCCATCGACCCAAACTTCGTCGGCGTCATTTTGCTCTTGCGGCGCACTTTGATAGCCGCCGGTATCCGAACTGACCGACGGATACCCCCGTTCCAGCGCCCGAAAGCCGCTTCTGATCGCCTCATTGATTCCCTTGCCCCGCCAGGTATGCCGTTGGTCGCCGGTCCAGGTCATTGGGGCGGCGTCGAGCGGGGCATGCGGCCAATCGATGCCGGTCGAGTTCGCGATGTCCACACTCCGCGCCATCGTCACGAAGTCTGACTTTGTGGCGCGACTGTAGTTCAGCGTGTCACGATAGTAGAGGTCGACATAGTCTCGCCAGCTCAGCACGCCGCGGGATGTCTTTCGGCCGGTCATAATGAACAACTCCGCCGATCCGTCCAGTTTCCATCCATCGATGCCCAGCGACAACGTGCGGTCCATCAGACGATGCCACCACGCGACGGCTTTGGGATTGGTGTAGTCGATCATGCCTCCCTTCCCCTTCCACCACTTGATGGTTGCCCCGTCGTTGATGAAGTAACCGTTCCGCTTGCCAATCGAATAGAGATCTTCGTCGTCGCCGGGCGCGTCCGATAGGCTTTCTGCCGTGTTGATGATATTGGTCATCCACAACACGATTCGGATGTCGCGTTGGTGCAGCTTGTCGATCATTCCCTGCGGATCGGGATACCGTTGTTCGTCGAATCGAAAACTGTTGTAGCGAGTCGCCCAGGGGCTATCGAGCATGATGGTGCCCAGCGGCAGATCGTGATCGCGGCAGCCATCGACTAAGTCCCATACCGCCGCAGCCGTGTTCACATCGTCCTCCCACATCCAGGGTGACATCGACCAGGGTGGCGCAGATTGCGGGACTACTGGTGTCGATGTTGCTTTGCGCCAGTGGGTTTGGCGGACTGGTGTCCTGCGCCAGACAGGGCGCGGTGATACCAGCAGCAATACGAATAGCGCAAATGCGGTCGATGTGCGGCAACTCATCAAGAATCCTTGGACGGCGGAAGTGGTTGGCTTTGGTGTGGCCATTTTAGTCCGTATTAAGATCGATCGTAACTTCGGCAATGCTCTGGTTAGTGAGTTCCATCCCCGTTTTTGCCAGGCTGATCTGCGTTTCGTTCAACGGTCTGCTTACGAGCTGTTTCGAGAAGCAAAGCAATCGACGGACCAGCATTACTTTGCAGCATCTGGTTTGCCGGGCGGTGTCGATTCAGCGGAATTGAAATCACTGAAATCAAAGTCAAGCGATTGCAGCCCGAGAGATGCTGCAGTGTCTGCCACACGGACCCGTGAAACACAGGTTGCACCCGGCAACTTCTTTGCAATCCGCAAAGCTTGCCAGAAAGGTTTAACCCTCATGACTGTTCCGGTCGAAAGTAAGAAACAGCGAGTGTGCGCATGTTGCGCCGCTGTTGTCGAATGCTGGAAGATCCGATGGATTTGAAACACGTTTCTGTAAGCAAGCACATGGTCGTCGCGGGCATGGTCATTTTGATCGCCATGATCGCAACCGAGGGAACTGCTTTTGGACAAGTCCGTGGCAAGAAGCCAGACCGTGGGACCTACCAGTCGCCGCGGCTGGAGCCGGTCGAAGTGGAGTCGGTCGGGCGATCGGGACAACGCGCCGAGGTCAGCCTTCCCGAGGCGATCATCGTGAAACCCAAGGCGTTAATTGCTGGTGCGGCCACAACGGATGACTCGAATGTGCGGCAAGCGGCAGCCTGGACGGACGAAACTGTCATCTGGGACGAGGCCCCGATTCTGCACGACGATACATGTGATGGCTGTTCCGAATGTGACTCGTACGGATGTGATTCATACGGGTGCGACTCGATCGGTCCGCACCATGGACATTGGACACACCGCTGGGCCAATGCTTTTTTGCCTCTCGACCGCAGTCGTTGGTTTGGCAACATCGAATTGCTGCTGATGTTTCCTAAAGGGGATCGCTTGCCTCCACTGGTTACAACCAGCACAAGCAACGACCCAGATCTGGCCGGACAATTAGATCAGGCAGATACCGAAATTCTGTACGGCAATGAGCGTGTACTGAACGAGCTCCGGGCGGGTGGTCGCCTGACGCTGGGAGCCTGGATCGACCCTAGCTGTTGCCGTTCACTGGTGTTGCGCGGTTGGTATGGCGGGAACGATACGGACAGCTTTGCGACCAATGATTCAAAACATCCCGTGATCACCCGGCCGTTTTTCAATGTCAGCGATGGACAAGTTCCCGAGCAAGACACGCAGATCATTGCCTTTCCCAATCGCGCGACTGGATCGATTTCAGTAGAGGCCTCCAGTGAGGTGTTCGGTGCCGATATATCAGCACGACAGAAATGGTTTAGCCGTTTTGGTGGTACCGTTGATCTTTTGTACGGCTATCAGTTCATGCGAATGAGCGAGGATTTGAGCATATCGAGCACATCGATTTCGCAAAACGAGGACTTTGCTCCACTCGGTTCCTTGCTGGCAATTGATGATCGGTTTGGTGCTGAGAACGAATTCCATGGTGGCCAATTCGGACTAGCGAGCCGATATCGCGAAGGCTGTTGGTCCTTCCACGGCCTAGCCAAAGTCGGATTCGGATCCCTGCGACGCGGTGTCGCTCTGTCCGGCGAAACGCTCACCAGCAACGGCGGTATTAACGCCACCGATCCGAACGGCCTGTTGGTTCGCAGCACGAATGTGCGCGTCGAGAATGACTACACCTTCGGCTGGGTTCCCGAACTAGACTTTTCACTCGGTTGGCAACAGTATCCCAGATTTGACGTGACCGTCGGGTACAACATCATTGCCATGACCGACGCAATCCAAGTTTCTGGATTGATCGATCCCGATCTCGCCGTCAACCTTAGCGATCCGCCGCTAGGGGCACAGCGACCGAGCCGTCGAGCCAACTACCGAACCTATTATGCGCAGGGCATCCACTTTGGATTGCGATATGTCTACTAGTTGCTCTGCGGCGTGCAGCTGTAATCATTGTGGAATTCGCCAGAATCCCACAACGACAAGATTGCAGTGTTAGCCCGACAATCAACCTGCGTTCATAGCACCAGGCTCCGGCGAACCGACGATGCCTGGCTCGGGTAGATCTAGATCAAGTTCGCTGATTAGCGTTCGTCGGACTGGTTCGGCATCTTCTGTCGTGGTCAGATGCAATGAGATCTGATCTTTCCCGGCTGGTAGTGCTTCCTGCGGGCGGAAGACCAATTCCCGGTTTTCGCCGGGACGCAGCCAGCGTCCGAAGCCATCGGCCAGTTCTCGTGGGCGTCCTGAGCCGTCAGCAATCGCTAGTTCAGCATGGACCGGGACGTAGCCTTCGCCTTGGTTGGACACAAATCGATGGAATGACGTATGGCCATCTCGCTCGACCGATTCCAGCTCGAGTGATCTCGTGCGGGTCCACGATCAATACGCGGATGGGCATGGTCGGGTGGGGCTTGGGTGGGGCGGGTGATGTGCGTTGGCTGCCAACACATCTGGGGTATCGATCCATGACAGTCAGGAGTCGCACTTGCCCCAGGCAACCGATCATTGCCAAGCAAAGATGAATGCCAAGCAAAGATCATTGCCAAGCAACTTAGGTTGTGCGTTATTCAATGACTTATCAACCAAGCTTTGCTGACCCGAAAGTCGATGTTGAAAAAAACAACATCGACTAATCCAATCGACTATGAAATCAGACCGATCGCAAAAGACGATTCGGTTGTGCTGATTGCGAGTACAAGAAAAGGCTGAGTGCGGTACCTTTTGCCCCACAAAAGGAAATCGCGCTCAGCCGTGGGTTAAACCCGTTTTGGTTTCCCTAAATTGCCCCTAAAAGAAAACCGTATGCTCAATAATAGCACACGAAATTTGCAGCGAAGCGAAAAAGGAGCCTGAAAGAACAGATCTCGACCGACCAAGGATTCGAATCTGCTGACTCCTTAATCGCTTCACTGCACCTAGAATGCTTCGCTGCCTTCCATGATCGACAGTTCAGCGCCGTCCAGGAAGCTGACCAACGACTTTGCCCGATAGGGTTGTTGTAGCTTGCGGACTGCTTTGCTCTCGATTTGACGTACACGTTCGCGGGTCACCTGGAAGATCCGCCCTACCTCTTCCAGTGTGTAGGTGTAGCCGTCGGCCAGTCCATAGCGAAGACGCAGGATCTCACGTTCGCGATAGTTCAGCGTTTCCATCGCCAAATCGATCTGAACCTTCAGGGCTTCGCGATTGGTTTCCAACAACGGATCGTCGTCGCGGTGATCTTCCAAGAACTCGCCGAAAACACTGTCTTCGTGGTCACCGATCGGCTGATCCAACGACAGCGGCTGACGGCTCATCTTCAAAATCACACGAGTATCTTCCAGCGACAAACCGCTGCGCTGACAGACCTCTTCGGGAGTCGGTTCACGACCGATCTCCTGGACCATGTCACGAGTGATTTGTCGGATTTTGTTCATGGTATCGATCATATGGACAGGCACGCGAATCGTGCGACTTTGATCGGCGATGGCTCGCGTGATCGCTTGACGGATCCACCAGGTCGCATAGGTACTGAATTTGTAGCCACGTGCGTGTTCGAATTTATCGACGGCTCGCATCAATCCGGTATTGCCCTCCTGGATCAGATCCAGGAAAGAAAGTCCACGGTTGCGATATTTTTTGGCGATCGAAACAACCAACCGCAGATTGCCGGCCGACAGGACTCGTTTGGCGGCGTCGTAGTCGTCACGAAACTGGTCGCATCGTCGAACGCGGCGACTAAGCGTCGTTGGCGTTTCAAAGGTCAGACGCATCAGGCTCCGGAGTTCGCTATGCAGTTCGTCCACCGTGGGCATTCCCGGCAGTTCCAAGGTTTCCGGATCCATCAGCAGGCCTTTGATTTCCACCATCCGATCGGACGCGCCGCGAAGCTTTTCGAATATCGGTTGCAATTTTCCAGTTCGCAAGTTCATCTCTTCAACCAGTCGTACTGCTTTGTTGCGACGAATGACCAAATTCTTCCAGGCCGCCCGACGTTGACGCATGGGCAATCGCTTGTTGATCGCGATCATGTAGTCCTCGCCGTTCTGGCTTAGCAAGTGCTGCAGCGTTCGGACGTTTGGCACGATTCGCTGCATGATCGCCTTCTTTTCGGAAGCGTTTGTAACGCTGACTTCAATGGTGCGATCCAAACGTAGTTCCTTATCGCGGACCTGCTCAAGCATCTTCAATGCACCTTGCAACATGAAGTCGGTCGCCATCATGGAATGACGGTAGCGGTCCCGAGTCGTTTCAATCTGCTTGGCCGCTGATACCTCTTGTTCACGGGTCAGCAAAGGGATTTGTCCCATTTGCATCAAGTACATTCGTACCGGATCCTCGGTCGGATCGGCCATGCTCTCGTCACGCCGACGCGTTCCGTCGTCGGCCAGTGGGGCGTCGTCCTCGTGGGCATTGGCAAAGTCTTGTCCCATCACGCGACTGCGGCGGGAAACGGACTCTTCGGCACTGAAGGCGTCGTCTTGTAAACTGCGGCGGCTGAATTTCTTACCCACGGGCGGCTCCTCGAATCCTAAGGCAATGTGGTCGGTCAGGTTCGAGAGAGACTCTGCAGAAGGAGTACCGCGAGCTAGTTGGAGGGATGCGTTAATCATGGCAAACCATTGTTTCCAAAGGAGTTGCGCGAATTCTGTTTCATCTCACCTCCCGCCAGATGTTGCCAATACGCCACGCCAAATGTTGATCGAAAGCAACGCCGGTGGCGTGTCGTACCGATCAAAACTCGCAGCATCGACTCTGCTGGTACGTCGCCGGGACCAAAGCTTCGGCAATGGTGGCGGTCTACACGCTGGCGCAGATCGGATCTAAACTCACTTTTTGGCGGGGATGGTTCACCGTCGGAACGATTTCAATAGGTTCGATGCACCAGCCCTTACCAAGGTTCCCAGGATCGTGGGGTTTCCGGTGTCGCAGAAGACCGGCGTTCACCGGACCTTGCCTACCCAATCACTCCACCCCTCGCGTGGTTCCAGACTTTGGCGACCCGCGGTTTGCCGGTGGCCGACTTGAACGCCCATTCGCCTAAAATCGAAGCCATGAACGAAGATTCCGAGGCAATGTCGGCATTTCTACAAGTCGTCGAAGCCAACCATTTTCTAACGAAGCATCTAGACCCTACGAAGGAAGGTTCGCTTTCCGATCGCATGCGGTCGATTGCGACAGTGGATCAGAGCAATCGAAATCCAGTTCAGATGGCCGATCAGTTGCAAGCGGAATTGGCTGATACTGACCAGCCAAAGCAAGCGGCAACCTTGTTGCGTCGATTCTACGCCACCGAACTGATTCGCGTTGCGCATGGAGAATTTGTCCGTGAGCTTTCGCCCGAACGCGTGGGACGCCAATTGGCAATGGCTGCCGACATCGTGGTCGATGCGGCGCTGCGATTCGCAATTGGGCGATTGGCGGAACGTCGCGGCATGCCGGAGCGACCTGATGGATCAACACCCCAAGTAACCGTCATTGGGCTGGGCAATCTGGGTGGCCAGGAAGTTGGCTACACGTCGGCACTGAAGCTAGTGTTTTTGTATGACGCGATCGATGAAAAGAATGTTTGGCATCGTGACTTTTTTCAAACCGTCGTCGCCGATGTCATCAGTCTGCTGCAGGGACCAGAGTCTCGTACCGATGGTATCGACATTGATTTACGCGAGGGGCCACGGTTTGAAGTGGGCGTTTCGATTTGCAGTTTCCGGGAAGCCCTGCGGATCTATGAAACGAGTGGTCGCATTTGGCAGCGACTGAATTTTGTCAAAGCGAGAGTTGTCGCCGGTTCTAAGTCGGTCGGCAACGATTTCTTGGCTCGACTTCAGCCCTGGATCTATCGCCCATTCATGAGCCGGGTTGATTTGGCCGAACTGCGCACCTTGCGTGGGAAAATTGAAAAGCGTTCCGTGGATCTAGAACTGCGTGAGTGTGAACCAAACGTCAGTTCGACGGCGGCAAATGTGGGCCCAGACATCGCCAGGACTCCTGGCGGACGGGACGATGTCGAACTGACCATTCAGTTTCTGCAATTGTTGCATGGCACATCCTTGCCCGCGGTCCGTTGCGGTAATACCTATGAAGCGATCGTGGCACTTGAACAGGCGGGATGTCTGAATCATCAAGAGGCGACATTGTTGTTGGCCAGTTATGCGCGGTTGTGTCGGTTGCAGCATCAGTTGTCAATGATGTTCGACCGCACAGGCCGCCAACTTCCCCCGGACTCCGAAGCCAGGCGACGACTGGCTTGGCATTTAGGGATCCGCACGGACGATGGAAGTGAGGGTGACCTGGAAAAGTTTCAAAAGTTATTGACGGATACCTTCGCCAAGAATCGCAAGGTGATCGATCACCTAATGCTCGACGCCCCGTCGCGCGGAGACGACGTCGCTATCGAGACGGAGCTGCTTTTGGATCCCGATCCCGATCCTGCTGAAGTGGAATCCACGCTGCGAGGACACGGTTTGACCGAACCGAATCGGGCAATGGAACACTTGCGGGCGTTAGCGACGGAGACCGTCCCGTTTTTGTCTCATCATCGATGTCGCCACTTTCTATCGTCGATTGCTCCGGCGTTGCTGGAGGAAATTTCAAACACGCCGAATCCCGATCAAGCTCTTTCATCACTTGAGACCGTCGCGGATTCATTGGGTGCCAAAGCGACATTGTGGGAACTGTTGGCCGGCAGTCGGCCGACGATGAAGTTGATGGTCCGACTTTGTGCGACGGCTCCTTACTTGACCAAGATTTTGACCAACAATCCCGGGATGATTGACGAACTGATCGACTCGCTGCTAATGAATCGATTGCCTTCGGCGCAGCGGCTTGATGCGCATTCAATCGAATTGTGCCGCAATGCAACGGACATCGATCGGATCTTGCACAGTTTTAAAAATAGTTCGCATCTGACCATTGGTGTTCGCGATATCCTGGGCAAGGAATCGCTGGAGGCGACGCATCAGGCAATTGGTGATACAGCCGAAGCTTGTTTGCGGCGAGTGATTGAGTATGAGCATGAAATATTGGCCGAGCGTTACGGAGATCCCGTTGATGCTGACGGCAATCCGGCGGAACTGATTCTGCTGGCGTTGGGAAAGTTGGGTGGCCGTGAACCCAACTACCACAGTGATATTGACGCTGTGTTCTTGTATTCGGCCGATGGAGAGACACGTCGACGGATTGGCGGACATCGCGCCACCCTAACCAATCGACTGTTTTTCAATCAACTCGCCCAGCGAGTGATTGCACGAGTCAACGACTCCAGAGAGATGCGACGGTTGTATGAAATGGGATCGCGTATGCGGCCTTCCGATGAAGAAGGTGGCTGGGCATTGTCAGTCGATGTGTTTTTCCACGTCGTCAACCAACCAACGACGCCGCTTTGGCAACAACTTGCTCTTTGTCGGGCACGCCCTATTTCTGGCTCACGTCTGCTGCGACAGAAAGTTGAATCACTTGTTCAGGAATCCGTCATTCGGGCGGAATGGAAGCCAGAGATGGCTCAGGAAATTCGAGCGATTCGGTACCGGATGGAACAGACGGCGCACGACGAGAACTTGAAACGAGGTGTTGGTGGCACAGTTGACGTAGAGATCATTGCCCAAGCATTAACGCTTCGATATGCCAAAGACTACCCAAGCATCATTCGTCGTGGCACGACGGCGACCTTGGCTGCACTGGCCGAAGTCGGTTGTCTGGAAGAGAAGCGATCGCTGGAATTGATCAATGGCTACCGTACTTTGCGGCGGATCGAAGCAAACCTTCGGCTGATGAATACCCCCGCTCGTCACGAACTGCCAATCTCCGATGCAGGCGAAATGAAGAATCTTGCCTATCTGATGAACGAATCGGATCCGTCCATGATCATCGCCCAATGTCGGCAAGCCAGACAAAGCAACCGTGCGATCTTCGATCAGGTCTTCGGTGCTGTCGAGTGAGTGGTGCGATCCCCCTTGGGTCAACCATCGTTTCCCCAACCAGTGCATTGTCGATTATGATGAGGTCTACCGCCAATTCGTCGTCAGCTGTCGTTTCGGCGCGTCGATCGTGGCTTTTGGATTTCGGTTATGGGACAAATCAATACGTTCAGCCTGTCAAAGATGGTGGCGATCGTAGCGATAGCCACAGTGCTGACCGCTTCGATCGCGCTCGCAGAAAATGAATCAGTTGCCGACCGGGAGCAGCCCACGCCGGATCAGTTGCGTTTCTTCGAGACATCCATTCGGCCGTTGCTTGCCGATCATTGCTATGAATGCCACGGCGCCGAAGTGCAGGAATCGGACCTGCGAGTTGATTCGCTACGTGGAATGTTGGCCGGAGGCAAGGCAGGCGCATCGCTGGTTCCCGGAAAGCCGTCCAGCAGTTTGATGCTGACTGCGGTTAGCTATCACGATAGCGAGCTGCGAATGCCCCCCGACCAAAAACTATCGGATGCTCAAATTGCGGACCTGACCCGTTGGATCGACATGGGGGCTCCACATCCCGACGGTGGTTCGATGACGAACAATCGACGTGAGCCCAGGCCGCTCGCACCAGTTGATATTGAACAAGGACGAAAACATTGGGCGTTTCAGTCCCCCGTCAAACCGAAGCCACCACAGGTTGATTCCGCCTTGCTGGCCGCTGATCATGCCGACGCGATTAGCAATTCGATCGATCAGTTCATCCTTGCCGCCCAACAAGAGAAACAGATTCGTCCGTTGGGTCGGGCCGACAAACGCAAGTTGATACGACGCGCGTCTTATGACTTGATCGGCCTGCCGCCGACCGTCGCAGAAATCGATGCGTTCCTGACTGATGAATCGCAGGATGCGTTTACTCGAGTCGTCGATCGTTTGCTTGAATCGCCACATTATGGTGAACGATGGGGCCGACATTGGTTGGACATCGCCCGCTACGCTGACTCGAACGGCCTTGATGAGAATATCGCTCATGGAAATGCTTGGCGATACCGGGACTACGTCATTCAGTCACTATGTGATGACAAGCCTTACGACGAATTCATCGTAGAACAATTGGCCGGGGATCTGCTTGACTCGGGCAATGATGTGGCGCTCCGGAACGAACGCATGATCGCCACGGGCTTTTTGGTGCTGGGACCGAAAGTCCTTGCCGAAGTTGACGAGTCAAAGATGGAGATGGATATCGTCGACGAACAGATTGACACAATTGGGCGCAGCCTACTGGGGTTGACACTTGGATGCGCACGCTGTCACTCGCACAAGTTTGATCCCATTGGCCACGATGACTATTACGCTTTGGCGGGTATCTTCAAAAGTACTCGCACCATGGATAGCTTTACAAAGATCGCAAAGTGGCATGAAAACTCAATCGCTTTACCCGAGGATATCGAACGCAACGAAGCACACGAGCAACGGATCGCGCAAAAACAGCGACAGATCGACGATCGAATAGCCGCCGCTACGGAGGAGTTAACAAAGCGAAGCGACGGACGACAAGGTTCAACGGAAACGCCACAGCCAGACGACAAGAAGACAGCAGAGCAGATCGAGCAACAATTTCCAGAATCGACTCGGGCTGAATTGGAAAAGTTGCGAGCAGAACTAAAGCAGCTCAATGCTTCGGCGCCGAAAATGCCCACCGCGATGGGGGTCATCGATGGTTCGGTGACGGATACGGAAGTCCATCTGCGCGGAAGTCACTTGACGTTGGGGGAAGTCGTCCAGCGTCGTTTTCCGCTCGTGCTGGCGGGTCGGGACCAGCCAGAGCTGCCGACCCAGCAAAGTGGCCGACTTGAATTTGCCCGTTGGCTGACCTCGGGGCGACATCCACTGACAGCGCGGGTGATGGTCAATCGCATCTGGCGTGGTCATTTCGGCAAGGGATTGGTCACAACCATGGACAACTTTGGTCTTCAAGGCGCAGCCCCAACACATCCCCGCCTGCTGGACTGGCTGGCTGTCCGCTTTGTCGAAGAAGGATGGTCGATCAAAGCAATGCATCGTTTGATCATGTCCTCGGCAACTTACCAGCGCGATAGCAGTTTTGATGTTCAGCGTGCCCAGGTCGATCCTGACAATCGACTTTACTGGCGGTTCGACGTACGGCGACTCGAGGCCGAAGCAATCCGCGATTCACTTTTGGCCGTCGCTGGAACGTTGGATCGTAGCGTTGGTGGATCTTTGCTGAAAACGGAAAATCGAGCATTTCTTTTCGACCACACTTCAATCGATGCATCAAGCTACGACACACTGCGAAGGTCGGTCTACATACCGGTGATTCGCAACCATTTGTACGACCTTTTTCAGTTGTTCGACTACACGGACGCCAGCGTGCTAAATGGCGATCGCGACTCCAGCACGATTGCGCCGCAAGCGTTGTTTTTGATGAATTCGGACTGGGTCATGGAATTGACACTTGCGATGGCGGACCGATTCATGAATGCCGAAGGCAGCCAATCAGCCTGCATCGATCGATTGTTTTTGGAAGTCTACGCTCGCCCGGCTTCAGGAGACGAACGAGTACGTGCCGAGCAATTTCTCTCGCAATTCCAAACACTGGAAGCCGGAGGAAAGGATACTGACGCATACCGCGCGGCCTGGCAGGCATTGTGCCAATCTGTCGTTTCTTCAAGTGAATTTATCTACGTGCAATGACAGTCTCACGAAGACAACTGTTGGAACGCTGTGGCGCCGGATTCGGTTCGCTTGCGCTGGCCTCGTTGTTGGCCGATGAAACGATGGCTGCGAAATCAGGAGCCAGCGGCTCCGGTTTAGGAACGCCGCACTTTCCCGCCAAGGCCAAGCGAATCATCTTTCTGTTCATGAAAGGTGGTCCATCACATTTGGATACCTTTGATTACAAACTGCAATTGCAAAAAGACGACGGCAAACCGCTGCCCTTCGAGAAGCCACGGGTTCAGTTCGCACCAACGAGCGATTTGCTTGCTTCGCCCTGGAAGTTTAAACGACACGGCGAAAGCGGAATCATGGTCAGTGAGTTATTCCCGCACGTGGCAAAGTGCGTCGATGACTTATGCATCATCAACTCGCTGCACGGGACGAATCCGGCCCACGGCGGAGCCTGCTTGAAGCTGCATACTGGTAGTGACGTTTTCGTCCGACCAAGCATGGGGTCATGGGTGAACTACGGATTGGGAACCGAGAACCAAAATCTTCCCGGATTCATAACGATTTGTCCCACACTAGCCCATGGTGGAACGAAGAATTGGAGTCCAGCTTTTCTGCCGGCATCCGCCGCGGGAACACCATTGGGCGTCGCCAGCGAATCGTCCGACAAAGCGCGTGTCAAATACGTCCGCAATAACAAGCTGTCCAGTGAATCGCAGCGGCTTCAGCTCGACTTGACGCAATCGTTGAACCAAAAGTTTCTAGACGCTACGGGACCCCATTCGGCTTTGGAGGCGCGGATCAAATCATTTGAGCTTGCTTTTAGAATGCAAACCGAGATGCCCGCCGCGATCGATTTGTCCAGTGAGAGTCGGGCTACGGAGAGACTCTATGGAATTGACAACCCCGGGACCGCAGATTTCGGTCGCCAGTGTCTGATGGCCCGACGCTTCGCCGAACGGGGAGTTCGATTTGTGCAAGTCACGCACAGCAATTCGGAAGTGCAATGGGACCAGCACGGTGACCTTCGCAAGGGGCATACACAAAACGCGGCGGAAGTTGACAAGCCGATCGCGGGACTGCTGCGAGATCTTAAGTCCCGCGGACTGCTGCAAGACACGCTGGTGTTGTGGGGCGGCGAATTCGGTCGAACACCGACCTGTCAGGGCGCGGGGAAAGACGGACGTGATCACAATCCCGAAGGGTTCACCATGTGGATGGCTGGGGGCGGAGTTCGCGGCGGCATTCAGTACGGAAAAACCGATGACTACGGATACTACGCGGTCGTTGACAAAGTCCACATTCATGATCTGCACGCGACCCTGCTGCATTTGCTTGGCATCGACCACTTAAGGTTGACTTACCGGCACGCCGGTCGCGATTTTCGGTTGACCGATGTGGCTGGCCACGTCGTCAAGGACATCATCGCGTGACGCCAATGACGGATCTGCTTGCTGACACGTGTGAAGATGGGAAATCGCCTTGACTGGACAACCAACCGATCCAGTACTTGCGACCTTGGCGGACTTGGTTCGGATCAACAGTGTCAATCCGAGCTACGACGGCGGTGTCCCCGAAGCTGAACTGGCCGACTACGTCGAGCGATATTTTGACGAACGGGGAATTGAAACCTGGCGACAAACGGTCGATGTTGGTCGCCCGAATGTGATTGCCAGGGTTCCTGGTCGTGATCCGCAAAAGCGGATTGTCTTCGAAGCCCATCTGGATACCGTTTCGGTAAAGGGGATGACGATCGAACCATGGAAAGCCGAAGTCCGCGACGGAAAAATGTTTGGCCGTGGCTCATGTGATACCAAGGGTGGAATGGCCGCCATGATGCACGCCGCCGCCAGTTTAGTAGCCGATGGAATCACGCCCCCTTGCGAAGTGCTATTTGCCGCGACGGTCAACGAAGAGTACTCGTTTCGCGGTGTCAGTGCGCTGTGCAGCAATCCCAGTTGGCCGGAGGACTCGCTTCCCACCGCGCCGGAATCGATTCCAGCGAAATCGAACACGACACTACAGGCCGATGCAGCGATCGTTGCTGAACCGACGATGTTGCGGCCGGCAATTGCCAGCAAGGGTCTTGTCCGCTGGAAGATCGAAACGCGTGGCAAAGCGGCGCATTCGTCCAAACCACATCTGGGCGTCAACGCGATCAATCATATGGCGCGTCTGATTACCGCAATTGAAATTGATTCGATCGCCCTCGAGCAGCACGTCCACCCGCTGCTCGGGCCCGCAACCTGTAACGTGGGAGTGGTTCGCGGCGGCGTCCAAATCAATTTCGTACCAGATCGTTGTGAGGTCGAGATTGATCGTCGAATGCTGCCGCGTGAAAACGCAGATTTTGTATTGGCGCATTATCAGCAATTGCTGGATTCCGTCGCCCGGCAACAGCAGGGAATGGACGCGATCATGCATCCACCAATGCTAGTTGACGTGCCGTTAGAGACAGATGCTGATAGCCCGGCCGTTCAGACAATGACGCGGATTCTGGAATACGAGGGATTGGACCCGGCATTGATCGGCGTTCCGTTTGGCAGTGACGCCAGTAAGTTCGGAGCGTTGGGGATTCCGAGCATCATTCTAGGACCGGGAAGCATTGACCAGGCTCACGCGGCGGTCGAGTACATTGATTGCGATCAGGTTATTCAGGCGGCAAAGATTTATCGATCCTTTATGATTGAGTTTGATTAGTCCGATCGAGAACCAGCCAACCTACGGACGACATAGCAGATGAATGTATCGAGACGAACTTTTGGCAGCGTCACTCTTTCCGGGGCTGCGTCACTGGCTGCCGCGACAATCGGGGCAAGTGCGATTGCCGCTGCGGATCAAGAGCAGCGTGATGGCTGGATTGATGCGCACGTTCATGTCTGGAGTCCCGATACGAAGACCTACCCACTAGGTCCAAATTTCGAAGTTTCGGATATGCGGCCGCCCAGCTTTACAGCGGAAGAACTTTTCAGCCATTGTCGGCCGGCGGGGGTCGATCGCATTGTGTTGATTCAGATGAATTTCTACGAGTACGACCACTCATACATGCTTGAGGCTATGAAAGCTCATCCGGGTGTTTTTTCAGGCGTGGCTTGGATCGACCATCAGGCCGAGGATCTAACCGATCAAATGGAATCTTTGGCCCGTCAAGGCGTGCGCGGATTTCGACTCCATTCGCATGACACCGCAAAGGATTGGGTGGATGACCCGGGAATGGCCAAATTGTGGCGTCTGGCAGGTCAGCGAGGTTGGGCGGTTTGTCCCTTGATCAATCCGACTGAAATTGGATTCGTCGATAACCTATGCAAAAAATTCCCCGACACGACGGTTGTTGTGGACCACTTTTGCGCGGATTGGAATCAGCGGTTCGATTGATCGCGAGCACCTCGCATCGCTCTGTCGGTTGGCAAGATTTCCCAAGACACACGTCAAGACGTCGGCCTTTTACGCGTTGGGTAAAAAGGCGATACCTTACGACGATCTGATCCCCATGATCAAACGCGTCGTCGACAGTTTCGGTCCGGACCGTTTGATGTGGGCGAGTGATTGTCCGTACCAGGTTCAGGGCGAACATGACTACAAATCCTCGGTCGCATTGATTCAAGATCGCATTGATTTTTTGTCGGCCAGTGACAAGCAGTGGATGTTGCGAGATACGGCGAACAGAGTGTTTTTCAGCTGACGCCGTCGTGACACCTATTCGATTGCAAAGAATGTCTGGTGACGAATCGCTACGGCACACCTACTAAGGTTGCTTGGGCGGGGCCGCCGGACCGCCGGATCCGTCAACTGGTCTTGAAGGGGGCGGGTGAGCGATTGTGGTCCTTGCGCGTCCTGTCGGGCGGCGTTTGATTGGCGACAACGCGTGCTGACTCTGGTACGCCACTTCCGCAATCAGGGCATCGACGCGGTTACGACAGACGGCATAAATTGCCAGCGACGGTATGGCGACAACCAGTCCGCCCACCGTGGTCACGAGCGCCTGATAGATTCCTTCGGCCAAATCCCCTGCGCCTGCTGCGCCGCGCGTCGTTGCTACTTGTTGAAAGGCGATCACCATTCCGGTAACCGTTCCCAATAATCCAATCATCGGTGCAATGTTTCCGATCACCGAGAGGTATTCGATGCGCCGCATCAAACGAGCTGCCTGCTGCGCCAACGAATCTTCGACCGCCTTCTCAACAGCCGACCAGCCGAATTCCAATTCCGACAGACCACTTAGCAGCACAACACTCAGCACGCTAGGAGATCGGCGACAAGCCGCGTCGGCTTCGGGCAGACTGCCGGTCAGCAATGCTTGTCGAACCGCATCGCCAACACCATCGGGAATGACTTCGCTACGGCGTAACGTCATCAGTTGATCGAATACCAGATAGGCGGCGGCAATGCTGAGCGAAAACAGGATCATTAAGATCAGCAAACCGATGACTCCGCCGCTCAGCACGATCTGAAAGATTCCTTCCGGGGCGGATGGTTCGGCCGATGCGGTTGCCTGTGCGAGCAAATGTTGATTCAGCAAGAAATCGTATCGACCCATCACGACTCCGATTCCGCAGCGCCGGCTGACAACAAAAACTCTGCATCCGCCAAGATTGGTTCATCCCAACGCAGTCTCAGGATACCGTCGGTTTGCATTTTTTCGATCGTTTCATGATGTCGTTCACGAATCCTTTGTTCAGCGCCAACGACTCGGCGGCGACCTTGGGCGATGGAAAGGACTAGCATCGAAAAGAGTGCTGTCGGCAGAATGGACAGAATCAAGCTGGTAGCCATCATCGAAAACTCTGGTTTCGGAAAATGCTCCAGGCTGCCTCCCATCTCGCGCAGCGTTTCATAGCTGGCGTCAAAGTAGCCGCGATAAAGGGCGACGATGGGACCGGACATCAAAAACCAAAAAATCGCGGTGCCGATCAATCCGAAGAATGCCGCGGTGGCGCGGGAGATCGACACGCGATCGACCTCTTCGTCAAAGATGCGCTCTGAGCTTTCCTGGAGTGCGTCGATTCCTGAGAGGTAAGCGACCTGGGACGCAGGGTCACGGCTGGCGATCGCCGGACTTTGCAGAGGTTGTTGATTTCGAAGCTCCATCAGTTCGCTACGAAACCGCATGACCAATGGCCCGAGTCGGTCAGCCACGGCGGCAGCACTCCGCCGTTGTAGCCCATCGCGCAGATCCTGCTGTGCTCCCCGTTCCGCCGTCAGGTTCTTCGTCGTTGTCCAGACGGCGGTGACCAACGATGGCAGTGATCCAGAGAGGGTTAGCAGGACCCGATCCCAAGCGCCGTGCGTCAGGTTCAGCAGTCCCAGCAAGGACTTGTACGGAAACCAAATAGCCGCTGTTTCGGTTAGCATCGCCATGCGCAAGCCGTGATCGAATCACAGCCCGCAGTGGTCCGCCACGTCCGACTAACGTTTCAGCAACCTCCACCGGCAACAGGGTTGCCTCGCGATTCAATCGGCGAACGGCGGCGGTAAGTCCTGGCAACTGGTCACCGAGCACCGAATGCAATGCCGACCGAAACCTTCCATCCAGCGCGGCCAACCGTGTGCTACGCCGTCGATCGCCTTCCCAAGAGTTTCCCAGTTCGGATTGTAGACGCGACGCCACCAGCTGGGCTGCCTGACTACCGACCTCTTGTTCGGTGCGTCCGTCGGTTTCAAAATCTTCGATGATCACGGGTGCTGCGACGACGCTTGTCGGTGCGGCTTGGCGAATTCTGGCCACCAACGCGTCGGTATCAGATTCCAAGGAATCATCCCGCAATCGAACCGCGTTGACGATCGGAATCACCAGCGAACCTTCGCTCGCTTCGGCCAACATTCCGAGCACCTCGCTGCGAATTTGGTCTCGTCGGACGATCAGCAACAGTACCGAGGCCAGTGACAGTGAACGAGCCGCGACCGCCGCGAAAGAACGCCGATCGTCGGTCGCCCCGGGAGCGTCCAATAGCATGTAGGGCGCGCCGATGGATTGCATGTCATCGGCACTACAATGAATGTACCTTTCATGTTGCGGATCCAAATCAGCGGGCGGGCGAGGGCCGACCCAGACTAATGCATCCGTCGCTTCGTCGGCGTGATTACCGCTGCGAACGGCGGCAACCGCGGCCGAAGATTGTTGGATCAGTTGTCGAACCAACCATGATTTGCCTTGGCCCGTTGCCCCCACCACGGCCACAACGTTCATTCCGCCGCTGCGGTCTTCCAGGATCATTCGCCGTGCTTGGGCATGGTCGTCGCACAATTCTTGTACCTCACGACCGGTCGGACTGTCGGCCAAAACATTGGCTGTCGCTTGACGTACACGGCTCAGGAATTCATGGCCGGGCTGGCCAAGCAATCCGTCCGTCAACGCTACTTCGGAGTCCAATCGCTGGATCGTGCTGTTCATTGTTGTTGCTGTTCAACTCTGTTTCGAATCATCGGAGCGTTCCGATCATTTGGGGTTGCCACTTCCATTGCGTGGCAACAGACGCTGTAAATCTTTGACAAATTCATCCCGAACGCGATGCAGCGACAGCGTGGGTTGGCGTGGTTCGCCGGCTTCGATTTTCGGTTTCATGATCTGCTCGTTGGTTCCGTTAATACGAACGCTCGGTGGTTGTTCCGGCCTGGGGACGCCGAAGGCGTCGCAGAGTACTGCGTGGAAATCCGCCAACTGTTGTCGGGCGGCCTGGTGACCGACATTCCGAGTGCTCTTTCCGCCAGCCCACATCGTTAACAGAGTGGTCAGTCCCGCCGCGGCAAACAATTCCGGGATAGAAACAGTGAACGTTGCTCCCATGTCCAATGGGATCAAGAACGCCGCGCCTAGCGTTGCCAACAGAGCAGCCAGCGGAGTCAGTCCCGCAGCCAACTTCTTGTGAGTCGGAATCTCATCCCACATTTGTGCAACCGCTTCGTCCAGTCGTCGCGGGTCCAGCGTCGTGAAATCATCGCGCTCGAACCTCAGGATGGCAGCCTCCGCGGCTTCATTCCAAAGGTTGGGTTCGGTAGCGATCGGATGGTCGCGCCAGTGTTCCAACGCAATGTCGCCACCATGACGATCAATCGCCGCGGTCAATCGTTGCGGTGTCATCAAGCCACCATATTCACCACGCCGAAATCGATCTTTGATTTCGCCGGCGGTTCGCTCGGCGACGGCCGAGGGTGTCAGGCGACTGATCAGATCGCTTGCACCGCCAAAAATGCGGCGGACTCGAGCGTTAAGTCGGACGCCCCAGCGCGCGTACCATGGGGCGGTAACGGCGAAGGATTCAGACAGCTGTCGGATGATTCTTTCGGTTTGATGCAATCGCAATTCGGCGACTTCGCCTCCGGGTGCCCGATGCGCGAAAAACTCCAAGGCCGCGTCCAACAGACAAGACTGTGCCTTGTTCGTGATCCGACGGGCATCATCGGCATTGCTTTCCAGTAGCGGATAGGACTGATTCCAAACTGCGCTATGCAGACTGGACTGGAGTGCGACTCGAAATCTTTCGAATAGTTGACCGCGGTCCAAGCGATCGGGCAGCGCAATCAAAAACCGATCGTCGGCAATCGTTGCGGGCGGATTTGCATCAGGATCTTCAGACAACGAATAGAAGACCGGCAATGGATCTGTGTCTTCGATCGAAACCGTCCGCGGATCGGCAGCGCCGGGGATAAAGGGATGGCTAGAGGGGACCTCGTAGTCGTAAGCGGCATAGGTCGTTTCGATCCCATGCGATTGTGCCAATGGGCCGAATGTTTCAAGCACTTGATCGGGAGTTAGTTGAGCACGAACTTTATTGACGGCCAGCAATCGAGGTATCCCGGGCATCAAGTCGGCGGCGATCCGCAGCAATTCGCCCAGCGTCCCATCGCGAGAGGATTCCGCCGAAGAAACCACTAGGAATGCGGAGCAGAGCGTTGCCGCTTTTCCCAACAACTCACGCCTGACTTTGGGTGATCCCAGACCAAAAGCTTCGTCCGAGACGATATCGGGACAGTCCAGCAATCCGATGCCGTACTCGTCAAGCTTTGGGTCCGTCGCAACCAAGGGGACGGCAAGTGACAATTCATTTCCGTTTCGATTGTTGTACTGTAGGTGAGCTTCTTTCGGGTCCAAGGCCAACATTTCGGGAGGCTGACCAATCGCATCCCCGATGCGACTGATCAACAAGTTCCACAGTTCGGAATCATTCTTCCATGCATCGGGTAGCCACAGAACGAAACGGTGAGTCCCCTGGTCGTTGTTGGCGCCACGCAAAGTTCGCGCACGCCCGGCTTCGCTTAGAAACGTCGCCACCAAGCTTGTCTTGCCACTATTTAACATTCCAGCAATCGCGACCGTTGGCCAATTGACCAATTGTTCGGCGGTATGCAACTGGCGACCTGTCGCAACGACGGTCTCTGCGGCCTTCGCGTTCAGCCTTCGGACCGCACCCAGAAAGCTCTCCCGACCCGGCGTCGGGAATTGCCTTTCGACAGCCGCGCGGCGGTCGTCATCTTCCAGCAATGACAACAGGCTTGGCCAGTCAACGGTTTCCGGTTCCTGTGCACGTCGTCCTCGAAACATTTTATTTCGCACCTGCCTCCCACCACTGAATCGCATCAGCGGGTGTCCAATGATTTGCATCCTGGCAATGCTGCAAAGAATCTGCCAAATCATCGGCCGTCATCGGTCGCTCTTCTGGAGATTTTCGCAGACAACTCATTAGTACGTTCTGTAGGTCTTCGGGCAGCGGCTGATTGATACGTTCGCTGGGACGTTGTGGGTCTTCATTGAGTTGCTTTAGGCAAACATCCACCGATGATTCATCATCAAACAGCACTTCGCCGGTCAACAGAATGTAACCGACAGCGCCGACGGAATAGAGGTCACTTCTTTCGTTCGCTGTAGCCGCATCGCGTACGGATTCGGGGGACATGTACATCGGGGTGCCGGTGATTCCATCAGCGGTCGTGAGTTCTACCGACGAATCGGCCACGGGGTTTTCGCTATTGATTCGTTTGACCAGGCCAAAATCGAGTAGTTTGATCATGTCGTACAGTCCAGCACGGGCCGTCAGCAAGATGTTCGACGGCTTGATGTCGCGATGAATCATACCCAATTGATGCGCTTCCGACAGCGATCCGCAAATCTGAAGCAAGAGATGGATGACGCGAGCTGGTTCCTGTCGCCCATAGCGATCAACGAGTTCTTGCAGCGTTATCCCGTCAACATATTCCATTACATAAAAGAACGTACCGTCGCCGCTATGTCCAAAGTCATAGATGCCGATCGTGTTGGGATGCTGAAGTTGAGCTGTCAATTGAACCTCTCGTTCAAACCGTGCGATCATTACATCGGTTAGTTCAGAATCGCCTTCCAGGACTTTGATCGCCACGTCGCGACCGAGTAGCTGATGACGTCCATGGTAGACCATTCCCATTCCACCACGACCAATGACTTCGCCCAATTCGTATTGGCCAAGCAGCTTTTGCTGCCCAGTTGCTTTTCGCAGACGCTCGCTTAGTCGGCGATAGGCCAAGGCAACGACCAGGAATCCGATTCCGCTGAGTATGGTCAAGCCGACCAACCCGTACAGGGCTCGTCGCAGCAGGTCCATCGGACGGTAAGCTTCGGCGAAATCCAATTTGGTTGCGATCCCGATGCCACGCTCGGGCAGCCAGCGCCAGGCACCGACGACTGGAACACCGCGATAGTCGTTGTATCCCAGCACGTTTTCACCTGTCGCGCCGCGCGTCGCCTGATCGGCCATCCATGTCAACGGTTGCTGACCTCGCTGTCGTGTCGCAACCCCGCCCTTTGTCAAGTCAGTTCCCGGGTCTCGAATTTCAACGTTCAAGGGACTGACAACGGCCTGGCGCGGATCCAGTAGACCTGCGGATCGCAGTTGAGATTCAAAACGACTTTGGGATAACAAAATTCCTTGTCGATCAAAGAGATAGGTTTCGTCCGTGCGACCCGTCCGGGCAACCGACAGCAATTCGTGGAGCCGATCGAGCGGATCAATCAGAAGTGATAGACTTCCCAATGTTCGCGCATCATCGATCACAGGAGCCATCGCGCACATGATGGGTCCACCCGGAAGCGAATAGTGATCCGTCCTGTTTTGCAGAGCGATCGGAAGTTTGACGGGGCGGCTAACCGTCGTTTGACGCTCGCTCAATCGTTGTCTTGCATCTGCAGGAATCGCAAGCGTCTGGCCGATTAGCGACGTCAAATTCGAAGCAACGACCTTTCCCTGTAAATCCAACAACGCCCAGCCGAGCTTCGAACCGTAGTCGGTTTTCAGCAACAACTCATAATCGCGACTGGAATCCAGATTCTTGACCGACCAGTTGGATTGGCCGCGATGATCGGCAAGCAATTTTCGGGCGGCCAGGGTGATCGTTTCGCTTTGCAGTTGGCGCTCAGCACTTTGCTGAACCTCGGTTAGCCACATTTCCAGCGATGCTGTGTTGGCAGCCAGGATCGACCGCAACGACTGGCGAGTCAGATTCTGCACCGATCGATTGACCACCCAGGCAACCAATCCAGCTGACAGCAATAGGATCAGTCCCAGTAGTCCGACCAACAACGGCATCCGCCCGATCGGGTTGCCGCTAGTCTCACCAAGTTTCGATGAGCCGTAACCGGAAACTGCGCTAATCACTTCGATCGCGCGATTCACCCGAATCGACTTGTTGATTCAAAGCGGAAAATCCTCTTCGGTAGCCGCGTCAGCGTAAAGCGGCATATGACGATAGTAGACTTCTAGAATCATCGTCGCGAATGCGGTACTTGCCAGCCGACCACCTTCCAAGGGCCCACGATGCGAGATGCTATTAGGAAAATGCCAGCTTCCTTTCTCACCTGCCTCGGTTGCTTGAGTTTTCACCAGCCAATCCCGTAATTCGGCATTGAACTCTTCCCACCCTGGGCCGCCGAATTGCCTTAAGACTTGGGCGGCGTAGTAGTTGTAGTAGATGTCTCGTTCGTTGACCCCACCGCGACTGATGGCTTCGACACCCTTGACAATCGCGGGGTGCGTTTTGTCCCAACCTGTATACATTCGACACAACAACCCAATCGCTGTGCAGCTCCGATTCAATTTCGTTTCTTTCCTCGCGTAGCCATAGTATGCGCCGCCCTGGTATCCAACTTTGTCAAGGAACCGCATCGAGCCTTGAATGGTGTTTGGAGGAATGATCAAGTGGCCCATGTGTCCACTTTTCAGCGCCATCACCATCCAGCCGGTCACCGAGGTATCGCCACCTTCTGGCTGCCGAGGTGTGTACCTCCACCCGCCATCGCTGCATTGCGTTGCGGCGATGAAATTCAACGCTGCCTGGGCTGGTCCAGCCAGCTCGGGGTCGCCGGTCATCGCATAGGCTTCGCAGAGTGCAATGGAAGCAAGACCATGCGAGTACATGTTGCCTTTCTGATCGCGAAGATCCAGCAACGGCACGCCACGATCCATTCCTTTGCGACCGTTTTGGATCAAAAAACGCAATCCGCCAAATACCACCTTTTTGAACTGGCCTTCCGTATGCGTTTGGCCGGCACCCAAGAATGGCAACAGCGCAAACGCCGTCGCAGAATTAAAGCTACCCGCGTAGTCGGGATCGCCGGGATCGCCGCAACTGTTCTTACAAACCAAGTTGTGCCGAAACGTCCATCCGCCGTTGGGAGCTTGGTGACGGCTTAGCCACTGCAGCGCTTGGGTGACAGCTGCCTCGCTAGATTCGGTGCCACCGTACTCTCGCAACAATTTCTTTTTCATTTCATCTGACCGACTGCTCAGCGGCGCCGAAGTCACCGCGGCCAACGTCTGCAGTGACACCGATGGTGGGGCGATTTCGGCCGCAATATCGGCCATTTCGACAGCGACGGTCGCAAGTTCCAATGGTTCCAGAGCGGCAGGTTCTTCGATCTCAACCGATTCACTGACGTCGGTCGTCGAGTCATTGATCTCTTCGGACTCGGCGACCTTACCGGGATCTGTCTCTTCGATCGTAAACTCCTCGATCTCAGGACCTTCTTCGCCACTGGTATTGGCAGTCAGAACATTGACCACCTTGATCGGATCGGCAACGGTGATCGTCGCCAGAATCATGATGATCAGCACATGAAACACCATGCTGATCAACCAAGCGGGCACGGCTTGCAGGATCAACCTCCGACGGCCTGGGCCGTGGTACTCGGATTCGTCTGGCAACACGTTGGCCATGCGAGGCTGGTCACTACAGAGAGAAGGAAGGCGTTAGAGCTCTAACCATTATAGGCAAGTGATGACCCGGTAGCACGGTGTTTAACGCCACCTATTCTTCTCGCAGATCGTACCTTTTCTGTTGTACCGTGCGAATGGTTTTGAAGTAGTTTTGCAGCTTGGGCCGCACCCAATCGGTCGTTCGCACACGTCGAGTCCCGTCACTCGGGCCAATCCAGCCCCCTTCAAGATCGAGGTCAATTTCGACTATTTCGATTCGATTGGCTGTCGGATCGGTAAAGCCGCAGCTGAATGCAGCCAGGAAGATCTTCAGAAACATCGCCACAACACTCGGCGACGCTTGCGGCGATTTCCGAACTCCAGTCGTAGCTTCGATCGTCCAACAACCGGTGTCGCAAATGCCCCAGACCGGGCGTTCCTGCCAAGTTGACCTCGTCAAAGGTTTCCTGCCCACGAGGACGCAAATCGATACGCTCGGCAAGCTGCAAGGCGGTGATCGTTTCGGGGCCCCAAAACCGCGTCGTTTGTTCTAGTTTTGTTCGCCGGGCGTAAATGCTGAACGCGGAACCGACAATTCCCAGCAAAACGACTGCCACTCCAATGGCGATCCCGCGTGGCGTGATCTTGGCACGCGGATCGTTGTACTTGTCCGCGTGTAGATTCGTTGTGGTATCGATCGATGGGTCGTTCATGGAGTAAGTTGTCCATGTTGAATTAAAGATCAGCAAGTAGGCAACGGAAAAACGAATGGCGATGCAGCAGCCCGATTCATCCCCCAACCGCGTCGACGTCCACCTGGGCGACCGCAGTTACCCGATCGATATCAGTTCCGGCCAGTTTGACCAGTTCGCCAGCGCGATCATTCAGCAGATCGATGATCTCAGTCACGCAGTCGTGATTGCGGACGATGCTGTGGACTCGCAATGGGCGACACCCCTCACAGACGCCCTGCAACAGGCAGGCGTACGGGTCAGCAAGACAACGGTTCCCTCGGGCGAAACGAGCAAGTCCATTCAACGTTACGAAGAGTTGTTGGGTTGGCTGCTAAAACAGAACGCCGATCGCCGCAGCGTCGTGATCGCCATTGGGGGTGGCGTGATCGGTGATCTGGCCGGCTTTGTGGCCGCGTCATTCACCCGCGGGATCCGGTTCGTTCAGGTTCCCACCACCCTTCTGGCAATGGTCGACAGCAGCGTCGGCGGCAAGACGGGTATCAATTTGCCGGCTGCGAAGAACATGGTCGGTGCCTTCTGGCAACCCTCAATGGTTCTGATCGACACGGATGTACTTTCAACCCTGCCGCAGAGAATTTACTGCAGTGGCCTGGCCGAGGTCATTAAGTACGGTGTGATCGAAGATGCTGCTTTCTTTGCTTGGTTAGAAGAGCACGCTACCGTCTGCTTGATCGCGATGATGGATCGCTCCGCTACGCGATCCAACAAAGTTGCCTGTGCAAGGCCGATGTGGTGGGTGAAGACGAACGCGAGGCGAGTGGTCGCCGGGCAATCTTGAATTATGGACACACCTTTGCGCATGCCATCGAGGCCACGGCCGGTTACGGTGCGCTGCTGCACGGCGAGGCCGTTTCGATCGGCATGCAAATGGCGGCTCGATTGGCGATTGATCTGCAGATGGCAGATCCCAGCCTGCTGAGTCGGCAAACGAAATTACTGCAGGCTTGCCAGTTACCGATCGTCTTTGAGTCCGCTAGCGCCGATGAAATGCTGCCAGTGATGATGCGAGACAAGAAAGTGGCCCACGGCAAGTTGCGATTTGTGCTACCGACTGAAATCGGCAATGTTGATTTGGTCGGCGGCATCCAAGAATCGGCCGTTCGCACAGCGATTGAATCGACTCGCTAGCCCTTGGTTACGGAAGCCCTTGGTTACGGATCACGCCGTAGATCGCCTTGATACGCGCCTCGCTTGGCAGCGAAATGCTCCAGCCAAGCTTGTTCATCGAAACCATAGTCGACTTCGGGTTCGATCTTTCGGAGCAGTGACAAGACAGCCGGATTGGTCTTGGCGCGAATCTTGACCTTCGGTTTGCCGCCCATTGCCAGACCACCGTTACCGCGGTCGCCGAATCCGACCTGCATGCCCGCGCCGGGGGCCTCGATCGTTTTATGTTCCGTCACCAATGATCGCACGTAAGTCATCGCCAGTTCAGGATCGGGGAACCACTGCAATGCCAGAGCCGCTCGATTGACCTGATCGTTATTGTTCGAATTCAGCATGGGTAGGTAGGTCGCGACTGCCGATCCAGATCCGAAATTGACGAGTTGATCCAATGCCTGCTCACGGATCACCGCATCATCTTCCTGAACGCCAGCCATCACCAACGCCTCGACTGAATCTCGATTCTTGAATCGACCGAGTAGTTGAACCCAAAGTTGACGCAGCTTTCGTGTTTGAGAATCGCCGTTGCGTGAATTCTTTAGCTGCAAGCCAATCGCCAAGGCAGCGTTTGGGTCAACGATTGCCTGCAACGCGGTGAATGCCTCTGCAGACTTCTGTTGGTTTCGGCCTTGCACGCTGCTGACCAGTCGTTTGACGTCACGAATCCAAGTCTTAGCCTTGCTATTCGCAGAACTCAAACTGTCATTGACGGCAACCGCCTCGGGCAACTCCCATCCGCCGCCGCGCCAGATCATGCCGCGATCGCGCATCAATTCCGATTTCAAAACCCACTTGCCACGCTCTTTCTTGTATCCCAGCCAAGCGCGGGCCCGTGAATGTTCGGGATCAATCTGAATCGCCCGTTCCATGTGCAGCCGCTTGTAATACTTGGTGTTCTCCGGCACATTCTTGCCACACCAAATTGCTAGCTCGTAGTGCTTTTCGGCATCCTCGCCCGCCGCTGCGGCCCGTTTTCGGTAGTCAGCCAAATCGGTCGACACTGACCGTGCGCGAGATGCGATTCGCCGGCACGGCAACTTGAATTTCGTCATCAATTTTGATGATCGTGACGTCACCCTTATTCCTGGCCTGGCCGGACAGATGTCCGCCACTGCGAAGCTCGATCGTGTCGGCCACAGTGCTGGTGACCAGCAGTGTCGTCAAAATGACCGTTAGCAGGAGTCGAACCATGTTTCTACCCAGCATTTGGGTTGGCTAAGGCAGGGACTGGGCCGGACGATAAGCAAAGAGAAATAGGCCAAATCCACCGTCTAATCTAGCCGCTTTTCCTAGTTTCGGCACCGCGAATCGCCGACAAAATCTGGGGAACCGTCTCTGAGGTGGCAAAATCGTTCAACCCGGCCGATTCGGCGGACGATAACGATACTTGACTATTTAGATCATGTTAATAGTATATCGCAGAGGATCCGCTCAGTTTTAGGGCGATTCCGAGCGACCGACGCCTGAATGCCACCCGACGCCTGAATACGGTCATGAACAATCCCAAGCGATCTGCTGTAGCCGACCCACGCATCAACCAACCTTCCGGGCCACCATTGCAAGTCTTTTCGATCGATTCGGACGAACCGCGTGGTGCGTTGGCTGCCGATCCACCGTTGAATCCGACCGACGAATATCTATCTGAATTGGAACGCGAAAGCAGCGCGCTGGAATCGGCCACACCGCAAGAAATCTTGCGTTGGGCCATCGACCGTTATGCACCAAAGTTCACCATGGCGACAGCTTTTGGACCTGAGGGCATGACGATCATTCATATGCTGGCTGAAATCGCGCCCGATACCCCGGTCTTCAACTTGGAAACGGGTTATCAGTTTGCAGAGACGTTGGAACTGCGTGAACAGGTCAAGCGGCGATACGGGATCGAAGTTGAATTCAAATACCCTGAGACGACGGTCGAGGAATATGAAGCGGCCAATGGCGGTCCGTTGTACAAGACCAATCCGAATCAATGCTGCTTCGACCGCAAGTTGAAAGTGCTGCACGAATCGGCCAAGGGACAGCACGCTTGGGCTAGTGCGATTCGTCGTGACCAAAGTAGCGACCGCGCAGCGGCGCCGATCGTTGGTTGGGATCGCAAATTTCAATTGGTCAAAGTCAGTCCGCTGGCCAACTGGACCAAGAAGGAAGTTTGGTCGTTGATCACAGCGGAAAACATTCCTTACAATCCATTGCACGACAAGGGATATCCCGAGCATCGGCTGCCAGCCTTGTACGCGAGCGATTTTGACCGGCGAGGACGAACGGTCGGGCCGTTGGAGCGGTTTTCAGAAGACCGAATGCGGTTTGCATAGTTCGTAGGGAGTGCTCCATGGTAATTTCGGCCCGCGTGCATTACGCCTGCCTGGCGATGATGGAGCTGGCGATTCGCCGTGACCAACCGGCGCCGGTTGCGATTCGTGAAATCAGCGATCGACATGGAGTCCCAGCGCCATTTCTTGACGCAAATCCTTCGCACGTTGCGTGCTGCAGGTTGGGTGCAGCAGTATTCGCGGCAGCAACGGCGGTTATCGAATATCGATTGACCCGGCGACGATCACTCTGTTGGACATTGCCGAAGCGGTCGGTTGCCAAGAGGCTGGTTGTCACACCGACGGCAAAGCGACTCCGGCCGATGTGATGTTGCAAGAGTCTTGGGAACAGGCGGCCGAGGCGTCGCGCGCGGTGCTGAATCAAGTTCGGCTGAGCGACCTGGTCGAACGTTGTCGCCACGGCGAAGCGGCGATGTTCTACATCTAAACGACAGTCTGCGCAGCTAAATCAGTCGCGTTTACGAATCGACGTATCCGTCGTAAACACTCGTTCCATATAGCCATCCAATTCGCCCGCTATTGTTTCCGCCGAATCGGGCGCGATGCCAGCCAGGTTTTTGGCCAGTTGTTTTTTGAATTCGATTTGCATTTGACGTGAGATCTGAATGCGTTGGGCCTGCGGCGATCCGGCACCGTGCATCGATTCGGTCAGATAGCCAACTGCGTTACGTCCCAGCGTCATGTTTTCGATCAATCGCATGATCCGCATTCGATCCTCAGTCGCGATTTCTTTGCGCCCTTCAAATACTTTTCGATCAGCGGACCGATTTCAGCGATGTTCAAACTCCTTTTGTGACGGCATCGTGACCATCAATCCGCCGGCCAAGTCCTGCGCCAATCGTCCGATCTCGTAGGGCATCTTGGTGACGTGGTGCTTGCAAACATTCGCGATCATATCGTCGCAGATGTACGCTCCCGATTTCAGTTCGGTTGCCTGATAGCTGGAGGCGATGCCGATGCTGTAGATCGTCTCATTCAGATGCGTCATCTCGACCAGCTTGTCTTTGATGTGCGAGACCTTTTCGACACCATTGAAATCAGCAACCGTCGCTGCGGCACCAATCAACACATCGCCGACACCCGATTTGCAGACATAGCTGCGGCGATGATAACAGGTGAATCTTTCGACCAACATCGCTGCAAATTCGTACTCGCCATCCATGAAGACCAAGTCCCAGGGAATGAAGACGTCGTCAAAGATGACCATCGCTTCTTGGCCGGCAAACTGAGCATTGCCGGCGTCGATTTCGCCATCCATGCTGCGGGTGTCGCAGGATTGTCGGCCGTAAATGTAGGTGATGCCCTTGGCGTCAACCGGGATCGCGCCGACGATTGCGTACTGCGGCGTCTTCGGGGCCCAGTCGCATGGTGGGCATCACGATCAACCAATGTGAATTCAGGCACCCAGTTTGATGGGCTTTGGCACCGCTGATGTAGACGCCTTCGTCGGTCCGCTTGACGACATGGACAAACATGTCGGGATCGTCTTGCTGGTGCGGCGGTTTGCTGCGGTCACCCTTGACGTCGGTCATCGCACCGCCGATGACATACCCGTGGCGTTGCATCGTTTTGGTGAATTCCAGGAACCGACCGTGGTAGTTGGTGTCATGCGCTTCATCGATCTCGTAGGTGACCTGAATGCAGCGAATTCAAAGCATCCATTCCCACGCAGCGTTGAAAACAGGTGCCAGTTAGTTGGCCCAGTCGCCTTTGCATTTTGTTTTGTTTGACAAGGTCTTCCGCGTTCTCGGCGATGTGCAAGAAGCGGTTCACTTTTTCGCCGGTCAACGACGATTCAACAGCACCGAGTTCGGGATGTCGATTCGCCAGATCAAAGGTTTCGGCAACCGCGTTGATCGAGGGACGAATCATCGGGTGTTCGACCGGATCGTCGACCAGTTCACCGAACAAATAGACCTTCAAGTTTGCGCCCACGCAGACTCTCGATGTAATCTTCGCCGGTTGTGATCGGTTGGATATCTGTACTGGTCATTGACATGTTTTTTACCTCTTACAGACATCATAGCGTGAATCGATTCTGATGTCCCCGTTGGTTGATTCAAGATGGATCACAGGTATTGACAGCGAATCAGGGCACCCGGTGCAACAATTTTGCGGTTGTCATGGCTGACCACCATTCATCTTCGCTGTACTGGCCGTTACGGGAGGGGACGCTCGCGAACCGATGGCGATCGAAAGTGCCGTCAGTTCTTCGAATCGAGTTGCCCAGCTAATAGAATTGTGGCTTCCTTAGTCGCGGCTTCCATCACCTCGGCGATAGTCACTGATGCTCCACCACGCTGCTTGCTTTCATAGGCAGCCTGCATGAACGCATAGATTTCGATCGTTTCGGCCGGATCGATCGGGGCTTCACGCGTGCGAAAGAATTTCGCGATCTGGTTGACCAACGGTTGATACCCGCCGTAGTCACCGATTTGAGCGATCGCCTTATCACCGAAAGCTGTGCCTCCGTAGCCGCTCTTGCCGGCGCGGATACCACGAAAGGTTCCGATCCGGCCTGCCGACCAAACTCCCACGGCCGATTCAAAATCTTTGGTCGATGTGTGCTGTACTGATTGGCAGCCGGTTCCCATACAGGTGAACAGTGATTCCACACCATGAATTCCATACCAATACAAATCGATATGCGTTTCCTCAAGCGAACACGGGCTATACGCATCGCAGCCTAATACTTTTCCAACCTTGCCTCCGCGTATTGCTTGAGCTCCATCGCTGTAACGCAACGACGAACTCGAGAACACAGGCACTCCGTAATGCTTTGCGGCGGTAAAGATTGCTACCACTTCACTTAGCTTCGATCCGGTCGGTTTGTCGATGAAGACGGGCTTGCCAGCTCGAAAAACCTGCAGTGCTTGTTCCAAGTGAGGCCGCCCATCGTTGGTCTCCAGCAATACACAATCGACCATCGACAGCAAGCCGTCGATGGAATCGACCACCTCCAGCCCCATCGCCTTGACCTCCGCGGTGTACTTGGGGATTCGGCTAGCACTCGATTCAATATCTCGACTTCCATAAGGATACGCCGCAACGACACGGCAGTTTTGCATGGCCGGATCGGCTGGCTCGCGATTGATCGATTTGATGAAACTGGGCACGTGCGATGTATCGAGTCCGATGATGCCAACCCGCAGCGTTTCGGAATTCGCTGCCAGCACGTTGGTGGAAAGGAACAAAACGATCGACAAAAGGACTGGCGTTCTCAAAGTAATCTCCCATGGAACCGATTGGCGTTCGGACGCTCGCCCTCGGTTCGGATGTGTGGAATGAGGAACGGGACACTAACCCGTTGCGGCTGATAACTGGGATTCCCAGCCGTTCGCGTATTCTTTTGACCAATACTCATTGGCGATCGCATCGTCCTGGATGTGTCCGTTCGTCGTGTCAATGTTCAGAACTTGATTTGTCCGGAAGGCGATATTACCCAGATGGCATAGCAGTGTACTCTGGTGAGCCTTTTCGATGTCCGCGGTGGGGCGACGTCCGGTGCGGATCGCATCAAGAAAGTCGGCAAAGTGATCGGAGTCCCCATTTGTTCCCGACTTCGTTTCGATTTCCTTGCGATTCATGTCGTACTGGGAGTAGCCAGAACCGTGAATCACGATCGAGCCTGCGGTGCCATGGAAACCAATTCCGAATCCGACGTCGTGTGGCCCGAGCGGTGACCAGCTTAGACCTTCCCAGGTAATCGTTTTATTCTCGGGAAAGTCGTACGTCACCATCATCGTGTCCGGGGTTTGTTGATCATCATCATGGCGATACTTTCCACCACCTGCCGTAACACGTTTGGGATAGCTAACGTCCAAGCCCCACCGCGCGATGTCCAAGCCGTGGATGCCATTATTGCCGAGTTCGCCATTGCCCCAGTGCCAATGCCAATGCCAGTTGTAGTGAACGATATTGTCCACGAACGGGCGACGAGTCGTTGGTCCTTGCCATAACTCCCAGTCCAGCCATTCTGGAACCGTTGCAGGTTTGCCGTGACCGATCGGACCACGGCGATTGTTGTACCAGGTTCGCGAATAGAGCACTTCGCCGATTTCACCGGCATGCAACTTTTCAATCGCTTCGATGTTTGCCGACCAGCTGCGCCGCTGTGAACCCATTTGCACCACACGGTTGTTTTTCCGCGCCGCTGCAACTGCCATTTCGCCTTCGGCTGGCGTGTGGCTACACGGTTTTTCGACATAGACATGTTTGCCAGCGTCACAGCCCAGAATGGTCGCCGGCGCGTGCCAATGGTTTGGCGCCGCACAGATCAATGCGTCGACGGACTGGTCATCCAAAATACGACGGAAATCGGTAACTGTCTTCGGTTTATAGGATTGAGTTTTGCCGACCAGTTCCTGAACACGCGAGGTTACCCGTTGGTCAACGTCGCAGACGTAAGCGATTTCGGCCTGTCCAGAAGCCATCATTCCTTTTGCAATCGCGGCACCACGATTGTTGGCACCCATGATGCCGATGACAATGTTTTCGCTCGGAGATTTTTTAGGCTTCTCGTCGGCAGACACCGCGCGAGGCGTCAGTGAAGCGGCAGCAATCGCGGTGCTGGCCTTCAAAAACAGACGGCGGTCTTGGTGGCGATTCATCATGTTTCTTTTTCCCGCAGGAATTCTGAATTTGCCCCCAAGTGCGATGCGCGACCTGAGGCTAATGGCTGTGACCACTCCATGGTCAGGGCACGCTGTGGAAGTTGCGAAAATCGGTCATTTGGCTGTTTGTACCGCAAAACACTTCGCTAAAAATTGCAAAACCTTTTCCGATTCCAATTCGGTCCGCTTCCATCCGTGACCTTTGCCCGTCTCGATGTGCAGCATCGCGTCCAATTTGTTCTGCTCATAGACCACTTTCAGCCGGGCCGATTGCGTCAATTGTACAACCGGGTCTTTATCACCATGCAGGATCAAGATCGGTGGATCACTTGGATCGACAAATGCGGATGCGCTGGCCGAACGAGCCAGTCCGACATTGTCGCTGACCGAACCGCCAAACAGCTTGTAAACGCTGCCGCTGGGGTCCTCCGTTTTTGCAGGTTGGTTCTTTGAACGCATGATGAAGTCGGTCGCCCCAAAGTAGTCGATCACGCCTTGCACGAGTGTTGACTGGTCGGCGTTGCCAGCGGTTGTTCCTTCCAACGATTCAACTCCTCCAGTCGTCCCCATCAACGCTGCCAATTGGCCTCCTGCCGATGCGCCGGCAACCACAACTCGCGTCGCATCGTAACCATAGGTGTTCTGATTGGCACGCAGCCAGCGGAGTGCGCCTTTACAGTCGTGAATCTGAGCCGGATAGATTGCTTCGTAGCTCATCCGGTACTCGACCGAGGCAACGGCATAACCGTGCTTGGCGACCCAGCACAGGCCACAGTTATTGCGATCACCTCCCAACCAGGCGCCACCGTGGATGTACATTACCAGGTGAGGCTTTTCAACGCCGATCGGCATGTGCAAGTTCAGCAACAGCTTCACGCCATCAACGTCAGCGAATTCGATATCGGCATAGACCTTCACTTTCAGCGGTTTTGTCGCATCATCGCCAGGGCACGGACCGACGTCCGTTGCAACCAGCAAAAGACTTACAACCAATGACTTACAAAGAGAACTATTCATGCTGCGATCGACATTGTTGTAGAGTGCTGGAAATCGTCTGCCATTCGCTGGCGATGCACTATTCTAGCCAAAATTTGGGCCGTCAATCGTCAGGGCTAAGCCGGCGGTCAAGCCAAGTACGATCCGAGTTTGGCGGGATCGCTCAGCGGTGGTCGGTGTCCGAATCGAACGAGTTTCGGTTTCGGCCCGAGTAACTTCTTGGCAGACGCTCGATCCATCGCTGGGTCAGGCGTGAATGGGCGCGGCGTTTCGCGCGATTCTACGAGTTTCGTCATGACATGGGTGTGCGTTTGTAGAAAGGCTGAATTCGCCCTACGGGTGGTCGGTCAGCGCCAGATACCGTTGGTAGATCGCTGCGTGGTCTAGCGTGCCTTGATGCACGAAGACTCCATAACGGAGTCGCAGCGTTTCACCCGGGCGAACCCATGTTTTATCAGGTGGGCCTTTGCCCATCGCATTACGACCAAATGGGTTGGCAGCGATCACTCCATAGTCCCGCGCATGCATCCAACTGTTCCGAAAGTTATCCGGGTGGCACAGAATCATCATTCCGATTTCTGTATCGCCAACTCGCCCGCTGTAATCGCACCAGGCCGATGGTTGGCTCCACACTTGCCGTGCCGTTGTTCGGCCTTGGCTATCTGTGATTTGGCCGCCCCGTTTTTCAGTGATCGCAGTCGCAACCCGAATCCCAAGTCCCATTTCTTCTTGATCGCCGAAATAGAATTCGCGATCCGAAGAGAACGTCGAATCGATTTCGATCAACACACCGCCATCCAAAGTCCGCAGCGTGCAGCGGCAGACTTCATCGCATACAGGGCTTTCATCAGCATCCAGATAACGCTTCTTCTGAATGAATTCCAGGACTCCCTTGTCAGTTGCCGGTGGGCTGACGAATCCTTGGTGCTGAACCTTCGATTTGTTGCGCCAGAAATCATTGCCACTGAGATCACCAAACGCCAACCAGATCCCTGGGTGCATCGTGGCGTGATCAGTTTCGTCCGTTCCTGGGATCGGTGGAAAATTCCGTGAGACTTTGATTCCGCTCAGAGTCTTCAAGTTCGCAAAGAATGGTCGCAGAACTTTGTCGTGCGAGTAAACGTAGGTCGCAATGGCTTGACCGTCATGCTGAAACGTCAATTCCTTTCCAGAGTCAGTTACGGAAAGTTGGGGCAAGCTGACGTTGTCCCGATCTTGAGCCGGCAAGAGTGCAGACCCAAGATAGATCGTCAAGGCAACGATAAAGATGGTCTTCACGAATCGCTCTGCTTGTCTGACGGCCCGGTCGCTTGCCCAGCAGTCGTCTCATCTTGCTTCCGATAATCGCCAATCACGCCCTTCAATGGACACGCCTTGAATGCGGGACATTTCTTGCAACTAGCGATGACTGCGATTGGACAAATGGTCATGGGACTTCTCATGGTTTGAGTGGTCGCAACCAGAATTTGAACTGGTTGCTGGCAACGTTGATTCTGCGCGATTGCCGTTCTGGTTGCAAATTGACACACCGCAGTCGGAAAAGATACGAGTGAACGGGTGATTGGTTACAATATTGACGTTCGATTCGCCCTTTTGCTGCTAGAGTTCTGGAATGACTGAACCGGCCGATCCATACGATTCTTCCCTCGATGAAGTTCCAGAGGTCGATCCGAATAAGATTCGGCTGGCGATTGAGGAACTGCGTTCGCATCAGAATCTGATTGGTGGAACCATCGCTGGCTTCTTAGCCTCGTGCGTCGGCGCCGCACTTTGGGCTGTGGTGACGATTGCCACGGGAATGCAAATCGGCTGGTTTGCGATCGGCATCGGGTTCTTGGTTGGATATGCACTCCGTACGTTCGGCAAGGGGTTGGAGCCGGTATTCGGCTTCATCGGCGGAGCACTTTCTCTGTTGGGCTGTTTGGTAGGCAACCTATTGGCAATGATCGGACTGATTGCCGGCGACAACGGACTGCCCTTTCTTGAGGTGTTGACCGCGATGGACGCGGACAAGATTGTCGAACATCATGGTCGCAACTTTCAGTCCGATTGATTTGTTATTTTACGGCATCGCCGTCTATGAAGGTTATCGGCTCTCGTTCCGCGAATTGACTGAGCGTGATGCCGAAGAACTGATGGCGAATCACCTATAAGAAAATTCAGTAAGCATCCGTTGCTTCATAACTCCCGTCTTCAAACTACTGAACCACTCATGAGAAACTCAGTCGTCGCTACCTTGCTGATGATCGCGAATTCAGTCGTGTTCCCTGTCGAATTTGTGTCTGGACAGTCAGCCGAGCAGTGGGCATCGCAGGTAACGATCCATCGTGACCAGTGGGGTGTGCCGCATATCTATGGTCCGACCGATGCGTCGGTTGCTTTCGGGTCTGGCTACTCGCAGTGCGAAGATCACTTCTGGCAATTCGAAGAAACGTACTTGAAGTGCATTGGCCGGTATGCCGAAGTAGTTGGCGAGCGTGGACTACAAAGTGATCTTGAAAACGCATTGTTCGAAATTGTTCCGACGTCCATCGAAGACTATCCGAAGCTGCCTGACTACGTCCAAGAGATCTGTGTTGGATTCGCGGGCGGATACAACTTCTACTTAAAGAAACATCCGGATGTGAAGCCAAGGTTGTTGACCAAAATGGAACCGCATCACGTACTGATGTACGACCGTTTCATGATGCTTGGTCGATTGACCGGTGCCGCCCATGCGCCGATGGGGAAGCTGAAACCGTTGGCCGCCGAAATGAAAGCCTCGTTGGGATCGAATCAATGGGCAGTCGGCCCCAGCAAGACGAAAAACGGCAACGCGATGCTGTTCATCAATCCGCATCAGCCTTGGTACGGTTCGGGGATGTTCACGGAGATGCATGTTCGCAGCGACGAGGGCTGGAACTTTTCGGGAACCATGTTTCCCGGTTCCCCCTTCCCGACAGCTGGATTCAATGATCGATTGGGCTGGGCGTACACCGTCAACAGCGCCGATATTTCCGATCTCTACCGTTTGACCTTTGATCATCCCAGTGATCCGCTCAAGTATCGTTACGGGGATGACTACAAGATTGCCGATCAGTGGACCACTTCGATCAAAGTCAAAACGGAAGCCGGTATGGAGGACCGCGAATTCACCTTTCGCAAGACTCACTACGGACCGATCATTTCGAAACCAGGTGACAATGAATTCTTGGCGGTGCGGGTGCCTCGCCTGTACGACGGCAGCCGCATCATCCAATCGCTGGCCCAAACGAAAGCCAAGAACTTTGAAGAATGGTATGCCGCGGTTTCGCAGCAGCGGTTGCAAACGTTCAATACGATGTACGCCGACGCTGACGGAAACATTTTCTACCTATACAACGGGGTGATGGCCGAGCGAGACCCGGCCAAAGATTGGACCAAGCCGGTTAACGGCAGCGATCCGGCGAACGAATGGGGGCCGTTTCATCCGGTCGAAGAGCTGCCACAAGTGCTCAATCCAATCTCGGGCTACATGCAAAATTGTAATTCGACACCCTTTACCACGACGGACGACGGCAATCCATCGCTGAAAGACTTTCCCAGTTACATGGTTGAAGACAAGCACGACGACAAACGACGCGCCAAAGTTGCCAGATATCTGTTACGCAATGCCGAAGATATCACGTTCGAGCAGTTTCAAGAGTTTGCATATGACACCACGCTGTACTGGGCGATGACGGAGATACCTGTATACAAAAGACACTTGCAGCGTCTGCAACAAACCAATCCAGAGCTCGCGAAAGATGTGCAGCCCTACCTCGATCACTTTGACGGCTGGGACTATCAATGCACAATCGATTCAACTCAGGCGACGTTGGCCGTGCAGTGGTACGAAGTCCTGTACGGGCGCGGCTATCCCGTTGAAACACTGAAGCCAGAGTTCAAGTCCGATATACCAGCCCGCCTGGATGCGCTCGTCCGAGCGGCCGGACAATTGACGGAACTCTATGGTGATTGGAAAGTGCCCTACGGTGACATTCATCGGCTGCAACGTCACGCACCGTACGGCAGCGCCGCCGAGGTCCCATTCGATGATCGCCAACCGAGCTTGCCGCTGGCGGGAGTGCGCGGACCGCTTGGCGTCGCCTTTACCGTTTATCACAGCCCACCCACCGAACTGCCGCACCGCAAGTATCAGTATGCCGCAACCGGGGCGTCCTACATGGCCTGCTACGAATTTGGCGAAAAAGTGAATGCGGTCAGCTATCTGCACTACGGCCAGAGTCACGATCCCAAATCGCCACACTTTTTCGATCAAGCCAAGCTGTTGAGCGAACAGAAGTTCAAGCCTGCCTGGTTTCACTGGGACGATGTGCTAGCGAATACGAAAAAGGCTTACCATCCGGGCGAAGAGTAAGCCCGATGATGCTGAGGAAATTCTTCTGCTGCGAATGCCACGCGATCGCAACTGACGGTCGCGAATATCTTGCCATCCGGACCATTCAGCCTCCAAGTCATGAAGCACGAGAGCGAGTCCAAGATGGCTAAGCGGAATTGCGTGTCTACCGAGATGTCCCGCAAATTTGTGATGCAAGTCACAGATTTTTTTCGCCTAGTCAATTAACCAGGAAGACAGGAGTCTAGGTTCAAGGTCGTCGCTTGACGTGGCTACGCTTGTCAATCAATTGAACGCAAATTGAGACGTGCAATTTCGGCTGTTTCACGACCATTGTTCAGGCTGCTGCAGATCCCATTCGACGTGTTGACAAATTGAGACGACCAAAGATGGTCGCAGCGGCTCGATGCGCGGCAGCCCACTCTCGGTCTGCGCGGCTTCGAACAGAATCGTTTTGAAGCTAAATGCAATAGCGCGAGCGCGACATGTAGTTGCATGCGATAGCGCGACTGATACGCTTAGCAAACTCATGCAACGCAAATCGCTGAATGCGTTCATCGTTTAGCAGCGCCGCGAATTCGGCGGCTTCAAAACGCATTCGGCATGCACTCACGTCAAAATTACCTCACCAGGAGGCAACACTACAAAAGATCTATCTCAACACAATTGTCTCAACACACTCTCTCTCAACCTCAGCTCTCTTCTCAATCCTTATCTTAGAGGTACAGCGATGTTCAACAATCTATGTTGACGGCTGATTTCGTTCCTACTCCTGGGCGTCTTCACTGCCAATGCACAGGCCGCGCTCACAGTTCTGAGCGTTAATTTCCATGAACCTGACGAATACTTGATACCGCAAGACGCAAGCAACACAGCAGGTGTCGTTCCGGCTGGTTATTGGAACAGTTCCACCGACGCAGGTCTGAACGGTGACGTCATCCTTAGTGACAGCACTTTGCACCCGATCAATGTTTCGCTTAGCGGTGTGACTGCACCACACACGCAAATCGCCGGGCCGGCAAATGACGACCAAAAGCTGATGGGAAGTAGTTATGACTCACATGAAGGATTGCTGACCTTGGGCGTCTCCGGATTGCCTGCCCAATTCACCGCACAAGGGTACGACGTGTACGTCTATCTTTGGGGCACCGATGATCCGCGTCAGCAAGGCCCCTACCAAGTCGATCTCGATTTGGGGCAGGACAATGTTGACGACGGAGTTCCCGCTGTGTTCTTTGATCAGAACTTCGATACGTTTAGCGGCTTTGATAACAATGGCCAGAGCACAAATTCCGGCGACGCTAGCTCGGCCAACTACGTCAAAATCGCCAGCGTTGGACAGGGCCAGAGTAGCTTCGATGTTGATGTCAACGGCTCGGAATGGGTGGTGATCAACGGGTTCCAGGTCGTAGCAGTACCCGAGCCGGCCGTGACGCTGTTTCTGGTTTCCGGCGGCGCTGTACTTGCAAGTCGACGGCGCCGCGTTTCGTAGGCATTTCCGTAAACGCTGCGACGGACCTTGCGACGAGACGGTAGGACGCGAGTTCAAACGCCGAACGACTTTTGGTCCCAGTCATCGAGCTTGCGGGATGCAACCGATGAAATGGATTGCGTTGCCAGTCAAAGCTTTGCAGCGTTCTGCTTCTCTCCCCATGCAATTTGGAAATCCAAGGCAATCCCCATGACTATTCGACTTCGACAATTCACACGCCCGCGACGATTCGAGAAACTGGAGCCGCGTCAGCTCCTGGCCAGCGACATCGAGTTTCGTACGATCGATGGATCGGGCAATAACGCGGACAATCAAGATTGGGGAGTGGCAAATACACAGTTGCTACGTTTGACGACGGTTGAGTACGGATCAGGGCCCGATGCCAAAGTTGTAGGGGACTTCGACGGAAACGTAACCGAAGTTGTGTTTCCCGCCTTGGCCGATCGGATCGATTCCAACGGACAAACGATCAACCCGCGAACGGTCAGCAATATCGTATTCCAACAAGACGCTTCGATTCAAAATGATCGTGGCCTGACCAGCTTCATTTTCCAGTGGGGCCAGTTCTTGGATCATGACTTGGATCTGACGGAAGACTTCTCGCCCGTTGGTAGCTTTGCAGCCACTTTTGACGGCGAAGACATCTCGTTCGAAGACGACGTACGTGTTCCTTCGCTACGATCTCGATTCGAAGTCGATGCTCAGGGGATCGCACAACAGATCAATCAGATCACTTCCTATATCGATGCTTCCAACGTCTATGGTTCAGACAGCGAAAAGGCCGAGGGCTTGCGCTCACTTCAGTGGCTTTCTATTGACCGGTGACGGGGACTCGGACAATGCGAACCCGAACCGGACTGACGGTTCGGGCGCTTTTCTACCGTTCAACACTTTGAACCTTGAAAACGCTTCTCCACCAACAACTGGTACAGGCGACCCAATTTCTCCGGATCAACTGTTCATCGCCGGCGACGTTCGCGCCAACGAACAGCCTGGCCTCGCGAGTCTGCAAACACTCTTTGTATTGGAACACAACTATCAGGCCAGGCGTCTGGCCGAGCGACTCGAATCGCAGGGAAACGATTTATCCGATCCGGAAGTTGACGAGTACATCTACCAAATGGCCCGTGCGATCGTTGGAGCCGAAGTCCAGTCGATTACCTACAACGAGTTCATTCCAGCCTTATTTGGCCCCGACCAACTGGAAAGTTACGGCGGCTATCAGAGTGATGTTAACGCGAGTATCGCCAACATCTTTTCGGCATCGTTGTACCGTGTTGGACATACGATGCTGCCCAACGAGTTGTTGCTGTTGAACGAAGATGGCAGTCCGGTCGAAGATTTCAACGCGCTGGGTGCAACCGTAGAAAACGGCGCAGTGACCTTGGGAGAAGCGTTTTTCAATCCGACGTTGGTCACCGCTCTAGGAATCGAGCCATACTTGAAGGGGCTTTCTGAACAGCAAATTCAAGAGGTGGACAATTTGATTGTCGAACGGGGCGCGAAGCTTGCTATTTGACCCGCCCGCTGCCGTAGATCTGGGTGCCACAAATCTGCAGCGTGGTCGGGATCACGGTCTGGCCGACTACAACCAGGTGCGAGAGGACTTCGGTCTGCGGCGAGTCGAAGGTTTTGACGATATCACGGAAGACGCGGACCTCGCCAACACGATCGCTCGAGCGTACGACGAAGACTTCGACAATATCGACGTTTTTGTCGGCGCCATTTCCGAAGATCATCTTCCCGGCGGCAGTGTTGGGGAATTGCTACAGACAGTACTGCTGGATCAATTCGCCCGCTCTCGCGACGGCGATCGCTTCTACTACGAGAACGTCTTTCATGGCCGCATGCTGAACGAAATCCAGAATACGCGTTTATCAGACATCATTCGCCGGAATACAAACCTACAAGATATTCAAGACGAAGTGTTTCGCTCCGATCGAGTCTTCACGTACCGCGACGAGCGCGGCCGCGCTAACGTGACACTTCGCGTCAGGGATGGCGATCTTCAAATCGTCGAACGTCACCGCGTGATCGCCTCACAAGGACTAGCCGACACGGATACGGTGGTGATCTTTGCAACCGATCATCGCGACACGATCCGCATTGATCCCAGTGTTTCGGCAGCGTTTAACGGAGCTATTGAAATTCACGGAGGCGATCGACGCGATACGCTGATCGTCGATGGGACAAGTGATGACGATACGATCAGAGTGGAATCCACGGCGGCCTACATCAACGTTGCCGATAGCGCCTCTGAAAAGGAAGGCCTGTCAGTGTTCTTTGGGAACAACATTGAAAGTGTCAAAGTACTGCGCCGGTCGTGGGGACGACTTTGTCACCGTCGATGAACAGAATGGTGAGTTGTCAGTTGGTCTAACACTGGCGGGCGGTCGAGGCAACGACACGCTAATCGGCAGCTCTAACGCCGATGCAATTTATGGAGGCGCCGGCAAAGATATTTTGATAGGTGGTGGCGCTGGCGATTATCTATTCGGAAATCTTGGCCAAGATATTCTGGTCGGCGGCAGTACGAATATTGACTTAACAACTGCTTCAACCGTGTGGACCGGAGTGCTTAGCTATGCCGACCGCGTGGACAGCTTGAGCGAAGAGCTGGCCTCGAATGAGGATGGAGCTCGTGACTACCTGTTCGGCGGATTTGGCCGTGACTGGTTGCTCGTTGACTCCGTGGACGTCGCGATCGACCGTTGGTTTGGCGAGAGAGTTTGACGATCTGGTTCACGAACCGCGATAGGTGGTGTAGCCGAATGGTGACAACAGCAATGGCACATGGTAGTGGTCATTGTCTGCCGAAACGACAAATAGGATGCTGACGCGTGGATAAAAGGCCTCTGTTTTGTTGGCATCAAAGTATCGCTTCGTGTCAAAATCGATTCGATAAAGTCCGGGCAAGAACTCGCTCGCATCGATCAAGCCGTTGGCGACACGACCATCAGCATCGGTCTCGCCCATACCAAGCCTCGTATTGACATCGCGTTCGTCGCTTTGATCCATTCGATAAAGTTCAACCGGCACTCCGATCGCGGGGCAACCCCGGCTGGTATCTAAAACATGAGTCGTGATCGGCGAGGGCATCTTTGTCTTTCGGTTCAAGGTTTGGTGCGCAGTAACTTGTCGATTCGCAGATGGGTGATCTTTCGCTGCTCGTCGGCCGCGACTTTGAGCTCGGTTTCCGGATGATTTGACAACCGCTGCTCCAATAGAGCTAACATTTGTGCTGCGGATTTGCCCGTCGCGCAGACGATAAAAATGTAACCAAAGCGGCGCTCGTAGTCTTTGTTTGCCTGAACCAGGTTTGCGATTGTTTGCTCGTCGGCCATCGACATTCCTGCTTGTTCGCCGGCCGACCACTGTTGATTGCCAGCAAACTTCATTTTCAGAGATTCAACGTCGCCGATTTTCGGATGACAATCGAATGCCTCACGCCAGTCCGATTCGCGTATTGAATCGAATGCAGTATTGCGCACAAATGGAGTCGGTCGGCGCTCCGAAAAGGACGCAGCCCCGCCATGTTTCGGCACCACTCAGTCGCTCCGCAGCAGCCCGACAAGGCTTCGATCGCCTCATCGTCGGAAAGTCCATCAAGCCAAGCGACTTCAGATTGATTCACAGCAATCTACCCATCGTCTCGAGGCTGGAATCGCCGTGCACGAAGGTTTCAAGCACCATGCCTTTTAGTTCGCAGCGGTGATATGGCGTGATTGGATGACGATGCATCAGTTTGGCTTGGTCAACAACCCACTGCTGATCGGGATCAAACACCACCAAGTGCGCCGGCTTCCCGATCTCGATGCCTTGCGGCAAGTCGAGCAACCGAGCGGGCTCGACCGACATCCAACGGACAACGTCGCTGATTGATAATCCACGACTTTGAGCCGCCGTCCAGATGACCGGCAGACCAAGTTGCAATGAACTGATTCCGCCCCACGCTTGATCAAACCGTCCACTGTCCAGGCGCTTCATCGCCGGTGGACAGGGCGAATGGTCGCTAACGATCATGTCGATCAATCCATCGGCCAGACCGTCCCAGAGCTGCTGGCAATTCCCTTTTTCGCGGATCGGTGGGTGCACTTAAAGTCTGTGCGGCCGTCGGGGATCGACTCGGCATCGAAAAATAAATAGTGCGGACAGGTTTCAACGGTCAGCGGTATTCCTTCGCTTCGCGCCGCTTCGATCATCGGCAAACAGCTGGCGTCGGAAAGATGAACGATGTGAACGTGGCATTCGGTTTCCCGGGCAAGTCGAATCATCAACTCAATTGCCATTCGTTCAAACGACGGGGGCCGACTCTGCAAGTAATCCGCATATCGTCGCGGATCTGCCATTGTCGGGACGTGATGTTCTATTTCCGCATGAACCAACAGCGGTACGCCGCACCTGGCTAGCGCCGGCATCGCGATCCGCAAATCACTTTCGGTGGAGTTCGGGAATTCATCGATCCCGCTGTGACACAGAAAAGCCTTTGCCGCCAGGGCTCCGGCGTCGATCATCTGCTGCATGTGATTCGCGCTTGCCGGGATCAGACCGGCATGAAATCCGATATCGACATGGACCGCGCCCCGGGCCGCGTTACGTTTCTGTTCCAACGCGTTGATCGTCGTTGTGACTGGCGAGCTGTTCAGTGGCATGTTGACCAATGTTGTCACGCCACCGGCCTTGGCAGCAGCGGTCCCCGTTTGAAAACCTTCCCATTCTGTCCGCCCCGGTTCGTTCAGATGGACATGCGTGTTGACCATACCGGGTAGCAATGCCAATGAACCGTAGTCCTGCACAATGCTGGCGTCAGATTCAGTGCCGTGCGTTTCGATCGACTGAATCTTCCCCGCGCGAATCACAACATCGGCGGCCGCCGTGCCCGACGGTAACTCAACTCGATAGGATCGCAGAACGTGTCGGTTTGTCATCGGAGTCACGATTTGCTACGGTGTGAAGGTGTCGCCAGCGGCGGAGGCGGTCTAGTTCATCCACGGTTGCTCGGAAGAATCGATTCGCATGAATGTACGTCTCAGCCACAACGAATACGGCAAGCACAATGTTCGCGTTAGCAAAATCAAACGCGATCCTGCTGACCGATCCCGACACGAATTGATCGAAGCCTCCGTCAACGTTTTGTTGGAAGGCGACTTAGACGAAGGATACACGAAAGGTGACAATCAGAAAATCGTTGCCACGGATACTTGTAAAAACACCGTCTATGTGATCGCCAAAGACGATCCTTTCGATACGATCGAAAGTTTCGGTGTGAGGCTGGCGAATCATTTTTTGAAACAGTATTCGCATCTTTCCAAAGTGTCAATCGAATTGAAACAGCACTGCTGGACCCGGCTGCTTGATTCGCCGCACGCATTTCTAGGTAACGATGGCGAGACCCCGACAGCTACAATTGTTGCGGTTCGACATCGGCCGACGCAAATTATCGCCGGGTTGGATCAACTGATGATTGCGAAGACGACCCAGAGCGGTTTTGCAAACTTTCATCAGGATGAATATCGTACGCTACCCGATACCGATGATCGAATCCTGGCGACGTCGGTAAGAGCCGATTGGAGTTACGGCGATGGTTCGATCGACTTTTCGGAGGCAAGATCGACGATTCGAGCAGCGATACTGAGTCGCTTCATCGATCACTACAGCCGCTCTGTGCAGGAAACGCTGATGCTGGTCGCGACGGCAGCGATCGAGGCCTGTTCAAGTATCGAGTCGATCACTTTGACGATGCCAAATAAGCATCACATTTTGTTCAATTTGCAGCCGTTTGATCGTGAGAACAACAATGATGTGTTCGTCGTGACGGAAGAGCCGTTCGGATATATCTCGGCTACCGTTGATCGTGCAGAGTCCAGTTCGTAACCCGCCAGAGACAAGATCATTGACCGCACTACTGACGCTTGATGTCAATGCTGATCGTGTCGTCGCTGAACTCCAGCACCTGGCGACTCTGAGTGCCTGTCCCGATCCGCCTCCGGCTGTCACCCGCATTGTGTTCAGCGAACAAGATCTGGCGGCGCGTCAGTATTTGGCCTCGCTCTACGATGCCGCCCGACTGGATGTCCGAGTCGATTCAGTAGGCAACACTTTTGCGCGCTGGATCGGGAGGGAGCCTGACCTCCCCGTTGTCGGTACCGGATCGCACACCGACGCGATCCCTTTTTCTGGTATGTACGATGGAACAGTCGGAGTGCTCGGTGGCTTGGAAGCAATTCGAACTCTGCAGGCGTCCGGTTTTCAGCCCCGGCGTTCGATTGAGTTGTTGATGTTCACCAGCGAGGAACCGACTCGATTCGGCGTCGGATGCACCGGAAGTCGCGTGCTGGCGGGTTTGTTGGATGAAACAGCGCTGGATCAATTGAAGGATGCCGATGGAAACAATTACAACACGGTGCGCAACAAAGCCGGGTTTATTGGTGCGATTAGCAATGCTGTTTTGACAACCGACTACTATCATGCTTGGATCGAATTGCACATCGAACAAGGTCCCGAATTGGAACAGAAAGAGTTGCCAATTGGGATTGTCACGGCGATCGCAGCGCCGGCGACGATGGTTGTCGAAGTCATCGGCGAAGGGGGTCATGCCGGCGCAGTCTTGATGCCGCTGCGAAGAGACGCGCTGATGCGGGGCTGCCGAGATGACCTGCGAGATTGAACGACTGGCCAATCGGAGTCTGAGCGAAGATCTGGTCGCGACCGTCGGTAAGTTGGATGTGCATCCAGGCGCAGTAAACTCGATTCCCAGCCGAGCGAGTTTTACGATTGACCTTCGTGATATCAACGAAGCGAACCGAGATGACGTCAAAGATCAGATTGAACAAGCGATAGCTAGAATCGCCGATGAGCGCGAACTTGTGGCGACTTGTCGCACTCTCAATCAGGATCCGCCGGCAATCGCTGACCCGCGGATCATTCAAGCGGCCGAACGCGCGTGTCAATGTGCGCAATTCGAATACCAAAAAATGGTGAGCCGAGCCTATCACGACTCGCTATTCATGGACCGAATCGCACCGATCTCGATGGTGTTCATCCCCAGTCGAAACGGCATTTCACACCGACCTGATGAATACAGCTCGCCCGAGCAGATCGGCAAGGGAATCGAGGTTTTGGCGAGGACGATGGCCGAACTCGCTGCCCAATAGCCTGTTGACGATCAGCCTCAGCCTGGCAGATGAAATCGATTCACGTCTTTGTAGTAGACGTATTGAGCCGGCTCTTTTCCCATCGCGACGAACCATTGCGGACAGTAGGCGGCCATCCAAATTGAGTCGCCTTTGCCAACGGGATACCACGATTCGTTCAAGCGATAAATGCCTTGCCCCTGGGTCATATACAGCCCGTGCTCCATCACGTGTGTTTCGACAAACGGTAGCACTGCGCCACTTTGGTAGGTGAAGATGTTCACGGCCATGTCAAAGGCCGGATCATCGGGCAGCATGTTCGCCAACATCGCGTCTTCATCACCTAAGAAAGGTTCGGCGGTCAACTGCGACGTGTGCCCAATGATTGATTTTGGCGGATCGACCCCCGCGATCGGTAGGTATTGTTTCTCGAAGACTAGCAGGCAGGCGGACGATTCGGCAGACAATGTGTAAGTGAAATCGGCGGGCAAGTATGCGAAGGCACCTGGGCGGAGGTCATTGCCATCGACCTGAACGGTACCCTCTAAGACATAGACGCAGCGTTGAACGCCAGAAGCTGCACCACGAGTGATTGAACGGTCCGTCATCATCACCAAGTATTGAGCGAACGCTGGGCCGCGCGCTCCATTTGATCCAGTTACCGATGACATCGCCGGGCTGATCAACATCACGCCGGAGGTGTTGTCCCAGCCAAATAGCGAAGCATGGACATGCGAGTCGGGTGCGATTACCGCGTGATCGCGGCATACTTTCGTTCGAGTTTGGCCGAGCGGTGTTCGATTCATCTAGTTTCGTACCTCGTGATTGCTGAACTGTTGAGCCATTCGATCGACAAACCGCGTCAGTACTTCGATCGCGATCGCGACATCGGATCGCTGTACGTCTTCGTCGGGATGATGACTGATGCCAGACGGTTGACGGATGAATAACATGGCGGTTGGAAATCGTTTGGCCATCACGACTGCATCATGTCCCGCGCCGCTGAGCATGCTGGTCGAGGGGAATCCAGACTCATCGATGGCTTCCGACAACACGTTCATTAAACCAGTGTTCATCGCCGTTGCGGATTGGGACTGCTGCTCCAGTAGTTTGAACGCGACACCATGCTCCACCGACAAGAGTTCCGCTCGATTGCAAAGCTGTCGAGTGGCCTCCAATCGTATCTTATCGTCAGCATGCCGTATATCAGCCGAGACATCCACACGACCTGGTATCACGTTTCGAACATTCGGTCTGACGTTCACATATCCAACCGTTGCCCGTAGGCCTTCCATTCGATTTGCATAGTCACTGACTTCGGCGATCCAACGTGCTGCGGAAACCAATGCGTCGCACCGCATCGTCATCGGTGTTGTTCCTGCATGTCCGGCCTTGCCTTCGAAGACGCCGGCCAGTCGTGTTTGCCCAGCGATGGCCGCGACCAAACCCACCGGATGATCGACGCTGTTCAACCACGGCCCCTGTTCGATATGAGGCTCAATGAACCCGATGACGCGGTTGGCGTCGTAACTCGCCTGCGCGATCTGGTCCGGCAACAATCCATAGGCTTCAATCACCGATCGCAATGTCTGACCTTCTTCGTCGATCCGATCGAGCCATTCTGTTTTAAAAGTTCCTGCGACCGCTTCGCTTCCTATGTAGGGAGTTGCAAAGCGTACGCCCTCCTCTTCGCTGAATCCAATCACGTCGATATCGAAAGGTAGCAGACGGTTTCCCAAAGCTTCGATTACAGCGAGTCCAGCGATGACACCCAGGATTCCGTCGTAACGGCCAGCATTGGGAACGGTGTCCAAATGGGATCCAATCAATAGGACAGGTGATTGTTCGCGTTCCAGAGAATCCTGCTCATTGTTGGCGGCGGCTCGCTTGGCGATCAAATTGCCAGCGTGATCGACATGAACCTGCATTCCGGCGGTTTGCATCCATTCGGTTAGCTGCTGGTGAACCGATCGCATCGGTGGCGTCAGGAAACGTCGGGTGATTTGGCCTTCGGTTTCAGTGCACAGTGCGATCTGGTCGCACCGGCTCAAGCTTTCGTCGGCGAGGGTTTTGTAATTCGGAGTGGACAGAGGAGGATGGGTCATCGACCGTTAGTCTGCAGGTTTCGCGCACGTAAACAATGGTGTGCAGCTTAACGCAGATCGGCTTCGATTGCATACAGTATCGCGGTTTTGAACCTTGCACGGCGCGATCGACCGGAGATACTGATGTCATGCGAAACACTATGTTCTACCTAATCGCAACTTTTTTGATTGCGGCGCCTGTGCCGGCGAGTGATCTGCCCGAAACTGTTGGTGCGTTGCCGGTCACCCAGGGTTTGCCTGACTTGTTCACGTTCAATGATGGGACACGCGTTCAATCATTGGACGATTGGAATCGTCGCCGTTCGGAATTGATTGCCCCGTTGATGTACTACCAATACGGCCGAATGCCGCCGCGACCTGATCAGGTTACCGCTCGAGTCGATAAACAGCAGCAACACGAAAGTCGATTGGGAACCGAGACTTGGCTGACGTTGGTCATCGATTCGCGGAAGAAGCTCGAGATGCGAATCGTGATCTACCAGCCCAACACTGATGGCCCACATCCGGTAATCATCGAAGAAGAAGGTTCGTTGGGCGGAAGCAAGAACGCCTGGATGTTCTTGCAAAAAAATTACATGTTTATCGAGTATGCGCGGCATGATCTCGATCCAGACAAGAACAACACGATTGGGCCGTGCAAATTGCTTATCCCGAATATGACTGGGCGACGTTGGCTGTCTGGGCTTGGGGCGGTCAGCGCGTGGTCGACTATTTGGAGACTCGCGACGACGTAGACATTGGCCGAATCGCGATCACCGGTCATTCACGAGGTGGAAAACAAGCTCTGTTGGCTGCCGCACTAGACGAGCGGATCACATTGGTCGTGCCCAATGGATCGGGTGCCGGTGGAGCGGGCGCGTTGCGGGTGCTAGGCCCGGGAGCCGAGTCAATTGGCATGAATGACAAGCCTTGGTGGTATCACGAGCGGATCCAAATGTTTGGCGAACATGAGGCTCACCTGCCTTTCGATCAGCATTACTTGAAAGCGTTGCTGGCGCCGCGCGGTTTGTATTGCATCGAATCGACCGACGATTTATTCGCCAATCCAGTTGGTACCTATGCAACCAGCGCGGCGGCGATGCCGGCATTTGAACTGTATGACAAGCGACAGCGAAACGCGATTAGCTTTCGCCGCGGCGGCCATACCTTTAGCAGTGAAGATTGGCGTAGGCTGTTGGAATTCGCCGAGCTGACTTTTTACGATCGCCAGCCCGCAAGTGGCCGAGACTTTTGGCAGCAGCCGGCCCAAGTGACGCCGGCGGTCGGTAGTGGTGGCAAGCCTGGTTTTGTAGTGGTTGGCGACGCGGGGAATGTTTCCGATGTCGATTACCCTCGGGTCGGTTCATTTGGCAGGGTCGATCACGAATTCGAGATCGGTCGTTACAAAGTCAGTAACGCTCAATACACCGAGTTCCTAAATGCGGTGGCGAAAGAGACCGACACGCATCATTTGTACGACCCGCAAATGCGGATTCATCGAGGCGGCTCGGAGGGTGGCTACGAATATGCGGCCGACCCAGCTACATGCGACGCGGCGGTCACGTATGTCAGTTGGTACGATGCAATGCGCTACTGCAATTGGCTGCAGGGCGGCGAGACCGAATCGGGCGCCTATTCTTTTTCGGGATCGACAATGGTTGGACCAAGAGCGGCCAGCGCCAGTTACTTTCTGCCCACGGAAGATGAGTGGTACAAAGCATGCTATTACGATCCAGAAACGCAAGAGTATCGATTGCACCCACTTCGTGATGCGCATCGAGAACACGCTGATCAAGTGCCAGCAACGAGAAGCAGCTACGGAATGATGGAGACAGCGGATCCGACTTGGGAATGGACCGAATCCAAAGTTGGCGAACTGTTTCGTGGGCTAAGGTCTGATTCTTGGTTTCAAGGCAATAACCGCCAAGCTCAAGGGCGGTTCTATATCAATCCGGAATTGAAACTGGGAAACGTCGGCTTTCGGGTGGCGAAATCATCTGGGGCAGACCTGCAAACGAAGTTACTCCGTGCGTTAGACAGAAACGACTATGCGGCGGCCGAGAAAATCCTGGACCTGCAGGTGAGCCAGCGACCGGGCGACGGCGATCTTCAATATCGGCTGGCGATCGTGCAGGCCGAACAGGGCAAAACCGAAGAGGCGCTTGCGCAAATGCGGCTCCTTGTGAAGAATCACAAACACGGAGAAGCGGCACGGTGGATCGTTCAGGAAAATTTCGATAAACGGAAGTGGTCTGAACTCCCACAAGATGAACGCAGTGAGTTCGGTTCACTCACCGAATTGATGTACGACGCATTCCCCAACGATCTCACCGTCAAGAATCTGTATGTTAACTACCTGATTGCCTCAGCCGAATTAGTACGAGCGTTACCAGTTCTGTGCGATCTGTCCAAAGACAATCCGCTAAGAGGTCCGCAAGCGGCGGAGGTGGCCAGACGATAGAAGTTGTTTGAGGAAGCCGATGCCATCGCCAAGCAGTCACTCGATGGCTTGCCGCGATGTCCAAAGAGGATCCACTCAATCTGACTCTCTCCGTGGCAGTTGCACAGAACCAGCTTTTCTTAGAACGATTCACAATCGGCATCGCGACGCTAAATAGAGCGGTGAAGCTTGCCAAAACGCCCAGAGATCAACAGCTGGCTCGCGCCGCATTTGGTGATGCGATCGTGGCCTTCATCAAGCATCTTCAAGACAGTTCGGACGTAACGGTCGCCGAGCGTGCGAAGATCCTGGTAATGCTACAGGTCGCGGTGGCGGCCGCCACCGAGAACCCTCGAGTCTTATCGGTCATTGCCCAGCAGCTTGGAGCGACTCGCGACAATGACGATCCGCAAATCATCGAGTTGCGCAAATCCCTGTCGAAAACAATCGAAAGCTGAGAAAAGTAGGCTGGAACCAAGAGCGACAGCGATGCCGGTCCGGCAATAAGCTTGTGGGAATCATGCCGTATCGTCGTCTTTGACGCTCCTCGATGCGGTCTTCATTACTGCCGAATCCCACTACCCTTGCTGTTTTTGCTGAATTTCGCTAGCTTTTGCCCTGCGAATCGGTGGCCCTCACGTCGATGGTCACCACCCCTCTGTACTTCACCCCTCCATGGCTAGTGGGACGAAGGGCGAGTGATCGATGTCCGGCTGTTGTGATGCTGGTTCGATCCGATGTCCTGGAAACGGTTGTCGTTTCTCGTAGCCCGCCGTGGAAACACCAAGGAAATCTGTCTAATGGCCAACCCAATCGTTCAAGAAATGATTGAAGCTGGTGTCCATTTTGGTCACCGAACCAGTCTCTGGAATCCGAAGATGGGACCTTACATCTTCGGTAAGAAAAACCGGATCTACATTCTGGATATCCGCGAGACCCTACGTGGTCTGTTACGCGCCAAGAAATACCTGAGCCAAGTCGCCGCCGGCGGCAGTCTGATTCTGTTCGTCGGAACTAAACGACAAGCGGGCGAAGCAGTCGAGCAACAGGCCCAGCGTTGTGGCATGCCGTTTGTCAGCGAGCGTTGGCTCGGTGGCACGCTGACCAACTTCCGTACCATTCGCAGTCGACTGAGCCGCTTGGAAGAGTTGGAAACGCTGCGTAGCAGCGAAAAAATCAACGAGTACAGCAAGAAGATGCAGTCCTCGCTGAACCGCGAATATCGCAAGATGTATCGTAACTTGAACGGTTTGCGGACGATGAATCGATTGCCCGAGTGTTTGTTCATTGTCGATCCTGGCAAAGAGCGAAACGCGGTACGTGAGGCCAAGCGGTTGGGCATCACGACGGTTGCGTTGATCGATACCGACAGCGATCCGTCGGACATTGACTTGCCGATTCCTGGTAACGATGACGGAATTCGCAGCGTCGAATTGATCATGCGTCATTTGGCTGATGCAGTGATTTCGGGAAAGGGCCAGCTGGCAATGAATAAGGTGGAACCAGCCGCGCCGGCTGCGGCGCCAGCCCCGGCTGCGACACCAGCTCCAGCTGCGACACCAGCTCCAGCTCCAGCTGCGACACCGGAAACAGCGCCTGTTGTCGAAGCGGAATCGGTCGCGACGGCCGAAACCGTCGAGACACCGGCCAGCGAAGGCTGAGCCGATCAATCGTTTAATTCTTGATGAACCCGTGGATTCTTGCGCGGGTCCTGGACTGCGTACTCAATCGGATGAAATTGTATTTAGGTTAGAAGGAAGAAAATGTCTATTTCAGCAAAAGCCGTCAGTGAACTAAGAAAATCGACCGGTGCAGGGATGATGGACTGCAAAGAGGCACTGAAGGAAGCTGGCGGAGACCTGGACGCGGCTTTGGATTATCTGCGGAAAAAGGGCCAGAAAGTTGCTGCCAAGCGAGCCGACCGTGAAGCGAACGAAGGTGTGGTCGTTGCCTTGTTGAATGACGCGGGCAATCATGGTTTGTTGTTGGCGGTCAGCTGCGAAACCGATTTTGTCGCCAAGAACGATGACTTCATTGCCTTTGCAAACGAATTGGCCAAGCTGGCGATGGACAATCAAGCTGATTCAAAAGATGCGGTGCTGGCACTGCCATACGAATCAGGGACGGTCGCGGAGAAGTTGGTCGAACAGACTGGAATCATCGGCGAGAAGATCGAAATATCGGACTTTCAAGTCGTCGATGGTGACAATATCGCTTCGTACATTCACGCCGGGAGCAAAATCGGTGTTTTGGTTTCTTTCAAGGATGGTGGCAAGGACGATGCGCCGCAATTCTTCCGTAGCGTCGCCATGCACATAGCCGCGATGAGTCCATCGATTCTGCGTCCAGAAGAATTTGATGAAGAATTGGTCGCCAAGGAAACGGAAGCGATTCAGGCTCAAATCACTTCCGAGAACGAAATCAACGAGCGCGAGAATCTTGGCAAGCCGCAAAAGACTGTTCCTCAGTTTGTCAGCAAACGTCAATTGACCGCTGAAGTGATGGCCCAAGCCGAAGCCGAAATCAAGGCTCAGCTGAAAGCCGAAGGCAAGCCCGAGAAAATCTGGGACAAAATTGTCCCCGGAAAATTGGAGCGATTTGTGGCCGACAACACGCTTTTGGACCAAGAACGATGCCTGCTGAGCCAGACATACGCGTTGGATGACACCAAAACGGTGGAAGCCGCGATCAAGGTCTGAGCCCCGATGCCGAAATCGTGGCGTTCAAACGGGTAGCCGTCGGATAGGTCGTTGTTGGTAGCGACCTTTGCCAGAAGGTGGACAACCGGACAATCCACGCGCTGGCGAACTTGGCTACATCGTGTCAAACAATCCCTCGTCGATCCCCCTCGGATCGACGAGGTTTTTTCGTATCATGATGCCTCAACAATCTCCGCGACGCTTCCAAATACATTCATCGCCAACAGAAAACTGCTGCTATGCCAGAGTCCGAAGAGAACGCCGCCGACTTACGTTATCGCCGCGTCATCTTGAAGCTAAGCGGCGAGAGCTTGGCCGATTCTGGTGGTCGCGGGATCAGCGGTGACGAGGCAGCGGCGATTGCCAATCAAATCCAACAGGCCCATCAGAGCGGTTGTCAGATCGCCATCGTTATCGGCGGTGGCAACATTCTTCGCGGCGCACAATTCTCTGGCGGCAATTCGCTGGTACAAGAAGCGACGGCGCACTACATGGGGATGCTGGCTACGGTTATGAATTCGTTGGCAATGCAGGACACGCTTGAGTCGCTGGGCTTGCAAACACGTGTGATGTCCGCAGTGCCGATCGAAAAGATCGCAGAGACTTTTATTCGCCGGCGAGCCATCCGACATCTGGAGAAGGGCCGCGTCGTGATCCTGGCCGCCGGGATTGGGAATCCATTTGTCACCACCGATACCGCGGCTGCACAACGGGCGCTGGAATTGGATGCGGATGTCGTCCTCAAGGCGACTCGCGTTGACGGCGTCTACAGCGATGATCCAGAAAAGAATCCGCACGCCGTGCTATACGACTCGCTGAGCTACAGCGACGTCGTCGAAAAGAACCTGAAAGTAATGGATGCGACCGCGATCGCTTTGTGCCAAGAACATTCGAAATCAATTCTGGTATTCAATTTCAAAAAGGACGGCAATATCGTCAAAGCGATCACAGGCGACACCGTGGGAACCTGGATCGGAAAGAAAGCGTAGTGGCAATTCCGATTGCGAAGTCAGCTGTGCCGGCGGGCCTGGGCGAATTGGCAACCTGAACCATCAGCGACGAAATCGCCAACGCAGACTTCGCTGGCGTTTCAAGCTAACGGAACAACGAAACAAAGTCTCCTAAACAAAGTCTCCTAAACGATAATCCTCTACAACAAGGAAGCTAATATGTCTGCTGAAGAAACTCTGATGGATGCCGAAGAACGAATGGAAAAAGCAATCGCCCATCTGGGCGACAGTCTGTCAGGAATTCGTACCGGTCGAGCAACACCTGGGTTGGTCGATTCGATCAAGGTGGAGGTCTACGGATCGATGCAGCCGCTGAAGCAATTGGCGTCGGTCGGTACGCCCGAACCACAACAAATCGTGATTCGTCCCTACGATGCCGGCACGATCAAAGAGATTGAAAAGGCGCTCGTTGCAGGCGACCTTGGTTTGAACCCTCAGAATGACGGTCGCATCATTCGTCTAAACGTGCCAGCACTTTCCACGGAAGTTCGCAAGAAGATGGTGTCACGAGTGAAGGAGCTGGCGGAAGAAGCAAAGATCTCGATCCGCAACATTCGCCGCGATGCCAACAAGGCGATCGATGGTGCGGAAAAAGCGAAAGAGATCAGCGAAGATGATCGCGACAAATTGAAGGAAGAGGTTCAAGAGTTGACGAAGAAGTACGAAGTCCAAGCCGGTGAAATGGCCAAGGCGCGTGAAGCCGAAGTGACCGAGGGTTAGCCGCACGCGTGCAGCTGCGGGTTGGAAACTGCGGGTTAGAATCCGCCGGGGCTCGTGAATTCCGCATAGTTGTCCAGATCGGAATGACGTTCGGGCGCACGATTGCTGAACCGCGTAAAATCGGCTTCCCAGGTCAATTCGACATCGCCAACGGGACCATTTCGCTGCTTGGCGATAATGATTTCAGCTTGGCCAGCGTATTGCGCCCGATCTTCCCCGCGATGATAGTATTCCTCGCGGTGCACGAACATCACGACATCAGCGTCCTGTTCGATCGCCCCCGACTCACGCAGATGGCTCAGTTTAGGGCGGTGATCCTTGCTGTCTTCCGCTTGGCGATTGAGTTGCGATAAGCACAGCAGCGGCACCTGCAGTTCGCGAGCAAGTCCTTTCAACCGCCGAGCGATCTTGGCGACCTGTTCTTGCCGGGGGTCACGCGAATTGTCGGGTTCGATCAGCTGCAGGTAGTCCACAACAATCAATCCCAGCGATCCCTCGCGGCGTTTGATGCGCCGCGCCGCCGCGGCGATTTCACTGACGGTTCGGCTGGGAGAATCATCAACAAACAGCGGCGAGTGACTCACTTCGTTGGCTTTGCGAACCAGGCGATCACGATCATCGGACGAAATGGTTCCGTTTCGCAATCGATGGCCGTTGACACGGGCCAGCGAACAGAGCATTCGGTCGGCAAATTCGATGCCGGACATTTCCAACGAAACAAACAGGACAGGCAGTTTTTGATTGATCGAGGCATGTTCGCTGATGTTCATCGCCAAAGCGGTTTTGCCCATCGATGGTCGGGCAGCCAGGATCACCAATTCACCGTCATGCAGTCCGCCAGTCATTTCGTCGAATCCGGTCAATCCTGTCTCGGCACCACTGTCGACAAAATCGCCTTCCAGTCGAGCCTCCATTCGGTCCATTGCCTGATGCAAGACATCTGGGATGCTTTGCACCGAGTTGGCCGACCGACCGTCCATGATCGCAAAGACTTTTTGTTCAGCCTGAGAACATAATTCTTTTGCTGACGAAGCCTGTTCGTACGCATCCCGTAGCACTTCTGTGCTGGAAAGGATCAGTTTTCGAAAAACCGCCTTTTCCGTCACAATGTCACCGTAGTAGACCACGTGCCCAGCATTGGGTACGGCCGATGATAGTTTGGCTAAATACGATGCTCCGCCAACTTTTTCGAACTGTCTCTGGGTGCGCAAGCTTCGAAACAACCAGAGTGACGTCGATCTTGTCGCCGTTGTCATGCATCTCGCGCAGGCATTCATAGATCACTCGATTCGAATCATCATAAAAATCATCGGCGCGAAGTGAGGCGATATCGTCCAATGCTTCGGGCCAAAGCAAGATGCTGCCCAACACACACATCTCGGCATCTAAATCAAAAGGTGGCTGTCGCTGCAGGATCTCAGCGGCGCTCGGTTCCTTTTTCTTACGTCGAAAGGGGGTTCGTCGGCAATCATGATTCCGATCCGTGGAAGGAGGTGATGAGGGTTGCAAGAGTTTATCGTAGGGGCAAAGGTTTCAATTCACCAGTGTCAAAAAAGTCACTTATCGGACGCAGCGGGTGAGGTTAAACCAGGTAACCACTACGAGGTGGCCGCCCTTTCCAGGGCTCGTAATCGCCGCTGTTCCCGAGCGGCGAGGTGAATGCATGTGACGCTAGCCGGTTCGCAACAGGCTTTCGACTCGATCAATCGCTTCTTGGGCCGACATTGCGGCCGCTCCGCGTCCGATCGACTTTTGGTTCTCAAGCCACTTTCGCACATTCTTTTCGGCGCTGATTGCTGTGCTATGGGACCGCCCTCCAAAATGCCTCGCGATTTCATGTATAGGCAGACGAGGTCAATTGGCGTGACAGGTACATTGCCAGCATCCGGGGTTCGGTGACAGCACGAGTTTGCGAACCCCCGCGAAGCGTATCTTCAGGCAATTGAAATGCTTGGCAAACCGCGATTCGATGACCGACAACGTGGCGACGGCTGGGATGTTCGCAATAGATCACCGCCGAATCGTCGCAATTCGTCGATCGTCGGAATTCGGCCAAGCATTCGTTGCAACGTGTTGGTCAGGTTCGCGACACCTTGAATCACGCGTCCATCGCCGGAAAGCGTTGCATTGATTTGCTGGATCGTCGACTCGGGCATCGGCCAGAGTGACAGCGCTGCTCCGATCTCGCGGCGGAGCAAAGTTGTCGCGTGTCGCCATATCGATCGGCTGAATCGGGCAAACCAGATCCGGCCGACAAGCCGACCGGCCAATTCGCTGGTCAAGCCCTGGGATTTCGGTTGGCGCCGTCGTATCCCGAGTGCGATCAGCGGACGTCCCGAACTGACGATCGTTTCGACCGTGTACAGCATTTCTCGCAAGCGTCGCTGTTTGTGCACCAAGAATTGCATGCCATCAATCAGCAGCGCGTCCACTTCGCGATATCGTCGTCGGAATGCTGCGATTCCGCTACTGCCGACACTGCTGATGAAATCGTTGGTGAATTGTTCCGCCGACAACAGCATCACTCGTCGCATCCGATGCCGTCGTCGAAACTGATCGGCAATTGCCGCCAGGATGTGTGACTTGCCGGTTCCGGTGGGACCGCAAACGAACAGTGGGCTGGCCGCTCGCGGGTCTTGGCAAACCATCGTCATCGCGGTGTGAGCGAGTTGATTGCTTGGCCCGCGCACAAAACTACCAAGCGTCTGTTCGGAACGAACGGCACTTGCCGATGCAGGTTTGCCGGCTTCGCTCTGATCGATGCCGTGCCGTTTCGATCGTAGACAGATTCGGTAGTTCCAATTGTTTTTGCGCAACAGCCGATCGGTTTGGTTGCGATTTGGTTTGGCCTGATCGGCCAGATCTGCACGGCTGGATACAGCACGGCTAGATACAGCGACTGCAGTCATTCCAGCAGAGACGCAAGTTGGAAAGCGAACGAGGTACTGCCGCGCTGGCGATGCGCTACGCCTGGTTCTACCGCGGCGGGTCGGTGTTGTCTTCCGGTAGCCCAGGCAGCGGCAACTCGGTCTGCGCCACGCGGTTCGTCAAGACAGAGTTCTACATTGGCGGATCCACAGGCCTGCATCGCTGCGCCGCGCAGTTCGCGCAACAAGTTTTTCTTGATCCGATCCAGAGCAAACTGTCCATCGAACTCGTACCAACAAAACAGAAGTTTGGGAAGCATGGTTGTCCGAGCGGATCCCCGTCGACTTGCGAAATCGACACCATGGGTAAACCACATCTGGTACCGCTCCGCTCCAACTCGTTGCTTCAACGCTTCCTTGAAGGTTTCGACGACAGCCATGTCGTCGTTGCAGCCGTGCGGTTCAGACATACGAGTGGCGCAATCCTCCATCATGGATGTGTCGCGGTGTGAAGTGAAGTTCGCCAGACGTGGATGCTTCTGAGCGAACATGGCCAATGTCTTGCGAAGAGAGAACGACCGTAGCGTTGGCAATGAGTGGCTGCCAACCTAGCTCCGCTGGGCGGCAACGCGGCCTCCCTTCGCACGACTTCCCGCCGCACAACAATGTCTTGTCGAAAAGGTCTTGTCCAGGTGAGAGGCAAGATTCTATGGTTGCTAGCATCCAAGTCAAATGCTGTTCGCGGTGGTTGAATAGATTTCGTCACGGAAGAATCAAACGGGGCTCGTTGTAACGCGAATATCCGGGAAATCGGGATTCAAGACCGGCCTACGAAGTGCGCCAAACCTGAGGTCACAAAGTTTACCGCGCGGTGGATAACCTGTCGGCAGGACCGAGGATAGCAACCGGCTGACTGCTGTACACATTCGTAAGGCTTGAACAGCGAACAGGTTACCAAATCGGCCGCTGTAGGTTTGTGTGATCGGCCGATGAAGATTTAGCGATCGTCTGTAAACGACACGGGAAGAAATTATTTTCAATCAACCGATTAGCTCGTGACCTACCTGTTTTCGCCGGCAGCGGCGAGCGATTTGACCCAGACCATTTCATGAACGATCGGCTTGAGCCCGGCAAGGTTGTAGATCGCTTTGGCCGGATGATTGATTTGATCGACCGCCAATAGCACTTGATCGGCGCCAACCTCCCTGGCGACGTCAAAGGCCTTTTGAACCATTTGAGTTCCAAGCCCTCGGCCACGTGCGGTCGGGACAAGACCCATGTAGACAATCTCAACCGATCCGACGCTCGTAGCATCGTCGCGAGCTTCTTTGGTCTGAGCAGGCGGGTGAGTTGCCAGAATCACGCAGCCAACACGTTCTTCCCGGTCATCGGTGACGGTAAACCACAAACTCGGAGTAAACGCGTTCGCGGTTCGATAGCCAGTTAAGACCTGTTCGGTCGTTCGATACGCTGACAATTCGGGACAGTCCAGCGTTTGAAGATAGGTAAGTTCAACCAAATCGACCAATTCGGAGAATGCGTTTGGTTGAGTCCAAGGGAACTGGTCAAAACAGAGCGGGTTGGATGCCTGGAAATTGGTCGTATCTGACGCAAACTGCTTGCCAATTTCGTTGGAAACAGGTCCGCAAAGGTAATCGAGCGTTCCAATGGGTTGGAATCCGAAACCAGTGCACCAGTCGAAAGGACTGCCAATTCTGTTGGTCAATTCGGAACCAGCAGTTCGCGATGCTGGGTCGTCTGTTGGCGGTGGGTCGGTTGCCCATTGAACGAAGCAGATTCCATGCCGCTGCAGTTCTTGATCAAGCGCCAGGGACAGCGATTGGATCACCGAGCGGAGAGACTGTGCGTCGAGTTGCCGTAGAGTCCCAGCGTGCAAAATGGTGGCGACATCGCTGATCGAGTCGCTCTCGATACCAGCTTGAAGTAACGCCACAACAGCAGCCAACGGCGGACTGTCACGACCAGTTTCAGATGTGGTCAGAATGACTAATCGATCATGGTCGCCGGTTTCTATGACCTGCCGGATCTGTCCTACGACGATTTGTGCACGGCCGATCGAAAGGTCGTCAATCAGCGACGAAATCAGGATTCCGAACGAATCCAGGGAAACTCTTTCGGTGCGCAATATCGCCAAATCAATGTCCGTGTTTGCCGAAATGGCCGAATTTTTTAGGTCTTGCCGGTTTCTCTCTAAACCGGTTCCCCCCTATCATAGCGGACAACAAATTGGCTCCCAGGCGGACCGCATAGCACGATTGCAGTAGCCCTTGGCCTGACCCCAATAAGCCATGCCTGCCAGCAGCGAAGCTGCCGGCCACATTCCATTGAGTCGAACTTAGAAGAGAGATGATGAATCGAAATCCATTCATCGCCGCCCTGGCGGCAATCACAGTCTTTTCATGGCTGATCGCCGACAGCGGTAGCTCCGAAGCGCAACTGTTCAGACGGTTCCGCCAGCGGATTCAGTCACGGACGAATCTCCCTCCAGTTCCCGCGGATCAGCGGCAACCAAGGACTCGCACGCGGCAGCAGCCGAACGTGCCACGATACACCCCACAGCAGTCGCCGAATCAGCCGTCCGTGACGCCTCGTCGGGTCGCTCCCGTCAACCCTTCGGGTTCGGATGCGGATGGGGCGGCATCCAGGTCCTCCGCCGATCGACCTGCTACAACGGCACCCGCCAATACGCCTGCGGATCGCAGTCGTGTCGGCGCCCGAACGGGTGTTGCGCCGAGAATGGCGCCGGGCGGCAGAACTGTGAATCGGCCACCCGTCGGTTCCCCTAGCGACCCCAAAGCAGATACCGTCGACGACCGTTTTGGTCCGTCGATTCTGCCTAATAATCAAGTCGCTTCGGAAATTAAGCCGACCATTGGAATTCGGGTTGTTCCCGCTCGCCAGGGGACCCCTGGTTTGCAAGTTACCGGGTTCAATCCAGGATCGTTGGCGGCATCAGCGGGATTAAAAGTTGGGGACCTGATCGTATCGCTTGATGGTCAGCCAACCAGTTCTGTCGCTGAAATCAGTCGTCTGCTGACTGGTCGCAAGGGCGGCGACAAGGTTCAGCTCCGGATTGTTCGCGACGCGAATTCTGGCGCGATCATCGTGCCATTGATTGGCGCAATCGGTTCGGAACCACTGCCAACCGCGGTTGCCAGTGGTCTAGTTGCCGACCAGCGAACGGCAACGCCGAATCGCCAGGCAATCGGTAGTCAGGACAACCAAAGCACAGACTTGGCTGCCGATGCAAATGCAGAACAGGCTTTTGGTCTCAGTTACACGAATATCGATGGACAGCGTGGTGCCTTGGTAACTGAGATACAACCAGATTCGCCGGCGTCGACCGCCGGCTTGAAAACAGGGGATCGAATTGTTGCCGTTGACGGTCGTTTATTGATCAATGCCCAGGCTTTGAAAGAGACGTTGGGTCAGCGCAAAGACTCCCCGGCGATTGACCTGCGCATGGTTCGCGATGGAAAACTGCTCTCCGCGAATATTGTTTCGACGGACGACGTCGCAACCGACTCGCTGATTGCCGGAGATGGCAAAGCAACCAGTGGCAAGGGAAAAAAGACGACACTTGGCGGTGTCGGCAAATTGTTGGGAGGACTACTAGGTGGCAAGCCAAAGCCTGAACCCAAAGATGAGATGGCATTGGGCGATGACGAGGGGGTTCAGCAGGTCGACTTCGAAACCGAAATCGCCACCAAGGACGAAGATCGATCACCCGATCCAGTGTCGTTGAAAGCACTGGCCCCACCAACCAATGGCGAAACGGAAGAATTGTTGCCTCCGAAACAGGATTCAGAAAAGTCTCCTGAACAGCTGAAGAGAGAAATCGAGGAACTGGAGCGACAACTCAAGGAGCTGAAAGCGAAGACGAATAAGTGACTGAATCAACGCCGCAAGGATTCGACCACGCGGCGACCAAAGTTAAATCGTTTCCGCAATCGCCCGGCGTCTACCTGATGAAAGACGCCGCCGGCATCGTGATCTATATCGGCAAAGCCAAAAATCTGCGCAGTCGCGCTAGTAGCTATTTCTTAAAAGCGGCCGCCCAAGATCAGCGAACGGCAACCTGGATCGGTGAAATCGCCGACATCGACTTCGTCGAATGCGAAAGTGAAGTCGATGCACTGTTGATGGAATCGCGGCTGATCAAAGACATTCAGCCCAAGAACAACAAGGAACTTAAAGACGACAAAACCTTTCCGTATTTGATGATCACGACCCGCGAGGAATTCCCGCGGATCGAAGTCACTCGCGAACCCAGATCGTCGGGCGTAAAGCTGTACGGTCCCTTCGCCAGCGCCGGAGCGCTGCGGGGTGCGATCGGAGTGCTGCAAAGAATCTTTAAGTTTCGCACTTGTTCATTGGACATCAGTGAAGCCGATGAACGCTGGAATTGGTTTCGCCCTTGCTTGTTGGCCAGCATCGACCAATGTTCCGCGCCTTGTAACTTTCGCATCGGCAAAGATGAATATCGTCGCGACATCAAACGACTGCAAACGTTTCTGGAAGGTGGCAAGAAACGATTGCTCAAAGAGATGCGCGACGAGATGACAGAGGCCAGTAAGTCGTTGGACTTTGAACGAGCCGCTGTGCTGCGCGACGAAATCGAAATGTTGGAAAAGCTGGATGAACGTGGTGAACTCGATTCGCACGCGCAGCCGGAGGTGTTCTACATCGATCCCAAAAAGGGTCTGGCCGGATTGCGTAAGGTGCTCGGATTGTCGGACACCCGCGAGTGATCGAAGGCGTCGATATCGCGCATCTGGGTGGCGGCGAAACGGTGGCCAGTTTGGTGCAGTTCATCGATGGGCTGCCGTTCAAGCCGGGATACCGGCGGTTTCGAATTCAAGATGTCGATGGTATCGATGACTTCCGCAGCATTTACGAAGTCGTTTCACGCCGTTTTCGCAAGCTATCCGATCAAGGTGATACATTTCCTGACATTCTGCTGATCGATGGCGGCAAAGGACAATTGAATGCCGCGATGGCAGCCTTTCGCGATCAAGAGATCACTCCGCCAACAGTCATCTCATTGGCCAAGAAGGAAGAAGAGATTTTCCGACCGGGGGAAAGCGAATCGATCGTATTGAGTCGCGGTGCATATCGCGCTGCGGTTGTTGCAATACGTCCGAGACGAATCGCATCGATTCGCCCAGCACTACCACCACATCCTGCGAAACAAGTCGACGTTCGAAAGGTAGTAAGTAGCCGTCCCGCTCCGCCGGGACGATGCCCGACCGGAAGACGCGGTTGGGGGGACCACTTGCGATCGTACAGCAATCGTGGCCAAGGTCGTTCCTACGATCGGGAGTCACTCCCGTTGGCAAGTCTCCCGGTCGGGCTACAGCTCGGCGGAGCGAGCTGGCTACTTTCCAGAACCCTCCTTCAATAACTCTTCGACCCGCCCTTGGACAATCTTGTCACGGTTCTCTTTTCGTTCGTCCAGGCGTTTGCGAATGTTTTCAAGCTGTTCGTTGAATTGCTTCAAGTCCGCTTCCTCGGCCTGCTGGCGAACGTCGAACAATCTGCCAACCGATTCGGTCAGTCCGGCTTTGACCTTCTCAAGTTCGTCGGCGGGCAATTCCTTTGCCGTCTCCGAGCGAAGTTCAGCAATGACTTTGGAAACTTCGGTTTCGATCGCGGCATGCTGGGCCGCAAACTTTGTTGAAGGCCGAGACTCGATCCGACCCTTTCGACTGGCCTCGAGCGATTTGAGCAGCGTTTCGCGAACGCTCTCGATCTGCTTCTTGATCACTCGTACGCGCGGGTGTTCGGCTCCAAATTCAGTCTCGACTTTGGACAGTTCGATCACGAGCGGAACTAAGTCTCGCTCGATCCAGTCAAAATCTAAATCAAGATCTTTCGTGAATCGTGACGCGGCCATCGCTAAACCCGACGGCGACTCGGGTTTTTTAGGTGGACCCGCGAGTTGCGAACCGCCGGGAATGCTTCCGCGAGGGCGAGAGATTCCAGCCCCACCACTGCCAAGTGCACCTAAACCTCCTCGGCCGGGAGATCTTTTGCGTAGATCATCAGCTTTGTTCACTTCAGCAATCCTTTCTTCCATTTGGTCAACGATTTCATTGACTTCCGTGATCTGTTCTTCGGTCGCCCGAGCGTAGATTGTGTTGGTCTTTGGGTTGGCAGAGAATTTGACTGGAAAGAGCTCGTTGAGGATGGAGATCACCTCTTCAGCTCTCGCATTTTCCAGCTGCCGCGTCATGATCTTTTGTTTGCTGAAGCCGAAGCCGCCCTCAGAAAACTCATCGTTCTGCTGTCCACAGACCAGGTTTGGTAACGCGGAAAGGCAAAGCAGCGGGATTAAAAATGGTCGCATGGTTGTTCTCCAAAAAATTGAACAGGACTTCGTTGTATTCTGCATTTGTCGCGCTTGGGCGGCTAAAGCCTGGACACCAGCGCGGCGCGCTGGTGTCCAGGCTTTAGCCGATCAAACTTGGGATTCAAAACGGCACACTCGTTCGCAGCTCCAATTCGTCAATCGAAATTTGCATGTCGTCAAGCTCTTGTTGTGTTGTGTCGTCCCAATGCATGACTGGTTGATCGATAATCTCTGCCGGCGGTACGGGGGGATTGATTGCGTTGGGCGATGGGTTGATTTGACTCAGCTGCGTGAAGCCAATCACAATCGCCAGCGCGAGTCCGCCAATCACTGCCCACTTGCGGCCAACCCTGTGCGGCGGATGCAGCTCTGCTGGCAACGGTTCTGCCGGCGAATGCAGGTGTGCCAAACAACGCTGCAACACTTCACCGACTTGGCCGGCGTTTTCGTATCGTTCGTCGGGATTCTTGGCGTGTAGTTTTTCGATCAGACGGTCCATCCAGACTGGAACTTCCGGTTGGATCTGTGTGATCGGTCGGGCGACGTCGTCGGTGATCCTGCGCAACACGGCCATGGCGTTTTCAGCGCGGAAGGGTGGCCGTCCGGTGCACATGGCGTAGATCACACTGCCCAAAGAGAACAAATCGCTACGCGCGTCAATGGCTTTGCCATTGGCCTGCTCCGGTGACATGTACAAGGGTGTCCCCGCGATCACGCCGCTGTGAGTGAGTGTGGCGTCGTCCACGGTGCGAGCCAATCCGAAATCGGTGATCGATACACGTTCAATCCCCTCTTCAAGCATGATGTTCGCCGGCTTGATGTCTCGATGGACAAGTCCTTGGGCATGCACGGCGGCCAAACCGTCAACGATTTGTGACGCGACGCGTAGAGTTTCGATGGTGGAGAGCGGACCTTCGCCATCGATCCGCGCTTGCAGGGATGAGCCGCGGAGGTAGGGCATGACCAAAAAGGGCAACGATTGACCATCATCGGACACGCCATGAATCGCAATCACGTTGGGATGCAACACGGCGGCCGCGGCCTTTGCTTCTCGCCCAAATCGTTTCCTGGCTGCACCGCTACAGGCCAAATGCGGAGCCAACACTTTAATCGCGACGGTTCGGTCGAGCGATTTATCGAAGGCCTTCAGCACAACACCCATACCGCCCGCCCCGATCACTGCCGATACTTCGTAGTGCCCGATTCGTCCCAGCATGTGTGGGTCGTCGGTTGGCGCAAGTGTGTCCAAGACGTGCTGGATCGACGGCGCCACAGGACTGGATTCGGACCAGTCGGGTGTCCAATCGACCGATACGGATTCGCTGTCGTAGGGTTGCTCCTTCAACAACAAACTTGAATCCTCCCAAGTTTGTTGATTGGCGGTTCGAGATTCTAGTTCTTGTTGGCAAAATTTGCAGTGATCCAAATGGGAAATCAAATCTTGTTCGTCAGCTGGCGAAATCTCATCGCGCAACAACGCTACCAACAAAGTTTCGTCGCATACATTCATGATTCGACCTCAAATTCTCGAGCCAATTGGCGGAGCCGATTCAACACTCGGCATTTGGCTACGTAGATCGCTCCCACCGATTTGCCGGTTGACTTGGCAACCGATTGAACCGATTCACCATCGATCACCGTTCTGGCGAATGCTTCCCAAGTCTCCGCCTGGACTTCACGACGAACTTCGATCGCGGCAACCCGGTAGGCCTGTCGGCGGCTCTCCCAATCAATCTGCTGGTCGGTTGCGGAGTCCGGTTCTGGATACTCCCGAAGCAGGTCGATCCGCGATGAACCGCCAACGGCCAGATCGCGCGGCCGGCGAGTGAGCGCGTTGATGGTGGCATTCTTGGTGACTCGGCGCAACCAATGTCGAAATCGGGTACCGTCGTTGGTAGATTGCCAACGAGGGATGGCGGAGGCGACTGCGATGAGGACTTTCTGAGTCAGATCTTGTGCGTCAGCATCTTGTAGTCCGCGACCACGGGCCAAACGGTAGATGACCGGCGCGTACAAAGCCGAGAACTGTTCCCAAGCATCGCGGTCACTTTGGTCCTCCAGCCGGGCCAGCAGCGTCTGTCGGGTATTGGGAATCTCAGGCAAAACAAACCTCCATTACCCATTGAACACGAGTCGCGGGAGGTTCTTACACGGTGAGGGAAACTTTTTTTTGAAGTCTAGTAATTGGGCGGACCCAATTAGACGAAATCTCAAGTAAATCGAGTTCACGTACGCTCTGCTCGATTGGACAAATTCGGCTCGAAAAAATTGCAAATTGCAAAATGTTCAGTGCAAATTTCAAAATGTTCCGTGCGATCGTGGCGATACTTCCGCTACTTGAGTGGCGGATTACGAAGTTCTGTTTTTCGTTTCGCCTTGCCGTGACAACGGACTGGCCACTGATCTTGCAAGGCACGTCAGTTTCTCGAAGCAACTCGCCGATGCGACTCTCCGGAAGAAGCTCGGATTTGATGATCAGGCGAATCCAACATTGTGTTTCGCGAAGCTTTTTCGGCCCAATCCGAAGTTTGTGAATGAAGTCCTTGCGACTTTCGGCAGCACAGGCCTTTTCGTCATTCGGAGCCGGCGAGGTGCCGCTGCGAACCAAGTGTCCGGCAATGTGGTTCCCTAACCGAGTCTTAGGCAACGCATCGACTACCTTGCCAACACGTGCTGCAAGATCGAGCAACCGTTTCGCCAGTGCTTCCGGCTTCAAGGCTCTTGACCTGCAAAGCTACCGCTGTTTCAACAATTTGCGATCACGCTCCCCTACCGATAGCGCATATCGCAGGTCACTCCACCGGCTGCCCACAAGTAACCGTGCTCGGTGTAGTCGGCGACCATGCGGTGGCTGCTGAATCGCCAGGCTAGTGTACTGATGCTGTGCATCATCCGATTGATCCAGGCGTTTGGTAATCCATCATCATCGCGGTCATAGAAACATGGAACGACCTGCTGTTCCAATGTTTCATACAGCGCTTCGGCATCACGTGCATCCGTTTTTTCGTCGTCAACATGGCTGCGTCCCTGGCCGATCGCGAAGCCATTGACTCCGTTATAGGCTTCGCCCCACCAGCCATCCAAGATGCTGCAATTCAATCCACCATTCAGGACGACTTTTTGTCCACTGGTCCCGCTGGCTTCCAGCGGGCGGCGCGGATTGTTTAGCCATACATCGACACCTTGAATCAAGTGACGACAGACATTGATGTCGTAGTCTTCGACAAATGCGACACGGCCAGCAAATCGGGGATCGTGTCGAAAGTTGGCAATTTCTTGGATAAATCGTTTTCCAGGTTCGTCTTTCGGGTGGGCTTTGCCGGCATAAATAAGTTGGACCGGACGATCGGTGCTTTGCAATATTTCCGCGATTCGATCAGCCTGGCTGAACAGTAGATTTGCTCGTTTGTAGGTGGCAAACCGACGTCCGAATCCGATGGTCAGAACCCGTGGATCGAGAGCGCGACGTGCCGCTTCCACGACGTCGTCTCCTTCGCCACGCCGGCGACACTGACGGCTCAGACGCCGGCGGACGAACGACAGCAGGTTGTTTTTCAGCGCGTTGTGGGTCTCCCACAATTCGCCCGGGTCGACGCGGTGAATCGACTGCCAGACGCCTGGCTCTTGAATGCGACCCTTCCAGTCGGCTGGGAAATGTTTGTCATAGAGCAACGCCATTTGTCCGGCCAACCAACTGGGAACATGGACACCGTTGGTGATGTGTCCGATCGGCACTTCATCGACCGGGCGGTCGGGCCAGTTATGCGCCCACATTTTTCGCGATACGACGCCATGCAGATTGCTCACCGCGTTCTTATAGCGGCTCATTTTAAAACCGATGACCGTCATACAGAAGGTTTCATCCGCGTTATCGCCGTCCACGCGGCCAAGCGACAGCAACTCTTGTTCAGACAGTCCTAGTGAATCGCGCAGTGGCCCAAGGTGTTCCTCAACCAACTCGGGTGGGAATCGATCGTGCCCGGCAGGAACGGGTGTGTGAGTCGTGAAGCAAGTCATTCGTGCGGTTTGATGATGAGCCTCTGCAAATGTCAAACCATCTTCATGCATCAAATAGTTGATGACTTGCAACGGTCCGAATGCAGAGTGACCTTCGTTCAGGTGATAGACGCCGGGATCGATACCCAAGGCGTGTAGCGCCTTGACACCGCCAACGCCCAAGACCAACTCTTGACGAATTCGCGTTCGCTGGTCACCCCCATACAAACGGCTGGTCAGCTCGCGATCCTCCGGCTTGTTCCCTTCGACGTTGCAGTCCAATAGGTACAATTGAACGCGTCCCACCGCCATCGACCAAACTTTGGCCAGCAGTTGACCGTTGCGGGTATCGATCGAAACCGTAATTGGTTTGCCAGCTGAATCGACAGCTGGTTTCATCGGCAAGTTGTCGATCTGCGTTTCCAAGTAGTCTTCGCCTTGGTAACCATCGTCGTCCAGATATTGCCGGAAGTATCCTTGAGAGTAGTACAGGCCAATGCCGACGAGTGGCACGCCCAGTCCCGATGCGCTTTTGATATGGTCACCGGACAACACCCCTAAACCACCGCTATAGATCGGAACCGATTCGTGAATGCCGAATTCTGCCGAAAAATAGGCAACCGGTTTCGCTCCCAATACACCCGAATTGGTCGCCGCCCACGTTTGCGAATCGGCCAAGTATTCCTGTAAACGTCGATAGGCGTAGTTGATCCGGCTATGCAAAACTAATTCACCGGCGCGCTCGGCCAGTTGTTCGGGGGTCATCTCCCTGAGCAGCGCAACGGGGTTATGATCCAATTGCCGCCAACGGATTGGATCGATGTCCCGAAAAAGTTGGTCGCACTCCGGATGCCAACTCCACCAAAGATTGTTCGCCAATTCGGTCAGCTTGCCATACAAATCGTCAGCGTGATGGTGAGCCGAATCGGGCTTCAGCAGCGGCGAAGTAGGCGAGACGGTTGGCGAGGTATCGGTATGGCTCATAACTGGCTCGGGATCTGTACTTTTTAGCTAGAATTACAAGGTCTACATCCAGAGATGCATATTCTGCATTTAGATTTGCATCGACAGAATACCCGTTTTCAACGGTCGGCATAACCAGATTTCGCGAATCCGTTTGCCGGGATCCGCTCCAAATCTCGATTCCAGGAAAGATACAACGATGATGTCGATCAGTACGCCCGTAGCCGCTCCCGATGGCGATCCAATGGACCGTCTGATGGGGCAGCTGCGTGATTCTGCCGCACGCTGGGTCACGACCAATGACTGGCCCTCCGATTCGCTCCGCCTGTGCGGCCAAGCGGGGGTCTATCGATGGTTTTTGCCTGAGTCGATGGGGGGCTTCGGCTGGAGCGAACAGGATCAGGTGCGCGGTTACTTGAAACTTGCGGAAGCCGATCTGACGACGACGTTTGTGATCACGCAGTACATGGGTGCCATTCGTCGCATCGCCGGCAGCCAGAACGATTCGATGATCGATCGATGGTTGGAAAAATTGGTTTCCGGCGATGATTTCGCCACCGTCGGAATCAGCCATCTTACGACCAGTCGTCGTCATCTGAAGCGTCCTGTGCTGGCCGCGCGAGAAACAGCGGGCGGATTTGCATTGCACGGCATGTCGCCCTGGGTAACGGGGGTGCCGCACGCGAGCGTTTATGTGATCGGTGCGACGCTGGACGACGGGCGCGAGATATTGGCGGCCGTTCCGGCCGATTTGGAAGGTGTTCGGCCCGGACCAGGAATCGACCTGATCGCGTTGACCAGCAGTTGTACAGATCAGCTTGAATTTGACGACGTTCGGATCGATGCGGCGATGATTCTTGCCGGACCCATTGAAGAGGTGATGAGTCGCGGAACCGGAGGTACAACGGGTGGCCTACAAACATCGACGTTGGCGATCGGTTTAGCCAGAGCGGCGATTGGTTTTTTGAAGGACGAATCAAGTCGGCGCGACGACATTCTGCCGGCTGCCAATGAATTGATTCGGGAAGTCAACGAATTGCAGTCGAGGCTACTGCTGGCAGCCGCGGGCGAACCCACTTGTGATGCATCGGAAATTCGTGGCCAAGCCAACCGGTTGGTCATGCGGGCAACTCAGGCAGCCATGACCGCCGCCAAAGGCGCGGGCTATGTGGAAGGTCACCCGGTGGGGCGATGGTGTCGCGAAGCGTTGTTCTTTTTGGTCTGGAGTTGTCCACAACCGGTGGCACAGGCGCATCTGTGCGAACTGGCCGGGATTCAATGATGTATCCCATGGATCGATCTGACCTGAATCAATCAGACCTGGATCGATTTGAGCTGGATCGAGCTTATCCCTCGATGGTCGGCACGGCGATTTCGCTGACGATTTCGTCAATCACTTTTTCGGCGGTCACCTTGCGCAGTCGGCTCTCGGGACGCACGATCACGCGGTGGTTCATCACCGGTGACAAGATTCGCTTGACATCGTCAGGCATCACATAGCTGCGACCGCGAATGGCTGCCATCGCTTGGGAGCAGCGGAACAGCGCGATTGTCGCCCGCGGGCTGCCACCCAATGCCAAGTCTGGGTGTTGGCGGCTCTGACTGACAATCTGAAGCAGGTACGTGCGCACTCGCGGGTCGACGTGGACGCTGCGTATCGATTGCTGGGCCTGTACGATTTCTTTCGCGTCGGCGACTGGCTTCAGGCGATCGATCGGATGCTTATGTTGCAATAGTTCCAACATTCGCAGTTCTTCTTCCATCGACGGATAGCCAAGATTGAATCGCATCATGAAGCGATCCAATTGCGCCTCGGGAAGTGGAAAAGTGCCCTCGTGATCGACCGGATTCTGGGTGGCGATCACGATGAACGGTGGATCCAGCGAGTGTGTCGTCCCGTCGACCGTCACCCTAGATTCGGCCATCGCTTCCAGTAGCGAAGCTTGAGTTCGCGGTGTTGCCCGATTGATCTCGTCGGCCAACAGGATCTGTGTGAAGACCGGACCGGGACGGAATTCGAACTCCGATGTCTTCTGATTGAAGATGGACGTTCCGGTTACGTCAGTCGGTAACAAGTCGGGCGTGCATTGAACTCGCTTGAATGCGCAGCCAACGCTGCGGGCAAGCGCACGTGCCAGCATCGTCTTGGCGACGCCGGGAACATCTTCCAGCAGAATGTGCCCACCGCTTAGCCAGGTGACCAACGACAGGACGAGTTGTTTACGTTTGCCGACAATCGCATTTTCGACATTGCCAATGATCCGTTTGGCCAGATCGCTAACCGCCGCCTGATTTGCGGTTGATTCAGGTTTGGCCGTCGGGTGATTCATTGCAAATTTAGATATCAGATTAGATTTTGCCGGGCGTTCGGCATCCTAGTTGCTGCTACTATGATAGCTGCCCTTCACCTGCCATGGTGGCAATGCAACGTCCCTTTTTCATGCGAATCTGTCGATGTTTGTTCCCAGGTTGTTGGTCACCGATGACGACGCCGCCTTTCGCAGCGCGCTCTGCGAAGGACTCTCACGCCGTGGCTTTCAGGTGACCGAAGCGTGTGATGGACAGGAAGCGATCGAAGTGCTCGGTCGAATGCAGGTGCATCTGGCGTTGGTCGATGTTCACATGCCAAGACTCAATGGCCTGGATGTGGTGCGACATCTGCACAACCACGCGAACAGTCCAGCTTGCGTCTTGATGAGTGCTCGGATGGATGATGTGACCCGACGTGCGGCAATGGAAATGAACGCGTTTGATGTATTGGACAAACCGATTCCGTTGAATCGATTGACTGAAACCGTGCGCAAGGCATTGGCCGAAACCTACGGTTGGTCGGATCTCCATTAGCGAAAAGTACAGCTACAACTGGTGCTAGACAGCTACAAGTGATGCTAGACAGCCACGAGAGCTACTACGCGGCGCGACGGTAGACGATCCCCGCCCGGTTTCTACCGGCAGTATCCAAAGCTCCCGTCTTGCGTAGCACATAGGCAATTTGTTGAGCATGTGAACGAGGCCGATCGATCGACTTGGCTAGATCGGCCGTATTGAAGTCTTCCAGCTGGTCAGGCAACTGGATTAACTTCAGCAGGTCGTCTGGTACACACAATTCGATCGAACCCTCCAGCGACTCAAGTTTGACGTCTTGCACCTGATAGTTCTTCGCCCAACGCCGCCGACGCTTCTTGGCGGGTGCCCGCAGTTGTTCGATGTGAATCAGTGGGACTTCGATCGTCAGATTCGGATGTGGGAAGACGCGAGTGAAGTAAATCAATTCATCAAACAGATCCAATACGGATCCCTTCTTGGGACTCATTCGTCGCGAGGTAATTGGCCCCCCTTTCCTTTTGACCTTCGCGATTCGCGTTCGCATGATCAACGGTTTGACGACTCGGACCTGATGTCGCTGCAACAGATTCTTACATTTGTCACGAATTGCCGACAACAAAGCGCACTGGACTTCAATCAATTCGCCATTGCGAATCGCATCGATTCGATAGCGTCCCATCACAACTTCCGTTTGTGATTGGTCGTCGGCGTAACGGAGCTTGAGTTGTTGGTGGAGCGTGGTTTCCATACCTTGCCCAATGGTTTCATGATTTCGCGAGGGATTGGCTACTCGGGATCGATGCCAAAATCGCGGATTGTGCTGAGTGTGATCAGTTCCAGTCCCTTGGCTGCGAATGCTGCTTCGCCACCGGCCAGTCGATCGATGATCGCGATGACCCGTTCAACGACCAGCCCGAATTCTTGGGCTGCCTCGACGGCTTTGATGGCACTACCGCCGCTGGTGATAACGTCTTCCACGATCACAACGCGTTGTCCCGGTTGCACCGGTCCTTCAACCTGTTTGCCTGTGCCATGTCCTTTCGCCTCTTTGCGAACCATGAAGCCTTTCAACGGCAGACCGCGCTGACCCGCCAAGGTAATGATCGAAGCAGTGATTGGATCGGCCCCGATCGCCATTCCGCCGACGGCGTCAGGCCAGGGCCCGGCTGATTCAATCGCCTCCAGCATTCCGGCCGCGATCACGTTAGCACCCTTTGGATGCAATGTTATGTTGCGGCAGTCCAAGTAATACGAGGCCTTTTTGCCGCTTGCCAGCGTGAAGTCGCCGCGCTGCAAGGCCTCGCTTTGGATCAGTTCCAGCAGCGCGTTGCGATCATAAGACATCGATGTTTCCTGGTTTGGAGGTCTTGATAAACCGCCAAATCTTACCGACGAATCGTCACCGATGAACCCTGGGACAGAATGCCGTACAAGTCACCGGCAAAGTCATCAGCCAAACTGATACAGCCCTGATCGGTTGGTTTGCGTTTGTCGGGACTGCCATGAATACAGACCTGGCCTCCCAAGTCCATCCAAGTGCCGCCATATGGATTTCCGGGATTGCCAGCGGGCACCGGGGCTCCACTGCGGTTGTAATAGGTATGATCCTTTTGCTTGTCTTGGATGGTGAACGTTCCCGGTCTGGGCGTTGGATCGGCGCCGACAGCGATCGGGAAACGACCGGCATAAAGATCACCCAAGAAGAGTGTCAGCTCTGATTTTGACAGATTGACCTCGGCGCGAAATGGACCGGTCACCACTTTCAACTCGGTTCCAGGCAGCAAAGCCATTGGGTCGGGAACCTGGTTGATGTTGGCCAATAGCTGCCAAGGCACTTCATACTGGGCGGCGATATCGACGAGAGATTCTTTTTGCCCGACACGATACGGCTTTTCTAACAAGTGTTGCGTCGAATAGATCACCTCACGTGCCAGCGGATCCAAGCGAGCTAACAGGTTGGCGCGTTCTTGACCTGACAGGTCGGGAGTGTTGTAGAAGATGCTAAGCGTTGAAAGCGCTTCTTTGCGTTGGTCATCAGCATATTGCCGGTCAGCTGTTCGGATCGCGTTTGCAAGTCCCAAGTTGGGCACGCCGGAGGAAGCTTGCACTACGTCGGTCGATAGGTCACTACCATGGGGTGGCGTTTGATCCTTGGCTGCATCGGTGATTCCACTGGCCAATGCCAGATCAGAGCTGACAGCCGGCAACTTCAACTGGTCATCCGCACCCGTAAAGTTAGTGACCACGTCGTTGGGATCGGGAAGACTGAAGGATTGTGAGGTCGATGCGTAAGATCGGGGAATCTGATCGCGAGGAGTATCGGAAAGCCGTGCTGTAATCGCCGAGTCCGGCTGGGGAATCGTGGGGGTCAGATCCGCTGCCGCTGTCACCGACGGATTGGATGCGATCGGGCCTGCCACCGCAAAAGCTGGATCGACGCCTGCTGGGTCTGCTGCGAAGCGTTGATCGGGCATTCCAACGTTAACAGCGGGTTCACCGCTGTTGATATCCAGTTCGGGTAGTGAATCAGATAATCCTGCGCCAAACGATTGTTCATCGAATGCAATGGATGGTTCATGGTCAAACACTAACTCTTGCACATCTTCCGGAAGGGTCTCTGGTGGAGTGGTCAGGGAAGTGTAAGCACCCCACATCACCGTACCTACAAAGATGAAGATGGCCGCGGTTTTGATCGTCTGCACGATTGATCCTCCATGATTCGACCGCGATCGGGCCGACTCAGTTGCAATCCGTAATCACTGAACCGAAACCAACAGGTTCCGGAAGTGTCTGTTTCAAGAACCGGGGAATCTACCGAAAATTGAATCCCATCTGCCAGATCAAATCGCAATGCTTGCAAACAGACTTGTTAGAAATGGTTAGAAATCATTTCACCATCCTGACGGTTGCCCATATGTTCATAGACCTGAGGGTCGATAGACGAGGTTAAGAACTTGACTGCTCCATCGGCCAGGACAAAGTTGGCACCCCCCTGATGCATGCTGCCGAATCCGCCCACATCTTTGGGCGTTAGTTTCATCGCATTCAGGTTTCGCCACTCAATGCTCGAGACCGGGGAGCCCGTATTTCGCAGTGAAGATCGGGTGCCGGACGCCCAGCCTAGACGGTTGGGGTATGGCAGCATTTCGCCATACAAAATTGTATTGGAAGCGCCGTCGGTGATCTCGGCGTACCGAACGCGGCTGTTCAGAAACAGCAGCCCCGAGTTGTCGTCATCAATTTGGGCCTCTTGATAATGATGGCACCCGGCATAGTTGGTCGTTCCAGCGGTCAGGTCATCATTTTTACGTTTGCCCGGAAAAGATGGACAGCAGAAAACTTCGATCGAAAATTGTCGCGCGTTCGCATTGGCCGGATCGTAGGCTCCTTTGCTGATATCAAAGTTGCGGGCCACGTTCGCTTACTTTTTCATTTTGACACGGCAAAGATAACTATCGGCGGTAATGTAAAGGGCTGATCCGTCGCTGTCGAATCCGCAGTTGCTAGTCCGCTCGCCCGTGAGGATGCGGCCTAGCAGTTTGCCATCGGGCGTCATAACGTAAATTCCACCCGGTCCGCTGCCAAAAATGGTTCCGTCGGCGGCCACTGCCAGTCCGTCGGGCAATCCCGGAAACTCTTTCATCGCTTCGGCGGCGTTGTGGATAACTTTACCTTCGCCCAGCGTTTTGTCGTCGTTGATCGGGAATGACATCCAAATCGGTTCGTTCGGGTCGCTTTGCGCGACGTACAGAACTTTTTGATCTGGCGATAAGCCAATGCCATTGGGCCGCGCAAGTTGTTTGGTCAACAAAGTCAGCGTGCCATCGGGGTCCAGTCGATAGACACCGCAAAAATCAAGTTCACGGCGCGGGTCGGCCGCCCGTTCGGGCAACCCATAGGGTGGGTCGGTGAAAAAGATGCTGCCCTGCGCATCGAAGACAAGATCATTGGGGCTATTCAATCGGCGTCCTTCAAAGCGATCAACCAAGGTGCGTTTGCCGCCCCCGCGAGTCAGTACCGATATCCGCCGGTCGCCATGTTCGCAGGCCGTCAAACGTCCTTCGCCGTCGAGCGCCAAGCCATTGGATCCAGGTTCCAAACCGTAGTAAGAAACTCCGGTGTAACCACTCGGTCGCATGAACAATTCGATGCCGCGTGATTCCGACCAGCGGAAGATGCTATTGCGCGGGATGTCGGAAAACAGCAAGTGGCCGCCACCATCGTCGGCGACCCAGACCGGACCTTCGGTCCAGGTGAATCCAGCGGCAAGGACTTCAAGTTTGGCGTCCTCGGCGATCAATTCATTCAATGCGGGATCGAGTCTTTCAATGCGGCCGAGGGTCGTTGGGGATTGGGCGACCAGAGATAGAGATGTCGCGAAACAACAGGACAGGAGGGTCAGCAAGATACGCATGGTAGGTCAACAAACGAGGATGCAGGGCTTTGAACTGCATTACGATTGTACTTACTAAACATCGGCTCGTGGGGATTCGGCTTGCGGGGATCTTGCCCAGTTGCGTTGCGGTCGCCTGTTTGACTTTGTCAAGCCGCTCCGGTTTCGGACCGCTGTTTCGTGCTCTTGTTCCCTGCCCTTTTCACTTGTCCAGTCCACTTGCTCGGTTCACTCGTCTCCATGGCGGGTGAACCGTCCGTTGGCGGTTAGGACGTCAGTTCCTTCCCCGCCGCCGCGGTTACCGAATGCTTCGCGACGCTTGATTGGCTACGCAGCATGGATGCGACCAGTGCCGTCCAGCCGGTTTGGTGGCTGGCGCCAAGGCCTTGTCCGGTGTCGGCGTGAAAATACTCGTAGAATAGAATCAAGTCTTTCCAGGCGGGATCGTCACGGTATCGGGAATCATCTCCGTGAGCTGGACGCACTCCATCGGGGCCAACTTCGAATATCGAAATCATCCGCCGTTCTAATTCTTTGGCCACATCCATCAGCGACATCACATTGCCGCTACCGGTCGGGCATTCGACTTGGAAATCGTCACCGTAGTAAACGTAGTATCGCTTCAATGATTGAATCAACAAAAACGTTGTCGGAAACCAAATGGGTCCGCGCCAGTTGCTGTTGCCGCCGAACATGCCGCTATCGCTTTCGCCTGGCTGGTATTGAACCTCGTGATTCTGACCACCAAAATCGAACCGGAATGGCTGGTCGCCATGGGCCGCCGACAGGCTGCGTATTCCGAATGGCGACAAGAATTCGTTTTCATCCAGCATCACAGCGATCAATTTGCGAAATCGATCTTCGGAGGGAATGGCCAGTAAACGTCGGTGGGGCGTTCCGAGTTCTGGGTCTTCCAATTCCATATAAGTCATGTGCCGACTTAAGTCATCCCGGTTTTCCAGGAACCAGTTCATGCGGCGTTTAAATCCCGGCAACTTGTTGATGATCTCTTCTTCTAAGATCACGCCGGTCAGCAATGGCAACAGACCGACCAACGACCGCACACGAATCGGGGTTGACTTGCCATCGACATACAAGTGATCGTAATAAAAGCCATCCGTTTCATCCCACAGTCCGCTACCATCCATGGAATTCATGGCTTCGGCAATCGCGACGTAGTGTTCAAAAAATTTGCTGGCCATGTCGCCGTAGGCTTGATGATCCTCGGCCAATTCAATTGCCATTCTCAGCATCGTGCCACAATAGAAGGCCATCCATGCTGTTCCGTCCGCTTGTTCCAGGTGTCCTTTGGGTAACGGTTTGCTGCGGTCAAAGACCCCGATGTTGTCCAGCCCCAAGAAGCCGCCGGCAAAGATGTTTTTTCCTCGCGGGTCTTTACGATTGACCCACCAGGTAAAATTGATCAACAGTTTTTGGAAGGCGCGGGCAAGGAACACTTTGTCACGCTGCTGTGGTGGCCCGGTGGCTTTGTAGACCTGCCACACACCCCAGGCGTGGACGGGAGGATTTACATCGCTCAGTTGCCATTCGTAAGCGGGAATTTGGCCGCTGGGATGCATGTACCATTCACGCAAAAATAAAATCATTTGCTCTTTGGCGAAGTGCGGATCCAGGCTAGCCATCGGCACCATGTGGAACGCCAGATCCCAGGCCGCGTACCAGGGATATTCCCACTTGTCGGGCATCGATATCACGTCGCGGTTGAACAGATGTCGCCAATCGCTATTGCGACCGTTCTTTCGTGAATCGTCGGTCGTGATGGCGTTTGGATCGCCGTCCAACCAAGTGTTAACCGAGTAGTAGTAAAACTGCTTGGTCCACAAGAGTCCGGCGTAGGCCTGTCGCATGATTGCGCGGCGATCATCCGTTTGCGCTTGCGAAATCTTGGCTGCGTAAAATTCGTCGGCTTCCAGTATTCGTTTCTGAAAACATTCGTCAAAAGAATCGTCGAAGGCCACCGCAAAAAACTTCTCCGGGTCACAATCGCTGCGTTCAGCGATCACCGGTTCCCCGACGTGGGCAAGCCGTAACCGCACTTGTCGGGTTTGGCCATTTGGTATCTTTAGCAGTCCGTAAGCGGCGCATTTGGTTCCCCGCTGCTTTGCATTGACGGCTTTGGTTTCGCCCAGCACCACGTAGTTGTTGATACCATCTTTGAAGAAATCTGACTCGCTAGGCAGTCCGGGATGTCGATGAATGTTGGTTTCGTTATCAGTAAACAGCCACGTCCAGTCATCCGCAGATTTCATCGCGTCACAGCTAAACCAGAACTGATCCAACGATTCGTGAAACGTTTGCACAACGTTCCCCTTTAATCGCAGGGTTGGTCTGGTCGTGCAGCCTTCGTCGGTGCAGCGCCATGTCCAAGTGTTGCGGAAAAACAGTTGCGGAAGCAGGTGTAACACTGCGGCTTGCGGTCCGTGATTGGTGATCGTCAAGCGAATCAACAGATCATCGGGTGATTCTTTCGCGTACTCGGCCGTCACATCAAAATACCGCGATTCATCAAAGGCAGATGAGTCGGTTAGCTCGTATTCGGGCTCCGTGCGGTCTCGCTGACGACTGATGTCGACCAGTTCCTCATAGGGATAGCGGGAGTGAGGATACTTATAGATGGCCTTCATGTAGCTATGCGTCGGCGTGCTATCGACATAGTAATAGCACTCCTTCACGTCTTCGCCGTGATTTCCTTCGGGGCCTGTGACCCCGAATAGCCGTTCTTTCAGAATGGGATCACGACCATTCCATAACCCGACGGAAAAGCAGAGTCGGCATTCCCGATCGCAAAGGCCCAGCAGGCCATCCTCGCCCCAGCGGTAAGCGCGACTGCGAGCATGATCATGTGGAAAGTAACTCCAAGTTGCATCGCCACGACCGTTGCTGTAGTCCTCTCGGACGGTGCCCCACTGACGCTCCGACAAATAGGGTCCCCAACGCTGCCAGTTTTGTTCGCGATTCGCGGACTGCTGCAGGCGGATTTCTTCGGCGGTCATGGGCGACAACGCAGCAGTCGAGTAAGAAAAGCAAGTGTTTGAAACGGGGACCTGAACAGTGCGCAGTTGAATTCGCGAGCTGCTAAATCAGCGGACTTCTACGCATCATCCAGCAAATCAACGGCTGCAAAGGCTTTGCCTTCTAACATCGCCAAACTCGCTCCGCCGCCGGTACTGACATGGCTGACTTGTTCAGCAAAGCCAAGTTGATCGACAGCCGCCGCGCTATCGCCGCCACCAATGATGCTGATCGAATCACTGTCGGCGACGGCTTGAGCAACCGCTTTGGTTCCTTCATCCATTGGCGGTTTTTCGAAAACGCCCATTGGTCCATTCCAGACGACCGTCTTGGCGTTGCGAATCACCTCAGCATATTGCTTGGCGGTTTCCGGACCGATGTCCAAACCTTCCATGCCATCAGGGATTTCGCCGGCAGGAACAATCTGTTTGTTACATCCCGCGATGTTGCCAAAGTCGTCACCGCAATGCGTGTCGACCGGCAAGTGCAATTTGTCACCTCCTTTGGCCAGCAGTTCTTTGGCCAAGTCGACTTTGTCCTTTTCGACCAAACTGTTTCCGACCTTACCACCTTGAGCCAAAGAAAATGTGTAGGCCATCGCACCGCCGATCAATACTGCGTCACAGATGCCCAGCAAATTATTGATCACGTTGATCTTATCACTGACTTTGGCTCCCCCCAGGATCGCAACAAAGGGGCGTTCGGGTGATGCAATCGCATCACTCAAGTATTGAATCTCTTTCGCGACCAGATGCCCAACAACGCGCGGTTTGCCCTTCATTGCTGTTGGTACCGCAACCATCGATGCGTCGCTGCGATGACAGGTTCCAAACGCGTCGTTGCAATAAGCATCAGCCATTGCGGCCAGCTTGCCGGCGAATTCCTCGCAGCCCTTCTTCTCGCCTGGATTGAAACGCAGATTCTCCAACACCAGGACATCGCCATCGCCTAGTGCGGACGCCTTCGCTCTGGCGTCTTCATCAACCGTGTCTTTGGCCATCGCCACTGGTTTCCCCAGCAGCTCGCCCAATCGTTTGGCGGCGGACGCAAGCGAGAATTTTTCTTCGTACCCATTGCCGCCGGGGCGACCCAGGTGGCTCATCAAGATCAGACGTCCACCACGGTCGATCACGCTCTTGATGCTCGGTAACGCCATGCGAATTCGACGATCATCGGTGATTTGCAAGGATTCATCCAAAGGCACGTTGAAGTCGACTCGCATCAGAACTGTTTTGCCAGCAACGTCTATTTGGTCGATTGTTTTTTTTGCCATCGGATCTTTTTGCTTTGACTTATCGGGGCTGTGAGCGGGCAACGGTGGTCGTGAACCGTCCAAGATTGCCACATTGCCAATCCGGGCCCGACGTCGACGCGTCGGACTCACTAGTTTTCTGTGCGTGGATTATCGAAAATCCTGGGGAAATGTCGAGTATGCGTCCCGCTCTCTGCCCCTTACGCGCTGTTTTCCTCAACTCGCTCGGTCCGATTGGCCGAATAACCGTCAAAGGCGATGTGTGACTCAAGGTTTGTCACACATGAAACTCCCTGTGGTGGAAAACGGGAGTCGTGCTTTGCTCAATATCAGGGGATGCCGGTGGCGGGGGGATCGATCCGAAAGGTCGTCAGTCGATGCAGTCTATGCGCGATTTGCGTTGTCGTCTGCGCTGCGTCGCTTCATGCCGCTGAAGGTGGCCTGACGCCGGGGCTGTTTGGGTATCGAGGCCCGCAGGGGGCCAGTTCCAAGTCGCTGCGGGACGAGGCGATCGCCAATCTGCCGACGCAGCGTCTGACAAAGCAAGCGCAAGATCGAATACTTTCGATCGCCAAGACACCGACGATCTATCGTCGTCTGCCCAGCCAGGCAATTGATTGCGACCGGGAAATGTTTTTGTTTCTCGCCCGCAATCCAGAAGTCATGGTTGGGATGTGGGATCTGATGGGGATCACCAAAGTAAAAACCAAACGGACAGGTCCCTACCAACTAGATGCCGATGATGGTAACGGGACCAAGTGCAATATCGATTTGGTGTATGGAGATCCAAACGTCCACGTCTATGTGACCGAAGGCAGCTACGACGGAATGATGGCCGCTCGCCCACTGAAAGGCAAAGCAGTGATCATTTTGAAGAGTACTTATGCGAAAGGAGCAAACGATCGGACGACCGTGACCGGAACGATTGATTTGTTCATGCAGGTTGACAGCCTAGGGATTGACTTGGTTGCTCGCACGCTCAGCGGGTTGATTGGTCGCTCCGCCGACTACAACTTCGTCGAAACCGCTCGGTTCGTGGGACAGATCTCTCAGGCTTCCGAACGTAACCCGCCGGCAATGGTCGATGTGGCAACTCGAATTCCACAGGTTTCCGGTCAGACTCGCCAGCGGTTCATCAACATCATTCAGCAAGTGGGCAAACGATCGGTTATGAATGGCCGAGTGGCTGAACGACCAGGTGTTGTCCTACGGTAACCACGTTGCTTTGCCGGCGGGCTACCAAGCTGACCAGATGTCGGCTGACCCCGACAACAGAGTGAACTCGATTCGATTGACAAAGCCGGCCTGCGCCACGGCAAATCGAATATCGGTCAAGGCAAACTCTTTTTGAATTGATCAGTTCTCGGTGTCCCTGGTTCAAACAACAAAATCCGAGCCTCCCGGGCGGGTGATGGAGGCTGATACGTCGGCACCACACCCGGATTTGGCACTGCTTTTGCATCCCTTGATATTGGCAGCTAGGATCCGCCGAACAGGCAGTTCTCTGGCAAGACCGGTTTGAATGCAAAGCAGATCACGAAGACAAAGGGGGCATGTCGTGAGCACGAATAGACAGTTCCATTCCACACCCGATCCAAATCCCAGGCAGATAGCCGCACGCGCCAAGCAGATTCGAGCCGGCTGGACCGACAATGAACGACTGGCCAGGCACGCGGCGACGAACGGTCTGGGCAGAAGAGAAAAAAGAATTCCACGAATGGTTGAGCGAGCCAAGGACTTGCCGGACACCAGCGGTGAATGGTAGCGATTTCAATTACTAGGAAGTCGGCTTTGATCGCAAATGAATCGGTCTCAGTCCAGCGGCACGGTTATCTCTGCGCTTTCCGATGACGCGGTTGACGCTGCGCAGCGAGCGATGTCTTTTGACGATCGTCCGCCCCCATCGATTCACCTTCTCGATTCGCTATCGCCAAGGTCCTCCGCTCGCGATCGCATTGCAGGATCGACTGCCAGCCGGCGGGTGCCGCAACGAAGGTTGGCATCAAGTTTGCACAGCAAGGTTCCGCACCATGAGGGTTTCAGCTTGGCTTCGCTTGGAGGCCACTTTTCTCCGCACCCACTTTATGGGAGTCAGCATCATGAACACCAAGTCGCATAAAACGCCCTACGATCTGTTTGCCCTATGGCAAACGGAGGACCAAGAAATGGAGTCGTGTATCGGTGACTTGCGTTCATGGATGATGGAAGTCAACCAATTGGGAATCCCACATTTTGGTGAAGCAGCGGTGCGGTTGTTGACACTTCGCAATCGATTACTTCAACACTTTGATCGCGAAAATGAAATCATTGAGTCCTTGGCGAATCACTTTGCCGATTCAGAACCATCCATGAAGGAACTTCGATCCGATTCGGCTCGCGACCATCTACAGATCATGGAGCGACTCGATGAATTGATGGAACGTCTCAACGAGCTTGAACCCCCGTTCGAGTCCTGGTCAACGGCGATGAACGAAATCGAAGCATTTATCGATCGCCTGCATCAACACGAAAGTGACGAGTCCGGCTCGTTTGCGACCATCATGGCAGCCGGCGATTCGCAGAGCTAGATAAGCTTCGTTCAACTGATCTGCCTTGAGGGTCCGAGCCTGTGATGGCTAATGATCCACAAGAAACCGGTGGTTCATGATTTTTTGTAGATCGACCGGGGATTTCTCTCTCGATCGCGAGTACGTGACCAATCGCGATAGTGTTCATGCTCGGAGTTCAGTTGAATTTCCTGCAGTGCGAATTCGCAATGATGCGTTTCGGTTGAGCGGCTCCCGACTTGCCCGCTGCAGCAAATTTGGGCTGATACGCCAGGGCGCACAGCGCGCCAAACTGGCGCGCTTGGATTCCGGCGCTGTGCCCCAGATAAACAGACGAACTGACAACCAGTGGAAATAGACGATGAAGCAACCCCCTTCGTCAGTGGCGACATCAAGATGCCTGTCGCTGTCTTTTGGCACGACACGTGCAGCTTGTACTCTTAAACAAATCAGCCGGGACCCGGTTCCCGCCTAAACGAGCGCGTCTAAAAGCCACAGGAAATTCATCATGAAGTCAATTTGCAAAGTACTCGTTTGTGTCGGTTTCTCGTTCGTCGCCGCATTGGTTCCCGCCAAATCTTTCGCCGCCGATGGAGAGATCGACAAAGAACAAAAAATCGTCGTCCATCTGTCGCACTTTACTGATGACATTCACGCTTGTTTCATGGCCTTCAAGGTAGCCAGCTTGATGCAGGAACATGGCGCTGAAGTTACCGTGTTCCTTGATATGGAAGGTGTCCGATTGGCGTCGAGACGCCAGGAGTTGGCCTTCACGTGGGGGCCCGATTCACCACCACTTGGAAACTACTACGACCAATTTACAAGTGCGGGTGGCAAGGTTTTGCTTTGCCCACACTGCGCGAAGTCAGCAAACCTGAATGATCCGGGACTCAAACGCAATGCTGAACTCGCGACGATGGCTGTCCTGGGGAAATTGCTGATTGAAGCCGATAAAGTGATCGACTACTGAGCGGAATGAGATCGCCGCGATTGCTACTGGCGGTCACGAAGTAGCTTGTGACAATTCACGCAGCTGACCGTCATTTGAGTATAGGACAGCGTGGCGCCGTCGATGTTTTTTTCCTCGGCCGCCATCAGCAAAGTTCCGGTTGTGAACCAAAACACTTGGTTTTGTGTGCGGTAAGCAGATGACTCGTTTTCGATCCACTTGCGTCTGCCAAGTTTGTTAAGCGCTTGGGCGGATTGTGTGATCTTGTCGAAGTCTTCCATGACCAACCCGTTCAACAAGTCTCGCGAATACTCCAGCTTTTTTTGCATATCGATGTTGGTTGAATGATCGTCTTCGGCAACTGCGGGCTGAATAACCCACAGCCCGATGTAGATCATTTGGGCAGCGATCAGCGTCAGCTTTCTCATTTTGATACTTCCAAGGATTATGTGAAACGGTTCATATACATGGTTCGGTGACATGGTTCGGTAACATGGTTCGGTGGTACGAGTCGGTGGTACGGCATCCGTGATGCGGGTGCTTACAAGTTCAGTTTTTTGCGAAGCAGCTTGTTTAGCTCTTGTTCGCTCGCAGGGTCCAGCAAGTTAAGAGCTGCGAATCCGGTCAATTTTCGGATCACATCGACACCTGCCGAAGTGCTTGTGGCAACACCAGACACGAAATCGGGTTCGAATCCGAATCCCTTGGTGACTCCCAGTACGGCATACGGATCGGATGCGCACAAAGCGGTGCAGCGCACATTGGAACGAACTCGCTCTATCAACGCTTCGCCGTTATAGGGTTCGAAGGGGGATGCGCCGGCCTCGGCAACCACGACATCGGGTGATGCTGACTGAATCATTCCCAGTAGCGTATCGAGGGCAGACTTGTATTCCTCTGCGGAGCAAACGGTCGATGGCAGGCCGGCATCGACGAAGTCGTAAATTTGGCTGGCGCCCGCATCTTGCATCGCCAATGTATCTCTTAGCCGACCAGCTCCGGTGAATTTGACACCGGCAACGTTCATTCCCATTCGCGTTAAATGACGAATGATGATTTTCCCGGAAGTCGTTTTCCCGGAGCTCATCGACGTACCGATCAACAGGATTGTCGGCCGGTCGTAATTCGATCCATCGCAGGCATCAACAAAGTCTCTCATTCGCAGTGCTTTTCCGCCCCGTGTCACGTGCCCTCGATAGATCAGATCCAGCGGTTTCGGGATGAATGGCGATACCGACGTGGCACGGCCAAACAATCCGGCACCGGTTAGGGCGTGCATCGCCAGATCTGGACCAATCGCATTCCAGTGCCCGGCAGCTTCCAGCGTGGCGGACCGTACGCCGAATGCACCGATCACATGGTCCCCCGCATTGACTTCCGCCATTCTTCCGTTGGCTAGTTCGACCAGGGATCGCGCATTGAACTGTGACAACACCTCCCCGATCACGTAGTCGCCGGTGGCCCACTCTCGTTTGTTTACCGGTGTTACATCGAACGGACGATCAACCAGATCACTGATTCGAGTCAGAGATGCGAAGAGTGGTTTTTCGATCACCAGTGTGCTCCTTTGGCGGATCAGTCAGGGAGCGTAGCAAATTCGGCACTCTCCCGGACTAATGGAACTAGCAACATGCGTGCCAGCAGCGCCGCACGCAGAGGCATTTGTTCAACTTCGACAAATTCAGTTACCGCGTGTGCGCCGTCGCCAACCGCACCCAAGCCATCCAGCGTCGGTGTCGCCTGACTCGTATAGTTTCCATCGGAGCCACCACCGGCAGTCCCTTCACTAATCGCTAGGCCAAGTTGATCGGCGGCTTCCTGTGCCAGACGCCAGAGCTTTTGATTGCCGGGCGTCCGTTCCATTGGCGGGCGACCGATGAAACCGCTGATTTCCAGTTTGGTGTTCGGTGTCGTCGGTTGCAAAGCGTGAATCGTCCGTTCAATGAAGTCTGCGTCGTCACCAGTCGCTACACGGACATCGACCTGGGCACTGCTTTCCGGCGCGATCACGTTCGGCGCATTCCGCCGTCAATGATGCCAACGTTGACCGTGATTCCCCGTTCGGGATCATTAAGCGCGAACAGTTGCTGAACGACATGGGATAGTTCCAGAATCGCACTGGCGCCTTCTTCCGGCGACAAGCCAGCGTGCGCGGCGCGGCCAATGACGCGAATGTCGAACCGCCCAACTCCCTTGCGCGCGGTCTTCAACATGCCTTGCGGGCCGAGCGAGGGTTCCATGACGTAAGCGCGATCGGCGACTCGTGCCAGACGCTTGATGTGCGGATAGGATTCCGGACTACCAATTTCTTCGTCCGAGTTGATGAAAAAGGTCGGGGCGACCGGTGGTGTGATTCCAAGTTCCCGGATTGCGCGGGCCGCGAAAATCGCTTGGACAAGACCTCCCTTCATGTCGTAGACCCCAGGGCCGCGAAGGCGACCGTCCGATAGTTCGACGGGCATGTCGGCCAGTGTTCCCTGCGGCCATACCGTATCGCAGTGACCAAGCAACAATTGGATCGGCTGCCCGGAGGTTCGCCACCGCGGGATAGCCAGTAGATGGCCACCGGTTTGCTTGCCGGCAATATGGCGCACGCGATAGCCATCGTCTTGCAACGCATTTCGCAGCATCAACTGAATGGGCCGTTGCGAATTTGGCACGTGTGACGGCGATTCAATCTCGGCAAACGAGCTGAGCATTTCGACCATCGGGTCCCGCTGGCGTTGCAGGAAGTCCAAAATCTGCTGGCTTTGGCTTTGGGAAATCATTCGTTGCCCCGTCGAAAACCTGCAGGGAATGGAAACGAATAACTTCGATCGATCTTCGCATAGCGTCCCGGCGATAAGTATGCCAGCAGCGGCGACTGCCGCAGTATCTCTTGATCGTCCTGGTCCGGATCACGCAACGCTTTTGAATTCACCTGAGCCGCAATGATCTGTCCAGTAATCAAACTGTTGTCGCCGAAGTCATCAATGATGCGATCTAACCGACACTCCAAGAATAAGTACGCACTTTCCAAAAATACGCCGCCGACCTTGGAGGCTGGAAATGTCGGCAGTGCACCGAGCGCTGGTTTCGTGTTGTCTTCGCAGCGAGGCGATGCGCTCAGACTCGCCAGGACGATTTGGTCGGGGTTGGGGAAACTGACGGTGAATTCACGAGTTCTTTGAATGTTGCGATAGGTTGAGTGACTTTCGGTACAGACAAAACCGAAATGATTACTCCATCCCATCGCCGTCACCATATGCTTCGGTGCCAAGTCGTCGGTACCATCAGGCTCGCGGGTGCCGACGACGACCAGCGGCGCTACGGTGAAGAATCGATCCCAGATCGGTGAACCAACGTCCAATGGGACCAACGTTTCGTCGCGATCGTTTGTCATAAAACTACCTTTGCAATTGCAGTTTGCACCCAGGCCGGTAACTGCTCTCTCGTTGGGGCGAGTCTTCGTTGTCCTGATGCAATTGATTTTGGGTCTTTCGACCGCTGGTCTCTGAAGAATCGATGATTTCCAAATTTGACATCCGGCTCGCTACCGGTCGGTGGATCGCTGGCCGGAAAGGTTTGTCAGTCGCTTCGCGGTGTCCGGAGCAGAGTCAACAACAGCGACGAGTCCTGCAGGGCGTGCAACGCGTGAGGCTCGTGACCAGTCAGGCAAAGCATGTTACCGGGACGAAGTTGGACCGTGTTCCCGGCAATGGTGAAGTCAATCAAACCTTCGATGCACTGAACTGTGATGTCACCCGTGGCAGTGTGCTCGGCAATTTCTTTCCCCGCCGTTAGGACCATGCGAATCACATCGACATTTGCTGATTGAAACACCTTCGTTGTCTTGGTAGTTGCGATTGCCTCGCCGAGCGGTGTGACATCGATCAAGTCGCCGGAACTCGTCTCTGAAATTGTCATTCGAAATCTCCTGGTTGATTCAATCGAAGGTTGTACCATCATCGAGCTTCGCGGTCTGTGTGTGATACAGCAGACACTCTTGTTCGCGCCCGCGGACATTCGCGATCCTCGTCGCTTTCCAAACTGGGAAGTGATTACGGTCCAGCTTTGGTGTGCTTGAGCGTCGTCCAGATATATGACCACCCGAAATACGTCGCTGGCAATTGAGCAGGCTACTGCATTTCATGTGTAAAAACACGCAACTGATTCCAAATTGATTTGCCGGCAGAAATATCCCAGATCTATTTCTCTTTCAGCAACTCCTCGACATGAATTGTCACACAGTCCGTCAGGGCCGCGGGGTTGTAGCCACCTTCCAGCACACTGACTAGGCGACCATCGGCGTGCCTGTTCGCAACTTCCAACAGGCATTGCGTTAGCGTCCGAAAGTCCTCTGATTCAAGTCCGAGTGACCCGACCGGATCCTCCTTGTGACTGTCGAACCCGGCGCTTACCAAAACGATCTGGGGATCGATGCTGTTCGCAAACGAATGCAGTTCTTGGGCAAATAGTGCGAGCTGGTCTGCTCGCGATGTCCCGAGTTCAACCGGCAAATTCAGCGTTGTGCCACGACCGGCGCCGAATCCAACTTCGTCGGCGGACCCCGTGCCGGGATAGAAAGGGCTTCGGTGCATGGAAAAATAGCCGACATCAGCAGCTTCCCAAAACATCGCCTGAGTACCATTGCCGTGATGTACGTCAAAATCGACGATCAATACACGTTGGACCCCCAGTTCCTCAGTTGCCACACGCGCACCGATCGCAATGTTGTTGAGCAAGCAAAAGCCCATTGCATGATTTGGCATCGCATGGTGACCCGGTGGTCGGATCAGACAGAATGCGGTTTTGTCTTCACCACGAACCACACGCTCGACGGCATCGCAAACAGCACCGACGGCAATGCAGGCAACTTGATAAGACTTTTCGCTGACGACCGTATCCGTTTCAATTTGTCCGCCACCCTGTCTCGCATACTGTTCAAGCGATTCCAGATACTCGCGTGTGTGAACGTAGCAAAGACGATCGATCGAAGCGGGAGTCCAGTTAGGCCGATTGCATCTCGAGTCGAGAGCGACGAAGCGGGGGTCTCGAATGATGGGCTCGATACGTCCGCCGTTTTCTGGATGCTGTCCCGTGATGTGTTCTCGAAAGCTCGGGTCGTAGTATAGAAGCGTCATCTGGTAAGTTTTTACTTTTACAGTTAGTCGCGTCGGAAGGAATGTCGGCTACGAGGAACGAACTTTTGTTCGTTGTCGAAATACAGGCAGTGAGTGATGTCGATCGTGCTGCGATAAATTTGAATGACGTTCAGCGAGTTTTTTTCCTGTTCGCGGCCTCGACCTCGTCGGGACGTGGTTGTACCTGACTGCGCAATGATGATGCCCCGTTCGCGATGGGTCCCTGGGAAAAAATCCAGCGAATTGCCGATGTACGCGCGGTGTAGATGACCACCGAGAATCAGGTCAACGTCTAGTTCTACGAATCGCATGATCGCCCGTCGTGACTTCGGCATCGTTCGGTCGTGCAAATAGTCCGGCGCAGGGGCGAAGTGATGGTGGGCTACCACAATCTTTGCCGCGTTCTCCGGCGCAGTCGGCAAATACCTGTTCACAATGATTCAGCTGCCAAGCGTGAATGCGGCCATTACTGATCGCACTGCGCGGTGCGGTTGAATCGAGCCCGACGATCACTGCCGAATCGAGCCGCAACACCGGATTCAATTCAGTGTCGATGATCTGTTTGTACAGGCGGTGCGGATCCATCAAACGCTCGGCGACTCGGAACAAGGGAACATCATGATTGCCTGGTATCACGAGGGTCGGTACTTGAGGTAGCCGGCTCAAGTACTCTTTGGCAGCGAAGAACTGATCACGCCGAGCTCGCTGGGTTAAGTCGCCGCTGACAACAATGGCGTCTGGACTGAGTTCATGGGCGAGCTGCAGTGCTGCGTCAGCGACTTCGCAAACGAATGGAGGCCCAAAGTGCAAGTCGGAGATTTGCAAAATGGTCAGTTCGGGTGTTCCATCACACGTTTTCACGTCCAGAAAAGCTGGCGGATCGGCATTCATTGGTTGGGTTCCATCGTCTATTGCACTCGCGTACCTGGTCGGCTGGTCAGTTGCAGTGGACTAGCTAAGCAATCGGTGGACCATTCCTAACTGCCATTTGCCCAGACGTGCATATGTGCACGGACGTTCGGACGACGCGGTTGCTCAATTGCCCGAATCCTCACCGGTCGATTTCCTGAAAATATCGATTCAGGTTCCGCTTTGACATGATTGAGTTTTCCTTTGGCCCGATATCTGCGATCTCTTGGGTAACTCCTCCCGGAAATGACAAAGATGAAACCTCTATCTTACCGATTGCTGGCGATGGTCGCGTTCGTCCTATTGGTCGGTGTGCTCGGAGTTTTCGCTCGCCACTTTGGTTCCATGCAGTGGCTCGTAGAAAACGAAACTTGGTTGCGGGACCGGGTGCAACAGAATTCCCCTTTGTTTTGGTTCGTCGGGTTAGCAGTCTACACCGCGTTCTCGCTGGTTCCCGGAACCTCCGGAAAGGCGATTGTTTTTGGCTGGCTGTTCGGATTCTGGCCAGCCGTGTTGATGGGCGATCTCGCTCTGACGGTGGCAGCCACGATCAGTTTCTTAGTAGCGCGATATTTGCTGCGCGACCAGGTGAACGCCAAGTTTAAATTTCGCATTGAAAAACTGAATCAAGGCTTGGAACAGGACGGAGTCTTTTACCTGTTGATGATGCGACTTGCGCACGTTCCGTTCACTTTTGTCAATTATGGAACCGCCACCACATCCGTTCCGCTGCGGACATTCGTCTGGACCACGATGGTTGGGTTACTTCCCGGTACGATGGTGTTTGTTTTCGTCGGCACACAGATACCAACCTTGGCCGCGATCGTTGACAAAGGCGTGTGGGAGTTGCTCGATCCGTTTCTATTGGCTGTCCTTGCGTTTGCCATCGTATTTCCCGCCTCGGTTCATTGGACAATCCGCCACGTTGACCGGCGGCGACGTGGAACTGAAGACAGTGGACCTGGAAACAGTGGACCTGGAAACAGTGGAACTGGAAACAGTGGAACTGGAGTCCATGAGCGCGAAGCACTGAGCCGTAGCGCTTCCCGACCGGGCACTTCAGGGCGCGATTCTTCTGGGAGGCCAGCCAGTGGGATCCGTTAATATCAATTTGCTGTGGATGATCGCAGGAACATTTGCTGCCTTGACGATCGGCACTCTGATGCGATGGATAGCCCTGCGCCACTCCTCGGCCGAGATCGTGAAGAAGCGGATCGGCAGCCTGAAAGTCTGGTGGGTGTTAGCGATTTTATGGTCAGTCGCGGCATTGTTTGGGATCGTCGGGGCAGCCACGTTGTTGGTCATCGCCAGTTTCTTGGCGTTAAGAGAATATTTGCATTTGATTGGTACGACGCAAGAGATCGGACAAGTCGCGATCGCCAGCCTGATCGTGGGCGGAATCGTGCACTACGCGTTGATCGTCGCCGGCGCCGTAGAAGTTGCCAAATGGTTTTTACCGATCACCCTATTGCTCCTGTTTGCAGCCATTCGTGCTACAGCATACGGCGTTCAAGGGTACATCCGCACGACAGCCGGCCTGTACTGGGGGTCGATGTTGATGATCTACGGTCTTTCACATTCTCTGTTTCTGTTTGAGGTTGACCCGGGTAATGAGCCCATTGTCGGAGCGACTGGTTGGTTTCTGTTTTTGGTCATGTTGTCGGAAATGAACGATATCATGCAGGCAATCGTCGGCCGAAAATTCGGCAAGCACAAAATCACACCAATCGTTTCCCCCCACAAGACCTACGAGGGTTTACTCGGTGGGTTAATCACCTGTTCGATACTGTCGGTGCTGCTAGCTCCCTATCTGACGACGATCACCATGGATCGTAGCCGGCCATCAGCAATAGCGTTGTCGGTCCTGGCCGGTCTGTTAATCTCCGTCGCCGGCTTTTTGGGTGACATCAACATGTCGGCGATTAAACGTGACGCCGGCGTCAAAGATGGCAGTACGCTGCTGCCGGGTATGGGCGGAATGATCGATCGGATCGACAGTCTGACTTTCACCGGCCCCGTTTTCTATTACTTCGTGACCATTCTGAATCAATCGAATCGCTAGAGACTATCGATGACCGAACACCGAAAAAAACAACAGCGATTTGCGACCGGGCTAGAGCCACGGGATCCACGCTACAAAGATTCGATCATGACGGTTCCAAACGTCATCTGTTTCATGCGAATGGCTGGATCGTTGATCCTGTTTGGATTGGCCGTGGCTGGCTATCGACATGCATTTGTTGGTCTGTTTTTGTTCCTTAGCCTTTCCGATTGGGTCGATGGAAAACTCGCCCGCTGGTTGCACCAGCGGAGTGATTTCGGGGCAAGATTGGACAGTGCGGCCGATGCGGTGCTGTATACCGCGCTGATCGGCGGAGCATTGCTGCTGAGCTGGGAAACGTTGCGGCACGAGATCGTTTGGATATCAGTCGCGGCAAGCAGCTATGCACTGACCAGCGGGGCCGGTTTGTGGAAATATGGGCGGATACCCAGCTACCATACCTATGGCGCAAAGTGTTCTCAGTGGTTGGTCTTGATCGCCGGGATTTGCGTGATTCTGGGCTGGGCCGTTTGGCCACTGAGAATCGCGATGGTCGCGGTCACGCTGACCAACCTGGAGGCGACCGCGATCACGTTTTTGTTGAAGCAATGGCAGGCCGATGTGCTGACGATATTGCATGTGCTGCGGCCGGCAGATCGATGTGTCGAGAAGTGACCGGGCTGGCGTGACGTTGTTGTTCGCTGACATGGATCTTCGACTCAAATCGGCCGCATGTGCACAGCTGTGCGAATACGCCCGCTTTGTGGTGCTTCGAACGCTCATTCAGGGTATTGTGCCCTGGCGGCACAGCGTTTGCCTTCGATTCTAGCGAAGGCGTTTCATTCGCCGGAGGAGAGCAGATGTCGCAGCGGGTCGCGGCAATAATTCAAAAAAGGTACCTCAATGATCTCTATCAAAACGATTCTTGTTCCCACCGATTTCAGCGAGCATAGCAAAGGCGATCTTGTACGGTGCCGAATTGGCTACGAAATTCGGTGCCTCGCTTCATCTGTTGCATACCGTCGATACGACGCCGGTTTTGTATGGTGAAGGGGTGCGTTTCCATTCGAGAGTGCCGAGGAAATCATTGCGATCGCGGCCAAGCAGGTGGATGAGATCAAAGTCGAAGCTCCAGATTCGCTCGAGGTGGTACGAAGTGCTTGTCAAGGAACTCCGTTTGTCGAGATCGTGCGTTACGCCAAAGACAACAACGTCGATGTAATCGTGATGGGTACCCACGGCCGCGGCGCGATCGTTCATATGTTGCTGGGGAGCGTCGCTGAGAAAGTCGTTCGCAAGGCACCCTGCCCCGTCTTGGTTGTTCGAGACCAAGAGCATGACTTTGTGATGCCGTGATGATTGTCTTGACATGTTCGCCGCGCAAAGACTCCTGATTCGAAATCGAACGTTCTTACATCCAGCTTGATTTGACATGAATACTCTTGAGTTCAAATCCAATTCAGAACCGACAGTTGGTATCGAACTGGAACTCGGCCTGGTCGATGCGGAAACGATGGCGCTCTCCAGTAGTATTCAGCGTCTACTTGCCTGCGTTCCCGACCAGTTCTCCGAGAGTATCAAGCCCGAGTTGATGCAGTCCTATGTAGAAATCAACACCGATGTCTGCAGCACGATCGATGACGCAGAAAGGGATCTGACCAGCAAGCTATTGTGCGTGGAACAGATCACCGATCAGTTGAATCTGAGGTTGTACTGGTCGGGAACGCATCCATTTTCATTGTGGCAGGACCAGAAAGTAACGCCGAGCGACCGATACGAAGGTTTGATCGAACTGTTGCAAGACATGGCCCGTCAACTGGTCTGTTTTGGACTTCACGTCCACGTCGGAGTCGATTCTGGCGACAAAGCGGTGATGATTTGCGATCGCATCATGCGTCATCTACCGATGTTGTTATCGTTGAGTTGCAACAGCCCCTGGTGGGAGAACCGCATCACCGGACTGCAGTCGCATCGCGCAAGATCATGGAGGGATTGCCGACTGCCGGTCTGCCGCCCTTGATGCGCAACTGGAGCGAATACGTCTGGTTGGTGACACATCTTGTTGAAACGGGATTCATGAACACGGTTCGCGAGATCTGGTGGGATGTGCGTCCGCACCACAATTTTGGCACGGTCGAAGTACGGATGTGTGACATGCCTGGGAATCTGCAAGATAGTCTTGCCATTGCGGCCATGATTCAGTGCCTGGTTGTCGCGCTCTCGGACGAAATTGATCGCGGAACTTACCAGCATGATTGTCATCCGATGATGGTTCGACAAAACAAGTGGCGGGCTAGTCGGTTTGGGATGGAAGCTGAATTGATTGATCCGTTCTCAGGCCAGCCCCACCCAGCCCGCGCGATGGCCTGCGAACTGGTCGAAATGCTGCAGCCCTTTGCACAGCGATTGGACTGTCAACAACATCTCAATCGAGTGATCGATTTAGCGAAGGGCAAAAGTTGGGCTGGTCGCCAACTGGAACAGCTAGAGCAGACCCAAAACAAGGCAGAAGTCGTTCGTCACTTCACAAAACTGTCGCGTGTCAGCGAGCACAGTTGGGTATGACAGACATAGAAATCGATCAGAACGACCCGGCGATGCCGGGGAACCACGGGGCCTTCGAAGCCTGCAGAGGTCTTGTGTGAATACGCCTGACAGGTCACATCGGTCGGGCGTCGAGCCTTCCATAGCCCAGTACATTGCCGAGGTCGAAAGCCAAATCAACCAGCGATTGGCGCCGAAGCATCCAGCAGCGACGGTCGGGCCGCTTTGATGCGCAGTACGGGTATTGACGATGAACAGCTGATTGATGAACTGGCTAGATTGGGCATCACGGCTGACGGCCTAATCGCCCTGCGGCTGTTTCCATTGGTCTTGGTCGCGTGGGCGGAAGCCAAGGTTGACCAAAACGAACGAACCATGGCAGAAGCGGAAGCAAGAAAGCTGGGGATTCATGAACGATCGGTCGCCTGGTTATTGCTGGACGAATGGCTGACGAAGCCTGCCCCCGGTATCACGATTGACGCTTGGAGACGGTACATGCAGGCGACTTTCAAATCGATGTCCAGGGCCGCCCAAACCAAGCTGATCCAACTCACAGAAAAGCAAATGACCAACGTCGCCAAGTCGTCCGGGGGCCATCTTGGCATTGGCAAGGTCAGCCAGAAAGAGCAACGAATGATCGATCGACTTTTGTTGACCATGCGCGAACTGATGACAGACGACAAACCTTGATGTAACGGATTCGCAAGACTTCAGGAACTGGGGCAGAAGACTTGCGATCTCCGGTACGTCGCAACGCGGTCAGATTCTCCGACAATGTTGTCACGCCAACGCTTGGCTACGATGGCTGAATGAACAGGTGAAAATCGCTAGCGAGCGTTTCTATGCAAGATTCGAAGCTCTCCCATGATTGCTTCGGCACACTGACGCGCAGACTCGATCGCCGTCAGACTTGGCTCGGCCATTGAATCGAATTTCTCGCCGCGGGCGAACCAGATCAAAACATGATCGGTTGGCCGATCCAAAGTTTGGGCCAGCCGCATCGTTTGCGGAACATCAATACCATGCGTGCTAGATGTCGATGCCGATTCAATCGCTGCCCACTGAGACTCCGGCGAATATCGGAATTTTCCAACCGGTTGGTTCGCATCCATCCCGATCGCCGCGTTGACAATGTGAATCTGTCGGGACGAAGCTAGGTGATCGATGATTTCCATCGGTGAGTTCAATTTGCGCAGACAAAGACCGGGCAGATTTTTCCTCGACAGTCGGTTGACCACGTGCCATCCGATCGAATCGTCACCATGCGAACTTCCGATACCCAACACGGTCGCGTCGTATTGGTCGTTCATTCCTTGGCCCGCTCCATCGTCAGTTTCAGAAAATGAGTGGAACAGCTGATGCACGGATCGTAGGTTCGAATCAGTTTCTCACATTCGGCCGCAATCGCTTCGTCGTCTTGGTCGATCAAGCCCGGCAGCAAGCCTTTCAAGTCAGTTTCGATGCGACGCTGATTCTGCGACGTTGGCGGCACGATGTTCGACTCGCCGATTTCACCCGACGCTTGCACGTGATAGCGATGAAACATCATTCCGCGAGGCGCTTCTGTAGCCGCACACCCGGAGCCATCGCGAATTTCCAATGCGACCGACGGTGGATCGATGGGTGAATAACCTTCGATGATCGAAATCGCCTCTTCAAACGAATGCACCACTTCGATGCTGCGGGCAATGATCGAATGAAATCGATTGCCAAGTGGGAGGTTCAAATTGAGCTGGTCGATCAATGCTTTCGCACGCGGAAATAATTGCTCGTGGTTCAGATTCAATCGGGCCAGGGGGCCTAGGAAATAGGGTTGGTCGCTACCGCGCCGACTTGCCTGCAGCGCGGTGCTGTGACTGACCTGGTGTTCGCTGAAATGTTTTTCGTAATCATCGACGTCGATCGCACCATGCAGGCTGGAAGCGATCACTCCCTCGTTAATCGCGTATTCGTCGGGATGTTTCATTGCCACGAACTCACAAGGTTCGTCAAAGGTTGGGAAATCAAACGTGGCAACCCATTTCGCGGTTTCAATCGACGCATCCAGTGCCCAGCGCAAATCGCTAAGTAGATCTGTTAATTCGGTCACTCTTGGCGATCGATAGAAGCCTCCCACTCGGACATTGACCGGGTGAATGGCGCGACCGCCCAGGACTTCGACCAACCGGTTGCCGATCTTTCGCATTTGCAATCCGCGGTTGACCGCGTCGGGGAATTCCTGTGCCAGTTCGATCCCGCTGTGACAGCCGAAAAAGTCGGGGGCGTTTAGCATGTAGATGTGCAGCACATGGCTTTCAATCCATTCCCCGCAGTACAACAGTCGCCGCAGCTGGCGGATTTGCGGAGTGATCGATACACCAATGGCGCGTTCAATCGCGTGCACCGAAGCCATTTGATAGGCAACGGGACAAATTCCGCAGATTCGTGCCGTGATGTCTGGAACCTCGTCGATCGATCGCCCGCGAAGAAAGGCTTCGAAAAAACGGGGTGGTTCGTAGATCGAAAGTCGAACCTCTGCGATGCGTTTGCCGACAAGCCGAACGTACAACGCACCTTCCCCTTCGACTCGGGTTAGCGCGTTAACGGTGATCTTTCGAGTGTCACTCACTCTTTCGTTCCATGGTCGAATGATGCTTCTTCGATGCGATTGCTTTCGATCTGAAACAAGGGTGCCGAAGCGTTCATGTTGCGCAGCAAGTGAATCAATTGTCGATCGGTTGTTCCTGAACTGAAGTACTGATTTGTGAGCGACCTACAGTTCGCTTGTGCACACGGGCCGAAGCAACCATAGCAGGCTCGATCGTACGCTGGACAGATCGCACCACAACCTGCTTGTGTCACAGGTCCCAAGCATGGTTGCGCCTTCGTGACGGCGATGCAGACCGTCTCGCGACGTTTGCAATCCAAGCAGACGCTATGGGAGGGCGTCTTCGGTCTACGATTGGCGATTAACGCACCCAGCACCTCCAGCAATTGCTTGCGATCAATCGGACAGCCTCGTAATTCGAAATCAACGCTCACGTGATTGGCGATCGCTGTGCTATCGGCAAGCGACTGAATGTACTGCGGGTCTGCGTAGACGTATCGTACAAATTCATCGTGATCGGCCCAGTTCCGCAGGGCTTGAATACCGCCGGATGTCGCACAGGCACCGATCGTGACCAGTTGCTTGGATTGCTGGCGAATCTGCTTGATGCGTTCAACATCGTCGGCCGTCGAAACCGAACCTTCGACCAATGCGATGTCAAACGGCCCCGGTTCGATTTGGCTGCTGGCTTCCAGAAAATGGGCAATATGAACTTTGTCGGCCAGTGTCAGTAGATCGTCTTCACAGCTGAGCAGTGACAATTGACATCCGTCACAGGAAGCGAATTTGAAAACACCTAGTCGCAGTTTCTCCGGTCCGGGCAACACGTTGCTCATAGCGAATCCACTTCCATCAATGGTGCAACTTGATCGTAACGCAACACCGGTCCATCTTTGCAAATGAAGTGGGGACCCCATTGGCAGTGTCCGCAATGACCAATCGCGCAATTCATGTTACGTTCCAACGATAGCCAAATGTTCTGGAGACTCACGCCTCGTTCGATCGCCGTCCGAATTGTGTAGCTCATCATCACTTCGGGTCCACACGTGAACAGTACGCTTTGCTTGGGCCTCGAGATTGCTAATCGTTGCAGCAGTAGCGTGACAACGCCAATGTTGCCCAACCACGGATCTTCCGCGCGATCGACCGTCACCTGGACATCGATTCCGGCGCTCGACCAAGCATCAAATTCAGATTCGTATAGCAAATCATCAGGCGTGCGAGTCCCTATAAGTAGCGAAACGTTTCCAAATCGGTCGCGCTGATTGACGATAGAGTAGACGACCGGGCGCAGCGGAGCCAAGCCAATTCCCCCCGCGACGATCACGATGTCCTGGCCGTCACACAATTCGATCGGCCAATGGGATCCGAAGGGTCCACGAATCCCCAGGGAATCGCCGATGTTGCAGCCTCCCAAAGTTCCCGTGACGTTGCCGATCCGTGCGCACCGTATGGACGATGGATTTGCTCTTATTTGGGTCACCACTGACGGACATGGCTGCTTCGCCGACGCCGGGCAAATACAGCATGTTGAACTGGCCAGGTTGAAACGCGTACTTCGCCGCGTCTTCTTGGCGGCGCAGTTCGATGAAGTACGAGCGAATTTCGGGAGCCTCTTCTACCGCTTCCATGATCGTCGCCGGCAACATTCGCCACGGATCGGGTGCTTGTGCATCGGAATCGTGATCTTCTGGGTGGCTTTGGATCAATGGGGGCATTTCCACAGTGGGCGAACGATCTTTGCTATCGATCTGTGCAGCTCGTATGCCAAGTTCGCACAGATCTGAGTAGTGGCTCGGTCAAGTGACCTCATTTGGCATCGCTTCGTTCCAGATAACTTTTTGCTGAAGTTTGCTGCGGTCGAGTTCTGCGCATGTTAACATCCTGCGTGCCCGGTCGCACGCCGACGACCGCAGTCCTCGTGCGGCGCGACCATTCGCACGCACGCAGCTGACTCGCGTTTGACAGATTGTTGCTTGGTTTGTTGCTTGGTTTGTTGCTTGGTGATCGTGTAATCAATGGCCCGATCGAAGAGTTGATGGGAACATGGTCATGGTTGGAATGACGGTTGCACTGATGATGGTTCAATGAATGAGATTCCCAACATAGAGCTCCTTCGCAAAGTTGGCTTAGGGCGAGATTTGAGCGACGATCTGCTGGGCCGGCTGGCAGCGGTGGCCGTTCAGGTTCCCATCGCGCAGGGGACGACGATTTTTCGCGAGAACCAACGACATCAGTGGGTCTACTGGATCGTTGACGGCGTCGTGAAGCTGGAAATGTCACCTTCGCATGCGGGTCCCAAAGCTGTCTTGACCGTTGGCATTGGAGATCTATTGGCTTGGTCAGCCTTCTTGGGAAATCAAAGGATGACGACCACGGCGATCGCATCGACCGATGTTCTACTGATCGGCTTCGATTCTGATCAAGCACGCCAACTGTGCGACGACAACTACGAGATCGGATATCGGTTTTTGCAGTCACTCGGCGAAGCGTTATCACGACGTTTGGTAGCGACCCGTCTGCAATTGTTGGATCTATTTGAATGATACAGCTGTGCCAGCTGGGAAACGCCCGAGCAAATGATGAGTGATCAAACGCAAGCGACAAGCCGTTTTCTCCCGCGCAGCGATTTGCAGGGTCTAATCGACGTGCTGGTCGATCAGGGCTACCAAGTGATCGGGCCGACGATTGATCAAGGCGCGATCGTTATTCGACCCATTGTTGATACCCAACAGCTGCCCGTTGGCTGGACCGATCAACAGCAGCCGGCAACCTATCGACTTGAACGACCGGGGCACGATCGGTTCTTTCATTTCAATGTCGGCCCCGACTCTTGGAAAAAGTTCCTGTTTCCACCTCGCCATGAAATGGGAACCGCCACATTGGACGAAGGCGGATGGCACTTTGATCGACCAAAGTCATCGATACCTCGATTTGCGTTTCTTGGTGTGCGGGCATGCGACTTGGCGGCGATCGCCGTTCAAGACCGTGTTTTCATTGGCGGCGACTACGTTGATCCCACGTACCAACAGCGGCGCGACGCAGCCCTGATCGTCGCGGTCAACTGCTCAACCGCAGCACCGACTTGTTTTTGTACTTCAATGAACACCGGGCCTCGTTGCCAAAGCGGTTTCGACCTGTCGCTGACGGAACTGGATGACGGGTTCGTTGTCGAAGTCGGATCTACAAAAGGTACGAAGATCGTGGATCGATTGCCGACTTTCAAAAGTACGGCCGACCAACGTTCGGAGGCACGTCAGGAATCGGAACGAGCCGAAGCCGCGATCAGCAAACAGCTGAACACGGTCGGCATCTATGATTTGTTGCTGAACAACTTGGAGCATTCGAATTGGGACGCTGTAGCCGAGCGATGTTTGTCATGTGCGAATTGCACGATGGTCTGCCCGACCTGTTTCTGTTCGACGGTCCAGGAGGTTTCCGATCTAAACAACGAAGACGTTTCAAGGGTTCGCAGTTGGGATTCATGCTTCAACATTGACCTGAGCTATACGGCCGGCGGAACGGTGCGGAACGACACTCGCAGTCGCTACCGACAATGGCTGACACACAAGCTGGCAACCTGGCACGATCAATTCGACGTATCTGGCTGCACGGGATGTGGTCGCTGCATCACCTGGTGCCCCGTCGGAATCGATCTAACCGAAGAAGTCGCCGCGCTGGGAAAGGGAGCGGAATAGTCTGTCAGTGCCCGCGCAACGAAGTCAGATACGACACTCCGTCGTACAAACCCGATTGTCTCAAATTCGGTTAGACGAGCTTTCCGGGGTCGGTTTCCCGAATCGGTGGGGCTGATGGCTGCGTGTCGATACCGCTCGCTTGCTTCAAGTAGCCAGCCCGCTCCGTCGGGCTGCAGCCCGATGATCCCAGACAATCTTAATGGATCCCAGACAAGCTCAATGATTGACCAACCTTCAAACGATTCCTGTCGGTGTTCGTTCAGTCCGAAACCTACGGCAAGGAATTGAGACCTCGTCGGGCTACGTCTCGGTGGAGCGAGATGGCTAATTTCTGAAGCGACCTGCCATCCTGCCGCTAAGCCTTCAGATTCCAAGCGGGCATCGACGCCAATAATTCGTTGTTGGGTCAGATTGAAGTCCAGCGGTGTCAGTGTGACGTTGCCTTGACGGAGTGCGGTGACATCGGCTTCGGCCGCCGCCGGTTGATCCGGCTCACTCCACAATGCCCAGTAATAGCTACGGCCATTTGGGTCTTGCCGTTTTTCGTAGGTGCGGCCGTACTGGGCCAGGCCCATCGGCACGACTTTCACGTCTTTGGGCGAATCGGTCGCCGCGGTTGGAATATTTAAATTGAACAGTCTGCCCTGGGATTCGGGTTGTTCGATGATTCCGCCGAACCACGTTGCGAGCGATCACGGCCGCGGTTTGATAGTCGGCGTCTTCGTCATACTCCAGCGATACCGCCACACTGGTGACACCAAAGAACGCGCCTTCGATCGCGGCAGCCACCGTGCCGCTATACAGCACATTGATTCCGGCGTTGAGCCCGCTGTTGATTCCGCTGACGACCAGATCGACCGGGTTATCCTTGAACAATTCGCCAATCGATAGCTTCACGCAATCGGCTGGCGAGCCGTTGACAGCCCAGCCCCAGTGGCGGCCATCGCGATGAATCGACTTGCAGGTCAGCGGGGTCAGATAGGTAATCGAGTGGCCGACGCCACTCTGCTCGGTCGCCGGGGCGACCACAAAAACTTCGCCCAGATGCCGCAATTGCTGCTCCAGCGCGGCCAGCCCTGGTGCAAATACACCGTCATCGTTGGTCAGACAGAATACGCACAGCCATTTATCCTTGTTGTCAGTTCTCCAACACAAGTTGTCAGTTGTCCAACACAGCCCCTTGGGGATCAAAGTGTCATTTTCTACACTTCTGGATTGCTTTGAGCGACACTACCGATCGATCGTACGGACACCCCAATGACAGAATTGAACACAGTAAACGCCGCTATCGAGAATCCTGTTTGACCGAGCCGCTGACGACCCAAAGTATCGTTGTACTCGATTTCGGCTCGCAATATGCCCAGCTGATCGCCCGTCGAGTGCGCGAGCAAAACGTCTATTGCCGAATTCTCCGGCATGATATCACCGCCGACCGGCTGGCCGAGTTGGCACCACAAGGGATTATTCTGTCCGGCGGACCGGCGAGTGTTTACGAGGAGGACGCACCGAAATGTGATCCGGCTCTGTTTCGACTAGGGATTCCCGTGCTGGGAATTTGTTACGGGATGCAGCTGACATGCGAAGCCCTGGGGGGCAAGGTCGATAATACGCCGTCGCGTGAATATGGACGGGCGACTTGCCAAATCAAACTCGCCGGATCCTTGTTGGCCGAATTACCCGGACGAAATGGAAGTCTGGATGAGTCACGGGGATCAGATTTCGTCGGTCAGCGATGACTTTGAGACGCTGGCCAGCACCAAAACCTGTCCGTTCGCGGCGATCAAACATCGCGAGCTGCCGGTTTTCGGCATGCAGTTTCACCCCGAGGTCACTCATACACCGCTGGGCGGACAATTGCTGAAAAATTTTGTCCAAGGCGTTTGCGGTGCGAAGCCGACGTGGAAGTTGGGCGATTTTGCCGAAGCGACGATCAAGCGTGTTCGCCAACAGGTTGGTCGGGTCGCGGTGATCTGTGGACTGAGCGGTGGAGTCGATTCCAGCGTCGTCGCGGCACTGTTGTACAAAGCGATCGGTCCACAGCTCTCCTGCATTTTGGTCGACAACGGTCTGCTGCGGAAGAATGAGCAAGCGTTGGTGATTCGGGAATTCACCGAACACTTCAAAACCGACCTGCACGTGGTCCAAGCCGAAGATCGATTCTTGGCGACGCTGGATGGAATCAGCGAACCGCAAGAAAAGCGACGGCGAATCGGGCATGCGTTCATTGAATGTTTCAAAGACGAAGCGACAAAAATCAACGACGCGCACTTTTTGGCCCAAGGCACGCTGTATCCCGATGTGATCGAAAGTGGTGCCGATCCCGATGGACCGGCGGCAACCATCAAGCTGCACCACAACGTCGGCGGCTTGCCAGCAGAACTTGGATTTGAGTTGATCGAACCGCTGCGCGATCTGTTCAAAGATGAAGTTCGCCGACTGGGATTGGAACTTGGCTTGCCGGAGAACTTGGTTTGGCGACATCCGTTCCCCGGCCCGGGATTGGCGGTCCGTTGCCTGGGCGAAGTCACCAAAGAAAGATTGGAAACGCTACGTGCAGCCGACGCGATCGTCGTCGGCGAAATCGAAGCAGCCGGGTTGTATCGCGAAACCAGCCAATCGTTCGCCGTGCTGTTGCCGGTGCAAAGTGTCGGTGTGATGGGCGATGCGACGAACTTATGAAAACGCCATCGCGATCCGCAGTGTCGATACGAGCGATTTCATGACGGCCGATTGGAGTCGCCTGCCATACGATCTGTTGGCAAAGATGAGTTCGCGAATCATCAACGAAGTCAAAGGTGTCAATCGAGTCTGCTATGACATCAGCAGCAAACCACCCGCAACGATCGAATGGGAATAATGTCTACGCCAATACATCTATCAAGTTGAAAACCTGACCAAAAAGCATGGTCCGAAAGTCGATTTTGGACGATATTTGGCTGGCCTTTTATCCCGGTGCCAAAATCGGTGTGCTGGGTCCCAACGGTGCCGGTAAGTCAACGCTGCTGCGGATCATGGCCGGCCAGGACACCGAATTCGACGGTACAGCGCGACTGACCAAAGGGTTCACCGTCGGTTACCTGGAACAGGAACCGCCTCTGGATGAAACCAAAACCGTTTTTGAAAACGTTCAAGAAGCCGTTGCCGAACGCCAACAGATACTCGATCGGTACAACGAAATCGGCGGCTTGTTGGGCGAAGTGACCGACGACGACCAGATGCAGAAGCTTTGCGACGAAATGGCAAAGCTGCAGGACACGATCGACGCCGACAATCTTTGGGAACTTGATCGCCAAGTCGAAATGTCAATGTCGATCATGAATTTGCCGCCGGGCGATTCCAGTGTCACGACTTTGTCGGGTGGTGAAAAACGTCGCGTTGCACTTTGCCAGTTGTTGATTCGCCAGCCCGATTTATTGCTGTTGGACGAACCGACCAACCATTTGGATGCCGAAAGCGTTTCGTGGTTGGAACAACATTTGGCCAAGTACACCGGCACCGTCGTCGCCGTGACGCATGACCGATACTTCCTGGACAATGTCGCCCAGTGGATTCTGGAAATCGATCGCACCAAGGGAATTCCGTTCGAGGGCAATTATACCGCTTGGCTGGAGGCCCGTCAAAACGAATGGCGGTTGAACAGCGGCAACAGAAAGCGCGCGAACGTACGCTTGGCTCGCGAATTGGAATGGATTCGGATGAGCCCGAAGGCGCGACAGGCGAAGAGCAAGGCGCGTATCAAGTCGTACGAGGCAATGTCGGCGGAGAGCTTCGAAGATCGGCCTGACGAGTTGGAAATCCAGATCCCGTCCGGACGAGCATCTGGGCGAACTGGTGATCGAGGCCGAGAACCTGCACAAAGCGTTTGGCGACAAAGTATTGATCGACAACATGTCGTTCCGCTTGCCCGCTGGAGGGATTGTCGGCGTGATTGGCCCCAATGGTATCGGCAAGACAACGCTGTTCCGCATGCTGACCGGTCAGGACCAACCCGATAGCGGCACGATTCGAATCGGCGATACGGTCGACCTGGGCTACGTCGATCAGAGTCGCGATTCGTTGGATGCCGATGCCACCGTATTCGAGGAAATCAGTGGCGGGACCGAAACGATCGTGATGGGTGGTCGCAATGTGGCTGCACGTGCTTATGTCGCCAGATTCAATTTCAAGGGCACCGACCAGGAAAAGAAAGTCGGCAATTTGTCGGGGGGCGAACGCAACCGCGTCCATTTGGCCAAGTTGCTCCGGCAGGGCTGCAATGTGTTGTTGCTGGACGAACCGACCAACGATTTGGACGTCGATACATTGCGAGCACTGGAAGAGGCGATCGCCAACTTTGCGGGCTGTGTCGTGGTGACCAGTCATGACCGCTGGTTCCTGGATCGGCTGGCAACGCATATCTTGGCGTTCGAAGGTGATGGCAAGTTGACGTGGTGCGAAGGCAACTTTGACACTTACGAACGCAATCTGAGCGAGCGAATGGGAGTCGATCCGGACGACGCCGAAAGCCTTCGCCAAGCAAAGTACAAGAGTATTCACGCGGGATAGTTAACCGAGGATTAGGTATGACGATTTTGAGAGTAGGAACGAACGAAAAATACTCCGACGGATGGAGCACCGCTTTTGGCAAGTCGCCCAAGAAAGGGTCCACCAAAAAGAAGGCGGCCAAGAAAAAGTCCAAGCAGGCGGCAAAGGCAAAAGTGACCAAGCAGAAAGCTGCCCCAAAGAAGTCCGCACAGAAGCAGGCTGCAAAGAAGCAGTCCAAGCAGGCCGCAAAAGCAAAAGTGACCAAGAGAAAGACTGCCAAGAAGACGTCCGCGAAGAAGAAAGCCGCGAAGAAAAAGAAATAGTTGGCTAATCCAACGATGCGGTTTTCCCGCGATCTTCCACCCCGACTGTAATCGCGAAACCAGATGTCAAATCTTCCTCCCGACGCTTCGATGGGCGATACGCTCCGTCTGCTTGCGGGGTATTTGAATTTTTCGTCCGGAACGAGTGACGCTGCCACACTGGCCGCCTGGAATGACATCTATTTCGCTGCCAGTCAGGGAGATCCGCTTTCGGGACCGGCGGCCTGGTTGGTCGTGAAAGATTGGCTGCAGAGACACTCTGGAGACGCTCAGCCAGGAACAGGCCGCCTTTCGCGACGTCGCACAGGCCTCGCGAGTGATCACTCTGCTGTGGAGTGAATTGCTACCGGCTTATCTGGACTTTCATCGCGATTTGTTGTTCCACCAAGAACCGGAAGTGTTGTTCAACGGTTTCTTCATGGCGCGGGCCGCCGACGCGTTCTTGACCGTTGGAATTGAAGGAGAAGACAGCGAAGTTGTTCAGCGAGCGATCGACCAGCTCGATGACTTCGTCGGCTATCGACCGGTTGCCGTATTGGAAAATCGGAACTGCCAGCCCTATCGCCATGAATTTGTACGGCCTGTTCCACTGTACGTCAAAGGCGCCGGCGTTGCCGCCGGTCCCTACTACGAGATCATCTCGCAGGCAATCGAGATTCTTAACAACACGGATAGCGAGATTCTTCAGTCAGCTGCCTTTGATCCCGACCGATTGGTCGAGCTATCGCTGGACCCGCGTGCTTACGATTTTGATCACCCTGTCAATCGCCGACCGAACTACCATTTTGGCAGTTGGGATGAACGACTGGTCAACAAGGACGGCTATTACGAAAGATTCGTCCTCCGTCAAGTGACGCTGGACGCGTTGTTGAGTCGCGTCAGCGAAGTCGAGGAGGTTGACGCCGATGAACTGATGGTCGAAGCAGCATCGGTGTTGGTCGGGACGATCTTGATGGCTTCCGGCATCACAGGTGGATTTCCCAGCCAATACAGCAGTGATGTCACGATCGTATCACTAATGAAACCGATCGCCGCTTATCGTGACGCCTACTACGATGGTCGGATCGCGCAAATTCAAGGAATCCATGCTGAGCGTTTAGCGGCAGAACAACAACGTAGGCATCAACCCTTTGGTGCTGCCCGACAACATCTGAATGCCGCGTTGGCACAGCGCCGTGCCGCGCAGGTCCAGCACGCTCAGCTCGCACGTCTCTATGCGCGAATGGGTTTTCCAGATGCGGCGGCCCGTCAAGCCGATACGGTGTCAGCGACGTCCGCGCGTCTGATGTGTCGAATCGATTGTGTGATGACTGCCGGGTTGAGGTCGCTCCGTTCAACCGATCTCAGTGAGGCAGTCAAGATTCCCGGTATGACCTTTGATCTGTTGAAGCGTGCGATCGACTGCGGCGCGTTGATTGATCCATGGAATATTCTCGGTTTCGGTGGCAATTTCAGTCTCTATCCTGGACCCGAAAGTGGTGTTCACGATACGCGCATTGAAGATATTCTGTATCTGGTCGAGCAACTGTTTGGCTACACCGCCCGGGTCTGGAGTGAAGCCGCCGCGCGGGATGATTCGGCAGCCTACGACCAGATGGCGTTAGAATATCGCGAGATCGCCGAGTGGTGGCGCGAGTACGCCGCTCACACCGTCGAATCCATCGAAGCAACGGACCCGCTGGAGTCTTACGAATCTGCCAAGTTGGTAGCTCGGGCGCTGCGGCTCTGGCATCAAGGTGGTGCCGAATCAGGCAATATCGCGTTCTGGGCGTCGCATGCAGAACTGTTTGATTCACCGCGAGCGTATTCGTTGGTCATTTCAGCATTGCTCGAGCGCGAAGATTTCGTCTCGGCGATGGCGCTGCTAGTGCATTGGCTTAGCAATGCCGAAACTGTCGGGCTGCGTTCCGGTGGTAGTTCGTTGCCACGGCTGTCGGAACGCTGGCTGTTGAAACTGCGTGATTCCACGGAGGAAGACGACACCGCGTTTAGTCAACCTTCGCTTCGCCAAGTATCGAAACGGGATACGCGTGACGTTTGGCCCAAAGTTCGCAAATTCTTTGACTATTACGAGGCGAACGCGGAACACTTTTGGTCAGCGCCGCAGTTCAATCTGGGCAGCAGAAAATCGGGGCCTCGCGACTGGGATCGCGAGTTGATGGATGCCGATGAAGATCAGGATGACCAGGACGGATTGTTCGACGCCGCCTACGAGGGGATGACTTATCGGGATACCACCGATGACGGCACGAAGGTGCTGTGTTCGATTTTGGTGACGAAGGAAGTCGCGACGAATTGGAGGCGGAATCGAAGCGGTTGATCGAGCATCTGAGTTTCTTGCGATCATTGGCCCGCATGTGGGCCGTCGCCGCGGACATCGCTGTCACCGATCAGAGTCATGACGATTTGCAAGACCGACGCGATTCGTTGACCAGTTGGGCCAACCGCACGCGCGAGAATCGAATCGGACTGCTGGAATTGCTTGACGCAGTCCGCGGCTACAAGGTTCCCATGGCCGGCAGCGACAAAGAATCGATGCGCAGCTACGACCGCCACCGGGTGCTGCGAGATTCATTGATGGAGCAAATCATCGGGGCTGCGGTTGAGATGTCCGATGCGCGGCGATTGATCTGTGGTGCGATTTTGGCATTGCCCAGCGATGATGGACGCGACCAACCTTGCGAAATCGCATTGACGGAAGAAATGGCGGAAGATGATGAGCGAGCCGTTCGAATGTTTGGCGCGTCTGATTGCCGGGGATTGCGAGGCAGCCCGGGAAATGTATCCCCGCTGGTGGAAGCCATTCGAAGCAAGAACTTGCTTTACATTCCACTTTCCCGGGGCGGCGATCCGGTCAAGATCTATGTTGCTCGATCTCAGGCAGCGTGTCTTGCGGCACCTGATGCTTTGGCTTGCCCCGTCGTGGTCTGATCGCCGAGGCTTGCCACCTGCTGGACGTGGCTCGCGAGATGGAGCAAACGCATTCAATCGGACTTGGTGCGGTCACCGAATTTGATGGCTTGTTTCGCGAAGGATTTCGCTCACTGGTCGCGTCTCTGGTCGAGTCTTCGCGGCAGTTTCACCGGGAGACATACGGATGGACCGATCGACGAAAAAGTCGTAGCTGATTCGCTGATTCCACTATTGGAGCAACTGACCGAAACGACGCTTGGTAGCTGGCTGGCCCATAGTCAAACCTTGCGGTTGTCGCCGTTGGAGACCGTGACTTCGCCGCAGAAATGGGAGCAGTTGGTTGACGTTCATCAAAAAGTATGGCGATCCGATTTTTACTCAGGCGTTTCTTGCAGCTTGGGAACATTCGCGCGATCCTGCATCAGGGCGTCAGTTCTTGGTTGCAAAGAGTCATCGACGAAGGTGAATACCAATTTGTCGATACCAAGCTGGTCGAAGCCTTAGAGAATGGCGACCTGTCGATCGCCGAAGCCGATCGCTGGATGACGCTGGTCTACGAATCGTTGATCGATCATCACGCCGAATATCTGGATTACAACAGCACGACGACACAAAGTGACCGCGGCGATATGGTTTACATGTTCTTGGACTTTCTGCGTTTGCGAGTTCGATACGAACGGATCGCTTGGAACTTGAGACCGGTGATGTGGGCCCATGAAGTCTTAGTGCGCAGCGATTTGGACAAAGCCGCGATGATGTGGCGGCGAAATCTGAGCGAACGAATCGGAACCGAAGCAGAAATCTACGTCCAAAAACTGCGTGAGCTGCAAAACAATTACGCGATGCGAATGCCGACCGTTGCCGATCGGCTGTTGGAGCGATTTGTCCAACCGATGACAATCGACCGAATGCGGGCACTGGTTGGTCCGGCAATGCAAGATGCTGAATCCAATCAAGATAGCCATGCGTTCTTTTTGCTGGAGCAAGAATGTGAATTGCTAACAAAACATCCGACCGGAGTTGGACTTGATGTTCCAGCCTGGCTGAATTCGCTTGAACAAGAAGTGGAACAGCTAGCAAAACGTCGGGCGAGTAGTGAGATCGACCCACAGGCGCTGATGACGATTGCAATCAAGCCGCCCAACATGGACGATTTGAACGACCAGCTGGCCAAGGCGCGCAGCCAAGGCCGCCGTCTGCCGCACATGGAATGACGCGGACGTCGGCTTCTTTTCAGGCAATCTTTACAAGCTGCCCGCCGGTAAGCATACTGCCGCCTCTTATCACCGAAGCCTATTACGAGACAGACCGACACGGATGAACACGGTTTCCATCAGCCAGCTATCGACTCTCCGGTGGGACTTTCAAGAAGACGCCCACGCCTACGCCGAACGAGGGTTCCAAGGGATCGGAGTTTACCGTCCCAAATTAGAGGACTACGGCATTGAACGGGCGATAGATTTATTGGCGGAATGTTCGCTTTCCGCTACGTCGCTTTCCTGGGCAGGTGGTTTTACCGGCAGCGACGGACGCGCCGTCAACGAAGCGATTGCTGATGCCATGGCGGCTGTTCGGGATGCTGCGAATTTGCGAGCCGACACCTTGATCTTACTGGCCGGTGGACGCAACAACCACATTCGAAACCACGCACGCCGGACATTGTGCGATGCGATCCAGCAGGTAGCGATTGTTGCCGAAGAGTTTGGCGTCAGGCTTTCGATTGAACCGATTCATCGTGGCTGCGGCGATGAATGGTCCTTCGTCAACGATATCGAATCAACGCTGGAGATCATCGACACTGTCGAAATCCGCAACTGGGCCTGGCTTTAGATACTTATCACATGATGGATGAAGAGGTCGTTGATTGGTTGCCGGAGATCGTTGGCCATGTCAATTTGGTCCAACTGGGCGACGCCCGCCATTCGCCGGTCGGCGAAATGAATCGTTGTCTGCTCGGAAAGGGCTGTGTGCCATTGGTCAAGATCCTGTCGACACTGGATCAGCACGGATACGATGGCGCGGTGGAGGTCGAATTGATCGGCGAAGATGTCGAACCCCTCTCTTACGAAGAGTTGCTTGACCACACCCGCAAGTACATCGATGAAACTTTGGGACGTGTACAGCGATAACTTCGGCGAACGATCGAATTTGCCAAATGGATTCGCGTGTACAGAGCCTTAGCGGACAAGTGGTACTTCCGCTTCGGCAACTTTGGGCGGAAACAAGGGTAGTCGTTGGTCCTCGGCTAGCATCGCACGATTGACCCGTTCCGGATCGCGCTGCGACCAGGTTTCTCGCAATTTTGGCGCCCATACCTGTCGTAGAAGACCATCGTCGTGCCACGTACACTGATAGCGTTGGGGGTTCCAACGGCGGTTCGGCAGCTGCGAATCCTGCTTGATCAATCTCCAAGCCCGAACATGGAATCGATGATGCTCGTCGGACCAATCGTAGAAGATCACTTGGCGAAAGACTTCGCGACCCTCGTCATCGACGAAATGGTTTAGTTCGATCAGATCGACTCGCTGTTGGACCGTTGCGACCGTACCCTGGCCGTCGCCGGGCAAAATTCCGATCAGCAAGACTGCAGCGATTTGGTACAGGCAAGACATACAGCGGCTCCTTCCGCAAGCGTGTCATCGACAACCGGATGACCATCGCGGTCAAGCGCAGGCGCGCAAGCAAATCATGGTTAGCAACTTCAAGGTTGGTGTGTAAAGTGAGATTCCGTTCCGTGAAACACGGCCCCATGCTGCGGTTGCTGTTCGGATTGGCCGTGATCGGTTCGTTGATCTCGCGGGTTGTCGCCGTTTCACCGGAGCCAATCGAAATCTCGGAATTGCCGGCGCCACCCGAGGAGATTCGCCGACTGATTGATCGTGGGCCACTGGATTGGGAGTCCGGCCACCGCGACGACAGGGATCAACCGGATGATGCACCCCAGTTGGCGGCAGAAACAGAGTACCGTATTAAGTATTTCTATCACGCCCGGAACCGGTGGATCGTCAATCAAGACCGAACTCAGGTAACCGTAACTGCCCAGTTCACGCAGATCGAATGGAATCCAACTCATCGAATTTGGTTACGGCGGAGACCTGTGACAGATATGTTTTGGTCCGATGAGATCGTTCTTCACGAACTCGATCACCTACGTATCTCGTCCGATCCTCGACACGAGGCACGATTCAAGCAGCGTTTGCGAACACAGACGCGATTCGTTTGTCCGATCACCGCAGGTGATGTTGTGAACAAGCAGTTCATCGATCGGCTTGTCCATGACCACGTGGATCGAGTCTTTCAAGAACATATCGATCTGATTGCGATTCGCTACAAAGAACTCGATCGCATCACCAAGCATGGACAGCGACCTGTTCCCCAAGAATCTGCGGTCGCAAAACTTCTCAGTGAATCAACAGATCCGACCGACTGACCTGGTCCCACCCCCTGCCTCCAGTTGCAGAGCATGGTAAATTCTTACAGCAGTCGCCTTTACCATCCAAGCTCCTCTGCCCCCCGAACACCTGATGTCTATCGATACCTACGCGATTTGTCCCTGTGGCAGTGGTAAGAAGATTAAGTTCTGTACCAAGTGCAAAGATTCCCTCGCGGATCTGGATGGAATTCTGAAGATGATCGAAGGGGGACAGGTCGTCCCCGCGCTCGATCGCCTTAGCTCTGTTTTGACTGAGCATCCGGATGCGGCTTGGGCACTTGCCGTACGTGGCCGTCTATTGTTGGATTTGCGCGAGTACGAATCACTTAGCGAAAATGCTGAACGTTTCATTCGATTGCAGCCAGGCAATCCACTGGCGCTAACACAGCGAGCGGCGGCTAAGTTGTTTCGCGGTGAAGTTGAATCGGCAACGGAATCAATGCTGGAAGCCTTGACCGAAAGCGGCCGAGAAGTCGATAGCTTCGTGCTAAGCGTTGCTTCGGTGCTAGCGTTTTCTCTGGCACAACAAGGCGTTTTCTTGACGGCCCGCGTCTACGCGACATTGGCGATGATGGCAGCCGGTTACGAAGGGGACCAAACCGCCGTTCAGGTTCTGAGACAGTTGAATTCGGCACCAACGGTGAATCAGTTATTCAAGGCGATACCGGAGCGAATTGAACGTCCTTCCGGCGCGGATTGGGGCGAACGCTATGACGAAGCTTCGACACTGTCTGCGCAGTAACAAAATCACTCTGGCTGAGTCCAAGTTTCAATCATTGCAACGCACCGTTTCGGGTGAGCCCGCGATCTTGTCTGGACTGCTGACGTGCGCGATCTGGCGCGGTGACGTTGTCGCGCAAGCAGAGTTGCTGTTGAAACTTTCCGAGTGCGAATCACTTGAATTTGAAAAACGGGTTCGCTTTCGAGCCCTTGCGGCAATGGTCAATCCTGAAAAGCAGGAGACTTCGATCGAGGTTGCCAAGCTGAGCGCCACAATTGACAACCCTGACGAAGTTCAGATGGCGATGGCCTCCAGTTCGCGGTTTGAGGCGCTGCCAGCCGAAATGTTGGCGGAGATGAGGACCTCGGACGATGACATTCCACCGCGCAGTGGATTTCAGTTGTTGGATCGCGACAAACCAGATTCTCTCGACAAACTGCCTCCCGTCGCCGAAGTTCCCGAGGCCGCCGCATTGGTCTTCGTCTATGGAAAGCAAACGGATCGCGACGCCCGGATCGAATTGCTTGATATTCGCAAAGACCAGTTGGCCGAGGTTCGCAAGCAGATGCTCGCAACGGTTGGGGAACTCGATTTTGTTGAAGAACCAGGAGACCCGATGCCTCTGTTGATCGCTGCTCAACCAGCGATCGCGATGATCCGATTCCAAGCCAAGCCAGCCGAGGCGGAAGCTTTGCAGAACGAACTGCACGAAGCCAGAATGCCCGCTGTCATCGCCAATCTTCGCTTGCCATTGCTTGATGGGGAGTCGTTGGTCTCTTTGGCCGATGACGAATCCAAGCTGCTGCAGCGTACCGCCATGTTGCGGATCGTAGAACAATTCGATGGGTTGGCCTCCAAAGGCAACGCGATCATCGAACGTGTTTACGAATTGGCCAAAGTAGAGCAATTGCCGCCGCTAAAGCCGTCATCGTCAGAGGTCGAATCGATTGCCAATGAAGACCTGCACAGACTCGATCCCAGTGACTTGGATGCCGACGCATTGATCTACTTGTTGCAGCGTGCCCAACAGGTTTCGGCAACGGCGGCAACTAGACGCTTGGCCCGACGATTGATCGAAACCGAGTTGTCCGAGGAACAAAAGCCGGCCAAGCTGCTGGCCTACATGTCGCTGATCAACTCAGCGAAACAAACGGGCGAAGCATTGACCTTGATGGACGAAGCGAAAGCGTTTGCGAGCGCCAACAACATTCCGACAGCCAATTTGTTGCTCAGCGAAGTTGGCCTGAGATTATCGGCCGGCGACGCCGAAGGTTTCCAAAATGCAATTCAAGCTTTGTCAACGCAGTATGGAAATGAACCAGAAGTGATGGCTCGCTTGCAACAGCTATTGGTCGCTTACGGACTGGTCAATCCTGACGGTACACCGCGACAGGCTCCTGGTGTCGGACCCGAGCCAGTATCGCCCGCTGCGGGTGGTTCAGGGCAGTTGTGGACGCCTGACGGTGGAGCACCCGCGGCTGCGCCCAAGACCGAAGGGGGTGGTAGCAAGCTCTGGGTTCCCGGAATGGACTGATCGCGATGTCAATATCGCCAGGGTCACCATCAGCAGGTTCTCCATCACCAGGGCCACCTGAAGCGTCGATCGATCAACACTTCATGCGTGCGGCGTTGCAACTGGCCCTGCAGGGCCAGGGATCCGTTGAACCGAATCCGATGGTCGGCTGCCTGATCGTCCGGGACGGAAAAGTTATCGGTCAGGGTTTCCATCGGAAATTTGGTGGTCACCACGCTGAAGTCGAAGCCCTGCGCTCAATCAAGCCGCCAGCCGACGCGCGTGGTGCGACGGCGTACGTCACACTGGAGCCCTGTTGTTTTCAAGGCAAGACACCCCCCTGTTCGAAGGCGCTGATCGACGCTGGTTTGGCGCGCGTCGTCGTTGCCATGCCCGATCCCTTTCCCCAAGTCGATGGCGGTGGTCTGCGACAATTGCGAGACGCGGGAATCGAAGTCTCGGTGGGACTGTTGCGAGCTGACGCAGAGGTCGTTGTTGCACCGTACCTAAAACGGGTCCGCACCGGACTGCCATGGGTGATCGCCAAGTGGGCAATGACCATCGATGGGAAAATTGCGACCAGGACCAGACAGAGTCAATGGATCACCGGTAAGTCCTCTCGTCAGGCAGTGCATGGATTGCGTGGGCGTGTCGACGCGATTGTCGTCGGCATGGGAACGGTCACCGCGGATGATCCACAACTGACATCACGGCTGGATGAATCGGAAGTATCGCGACTGGCTACGCGAGTCGTGTTCTGTCGCAACCGAATACCGAGTCTCGAATCGCAACTTGCCAAGACGGCCGCCAGTGTTCCAGTCTTGTTGGTTGCCGGTAGCAAAGTCGATCCGGCGAACCTTGCCCCGTTGCAGGCCGCAGGTGTGGAAGCCATCAACGTCCCGACCGATGATCCGATCGAAATGGTCCAACTGGGACTCGTTGAACTGGGGGCCAGAGGCATGACGAACGTCATGCTGGAAGGGGGGGGTGAATTGATTGGCAGCTTTCTAGAGGCCGATCAGATCGACGAATGCCACGTCTATATTGGGCCCAAACTGTTCGGGGGCAGCGATGCTTTGGGGCCGATCGCAGGTCCGGGAATCGGACAAATCAGTGAAGCCTGGACAGCAAAACTCGTTTCGGTGGATCAATTTGACGACGATTTCCGAGCCATCTATCGGAAGTTATAGAAACTTCTATTCACACGGCGGGCCTTTTCTGCCGATACTTCTTGTTGGACTCGTCGGTGTCGCCCGATGAGGGTCGGCGCTGGTATCCACCTGAAACGAAATGGGGATACCAAACGATGTGTCCACCGGTATCAACCACACCCGGCATTGAAGAATGCATCCTCGAAAGATTCGAGGGAAGTGAGGGGTTCAGGGATGAGGTGGAGCTTTTTGTTAGCCGTTTTCGGCTTGTCCGTCACCAGCGTGGCGTCTTTTGCACAAAGACCGCCCGGCGATCAGCGTCCAACCTTGGATCGATCGGCTTCCCACGACGACGGCTTGTTTGCGACCACCGGCATGGTTCGCTTTCAGCTGATCCAAGGCCGGCTAGGTTTGGATCCGCCACGCCATCGAAAAGGATCGCAACAGCGAGAGCAAAATGGTCGGTACGAGCATCTCACTGTGACTGCCGAACGTGGGATTCCCTCGCTGCATTACGTGTGCAAATCCGCCGACCAGCATTTGACCCTGAGTGTTCATCAAGCCAAATCGATTCGTATCGAATCTTGGTTGACCGATTCGGACGAAAGATCGGTACTCACCCAACCAGCTCATGGACCGATCACGTTGACGATCCAACGCGGCGACCTAAATGATCGTTACCAAGGTCCAACTCTGATTCACTTACGCTACTTGGACCAAGTCGATTTTGATCGTCATCATGGCCTCTTGATTCAGCGAATGTTGCGAGGCAAATCGCTGGAGAGCATCAGTCGGGCGACCGAACGCATAACGCTAGAACAATTGGGAAACAGTATCGCGCCGAGACTTGAATTGGTGCGCGAGCAAGTCGAAATGCTACGATCGCCGCGCAGAGCTGCGCGGGTTTCAGCGGAGCGTCAGCTGCTGGCTTGGGGAACACCGATTGTATCGGCATTACGTACGATTCCAAAGCAGGACTTGGATTCCGAGCAGCTTGCCCGGATCAGCGCCATTGCTCAGCGCCTTCGACCTCGTGTCGAAGACACACCAGCATCGTTGGCGAAGTTTCTTGCCAGCGACCGAGACTATTGGATCGCGATCGCTGCCAACCTTGACCGGAATCAATTTCAATTGGTCGGCCAACACCTGGACCAGCTAGGTGCCGAACCAATTTCGCTGCAAACCAAGCCAGCAGAACGCATCGCCGCGGCCGGCGACTAGGTACGCGGGGATCCCGCCGCATATGCCAATTCCAGTTGTCGTCCATTGTTCAGGGGGCGGGCAATCCCAATCGTGTCAATCTCTTTCGGAAGCGACCGCGAAAAACTCTGTGCATTCTCTTCTGACTCGAACCAACTGAACACGCCGGGACCCCAGCTGCTTTGACCAATGCCAAGGGCGCCGCGATCGCATAGTGTTTTAACCAACTCCGTAACGGCGTCTCCGTTGTAGGGACCGCCTTGTGCGGCTTCGAACAGCAAACCGCTTTGGCAATTGTACTGCTGTACCAGCGATGCAAAGTTTGGAAAATCACAGCGTTTAGCCGCTAGAATCATTTGGCTTGCCAGATCAGCCAGCGATTCACGTTGCGACGACGTTGCCGCTGAAAGGGTTGAGAATCGCTTTTGTTCGTGATCGCCGCTGACGGATCGGGTTTCGCTAAGCGGCCTGAAAATCCCCACCCGCCACTCATTCGAAACACTCACGCGGTTTTGCACGCGGTTCAATTTCTTTGCCGGATCGGCCGTTTCGCAAATCAGTCCGCCGCCGAAGTAGCCGTGGACTCCAACCGCAGATCGTCTCCCTCGCGCCGCCAGCTGCGTGGCCAAAACGCCTGGTGGGACCGTCAGCGCGATGGATTGACAGATTGATTCCGCAACGGCGAGCGCCAGCTGGGTACCGCTGCCCAGCCCGCAATGAGGCTGGGCGGATCGTTCCAGCCTGATCCGGCAACGCGGCAGGTCTTCTAGGTCGGTATACTTCGCGATCCGATTTGCGATCGGCAAAGCGCATTGCGCTACCTCCGGATCACATTCAAATCGATCAGCTGGCGTCGCGATCACTTCCGTTTGTGGTACGTCAACCATCAAGCCTACGCCACCGAATGGCACTACGGTGTCCAAGAGACCGAAATGCAACCTCGCTCCAGTCGTAATCCGCACGACTTGCGGTACCTTCGTGGATGTCACGTCGGGATTGGTCGATGGATTAGCGTTGTGCGAGTCGGTCATCAATCGTGTGTCTTAGGAATTCAAAGGCATCGATTTCGACCGGTCCCGCGGTCTTGTCAATCAAAGGCTGCAATCTCTCAATCTGATCTTGGATCTCTTCAGGCGGCAAGAACTCGGTTCGGGTAGCCAGAATCGCAGCTTCGATGACAGCGTGTTTGGCTCGATTGAAACCGAAAAAAGGTCGAACCACTCGCGATTCGATCACACGACAGCGAACATCGATGCGGGGCGAATCTTCACTGATCGATTCGACGCGTACTGCGAACCAGCGATGGCAATCGATCAATGGCCACCACGGCGTCGATTCGAACTGTTCAACGAGCTCGAGTGGATCGACTGTACCTACTGCTGCTCTAGCAAACAGTGATACATCGTCGGTAACATGAATCACTGCGGCCTCCGTTTGCAGCAGATTCTGATAGGTCAGGGAGGAATCGAATGGTCGCAGTACGAAATTCGTTTCCCCGGTTGGGTCGGCTTCGACGCGTGGTCCCATGGGTGCAATGTTGACCTTGCCCCTGGCATCAACTGACGTAACGATCGACTCCAAGATCACAGGCGCTGATACTCCGACATTGCCTGTCGGCAGTGGGTAAATGCATTTACTGATCTCGGCAAAGTTCTGGATCACCCGCAGTCCATCATCGGAAAGTACTGATTCCGGGTGAAACTGTACGCCAAAGACTGGCAAGGTCGCGTGCTGGACGCCCATGACCACATCGTCTTCGCTGCGCGCCGTGACGACAAGTTCGGACGGTAAGGTCGATTCCTGGATTGCCAACGAATGGTATCGACCAACTTGCATCGGCGAATTGCATTTAGCAAACAGACCCGTGCCGTCATGGGTGATCATGCTGGAAAGTCCATGCATCGGTTCACATTGAACGACTTGTCCGCCAAAGGCCTCGCCAATTGCCTGATGGCCCAGGCACACACCCAGGATTGGGAATTGCAGTGACAATTGTTGGATCACTTCGATGCTGCAGCCGGCGTCTGCAGGGCGTCGCGGGCCCGGCGAAATCACAATCGCACCAGGTTCCAATTGACGACAGCGATCGACGTCGATTTCATCGCTTCGCACAACCACCGTTTCACAACCGAGTCGACGAAAGTAACGGGCCAGGTTGTGGACGAACGAGTCGTAATTGTCCAGTAGTAGAATCACGAATCTATCGGCGTGGTTTTGCGAACTTGATTCGCTCGATCAGCTTGACAACTTGCTCTCCGTCCTTGTATCCGCTGACCGCTGTGATTGCTTGAATCACGTGTTCGTATCGCAGGTTGTAGTCCGTGTCGATTTCGATTTCCGGTCCTTCTTCTCCCTCGATCGGCGTACCCGCGCCGATGGTTCCAATCACATTGGATCGCAGTTGTTCGAAGTCGGTGCCAAAGTCAATGTCGTTCATCGATATCGATGCAAGTCTGCCTTCCGGATCGGCGCGCAGTCTCAGCTTCAGCGGCAAGTCTGTTGGATCAATGCTGACCGCACTCTGACCTGCCAATGGCATCCGAACGCTGAAGTCACCTTCCATTTCAACGATTTTGAAGGTCATCACAAAGAAGATCAGCAGTAGAAAGACGATGTCAATCATGCTGGTCATGTTCAGTTGGTTTTTCTGGGCCTCTTCGCGATTGCGAATCTTCACGAGCGATCCTCCTTCACGCGCAGCGCAAAGTTGACCAGTTTCTGATCTTGGGCGACACGAATGATCTCTTGCACATCGCCAGCAGCCGCATCACGGTGGGCTCGAATGATCACGTTGGCGTCTTCCACAGACTTGCCCTCAGAATTGATCACGGCCAACTCTTTGCGCAGGCCGATCCGCAAGGTTTCGGTGGTGTATTCGTCGCCTCCCAAGATCACCGCGCCATCAGCAGCGACGTGTAAGATGATGGGGAACTCCAGCGCCGCCTCGGGTGGTTTGACCAGCTTGCTGCTGGGCAACTTGACTCGATCGTTCGATTCGGTCTGCGCAAAATTGATCAGCACCATGAAGAAAGCAATCAACTGGAATGTCATATCGATCATCGGCGTCAGATCGCCTTCAGCTAAATCGACTTTCTTGGATTTGACGCGCATCTACTTTGTCGCTCCCTGAGGCTGTACATCCTCGAAGCGACTCATCAAATCTTCGCTCGTCACGCCAACTTCCAACAATAGTCGCGAGACGCGATTTCGCAGAATGTTGTAGGCGGCGATCGCTGGAATCGCGACGGCCAAGCCAACGAGTGTTGTGAACAGGGCCGTGGAAATCCCTTCCGCCAAATCCGAAGGTTTCGGTGTCGCACCGCCAACCGCGATCACTTGGAACGATGCAATCATTCCTTGCACCGTTCCGAACAACCCAATCATTGGACTCAAGTTGCCGATCAGCGCCATGTAGCTGAGCCGATGCTCCAGCTTCATGCTCTCTTCTTCACCAACTTCCTGCATGCCTTCAAGTGCTTTGTTGTAGCCTTTGGACAGTTTTGCCAGGCCAGCCGATAGGACTTGTCCTAAAACCGATTCGTCGGTGCGGGCCAGATCGTAGGCACCTTGAATATCTTTTTCGTCTAACTTGGCTTCGAATTCGTCGACCAACTCCTGGGGGCAGAGCGTGTCGCGACGAGCCGCCAACATGTTCATCACGAATAGCGATACAAGCGTGATCGAAAGGACTAGGAAGACCGACAAGTATCCCCAACCCAGTGAACTGATGACCCAAGAAAGTAGGTTCTGGTTGGCGGCGGCACCGTCATTATTGGCGGCCTGGTCAGCATCGCCTGCGGGCGGTACCGCCGGTGCCGGCGCGGGGTCCTCCGCAAATTCAACTACCACGTCGTCGTCCTGCGCAAACGCCATGCCGGTCGGAAAAGCTGAAACCATCAGCACTGCTAGGATGATCGCCGCTCGAAAACCACGAAACAAGCAGACGGGAAACGGCGGGCGACAAGAGGCAATCATCAACGTAGCTCTCTGGTTGTAATTGGTTGTGGAAACTGCGATGAGGCGCCGACGGAGAATCCAGCGCAGTACTAGTCTAACAAAGGAATCAAAACCCGGGGTAACGCTGTTGAAGTTCTTGCCGTGCTTTAGCAGCTTCTTCCGGCTTACCGACCTTTGGCCAAAGCTCGACAAGTCGCTTTAGCGACTCAGCGTGAGCGTCGGGTATGGAGGAGAACATTAGATGAGTGTGTAAGTAAGCCAGGATAGCACCCTCGTTGTCCCCTTTGGATTCCAAGCCCGTTCCTTGCGCGTTGTAGATTCGGGCCGCCAATTCGATGTCGGTCGCGTTCAATTCTTTGATCAATGGTTCCAGTAATTGCAGACCATCATCAGCCTGGCCCTGACCAGCAAGACTTGCCGCCTTGGCAGCTTTGGCAAGTGCCTGGATTCGATTTGAACGGGTGGTTTGCGCTTTCAAACTGATCACCTTATCGAACTGCTCGATCGCGCCATTCGCGTCCCCCTTCTTCAGGTTCACGATGCCGGTCAGATAAACCGATTCAATTTTCGTGTCAGTCGATGGCGCTTTGCGAAGTGACCCGTAGTACTGCAAAGCCTTCGCATGATCGTTCAATCCCAACGCCAAGTCGCCCAGTAACTTGGCGGCTTCATAGAAGTGCCACGACGTACGGTACTTGCCTGCGAAACTCAGCATTTGTTTAGCCGCGGCGTCTTTCGGTCCTTTACCTGCCAAGGCAAGCTTTGCTTCGCATAGCGAAATGTAAAACATGACATCGGCAGCAATCACTTCGCGATCGATATCGGCAAAGTTGACCTTTCGCAACTCGTCCAACGCTTGTTCGTATTGACCATTCAACGCGAGTTCGCGTCCGCGAGTCAGGCCCGACGGATCGCCTTCAAACATGATCTTTTGAATCTCATCAGCCTTGAAAGTCTGTGGAGTGCCAGACTTTTCAAGGACGACGCCCTGGGAAGTAACACTCGTGATCTTTCCACTAACCTGCTTGTCGTCCAAATCGTAAATCCGGTCACGCTGTGCGCTTGCCGGCAATGTGTTCAACCAACCATAGGCACATTAGGAATAGCCAAACCAAGTCTTTGGGATTCAATTTCATGTGCGATCGATGTCGGAAGGGAAGAGCGAGTGTGTGTACGAATCAGTTCGATGGGGTCAGGCCAACTGGTCTTTCACCAAGCTCCTGTTGGATGGTCTTCAATAGCTGGTCAAAGCGTTGGTACTGTTGGGCACCGCCCAGGGCGGGATGCAAAGCCTGGACACGCGTGATGTCGGTTGCCGATTTCTTGATGATTTGCTGATTGTTAGCGGCTTTGCCCCACAAGAACCGACAAAGCGCGACATGATACCGCGCATCAAAAAAGGTCGCTTTGTGCTTGGGGTCTCGCATGGTCAATTGGCCGATCTTACCCCATCCCCAGATCGTTTTCTCTTGCTGGGCATTTGGACGCGCACCGTTAAGTGCTGACTTGTAGGCATTGCCAGCGTACTTGGGCGGTACAATCGCGGCCCACTGCTCATAGGCCAACGCTGCTTCGATCTGGGCGTCCAGCATCATCGGTTTTTGTTTCAGCAAGCTCTCCAGAGTATCGATCGACAGCTTGTAATTGCCCAGCATTCTTTGCGCACGCCCGAGTTGATAATCGATCGTCAGCGATGGTTCCTTGGCTTTCTCTTTCAGCGTTTCCAAAGTGGATACAGCCGTCTGCAACAGCTCGGCGGCTTGGCCGTCAGCCTTGGTCTTGTTCGGATCCATCGATGATTCAGCAAGCTCGATCAGGGTCGCTGCCGTCCATTGAAGCGTTGCTGGATCTTCCGTCGTTGATGCAATCCGATCCAGAAATAGTCGAAACGCATCCACCAACTTGGCGCGGTTGCCGGGGTCGGATTGGTCCAATTGTTCGCGGATGTCACGGGCCATGCCAACATAGATCGCAGTTAGCCTTTTTCCTGCGTCAGCACCCTCGACACTGGATCGCAACTTTTCCATGACCTTGTCGGCGCGCTTTAGCGATGCCTGCGGATCACTACCCGGGGACGTCATTTGTTGCACGACGACCCGCAGTTCGGTGCCATACAGATCGCTGGCGAATGACTTGTCGGGCATCCCCTGTTTTTCCAGCTGTGCCAATGGTCCGTAGGTTTCATTGTCCAGCGTAGCGGCAGCGTTGGCGACGTCATTTCGTTGCAAGTAAACCTTTACCAACGCCAGCGAAGATTTCATCAGTTCGGGACCCGTGAGTTTTCCGTCGGTTCCTTTCAGACCCGCTCGCAGTGCTTTCTCAGCAGCCTCGCTGGCTTGTTTTGCTTCAGGCTCTTTATCGTCTCTGCGATACCGAATCGAATCGTTCCACAGAATCCTTCCCATCAGGCGAAGCGAGGAGAGTTTCTCAGGTCCATCGGGCATATTTTCGATCAGCGCATTGGCTTCATCATAGCGACCAGCTTTCAACGCCAGTTTCAGCATCGTACTTTGCGCTGCGGCTGCTTTTGGGTTGTCCGGCCACGTCCCGGTCAGGAAATTCCCCAGATCCTCCAACTGCTGTGCTAGCCCAGCGTTCTCCGAGTCCTCAACCAGCAGCAGCTGAAGCGAATTGAGCGCTAACAAGCCGCCTTGTAGCCCAATCTCGGTTCCCGCGGCAGTTCGCGCTAGGAATTCGCCCACCGCTGAAGCACCGCGATAATTCTTTTGTTGATACAAGTAGTAGGCAAGCAGCTGTCGTGCCTGGTTTGCGCTCATGGCGTCGGTCTTGGCATTGATCATGCTCAATCCGATCCGCAAGATCTCCACCGCGTTTCCGCGCGCTGCAACAGTTGCGCTTCGAGGTTTTCTTTTTGCTGTTTGACTGAGTCATCCTGTCCACCCTGTTCATCCAACAGTGCCAGGGTGCTTTTGAGTTCCTCGCTGCTCGCGAGTAACTGGCGGGCTTTGAGCAACGCGTCTTCGAAACTGGTCGGATCTTCGGCCGTTGGTATCACCGGGGCCTCCGATTTGACTTCGACGCCCATCCCGGCCAACAGTTCGCTCGCTTGTCCGGCTTCAGCACCCGGCATCTTGCTGGTGTCGAGCAACAGTTGTCGCGCGGACGACTCGGCGCGCTTCATTGCAACAGGCTTTTGATTTTCTTTATCAGTGGCCTTGGCCAGATATGCTTTCGCCAGGGCCAGCCTGAATTTTTGAACGATCGGCAGTACTTTTTCGTTGGGTCGAATGTCTTTGGATAACGGTTCGCCACTATCGATTGCTTCCTGATACTTTGGTGGCGACCGCGCGAGGTAGACGCCGATCATTCCAACGACAGCGCGAAATTTTGCCTCACGCAACGCATCGACTTCGGGCTGTTCCAGCATCCGGATAAAACTATCCAACGCTTCGTCGTTCATGCCGAGTTCCGATTGAACTTCACCGCGAAACGCCAGCGCACTGGCTCCCTGAACGTAGCTCTCATACTTGTCACTAAGTTCGGTAAAGGTCTCCAGTGACTTTTCCAGTATCTGTTTCGCTGCTCCGGCCGGGTCGTCGAATGTTTGGGCGGCTAGCAGTCTCGCTTCGCCGGCGTTCTTAATCCCTTCCAGGAATTCGCCTCGGTATTGGTCGCGTTGGGCGGCCTGATTCGGATCCTTTTTGGGATCGATCTTCGCACCTTGCATTTCCTTAAGCTGTTCGCGCAGTGAGTCCACGATCGTGTCGAACGTCTCCGCCGCGGCCAAGTACGCTGCTCTCGCGGCAATGGTCTGTTCCGGATCTGGATCAGAACCTTGCAACTGAGCGGCGCGGACCATTTGCAGACGGCCCAATTGCAACCTCGCCTGACTTTGCCGCGGATGCGTGCCTGCTTTTAAGAAAGCGTCTAGCTGGCCTTCGGCCTGCTGAAAGAGTTCATTGCGCTGGTCAACTTGACGGGCAGCAACAGCGGCGTCGATGTAAGTTTGCGCTTTCTCTAATAGCACCGCGCTGGTCAGATCCGGACTGACACCGGGATAGCTATCGAGTCGATCCAGATACGTGATTGCCATGTCGTAGTAACCGGCAGCGCGAAGCTGATTCAAGAAAGCTTCCGCTGGTTCGCCCGCAGTCGTCCGGGCTGTCCCGCTGGCGATCAGCAACAAGAAAAGCGAAAAGGCAATCAGCACTGGCGGAACCTGCCGTCGTATTCGTTGCGAATCACGGCTCAACGTGGCTCTCCAAAAAGAGTTGGTGTGCAAATTGTCCCCAAACATTAGATTAAAATGGGGCTCCCGTTCATACAACCACTGCATTCAATGCGAATTCCGTCTCAGTTCTCAGACGACAACCTTTATCGCCGCCAGAATAGGCACCGAGGACAAGGTGATTATAGACGGGTCGTACAGATGTTGATCGCCCTGGGACTTGTTTTGCTGATGATGCAAAAGGCGTCCCAGCCAGAAATCTATGAGTCCTTTTTTGGTGCTCTCACACCTTCACGCGACCTGGTGACACCGCGAGCGGATTCCAATTCAGATCGGCCCGCCGACGTGGCGCTCGCGATGGATCCCGCGGTCACGAGCAAGGTCGTCGATGGGGCTGTCTGGCGATCGGGAGATTTCGATGCCCTGTACCTGTTTTTGGCTGACGCCTCCAACCTGTCCAGCGCGACTGGGCCGGTCGTCGGCATTCTGCCGTTGCTGCAGCAACCGGATGTTTTCCGCAACAAAGTCGTCCGCTCTCGCGGGCGGGTCGCGCGCTGTGAACGAATCGATGCGCAGGAAAATTCCCAAGGCATCACGCACTATTGGCAGCTGTGGATTCGACCGGCCGACGGCGCGGACCGTCCGCTGGTTGCGATTGTCGACTCGGTGCCCCCAAGTGTTGCTGCTGTCGGACCAGATGCAACCGACCAAAACGGACCAGATGTTGTCATTGTCGGACGGTTCTTAAAACGTCTGGCCTATCGTTCATTAGCGGGTGCCGATCTGGCTCCCGTGGTCGTTGGCAAGCTGATCACGACGGACGTTCTAGCCCAGGAAGCTCGCTTGCCGATCGCGCAGCGATCAACGCAAATCAAGCCGTCACTCTGGTTATTGATTGGATTGTCAGTGGCCTCTGGATTTGGCTTGGCTGCGCTGGTCATGTGGCGAACCTCGGTTACGGCCAACAGGACTCGCCAAATTCGCTCGTCCCGGAGTGGGTCGCCGTTAGCCGATATCCCCCTGCCAAACTCTGCGGTATCCGAAGAAGGAAGCGATCTCTGATGCGCCGGAACATTGCCTTCGTACAGTTTGCCTTGTGGTCATTACTGATTGGATCGGCGCGCCAGCGCCGGCGGATTCGGCTTTGCCCCTGCTCAGCGGTTTTGACGTCGAACGAGTCGAAGCAATTTTTCCTGCTGACGCCGACGATCAAATCGGCGAACTTGCCAAATTGATCTACCGGTTGCGACAAGTCAGCCCGGAAAGCTTAGAAAGTCGAGTCGATTCGGATGCGAAACCACAATTGGGCGATGCCGTTCGATTTTCTGGTGTCGTTCAGTCGATTCGAAGTATGGAAGTGCCAGCGAAACTTGCCGAGTTTCTTGAGTTTGAGCAGCTGTCGTTGCTGACTGTCGTCGCCGATGACCGCGAAACTGCAGTGGTCACGCTGAGTGTTGATCCGAAAATCGAAGCTGGTGATCGAGTTGCCGGGACTGGTGTCGCAATTGAACGAAGCAGCCAGCAGCTGGTGCCGTCGGCAATCGCGGTTACCAAATTGCGCTGGTTTCCAGAGCAGGTACCAAACGCTGGTTGGCAAATGTTACGTGATGCCGGAGTTGACGTCTCGCTGATTGCGGGCCTGACAACACGCAATCGACGCCCCTTGGTCGACGCCGACGGGGATGCTTTTTACGCGATGTTGGCGGCTGCGGCATCGCTATCAAATCGTGAAGATTTGACCGATCCAGTTTCGGTTCGACCGGTGGACATGCTACAGGATCCCGAGGACCTTAGCGGTCAATGGATCGAAATCGACTTGGAAACCGTTCAGATTACCCGGGTTTCGGTCACCGAACCCTACCGACAAAACGAAATTGGTAGCGATCACTACTATCAGGTCGACGCCGTTGGAGACTTGGGAAACGTGGTCATCAAGATCGAGCCCAGCGATCCGGCCGGTCAGCCAGCTCTGTTCCAAGGACGCTATCCGGTTTCGATGGTGACTCCAACGTTGCCGGAGTTTTTGCAGCGGCAGGTCGTTGCCAAATCGGGCAATGACGCCGTGGTCACTCAATTGCACACCAAGATCGCCGCGCAGGCCTTCTTTTATCGGCTGTGGAGCTACCAGTCAGAGTTCATGAATCATCACGGCAGTGGAAGCCAGTTGGGCCCGTTGCTGGTCGCCGTGTCGATCAGCGATCGCGAGCCTGCTCGGACCGACGTTCCCGGTGTGGGCGTGATTGGAACAATCGCCGCCGTTGCCGTGATCGCAGCCATCATCGTCACCTTCCTCTGGCATCGAAAAACAGCCGCCGCTGATCGTGCGGCGCGTGTTGAGCGTCAGCAGCGGGAGTCGCAGAGGGTCGATTTTCCCTCCAGCTCCACTTGATTATCCCGCGCGATCAGGCAGGATATCGGGCAATTGATCCTGTCAATATTTGTTTTCAATTTCACACGAACCAAGAAGATTGAGCTATGCGTCGCGCCAAAATTACGATCATCGGAGCCGGAAACGTGGGAGCGACCTGTGCACATTGGTGTGCGGCTGCTGAACTGGGCGACATTGTATTGTTAGATATCCCGCAAACGGAAGACATGCCTCGCGGCAAAGCGCTCGACCTGATGCAATCGTCACCAATCATGGGTTTCGATTCGAACATCACCGGCACCCATAGCTATGACGATGCGGCTAACAGCGATGTGATCGTCGTGACTGCTGGAATTCCCCGGAAACCCGGGATGAGTCGTGACGATTTGTTGGCCACCAACGCCAAAATTGTGACCAGCGTGGGCGAACAGATTAAGACGACCAGTCCGAATGCAGTCGTGATCGTTGTTAGCAATCCGCTCGATGCGATGGTTCAACAGATGGCAAAGGTGACAGGTTTTGACCCGGCCCGCGTGTGCGGTCAGGCAGGCGTGTTGGATACGGCTCGCTATCGCACGTTTTTGGCGATGGAACTGGGTGTTAGCGTTGAAGACATCAGCGCTTTGTTGATGGGTGGCCACGGTGACACGATGGTTCCAATCCCAAGTTGCACTAGTGTTGGCGGAATTCCGGTGACTCAGTTGATCGATTCGGCTCGACTAGAAGAAATCGTCGATCGCACACGTAAAGGGGGCGCCGAAATCGTTTCATTGTTGAAAACCGGTAGCGCTTACTATGCTCCGGCCGCCGCTTGCGCCAGATGGTCGAGGCCGTCGTGCGGGACAAAAAGCGGGTTATCCCCGTCGCTGCGATGTGTAACAAAGAATACGGCGTCGGCGGATACTACGTGGGCGTCCCCGTTGTAATGGGCAGTGGCGGCGTGGAAAAGATTATCGAACTCGATTTGACGAAACAAGAAGTTTCCGACTTCCAGAACAGCGTCGATGCTGTCAAGGAATTGGTCGCCACAATGGATCAATTGCTATCAGCTTGATCGCAAGAAAAGTTGTCAAGCATTTAGTCACTAAAACTTGTGAAAATTTCCTAACCAGAAGTTTTTCAAGTCACCAAGCTCCATCAGCGTTGACACCCATCCCTTGCTGGCCTTAGGCTTTTCAAGGTGCCGCGCTGATCGGATCACAGTGCTCCACCTTTACAGATACGCACTGCATTTTAGGGTTAGCCATGGGTCGTTTTCCGAACTCGGTATCGTGGACTCCACCGCAAAGCGATCCGACGCAGGCAACGTCCTTTTCTGAAGTCGCGGCTGGTCATGCTTTCTTTCTGCCGCTGCATTACACCCCGGCCTACGGTTACCCGCTGGTTGTCTGGCTGCACAATAATGGGTTCAACGAAAACCAGCTCGATCAAGTGATGCCGTACATCAGCGTACGGAACTACATTGGCGTTGGTGTTCGCGCGACGAAAGCTGCTGATGCGGCCGGTCATCGTTTTGATTGGCACCAGGGGACTGCTGCAATCGGCGCTGCGCACGATGCGGTCATCACGGCGATTGACGAGGCAGTTGAACGGTTTTCCGTCAACGCTGACCGAATTGTGCTGGCGGGATACCGCGATGGTGGGACGATGGCATTGCGGATTGCCATGCGTCAACCCGATCGATTCGCGGGGGCGGTTTCACTAGGCGGTCCAATGCCACAAGGCGCGATTCGAAACGTTGTTCAGCTACGCGAAAAACGCTTGCCGATGCTTTGGCAATGGGGCGGGGCCCGTGAGGAATTCACCACGGAATCGCTCAACTCCGACTGTCGTATGGCGATGGCAATTGGCGGACAGGTCGAAGTGCGGCAGTATCCCGGGGACGACGAAATGGATACAGTTGTGTTGAAGGACATCGACGACTGGATCATGCGTCAAATCGTCAGCGGATCCTCGACAGCCGCATCCAGTCGTTGGGCTTCCAGCCCCATCGCCTATTCTGCGAATTGACCTGACCTCGCCTGGTGGCTTTCCCGGTTACCAGTACAACGCCGCAACCGCTGATGGATGCGGTATCGAGCAGAGCCGTCCTCAAATTCTGGACATAGGACAGCACACCCTGTGTGAATCTGGTGATTGGCTACAATGACTAGTAACCTCCCTCCTACCAACACCGCCCGATGAACACCGACGAACAACCCGCTGACAATTCGTCTTCCGGTAAAACAATCTTGATTGTAGACGACGATCGAGAAATCATTGATTCAGTCCGGTATGCCTTAGAAGGTGAAGGTCATCAGGTCGTTGTGGCCAACGATGGCAACCAAGGATTGGCGTTGGCCGAAACCGAAAATCCGGACTTAATGATTTTGGATATGATGATGCCGAAGCGCAGCGGATTTCTAGTACTGGAAAAGCTTCGCCGAGTTCGCGATCAACCGTTACCTGTGATCATGATTACCGGCAACGAAGGGCATCGACACAAGTCGTATGCTGAGCTGTTGGGCGTTAGCGATTACATTCAAAAACCATTCACGATGGATCGTTTAATCACTTCGGTAAACAAGTTGCTCGGACGTGATTGACGATACATTAGCCAGACGTACGATCGTCTCTGCGGGCGTTTTGGGCGTCATCGGAATCATTTGTGCATCTCTGAGTGCGCATGGGCTAAACGATCTACTGGTCGCGATGGATTACAGTCCAGAACTGATCGAAAAGCGACTGGAACAGTTTGATACCGGCGTGCGTTACCACATGCTGCACACCGTCGCCCTGGTTGCCGTCACCGCAATTCCTGTTGGTTCGTTGACCGTCCGTCGCTGGGTTGGACGACTCTTGATCGCAGGGATTTTTTTGTTCAGCGGCAGTTTGTACCTGTTGGTGCTGACCAATCGGACTGCATTTGGGATGATCACGCCGATTGGCGGGCTGTGCTGGATCTTGGCGTGGTCAGCGTTGGTGGGCATGGGGCTGCGGTTCAAAGGTTCGCGGCAGCAAGAAGATTCCTGAGCTAAAATCCTTTTTCACAAAATCGATTGTCTGGGTGGTCGCCGAATTCGTCTCAATCGAATAGTGTGTGGCGACAGAATCCCGGTCGCAATCCTAGCCGGGACATCCATTCCACACGCTTGTCCCCGTGTCGATGACTGACGCAGTTGCCGAACTGACCTATCCGTCAAACTGGAAGCTGCGTCATTTGCTTGACCTGGAGAGTCTTTCAGCGGACGAAATCACCATTCTGTTGGACACGGCCCAGCAGTTGAAAGATCTGACCGGCGGTTGTCGTCGGAAAGTCCCGCTTCTTTCGGGCAAAACTTGTGCCAATCTGTTTTTTGAAAACAGCACACGAACGCGCAATAGTTTCTCTTTGGCTGCGAAGCGACTGGGCGCCGATACCGTCGAATTCAGTAGTGCTGGAAGCAGCGTTTCCAAAGGCGAAACGTTGGTCGACACGGCCAAGACGATCGAAGCGATGGGCGTCGATTGGGTGGTTACCCGTCACAGCACGCCCGGTACGCCACACTTGCTGGCTCGCGAACTCCGTTGCAGCGTCCTGAACGCCGGCGATGGTCCGCATGACCATCCGACCCAGGGGCTGTTAGACATGTTGACGATTCGGCAACATCGCGGCGGCTTCGAAGGCTTGACGGTGGCGCTGGTTGGCGACATCGCCCACAGTCGGACTGCGCGCAGCAACATTTGGGGACTCAGTAAACTGGGTGCGCATGTGATCATTTGTGGTCCACCGACACTCGTCAGTCCCCGCTGGGAAGAACTTGGCTTTGAAATCGCACATAGCCTGGACGACATTTTGCCTCGCTGTGACGTATTGAATTTGCTGCGAGTTCAGTTCGAGCGTCAAACAGCACGACCTTTTCCAAGCGTGCACGAATATGCGGCGCTGTATGCAATGAACGCCGAGCGGATGAAGCGAGCCAAAGGCGATATCATGATCATGGCACCCGGTCCAATCAATCGTGGCGTGGAAATCACGCCGGAAGTCGCCGACGGACCGCACAGCGTCATTTTGGAACAGGTCACCAATGGAATCGCAGTTCGGATGGCGGCACTTTGGTTATTGGCAGGGGCACAATGAGTACCGACGCGAGCCGACCAATCCTGATCGACGGTGGACGCTTGATCGATCCGACCCAAGCGATCGATCGTGTTGCACGTTTGCTGATTGTCGAGGGTGTCGTCGCGGCGAAAGACCCGTCGGATGGTGACTTGCCGGATGATTGCCCGCGCATCGATGCCGATGGCAAGATCATCGCTCCTGGATTGATTGACTTGGGGGCGGAGTTGCGTGAACCGGGCAATGAGGAAGATGAGACCATTGAATCGGCCTGCCAGCGGCGCTGGCCGGTGGGTTCACCTCGGTGCTTTGTTGCTCCAGCACTGATCCTTGCATCGATTCGCCCGGAGCCGTTGAATTTGTTCGCCAAAAGGCTGCCAAAGCGAGGGGAGCTCGCATTCACGTGATCGCGTGCCTGAGTAAACAGCGTGAGGGCGATCAAATGGCCGAATTGGGCTTGTTGCACGAAGCGGGTGCGGTAGCGTTCAGTGACGCGCCGCGCGCGATCCCCAACAACGCGCTGCTAAAACGAGCCCTCGAATACGCGCGGATGTTCAACAAGCCAATCATTGATCGTCCTGGCGTTCCTGAGTTGTCGCAGGGTGGCGTGATGCATGAGGGTCAGGTTTCGCTGGTCCTTGGCTTGAAAGGACTACCTACCGAAGCGGAGGACTTGGCGGTGGCTCGCGATGTTCGCTTGGCCGAGGCAACCGGGGGGCGTTTGCACGTCGGTCCGGTCAGCACCATGGGAGCTGTCGACATGATTCGCCGAGTCAAGTCCCGTGGCATCTCGGTAACTGCGTCCGTTTGCCCCCACAATCTGTGCCTGTCCGATCAAGAGTTGCGATCCTTTGATTCGCGGTTCAAAGTCCATCCACCGTTGCGTAGCCCACGGCACGTGGAAACGCTTCGCGGTGCAGTCGCCGATGGCACGATTGACGCGATTCAAAGTGGTCACATGCCGCGCAGTCGCGAAAAGATGATGAATGATCTGGATCAAACGCCCTTCGGTGCCGCCACTCTGGAAACGACTTTATCAACGGTCAATACATTCATGATTCGCGAGAAAATCATTGACTGGTCAACTGCGATTGACCGTTTGTCCACGACACCGGCAAAGATCGCTGGCGTTCAAGGTGGTACGCTGATGATTGGATCGGTCGCCGACCTGATCGTGATCGATCCCGCCAGCGAATGGATTGTCGATGGAACCAAATTTCGATCGCATTGTGTTAGTAGTCCGCTGGCGGGTCACACCCTGCACGGTTTGGTGTCGCATTCGATTGTCGGTGGCGAGATTCGTTTTCAGCGATGACTAGTCAAGTGAGTCCGACACTGAAATTAGCGAAGCACATCGATGCTGATGGAAACACGCGTGTCGCGCGTGTGGAAGGCGACCAGTTGTTGTCACTGAAGTTGGAATCAAATCAAACGCTTGCTGGTCTGATCGCCGGCGATGATTCGATCGCCAAGATCGCCTCCGTACCAGTTGACGCTGCGATCGCGATCGACGATTCGATCCGGTGGCTACCCCCTATCGACAGCCAAGAAGTTTGGGCCGCTGGGGTAACCTACAAACGCAGCCAAGCGGCCCGCATGGAAGAGTCGGAAGCGGCAGCATCTTGCTACGACAGGGTCTACCAGGCGGACCGCCCAGAACTCTTTTTCAAAGCGACTCCGCATCGTGTCCGAGGGCATGGCCAACCGCTCAGGATTCGTCATGACGCAACTTGGAACGTGCCCGAGCCCGAGGTCACTTTGGTGCTGACCTCCGATTTGCGAATCGTTGGACTGACGGTCGGCAATGATATGAGCTCGCGAGATATCGAAGGCGAAAATCCGCTCTACCTGCCACAGGCCAAGTGCTACAACGAATGTGCCGGTCTAGGACCTTGGATCACGCTGTTCGATTCGCTTCCGCCCGTCGATCAAATCGCCATTGATATGAAAATTGAGCGCGGCGATTCAGTCATCTTTGACCAGCAGACTTCCGCGGCCCAAATGGCACGGTCCTTTGAAGATTTGGTAGGTTGGTTGGGTCGAGACAATAGTTTTCCCGGCGGTGCTTTCCTGATGACCGGCACCGGCATCGTTCCCGGGAACGACTTTAGCCTACTGCCCGGAGACGTCGTTCACATTACGATCGATGGCGTCGGAACACTTTCCAATCCAATCGTCCAATCCCCTCTTCAATCGTAGATTGATTGTCTTCGCTATTGTCGCCAGACGACGTTCGAATTGCGTTACGAATTTCGACCCACGCTCTGATAAGCCTAGCCACACCACCCGTGAAACCAAATAATGTCTATCGCAACATCGCCACAACGTGTCTTGATCGCCGGCCACTGGCGTGAAGCTGATCATTCATCAACATTCCAGGCAACCGATCCAAACAAGAACAAATCTTTACCGTCAGAGTTTCCGGTTAGCTCGTGGAAAGACTGTGACGCTGCACTGGATGCCGCAGTCGCAGCCGCACGTCTATTGCGAGAACTGCCACGAGAACAGATCGCTCAATTCCTAGCAGACTTTGCGAATCGAATCGAATCCGCAAAAGAACAGCTCGTCAACACCGCGTTTGCAGAATCAGGATTGGCAAAGTCGCCGCGGCTTGCCGATGTCGAACTTCCGCGAACAAGCAATCAGCTAAGAGCGGCCGCTGCTGCTTGTATCGCTGGCAGCTGGGCGTTACCAACGATTGATACGGCCCTGGGAATCCGATCTTGCTACGAGTCGATCGGTCCGGTCTGTGTTTTCGGGCCCAACAATTTTCCGTTCGCGTTCGGGAGTGTCTCGGGCGGTGACTTTGCCGCTGCGATCGCGGCTGGCAATCCGGTCATCGGCAAGGCCAACAGTTCGCATCCCGATACAACACGATTGTTTGCCGAACTTGCCTTCGAAGCAATACAGCAAGCGGAGCTCCCATCGGCTACGGTCCAGTTGATTTACCGAACCAGCCATGCTGACGGAGAACGATTGGTGGCCGATCCCCGACTGGGGGCCACCGGGTATACCGGAAGCCGGTCGGCAGGTCTGCAATTGAAGGCGGCCGCAGATCGAGTCGGCACGCCAATCTATCTCGAATTGTCCAGCGTCAATCCGGTGGTGATCACCCCTGGCGCACTGGCCGATCGAGCCGATCAAATCGTTGACGAATTTGTCACCAGTGTCCTGATGGGGACCGGCCAGTTCTGTACCAACCCTGGCGTTGTTCTGTTGGTCAATGGTTCGGCGACCGATGGCTTTATCGCGGCGGTCAAGGCACATTTGAGTCGACACCGGCTGGGACACTGCTTTCACCCGCCGTGAATGTGAGTCTGTCGTCAAGCATCCGAAAGCTGAAAGAGTTTGGCGCCGAATTGCTAACCGGCGGTGGCGAACCGGAGGTCGGACGTTGCGCCCAACCCAATACACTGCTAAAAGCGAGTGCTTCATCGTTCTTGGGCAATCCCGAAGGATTCCAAACCGAAGCGTTTGGCAACGCATCCTTGTTGGTCGTCGCCGATGACATCGCTCAATTGTGCGATGTGATTCAAAGCTTGGAAGGCAATCTGACCGGGTGCATCTACAGTGCAACCGATGGCAGTGAAGAAACAGATTACAACCAAGTCGCATTTGAATTATCACCAAAAGTGGGGCGACTGCTGAACGACAAGATGCCGACAGGTGTTGCCGTCAGTGCCGCGATGAACCACGGTGGGCCGTACCCAGCGACCGGGCATCCCGGATTTACCGCAGTCGGGATTCCTGCATCGCTGTTGCGATTCGCGAAACTGACGAGCTACGACAACGTGCGTCCCGACCGATTGCCAAAGTTGCTGCAGGATAAATCGCCAACTGACAACACATGGCGATGGGTTGACGGAACGTGGACGTGCGGGAACGTTCGCTGACCTTCTCGTGGCTAGCCAAATTGTCGGTGTCAACGATCACATCGTTACGATTTAGTCGCTGCCAGTCAAATCGCTCGGTAACGTCCTCTGCTGACTCGACGGACTCGCTCTGGTCGATCATCCCGAGCTGCGGGCCGCCCAGGTGACGATTTGACCTGCCGGGATACCTTGCTCGCGATAGTGACTCAGCCGCGTATCGCCGTGACGTTTTGCCAATCGCCGTCCGTCCGTTCCCACAGCACCAGCGGCACATGCGCGTAGATTGGCGCTGGCAAGTTCAAAGCCCGATACAACTCGATCTGTCGGAACGTGCTGGCCACCAAGTCGTTGCCTCGCACGACTTCGGTCCTATTCCCATCGCCCCATCATCCACGACGACGGCAAGCTGATAAGACGGCTCGCCGTTTTTTGAGTGATCGGAAATGCACCCAACGCTCCGCTGGGCACGCACGACTGCGGACCCATGACAAGATCGTCGAACTCGATCAATTCAGAACCGGCGCGAAATCGCCAACAATAGGTTCCTGCCTCCGGCACCATATCGCCTGACTTGCCAACCCGAGCAAGGTCCCTGGATAGATCGGTCCTTCATGCTCGAAATGCGGGCGCGGAACCGGCTTCCTGAATGATCCTTTCCGCGTGCAGGTGCATGGGAAGACTCGATTTGCCGCGATCAGCCGATCCAGAGCATCGCGATACAGTCCATCCGCTCGGTTTGGATGAATACGGTCCTTCATCCCAATCGATTCCCAGCCAACTCAGATCGTCGATCGCCTGCTGAGTGGCCCACGGTTTGACGCGAGGCGAATCGACATCCTCGATCCGCAACACCAGCTTGCGCACCCGTTCTCGCGCCGACCAGTAGGCCAACAGATAGGTGCGCGCATTGCCAAGATGCTGTGCACCGGTCGGCGATGGAGCCAGACGCCCTTTGCCCGTCATCGCTGGAAGTCTAGTGAGACAGAAGGAATCAGCTGTTCACGGGCATCAGAATTCTGCGTTGCCTGGCGTCCGCGGGAACGGAATCACGTCGCGGATGTTGGCCATGCCGGTTGCATATTGCACAGCCCGCTCAAGCCCCAAGCCAAAGCCGGCATGCGGAACGGTGCCGAACTTTCGCAAATCGATGTACCACCAATAATCTTGCTCGTCCAATGCCGGCTTCGGCTCATTCGCGACTGCAGAACATCCAGCCGTTCTTCACGCTGGCTTCCGCCGATGATTTCGCCCACACCGGGGACCAGCACATCCATCGCCGCGACCGTTTTTCCGTCGTCACTGACTCGCATGTAGAACGGTTTGATGGTCGAGGGATAGTCGGTCAAGATCAGCGGGCCATTGACATGCTTTTCGGTCAGATACCGCTCATGTTCGGCCTGCAGATCGGTTCCCCAGGACACCGGATACTCGAACTTCTCGTCGCACGACGGTCAGAACATCGATGGCTTCGGTATAGGTCATGTGCTCGAACGGCTTCTCGATCACAGCCTTGCAGTTGATCGATCTTACCTTTTTCGATCCGCTCGTCAAAAAACTGCATGTCTTCGTCGCAGTGATTCAGACAATCGCTGAAGACCCGTTTCAGGAAATCTTCGGCCAACGACATGTTGTCGCGCAGATCAAAAAACGCGGCTTCTGGCTCGACCATCCAAAATTCAGCCAGATGGCGACTGGTGTTGCTATTTTCTGCACGAAAGGTTGGTCCAAACGTGTAAACGCGTCCCAGAGCAGTGGCGTACGTTTCGGCTTCCAGTTGTCCGCTAACGGTCAGGAACGCCGGTTTGTCAAAGAAGTCGTATGAGTAGTTGACCGGCCCACCCTTCTTGGCCAGCATCTCCAAGTCCAACGCGGTGACGCGAAACATCTCCCCGGCACCTTCGCAGTCGCTGGCCGTGATGATCGGCGTGTTGATGTAGAAGAAACCAGTACTCGTGAAAGAACTGGTGGATCGACTGGCAGATCTGGTTGCGGACCCGGGCAACGGCACCGAAGGTATTGGTGCGAGGACGCAAGATGAGCCCACTCGCGCAGTTTCTCGAACGAATGTCGTTTCTTTTGTAGCGGATAAGTTTCCGGATCGGCCCAGCCCAGCACGCGAACTTCGTTGGCATGCAGCTCCGTTGCCTGACCTTTGGCGGGTGACTCTTTGCAGCTCGCCATGGTACGACGACACTGCATCCGGCCGTCAGCTTTTGCACTTCGTCGGCGTAGTTTGACAATCTCCAGAGCGCGACGATCTGCAGATTGCCAAAACAACTGCCATCGTTGACTTCGATGAAGCTGAATCCGCCTTTGCTGTCGCGGCGGGTCCGAACCCAGCCGCGGACTTCCACATCGGGGCCAATCGCTGCTTCCTCGCGGGCTGCCGAAACGCTAATCCAATTGCTCATGCATTTGCTCTGTTGATTTGCCCGTTGATTAGCTTTGTAAACGAAACCGATCGCAATCAGGATTCCGTACACGACCAACACTCCAATGATCACGGCCGCAGCAGCCGGGGATTTTGACATTTGCCCTTCAATTGCCGCTTTGGCGGCAATCGGTCGCACCGACGACTGCGACCAGCATCAGTACGTTCCAGGCTAGTCATACTGATACCTGTCGGTTTTTCGTCACCCAGAATCCGTTTGCTGTTCATCATCAGAAAGAACGTGATGTAGGCGATCGGCAATAACATCATTCCGAAACTGGACGCGATGATCGGCAGCCAGAATTTCGCTCGCGCCACCGGACCACAAGTAGACCCAACTGGCACCGGATAGCCCTGCGACCAGGACGCCCGATGACGAACGGAGCCGTACCATCGGGTTGATTCATCATTTCGCGAAAGACATACCCGTTGATCAGCATCAAGATGATGATCGTTGAAAATCCCATCCCAAACACGCCCAAGCCGAAGACGAGATTGGACAGCGTTGGGCCGAGCAAAGGCACAAGGGTTTCGGACAAGTTGAAAGGCGTTGCGTTTGACCAGCGCCGATGCCAGCGTTTTATCTGCGACGCTAAGCTTGGCGACCATTTCCAAGTTTCGTCTGTTCGTCGGTTGTCTCGGCTCGATCGCCAAGAGATTCATCAACGCGTGCAATCAGAGAGCTCTTTGACCGATTCAAACATCGGACTCTGCTGCATGACGGCCAGGTCGTACTCTTTAGCTTGTCATCGATGCGAGCATGAAAGGATGCGGCCGCCGCAATCACAACACAACTGGTAACCAGCACGTAAGGGATTGCCATTCCAGTCGCACAGGTCGAATCGGGCCAAACCGCGAAACGGTTTGTCCCATCCACGACTGAGCATCGAATAGGGTAGCAGAAACGTCATATTGATACCGACGGCCGTGGCAGCAGCCGCAATCATCACGCTGCGTTGGCTTTCGACCAGTTTGTCGGACCAGAACTGTGCGCGCATCTGTCGGGAAGACTGGCTGCTAGCTCCTGCAGTCGCCCTGACGGTTCGTTCCATTGATCAGACTTAGGCATCAAGCCGGCAAAGATTTCGCCAAAGTTCAATTCTCCTTTGATCGCCATCAATGCGACGACACCAAAGAAAGCAGATCACGATCATCCCGATCAGTGCTTTCAAGACAATGTCAAACAGTTTCGCTGCTTTGCCTTGTCGAATGTTCAGCAGCACGATAGCGGCCGCCGCAACAAACAGGATCGCCGTGACGGTCAGCTTGGTCGATGTCGCGTCGCCCAGGCCCCCGTTGCCGGATCCGATCGCAAACAGATTCTTGTCCAACGCGTCGTAGGCCAGGCTGAACTGTGGCATGCACCAAATCATGTTGGCCAGGCTGGTCGCGATCAACCAGCCCCAACCGAGTGCCGGATTGATTTCGGTGTTGATCGCCTCGAACGGACGCCGTCCGGTCGAACAGGGTGACATAGCTGATCGCCGAAAGCATCACGACGCCCAAGACGATCGCGACCAGTTGCAGCCACAGCATGCTGGTCCCGCCCAGCACCCCAAGAACAAAGCGCCGGCCAGCGATCCGCCACCCAACGTGATGGCGCTTTGCAGCCAGCCGGGACCGGACAGTCGGATATAAGCGCCCAAGACTTTGCCATCCGCCTGCGCTCGTTGCAGCAGATCGCGATCGGCTTGGACTTTGTCGCTGACAGTCGACGACGTTTCAGAATCATTCATCGGAGCTTGCCTGGAAAGGTTGGTTTGCAACTACCGTCGCCAGACGGAGGGCTTGTACACTTGGATGGGGGACCACGCTCTGGCGAGCGCAGCTACATTGCTCGAGCGATTCGCGTCAACTCTCCAAATCAACCAAGTAGCGTTCGGCGTCGAGTGCTGCCATACAGCCGGTTCCAGCTGACGTGATTGCTTGCCGGTAATAGTCGTCGGCAACATCGCCGGCCGCGAACACACCTTCGACGCTGGTGTTGGTTCGAAACGGTTTGGTCCACTGGATATATCCGCTCTCTGTTCATTTCCACCGCTCCATCCAAAAACGACGTGTTGGGTGTGTGACCGATGGCGACAAACATGCCGCCAACTTCCAGTTCACGCGTTGATGACGGGTCCACGGTGCTTGCAGCTGCAGCTCGTTGACCAATTTCCCGTCGCCACGGACTTCGCTGACGACATGGTTCCAAAGCACCTCAATCTTGGGGTGGTTCAACGCCCGGTCCTGCATCACTTTCGAAGCACGCATTTCGTCACGGCGAACGATCATGTAGATCGTGGCCGCTTCATCCAAGTTGGCGAGATAAGTTGCCTCTTCCACCGCTGAATCGCCAGCGCCGACAACGGCCAGCGGTTTCCGCCGATAGATCGGCAGGGCACCATCGCAGACCGCACAAGCGCTGACGCCTTTGTTCTTGTATTCTTCTTCGCTTTCCAGGCCCAGGTAATTCGCACGGGCACCGGTGGCAATGATCACCGTGCGAGCTTGCACGGGTTCGCCACTGCCGGGCTGCAGGGTGTGGAATGCCGCCGGCGCTGAATTGGACGCTCTCGAATGTCATCGCCGACGACGCGGGTGCCAAAATTCAACGCCTGCTGTTTCATCAGCTCCATCAACTCGGTGCCTTGGACGGCGTAATGGGGTTCGCCATCTTTTTCGTGCCCGTCCGGAGCGGGCGGTAAGTTGTAGTGGCGATCTTTGGTCGACAGCCGATTCGACAAAAGCGCGAATGTTTCCGGCGGGAAATCCGGCAAAATTTTCGACTTCGGTGGTAAACGCCAAGCTGGCCCAGCGGGATCATTTCAGGCTTGAAGGTCCCCTCGTAGACGACCGGTTTCAGGTTCGCTCGGGCCGCATAGATCGCTGCCGACCATCCGGCTGGTCCACTTCCGATGATGATTGTCTTTTCAATGCTGTCCGACACTTCGTCCTGCTCCTGCTACTGATGATGGAATGGCGTTAGTATAGGGGTGATGGTCAGCTTGATCACCGGGGTGCCCCGATGATCCGTCGGCCGATTTCATGTTAGAGAATACTGATGGAAACATTGTTGATTGCCGTTGGTGCGATGGTCGCCTATTTGATTGCGTATCACACCTATGGCCGTTGGCTGGCACGCAAGATCTTTCGGCTGGACCCGGCTGCCACGGTTCCCAGCATCGAACTGAATGACGATCGCGATTACGTGCCGACTGACAAATCGATCGTCTTTGGTCACCATTTCACATCGATTGCCGGCACCGGGCCGATCGTGGGCCCGGCAATCGCCGTGATGTGGGGTTGGTTGCCGGCGCTGATCTGGGTGTTGCTTGGTTCGATCCTTGATTGGCGCGGTTCATGATTTCGGAGCGCTGGTTGTGTCGATGCGCAGCCAAGGTCAGACCGTTGGCGATGTCGCCGGCCGAGTGTTGAATCGGCGTGTCCGGTTGATGTTTCTGCTGATCTTGTTCATGGCTCTGACGATTGTCTTGGCAATTTTTGGACTGGTGATCGCGGCCGTCTTCAAGCAGTATCCCGCATCGATTTTTCCCTGTTTGGTCCAGATTCCAATCGCCATCGTGATCGGAGTATGGTTGCATCGAAAGCATGTGAATCTGCTGATCCCATCACTGATCGCGTTGGCGACGATGTATTTGACACTCGTCTTCGGCAACGCCGGATTGTTGGGTGATTTGAATCAAACGATGGCTGGGTGGTCCACGATTACGTGGGTCTTCTTATTGCTGTCCTATTCGTATGTTGCATCGGTGCTACCGGTTTGGACGCTGCTGCAACCCCGCGACTACATCAATTCATTGCAGCTGATCACGGCGTTGGGATTAGTGGTTGTCGGACTGATCGTTGCCGGGCTGATCGGTGGCGCGCCGATTGTTGACGGAGCGAGTCGAATTCCGCTGGAGATTTCGGCGCCGATGATTCGTGCGAATCCGGTCGGTGCCCCGGCCGTGATTCCATTCTTGTTCATCACGATCGCTTGCGGTGCGTGCAGCGGATTTCATTGTCTGGTTTCGTCGGGTACGTCCAGCAAACAGATCAAATGCGAATCGGACGCTCAACTGATCGGTTACGGATCAATGTTGACCGAGGGTTTTTTGGCGACGATTGTGATCTTAGCTTGTGTGGCGGGTCTGGGATTGGGAGCGACCAATTTGGCGACGGGAGAGATCGTTACCGGCACGGCTGCTTACGAAGCCCGCTATGAAACCTGGAATAGCGCCAATGGGTTGGGCGCGAAAGTCGGCGCCTTTGTTGATGGTGCCGCGAATTTTTTGGTCGCAATGTCGATTCCATCCTCGGTCGCGATCGCGATCATGGGAGTGTTGGTTGCTTCCTTTGCCGGCACAACACTCGATACTGCGTGCCGATTGCAGCGATATGTTATCCAAGAGCTGGCGACAACTTTTGTCGGTGACCGTCAGCAGGGCGAAGTATCGCTCAATCCCCTGGTTTGGCTAACGAACAAGCATGGAGCTACGATTCTTGCGGTCATCCTGGGCTTTTTTATTGCGGCTTTACCGGCACCCGATACGCCCGTTTCTTTTGGTGAAGCGATGTCGGGCCGGGTTCCGGCCGACTACGTGACGGCCAACAGTGGCTTGCCCGAGACGGCCGTCAACGGTGGACCAGTCGCAGCCGCCTGGTGGCTGACAACTTTTGCGGGTCGCGGTGGACTGATTCTGTGGCCATTGTTCGGCGCGACCAACCAGTTGCTGGCCGGACTTGCTTTCTTGGTGATTTCGTTTTTCCTCTGGCGACGTGGGATACCAGTTTGGTTCATCGTGATTCCGATGTTATTCATGCTGGCGATTCCCGCCTGGGCGATGTTGTCCGATCTGCCCAAGTGGCTGAACGCTGACAAGCCAAACTGGGTAGCGATTGTCATCGGCGTGTCGACTCTATTGCTAGAAGCCTGGATGCTTGTCGAAGCCTTGATCCTCTGGCCGCAGGTTCGGGGCGTCGTTGAAACTGTTCCGGCCAAGGTGGCCCAGGCTGGCTAGAGCAATCCATAAACGAAGTCTGGATTTGCACCCAATCGCCGCTCGTTGGGGACTTCGCGATTGATCGAGGATTGATCACAATTGCTCCTCCACCATTCTCCTACTCATGCTGAAGTATTATGCGAGTTCTTTCAGGTATTCAACCGACCGGTCCCCCGCATTGGGGCAACTACTTCGGTGCGATTCGACAATACATCGAACTGCAAGAACAGAATGATGGCTTTTACTTTATTGCTGATCTGCACGCACTAACCACTGTCCGTGATCCTGCCCAGTTAAAGCAAAATACGCTGGATGTCGCGCTCGATTTGTTAGCGTTGGGTCTCGATCCACAGCAAGCCACGCTGTTCGTCCAGTCCCAAGTTCCCGAGGTCAGTGAGCTGACCTGGTTGCTGATGACGGGCACACCCATGGGACTGCTCGAACGATGCCATGCCTACAAAGAAAAGAAAGCCAAAGGGATACCTGCCGATGCCGGACTATTTACCTATCCAGTTTTAATGGCTGCCGATATCTTGGCCTACGATTCGGAGATCGTTCCGGTCGGCGAAGATCAAATTCAGCACATTGAAGTCTGCCGCGATTTGGCGGGGAGTTTCAATCATACGTTTGGCGAAACCCTGGTTCTGCCCAAAGCCAAGACATTGGACCACGGTGCCAAAGTTCCCGGCACCGACGGCCAAAAGATGAGCAAGAGTTATGACAACACGCTGCCGTTGTTCGGTGACGTGAAAAAGATTCGCAAGCAAATCATGCGGATCACGACCGACAGCCGGCCCATGGAAGATGCCAAGGAACCCGACGACGACCACTTGTTTCAACTCTATCGACTGTTCGCCAGCCAGACTCAAATCGAGGAAATGGCGGCGATGTATCGTCGTGGCGGTTTCGGGTATGGCGAAGTGAAGAAGGCGGTCGCCGAAGCGAGCGAGACCTATTTCGCTGATGCACGAGCCAAACGTACTGATCTGGAAGCCAACTTAGATTACGTACGGGAAACATTGGGTGCCGGAGCAGAACGCGCACGCGAAGTTGCAGGCGCAGTCCTTGCGCGCACACAGGCGGCGTGTGGGTTACGATGATGTCATGGCGATTCTTGGCATCGGAACAGAAATCATCGAATGCGTGCGAATCTCGAAAATGATCGAGACGCATGGTGAACAGTTTTTGGAACGAGTTTATACGCCGAACGAGATCGAGTACTGCTTCGGAACCGCCAACGCGCCGCAGCGGTTCGCCAAACGCTGGGCCGCAAAAGAAGCGGTGATGCGAGCACTTCGATGTCGTGACCAAGGCGTTCGTTGGACGGACATGGAAGTCATCGATACGGATGACGGTCCAGCGATCCTTTTGAACGGCGCCGCGGCAACTTACGCGGAAGAAATTGGTATCGTCAGGATACATGTTGCATTGAGTGCCTGTCGAACGCACGCAACCGCCTACGTTTTGGCAACCGATGAAATCGAGTAAACCGAGTCGCTCATGTTTCGCTTAGCCCTGCATTGGCAAATCTTGATCGGCATGGTCGTTGGTATCGTTGATCGGCGTCGTGTTGAACATGGTAGCGTCGGAAAAGACTGCATTCGTCGATCAAGACTTACCGGCTGGAATCGAGTCGATTTCGATCAGCGATACGGCCAGCCGAACAGAGATCAGATCTGTTGCGGGACGACACGACTCGTGAAAAATTCGTGATCGATCCCGTCGGCAAAGCTGGAGACTTTCGCACGTTGAATGATTTGCGAAATGCCGATGCTGCGGTCGCAGCTCTGTATATCCAGCACGGTCAAAGTTTTGCCAAGCGTATGGGGGCGTGGTTCAAACGCATCGGCGGGCTGTTCTTGCGGATGTTGCAGATGGTTGCGGTCCCGTTGATCATGGCTTCGTTGCTGACCGGAATTCTGGGGCTAGGTGAAGGCGAAGGCGTTGGCCGGATGTTTCGGAACACGATTTTGTACTACCTGGCGACCAGTTTTCTGGCAATCACAACCGGACTGCTAGCTGTCAATCTGATTCGTCCCGGACTATCCAACATTGAAGCTGGCGCGATCGGGTGAAGTCCAGATCACCGAAGCAAAACCGCTTGGGCGAAGTGTTGTTCGATCAGCTGGAAGCGATGATTCCCGCCAATCCATTGGCTGCTTTGACGGAACCGAATTTCCTGTCGATCATCGCGTTCACGATCGCTTTCGGTCTGTTTACCTTGGCCGTTGGCGGGAGACGTTGGAACGAATCAAGGGAGCAGCAACTGCCGGATTCGAAGTGATGATGGCGATGACCAGCCGCGATCATTCGGCTGGCTCCCATCGGCGTGTTGTTTTTGATCGCCTCGGTCACGGCGACCCAAGGACCGGAAATTTTCGTAACGCTTGGGATGGTATGTGATTGGCGGTTAGTTTTGCATTGGCCGTCCATGCATTGATCACGCTGCCGCTGATTTTGAAGTTTGTCGCCAAGCGCAGTCCGCTGGCGTTTGCCAAAGCGATGTCGCCGGCGCTGTTGACGGCGTTCAGCAGCGCCAGCAGCAACGGAACGCTGCCGCTGACCATGTCCAACGTCGAACAGCGGGCCGGGATCAGCAACAAGACAGGTTCGTTTGTTTTGCCGTTGGGAGCGACCGTCAATATGGATGGACGGCGCTGTACGAAGCGGTCGCGGTACTGTTCATCGCGCAATTGCATTTCGGGCAGAATCTTCCGTTTTCTCAGCAGATCATCGTCGCCATCACGGCGCTGTTGGCCAGCGTCGGCGCCGCGGGAATCCCGCATGCTGGCCTGGTGATGATGGTGATCATCCTGCAAGCGGTCGGATTGCCGATCGAAATGCAGGGAGTGATTTTGGCGGTCGACCGCGTGCTGGATATGGCGCGTACCAGTGTCAATGTCTGGAGCGATTCATGCGGCTGTGCCGTGGTTGAACGTCTGGCCGACGCGTGAACGAGTCCAAGCACCCACTGGAGGAACAGAGGGTTTGGTCTAAAAGTGTTACCGAATTTGGTACGACGTTTTGTCTACGATCGCACCCTAGAACAAACGCGTCGTCCTTTCCGTCGTGATGCTGTCGATGCACGGATGCTGAAACGATGCTAAAACTGCTGGCGGTGATTCCTGACTCATCGTCATGACAGAGCAAACGTTACCAAAAGTCAAAACAGTCGGTTGATCCCATTCAACGCGGCGACGCGGTAGGCTTCGGCCATCGTTGGATAGTTGAAAGTCGTTTCGATGAAGTAATTCAGCGTGTTTCGTTCACCGGGCTGGTTCATGATTGCCTGGCCGATGTGCACGATCTCCGATGCGTTCACTCCAAAGCAATGGACGCCCAAGATCTCGAGACTTTCACGATGAAATAGAATCTTTAACATGCCGACCGTATTCCCGGTGATTTGAGCGCGTGCCAAGCTCTTGAATTGCGAATGACCAACTTCATATGGAACGCATTCTTCGGTCAATTGGCTTTCGGTTTTTCCAACGCTGCTGATCTCGGGAATCGTGTAGATGCCTGTCGGAATGCCGTAGATGCGCAGGTTCCCGTCGGCTTGTCCTAACAGATGCTGCGCGGCCACACGCCCTTGCGTATAGGCTGCACTGGCCAGCGAGGGCACTCCGATGACGTCGCCGACTGCATAAATATGCGGTACAACAGTTTGGAATTGTTCGTCGATTGGACTTGGCCACGGTTGTTGGCGACAACGTCTAGATTTTCAAGACCCAAATCATTGGTGTTTCCCGATCTTCCGTTGGCCCAAAGCAAGACATCGGTCTTGACCTGCTTGCCACTCTTTAGTTGCAAGACCACTCCATCGTCGCTGCCTTCGATTCGCTCCATCGCCTCGTTATGTCGAATGATGACTCCTTGATCGCGAAGGTGATATGACAATGCATCGATGATCTCGTCATCCAAAAATTCCAACAGCTTGTCTCGTGTGTTGATCAGGTTGACTTTGATTCCCAAGTTTCGAAAGATCGAGGCATATTCCACGCCGATCACGCCTGCACCATAGATCGACATCGATGATGGCTTGATGTCCAAATCCAATATCGTGTCGCTGTCGTGAATTCGTGGGTGCGAAAAATCGACCCCTGGCGGATGGAACGGGCGTGACCCAGTTGCGATGACAAAGTTCTTGGCGCGAATCGGTTCGTCACCGTCCACCGAGACCGCATGCTCATCGACGAAGCGGGCCTGACCACGATAGATTGGTATGCCGTTGCGATCGTAAAAGGATTGCCGCATCGTGACTTGGCGGCCAATGATTGCTTGGGTGCCTCGCTTCAGTTGTTCCAACGACGGAGTGGCGTGAATGCCCATTTCGCGAAACATCGGATTCTTCAACACCTGCATGGTATTGGTGACCGAGTGTCGCAGCGCTTTACTGGGGATCGTGCCCCAATGGGTACAACCGCCACCGATTTGACGATATTTTTCGGCAACGGCAACCTTCATGCCCCCCTTGGCGGCTTGCATTGCTGCTCCTTCACCACCAGGGCCCGTTCCGATCACAAACAGGTCGTAATCAAAGATTCCATCGCTCATAATATGGCTTCCGTTGCTGGTTCGTTGTTTGGAAAGAACTGGGTCCAAGACGTGCGCAACGCCGTCGCCGGCATCGAAATCATTCCCATGCTATAAGGACAGGTTTTTGCAATGTTGCTCGCTTGCGTCCAGACCGATGTCGTCTTCGCCGACGTTTCTGCCAACATTGATCGCGTGATCGATTGGCTCGATCAGGCTGCCGGCAAAGGGGCTGAAATGGTCGTGATGCCTGAATGTATGTTGACAGGCTATGCCTACGATAGCCGCGAAGCAGCACTGGCAACATGCGCGGGCAATTGATGACCCGCTGTTTACCGATCTTGCGCAGGTTGCCGCCCGCGGTGGTTTGAATTTCTCGCTCGGATTCCTAGAACGCGACCAAGATCGGCTGTTCAACGCAGCTGCCCTGATCGGCCCGGACGGTGTCATCGGCCACTATCGAAAGATTCATCTGCCGCATTTGGGTGTCGATCGATTCGTCGATCGTGGTGATTTTCCCTATCAAGTTCACACGGCACATAGCAACACGGCTGGTGACGATAAATGTCGGGTTGGCGATCTGTTATGACTGCTCGTTTCCCGAACCAATGCGGCTATTGGGACTTGCTGGTGCTGACATCATTGCCCTGGGAACGAACTGGCCCTCGGCAGCCGTTCGGACGGCGGAACTGGTACCGGCGGCGCGAAGCATGGAGAACCATCTGTTTTTCGTTGCGGCCAATCGAGTTGGCGAGGAGAACGGCTTTGGATTTTGCGGAAGGAGTTCGATTTGTGGCCCTGATGGGAAGGTTTTTGCCAGCAGCGAAGACGATCGCGAAGTCATGCTGTTGGCCGATATCGATCCTGCACTTGCTCGCTGCAAGCGAATCGAGCGGACTCCAGGAAAGCATGTTATTGATCGCTTCGCCGACCGCAGGCCCGAGTTTTACGGTGGACTCGGCGCCGGAAATGTAGCAAAAATTTTCCTCCAGCCGGAAAAGTCTTGCTATCTTGACAGCGTTGCCGGTGAGCCAAAGTTTCCGCGAGTCGGTGTTGTGCGTGGGGGAGGAGTTTCCTCCCCTTCTCTCAATGCGTTCGCTCTGCCCACCAGGGCTGCGTTCATGAACAGACGACTGAGCCACGAGCGACGACGGGTGTTCGAGCGTTGGACGACCAAGTCTGTGCCGGATTCGTCAACGGCAACCATGAAGAGACCGCAAATGGGACCACCGGAGATACATCCGCCTAAGCCGAAGATTCAGCATTCGGCGTTTGCTCAAGGTCGAGCATTCGGTGGATTTGCCGAACCAGATCGAGCGCGTGTTCTTGGTATTCGACATTGGTCAAGTCTGCGCTCGATAGCGACTTCGGATACTCCCGTTGAATCAATTCGCGCAATTGCCCGTCCAGAGCTTCGGACCATGCTGTGCCGCCCACCTCAGGGATCGTCGCAGTAGGTATCGGGACGCGTAGACGCAAACATGCCGGTCCGCCGCCACCGGACATGCTTTGGCTAAGATCAACAAATTGCACCGACGAAAAAATTCCCATCGCCTGCCAGCGATCGACAATCGATTTGGTCCCCGCGTGTTCGGCCACTTGTGTGGCACAGATAATGGTGGGGTGTTCGGCTTCCGCGGTCGAAACGATCTGGCTGTTAAACAAGTAGGTTGCGACGGCGTCATTGATTGACAGTTCATCGCTGGTGATCTCGATTCGCCTTAGGGGTATCGATTGCAGACTTTCGAAACGGTTTTGCAATTCTTGCAAAGTCGATTCATCTTCTTGAAACGCGAGTTCGTGATGGATCAATAAGTCATGATGGCTAATTGCGACGACATCGTTATGAAATGCACCTGCATCGATAGCCGATGGATGTTGCTTCAAAAAAAACGTGTTCTCCACTGGCAGGCCATGCAGTCTGGCGACCGCTTGGCTGGCTGCTCTTGATTGGCGGGGCCAGTTAAGTTTTGGGGCTGGATTGCCGTCTCCATAAACGAAAAGATTGATTCCCGGTTTGTCTTGTTTGATACCAAATCGCATGTGATTTGCGGCGCCTTCATCGCGCATCGCCGTGCCGCCAGGCAACGGCGAGTGAATCTCGCAGACGGCGGAAAGCATGCGTCGAATTTCACGTTCTGTTTGGCCGGGTTCGATCGCGCGATGGAGACTTGCGTTCAAGTTTGCAATGGTCAGATTCGTTTTGTCGCGACCACTATCAATGCCAGGTGTCACCGTGGCGGCGTTCGCGGTCCACATTGCCGAACAACTGGACGCGGCAGCTAAGAGCGCCGGGTCCAGATGGAAAGCCTGCTCGGAAATGTCCTGATCGGATCCCACGAAACCAACCGCTTTCAAGAAGTCGAAATCGGGTCTTCGTTGCGGCGGCAGAATCAGCTGCGGTATTCCCTGACGGGCAATCAGACGCATCTTGTTCAGCCCTTGGATCGCCGCCGCGGCGGGATTGGATAAAAGTCCGGCCGATGCCTGGGATGCCAAATTGCCGACACCAAGTCCACCGAAATGATGGGTTGGTCCAACCAAGCGATCGATCTGCAGTTCAACAAAGTTCATTTCACAGCACTCCAGGGATCGTCGGTCGGTGAGCTAGAACGTTCCAAAATCGCCACCGGATCATTGCAAAAGTCGATCGCAAAGAAGCCTGCGGGCCGATGGTTGCCGCTGTCGCCCAGCCCGCCAAAGGGAAGCGTTCCGGCGGCGCCAGTGGTCGTTCCGTTCCAGTTCACGACGCCCGCACCGACTTTGGCTACAAATCGATCGAACATCTGCTGATCGCCTCCCAGCAATGCGGCGGCCAAACCATAGGGCGTGTTGGCCGCCGATTCCAACGCCGTTTCGAATCCGGGAACGGTTTGCATGACCAATAAGGGACCAAACCATTCCAATTGGCCAAGCTGAGTCAATGCTTCCGCGTTCAATTCCGATGCATCGACAATGGTGGGTCGCACCAGATTGGCGGATCGGGCATCGGCTGTCATCGGAATCAGGGGACGACAACCAAGACGAAGCAGGTTTTCATAGGTGGTTTTCAGGCTTTCTGCGGCATGATCCGAGATCATGGGACCGATGTGGGGCGGAGGTGAATCGCCAGGCATACCGACACGCAGATTTCGTGTTTTCTCGATCAGGCAATCGATTTGGGCAGCTGTCTCAGTCGATTCGACAAAGATCGCTCTTCTGGCACACGTGCATCGTTGGCCTGCGGTGAGAAATGCTGATCCGGACACAATGGCGGCGACCGTTTCATCGGCGACATCCGCATTGATCACGATTGGATTGTTGCCGCCCAATTCCAAAGCCAGCAGCACATCGGGGCGGCCCGCTAGTTGGCGATGGATCGCACGGCCAGCCGAGCGGCTGCCGGTTAGCAATACCGCAGCTGTCTGATCCGAATCGATGGCGCGCGTCGCCACGGCAGGGCCGCCCAAAATTGGTAGTAGAACGTCTTTGGGCAATCCGGCGGAACGCCACGCATCCAACATCCAAAGTCCAACGGCGGTCGCTTGTTCACTCGGTTTGAATACGACCGTGTTACCCGCCAGCAAAGCTGGAATGATCTGTCCGCCCGGCAGGTGCAGAGGGAAATTGAAGGGGCCTAGGACAAGGGTGACCCCCAGCGGACGATAGACGATCCTGCGCCGGATCGGGCTATCGCCAGCAACAGCTGAATCGCCGGGCAGTTCACAACGCCGCTGCTGTTGGGCCTGGATCGTCAGGTCAATTTTTGCGATCGATGCGTTGACTTCTCCGGCGGCTTCCCAGGGCAGCTTACCGACTTCGCGAACGATTAGCTCTTCGATCTCCGAACGGTCTTGCTGCAGCTTCGTTTGGTAGCGACGCGCGACCTCGATCCGTTGTTCCAGCGGTGTCTCGCGCCACTGTTTCGCTGCCGAAGCGGATTGATCCATGATCGCATCGACGCTGCTGATCGGCGTCTCCGGACCTTCCCAGACGACGTTCTTGTCCATTGGACTGATGCTGGAAAAATTCGTTGACATTTTTCTGTTCTCCCCCTCCCGAGGCGAATTTTGGACCTAGGTTTCCAGTAGATAGGACCGGCACACAGATAGCCAATCCTGCTTTATGATCCCATATCTCGGAGTCAGAGAGATGAAACGCAACAAGAAAAGCGGTTTTTCGCTTTTAGAAGTTATCGCTGCTGTCGTCATTTTGGCAGTAGTCGCCGCAGCAACTGTAGCGACGGTCGCTCCAATGCGTGCGAAGAGCGAAGACAAACTTGCCGACCAAGAAGTCGCGACACTGAACGCCATGTCGCAAACGTACTTCCTAGAAGAAGGACGTTTCCCAGCCAGCGTTATTGCGCTACGAAATGCCGGATACCTTGCCAATGTCACCCCCGAGGACCAGCAACGTGTCGCTCGCTTGCGTCGCAACTACACCTATACACGAGCAACGGGAACCTTCGCGAAGAAGCCGTAGTCGCCTGGACGCAAAGTCGATGACTCCGATGGTCCGCATAGCACGATCGCGACTCTCAAGAGTCGCGCTCGATCTGGCGGGCTTATTTCATTCCAAAAGCTTCGGACAAGCACGTGAAACGACGAACTCCAATGCGAACCGGCGTCTCGCTAATCGAAACGATTTTGGTCATCACATTGCTGGCTGCCGCTTCCGCGACTGGGTTGATCTTGTTTGACGGAAACTGGTCGGCGACGCGCAGCGTTAAGCGCCGCAACAAGCGATGTCGCGAATTCGCTGACGACAGCCCGGAATACGGCGATCAACAGTCAAGCGGTCGTTCGTGTTCGCCGTGACAATCGCGGCGGTACCGCGAAACTGTTGATCATGGAGCAGTCCGGACCCTATCGCGATGAACGCAGTTGGACCTTTGATTTGGGAACCCAAGTACGCTTGTCCGGGCGGCCAGCGGAGTTCCAATTTCGGCCCGATGGAACGACGGACCGAAACGTCAGCTGGCGTGTTTCGCAGGCGGGAATCAGCGGTCAGATCGAAGTTGCCCCGGTGACCGGAATCATCACTCCCACCAAACCCTAGCATCAGCTGAATCAGTCCTATGCGACAGAGAAAAATACACTGCCGAGCAGCTTGCGAGACGGGGTGCGACTTTGATCGACGTCGCGACTGGGTCGATGCTGTTGACCGTGCTGCTGATCCCAGCAGTCCACATGATCGGCAAGGCGCAATCGCAAAATCGTCGGCTCGTCAATCGAGAAATCATGCTGTACGAAGCCGAGCAGGCCATTGAAACAGTCAAAATTCAACTGTCCGACCCAACCGCTTTCGATACGGCGATGGCCTCCGCCGTGGATGTCCTCCGTACGATTCCGATTTCGGACGGTCCCGACCTGACCGGTCGATTGCAAGCCGGTGCTGATGCATCCATGCCTACCGCGAAGTTGGTCACGATCGTTGCCGACGTTTGGCACGATGCGAATTCGAACGGACTTTTTGATCGATCCGAACAGGGCGAAAGTCTGCAGACTCAATGGGCGGCACCATGAATTTCAGAATCAAACGTCAAGGCATATCATTGCTGGAAGTGATCGCCTGCACGGCGCTTGTCGCGGTGATGATCGTTCCCATCGCGGGTGTGATCCGGGCGTCCGGACAATCGATCCAGCAAGCCGACGGTGCTGTGTCTACAGAGGCCAAGCTGCGACGCGGATTGCATTGGATTTGTGATTCCGTACGCGACGCAAATCTCGTTGCCGTCCAGGCCCGAAGGTTGACGCTTCAGCCCAGCGGCGGTGGCCAGCTAACGATTGAAGTGCAAGCTGGTTCGTTGGTCATGTCCGACGGAACCGACGTTACGACGATCGTCTCCGATGTTCGCGACATCAGCTTTACACAGATCAATCAATCCGTTCCCCCGAACAATCTCGCCGGCGTAACCATGTCGCTGCGAGCCCGAGATCCTGTTACACGCCAGTTCGTTACGGTCAACGGAACTGTTGCGATCCCTACACAATTTTGACACCCAGTCCTCACTATGTCGTCCAGCCAATCTTCCTTGAAACATCGACATCGACGTGGATCGGCGTTGCTGTTGTGTACGCTTGCAATCGCGGTGATTTCCATGGCATCGATCGCCGTGCTGCGTAGCAGTCAGCGCGGGATCGCGCGGGTCGATGGAGTTCGTAACGCGAGGCAAGGTGAACAAATTGCCGATGGTCTGGTGCAACGGGCAACGGCGATGTTGCGATTGAACCCCGCATTTGCCGGCACTTTACCGCTGCCACGATCCGCGCCATCGGGAACGCGGGTTGAATTGACGTCTTTGTCACCGACGGCGACTAGAATTCAAATCTTTTTGTACGATCGGGCAACGATTCCAGCTCGTGACTTGGTCGTCGATCCAATTGCTTTAGCTGGTCCGGTCAGTCCCCCGCTGGGAGCGCCAGTTGCGCCGGTGGTTGCTCGCTAGCCGGTTACGCCTTGTGTCAAAGTCCTGGCCCCGAATCAGTCGATGACGGCAGCGACCAGCTAGAACTGCGAAGCTCAGTCAGGCCGTTGCATTGCTTCGAGCGCCGTTTTCAACTGGCCCCTCGCTCGGCTAAGTCGGCTGCGAACGGTTCCGATTGAAATCTCCAAAATTTCAGCGATGTCTTCGTAGGAATGTTCCTGCATTTCCCGCAGAACCAGAATGGATCGGTGTTCAACCGTTAGCGTTTCAATCGCTTGTCGTACCATTTGGACGCGTTCGCGACGCAGCAAAGGTTCATCAACCGCATCGCCGTGATCGACGACTTCCAAGCCACCATATTCGCGGCCATGATCCAGCGAAACTTTGGCTCGCTTGCGCCGCCTGCGCGTCAACGCGCTGTTGAAGGCAATGCGGTACAGCCAGGTAGAAAACTGACTGTTGCGTTTGAAGGTGTCTAACTTCATGAAGGCGCGAATGAATGCGTCCTGAACGACCTCTTCTGCTTCGTCAGGCGATCCCGTGACCTGCAGCATGGACGCAAAGAGTCGATCCTGATTAGCTTCAACCAAGCTGGTGAACGCTGCGCGGTCACCCGTCAGCGCCCGGTCGATCAGTTGATTCTCGTCCGCCACGCTTCGATTCTCGCCCTAAACTCTGCTTGCGTCTAATTCATATGTACGCGTCCTGCCGGTGGAATGACTGAACAGTCTACCAATTTCGCCAACAAAAAACCGCGACCTCCCGAAACAAGATCGGAAGGCCGCGGAGACGAGGTTTTTCGAATCAACAGGGCGCTACATTATGAGTTTTCGCTCTCCGAACCGAAATGAGTTACCGTGACACGGCGAGCAGCCTTCGTGGCTTTGGGCAGTGTCACCGTCAGAACGCCATGTTCGTACTTTGCCACGATCGCATCTTTGTCAACCAACTTGGGAAGTCGCACAGCCCGTCGAAAAGATCCAAAGGAACGCTCCACGCGGCGGCGGTGTTCCGGGTTCGGCTCGCTCCCAGCCAAGCGTGTGCCATGAACACAGATGTGATCATCCTCGACATCCACGTGAATCTGGTCTGGATCGACGCCAGGCAAGTCGATTGACAACTCATAAGCGTCGCTGCTGTCTGCGAAGTCCATGGCCGGCGAAAAGTCAGTTCTTGGCGACGGTTCGTCGCTTAGGATGGATTCGACAAACGCGTTGACGTCGGTAGAGAGTTCGTCTAACAAGCGACTAGGTGTATTTGGAAAGATCATTCTCATGATTAGAGTCTCCTCTGATGTATGCTGAATTTGGCGAGCAACACGAAGGGACTCGCCCTCCCATTTGGCTGCCAAAACGACAGTCCGCAGGGCTTGAGAAACTAATAAAGCAAAGCCTGCGCCAATTGCTTGGGCCCTAATTCTCGAGCCTGAATTCTCGAGCCCCAATTCTCGGGCGGCAAATCTAAGGACCAAAATCGAAGGGTTGCTGACTCAAACTGGCTGCTAGTTCAAGTCGCCCATACCGACATCGCCGCTCAGATGGCGTTGCAGGTAGGTTGCCCGTTCGACATTGCGATCGGATGAACCGAGCAGTCGGCCGTGCAGTTTTTGTAGATGAGCGGGCTGCGTATGAATGAACAACTTGTTAATCGTGCCGACGTGTACATCGTCAATCAGACCCAAGTTGACACCCATCCGGACCTTCGACAAATAGTGCATCGTCTCTTCGCTACTGATCTTCTTGGCTGTGCTCAAGATTCCCAGCGCGCGACTGACGTCGTCATGCAGATCTTTCTGACCTTGATTGACCAGGAAGTCACGTGCCTTTCGTTCATACTCGATGATTCGCGGGACAACGTTGTCACCGACCAGTGCAACCAAATCTTCTTCGGTATGCCCCAACGTGATTTGATTGCTGACTTGATAGAAGTCACCGGTGTATTGGGAACCTTCCCCGTACAACCCGCGCACGGTTACGTTGATCCGCTGCATGCTGCGAAACACTTTTTCGATCTGTCGCGTGATCACTAGCGCGGGTAGATGCAGCATCACGCTGACTCTCAGTCCCGTTCCAACGTTCGTCGGACAAGCAGTCAAGTAACCGAATTGTGGATGAAACGCATACAGGATTGCGTCTTCCAATTTGTCATCCAACGAGTTGATCCGTTGCCAGGCCGATTTCAGATCAAGTCCACTGTGCATGACTTGAATCCGCAGATGATCCTCTTCGTTGATCATCACGCTGTACTGTTCGCCAGGATCGATTGCGACGGCACGCGAACCGTCCGCATCGGCGATTTCGCGGCTAATCAGTTGACGTTCCACCAGGAATTGACGATCGATCTCCGATAGCTGTTCGATATCAACGTATTGGATTTCACTCCAATCTTCGATCGACTCCATTCGCGCTCGGACGGTGCGTTCGATGCTGATCCGATCTTCGTCGCTGCAACGACGGATAAACGGAAAGTCGGCCAGGTTACGGGCCAACCGAATCCGACTACTGATCACGATGTCCGACTCTGGGCCGGTTCCGCGCAACCATTCGCCACTGCGTTGGGCAAGCTCTGCAAAATCAGAGTCACGTTTCACTCTTGTGTCGCTCCCATCGGTAGCGTTGTCTTCGGAATCAGGATCGGAATCATCATTGTGGTCGGCCTGGCCGGCGGGGTCGGCTCTGATCGCTTGAGGTCGCTTGCCCGGTTGCCACTTCGCTAGAGGCTGGGACGTAGCGGCCCGCTTCTTCCATTCGTTTCAATTCGTCCCGAATCTCCGAAGCACGTTCGTAGTCCTCGCGATCGACGGCCTCTTCCATTTCACGGCGCAGCTGAATCATTTGCGCGTGGGAGTCCGCCGAGGCCGCCGCGCGCTGGGACGCTTGCCACAGTGTTGCAGCGAATCGTGGATATTGGTCAATAGCGGTTTGAGGTCGTCGGCAAAGTGTGTGTAATCGTAAGGACAGCCCAATCTTCCGGTATTGCGAAACTCAAAGAAACTGATTCCGCAGACCGGACACTCTTTCTGATCCAGCTCAGCCAATTCCGCCTTGGTTTGGCCCAAATTCAGTTGTTTGGCCAAGGCTCCGGCGATCGAAGCGGCTAGGATTTACCGCTTCTTTCTGCAAGAAACCTCGGGCATGCTCTTCGCACAGATGCATCACCTGCGGGCCATTGGGCTCGGTCAGTTCGGTGATGTGAAAGGTCGCCGGCTTTTCGCAGAATTGGCATTTCATGAAATTGTCTGCTCTGCTCCCAGTTCTGCAGCCGCCACGGGCACCACTTACCCTAAATCGGCTCTATCGAACGACTAAGCGTCGCCGCAGAAGGATTCTATCGCCAGGGGTTTGAGTGTCAACGCAAGCGAACCTGAGTGGATCGTGCATGTCCCCTACACTTAAACCGCCTGTCACTCGAAACTGATAAGACCGATGCTGGTCTCCCAACGCCTGTCGGCAGACTTCGACCCGCCAATTGGGAGTCTCAATTCCCGATCACCGACTCCTTTGCCGTTCCGCATGCACACCCCTAACGCAACCACCTTTGCCGATCTCGCGGTGACACATGATTATGTCCCCGTCTATCGCCGCCTGCTCAGCGATACATTGACCCCCGTGACGGCGTTTCGCTTGTTGGACGATGGTGGACCGGCCTGTTTGTTTGAAAGTGTAATCGGTGGCGAGAAGGTCGGCCGGTACAGTTTTTTGGCTTCCGCACCCGACGGTCGTTTCACTGCCCGTCGCAATCGAGTTTCGTTGGTGCTGCCAGGTACCGATCAGGTGGTCGAGAATGAAGCGACCGATCCACTGAACGAGTTTCGGAATCACTTTCACTTCAACGTTGCTAGCCTGGATGGATTGCCTCCCTTCGTCGGTGGCGCGATTGGGTTCGCCGGCTACGACGTCGTTCGCTACGTCGAAAACCTTCCCAATTCACCGCAAGACGATCGCGACATTCCAGATTTAGATTTCGCTTTTTATCATACGTTGTGTGTCTTCGATCATGTCGAAAAAACGATCGTTGTCGTCTCGCTAGCCGATTGTCGCAACGTAACCAGCGGTGACGATGCCGCCGATGTCTATCATCGAGTCACGAATCGGCTGAACGAGACGATCGAGAAATTGTCGGGGACCGTGTCCGAATCGGTGGCCGAATGGAATCCCGATCAGTGGCGGCAACAGAGTCAGACCGATCCTCTGGAAGTGACATCGAACTTTACCCAAACAGAATTTGAAGCCGCGGTCAGCAAGTGTGTCGAGTACATCCGCGCCGGTGACATCTTTCAAGTCGTTCCCAGCCAACGCTTATCAGTTCGGACCGACGTCGATCCACTCGAGATCTATCGCTCGCTGCGAGTGGTCAACCCCAGCCCGTTCATGTTCTTTGTCCGGACGCCCGATTGTGTCCTGGTCGGTTGTTCTCCGGAAATCATGTGCCGGGTCCAGGATCGTACGGTGACGGTCCGGCCACTGGCCGGCACCCGTCGGCGCGGTGATACGGTCAAGGAAGATCGAGGCGCTGGAACAAGAACTGTTGGCGGACCCCAAGGAGCGAGCAGAACACGTGATGTTGGTTGACCTGGGCCGCAATGATGTTGGTCGAGTCGCCAAATACGGCACGATCGACCTGACGGAAGTCATGGTGGTCGAACGCTACAGTCACGTCATGCATATCAGTAGCGAAGTGCAAGGCAAGCTCCGCGACGGATTGGACGCCTTTGATGCGCTGAAGGCCTGTTTGCCGGCCGGTACCGTTTCCGGAGCACCGAAGGTGCGGGCGATGGAAGTCATCGACTCGCTTGAACCACACCGTCGTGGGCCCTACGGCGGCGCCGTCGGATACATCGACTATCGAGGCAACATGGATACTTGTATCGCGCTGCGGACGATGGTGATCAAAGATGGAATCGTCCATGTTCAAGCGGGTTGCGGAGTCGTCGCTGACAGTGATCCCACGGCTGAATACGAAGAGACGCTGAACAAGGCAAAAGCGCTCATCTCGGCAATCGAACTAACGGTTCGTCGTAGAGTTGCACAGCGAAGCTTGATGTTGCACAGCGAAGCTTGATGTTGCACAGCGAAGCTTGATGTTGCACAGCGAAGCTTGATGTTGCACAGCGAAGCTTGATCGCGACGGCAATCGCACAAGCGATTCGTCGACCGGCAAGGTCGGCTCCGATTGAAGCGGCCGTATCTTTCAATGAGAAACGTTGCGGTAGCTTCGAGTTGGTTAAGCGGACAGCCAATGCCAAGTCGGAAACCGTTTGCCGATCCGCGCGTTTGCGATCGAATTGCCATCGGGTGCACATGTCTGATCGCCGGGAGACCCAAGTGATGAGACATCAAACGACGGTCGCGCGGCCCATTTTCCGCTCGCGCCGTCTCGTCCCGCTGCGGCGACTGTTGGGTTCCCGCCTGAAAAATCCGGCAATCCAGATTAGCGGCATGAGTTCGACGCTACAGTTTCGCTTGGCCACGGCGGTTCCAACCACCGTTGACGTCAATCGTATGACCATTCAAGAACGTGTTGGCGGGATCGGCCGCGTACAACACTGCTTTGGCAACGTCTTCCGCCGTGCCCCAGCGGTACATCAGTGATTGAGACTTAGCTCGCTTGTCCCAGTAATCGCTCGTAGATGTTCCCCACGCGGTCTGAATCCAGCCGGGGGCAATTGTATTGACGCGGACCTTGGGGGCCACCGTTTGGGCCAGGCTGTTCGCGTAGGCCATCACGGCCGCTTTCGCTGTGCCAAACATTTGGCCCGCGTCGCCCTCCATTCCCAGGGGTGCCTGATCCCAGCCAATGAATACCATCGATGGCGGAGGGGCCGATTCTTGTTCGATCAAACGATCGGCTACCAGTCGCGAAACGTCGATCGTGCCCAAGACATCGACATCGATCAACCGTTTCAGCTTGGCGTCAAATTCAAGTGACGCGGCAGGTCCGGTCAGTACATCGGCACCAGCATTGTTGATCCAGGTTTGAATCGCGCCGATTTGATTAAACGCCTCTTCCACCAATCGGGAACGATCGGTCGCAACACCAAGATCACATTGAATCACGGTCGCGGTAGCGCCGGCCGACTGGATCATTGCGACTGTTTCGTCCGCGCCGGCACGGTTGCGGCAATATTGGATTCCAAGTCGGTCAACTCCCGCCTGAGCCAGTGCGACAGCGATTGCCTGTCCGATGCCACTGGATGCACCCGTTACGACAGCGGAAGTTTCTTCAAATCCAGGCATCGGCTAATTCTTTTCGTACTCTTTCAAGAAACCGATGAATTCGCGTCGGTGCTGCTGTTCATCTGCCAGCAGCGTGATGCATAAATCTTGCGTGACGAAGTCATCACCATCGCACAATCGGATGATCTTTTCGTATTGGGCGATCGCGGCGTCTTCGGCGTCGATCACTCCTTTGATCACGGCCACGACATCGGTTGTATCGCTGGGTGGCTGAAGTGATTCCTGGCAGGCTTGGAATTGCTTGCTACCTGGAATCGTTCCATCGATTGTCTTGATACGATTGGCCAGTTGTTGAGCGTGAAGCATTTCTTCGGTCACGTCAGCCGCCAGCGATTTCTTGATCTCCTCGGCGCGAACTCCATCAAGGTTGACGCTGTTGGCCAGGTAATTCAGGACCGTTTCCAGTTCCATCCAATAGGCGGCCGTCAGTTCGGCAACAATCGTTTTATTCTTTGCGTGGTCAGTCATTTTGCGGTCTCAGGCCTTCGAACTCTGAGGAAAACATCTACATTGGATCTTATCATCGGTCCCCAGTTCACCCGTGGTGATTGGGTAAGGGTCACCGCATCGACCAAGCGGGGTACTGGTGTACAAATCGCCTGAATGTCGGTATTGCTGGTTTTGCCCATCTAAGGCTACTCTGAATGGGCGAAAACGTCGCAAAATACGTGAAAATCGGTTCGGCGGGTGGCCGGGCCAGCGAAAGGTAACAACATGTCGGAATCCAAAACGATTGCCAAGGCGGAACGCGAACAGCACCTCGGCGAGTTGGAAACGCGGGCGGTCGATGCTGATATCGACGTCGTCGAAACCGAGGAATGGCTCGCTTCGCTGGACTATGTGCTCAAGAGCAAGGGCCCGGACCGAGTCCGGTTTCTGATCGAGCAGTTGCGTGATCGGGCAGCCGAGGAGGGTATTCAATCCGCCGAGGACACACGGACTCCTTACATCAATACGATTCCGGTCAAAGATCAACCAGCGTTTCCCGGCAATCGTGACATTGAGCGTCGCATTAAATCGATCGTTCGCTGGAACGCGATGGCGATGGTCGTTCGGGCCAACAAACGTGGCGGTGGTGTAGGAGGTCATATCAGCACTTACGCCTCCAGCGCGACGTTGTACGAGATTGCTTACAACCATTTTCTGAGAGGGCGTGGCGAAGATGGTTACTCGGGCGACACGATCTACTTTCAGGGACACGCATCGCCTGGCATGTACAGTCGAGCATTTCTGGAAGGCCGACTAACAGAAGATGACCTGGAGAACTTTCGTCGCGAACTGGCACCCGGCGGCGGTTTGTCTAGCTATCCTCATCCCTGGTTGATGCCTGATTTTTGGGAGTACCCCACGGTCTCGATGGGCCTCGGCCCGATCATGGCAATTTATCAAGCTCGCTTCAACGAGTACTTGCGTGATCGTGGGCTCAAAGACACCTCTGGACAAAGGGTTTGGGCATTTCTGGGTGACGGCGAGTGCGACGAACCGGAAACACTGGGTGCGATTGGTTTAGCGGCTCGTGAGAAACTGAACAATCTAATCTTTGTGATCAATTGCAACTTGCAACGTTTAGATGGTCCGGTCCGCGGCAACGGCAAGATCATTCAAGAACTGGAATCGATCTTCCGGGGTGCTGGCTGGAACGTGATCAAGGTCATTTGGGGCGATGACTGGGATCACTTGTTGGAAAAAGATACCACCGGTTTGTTGGCCAAGCGGATGAACGAAGTGGTCGATGGGCAGTATCAAAAATACACGGGCATGCCCGGCAGCTACATTCGCGAGCACTTCTTTGGCAAGTATCCCGAATTGCTGAAGATGGTCGAAAACTACAGCGACGACAGATTGGAAAAGATGCGTCGCGGTGGCCACGACCCGGAAAAGGTCTACGCCGCCTACAAACAAGCAACGGAGCTGGACAACGGTCGCCCGACGGTTGTCTTGGCCAAGACGGTGAAGGGTTATGGGCTTGGCGAAGCGGGTGAAGGTCGAAACGTTGCCCACAACCAAAAGAAAATGAATGAAGAGGAATTGCTGGAATTCCGGACTCGATTTGGTATTCCAATCAGCGACGAAGAGGTTGGCCAGGCGCCGTTTTACAAGCCGCCAGCGAATAGCCAAGAAGTTAAGTACCTCGAGGAACGCCGTGTAGCGCTTGGTGGACCAGTCCCCAGCCGGCCGACCGAGCATCCGACGCTGGAAGTGCCATCGCTGGAAGATTATCACAAGGTAATCAAGAAGCTGGAAAACAAGGAAATCAGTACAACGTTTGCTGTCGTGCAGACTTTGATCGCGCTCTGTCGCGACAAGCAGATCGGCAAGTACATGGTTCCGATCGTACCCGACGAATCGCGAACCTTCGGTATGGAAGGCATGTTCCGTCAATTCGGCATCTACGCGCATGCCGGACAACTGTACGAGCCAGTCGATGCTGAATTGGTGACTTATTACAAGGAAGCCCAGGATGGCCAAATCTTGGAAGAAGGGATTACCGAAGCCGGTTCGATGAGCAGTTTCAACGCTGCTGGGACGGCGTACAGTGCCCATGGAATCAACATGATTCCGTTCTTCATTTACTACAGCATGTTTGGATTCCAACGGATTGGTGATCTGATTTGGGCGGCCGCCGACATGCGTGCCAAAGGATTCTTGGTAGGGGCGACCGCCGGCCGCACCACCTTGAACGGCGAAGGACTGCAGCATCAAGATGGCCACAGTTTGATGAACGCGATCGCGTTCCCGACGGTACGCGCGTATGACCCCGCATTCGCCTACGAGGTGGTTGTCATCATCATGGAAGGTCTGAAACGGATGTACCAGGATGGCGAAGAATGCATGTATTATTTGATGGCCGAGAACGAGGCCTACGAACATCCGGAGATGCCCGAGGGATGCGAAGAGGGCATCATCAAAGGCATGTACAAGTATCGCAGTTTGGATGCCGAGAATGCCAAAGCACGGGTTCAGCTGTTCGGTAGCGGGGCAATCTTGAACTGCGCCTTGGACGCACAACAATTGTTGGCTGACAAATTTAATGTCGCCAGCGACGTGTGGAGCATGACCAGCTACACGCAGCTGCGCCGTGACGCTGCCGCATGTGAACGGTGGAATATGTTGCATCCCACCGAAACGCCTCGCCAAAGCTATGTCGAACAGATGTTGGAGGGAGTGGAAGGTCCCTTCATCGCGGCTAGCGACTATGTTCGCGCAGTCGCCGAACAGATTGACTCCTTGGATTCCTGGCGACTATTTCGTGCTGGGTACCGACGGCATGGGCCGCAGCGAGACCCGTGAAGCACTTCGCCGACATTTCGAGGTTGACGCTGAATCGATCACGATTGCAACACTTAGCCGACTTGCCAGAGCAGGCGTGATCGAACAGAAAGATGTTCAAGATGCGATCAGCGAGCTGGGCTATGACGCCGAGAAACCAGACCCGTACTTTGCCTAAAGCAATCATGTAGCTGCGCTCGCCAGAGTGTGGTTGAATCCAACAACGATGTCCTCACCGTCTGGCGACGGTTGCTACGACCACTTGACACCTGAATCCTTTCTCATGACCGAAGTAAAACTACCCGAACTTGGCGATGGCATCGAATCGGGTGACGTCTTAGAAGTCTTTGTTTCCGTTGGTGATGTAATCAGCGCAGGGCAAGACATCGTCGAAATGGAAACCGACAAGGCGACGGTTCCGGTGCCCGCCTCGGTCGGCGGCAAAGTCACCAAGATCCTGGTTGGCGAAGGCGATACCGTGTTGATCGGCGGTGCGATGCTGGAAGTCGAAGAAGTTGCCGATGCGACGCCCGTGGAACCGCCAACCGCACCGGCGTCAGACGCTCAATCTGATCAGCCGACATCTGCACCAGAGCCAGAACCCGACCCTCCCGCTGAATCGGAAGCGATCGTCGCGGAGTCAACGCCCACGGCGCCGGTTGAACAACCAGAGCCTGTGGCCGCTTCGGCTGCATCGTCACCCACGGAACCAGAACCACCTGCTCCTGCCGTCCAGCCAGTTGCCGCGAGTTCACAAGCGGTGATCGCTGCTGGGCCAGCTGTACGCCGATTTGCTCGTGAGGTCGGTGTCGACCTGAGCCGTGTTCAGGGCAGCGGCGATCATGGCCGAATCACTCGAGAAGACGTTTTGTCAGTCGTTCGTAGCGCTGGGAAGTCGGCTCAAGCGGCACCTGTCGCCAAAGCAGATATGCCAAGTTCGAAACCGACCGGCGGTCCGGTGGTCCGAACTTCCGGGCACGCCAGGAAACGACGACTACGGACCGACACGCACGGAAAAGATGAGCAAGATTCGCAAGACGATTGCGAAACAAATGCATGCGAGTTGGACCAACATTCCACGTGTGACCAACTTTGACGATGCCGACGTCACCGATTTGGAAAAATTGCGTCAGTCCAGCAAAGAAGACTATGCGGCACAGGGATTGAAATTGACCACGATGCCGTTCTTGATCAAGGCTGTCGCCACGGCGCTGCGTCACAATCCGACGATCAATGCGGTGATCGATCCAGAAAACGATCAGATCATCTACAAGGAATATGTCAATGTGGGGATCGCGGTCGATACCGACCGTGGCTTGGTTGTGCCTGTCATGCATAATGCCGACCGAATGGGCGTACCGGAGATCACTCGGGGTTTAGCCGAGATGGCGGGCAAGGTTCGTGGCGGGAAATTTTCTTTAGAAGAGATCCGTGGCGGTACATTTTCGATCAGCAACCTGGGCGCCATCGGCGGTCACTATTCCACGCCTGTTGTTAACCTGCCTGAAGTTGCAATCCTATTGGTTGGTCGCAGCCGCAAGTTGCCGGTTGTGATGCCAGACGATTCGATACAACCTCGTCTGATGATGCCATTGAGCATTTCGTATGACCACCGGCTGGTCGATGGAGCGACAGCGGCAAGATTTCTAAACGACGTCATCGGCTATTTGGAAGCGCCAAGTCGGTTGTTATTGGCGTTATAGCGATGCTCCCCAGCCCTTGGGAAATTAGCACGGCCGTATAGCCGCGCTCGTCAGAGCATGGGAACAGGCCAATCGCGGTGATCGCGACGGTAGCTGTATCGCCGGTACCCCGCCGACTATCCTACGTCTTATGGGAATTGAATGGAAAGAACTGTTGCCGTGGCAGATCATTACGATCGCCTCTGGGGTCTATGTCCTGCTTGCAGCTCTTCGCGCTGTTCTCCGCTTTCCATTCACTACGCCATGTTCGCACTTCGCAAGCCGCGGTTGGTTGGGCTGTTGGCTTGGTGCTACTGCCCATTTTGACACTGCCCTTCTACTGGATCTTTGCCCGCAGTCGCTTCGAAGGATATCGCGACGCGTTGCGGCTGGTCGACGACCGACACCATCGCAGCGTTCACGCTGTACACCACGAACTAGTCACCGAAGCCCACGAACCGAGAGTTCGAAACCAGACAGCGTTGGAGCAGGTTGCCGATGTTCTGAACACTCCGATCAGTCATGGCAATCAATACAAACTGCTTGTCGATGGTGACGCCTTTTTGGAATCGACTTTGGAAACGATTCAGTCTGCCAAACGATACATCTACATTTGTTTTTACATCGTCCATGACGATTCGACGGGCAAGAAACTAGCCGACGCATTGATCCAGCAGGCGAAAGCGGGAGTAAAGATCCGATTCTTGTACGACGAAGTTGGCTGCTTGCGCATTTCTTATGCCTACTTTCGCCGACTGACTGACGCGGGGATCGAAGTTCGTTCCTTTAACACCCGGCAAGGTTGGGTCAATCGATTTCAGATCAACTTTCGTAACCACCGAAAATACATCATCGCCGATGGAGAACGCTCGATGGTCGGCGGCTTGAACATTGGCGACCCATACATTGGACTATCGGTCGGTTTTGAAAAGTGTCGTGATAGCGCCGTTTGGTTGAGTGGTCCGGTTAGTCGCAAGGTTCAAGCCGTGTTCGCGGGCGACTACTACTGGGCAGCACGGCAAGATTTGCCGGAAGCTGATTGGGAGACCGCGTCACCAGATCCGCGGGTGCCGTTGGACCGGTTGCACTCGGGCGCCGCGGTATGCGCGACCGGCCCAGCCGATTCTCGTCCCCGCGCTACGATGATGTTCGCCGCGGTTGCCGCCGCGGCGAAGCAGCGGCTATGGATCTGTACTCCCTACTTGGTTCCCGATGAATCGATTATGGTGGCATTGAACATGGCCAAGGCGCGTGGCGTTCATGTGCGGATTTTGATTCCCTATCAGGCCGATCCGTGGGCGGCCGACCTGGCTGCATTTCACTACGAATGGGAGTTGTACGAGGCTGGAATACCGGTCTATCGCTACGAAAAGGCGTTCATGCATCAAAAATGCATGCTGGTCGATGACACGTTGGCGCTATTAGGTTCAACGAACATGGACAATCGTTCGTTGTATCTAAACTTCGAACTGATGATGGCGATTGAAGATCCCTACTTCGTCGCTGATGTTGCGGCAATGATGGAGAAAGACTTTGCCGCATCCATGCTGAGCAATACTCCGGATGCACCAGCCAGGCGCTGGTGGTTCGCCCGATTCGGAACCGCGGTCGCCAGGCTATTCAGTCCGATCCTGTGAGCGCCACTGGATTTGTCCCAAATCGTTATTCGGGCGATGGCTTAGGGACCTGGGCTAGTTCCAGAAACTCGTCCCATGTTTTCAGTCGTAATCCAGATCCGTCGTCAATCAACCAGACAAGATTTTCCGTCGCTTTGGGCGTCGCCGAAATGATTTGTCCCGCCGGCGACAGTGTCACAGTCTGCTCTTCACCCAAGTCAACCAACATCCAGTGCGGGATCAAGTCTTCGGTATCCCAGCAGACAACTCCATCGGATGCATTGGAGGCATAGGTTGACGCATAGTCGTATCCCCAGGTGAACCAACAACTGGAATCCGGTTCGCGGTAAACACACCCATGTGAACGTCCATATTGTCGCTCGGCTTGAATCGAGTGTTCGATCTGTCCGTCAACGGTGCTGCGAACATTGTGAACAGCGCCAACCTGTATGAATTTCTGCTTACCAAGCAGCGCGACTTCCGCCGCCGTGCAATCATGCGGCTCTTGTTTGATCCACGAAAGCTCGTTCGATACAACATCAAGAAGAGCCATACATCGCTCGCTCATGTTTTGTGCGCCGGCGATTAGCAACGAACGATCGTCTAGCCAGAAGCCTCCGTTTTGCAGCGGTACCTGATTGAGTTTGCGTCGGATCACTGATTTGCCGTCCTTTGCATCCAAGATGGTCAGGTTCGTTCGTCCAGAAAGGACGGCTAGAAGCTTGCCGTTTGGTGAAAGTAAGGCAGTTTTTACGTATTCTTCCGATTCGAGCAGCGGTTGCCATTCCTTGTTCAGATCGTTCCAGCGTTCGACCCAAACCTTGTCGTCCTTGTATCGACGGCGCACGGGTTCACGCATCGCATGATCGTCATCTTCGCTAGACTCTGTGTGTCCTTTAGGTCCTAGGGCTCCGCTAGTCTCTGGGAGTGCGATTCGAACCTGCATCGGTTTGTCCGTGTTGGGCAGAACATTGACGGCTAGGTGTGACCGCGTAGCTGTCCCAACAAACCCCTCGACGATACGATTACCCTGAGGTAGAAAAGTAGACCAGCTCAAAATCTTTCCATCGCGGTTGGTGTAAACCAGCTTTCCGCTGCGAGACAAAAACGCATAGTGGTCCGATATCGGCATCGTTACGGCGCAAATGGACTTGCTCGCACCTACCAAGTCAACGGTAATCATCCGATCATCGACGATTCGCAGGACGCCATCTTGTCCAATTGCGATGCAGTCTTGCTTTGGATTCCAAGCAACCTTGCTGCGACCCCAAATCTGATGCCGATGGAATTTCCTTGTTATCTTGGCTGAATGAAGTTGCATGATGCCATTGTTGGTGCCGAGCATCATCTTGTCGTCCGAATCACCAAAGGTGATCGATTCAAAACGACTTTTTGACGTTACTGAAAATGTCGTCTCATACTTGCCTCTGGACAGCATCTCGATCCGATAAGGGTATAGAACGGCTAAGTGATTCAATGATGCTGTGAAATCAAGATCGTGTGGCGTCTGGTCAATCGAGCGGCGTCCAATCGGTACTTCGGAGAAAGCACCCTTTGCGAATCGCCAGATGGAAACCGAGTTGCCGCTCGCGCAAGCGACTCGACCACCGTCTCGCGACCAAGCGGTCGTTTGGCAATCGACGTTCAGCCGATCGACAACTTCGAACGAATTCGGATCATACATGGCGATCCCCATCGGCGACGCGACGGAAACGAGGTTTTGCCCGTTGACCCATTCCATGTCGAAAGCACCCGGCGTATCAGTTTGTTGTTGGATCGTGCCTGTTGAGACATCGATTCGTAGCAGTTTGTCTGCCGTGCAAACGAGAATCTGTGGCTGGTTTCGGTGAAAGTCAACCAAAACGAATCGATGGTCACGATGGGAGACAATCTGGCTCAGCGACAACCGGTCATTACGCCAATCAAACAGGCGCACATGACCGTCAGTTGATACAGTCGCAACCTGGTCCCCTGAGTCCGACCAGCGCAGGCAACTTACACGACCGCGTGGAGCTACGGTTTCCATTTGCCAGTGGTTGATGCCCGGAAAACTTGCCGGCTGCAAGACAAGTCCATCCAGATCACCGTGCCTGTCCGCAGCCTTCCAAACCGGACCCACGTGATGCCAAAGGTCTTCACCTAGTGACGTTTTGGCTTGGTAAATCACAGGTTCCGGATCAACCACCGGAATCGGGGCGATCGAATCCGCAACGGTCGAAGTTGTCATGTCGCCGATCTTGAATTCGCTCGGCGACTGACGCAAACGCAATATCGCAAAGACCGACGCCAATCCAGCCAACAACAAGACGACAACCGTCGCTGCAACCCAGCGAGGACGACGCTCGTGAGTTTTTAGCAATCGCGTGAGGCCTTGGGTCAGCTCGAAAAGACTCAGATTTGGGTCGGCAAGGTGTTCTGATTCGACTGCCAGTCCATCCAACAGGTGGTTGACGTTGTGTCCAGAACAAAGCGGATCGATCTGATCCACCAACGTTTGCATCGAATCGATTCGGTCTGCCGGATTCTTTGCCAACATCCGATCGACAATCTGTTGTAGCTGCGGATCGATCTGGATTTCTTCTCCAACAACTTCCTGCAGGGGGCGTGGTGTTACCGATCGATGTGAATCCACAAGGTTCTGATTTGACATTTCACCCGCGGCGGCAAAAGGTGGTCCGCCCGTGAGCAGGCAGTACAATGTGCAGCCCAGCGAATAGATATCGGCACGATGATCGGTGGCGGTCGGGTCCTCCGGTCCGGCGGTGGACTTGCTAAGTTGCTCAGGGGCCATGTAGGCCAGCGTGCCGTGAGTGGTACTCGACCGGCTTGAACGAAATCTCGTTTCGTCCAGCCGCCTGGCGGTTCCAAGATCCAACAGCTTGACGACACCGCGTCGATTCAGCATCAGGTTGGACGGTTTGACGTCACCGTGAATGACTTGTTGGTCATGCGCGTACTGTAGACCTTCAGCGGCCTGTCGAACGATCTCACATGCATCGGCCGGCAGCAACGGCCCACGTTGTCGAACAAGCTTTGAAAGGTCGATTCCATCGATTCGTTCGGTGACCAAGTAAGGTTGGCCGTCAGAAATTCCGGCATCGGTTGCCCCGACGATATTTGGATGGACTAACCGACCATGATTGCGCCATTCGCGACGCACACGCTCTGCTTCGACGCGACTCATTCGCGTCCCGTAGTGCAACAGTTTTACGGCGAAGGGTCTGCCCAATCGTCGATGGCGGGCTTCGTACACTGTGCCCATTCCACCGACCGCGATGGTGCGGTGCAAACGGTAGGGGCCGATCTCGACAGGCAAATCGATGATCTTCGCAACTTTCGATCCCCAAGATCCATCCGACCACGAACTGTCGGACGGTTGCAATTGGCGACCTTGCAGCTTCGCCAGTTGTTCCGCTAGCGGATCCGGGGCCTCAACATCTTCGATTCGCTGCTGGCATTGTTGGCATTGATCGACGTGCTCGAGAACTGTCTCGAGCCTCGATTCATCGAGCCGGCCGCCTAGCATTGCGGAAAGTTCGTCGGAAGTGGGGCAGGTTGATTCCGGCATGAATCCAAAGCAAGAGGGAAACCGAATGGACGCTCGCTAGTTTATCGCCAGGGATTGGACAGGCACCAAATCGGCAGAACGCCTAGTCCCCCAATTCGGCTCGCAACTTTGCCATCACACGCGTTTTCGCTTTATAGACAGCCCAAACCGTCATGCCAATATCTTCCGCCACGTCCTTTGCGGCGTCTCCTTCGACAACAACGCGCCAAAAAGCTGTCCACGTTGATTCATTGAACTTGCACTGTAGGCCCTCCAGTGCACGCAGGTGCAGGTCACACACATCTTCGGCGGTTTCCGGGCTTTCATCGGGCAGTTGCTCGATCAAGTGCAACGCTCCGGTACCGCCACTGCCACTTGGTGTCTTGGACCAGCGTCGAAAGTGGTCCGCAATCTTGTTGCGTGTGATTCGCCACAGCCAGCCACGAAAGCTCGATCCTTCGCCGTCTCGAGAAAAGCTGTCGATCGATTTTGTCAAATCGGCGAGAACATCCTGACTGATATCGGCGGCGTCCGATTGCTGCAATCCACAATGTCGGCACCACGAGAATATCAGCGGTTCGTAGATCCGTACAACTCGCTGCCAGGCACCATCGTCATCCCCATTTTGCAGGGACAAAATTAGCGTCGGCGACGTCAAGTTGTCGGTCGTTTCTTGATTCGTTTTGACGTCGAACAAGCGGCTATTTACCTGCCTTGGACCCAAGAAAAGTGTACGGTCATCCAGCATACCTCCTTGGATGCCAGGTTGCGTTCATTTTTGATCCTCATTGAGACAAAAAAATTCGGCCTAGGGGCACAAAATAGAGCTCTTTTCGCTCGTTTAGCTCGGGATGTCCAACGCGGCACGATGAAAGAGGGATGAACCGCAAGCCGTCGGTCCATGCCACTGCCATTTTGTTCACTGACTGCCGTCGCTGAACTGCCTCCCTTTTGAATCGTTGCTGACATGGGTTATCCAATCTCGAACCGTCGCATGGTGCGATCGTCTTCCGCAACCAAACGTCTCAAACGACGACACCTCGCGGAAAATTTAGAACCTCGAATGTTGCTCGCTGGTGACGTTGGCTCCATCGACCATATCGATAGTCCGGCTGCCGCGTTGATCGCGACAACATCCGCCGAAGGCGAAGCGGGCAGTCTTGGCGACCTGAATTCGTTTGCGCAACAGCTTCGCGCCGCGGTTGACGAAATCGCACGTGTGATCGGATCGATCGGTCAGAGTTCCGTCTTTGGTCAAGAGATTCCGTTCCTCGGGCAATCCCTGCCCGTCGATGTCGGTGACCTTTCGGTAATCGATACCGACACGGTTGGTTCGCTGTTGAACCTTTCCTCGAGCTTCGAAACCGATGTCGCGTCGCCGCTGCGCAGCTTCTTGGACGCGAACCCGCAAGCCACTCCCAATCAACTGATTACTCAGTTCGATTTTTTGGAACAGCTTGATGGTCAGACCGGTACGATCCCCGGCGTCAAGCTAAATTTTGATCTGAGCAAGACCTTGCAACGACCGATCGAATCGTTGCTGCGACCGTTGACGGAATTGGGCGGACCGTTTCAAGTTCCCACCGGAGCCGCGCTATCGCAGCTACTGAGCTTCGATATATCCACCGAAGACTTGAAGTTCCAGATCTTCGTGGACGACGACGATCAAGTCCGCGTCGAAATCCCCAACTTCTCAGTGAACATTGGTAACGCCGACTTGGGGATCAGCAACCTGGCCGGACGTATCGGCGTATTGGCTGGCAATATTTTCAACCCCGAATTCGATCTCGATCTCGGCTGGAATTTTGACGCGGGAACTCTGTTTGGCGGCGGTCTGAATTCACCCGACACGCCGACGCTGGCATCCCTGCAATCGACTACTGCCAATTCGATCATCGACAACTTTGTCGCCACGCAGGTCGGTGAAGGTTTGTCCCTGCAGCTGCCCTTCGACTTCGCGCTGCCAGGATTCGATACCGGCGGAGTATTGCCAACATTGTCGCTGGTCGATGATTCACCACTGGATGAGGTACTCGGTAGGTTCGAGATTTTGCTGCCAGAGAACGCCCCCTACGATTTGGAATCCTTGCTGGCGTTTACTGAGATCACTCCTAGCGAACTACTCGGATACTTGGGCGATCTTGGCGACCTGTTGCAACAGATTCAAAACGGCTCGGTGTTGGATCTGCCAATTCCGTTTGCTGACGACATAACCGTTGGCGAAGCACTCGGTTTGGCCGAGGGTTATGCCAATGGCGTGATGCACTTTTTGCGGACCGGCGAAGGTCTGCCGACGTTCGATTCATTACAAGAATTGATCGCGTTGCTCCCGGGTTTGCCAGATCCGATCGAGATGGGCCCACAGCCACCGATGACAACTCTGCCGTTCAGCTACGATCCGGAAACTAAGCTGCTCGATATCTCGCTCAACTTTTTCCGCTCGCCCGACCCGATCAATTTGGTTGGATCGCTGGATGTGTTTGCCGGCAATGAAGATGCTCCATTCGTTTCGATCGCGATGGACCAAACCGATCCGGACACGGGAGAACCGAATGCGACTTTGAATCGCGTCGCCATTACCCGTGACGCCTCATTGGGCTTGGATCTGCAAATCGATCTATCGTTGGGCAAATATGAAAAGACAACACGCGAGTTCAAGGCTTTCGATCACTCGCTCAACTACGCAGTCACCCGTTGGACGCGTCTGGATGAATTCGCACAGCGTTTCGGATTCGGGGACGAACTAGGACTCCAGGCCATCGCCGATGTCACGTTGCGGGATGGGACGCCAGCGATCCTAAATTTTGGAACGCTCGATCCATCCATGACCGTCGGGGATTTGCTGGACCGCGGCCAGATCATCGGCAGCAATGTGTTTGACCAACCAGGCGAACCGTTCTCGGCCGCGATGTTCTATACGAAACTGGAAAGTGATCAATTGCAACTCTTGGATCGATCGGCTGACACCGGTGATTTTACCGTCGTGCCACGCCGAACGCCGGAGACGGCGCATGCATTCTGGGACAACTTGTTCGGTGACAACGACGTTTCGTTCAACGAGTTTGTCGGCACAAGTGGTTTCATGGGTTCGCGATTGTTGCGCGGCAGCCTGCTAGACGGTCATCTCAGCCCGACAGGCAACGGTGATAGCGAAACGCCTTTGCGATGGCTATTCCCAGCCGCGTCTGAGTGGATCAATTTGTTGGATGGCATCCAACCGGTGACCGCGCACCTGCAAGACGGTCAGGAAGTCACGATCGAGTTTACCGACTTTGATCAGGAGACGATTGAGAGTCTGCTGCCCACGCTAGCCGCCGAGATCGGCGGCACTCAAGTCATCGACGCTGTGATCGAAGACGAACGGATTGTGTTGACCGATCTGACCTCCGGTAGCAACAAATTTCGAATCGAATGGGCGGACGCCCCAGGACTGCCGATCCTTGGTCAGCTGATTGACATCGGCAACGACAGTGATCGGGATGGAAAGTTGATCGGACCACGTCTGCTGCCCGCATTGACGAATGATTTGCGTGTTGCCATCAGTCGCGAGACTTTGATGATCGATCTGGCTGCCCAATATGGCATCGATCCAACTTTGCCGGACGGGTTCACGCTGCATCCCAAGGATGGCTCGGAAGTGAGCATATCGGCGGCAAGTTACGCCGAAACCGAAACGCTGGGCGAGTTCATCGATCTGTTCAATGACGGATTGACCGATCAGGGAATGAATTTGGTCGATGGCCAGTTGATATTTTACGATGACTCCAGCGGACCGAGCGGATCGATTACGTTCCTAGAGGTAACCGCAGGCGGGTTGTTCTCAAAACTGTTTCCCGAGATCAATCGTGTCGATGGCGACAAAGATGGAATCGTTCGCTCGCGCGTGCTTACCACCACCGGTATCGCTCACGATACGCTGGTCACCGATCTGCTTCCCGCAGGTGTTGACCTGCGCAACACTGGCGAAGTCCGTGTCGATTTGTTGGACGGAACCAGCCTGACACTTCCGTCGTTGTCATTGTCCGATGGAGGAACAATTCGTAGCGTGATCGATGATTGGTCGGTCATTCGTGACAACCAGCGAATTCTGGCGGCCGGGTTGATCGGCGGCAGAATCGTCCTGCGTGACCTGACCCAAGCTGCCAACGGCAACACCTTTCGCATCCGTGTTTCGGGGGACGCAACCGTAGAAGGGACCTTGCTTTTCGACGCGCGCGACGATGACGGCAACGGGCAAATCGAAGGCCGTGAACTGGGCAATCCACTCCCCGCGGTCATCGATGCGCCGTTGCAAATCGCCGTTGATGCACCCGTCGCACCATGGACGCAAATCAACACGCTTGGCAAACGCTTCGATACCAACGCATTTTCAGACGGCCTAGAACAGATCCGCTTCGAACTGCGCGACGGTACGATCGTTAAGTTCGTGACGTCCAACGAAGATGGTTCCACGCTGGCGGACCTACTTGATCAAAAGCAGTACCGCGACGACGGAACATTGGTCGCCGAGCTGACACTGGAAGACAACCGCTTGGTCTTGAACGACTACAGCGGCGGCACCGGCACGATCCAGCAGACCGCCGATTTCCAGTTCGGGGTGCTGCTGCAGACTCTCTTCGACAACGGCCAGATTGATGATTCCGGGGATCGCTGGATCAGTGGTCCGTTGGATGAAACGGTGTTTGACGAAGCTGGAAACAACGTTTCGCTGCGCAGATTCTTCGACGATCCGTTCCATCCGTTATTTGGCTCGCCGACGAGTCCCACATTCGCTAGTGAATTGATTTTTAGCCTGCGCGATGGCACGGTCCACGAAACCGGATTGATGTCGCCGACTTCACTGACGCTCCGCCGCTATCTCGATCAATTGACGGTACGAGATGGAAACGTTGTTTTGGTTCAACCAAGTGTGATCGACGGGCGGATCGTATTGGCCGATCAAACCGCAGGGAATGGTGTCTTTACCGTGGAAGCCAAGTTTCCAACCACCGCGACGCTACACCATCGTTTCCTGACTTTGGGCAGTGACATCAACGACGACGGCGAGCTGATCGGACCTTCGTTGATTGCGTCGTTGCCAAGCGGCATTGACCCAATTCGAGATACCATTCAATTGGAAACCATCTTAGAGGCTTCTGTCGGTGGAACCGTGGCAGCCCAAAGTTTGACGACGACGGCATCCGCGACGATTGAGTTTCGAGATGGCAGTGTTGAGACAATACTGATTGAGCCACTCCCGGAAAATGCAACCCTGGGCGACTTGATCAACCAATTGCGAATTGTCGATGGAGATGAAACGGTATTTGAAGTTGAATTGGTCGATGGACGTTTGATCGCTTCGCAAAGTGATTCGCGCGACGGCTCCGGCGACTTCCGGATCAATGATACCGACCTTGCCACCAATCGCCTGTTGACAGCCCTCGGGCTGACGAGCGGAAATACCAGCGTCAACAACAACCCATTGGCGGCCGACCCGGACGGGGATGGGACGATCGAGGGCGCGTCGCTGTACCGGACGCTAGACGTTGGTTTCTTGGAAATCGGCGGACTTGATTTGGGCGACATCTCGACACCCAATAGCTCGATGACCTTGTACCTGCGCGATGGTACCCAGGAGATCGTTTCGGTAGGCGCATTGACCGAAACGGACGAACTACTCGAAGTCATTGCACGGCTAAATGTCCCCGATAAAGTTCAAGTCACCTACAGCAATGGCCGGGTTGTCGTCGAGGATCTGACGACACCGATCGATGATCGACAATTCTCGATCGATTTTGGCAACACGTCGAACACCTATCCCACCAGCGCGTTCTTGCCGCTGGCAACCGACCTGGATGGCGACGGACGGATCGCGGGGCCTTCACTGATTCGCACGGTCCCGACGTCGGCGACATCGCCTGAAATCTTGCTAGACGAATTGGCGACCCGATTTAGCCTGCCAGCGGTTAACGATGTTGAAGACGTCGTCGTGGAAATTACGCTCCGCAACGGGTTGCAAGTCACCCAGCAGCTGAAAGTTCAGCCAGGAATGACGCTGCGCAAATTCCTGTCCCAGATGAACATCGTCGAACAAACGCCCGACGGGCCGAATGTGTTGTTCCTGGCCGACGTCATCGACATCAACGGTACGGCCACTTCCAACCAGGCACCGCGTTACCGCGTTGTACTCCGAGACTTTAGCGAATCCGTAGACGGTAACGGTGAAACACAAGTTCGTCGCTTGGTAGACCAAGAAGATTTCGGGTCGATGCTGCCAACCTTCCTGGGCATTTATGGTCGTGACACGACGAACACCGGAGTGATTGTCGGCAATTCGATGGAACTGGTCGATGACAGTGAACGGGTTCGCATCAAGTTGACCGAACCCCCGACGCTGTCGGCTGCGATCAATGTTGACGCCACCAATGTCACAGCGACAGCCGCTCTCGGGGCGTTAGCATCCGCTGGGATTCGTAACGGCAGCGGTAGCGCATATGCTTCGGTTGACGTCAGCGTGCTGCCGTCGATCGGCAAGGATTACATCACCATCAAAGATCTGATCGGCGCGGTTACTGGCCGCAACGATCGTTTGCAGGTTGAACTGGATACCAACCTGGCATTCGGCGCGGAATTGTTCGTCGATCTGGGCGGTCTGAACGAACAGTTTACCGACCCAGCCGAAACTCCTCGCATCGATGTCGCTTGGCCCGAATTCGTCACCAACGATCCAAGTTTGCAGTTCCAGTTCGACACGCTTGACTACTCCTTCACCAATGCGGAAAACCTGCTGCAGCTGAAGAAGCTGACGCTGCAAGACATTACGAATCTGATTCGGAAAGTTGTCGATCTGGTCGAACGGGTTGCCGGTGAAGATCTGTTGTACAAACAATTGCCGCTGGTCAACACATCGATCGGTGATGTACTAAACGCAGTTGACTACGTCGATTCCATCGTGCAAAACACGCTCGAAGATCCGGATGCTTCATTAAAGACCCTGGAAGCTCAGCTGGAAGATGCGCTCGGCCTAGACGATGACGAACTGACGCTTTCTTACGACGCTGACAACAACGCGGTCCGGATCGACTTGGACCTGCAAGTCGGCACGGCGCAACGCCCGTTAGTTCCTCTTTGGATCTCGATTTGGCCGGCGCCGGACTGGCTGGACTGGATGCTCTGGTCGATTTCCAAGCAAGCGGTAGCCTGGATGTCACTGCCAACGCAAATTTGTCGTTCCATGTGGGCGTCGACTTGGACGCGTTGGGCATTCATCGCGAAAACGAACTCGCTGACGCAGGCAATCCGAATCAGGAACCAACAGCAAACTTCGACGACGTGGTCATCGTTTACGACAGTACTGGGGTCGAGGCAACCGTGCGTGTTCAGGCCGCGAATCTGCAATTCACGACTGCGGTCGGACCACTGTCGGTGGATGTCGGGCCAGGCGCGGCTGTCTTGGACGCGGACGGTTTGGCGTTTGGCAGCGAAACAGGAACCGCCGATCCGGCCTCGCTGTCGATCAGTCTGCCAACCGAATCCGACGGCATTTATCGGCTGGACGAACTGGTTCCGTTTCAATCAACATTCACTGGCGAAGCGGGTGTGCGTTTGCCGTTGACCTTTGAACTTGGCGATACGACGACGCAAGATCTTGAGGTTCACTGGAGTGACCTAAGTCAATTCGATTTCCAAATCATCGAGCAAACACAACAGATTGATGGCTCAGGTGGAAACCAAGTTCGCCTGCCCGACCTGGCAGCAGCGGCTGCGGGATTCGACGCCGCCGATGGTGTCTTTGCATTGGTCGCCGGATTGGAAGGACTGTTTAATTTACTGGAAGGTCATTTGGGCAATGAAATCTTGGGAGTTCCCGTCCCGTTGATTGGCGAAGGTCTCGCATCGGTCAGCGAATTTATCGGCGACTTGCGAACCGAGCTGACAGGTCCGATCAACCAACAAGGTTTGTCGCAAGAGGTGGCTCGCGAACTGTTTTTTGACGCGATCGGCCCAGCAGGTTTGAACTGGCTGCAAGACCTAGACTTGGACGGTGCGATCACGCGCTTGGACGTCGGCTGCTTCAGTTGTCCCGATCCCGAACCCAATCTTGGAGGGCCAGAAGGCGAAGCGGGCAACGAAATTTTCTATCGTATGAAGCTTGGGGGTACCAAGAACGTTGCGAATCCTGAACTCGATCTGGACGTCGGCATCCCCGCCCTCGGTTTGGATGTAGCCGGTGATTTTTCACTGGACGTTGGCTGGCAAGTTGACATTGGCTTTGGAATCCACCCTACCGACGGCGTATTTATCGAATTCTTTGGTGACGACGAAATCAACCTCGCGTTTAAGGCACAGGTCAACACTCTGGAAGCAGGCGCTAAGCTTGGTCCGGTCTCGCTGTCGGCATCGCTACTAGGTGCCGACGATGTTCCGCAAGAGCTGCGCGATTCGACTCGACTGATTGCCGACAACGAGCAAACCGAGGCAGTCAACGCGCTGCGCGGACGATTCGGTATCGATCTTGGCAATCGCCGCTACGGGCTGACCGAATTCGGCAGTTTCAACTTCAACGATGTGGTGATCGACGCCAGCCTGTCCGGGTCGTTGAATCTAGACGTGACCACCAGCGTCGGTACGGATGCTCGCATTCCAACGGTCAACGCCGATGTACACGTCGTCTGGGCAAAGGCCGAAGGATCGTTATCGGAAGTAATCAGCAGTTTGGCCGCACCCGTCGTGGAAATTCGCGACGCGGCGCTCGACATGGGTTCATTCGTCAGCGATGTGATTGGCCCAACGCTGGAGAAAGTCAACGAATTGATCGATCCGATTCGACCGATCTTGGACGCCCTGACCACGCCGATCCCAGTGATCAGCGATCTGGCTGGTGAGACGACGTTTGTGGATCTGATGCGGTTGTTCGGCAGTGGTGGCGACACCGTTGCCAACTTTGTCGAATCGGCGGCGCAACTAGCCGACCTGATCAACATTCCTGTGGTCAACGGCGACATTCAGTTCCCGCTGGGTAGCTATCGAATTGATTTTGGCGCTGGAGGTGGCGCGGGCGAAGGCGAACAGGCGTGTGAAGCAAGCGTTGGTAGTATCTCACTCTGTACGATCACCGATGGCGCCGATCTGGATACGTTCCTGCAATCGCTGCCAGAGAATGACGAAACTCGTTCTTATTTCGAGGGCATTCCGCGGGGTGACGACGACACGACGAGTTCGTCGGTGGGCGAGGGCACATTCAGTCTGCCAATCTTCCAACAGCCGACCAAGGCGATCGGTTTGTTGCTGGGCCAGGACGTCACCCTGTTGCACTACGATGTGCCGCGACTGGAGGCGAGTTTTGGCTACTCACAGTATTTCCCAATCTTTCCGATCTTTGGCATCACGGTTGGCGGGCAACTGAGCATCGCCGCCGATTTTGCTTTCGGATACGACACGGCGGGCATTCGACAATTCGCCGAAACGAATCGCGTCCAAGATCTGTTCAACGGATTCTTTCTGGATGACCGCATTGACCCAGACACAGGTGAAGACCTGCCGGAAGTGGAATTCGAAGCAGCATTGCTGGCCGGCGGCGAACTGAACCTCTTGTTGGCCAGCGGGGGTTGAAGGTGGTTTGTTTGCTGGTATCGATTTGAATTTGAACGACCCGAACCTTGACGGCAAAATTCGGGCGCAAGAATTGATTGACAACCTTTCGCTCGGTCGGCATCCGCTGCTTGGTCCGCTGTGGATCTTCGACGCTTCTGGAAAATTGGAAGTCGGCTTGCGTGCTTACGTCGAAGCGCCATTGCTGAAAGAAAAATCGCTCGACCTCGGTCGCTTCACGATCCTGGACTTCAATATTCCGCGTCCCGAACCAGGGGCCGGCGATCCTCAACTGGCGACTTTGCAAAGCGATGGCACGTTGTTGGTCCACGCCGGACCGAATGCGGCCCTCCGTGAAAATGGCGATACCACCGATGGGGATGAAGAATTTTTCATCGAAAACGATCCTTCGGGTGTGAAGGTCGTCGTATCGGCTTTCGGGGTTCGGGCTGAATATGAAGATGTGGAACGAATCTTTGTCGACCTGGGGCAAGGCAACGACTCACTGACGATCGGCGAAAGTCTGACTTTGCCAGTCGAGGCGATCGGCGGCAGCGGCCATGACGAAATCACTGCTGGCGGCGGACCGTTGACTGCGTTTGGTGGCAGCGGCAATGACGTGATCATTGGTTCGCCGCTGGGCGATACGATCGACGGCGGCGACGGCGATGACGAAATCAACGCCAAAGCAGGTGACGACCACATCATGGGCGGTGCCGGAATCGACCGGATTCGTGGTGAAGCGGGAATCGATCGCATCGAAGCTGGCGACGGCGACGATGAAGTCTACGCCGGAATTGGCAACGATTTTGTCATCGCTGGTCTTGGCAGTGACTTTGTTGACGGTGAAGAAGGGGATGACGTAATCTTTGGTGACACCGAAGGGGATGTTGACCATCCAGAATCGGCACCAGAGGTCATTGGCGATGGCAACGACGTGATCATCGGCGGCACCGGCAACGATTTGTTGGTCGGCGGCGGCGGGAGTGATCAATTGACCGGTGGCGCGGGGGCTGATGGGCTGTTCGGTGGTGGTGGCAACGACTTCCTGGTCGCCGCCAACCAACCCCCCAGCAATTCCAAAGGGGCGAACCAGACGCTCTTCTTTGGTGGCGAACTCGACGACATTGAACCGCACACGATTGACGCCGGATTGGGCAACGACATCGTGTTCGGCAGCAAAGGTCCCGATACCGTTTTTGCCGCTGGTGGACTGAACATCATTCGCACTTATGCGGGTGCCGACATCATCACGACCGGTCCCGGCAATGACTTGATCGAATCAGGCGATGACGACGACATCGTCAACGCAGGTGAAGGCGACAACACCATCCGGACCGGTGCCGGTCGCGACGACGTAACTGCGGGGGGCGGAAATGACCTAATCGACATGCGCGGATTCGCAATGAATGCTAACGTCGGCGGCAATATCAATGACGCCGGCGGCAATAACGAAATATATGGTGACGATGGCGACGACGTATTCGTGATCACGGGTGGAAACAATTTCATCAATGCCGGTGAGGGAAACAACATCGTGACCACCGGACCGGGTAACGATGTGATTATCACTCGAACTGGAAACGACATCATCAATGCTGGGGGCGGCAACAACGATATCGGTTCGGGTAGCGGCGATGACATCGTGACAACGGGCGCCGGACGCGACCAGATTCGACTCGGCCCCGGCAACGATCGCGCATCTTCCGGCGGCGGAAACGATGTGCTGTTGGGTGATGAAGGGGATGATCTGCTCGATGGCGGGCTGGGGGATGACTTGTTGCGCGGCGGCCCCGGCAATGATGAATTGATCGGTGATCGTGGCAGCGATACGGTGCAAGGTGGCTCGGGTAACGACATCATCTGGGGCGGACTGCGTGAATACTCGGCCGAACAGTTGACGGCTGGCTTCGTTCATCCGCTTGGCTACGACGCCACTAAGACGTTCGTCGAACTCGATCCGATAGTGCCGCAGATTGTCAGTGGCTTTTCGATTGCTGGCGTCTTTGATGATGGGCCCGACTTGTTGTTGGGCGAAGCTGGTTTCGACATCATCTTTGGCGGCGGCGGTGCCGACGATATCGACGGAGGTGCCGGCCCAAGTTACATCGATGGTGGTGCCGGTGACGAAACGATCGTTGGCGGCAGTGGTCCTGATGTGATCCGTGGCGGTGATGGCAACGACGAAATCAATGGTGGCGGTCACTTGGACTTCCTGTTCGGTGACGCGGGCAACGACATACTCAAAGGCGACGCTGGCGTTGGGGCTGACGACCAAACCTACGGTCAAAAACTGTTTGGTGGTCCCGGTAACGATCTGCTATTCGCCTTTGCGGCTACCGTCGATGCCGCCGACGTGGTCGAAAAGAATAAGCTTGGCGATTACTTGGATGGCGGTGACGGTGCTGACGAACTGTTCGGTAACCTGCGTCAGGAGACACTCGATGGCGGTGCCGGCGACGATCTGTTGCACGGTGATCGATTGGCTGGTCCAAACTACGCGACCAACCCTAACCCGTTGACCACAGGCGGCGGTGATACGATCTTCGGCGGACCTGGTGAAGACTTGCTGGTTGGCGGCGGCGGCGATGACGCGCTGTGGGGCGGCGGCGATACCGACGTGCTGGAAGGCCACGCGGGGATTGATTTGCTGGCCGGCGGTACGGGAATCGATTTCTTGTACTTGGATGTCGATCCAGCCTACGCGAATGGCGGCGATACGTTGGACGGACACCGCGACAACCGCCCCGGAGCAGGCGTTGGCGATGACGGGGCAACGGACGTGCTAGTCATTCCCGGGACGATCCATGCCGACAACATCAGTCTCGGGGAAACCGGCAGCCAACTGGAGGTTCGATACAACGGCCGCACGTTGATACAACCGTGGCGTGATTTGGCGGGACTCGTCACCATCGAACAGTTTCAAGTTGATGGTTTGGGCGGCGACGATACCATCGAGTTTTTGCCTTCGATTGATTTGACGGAGCTTGCCGCTCGCGGTCGCGACTGGATTGGCGTCTTCAACGGTGGCTCCGGGAACGACACGATTCGCGGTAGCGCAGGCCGCGATCGAATCAGCGGTGGACCGGGCAGTGATACGTTGTTCGGCTTCGGTGGCGATGACCGGCTGTGGGGCGATGAACTGGATGGAGATAGCGGCGACGAAGACACCTTGTTCGCTGGCCAGGGCAATGACGACTTGATCGGCGGTGTCGGTCGAAACTTCTTGTATGCCTGGTCCTCGGACCCCGGCGTCGTCGGTCCGAACTTTGGAATCTTCGTCGATCCGTCCACGGGTCAGCGCAGCGATACGGCTCAGCCTGGATTTGAACGCGAAGATACCGGACTGAACCGAATGTTGGGACGCGAAGGTGACGATGAACTTTACGCCGGCACCGCACTGGACTTCATGTACGGTGGCGACGGCAACAACACGTTGTTCGATCCCGACGGGCTGGCGCTGGAATTCGGAATTGGTGTTCCTGCTGATGAAGAGTGGCTCGAATACGCCCGCAACAGCGACAAGGTCTGGTACTACGGTGGTAGCGGCGCATCCGATGTGATCACGGTTGACTATGTGACCGAACCAGGCGCGTTGGGCGACCATCACTTGATTACGCGATTGACCGAGAACAACGGCTTCTTCACTTTCGACGCCCAAGTCCAACTAGACTTTGCAGCGACCAATGCAGACGGATCACCGGTTTGGAATCCTCAGGATTTGGTTGATCGAGTCGAACTGCCCGAAGGTGCGGAAACGCTTGCCGACGTCGAAGACATTCAGCAACGGCGGTTGCTGCAACAACGGATCGAACTGGCTGGCAACGTGCTGCCGCCCGAAGGCGACTACTTGGCGATCATTGTCGATGCCAAGGCGGGTGACGATCAAGTCTTCGTCGGGCCAACGGTTCAACGCAGCGTCTGGGTATCGGCAGGCGAAGGAAACGACCGGGTCGAATTCGCCAGCGGAACTCCGCTATTGGTCAACCTTGCCGACACCGATCCTCGCAACGAAGTCTCCGGTGATCCCGATGACTTTTCAAATGCGTTCACACTGGATGCGATTGACGGCACGACTCTGTTCACCGATCTAACACTCGATAGTCCCAGTGACGTGGACTGGTTTGAAATCGACTTCAGCCAGTTTCCCGGATTGCGATTCGGTACGGACGGAGGTGCGATCACAGTTGATTCGGTATCGGCCGACGACCAAATCGAGCTGAAACTGTTCGAAGTCGAACCAGACTTTGTCAGTGAATTGATGACCGGATCGGAAGTGTTGGACCACGATGTGATCGACGCGACGAAACCGTCGCGCGTGGAAATTCCGATGAACGGTTTTACGTTCGACGAAGACTTCCGTTACTTCATCCGCGTGCGCAGCCAATCCGAAATCCCAACGCAATATGATCTGGGGTTGAACGTGGGCGAAGGCAGCCCCTTGTCCTTGGTTCAGGTCAATTTGGGTGTGGAGACGGATACGTTCTTACGTCGTGACGTGATCGTTGGCGGGCCAGGGCACGACGTTTTGCAAGGTGGGCCGAGCGAAGACTGGGTGATCGGCGGTCCAGGAAATGATGTGCTGTCGGGTGGCATCGATGGAACCGCCAGTGACCTATTGATCGGCGAGGGCGGCGATGACATTCTGCAAGTGATCCCCAGTTTCATTGCCAAACCGGAAACGCTGACCGACGAACTGGAAGGTGGCGAAGGTTTCGACCGCATCATGTTCTTGGGTGGAGACTTGGACGAATTCGGACGTCCGGTCAATGACAAAGTTACGTTGAACTACAACCAAGAAAACGCGCGATACGAACTGGCCGCGTATGTTTGGGATACCGCCAACGGCCGTTTCTTGACCGATGGTGGCAAGCCCGTCATCCACGAAGCCTATTATCGGGCTCGAGGTGTCGAATCGACCGTATTTGATCTGCGCGGCGGCGACGATGAAGTCCATTTGGAAACCGGCTATGTGCTCGACGGAGCGCACTTTGCTGATCCACGTACCTACGGAATCTCGCCGGGCGATCGACAGGCTGGCGGTACTGCATTGTCGTTTGAAATCTTGGGGGGCGACGGCAACGATCGAATCTTTGGCAGTCCCTATGCGGATACGATCCGAGGCGGTAGCGGCATCGACTTGGTGTTGGGCTATGGTGGCGCCGACCAGATCTTTGGTGACGACAACACCGACATGCTGATTGGTGATACCGATTCGGCCAACATTGATCTGCTGGATGAATTGGAAATCAGTACTCGCGACGGTGTCAGTATCACAAATGATTCGGTCATTGGCGCGACCCCGATCGATTTCCGCGACGCTTCGGTTGCTGGATTAACGCTACACGATGGCGACGCGGGCGACTGGTACGTGGTTCCACTGCCGAATGACGGAACGGAGCTTTCCGCCGATCTGTTTTCGATTGATTTCGACAACGACGAATCTGACGAAATTCACCTCGGGACAAACTATAACAAACCGACAGTTGCGATCTTTCCGGCAATCCTCGATCCGACGACTGAATCGTTCTATGTGCCAACCGATGGCGATCCAACCGCCTATCTGTTGCACGTACGCAATCCGCGCACCGATTCGATCGTTGCCGACCGGACTGACCGATTGGACGATTTGGCGTTCCCGCAACCAATCACTGTGCGATTGGAAATCGAAGGCGTCAGCCGAACACTCAGCACTTTCCGTATCGGTCCGAACTCGGGCGATGGCGGTCCTGATAACGACATCGATACATCGCAAAAGATCGCCGAGGAATTGAATCGACAGCTGGTCAATCGAAACCTGGACCATTTGCTGTTTGCCGATTACGACAGCCGCCTGGATCGACTTGTCATCAACGCGCGCGATGAGTTGTCCGTGACGATTCGTGGCGAATTCAATTCTGGAATTCATTTGCTTGGATTCACCGATGGGCAAGACAACTCGACCGTCGCCGCACCCTTGGGCCGGTACGAATTATTCATCAAAGACACCGTCACGTTCGATGATCCCGCGACAGACGCCGACAAACCTGTCAAACCGTATCGTTACGATCTGGCTGCGGCGGATGTTTCATTCGTCGGGCCCTTGCCACCGATTGATCTGTTTGGCGGCAACCCGTCGATCGACAGCGTGCTAAGAATCGAAGGCGATCGACAACAGGAAAAACTATCCAATACTTCGCCGATCGGTGACATCAACGGCGACGGTGCGGATGACCTGTTGATGTGGGGCACGCATACGGCTTATGTCTTCTTTGGTGATTTGGATCCGTCGCGCGGAGTGACGACCGCGACCGATGCAGCTGATTTTGTGATCGATTTGGACAGTCGATTCAATGTCACCTCGGACATTGGTGACATCGACGACGACGGTTTCTATCACGTGGTACCGGGATCGACGGATTTGGACGGCGACGGATTAATGGATCTGCTGTTCTACAGTGTCAGTTCTACCCCGGTATTCCGTTTGGAAGCGGTATTGGCCGTCGATCTGTTGAACCAGGATCGCGAGTTCCAAGTTGGCGCCGTTGGTCGCGATGCAGGCACGATGCAGGCGAAGTACACCGACAGTACAGAAATCGATATCGCTTGGCTGCAGTATGACGGAGACGGTATCGCGGATTTGATGGTGGTCTCGCGAACCCCCGATCTGCAGCATCCGGATGACGGTTTCGCCGCTGGATTCGGAGGGGTCTATGACGGACAGTGGATTCGCAGTGAAGTCACCGGTGGTTCGGTTCCGTTTGTTGATCGATTCTTGGCGTTCATCAACGACGATCAGGAATCGATTGCCACGATTGAGCAAGCCGCGAGCGAACAACTGCGCGGCGGATCGCTAAAAAGCAATCAACTGCATGCCGTCGCCGCCGATTTTGACGCCGATGGAATGGATGAAATTGCTTTGGCTATACCGGACGGATGGCGTTTCGAAGCGACCGGCAGTGATGTTTCGGTCGGACGGGTCTACGTTTTGGACACCAACGGAGCGGCCAGCACATCGATCACGCTTGGCGATGCCAGTTCACGAGTTCGACTACAACCGATCGCGGAACTTCGCAGTGACACCGCCGCTCAGTACGCGGCACTCAACTTGGACACTCCGTTATTCGTGGCGGACTTTGACTTCGACGGTGACAGCGAACTGGTTGTTGCACGCGCTTTTGATATGAAGACAAGCCGCAGTGATGAGGCGTTGTTGATCTTTGCCGGTGAAGTGATCGCGGATAAGACTTTCCGCACGGAAGCCGATGCGGCCGTTCGAATCACCGAATTGCTCGCCCCCGTCCGGCGCGATCCCGCCATCTACGGACTCAACGGACTCTCACTGTCGGCCGGTGATTTCGATGGAGATTTCCGACAGGACTTGGCGATCGGTGTTCAGTCGGCGCTCGGTGACGACGGTTCAATGACGATCATCTACGATCCGTTGGCAGCAACCGTGGACAAGAACCAATCTGGACCCGCTGAGATTGCCGTCAACAAAGGAGACCTGTTTGGAGACGCTCGGGTCAACATCGCGACAATCATTGGAAGTGCACCAAACGGACGCCTCGGAGTACTTGGTGCACATTCGATCGATATGACGGGCGACCGATTGGCCGACTTGTTCGTTGGGTCGGCGCAGTTCGATGGTACGGCCAGTGGCGTGGTTGGTGATTCGGGTGCGGTGTTTGTGATTCCCGGCGCACACCGCGAGTTCGCATTGCCCGACAGCGGGCAAGTTACCAGTTTGTCAAACATCGGGATTCGCGGTGTCGGGGAAGTACTGGTCGATCAAGATGGACCGTTGCTGTTCGATTTCGAAAACAGCGGCCTGCGGCTACAGCAAGGACAAGACGAAACCTGGTTCCGCTTCCGCACGCTTGGCGATGGAGCTGCCGGTGACCTGTTGCGAATTGGACCGACGCCGTTTGATGACGCATCATTGATCCTGGGTGGTATCACCGGAAGCGTTGATCGCAACTTGGAACAGTCTGGATTGTCTGTAGCCGAAATTGGTGGCGGTGATCAGTCGAACGCGTTGATCGAATTCGATTTGTCGAAACTGCTGTCGGCCTACGAGAATCCCGAGGAGCTGGTCGGAGCGAAATTGAATTTAGTTGGATCGGCCACGGCACCAATGCAAGAAGTCGTCCGCCCTAAACGTCCGCAACGAATGACTCGAACCGCGCCCGGAGGTGGATTTGGCGAACGTGTATTTTTCGAGGCAGATACTGATGACACCGGACGAGAACTTTGGTTGACCGACGGAACGGCCGAAGGCACTAAGCTGGTCGCCGACTTGGAACCTGGCGAAGACGGCAGCAATCCATTCAACCTGACCGCCGTGGGACACCGTCTGGTGTTTACGACAACAGTGTTTGGCGAGGGAGGCGGTGAAGAAGGCGGAGGCGAAGAAGGCGGTGAAGGTGACGACGAAGGCTCGGCCGAATCGATCTACGTCACGGACGGCGAGACGACGCAGTCAATTGATGTTCCAGACCTGGACGGCTGGTACTACAACAACTTTACGTTCACCGAACACGATGGTGTCGTCTACTTCTCCGGATCGTTCTTCAATCCGACGACGACGGATTTTGAAACCCAGCTTTTCCGGATCGATATCGACGGCACCGGCAAGGGCACGATCAGTCAAGTTTCCGACCTTGAGGATTCGGATGGAACATTTGAAATCGGTCAGATCAAGTCCACCGATGCCGGACTGTTCATCACGCGATTCGTTAGGGATGGCGTTGATCTTTACTTCAGCGACGGTACGAAACCGGGCACAGTCCGCGTCGGCGGACCCTTCCAACCCAATCTGTTTGGCTCGATTCTGAATGAAACCAACTCCCTGGCCTTCAACGGCGGATTGCTGTTTACGACGGATGGCGATTCTGGCGCTGAACTCTGGTTCAGCAACGGAGAGGCGGCCGGAACGACTCAGCGAGAATTGATTGGTAGTGATTCGATCTATGGACTGACCGAGTTGGATGGCGAGGCTCAGTTTTTTGCCAACGGTAACGAACTGTGGGGTACCGATGGATCAGAGAACAATGCAAAACGACTGCGTGACCTTCCCGCCAGCGGAAATGAGTTTGGTTTTGACTCATTCTTGCACACCGCCACAACTGATTACCACGTTTCTGTCAGTCATCAGTTTGGCGGCAAGACATTCTTGATCAGCACCGACTCCGATGGCAACGAAGTCAGGACACATACATTGAGCACCGGACGATACGCGTTCGTCTTCGAAGTTGCCGCTTTTGGCGATAGTGTGCTGGTCAATTATGCGACGCAAGAAGCAGCGTTTGGCGATTCGTTCAATCGGCTCGGGATTTGGGACGCCGCAACCGGCGTCTTCACGGAATTGGCGAGCCGAGACAATATTCACTATTTTGAAATGTTCGTGCCGCTTACTGATAAGGTTCTGCTGACCGGCTACATCGACGACCTTTCCTTGGCCGACCAATTGTGGGTCACCGACGGCACCGCTCCAGGCACCAAAGCTGTGATTGATGAATCCGGATCCGAGTTCCGGCAGTGCAGCAGGTGAAGTTACATTTTCGCTTCGCACCGGTCGGCGAGACGGGCTCATCACCGCCGCGGATCTAGATGAGGATCCAATTTTCACGGAGCGGTTCACCCTGAATGAAACGCCAGAATTGTTCACCATCGACTTGAGTGACAAAGACTCGATGGAGCAGTTCCGAGAATTATTTGAACTCGGCTATCGAAGCGTTGTTGCATCATTCTCCATGACCGAAGGAAGCGGCCAGATCTTCCATCCCGCGCCGCAACTGGGTTCCGGATTCGAGATCACTCGCCAAAGTGGCGTCGTCGGTCAGTTGCTGGATGAGCGGGGCGGATTGATCGCCGACCGATTTCTCAACGCTCGATCTGCGTGACTTGAAGGCCGGGACCTACTACTTGGGAATTTCTCGAGCCGAAGAAACCGGCAATGGCGAAGTTCCATTGTCGATCTTTGTTGATCCACCCAGCCAAGGCAACGCACACGTGTTGGCTGATAACGACACGATCCGAGGCGGCGAGGGGGATGACATTCTGGTTGGACGCGGCGGTCGCGATGCGATCTTTGGACAGAGCGGTATCGATACCTTCGTCGCCGAGCGTTTCGAGGCTCGAGACCGGACGGAAGATGAACGAATTCGCAATCCAGAAACCGGAGACTTGCTTGCTGATCAAACGAACGTCAACACAGCGCGAAATCCACGAGTCGTTGTTGCATCATCCGCGCCGACCGGTGCCGTGCCGATTGTTGACGTCAGCGCTTGCCGATCGAATCGCCGACGCTCTGGGAGTTCCGCTTGTCGTTTCACCATCCGGCATGGCCGACTTTGCGCCGAAGTTCGCGTGAGTGATCTCGGCAGCGTCACGCGACTGGATGCCTCCGATGCCGATATCACTATTTACAACGGCTTGCAGTATCTGGTCGGGTTGGAATCGCTGGACCTGAGCGGTAATGGAAACCTCACGAACTTTGCGCTCACACGTATCGCGCCTGCGAACAACAACACCAGCGGAATGCCGCATTTGCGGCATCTGAACGTGGATGACAATGTCATCTCGTCGCTGGCCAACCTGCAAGGACTCAGCGAGTTGACGGTCCTCAGTGTCGCCGACCAACAAAGCGTTGTTTTCCCGCTAAAAAATGTCCCGGTCGTTGCCGGCTTCAACGAACTGGTCTACTTGGATCTTTCCGGAAACAGCATCGAACAGCTAGCACCGTTGTCGGGACTAAGCCAAATGCGAGCGGTCGATCTCGCTGGCAATCCCATCGAGACGCTCGGACCGATGATCGGCATGTACGTGCGAGATGACTCGCCGCTGCGTTCCGAACCAGCTGGATCGTGGATACAAACTGTCGATCCGAGCGGCGACGCAATCGGCGGCACCCATCACGCACTCAACACAGCCGGTGCAGACTTGGGCGCCGTCGCTGTTTGGGATTTTCGTCAGATTCCCGCTGGCGAATATGACGTGCTGGTGACCTGGCACGCGGATCCATCGCACAGCCGTGATGCGGTCTTCGAAATCCATACGTCGGACTTTGTAACCGCCAAAGTGAATCAACAACTTGATCCAGCTGGACAATCGATCAATCGAAAGTCTTTCCAATCCATTGGCACGATTACGGTTGGTGATAATGCTGTCGTCAGGGTTGAACTACGCAAAGGGAATACCGCAGGCTTGGTGATCGCCGATGCGGTTGCATTGCGACTGACTGAACCGTCGTTGCCGAAACTGCAGCGGATTGACGCCCGCGATACGCGACTAGATTCCACGTCGCGAAAACTCATCGCCAGTGATTTGGCCGGACGACCAAGTCGAGTCCAAATTGATCTGTCTCGAAATTTGGATCCGCGTTGGTCGGATGCTCCAACATTATTGGCCATACGATCGGGCAGTCCAATTGACTTAGGCGAGTTGACGGATTTCGTTTCTGATCCTGATGGACCGGCGCCAAGTCTTACCGCGCGTGTTAACGACGAGCGAGTCGCAGCCACTTTAGACGGACCCAAACTGACGATCTCCGCAATCGATCCGGTTGACGTTCCAGTTACCGCCGTCTTGACGGCAACCGATGCCGATGGATTGAGTAGCGATCATTACATAGCGGTCGTTGTTGATGCCTACTTGGTCGAAGGAACCGTCCGTGACTCACTTGGCGTGGCAGTCGAAGGCGCACTGGTTTACGTCGATACGAACTCCGATGGTGGGTTCTCATCCGGCGAACCGTCCGCGGTAACGGGATCGGATGGACGCTATCGATTACGAATTGCTGATCGAGCAGCGAGCAGAATTTCCGTCCAGCAGCAACCGAACTGGGAGACGCCACCGAGTGTGCCAATTTCGCTCCCCGCACAAATTGATATTGTGACCGGGGCCGACTTGACGATCACCAGGGCTGTCGATTTTGAGTTGGTTCCAACCTCGACGGAAGGAACCGAGATCAAAGCAACCGGTGTCTTCGCTCAAACTGGTGGGGACATTTTGTGGGAAGTCACCGGCGGTCCTGTGATCATCGGCTCCACCGATGGAGATACCTTCAAGTTCACACCGCTCGATGGCGGCGATTATACGGTAGCGCTTACCTACAAGGTTAACTCGGAAACTTTTACCGCGATCCGTGTGATTCCGATCGCCAATGTATCACCGATCGCCGACGCTGGCGGCGATGTGACGATCACCGAAGGTCGATTCAAGTCAACGCGTCCGCTGGTGGTCGATCCGGGTGCTGATAGCTGGACCGCGCTCGTTCAGTATGGCGACGGCGCCGAAGTGAAGTTTGTCAGTATCACGGAGCGTGAAGTCACGCTGGACCATATTTATAGCGAGGCCGGTACCTACACGGTCAACATCACCGTCAGCAATACCGAAGGCGTTTCGACCGACAGTTTTGAAGTGGTTGTCAACCAAGGCGCTCCGGTGCTGGATCTGATCATCGAGACGATCGATGGTAGTCCAATCCGCCAAGGCGCTGCGGTCCCTGCCTACTGGGAAGCTGTTGATGCGTCGTTCGTTGCCAATCGCTTCACCTGGAGCTACTGGATGGACTGGGGCGACGGCACTCCGCTGGAAGACATTTCCGATAGTCTGCAGTTGATCATCCGCGAGAACGACATTCAAGTGATCGGTGAACCAACTCATGTTTATCAAGACGAAGGTCCGATCACGGCAAGGTTGATCGTGATGGACGATCACGGCGTCACCTACGAAAGGCCTTATGTATTCCAAGTCCAGAATGACTTGCCGTTAGCAGAAGTCCTCGGGCCGGAAACCGTCGCGGAGAGCGTACTGGCCGAATTTTCCGTGAATGTGATCGATCTGGATGGTGTCGGCAGCATCGAATGGGATTTCGGCGACGGCAGCGATGTTGTTGTCGGAACTGAAACTACGATCACGCACTCCTATGCCGATCCAGGCGAGTACAAGATCATTGTGACAGTCGACGACGGCGATGGAGGAAGTACTTCCTCGTCGCTGATTGTCAACGTCACCAACGTCCCCGAACCGCCATCGCTGGCACCCATTCCACGACTTCGCGTTGCCGAGAATCAAACTCTGGTCTACTCCGTTCAGGCAACCGATCCCGATGCCGAAGCAGACTTCGAATTCACCGCTCCCGGTGCTCCAGTCGGATTCAGCATCACCTCGGGGAGCGGAACAATCATTTGGACGCCGACGTTGCAACAGGGTCCGGCGACATACAACTTCAACATCGTTGTCACCGACGAAACCGGTTTGCAAGCCGAAACGCCAATTTCGATCGAAGTGACCGATACCGGATCGATCAGCGGTCAAGTATTCCGTGATGCCGACGTCAACGGATTGTTCGGCGCCGCCGACTTGGCAATTGCCGACCTCGAGGTTCAGCTGGATATCGGTGACGACGGCACAATCGACGAAACCGTCCAGTCGAACCAGTTCGGAGACTACGAATTCCTGTCGTTGCCGCAAGGCCTGTATCGCGTGATTGCGAATCTGCCAACTGGATTCAGCAGAACGACACCGACATCGCTATTGATCGACATGGATACGGCCGAAGCGGTCCAGTTGCCGGCCATTGGTGGTAGCGACGACACCGACCGCGATGGTGTTAGCAACGCTGACGAAATCAATTCGTTAGCTGGGATCGATGGGAACGGTGACGGAATCGCCGATTGGCTACAGTCCAACGTTGTCAGCGCCGAATCACCCGATGCTGGCCCGATCACATTCGTTGGTCCAATCGGAACTACCGTTCGCAATGTCCAGTTTGGTGCCCCGCGAACCGATCCGCCCGCCGGGGGCGCATTCCCGTATGGTGCGATTCAGTTCGAAATCGAAGGACTCATCAACGGCGGGAAGGCAAATGTCGATCTGCTTCTGCATGACAATCCCTCGATCGCGGTGGTGTTCACGTATGGGCAAACCACGTCCAATCCCTTTGACGAGCTGTATCGATCGATTGGGCATTCGGTTGATGGTGACCGTGTTTCAGTCCAGCTACACGATGGATCTCGGAGCGACCTTGACGATATCGCGAACGGACGCGTAACCGAAGAGTTCTTGTTGAGTGACGCGAATCTAGCCTGGCAGAATCCGTCCGATCGTTTCGATGTCAACAACAGTGGTGGTGTTAGCACCGCTGACGCACTGGTCATTATCAACCAATTGCGCCAGCGGAATCCAAATCTGCCGCCGGTCAACGACGAGGTGGATCGCTTCTATGACGTCAACGGGGACGGCCGCGTGACCGCTGCCGACGCGTTACAAGTTATCAATGAAGTGGCGCGACGAAGATCAGAGCAGAACAATGAACAGCTTGATCGCCGAGCTGCATCCGACCAAGCGATCGTCGCGATGATGTCGGATGACGCAGATAAAGAGACGGACGACCAGACGTACACTGAGGAATCACGAATTTTCTAAACGAATGATTGCTGCATCAAGACTTTGTGGCGGCGGCCGTTTCGTGCCATTTCCATTTTTCACTGGGGGCAACCCAACTCCACACACTCTGTACTACCCCGCAAACCATCGAATACGGCAAGGCCAGGCCGATTGGCGGCCGATCCACCACTTGAACTCTTCCCAACCCTTGAGGCTGATCTATGAACCGACAACTCGCTTGCATTGTACTTGTGCTACTGTTTACACCGCTGACCACCCGCGCCGCCAGCATCTCACTGGTGATTGATTCTTTGAGTGGCGGGCCGTTGACGATGTTGCCCAATACAACGTCTGATGAATCGTTATTGAGCGTCCAAAATGATACGTTCCCAAACTCGATCGGTGAATTTCTCTCAGGTTATCAGGTTGCATTGCAAATCGTTCCGCAGGCCGCCACTACCGGCTCGGTAACCTTCGCTTCACCCGTGACCGGTTCACTCCTTGCCGAACCAGCGAACTATGTTTTCAGCTCGGTTGATAATCTCGGACTCGACGCCACCAATAGTGGTGACGAGTTATTTCTTTTCGACCTGGATTTGTCCGCGACCGACGTGCCGACAGCACCTGGAAACAATATCGCGGCGATGACTTTCCTGGCATCCAGCGACGCAGTCGGCCTATTCGACATTGTTGCGATTCCCGGTGCGGCAAACTCGGTATGGACCGATGATTTTTTCCGTAGCCGGGACTTCGCGAATGTTCCGGCAATTGGCGGTCCCGTTGTGATTGGTCAGATTATGGTCGTACCGGAACCCTCTGGTCTCTCGCTCTGCTCGGTCTGTTTGCTTGGGTATCTGAATCGTCGTCGTCGCTAGCGGGGATGTCGGTGGCCCCAGCTTTAAGCGTCGGTCATTGGACACTGCAGGCGACTCGGCAAACAAACTGGCAGGAATCGTTGACCGTGTCTCTGCCCCGCTAGCAAGCCACGCGAAATTCGGGAATCGGCAAAGCGGGTGACAGGGCTTTGGCAGCCAAGCACTTTGAACGTTGGATCACACTCTTTCTCTTCGTTACTTGAACAACTATCCTACTTGACTCCCAAATCTTCGTCCCCGGAGTCAAGATATGCATCGTGCGCTCGCCATTCTCACCCTTTTCACCTGCCTTTCAGCCCCGACAATTGCGGCTGACTTGGAGCTCAAACAGGGCGATCATATCTGTTTGGTCGGCAATGCGTTGGGTGAGCGGATGCAGCACCACAACCAATGGGAATCGTCTGCTGCATCAGCGATTTCCAAAGCTGAACTTGACCGTTCGCAATTTGTGTTTTCCCGGCGATGAGCCATTCGAGCGGATCCGCAGTCGAAAATTTTGGCGATCCGGATTCTCATCTGACCCATAGCAAAGCGTCGGTCGTGATGTACTTCTTTGGTTTCAACGAATCTTTTGCCGGCGACAAGGGGCTTGCAAAGTTCACCGAACAGATGACAAGGTTGGTCGAAGAAACGAAGGCCAAGGACTATGGCAGCAGGGTCGCCACGAATCGTTTTGGTTTCGCCGATCGCGTTCGAAAATACCGGTGATCGAAATTTGCCCGATGGCAGCGAACACAATGCGCGTCTGGCCGCCTACACGGCAGCGCTGCAGTCGGTTGCCGAGAAAACAGATGTCGAGTTCGCCGATATTTTCAAACCAACGAAAGCAATTGTTTGAAGAGTCGGATGCAGCGATTGACTTTCAATGGTGCTCATCTGAATGACGCTGGCTATGCCGCTCTGGCGCCGATTTTGAACACCGCCTTGTTTGGTGACGGCGGACCCACATCAAGTCGATCCGAAAGTCCAAGCCGAAATCGACAACAAGAATTTTCATTGGTGGCATCGCTATCGTGCCGTCAATGGTTTTTCGATCTATGGCGCTCGTGGCTTGGCGGGCAGCGACGGAACCTACAACAACCGCGACGTGATGGAACGTGAGCGAGCGATCCTGGATCAAATGACCGCGATTCGCGATGCACGAATCTGGGCCGTCGCCAGTGGCGAGTCCGTTCCCGATGAGATCGATGATTCGGATACTTTGCCGTTCATCAATCCCAAGACCAATGTTGGCGGCCCGGATGACAAAGAACGCAAACGGGGAAAACTGGGATCACTCGATTATCGAACCGCCGCCGAACAGCAAAAATTGTTCAAGTTGCATGACGGTTTTGAAATTCAACTGGTCGCCTCCGAAGAACAGTTCCCGGAACTGGCCAATCCGGTTGCGTTGAATTTCGACAACAAGGGACGGTTGTGGGTGGCCACCATGCAGTCCTATCCCCACTGGAAACCGAAAACAAAACTGGATGACAAGATTTTGATTTTCGAGGACACACGACGGCGACGGGAAAGCAGACGAGTGCAAAGTGTTTTGCCGATGGCCTGCATCAGCCGACTGGATTCGAGATTGGCAACGGCGGAGCTTACATCGCCGAACAACCCGACATTCTGTTTGTTCAGGACACCGATGGAGATGACAATGCCGACACGCGAGTGCGAAAGCTGTTCGGATTCGACTCTGCCGACTCGCATCACGGCATCGCCGCTTTCGAATGGGGTCCCGGTGGCAATCTTTACTTCCAGGAAGGAACGTTCAAGTTCTCGCAAGTCGAAAGCCCCTATGGGCTGACCACGAATGCACGAAGCGGGGATCTGGAATTATCACCCCAAGAGCGAAAGGTTCGGCGCGTTTTCAGCTTTTGCTTTCTCCAATCCCTGGGGACATGTCTTTGATCGTTGGGGACAGAATTTCATCGGTGATGCCTCACCTGGATTCAGTTATTGGGCGGCACCGATCTCCGGGCACATCGACTATCCGAACAAACACCCCGGCGGCAGCCAGCATCGCCGCGTTGCCAAGACGATCAGGATGGCGATCCGAAGTATACGTTTCCGACTTTCTACGAAAAACGAACTCGACCGCTCGGCGGCTGTGCGATGATTTCCAGCCGGCATTTCCCCGACGAAATGCAAGGCAACTTTTTGGTCACCAACTGCATCGGCGATCGCGGCGTTCTGAATCATCAGGTTCGCGAAGAAGGGTCTGGGTTTGTCGGAACGGAAGTCGATCCGATCATCATGTGTGACGACGGCAATTTCCGACCCGTCGATGTGCAAATCGCTCCGGATGGTTCGCTGTACATCGTCGATTGGCACAACGCATCTGATCGGACACTTGCAACACAATTTGCGTGAACCCAATCGCGACCATAGTCACGGGCGAATTTGGCGAGTCAAGCACAAGACCCGACCGCTGTTGGAGCCAGCCAAGATCGCCGGCGAGCCGATTGAATCATTGCTGGAATTGCTGAAAGTTCCCGAGGATCGAACCCGCTATCGCGCCAAACGAGAACTCGCCGCGCGGGACACGGCGAGGTCATCGCGGCGACCAAAAAATGGGCTGCCGGATCTGGATCCAGACTGACGAAGAGTACGAGCATCATCTGCTTGGAAGCGTTGTGGATGCACCAAACGATGAATGTCGTGAACGTTGATCTGCTGGAGACAGTTGTTGGCCGCAAAGGACCATCGAGCCCGTGCTGCGGCGACCCGCGTGCTCTCGTTTTGGATTGACGACGTTCCCGATTCGATGGAACTGATCAAGAAAAGTGATCAACGACGAACATCCGCGAGTCCGTTTGGAAGCCGTTCGAGCATTCAGTTTCGCCAGTGGCGATGAAGCAATCGAATTGGCGCTGGGAGTGCTGGAGCACGACATGGACGACTACCTTCAATACACGCTCGATGAAACCATGCGGCAACTGGAGCAGTAGTAGTTTTTAGGACGGCCGCCAGTCACGTCTCGTGGAAAGAAGGTGTGACACGATGCTGGCCGTCGTTCAATTCTCAAAATCGTTTTCGAAATGCGCATATTTTGCTACCTCTCGTCATGCTTGTTGCTGTCCGCAATCATCGCTCCCCGCCCAGCACCAGCATGATCACGATGGCGACGGACCCAAATTGCTCCGCCGAAAGTGTTCCTGGACAAGAGCCCGCGTGTGGTCGCTTACCAACTCAAGCGACTGGACAACCAACGCTTGTTGATGGTCGAACGAAAAACCGACGACAAAAAATACATCCCGGTTTACTCGGCGATCCTGTCACGAGTGGGCATGTCGCCGCAGTTTCGTGTAGAAGCCGTTCAGGCACTTGTCAAAACTGACTGATTCTGATCCCGTCACTGTTTTGCTGGATGCGATCCAAGACTTTGATCCCGAAGATCCGCGACCAACTGCGCGCCGGCCGCCAATTGGCAACGATGTTGCTGCGGCAACCAGTCGAGACGCTCAAGTCGCCATCAGGACTCTTTGGATGAAGCAATTGAATCGGACAATTCGTCTGTGCAATCGGTCGGCGCCGCCGGGCTGATCGTATCGGGACAGAGCGATTCCTTGCTCTCAAATCCGAAGGCGAAACGTGCTTTGCTATCGGCAATTCAATTGGTTCCTGACCCAGCGAAACTCGCCGACCTGTACTCGCCGGTCGTAGAACTGGTGACAGGAAGCGAATCGGCTGATGATAGAAACGCGGCGATTGCCGCCTTGGGATTCATCGCTGGTCGCCAGGAAGAAACTTACGAGTTGCTGGTTCCATTGGTGGCCGAGCCCGAATTCCGGGATGCGGCGGTCAGGGCAATCCTGAAGATTCCTACCGAGAGTCGCAACGATCAGCCGAGTGCGCAGCTGCTCGAGCAATTGGTCAAACATGCGGAGCAGACGCCAGCCAACGAACGAACCAGCGACGAGTTCATCGATGCGATGCAATTGGCCGACCAGCTGATGGCCAAAGTTTCTGCGGTGAAAGCAAGAGAATATCGATCGCGATTGGATGAGGTCACCGTGCGAGTCGTGCGGATCAGAACGGTCGAAGAAGAGATGCGATACGACCTGCCCTACTTTGCTGTGCAGGCCGGCAAATCGGTGCAGATCATTTTGGTCAACGAAGATCTGATGCCCCACAACCTGGTGATCACGACTCCCGGGTCACTCAAAGAAGTGGCGCAGTTGGGGCTGGAGGCCGGTCCACGTGGTGTCGATGGCGGACTGCCCTATGTGCCGAAGTCGGAGAAAGTTCTGTATGCAACCGATCTCGTACCAATGCACCATCAGGAACGATTGACTTTTACCGCACCAACAGAACCGGGCGAGTATCCCTATGTTTGCACGTTTCCGCAGCATTGGTATCGGATGTATGGCGTGATGGTGGTCGTTGAAAATCTTGAACAGTGGAACCAAAATCCAGTGGAACCGGCCAATCCGATCGGCAGCAATCGTTCGTTCGTTCAGGCCTGGACGATCGACGACTTGAAAGATGATCTTGAGATGGGTTTAAAAGGTCGTTCTCTGGAAATCGGCAAGCGTCTCTTTGTCGAAGCCTCATGTGCCGGATGCCACAAAATGAATGGTGAAGGTGGCACGATTGGTCCAGAGCTGACCGACGTCTTCACGCGGTGGAAAGGGGACCGCGTTGGCGTGCTGCGTGAAGTTTTGGATCCTTCGCACAAGGTCGACGCCAAGTATGCGATGCAACAAGTTTTAACCGCCGACGGACAGATCATTAGTGGTATTTTGGTGGAAGAAGATGACGACACAATCACTCTGGTCGTCAGTCCTGACGCCAAAGAACCGACAGTGCTTGCCCGAGACGACATCGAACAGATCTCCCCATCATCATCGTCGATCATGCCCAAAGCATTGCTGGACCAGTTTACCAAAGACGAAGTGTTTGAAATTTTGGCGTATTTGCAAAAAGCGAACTAGCAACCGCGATGTGGCTATAGCCATCAGCCACGCGTCGCTCTGATGCAACGATTTGCAATCCTTGGCTTCGCTGCGACATCTGTGGATCGTTGCTGTTTTTTGAGGATATCTGAATCGGGCCGATGGGCACGCCCCTAAGTTTTAGGGTGCACGAAACTTAGATGCAGCTCGCTGTGGCGACATTGAACCTGGTCGTGTTGCTGGCGAGTCATCTTGCCGAAGACTGGATGCGGTTGCAATTCGGATCGCTTGTATCGTTCGATTGATTCCTTCCAGTTTTTCATTCCGGTTGCCACATCAATATCCTCGGACGACCAGAGCAGTGACTGAGTTTTCGAGGGTAACTTGAACCCGGATGGCAGAGTGCGTCGGATCATCAGTGGTCGCACGACTCTGACGGCCAACCTGAGAGGAAGCTTGACCGGAGGTGGCGTCCGTTCCCCAGTGATCGTGTCCATAGCTCGACCCAAATGGTCCAGGATCTGGCCGAACGAATAGTGACCGGTGGTTGTGACTTCCCCCGCCGCCAGCCGCTCGGCATCGGCGACTGCTTCATCAATCGAATCAAAGTGGATCTTGCGTCGTTCTGGTTTATTCGTCATTGGTCAATTCTCTGCTTCGCATCGATTGGTCAACGTTCCAATCTTCTCAATCTCAACACTGCATTGGTCGCCCGGTTGCAAAAAGACGGGTGGTGTTCTGGCGGCGCCGACTCCAGGCGGCGTTCCGGTAAAGATTAGGTCGCCAGGTTTGAATGTGACGATCTGAGAGATGTGAGCGATCAACGTTGGAATGTCAAAAATCAAGTGACTCGTCGTGCTGTCTTGCATCGTTTCGCCGTTTAATAACATCCGAATTCTTAGATCACCGGGGTTGGGTACTTCGCTTGTCGTGACCACACAGGGACCGATTGGGCCAAACGTGTCGAAGGTCTTGCCGAGCAGCCATTGCTGCTGCGGTACCCCTTTTTGCCAGTCACGTGCTGACACGTCGTTGCCGCAAGTTACCCCGAATACGTGATCCATTGCGTCGGCCGCAGCGATGTGGCGGCCAGCTTTACCGATCACGACAACCAGTTCGCCTTCGAAGTCAACTTTGTTTGATACTTTGGGCAAACAGATCGAATCCCCATGGCCAACGATGGCCGAGGGAACCTTGTTGAATACCACCGGCTGGTCAGGTATCTGTGTGCCGGTTTCATTGGCGTGTTCGATGTAGTTCAGGCCGATGCAAAAAGCCTTTTCCGGCGACGGTACCGGCGGCAGTAGGCTTGCCGGCGCTGGTTGCCATTGATCTTCATTTGGCTGGGGCAGTGACGCGATCCAGTCGACTCCACGTGCGAAGATTTCCACTCCGATCGGCACGTCGTCCGTCAAATTGTTCAGCGGACACACCTGGCCGTCGCGATAGAGTGCGAAGGCAGGTTTGCCGTTGGCGTCGTTGATTCGGCACAGTGCCATGGATGTGATTCTCCTAGGAAATGATTGAATCGCTTGCGGGCATCGATTCAGTGGTCAACGGGGTATTCCGTGGTGGCTCGGCGAAAAGCCCTTTTGCGGGTCTGAGATCCCCAACTAACGCCGAGGGAGAGATGACTTGGTTAAACGTGTGAGCTTTCACTGGTTAGTTGTGCATCAACTTCGTTGCTGACGATCACGCCGTAATTGATTGCGCCCAACCAGCCGCTCATGATGATACCGACACTGCCTGCGTGATACATGCCGCCGACTTGCTTGGGCAGTTCGCGGCTAACACCCAATCCTTCGAACTTAGTGCCAAAGCTGGCACCCATTTCGTGCTGAGTATAGTGATTGAACGTTCGCGGCGTGGCCGCTTCGGCGCGGTCAATTTTTTGGCGGACGCCGGGGATATATTTTTCCAAAGCCTCGATCGTCGTTTCCACCAAGTCTTGCTTGCTGGCCTCGTAGTCTGCTCGGATTCAGATCGGCCCAATCCGACCAATTTGCATTGGTGCTGCTGACGATCGCGTATCGCTCTTTCGTCTTTTCCGGCCTTCCATGTGGGTAATAAAAGCTGAACGTACGGCTAGTGATGTCGCGGCTTAGTAACAAGTCAGTACGAAACTCTTTGGACGTGCTGGTAAAGAACAGGTCACCAGAGGACTCGTCGATCGTCTCTCCTGCTTTCATTGCCATGTAAACCTGGGTGCTGCTGTTGTTCAGTCGGACTGCTTCGGTCCGATCAACAAAATCTTTGTCCAACGCTTCTGTGCCGATCATTTTCAATACCGTGGTGCGCAGGTTCGCATTGCTAACGACTGCTCGGCAACCGATCTTGCGACCGTGCGTTTCCACTGCGGCGACTTTGCCATCGTTCAGATGAATATGGTCAACGCCGCAGTTGATACGGATATCGACGCCATTCGACTCCAGCTCCTTTTTCATTCGCCCGACCAAATCGTCCGTGCCTCCTTCATAGATAAAGACACCCTTGCTCATGAAATTGCTGAACACGATCCCGTAAGTAATCGCGGGGTCTTCCAACGTCGATCCGTTTGCGTAGGTGATTGGTTCCATCAGCAGGCGAACCACGTCGTCGCGTCCTGGAAAGAATCGGTCGAACAACTGCGCGTGTCGTTGTGGCTTGATCGTCGTAAAAGTTCATCCCCGCGCTGTATCAAAGAATTCATTGACGGTCGCCGGCACGATCCCAAAGTCCGTCGTCAACAAACGGGTGAAGTCTTCGCGATTGAAGGTCGTGGTCAGGGAAAACTGAGGATTGTCGAAACGGATATTCTTCAGTTGCACGATTCGATCCGCGATGTCACGATTCCAATAGCGACGACAAGATTTGATCATCCCATGTGGAAAGCCATGCAGCGAGACATCAAAGATATGCCCGCCGGGTCGTAAGAACCAAGTCGCTAAACCGCCCAGTTTGTAATGTTGTTCCAGCAACAACACGCGGTGTCCAGCGCGACCGAGAATGTTGGCCGACGTCATGCCAGCCAATCCACTACCGATCACGACGACATCATAGTTGTCAGCCGCACCTTTCAGAAAATCACGAGGCATTCGTTAGTTGACAGTTAACAGTGGAAAGTGGGTAGAAAGACCGACAGCGGAGCGTTCGTCATCAGCAGCTGGAATATCCACATGCTGGAGAGCGTGCGCACATTACAGGGGACCTTTATCGGGTTGTAGTTCGGCGTAGATTCCGATCTGATCATGGTCGGGCGCCCTATCACCGTACAGCAGAAGGCTGCCTTCGCCGACCAGCCATCGTTCATCCAGCAATCGAATGGAATCATTTGCACTGGCTGACAGTGTTTCGTTATTGATGCCGGTAGCCAGAACATCGTGCGAGCCACGGAAGATTTTGGTCTGCTGTTCGGGAAGCACCGTGGCCATCCGCCGCGTTCCCTGGTCCCCCGCGATGGCGGCAAGGATTTTCCATTGTCGGTCGCGTGGATCTTCGTGAATGCATACTGTCAGCGTTGATTCACCTGGTGGAACCGGAATCGCGCCGTACCAATCGGGTGCCGTGGCGTCCTTCGGCAGCAGCGAACTGTAGGTGACGCGATACTTGGACGTTGGTGGGACGCGTAGCCGTAACTTATATGTCAGGGGTTGATCGCTAGGAGCGCGGGCTGCGGCGATTTGTCCCGGTTCGGTTGGCGACAAGTATCCAAGCTGTGCATGCAAGCGGGCCAGTTCTGCATCCGCCCGGCGCAGACGTGTCGCCATCGCGACCATTCCGATCACCAGCATCACGATCGTCACGGCTCCCAAATACTCGCGCAGCGAGAACCGCCGCTTCGATCGATGGCCAGTTCTGATATGTTCGTCGGTCTGATTCATGAGGTGAATCTTGCGAGTTTGGAGAGACGCAATTTTAGGTTCTATCGACATACTGTGGGACGGCGAGATCGCAATCGCGGTCAATAAACCGGCCGGGCTTTCGACTCAGGCTCCTGAGGGCGCCGATTCGCTTGAATCAATCCTTCGCAAACAGCTTGCCGACCGCAGCGAATATGTGGCTTTTCCTCATCGACTCGATCGGCCTGTCGGCGGCGTGATTCTAGTTGCCTTACGCAAACGAGCGGCCCGTCTGCTGAATGAACAGTTCGCCGCGCGGAAGGTCTGCAAAGAGTACCGGGCGGTCGTTTCTGGACAAACTCACTGGTGAATATCTTTGGTGCGACCATTTGTCCAAGGTCCCGGATGAAGCAAGGGCGGTGATCGTTTCGCAGGATTCGGCCTGACGCTAAATCAGCGGTGACTGAAGTTGAAGTCGTTCAATACGACCCGACAAAAGATCGAACCTTTTTGAAGCTGTTTCCCCAGACCGGGCGAATGCATCAACTGACGGATCCAGGCCGCCCACCGGGGCCATCCGATCATCGGAGATGTGCTGTATGGCGGCGCCTCGAGTCAGATCAGGGAACGATCATGCTACAGGCACATTCGCTGAAATTCCATGATCCGAGAAACGGAAAAAGCGTCACAGTCACGGGTTCCGATCATTTCTCCGGCAGTGTGTAATGTCGCGTTGCTTCGGCTCAGAATCTTCGGTTATAGAATGGTTTAGCGACCCCTTGTGGCAACGATTACCCTTCCTGAAATAGTTCCATGCTTCGCATCGGCGCAGTCTCCTACCTAAACACCAAACCGTTGATCCGGTCGCTTGCCCAGCGACTGGGTGATGACGGCGAGTTAACACTGGATCTTCCCAGCCGACTGGCGGCCGATCTAAAAGCCGGCTCGTTGGACGTGGCTTTGATTCCGTCGGTCGAATACTTTCGTAACCCGGGCTATGAAATCATCTCCGACGCTGCGATTGCCTGCCGGGGTCCGGTCTGGAGTGTTCGTCTACTCAGTCGGGTTCCGGTTCCAGAGATCAAGCGATTGGCCTTGGACGAGGGAAGTCGCACCAGCGCGGCGATGCTTGCTACTTTGTTATGGGAAATGCACGGCTTGAAACCGGAGACCGTTCCCTTAGCAATCGACCAATCCCCCGAGTCGGTCGATGCGGATGCCATTTTGTTGATTGGCGATCGGGCGATGTATCCAACACCTGGGCTCTATCAAGAGATCTGGGACTTGGGCGATCGTTGGTGCCGCTGGACGGAGTTGCCATTCGTATTCGCGATGTGGGTTGCCCGGACGGGATGGGACCGCGAAGGATCGAATATCGATACGAATCGGCTCGTTGGTATGCTGGAAGCGAGCCGCGACGATGGGCTGGCGAACCTGGAGCAGATCGCCGTCGCGGAAGCGGCCGGTCACGGATTGACCAAAGAAGATCTGCACCGGTACTTTGCCGAAAATTTGCACTTCCGTCTCGGTCCAGGCGAACGCCTAGGGCTGAAGTCATTTCGTCAGCGAGCTGCTAAACTTGGGCTCGTTCCTGACGCCGAAACTCCCACCGCAATTGAATCGCCGATGATTGCTACGACCAAGAACAAGAACTGTGACGATTCGATCCGACCAATTCTAGCGAAAGCCATCGCCGGAGAGCGGTTGTCACAGGACGAAGGTATTCGCTTGCTGAAGAGTCGTGATCTGGCCGCCATCGGTTCTGCTGCCGACCAGGTTTCAAGACGGATGCATCCGGAGCCCTACCGGACTTACAACATCGATCGAAATATCAACTACACCAACGTCTGTACGGCGGTCTGTGATTTCTGTGCCTTCTATCGCGGGCCGAAAAGCGACGAAGGCTATGTCCTGCCCCGTGAAGAACTGCTGAAGAAGATCGAAGAAACGGTCGCGCTGGGTGGCCAACAGATCTTGATGCAGGGTGGGCTGCACCCCAAGTTCAAACTCGACTGGTACGAAGAGCTGCTTACTGACATCAAGACTGCATTTCCTGAGGTCAACATTCACGGTTTCAGTCCGCCTGAACTGCATCACTTCACCAAGGTCAACAATCTGTCGATTCGCGAAGTCTTAGAGAGACTGAAAGCTGCTGGATTGGGAAGCATTCCGGGTGGCGGTGCCGAAATCTTGGTCGATCGAGTTCGCAGTGAAATCACTCGCGGCAAGGTGATGACTGATGATTGGCTGAATGTGATGCGCGTCTGGCACCAGATGGGCGGCAACAGCACGGCGACCATGATGTTTGGTCACGTCGAAACGCTAGCGGAAAGAATCGAGCACCTTGATCGCGTTCGTGAAGTACAAGACGAAACCAATGGGTTCACCGCATTTATCTGCTGGACGTTCCAGCCCGATAACACGGACATGTCACACATCAAGCGAGCGGGAGCCTTCGAATACTTGAAGAACCTGGCGGTCAGTCGTCTCTACCTGGATAACATCCCCAACATTCAAAGCAGCTGGGTGACACAGGGGCTAAAGATCGGCCAGTTGGCGATGCTGTATGGCGCCAACGACATGGGCAGTCTGATGCTTGAAGAAAACGTAGTGGCCGAAGCTGGGACGGTCCACTATTTGTCCCTGGCCCAGATTCGTGACGCAATCACGGAGCTAGGTTTCGAGCCGCGGCAGCGCGACGTCTTCTACAACCTCGTAGCACCAGAATTGGAACAAAAAGCGATCGAGGCGAATCAGAACCTTGGACCAAAAGAATTGGTTCAGCTTGGCTGATCAGATGATAGACTCATGGGGGTAAATCCCCTCTGCTGTTTGCGGTCAGTGAGTCGCTGGAAATCATGAAGCCAAACTTTGACACGATCATCGTCGGCGCTGGCTACGCAGGTCTGACCGCCGCCCGCCAGCTTCAGCGAGCCGGACAAAATGTCAAAGTTCTTGAGGCCCGTGATCGAGTCGGCGGGCGAGTTCATACTCATCGTATCGATGATCAAACTTACGTTGATCTGGGTGCGCCAGTGGATTGGGCCAACGCAAGACCGAATCTACGATCTGGCCAAAGAGTTCGGGGTGGAAACGTTTCCCACCTATGGCGAAGGACGTAATACGCTGCTGCTAAATCAGCGGCAGAAGACTTACAGCGGTTTGATTCCCAAGATAGATCCGTTGTCGCTGATCAACATTGATCGCGTGATGAAGCGACTGGATCGTTTGGCCGAAACAATCAATCTCGACCATTTACCGAGTACGCCGAATGCCGACTATCTGGACTCCCAATCGCTCGGCGCATTTCTGGACAAATACACGCATCTGAGCAACGCTCGCAAGATTCTAGACACCGCTCTCGAGACCGTCTTCGCAGCGACTGCTCCAGAAATTTCGCTGCTGTACGCTCTGTTCTATATCAAGTCCGGAACCAACCTTGACTGTTTACTGGAGTTCAAGAATGGGGCCCAGCAAGATCGGTTTGTTGGCGGCGCACAACAGATCCTCGACCGGATGGCTGACGAACTGGGTGACGCGCTCCAACTAAATGCAGCGATCGATTCGATCAGTCAGTTGGACGAAGTCGTTACAGTCAGGGGCTGCGATTTCGAATCCACCTGCCATAAAGTGATCGTCGCGATTCCACCTGTTCTGGCTGGCCGGATCCGATATTCACCTGATCTACCACCGCGGCGCGATCAATTGACACAGCGGATGCCGATGGGCACCGTGATCAAGTGCTACGCAATTTACAATGAACCTTTTTGGCGCGAGGATGGACTTAGCGGACAAGCGGTGACCGATGAAAGCTCGGTACTGCAAACTGTCTTTGACAATTCGCCTGTCGATGGTAGCAAGGGAATGTTGATGGGCTTCAGTCTTGCCAACCGTGCTCGAGAGTTGTTGCGGCTTTCAGAATCCGAACGACAAGCGGTAGTGATCAGAGAGTTTGTGCGTCTCTTTGGTCCGGCCGCGGCGCATCCGATGCAATACATTGACCGTAGCTGGGCCGATGAACCATGGAGTCGCGGTTGCTACACCGGTCTGATGACGCCGGGAAGCGTCATCGGTTATATCGACGCACTGCGGACGCCGTGCGGGAACATCCACTGGGCTGGGACCGAAACCGCTAAGGTGTGGAATGGATACATGGAAGGTGCGATTTTGTCAGGAGAACGGGCGGCGTTGGAAATCCTGGAAGCATAGCAACCATGTGTGATACCTTCGTCGCGCTCCCCGATCATACCGCATCAGGCAATTTGATCTTCGGAAAGAACTCGGATCGCGAGCCCAACGAGGCGCAAGCGATTGCCCGCATGCCGGGAGGACCGACATCTGGTGGTTCCCTGGCGTGTACTTTTATCGAGATTCCTCAGGTTGCGAATGTCAATGAAGTCATTCTGTCGAAACCGTTTCAGATGTGGGGAGCGGAAATGGGAGTCAACGAACACGGGGTGGTCATTGGTAACGAAGCTGTGTTTACCAAAATCAAAATGGCCAAGGCAAACACCGGATTGACTGGCATGGATCTGGTTCGGTTGGCTCTGGAACGTTGCGATACGGCAAAGAACGCACTACTGACGCTTATCGAACTACTGGAACAATATGGACAAAATGCGTGTGGAGGATATCGAAACAAGAAATTCTATTATCACAATAGTTTTTTGATTGCCGACGCCCGATCGGCATGGGTGTTGGAGACCGCCGATCGGCATTGGGTGGCAGAGCGTGTCTATGGATTTCGTTCAATTTCAAATGGATTGACTATCGAATCAGACTATGACTTGATCAGTCTCGATGCGATCGATGTTGCGGTTCGTAATGGTTGGGCCAAATCTCGTAGCCAATTCGCTTTCCGACAAGCCTATTCTGACTGGCTGTACACCAGAGCCAGCAGTTGTCATCGTCGGCAACAACGTAGCACCGAATTGGGACAAGAATTGGAACGCCAGTTTGACCTGCAGGCAGCGATGAAGATTCTTTGTACGCACGATTGCGATCATGCGTCGTTCTCGCCTTCCAAATCCACTAGCGCATCGATATGCATGCATGCGACCGGTATGACCAATCCGAGTCAAACGAACGGATCGATGGTCGCCGAGATTCGATCAAATGGGCCGCCAACGGTGTGGTTGACGGGAACGTCGATGCCTTGTCTGTCCGTCTACTTTCCGGTTTTCTTTGGCCAGACTGATTCGATCGGCAACCCCTGCAATCAATCTTTTTGGAATACCCCCACGGCGCACTCGGACCAGAGTTTTTGGTGGCGCGCCGAGCGATTGCATCGGCAAGTCTGCCGCAACTACGAGTCGAACGCCCAACCGTTTCATCAGGCGCAGCGGGAAATGCAAACTCAATTCTTGAAAGCTGAGCAACAGCTCGTTGAATCGCAGGCGAGCCAAGAAAAACGGCTTGAGTTTTCGGCAGACGCGATCGATCGACTGCGTGAATTCATAGCAGTGAAGAGCGAAGAGTCGGCCACATCAGCTGACGGAAAGTCAGGCTATCTGTACCGGTACTACTGGAAGCGACTCAACCGCCAAGTTGGCTTGAATTAAGAGGTCTCAGGGGGCGTCGATCCACCGCTTTGACAGCGGATCGTAAGCGTCGATTCGTCGATCGCGCAAGAACGGCCAATGGGTTCGGACGACGTCAATCTCATCAAGGGCACAGTCAGCCGTCACCAACCCTTCTGATTTTTCGTCGGCATTGGCAACGACTTCGCCGCGCGGCGAGACGATGAACGAGCTACCCCAAAATTCCAAACGTCCTTCCGTTCCAATCCGATTCGGCGCTCCCAGCCAAACACCGTTGGCGATCGCATGCGCGCGCATCGTCGTTTGCCAAGCATCACGTTGTCCCGCACCGAATTCGGCCTTCTCCTCATCGATCCAGCCAATCGCCGTCGGATACAACAAAATCTCACCGCCAGCAAGTGCGAACAAACGCGCGGCTTCCGGAAACCATTGGTCCCAACAGATACCAACACCAAGGGTGGCGTAGCGGGTTTTGATTGGTGTGAAGCCCAAGTCACCGGGCGCGAAATAGAACTTTTCGTAGAACAGGGGATCATCGGGAATGTGCATTTTCCGATAGATCCCCGCCAGGGAACCATCCGCATCGATCACCGCTGCGGTGTTGTGGTAGACGCCCGGCGCGCGACGTTCGAAGAGCGGCGCGACAATGACAATCTGGTGTTTGGCGGCCAGGCCCGCTAGACGCTCGGTCGTCGGTCCCGGAATCGTTTCGGCGTGGTCAAAGTTACGGTGATCTTCGCTTTGACATGGATAGGGGCTGGTGAAAAGTTCTTGTAGGCAGACAATTTGTGCACCGCCATCGACTGCCTGCTCAATCCAGCCGATGGCTGAATCGACACACCGATCGCGGGACCCGGCGTCTCGCATTTGGACCAACGATAAGCGAACATTACGTGCCACCGATTTCACCTTGAACGATTCACCAATAAACGTAGCTGCGGGCCTGCTAGTGATCAGCGGGGGGACGCATCGGCGCGTCCCACCAAAGCCTGGCGAGCGTAGCTATAGACTCAGGAAACAAGACTGTGACACATCCTACGCCCCCCACCCTTTTCTTTGCAGGGACCGACACGGATGTTGGGAAAACTTATGTTGCTTCGTTGATCGCGGCCGCTTTGGTCCGAAACGGCCAAAAGGTAGCGGTTTACAAGCCGGCGGCCAGCGATTGTCGCCTTGTGGATGGAGATCTGGTCGCCGCCGACGCGGTTAGTCTGTGGGAATCAGCCGGACGACCGCGCAGCTTGGACGACGTCTGCCCGCAAAGATTTGTTGCCGCACTTTCTCCACCCGCCGCCGCGGCCGCCGAAGGCAAGCAGGTCGATGCAGAGTTGCTGCGTCGCGGCGCGGATCTCTGGATCGACTCGTTTCAAGTCAGGATCATCGAAGGTGCAGGGGGACTGTTTAGCCCGCTTGCAGATGGCTTGTTGAATATCGATTTGGTAAAGCAATTCGGTTCGCCAAAGTTATTGATCGTCGCGGCGAATCGACTGGGCGTGATTCACCAAGTGCTGGCAACCTGTGAAGGAAGCAAGCAGCGCGGCATCACGCCAAACGGGATCATCCTCTGTCATCCAACAGCAGAATCTGACGAATCAGTTTCGACGAACCAAGCCGAAATCGAACGCTACTGTGACGTGCCTGTGATCGGAACCGTGGAATTTGGCCAAGCATCGTGGGGCGATCTGTCGGCCATCACTTTCTAGCCCGAGTGGCGGGCGAATGACCAGTTAGGAATTCACTCGCGGGCAAATTGGGCTAGCGAAGATGGAATCCTAGGCCTTCCGCACCGAGCCTGTTTCGCCTTCGCCAAGACTGGGACGATAACGTTTCGTTTGCATGCGCAGATTCAAGAACTCGACCGATAGCGAGAAGGCCATTGCAAAGTAAACGTAACCCTTGCTGATCGGCGTCCCCGCAGCATCGCTGACTAAAACGATTCCGATCAACATTAGGAAAGACAACGCCAACATCTTGACGGTTGGATGATCTTGGACAAAGTCACTGATTTGATTGGCAAATACGATCATCACGCCAACCGAAATGACGACCGCCGCGATCATGATTTCGATATGGTTCGACATGCCGACCGCCGTGATCACGGAATCGAGCGAGAAGATGATGTCCATGAAGGCGATTCGAAACAGTACGCCACCGACCGAGATCTGCTGGGCCACCTGTCCGATCGGAGTGATGCCGTCACGGGCACCTCCTTCGTCTCCTGGCAAGTTGCCGATTTCGGCCTCTTCCTCGTCTCCTTCGATCTTGTGATGTATTTCCCGGACCGCCGTGTACAGCAAGAACAAGCCACCGAACAGCAAAATCAAATCGCGTCCAGTGACTTCATCGACCTCGGCGTCTTCTCTTAACCATTCAGCGATTGCATCGGTGGGCGCAAAGCTGGAAAGATCGAACAATACGCCCTCCAGGCTCATCAGCCAGCCGATCATCATCAGCAGCATGATCCGCATGATCATCGCCAGTGCCAAGCCAAATCGGCGGGCCATCGACCGTTTCTCTTCCGGTAACCGACCGGTGATAATCGCGATGAAGACGATGTTATCGATGCCCAGCACGATCTCCATCACCGTTAGTGCAATCAAAGCCATCAGCGCTTCGCCGGACCAAAGGGAAGCGTCGGAGGCGAGTTGAACTCCAGAAGCAAGCATGATGAATCAGTCCTGGTGCGTGACGGTTGAGTGCAGTCAACTCTCCCGCATCTGGGGAGAGGTCGGGCTGAAGCCCGGTAGGTTGGCTTGTTTGCGGCGACAGCGTGCCAGAATCGTGTCCGTTTTGCAAACCCAACCCTTTTACCACTCCCTACCGCGTCGGACGGTTCCGCAAGGACTAGGTCGTCAAAAACCTACTGACGTCGCGGATCGGTTTCGCGAATGATCTCACTAATTCCTGTTTGATTGAAGCCCTTGTAGCCGTCATCCCGTTGCAAAATTTCTAGATGGGAACCGATGCCGCCCGAATCGCGGAATTGTCGCCCCTGGGCCTCCGTGATCGATCCGTCAGCGATCGCCTGTGCGATTCGGTTCCCAGCGATTGGCCAGACTTCGCCCTCGGTGAAAGCTTGCTTCAGATAGTCAAAGTCTGTGAATGGTGCCATCGTTTCTACTGTTGCGGCGGCCAGTTGTTTGACTGCCGCGTCAAAATCGAATTGGCATTCCAGGTGGTGCATTCCGGCACCCAAGATTGCTTCGCCATGCAATTTGCACCACAGCCCCACCGTGCCCAATTTGTCCCAGGCGTCCAAGCCGTCATGAGCGAAATCGCCGGTCACTTCGATCGGACTCAGATCAACATCCGCGAAGATGACGATTTTCGCCCGTGGTTGCTCCAAAACCTGCGCACCCCAACCAGCTTCCTTGCCGCCGTAGAATCGTTCGCGACAGTTGAATCCGAGCAGTTCTAGCAGGCCAATCAAACGAGCGAAATATTGACGGCTGCTGCGATAGGTGTGATGGTCGTGATTGGCCCATCCCAGACCCAATTTGTCTTGACGCGATTTTTGAATCTGGGCGGCACGGTTACGGCTTTGCCAATAACGCCGTTCGGCAGCAAAGAATAGATCGCAGGCCCAGTCTGCGCCCAAGTCATCGATCGCTGCGCTGATCAGCCGTTCGGCCTGCGCGAATCCTCCGTCATCGTCGTCGAACCATCTACGTCGTCGAAGAAAAGCTTCCGAATGATGTAAACAGGCCGCAATTTGAGCATCATCAGGATCATTCACAGCGAATCGGTCCGCCCCGTGCCGCTCGATCACCCACGTCTCGGTCGCCGCTGTTTGGCTGACCTTCGCACTTCGCAATTTTGAAAATGGTCGGCCTTCGATATCACTATCAATACGGTGAGCACACAGAAAGTCGGCAACCGAATCGACCTTGATCACCAAGCGTGGCAATGAATCATCGACGACTTGAACGTCGGGAAACAACCCGCGGGAATGTTTCCATACGTTACCCTGACACGAAAACCCCGCGTTCCGTACTCCCTCGTCTAATTCGGCCACGGTAAAGTGGTCGATCCAATCGACCAGTCGAGTGCCCGTATCGACCAGCATTCGACGTTGCAGATCAGCGACAAAAAGATCTGCTTGAACAAACTTCAGTTGTTGGTTTTCGACCCACGCTGCGGCTGCAGGCTGACATTGCCAATCGAAATCTGTGAGTGACGTATCCATGCAAGTTCTCCAACTGCATTATACGCCTGTGATTCGACGCTACAGGTAACGGATCAATCGTGGTGGTCCTCGATCGGCTGGCCGACGTCAACCATCCGCGACCAGACGAACAGTAGGATCGCTGAGGCGATGTAGCCGGCAGCAAACTCCAAGACATATTTGCGATTCTCCGGATCGATCACCATGTCGCTCCAGTCAGGGAAACCGAACGGCAAGAAGAGTTGGTTGCCCGGTAATGGTGAATGAATCACGCCGAACAGCGTCAAGATTCCAGCCAGCAAGAATACTTTGGCCGCCAAGACGAGTCGCCGATCGATGGCAGCGGCCAGCGCCCAGGCCCACAGCAGGCTCGTGATGATGAAGCTGCTGCTGAGCATCCCGAGGGTTTTCAGATTGTGCGACAAACCCTCGTTCAAATCGGCGGGACTCCAGCCGGCTGCGCGAAGGGACGGATCGCCAAAAATCTGTCCAGGGATATTCATCGCCAGAAACGCGAGTGCCGGCAGGCAGGCCAGTGCGACCGCCGCGTAATGACGAGTCGGTGTTGCATGGAAACTTTGTGCAGTGATTTCCAAACCGATGAAGACCAGAATCGGATAGACCGCCGGGGCTGGAATCAATGCGTTCAGCAAACCGAAGTAGCCGACCAAACCTGCCGATCCGACTAGCAAGGCTGTTCCCAGCGTATAGGCTGCGCGACCGCCCATCGCTTTGTAGGCCGGATGGCCGATGTAGGGCGTGGTTTGAATCACACCGCCGGAAATGCCGGCGATCAGGGTCGCAATTCCTTCGATGCCGATTACAGTCCGCGTGTCATACTTATCGCCGGCCGCCGCTGCGCTTTCGGTACAGTCGATTCCGCCAACTACGGTTGCGATCGCAAACGGAAACGCAATCGGTAAGTACGAGAGGGCGTCATCGAACGAATCGAGCCAACCGAACTGCCAAGCTTCCAGCCATTGGTTGGGAAACCAATCGACTTCCGGGATCACTGGAAAATGGTAGCCGGGGCCACTGAACAGGCACATTCCGTAATAGGCGATTCCGGCGACGATCAGGGCGCCCAGGGTTCCAGGCGTGCGACCGGGCAGCGGAATCTTGGCGACGAGCGAAACCAGTACGATGACCAACGCCAACATCCCAGGTAGTGGATGACCGAGGATTTCGGTCAGCGGAAAGAAACTGATCAGCACTAGCGCGATCGCAGCCAATGAACCGAGCAAACCGGCGCGGGGTACAACGCGACGCACCCACTCAGTAAAGGGTGAAAGGGCCAGCTTCAAAATGCCGCTCATCACAATGCACCAAATTCCGATGTGCCAGGTGCGGTAGGCGGCAGCTTCCGGAGTTAACCCCAGTTGGCCCGGATCGGTTCCAATGCCTTGTAGATACGATGGTCCGAGGATGAAGAGTGTGATTCCGAAAGTTGACGGAGTATCGAGTCCCAGCGGCATCGCGGTGACATCATCGCGACCGGTTTGCTTGGCCAGCCGAAAGGCCAGAAAGAAGAAGGCAAGATCCCCCACTAGAACGCCTAGCGCCGTACCCGGCACCATCGCTGATACAGCGAAGTCGGCAGGGAATCCGAAACCGGTCAACAGCATGACCATCAAAATCAAGCCAGCGATGTTGTCCAACATCAGCCCGAAGAATGCGTTGACGTCGCCGGGTTGTGCCCAGCGATAGGGTCGCTTTGAGTCGTTCAATGCGGAGGTCTCGGAAAGTAGCTGCGGTTGCCAGAGTGTGGGCGGTATCAGGAACCACCCGCCCGCGGCGGGTAGCTACGTATTTAGTTGGACAAATTTCTGAGCACCGTCGGCAGGATTCCTCCGTTGCGGTAGTACTGCATTTCGACGGGTGTGTCGATTCGTACCGTGCAGGGGAAACTGCTGGTGCTGCCGTCGGGACTTGTTGCCTTGACCGTGATCGTCGACCGTGGCTGCAGGTCGTTCGATAGGTCAGGAATGTCAATCGATTCTTCGCCGGTCAAGCCCAGTGATTGCCAAGTCGCACCATCGGCAAACTCCAATGGCAACACGCCCATACCAACCAGGTTGCTGCGGTGGATGCGCTCGTAACTGGCTGCGATCACCGCTTTGACGCCCAGCAACATTGTTCCTTTGGCTGCCCAGTCGCGGCTACTGCCGGTCCCGTATTCCGCGCCGGCCAGCACTACCAACGGTACACCGTCGCTTTGATATTTCATCGACGCATCGTAGATGCTCATCACTTCGTCGCTGGGCAGGTGCCGGGTCACCCCACCTTCGGTGCCTGGTGCCAGTTGGTTGCGAATGCGAATGTTGGCAAACGTACCACGAACCATGACACGATCATTTCCGCGGCGCGAGCCAAAGCTGTTGAAGTCACGAATATCGACTCCGTGCTCTTGCAAGTACTTTCCGGCTGGACCATCACTGGCGATCGCACCAGCTGGCGAAATGTGGTCGGTGGTCACCGAATCGCCTAGCAACGCCAATACACGTGCTCCAGCGATTGGTTCAATATTCGGGATCGCTTCACCCGTGACGCAATCTAAGAAGGGTGGATGTTGAATGTAGGTGCTCGCGTCGCTCCATGGATAAATTGCACCACCGGCGGCATCGATTGCATTCCACAACTCGTTTCCAGCGACGGCGGCGGCGTACTGATCGGTAAACATCTCCGGCTCGATGGACGACGCGATTGTCTGGCGGACTTCTTCCGCAGTCGGCCAGATTTCCTTTAGGAAGACGTCTTTGCCTTGGTCATCTTTACCGATCGGTTCGGTAACCAGATCGATGTCGGTCGTGCCAGCCAACGCATAGGCCACCACCAATGGCGGGCTGGCCAAGTAGTTGGCTTTCGTCAGCGGATTGACGCGACCTTCGAAATTGCGGTTTCCGCTCAATACCGCCGAGGCAACCAGGTCACCCGACTTGATGGCTGCGGCGACCGGTTCGGGAAGTGGGCCACTGTTTCCGATGCAGGTAGTGCATCCGTAACCGACGGTGTTGAAGCCGAGTTTGTTTAAACTCTCGGTCAATCCAGCCTTGTTCAAGTACTCGGTCACGACGCGTGATCCAGGAGCGAGGCTTGTTTTCACGTGAGACGCGACTCGCAAGCCACGATCGGCTGCTTTCTTGGCCAACAATCCAGCGCCGATCATGACCGACGGGTTGCTGGTATTGGTGCATGAAGTGATCGCCGCGATGACAACCGCGCCGTGAGTGATCTCGCTACTGTGACCGTTGTCCTTGACCGTACCGACGCGATCGAGCGCACTCTGTTCCAAACCGAAGCCGGTCTTGCCAATCGGTGCGGTCAGCGATTCGTTGAATGACTTTTTCATATCTCGTTAGCGGAATCCGATCCTGCGGTCGTTTTGGACCGGCTAGGCTCGGTTCAACCGTACTTAGATCCAGCGACAATGACTTGGTGTATTTCAGCTTTGGCCCGTCATCGGTGCGGAACAGACCCTGTTCCTTGGTGTACCGTTCGACGAGATCAATGTTGGCGCTTTGATCGGCCTGTTTGACGCAGGTAGTCCAGCGTCACACTATCGACCGGAAAGAAGCCCATCGTGGCGCCATACTCGGGTGCCATGTTGGCGATGGTCGCGCGGTCGGCCACACTCATGCGGTTCATTCCAGTTCCAAAGAACTCGACGAATTTGCCAACCACACCTTCTTCGCGAAGGATTTCAACGACTCGCAAAACCATGTCGGTCGCGGTTGCCCCCGCTGGCAATTCACCTGTCAATTCGAAACCAACGACTTCCGGCATCAACATGTACAACGGTTGACCCAGCATGTTGGCTTCGGCTTCGATACCACCGACTCCCCAACCCAATACACCCAGTCCATTGATCATCGTGGTATGGCTGTCGGTCCCGACCAACGTATCGGGCAACGCAACAGGACCGTCATCGGTTTCCTTGATCGCGACAACGCGAGCCAGGTATTCCAGATTGACTTGGTGAACGATTCCAACGTTCGGGGGAACAACGCCAAAATTATCGAACGCTTGCTGACCCCATTTCAAAAATTCGTATCGTTCACGATTGCGTTTGAATTCAATGTCAACGTTTTGGGCCAAAGCTCCTTCGCTGCCAAAGAAATCGACTTGGACGCTGTGGTCGATCACCAAGTCGACCGGAATCAGCGGATTGATTTTTTCTGGGTCGCCACCGATTCGCTCCATCGCCGACCGCATTGCCGCCAAGTCGACCACGGCGGGAACCCCAGTGAAATCTTGCAGAACGACGCGATATGGCTTGAAGGGAACCTCTTGTTTGGCTGGAGCGGCGGCCTGCCATCCGGCCAGGTTCTTGACGTCATCTTCGGTCACCGAGAAGCCATCACAGTTGCGTAGCACTGCCTCTAGCAAGACGCGGATCGAAAAAGGCAGCGTGCTGATCTGGCCAAGGCCAGCCTCTTCCAATTTGCTGAGTCGATAAAGGGCGGCGGTTCCTTGGCCGGTTTCGAAAGTTTCACGAGCGCCAAATGGATCGATACTCACTGAGGTTGTCTCTTTGAAAAGATGCGGAAATTGCGGTCAAAATGGAGGCCGCTAGTTTAGCGTTCGACCTCCAACCTGTCTGCCGGACGGCTGAAAGCGGCGACAATTCGCCGCTGGCAACTTGGGAGGACTTTGACGGACGTTCGGATTCTTCTGGTCATTCCGAATCTGCGGGTCGATACGCAGAAGGATCAATCCCGTTCGGTTTGACAGTTTCAATCCCAGTACGAGTCTTTCCCGATGTTGGCCCCAAGAATCAACCAATTTTTCCTGTTCACGCTCGTCGCAGCTGGCGGCCTGGCTATTTCCGGCCCCGTGGCAGCGAACGATTGTGTTAGTTGTCAACAGACTCATGAAGACTGTGCAACGGATTGCTGCGATTTGCCTTGGTACAAAACCAAACCAACGCACAATTTTTTCTATCGGGCTTTGGACAAAGTCGCAGGCGGAGTTGAAAAGCTGTTGGGTCTGGACAAACTGAACTGCGATTCCTGTTGCGATGATTCCTATTGCGATGATTCCGTCTGCCAGGACTGTTGTGGGTCAAATCAGCTGGAATCATTGCAGATTGAAGGTTCGCCGATCTACAGTTCGCCCATTCACAGCGAGCCTATTCATCATCCACAAAGTCCGCCCGCGTCGATCGTTCCCTATCTGGATTCCAACCAGAACTCGATGCCCGCTGATTCGAACCAGTGGGAAGGCGATCAGTGGCGAGGGCAGCCACAATCGCCTGGTTCCAGCATCAGAATGCGAGAGCCGTCGATCATTCAGCCGGAACCGACATTTCCGGACGTCATTGAACCACAAGTGATCGATCCTCCGGTCCGCTCACAAGAACCGCTGACCAATCCATTCCAAGATGACGCGCGCGTGATCAAGAAGAATCCCATACGCCCGTCCAACTACGATCAGACACCCGAACGGACGGACCAAGAACCGCAGCAACATCAAAATCGAAAACAGCGTTACTCGCGCGAGCTACACACCATCGAAACGAGCGGTCAGAACCCTTCGATAAAAGCTTCGATAGGCATCAATCATTGCTGCAATCGAAAAATCATTGCGGACCCGATCTTGGTTTGCTTCACCAATTTTCCCGCTGAGAGCCTCGTCGGACAGAAATTGTTCGACGAGGCTTTTCATTGATTCAGAGTCGCCAGCGCGAAAGACTTGTGTTTCGCTGGCGTGACTGAATAGTTCCCCGCTGCCCTGCACATCACTGCAAACCACTGGCCGGCCGGCAGCCATTGCTTCCATTGCAACATTCGGCATCCCTTCATACCGACTGGGCAGAACAAGCAGACGACAGGCCTTCATCAATGGGGCAACGTCGGCTTGCCAATCAAGGCACTGGACGCGATCGTGTCCGACCGTTTCCGCCCATGCTTTCAATCGATTTCGCAACGGTCCGTCACCCACCAGCAGCAGTCGCCGGTCGGAATTTCGCGGCGCAATGGAATCGATCTGTTCCTGCAACAAATCAATTCCCTTTTGCGGATCGAAGCGGCCAACGAATAGAGTCACATTCGAATCTGCGGGCCATTCGATCGACGACCAGTCAAACTGTGTCGCCATCGAAAACCGACTGACATCAACGCCGTTGGGAATCACCGTGGTTTGTAACTGGCCGCAGCCAAGACGTTCTCTAGCGAACTGTTCTACGCCACTGCTAACACAGACAACGCTTTCCATTTGAGGAATGACCAATCGATTCACACAGCGCCTGAGCCAGCGCGGGTCAGCGACGCGGAGTCCGCCGATCCGATGCTCGATCCCGGCAGCTTTGGCGGCCATCGTTCCCAAGACATTGGCGTGAAACAGAAATGTTTGACAAATCTCTGGACGTGACTGCTCCATCCAGCGTCGCAATTGACGTCGTGCGGCAGCAAATTGGAACTTCGAATCTGCTTCCAAGGACCGGACGCTGATCCCGGCATTTTCTAAGCGTTCGACCAGTGCCCGCTGTACCCCGGTTGGCAGCGATCCGATCGAAAAGACGCGAACTTGGTCGCCATTTTCCGCCAGTCCAATCGCCAGCTCAGTCAAGCAGCGTTCGGCGCCGCCAACAAAGAGTTCAGTGATGACAAAATCGATTCGCACGGTGTATCCACGTTAGTTTTGCTGATCGATCAAGTCGAGCCGAATATGGAAGCCGAAGTACCGCTGTCGAACAATAGTGGAAGCCATTCCGTCACTGACGAAAATGCTCTGAAGAAGTCATCACGGTATGACCGATAAATTCGATCGAAACGGAGCGGAAGTGGCCTTGTTGATCACTCTGATGTTGGAATCTTCCTGCCTCAGAATTGTTCTTGGCCGATGCTTCCCTATGTGGTATTCCACCATCGTCGAAAACAAACCCTGTCGAAACCGGTCAACGTCTCTCCATCAGGAACGGACATCGACAACCCAAGGAACCGACTATGAACATGACAACGTACACGATCGAATCTGTCCACGGTATCAAACAGACGATCGTATTGGTTCCGACGGGCCAAAGCATGGTGAACTCTGACACCACGCCACGACAACCGTCCGCGGATCAACAGCGCGACGACCAGGATCGACTCCGTTCGTCCAAGTGACGTTTGTTCAGCTGCCTGCTGAACGATCCGGCGAAGTCATTCCCCCAGCCGCACGAAACAGTCGTAACGCGTCCACTGTCTGCTTGACGTCGTGGACCCTCAAGATGTCTGCTCCGGCCGCGGCCAGCGCCATGGATGCACCCAGCGTGGCTGCGGTTCGATCGGCCAGTTTGTCGCCCAGAATTTTGGCGATAAACCCCTTCCGTGAATGACCGATTAACAGCGGCGACCCAATCTCGGCAAACCGCGCAGTCGCGCGTAGCAGCTCTAAATTGTGTTCATGGGTCTTACCGAACCCAATTCCAGGATCCAGGCAGATTCTTTCCAGCGGGATTCCCAAGTCCAAACAGTGGTTGCGGCGTTGGACCAGGTAGTCGTAAACCTGTTCAACGACGTTTTCGTATTGCGGATCGTCTTGCATCGTTTGCGGGGTGCCAAGCATGTGCATCACACAGACGCCGACTGCGGCCTCACGAGCGAGCCCGGCCATCTGAGGGTCGCCTTCCAGTCCGGTCACGTCATTGATGATCTGGGCACCGTTGTCGATCGCGGCCCGGGCGACTTCTGCTTTGCTGGTATCGATACTGATCGGAATCGACAGCTTTCCCTTCAGTTCATGGATCACCGGTATCACGCGATCGATTTCGTCGGTAGCCGTCACAGGGTCGCTGTAGGGTCGAGTACTTTCGCCGCCGATATCGATGATGTCGGCGCCGTTGACTTGCATTTGCAGAGCTGCGACGACCGCATGGTCAGGTCGGAAGTGATCGCCACCGTCGGAAAAACTATCGGGCGTGACGTTCAGAATGCCCATGACCAATGGCCGGCCAGCCAGGGACAATTTTTGTCGGCCGATATCCCAGAATCGATTTACGGAACTCAAATTCGATTTACCAGCGGATTTCCATTTGTGACACGATTCGCTTTGCCAAATCATCGATTGCTTCTTGCGTTGCGCTATCGATGGATTGGCCTGCCTCTGGTACGAATCTAGCATCTTGGCTGAACTTGATGTCTAGATCGCCATTGGGAACGACACTGTTTTGCATCAATAGTTCGCCGCCACGCCCGATCCAGGTTGCTCGCACCGCCACGGCGGCATCCAGAGCTCGTGGATCATCGGTATCGGTTTCCGTCAGGACCCGCTTCGATTCACTGACGACGCGGCAGGAAAGTGTGCTATCCGCGTTGGGGTCGCCGGTGACTTTGTACGGGGTTCGCGTTTCAATTTCTCTAACGAGGGCTTCGGTAAGCCTAACGCCCAGGTCGGGTCGAAAAGTCTCGTTGCGTGCGATCGGAACGTGAACGGTTCGAATCCCTGGTCGGAACATCGACGCAGATCCAAACCGGTAGGATGCACAGCCAAACGTGGATGCGCAAGCGAGTACTAACAACGCCGCGATTCGAATCATCGCAAGATCGTCTCCTCGGCTTGCCCTTCGGTTGGCATCGTGGTTTGCAGAGGATCTTTGCGCCGTGAATCGGGAAAGATCGTCGTCAACCAGGAGAGTCTTTGCTTGGGAAGGTCGGGCAGTTTTTCGAGCTTCGCCAACTGTGTCCGCGCTGTATCAGCGTGAGGTGTGTTCGGGAATCTCTCTAACAATTGGTTGTAGTAGTACCGCGCCGCTGCGTATTCATTGCGATTCTCGCGATAGCTCGCGCGGTAAGCGAGTCGATCGGCGCGGTGGCGACTGATTTCGGCGGCGGCTCGGTCAACCATGTCACCGTATTTTTGCTCGCTCAATTTGTCGGGAAATCGTTGACGCGTCTGTTTTACAAGTTTTTCCGCTTCTTCTAAAACCAGCCCGCTGTAGGCTGCGCCGGCATACGATTCCAGCTTGCATTTGATGCCTAGCAAATGAGCGAGGAATAGATGCTCACTGTCAGAAAACGTTTCTCGTAGGTCCGTTAGAAATTCATCCGCCTGTTCAAATTTCTTCTGCCGGATGTATTCGGCGGCCGCCGCCATTGTCGCGTCATCGGCTAGCCGTCCGGTCGGATCGTCAAACCGGATCTGGTCGAGTACGCGAATGGCATGGCCATCGACATCAATTCTGGGCCGTTTGGGATCCGTCAGATTCAGAGTGAACCATTTACCTTCCTGTGTTTTCGCCACGTCAACCCAATACTGACTGATTGCAAATTGACGTGCGCCAACCTTATCCAGGTGACGATTTCTGGGGTACTGCTTTTGTAGCGTCTGGTAGACGTCTGAGGCTTCCGTCAAGCGGTCGGCGAAGAACAGACTTTCAGCCTGCATATAGAGGGCATCTTGTTCTAACGCAGTTTTGGGTGCCGCTTCACCGGCCCGCCTGAACAGCGCCGCGCTATCGAGGTATGTTTTCTGGGCTTGGTCCTGTGGTTGTGATCCTGCCTGTCGAAACAGTTGATCGCCCTGTCGGTACAAATCCTTGGCTCGAACCCCGTTTTCTTGTTCCTTGAGGGTCAGGAACTTGATCGCCGCGTCTGTGTTTTTCTGAATTTTCTCAGGTAACGTTTCTTCCACTGCCACTTGGGTGACGGATCCGTCGGCCGGATCACCATCAGTGAAGCCAACTCGGGCGATCGGATTCGGATCGGTATCGTAGCCTTCCCCACCAAACGGGGACGAAAAAGTCTGGCAGCCGGATAAAGTCAGTAGGGCGCACAGCAATGCACCAAGTGAACGCACTTGTAGATTCTTGGTTAATTTCGGTTCCATCCGTCGATCGCTTCGCATCATGCGGTTGGTGGTGGTGGTCCTGTTAGCTTGGTTCCGTCGCGGTGGGCAGAAACGTCTGCATCTTGGGAACGCTACCAACGACTGTTTGAATGTATCGGTTCATGACCGCTCGAAGTTCGCCATAACAGTCATGGGGAACCGGGATCGGAAACTTTGTTTCCGCGGCGTGCAAGTGCCGAAGTTGATCGATCACTTTGGCCGTCACAGAAACCGTTTGCCGCTGCTTGGGGCGGCACTGATTGCAAACCAAGCCCCCAGCGGTCAGGGAAAAGTAAATTCGGGAAACCGCTGGCAACGGGCCACCGCAATCCGTACAGCGATCCGTGCCCGGGGCATGTCCCAGCATCCGCAGCAACTGCGCATCAAATCCAAGTAACGCCGACGCAACGTCGCCGTCACCGTCAATCTGTTCGAGCGTTTGGATGGTCAAGTCGTACACGTCTGGATGGGGATCGTGGTCGTCGGTCATTAATCGCAGCATTTCGGCCACATAGTAGCCTCCATACAACCTGGGTAACGATCGCTGGCCACCGCGAAAGCGCTTGTGTAGCTTCGCTTCGGTCAACAGATCGAGTGTGTCGGAGGTTTTCCGTATGACGACTACACGACAGACCGCCAGCAGGTCAAGCGAGCCTTCGAAGGGACCCTTCGGTCGACGGGCTCCTTTGGCGATTGCTGAGACCCGCCCCCAGTCGCGAGTCAACAGTGTTACGATCAGACTTGTTTCACTGAATTCAACCGTGCGAATCACGATTGCCGTGGTTTGTTCAGCCGCCATTCGTGTTTCACAACTCGCCAAACTCGCCCAGTGATGTAAGCAAATCACTCATTTCCGCAGCGGCATGAGAATCCCCTTGCAGCCTAGCCTGATCAATTCCATTTCGTAATTGTTCCCGGGCTTCGTCGATACGATCCAATTCGGCCAATTGCTGTCCAGCCATAAAGAACGCCGCCACCATCGGGGGATCATCGTTGGTCAGACTAGCTAATTGGGCAAGACTGCGATCGTGGTCTCCTTCGCTGCGAAGTTCCATCGCCAAGGAATATCTCAAAAATGTATCGCTGGGATCATCGGCTAACATCAATTCGATTTTCTCGCGGCGATTCATATGGTTGATTGGGGGCGTTGTGGAGTGAGTTGACAGCCTGGCTTGTTGCACAATTGGCCTGGGAGCGTTTCCACCCGTAATTCTGACGCTGTTTCACGCTGGCCGCTATCGGGTAGCCGCTCTGTCAGCTGTTTGAATCGTTTCAATCGTCAGATTTGATTCAACACAAACAGCCATATTTGCCGATGAGATCGCTGATACAACTCCATTACGCCAATCACGCGAGATGTACGCATGGACCGCGCCGGCCGACGATTTATAGTCGCTTCCCCACTCATTGCCCTTCTAATTGTGTTGTTGATGGCTTCGCTATCCAACGGCACACCACCGACCGGTTCGGGGGAGATTCAGTACGCTGTTCCGCAATTGTCAGCGGACGAACCGGACGAAAATCCGATCAAACAGGTGATTGGCAAGCAGCCTGTAACGCCGGAAGGTCGCCCGGGACTGCTGGAAGTGATAGCCGGTGCGCGTGAAACGGGTAATTCAAATCATCGCCACCAGAATATGAGTGACGGAGAATCGCGGGGCCTACTCGAGGGATTATTCGGTAGCCGTGACAACTCGAATCGCAAGGCCAGGACCAATCGCAATTCGACGGTGAAACACAATCACAAACATGCTCAAGCAACACCTGTCAGTACGGCGAAGCGTACGCAGAAAAACTCTGCGCAAGCGAAAGATGTCAATTGGGATGGTATTCCCTATCATCGTCCGAGCAAAACCGGCAACAAAGTGGCACGTGCTCCGATTCAGGATCCGGTGAACCGGTCCGTCGCCAGTCGATCGAAGGCGTCAACAGCTGCGACCAGCCAAGGGACAACGAGAATCATCCGTGGCGGATCATCCAAAACAACGGATGCTCGTTCGGTTTCGTTACGCACCAAGTCCTCTCCACGGCTCGCCGAACAAGAACCGACACTCGCTGGATTGCCAAAACCACCAGCCGATTCTGAATCCGAAGCCATACCGTCAACAAAGTTCTCGTCAACCTCCAGCAGTCAACGTAGCGGCCGGCGTCAACTGCAAACTCTTGAAGCGTCGGTCGTGCGCAAGCCGACCGAAACAAGCGGCCAGAACGTGGCGGACCCAGAAGATGACGTAACGCTGATTCCGCGGATCGCCAAGGCACCGATCGAAACGACAGAAGAAGTCAAACAAACCGAAACGGCAGACGATGCAGACTCGGAGCAGGTTGCAAGGACGATTACCGATCAACCAGAAGCAGGCGCCCTTCAGGATTCCGCAGCGCCGACCACCGCGCTGGCGGCGATTGGCGCGCCGATGGTCAGCTCTGATTCGCAGAACCCAGAGGAAGCGACGAACAATGGGGCGCACGAACTTTCTGAAGCAAGCGGCGACTACACCGTTCCCATTGATCCTGCCACTGCTCCTGTGCCAACCGCCGGGATCCCAAATCATCCGTACGCGACTTCGGAAATTGCTGGTTCAACCCCTGCAACTTCGGTCTCGCATCGATCAGGACCACCGTCAACAGCCTTCGAGCCTGCACCCTTGAACGGTGCGCCGATTGGCTCCGGCGTTGTTCCGCGCGGCGATATTGCTCCCTACCCCCAAGCTTCTGAGCCAGACTATCAAACCGCCCGTTTGCCGGGTTCTGAGGATGATCCCTACGGCTCACACTCACCAAGCGACCGACTGACCAACAATGGTCAGCCTGTCGATTCCGGTGCCGCATCACGAGGCTCGGCAAATGCAGGCAACTTTGCACAGTCGGCTAACGGACATTATCAATACGGCGATTCCGGCCACATCCCAATGCATCCGATTCCCGGTCATCCACAATCGGGCCAATCGACCATCGGCAATCATGGGCAGTTCACCGGTGGTAGCGACAATTTTGACCGCTCGACTTATCAAACCCGCAATCAAATGCGCGCGGCCGATGGCAACGTGTCTACCAAGGCAAATGCTGCGGCATCGGAATTGCCTGGAATTCGCGTGGTGACTCGCGGCCCTAGCGAAATTATGATTCGACAAACCAGTCAATTCGAAATCCACGTCGAAAACCGTGGGTCGATTGACGCCGAGGGAGTGCTGGTCCGCGCGATGGTCCCTGATTGGGCCGACTTGGGTGGACAAAACGCTTCGATCGGGAATATCGCAGTGCGCGAGCAGGGTGCGGGACGACAACTGGTCTGGACGATCGACCAACTACCAGCCGGCACGTCAGAACGAATGTTCGTTCGTCTGACCGCAGCCCGTAGTGGAAACTACGATCTGGATGTCGATTGGACATTGCTACCCCAAAAGAGCGTCACCAAAATCAGGGTCCACGAACCTCGCTTGGATGTAACCATCGAAGGTCCCGAGGAAGTTGTCTATGGGCAATCGCAAACTTACAAGGTCCGCGTGTTGAATCCTGGTGATGGCACAGCACCGAACGTGATGTTTACGTTGTCGCCCAATTCTGCCACGCCTTCGACGCAACGCATTGGCGACATTCCCGCAGGCAAAGAAGCACAATTTGAAGTGGAACTAACGGCACAAGACTTGGGTGACCTGAAAATTCACGGTTTGGCGACCGGAGAGCTGGAGCTTCGCGCCGAGGCAGCCAAGACCATTCGAGTCGCTGCTGCCAAGCTGGAAGCGATGTTGAATGGCCCTGAACTGAAGTACCAGAATAGCGAAGCGAACTACAATCTGCAGGTCCAGAATACTGGTTCGGTCGCCAGCGAGAAGATCATGGCAACGCTACGGCTTCCGACTGGCGTCACCTACGTCGGAGGAATCGATCAAGTTACGCCACAAGCAAACATGTTGCGTTGGGAAATCACTTCGCTACCGCCTGGTGCGATTCGCAATTACCAATTTACCTGCACGATGAATGCGACCGGCGAACACATGTTTGCGTTCGACTGCAAAGGAACCGCTGCGGGTCAGACCAATGTTTCAATTTCAACTCAGGTTGAATCGATCGCCGATTTGGTATTGACCGTCAATGATCCCGTGGCACCAGCACCCATTGGCAGTGACGTAACCTACGAGATCATCATTCGTAACCGCGGCAGTAAAGAAGCAAACGACGTTCGCGCGGTTGCCCAATTCAGCCACGGCATCGAACCACAACGGATCGAAGGTCAAAGTGGTGAAGTCGTCACCGGACAGGTTTTGTTCGATCCAATCGGACGAATCGGGGCTGGCCAGGAAGTTCGACTACGGGTGATCGCACAAGCCGATCGCGGTGGACATCATCGGTTCCGCAGCGAAGTACGATCGGGTGACACAGTCTTGGTTGCTGAAGAGGCAACCCATTACATGAGCCCAAAGAGCGAACGCGTGAGTCGGCACAGTCGCGATTCATCGGCTCGCTAGACTTTGCCTGAAAAGCGTCGGAAGTCTCCAGGACGTTCGGCACCCAATAGCTGAACACGAAACTCTCTTTGAGATTCGTTAAGAGTTTGTCATTGGCCCGTTTCGATCGTGATCGCAACCACGATCGGGGCTGTCGGGTCGTCACCTTTGATAAGTTCGATCTCGTCGATCAATTCGCGGCTCTTCGGTTCCACGACCACGTGTCTTAGTTGTTGGCCGCGAACCATCATCGCGAAATTCGATCCCGGGACATCGGTGCGGCGAATGTAGTCGGCCAGATGAAGTCCATTGATCAGTTCGTGATCTTCCATGGCTCCGTTGGACAGATGAAGCCGCACCGTCATGGACACCGACTTCTCCAGATGAGCTGGGAAACCCCATCCGCTCACGCCGCCGAGCAGGTGAATCTTGTTGGCCTTGGAATTGCACAGGATGCGAACTGATTTCGGCATCTTTGGCGGCAACGTCCCGTTGGGTCCGTGCAACAAGACGATGTTGGCAACGCTGGATCCTAGTGGGTCAACCAATTGAAAGGGCACTTCGCCAAGCAATTTCGTAGACCAGTCGCTGAAGATCAGACGATCGGGGCCGTCCTCCGGTTTGTGAAATAGAGACTTGGTGCTGATCGCCGTGGCAGCTTCTCGCAGCGGCAGTGGCAGGTACTTGCCGCGGGAAGTTAAGAACTCCAACAGGTCGATCAAGCCTTGCCTATCAATTTGCTTTTCGAATCCCTCCGGCATCACCGATTTTCTTGACCCGACAATTTGTTCAATGTCCTCGCGCAGCACAACGTGATGCTTCCCTTCCGTATCGATAATTTCGACGGAAGTCTGAGTCTCGGAAGCCAGCATGCCGTTGATCACCAATCCATCGACCGTCAGGACCGCGTAGCTGCGATAGTTTCCTTCGACGCTGCGACTCGGATCCAAAATATGCGTCAGCAACTCGGTTTTCGGATGGACCGCCATGCCGGTTAGATCAGGGCCGACTTTCTTGCCGTCGTCACCATGCGTGTGGCAATTGGCGCAGTTTTTTAGGTATACGGCTTTACCAAGTGTGGCATTGCCGGTTGCCTTGGCGACAAGGAGCAGTGTTGACAATACCTTTTCGCGATCTGCATCGGGCAAGCCACCTGACTTGGCCAAAACGTCCTTCGCCCGTGACCGAATCTTTCGCTGCGGATGTTCGGTCAGCGATTGCTGCTGACCCAGGGAAAGATCGTTGGGCAATAGCCTTCCCGCTTCGATCGCCGTCAACAACTCGGAGGTAGTCTCAGGACGAGCCAGCATCACTTGGATAACGGCCGTCTTGGTGGAGGGTGTTAACCGATCAAGCCGCTCAAGCAATATCGTACCAAGATCACTACAGCGGCTATTCTGCAGCACAGTTATGATCGCAGTCGCCGTATTGGCCGGCATCCGCGGAGTGATGCAATTCAACAGTTCGGTTGCCGCTTGAGAATCGTCGGGCAGCAGTCCAATCAATTCAACCGCAGCGTCGATTCGTTGCTGACCTGGTTTCGTTTCGTCGCCAGCGATTTCCAGCAACGATTGGGCAATCGATTTGGCCTTTGCCGACAGCTGCTCGCTACCCCACGATTTTGCCAGACGAATGAGCTGTCCCTTTGCGCTGGGTGGTACTGAATCGAGTAGCCCGACTAGCGAGCGGTCCAAATCGCCAGGCAGGTCGATCTGTCTATCTTTCGGCCAGCCCTTGGACCAACCCGACAAGACTGCACGCGTGACGCTCTGCGGTGCTTTCGAAAGCCGATCAACGACAGCAAGCACCGCTGGTTCATCGCCCGACCGGGCGACATGTTCGGCAACGATCGCTGTTGATTCGATCAAAGGCGGATTGGGATCGGCTTGTTCGCAGGCTAGCTGCAAAAACTCTCCACCACTGCCCGCCGCTGCACTGGTCGCTGCATCCAACATCCAGCGATCGCTACTGTTCTTTGGATTCAAGAAAGCATCGATCGCTTTGGATGCTGAGTCTCGGGACGCGGGCATCGTCGCGATGGCCAGCAAAGCCGACAGGCGAACCTGTGCGTCGGCCGAATCGAACACGTCGCTGCGTAGCAGAGCATCCCGCCCCAATTTGTCATTCGGCACCAATTCGACAGCCGTTCGAACCACCGCTGTGGATGGATGTTCCAGCGATTGTTCTAAGATTTCGCGGTTTCGGAGCGACCCCAATGCTTCCAGGCCGTCCAGAGTTCGCAGTGCATGGATCGCACCAACATCCAATCCGATCGCATCGACCTGCTGACGTTTAACCAAATCGATTAATCGGTCGATCGCCTGTTCGTCCCTTTGTTCGACCAAGAGACGCTGTGCGTGGCGTCGCCAAAACATATTCGATGAGGCAAGCGCATCGACCAGCTGATTCGTGGTTGCGTCGCGCAACGTCATTGGCGGTTCGTCGGAATCCTGGCCGTAAACGACGCGATAAACACGCCCGTGTGTTTTGTCACGTAGGTCCGTTGCATAGGCATTGCCTGGACCATTTTCGAATCCCTGCGGTGTCGGATTGTGCTGGACAATGTAGTTATACCAGTCGATCACCCAAACATTGCCGTCCGGACCAACCTCGGCCATGATCGGAGCTGCCCACTCGTCATCACTTGCCAGGAGATTTGCGGGATTGGTAGATTCGAATCCCGCGCCCTTGCGTTGAAGTGTAAAGGTTCCGACCAGATGCCCGGTCGGGCCCGCAACGAAGGCTGTCCGGTTCCAGTAAGTCGGCGGATAGCGGCGGGCGGTATACAAAGCGTGTCCGGCGGCAGCTGTGTAGCCTTCGTGATGGTCTACCTGGCGTATCTTATCGGTGATCGGTTTGAATTTGTGTGTGTCAGCAATCCCGGTCAACATTGACGATGTCCAACCACGGACGCGTTCGTAGTTTCGATTGGCGATTGGCATGAATTCGCTCGGGTTGCGATTGGCGGTCGATCCAAACAGCAAACCCTCCTCACTGAAACCGACGCCCCAGGAATTGTTGTTCGTATTGCGCAGGAATTCAAAATCGGTCACTTGAACCTGTCCATCGACACGTTCGACCTTGAACCGATAGAAGCCGGTCCGGAAAGAGCGTTGGCGACCGGCGATCACGCCTTCGAAGCCAGCGTAACCGACCATCCCATAGAACCAGTTGTCGTGACCGTAGTTCAGATTGCTGGGGCCGGCATGAGTATCGTTGGTCTTCCATCCGCTAAATAAGACCTGGCGAACGTCAGCAACATCGTCTCCGTCCGTATCCTGCAGGAACAGCGTGTCGGGTGCTTGATGGACGATCAATCCACCCTCGCAAAAAGCGATGCTGGTCGGAATGCTAAGCTGCTCCGCAAAGACCGTGAACTTATCGGCGTGACCGTCGTGGTCTGTGTCTTCGCAGATTCGAATGCGATCGCGGCCTTTACCTTCGGGCTGTTGTTCGTTTGGGTAGTCGTATGTTTCCGCGATCCAAAGTCTGCCGTGATGATCCCAATTCATACAGATTGGTTTGCCGCCGATTTCGGGTTCGGACGCGAACAGTTCCAGTCGAAAACCCTGTGGGGTGACGTAATGCTTGATCGCTTCCGATGGCGGCAGTGGTTCTTGCATCATGTTGCGAGGCGATTCCTGGGCACCCCACTGTTTGCTGCGCACATAGTTGGGGATTTTTGGTCCCACGTCGATGTACGTGAAGGGTTGCACGTCGGTGCGTTTAGGGTTCATCTTGAGATTGGCAAGTGGTTCTGGCTCGGTTCCGCCAAAGTCGGGAACGGTTGACGGATCGTCACCGCATGCCCAACGGATTCCACGTTCAACCAAATTATGGAAGCCTGGCTGTGAAAATGTTCGCCCGTCGTGTCCCCAGGCCGTATAGAAGACGCGGCCCTTGCCATGCTGGCGAACCCAAGTCCAGGGTTCGGCTTGGTCCTGTTCTTGGCGATATTCCAGCACCGTGCGATTCGCTTCGTTGTGCTTGGTGTGGACGTAGGTTTCGTCCCAGCTTTGGAAGCTACGGTAACCCTGCATGATCGGGTGCTGCGTTCCCGCGGCGGTGGGTGAAACGGCAAACACCCCCGTCCCGTGCCGACTGAACTGTGCGCCGATCAGGGCGACGACCTTGTCATTGTTTCGGAAACAATAGGACGCACAGTGCAGCGGGATGAACCCGCCACCCTCTGCGACGTACGACAACAGCGATTCGGCTTGGGCAGCCGAGATTTCGTCGATGTTGGCGTACAGGATCAATCCATCGACTTTGCGCAGACGCTCGCGATTGAGTGTGCCGTTCACATCGTCTGTATAAGTGACATCGATCCCGCGGTCGGCAAGAGCGGGCAACAATTCGGCCGCCCGGCGGGCAGGTTGGTGTGGACCGGCGTCGCCAAGAAACAAGAGTTTGAGTCGAGCTGGTTCGGCAGCGGCCGAACCGTAAAGCAACAGGGCCAGAACCAATGACACAAAACTCAGGCTGGTTTTCATGGAGGATATTTACCGCTGGAGTGGCTTCTTACCGTCAGGTGATTCTAATCGGTCGGTTCGGTCGAATCTATCGGATCCGCGCCGTCCTTTTTTGAACCGGCAAGTCGCACCTATAGGTTGTCGATCAGCGGCAGTTCGTCGTCCCCTCTTTCCGATAGTCCCTCTTTGAAGTGTTTTCGACAGACGGATAAGTAGCGGTCATTGCCGCCGATCTGAACTTGTTGACCCTCTTTAATCGCCCTGCCGCCAGCATCGATTCGCAAAACCATGGTCGCCTTGCGTCCGCAGTGACAGATCGTTTTGATTTCGACCAGACTATCGGCCCACGCTAACAGCGCTTCACTCCCCTCAAACAAATTACCCTGAAAATCGGTTCTCAATCCGTAGGCCATGACTGGAACGTTTAGTGTGTCACAAACATCGCTTAGCTGGCGAACTTGCAATCGCGTCAGAAACTGTGCTTCGTCTATCAAGATGCAGTGAATCGCTGTCGATGCGAGGGCCTTCTTGACTACGATCAGCAAGTTGTCTGCAGTGTTGAACGTGGTCGCTTCCGATTCTAACCCGATTCGCGAAGTAACTTTGCCGATCCGAAATCGGTCATCGATCTCGGGTGCTAAGATCAGGGTGTTCATCCCCCTTTCCCGGTAGTTGTAGCTGGACTGAAGCAAGATCGTTGACTTGCCCGCGTTCATGGCTGAGTAGTAGAAGTAGAGCTTTGCCATCGTATGGTTTGGTGTCCCGTTAACACTCTTTCGGAGAGAGTGAAGGAAAGCGTCGCAGCACACCAATTAGAAAACCCACGCCCCCCGGGTGGTAGTGGTTGCATCGCAATGTTCTTGCCGTTTTTCGCTACGCTAACGCGGCTCGTTGGCGCTTCGTCAGTTCCGCGATGCCCTGTTTGCCCAGTCGCAACATTTCGGCCAATTGCTCGTCGTCAAACGTTGCTTCTTCGCCGGTGCCTTGGATCTCGACAAATGCTCCCTGGCCGGTCATCACGACATTCATGTCAACGTCGGCGGCAAAGTCTAGTTCGTAGTCCAAATCTAGCTTCACATCATCACCAATCACGCCGACGCTGACGGCTGCGATTGAATCTCGCAAGGGTCCGTCCCCGATCTGGGATCCTGGAACCACTCGGGCGACCGCATCGGCCAATGCTACGAATCCGCCGGTGATAGATGCGGTTCGGGTACCGCCATCGGCTTGCAATACATCACAGTCGACCGTGATCATCTGCTCGCCAAGTGCTTCCAAGTCAATGATTGACCGCAGCGAACGACCGATTAGACGTTGTATTTCGGTCGTGCGACCATCGACTTTGCCACCCCGATCACGTCGCTTTCGCGGACTGGTACTGCCCGGCAACATATTGTACTCAGCGGTGACCCAGCCTTTTCCTTTTCCCTCCATCCACGGCGGGACTTTCGATTCCACCGATGCAGTGCAGAGGACAATCGTCTTGCCCGATTTGTACAAGACGCTTGAAGGGTTGGATTCGAGATAGCCGAGTTCGATATCGACGGGTCGAAGTTGGTCGGAGGGACGCATGATGGATCGCACAAGATCGAGGGGACGAGAAGATGTTTTACTACGCTGGCCAGAGCGTGGTGGCTGGCAGCCGACACGTCAACAGCCCACCGTCTGGCCAACCTGGTTACGTCTTTACGTTCTCGTCAATCCAGTCGCGATTGAGCAGCCATACCAGCAGGCCTTTTTGAGCGTGCATGCGGTTGCCAGCTTGCGCGATCACGTCGCTCTGGTTGCTGTCGATCACTTCATCGGTAATCTCTTCGCCGCGAACCGCTGGCAAGCAGTGTAGAACCCGCGCGTGAGCTGGCGCCGCGGCCATCAAGTCACCATTCAGCTGGAAGCTCGCGAACGCTTTACGGCGCTGGGCCATTTCTGCTTCCTGTCCCATGCTGGTCCACACATCGGTGTAGATTGCGTCGGCATCGGCGACGCCACGCATGGGGTCATTCGTTTGGTTGATTTGCGCATCGGGATACGACTTGATGACGCGTTCCACCCAGTCGCTGTTCATTTCGTAGCCAACCGGGCAGGTGAGTGTGAAACGCATCCCTAGCATTGCACAGATCAAGGCCAGTGACTGAGAAACATTGTTTCCGTCACCGACGAAAGTCAAATGCTTGCCGGCCAAGTCGCCCAGCGATTCTTGGATCGTTAGTACGTCGGCCATCGCCTGACAGGGGTGACACAGATCGGTCAATCCATTGATCACAGGTACCGCATCAAAACTAGCCAGTTCCGACACTCGATCGTGAACTTTGGCACGACAGACAACGGCATCGACGAATTCGCCCAGCACTCGAGTGAAATCGGCCGGCGACTCTCGTTTTCCCCAGCCAACATCTTCACCCAAGAACAGGCTACTGCCGCCCAGTTGAGCCATGCCAGTTTCAAAACTGACGCGAGTTCGCAAACTCGGCTTTTCAAATAACAATGCCACAACGCGCCGCTCCAAAGCGGGCGGTCGATCGCCGGCCTGCAGGCGCGCCTTCAGATATGACGCTGTGGCCAATATGCGTCGCAATTCGCCCGACGTGACGTCGAACAGACTCAATAAATGTTGCATGCTGGATTCTCGTCTGCCTCACTTGGCCTAGTCAAACGCCCAAGCTGACAGTTTCTCGTTGGACCGATTCCATGGCCTGTTTCAATGTATCCAATAGTTGCCGCGTATCGTCATCGTTGACCAACAGCGGTGGTTGCAAAAGAAAGGCGGTCTGGCCGGCTGATTCGATTCGCAAACCATTGCGACGTGCCGCCTGAACGAGTTCACCGGACTCGATGTCGGCTTCCACCCCCAGCGTCATTCCCGAGACTTGAACATCGCGCACGAATTCGAACTCACTTAGCGATTCCGCTAACGCGACCGCGAATTCCTGCATTGAATCCGTCATCGATTCCAGCAACTGCTGTTGGCGCATTTCCGTTAGTGTGACGGCAGCGACTGCCGACTGCATTGGATAGCGGTTCGCGTCAATGACTGTGCCGCCGGTCGCCTGCTCGGTTGCGATGATCAGCCCTCCCGGCAAACCACCAAAAAGTCCGGCAGATGTGATCACCATGTCGGCTTTGATGTCGGCTATCGAAGCAAACGTAAATGGTTTTCCTGAGGCACCCAAGGCAATCCGCGTTTCATCGATGACTAACAAGACACCCTGTTGATCACAAAGTTCACGCAAACCGGTCAAAAACTCGGCATTGACTGGACGAGCTGCGTTGGCGAAATCAATGGGTGACAACAAGACTGCGCCCGTCTGATCGTCGATAGAATTGCGAACTGCGTCCAGATCATTGATGGGAACGTGCGAGAACCCCGCCATCATTGGTCCGAATCCACTGCTCAGTTCCGGTTTGCCGCTAGCCGTGCGACCCATTCCCGTTCGACCATGATCGCTGCCGACAAAGGCGATTGTTCGAAACGCCGAATGTTTGCCATGGACTCGCGCCAAACCGATCGCCAGATCGACTGCTTCATCAGCAGATGGTGACAGTAGGATCGAATCGACGTCGATATTTGGCGAATCGTCCAAAAGATTCAATAGCGAATCTCTTAATGGACCCTCTTCAGACTCGCTCGAATCAAACGCAGCGGCATCACCTAAATAACGTTCGGCGCCGGCTTGTATCGCTTTCGTGATCGGCTCAAATCCAAATCCGAATACAGATGCGCGGCCAGCCAAACTATCGATCAATGCTCGGCCATACACGTCAGCTCGAAGCATCCCATGGGGTGGTCCTGAATGAATCGGTCCTGTCGGTTCAGGCGGCGAAGTGTATTCGTCCCGATCCGATTCTTCGTTTGACGCTTCTTCCTCAACCGACTCCATACCGCTGAACGTTGTTGCGTCGTCGAGCTCCGAATCGTCTTGATGTTCGCTTTCCATCTCAGTCATTCGTGATCTCCGTTCCAACACCACTCGTCGTAAATATTTCTAGCAACAACGAGTGTCTGAGCCGCCCGTCAACGATGTGAACCTTCCGTACACCGCGTCCGAGTGTTTCCAAACAGGCTTCGACCTTGGGAATCATGCCAGAGTCGATCACCCCATCGTCAATCAGCTGTCGTGCTTCCGCGGCTGTCAGCGTGTGAATGATTGTCTGGGGGTCATCCTTGTCACGTCGAACACCGTTGACATCAGACAAGAACACCAACTTTTCAGCCCCCAAAGATTGGGCCACCGCCATCGCGGCTGTGTCGGCGTTGACGTTGAACTGTTCGCCGTTCGGACCCTCACACATCGAAGGAATCACGGCAACCTGGTCGGTATAGGAGAGTCCTTCGATCACATCGCGGTCGACCCGCGTGACTTCGCCGACAAAACCGAGGTCTTCCTGGTCTTCCGAAACTAGCTTGTCGCCGAACAGCACGTTGGTTGTGTCGAATGAAAGGTTCATTGCGCGACCGCCAAGTCGCTCCATCTCTTCAGTCAGAAACACGTTCAGCTCGCCTGCTAAGACCTTGCGGACCACCTTCAATGTTTCGGCATCGGTGACCCGCCGCCCGCGGATAAAGTTCGGTTCGATTCCCGCTTCGGCCAAGGCTCGTGTGATCGCTTTGCCGCCGCCATGCACAATCACTGGTTTCATGCCGACCGATTCCATGAAGATCACATCCAACAAGATGTGCATCAATGCGGTTTCGTCATCCACCAGGCTGCCGCCCAGTTTGATCACGGTCGTCTTGCCTCGAAATCTGCGAATCCAGCCCATCGCCTCGATCAGGGTATTGGCTTTGGCGATTGCTTCATCCACGCTGAATTCTCCTAGCGATAGGTTCGTTTCGAGTAAGTTCGCGGCCTGTTCGGATCGGGACGGCATGAATGGCGAATTGAATCAGGGCTATTCGGCAACGGAAAAACCGATCAATTTAGAGTTCCCCAGGAGTAGGGTCAATTGAGAGATGAATGCATGACAAACAAAAAGTTAGCCGTTGTTGGTGGCGGGCAGATGGGTCGAGCACTGGTGGGTGGAATGCTAGCCAGCGACGTGATCACGGCCGGTGACGTCCGTCTGGTCGAGCCCAGCGAGGAAGGGCGACAGTGGTGGGCGGATAATAATCCCGCGATTGTTTTTGCCGATCTCGCTTCCGCAGTGTCCGAATCCGATCTGGTCCTACTGGCCGTCAAACCGAATATCGTCCCGATCGTGGCCGACCAGCCGACTGGTTTTTGGAGCGGAAAGTTGGTTGTCTCCATTGCTGCCGGGATCAGTCTGGCGCAGCTGCAGGGTTGGATTGAACATAGTCGAGTCGTCAGAGTGATGCCCAACACGCCCAGTCTGGTCGGTGCCGGAGCAAGCGCGTTTTGTTGTGGAGACGACGTCAGTGAAGATGACAAAGCTTGGATCGAATCGATGCTAGGTTCGGTTGGCTTGGCCGTGGAAGTCGATGAGAGCCAAATGGATGCGGTGACAGGTTTAAGCGGCAGCGGTCCAGCCTATGTCTGCATGATGATCGAAGCGTTGGCCGATGGTGGTGTTCAGGAGGGTTTGTCGCGACCCCTGGCGATGCAGTTGGCAACCCAGACTGTCTTGGGAACCGCCAAAATGATTGCTGAAACAAAGCGGCATCCGGGAGAACTGAAAGACGCGGTCGCCAGTCCTGGCGGAACAACCATTGCCGCCATCGCAGTCTTGGAACAAAATGGTGTCCGCGGAGCATTGGCACAAGCGGTTTCGGCGTCGGCCAGACGTAGCCGCGAACTAGGTTCCAAGGATTAGGTTCCAAGGATTAAACGAGAGCGAGGACCATGGATTCACCTCTGATTAAGATCGACGACAAACACGTTCCGCTGTTCCGGATCGTTTGGGTCAGTGATGTCCCGCACTTCTGCGGCGAACCGGACTGCCAGCACGAAGGGGACTACGAAGTTCGTTTGGACGTTGATGATTCCATCTGGACCAATGCGGAAGAACGCGACCAGACGATCGAAGCAATCAAGCAATGGTGCAGCGATCCCCGCGAGGATGACAGTAGCTGGGAATAACGATCGCATCAGGTAGCTTGAAAAACCGCTTCTTCGAACGGTTGAATGACGACAAAGCCATCACCTTGGAATTCAGTCTGGATCGATTCGCCGCTCCCGCGTCCAACAAACGTTTTTAGCGAGACATCGGTTCGGATCTTTGGCTCTAGCGTTCCTGACCAGGCAACCGTTGCATTCGGGTCGGTGATCACTGGCGCGTGCGGCGTGACCATCAAAGTGACGGGATCGTAGTGAGTCGTGAAGGCGACCATGCCCGTTCCCTCCAGGCGAATGTTGAAGAGTCCGCCGGCCAGCATCGCAGACATTTTCTTCATCATTCGAATGTTGAACTGAATCGATGGCTCGAACGCCAACAGATCGTTTCCATTGATAAAAATCGATTCGCCGTTGAGTTCCAAGATGGTGATTTTCTTGCCCGAGTCGGCCAGATAGACTTGGCCGTTGCCCTCGGCTTTGGTCAATCGCGCGCCCTCGCCGGAAACCGCTTTCTTCAAGAGGTTTCCTAAACCCTGCTCCATGATTCCTTCGCGGGTAAACTTGACGTTGCCGCGATAGGAAACCATCGAACCCATCTTGGTCCACACGGAACCATTCAGATTCAGTTCCAGCATTCGTTCGGTTTCGAGTTCGAATAGGCCCTGGCCCAAGTCCTTTTGTCGGGTTTGATTGACGAATTCCTCGATGCTGTATCGACTCATGTCTGTTCCTTTGAAAACGGTAACGTCAACTGGGTTACGAGTTGCGCAAAGTCTAACGAATCTGATGGATGCTGGGTTGATGTGCGACGGATTGCATCGGCGTGGCAGAACGATTCGGAACTCAGTGTAGGGGAACGGCAATGTTGATGTCGAACCGCCCCAGGTGCAGTTGCCGCAGTTCGCGCATCGTCGGCCAGGGGCAGCCAAACATGATTGCGACGCACGACTTGACCTCGCCTCTACCCGATGACGGAATTCTCGAGCATGGTCTCAGAAATGGCATGGTCTCAGAAGCGACATGGGACCGCCGCAAGGTCTCCTGTAACTCGACCGCCGGAATTCGAAGTTGTTACGCAGTTAAAAAATGACTAGGCAGCTAAGCCAGTATTTCTTCGATCACACGCGGGCCTTCGGCCGGCCCGATCAACCGCTGATTCAATCCTTGATAGGAAAAACCGAAGCGATGGGGATCGAGTCCGATTTGATTCAGGATCGTGGCCTGCAGGTCGCGGACACTGACCGGATTTTCGTCGATGTAGTATCCGATATCGTCAGTTGATCCATAAGCTCCCGGTTTGATCCCGCCACCCGCCATCCACATCGTGAAAGCGTGCGGGTGATGATCGCGGCCGATGAACCCCTTTTTCAGTTCTTTGTTGACATTGTTTTGCATCATCGGTGTGCGACCGAATTCACCACCCCAGACGATCAAAGTTTGATCGAACAGTCCACGTTGCTTTAGATCGGAAATCAAGGCCGTGATGGCTCGGTCGACTTGTTGGCACTTGATCGGCAGCGTTTCATCACACGATTCTCCGGGCGACGATCCATGGTGATCCCAACCCCAATCGTACAACTGCACAAATCGGACTCCGTTTTCAACCAATCGCCGTGCCAGCAGGCAGTTGTTGGCGAAAGTTGGATCATCCCCTTTGTACAACTTACGAGGATCGTCCGCCGTTTCAGCCTCCGAGACGTGTCCCGGTTTGGCGCCGTATTGATCCAAGATGTATTGCGGTTCACGGCCGATATCCATCACCTCAGGTACGGCCGTCTGCATTCGGTACGCCAACTCGTATTGAGCGATACGACTAAGCGTTTCGGGATCGCCTATGTTGCGATGTTGATACTCGTTCAGGTCCTTGATCGCATCCAAGGTCTGTCGCCTGACTCCGCTGCTGATTCCGTTCGGATTCGACAAATACAGGATCGGATCGCCACCATCGGTGCGGCACTGCACACCTTGATACAACGTCGGCAGAAAGCCTGATCCCCACAACGACTTGCCAGCACTGGGTGTTTTTCCCCCAGAAGCCAAGACAACAAAACCGGGCAAGTCTTTGTTCTCACTGCCCAGCCCATAGGTGACCCAGGATCCCATCGCCGGACTTCCTAGCAGCGAATTGCCGGTTTGCAACAACAACTGTGCCGGGGAATGGTTGAATTGTTTGGTGTTCACTGATCGAATCACACACACGTCGTCGATTACCGACTTCAATCCAGGTAGCAATTCACTGACCCACTGGCCAGTCTCGCCCACTTGTTCGTAGTCGAACAATGGTCCTAGCATTTTCGGCACGCCGCGAATGAAGGCGAATCGTTTTCCCTCCAGGTATTCTTTGGGACATTCCGTGTTGTGAAATTTTTGCAGTTCGGGCTTGTGTTCAAATAGATCCAACTGCGACGGCGAACCGGCCATGTGCAGGTAGATGATGGACTTCGCTTTCGCAGGGATTCGATATTCGGATTCTTCTGCATGTCCGTCTTCGGCCAGCAACGATTGCAGGGCGATCGAACCGAAACCGAGTCCGGCGCTTCCAAAGAAGTGACGGCGAGTCACAGCGCGGGCCCGCTTCAATTTCAAGGGTAATTGCATCGTCATGGCTTCATCAGAGTTTCGTCTAGGTTCAACAGCACGTTAGCAACGGCGATCAGGGCTGGGTCGGTGTTCGGAGTCAGCGCGGATGTAGCCAACGCCTTTCCCGATTCGATGTCTCGATCAAAGTCAGACTTCAGTGTCTGATACAGTGCGACTAGTCGTGTCGTTTCCTCATTGCTGGGCGGTCGAATCAGCAACAGCCGAAATCCGTGGCCGATCTTTTCCTCCAGGTTTCCATCGACACGCTCCATTCGGCCCGCCAGCGCACCGGCGGTTTCAACGAAGGCGGGGTCGTTCAGGGTGACGAGCGCTTGTAGCGGGGTATTCGTGCGAACCCGGCGTAATTGACAGACTTCTCCGCTGCCAGCATCGAATGTCATCATCGCGGGATAAGGACTGGTCCGTTTCCAATAGGTGTATAAACCGCGACGATAGCGATCGGGGCCCTGAGCGTTTTGCCATTTCCGATTGCTATAGGTTGATTTCCAAACGCCATCGGGTTGAGGCGGCATCACCGACGGACCACCAACTTTCTGCGTTAACAGTCCGGCCGCCGACAAGGCCTGGTCACGAACCGTTTCCGCTGATAATCGGAAACGCGGACCGCGGCTGAGCAAAGCATTGCGTGGATCAAGTTCCAATTTTCGATCGGTAACCATTGGAGATTGGCGATAAGTTGCCGACAGCACGATCGATCGGATCAACTTTTTGATCGACCAACCGTGATCGCGAAAATCAACGGCCAGCCAGTCCAAAAGCTCGGGATGAGTGGGAGCGATACCCTGGGATCCAAAGTCCTCCTCGGTTTCAACCAAGCCGATACCAAATAGTCTGGCCCAGATGCGATTGACGGCCACCCGCGGTCAAAGGATTGTCACTTTGCATCAGCCAACGAGCGACACCCAGTCGATTTGGCTGGGCATCCGCCGGCAAGTCGCCAAATGATTCGATCACTGAAGGCGTCACGGGATCGCCTTGGTCCAAGAAATTGCCGCGAGTATGAATGTGAGTCTGGCGCTGTTTGTCGGCCGCCAGTTCGCGCATGATCGGAGTCCGTGGGGCCTGTTTGCGCAATTTGCGGAGTTCGCTTTCCAGATCGGTCAAAGCTTTCTGAACGGCCTCGTTTGCCTGCTTCGGTTCCGTTGATTCCTTGTTCAATTGTTCTGTTAACGATTGGATCTGATTCTCTAGCTTTGCAATGTCGGCTGCCTGTTCTTTGCTGGGCGATGCGATCGTCGGTGCATCATCGCCCCGGTCGGCGTCCTGAGTTTGATTGAACAACGCATAGAATTTGTAGTAATCTTGTTGCGTGATCGGATCGTACTTATGGGAATGACACTTGGCGCAGCCCATCGTCAGGCCCATCCAAACCTGGACGGTTGTATCGACACGGTCTTTGACGGCGGCGACTCGGAACTCTTCGTCGTCGGTTCCCCCCTCGTCGTTGGTCATCGTATTGCGGTGAAATGCGGTTGCGACCAGCTGGTTGTTTGTCGGGTCGGGCAGCAAGTCACCCGCTAATTGTTCCACCGTAAACTGATCGAAGGGCATGTCGTCGTTCAATGCTTCGATTACCCATTGGCGATACATCCAGATCTCGCGCGGCTGATCTTTTTCGTAGCCCTTGGTGTCTGCATAACGAGCCAGATCCAACCACATTCGGGCCCACTTCTCACCAAAGGCCTCGCTATCCAGTAGGCGATCTACCACATTAGAAAATGCATTGTCGCTGGGATCGGCGACGAATTCATCGGTCTGTTTCAGCGTTGGTGGCAAACCGGTTATGTCGAGTGACACGCGGCGCAACCACTGGTATCGGTCAGCCTCTGGAGCCGGCGTCAGCTCTGCCCTTTCCAGACGACGCAACACGAAATAGTCAATTGGATGTCGCGGCCAAGCTTGCTGGTTGACCGCTGGCAGGGCGGACTTCGTTGGCGGAGTGAACGACCAGTGCCTATCGTACCCGCCACCATCGGCGATCCACTGTCGGAGCAATTCTTTCTGTTCGTCGTCCAGCGGTTGACCACCATCGATCGGTGGCATGATCGAATCGGGATCATTGGATTCGATCCGCGCGATCAATTCGCTTTCGTCTGGGCTGCCTGCCTTGATCGCAACATGACCGCCCAAATCGGCGGTCGCACCCTCGAAAGTATCGAGACGCAAGTCTGCTTCACGCGTTTCCCCGTCGGGACCATGGCATGCGTAACAGTGATTGGCCAAGATCGGACGAATGTCGCGATTGAAGTTGACACCCGAATCGGCGGTCACGACGTTGGCGACTTGACCAAAGACCAGGGCAACCAAAACTGTTCGAATGAGGTAGTCAATCGACATATCACAATGATGGCAAGAGTCGAGTCACTTGTCAGCGCTGGACTGAGAAAAGGGCGGCAAAATTTCAGATACTTTTGACGTCAAATTAAGTTGGGCCCACGATCCTCGGCATCCCGATTTCGCTCGTATCCGTCACATTGGCCTACCGGTTGGGGCGGGTATTTTGGAAACTGCTTGTCGGTTTTTGACAGTTGACAAAGCAGGAACGTGGATCCCTTTCCGGAAATGATTTGACGTACGTGACCGCAAGATTCGCAAAGTGATTTCATTGATCTGGCGAACGCCTCGTCGCGGGTGGCTCATTCATCGATCATTCCAATCAAGCTTGCGGCAACCGACAGATAAGGAAATCAAGCGTCCGTATTCATGGTCCCATTGTATCACGAAGCGATCCGCTTTCTATGATGTCGCGCTGACGTCTACTTCATGGAGATACTGATCGACGAATTCTCGCATGAACTGCTCTCGCTGGCCTGCGATGTTTTTCGCCGCCTCGGTGTTTAGCAAATCGTGTAGCTTGAAGAGCTTTTCGTGAAAATGTTCGATCCCCGTCTCCTGCTGGTGATTTTTGTCGGTGGTATGAAATGGCTGACCCGTCGTTGCCCCATACTCGATCGTCCGGACAATCCCGATTGCGCCTAGTGCATCAATGCGGTCAGCATCTTGAACAATCTTACCCTCCAAAGATAGGTTCTCCGGATCGATTCCTTTGCGAAAGGAAATGTTGTTGACGATCTCGGCGACGTGTTCGATCAGTTCTTCAGAAGTCCCCAAGTCAGTCAATATCTCTCGTGAAAATTCTGCGCTAAGTTCTTTGCCATCATGAAATTTGGCGTCACCAACATCGTGCAGTAGCGCTGCCAACTGAACGACCAACAGGTCTCCTCCAGTTTCAGCCTGGATCTGGCAGGCTGTTCGATAGACACGCATCACATGATCCATCCCATGTCCAGCTTGTTGCCCTTCCAGACGTTCGGCAACTATCTGACGCACGCGAGTGGGAAGGTCGCGATTAGATTCATCTGACGGATGTGACATGTTTATTCCTTTGATGACTAAATCGTATCCGTCGTAATTGGTGACGATGCGCCTTCCCAATCTGTTCCTTAGCGATGTAATTTAGTGGGCATTCGCAAATAGGAAACCCGACCATGAATGCCCCAAATCAAATTCGCCGTGTGCACCGACATCGCCTGGTGCAAATATGCGTTACTAGATTTGGACGCCCAAGAATTATCGGACGAGATTTTGATCGCGATGGAACAGCAAACGGCATACTAAAACAAACGCGGATTACCATTTGATCATGGGTAACGGTTTCCAGGGTGTTCGCAGCAATTGCTTGACACCTAGTCCGAGCAAAGCTTGTGAAATCCGACATTGGGGAATTCGCGAGAGACCTGATTGACGAAGCTCCGTGGCAGACCGAAACGTTGCAATCCCATGGAGACGTCGATCAAATCAGCGCCTCGAAACAACTCTACCAACGGACTGCTGTCGCTACGGACGCGGCGGATTTTGTGGTGCTGATCGATGATTCGCCCAATTTCATCAGACCACTCTGTTCGCCCAATTTCCGCTAGGTATTTTTCTACCAATGCGATCGACGGTTCCAAGTAGGCCAGGGTTCCGTCGGTCCAAATGCCTAAGTCATGAAAACAACCGGCAATGATCAGTTTTTGACACTCGTCTTCGTTGCAAGGATCGGCGGCCAATTCACGAAGCGCGAAACAGAAATTCAGCATCCGGAGAACATGGTTTTGATAGGCCCGATACAAGCTGCCGAGGTCGATTCGGTAAGCGTCCAGAATTTCGTTGACCAACGGGAGCTTCTGTTCGATTTTCACTGATTGATGATTGCACTGATTGATGGCTCGACGGTTTCGACTATCCGTAGGTGATGAAAGTGACTTGCCCGCCTACACTGTTGCATTGCGGTGGGCGTGTGCCAAGACAACGCCTGTTTTTTGACGTGTTTTCTGCAGCGAAACGAAACTTGCAAGATCTAATTCGTATCTGCCAAGACTTGCGTGGCCTGTTGGCGATTCACTTCGTCTTACTTGCGGTGACGGTGATTTTTGCTTCGGGTGATGTCCGGGGATGTTCGGTTCCAAGCGGTCTATCTTGTCTTCGTCCTTCCCGGTTGGTTGCTGTCGCCCTGGTGGACCGGTCGTCGCAGCGGTTTGGTAAAACAGTATTGCCACGCGCTAATCACGAGTTTTCTGATTCATTCTTGGTTGGTTTCGATAGCCTGGGCAGTTGGGTTCGGGTTTCGCGAATACTACATTGGCTTCGCATTGGTGTTGATCTTGGCGGTGATCATCCGGGCCGGACAGCTGCGCGCTTCAGATGGTTTTCGCAGCACTCGCATCGCCGCGAAAGAATGGATTCTCTGGCTGTCGGTCATCGTGTTTACCGTCATTGTTTATCGTTTGCCGCGATCCAACGATATCAGCCAATTCATTTTGCAACAGCAAGATGCCGTCTTCACACGGTCACTCGCACCTACGCGATTGGGATGTCAGGGATGGGGATTGACGACGCGATGCCTCGTTGGAACGCAAATCACTGGCAGCTTTGGGCGCCGCTGATGGCCGTCGCGTCGAATTTGCCGGTCCGCGATGTGCTGTTTCGTCTCGCCTCGATTCCGCTGTCGCTGGCGGCAATCGTCTGCTTGTTTCATTCGCTGCGATCTTTGTGCGGACGACGGGTGCCGCTATGGGCCGTCGTGCTGGCGGTGTTTGGTCCCGTTGTGCTTTGGTACCGAGCGTACAACGCGTTTACCTACTCGTTCCGAATAACGAATTCGTTTTGCCTGGACAAAGACTTTTGCCTGTTTTTCCTGATTCCGGCAGTTCTGTATTTGGTCGCCGGCTGGCTGCGAGGTGCAAAACACTTCTTGCCGGCAATACTATTGTCGATTCCCGCAATCTTGCGGTTCCATCCCATGACGGCGGTCTATTTGGTCTTGCTAACACCGCCGATGCTGATTGGGTTTGGCCCGACCAGAAGCGCACTTTCGAAGCCGCACGGCATTGTTCGATCGATTCAAACGCGTGTCACGGCCCCCCGCTCGCAGATCGTTGCACTGTCAGCATTATCGCTACTGGTTGCTGTGGTATTGATTGGTGATGCACAGTCGTTTCATCAACAGATTCAAGAAGTGATCCGGATCGACTTTGACCAGTCCCTCACCGGCCGTCCCTTGCACTATTGGATTGGCCACTATGCGTCCATTCCGGAGCTAGGTGTTTTGCTTGACACGTCCACGTGGACCGGGGATCGGTTTCACCTGCGTTTTGCAATCATCTCCGATAGCGGTCTGTTCCTCGTTGCACATCTTGGTTGGTTGATCTGGGGCGTTACCCTGTGGCAGACGCAGCGGCCGGTCGAATTGCGCCGGTGGATTGCTGTTGGGATAGCCCTGGCGACTTTGTGGACCGTCATTTTGGCGTCGCCGATCGTACTGGGACGCTACCCCTATCTGTTGGCTGGATTCGAACGATTGCATTGGTTTGCTTTCGTTCCGGCGCTGATGGCTAGTTGCTTTGGTTTCAAGACGATTGCCGATTGGATCGTCGCACTGTTTGGCCGAGTCGAGGGTGGCACAACGGTCACCAACGCCGCCAGATTTGCGCTGGTGATCAATTTTTCGATCGCAGCGGGGTTGTTGCACAGTGCGTTCTGTCTTGCCACATTACGTCCCACAGGACTGGCCGCGATTCGTGGATTGAACAGTCGCCTGGACCACGAATTGATCGACTATCAGAAACGGTTGGAAATTGACTCGGTATCGAGGCAAACATCGAGTCTATTGCCAAGCAAACCTCCCTTCCTGCGTGACGAGGACCGCGTTCTATATTTGGGGCGAACCGGTGATGACAAATTCTGGTTGTCCAAACAGTCTGTTTTTTGGAGCGAGCCCTATGCGGAGGCATTTGCGCTGCACCGTTTTGGAGACACGTTTCGACGCGATCGCGACTACTTCTACTCTTTAGTCGATCACATCGTCGATCAAGATTCCCTACAGCGCTGGCTCGAAGAAAAGCGGGTCACACTGATGGTCGATCGAAGTGACGGTGGTGACTCGTTTCTAGATCAGCTCGATCAACAGCATCGGTTGGGGATGCAACGAATCGAGCCGGGCGTTTGGCGGATCACGTGGTGACACCCTTGCCGGGAATCTACCTAAGTCGCCGGAAGATTCGGCTGCGTTGAATCAAGCCTGGTTGGTTCGCCGAAGGGAACGATGACGATCATCCAAACCTCTTACGCACAGAATGAATCGCGGCCAACAGTTGTTCCGGTTCGTCGCTGCCTATCTGCACGATTTCCCCATTGCTAAGTTCGAGCTCGACGACTTCGAAGCCGCCAACTTTGTAGGCGATTCCGCCTCGAATCCTGCCGCCTCTGCGGCGCTGCGTGCGAACGATATTGGCGCTCTTAATTTTGTGCACCATCACCATCTTACGAATCAGACCGACGCCAATCCAGATCTTGATATCGTCGCGACTGACATGAACGGTCATCGAATCGAAAACCGGAATGCAGGCGAACAGCAAGCCGGCGGGGATCAGCGCACCGATCGCATCGGCTGGATTGCCAGTGCCCACCAACCAGATTGCTAGACCAGTAAAAAGCAGTCCGCACAGGCCGTGAGCCCAACGAAAGAAAGTTCCAATCTGGGTGTGCTGGTAAATATTCACGACCGCGCAACGTAACGTACGGCAAGACAGGCGTCGATTGCTCGGACGATCCAAGCCTATCTTCGAATCGCTAGGCGGAGCAACCGAAGACGGACGGCGCTAACGTTGGCTGACCAGAGCGTGTAGTCGCCGGCCGAGTCGATCGAATGCTCTGCGATCTTGGCGGGTGGCGACCGTATTGGAAAGGATCATGAATAGCTGATCGGGATTCTTTGAATGCATAAACTCGAACCCGAACATGTCTCCATCCTGTGACAGACCATCTCCATTGCCCAAATAGATCTTCGCGGATTGGGGTGACAAGATCGATCCGTTACGCATCGCAACCTTCCAGCGATACATGTCTGCAAGTGTCGAGACCTGTCCGCCGCTGCCCATCACTAACCATGACGTTTGACCCCAATGTGGCGGCGAGTTTGGTTCACTGGCCTTTTGCGAACCGTACCCGACCGCGATCCGGTCTTCATCGATCGGGTCACCAAAGAAGCCCGTGTCCTTCATCCCGGCAGGCTCAAACAAATGCTCACGAGTGAATTCCGGATACGTTTGTTTACTAGCGATCTCGATTACTGCCGCCAACAAACCCCAGGCGGAATGTGAATCTCGGCGACCCTTTCCTGGGACGAACAACAGTTTCTGTTGCATGATTCGCCGCACGGCCTCGTCGCGATCGATCCAGCTATGGTCTGGGTTCTTGTCCGACGGAATGTCGTGAAAGTCGCGAAGCCCCGATTGGCCGGTCATTAGATGCTTGATTGTGATCCCACGCTTGTCCTCAGGGACATTGGCAAAATAGTCCGAGACCGTGTCATCGAAGCTGACATTGCCGCGGTCAATTAGCAATAGGATTCCAGCATGCGTGAAATCGATAGGCGCCGATCCGATTGCGAAGACGGTGTTAGGGGTGTTCTTGATCTTCCGTGCGCGATTTGCGTATCCGTACGCTTGCTCGAATACAATCTTGCCGCCGCGACTGACTAAGACGCCACCCTCGAAGCCCGCCTGGGCTGCCTGTTCCATCGACTGGCTCAAATTTTCCCAAGTGATTGGTTTCGCATCGCTTTGATTGTGGGCAACAGTCGAAATGGCGATCGATGTGATGCGGATCGGCAACCCCGTCGTGAAACCGAAATCAACCAGTAGTTCTTCGTTTTCCAGTTCGTAAATCATTTGACCGGTCGTCCGATCAAGTTCTACTGACGAAACCTGTTTTCCCTTGGTTCGCAGACGCACCGCTTTGATGTTCTTAACCAGTTGGTCGCTGGTTTCTTCGTCCGACAGTTCTCGTGCAAATTGATCAATGTCGTCATCAAGTTGTTGCAGTAAACGCACCAATTTTTCCACGGCATGCTCGACTGCAATTTCTCGATCCGCCTGATTCGCATTCGCGACAGAGACGATCAGAACGCAGCCGCAGATCCAAGCCGAACATTTCTTGTACATTCGATACTCCCTGCTTTCCTGTTCCAGTTCGTGGAATCAAATGATCGAAAAAACCGTCGCCCAGATAACGCAGTGTTACGAACGTTGGGTTGGCTTTCTCTCCGTCTCTGAGTTGAATCTCGACCGCGCCGATCCTCGTTCCGCGTCGGCAGTGTCGGTCTCTTCTTCGTCGGTGCGCATCGAATCTACGATGTTTCTGAAAAACTCAATCGTTTCCACCTCGCGGAAGCTGCTCTCGTCATTCGTCGTGCCATAGTCACTATTGGCGGAAAGTTTGACGATGACAACGTTCTGCGTTGGGTTCACGTAGATAAATTGGTTGTAAACTCCGATTGCTGTGAATTCACCTTCGCTGCTGGCCGGAATCCACCATTGGTAGCCGTAGCCGAGTCCAAATTCAGATTGCGGTATGTCCGTTTTCGGTTGAAGATACGGCGCGTCCGGCGTGACTGATGCTGTGACCCAATCTGCGGGCACAATCTGCTTTCCATTCAATCTTCCACCGAGGCGAAAGATCTCGCCGATCTTTGCATAGTCGCGCACTGTCGCATTCAAGCCACCAAACGCCATTTCCATGCCGTTACTATCCAACAGCCACTGCGCAGGTGACTCGGCACCCATCGGTTGCCAAAGTTTCTCCGTCATGTAATCGGTAATCGACTTGCCGGTCGCCCTGACCAGCAGCATGCCCAACACCTGTGTGTCGATTGAGTTGTAGTGGTTGATGGTGCCCGGTTCTTTCTCGCGTTTTAGCGTTGTGGCAAAGTCGTCCAGGGAACCGCCCAGGGCAAAGATACGGCCGAAGCGATTGATGTCCGATTGCGAATCGCTGTAGTCTTCGTTCCATCGCGCACCCGAAGACATCTGCAGAATGTCTTTGATTCGCACGCCGTCGTACGCTGATCCCGCCAAAGTTGGCACGTACTTCGTGATTGGATCTTCAATGCTGTCGATGTGTCCCTCGTTCGACCGCGATTCCAACCAGCGCGGATATGAAGCTCTTGGCCACGGACATCGATAACCAGTTGACCTCCCGTCCACCCGTTAGCATGTATTGTTCAAACCGCACGCGGCCATCTTTCAAGACGAGTAGGGCGCTGGTGTCGGTTTCAACAAGAAACCTATCGGTCGCGACCCGTTTGTCCTGGTATTGAAACGACTCGGGTAAGGTGATCCTTTCTCCTTCGTCAAATTGAAACGGCGACTCCGACGCAGGCATGACGGAATGCGTGAAAAAATCAGGAACGCGGCAGAAGAGCTCGTATTGTTCAGCACCCGAAAACAGGCTGGCAGCCATCCGAGCGCGCTGAATTCGATCTTTGAACAAGAATCCCAGCACGATCACGGCCAGGACGATTACGAAGAGCCCGCTGAACACAATTTTTTTCATCGCAAAGTGACTCTCGGTGGTTGCAGTCGTTTTGATTCGGTCTATCAGTATACGAGCCAGGAGCGCTGTAGAGATCACCGCCCGGAATCAATTTTCCTAGCGTCAGGATCGTCCGTGGACGCTGCATTCAACGAACCCAAGGATCTGCCACAGCGAGAGTATCGTGGCCTTCGCCACTCATCCCGAGTTGAATCATCTGGCAATTCGCAACACCTCCGCCTCTTGCTCGATGCTGTCGGTTTCTGGGAATGGTATTTTCAGAATCGCATCTGCTCGATCGGAACATTGTTCACGAAGGACCAATCCGGCCGATCCGCCGGACAGCTTGAAGGATCTTGCCTTCATTGCTGCGTTGAGTCATGGACAAGAAGTTCATCACGCATCATTTGCACAACTGCCGTTGTTCGCTGTCGGCCGACTGTGACAGCGACTCGAAGACTCCCTGCCGGTCGGCGTCATTGCGGTTTTGAGAAAGCTTGTACTTGCCCTCGATTCGACAGATCGGGATCTCGAACGCCACAATGCTTTTGATCAGCTTGTCTCGGTATTCATCAGGGATCTGGCCAGGCCAAGGCCGATCAAAACGGCTTTCGTACAGCGCTACAGTTTCGTTCAGTAAATCGATGACGCGCTGGTGATCGTCAACGATCCTTGCATCTCCATAAGCGTGTACTGCGGCATAATTCCAGGTTGGAACCGACACTTGCTCTTCGTACCACGACGGAGAAATATAGCTGTGCGGACCGTGAAAGATCGCCAATGTGTCCTGTCCCGTCTGAAAACGTTTCCACTGCGGATTTGCGCGGGCCAGATGCGAAATCAGCGTGCCGTGTGGCCCATCATTGGGCCGATGTAGCATCGGTAGATGAGTCGCCATCGGGCCGTCGTCGCCGCAATTTACCAGAGTCGCAAAACTGTATCGCTGAATGAAAGCGGTCAATTTTTGAGGATCGGTGACGCGGAAGGAAGCCGGGATGTACATGTCGGTAAATCGGGTTAGTCGTAGGGTAAATCCGAAATCGTCGGTGTCTGAACAGAGTCTAACCGCAGGGTCGCGGAGAACGCATCGCTCGGCATGGCCGGGCCGTGAAGTGCTCAAATTCAACGAGTTCGCCGACGACTTAACTTCATGCTTCTTTTTCCTCGACGGTGTAAAACCGTTCAACATTGCGACTGATGCGTCCCCAATCGGAGGCGGCAACCCGTTCCTGATGACGTTGGAAAGTTGCCCGGCTTTCAAACTCTTCGTAGACAGTAAATTTGCCGGCTTGGTTCGGATCCTCGTTGACCTGAAAGACCAGGCAGCCCGGTTCGGCCTTCGTCAACTCGCAGTGCAGGGGTAGCGCATCACGAACTTTGGCCAGATCCTCTGACGCAACGAGAATATGGCCGGACAAAACAACTTTTGACACCACAGAACCATTCAACTGACGAAGCAACGAAATTTAATCCACAAAGTCTATCGAAAAATGAGTTCAACCGAGACTGAGTCGATCGGCGTCTCAGTTCCTCTCTGTTCGTAACTTCCCAGATCCTCGACGCTACTTCACTACTTTCGTCTTGAACCGCTTCGCTGTCGAAACCTCGCAGTTGCAAATGCATTTGCGAAGTCTTCGCCGATCATTTCGGCGTTCTGGTCATAGGTTGTCAGAACTAGGCAAAATTCGTTCGCACGTCCGATCCCCAAGACCATTGGTATCTACACATTTCATTTCACCCTCCTTGGGGAGAACCTATAAGGAACGAGTCTTCGGGGAGGGGATCTGGTGAAGTTAGTGGCGGTTGAAGTTGAATTCGAATGGCCCCCTCCCCGGAAACGCGCTGACGCTCCTTTCCGACCCTCCCGAAGGAGGGTGATTTGCAATGTTTCCGATTTGTGTAGATACCAATGCCCAAGACAGACGTGCCTTTAAGTCAGCGCCCGGAGTCTCTTAGCGACCCAATTAAATCGTTGTCAAAGCCCCAATCGGTTAGCACGGCTTCGGTGTCCGTGCCCTCGGCCGGCGGCGCGGCGGGGGTTTCGCACTTGGAACGGCTGAAGCGTGGTGCAGGCGCTGGTTGCTCGATGCCGTTGATCGTGATGTAAGTACCGCGGGCCGCATTGTGCGGATGCTGTGGCGCTTCCGTGTAATCCAATACAGGTGCGAAACAGATGTCAGTCCCTTCCATGATTTCGCACCACTCGTGGCGTGTCTTGCTCTTGATCGCAACGGCCAATTCGCGTTTTAGCTGGGGCCACTTCTTCGCATTGTGCTGTTCTTTGAAAGATTCCGGATCAAGGCCGGCGAATTCGATCAACAGGGCATAGAACTGAGGTTCGATCGCGCCAATCGACACAAACTTGCCGTCTAACGTTTCATAGACATCATAGAAATGGGCGGCACCGTCAAGCATGTTCGAGTCGCGACGGTTGGACCAGGCACCCAAGTTGCTAAGTCCATGGAACATTGTCATCAAGCTGGCGGAACCGTCCGTCATTGCTGCGTCGATGACTTGTCCGCCACCTGTTTTCTGAGCATCGATCAGCGCTGCCAAGATCCCCATCACCAGGAATAGACTGCCGCCCGCGTAGTCACCAATCAAGTTCAACGGCACAGCGGGACGATCCGGGGCACCGATCGCAGCCAACGAACCGGTTAGCGAAATGTAGTTGATGTCGTGACCGGCAGCTTGGGACAGTGGGCCGGTCTGTCCCCAACCGGTCATCCGTCCATAGACCAAACGAGGATTTCGCTGCATACAAACATCAGGACCGAAGCCCAACCTCTCAGCGACGCCAGGCCGAAAACCTTCGAACAGCACGTCGGCCTTTTCGACAAGCTTTAGCAGCGCATTGAGCCCGGCCGGGTTTTTCAGATCGAGCGCTATCGAGCGTTTGCCACGCGAGTTTGGGTCGATGCTCGAAGGCATCCCAATCCCCTGAGATTTGGAGGATCGTTCGACGACAACGACCTCCGCACCCATGTCGGCCAACAACATGCCGGCGTAGGGCCCCGGTCCAATGCCTTTCATTTCCAAAATGCGAATTCCAGCTAACGGTCCCATGATGCTCGTTCCTATGCTGTTAGCCGTAACGCGTTAGCGTCCGGTGAGGGATATTTGACAGTCAGAATCGCGGACCAACGCCTGGTCGCTGGTACGTGGATATTGTTGATCGCGTGAACTTGTCACCTTTTTGTTCGCGTCGTGTTCACGAATTCCATTTGTTTGGCGACCAAGGATCCATCTTCTTTTTTGTCGGCGCTGATTTCTTCGCTGATTGTGGTGATCTTGAGCGTTTGTCTGGTGATTTTATAGCCGGATACGCAAGAATTCGGAGACCTCAATCCGGAAGTCTGAAGTCTTGCGATGCCAGCTACGTCAAAATCATATGCTACGGATCCTTCAAACAAATTCCGTGTGAAAAGTGTATCTGCCAATTGCTTGTCGAAGTGCTTCATCATCGCCCAATGTCGATACTCTGGCCAATAGTCCACGCTGACTATCCTGTACGACTTCCAGCGAACCGATTTCTACGCTTGACGATGACGCTTCCATGCGAATGACACTTTCAATTTCCAGCATCGTTAGTGCCGGTTTGAAAATTTTGCCCACTGGTGTTACCGGTAGTTCTTCGACGATGTGAATTGCTTTCGGGTGGGCCGCCCGTTCGGCGACTTCCTGCTTCGCAAACTCCAGCAGTTCTGTATTGGTGATTGCGTTCGCCTCCGTCAGTTGCACGTAGACCACGGGGACTTCGCCTGCATGGGGATCGGGGCGGCCGATCGCGGCGGTCAGCGCGACCAACGGATGCGCTTGAATTGCTTCCTCGATCGACTTGGGGTCAATGTTGTGTCCACCCCGAATGATCATTTCCTTCTTGCGGCCGGTCAGCCAAAAGTAGCCGTCGGCATCCTGACGACCCAAGTCACCGGTATTGAACCAACGCCGGCCATCAATCTCCATCCAGATTCCCTGGTTGTGAACATCGCTAACGTAGCCGGCGAATACGTTTGGGCCGCTGATCGCGATCACGCCGATTTCGTCGGTTTCGGCGAACCGTTCGAATTTCCCGGCGTCGTCCACAATCACGGCGCGCATCTGTTGGTAGGGAAGTCGAATACCAATGGAACCGATACGCGGTTCGGATTCCAACGGATTGATGCTCGACACGCAGGCACCTTCGGTCAGCCCATATCCCTCCAAAATCCGAACATCCGTTGCCTCTTCAAATGCACGGAACAGTTCCACCGGCATCGGAGCGGCACCGCACAAACAGTACTCGATACTGGAAAGATCATGTCCATCGACGGGATGCTGAAGCAAAGAAGAGTACAACGTCGGCACTCCGGAGAATGAATAAAGGTGATAGTGTTCAATGATGCTCCAAAAGTTCTCCAACATTCCTTCGGCGCGATAGCCTTGGGGCGTACCAAGTACGACATGATCACCAATCATCCAAGGTCCCAGGCCCGTGGCGAGTTGTCCGTTGACATGGAACAACGGCAGACCACAAAAAATCGCCTTGCCGGGCGGCAATCCTTTCTCCAGAAAAGCTCGTGCCGTCCAGACATCAAAGATTTCCGAGAATTGTGTACGCATTGCGATCTTTGGTAGCCCCGTTGTCCCGCCTGTACAAAAACAGGAACTGATGTCGCCCGGCTCAGCCAGTTCGAAATTCAATTCGCGACCGTTTTCCTTGGCCATTTCGGCACGTAGATTTAGCACCGGAACGTTTAGGTGCGGCGTCTTAGGTGGGTTCAACAGCGACAACGCTCTAAACACCAGTCCGGCGGGACCAGATAGGTAGGGCGCAAGACTGACGGTGATCAAACCTTTCAGGCCAGGCACACTCGCCGCCGCGGTTGTCGCCTTTTGCCACAGATCGACTTTTGGTGTCGGTGCCAGCGTGACTAACCATTTTGCGTTTGCGGCGTTCAGTAACTCGGCGATCTGGTTGGCTTCCAACAGCGGATTGATCGCGAAGACGATTCCCGCCGCCTCGCCGCCCCAGATCACAAAATGGGTTTCGGGAAGATTTGGCAAGACGTATGCGATGACATCTTCGCGGTTGACGCCCAGCCGTCGAAAAGCGTTTGCCGCACGAGTAATGTCGGCGAGAAGTTCGCGGTAAGACCAGACGAATGGTTCTTTGAAATTTGAGACTCGTAAGAAGAACGATAGTGCCGGTGAATCGGGGGCGATCCGTGCACCCTTGCATAGCGCTTCGTAAGTCGTGCGAGGGATGTCTCGCTCGGACAACGGGACTTGCTCAAACGCTTCGACCGCGGCGAGATTAGCGAGTGGGCGAGGCTTTTTGATCGTTTCGCTGGACATCAAAGCTTTCAGAACTCATGTTCGTTAAAAGAGTTTACGGTGACTGAAAATTTTCGCGTCTGTTTCTTGCGGCGAAGGAATCAGTGCGGACTTTCACCAATGCACATCACTGATTGTACAAAATCGCACCCATTGGCGGGGTTTTGCGAGCTGATGTCAGGGATTGCGAAAGTGGGTGTTGATCTGCAAACGGTCAAGAACTTGGTGGGATGTCAAAGCATGTGCGTCGAACGGTGGCTGGAAGTGGACGCTTAATGAGTGCCGAAGCAAATACTGTTTGCGATTGGGATCAGACTTGGTTTCGCAGGCTTCGCGCCGAAAACAGCGGTATCAACCAGGTGGTTACGGGATGGTCCATACTTTTTCGCGTCGCGGGGCCGCATCAGGCTTGCCGGAATCAATCGGCGGGGATGAATTGGCGACGGGGTTCTGTTCAAGATATTTCGACAAGTAATCCGAAACGTCTTGCCGCTCTCTTTGCAACGACTTGTTCAGCAGCTTCGCCGGTGTTGAATCAGATTGCGGCGCAAGGATTTTCGGAGCGGCTACGAGTAATGCGTCTGCCTTGGCGATCTTGTTTTCGTCGATGCAAGTTGCAATATGGTTCCACCAAATATCTACTGCGGCATCGGAAATCACGCCGTCGCCTCGCCAGCCTGGGATCTGACCTGAATCATCTGTTGCCGTGAGATTCGCACCGTGTGCAACCAACAATTTGCAGAATTCGACCTGATTTCGTGCCATCGAATAATGCAACGCCGTTCGCCCGCGTTCATCGCGCGCGTCGATTTTCGCACCGGACATTAGCAAGTGCTTTAGAGCATCCAACGAGCCTGCATTGGCGGCAAGAATCAAGGGTGTTTTTCCGTCTACATGGACCAGATTCGGATCACAGCCACTTTTTAACAACAGTAGCGTGATCCGTCCGTCCTTATCCCAGACGGCCGCCGAACTCAATGGCGTATTGCCGTGGATGTCAGCGACATTTCGACTGGCGCCTTGTTCCAAAATCGTTTCGATACCCGCCAGCATGGGGTGTCTCACCGCCAAGTGCAGCGCCGTTTGACCCTCAGCGTTACGCGCATCGACATCTTGAGGCTCACGAAGAATTCGCTTCACTACCGCGACGTTGCGACCGAATACCAATGCCAGTTGCAATGGCGTCATGGAATCGTCTGTCCGATAGGTTATGAGTTGCGGATCGATCTTTAGCAGGCGGTCGGTAGCGACGAAGTCTCCGGTCCGTACCGCGGTAAAAAAGTCGGATGGGCGACGCCTGACCTCGCGAATGTGTTGCACCGTGAGTGTCGCCAGCATCAATAACGCAGCGACGGTAGTGAACACGATTAGCCGTCGGATCGAAAACTGAAACCATCGAGGTTTTCGAGGCTGGACTTCGTCCTTTCGTTCCATCTCCATCTTCGACTGGACTCGCGATCAAAACACGACGGGTTTATTTAGCTGGCGGCGGACCGGTACGATTTGGCCAGCATGCATCATCGGGTGGGTTCCGATCAAGACAAAGACGTGACCGACCGTTGGGCAAAAGGAGCGGAAATTCTCCGGTGCCGATTCTGATAGCTGCTCGTCAGTCATTTCATCCAATGCCTTGACGGTCGATTCATGCACCTTTGAGTATAGCGACAGGTACTCATCCTTCGACAGAAACATTGACGCGTCATCAGAACTGGCTGTTTCTTTGCTGTAAGCGTTAGCGAAGCCGTCCGGCAAATCGGCACCTTTTCCCGGAGAGATTGCATTCACAATATTGACTTCGGAGTTGATTAAATGGCCCAACTGCCAAGCTATGTGATTGCATCCCTCGCCTGGGCGCGTCATCAATTCTGCATCGTCCAAGTCGCTCAAGTAGCTGTTTAAAACCATCATGCTCAAATCCATCGACGCTCGAATCGCTTCTTTGGTTTCCATGGTCAGATTTCTCTTGTTTTGAATGAGTGTGCGTTCTAGGGCGGTGCGCCCAACTTGACTTGGCCAATCATCACCAGCATAGGCGATAACTGATGAAACGACATGCCCGGTAAAGTCGCCTGTTAAGTCGACGACGAAGTCAATCCGAAATCATCCAGGATCACATACAGCGGGGGCAACACAAGCAGGACCAATGCCGTAGAGGCCAACAGGCCGAAGCAAATGCTGATTGCGATTGGGATCAGGACTTGAGCTTGCAGGCTTCTTTCCAACAACAGCGGCATCAATCCGGCAATCGTTGTTAAAGAGGTGATCATCACGGCCCGAAAACGAATTCGGCTAGCCATCCCGGCTGCGACTTTCACATCCGCGCCGGCTTGCCGTTGTGCTTTCAAGAAAAGCATCAGCAGAATGGAGTCGTTCACGACGATCCCCGCCAGCGATGCATAGCCCATGATGCTGGGCAGGCTCAAGTTCAGTCCGAATAGGAAGTGTCCCCAAACCACACCGACAAATGCGAAGGGAATTGCCACCATGACGACGATCGGTTCGATGTAGCTGCGAAATTGAAAAGACAGAATCACGAACACACCCAAACAACCAATCAACGCAGCTCGCGCCAGCGAGGTTCCTGTTTCCGCTCCCTTTTCCGCCTCGCCTTTAAAGGCAACCTGTAGCCCAGTGTGGTTTGCTTCTAGTTCCGGCAGTTTTGTACTCTGCACTTCCGTTAAGATCGCCAATACGTTCGATCTTTTGGTATCGACATTACCCAAAACGTTGATGACTTGTTGAGCATTGATGCGACCGATTCGCGACCAGCCCCGATCCCAGGTTAGCGTTGCCACTTCCGAAAGTGGGACCGTCACCCCTTCGCCGAGGACGACGCGGAAATCTTCCAGGTCGGCCAGACTGGTGCGGTCTTCGTCGGCAAAACGAACTTCAACATCGTATCCCTCGCCGCCAATTTGAATCTGATCGCTAAGCAAACCTTGAAACGATCCACGCAGCTGTCGCCCCAACTCTGCCCCGGTGACTCCCAGCCCGACAGCACCCGGTCGTAACTGCACCAATAGCTCACGGCCTCCCCGTCGAGTGTCGTCCGTGACGTTGTAGACACCGTCGAAGGTCAGCAGGAACTGTTGCAATTCCGCCGATACAGCGTCCAATTGTTCCAGCGGCAGCCCGGACAGCTCGATTTCAATTGCCCGTCCCTGAGGTCCGATCGTCGGCTCATCAAAGGTCAATGTTTGTGCGTCCGCGACTGTTCCAACTTCGGTCTTCCAGGCTCGAATCACGTCGGTGATGCGAGCGTCACGAATTTCGTTGCTAAGTAGATCCGCATAGAGCGTCGCAACGTGCGTCCCCGTTTCCATTGCATCGATGTTTTCATTGAAACGTACGTAAGTCGTTTGCACCAAATCTTGTTGGCCTGGCTGGTGCGGTTTGAAATCTTCGTTGACGGTTTTCAATCCAGATTCCAATCGATCGACAACATCTTTGGTGCGTCCCAGCGGTGTCCCGGGACGCATCAAGACACGTGCCACGATGGTGTCACCTTCCAAACTGGGAAAGACCTGGCCGCGTACCAATCCGCCGACAATCAATCCGATCGACAACAAAAAGATCATCGCTGTGATTCCCGCAGTTGCGTACCTCCAGCGGATTGTCCAATCGACAACGCGGCCCGTTGTGTTGCGGGCAGAGTCAATGACGTTCATCCAACCCCTTTCGTAGTCGGCTGCGCGGCTTCGGGTCTTCATGCTCCAAGGAATGGCCCAAGTGAGCCGGCAAGATCAGGAACGCCTCGATCAGGCTGGCCGCGAGAACGAGCAACAGCATCATCGGTAGCACACGCAGCACGCGACCCAAATCGCCCGTCAAAAACATCAGCGGCCCCAGCACGCTGCAGGTCGTCAGGAACGAGGACACAACGCCTCCACGCCGACCTCTTTGACTCCGTTGACCGCCGCTACCATCGCCGCTTCGCCTTCATGTCGGCGGCGGGCGATATTTTCGGCGATCACGATTCCATCGTCCATCAACAGTCCGATCGCCATCAATAGACCGACCATCGTCAGCATATTGATCGTCAGTCCCAGCGATGGGACGAGGGCAAAGGCGGCCAGGAAAGAGATCGGCAAACTGGCGACCACCCAAAAAGAAAGCCGCGCGTTAAAGAACAGCCACATCGTCGCGAAAACCAAGATGCAGCCCTGCCAACCGTTGCGCAGCAGCAAGGAGATGCGATCCTCGACCAACGTCGACATGTCGTTGATCACTGTCAGCTTGACGTTGGGGTTTTCAGCAACTTGCTGCTCAATGATTCGGTTGACCTCGGCGGCCACATCGAGTGCATCTTCTGTCTTGGCTTTGCGGACTTTTAGTACTGCCGAGCGCTGGCCGCCGACCGAAACGCGATCTTCTTCCAACTCGAACTCGTCAACCACGCGGCCAACATCGCCAATTCGAATCTCGGCATTTCCCTGCACGCCGGAGATGACCAAGTCTTCCAGTTCACGAGGACTTGGTCTTCTCGTCTTGTACGCGGACCAAGGTCGTTTCCGCTGCTTCGATTTTCCCAGCCGGCAAGTCGATGCTTTGGCTGGCGATTGCCGCCGCCACACTGGTCGGACTTAAGCCGTGACGCAGCAATGCTTCACGCGATACTTCGACACGCAACACGCGATCTGAGAATCCCGAAACTTCGACCTCCGAAATGTGTTTCGAGGTCAGCAGTCGGTCTTTCAATTGTTCACAAAAGGTCTTCAGTTTTTTTGGTTCTATCGAGGCTTCGACCAGAATATCCAGCACCGGGTCACGCGTATTCAAGCGACGGATGACTGGCTGGTTCGGCGTCATCAGGAAAATCGTCGATCCACAGCGACCGCATTCTCAATTTCGTTACGAAAGGTGACGTAGTTTCCGTTGTCGGTCATCTCTAGCGTTGTCGATCCGACATTGCTAAGCGACACGCTGCGTAGTTCTTTGAGATACTGTACGCCGTCCAGCTCCTCTTCCAGCCGTTGGACGATCGACTCGTCAACTTCCTCGGGCGTGGCACCCGGGAACAACACGGAAACTTCGACTTCCGTCGGCATTGCGTCAGGAAAGGTTTCGCGGCGAATGCCACCAATCGAAATCAATCCGACCGCAATCATGACCACCATCAATAGGTTGGCAGCCGTGGGATGTCTGGCAAAGAACTCGATCATTTCGTGTTCTCCACACCTAAGAGAGAAGTGTCCGAGACTTTTTGAACCGGTTTGGAGTTACCGACGGTGGAGGACGGCGAGATTGTTGCGCCAGCGATTTGTGGTTCGATAAGCTCTCCGTCGATTGCGACTGCGGGCGGAAAAACAACGACCAGATCTCCGTCTTGCAGTCCACTGCTGACAGCGACCTGGTCGCGGAATGGAAAAGCGACTTCCACGTTGCGCCGTCGCAGGCGTTTGTCGCTGTCGACAACATATAGACCGTCGCCATCAACGCGGTGCGGGGTACCAGATAGACCGATGCAGTTCGCTCGGACTTCAAAGTCACTTCGCAATACGAACCCGGCCGCAAGTGCCGTTGCCTGGCCGGTCTGTTGATCGCCGGGATTCTGACGCCGATGACAATTCCCAAAGTTCGTGTCTGTTCGTTCAGCGACTCGGTGACGCGGACCGCTTGACCGGAGAATCGCAGCGATACATCGCCGCTGCGGGTAATGATCTGTGCCGACAATCCACCAATGTTTACGCGGTCTGGTAGGTTTGTGCCAATGTATTGGTCCGCCATCGATCCGATCCGTCGGCGAATCTGCCTTGCTGCCCGAATGCGACTGCGGCGTTTCGGGGCGAAGTCGCTCTTTGTGCCCATTGTCAGTTCGGTCAATGATGCGTTGAAACTGGGCCATTGAAAATTGGGCTTCGACCTCGACGGAATCTGTGTCGAAGATCTGAAACAGTTGCTGGTTTGGCGCGACGTACTGATCTGGTTCCAGAGTCACACCCGACAAGCAGTCCGTCGAAGGGCGCAATGATGTTTGTTCGTTCAATATCACGTTCCGCTTCGGCCAACCGAGCGGTTGACAGTTGGACCGCGGCTTCGGCGGCGGCGATTTGTGCGGGGTATGTCGTTAACGAATTTCGCAGTGTTTGAACGGTTTGCTTTTGCTGCAGTAAGGCTGCCTGGGCTGCGTCAGACTTCTGTCTGAGAAGCCGCCGATCGACGTCTCAGGTCGCTAAGTCGATCGGCCTCACTTTCTCGTACCCGCAGCAAGTCTTGTTGGATTTCGAGCGATCGCTGATCCGACTGTTCGTTCAGTTTCATCTGTTCCAGCTGCGCATTCGCCTGCGACAATTCGGCCGCTCGTTGTTTCGTACGCAGCCGATAATCGGTCGGATCGATCGAAACCAACAACTCTCCTTGCTTGATCGCCACGCCCGATCGCAGATTCGGGTGGACTTTCTCGATCCGCCCATCAACTTCAGCGACCGCCGACCAAAGTCGTCGTGGTTTGACCGTGCCAAAGCCGGTTGCTTCAGCCGAAACGTTTTGGCGGTTGACCTCGACAACCTTCAGTGGTTTGGCGGTTTCCTGAGTCGTGGTTCTGTGCAATTCCCGTTTGGAACTGGCCAAGTAGCCGACGACGATGATTCCCACAGCAAGCGGGGGGATGAACAACCAGCGCCGCCGAGGGCGAAAGCTTTGGAATTCGGCTCATCGTAGGTCTCCCTCAAACGCGGCCAGAAAAGTCTTCACCGCTTGTCGGCAGCGTTTCTTTTGTTTGGCTTTTGTTGGCAGCGGCTGTCCGGCCATGATGCGAATGGGATTCAGACCGGCCAGCAGACCGAGAAACTGTTCGGCCGCCAAATCGGGATCAGGACACGTAAGCCGCCCCGCCTTTGTTTCGCCGCGGATGTAAGTCGTCAGCGACTTGAGGACTCGTGCCGGTCCGGCATTGAACACGGCGGCGCCGATTTCGGGGTACTCGACCGATTCGGCGAGTGCCAATCGGTGCCAAGCGGCGGCTTCGTCACCAAGGACACGCTGCGAGAACAATTCGGCAAAGGCGAGCAAGTCTTCTTGTGGATCGCCGGAGGGATGGAGTGCCGAAGACATCACATCGGCTCGTCTGGTCGCATGGGCTTGCGTGATGCTCAGCAACAGGCCTTCCTTCGATCCAAAGTGGCTGTAGACGGTCGGCTTGGTGACGCCGGCGGCTGCAGCCACCTGTTCCACGTTTGTGTTGCTGTAGCCAGCTTTCAAAAACAGCTGCGTTGCCGCGGCGGCGATTCGGCTGGCCGTGTCGGCGGTAGCGGCAATGGATTCACTGGCGGCGGACATTGGGCGGACTCGGATCTCCGGGAGGGTGTCTGGCTAGCTGACCTAGCATGACTTTACTTTACCGTAAAGTAAAGTCCGTGGCAAGCTTTTTGGGCGGTGGGCGGCGGTGCGTCAAGTTGTCCTCGTTGGTGCGGCGATTGACGGCGGTTAGGATGGGATCTAAAAGAGTCGGACCACGGCATTCCGGCGCGATCGCTGCTCTGGTTCGGTAGAGTGCCGGTTCGGCAGAGTGCCGGTTCGGCGGATTCGGCAGAGTGCCGGCTCGGCGGAGAACCGGGCCTCGACCTCTCACGCTGGGTTGGCAATCGCATCCGGCGATGGAATGACCCTTCGTCGTCGAATAAACGTTCCAGGCCTATTCCGGCCAACATCTTGCATAGGATTGATCGATGGAAGCCAACGGGCAAACGACCGGCCACCGGCTCGTGAGCGAACCATGGTATTTGCCAGTCGCTGACGAAATCGAGATTTTTGAAGCCGCGTTCGCAGCGCGATTGCCGGTTTTGCTGAAGGGGCCGACTGGCTGCGGAAAAACTCGTTTCGTTGAATACATGACGTGGCGATTGTTTCGCGATGGCGCCAGCCACGAATCTCTTGAGACGCCGCTGATCACGGTTGCCTGTCACGAAGACCTAACCGCTACCGATTTGGTCGGGCGCTACCTGTTGGTCAATGATCAGACCGACTGGATCGACGGACCGCTGACCCGCGCCGTACGCGACGGTGGGATTGCCTACTTGGACGAAATCGTCGAAGCACGCAAAGACACAACCGTACTGATTCACGCGTTAACCGATCATCGTCGAATTCTTCCAATTGAAAAGCGTGGAGAAATCGTAGATGCACACGAAGATTTCTTGCTAGTCATCTCATACAACCCCGGCTACCAAAGCGTCTTGAAGGATCTGAAGACTTCCACACGGCAACGGTTTGTGAGCTTGGAGTTCGACTATCCAGTTGTCGCCGTTGAAGCCAGGATCATTGCTCACGAAAGTGGAATCGATGAAAGACTGGCTGAGCGGCTAGCTGTGGTCGGACAAAAGATCCGCAACTTGCGAGAACATGGTTTCGAGGAAGGCGTCAGTACACGTTTGTTGGTCTATGCCGGACAGTTGATTCATCGAGGGATTGAACGAAGACGCGCCTGCGATGTCGCGATTTGCCGAGCGGTAACAGACGACAGTGACGTGCAAAAGGCGATTACCGAAATCGTCGATGTTTTGATTCCACGCTGAGAGTTGTATCATCCTCCCGCTCGCGGGAGGGTCGGGCTCTAAGGCCCGGGGAGGGTCTTCCAGTCTGGTCGCATCTTGATTGTCCGTCGGCTGGCAACAGCTACAACCCTCTCCCGGCCGCTACCGCGTCCGACCTCTCCCGGAGGGAGAGGTGGCAATCCAACGTTACACAAGACACAAAAATATTTTGAACGCGACCGTCTATCTATCCGATCAGCAAGGTCTGCTGTCTCGATTTACTCAAGGCTTGGCAGGGCGCTATTTGCATTTGAAGAGTACCGAGCGTCTGACCGGGAAGTTTCGACCAGATGGCGCGACCACCGATGGTCTGGCGATCTATTTGCCAGAGTCGGTAAACGAGTTTGATGTCGAGCGTCATAACCTGGGCATCTATCGCGTCGCTATTCTGCATCAGCTCGGTTACTACGAATTTGGCACGTTTGAGTTCTCGATGCAGGAAGCCAGCGAGCGAATACCAAGGCTGCCCGACAAGCCAGCGATCAATACGTGGCGGCGGTCCGATGATGTACCGGTCGATTTGGAAAGTTTTTTCGAACGCTTCGAACATCCGTCACTCGCCAAAAAACTCTTTTTGTTGCTGGAAGATTATCGCATCGATAGTCGCTTGCCCCTGCCCTACCCCGGGATCGAAACCGACTTAGCGCGAGTGATGTCACATGCATTGGCGACTCGTAGTCGCGACACGACCGGCCTTACACCGATCGGTCGCTTGCTCGATTCGATGCTGCAGCATTCCTTGGGTGCGGATCGAGATTCTTTGATTGTGCGCGACCGCACGGGGATGGTGAGACCATTGTTGGATCAGATGTCGCCCCTTGCGCTATGGTCGGCCGACGTTTACGGCACCGCCGCGTCGACTCTGGAGTGCTATGAAATCGTCCTGCGATTCGCGTGGCGTGCTGCGGACGAAGTTGCCGCCGACTCTGCGAGCTTCGACGATACGCCAAGCCCGTCCAACGTTGACCCGGGCGATGGCGTGTCATTGATTTCGGAAGGCGATATGGAAATCGCTGGTGCTGATTTCCGCGGTGATTTGTTGCCGGAACTCGTTCAACGGCGAATGAGACTGTCGGATCTAATGGCAGAAACAGAATCGATTGAATCGATGGGAGAGCATTTGCCTCCTCAGGAACTCGCCGACTATCTTGAAAAACTTCGATCCAATTTCGACCCTGGTACTATCGAAAATGCCGAAGGCCAAAGTTCGGACGACCAGATCGCCGGGCAGGCACCTCAGAACGCAACCACTCGACCGGCCAATGCCGAAGCGTTGGCCCGTTTGATCCGCGAAGAACTGGATGCCAATCGGAACCGAGCACAGCGGGAAGAGGCGGTGCTACGTCGCGCATTTGGCGAGACTGGAATCATCACTCGCAGCTATTTTTATGACGAGTGGGACTACTCAAAGCAGAGCCACATTAAAGGCTGGTGCCGGCTGTTTGAACAACGATTGCAGGGAGATGACTACGACTACTTTCGGGTTGTTCGGCAACGGCATCGCTTGTTGGCCGCCGGTATCGAGAATCAATTGAGGCGAATTCGTGCCGAGTCGCTGGCGCGAGTGAAGCGAGTAGCCGATGGCGACGAATTGGATTTGGATCAGTTATTGGCCGCCGTTGTCGATCGCCACGCGGGCCTGATGCCCGACGATCGAGTTTACAGCCGCAAGGAGCGGGCGAAGCGAGAAGTCGCTGCGGCTTTTTTGCTGGACATGAGCGCATCGACGGATGACGAAGTGCCCGACCCAGAGGCTGAAGCGTTCGATCTGCAGGCCGACGCATCGAAAAATACTCTGACGCATGATTGGTCCCACGCACCGAGCAAGCGCCGGGTGATCGATGTGGAAAAAGAGGCTCTGGTGTTGATGAGTGAAGCGCTAACCGTGCTGGGTGACGCGTTTGCGATTTATGGATTTTCCGGATACGGGCACGATGAAGTCGAGTTCTATGTTGCCAAGGAATTTGATGAAGGGTTGAACGCCCGAACCAAGTCGGCGCTGGCAGCAATGAGTCCCAAGCGGAGCACACGAATGGGGCCGGCCATTCGCCACACCATTCGGCGCTTGCAGCAACAAGATGCGCCACTGAAAGTGTTGATCATTTTGTCCGATGGATTTCCACAGGACTCTGACTATGGACCGGATCGTAACGACCACGAATACGGAATTCAGGATACCGCCAAAGCGATCCAGGAAGCCGAACAGCGAAACATTGCCACATTTTGCATTACCGTCGATCAGTCCGGACACGATTACCTGAGACGAATGTGCGAAGAAGATCGTTACCTGGTCATCGACGAAATCGAATCGTTGCCAAATGAATTAAGCAAGATCTATCAGCTGCTGACGGTGTAAGTTTTTGAAAACGAAGTCGCGACGAGATCGAATAGCATGTGGGCGCCGCAGGTTCTTGTTATACGTATGCAAGTGCAACACAGGTCACCTCCACCTCGTAGCTATCGTCCGGAAAGTCGCTTGATCAGTATTGGCTTGAAGTTGGACCGCACATCGAAACAATAAATCGCTTGGCGACCCGAACCCTGATCAGGTCGAACAACAAGATAGGGCTTTGTCTTCACCTCGCCGGATTGCGGGTCTGCTCGGTCGTCAGCATCCTCTTCGATCGTCACCGACACCTCCATCGACTCGACCAAGTCGGGATGCGTGAGCCAGCCGACAGCCAGCGTGTCGAACGGATTGAAGCCGCGCGTCTCCCCGCTGGTTTCCCAACGTTCCATCCAATAGGGCGACGTCTCGGCGATCCACGCTCCGGAACCACCGGTGCTCCGCAACGTGTTCAGATCATCGCGCGAGATCCAAACATGGGAAGAGACTTCCCAGGGTGCAAAGACCAACGGGATCTTTGTGTCCAAAATTGCTTGCATCGCGACCGGGTCGAGTTCAAAGTTGAAATCGCGGTGCGGTAATTTCTGTTTGTCGTGGGTCACGAAGCGTTGATTCGGCCGCCGTGCGGCGACCATCACGATACGTTCGATGCGATCGTGCAATTCGGGATAAAGCTTCACCAGCGTGCCGATATTGGTCACCGGTCCCACCGCGGCGATCGTCATCGGACCTCGTTTCAGTTCCGCGGCGATCGCTTCGACAGCTTCCGTTCGCTTGCCGAGTTCGCTGGCTTCCGCTGCGCCGACTTTGGGAACCATGCCACTTGGGCCGAATTTGCTCGTGATGGTACGCGCGATCGGCACCGCTTTATCCAGCGGCGCATTCCCAAACACAACGCTGATGCCGCGGATATTAATCTCAGGAGAGTGGAATGCCTGTATCAACATCAACCCATCGTCAACATCGCCCGAACCCGTTGCGGTATCGACATCAAACCAGACGTCGATCGGCTCTTCCGGTTCGGCTCCGTTTGCGAACGAACTGAATAGCAACAGCCCGATCGCTGCATAGATGTTTTTCATACCCATAGTTCCTCCCAAGCTTGCCCGATCATTGCGCGTCGCGATCGCTCGAGCAGATTACCGCGTTGTCCGACCACTGTCTGCAGTGGTAGTTGAGCAACGCCGATCAGTCGGCGCATGACCTCGGTTGCCGCGTAACAAGTCAACCAGGACGACTCAATTGATGTCTGGTCACCGTCAGTATAGGCTTGCAAAAGCGACTGCGCGTGCTGGCGAGGCTGCCCAGCTAAACAGAGATGTGCGATCGCACAGCCTAAATCAAATTCTGGGTCACCAAAGAAACAGAATTCCGGATCAATGACAAAAATTCCAGCGCTGGTTCGCAACCAACTGCCGGGAAAAAAATCTCCGTGCAGCAGCGCTGATCCGTTTGCCAGGTAGCGATCTCCGGTCTCGCTAACCAGTTGTCGGTAAGCCGAATCGCACCGCAACAGTCCAGCCGCATCGGATAGACCAGATTCAATTTGCTCGAGGTCCAAACCGTTGTTTTCGACCAGCGGGATTTCGAAGATATGCTGATGATTCAGTTGACGCATTTCCAAGTTTTCAAAGCTGGGATCGGCCAACCCACGGGTACCATCATGCAGAGATCGCAGATAGGCGGCCAATCCTCGGAGGTCGGATGCGGTCAGTGAATCGCCCGCGTATAGCGACATCAACGGATTTGCGTCACCCATGTCTTCCAAGACAAGCACGCGAGCCGCCATGTCGGAGAACAACAGTTGTGGCATCCTAGCAGCGACCTCAGGCAGCTTTTGGACTCGCTCGTAGAACCGACGCTCAAACTGGACGCGGTCCCAAGGGGCTGGGATGTGATCGTATTTTTCCACCCATGGTCGCGCTTGCTTGACAATCAACGATCGTCGATTGGTGATCACACGCATGGTCAAATTCATATTGCCTTCGCCAGGGGGCTCGCAACTGCGCACGTGCTCGTCGGCGGCGATCCAATTCCGCTCATGCAAAAAGGACTCCAGACACCCTGGGTCAGCATGACTGAGCCAAGGAAACTCTGGATACTGACGAATGAAATCCTCTCTGTTGTTCATGATCACCGCCAACTCTTGTATCTTTCATCGCTCGCAAGTCGAACTTTCAACGATTATCCGTCTGACCGTCTGCAATACAACGGCACTGGCACGAAGGGTTTCGGTCTGGTCACTGGGATAAACATCGCAGTTGCGTTTCGGCTGACACAGGCAAGGTATTTCTATGGGGGTTGCCGTCTCGGATGAACGCAATCAAGTTCAGACCCTATCCCGGGGCTGATGAAGATGATTGAATTTTGGTGACATAGGAAGTTTCAGAGCGGTCACGAGGAAACGCGATTCCGACTCCCTTTTCCCCGCAGCGGGGCGAGGGTAGCCAGCGTGGATTAGGTACCTTCTTGTCAAGCCATTCGAATTTTCATCAGCCCACCCGATCCCTGCTCGCGTCTATCTTTTGTCTTCTCGAATTTGATGTAACTGAAAAATGGAATGGATCGATTGGTACAATTCGCTTCAGAAGCCTTCCTGGACGCCAGCACCCGCTACGATTGGGCTGATTTGGCAATGCATCTATCCGATCATCATCGTGACATTCGGATTCGTATTCTTTCAGGCGTTGCGAACCAAGTTGCCTTGGCTGGTCGCAATGCCATTCGCAATCAACCTGATCGCCAATCTGATGTTTACACCGATCCAGTTCGGGCTGCGCAATTTGCCGCTGGCCGCAGCTGATATTCTGGTCGTTTGGGCAACCATCATTTGGATGGTCATCGCCGTTTGGAAACACCACCGGTGGGTAGCGCTGGCCCAAATTCCGTATCTGCTTTGGGTTTCCACGGCGACTGTGCTGCAATTGATGATCACTTACAAGAACTGGTAAGTGCGCAGAACATGCCGCACCGCTTGGTGCTAATTTTAGTACGCCCAGCCACCCATGAGGATGATGCCGTCGCTAATTGGAATCTCGGTGTCATCTGATTCGTATTCGATGCTGCGGTCAAAGGCATAGCCGGCTTCAACGAACCAGCCGCCGCCACCAGCAACGATCTTTTCCAATCCAAAAACCAATCGAATGTCCCGCAGCGAAAGTTCATCGGGTTCGCCGGATTGACGGGTGACGGCCCAGGTGTTTCCGCCGATGCCTACCGAAAGATAGGTCCACGTCTCGCTAGCGGCTCCGTTCTTGTTGATGCGATGAGCAAATCGCGATCGGGGAAACTGCAATTCCAATCGACTTTGACTTCGCGGCGTCCAGATTAGGCCCAGCGCCGGCAGTAACGGCAGATCGGCGCGATCCAGGTAGACCGCTCCAACCGAGAGTGACAAACGATCGGGGATCCAGTCCCAGATCATTAGTCCGAGCCCGAAGATGCGAAACGCATTCTCGCTGGTCGTAAAGTCACTACGAATCGCCGGACGCAAAATCGCAAGGACTTTCCATCGTTCGCTGATCGGACGGAGATGAAAGAACTCAACGCCCGTGTTGTAAAGTTCTGACGGAACATCAAGGTCGGCGGCGGAGTCGATCCAGTGAACGCGAAACGACGGAGTTACCCCAAGAATGTTTTCAAAGCTACCAAGTGGAATTCCTGTTCGAATCGCAGTTTCGAAATAGCTTGCATTCAAGTCACCATCTTGGGTCGCGGCAACCAAGCCGCCCGCGAACGAAATCCGTTGGATCGCCTGTTTCTTGAACCGAGGCACAGGTTCTTCCAGAATCGCATCCGAGAGTGAATAGGCATCTTCGGCGTAACCAAGAATGCCAGCGTTGTCAGATTGCGACTGAGCGCAAACCGGTGCGGTACAGCTAACCGCTAGGCCCAACAGCAGGCCTCTCGAGATTCGCAGGTACGAATCCAACAATTGGTTAAGCAATGGCGGCACAAGATTCGCGATAAACAAGATTTAAAATAGATCGAGATTTGAAGATCAATCAAGCTTGCAAAGTGAGCTCTGTTGAGATTGGTATGCCGCCAGCCAATGGAGTACACAAACGGCGGTTTGGCCGTCAATATCCAACCTCGGGCACCATCTTTCCATAGCTTCAGGGAGGCGGATGGCAAGCTTGTAGAAGGTGACGGAATCATTCTGATTGCCTGATTTATTTTGAGTTGCCCTATTGCCATAAAACTGCAGCCCTCTTTACCTCAGGTAGTCGATTTCGAGTCTGCGGCCGACACTCGCGAGAATCGCAAACTTCCATCTAATCGAATCTCAAAAAAGTACCCAGAAAAGGAACTTGGACATGTTTAGTTTTCCAAAATGGAGCGGATTTGCCGCTTCGCTCGTCATCGCTCTGTCCGCCACCACCAGCCAAGCTGCTGAGAAAGACATCGTTGACACGGCTGTGGCAGCCGGTTCGTTCAATACGCTTGCCGCTGCATTGCAAGCGGCTGATCTCGTCGATGCTCTGAAGGGCGACGGACCATTCACCGTTTTCGCGCCCACTGACGAAGCTTTCGCCAAGCTCCCCGCAGGCACAGTAGAAACTCTTCTGAAACCCGAGAACAAGGCGAAGCTGGCGGCAATCCTCACCTACCACGTCGTCAGCGGAAACGTCCCGGCTTCGAAAGTCGTCGGGTTGACCGGTGCGACAACGCTGAACGGCCAGCGGGTGGACATCAAAGTTGATGATGGAAAGGTAGCGGTCGATTCCGCCAACGTGGTTACGACCGATATAAAGTGCAGTAATGGTGTGATCCACGTGATCGACCAAGTGATCCTACCAGCCAGCGATGACATCCCAACAACTGCCGTCAAAGCGAAAACATTCACGACTTTGGTAGCAGCCGCAAAAGCAGCGGGTCTAGTCGAGGCACTGTCGGGTGAAGGTCCGTTGACCGTCTTCGCGCCGACGGACGAAGCGTTCGCAAACCTTCCAGAAGGCACGATTGCGTCTCTGTTGAAGCCGGAGAACAAGGCGAAGCTGGCAGCGATTTTGAAATATCATGTCGTCCCAGGCCGCGTCTACTCACCAGACGCAGTTGCGGCGGGATCCGCAAAGACGTTGCAAGGCGGCTCGGTAGAAATTGCCGTCATCAATGGAGCTGCGAAAGTAAACAATGCGAATCTTGTCGCCACAGACATTGACGCCAGTAATGGAGTCATCCATGTGATTGATGCGGTATTGTTGCCCCCGAGCAACGACCAGAGTTCCGTGAATCCAAAACGGATGATCGAAATGGCCATCCAACAGGGTGCACCGCTATATAATCATGGCAACGCCGGCCAATGTGCGAAAGTTTACATGACGACGGTCGAAACGTTGTTAACCAGTCAGGACGACTCAATGTGTTCGGCAACCCGTCACTCGCTGCAAACGGCATTGACTTCAGCTCGAGGCACAACTTGCTCGGACACTCAGGCTTGGACGCTGCGACGAGCCCTTGACTCCGCGTACACCAACATGGTTGCCTCCCGCTAGATCTAAGCAGTCGCTTGAGAGACTTACACCCACTTCATTCTTGACCCTAACCGGTCGTCCACCCGCAAGGATGGACGACCGGTTTTCTTTGGTTTGGATTGCGACGAAGATTCGCCGGCCGATTGGTTCGCGTGAGTCGCAACATGGGAGCACCATACCGCACTAAAATGACTAGGTGACTTTCGAATGTCTAGTCACGTCAGTATGGACCCCGCAGAAACGAGTTTCTTGATGACTGCTGATAGAAATCTGTTGTTCGGAATTCTAGCCTTGCAAATGGACTTCATCGATCGTGATCAACTCGTCAGTGCAATGAATGCGTGGGTGCTGGACAAGTCGCAACCGCTGGAGGCTCTGTTGGTGCAGCAAGGCGATTTGTCCAAAACGCGTTGCGAACTCCTTGCGTCGTTGGTTCAAGAGCACTTGAAGCAGCACGACAACGATCCTGAACAAAGTATTCGGACTCTGGCACCTTCGGTATCCGATCAAGAGTTGTTGGCTAGCCTGATCGGCGATGAAGACGTTGAGGCGACTTTCCCTAAGTTTTCTAAGAGGCAACCATCATTTGATGATACGGCACGGTCCAAATCGCTACCGCACAGCGGATTGGACGTGACGACGGGATTCTCGATTGGGCAGACGAGTTCGACAGGAACGCGCTTTCGGGTCCTACGCCCGCATGCACAAGGCGGGCTGGGGAAGGTATCAGTAGCCCTTGATGAAGAACTGGGTCGAGAGGTAGCGCTCAAGGAGATACGTGATCGCTACGCGAGGAATGAAGCCAGCCGCAATCGTTTTGTAATGGAAGCCGAGGTGACCGGTGGATTGGAGCACCCGGGAATTGTCCCCGTTTACGGAATGGGGCAAGACGAGCAAGGGAGACCTTTCTATGCGATGCGGTTCATTCGTGGCAGCAGCCTGAAGGAAGCACTTGAGCGATTTCATCACCACGATACGCAACGCGAACAGGACGCCACAGCACGTAGGCTCGAATTGCGTGGCTTGCTCGGGCGTTTGATCGATGTTTGTAACGCAATCGAATATGCGCACAGTCGCGGAGTCTTGCACCGTGACATCAAGCCGGACAATGTCATGCTTGGGAAGTTTGGGGAGACGTTGGTGGTTGACTGGGGGCTGGCCAAGATGGTCGGACGCGACGACGACAACGACGACAGCTTTGGGAGCGACGAACCATCTTTCAAGCCCGGTTCGTCAAGTGGTTCGGCACCAACCCAAATGGGATCGGCAATCGGCACGCCAGCTTATATGAGCCCAGAGCAGGCAGCCGGGCGACTCGACAAACTGAGCCCTGCTAGCGACGTCTATTCCTTAGGCGCGACACTGTACACAGTGCTAACGGGATGCAATCCCTTTGATACGGTATCCAACAGTGGAGACGTGTTGCGGCAGGTTCAGCAAGGGAATTTTCCGAAACCGAAACAACGCGACAGCGGCGTTCCGGCTGGACTGGAAGCGATCTGCTTGAAAGCGATGGAAACCGATCCCAAAGCGCGATACGCGACGCCGATGAAACTGGCCGAAGATTTAGAACATTGGTTGGCGGATGAACCGGTTAGCGCTCTTCAAGAATCGCTCTCGCAGCGGTTGGGGCGTTGGGAACGTAAGCATCGCAGCTACGTCCGAGCCGGTGGTTTGGCCTTGCTACTGGTGACGGGGGCCGCGATCGCCGCGGCGGTCGGTATCAATGGGGCGCGACAAGAAGAGACAGCGCAGCGAATCCGGGCGGACGAAAATGCCGCCCAAGAAAGATTGGCTGCCCAGGCGGCACGCACGGCGGAAAAAGCTGCTCGCCAAGCCGAGCAAGCAGCCCAAACCAATCTGACGCGAGCTTTGGCAGCCGAACAGAAAACGGTTCAAGCATTGGCGAAAGCAACAGCCGAAGCCAAATCGTCGGCCGAAGTATCGGACTTTTTGGTCAACCTGTTTCTGGGGACCGATCCAACCGGCTTGGGTGGCGGGCTCAGTACAGTCGATGCTCGCGGCAAAGACATGTCGGCAGTCGAACTGCTGGAAATTGGGGCCCAGTCGCTTGACGGAAAATTCAATGCCAAGGCGGAAGTCCGTGCGCAGCTGATGGACACCTTGGGCTTCATTTTTTCGACCTATGCCGAATACGAAACTGCGAAACCGCTGTTGGACGAATCTCTCAGGCTCCGTCGTGAACTGTACGGGAACGATTCCCCACAGCTGGCAGAATCTCTGAAGCATGCCGGAGTGTTCTATTATTTGATCGGCGATTATCGCAAAGCGCGGCAATACGAACGTGAAGCCTTAGCGATTTGCGAGCAACACTTCGGCCCCGACAGCGGCGAAACGGCCGAAATGTTGTTTCTCGTTGGTTGGCACATCAGCGGTGGATATACAAATCCAGCTTTGCTGAAGGAATCCGAACAGTTATTGCGCCGCGCAATCAAGATTCAAGAGCAGCTGTATGGTGCCATGAATCAGCGGCCAATCTTTACGCGTCTGGCCCTGGCTTATTCACTGATTTTGCAAGAGCGAACCGTCGAAGCGATGTTTCTGGTCTCGGGAGCCGTCAAGAAACTTGGCGATCTGCAAGGCGACCCGCGTCCAACCGAAATCATTTCCAGCATGGTGGCTGGCATGGCTGCTGAAAAGCGCGAAGATTGGGAATTGGCTGCAACCAAAATGGGTCGAGCCTTAGAGTTGACCAAAGTAGTGTTCGGCGAGCGCCATTCCTTCGTGCCCTACTTTCAAGGGCCGATCGCGAAATATTTGGAGAAAGCAGGCCAAGATGACAAAGCGGAAGAGTATTTGCGGACGCTCATCGAGTCGGAACGGACGATAATGGACAGAAGTCCTTGGGTCGCCTTTCGACTCGATGAGTATGCTCAGTTCTTAACACGACACGAACGTTACGCCGAGGCAGAACAGCATTATCAAGAATCTTTGGAGATCCGCCGGGCGGCGCTTGGGGACGACAGCATGTACATCGGTTTCACCTTGAACGCGTTAGCAGATCTTGCGGAGAAGCAGGGTGACGGCGAGCAGGCAGAACAGTTGTATCGCGACGCAATTGCATCCTACGACAGCGTCACGAAAGATCATCCCGATACGGTTGCACAGTGGCGCCGCGAGGCAGCAGAGAACCTAGCGGCGATGACCAGCCTGTCCGAGCAATCCCAGCCCTAAAAAATTCCGGGCGTTGAAGTAGCGTGATCGCTGGTCTTTTTTCAACGCAAGCAAACGCCGATGCCATCGGTAAATATGGTCTAGAAGGCGAAACTCAAGCAGCGAGTTTCTACTGGCGTTTCGGTTGGTAGTCGATCACGTTTTCGACAAACAGGCGATGGACCGCGCCGACCTTTTTGGCCAGTGAGTCGGGATAGGCATGCGAGTCTCCATTGGCCAAAGCCTCGACGATCGCTTCACTGACCAACTCGGGCGGCTCGGCGAAATCGGTGAAACCTGCCGCGTCACCCATATCGGTCGCAATTGGTCCAGGATGAACACTCAATACAGCAGTGCCTTGTTTGCCGAGCGTTATTCGCAACGCTTGGGTGATCGAATAAGCTGCGGCCTTCGAGGCACAATAGGTCGCTATATCAGGAAAACTCTTCATCGATGCAACCGAGTTCAGCTGCACGAAAGCGCCTCCACCATTGGCCTTCAACACGGGAGCGAAAGCCTGCGCGGTATAGATCAGGCCGTAAACGTTGGTTTCCATCTCGGTCCGCAATTGCTCCACGGCGTCATGGTCCAGCACCGCTACGGTGCGCAGCACGCCCGCGTTGTTGATGACCAGAGTGACGTCGTTGGCAAGATCGGCTGCCGCGTCGATCGTTTCTTTTCGAGTCAAATCGAATTCAATCGGTACCACACGTTCGCCAAATTCCGCAACCAAATCCGTGGCAGATTCCGGGTTTCGAACCGCAGCAAAAACCTTGGTGCTACCATGAGACAACAAAGATATCGTAATTGCCTTTCCGATTCCGCGATTGGCCCCGGTAACCAACGCGATCGTGCCTTGAACGTCCATCGACATAGCTCGATTCCTCTAGAAGCTGAACAACCCAGTCGCAAGTCTGAATCGATCGCAAGTGAATTGCCTCAACTAGCCGCGGATCATCTTGATGGCTTCGGCGGCTGCTTCACGCACGTCGGGATCGGGGTCGTCGGCAAGTTCTTCTAGTGGTCCGATCGCTGCTTTTGCAGCCGGACCAATCATGCCCAAGGTCGATACTGCCTCGAGTTGGACAAAGGTTTGCCCGTGATTGAGCGCCTCGATCAACAGTGGGATAGCTCGCTGAAAATTTTCGCTGTGCTCCGGATCAATGTGGACCAGCGCCCAAGCACAAACCGTGGCAAACCGAGGATTGCCGCTTTCCATCAACTTAGTGATTTCGTCAACACAAGTCGCCGGATCGGGTTCAATTTTTCCTAAGGCGTAAACGGCGCTGGACTGGACTTCTTCCTCGCTGTCCTGCAGCGCTTTGGTGGCTGCATCGGCGCCTGCCTTGGCTGCCGGGCCGATGTTCCCCAAGGTGATAAAGACATCGGCCCGAACCGCCGGATCTTCGTCGTCAACATACTTGAGCAGTTCCGGAACAGCTTCCGCGGCGTCTGGTCCGATCTTTCCAAGGATTTCGATCGCTTCACGGCGAACGTTTGGATTTTCCAAGCCGAGTACCAATCTTGGCACGACTTGGCCTCCCAATGAGGCCGCTGCATCGATCATGTCCGCGCGTGCTTCCTCAGATGCTTTCCCGTACGCATCGGCGAATAGTGGGGCGACCACATCCGGACCAGGTTCCAGCTGTAGCACCGCCAATGCGGCGGCGTCACGGACCGATTCATCTTCGCTTAAAAATAGACTGACCAACGCAGGAGTTGTTTCCGTTTTCAACCGTTCTTCATTCGGATCGATCTTCTCAATTGCCCAGAGGGCGCAAAACCTGCAACAGCTCGTCATCACTCGCCTTAAGATTACCGAGTTTATCGAGCGCATCGTTTGCTGCCGGGCCGATGCTGCCCAGTGCCAACACGCTGGGAAGTTGCACCGCGACTTGCTCGTCATCCAACGCCACAATCAGATTTGGTACCGCAGCTGACGCTTTGGGACCGACCGCCCGCAAGGCTTGGGCTGCTTCGTGACGGACTTCCTCGTCTTCGTGACTCAGCGCCTCGGCCAAGACAGGAACGGCTTGCTCGGCATCGGGACCCAACTCCGATAATACCAGGATCGCCCAGTAAATGGTCTGTTCGTCGTCCATTGCCTTGATCATGGCGGGGACGATATTGGGACCCGTTTCGGCCAGGCTGTGTGTGGCCACGGCCACGACATGGGGATCGGCGTCACCCAGCATTTTGGTCATCAGCGGGATGATCATCTCGTCGCCCGGTTCAAGCTGATGGATAGCAGCCAAGGCGGTTTGACGTACGGTCGCATTTTCGTCGGCAACGAGTGCGGCCAGTGATTCGGCGGCAGACTGGTCTCCGCTGTCACCAAGCGCACGGGCCGCAAGTGCGCGGGTACGCGGATCATCGTCCTGGAGCTGATCGATCAGCTGAGCAACATCTGCGTTGCCATCAGGCGGTTGCTGGTCCTGCGCCGGTACAGTGTCTGCCTGCGCCGTCTCTTTCTGCGCCGTTTCTCTCTGTGCCGTCTCGCCCTGTGCCGTCTCGCTCCCTGGGCAGTTTCTTGCTTTACACGCTGACAGCCACACGCGATGGCCATCACAAGAGCGACCGACAGGCCGGCTGTTCTACTAATCATCAATTACTAAACCCTTTGGTCGCAGACCCGATGGTGTGGCCGTTTGCATGCCGATTTACAATCAATTAGACTAACCACTGCTTCACCAATAAACTACACGGGATCCTCGCGCGGCACAATTTTGGCGAATTGTCGGGCAATACTTTCGGAGTCAACGTCATGAAAAGCTACACCCTCACAGCGGTGATCGCTCTGTCTGTTGCCTCGACCGCACATGCACTCCAGAGTGTGAATGTTGGCTGGAGCAATAACAGGGCATCGACGGTAGCGGAAAGCCGTGCTCGTGGGCTTTCCGACGTGATCCGTTCGCAGGGACAATATGAAATGGATAGCGCCCAGGCGCGGATTAGCCGATCGGAAGCGGAAAGTCTGGAACTGGACAACCGCATGAAGGCGACTGAGACCTATTTCGCGAGACGGAATTACAATCGCGAACAGCGATTTGGAACTCCCGAGGAAAAGTACGCGAAAAAGATGGCGAATCAGGAACGGTATGCCAGCTATGCGCGTCGGGCGAATCCCAACAAATTGACCAGCAAGCAACTCGATCCTTTGACCGGTAAAATTACTTGGCCGAAGCTACTGATGCCGGAAGAGTACCAGCAAGATCGGGAACAATTGGACAAGCTGTTTGCGTTGCGAGCGCGCAGCGATGGAAAGATCAGCGGTGCCGTTTACGAACAAATCGATGACGCCGCTGATGGCTTGCTAAAGAGCCTGCGGAAAAACAGCGCCGAGCTAAAGGCTAACGACTACGTGGCAGCAAAGCGTTTCATCAATGCCCTGCTCCACACCGCCGAAACCAGCTAAACAGACGGTTACAGTCGCAGGCGGTCGCAGTTGCAGTCAGTTGGCGACCGCCGCAAACGCTTCGGATGCTCGCGGTAGCGAAATCGACCTGTGTGCGCCGATGCAGCACGGGATTGCTGCAGCAGATACAATCAGGAATCCTGCCCACTTCCTTTTGTGTCCGCCTGTCATGCCTATCCGATCTCTGCTTGCTGTCGTGGTCTTGACCTGCTTCGCGTTAACAACACCCCCATGTTGCTCGCTAGTCGATGCCCAGGATAGCAAGGCAACCGGCGAACAAGCCGACGGCGATACCGTTTTGGCCGGCCATAGTTTCCATGGCGAAGCGTTCAACCAGGGGCCACGCCAAGCAGCGGTCTTGATTCCTGGAATGGCGGAAGATCGAATTTCCAACATCGATCGAAATCGGATCAGGCCCAGCAGCTTCGTCAATCAAGGCGTAGCGCAGTTGCATGGCTTTTGGTACTTGGAAGCCGAGCGATCTTTCCGCCAAGCGGCCAAGGAAGACCCTGATTTAGCGATCGCCTACTGGGGTATGGCGATGGCCAACGTCAACAACGACGATCGGGCCCGCGGTTTGATCGACGAAGCGATGAAGCGTCGCAACAAGGGGGCGGACCGGCGCGAGAAGATGTACATCGAAGCCTTGAACCGATTCATTCCCCAAATCAAGAAAGAGCCCGATAAAGCAGCGGCCGATCAAGCACAGAAATCGAAAACAAAAGCCGAAAAAGAGGCCCAACGCGAAGCGAAACAGAAACGGGTCGAGCGTTACATCGCCGACTTGGAAAAGTTACTGCATGAGTATCCCGAGGATTTGGAAGCCAAAGCGTTCTTGGCCCTGCAGCTATGGACCGGTGATCGCGCGGGAGTCAAGTTGACCAGCCGCTATGCCGTCAACGCATTGTTAGGCGAGGTTTTTGTTGAACAACCTCATGCATCCGGCTCATCACTACCGAATTCATTTGTGGGATTCACCGAGACCAGAAAACTCGCTTGAGTCCGCCGCCAAATGCGGTCCCTCCAGTCCTGGGATCGCGCACATGTGGCACATGCCAGGACACATCTATTCGAAGTTAAAACGGTATGGCGACGCCGCCTGGCAACAGGAAGCGTCGGCCCGAGTCGATCATGCGCACATGATTCGGACTCGTTTGATGCCCGACCAGATTCATAACTTTGCACACAACAACGAGTGGTTGATTCGCAACTTGTTGTACGTCGGTCGCGTAGAAGATGCCTTGGATCTGTCCCGAAACTTGGTCTCCCTGCCGCGACATCCGAAGTACAACTCGCTGGAGAAGGGCGGCAGCTACAAGTATGGACGACAGCGTTTGTTGCAAACACTTTCCGAGTATGGATTGTGGGAGGAATTGATTCGTCAGGCAGACGGTCCCAATTTGCTGATGGTCAACAACCGGGCGCAGCAGGACGATTGGCTCGGTTGGCTCGCGGCAGCGCAATTCATAACCGCTGATGCAGAGCGAGGCACCCAGACCATGCAGTCTTTATGGCGGCGACAGATCGAACTGGAGATCCAATGGTTGAATCTGGCCGATGGTAGATCGGCCGACGAGGTGCAAGATGCAGATTCCAACGACAGCGACGCTAAACCATCACGAGAGGAATTGAAGAAAGAGATCGCACAGGTTCGCCGTGTCATTGCGCGTGGTGCGGCTGCCGCAGCGATCCATCGAAAAGACGTGGACACGCTGAAGCGGCACTTGGAGGTCGCGAAGATTGATCAAGTGATTCAGGCGCAGTGGTTGGCCGATGCTGGCGATCTGAACGGCGCGATCAAGTTGGCCGAAAAAGCGACCAAGAAAGGCAAGTCGCAAGTCCGACCGCTGGCCGTCTGGGTCAACCTGCTGTGGCGCAACGGCGAAAAAGAGCAAGCAAAGAAGAAGTTTCAATCGCTACGCAAGGTTGCTGCGGGTCGCCGACATCGAACACCCCAATGTTGGCCAGGCTTGCGCCGGTTGCCGAAGCGTCTGATATCGAAGGTGATTGGCGAATCTCGCCCGAGCCGGCCGAGGATTTGGGAGCACGTCCGCCGTTGGATTCGAACTCGGTCCGTTTCGATGGCAGCCCTACCGGACTCCCTCGTGGAGTGCGACTTCCGCCGAGTGGCGAACCGTTCATCAGTGAAGATTTCACCGGCCGACCACGAATCGTCATCTTCTATCTGGGCTTCGGCTGTCTGCACTGTGTCGAACAGTTGCATGAGTTCGCGCCGAAGATCGAAGATTTTCGTGAGTCGGGGATTGAGCTGGTTGCGATCAGTAGCGAAACGGTTGACCAGTTGCAAACAGGCATCAAGAACTTCGACGCCAAGATGGACATTCCGCTGTTGTCCGATGCGGAGCAACAGGTGTTTAAGAGCTTTCGAGCTTGGGACGACTTCGAAGATCAGCCGTTGCACGGAACGTTCTTGATCGATTCCCAAGATCGAGTTCGCTGGCAAGACATCGGCTACGAACCGTTTACCGATGTCGAATTTCTACTACAAGAATCAAGACGACTGTTGGCGATGCCGTAGGCGAAAGTTAGAGCATTCCGCTACTTCGCCAGGTACGTATCGAACCACTTCCAGACTTCGCGGTATTCTTCGGCGATTCCGGGCCAATAGGAATGGCCGCCATCTTTTTCGACGATCAACTCACATGGAACTCCGACTTCTTGATACTTCGCCAATAAGATTTCCGATTGTTGCAGCGGCACCGTGGCATCGGCGTCGCCATGGATCAACAGCAGCGGCGGTGATTCTCTATTGACGAAATAAATTGGGGAAATGCTGCGCAGTTGTTCGGGCAGGTCGGTGATTTCGCCAAACATCTCTTCAAACAAGGCTGGACGCAGCAACTTGATCGCCTTGTAACCATCTTTGCCACCCCAATTAACGATATCGGTCGGTGGAAACCAGGCGACGACCGACTGCACACGACTACTGACCCGCTGCACTGGATCCTCGGAGTCTGCGTTTCCGTCGTCTCCGGTGACCGCCGCCATCAACGACAGGTGACCGCCTGACGAGCCACTGGTGATCCCCAAACGATTCGGATCGACTCCATACTCTTCGGATACCATCCGCACATAGCGAACCGCACGATTCATATCGGCGACCATCTCGGGAACAGCATATCGCGGTCCGCTGCCATGCCGTGCGACGAACAGGGTGTATCCGCCGGCCAATAGTCCTTGACCCCAATGATCTTCGTTCCGCCGGCGAACATTGTCTGCGGCTACATTCGACTTGCTCGATTTCCAGGAACCGCTGGAAACCAGGATCAGACCAATGCCTTTGGCGTTCTGTTTCGGTGTCAATACATCCAATGTCAGCGCCAAACCGTCTTTGTGTCCGTAAACGACGTCTTCGACAATGTCGTAGTCGGTAAAGGTTAAGCCTGAAGTGTTGAGGATTTCCTGTGCCAATACGGTTCCGGACGGCAGCGTTGCGAACAGCAACACTAAACGGCAACAAATCGATTTCATCTTTTCTGTACCTTGAAAATCGCCGCTTTCGCGGGGGGAGGTTCGAGCGGGAAGCCGATAGTTTAGAACAAATGAAGCCACGGTTTTGTGGCACGCTGCTGTCGGTCGGCACATCGCTGAATTAGCAAGAATTCTTCCTTGCCAAAAGCATCGTCCGGTAGTTTCCCAGAGATTCAGACCCGCCGATGCTGCGAAGTTCTCCACTTCGCCTTCCGAAAAACAACTCGACGGCAGGTTTGTCCGCCACCATGGTAACGTTGCTCGGGCTGGACTTGGACGAAACCCGCACACCGACTTGGGAATTCCCAGGCCTCTGAGCGACGATGCCTGCCGATCGATCAATTCTAGTCCGCACGGGAAGTCGTTGATGCAAGGGTGGTCGTTCGCCAGGGGGTAACGACGGTTTGGCAAAGGTCTGCCGCCGATGACGATCGCTGTGGTTTGCTTCCCGAAGTCGGTCGGATCTCGATAGGCTGCGGCGTCTGAGCGGGATCGGGTGGGCCGGGATCCGGTGGGCTGGGTATGGAACGGAAAAGCCAGAATTGGTTCGATATTTTTCTCCACCGGCAGCGATACCGGCTGTGAAAACCGGGGTTTATACTGAATTGACGTTGGTCACGGTGCGGGTGAAAGGTGGCCGTCGGTTTTCAGTTGTGCCGGGAATCGTAGGTTGTTAGCATAGAACGGTCGGGATTTGCCCCTACTGGCGTGATTCCGGTGGCCGATCGCAAATAGACGGCATAGCAGTACAACTTTGCAATCAAATCAGATTCCGTACCGAAACGGTCACATCGACGAGGCGACAGCTTCATCGGGTCTCATTCTATTCAGGAGAAGCATGATGGTCAGGGGTTTTGTAGTAGCGTTGGTGATAGCCGCACTTCCGCTCACGGCGTTTGCCGACAAGAGTGATTCGCTCGTGGGTCGCAAGATCGACAACTTCACGTTGAAAGATTTTCGCGGCAAAGAGCACTCTCTTTCCGATTACAAGGACAACAAGCTTGTCGTTGCCTATTTCTTCGGAACCGAATGTCCGTTGGCCAAACTGTATAGTGCTCGGTTGGCGGAGATGAGCAAAGAGTACGCCGATAAGGGTGTTGCCATCATCGGCATCAACTCGAATGTTCAGGACAACATCAGCGAAATCGAAAGCCATGTGGTTCGACACAATGTCGAATTCCCCGCTTTGAAAGATGTTGGCAACGTGGTTGCTGATATGTTTGGCGCAACGCGGACTCCGGAAGTCTTCGTGCTCGATCAAGAGGGCATCGTTCGCTACACAGGTCGCATCGACGGCCAATACACATTTGGATCGGGCGTTGGACTTTCGTCCCCCGTCCAAAAACGCGAAGACCTCAAGGTTGCACTGAATGAATTGTTGGCCGGCAAAGCAGTTTCCGAACCACACGTGGTTGCCAAAGGTTGCCTAATCGGACGCGTTCGTCCCCAGCAAGAATCAGACGTTACTTACTCGAATCAAATCGCACGCATCTTCCAAAGTCGTTGTGTCGAATGTCACCGCGAAGGACAGATCGCTCCATTTGCGATGACCGACTACGAAGAAGTTGCCGGTTGGGGTGAAATGATCGCCGAAACGATCGAAGACCAACGCATGCCACCATGGCACGCCGACCCAGCTCATGGCGAGTTTGCCAATGAGCAACGACTGACCGCGTTGGAAAAGAAACAGATCCGTACTTGGGTCGATGCCGGTTGTCCCGAAGGGAATCCAGCGGACTTGCCTGAGCCGATTGCCTATCACGAAGGTTGGTATCTGCCTGAAGGTCCCGATGAAATCTTCTACATGGCCGAGGAACCTGCCACGATCAAAGCCGAAGGAACGGAACCGTACCGTTACTTCACCGTTGATCCTGGCTTCACCGAAGACAAGTGGGTAACGCTGGCCGAAGCTCTTCCTGGCAATCCAGCCGTCGTCCATCACATCATCGTTTTCGTGCAGCCACCGAATAGCGAACCTCGCGATCATGGCGATTCGCGGCTGTTGGTTGGATTCGCTCCAGGTACACGCCCGCAACCAATGAAACCAGGTTGGGCCAAACGCATTCCAGCCGGTTCAAAATTGGTGTTCCAAATGCACTACACGCCGATTGGCAGTGAGCAGACCGACCGCAGCATGATCGGGCTGATCTATTGTGACGAATCGGAAGTTAGTCATCGTGCCGTTACGACGAACGCTTCCAAGCATGATTTTGTTATCCCGCCGGGAGCCAAAGATTACGAAGTGGTTTCGGAGAAAGAGTTCACACGCGACACTCTGTTGACTTCTCTGTTCCCGCACATGCACATCCGTGGTACGGCGTTCAAGTACGAAATGCACTATCCGGACGGTAAGACCGAGATTCTGTTGGACGTCCCGGTCTACGATTTCAATTGGCAAAACCACTACATCTTGAAGGAACCAAAACTGATTCCTAAAGGGTCGAAAATGGTCTGCACCGCGTTGTTCGACAACTCATTGGACAACCTGGCTAATCCAGATCCAACCGAGGAAGTCCGTTGGGGTGACCAAACTTGGGAAGAAATGATGATCGGCTGGTACGATGTTGCTTTCCCGATTGCCAGTGACACCACACAGAAGGCCGAAGGTAGTGGTGGCGGTCAGTAACCAGTATTGATTCCACACCTAGAAAGAAATAGTGACGCCCCTGATCGATAGCTCGGTCAGGGGCTTTTTTTTGGGGGCGGTCCGACCGCTCCGTCGTGACAATTTTTGCCGCCGCTAACCCAGTCTATCCTTCAGTGGATTGAGCTCTTTCAAATGTTCTTCTCGACATCCGATCGCCTCGGTAAGGTATCGAGTCGGCAGCTTGTCCCGGCATCAAAATGGATCAGCTCTTTTGATGCTGAGGGAATCAAATCGAGTAGTTGCTGGGCATGTTGTGGGTGGCAGCTCTTGTCGGTGCGTCCCATTAGCATCAAGAAGGGCCGGTCTGCGATTCCACGCGCATCGTTCTTGGGTGCGATCGCGGCTTCTTGTCCGACATTCCGTCCGAAGGCCAAGCCGCTATACAGTGCAATCTTCAACAGTAAGAACAGGCAATGTCGTGACATCGTTTCTGTTCCCCGAACAAGCAGTAGCCAGATCGTCGGACAATACTCCATGATGCGTACCGAAGCCTACGCAATCGCAGATCGAATAGCCCCTGAAGCCGACTTCGCATCAACGCCGCGATTTGGGTTTTCCATGTGTGACCAAGCAGTATGTAGGCCGAAACTTGCTAGGATGTTGGCTTGAATCAATGGATCCTGAAACAGGCGCCCTGACCTATGTCGGTCTGTGCCTGAATGGTGGGAGACTTGTTCAACATGTAGATTTGCCAAGACTTAGGAGCTGGATGATGAGTAACGACGAGACTGTAGAAAACACCGACTCGGCAACGAAAAAGCAGGATGTTGCCTCAGCACCGGATCAAACCGCTACGGAATCGCCCCGGAAATCGTCCAAGTCGAACTCCATCATGCTGATCCCCTTCCCGAAATTCGTCTTCATGTACCCGACTTTGGTTGTGGCCGCCATTTGCGCGGTCGTGATGTATTTCGGCGGCTACAGCAGCGTCGATCCAACGAAGACGCTACCGGTCGTGATGACCAGCTTGTTTCTGATTGTGATGATGATCAACATGTTCGTTATCATCTTCGATTTTCCTCGCGCAACCTCGCTAACTCTGGTCTTCATTTTGATTTCAGTGGGAATGGCGTCTTGGTTGGTGGTGATTGCAAAGCCCGATATTTTGCCATCGATTCAAAACTTGGTCTCGGCTGTGCGGCCAGCTGCAAACACTTCCTTCTTTGCCTGCATTGCGATCGCGATGACGCTGATGTATGGCGCGGTCTTTGTCAGCGTCCGATTCGACTACTGGGAACTGCGCAATAACGAACTGTTGCACCATCACGGCTTTTTGAGCGACCTAAAGCGATATCCGGCACCAAATTTGCGGGTCGATAAAGAGATCAATGACGTTTTTGAATACATGCTTTTAGGTGCGGGCCGACTGATTCTGCACCCCACAACTGAAAAACGCGCGATCGTGCTCGATAACGTTTTGTTCGTCGGGAACAAGGAACGTGAACTGACCAGAGTGCTGGGATCGATTAAAGTCAAAATTGGCGGCGATTCCTCTGGTAAACACTGATCAGAACCTTGGTGTAAGGCGTCATTTCGATTTCGGACCAGCCCCAGAATCGCTGCAGGGACGAACGCTGGGCTTCGATTGTCAGCTTGTGTACAACTACATCGCTGCGATTTCAGGCCGCCGCAAGCAATCGCCGACTGGTCGCAACTCTCCCTGTCTCCTGTTAACGATGACCGTGACGAAGCGTAGTTCGGCCATACCGGTCCAGGAGAATTGAGTTGACAGCCTTCGTTACTGGAGCCACCGGTCACCTCGGCGCCAATCTTGTCCGAGCGCTGATCGATCGCGGCGAACATGTTCGAGCGCTGGTTCGCCGCGATAGTGCTGCACTCGCCGGTCTGGTTGGCGTCGAACAGGTATCTGGAGACGTTCTGTCCCCGGAAAGTCTTGTGCCAGCTTTGACCGGTGCCGACTCAGTCTTTCATTTGGCTGGAAAGATTTCTGTTTGGGGTGATCCCGATGGAAGCGTTTTTCAAGTCAATGCTGAGGGGACCGAGAACGTTATTCAGGCTGCGCTAAAGTGTGGCACACAGCGATTTATCCATTGCAGTTCGGTTCAAGCGTTTGATCTGTACGGTTCCCGCAACTTGGTCATCGATGAAACATTTCCATTGGCGACGGCGGAATCAGGCGCAACCGCATATGATTGCTCGAAGGCCGAGAGTGAAAGGCGCGTCCATGCGGCGATCGAACAGGGACTCGACGCAGTGATCGTCAATCCGACCGGCGTCATCGGCCCGTTTGACTTTGGTCCCTCCCGACTCGGCCAAGTATTCATTGACCTCCGCGATCGTCGAATTCCGAGCCTTACCGCTGGTGGTTTTGATTCTGTCGATGTTCGAGATATCGCAGAGGGCATGATCAGAGCCCGCGAACACGGCCGTACCGGAGAGAACTATTTGCTTGGAAATCGGACGCTGACGGTTGCTGAGTTAGCTGCGGTAGCCGAACAGATAACCGGTTCGGCACCGCCTAGATTTTGCTGCCCGCTCTGGCTAGCCCGCGGATCGGCGATATTCGTCGAAGCCCGAGCGAGATTCACGGGATCCGACCCGCTCTACACTCGCGAGTCTCTGCAAATTCTCACGCTTGCTACTCAGGTCAGTCACCAAAAAGCCGAGCGTGAACTGGGCTTCACGGTTCGCCCCATCGAGCAAACGATCGAAGACGTCTACCGTCACTTCAGTCTGATTGGAATGTGATCGGTCTCGTCCGAAGGTCATAACATGCAGGAGATCGAGATTCATCATTGGGCGACTTGGCTTGTGGTCGGACTGGCGCCGCTTACCTGCCTTTTGCTGATCTTTATCCCCGCGCCCTATGGTCGCTTCTATCGTCCCGGCTGGGGACCGACGCTGAACAATCGCCTCGGCTGGGTGTTGATGGAGCTTCCCACCGTCGCGTTGTTTGTACCGCTTTTTGCTGTTGGTGATCACAGCACTGAACCCGTTCCGTTGATTTTCCTTGGATTCTGGCTTGCTCACTATTTGTATCGTACGTTCATCTTCCCGTTTCGCATCCGCTCAAACAAGAAACAGATGGTTGCCCTGATTGTGATCCTGGGCACGATCTTCAATTCGCTGAATGCTTACATCAATGCGCAGCCAATTATCGCAGTTCGGTAACTATCACCTATCTTGGCTGATCGACCCGCGGTTCGTGCTTGGAACCGTATTGTTTTTCACCGGATTCATGATCAATCAACGCGCCGATCGAACCCTACTGAAGTTGCGTGAGAGCGCTGAAGAAAGTGGCAAGTACAAGATCCCGTATGGCGGCCTTTATCGCTACGTCAGCTGCCCAAACTATTTGGGCGAGATCATTCAATGGACCGGGTTCGCCATGCTCACTTGGTCGCTGCCCGGACTAGCGTTTGCCCTATACACCATGGCGAACGTCGGCCCCCGCGCGTTAGCCAATCACGCCTGGTATCAGGCAAGTTTCAGTAACTACCCCGCGCAGCGACGCGCGCTGATTCCATTCCTGCTTTGATCAATTGGTGTTAACGCGAACGAAGGGTCAACACATAAATATCGGGACAACGTCGTTATTGAGTGGAACGCCGGCTGCGGCGCGGGTATCCTCTAAGCTTGCCGGGACCCCTTCGTGCAAGCCGCCTCACCCCCCGCCACCCTAACGGTCAGGATACCATTCATGTCGAAGAAAGTTCCACAGAGTTCTCCACTGCTTCGTCGTCGGTTCTTAAAGAACGTTGCCACGGCAGCTAGCGCCGCAGTGGTGGCGCCCACGATTGTCCCCTCATCGGCTCTGGGACGCGACGGTGCCGTTCCGCCGAGTGAGCGCGTTGTTGTGGGCGGTATCGGAATCGGGAATCGCGGAACCTATGATCTCGGTTGCTTTCTGCAGCAGCCTGATGTTCAGTTCGTAGCCGTCTGTGATGTCAAAGAAAAGCGTCGTGTCGCCGTCAAGAACATCGCCGACAAGAAATACGACAACGACAACTGCGCGACATATCGCGACTTTCGCGAACTGCTGGACCGCAGCGATATCGATGCGGTACTGATCGCGACCGGGCCGAACTGGCATGCCACCGCCGCGATGACCGCGGCTAAGGCGGGAAAGGACATGTACTGCGAGAAACCTGTGACCAAGAACATCAGCCAAAGTTTGATCTTGGCCGAAACGATGCGCCGCACGGCAAGAGTATTTCAGGCCGGAACGCAGCGGCGCAATCTGCCGCATTTTGCGTTTGCCTGTGAACTGGCGCGAACCGGAAGGCTTGGCAAACTCAAACGAGTTTACGCTCATCCGGCCGGCATGCAGGCGATGATGAGCGGCTGGTTGGTTCCTGAACCGGAACCAGATCCGGAGGTTGTCGACTGGGACATGTACCTTGGCCCGGCCGCCTGGCGTCCGTTCAACGCAAAGCTATTGGATGGATTCAATTTCGAAAAAGGTGGTGGCTTGGTTGGTGGTGGTGTCTTGGAATGGGGATCGCACTGCGTCGATCTTTGTCAATGGGCAGTCGGCGATTGCCAGCCTCCCATCGAATACAACGCTCCTAAAGACGGTCAATTGGTCGCGCGTTACGACAATGGTGTCGAGTTGATCTTTCGCGAGACTGGCTGGATTCCACTCGGTTCATGCCCGGTACGGTTCGAGGGCGAAACGGGTTGGGTCGAAGCGGGTGACAGCGGCAAGATGGTGCTCAGTTCACCCGAATTGCTGGCTGGGCGAGACGTCGCCGAAATCGGCGGCTATCCGGCAACGTTTCACGTTCGCGATTTTCTAGACTGCGTCAAGACGCGCAGCCAACCAAAGGGAAACGCTGACGCAGCTAGTAGAGCCCACATCGCTTGTCACGGTGCAAACATCGCGCTGCACTTGGGACGACAAGTCAATTACGACAATGCGACCAACATGTTTGTTAATGATGAAGCGGCCAATCGTTTGCGATCCGAAGCGTTGCGAGAACCGTGGAGGCTGTAATTGCTTGTCGTCGATCGCTGGGCGATCGAAACGTTGTGATCGCCCAGCAATCAAAGACGGATTGAACACTCTCAAACGCAAACCGCATCCAACTCTCCAACAGATCTTCAAAACATGAAATTCATTCAATACCTCATTTGCTCGGGCTTCGCTGCATCGCTACTTGTTACGGCACCTGCCATTCGAGCTGACGAGACCGGCACGTCTCAAGAAGCAAGCTTGCTAGCCATCCTCCGTTCGGATGCGCCGTCCGCTGAAAAGGCGATCACGTGCAAGGAATTGGCAATTCATGGTTCCGTCGCCGCCGTTCCCGAATTGGCGAAGTTATTGCCCGATCCACAATTGTCCTCGTGGGCGCGGACCGCCCTCGAAGCGATTCCCGGCGACGAAGCCGATGCAGCGCTACTCTCCGCAGCTGATTCGCTTGAAGGACGACTTCAAGTTGGGATGATCAACTCGATTGGCGTTCGCCGTGACACCGGCGCTGTCGAATCATTGGCCGGGCACCTGCAAGCTAGGGATCCGGATGTCGCTGCTGCCGCCGCGGTTGCCCTGGGACGCATTGGCAACGCGGCGGCCGCAGCTTCACTGACGGAATCACTCGCCGCAGCACCAGAAGCTGTACGTTCGGCAATCGCCGAAGGGTGTGTGTTGTGTGCCGAACGGTTCCATGCGGACGGCAAGTCGGACGAGGCGATTGCAATTTATGATCAGGTTCGAGCTGCGAATGTCCCGACGCAACGCGTTATCGAAGCCACACGCGGCGCGATTCTGGCTCGCGGCCAAGCGGGAATTCCGCTTTTGCTGGAACAGCTACAGTCGCCAGACCGCACATTCTTTCGGCTGGCACTTGGAACCCTGCGTGAATTTCCAGGCGACCAGATTGATCAAGCTTTAGTAGATGAATTGGCGCGGTTGAAGCCCGAGCGAGCAGCCTCCACGATCCAGGCGATGGCCGATCGCGAAGATACAGTTGTGCTCGCAGCTATCTTGAAGGCCGCCGATCAGGGTTCCGTCGCTGCCCGATTGTCGGCCATCGATGCGCTGAAGCGGGTTGGCGATGATTCGTGTTTGGCTTCCCTGATGAATATTGCGACGCAGCCGAACGCTGAACTGGCCGAAGCTGCCAAAGAGACGCTGGCCGATTTACCCGGGCAGACAGTCGACCAGCGGATCGCGGAAATGCTGTCCAATGCCGACGGCACAACCTACGCATTGCTGCTAGAACTGATCGGACGCCGACGAATCGACGCCGTTCCTGATGTCATCAAGGCCCTGGAGCATCCACAGGCAAATGTTCGTAGCGCCGCACTTGTTGCTCTGGGGGAAACGGTTACGCTTGACCAACTGTCGGTCCTGATCGATCAAGTTAGCGCCGCAGATCATATCGAGGACAAGCCGGTTGCCTTACAGGCGTTGAAAGCCGCCAGTGTTCGGATGCCCGACCGCGAAGCGTGTGCCGACAAGCTTGCCGAGGCGCTGCAGCAATCACCGTCCACAACCAAGACCGACCTGCTAGAAATTCTCAGTGATGTGGGTGGCGGCACTGCACTAAGAACTCTTGCCGGCGCCGCTAGCAGTGGCGATCCCGCGCTGCTGGATACCAGCAGTCAACTGCTGGGTAAATGGAATGATGTGAATGCCGCGCCAGTCCTGTTAGATTTGGCCGGAAGCGATGTGGGAAACAAATTCAAGGTTCGTGCATTACGAGGATACCTCGGTCTGGCCCGTAAGTTTACCGACGGCCAACAGCGTGCCGACATGTGTCGCAACGCGATCGAAGCCGCGATTCGCCCGGAAGAACAGAAGCTGGCTTTGGAAGTGCTGACGCTCCGTCCCAGCGGCCCGGGGCTCGGCGTGGCGATCGAAGCACAGCAGTTGACTGGCTTGAAGACCGAAGCAACCAACGCGACCCTGGCAATCGCCCAGAAACTTAGTGGCGATGGAATCGATATGAAGGAGCTAATCAAGTCTGCTGGCTTCTCTAAAGTCAATTTGGAAATCATCCAAGCGGAATATGGCGCGGGATCAACGTGGCAGGACGTCACGAAACAGATTCAACGACGGGCAGGCGAAATTCCTCTGATCACTCTCCCGTTTAGCAGTTACAACGAAAGCTTCGGAGGTGATCCGACGCCGGGCATCCAAAAACAGCTCAAGATCCAATACCAAATCAACGGAAAAACCGGAGCGGCCGCATTCCCCGAGAACGGAATGATCCTGCTGCCGTTACCAAAGTAGGAAACACGCTAATTGGTGGCCCCGTTTTGAGCGTCAGACAAATACCGAATTGTTAGCGCTGTCGCCAAGGGGCTGCTATTGGCCGACAGGAATCGGGCTCATTTTCGGACCATCACCCACATCATCTGTCAAATGGTCTAGTAAAGCACACCATCAACCGGATCGATCTGCTTTGGCAACTCGGTCTCACCCAGCATCTGTCGGATGTTGATTTCGTTGGTTTTTGAGAAGGCCAACATCGGTGTATCCGAAGATTGGTTGCTGAACGGATCCTGGAGATAAACGGCAACGCGATCGACCAACAGGAACCCCAACGACAGCGACAGCGATATGAAGATCAGTCCCACTTCGGGGACCCGGACAAGTCCGAGCGGCAAAAACATGACGAAGCCGTAGATGAGCCCTTGCATGATGCACCGGCGTCTGGTTTTATTCGCTCGGCCGAGCGAATGAGGCTATTCCGTATCCTCGATTCGTTTGATGAACTTGAAGATGTCGCTGTCCGTCAACAAGATCAAAGTGCTGTCTTTGTCTAGCATCTCTTCGTAAGTTTCCATCGTCTTTACGAACGCATAAAAGGCAACCGATTCCTCACTCTGGTTGTACGCCTCGGCATAGATTTCTGATGCCTTGGCATCCGCTACACCACGGATCGTCTGCACTTGCTTGTACGCTTCGGATTCGATCTCCAGCAGATCCTTCTCTTTCTTCCCAATGATGATGGCGGCCTCGCCAGCTCCTTCGCTGCGGAATCGTTCAGCGATCTGCTGCCGCTCACTGATCATCCGATCAAAGATACGCTGACGCACACTTTGGTTGTAGTTGATGCGTTTGAATCGGACATCTAGCAATTCGATGCCAAAATCGGTCAGTTTTCCGGCGGCCTTTGCAAAGATGTCCTGTTCAATTTTGGCTCGTCCCTTGTCGATCGTATACAGAATTCCGATGTTCCCTGGTGCGTCGGCAATCGTCTCATCTCGAGCCGGCTCACGATCTTTCGTCGTACGTATCAGTTCGATCAGTTCATGTTTGGCGATCGCATTGCGAGTTTCGCTGCCCAGGATGTCATCCAGCCTTGATTGTGCACTTCGTTCGTCACGCAGTCGCAGGAAGTACTGCTTGGCGTCTTTGATCTTCCAGCGGCCAAACGTATCGACCACGATATAGGTCTTATCCTTGGTTGGCATTTCGTTGGGCCGACCGTCCCAACCCAGGATCCGTTTCTCCACACGGTTCACTTCTTGAACGTATGGAAGTTTGAAATGCAGCCCGGCATCGCTGATTGGCTCTCCGATCGGTTCGCCAAATTGAGTGATGATGACCTGCTCGGTTTCGTCAACCGTGTAGGTCATGCTGAACAGCAAGATCATCAGGACGATGCTGCCCAAAATCACGGCAGGAAGGGTGACGCGGTTCATCTCGAACTCCTTTGTGATTCCGGGGATAACTGCAACAGAGGCAAAATCTGACTCGCTTCATCGTCGATAATGATTTTCCTGCCCATCGTCGGTATGACTTGCTGCATAGTTTCAATGTAGATTCGTTGTTTGGTCACTTCCGGTGCTTTCAAGTACTCCGATAGCACAGCATTAAAACGCGAAACGTCACCTTGGGCTTCGTTGACTCGCTTCAGAGCATATCCCTGGGCTGCTTGCATTTTTTGCTCGGCTTGGCCGCGTGCCCGAGGGACTTCTTTGTTGTATTCACCGTTGGCGATGTTGATCATCTGTTCGCGTTCTTGCTGGGCTTGATTGACTTCGTTGAAGGAAGGTTGCACAGGCTTCGGCGGATTGACGTTCTTCAGCTGAACTTGATCGATACTCAGTCCCAATTCGTACTTGTTGACCTGATCCTGCAACTGTGCCAGTGCATCGACTTCAATTTCCTGGCGGCCGACGGTGATCACTTCATCGACGGTGCGATCCCCAACGACGGTGCGCATCACCGATTCGGAAATGTCTCGTAAGGTCAGGCCGGGGTCGCGAACTTTGAACAGGTACAGCTGAGGTTCGCGGATTCGGTATTGAATTACCCACTCCACCGTGGCGGCGTTCAGATCGCCGGTCACCATGCTCCGCTCTGCTTCTTGTTCATTCGAGGCTTGTGTTGGATTGGTCAACCCGGCCGTGCCGAATCCAAATTCTTGTTTCAACTGGCGGCGGACAGGCACTACCGAGACCTTGTCGATGCCCAGCGGCAGTTTGAATCGCAAACCGGGTTCAGCCGTTTTGATGTATTTGCCGAACCGCAGCACTACACCCTGCGACTCAGCCGGAACCTGATAGACGCTTGTGTAGATGACGGTCGCCGCAATGATGGCCAAGAATAGTGCGAATAGTAGAGGCTGGAACTTTTGGATGTCCGACCACTCAATTTCGCGCTGACTGGAGTTGCTCATGAGATGCAATATTCAATGTTAAAGTTTCAGGCAGATGTTCCCACTGGATGATCTGATGCGAAAATCCAGCAATAGCCGCCAGCAGTCGCCAAACGCCTAGCTAAAGGTTAGGTCTGAATACCGGGCTGGCAGGGCGAGAATTTTAAAAAAGATTGGCTTTTCATGGGAAAAAAGCCAAGTGACGGCCTGTGGGCGCTGTGTCGGACGAATCCACATTCCTATTCACGCGGCCATCATAACAGAACTTAGCGACAGATCGTGCAGACCAAAAAAACGCCCCTGACCAATCGCTCGATCAGGGGCGTTTCGATTACAGCAAGTTGACCACTCGATCGGCCAGGCCCTTTTCGCCTAGCACGATGTTCATGTTGCCCGTCGCCGCCACCTTTTCCAGAACTTCCAGTTCTCGCAATCGCATCAACGTTGGGTTGTCGGCCAACACCTTGGCTGTGTTGGCCTGACTTCGCATTGCTGCCGTTTCTTCACGGCGGACGATCAAATTCGCCTCGGCTGCCTTCTTGGCTTCGGTGACCTTGTTCATCAGGTCCTTCATGTCGCCTGGCAGAATCACGTCGCGGATACCTACCGACACGACTTCCAGACCCAGAACACCTGCCCGCTGACCAACGCTCTGCTGTAGTTCTTCGATCAGGTCGTCCTTGCCCGCCAAGAATGCATCCAGTTCGCGAGCTCCGACCGCGCTCCGCAGAGCCAATTGCATTTCGCGGTACAGCGACTGTCGAACATCGTCAGATGCACTCACGGCACGACGAGCGTCCTTGATCACGTAGGTGATGATCGCGTTCATACGCAGGGTCACCTTGTCAGCTGTCATGATCTCTTGACCGCTGACATCAACCTGCGACTCCCGGGTGTCTAGTTCGACAACGCGTGAATCGGCGACTTCCTTCCAGAACGCGTACAAACCTGGCGCCAACTGGTCGGCAAAACGACCGTCAATGAACAGTACACCCGCGCAGTCACGATCGACCTTGCAGACATCCAGCAATCGTGAAGCATCCGGTACACGAACGATCGATGCCAATTCTTTGTGCTCGAATCGTACATGTTCGACATCGACGAATTCAACATGCACCTCGCGAAAACCGATCCAGTATGCGTACAAGCCTGAGCCGAGAACGCGACTAAATCGACCGTCAACCCAAACCAGTGCGCGCTGGTGATCCTTCAAGTCCAGCACTTTGGCCAATCCGGCCAACGCACCCGACTTCACGATGATGTCTAGCTGATCGTCAACCAACCAAGGATCACGTTTGGAAACAACACGGACGTAGGTCTTGCGGGATGGGCAGAACACGAAGTGCTTGCCGGCCGCGAGCAGTCCCTTGAATTCTCCGTCACGAAACTTCAAGCCGACTTCGTAGCTGCGGATATGAATTCGCTTAAACATTGAGCTAACCTCCCCTCGCATTTCGACGATCGGTAAAGCCGGTTCGTCATCGGCATTGTGAATGAATGATCAAAGGAAACCTTTGGGCAACAAGTTGTTCGCCAATCACACGCTGCTTTCGCGGAAGGTTGTTGGAACAGATGAACAAGACCGAAGTCGGCTTCATTGAGAGAGCAGCTTCGATCGGCAATGCGACCGATCGGGGACTGCCATCCGCCTGAAGCTTCGCAGCGGTCGGTTCAAATACTCGTCTGCAATCTTGCAAGGCGAAGTATCGTGCTGCCGGCTTTCAACTCAATCGCCTTCACGAAGCGAACTCGCAACCGCTTGCGCAGTTGGTTGAACGCGACGATCAAACGTCAAGTTGATCACCAGCCGATTCAGCGAAACAACTGTTGCCCGCCAGTTTCATTGGTGGACGCTTTCGCGCCCGCACAGTTGGTTAGCAGCCAACTTGGAGCGTACGACGGGAGTCGAACCCGTGACCGTCAGTTCTCTAAACTGATGCTCTACCCACTGAGCTACATCAATCGATACTCCTGTTGGAATCCGCTCACGGAACACAGGTCTCCAACCGCTAGAAAGCTGGGAGCCTGAGCCGCCGGAGGAAACATCGATCGAACGCTTGCTTAAATATGGTGCCAGGAATCTGGTGTCAGGAGCCAGGAATGATCGCGGCATCTTCATGTCTACTGACAACTGTTCGCCAAAACGTCCAGGATTGCAATCATCAGCGGTTAGCCGGAATGGAGCCCACATCGGTATGTCCGTCAAACGAACAGTTGTTGTGTAAATCGCCGTCGCATCTCGGTTCGAGTTTTGTGAATCGTTGATTCAGTGCAAATAACATTGGAATTCCTTGCTCCCGCTTTCGCGGATCGGACATTTTCTAAAGAACTAGACGCCAAAGTAGCCAGTGAGTTCGCAAAAAATGTCACCGCGTTTAGGTTTGTTGCGCGGCGTGGGAATCATAGATCATTTGTAACCGGATTCCTTGGCCAGATCGTTGAAGACAATCATCGAAGGATTGCCGACAGCAGTGTAGTGGCCGGTAAACTTTAGCTTGCCCGTCTGACGATTCACAGCGAAGACGGCGATGTTGTCGGCTCGCTGGTTACAACTGTATAGAAAGTTGCCGGTTGGGTCGAAGTTGAAGCTGCGCGGATAGTCTCCTCGGGTCCATTCTTCTCCGACGTGAGTCAGGTCGCCGTTCGGGCCAACTGAAAAGATGCCGATACTGTCGTACAGCCGATTGCCCGCGTAGATGAATTTTCCATCGTCCGATATCAGAATCTCGGAACAAAAATTGCTGCCCGCGAAACCAGGCGGTAGCGTCGATACGGTTTGTCTGGCTGCTAGACGCCCGGATTCGGCATCGTAGTCAAACAAGACAAGTGTCGAACCCTCTTCCTGAATTGAATAGAACCAGCGTCCATTCGGGTGAAAGTGAAAGTGCCGTGGCCCATCCCCTGGCGGCAATGAAACGGCCGGCGGGTCATTCGCAATCAGCTTGCCATTCGCCGAATCGAACTTCCAAACAAAGATTTTGTCCAATCCCAAGTCGGCGTGCAGGACGAAACGACCAGAGGGATCGGCTTGGATCATATGCGCATGAGTCCGATCATGCCCACTGAAAGCAAAGCTACCTCGCGGCGCGTTGGTCGCTGTTGCCGGACCGATTTCGCCCTGATCTTCTTTGACGTCGGTCGCCTTGCCCAATCGCCCGTCGGCCAAGATTGGCAGAACCGCCACCGAACCGCCAAAATAGTTGGCAACCAGCAAGAATTTTCCCGCCGGATGGACGCTCACATACGTCGGCCCCGCTCCACCCGCACTGACCGTATTGAGTAGCGTTAACTGCCCGTCCTGCTGACTGACGGAGAAAGCGCTGACAGATCCAGCATTGTTGTCACCCACTCGATCGGTTTCATTGGCCGAATACATTCGAGTTCCGCTCGCATTCAGGGCCAAGCAGCTCGGGCTGTTCCCCATTCGCTGCACGCCGATGGGTGTCAGGGCACCTGTCTGGCGATTCACATCGAACCTATGGATGCCTTGGCCGTTGCCTGGAGGCAGATCAACTTGCGTCGGTAGCACGTCTTGCAGCGGAGCACTGAACGTTCCGATGTAGGCAATCAATGGCGCACCAGCGTCTTCTGTTTGGGCTTGCAGGTAGCCGCCGGGTAACGGCATGGTTCCCGCGAGCGTCGCGGATCGCTTCAAGAATGAACGGCGGGAATGATTGAGCTGACTCACGGTGATAGCAGATCTGTTCGGCGGAGAGTGTTGGGAAGAGTGTTATTGTATGCGCTGAAACACTGATTCGGAGCGTCTACGACAACAACAAGTTGAACAGAATACTTGCGCGATCATGGAAATCCTATTCATCCTGTCAAATGTTGCTGCGGTTCCTCCGGCTCACTCCTTTCCCAATAGCAGGGCAACACACTGACTGCGAAGCAAACGAGTCCAATCAGACCGGCGAACCAAGCGTTGTTGAATGTAGCCACGAAACAGGATTTCTTCGATGAAACCTGGTAGTACGCCAATCAAAATCACGAACGCGATCGCGGTGAGAGTCGCTAGGTTTTCAAAAAACAGTGCGAACGAAGGGTCCGCTCGCAAGAAACCGACAAGCCACTCCGCATTCTTGCAGTCCGATCGCGGTTGGAATGATCGTGCCTAACGGCGCAAGCACATAGACATTGCTGGATGGCAGGGGTTTCGTCCAAGCAATCCGCACTCGCCAGGGTGGCGGCGATCTCCAAATGCAAATGAATGCGGCGATTCCGAAGTCCAATTGTCCCAGACAGAGGTTTACCAAAAAGATGTTTGGCGTGGAAAAGTCCGTTATGATTTTCGCACCCAGTTCAGCGGGCTTGGTACCAGCGGCCAAGTGAATGGCTACCAGGCCGAGTGTCAGAGCGAGCTGAAAGACAATCGCAAAGAGGGCGAGCGTGAGAAAAACAGATGAGAGACACGTCCACACACGCGGCTTTTCATACTCAGAAACTGCGGCTTCGCCAGGCCTTACCGGATCTGGGTGCATGTCTCGCATGTTCCGCGATCCCTGTACCAGAGCAAAAGACAAGAACAATGTCGATGAACGGCAATCTGAGGCGTTTGCCGCGGGTGCGATGCGCAGAAGTGATCGTGGAAACCTAACCAGCCCCATTTCCACCGAATTAGTTCGCTGTTGCGATGGCAGCAGTCCAAGCGATGATCACGATGCTGGTGGCCGTGATGCCAGCGGCGGCTTGGACTTGACCACTGGCTAGCAGGCGATCTGGTAACCGCGACACGAACCAACCGATTGCCAGCCCGCCGAAGAAACCGGTCAAGTGCGCCCGAACATCGGTGTTTTCACCGCCGACGCCGGTGAACGCAAACAGTACTACACCTCCAATCAGTGGGCTCCAGCGCCGCATCGCTTTTTCGTGCATTGAAGAGCGGGGCCGGAGTGCATGGGCGACCATGACCCCGAGTGCTGCGAATACGGCTGTTGACGCTCCAATGGAAGAGTGGTTGGGGTCCCGCATCATGGCGTTCAATAGATTTCCGAACGATCCGGCGATCACAATCGTTAACCACGCTACGCCACCACCAAGAATCCGACCGGCCATGAATCCGAATAAACCGCCAAAGACAAGGTTGGACAACAGATGGCCGAAATCGTTGTGCAATGTCAGTGCTGTTACTGTGCGCCAGTACTGACCATCCATCACGTCGCCGGCGTTCATCCGCCCGATCGAAAACCAACGTGGTTTAGACTCAGACGATCCGGAGAAGATGGCGACCAAAATAATGATTGCCGCGTATCCTAGGACGCCTATGAATGCCCATTGGAACGTGCTGACTCGGGCGTGGCGGTGTTTGACTTCGCTCGAATTATCAGCTCGATATGCCTCTAGTTCTTCGGTCGCCGCAGCGAAGTCACGGCCGCTGACAACCAACAGCCATTCTCCTTGTTGGTGAATGACTTCTGTCCCGATCCCCGAAGCCTCCAGGACCAATCGGGACTCCATACAGGCGTTTCGGTGCTGCGAGCGAAAGGCGATTTCGCGGTTGCCAACAGGATCATTCATTCTTTCATCGTTGACGGAACCAGCTGGTTTGGCAACACGTGCACGCAAACCAAGGGACCGATTGGATGGGTTGTATCGGTAATGGCGCACAATAGCGAGCCAAAATGAGGGTGAATCATTCGACGAGCGTCACAATCGCGACCTAAGCTTTGCTGTCCAACTACTCCATATTTCGAGCCAGAACCATGCTCCGTCTGATCGTCGTCTGTACCGCCCTGCTGTTGTCGTTTGGTTGCACCATCGCGGAAGCGCAAACGCACGGAATCCATCGAAATCATCAACGTGGATATGGCCAGGGACGCGGTTACGGATCCCCCTATCCAATTTACGACTACGGCCGCGGCTACTACGGCTATGTGTACGATCCGTACGCCGGCGGCAGCTTCAAAATGTATGACCCGGCGGATGATCCGTACCTGCGGGCAAAGTACAAGTACGACACATTCTTTCCAGGCATTCGTTCAAAGAATCGGCGACTCTTTCGACGTCGGCGCTGATCGTTCTGGGGCACAGTCTGCTACGATCGTGACTGTTTGCCGCGCACGCATTTTTTGACGAAGCGAGCGAGGTTTGTCGTGACTACGCGATCCAGTCGTGAATCACTTTTCCACCAACGTCAGTTAAGCGGAAATCGCGGCCCTGGTAGCGGTGAGTCAACTTTAAGTGGTCCAATCCAAATTGATGCAACATCGTGGCATGAAGATCGTTGACGTGAACCGGGTTTTCCGTCGCATGCCAGCCGATTTCGTCGGTCGCGCCATAGACCTGCCCGCCTTTGATCCCGCCGCCTGACATCAGCATGCTAAACGAATAGGGGTGATGGTCTCGGCCTGTGCCGACCTCACGTTTGCCGGCACGGTTTTCTCCTAATGGCGTGCGGCCAAACTCAGTGCCCCAAACTACCATCGTCGAATCGAGCAAGCCGCGTTGTTTCAGGTCTTTAATCAAAGCCGCGATTGGCTGGTTGACGCAGCCTGCGTTGTAGGGGAGTTCCTTGGGAATGTCACTGTGATGATCCCACGACGCGTAGACGATGTTGATGAATCGGACTCCTCGCTCCACCATGCGACGGGCCAACAAACAATTGCGGGCAAAACTTTGATAGGTGTTACCCATTTTTCCGCGCCCATTGAAATTCTCTTGTTCGCTGCGATTGAGCCCGTACGCATCGATGGTCGTTTGTGATTCGCCAGAAAGGTCGATCAATTCCGGGGCGGCGGTCTGCATCCGATAGGCTAGTTCGTACGATGCGATCCGCGCTGCAATTTCTGGGTCGTGGACCTCAGCGTATCTCTGACCGTTGACTTCGCGTAATGTGTCCAGGCCACGCCGCTGCAGTGACAGCGGAATTCCCGCGGGGTTTGACAGGTTCAATACCGGTTCGCCTTGATTACGAAACAGAACTCCGGCATAGGTTGACGGCAGAAAACCAGATTGCCACAGCGTCGTACCGCCGGATGAACCGCGTCCGCTGTTCAGTACCACATAGCCGGGTAAATTCTGTGACTCGCTACCCAGTCCATAGTTCAGCCAAGAACCCATCGTTGGCAGTCCAAACGTACCGCGACCGCACTGCATCATCAGCTGACCAGGATGATGGTTGAACTGGTCCGTGTGCAGCGAACGAACGAGCAATAAATCGTCCGCGACACTACCCAAGTGTGGCAGCAACTCTCCCAGTGGCATGCCACACTGACCATGTCGCTTGAACGTATAGGGCGATCCCTGCAGCAGAGCGTTTTCTTTGTTGATAAATGCGAATCGCACCTTTTCCAACATCGAATCGGGCAGCGGTTCGCCGTGGCGCTGCTTTAGTATCGGCTTGTCGTCAAACAGATCGATATGCGACGGTGCGCCGGCCATGAAGATAAAGATGCACGCTTTGGCCTGTGGGTCAAAATGCGGCGGCTTGGGTGCTAGCGGATTCACGCCGACCGACGAATCCGCCGTCAAAACACCATCCTGCGTCAACATCGATCCGAGCGCAGCCATTCCCAGACCACTGGCGGTGGTATTTAGAAATTCTCGTCGCGTACGCGTGACTTGGTTGCTGATGAATTGGTTATTCATATTGGTTGTTTTTTGAATCGTAGCCCGAAAGTTTCCCTAGCGAGCACATTGCACGCCCGATACCGCTCACTCGCTGAGGCCGTTCACTTGCTATCGCCGTGGTCCGATACGTCCGACTCACGGCGTGAATCTCGTACGATAAACTCATCTAAATTCAGGATCATTCTTACTGTCGCGACCCAGGCCGCATTCTCTTCTGTGGCGACGCTTTCGACGCTGTGTCGCCCAGTTAACTGCTTGGCGTCGTCTATGTTCTTTCGATAGTATTCTCGCGATTCCTGCAGCAATGGCAGGAACTGATCGACTTCGGTATCACTAGGAATGCGAGTGATGCAGATTCGCATCGCACGACTCATACGTTGTCGATCGTTGCCGTCGAAATCCAACACGCGCCGCGCCAACGCCTGCGCGGACTCCGTAAAGACTTCATTGTTAAGTGTTGCGAGTGCCTGTAGGGGTGTATTGCTGGTTTCACGTTGGATACGCGTGGTGTTCGAATCAGGACAATCGAAACTGATCAGCGTGGGGTGAGGCGAGGTGCGTTTGAAGAACGTGTACATCCCCCGCCGATAGGCCGCCGATCCGCTGCTGGTTTTCCACTTAAAGTTATTCGCATAGCTAAGCTCAGCCACACCGGGAGGCAACGGCGGAAACACACTCGGCCCGCCAATCGTACGATCCAATAAACCGCCAACGGCCAAGTTCATGTCGCGAATGATTTCCGCTTCGACTCGGACTCGATTCTGCCGAGCCAGCAAGCGATTGGTCGGATCGGTCGTTTGCAGTTCGGGGCGATGCACCGAGGACTGACGCCAAGTCGCACTCATGACAATCGTTTTGATAAGCTCTTTGCGGCTCCAATTCATTTGTCGTGAAAACTGCCATGCTAACCAATCGAGCAGTTGGGGATGTGTCGGTGGTTCACCCCGTACGCCAAAGTCATCAATGGTCGCAACGATGCCGCGACCAAATAGATGTGCCCAAACTTGATTGACCGCAACGCGACTCGTCAGCGGATGTTCGGGTGTGACCAACCATCGGGCCAAGTCCAGTCGATCGGCTTCGCGCTCCGTATTTCTGGATGCGAGCGAGTGGTGGCGGCTGACGACGTCCAACGCCGCAGCGGATACCTGATCGGCGGGCTGTAGAAAGTCACCGCGATGCAAGACGGCGGTCGTCCGCTCGGCCGGTTTAACAACGCGGACTATCATGACCGGCTTGGGCGGTGGATTTTTCTTCAGTTTCGCTAGTTCCGCCAGTAACTTCGCCGTGTCATCGTGTTGCGAGGCTACATGTTCGGCAATCGTCCGCAGATCTTCCTTTGAGCGATCGAGTTTGGGTTTTCGAATTACCGCGGCAACAGACTCGGGAATCGCTTTGAATGGATCGAAGCCAGAAATGGTTGAGACACGGAAACGTCCAATGGTGTGCTGACCGCCGTACTGTTGATCGATCACAACCTCCAGTAACTCTGCCTCCGGCGGACTGACTGGTTGATTGGTGAAAGCGGTCAGCTGATGCCGCTTTGCGACCTGGCCACCGATTGCCCAGCCGCTCTTTTTGTTTCCGTTCAGCACATCGCTGGGCGAAAATTTGGCCTGTGAAAAATCTGCTTCCGCAGTGACAAATTCGACTTCGTCTTTTTCCTTCGACTCGGGTTCGTTGCTACGACGAACCTGCAGATTGGTCAGCACAAAGTTGCCGTTCGGGGCCCGCCCTGATCCCTGGCTGGGCAGTCCATCGTCGGGCAGCACTTCGATTCGCAACCCGGTCAGCGGCTGCTTTGGAAACTGTAGTGTCAAAGTATACTTATCCCTGTCCGCTATTGGTCCCGACACCAGCAGCGATCCATCCTCTTGGACAGTCAATTCTGCTCCGCTCTCGGTCACGCTACGGATGATTTTCGCGGGCGCGAATTCAATTGGGCTTTCGTTGGCGGCCAATGCGGCATCCATTTCCGCAGTCCAGTTATCGATCTCCGATTGCAGTTCCGTGATCGCCTGGTCCAGTTTTGTATTGGCTGCAGCGAGTTTCGCGTCGTGAGCCTGTTGGTCAATTTCGTACTGTCGAATCTTGGCCTCGCTGACCGCGATTTCTAGTTCACCATCGTCGGCATCATTGAAGAATGCGAACAGTTGATAGTACTCGCGTTGGCTGATCTGGTCGTACTTGTGATCGTGGCAGCGAGCGCAGGTCATCGTTAACGCCATCCACACCGCGCTTGTGGTTTCTGTCCGGTCGAAATTGGCTTCGATACGAAATTGCTCTTGGTCGGCGCCCCCTTCCGTGTTTGTCAGTGTTTGGCGATGAAAGGCGGTCGCTAGTTTTTGCATCCGGCCCGGCGGCGGGCAGCAGGTCACCAGCCAGTTGCTCGATGGTGAATTGATCGAATGGCACATCGCGATTGATCGCGTCGATAACCCAATCGCGATACTTCCAAGCGTTGGGTCGTGGATTGTCTTTTTCGTAACCATCGGAGTCCGCATACCGAGCTTTGTCCAGCCAGTGCCTGCCCCATCGTTCACCGAAGTGACGCGAATCTAGTAAGCGATCAACCACGGATTCATAGGCATCCATTGACTCGTCATTTAGAAAGGCATCAACCTCTGTTGGCTCCGGTGGCAAGCCGATCAAGTCATACGACAGACGTTGAATCAAGGTCGCCCGGTCAGCTTCGGGCGATGGCTGCACTCCCACCTGTTCCAAACGAGCAAGCACGAAGTTGTCGATCGGATTTCGTACCCAGGCATCATCGTTCACTACGGGCGGGATTTGTTCGGCGACCGGTTGCCACGCCCAATGTTCTTGGTAAACCGCTCCTGCGGTGATCCAACGCTGCAAGAGGTCGACTTCGGCTTCCGACAGCCCGTCACCTTCGGGAGGCATCCGAATCGAATCATCGGTCGAACCGACTCTCCGCAGAATCTCGCTTTGCTCGGGTTGGCCCGGTGAAATTGCCCGCACCCCGGAGTCCAGCAGCTGCGATGCATGGTCGGCGCCATCCAGTCGCAATCCCGCTTCGGATTCGTTGGGGCCATGGCATACAAAGCAATGCTCGCTAAGCAGCGGCTGAATGTCACGTGCAAACGAGGGTGAATCACCAACAGCAGGTTCGATCGCGCCGCTGATCAGAATCAAAGCCAGGCACGAAACGGAGACTCGGCACATACTTTTCGTCTGCATGCTTTTCGTCTGCATGGAACCTAGGTTGTTTGCGTGACGCGGGATGAACGGGACGAAGTGCGAAGTGCAGGTAGGTGGGACCTCTCTATCGTATCTGATGCGATTCAAAATGAAACGAGCGACCCCGAGCTTGGCTACAGGAACCGCAAATATTTTTTTGGTTGCCACCATACCGCAGTCTCGGCAAGCGGAGAAAACCAAGCGAAAGGCGGCCAATCCTAATGGTTGTCCTCTGTCCGGCCGGGCCGGCATTTCACGCGTGAAACTCGATCGGTCTGGAGTCAATCGGGCATTTAGCGTATCTCAAAATTCGCCGTATTGCGCTGCGGCATCAACTCTATGTCTCGCACTTTATTCCAGGTCGCCGAACCAGGCAGTGATCGCAGATGATCTATCCACTGAACCAATCTCTCGATCGTGATTGCCACAACACGACGACGGTTTTTCGAATCGCCGTGTCATTGACCCTGATCTCGATGATGGTCTTGCTGGCTTGCCCAGGGAATCGGGTCGCGGCACAGAATGTCATCTATCACGACGCTTATCCGGCGATGTCTTCGTATCCAGCGGCGCCTTACAGTTCCGGCCCAATCTACGAAGTCTCGAATCCATCCCTCTCGCATCCGACGACTTCTTATCCGACAAGCTATCCTGTTGGTCAAACGATCGTAACGAATCGCGATCCAAGTTCCGTCGAATCCAGTCGTGTCAACAATACAGGAGGGCTGCTCAAGTCCAGACGACCCGTGGAAGCAACGACAGTGGTCGGTTCGACTCAGAACACCACATCTCGACCAACGACTGGCTCGATTCGGGATGCCGGTACCAGACGTTCTACGCAAACGAAACCTGCTGCGCAGCATCAGCCGGTGACTCGCTTGGCGAGCACGAGAGGGCCCTTTTCCACTTCGCGATATTCCGACACTCGTACTGACGAAACTCGCTGGCCGCTGCTAGAGCCGGCATCGCCGTATGAAATTCGGCAGATCGGCCGCGCACGCAATAGCGCTCTCGAATTTCGAAGGATCGCTCAGACCGCATTGCCGGTCGCAGCGGACTTGGCGACGGAGAACGCCAGTCTGGTCGAACAGTGGGCCGATCTCGCTGAGTCGATCGTCGCACTCTCCAATCGTGTTGACGATGCTACCGACCAACTAGATGTGACGACGCGCGATCTACAAGATGTGACGGCAAAGCTGGATACCTACGGTTTGACACCCACGATCGGTCTGCTGCTGCGCAACAAGAAAGAACACCTTGATCAATTGCAGGCCCATGATTCCGTAGCCCTGTTCACGAGCCAGGAGCTTCGTCGCTCTCGGCAAACTCAGCTAGAACTAGAAATGGTCCGCTATGATGGAGACGACGCCGTCGGTCAAACCGCCGAGATTTTGGCTGCAGAGGGTTTTGGCGGGGAGAGTCTTCGGGAATCTTCCATTGCCGTGCAGATTCAAGCGTTGCTGCGCCAACGTCGCGAGTGGCTCTATTCGTTGCGGCAAGGCTACCAGGACTACCAACAGAAATTGGGTGAACTCGATTCGGCCACGACAGCGTCGGCTCAATTGACCGTTGACTATCGCAAACTGATCGATCGACATATCACTTGGATTCGCAGCGGCGATCCGGTTAGCGTTCACGACGTGCGGAAGCTGGACGACGGATTGTCGGCTTTTTTTGACTCGCGACGCAGTGGTGACTTCGGTATTTCGTTGCAGCGAAAATGGCAAGCCAGCCCGGTCCGCGGCATCGGTTTGCTCACGACGATTGTTTTCCTATCGCTGATCCGCTGGCGTGCCAAGTCATGGCTCATCGGTATCGGCAACGGCAAACGGATGAGTGTGGCGACGGCGGATTCACGTAAAGTGGCCTCCGGTATCTTGACCATAGTCGTCGCTCTCTCGTTTCCGAGCATGCTGTACGTGATCGCGCGTTGGTTGGGTACAGGCGTCGTTTCCGAATCGACACTCCATGCGTCTAGCGGACTATACGCGGCTAGCCTGGTAGCACTCATGATCGAAGTACCTCGCCAGCTACTGCGAATATTTGGCTACATCGACAAACATGTGGACGTCGAACTTCCCCGTCGCGAAAGAGCCACAGCCTATCTGGCCTTGATCGGATTTGGTTTGGTTTTGGCTGCGTATGTGATCACGCTGACCGGATTGATGGATCATGGAATTTGGCGTGGTTCAGTGTCACGCTTTGGATTCATGTCCACTATGCTGTTGGTCGCTTGGACGTTCCATCTATCGCTCCGGCCAACCGGAGGTTTCTTGGCACCTTTGATCGCCAAGTTCGGGGGCAATGTGGTCTATCGTGTTCGATTCGTCATCTATCTGGCGGGCATCGGATTTCCCTTGGCGATGCTGCTCTTGTCGGCACTCGGTTACGAGTTCACAGCGAATGTGTTGATTAAACGAGCGATCATCACGCTGGTTGGTTCGTTGATCGCCTGGACGTTGTGGTCACCAGTGAAAATCTTATCCGCTCGTGGTTGGCAGTTGCTGACCGGTTCGACGCCACCACCGCGTCAATTTGACGAATATGGTGAAATCGTTCCAGAGTTTACCGGCGGACAGGTGACAGGCGTGTTGGCTGAACATTCCCTGGAATTGAAACACCAGTTGGCTTTCCTTTGCCAATGTGCCTTGATCGTTGGGGCGATTGTCAGTTTCGGTTGGCTCTGGGTCGATGTTGTGCCTAACGTGCAGATGGGAAATCCAGTGGTTTGGACGGTGCAAGATCCGGTCACCCGATCGTCGGTCGACACAGCCGGGCAAATCATCACCGAGTCGGTTGTGGAAACAACCCCCGTCACAGCGCTGCATTTGGTGCTGGCCGCAGCGACGATTTTTGTAGCCTTCCAACTGGCCAAGTTGCTACCCGCGTTGTTTGACGCGCTCGTCTTACAGCGAGTTTCGTTCGATGAAGGAATGGAGCACTTTACTTTTGTGCTGGGACGCTGCCTGTTGTTCGGCGTCGGCTGTTTGATCGCTTGCAGATTGGTTGGTGTCCGTTGGCAAACGGTTCAGTGGCTGGCGGTAGGTTTGACAATCGGATTGGGATTTGGTTTGCAAGACATGGTCCGCAATTTGTTTGGTGGTTTGATCGTTTTGTTTGAAAAGCCGGCCCGCTTGGGCGATTTGATCACCGTTGGAAAAGTAAAGGGAAGGGTAGCGGCGCAAAAGTTTCGTACCACCGTCTTGACCGATGACGATGGCCGCGAAGTTACCGTTCCGAATAAGAAATTCGTTAGTGAGGAAGTCGTCAATTGGATGGGAGCAGGCCGATTGAATGTGATTCCAATCGAAGTCGCTGTCAGCCGTGACAAACGCTCCGCCGACATTTGCCGAACCCTACAAGAGCTTGTGATCGAACAACCGGAGGTCTTGCTGTCGCCGGCTCCGCAAGCCACCCTGGTCTGTGTCGCCAAAAGTTCCCAGCGGATCGAACTTCGAGCCTGGATCGAACAAGGACTAGACGCGTCTCGGTACCGCGACACATTACTGAAAACCGTCCGGAATTTCCTAAGAGAGCAAGGGCTGTTAGCGGCAACTCAGCCGCCGCAACCGAGGGTCAGCAGCACTGGCGAGATCGATTCCGACGATCTTTCTCGATCACGCGCGAGCCGAAGCCGTAAACGTTCCGCGTAGCACAGACGACCATCCCCCTCTCCGTCCCTGAGGATGTGCGGTTCTTAAGCCGTTGCTGGACAGCGGGTTTTTCTTGGGTGGCGGGCGGGTCGAGCGACAGCGAGCCACCGTCGACAGCCGCACTACCTCCACTCCACTAAGGAAGAATTTGACTGGATGAACGAGATGAACAGGATGCGAATAGCGTCATGTCTATCCTTTAGGTCCTGTCAAAAATCTGTTGTCGCTGGCTTCTAGCAAAGATGGAGCCGCCGATTGGCTCGAAGAAACGCCTCGATACGAATTTGGATTCTGATTGGTGTCGCTTGGCCTTCCTGAGTGGCTAATCCCGGACGCATCTTTTTCGCCTGTACAATCGAGACCAACAAGCGCTGGGCTATCCAGGGTAGTTGGCTGGATCGCGGAAACTGGATTTGGCGGTGGCGAATACTACCAACGCAGTCCACGGCAAACTCTAAAAAGTTTTTAGCGAATATCGCTTAAGTCGCGGCGAATTGGTCGGGCAGAAGAGCGCGCGGCTGTGGCGCTTTTGAAAAAAACGCCCTCTATTCTGAGTCAATCATTTCCCTTTTTGCGTGCAGGTGAACTCCGTCAAGGGCGCATCAAGACAATTCGCAACGACGATAGTGAGCGGGAACTCGTTGACACGATGAATTGACACGAGGATACTTGATGCTGTGAGGTGCAGGCCAACTCGGTTTTTGCTGATTGAATGACGAGTCGGTTTCCAATACGTTTTACGAACTTTTCGACTAGCCGTATGGCCAGGGCGATCGTTGGCTTATTGCTCGTCTGCATGATCTTGTGCGTCGTCGGCTTGCCCGTTCCACCACCCGCAAAGAACGCCTCTGAGACGGCATCGTTTCCATGCATCGACAGCCCCTGTGGCTGCAATACTGCCGAGCAGTGTTGGGACAGTTGCTGCTGCTACAACGACGCCGAAAAGATTGCCTGGGCCAAAGAGCATCAAGTACTTCCTCCGGCATTCGTCGTCGCTCGATACGAAGCGACGTTGATCGCCAACACAAAGCCAAGTTGCTGCGCTGCGTCCCCTAATAGCAGCTCAGGGTCTCCTGGCGGCAACTCCGCCTCACTAAGTTGCTGTGGCAAAAAGAAGGCTGAATCGTTGCAGACATGCGAAAACGCCTATGCCGAAGCGTGTGAGGAAGGCCTCGATTCAGCTCCGGATCAACGTAACTGCTGTGGCACAGACGAAAACAGCGTGGAAAAAGGGGCGCGAGGTCCCCAAGGGGTACAGGGTCACCGAGGGTCACGGGTCGTTTTTTGGAATGCGTTGCAAAAATGCCGTGGAATCGATTTGGTCTGGACACTTCTTGCCACAGGTTGGATTCCAGATCGACAGGAGAATACCAAGGTTCCCGACCCGCTTCTTGTCGATACCTATGTGATCGAAGATGCCGATTCTGAGTCGATCATTCTTGAACCCGATCCTCCCGTGCCATGGTTTTGGCCGCTCGTGTGATCTCTGATTGAAATTGATTGGGTAGCGTGCCGCGCCGATGTGGCGGTGTGCTTGTCGCTTGATGTTTCCTTCACCCAGATCGTGCATTATCGCTGATCGTCTTGGTGCATGCTTCCGAGTCTGCCATTGGATGGTCAGTCTGGATCGGACGAGCAGTATCGATCGCGCTCACGTGATCGCTATTTGCCTGCTCCTCACAAAGCTGGTGATTTCGCTCTTCCCGTGAGCGCGATTCATGCTGCTCGATCGATCCATTCAAACCGCTGTTCAGAGCTGCAAGCGCAGCTCTGAACTTAGGCCTCCATCGAATTCCCTAAGTCGGAAACCGCATCATGAATACCTATCGTTTGAATCAGAATTCTCAGAATCCACATTGTGTTGAACGCCCGCGCCGCAGTCTCCGACCGGGCTTTACTTTGGTTGAGTTGCTGGTCGTGATTGCGATCATTGGCGTTCTAGTCGGGCTCTTGTTGCCAGCCGTTCAAGCGGCCCGAGAGTCGGCGAGACGAATGAGTTGCAGCAACAACATGAAACAAATCGGTCTCGGGCTTCACATGCACCATGACACGATGAATCACTTTCCATCACAGCGAGACAATTCGAAAGCGCCGGTACCTCCTTCTCAACGATCGTTCTATCGCTGGGGACCGCTCGGGCTACTCACGCCGTTCCTGGAACAATCAGCGATTTATGAGGCGATTGACTTGAAGAAGCCGCTTTACGTTTTTTCGCCCGGACCGCCACCCAGTGTTGTGACCCATCCCGATTTGGGCATCGAAGTTGCCACTTTGGTTCCGACGTTCTTGTGTCCCAGCGATGTCAACGATCGTGTCAGCGATGCGTGGGGCGCCACGAACTATCACGCCAACAACGGAACCGCGCAAGACGGCGGTGTTTACGAAGATTGCGACGGTCTGTTCTACATCGACTCGCGAAAGAGGTTTCGCGATATGCTCGATGGCACATCCAATACGGCGGCTTTTTGTGAAACCTTGGTTGGCTCCGGATTGCCCAACAGTACTCGTGGCCTTGCGAACCAAGGCGCCGAACGTGTGACCGCGTCAGTTTGGAACGCGGCAGCACCAACGATCGATGACTCGTGGTGCTTGGACGACGCCAGTCCCGTGATTTTCAGCCGAGGCGAGAAGTGGGCCGATGGATCGGTGAACGATTCGGGCTATCACCACTTTCGAGGCCCCAATGCAATGGAAAACGATTGCTACTCGCGTTTCGCTGCCATCAAGAGCGGACGGAGTCGACACAGTGGTGGAGTCATGGTGCTGCTTGCCGACGGTTCAGTCACCTTTATCACCGACTCCATCGATCTCAGAACGTGGCGTCTTCTCGGTTCCATCGCGGACCGTGAAGTCGTGCCTGAGTTTTGATTCGTTCGGTTTCAATCTGATCTCATCCTTCACCTGCCCAAATCCTTCACCTGCCCAATTGACCAACCACCTTTACCAACAGAGATCTCCGATGATAAGAACTTTGCACGCTGTCGCATTTCCAATGATATTGTTGCTGTCTCAAACGACGGCACATGCTCATGACCTGTGGAGTCAGTCCAACACGCCTTTGGTTCGTACCGGAGAAGTCGTGCATGTAGACCTTTGCCTGGGAAACCATGGCAACCACCATCGCGACTTTATGCTCGCCGGACGCGTTTCACTCGATTGGATCACCGCCGATTTGATCGCTCCGGATGGAACTCGCACGGACTTGCGCGATCAAGTAACCGCAACCGCCTCTGCCGAAAAAGAAGGCTGTTGGACTCGAGCCGTGATTGCGGAAAAGCCGGGAGCTCATTGCGTCGTGATTGCGCTGGATCGAGTGATGCAGCACGGCAAGTCGATCCGCGGAGTGCGCACGGCGAAAAGCTTTTTCCTAGCAAGCGATTCGCTCGACAATGCAATCGTCTCGACACATGCGCATGACCAACCGCTTGGATTGCCGTTTGAAGTCGTCCTAAAGACCTGTCCCTTTACGGAAACTCAAGTTGGGCTGCCGATCGTCGCACAAGTCTTGCATCAAGGGAAGCCAATCGGCGATGTCGTGGTTAGTTTTGTACCCCAGGGAACGGCGTTGGCAGGCGAGTTTGACCCGGAGTATGAATTTCATACCGACAGTGAAGGTTTGGTTGAGTTCACTCCGAAATCCGGCAATCGTTATCTGATCGTTGCCCACTATACGGCCGAAGACGAACAGACCGATGATTACGAATCGACAAGCTACGCGTCGACCATCACATTGCACGTACCTGTCAAAGGTCCCTTGGCTTCACGTTGATCGATTGGCCGATCTGATCACATCACAAACACGCACTTTATGAACACCGGAACGATTCGATGACTTGGTTTGCAATTCTGCTACTCGCCGTACTGCCGGACGATGTTGATACTTGGCCCGCCTTTCTCGGAGCAGATGCTCGGCAAAAACCGGACGTCTCGCTGCCGCTGAAGTGGTCGCCAACCGAGAACATTACTTGGCAAGCGTCCCTGCCCGGTCATGGGCAATCAAGTCCCGTCGTTTGGGGCGATCGTGTATTTGTCACCAGTGTCGAAGGGCCGAAGAAGGATACCTATCACACCACGTGCATTGACTTGGCCACTGGTCGGGAACAGTGGCGCAAGTCGATTGCCAACTCAGCGCCAGTGACCAATAGCTATTATGTTAGTCGAGCGGCACCGACGCCTGTCGTTGATGGCAAGCGAATCGTCGCATTGTTTGAAAGTGGCGACTGCGTTGCCTATGCTCTCGATGGTGACGAGTTGTGGCGGCGCAAGCTCGGACAAGACGAGGGTCCACTGGTGGCTGAGTTTGGGCTGGGCGCATCGCCATGCCAAAACGAAACGCATGCATTCGTCCTGCTAGAGCACGATGGGCCGAGTAGCTTGTTGGCACTTGACAAGACAACTGGGCAAACCGCTTGGAAGGCAGCCCGCGAGCCACGCCGTAGTTGGAGCTCGCCGGCGATGATGAATATCGAAGGCAGCTTGCAAGTCGTCGTCAGCTCGGGCGGAAGTGTCGATGGCTACGACACGCAGTCGGGTCAGTTGCTTTGGTCATTCACGGATGTTGGTGGCAATACGGGGACGACTCCGATTGATTCCGGCAGCGGACGCTTCTTGATCGGTGCATCGCCGGGACGCAACGGCGAGAATGCGGGTTCCGCAGCCGACTCGAACTGCTTGCTGGAAGTCACTCGCGATGGTGATCGTTGGTCCGCCAGTCGCAAATGGGTTGCCGAAGGTGCGATGCCGAGTTGGGCATCGCCGATTGTTCATCAGGGGCTGGCCTACTGGATCAATCGCGTGGGCGTCGTCTTTTGTTTCGATGAAAAGACAGGCGAAAAGGTCTATGCGGAGCGAATCCCGCAATCATCTTGGGCCACTCCAATTGCCTCGGGTGACCAGATCTATTTCTTCGGCCAACGGGGTTTGGTAACGATCTTGGCAGCCGGTCGTGAGTTCAAAGTAATCGCGGAAAACGAGTCGTGGTCGAAGGATTCGTTACCCCCGGAGCCTGGATTGCCAGAAGAAACCTCCGAGGAACGTCGTCGCGGCGCGGCGATGTTCAGCAAGCCAACCCTGTACGGAGCGGCCGTCGCCGATGACACAATCGTCTTGCGAGTCGGCAACTGTCTGATCGCAATCCGCGAACAATGATGACTTTGACGTACCCGGGGCCAATTCCAAAAGAGGTTGTGACGTGGGCGTGTGACCAATCTCATTGAATGATCCCGCTCATTCAGCAGGACTGAAAGGCCTCGACTGTTCTGCTCGGAAGTGATCGGGCTGTCTCATGGGCTGCGAGCTTTTCTGTGCACCATGCCGGCAGACATACGGCGCAGTTTCGACGGTTTGGCTGGCATGACCGCAACCATCATCGAGCAACATCCACTGTCTGGCCATCTGTTCGTGTTTCGCAACCGCAATCGGGACCGGGTCAAGATTCCGTGCTGTTATCGTGACAGATTGGTGATCTGGTACACGCGACTGGAAAGGGGAACGTTTCAACAGCGCGAAACGATCGAGACACACGAGCTAAAGATTCTCGACTTGCTGTAGGCTCTGCGAGGGAAGCAGCGAGAGCGAATCGACCCTGGTCAGCTGTTGCTCTTTGAGCTTGGTGGGTTAGAAACCAAAGCCGATGAAGCGAGCGAAGCTCCCGCGGCCAATCCGCGGCGCAAGAAAAGACGCGGTGGTCGGCTGATCCCGAGTCCGATCCTCCGCAAACATCAGCAGTATGGAAGCCGAAAATATCCGCGCGTGCATACGTCGAATTTGACCTGAACGATTGTTGCAGGGCATGATCAAACTCAAGGACTTTCCGTGTCCAGCACCCACGAAAAAGGTCGTTTTCAAAAGAATTGTAGACCGGAATCGCGATCCTTGTGAGGCGACAATTGCGAGGTGTTTCTCAGCTTGTTTCGGCGTTCCCGTTGGGTTGCCGATCGACAAACCGTGTGTGCTCTGCGACGCTGGGGTTCAAATTCCACGATTGACAGGCGTTTGCGATTTGCTGACACAACGCCATCATGGAGTCTGAAGGACAGAGCTGATCCCCCCTTCGAGATTGAGTGAGGACGAAGGTTGAGTCAGGCGATCGCGACTCACCTGGACGTTTGACGATTACAGAAACTATTGGAACCTGCGAAGTGTCACGAATCGATGTCCGTTGCGACTTGAGTTACGAAGTCCGTTGCCCGACCGTTTTTCTATTCCAGGTTGCCGCTGCTCGCACAGACCATCAGCAAGTTGTCTGGGAGGAGCTGACGATTCACCCGAAACTGAATGTGGAGACCTATCAGTTCGGGCTAGATGGAAATCAAATGCACCGCATCGCCGCCGACCCCGGTCAACTTGATCTGTCGTATCGAGCCTGTGTGGAATTGACGGCGGACGCCAACATCTCCACAAACACCCGCGAAACAGATGCGTACCATATTCCCCCTGAAGTACTCACGTATCTGAACCCAAGTCGGTACTGCGAAAGCGACTTGTTGGCGAGATTCGCCTTCGAAGAATTTGGTCAGATGCAAAGGGGATACACCCGGGTACAGGCGATCTGCGATTGGGTTCATCATCAATTGGACTACACGCCTGGAAGCACCACCGCTTCGACGACCGCCACGGACGTTCTGTTGCAAAGAATCGGCGTCTGTCGCGACTATGCTCACCTCGCGATCGCGCTCTGTCGCGGTATTGGAATTCCCACGCGTTACGTAGCCGGCTATGCGGCCGGTTTACAGCCTCCAGATTTCCACGGATTCATGGAAGCCTTTCTGGATGGAAAATGGTACCTGTTCGACCCAACGCGATTGGCTCCGGTCAACATGCTAGTCCGGATCGGTGTTGGACGAGACGCAGCCGACGTACCCTTCGCATCACTGGCGGGCGACGCTCCGCTAACAGAAAAGACGGTTTGGGCGAGCGATGCAAATAGTACCAATATCGGTCCCTTCCAAGGATGATCCATCCTCCCCATCGTCAGTTCATCGCGCTTCGTGGCTTGTTTAAGGGCGTCCGTTGTTTCGCAGTTGCGTCCGCGAAGGGGAGCGATCGTTTGGAATAGTCGGATTCCACCTGAACAATCACTTGTTCAGCCGCTTCCAGAGTCTAGGCATAGCGGTAAGAATGGAGAGATAGGTAAAGGCGATTCACTTCTTACTTAACAAGGCCATTCGACGTGCCCAATTTATCTGAGGCAGGAAACCAGTTCGTACAAACCATCGCTCAGCGCGATGGCGTCTCCACGGATGCGGCGACGCACATGTTGGTAGCCGTCCACAACGGAAATGGGACGATGGCTCAATTTAATCATCCCGAGTTTGGTGGCTGTGGCCAATGGATGCAGGGCGGGATGACGATGGTAAGTGACCTGTTCAACCATCAGTTGAAGTATCTTGTCGACAACGTTTGCAACGACATTGCCAACGAACTCGCCTCGCATCAACTTGTTCCTTTTCGCGGATCTTTCCAATCGCAAAGTCAAAATGGCTCTGCTGCTCAGGCGCAGGCTGCGGGTGTGATCGGATCCGAAAATAGTCTCTTTGTTCCCGATCCGGCGACGAATTGGTGGCCCATCGAACTAGGCACACCCGCGGCCATCGGTTCACAAAACAATGTTCGCTACGCGTACTTTCCGACGAGTCGCCGACTAGCGGTGACGACGGGTGGCGAGGCCTGGGTTTACGACACGATGAATCATCAGATTGGTGGTTTTTCGCAGCAACAGGGGATCGGTGGATCGATCACGTTCACCAGCCAGTACGGAACGGTCAATCTGTCAACACTGCCGCTGGTATCGCGTGGTGGTGTTCCGCAAACCCCAACCCCCCCCGCCGCAAATCCTGTTTCGCCATCCCCTGTTTCGCCATCGCTGGTCGTTGAACCCGAATCAGCTCCGCAGTCTTCACCGCCAAACCAAAATCCCCCGTCCGAAGCGTCAATGTCTCCGAGCGAATCAACGGGGCAAACGCCCAGTTCGCCAAGTCAAGAAAACATCATCGATACGTTGGATCGACTTGGCGGCCTGATGGAGAAAGGTTACATCAGCGAAGAAGAGTTCGCGTTGAAAAAATCAGAGCTTCTCGGGCGACTATAAAGCGTATTGCAGACCGTGTCGGACCGGGTGAACCCGAGAGTCCGGAGTTTTGGGATTGGAGTGTCTGTTGCAGGTCGTGCACGCCTGCTCAGGAGACTCTCTGGTCAGCGACAGAGTGTCGGTACCCGCAGTCGGCCACAGACGTTGGGTCGGGGAACCACGGCGGGCAAGACGCAAAAATGCCGGCGTTCTGCGAGATGCAAAAGGTCGGCTTTCGGAGTTTACCTTCTGCGGTCAGTTTCCTATACAAAAAGAAAAATTGAGGGAACCGGACGCTTTTCAAACCTTCTCGAGAGTCTCTTGCCGAGGGTTATGGGCAAGACTTCGTTTACGCGAATAACGATGCGAAACGGTCTCTGGGTTATTCGCTGTCGATGCTGCGTTGACTTCATAACTTGGATTTCACGCAATTGGTCGTCGGAAAACAAACGTGCCCCGATCCGAACCATCCACTCACTCTCCAAACTTTGCCAACCTTTCGTTGGCGGACGCGATCTCGTTTTCAGGTTGCCGAACGCCGACGGAGATTCGCACCAAACCAGTCTCCGAAGTACCCATCGCCTCATGCGACACCGGCGAGCACTGCAGTCCGCTGCCGACAATCAAACCATGCTGCCGAAGCCTCTCGGCCGATTGGCCACTGGATTCTCCATTACACGCAAACGCGATGGTCGGTAGACCATGCTTGTCCTTCGACATGCCAAACAGGGTCACACGTTGGTTGCAAGCCAGCGTTGCTCGCAATTGACTCGCCTGCTCGCGTGCGACTTCCAAGTCATGTGCCCGAGTCGTGTCACCAAGCCGATCAAGTCCGGCTTCCAATCCAGCCAGGGAAAACTGGTTGACCGATCCAACGTCACAATACCCTGGCCGGCTTCCCCATTGCTGGGCGGTTGATCCGGCGTTCCTGTCGGGGATCGCACACTGAGCCGTCGCACATTTCAGCTTCGCGGAACTGGCGATGTAGAGCCCACCAATGCCCCACGGCGCTTGCAAACCCTTGTGGCCACCGAAGGCAAACATGTCCGCACCAAGTTCGTCCAAATTCAGATCCATCCAACCAACGATCTGAGCCGCATCAATCAACACCATTGCGTCGTATCGGTGCGATAGTTCAATGATCTGCTCGATCGGCAACAAGTCGCCAGTCACATTGCAGGCCCCCGTGACCGCTACCAAACCAACATCCTTCGCCGCCAAAGATTGCTCCAGCGCCGCCAAGTCGATCGGCGAATCGTGACCAGCTGGAACGAAATCAACCACCACGCCTTTCTCGGTCAATTTCTGCAACGGCCCAGCCACCGCGTGGTGTTCCCATCGGCTGGTCAACACACGGCTTCCCGCTGGCAAGCGGGCGCTCGCAATCGCCGTCGCGAGAGACGAAGTGCAACCCGGCGTCAGCAACAACTGATCCGGATCGGCCACTCCAAAGAACCGACACACCGCCGCATGAGCTTTTTCAAAACGCTCCGGCCATTGCACCGGATGCGATCGCATCGCATCCAAAACCGCATCCGTCACGCATGTCGGCGTCGGCCAGCTCGTCCCGGCATGATTCAAGTAGATCGGTTCATCCATGCTGATCAACTATCTTGCTTATTGAAACGATTGGTGGTCACTTCGTACCATTCCGGGACGTGAAAGATCCGCCAGTACGGATGTACGGCATTGGTGGCTTGTCCTTCTGGCGATTCAAGCGGCAAACCAGCCCGACACCAACCCAGAATACTGTCGCGATAGTTCGATGCGTCAGTGCCGCCGGCCACTAACTTCCGAGCGTACAAGTAGCTGCGTCCGCCGACGGTGCAATAAGCCACAACCCGCCGGCCAGCGAAACGTTCCACCTCAGCTTCATACTCCTGCTGCGTGATCGCCCCAGGAATCCGCGACACACCTCGCTCCGAATCACTGCGAACGTCAACCAGCACCGGCGAGTCATCCGAGTTCATGGCTTGTTCAAGATCCGAAGTCGAGATCGTTTGCACCCTCGGCCGGCCAAACAACCGGCGCGACGCTTCGACCGCCTCGAAGCCGACATCGCAGAGCCGAATGATTTGATCGCCGAGTGACATAGCCATTCAGCCGTCGCTACCCGCGACCACCCTCGCAGCAAGTCTCGCAGATCCGGTGGCAATTTGTGCATTGGAGTTTGCCGCGGATGTCGACGAGCTGGCCTCCACAAACGGGGCAAGCGGGAGCGGACGGTTTTTGCGGCGATGAACTCGTTTCAGCGGACATGGTTGTGAAGAATGAGAGTTGCGGGAAAAGGTTGGCGATCGGCTCAACCGGTATTGTACCGAATTCGGCAGTCCGAGACGGCTCGCCTAGCCGCTCAGGTATCCTTCCTTGGTAGACTGAGCGAGTCTTAAACCCGGTCCGTCAGACCTTTCACGGAATCCATTTCATTTCAAGGCGGAACAAGTGATGCATAAACGAATGATCTACATGTTGGGGATCGCCGCCGTCGCGGTGATCGGCGTTTTGGGTTGGAACATGACGGCACGCGCGGGCTACGAATCGGCCGAGTACAAGGTGATCGAAACAGATGGCAACTTCGAGGTCCGTGAATACCCGGACTTGATGCTCGCATCGACGACGACCAAAATCGACGCCCAAGGCCGGGACGGCAGCTTCATGAAACTGTTCCGCTACATCTCGGGCGCGAACCAGTCCGAACAAAAGATCTCGATGACCACGCCTGTGTTCATGGAGAAAGACGAAATCGAAGCCCAGATGGGATTCGTGATGCCCAAAGAAGTCGCCGTTGCCGGCACTCCGCAGCCCACTGGCAAAGGAGTCGCGATTCGCAAACGAGCCGGCGGTCGCTTCGCCGTCATTCGCTTCTCAGGTCGCCTCAGTGAAAAACTCGCCAAGGAAAATGAAGCCAAACTCCGCGAGTGGATGAAAGCCAAGAACCTCATCGCCGCCGAAACCAAACCCGACACCCCCGAATTCACCAACGTCGAATCCGCCTCCTACGATCCCCCCTTCACGCCCGGCCCGCTGCGTCGCAACGAAGTCCTGATTCGGTTGCAATCGGAATGAGCACCGACTTCGCCAACCCCGATCACACCGTCGATTTCTTCTACGACGGCGAGCGTCCACTATGCGTCCGCGAGATCAAACTGCTCCGCTGGCTCGATTGTGAGCACAACACCCGCTTTACCCACATCGTCGCCACCGACTTCAGCGCCACCAACTTGCCCCCCTCCGCCACGCGGTAGTCTGTGCAAGCGACGTCGGCCGCCAGTAGCGTCGGTGTACCTGTTAGCCAATTGTTTCCGACGAACAGCGGCAACGCGTCACGGGCGTAAATGTCAATCGTCGCCAAGTCCTCCTCCGCAATCTCAACCTCCGGCACTTCGTTGCTGCCAAGGCAATGCTGACGATAAGTTCGACCAGTACCATCTTCGTGCAACTTTATCCGCACGGAGGCTCGACGATGTCCAGCTTTGTTGACAATCGAGTGTCCATCTGGCATCTGCAGTTCCGGACCTTTCAATGCATTCTCGATGACACGGCTTCGATCGCGTATAGCATCGGCCAACTTAATAGCGCTTCCGCTTTCCTCCTCAAACTCAAAACCGAATCGGCAGTTGGTAGGTCAAAACGCCGGTGGGAGTCGAACCCACTTCGTCCGAGTTGCAGTCGGATGTTCCTAAGACAAGCGGCTCGCCGTTGGGCTACCTCAGCGTTTCTGAAAGAGTGGAGTACCGGGGAATTGAACCCCAATTTTCTGCGTGCAAAACAGACGTCTTCCCGTTGGACGAGCACCCCATGAATGAAGTGTGAAGTTAGAAGGGTGAAGTGTGAAAATGGTTCGCGTCGGATGTTTCAAACTTCACCCTTCACCCTTCACTATTCCGAACGCCTCCCGCGTGGAAACGCTCCCATGTTTCAATCGAACAAGCAGAAGCCCCAAGCTGGGATCCGTACTCGAACACATCGACGGTTTCGCCGCAGCTGTTTTTGAGACAGTGTCCCCCTCCGGCCGGGTGGCTTCCAAAAGCTAGCGAGTTAGCTGTTAGCGACTTAGCTTGTTAGGTACGAATTAGTGCGACTTCCGAATCCGCTAAACAGCTAATTGCTAATCCGCTAAGCCAGTGACGTGAGCGGGAATCGAACCCGCGGACTCCTGGATGAAAACCAGACGATTCTGCCATCAGAATCTACCACGCCGTTTTGTTGCTTCGATCGAAGCGAAGTACCGCATACAAGTTTCGATCTCCTTCGCGTGCCCGCCTGATCCACAGCCGACCTAGCCAGTAGTCGAATGCGGCAAGTTAGAGAAAGCAGTCGAGCCGTTCTACGAGCAGACCGGACGCAAAGGCCTGCCGCTGGGCGTCTACTTTCGGATGATCTTCATCGGATACTTCGAAGACATCTCGTCGCAACGGGGAATCGCTTGGCGGTGCGACGACAGCCGGTCACTGGCTCGGTTCCTTGGCTACGGTCCGGGTGAGTCAACGCCCGATCACAGCACGCTTTCGCTGACTCGGGAACGCTTGCCGATGGAGATTCATCAGTTCGCCTTTGAAATGATTCTAGCGGCTGCCAGCGACCAAGGTCTGCTCAAAGGCAAGACGATCGGCGTTGACGCAACGGATTTGGAAGCGAATGCTTCGCTCAAGAGTATCGTCCGCAAAGACAACGGTGATGATTGGCGAGAGTACCTGCGGAAGCTCTACGAGGAAGAAACTGGCAACAGCGATCCGAATGACGAGGAACTTCGTCGCTTCGACAAGAGTTGCAAGCCGAAAAAGAAGGTTAGCAACGAGGATTGGGAAAGCGAAACGGATCCTGATTCGCGGATCGGCAAGATGAAAGACGGTCGTTTTCACTTGAAGTACAAAGCCGAAAACGCCGTCGACTTGGAAACGGAAATCATCGTGGCAGCCGAGGTTTACCACGGCGATGTCGGCGACACCAAGACGATCGAGGACACCGTCAACACGGCGAAGACAAATCTCCGTGAAGCGAAAACTGGCCGCGAAGTGAAAGAGGTTGTCGCGGACAAAGGATACCATGGCGAGCAAACACTTGACGCACTTCAAAACGAGTCGGACGTCCGCACTTACATCCCTGAGCCGGACCGCAAGGGTGATCGAACTTGGACCGATAAATCAAAGCGGGCGAGGCATCGTATCGACGCAACCGTCGCAACACTGGAGGCTTGAGAGGTCGTCGTCTACAGCGACTTCGCAGTGAACGTGTTGAAAGAACATTCGCTCATCTGTGTGATACTGGAGGAGCGCGTCGAACCTGGCTTCGCAGTATCGAGAAGGTCCGCAAGCGATACATGTCAGCTGCGATGGCGTTCAATCTTGGCAGGATCATGCGCTCACTGATCGGCGCTGGCAAACCAAGGTACGCCGACGTGCTCGCCCAGAGGGCTCTTTTTATCTATTTCGCCATGGTGAAGCAACACAGAAGCCTGCAAGCGTTCGTGACGGTCTACCAAAAACATTTCAACCGAGTTTCCGAAATTGAAGTCGCAACTGCCGGGTGACATCGCCGGCCAACCCCGACACGTCAATGAGCTAAAATCAACACGCTGCTAGGGCTGGAAAGTGAGGATTTCGGGACCATCACACGTTGTTTACTGGACGTGGCGAATGCACATGCCGACGGCAAACTTGTGAGCGTGCTGGAAGGTAGGTACAACTCGGATGCGATGACGGATTGCGTTGCGATTCACTTGGAAGAATTGCTGGACAAAGAATAGAGGTTCTGGATTGACCGCTCCATAGACGCATTTTTAGGGCCCTGGAAAGGCAGACTCAAGGATGCGTGAGCAACTCTAGCTAGACACAATCGCAGCGGCCTCTTTGCTTACCGCTAGCGTCTTGCGTGCGATCACGACATCGTCGGAGACGGTTCGGTCGAGCTCGAATCCGCGGTGGTCGAACATGCGAATCATACGATCGTTCTCGGGTGCCATCTCGGCAACGACGGATTGAATTCCCCAGTGGTCGCAAATTTCGAGGCAATAGTTCATTAGAATTGAGCCAAGTCCAATCCCTTGCCAGGGGTCACCGACCAGAATCGCAAACTCTGCTTGGCGATGATCCGCGTCAGCGACCAAACGCCCAACTCCGATCAGTTTTCGTCCATGCTCCTCCTCGATCTCTGCGACGATGGCTATTTCGCGATCGTAGTCGTTGAAGCAAAACCTGGCTCCCATTTCATGGGTCGTGCGCCTAAACATGTATCGAAATCGCAAACCGATGGTCCTCGGCGAGCAACTTCCCAGTAGGTCGTGCCACATCGGTTCATCTTCCGGTTTGATCGGTCGCAGCAATACCGGCGTACCATCTCCCAGTTTGGCCGGCTTGGATAATTCCTCCGGATAGGGGCGAATTGCAAGGTGAGAATACGGGCGAACCGGATGCAGTACCGTTTCATGATCAAGCACGATTCTAGCATCCAGAGCGATCGCATTCTCGGGTGTCGCCAACAGCGGATTGACGTCTAGTTCAATGATCTCGGGGTAGTCCGCGACCAGATAGGACAATCGCATCAACACTTCCACCAATCGTTCCAGATTGACTCCCGGACGACCGCGATAACTTTGCAGCAACGGCCATGACTGAAGTGATTCCAACATCCGCCGCGCCAGACGCTCACTTAGCGGCGGTAGCTCAAGTGCTCGATCATGGAATAGTTCGGCGTTCGTCCCGCCGGCACCGACCAGCAAAACTGTGCCAAATATTGGATCACGTTTGGCGCCAACGATCAGTTCGTGTCCGTCCGGAGCAACCAACATGTGCTGCACCGTGACGCCATCAAGTTGCGCTTCTGGACGAAGTTGTTTTGCCCGACTGAGAATGTGAACGAAGGCGTCCGTTACCGCCTCTGCGTTTGCCAAGTTCAGCTCGACACCGCCAACGTCTGTCTTGTGAGTGATATCGGGCGAGAATATTTTCAGGGCGACGGGATATCCAACGCGAGCGGCATACTGAACCGCGTCCTCGGCGGACCGAGCAACGTAGGCCTGCGTGACAGGAATCTCGTACGCTTCCAAAAGTGCTTTGGATGTTGTTTCACTTAGAACATCTCGACCTTCACTCAAAATTGTGTCGAACACTGCACGCAGCTTTTCTCGATTAAGGGGGAATTCTATTGGCACTTCCCGTGGAGTTTCGTAAAGTGCCTCGCGGTTTTTCGCATACGCTACCAGGTGCATGAAGGCTCGCACGCCCTTCTCTGGAGACGAATAGGTTGGTATCCCGGCGTTGTTGAGAACTTCGATTCCCGCGCGGACTTTTCCGCCTCCCATCCACGCGGCTAACACCGGTTTGTTTGAGCCTTTCGCAGCGTCGATCACCGCTTTAGCGGCGCCCGTTGGATCGGTCATCGCCTGCGGCGACAGGACCACCAACACTCCTCCGACGTCCGGATCTGCCAACACGATTTTCAGTGCGGATGCGAATCGCTGTGGCGGTGCATCGCCCAAGACGTCTACCGGATTGCCCTTGGACCACGCGGCGGGAAGATGCTTGCCGAGTTCACCGATGGTTTCATCTGACAATTCGGCCAGTGTCCCCTGACGTTCCAGCAGCGCGTCGGTCGCCATCACACCTGGCCCGCCGGCATTGGTGACGATTGCCAGTCGCGGTCCCGGCGGCGTCTTTTGTCGGGCCAGAAGTTCGGCGCAGTCGAAAAGGTCATCGACTTCAAACACACGGACGATTCCAGCCCGAGCAAAGGCGGCTTCATACACGCTATCAACACCCGCCATTGCACCGGTATGCGACGCGGCGGCTTTTGCTGATTCGACAAACCGGCCCGCTTTATAGGCGATGATTGGCTTCGTTCGCGTGAACGCGCGGGCTGCCGACATGAACTCGCGAGCTTCGTTGATCGATTCGACATACAGGATGATCGCTTTGGTTCGATCGTCTGTTGCAAAGTAGTCGATCAGATCAGCAATTCCCACATCCATCATGTTGCCAACGGAGACGAAATGCGAGAAGCCGACCTGCTCTTGAATCGCCCAGTCAAGAATTGCAGTACACAAAGCGCCCGACTGCGAAATGAACGCAACGCGACCCTTTGGTGGCGAGTCACTTGCGAAGCTGGCATTGAGTGAAATGTGTGGAGCCATGATGCCGAGACAGTTAGGCCCGACGATTCGCATCCCATCGAACTCTTTCGCCGCGGCACGAACTTCGGCCTCTAGCGATTCACCTGCCTTGGATGCTTCTCGGAATCCTGCCGACAGAATCACCAAGCCAAGAATACCAGCTTCGCCGCACTCGCGAACGATATTGGGTACCGTTGGAGCAGGAGTGCAAACGACGGCAAGGTCTACGACCTCGGGCAACTCGCTGACCGACGTGAAACATGACGTCTCATTGATATCGGGGTACTTTGGGTTTACCGGATAGACTGTTCCGCCGAATCCACCATCCATCAGATTCTTCAGAACGGTGTTTCCAACGCTCGTCGAACGTTTGCTCGCACCGATAACAGCAACGGTCTTAGGGGCGAATATTTTGTCCAGGTTTCGGATCGGCATGTCTTGTATTCCAGCTAGAATCGATTTTTCGGTTCGCCGCAGTGGACGAGGTTACGAGTCTCGGACGTGCTGCGCATGCACTGGACTCGTAACCTCGTCCAATACCACAGAATTGAGAAATTTGTCGAACAAGACTTGCATTCGACTTGCCAATTGCTTTGTAGCAGATGGGTTTGGCATACGCATTGCGGCATCGCGTTAGCAACAGCTACTTCCGAAAACAGCAAGGAGTCTACAATGTCAAGTAAAACAACAGAACTGAAGCCAGGCGAAAAGGCACCAGCGTCTGGGCAGTATCAGGAGATCGGGCCACGTGGACGCAAAGGACACGAAGTGACCGTCGTAAAAGGGGAACCGCTGCCGCCCACCACGATCGCCGGATCGACATACAAGATCGTCGATCGCACCAAGAACAAAAGCGGACAGTGCTAGTCAGCGAACAGGCAATCCGAGCGGTCATATTTGGGCAGTGTGCTGGTTCGCACACGTGCGACGATGACGACCGATCAAGCGCCGTGAACTACCTGTTCTCGTTTGCTTTGGCATTTAAGCTCATTGGTTTTCAAGGAGATTGTGATCGTCGCCCCCGCATTTCCGCTCGGTTCGATTGCAATCTGGCCACCGTGTTGGTCAATGATGCGTTTGCAGATCGGCATTCCGAGTCCAGTTCCCTTCTTCGTCGTGAAGAAGGGTTGAAGCGCACGTTCACGCTGCTCGTCGGAGAAACCGGGGGCCGTCATCTTGAAAAGAGATTCTCGTCGTATTCTGGCCACCCAAGATAACATCGCGAGCGCGTGGGGCAAGGACAAAGCCCAAGACGCAGGTCGTGTTTTGGAAATGGCTGCCGGATACCTGCAATACGCTGCCGATTCGGCTCACTTCCAACACGGTGCCGACACCACCAAGGTGATCACCACGCTGTATAACAACATCAAGATGGTCAGCCAGTCAATGCACTAAGATCACAACAAGCTTGGCAGATTTGCAGTCGCTCGAGGTTGCGATCAATACGTTCGCCGACAAGTTGAAGACGTAGTGAGAGCGAGATCAAGGTAGTGGACGAGGTTACGAGTCCTATCATACGGGACTCGTGACCGCGTCCACTACCAACGGTGTCACTGATTGATCCCACGATGATCAAGCAATGGCAAACCATTGACACGAGATCGGTCGGATAGGTCCAATTGGACGAATGCGACCGATCTTTTTGTTGCAGTGGAGATCGCAAAAACGGTTCTTCCATTGGCGGAAGGGGCGTAGCGGAAGCCGTCAAGACTTCGATGGGTCCTCCCAGAGAACCGAAAGTCTTGACGAGTACGGCTACCCATGAATCCAAGCGAGACCATACGATGAAACCATCTGTCTATCTACTTAATCAGGAGCGTTGCCTGCAAGCGTGTTCGCTAGACGAAGTGCTTGCGACTCCTGCGGACCAACAGCAGCCATGTTGGATTGACCTGGAGCGGACAGATTCTGACTCGCTTGCGAAGCTGCTGTCAAAGCTAGCGCTACATCCTCTGGCGATGGAAGCCTGCCTCGGTCCGGCTCCAGCATCAAGACTTGTGGCCTATGGCACGTCACTCTTTATCGGTCTGCCGACGCAATCGAGTTGGGACGCAAAGGATCGTACGTTTCTCTGGGTCGTTTGCGTGCCAAACAAGATCATTACCGTTCACGAGGAAACGATTCACGCGTTGGAGACAGTCATGCAGCAGTACACGCAAGGGATGCGATTTCATCGCAACTGTACCTCTGCGATTCTGTATCAAATCCTCGACCATCTCATTGACGAGGACATGGCGTTCACGCTGCGCACTCGTGACACGGTTGACCAGCTGGATGAGCTACTTGAAGAACAAGACTCCGATGCCATGATCGAACAGGTGCTGCCGCTCAAGCGGAAGCTTACTCGACTTGCCGCCACTTTTGAGGACCAGCTCTACTGTGTCGGCGCTCTGCAAACGATCGAGTCCGAGTCATTCAACATTGAGAGTCTGCAAGACTACTTCCGTGATGCGTGTTCGCACCTGGAACACGCCGGCCGTTCTGTAGCGAGGCAACTTGCCCACCTGAATGCAATCCATCAGGACTACCACCTGAAATTGCAGACTCGAACCAACGATCGTCTGCGCTTGCTAACAATCGTCTCGACGATCTTCATTCCACTGACTCTTATCACAGGTATCTACGGCATGAATTTCCACAACATGCCAGTGATCGAGTGGCAGTTCGGCTACTTTAGCGTGCTCGCAGGGATGGTGACGCTGGCAGTAGCAATGTTGTGGGGCTTCTATCGCAATGGCTGGTTTAGGTAGCGAAAAATACGACTCTGTTTTCACAAAAGCTCACCACTGCACCTGGCAATGGGGCGTCCTGGGGTGGAATCAAGGTCATTGCCGCGCACGGCTGGTTTGCAGCCAGGCCATCAGGGACTGAGAATATCTACAAGATCTACGCCGAGTCGTTCAAAGACGAGCACCACTTGGATCAGGCCATCAGCGAAGCGAGTGCGATCGTCCATACAGCGTTTGCCAAAATTCTCTAACGATGTGATTCAGGAACTAATCGACCTCGGCGCAGGCAAGATCGTCTTGCCCGTCAATGAGCAACTGCTTTCGCGACTGCTTCGCACGTGGAAACGGAAAGCCAAGATGAATGACTTAGGAAAGCGAGTCTTACGACAACGCTTCAAAGCCAGAAACGACATCGAACAGCTCTTCGTCGATGCTGCTTTGACGGAGGCGGTGGAATTTGCCGTTGAGGTCTTCGAGCAATTCCTCGATGTTCTTTTCTGCTCGTTGCATCGCGGACAGTCGGCTGGCATTCTCGCTGGCAAGTGATTCCGCGCAGGCTCGAAAGAGTGAAACGAACAAGTACTCGCGAATCAGTGTTCGCAGTGTCGCTGTGCGGCTGCCCATGACTTCCGGCGGACGATGGGTCGGCCAGGGAGTTGCCGCCAGCCGACGCTGCCAGCTTTCATCGAGAGGCAATAGTTGCTGGTGGACCGGTTCGTAAACCACGGCGGACATGGGGCGGTTATAAAACAAGTGCAACTCGACGTCATCGCCTCGACTGCGAAGTTCTTCCGCAGAAACGAGGATCTCGCCGATCAATGGCGTAATCGCTTTGACGGAACTTGGCACATTGAAAAGCCCGATCACTGGCAAGCCGGTATCCGCCAGTCGCGAATGAGCACGCTCGCCGACAGCCCAGACTTTGGGTGTACCTCGCATCTCGGCAAGAGCTTGACTTGCGTACTCCACGACGACTTCGTTGAACTGGCCGACCAATCCTTGATCGGAACCAAACACAACCGCAGTGATCAGTCGCGGGTCTGATTTTGTTGACGGCAGGCTTCCCGCCGACATTGATGGGGCTCCCGGCTCGGCTGCTCGAAAGCACGCGCCCAATCCCAGCTCGACCGTTCGGGCGTAGTCGCCCAGCGATCGTACGGATTGTTCATATTGCCCAATGCTGGAAGCTGCCATTGCCTTCATCGTCTTCACAACAGATTGCAGGTCTCCCGCACTGTCGATCGTTCGGCGTAGCCCCGCGATGGTGTCGCTCATGGATTCGGCCCTGTCGATGATGGGACTTGAAATGGTTCGAGCGCCTCGCGGGCGACTTCGATCACGGTGTTGCGATCATCGTCGCTGAGTGAATCCGCAGTCTCGAATCGAGCACGCAGGTCCTGGGGCAACTCTGCCGCAGCGTCGGTAAGAGCGTGTTCAGCTAATGCGACTTTGTCTAGCGGAATGGTATCGAAGAGCTTAGCGGCCAGCCCCAGCAGCACTGCAATCTGCGCCGCGACTGATACCGGAGACAGTTCTGGTTGCTTCAAGCATGCTCGAATCCGTCGGCCGTGTTCGATAATCTTCAGTGTCGGCTCATCCAAACGGGCACCGAAGCGGGCAAAGCTTTCCAATTCCTCGAACTGTGCGTAGCCGAGTTTCAGATCACCGGCGACTGCTCGATAGGCTGCGTTTTGGGCTTTGCCACCGACGCGGGAAACTGATTTGCCCACATCAACAGCCGGCAGAACGCCTAGCTCGAACAACGATGGCGACAGATAAATTTGCCCGTCCGTGATGGAAATCAGATTTGTCGGAATGTAGGCCGACATGTTCTGAGCCTCAGTTTCGATGATCGGCAACGCTGTCAGTGAACCGCCGCCAAGTTCTGCTCGCAGGTGGGTGGAACGTTCCAGTAGTCGTGAATGGATGTAGAAAATATCACCCGGAAAGGCTTCACGTCCTGGCGGCCGACGCAGCAACAGTGACAGTTCTCGGTAGGATCGAGCATGTTGTGTCAGGTCGTCATAAACAATTAGAACATCGCGGCCTTCTTCCATAAAGTATTCGGCGATGCTGGTCGCTGCGTACGGAGCGATATAGGCCAAACCGGGCGCATCATCGCCTTCGGTGACGACGACCACCGTATATTCCATCGCACCATTTTCACGCAAGGCTGCGACGACTTTGGCAACGCCGGATGCGCGCTGGCCGATCGCGCAGTAGACACACACGACATCCTTGCCCCGTTGATTCAGAATGGTGTCGATCGCGATCGTCGTCTTGCCGGTTTGGCGGTCGCCAAGAATCAGCTCTCGTTGACCGCGGCCAATCGGTATCATCGCATCAACGACTTTCAACCCAGTTTGCAAAGGCACGTTGACGGGCGCGCGATCCATGATTGCTGCGGACGGGCGTTCGATGGGAAGTCGCTGGCGAGTGGCCACGGGGCCTCGATCGTCAAGTGGTCGGCCCAATGGATCAACGACGCGTCCCAGCAGTTGACCCCCAACCCCAACGTCCATGACTCGGCCAGTGCGTTGCACTTCATCGCCGGCGTGCAGGTGCGCGTAATCGCCAAGCAGGACGACTCCGATCTCGGTCTCGTCCACGTTGAAGGCGATGCCAAATACATCACCAGGGAACTTAACCAATTCGTCAGAGCCCACTCCCGGCAGACCAGAAACCCGAGCGATCCCGGTAGAGACCGCTGCAATTCTACCGACCTCGTGTGCCAACAATTGAGGCGCAAAGCTTTCTCGCGTCTGACGGAGGTCGGCGAACGCGTCGTCAAAGCTGTTCAGCAGGCTGTTTGGTGCCGCGTTCATCCAGTCTTTTTCCGGGGCTGGGGTTCGGATTCTGGTACAGGCTTAGATTGCGCCTGAAGCAGCTCACCAATGCGTTGTTCCATCGACGACAAATACTCCGCAATGCTCCACGAAATCTTCCGCCCGCTGGATGTCAGTTCAATGCCGCTGATCACGTCAGGAACCGTCTCAAACTTCAGTTCTACTTCCGTCGAGAATGCCCGATTGATCGCGTCCTGGAGGTTGGCTCGCAGAGCCGTGGGTAAATCAAACGCACTGCGTACAATCATCGCGTTGTCTTGCGAGTCCGATGGTCCTGCAAAGTCTGCTTTCGCATCGTCGTCTAGTGCCTGCAGTCGTCTGGTGAACACGTCTGTCATTTGTTCTTCAAGGTTGAGATTGGCCAGGTCCGTTAAAGCCTTTCGAGCAATGGCAAAGACTTCCGCCTGAGTCCGGCGAGTGACCTCTTCGTTCAGTGCAACGTGTTCTCGCTGGAGCGCATCTTCGCGATTGGCTCGCAGAGTTTCAGCCACTTTCTTGGCGTCTGCTATCAATCGCTGGCGCTCGCTATTTGCCTCATCGGCCGCTTTGGTCAGCATTGCCTGGCGCTGTTGATCGAACGTTTCGTTCTTCTCCTGAAATTCCTCACGTTCCCGGCTTGCCTCGGCACGTTTTGCGTCGGCATCTGCAAGTTCTGTAGCGATTCGCTTCTCCCTCGCATCAATGGCATCCAGGATCGGCTTGTAGAGAAATCGCTTCAGCAGCCACACCAGAATGAGGAAGTTGACGGCTTGCGCAGCGACAGTGAACCAGTCGATCAGCATCGGTTTAGTTTCCTACCGACTGAGCGATGAAGTGGTTCCAAAACGGATTGGCAAAGATCAGAATCATCGACACGACGAAACAGTAGATCGCCGTAGATTCGATCATTGCCAGGCCAACAAACAGAGTCCGCGTAATGGTTGCCGAGGCATCCGGCTGCTGTGCCAGCGACGTCAGCGCTGTTGCTACCGCCTTTCCTTCCGCAAGTGCCGGCATCATGCAACCGATGCTGGTTGCGAATGCGGCACAGATGATCGATACCATCCCGATAATAGCGATACTGTCCATGAGTTGTCCCTTATTGAGCTTTGTGGGTGAGTGTGCTGCATCACGAAGTTGCAGTAGCCTGTTCGTTGATCTTGTCCTCGACATCTTGTTTGCGTTTCCTCGTTTGTGTGGCCGCCGCGATGTAGACGGCGGCGAGGATGCTGAAAATGTAGGCCTGCACCATTCCGGTCAGTAAACCCAGCAAGGTCATCACGACGGGAAAAATGAACGGCGTGATGCTCAGAAGAATTCCGATGATCATCGCACCGCTCATCATGTTGCCGAACAGTCGCACGGCCAGAGCCAGCGTGCGAGACACTTCGCTGATGATGTTGAACGGCAGCATGATGATCGTCGGTTCGATGTAGGATTTCAGGTAGCCGCGCAAGCCACGTTCTTCAATGCCAAACATTGGAATCGCCACAAACACGCATAGGGCGAGAGCTGCCGTTGTGGAAAGCGATCCGGTTGGCGGTTCATAGCCAGGAACAATGGTGCAGAGACTTGCGGCGGCAACAAACAGAAACAAAGTCCCCAGGAATCCCAAATAGGTTCTTGGTTTGGCGATGCCGACTTCTTCGATCTGCGTTTCGATCGTCGTCACGATGATCTCCAGAAAGTTCTGCCAACGTGACCGCGTATGACTCGTGGAAAGATTCCGCGTGATCAACTTCGATCCGATGGCTAGCAACAGCATGATCCCCCAGGTGTAGACAATCGTGGCGTTGAGTTTGACGACTCCATACTGCCAAAAGATGACTTCGTCCGGACTAAGGTGCATGATGAACCTCCGTTGAGGACGAATCAGGATGCTGGATTCGCGAACCAGTCAGACGCATCACCACGACTCGCGCGACGACGAACCCGAACAGACATGCCAACATCATTTGCCAGTCGTTACGGCCGATGAAGTAGAAACCTGCCAGCGCAACGCCCACTCGCAATATCAGGCTTCCCGTGAACCATAGCGCGGCGTGGCGAGACGTCATGCCCTTGTGCACGGTCCACCACAGGCCCCCGAAAAAAATCATTCCAATCAGGCCGCCGGCGACCGCGGCCAATAGCAATAACATGAGTTTCATTCATCATCGTTCTCCTGATCGTCATGCATGGCGGCATCCTCTTTGGCGACCCAGTGCCACGCATTCAGGCAGCCAATGGCGAGTCCGGTAACCAGTAAAGCCAGCGTCCATGAGTGGCTGCCCGGATAGTATTTGTCCAGCCAGATCCCAATGGCTGCCCCCACCAGGGTTGGCACAGTCACGGACCAACCGATCAGTCCAATCATTCCCAGGCCAAACCAGACGTTCGGTGCGTTGTGCCTTCTGGCTTTTAGCATGCGTTTCGCCTTCGCATCAATCCGCTGCGCAAGTGGGGAATTCGATTTCGGCGGTTGAGGTTCATCAGTTTCATCGGTCATGCTGAAACCCTGCGAATCGGTGGATGAAACCTGTCTCCAGTTTCGCCATCACCGACCGCACGTTGCGTTCGGATTCATTCAATGTCAGAAATTCCTGTTCCACCGAATGACGAAGCCGTGCAAGGTCTGTGCCGCCTATTGCTTGACGAACAGAGATCAGCACGTCATAGCCCGTCTTGACCAGGACACCTTCATCGACCGCGACAAAAACTTCACCATCGGCGTCCGTTTCATAAACCAGAATCCCCGGCACCAACGAGGCGACGCAATCGAGTCGCTGCGGCAACAGCCCAAATGAACCCTCACACGACTCGGCGACAATCCGCAACACGGCTGTTTTCTGATCGAAGACCCGAAACGGCAACAGGACTTTGAGGTTCATGAGTGATGGATGCATGGTTGTAATTTCGTTGGATAGGTTGATGTGCCAAATCGATATCACCCTCCCTCCGGGAGGGTCGCGAGGAACGAGCGGGGAGGGCTTTTCAGTCTGGTCTGCAATTTCATCGTCAATATACGCAAGCCCTCCCCGGCCGCTACCGCGTCCGACCCTCCCAGAGAGAGGGTGAAAGTGGACGATCCGAACCGCCGCTTCGATTCATGCTTTCTTCTTCGCTTCGTCGATCACTCCAATCATGTAGAGCGAACTCTCGGAAAAGTCCTTGAACTCATCTCGCAAAATTCTTTCACAGCCGTCCAACGCATCGTCCAGGCTGACAAGTTTTCCCTTGGTGCCGGTGAACTGTTCGGTCGTAAAAAACGGCTGGGTCAAGAATCGTTCCAATCGCCGAGCACGCGCGACGACGTTGCGGTCTTCGGGCGAAAGCTGTTCGAGCCCCAGCATGGCGATGATGTCTTTCAGTTCCGCGAACTGAGCCAGCGTGTGGCGAATCTCCTGAGCCAATCGATAATGTCGTTCGCCGACGATGCCCGGCGTTGCCATTTTTGAATTGGATTGTAGCGGATCGATGGCCGGAAAGAGTCCTTCGCTCGCACGTTTGCGGGACAAGACGATCGATGCCGACAAGTGCGAAAACGTATGCACAGCCGCCGGGTCGGTGAAATCATCCGCCGGCACATACACAGCCTGTATCGACGTAATGGCGCCGGTGTCTGTGTTAGCGATACGTTCCTCAAGCCCCGACAATTCGGTGCCCATCGTCGGTTGATAGCCCAGCCGCGACGGCATTTGTCCCATCAGGCCAGATATCTCCATTCCGGCCTGAATGAAGCGAAAGATGTTGTCGATCAAGAGCAAGACATCGCGATGTTCGTCGTCGCGGAAGTACTCAGCCATCGTCAGCGCCGCGTGGCCGACTCGGAACCGGCTGCCTGGCGGTTCATTCATCTGACCGAACACCATCGTCATGTTCGGAAGCACTCCAGCATCCTTCATTTCGCGATAAAGCTCTTCGCCTTCGCGACAGCGTTCGCCAATGCCGCAGAAAATGCTGACGCCCTCCTGGTGACCGATCATGTTGTGGATCATCTCGGTCAGCAGCACCGTCTTACCCACCCCGGCTCCGCCGAAGAGTCCCGTCTTGCCGCCACGTTCGAGCGGCGTCAGAACGTCAATGACTTTGATGCCGGTCTCGAAGATTTCCGACTTGGTGCTGCGGCGAGCCAAAGGCGGTGGAGCACGATGAACGCTGCGCCATTGAACGTCTTCAGGCTGCTCTTCGCGATCAATGGCATTGCCAAACACATCGAACATCCGTGACAGAATTCCTTTGCCGACCGGTGCTTTCAACGGGCCTCCCGTATCTGTCACCACCATGCCACGAGCCAAGCCCTGTGTCGGCGTCAACGCGATGCCGCGAACATGATGTGCATCCCGCTGCGCCAGCACTTCGATAACGATCTCCTCTTCAGTCCCCGCTCGCAGAACAGAATGGATCGGCGGCAAACGATCATCGAATTGGATATCGACAACACTTCCGCGAACGGAAGCGACCACGCCGTGGTTTACGCTCTTGGGATTCTTGGTTGTCATGCCGTTGCCTCTGCTGGTAGAGGCACGACGGGCACAATCGCGTTCGGAGCATCGACTCTCGGCAACTCTGTAGTGGGAAGTCGCTGCGGAACCGTCATGCTCGCCACTCCGATTCGGCTGTCGGCCATCCCGTAATAGATGTCGAAGCGATCCGGCTGGCCGATGTCAGTGCGGCAGTCGATGCCCGTAGGAAACACCACGTTCTCGACAACGCCATCACGTTCCTGCGGAAGAATGGGAGTTAACAAGGGAGCCGGCGAGCGATAGAGAATCGTCCGCGGATGTTCCTTCGACAGGATCATAACACCGGCGGAATAACAGAGGTGTTTTCCTGTTCCGCCTACCGCGTCGGTCCTGTGCACGCCGTGATACAGCATCATCCATCCGTGCCGCGTCATCACGGGCGGAGTGCCCCCGCCGATCTTGAGCGCTTCCCACGGCTCGACGGGCGTAGCCAAACGGTGGTGGGAATTGAACAGGCCCAGATGCTTCGGCTCAAGGCCGTCCAACTCCATCGGGCAATACGAAATCCAGATGCTTTCGTGATCGAGATCGACCATCCGGGACGCATTCATCGCAATCCGTTTCCTCCGGCAGCGATCCCGGAAACAGCGGACGATGAATCATCGCAAGTTGCAGTTTGCCTCGGTGGTTCGGTATCGCGACTGGAAACAGACTCGCGTCCTTGTTGGCGACACCGACGAAGTCCGTACCGCGAAACGGCTCAAAGGTGGCAAGACCAAGACGCTTCCACTGAAACAAATCTTCTGAGACTGCCAGTGCAATTCGAGGACCGCTCCTGGAGAGCGCAGTGTAGGTCATCAAATAGCGATCGAAGCGTTCAACGTAGGTGACACGTGCGTCTTCGCATCCACCGCGACCATCTTCCTGCAGCTCGTAATCCGCTTCAGGTTTCAGCGCAACGCCCAATCGTTCGACGCCGCAGGGATCGCCGGCTTCGTTAAAACGCACGCGGGCAATGCCGATGCGTGAGAAATTGTCCTTCCCGACCAAACGCGGAAACAGATACAGCTCCCCATCCGGCCCGCGCACCGCAGCCGGGTTCAGAACGCCCCCCACCTCGTTCGGATTGCCAGGCTCGGGTTCCATCAGTAGGCCAAGACGTTTCAATTGAAAGTCGCTCATGAGGTTCTTTCCGCTGTGGTCGTTTGCGATTCACTCAGGCACGCGATGATCGCTTGGACTACATGTTTGGTTTCTTCCGGGTCCCGCACACAGATCGAAAGCGCTCCAGCCTGTTTGGCCGGGTAGTCATTGCCACCCGGAAAGATCGCGTCGCCAATGAAGATCATATCGCGTATCGCGACGCCCAGTGTGTCTCGCAGTTTTCTAATCCCGTATCCCTTGTCGATGCCGGGCTTGGTGATATCAATCGACGTTGTGCCACCAAGGTTGACCGAGAAGTTGGGAATCAGCTCTTCAAGTGCCGCTTTGATGTTCTTTCGCTTCGAGAAGTCCGGGTCCCACTTTTCTTTTTCTTCTATGGGAGCCTGCTGGCCTAACCCAGAAAACGTGAACTGGCTACCGCGGTCTTCGATTTGTTCGCCCCAGGTTTTCGCAACATGTGTATTGGTCGAATTGAGTGCCTGCGTGATGGCACTGGTGATCTGTGCTTTCTCTGTCGCGTCAAAGTCATCGGAGTAGATAGACTTCCAGTCGGCGGCGAACTGATAGAACTTCGTCCCACAAGTTGGCAAAATCGACAGACGTTGTAGTTGTGCATGACGAGGCAGTTTGGCAAGCACTTGCTTTTCAAATTGTGGCCATGCACCACCAGAAATCACCGCGACCTGCACAATGCACAGAAGCGAAGTGAGTAGTCCCGCCATCTCGGTATCCAAGGAAGACTTGCTCTGAGTGAGTGTGCCGTCCAGGTCGAATACAATTAGCTCCTTCTTCCCCGCATCTTGAAATGGGGAACGAGTGTGTCCACCTTCATTGTCCCAACGCTGGATCGCACTTTCGGTCAGCTTGTAGTCCTGCCCCGCACCCGAAGCAGGTTCGGCTTCGAGCGCTTTGCGCACACCCTCCAGTCGTGTGTCGATCCTCGCGCGGTCATGCGCGGACTCGAGGGAACATTCGGCCAACTCGGCGATCCATTGCACTTGTTCACCAATCGCGAGTCGCCGGCTAGCGTTGGACGTCAAACTGGCAAGGGTTTGGAAGGCGCCGAGGATCCGCGACATGATGGCGACGTCGCCTTTGGCATTGCTGCGAATTTGATCGAAAGATTCAGCCAGCAAACTTTCAAAACTCGGGCCTTTTGCGATCACTCGCAGTTCCCCTTCCTCGTAGCGGTGTGATGAGGGGATTTGCCGCTGAGCTATTCGCGCCATAATCGAGGTCAAATAATCGACGCACATGATGGCGGTCGTTGTGTCGTTGATGCCGGGAGAGAGTGCTTTCAACGCGATATCTACGATCTGCCTGATACCGAATGCCGCGTCCTGATCCACCATGCGGTGGCGGCTGATGCTGAACGTCGCCTGGAGGGCGTCGATCGTCGCTTCGTCCGGCGGCTCTTCCAGAGCCAATGAGGCCAGCGTGGTATTCTGGACAACGAACTCGCCGATGCCGTGATCCATCCACACGATGGTATTCCTGTCCCGCGCCAAGCGAACGAGCGCTTCGTTATCCACACTCTTGGATATAGCCACTCTCGCTCGGCCATGACAGCTCGCCACTTCCGCTCGGACGGCGGGCGTGAGTGGTTGCTCATCATCGTCGTCGCCCGGTCCTTGTCCGAGATTGACCGGAAACAATCGGTCGACGGCAGCGATCGTTTCCTCTGCGACCGACGCGATAATGCTGGAAGCCTGAATCGAAGAGGCGATGTGATGAATGAAGAAGATCAGGGCGCCGACACCGCCGAGTGCGAGAACGAAGCCGAAGGAAACCGCCAGGTTGGGAACAAATGCGCCTTCATCGCCGCTGCGAATCGTGCGCAACACGATCAGGCAATAAGTGAAAATGCCGGCAAAGATCCCCAGCACGACCTGCGTGACACGGCTGCGAATGAAATTTCGCAGGATGCGTGAGGTGTATTGGCTCGAAGCCATCGCCAATACCATCAAGACCATCGAGAATGTCACGCCCACCACGGTCATCATGGAGCCGGCAATGGTGGACATCATCCCTCGTGCGCTCTTCCGCCCCGGCCCCAAACAGACGCGGCCACTGCGCCAGCCATCGGTCGCTCACGGCGGAGTCTGCCTCGATTAAAACTGCCGCGAGGGCGATGCTGGCCACGACAATCAGCGAAGGCATAAACCAGAAGCTCGACCGCAGATTGCTCCAGAACTGCCTGAACCTATTCATTGAGCGGCTCCCATTTCCGGTTTCGGATTGTCGCACAGAAAGATCTGCCCGACGTACAGATAGTTAGCGGCCCGCCAATAGGCGTCCAGCTTGTCAAGTAATTCGGGCGTGAGGGTCGTTGTGTTTGTATTCACAGTTTCACTTTCCGCAGCCTTAGAGCGTTGCTGATGACCGAGACTGAACTCAGACTCATCGCGGCTCCGGCAATGATCGGGCTGAGTAGCAATCCGAAGAACGGGTAAAGAACTCCTGCCGCGACCGGAATGCCCAAAGCGTTGTAAAGAAAAGCGAAGAATAGGTTCTGTCGAATGTTCCACATCGTGGCGCGACTCAGGTGAATGGCTTTGGCAATGCCGCGGAGGTCGCCTTTGACGAGCGTGATGCCAGCGCTTTGCATCGCCACGTCGGTTCCGGTGCCCATGGCAATGCCGACTTCCGCTTCGCTGAGCGCCGGCGCGTCGTTGATGCCGTCGCCGGCCATCGCGACAAGTTTGCCCGCCGCGCGTAGTTTCTTGACGTGAGCCACTTTTCCGGCGGGGTCGATTTCCGCTTCCACCGCATCGAGGCCAAGTTGCTTGACCACGGCGGCTGCAGTACGGCGGTTGTCGCCGGTGAGCATGACGATTTCCAAGCCGAGTGCGTGGAGTTCTTTGATCGCTTCGGCGGTCGTAGCTTTGATTGGGTCGGCGACGGCGAGTATCCCTGCCGGTTTGCCGTCGATGGCGACGAACATCGCGGTCTTGCCATCGTCTTGTAGTTTCGTGGCTGTGGCTTCCAGCGATTCCAGGCCGGTGACATTTTCACTTCGCAGGAAGTCCGGTTTGCCGACCAGAACGGTATGATCGGCAACGGTGCCGGCGACTCCGCCCGCCGTCACCGAACGAAAGTCTTTCACCTCATCAACAGCGAAGTTCTGCTCCTTCGCGCCCTGGACAATCGCGGCGGCCAGCGGGTGTTCGCTGTTCTGTTCCAGTGAGGCGGCGAGGCGCAACAACTCCTTCGCATCGAATCCATCGACTGGCAGGATGTCCATCAGCTTCGGCTTGCCTTCGGTGAGCGTGCCCGTCTTGTCCACGACCAAAGTCGTGACCTTTTCCAACTGTTCGAGCGCCTCGGCGTTTTTCACAAGCACGCCTTCCTGTGCGCCGCGCCCGACACCGACCATGATCGACATGGGCGTCGCCAGACCCAGTGCGCACGGACAGGCGATAATCAACACCGCGACGGCATTGACGATGGCGTACGCAAGGCGGGGCTCGGGACCAATCCACAGCCAAACGATGAAGGAGAGCACTGAAACAGCCAGTACCGCTGGCACGAAGATGCTCGCCACCTTGTCGGCGAGACCTTGAATCGGCGCGCGGCTGCCCTGGGCTTCGGCCACCATGTTGACGATTTGTCCGAGCAATGTATCGTTGCCGACCCGCTCGGCACGCATGACGAAACTGCCGGTCCCATTGACGGTGCCGCCGGTGACTTTGTCGCCGAGCGTCTTTTCGACTGGGAGCGGCTCGCCGGTGACCATCGACTCCTCTACGCTGGAATGACCTTCGACGACTTCGCCATCCACGGGCACTTTGTCGCCAGGCACGACTCGCAACCAGTCGCCGACTCTGACCTGATCGAGCGGAACTTCATTGTCGCCACCCTCGGCGACTTGTCTCGCGGTGGGCGGGGCAAGGTTCAGCAACGCTTTGATCGCACTGCCCGTGCGACTACGCGCTCGAAGCTCGAGAACTTGACCCAATAGCACCAGCACCGTGACCATCGCGGCGGCTTCAAAATAGATGCCGACTTTACCCTCATGCCGCATCGTGTCCGGAAACAAGTTGGGGAAAAACATCGCTACGGCGCTGAATGCGAACGCCGCACCGACGCCAATAGCGATCAGCGTGAACATGTTTAAGTGAAGTGTGACGACGGATCGCCAGCCGCGTTTGAAAAACGGCCAGCCCGCCCAACAGACCACGGGTGTGGTCAGCGCAAATTGCAACCAGCGCGAGACGTGGCCATTGACCCACGACTGCGCACCCAGCACCGGGATCATGTGTGCCATTGCCAGAACAAATACTGGTAGCGTCAACACCGCGCCGATCCAGAATCGCGTTGTCATGTTACGTAGTTCGGCGTTCTCCTCGTCATCCGAGCCAGCAGTCGCTTGTTTTGGCTCAAGCGTCATGCCGCACTTGGGGCAATCACCTGGATGATCCTGTTGCACTTCCGGGTGCATCGGGCACGTGTAGATATTCTTGCTCTGTGCCGGTTTCCAAGCGGGATTCCGCTCCAGAGCCATGCCGCAATTCGGACAATCGCCGGGCTCATTCGACACGACGCCAGGACACATCGGGCACAAATACTTGAGCGTCGCGGGCGCAGCTTGCGGAGATTCCTTAGTCATTGTGGTCGCCTGCATCGCGTTCAGAAGTGCGTATTTGTGATTTTCGCGACTCCGGCGTTAGGCGTCGGAAGCGCTGCGGCCGAACAGGAAGTAGAGCAACATGCCGATGAATGGCAGAAACAAGACCAGCAGAATCCAAAGCAGTCTGTGACCGACGCTGCTGCGCCCCATTAGCAAACTGACGATGGCAATGACGTCCAACACAAGCACGATCATGCCGAGGATGCCATGGCTGGATTGGAATGTGTAGGCAAGTAAGTCCATGGTTCGTCCTTCGTTATGATGAGGAAGCTTTGACGACTTCGGCTACCGACTTGCAATGCACATGTTGTGCCAGGCCGGTTTGACTTGGGATTGTGTGCGCGAAACTGCGCGAATACGGGCAACCTCAGCTTGAACTGTGCGAAAAATGTTCCTTCAAACCTTGCCGTAGCCGTGTTCCCAAAATCTGTAGGTCGACGAAACTCCAACCGTCTGACCTAACGATCCAGCTCGGTGGCCGATTCTGCGGCAGGATTGACTTCGTCTTGAGGCACCATGTATTTGCCTGGAATGACCTTCGAGGACAACGCTCCGATGGAGAAATAGATTTTCATCAGATCGTCGACCTTCATATCGACCTGCTGCACCGAATCGGCGGCGGCGAAGATCACGGCACCGGACATGGGCACTGGCGAAGTTGGTACGTAGACGACCTTGCATGACTGGCCGTTGAAGCTGAACTGCTGATCGGAGACGAGTAGTCCGAGAATGCCTGTGCCCCCTTCTTTCCCGAAAGCACAATAGACAACCGTCATGCCTTGCAAGTTGTCCTTCGGATCGCGATGAAGCATTTCAACGACCTGGGCCACCGGCTTGTAGAGCATGTTGACCAGCGGAATCCGATCGATCACCGCGTCGAACGCTTTTTCGATCCGTTTCTTCCCGACCGATTTGAGCAGCGCGCCCAACATCCAAATCGTCAGCACGACGGCAACCCAAGCAAGGATAGACGCTACGGTCGGGTTGGTGACAAACCGAAGTCCGAGCCCAGACAGTGCCTGCCCAACGAAACTGTCCGGACCAAGCCATTCCTTCAGCAAGCCGCCAGCCCATGCCATGATGCCGATGGTGATGACGATCGGTAGCAACGCAAAGAGCCCAGCCAGAAATGTCGATAGGATTCCTCTTTGCCAAAGCCACCTCAGCGATTGTCTCATCCAATTCGCCTTGCGCGGAGAACATCTATCACACAGATGGCAGCCTCAATCGCCAGGAGTCGGGTGGCGTTCCTCTGTTTCCGATTCATGGCAATGCCTTGGACAGCATCGGAACGGAATCATCCGGTGTCGGTGTTGGCTGTTCGGTCGTTGGTGCTGTCGCACTCTTGATGTAACTGTAGAAATCGCTTTGTGTCGTCAGGAGCATGACCGAGTTCGGATTCGTGCTCTCTTTGTAACTCTCAAGCGTACGAAGGAAGGCGTAGAATTCTGGATCGCGATTGTAAGCACAACCATAGATTTGCGTTGCATCCGCGTCGGCCGTCCCTTGAATCTCTTGCACCTTGCGGTATGCGGTGGAGCGGATTTCACTCAGCTCCTTTTCCATCGTTCCGAGAATCTCTGCGCTCAGGCCTTCTCCTTCCGAGCGGAACTGCGCGGCGATGCGTTTGCGTTCGGAGATCATCCGCTCGTAGACTTTCTCGCGGACGCTTTCGACGTAGTCGAGACGTTTGATTCGCACATCGACCAGCTCGATGCCATATTGAGGAATGATCTTCTGCCCTCCGCCAGGATCGTGCGAGTGATCTCCTCCCGGCCACGGGCGATTTCCCGCTTTAACTCCTCTTCCTGCTCTTTGGGAACATCTTTGAGCAGTTCTTCATCGGGAATGGTCCACGATGCACTGCGGACAAGTTCCACCAGTTCGCTGCTCGACACCTGATCGCGGACTACGGAGTCCAGGATATCGTTGAGACGGGACTGAGCACCTTCTTCGCTGGCGACGTTCTCAAGGAATCGTTTTGCATCGGAAATTCGCCAACGCGCCGTCGTATCCACCCAGATGAACTCGCGGCCCTTGGTTGGAATTTGATTGGGATCCCCATCCCAGAAAAGCAGTCGCTTTTCAAACCGCAAAACCTTTTGCACAAAGGGTAGCTTCATGTGCAGGCCCGCTTCGGTGACGGTTTCCCCGACCGGCCGACCGAACTGGACGACAACGGCTTGCGAGCCTTCTTCTAACGTGTAGAGCGAACTGTACAGTCCGAGCGTGAGTGCCCCGACGATGACGAGGAATGCAATTTTTAGATAACGTTTCATGGTTGGATGTTGCCTTCGATTGCTGGTTTTGCATTGGAATCCACCGACAGCCAGGGAACCATCGCTTGCTGATCTTCATCGACGATGTAGAGACCATTCATCCCAGCTAACAGGCCGGTCATGGCTTCCAGATAAAGACGTCGGCGCGTGACCTGCGGCGCTCGGTCATACTCGGTGTGGATCGACACAAAACGGGCGGATTCTCCTTTTGCACGATTCACGCGTTCGAGAGCGTAGCCCTCGGCTTCGCTGATACTTTGCGTCGCCACGCCACGAGCCTTTGGAATCTCTCGATTGGCCTGCTCTTGTGCCACATTGATGGTCTGTTCTTTGTCTTGACGCGATTCATTGACTTCGTTGAACGCTGGCTTCACCGTGTCCGGCGGAGTGACATCCTGAAGTTCCACGGTCACCAATCGCACACCGATCTCGTAGGCAGACAATATCTTTTGGATTTCGGCTTTTGCTTCGGCGGATACCGCGACCCGTCCAGTTGTCAACACTTCGCTGCCAAGTCGGTTGCCGACGGCTCGGCGCATGACCGCTTCGGTGGTGTCGCGGATCGTTTTTGGCGTATCGCGGACTTTGAACAAGTATTGGATCGGGTCTTCGATACGATACTGAATGATCCATTGGACGTCGATCACATTAAGATCGCCGGTCAACATCAACGACTCATCCGTGTACTCATCACCTGGATTGTATTGCGTTTTCTGCCCAGGCACGCTGGCCAGGGTTCTGAAGCCGAACTCTTCTTTGAGTACGCGGGCGGTCGGCACCAGACGAACGGTTTCAACGCCGAATGGAATTTTGAAATGCAGGCCCGGCTTGGCGGCGTCTGTCACTTTCCCAAAACGCTGAACGATGCCAGTCTCTTCGGGTTGCACGGTAAACCAGCCTGTCCAGAACGTCACAAGCAGCGCAAACACCGTGATGAGCATCAACAAGGAACGTATTTTGAACTTCTTCAACGTCCCTCGAATCCTATCGAAGACATCGTTCAGTCCGTCCTGCAAGTCTCTCGCAGATTCATTCGTTTCAGACATCGGCGTTCTCTTCCATTTTTTGTGGTCTGTCGATGGTCGCTTCTCTCTGTACGAAATCAGCGTGTAGGAGCATTCCGACGCTTGACTTAATGATGGCCTTTAAACCGTTCTAAACTCTCTGGGCCACAGGTCTGCAAGACTGCCTTCGCTTCATCAAGCCGGTAAGGCGTGCTCGTCACGATCACGAGGACAGCATTATCGGCAATTCGTTGGTTAAGTCGCATCGCTGCGCGTTCATGTATCCCCCAAGGTTTCGCCTTGCCAAACAGACTGTCAGTGATCGCGTCGCCAATCAAACCCGACAAGGGACCAGCCACCATCACCGGAATCTTCATGTCAGAAGTATGCAGATACGTCGCGACGGCCCCACCCAGTAATGCGCCGACTTCGGCGTCATGAGCGGCTCCGCCTGGATTCTCATCCGTCTCCTCATGGTCCTCGACTTGCTTGATTGCATCTTCGTGGCCTCGCCAAGCGACCGAAACAGCATCGGAAGCGAAATGGTCCAACCGAAGCACTTTCAAGGCAACGTGGACCTTTTCCATCGAAACAAATTCAGCAACAAGACAGGCGGCATGCATCTTCTTCGCCCCAGCGAAAACGGATTGAGTTTTGTTGATCAAGACATGACATTCCAAAGAAGGAAGCAAACAGCGATGCCAGCGAACATCAGCAACATCGCCACCAAGTAACTCATCCCAACGAGAGCAAAGCCAGCACTTGGTACTTTTTCGTCGAACGTCAGCTCTTCTTCCTTGCCGCGCTCGCTCACAGGAACGTCATTTTGCTCGGTTGATTTCATAAGACAGTTCTCAGTTGGTTTGTCCAAATTCAGCTAGGCGAAACCCGGTATCGGACGACTTGGCCTACCTAGCTGTGAAGCACATGTTGTGCCAAGCAGGATTGGCTTGACTTTGCGTGCTAACCTGCGCAAATACGGGCAGTCCTAGTTGGAAGTGGGCAAAAGTGTCTCTTTAACTTTCTTCGAATCAATTCCAATAATTGGAAGATTCATCGCGACTCTAATCGTTTGATTCGAGATTGGTTTTGCGATTCTTTTTCGCCTTGTTGCCGAAGTAATCTTCGACGGGTCGCAGAATGACGAGAACGACAATCGTCATCACGGCACTGGTGACTGCTAGCGGATATTGGCCTAGACCGCATGCGGTTCCGATTGCTGCTGACAGCCAGATCGTGCTAGCCGACGTTAAGCCGAGCACCCCATGCGCGTGTTTCGTCTTCAGGATCGTGCCCGCGCCGATGAATCCAACACCCGCCGCGATCCCTTGCACGACGCGAGTCAAATCGACCGGGGACTGAGCCGTTAATTCTCGACAAGCCAGAACGAACATCGCCGAGCCTAGCGACACCAGCATGTGTGTACGTAGACCGGCAAAGTGACCGCTGATTTGTCGCTCCATCCCAATCACGCCGCCCAACCCAATGGCCGCTGCGGTTGGGATGAACGCTTCGATGTAGTTCATGCTGTTTACCTTGGTGATGATTGAGTCATTGTGCGCAAAAGTTGCGCGTTACCGCGCAGTGCATGAGGAAAAGCCATGCTTTCTGCCTGTTTTCGTCAGCGGCACAGTGATTGCATTTCTGAGACCAAAACGAATCTCAAAAAGGCGATCAACGATGACGAAGACCATGAAAGCGTTCGTGATGCAAGGACTCGGCAAAGTCGAATTTGTTGACAAGCCGATTCCCGAACCGGGGCCAAATGATGCGATCGTGAAAACGACTCGGGCACTCGTATGTACGTCTGACGTCCATACACTCAAAGGAGCTCTCGGCGACCGGCACGGGTTGACGCTCGGGCACGAAGCTGTTGGCGTGGTTGCGAAACTGGGCAGCGAAGTGCGTGGATTCAAAGAAGGTGATCGTGTGGCGGTCAATGCGATTACTCCGTGTTTCCACTGCGAGAACTGCCAGCGAGGTCACACGTCGCAGTGCGGAACGATGTTAGGCGGCTGGAAATACGCCAACACCAAAGACGGCAACTTCGCGGAGTATTTCCATGTCAACGATGCAAACGCGAACCTGACGCACATTCCCGCATCAATCTCCGACGACATCGCGGTCTATGCCTGTGACATGCTGTCGACCGGTTTCATGGGTGCCGAACACGCGAACATTCCTTTGGGTGGCACCGTGGCAATCTTCGCTCAAGGCCCCGTCGGACTGATGGCAACGGTCGGCGCTAGGTTGCTCGGCGCGGGATTGGTCATCGGAATCGACGGAGTGTCGAAACGCTTGGAGATGTCTCGGCATTTCGGAGCGGACGAAACGATTAACTACACGCAGGGTGACCCTGTTGAAGAGATTCGCAAACTGACCGGTGGAGTCGGCGTTGATTCGGCAATCGAGTGTCTCGGCGGTCAGTCAACATTCGAGGCTTGCGTGAAGGCAACTCGTCCTGGCGGCACGATCTCGGTCGCCGGTTACTTCGGCCACGGTGACAGCGTGGATATTCCTAGAGTGGAATGGGGCGTTGGCATGGGCGACAAAGTCATTCGCACAGGTTTGTGCCCCGGCGGAAACGTCCGCATGTCGCGTTTGCTGAGACTGATCCAACACGGCCGAGTCGATCCTTCGCCGCTAACGACGCACCGATTTGCATTCGATGATGTCGATAAAGCGTTGCACATGATGGAAACCAAAGAAGACGGAATCCTTAAACCACTGATTCGATTTGCGGTTTGAGGGTCGTGTTAACCACGGAGGCACAGAGTGACTGATCCGGCGATCTCTCTGTGACCCTCTGTGGTTCGCTAACACGCATCCGAATCAATTTGCCATTCGTTTGATTCCGTCTTTGAGCAGGACGACGTGGAAGTTGATAAGCAAGCCAATCTTCTTTTTCTTAAGTTTCAGGTAAGACAGCAGTTGCGCGTCGTAGAGCGGAATCATCTTCTCGACCGCTTTGAGTTCCACGATGACTTCGTCTTCAACGAACAGGTCGATTCGATAGCCGACATCGAGAGAAACATCTTCGTAGACAATCGGAAGGGTGACTTGTGTCTCGACTTTCAACCCACGCTTTCCTAATTCATAGGCGAGCACAGCTTCGTAGGCCGACTCGAGTAATCCAGGTCCAAGGTGACGGTGGACTTTGATCGAAGCGTCGATGATTTCGCCGGTAATTTCGTTGATCTGCATTAGTAACCCCTTCGTCTGCTATGCGATTGAGACACGGGAAATAGTGAATCACGGGAAGAATTATCCACGAACCTGCCCCTGCGATCCACCATCCGCCTGTGGCTTCCCAAGTCATTCTGCTGATCGGATTTAAACCACGGAGACACGGAGGGGCACAGAGTGGACCAATACATGATCGCCCGCGCGATCTCTCTGTGACCCTCTGTGACTCTGTGGTTCGCTAACACGCATCCGAATCATCCGGTTGGCCGCATTCGCACAAATACCCGGTCGCTTTTGGGCAACACAGTTGATGATAACGTTGTCTATTCGTGATTTTGTCGTTTGGCACCGAAACTGCATTGCTCACCAAGTAAACACACCTTCCACCTATTCAAATGGAAAAACTATGTCTGTCGAATTGAGTGAAGTCCAGCATGGAAACGTCTTGGAAATCCAAGTTACTGGAAAGCTTGATAAAAGACCTCTTCGGCCAATTGAAAGCCCAGCGGATTCTGAACATCGACGAAACCGGGCACCGCGACAGCGGCAAGCGGATGTGGACTTGGTGTTTTCGTGGCAGCGATTTCACCGTATTCAAGATCGATCCGTCTCGCGGCAGCGGCGTGCTGCTGGACGTTTTGGGTGAAGAGTTCAACGGAATCATCGGCTGCGATTACTTCAGTGCGTACCACAAATACCGCGGCCTGACCGACTGCAGCATCCAATTCTGTTTCGCCCATTTGATTCGCGAATTGCGTTTTCTCAAAGAACATTCGACCGGCCGCACTCACGGTTGGTCGAGTCGGTTGCTTGATGCGATCCGGGAGATGTTCGGTGTGATTCATCGACGTGAGGAGTTGGGCAATCGCTTTGACGGTGAACTGGAAGACGCGGCGATGGAGGTGCTCACTCGGGCTCGGTTCCGCGTTCCGGATGACAGAAAAGCTCGCAACCTTTCGGCACGGTTCGCCAATGACGGCGAAAGCTACCTGAAGTTTCTGACGACGCCGGGTCTGGAGCCGACCAACAACGTTGCCGAACAGGCGATTCGATTTGTAGAAGCCTACGAATTGTTTCTGCCATCGGTGGAAAGCCAGATCAAGGAATGCGGCAAAATTCGCATTCTGTTTGCCATGCACGATTTCCACGGCTGGGACGCCGGGGCGATGTGGCAAGACATCAAGTTCGACGTCAAACACTTCAATGACATCGAACGTCTAGCCATTGTTGGCGAAACGAAATGGGAGCACGGCATGGCAGTTTTTTGCAAGCCGTTCACGACAGCCAAAATTCGCTACTTCGATCAAAGTGACATCGAAGCAGCTCGCCAATGGCTAACGGAATGACCCGACCTGATCAAGCGACCGATGAGGTTTGGCGTCGATGAGCGGTGAAACACACAAAACGCAATTCAGAAAATTCACCGGTGCTCTCGCCAATGATTGCTCGTGTCGGCATGCGAATCATCCGAACCAACGCGGACATTGTGATTGCCCAATCCACCGTGGAAATCGCCAGGGGCGCGTTGGATTAATGAGCCGACAAGGTAAGCCGCGGGCCCTATCGTGACAAACAAACCAAGGAAACCTTACCATGCAAACGGTACAAGAACAACGAACGCTAACTCCCGAAGTTCTTCAAAACATCGACGCGTACTGGCGAGCGGCCAATTACTTGTCGGTCGGTCAGATATATCTCTACGACAATCCGCTGCTCAAACGACCGCTGGAACTGTCCGACATCAAATACATGTTGCTCGGGCACTGGGGAACCACGCCGGGGCAGAATTTCATCTACGCGCATCTCAATCGGGTCATCAATAAGTACGACCTCAACATGATCTATGTGTCCGGTCCTGGGCATGGTGGGCCAGCGGTTGTCGCGAACACCTACCTCGAAGGCACGTACAGCGAAATCTATCCCGAGATCAGCCAAGACGAAGACGGACTTCAAAAGTTGTTCCTTCAGTTTTCGTTCCCCGGTGGCATTCCCAGTCATGCTTCGCCGGAGTGTCCCGGCTCGATTCACGAAGGTGGCGAGCTGGGTTATTCGCTCAGCCATGCGTTTCGGTGCCGTGTTCGACAATCCGGAACTGATCGTCGCGTGCGTCATCGGGGACGGCGAAGCGGAAACCGGACCGCTTGCCACGGCATGGCACTCCAACAAGTTTCTCAACCCTGCTAGCGACGGCGCGGTACTGCCGATCTTGCATCTCAACGGATACAAGATCGCCAACCCTCCGTTTTGGCTCGCATCGAAAATGAAGAACTCGATCAACTGCTTCGCGGCTACGGATGGACTCCCTACTTCGTCGAAGGAGACGATCCGGAGTTGATGCACGAAGCGATGGCTACCACGTTGGACTCCGTGATCGAACAGATCAAGCGCATCCAGCACAACGCGAGAGAAGACGGAGACTTAATGCGCCCACGCTGGCCGATGATCGTGTTGAAATCACCCAAAGGTTGGACTGGACCAAAGGTCGTCGATGGCGTGCAGATCGAAGGAACCTTTCATGCTCACCAAGTCCCGATTTCCGATCCAGCGACTCATCCCGAGCACTTACAACTGTTGGAAGACTGGCTGCGAAGCTATCGGCCAGACGAACTGTTCGACGAAACTGGCCGGCTGAAACCGGAACTCGCCGAACTTGGCCCCGAAGGGCGATCGACGCATGGGAGCGAACCCGCATGCGAACGGCGGCAAGTTGCTGCATGATTTAGCATTGCCCGATTTCCGTGACTACGCGGTGCATGTACCCGAACCGGGAACCAAAGGAATCGGCGACACGCACGAACTCGGCCGATTCATTCGCGACGTGATCGTACTGAACGAAGACGAACAGAACTTTCGCATCTTCGGGCCGGATGAAACCGCATCCAACGGTCTGGAAGCCGTGTTCGATGTCACGGATCGCCAGTGGGATGCTCGCACCGTCGACAACGACGAGTCGCTCGCACCGGCAGGCCGCGTGATGGAAATGCTCAGTGAACATCAATGCCAAGGCTGGCTAGAAGGCTACTTGCTAACCGGCCGACATGGACTCTTCAATTCGTACGAAGCGTTCATTCACATCGTCGATTCGATGTTCAATCAGCACGCCAAGTGGTTGAAGGTCACGAATAATCTGCCGTGGCGACACAAGATCGCTTCACTGAACTACTTGCTGGCCTCACACGTTTGGCGACAAGACCACAACGGATTCACTCACCAAGACCCAGGCTTCATCGACCACGTTGTCAACAAGAAAGGCGTCGGTCGTACGAGTCTATCTGCCACCGGATGCAAATTGCTTGTTGTCTGTGATGGATCACTGCCTACGAAGTCGCCAATACGTCAACGTCGTGATCGCCGGAAAGCATCCGGCACCGCAATGGTTAACGATGGAGGCGGCGGAGAAGCATTGTGCCGACAGGAATCGGTGCCTGGGATTGGGCCAGCAATGATGACGACGGCGAGCCGGATGTGGTGATGGCGTGTTGCGGCGACGTGCCAACTTTGGAAACGCTCGCAGCAGTTTCGATCATGCGACAACATTTGCCAGAATTGAAGATTCGCGTCGTCAATGTCGTGGACTTGATGAAGTTGCAACCGCGATCCGAGCATCCGCATGGATTGGACGATACGCGAGTTCGATGAGTTGTTCACGAAAGACAAACCGGTGATCTTTGCGTTTCACGCCTACCCGTCGCTGATCCATCAACTGACCTACCGGCGCACAAATCATCACAACATTCATGTATGTGGTTACAAAGAAGAAGGAACAATCACAACACCGTTCGACATGACAGTCATGAACGACCTGGACCGTTTCCACTTGGTGATGGACACAATCGACCGTCTGCCACAAACCGGCAAGGAAGGTGGCGGCGCTCAAGCGGCAACTCACTGACAAACTGATCGAGCATCGGAAGTACATTTGCAAGCACGGTCGCGACATGCCAGAGATTCGCGATTGGATGTGGGGCGAGCAACAATGACCCTGCGACTCTATCTCATGCGACACGGCGAGACCGAATGGTCCAAGTCGGGCAAACATACCGGCCGCGCCGATATTCCGCTGACCGCAAACGGCGAAGATGAAGCACGTCAGCTTGGCGATCAGATTCGCTCGATTGTGTTCGACCACGTGTTGGCGAGTCCACTGCAACGTGCTCGTCAAACGTGCGAACTCGCCGGTTGCGGCGAACACTCGAAGATTGAACCCGATTTGATCGAGTGGGACAACGGCGGGTATGAAGGACATACGCACGCCGACGTGTTCAAGCAGAGTCCGGACTGGAATCTCTTTCGCGATGGATGCCCCGGTGGCGAAATGCCCGCACAAATTTCAGCACGCGCAGATCGACTAATCGAACGTCTGATTAGCACTCGATGGCAACGTCGCCCTGTTCGCACACAGCCACATCGGGCGAGTGCTGGGGGCAAGATGGATCGGATCGTCCGTTCAAACCGGCGAGCATCTAATACTCAACACCGCGTCGCTGAGCGTGCTATGTTACCAGCACAAAAACCTTGACGTGCCAGCCATCGAATCATGGAACGGCGGAAGATTGTGATGAACGCTTGGGAGAAAGTTGAAGGAACACCGTTTCCGCTGGGTGCAACTTGGTTGGAGAAAGACCAGTCGTTCAACTTCTCGCTCTACTCGAAGCACGCCGAATCCGTTCGACTGTTGCTCTACTCGAAGGAGGATTTCGTTCACCCGCTGCTCGAAGTTTCGTTCGACTTCTTGAAAAACAAATCTGGCCCAATCTGGCACTGCCGCATCGACGCAAAGGATGTAAAGGATGCAGCCTACTACGCCTATCGAGTCGACGGCCCGGCACCCGATCCGGGTTTCGATTGGCATAACTTTGACTTTGAGAAAATCCTGCTCGACCCTTGTGCTCAAAGTGTATTCTTCCCAGAAGCATTCAGCCGCGAGGCCGCGTGTCGACCTGGGTCAAACGCGGGCCAAGCCGCACTAGGCGTGTTGCCGACACAGTTGAGCGGTTTCGATTGGTTCGACGACCGGCAGCCACGTCATGATTCCGACTTGGTCATTTACGAATTGCATGTTCGTGGATTCACCTGCAATCCGAACTCTGGCGTTCCCGAATCACATCGCGGTACTTTCCTTGGCCTCGTCGACAAAATTCCGTATCTCGTCGAGCTGGGCATCACCGCAGTGGAACTGATGCCGATTTTCCAGTTCGATCCCGATGACGGAGATTACTGGGGATACATGCCGCTGAACTTTTTCTCGCCTCATCATGCGTACGCGACGGAGCACGACACCTGCAAGCAGCAGCTCGAGTTTCGCTCGATGGTCAAGGCCCTGCACGCAGCAGGGATCGAGGTCATTTTGGACGTGGTCTACAACCACACATGCGAAGGCGACCACACGGGCCGACGTACAGTTTCAAAGGCATCGACAGCAGCACGGCATACATGACGACTGGGAATCCTGCTGCTCCATTCGCCAATCACAGCGGAACCGGGAACACTTTGCATACCGCGAATCGAGCGATTCGGCGGCACATCGTCGATAGCTTGCGATTCTGGGATTCCGAAATGCGTGTCGACGGATTTCGCTTTGACTTGGCGTCCGTCTTCACTCGCAACACGGATGGTTCGATCAATCTGAACGATCCCCCGATCATCAGCGAGATCGGCACGAACGCCGCACTGACCAACAATCGCCTGATTGCCGAACCCTGGGACGCCGATGGCGAATTCCAACTTGGTCAGAAGTTCCCCGGCCAGCGTTGGATGCAATGGAACTCGCACTACCGAGACACGCTTCAGCGGTTCGTCCGTGGCGATACGGGGCTCGTCGGTGATCTGATGACAAGGCTCTACGGTAGCGCCGATCTATTCCCCGACGATCGCATGAACGCCCTTCAACCAACTCTCAAGCGTTAACTACATCACATCTCACGACGGATTCACGCTCTACGACCTGGTTTCTTACGACCATAAACGCAATTGGGCCAACGGTCACAACAACACCGACGGCAGCAACGAATCGAGCTGGAACTGCGGTTGGGAAGGCGACGAAGGTGCCCTGCCGGAAGTTCAGCAACTACGCAAACAGCAAGTCAAGAACTTCATTTGCCTGCTGATGCTTTCCAACGGCACACCGATGTTTCGCATGGGAGACGAATTCATGCAAACCCAGGGCGGCAACAACAATCCGTATAACCAAGACAACGAAACAAGCTGGCTCGACTGGGATCGCCTGAACGAAAACGACGACATCTTCCGCTTCTTCAAACAAATGATTGCCTTCCGCAAAACCCACCCGTCGATCAGCCGCTCAAGATTTTGGCGGGATGATATCAAGTGGTACGGCGCAAACCATCTAGTCGATTTGTCGCCCACCTCGCAACAACTCGCCTATTGTCTACACGGAGCATCCCAAAACGACACCGACCTCTACGTCATGATTAACGCCAGCCCCGATCCCATCGAATTCGGAGTCCAAGAAGGAGCCCCCGGCACCTGGCACCGAGTCGTCGACACATCCCGCCCCAGCCCGCATGACTTTGCTGAAGCAACCGTGGAGGTTGTCCGAACATCTTCGTGTCTCGTAGCCGGGCGGTCCATTGCCGTGCTGCTGCCCGCGCTACAGCTCGATCCTATCTCCGCTCAAATCGGTTAGCATTCAATCTCCTGCCCAGCTTCGACTTCGATACCTCGCTCGTCCTGAGTGGGATCGAATTTGAAGATCGAGGAGCGGCACTTGCACGCGAATTTTCCAGGCTACGAGGAGTACTCGCGACGAACGAAGCGGCTTGTGCCGTTTGTTGTTTGCCTTAACGACGCTTGCGCTGTGCACGGATGTATCTGGCGAGGGCGTGTCCTATATCTCGCGTCAACAAAGCGGTAGGAAGCCTCTGGCGAACTTGAGCCGCAACAATCACTTACGCTGCGGGGCAAGCCCGGAGGATGGCTGTTTTTAGGTCGGATAGGCTCACGGGCTTTTGGAGATAGTCGACGATGCCGGTGGTCTCTGTCTTTCCTTCGTCTTTGCGGCTCGGTCGTTCTTGCGACGACAAGATGATGACTGGAACGCTTTGCGTCTTGTTGATTTCCACTGCCGCTTCGATGCCCGACATCTCAGGCATCATCACATCGGTGATGACGAGATCGGGCTTTTCACTACGACAGAGTTTCACCAGCTCGTGACCGTTCTGCGCTTCACCAACCAACCGATAGCCGAGTCGAGGCAAGAGCCGACGAAAGTACTGCCGAATATCGGCTTCGTCGTCGGCGATGGCAATTCGTAGAGTTGGTATCACTTGAATATCCGTGGCAATGTTATCAGGAACTCGGCTCCGCCATCCTTGGCTGCTCTGACCGCAATGGTCCCCTGATGTGCTTGAACTATACGTTGAGCAATTGCCATGCCTAAGCCAGTGCCCTTCGACTTTGTCGTGAAGAACGCCTCAAATATTCGTTTCTTCTGTTCATCCGATAATCCGGGACCGTTATCGCGCACTGTAATGCACACTGCCTGCGCACCGTCGAAATCCGAATCAGCGCACGAAACGATGATTCGTACCGGATCACCGCATGCGGCCAAGGCGTTCTCAAAGAGATTGCGAAACACTTGTTGGATACGGAACGCATCAACACAACAAGTCAAGTCAGTATCGCAGGTCTCTTCAACAAGCTCTGCGTCACGGCCCGCGCGTGACACTTCCAGATTGGTCCAGGCTTGTTGCCATACTTCGGCGACGTTCCTTGGGCCAGCGTCGAGTTGGATGGGTGCTGCATAGGTGCGAAGGTCTTCAAAGAGATGTAGCAGGTCATCCTTGGCGCGGTTGATCCGCTGGAGATCGTCTTGCGCGTCGGAGTCGTCGCCTAACTCTAGCTCCAGCATGTCGGTTCCGACTTGGATTCTCTGCAGCGCGTTGCGGCTTTCGTGCGCGATGGCGGAAATCATTTGTCCTACCGCAGCGAGTCGTCCAGACTGAACAAGTTGCTCGCGAGACTCGTGCAGCTCCGTTACGTCGGAGATGAACCCTTCGATCGCCAACAGTTCACCATCGTCGCCGTACACTCCCTGGCCCTTCGGCCAAACCCATCTTACTTCACCATTGCGATGACGAATGCGGTGGACGTAATCGAAAGATTTTCGCTCTTCAAGACAGCGAGCGATCGTAGCGGACAATTCGGGCATGTCCTCGGGAAGAATGACCATTCTTGCATTCGTCAGTTCGGATGCCGCGTATCCAAATACTTCCAAGCATCCATTACTCACGAACTCGAAAGTAAAATCGGCATCGTTGGCGACGCGGAATGCCGCACCCGGAAGACTGTTTAACAGAGTCGATAACTTGCGTTCACTTTCTTGAACGATTGCTTCGGCCCGTTTTCGTTGCGAGATATCATTTTGAATTTCCACGAAGTGCGACAAGTTCCCTGCGGAGTCTCGTACAGGGGAGATTGATGACGACACATGGATGCGACGCCCATCCTTGGCCACACGAACGGTCTCAAAGTGTTCGACCCTTTCACCCTGCCGAAGTCGCTCGGCGCTAGCGTCGAGTTCGTAGATTCGGTCTTCCGGTACAAGCATCTTGATCGACTGGCCCACGGCCTCTTCGTCCGAAAAGCCGTAAAGACGTTCGGCACCTTCGTTCCATTTCTCGATCACGCCATCGAGATTCTTCAAAATGATGGCATCTTCAGTTGAATCGACGATCGTCGCCATCTGACGCAGCATGTCGTCTGATCGCACCCGTTCAATCGCGATGGCTGCCAATTTCGCAGAGTCTTGGACGAAGTCGAGATCCGTAGCGTCCGGCGTCCGAGGCTCGGAATAGTAGATCGCGAACGTACCGACAACTCGTTCGCTCGAATCAAGGATCGGTTCCGACCAACACGCTCGCAAATTCGCGCGCGCCGCCAAATCACGATAGTCTTCCCACAAAGGATCGGTATTGATGTCTTCGACAATCACTCGCTGGCCGGTAAACGCGGACGTGCCGCACGAACCAACGTTTGGGCCGGGCACAACGCCGTCGATGGCTTCCACATAAAATGCTGGAAGGCGTCGTGAGGCTCCATGTCGCAAACAGCCGGTTCGCTGATCCAACACGTGAACGGAACCGATCATGTCTGGCCGCGATTCCTCACCGATTTCGATCAAGTCGCCCAACACTTCTTCCAGCGACTGACCTTTCGCCAACTTCTCCAGCACGCGATTGCGACCACGCAGTTGGCTCTGCAAGCGGTCACGTTCGGTCAGGTCATGAACGATGCCTGCGAACAGTCTTCGATCACCAACACGGACCTCGCTGATCGCAAGTTTCATCGGAAAGGTGGTTCCATCTTTCTTTTGGCCGACCAGTTCGCGTCCGACCCCTAAGATTTTCTTTTCGCCGGATCGCACATAATCTGCGAATGGGAGGTCGTGATCTATGGCGTAAGTCTTCGGCATCAAGCTACTCACGTTCCGACCGATGAGCTCCGTCGCCAAATAGCCGAACATGGCAAGACCCGATGGGTTGCAGAATTCGATAATTCCTTCCTGGTCAATCGTGATAATTCCATCAACGGCACCGTCAACGATCGCGTGCGTCATCGCCTCGGATGTTTCGATGGAAGCGTGCTGGGCCTGACCAGGATGGTCGCCGAGTGAGTGCGGAGCCGGAAGTTGAGGATCAGAGGTTGAGATAGCCATGTCCTCAGGTGTGATTGGTGATGTGGCACTCGCTTTGCTGTATTTAACCAAGCAACCGGTGTGCCTGCGCAAGATTGGCCATAAAAGGCATCGAAACAACCACTTTCCGCGCGTCGATGGACTTCGTTTGCCTAAATACGCACGATTGGTGCGCACATACGGGCATTGCTACTGTAGCGTAAGGTGTCAAGACTTTCGTTGCGGTAAGGAAATTCGCAGGTCTTGACGACCTTAGCTTTCAGGAAAACCACAACAATGCCCAAACCAATCGAGATACTTTTTGTCGATGACGACGTCGACTTCAGCGAAGGTTGCGTTCGTTGGTTCGAGAAGAAGGGGCACCGGGTCTCGCAGACGGCCAGCGGCCAAGACGGCATCGACCAATGCTCCAAGCATGACTTTGACGCCGTGATTTTGGACTGGAACCTGCCGGGTCTGAGTGGAATCGAACTTGTCCAGCGGATGCGAGAATCGAATCCCGACACGGAAGTCATCGTCTTGACCGGCGAAGGGACGATCAACAACGCTGTCGAGTCGATGCGGTTAGGAGTGTTCGACTTCCAGACGAAGCCGTTCGCGATGGGCGACTTAGAACGTCGCTGCATCGCCGCTATCGAACGACGAAAGCTAAGGAAGGAAAACTTACAACTTCGCGAAGTCATCACGCGAAACAAAAAGCAAGCCACGGCGATGATTGGCACTTCAGAACCGATGCAGCGTCTTGGCCGCTTGATTGACCGAGTCGCGCCAACGGACAAAGCGGTCCTGATCCAAGGTGAAAGCGGAACCGGAAAAGAACTGGTTGCCCAAGCGATTCACGCTGGTAGTCCCCGTAGCAGCCGACCGATGGTCACGATCAATTGTGCCGCCCTGCCCGAGAACCTTGTCGAAAGTGAACTGTTCGGTCACGAGAAAGGATCATTCACGGGCGCAACGGCAATGAAACCGGGGTTATTTGAAGTCGCCGACGGCAGCACACTGTTCATTGACGAAATCGGGGAATTGCCACTTGCACTTCAGCCGAAACTTCTGCGAGTGCTCGAAGACGGATCACTCCGCCGGATCGGATCGCATAAAGAACGCCGTGTTGACGTTCGTATCGTCGCAGCAACGAACCGTGAAATGAAAACCGATGTCGAAGAAGGCCGTTTCCGCGAAGACTTGTATTATCGAATCAACGTGATGGCCCTGGACTTGACACCACTTCGGGATCGCGACGGTGACATCGAACTATTGGTCAATCACTTCATAGGAAAAGACCACGAGCTAGACGACGACGCTCGCCACGCTTTGATCGTCTATACCTGGCCTGGTAACATCCGCCAACTCATCAACACGTTAGAACGAGCCAAGATACTCGCTGACGACGGACACATCACGATCAGTGACCTCCCAGAAGAGTTGCGCGATCCGGCGAAACAGAAGACTGCCACACCACTTCCATTCGTGGGTTCGCTAATCACACTCGAACGCCAACACATCGCCGAGGTCTTGCAACGCGAGAACGGCAACAAATCCAAAGCCGCCAAAGCACTAGGCATCGAACGCCGCAAACTGTACCGCATGATGGAAAAGCACGGCATCGACGGCTGAATGGATCGATCGGGAATTGAACGTCCGATCACGACTACGACAGCTATTGTCCGCCCGGCAATGACACAATCACGACGAAAGGAAGAGTAATGCGAAAAGTGCAGATATTTGACAAGGCAATGTGCTGCTCAACGGGCATTTGTGGGCCTCAAGTCGATCCGACTCTGCCGCGATTTGCAGCGGACCTCGATTGGCTCAAGGGCCAGGGTCACATCGTCGAGCGATTCAACCTAGCACAAAATGCAGCCCAATTTGCGACCAACCCGACAGTCCAACAGTTGCTGGAATCCGAAGGCGTCGAATGTCTCCCTCTAGTAATCATTGATGACATCGTCGTCAGTCGCAGCGAGTACCCGTCGCGTGAAAATTTGGCAGTCTGGACAGAAGCACTCATGAATAAGCCACTACCAACGGCTGAACCCGACGCGGGCGAATGCTGTGGTAATTCGGGTTGCTGTTAAGAACACTGATCTCCTTCAAGGAAAGTCCAAGTGAAATTTCTAGAGAACCCAACTCGCAACTTTTTCTTCACAGGGAAAGGTGGCGTGGGGAAGACGTCGATGGCGTGTGCCACCGCAGTTCAATTGGCTGATCGCGGCCTTCGTGTCTTGCTGGTCTCGACCGACCCAGCTTCCAATCTTGATGAAGTACTAGGCACTCCGCTTGATAGTCATCCAAAACCGATCGAATCCGTTCCTAACCTATTCGCAATGAACTTGGACCCGGAAGCTTCAGCCCGTGAATATCGGGAACGTATGGTTGGACCATACCGCGGCGTGTTGCCCGATGCGGCTGTCAAAAGCATGGAAGAACAGTTCTCCGGTTCATGCACGTTGGAAATCGCCGCCTTCGACGAATTCTCTCGATTGCTGGGGGATAGAGACGCCACGAAGGAGTTTGATCATGTCGTTTTTGACACGGCACCAACTGGCCACACGTTGCGACTGTTAACGCTTCCGTCAGCATGGTCGGGTTTCATGGAAACCAACACCACGGGTACATCGTGCCTTGGCCCACTCGCCGGACTTCAGGCACAGCAACGCGTCTACCAACAGACAGTGAAAGCACTCGGCGATCCGAAAACGACGACGCTGATTTTGGTGACGCATCCAAGATCATCCGCCTTGAGAGAAGCAGCCCGGACGAGCGTCGAATTGAAAAAACTTGGCGTAGAAAATCAGCAATTGATTATCAACGGGGTTTTCATCACCGATACTCCGTCCGATGCGATTGCAGTGAAGATGCAGTCACGAGGTCAAGCAGCAATCGAATCGATGCCAACGGAGATCAATTCACTCGAGAGAACCACCATCCCACTTGCGGCAGCCGGATTGATGGGCATCGATGCTCTACGGAATGCTGGTCATGAGGCAAAAATTGCTGAAGTCGATCCCATCGAAGTGACTCCAGTTGACGTATCGATTCCCGAAGGCCTGGGCTCTTTGATCGATGATCTGGCGAGCGTTGGTCACGGCGTGATTCTGGCGATGGGCAAGGGAGGCGTCGGGAAAACGACGGTGGCTTCCGCTGTTGCCGTGGCACTTGCTGAACGTGGTTTTACTGTCCATCTATCCACGACTGATCCGGCCGCACATCTTGCAGCCACCTTCGCGGCCGATGAACTCGCCGGCTTGACGGTCGGTCGCATTGATCCGGCGCAGGAAACAGCGGACTACACAACCGATGTCATGCAGACCGCAGGTGCTGACCTCGACTCCGATGGAAAGTCACTTTTGCAAGAGGACCTGCGGTCACCATGTACCGAAGAGATCGCCGTCTTCCGCGCGTTCGCAAGGACCGTATCGGAGGGAGCCGATGGCTTCGTTGTTCTCGACACGGCCCCGACCGGACACACGATCTTATTGCTCGATTCGGCGCTCGCTTACCATCGTGAAGTGACTCGCCAGACTCATCAGATGCCCGAATCGGTCGAGCAGCTGTTGCCGCGTCTACGTGATCCGAACTTCACTCGGGTATTGATTGTTACGCTACCGGCCGCGACTCCGGTACACGAAGCCGCCCAGTTGCAGGAGGACCTTCGTCGCGCAGAAATCGAACCCTACGCTTGGGTCATCAACGAGTGCCTGGCACCGCTTGACGTCCACGATCCGATCCTCTGCCAACGAAAGCAACATGAGTTCGCCTTCATTGATGAGGTCCGCAACTCACTGGCAAAACGAGTCGTACTGATCCCATGGCAAAGCGAACCGCCAACAGGGCTTGCCGCTTTGCGTCGCATCGTTGATTCAAATTGTGTGATTGGTCGTTAACACCGACCCAACGTCAACTTAGCCCCGGCACGCGTCTCGACGACCGGCACGCAACCAGTATCGCCGACAATCAACCAGATTCAGCTCGCGATAAAACATGTTCTCAGAGACTGACGGCAGCAGGAAAACGATTGGAGATGTGGACGTCTTGTTCCACGACGGCCTGTACCACTTGTTTCACCTCGTACTGCCCAATCACGACTTCATCGCGCACGCCGTCAGCACTGATGCGTTGAATTGGCGGAGAGTCAACAACGCGCTGTTCATTGACGATCCCGGCAGTTGGGACGATTGATGTTGTGGACCATGCACGTTTCACCCGATCCTCATCGCGATGGTAGCTGGCGAATGTTCTACACCGGACTTTCACGGCGCGATCAAGGCAAATTTCAACGACTGGGGATGGCAATCAGCGATGATTTGTTTCACTGGCAAAAGACGCCGGTCCACTGGGAAGATCATCGCGGTCCGAAAGACCCGGAACGAGTGAAGCAGGCGTTAAAGCAGAGTCGAACCGACGCTGCCGACAGCCGTCACGCATTGTTTGAAAAGGCGAGTTGCTTTCCATTGCAGCCTGATCCGCAGCACTACGAAGCTTCGCTGGACGAAGGTCGGCATTGGGTCAGCTTTCGCGATCCCTTCTTCTATCACGACGGAAGCGATGGATGGTTGATCGCGGCAGCACGAGTGAATACTGGGCCAATCGTCCGACGTGGCTGTGTTGCATTGATGAAGGAAGTCGAACCGAATCACTTCGTTGCCCAGGCGGCACTGCACCATCCGAGATTGTATGACGATGTCGAGGTACCCAACCTGATCGTTGTCGAGGACGACCACTACTTGATCGGAAGCATCCGTGAAGACGCTAAGATTCGCTATTGGCATACCGACAGAATCGGCAACCGTTGGCAAAGTTATCACGACAATGTGCTGCTTCCTCAAGGCAACTACGCAGGACGAGTGTGCCGCGACGAACGCGGTTGGCTCTTGTGGAATTTCTATTCAATGAACGTGGCAGACCGCACGGCAGAAAACTTGATGCCGCCGCCAAAACGCCTGGTCAAGAACGACCAAGGCCTGTTGAGAGCGGTGACGTTTGAAGGCATTGCCGATTACGTTCGAGAACCTGTCGATACAAGGTGTATTCACAGCTTGATTGACGACGTAGGACCTAATATCCAACAGTGCCGAGTCGATGGCGAGCATTTAGACTTGGCTTGCGAAAGCGGGTTTCAAGCGTTTGTTTTCGACGAGACGTTGGACCACTTTCGACTGCAAGCGACGATTGAGATGCAGGGACTCGGCAAGTGTGGTTTGGTGTTTCGCATCGACGCTGAATCACGAGATGGATACTACCTCTCGCTTGACCTAGTCAAAGGAGTCGCCCAATTGCGGGCCTGGGGCACCGGCGAAGACGGCAGCGGGGAACACATGATGCAGTTCCGTACGTTACAAACAGGTTTCTGGTACTCGGAAGTCCGCAGCGGAGCGTCCTTGCAATTGATTGCCTTCGGTAGTTACATCGAACTGTCGGTCAACGGTCGCGTGGTGCTGTCGTTAGCGGACCAGACTTTCGGGAGTGGCCAGTTGGGCGTCTATCTTGAAACAGCGGAAGTGCGAGTGTCGGAACTACAAGTGGACCGACTCGCGTCCCCCAGTCAAACCGACGAACACTTGGCGAGCGGCTAGGTGCCTTGATACGGCCAGCCTGACCAAATGATGTAGCCGGCGACCGCGGTTAGCAAGAATCCAAACATCACAAGCAGGCCGTCGCGAGCGGTGAGGCCAAGCGCAAACATGGTGATGGCAAATCCCGGGGCGAGGACGCCCAGCGGAACGAATGCAAGTGGATAAAAAGAAATGGCCATCAGAACACAAACGATCGCGATCGGATAAATCATGATTCCGCTCGCCAAAAACTCAAATCGCGCTCTGACAACCTTCTCGAAACGTTTCACCCACGGGTTCGTTTTGTCAACGCCAGCTTTGAGTTGTTACGTGTGAACTCGAAGCATGCAATGCGATTGGGAATCCATGGACGATTCGTGAAAAACATCATTTGGGTTGCAATCAATATTATCAACGTGCCTGTGACAATACTCATGCCGGGAATCATTCCGATAGGCGAGATGGCGATGATCGCAGGAAGCAACAACATCGGCCCGTGGCTTCGACTGCTTAGCGAATCAAGCAAATCAGAAATCGCGACTTTATCCTGACCCTCTGTCGCTTCGACAAAATGATCTAGCAAATCGCTCAGGGTTTCAGGCGATGTTTTCGACGTCGAGCGCGAGTCGTCCTTCGAGCCCGCCCGACTTTTGTGATTTAGTTTGCCGTGATCAAACTCGGTGTTCACAGGTTAGTCATTCACTTGGCGGATATGAGCGTAGTTTAGTAGGGCGACAAAGCACAAACCACCAATCAAGTTGCCAAGCAGCGCAATCGAAATGAAGCGGGCAGCCATTGTTAGGGTAAACTCCGAACTAAGGAACATCGCGGTAAACATCTCCGCTGAGCCGGCGATAGAGTGATGCAATCCGCCAATGCCAATCAAGAATGTGACGATGTAGATGACTGCTATTTGAGCAATCGTACGAGGACTTGAAACCGTAAGCCAAGCACCCAACGCCATCAGCCATCCGGCCAACACGGCGCTAACTAGCAAGCCACCGCTTGAAAACTTTGTTAAGTGATGACCGATTTCGATGAAGCCTTCGCGGGCGTGAACGACTTCTGTTCCCCAGCATTGCAACCCGCCGCAGATTACTGCACCAAGCAAATTGCCAAGAATGACGATCGCCCAAAGTCGAAACAACTGACGAACTGATGCTTTCCGATCAAGGACGGGATAAAAGGCTGTCGCTGTGTGTTCGGTGAACAACTGGGCTCCGCTGAGAATACAAACGACAAAACCAAGCGGGTACACGAACGCGGTTCCGATTCGCCGGATCAATTCGGAAGCTCCCGCTTCCCCCATCGCGGTCAACACAACCGCGACTGCCATCGCTGAGAAACCGACAATCATTCCCGCGGCGATCGCTGATAACAACAGTGCCAAAGCCGGCCGGTTAATCTGCTCCAGTCCCTCTTCGATTGCATGATGCAACGCATCGTCTGGATGCCGTCGCGTTTCATCAGTTCGCTTGATGATAACAGAGACGTAGTCATCGTCCTCAGACTTTCGATCCTTCTCTCGCTGGTTTTCGACGTCATTCTCAATTGGTTTGCCATCAGGCATAACAATCTTTTCGTCGTCGAATTGTTTTGCGCGAACCGTCGTTCAGTGTTCGTTTATCGTTCAATGGTGTTTCTCTGATTGAAGTCCTGACGACTGATGGCCGAGTCGCGTGTAGAGTGTCTTGATTGAATGCACATGGAATCAAGGTTTCCGAAATGCCAACAGCCGAAGGGCGTTGAGAACGACGACCAGTGTTGAGCCTTCGTGAAGTGCGACGGCGGGGCCCATGCGGAGACCGATGATGGTGGCGGGGACGAGGAAGGCGACCATGCCGAGGCTGATCCACAGATTCTGTTTGATGATGCGGTTTGTCATCCGGCTCAGGCCGATCGCGAAAGGCAAATGGCTTAGATCGTCAGCCATCAATGCGATGTCGGCGGTTTCCAATGCGACATCCGAACCGGCAGCGCCCATGGCAATGCCGACGGTTGCGTGAGCCATCGCCGGCGCGTCGTTGACTCCATCGCCGACCATGGCAACGTCGACTTCTTTGCGAAGCTGCTTCACGGAATCGACTTTCTGGTCGGGCATCAAGTCGCCCCATGCTTCATCAATGCCAACTGCCCTGGCAACGGCGTCGGCAACTTTCTGATTGTCGCCGGACAACATGATCATCCGTTCGATTCCAAGCTCACGCAGTTGACGAACGGTTTCTTTGGCTGCCTCGCGTGGCGTATCCATCACTCCAAGTACGCCAAGGTAACGGTCGCCGCGTCGAACAATCATGGTCGTGCGACCTTCGCTTTCAAGCCGGTCTGTCGCGTCAACGATGAACTGCGGAAGCGGCGAACCAACAACTTCGGCAAACAGATGACGTTTGCCAACATGAACCTGTTCGCCATTGATGTCCGCAGAAACGCCTCGACCTGTGATGCTGTGCAGGTTTTGAGCAGGCGCGATATCACTGTTTTCACTTCCATCGGCAACGAGGGATTCATTTCCGTCGCGAACGATCGCCGCGGCCAAGGGATGGTCGCTCAGGCTTTCCACCGAAATCGCAGTTTGAAGTAGTTCGCGTTTCGAGGACTCAGGTGTTTCAACAATATCGGTTAGATGAGGGCGGCCCTCGGTCAATGTGCCCGTTTTGTCGAACGCGATCGCGCTGACTCGGCCGAGTGCTTCCAGTGGTGCCCCGCCTTTGACTAGGACTCCACCACGGGCTGCTCGGGCAACTCCGCTGAGCACGGCGCTCGGTGTCGATATGGCCAACGCACAGGGGCTGGCTGCGACCAACACTGCCATGGCGCGATAGAACGACGCCGAGAACGGTTCGCTAACAATCACCCATGCGAACAGCAACAGGACTACGCCAGCAAGAACCGACGGAACGAAGATGCGTTCAAACTTCTCGGCGAATCGTTGAGTCGTTGATTGTTGCGTCTCGGCTTCGTTGACCATTGTGACGACACGAGCCAAAGTTGACTCCGAGGACAATCGGGTCACCTGAATCTCCATCGCGCCGCTTTGGTTGATCGTGCCCGCAAAAACTCGATGCTCGACGGAGAGGTTTTGTTCGTTGCTGACCGCCTTTTCGCGATCATCGACGGCACGTTTGTCAACCGGCAAGCTCTCGCCGGTAATTGGAGACTGGTCAACACTGCTTGTGCCCACGATGACGAATCCGTCAGCCGCAATTCGCTCGTTGGGTTTGATAACGACGACATCGCCGACCAACAGGTCTTCGACTGGAACTTCGATCGTTGAACCATCGCGTCGAACGACCGCTGTATCTGGAGCAAGGGTGGATAACGCTTCGATCGCTCGTCTTGCTCGACCCATCGCGTGGTGTTCGAGCGAATGACTGATGCTGAACAAGAACAGCAGCAATGCACCCTCGGCCCATTCGCCGAGTAACGCAGCTCCGACCGCAGCCACGAGCATCAAAAAGTCAATCTCAAGCTGTCTGACGCGAAGCTTTCGCACGGACTCAATCAGAGTGTAGTATCCGCCAAAGAAATACGAGGCGAGATACAGCGGCAAAACAGCCCAAGCCGTCAACTCCGTTGAAATGCTGAGTATCCAACCCGTCAATAAGAAAACGCCACAGAGAATTGCAAATATCAATTCCGTGTTTTTGCCGAAGATCGAACCTTGCGCGTGAGAATGTTCGGCGGTTGTTTCGGACTCCTTTACGCCGGTGATGTCAGGCGATTCTTTGCGGGCGCTCCGCAACTGTTCCAAAGGAATCCCCAGTGATGAGACTGAACCAACAACAGCGTCTTTGCTTGAAACGTTTTTGTCGAACTCAATCCGAATGATTCCGTCAACCGAGACGCCTACGTCGATGATTCCAGGCATCGCCGAAACCTGCCCGCGAATTGTCCGCGTCCTACGTGCGGACATGCCCGTTGTTTTCAAAAGCAAGTGACCATAGCGCTGATCCAATGCAGCACCGGCGGCGCTGGCCATCGAGCGAACTTCGGTTAGCGATATCTTGGTAGGATCGAAGTGAACGCAGAACTCGCCCACTGGAGTCCCGTTGCCTTCGCGAAGGTGTGCTTTCTCAACACCCTTTTTCTCAAGCATCAAGTCAATCAACCGCGCCGCGCAAGCGTCACGCTCGTCCGGCAGCTCTGGAAGCAGAAGCTGGATATCAAATTGGGTTTTCGCCACCCGTTGCCCAATTGACGACTTTTCGCCGGACTCTTGAGTCCCTAAGTGAGCCATCGTTAGGCCCTTTTGCTCAAAAGAATCGTGACCAGGGTGGATGAGTCTTCAATCGCTTCGACGGCGTGCGGAACGGCTGCATTGAGATACAGCAGCTCGCCCGCGACGAGTTCTTGAGCGTTTCCGTCGGACGTGAAAATGATTTTTCCTTCGAGACACTGAACCGTGATCTCACCGGGAGCCTTGTGCTCGGCAATCGTTTTGCCCGCCGGCATGACCAGCCGGAGCACCTCCATGTCGCTGGTCTTCAGTAGCGTCGTGGTCTTTGTCTCTGCGATTTTCTGCTTCAACGGACGAACGTCAATCACTTCTCCGGCGGCAGCGTGATGAATGGCCATGTCATTTTCCTGTTGAGTGTTGTTGTTGGTTTGACTTAGCGGAAGTCTTCCGTTCCCCGAGGGCCGAGGCGATGTGCAAGAACTCTCCAACGTTTTCTGAGGTAAGCAGGCCGACCAGTTCATTGCGGCGCATCACCGGAGCAGTCCGGCAACATTCTTGCTGTTGAATTTTGCTGAGCGCGGAGTCCAACATGTCATTCGGTTCAAGCGACAGAAAATCGCGACGCATGACATCATCCACCAACGCGTCTGGGCCATGCTGCTGCAACCCGACCATCAGTTCACGACTGGGAAGAATCCCCACGACTTGCGAATCATTCAAAACCGGAAAGTCCTGCTGCGGAGTCGCTATGATCAGATCAATCGCGTGTTGCAGGGAGTCACCAAGCCGCAGTGTGCGGAAGTCGGTCATCATGACGCGACTGACTGGAATGCCGCCCAACGCGGCCTTCATCGTCACCATGCTCGCTTCTTGAGCCGCGCCTATCCACACAAAGAAGGCGATGAACATCAAGAACGGATTGAGAAAGAACCCAAGAAACCCAAACAGTAATGCCATCGCCTGTCCGGTGTTCGCAGCGATTTGCGTTGCGCACGTGTATTCCATTCTTGTGGCCAGCAGTGGCGCAGCACACGTCCGCCGTCCATCGGGAAAGCTGGCAGCATGTTGAAGACAACCAGGATCACGTTCACCACCATCAACCGTTCCAAAAACGGCCCGCTGGTCACCGATAGTTGTTCCAGTGGGGTTAGCGCGGCGCTGAACTGCAACCAGACAAACAGCGCGGCCGCGATCACGACATTGACCGCTGGTCCGGCCAGGGCAACCCAAAGCTCCTGGATCGGTTCGTCGGGCATCCGTTCTAAGCGAGCTAGCCCACCGATGGGCAGCAAGGTGATGTCGCGTGTTTTGATTCCGTATCTGGCTGCCATCAGTGCATGGCCGAATTCGTGCAGCAGCACGCAGGCAAACAGCGCGAGAATGAAAACCACGCCTTCCAGGGTCTTGGCGACAGTGTTGCCTGCGGACCAGTGAGTCAGAACAACGAAAGCGATCAGAATCAAGAACGTGGCATGCATGTAGACGCCGATGCCACGAAACTCAGCGAATTTCCAAGACCATTTCATTTTTGTGATTCTTCATTAGTACGGTGTGATTTGGCGACGAGGTGTTGAACGTAGCGGGCGATCGTTTGTTCTTAACGGGGCCAAATGATCTGAATGCGACTCCCCGAACATGTTTGTGAGCGAATCCGCGCAACCGCGCAGTAAGTGCGTTCCACCGCGCACTCTGCAATCAGGAGGATACAGGCCCAATCTAGCGAGGCAAAGTCGAAGAAGCTTAAAGGTGAACGATGTGCCTATCGCTACAGCGTCCTTGGCGATACATCGACGGGCGCGCCGGATTCCCAAAGGGCAAGCGACTTGAATCTCGCCTCCAACTTGCTCGTCATCGACGAGAGTTCTGCACCACGGCTCATGAATGGTTTTGAATACTTGTTCTTAACACGACCCTCAACCTCGGACATCAACGATCCTTCGGACAGCCGGACGTAGCCGTTCATCACGAGAGCCTTTAAAAGGCCATCCTGACGTTCGCCAAGATCGCTCAACTCGCCGTTCATAGATTTACAGAAGAGATCGGCGAGTTCGTCAAGTGTTCGCTCAATCTCTGGATTCATTTCGTCTGTCATGCTGATTTCCTGATTGGTTCTGTGAGCGGGATACACCGTCGTATGCTTGGCTTATCGATCCAAGTTCAGACAACCGGACCGCGACGCCCCATGACAAGCCCGATCACAAACAAAACTAAGAACACGAGAAAGAGTATCTTTGCGATACTGGCAGCCGTGCCGGCGATAACGCCGAAACCAAGGACACCAGCGATCAACGCGATTACCAAAAACGTCAAAGACCAACTCAACATGACAATCTCCAAAACTGAAGGCGTGTTTTCCGACGCGGGTGTGAACATCAAACCCTTGCGACAATGAGATGTAAGAGCGATTGCCATGCCAATGCCTGCCAAATGCTGGCAGAAGAATGCATAAACTGCCGAACAGCGAAGACAACGAGCCTATTCGGCACGTTTGACGAAAATTGATGGATTAATTTGTTCCGGGTCGTTCAACTTGGATGTCGTGTCCGTGCCGTCCTGACTACCCGAAAACTGGGTCTAACGTTCAACAAATTCGGCACCGAATGAGTGTTTGGTCCGATTTTTGCGACTTCGATCAGTGAAGACACAACGACCTTTAACCCTTCGAGACCAAAATGAATACAGAACAGAAACTGATTGACCTGATTCGCGATTTCGACAACGCAATGTTGGTGACCAGGACAGGAAAGGGCGAGTTGGACGCTCGTCCGATGGCCATCGCGGAAGCGACCGATCATGGCGAGCTTTGGTTCGTCACTGAACGAAACTCAGGAAAGATCGCTGACTTGGTGCTCGACCAAGATGTCGCGGTCACGATGCAAAGCTCCAACAAATTTGTCACGCTCTCGGGCAAGTGCCACATCGTCGACGATCAGTCTAAAACCGAAGCTTTGTGGAGAGAATCGTGGAAGGTGTGGTTTCCCGGTGGAAAGACCGATCCTTCGATGATTCTCTTGAAGGTCCTACCAACCTGCGGCGAGTATTGGGACAACAGTGGCCTGGAGGGTTTGAAGTACCTGATTAAGGCTGGCAAGGCATACTTGACAGGCGAACGGGCCGAGGTGGACGAGAAAATCAATGCATCGGTTTCGATGTAAAAGTCCAGGCCCCGCAGCTGGGCGATGACGACGTTTAGCTTCGCCCAGCGGCTTAGATTGAGATCAGCGATTTGAGAAGACTGTATTCAGAGCCGTCTTTCAGCGAGTTGCTCGTTGTATATCGCTGAATTTGTCATTCATTTAGTATCGCAAGCTGTTTATTGATTATGTGATTCAGTGGTTCACTCAAAGAAATATCCTGCACCTTACTCATCGAAATTCATCGAATCGCGGAGATATCGACTCACGTTGTCGTCGCGTTTAACGTAGGGAATCAATTGCCCAAGCATCGCGGACACGAAAGCTTCGTGAGTGATTTCGGTAGTAATGATTCGCATGTCTGTCTGCCGTCCGAATCAACTCTGTGAGCGGATGGGAGACTACGTTGCGAGCGTTTGACACACACGACTACCACAACGCCAGCACATGCGACGGCCAATACGGCAAGGTAGCTGAATGTGACAAGCGCGAACGCCGAACGGTTTTAGCTCTTTGTGGTCAGTCGAATTGCGAATTTTGTTCATACCCCGCATTACTATAACTCCGGTGCTTACTCCTTCTCAATTCCACCGTCGGTGATCACCAAGTCCGCCGACTCGCTCAGCTTGACGTCCTTCTCGCGATCGTTCAGTCGCAGCGTCGTTGGAAAACATCGAGTCATCGTCACCACGGTTCGTGGCGGCAGGTCAATCTCGTCTTGACTATCGTTTGCTTCCACAATCAATGTTCGTGTATCACCCGATTCGTTCGTCACTTTGAGCTTGATGGCTGATGAACGCGGTCGCCCGAACAACTGAACCGCGTAGTATGTCTTGCTATCGGTCGTCGCCACCGCGACGCCAGTTTCGGTAACGTATTCGGCCAGCATGTTCTCTCGATGGTGCGGTGAATCGATCCAGCCATTGACGAAGACGTCAATCAAACTCTCCGCGGTGACATCACCAGTATTCGTTCGATAGGCGATATTCTCACGAATGACACAGTATTCGTATCCCTCTTTTTTAGCTCGCTGGGCTGGTGAGTTACCGTCGGCATTGTGGCCATACTTGCCTGTTTCAGCCATGAAGTTTGCAAATTTGGATGCCGTTGCCATGAGTTTATCGTCTGTTGCAACGGCAGGCTGTTCGTGTTGTTGTCGAAAATCGTTGGTCTGCGTGACAATCGCTTTCTCAACTTCAGCAACCATCGACGATTCAGGTGGCTCGCCGAAAACGAGAGGAGCCGCACAAATTGGAATGACAAGGAGGAGAGATCGTCTCATGATTCGACTTTGCAATAGGGAGCTTCGACTGTGATTGATCGTCATGGCGAAAAATTTGAAGCAAACCTCGCGCCAGAAGGCTTCCGTCGTTGAATTCGCCAGAATACGTGTATGCAACACAAAAGGGCACACCCTTTGCTTGTCACTCCATCGTCAACCGATGACATTCCAATCATGCTCTGGTCCGTGATCCTCATCACCTTTTCAGCTTCTGTGGAAAAGTGCGCGGAATTCGTTTCATCGCACGCCCATCGAGCCGCGAGCAAGCAGTGTGCGGGACGTTTAAGCATTGTCGCAAAAGAATTTCCCTTAGCGGCACCCGGTTTGCTTCGTTAATTCAACACAACCTCACAATCAGTTACTCAAAAGCGAGCATCTGCCATGACGACAATCATTAACGAAACGACTCTCAAAGCACTCAAGCCCGGCGATTTGAACAGTCTTGCCGAAATGGAGGCCGATCCATGCGTATCAATTTTGATGCAAACCCATCGCGATGGTCGCGAAACCCAGCAAGGCCCTATCCGATTAAAGAATCTTCTTAAAGAGGCTCGGCAGAAGCTAAAGGATTCCGGAAATGACGATGGCATTCTCGATCCCCTCGCTTCGCTAACGAGCCAACACGAGTTTTGGCAGCATCAAGGCGAAGGCCTGGCAATCTTTTTGTCACCCGACGATTGCCGCATGTTTCGGCTCAATCGGAGCGTCGATGAGAAGGTTTCGGTTGGCAACACATTCTTCGTCCAACCGCTGGTTTGCGAACAAAACGCGACAGGTAACTATTTCGTGCTTTCTTTGTCCTGGGACGAAGCGAAGCTATTCCGCTCTGAGGACGAATCACTCAGCTTGGTCGAAACGCCCGCACTACCCGCCAAGTTCGACGACCTTGTTCCGCCGAGTGATCCTGAGGAGAGTTTGCAAAACACCAGTCACCGTAGCGTCGGAAATACGGCTGGCACTTCAACCGCAATGTTCCATGGTCAAGGTGAAGGCGAAGATAAGATTAAAGCCGATCGAGAACATTATCTGTCGCTCGTTGGCGATGAAGTCGCGGCGACTGTCTACAACACGGGTATGCCGCTCGTCGTGGTGGCAACCAGTGAAGTGATTGGCCATTTCGGGGCCGCGAACAAAGTTGCCGTTGATGCAAAAGTTGAGGGCAGCCCAGCCGAATGGACTGATGACGAACTTCGCGAACATGCCCATAAGGCGATCAGGTCGCAATTGAAGCCTGACCACAGCGAGTTTGGTCAACGATTCGGAACAGCGATGGCGCAATCAAAAGCGTCGGACAATTTGGCTGCCGTGCTCACCGCAGCCAAAGAGGGTCGCATGGATGCATTGATGGTTTGCCACGACGAAGATCATTGCGAACAGACGAATCGAGCCGTTGTCAACACGCTACGTAGTGGCGGTGATGTCTATCAGTGCAGCGCCGACTCGATGCCAGGCAACGATGCAATTGTTGCGGCAATCTTCCGTTATTGAACGGGCTCCCACCATCTCCGATGACACAAACCGAGGAACCTCATCATGCGCATCGCAAGTCACCTTTCAATCGCCCTGCTCCTTTTTTTCGCACTCAGTTTGAGCAGTCAAGCTGACGACCTTCCGCCTGACCGAATCGAAGACGTGATCGCCGCCGATTTCGACGACTCGTCGAGATTGGGCGGTAGCGATATTAAAATACAATTCAATGACGGACTCGTCACGCTCTCGGGAACTGTGAATAGCTTGCTGGATAAGCGAATGGCATCCCAGTTCGCGAAACGGACGCGTGGCGTGAAAGCCGTTTTGAATCAGATTCTCATCAAGCCAACCGATCGCAGTGACGACAAGATTCGCGACGATGTGGTGAAGCTCCTGCGAGCTAACGGCGCTACCGACCGACCACAGATCAAGGTCAACGTGTCCCGAGGTGAAGTCTCGATGATGGGTAAGGTTGACTCGTTGGCGGAGAAAAGAATCGCTGAGTTTGTAGCAGCGAACGTCGGTGGTGTGACAGCGGTGAATAATCAGTTGACTGTGGCGTTGACGCGTGATCGTGATGACCTCCAATTGCGGGAAGAGATCAAGACGCTGCTCGTTCACTCCGTCTACTTGGACAATGTCAACGTCGATGTGAACGTCAAGGAACATGTCGCCTACTTATCGGGCGCGGTTCGGACGGCCGAGCAGCAGGACTTCGCAGCACAAATCGCTGGAATGCTGGGTATCAAGAGCGTCGATACGAGTGGGTTGGCGATCGACCCAAGTGCAGGTGACAAGGCGCGTGCGAAGAAAACGTTACGCAGAAGTAAGCAATGAAACCATCCGCGACGTGTTGCCGCGAACCTTCCGAGCCGACCCGCAGGTATTCGATGTCGCTGAATCGATTGACGCAAGTGTTGACGACGGCACCGTGACGCTAACGGGAACGGTGAACAGTCGGCTTGAAAAAACGAAAGCCGAGAGTCTCGCAAGGGACGTTGTGGGCGTGACACGCGTACTGAACGAGCTGAAGGTCGAGCGGCTTGAGAACGCACCATCGGACGAAAAAATCATTCGTGAAACACAAGCTGCGTTGGTTCGCAGCCCCTATCTGGACCGGCATAGTTTCCGCGTCCATTGCCAGCGTGCTCATGTGTCGCTGTACGGCATCGTCAACAGTGAACTCGAAAAGCAGATCGCTGGCTGGCTAGCTGACACGGTGACGGGCGTCGTGCACGTCAACAACTCGCTAACGGTTGAAAAAGAGTGGCAAGAGAAGCCCGATGAGAAGATCAAAGTCAACTTGGAACGCAAACTAAAATACGCATTGCTCGAAGAGGGTGATGCGATCGATGTGGCTGTTGAAAACGGCGTGGCGATCCTGCGAGGTGAAGTCAACACGTGGCGTCAGTGGCAAGCAGCAATGGACTTGGCGCTCGAAGCGGGAGCGAAAACGCCACACAACATGATCACCGTGCGCTACCATGCTCCCCACGGCGGTTCGTATTTTTACGTGCCGAGATAGCCTGAAGCGATCAATGACTTTCGTCGAGTCGGGAAAGAAAAGGTGCGCTGACCCAATTCACTCATCAATCCACACTCACTGCAAAATCACATGACCACCAAAGCCCTACAGACGACCAAGTCGCAACAAGTTGTTCTGGCCTCTCGTCCGGAGGGCATGCCCACGTCCTCGAACTTCAAAATGTCCACAGCGGAACTCACGCAGATCGCTGATGGAGAGTTTCTGGTCAAGAACCGCTGGATGTCCGTCGATCCGTACATGCGCGGACGGATGAAAGACGGCGCGAGCTATGTGCCACCCTTCCAAATCGACGAACCACTCGAGGGAGGTTGCATCGGCGAAGTCGTAGAATCAAGGAATTCAAACTTCAACGAAGGCGACATGGTGCTCGGAAACCTGGGTTGGCGTGAGTATTGGAAATCGAATGGCGAGGGAGTCACGACCGTCAACCCCAAACTTGCTCCTGTGCAAACCTACCTCGGGGCGCTTGGCATGACGGGTATGACAGCGTGGGTCGGCCTGAACAAGATCGCCAAGCTTCAACCCGGCAGCACTGTGTTCGTCTCCGCGGCTTCTGGCGCGGTCGGTTCGATCGTCGTTCAACTTGCCAAAGCAAATCGTTGTCGTGTCATCGGCACCGCTGGGAAAGCGGACAAGATTGCGTGGCTGCAGGAAAAAGCCGGTATCGACGCTGTCATTAACTACAAAGAAACCAAAGACTTGGTAAGCGAATTGTCCAAGCACGCGCCTGACGGCATTGACGTCTACTTTGACAACGTTGGCGGTGATCATCTCGAAGCGGCTCTCGATGTGATGAACGATTTTGGTTGTTGTGTCGAGTGCGGCATGATCTCGACCTATAACGCGATCGAGCCACCTGCTGCGCCGCGAAATCTATTCAAAGTCATCGGAAAACGCATTCGGATGCAAGGATTCATCGTTCGTGACCACATGGATGCGCAGGCGGAATTCATCGCCGAAATGGCCGCACTGATCAAAGCGAACAAAATCGTCTGGGAGGAATCCGTCACCGATGGTCTAGAAAACGCTCCATCCGCCTTCATCGGCCTCTTCGACGGCGACAACCTCGGCAAGCAACTCGTTCGCATTGGATGAGAATCAACTGTCGTAAAGCGAGCCAACCGTGCTTCAGCTTGCTCGCTGGCCGACAACCGACAGAGCTTCGCTGGTTGCGGCGTTGAAAAAAATTTGCCCAGATTTCGCGCACTGCCCTGCGCAGTATCCTGACAGTTTAGATTTCCGCCACAGTCTCGAACGCCTGTTTTGCGTGATTCGAGTTGCTGTCGCCACGCAAGACGATGGTTGGCACACGTGTTGCGAGTAGTTGTCGCTGACGGAACGCGAAACAAGTTTGCTGCGATGGCGGACCGTGAACCGAGATGGGCATTCATTCCTCATCTTTACACCCAACTAGACCAACCGGTCCAAACCAAACGAGAGAAGACAATGTCAAACTTCACCGTTCACACAATCGAAACCGCTGGCGACAGCAAAACTCTATTGGAGAAGAGCAAGAAGGATTACGGCTTTATCCCCAACCTGCACGCGGTCATGGCGGAATCGCCGGCGATCTTGGAAGCATACAAAACACTCAGTGACATCTTTGGCAAGACGGACCTGAGCGAGACCGAACGTCAAGTCATTGCGATGACAAACAACCGACTCAACGGATTGCGCGTACTGCATGGCCGCTCACACCTCGATCATGCAGGCCGCGAAAGTGCCGGAAGATGTTATCACGTCTCTGCGCGAGGGCACGCCGATCGACGATCCCAAACTCGAAGCACTGCGAGTCTTTGCCGAACAGGTCAACGTCACGTCGTGGCCGACCGGAGGATAGCGACATCGAAGCGTTGCTGGCTGCCGGCTACACCAAGCAAACAGTCTTTGAAGTGATCTTAGGCACGGCTTACAAGGTTTTGTCGAACTACACCAACCACGTCGCCAACACGCCACTCGACAAAGCTTTCGCCAAGAACCAGTGGCAGGCCGACGCTCAGCCCGTGGCCTAGAACAGCTTTGATTCGACATGGTACTCGGGCGAGTCTATCACGCGATGCAACTCATTGAAGTGGGCGTGCCTGTTGAGCTTGGCCGACTTCGCCGGGTGCGGAGATGTGCTTGGAAATGTATGCTGGTTCGCCCATGCGTTTGAGTAGGTCAAGTTGCAGATCGAGCCATCCGATATGTCCCTCTTCGTCGATCGCGATCCGTTCAAACAACATTCGCGTACCTAGGTCGTTCTCGTCGTAGGCTTGTTTCGCGGCACCGGTGTAGAACTGAATCGCTTCATGTTCATCGGCCAAGTCCAGCTCGAACATTTCCTTCAGCGATCCCGCCCGAACCGGCGTTTTTTGGAGCGTTAGCTCGGGTTCGCCCTTGAGAAAAATGATCCTGGAAACGTACTCATCCGAGTGCCCGAGTTCTTCCAGCATTTCTTCTCGCATCTTTGCGGCAAGCAGGTCCATTCCCCAGTCCGAAAGAACACTCGCATGCAGCTGGTACTGATGCATGGCAGTCAACTCCATCGAAACGGCTTCTTGGAGGTTCTTCAACGTTTTTTGATTGGGCATGACGTAGTTCCTTGGTTGGTGAAAACGGTTTTAAGTTTGAGTTCGATACGGGATGCTAGGGTTACGCCGGTGTGAATAGTCGGACTGTTGAAATCTGACGGCTTCAATCGCCGGTTTGCTCTGCCAAATCCAATACTCGCGGGAACAGGATGTACTCTTCCTTGTGGACGTGATGCCGCATGTCCAATTCAATGCTGCGAAGCAGGCCGAGCAACTGATGATAGATGGGGCTTGCGTCTGGCGGTTCGGAATGGTTTTCGGCCGCGTCGCGAGCTTTCTGTAATGCATCGCCGATGTCCTGGTGCTCGTACCCGACGCGACGGATCAGCTTGGCAATCCCGCGCCAGTCACGACTTCCACTCTCACCCTCGCGTTCCATTTGTCGGATGGACGGAAACAATGACCGCTCTTCATTTGCCATCACTTCCAGGGTATCGTCTCGCCAAACGATGAAATGGCGGCGTACTTCCAGAAGTTCCGGGTGATCGTCGCCCATCAGTTCGATCACCTGGGCGAGAAAGGAAGTGACGGTCGGCAGCGAGTTCTTCAGGAACGCGTGAAAAATGTCGTCCGCCGCCGCACGGGCATTGTTCATGTCCACCATTACGATCTCTTGGCCGATTCCCTGCATCACCAGCGCAGACGCGGCCGTGGAGCCAACAAAACCGCTACCTACGATTCCGACTTTCATTTTGTTTCTTGCTCGCTTGGATTCGATTCGTCAATAATATGAATGCTATTGATGACGTGGGTCACTCCTTCGACGCGGCGCGCGAGTTCCTGGGCAAGTTGTTTGAGGTAGTAGGAACGGACCCGTCCAAGCAGCTGAAGAATGCCGTGCTGATACTCACACGTGACACCTCGTAAGGCGGAGTACTGTGTTCTGAACATCTGTGTGCCAACCTCCAGCTTGATACGGTCTGCGCGCTGGCAAATAGCGATTGCGGACTCATTGCCCATACGGGAAAGTTCGAGAAGAGCGTTCATCGGCGATCCGATTTGGAAGAAAGTTAGTTCTAGAGGCAAGTGAAGGTTGCCATGGCCTCGCAATGCCCGTACCAAAACTCGACGTTTCTATTTCTATTGCTTTCCTGTTTTCCGGTGGACGGTTCTCGACCGGTGGTGCCCAAATCCGCGCACCGAAGTCGCGGTTCGCACACCCATTCGTAGTAGGCAAGAGTCGTCAAGACTTTCTGATATCAATCATCGAACGATTGATAAGTTTCGCTACGAAACAATCAAGCAAGGGAACGGCGTTTGCTTTGGTTGCTTATAGTTGACGCACACCATTCATTGCATCCACCCGACGGACGGAACATGACTTCTGAATTGACCACCACCTACTTGGGTATGGAACTGAAATCCCCCGTGATTGCTGGTTCTTGCCCACTCACGATCCAGCCCGAAACTGTCAGGCAACTCGTCGAGGCGGGAGCTGGCGCGATCGTTTTGCCATCGATGCTGCAAGAACAGATCGTCCATGCGGAGATGAAGGCTAGCGATCCTGTGGGTGCGGCGAACAACAGTGGATACCAGCCGCAGCAAGACGCATACAATGGCGGAGTGGAACAGTATCTCGCGACAATTCGTGACCTGAAGCGTCGTGAGCAAGTTCCAATCGTTGCCAGCATCAACGGAGCCTCTGAAGGCGCCTGCATCCGCTACGCAAAGGAGATCCAGTCCAGCGGAGCGGACGCGTTGGAGCTGAACTGGCCTCCCATCATCACACACCCGGACGAGTCAGCTGAGCAGATCGAACAGCATTTAGTAGGCATGGTCCAACGGCTATGCAGCAGCCTTTCAATTCCTGTCGCGGTGAAGCTCAACCAACGTTTCACCAACTTGGCGTCGATCGCTCGGCAGCTGCAAGACGTTGGAGCGGCTGGCTTGATCTTGTTCACGCATTTGCCGCAATGGGATGTCAGCATCGACCGAATGCACTGGACGATTCGTTGGGAACTTTCGCCAGTTCGTTCGCTAGGCGGTGTTCTTGAAGGCATCGTGCGAGCCCGCACTGGTGGACTCGAAATCTCGGTCGCTGCCAGCGGCGGTGTTCGTACCGCCGAGGACGCCATCAAAACAATGATCGCCGGAGCGGACGTTGTGATGGTGACATCCGAGATCTATCGCGAAGGTCCTGATGCGGTCCGCCGAATCGTGGAAGGCATCAGCCAATTTCTCGACACAAGCCACTACGAATCACTGCTCGCGTTTCAGCAAGCACGGCCCGACGTTGAACTTGGCCCCGAACGTCTGATGCGGCTGGAATACGTTGATCCACTCACGCGCTCCGAACACTATCGCGATCCTACCCCTGTTCCGGCGAACGAAACCGGCGACGCATTTGGCCACAAATCCACTTGAGGTGACGCTTATGCAATTCGACAAGACAGAATTACCGCATCGCGGCTCCAGTTCGTATTCGGTTCTAAATTGCCTCTTGGCATGGAAGCTTCGGCCTGTAGAGGTTTTCTGCGTTGGACGCAGAATCTAGAACAGTAGTGGGTCAGGCTAGGAGTCTTTTTCGATCGGCGAGAGACGGGGGGAACTCGTAACCTCGTCCATTACGGGTGTTGCTAAATCTTGATAGCACCACGAAGCGTGAGCGCATTTGACGTCGGGACTCGTGGATACTCGGCCACCGCACCTGATTCAATCGCACGAGATTGACCTCCATCTTACTCAGCAATTCTTTTGCCTTGTCATTTGCTTTCGCAAGCTCTTCTGAGACGATTTTACCACTATGAATGGCGTTCTTTTCGTTGAACAATTGCGTGATCGAGCATTCGGAACCGATTGAAGTTGCGCGAAACAAACTTGGCGCACACACGGACCAGCGGCTCGATCCAGGGGACGCAGCAAAATTGGTGGTAGGTGGCGAGGTAGAGCGAACATGTCTTCTTCGGACCACGTTGGTCACCAGATGGCGAATGGATCATCTTTCAAGATTGCCATAGCCGCAAAGACCCTGGTCATGACTGGGCCGACTTGGTGATCAGCCGTCCCGATGGCAAGGAGCTTCCACACCTAACCGAGGGACAGGCGTTGTGGTTCGGTTCGAGCTATGGCTCTCCGGGTAACCGCGGTGGCGGCTCGAATATACCGATCTGGTCAGTGGATGGAACGGTTTTGATTAGTCGGCGGTTGCCCGGCTCAAAGGTTGCCTGGGAGTATCAGAAAGATAACCAGGACGTTGACCATTTCAACCGCGCGTACAAGCCCCAACTGGCCCGTGGCGGCACGGAAATCTGTCGCCTGGATATCGTCACAGGTGACGTGCAACGCATCACGCGGTCCAGTCCACCAGTCTGGGATTTTCGGCAAGTGGAATCATCCGAGGGAAAGCATCTGTTGTTCTGTCGAGCGGAAACAGGCGATACGCCAAGCATCTGGGTCATGGACTCCGACGGAAAGACCCAACGCAAGTTGACCAAAGGGTTTGATGACCTGGGGCTGATCACCCGCTTTGGGTTTCTTAACTTCCAAACAACGGGGGCAATTGGCGGGTTTCGTTGCGGGAACATGGAACAGGGATTCAGCTCGCAGCAAGACGTGTTGACCGCGGGACTAGTTGACGTTGACGCGCAAGTCGATTTCGACGGATTTGGAATGCTCCTTTGAATTGATGGCGAATGTCGTAGCCCTCACAGTGGACTATCAATTTAGGGTCGTGGATTGAGCAGTTTCCTAGCCGGAACTTGGCGCAAAAATATCATCAGACCAATCAGTTCCAGGGCGGAGTGATCGTTAATGATAATGATTACGAAGATTTCAGAGTCACGCTTGTCGTCGAATTAAAACTCGAACCGTCGCCCCCAGCACCAGCCGAGTCATCATCAATCCATTTGCATTCTCGCTGATGGAAACGCCGGCGAGTTTTTTTGTTGTGCAATTTTATGGGGCCGCTATAAACGGGTATAAGAAGCCTTTTCTCCGGGTAACTTTCACACTAGTGCTTGTCAGTTTCCGTGGGGAAACAGGGGCAACTTCGGCGCAGACCCCATTGCAGCGAAGCACTAACTTTGTCTTAACACGAGTCTAAAAATACTTGTACTGCTCGATCTGTTTTGGCAAGTAATATCCATCTAACAATGGGGACTGGTCGTAAGGGGATGCGCGTCTGTTGACCACTAGAAATCAGGCGATGAGGCCGATCTCCGTTGCCATACCCATCTAGCCCAGTGCCTCGAGTACGGTTGCGGGGATTGACACTAACGCTTCAAAACGGGTCTGCGTCCGCGAAAGTCCGCTGCCGAACGAACGCCGTGAACCTCTGCCAGGCAAAATGATCAAATTAACGCAAACGGTCTTGGAATTACCGAGCGAACACGTTCTCAGTGATGAGGCGCAAGGACGGCGATCGTCGAGTATGGCGATTACCGTTGCTTCGATTGTAAAAAATTGCATGATGTTTTGAGTCTTGTGCTCGATAACAGTGGTGTTCCGGTCAAATATGTGTTCCGACACCTGCCGCTGATTTCGTCGGACGGCAATCACCTGGATCGTGCAATCGCTGCGGAGGCGGCGGCAAGGCAAGGATTGTTCTGGGAGATGCACAACGCGTTGTTCCAACATGCCGAAGTGGGAGACACCGCGATCGGCCAAGCCGCAGCGGAAGCCGGTTTGGACGCACAACGCTTTGAGCTTGATCGGAATGATCCGCTGATTCGAGAGGAAGTTGAGCAGGACATTGAACAGGCTCGGGCCCATGGAATCAGCCGGGTACCGACACTGTTTATTCGTGGCAATGAATATCTGGGTGCCTGGGATGCTGAATCGATCCAGGAGGCAATTCGGCCACCCCTGGCAAAACGAGTGAAGGAGATTGCGGTCGAATTCGCCGATTGGGCGGCGGCCAGCGGCGCGGTGCTGATTGTGTTTGCCGTGATTGCACTGGTTTGGCGAAATTCGCCGCTAGGTGGGGGATACGAAAAACTTTGGGAGCTTGAGGCAGGGCTCGTAGCTGCAGGCCAATCACTGGTCATGTCGCTGCATCACTGGGTCAATGATCTTCTGATGGCCATCTTCTTCCTGATCGTGGGACTCGAGTTGAAACGCGAGTTGGTTTCTGGCGAGCTAGCCGATTTTCGCCAGGCAGCCTTTCCGGCGGCGGCAGCACTCGGTGGAATGGTCTTGCCGGCCGCCTTCTACCTTGCTTTCAACGTCGGGACCGGCAGCGCCAAGGGCTGGGGCGTTCCGATGGCGACGGACATTGCCTTTACACTTGGTGTCTTGGCCCTGCTGGGTTCGCGTGTGCCGACGAGCATGAAGGTCTTCGCTACCGCTTTGGCGATCGTCGATGACTTGGGTGCGATTCTGGTATTGGCAGTTGCTTATAGCCACGGGATTTCGTGGGCTGCGATTGGCGTAGCGGCATTGTTGCTGTCGGTCTTGGTTGGTTTGAACCGCGCTCGGGTTTACGTTTTTTGGCCCTATCTGATGTTGGGCTCGCTGTTGTGGTTAGCCGTTTACCTCAGCGGATTGCACGCGACGCTGGCAGGCGTCTTGGTTGCCGCAACCATTCCGACGCGAGAAAAAGCATCGCTCAGCCCGCTGCTCGCCCAACTATCGGCCGGAGTGCAGCAGGCCAGCAGACGAACCGGCATCGATGACGAACAGGATAAAGAAGAGCGGATTCGATTGGCTGATCGGATGCGGGTGACCCAACAACGACTTCATCCGCCGGCCGAGCGACTTGAACACGCCTTGCAGCCTTGGTCGGCCTACTTTGTGCTTCCTGTTTTCGCCCTTGCCAATGCGGGCATCGCAATCTCACCGCAAAATATCTCGCTCACCGGCTCTGATTCTCTGGGCATCGTTTTAGGGCTCGTGATTGGCAAGCCGCTGGGGATCTTGTTAGCCTGCTGGCTAGTGCATCAATCGGGGTTGGCACGAAAACCGCATGACGCTTCGTGGAGGCAAATCTTTGGAGTTGGGTTGCTTTGCGGCATTGGCTTCACCATGTCCATCTTCATTTCAACCGAGGCATACGAGTCAGGACAAAAACTCGAGTCTGCGAAGATTGCGGTAATGATCGGGTCGATCACCGCTGCCGTCTTGGGCACGCTCTGGCTGAGATTCATCTGTCCCAAACAGCCTGCGTCTGCTGAGGGACAATGACAACTTGCAACGAAAAGCTGACCGGCACTTACCTAAACGGGGCCGATCACAGCTATCGCGACTGTGATGGTGCTGATAGTCTGCACTCGCAAATTATTAATCCACTTGGAAAGTCGCAGGTCAATGTGCAGCAGCAACGGAACCATTGGGAGATAATCTCAGCTTCCGAGTTTGAGGCCCCCGGTTCCCCTGCCAATGAAGCCGCGCGCGGCCAATCACGGCGATTTTGGCGTTGGTTTCAGGAGGAAGTTTTGCAGCGACCCGAGCAGGTTGAAGCGGGCGGAGCGGCGAGGTCAAGTGATTGCTTCGCCGGTGAGTTGGATACATCGGTCATTAACATTGACTGGAACCAGGCGGCGAGAGTTTTATTCGCCGACCTGAAAAAACGGTTGGAAAACAGTCCAACGGACGCTCATCCCTTGATCGCTCTGGTCGCTCCACCGGGCTGCGGTATCCCGGATGTTCTTGAGGCCGTGGCACGGGAGCAACAACTCACCATTTTTGCTGCGCCGCCGGCCAGTGAACTTCTTGGCGACGAGAATGCTCACTCGGATTTTCTGCAATCGTTGGAGGCGTGCAGCAATCAGACTGTGGTGATTCCGCGTTTAGAGCGATTCTTTCTGCGTCACGAGGCGGGCCTGGCATTGGTGCGAGCCTTCGCCGAGCGGTTGATGTGCCGCGGCCGCGTGTTGCTCGGCTGCGACAGTTGGGCCTGGGCGTTTCTTCAACATGCGATTGGAATCGAAGACTTGCTCGGATCACCGCTGACGGTTGCCCCGTTTCATGCGTCGCGGTTGGATGCCTGGTTCCGGGATAGCTACGATTTGCGGAACATTGAATTTCGTCAAAGCCGCGACGATGAACCCGTCTTTATCGAGCAAGCGGCAAAGTCTGAAAGTCAGCCTGAAGAGTATGAACCAGAAACATCGTTGCTGATCAAAAGCCTGGCTGCGAGAGCCCGCGGCAATTTGGGAGTGGCCCATGCACTGTGGCGTTCCAGCTTGCGAATTTGCGATCCGGAATCAGACGAGGACGAACAGAATAAGGGACCGTCGCGCTCGACACGTTGGGTCGTCTCCCCGTCCGAACTTGAGCTACCCAAACTTGCCAATGGCGCGAAGTCGGTACACCGATTCATCTTGCATTCCATCTTGCTGCACGCTGGTTTGTCAGTGGCAACACTTGATACCTTGCTGCCCTTCTCACGCGAAGATATCTTCCGCCGAATGAGCGAACTGCGTGCCGCTGGTTTCGTCAACGAGCAGAATGGTCTTTTCCAGGTATCGCTGGCAGCCTATCCGGAAGTGCGCCAAGACTTATGCGGCGAGGGGTTCTTGGTGGACGCATTTTAGACTGCATTGAACGACCGCTTTCACCCTTCAAAACCGGGACTGATGACCATGCCTGAAGCACAAGGCACCGACAAGCAAATCACCCAGATTTTGCGGGACTGGAGTGACATTCGGCTGCTGGAGGCGGTCATCGTTCTTGCTGCGGGCGTCGCCCTGGTGTTGGCGATCAAATGGCTCGTGCCGCGGGTCACCGAACGCATGCCGGACCGATTTCGGCTTTGGCTGCTTCCCTGGGAGCCGATCTTTCGCGTGATGGTGGTGTTGTTTCTGTTCGCCTACATCATTCCCTTATTCATCAACCCCACGCCTGAAAATCTACTTGCCATTTCCGGCACCCTGGCGTTCGCCCTCGGCTTTGCCTTCAAGGATTACGCCAGCAGTTTGATTGCCGGCGTGGTTGCTTTGTATGAGCGGCCTTATCGCAACGGCGACTGGGTGAAGATCGAAGACACCTACGGGGAAGTTCAATCCCACGACTTACGGACCGTCCAGATTCTCACGCCCGATGACACGTTGGTTGCCATCCCTCATGGCAAGATGTGGACGACAGCCATTTACAACGGAAACTGCGGGCAACGCGACTTGATGTGCGTCGCCGACTTTTATCTGCACCCCGACCACGACGGCATCTTGGTGAAGCAAAAGCTGCATGATGTCGCAATCGCGAGTCCTTATTTGAATTTCGATCGACCGGTGATTGTGGTCGCTGCCGAGCAACCATGGGGGACACACTATCGTCTCAAGGGCTACCCCACGGACGGACGAGATCAATTCATGTTCATCACCGATTTGACTTTACGCGGCAAGGCAATGCTGCGCCGCCTAGGTGTGAAGCCTGCTGCCGCGACAACGGTTGCTCAGCCGAGCGTTTAGGGTGTTTTTAGCTTTCATCAGGTTCCGCCGAAAAGAGTTCAATGCCCGCTCCCGTCAGCACAACAATGAACCGATTACCGGCGAGCATCGTTGGCTTGCCAAGCTCGATCGACCGCCGCCCGCTTCCGCGAATTGCTCAGGTGTTTTTATGCTTGTTTTTTTGCAACGGGTTGTCGGTGACGGCGGCGGCACAGCAAGCGGCTGACAAGGTCGAAGCGTCCCAGGGACAAGCCGTCCCCGAGAAGGAAGATCTATCCCAGGCACCAACACAAATCGACGTCAATCCAGTAGCGAGAGACGATGAGATTCGTGAGCGTTTGCAGAGTGTTCTGGAAGCCACGGGTTGGTTCACAAATCCCAAGGTCAGCGTGAAGGACGGGGTGGTGTTCCTGAAAGCGAGCACGGAGACTGTTGAGTTGAAAGCCTGGGCGGGCGATTTGGCTCGCAACACGCAAGACGTGGTCGCTGTCGCCAATCGTATCGAAGTGCTTCAGCCATCGATCTGGGATTTTCGTCCAGCCCTGACTGGTCTGTCGGAGCTTTCGCGCGATCTGATTGGTTCATTACCGTTTCTATTTTTCGGTCTGATCGTGCTCGGATTGTCGGTCGTGGCCGGCGTCTTTGTCACGCGGGTGGCACGCTCGCTACTACATTCCCGAATTCAAGCAAATCTATTGCGCACTGTCGTTGCCAGAAGTCTTGGCGCAATCGTATTTCTGCTTGGCTTCTACATCGTCCTCAGGGTTTCCGGGCTTACGCAATTGGCGCTGACCGTGGTCGGTGGTACTGGCCTAATCGGGCTGGCCGTTGGAATCGCGTTCCGGGACATCACGGAGAACTTTCTGGCCAGCGTATTTCTGAGCATGCAGCAACCTTTCGAGACAGGTGACTTGGTCGAGATTACCGGTGTGACCGGTTACGTGCAGCAGCTTAACGTGCGGACGACCATTTTAATGACGATGGATGGCAACGTGGTTCAGATTCCCAATGCCAGCGTTTATAAGGCGAACCTTTGCAACTACACAACGAACGCGAATCGCCGTGCGGATATCGTCGTCGGCATTGGTTACGACGATTCCATTGCCGAAGCGCAGGAGATCGCTCGTCAAGTGCTAGAAGAACACCCAGCCGTTCTGAACGACCCCGAACCGTCAGTGCTGGCCGACAGCATGGGGGCAACGACCATCAATCTGCGAGTCTATTTTTGGCTCGACGGTCACCAGTACAGTTGGCTGAAGGTCCGATCGTCGGTGATTCGGTTAATCAAGGTCGCATTTCAGAAACATGGCATTTCAATGCCCGATGAGTCTCGAGAAGTCGTCTTTCCACATGGCGTCCCCGTGACCATCCTCGACCAAGTCGCCCAGCAACCGGGTGGCACTGCGTCAGAACCACAAATTTCGCTCATCCAGCGACCTGAAGGATCCGACGAAGTCGCGACCAAGGCGGAAGCGGGTCTCTATAGCGAAGCCGGCGTGATCGAGGCACAAGCCCGACAGGCAAGGCCTGCACAGGACGCAGAGAATCTCTTGCAGGCGGCTAGTGCTTTAGCGTCCGTCGAAAAAACCAGTGATGAAAACAATTAACACAAGCTTACCATAGGAGAATTGCTATGGGCATCTTGGGTTGGATCGTATTTGGTCTGATTGTGGGCGCGGTCGCTCGCTTCGTAATGCCGGGAAGACAAAACATTGGCTTGTTCAAAACAATGCTCCTTGGCGTTGCGGGCTCCTTTGCTGGCGGAGTTGTCTCTGCGATTATCTTCGGAGGTATTGAGGCAGGCGTCCGGCTGAGTGGCTGGATCATGTCCATCGTCGGAGCGATTCTTGTTTTGTTCCTCTATTCCCGCTTGTTCAAAGACAAGTAGCTCGAGCTAGTCAACATGAATAGGTTGCATCGACGGAGGCAGATAAAGAGTCGGACTGACTTGCGTCGATCAAGCCGACCGAGGTCAGCAAGCCGCTGGGGGTGTAAACTGCATCAAGGATGCAGCGTTCCCAATCGGAGATTGGGGGGGCGGCAGATGACCGTGATCGTAGACCGAAATTGGAACGCACGATGGATGCCGGAAGCAGCGCGCTAGCAGACTTCATCGGACAGACGCGGACCCTGGCGATCGTCAGCGGCGCCGGCGTCAGCACGACGTCGGGGATACCCGACTACCGTGACCGCAGTGGAAACTGGAAGAATGCCCGTCCGATCCAGTACGCCGATTTCGTCGCGCATCGCGCGTCGCGGCAGCGGTACTGGGCCCGCAGCCTCAGCGGCTTTTCCCGTATGGCCAACGCCGCGCCGAACACGGCGCATCGCGTCATGGTGCGTTTAGAGGAAGCCGGGTGGGTCAACACGTTGATTACGCAGAATGTCGATCGCCTGCACTCGCGTGCAGGCAGCCGACGGGTGATCGATCTGCATGGTACGCTCGATGAGGTAGTTTGTCTCTCATGCAGCTTCCGTGCGTCTCGTCACCACTGGCAACGCTCGCTCGCCGACGTGAATGCCGACTGGCAAGCGACCGTACTCCAACTTCGGCCCGACGGAGACGCCGAACTCGACGATAACGACTTCGAGCATTTCAGTGTTCCTGATTGCCCGAGTTGCGGCGGCATCGTCAAGCCGGACGTCGTTTTCTTTGGCGAAGTGGTACCAAAGTCACGTGTCGAAGCTGCAATGGCAGCAGTCCAACGCGCAGACGCACTTCTGGTGGTCGGCTCTTCGCTGATGGTGTTCTCAGGATTCCGCTTCGCGCAACGCGCGCGAGAACTCGGCAAGCCGATTGGGATACTGAACCGGGGTCGAACCCGAGCCGACGATCTCGCAGACCTCAAGATCGATGCCGAATGCGAGCCTACGCTCACGTCGGCGGCGGCACAGCTCGGTGTATGATGACCGACGGGTCGTGGACGCCACACTGGGCATCTTCAGCTACTTGGCGGCACTGAAGCAATGCCATCAGACCGTCCACGAAATGGGAGCGCCGCGAATCTCCACTCCTATCCGCCTGTGTACTCGGACAGATCGCCTCGAGAGCATTGCGGGTAAGGTTAGGAGTGTTGAAGATCGGTTGGCCGAATAGGCAAAATTCGTCTGGCTCTTAGGTGCCGATGGGTAAGAATACGACTGTAACAAGAGAGCATCTCCGCTTTCCTCACCCGATTCCATTTCCTCTTTGCTGCTTCGAAGTCTATGTCGGCTCGACGATTTCGGTGAGAAGACGGGTGCAATTCGCGGTTTGCGCCGATTCAACCAAAGTAGCCGTCTCGCTTTGCGAGACGATCGCCCGACCAAGAGATTTTGCTTCGGGAAAAGCATGGAACGTACTGAAAAACACTGGCGAAACGTGCGGCAACCGTATTTTAAGAATCAATCGTCCGAGGTCGGGCTTCAGCTCGCGGAGCGAGCAGGCTACTTTGCAAACCGCGATATGCACCCGAGAAGAAACGCGTCCACGTTCATCCGTTGATCAGAATCAACTCAGAAGGCGATTCTTCACGCAATCTGCTCCGCTCCATTGCTTCGATCGAATCGTGAACTTCTCATTTGTCACCCTTTTATTAATGATTTGCTGCCCTCAAACAGGGAACTTAAGCGAACCGCCATTCACTGCGGTCGGTTTCGCCAAACTTACAGACGCAGTAACATGCAGTTGGTAAACAGATCGGGTGCGGCTTCTAAATACAGAGGAGATTCTGATGGCAGACGCGGAACAAACCACAAACTGGCCCGACTTAGCGATCGGGCTTTACGACCGTTTGACCGGCAGGAATGCTGAGATCAACTACGAGTTTGACGATATGCATGTGAAGATCCCCAGCGGGACGGGCCCGAACGCCGAGCACGCGGAGTGGATCCTCTCCGGCACAATGAAGATTCGCACACGCGACATGGGTTCGGCCCCAAACTAACCGTGACCGGTCGGCTCGAAGGGACGCTGTTCGGTCGGCCGGTCGAATTAGAGGCTTCAGGACGCGATTTGCTGTTGCAGATTGCCGACCTGAGATCGGCGTGGCGACTACGCCGCAGCGCAGCTCATGGCATGCTCCCGCTCCTGCGTTCACTGCACGAGTTCGGCGTCGCTGTGCGAGTACGCGTCGGCTCTCGCCTAACGGTGAAGGTCTTGCCTAGACCCAGTTTCGGCCTCCGCCTCCTTGTCCCCGCCCTGAACCTCGTCACTCCTAGAGAAGACGCCTGATTTCCGAGATCAAGCAATCAGCTGAGATACTCGTCACCGGGGCGACGGGGTATGTGGGTGGACGGCTTGTCCCGGCACTCCTCGAGCGCGGATTCCGGGTTCGCTGTCTTGTGCGCGAACCTCGCAAGCTCGAAGAGCGGACTTGGATACACGACCCTCGTGTTGAGATCATCCAGAGCGACTTAACCAATACGGCGGAGCTGGCCAACCAAATTCGCGGCTGTTCGGCAGCTTACTACCTGATCCACTCGATGGTGGCCTCGGGGCGAACATACGTCGAACGCGATTCACAGCTTGCCAAAAACTTTGCACAGGCAGCGGATCAGGCTGATATCGGTCGAATCATCTATCTCGGAGGATTGGGTGAACTCGGCGAAGGTCTCAGCGAACACCTCCGCTCAAGAAGGGAACTCGAAAAGGAACTTGGGTCAACCGGGATACCAGTGACCACCTTACGAGCGGCGATGATTATCGGCTCAGGGTCCGCGTCCTTTGAGATCTTGAGGTATTTGGTGGAACGACTCCCAGTGATGATAACACCACGCTGGGTGCAAACAGAAAGTCAACCGGTTGCGATCGAGGACGTCTTGTTCTGGTTGATTGAATCCTTGTTTGTCCCCGAAACGAGCGGTCACCATCTCGAGATTGGCGGACCTGATGTGCGTTCCTATCGCGAGCTCATGCAGATGATGGCTGAAGAGTTGGGGCTTCGGCGGCGTTTGATCATTGGCGTCCCCGTGCTTACGCCGAGATTGAGCTCGGCGTGGATCAGCCTGATTACTCCCGTCACTTACCTCATCGCCCGCCCGCTTGCCGATGGTCTTCGTAATCGAGTTGTTGTCAACGACGACACCGCGCGGCAACTTATGCCTCATCAGCCTCTGCCGACCCGCGAGGCCATTCGCCGTGCGATAGCGATTACTCGCGACGGTCAGGTGCAAACGCGATGGTCCGCAGCCGGCCCTATTCCCGGTGATCCAGATTGGGCCGGGGGCAAAGTCTTCGTCGACCAAAGGTCAATCGACATCGACGCGAAGCCTTCCGCTGTCTTCGCCGCTGTCTGCCGTGTTGGGGGCGGTCATGGTTGGTATGCAGGTGACATCCTTTGGAGGATTCGTGGCTGGATGGACCAACTTGTGGGAGGTCCCGGACTGCGACGTGGTCGACGCGATCCGGAGAAAGTAGAATTCGGCGAAGCCCTCGACTTTTGGCGCGTCGTCGGAATTGAGCGTAGCAAGTCGCTGTTGCTTCATGCGGAAATGAAGTTGCCAGGAACCGCTCAGCTCGGATTCTGCATCGATCCAGTCGAGGATCAGGCGACCAGTCGTTTGACGATGACGGCACGTTTCCGCCCCAAGGGGCTTCTCGGGATCCTGTACTGGTATGCCGTAGTGCCTTTGCACCATTTTGTCTTCGGTGGCATGTTGAACGGCATCAAGCGTGCGGCTGAGTCGAGCCAAGATCCGCAAGACGCCGAACAATTCGACACACTCGAGGCAAGTCGAGGCAATTACCAATAGCACAGAACAAATTGCGATCGGAGGGATAGGATAACAGTTCGCATGACTCGGATCATTGCATCGCGCTTCGCTCATTTGCTACGCCGGTCGGCCAATCACCTTCATTTGGGTTGCCTCGTAATACCCTTCGTCGCCTCGCACCCTTCCGATACCCGAATCTTTGTAGCCTCCAAATGGGGCGTGATTTGAAAAGTAACTAGCTCCATTTACACTTACTTGACCCGCTTCTAGTTGTTGCACGATTCTTTTTGTGGTGGTCTCCTCCTCGCAATAGACAAATGCACTCAGCCCGTAAGGGGAGTCATTTGCAAGCTCAATTGCTTGATCAACATTTTCGAAAGGCACGATTGGCAGCACCGGTCCAAAGACCTCTTCTTGTATGATCGGGGAGTCGTTCGTTATGCGGGTGACGATGGTCGGTTCAAAATAGGCGCCGTGTAAATTTGGAGGGCGGCTCACCTCCCGTAACCACGGACGCTCCCTGTCGGATTGCTCGATTGAGTTGATCCTGTAGTAACTCGACTTGCCTTTCTGCGGCGAGCGGCCCGAGGGTTGTTTCTGCCTCGAGTGGATCGCCGACAATTTGGCGTTGAGCTATCGCACAGAGCTCTGCCACGAACGCATCGAAAACGGCCTTGTGAACGTAAAGTCGTTTGAGTGCACAACAGATCTGCCCACAATTCTTGAATCTCTCGTAAAAAACAGAGCGGGCTGTCTGCTCGATATCGACACCTTCGGTAACGATTGCGGGCGAGGATCCTCCCATTTCAAGCGTCACGGGGAGGAACTTCTCAGCAGCCTTCTGATAGATCTTTTTTCCCACTGCGGAACTCCCCGTGAAGTGGATAAAATCTACATCCTTCTCCAGTAACGCGCTGCCGACTTCTCCATCACCGTAGAGAACCTGGAAAATGCCCTCTGGAAATTGGGCTTCGCGTGCAAGGGAGGCGAGGAGTTGCGAAGTCAGAACGCATTCTTCGGAATGCTTGAGGATGACGGCATTTCCAGAGATTAGGACTTGCGACGAATTCGCGATAAACTGGCCCGTCGGAAAGTTCCACGGAGTGATGACTGCTGCGACCCCGTATGGTTCATAGTGCAGTTCGGTCTGATGCGTTGCGTAGGAATCAAGGATTCTTGATGCCAGGAGCGTTGTGGCCTTCTCGGTTTGATTTTTCAAGAAACGAATAGCACTCGTCAGTTCTTCGTGACTTTGCGTGATCGGTTTGCCAATTTCCTTGGACTGCAGCTCAGCGATGTCGCCTGCGCGTTTTTCGAGGAGTTCGCGATATCGGTCAACGTAGACGCAACGATCCTCAACTGTCATCTGTCGCCACCCGGGAAATGCTCGTTTCGCCGCATTGACCGCTGAGTCTATCTGAGCAGCATTTGAGCACCCGACGCGGCCAATTTCTTCAAACATTCGGCCAGGATTTGTTGATATAACTTGGCTACTCATCCTGGATCGCTCTCAAAAATATGGGTTGGGCACCTGCTAGAATTAAGGATCAACAGCGTTCCGAAACGGCTCGTGATCAGCGGTTTTTGGCGGGAAGCTAGAGCAAGTCAATCTCGATAGTTAGGCTGATCGTCCTCGGTCGTTACGCTGGCCGGCTCCAGGGGTACGTCATTGTCGTGTGTCTCAGGCACTTGCTGAACAACTCTCCTGTCCATTTCATGTCTTAGGGAAGCATAGGCAGTTCGGCAAACTTCCACAGGCGCCGGAGCACTTCATCAGAATATGGCTCCCCGGACCGAGAACGTCGTTTGATCGCTTTTTCGGTATAAAAAAATGAAGTGTGGTCAAGGCCTGCGGCAGAGCCTGTTCGCTGGCAAAGGTCGGCCGGGCCCCCAGCATGCGAGAGAAAGGAGGGAATCACGGTCGCGCGTGCGACAGCACGCGGCCAATTATCGGCATGCCGATTAGAAATGCTCCTACGCAACCAGAGTTGTTGCACCAGTCACTCACAGACTTTAATTCCTGGTTGGGGATCAAAAAAAGCGGGGTAGGCAGAGAGTCCGCAGGGATTAGAAACCGACATCGATGACTTACAGCTTAGCTTGGAACCGCAAGTCCCCTGCCTTTTGCCCGCCAACACGCGGCGAGCAATTGCGGCAGCAGGTCGCCCGAAGCTGCTTCAAGAGTTTGTGTCCTCCATTAGGCTGACGCTCGCGCATATCGTGTTCGTTGTGTCGCGCCAAAAGCCGACCGAGTTCTCCGAGCATGTTTGGCATAGTGACCAGCGTGGTGAATCATGCCGGGCGTCATGATACGATGCGAATGAATTTGATGAAGAACTGAGCCCTGTACGATGCGTGGCACGATTCTTAATGGGGTTTTGTCTGTTGCAAATTCCTGCCCTTGATTAGCCCCTACAAAATATGACTGGCAAAAGGAAAGCCCCGCAGCAGCGGGCACAATTGACCTCCGCTGAAATTGACGAGTTGTTCACCATCTTATCTCAGTGCATGCCCGGTCGTTTCGAAGGCGCTAAAGGACCTAAGGGGCAGCCGGATCCGTTTCGCTGCTGTATCTCCTGCATGCTCTCCGCCCAGTCTCGCGATGCGAACACAGCGGCGGCGACCAAGGCGCTGTTCAAGCTCGCGCGAACGCCGCGCGCTATCTTGAAATTGGATCGACAGCAGATTTCAGACGCGATTAAGCCGTGCGGACTATACAACGTCAAATCAAGAAACATTCATAAATTCTGCAAAACTTTGCTGACAGATTTTGATGGCGTCGTTCCAGATTCACGCAGGGAATTATTACAGCTCCCAGGAATCGGACGCAAATGCGCAGATATCGTATTGCAATTTGCATTCGATATCGACACGATCGCCGTCGATACCCACGTCCATCGGCTGTGCAACCGGACCGGTCTGGCGATCGGAAAAACGGAGGCTCAAACAGCTCAGCACTTGGAGGAAAGAGCGCCCCGATGGGCCTTGCGAGAAGGTCACTTCTGGCTGATCCAATTTGGCAAGCAGATATGTGTCCCCCGTTCGCCCAAATGCGATGCATGTCCCATCCAGCATCTCTGCCGTTTCTACCAGATCCGGTGACAAGGACAAATGTGTATCTGACCAAACAATGCATCGGTATCAGCCACCACTTGTCTTAGTGCTTTGATTACGTTGTCCAAAAATTCCCTCACTGGTATGCAACGGCGGTCTCGATTCACTAGGTTTTTGAAGGTAACGGATCAATGTAGGATGCAAGGCGGTTCAACACGGTGAGGGAGGTTCTTGCCGCTTGTAAACTTGAATGCTTTTTTCAAATTGACACGCGAAATGCAAGTCTACGCATGCTGCGGTCGCTCGTAAGCAGGAGGCAACCACGAAAGGTTGTTACACCAAAAGGGCTTCACCCACTCCAGCGCCTGCGCAGTCGGCGGGCATGCTTGCGAATGTTTGTGAGATCGCCGGACGAGCGTTTCTTGTCAACATGTTTCATCTGCATCGCCATGCGATTGTTCTTCTTAAACAAATCGTAGTGTCGATCCAAAAAATCCCAATAAAGCGTCGTAAATGGGCAGGCCTCTTCGCCCGTCGCCTCACGATAGTTGTATTTGCAGGTCTGACAGAAATTGCTCATGCGGTTGATGTAGTTACCCGTTAACACATAGGGTTTTGTCCCCACGATCGCCCCATCGGCGTGTTGGCTCATGCCTAACGCATTGGGAAGCGATACCCAGTCAACTGCATCGACGTACATGGCCATGTGCCATTCATGAAACTTGTACGGGTGAACTCCTAACATCAAGGCAAGATTTCCCATCACCATAAGACGATGAATGTGATGGGCGTAACCGTGTTGGATGACATGTTGCATCGACTGCCGGACGCATTGCATGTCCGTGTCCCCGTCCCAAAAAAAGCTGGGCACGTCTTTACGCTGCCTCAGAGCGTTTTTTCGAGCGTAACCTGGCATGTGCAACCAGTACACTCCGCGGATGAATTCGCGCCAGCCAAGTAACTGACGGACGAAGCCCTCAACGCTATTGATGGGGGCGTTACCAGCCTTGTATGCTTCTACCGCTTTTTCTACGCAGATCTGCGGTGAAAGCAGCTTGACGTTCAAAGGAGCCGACAAGCGTGAATGGTACACAAATGCTTCGTCGGTCCACATGGCATCTTCGTATGTACCGAACTTTGGCAGCGACCGCTTCACAAAATCGCGTAACATTGTCAACGCCTGTGAATGCGTGACGGGCAAGTCGAACCCATCGAGGTTTCCCGGGTGATCGGCGAATCGCTCCTCAACAAGATCACACACTTCCTTTGTCAACTTGTCCGGTCGAAATGAGTGCGGCCCGGAAATGTGACCTGGACCATCTCGCTTAAATGCTTCGCGGTTGTCGGCGTCGAAATTCCAATCGCCACCGACCGGCTGGCCGTTCTTCATCAACACGTCATGTTTCTTGCGCATCTGCCGATAAAAGGTCTCCATGACCAGAGACTTACGTCCCTTGGCAAATTCCTTAAACTCTGTAGGCATGCAGTAGAACTGCCGATCGGGGCGAATCTCCAGTTCGATGTCAAGGCTGGCAGCTTCATCTTCCAACGCCGATTTGACGCGATAGTCTCCCGGTAACGCGACGATAAGTTTGTCTGGCTTCAGCTTCTTGACGTCCTTTCGGATCACGCTGGCAAAATCCGAGCCGCGGTCCTGATTTTCCGACGGTGTGAGTTCGTGGTAGTGGACCGTAATACCCTTGTCACGCAAAGCGTTCCGGAAATGACGCATGGCGCTGAAGAAAAAGACCAAGCGCTGCTTGTGGCACCAGACGTGGGTTGCCTCGTCAACTACCTCTGACATCCAGACCGCGTCACGAGCAAGATCAAACTCGTCTAGTGCAGAGGACTCGGAGTCCAGTTGGTCGCCGAGGATCAAGACAAGATTGCGCATGTGGGTAACGCACGAGGTGCGGCTCCAAACAATTCAGCTTTCAGAAGCAATGCGTCGGTTCGTAGCGATCAACAATTATCGTAACTGATTCGGACCTCGGGGTGGCAAGTGCAGCGCCGACCACAGCAACAAGCATTCACTACCGAAGCACCTGAAAGCGAACCGACTGGAACTAGCTCAGATGTAGATGCGATACAAGGACTACTATGGCGGTTGTCCCAGGGTGAGACGAAGGTACGCACTTCGCTTTGCTTCCGATACTTATTCGAAATGCATGCACGGTGATTCTTGGTCCGATCAATGCCCGGCGAACCGGACGCCTGAAAGTTCGGCTAGCGTCCGATCGCAGGTGGTAAGATCGCGCACCGAAAAATCTGACAGTTGCCTGTGTCCGCAGGCCCGGGCATACATGGCGAGCAAATCAGTGCTGGCATGCAGGAATCGGGCTAGCCGTGGACCCGCCGTCTCAGGATTGAGTCGCCCGCGCAACGTTTCGTCTTGTGTCGCAACTCCTGAGGGACAATTGTTCGTATTACAGATCCGCGCTGCCACACAGCCAATTGCCTGGATGGCCGAGTTACCGACGGCGATTGCGTCCGCCCCCAATGCCAGCGCCTTCACAAAGTCTGCCGGACTGCGCAAGCCACCCGTTGCAATGAGAGTAACTTTTTCATGGCCACGTTCGTCCAGCCACCGTTTTGCTCGCGGCAAGGCCGCCAACAGAGGAACGCCAATGTGGTCACGAAGCAGACGCGGGGTCGCGGCGGTGCCGCCCCCTCTGCCGTCCAGGATAACGTAGTCAACACCCGCCTTCATCGCGAATTCCAGATCCTCCTCCAAATGTTGGGAAGACATCTTGATGCCGATCGGAATTCCACCTGTCGTGTCGCGGACTTGTTCGGCAAACTCGGCAAAGTCTTCTGGTGTGTGCAGATCGGCAAACGCAGCCGGCGAAATCGCAGCGACCCCCGGTTCGACTCCGCGCACTTTGGCGATCCGTTCATCAACTTTTTCGGCCGGCAGATGCCCGCCCACTCCCGTCTTCGCGGCTTGGCCGGCCTTAAAGTGAAACGCCTGTACCTTCCTTAGCACCTCATCTCGATATCCGAACTCGCCGGTACCCAATTCAAACAGATAGCGTGAGCTTTCCTGCTGTTCTTCGGGAAGCATGCCTCCCTCTCCTGAGCAGATGGCAGTGCCCGCTTGTTCGGCTCCTTTCGCAAGGGAGATTTTCGCCTCCGGCGATAGCGCACCATAGCTCATGTCCGTCACCAACAACGGAATGTTAAGCTGCAGGGGCAGTGATGACTTGGGGCCAACGATTACGGCCGTATCGATAGCAACATCCTCGCCGAGGGGCTGTCTAGCGAGCTGAGCAGTCAAAAGTTGTAGGCCGTCCCACGACGGGATCTGATCCCGCGGAACACCCATAGCAACAGTCGGCCCATGCGACCCCGATGCTTCCAGACCGTCCGTAGCAAGACGATGGATAAATTCGACGTGCGGTTCTTCAGCAGTGTTTCGTGGTCCCGGAGGACCCGCTTCTGCATCACCACCTTCATGCATGGCTTCCATTTCCAGTTCGTCCACGTCATCTGGTAAACGCGCGTGGGTACCATCGCAGTATGGGGGGGTACCTGTTTGCTTGCACAGGCAGAGCGCCACCGACTGATCATTGTCCTCCGAGAACTCTTTCGGTTCGATTTCAGTACTGGAATGGGAACCGTCGCAAAAGGGTTGTGAAGACGATAGGCCGCAAGCGCACCACGAATACTGTTTACCCGCTTCAAGTTTCTTCTCAATTGGTTCTCGTGCTGCGATTTTCGCTTTGGGCATGATGAACTATCCAGTGCTGTGTAGATTGGTGTTGGAATGGATGATCTGCGAACTGTCGAGGCGACCCGCCAATCATGAAGAATCCAGGCAAACCTCGCTCGTCGGTCAGCAAAACGGTACGTCAATTGCCACTCATTAAGCTTGACGGAATCAAGCGCGATACGTGCTCGCAGATGTTTTAGGCCATTCAACGGTGTTCTTGATGCGTCGTATTGGCTTGCTTGGGATCGTGAATCAGCCAATGTATCAGAAAATTATTCGCCTATTCCGGTGCATCAGCACATTGCTCCTGCGGGAAGACCGGTGTCATTGTCCTGTGATTCTGGATCTTTTGCAGAACGCTGACGCTCACGAGCGGCCAACTGATGAGTTTTGGGCGCGACATGCCTAGTTGAGCGGAATGGCTCGAAGAACCCCAGCTGGTGGAGCGGCTTGGAGGAGTAGGAGAGAAGGAATTCGAAAAGTGGTTCAGCCGCCACGTGCGGATGTGACGCCTGAACAACTTCAGCAGCTATCGCAAGTCATCGCCAAAGCCTTTGAGTATCGGCCGTCAGGATGAAGCATTCGTGAATCGGCTCGAAATTGGAAATTCATCCAACTTTGGAATCCGCACGCAAATTTGATTCAAATTGTTGCCGATCCATTTAATGCGAGCTGTAGACCCGAGCAAATTCACTCTCCTGATCGGACCGACCACGTGCAGCACTTGAAAAGGTCTCCGCTGCACCACTATTAGGAATGACAACATCATTGATGTGTTGACTGTGAAGATGCGGGGATTCCCAAACAGCAATAGCAATCGGACGATGCGAAGGCGAACGATGTGCTGGACTTCTTTTGCTGATTCTGATGTGGCAATTTGAGCGGCCCTCAAAACTGAGTGGTCTGATAGTCAAGCACGTTGACGCGCCAATCCGGTCACTACCAAGCCGGTGTTGCGACCCGCTCTATCAGCAGCCAGAGCATGATCACAAGTGGACATGATCAGAAGTAGAATTGCGCCGAAAGGTGAAAGTGCGGGTCACGATCACGTTGTCTGGAAAACCGGCAGTTGTGCAGTCGCGAGGCCCTAAATAGCGTCGATCTAGCAAATCAGCAAATACCGCAGCCTGTCAAGGTCGAGAGCCATCGACAGCAGGCCGTCGATTGATGGGAGTGAATCCGGAGACAGCAGGTCTGATGCTGAAGTAACGGCTGCAACGCACTGAGCTGGGCAGCTGAGAAACAGCAGTCAAGACGTTGACGAATCAGGCAGTTTAATAGATTGATGACTTTTCTGTCCCAGCACGTCATACGTTCCAGCCCGATAAGCGTCAGCCGGCACGTGAAGGTCATGACTTGACTAATGAACCAATCGACCTACTACGTAATAATCAGAAATCTAGCTATCGCTGGAAAGTTTCCAACAGCCAACCAACAGAGAGAGTTTTTTATGACCAATGTGATCGAGTCACTGAGGCAAGTTGTCGCCGATTCCTATGCATTGATTGGGCAGCTGCACATTTGCCACTGGAACGTCAGAGGTACTTCGTTTTTTTCTCTGCACACCGCTTTTGAAGAGCAATACACCGAACTGTTCACCGCGGTGGACGAAATCGCGGAGCGAATTCGCGCGAAAGGGGCATTGGCTCCCGGCGGTCTTTCCCAACTTTCGCGGATGGCAGGTATCGAGGAAATTGCTGAAGATGCAACAGCTCAGCAGATGGTTGAACACCTTGCGGGTGCCACTGAAAAATTGCTTCATGATTTGCGAACAGGTCGTGATCACGCCGGCGACGAAGGCGATTCGGAAACGGAGGACTTATTCATTTCTCGAATCCAAGTTCACGAAAAGGCACTGTGGATGTTGAGGAGTTATCTGCAGGACTAGTTGCGGGACGTGATTGTTAACCTGCTGCCCATCCGCAGCTTGTGCAGCTAATTTCAGTAGTAGGGCCTAGCAAGAGCAAATCGCGATGCCAACCAGTCAAAAAAAAATTCGCGATTCTCTGCCGAAATACCTTGCCGAGCGGGTAAGGTTTGTAGCGACCGACGATGGTGTATCAGATGGCCAGTTTGTGCTGTACTGGCTACACCACGCGATGCGGGCACACGAAAATCCGGCGTTGGATGTCGCGATTTCACTTTCGAACCGCTTAGCGCTACCACTGTTGGTTTACCAGGGTCTGCCTGAGACTTATCCATTCGCTTCGGATCGACATCACCGGTTCATCCTGGAAGGGATCTGCGATCTGCAGCGACAGTTTGAGCGGCGTGGAATCCAGTACGCAATTCATCTGGAACGACGAAACCAGCACGATCCGCAACTTCAATATTTGACTAACCGTGCGGCAGTGGTTGTCACGGACGAAATGCCAGTCCAACCGATGCGTGGTTGGATCGACAAGCTTGGATCAATCGCTGAAACAACCGTTCTGGCTGTTGACACGGCCTGTGTGGTTCCCATGCAAGTAGTCGGTCGAGCTTACGACCGCGCTTTTCAGTTTCGCAAAGCGACCGTATCCGGATACCAACATCGGATCAGCCGTGAGTGGTCGGAAATCGAGATTCAACACGGGAACGCCGAAATCGAACTACCTGTTAGCAGGCCAGTGCTGACTGAGCAAACGATTGGTTCGTTGATTTCCAAGTGCGATATTGATCACTCGATCGGCCCAGTACCCCACACGCGCGGCGGCTCGGCGGCAGGTTACGCACGTTGGAATCAATTCAAACGCGATGGACTGAAAGCGTATGCGCGACACCGTAACGATCCATTGGCAGATGCGACCAGTCGGTTGTCGCCATACCTCCACTTCGGCATGGTATCGCCGCTGCGGATCGCGCGAGAGGCAGCAGCAATGCAGTCGGCGGGATCTGAAAAGTTTCTGGATGAACTGTTGATCTGGCGCGAGCTGGCGTATTGTTTCTGTTTTTTCAACCGCGATCACGATAGCTTGAACGCGATTCCTGAGTGGGCGCGGCAGACGCTTGCCGATCATCGGTCGGATCGGCGGCCGCAGATTTACTCCTGGGAAACGCTGGCTCGTGGTCAGACCGGTGACAAGCTTTGGGATGCGGCGCAACGGTCGCTGCTGATGCACGGCGAACTTCATAACAACGTTCGCATGACGTGGGGAAAAGCATTGTTGAATTGGACACCCGACGCCGAGACTGCGCTGGCAATGATGCTTGACTTGAATCACCGCTATGCTTTGGACGGGCGGGATCCTGCCTCCTACGGAGGGATTCTGTGGTGCTTGGGCCAATTTGATCGACCCTTCAAACCGCCTCGACCAATCTTTGGTATGGTCCGCAGTCGCTCGACCCGGGAACACGCGCAGCGGTTGGATACAGATCTATATCTGCAGCAAACAACTCGTGCCTTGACCGGCACTGAAGTCCGCGTGGCCGTGGTTGGTGCGGGCATGTCAGGCCTGATTTGCGCGCGCACGCTTAGCGACCATGGTCTCGATGTTACGGTTTTCGAGAAAAGCCGTGGGATCGGAGGTAGGATGTTCACTCGTCGCGCATTGGAAGGAATGCAGTTCGATCATGGTGCGCAATACTTTACCGTTCGCGACCAACGGTTCCAACGTTATGTCGATTCTTGGCAGCTTGACGGCATTGTCCAGCCGTGGCCAGGGCGAATTTGTGCGCTCAGCAACGGCGGGGCACAGTGGAAGGAGAAACAGACTCGTAGATTTGTTGGAGTACCGACAATGAACGCAGTCTGCCGCCACCTGGCTGACCAACTTCCGGTGACATTCGGCACCCTGGTTGCCCCGCCGGAACGGAGAAACGGTTATTGGTACATCGCCGACTGCGAAGGTCGTGGGCTAGGCAATTTTGACTATCTGGTTACATCGGCTCCGGCACCACAGTCCGCCGAACTATTGGCAGCCGCCCCCAATCTCCAGGCAGCCGCGGCAGAAGTCAGGATGGGTGGATGTTGGGCCGTAATGCTCGGTTTTGACGAAGCTCTCGATCTGCCGTACGACGGCGCTTTTGTTGCAGATTCCCCACTGTCCTGGATTGCTCGCAACAATTCCAAGCCCGAGCGTCAATCCGGCGGCGAATGCTGGATATTGCACGCCTCACCCGATTGGACTGCTAAACATCTGCACGCCGACCCTGAAGCAGTGCTGTCACCACTGGTCGATGCCTTCTGGAAAGCTACCGACGTGCCGGCCAAGCCCGCAATTCATCAAGCCAGTCACCGATGGAGCTACGCGATACCGATCGACCCGCTGGAACAGCCGAACTTGTTTGATGCCGACTTGCGGGTTGGCGCCTGCGGGGACTGGTGCGGCGGGCCGCGCGTCGAGGGCGCATTCTTAAGCGGGATGTCAATGGCGGGTCGTTTGCTGACCCACGTGTTGGAGCCGACAGCGGAACCTTGACCGCAAATTTTTGGCCAGCTGACATGCTCGACAGTTAATCGTCGCGACTGCCACCAATTCTATGGTCTGTCCCCTGCAAATAGCTGATCGCAATCTGCACCAAGCACGCAGCCTCGGACGACCACGCCCGCATCCCAACTGCGTGCAATAACTTCCGTAGCCGGGATATCAATCTGTTTCCAACCAAGTTCCTTGAGTGTCGCAATTGAAGTGCCGAATACAAACTCGCGGATACCGGACCAGAGAATCGCGGCTTGGCACATGCAGCACGTTCTGCCGTCGTGTATAGGATCAGTTGATCTCACCCGGAATTAGACCGCTGTGCATAGTCATTGATGGCGACAATTTCTCCGTGCAGCGTTGGATTGATCGACGATTGATTGATCCCGGTGGCGACAATATTGCCTGTACGTCGATCCAACAACAGGCATCCAAAGAGAGCCGCTGGATTCTTTCTGGCCAGTTCAATAGCCCTTTCCATGTACAAGTCGTGATCGATAGACGAGGGGATGAATAGTCATAACAACCGACAAGTCGCGAGCTTCCGAGAGGTGAACATTAGGAACAGATTTGGTTTGGCGAATGAAAGTCTGGTCACAAGGCCCCAAAGTCCTTGCTGATGCTCGTATTCGATATGTTCGTGGATTTCAGTAGTCTCCGTCCGATTTCCGTGAACTTGTGCGTGTGCGGTAGCCCAAGACTGGATGACTCACGAATTTCGAGAATTCGTTTTCGCACGAACTAAAAATCAACCTCGGCAATTGAAATTGCGTTTTGCTTTCGCAAGATGGCCTCCTGCAATATCGAAAATCCAACTCTCGTAGCTGCGCACCGCTGAAACCGTGGGTGGCTTGAACGATCCGATCCAGCTCAGACGATGGCAGTTCCCTGCTCGGCATGTTCAACTTGGCAATCTGTCGTCGGTCCGCGGTTCCAGGCAAACCAATTTCCGGCAAGATGCCGAACCGGCTTGGACGACGAAGGCTACACACCATTGCCCTTTAAAAATCGAAACAGCCAGTTTCCGCTGCAGTGCCGCATAGCAAATCGCGATCATCGTGGTCACCAGGATGGAGCCCGGAAGCCCGGCAAGGCGACCTGCCGCAAGGATTGTGATGGAGGTCAGCAAGAACAAGAGGGTTTGGCGCGGCACACCTACAAGCCAGCGAATGAAGCCCGATCCGAGCGTGACCGAACTGCGGCCGAAACGTAGCGTTAAAAGGGAACCTCCAAGCAAATCGAAAGGCAACATGAAGACGATCAGACAACTAATGAAAGTCAGCAGGCCCGTAAAATCATCGAACGACCAACTCCGAGATCAGGGGAGATCCGATAAGGCACCTGAGTAACTAGGGCGGGCTGGGTCGCGGCGACTATTGATCCGACGCCACAAGTTCCCAACAACAATATTGCTCTAGCGTAGGTAATGAGTAAGTCACGTTGATTGAGATTCTGACCGGTAGATCAAACCCCTTGTCGAGCCGTTGCTACCGCAGAGCGTTTCGAGGCCGCGAGTTCTGCCAGGTTCACAAGCCGTCGCAATTGCGATTGTTTTTGCCCTGCCAATCTCCTTCGCCGATCCCGTTCAGATGCGCTCCATCCATGTCGAATGGTGTGCGTTGCGCTAAAAGCATTGCTGTTCATCGCAATTCCCCTTGTGTGAATTGTGCCTTCGAATTGTGCAATCTACGCAGGTGTTGTTACTCGCTTTTCCGAGTTGACAACCTCAAAGCAGTTCCATGCGAGGCTTAGGTCCCAAAAATGGGATCAGTCACTTGGATCGCGTGAGGTCATGGTCCGCCTCTGTTCGCTGATCAGACATCGGGATCTGAGGCCAAGTGCGACGCAGTGACGCGGCTGAAATACGAGAAGACGCTCAACACGCACAGACCGTAAATCATCGCGATCAAACCAATCACCAAATCGTAGGGTTTGGGCGTGGAGAGAGAGGCCCTAAGCAGGACAGTGGAAATCACAAAGCCGGCATTTCGTATCACATACTCGTACCGTTGGAAGAACGGAATTGAAACGATTAGCAAAAATACATCCGTAAATATCATGAACTCAAAGAATGCAGGGAAGAAGAACAGGTCCATGTCCATCGCACTACCGACCTCTCCTGGCGGTGCGGAGATGATTCCCGTTGCCCAACGAAGAACGTTGTAAACGGCTAGAAAAATTAAAACAACGCACAACAAAACTGCCACCGATTTCTTGATTGCGACAAATCGTTCCAGGCTTTCATGGGGCTGAGAATGAACGACGGTCTGGCTTACGCGGCGAAAACCAGTCACCAGAAGGAACATCAGCACCGCAGCCACCATGTCCAAAAGTACTGTCAACGACGCCTCCCACTGCGATAGCCAGGTGACCGGATCGCGGAACTCTCCGATGTCCTTGAAAACACCGCGAATCACGATCAGCGATACGATCTCATATTGTTTTCCGATCGAACTAGTATGGGATCGAGGCAGAGCAAGAACCAGCAGAAGCACTTCGTAAAACAGGATAAAGCTGAAGGGCGTGTAAACCGCATGCAGGAAATTGCGATCGAGTTCTGCCAACGGGCCGGTCTCGGGATCTGGCATCGAGCGTGCAACGGCGATCAGCAACAGATGTAGCAGAAAGCCCAGAGTGGAGAATCTAACAACCCATTTCTCTAATCGCCTGCTTTGCTCGGAAGTATCAAGTCGGTCATAGATTTTGGCAAAAGCCGCGATCAATTTTTCGATCACTGCTGAGCCTCGTGTCGCCGCGCCGAAGCGGGCCTGCGGGAGCGCGGCTTCTGCAGTAACTGAAATCTGCGGTGGTCACGCCGGCAACCGCATCCGTTGAGCTCTGCAGCGATTTGCCCTCTGGAAGTATTCACCAAGTGCATAACTTTTTGACTTACAAAATTGAGGTGACGGGTTGATTGGCGTTCAAGATTGGTAGCCGCGAAACTGATCGAGTGCCGCCAAACTCAATCACAGTCACCGAAGTTTGTTCGCCGAATCTTGCGGAAGTGGTGGGAGAGAGTTTTGATCTTACATCAATGATACCGAGAAGCCGTTTATCCGTTAGCGTGAAAAAATGAAAGAATCTGAAGCGAGCCAATCAACAGCGACCGGAAATTCGCGACTTCGCCTGCGGCATGATTCAATCCGGCAAACCAATCCAGAAATGATCAGTCACTGCGTCCGTTGGTCGCAGCGAATCACGAGAACATAACGAATTGCCGTTGTCTAACGCTCAGGTAAGTGGGAAACGCAAGTTTGTTCCCAAAAAATTTGTGCCATTGAATGGTTTCGGCGCTACAAATCGGTGAAACGGCTTCAGCGCAGAAGTAAGTCACTTCTGCATCAAACCTCACAACCCTTTTGAAGAGGCGAGTTATGTTTTCACAGATATCGTTTTTGGCGGCCGCGATGCCCGACCTGACCGTCTTTCAGTACAGCATCGTCGACAACATTTTCTCAATGACAGTCGCAACAATGGGCGCGGCAGCTCTGTTCCTGTTTCTGTCGCGATCGACAGTTGATCCAGAGTATCGGCCCGCTTTGCTGATTTCTGGACTCGTGGTCAGCATTGCCTGCTACCACTACTTCATGATTCGACACAGCTGGCAGGGCGCCTACCAGTTGGGCGGTGATGGATATGCAGGCACCGGAGCCGGCTTCAATGACTTCTATCGCTATGCGGATTGGATTCTAACGGTGCCGCTATTGATGGTCGAACTGATCGCAGTGCTGCGACTAGAAAAATCAAAGGCGCGATCGCTGCTGACAAGGTTGGTAGTTGCGGCGATTCTAATGATTTCTCTGGGATATCCCGGCGAAGTTATCTCGAGTCCAGAGGGATGGACAGCACGATTGGTTTGGGGAGTCCTTTCCTGTATCCCGTTCGTTTACATCTTATACGTACTTTGGGTTGAGCTGACGGCTTCGCTAGATACTCAGCCATCGGCAGCCCGAAAATTAATCGGACTAGCGCGGATGGTGCTACTGATCACCTGGGCGGTATATCCGATCGCCTACTTCATAGGTGGGACCGAGGCAGCTTTAACGGCGAAGGCCGGGGGTGGCGTTGATCCGTCTGGGATCGTCGGGTTGCAAGTCGGCTACGCGATCGCAGACATGGCTGCCAAGGCCGGGTTCGGGGTGCTGATCTACATGATCGCCCGCGCGAAAAGCTCCGGAAACGAAGCGGATTCGCAATCCCAACCAAGTATGGCAACCGCTTGACTGGCGTAATCGCGATGGGGTGGGTCACCCTTCAATTCTGAACCCGCATCAAAATGGAAATCAAGATCATGCACTCAACCGGCGTCGCTATAGCAAGTTTACTTGTCGCCGCGGCGTCGGTTTGGGGCATTGCTTTGGATCCTTCGGTAGCCATTGCTGTGCTTGCTCTGGCGGTTGCCATCATCGGTGTTCCGCACGGTGGCTTGGATCACTGGACGGGTCGCCGCCTACTGCGGGATCGATTTCCGAGATTGTGGGTTTCGATCTTTTTCGGAGGCTACCTTTTTGTCGCAACTGCTGTTCTCTTTGGTTGGAGATTCTCACCCAGCTTGACGGCAGTCACATTTTTCCTGCTGTCCGCTTGGCATTTTGGAGTCGAGGATAAGATGAGTTCCGGACCACCAAATTTCCGACATCACTTGACTGCGATCGCTGTGGGCGGTCTTGTGATTTGGATTCCCTCGTTGTTTCAGCCAGCAAGCTTCGTCAGCGTCCTCGAGACCGTGATTGTCGGTGACATCAATTTGTCAGCATCTACAATCGTTCAGCTGACGCAATGGATTGCGCTAGTGGCCGTGCCGATCGCGATCGCTTTGACAGCCCGCGATCTCGCTTTTGGAATGAACCGTCAACGCGCCTGGCGGAATATCAGTTTCGGCATCTTGTTTGCCACTACTGATGTGCTGATTTCATTTGGAATTTACTTTTGCGGCTGGCACTCCGTTCGCGGACTGCAACGTTTGGCCCAAGATCATGACAAGAGCTTGCAGCAGCTTGTCTGGTCCGTGCTGCCGTTGTCGGCGGCTGCTGTTGTGCTGGCTGGTGCAGGAATGTGGTTCTGGTCATCTGGCCAAGGCATGTCGGACGCGGTCAGTCGAACGTTATTCCTAAGTTTGTCAGCGATAGCGGTACCCCACCTACTGCTTCACGGTCCGATCGTTCAGAGATTGGGCACGTCATTGCGGCGCGAAGTGAAAAGAATTGACGGCGGTTCTTTGGAGGTGTCGCCATGAGTCATAAGCCTAGAGACCGTTATGACTATGTTCTGATCGGCGGCGGTCTGCAAAGCGGTCTAATTGCGCTTGCGCTACAGCACCATCAACCTGAGGCAAATGTTTTGTTGATTGAACGGGATGGCGAGATTGGAGGCAACCACACTTGGTCGTTTCATTCTGCCGACATTGCCGAAGAATGTCTTCCCTGGTTTGCTCCATTAGTTGTCCGCAGTTGGCCCTACTACGAAATTCGTTTCGGCAAATCATCACGGCGCATAAATCTTCGTTACGCTTCGATCTCGGCCAGCCATTTTAGAGAGCTTGTTGTTCGCTCCTTTTGTTTGTCGGGATCTCAGGTAACTTTCGAAAAGCGTTCAGTCGAGCGTGAGGCCGTAACGTCGAAGCCGGTCTACGAGGATCGGTCTGTGGCGATTGTCGAACCAAAAGTTGCCTCGAAGCGGATGATGCTTGTCAATACCAATGCCGTTTCTGTCGCGGAACATCACGTCATCACAGATGGTGGAGAAACCTTTTTCGCTGAAACGGTGATTGACTGCCGCGGTCCCTCATGCGATCAGTCGCCTTTTTTTGCTTGCGGTTACCAAAAATTCTTTGGATTTGAGATCAAACTTGAGCAGCCATGGCCATTGAAGGCACCGGTACTGATGGATCATTGCGAGGACCAAACTGATGGTTTTCGCTTCAACTATACGCTTCCGTTTGATGCCCGACGTGTTTTGGTCGAAGATACGCGATTCTCGGATTGTCCGACGATAAACCGTCAGGAATGCTTGGCTCAAGTTCGCCAGTACCTCAGGTCAATCGGAATCAGTGATTTCGAAATCGTACGTGAGGAATCCGGAGTGTTGCCGATGCCGATTTCCTCGGAGCTACAGCCAATGGCGACGTCTCCGTTGGCCGGAGGATATGCAGGCGGTTGGTTCCATGCTGCAACCGGATATTCGGTGCCGATGGCAGTCGCTTTCGCGGAAGCGGTTGCATCGGTGCCATCTGCACGATCCCGAGTGGCCGTTGCCGAGTTGGCTGAGCAGCATCGGTGGCGGTCAGAATTCGCTCGTGTTCTGAATTTGCTGCTATTCCGTCTGGTTGCGCCTCGCCATCGCCATCGCATTTTTCGCCGCTTCTACCGAGTGCTGTCCGATGCTGCGGTCTCACGATTCTATTCGCATCAATTCACTGTCCGTGACGCGGCAAAGATTGTGATTGGAATTCCCCCCACCCTGATCGGACTCAGTCCGTTGCGTTTCGCCCAAGCGATTCTTCAAGGAGATACCCAATGAGTGCCGTCTTGCCCTCCCATTCGTTCACCGAAGACGATGCCACTCGTCGTGAGGCCAACAATGTTCCGCAATATTTGTGGAACCAAGCGCTGAACATCCCGGCCGAGCAATTCATGACGAGGTTCGGAAAACAGATTCGCTCCACGCTCATTCGCGAAGCGTTTATCGCCGCAGGTGGTGAAGGTGATACACCCAGGGCAATTGCCGAGTCGATCGAGCTATTGCACGCCGGATCACTAATCATTGACGACATTGAAGACGATTCCGCAGAGCGGCGCGGGGAACCTACATTGCATCGGCAAATTGGATTACCGTTGGCCCTGAATACCGGCAACTGGATGTACTTCCGGGCACTGGAAAAGTTGTCGGAACTGGAAACTGACAATCGCACCAAGTATCGGATGATATCACAAACAGTTCGCATAGTTCGTCGCTGTCACGAAGGCCAAGCGCTCGACTTGTCGGCGGCAGTCAACCTAATCGCGCGAGCAGGACGTGCTTCCCATCGTTCGCACGATCAGCCGTTCAAAAACGGGCGGGCTAACCGCACTGTCAGCCTGGTTGGGTGCGTTCACTGCATTCGGCTCTACCGCAACACGAAAAGCACTTACCCGATTTGGAATGAATGTAGGTGTATGCTTGCAGATGCAGAACGACCTGAACGAGTTAAGGCAATTCGTCGGCGGCGAGCAAAGATTTGACGATCTCCGCAACGCTCGTGTGACTTGGCCCTGGGCTTGGGCAGCGAATGAACTTTCAAACTCCGAATTCCTGGCTTTGCAAAACTGGCTCGGCAAAGCTTCGCGTGATTCTGGCGAGCTTCGCTTGATCGCTTGCCGATTGTTGGATGTCTTTGGCGAGCGGGGGCAAAAATGGATCGACTCGAGGCTTAAGAGGGAACTGACTTTGTTGGGCGAGCAAGTTCCATCAACGTCCGCCCTACGCGGCGCTTTGGGAATGCTGCGACGTTAACAATCAAGGTAATAGAATGTCAGTAGCAATTGAAAATCGAAACGGGAAAATCATCCGCCGCGACTCTGCCCAAGTGGCCAGAGGCGAAGGCTTCCGCTCGCGTGGTCGCGCTGCGGTGGTGGGCAGTGGATTTGGCGGCCTTGCCGCAGCGATCCGCCTGCAGGCGATGGGTTTTGAAACGACTTGCTTTGAGGCACGCGACAAGCCTGGTGGCCGCGCCTACGTTTACCAAGATCAGGGATTTACCTTCGACGCGGGTCCTACCGTCATCACGGCGCCGCATTGCATCGAAGAATTATTCGATCTGGCAGGTCGCTCGATGGAAGACTATGTCAACCTGATCCCCGTGAATCCGATGTATCGGCTTCAGTGGTCCGATGGTGCTTCGTTCGACTACTGTTCGCATGAAAGTCAACTGATCAAACAGATTGAACAACTGAGCCCGCAAGATGTGGCCGGTTACAGACGGTTCGCCGACTATTCAAGGCGAGTCTTTCAGAAAGGTTATGAGGAACTTGGCGCTACGCCGTTTCTGCGATTCAGCGATATGGTTCGAGTCGCACCACAATTGGCCAGGTTGCGGGCCGATCGCAGCGTCTATTCAGCCGTTTCACGGTTCATCAAGGACGAACACCTCCGTCAGGCATTCAGTTTTCACCCGTTACTAGTCGGCGGTAATCCATACGATACCAGTGCGATCTACACGTTGATCCACTGGATTGAGCGGAAGTGGGGCGTGTTCTTTCCTCGCGGCGGTACTGGCGCGTTGGTTGGTGGCCTAGTGCAACTGTTCGAAGACCTGGGTGGCGAGCTGCGACTCGATTCGCCGGTCCAGTTGATCGAATTGGAAAGCGGGACAAAACACTCTAAGCATTTGCTGAGCACGGACCAGCAAAAGCGTGAGTCTTTTGACCTGGTTGTCTCCAACGCCGACGTGCATCACACCTATTCCAAGCTCTATCGTCACGTCGAAGCCGCTAAGTCAACCAGCCGGCGGCTGGAGAGGATGGAATGGTCCATGTCATTGTTCGTGATGTATTTCGGGACCAACCGTCGCTATTCGGACCTGGCTCATCATACAATTTTGTTTGGTCCGCGTTTCAAGGGCTTGCTGGACGATATCTTCAAAGGCAACAAGTTGCCGAAAGATTTCAGCCTCTACCTGCATGCACCAACAGTCACCGATCCATCCTTGGCTCCGGCAGGCTGTGAAGCATTTTACGTGCTCAGCCCCGTGCCCCACCTGGGCCGTGCCAACATTGACTGGGATACGGTTGCCCAGAAATATGGCGATGCAATTCTAGAATCGCTGGAGCCACATTTGCCTGGTCTGCGACAGTCCATCGTCACTCGCAGACATTTCACTCCCCATGATTTTCGCGATCAACTGAACGCCTTTCACGGCTCGGCCTTCTCGGTGGCGCCAAAGCTGACGCAAAGCGCGTATTTTCGACCGCATAATCGATCGGACAAGATTCCAAACCTGTACATCGTTGGCGGAGGTACCCATCCTGGCGCCGGCGTCCCAGGCGTGATCAACACTGCGAAAGCTACCTGCGGAATCGTCGCTGAGGACTTTGGGGTCTGTGTCTCATGAATACGCTTATTGATCTCCATCGATTTGCTGATAGCGACTCATTCGACCAGGTGCCGGCTGCCGGCGCAAGTGTCATTCGCAAACACAGTCGGTCTTTCTCAGCCGCTTCTTGGCTGCTGCCCAGAGAATATCGCCGTGACGTTGAAAAACTTTACGCGTGGTGTCGATGGTGTGATGATGCTGTGGATTCAGCTACGAACATCAACCAGGCGGAGAAACGGCTGGAGATTTTGCGTGAGGATGTAGAGCGGATTTACCGAGGTCAGAGGCCGCTGCATGAAGCATCGCAATGGCTGGCGGACCTGGTTGCGAGCCACGATATCGAAAAGCGTCTACCGTTGGAATTGCTTGCTGGGATGACACTGGATCTTCGGCTTGGCCAGATCGGCACGCAAGAAGAGCTGTTGAGATATTGCTATCACGCTGCCGGTGTCGTGGGATTGATGCTGTGCCGAGTCTTTGGCGTCAATGATCCACGCGCCTTGCGACACGCCAAGTCGCTGGGGATGGCGATGCAGTTAACGAACATCGCCCGTGATGTCCGCGAGGATTGGGATCGCGGCCGTTGTTACTTGCCTGCCGATTGGTTTGCAGCCAAAGATGCCGGCAACGCGATCCCAACCGACGCCCAGATTCGCGACTCCGTTCGTTGCATCCTTGACCTCGCCGATCAACACTACCGAACTGGCAACTTGGGTTTACGCTATTTGCCCCCTGGCGTCCGCCCCGCGATTCGCATGGCTTCCGCCGTCTATCGCGAGATTGGCCAGCAGATTCGCCGACGCAGCTATCGCGTTATGCAGGGCAGAACGATTGTTCCAAAGGCGAGATTCACATCGGCTGCTGCCGGTTCACTGTTGGCATCGGCATGGTCCCAGGTCAACGAGCGTTTTCCGCTGAAGCCATTGAGTGCCGAAAACTTCTTTCATCAACCACAACCTCAGGAGCTAATCATGAGTGACGCCAAGTACTTGTTCTATCTCGGTCTGTCCCTAACCGCATTTATGGCAAGCGGTTCGTTTTTGTTGGTAATGCTAAACCCGAAGGACGCCTCTTACAGTTCACTTCCGCTGATTTACGCGGTCGCCAGCTTAGGCATTGGAATCGTGACGAATCTACTGGCAAAGCGAGCTGAAAAGACCGTTCCGATCCCGATCACGACTCCGGAAAATAGACGTACATAACAGTAAAGCTGATAGGCTCCTCAGGAATAAAGAGACACCGACCGTTCGGCAAACCAGCCCAACTGTCGTGTTAGGGTACACTGAAGTTTGATCAAAACGACATTCACCTTTAGAAACCGGCAGCATAATGAATAGGAAACAACTCGGCAAATTACTGATAGTCTTGGCGGCGTTTCTCTCTTTCTTGTTCTCCGTTGGGCTGTGGTTTGGCGGTCAGAGGGAAGAAGGCTTGTTCGTCGGGATCTGGGTGCCGTCGATTCTGGCTTTCGGCGGACTGATGTTCGCCGGGCAGGGAGAATCTCGATGACCACGATCGCCATTTTCATACTCGGGCTGATTGTGACGATCATCACCGGATTTGCGCTGTGTTGATCGGATTGCAGGAAGCAGCCGATCCAGGACAGAGTCGCGCCGAAGACCTAACAGGTATTGAAAAAAAACTGGTTGGACGGGACGAAGGTAATTGAAGTCAGGACATTGTTATCTAGCCGCTCGGGACTGAATCCCTTAACTGCTAGCTCAGGCGTTGACGTACCTCGGGGCGCTGATTCGCAATTTGGGAGCGAGGCTTCATTGGTGCTGCGAGCATTAAACGGTACTGTGCGAGATCGTGGTTCGCCGTAACAGTTTAGTTCCCTGGCAGTGGCCTTGGTGGTTGTTGGGGTGGACGGACAAGTTGAGTAGACGCATGGATGACGGTCCATGTACTGTTTTCATCCAAATCTCGAACACTCCTGCCCCAACGTCCAGCATTGCCTCATCTGGGCGGTGCAGGTTTGGTATCGGCGGTTCATGTCGCGAATCACAGCGATCAAACTCTGCGAACTGCCGGCCGCCTCCCAAGCGAAGTTGCTGCGAGCGATTCAGGAGCAGACATTCACGCCGGTTGGCGAATGCGAATCGGTGAAAGTGGACACACGATTCGTCTGTGCCACCAATCGTGATCTGCAAGCCGAAGTCGATGCGGGGCGATTTCGCCAGGACCTGTTTTATCGCTTGGCCGTGATTCATATCGAGCTGGCACCTCTGCGTGATCGTGGCGACGATGTCTTGCAGTTGGCCGATTTCTTTTTGCAGCAACTTTGGCCCAAGGACTCCGGCATCACCGGATTTGCCGAGGAGACGATTGACTGTTTCCGGCGTTATCGCTGGCCGGGCAACATTCGCGAGTTGCGAAACGTGATCGAGCTCACCATTACGCTGGCCCGCGGCACCGAGATTGAAGTCAGCGATCTTCCGCCGCAACTTCGCGACCGCGACGGGGCCAATGAGTCGCGCGACGCGACCACGCTTTCCGAAATCTCCCGCGACGAAGCCCTCGACAGTGCGGACCGCGCCTACCTGACGGCGCTGTTGAAAAAACACGACGGCGTGATCGCCAGTGCCGCGCGTCAGGCTGGACTATCGCGTCAAGGCCTGAACAAGCTGCTCAAACGCCACGACATCAGTGCGGAGGAGTTTCGATAGCGATGCTTGGTTAGCGAATCAGTTCGACGTTGAAGCTTCCGCCAGGAATCCAATCGGCGGTGATTCTGCACCCGCGAAGTAGCCTGGTGCCGACCAATGCTTCGTCAAGAATTTGAGCTTGGACGGTAAGCGGTTCGCCGTGCCAAAAGACGGTCAACTTGACGGTGTCAAAGAAGCCGGAACGACCGTCTGCTGTGATTCCTTTTTGAACGTCGAACAAGGTCAATCCGAGTCGATCAACCAAGGTTTGTGGCACAGCGACATATCCATTGAAACCGGTATCGACAATGAAACCTTGCCGATGCTTCGCACCTTCAAGCAAGATGTTCAGCTCAAGGTTGGCCTCCAACTTCCGGTCAATGTTGCCTTCGATCATCTGTGCGCAGATCCAGTCCGTCTAGCGTGCGTAAAACGCGGCTCGATGGCCAATCCGGGCGACGAAAATTTGCGGATTGGCAAGACGCTGCCGCAGGTTCTCGCTCGCAAGATGAGCTTCCTCGGCAACCTCGTACTCGGACGTTTCTACGTCGATGGCGACAAATTGATCATCGAAGGCACCCTCCAACGCGGATCGAATTTTCGATTCGTAAATTTGCTTACCGCGCTCGCCAATTTCATCACGGCCGAGATGTCGCTGTTTCATAGAATTGCCTTTCGTTAGATTCGATTTGCCATCATCCACCTTACCGTATCGCGGTTGTCATCGGAACTGACACGAAAGCACTCCCTTAATTTGGCTCAGGTTCATCTTTGCCCAGGGATGGACAATTTGAATCTTCGATCGGTACACCCGGCCCTTCGCTCAGGACAACGGCGCGAGCGATGAACGAGATGCCTTGCTGGCTTCCCGTGTCAATCATGAAGTTTCCACCAGCGGTTGATTGACCTCGGTTCCGGCTTGCCCGTCAACGATAAATCTCGCGCCACTGCCACCGACTTTGTCATCACGCTCGATCACGAACTCAGTCGCCGCCAGCGGACCGAGCGGTAGAGGCTTCTTCAGCATCGAACGCACCTCTTTCCCCCCAGTGTCGAAGTACCGCACGGACGAGACGACAATCTCGTTTTCCACATCCGTGTTACGAAAGTTGAGGGTAACCGTGAGGAAATACGGCTCGCCTTTCTGATGATAGACATGCGGGTACGCGGGCGCGTACAGCCGTTGACCCTCAACCGGATGCCACGGCATGATGTCGATTTCCATCCGTGCGTCATCACGGAGGCTGGGCGATTGATAGGGAAGACTTTCCTGGATCGAACGAACACGAAATTCAACAAACAATACCAGCAGGATGATTGGCAAGACCACAAACGCAAAAAACAGCAGTTTGATTTGCCGAGAAATCTTGTCGGCTTGTTCTTCGCTGATTCGACCTGACATTGAAATGGACTCTCTCTGAGTGGGTAGGACGTTATGGAAAGTGAAGTTCTGTCAAAAGCCAAGACGGGGCCGAACCGATGAGGCGACCGAAACCTAATCCGATTGACGTCGTAGGGAATCCCTTTGGTACGCTCCCTGCGAATACGTCAGTTCATAGCTGTGCGAATAGATTTCGATGAGATTGCCAAAGGGGTCTTCGCAATAGACCATCCGGTAAGGCTTTTCACCGGGATAATATTCGCGTACCGGCATCCTCTGCTTTCCCCCGTTTTCAACAATCTTCTTTGCGAGTCCTTCCACATCCGGGTCTTGGACACAAAAGTGAAACACTCCGGTTTTCCAATACTCGAAATTGTTCTCGGGCCGCTCGGCGTTCTTGAACTCAAACAGTTCGACACCAACACGATCTCCAGTGGATAGATGGGCAATGCGAAACGCCCCCCAGCCGTCCCCGAACACGTCATTGCACATGACGCCGATGGCCGAATCGTCTGCAACGACGATTGTTGCGGCATGATGACATACCATCCCAGTGTCTTCGTGTAGAACTCGACGGCTTTGTCTAAGTCGGTCACGGAAATGCCGATGTGCGAAAAGCTTCTTGGATAAGTCATGAGATTTCCTTTTTCGGGGAGAGGGCCTTGTGGCTGACTGTAGATCGACTGGAAATACGGGGATAGCCCGCGGTGGAGCTTTCAGCCGCGAAAGCAACGAGCGTTTCACGACCGATGCCCCAGAGGTTCAAGTTCCGTTTTCGGTTGCACTCAAAGCGATTGAAGTAGTTCGATGGCAGGTCTTCAAGCGAGCGAAGTTGATGATCGGCGATCGCGAAGCGTTTGTTATCGGCTTCACCGATATCGGGAACGATGATCGCCTTCATGGATGCCGCTTTTGCCGCCAACAACCCAACGTACGAATCCTCGATTGCGACGCACTTGCTCGGCAGAAGTTTGAGTGCATCGTAGGCGTTCAAGGACACTTCCGGATGAGGCTTGCCGTACGGCAGCAATTCACCGGAAGATTTTGATTCAAACACGCCGTGCAAACTCAACGCGTTCAACCGTCGCGTCGATCAGGCTCATCGGTGACGACGAAGCGAAGGCGAGTTTCAAGTTCAACTGCTTACAGACGGCAATGGCGTGATCCAAACCGGGCATTACTGGTTTGTTCTGGCGTACCAACTCGGTCACGCGATCCAGAATTTGACCGCATACATCTTCGCGGCTGAGACCCTTCCACGGCGATTCTTGGTAGCAAGCCTGGACAATCTGGTCGATGCGCATACCCGTTGTGTCGATCGTGTCTTGGCGGGTGATCGCCACGCCGACTTTCGGCAACACTTCAAGCTGGGCGTCCTGCCAATAAGGCTGTGAGTCAATCATCAGCCCATCCATGTCAAATATCACAGCTTCAATCATTGTTGCTCCTGAGGACGCGGGTACAGCCAGGCTTTGAACAGCTCACAACGCCGACTCCGGTTGCGTTTGAACACGCAGACGAAAACGCCGCTGCAGATACCGGAATACTAACCAAGACGCCGCCGCCCACGTTGTTCCCAGCAACCAACCCGCCAGCACATCGGTCGGCCAATGGACGCCCATGTACACGCGACTGACGCCAACCAAAAGCGAAAGCACCACGGGCACGGCAATCAGAAACACCTTGGTCTTGCGATCGCGTTCCGCGCGGGCCATGACGGCTCCGAGCGTCAAGAACAATAGCGATGACATCGCCGAATGACCACTGGGAAAACTCTTGGTGTAAATCTGTGTTTTGTGCGGAACGAGTTCGGGTCGTGGGCGGTCGAAGCCGGATTTCATCAACGTGCTAACCGCCGTTCCACTGACAATCGCTAGCACGACGAACAGAGCAACCCACGCCTGCTTCTTGAGATACAGATAACCAGCCATCGTGATGGTAAAGATCGAAGGCGCGGCCACACGTCCAAACGCCGTCACATCGCGAGCGGCTTCCTGAACCAACTCGGCCCGATCGGGTCCGATGGATCGCCGGCGGTTCGCATGCTCAATAGGATCGTTTCGTCAAACTGGTGAGAGTCTCCTTCGATGACTTCATCGGCGATGGAAACGAATCCCCAAACGCCACGAGCGATCACCACCAACAGCACCAGCGTGATGATTTCGTGCGAGAGGATCCAACGATAGATTTTGACGAGGTGACTCATGAGTTCTCTGTGATGTGGCCTTGAATATGGTTTTGCGATCGTCAAAGCGTTTGGACCAGCTCTTCGAGATCTTCAATCAGTTGATACATCGAGTCGTATCGTGCCGACGGCTGCTTTGCGATGGCTCGCGAAACGATTTCATCAGCGCGGCGGGGGATCTCATACTGCGGCGAACGTTCGCTCGGTGGAGTGGGTTGGCGACGACAGATGTTGTCAAACGTTTCGTCTCGGTTCTTGCCACGAAAAGGTTCCGCAACCGCCATCGCCTCGTAGAGGCAGATGCCGACTGAAAAGATGTCGCTACGTTCGTCCAGATCTCGATTGCGAATCTGCTCGGGCGACATGTAAGTAGGCGTCCCGAGCAACTGCTCGGCCAGCGTCAGCGTTGGCAGGTCTTCGATTTGGTTGCTGGTGTGCTGGACAGCGACTTCGTTGGCCTGTGCGATCATCGAATATTGCGAATGCGTCGAAGTCACTTGATATCGATTGTTGTCGAAGTCGGATTCCCCCCAGACTTTGGCCGTTCCCCAATCCAGCAGCGTCACTTCGCCAAAGTTCCCAACCCAGATATTCTCGGGCTTCACATCTCGATGAATGACACCGACCGCGTGAGCGAAGGATAGGGTCCGACAGGTTGCGGTGATGATTTCGATTCGACGTTGCAGCGGAAACGCACCGAGCGTTTCGGCGTCACCCTTTCCGATCCGCCGGAGAACCTTGAAGAAATTCTCTCCAGAGATTCGCTTCATGGCGTAGTAGATTCCGAATTCCTTGTCGTCTCCGATTTCGTGAACCGGCACAGTGCCGGGGTGTTCGAGCTGCGCCGTCACGCGGGCCTCGCGTAAGAACCGACGTCGAGACGCCCGCTCGAAGCGGTAGCCTGGCCACAACGTTTTAATGGCGACTGTCCGCCCGACAACTTGGTCGTAAGCAGAATACAAAATCCCGTTTCCGCCGCGGGCCATCTCTTTCAATTCGCCGTACTTGGCCAGCCCGTGAAGAGCGTTGAAAGGAAGTCGACTGTCAGTATTGGAAAGTGTGATCATAGGTTGCTCGTCTGATTTTGGGTCTCGTTGATGGATTCGCGTGTTTTCTCAAGCAAGCCGATCAGCATCTTCACTTCGCTCCGCTTCCGTCCCTTCAGCAATCGCGTCTCCAATTCCGCAATTGGCTGTTCGACCTTTTTGCAGAGCCGTTGTCCGCCCGGTGTGATTTGGACATGCACCACACGGCGATCCTCGGTGGATCGTTCTCGCTGGACGAGTCTCTGCTTTTCCAGCCCGTCGACCAGCCCCTTGATCCCCGGAACGATTTGAAGCATCCGGTCGGCAATTTCGCCGCAGGTCAACGGTTGACGAGCCAGAACCAGACTTCGCAAGACGTTAAATCGCGACAGGCGGTTGTCAAGCTGATCGCCGACCCGCAGGAAACTCAACAACGCTTCCTGATCGACCGAAACATACGGCTCGGGACGGTGAAGTTCTTCGTGCAGCTTCATAGCCATCGGGCGGTCGCATTTCACATGCCAATGAGATTCTGATGAATAGATGTTTTACGAATCAACTAAAAAGTGCGATAGGCTTCCAGCCTGTCACGCCCCAAAGACAGGCTGGAAGCCTGTCCTACTTCCGCCACGTCTGCTTTCCCAACGTCAACCGAGGTTCACGCGATGCCGTGGCAGCCGAGCGTCCAGCAAGGATGAAACCATGCAAAGCTGAGTTCCATCACCGCCGCAACGCCAACGGTCCCAGACTTGCATTTCATTCCGGCAACACCCTTCCAAAAAGAACCCAATGATGAAACGCTTTCGGAACATTTTGGTGTCGCTCGACACCCGCCATGAAGATCAGGCGATCTTCGAACCGGCCGCCGAGGTCGCCCGAAGCGATCAAGCCAAGTTGACTCTGGTCGATGTCGTCCCACCAATGGCTTGGATGACCCGCTTGCTGGTGCCCGATCATGAGCACATCCAGCAATTGATGATGGATGAAAAGCAACAAACTCGACGATTTGGCCGGAATACTTCGTGACCGCGGTCTGGAAGTTGAAACCAAAGTCCTATTGGGTAAAACGTCCACCGAAATCATCCGCGAGGTTTTGCGGAACCGGCACGACTTGGTCATGCGAGTCGCCAAGGGTTCGGACAGTCGCCGCAAAGGAACATTCGGAACGACGGGGTCGCGATTGCTGCGCGAGTGCCCGTGTACGGTTCACTTGGTCACATCCGCACATTCGAAGCCCACACATGTGCTCGCCTGCGTCGATACAGCGATCGACAACGCTGACGGCGCAAAACTCAACGAAGAAATTCTCGATCTCGCACGTATCGTCAGTAATCGCCATAGTGCTCGGTTGTCCATCGTTCACGCTTGGACCATCGACAGTGAACCATTGCTGGACGGCCGAATGCCGCGCGGCGAATTCGAGCAGATGAAACGCAGCCGTGAAGAACACGACGAGGGACTTCTCAAGCAGTTCCTACAGCCGCACGGTTGCAGCACGCATGACGATCACGTTTACATGCTCAAGGGCAGCGCGATGGATGTCATTCCGAGCTTCGCCAAGTCCGAGAACGTTGATCTGGTCGTGATGGGAACGATCGGTGCAGTGGCGCGGCAGGTCTGCTAATTGGTAACACCGCCGAGCAAATTCTCGACTCGATCGAGTGCAGTGTCGCCGCGGTCAAACCGCCTAATTTCGTTTCGCCCATCAAGACCGGTGACTACGTCGCCGCATCCAAGGAGACTGTGACCTCATGAAGATTCTTTTTGCGAAAGACAATTCCGTTTACTCCGGTTACGCATTGGAAATGCTTGGACAGTTGCCGATGTGCGAACAAGTCGATCTCGATCTGGCTACCGTTGTCCCATACCTGCAGCCCCGATTTGGTGGCGGTGGAGCAAAATGCGGTCAGGCAAGTGCTGCAACAACGATCGGAGGTCTTGGCTCGACGGTTCCGTCGTGTCTCTGTTCACACGCTGCACGGATCACCGGGAGCCGAACTGAAGCGACTCGGCAAGGAGGAAAACGCGGACTTCGTCGTGCTCGGTGCGATCGGCCGCTCAGCGATTGCTCGCGTCCTACTGGGCAGTGTATCGGAACACGTCGCGACGCGGGCCGACTGTTCGGTTTCGGTGGTTCGTCCGCCGGTAGGTGCACCCGTCGAAGAACTTCCCAAAGCGGAACTGCCAAAAAACGTGTTGATTGCGATCGGCCACGCAGAATCGGATGACCGATTGGCACAGTGGGTTTGTCAGGTCGAGCTGCCTACCGGAACCGAGATCCACTTGATGTTTGTGATCGAGACACGCGAGTATTACGATCTCGATCTACTCCGCGAGGCATCCGCCTACTGGAAGGAAATGCGATCCACCGCGGCACAGCACCTCGAAGCGATGCAGGCCGAATTGCAATCCGCCGGCTACGTGGTTCACACCAAGATCGCCGACGCGCCCGCACATCGGCCAAGCGTTGGTCGACTACGCCACCAAGAGCGATTGTGGGCTTGTCGTCTCGGTTGACCACCGCGGAAACCTGATCGACCGGATTCTACTGGGAAGCACTTCGCGGTACCTTCTGCGCCACGCACCTTGCAGTGTCCTGATTCGCCATAGAGAAACCATGCCTTGGATCTATTTGCTGATCGCTGGCTGCCTGGAATTCGACTGGGCGATCGGTTTGATATACACCGAAGGGTGAACGCGATTTTGGCCGTGCGTGTTCACGGTTGCGACGATGGTTGCGAGCTTCTACTGCCTCGCCATTGCCGTCAAGGAAATTCCGATCGGCACCAGCTGTGCCATCTGGACCGGCATCGGTACAGTTGGAACGGCGATGTTCGGCATCATCCTGTTCTCTGAACCTATCTCCGCGATGCGAATCGGGTGTATCGTGTTGATCGTCGCCGGCATTGTTGGATTAAAGTTTGCGTAGTGGACAAGGCGACGAGTCCATTGTTGCGGGACTCGTCGCCTCGTCCATTGCCAAACAGCGATGGATTGGTCGCTTCTCAACACTGGTAGTGTTCCGGTTGATAGACGATGCTTGCGATCTTCATGCAGCGTAGTCCGATCGGAACGGGCCATGAAACGGTATCGCCGACACGATCGCCCAGGATTGCCATGCCGATCGGCGAGAGTATCGACAGCATGTTCTCTTTGACGTTCTCCGATTCCGGATAGACAAGTGTGAAAATCTCACGCTCGTTCTTATAAAGGTCAATGAGTTCAACGACACAGTCCGATCTTCACGATGTCGCCGGGGACTTCGGTTGGTTCGACCGCGCTGGCACGATGAACTTCGTGCAGCAGATCGTCGAGATGCTTTCGGTAGCCCACGATTTCCCTGACTTCGCGATTGAGCCATTGAATCAGTCGTTTTTGATCTTCAGCCGTGATGATGATCTGCCGGTCCTCAGCGGTGATGACAACGAATGGCGGATTCGCAATGGGCATGAGGTTACCTCGTTAAACTGGGGTGAATGAAAAACAGTTCGCGAGTTCACGCTCGCGGCGTAAAACTAGACTCCGATGTCACAAGTTGAACGCTCCCACACGCTCGGGCTGGAAGGTCACTTTCTCGACTCGCTTGCGAGATTCTCGCTGGAGCAGATGCAAGGTCACACTTTCACCGATGCGACGGCCGAGCAATTCAGATCCCAGCGGCGACAGAATCGACAGCTTCCCTTCAGCACTGCACGCTTCATCCGGGTAAACAATCGTCACAGTTTCTGCTGTTTCGTGCGAGAAATCGAGCGTCTTGCAGATCGTTGACTTCGATCCGTTGGGCCGCCCTTGACCTTCCGCGTGGACGCAGCGACTGCGGCGCTTCGTTTTGTTCACGACAATGCGTGGGTCGCGTCGAGTAGCAGCACTGACGGCCGCAATCAGTTTTTCATGCCGCGCCGTCGTGGTCACGGTGCCGATACCTGGCATCATGACGTTGACCTGGCATAGCTTGTCAACGCCGCCACGTGGTCCATTCTCATCGGCGACCAGCACGGACACTTGCGTGATCTTAGGTGCGAACCGAGCCAGCGAACTTCGAAGCAGAGCTTGCACCGAATCGTGTGCGTGGGAACTGAACTTGTCGATCGACGAGGTCACGGTAACTTTCATCTGAGATTCTCCAACAGTAAATGCAAAAAAGCGCGTCAGGCTAGAAGCCCCTCGCACGGATTACGGGGCAACGCTCTCACGCTCGGGTTGGTAGACGACTTCCTCCACTCGCCACCGGCCTTCTCCGCTGGGGATTTTCCAACGGATGGTATCGCCAACGCGGTAGCCAAGAATCGCTGTGCCGAGTGGTGCCAAAACCGAAATCGCCACTGTTGCACGGTCTCCCCGCTCTAGAGATACGGACGATTTTCGCGGCGTTGCTGTAAGCGATTGCGGGAAAAATTTTGCGGCAAGTCCGGTTTTCCAGAGGGCGATCTGTAATCAAATAAGCCAGCCGTGATTGAGGCTAGATGAACTGACTGCGGGCCCTTATTCAGGTCATGAGGCAGAGAACTCTCGATCGTCGCGAATTTTCAGTTCCGTATTCCGAACGCTCGAATCCTCGACAGTAGCGTTGTCGGCTTCAGGCCCAACAGCTCCGCCGCTCCCCCGCGACCGTAAACCTTGCCGCCGGATACCGTCAATGCCCGACGAATGTTATCGGCTTCCATCCTTCGCACTTCTTGATCTGTCATGACGTGATCGGGCAACGCGTGGTCGGGTGTGGAACGAGTGAACCTGGGAAGGCTTGGGTGTTGTGATTTACTCCTGTTTTGCGGCGACGTGTCCTCAGGCAAATCGAATCGCAACTTGCCGTCCGTGGAAATGATGACCGCCCGCTCCAACACGTGCTGCAACTCGCGGACGTTGCCTGGCCAATGGTATCGCTGCAACTGTTGGACGTTCGCTAAAGTGAGTTTCAACGTTTTGCGGCCCAATTGCCGAGCGAACCGCCGTAAGAAATGCTCCGCCAGTAATGGAATATCTTGAGCTCGCTCGCGTAGCGGTGCTAACTCGATCGGAAAAACACTCAGCCGATAAAACAGATCCTGTCGGAACCGTCCCTCGGCGGACTCTTGGCGAAGATTGCGATTCGTCGCGGCTATGATTCGCACATCCAACCGACGCGTCTGCTCTTCGCCGATCCGCTCCAGCTCACCTTCCTGCAAGACTCGCAACAGCTTTGCCTGAAGATCGAGCGGAATCTCTCCAATCTCGTCGAGAAACAACGTGCCGCCATCAGCCAGCTCGAAACGACCGGCTCGATCCCGCAACGCTCCAGTGAACGATCCTTTCGAGTGGCCGAAGAATTCACTCTCATACAACTCACGAGGTACCGCCGCACAATTCACCTTGATCAGCGGACGATCGGCTCGGTTGCTGCGACGATGAAGCTCTCGAGCGATCAGCTCTTTGCCCGTTCCACTTTCGCCAAGAATCAAAACCGAGGAATTCGTCGGAGCCACCAAGTCGATCTGCTGACTGATCATCTGCAGTGCCGGACTGTTGCCAACCAGTTCACCAAACGACGCGATTTCAAGCTCCTCACGCAAGTACTCGTTCTCTTGCTCGAGCCTCGCTTTGAGCAACTCGATCTCATCGACCGCTCGCGCATTCGCGATCGCGGCGGCCAAATGATCGGTGATCATTCGCAACCATTCGCGGCAGGAAGCATCCATCGGCTCGCGGGAAAACAACGCCAAGACCCCGAGCGTTTCATCGCGATACCGCAGCGGTAATCCAAAGAACGATCGGATCGCTTCGTCGCGTACCCAATCAGGACGAGCGATCCACGGCGAGTTGGCCGTGACGTCATCGATCTGCACCGTCTCGCCCGACGCCGCGATGTGACCAATCTTGCGAACCGCCATCGGCATGCGACGGAAGTCACCGTTCGTTCGTTCCCAATGTCGATCTTCGCCACCACGCGCATGGCCGTAACTGGCGACAAGGTGCAAGCACCGCTCCCGATGATGGCACTCGCCGGCCATCGGGCAGCTCAAGCAATCGCCTTTCTCTGGAGGACGCACCAGCCAAATCCTGACCAACGCAACCTGCTCGTCGGGAGCCAGCAATCGAACCGCCAGGGGCAGCAGTTCGGGTAGGTGATGCTTGCCGGAAATCGCCAGCAGGATCTCGCTCGGGTCACCGAAGATTGCGTGTTTCTGAAGGCTCATCCAGCGGACTCCTGTCAACGAGATTTCGTGGAATTTGTCACGAGATTTCGATTATCCACGAGATGTCGTGGGCCGTGCAATCTGCCTCATTAAATACCGTAAGTCTTCTGATAGATAAGCACTTGCGTGTGTTGCTGGCGTTTTGGCACGAAACGTGGATAAGCGTTCCCTCGCACCGACGCGAGTGTCGTCGGTGTCTTCCTGTTTTCTGTTTCTGAAACCCTGTGACTGGAGAACCAAGTCATGTCTCGAATCCATCAAGTCTCGCCCGAAAGTGCCATGGGCAAATCCGCTGAGCTGTTCACTGCCATTCAAGGCAAACTCGGCATGGTCCCCAACATGATGCGGGCGATCGGCAATTCGCCCGCCGCCTTAGGTGCTTACCTGCAGTTCAGTGGCGGCCTGGCCAGCGGATCACTTTCGAACCAACAGCGTGAGCTCATTGCCTTGGCGGTCGCTGAAGCAAACCAATGCAACTATTGCTTGGCCGCTCATTCGGCACTCGGAAAGATGGCGGGCCTCAGCCCCGACCAGATCCGCGACGCACGCCAAGGTTCCGCGGTGGACGCCAAGAGCGATTCGCTGATTCGCTTCGCACACAAATTGGTGGGCGAACGTGGCCACGTCAGCGGCGAAGACTTGCAAGCGTTGCGTGACCAAGGCTTCAGCGATGGTGACATTACTGAAGTGGTGGCGAATGTTGCCTTGAACATTTTCACCAACTACTTCAATCACGTCGCCGATCCCGAGATCGACTTTCCCCAAGCGGAATGCTTGGCTTGCAAAGTCGCTTGATCGTCATGGTCTGGATGTCACCGTCGCGGGAGTCATTCCCGGCGGTGGCCCATCCGACGTCAGCGACTTTCATCTAATCATTCAAGAAACCAAGAACCCTAAGATCAATGATGACTACCACATTATCACTCGCGCCACCTTTCAATCTTGAATCGGCATTGGCCAAAGTTCGCGTGGCCGAGGACGCTTGGAATTCGCGAGATCCGAGCCATGTTGCGCAAGCCTATTCGATCGACTCCGAATGGCGGAATCGTGACCAGTTCATTCGCGGACGCGATCAGATCGTGCAGTTTCTTACGCGGAAGTGGCAACGTGAACTCGACTATCGGCTAGCAAAATCGCTGTGGGCTTTCACCGAGAATCGCATTGCCGTTCGTTTCCAGTACGAATTCCGATTGGCCAGCGGCGATTGGTACCGCGCCTACGGAAACGAAAACTGGGAATTCGATTCCGATGGATTGATGCGCCGCCGCGAAGCCAGCATCAATGACTTGGCGATCGAACACGACCATCGCAAGTTTGCTTGGCCGCTGGGACCTCGCCCCGCCGACGCTCCCGGCCTGGAAGATCTCGTCGAGTAGTCGGCGAAAAATCGAAACGTGTAATCAAAAAACGGGGAGGCCAAATGACCGGCATCCTCAAATCGCAAATCTTCATTTACCCATTACCGGAGAATTCAATGTCGCTTCAAGAAAAGCTTTCTCAACTCAACGCACAGATCACCGCCGCGTTGCCAGAGAATTCGATTGCCATCATGCGGGACGAGACGCAGAAACTGCGCAAGTCCCATGTCGTCGAGTCTGCCCCAAAGATTGGAGATGAATTAGCAGATTTCATTCTTCCGAACCATCGAGGCGAGATGACGGGACTCGCCGCCCTGAGAGAACATGGACCTGTCGTCGTAACATTCTATCGAGGTGGGTGGTGCCCGTATTGCAATTTGGAATTGCGGGCGTACCAGGCGGTTGTCCCCAAAATCAAAGCTGCGGGAGCAACCTTGGTTGCCATCACGCCTGAACTTCCCGATGCGTCTTTGTCGACCGCTGAAAAGAACGAGTTGGAGTTTGACGTTCTCACCGATGCCAACGCGGACTACGCACGCAAACTCGGACTCGTTTTCACGCTGCCGGAACGGTTACGCCCCATCTATCGGGACCTCGGGATCAATGTTGAACAACATAACGGCGAAGGACAGTTCGACCTGCCGCTCGCGGCAACCTTCGTTGTCAACATTGACGGAACGATCGCCAGTGCCTTCGTGGACGCTGACTATAACTCGCGTGCGGAGCCGTCGCATGTCGTGGAGGTACTTCAGACGCTCGTGGCACAAAACGCTTAACCCTGCAATTAAAGGCAACACGCACACGGCGTTCGAAACGTCGAGCCAATCTTCAATTGCCTAGCACGCCCCACTTCGCATTGGAAGAAGACTTGGAAACGATCGCGACCAAAATACGCTCGTCATTGACACGCCTTCGTTAAACGCTTGCTACGCAATTTCCAAATATCAAATACAAACGAAAACACAAGAAAGAAAGTAAGAACTATGAGAATCAAAAACCCAAAACTGTTATTCGCGGCCAGCACCATTATCGGCATTGCCGTCGCTTTGCCTTATGCTTCAAGCCCTGGTATCACAGCTCAGGAACCTTCGGAAAAAGATGCCAAGCCGGCTTCCCGATAAACCGACAACTTGACCAGGCTGGCAACCACCTCCGATCTCGGGCTGCCAAGGCCAGGCATGATTGTCGATCGAACAGACACCGCGATCGTGATCACCGATCCACAAAACGACTTTCTGAGTCCCGAAGGAGTGGCATGGGGCGTGGTGGGTGAAAGAGTGACTGAAAACGGTACCGTTAAAAACTTGGAAGCCTTGTTCCGGGTAGCCGCAGACTACAACGTTCCTGTTTTTGTTTCGCCTCACTATTACTTCCCGCATGACCACGATTGGAAGTTTGAAGGGCGCTCGAACACCTGATACATGACATCAAAATGTTCGACCGTCCCGGACCACTCGACACCACGAGCTTGAACGGTTCGGGCGCCGATTGGCTCGAGCAATACAAACCCTACATTTCAAAAGGCAACGTGGTCGTCACCAGCCCGCATAAAGTCTACGGTCCGGAGTCAAACGATCTCGTGTTGCAGCTTCGCAAACACGGGATCGACAAGGTCATCCTCGGTGGTATGTCGGCGAACCTCTGCACCGAGTCGCACATGCGAGAATTGATCGAGCAGGGGTTTGAAGTGACCGTGGTCGAAGATGCGACCGCGGGGGCGAAAACGCCGGCCGGAGATGCCCACAAAGTGGCGGTGGCGAATTTCCACTACATCGCCAACGCGGTCGTGACGACCGATCAAGCAATAGCCGCAATCCAAGCAGCGTTCACCGAAAGGCAGGCCGATAGGCTTTAACAACCGAGTCAGGTCTGTCTCAGTCGCTCACATTGAACTTGATAAAACGTTGAAGCAGCGGTGCATTGCATCGCTGCTCTGCTCCAGGTTTCGATCACACGGACAACACGCTTCCCTACCGTGCGTCCCGTTTCCAGTGGCGCAAAGCGTCAGCGACCGAATCGAGCGTGTGTACTTCCGACAAGACAGGCTTCAGTTTATTAGCGATCGCCATCTCGCTGCAGCACTTCGAGATCCTGGCGAGTTGGCACTGAGAGATATCGGCAAAGTCGCTGTGTCGTGAACGGGGACTTAATCAGCGACTTGAGTAAACGAATCCAGAACGCCAAACCGCTCGCACCCGTTCCGCTGTTGCAGATCAACGTTCCAGTCGGCTTCAGTGCGCGACGGATCTCGGACAGCTTTCGGTTCTCGACATAGTCCAAGATGCAGTCATATTGCCGGCCGGCGTCAGTGAAATCTTCCTGGTTGTAATCAACAACATGATCGGCACCGAGCGACTGCACAAGCGCCGCATTCATACCGCTGCAAACGCCGGTTACGCTCGACACCGAGAGCTTTCGCGATCTGCAACGCAAAGGTACCGATGCCGCCCGATGCTCCATTGATTAGCAACGATTGGACCCTGCTATCGGTGGCGGGCTACCAACAGCTGACCGTTGACGCAAAATGGTCAACCAAGCAATACGTCAAACAGATGCAAGCCTCGGCTCGGCGTTTGTTCGTTGCTCGCCACACGGTAAGGCGCTGTTCGGTGAAGCACGCGTTAGGCTCTTCTTTCCCGTTCGGAATGACGGCTTCTCTTCGTTGGGTAGATTCGACGAATCAACCAATTCGAGGAACTCAGGTTTGCTGATTCCCCCGGTTCGCCAATCCACGACTTTCCCGTGCGAGTCGCAAACGATTGTGACTGGAGTGCCTTCGATCTTATAAGAATTCATGATCTCAGCGTTTTCTGGGTCGCCCACGTCAATCGCCATCGGAATGAAATCCGCATTCACCAATTCCATCACTTGCCTATCGGCCCAAACTTGACGCTTCATGATGCGGCAGGGAACACACCACTTGGCGGTGAAATAAAGAACCATTGGTTTGCCGGAACTTGCTGCTTGCCGCTGGGCGGAAGCGTAGTCTTCGGCCCAAGCGATGTCGTTCGGGGGAACATAGAAGCTATGCCAGGCGTAGCCGAGTGATACGACAAGGAATGTCAGCCAAAAGCATCGCCAAAAATGAAACAAGGGCTTTCGCTTGCGGGCTTGGTTCATTTTTATCGAATGATGTAATCACAGACTGCATGTTGTTCATTGCTTGTTCTCGATGGAAGGGGCGGGGTTGTTCCTCTACCTTGCACCCGCTATCGCCCTCCGTTGCCCGACACCGATCTTCCGAAAAAAGTATTCGCGGACCACTGTCTTCGATCGGCCCCGTTGGATTTCGCCCGTCCATTCCGTGAAAGAGCCAATCATCAAGGCTTCCTGCTCTTCTTCAAGCCGAATGCAGGCTCTTCGCCACGGACCAGCATGTCAATGAACTCTTGAAAACGACGCTCACGAGTTTCTGGCTTCTTCGCGGACGTCAATCCGGAGGTGATCACGAAGCGGCTGGAATTGTTGAGCGTTTGGTAGAATCGCTTCGCTTTTGAATTCCGCTCGACGGCTTTGACGAAATCGGCCGGTACCTCGCTCTCGCTCGCCGGGGCATAGGCATTCTCCCAACGTCCGTCCGCCTTGGCAGCTTCGACTTCGGCCATTCCAGACGGTCTCATTCGGCCTTCGCTGATGAGCCGCAACGCGTTCTCGTGATTGCGTTTGGACCAAATGCTGCGGGGCTGCCGCGGTGTGATTCGCTGCAAATACGCCTCATCGTCGATCGATTTCTTTATGCCATCAATCCAGCCCCAACAGAGTGCTTCCATGACGATTTCACTCCACGTCACACTCCTCTTTCCAGTCTTCTTCTTAAACACCTTGTCCCAAAGCTCGCTTTCGGACGCATGATTGGCCTCAAGCCAATCGGCCAGTTTCTCCGGCGTCAAGAAGCTTTTCGTTGTCCTGCGCGTTGGCTGAAGCATCGCGTTCGTCGTCCTTGCAGTGGCGGTGAAGAATGCCGGAAAAATCTGTTGTTATTGAGGCTGCAAAAATCTCAGATGATGAGCCGCGTGAGCGGCATGAATTTGCAGAATCGTCTGCCGAGGGACGCGACCGAACGCCGGGTGCGGTGCAAAGGGTGCCGTGTGATCCATCATTCGGTCAACGCTTCGGTGAAACCTATCCACTTCGAATGTGTCGTCACTGTCGTCCGGCGGCATGAAGGCTTTGATGGTGCGGATGCGAGGCTGCGAATCGATATCGAGTAGCTTTGGCAACAGCCACCAACGCATCACGGGCCTGAGCGGTGCGAACAGCGACAGCCAAAACGGGTAGCCGTCAATGCTTGGGTTTTGAACCAATGTCAGGTGGCGACAAATCTGACCCAACGACCAGTTTCCGCTACGGACGTAGCCGGATTCAAGAAGACGGCTTGCTTCTTGAGCAGCTTCGTCGAGCGTTTCGAATTTCAATCGGCGAAGTGTGCTCACAACGCAATATCCCACTGAAGTTTTGAAGAAGCTTTTAGGCCGAGACAATCGTGATGGGGTGAAAGCTTTGAAGTTTTCTGCACGCCCACGCGAACGCAACCAGCAGAACGATTCCACTGGTCACGCCGAGCCACATCGGTGGCAGATCCGGCACGCCCCATTGGAAGCGACCGATTTGATAGACATTCCATGCGCTATTGACGAACGCGTGGCAGGCGACCGATGGCCAAATGGAACCGATTCGCCAAGCGACTACACCAAGCCACACTCCCATGACACTTGCCAGTGCGATTCCGTGCGGCGTCACGTGAAGCAACGCGAACAGAATGGTGGTAATCCCAATGGCGGTTGCCGGCGAATACCGATGCAACAAACGACGTTGCACAAAACCGCGAAAGAACAGTTCCTCGGAGATTCCCGGAACGACGCCAACCACCGCAATCAACACGAACGCCCAAGGTGTCGAGATGTTTTCGTAGAGACGAAGAAACGAATCGTCACCGGGAATGATTTGCTCGACCAGCCAGACAAGCCCGACGGCGATGTGGAATACAAAGACAGATCCGAGCAAAAGCAAAATCCAAGCGGACCATGGCAAGGATGGACGGTGCAAACCAAGCCGCAATGCAATGGATTGCTTGTGATGCTTTGCACTGAAGTAGCCGGCAACGATGGCAATGAGGGTGAGCGGAAGACCGGAAATCACTAGTGAAGTAACAAAGTACGGAGCTTGCATCATTGTTTGCGGCAACGCTTCTGCCGCTTCGGCAAACCCGGTTTCCGCGTCTTTAGTCGCCAACAACACAGTGATGGCGGTGACCACCTGTGTGACGATAACCGCGATGAATGCGAGCAGCGACAGCACAAAGGTCGGCCAAACGCGATTGGAACCAATAACCTTTTCTCGGTTCGACAAAATTTGCTGGTCGGCTGACACTTCGGGCCTCTCAATATCGTGATGGAGATGTCGCGGTGTTGTTTTGTAATCCGAGTCTTAACTCCAAGGCATCTTGTCGGCGGGTGTTGGGCGGCGCAATCGGCTGGATTTCCCAAACCATTCCGTTCGGTTCATCAATTCGGTGATGGTTTCGATAAAACGAAGACCGGTTTGCCCGCCGTGTGGCCTTGCTCGAGGAGATTCAACAGCCCAGCGACTTCGTCGATGCGGTGTTGGGACGCGATCACCGGACGGACATTCTGTTCAATGAGCATTGGGATCATCTGGCGAAGGTCCGCCTGTTTGGTTGTTGAAATGTATCGACAAAGTGTTTGCGAAACGAAGGGTGAGACAATCAGCGGCTTGAGCAAACGAATCCAAAACGCGAAACCTGTCGCGCCGGTTCCGCTGTTGCAGATCAGCGTGCCGCCAGCTGTTAAGATGCGTCGCATCTCGGATAAGTCACGGTTTTCGACATTGTCCAACACGCAGTCGTACCGCTTGGCTGATTGGGTGAAGTCTTCGGTCTGGTAGTCGATGACATGATCCGCACCGAGTGAACGGACAGGCGACACGTTCGCACCGCTGCAAACGGCGATCACCACGGCACCCATCGGCTTGGCGATTTGGATGGCGAAGGTACCAATTCCGCCGGACGCGCCGTTGATCAGAATCGATTGACTTTCGCGAAGTTTGGCGACGTCCCGCAGTGCGTGCAGCGCAGCCAACCCGGAAGTGACGATCGCGGCGGCTTCGGCGTGGAGTATCTCGAAAGGCTTGATGGCCGTCTGGGTCGCATTGGCGGCGACATGTTCGGCGCAGCTACCCGACTGGTAGCCGAACACCTCGTCGCCGGGTCGAAAGTCCTTGGCATCATCACCGACGGCTTCGACGACTCCCGAAAAATCGTAGCCGGGGATGCCGACTTTGGGACGCCGCCATCCGGTTTCCATCGAATGACAAACGGATGACCGCGAACGGTGAAACAGTCTCCAACGTGTAAAGCCGCTGCGTGGACGCGGACGAGAATTTGGTTTTGTCGGGAGATGGGTTTGGGAAGGTCCGCGATTTTCAACGTGTTTGGCGGACCGTATCTTGCGGCGTGGATGGCTTTCATGAGATGTCGTGAAGGTTTGGCAAGAAGATGAAGGGCACGAAAATGGCGGGCAAAAAAATCGGTGGCGCAGGTGAATGATGAGGTTGCTTCGAATCATTGGATTTCGGCTTGCTTGATTTGATCGACCAATCTGAGGGCTTCGCGAAAACTCGATCCGCCGACCTTGTCTTGCCAAGCCATGTTGTCATATCGGCCAGAACGCCGGCCGCGACGAAACAGTGCAAGCGAGCCAATAAATCCGATGATGCCAATGACCAGCGATGGGATCAGGGCGGTTGGGTACAACAACTGTGAATAACCCGCCGCGATGCCGGCCGGAATCCACACACCACCACCACCACCACCACGAAAAACCGATCAGCGGGCTAAATCGCATGAACAACGATCTCGCCGAACCCAATCCATCGGCAATGGTGGAGATCGGTTGGGAATAGTCGATCTTCTTGATGCGAACGATCACCGCGATGGCGGTGGCGAGCAAGAGAACTCCGTAGACGTGCATGATCAGTCCGGATGCGAACCGTGCGTTGTACTGGCCGGCACCCGACCAACCGTAAACGCCCAGTCCTATCAGAGCGATGCCGATGACGATTTGCAGAATCTGCCAACCGACTAGCGGTCGCATCGTTTGGCGAACTTGGTTCATCAAATCACGTCGCCCCAATAGCATCCGCGCCGCGAGTTCTTGATCGGCGATGCCAGATGATCGGATGGCGGATGGAGCGGTGCGGTGGCTTGCGCCCGTTGAAGTTTGGTCAACCGTGATCGCCAAGTCAACGCCTTCGGTTTGGCTAATCGATTGCAAGTTTGATTTGATCTCACTGGCCGCGTGGTAGCGTCGCTCGGGTTCCTTTTCGAGCGTTCGCAGGACGACGTCGTCGAGTCGCACATCGATCGCCACTTTCTTTGACGGAACTTCAAAACGCCCGATTGGCAATTCGCCGGTTAGCAATTCGTAGAACACCACGCCGAGCGAATAGATATCCGCGCGATGATCGACCGCGTGAGTGCCCTCGAATTGTTCGGGGGCCATGTAGCGTGGCGTCCCCATGACTTGATGCGTGCCGGTCAAGTGATTCGTTGACGTCGAACCGCCCAAAATTCGCGATAATCAAAAGTTGACGATCTTTACCGATCCGTCGCGCGTCAGCAGAATGTTTTCGGGTTTGATGTCGCGGTGAATGATTCCGTTTTCGTGGGCGTATTGCAACGCGTCGCACAACTGAGGCACGATCGCGAGCGATTGCTCGGGCGACAATTCGCCGGCGGTAACAACGTCGCGAAGTGTGGGGCCGTCAACGTATTCCATCAAAAAGAAAAACGTTTCGCCGACGTGTCCAAATTCGTAAACCGACACGATGCTCGGGTGATTCAACTTCGCCAACGTGCGGGCTTCGCGAGTGAACCGGAATGAAAATTTGGTGTTGTGGGCAAACTCGCTCGGCAGAAATTTCAGCGCGACGACGCGATCGAGACCTTCTTGACGCGCCTTGTAAACCGCTCCCATGCCGCCGGCACCGAGCATTTCGATGATCTTCAAACTCGGAAACAGCTCCGCGACCCGCTCGATCGATGCGGGCTAAAACGGACGCCCCGACCGTTCCGATGCGCCGAAGAGTTCGGCGATCAACGTGTTCGCATCCGGAAACCGCTCGGCGTAATCCTGCTGGGTCGGCGTTTCATCGCGTCGTTTTCGATAGTCAATGTCCAACGCGATCAATTCGGCCAATAGGGCGTCGTGTGGCTTCCCGGTCAAGTCGTCCGGAATGGCGTTTTCGATCGACGGACGCTCGCCTGATTGCCACGCTTTTTCAAAATCCGCACACAGATCGTCAATCCGCTCGAGCGTCGCGATCGGTAGTTGTGGTTGGCGAATGTTCATGAGCGGGCTTCATGGGTTGTTGTAATTTTTCACGAATCAGATGCAATCGCCGCTCGATCGTTCGTTCGGAACAATCAAAACGGAGGGCCAATTCCGCGTTTGAATAGCCTTCTAACTTGGCACCCGCCAAATCGCGAAGTTGCCCGACACCCAAAACCGAAAAAAACTTTTCGGCCGTTTCCTGTATCGTCGCGACCATCTCGGGTAACGGTTCGATGCCGATGATCTCGATGACGCGATCGTCGTCGTTGCCCACGTGGATCGATTGAATCTGCACGTTGCCACCGCGACGCACCCGGCCGTCGCGACGACGTTTGTCGACGATCTTTCGCGCTGCCATGCGAAGCAGCAGATGCCACAAATCGTCTCGATCGGCCATGTTGGGAAACCGCCCGGCCTCCGCCGCCTGATAAAAACTGTCAAACACGCTCAGTACCACGTCCTCTTCGTCGGACACCGCTTGGTTGCCGCCCCGCAAGCGCGCTCGAACCGAGCGTACCAAGCGATCGAAGTAGTGCTTCCAGATTTCATCAGCCGCAACGGGATCCCCGTGCTTGACCTGCTGGATCCAGTGGCTGATGGATGGGTTCACTGCGATGTCTACAATACGATCATTAGAAAATGCAATGTTGTGTCAGCCGTCATTATGGTCACTTACGTGATGGCCGTCGTGATCCATCCGCAACAATTACGGCGGTTGAAGCCCGCGCGGTCAAGCGAGGACTCTCGTATTTGAAAAAGGCCAGCTTGAAGTGGATGGACGGGCGTGGTTGCGTGTCGCGTCATCAGGTGCCGACGATGATTTGGAGTCAAGAAGCGGTGCCGGGAAAGGATGACCCGCAGCGGACCGAGTTGAACCAGTGGATTGATTGGTCCGGCAAAGTGATGAACTTCGTCAAGCCACACCAAAAAGCAAACGTCGATGCGAACGCCACGATGGCGGGCAAACGAATCGTGCTGCCCGCGATTCTCTCGAAGGCAGTTCTTCAAATGAACACCGGGGAAATTACGCTCGCCTTAGTCGATGACGCGGCCGAGATCGTTGGCAAAGCAGTGGAACATCAAACCGCCTAGGTGGCGGAGTCATCTTTGTTTCTCCGCACTTTTCTGAGCGTCTGAGCGTCTTGGCTTTCTGAGTGGCTTCGACTCGCCGAGCGTCTTGGCGATTTTTCTGAGCTTCTGAAGCCTTCTTACCCAGAAAGATGCGTTTTGAGCGATCGTCGTTATCTCTCTACCGAGCGACACTCTTTCAAACCCAATGTTTTCCGGGGTCAAACGCTGTTCTAAACTCGATCGAAAGGGAGGTGCCGACGGCTTCTAACCCGACGGCCCTCAGAAACCAAGAACGTCAGAATTCTGGGCCAGAGCTCGAAATCGGGCCGCCGAAATCGCGCCGGGTTATCTGGACCGTTCTCAGACGGCAGAGAAACGCGGGCCACGGGCGATGACGCAAGTCCTTGCGAAATAACGGGATAAAACGAAAAAAGCCGACGTGGAGCACACGACGGCTTTTCGTTTACTGGTGGGTCGGAAAGTGTTCCAACCAAACAGAGAAGTTGCGGGAGCCAGATTCGAACTGACGACCTCGAGGTTATGAGCCTCGCGAGCTACCGGGCTGCTCCATCCCGCGGTGGTATACTCCAGTTATGGAACAACGCACAAAATCTGTCAACCGGACGATGGATCGTGTTGATGTTGGTTCGTGTTGGGGACCGAAGGGCTGTTAAGCGAGGGAGCTTCAGGCCGATCCGACGCAGCGGCATCGCAATGGGCGGGGCCGGTTGCGACGACTGCTACGGATGACGCGTTTGGGTCGCCTTTTTGCTATGCTTGGACCCCTCAAAGGCCGACTAATGATAAAAGGTTCGCTTTACAAGCCCGCAGCCTCTATCCTGGTAATAGTATCCTAGGAAGTAGCACCGCAGTCACCAGCCGCTCTCGTCCAATCTGTCTACTGGGATCGATGCCGCACGCCGATTTTGACCGACACAGTGCCCACTCAGGGCCTGGCGCCAATCCGAACGCTGGCGATGCGCCGTTGCAGCTCCCGCCACCGGCGCCTCCTCGCGCGATGCCGCCATCGGTTTTGCCGGCGACAACTGCGGAAACGACCAATGGGAAAGAACTTACCGGCGTGGGATCGGCGCGTGGGATTCGTTGGCGCGGCCAACTCGAAGGGATCTCGAAATCGGCCGCCGATGCCTCGCAGTCCAGCGACGACGGCGCGACGGGCAGCGATGATCTGTTACGCCACCCTGAGCGAGTCGCTCGCGACGCGCCACCCTGGTTGGTCAGCCTGGTCTTTCACTTGATTTTGTTGTTGGTACTGGCACTGATGTCTACGCCGGTCGGCACATCGATCGGCACCGTGATGTTAAGCATCGGACAGAGTGAAGTCGAATCGCCCGTGGAATTGACCGAGTTCGCCGTGGCCGAGGTCGCGGTCGAAAGCGACGCGGATATGCTGGATCAAACCGAGCCAGAATCGGTCTCTGTCTTCGATTCGGCTGAATTGACAGAAGTGGAAAGCATCAGCCCTGTCGAAGTCGGCGCCGGACTGCAAATCGCCAGCGACCAACCGATGTTTAACGGTCGTACCGGGGCGATGAGACAAGCACTTCTGGCAATGTATGGAGGAACGCCTGAGACCCAGGAAGCTGTCAAGTTGGGGCTGGATTGGCTGCGGCGAAACCAGCATCGCAAGGGTTTTTGGAGTATGCGCGGGCCCTATCGCGACGGTGGGACAAGCGAAATCAAATCGGCTGCTACCGCGATGGCTTTATTGGCGTTTTTGGGCGATGGGCACACTCACCTGTCCGGCGAGTACGCCGAAGTGGTCGAGAAGGGGATGAAATTCCTGGTCAGCCAACAGGACCGAGAGGGGTTTTTCGCCGGCGACGCACGGCGTCATGAAAAGATGTACGCTCAGGCGCAGGCGACGATCGCGATCTGCGAACTGTACGGAATGACCAAAGATTCTTGGTTGCGACCGCGTGCACAGCTGGCGCTGGACTTTGCCGCTTATGCACAGTCAGCCGAGGGCGGTTGGAGGTACGATCCAAAAGATGGTTCGGATACGTCGGTCACTGGATGGTTTGTGATGGCGATCAAGAGCGGACAATCGGCTGGATTAGACGTTGATTCCTATCTGCTGTCGCGCGTCGAAGACTATCTAGACACCGTTGCTTACTTTGACAACGCCGCCTATTCATACCAGAAAGGTGGAACGCCCAGTCCGGCAATGACCGCGGAAGGTTTGTTATGTCGTCAATACATCGGCTGGAAGCGAGACCATCCTCCGCTACGTCGCGGGATTGACGCACTGTTGATCGATTCTCCATTCGATCTTGCCGACCATGATGTTTACTATTGGTATTACGCCACTCAGGTTCTGCACCACTACGGCGGCGATCCATGGAAGAAATGGAACTCGGTGATGCGCGAAGCGTTACCCGGTAGTCAGGTGAAACAGGGACGCGAAAAGGGCAGTTGGGCACCCCAGTCGGATCGCTGGGGCAGCAACTCGGGGCGTCTATACACAACATGCATGTCGTTATTCTGTCTTGAGGTCTACTATCGCCACATGCCGCTGTACAAATCGATCGAGAAATGACCGAGTGGGCTGCGGCGCAGAATCACCTGAGTGCCCGTGAGGGTCGCGTTCGTTAGGACCGCAATGGATTGTGGCTCAGGAACATTGCTAGATGCCAGCGCGAGAGTTTTAAGCCTGAGTTTCCCCAGACGTTGGTTGGCGACTTAGAAAGAAGAGACCCAGAATCGCAAACACGCAAATCCTGGCTGGCCAATCACCAATCCGCAGGTACAGGCTGATTCGTGAATCCCGTTTTGGCGTTGCAATCACAGAACCGTTCGTGCCGACTGGCAACCGTTCGACAACGTCCCCGTTGCTGGAGATCCAAGCGGTCGGACCACTGTTCGCGGCCGAAAGAATCGGCCGTCGGCACCCAACCGCCAACAGCTGTGCACAAGCCAAGTGGTGCTCAATCACATCGGAATCGTCAAACCAACCATCGTTGGTGATCGTGACAACGACATCTGGAATCTGTTCGTCTTCAAATGAAGCGAGTTGATTGATGGCTACTCTTTCAACCGCCGTTTCGATGCAAATGTTCGGCGAGACCGCCGTATCCCCGATCATGAATCGTTTCGCGCCCGCACCGGATGCGATGCCCAAGCCTGGGGGAACAAGAGATCGTAAGCCGGGTACGTAAGGCGCGATCGGAATGTATTCGCCAAACATCACCAAGTGTGTCTTGCCATACCAGTCACTCATCGCCCCATTCGCGCCCACGCTTAGAAAACCGCTGTAGACATCTGTCTGCTGCGAGTAATGAATCACGCCGCAGCCAACTAGCAATTGAGGGCGAGGCGATTCAGGTTGCGAAGCAGCGAACGCGGACTGGACATAGCGGGCACGATCGACGAATCGGCGCTGATGGATATCGACGAGATCAAAAAAATCTTTTCTGGAACCATCGAATTCCGAGGGCACGACGGCGTCGTCGTCGATAAATCGCCACGGTGCAGCCGCGGTGAACATCGATTCGGGCCAAACCACGGCATCGATCGGCCTGTCGGTTGCATTACACGCTTTTGCCGTTTGTGCGGCATACCGTTGAAAGATCTCGATCTCTCGTTCGAACGGATGGTCAAACTCGATCGGTTCGCTACGTTGGATCAAAGCAAAGGTTGCCAAATCTTCGCCGTCGGATTGATTTAACCGATAGTGACCGTAGACGATCGTTGCCAGTACCGTCACGGAAGCAACACCGCAGTTGGCAACCACTGATCTGGAAACCTGTTTTCGAATCGTTGCATCGATTAGCATCCAAACCGCGACGTTGATCATTACCAGCACAAAGCTAACGCCATAGGTGCCGAACAGATCGGCAATTTGAATCAGTGCAGGAACATCGACGGCGTGGTGTCCCAGCATCAAGACAGAGATACCGGTGAACAAGTAGTTGCGTACGCACTCCAGGCCAACCCAGATTATCGGTGCACAGAGGATCAAGGGAAATCGCCCGCCATTGATTCGCCAGACCAGGTGGACAAATGCGACTGGGTACACAGCCAGATAGAGGCCAAATGCGGTCCATGGAATGAACATGAGTGGATGGGCAAGGCAAAGCCCCTGCAGTGACACCAACCAATAAATGGCGGCAAACAGGTAGACGATTCCATACTCCTTCTTCGATACTCGATCACGCTTCAACGAGAAACGCGACGCCAAAAAAAAATAGGGAACCAGAGAGATCAAAGATAATGGCCAATAACCGATCGGCGCTTGCGAGAGCCACAATGCGGCAGGCGATGCTGCCGACGCTATCCATATCGTTTTCTTCGGCAAGAGAGTCGTATCGGCGTCGTTCATCGGTTCCTTCTCGATTCGTGGGACGCATTCTAGGCGATCAACTGTTTAGAATGAACAGGCTTTCTTTGTCCACGAATCCGTTGCGCCATGACTTCATTTGAATTTCTAGGTCCCTATAGAATTGGTAAACCGTTGGGCAAGGGCGGGATGGGGTCGGTGTTCGCGGCTGTCCATGAAAAGTCGGGTGAAAAGGTGGCCGTCAAATTGATCGCCGCTCACGTCGCCGATGAACCCCGGTTTCGCAGACGCTTCGATGATGAAGTCAAAACTCTACAACAGTTGCGGCACAAAAACATTGTCCGTCTGATCGGATTTGGCGAAGAGAAAGGTCAGCTATTTTATTCAATGGAGCTGGTTGAAGGCGAAACGCTACAAGCTCGCATCCGACGCGAAAAAAAGATCAGCTGGCTACCAGCCCTAAACATTGGTATCGACATCTGCGCGGCCCTGAAACATGCGCATGATTTCGGCGTGATCCATCGAGACTTAAAGCCAGCCAATTTGCTGCTGGGAAGCGACGATGGTGTAAAGCTGGTGGACTTCGGGATTGCCAAGATTTTCGGCGATGGCGAACAAACTTTAGCTGGATCGGTATTGGGTACCGCCGACTACATGGCACCGGAACAGGCCACTGGTTCGGGTGTCACGGTACGTACGGATTTGTATGCGTTCGGGAGCGTGATGTACGCCATGCTGGCCGGACGACCCCCGTTTCGAGGAAAGAACGTTACCGAAGTCATTGAATCGTTGAAACGCGACCGACCTGTGCCACTGGAATTAATCGACCCGAATCTCCCGGAGGAAATTGTCGATCTGGTGCACCAGCTGCTGGAGAAAAGGCCCGAGGACAGGCCGCCGACAGCGCTTTCGGTGATGAATCGATTGAAGGCTATGGCGCCGGATTGCAGCGCGAGGACACCGTCGTTGGCGATCGTTTAGAGACGAAGGTGGGAAACGAAAAACGCGTCAATCGTCCTGTCCGTGACGCTCCCAAATCGGTTGACCCAGATTCGGCAACCGACGACTCTGATGCCAAATCGAGTCACCGGAAACGAACCGTCGTCACGAAAAAACGCGAGAGCAGTTCCGACCAAGCCGATCCTGATAGCGCAACGGTTGTGTCTGGAGACCGCGATCGCCAAACAGACGATCCGCAGGACTCGGCAACGAGTTTGTCTGAACAGACAGAGTCTGAGGCTCGGACTCACTTTCAAACGGTTGCGGAAGGCGAACGCAGACCCGGGTTTTTTCATACCGGCATAAGTGACGATGAATCCACATGGGCTAATCGTCTGGCGATCGCAGGGATGGTCATTGCACTTTTGATTGGGGTCGGTTTGATCGTCTACGGGATGCGTGCACCATCGGTGGACGAATTGTACGCGAAGGTTATCGAGGCCGAGGATACGTCGGCGATGAAGGCGTTTATCAAGCGATTTCCCGAGGATCCACGATTCAACGAAGTGCTGAATCTGCACATGAACGCCCGCCTAAACGGACAGGTGAAACGGCTTCAGGCTCAACGTAAGCTTGGCGTTACACCGCTGGATGCTTATGAGGAGTCTTTCCTGGTGGCGATTGAGGACAGGTTTCAGCATCCGACGGAGTCGATTGGTCGATTGGATCAATGGCTGGTCGTTTACGATTCCCCAGAAAGTGAATTAGACGAGAGCCTGACTACTCTGATCGAATTGGCACGTCACGAGCGAGAGCAATTGCGGGGTCGTGAACCGAAGATCATGATTGATCCGCGCAACAGAATTGATCGTCCAGATCCGGGCTTTGGCAAATGAAAGCGACTCTGACCTGGTGCGTAAGAAATTGAATGGCATCGTCGAAACATTTCGATCGATCGAATGGGCCCAACCAGCGGTTGAAGAAGCAGAACGCCAATTGCAGGCGTTGGATGAGTTTTCAGAGGCGAGTTGACGGAACTGGACCAAGACTTACCGATTGGTATCCCGTAATTTGCCGGCCATCAAAATCTGGTTCCATTCGTATCACGACTAAGGTGCAAAAAGTGCCTTAAGCCTTCGAGGACGCCACTGGTCGCGGGAGATTTGGCGATCAAGAGGCGATCGGACCAATCCGCCGCATCGTGAGCGCGGGAGACTTCTGCGGCTAAGGTGCTCTCTGCGTTGCCAACGACGATGCTCCGGTAGCCCGCCGTCAACGCCGCCAGATCGTTGCCCGAATCGCCAGCGAAAATGATTGATCGGTGACCACAATTCGTATGCGACGCCCACCAATTCAACGCGTGAGCTTTGGACACGCCCTGCGGCAGCAGATCGATCAGTCCGTCACCTGTAAAGGGGTCAACACTTGCAATGATCCGGTAGGGCGCATTCGCTTCGACAAGCCTCTGTTTCAAGCGATTCGCAGTCGCTTCGAGCAAATCAGCGTCGCAGTAGTAGCTGAGTTTGAAGCGAGTTTGCTTTTCATCTTCTTGCAACCTCAAATGACCTAGGTCGCGAAGCAACGAAATCAGTCCTATGCGATCGTAGTCGCCAACCAAATCACTTAAATGCTGGACGTAGGCATTGACCTGCTGATACTTTCCAGAGGAATGCGACTGGTAGATCGACGCACCTACGTCACAGATCATCCACGGCGGCGAAGGTAAGCCGTGCGTCTGGACTGCATCGATGGCGAGATCGAAATGTCGACCGGTCACATACATGAGTTCGATGTTGTGGCGTTCCAGTTCGGATTGAATTTCGTGAAGGTCGCGCTGGTTCTGTTCATTTCCATCCAAGGGGATGAAAGTCCCGTCCATGTCGGTTGCGAGCACTTTCACGGGGGTTGAATTCAGACACGGACCAGCCACAGGTATTGGTAGGGTCCCATCTGAATATCTTCGCTGGTGGCATACATCGTTCCCGTGATCGCATCTTGAAAGAAACGACCCAGTCCCGAAGTGCGAAGCTGGTTTCCGCTGAATGTCTGTGAAGACTCTGAAAAGTTTGCAGCGACGATCAGGCGGTGGCCATCGTGGTAGCGGAGAAAGCACAATACGTGATGATTGTTGGTCGTCACCAATTCCATCAATTGACCGGCCAATGCGGGTAGCGACTTTCGCACCTGAATCATCTGTTGCAGCGATCGAAAAATCGACTTGCGAATCGACCCTTCACCCAACTCGATTCTGTCATCCAGGTCATCCAGAAACTCCCACCGCATTTTCGGTCGGTGAACCCAGCGTGTGTCGCCTGCCTTCGCAGGATCCTTTACGAAGTCGTAGTCATTCAGCATCCCCCACTCTTCACCCAAATAGATCAACGGGATACCACCGATGCTAAGTGTGATGCTTTGCAGCAGCAACATTCTTCGAATGCTCAAATCAAGTTGTTCCTGCGAATCTGCTTCGATTGCAAGTTCCAAACCGGCCAGCGACGCCAATGTGCCTGCGATCCGCATGTCGCCGGTTTCATTGTTTTCTTGGAAAGGCACGCCACGAGCAAACGAACCTTCGTGTTGGCCGGTATAGAAGCGATTCAAAAACTGGCGATGATCGTAGGCATTGATCCCCAGGGACGCCGCGTCGGCATCATCAAAAGTCCATCCGATATCGTCATGACACCGTAGATAATTAACCCACGCCGTCTGTTTCGGCAGTTCATGTCGGTGGCTAAGCGAACGTACCAACAAATCGGTTTTACGAGTCGCCAACGATTCCCACAACAACGCCATTAAGGTCGGGTTGTAAGAAATTTGGCATTCTTCAGAACTGACATATTTGACGACTTCATCCGGATGCACAATCGCTTCGGATTTAAACAGCAGTCCCGGCGTGGCAATTCGGGCAAGCTTGTTGAAGGTTTGGATCAGCTTGTGGGCTTTCGGCAAGTTTTCACAGCTCGTCCCCATCTCTTTCCAGATGAAAGCGATCGCATCGAGCCGCAGGATGTCGACGCCCGTATTGGCGATGAAGAACATCTCTTCCAGCATCGCTCGGAACACGGCCGGGTTACTGTAGTTCAAGTCCCATTGGAAGCTATTGAACGTGGTCCAAACCCATTGTTTCATCCCGTCGTGCCAAGTGAAATTGCCTCGACGGACGGTCGGGAAGATTTCTCGTAGCGTGTGTTCGTACTGATCGGGCAATTCGCGATCGGGAAAAATGTAGTAGAACTCTTGGTATTCACGATTCCCGGCCAACGCCCGCTTGGCCCAATCGTGATCATCGGAGGTGTGGTTGAATACAAAGTCCAACACCAGCGTGATTCCCGCGGCGCGAAGCTCATCAGCTAGTTTCCCTAAATCCTCGATTGTCCCCAATCGAGGATCGACGCTACGGTAGTTGCTGATCGCATAGCCACCGTCATTGTCGCCAGGTCGAACCGCGAATAGCGGCATCAGATGCAGATAGGTCAGCCCCAGTTCTTTGAAGTAATCGATCGACTCGCGTAGCCGCCCGAAATTCTCGCTGAACAGATCTACGTACAAAGCTCCGCCGACAATCTTTTCTGTTTCGAACCAATCCGGCTCGTTGACGCGATGGCGATCCAACTCGCGTAGCGGCGCGGGTCGATCGACCCAGGCACGGGCAGCGGTAACCAGGATTTGTTCGAGATGAAAAAAGAAGTCATACCGGTCGCCGTACAACGCGTACAAATGCTCGAAAAGCTGCGGCCAATGTTCTCCAACGCGAACTTCAAATTCGTGTTGCAGCTGATTTTCGGCCTGTGTTTCCTGCCAAACCCGTTTTAGACTTGGCTGCAAACGCTGTAGCGACAGTTCGGCTTTGAATCGAATCCCACTCGGCGCACCGACGGACCCATCATTCGTTGATCGTTTGTGGTTCGATTCGATCATTCGGGATAACGATGTTGTCTAAGAACTGGTAGTAATGGATGCCTTCGATGATGCCACCAGCGTGCCGGGCGTTGGCGAAGTAAATTCTCGGTTTGTTCCTCAGACGCTCCAACTCGGGACTGTAATTTCCGACAACAACGCCCAGCGTCCGGCCTAACAGCATCCCAGCATCATTGCCTGAGTCGCCGGCGACCAGCACATTGTCGGGAGAAAATCCCCATTTCCATAGCAGATGTCGCGTCGACAATTCACTGCCACCGCGCACCGGGATGATATCGAGGTACATTCCCAACGAGAGTACAACTTTAGCACGCAATCCGGCTTCCCGCAGTTGCTTTTTGATCGCAGCGATCGTCGGCGAATTCTTAAAGTCGATTTCGTAACTGATCTTGTATTCCGACTGTTTTTCTTCCGATTGTCGGAATAATCCGGGAAGCTCCGTCAGTAACTTATCGATCTCTTTCGGTTTCCACGCATAGCCGATCTGCCTACGCCAGCTCCGGTCAGGCGTCAGCGACTCGCCGTAATGCAACTGCGTGCCGGCGTCGGTGTCGATCAAATCGGGCTTCGGTAATCCCAGTTCATCGATCAATGCCATCGCGCTGTCAAGCCTTCGTCCGGTCGCAATTCCAAAACCGATGTTATCGTGCTCGCGAATCAGCTCATTGAACTCGGCCAAAGATTCGGGGTCGCCAGTCAAGGTGTTGTCCAAGTCGGTAATGATCAAGCGATCAAACTCCGGCAAACGTCGCACCCGCGGTCGGGCAACCAGCGTGGGGGTCGTCGAATGCGCCAGTATGTCGTTTAAATCACGCAGATAACGTTCGGCATGATTCTTCCATGAGTAATGTTTGCGAGTCCCGTTGATGCCAGCCTCGGACCACAGTTGCCACTGATCGGTTTCCGTCAACGCTCGCAATAAGGCCCTTTCGATTTCGTCGGAATCGTGCGGATCGATCAGCAGGCCGTTGTTGCAATTGGAAATGATGTCGCGTGGCCCACCATCGCTGGTTGCAACGATCGGGAGTCCTGTCGCGCCTGCTTCCAACAGCGTCAATCCGAACGGTTCCGTCAACGCTGGGTTGATGAAGACGCCGTGACCTTGGACGGCCAAACGATACAAATCGGGAACGTCGCTGGCGCGTGACCTTTGGGGTAAGCTACGCTGCCGTACAGATCGTACTTGTCGATCAAATACATCACGTTGTTGATTACTTGTTGCTGCGGCTTAGGCAGCTCGCGCAAGTCCTCCCGCGTTCCCATCAAGATGACCAGGTTCGCGATTTCACGCAGTTGTTCGCTCTCGCCGTAAACTTGGACCAGCTTTTCCAGATTCTTTCGTTCATCCGGTCTCGCCATCGTCAAAATCATGGGCTTGGACGGATCGCGCAGAAAACGATTTAGCTCGTGGGCGATCGGTGGGTCTGTAAAGTTCTCATCCGGCGGCGAAAAGTCTTCCAGGTTGACGCCCGGCGGAATCACTTCCATCCGCGATGGTTCGTAGTGATCGTAAAGTTCGTATTGGTCAACCACTTCCTGATTGGTACTGGTCACCACCATCGAAGCGGTCTCGAGCGCTGTTTCTTCCGCTTCGGTCCTCAATCCAAACTTGTACTTCTTTTCCAGCATTTCCGCCGACGCGTTGCCGGTTGACAGCCGTTGACGTTTTACCCGGCCCAACGAGTGTCCTGTAAAGATGTATGGAATGTGAAGCAGCTGAGCGAGTTGTGCACCAGCCAAACCAGCGTCCGCGTAGTGGCCGTGAATAATGTCCGGTAAGCCAGTTCGGCGAAAGTGAGCCAGCGTCTGATCGACAAACATTTCGATATACGGCCAAAGTGACTCTTTTTTCAGGTAGCGTTGCGGGCCGAACGGAATGCGCACAATCTTCGCATTCTCGGAAATGGATTCTTGAAGCTGCGCATAGTCGTCGCTAACTTTCGGGTCGATAATTTGTCGCGTCAGCAGTTCGACTTCACCCACATTGGGATGCTTCGCCAACTCGCGAGCCAGCTCCAAGACGTACCTGACTTGTCCGCCGGTATCAGCATCGCAGCCAAGTTCTGCGTCATGGGCTCGGATCAACCCATGCAGACTGATTAGCGTCAATTTTAGCGGTTTACCTAGGTCCAATGGTCCCATTGCTTCAAGCTCTCGTGTGTGGGAAGCCCGCTTCGATCGACTAAGGGGAAGCGTTGATGAGTGTTGGTTAACTGTCATCAAAAGATTTCCTGGTGATGCGATCAGCACTTTGATCCGCGGCATTCAATGCGTGCAACTGCGGCTTGCCAAATCGGTAGCACGATTCAAGAGCGTTGCGGTGAGTTACGCCCGTCTCCGATCGAAGCTCGTCGCGCCGGCAAAAGCGTCCATTGCGATCTCCAAGTGAGGCCAGCATACAGAAGAGTTCACGTTCATCAGCTTCGCGAGCACTTCTTGTGCCACGAGTCGCCAACAAAATCATCTCACCCAACCAATCGCAGTTTCTTGAGATACATAATCAATGTGAATTCCGCGTTTGTGCGGTGCCACTGTACCACGGTTTGCTTCATCGATCAACATCCTAAGGTCGATCAGTTGACGTCGCAATCAGGAAACGCGGACGGACGATTGATCGCGGGCCTGCAGCAATTGCGCGGTAATGCTGATTGCAATTTCGGCTGGATCATTGCTGCCGATCGAGAGACCGACTGGACAATGGAAATTCATGTTTTCCGGCGCAATGCCCTCAGCGGCTAGTTCCTTGCGCAGCACTGCCGCCTTCGCTTTGCTGCCGATTACCCCCAGAAAAGAAAAGTCTCGGTTGGTTTCGAAGATGCGTTTTAGCACCGGCAAATCGCTGCGGTGTCCGCGGGTCATGCACAGCACGAAGCAGTCGTCTTCTAGTTCGTCAACCTTGGCGGGAGGGTCATCGGTTAAGACCGTTTCAATGCCAACGGGCAACTTGCCTAACCAATCCGCGCGGGGGTCAATGCAAGTGACGCGGCATTGCAAGTTGTGAAGCGCGCGTGCGACCGCGCCCGTCACGTGCCCGGCGCCAAAAATGACGATTCGCCAAGTCGCCACATTGTGCGCTTCATAATACAACGCGACCCGACCCCCGCAGGTCATTCCCACGTCCGCTTTGAGACTCCAATCCGTCGTTGTGGTAATCGTGGTGTCCCTCAGCATCTGCTGAGCATGCTCCATCGCTTTTGCCTCGATCCGACCGCCACCGACGCTGCCGATACAGAGTCCATCCGCGGAAACAACCATCTTGCTTCCAGCGTCGGTTGGTGCCGAACCGTGTGTCGAAGTCACCGTGACAACCACAATCGGCCTACCGGTATCGATCAAATCGATGAGCTGTTCATAGAAGCTTTTTGACAAGGTCATACGGTCGCCATCGATTCAATCGTCTCGGTCATGCAGGTCAGGTTTGCTTCACTTGTTGCCGGCAGTGCCAGTTTTGTTAACCGGTCACGATTCAGTTGATTGATCGCATGCTTGGCCGCCAGCCATACCGAAATCCCCAGCATCAAGGGTGGTTCGCCAACAGCCTTGCTTCGCCGCACATTGATGTGATGCTTCGGATTGTCAATTGTATTGACGTTAAAGATCGGAGGGACGTCGGTTGCGTTAGGGATCTTATACGTGGTTGGACTGGTCGAAAGCAAGCGACCTGTTTCATCGTCGTATACTAACTCTTCAGTCGTGACCCAACCGGCACCCTGGATGAACCCACCAATCATCTGTCCGTAGTCAACTCCTGGATTGATCATCTTGCCGACGTCCATCAGCATATCAACTCGGTCAATCGTCATTTCGCCGGTGAAACGATCGATCGTCACTTCGCTGACTGCGGCGCCGGTCGTGAAATAAAAGAATGGTTCACCGCGGCCTGTTTCGCGATCGAAATGGACACCCGGCGTGGCGTAAAATGCTCGCGAGCCCAAGTCAACTCGCTCGCGGCGAGCCAGATTACAGAATTCACCAAATGGAATCGCCTGTTCTGGACACCGGTCGTCAACCACGGTCCCCGATTGAAATCGGATGCTGTTTACATTTGGATCCAGGCTCGGCACGAGTCCAGAAAAATGATCCGCCGCGAATTGAACTAGCCGGCGTTTGATTTCACTACAAGCTTTGACGGCAGCCGATCCGTTGAGATCCGTTCCAGCGCTAGCAGCGGTTGGTGAAGTGTTGTTGCTCTTTTCGGTCGATGTGGTCATCAGTTGGACGTGCACAGGATCAATGTCGAATTCATCGGCGACCAATTGGCGAATCTTGGTGTTCAATCCTTGTCCCATCTCGGTCCCGCCCGTCGAGACCTGGATTGTGCCGTCGGTATAAACGTTGACTAACGCATTGCCTTGGTTCAAGAACTTGGTGGTGAACGAAATGCCGAACTTTACCGGTGACATCGCCAGCCCTTTGATGTGTGTGACTGAGTTGGCGGTAAACTTTTCAACCTGCTTCATTCGTTGGCGATACTGCGATGTTCTCTCCAGTTGCTCGAGGATCTCTGCAAGCACGTGATCACGAACGACTTGACCATAAGGAGTTTGATTTCGCGAGTCATCAGAATCGCGGTAGACGTTTCGCGCGCGAACATCCCAAGCATCAAGGTTCAATCTCGTTGCAATCTCCTGAATCGCGTTTTCGATCGCCGCGATCCCTTGTGGCCCGCCGAACCCACGAAAGGCCGTGTTGGGTGGCAGATTCGTGCGACAAACCTGACCAGTAATCCGTACGTTGGGAAGGTAGTAGGCGTTGTCGGCATGCATCATGGTTCGTTCCATCACGGCCGTCAACAGGTCCGCGAATGCACCACCGTTACTAAAGAATTGCAACTCTGCCGCCTCAATCATGCCATCATCGTCGAAGGCGACGCGATACCAGGCCTTGTAGGCGTGTCGTTTGCCTGTGATTTGCATATCGCGATCTTTATCATAGATAATTCGCGCCGGCAGATTTGTCTTGGCGGCAACCAACGCGGCCATCACTGCGGGAATCACGGTTTGAGTCTCTTTGCCTCCAAACCCGCCGCCCATTCGTGGGCACTCGCAGACGACTTGGTGCATGCCGATACCCAATGCCGCGGCCACTTCGGCTTGCACTTCGGTGGTGCTCTGAGTGGATGAAATGACCTTCATCGAATCAGATTCGCCCGGTATCGCAATGGCCGCTTGTGATTCAAAGTACAGTTGTTCCTGACCATTGCACTCAAAAACGCCTTCCAAAACGTGTGCCGCGGATTCGATTGATCCGTCCAAATTTCCCCGTTCGATTTTTCGCAGCGGACCAATGAATGACTTGGCGGCAATTGCGTCGTCGATGGACAGAATCGGATCGACGGCTTGGCAATCAATCTTGACCAGCTTTCTTGCTTGGGCGGCGATCGGCGCGAAGTTGCAGCGATGACGACGACCGGTTGCCCTAGGTATGAGATTTTGTCTTCGACCAAAAACGGCTCGTCGTGAAAGATAGGGCCCCAACAATTCTCGCCGCCAAGATCTTGATACGTGTAGATGCCAACCACGCCAGCGAGTTTGGAAGCCGCTGACGTATCAATCAAAATGACGCGGCCACAAGCAACCGGCGCTGAAACGAAGTTAACCGATAGCTCGCCCGCAATCGGTCGGATGTCGTCTATGTAGGCTGCCGTTCCGGTAACGTGCCCAAGGGCAGAGTCGTGGGGAATGGCGCGGCCAAAGCTGGGCATGATTCGAACGTTTCTTGTAGAGTCAAAATCTGGAGTCGCCGACCAACGTAGGTTCAGCTAACTAGTGAGCGTTGGCCCGCGATTTGATGATACGCCTTGACCAACAGATTTTCGGCAAGCTGCAGCCGATATTTCTCGCTTCCTCTAACATCAGACCAGGGCGCGATGTGTTCTCGGGCGATTTCGCCTGCTCGTTGGAATTGTTCCAGCGAAATCGGACCGCCAGTCAGGTGGTCTTCCGCCGGAGAAATTCTGGTTACCGTTGGGCCAACACCGCCGATTGCCAGCCTGGCCTGTTGGATCGATTCGTCCGTGACTCGAATCCACAAAGCGAGCGTCAGCGTGCTGATGTCCATGTCCCGCCGTTTCGAAATTTTGAATAAAGCCAACCGTTCGTCGGCCGCCAACAGCGGTGTGGTGATTCGAACAATCAGTTCGTCGTCGGCCAGAACGTTTTCGCGATAGCCTGTGTAGAAGTCGTTCAAGGGCACCACACGCAGGCCCCTTACACTGGCCAAATGGACGTCCGAGCCCATCACCAGGTGGAACGGAATGGAATCAGCGATCGGCGATCCGGTCGCCAGGTTTCCTGCCAACGTTCCTGAGTTGCGAATCTGTGGGCTTCCGAACCGACGGATGATCTGATGATACGGCGGAAACAAATGGTGAACGTGATTTGCGATTTGCGTCCAAGTCGCACCGCCGCTGATCGAAAGCGCCTGCTGATCTACAGAAATGTGATCAAACTCAGCTACCTGGCCCAGGTACATGACGTCTTGGGGTGCTTGTCGGCCATGGTTGTGCAGGACTCCAATGTCTGTTGCACCGCCAACGACAACCGTTGATGGATTGGACGATTTCCATTGGCACGCTTGTTCGATTGTTTTGGGAATGAAGATTCTATTTTGCCCCGCAATCTTGACCGGGTCATCGCCCAGCAAATCGAAACTGTCGATCACCGGACCGCTTGGGAACCGATGGTTCATTTTCGCAACCGTTTGGGGGGCGACCGTTTTGCCGGCATCAAAAATCTGCTGATAACCGGTACAACGACACAGGTTTCCCGACAGCCCATCACGTAAAGTCAAATCGTCAAATTCGGACTCCGATTCAATCAAACCGTGCATCGCTACGACGATTCCCGGCGTACAGAATCCGCACTGACTCCCGTGGCATTGAACCAATGCTGCTTGGATGGGGGTCAGTTGATGGGGTTGCCCCAGGCCTTCCACCGTTACGACGTGTGCTCGATCAAGTTGATAAACGAACGTGATGCACGCGTCGATCGTCTCGTATTTTAGTCCTTTGCCATCGGATTGTTGACGACCGACCAGCACCGTGCATGCCCCGCAATCCCCTTCATTGCACACCACCTTCGTGCCAACCAAACGCCGACGATTGCGTAGGAATTCCGAAAGTGTGATTGCCGCATCATCGTACCCAAGTTCGTGACGATGACCATTGATAAACAGTACGAGGTGGTCTCGCATGGCTCGAGAGTCCTTCTCTGTAGGAGGAAGCAGCATTGTAGCGACCTGTACCTCCAACTGGCTACTGAGCAGCCTTCGATCTCGACGTACAATCTGATCGCCGTCGTCTACTTGGCTTGCTTTCGAATCTTTGCCTGTTTTGATAATTGCTCTTGAGTTTGATTGCGCAGTTGGCGAAGCAAATCTTCATAATGCGGGTCGCCGGCCACGTTGTTCAGTTGGTCAGGGTCTGTTTGGCGATCGTACAGAAATTCGTACGGTGGCTCTTGTTCAAAGTAATTTGCATAGGTGAACCGTTCGGTGCGAATGCCTTCCCACTTTGGGATCGAATCGTGCTTCATCAAATGCTCGCACGTGAACGATGAACGCCATTGATCTGGTTTGGGATTCTCCAAGAATGGACGCAACGATTTTCCTTGATAGTGAGTCGGCAGATCAATGCCGGCGAAATCTAGCAGAGTTGGTGCAATGTCAAGGTTCAAGGCGATCGCCTCTGTTGTGATCGCGGCACCTTTGGTTGACTTCCTTGGATCGAATAGAACCAGCGGTACTCGCAATGACTCTTCAAAATGGGTCCACTTGCCGGCCAGACCGCGATCACCTTTGTAGTACCCATTGTCTCCCATAAAGATCACAATCGTATTGTCGGTTCGACCCGCCGCTTGAACCGCATCGAGCACTCGGCCGATGTTGCGATCAAGTCCGGTGATCATCCGGTAGTAGTTGCGAACATTCCGGTCGTATTTCGCTGTTGTGTCCCAACGCCAATACCAACGATCTCGATTCATCGAACTCTTCAGAAAGCCAGGGAGCTGTTGAAACGAATCGACTAGCCTAGGTTGGTCAACATCGCCATCGACATACAGCGACGCTTCGCTTTCGGGTGGTGGATAGTGATTCGCTTTGTCGTTGTCTTCTGCATGCGCCGCGTTGAAGCTGATCGATAAACAAAACGGGCTCTCGGCGGGCGCATCGGTCACAAATTCAATAGCGCGATCGCCAATCAAGTCGGTGACGTGTCGCTTCTTGCCGTCAACCTCCTTTTCATAGGGTGTACGACCGAGCGGCTTGAACCAATCGAACATTTCGCGATTTGGTTTGCCTTCGATCGCGACGCCAAACTTACCAACCAAGCCGGTGAAGTAGCCCTGTTTTCGCAGCAGTGCCGGGTACGACTGGGCAACCCATTGATGGTGAAGCTTGGGCGTGCCGAACGTGTACCCATGACTACGTTCGGTCAATCCAGTAAGTATCGTGGCGCGACTAGCCGCACAGATCGAAGTGGTGACAAAGGCATTGCGAAACCGGATGCCATCAGCCGCAAGCTGGTCGATCGTGGGGGTTTTTAGAACAGGATGTCCGGCACAGCCCAGGAAATCGTGGCGATGGTCGTCGGACAGGACAAAAAGCAAATTTGGCGCTGTTGCCAAAAGCGGGGTCGCGGAAACAACCGAGAGTAACATTAGCCAATAGCCGTGACGTGCTCGTATGTTCAGCATCGAAGTCTTTTTTTAGTTTTTGTGCGGGATCGTAAGTCGTCTGACGCCGTTGATTGTGTGCCGCTTTTGCAGGGTAATCTTTCCGCTGCGTTTTCGGCTCGATTGTCATTGTAGTGCCGCATTCGACAGGCGGCCTGCTTGGCTGATTTTTGGTCGCAAGCCAACAGGACTGAGTGAAAGGGTCCAACATGAACATTCTCACCCCCAAACTGCCCTCGAGGCAGGAAGAACAACCGCTTCTGATTGATCAACGGAGAGTCGCTACGCCCACAATCGAAGATGTCGTGAAGTCGATCTGCGCTGACGCACGCCACGACTCTTTGAAGTACCTGCTGCGAAGCGATACTCGGCACGACGGCGAATAGAGCCGATCGCTGAACTTTACTGAGTCAGCGCTATTGTTTCGAGACGCGACCGGAGATTTCGGATCGAGTCTTCTTTTGCTCTTCCGCTACCCAGACGATGGCAGCGATGGCAGTCAGCTGAAGCATTGCGAAGGCGAGTGGTGGCACTTCACGGAGCGACCGTAGGATCTTTTGTATCAAAACGGGCTCGCGCTGTCGCTGACTCACAACAAGTTCACCCAGCGGTAAAGACGCTGGGTTTCGCCAATGTGACACATGTTCCCAGCCGTTAGATGTGCGTCGCCATCCTTTCGGCAGTACAGAGACACCGACTTGGGGCGTCACCGACGGACCGGCGTGTGCCTGTTTCATCCGGACAACCGGAACAGTCAACTCAACGTGAAGCAATAGCAGCAGGCATCCTGCTACGAAAACGCAAATCAGATTGCCACGTAGCCAGCGAGCAAACCAGCGTCGGTCTTGTGCATTGATCTTCAACAGTGTCATGGTTTGACTGCGAATGCACACGCTGGTCCAAGCTTCTTAGAATACCTTTCCGGGAACACCTAACTTTAAGCGAGGCAAGGGTTTACTAAGTAATCTGCCGATTCGATTGAAAATTTCGGGTTTCCAAAAGTCAACGACGCAGCTGGTTGCGTGTTGCGTTTCGGCATCGTTTGTTAGCCCATACACCTCGAAAACAGTGCATGACCACCACGAACGACGCTGCGTTGAGGGCGGAATCAGGTCATTCCACTGAATTTGGGCAGCTTGAACGAGTAATCCAACGTAGGGTTCATGGCTGCAACGTTCCGTCACGGTTCGTCCAGAAACTGTCGAAGCCAACTCTTCTGAAGCGAAGATTTCTTAGCCAACCAACCGATGCAACCAGTCATGCCGACGACCACTACCTCACTTGAAGATGTTTTTCACGCGGAAGTTTTGCCGGCACTGCCGCATAGTGCGATTACGATGCTGCAGCTTTCGCAGAAGCCCGATTGTGGGCCGAATGACTTTGCCAGGCCGATCGAAGCCGATCCCGGATTGATGGGACAGGTCTTGAAGTTCGTCAACTCGTCGTACTTTGGTTTTAGTCGCGAAATCATGAGCGTGCCACAAGCACTGACATTGGTCGGAACTCGTGCGATCACGAATTTCGCTTTGTGGAACGCTGTCTTCAGCGTGATCCCGAATCCCAAATTTGGGCCATTCGATCTAAAGTCACTATGGCAAGATTCACTGCGCCGTGCATTATTCGCACGCGCTCTAGGCAAAACACTTGGTCTGTCCAACTCGGAAGATTTATTTGCCGGCGCACTGCTACAAGATATGGCGATTCCGCTATTGCTAAAAGAGTTGCCAGCCGAATACGAAGAATTGGTTCAACGGCGTGCCGACGAAGGACGTCGATTGAGCGGTCTGGAAAAAGAACTATTTGGTTGGGACCACGCCGACGCCGCCGCGTTGTTGGCCGAACGCTGGAACCTGCCGAAAGAATTCGTCAGCCTGATTGCCCAGCATACGCATCTTTCCGCCTTGTTGAACGGCGACGAATCGCAGAAGCCTGCGGCATGTGTTGCGTTGGCATCGCTACTACCATCGTGTAGCGACGATGGTTGGGACGAACAATCCGAATTTGTTGAAGCCTATGCAAAGCTGACCGGCAACACGGTTGATGAGCTAAAGCAGTTGTTTGCTGAGGTAGACGAAGCGACGACCGAGTTCGCGCCGTTCTGAAGCTGCCTGTGCCCAAGACAACACTGGTTGAATCGATTTCTTGAATCGGTACGCAGGGTTGATGCCAGTCAAAGGATGGACGAATTCAATCAGCAAGCGACTTAAAATGATCGGACATGTGGCCGATCAAAAAGGGAACGAACACGATCCCTGAATAGTGGTTGGCGACCATTTCGACATGGTGCGACCGCTCAAGTTTAGCTGATGCTGCGAGCAGCCTGGCATTCTTGATCGGTACGACTTTGTCGAACAAACCAGAATACAGCCACGTTCGCGCCGGATTCAGCCGATGAGCGAGTCGGTTCGGTTCTACCTTGTGTAGCTCGGCTTTTAGGTTTTCGCCCGAGTAACCAGCTTCGGCAAGTCTTTCGCGATATTCCGCCGCATCTTTCTGGCCGTTCTGGATTACGTCGTACAAGTCGCCGCCGGCCAGCATTAAGAAGACACCGTCGAATCCGTTGTCCAACCCGGCACTTGTGGCAGCGACGAAACCACCCAAGCTGGTTCCCTGCAGGCCGATCATGTCGTCTCGGACCAAGGGAATGGATGCGACCGCATCACGAGCGCGGCGAACATCGGTAATCCCCTGGCGCGTAGCGGCGATAAACGTTTCCGCATTGCGGTGCTTGTCCGCTGTTGTTCGCTCGCCGTAGTAGGGCAGATGCAATAAGAACGCATGAAAGTTGGCCGCTTGAATTCCTCTGGCAAAAATTCGACCAGCCGCCATGTCGCGGCCCGATTCATGAACGACGACCACAGCAGGGCACGAATCGGCTGTTGATCGTCGTCTCGCGCCATGTACCACTCCATCGCAACCTGGTCGTTTGGCAAATCACCACTGGGCCGCGGCGACGGAAAGCGGACAAGCAGATCACCACGATTCTTTCGTGGTGGTTCGCAGCGAACTTCAAATGACGATGCGTCCCAGATCAATCCTGCCAGACACTCTCGAGCATCCGCGGAGGGATCTTTGCCCACGTCCACCGTATCCATTGCCGAAAAAGTCTTCCCCACGATGGCTGGGCCGTCAGCCAGCACGGCGGCTGGGATCAGCAGAGACAAGAGGATGGCAAATCTATTCTTCATATGACTCGACCTATTTCGCGGTTGTCGGATTCGGCGTGGCTAGAGGTTCCATTCGCGGTTCAAGTGCCGACACTCTATTCCTCACGATCGCTCGAGTATCAGCTCGGCTTTGAACCGGATCAAGCAACGTTCCTCTAACTCCACCGGCATCTACTCGTTTTCCAGCCAGTCGATCGTGAATTTTCCAAATGAAATTGCGGCATAGTCATCTCGTTCGAACAGTATTCCGATGGATCCGTCTGGTAGTACAGTCATCGACGAATAGGCGGACGAGTTCGCATAGATCATCTTTTCCAGCGGCCATGTTGTTCCATCATCGTAGCTGACCCGGACCGTCATCCTGTCGCGTTTTTCTGAGGCTGGATTGGCAAACAGAATTCGACCTGGCGTCTCATTTTTTGCAAAGTTGTATCGCAACATACTGGCCTGACACACCGGTTCAATCAATTGTGGATGCAGCGTCGTTTTTGACCAGCTGGTTCCTCCGTCGTTGCTCGTTGCGACTGCTCTGCGGTTCCTTCCAGCGTAGGATCGCATATTGTCCAAAATCGATCCGTCTTCCAGTTCGACAATACAGGACTCGTTTGTTTCTGGTGTATGAATGCCACCTAGTTTCCAAGTCGCACCGTGATCGTCGGAGTAGATCACATGCGACCGATAGGGATGTCCTTGACCTGAATGATCCGAGTGGTTGCAGGGAACGACTAACCGGCCGGAATGCGGTCCGCGTGTCAGCTGAATCGAATTCCCGGGACCGGTCGCGTACCAACGCCAATGTTGCTTTCTGGTCGTATCGGAAATTTCGATAGCTGTGGCCCAAGTCTTTCCGTCGTCGTCGCTATAGGTAATGAAGACACGGCGTGGCTGCGCGGACTTACCGGCCATGATGTTGCTTTCTTGATCGCTGGCCAGATTCCAGGTCAAAGGCAGCCAAATGCGACCGGTGCTTTGGTCAACAACCGGCGCTGGGTTACTACAGGTATTGCCTTCGTCATCCCAAACAGTTTGTGCATCGCTCCATGTGATCCCCCCGTCTTCGCTGCGTTTGACGACGATGTCGATGTTGCCCGCGTCACTCCGGTCGCTGCGACGTGCTTCGCAAAACGCAAGCAGAGTTTCTTTCGTGGTGGTGATCAAAGCAGGAATGCGATGTGTGTGTGAGCCTTCACTGTCACGCCGATAAACGTCGACCAGCAATGGGGGTTGGTGTTCCACGACACTATCCACCACGTTCCAATCGGCGGACCAGTCAAGAATTGTCATCTTCGAACGGAAAGGGCGTAGTTTGATCTCACCCAATTCTCCTTCCGGGACCTCGGTTTCAAAGGCGACCTTGCCATTGATCGCAAATGTCAAATTTGTGCCGTGCCGTCGGACGTCAAAGTCGAATGTCTGATTGTCCGGAACGTTCCATGGTTGAAGGAATTGCGGCCCCTCGCCCGGAAACAAGTTACCTTCAACAAACATCGTCTCCGTTCTTCCTTCAAATCCAAAGTGACTACTGTCGATCATGAACGAGGCAGCACTTTTAGAAACATTCCGCAGCTGTAGTCGAACGTGAATCGTGACGTCCCCGGAACCTATGGACTTTCCCGAACGAACAACATGTTCCGGTCCCACAGAGACGACGCCGGCCGGCGTTTGGGACCAGGATTCACCTTGATCGGGTAGCGCGATCGCCTTGCCATCTTTGACGAAATGAATGGTATCAGCCAATCCGACGTTCAACGCAGCGAACGCCAGCAAGTAGACAGAAACGAAGATGAATCTCGCCATATCACTCTTCTGTTGTGCAGCTAGAAGCAAAGATCAAAGATCATTTTAGTCAAAGGTGATCTTGGAATGCGGCTGCCGGGGAATCGCCAATCGTTGGTGACACCGCCGAATTAACTGGTTGTGGAACTTCGCCAACGAACCACCGGAAACCGCCGAAAAAAAGTTTGGCGCCGAAACAAGGTTCGGCACTGCCCAATGCTATTTACCAATGCTATTCATTCGCCGCCAATCGCATTCCCATGTAGATCGAACCTTCGTCGCGAATCAGTTCTTCAAATCCGAGTCGGCGGTAGAATCCAAAGGCTGGGTCATTCGTGATGCTCATCCCTAAATGCACGCCGACACTACCTTGATCGCGCAGCAGTTCCAGCAGACGTTCGATCATTCTTCGACCATGGCCGTTGCCTTGGGCGCGTTCCAACAGGTCGATATGCAGATGGGAAGGATATTGGTCGTATGGCTCGGGGTAAAAGTAATCGGGGTGGTGGTACAAGTAGTGCGTTTGTTCGACTCGCGACCAAGTCGACTGATCTCCAGTCGGCTCGGGAAATTGGCTCACCAGCTCGGGTCGCCACTCATGCTCATATCGATCAAAAAACGTTTTTGAATCGATGGCTGCCAAGGCGTAACCACAAACGCCCTGCTCGTCTTCCAGCATCAGTGCGAGCTCTGGCTCAAACCGCAGATAGGGACCCACGTAAATCCGACCCAGGGCATCGGGGTCTTCGCGATAAAACGGTTCGCCATCCTTGCCATGATCGCCCGTTTTTAGACAGATGTGATAAGTCGCCTCTTCGTCGCCTGGCTTGTACATGCGAATTTGCATTGTCATGTCGCCTCAAATCTCCCTTGGTCGTTCATTTTCAAGCGTCTCTGAAGGTTGGCCACGAAACCGCCGCGGCATGTCGAGGGCAGATGCGACTCCGATGCGAACTGACCATCCATCAACCTCTCGTCTCGCTTGGCCTTGGCAAAATCCGAAATCAAATCCAACTCCTCTCGAAGATCCCAAATCCGACGACTCCAGGCATAGAAAAGTTCACGATCATTGAGTTGCGACAAACTTTCAAGCAGACCAACGACGCGTTCATGAAACCCCTCGAGCTCTGTCAACGCATCACCCCATGTATCGGCTGGCTGCTCAAGGAGCTTGACGACGCATGCTTCCAGTTTCTGTGCCTGATCTCCGTCGGAGAACGGCAGGTAGTGGCAATCGGCTAGCAGCACTACATCCTCGGTCGAAACTTGAGTCGCGACCGTTGAATACAGCTTGGACCAATCTTCAGCCGCCCTCAAGTAAGCTGTCCGCGGATCATAGTCCTCGTCGTTCAGGTAGTCACCGAGTGTTTGTAGCGGAACAAAGTTGATCGGAAATTCATTGTTTGGATTCAATAGAATTCCGCGTACAGAGTTCTTTAGCTCGTTCGAGCGCGAATAAGGCCCACAGAACAGACGACGTTGATCGTAGTCATTTGCGTGCAGATTATCCCAAATGACCGGCGGACGCCCGATCCGCTTAGCAAGCGATTCGATGGAGTCTACTGGGATCTGTTCAGAAATGATTGCCGGACCCGTCCAGAACACTTCGACTTCGTGGTTCAGTTCGCGTCCGATCGTATCCAGGTAGTCGGCGCCGCCCAGTGCCCGCCGATCCATGCGGTCGCAATAGGGAGTTGGGCAGAACAGCAGACGATAGTCGTCCGGTTGCGTTCGCAACCATTCGAAAACCGAGTTGGCGACGCTCACTTGCGCCGATGCAACGTTGGCATACTTTTCTCGATCGGACGCGGTGATCTCGCCCGGCAGGTCGTCAAACAGTAGGGCAAAGTGACGTACGCCAATCGCCAACATTTGTTGGAGTCGTTGTCGCAAAGTCGCCAACTCGGCTGGATCGCTAAAACGAATGTCCAAGCCCGGACTGATCCCATAGATGAAGTTCAGGTCTCTTTGCCGGCAAGCATCAACCAGCTCGGCCATTCGCCCTATTTCTTCGTCGTCATACGACTGTCGCCAGGCGGCACGATGTTTCAAATCGTCCTTTGGCGCATAGAGGTAAGTGTTCAGACGCCACGCCTGTAGCTGGTCGATCATGGTCAATCGTTGACCGTGAGTCCAAGGTCGTCCGTAGAAACCTTCGATCACACCGCCCAGGAAATCTTCATTCATGATTAGCTCGTGCCAATATTTTGCGCAATCCATCACACAGGGAATCGATCTGCGGGCGATCGGCTAGCAGGACATACTGGGGAATCCAGATCGCATCTTGGCAGACCTGTTCACAGACTTCACACACGACACCGCGGTAGTCAACGTCTTTGTCGGCCAGTGGCGCGGTGACCCCATGCACCGGCCCAATGTGCGCGTTTTGAAAAACCATATTCTTGTAAAGTGGCCGGTACCAGCCCGCCAATGCGGGGATTCCTTCCGCGTTAAGGTCTTCGACGATGCGATCACGGTTGGCAGCTTCTCGGCAGCGAAAGATATACATGTGGTGGCTGCGTTGCGCCATGTTTGGCGCGTCGGCTAATGTCTTGGCCGTTTCTATTTCGCCAAGCACCTCTTGCAGAACTTTGACGTTCTGGTCACGTCGATCGATCTGCTCGGGCAGTCGAGCAAGCTGTGCGGACAAGATCGCGGCTTGGAATTCGGTGATTCGCAGGTTGCTGCCCAAGACGTCGTGATCGTACCAAGCGGATCCCTTGGCTCGTCCGCAATGTGTGAAGCTGCGACAGAGATCGGCAATCTGTTCGTCGTCCGTCACTAAGACTCCCCCTTCACCGGCCGTGATGTTCTTGGTTTCCTGGAAGCTGAACGTTCCGGCACGGCCGATCGTTCCGGCGCCCTGGGGCACACCAGCTTGGCCCCTGGATTGGCTGCCCCATGCGTGAGCCGCGTCTTCGAGGACGATCAGGTCATGTTTGGCGGCGATTTCGTTGATCCGCGGCATGTCGGCGACCCGTCCGGCGACGTGAACCGGAATGATTGCGGACGTTCGCTGCGTAACCTTTTGCTCGACATCGTCGGGGTCGATGCACAACGTATCGGGAAGGATATCAGCAAACACTGGGATCGCGCCGATGGTTACCACGGCCGATGCTGTGGCAATGAAGCTGTAGCAGGGAACAATCACTTCGTCCCCTTCGACGACTCCCAACGCTCGCAGGCCCATCTCGATTGCAGTGGTTCCATTGGTGCAGGTCACAGCATGTTTGGCGCCTTGGAATTCAGCAAATTCGCGTTCGAAATCCTTGACCCGCTCGCCGAACCACCACTTTCCTGACCGCAGGACTTGCAGCACCGCGGTTTCCTCGGTTTGGTCATGCACCGGCCAGGCCGGCCAGTCAAAATCACAGGCTTTTGGCGAATTGTTGGTCATCGAATTGCTGGGGATCGAAACGGGCGACATGAAAAACGCAAGCGTAGCATAACTGTCATCAACGCGCGAGATTCTGATGTGTTACACTTCTGCGGCTGCAAATACTTTACTCCCATTACATCATGCGCACATGGACCAGCTTGCCGTCATCGACTACGTGATCATCGGCGTCTACATGGCGGGCGTTTTGTTCATCGGCAGCTACTTTGGAAAGTACGTTAGTACGACGGGCGACCTGTTTTTGGCAGGCCGGTCGTTGCCGTTCTGGGCAATCGGGATGTCGATCGTCGTCAGCGACATTGGCGCTCTGGACATGATTGGCGGAGCCGGTGGTGCTTACGACCGCGGCATCGCGCAGGCTAATTTTGATTGGCTCGGATCGGTGCCAGCTCTGTTGTTGGCTGCTTTCATCTTCGTGCCATACTATTGGCGTGCCGGTGTTTACACTTTGCCGGAGTTCATCGGCCGCCGCTACAATGCGGCGGCTCGTTGGTTGCTGGCGTCCGTGCTGTTGCTGTTCATGCTGCTGACGCTTTCGATCCTGTTGTGGACCTCGGCCGTCTTTTTGAACACTGTGCTGGGGTGGGATTACCTGGTCGGCATCTGGGTGACCGCGGTGATCGTTGGCATTTACACGGTCAGTGGTGGGTTGGCCGCCGTGGTGATGACCGATGTCATGCAGCTGGTTGTGATGTTTGTAGGCACAGCAGCTCTCTTGGCACTGGGGATGTACGAAGTCGGTGGCTGGTCGGGTCTGCAGGAACAGTTGTTGGCCGAACCAGAAATCACGGAGGACTATTTTCGGCTGCTGCAGCCCCACGAACCGGGCAACGACTACCCCTGGCCAGGAATGGTATTCAGTTTGGGGATCATCATGTCGACTGGCTACTACGTCGGTAACCAAGCGGTGATGCAGCGAGCGCTCGGTGCCCGTAGCGAGTGGGACGCCAAAGCCAGCATGTTGGCCGCTGGTGTCTTCAAATTGGCGATTCCTTTTTTGGTCTTTTTGCCCGGGATGGCGGCACGAGCGATTGCACCCGATCTGGAGAATAGCGAAGAGTCGATACCATTCTTGATCAATACTCTATTGCCAGCCGGGCTGAAGGGCTTGATGTTTGCAGCGTTCTTCGCTGCTTTGATGTCCAGTGTCGATTCCTATTTGAATTCGTGTGTCACGATTTTCACGGGTGATGTTTTTCGCCCGATCTATCAGCGAATTCGCGGCACAGAGGTTTCCGGAAAACTCGGCTTGATCGTTGGCCGATCGATGACCGTTGGTATGCTGGTTTTTGCCGGTTTTTATGCGCCACGTTTTTCCGATTCAGCAACTCTGTATGACAACGTGCAAACGCTGCTGTCGCTATTTCAGGGCCCAACGCTGGCAATTCTGTTGTTGGGGATTTTTTGGCGTCGCGCAACCGGGTGGGGCGGTTTTGCCGGTCTGGTCGTCGGTTGCTGTTTGACCTTTGGGCTGAACCGACTGGGTGACGCGGTGTTCATGTCAGATGACCCCTACTTGTACGTGGCGATTTGGTCATTCTTGTTCGCTCTCGTCACGACCGTCATTGTCAGTTTGGTGACGCCACCAGAATCGGATGAGAAGTTGCGCGGTCTGGTATATCGAAGTGTTGTCAGTGATCCAGCAGAGGAGAATTCCTGATGTTGGCCGATCAAGGTGAAGTTGCAGACAAAGTCCAAGGTCGATTTGATGCGATGGCGGACTCGCTAGACGCGGTGATTGAAGTCGTGGACACGTTCCTCAGAGAAACGTTTGGTCCGCCGCTCAAGGCGTTGCACGAACCGATCGACGTTTGGCTGGGATCGTTACCGATGAGTGTCGCCATGGCTTGCGCCTTGGGGCTCTACGCGGTCGCGGTGATTTGGGTCTGGACGCTGCGTAAAGAATTTGTCTTCCGAGGCGCGCCAGATCAAAAGCCCTGGCGAGATCTGCGGATCTGGGCGACGCTGGTGACGATTCCTTACGTGATCATTTATCTGTGGCTAGGAAGGTGACCGAGAATGAGTGACAGTAACAACCGGCAACGAGACATTGCAACCTTTCGTGTGCTTGGGATTTTCTTTGCCATCATGGGCGCTCTCGTGTTGCTGGCCGTCTACGAAACGATCGGCAACACTCCGGCAATGGTGGTTAACTTGGTCAGTGGTCTGACGCTGGGCGCCGTGGGACTTGGAATGATCCGGGTCTCCAGTCGCATGTCGCGCCGCGACGGTGACGGGCCTGCGGATTGAGGGCGGGCCTGCGGATTGTGTCCGGTCCTGCTGGATGAGATCGCGTTCACCAAGTCGCAAAACGGAGCGGAAGGCTCCTTTTTATGCAGGTGCCACGACGAGTCCTCGAAAGCTCGCCTCGAATCCCTCGCCAATGGGTGATGCGATCATAGGACCGACGCTAACGGCATCCTTTGCGGGAAAGTAAGCCTGGCGCATCAACTGGTACCGTTCGCCGTCGAGTGAATAGCGGACCTCCAATGTTTCGTCGCGACGCTGGATCTCTAACCAGATCGATGTCGGGTTATCCAACCGAACGACTGACCAATCTGACCAATCGCGGGTCACTACGACGCTGGCATATTGCACTCCATCTTTTAGCTCGACTCCACACTTGATCCAGTTCGATGCGTCAATGCGGACCATCAACCCAGCTTGATCATACTGGTCCTGGTACTGGCCGGTCAGGCAAACGCGAGCGTCAAAATCGCCGCGAATCGAATCGTGAAAGAAATGCCCGTTGTCGCGAATCCCATCATCGTGAGTGAGCCGCCAAAAGTCGGTTTGACCTCGGGACTGAACGACCAATTCGCCATCGCCCTGACGCCACTTTGCCGGTTCATTCATCCACTGCATCATGATTGTCCACAGGGTTGCTGTTCGTGTTAGGTATCGCGACGGTAAAGACTTGGTTCCAGCTTTGGCCCGCGGATGTCACTTTGCGCAGATAAGCGATCTGAGAACCATCTGGCGATACTACACAGGCTTGAGGTCGCAGCGGCGCTGCCAGGTTCGGCTTGGTTAGCTTTCCCGTTGCGCCTGATCGCACGGCGGTTAGGCAAACGGCGTGACCCATCACATGAGCGATCTGTGTTCCGTCCGGAGTCCAGCTGAAAGCCGATTCGATATCTTGCTGATTGCTAGTCACTTGGCACGGATCGCCGCCGTTGGGTGACACCGTCCATAGCTGAGACACGCCCTGATCGTCGCGCATCAGAAATGCGATCTGAGATCCGTCGGCCGAACTGCGTAGCCAATGCCGGACACCTTGGATGCCGGGGTAGCGACGACCGTCAGTACGGGTCAAACGTCTTTGAATCGTTCCTTTCGGAGGAGCGGGGCGTCGGTGAGTCGTTCCCTGCAGCATGCCTGGTCGATCGTGCTGAGTAACGTCGTTCGGAATGTTGACGATAAAGACTTCAGAAATGGTGTCTCCAGAGAGTGTGGTCACATCGCCCTGAAAGGCGATCGCTTTGGCTTGACGACTTCCATCGGGTCGAACATATCCGTTGGTCCCGACCCACGCGTCGCTAAAGGCACGCGAGATTTGATCGGAGCCCGGTTCCGGTGAGTTTTCGGTTCGAGTCACCAATACACTGAAGTGCGTACCGTCATGATTGCGACGATGTGTGGGTGGAACAGAGACAGCTCGCACCGCAACACTGACGCCCAAGTTGCGTTGGTTTCGATCTGAATCAGGCGCACCCGCTTGGGACTCCAGGACGTGGTCTTCATACGTGAAAGCAACCCATTTGCTGTCGCCGGCAAACGTATGCACATGGGTTCCGCCGCGCAGCGCGCCTGGCGTAAACGGCGGTACCAAGTCCCGAGCGTCCAGATTGACGGCAACGCCGGGGTGGCTCGTATTCACAATCACACCGCGCCGATGATAGGCGGCGTACTGCCAATGGTCATTGGGTTGTTCGGGGCCATGGATAAAGACGATTCGGTCTTGATCTGGGCAGTACGTTGCCACGCCGCAATGTGCACCATTTTTGGATTCATACAACACTTGGACCTCGCCCGTATCGGCATGAACTCGTTCGATTCTAGTCGAATCAAATAAGTCGCCAGCGGGGTCGCTGCGCACGTCGTAGACGATCCACTGACTATCTGGTGACCAGACCGCCGAGTTGGTTAAAATGTGTCCGTGCTCGGCGAAGGTCAGCTGCTTTTCCGCAGCATCGCAGTCAAATGTGCGCATAAGAATGATGATCGATGCAAGTATGATTCTTGCCTGATTGTGTCGTCGCATGCAACGAGCGTAACGGATCGAGATTGTTTGATCAAACTTAGGAAGAGATACCATGAAATCGGTCCAAGTGATCGCGCGTGGAGTAGCCGAGTTCATTGAGGTTGAAAAACCGGAAGTAAAACCAGGACATGTTTTGGTTCAAACTTCGCATCTGTCGCTATGCGGCAGCGATATTCAGATGCTACATCACGCGGCCGACGAGTCGTATCCGTTTCCGCCTGGAACAACCGGTCACGAAATGGTTGGAGTGATCGACCAAGTAGGTGATGCGGCTTCACCATTTTCGATTGGAGATCGGGTCTTAGCTTTGGCTCCCGGTCACCGAGCGATGTGCGAGTACTATCTTGCTCCGATTGAGGAAGTGATTCCATTGCCTGATGGCCTGCCTATCGATGTTCTACTGCAAGCTCAGCAGTTGGGCACCGTACTGTATGCGGCACAAAGACTCCCCAATTTGGTTGGCAAAAACGTCGTCGTGATTGGCCAGGGATCGGCGGGGCTCTGGTTCGACTTCCAGCTGCAACGAATGGGAGCGAAAAACGTTGTGGCGATTGACATCGAACAGTTTCGGTTGGCGCGTTCGATCCCGTTTGGCGCCACACATGTTGTTAACAATTCGCTCGTCGATCCCGTCGAAGCGACGGCCGAAATCTTCGGTGGCGAACTTGCGGATGTCGTTGTCGAAGCGGCGGGCGAGGTCGACTCGATCAACTTGGCAGTGGATTTGGTCAGCAAATTCGGCGAAATTTTGTTCTTTGGATACCCACGAGCCCAGGTGTTCCCATTCAATTTCGATTGCTTTTTTCACAAGTGCTGTCGGGCGACCACCATTGTTGGCGCGGCGTGCGAGCACAATCAAGAATCAACACGCGCAGCGCTTCGGTTAATCGCGAGCGGTGCTGCTGATGCCAAGAGTTTGATCACCCATCAAGTCAATTTTGACCAAGCAATCGAAGCCTATGAAATGCATCGCACCCGAGTCGACGATGCCGTCAAAATCGTGATCGCGATGCCGGGTGCGGTCGATTGACCCTGTTTTTCTCACTCGGCCGAGACAGTTTTGGGTGACCGTTTCTTCTGAGTCCGCAATTCAAACGATTCTTCCGCCGGTGGGGATTTGCGTCTGCGTGCGTTCGACTCTGTCGCCGCAGTTGAAATCTCAGTAAGGGCAAGGTTGAACGGATCAAGATTGCTACTCGGTAATGGATCGCGCGGCAAACGCGCCGACGAAACCGACTGCGATCGTGCCGGCGAGGATTCCCATTGCAGCGATGCCGCCGAAATCCCAATAGCCTTTGAATCCGATTGCAATGAACGCGAATCCGGCGATTACGTTTGCAACCACTAGCAGAATAGTTGGCCGCATCTGGATAGGAAGTTTGCGATCGATCCAAGGATTCAATAAGCAAATGATTCCACACGCCATGACTCCCGTAAACAAGTTGGCCGGGATCAAGAGAGTCGTCAGTCCCGGCGGCTTGGAATTGCCGGACGTTAGTTGAAAAGCGAAGCTTAGTATCAACACCAGCAGCGCACCACCGACGGTCCAAAACAGCGAAGTGCGGCGAAGTCGATTCGCTTGGCCCACTGTCCCGTCATATCGGCGTAGCAATCGATACGACTCGCGCATGATCGCCGGGGCAATTTCCAGGGTTCCGTACAGAGTTCCTAACATGGCTAGCATGGTCCCGGCCACGTACAGCGGATAGAGCCAGGGATGCAGTTGCGTCACGAACTGGGCCTGGTGCTCTAAGAAATTTCCGTCACCGGGGATTTGATGCTTCGGTCCCAGCACCAAAAAACCAGAGGCTACAAAAACGGCACTGAACAGCAACACGATGATGAAGCTGATGGTGCAGTCGATCAAAGGCGCCCGAATCCAGCGTTTCAATTGTTGTTGTTGATCGGAATCAAGGTTTGCGATTCGATCACTATCGATTGTCTGGCCGGCCAGGCCCCACTGCTTGTCGCGCAAATACGACGTGTAAGCCAGGTAGTCGTAGCCACCGCCACCGATCACACCCACGTAAAGCGAGGCTTCGATCCAAACTGGTTGAGACGCGATTTTCTGCATTGTCGGTCGATTGTCGTTGATCAGCCACTCGGGATACGCCAGCGGCCTGGGGAGAAGCGCACCGATGAGCATTTGAAAAAAATCGGGCTTCAGAAGAACCAACGCAACGCAGACTGCGACCAGCATGACGCCGACCACGACAAGTTGTGCGTTCTCCAACGCGGCGTAGCCGCCCTTCAACGCAATCGCGGCGATTGAACACAGAATGATCATGCCCCAGAGATGAACAGATGCCCCGCCAAACAGTTCTTTGGTGCCTGTCAAACCGGCTATCAAGTCACCCAAGACGCTGGAATGAAAACTGACCCAAATCGGGAAGCAAACGGCGGCGAACACGAACATCACGGCCGGCAGCCAACCGCGCGGCCCGGGCAGGTCCAACCAGCGACGCAGCGGATGGACACCGGTCAACACGATATGCCGGGCGGTCGAAAAGACCAGAATCCATTTCAACAGCGAAATGACAACGAACAGGAATAGCACGCGGTAGCCAAACAGCGCGCCCCGCGAGAAGAAAAGATCAGCTCGCCAGTTCCAATGGTCAACGACGCGATGATCGCGCCGGGACCAAAGACGGTCAACCAGCGCAGCGGATTCAGCGAACGGAGCGACTCCGGAGCAGGTTCGATCTGCACGCTGCAAATGCCTAGTTCGCCGCTGCAGGTTCTGCTGCGTATATTTTGTCAAACCAATCCGCCATCTTGGCGACTTCGACGGGAATGGTCATCCAGGGGTGTCCACCACCTTCTTTGATAATCAGTTCGGCCGGGATGTTCTTGGCTTTCAGTTCGGCAAGTAGCTTTTCACTTTGCGAAAGCGGCACGACTTTGTCAGCATCGCCGTGAATGATCAAGAACGGTGGTGCATCTTCAGTCACTTGGTGGGCCGGTGAAATCGCGATCAGCTGTTCCTTGATTTCTTCGGGACTCAGATCGGCGCCGCGATCGGGATAGGCGAGCGCGCGAGCAAAGTCACTCACGCGACGATCGTCGTCCGAGCCTGCGCTGGAAGACCCAAAACTTAGAAAGTCTGTCGGTGGAAAAAAGACGCCCGCCGCAACGATATTGACGTTCTGCCGTAGTGCAACGAGCGATGCTAGATGTCCGCCGGCAGACGCTCCGGTGATCGCAATTCGATCGGGATCGATGCCGTATTCTTTTGCGTTCTTCTGAATCTCGCGAATGGACGACTCCAGATGCTCGACCATGTCATGGGAATTGAATCTTGATGACGACCCGGGGCGAATGGCAAACATCGTGTAGCCACGCTTGCAAAAAATGTTGTAGACCTGCGCCATTTCGTGGTCGCGGATTTTTCCTCGGTCGGAACTCCACGCTCCACTAGCCACATCAATGATCCCGATCCCGTTCGACTCACCAGTCGGAGTAAAAACATCCATGGTGATGACGATACCGTGTGGCGATTGCGCGACAACCACATCATTTTGCCGTTCAAAAGGCTTGGCTTTGTCGTCGCTTACGGCTGCCGTCTGCATCCCAAAACAGATACAGCCGATGCTCAGGCACCGTAGAGCCGTGACTCGCAGATGATTCTCAAAGGTTGATGAATTTTCCATGTACTTGACTCAGCCAGGGTTTCGCGGATTAGAGAAGGAAAGCCTCATTGTAGCAATTTAACCAAAGTTGATGTTTCGGTGTAGAATCAATCGCTAAGCCATTTACTCCAACGATAGGTACGAGTCATGACACCAAATTTCGGGACCTCGGCCAGCCGACGCAAGTTCTTGCTTGCCACAGCCTCGTCGTCAATCGTTTGGCCATTCGCAAACATGCGAGCCGCGGAAGCGGCTGATCGACAGACGGTCACGAGTGACTACCCGTTCAAGTTGGGTGTCGCCTCTGGTGATCCGGAACCTGACGGCGTCGTCATTTGGACAAGGCTGGCACCCGATCCGACCGCCGGCGGCGGTATGCCGGCTGAGGATGTTCGAGTCCGTTGGCAGGTTGCGACCGATCGAGGGATGACACAGGTGGTGCGCAAAGGAGTGGCAACTGCTTCGAAAGACTGGGGACACTCCGTGCATGTCGAAGTCCAAGGACTGCAATCCGATCGTACTTATTGGTACCGGTTTGAAGCGGCTGGCGAACTGAGTCCGGTTGGACGCACACGAACCGCGCCGGCGGGCGATGTGGAACTGGATCGGCTCCGATTTGCATTCGCTTCCTGTCAGCATTACGAAAGCGGTTACTACAACGCTTTTCGTCACATGGCCGAAGAGGATTTGAGTGTGGTCGTGCACCTGGGCGACTACATCTACGAAGGCGGCATCGGCAAAGGCAAGCCGCGCCAACACAACAGTGAAGAAGTCGTGACCCTCGACGATTACCGAAATCGCTACGCGCTGTATCGCTCAGACAAGGACTTGCAAGCTGCCCATGCTGCTTTCCCCTGGATCGTCACTTGGGACGATCACGAATTCGACAACAATTACGCAGGCGACGTCTCAGAAGAAAAGGACGTGTACGCAGGATCTTTCTTGGGCCGCCGCGCGGCCGCATACCAAGCCTACTATGAATTCATGCCCTTGCGCCGGTCGACACTCCCTCACGGGCCAATGATGCAGCTATATCGAAACGTCAGCTATGGTCAACTCGCGCAATTCTCGGTACTGGATACACGTCAGTACCGAACCGATCAGCCTTGCGGCGATCGCACAAGAAAGCCCTGCGACGGCGTTTATGATCCGAACGCGACATTGTTGGGCGATGTTCAGGAAAAATGGCTGTGTGATGGTCTTGCCGCTTCACCAGCGAAATGGAATATCTTGGCTCAACAAGTAATGATGGCGCGAGTTGATCGCATTCCAGGTGATTCCGTCGCCTGGAGTATGGATCAGTGGGCCGGATACGACGCAGCACGTCGGCGTCTAATGCAGTTCATCACCGATCACGCGATCACAAACCCAATCGTGCTGACCGGCGACATTCATACGAATTGGGTGAATGACCTGAAAGTCGATTTTGACGACGACGCATCGCCGACAGTTGCCTCGGAGTTTGTTGGCACTTCGATTACATCTGGTGGCGACGGTTCGCAGCGAAGGGAATTCGCCGAGCAAATTGCGGTCGACAATCCCTTCGTGAAATTCTTCAACTCGGAACGCGGGTACGTACGATGTGAAGTGACGCCGGAAAAGTGGCAAAGTGACTATCGAGTGACTCCGATCGTCAGCAAGCCCGAATCCAAGTGCCTGACCCGAGCATCGTTTGTGGTGCAGAATGGAGAACCGGGGGCCCAGCGAGTGTAAGAGTGCTGCGATGCGGTACAGTTCAATGTGCACTCGGATGGCCAAGATTCGTTCGCCGCGATCGTCGCAGTGTTCATGATCTGATTTTCCGAACACGCGTCGCTCTTCATGCGCACCGGAACCCACACGTTTTGCCACATCGTTAGTGCAGCTTGCGGTGGGCTAGGCCAGCTTGTCGTAAACCTTTTGCGCGGTCAGCAATGCCAAGCCACAGGAAACGATAAATCCAACGATGGCGAGCCACAGAATCATGGGCGGCACCCGGCGTGGCCCGATCAGTTCTGGCCTTGTCCCCAGGTAAATCAGTGCCGCAGCTAGCGCTGGAATTCCAATCACGGTGCACGACTGCGCGAGCGTGATCAGGTGCACTGTGCTTCCCTCGCTGGCCAAGGATGCAATCGCAACGCTCATTCCAACCAACAGGGCAACGACAGTCAGATGTACCGGCCACTTGTCATGCAAGCTGGCTCCTTTGCCAATCGCATCGGACATCACCGTTCCGCCGATCAGTGCATTGACCAAGAACGAACTGAGCGCACCGGCCAAGATCCCACCGCAGAAAATCGTCTTTGCCGTTGCCCCAAATGATGGTTCAAGTTGTCTTGCAACATCGCCGACCGACGACAGTTCAACGGGATTGGGATTGCCGTAGAAGACTCGCCATGAAGTCAGCAAAATGATTGATGTGACGATGCCCAGGACAGAAATGCTAAACACCGAGTCGATCACGCCGGCGCGAACTTCGGCCAGCCCCCAGCCTTTTTCTTTGACCAGATAGGCTTGGTAAAAAGCGCCGCCCACCGAAAACGTTGTACCAATCATTCCCAGTAGGGGAATCCAATCGAGGGTTCCAGTTGGCTGAATCGGTTCGAACGTACGTTCCTGGCCAAAGACCACGGCAAAGTTAATGATGAAGGCAATGGTGATTAACCCAATGAGCAGCTTCATCATGTTTTCGACAGAACGATACAGATCACGCAGCAGATACAAGCTGGCGATGATCAGCAGATTCACCGCGACCAGAATCGCTGACCGCATCGGTACGCTCAGCGGTTCATCCCCAAACAGCGGCTCTAGTCCGCCAATCAGAGCAATATTGTTCGATGATTGAAACAACGCGACCAACGTGAACAGAGTCAACCCGATCGCAACGGTGACTGGACGCCCGAGCCGACTGGCAAGTTCGTCACATAGACTGTTTTCGTAGACAGCACCCAGGCGTGCCGATAGCGCGACCATGGCAATCATCAGCATCGTGGCGATGATGATGACGGGAAAGCCGATCAGACCAAAGGTTGATCCAACTTTGGAACTGGTCAGGATCGATCCGGGGCCCAGAACAACGGCGGCGACGATGATTGCCGGACCAATGCTCTGTAGGAAGCTGCGTTTTTCAGATGTCATGGATTCGGCGCCAAATCGTGGACCGCGCCAACGATCGTTTCTTCAATCTGATCACCCCACAACGCCGGCAGTCCGTAGTAGACATTCGAATCGCCACCTTCGTAGCCGCCCTCTTTCAGGACTCGCAACGAAGGAATATAAGCCATCACATCGTTGCTGTATCCGGCGACCCAAGTGCGACGACCGTATCGCTCTTGTTTCAGACGCAACGCATAATCGACGACGACTTCACCACCCAGAGCGACAAAATCAATCTGGTCTCCGATTGTCCAAATGCTGACCGGATAAGGATAGGATTCTTCCAATTCGCCGGCCGTTTCGATTTTCATCAGCACGTCTTTTGCCCAACGCTGTTGGTAAGTTCCGACTTCGCCCTTGGGCGGTAGGCCAGATTGCAATTCTTGCAGGCTGGGCAATCGCGATAGGGGGGCTTCGATTTCGCGATACTTTGTCGTTAGCTTCGCTGGCAGTTCGGGCAATGAAGCGGCCAGCACTTCCTCAACGGCTTCGGCCAGTTCCGCACCGTATTGCTTAGCCAGTTCGACGGTGCGGCGCGGCAACGGATTCTGATCGGCACCGCAACCGGCCCAGAACATGGCGACACAACCGGGGTGCAGTTTTTCCAGTTCGATCTGAGCATAACCGGGATAGTCGCCACTCCAATGTTGGAAGCTGACCGTGGTGGCATGACAGGCGTAGCCGAACAACACCGCCGTTAGACTGCCTGTCGCGTCCCGGATGCTTAGGACTGGAACATCATGGTCGACCGGACCAACCAATGTGCCAGACTCGCGGCGTTTGGGTACTTCGCCGGCTGGATTGTTGCGACGATTCACAGCGAAGGACTCATGTCCACTGCCCCACTGCAACCGGCTGGGACCGAGGTTTTCAATTGCTGTGCCTACGACAGCCACGATTTTTTTTGCAAGCTGATCTGCGTATTCATCGATCAGCTTCTGTTGTTTCGCATCAACGCCCAAGTAATGCAGTGGCGCAAGGTTTTGGCCCACGACCGGACCGCTATGAGTATGTGAGGTGCAAATCACGATCTGATCCCGCTGCAAACCGTACGCCCTTTCGAGTTCCGTACAAACCCGATGAGACAACGTGCGGTCGATACCGACCAGGTCCAATGTAATCACGACACCACGACCACCCGTTGTGTCGTCCAACACAAGTGCTTTGGCCCAAAGCTCGGTCAGCTTCCCGCTGGCCGGCGCCGTTCGCGACCCGTAACCCGCCATCCACATGTATTTGTTCGGTGTGATGTTGACGGCCGCGGCACCCGCCTGCCATGGTGTTTCTGCGATACCAATTCCAGGCAACAACAATAGGAACGCGGAAATTGATAGGCTGGTCCGTAACAGCCATCGTGTTGTTAGCGTGAACATGTCAAGAGACCTCGATTAGCGAAGCGTGCAGGCTGGGTGGGTTTGGGCAGGGCCTCTGTTGTATTCGCTAGGCCATGTAAACTCAATCGACAGTCCAGCCAATCGCGAGACAATCTGTGTTGAACACCAAGCGAGACTATCTGTTCGTTACGCTAATCATGGGTTTGATGGGCGCGTTCTTTTGGGCGATCCGAGGAACAAGTGGCTTCGGAGGATCGTCAGGCGGGACACTCGCCGGGCTTGGTTGGGCAACTTTATGGTTGGCTTTTTCTAGGCTGAGCGGTGACGGGGATCGCAGACCCTATGGAAACGGCCGCGCCTTTGCAGCGATTACGTTTGGGATCGCGGTTGGAGGGTTCACCGGATATGGAGTTTACACAGCTTGGGTCAATGGGCTGTATCAGATGAATCGCGAGGTGACTCGTGAAATCGCACCGTGGACCGGCTATGCGATGTTGTTTCTGTGCGGAATTCATTGGGGTGGCGTGACCGGCGCGTTTCTAGCTTGGGTTGCCCCCTCAAAACCAATTGGATGGATCGGTTGGGCATTGCGTATCGCATCTGGCGTCGGCGGCGCTTGGTTGGCTGTACAAGCTGTCCGCTGGTTTCCTGGCTGGTTTCTGCCGTTTTACAGCGAAGGATATTATCAAAACGAAGAATACGTCACATCGTTGCGGGCGATGCGATCGGCACCCAACGTGATGCAGCATGTTGGTTTGTTCTTGGGTTTCCTGTTGTTCGAAGTCGTTCGACGTGATTGGCGCGCAGTGAAGTTGATGGTGCTGATGTCGGTCGGATTAGCGATTCCATTTTCGGTTGGCGGCTACTGGCATACCGTCCACCAAATCAGCGACCTGGGATTGGACTGGTGGAAAAACTGGGAGATGACGATTGGCATGGGCGGAGGATTGGCGTTCGGTTTGGCATTCTACTTGTTCAACCAGCCAACCCTGGACACGCCGCGTGCGACGACTCGCCTGGAGCGAATTTTTGGCATCGGCGTGACGCTGTGGATCGCTGTCGGTACCGTCTTGCTTGGTGCGTATGAAGGTTTCATACGATCCTATCAACTGGAGGAATCGCTTGAAGCGACCCGGACACAGGCGTTTTGGGCCTATATCGTCATTGCTTGTTTGATTGGTCTGTTTTGGATTTATCAAACGTTGACAATGAAACCAGATCGGCTCGCCCAAGTTGGACCTGTACCGATGGGGACGCTTGCTGCGGTGATCGGCATCATTGTCGTCGCCGGCTATGTAACCAGCGTTCCGCCGAATATGCGGTTAGCCAACCAAGTATTGCTGATGCTCTATAGCTGTTACATCGGAATCAGCGGGTTGCTCTTTTGGAAGCTGCGCAGGAATAACGCTCCGGAACACAGCTAGCGGCATCGCCGTCCAACGCCTCGTATCCTGTCCTGATTCAGATTTCTGAAAAATCACCGTGGCGACCCTTGCCTTCGGCGAAACGTTTGGCTCCCGGAACCGCCTCGTCGTCAAGAACTTTTGCGCCTGCTTGAAACTCGGCCAACATTGCAAGTTCGTAATCTTGATCGAAACTTCGGTAGGCCGACATCCTGTCGGCGCGCAGGCAGCGTTGGGGAAACTTGCATAGCTGCTGTGCCAAGGCTTCGGCGGCTTGTCGAGATTGACCTTTCGGTACGACTCGATTGACCAATCCCATCCGTCAGCGCCTCGTCGGATCGAACGCCGCGCCCGGTCAGGATTAAATCGAGCGACTGTGAAAGTCCGATCAGTCGCGGCAAACGCACTGTTCCCCCATCGATCAATGGTACGCCCCAGCGCCGACAATAGACGCCCAAAATCGCATCTTCTTCAGCGACACGTAGGTCACACCACAACGCCAATTCCAAACCACCGGCGACGGCATGACCGCTGATCGCGGCGATGACCGGTTTGCTGAGCACCATTCGTGAGGGTCCCATCGGACCGGGTTGTGCAAAGAATTGGCTGGGATCGGAATGTATCGTTCGTTCTCCGCTCGCCACGGCCTTCAAATCGGCACCGGCACAAAAGCTTTCCCCGGTTCCCCACAAGACGTCCGACAGCAAGCGAGTCGTCCGATTCCAATTCATGGAAAGCCGCGACCATCTCCTCAGCTGTCTGGTCGTCAACAGCGTTGCGGACTTCGGGTCGGTCAAGAATGACGGTCAGCACTTGACCATCTCGTTCCGTTCGAACTTTGCTCATCTGAATCTCCTGTTGGGTCAACACCGCCGCCATCGGCAACCACGGCATCGTCGCCACGGTATACTCAGCGTCATCCTACTTTGAATCCGCCATCCACACAGGTAACGACAAGCATGCCGGCCACTGACAAGATTGCATTGGGTTTAGATTTTGGTACCGAATCGGTGCGAGCCCTGTTGGTCGATTTGCAGGGTCGAGAGCAAGCGTCGGCTGTGAGCGTTTACGAGCATGGTCAGATTACCGATACGCTACCGGGAAGCGGAGAAAAACTTCCAGCTGAATTTTGCCTTTCAACATCCGCTGGACTGGATCGACAGCGCGGCGGCTGCGGTTCGCCAGGCAACCAAACTTGCCGGACTGAGCGGGGACGAAATCATTGGAATCGGGGTAGATTTCACCAGTTGTACGATGCTGCCGACAAAAAGAGATGGCACACCATTGTGTTTGATTGACCAGTACGCGGCCGAGAAATTTGCCTGGCCCAAGTTGTGGAAACACCATGGTGCCGAAAAACAGACCGATCGAATCAACCAACTTGCTAGGCAGAGAAATGAACCGTGGCTCGACCGCTACGGGGGCATCATTGGATTGGAATGGTTCTTTCCAAAAATGCTTGAAACGCTCGAAGCAGCGCCGGAAGTCTACGAGGCAACCGACGTTTGGCTGGAAGCCGGAGATTGGTTTGTTTGGCAACTGGTCGGCTGTGACGCGGCCGATCTGCCGCGGTCGACTTGCCAGGCCGGCTACAAAGCGATGTGGCATCGTACCGATGGTTACCCATCAAGCGACTTCTTTGCCGCATTGAATCCAAAACTGGAAAATGTTGTCGCCGAGAAGATGCCAGGTCGAATGTTGTCGCCCGGCGAATCGGCGGGAATGCTATGCCCGAAGATGGTCGACCAATTCGGTTTGAAGAGTTCTGTGCCAGTTAGCGCCGCAACAATCGACGCGCATTCAGGTGTACCGGGTGCCGGCGCGGCTGAGCCAGGCGCCCTGGTCATGGTGATGGGCACCAGTAGTTGTCACATGCTAAACGGCACCACAGAGAAATCCGTACCGGGCGTGGCCGGGGTGGTCGAAGGCGGGATCTTGCCGGGGCTGTTTGGCTACGAGACCGGCCAGGCCGCAGTTGGCGATGCGTTCGATTGGTTGCGGCAGCTGGTTGGTGAGCCAGATTTTGATCGGCTTACCAGAGCAGCTGCGGCTTTGCCTCCCGGGGCTGACGGCGTGATCTGTATGGATTGGATGAATGGTTGTCGTACTCCGTTGATGGACGGTTCGCTGCGTGGCGCGTTCACCGGTTTGACGCTGGCGCATGGGTCGCACCACATGTATCGCGCGTTGATGGAAGCTTCCGCGTTCGGAGTCCGCTGGATCGTCGAACTATTGCGCGAGCATGGTGTGCCCGTGAATCAGTTTGTGGCAACGGGAGGCCTGCCCCACCACAATCCGCTATTGGTTCAAATTTACGCTGATGTATTGGGCGAAAAAATCTCGATTCATCCGTCAGAGCAAGGTCCAGCGCTTGGTGCGGCGATCCTGGGCGTGCTGGCCGCAGGCAGTGAAGCCAGCTCTTTTAATTCGACCGCCCAGGCTGTGGCGGCGATGGCTGGTACGGTTCCGGGTGACAAAGCAAGAGAGTCGGTCGTTGTTTCGCCCGACCAGGCTGCTCATAATGCGTATGACGAAGTCTATGCCGAGTATCGCAAGCTGGGCGATTTTTTGTCTTGATCAGCCGCATCGCGTTAGCGACCGGTTCCTAATAACGCACAGTCGCCGACATCGAACCGTGGGCGAACACCCGGCGGCTGACAAGCGTGCTGCTGTAAGTGACATTCAGATCTGAGAAACACCATGACCCAATACACGATTCCGAAACTCAATAAACCCGCGAAGCCCGCCAAGAAGACGATCACGCTGTTGGCTAGTGGCGATTTGCGTCTATCAGCCAATCAAACTTGTTGGCCTGCGCAAGTGGAGATGGAGACGGCATTGACGAATGCGATCGAGGCCGAGGGGTACAAGGTCGTTCGCGGTCACGAGTATGACGCCGTGGAAAAGCACGGGTTTCTCTCATCACAGAAGCAGGGAATGGATGCGTTCGCCAAGATCCATCCCAAGTCGCCGGTGATCGTCGCGGAAGCTGTCTGGCAATACTCGCACCATATCCTGAGCGGGCTGATCACTCATCGTGGACCGATTTTGACTGCGGCAAACTGGTCGGGCCAGTGGCCTGGCCTGGTCGGCATGCTGAATCTGAACGGTTCGTTGACCAAAGCGGGGGTCAAGTATTCGACGCTGTGGAGTGAAGACTTTGCCGATACCAAATTTCGCAAAGGGCTGCGCAAGTGGCTGGAAACCGGTAAATGTTCTCACCCGACTCGGCACGTGACGCGTTGGAAAGACATCAAAGTGCCGGGCAAAGAACGAAAACTGGGAGAAGCTCTGGCGGCGCAGTTGCTGACAGAGAAGGCAGTCATGGGCGTGTTCGATGAAGGTTGTATGGGAATGTTCAATGCGATCATCCCCGATCACTTGCTGAATCCAACCGGAGTCTATCAAGGAGCGATTGAGTCAATCGGCGCTGTACTACGAGGCAAACCAGGTTAGCAACGAGGAAGCAAAGAAGGTTCGCAATTGGATGGAAAACGAAGGGCATGACTTTTCATACCGGTCCGAATCACGAGGAGGACTTGACAGATCAACAAATCCTACAGCAGTGCAAGGCATACATTGCGGCAGTTCGAATGGCTGACGACTTTCGCTGTGACTGCATTGGAATCCAGTACCAACAGGGGCTGAAAGATTTGATGCCAGCCAGCGATCTGGTCGAAGGTACATTGAACAATACTGATCGCCCGCCGGTGGCCAGCCGTGATGGCAATCGGATCCTATACGAAGGCTCGGCAATTCCGCATTTCAATGAAGTAGACGAGTGTGCTGGGTTGGATGGATTGATGACGCATCGAGTCCACAAGGCGATGGGGCAGCCTGTTGAAAACACATTGCACGACATTCGTTGGGGTGACTGTGACCAGTCCGGTACCGTCGATGATTATGTCTGGGTGTTCCTGATCAGCGGTGCCGCACCTCCGGCACACTTTGGCGGTTGGAAGAATGCGGACGGTCATCGTCAACCGGCGATGTATTTTCCAAACGGCGGCAGCACGCTGCGCGGAGTATCCAAGCCTGGCGAGATCGTTTGGTCGCGGATCTTCATTGAAGACGGAAAGCTAAAGATGGACTTGGGACGTGCCGAAGCGGTTCACTTGCCAGACCAGGAAACCGAGCGGCGGTGGCAAGCGACGACCTTTCAGTGGCCGATCATGCATGCCGTCACCTATGGCGTTTCGCGAGATCAAATGATGGCTCGCCACAAGTCGAATCACATTCAAGTTGCTTACGCCGATGACGCCGCAACAGCCGACAAAGCGATGCTGGCGAAAGCGGCCATGGCCGACGCCCTGGGGCTGCAGGTCTCGATCTGCGGCACGCGCAAAGGTGGAAAAGAGTGGTGACGACGCGGCTGCGAATAGTTTTTGAACTGTTTCTGATTTGCTGGTTGGTCGGAAATGCGTCGCTACTTGCCGGCACTGCTGCGATGCCCGGAAGAGCAACCAGTGGTCTGTTGGTCCTGTATGACTTTCGCGGCGAAGGTCCTGTCGTCAAAGACCGGTCTGGCACCGGTAATCCGTTGGACTTGCGCATTAAAGACATGGCCCACGTGCACCGGCGCGATGGATCGGTGCAAATCAATCAGCCGACGTTGATCCGAGGCGTTGGTCCGGCCAAGAAAATCGTTGACGCCGTCAAACGATCAGGTGCGATCACAATTGAATCTTGGATACGTCCCAAATCCCTGAATCAAAAGGGGCCGGCACGGATCGTGACGCTTTCCAATGGTCCAAGCGAACGCAACTTCACACTCGGGCAGGAAGGCGATCGAATGGAGTCTCGTTTCAGAACTGTCAAAACAAGTGCCAATGGAACGCCGGCTACCCTCTCGCCCGCAAAGAGCCTGAGCACCGAGCGGAAGGTAACGCACGTGGTCTACACGCGAGATCGATCTGGAAACGCACGGTTGTACCTGAATGGGCTTCAACATCAGGCGGCCAAGGTCACAGGATCGATTGGCAATTGGAACGATAAGTATCGATTCGCTTTGGCCAACGAGGTCACGGGTGATCGACCTTGGTTGGGCGAGTTGCACTTGGTTGCCGTTTACAGTCGTAGTTTGTCGGCTGACGAAGTCGCTGACAACTTTGCAGCCGGATTTGACGCAGAGGTTGGAATCAAAGTCGCGGCTGAAGAGGAATCTTCCGATCATCTGTTCGAGACACAGATCGCGCCGCTATTGTCGCAGCGCTGTTTCGAGTGCCACGATTCAGCCTCCAACGAAGGTGGCTTGGATCTGTCGCGAAAGGTGGCCGCGTTGGGTGGCGGTGATTCGGGCAGGCTGCTCGTTGCGGGAAATGCGGCAGAAAGTTTGCTTTGGAAGGCGGTGGCCGAAGATCTGATGCCACAAGATCGACCACCACTAACGGCCGAAGAAAAAGGTTGGCTAAAAAAATGGATCGACTCAGGAGCCGACTGGCCGATCGATTATGTCGATCCCGCGATCTATCGGAACGCCGAGTCGTCGAACGATTCCGATCTCTGGGTCCAACGGCTGACTTTGTCTGAGTATATCGCGACCGTCCGGGCGGCAGTTGAGGTTGACATCACTGACGACGCGGCGGAGTTACTTCCCGAGGACAAACGAGCAGACGGGTTTCGCAATACGGCCTACAACCTGAACGTGGATCTGCAGCATGTCGAGGCTTATGCCAAACTCGCTCAGTCGATCGTTGCCAAGATGGATGTTGAAGCCTTCGCCAAGAGGTTTTCGAAGAGCAAAAAGTTGACCGACAACAACATGCGGGCGTTGATTGCGGAGATGGGAAAACACGTTTTGCGAGGTCCGCTGGAAGAAGACGAAGTCGTTCTCTATCGCGGAATTTCGACAACCGTCGCCAGCGCCGGGCGGTGACTTTCGTGAAGCTGTTGGGATGGTTTTAGAGGCGATGCTACAGTCACCGCGATTCTTGTATCGGATCGAAAATCAGCGGGGTGACGGATCGATCTGGCCGGTCAGCGAGTCCGAACTGGCTTCCAGGATCAGCTACATTCTGTGGGGTGCGCCGCCCGATGACTTGCTGGTGGCCGCTGCTGAAGAGGGCGAATTGAGTGACTCGGCGCTGCTTCGTCAACAAGTTGATCGAATGTTAGACGATCCTCGTGCCCAGCAACGATCGAAACAGTTTGTCGTTCAATGGCTGGATTTGGATCGTTTGGAAAACATTCGCCCCGATGCTGAGCGGTTTCCGCAATGGCAGCACGATTTGGCCCAAGCGATGCGACAGGAGACCATCGACTTTTTTCTCGATCTGGTTTGGAAGCAGCAGCGTCCACTTTCTGATTTGTTGAACGCGCAATTTACCTACGCGACGCCCCGTTTGGCCAAGCACTACGGATTCGAATCACGCGGCCAAGGTTGGCAACGGTACGATTTGTCGGATGTGCCGTCCCGTGGCGGCCTGTTGACTCAGGGCAGCCTGTTGACGATTGGCGGCGACGATGCGTCGATGGTAACACGTGGGCTGTTTGTATTGCGTGATCTGCTCTTCAGCGAGGTCGGTGATCCCCCTCCTGGTTTGGACACGACGCCGGTTGCCACCAGCCCAGGCCGCTCGCACCGCGCAATCGCAACCGAGCGGATCAAGAGTAGGTCGTGTGGCGGTTGTCATTCGCGCTTCGAACCGCTCGCCTTTGGACTCGAAATGTTTGACGGTTTGGGAAGTTTTCACGAAGCCGATGTGCATGGAAATCGGTTGCGTCAAGATGGTGAAATTTTCTTTCCCGGTGAAGCAGAACCAGTCAGCTATCAAACGTCGGCGGAACTGATGGACCTGCTTGCCGAAAGTGATCGCGTTCGACAATGTCTGACTCGAAAAGTCATTCAGTTCTCACTGGGGCGACCGTTGTACGCCAGCGATGCCAAAGCGGTTCGAGAAATTCATCACGTGGCGCAAGGGAATGGTGGGACATACCGAAGCTTAATGACTGCGATTGTGCTCAGTCATCTTGTGCAAAATATTCGTACAGAGACTGAATCAAAAGACTAGAATTGGACTTTTGAATCTTGCTGGAAGATTTGACCACCGTCACCTGAAGTGAACTGGTCTAGTGCGGCGCTCGGCATTTATCCGCAGCTGCACTCGACTGAGCCTGAAGCAGTCACTGACCTCTTCGTCGAATTCACTCACAATTCTCCCCCAACTACAATCCCACTCATGACTTCCCCTCGTCTCTCTCGTCGAACAGTTCTGCGTGGCGCCGGTGCGACTTTCGTCGCATTGCCGCTGTTGGAAGAAATGATGGTCTCCCGGGCGACGGCTGCCGTTGCTTCGGATGTTCCAGTTCGCGCCTTCAATGTATTCTTCGGTTTGGGAATCCCCGCTCCCTTGCAAACCGAGGGATTTGATGGCGTGCTTGAGCCACTCAAGCCATTAGGCGATAAGCTTTTGATCATGCGGAACGTCGATCAAGTACGCTGCGACGCCTCTGGCATCAACGCCCATTTCGACGGAGCTAGTGGTGCCTTTACTGCGACGCCGCCCGACGGTGAAGCGAAAGCTGGTGGTGCGTCGATCGATCAAGTCATCAGAAGGGCACATCATCCCAACGGTCTGCCTGTCGGGATGGTGCCAACGTTGGTTGGCGGGACATTCTTTCGCCGCAGCCGGATCAGTCGATATGTCCATAGCTACAACCGAGATGGAACCGTTGCGGCCACAATTCAAGAGCAGCCGCGGGATCTGTTTGATCGCGTCTTTGGTTCGCTGGCCACTGCCAGCGATGACCAAGATGTGCGAACCGAGCGACTGCGTCGCAGCGTGCTGGATGCTGTCATCGATCAATACAAGTTCTACACCGGCACGAACTCGCCACTTGGATCTGCCTCGCGTGGTCGAGTCGCCGATCATCTCGAGCGGATTCGTGAGTTCGAACAGCGGGCCTTCGAAATGAAAGAGCTTGACCCAAACGCTCCGCAGCTACCAAAGGATTCCAAGTTGGCCCATGGTGGTCAGGCGGATCCAGGTGGTGAGGGGATCGACATGAAATTGGACGACTTGGTCAACGAGTGGCGTTTGATGGCCGATCTTTATGCTCTGGCGATCGAACTGGATCGCGCAAGGTTTGGATCGATTACCTTCCTGGCGGCCGGCGAGCGACTTAGGGTCACAGGTGAGTATCAGTATGATGGTCGGACGATCTTCAATTTCGACGATTCAAAGCAGTTAGGTAAAGGTGGTTCTGGTGGCTGCAGCCACGAATGGTGGCACCGTTTCAATCCCGCCAAGCAGAACGAACAGCTACGCGCCCATGTTCACATGAAGCTGCGCGAGATCGCCTACTTCTTGTCGCGGCTCGACGAAACGATCGAGTCGAATGGCAAATCGATCTTGGAGAATTCATGTATCACCATTTCCACCGAATCGGGTGACGGACGACATTCAGATCCGCAACGCGAACTCTCCGGCGTTTTTCACGCCATCACCAGCGCGGGTGGGCGATTCAAAACCGGGCAAATCATGGACGTAAACCATGAAGGCATCGACGTCTACAACACGATGTTGGAAACCATGGGCGCGGAGGAAAAACTGGGGCCGAAGGAACGTGAGGGGCAGCGAGTCGAACAAATTTTGGCGTAGTTGCTACGCCAAAACTTCGTCAATCACGTGGCCATGAACATCGGTCAGTCGCCGCTCGATCCCATTGTGGTTGTAAGTCAACCGTTCGTGATCCAAGCCCAGTAAATGCAGAATCGTGGCGTTCAGATCGTACAACGGACGGACGTTTTCAACCGCACGACGACCCAAATCGTCGGTGACTCCGTAGCTTACGCCCCGCTTGACGCCCGCGCCTGTCAGCCAACAGGTGAATCCATCTGGATTGTGATCGCGTCCTTTGGATCCTTTTTGAAACATCGGCATCCGCCCGAACTCCGTGCACCACACAATCAACGTGTCCTCCAACAATCCTCGCGCTTTCATGTCGCGAACGAGCGCGGCAACGGGTTGATCCATGATCTGCGAATGCCTGTCGTACTGTTCCTTTAGTTTGTTATGTCCATCCCAGTTCAATCTCACCACCACTGGCGTAGGCACCGTTGAAGAGTTGCACGAAACCGAACCCCATTTTCGATCAAGCGCCGCGCCAGAATGCAGTTTTTGGCGAACGCTGCTTTGATCGGATTGGACTCATCATCGGCGCCGTAGCTGCTTCAGTACATGGGCCGGTTCATTGCTCAAGATCGCTGACTTCGGGGACGCTCAATTGCATTCGGGCCGCGAGTTCATAACTGGCGATCCTGGCGGCGAGTTGATGGTCTGCTGGATTTTGATCAAATGTTGCTGATTCATCTGCTCCAGCAGAATTCGTGCTGCCTGTGTCAGCGTCCTGCGGAAACTGACTTCGGGCGCGGTCAGATGTCGGATCGGATCTTTGGCACTAAAGGGCGTTCCCTGGAACTCGGCCGGCAGAAAATCCGGAACCCCAGTTATTGACGCTCGCCTGAGGCACGCCACGCGGATCCGGAATTGCCACAAAGGCCGGCAAGTTTGCGTTTTCGCTGCCTAGTGCATAGCTGATCCAACCGCCAACACTGGGAAATCCGTCCGCCACGAATCCGGTCGACAAGAAAATTCTCCGCCGGACCGTGCGTATTTGATCGGCTGGTCAACGAATGCACAAATGCTAGTTCGTCGGTCAGTTCCGCCAAGATGCGGAATCATGTCCGAGACCATCTTGCCGGTCTCGACCGTGAGGTCGGAAATTGTACTGTGGCCGCGCCAGTTCTCCTGCCGGGCCTTGAAAGGTGACCTTCGGTCCGCCGACCAGCGGTTTCCCGTCCTGCTTGATTAGCTCAGGTTTGTAGTCCCAAGTTTCAAGTTGGCTGACCGCCCCGGCACAAAATACGACCAGGACATTTTTTGCTTTCGGCTTGATAGTGCGGCGGTCGTGGCGGCATACGGATTCGCTGGATCGATCGGTGGTCGGTCGGCTAGCAGTCGATCCCCGGCCAATAGATTCGCCAATGCGATCGAACCGATTCCGGTTGTCGTATCAGCCAGAAACCGACGGCGGCTGGAGTTCGGATTGCAAGATGGCGTTTGTGATTGACCAGTCATGGTATGAACAAGAACTCGTTGCTGTTGAAGATTGCTCGGCAAACGGTATTCAAGCCATGCGAATTGGCAATTGCAGCGGCTTGATCGAGCTCTTGTGGATTCGCGTCACGGCCCAAGGCGATGCGATAGGCCAGCTGGATTTGATCCTGCACGTCGTCACCCACTTCCTGTTTCAGGCGGGCCGCAAATGCTTCAGCTTCATCGATAGTGAATTGACTATTAAACAGGTTCAACGCTTGGATTGGAGTTGTCGATTGACGTCGCCGTGGCATCGTTTGGCCAGCGTCGGGGCAATCGAATGCACCGAACACGATTTCACGTTCCATTCGAATTTTGTGTGCGTAGATCATTCGACGCCGGCCCTCTTCATTGAACGATTCAATTGGAGGGAACCCATTCAGTCCACCGCGCGACTTGAACAGATTGAATCCCGGTCCACCCGCCTTCAGATTCAGGCGTCCGCTGACGGCCAGAATGCTGTCGCGGATCGCTTCAGCTTCCAAGCGTCGCGAAGGAAATCTCCACAGCAGCTTGTTGTCGGCATCGGCAGATTGCGTCGCTGCGTCCACATGGCTGGATTGGCGGTACGTTGCTGAGAGAACGATCAGACGATGCATTGACTTGATGGACCAGCCGGAATCGATGAAATGACGGGCCAGCCAATCAAGCAACTCGGGGTGTGTCGGCCGTGCCCCGCTCCAGCCAAAGTCACTAGCTCGTTTCGACCAGGCCCATGCCAAAATGCCATTGCCAAATACGATTGGCCATCACGCGCGCGGTCAATGGGTTGCCAGGGTCAGCAATCCAGTTGGCCAGTGCGCTGCGACGTTCTTGTTCATCGGCGGCGCTGCTCAGGCTGACGTCACCAAGCGCGGCGATCACCGCCGGCGAAACCTCTTCGATGGGTTGTTCAGGATCACCGCGCGAAAGCAGTTGAGTCGGCGGCGGAGTGACGAAGTTGCCGGCGAAGACTTTCTGGGACTCGACCGCCGATGCGATCTCCTTTTCGAGCGAAATTCGCTCGTTCAGAAGATCCTGAGCGGACTCGGACTCTTTGTCAGTCAATCCGAACGAGGAGATTTCTGTGGGCGGCTTTTGGTTGTCCGCGAACGATTGTCGATCAGCGAAAGTTGCGATGACTTGATGGGTTTCCGATTGGACATCCATTTCAATGCTGTATTCGATTGCTAGCCGATCTTTGTACTTTTCGTCGCGATCTCGCCCCCAAACAACTCGCTCAATCGTTCGCGGCTGATCAAAAGTTAGTTCTACCCAGCCGCCACCAATTTCGCTGGACATCCAGCTGTGGGCATTGCCGTATTGCCCATCGTTGATGTGTTCCAGTTTGTGATTGTCGCTGACCGGAGCGCTCCCCGAGGCTGTCGCCTTGGTTCCCCTGCTTGCCAATGCGACATTCTTTCCATGCGGTATCGAATACTTCCAATTCATCGATGCAAGGTTCAAGGTTGTTCGTCTTTTTGATCGTGAATCGAATCGATTTTGCGGTAACAGGTGCGAACCTATCGACATTGCGTTTCGCGTTGACGGGCGATCTTCGCTCGCTATCGTTCACGTCCTTGTCGACTTGCGCAAGCGGCTCGTAACGTGAGAGCTGCAGATCGAGATCAGCAATTTTCGCCTTCATCGATTCGATCTGCTTGCGTGTCGCTTCGGCTTCGGGCGATCGGATCGGACGCTCACCATACTTGAACGCCGCTAAAGAAAGCTTGCATCGAGTAGTAGTCACGCTGCGAAATCGGATCAAACTTGTGGTCGTGACATCGTGCACAGCCAATGCTCAGACCCAAGTATGCTTCACCCGTATTGATCAAGATTTCGGCCAACGCATCCTGTCGAGCAAGTCGTTTCGATTCGTCATCTTGGCCAATCTGTCCTGGCAACAACGCGGCTGCGGTGACTAGGAAACCGGTCGCGGCATCTTGTTGTAATGCATCGCCGACAAGCTGTTCACGGATGAACTGGTCATAGGGCGTGTCTTTATTGAAAGCATCGATGACGTAGTCACGATAGGGCCAGGCATTGGCTCGTTCGGTGTTAACTTCAAAGCCATCTGTATCGGCGTAGCGAACCACGTCCAACCAGTGTTGAGCCCAGCGTTCGCCATAGCGGGGTGAACCGAGCAGCTGTTCGACAACTTTTTCGAAAGCATTGTCGGCTTCATCTTGTAGGAAAGATTGCACTTGGTCGGGTGATGGCGGCAGGCCAATGAGATCAAAATAAACTCGCCGCAACCACGTTTGACGCGTTGCCTCCCGTGATGGCTTGAGCGAATGTTGATGCAGTTTCGCAAGCACAAACCGGTCGATGTCATTTCGCGGCCATTGGTGATTCTCGGTGGCTGGTGCATTCGTGCTGGCTATTGGTTTGAATGACCAATGGTCCGTCAGATCCTTGAGTTCTGCCAGGTCGACTCCATCTGGCCAGCTCGCACCTTGTTTGACCCATTCCGACAAAATTTGAATCTCGTCTGAAGATAGCCGTTCGCCCTCCGGCGGCATTCTTGAATCTTCATCTTCACTGGTGACCAATTCGATCAAAGGACTGTCGTCCAGGTCGCCGGCAACGATGCTAGGACCATAGCTGTCGCCACCCTTCAATGCCTCCGACTTGATGTCCAAACGCAAGCCGCTCTTCTGCTTTTCGTCGCCGTGACAACGATAGCAGTGTTGTTGCAAGATCGGTCGCACGCTCCGCACGAAATCGACTGGTTCCGCGGCAAAGCCGAACGGAGCGGCAGCGAACAGAGAAACAAGGCAGAGGGATACCAGGCGGGGCGTAATCATGAGGCCTATTCTATTCGATGTAGTCTCAAAAAGTTACCTCGGATGTTGGACTAGAGAAGCTCTATGCCGCACGGTTTAGCATTCCGTGCTGTTTCATCCCGAAAGGGGTGACGGAGATTAGTTGACCGTCAAACGCAGTTGTCTCCGGGAGCGCTTCACGACCCGGGGCCAATGGCTGATATCCCTGCGGGATTTGCCGACTTGCTTCCGGCTCGCTAGCTGCTGCGCCGTATACGGAGTTGCCGGCTATCCTTCCTTCAGGTACTTCACTAAATCGGCAAGTTGTTGTGGTGTGAGTTGTTTCTCCAGCCCGGCTGGCATGATCGAGACGTCGCTGAAGCGGGTCTCCTCGATCTCGTCGGTTGGAATTTGGATCGACTTTTTTGCATCCAGCTGCAACGTGATTCCCCGGTCTGACGACTCGCGAATGACGCCGTTATAAATTTTGCCATCGATCGTTAGGACAGCGGCGGGCTCGTAATTGCGCACAAAGGTCAGGCTGGGAAATAGTATCGATTCCAGCAGATCGCGTTCGCTGCGCCGCCTTTCCAATGGCACTTAGGTCGGGACCGACATCACCGCCCAAATAGGCGCGTCGATGACAAGCGATACAGGCCGCTGTCGAACTCTGAAACACCCGTAGCCCTCGGCGAATATCTGCTTTGGGCAACAACGCCATGATCGAATCGACTCGCTGCATCTTGCTGCGGTTCTCTTCTTCAATCCTTGTCAACAGTTCATTTGCTTTGGGCGCGATCCCATCACCGTAACCCGACAGAATACTGTTTAAGCGATCGGTCGGCAGTGAGGTCGCTGCCGGGGAAACGAGCAGCGAATCAATCAAGCTGCTCCCAACTTCCGCGTCTTGCGATGATGCGAACAATTCCAGCAACGGACGCAGTTCCATCGTGCCGATCTTGGGCAGCCGACCGGCAAGCTGTTTTAGCTGATCTGAATCGAGTGGCGTCGATCGCAGAATATCGACGGCGAGCGAGCGATTCGTAACGTCGCGTTCGATATTCAGTTGATCACAGACGAACTGAAACTCGGTGTCTGAAAAATCAAGCGAACCGACGGGGATCAAATTGATCGCTTGTAGTCGAATGTCGTCACCATACTTGGACGTCTTGCTTGCGATCCTTCGCAATTGATCGATGGTTTTAGGTTTGAGTGGAGCCTTCGACAGCCGACTGAATGCCTGCAACGCAGCCCGAACAATGTCGCTTTCTCCCGTAAGTTGGTCGCGAAGAGGTTCTTTCCAGAAACCCGGCATCGGTTGACCGCTATTGGACATGGCGCGAATCAGTGCCAATCGTAGTGCATCATTTAGCTCAGGCGACTGCAGGGAGCTTGCCATCAGTCGTTGGACCGGAACGGAATTGCTAAACCCGCGGAGCCGCTCCGTCAGACGCTGAACGACTTGCGCATCTTGCGGATTGGATTTCAATTCAGTTTCGAATGCGCCGACGACGGTTTCACCCCAATTTGGGTGTTGCCGCGCAATCCACCAAGCAACATCGTTCAACAGGGCGTTTTCGGAGACCAGCAATGACTGAATGTCACGGGCTCGTATTTCATTCCCTTCGATTTGGTCAAGAGCGATCAGGGCAGCGCGGCGGACCACCGGATCGTCATCAGCGATCATCTCTCTGATCGCATCGGCGTCGTTCAGTTCGATTGCCGCATAAATCAGCGAATGCTCCAGGAACCGATCGTCACTGGGTATCTTGGAAATTGCAGACAATAGTGGGGCAATCGTCTTGCTAGAGCCAATTCGTCCCAATGCTTCCGCGGCGGCACGGCGATTATGGGCCGGGCCACTTTGGAGCATCGTTACAAGTTTTTGACTTGCCAGCGTGTCGCGATGAAGACTTACCGAGTGCAGAGCCGCCTGACGTACCGTATCGTTGGCGTCGTCCAATGCCTGGCGTATCGCATCGCGGGCGGCTTTGTCGTCAATTGAAGTCAATGCCCAGACAGCTTGTAAGCGATGATCAGAGTCGGATGATTGCTGCAACGCTCGCTGCAATGGTTCGATTGCCGAAAACCCGATTTTGCTGAGTCGTTGGCGTGCTTGATTTCGGACAGCGAAGCGGTTGTCCGCTAACAAGCCAACCAGCTCAACGGTTTTGGTCTTCGTCCAATCAAGCTTGATTCCTCTCGGGTCTGAGGGCCGACTCGCGTTCGCTTTGCGGATCCGGTAGATCCCGCCTAGTACATCTGGCTTTTCCAACTGGGAAGTCGGACAGCAAAGACGAAACCAACCGCCAGTATCGACCACGATGACGCTACCGTCGGCATCTTCAAGCACGTCAGTCGGATGAAAATCCAAGTTATCGCTAACCAGCAGATCGCTCGTCTGAGGCTCGAACGTGGCACCACGTCTGGTGAGTACATGACGCGTGATCTTGTGCAGATTGAATGATGAAGCGAGTAGATTGTTTTTGAATCCTTTCCCCAAACCGTCTGATTCAAGACGAGTTAGCCCGCACGAGGCGGCAACCCCCAGGTGAGCCAGGACAGGCATCAAGTCGCCGGTCCGCGGATGACCATCTAGCACATTGTGTTCTTTCCCATAGACGCCACCATACGCCGCATGAATTAAGCCATCGCGGTTTCCACCACTGGGGTGAACCAAGAAGGTCGTCGTGAAAATACGTTCGCCGGCCGGTGTAAAGGCAATCTCGACCGGGTTATCCATGCCGCCGGTCATCACCGATTCGACTGGACCACCACTCGGATGGCGGCGAAAAATATGCGCGGCCTTGGTCGTCATCGGTGATCTTCCGTACCGCTCGACAGTTTGTTCGGCAAAGGCGCCTTTGCACCAGTAGAACCAACCATCTGGCCCCAAATACGGACCATGCAAATCGTTGCCGCAGTGCGTCAGTGTTTTGCCGTCGAACCAGACTTCGCGGTGCTCGGCGACACCATCGTCGTCAGCATCGGTGAATTTCAGAATCTCCGGCGGTGCAGCAACGTACAGGGATCCGTCGTACCACAGTGCACCCTCGGGGAACGTCAGTTTGTCGGCATACACGGTGCTGGAATCGAAAACGCCATCACCATCTTCGTCTACCAAGCGAACGATACGATCGACCGGTTGCTGACGTTGCACCTCCAGTGACTCGTTCGACCCACCGGAATCGGTCACGTACAACCGGCCCAGTTCGTCAAAGTCAGCACTGACGGGGCGTTCGACGAGCGACTGGCTGGCGACCGATTCGACTTGCAGACCATCGGGCAACGTGAACCGTTGGCCATTCAGATCGAACTCGCTGGCGGACACACAATGCGAGGCCGTACAGGATGAGATGGAGATCGCAAGGAGGCAGATTGTGGTCCGAATTTGCAATGGCATTGCATAGGTTGGGGTATGGGGATGTATGATGAATCGTCGCGTCGCGCATTTCTGATTCACAGCAATATTTTAGACCGATCAAAGGGTAAACTGTTGATACGAACTATATTCTGCTTGTTATCTGTATTGTCAACGATTGGCATGGCTGTCGGCCAGCAACCGAAGTTGCCCGTCAATGTCGGCGTCTATCAGCAAGAAGTCGTCGAGTTTTATACAACGGAACACGGTCTGCCCAGTAATGATGTGTTGCTGATTTCAGCAGGCGGAAAAGGGGGGCCGGGGGTGATCACCGCCGAGGGCCAAGCCGTTTTTACGGAGGGCGTTTGGGGCCCGACCGCCGCGCCTCTGATCATCAGTCCAGAAAAACCAAGGCCGATCGAGGGTCGCTCCGGGGGTCCCTTCGCGACAGAGTATTTGTCGCGTGCCGAATTTCAGAACGGTGACGTCGCGATTGGTGATCAAGCTGGGCTACAAATCAATGGGGAACAAGTCTTCCCAAACGATCAACATCGACGTTGGGCACCAACGACCGTGAAAGTCGCGGTCGATGGCCTCAATCGGTTGTGGTTCTGTTGTGACCAGGGAGTTGGTTGCTTGGAAGATGGAAACTGGACACTCTACACCGGCGCTGATGGCTTGCCGTATGACGAATTCACTTCCATGGCTGCCGGATCGGACGGTGTGGTGTGGTTTGGAACGACCAAAGGTGTGGTTCGCTACGACGGTGATTCGTGGGCTTATCGTCAAGGCAAGCGCTGGCTGCCGGATGACGACGTTCGCGACATAGCGGTCGATGCTGATGGAGCTGCGTGGGTCGCCACGGCGGCGGGGGTCGCCAAAATCTATTTTCGCGACATGACTTTAGCTGAAAAAGCTGACTACTACGAAAGCGAAATCGATCAACACAATCGCCGGACAGAATTCGGATATGTCATCGAAGCTCACGCCGCCACAGCTGGCGACAAGACCACGCTGAAGCGAACCACCAGCGACAACGACGGGCTGTGGACCAGCATGTATGGGGCTGGCGAGTGTTTTGCCTATGGCGCGACCAAAGATCCGAACGCACGCCGCCGAGCCAAGGATGCGTTTGCGGCACTGAAGTTCTTGAGTGAAGCGCCGAAAGGATCCCCGCATGAGCCGCCAGCCGGTTTTATCGCACGCACCGTGCTAGAAACCTCTTCCGACCGTGATCCCAATGCCGGTGCCTACACGCTGGAAGGACAGCGGAAAATGCAAGAGCGAGACAAGCAATGGCGAGTCTACGAGCCTCGCTGGCCAAAATCGGCGGATGGCCAGTGGTACTGGAAAAGCGATACCAGCAGTGACGAGCTGGACGGACACTATTTTTTCAATGCCGCCTATTACGATCTGGTTGCGGAAACCGAGGACGAAAAATCCGCGGTCCGCGAGGTTGTCAGAGCAAACATTGATCATCTGATCGCACACGACTTTAGCCTGTACGATCACGCCGGCCGAAGTCGATGGGCTGTCTATGATCCTCAGGAGCTTAACTTCAACCCTAAGTGGTTCGTCGAACGAGGCCTGAACTCGATCAGCATACTTTCATATTTGAACGTTGCATTCCATGTCACGAGGGATGAAAAGTATCGGGATGTTGCCAAAGAACTACGAGACAGGCATTCGTATCACATCAATGCACTGACGCCTAAGCTTCAAAAAGGTATTGGTACGGGAAACCAATCGGATGACGAGATGGCATTCATGGCATTTTACAATTTGATCAAGTACGAGCCTGACCCGGAGTTGCGGACTCTGTACCTTTCATCGTTTGCTGGTGCATGGCGATTAGAAGAACCGGAATTAAACCCGTTTTTCAACTTCTGTTTCGCGGCAGTCGCACTGGGCGAATCAATGACCAACAACTGGGGTGAGTTTGACTTGTCGCCCTGGCCGACTTGGTTGGCCGACTCAGTTGACACGCTCAAGCGGTTTCCATTAGACCGATTTGATTGGGCGCACAACAATTCGCACCGTAACGACTTGATCATGCTGACGAAACACTCGGCCGAGGGTTTGGACCGCGAATCCTCGGGACGAGGATACCGAGTGAACGGTAAGGTGTTGCCGGTTGACGAGAGGCATTTCAATCATTGGAACACCGATCCATGGCGTTTGGACACCGGTGGGGCCGGACACGGATTCGCTGACGGCGCTGTGTTTACTTTGCCCTACTACATGGGGTTGTATCATGGCTTCATCGCTAAGGATTAGTGGCGAGATTCCTGTACCGCACGATTCCACCTCTTACTCAGAACTTGGAGCCCTTCCTGCGGTTCACCAACCGTAATCGCAGCGGCGTAAGCAGGCGGAGACGGCCACGCGCAACCTCGCCGGCTCATCTTCCGTCTCTATTTCTGAAGCGGTGTGAGAATTGCTAATTTCCTGCGATGACGCGAGAAGCAATTCCCCAAACTCTCTTGGAAAAAGCTTAAACGATTCGCCGGCCTTTTCTTGATCAATTGACTTATGGAGAAGCGAGTCAACGCACACCTTCTTAAACCATGGTTACCGGATCAAGATTACGGTCAAACGGTTGCGTGGAAACGTCAGCCGCTCGGACGGTGGATAACGCTTGTTTTACCAACCCAAGGTAGTCGGGTCTGTCGGATGCTTGGCTGTGTTGGTAGCCGGAGACTAGATTTCCGTCGCTAAACACGTAGACACCCGGCATCTGAAACGGGTTGCCGCGAGCGCCGCCGATACCATGACCGGCAAATAAACCAGCCGTCACACCGCGCAACCAGACTTTAAGTCCAAACAATTCGCGAATCCCACCTCTATCAAGTCCGAACATCTGATAGAGGCGGCGGTCTGGATCACTGATCCGAGGGACATCCCCCAACTCGTAACGGGTAAAAAACTCTTCCGCCTGCTGATCATCGACCATATGAATCAGAGTGATTCCGCATCCGCTGGCCTCGATTTCAGCTCGACGTTCGCGCAAGTCGGACAATGATTCGCGGCAGAAGGTGCAACCGAAGTGGCGGAGAAAGACAACCAGTTGAGGACGTTGACGCGACAATTCCTCGAGCGTCTCGCCGGTCGAAGAAGCCAATTCGCGGAGGGGATCGTCAGATCGAACCATGCTCAAACTCCAAGAAAATCTTAGTGGACATGCGTTGTTTTAGTCAATTCCGCAGTTTCGACAACGGATAATCTGAAACCTTTGGCATGAGTCGTTTGCCAAGGTTTCAGACTTTCAGCGCGGCCATCAATCGTGCGCAAGCGAATCTAATCCCAGACCCGACGCCAAGTCACCAAGCTTGTCAATTCCTCGATTGAAGAGCTGACGAATACGCTCTTTACTCAATCCCATATGGTCACCCAAATTCTGAAACGTCTTTCCCTGACCACTCCCGTCGAGCCCCAGTCGTCCCCGTACGATAAAGCTTTCTCGTTCGTCTAACGTTTCATCCATCCGGGAAATGATCGCTTGTGCGGCTGCAAACTCAACCGTTTGTCGCGCTTCATCATCTTCCGCGCCCGGCACCTGCTGCAAAATTGCGTCATCTCGAACCGACTCGACGGATCGCAACTTGGCGCTCTTCGCGATCATTCGGTAAAGGTGACGCTGAATCGCTGTCGTGACATAGGTGCTGAATCGAAAACCTCGCGAATAGTCGAATTTTTCGATGCACTTCATCAGAATCGAATTTCCCTCGGAGAAGAATTCGTCGAAGTCTCCACCCGAACGGGCCAGCCTGGCAGCAATTGAGGCAACCAGACGAAGGTTGGCAACGGCGATCTCGTCCCGAACCGCCGCCTCTTCCAGACGCAAACGCCGCAATTCAGCACTTTTCTTCTTCGAGGGCCGGGTTGGATGCAGCGCTTTTTCAATCGCATCAGCCCGAAAGGAGACAAATTTCAGGCGTTTGAACAGGACTTGCTCGCCTTCGGCGGTAAGCAGTCGGCAGTTTGCCAGCGCAGATTGAACGCAGCCGGCAGCCGATCGCCTCATGGCAGCAGTTCCTGGCTCTGAAACGTATAGATCCCGGCTCTTGAGGATGTCCTGGAGGTTTTTCGAGGCAGATCCTGTGCTGGAATCCGCTGGCTCCGAGGTCTGAGTAACGGTCTTGTTCACTTCTGAGGTCCCCTTCGATTTTTTTAAAAACAGCCGAATCGACCAGGGTGGCGACGCAACTCCGTTTATTATTACGATATCGGCACTTGGTGCAATACTAAAAACGTTCAAATCGTTCATTTGGTGAATATGTTGACCCCCCCTGAAGAAGCTCCCAAACGGAACGGGCCTGATATGAACGAGTTGGTTTCTCCCCGGCAGGTCGCCAAGGCGATTCGAGTGAGCGAATCGACCGTCAAGCGATGGTGCGACCGAGGGTTGATCCCGATGGCGAAAACGGCGGGTGGACACCGTCGTTTACGCACGGCAGACGTGTTGGCTTACATCACCGAACAGGGATACGACTTAACCAGTCCGGAGCTGCTTGGTCTGCCTGCCGGGCTTGGCAAGACGAGTTGGACGATCGGTCGCGCACGGCAGAGGTTCCGAAAGGCGCTGATCGAAAACGATAATCGGGTTGCCCGCCAACTGCTAATCGATCTGGTTTTGGCAAACCATTCGATCACCGCCATTTGCGATGACGTGATTGCAGAATCGTTCCACGAGATCGGCGAGATGTGGAATTGTGGTGATCTTTACGTATATCAGGAGCGTCGATCATGCGAAATTTGTTTGGGTTTGCTGCATGATTTGGGTGCCACGATGGCCTTGCCAACTTCCGCGGCTCCCCGCGCCATTGGAGCAACGATTGCCGGTGACGTTTACACCCTCCCGGTAACAATGGCGGGTCTGGTTTTGAAGAGCCTCGATTGTGCGCCGATCTGCTAGGTACGAATTTGCCCTTCGAGACGCTGATACAGGCGATCGCAGATGTCCAGCCGAAAATCTTTTGGCTGAGTGTCTCCCATATCGCCGACGAAGCAACAATCGTCGAAAACATCAACGAGCTGTTTGCCAGTATGAATTCGATTGGAGGATCCTTGGTGATTGGCGGTCGAGCCATCACGAAAAGCTTGCGAGAACAGATGTCGATGCACAGTTTTTTGGAGGACTACCGAGCCCTGGAGATGTTTGCCCGATCTTTGCATCCAATTGCGACTGAGCCGACGGCTCCGAAAGAGAGCGTCGCATCAGAAGGTACTCTGAAGGGTTGATGAATCCGTTCGTCGCCTGGATTCTTCCCTTTTCAATTTGCTGTAGCTAGCTAAGAACTGCTAAATTGCTGCGCGTAAAAAGTGATAGGAAAGTTTGTTCAATGAAGATTGCAATTATCGGTTCAGGAATTTCCGGGCTGATATGTGCGCGACTGCTCAATCGTTCACATGACGTGACGATCTTCGAGGCCAACAGTTACGTTGGGGGCCATACCAACACGGTGGACGTGAGCATCGGCACCGAGTCGCATCCGATCGATACCGGATTCATCGTTTTTAACGACCGCACCTATCCGAATTTCTCAACCATCCTGGATTGCCTGGGAGTGTCCTCGCAGCCGACGAAAATGAGTTTCGGTGTTCGCTGTGATCGGAGCGGGCTGGAATACAATGGAACGAATCTGAATGGATTTTTCGCGCAGCGCCGAAATCTTTTTCGGCCTTCCTTTCTGCGAATGACCAGCGAGATCCTCAGGTTCAATCGCCAGGGAAGCGAGCTTAGGACTTTAGTCCCGGAGGACATGACCGTCGCCGACTTCATCGAACAGTTTGGCTATGGCAGAGAATTCGTTGATCACTATCTGTATCCGATGGGCGCAGCGATTTGGTCCTGTCCAAATGGGGTCTTTGAGCAATTTCCGATCCGGTTTATCTTGGAGTTTTATCATCATCACGGGTTGTTAAGTCTTCGAGATCGGCCGACCTGGCGAGTCGTCCAAGGTGGATCGCGGCGCTATGTTGATCAGCTTGTGAACTCGTTTCGGCACCGTTTCCGGTTGAATTGCCCAGTTCATTCTGTCGCTCGGCATGAGGATTCGGTGACGTTATCGCATGCCGCTGGCCAAGAGGGTTTCGATGAAGTGGTCTTTGCCTGCCACAGCGATCAGGCGCTGCGGCTACTGGCTCAGCCAACTGCAAAAGAAACGCGTGTGCTGTCTGCCTTTCCGTATACCTCAAGTGTTGCCGTCTTGCACACGGATGAGTCCGTCTTGCCACAGTCCCGTCGTGCTTGGGCGGCTTGGAACTACCGTATCCGCAGCGATCATGATTTGCGTTCGACAGTTACCTATAACATGAATTTGCTGCAAGGGATTCAATCAAACCATGTTTTTCTGGTTTCACTGAACCAGGAGGATGCAATCGATCCAAGCAAGGAAATTGGCCGGTTCGAGTACTCGCACCCGGCGTTCACCACCACGCGTTCGCTGATGCAGTCTCAACACGATGATTTGATCCGCTGCAATCGAACCTCCTTTTGCGGTGCTTTTTGGGGAGCGGGATTTCATGAAGATGGAGTCAACAGCGCATTAGCCGTTTGTCGCCGGTTTGGAATCGACAATTGGATTGGCGAAATGGGGCGTGATGGCGAAATGGCGACGAACGAAATTCGCGGAACCAAAGTCAATCAGTTGCAGGGGCAGCAAGTTGGTTGATTTGCCATGCCAACAGCTTTGTAGTTGTATCTATGAAGGTTCGGTTCACCATCGCCGGTTTCGAGAAGCCGATCATGCGTTTCGGTATCGCATGTGTCTGATGTACTTAGACTTGTCCGAGATTGAATCGATCTTTGCTCGGCGTCTGTTTTGGTCCACCAAGCGACCCGCGATTGGTCGGTTTTGCCGCAGCGACTACCACGGAAACGACCAGGTCACTCTGGATCAATCGGTTCGAGAGACAGTGCTGCAGCAATCTGGAATCGAAGTAGACGGCCCCATCCGGTTGCTCACCCATTTGCGATACTTCGGCTACGTCATGAATCCTGTGTCGTTCTACTTCTGCTTCGACCGTGACGGCAACAAGGTCACCGCGGTATTGGCAGATGTTACGAACACTCCTTGGAAGGAACGCCATGCCTATGTGATTCCGGGACCGCAGTCCGGTCAGACAAAATGGAAATTTCAGAACGAGAAAGCATTCCACGTGTCGCCGTTTCTGCCGATGCAAATGAATTATCGATGGAACTTACAGGTACCTGACCGAAGCCTATCTTTGGCCGTCGAAAATTGGGATTCGCGAGGCCGAGCCTTCGCGGCGTCGCTGGCACTCACGCGACGACCGATCGATGCAAAGGGCCTCGCTCGAGTATTGACCCACTACCCAATCACAACCGTCGGTGTTTTGACCGGCATCTATTGGCAGGCGATTAGGCTCTGGATGAAAAGAGTTTCCTTTTATCCCCACCCAAGTTTGTCCGACAAATCTTAACCCAACAACGCTGCTTAGGACCCTGTTGATGTTGACGTCGATCTCCAATGATTTTGAGTCGCAGCTGCACTCGCCCGATCGGGCTGGCGAATGTGGTCCGGCGTTGTTAACACCGTCTCCTAGTCGTAGTTGGTTCCAGGATCGAATCGCCAGTGCCACTCACAGGCAGTTGCGGTCAATCGATCATGGATTGATACACGTTGACGATGGATTCGAAAATCATTCGTACGGATCCCTCGCGTTCGGCGGTTTAGAAGCCAATTTGCACGTAGCCGATCAACGCTTTTTTCAGAAGCTGCTCAGCGGTGGTAGCATGGGCTTCGCCGAATCGTATCTGTCAGGTTGGTGGTCGTCTGACGATCTGACAGCACTATTGCGAATCTTGTATCGCAATCTCGATAAATTTGAATCGGTAGATTCAGGGATTAGTCGAATAGCCCTTGCCGCAGCTCGACTGATGCATCGATGGGCACGCAATACGATTTCCGGCAGCCGTCGAAACATTGCTGCTCATTATGATCTGAGCGACAAGTTTTTTGAGTTGTTTCTGGATCGATCGATGATGTATTCGTCGGCCTACTATCAGCATGCATCGATGTCGCTCGAGCAGGCAGCGATCGCGAAGCTTGATCAGCTATGCCGAAAATTGAATTTAACGGCAGGCGACCGGGTGATGGAGATCGGTAGCGGGTGGGGTGGATTCGCCGTTCACGCCGCCAAGAAATTTGATGTAAACATTGATACTACCACGATCTCTCAGAATCAATTTCAAACTGCCTCCGAAAGGATTCAAGCCGCGAACCTTGGCGACCGAGTTCGGTTGCTGAACTCTGACTATCGTGAACTGGAGGGGCAATATGACAAGGTTGTCTCGGTCGAGATGGTCGAAGCGGTTGGTGAACAGTTCTTGGACGTTTATTTCCGTAAATGTGGCGAACTGTTACGTCCAGGTGGGCGTTTGGTCTTGCAGGCAATCGTCATGCCGGAGCGCAGGTACGATACATACAGAAAGTCGGTCGATTTCATTCAGAAGTATATTTTTCCTGGCGGGTTCTTGCCCTCTATTGCCGCGATTTGTGAGTCGGTTGGACGTACATCGACTTTGACTCTTCAAGAGATTGAAGATCTTTCCCCTCATTATGCAAGAACATTGTTCGATTGGCGGCACCGATTCTTGAATCGCCTAGGTGACGTTCACGCGTTAGGGTTCGACGATCGGTTTGTCCGAATGTGGGATTACTATCTATGCTATTGTGAAGCTGCGTTCCACGAGCAGGCAGTGAAAGTCGTTCAAGTCGTTTGGGACAAACCAGCACGATGAACACGTTACAACGTACTGAGAAATCCGAAAAGAGTTCGACGTTCAGTCTGCTGCTACGGGCGGTTGAGTACGGGTTGGTGTCTGACCGATTCGTAAGGATCGGAATTCGCCGGCTGTTGCACGCCCGGCTTCGGGAGTTGAACGCGAATCACCGAACCGACTATCTAGAGTCGTTTCTGGAAGCGGTAAGTGATCAGCCGGTTGCCGTTGCAACGCAGTTGGCCAACGAGCAACATTACGAAGTTCCCGCAGCGTTCTATCAGGCAGTGCTTGGGCATCGGCTGAAGTACAGTTGCTGCTACTGGTCCGAGCGTGTTGAATCACTTGATCAAGCCGAGGACTTGGCGCTGCAAATCACCGTCGAAAATGCGGCCCTAAGCGACGGTATGGATATTCTTGAATTGGGTTGCGGTTGGGGATCCCTGTCATTGTGGATGGCCCAACATTTTCCAAACAGCAAAATCACGGCGGTTTCAAACTCACACTCGCAAGGTCAGTTCATCGCAAGAAGAGCGGCCGAGTGCGGTATTTCAAATCTGAATGTCGTCACTGCAGACATTAACGACTATGCGCCCGACTCTGACTTTGATCGCGTTGTATCAGTCGAAATGTTCGAGCACGTTCGAAATCATCGCGTGTTGATGAGTCGAATTCACGATTGGTTGCGTCCTGGTGGTCAATTGTTCGTGCATATTTTTTGTCACAAAAATACTCCATATATATTCGAAACGGCGGGAGCTCATAACTGGATGGGGAGGCACTTTTTCTCGGGAGGCATGATGCCAAGCGCTGACCTGCTGACCCGCTGTGGAAGTCCGCTGGAACTTGTTGATCAGCAAATGTGGTCTGGAGTTCATTATGCGAAGACATGCCGAGCTTGGCTTGAAAACCAGGACTCGGCCGCATCATCGCTGAACGGAATCTTGGCGCGTACCTATGGTGAGAGCGAAGTCGCCCGTTGGAATAACCGCTGGCGTTTGTTCTTCATGGCTTGCGAAGAACTGTTTGCCTTCGACAACGGCAATGAATGGTTTGTTTCCCATTACCGGTTCCAACGGTGAGAACCAACTTAACGACCGCGGTATTGAAAGCCGCTGCGCGGACGCCAGTCAATTGACTCTGAATTGGCGGGTCCGTTTGACCCGGCAGGTTTTTTTAGGACTCGATCAATGCCTCGCTTGCTACTGACGCTCGTATTCACATCCTTCTTCTGCATGATGCTAGCGCAGACGGTAAGGGCTACGCTGGCTCGAAGTCTGTTTGACAACGGTCATCTGATGGGAGATGTCTGGTTTCAGGCAACTTTGCTGGATGCGTATCTGGGTTTTCTAACCTTCTATCTTTGGGTTGCTTGGAAAGAGCGAACGATTCCCAAGCGGATTGGCTGGTTCGTTTTGATCATGACGCTGGGTAATATGGCGATGGCCGGCTACGTCTTGTTGCAGCTACGAGGTTTAGATCGCGATGCCACCGTATCTGACCTGTTGACGAAACGTGTCAGCGTGTAGGGCTTGCCTCGAGAACGACGCCGATCAAGCCGCTCTTTGAATCCGAACTAGTTATCCGACTGTGGCGGAAAGACGTCGGCCTTACGAATCATGGCGACAAGTCGCGGCGCAATGCATCGTCCGCAAGTTGTCTTGCCCATCAGGACTTCGTCGCTTGATACCCAGCGCAAATTCGGGTCGTTCGCGAGCGACTTAGCGGCCACTTTACCATACAGATCGACGACAAAGAGTTCGATGGAATAGAGCATCAAATCGGCTTGCGATGCGTCCAAAGAAAGAGCGGCATCTAAATGAAGGCGAGCGACACTTGAAATGAGGTAGTCTTTCCCGCTCCTGAGCGGCAGCGTCCAAGCGATTTCTCGATCCAAGCACTCGCGGAAGGAATCATTTTCCAGTCGCTCGGCAACCACGAAATCAAAATGGTAATTCCGATCATCCCAAACGGCGAGCCAAAGTCTTTCGACTTCTTCTGGATGTCGGATGAGTCCGATTGAACCTTCAAACTTGACCATCGCAGCGTTTCTCCAAGACTTCGATTCGTTTTGAAACTAGACCGTCTTCGCCAACCACAGCGACGACCCATTTCAGCAGGCTATCGTGATCACAGCTTAACTTTCCAAAGACCGCTAGTCCTTTGTCCCATTAACCATTCAATTTTGTTGGTTGAATGCGTTTACTCGCGATCGAGATTTCGGTCTTGAATGATTGCCAGCACCGAAAGCTGATCGAGTGCAGGCGATTTTAGTCAAATAGACTTTCGTCATATCGCTTCAGATAGGTTTTCAGCTTGAGTTTGCGAGCGGTATTGTCGCTGCTCATGTAGCGGATTTTGCCGAAGACGGGTCGTTCAGGTCCCCAAGCTCTGTCGTAGCGACCGAGTACCCAAAAGATTCCGGAATAGGAATTCGGATTGCGCCCATCAACCGCATACTTGTTATTTAGCTCGATCATTGTTGCCAGGGCTTCGCGTGGGCTTGCTGACCATTCAAGGATCTTTTTACCCCACAGCATTCGCAGGTAATTGTGCATCCGGCCATCGCGGACCAATTGACGCTGTGCTGCATTCCAAATTTTATCGTGTGTTCGAGCCGATTCGAATTCGGCAAGGTCGTAGAGGTATTCCCTCGGATCTGACTGATGCTCCTCTAAAGTCTCGCGTGCCCATGCTGGCAGCGAGTCGTAGCAAGCGTAGTCGTCGCAATGCACGCATCGGTTGTATCCCAGCTCACGCCAGGTGATCATCTCGTCTAAAAAACTTTCTGCCGGCTCGCTCATGCCCCACCATCCCCCACGAGATCCGGTCGCTTTTTCAGCCAAATCTGATTCAGACCAGTTCTCCTGTTCCCTGAGTCGAGCAAATACTTCGTGGGCCGACAGGTGACCGAAGTGCAGGTAGGGTGAAAAGCCGCTCGCCGCCTCCTCTTCTGGATCGTTACGGTGATCTGCGTAACGTTTCAGCCGGTCGGCGAAAAAGCGATTCGCAGTTTTCTGGGCTGCACTGGTTCCGCCATCGAATGCGGCCGGGACAACCGAGTGATCGATCGGCAATCGACCAAGATTCGCTGGATCAGCTGCTAAGACTTTGTTTGACGCCTCCGGCCAACGTTCGCAAATGTGCTGTGGTATGTCGGCACGGTTTGGCAGTTCACGGTGCTTGGGACCAAGGTCGTTCGGAAACTCGGACAGAAACGGAGTGATATTCTTTTGCAGCCAGCGGCGGAAATCGTAGGCGCGCGCGAACGGCTTTTCAGTTGCCGTGATTGGTACGATTCCATTGGAGTCCACCGCCTCCATCGAAACTGGTAGTCGATCAGCGACTTGAGCGATCATCCGCGGCAAGAAGAAGCAAGGGAAGTCATCGGTGACAACCGCGGCCGCCGTTTTGGCAAGTTCTTCCAGCAAACCGGCGCCGGCGCCCACTGACGGTTCGACGTAAGCGTAGTAGCGAATCGCAGTACCTTCGAAACTCTTTCGATTGTCCGCCATCCCCTGCAGAACAAACCGGTGGAAGCGGTCGCTGGCCCATCGATAATCGCATCGCAGTGCCTCGAGAACGATCAGTGGTTTGCGGTGCTGCTGGCTGATTTCAACCGCCCGATCGAGACTGTAGTTCCACGAGGAGCGGCGATTCGCGATCATCCAATAAATTACAAAGTCGCCATCGTGCTTGATCGGGTTGTCGTTCAGCTGACGAATGCGACTTTCGGGAACTCGTGTCAACTTTGCTGCTCCTGCTTGACATCGCCCAGTAGTTCGCTGAGACGTCGGTGTCGATATTGAAAGATTTTTCTTAGCTCTGGTCTTACGATTAGTTGATGCACCAGTTTGCCTCCAGGAACTCGATATTGAACGTCATCGCAGACGTAAGTTCCATTGGCCGAGTGATAAAAAGTATGGGTGTGTTCCCAAAGTCGATAAGGGCCGCGTAATTGGCGGTCGATAAACCGATACGGTGGCTCCCAAAGGGAAATTTCAGTTCGCCAACGGATCGGGACCGAGCGTAGCGACAATTGATAGTCGATCAGGGTCCCTTCGGTCATGGTGATCGGCTGCGGTGTGATGATCTGAAATCGGAGCGATTTGGGTGTGATCGCCTCCAGATTTGATGCATTACCGAAGAAGTCGAAGATCTCATTGATTTTCCGCGGCAGCAGGATTCTCGTGCTAAGCCGCATCGCACGGATTTCCTGATCATAAGAGAATGAGACCATCCACAACTCCGATGGAGAATTTTCGTGGTCAGAAAAGGTTTTGCGACTAAAACTTGGCGAAGTTTCGTACTCAAGGAGTGTTAGTCATGCAACGATTCTTGACCACATTGGCGGTCATCCTAGCCGCGTCGTCCGTACATTCAGCCGACTGGGATCAGTGGCGAGGTCCTGGACGAGACTGCCAAGTATCTCCTGATGTTAAATGGCCGGAATCACTTGATGAAAAAAGCCTGAAACAGGTTTGGAGCGTTCCCTTCGGACCGAGCTACTCGGGCCCACTGGTTGTGGGGCAACAGGTATTCGTTACCGAAACAAGAAACAAATCGGATGAGGTGATCCATGCGCTTGATCGATCGACGGGACAGGAAAATTGGTCAGCGAGCTGGCCGGGATCGATAACGGTACCATTCTTCGCTTCTGCGAATGGCAGTTGGATACGTTCAACGCCAGCCTCCGACGGAGAGCATTTGTACGTAGCCGGGATGAGGGATGTGTTGGTTTGTCTCGATACAAAAACCGGAGATCAGACTTGGCGAGTTGATTTCTCCGAAGCTTTTTCAGCTCCGCTACCCGGATTTGGAACGGTCTGTTCTCCACTGATCGATGGAGAATTCATTTACATTCAGGCGGTTGCTTCTGTCGTCAAATTACGAAAGTTGGATGGAGAAATCGTCTGGCGGAGTGAACCGGAGTCGGGCGGACAGTACGGAGCGGGCATGGGAGCTAGCGCTTTCTCGTCCCCGGTCATCGCGACACTGGCAGGTAAACGACAGTTGGTTGTTCAGAGCCGTCAGAGATTATTCGGAGTCAACATGGACAGCGGCCAGGATTTGTGGTCTGTCGAAGTACCGGCATTTCGCGGAATGAATATCCTTACGCCGCTGGTTATTGGAAATTCGATTTTTACAAGCACTTACGGCGGAGGCACTTTCTTGTTCGACATCACTTCCAACTCTCAGGGGTTCAAGGTCCAGCAGCGTTGGCAGAACAAGAAGCAAGGTTACATGTCGTCACCCGTCCTCGTTGATGACAGAGTCTACTTGCATCTGCGAAACGAAAGATTCACCTGTATTGATCCGTCCGATGGAAGTACCAATTGGACGGGCAAGCCGTCAGGAAAGTACTGGAGCATGGTCGTTAACGGCAACCGAATTTTATCATTGGATCACAGCGGTGAATTGCGACTGATTGGTGCAAGTCCTGAGAAATATGACGAGATCTCATCGCGATCTGTCAGTGAATCGACGACCTGGGCTCACCTAGCGATATCCGAAAATCAAATTTTCGTACGTGAACTTGACGCAATCACCGCGTGGAATTGGGAGTAGTGACTATGGTCGAAAACGCATCCAAGTCAATTGCCTCAAGCTCACTCGACTCGGCTCGGGTCCGAGACGCAGTAGTGATGGGTGCTGGTCCCGCCGGATCGACCATTGCTGCATTGTTGTCCGAGCAGGGGCATGACGTATTGGTAGTCGAGCGAGAAGATTTTCCACGTCACCACGTCGGCGAATCCTTAATACCAGCCGCGAACTTGGTGCTAGAGCGTCTGGGCGTTGTTGAACGTCTGGAACGATCCGCTTTTCCTCGCAAGTACAGCGTTCAGTTTGTTGGCGCTTCAGGAAAGGAATCGGAGCCTTTCTACTTTGAAGACCATGACCCACTGGGACGCGGATACACGTGGCAAGTCGTCAGGAGCGAGTTTGATCAGATGTTGTTGGGTCGGGCCGCAGAATTAGGGGCGGACGTTGTCAGCGGATGTCGAGTCACAGCGGTGGACTTTCCGGTCAACGCTCCGGCTTCGGTCACGGTCCAGCAAGAAACGAGTGGAGGCGCAAAATCATTCAACGTCTCTACTCGATTGGTGATCGATGCGACGGGTCAGTCGTGCTACCTGTCCAACAGGATGAAATTGCGCCAGCCTGATGCGCAACTTCGCAACGGCACCATTTGGACATGGTTTCGAGGTGCCCTTCGCGGTAACGGCCGCGACGAAGGTGCGACAATCATCTTCAGTTCTGAGCAACACAAGTCATGGTTTTGGTTTATCCCTTTGCCTGGCGATACCGTTAGCGTCGGATGTACGGGTGCAATGGATTGGATGTTTGAAAAGGGACGATCAGCCGATCAGGTTTTTGAACGGGAATTGACCCGGTGCCCAGCGTTGGGAAGGCGTTTGGCGAATGCCGAGCCAACAGAGCCGATTCGCTCCACCAAAGACTTTTCGTACCGCTCAACGCAATGTGCAGGAGACCGCTGGGTGCTGATTGGAGACGCCTACGGCTTCATCGATCCGGTCTATTCCTCGGGCGTGTTTTTGGCGATGAAGTCCGCCGAATTGGCTGCCGACACGATCGACCGCGCGTTGGTCAACAACGATCTGTCGGCGGGCAGTCTGGGGGCATGGAAAGAAGAATATGACGCTGGAGTGCAGCACTTCAGGAATTTGGTTTACGCCTTTTACAACCCAAAATTCAGTTTTGCTGCATTCATCGCAAAACATCCTGAATTTCGCGATGACTTGACCGACCTTCTAGTGGGGAATGTTTTTAAGCCGGGAGCCGGACGGATGTTTCAATCGATGGAAGAGGTTGCATCATGACTGCGTCGGTTGACCCGCTCACCGAAGCATCAGGTGAAGGTCAGGCCGGTGCCGAAGAAAGATGGCAAATCGAAGTCTTCTACGATGGAGATTGTCCATTGTGTAAGCGAGAGATTGCGATGCTTCGACGTCGCGACCAGCGTCATTTGATCCGATTTACAGACATCGCAGACTTCCGATTTGACCCCCAGGAATTGGGCCTGCAGCATTCAGAACTGATGGCCGAAATCCATGGAAGACTGCCCGACGGAACAGTCATTCAGGGCGTTGAGGTTTTTCGTCGTCTGTACGAAGCCATTGGTTTCGAACGACTAGTTAAGCTTTCGCGATTGCCAGTCGTGGCAACGGCTTTGGGTATGACTTACAAATGCTTCGCAAAGATCAGACTGAAACTTCCCGGCCGGAGCTGTGGTCAACAGTGCTCTCGCTAATTTGCCCCTTGGCTCGTCGGCAGAAGCGGAGCGGTGGTTTTGTTCTCTGTAACGAATTCGACGCATCGATTCACACTTGCTGGCTCCCACAACATCCGCGTGTGTCCTAGGTCTTTATAGGTCTCCAGCTGCGATTCCGGCCAAGCATCGGCAACCTGCTGTCCCTCGGAATGGGGAACGTCGGAATCGTCTAGTGAGTGTACGATCATCGCGGGGATAGAAAAATCTCGAACGATTTCGGATATCCTCATGTCATCCAAGTGAGTTTCCAGCTCGCCCTTGACTCGTTCGATGTAGTTCTGAAAAGCCGGTGGCGGAAGTCGCAATAGGCGCAGCCCAACATTTTCTAGGACATTCCGATAGTCCGAAGGACCAGCGATATAGACCATCTTCGTGACCTGCATTCCTATGGATATCGCAATTACAATCGCTGCGGCACCAAAGGAATGTCCGATGACAGCATCCAAGGGCCCCAGTTCCTGGCTGGCCGCTAAGAGTTTGGCGGCAAAGGCGATCGGGTTGGTGCGCGATCCGGGAGAATCGCCGTGCGCATCACCATCTATGCCGATGACAAATCGGTTCCGGCGCAATAAGGGAGCAACGAGGGCACCCATTTGTATGCCTCGTCCCGACCAACCATGGACTAACAACACCGCGGGATGGGATGGGATGGGATGGGATGGATCGCCCCAAGTCCATGCAGCCAAGCCGCAATTCAATCTCGAAGTCGTTGACGTTTTCGCCCAATCCTCTTCACGCCAAGGACGCTTGAACCGTCGCGGTGTGAACATCAACTTGCAAGCCAGACGCCCGGCAAGTGACGGCGCGACGCGTCCCAGTACAGCAAAGACCAGTCGTAGAAAATCTAGGAAGCGATCTTCGTTCATTCGGCGAACACAATGATGCTAATCTTTGCCCGTCGAACACCTGCTACGGGACAGCCCTGGGGCACGGGAGACTAACCAAGCCATGGGTTTGGTTCGTTCAGGCCTTGGCCGACACCATTCGGATTGTCCTAACCGCTGGCCGCAATTGGCTCAGGCGTCCAAGGTTACTTGCTTGCCGCAACTGGTGCTTCCGCGATTTGGTACGCTCGCGATCGATACAGGAATTCGATGATGTTTCCTTCATGCGGCTGCAGCCAATTCAATCGATTGGTCGGTATCGGACCAACATTCAGTCGATCGATGTCGACACTGGCACCCACTTCGTCAATGAAGGCTGAATCGCTAGTTAAGACGGTGCCAACTAGTGTGGGGCCGATGCGGCGTAGCATGTCGCTTTGTGCACACTCGACGACACTGACAAACGGGAACATGTATTCTTTTGACGCAACTGCTCGATCCGGAGAATCTGCATGGACAACCATCGGGCGCAAATAGGCACAGTGATCTCGTTCGATCAACTTTTCACCGAACTCTGCAGTCATGTCCTCAACACCCGATTCGGCAAGATCCTGTTGAACCATCGCGTAGGTTCCCGATGCCATTGCAGGTACTGTGAATGCCGCGAGTTGCGAATTTTCGTCGTTCGGCGGTAGCACGTTCAACTGGTCCGATCCGCTGAGCGATTGCTGCGGCAATCTCGCGAGTGTTGCGGCTCGCCCAAATTCCGCTGCAATTGATACAGCTGCGGCCGGAATTGCTAAGCACACTTTCGACCATCAGGTCCAAATGGTCTTCCCAGTCATCGACGATATCGTCACCAATCAGGATCTTGGAGAATCCAGGACCATGGGGTTGGATCCTTGGATTGCCCGCATGTTGAGCGACTGTTTCAGCGCTACCAAAAATCATGCTCCTAGCGGTCTTGGTCATGATTGCCCCGCCGGCATCGTGCCCACCCGGATACAAACCGAATGCTTCCGATGGAATGCCCGCTTCGATGAATGCCGACACCATGCGATAGGGAGTCCAAGGTTCCTGGGAACCTGGCTTCAACGCCAATCCGATTTGCAGCGGCACCGCTGGCAACCATAGCGTGTGAACGCCAGGCGAATTGTTGGGAAGCACAGCCCCCAATACCGGAGTCGTTGCCTGGTAGCTGACCGTCACCCCGCGACCTTCGTCCCCGTAACCGCGCGAAAGAATGGAAAGATCCAGCCCCCGTGTGAGGCAATCCAGAATCTGATCGATATTGCCGAGCACAAATCCGTTCTTGCTCATATTCGCCCGACACATGTGCTCTGGCAAACCCGTGCTGGCTGACTGTTGGTGAACAAAGTCATCGACGGTCTGTGTCGAATCGCCAACTTGCAGCGGCGCGGATTCGAAAAGCTTGGCCGCATGCTTACAGCGTTCGATCAAATCGTCCGTGGAAAGTTGCAAAAGCGCCTCACGAGCTTTGTGCGCACTCCGCATGTCACGTCCGACGATACCGCCGCCAATGTTGCCGACACGGGCGATCGGCTGGCCGGTGTCAAAATGAACGACGTCGGTCGATTCAAGCGATTCGTAGGGCTTTCCCCAACGAAGTGGACTTAGGGTAATCATATTTCTTGAGTCTAGTCTCTAGAGGTTAACCGCGCACGACGCTTGACTGAAGCGAGTCGGCGGTCGCTGCGTGGGTCAACAGCAACGTGAAATTGAATTAGTAAACGCCAACGGTTGTAGCGCTAGCCAGTTCGTGGAATGGTCGAACTCCGCTGACTCCGTCCCATGGATAGGTCTCGAACGGCGCTTCGCGTTCACCTTCGTCACGCTCCATGAACCCTGGCACGAAGAATTCGTCCGTTAGCGTGTACAGTTTCACCCGCCCAGTTTCCCCATAACCAACGACTTGATTGTAATCGTCGAATTGAACAACTTCCGTTGCCGCGCGCGGTTGCGGAGCATAGTAAGAAATCTTGTATCCATCCGCCGCGCAAATCGGTTTGCTGCAAGCCAGGCCCATCAGAGTATTTCCATAGGTCGGCGTCATGAAAACTCCGCTCTCCTCTGGCGGGCCGCCAAGCAATTCCTCGACACAGAATCGCGTCCATTGTGGCGTGAACTCAGTACCGCCAGAAAAGATTCCGGTGATCCCGACTTCTGCCAAACTCGTTCCACGCTCTTCCAACGCTTCGCCAAGCGATTCCAGTAATTTCGGAGTTGCGAAAAGGCACTTCACGTCGTGACCAGCGGTCAGTACGGTCACCGCCTGATCAACACAGTGCTTCTTGTATGCTTCTAGATGCTCCATCCATCCTTTCTTGATCAGCTTCACGACCCAACGTGGATCAAGGTCGATGCAAAAGCAAATGCCATCTCGATACTGCGCCAAATGCTCGACGGCCAGTCGAAGCCGGCGCGGACCACTGGGGCCGAACATCAACCAATTTGCTCCTCTGGGGAAATACTTGTCGGGCAGCGTCTCACTGAACAGTTCGTAGTCTTTCCAGTGGTCTTCAATCACCACTCGGCTCTTAGGAATCCCAGTGGTTCCCCCGGTTTCAAAGACATAGGTTGGTTTTCCAGCATGTCCCTTAGGGACCCAACGACGTACCGGGCCGCCGCGAAGCCAATCATCTTCGAATAAAGGGAATTTTTTCAGGTCATCAAAGCTCTTGATGTCCTTCAAGGGATCGAAATTCAGCTCCCCTTTTTTCTCAAGCCAAAAGGGACTCCCCGTCTCTTCACTGAAGTGCCAATGGACGGTTTTTAGCGTGTGCTCGTCCAACTGCGATCGCGCCTCATCGGCATTCTTCGACACTTCTTCGCTGACCGTACTGTCCGCCGTACCCATTCATTCCTCGATCATTTGGTCAATGTTGGATTGGTACCAGGCCAACGTGTACTGCCTGGAGCTATTACATGATATCACGGAAAATGACTTCCGACGATCGCACTCGTTATAGAGCGATGCGCGTAACCGCCCAACGAAAAAAGCCGCCGCAGAGCCGCGACGGCTTGTGATGGGTTCGTCGAGTGGACGGGCGAATCGCTCCCGAATTGCTAAGGCAGAGGATTGACTGGAGGTATGCTGCCACTGGACTCGATCGGTGGACTGATTGGTGCACTGATCGCGCCACCGCCGCCGCCGGATGTCGCCGCTAAAACGCCGCCGAGCCCGCCTAGTGCGCCAAGCCCACCGAGTCCGCCTCCGCCGCCGCCTCCTCCACCGCCGCCTCCGCCGAATCCGCCTCCGCCGTAGCCACCGTTATAGCCAGCGTATCCACCGGGGTCGATTCCTTCTCCGGATCCCCCGCCTTCAACGACTTCACCATTGGCGACTCCACCGTCGACGATTTCACCATTGGCAACTTCGCCCTCCACGATTGCTCCCTCCGCAACGATGCTTTCGCCGCAACCACAAGGGTCAACAGGGACTGGACACCCACAGGCCGGAACAGGTGCCGGAACACTGCAGCCGCATGGATTTTGAACGAATGGTTGCTGGACTAGCTCCACAATGTCTGGCATGGGTGCCACCTGCATCGCGAATTCGCTCTGGCAACCACTGCATCCGTATTGCATGACGAGTGTCTTGGCATCGACGCCGCTGTCACTGAGCGCGCGGTTTCTTCGGCCTGCTGTTGGTCAACCAATACAAATCCCATCGATCCAATGCCATCGCGTCCGATGGCCAGCACCGAATATTGACCAACCGCAAGCTTTTTGATTTGGAATCGACCCAGATCATCCGTCACTCCACGAGCAACTTCCAATCCGTTTTGGAACATGAACACGTTGGTTCGTCCTGCCATTGGAATGTCTACGCCTTCGGCACCTGCGCGAAAAATCCTGCCATTCATTCCGCCATCGATTTGGACCACCTGGGAAAGCTCGGTTCCGTAGATTCGACTCGCTAGGTCCTGAAGATTTGCCGTCTCCATGGTCGATTCATTCTTGGTCAGGTTTGGCGGCAGATATCTTGCGATCGCCATTTGAATGGTGTCGTTTCGGATTCTGCCCGCAGAGACTTCAACCGTCGATGGAAAGCCAGATTCTTTGACGGAATCAGCGGGCAGAACATGTAGGGCGATCGAAGCGAAACAATTCTTGCCGCTGGCAATCAGAGAATAGATGCCCGGTTTCAATCCGTTGAACTGAAACCGTCCTTCGCCGTCGGTCTGTCCCTGGTGCGTCGAACCGTCACGATCACGCAGGACAAGGTTCGCAGTACCAATGATTGACGATTGACCCTTTGCGTTTGCCAACAGCACACGACCATTCAAAGATCCATCTGGGGCCAGATGTACCCATTGATTCATCGTCAGTGGGTTGAGGTCGGAAGTTGACTGTTCGGCTGCAAACGCAGCAGTTGAAAGACCTGTTGCGAATAGCAGGAAAGTCGCGAGCAACCACTTCATGTTGAAAACCTTTCTAAGCACTGAATAGGTATCTGGTGGGCCGGGAAATAGGCCCTCGAATAAGTATAATTAGCAAGGTCGGATCGGGGTGGAAAAAGGTACACCCAGGCCCCCCGATGCTAAGCAATTGACCCGCAAATGACAACATGTTGAATCGTTAAGATCAATCAATTAGCCAAAAGTGGGAGTCTGCGAGGTGGTTTGTGCGGGCAATGATCAACCCGAGATTGGATAGGTTGAATCCGCCGGGTTTGCAGGCCGCCTAAGGATTGCCGGGCGATTGCGGCAAAGATTGCAAAGCATAACGAATTTACGTCCATTCCCACTTCAACGAGCGAACGTCCGCGATCGGTTGAGTAGCCCACGATAGCTCCATAGGGTGGCCTACGCCGTTGCGGGCATTGGTTTAGTGTTTCGGGAACTCCACCTCGGCAATCACTCCACCTGGCCCAGCATTCAGGATTCTTGAGTCTCCTAATTGGTATTCATGTTCCCATTCGCTGTGAATGTGACCGCAGACGACCAATTTCGGCTGCTTTTCCGAAACAGCCTCCCTGATCGCCCGACTGCCCCGGGCTTGCCCATCGCCATCGTGATCGACGGTGTCGAGCGGCGGCGAGTGGACCACCAGCACCGCAGATCTTGGACACTTGGCCAGAAGTTTCGTCGCTTCGGCTTCGTCAAAATCGAAACTCCAGGCCCCGAAGGGAGTGACGGGAATCCCGCCGCCAACTCCCCAGAAGTCGATGCCATCAACCTGGCACCCCGATCCATGCAGTACGTGGGCAGTTTTCCAGCGTCCTGCGGCTTCACGAAGTTCGTCGGTCGATTCCCCATTTCCCGGCACAAGGACGGCCGGCCGTTCGATGTTGGACAAGATATCTAAGGTGTCCGTGATGCCTTGGCGACAAGTCGCAAAGTCGCCGGCACCGATCACACAATCGACATCCTCCGCCAGTCGGACCAAGTTTTCGGCCGCCTGCATGTCGCGATGCAGATCGCTAAAACAAAGAATCTTCATCGCTTACCCAAGATGATGGTTCCCATGACGGATCGTCCTCGGAAATAGTTGACAGCCACCGTTCGGTGAACTTATCGACAACCCAATACGATAGCGATCTGCCTGTCGAACCGCACTGGGTGCCGTTCTCTGGCACGTTCGTTTGCGTTCGCGACAAAAGCAATCTGCCGGAGATGACGCTGCGCATCAATTCGTCCTCCAATGGAGAGGTCCCCCCAAAAATGGTGCCGCTGCCGAAACCGCCGAATACCCAGTCATCGCCCGATCCACCGAAAATCATATCGTCGTCAGATTCGTCGGCGTTCACTACTGATTCGGGTTCGGTCTCCGTGGGATCTCCGAGCCGTCTAACCAAATTCTCTGGATCTAAATCGAACAACGTTTCCTCGTCGATGACCGTGGTGTCTTCGTCATCACCGGGATTGGTTGGCTCGCCAAACTCTTCTCCGTCTGCGATATCACACTCGGAAACTTCAACTATTGGGTCGATCGGACCGTTGATTTCCAACTGCCTGACGGCAGGTTGATCCGCCGGTTGGGTATCGACGGCGGATTCCATCACAACGTCTTCGCCTGGTCCCGCATCGATGCGATCACCGCCACCGCCACCCAGGATGACATCGTTGCCGGTGCCCCCCAAAATCAGATCACCATCGGAACCGCCCAGCAACGAATCATTGCCTGCGTCACCGCGCAGGATCGAGTCGATTGACGCGTCGTTGACCAATCGATCGTTTCCGCTTCCGCCTTGAAACACGATTCGGCCGATTTCGCCCCTCGAATAGGCTGCTGTCTTTTGGACGACAAGATTGCCGTGGGCATCGTAGGTTGTTAACGTCACGTTGACGTGATCGCCATCGACGTAGACGGTGGCAGCGTCGTCCTGATCAGAGCCCTCGATCGACAGCTTCGAATCGACAATTCCGACATCAGCAGCCATCAATTGCCGGTTTTCCGATCGCTGCAGTCCCGGGCTTCCGAGAGGTTGACCGGACCGACGGAGTTGCTTGGATTGTTTCATAGCAGGATCCTTCGTTGCTTGAAGAGAAGAGAAGTCGTCGATTGATTCGACGACCGGACTTTCAAGCAGAGATCGTGCCAATGGGGCGCAGAAAGCGCGAAGAGCACGACTAGTCGCAAATCACCGCGCCATTCTTTGATGCGGTGATTGGATTTTGGAAAGAGTTACATTTCGATTGTAACTATGAACGATCGAGATCCTATAGGCCGCGGCGCTCAATGTGTTCTTCGATCACCTTGCGGTACTCGTCGATATCGATATCACGCTCACAGCAGACTAGCATCAATGCACCGTCGCAGCGAAAGTTGCCATCCCATTCGACAATCTGATCATCACTCCAGTCCTTGTTGTATTCCCGCAAGCGGTCGTCATCCATGCGAGAAAAATAGGCTCGGACCGAGATGTCCGTTTCATCCGGAGTTTCATTCAGCGGGAATTCCAGGTTTGCTTCGCTCATCGGTTCCTCTTGGGCTTGGTGTTGAAGGTGCTAATAGTCGCAGGTTTTATTGCCGATTCGTTGTTTCGATTCTAGTTTAAACGAATCTAACAACTCGCTGTTATCGGTGTTCGGTTTATGGCACGACGCGCAAATTGCGGCATCCTCTAGATCTTGATGTTTTTGGCTGCCGGGTTGATGAATGTCGTGACAAGTAATGCATGTCATCGCTGATTGGTCGTGCAGCACTACATCGCGTGTGTTCATGGAGATATGCCGCTGGGCGGTGGGTAACTTGCCGATCGATTCGGCGCTCAGGTCAATTTCGAAATCACGGAACAGGTTGTCGCCGGGTACAAACGTGTTGGCGTACGGTAATCCAGAGCTTTTCGATTTGCCGCCACGGAGGTGACACTGTCCGCAAATCGAGATGACCTGCTTTGGACCACGGCTTTGCTTTGACAGAAATACTTTGCTGGTATCGTCAGTGTGCTCTAGTTCGACCAGCCCGTGGCAAGTGACGCAATCTAGCGAAATGCTCGAAAAAGTACGCGAAGTCGTGTCAACAGCCGTTGTGTGGCAACCGGCGCAACGATCAGCGAATACGTTCGAATCCCATTGAATCGAATCGTGTTCCGACAAGCTACCGGGCAAAGTGTTGTCGGTTAGGTCAGGAATGTATTTCGCATTGAGCAACTCCATTTTTCCATACTGTTTTGATTTTCGCAGAAATCGCGTCACACGCTTGGCGCCTAGCAACAACTGGGTTTGCTTCGCAGCATCTTGATCGGATTCCTGCAGCACTTTCACTGCGGTGCTGTCAGGCGTGACGCGCTGAAAGGTTCGCTGATGTGGATTCACATCCCAAGTTGGGCCAATTTTGCGATGACAAAACAGGCATTCGTCGCCCGTCAAGTAATCAGGGAACGTCTGCCCAACATGATCGGCGCCCCAGGCTGCTGGATCGATCGTCGGTTCATCTGCTTGAAGCTGCGCTGTCAGGATCAGTAGACAACAAAAGATCCCGGGCAACAAAGCGACCCCTCTCACTTGCGAGAGCGGTCCGATGTAGCCACGATCGGTTGGACCGGTAGACCAAAGATTCAAGAGACCATCAAGCAACCCTCTCCCCGGCCCGAGGGCCCCACCTCTCCCGGCGGGAGAGGTGGCAAGCGGAGAGCCACTGCTGCTATGCATCCGCACGAACCCAACCAGCAGCTGCATTGTCACGTTGGCCGCCGCGCTCTAGATACGCGTTCTTGACCTTCGACATCGTATCGCTCGGCAATGCCTTCATCTTTTGGTTGACATCAAATCCGTAGATTTTCGCGGCGTTCAAACCGAAAATCTTGGCCTTGTCCTCTTTGGTTACCTTGGCGTACCCAAACTTTTCGCAAAGTTCGTCGCTGATCTGGAATCGCTTCATCGCGTCGATCACCCACTGCGGGGCTCCCCACCACAGGCAATCGGTTCCCCAGATCACATGGTCGCTGCCGTAATGCTTGATGTTCTTGCCGATCAAGTGCATGCACATTTCAGGATTGACGATCGCCAGCAAACCGAACGAGGATCCGATTTCGGGATAGACGTTGTTCATTTCGGGATTGCGATCCTTGATGGCCATCAACTCTTCATGCCAAGCGAAGTCACCGGTTGCGGGGTCATAAAAACCGTCTTCGTTGAATTGGGGCTCGTTCGGTCCGTGCTTCATTGCTGAGTGATAGGCGATGAAAGTTATATCTGGATGATCCTTGGCTGCTTTTTCGATATCGCCGGGATGAGCGAAGTGGCCGAGGGTCCGCGATTGCGAGGCGAAGCCCTTGTGGCAACTGAATACCTTCAGTCCCAGTTCCTTGGACTTTTCGTAAAACGGGTAAGCCATCGCTTCGTCGTCCATCCGGAAACCGTCACCGCTACGGCCCGGATCGGTGTGACAGTACCACTTCCAACTATCGATGCCGTATGTTTTGACTTCGCGTTCCATCTGTTCAAACAGCGCGGGGAAATCGGGCTTGTTGTTTTTCTTGTCCCAGTAGTGGTTAGGGGCACAGTTGCCTTGGCAGAAAGCGCGTTGACCGCCGGCCAATTCGTTGATTTCCTTTTTGCGTTGCGACATCAACCAGCTGGGCAAGATTCCGCCACCACGAGCCTTGCCTTCGGGGGGGGTGCCGTCCTCCAGCAATTTGTTGGTCTCTTTCCCAGGCACACCCGAGATCACGGCAATGCTTGTTTCGCTATCCAAGTAAATTTCTTTGACGAAGTTGGCGAAACTGTAGGCGTCTGGGGTGTCCTTCAGATCGAAACCCATGTTCTTGACGAATTCCATGCTACGGAATCCGATCGCGATACCATCGGTGAAGTGCGTTTGCACATCCATGATGAAGTATTCGCCCTTGGGGAATTTTTCTTCGGTAGCCGCTGGTTCGACTGTCTCATCGGCACTCACTTCCCAGTTGTTGCCAAAGACCATATTGGAAGCGACAAAAGCCGTTGCCATGCCCATCGACGATCGCATGTAATCGCGGCGCGACAGGCCAACTTTCTTGGCATTGTCCTCCGACATTTCGCTAATCAGCTTTTCCCACTGCTTCTGCTGTTTGGTTTGCGGCCGCGGGACGTACTCTTCGTTGGACAGTGCCTGCGTTGGGATTGGGGAATCAACACCCTTCTGTTCGTCTCGTTGCCATTTAGGAATCCACATACTTCGTCCTCGTTGATCAAATTTGGGGTTGATTGTTTGTTTAATCTGCAGTCCTCGTCGCCAACGGTGGAACTTTGGTCGGTCCACCATGTTGGCGAGCGCGAAACAGACGCTACTTCAAATGCTCGTTAAACCAATCGGCAGCCGATTACTGGGCCTCTTGGCGTTGCTCGCGGTAACTGCCTTATTGTTTGACGCCTTTCGACAGATACCAACTTTTTAACACCTGTTGCCCGCTCGTGGGCCGCAAACGAATGTTTATTATTGTCAAATAATTCTTCGTTTTCGGCGACCATCAACAGCTTGGCCGGTTTTTCTTACCTTTTGACGTCGTTGATTGGTGCCTATTGCATCAATTTTCCCCAAAACGGTTGACCAGTCAGGCCTAACTGTTGGCAAAGGGCTCTGGATTTGGCAAAGGGCTCTGGATTTGGCAAAGGGCTCCGGATTTGGCAAAGGGCTCCGGGTAACCAATTTCGCTCCACGTTCCTGCGGTCGCCTAGTCCAAAGTCTGTTCCTATTCCTGTGCGTCGCGGAAGACGAATCGAGAATCGAGAGCACCGACTTGGCTGACCGATGCCTTGACACGTTGGTCGTGGTGCGCACGGTAGACAACGTGTCCGCCGAAGTCGAGCAATCCCCAGATCCCGTTACGATGGGGATCGCCTTGCGGTTTGCCTTGTATTCAATGCATCACATACCAATGCATCACATTCAGATTGACGGTGGTTTGATCGATTGGATCGACAACGCCACGGGCTTCGGCCACCTTCAATCAACAAAGGATCGCCGATCGTTAATACCCACTTTCCAATGCTGATCAACTTCCAATGCTGATCACCGTGCATCGCTGTTGCCCCAACTGCGGTAGTCAATAGCGACCACCAGGAATCCAGCCCAACCCTGGCACATCACAATCGTGGGCAGTTTTCCCTGAGCTTCTGCTTTCCCTGAGCTTCCTGGGGCGAAAACGACTCCGCTGCGATCCGCGTTCTTCGCGGTTGTGTTCGCGGTTCAGGAGGCAATATCGTTGGCCGCGTTGAATTGCGGCTGCGCTGGTGCCTGAGCGATTGCCGAGCCACAGATCAACGTGCGGCCAAGCGAAACCGATAGCGCCATTCCAAGTCCGCGTTCGCCAATCTGATTAACCTTCGTCCGCCAGTAAGCATGTGACGAACAGGCGAAACGGAGTTCGAATCAATCAATGCCACACGATCTGTTCAGGGCGCTTTCGAAGCGTACGTTTTATTAAACCGCTCTGGGGTACGAACCCAAGATGGTCAGTCGCTGCGACTCCTTTGCCAGTCGCTTGACAGCACCGGCGACAGGTTGGTCATTGCGGTGTCCCGACAGTTCGACAAAAAACAGGTACTCGTTGGCGGCTTCCGGCGACGGAAACGACTCGATCCAGGTCAGATTCAAGTCGAACTCTTTGAAAATCGTCATCGCATCGGCCAACGCGCCGGGTTGGTGCGAGACTTGGAACAAGATCGATGTTTTGTCGTCGCCCGTTGGTTCGGGTTGCTCTTTGCCCAGGACCGCAAAGCGGGTGACATTATTAGCATTGTCTTCAATGTTTGCATCAATCACGTCCAGGCCATATTGACGGCCTGCTTCGGCACTGGCAACTGCGGCAACACCAGGCTTTTCCGAGGCCAGCTTGGCCGCCGCCGCAGTACTTGTGTTTTCGATCAACTGGGCCGCCGGAAGGTTTTTGGCTAGCCATTGGCGGCATTGCGATAGTGCTTGTGGTTTACTGTGGACTTCGCAAATCTGCTCGCGAGGTGTCTTGGATAACAGGTAGTGATGGATTGGTAACAACACTTCCCCACACACCGTCCATGTCCCGGCGCACGAACATCCCTAAAGTGTCGACCACACGTCCATCCGTACTGTTTTCGATCGGGACAATTCCAGTCAACGCATCACGATTTGCAACCGCATCAAATACCGCAGGGATCGATGCAACGGGTGTCAGTGTGGCCGCATCGCCAAAGTATTTGATGGCTGCCAGGTGACTATAGCTGTGCATCGGACCTAGGTACGCCGTCCGCATCTGGTGAACGGATTGCAGGCAGACGCTGGAAATGTGTCGCAGGATACCGGCGAGCGAATCGGCATCGATCGGTCCGTAACCCTGATTTTCAACGATCGAGTGAATTCGCGCTGCTCGCGTCAGCCACCAACCCAACCAGTCGGCTCTCGTCGGCTTGACAATTTTGTTGAACCAAAGACTTCCGTTGTTCGACGAGTTTGAGGAGTTGCCGATCGATCGCATCAATCGATTCTAGGTTTTCGCGGGAAGGTGTCGAATCGGGCATGGCTGGACGTGGATAGGAGGAAACGATGACACGGCCTGTCAATTTGACAATCGGCTTGGTCGCCTGGTTCGACCCCGATTTGGGCGACTGTCAAAAAGGAAGATTTCCAGGCGACGATTGCTCATTCTAATCGCAAATTTCCAGAAAAATCGGGGTTGATTGGGCTGTCACCGATGATTTGCTCACAAATGGCACGCTCTTTGCCATGGATTGTTCGTTCAGATCAACCCGTGACCAAATCGACAGAAACGATATAGCGAAGGAGAACATAAGACGATGGCTCAAGGCGAAAAAATTATCGGCATCGACCTCGGAACGACCAACAGCGTGGTTGCGGTGATGGAGGGAAGTGAGCCGAAGGTGATCCCGAACCCGGAAGGCAACCGCCTGACCCCGAGCGTCGTCGCGTTCACTGACAAGAACGACACAATCGTCGGCGAACCGGCCCGTCGGCAAGCGGTCACCAATCCACAGCGGACTGTCTATTCGGCCAAGCGATTCATGGGACGGCGTCACCACGAAGTCGAATCCGAAGAGAAAGATGGTGCCGTACGGCGTGGTCGGGAATGCCGACGAATACGTCAAAATCCAAGTTGGCGAAGATCAGTACACGCCGCAAGAAATCTCGGCCAAGGTTCTGCGCAAACTGAAAGAATCGGCCGAATCGTATCTTGGTCACAAAGTCAACAAAGCGGTGATCACCGTTCCGGCATACTTCAATGACGCCCAACGGCAAGCGACCAAAGATGCCGGCCAGATCGCCGGATTGGAAGTCGCCCGAATCATCAACGAACCAACCGCCGCTGCGCTGGCTTACGGTTTGGACAAGAAGAAAGACGAAAAGATCATCGTCTTTGACCTTGGTGGTGGTACGTTCGACGTCTCTGTGTTGGAAGTTGCCGACACCGGTGACGAAGATCAGGAGAGTCGCGTTTTCCAAGTCGATCAGCACCATGGGCGACACCCATCTTGGGTGGCGATGACTTTGACGAAGAACTGATCAACTACGTTGCCGACGAGTTCAAGAAAGAGAACGCGATCGACTTGCGAGCCGATCCGATGGCGCTGCAGCGTTTGCAGGAAGCTTGTGAAAAGGCCAAGAAGGAACTCAGTACGCTGCCGGAAACCGACATCAACTTGCCGTTCATCACGGTCGTCGATAGTGTGCCAAAGCACTTGACGATGAAGATCACGCGCAGCAAGTTCGAAGAATTGATCGATGACTTGGTCGAACGCTGCCGCGGTCCCGTGATGAAGGCACTTGGAAGACGCTGGATTCAAACCGGGCGAAATCGACGAAATCGTGTTGGTCGGTGGTAGCACTCGAGTCCCCAAAGTTCGCGAACTGGTCAAGTCGATCTTCGGCAAAGAACCTCATCAGGGCGTCAATCCTGACGAAGTGGTTGCCGTTGGTGCCGCGATCCAAGGCAGCGTGTTGGCTGGCGACCGAACCGACGTCCTGTTGCTGGATGTGACGCCGCTGACGCTTGGGAATTGAAACCGAAGGTGGCGTGATGACGGCATTGGTCGAACGCAACACCACGATTCCGGCCGAAAAGAAGAACGTCTTTAGCACGGCCGCCGACAACCAATCGGCTGTCACCGTCCGCGTCTTCCAAGGTGAACGAAAGATGGCGGCCAACAACCGGTTGTTGGGCGAGTTCAACTCTGGAAGGCATTCCGCCGCAACCTCGCGGGGTGCCGCAGATCGAAGTCAAGTTCGACATCGACCAAAACGGCATCGTCTCGGTTTCCGCGAAGGAACTGAAGACCGGCAAAGAGGCGTCGGTAACGATCAAAGAAGCCGGCGCGCTGAGCGAAGACGAAATCGAACAAATGCAGAAGGACGCGGCAGCCAATGCCGATGAGGACAAGCAAGCAGTTCGAATTGGTCGAAGCCAAGAACCGTGCCAGCCAACAGGTCTATCAGCTTGAAAAGCAGATGACGGAACACGCTGACAAACTGACCGAAGCCGATACCGAGCCGATGAACAAGGCGATCGAAAAGGTTAAGAAGGCTGCCGAAGGTGACGATACCGCCGCCATCAAGCAAGCTTCGGATGAATTGGATGCCGCATCCCAAGCATTCAGCAAGGTGCTGTACGAAAAATCAGAAGCTGCGGCTGAAGCAGCCGGTCCGGAACGCAGCCGGCGCGGCCGCGGCTGCCGATTCGGAAGATGATGATGCGATCGATGCGGATTTCGAAGTCAAAGACTAGGCTCAGTATCCGGTCAAATTGAACGAGAGGCGGGTGCTTAGCACCCGCCTTTTTTATTTGGTCATGTTGCGCCGGGAAGGCGTGCTGCGCGACGATGAATTGATACGCCTTGGCACGCTAATTGCAACTGCATAGTCCAAAGGAGAACTACTGCCATGACATTTCGATTTCGATAAACTAACCACCAAAGCTCAATCTTCAGTCGCCGACGCACAAGCACGCGCAGCTGCGGCCGAGAATCCCGAGATCGATCCGCTGCATCTGCTCGCCGCGATGCTGGAAGAGTCCGATGGGATCACGCGACCGCTGCTGCAGAAGATGAACGTTGATGCTTCGCAGCTGAGTCGACTTCGTTACGCAGCGAGGTGTCACGATTGCCCGCTGTTTCGGGCGGACGGCAACCTGGCATTTCGCCAACGTTGCAAAAGACATTTAACGAGGCCGCCGCAGGCTGCCGAATCTCTGAAAGACGAATTTGTCAGCACCGAGCATCTGTTGTTGGGGATCGCTCGCGCCGACAGCAAGGCCAAGAATCTGCTGAAGATGGTCGGCGTGTCGCGACGAGGATGTGTTGAAAGCGATGAGCGAGATTCGCGGCTCTGCTCGGGTTACCGACCAAAACGCCGAAGATACCTATCAAGCACTGGAAAAGTACGGCATCGATCTGACCGAATTGGCGGCCGCAGGGAAACTGGATCCGGTCATCGGTCGTGACAACGAAATCCGCCGTGTCGTGCAAGTGCTGTCACGGCGGACCAAGAACAATCCTGTTTTGATCGGACAGCCCGGCGTTGGCAAGACTGCAATCGCCGAAGGGTTGGCACTGCGAATCTTCGAAGGCGACATTCCGCAGAGTCTGAAAGACAAGCGAGTGATCTCACTGGACATGGGCGCCTTGGTTGCCGGGGCAAAGTTCCGCGGCGACTTCGAAGAACGACTCAAGGCGGTATTGCGCGAGGTCAAGGATGCAGACGGCCAGGTGATCTTGTTCATCGACGAATTGCATTTGGTCGTTGGAGCTGGCAAAGCGGAAGGTTCCGCGGACGCGGCCAACCTTGCTGAAACCCGAGCTTGCTCGCGGAGTGCTCCGCTGTATCGGTGCGACGACTCTGGATGAATACCGTCAGCACATCGAGAAGGACGCGGCGCTGGAACGACGATTTCAACCGGTCTACGTTGGCGAACCAACCGTCGAAGATACGATCGCGATTCTGCGCGGTCTGAAAACTCGCTACGAATCGCACCATGGCGTCCGGATTACCGACAGCGCACTGGTCGCTGCGGCCAACTTGTCCAACCGCTACATCGCCGATCGCTTCCTGCCTGACAAGGCGATCGATTTGGTCGATGAGGCCGCCAGCCGATTGGCGATGGAAAAAGAAAGCGTTCCGGAACCAATCGACCGCATCCAACGGCGTCTGCGGCAACTGGAACTGGCTCATCGGCAATTGGTCGACGAAGAAGAAGAATCGGCGATCGTGCAAACGCGAAGAGATCGAAGAGGAGATGGAGATCTCTGGGTCGAGAGCTGGCCGATCTGCGCGAGCAATGGGAAGCCGAGAAAATCGGGCTTGGACGACGTTCAATCGATCCGCCAGGAAGCGGAGCAGCTTGCAGCACCGATTCGCAAAGCTGGACGCCGAGGCGAAGCAAAAACAATTGCGTGGCGAAAGTCCTGAAGACCTGTATCAGGAGATGTTGACATACTCGCGCCAGACAAACGGAGCTGGAGAAAACGGCTTGGAGGATCTAGAGTCGCGAGAGCAATCGAATCTGATCACGACGGTGGATACTGGAAGAAACGCCGTTTGTTGCGGCGCGATGTCACCGACGAGGAGATCGCCGAGGTCGTCAGTGCCTGGACCGGCGTTCCGGTGACGCGAATGATGGAAACCGAACGAGCCAAGTTGTTGGTGATGGAAGAGCGACTGCACACACGAGTGATCGGCCAGGACGAAGCGGTTGCCGCGGTCTAGCGACGCGGTTCGCCGCAGCCGCAGCGGGCTTGCAAGATCCGCAGCGACCGATCGGATCGTTCTTGTTCTTGGGGCCAACCGGTGTGGGCAAGACTGAGCTTTGCAAGGCACTCGCTCAGGTGATGTTCGATGATGAATCGGCGATGGTGCGGATCGACATGAGCGAGTTCATGGAACGGCACAGCGTTTCGCGATTGATCGGGGCCCCTCCCGGTTACGTCGGCTACGAAGAGGGTGGCAAGCTGACCGAAGCGGTTCGCCGTCGTCCCTATTCGGTGCTGCTGCTTGGACGAAATGGAAAAGGCGCACCCGGATGTCTTCAATATCTTGTTGCAGGTCTTGGACGACGGTCGCTTGACCGACGGCCATGGACGGACGATCGACTTCACCAATACCGTCGTCGTGATGACCAGCAACGCTGGTAGCCAAGTGATCCAACAGGTGACCGAGCAGGGTGGGGACGAGGAAGAATATGCGGGATGCGGTCAACGAAGCGCTGAAAGTACGGTTCCTGCCGGAGTTTTTGAATCGGATCGACGACATCGTGATCTTCCATCCATTGCAACAGGACGAGATTCGCAAGATCGTCGGACTGCAGTTGGAGCATCTGGCCAAGCGGGTGGAGCGAGAATGGTCTGCAAGCTTGCAGGTCAGCGAGGCGGCGATCGACGAAATTGCCGCGGTTGGCTACGACCCGACCTACGGGGCACGGCCGCTAAAACGGGTGATCCAACGCGAAATTCAAAATCGACTTGCCACGGCACTGTTGAAACAGGATTATGAAGAGGGGACAACGGTCTACGTCGATTACAATGGATCTGAGTTCACCTTCAGTGATCAGCCAGCTGAACTGGTTGGTGGCTGAGGCTTTTCTTGATCGAATCCAGACCATGGGTTCATCGAATCGGGACCACCGGATTGGGTTTGACCGGCATGAAATCACCTTGCACTCTCTCGCTTGTCATCCTGGTTGTGATCGCCGCCACACCCGCCCGCGCCAACCGCCCGGTCGTGGTGGACGCGGGGGATTCGATCCCAGCTCGTTTTTGTCGCGAATGGATGCCAATGGCGATGGCATCATCGATGTTGATGAGCAAAAGGGGCCGGCTCAATTCATGCTTTCGCGATTGCAGTCGTATGATCCAGGTTTGAAGCTAGGCAAGCCGATCCCGCTGTCGAGTATCACCAAGACCTTTGAAAAGGCACGCGCCGCTCGCGAGTCCGGGAGGGGTTATGAAGGGCGAGGTCGAGGTCGTGGCGATGATAGAGACCGTGATCGCGAACGCAACGACCGCGAAGCCGCTGACCAAGCAATGACTGTCGAACTGCTGGTTCCCGGATTCGGCGACCATGAAGACATGCTTGCCCAACTGCCCCTGCAGGGATTCGGCGCACATGCCGAACTGCTGCTGATTGAAGTTACCGAAGAAGACGAAAAGACGGCCGCGTCCCGGATTCGATCGTTCGATAAAAACAAGAATGGTGTGTTGGAGAAAGATGAATTTTCGAAAGACTTTGCTGGCAACCCAATGGACTTTGACCGCAATCGAGATGGGCGCTTGACGCAAAGGGAATTGGCGGTTCGCTATGCAGTTCGGCGCGAAGGATCCGAAACTGCAAAGCGTCAGCGGGCGAAGGAAAGCCTCAAAGATGGCGAAAAGAAACAAAGGGATGAAGGCAAGACGACTTCAAATTTGTTCAATGGTCGGCGCTCGTATCGGGCGGATGGCCAACGTCGCTCAATCGAAGGTCTGCCGGGATACTTTACCGAACGAGACAAAAACGGTGACGGCCAGATTTCGATGGCTGAATTCTCCAGCGAATGGAGTGACGAAGTCGTCGCGCAGTTCTTTGGCTCCGACTTCAATCGCGACGGCGTGATCACGGCGGACGAGGCACTCAGGGCTGTTGAAGGTGAAGTGGCACCTGAACCGAGAAACGCGATGCCTGTCCGCAAGTATGCTGAAAATGCGAAAGACCAGCGAGCCGACAAAAATGTTGGTAAGTCCAGCACGCCAGTTTCGGCCGGCAAGATCGACAGCAAGAACCTGAAGTATTCCGAGCGAATCATTGGCCGCAATGACAAAAACAAGGACGGAGTTCTAACTGCTTCCGAGTGGAAAGAGATGCTGATGAGTCCCGCCAAAGCCGACTTCAACCGCGATGGAAAAGTGACCGTCGAAGAGTACGCAATGTGGCTTCAGAACGGTAAAAAGTAGCGTTGCTTAGCGTTGGTAGATCGGTAAGTAGTGGTAGCGGACGCTCAGACTTAGTACCGACAACGCAGTTGCATAAACCGTACCGATGTTCCTTTCTTCGCCCTGGGGTAACCACGATCCATCCTTGCGTTGGGATGCCGTCAATAAATCGGCGACTAGCGAGTCAGCTTTCGTCGCGTATTTGCCGCCAGCTTGATGCATCGCTTGTGCGTAGTAATAAATGCCGTAGTGAAAAAAGCGTTCCCGTTTCTTGGGCGGATGGTTCCACAGCCATTCGGTCGCTCCTTTGACAAGCGGCGATTCGTATTGACCACAGACTTGCATCGCCAATAATCCAGCCGCCGTCATGGTGAAGGTCGGATGATGCGTCCCGGGCGTATAGCTGAACCCGCTAACTTCATCCCGAGGTTCGCCATTCTGACCCAGAGGCGACGTGTAAGAGTTTTGTAAATAGGAAATTGCCTGGTCAATCGCTTCCCCAGGTACAGCCAGACCGTCGTTCTTTGCCGATCGCAGCGCCATCAGTTGCCAAACGGATACCGACAGATCCGAGTCGCGACTACTGGGTGAATACCGCCAGCCACCCATCAACTTGTTGGGTTTCGATACAGCCTGAGCTGCCAGGATCAGTCGAATCGCTTTAGAGAGCGACATCGTGAATTCGTTTGTTCTCCTCTGGCGTGTCTGCCATCCCTAAGACTTCTGTCAACATCAACGTCGTAATGCCATGTCCGTACATCCGTGACTGGTCGCGGCTGCCCAAGTAACCTTGGGCGTCTTGGTTGCCCTGGTGCAAAACGAAATCAATCGCGCTTTGCATAGCGCGTCCTGCTTTGGTCTCAGGCGTGGGCACGGTTCCAATCGCAGCCATCGCCATGATCGCCAGCGAGGTCATCGCGACTTCGTTGCCGCGGTCAGCGATCACTCCATCTACACGCTGAGTCTGGACCAAGAATTCGATGCCCCGAGTGACCGACCGGTCGATCTGATCGGGTAGGAATAGCGACTCCAGGGATTGATTGGGTTCCTGGCCCCACAGCAAACGATGTGCACGAGGATGGATGTTAGCGACAAACCAAACGCAGCGCGTCGCGACACGAATTCATTGGCGAACCGTGTTGATCTGATTCGTTTCACCGTTCACCTCTCGCCGATTGTTCCGCGATCGCTCGGAAATAAGCTTCGATTTGCAACCGATATTTTGCCGGAATCCTGGACCTAGGTTGGTCAGACCCGTCCGTCGGACGACGCTCGCGCAGGTAGCCCCAGTCTTTTCCCAACCGATCGATTCCGTCGATCGATATTGGGCCACCGTCAGGCATCGTCGTGTCACCCGATCGAGTCTCACCATCGACTCCTGACATTGAACTTGATGAGTCTTTCGATTCGTCGGCGGACTCTCCGGATTTGGGGTTCATTTGTTGACGGCACTGTTGCACTGCCTCACGCGCTGACTGTTGCTTGGCCTGATCCAAGGTTGGCGACGCTTCGCCAGCGGTTTGGTCAGACGGCGCGTCACGATCTTCCGCGTTGGCTTGATCAAGTTCGTCAAGCGTTTGCGCCAACTGCTTGGCCTGCTGTCGTCCCTGCTCGGAAGCTTCGGCTTGCGGGTCGCCCGATTCGGTGGGCATTGAACCCAGCAATTCGGCGAGCTTGTTCGATACCTGATCGATTCCGTCAAGCGTTTGCTGCACATGCTGATGCGCGTCGGTCGCCGATTCTGGTCGCGCTGCAATTCGCTCGAACGCATTAGCCGCTCTACTGGCTTGGTCGTCAGCAACCCGTTTTACATTCGCAGCCGATTCCGCTAGCTTTCGAGCACCATCTTCTCGACCGAGGCGCTGCTCGCTGAGCGCGGCCCGGCGAATTTCGTTTCCGATTTCGTCGATTTCGTTCCGAATGCGTGTTTGTTGCAGTTCCAATTGCTTGGCTGCAAAGTTTGGGACATCAAGTTCGCTGGCTAGGTCTCGCTGTTCGCCAATCTCCTGTAGCTCTGAGAGCGTTTGCTGTATCCCCGACGCTAGTTGATCGGCGATTAGTCTTGCCGCGTCGCCGCTAGGCGTTTTTGAACCTGACAGCGAAGTTTCCTGCTCTTTGAGCTCCTGTATCTTCTTGTCTGTGGCCTGCAGTTTGGATTCAATCTTGTTCACCGTCGTCTTGGTTGCAGCTTCAAACCGCTTGGCCTGGTCGATACGCTGTTGAACGCCCGCGATTTGTTGTTTCAGTCCATCATCCGGGGAGGCGTCTGACGCCGACTTTCTGAGTTGCTCGGCCACATTTTCGTTTGCAGCGATTTGTTGTTTGGCCTGCTGAACGCGTCCTTTCGCGTCTCGGAGCGCTGCATTCCAGCGGTCCTTGCGTATGTTTTCATGTTTTAAAAGTTCGTTGCGAACGTTTTGCAGACGGCGTTCGGCGGCCCTTTGTTCATTCCTGCTTTGCTTGTCACTCGATTGCTCGTTTTTACCAACTTCAAGTGACTCGTTGAATTCATTGACTGACGAAGCTGCACTATCCACTTCGTTGGCCATCTTGGCGGCACGACGCATGATCGATGAGTGAGAGGGCTGATTCCCAGAGACCTCCTGCGGTACCTGCACCGCGCTGCGAATATACTCGCGGGCCTGCTCTAGGCTTTCGCCATTGCCGTTTAACGAAGCCTCTTTCGCCGCATCAGTCGCTGCGCTGCCATGAATTTGGTCCAACGATGACAGTCGCTGAGCGAGATCAGCAAGTCGATCCGACAAGTGTTGTACGTGTTCGGAAAATTCCGGGTCCGCTCGTTCCAAAGCCTGATTAAGCACCGTTTCATCTTTGGCCGATTGGCGAAGTGAATCGAGCGCAGATTCAGCAGTTTGCCGGGCGATCTCCGACAGCTCGTCCCGCATCGCTTGATTCTTGTTCGCTTCCTGTTCGAGTTGTTTGCGCAATTCCTCTGCATCCATTTGCGACGCCTCGGCTAACGCTTTTGCTTTCTTAAACCGTTCTTCCAGTTGTTCATCAATGTCTAGCTCCTTTTCGGCGTCTCTTAGCCTCTGTCGCGACTCGCTGACGTCTTGGCCAGCTTCCGCACGTTCAAAGTGATTCGCGGTTGCTTCGAGTTTTTGACGAAGCACATCCAACGCATCATTCACTTGCTCTGCCGATTGATCTTGCTTGGCTTCATTGACCCGATCACGTTGCCGACCGATTTGGGCGAGAGCCGAGTCGGCGTCTCTGGCAAGCTCCAAGCCTTCGCGATCGGCAGTTGACTGAGTGTTTGCCAGGTCCGTCAGCGCTTGCATCGTTTGTTCGGTCGCTTCGTCGGCTTCGACAAACTCCTGCTCGGCAACTTCGGATTCGGATTGGTCAACAGCCTCCTGAACTTCTCGCGCCGCTTCCCGCGCCTGTTCATGCAGTGGAACAACGTAACGGCGAATCTGTTCACGGGCCGACTGCATTTCCGGCTGTAGACGATCAAGGTATGCAACAAGCTCGTGTTCCGCTGCGATTAGGGGGAGTCGCGCTGAGGCAATTTGTTCTTTGCGATACCGCCGTGGTTCCAACAACTGCTGTGCTCTGTCAATGTTGGGATTGGCGAAAGAATGATTGAATGTCGTTTCAGTCCCCGATCCGATCCCTGAATTGCGTAGTGTTTGGATCGGCCTCGTGATCCCGGCGGCGTAGCGATCGAGCCATTGTGGGTGCTCGAATCGCGACATCGCGTTGTTTGGCCGACTTGTTTCCTGTGCGATCAACACGCGCAGTTCATTTCGCCATTGCGTGACTTCATGCCCTGCTTCCAATATTGAAAACGCCCTAGCAAGGGTCTCAAAAACCTGCTCTGCTGACTCACCGTCGTAGGCGACAAAGCCATCTTTTGTGACGTTCGTCAGCGCAGCTGTTCAGCAAGCCAAGATCAGTTAGAAACGGCAAGTCTGCAAACGGACTTGCTGCATGCAGATCTTTGGTTTCTTCCAGCCGTTGCAGCAATAACGTGAGCTTGTCTTCGAAAGCCTCGTTATAGAAGCGTGCTTTGCCAGCCCAGGTTGCCGATTCGCCTGAGTCATTGGCATCTTTGCTGCTCAGTTCCGCTTCCTTCGATCTGATGCCGTCGTTCGATATGGCGGCCAGCATGGAAGTAACGCTGCCAATCTGATTCCGCAACGCCTTGTCACCTCGGATCAAGCCAACAGATGACTGTCGATTGAAAACCGATTTGTCTGCCTGATGGGAACGCAACTCACTTTCGATCTGCTCCAGCACTGATCTTTGCGCGGCAACCGAGAACGGCTCTTCAACCGCCCGTTTGATTTTCTCGCTATGACGGTCTCGCCAATTCGACCAGTTTTCTGACAATTGGCGTGATGAATCGACCAAGGAATCTTGGTGACTTGCAAACCGTTGGTCGATTTCCTTGAGACGCCCGTCGACGATCTGCAGATGGCGAATGATCCGTTCATCCGTAATTTCGGCTTGCAGTAGGCTTGTCAGGCTCCGCTGTAACGAGGTAGCGTCGTCGATCAAATGGATCGACAGGCGGTGCGACAGATGGTTGCGAACATAGTTTTCAATATTCGTCGATTCGATACCCAGACGCTTCGGAGTCTGCTCCAGCTGGTCGAGCATGGCACCATGATCGGTTCCCCAAACCTTGTCCTGCACTGTCCCTGCGGCGAGAATTTCTGTTTGCCAAGCTTGAATCTTTCCATCCAAATCACTGATGGCTCTACCGGTCAATTCCAGCCGCTCAGCGGCCGCGGGGCTCTCAGCCGTTTCGATTAGTAGTAGCAACGCTGCCGCGATCTCGGGCGGCGGCCGCAAATCGATATTGGTTGCGTCTTCGGAAAGCAGTTGCGGCAGTCCGAACTCCGAGTATTCCAGCAGCGTTTCACGTGTCTGTTGTGTCCAGTCTAAGGTTCGTTTCGCGAGGTCATGCAAATCATCGATTCGCTGATCGCGTGACGGCGCAAAACCATCTTCGGCAATGAACAGCAAAAGTTCCAAAGATTCTCCTCGTTGGCCGGCACGATCGCGAACCGCGATTCGGGTCCGTACCACGTCGCCACCGGAGAGCTTCGATTCGTCGTTTCCATCCAGAATCATCAAGTCGAATTCCGATTGCAGTTCGAGCTCCCGACTAGCCGTAGGCACCGATAGCGTAATTGAACCGATGGGACCGTCATTGATCTGGTATTCCTGGATCACGTCGTCAACTGGAAGTTCGTCGGTGATTTGGATCTTCAACGGGACCTTATCGACTGCCGAAACAATCCGCTGTGCTTCGACAGGGTCGCTCCAAGCCACCACTGGTGGTGAATCGGTAATGGGTAGGATGCTGAATTGATGCCCGGACGGGTTGCTTAATCCTGTTTGTTTGCTGCTAGTGGTGACCTGGTACCTAAATGCTTCACGAATCGGAATCGCAATCGAAAAGTCAGTTTGAGACTCGTTGGTCGGTTTCATCGGCAGACTCAATGGTCCCCCAATGAAACGGATGGATGCTTCGGTGCATGGTTCGCTGAAATGCACCGTCAAGTGAGCGACCGTTCCTTTGATCGCCTGCAGGTCGCCATGTTCCGCTGCGAGCGTTTGATCGGGAATTCTCGCGTAATCGGGGAACACGTATCGTTTTGAAAACGACTTGATGCGCGGCCTTGGTAGCGGCGTTAGCCGATGCCATAGCGTGACTCCGTCTCCAGCCAGGATGCGGTATTCGATCGGAACGTCGCGGATGGCCAAGATCGCCGAGTAGACATCTAACGACGAGTCACCGATGCGCTGTGGCGACATCGGAAGTTCGTCAATCATATCGCGGCCGGTTCTCCATTGCAATCGCGCAGTCCTGTCCATTGGGGCCACTGATTTTTGCCACGACTCCGATTGTGTCCCCTTCAGCCACCGAATCACTCGCTGGTGACGGTTTGGTGATCTGGATCTGTGTCAATGCTGCACGCTGAATCGCGGCGCCTGGCAAGATCGCTCGCGCCAATCGACGTCCGAATTGAACCTTGGGAACGAGCAACAGAAAAATCGTTGCCAACACCACAACGACCGCGGCTGCCAGCCAGGGGCGAATCAATTCCAACGGCAACAGAGTGCGAACATCGATTCCGGCAACCCGTCGCGCCGTCTGGTCCTGCAACCACTGCCTGAATCGGTCAGAGCCATTTGACGATTCCGGCTCCGATAGTTCAACGGCCGAAAGCAGTTGCTCGTTGAACCGAGGAACCGCCGATTCAAACTGTCTGGCGATGCGACGAACATCCTTGCGATCGGCCGCGCACAGCCAAACCACCAGGTCAACGCACAAGTCACGCCGTAGGCGCACAAGCTCAGAATCCAACGAGCTAGCTCCGGGAGCAACCAAATGTGATCGCAGGCCGCAACGATCAGCATTGTCAGGACAAACGCGACCAAGCCGACGGCTACAGCCCGCAGCTTCAGCAGACGCACGCGCCACCGCGCAAATTCTGTTCAGCGCAGCGGTGGTGGTTGGATTCAGTCGCAGCTGTTCAGGAACGTTTGGTTGTACTACAGACATCGTTTACATCAATCCAACCCGTTTGCGGATCCACCATTCCGTGGTCAGCAGAACCATTACTAGTATGAACCAATAGAAAGATTGCCAAACCAGAATGTCTGATTCAACGATTTGTCCCCGGGAAAGAGGCACCAATTCGTCGAGAATCAACTCAGCCTCAGACTCGTGCCGATAAACACCGCCGCCAGTTTCAGCCATTTGTTGAAGCGTGCTGGAATCGAGACCGATACGATCGAATTCGCCGGAATCGACCTCCTCGACCCACAGTGGGGTTGTTGCTCGCAGTGCAGATTCGTCGATTCCACTCGCCCGGATGCGGACAGAATAGTCACCCAATTGCAGCGGTCCCGTACTGCCGCGATAGGTTCCACGCGACGCGTTGTCAGCCTGTAATGGAACCCGCGCGACAACTTCGTCATTGGCAACCAGCAGAGCTTCTACGGTCGAGTCAGCGATCGGATCACCGCTAGGATGACGAAGCCGGGCTCGGATCGTTGCCGATTCACCTGGCTGATACTCAATCTTGTCCGTCCCCAAGGCAACGTAGTTGTCACCCGCCGAATAGGGTGGCTGGATAGCGCTGGCGACCAATTGATTCCAAAATTGAGAGTGGAAGCGGTCGGCAACTTTGTAACGCCAACGCCAGGTCTGGTCCGTTGACAGATAGATCACATGCCCGGCGCCGTACGCTCGGGTCACTAACCAAGGTAGCTGGCGTCCATCACGCGTGATCAGTTCGGCCAAGACCTCTGCGCCCGCCTTGGCTTCCATATGGGGCCCTGAAATGGGTGCTGGTAGGTTGCTCCAAAATGACTCGCGTTCGCTCACTTGGTCCCAAAGACTCGAGCGCTGGATGATCATTTCCCCGTCGGGTCGGACGAATGGTGCCTGTTCGCAAACGAAGTGAGTCGATAGGGCTGACCGGAATCAAATCGGCCAACAATGTTTCCGCTAGCTCGGAGATCTGTCCATATCGACCATCCATCACGATTAGTCCGCCGCCGCGATTGACGTAGTCGCGGATCAGTTCCGCGTCACGGTTGGTTAGCTGGTCGGAAGGGATTTCTCCCAAGACAATCGCATCGTACCGTCCGATCGCCTCCGCAGTATTGGGAAACTGGTCCGTTCGTTCGCCACGAACGATTTCGGGCGAATCAGTGCCAGGGCCAAAAAGTAACGTATCCACCGACCATTCCGGGTCGCGCGAAAATAGGTTCTTGATGTATCTGGTTTCCCAGCGACTTGAACCGTCAACGATCAACAACTGATGCTCGTGAGTCAACGCGGTAACTCGGAATGAACGGGAGTTGTTCTGTTGGCGACTATCACCGTCTAGCGCCGCGATCGTGGCCTGTAGGTCAACGACTACAATGCTGCGTTCAACGGACCGTGGTTCCCCAGCTTTGATCGCGTCAACGACCGATTCCAGGTCGATTTCAAACGGTACCGATATCTCGTTAGCGTCGAACCTAACGGTTTCTTCCCACAGGACATTTCCCTGATGTTCGATGCGAATCTGCGATTGCTTGTTGTCAAACCCGCTCTGTCTAAGCGAGATTGTCCCGGACAACGGCAAGTCGGCGGCAACGTTCTGCGGGTGAACGATACGCGAAATGCCGATATCGTCTGGTTCATCAATCGACCCGATACCAATCGTATGAACGGTGACTCCTTGTGATTGTACTTTGGCGGCAACATCGATTGGCGAGGGGCCCGCATTGTCGCGGCCTTCTGAAAACAACACATAGGCGGCCGGATTTGCCTCAGTCGTCGCACCCATGACGGTCAACATACCAGCGGCCAAATCGGTTGAATTACCATCGGCCGTCAGGTCAAATTCCAGTGGTGAACCCGCCTCCGCACGATTGCTCCACACTTCTAAAGGTTGGCCCTCAGCGAATGCGACCACATCGATTGTGTGAGTTGTTTTCAGTCGCTCAATCCATCCCTCCGTTGCATCGTTCCCAAGCAACATGCGGCTGACTCGCTCCAATCTACTGGGACTGGAGTCGCCGGATATGCTGTCGGTCACCGACATGCTCTTCGATTTGTCGATTGCAAACACGACTCGCCCAAGTGTCCCGATCGTTTGACGGCGATGCCAAACCGGGCCGGCAAGGATGAAGATCGATAGCGCGACCGCCGAGGCCCGCAGCGCAGGCAACAGGTAGCTGTATGGCGACTTGATCGACTGCGTTTCGGCCAAGTACAACCGCGCGATGACCAATGCGACCAGCAGTGCGACGCCGACCACCAGTGCCGGGTGCAAGTCGCCGGCGAACCGAAGCGATGCAAACAATGTTGCTAGCCCGAAAGACGTCATTGTCTCGCCCCGCCAAGATCGGGTGCGGGACGATAAGACCTAGGCTCGCGTGTCTTTAGGAATGACTTGCCCGAAAGTGTCTGTTGCAAGATGACCTCGCCGACCATTACGACCAACAGCAGGCCCAAGATCCAACGCCAGATCTCACGACCGTATCGGCGTATACGGTCATCGGCTCGTAACTCGGATGCATCAGTAAACACGTCGGCAGATATGGATTCAGCTGCTGCGGTCAGGCGTGTGCCCTCAGCGTCCTGTAGCTTCGATTCATCGGCCGGAATTTCCACAACTCGAATCGAATCATTTGTCTGCGCCAAATCTGGTGTCTGACCTCGTTCGTTTCCAGACTCTGCAATGAATCGATAGAGTCCTGCGGTCGTCGGGTTGGTGGACAGAGTTGGCGTCTCCAGTGACGGATCGGGTCTGAGTCGTGTTCGAGTCCCGCCTGGGGATTCGACCCAATAACTCGTGTTCGAAACCTTTGAATTGGGCGTGTGCAGTTCACTGACCGGGACCGTGATCACCTGTCCGAGGTTGCTTGTCGCTTGTGTCTGAGACCCCGCTAGATCAAGTACCAACTGTTGGGTCAACGGTACGTAGATCGCACGCAGCGGCAGGTCGGTCCAAGCATCGTCGCAGGGAAATGCAAACTGAACGATCCGGCCGCGACCACGTTTGCCGGATACAATCAATGGGTCACCCGAAGACGTGTTCAGGATTGAAGATCCGGAGTTGGATTGATCGACCGCATTGATTGTCAATTTGCGGTAGGCAAATAGATCGACTTGATCGAAAGGAGACTCATCCGGACCGACTAAGTTGCGCCATGGAGAAAAAGTGCCTTGCGCGGCATCCATTTCAATCGGATTGGAATCTTGATTCGCATTGCCGCCGATGATCTGACCCATGCTGGCTGGTAGTTCCCAGGCGCCAGTGGCGCCCGCCCATTGACCTTGATAGGCGGCCGGTTGGACGGTGTCGCCGTCAAAGATGACAAGCGAACCACCGCGATTAACGAAATTGGCGATTTCCACTTTGGCTTGGTCATCCGGGCCAGCGACGTTTGCCAGGACCAGAACATTAGGTTGCTCTTTCCTTAGCGATTGGCCAATTCGATTTGGTGAAATTTTGATCGTGCGGATAGCATCGGATCGATCGACGCCTCCAAAAGCAAACGGACTAAGCGCTACCGTCAAAAAATCTGTTTCACTCTTGAGCGGTTGATCATTCGGCGCGCCGTCGGCGATCAACACGGTGACTTCGTCGATTACCTCAATACCGATGGATCGTCGGTTGTCTCCGTCAATTGTGTCATCATGCTCGATGATCGCCGCGAATTCGTGCACGCCGGGGTCGTCAAAAGCATGATCGATGCGGACGGTGGTTGAAGATCGCGAATCAATTGAAACCTCGGTCGAATCGATCGTTTGGCCATCCCCAGTCCAATGCAGTCGAATTCCATGATTGGCCGTACCGCTCGCGTTTCGAATGGTCACTGAATAGGTTGCTTCGCGGCCAGCGACGACGGCAGGCGAATCGACTTCAATCAGATCAATCGAAACGTTTTCCAGCTCATTTGATTTGACACCCAGGTCCAAGAAGCTGATCGTCGGACGTTCAGCACGATCGGACAGCCGATCGCTCAAGTGGCCAAGCGATTCGATGCTGGCGTCGTCCAGGTCGATGCTTTGAAAATCGGAAACCACGATGATGCGACGTTGTAGTTGGCTCGCATCGTCGGCAGCTTCCACTGCACGTTGAACCAGAAGTGCCAAGTTAACCGGCGCTGACTCCGACGTCAAAGTCCGCAATTTTTCCGTGATCGTCGAACGACCGGCGATCACTGGTGACTTATCCAATTGGCTGGAACGAACCAGGATCACTTCATCACGGCGCGACAAATCCGCCAGCAACTCCCGAACGATCTTTTGACCACGAGCCATTCTACTGACGCCGTTGGGATCACGCGCCGACATGCTGCGACTTTCATCGACCGCCAAGACCAGGGTCTGCGGCGCATCGCCCGCTAGCGATTGAAACCCTGTGAGTACCGGTCGAGCCAGGCAGAACGCCAGTAAGACCGGTATCAGACAGCGTAACAAAAGCAGCATCATTTGCAGCCATTGGATTCGTCGATGATTGACTCGAACGACATTGTCCAACAGATGCATGGCGCCCCAGTCGATCGTGCGAAATCGCCTGCGAAACAAGAGGTGAATCACCAGGGGAATGGTGAAAGCGAGTGCGCCCAGAGATAGCAATCCGTTCAGCAGGGTCACCGAATACGCCTCCGCATCGCCAGGAATTCATGCAACGCGTCGCCAAGTGGATGATCCGTCGTCAAGGGCAGCCAATCGACACGGTTTTTTCGACAGACATCGCGCAGCGCCGTCTGGTGTCGTTCGAATCGTTTGCGGTACGCATTTCTAAGCGCCATCGCATCGATCGTTTGCTGATCCGCAGGGTCTTCCAGGTTCTGGAATCGGATCCGACCAGCGAAAGGAAAGTCAACTTCGTCGGGATCTAGAATTTGAAAAAACAGCACTTCGTGCTTCGAAGCGCGAAACTGGGCGAGCGCTTTTCCAATCGATTCGACATCGCTCATCGCGTCGGAAATGATCACCAACAAGCCCCGACGGCCGAGTTTCGGCGCGATCGTCTGAAATACCCCTCCCAAATCGGTCTCACGCCGCGTCGCGTCCTCCGCCAGCGCCGCCATCAGTGGTCGCAGGTGCGATGGCCGTGATCGACATGGAACGACGTCCCGCGGCTGATCGTCGAACGTCACCACACCGACCGCGTCTTGTTGTCCCAGCATCAAATAGGCGAGCGAAGCGGAAAGCTGTTGAGCGAAATCGTATTTCGTCAATCCGTTGCCACGGTCACCACCGTATTGCATCGATCCGCTGCGATCGACAATCAACGTGCAGCGCAGATTGGTGTCTTCCTCGGATTCGCGAATGTAAAGACGATCGCTTTTTCCGTAGACCTTCCAGTCGATGTTTCGCAGTTCGTCGCCGCGCACGTAGGGACGGTGTTCTTTGAATTCGACACTGAAACCCTTGTGGGGCGAACGATGTCGCCCGCTGGTGAATCCTTCCACAACCTGACGAGCCAACAGTTGTAGCCTGGCAACCCGCGACAAGTCTTTCGTCGAGATCAGGTCGTGAATGCGCATGTCGCTGTTTGGGGTCGTCGTTATGTGTCTGATTCACGCACCGATGTGGGAACACCGGAGGCTGTCCACGCAGGCGCCGTGCAACTACACCGGTATGCAAAATCTATTCACCGGTTCCGCCGCGCCAATTTTTGGTTTGGAATGGCGAAGCGGGAAGACCGGCTTCGTTGATCAAGTTTGGGTTGGCCAATTTGTGCCAACCGAATCTGGCCTGCGTTGGACTGGCCACGGAAGCGGCTGATACCAGGATAGAGTCACCGTCGATGGTCGCCGTTGCCTCGACAAAGTTTCCGGTGTCGTCCGCAACTTGGAATTCGGAAAGGGGGTTGCCATCGCGTGATTTGAGACCCTCGGCATGGGCGAACGAAAGCCGCAATTTGTTTCCTTCGGCCTTGGCCGATTTGAACAAAGGTCCCGAAACGATCAGATCGTCTCGTCCATAAGTCTCGTTCAACGCCCAACGGCTCAGGCGGTTGCCGACATCCAGTTTGTTTTGCGGATGAATGTCATCGATGTTGTTGACCAAGTCGGTCGTGACGGCCATTCCCGTCAGTGGCAGTTTCAATGTTGCCACTTGGGCTTCCCACAATGCGGGAAGTTGGCCGGGTTCGTAAGCGCCCGACCACGGGGCAATCTGAACGTAAAAGAATTCGAGCTCGTCATCCCGAAAGGCTGCTCGCCATCCTTGGATCAGATCTTTCATTTTGTCAGCGTAAGCGAATTCGTTCTTTCGCATCACATTGGTTTCGCCTTGGTACCAGATAGCTCCTTGGACCGTAAGATTCGTCAATGGCGCGATCATTCCGTTGTACATGCCGCCGGACTTGCCGTCTTTGATTGTCCAGGGTTCGATTGGCGAACCACCCCAAGAACTGTTGATTAGTCCAATTGGCACATCCAATTCGTCGTGAAGTTTTTTGCCGAAGTAATACAGCACGGCTGAAAACTCGGGGACATTTTCTGGTGTGCACGTTTTCCAGTCGGCTTGGATGTCTGTCGCCGGTGAGTCGCTTTGGATTTTGGGGACGTGGTACAGACGGATGTTTGGGTTGGTCGCGCTGGCAATCGCTTCCTTAGCGCCACGGGTTGATTGCAGCTGCCATTCCATGTTTGATTGGCCTGAACCGATCCAGACTTCACCGACTAGGACGTCGTCCAAAACGATTTCGTTGTTTCCAGCGACTTTGATCTGGCGCGGTTTGCCGTCCGCTTTTTGCGGGCTCAAGTTCGACTTGCCAGTTACCCGCGTTGTTCGCCGTCGCTTGCCGCGTTTCTTCACCCAAGGTTACTGTCACATTTTCGCCCGCTTCGGCCGTCCCCCAGATTCGCACCGGTTGATCACGTTGAATCACCATGTGGCTATCCAAGACCGTTGGCAATTTCACATCGGCATGTGCGGTTGCGGGCACGGATCCGACGCCTAAGGATCCAAAAAGTAGATAGGTCGCGAGGGTTTTTGCGTGCATGGAGTTTCCTGGTTGGCCAGAGGGCAGCTTGTAAGGGCAGCGTGTAAGTGCAGGGCGGTAGGAGGAAAGCGAATCAGCGATGCGCGTTTTCGGTAATGCCGGCGTCGCGCGGTGTGAACTGAAAATTCTGACTTTGTGAGAAGAATTCGATCGGATTGTCGTAGACGACTTTGCGAATCAATGACTCCGGTAGCCCACGGCGACGCATTTCAAAAATCAGATCAGGAACCGCCGTCGGTTTGCTGGGTCCCCAGTCGCCTGCCGAATTGGTCAACAGTCGCTCACCACCTGTTTGTTCAATCATGTCGACAGCTCTTTCAGGCGTGCACTTGGTCACAGGGTACAAAGTCATGCCGGCCCAGAATCCTCGATCCAACACTTCCCCGATGGTGTGCTCTTCTACATGATCCACCAGAACACGCGTGCAATCGATCCGCGAGTCGTCACACAACATGTCAAGGATCATCCGAGTACCTTGATACTTGTCTTCGAGGTGAGGAGTATGGATCAAGATTTGCTGATCGTACTCGGCGGCCAGATCCAAGTGTTCCAAAAAGACAGTGGCTTCGTTCTTGGTGTTTTTGTTCAAGCCGATTTCGCCAATGCCCAGTACGTTATCGCAGTGGATAAATTCGGGAATCATTGCAATCACGTCCCTCGACAGGGCAACGTTTTCGGCTTCTTTGGCGTTGATGCATAGCCAGGTGAAATGTTGGATACCAAATTGGGCCGCTCGTTTCGGTTCGACTTCTGTCAATTGGCGAAAATAGTCGCGAAATCCGTCGGCGCTGCCACGATCAAAACCGGCCCAAAAGGCTGGCTCGCTCATCGCCACACATCCCATGCGGGCAAGCGTTGCGTAGTCATCGGTCGTTCGCGAGACCATGTGAATATGAGGATCGATGTAGTCCATGTCGTTTCCGTCTTGATTGAACGTGAGTTCTATTTCCTGAATGCGAATTCGTGACGACAAGTCTAAATCTGCATCTGAATTCGCCAGTCCGATTCGTACTCGCGCGAGAACAGCTTCTGCAGCTGCTCGGCACGGTCGGGATCTTTGCCCGAGCAGATCTGGATTGCCTGGTCGATCTTGTCTCTCCGAAGTTGGGTTTGGGTCGAGAGTGATTCACCATCCTCGGCTGCTCGGTCGATTCGGTCGAGTGTCGCGGCGACTTCCAGCAATTTCGCCCGCAGCTCTAAAAAGGTCTCGTCAAAAATTTGGTCAGCGGGTCGCATAGCAGTATCACAACTGGGGATCCGGAGTTTCAAGCCATTCCATTATAGGAGAAATCCGGCCGAAATTGCGCACGGCTAGACCCGTTTCGATCCGAATTTGACGGTTCCAACACCTTTGCTGACTATGATTTGCGATCTGGAAAACTGTAGGGTCAAGATCTTGTCCACGTGCCTTTAGAGAGGCCTACGTTTCTAGAGAGGCGGAAGCACCCTCATTCAGTGATACCTTTGCGCAATTTGATGTCCCGATTGCACACAACCTTCGATACGCTTTCCAGGTCACCGATCGAATCGGCGGTCGATGTGTTGATCTATGCGCTGGACGACTCGGACCCTGACATCCGCGCCCGAGCCCGCAAGGCGTTGGTCGCGCGGAACGACACCCGTTCGGCAGGCAAGATCGTACAACACTGGGACGCATTGAAGCCCGAAGAAATCGAGTTGATCCGTGGCAAGAAGCAGAATTTCGCCGACATCGTGAATCGGCAACTTCAAGCTGGTGGCGACGAGGCCGCTCAGGCGATCGAGGCCGCCGAGCAACTAGAGCTGACCTCGTCTGTGTTGTCGCTGATCACGTTGGCGGAATCGAGCGGATCCTTGCAAATCAAACGCCAGGCCGCCGAAGCAGTATTAAGTCTGGTTCGTAATCTTGGCCAACGGGCGCGGCAAAACCGCGACCAACCGACAATCCGCGGGCCGATCGTCAAACGATTGATCGATTCGGTTGAAAGTCTGGCCACCCATCGTAGCGAGCGATTGGTCGAAGCTTTTCTAGCGGTATCGGCTTGGCAAGACCGAGAGCTACGGAGCTTGCTGGAAAGACCAACCACCAGTCGCGACTTGCTTTGCGCCGAATTGCGAAAGTCGCTCGAACCAGGTGTCATTGATTTACTTGCGGGCTTTGTCCGACGACGAGATCTTCAGGGCTGTGTCGGCCAGGTGATTCAATCACGTAACGATTCCGCCTTTCGCGATGCTCTGCTAGCTGTCGTCGGCCATGAAACAAATTCTACGATCGAAAAAAATCTTCAATCCATTGGCATGCCGACCTGCTGTCAGGGGGCAGAACGAATCGTTGACGAGGTCGAAATTGATCAGCTCCCAGCGATCATACATCTGTACGTCGCTGCCAGTCACGATACCATTCAAAAGCTGCAAGTGGTTGCTGCGGCAGCAGAGCGCGGAGGCGATCGATGCATGGCCGCGGCCGCGGTTGGGTTGATGAATTGTGATACTCCCGATACTGCCTACTGGATGCGAGCTGCGATTCCGGTTGCTGACGGAAATGAAGCAGCGATCGCAACCAACGAAAACGCGCGAATGCTGAATCGATTGATCAAATTGGTGCAGCACAGCGATGGCGGGATCGTTCGAGGCGTTCGTCATGTCCTGGCACCGCTGCACGCCGACAACATCATTGATCGCCTGGAATCGCTTCGACCTAGAAGTCGTCAACGATTGGGGCAGGTTGTCTTGATGATCGATCCCGACGCGATCACGCGTGTTCAAGATGCTTTGCGGCATCCAGTGCTGGGCAATCGCCTGAATGCGATTGTGATGGCTGAATCACTAGCATGCATTGACAAGTTGGCAGATTCTTTTGCGCACATTATTCGTGAAGACCACCAGGACGCGCGCGTTCGGGCCGCCGAAGTCATGGCGGACGCGACGAGCAAGAAAACTCTGGCATTGTTGCAGGAAATGACGGAGCTTCCCGATTGCGCTGTTCGCGATGCGGCTCTGGCAGCGATCAAGAAACGCGAACTATCGAAAATTCGATAGGGCACCAAGGCGAACGGGTTTTATCAAGAACGGGCGAGCACGATGTTACACGAATCTACACTCTTGGCGGAAACGTTGGTCACTGACCTTGCCGGCAGCTACCAAACAGATGCTATTACCGATTCTGGACAGGGAGTCGGAGTCATCGTCGCCGTCGTGCTGGTGATCATGATGGTTGCCGCTGGAATCCATCTGTTTTTCCGTAAACCAAAGATCGACAATACTCCGATCGGTTTGCTGAACGAACTTTGTATGGCCAACGGCATCAGCACAGCGGGTACCCGATTGGTCAACGCGATTGCCCTCCGGTCAGGATTGGAGCACCCAGGCGTGATGCTGCTGAGCGAAGCCAACTTTGACGCTGCGTTAGAATCGGCACAGCTGAAGATGAAACTGGACCATGGCAAAGCCAAAACTCTCGGCATTGTTCGGCGTCAACTGTTTGACGCCTAAAGAACGAACCTACGAATCGTTTTTGCTTCGCTTACGGACAGCAGCCTCAAAAGATTCTTCGGCCTCTTGGTAGGTCTCAAGCATCGATTCCACCTGTTGTTGCAGTCGATTCAGGTCACGCCCGTTGCCCAGTGATTCATCCAAGATTGGTCGCAGCCATTCTTGCATCAGATGAAACTGGCCTTTCACCAAATCAGCGAGTACACGTGGCACTTTGTGCTGGACTAGCACCCGTTGCTCGGGCGGGTTCAATGCGCGTTGTTCACTGATCTGTTCAAGCTGTTGGCTAGTCGATTGCAGCGACTGGGCCAATAGCGAACCCGTTGCCGACAGGCTTTGGCGTATGGATTCGACTCTTTCGTCCATCCGCTCTTCGGCGCCATCATTGCCGACGGCGACCGCTCGTGAAATTACCTGGCGAATCGATTCAAGTCCGTCTCGCACCGAAGCCAATTGACGCATCAACTGACCCGCTTGATCTTCGCTGTCCAAACCCGACATCCGTACGCTTTCAAGATAGGCGTACTTGATGGCATCCCAACGTTCCTTTTCCTCAGCAGTTAGGATGCCCATCAGTTCCTTGAACTTCAGCACGTTGGCTTCATTGTCCGTCGTCAGTGTCTGGGCATCTTGTTCGTAATTTCCGACGATCAGCGTTTGTAACTCTTGATCGTTCATTACCGAAGCAACGCGTTCGGCAATGCGGTTCATGTTTCGATAGCTACCCTGTAGTTTGAACGGAGGTTCGGTGCGATACGCATCCGCTTGTGCGGCACTGCGAATATAGGCGCGGTTGACACGTAGGACCACATCGCGAACCCGCAGCAGTTTGCGCAGCACTTCGAACATTTCGCGAACCTGGTCCATCGATAGGTTGCTTTGCAATTCGACTCCATCGATCGAATCACGCTCAGCCGCCTGAATCAAAGTGCGAGCGTCCTCCGGCGGTGCTGTCGACAACGCCGCCAGGGTGCGGTTGCTCGTCAGGCAATTCTCCAAGTAGCTCATCTCAAACGCGGCGGCCGAATCGCCAATGATCTCGCCCAAGTTGTAAACGTCAGCACGGTTGCTAAGCATGTCCGGGACTTGGAATCTTTCGCCGCTTTCGGTGTATGGATTGCCGGCCATCACCACGGCAACACGCCGGCCGCGCAAGTCATAGGTTCTGGTTCGTCCGTTGCGCACGCCTTCAATCTTACGAGTCGCGTCACAAAGCGAAATGAACTTTTGCAAAAACTCTGGATGAGTGTGCTGGATATCATCGACGTACAACATGACGTTGTCGCCCATTTCCAGGGCAAGGTTCAATCGTTCCACTTCTTCACGCGCCGCCGCATTGGGTGCCTCATCTGGATCAAGCGACGTCACACCGTGCCCAATCGCCGGACCATTAATCTTCATAAAGACGATCCCGAGCCGATTGGCAACGTATTCCATCAACGTCGTCTTGCCGTAGCCGGGGGGCGAGATCAGCAACAGTAGGCCCATCCTGTCGGTGCGTTTGTGCTCACCAGCCGCACCGATTTGTTTGGCCAGATTGTCCCCAATCAATGGCAGATAGACTTCATCTAGTAAGCGATTGCGCACAAAGCTGGTCAGCACCCGCGGCTTGAACTCCTCCAGTCGCATTTCCTGACGGGCCGCGTCCACCACGCGTGTCTTGGTTTCATGCAGTGCACGAAAACGGGTGACGACGTCGTTTCGATAGTGGCGAACACGCCCGAGCATTTCGTGATAATGCACGTTCATCGTTCCGGATACAATCCGGCCATGGTTGCCTGCCATGTCCTTCAACCGCGTTGCCACCGTTGCTTTGGCAAGCTTCATTGAATTTGTTCCGGCCGAAAGAATGATCCACGCCAGTTCGTCACGGTATCCACTTGCCGGATCAAGTTCATCTTGTTTTGCGTGTGTCTGTAGAAAAGCATCACCCCAATTGCGTGCCAAAATGAAACCACGTACAGGATCGTTGACCGTATCCAGGGCACCGGCCAACAGTTTTTTTCGATCGGTCTCGGGAACGGCAGCCAAGAAGGTATCATATAGTTCCGCCGCCGCAGCGCTGACGATCATCTTCTTCGGCGACTTGGGTTAACTCGTCGAACAAGTAGGCTGCAATTTGATCCGCAGTGATCTGACCACCAAACAGCGGACGCCAAGAATCGGCATGCTGTTCGCAGTGGTCAGCCAACCGCAGTCGAAACTCGACCGCTGGCTGAGCATCCGGGTAGGCGCTCGCGAGTTTTGCGAATCCGCCGACCCAATCAGTCAGCCACTTTCGGGTCTTGGCATCGAGCAGTTTGGTGTACCACAGCACCGCAGCTGCGCGGACGCTTGGCGAATGTTTTAGCAGCCCAATTCCCGCATCGATTTCTACGAGAGTACGAAGGATCGCCGCTGCGTCCGCATCGTGAACCCCTCGAGCGTATCCTTCGTCGAATCTCCCGCCGATTTTCGCTTGGATCCAAGCGGCGTCGATGGTCGGTTTTTCAGAATCGTCAACGATTTGCTCGAACAGATCGACAGCCAAATACTCGGCCCGGTACAGATCCTGGCTTTCGCTGACTAATTCTTGGTTCCACAAATCGCGGGCGGCCAATAGTTCTTCGTTGAACAACGGTTCAAAAAATTGTGTACCGGTCAAATGCAGATTCATTTCTCCATTTCGCAGCACCGTCGTTAGATCCAACGGCTGTGTGTTGACCGCGAATCGCTGGCTGCCCAAACGAATCAGGTCCCCGCCGTCTTCATACAGATCTTGGCGATCTCTTAGTTGACGAGTCGAATCTTCGCGAATCGTCTTTAACCGACTGTGCAAGTCTTCGACGCGAACGGCATCATCGAGTGCGGCCAACTGTTCGATGATGTCGCGAACTTTTTCGACCATCAAGTCGCCGGCAAAGTAGGCAGCGATCTGATCGGACGATTCCATCTTGCTGACACGCGAATCGATTCCCTTCAGAATTCGATCAGCCGCGGATGCGAGTGATTCGGCGCGGCGATTCCGTTTTTCGATCAGCTGGACTTTGCGTGATTCGAATGCCGCATAGACGTCTTCACGACGATGAGCGAGCTGCACAACGAATTCGTCAAATTCGGCGAAACGACCTTCCAGTTCCTCTAGCTGGACCATCACTTTGGTCAGATACTCGTCACATCGCTCTGGTGTATCGCAAACGTCCAGGTAGCCCGCAGTCGTTTGTTCCAGCAGTTTCAATTGCGAGGCGAATTCAGCTTTGCCTTCGACGCTGACCAAATCCGTCACCCGTGCCTTTAGCTCGCTACGGACACGGTTCAGTGATCCAAAGACATTTCCGATCGAATCGATGATCTCAGTCCGCTTCGTCGCGTCGTCAATGCGCAGGTTGCTAACCGTCTCGGTTAGCAGTTCCAGTTGGCTCGCTGTGTCGTCGATTTCCTGCTCCAACTCTTTCGCTCCAGCGACCGTTGCGATCTCTTCAATCTGCTTTCCGGCTTGATCGACGCGTCCGACGTAGGGATCGAGCGATCCTTGCGTCAACAGGAAGTCAACGCAACGTCGGCTCAGACGCTCGGCACGCTCGGCAGTGGTCTGTTCCAAATCCGCAACGACCGCTTCATCGACATACCGAAGTTCTTTCAGGCCTAGCGCATGACCCCGTTGTTCGCGCAAGCTGGCCAGCGATGCGACGAAGTCGTCAATTGATTCGAACCGACTACGTTCGATCGACTTGATCAGTTCCGAAATCGCGGTTTGGACTTCGGTCGTTCGGTCTAAGGTGTTGCGCCGCAGGCGAACGACCTTTTCGAACTCGTCGACCGCGGCGGTCGCCGTCTCACGGATCTTCTTGACTGGTTCGGCAAGCGATTCGGCCTCCGGTTTGTCAATCCAAAAATAGCTGTCCAGGATATCGGACGCCTTTTTGACCAGATCAACGTACAAACCCTCGTAACTATCTTCTTTGTCGATCAGTTGCAGAATCTCGCTGCACTCGGCCATGCCGCGGACGATCTCTTTGTTGCCAATCTTGAACAGCAGCGAATCACTTTGGTTTTCGGGAACCTGATCGGTGCTGGTGAAGGGCGTTTGCCAAATCTGAATGGCATGGTGTTTCTGAGGCTCCTCCTGGGCCTGAAAGCAAACCATTTCTCCTTTGTCAAACAGCGTCTGTCCATGGCAGATCAGCGGAGTATCTACGGTTTGCCGGATCAAGTTGTATCGCAGTTGGACATACGTACCGGATTGCCGGTTGTAAAACAGATACAAAAAGTCTTCGCCGTTGGGCGCCGCGATTGTGCGCTGGTAACGCATATCGCCAAGTCCGTGGTCAAATCTTTTGAATTCGCCAGTTTGCAGATAATAGCCGCCTGGAAAAATGATCCCGTGGTCGCCCGGTAGCATCACACATGAGTGTTCGATCTCGTCCAGACGCATCGCCTGACCGATTTTCGCATTGAAGATCAGGAATCTACTCTTGGCTTCTTGATAGGGCCGGATCTTTAGCAGGACAAGGTTGCCGACGATCGCGTAATGGATCTCCGCGTCATCAAGCGTTTGGTCTGAATTCTCTACCGGCTCCGAATAGATTCCCTCGCCACTGTCGGTATTGTTTTCGACTTTGATCGTCAGGTCGCCGCCGACGGTTTCAACGAAGACCAAATCGTTGATCGAAACGTGAGGGTGTAAACCGTAGTGATGTTGATCGCGTGTGGTGCGTAACCATTGAAACTCGTGCTGCGGCGGGTCGCGCACTTCGTGTTCGCTGCGGTTGTCCAGGTATTCGATCGAATCCGGCGTGACACGCCACTTAAACGTTTTGATGTCAAAGTGTGTCTTGCCAACCTGAAAGACCATGTGCAACATCGGTCCGGTGCGAAAGAAGCGGGCAAACCGCGTATCTTTGTAAAACCGGTACAGTTCGTGGAAATCTTCATCAAACCGCTGGTCACCAACGAAATCGAGCGACGTTTGGTGAAACTGGTGGTCGCGGAAATGATACGCCGAAAAGACGTCCGCAAGGCCAATGTCGGTCTTGAGTCCGAACTGGACGTTGTACCCGAACAGAAACTGGTCGCCGATGGCAACCAAGTCACGCGGAACGCAATTGTGGTCGGTCGTGACCCTTTCGGTCGCGATCAGCGCTGTTTCAATATTGCCGAATACTTCGGCGCGAAGCGTCATTTAGCCTGGCGATCCGGCGCGCAGATCCGTAGACGCATCGCGAAGACGATTGCGAAGCACTTCATAAGTGCCGGCGGCAAGTTGGGAGTCAGGCATGGGAGTCAGTTTCCAGTGGACAGTAGGCAGTTGACAGTACGCCGGATCGCTGACGCTTTCGGTCAACTCGCCACTGTCAACTGCTGACTTCTATTACTGTTTCCCGTTGGTGTTTGCGGGTGATGCTTGTGCCAACAACCGTCCAGCTTTTTGATCAGCAACGTTGGCGGTTCCGGCCATACTTAACAGACTGGTCAATTGACTTCGCACGTCGTCGGTACTGGCCAGCCCCATCATCTTGGCGATCAAGGCCGCGATCGACAGGTCTTTCACCCCATCGGTATCCAGATTGAACTGCGTGATCAGTTCTTTCATCTGGTCGCGAAAGTACTCGGCGTTGCCGTCAAAGAAAGTGTCTTTGATGTCAGTCGCCACCTTGCTGTTGTAAACGAATCGGTCAATCGCTTTACCTCCTTTGACCGCAGAAGTGATCTGCTCAAAGAATTCGCCGTCTCCACCGACGATGTCAATTCGAGCCGACTTCAAAGCGTCGCCAACCACGCCAGCTTGGCTTTCGGCGATGCCGCGTTGCGCGTCGATTGCAGCGATCTCGACATCCTTTTCCTTCTCCAGTTGTAGCTTGAATTCTTCGTGGTCTTTGCCGACGCCGTCCAGTTGTTTCATCGCTTCGGCTTTTTCGGTGATACCGTTTGCCTCGCTTGAGTACTTTTCACGCAACACGTTGGCCTCGGCCATGCCTTGCTTTTCGATTGCATCCGCTTTGGCTTCGATCACGGTTGCCTCGGCCAAACCGGGTGCCGCGACTTTGGCGGAAGTTGCTTCGGCCAACATCTTGGTTGCAGCTGTTTCTTTTTCCGCAGCGTCGCGTGCAGCTTCCGCTTCGACTCGGATTTTGTCCGCCAACAATTCGGCAGATTCTTTTTCTGCTTGGGCTAGCTTGGTTTGACGAATCAATTCCTCCTCGGCCTTCATCGATGCCGCGGTGACTTGCACCTTTTTTAAACGTTCGGCGGCCGCGAATTCTTCTGTATCTTTGATTCGTTCCTGTTCTTCCACAACGGCTCGTTCGACGACGACCCGTTCGCGGATCACTTCTTGAATGTTTCGCTTTTCGGTTTCGATCGCCTTCTCTTTTTCGACTTCGGCGACGCCGACAATTCGCAATCGTTCGGTCATTTCCAAATCCCGGTCGCGATTGACACGTTCCAATTCGACCGCGTCGGTTTTCTCCTTGTTGCGTTGGGCAACCAAGATCTGTCGCAATTTGTTTTCTTCGGCGACGCCCAGTTCCTCTTCGGTACCGATTCTGGCCCGTTCCGACTCTAGTCGTTGTTCCTCTTCGACTTTTTTGGCCGATGCTCGTTCACGAGCCGAAATTTCAGCGATCTCGCGATGTTGCTTTTCGACCGCCTCGACTCGTTGGCGTTCGAGGGCCAGGATGGTTTCTTCGGCTTCGACATCTTGCTTCTTAAGCGTTTTTTCCTTGTCGCGAGTGAACTGGTTTTCCTTTACTTTCTCACCAGCTGTCAGCTCAGTGATTTTCTTGATTCCCTCGGCATCCAGAATGTTGTTCGGACTGAGCAGTTCGAGTGGCGTTTGTTCCAGGTAGTCGATTGCCGCGTCGTCCAACCGATAGCCGTTTAGATCGGTGCCGATGACTTTTAGTATTTCGTCTTTGAATTTGTCTCGTTGATCGTACAGGTCGACAAAGTCAAACTGTTTCCCGACGGTCTTCAAGGCTTCACTAAACTTGGCGTCAAACAATTCACGCAACGTTTCCAGTTCGCTACATCGCTTCGCTCCGATCGACTGTGCGACCTCCTTCATTTCATCGTCGCTGTTGTCAACCCGGATGAAGAAGGCAACTTTGATATCAGCCCGGATGTTGTCGTGACAGATAAGTCCTTCACTACCCTGGCGGCTGATTTCAAAACTCTTCAGCGTCAGATCCATGAACTCTTTGCGATGGAACAGCGGAACGATCAACGCGCCGCCGGCCGTGGTCACGTTAAGTCCTCCGAAGCCTGACTTTACGATCGCCTTGTCGGGGCCCACGATGACATAGCACTTTTTGAAAGTGATCAGGATCGCAGCGATGGCGCAGGCGATCGACAGCAGGACAACGCCAGCGAAGATCCAGCCATTGATGCCGTCGCTGCCGCCGGCTTGGGCAAGAAAAAGTGCGTGTGTCACGATTGTTTCTCCGAGGAAAGAGGAGTGACTTTGTAGATTCGTTTGTCTCTGTCATGAAAGCCGACGATTCGCACTTCTTCTCCCTTGGGCAGGTGCGGACCGTCGGTTCGAATGTTTAACAGTAGTGGCGCGGCGTTGGTTCGAAACTTGGCCTGGCCGAATTCGGGTGTCGCCTCCGTCGTGCAGACTTCACACGTCGCGCCGATGATCGTGTTTTGCGTGTACGATGGCGGCGCGACGAAGTACCTGATCAACGGCTGAGTTAGCAGTTTAGTTGCTGCGACGCCGATTACGATGTTCCGAATCGTCAATAGCAAGCTGGGAATCAAGTCTGGCTGATAGCGATGGCTGTCGTATCCATGCCACAGCAAATAGGTGATCGTCCAATAACTGACCGCGAAAACGCCGCCCCAGATGACAACGGGGACGCGACCAAAGTTGCTCCAACGGATCGTTGCCGCACCGAGTCCCTGCAAGAAATCTGAATCAACCGCTACGACATCCGCATCGGGCGCGTCGATGGTTGGCGAGTCAACTGTCGGCGTGTCGAGATCAATATCCAAGTCAACTCCGGGGTCCACGTCGATCTCCGGCGCATCGAACCCAAAGTCGATCAGCCCCACAACCGCCAGCAGCGTGTAAACCACCATCAAACAAACCAAGATCGACGCGGGCCACATGGGGCCAACGAACATCTGATCAAATAGAAGGGCGATGGTTTCCGATGCTGGTTCGGGCACGATGGTCATCCTGAAGCTGTAGAGATTTGTACTAGCTTATTAGGATGGCAGCAGACGAACCCCGCCGGGCGCGCAACAGACGACTGATTGATGGTTTCTGGCTAAAATCTGACCCATTTCCCGGAATTAGTAGCGATCAGCTACCGATCCCACCACCACTGCTGCACCACGCGTGGCTCCGTTGGTGAGGGCCGTGTGGTCGAAGCCAGCGCCGGATACTCGACAATCGCCGGGTTTAGAGTTTGTTTAGGAGTGACGGCAACTCCGCCGCTAGCGATCAAGATGTGATGTCTCTGGCGACCGCGTTGAAACGTGTGCAGGACCGCGATCGATTCAACCTGTCGCGGTGTCGGCATCAGATAACCACTCGTAGTATCAATTTTGGCAATCGATGACAGAAGTTCGCGATGTCGCTGGGAATCGCTGGTGCGGCGAATGAGTTCTGCGATCGACGCCGTTTGGTAAATCGATTCAAGCGCTCCGTAAATGGGGTACATGGATCGAATTCCATTCCAGTGATCGTTGAAGTCGTCCACGAATATTGCAGTGCGCGGGTCATCTGTCACATCACCCCGTCGCCCACTCGCCAACGCCCTTTCGTTTTGACCGCTAAGCCGCATTGGAATTCCTGCGATTTCAAAGATGGTTCGATCAGCATTGGCGCGGACGCTGCGCGGCTTTGATGTGAACCACAGTCGTAACAACAGATCCTGGTTTGGGCCTTGATCGATTGTTTCTTCGATCACGTCCAAGTAGTTCTTCGCAGCACGGGGCATCGGATGAATGCCCAGAGCTAGTTGCTTCATGTGTCGGTCAGCTTCCACCATCACGTAGCCGATCGGCGTATCGCCTGCGGTACCGAATACCTCGATCCGCTGCATTCCGAGCGCGTTGACCATGGCATCCGGCGCAGCACCGATTGGCATCGAGTCATGCTTGACATCGGCCGCGACCTGGGCGGCTCGTTGCAATCCCTGGGGAGTCGGATCGATCGTGCAGCCAAAGGGCTGCCCGGCGAACGCGGCCGTCAGGCTGGTGACAAGAAAGTCCAGTCGCATCGCTGCCCGACCCGACTTGCAATCGCGGTACCAGCCCTGGAATGACTCGATGCCACCCACCGAACCGGCGATCACGATATCGTCTTGTTCGATGAACAGGTATCGAATCTGGCTAAGGCCCGCCAGACACTCCAACGACTCAGGGGTGACCCCACCCAATCTTCGTTTTTCGTCTAGCAACCTACGTAACGAGACAAATCTTAATGGCGATGCACGTTTCCAATCACTGAAATGACCAAAGCTTTCATCGCGCGACTGATCCAACATCGATTTCAGCTGTTCAGTGGCATCGTCGTTCATCGGCGAATCGCACTGGTGAATCGTTCCCGAGGCATCGACGTAAATCCCCTGCGGATATGGGAACATGTTGCTGGGACCGCCCAGGCTTTCCCAGGTTTCCGGTACAACGGTCGTTTCAATCAGTTCCATCAGTGAATCGAAATCAGCAAACGCGCCGCCCCCGGCACCAGGGTTTTCGCCACCCCCGTTACCGGCACCTTGGTTGCCGCCGCCCTGATTGACGTCGTTTTGGCTTGCCCCGCTACCGAAGGGTTGCTGAGCCCAGCAGGGTGTCGCGATCGCGAGAGAAGACACAAACAGTAAGAGAAGAGTTACTTGTTTCATTCGATGTTCCTTGTCGTCCGTGTTCATGATCGCGCGTCTTCCTAGTTGCTCGTGTGCATGGTTCCCCGTCTTTCTGGTTGCCTGAACACTGTCAGCAGCGAAGCGTGAATCGATTCGTCACCAGCAATCGGTCGTCAACGATAGACTGGAGAGCAATTCTTGGTCCAATCGCAAAACTCAATCCCTGAGCAAGTCGCTGCCGCAAAACGCAACATGGGCATGTTTCGAAACGCTACAGCAAGCCAACTATCGAAGCTAGGTATCGAAATCGATCCATTCGCCGTCGTGCAGTCGCTGTTGCGGCAAATACCTAGCTTTGTAGTTCAGGTGATGATTGTCGGCAACGTACATGCCCAGGTAAACGTACTGACGGCCAGTCGCAATCGCCCAGCTGATTTGCTTTAGCACCGCATAGGTCCCCAAACTATAGCGGCTGGCCAGGGGATCAAAGTGGGTGTAAACCGCCGACGTGCTCTGTTCGCCCACGTCCATGATGGCAACGGCGACCAGAACGCCGCGCAACGAGATTGAAAGTTCTAAGGTGTTACAGCAGCTGTCGCCAAGAAACGATCGATAAGAATCAGCATCAACTGGGCTCCCGTCGCCCAGGTCTCTGGCTAACCGGTGTTGATTGAACAGCCGGACGCGCTGCGGGTCAACTTGTGGCGGTCCCCATTGGGAATGCAAATCTCGGTCGCCCCGTTTCAACACTCGATTCATCGATTTTGTGAACCGAAACTTGGTCACGTCGACACGCGTAGGTTTGCATTCATTGCAAGCGGGACACTGTGTTCGATAGACGAAATCACCACTGCGACGATAGCCGGACGCCAACAAATGATCGGTGACCTCGGGCGTCACCGTTCCAACCGGCAGTCGTAGCGGCATTCGAGCGGTAGTCTCCTCCAAGTATGGACAGGTTTGCAGCTGATCCTGGACAATGACCAAACGACATTCACCATTGGAGAGACGAATCGGCTGGTCAGAATCAAGATGACTCATCTGGACAACATACAGGGACGAAGACGGGCACTACACAAACAACTATCATACGCATCGATTCGTGGGTGGACCTGAAAAAGTCGTTCGATGGATCCCGTTGGGGTCGATTCCTTACAGCTTGTCAAGTTCCCATTGCGGCTATCCAGATGTGCTGGAGCCAAAGTCGAGATAGACAGATAGACACAGAGTCGAGGTGGACACAAAGTCGCGCGGATCTAACCGTTAAACGACGGCGGTGCACGATTCATTGTTCGCCGTATTTCGTAATCTTCGTTCCTTCCGATTCCACGTACCGAAGATAGGGTAGGTCTGACAATTGGTTCAGCCCTTCGTCCGTGATACGGGTGTGGTTCAGACCCAAACCCGTCAGTAGGCGTAACGTTTTCAGCTTGCTCAAGTCATGGTCTTGAATGTCAGTGCCGGACAATTGAATCTGCTGCAAATTGGGTAGGTCCTTCAAGAAGGGCAACAACCGACGGTCAAAGTTCTCAGGTGTAAAAGCAATGGCATAGACCATCGAATCCCCGGTCTTTCTCAGCATTCTGACACCGGCTTGTGAAAATGCAAACAGACTTCGCTTGTCGTCGATCCCGACCCCGTATACTTCGTTGTTCTTCCGGCGTGAAGATTCTGAAATGACGTCAGAGAAGAATACGTCGGCGCTGATCGCCCAAGGACCGGACTGACGCATCACAAAATATTGGTCCGGCAGCAAGCCGCGCGGATCGGCAATGTGCAGTTTGTCGCCATGCTTCGCTGTGCGGGCAAAGTACTGTCGAAACAATCTTCGCTCATGTGGAAAGGGAACACCGAGTTCGGGATAGGTGTCGATTTCCACCGGGCCATCCTGGGTTGTGATCAAGCCACGCGGCAGGTTCCCCGAATACATCACGTGGCAAAAACAGCGGTCAACCCAGCCAACATAGAATCCCAGCGGAACCAACATCAACAACGCGAAAGTTGCTTTTTCCCAAAACGGCAGATGCCAATCGCTTTCCGATTGCGTTTGGTCAACTTGGACCAGGATCCAGTAGCCAACAATTGCGATTCCGAGATTCCAGGGAACCACGCTGTAATTCATGCCCGTAAATAATGGTGACAAAAGAATGACGATGCCGACATGAACAACCAAGCATAGCTTGGCCGCCCAGCGCGGGCGGAAGCAGGCCAGCAATCCTAAGCTCAGTTCTGTTACCGCAACGACGCCAGCAAAGACCAAGTACAGGCTGTCGGCCGGTAAGCCTGCCCGGTCGAGGATGCCCCAGGAAATATGACCCATCCATTCAGGCGATAGGAGCTTGTGAATGCCCGTCCAAATCCACATCGCCACCAGATACCAACGGCTAACTGCGCAGACCAACGTCGCCAAAATAGGCCAGCATCAGTAGGGCGAGCCCAAAAAACTGTGGCTCCAAACGGAACTGATCCGCCGCGCAGGCAGCAACCAGTGTGATCCAATGCAGGGGAACACCGATCTTTGGGATCAGTACCGCAACGACAAGCGATGTCACCATCGCCCATCCAAACGAAACGGAGGGAAGGCCGGAGTGAATCGGTAGATTCACCGGGTCATTGCGAACCTGCCACAGATTCCAAGTGATTGCCACGGTCGCGAGTTGGCAGAGGACTGCCACGACCAACATGCCGTATCGCCAGCGGCTTCCATCCGATTCAGCGATCATGAAGTGATTAAAGAGGGTTGGGTGACTTGCTCAAGAACCTGAGAATCAGTCCCACCACCATTGGCCTTCGGCTAGGTTCGATGGGCCCGCCGACTGTTTTACCAGATTGTTCGCACCATCGTCGGTGACCACATGTTCTTTTGACAAAGCCCTCTGGGGTCGCATGTGAACTCCACCACCCAACGGTGTCATCAACGTACTGCCTCTCCAGATCGCATTGACAGCTGTCTCGACGTTTTCGGGAACCGTATAGGTTTCAACCGACAGTTGTGATTCATCCATCAGGGTTTCCATTTGCCAATCGGCTTGACCATAGAAATCTTGTTGTTGAATGTAGGCTGCGGCAATCGCAACATCGATCAATTGGCGAAGTTCACCATAGATCCGGACGCGTTTGGCGATCTCTGGAAACTTATCGGTAAAGTCGCGGCAGAACGCTTGGCTTGCCTTGTTCACTTTGCCGCTGACCTCACGTTGGCCGCCGCGAGCGACTCGCTCGTTGGCTCCGACCAGTTGGACGCCTCGTTCCTTGATCTTCATCGCCAAGCCATCGTCGCTGACGGCAATCCCGTCGTAGTTGGGTTGAAAGTACCATCGTTCCATGGCGTTGGCGGCAACACTTCGTGGATTCGCTCGTGCGACATAGCTCTTGACTTTGATTGGCAATTCTTCCAGGCCGATGCCAACCAGTTTCATTCGATAATCGGCTTCAACCAGCACGCGGGCAAAGTGTGTAGCATTGGGGATACCTTTAAACGTGACCGTTTGCAAACCAAGGTTTTGCTTGAGTCCATTGGCCAACCGCTGCGCGTCAGCAGGGCGAACTCGACCCCTAACCGAGGTCAAGAACTGGTTCATCCGTTGCAAACCTTCTTGGGTTGGATCGATCGAGACACTGATGACTGACGTCGGTTTTTGGCCAGGTGCGTAAGCACGCAGCGCCGTTACCAAGTCTTCCAACAAGACGACCGGTTTACCCGTTTGCATTCCGACCAGCCGATCCGTCGGGTCAGCAAAAAATCCTTCGGCTGGACCAGCAATCACGATGTCTTTTGATTCGGGGTAGTAGAAGACGTATTGCACAGCGGTCAAACCGGCCAGCCCTTTTACTTCGTCAGTCAACTCGCCAGTTGCTAATTGCTTTCCAATGGCTGCTTCTAAGCGGTTTAGGGAGACTTTGCGAAGCTCACTGGTCCGCATCAAATCGGCATCGCCCTTTGCTTTCGCCGCGGCAAGTCGTTGCTGTGCCAGTCGCGGATCAAATTGTTTGACTCGTAGAACACCTGTCGCGTCAACATCGATACCGGCAATCGGATTAGCGACAAGGACCTGGGCAGACAGATTGGACGTGCTGCCCAAGGAGGTGATGCCGATTGCAAAAGCGAACGCAAGGGCGATAAGGCAAATGCGATTGGTGTTAGTCATGATCGGCCGGATTTGGCGAAGGAAAGGGCGTGTACTGAATGAGTAGCCGCGGAGGCAAATTCCCCGCAGTTTCCCTCTTTGAACATAGTCACCACAGCCGGTGTATTCAACAAATCGGTTTGGGGACTTGGGAAACGACAACCCGGGCTGGTCAGTCCCGGTCCGTCTGGAGCGAATCTATCGATCATATCAGCCAAAATAGCGAGGGGTGCCAGCCACAGGGCCGGATCGCCATTGGCATGTCTGATGGCTTGACTGGATTCCGGCGGTAGTGGTGAAAATCGAGGGCTTTCGGTTTTGCTTCTAGAGCCTAAAATTGCCCTGTTTTCCCGACTTACCTTCACAAAGACTTGGAAATATCGAATGAGCGGTGACTGCGATTTTGGATTGATTGGATTGGCAGTAATGGGCGAGAATTTGGCCCTGAATGTGGAAAGCCGGGGATACAAGGTTGCCGTTTACAACCGAACCACCGAGAAGGTCGACGAACTGATTCAGGGACGTGCCGCCGGCAAGAATTTCGTCGGCACGCACTCGATTGAAGATTTCGTCAAAGCGGTCAAGCGACCCCGCAAGCTGATGATGCTGGTCAAAGCTGGCCCCGCAGTCGACGCGATCATCGACCAACTGATCCCGCTATGCGAACCTGGTGACATCATCATCGATGGCGGCAACACCCACTACATCGATACCGAACGCCGAACCAAGAAAGGTCGAAGACGCGGGCTTGCTGTTCGTGGGCTGCGGAGTGTCGGGCGGTGAAGAGGGTGCGTTAAAAGGACCAAGCCTGATGCCGGGAGGCAGCCCGCCGCCTGGCCCGAAGTCAAAGAGATGTTCCAAGCGATTTCGGCCAAGGTTGGTCCCAACAACGACATACCCTGCTGCGAATGGGTCGGCGAACGAGGCGCCGGTCACTACGTCAAGATGGTCCATAACGGCATCGAATACGGCGACATGCAGTTGATCTGCGAAGCCTACCAGTTGCTGCACGAACTTGGCGGTTTGAACAATGACGAACTGTACGACGTTTTTGAAACATGGAATCAAGGAGACCTGCAGAGCTACCTGATCGAGATCACTCGCGACATCTTCAGCGTGAAAGATGATCAAGGCGGCGACGATTATCTGGTCGACAAAATTTTGGATGTGGCGGGCGCCAAGGGCACTGGAAAATGGATGAGCCAACTGGCGCTCGATTTGGGCGTTCCCAGCACGCTGGTCACGACCGCTGTCTTCGCTCGCGGTTTGTCGGCACAAAAGGAAGCTCGTGTTCGAGCCAGTGAGAAACTGAATGGTCCATCCGCATCATCGAATCCAAAGATGACCGCGATCGCCAAGGAACTGATTGGCGACCGCGACGCGTTCGTCGAAGCGGTCCGCCAGGCTTTGTACGCTTCCAAAATCGTCAGCTACGCACAGGGTTTCGTGCAGCTGCAAGCGGCTGCTGCCGAGCATGATTGGAATTTGGACTACGGCCAGTGCGCGTTGCTGTGGCGCGGCGGATGCATCATCCGCGCTCAATTCTTCGATCGCATCAAGGAAGCATTCGACAAAGATGCAAACTTGGAGAACCTGCTGCTGACGCCGTTCTTCGAGCAAGCGGTAGAAAATGCTCAGGAATCATGGCGGGCCGTAGTGGCCGCAGCGTCCATGCTGGGTATTCCCGGTGCCGGCATTCAGCACGGCATTGTGTTACTACGACGGCTACCGACTGGCACGCTTGCCTGCGAACCTGTTGCAAGCCCAACGCGACTACTTCGGCGCCCACACTTACCAGCGAGTGGACAAAGAAGGAACATTTCACACCGAATGGATCCAACTGCGCAAAGAGCCTGCTGCGACTTAGGGCGACCTGTCCCCAGGTCAACTCAAGAGTGTGTATGCTGTCGATTTCGATCCTTGCCTTTTGTATCGAGGTGTACGATGAATCGCGGTCAACGTCAGTTCTTAAAGTCCACAGGCAGCGCATCGTCGATTTTGGCCGCTGCGGCGGTGGTTCGGCCTCTTTGGGCCGATGAATCTCGCGACAAGCTAAACCTGGGCATCATCGGATGCGGCGGGATCATGAATCACCACCTCCGCGGACTGGCCCGTCGCGGCGACAATGTATCGATTGCCTGGCTGTGCGACGTTGATCCGACTCAGATCGAACGTATCTCCAAAAACATCGGGCGATCGGATCCACGTCGAACCGCGCGCTACGAAGATGTGATCGAGGATGGGTACGTCGATGCCGTGATCATCGCGACGCCGCATCATTGGCACGCCCCCATCGCGATCGCCGCCATGCAAGCCGGCAAAGACGTCTATATCGAAAAGCCGATCTCACATGTTTACTCTGAGGGCCACGCGATTATCCAGGCCGCCAAGAAGTATCAGCGAGTCGTTCAGCAGGGAAGTCAAATGCGCAGCAGTCCGGTCACGGACAAGGCTGCCAAGCTGTTGGCGGACGGAATCATCGGTGACATCAAAGTCGCCCGGGCCTGGACGGCTGAAACCCGCGACGTCGTCAAGCCGGTTCCCGATACCGATCCACCAACAGGAGTCGACTACGACCGCTGGTTGGGGCCGGCGCCGGCACGCCCCTTCAACGAACATCGATTCCATGTCACTTGGCGAATGTTTCGCGATTACGGAAATGGCGAAATTGGCGACGACGGAATTCACGACATCGATATGGCCGCCTGGGGACTGGGGATCGATTCGTGCCCCAAACAGATCACCGCGCGAGGTAGTCGGATGTCGCTGCATGGTCACGCCAGCGAATATCCCGACAACATGAATGTGACTTGGGAATTCCCCGACGGCCGGCTGATGGTTTACGAGAACTATCCCTTTACCGCATACGGTATGCACGGCTTCGACAATGGCAATGTGTTTTACGGTACCAAGGGCTACATGATCTTTTCCCGTCGCGGCGCTTTTAGCATCTTTCTGGGACCAAAATCGAAACCAGGCCCCACCGAAGGGAGATGTTCGCGGGCAGACCGGCTACGACGAACACATGACAGAGTTTCTAAACGCCGTCCGAACCAGAAATCTGCAAACGAAAGCCAACGCTGAAACGGCTCATCGCTCTTGCGGCTTGGTGCACCTAGGCGAGATCGCTTTTCGATCGGGAGGTCGATTAGATTTTGATCCGAAATCGGAAACGTTTGTCAACAACGACAAGGCGAACGAGATGCTGGCGAAGACCTATCGAAAGCCTTTTGAACTTCCAAAAGTCAGCGACTCTTAGGTGAATATCCGGAATTCGTTGCACCGGCTTAGGGAGGAAATTTTGGACAGGATGAACATGATTCACAGGATTGAATCTTCATCCTGTCCAGCCGCGTTCCTCTTTGTTCGATTACGCTGGGCGATCGGAACCGCATCGGCCGTCGCGATCCCAAGCATGCTGTTTGTGCTAGCGCACGTTCCCAGTGGGATCGAAGGTGGGCGAACGACAATAGAACTGGTGACTTTCTTTGTCTTCAACAGTTGTCTGGCCGCTGCAATATTCAGCGTCGTCGCCCGATCACGAGACGTGACCTGGATCGCCATCCCACATTATATTTTGGATGTCGCGATCGGCGCGTTCAACCGTTGAACTGATCGATCTTGCACAAGTGGCGGATTTCGGCTCGTGTGGACTCGAACGGCATCGATAAAATCGTTGCCACGCGTGGCTGCAATGCGTTCCGAGTAGCGTTTCGATTGGAGTTCACGAAACCCAGCAATCGGAATAAGTGATGAAGCTAAATTGCTTGGCGGAGATTGAAAAACTGGATCCGGAGACGGATCATTGCCGAATCGTTTACTTGACGATTTGCGATGGTTTCATGTGGGACATCACCCGGTCGCTCGAACTTGCACTGTTTCGCACATTCGCTGCTCCTTCGATCGGACGTTTGTTGCACCGGACCGGCGAGTTTGAAAACAACGGTCAAAAGCGTTACGACGATACAACACTCTTGTTGCTGTCGATCTTGCGTTACGGATACGACAGCGAGGTTGGCCGGCGGGCCATCACGCGAATGAATAAGACTCATTCACATTTTCCCATCAGCAACGAAGACTACTTGTTTGTCCTCTCCACTTTCGTGATCGATCCAATCAGCTGGATTGAGCGATTTGGATGGCGAAAATTTTGCGACAAGGAGAAGCGGTCGCTGTTCTTGTTTTGGCACCACATTGGTCAGCGAATGGGGTTGCAGTCACTTCCAAATTCGCTGGACCAAATGGAAGCCGAAAGTTGGGCCTATGTAGACAACCATTTTGCCTTCGACGACGCCAACCAATCTGTGGCCCAGGGCACGGTCAATATCGTCAAAGCTTGGCTTCCGCGAATACTGGGCAGATTTGTCGAACCAGTCGCGGCATCGCTGCTTGATGCTCGCACACGGGCTGCGGTCGGTATGAAAAGTTCATCAGTCTTCACCGATCGAACGGTGATGTTGGCCTTGAAAACACGGTCGCTTTTGAAACGACTCATTCACCGCGGCCGAGAGCCAGACTGGCCAAGCGGCGATCGTACTTATCCGCACGGTTACGTGATCGAAGATCTGGCTCCGAAACGTCTGCTGGAGATTGAAGATTCGGAAGCCGTAAGTCAAAAGACTCGACATTGACCCGTTTGTCGCTTCGGGACGGAATTCTTTTCGCAGTTGGCAACTGCCCGAGCCACAATATGTTAAACAAGTTGGGTTATTGACCAAATCACTGTTCTGATCGAATCGAGGAATCTCACGATGACGCTGACCGTCCATTCAACACCAACGTTTTTCCGATGGGTTGTTGCGCTTGTAGCTTGCACGTGTTTGGGTAATCGGACACAGCTGACGGCAGCAGAATATCAAGTGGAGGTTGTACGAACAACCTACGGGATTCCGCACATCACGGCGAATGACTATGGCAGCCTTGGTTACGGCGAGGGGTATGTTGCGGCACAAGATCATGTTTGCAACATCGCCGATGCGATCATTACATCCAAAGGTGAGCAAGCTCGTTATTTTGGCCCTGGTGAAAAAGATGCCAATGTGATCGGCGACATCGTTCATCGTGCGCTTGGCTTCCCGGAAAAGTCAGTCCAGTTGTTTGATACATTGCCGGCAAAAGTCCAGGATTGGCTGCAAGGCTACGCTGCTGGATTCAACCGATACTTAAAAGAAGCTGAAATCACTTCTTGGTGCCGCGGAGGCGACTTTGTTGAACAGATTACCGCGGTCAACATATTGTGCCGCATGCTAACGGCCACTCAAACACTGCCCAGAACGGCGGCGATGATTGCGGCGGCGCAGCCACCGACCAAGAAGGACGCTGCCGCGACAATCACCGTGGCGCCGAGTTACTCGCCGATGCAGCCGCCAACTTGGTGACCAATGACCTCGGGTCCAATGGTTGGGCGATCGGCAAGGATCGAACGGAAAACGGTCGCGGGATGTTGTTGGCAAATCCGCACTTTCCATGGAATGGTACCAATCGATTTTGGGAAAAACACTTGGTGATCCCAGGCGAACTGGATGTCTATGGCGCGGGGTTGATCGGCATTCCCGGCGTGACCATTGGATTCAATCAGCATGTCGCCTGGACACATACCGTTTCGAATAGCAAGCGACTGGTTCCCTACCGCCTGCAGTTGGTTCCAGGCGATCCAACCAGTTATCTGTACGACGGCGAACCGCGCAAGATGGAGGCACGCACCGTTTCCGTGCCGATCAATTTGGGCGACGGCACAACCACTACTCAAGAGCACACGGTGTGGTTCAGTCACTACGGTCCAATTGTCGTCATGCCAGGACTGGATTGGAACGAGAAGAACGCCTACGCGATGCGCGCTGCCAATTTGGAAAACTACTTCGCACTATCGCAATGGATGGATATGAGTGTCGCCAAGAACATGGACGAATTCATTGATGCCCATCGCAAATGGAGTGCAATGCCCTGGGTCAACACCATTGCCACCAGCAGTGATGGTCGCGCCGTCTATATGGACAACTCGACAGTCGGGAACTTCAGTGACGAAGCAATTGAGCTTTGGCAGCAGAGAATGAAGTCCGACTTCATGACCAAGGTGGTCTATGGTCGGACGCAGATGTTGCTAGCCGACGGCAGTGACAGTCGGTGGGAATGGGAAGCCGATCCAAGCACCAAAATCGCCGGCGTCGTGCCATTCGAAAAACGTCCGCTGCTGGACCGCAGCGATTTTGTATTCAATTCCAACGACAGCTATTGGCTGACGAACCCGGACGCTCCGTTATCGGGCTACTCGCCACTTTATGGGCCCGTCGGTACGCCGCGAAGCATTCGAACTCGCGTCAACGCATTGACGTTGCGTGACGACAGTCCAGAGGGACCATCGGGTGCCGACGGCAAGTTTTCGCTTCAAGAAATGCAGGATGCTCTCTTTTCTAATCGCTCCTTGTCGGCGGAGTTGTTGCGTGACCAATTGGTGGCCGCTTGCGAAGGAACCAACGTGGTCGAGATTGATGGCGAAGAGGTCGATATTTCAAAAGCGGTCCAGGTTATCGCGAACTACAACGGGCAACTGGATATCGATAGTCCGGGCGCGTGCTGTTTCGCGAATGGCTGACCGGATACAACTACGCGGAAACATCAAGCAAGGGTAAATTGTTTGCGGTTCCATTCGATCCGAAGGATCCGATCAATACGCCTCGCGACCTGGCTGACAAAGACGTTGCGATGAAGAACCTCGCCAACGCGGTGAAAGTGCTTGGAAAAGCCGGGCTGTCGCTCGACTGCACCCTGGCCGACGCGCAAATTGCCTACCGGTCGGGCACGGGAATCGCTGTTCATGGCGGACACAGCTACGAAGGCGTTGCCAACATGATGCAATTTGGTAGCGGTGATTGGCGTGGGTACAGTCTCGATGCGACCAAGATCGATGGCAGTCGGTTCTTAACCGACAAAGGCTATCCCGTCGTCCACGGAACGAGTTTTCTGTTGTGTGTTAACTTTACGGACGACGGACCGCATGCCGAAGGACTACTGTCTTACAGTCAATCCGGTGATCCAACGTCGGAACACTACACCGACCAAACCCGGATGTTCGCGAAGGAAGAGTTGCGACCGGCGCTGTATGATCGAAGCGATATCGAAGCCAATAAGTTGTCGGCCATGGTCCTCACAGCACCGCGAGTAATTGGCCTGCGGCTGGCAACTCCAAAAGCGAGCGACGTCTTTGGGCGTTTCTGGTTGCCGCAGCAGGCGCGATTTGCCATCTTCATATCCAATGACACTCGGGATGCCGCGGCTGCAATGTCGTGACCACATGCCAAGCGTGTAGGCACCGCAGTCGCGGATGGCGATCCAGTCGCCGGGTTCCGGGCGCGGCATCGTGATTTCTGGAGACAAGATGTCACCGGCAAAGCAAAGTGGACCCGCGATAGTCACACTTTCGGACGATGTGGCTTTCAATTGACCCTGTTTGTCGAACAACAAAAAATCGTGTTTCCAGTCCTCCGGTCGATAGACAGGGCGAAGCAGGAAATCAGCGCCCAAGTGAATCACAGCCATGTTGTGACGATCACTCAGTTCGCGTACGTATTCCACACGGCTCAAGGCGATTCCGCAGCCGGCTTGAACGGCTCGGCCGAATTCGGTGATCAGCCGCACGTCACCCTGCATCAAACCTGGAACATGAGATCCAAGTAGCTGGGCGTACTGCTCGGGCGTTGGTGGTTGATCGGTTTCCTGGTACGCGGCAGGCAATCCGCCGCCGATGTCAACGATCGAAATCTGCCGGCCGGTATTGGTTTCTATTTCTTCACGCAGCGTTTGGACTCGCAACGCCGCATCGCATAGCAGGTCCAACCCACACCCTTGGGATCCGACATGTACGTGCAGTCCGACCAGCCACGGAAACTGGTCAAAAGCATCGATGATCGCCTGCCGATCGCGTGAGATCGACAGGCCAAATTTTGAACCAACGCTGCCGACACTCGTCGTCGAAATTGTGCCGGCGCCGACTTCCGGGTTGATTCTTAGTCCGATCGTCGATGTGGTTGGACGTTTACAGATTGCTGAATCGATTCTGTTCAGCTCGGATGTGTTGTCTGCGTTCAAATGAATGCAGCGTTCCAAGCACTCCTCGATCTCACTGACTGTTTTGGCGGGCGAGTCAAAGATGATTCGTTCCGGCGGGCAACCAGCACTGATCGCCAGGTAAACTTCTTCGATACTTGCTGCTTCCAAGCCGCGCCCGATTCAACACAAACTCGCAGGATTTCGACAACCGGGTTCGCCTTGATCGCGATCGCGTGCAAAGTTGTTGGCGGAAACGCGGCATGAAGTTTCGACAGTCGGGCCCGTAAACGATCGAGGTCGTGCACGACTACGGATCGATGTGGCGGGTTCAGGTAACCACCGTGTTGGACCGCCTGCCAAATGGACTGCGCTTCGGCTGGAGAGATTCGAGCGTGAAACGAGTCCATGACCTAGCTCTCTTGCAGTACGCTCGGCGACTCGGCCAAGGTCTGGATTTGCTGACCCAAGACCCCGACCATCTGTCGCAGAGCATTCAGACGATCGCGCAGGCGACTTCCTTTGGATCGGTCCGTTGCAAAGTCGATGACCAGGGGTCCGCCAAGGGCGATTCGGATCACCCGAGCGGTCTTGGCTGATTCTCACTGGTTGACCGAGATGAAAGCGAGTTCCAGCCGCGCCGATGTTCAGCTGATGATGCATCGCCTTTAGTCCGTCATAGCCCAACGGTGCACCCGTGGAATCTGTCAGCTCGATCGCAAAGACCGTTGGCGATTTCACGATTTCTGGAAGCGTCTGATTCTCGTCACCCACGAAGGGTTTCACAGACGAACATTTGGCAATTTCGTAAAGTATTCGATGATCGCGCTGGCAAACGTGCCGGCGATCAGTTCTCGCACCCGGCGATCGATCGCGAAATAGGCTTCCATTTCGGCTGCGCAGGCGACCCATCGCAGCAGCGATCCAGCGTTCAGCCAATCTCGTTCAGCGGCTCGCACCGGGAACCATGAATTCGGAAGATCACGATCACCATAGTAATCCTCGAAACCAGCTGGCAAGCTTTGCAAGCCTGTATCGGCTGGACTCAATGATCGGGGCACCAATAGGGCACCAGCGAACGGCGGGCCGCCGAAAAACTTGGATCCCGTAAACGAAACCATCAGTCCGCGCTGCACGCCGAAGCGTAGGCCTGCGGGGCCAGTCGGCCTTGAGCCGCGTCGACGATGCCGACCACATCGTCTTTCATGGTTCTAGTTAGGCGATCCAGCAATCCAAGTGTTGGCGCATGCACGCCGGTCTTGCTGTGTGCGACTAGGTGGACAATGCAGCGCCAGCGTCTTGCGAAGCAGCAGCAACGACGGAATCCGTCACCGCAGCATCGATTTCCATGGCCGACAATGGTTCGCCGCGCGGATTGCGAATGTCGATCTTTTCAACCGTGACTTGTGACGCGAGCGCTTCGTTGACAGGTCTGCCGACGACAGCCTCGCCACCACGCGGCAACCGCGGGTTGTAATGAAGTGCGGCCGCCGCGGCGCAGGTTCCGCTACCAATTTCATCTGGGCCGACAACGATATTGATGATTGGCCGGTCATCACCACGCGAGGCAATCGCGACAGACAGCATTTCTAGGTCTGTTCCCGATGGTGTCAACGCGATGTTAACGTCCGCTGTTAGGTGCAGCGTTCTACGAAGTGTTGTCCGGACGCGTGCTTGGAGCTGGGAAATCGTATTCTCAAGATTTGCGGAACGGCGCAGCGCAGTCGAGTGCCTGGCGAGCCGCACGGGTGGCCCGCTCGGAGGGTGACGAACAACTGCATGACCCGAGCCCAGCGCGACGCGGCAATACGCTTGCACCATATGGATTGAGCCCATTGGCTCGAGGGATCAATCGCTGATCGCATCCCGATACGATCAGTTTCCCGTACGATTTTTCTAATCCGTATGGCAGCATTTTTTCTGTCAGTTGCTTTCCAGCCCTAGGCCGCATCAGTTGGTGAGTAGATAACTTCGGGTTTGGTTACCGATGCGGACTCTACCGACGAATCGGTTGGGATCAGCGGAATCGCCAGACCAGCAATGTTCTTTTTCAAGTCGGTCTGGCTGATCGCGATATTGCGTCTTCGCTCGTTCTGTTCCGCGGCTTTCGCGTTCTCGACGATCCGCCGGTATCGATCGTTCAAAAGTCCGCTTTCGAAACAGAGCTGTTCCATAATCGGGTTGCCACCGTCGCCTTCCAGTTCGACTAAGACTGGACCGCGATCGGTCAGGGCGACGTCCCATCCCTGGAAGCAACAGCCGGGCAGGTTGATAGCCGCAGCCAACACGGTTGCCTTCATTTCATCCCACTGTGGAAAGACCAGATCGGTGAAGCTAACTCCGGTCGCCGGATGGGCGTCGATTGGCTCCAGGCCACCGGCTGTTCGCTGCATGGTTTTCACGATGCGTCCGGTTTCACCATCGATGCCGGCTAGCATGTTGCCGATTCGCCAGAAATTGTCGGCGGCATTGGCCGATGCGGGGATCTTCCAGGCGGCTCGGAAAACGTCGCAGCCAGTTTCGTCACTGAAGACAAACATGCGCACCGAGCTAACGCTGGGTCCGATGATCTTGGCGATTTCAGGGTGCGGCAACATTAGGGTTTGGAAGATGTAAGCACGACCAAGCCCTTCGACCATTTCGGCAAAGCCTTCGACTGGAATCAACTTCTCGCCCAAAATCACGGCGTCTCGATGGCTGTCGTAGCCGTTGATTTTCGCAGTCCCCACGCTACCTGCCGTGTCAAACGGTTTGCCAAAAATCGGATAGTCCGCTTGCTCCCGCAAAAACCGGCAGAAGGCTGCACGGTTTCGCAGTGGCATGGCGTTGGCAAACGTACGAGTGCTATGCATGATCGCTTGCGTTTCTGGAACAGGCAGCCCGAGTCCCTGTAGCATTGCGGTCATCAGCGGCTTGTCTTTGGCGACAATTCCCCAGGGGCTTTCCAACTGCTTGCCCTGTTCGCTTAAAAACGTCCGTTTGGCTTCTTTTGAGTAGCGGGCGTCGTCGTACAACTCGTACATGAAGTATTCGTCCGGACGTAGCTGTCCTTGACCCAGGCGAAGTTGGGCGACCTCCCAGATCATGCTCAACATCCCTTTACCGGACTTCTTGGCCTGACGTACTCCCGACAAGAAATTCAGCGCAGAAGATTTCGGTGCCGTATCAAATTGGAATTGATCGGTCAACAAAACAAATGCCCTTGGACTGGAGGTGACGACGCGATGCTGAGAGGAAACATCACGTATGAACCACCATCGGCAGGTCATTTGTCAGAGTTTTAGCTTCTCACAAAATTGCCGGATTCTAATGATCTGTCCGGATGAGTCATGATTTCCAGTTGACCTTGGTGTGCCAGTTGTACAGACACCGATTGTCAACTTGTCAGCCCCAAGGTTACGCAGCTTGAACGCTGCCGTTTGTCAACGAGGAGAAACGCAAGGAATTTTTCTGGCGCCGCCAAGTTCAACTTGCCAACCAAAATTCAACTTGCCAACTAAGCTCCTGATCAATCATTCATCAGCTTCCAAGCCATTTCGACCAGAGCCCAGACTTTCTCCTCGTCAGAATCAGGTGGCGAGTCGCTCACTTCTTGATGCAGAAATCGCTCGCCGCTCCAGACAATCATTTTGGCCAGCTGCGCGGTTCGGTTTTCGGTCAATTCTGGGCGTAGATTTGCGATGGCGACTTGAAACAATTTCGCAATTCTGTAAATGGTTTCGCGCCAAGCTTCGCGAGTGTCGTCATCGTATTCGGCCAGTTCAAGAATCCCCGACAGCACACCGCGATTGGTCCGATAAACAGCGACCGCACTCTGTGCGACCTGCACCAGGTCGCCCCGGGTGATCAATCCGCCGTTCAAAGCCGGCCCGGCCATTTCGATCAGTGGATTCGTTTCGCGCTGCGCTAGCTTCGCAATCAGATCATGCTTGGAACTAAAGTGCAGATAGAAAGCAGCTCTCGAAACGCCTGCGGTTGTGGCGATTCGATTGATGCTTAGCCGCGCCAAAGGTTCGCCGGCCGTTAGCAGCTGGCTAGTCGCGTCCAGGATTCGATTGCGTGTCCGTGTTCGGGTCGCCGTATCGACAGCTAGCTGATCCGGCTTTTTGCCGGCACTTGTTCGCGCTTGTTTCGATCCGATCACGCAGGAACACCTTTACCAAGCGTCTGCGTTTCAACTTGCTGGCTGGACCGATCGACCTGCTGTCGCCACTGTTCAACTCGAGGGTTCATGACCCAAAACCAGAGCGGTGGGAAACAGGCCAGGACGATCATGCCGGGATAGCCGGTTGGCATTTGAGGCGTATCGTCGTAGTGATCCAAGATTTGATATTTCTTCGATGCAATGAAGTGATGATCGCTATGGCGGCTCAGTTCGAACAACATCAGTCGGCCCAACACGTGGTCGGAGTTCCAACTGTGGTGGGGCATCGTCCGCTCGTACTTGCCGGGACTGATTTCGTTGCGCACCAATCCGTAATGTTCGACGTAATTGACCGTTTCTAACAGGAAGATCCCGATCCCGGCGGCCAGAGCGAATTGCATCATTGTTGCGGGTGAAAACAGTAGAGCAATTCCGATCAGTAGACCGACCTGAATGATCAAGAAACGAAGCATTTCGTTTTGCAGGCTTAACGGATTGATCTGCTTGCGTTTAAGCGAAGCCAATTCAATTTTCCAAGCCGATAGGTAGCTATAGACCGTCGAACGGACCAGGAATGGATGCAACCATTCATTCTTTCGAGCCGTTGCCGGGTCGTCCGGTGTCGCCACGTTGCGGTGATGTCCGCGGTTGTGCTCGATGAAAAAATGCATGTACATCGACGTCAGCAGCAGCGTCTTGGACATCCACTGCTCGTACTTCGTCGCGCGATGGCCAAGCTCGTGGGCAACGTTGATGCCGAACGTTCCACACATCAAACCCATCGCCGTGATTCGTCCAGCGACCGTGACCCAACTGAGTTCTGGCTGGGAAATCGCGAACCAGAACCAGACCACGAATCCCCACTGCATCGGTACCGTCAAATACAGCATGTAGTCATAGATACGATCATTCTTTCGCAATTCGGATTCGGCTTCACTCAGGTTGCGAGGATCAGGACGCATCATTAGTTCGAGCGCCGGAAACACGACAAAGAAGTAAATCAGTGGCAAAAACGTCAACCAACCATCGACCAAGAACGAGACCGTGACGAATAGCGGCAGGGTCAACGCAAGCAAATACTTCAGGTACCGAACATGCATGAGTCGCAAAGCCTCCAGAAATCGAGCATTTTCCCGGCAGATACGACCAGTATCCGAAAAAATAGACACACTGTCAATCAAAATATAGACAGGTTGTCCATTTTTTTGGTTCGAGACGTTTGGCGCTCGATGGCGTGTGCCGTCGGCGGATCGATCTGCCAGCCCAAACCGACCATTCGTCTCTACAATCTTGTTCAATTCCCCTCGTTTTTCTTCCCGATGGCCACACGCCATCGCAGTGCAACACCTCCAACGTCTCAAGGATCTATCCGATGGCAGCACCAGAATCTTCGGAGCAACCGCCGCACTATCGGCACTGGCCACAGGGTGTTCCCTACGAGATTCCGGCGGCCGAAACGACGCTGTGGGAAAACCTTGAATTTTCTACTCGTCGCTATCCTGACAAGACCGCGTTGACTTTTTTGGGGCACCAAACAACGTACCGCCAGCTAACGCAACAAGCCGAAGCCTTATGCGGCTGGTTGCAGCGCGAGGCGGGTGTTGCCCATGGCGATCGAGTCATCTTGATGATGCAGAACTGTTCACAGTTTGTGATCGCCTACTATGCGATTCTGCGTGCCGGGGCCGTCGTTGTGCCTGTCAATCCGATGACCCGCGCGGCCGAACTGCCGCATTACATTCATGATTCCGGCGCAAATGTCGCGATCTGTACGGCCGATGTTGCCAGCGAATTTGTTACCGCCCAAGAGGATTTGGAAGAATCGCAGCGGCTGCGGGCCGTTGTTGTCTCACGCTATGCCGATTGTATGGGTGACCCACAAGAGCAAGGCTTTGACTTGCCTGAGCAATGGGCCAGTTGGTTATACGCTGATCCTGAATTGCCCAGCTATGCGATTCCTTGGAGCGAAGTTTTGAGTGCAGGGATGCAACCAGAGAAGTACTGTGGTGCCCCCGATAATTTGGTCCTGTTGGGGTATACCTCCGGTACAACCGGGCATCCAAAAGGCTGCATGCACACCCATCGCACGATTGGACACAACGTATTTGGCGGCGCGATTTGGAATGGCATCACGGCCGCCGATCAATGCTTTGGTGTCACGCCGATGTTTCATATCACCGGCATGCTGTATGGGATGCATTCGCCGATCTTTGCCGGCGCGACCAGTGTGATTCTGCCTCGCTGGGATCGTGACTTGGCCGGTCGTTTGATCTCTTCTTACAGCGTGACGAATTGGATCAATATTCCGACGATGATCATTGATCTGCTCGGCAGTCCGAATTTGTCGGAGTTCGATCTTAGCAGTCTTCGACACATTGGCGGTGGCGGCGCTGCGATGCCGGCGCCAGTTGCCAAGCGATTGGAGGATGAGTACGGCTTGTTCTATCGCGAAGGCTATGGACTAACCGAAACCGCCGCGCCGTCACACAGCAATCCCCCGCACCGAACCAAGCGGGCCTGTTTGGGTATTCCGGTGATCGGTACCGAATCGAAAGTGATCGATCCTGAGACGTTGCAAGAAGTGCCACAAGGCGAGATTGGCGAGATTGTGATTCGCGGTCCACAAGTTTTCAAAGGGTACTGGAACAACGAGCAAGCCACCGAAGAGGCGTTCATTGAAATCAACGGCAAGTCGTTCTTTCGTAGTGGCGATTTGGGCCGCATTGACGAAGAGGGCTATTTCTTCATCACCGACCGGCTGAAGCGAATGATCAATGCCAGTGGATTCAAAGTCTGGCCAGCCGAAGTCGAGGGGATGCTGTTCCAACATCCGGACATCCAAGAAGCGTGCATCATTTCAACCCGCGATCCCTATCGGGGTGAAACCGTCAAAGCGCTCATCGTGCTGCGAGGTGACTGCACGACGGTACCGACGACCGCAGAACTCGAAGCCTGGGCACGTAAAAAGATGGCCGCGTACAAAGTCCCCCGCATCGTTGAATTTGTCGATTCACTTCCGAAGTCGGGTTCCGGCAAAGTCATGTGGCGACAGCTTCAAGAGCAAGAGCATCGCGTAGCCAATTCGTAAACAAGCAGCATAAATGGTCGTCTTGCGATCCAGCTGAACGCGGTCTCAATTGCCCAGTCTCAAGTAACCAGACTTCGTCGATCTACAAGGCGTTTGGAAGCATCGGTTTCCAAATGAGTGAACTTAGTCAATTTCATGGGCCATCGAAGTCTCCTGTTAGATTCTAGGCCGGATCATTCATGACTTGGTCCTGATTTGTAGCGAAGTTCATTTCGAGTTGACTGTTGACCGAGCTGAATTTTGGCGGACAGATCGCATTCCATCCGGTGCAACTGACGCTGTGCTTGCCGAACCGAAAGTTTTGCGGAATGGTCAATCCGACCTCTTGATTTGCGATCAACTTGTGAATGATTTCCCAGTACTGCCTGGTCGAAACGCCACCCTTTTTCAGTCCCAGCTGAGTTTGCACATCTAGCTTCGTTTTATGGGCGCTGACAAGCTTTCGTTTCGGAATCACCGTGATGAACTGGCCTCCGAATTCCGTCGCACTGTAGGCGCCTTCGAAATCAGATTCTCCCTTGACGTTTTCGAGAATCCACCACATGTACCCATAGGAACTTTGGAAGTCGCTAGAGCTGTCCAGCCCATTTCGCTGGTTGACAACCTCCGTCGGTGTAACGGTCGTCGTCGTTGTTCGTTTCCGTTGTTCGTTTCCGTTGTTCGTCGTTGGCAAAAAAAAACGATATCTCCCGGTAATGGGGCGCTCGGAAAGCTACTGAACTATTGTTCGATAAAAGCCTGATCTTTGAGCCACGCGACGAAGCTGGCTGGCCACATCGATGTCGACGCTCCCTTGTCGGCGCCCAAGTCGAATCCGTGTCCGCCTTGGCTGTAGAAGTGAAGTTCCGTTTTTACTTTCGCTTTTTGCAACGCCGCGTAGAATTCGACGCACTTGCCGACAGGCGTCACGCGGTCGTCAACCGCGTTCATGATAAATATCGGCGGAATATTCTCGGCGTGCTGCTCGATTGCAGCGGTGTAATCGTCGCGCAGCCATGGATAAAACAGACCGGCAAAGTTGGGAGTTCCCGACGCGTTTCGATCTGCGGGTTGAAACAACGTTGTAAGAATTGCCAGATTGCCGCCAGCCGAAAACCCGGCGATACCAATCTTGGCTGGATCGAGTTTTAGTTCATCCGATTGGTCGCGCAGGATTCGAATCGCTTGCCGAGCATCGGCTTCGACGGCTGGCAGGTAGGTTGCCCACTCATCGGCGCGACTGGCTCGCGTGCCCGAGTTGGTGCGATACTTCAAGACGAGCGATGTGATGCCATGTTGTTGCAGCACCAATGCCAAGTCGTGTCCTTCCCGATCCAGCCAGACGTCTCGGTATCCGCCGCCTGGACAGATCACCAAGCCAACGCCGGTCGACTTTTCGTCGTCCGCTCGATGGATGGTGTAAGTCGGTTTCGAAACAAAGCTGAAGACCCGGTTTGATCCCGACGGCGACGCCGGTCGAACCTTGACGCTGCGAACGGCTTCTTCTTGTTCGTAGACGATCGAATTATCAAAACCATCCGGCCAGAGCGTCTGTTCGGGCGGAAGATCGGCAGCGACCAAAGCTGCTGATGATGCGACAACAAACAGCACGGTTGAGATGAACGATCGACAGTAGCGCATTGATTTGCCTCGGCGGGAGCGACATGCAGATCGGCTCATTGTACCGCCCGCAGCAACTGCACACACGCATGCAAAGCGACCGATCGGTGCAGCAGCTTCAGTCGTGGCATGGATCAACGGCTGTGAAAGGTTCCCACAGCCGCGCTTGAACGCCGACTGGAAAAACTATTTGCGCTTGGTCGTGAACATTTTGTCCAGTTCGCCTTCCAATTCGGCCGCGCGGACATTGTGACGTACCACTTTACTGTCCTTATCGATCAGCATCATGGTGGGCAGCGTTTGCACGCCGAACGCCGTCGCCAGGCGGCTCGATTCCAGCCCGCCATCTTCAAACAACTGAGTCCACGGCAACTTGGTTTCGTTCAAATAGTCTTCCGCCATTTCGCGGGTTTGATCGACGTTGACGCCGACGATTCTTAGCCCCGACCTCTGATAGCGGGCCTGTAGTTGGCGAAGTAGCTTCATGTCTTGTTTGCATGGTTCGCACCAGGTTGCCCAGTAGTGCAGGACAACGGGTTTGCCCCGATAGGCGGCCAGCGAAAACTTCTTGCCATCGATGGACGTCCCCTCCAGGTCGACCCGTTTGCCGATCGATTCCAAACGCCTGACGGCGCCCGCGGCCTTTTCGGCTGACTGGGTTCCCTGGAAGGATAAGGCGACTTTTTTGTAGAACTCGAAGTGCGTCTTCCTCTTTGTCCTCAAACTCTTTGCTGAGTGCCAATTGCAGCCATGCCTGGGCCGCCTCGTTGGTTTTAGGATACCGATCGACGAATCCATTGAGGGCGTCCAAATACCAGTCTTGGACTTTGGCGAAATCGGCATCCGGCGTTTGGCGAACCACGTATTCGGTGCCGATCGCCTGGAAATCTGCATAGGCTCGCAGGTCAGCATTATCCGCAGCGAATTTACTTGGCAACTTGTCTCAGTCGTTTTGCGCCGTCGGGATAAGCGCCGGTTTGCGCAGCGACACTTAGCGTATCCACCAATTGGCGAACCCAGGTTTCTCGCTCGTCAGCGTTCTCCGATACTTCGATCAGTTGCTCGACCGTTTCCGCCCGCTGTGCGTGTAGCTTTTCAATCTCTGATTCTTGTCAGCCGCGGCCAGCAATTCGTCGACCTGTTCTAGCTGATTGACCAGCTTTTGCGTCGCCATGCCGGCTGAGACAGTTGAGTTGCCTGAGTGAATGCCACCCGGTGTAAAGAAGTTACCAGTCGTCTGTGCGATCGCTTCGCCTTCGCTGCCAAGTGAGGGAAGTTCGACGATCCGCCAGGCATCACCAACGCGAATCAGCGTTCCGACCATCAGCTGACCACTCTCGCTCGCCCTCTTCGAACATCGCGACGGCATTTTCGTAGACGACGACATCCTTGGTCGATCCATCGGTACCGGTTGGGACGAGGCCGGGAGGTGAGGCAGCGAACTGTACCCAATTCGCATTGGCTCCGATCGTTTTCTGGCTTTTCGCCATGGCGCCAAAGTCGCGCGCGGCCCGATCTGCCTTGACGGAGATCTGCTCGGGCTTTGGATTTGTTCAAGCCCAAGCTCTTGATTTCGTTTTCGCTGATCAGCAACGCGATGAAACGTTCAATGTCTCTGTCTCGAATTGCCGCGACCACTTCGGCCGAAACCTCTTCGGCGGAAATTTGTTTCCAGCGGTCGATTTGTCCATCTTCGTCTTCGTCCAGTCCCCAGCGAGTGCCGCCGGTATTGAGCCAGCGGTATTGGTCTGCTTTGCCATCGAAGTCTTCATCGATGTCGCGATAGACTTCGACGCCGTATTCGAAAGTAGGCCCACAGGTCGATTTTCTTGTCACCGTTGGTGTCGGCGAATCGACGCAGCGTTGCACCGTCGGGCCCGAGTAATTCAAACCCTCGCCAGCCCTTGATTTTGATATTTCCGAGCGTGCAATTTTTGACGTCGTCGTCCGGCACCTCGTTCATATTGCACATCGACTTGGACCGGTCGCATGGCCAGTGCTTTTTCGACCGAATCAGCCGACAGCGGTAGTTGGCACAGGAGGCTCAGGACGAGCGTGGTGACGATATTCAGTGGGGAACGATCCATGATGCGAAGGTCATCCGTTAGGAAGTGTGGTGGTTTGTTGCGAGTCAGCCAGCGGGAGACGGCCCACGATGGATCCCGTCACAATGCTGCTTTTAGCTATTTTGCCCGACTGTCTCAACGGTGAAAACGTCGATTTTACGACGGAGTGACTTGCTAGAGTGAACCCGGGCCCCCGATGCGGGCTCCAGATTTCATACCAATACCTGGTAAATCGACTGCGAACTTCCCTTTGACAGCGGAGCGAAGATCCGTAAACTTTCCGCTTCCCATTTGGTGCCGGAAATCGGATTTCAGGAACACAGGTGTTTTCCTGTCGCCTGACGACTGATGCCTGACGCCTAATACGGGCGTGTAGCTCAGTTGGTTAGAGCGCGTCGCTGATAACGACGAGGTCCCAGATTCGAATTCTGGCACGCCCATTGGCAGCGATTAGCTGTTGGCCGTTAGCGAATAGTTCTTTTGCTAACGGCCAACAGCTAATCGCCAACCGCTTTTTTTGGGGGGTATAGCTCAGTTGGGAGAGCATCTGCTTTGCAAGCAGAGGGTCGTCGGTTCAAGTCCGTCTACCTCCACTAGAAAACGCCGCAGCTCTTTGCGGCGTTTTTTTTTGCGCAAAGTACTTTGACGAATATTCTGGTCTTGACGAACCAGCATCCACCCTTCACCGTATCATTCTGATTGTGTCTTTGGTCGGACCATGTTTTTTGTCATTTGTGGCAAGCCATCAATGTCATCCCTGTCCCGACCACTTCTGTTGACTCTGCTCATCGCTAGTGTTGCGTTTGGCCATGCTCCTGCTTGGTTGCACTTGGCGACAACGCATGGGATAGACCAAGACACCGCAGTCAGCCGCACGGCCTGTAGTTGCTCACACCACCACCTTGCCAAGACAGCAGGCGATTCAGGCAACCCGCCTGAGGATGCGCGTGGGTCCGAGCATGACGGCTGCGTCCTCTGTCAATCTCTCTTTGGCACCGTCGGTTTCGTAGCCGCCGGCAACGCTGATCTTTTCTTCCAGCGATTGGTCACAAAGCTGGTCTCACTCGATCATGGCGAGAATACTTCTCCGCTGCGATCCTGGGCCCACCCGCGTGGTCCGCCGATCTTGACCAGTTAGGATTCCGCGACCACGCCAAACATTCGCACGCAGCCAATTGGGGTCCCGTGCGCTCAATGGTGTTGCCGCGTTTCTTGGCGGCCATCGGATCCAGCGCTTCTTAGTCTCAATGCAGCAATAGTCGAAGGCTTAGGCCTTCAACGTTAACGCTTCGTCGTGCGCGATGTGTCGGCAACGGTCCGACCACCTTCGTTCGGCACGTCGGCACGGCGAAGTTTCTCAACAATAACCACTCACCTGCGATCGAACAATGATTTCACCACCGCACACGTTGCGCCAGCCAAGCAGGTCGCGTTGGCGACTTCACCGGAACCAACGCCAGACAGGTGCATTCACACTGATCGAGTTGCTGGTGGTCATTGCGATTGTTGGCATTTTGATGGCGTTGCTGCTACCAGCGGTCCAGGCGACACGAGAAGCAGCCCGGCAGCTTCAATGCAAGAACAACTTGAAGCAAATCGGTATCGCCGTCCACAATTATCACGCCGCGTTTGGGATGGTCCCGGCAACGTTGACCGGACCCGATGACAACGGCGGCGGATGCGGGTCGGGCTTCTATAGCTGGCTGGCAATGTTGTTGCCGATGGTTGATGAAAGTCCGCTGCATGAAGCGATCGACTTCAAATTGTCGCTGTCAGCACACTGCAACTACAATTTTGATGGCGACTACTTGGACTATTCGCTGTCAGCTACTCATGCCAACGCTGACGAAGCGGCCACCTTGGTTTCGACCTATTTGTGTCCGACCGATCCCAACGGCGAGACCCAATATTCCCTGGACGCTCCTACGCCCGGGAAGTTACGCCGGAAACATTGGCTGGCCGCGCAGGTTGAACCGGTCCACGAGGCGAAGGACCGATTATTCGCCAAAACGGCGTCTTCGGATTGCACAATCCCCGATCACCTGATCGGTGGCAGAATCCGCAAATCAGGTTCCGCGATATTCGCGATGGATTGTCGCAAACAGCGGCAGTCGCCGAACGGATGATTTCGAACCTGTTCACATTTGATGGCGCTTTTGGTGGACGGTTCGTCGTCGAAACCGTTCCAGTCTCGATGCAGTCCTTTTGCGCCGGCGGCGGCGGCAAACGTTCGCTCAGTCAGTGGCAGGCATTTTGCGACGGGGTCACTTTAAGTGACGCGTCCTACAGCGAAAGTCATGGCCACGCTTGGATCAGCGGTTGGACGTTCGCCGCCAATACCTACATGCATGTGATGCCAATCAACCAACGCAGCTGTCATGTCTATGGTGGCGAAGACGATGGCATGAACTTGGTGACAGCCAGCGGTTATCACGCCGGAGGGATTCACATTTTGATGGCCGACGGCAGCGTCAATTTTCGCAGCACAAGTATGGATCAACAACTCTGGTGGGCGCTGGGCAGCGCCTCGGGAGGTGACTCGGTGAACCCTTGAATGTTGAGCGGAACCAGGGGTCGGACACTGTTTCGCTCGATTTTTGTTTGTTTCGTGGTTCGTTTTGAACCTTAACTCGTTTTCTTTTAGGAGAATTTTGGATGAGAATTCTAATTTCAATCACCCTGGCGATCCTGATCGCTCCAGCGCTGTCGGAGTCCGTCTCGGCAGCACCGGTCGAATACTCAGCGGGCCACGCTGACATCGGCTTGGCTTACCATGACGGAGAGCTTGAGTTGCACTACCACTTTGGGACCGGTGCGATTGTCGATGGTGTGGCAGTGACGAACCCATTGGGTGAAGAGTATGAGGCCGACGAGGCTTATGTTCGCGTCAACGATCTGAATCTGTTCGTGCTCGGCTCACCGCTGTCACAATTGGATGCTGCTCCGGGCGACTCCATTTGGGCGCTACCGCAAAACAATGTTTCCGGCAGGCCGTTTTTGGGGATCGCCAGCGAAGAGCTGGATCCGGGGGAAGTGTCAAGTTCCACGATCTCGCTGACCGAATTCACAGGTCCCGGGAACTTTGCGCTTTGGCAATCAGACCCCTTTGGCGGCTCGACCACTTACTGGCAAACCTCCGACGGGATTGCCCCTGGCGGAGAGACTCTGAATACCGGAGTCGGAGACCACGACCACTACTTCTACGGATTTATGCGCGCGGGGATCTACGATCTCGGACTGACTGGGGTGGCCAATTTGGTTGGAGGCGGCAGCGAGTCCAGTACAGCCACCTTTCGATTCGTAGTCGGCAGTGTCGCTGTTCCGGAACCGAACTTGGCGATCGTATTGGCTGTTGGAGCGATCCCGGCATTGATCACCAGACGCCGTCGCGGTCGCCGCTAGAATCGCGGCGAGGCATCGTTTGGAATTTGTTTCCGCCGCGCCGATCATTCCACAGCCGGGGAGATTTCGATTTCCCTGGCTGAATCGGAGGTTTGAACCGCCGGGGAGGGGCCGTGCCCAAAACCCCTAGTATCTACCTACTAGACTCTCCCATGGAGAGTATTGCAGATAATTGTTGTAAAACGACTCGAAAACCGGACGGCCTCCACAGGGGAGTGGGTTTTGGAGAATTGGGAAGGCTGGTCGGATAATGGACGAACCTCGATACACAGTTCGTGTCCAAAAGTTCTGTCAAAATAGCTTTTGGCTCCTTGATGGAATCGCCTGGACATGCGAAAAATAGGGTTTGCCGTCCCGCTGACAAGCATTTGGAAGATTCTCTGAAATTCTTGTTCAGGTTCGGTTGACGAAAGATTCAGGCACCTGTATCTTTCGCCCCTCGCTGGCATGAAATGTGCCAGTGAAAAACGTTTGCGGTTAACCGAGCGATGTCCGTCTGTTTTCGATCAGGCAAAAATGACATTGCTCGGCTGCTCGCCAGCGTCCGTCGGTTTTCCAAGCGAACCTTGGAGGACTGACGAATTGATTTTTAACAATTTGGTTGTTTGGTAGTTGGCATCTGAATAAGAGCGTCATGCTGTTCGGTGTTTGGCCGATTCACTTTGGTGGTAAGAATGAACGTTGATCGGTGTGACGATTACAAGTTCTTTTAGAAGCGTTGTTTGTTGTGGTGATTGGTTGCCTGTGATTCGTCACTGGTGATTGGTCGCGATAATGAACGTGTGAATTCTAGATAGGATTCTGTGCAACTGTCTGTTTCTTCTTGGCTGGTTGGCTTGCTTGCAAGTTTGCTTGTCAAAGAGGGTGCATTCAGTATGTGATATCGTTAATCAGTAGTTGACGACGAAATCATGTTCGCGGTGGTTGCCGGTCAGTGGGTTTAGGCTCATCGGTTGGCGGCTGATCGGCTTTTGCCGGTTGAACACCGAGTTCGGGATTTCGGCGGCCAAATTACTAAGGGCGTATGGGGGATGTCTTGGCGTTGAAAGTGAGAAGGGCGTGGAAGTCTGCGAAAAGCTTGGGGGAGTTGACAAACAAGTAATGATCCCGAGATTCCCAACTGCTGCCTGCTGAATACATAGGCAGGTTAGTAACAACCTGGTGAACTGAAACATCTAAGTAACCAGAGGAAGAGAAAGAAAAATCGATTCCGTCAGTAGCGGCGAGCGAAATCGGAAGAGCCCAAACCGTGGAGGTTTCCTCTGCGGGGTTGTAGGACTCCAATATCTGATTGTGTGTTGTTAGTGGAAGATTCTGGAAAGGATCGCCACAGAGGGTGACAGTCCCGTACACGAAAATAAACACACACGGTAGGAGCACCTGAGTAGGTCCAGTCACGTGAAACCTGGACTGAATCCACGGGGACCATCCCGTAAGGCTAAATACTCTTCAACGACCGATAGCGTACCAGTAGCGTGAGTGAAGGATGAGAAGAACCCCTGCTAGGGGAGGAATGTGAACCTGAAACCATGTGCCTACAAGCGGTCGGAGCACTATGGTTTACCATGTGTGACGGCGTGCCTTTTGCATAATGATCCGGCGAGTTGTGGTATGCGGCTTGGTTAAGCGCTTCCGGCGCGGAGCCCAAGGGAAACCGAGTCTGAATAGGGCGAAATTGTCGTATGCTGCAGACGCGAAACCTGTGTGATCTACCCATGAGCAGGTTGAAGCGCGGGTTAAACTGCGTGGAGGACCGAACCCACTTAGGTTGAAAACTGAGGGGATGACTTGTGGGGAGGACTGAAAGTGTAATCAAACCAGGAGATAGCTCGTTCTCTCCGAAATATCTTGAGGGATAGCGTCGAGCCACTACTTTACGGGGGTAGAGATACTGAATCGGATGGGGGCCCTTCCCGGGGTACTTCACCGAACCAAACTCCGAATACCGTAAAGATTATCTCGGCAGTCAGTCCCTGGGGGATAAGCTCCAGGGTCGAGAGGGAAACAACCCAGATCGCCTGCTAAGGTCCCGAAGGACCACTTAGTCACTAAGGAAGTTGAAATGCTGTGACAGCTGGGATGTTGGCTTAGAAGCAGCCACCATTTAAAAAGTGCGTAACAGCTTACCAGTCGAGCATTTCTGCGCCGATAATGAACGGGAGTAAGTGGTACACCGAAGCAGCGGATTGTAGATTTATTTCTACAGTGGTAGGAGAGCGCCGATGATCAGATACGAGCCGTACGGTAACGAGCGGTGTTGGGGTCATCGGGTGATTATGCCGGAATGAGTAACGATAAAACAGGTGAGAATCCTGTTCGCCGAAAACCTAAGGTTTCCTGGGGAAGGTAATTCCGCCCAGGGTTAGCCGGTCCCTTACCCGAGGCTGAAAAGCGTAGGGGATGGATAGCAGGTCAATATTCCTGCGCCGGTTGTGTATCCGATGTGAGGACGGCGTCCAGAAAGTGAGCGGTACGAATAGAAATGTCCGTAGCGAAGGCTGAGAGATTCGGGGTTAAAATACCGATGTTTATCAAGGCATAGCTCGAGAGCGTTTAAGTTCTCGAAGTCATTGGAAGGACGTCCAAGAAAAGTCACTAGGTTAAGCAACTGACCGTACTAAAACTGACACAGGTAGGTGAGAAGAGAATTCTAAGGCGCTCGGGAGAACGGTGGTTAAGGAACTCTGCAAAATGGCCCCGTACGTTCGCAATAAGGGGCGCCCTTGGCGGTTCACGCTGCTGAGGGCCACAGAAAATCGGCTCTAACGACTGTTTATCAAAAACACAGGTCTCTGCTAACACGCAAGTGGATGTATAGAGACTGACGCCTGCCCGGTGCCAGTAGGTTAAGGAAGACTGTTATCTCTTCGGAGAGAAGCAGGCGACCGAAGCCCTGGTAAACGGCGGCCCTAACTATGAGGGTCCTAAGGTAGCGAAGTTCCTTGTCGGGTAAGTTCCGACCTGCATGAAAGGCGTAACGATTTGAGCACTGTCTCAACCACCGACCCGGTGAAATTGTAGTTGTGGTGAAGATGCCACATACCCGCGGTTAGACGGAAAGACCCCGTGAACCTTTACTGTAGGCTGATATTGGGTTGAGATATGTTCTGTGTAGGATAGCTGGGAGACTTTGAACCAGTAGCGCTAGCTACCGGGGAGTCGTTGTTGAAATACCAGCCTGGTCATATTTTAATTCTAACTTTGATCCCCTGAATCGGGGCAAAGGACAGTGTCAGTCGGGCAGTTTGACTGGGGCGGTCTCCTCCCAAAGAGTAACGGAGGAGTGCAAAGGTACACTCAGCCTGGTTGGCAATCAGGCAAAGAGCGTAAAGGTAGAAGTGTGCTTGACTGCGAGACTCATAAGTCGAGCAGGTACGAAAGTAGGCCTTAGTGATCCGGTAATCCCGAATGGAAGGGTTATCGCTCATCAGATAAAAGGTACTCCGGGGATAACAGGCTTATCGCATCCGAGCGTCCACAGCGGCGATGCGGTTTGGCACCTCGATGTCGGCTCATCACATCCTGGGGGTGTAGAAGCTCCCAAGGGTTTGGCTGTTCGCCAATGAAAGTGGTACGTGAGCTGGGTTCAGACCGTCGTGAGACAGGTCGGTCCCTATCTGCCGTGGGCGTTCGAATCTTGAGGAGGTTCAACTTTAGTACGAGAGGATTTAGTTGGACGTAGCTCTGGTGTACCAGTTGTCGCGCTAGCGGCACGGCTGGATAGCTAACTACGGAACGGATAAACGCTGAAAGCATCTAAGCGTGAAGCCCGCTCCAAGATTAGGATTCGTTAGTCATTTGACGAAAGCCCCCTGGAAGACGACCAGGTTGATAGGCTGGACGTGTAAGTACAGTAATGTATTAAGCTAACCAGTACTAACGGGCGAAGGTTTGGCCGTCGATATCCCGCACTCGGTTTCGTGTTCGCTGTTTCATTCGTGATTCGGAAAACACAAACCGCCTGTCGAGAATTCACGGCTTCAAAAGAATCGCTCATTCTTTAAGTGAGCAAAGCTCTAACCAGCATTCCAATTACCAAACAACACGGCGCGCCAGTGGTGAAATACCCACTGGCGTGTCTTTCCGGCGACCATATCGCAAAGGTTCTACCTGTTCCCATCCCGAACACAGAAGTCAAGCTTTGTGAGCCGATGATAGTGCATACCAGCGTGAAAGTAGGTATTGCCGGATTTTTAAAAACCCTTTGTTGTTTCGGCAACAAAGGGTTTTTTGTGCGCGCTCGCGCTACGCTACTGGTCTGCTCCAATCTGAAATGCTGTGAGTTGGCAGGTCAGGCGGCCAACATCCAGCGCATTCAGACCGTCTAGCCTGGTCGAAATGCTAGAATCTAAATCAGCTTCCAACCAGTTTGTTCAGCGAACAGTATTTGAAGGGCGAGACAGCAATGGTAAATGGCGCGAAAGCACTCATCGAGACATTGACCAACGCGGGTGTCGATACCTGCTTTACGAACCCGGGCACCTCTGAGATGCACTTTGTCGCGGCATTGGATGGCAGCGAGATGAGAGCGGTGCTGACGTTGTTCGAAGGTGTCGCCACGGGTGCTGCTGATGGGTATGCGCGAATGGCTGACCGGCCGGCCGCAACGCTGCTGCACCTGGGCTGCGGCTTGGGCAATGGACTCGCGAATCTGCACAATGCTCGCAAAGCGCGGGTACCGATGATCAATATCATTGGCGATCACGCCACCTATCACACAAAATACGACGCTCAGCTCCAATCCGATATCGAAACGGTCGCTCGCAATGTCTCCACTTGGGTTCGCACTTGTCCGGAAACCAAACAGCTCGCCGCTGATGCGGCCGAAGCGATCTCGGTGGCAAACGGACCCCCGGCGCAGATTTCGACGCTGATTCTGCCTGCCGACGTATCGTGGAGTGACGGCGCCGAACCGGTCGATGTCGTGCCTTCACCAGAGCCGGCCGCGGCACTGGACACGGCAATCGGCCAGATCGCCGACGTGCTGAAAAGTGGCAAGAAGACCGCGATACTGCTGGGTGGGCGTGTGCTTCGAGAAGCGGGGCTGCAGGCTGCTTCGCGGATCGCGCAGAAAACAGGCGCCAAGTTGCTGTGCGAAGTCTTTCCAACACGTCTGCAGCGCGGCGCAGGCCTGCCAGCGGTTGAACGAATCGCTTACCTGGCTGAATTGGCGTCCGTTCAATTGGCTGGTTTTGAACACCTGATTTTGGTCGATGCCAAGGCGCCGGTCTCGTTCTTCGCTTATCCGAACAAGAAGAGTTACTTGGTGCCGGAGACTTGTGCCGTCCACTCGCTAGTCGCTCCAGATCGAAATGCCTTGGCCAGCTTGGAGGCATTGGCTGGCGCAGTAGATGCAACCGACACCAAACCAAAATTGCAGCCAGCGGAACGGCCCCAGCTGCCAAAAGGCAAGCTGACGGCCGCCAAGGTCTGTCAGGCGATCGGTGCCCTGCTACCCTATCGTGCCATCATTTCCGATGAAGCGCAAACCTCGGGCGTCAAGCTTCCCACTTTTACCGCTGGTGCGCCCAGGCACGATCTATTGACTTTGACCGGTGGTGCAATTGGACAGGGACTCCCAGTGGCGATCGGCGCGGCCGTCGCCGCACCAGACCGCCCCGTGTTGGCGCTGGTAGGCGACGGAACGGCGATGTACACAATTCAGTCCCTATGGACCATCGTACGAGAACAACTCGACGTGACGGCGATTGTCTTCAACAACCGTTCCTATGCCATTCTGAACATCGAATTGGAACGCGTCGGCGCTGATAAGGCAGGTCCCAAAGCCAAGGCACAGTTAGATCTATCGGAACCGGCAATCGATTTTGTGTCGATTGCCAGTGGGATGGGCATGCCAGCAGAATCGGTTGACACAGCCGATGATTTCAGCGCGGCGCTGATGAATGCCTTCTCAGAGCCTGGGCCGCATCTAATTGACGCAATCGTGCCCAGTGAATATCAAGGCCTTAAATTAAAAGCGCTGCCTCATATGCTTGGTGCTTTAGACAACATCCCCACCCCGGTAGCACGCGCCATCAAGAACAAAATCGCCCCCTAAAACGGACTGAACAGCGATGACCGATGCAAACTATCAAGCCGATGTCGTGATTGTCGGCGGGGGGATCTCCGGCATCGTTGCGGCACTGGAGCTACTCGACGCCGGTCGCAGCGTGATTCTGTTGGACCGCGACGTCGAGGCGGAGTTGGGTGGTTTAGCCAACTGGTCATTTGGTGGCATGTTCTTTGTTGACACTCCCGAACAGCGGCGGGGCGGAATTCGGGACAGCGTTCAACCTGGCTCGCAGCGATTGGTACTCGTTTGCCGAGTTTGCCGACGATGAAGTCTGGGGTCGCCGCTGGGCCGATCAATTCATCAACATGACGACCGAACATGCTTACCTGTGGCTCAAGGCCCGCGGTATTTCGTTCTTTCCTGTTGTTCACTGGGTCGAGCGGGGAATGTTTACGCCTGGCAATTCGGTGCCTCGTTTCCATCTGCTTTGGGGCACCGGGTATGCACTAGCCCAAAAGATGATCGCCCATTTGCGCAACCATCAGAACGTTTCCAAATTGCAAATGCACTTTGGTCATCGTGTTACCGAAATTGAAACAGCAGGTGGCAAAATCGTCGGAGTTTCCGGGGTTCGCGAGACAGACAAGGCCGACTTTACATGCCCACGCCGATGTCGTCGTTGTGGCTTCTGGGGGAATCGGCGGCAGTATCGAACGAGTGAAGCAGAACTGGTATCAGCCGTGGGGAACGCCGCCGGAAACCATTCTCAATGGATCACACCAGTACGCGATCGGCGACTTGCACGACGCTGCCGAGCGGACCGGCGGCAATGTTGTTAACCTGGACAAACAATGGAATTACGCCGCCGGAGTTCGGGCTCCCCAACCGCGGATGCCCGATCACGGCTTGAGTCTTGTGCCCTGCAAGTCGGCGCTGTGGATGGACCAACGCGGGCGCCGCTTCGGTCCGATTCCACTGATGACCGCGTTTGATACACGCTTTCTGGTCGATCGCATCTGTCAGCAGGAAGGCCCCAAGTATTCCTGGCAGATCCTGAACATGAGAATCGCCAAAAAGGAGTTTGCGATCTCCGGGTCGGAGCACAACCAGGCGATTCGCGACAAGCATCTGGTGAAATTTTTGGTGACACTGCTGCGAGGCAACAAGCCATTAGTTGATGACATGATTGCGAACTGTCCCGACTTCGTCACCGCGAATTCGCTGGATGAGTTGGTCGAAAAAATGAATGCCTTGGAGGGTGAAGGTGGAGTGGATGCGGAGCTGGTCAAGCAGGGGGTCAAAGAGTACGACGACAACATCCGCCGTGGAGAAAAGTATCACAATGACGACCAGCTTCGTCGCATCGCCCATGTGCGGCGATATCGAGGCGACAAGATCCGCACCTGCAAATTCCAGCCGATCGATGATCCAAAGGCTCGCCCTTTGATCGGCATCCGAACATACATCCTGTCCCGCAAGTCGTTGGGCGGAATTCAAACCGATTTGGAAAGCCGTGTGTTGACCCGGGCCGATAGCGGCGATCAACAACCCATCGAAGGCTTGTACGCGGTGGGCGAGGCTGCCGGATTCGGCGGCGGCGGGATGCACGGGTTGCGCGCGCTGGAAGGAACTTTTCTGAGTGGTTGCGTCATTTCAGCGCGAGTCGCCGCAAAATCGATCATCGGCAATAAATAGCGTTTTCGCGTGTGAGCGGAAGTAACGCAGGGTGCGGCCAGCGGCTGGTTCTCATCCGCCGTTCTATCCCGTTGCGATTTCCAGCGGGTAGTCCGGAGCATTCATGGAGTAACGCATTGGACTCGGAAAGTCGAGCGACAGTCGCTCAATCCTAGTATCTCGCCTATCGACGGCTCCGGATTGATTGCGCAACCTGTGCCGAAACACGTTGTGGTTAAAGTTCAACAATCGACGGACTTAGCTCCGAACTGGAACCGCGTCCTGAATATTTCGGGCTAGGCTGCTTGGGCTTCAACGACGACTTCGTCAATGATTCGGCCCAAAAATCCAGCTTGGCGAATTGTTGGAACCAAATCGGCCTTCAAATCGCCTGATGGCAAGTGACCACGCAACACGATCCCAGCATGATCAATCGTGATTTGAAGCGAAGAAACGTATTGGCCAAGGCGCTTGTGTGCACGAAACATCGTTAGGACGCATTCGATCGTCCGCGAGTCGCGTGACTGGCATTCTTTTGTAGTCATCTTGGAGTCTCCAAGCGTGGCATTGGTTGGCTTCTACCAACTAAGGCGCCGTTTGGTCAGCGACGTTACGTAAAATAATCAAAATTTGAATGTGAAATCCAGCACAATCTTTCGGCTGTTGAATAGCCACAAGGTGCCATCTACGTCTCTATACGGAAGCATTCAAGCAAAAACACTCATGCATCCCTGAAAAACGTGAAAAAGAGGGAGAATTACAATCAGGCTAGAACGATCATTAGACCTGTACGCTAGGCCAGATCATTCCAGCACAAACAATCAACTCACATGCTAGCGGGGGTCAGCCAAGGGGCCGCCAGTCCGCTGAGACCCATCAGGAACAGCAGCCACAACGTCACCGTTCGCAGCCGGTCACGGCCAAGCCAAACGCCGACCCGCATCCCAAAGTGCGTCACCAGAAGCAGGGCGGGAACCAATGCCGCGGTAATCAATCCAGGTCGAACAATTCGATCACCAAACACGAGGTACAGTAAGCCGATTGCAGGGACGATGCTGAACAAGAACATCGCGAACAGGAACCCGCGCATTTGCCGGCCGTCCCAATCGTGCGCTTGAATCCAAAACACCATCGGTGGTCCGCCCATCCCAACCAACCCCTGCAGGAATCCCGACAGCGGAAATGCCAAGGCGGCCCAGATCGGGCTGATCCGCTTCCGTGGAACCGGACGCACGACCATGATCGATACGGTCGCCAACATCACAAAGAAACCGACGACCTGGCGAACCGTGTCGGTCGAAAGCGACTCCAACGACCAAACACCCCAAATGCCAATCGGCAAGAACATGATGCGGACCAGCCCCAAGCCCATCACTTTGCGAAAGGGGATCGATTCTCGCAGAGTCCAGACACCCCAAATATTCTGTGGAATCGTTGCGACCAGCAGCGAACACTGCGCGGCCGGAATCGAATAGCCAAACCACAGCAGAGCGGGTACCACCAATAACCCGGCACCAAAACCGGCAGCCGCTTGTACGAAAATCCCAAAACATAGAATCAGGGCAAGCGGGAGGAACGACAAGAATTCTTCCATCGCAAGATTGTAGACGTTGTCGTGTGATTTGTCCCAATTCGCACAGCGAACCTGTCAGTCGATTTGGGACAAATCGACTCAAGCCCGCTATCATGCTGGCCATGAAGCCCGATAAACCAAAGATCTTCTTGACTCGCCAACTTCCGCCCGACAGCATGGCGATCTTGCACGAACAGTCGATCCTGACCATGAACGCGGAAGACCGTGTTCTGAACAAGCAAGAAATCATTGACGGTGTTACCGCTGTCGACGGTCTGCTTTGCTTATTGACCGATACGATCGACGACGAAATCCTGGCCGCAAATCCGAACCTAAAAGTCGTCGCCAACTTTGCGGTTGGATTCAACAACATTGACGTCGCTGCGGCTACGAAACGCGGAATCCCTGTCACCAACACGCCCGGAGTTTTGACCGAAACGACCGCCGACATGGCCTGGGCCTTGCTGATGGCCGCTGGCCGACGAGTCGTCGAAGGTGATCGCTACGTTCGTACCAAACAATGGCAAGGTTGGGGACCGCTACAATTCCTGGGTGCCGATATCACAGGGTCAACATTGGGGCTGATTGGAATGGGGCGAATTGGCCGCGCCATGGTCCAACGGGCCAAGGCGTTCAACATGAACATCATCTATTGGAATCGGACTCGGCTGAGTGAAGTCGATGAGAGAGCGCTTAGGAATCACCTACGCGTCAATGGACGACGTGCTCGCGCAAGGCGACTTTGTCTCGGTTCATGTCGCGTTAAACGACGATACGACACACCTGATCGGCGCCGCGCAACTGGCCTTGATGAAGCCAACTGCGTGCCTGGTAAACACAGCGCGCGGACCATTGGTGGATGAAAAAGCATTGGTCGCGGCGTTACAAAACGGAATCATCGCATCGGCCGGTTTAGATGTCTTCGAGAACGAACCGACTCTTGAACCCGAGCTGTACGATTTGCCCAACGCCGTTGTCGTTCCACATCTTGGCAGCGCGACAATCGGAACACGGACCAAAATGGGAAATATGGCTGCCGAAAACTGTTTGGCGGCGTGCCGTGGCGAGCGTCCGCCGAATTTGGTCAATCCAGAAGTCTTTGACGCGGAAACACGTGATGCTTGATCAAGTCGCGCCGATCCTATCGCTGGCGCCGATCATCATCGTCGCGATCTTTCTGGTTGGATTGCGTTGGCCCGCGGCCAAGGCAATGCCACTGGCCTATGCCACCGCCGTACTGGTCGCCTGGTTTGGCTGGCAATTGAGTGCCGCGCAAATCGCCGCCGGGTCGCTGAAAGGCTTGGTCATCGCTGGCACGCTGTTGTACATCATTTTTGGCGCGATTTTGTTGCTGAATACGTTGACCGAAAGTGGCGGATTGGCGGTTATCCGCCGCGGGTTTACTGACATCACGCCTGACCGCCGCGTGCAAGTGATTATCATCGCCTGGTTGTTTGGATCGTTTATCGAAGGTTCGGCCGGATTCGGTACGCCGGCCGCGGTCTGTGTTCCCTTGCTCGTTGGCCTTGGCTTCCCTGCTAAATCGGCAGTCGTCTCGGGAATGCTGATTCAATGCACACCTGTTTCGTTTGGCGCCGTCGGGACTCCCATCCTGGTCGGTGTCAAAGGTGGCTTGGAAGGAAGTCCCGCCGTAGTTGAATACGCGGCGTCACAAGGATTCAGTGAATGGACCGAGTTGCTACCGGACATTGGCGGGAAGGTGGCGATCTTGCATGCGATTGCTGGGTTGCTGATTCCGTTGTTCGTCGTGATCGTGATGACCAAGTTTTTTGGCCCGGGCCGAACCATCTTCGACGGCTTGAAGGTTTGGAAATTTGCAATCTTCGCATCGGTCGCCATGACAATTCCCTACGTGATCATCGCCAATACCTTGGGCCCCGAGTTTCCGTCATTGCTTGGTTCGTTGGTAGGATTGTTGATCGTCATTCCGGCCGCCAAACGCGGTTTTTTGTTGCCAGCGGAAACTTGGGACTTTGGACCTGCCAGTGAATGGGATGATTCCTGGAATGGTTCATTGGCAATCTCAAATGACCCGCCCGCTCACAATATGTCATTGTTGACTGCCTGGTTTCCGTATCTGTTGATCGCCTCGTTATTGGTCTTATCCCGCTTGCCTGTGGTCGGACTGGGCGACTGGTTGAAATCCTTTGCGATTCCCGCTGATCCCGATGCGACGGCCAGCCTGTTCGGATCGGTCGTCAGCATCCAACCGATCCAGCCTTTGTACTTGCCCGGATCTGTGTTCGTATTGGTTTGCCTGATCACAGCAGTGCTACATCGCATGCAAGGTCCGGCCATCGCGCGTGCGCTGAGCCGGTCAATACGGATGGTGATGTCCGCTTCGGTGGCGCTTGTTTTTGCCGTTCCGATGGTTCAAGTGTTCATCAACTCCAGCGCCGGAGCGGCTGGGCTCGATTCGATGCCGGAAGTGCTGGCCCGCAGTGTGGCCAATCTTGCCGGCGGTGCCTGGCCTGCGTTTGCGGCTCTGATCGGTGGAATCGGCGCATTTGTGGCGGGCAGCAACACCATCAGCAACATGACTTTTTCACTGTTCCAGTTCGGCGTCGCCCAAAAAATTGGCGCCGACCCGACCTGGATTGTCGCATTGCAGGCAGTTGGTGGTGCCGCCGGCAATGTCATCTGCGTACACAACGTCGTTGCCGCATGTGCCGTCGTCGGTTTGATGGGCCGCGAAGGGGATGTCATCCGGTTAACAGGCTTCGTGTTTCTGTATTACATTCTTGTGGCCGGCATCCTGGGCATGATCGTGGCCTGAATAGCCCGCTCGCGTCGCCCTGGTGCAGCCCAATCTTTGCCGCCAGTGACCATTGCGACTGGGACCGAGCCAACATCGGTCACGGGAGAAACACGAAACGCAAATTTGAGCTCCTACCACTTCAAGACCACAATCCATTAGTAAACAGACAACCCAAAAAATGAACTACCCACCACTCGACCCGCGCGAACGCCTCCTCATGGGCCCTGGTCCCAGCACTGTTCCAGCTCGCATCTTGCGGGCGATGAGTTCACCGACGCTCGGCCATCTGGATCCACAGTACATCGAATACATGGATCAATGCTGTCAGATGCTGCGCGACGTCTATCAAACCGAGAATGCTTTGACTTTTCCGGTTTCAGCCACGGGAATGGCGGGCATGGAAACCGTTGTTGTGAATCTGATCGAACCGGGTGACGAAGTGATCGTCTGTATCAATGGAGTCTTTGGCGGACGAATGAAAGACAACATGGAACGCGCCGGTGCGACGGTCCATTCGATTGAAGTTCCCTGGGGGCAGACTTTCACCGACGACCAAATCGCGGAGGCGGTCACCGCGCATCCGAACGCAAAACTGCTCGGCATCGTCCAGGCGGAAACATCGACCGGTGCCCATCAAGATGTTTCCGGTTTGTCAAAGATCGTGCATGACGCCGGGATGCTATTGGCTGTTGACGCTGTGACTTCACTGGGTGGTCACGAACTAAAGGTGGACGATTGGGGAATCGACGCGATTTATTCAGGGACTCAAAAGTGCCTTTCTTGTCCTCCGGGTTTGTCGCCGGTTTCATTCTCGCCGCGCGCTATCGAACGGATGGATGCCCGTAAAACGAAAGTCCAAAGCTGGTACTTGGATGTTTCGATGCTGAAAAATTACTACACCGGTGGTGGCGGAAGAGCCTATCACCACACGGCGCCGATCAACATGGTTTACGCATTGCGCGAAGCGCTAGCGATCGTCTTGGAAGAAGGAATAGAGAACCGTATCGCCCGACACAAGGAAATGCACGGGCTTTTGCGTACAGGGCTGGAGAACCTCGGTTTGAAATACATTCCCGAGAATTCACTTTGCACGCTGAACTGCGTGGCGACGCCAGAGGGAATCGACGAAGGGGCAATCCGAAAGCAGTTGCTGGACGAATACGATATCGAAATCGGTGGCGGCTTGGGTGTCTTTGCCGGTAAGGCCTGGCGAATCGGATTGATGGGCCACGGAGCGACGAAGAAAAACGTCTGCACTTTGTTGGCAGCGTTGGAACAGTGCTTGGGGTAGGATGTTGTCTCCCCTTCCATCCAAGCTTACTTCCCGAATCGTCCAACCTGTCATTGGCGGGAGCGTAGACAAAAATGATTGCGCAGCGTGACTGATCTCGACTCCCTCGCATCGATCTTCCCCGCTTCGCGTCTGTTAAAGGACGCCGCGATTCGTTCGGCGTTTGAGTCGGACGGACTGACGGCGTTTCGAACCAAGCCGCTAGCGGTGGTGATGCCGGAATCGACCGACGAAGTGATTGCCGTCGTTCGCTGGTGCCACGATCACTCGATTCCCTTTGTGGCGCGTGGCAGCGGCACGAGCTTGTCTGGTGGATCGATGCCGGTCGCCGGCGGGATCGTCATTGCTCTTAATCGGTTGAACAAAATTCTCGACTTGGATCCAAACCAGCGTATCGCCGTCGTCCAGCCGGGGGTCGTCAACCAGCAAGTGTCCACCGTTGCCGCGCCCCACGGGTTGTACTACGCCCCTGATCCGTCGAGCCAAACTATATGCACGATCGGTGGCAATGTCGCCTTTAATTCGGGAGGCGCTCACTGCCTAAAGTACGGCATGACATCCAATCATGTGCTGGGGGTCAAAGCAGTCCTGGCAACAGGCGAAGTCGTGACCTTTGGCAGCCACAGTACCGAAACAGTTGGTCCTGACTATACCGGTCTGTTTTGTGGCAACGAAGGACTTTTCGGTATCGCCACGGAAGTGACTTTGCGATTGCTGCCGAAACCGGAAGTCTTTCACACCGTTCTAGCTGGTTACGATTCACTGCAAGCAGCCGGTGATGCAGTATCCGCGGTGATCGATTCGGGTTTGTTGCCCGGCGCGATGGAAATCATGGACGCGTTGGCGATCGAAGCTGCTGAGGCAGCTGTTGCCTGCGGGTATCCGCCCGGTGCCGCTGCCGTATTGATCGTCGAACTGGAGGGGCCCGAACAACGAATCGAACATGAGCGAAAACAGCTGGATGAAATTCTGAAGCGAACCGGCCCCTTCGCGCAACGGGTCGCGGTCGATGAGGCCGACCGGCTATTCATCTGGAAGGGACGCAAAAGTGCTTTCAGTGCCGTTGGCCGGATCAGCCCCGATTTTCTCGTTCAAGACGGCGTTGTGCCGCGCAAGCGATTGGGCGAGGCGCTGGTAAGAATCGAACAACTCTCGCAGGAAGCGGGGATTCGTGTCGCCAACGTTTTTCACGCCGGTGATGGTAACCTGCATCCGTTAATCATGTTCGATGGCAAGGAGGAAGGTGCCTTGCATCGCGCGGAAGTGTTGGCGGGCAAGATTTTGCGAACTTGTATCGCAATGGGTGGGTCCATCACAGGCGAACACGGCGTGGGGATGGAAAAGCGAGACTATCTGCCCGAGATGTTCGACGCCGACACGATCGAAATGATGCATCGTATTCGTCTGGCCTTCGATCCGAAGCAGATTGCGAATCCCGGAAAAATGTTCCCCGGCAAAGAAGCACCGTCACTTGCCCAAACCGGTTTGCATCCGCTGGAAAAGGCCGGGGTGATTAGCCGTGAGTGAATCACCGATCGCGCCCGAAAACGTCGATCAGTTGCGACGGGTTGTTGCCGACGAACAAAGGGTGATTGCTGTCGGCAACCAGACCAAACGGCCGCTGAGCCACTGCGGAGGCGTCACCCAAGTTTCGCTGCGCCGCATCAGCGGCATCACTCAGTACGAACCATCCGAGTTTACCTTTACTGCGATGGCCGGCACGCCCCTTGCCGAGATCATCGCGGCCCTGGACGAAAAACAGCAATACCTGCCCTTCGATCCGATGTTGGTCGATACCGGAGCAACGATTGGCGGCACGGTGGCCGCCGGGCTTTCCGGGCCAGGCCGGTTTCGCTACGGCGGCATCCGCGATTTTCTGTTGGCGGTGTACTTTATCAGCGGCGACAACAAAGTCATCCGTTCCGGGGGCAAGGTCGTCAAGAACGCGGCTGGTTTTGATATCCCGAAATTCATGGTCGGCAGCCTGGGACGCTTTGGAGTCATGACCGAACTGACATTCAAAGTCTTTCCAAGACCTGCTGTCACACAGACACTGGGGATTCAGTGCGAATCGCACGCTCAGGCGTTTGAGCGAATGTCGCTGGCCGGTGGCGCAACATGGGAACTGGACGCTATCGATTATCATCCCGACCATCGGTCGATTTATATTCGCATCGGCGGACCAGAAGCATCCAACAAATCGATCACACATCAGATTCTCGCTCAATGGGGAAGCGATGTGTTTGAACCGACGGATGCCGACGAATATTGGCAGAATTTGCGGGAGTTGACATGGAGCGATGATTTGCCGATCGCAGCAAAGATTCCGGTAACGCCCCAGTCGGCCAATGAATTGTGCGGCAGACTTCCAGGCACGCTGTTGTTGAGTGCCGCCGCAAACGTCGCTTGGCAATTCCTGCGGAACAGCGACCAGGTCGCCGAATCGTCAAAGCTGTTGTCAGAACTGGAACTAACAGGCCTTGTTGTCAAAGGCCCGATTGAGATCAGTCGTATTGGTGACTGGGCTTCAAATCAGATCGAAATCAGTCTTAAGAATGCGTTCGATCCAACCGACAAGTACCCACCAATGCCCCGGAGCGAAGGCAAAGCATAGCCGCAGTGCCGCAACCAGCGCTGAGTATCGTGACGCAATGAGCGCAGAGCAGTCCGCGACCTGATCTCAGCCTGCACTTTGCGACCTCAGCTTCTCCGCGATTCAACTCCTTTTCCACTCCCCTCATGAATGTTTAATGCTGCACGACATCAAACCTGAAGAACATGGACCTCTAGGCGACGAAATGGCGTCGGCGGTCAGTACGTGCGTGCACTGTGGATTTTGTTTGGCTGCCTGCCCGACTTACCACGAACTCGGTCAGGAAGCCGATTCACCGCGCGGTCGAATCATCTTGATGAAAGAAGTTTTGGAGGGAACACTGCCGCTAGCAGAGGCGATACCACACATTGATCCCTGTCTCGGTTGCCTGGCCTGCGAGCCGGCGTGTCCATCGGGCGTTCCTTACCGTGATCTGATCAGTCCATTTCGATCGTTAACCGAACCGAACCGAAAGCGGCCATTAGGCGATAGATTTCGCCGCCTGGTTGCGCAGCTAACGCTTCCCTACCCCCGCAGGTTTCGCTTGGCGGCCAAAACAGGCCGCATTGCCAAAGCCGTCTCTTTTTTGGTTCCCAGCAGCTTGCGTGTGATGCTGGATTTGTTGCCCCCACAGATTCCAGCTTCGCAGACGTGGGACGAGATCAATCCGGCGGTCGGAACGCGTCGCGCCCGCGTTGCTTTGCTGACCGGGTGTGCGCAGAGTGTTCTGGACCCCGACATCAATACGGCCACGATCGAAGTGCTGACTCGTAATGGAGTCGAAGTGTTTGTGCCAAAGAAACAGTCTTGCTGTGGTGCCTTGAGTTGGCATGTCGGCAACCTGAAACAGGCGCAAAAGTTCGCCGCCACGAATCTCGCAGCCTTTCCAGAAGACATCGATGCCATTGTCACCAATGCAGCGGGCTGTGGATCGGGAATGGATGAATACCATCTGATCTTGAAAGGTACCGAGCTGGAGCAGCAAGCGCAGGTGTTCCGCGCAAGGTGATCGATGTGTCGGCATTTCTGATCAAGCTGGGCGATTTGCAACCCGTTCCCGACTCAGGTCAAAAACGCAAGCTCGCCTACCACGACGCCTGTCATCTTGCCAACGCACAGGGAGTCCGATCAGAACCAAGAGAACTGTTGCGACTGATTCCGGGAGCACAGCTCTGCGAAATTGCTGATGCGCATCTTTGTTGCGGGTCCGCAGGAACCTACAACTTGGACCAACCAGAGATAGCGAGGTCATTAGGCCAGCAAAAAGTTGCGAACGTACTTGCGACAGGCGCTGATATTGTGGCCACTGGCAATATCGGCTGCATGACTCAATTGGCAATACATTTGGCAGCGACTGGCTCGTCGATCACCGTACGCCACACGATGCAGGTCTTGCGCGACGCTTACCGAGACTAGACGCCACGTCGCAATGCCAGACCATCCGATCACGCAACTTTAGGTTCGTCGCATGCCAATGCGGTTCGATAGGATTAGCAATCCGACGAAGGTCAACAGGATGCCGACAACCAAAGGCAGTGTGATTTCCTCCGAGAATAGAACGACCGCCGCGATCGCAGCCATCGCTACTTGCGAAGCGTTCAATAGATTGACAGCAACAACTGGCAATGCTTTTAGTGAAATGGTCAAAGCAACAAACGCAGTAAAGTTGAAAAACCCAGCCGCAAACATCACCACCCACTGATCGGGAGTGACGGCGCCGATCGTTTCGAAGCCAAGTCGATAGAGCGTAAACGGTGTCAGCGTGATCATTCCAACCGTGCCGCTGATCAACATTGTTGCGGGAATCGACAGGCCTCCAGTCAACGCCTGACGCGTGATTACACCAAACAGTGAATAACAGGTACCGGCGCCGATTGCCCACAATGCGCCGACCCAAGCCGAAGACGCGGATGAAGTCGATGCCGGTGTCGAAACGGCGCCGGGTGATGACAACACGATGACAGCGATGATGATCACGAACATTGACACCAGAGTCCTTGGCCGCACCGGTTCAATCAGGATGATCCGACCAAAGATTGCGCCGCCGACAATCAGTACGCCCAAACAGATGGGAACTGCCGCAGCCAATCCGATAATCTGAAGTGCAAATTGAAAACAGGCGTTGCCAACAAAGTGAGCCAGAAACGAAGCCAAAACAAAACGCGGCAACATTTCCATACTAGTGGCGATTCGTTGATTGGTCGCCCACATCCAAAGCACAAATGGCGCCAACATGATCACCATCGGGTAGGCCTTGATGGTCGTGACCAAAAATGGATCGACGCCAACCGAATATCGCAGGGCGATATTGGAAGCCGTATAGAAGCCAGCAGCGATCAACCCAAAGAGTGCCCCCATGACCAAGCCGACAGGAGGTCGCAGTTCGTCAGTATTCTTTCTGTTCCGAGGACTGGAACTGCTCGATCGATAATCATCGTTCGGAGTATCGACCACCAACGGAATGCTCGGGTGATCGGTATTCGTGCCAGATTGAATGTCATCCATTCCGTGTTTACTTCGATTGATTGGCAGTCCGATCGCTGCATCGGGCCGACTGGCTTACTGCTTCCAAATGAGATGTTTCGATCAGACAGCGACCCCGCGAAGCGGAACTTCACCCCCAAGAGTCCCGCCGATCGTCCATTCGGACCAAGGTGCTGATCGTGCCAGAATCCTAGCAGCTTGGTGTAACATAGTGCAGAGAGTGACGCGATCGAATGTCATGAGGTTCCAATGCAAATGATTGAATACAGACAAGAGCTAACCGGATGCCCCACAAGGATCCTTTATTGGCTGGCAATGGCGTTTATCTGCACAACGTTGCCGGCTGATCAAGTCAATTGGTCGGCGTTTCGTGGCACCGACGGCGATGGGCGAGCCGACAGCGCCGATTTGCCGATCAAGATCGATGAATCGGTCGTCCAGTGGCAGACGCCGATTCATGGCAAAGGCTGGTCATCGCCCGTAGTTTGGGGTGACCAAATTTGGTTGACCACGGCAACCGAGGACGGCACGAAGATGTCCGTGCTGTGCGTCGATCGCGAATCTGGAAAAGTGATTCATGATGTGGTCGTGATCGAGAACGAAGAACCAGAGTTCTGTCACCCGATGAACAGCTATGCCACGCCGACACCAGTAATCCAAGACGATCGTGTGTTCGTGCATTTTGGCAGCTATGGCACGCTGTGTTTGGACACAGCAGACGCATCCGTGCTGTGGCGCCGCGAAGATCTAAAATGCGATCACTTTCGCGGACCAGCATCTTCGCCGATTCTTCATGACGGCAAACTGTTTGTCGCCTTCGACGGTGTGGATGTTCAATTTGTCGTCGCTCTTGACGCTAAAACAGGCGACACCATCTGGAAGAGAGATCGCGAAATCGACTATGGGACGGACGTTGGCGACCGCATGAAGGGCTACTGCACGGCCCAAGTGATCGAAGTTGATGGCCAGGAACAGTTGATTTATCCAAGCGCCGTGGCCACGATCGCTTATGATCCGAAAACTGGAAAATCATTGTGGACCGCCTACCACGAAGGGATGAACGCTTCGGCGCGCCGAATCTATTCAGACGGGTTGGTCGTGATCACCAATGGTAGCGGCAGCATGATCACGGTTCGCCCCGAAGGTACCGGCAATATCACCGATAGCCAAATCGCTTGGAGCGCAAAGAAGAGTGTTTCCAAGAAAGCATCGCCAATTGTCGTTGGCGGTTTGATTTACATGGTCAGCGATGATGGGATTGCATCCTGCCGGCGGTTGAGCGATGGGGAGATGCTCTGGCAAAAGCGTCTGGGCAGCACCTATGCAGCATCGCCAATCTATGCTGATGGTCGCCTTTATCTGTTCAATGTTGATGGCGAAATCACAACACTTCAGACCGGCAAGGCATTTGAGCAACTAGCCGCCACGAAACTAGGCGACGGCTTCATGGCATCACCCGCAATCGTCGGAAACCAAATGATCCTGCGCAGCAAATCGAAGCTGTATAGCATCGTTGCCGACCCGGAACCGCGTTAAGGTCGTGCAGCAAGTGACCTGGGATCTGGAGGTTTAGCCGGTCCCGTTTCCATTCACCCATTTGCTTAGTTACTGGCCAACTCCGAGTGCGATCGGTTCGAACGCGTGCTCTTTTAGGTGCGTCTGAATCGAACCTATCAACTGAGGATTATCGACGGCAGTCATGTGATCGGCACCGTCGATCACAACAACCTTTAGATTGTCCATCACGTTCGACATCTCATCGACACCCTCTTTCAGTGGATCAATCGCGCCGATGACCGACAGCGCGGGAACTTCGTTCTGCTCCAATTCCGCGCGGGTCACATTCAGATTTCGCATTCCGCGAATCGCGGCCGCGAGCGCCTTCGGATCATTTAGCAGCATTAGCATTGTGTTGGTCGTTTTGAGTTCCTTTTCCGAGGGCATGGGTTGTCCGGCCGGCGTTAGCGCTTTCATTAATGGGGCAATGCCGGTGCCCGCCTCCAATGAATCACCAATCTCATCAAGCAACGCCAACCGTTCTTCCGCGTTCTCGTGCCAGCCCGCCGCCCCGATCACGGCGGAGGCGACTCGTTCCGGATGAGTGGTGATCAATTTAGTCGTGATAAATCCGCCCATGGAGTAACCAACGATGTGTGCCTTCTCGATCTTCAAATGATCCATCAATCGAACAATGTCGCCGACCATGTTCAAACCATACTTGTCAACCTCGTGCGGTTTGCCACTCTTGCCGTGACCACGGTTGTCAAGCGCGATGACGTGATAGTCTTTGGCAAGCATATCAAGGATTCCCGGCATTCCCCAATTCAGTTGATACGAAGCCGCAAATCCGTGAATCAAAACGACAGGCTCGCCCTCTCCTTTTTCGACGAAGTGAATTTTGACACCATCACTGTCAAAGAACTGCCCCTTTTCTTGAGCGACCGCAAATGGCGCGAATGCAAGCAGGAAACCAAGTGACAACAGTGAGGTTGAATAGCGACTCATAGGAATGTCCTGAGTGAACAAGGGTCAAAGTGAAGGCTCATATTCTAAGCAAGAACGTGCTTGTCTGGCACTCAAATGAAGAATCCGCTGTCAGAATTTTCCAGCAAATTCTCGGAGCATAACGGCGTCCTCCTCTCCCCAACAACGAAAGCTCGACTTATCGGATGCCGGAACCGATTTATATCGCTTAGCCCAGCGGAACGGCATGAAGTTCACCGTCGTCCGCACTGAATTGATGGCGTCACTATCAGTTCAGGCAGTGCAGGTTCTTAGCCTGGTGCTCCGTCCATGTTTGAAGGTTGGGTCTACTACCCAAAAACCAAAAGTCGAGTAGGACAAGCGTCTTGAGCTTTGGTGCTAGTTTCGGTCTGTGAGATAGCAACTGAAAAAACCACTTTGCTCACCGCCCATCTGGTCAAACCGTGTCTGGCTCGGTCCGGTTGCCCTCGCGGCCGCGACCATCACCTGCGGACCTGATCACGAAATCAATCGATGCGGTTGAGTGTTCCGATTGTCGGAATCAAGACGGGGGCCTGCTATTCGTTTGGCTTACACTTTAAAAACCGCTCGTCTGCCTCGGTCCGGGTAACCATCCAGAGATGAAAACCAAATCGTTCGTGCAGGAACTGCAAAACCTCGCGCGAGGCTTGTGAAAAGTCAGAAAAGAGCGAACTTAGCATGAATCCATCTCTGTCCTGGTTCGATCGCCCGGCATCATGGTAAGCGTCACTATCGAGAGACGAAAAGCGGCCTGGAATCAGAGACTTTTTGGTGCTTTGTCCACCAGCTCTCAACTGTCGAGATGCGGAGGGCCAAGGTGAGGCTTGCGTTTTGTTGATTCATCGATCTGCACAGCTGAATGGATTCGTGGTGACTTTAGGACGTTCGCAAAAAGCAGACGCAAGAAATATGGCGTGGCCAAGGATGTTAGAATTGTCTTCCCGTGACCATTTGACACAGTCGCCGATTGCAATGGATACCATTCACACACAAATTTTTGATTTCGTTGAATCGACCCCTTAGGGAGCAGCAAGATTGATGGCAGTGCTTAGGAATCGTTTACTCGTGTATCTGTGCTGGTGCGTCTGCATGATGATCTCGGTCGAAACGCCGGCGACGGCTCAGTCGAGTACCGATTGGATTGCCGTTGGCGGAGACCGCGGATCGACTCGCTATTCGACGCTCAACCAGATCGATCGACACAACGTAAGTCAGCTCGAAGTTGCGTGGGAATTCCGCACCGGCGAATTGAACAACGGCAAGGGCCGAACCATCGAGTGCACGCCAGTCGTGGTTGACGGGGTCGCCTATATCACGACAGCCAATCGTCGCTTGCTGGCACTGGATGGGGCAACCGGAAAACGCATTTGGGAGTTCGATCCAGCATCCTATGGCCCGCGTGCGGGTCCACTGGCCTCGGGAGGGGTCAATCGCGGCGTTGCCTATTGGTCTGACAACCAGCCCGATGGCCAACGGCGGATTCTGCACGGCACCGCTGATGGCCGGATTTATAGTATTGATGCTCGCACTGGCCTGCTGGACCCGAATTTCGGCGATCAAGGGGCCAAGGATCTACGCGAAGACATCCGACGCGATCTAAAGAGTTTCGGTTTTGGCCCAACATCCGCACCGGCAATCTATAAAGATTTAGTCGTGATCGGTGTCAGCAACGGCGAAGGCCCAGGACCTGCAGCACCGGGTGATGTGCGCGCATTTGATGTTCGTACGGGCCAACAACGCTGGCGGTTTCACACGGTTCCCAGACCGGGCGAATTCGGCAACGAAACGTGGGCTGGCGATTCGTGGAAGGATCGTGGTGGCGCCAACGCCTGGTCTGGTGTCACTGTCGATACCGATCGCGGTCTCGTGTTTGTTGGCCTTGGATCTGCGGCATTTGATTTCTATGGCGGTGACCGTCATGGTGACAACCTGTTCGCCAATTGCACGGTTGCGTTGGACGCCGCAACCGGCCAACGAAAATGGCACTTTCAAACTTTGCGGCATGATCTATGGGATCACGATCTGCCTGCCTACCCGAACTGTGTAACGGTGACACGTAACGGCAAGCGCATCGACGCCGTCGCCCAGGTCACCAAAACCGGCTATGTGTTTGTATTCGATCGAGAGACTGGCAAGCCTCTATTCGAGATCGAAGATGTGCCCGTCCCAGCGTCCGATGTGCCGGGCGAATTGGCCAGCCCGACTCAACCGGTCCCAAAACTTCCGCCCCCTTTCGCGGCTCAGCATTTTGACGAATCAAACGTCACGAATATTGGTGAAGCGAATCGCAAAGGCGTGTTGGAACAACTTGCCAAACTGAAACGAGGACCAGCCTACAACCCACCCAGCTTACAAGGGACTGTTGTCGTCCCCGGATTTCACGGCGGCGCGAATTGGTCGGGCGCATCGTTCGATCCAACCAGCGGGCTGTTGTATGTCAACGCGACGAACTTGCCCAACATCATCACTCTGAAACCGGCAACAAAAGGCGGCAAGCACCCATACGGCCATACAGGATACAACCGCTTTCTGGATCACGAAGGGTATCCGGCAATCGAACCGCCCTGGGGCGAATTGATCGCGATCGATCTGAACAGTGGTCAGTTCGCTTGGCGGTCAACGTTAGGCGAATTCGAAGAACTGACCAAGCGTGGAGTGCCGCCAACTGGAACCGACAACTTCGGTGGATCGATCGTCACCGCAGGTGGCTTGGTATTCATTGGTGCAACCCGAGATGAGAAGTTTCGCGCTTTCGACAAAACGACCGGCAAACTTATGTGGGAGGCGAAGCTACCAGCTGGAGGCTACGCGACACCGGCAACCTACGAGGCGAATGGCAAACAATTCGTCCTGGTCGCCGCCGGCGGCGCTGGAAAACTGGGAACCAAGGCTGGTGATCAGTTTGTCGCGTTCGCTTTGGGCGATTAGCTTGCGATTCGCAACTTGTTAAGTGGTTGATGCCATTGATGTTTGAACCAACCGTGGAGGCGCTGCCGTGAATTCGGCCGATTTACACCCTGGCTTCCGCCGATCCGCGGTCACCGCTCTGTTCGTGCTTTTCTTCCTGCAGTTGATCACAAATTGGATTGAAAGCATGTACCGCATGGGTGTGATCAAGACATCGATGGGCAGCGAGATGTTCGGCATGCTGCTGATGTTCGCACCGCTGTTGTTACTGTTGGTGCCCAAGCGTCTGGAGAGCTTGACGCTACGATTCTCGGTCATTGCGGTGCTGTTGGCCCGGACCGCGATTCCACTTCTGGGCGTCAGGGCGAATATCGTCGTTGCTGGAGTTGGTGTGGCGGCCAGCGTTGTCATCATGGCGTTCGTCTTTTCGGGAGCCTATGCCGAATTACGGGACGGGCTGGGCGCGGGCGCCGTCTGCGGTCTGCTCATGTCGATTGCGGCGCACGGATGGGGATCCTCTTACGACCTGACGCTCGGCGGTCCCGGCGTCATCATTGGCTGGCTGCTCGTTGGCGCTGCAGCGGTACTGATCTTCAAAACGTCCCAACCGATCGACCAAAGCAATCCGACGGATCAAGGCAATCCGATCGACCAGGGCAATCCGACGGACCAAGGGTCAACCGCGTCAATCGTCGTGCTGTCGATCGCCCTGTTTGCAAACGTTGCGGTAGTCTATTGGGTTTTGTCGAGTCCGGCGGTGATTACGGCCTGGACCGAAAGTAACTACCTGGTCAATGTCGTGCTGCTGGTCGGTGCATGGAGCACCGCATTGTGGCAACTCAAACGACTGGCGCGTTTGTCCTCTGGGCTATTGATACTCTGGAACACTCTGTTTGTTGTCTCACTGGTTGGCGGAATCATTCTGCACACGCCGCCTGTGCCAATGACCGTCGCAGCATCACCGCTGATCGTAGCGACGCCACCCCTGAGTCACCAAATACCGATACACCTGATGTGTTGGCTGTCGCCCGTCGTGCTGGTAAACATTCAGCGGATCGCGAATCAAGAATTCTCATTGCGCCGCGCGATTTAGCGATGCCGATGGTGCTTGGCCTGCTGGTCTTGGTGCTACTAACAGTGATGGCGATCTTTACCAACGTGTGGGGTTACGTGGGCGACTTCAGCCGGCCGTTCCGAGGAAAGTTCTACCTACCGTTCCTGATCACCGGTGGTCTGATGTTGTTGCCGTACCTGGTCGCCGCGCGCCGCCAGCCAATCACGCGTAACGTTCTGCCCGGCGATCAGGACAGACGCTCAGTCATCGCCGCTATCGCAATCGGTCTGTTGGCGATTTTGGGGGTCGTTGTTCGATCGGCACGGAGTGATTCCCCCGAGTTCGAGCAAAACCGAATCACGGTTCTGACCTACAACCTGCAACTCGGATCGGAGCCAGAAGGCGACCAAAACTATTTCGACCAAATCGAACTGTTGCGAAAAATTGACGCAGACATCATTGGTCTACAGGAGAGCGATGCAGCCAGACCTGGTGGCGGCAATGTCAACGTTTCGCGGATGTTCGCCGATGCGCTTGGTTACTACACCTACTATGGTCCGAACACGATCGCCGGATCGTTCGGAACATCGATTCTGTCGCGATTCCCATTGGCCAATACGCGGACCATCTACAGCTACAGCGTCAAAGACGAAGCGGGAACCGCGGTCGCCGAGATCGAAATCAACGGCCGGACCGTGACGATCTTCAATAGCCATCCGGCCGGCAAGGACGTAGCGAAGCTTGCTCACATCGATGATCTGGTCGCGGCCGTAAGCCCGCTTGAATCGGTGATCGCTGTAGGCGACTACAACATGCGTCAGGACACACCGATGTACCCCCGCATCAGCAGCGTATTGATCGACTCCTGGAAGTCGATCTTTCCGAATGCGATCGGCACTCGACATCCAACGATTGGCGTGGAAGCTGGAACCATTCCAGAGCCAATCGATATGACCAGACGCATCGATCACATCTTTCATTCAGCGAACTTTCGAGCGGTTGAAAGCTATTACTTGCCGACCCCGCAATCGGAGACTGATCATCCGGCTCACTGGTCGGTCCTTGAATGGGAGTAGTGAATCGCAATTCATCGCGGCGAAGACTTGGACGCTGTTGTTTTCAAAAATCGTTCCGGCGGCTACAGTTTCGGCTGACCTCGAAGCACGCTTTTACGTTTTCGACTAAGCCCACCCCGTCAAACGACTCGTCACAGCCCCATGCAGCAACCTTCTGAATCGGGTGATCCCGCCGACATTTTGTTGGATTCCGACAAGCTCGCGACCAAGGTTTGGTGGCGCAATCGAGGACTGGCTAGCCGTCGCGATCGGCGGGACCATCTTGGCGTCGGCCTTTGTCTGTTTGTGGTCAACCGTTGGTGATCCGACTGCCGATCATCCCTGGCTTCGCTGGGTTGGGAAACCAGGTTCTTGGGAATCCAATCCGCTCGATTCGCTGCAGGCAAAGCTACCCAGCTTGCTGGGACCATTCCTGATCGTTTTGCTGGGCGTTGGTGCTGCGAAAGCGCTCATGGGACAATCGCCCGGGCGCTTTGCTGTGGCGCTTCCCACTGTGTTTGCCTTGGCTGTGATCGCTTACATGATGGCGGGACAGACAACGGTCAAGAATTTGAACCTGAGTTATGCCTTGTGGGCTCTGGTGGTCGGACTGGTCATTAGCAATACCGTTGGTATTCCGTCTTGGCTGCGACCAGCGATAGCGACCGAGTTGTATATCAAAACGGGTTTAGTGATTCTCGGCGCGGAGGTCCTGTTGCACCGCCTATTGGCACTAGGATTGCCCGGGATTTTTGTAGCCTGGATTGTGACTCCTATTGTGTTGATTACCACGTATTGGTTTGGCCAACGTGTCCTGAAGATTCCGTCTCGTTCGCTGAACATGGTCATCAGCGCCGACATGTCGGTCTGCGGCGTCTCGGCTGCGATTGCGACGGCTGCCAGTTGCAGGGCGAAAAAGGAAGAGCTTTCCTTTGCCGTCAGCATTTCGTTGATCTTTACGGTGGTCATGATGGTGGCGATGCCGTTGGCCGTTCGCGCGATCGGCCTGGACTCAGTGGTGGGCGGAGCTTGGATGGGTGGCACCATCGATTCGACGGGCGCTGTCGCGGCTGCTGGCGCGGCCTTGGACGAGACCGCCGAACAAACCGCCGCCACCGTCAAGATGATTCAGAATATCTTGATTGGTTTCACCGCCTTTGGTGTCGCCGTCTACTGGGTCACTCGAGTCGAACCCGAAGGTAGCGGCGTGCGGCCAGATGCCGGGGAGATTTGGCGTCGTTTTCCAAAGTTTGTGCTGGGGTTCATCGCTGCATCTGTCATTTTCACTCTGCTAAGCGCCCTGGTCCCCGATGGTGAATCATTGGTCAACACCACGGTCAAGCAGGCCAGCAAAGGGTTGCGAGGTTGGTTCTTTTGCCTCGCCTTCGTTAGCATTGGATTAGAAACACGGTATGTCGAGTTGAAGCCGTATTTGAAGGGCGGCAAACCGCTGATTCTTTATCTGTGCGGACAAACTTTGAATCTGATTCTGACGCTATTGATGGCTTACCTGATGTTCGGTGTCATCTTTGCGGACTCAGCTCAGGAGTTGTTGCCAAAATGATTGGGCGCGGGAAATTTCAACTCGCGCTCGCGGCGAGCGCGATTCTGTTGGTATGGCTGGTCGTGTTGCCATGGTTGGGACGTCGCGGAGAGTTGCGGCGCGCGATTGATCGCAATGAAGCGGCTGGGATCGACCCGAGTGCCCTCTTTTACACCGACCTGGAGCACTTGGAATATGCCGATGGAGGATTGAAACGATCGGCGGAACACCAGCAACGGTAGTGTCGGCAAATCAACATCCACGTCATGCTCGCAGCGCGACAGAATTCCCGACGTGGTGCGATGCCGGTTTATGATTGAGGTCAATGCAAAATGAAATACTTCTATCTGCTTGCTGCTGTCGTCGGAGCCATCGTCCCCTGGTATTTCAATTTGCAAGCGATTGCCGAAGAGGGCGACAAGTTCACGCCGGCCGCTTTCTTCCTGGTTGGTTTTCAAGGGTCGGCGATGCTCGGTTCGGTCGCAGCTGACTTCTGGATCGGATCGATGGTTTCTTTGGTGTGGATGGTCGCGGAGTGTCGCCGGCTTCGCATGCCTCGTCTGTGGCTGTACATCGTCGTGACATTTGCTGTCGCTTGGGCCTGTTCCCTGCCGTTGTTCTTGTACTTTCGCCAGCGGCACCTGGAGTTCATCGCCCGAGAATGACGATTGGACATGCATCATCATCAAAATCGCCATGCATCCTACGTCTGCATTGCGGCCGGCCAGCGTAAGCGAGCCGATTTTCCCCGTTTCGGTCTCATACCTTTTAACTATCGATTTCCCCAAGAGTCCAATCAGTTGCGGATTGCTATCGGGGGAACTGTGTCACACAAGCATATTTTGCCGGACGAACTGGTGGCTCTTCCGCGCGTTGATCAAGTTTCAGATTTCCAGTGCGTTCGATCTGGACCGGCGGTCTAGGAACGAATGAATATGGAACGCGGAGGCGTGGTTAATCCTATTCAGCCGAACTCACTCGAGGTTCGAAGCGTCCGATTGGAATTCCGCGAAGATAAGAAACGACAAAATTTCCGTTTGTGGTTTCATAGACAACGTCTTCGCCACGATCGAAGTCGGTCGGTCCGCCGCGACGAAGAGGCTCCGAACCGTCCAATGACAAATATTTACCGGCGACGCGAAAGACGATCTCGGTTCGATTGCCCAATGCATGCCCCGAGCTTGTAAATACCTGGCCATCAAGATCATCTTTGCCGATGAAATGCGATTCGAAATCCAAGCCCGCTGATTGCATGTTGGCTGTCATTTCCTGAGCGTCGGCGTATGGACAGGTCGCATCGTTGACGCCGTGTACGACAATCACTTTGCTGGTCGCTCCCAACTGTTTCATGCTTGCCAGGTGCTCTGGATCGCCGACGAAGCGAATCTCTTGTTGATCAGTCGTCAGATAGTTTGCGCTCTCCGGGTCGCGGCTCCACCTCGCGTTCAACTTGCTGCCTCCCGGCTCGTTATAGGCAAGGTCATCGCTCAGCTTGTTCATTCCACACATGTCGATCACGCAAGCAAAGGTCCGTGGGGCCAGTTTATTGGCCATCAATGTTACGTTGCCTCCACCCGATCCGCCGGTACAAAAGATTCGCCCATCGTCATAGTTGATTGCCGCCTTGTTCAAACCACGGCGCACATAGGCCAACGCTCTTAGCGAGTCGAGGGACTGTAGATAGCCGAAATCATAAGGGCTGGCGTCTTCGATCGATGCCTGTGGTCCACTCTGTAAGTAATTCACACAGACGGCGACGACGTTCAACCGCTCCGCCAAAGTTCGCGGGTCTGCCGTACCAACGCAATCAATGCCTCCCCAATTGTGTAGTGTCAGCATGATTCCGGTTTGATCGTTCACGCCAGCCAGCTTGCCACTGGGATAGTAGATGGAAGTCTTTACAGTGCGCGGCCCAGGTTGTTGTGGCCACGATTGTGCCGACAGATAGACATGGTCGTCAGTCCGTGGCAACTCGTTTCGCGCTGCCTGCCATGTTCGTTTTTGTGTTAAGGTCCATGCTGCTAACAGCTCGGGCACTGTTTGATTTTCTGCGGTTGACCGATCGACGAACCGGACGTCCTTGCCGACCAAAATCTGGCGTGCCAACAAGCCACGAGAGTGCTGCGCCTCGTTCAAGTCCGAATGGACCAATGGGCAGACTGGAACGACATCCCAGGACCGACCGGCAAACGGAAAGCTCCAGTTCAAGACCCATTCGTAGCCATCAATGAATGATTCGGTATCGGCTGCTTCAGCTTCCGCGGGAACCGCCGGCACCACTAGGTCGGGTTTCAGCGATCGAATCTGTTTTGCCCAGTCAGCCAACTGCGGGACGGATTGGCCTTCGATTGGCCAACGAGTCGTTTCAAATTCGGCGTCCGGGAAGTGCTCGCGAATCAGCAGCGGCAGCATTTCATCGTAAGGGGGCATGGCAACGAGCTTGATAGGTTTACCGGCGTGTGCTTGATCGAAAGTGTGATGCAGTGCGGCAGACGGCGGGGGAACTTCGCCCCCGACATTTTTTTTGCCGGTGATGTTCTGAGCAATCAGTCGTGCGAAGCGTTTTTGTCCATTCATGTTGGGATGAATCGTATCGCTCATCATCAACATCCACGTTTCCGGATCCTGCCTCTTTACTTGCTGCCAGTCTTGAAAGAAGTTGACCAGCGGCAGTTTCAACTCCCCGGCGACGTCGCGAACTACTGCCGAGAATTCTGCAAGCTTTTCGTTCGGACGAGCCGGATTCTCGTACACCGAATTCGGAGTACAAAGCACGACGGCGGACCCCGTTTCCTGACAGCGGCGGGCGATGGTTACCAGGTTGCTGCGAAAATCGCCGATCGGCACGCGGGTCACATCGTTCATTCCGAACATGACCACGACCAAGTTGGGCTGCTTTCCCAATACATCCTGTTCAATGCGAGCCAATGCGTCAACTGTGGTCTGACCGCTGATCCCGGCATTGATCATTTCGATATTGGCACGTGGGATCGCCTCTTGCAGCGCAAAACCGAGCATATCGCTCCACGCTCGTTCGCCGCCGGTGTGATAATAGGCACCGGTGATACTGTCACCAAAACAGACAATGCGAGTTTCTTGGGAACTCTCCAGTCGATTCTTGATGGCTGTCAGGGTTCGGTCGTCGGCAAAGACACCGTTGACTTTGACCACCAACAGTGCCGATAGCACCGCTGCAAACAATACGATTCGTTGGCTCGAACTTGTCATCGACAGCATCTCTTTGCATTTCACGGCATCATATTCGTGCGGACTCCGGCTGATAGTCATCAAGATAACAGGTATGATTCCTGGACTTGCCCCGCGCCCATCGAAAGGCGTGCAATCTCTACACATCCCCGTGGCGAAAGAATTGTGAGCGAAGCTTTACCACGCACAACCAGCCAAGCGATGCAGTTTGACAACGGATCTGCGATCGGATTCAGCCACCTGTGGGACAACGGCCAATACTGTTCGATCATCACCAAGGCGGGGATTGTCGGATGTGGAATCTACGATGTGAAGACTGCAGCTGATTTTGGTCAGGCAATCGCGATCGCCAAAGGAACGCCATCGCAACCGCTGGTCACTCCCGAAGATTTGCTGGACGCAAAGATCGTTGCTGCGACTCCACGTGCTAAAGAGCTTGGAATCATTGTCGGCATGTCAGGGCGCGAAGCCACCGAATTGATGTTGTCCGCCACCGATTCATAGCCCCAAATATTCTTAGACTAGATTTTTGAAAAGAAACCGATGATTGGACCCGACCAATGAGTGGACCGTTTCAGGGAATACTGGTTCCGGCACTAACTCCGTTCGATGAGCAATGGATGCCGGATTCAAGGCGATTGACACAGCTTTGCGAACAGCTGTTGAAGTGCGGTGCGAATGGCTTGGCCGTGTTCGGAACTACCAGCGAAGCCAATTCGATGAGCGCCGCCGAACGAATGACATTGCTGGGCACGCTGCGTGCCAACGGAATTCCCGGCGACAGTCTGATGCCGGGGATTGGCAGTTGCTCGATCAGCGAAACCGTTGCACTGTTGACCGATGCAGGCGAACACGAAGCCGCTGGAGCGTTGATGTTGCCGCCCTTTTTCTACAAAGGTCCTGCGGCAACCGACGATGGTCTATTTGACTTTTTTGCCGCGGTAATGAAGCAGACTGAGGGTGTGCCGACGCAGGTCTATTTGTATCACATCCCGCCCATTGCCAACGTTGGTTGGTCGGTCTCTTTAGTTGGACGACTACTGGATGCGTTTCCCGATCGCATTGCCGGCCTCAAGGATTCCTCCGGCGATTGGCAAAACACAAAGGAATTGATCGAAACCTATCCGAACCTGGATGTCTTTCCCGGCTCAGACGAATTTCTGTTGGACGGATTGCGAGCTGGCGCAGTCGGTTGCATCACGGCAACGGGCAATATCAACCCGCACGGGATTGCCGCCATCTATTCCAACTGGGAGACGGATCAGGCAGATACGTTGCAGAAGCAGGCGACGGAACTCCGCACGGCTGTCCAAGCGATAGGAAATCCGATCACCGTGATGAAGGCTTATCTGGCGCACAAGACCGGCGACCCGAATTGGGCACGCGTTCGTCCGCCGCTGACCGCCGTCAGCCCGGAATTGGCCGCTCAGCTTGATTCCAAGCTGAGTCAGCTCGGCTTTCAGTTCGGCATGTTTTAATGGCGAAGCAATTGGCGGTCGAGAAAGCCAAGAAAAATTTGGTCTACAAGCAAGAGCATTCCGAAATGACGTTACCCCACGCTGACCTGCTGAAATTAAAACGCTGGAACACACCGACGATTTACAACGGCTGGGAACAGATCACATCGTCTGATCCTGCGGCCGACGCGTTTAATATCGAAGAGACTCGTGACTTCATGCCGGCGATGGGTCCGATGATCGGCTACGCGGTGACCGTCGTTATCGAACCTTCGGAGCAGAGCCACACGCTGAATACGAATGCGTGGGCGGATTACCGCAAGTACATCGCAAGTGTCGATGGCCCTAAAATCGTCGTGGTGCAGGATCGTGACAAACCACGCGTGATTGGGTCGTATTGGGGCGAGGTGAACAGCAATGTCCATCGGGCACTTGGCTGTGTCGGTACGATCACTGATGGTGCAATCCGCGATGTAGACGAAATGACCAACGCCGGATTCAAGGCGCTTGCCAGGCGGCTGTGTGTTGGCCACGCATACTCTGTTCCCGTCCAGTGGGATTGTCCCGTTGAAGTTTTTGGGACCATGGTCAAGCCGGGTCAACTGATTCACGCTGACAAACACGGGTTCCTGGCGATTCCGGCTGAAGACGAAACTGAATTGCTGGACGCAGCCATCTTCATGGACAACAACGAATGCAATACGGTGATCGCGGCCGCACGCAGCAGCATTGGGCTGTCGCCAGCGCAGACCGTCGAACGAATCAATCAGGCCGGAGTAGAGTTTGGCAAAGCGGCGAGAAAGAAATTCAGCCGCGAAGGCGAGTGGTAGTTCAGATTCAAGGACCAGAGAGGTCAGGTTTCCCGACTGCCGAACGGCCGGCGACCTGACGACCTGATAAACTGACGACCAGACGACTTATTTGCGATCCACCATAAAGGATCCGTTGTCGGCAACATCGAACATCGGACGACAATACCGGCCACAGCCCTTGGGACCGCCGGGACGGTAGATCAGGCCCAAAGCAATATTCCAGCCCTCTTCTTCGTAGCCGCCGTTGTTGGCTCCTTCGTTCGGAATCAAGTAGGTCGCACCGGTACTGAGCACAAGGTTGCGTCGCAGCGGCAGACTAAGTGTCGATCCCAGGATGCCATCGTCGTTGTCGGTCCAGCCCGCCAAACGAATCCCACTGGCCGCTTTGTTTCAGCAGTCGTCGGTAAAAGAAACGGTACTGGTCGGTCGGTTCGAAATTGACCGTCGAATTGAAAGTTCCGCCAGCTCCGTCACGAACAAAGGTCGTCAACGAGTCGTCACGCACACCGGCGTGATATTGAAAACCGTACACATGACAGCCTTCCGTACGCCAACTTAATTCGCCTCGCAACTGGACCAGGTTGCCCTGGAAGTACCAATCGTCGTTCATGTAATCGACCACCACACCGTACTGCAGACCGTAATCAACGCGTCGAAACAGACCGCCGGTTACGAACACCTGGTGCCGCGTCTCGTTCGTAAAGGATGCCCCGGTAAGATTGTCTCTGCGTTGCCCGAACGCCGAATTGTGCGGCCATGTCCCAGCCAAACCAGCGGCGGAGCGATCGGCCTTCATTGAATCCTTGGTAGAAACCGAAGCTTCCGCTTCCGTCTCGTTGGTTGCCGCCTGTGTTGGCGAAATTCATCGGCCCTTTGAAACCCTGGACTCCGGCAAAGAAGTCAAAGCGTCTCCAATTGAATCGTAGCAGCGGCAGACACAGTGGAATCGAATCGATTTCTGGACAACAGGCATCGCATCCGCAGTCGCCAGTTGCTTCCATGCCGCAGACGACTTCCATGCCACAGCCGACTTCATAACCACAGCCGACTTCATAACCACAGTCCGGTTCAAAGCCGCAGCCAACTTCGATCCCACACCCGGGCTCGATTCCACATCCGAGTTCGATTCCACAGCCAGGTTCGAGATCCACATCCCGCCTCGATCCCACAGAAGGGTTCGGCCGCGCAACTGTCGCAGTCGCAAACAGGTCCGCAATGGGATCCGTGCTGATTCCAGTATCCAGCCTGTTCCACACTTCCCCTGGCGCGATTGCTGCCTTTGACCAGTGTTCCATCAAGCGGAGCTTCGGGCGGTTCGGCTTAAAACTCGGCCTTGGGCCGCACTGGAAATCAGCGATGGTCGGGATGCCCTTGGTGGGATTGCGACCCGAGCGTGCTCCATCGAAATCCGCTCATCGGCGAATTCTTGGCCCTTCGATTGACGCTTGTTGGCCGCCGAAGCGCTGCTGGAAGCGATCGCGGCGATCATAATCGCCGTCAGAACTCGGCTGATGGATTGGTTTCGTTTGCTCATTTCGCACAGTGTCCGAAAACGGTTGTGTTATCCAACCGTTTTCATCGGACCGTCAGAATCGGAAAAATGAGCAAACCTTCGCTAATCGTTACTTTTTTACAACATCCAAATCCCGTATCGAAGCATTCGGCTTGCCGTGCGCAATCCGATACCGCTGACCAGGATGACTCCATCAATAGCTAGCAATCACGCTGTCGGCCGCGATGCGATCAGTCAAGTCATAGGGATGGAACGATCGAGCAATTTCTTTGCTAAGCATCGACAGATACAGTTTGCGAAACCGTGTTTCGGTGGTTTCGGTAATGTCTTGTCCGGCCATTTTGGGATACGTGTACTCGTCCAATCGCTTGGAGTACTCGGTTTCGCCCGAGGCGACATCGATCACTTTGACCAGGGCATCGCAGCGACCGCGAAACAGGGTGGCACCCTCCTGGAGCGTCAAGTCAGCCACTTCGATCAAGATCACTTTGTCTGCTTTGACGCCTCGTCCGATCATCCTGAAATCGGACGTGTCCCAGCCATGAACGTCGCGCCATTGGTCGATTTGGTCCTGGCGAATCAGGGTCAATTCCTTGACTTCTTCGGCGATGATGGCTCCGACCATGCGGTTCATTTCTCGAGCCACCACATCCTGGCTGTACTGGCTACCGTCGGTCGACGTGATCACGGCGACCGTCTGTTCCTTCAGGTCACTGTATTCGGGGGGAACCATATCGGCTCCCACTGCATGCATCAGATTGGCAGCGAAGGGGAGCACACAACCCGACTGTAATAGGGTCGCGGCGGCCAGGGAAAGTAAAACGGAACAGGCTGTCAGTCGCGTAGTCACGGCGAGTCCTTTCGCAGCAAAAAACAGATAAACCGATCCCTTCCATACCCAGAAATCGAATCGAGTTACCAGGGTAATTTCGGTTGGATCCCATTAGCTGCCTTCAATGATCTAGAGCCAGACCAAGCTGCGTTGAACTGTGTTTGGGGCCACGATTACCCGACCAACAGGCCGATTACCTGACCAACCGGCCACGATAACCCGACCAACCGACTGTTCGCCAAGCTAAAACCCGCCCAGTCTGCGGCCCCAATCGGCCAGCGAGATCACTGCGATGGAAACCAGGATCAAGGTCATCCACTTTTGTGATTCCCGGCCCGGCAGGCGGCCCGACCAGGCCGATTGGCTGAATAGCCCGGTTGTCGCCATGGCTGCCAAAGCTAATAAAAAGCCACCCAAGCTGACGGTCATGCTGGCCAGCCACTGACCGCGAACGAAGTAGGCCCAGGAGGTCGTCATGCCGCAACCAGGACAGCGAATTCCGAACAGCACGCGAAAGGAACAGGGTGGAAGACCAAGTTGTTGATGAGTCCCCAAGCCGATCGAACTTGGTTCCAATTGGCTGGCGATCGCGAACAGGAGAATGGGGATCATCGCGACGGACAGTAGGGCAAGGCGTATTCGCAACCCAGATTGTCGCTCGGTCATCGATCAGTCCAAAAAACAAACGAAGAATTCACAGCAAACCCTCAAAAGCCGTTGACGGTTTCTGGATGGAACCCTAAATTTTGAGCCTTGCCTTGCAGGGTCCCTGCGAGCAACTAGCGGTCTTTGACGGCCATTGTCGAGAAATCCTCTCGACGATAGGCCCGATCGCTAGCGGACTCTACTTTACCACAACCTCTCTTTGGTCATCAGTCAGTGTCAGCTGGAGCGAACGAAGTCATTCGAATCCGTATGGAAGCATACGATCACTCGGTGTTGGACCAGAGTGCCCAAGAGATTGTCGACACCGTCAAGCGGACGCATAGCGAAGTGCACGGGCCGATCCCGTTGCCCACTCGCATCGAACGTTACACGGTTTTGTCGAGTCCGTTTGTGAATAAGAAGGCGCGTCAGCAGTACGAGATTCGTACTCACAAGCGTCTGATTGATATCGTCCAGGCAACTGCCAAGACGATCGAAGCGTTAAATAAATTGAGCCTGCCGGCTGGTGTTGATATCAAGATCAAGGCATCGGCACGATAGTTACAGGCATCAGTCAATAGAAAAGAAAAACGGCAACCGGTTTCCGAATGAACGGAAGCTAAGTCGATAACCTCGGTCTGGTCCAAGTCAATTTGTACTGGTATCGCCGGTTCGGCTCGGCGAGCTTGAAGTCCTACACGAATGACGGGCGCCCTGCGGCTGCAGGGTGAGTTGAAAGTTATGTCACCATCAATCCTCGGCCGCAAAGTCGGGATGACACAGATTTACCTGGACGACGGACGCGCGGTCCCGGTAACCGTGATCCAAGCTGGTCCTTGTCATGTGCTTCAGGTTCGCAGCGAAGAGCGTGACGGTTATCAAGCCGTTCAGATGGGCTTTGAAGATAAGCCTCGTCGGTTGGCCAGTCGTGCCGAACGCGGTCATGTCGCCAAGCTGGATAGTAAGCGAGCCAAGAGTCGCGGTTCCGCTGGTGTAGAGGTCGTCCCTAAGGCCGACTGTGAACCACAGCGATTCATTCGCGAGTTTCGCGGCGAGTCAGAGTTGGAGGTTGGCGCGACGGTAACGGTCGATCAGTTCGCGGAGGTCAAGCGAGTCGATGTGGTCGGCACTAGTAAAGGCCGTGGGTTTTCCGGGGTCATGAAGCGGCACAACTTCTCCGGGCAGCGTGCCTCGCATGGTGTCAAGAAGGTTCATCGTCACGCTGGTGGTACGGGCTGTAGTGCGTCGCCAAGCCGTCTGTTCAAAGGCCGCCGAATGCCTGGCCAGTACGGAAATACACAAACGACATCGCGAAACCTGGAGTTGGTTCGCGTCGATGCAGAAAACAATTTGTTGCTTGTTCGCGGTGCCGTTCCCGGCCCCAATGGCGGCTTTGTTACGATCTGCGAAACGAACAAGGTGGGCTAACGAATCATGGCAAAACTGACTGTCTACAACACGTCCGGCAGCGAAGTCGGCCAATACGACATCGACACGGAGACAGTTGGCTAGCAGTGTTAACAAGCAGCTGCTGCACGATGTTGTCGTGATGTACCAAGCCAACTTGCGTCAGGGCTCGCATAACACGCGAACTCGTGGCGAAGTCTCCGGTACCAATAAGAAAATGTATCGCCAAAAGGGGACGGGCAATGCTCGTGCCGGTAGCAAGCGAACCAACGTTCGTCGCGGCGGCGGTGTTGCACGTACGGTCAAGCCTCGCGATTACAGTTACCGGCTAAATAAGAAGGCGGTTCGTTTGGCCACGAGAATGGCGATCCGATCCAAGATCGACGACGGCGAATTGGTGGTGATCGACAGCCTTGGTATCAGCGAGCCAAAGACATCGCAAATGGCCTCTGTGCTTAAGGCACTTGGTTTGGATGGCACGTCAACTTTGGTGGCGACTGCCGACCACGATACCGCAATTTATAAGAGTGGCCGAAACATCAGCGGCGTAACGGTCCAGCCGGTTCGCGAGTTAAATGCATTGTCGGTGCTTTCGCCGCGTAAAATGTTGGTCACCAAAGACGCGTTGGACAAGATCAAGGACGGGACGTTTAGCGGTAGTGGCGAGGAGGCTGCCAACTAAGGGCGTAAACAATCATGTCAAGAATCCAACCACCACCACCATCGACGAACGGGCCGCAGCTTGAATCCCATCAAGTGTTGCTTCGTCCCTTGGTGACAGAGAAGGGCGTTCATCGCGCCTCGCGCAATAACCAGTACGCATTCGAAATTCATCGTGATGCGACCAAGCTGGATGTTAGAAAAGCCGTCGAAGAGTTATTTGACGTCAAAGTCGCAAAGGTTCGCACGCAAACTCGCAAAGGCAAACTGCGCCGCTACCGAATGCGGTTTGGGAAAACCAACGACTGGAAGAAAGCGATCGTGCAGCTCCACGAAGACCATCGCATCGACTTCTTCTAAACAGAACTGATTACTGGCAACTGTAAACTGCTACTTGAAAACTGAGCCATGGGCATCCGAATCTACAAGCCGACCAGCGCGGGTCGACGCAATGCGTCGGTCAGCGACTTTGCCGAGCTGACTCCTGGGCTATAAGCCCGAGAAGTCGCTGCTGAAGCCAAAGCGCAAGACTGGTGGTCGCAACAATCAAGGCAAAATCACAGCCCGCCATCGTGGTGGCGGTCACAAGCAAAAGTACCGCGTGATTGACTTTCGTCGCGTCAAAGATGGCATGGAAGCGATCGTTGATTCGGTTCAGTACGATCCGAATCGTTCGGCACGCATTGCTTTGTTGAAATATGCCGACGGTGAGAAGACGTATGTCATCGCACCGGGCGGCTTGAAGGCGGGTGACAAGGTGTTGAATGGCCCGGACGCACCGCCCAACATTGGGCAACTGTTTGCCGCTGAAAAACATTCCATTGGGCACGTCGGTCAGCTGCATTGAATTGCGAGCCGGTCGAGGTGCGGTGTTGTGTCGGTCGGCCGGCACGCAGGCCACTTTGATGGCTCGCGAAGCAGACTGGGCACAGTTGGCATTGCCAAGTGGTGAAATCCGCCGAGTCCCCAGTGTGTGCCGCGCTACGGTGGGTCAGGTTGGTAACAGCGATCATATGAACATCCGGCTTGGCAAAGCGGGTCGTGCACGATGGCTCGGTCGCCGACCTCATGTTCGCGGTACGGCCATGAATCCGATCGATCACCCGCATGGTGGTGGTGAAGGGCGGACCAAGGGTGGTCGCCATCCAGTCAGTCCGCAGGGCAAGAGTGCCAAGGGTGGAGCGACCAGGCAAAGACGTAAGCCAAGTAACAGTTCGATCGTTCGCCGACGCAAGAGCAGGCGTTATGGCCAGCTAAAACTGCACTAATGAGTCACAACAACAGAAAAGAAAATCATGGGCCGTAGTAGTAAAAAAGGACCGTTCGTCGATCCCAAGCTGTTTTTCAAAGTGCAAAAACAGGCCGAAGGCGGACGCCCTGAACCGATCAAGACTTGGTCGCGAGCCTGCACGATCGTGCCGGAATTCGTGAACGTCACGTTCATGGTTCACGACGGTCGCAAGCATGTGAAAGTCCATGTCAGCGAAGACATGGTCGGCCACAAGCTGGGCGAATTCGCACCGACGCGAACGTTCAGAGGTCACAGCGGAAAAGGCAAGAAGTAGGTTTAGTTCGATGGCAGTCTACAAAGCACGACACAAAGGGGCGCGAATCAGCGCCCAGAAAATTCGCCTGCTGGCGAACCTGGTTCGCGGTATGTACGCCGACGAAGCACTTGACACTTTGAAGTATCAGCCGCAGCGCGGTGCACGGATGCTGGAAAAGGTGATCAAGAGTGCGATCGGGAACGCACAGGACCCGGACCAAAACAGTGGCCAATCAAGGCGGATCGAAGAATTGGTCGTCACCGAGGTTTGTATCGATGGCGGTCCCATGTTCAAGCGAATTCGCCCCGTGGGTCGGGGCAGTGCCCACATGATCAAGAAACGCAGCAGTCACATCCGTGTCGCCCTGACGCCGATCGACGAAATTTAGAACCGTTTAGTTTTTAGCTGTTCGCTAAAAGCTAGGAACCAAGACAACAACCAACAAAGTTAACCGCTAAACGCTAACCGCCAAAAGCTTTCCTATGGGCCAAAAAGTCAACCCAATCGCATTTCGTACTGGCGTCACTCGCGGCTGGAGCAGCCGTTGGTACGCATCGAAGACAAGACTTTGCGGACTTGCTGGTGGAAGATCGCAAACTGCGGAACTTCATCAAGAGCAAGAGCCAGTATCGCAGCGCGGGCATCGATCGCATTGAAATCGAACGAACCCGCGACGAAGTCCGCGTCATGCTGTTCGTGGCCAGGCCCGGATTGATCATCGGCAAAAAGGGTCAAGAGATTGAAGTGCTGCAGACGGAACTGCAAAACCTGATCGGACGCCGGATCAACTTGAAGGTCGAAGAAGTCGGCCGACCCGAGCTGCAAGCACAGTTGGTCGCCGAAGACATCGCGCAGCAACTAGCCAAGCGTTCTAGTTTCCGCCGCACGATGAAGCGATCGCTCGAACAGACAATGGATGCCGGTGCTAAGGGCATCAAGATCCAGATGGCTGGACGTTTAGGCGGTGCCGAAATGGCTCGTCGCGAGAAACAGATTGCAGGCTCGATTCCATTGAGCACACTGCAAGCAAAGATTGATTACGGATTCACTGAAGCGATGACGCCACAGGGGCACATCGGGATTCAAGTGTGGATCAACCAAGGTACTTACGGAGACGAAGACGATGGCGCTGATGCCCAAGCGGGTCAAGCATCGAAAAAGCCAAAGAGGTCGCATAAAAGGTAGTGCGACTCGCGGCAATACGGTCGTCTTTGGTGACTACGGCATCCAATCCTTGAGCCGGGATGGGTCAAAGCCACGACGATTGAAGCGGGACGTATCGCTGCACAGCAGTACGTCCGCGGTGAAGGAAAGCTTTACATCCGAATCTTCCCCGACAAATCGGTCTCCAGCACACCGCTGGAAACTCGAATGGGGAAGGGGAAAGGTGAGCCGGACTTTTGGGCCGCGGTCGTTAAGCCTGGCACGATCCTTTACGAACTCGGTGGCGTGACAGAACAACAAGCCAAGGTTTGCTTTGCCCGATTGGCAAGCAAGCTGCCGGTGAAGGTACGTTTTGTCGAGCGGCGATCGGCGTGAGCCGAGGGCCCGAGCCGATCAACGACACGCACGACCAGAAGTTGGAACGATCAAGACATTGAACGATCAGAAAATTGAACGATGAGCACTAACACTGAATTACGCGAAATGAGCGACGAACAGCTCGATGCGACCGCCACGGAAGCGGCCAAGTCATTGTTCTTGCTTCGTTTTCAATCGCAGAGCGAGCGATTGAATACGCCAACGGAAATCAAGAAAAATCGTCGCCTGATTGCTCGGATCAAAACGATCCAATCCGAGCGAGTCAAAGCGGCCGTCAAGTAAGACACCCCACTAACACCCACTTCCAAAAATTTAACTCGGGTCCAAACCCATGCCGAAACGTGTTGTTTCCGGAATCGTGACCAGCGACAAGTCCAGCAAGACTCGTCGCGTCGAAATCGATCGCTTGGTCAAGCATCCGAAATACAAAAAGTATGTTCGCCAACGAACCGTTTGTTATGCCCACGATGAGAACAACGAGTCGGGCGCTGGCGACAAAGTCGAAATCATTGAAAGTGAGCCATTGAGCAAGCTGAAACGCTGGCGACTGGTTCGAGTGCTCGAAAAGAGTACGGAAGTTGATTTGGCTGCTTTGCGGGCCGCCCGCAAAGGAGCAACGCAGGCGGAAAGCGAAGCGATCGAAGCCGCCCACGTCGGTGACGAAAAAGCTGAACAGGTGTAGCTACGCATCCCCTTGCGTGGACTACGATGCCATCCACCCGTGTTGGGTGGCTAGCTACGCATGAATTTGAAGTAACGAATAACCATGATCCAACAAGAATCCCGACTCGACGTTGCCGACAACACCGGTGCTCGCCAAGTGATGTGCATCAAGGTGCTCGGCGGTAGCCGACGCCGATTTGCCGGTGTGGGCGATGTCATCGTTTGTAGTGTCAAAAGCGTGATCCCAGGCAGCGACATCAAGAAAAAGTCGATTGTCCGCGCGGTGATCGTGCGGACGAAACAACCAACACGCCGTGCCGACGGAAGCTACATCAAGTTCGACAGCAACGCTGTTGTCTTGATTGACAAAGACAAGACACCACGCGGAACGCGAATTTTCGGTGCGGTGGCTCGTGAGCTTCGCGAACGCAGTTTCATGAAGATTGTCTCCCTGGCAAACGAAGTCGTCTGAATCACGCCCAAGTAAAACAGAATCATGAATATTCGAGTCAATGACGAAGTCGAAGTGATCGCCGGTGCCGACAAAGGCCACCGGGGCAAGATCTTAAAAATCGACCGCAAGCAGAACAAAGTGATCGTCGAAGGTGCCGGCCGAGTATGGAAGCACGTTCGTCGTAGTCAAAAGAACCCGCAAGGCGGCCGTTTGAACAAAGAAATGCCGATCGCGGCCAGCAATGTCATGCTGGTTGATCCTGCGACCGGCAAGGCGACCCGTGTCGGTGTCCGGTATCTGGACGACGGCAGCAAAGAGCGGTTTGCTAAGCAGAGTGGTGCCAGCATCGACAAGATTGCTCCGGCCCGAACACCTTACGCCAGTAAATAAAACCGATAGTTGTTGATAGTAGACTGATGTCCGATAAACCAAGAATGCAAGCCCGTTACGACGAGTCCATCCGGCCGGCACTCGTCGAAAAACATGGGTACAAGAATCCACACCAGATTCCGCGGCTCGAAAAGATCACGTTGAATATGGGCGTTGGCCAAGCGATCGGCGACAAAAAGATTCTCGATCTGGCCTACGAAGCAATGACTCAGATCGCCGGTCAAAAACCGGTCATCACCACCGCGCGTAAATCGATCGCGAACTTTCGACTCCGCGAAGGAATGCCGATCGGTTGCATGGTCACATTGCGACGGGATCGCATGTACGAATTTTTGGATCGACTGGTTTCGATCGTATTGCCTCGTGTCCGTGACTTTCGCGGAATCAATCGCAATGCGTTCGACGGCCGCGGCAACTACACCCTGGGCTTGACCGAACAATTGGTATTTCCGGAGTTGAATCCGGACAAGTTCACTCGCCCGCAAGGGATGAACATCACCGTGGTGACCTCCGCAAATAGCAACGACGAAGCTCGTGATCTACTAGAAATGTTCGGCATGCCGTTCAAACAAGACCCCAAGAAAACTGACGCAGCGTAACCTCGCTGACAACCATACCTGGAACCTGATTCTCCAAACGAAACTGGAAAGTCCCCTGTGGCAAGTAAATCGAAAGTCGCGAAAGCGAAACGAACTCCGAAGTTCAGCACCCGAAAGGAAAACCGCTGCAAGTTTTGCGGTCGGCCACGGTCCGTGTATCGCAAATTTGGCTTGTGCCGAATTTGTTTCCGGGAGAACGCCAATATGGGACTGATCCCAGGCGTTCGTAAGGCTAGCTGGTGAGAATCGAAGAGACAGGGGAGCTGACAACATTATGATGACTGACCCAATTGCCGACATGCTCACTCGCATCCGTAACGCGGTACGCGTAGAGAAACCATTTGTCGACATTCCAACAAGCCGCTTCAAGCGAGGAATCGCTGACGTCCTGAAACGCGAAGGTTTCATTTGGGACTGGAAAGAAGTGGAAGAAGAAAATCCATCCGCCACGCTGCGGCTGGAATTGAAGTACGGACCAAATGGCGAGCGTGTGATCCAATCGATCAAGCGAGTCAGTAAGCCGGGACGACGCTTGTACACACGCGGCAAAGAACTCAAACCGGTCCTTGGTGGACTGGGGATCAGCATCATCAGCAGCAGCAAAGGTGTGATCAGCGATCGAGAAGCTCGTCGCGATAACATCGGCGGCGAAGTGTTGTGCGAAGTTGCTTAGCGAGAAAACACCAGCCCGAAACGCCGCGAGTGAACGGGCGAAACGATTCACTCGCTCGCGCAGCGGGCTAGTAAGAACAAAGAACTGACAATTAAGAAAAGAAAATGAGCCGCATCGGAAATAAACCGGTACCCCTCGCCGACGGCGCGAAAGTGTCGCTTAGTGGACGTACGATCGAAGTCGAAGGCCCTAAAGGCAAACTGTCTTACGAGCATCGTGCGGAAGTCAGCGTGTCGATCAATGATGACGACAAGCAGGTTACGATTTCACGGCAAGCGGACGACCGGACTTCGCGCGAAGTTCACGGTCTGACTCGTGCACTGATCGCCAACATGGTCGAAGGTGTTACCAAAGGCTACGAAAAGAAGCTGGAAATCGTTGGTGTCGGTTACCTGGCGGCGATCTCGGGTGATGTGTTGCAGCTACGTGTTGGTTACGCCAACGAATTGCATAAGAAGATTCCCAAAGACCTCAGCGTGACTTGTCCCGACCAGACTCACGTTGTCGTTCAAGGATGCGATAAGCAGAAAGTCGGACAGTTTGCGGCCGAAGTTCGGGCGCTGCGAAAACCTGAACCATACAAGGGTAAGGGCGTCCGTTACCAAGGCGAACAGGTCAAAATCAAACCAGGTAAGGCGGCGACCAAGTAATTCTCCGTTTGTCGATCTGACCCAGATCGACCAGACTGCCGACCTGGGGACAGGCCGGCTCGCGGCAGGAAAGGCCCGCTCACGGCAAGATCGGAACAAGACAATGGACAAGAACAAAAAAATCGGAAAAAAACGTCTTCGACGTCGTCAGCACGTTCGCAACAAATTGCGAGGTTCGGCCGAACGACCTCGTTTGTGCGTGCAACGGTCACTCAAGCATTTTGCTTGCCAAGTGGTCGATGACGAAAGCGGCCGAACCTTGGTCAGCGCGAGTACGCGCGACAAAGGCGTCCGTAACGACGTTTCCAACGGCGGCAACTGTGACGCAGCCGCTAAGGTTGGATCGTTGATTGCGGAAAAAGTAGCGGCTGCTGGAATCAAGACAGTACGGCTCGATCGCGGTCACAATAAGTACCACGGCCGGGTCAAGGCCTTTGCCGACGCAGCCCGCGAAGGCGGATTGCAGTTTTAACCAAACGCTAAACACAATAGGCCAGGTGAAGCCTGGCGAACAACTGCCAGGTTCCCCCTGGCCCACCTAAGAGGACAGACCCATTAGTAACGCACCACAAAGCAATTCGGGCGGCGGCTCAGGCGGCGGTGGCGGCCAACGAGGCGGTCAGCGCGGACGCAAGCCGCGCAAGCAAGAAAACGAGGGCCCAGGCGACGGCATGCTCGATCGTGTCGTTAAAATCAAACGCTGCGCCGCTGTGGTCAAAGGCGGTCGTCGCTTCAGTTTTGCAGCGATGGTAGTAGTGGGTGACGGCAATGGCAAAATTGGCTGGGGCTACGGCAAGGCCAACGAGGTTCCGCCAAGCGTCCAAAAGGCGACCAAGGCAGCCAGTCGATCGTTGATCGAGGTACCGCTGGTCAAAGGTAGCATTCCACATCAGGTCTGGGGGCACTACGGTGCCGCGAAGGTCTTGTTGATACCAGCTGGTGCCGGTACCGGTATCATCGCCGGCCAAGCCGTGCGTGCGGTTTGCGAAGCAACCGGCATTCACGACATTTTGACCAAGTCGTACGGAACCAATAATCCTGTCACGCTGGTCAAAGCAACCGTCGACGCATTGTCCAAGTTGCGGACTGTTGAACAGGTCGCCGCCTTGCGGGGACTCGAGCCCACGGATTTGGCCGTCAAGTAATGGTGAAGCCAGGTTTGACCTGGCGACTAGCAATGAGGCCAGGGGATTCCTGGCGATGATCCGCCAGGTCGCACCTGGCCTACAAGAATAGAAAAACACAACATTGGTTTCGTCATGCAATTGAACGACGTCCATCGCGGGATTCAAAAATATCGCAAGCGCAAGCGCATCGGTCGCGGTTCCGGTAGCGGTCACGGCAAAACGTCGGGTCGCGGTCACAAAGGGCACAAGAGTCGCAGTGGCTACAGCCGTAAACCGAACTTCCAGGGTGGGGCGATGCCGATGTTCCGCCGCATTCCTAAACGTGGATTCAATAACCGCTGGGCCGTGACTGTCTTTGCCGTCAATGTGGGCCGAATCAACGAAGCTTTTGACGACGGCGCCGAAGTCACTTTGGAAACGCTGGCCGCCAAAGACCTTGCCAAAGGTACTTTCGATGAAGTCAAGATCCTTGGTGATGGCGAAGTCACCAAGAAGTTAACAATCTCCGCGCATCGCTTTAGCAAATCGGCAGAGCAGAAGATCACCGCTGCTGGCGGTACGATCAACAAGCTGGTTGCCAAACGGACACCCAAGGAACGAGTCGCAGCGTTGAAAACGGGCGATCCGTCGAAGACCACGAACAAGTCGTAGCAATTTACCAAGGACGCTTTCCGCTTAGCGAATAATCGTCAAACCACGGCGGTCGCTTTTCGCTCCGCGATGAATTGACTTTCGCGGAGCGAAAGGTGACCGTCACCAAACAGCAACTAACGATGGAACCGACGCATGTTTGAAAAGCTGCGTATCATTTTTTCGATTCCCGAACTTCGCAAGAAGATCTTCCTGACGATCGGCTTGCTGGCCGTCTATCGAATCGGATTCCATATTCCGCTGCCGATGATCGCTACGAATCTGGCCGATGCAGGTGGCGCCGCCAATGACTTCTTCGAAAAAGTATCGGTGTTCGCGGCCAGTGACCTGCGTCAAGCGACCATCTTCGGTTTGGGCATCATGCCCTACATTTCCGCTTCGATCATTTTTCAGCTTCTCGGCAGCGTCTACAAACCGCTGGAAGAACTCAAGAAAGAAGGTGAAGCGGGCCGTAAGAAACTGAATGAATACACGCGGTATCTGACCGTGGTGATTTGTGTTGTGCAAAGTTACATGTACCTGAAGTTCATTCTGATGTCAGGTGGTCCCGCGGGATTCGGCGACATCAACCCGAACTTCTTGAATTCCGACGGAACCGGGCTGGCCTTTGGCTGGCAAATCGTCGCGGTGTTAGTGATGACCTGCGGCACCGTCTTCTTGATGTGGCTGGGCGAGCAAATCGATGAACACGGTATTGGCAACGGGATCAGCCTGTTGATCATGGCGGGGATTTTGGCCCAGATGCCGAAAGCCTTGTACGAACTGATCCGCAACATGAAAACGGAGTTGACCGGTCTGAGCCGAGGTCAGATTGGTATCGAGACACTGGTTCTGTTGGTCATTTTGTTTGTTGGCGTTGTATTCGGTGTCGTCTTTATCACCTTAGGTCAACGCAAAATTCCAACCCAGTCCGCGAAGTTCACCCGCGGTCGTAGGGTTTACGGCGGTACTCGCCAGCACCTGCCACTGCGGATCAATCAAGCTGGCGTGATGCCGATCATTTTTGCCAGCAGTCTGTTGATCATTCCTGGCATGTTGATGGGGGGTATTGCCAGCATGTTTGAAAGCGGCAGCTTTATGTTCAGCAGCTTGAATCTGATCTCACTGACGTTAAACGACTCGGTTTCATTTATCTACAATCTGTTGTATGTCGTCTTGATCTTCTTCTTCTGCTACTTCTGGACCGCCATCACCTTCAACCCGAAAGAGATGTCGGACAACCTGCGTGATAGCGGAACGTTCATTCCCGGTTATCGACCGGGTAAACGGACGACGGACTACCTGGAAAAGGTGATGGTGCGAATCACCTATGTCGGCGCGGCGTTCCTTTCGATCGTTGCGATTGTGCCCACGATCGTTTATGGATCGCTTGGTGTTCCTTATTCGATCGCTGGATTTTACGGTGGTACTGGATTGCTGATTGCCGTCAGTGTTGCCTTCGATTTGGTGCAGAAAATCGACAGTCATTTGGTAATGCGAAATTACCGTGGCCTGCTCGAAGGTGCCGGCGGCGGCGTCACACCAGTGGTTTAGCATCGCCATGCGGATCGTCTTCATCGGACCGCCTGGCAGCGGCAAGGGAACACAGTGCTCCCGCCTATCGAGGCATCTGTCGATCCCGCATCTATCGACTGGGGATATGCTCCGTCAGACACGTGACGATTCTGCGATTGGAAAACTGGTCGCGAGCTTTATCAACACCGGGCGATTGGCTCCCGATTACTTGGTGATGCCGATTGTCACCAAGCGGTTGGCGGAAGCGGACTGTGCAGACGGTTGCCTGTTCGACGGTTTTCCCCGCACCGTCAGCCAAGCGGAACAACTCGATCAGTTTCTCAGCGATCAGGAAGATCGCTTGGATCTCGTTTTGAACCTTGACGTTGATCAGGCGGAGCTGATTGATCGGATCATGAAGCGAGCGGAGACCGAAAATCGCGCCGATGACACACCGCAGACCGTTGCGGCCCGTTTGGAAATATTTCATTCGCAAACGGCTCCGGTGTTGAACTATTATCAAGACCATGGAATCATCCGGCAAATCGACGGAATGCGGTCACCTGATCAGGTGTTCGAGCAGATTTGCGGTTGTATCGCACAGGCACGATAGTTCGAAAGGCGGCGTATCTGCGGCGTCTGTCGGCAACGACACCGATCCCCGGCCACTTCTCCCTCCCACTTTGATCGGGTCGGCCATACAATAGTGGAGTCCCTAGGATCCTCTATTCGAAACAGGTCAAACCGTGCTTCGCATTGCATCGACTGGCGCTCTGGCTCTTTTCTTGCTGGCGTCTATCTTGCCGACTCGGGCTCGCGCTCAAGCGGTCTTCAACGCCACACAGGCTACTCAAGCCGGGCGATTCATCGAGGCGCCGCGGAGTGCGAAACAGCAGCTGCGCGAAGCCCAACGCGCCCTGGAAGAGGAAAGATATAGCGATGCCGTTGTACGCCTGGGTGACTTTTTGGCTGGAGACTCCGATCAACTACGCGACGAAGATCTTTCCGGTCAGGATTTCTTGTTGGAAATCGATGACAGTCGTCAGATCGGTACTCCGGTGACAAGCAGCATGCTTCGGACCGCGCGTGACCGTATTGGCTCGCTACCGCTACAAGCCTTGGAAACATACCGGTTGCGTTACGGGCCTTTGGCTAAAAAACTGTTGGCGGAGGCGGCGGAATCGAGAGACTGGCACGAAGTTCGTGAGGTTCGCAGACGCTACTTTCATACAGATGCTGGTTATGAAGCCTCCCTATTACTAGCGCAGCACGAACTGTACTCCGGGCATGCGCTCGCCGCCTCTTTGCTTCTGGACGATGTCGTTAAATCACCTCGCGCCATTGAACATCTTGGCCCTGGTATCGTCATGTTGCATGCCGCCGCCTGTCGCCACGCCGCGCGGGACTTGCCATCCATTGAATCGATTGGCCAGCAATCGGTGGTGGTGGGCACGGAATCATTGACGCCGCCAACGGTTGATGAACTACAGGAGTGGCTGATCGCCCGGACGGGGGAAACTAAAACACTGGCACTGGGAAACGCCGATGATTACCCCTTTTCTGGAATGGCTCCGGATCGCAACGGAGACGCATCTGGTCAACTGCCCCTGACCAACAAGCGTTGGGATTTGGTGACCACGGCAAGCCCGCGTCAGGAACGTGATGTACGTCAGGCTGCGGATGCCTTTATGGCCAGCGGAAAACTTCCGCCACCCAGTTGGTTGCCGATCAGGATTGGCAATCATTTGCTGATGCGAACCACGGAGCGTTTGGTTGGTGTCAACTACCGAACCGGCAAACGGGTTTGGACTTATCCATGGCAAACCGCCTCGGAAGAGCTGGACCAGGATGAACAGTCACTCGACGCGTTGGAAGACGAACAAGCGATCGGAGACCTGCTGAAACAACGTGTTTGGAATGACAATCCTTACGGCCAGATTACCAGCGATGGACAACGGGTCTTCATGCTTGATTCGCTGGGCAAGGTCGAATTGACTCCCTTCGGTTCGTTGAACATGCGTGGCACGCGACCGGCCGATGGCCGATCAAACACCTTGGTGGCACTGGACTTGGAAACCGAGGGAAAGTTGCTGTGGCGATTGGGGGCTGGAGTCGACGATGGAACCGAATTGTCAGAGGCTTTCTTCCTCGGTCCGCCGTTACCGTTGGACGGCCGACTGTATGTGATCGCTGAACTAGCGGGTGACATTAGTCTGTTTTGCCTTGATCCCGCAACGGGCGGCGAGCTTTGGCGTCAACAACTCGTCGCCGTCGAATCGGGTGGAATTGAAACCGACCCCGTCCGTCGGGTCGCTGGAGCCGTCCCCACTTACGACAACGGAATCATGATCTGTCCGACGGGAGCCGGCGCCATTGTGGCGATCGATCTAAGTGACCGAATGATTCGTTGGGGCGTTTCGTACAGCCGAAACATTGGTGTCAATCGCGCCATGATATCTCGTGGGCGTGCGGTCGATGTTGGACAACTGATGCAACGCTGGCACTCGGGAACTGCGATCGTTTCCGATAACACGGTATTGGTAACGCCAATCGAGTCGGATCGCTTGTTGGGTTTGGATTTGCTGACCGGCGACCGTCGATTCCCACAACAGAACCGAATCAATCTGCGCTATCTTAGCCGGGGCCCGGGATGGCCGATTCTTTGTTGTCGGACCGGACCAAATGCGTGCCTTTGACTTGCGAGATAGAGGCAAGGAGCTGTGGAATACTCCGCGCGACATGCTGGCCTCCGGGCAGGTGATTTCTGGGGTTGGCGTATTTGGTGAAGGCGAATACCTGTTGCCGACATCGACCAATGAAATCATACGCGTCTCATTAAACGACGGTACGGTCCTCGGTCGTCAACGCACCCGCTATTCGTTAGGAAATCTAGTTGCGGTCGGTGGTGAAATCATTTCTCAGGGTCCCACCAAATTGTCGGTTGCGTTCGGCGAACAGTCTCTGGAACCTCTGGTCGACAAGATGTTGGAGGAAAACCCCAACGATCTTGATGCGCTGATCCGCAAATCTGAGCTGTTGATCGAACGGGGTGACAGGGTCGAAGCGATCCAGCTGCTGGACCGCGCGAGTCAGATGGACGCCGAGAATGACGAGATCCGGATGCTGAGCGTTTCCGCATTGCTGGGGCAACTTCGTGATGACCCGTCGGCCAATCCGGAACTGATTCAGCAACTTGATTCTCAAATTGACCGACCTGCGCAAAGAGTTGAATACCTATCGCTGCTGGTTCGATCGGCGTTGCAGCGGAAAGACTTTAAGCAAGCCGTTGATCGACTGGTCGATTTAGCATCGCTGCTGCAGGCGAATCCATTGTTGGAACCAGCTGTCAAAGAGATTAGCGACGAGTCGGGACGTCACAGCTCATTGGACGATTGGATTGCCGCTAGGATCTCGGACATCTTCCATGATTCGAGTAGCACCGATCGCGTCGAAATCAACCAGCGACTTGCCGAATTTGCGGACGCAAAACGCCATGGAACGACAAGCTATTTGGAACACATGGTGCGACTTTTCGGTCCCTGGACTGGCATCGCACCGATGCGACTGGAGCTGGAACAGAGGTTGCGTGAAGACGGCGCTTCTTGCGCTGGAACGACTGGCGCTCGGTACTAGTTCGCCGTCGGCGACATCGATTGCCTCGATCGATTCTGAGCGATTGCTTTCCTTGGCATCCGCCTATGCTGACGGTCAATTAGCCGAGGACGCATTGGCTGTTTTAGACGTGTTGGACGGAAGAGCGGGTTCGTTCGACAAGGATCGTGCAGCCGAGGTTCGCCAGGCTGCCGAATCGAAAGTCTCGGACATCGTTTGGCCAGACGAAGCCAAACTGATTTGGGAAAGTCGCCAGTCATCGATTCGCAATATTGCCTATCGACAGCGAATCTCGCCCACCAAGGTTCAAGCTGGTCATCACTTCGACGGCTGGATGCTGGTCAGCGACCCCGCCAGCACGATTGCGATGCGAGATCCATCAGGTTTGGTCCGGCGAGTTCCGGCGGAGCGAATTCGGGCTGGCGACAGTGCTGACAAACAATCGCAAATCTGTGGCGGATTCATGGCCGTGATGACGACCAATGGCCTGACCGGCATCGATTTATTTCGCTTGGTTTCGGGTTCCGGAGATGCCATCCTATGGACTCGCTCATTCGGGTCCCAACTGGGGTCGCTCGCCCGGCGAAGACACCAAACGACTCCGTTCGATGATCAAGTGATTCGATACTACATCACGTCCGGCGGTGCTGTTCAGAATCCCCCGGAACTAAAACTGGGGCCGATCGTCGGCGACCGATTGTTTTTGCTCCAGGGGAGCGACTTGCTGGCGATTGATTTGCTGAACTCGGCAACCTTGTGGCGAAATTCGAATGCTCCCGAGAGTGGGGTCGTCGTCACCGATGGCCAGCGCGTTGCTGTCGTTTCACCAGTCTCCAAGCGAGTAGACTTCTTCAATCTGATGGATGGCCGAAAAGTCGGCTCGGAGGAATGGACACACGGCGAGGTCTGGTCGGCAACCGAGGCCAACGTCTTGGCTTATCAAAACGGAACGAATCAACGGACGACCGTTAAATTGATCAATCCGTTCAGCGGTCAAGTATTGTTGGAGCATGAATCCTTGGCGGCGAACCGTAAGCAAACAGACGCACCCTGCGCCTATGGTCGCGTACTTCAGGACCGTTACATGGCGTTGTACGGAAGCGATGGATCATCGGTCATCTGGGACCTACAGGATGCCCGCGAAATATCAACGGTTCAACTAACACCGTATGCCGATCTGCAAGGACTACAAGCGATATTGTTGGAGGATCAAATCATCTTGATGCCGCGCCGACGACAAACGAAATCGTCCAAACCTGATGAACGACAATTGTTGACTCGCAGCGGAACGAGTCATCAAACTGTTGAACGGTGTGCATGCAATATCGTTGTCGGATGGAACGATTCGATGGCAGCACGACTTCGAAAACTCGTGGGGCTGCACATTGACCCAGCCGTGGGATACACCCTTGTTGATGTTCAGCCGCAGCTACGCGACCTACACAATACGCAGTCGGCGCAAATCAATCGAAGTCTTGGCGTTGGACGTGCGAAACGGCAAGGAACTGCATCCAGCGAAGTTGAAAGCGGTCAAAGACAACATCAATGAATTGGAAACGAACCTGTTGATTCAAGCTCCCACGTCAAAGGTGATCGCCACCATCGGTCCGGAAGTGCTGACTTACTCGTTCGACGCGGTGAACCCAGTCGAGCCTCAAGAAGAGTAAAAAGACTCGAATTTTGCGCCTTTTTTGCTCGCGGACCAGACTTGTCCATGGGCTCGCGATGATACTCCTGTCGCCCAATGGTGGATGCGACCGGCCGCTCCGGCGGTCAGGAAATTCCCTCACGGAGGAGTATCTAACGATGCCTAAGTACTACGTTCAATGCGGTCCGATTCAAACCGTTCTATTGGCCGATTCGACCGAACATGCCGCGCTGTCCGCCCTGGACGCGACGCTCCAGAATCATCTTTGGATTTACGACGACCCAGGGTTGTCGCAGCAAGACCAGCACGACCATTTGATGCTGGAGGCTCTGATGCATCTGGATGCGACGGTTCGTATCAGCGAGCGTGGTTTCGATCGTTTGGACGCATTCTTGATCGGTACGCCCGAGACAGTCGAAAGCTGGCATGCGTTGATGATCGGAATGAACCGATTGTTCGTTGCCGCTGGATTGGCGCCTCGAACGATGGAAGCCGTCGCGCAATCCTCGACCGGCGCCGTGCCAGCGGTTCGACGATCTCCGAAATGATCACTCGAACGATTTTGGGTCGATAAGGTCAGACGCACGGACGCGGTCTCGCCACCAAAGCACATTCATTCCCAATGCATAAACCAAGAACAACGCAAAGAGATATGCGACTCCGCCCTTGACGGACCGCGTTAGCACCATAATCCAATAGCTATCGGGGTGATTCTGAAGATAGTTTTGGAAGTAAACCGCGCCGCCGGCAATGATCAACGTTACCAAAAACCAGGCGATCCCTTTTGGAATTCTGGCTCGTTCTACCAGATCGTCATGTCGCGGCAGGGTTCTCAGCCAAATCAAGAATCCACAACTCATCGGAACCAGCAATAGAGAACTCGTATGTTGAATGACGTCAAACCGGCGAATCGGCCGTCGCGATGCGTCGCGGTAGACGATTTCTGTCAACTCCGGATACTTCGCCACACCCCATCCGCCAGAATGCGTGAACGCGTCCCAAATCACGTGCGTCATGGCCCCCAAGGCGACGCAAGCGGTCACCGCAACAACAGCCGACGGAGTCAGCTTGATTGGATGATCGATCCAGGGTCGCAGCCGACTGGTCACCGCGTCCGGGAACAAGTCGAACAAAGGCTGCTTCAAAAACGCCTGATAGACGTAATAAAAGATTACGCCAATCGGCACACAGTGAGTCATCACACCGCCGATTGAATGTGTCGCATTGTAATCCAGCAGCGCGGGATAGTAGCCTGCGATGTCAGGCACCATCGTGCCGATTGCCATTGCTGAAAACGGTAATCGCCAGCGACTTAGCCAAGCAATTGGTATCGCGGCAGCAAGGTGTGTGACGGTGAATGGCATGCAGGCGTTTGTTTGATGCGATCAACAACGATGTGTCTGAGACTTATCGCTAGTAGGCGGGCCGTTCGCCGATCGACGAGACACGTTAGAATCGTGGTTTACTTTCGAACAGAAATCAAGGATCAGGCCTGCTGACCTTTTCTCTTACCGACGTCTATTCCCTTGCCGAAACGCTCTTTGCCTGTCGTTCGCGAGCTTCCGGCCAGCTTTTCGATTTCCGAAGCTTTCAGCCGATTTGCCAATATTGACGGCTGTTTGTGGTTGGATACGGCCTCTCCAGGTCCCTTCGTTCGAAATGACACTCACGGTGCAGCAGACAACACGCGTCCGATTTCGGAGCGTCTGGGCCGGTATTCATTTTTGACCGCCGATCCGCTTGATCGGATCAACGCCTCGGTGGACGATCCGTCGCCCTGGCCCCAACTGGAAAGCTGGAGCCGCCAATTGCCTGCTGATCACAACCGCAGCTTGCCACCCTTTCAAGCGGGAATCGCCGGATTGATCGGCTACGAGTCGGCGACTGTGGTTGGAAAACATCGGGACTGCCAAAATCGATGACCTGCCAACACCAGCCATGTCAATCGGATTGTACGATTGGGTGATCGCCACGGACCATACGCAAGGAACATCCTGGATCATCAGTCAAGGACTGGGTAGCGAATCGAGCGTGGAGCGATTCAAACGGGCAACCGAGCGTGCTGATCAACTAGAGGCGTGGCTAGCGGGCAACGATGCCGCATTCAAAGTCAGTCGAGCGGTGTCCGGCCGTGATGCGGCGAACCTGGATCGTCCGCTTCCGATGCCGCAACATTACGTGCGGACGGATCGAGCGAACATTTGGAGCAACTTCAGCAGTGACCAATTCCGTCCCGCAGTCGCGAAGATCGTCGCTGGCATTGGACGCGGCGATACGTTTCAAGTCAATCTTGCCCAGCGACTGCTATCCAGCGCGACGCTTCGTTCAGCCGAATTGTATCTTCGCCTGCGCCAATGCAATCCGGCGCCTTATGGAGGCTTCTATTCAAGCGTCGATCGGTTGGGGGAACCGTTCCAAGTGTTAAGCAGTTCCCCGGAAGGGTTCCTGCAAGTACGCGGCGGTCGCATCGAAACACGCCCCATCAAAGGGACGGTTGCGCGTACTGGTGACGTGGCCGAAGATCTTCGTTTGGCGAAACAGCTATCACAAAGCGAAAAAGATCGCGCGGAAAATACGATGATTGTCGACCTGATGCGAAACGATCTGTCACGCGTTTGCACTGACGAAAGTATCAAGGTCACTCAATTGTGTCGGCTGGAACAATACCAGCATGTTCAGCATTTAGTGTCGGTTGTCCAAGGTGAATTGCAGTCAGACAAGACGGCCATCGATGCATTGAAGGCATGTTTTCCGGGAGGCAGCGTGACCGGAGCGCCGAAGATAGAGGCGATGCGGACAATTGCTGAATCTGGAGCCGCATCGTCGGGGCCCCTATTGCGGATCGCTTGGATATGTCAGCTGTGGCGGACAGGCCGATTTCAATATTCTGATTCGCACGATCACGGCGACTGGCGGCTATTGGCAGATTCCTGTGGGCGGAGGTGTCACGTCAAGGAGCGAACCAGAATCAGAAGAATCGGAAACATGGGCAAAAGCCGAAGGGATGCTTCGCGCTCTTCCGGATGGCAACGATTGAATTGCCGGAACGACCGTTGCGACAATAGGCGAACCTGCTAGAATTCGGATTGTCGAAACAGCGTCAGCGACTTCGCCCTTGTAGCTCAGTTGGTAGAGCAACGGACTCTTAATCCGTGGGTCGTAGGTTCGAGCCCTACCGGGGGTACTTTTCCTAAACCTAGCTGAGACACTGGCTTAAGTGACCTTTCGGTGGTCGAAAGTGCAGCACTCATTCAAGTTGCCAAAACGGTACATACCGTTTTGGCGTTTTGGAGTGCAAAAATGCCACGTCTCGCCCTCTCCGTGCCCCGCTATCGCCGGCACAAAGCCTCCGGCCAAGCCGTCGTCACACTGCACGGTGTTGACCATTATCTGGGCCCCCACGGCAGCGATGCTTCACGGACTCAGTACGACCGTTTGATCGCCGAGTACTTGGCCAATGGTCGGCGGCGGATCGTTGATCGTTCGATCTCGGTCAATGTGTTGGCCGCGGAGTTTTTACCGCACGTCGCCGCCTACTATCTCAAAGAGGGACAGCCGACCTCGGAACAATGGGAGTACCGGACCGTTGCCTCGACGGCGTGCCGTCTGTACGGAGATCAGATGGTCGATTCGTTTGGACCGATCGCGTTGAAGGCTTGCCGGCAGGAATGGATCGACTCGGGGGTGACCAGGCAGACGATCAATAAGCGTCAGTTTCGCTTGGTGCGGATGTTCAAATGGGGAGTGGCCGAAGAACTGGTCGATTCGGCCGTTTGGGAAAGCCTGCGGTCGGTCGATACTTTGCATATCGGTCGGACACCGGTTCCCGAGATGAAAGAAGTGCCACCGGTCGAACTCGATCGTGTTCAGGCAGTGACTCCGTTCCTGTCCCCCGTTGTTCGAGACATGATCAGTTTGCAGTTAATCACGGGAATGCGGCCGGGAGAGGTTTGTCGATTGCGGCCCGGCGATCTAGATCGCAGTAGCGACGTCTGGGAGTTCAATGTGCTCGGGCACAAGACCGCTCATCATGGTCGCAAGCGAACCGTCTATATCGGACCGGAGGCTCAGTCCGTACTGCGGCCCTATTTGCTGCGGGCTGCCGACCAACATTGTTTTTCGGCCGCCGAGTCACGGGAGTGGTGGTTTCAGCAGGCCGAGGAGGCGCGGGTGACTCCGGCGAGTTGTGGCAATGCTCGGGGTCGGAAGCACGATCGCACGCCGAGCGCGAAAAATTCGCGGTTGCCTCGGACGTACTTTGATAGGGTAGTTATGGCAGGGCGATCGCCGGCGGCGTGCAAGAAAGCCTGGCCGGCGCCGAAAGAGATCCGCGGCGACAAAGAGGCAGTGAAAGCCTGGGACAGACGAACATCGTTGGTCGCCCAACCAGTTGCGGCATACTCGAGGGACCGAAGTGCGGCGTTGTATGGATTGGACGCGGCGCAGGTCATCCTGGGACATGCGCGGGCCGACATCACACAAGTCTACGCGGAAGTCGATCGACAGAAAGCGATCGACATCACTCGCAAGATCGGATGATCCGCAGTTCGTCGCAGCAGACACGAAATTGCAGCTGATCGTCGTGATGAAGCTTGTCGCTTCGCTGCCGGTTGTTGGTCGCTTTCACGGCTCCGCTACCGGATCGCTTTGCTTCGGTCGCGTCGTTCGTTCACCGGCATCCAGCCGAAGAATGACGCGGGCATCGTGCAACTAATGATATGTACTTCGTTGTTGTTACCTGCAACGTTCACTAACACAAATCTTTTTTGATGTTTATGACTTTTTCAGCGAATGCACCCCGCTAGCCGGGCTCCAGTTAAAATGGAGTCGCTGCACTGGAGATCACAGCAATGACCAATCAAAGATTGTCTACAAATTCGTATACGGGAGACTCGAATTTGCTACCTGAACTCGCACCGAATCTTGCTCAGAATCAGCCTAATCTTTCGAATTGAACCCTTATGAAAATTCATAAACTCTCTCGGCTCGGCAGAGCACTGGCTTAATTTCCTTGGCAACTGGCCTCGTTTTCCCAAATATTGCTTCTGCATCTGATTTTTCTGGTTTTGGTGACGTGTTAATTTTTCCGATGATTGCTGTCGCAATAGTGCTTCATCTCTGCTGTCATAATTGGTGTGGCGAACAGCCCCGCGGCTCAAAAACACCAATCTTTGTTATTGTTCGGTGGTGCGATACTCTTCACTGCGGCAATGTTAATAGGGTTTTGGGCTCTCCGTTGACATTTCACTCTATGGCGTTTCGGTGTTATGCGTCGCCGCAGTTCAAACGTCGCCGCCCGTGAGATATTTCGCCCGCCGTTTGACTATCGCTGATTGCACCTTTTTCTAATCGGCGAAATCAACGGAACCGATCACCATGGTCTCCGAACCAGGCAGGGCACCGCACCAGTGCCGCAGACTAATTGGGCGGCGTTTCGTTACAGGAATGCCGCTCGATGCGTTTTGAAGAATATTCGTAAGCAGCGAAGCGACTCACAATCAAGAGCAGGTGGTCATTCAGTCTCGCCAAGCAATTCGTTGGGGCTTCGTCGGAATGGTTTACGATGGCATTTTGATCGAATCTCTGAATGAACTGGTTTCGGACTTTCGTGTTCGCGGCGATTCCGACTTATCTCGGTGGCTTTTTCTTTCTGTTGCATGTGATGAGAATTGACTATCCAAACAGCGAAGATCTGGAGCTGGTCACATGGTGATCTGCTTCCGCCTTTGCCCGCCGCACTGGGCTGGTCCACGTTCACTGCCTTATCACGAATGCGTCGCAATCGAATTGTGGGACGAAGTTCAATGGTCATCAGTCCCATGGCCAACAAGAATCGTTTTACTCTTTGTAAGTGATAGGGAGTGCTGTTGCAGGGATCGTTCTTACCCTTATTCAGGAGGAATCGCGCTCGGGATGTTCGGGCTGGATGTTTTGGAACACCGCCATGAAGTTGCCGCAAGTCTCGGTAGCAACATCCTCCGAACGATGCCGAGTAGTATCTACCTGATATCCTTGCAATCGGTAACACGAAGACCCCACCCGCTGTTGCATCCCAAGCGCCCGCATTCAAACCATCACTAACTGGCAGTTGACGAATCGTCAATGGCCGAGTCGTTGGCGATCCGTCGTTCCACTTGGACCAGAGCAGCCAGATCGTTGCCGTCCATCAACTGAGCTAAGTGCGACAATTCCGCCAACTGATCGGCTTGGGTCAACGCTGATCACGCCGCACGTAATGCCGTCGTTGAACTACATGCACCTCCATGCCGGTACGGGATCGATGCGGCGCAGGTGATCCTCGGTCATCGCAGGCCGATATCGCTCAGGTGTATGCGGAAGTCGATCGACAGAAAGCGATCGAGATCATTCGCAAGATCGGATGATCCGCAGGTCGTCGCAGCAGACACGTAGTTGCAATTCGCCCTCATCGCGGGTGTGCCACGGCGAATCAAACGGATCATCAGTTTGCGGTCGAAGACGGTCGGGTTGAATTCGCGGCCGAGCAGTTCGGCAGGTTTGGTGGACGACGGTTCGTAGAGTGCCAGGCGGAGTGAGCCGGCGCAGCGAAGTCTTCGCTGCTGCCCAGGTAGAACTGTCGCCACTGGTGCAGGATGTTGTCGTAGCCTTTGACGAGCCAACGCGATCGCATCACGAACGGTCGCTGCAGAAACTCGTCCGGCGTCAGTGGTTGTCGAACCAGGTCGCGGACATGGCGGACCGTGATCGATCGCAACTCGCGCGGTGAATCGAAAAAGTGGAGGACATGAGTTTTGGTGGGATAGTGGATCCGCAAATGGGTACCGGGCTCGATCATCTCAGGTAAACACGGTGCAAGGTGAGTCAATATGGAAAGTCAAATGAACTGGGACCTCACATCGTTTGCTAGCTGAGTGACACGTCTGGTCACTGGCCTGTCAGCAGAAGAATCTGAATGGGTCGCCCCGGCGACGGTCGGCAACTGACTGGCGCTGCCTCGTCAGCCGCGTTTCTTTTTGGCTCGCTTGGATGTTTTAGCGGGAAGCACTGCTTCTTGGTTTGCTTGGCCGCTTGCTTGGCTTTTGCTTTGTTGATTGCTTGGCTGCCTTGTTTGGCAAGCTGGTCGTCGGTCAACTGGCCAGGCATTGGGATCTGGGCACCCGGTGCGAATTTTGTCGGCGATTGCCGCGAAGGGAGCGTCTTTGGCAACACGGCCGGTCGGCTTCGGTGGGGCCAACATGTTCAGATCGATCGGCGCTGCTTCGTAGCGCTCCGCTTGCTGTTGCGTCATTCCCTTTTTGCGGCGATGGAACTGCGTGTGATGCCGCGAGCATAGGCCGCGCGAGTAAACGCCGTCTCCGCAAACCAAGCAGGTGTCGATTCCATCTCCGTGTCGTTCCATGCCCAACAATCTACCAAATTTTTTGCTGCGTCTAACTCATTGACTGGCAAGAACTTGTTGCAACCGCCTGCGGTCTTATTGTTTCTTTTCTATGTCTTGTCTATTGCATACGCTCAGCATGAACATAACATCACCATGTTGTGTGACCGGCCGGGCAATGATGCGAAACGGCTCGCAAGCACTGAAAAGCAATGAATCACACGGTAAATGGACCAATCGAGTGAACCGTAGACCAGAAAAACAGATCAAGCACTACCTGACCAACGAGGTGTCGGCATGAGCGAGCAGGATCCAGATCGAACCGATTTGCTGATGTCCGACGTGCCGGCCGAAGTCGAACGCCTGACCGGGACCCGGCCACACCGCAACACGATTCGCCGCTGGCGAGGCGACGGGTCGGTGGGGTGCGGTTGAGAACGATTCGGTTGGGACATCGCTACCTGACCTCGCGGCGTTGGATCGCTGAGTTCATCGACGCGAGCAGTCAGGAACCGGCGGAAGTTCGCCGCACGACGGGGTTGTCGGCGACGGCTAAGCGGGCCAACGAGGCCGCTAAGGCTGAACTGCAACGAATGGGAATTCTTTAGTTTTTGTTACGGAGAGATTTACGTGTACACGATTGCTGATATCAAGAGTTGTGGAGTCCGGAGACGTGATGGAGCGACAGACTTCGTCCTATCGCTGGGCAATCGATCGTGGCGGATCGTTCGCGACGACAACCGCTGGCGGTTCCACGACAGTCTGTATCCAAGTCTGCGGATCATCAAACAGTTGATCGTCGATGCGGCCAACCTGACCAACGAAGCGAACGATGGTGTGGCGATGTCGGCCGCGTTCCGCTGCATCGATCCCTGCCGTTGTTGATCGTCAACCGTGTTCGTTTGTCCGAAGAAGTCGTCCAAACCCTCGATTGCTATGGCTGGTTGGATGGCAGCGGGGCACCCGATTTAGTGCGAGCAATCCAAGAGACACGTCGCTATCACCGCTTTAGCGCCGATCCGCAGTCGGTTGCCGATCGCACCCCTGCCCTGTTGCAAATGGACGCCTGAGATGATGCAAGTCAAAAGACGTGATCAACAACTGCACGAGCAACCGACGTTGTTCGATCACCAGCCTGCCACCGATCGACCAGACGTCAGCGATGCTCAACAAGCAGCGATCGAGCGGGCCGACCGTAACGCCGATCCGGCCTGGAAGAAGCGGCCTGGGATTGTTTGTGCCGGGTCGCGCGGCGGCAGTCCGAATTGACGGCCGATGACGTGTTGGAGTTGCTCGAGCAGCAATCGGTGCGAACGCACAACCTGGCGGCGCTAGGGCCGGTCTTTCAGCGCACCGCAAGAGCGGGATTGATTGTGAATACCGATCGGATGGTGCAATCACGGATCCCGCGGCGGCATCGCAAGATCACCGTTTGGAAGTCATTGGCTTGGGAATCGAATAGGAGTTAGCACGAGATGGCGGCAGGCATTGAAAGGTCGAGGATGGTTGATTCTGTCGCGTGCGGTCGAAGAAGAGATCGTGATCGGCACGACCGCCGGTGAAGTAATGATCAAAGTGATCGAGATGCGTGACGACAAAGTCCGCCTAGCGATCAACGCGCCTCGATGCGTTCCGGTCGATCGCCGTGAAGTTTACGAAGCAAAAAGCGATCGGGCCATCAGCAAACAGCCCAACCGAACAGGGATGCCGCCAAGGATTCGGCGATCGCCACGGAGGGCGTTTTCAAATGATCCTGACTCGAGATGAACTCGACCGACTTTGTCAGATCGGCGCCGAAGCGAACCGGTGTCACCGACGACTGGAAACTTTGTCCGCTCAGTGCAGCGGTGCTGTCGCTGAGCGACGATCATCGCGACTTGGCAGAGATGGCGGCTCATCGATCGTCCATGAGTGTCGCGATCCCTGCCAGGTAGCCGGGCGAGTTTTCCTGATGTTGGCTGAACGACAATCCCATTGAAGATGTTTGATGAATTGACCCATTTGTAAATTGAGGAGACTGTTTGATGAGTGAGTTAACGACTATGGTTGCTCCGCAAGTTGACGAGATGGCATTGATTGAATCGAGTGGCCGGCGATTTGTGTTGGCCGGCCAATTTGCCCATGCGATGTGTCGAGCTTCGGTATTGCCCGAGCATTTGCGGACACGACGAATCGATGGCAAAGTCATCCCATTCAAACCAGACGAAATCGAAGCCAATTGTGTGATGATCGCCAACCAGGCATTGCGGTGGGGCGTCGATCCGTTCGCAATCCTGCCGAGTACCTACGTCGTCGGGGGCAAGTTGGGATTCGACGGCAAATTGATCGCTGCGATCGTCAACCAGCGGAGGTCGGGTCAAAGGTCGATTGAGTCGCAGTTACACCGGCAATGGCGACAACTTGACCGTCACCGTCAGCGGAACTTTGCAAGGCGAAGACGAACCGCGGACGGTGTCGTTCGGGTTGCGCCAGACGTACGCACGTCTAACGAGATTTGGCGGAAGAAGTACCGGAACAAAAGTTGTGGTATACCGGCGAGACTCGCTGGGCACAGGCACATTGTCCAGAGGTGTTGTTGGGGATTCTGAGTGTCGATGAAACATCCAGTGTCACATTGGACGCGGAAGCCCGACCGGCCGGCCGTGACGTCGATCTGTACGATCACTACCAGCAGCAGATCGAAGCGGCCAAGACGAAAACTGCGGTGTCGGCGGTTGTTGCCGATATGAGGCTGCGGAATGGACTGTTGCCGACCGAGATGACCGAATTGATCGACACCGCTCGCCGCCGCTACGCGAACTTGGTGGAATTCGAACGCCAATCGGACCGCAACGCTGATTCGAGACCCGACGCTACAACCACCGAAGCCTCGATCGATGACAACTCATGGATCGACGGCGATCGCGCAGTAGCGACGTCTATGGCCGCTGGTGCCGGACGATTCAAACCACGGAAGATGAATCGAAGCTGGCCGAATTGTCGGCGTCGATCGAGAGCGATCAGCAACTATCGCCGGCCGAGCGGAACGCACTGCAAAAGCTATTGCAATCGAACCGCGACGAAGCCGCGATGGCCGCGTCGGCAAGCAACTGAGTAGCGAAGTGCGTCGCCGTAGTGTCCGCCGTGGCGATCGAGGAAAAAATGATGGTTCGCAAGCCTCCAGCATTCCAGTTTTACGCCAGTGACTTTTTCAGTGGCGTCGCCGACATGACCGATGCCGAAGTGGGCATCTACATCCGCCTGCTCTGTTTGAGCTGGGACAAGGGCGGTTTGTCGGAACGGCAGCATCCGATCGGCCACGCACGAAGGCGACGAGCAGTCGGTGCGAACGATCCTGGAGTGGAAGTTTCAACAAGACGCTGACGGCCTATCGCGCAATGGTCGATTGGAAGAAACAAGGCAAGTGCAACAAGCACGCAGAGAAGCGGGCCGCAAAGGAGGCCAATTTACCAAGCGAAAGCGAAGCGAACACCAAGCAAATGGAAAGCAAACCGCCAGCAACTGGCCAAGCAAACGTTCAAGCAAACGGCCAAGCAAAATCAAACCCTCAG
>CAVYKQ010000006.1:0-254377 GCA_963769105.1 Pirellulaceae bacterium
TGGATCCGTAGACAAACGTATTGGCGATGGTTGGGGGAGCGCAGGTGGTCGCCCGATGGAAAATCGATTGCGTATACCAGCGACAACAGTTTGCGAATCTACGATGTCAGCAGTGGAAAAACCCGCACGCTGTTGGCGAAAGGATCGCACCCTTACCGGTACATTTTTTGGAATATGGCTTGGTCACCGGACAGCCGACAATTGGTATTCAAAGGCAAAATGGACGATCTGCAAGATGAAGTCGCGATTGTCAACGTTGTAGACGCGCTTTTATCGCGAAGATTCAAAACGCTGGATCAGCTGGGTGATGATTTTGCTTGGACCAGAGATGGACAAGAAATCGTGTTTCCCATGCATTCAAAACAGCATGGCCGCCAGTTGATCCATCGAATGCAGGCTGATTCCGCGGATCTACCCAAAATCGACAACCTCGCTGGTGACCAGTTGGAAGCCCACTCAGTTTGCTTTAGTCCAAAAAGGAGACTGGTTGATTTTGGCGGCGAGCGTCAGAGCGGTTTAAGGATCTGTCATCGGACTAGGCAGTCCCTAGCCACCCGACAAAGCCTGCATCAAGAATATTTGAGCGTTTTGATTGACGGGCGTATCCAGTTTGTCTCGTTCGATCATGACCCCATCAATGAAGAGAGCCAAGTGCCCGTGGATCGAACCGCCATCGTCCAGCACATGCTGTTGCATTTGATCGTGTTGAGCAAACAGGTCCTTCAGAGCATCCCCTAAGGTTTTGGCCTCGACCGACCGGACCACCGGGCATTCGGCTAGTTGTGCTAACTGGGACGTGAAATCAACCTGCGGCATGCTTGACTTTCGATTGCTATAATAAAGCAGAAACTTCCTCCTATTTTCGTCACAATGCTGTCTTCTTTCAAGGTTCGTCCACCACTTTCTAAGGTTCAGCACGTTAAATGTGAAATGTTGATGCGACGGACGCTAGAGGCGATTGGGCCAGAAGTTGCGACTGCATTGTGAGATCATCCCCGATCTGTTGGCTTTAGGGTCATCGCCAAATCCAGAAGCAATCGACAATCTGGATCTGGTAACAACGCAGGTCATCTCCCGGTTTCCGCCCGTTGATCCCGTCGTAGACATCCGCATCGGAAAGAAGATCAAGCACGGTCTCCCGTCCATTTATCATCCGGCGACCGAAATCGAGTCGGCCATCATTGAGATCCACGCCGATGTGTTTTGTCAGATCCATGCGCACCTGTCTCGGGAAGTGGCGAATCAATATTCGAATCACTTTTGGCACTCAAGTGGTCAACTGGAGCCAGATCAGATTCATCCGAATTTGACTCATTTGCTGCATTTGCCGTCGGTTTTGGAATCTTGACGAGTGAAGCGTCGTTCTACGATGCCCAATGGTCTGACGGTGGTTGGCATGGTTCGTCGATGTCTCGTTCTGGCTATTACAACGCTAGCGAAATTGGATATGCGATGGCGTTGTTGGCGCGACATCGACAGGATCCCGGCCCGCGGTCGTTCAAATCGATGCGTCTAGATTCTCGAGACGCAGTCAAGAAAGCCCCTCGGTATTTTGTTGAGTGCGACAACCAGCAACGTTCGCTGTTGTTCGACGCCAATCGAATTCCCAGTGCGAAATCGAATCCTTCTGAACTAGCTGCATGGTTTGCCGGTGACGACGAATGCTTTGCGCTGGCAGCCGGATATGCATTCAGCAACGAAGTGGCTCTTCGTCGCTGGTTACAGCAGCCGCGGTTCAGGTCGCTCGGGGATCGAATCCGTCTCTGGTTCCGATCGCGATTGAGTTGCTCGGGCGATCACGACCGGCTACAGTCGAAACTCAACGATTGATTGAACGATTAATCGCGAGTTCGAACCATGCGGTCTGCATAGCGTCGCTTCAGGCGGCCCATTCGCTGGGCATGCCGATCTTGCACTACCGTGATAAGATTGCGCATTTATTGATCGTCTCCAGAAGATTCGATGGTTTTGATCGAACTCGTGGCACAGCAGGGACCGGAGTTCGAAACGCTTGACACGCTGATTTGTCGCCATTTGGCCGAGGCAATTGGGTTTCAGCGATCCGGCAATGAACTTATTGCTTGATTGCCTGCGGAAGATCAGCCAGGATCCGCCAACGGTCGTAAGGCGAGAAATCGCCGACAGACAGACGCGACTTGGCCCTGGCCTCACTGGCGAACTATTCACTCAGCAGTGAATTGCCTGCGACAACTACGCGTGATCTAATTGCTGAGTTCGTTCAGTGTTTTTCGCAGTTTCGCCATCGTGGCCTTGGCAATGATCGGGTGCAAGATGTCGGGGTGGCTGCCGACCACGCGTTCGGTTCGAACTGGGTCGCCGACCGGCGGCCCAATCGTCAAATGGACTGTACTGCTCGGTCGTGCCTCCGTCGATTTCGCCGTGGCGACTGGATACGCATCGACCAATACCGACCAGTCAGCGCCATAGCTTCTTTTCAACGTGGTCATTGCTCCGTCAATCGTGGACGATCCAAAGTGTTTGATCAGTGCATTGGAATCTGCGAAACAAGGGAACTTCGCTGGCAAGAGTCCGGACCGAGCGAAGCGAACAGATTGCCTAGCAACATTCCCGACCGAGTCGACAACCACCAACGATTCTCCTCACTCAGGACAGCACCTTGTCGATGGCGTGATGCTGCTCAAAATCCTCGCCATCGCCGAAGTAGTACTCGGGGACCTTTTCCAGGACCTCGGCGCGGGTTTGATCGATCAATGCTTGGCATTTTCCTCCGGACTGGCCCGGGCCGAAATTGCGCAATGAGATGGTGGCTGCCGACACGGTGATACCGACTCTAGGTTGACGTTCGCGAGAGATCATGTCGCCAAGTCGGCGTTCCATTTCGCTTTCACCGATACCAAACAACTTCATCACGTGCTGGCGAATCACCACGTTCTTGCCAAATCCTTCGACGATTCTTGGTGCCACCGTTTCATCAAACATTCTGGTCATTTCTGCCGGCACTCCCGGCAGCGCGAAGATGCGACTTGCCGGTTTCCCTTCACGGGACAAACAGATCAATACCTGGGGCGGTTCCATGTGGGTTGAAGATTTCTCTGCTGCCGGCCGGAAACATCGCTTGTATACGATTGCGTTCGGGCATCTCTCGTCCCAACCGCTTGAACAAGGATGCAATGTGATCCATCGATGACTGGCGAAACTCCAGCGGTTGACCAACCACGGCGGCGAGCAGCTTCGCGGGTCAAATCGTCTTGGGTCGGTCCGATCCCGCCCGTTGCGACGATCACGTCGGCGCGATTGGCGGCGGTGCGAAAAACGTCGATGTCATGTGAAAGGGTGTCGCCGACCGTGGAGTGAAAAGCGACGTTGATTCCGAGATCAGAAAGTCGTTGGCTTAGCCAAGCGGCGTTGGTGTCGATGCGCGCACCGCTAGTCATTTCGTCACCGATTGAGATGACTTCAGCAGTGGTTTGTGGTTTTGTCATGCTGATAAGGTTAGTGCTTTCACTTCGCCGAGCGGCATTTCGGCCGAGCGCACCCCATCCGAGGCGTAGCTCAATATTGTGTTTCGATTGGATTAAGTCCCGGCGCAAAAAGGGACGACTAATCTACCAGATTTCCTCGCCGGTGCTTTTTTGTCAGTGACATGGATCGCTTCGGGTTCGCGTTTAGGACCAAGACTCGGTTGGTGTAGTTGTCCTCGCGCTCAAACAATGTCGTCTGTTCAATCCACTCCGGTTTTCTGCCATCGGGAGTTTCGATTTCAAAATACCACCAAACATGCGCACCATCCTTTTGGCGTCCCAGCCAGTGGTACTTTGTCGAATCCTGTTTGCCCTTTTCCGGGAGCGGTGCGACGCGAACATGACGTCTTACGTAATCAACCATCCACTTCGAATTGTCTGGCCCACGATCGTTTTGCTTTTTCAGCCACTGCTCGTCAAGCGAATCGAGTTGCAATGCCACTTCCAATCGACCTGTCTTTCCATTCCATTCGATCTCAGAAAGGGTCGCGTGGACCGGATGCAGTAGTGCAACAGCTAGCAGGTAGACGATCATGTCGCTGGGGTTGGCGATAGGCACTTGCCGATTTGACGTACCGCTTGGCGCAGTCGATGTTCGTTTTCGACCAGGCTCATCCGCAAAAATCCCTCGCCTGCGGAACCGAATCCGCTGCCGGGACTAACTGCGACATTGCCTTGCTCTAGTAATTTCAGGGCAAAGTCCATGGTCGGCATGGACGATCGCCAAGGCTCCGGAACTTGGGCCCAAACAAACATCCCGGCTTTCGGTGGTTCGACCTGCCAGCCCATCCTGCGCAAGCCGCGAACCAGGACGTCTCTGCGACTTTGGTAGACCAGGGACTGTTGTTCGACTGCCGATTCGGTCTCTCGCAAAGCGACAATGGCGGCGATCTGAATCGCAGTGAACATCCCGTAATCGTAGTAGCCCTTGATCGTTCCCAGCCCGCGAATCATCTCGGCGTTGCCGGCACAAAAGCCGACTCGCCATCCAGCCATGTTGTAGCCTTTACTCATCGTCGTGAATTCGACTCCGATGTCCTTGGCGCCAGGAGCGGCTAGGAAACTGGGTGGCAAGTAACCGTCGAACGCGACATCAGCGTATGCGAAGTCATGGATCACCATGAACTTGTATTTCTTGGCCAAGCGGACGACCTCAACAAAGAAGTCCGGTTCGACAACGGCCGATGATGGATTGTGCGGATAGTTCACAATCAACACCTTGGGCCGAGGTGCCATGTGTTCGCAAGTGTAGGCGACGTTCGATAGGAATAGATCGGGATCGGCGACATCTAGTGAAACGACATTTCCCGACGCCAGAATCACTCCATACATGTGCACGGGAAAGTAAGGCGAGGGAATCATTGCGGTGTCACCCGGACCCATCAGTGCCAAGCACATATGCGAAAAGCCTTCTTTACTTCCCAGGCAAGCAATGATCTCGTGTTCGGGGTCAAGTCGCACCCCATACTTGCGATAGTATTTCCCGCCCACTTCGCGGCGTAGATTCGCGATGCCGTTGCTTTTGCTGTAGCCGTGGTTGCCGACATCGTTGGCAGCCTCGGTCAACTTTTGGATCACGACATCTTCGGGAGGGTCCGACGGATTGCCCATCCCCAAGTCGATCACGTCATCGCCGGCACGTCGTTTTTGGTACAGCGAATTGTTGATCCGCCCAAACATGTAGGGCGGCAGTCGATTGACGCGCGAGGCGAATCGGACTTCGAAAGGCTGGGGAACAGGGTCGGTGGTCGGGGTATCGATGGCCGGAGCATCAATGTTCGGCACGTCGTTACACGAATTTGTCATGGCTGCAGGGCGAATCTTTACAGATTGCCAATCTCGAGAAAGTGGACCAAATGGGTAGTAACATTCTCGATCAGACCGCCCGCAAATCCCAGGGGTGATTGGTTTCCCTGGGGAGATTTGGCGTTGTTACCTCGCCCCAATGCTAAACGTGACACTGACAGCTGAATTCTAGGTTCGGCCAGCTAGCCAGCGAACTAGCGTTTGGGTGTGGCGGGTGCTGTCCGAGACGCCTGTTTGACCGGGGCGAAGAAGTTGTCGATCTCCGAAGAGGCCACCAATTGCTCCATCCGATCGATCATCGCTTGGCGAGTCTTCTGCTTCGTCAGGTTTCTGACCAATTCTGCTTGGACATCCTGGGGATTCGTCACCACTGGTTCGGTGAAGCCTTGGCATCTCAAAATGATGTACTGGCCGCCCGTGGCAACAATGCCACTCAGCTCGCCCGGTTTTAGCTTGAAGGCTTCCTTTTCCAAGGCCCGTTGACCGCCGAATTTGCGGATCGGTGGAACCTTTCCAAAGTTACTGGCCGAAACAGGTTCGACGCTGTATTGACCCGCCAACTGACCGAAGAATTCGTCAGTCGGGTTGTCGCGGGCCATTTCCCAAACTTTTTGAGCGCTGCGTTGGTCCGACAAGACAATAGCCAGCACTTCAACTCGGGGGCCGTAAGAAGCTTCGAAACCCTCTCGCACATCGGACTCGGTCAGCTTGACTTGGTCCTCGACCAGTTTCTGCAGCGCTACAGTGGGCCAAACGGAATCCGCAATGTAGGTTTCTTCCGACGTTTTGCCATCTTGAGCGATCGATTCCATCCAGGCTTGAACATCCGGTGATCCATCTTCGCGTACAAATCCAAAACGCTTTGACGCGCGCACGATCTCGGCCTGCAAGTCTTCGTCGGTGACTTGTTTCTTTTCTCGGCGTAGGGTCTGCTCCAATAGCCGGCGATGGATTTCACCGTCCAAGACATCGGCACCATGACGCTTGATGCATTTCGCTGCCAACGTGGCCATCGTAACTTGCTGGCCGTTGATAATTGCAGCCGTGCCGGGGTATTGCTTCGTCAACTCGGGGTCGCCCAACACGTGCACGACTTTGGCATCTCTTTGCAGTCCTTCGAACAAATGGCTAGCTGCTACCTTCATTTTTCCGTCACGGATTCGGTCTTTGATCTGTTCCGTGATCAACGGCATCGCTTTGGGGGGTGGGCTATGTGCCGGGATGCGTCGCTCGGCCTGCAAAATGATCCATTGATCGCCCAATGGCAGCACAGGTGATATCGCTTTGTCCTGCAAGGCAAAGGCTGCTTCCTCCAAATTGGAATCACCGTTGTATTTTCGGATCGGCGGAATCAGGCCGCCAACACTCGCGCTCGATTCATCTTCGCTGATTGCCTTGGCGATGCTTGCGAATTCGGCGGGGTTCGCGGTAACACGCCGATGGGCGTCGTCCGCCTTGCCGCGATCAGCGACCATGATCATCCGACACTTGACGGCCTCGCCATATTGAGCGATGTATTCGCGATTGAACTCTTCGTCGGACACTTCGACCTGATCAGCGACCAGGCGTCGTAACGCAAGCATTGGCCATACGATTTCACTGCTGTATTCATTGGGCGTGATATCACGCTCTTTTTGCAGCAATTGCAAATAGCTGTCCAGGGACAAGTTGAATTTCTTGGCGATGCGGCGGATTTCGTCGCTGACCTGTTGATTGGTTACTTCCACACCCTGTTGCTTGCAGGCTTGCAAGATCAAGTGCTGATTGATCATCGTGTCCAGCACTTCGCGTCCGAACCGCTGAACCGCGGCATCGGCCAATGTCTTGCGCGAAATCGGATCGCCGTTGACAACGGCAACCGTGTTGCTGATCGGATCGGCCGCAGTGGTGGTCGTTGGCAAAATTGCAACGACTAGCAACAGGATTGGCAAAAGACGAAGTAGCGACCTCATCCAGGGTCGCAAGCGGGCAGGCTGCAGTGGCATTGCGGTCACTCCTTTGAACCGGATCAATGGGTCTATCAGAGCGAACTCTAGTGAAACACAGAGTTCGTCTCAAGACAGATCATCGGCGGCGGGGATTTGCCAGCAAAAAAATGTCGCTGACACATTCCGCTGGACCAGATCGGTTCAGCTGCAAAAGCTGAGGCTACCCCCGTCTTGTCGGTAGCCCCAGTTGGTTAAATGCTTGACCGTTGATTCGACTAGCTCCTTCTGATCGCCCGCCAGAGCGAACTTAGGAATCTCTTTGATGGATGATTGACGAGAGAATAATAGAAGTGAACCCGGCACAGTAAGTTTGTACCGGGTTCCTATCGCAAGATAGCTACTCAGCGCTTTGTCGTCGTTCCGGGCGACCGTCGGGGCGTCCCCGGTCTGGTCAACCACCCGGCCCGCGACGATGTTTGGCGATCTCCATTGCGAAAGCTTCCATTTCTGTCCGGCTTAACTTGCCATCTTCGTCGCTGTCGAATTCGAAAGCATGTTCGACCATCATCTCGGGGTTGGGTGGACCACCCGGACCGCCTGCTCCTCCAGGTCCGCGACGTCCGCCTGGACCTCCCGGTCCGCGACCTCGGCGATCACCGTACTGATCTTCGGTGGCTCGATCACCTTTTGTTTTTGCCGACAGCGACGCTAGTTCGTCCTTGTCAACAAAACCATCGTCGTTGGCATCAGCTTTCTTGATCATGCGTTGCATTCTTTTGGGAACTTCGTCGCTAGCCAGTTTGCCGTCTTTGTTCTTGTCGAATTCCATCAGACGCTCGGCCATCGCGCCGGAATCGCCTCGATTTCCATCGGCGGGGCCGCGCCGACCACGGGGACCACCTTCACCCGGTCCACGTTCGCGCGGACCAGCATCCCGGCGACTAACTTCACGCGGGCCACGGTCTCGGGGTGGTGGGGCAAAGATGCCACGCAGCTCTTCGCCTGACAATTTTTTGTCGCCGTTGGTGTCTTGTTCCTGCAGCATCGCAACAGCCTGCGCAATTTCATCAAACGAGACTTCCGTATCACCATCGGCATCGAACGCATCAAGGATTGGGTTGTGCCTTGGTCCGTGTCTCTCGCCGTGGGGGCCTGGTGGCTGTGCCTGGGCATTGGCGGTGCAGATGCTCACGGCGACGCCTAGGAGTAAAATTGTGTTTTTCATTGCTGTGCTGTCCTCGGAAAGTAGCGGGGCGCGATAAGTAAAGAGACAGTGATGTCTCGCCGTCGAGTCGTTGCTCAACCTATAAAACGATGCTCGCCGGCGAAATCTACACCGTTTTCACCTTTCCAAGGAAGTTTTGTCGTACTATTCGACCCGCGGTTCCTGTATGGAAGCTGCATGGCTTGTCATCTGTTTCATTTTCTCAATCGCCGACTTCGCCGACGCTTCATCTCCCAGTTCTCGGGAGATCTCAGCAAGATGCTTGTACGTTCGCGCGAGTCTCGCGATGCGTCCAATGTCTTTGGTCGGATCGCTTGTCTGCTCAATCAACCTTGCATTTGCGTTCAAGTGCGTTTTCGCCTCTTCCAAAAACACCTCTTTGCGATCTGGATTTCGCTCACTTTCCAGTTGCAGAAGTTCCGCCAGTCGGAAGTAGACCTCGCTTACAGACATCACCGTATCTGACGTCAAAGCGTCTGGAGACGAGCTTTGGGCAAGCTTGACGGCGCGGCGATAGGTCACGAGTGCCTGCTCGAAATCGCCATTTCCGTCGTGAAGCGTACCAGTGTGTCGAAACACTTGCATTTGCGCCTCAAGGTATTGCGGCACGCTGGGGTAGTCCCGCCGCAATTGATCGAGCAAATCTTCGGCTTTCTGCAGCCGACTTAGGTTTGCAGTGAGTTCCGCCTCGTCCAAGCGTCGGCGATCTGGGCGACCCATCGCATAGGCGGCACTCAAGGCAAACCGATAGTCGGGATTGCTTGGAAACCGATCGACCAAATCAGTCAAGAGCGCCGCAGCCTCACTCCGCAGGTGTTGTCCCTCGGGGCTGCGCGAAATTTCTGGACCCTTGGTGCTCTCCAAATATGACATCGCCAGCAACCTTTGATAGTCAGGCTGTTTGGGATGCTCGGCAACGAGGTCTTCAAGCAAACCGATTGCTTTGGCCAGCGATTCCTTGTCGAGTTGATGTTGTCAACCGAAGGATTCTGGTCCGCCCCGATGTGGTCCGCCCGGATGCTGGCCGCGTCCATCGCGTTGAAAACCGACAGGTCCTGATCGTTCTCGATCGGAGCCGCCTCGATCTCTTCGGCTTCGCCCCGCGCTACCAAAGTCAGGCTGGCCACCTCGGCCAGGCCCACCTCGGCCACGACCACCAAAACCGGGACCACCAAAACCGGGGCCATCAAAACCGGGGCCACCCCGGCCGGGCCCACGACCATCTGGGCCGCCGCGCGGACCTGGCGGCTTCATCCCCTGCAGATAATGGGCATGCGCAAGTTCATAACGGATTTCTGCTGCCGATCCTGGTCCGGCGATCGGTTCTAGCATCGACTGGGCGAGCTTGAATTCCGCCAAGGCGTCCTGATCACGCCGCTTGTTCGGTGTTGGACTGCGCAGCGAAATGCCGAGCTCATTGTGAATTGCCGCAATCCGCGCGATCATGCGGGGCGTTGTTTCCTCTTCTTGCAAGGCACCGTACAGCTCCAGTGATTTTCGATAGGCTGCCTCCGCCAATTCAGGTTGACCCAGTCGCTGACGAATATCGCCGATCCTCCGATTCGCTTCCGCCAAACGTTCTCGATACTGATCATCTTCGTTTCCCTCGGCCGCCAGTTTGTCGTAGAACAGCAGCATCTCGTCCAACAACGCAGCCGACTGCTTCGTCAGGACCGGAGGTGAGACCGATGTGTCGATCTCTTCGTCGCTGGTATCGCTGGCGAACGCATCGGCGCCGACGGTCGGTTGTGGAGCGAGCCTGTCGAAAATTCGATCGAGTGCATCAAAGGCGTGCTGGGCGGTTCGATCGGCCGCCTCCCTCGCCTGGTTGGTCTTGTAGGATGCGACCATCGAAACGCCCGCGATCCCAACTAGTAAGGAAGCGGCAATTGCACATAGCGAAGCGATAGCCGGATTGCGGCGACTCCAGCGGACGAGCCTTTCGACAGGACTTGTGCGACGGCACAAGATTGGACGGTCCTCGCAAAACCTGCGCAGATCGTTCGCCAATTCTGAGGCCGTTTGATATCGACGGTCCGGCTCAAAATGGATCGCTTTTAGAATGATCGTTTCTAGATCGGAGGGAATGTCACGACGAATCTGCCTCGGCCGCGCTGGCAAGACCGCACTGCCGTGAATCAACGTTCGCGCCCGTTCCGATTCGTTGTAAGCCGGATGTAGCGTGACCAGTTCATAGAGTGTGACGCCTAAACTGTAGACGTCGCTCCGCGCATCGGCACTGCCGGTGAATTGTTCCGGAGCCATGTAGCGAAGCGTTCCAACAATGTCGCCAGTCCGGCTAAGATCATCTTGACCAATCGATTTAGCCAGCCCGAAGTCGGCCACCGAGACCTCGCCATCCGAGTCAAGCAGCAAATTGGATGGCTTGATGTCGCGGTGCAAAGTTCCATGCTCATGCGCATATTGCAACGCACTGGCAACGTCCTGGCCAATCATTGCGACGCTGTGCCAGTACGGATTTTGAAATTTTTGTTCTGGCGCCGTCGGAGCTACAGGCGAAGTTGGTCGGTCCGTTGACTGCTGATCCTGTCCGACGACACTCCAGTCTGTGTCGTCCAACGCTCCGGCCGCCGTCAACGTCTCGGCGATCGCGGTCGAGCTTCTGCCGCTATTGCCGGCCGCATCTTGAGCGATCAAGTCAGCCGCGACGGAACTCAAATTCGTTGGCCGCCGACTGGCCGCCTGTCGTTCATTCGCCGTAGCGGATTCGCGGAGGTGTCCGATCACTTCATCCAGGCCGACACCACGAATGTATTGCATGACGTAGTAGTGGTAGCCGTCATCCGCACCAACCCCGAGGACAGGAACAATGTTGGTGTGGTGAAGCTTAGCCGCCGTCTTCGATTCGCGCAAAAAGCGGGCCAAAGACTTTTCGCTATTCAAATGCTGTTTTGGCAATACCTTGACCGCGACTCGTCTGCCAAGCGATTCCTGTTCGGCTTCGTACACGATGCCCATGCCGCCCCGTCCGATTTCGCGGATGATGCGCAAGTCCCCCAATCGTTCGATGTCGGTTGTTGCGAATCCCGTTGCAGGCGCCGAGCCGGTCCCCGGCGCCGTCTTCAACCGTTCCATCGCGACGATGGTTGGAAACAGATCGCGAATTTCGGCGGCCTGTTCAGGGTTTTGCGCGGCATAGTGTTCGATCGATGGTTCTTCACCGTCGCGGAGCGCATCGAACAAATTCCGCAGCTAGCAGCTCGACTCGATCTCGGTTGAATGATTGCTCGGCCATCAGATCGTATTTTGTATTCCATCAAAGAATCCCGGGATTTTCGCCAAGACTTCCTTGAGCCTGGCGATCGCTCGAACGTAGCGAATGCTGGCCGCCTTCTGCTGAATTCCCAATACCTCGGCGACTTCAGCATTGGTCAGTTCCTCGAAGTGCCGCAGTGCCAGGACTTCTTGGTCGATCGGGTCCATTTGCTCAAGAGCCTGCTCAAGTTGCTGTAACGCCTCGGCCTTGACTGCAGCTTGACTGGGAGTGGCGACGGAGCCGACTAGTCGGCGGGCTAGTGAAATCGAGGTCGCTTCAGGATAGGCAGGCTGCTTTTTTTGCTCGCGCCGCACATCCCGCTTTTGCGTTCCCATGTGACGGCGATGTGTATCAACCATGGTTTGGGTCACAATCAGACGCAGCCAAATGTAGAAAGATCTTGTCGGATCTTGCGTATAGTGTTCGATTCGCGTGGACGCATCGACATACGCCTCTTGGAGAATGTCATCCGCGTCCAGACGCGATCCCAAGCGTCGATCGAATCGAAAATTTACCATTCGCCAGAGCCGGTCCCGGTGTAAGGCAAAAAGGTCCCCTAGGACAGAGTGGTCTCCGCCCGTCAATTGCTCCAGAAGCGACGCTTCGACATCTGTGGGACTGGTCATTTGACTATGTAAACGTAGATTGGAGTCTTCTTTCTACAGCAAATCGATCCACATAGTTTAATGCCCTACCAAGCGGTCATCGAAAAAGGAGTCGCAAACGGACGAAACCTTTGACAGGTCCCCGGTTGTTTCCCGTTTTCACGGGCGTATCGATGCAGTTACAGAAAAGAAGATCGCCGTAGCGACCAAGCGGAGCAACTATGTAAGCGGCGGTTCGCTGTCTTCGGGTTTACCCACATCCACTTGCGACCAGTCAATTTCAGCTTGGTCCCGTTTGATTTCGGCGAGCGTCAGTTGTGCCTGATCTAGGTCGGCGTACCTAACGACAACGCTCACTTGGCCGGGCGCTTCGGCGCGAAACCCCGCCGTGTAACCACCTGTTGTAGATGCCTGAACCCCGCGTTCGGCTAACGCGGCCACGATCGCCGCAGCTTCGACATCACTCGGAACAGACACGAGCACTTCGGGGTTATTTGGATCAGTTGTCATAGCTGCGATCGATGATTGATCTCTCGTTCGAACGTCTAACAGAATTTCAAACGCCAGTCTTGTTCGTATAGACAGAGTGTCAATGCAGACCTAAGGCTAGCATTGCGGGGCGTTGGCTGCAAATTTGGCCGGCCAGCTGGTGATCGATTCGTCCGTTCGCAATTCTGGTGCAACGATTTGTAACTTCTTCCATGGTTAACCCCTGCTCCATCGTATCTTCCATGCAATGATTTATCCTAAGTGCCGTTTCATAAAAGACTTGTCGAAATTATCGATGACATTCGTCGGGCTTTGGCACGTTCTGTGCATAAACGTGTTCGTAACGCCGACTCGCTGAACTGGCAGTCAGTTATGACAGCGAAGGCGAATGACTGAATTCGGAAGATTGACCCTGGCTAAGGAGACGCCCATGTTGGTTTTAACTCGCAAAGCAGACGAACAGATCCTGATCGGTGACGACATCAAGATCACCTTGGTTCGAGTTCGTGGAAACTCTGTTCGACTCGGTATCGAAGCACCAAGAGACGTCAGAATCGTCCGCGGCGAACTGGAACGTTTGGATGGCCCAGCGGAATTGGTTGCGGAAGTCGAAATCGATGACCGCGACCAAGTCTTCGCGCATCCCCAACCTGATCGGCGAGAGCCAGTCGCCGCCGGTCAAACGGGGGTCAATCGCCTGAGTAAGTTGATGTGCGATCCGGAAGACCACGCCCCCACATCAACCGACCGATCAATATTCATCGGCCGCATTCACCGCCCCGAGGCTTCCGATCGACTGAAGAATGGCCCGCTATCCAGCTTCATGTCGCCGCGTTAGAGCGTTTCCTGCATCGAAGGTGGCCGGATCCTACTGGCCACGCCGCTCAGCAAACCGGTCCTGCATCCAGTTACGTGAAAACAAGCGTCGCGAGAGCGATACTTAACGTTCAACCACCACCGGTTTGTATCCGATCTCCTCATCCTCGTCTGCTCGATTCGCGACTCGATCGTCTTGATCGAGTTCGCGCAGGTGGTCCAACAGAATGCGGCGGACTTCAAAGATCGCCTTTCCTGTCATATGAATCGAGGTGTGTTCACAATTCACGACCAATTCGCTTTCGACATCATCCATCTTCGCGCTGGCATAATCGACGATGCCGTCACTGCGAGTTCCGGGAGTCCAAAGAGATGGGTTTTCTAGCACGCCTATGATGTTGTGATATTTGACATTCGGCGATCGCTTGGCTCGCATCATGACCGGAAAGATCGGAGAGTCGGGTGCCAGTGAGTCGATCGCGTTGGCGACTGTCAGCATCTGTGAATCGCGAAATAGGTGTGGATTTTCTGACGAGAGTCGATTGCCGATATTGATATTCATTGTCGGAAGTTTGATCACTCTGCGCGCCAACCAGCGAGTAAAGTCATTGGCGAACTCGCTGCCACGATGCGGTGTTCCAATGGTGACAACTCGGCGGATCGATTGATTGGGCTTGAAGAAGAGCGTGCTGACCAGTTTGTGACGATCTTCGTTGGGACCCTTTAGTTGCAATAGGGCCTCATCGGCCGATTGAGCTTGTTTGGCGCTGACAATCTGCCAGAACTCATCACCGCTATCGATCGTCTGCATGCGACTGACCAGACCACCCATGCTGTGTCCGACCAAGACCATTTTGTCCATCGATGCATCACGTCGAGAGGGATCAAAGGCATTCCGCATCGTCACGAGGTCGCTGCGCAGTTGCGTCGCACTGATCCAAAATGGTTGTCCTGACGGATACAGATAAAACCAAAACTGATAGCGCTGGCGAATCTCAGGAAAACTGCGAAGATCGTTGAACATGTCCATCCAGGTCGTCGGACTGGACCACAACCCGTGAACCATCAGCACCGGAATCCGGTTTGGGTCGTAGGGCTCTAACATGTACAGACCACGCTTCTTTTGCGAGTCATTTGGATTGATCAGACCCTCGGTCGCCTTGTTGCGTCGTCGATATTCCGGGCTGTCCAAAAAGAATGCCAACGGAGTCGTTAGATCCGTTTCCAGTGGCACCCAACGGCGGGCCAATTCGATTTGATTGGCCGTCAGTGGATCAAAGAACTCCAGCACACAGGTTCGGGCCTCCCCGGCGCGACGACCATCCGTCGGCTCTAGGCAACGCATCAGGGCCGTTACGCTGTAGCTCAGTCCTTTCGGATAATATTGTTCTTTAGGATTGGTCTGTTTGTCTGCCGGCGGCCGGCGGACAGCGATCAGCGGGACGCCAAGACCATAGGTGGTATGGCGATTGCGCAGAGTTTCAATTTCGTAGTCGCTAACAAATTCGTAGTGGTGGAATTCATCCGGTTTCCACTGGCCACGCATCGCAGTCCGCACGACGAAATCGCGATCGGGCGTGTTGATCGTGTAGGTCTGACCAGGTTGGATGTTGTTCGTGGATGAAAGCAGCCGCAGCGTGTCTTCCAGGGACTCGTTGTACAAGTCGCAGACGGCTCGGAATTGCGGGTCATACTCGTTCCGGGATGCGGACAAATCATCGCTAAACAAGTAGTCGTAACTGTTGGTCAATGAAACGCCAAAGTGATTCAGGGCAGTGTTGGCATCACCAATTCGTTCGGCCTTTTTGCCCTCCACATAGGAAAGTTCACTCAACGCATAGATCAAATCGCCATCAGGATGATCGTTCACGCGATTGCGAATATGATCAAAGCACTGATTGCAATCTTCTTTGTAGCGGTCTTCCAGATCGAATCGCCGCAGCGTATTCCAAGTCCGCTCACTGATTTCCGGCCCTTTCGGGGCGGCCAATTTCAAGGTGCCCGCCAGCGGATTGTCTCGAACTTTGCGGTCGGCCAAATAGTTGGACGTAGCGCAGCCAGAAAACACAACCGTTAGGATCGTGAAACAAAAACAAATGGCGTGAAACCGCCACAGCGCATGCGCTTTGTCAGCCGGACCTGCGCACGGAGTGCGAAAGCAGATGCGGTTTTCGCTAAAACCAGCGTTCGTTTGCATCATGAGGCATATGGATCAGCGATCGTGTGCTGAAGATGACGGACGTTAGGATTCCCGGCGGCATGATGTCAACGCTAACTGGTCTCGCGGGATCGCGACGCTGCCAGATAGCTACGGTAATTTGTGTGGGCAGGATGTCGTAGTCCACACAGCTGATGTGAAACATCCGTATGAAACCGAGAAGTGCTAAACCGTTCTCACTAAGCTTGTTGCCGGCGACGTGGACAGCGTCTATCGTTGCCAGTGACGCCACAAAACATCAGTTTTGTTTCTCGCGCAGTGGACGCGCTGGCGGTGGAAGTAGGTGAATCATCGGAACAATCGTGCCGACCGATTCACCACAGTTCGGGTCACACAAGTCACGCTGACTTATCCGAATTACCGCCGTATCGGTTTTTTGACCGGGCACTTTCTGTGACCTATATTTCTTTGGCCGAGCGCTAGCGAGCATTATCTGCGCGGCCATGGATCAAGCGTAGCTCCCAGCTACGCTTGAGAGTCCTCCCAAGATGCTCGACGGATGCTGAACCTGCGCATGAAACTTAATGCCCGACCAATTCTCTGTCGTTCGCTCTTGGCTCTCACGCTGGCGGCGTTCTTGGCTACCGCCGGAACAGCCCAACAGATGGCGCCGCTGCGCGACCGGTCCAGTCGGCCGAACCTATTCAGTTGGACGGCGAGTCTGAGGCGCTCGACAAAAGGTTTGGAGTTTGAGCGGACACAGATGTGGTCCGATGCGATTCGTCACTACGAAACCGAGACACGCAATTATCCCAACAGCACCAAGCTGTACCAACGGCTGATCATCAGCCGCCTTCATCACGACGTGAATCGGCGGTACCAAGACGATAGCTTTGTCGCCTCCGTCGGGCATTTAAGCGTCAGCCAAGCCCTTGATCTGTATTCGGAGATCCTAGCAAATCTGCAAACACATTACGTCGAATCAGTTGATTGGTCGCGAGTGCAGATTCATGGGACCGCCGCGTTGGAAGTCGCGTTGACCGAGGAAAGATTCGTCAACTATCTGTTGTCCAATGCTGATCCTAGCAGCGATTGAGCGATTTCGTCAGACCGTCCATCATCGTTTGGCAAATCGCCGCACAGACACGCGATTCGATTTGCGTGCCAACGCTGCCTACGTCGCGGAATTTGCCCGTACCGAACTTGGGCTGACCGGTACCGCGACGGTGCTTGAGTACTTGAGCGGTGCGGTTTCGACGCTGGATCCCTACACGCGATTGCTTTCGCCCAGCCAACGGGACGAAATGTTCAGCAACATCGAAGGTAACTTTGTCGGCTTGGGCGTGGAATTGAAGACGGACGAAGATTGCCTGCCGATCTTGTCGGTCATCCCCGGGGGACCAGCCGAAGAAGCTGGGATTATCGCGGGTGAGAAGATCGTTGCGGTTGATTCAGCTCGCTGCGACAAATGTAGACCCGGAAGTCGTCGCTGACATGCTGCGTGGTCCCGAGTTCAGCAACGTACGAATTTCCGTGGTTGCCGTTTCGGGCGACGAGCGAACGATCATGGTCCAGCGTCGTCGAGTCGAAGTACCCAGCGTCGAGAACGTCCACTTTGTGGATGCTGATGGTGGTGTGGCGTACTTTCGAATCACCAACTTTCAGAAGACGACGACACGTGATGTTGACCGTGCCCTGTACAAGCTACAGCGCCAAGGTAACGGCATCCGGTCCTTGATCATCGATGTGCGTGGCAATCCAGGTGGGCTGCTATCGGCAGCCGTCGAAGTGGCCGACCGATTCATGGCACAGGGTCGCATTGTGACTACCCGTGGACGTAACGTTCGCGAGAACTTTGACTACACCGCGCACCGTACCAATACTTGGAATGTTCCGCTGGCCGTATTGATTGACAAAAACAGCGCCAGTGCCAGCGAGATTTTTGCTGGTGCGATCGCCGATAGCGGGCGTGGTAGAATTGTTGGTGAAAAGAGCTACGGCAAGGGGAGTGTTCAGGGAATCTTCCGTATGCAGTCGGCCGGATTTGGGCTTTGTTTGACAACTGCGAAGTTCTATTCGCCTAGCGGTCGCGCGATCAGTGGCAACGGCGTGGTACCAACCGTGCCGGCCAATGCCACCTACATCGCCGCGCGTCCGAACGCCGAGGGTCAAATGACGCTGCGACATAGAAGACGCCGTTCTGCAAACAGCGGTTGCTCAGTTCTCGACCGATCACCTGATCAGCCGTCGTCCGTAGCTGGAAGAGCGCGCCGGACCAAGGGACGCAGCGGACTAAGGATTTCATGCTCCAAACACAGAGCGTAGATTTCTGCCCAACGCTCGTCGGGCGCGTCGGCAATAATCTGATCGATCACCATCTCCGGGCTCATTTTGACCTTGGACATTCGCAAGACGGAAAAAGTGTGGTCCGATGGCACGGCGATGACGCGTTTCCACTGGTCAGTCATCAAGTTGACGTCATCGGTACTCCAGCCGATCTTGCCGATTTCGAAGCGTACATCGGCGTTACCAGAGGCAAGTCGTTTCGCATTGATGATTGCCCGACGTTCATTGCGATCGGTCAGCGACGAATAATGCGCATCTAGCAAGTGGATGTCTGGTTGAAGCGGATTGAGTGCCAACGAGGCTTCGAACTTGGCAATGGCCGATTCTAGCAAGTCAAGTGAAGCCTTGTCTCCACGCCACTTCTGCACTGTTTGCTGTTGCTCGTCTTCAGGCATTGATTGACGGACATAAAAGTATGACTGGGGGGCGGTCTTGCTCCAGGGAACGCGCGTGCCCTGGTCGCCCATGCGTTGGACAACACTGCGGCGATACTCAGCCAGTTCCCAAATTCCCGACAGCCGTGAAAACTCGCTGTTCATGGTGCCGGTAGCGATCTGACTAGAAAGTCGTTCGCGAACCTCAGCACTTTCTTCTTCAGTCGGTGCAAAGTCGGGTTTCGGTAGGGGGATCGTTGCCAATACCGCTTGGTCGTCGATTTGTTGCCGCAAGTATGGTTGCGTGAAGTAAATTGCAATGACCGCCAGAATTACCCAGGGATATGGATGTCCTACCACTCGAGCCCATAGCGGCGTATGCGCAGTTGCCGCAGCCGCTGTCTTGTCCAGGTCGGCTTCCTCATCCCCGGATTGGATCGATCGAATGGTGTTCGTTCTAAGCTCACGGACTGTCGTGCCCACAGAACCCAGCACAATGGCGTAGCTCCAAAACACGACCGGGGTCAAGATGACGGAGTCCAGCACGGAAACGATCAGCAAAACCAATCCGGCAATCATGCCAACGGAGAAACTGCCTAGAAAGATGGTGCTGGTCAGGCGACGAAAAAACAAACGACGAATCAGGATCACAAAAAACGCTGTCCCGGCCGCTATGAAGCCAACGCCGAAGACTCCCGTTTCCACCAACCATTTCAGCAGCATACTCTTGGGATCGCGAACCCAGTGTGGTGAGTCATAGTCCAGGTGCAAAAGATGGACGTAGGGGTAAGTGCCCAGGCCAGTGCCGACTCGAGGAGAATCAAACGCCGTATCGAGCGCATCGGACCAGTGAAACATCTGCTGCGCGAGTGTCAGCGACGGTGCGGATTCACGTTGCCCCAACATCTCCGGCTGTGCCAGCCAAATCGCCAGATGCGTGATTAGCCCCACCAAGAGCACGGTTGAAAGCACTGCCAGAGTCTGCAATCCGCGGCCGGGAACGATACGCCGCACAGCTATTGACCAGCAAATGATCGTTGCGAATACAGCCGTGCAAAGAATGAACGAACCCGTCCAGGCGATCGCAATTGTCAAGTAGATGATCGGGCCAAGAAACAGGTAGGTCGCGGGTCGGTTCCAGACAGTACGTCGATCGAGTTCGTCCAACCCTGCGCGAACTCCGCGTCGTCCACTGCGCACCGGAATTTGATTTAGCCTCGCGACCCGTTTGATCTGTTCGCGGACCGCCGGCCGCATCCATTCGAAAAAGCATCCAATCAAACATGCCAACGATAACAACAGCATCGCGGCAAGCGAGTCCCCCTCTACGACGCCAAGCTTTTCCGTGATTGATTCACTGATGTTCTGGTTGCTTAGCACCAAGGCCAGAATCGGCAGGACCATACCGATCAACGCGATGGCCCACCATAGTCGCAATCGTTGCGATCGTCTGGGAAATGCCACTGCACCAAGCAGGAAAAAGCCGGAGCCGATTGCATAGAGTGGCCATTCCGATTGGCCGGCATAGGGGACAAGCGACAGAGTCGTTGGGACGCTTACGTTTTCGCCGACGAATTTGGTCCGGATCAAATTGGTAAATGGTGCGAACCGCGAAATCACGGATTTCGGCACGATCGTGAATTGGATCACGACAAAAGCTATCCATCCGAACCAGGCAATGATGATTGGGACCATCCAACGTTGATTGGCGACCGACGTGGCCGGCCAACGAAACGTCAACAATAACCCGACGATCACGATCCAAACGACGATCAATTGACTCTTCGGTTCAACTGCGCCGTACGCAATGGCTGAAACTCCGATCGCCAGGAGGGCGGCGGTTTGAGATCCACCAGACATGACTCGCTTCAAACCAGCTAGCATCGTTATCGGTTGGTCGATTGGGAGGGAATGGAACCAGAAAGAGGTTAGGGACCGGTTCGATTCTAGTTGACCAACGAAAAAACGGGAGAGCTATGCCCTCCCGTTCTCAAAATCCGATGAACAAACGTTTGGTTTTTTATCGATTGCCAGATCGACGGGTCGCGAGTTTGCCGCCGGGCCGCAGTACGAATACCTTGGGATCGTCGACAATGAAGGCGGTGCTCCATCGTCGGCCGTCGTCTGCACTGCAAATATTATAGAAGAACGTACGGAATCTTTCGCAGCGATAGTCGTAAGGGAATTGGCTTGTGATGTAGTCATCTTCGGTCAAGTCATCGACGCCGGGAGAGGCATAGTAGTGCACCATTCCATCAGGCGTGACGCTCATGCCAATCGTCCACCAACCAGTGGTTGCGATTTGCGGCCCGCGGAAATCGCCGCCACGACGATTGCTGCGAATTCGCCAATAGGCGTAATCGTTCTCTTTCCCCGTCTCAAGCTTGTTTTCAAACTCTACGAACATGCCAGGCCAGTAGACTTCGTTGCCCATTTCCTCTGTAGTTCGCTTGAAGATCCCAAAGCCGACTTCCTTGTCGACCATTGCGGTTGTTTCCAACGCGAGTCGGAATCCAAAGTGAGGTCCACTGCGGTCCTCCCATTCGGCAACAGCCGGCAAGAAGACGCGTGTGGTGACACTTGGTGCTTCATGCACGTTGATCGTTCGCTTTAGACGGTACTGAACATTGGCGACAAAATCATCCTGATGCATGGTGCCGCTTGGTTTGCCGGGGATACCAGTGAATTTGGATTTCAAAAGCAGCGCTCCGCGGCTACCTTCCAAGCCGCCGGCCGGAGTCCGTACGCGTTGAACGATATCGGGGTGACCTCGCTTAATCCCTTCATACCAGCGACCGTTGTTGCTGCGCCCATCGGTCCGCGCTGATTCTCGTCGATATCCTCGGTGCTTTTCGGATCGCGTTTGGTATACGACCAACTGGGGTCTTCAAAGTCATCGGCGACGCCAACGATTTCCGACCCAGTACCAGGAACCACTGGGCACTGTGCCGCTGCATCCGGTGAAACGAATATGACCGACAATGCGGTCAAAGCTGCGCAGAAAATGCGCTCGAGCGAGACTTCCATGATCCCCACCAACGTTGCCTGAAAAATTTCAGGAGACCGCCGCGCACATGCATGCGCTTAGCGTCCTCCGCCCTCCAGGAGAAACATCGGCAGCACAAAGATAAAAATCCAGAGAAACCGCAAAATCGCTTTAGCTTGACAGGCGGCTTGGTCCGGCAAGGCGTCGCCCAGCCGGTCCTGTAAAGAGCCCGAATCCGTCTGATCTGACGTCACGAACACGGGTCCGATTTCTGCCGCGGCTTGGTGCCAGTAGCTTGGTACCAGTAGCCGGTTCCCTTACCGCACCAACTGTGGTTGGATTGCCATATTGTCTGACTTGGCGGTTTCCGGATGGGGACTCTCGTACGCACTGAATTCGGCCCACACCGGCATGTGGTCGCTGATCATCAACGACTGTTCTTCGTTGATCCCAAAGTATTGTTGTAAATCAACCAATCCATAGCGACCGGTGAACTCGCGGGTCATGTCGCGGTCGATCAAGATGTGATCATGGTTTTCGGTTCGAAGCGTGTTTGTCTTTAGATTCGGCGCGATCGTTTCAACACCAGGGATTTGCCCCAATTCGCGAAGGTGATTGGCATCGACGTTCAAATCTCCCAGCAAAATGCAGTCTTCTTCGCCAGTGGTCTGGTAGTCGTATTGCCGAACTCGCACAAAGACGTCATCCAACACATCCATCTCGTTCTCAATCGCGTTGTCTGCAACCAGGTCGGGCGACGTATGGACGTTGATCAACGTGAACCGAAACGGGCGGCGACCGTCTGGGTTGCCAGAACGGGCTTCGAAAGAAGCAACCATCGGCTCGCGCGGCATCCGTTCGCTGGGGTCCTGAACGACGTAGGCCTCTTGAGTCAGCCTGACCCGAGACTCGTCCCATACAAACGCATAGGACTCTTTGTAAGCTTCTCGCCCCAACGGCGCACTTACGGTTGCATCGTATCGCCCCCCTGAAGCATTGAGTATTTCAATCAACACGCGGATCGGGGTCATTTCGACACTTTGCACTCCTTGAATGGCGACGACATCGAATTGCGCGATCACCTGGGCGAGCGCTTCCATAACGTCCCGCTGAGCAGATTTTTTGTCGTCGAATCGCTGTATGTTGAAGGTTGCTACGCGAATCCTATCGGGCGATTTTTGCCCCAATTGCTTCAAATCGATCGGCTGCACATCGGCGTTTGTTGACGGTTGGTCGATTCCTACTGTACCGCGCAGAACGTCCAATTTTGACAAGTCGATCTGCCCGCTGAAAACGGTTACCAACGTGGCCAAGATCGCGGCACCGGTCAGGCCTGGACCGATAAACCGAGTCAATGAAATGCGCGACGACCTAGCTTGTGAGTTCTTACGTTTTTTCTTGCCGAATAATATTCCCATCTCGGCCTCCTTGCCGAATCTGGTCATGACTTTGATTACGACTCTCCGAGTCGTTGTGGCCAAGTGAACCACTTGGTCATCGTTTCTATGCGGCGGCTTCGCCTGATGAAGCTGACGTCATTCGGCGGAGGACTTCCGTTGCCAAGCGAACCAACCTGGGACTCCTGGTCTGTTCTTGGACCAGTTTTTTCAAAGTCGGAACGGCCGCCATTGCATCGGGTCCGATCTGACTAATTGCCCAAACTGCTCGCTCCTTCGCGGCCAAATAGTTTGAATGAAGTAGGCAGTTCTCCAACGCAGCGACGGAGTCAGCCCCCCGGACGCCCAGTCGGCCGATCATCGTCACCGACCAATAACAGACTTCGCCATCCGGGGATGTGGACATCAATTCAATCAAGTCTGTCACATCCGCCGGCTCCGGTTGGATCGCCTGTTCCATGGCTTCGGCGGCCCACATGCGGACTTCGTCGTTCGCCGATCCAGCCAGTCCGACGACTGTGGTGGCAAGGCCGGTGATGGATTCAAGGCTGGAGATTTGACGAAGCGCCGTGATTTGACGGTCTTCGATACCGCTGGCCAACGCTGCAGCCCATTGGTCAACCGATTGCGAATCCATGGCTTCCTCTTGCTTTCGGTAGCTCTTGCAATTGTCAATTCGCACGCCCTAACAACGGCTGGCGGCGAACGCTAGAATCAAAAACGACCGTTACCAAAACGACGGAGTTTCACGCAAGAGCGACCACAGAGGCTGATATGGAACAGACAGATGTTTTTGCCATCATTCCCGACCGGGAATCGATTGCGACGGTTGATCGCGACATTCGATTCTTTCCATCGCCCACCGTTGAACCCCGATCGCTGTCCCCGGCCGACCTCGAAACTTGGAATCGAGACGGATACCTGGGGCCGCTGGATGTTTACGATCAGACTGCCATCGCCGATATTCGTTGCTATTTCGACACACTGTTGGCCGATGCCTTAGCCGAGGGTCGTGATAGCTACTCGATCAGCAGTGCCCATCTAAAGCATGCTCGTGTTTGGGAGATGCTGACAAACGAACGAATCGTCGGCTACGTAAGCGATCTGTTGGGCGAAGATGTAGTCGGCTGGGGGGCTCACTTCTTCTGTAAATTGCCGGGTGATGGAAAGGGTGTTGATTGGCATCAAGATTGTAGTTACTGGCCACTAACACCCAGCAAGGCGCTTACTGTATGGTTGGCGATCGACGACGCAGACGAAGAAAACGGCTGTATGGAAGTCTATCGCGGCTCGCATACGCATGGTTTGATTGACTTTGACGTCACCGATTCCGATTCAACCAATGTTCTGGACCAGTCGGTTGCCAATCCCGAGCAGTATGGACGGCATCAGTGTACGCCGCTTCGAGCCGGACAAATTTCGATCCACAGTGATCTGCTGGTCCACGGTTCGGTCCCTAACAATAGCAGTCGCCGGCGATGTGGGCTGACATTGCGGTATTGTCCGGCTGATGTAACGGCCTATTTGGATTGGAATCGGAAAGGGATTATCGTGAGTGGTAAGGCCGACCCGGATAAATGGCCGGGCGCTACCAAACCTGATCTGGCGTAAGTTTGCTGCGAAAGTCACTCAGATTCTCGGCCGACACCACGCAATTCTTTGCGATTCCCGCAATTCAACAACTGAACGCATGACTCTTTCATCCCACTACAGTGAATCGCGCTGTGCGATATCCTTCGAGCTATTCCCCCCCAAGACACGCGCGGGCTTGGACAACCTTTGTGACAATGTCAAACGACTGACGAAATTCAATCCAAGCTACTTTACATGTACTTACGGGGCCGGCGGATCAACCCAGGGTGCGACGCTGGAGGTCTTGCAGAAAGTTCGGGAAGTTACCGACTTGCCGGTGGCGTCTCATCTAACTTGCGTTGGCGCTACCGTTGGACAATTGGAACAATACCTATCCGATGCACAAGGTCAAGGAATTGACTACATCGTTGCTCTGCGTGGTGATCCGCCAAAAGGCACGGACAAGTTCGAAGTGGTCGCCGGCGGATTCCAATACGCGAATGAGTTAGTTGAACTGATCCAAAACAAGTACAGTGGTTTGGGAGTTGCAGTAGCCGGCTATCCCGAGGTGCATCAAGAAGCGACCGATGCCCAAACGGATCTTGATAATTTGAAACGAAAAGTTGACGCTGGAGCGGATGTCGTGATCACCCAGCTGTTTTACGACAACGAAGACTACTATCGATTCGTAGACCGCTGTGTAGCTGCGGGGATCAAGGTTCCCATCGTCCCAGGGATTTTGCCAGTAACTAATTTTCAGCAAGCGCTCCGAATTGCGTCGATGTGCAAGGCCAGTATTCCAGATTCGCTGCGCGAGGCGATGACTGGGAACGAAGACCCGGCCGATCAATTCCAAATCGGAGTTGACCATGCGCGGAAGCAAACCATCGACTTGATTGCACACGGCGTCCCGGGAATTCACTACTACGTGCTGAATAAAAGCGAAGCGGCCGCGGCTTTGCTGGCGGGGCTGTAGAGGTCGATCCGGTCGCCAGCCTCTGCCGTGTAGAGTGCCGCTGGCCCCATAATCGCCATAACCGCACCCCTCGTTGTCTCAGCACGCAGGATTCGGGTTCCAGAATCGATCGATTGGCCCAATTTGGCTTCCTGGACTAAGATGAAGCTTTGAACCCTCGCTCCTCCAGCATGCGACCGAAAATGCCTCTGATCCTCCGTTGCTTTGTTGCTCTCCTGGTGGCGACGCCTGTTTTGTCGCCGGCTGATGCCCAAGAATTGATGCCGCCGCATGTGGCCAAGCAGTTAGGGCTAACGCAGGCTTGGCTGCGACCGATCAACGCCCCGTTTGGCGCGCAATCGATCGCCGCTTTGCAGTTGCACGTCCACCAATCCGATCCCCATGAATACATCGAAATCGTTGCGGTTGACGACCAAGAGAAGCCTCCAGTAAAGGAGACGACGAAGTCGGCTACGGATTCAGCAGCGGAGTCAGAGCAATCGAACACACCGAGCCCGAAGGTCTACGGGCGGATCAATATTGACCGTGTCGGCAAAGCGACGCCGGAAGAGGGACGCGCTGAAGCAATGCGTTTGGCGAGCAATGAAATTCGCCGACTCAAACGACGAGGTGTCAATGCGAAGGCCGAGTCTCGCAAGGTTCCACGCGTCAATCTCTATTCGATTGCCACCAACGGAATGTTAGAAAGCCGAGATGCGGAGACAGGAGAGATCTATTGGACCGTTCGTGTTGGTGATGCACGTTTGCCGTACTTTGAAATCGGAGTGGACGACCAGTATTTGTCAATTATCAACGGCAGCAATTTGATCCTCGTGGACGTCAACAACGGTCAAGTACTGAAATCGATTCAAATGCGTGGCACCCCTTACTATGGAGCCATCAATTCTGGCGATTTCGCGATGATCCCGATGGTTGGCGGCAGTTTGGAAGGCTATCGGTTATCGGATCCGGATCGTGATCCGTTTCTTCGTACAACTTCGGGAAGCGCCTTGGCAATGCCGACCAAATCGCCTGATTCGTCGCTGGTTGCCTGGGGAACCGATCGAGGCTTTGTATTTGTCGCTGAATCTAGCGGCGAACCTTCAGTCCTGTTTCGATTGAACACGGACGGAATTGTGAGTGGGCGACTTGCCGCAGCGTCAGGCAACCGATTCTTTTTTGGTTCCGAGAATGGACAGGTTTATGGCCTGCGAGCAACGCGAACAGGCGAGGTGCTTTGGAGCCAACCGTTTGGCGAACCGTTTTACAATGAACCAGTCGTTGTCGGCAACCAAGTATTGATCAGTTCAACCTATGGCAGCCTGGTTTCATTTAATGCCGAGAATGGATTGCCAACTTGGGACCAACCTGTCTCCAATATATCGAAGCTGATCGGCGCTTTTGATAACCATCTGTATGTGACGACTTTGTCGGGCGCCCTCGAAGTGATCGACGTCAAAACGGGGCAGACGCTGGGGATTTTTGACGAAATACAACCAGATCGTTTGTTGATTAATAAGCAAACGAATCGACTTTATCTGGTTAGCGATCGCGGTGAAGTTCAGTGCTTGCGCCCCGACGGATCTGACCTGCCGACGTTTACTTCGGCGCCCGATGTGGAAGTGAAGAAAGCGGAACCGGAAAAGAAGAAACAGCAGAGCGGCAAGTCACCATTTGCAGCGGGTCAAAAAGATCCGGTCGAACCGGATGATAGTGATCCCTTCGGCGGCAGCAATGACCCTTTCGGCGGCAGCGATGACCCTTTCGGCGGTAGCGATGACCCCTTCGGTGGCGATGATCCGTTTGGCGGCGATTCAGCCCCCGCGGGCGATGACCCTTTTGGTGAATGATCTTGGCTTCCGATTGCTGGGCCTGACTTGCCTCTGGTCGGTCGCCCTCGGACCCGTTTTCGCGGAAGACTGGCCAAGGTTTCGCGGCGATCACTGCAACGGCGTTTCCGTCGAATCGTCGTGGTCGCATCAGTGGAAAGATCAGGGACCGCCCGTCGCCTGGTCAGCCGAGGTTGGCATCGGGTTTTCGGCCTGCGCGGTCGCGAAAAATCGTTTGGTTACGATTGGCAATCAAGAGAATCGAGACACCGTATTCTGTTTTGTCGCGGACTCGGGCGAATTGTTGTGGCGACACTTCTACGATTCGCCAACCGATCCAAACGAATTCGAAGGCGGTCCGACATCGACACCGACGATCGATGGAGAAATCGTCTATACGATTAGTCGCGCAGGCGATTTGTTTGCTTTGGACGTTACCAATGGAAACATCCGCTGGAGCAAGAACCTGGCTCAGGAACACGACTTGCCAGTGCCGGCCTGGGGTTTCGCGGGGTCGCCCTTGGCTTTGTCCGATCGCCTGATTCTGAATATGGGGGATGCTGGTATCGCAGTCAACAAAATGAGCGGGGAATTGATCTGGAAATCGGAGCCAAAAGAATGTGGATATTCTTCCCCGATCTCGTTTCAAGTTGGTCGGCGAACGAGTGTCGTTTTTGGTTCGGGACGCTCATACGTTTCCGTTGATCCCATCACCGGAAGCCTAAATTGGCGTCAGCGCTGGCTGACAACGTTTGGCTGCAATGCGGCCGATCCCGTGGTCTCCGGACATCAACTCTTTCTGTCTTCCGGATACAACCGCGGCAGCGCGCTGTTGGACGTTTCTGGTGACGCACCGCAAGTCGTTTGGAAACATAAGCAGGTACAGAACCAACTTGCGACCAGCGTGCTGATCGATGGATACATCTACGGCGCCAGCGGTGATGTCGCCAGCGGAGCGTCGCTGGTCTGTATGGAACTACAGTCGGGCGAGCTGCGTTGGCAGGAAGATTCGTTGAAAGTTGGGGCCTTGTCGGCAGCTGGAGATCGGTTGTTAGTCATGACCGATCGTGGCCAGTTGAACATTGTTCAGGCAAATAACCAAGCATTCGTGTCGCTTGCCAAGCATCAAGTCTTTGATGCCAAATGCTGGACCGCACCCGTGCTGGCAAACCGACATGTCTACTGTCGAAGCGCTGCTGGGCATTTGGTGTGTCTAAGCCTAACCAGCCGTTAGTGCAATGCTCCGTTTACCGGCAGGCGTAGCCAGTACTTGTCCTGGCAACTCACTATCAGGTGCCGATCGTAGCTGACAAAGCCGGAACATCTGGGCCGGAACATCTGGGCCGGAACATCTGGTGTGGAACATCTGGGCCGGAACCTCTGGGCCGGAACCTCTGGGCTGGAACCTCTGGGCTGGAACCTCTGGGCTGGAACCTCTGGCCGCTGCTACGCTTTGACGATGTCAACCATCATCGGCGTCAGGTAGGTCACGGTGGAATTCATGCTCGCCAGGTTCCCGTAGTCTTCTTCCGGAATCTGAATCCTGTGCCGCTTACGCAATTCCATCACGATGTCCAGGAAATCCATGCTGTCTAGTTCCAGTTGCTCGCGAAACGGTGTTTCGTCGTCCAACGAGTCGAGATCTTCGTCGGGAGAAATATCGTCCAGGATGTCGAGGATTTCGTCACGAATTTCAGCTGGCGTCATCGATCTATTTACTCCGGATACTTTCGGTTTCGAGTTTCTTTGTGTTTAAGCTTAGACGCGACCAATGATCACGACCGAGTTGATGCCGAGCATGCCGAACGAATTGTTCAACACGTAATCGACCGTTCTTGATTCTTGAGGCTCATTCAATACCAATCCTTTGATAGCACAGTCTGGGTCCAGGTCGTCAACATTGATTGTCGGGTGAACAACACCGTCGCGGAACGCGGGCAAGTTTCCGGCCAATTCCAGTGAGCCAGCCGCGCCCATTGCATGGCCAATGTAGCTCTTGGTGTTATTGATACGCGTATTCTGGCACTCGCCGAAAACAGCTCGCAACGCTTTGCACTCTTGAATGTCTCCACTCGCGGTACCGGTAGCATGAGTGCTAACGATATCGATCTGATCTGGCTCCAGCCCGGCTCGTCCTAACGCCAGTCGAATGCATTGTTCTTGTCGCTCGGGATTTGGCAAAACAAAATCGGTGGCATCGGTGTTCATTCCGTAGCCGACCAGTTCACCGATGATCTCAGCCCCACGTGACTTCGCATCGCTAAGCCGCTCCAGGACATACATGCAGCCACCCTCGGCTACAACAATGCCGTTGCGATTGACATCGAAGGGCCGCGAGGCTTGGGTGGGATCGTCGTGAGTTGCCAAAGCGTTTTGGCTGTTGAAGCTGGCAAAGATCCCAAACGTGTGAATGCTCTCGCTGGTTCCACCCGCAATGGCAACGTCGCATTCATCCAACCGTAGCATTTGCGCTCCCTGGATGATGCCCGCATTGCCGGCGGCACAAGCGGCACCGATGGTGTAATGAGGACCGGTGATACCCATGTTCAACGCGATTTCGCCAGCCGGATTGTTGGCGACCGTTCGCGGGTTGTGGTGATGCGACCAACAACTGGTGTCGTAGTCGAAGCCCTTGATCAGAAAGATTTCGTTCTCGGTCTCGACATTGCCATGTTCGGTGACACCGACATAAACACCGACACGTGACTTGTCGGTGTTGTCCCAGTCGATTCCTGAGTGCTTGACCGCTTCGTTGGCAGTATAGACACCGATACTTCCGGCGCGCGTCCCGCGGCGAACGTCCTTCTTCTTTTGATATTGCGTTGTTTCGAAATCACAGATACCGGCGAGCGTCTTGCCGAAATAGCGAATCTCGTACGGTTCGACGCCGCTTTTCCGATTCAGCAGTGCCTCCCGGTAGCTTTGCCAGTCATTGCCATTGGGCGCGGTTAAGCCTATGCCCGTAATAACGATCCGCAGGTGATCGGGAAGTTCGGCTGAGCGATTGGGAGCGATCACAGAAGGGTTCGTGCGTTAAAAAATGGCGATAGCGGACGTGGATTCTTACTCGCCAAGGCTACCAATCGCGGGCAAAAATGGCAACCGGCGGGCCTTCATTGCCACCCGCGACGAAGTCGATCGAGCCCCTCTCTCATTGAGATTCGGGCACGGTAACCGAGTCTGGTTTTGGCCGCCTGGATGTCAAAATAGTGGTCTCGGGCAAGTTGTGCGGCCACAAAGCGAGTCATGGGCGGCTCCGTCTTACGGCCAGTCAGGCGATAGGCCGTTTCCAGGGTTCCGCCAATTGCGTAGGCGGCGGCAAAGGAAATCCGCTTTTGAGGTGGCTGGACACCGCCAATTTCGCAAACTTCGCTGATCCATTCCCAGCACTTGACCGGTTCGTCTTGCGTAATGAAGTAAGCTCGGCCGCCAGCCTCTTGGGGCGACCGGATCAGGGCATCCAGTGCGTCAATGTGAGCAGCGGCGGCGTTGATGACATGGACGGTGTCAACCAGGTTGACGCCATCGCCGACGATTCGCAGCCGTCCCTTTCTGGCGCGATCCAGCACGCGCGGAAAAAGGTGCGGATCGTCCTCGCCCCAAATCAAATGAGGCCGCAGGGCAACTGTGTGAAGCTCCCCCAGCGTGTGGGCTTCAATCACCGCAATCTCGGCTAAGGCCTTTGTGTGTGGATAGTGACATAGCCACTGTGACGCATAGGGTACCGATTCATTGACGCCGGACTGATCTTCACCGTCAAACGTCACGCTAGGGCTGCTGGAAAAGACCAGCGTGGGGATGCGATGTTCATGGCACGCATGGATCACGTTGTCGGTTGCAACTTTGTTGATCGAATAGAAATGATCCCATGGGCCCCAAACTCCAGCAGTCGCGGCCGTGTGGATCACGGCGTCAACGTTCTTCATCGCCTCTGTCGTGAACATTGGGTCGACCAGATCGCCGCGGCGATGTTCCATTCCTAGCGCGGAAAGCGTCGGGTACGCGCCACGGGAAACGCCAACCACTGAATCGCCACGTTCGATCAATTGACGAACAATTTCGCTGCCAAGAAATCCGCCACAGCCAGTTACAAGAATTTGCATGATGGTTTTGTAGCTGCTGTCGCTGGGAGGCAGTGGTTGCGGTGCTACGGTTCGTCTGGCACGCCACGGTGAGCGTGGAAAGTGCCCGCAACAAAGCACCCGCTGGCGAAGGAGCTATGAATTCACCACGGCGTTGTCGGAGTGGTGCATGGGTAAAGCGTCACTTAATGAGTTTCTCGAGCGGTACATAATAGCGTTGGTAGCATCGCCCGTCGTTGAACAGCTCTCCTTTTTTGCTGGCCACTAAGATGGTCGCCCGCCGCGTGATCCGATTGACCCGGCCCGTCAACAAATGGCCATCGTGATGAAAATGGACTGTGTCGCCAACTCGAATGTTGAATTTCATCAACGCTCGTTCCCGTTGCGTGATCAAATCGTGTCGGTAGTCGGTATGCCCAAAGTATCGATTCGCGATCGATTGAAATCGAGACTCACTGCAGGTGCCGTCGATTCCACACCAACATTTCGATCAGATGAACCAATTCGTGTTCGGCCACCCGCTGCATCGCTTCGAGCCGGTCGCGACAGGGGCGTCCAGTCACCTCGACGGATCGGTCGCTATCTTCAAAGGTCTGAAACAATAGAGTTGACGATAAGACCATTTCAAATTGACGACGACCGTCGTAGTCGCCGTTTGGATAGCTGGTGACGAGCTTTCCCGCAACCTTTGTCATTCGTGAAGAAAGCCCGAAAGATATCCCCTCTGCTTTGGCCAGTGGCAAAACCTGACCGCCGAAGAAACGTTCGTCGTACATGCCGATCATCCGGACTAAATCGTCACGACCAACGCGGCTGAAATTGGGCCGATCGATCGATCGACTCAGCTGCAGCGTCTGTGAATGGATCTCGCGTTGCCAGCGATCGACCTGTAGCGGATCGAATTTTCGCACCAGCACCTCGTCTGCAAGTTGTTGCAGTCGTTGCGGATCACGAGGTCGAATTCGGGGCTTCATGAATTCGTCGAACTACTGGCGAACTAACTTTCGAAACGCTTCGTTCAGCTTGTTAGTCACTGGCCCCGGTTTGCCATCGCCAATCGTGCGGCCGTCCAGTTTCACGGCGGCGATCACTTCGGCGGCGCTGCCGGTCAGAAAACATTCGTCTGCCGTGTAGATATCGTGCCGGGTCATAGGAGCTTCGCACGCTTCTATGCCTGCTTCGTCAGCCAGTTCCAGCACAGCATTGCGCGTAATTCCTTCCAAAATGCCAGCGTCGATTGGCGGAGTATGCAACTTGCCGTGTTTGACGATGAACAAATTGTCGCCCGTGCACTCAGCCACTTCGCCTTTGTGATTCAGCATCACGGCTTCGACACAGCCGGCCTTGATGCCCTCCATTTTCGCCATGATGTTGTTCAGGTAATTCAGCGACTTGATTCTTGGGCTGAGCGCCGCAGGGTGGTTGCGAATCGTTGACGCGGTGACCAATTCCAATCCGTTGCGATACAGATCGTCGGGGTACAGCGTGATCGTATCGGCAATGATGATGACTTGAGGGTCGCTGCATCGATTTGGGTCGATACCGAGAGAACCGCTGCCTCGAGTGACAACCAAGCGAATGTAGCCGTCGTCTAGTCCGTTTTTCGCAACTGTTTCGTTCACGTCCTTGGTCAGTTGTTCCGGCGAAATTGGGATCTGCAATCCAATCGACAACGCCGATTCCCACAGGCGGACCAAATGCTGTTGCAGCCGAAAAACTTTGCCACTGTATATCCGCATGCCCTCGAAAACGCCATCGCCGTACAGCAAGCCGTGATCGTAGACGCTGATCTTGGCGTCTTCCTTCAAAAAGTACTGACCGTTGATATAGATCTGTTGGCTCATCGCGAGATATCTGTTGAGTTTATGAATTGTGGCTTCAATCGACATCGGCTGCCGTTACGGCACCAACGATCGAGGCATCAAAATAGTTGATTGACATTCCGGCATCTACGACGATCGACTGAGCCGTGATGCCGCTACTGCGTGGGCTGAGCAAAAACGCCGCCGTGTTTGCGACTTCGTCGGTTTCGATGGCCCGGCCTCGGGGGATCACTTTTTCCGCGTACAGATAGGAATCGACGTAGCCAGGGATCCCGGCCGACGCACTGGTTTTTAGCAATCCAGCCGCCACCGCGTTGAAACGCACCTCGCTGAAGCGGCTAAAAGATTTTGTCAAAAACGCCAGCGAAGATTCCAAAGCTGCCTTGATCGGAGCCATGAAACCATAGCTTTCGCTGGCCATTCGAGTCGTGCTGATGCCAATCGTCACGACGGACGCATCCTTGGCCAAGCGATCTTTTAGAGCGTTGCAAACATTGGTCAACGAAAACGCCGAGATGTCGATCGCTTGCAGAAACTGAGCGCGAGTCGTTTCATGGAACGGCCGGATGCCCTCAGGATAATCGGCGAACGCGATGGAGTGCACCAAGCCAGCAAGAGTGACCTTGTCAGACTCCAGTTGATCGGCCAGCGATTCGATCTGATCCTGATGTTCGACATCGCACACCAAGATTCTGGTGATCGCGCAGCAGCTTGCTCAGGCTTTCTTTCCTGGCCTCGCTACGGACCGAGTAGATCACATTTCCACCTGATTGTTCGATGATCTGTGCGATTCGATAAGCGACGCTCTTCTTGTTGGCAACTCCCATCACCAAGAAAGTCTTGCCAGCTAGACCCAAGAAACTCGAAGCTAGGTTCATTAGCCATCAGATCGCCTCCTTGTTGGCGGCCGACGTCAAGGAACAGGCGAAATCGAGTCGCGCGGCTAGTTTGCCGTCCAAGCATCATCTTGCCGGTCATGTAGTAGGCATTGCTGACTTGCTCATTCAGGACCACCTGGATTTCAACCGTGTCACCGGGCCGGATAACCTGCTTGAACTTGACTCCGTCCATGCGCGTTGCGACTGGCAGTAGCGTACTGTCACCGTCACCATCGTGCCCATCACCGCTCAGCAGCAACGCGCCCGCCTGCAGACAACATTCACACTGGATCACGCCTGGAACGATTGGTTGACCGGGAAAGTGACCCTGCAGAAAGAATTCGTCGTCACGAAATGTCTTGCGGCAGACGATCGACGATTCGTCAACGGAAACGATCTGATCGATCAATAGCATCGGTGGCCGATGCGGAATTCTGTTCTCAATTTCGTTCTGCACTCATCTGATTATCAGACGCCAGATCACGCCCTAACGTCAAGCGGGCGATCATCTGATAATCTAGCCGCAGATACCCTAATTCCAGCTTCATCTGAAACCTTGCATGGTCACGCACTACGCCAACGGCAGCGAAACGACTTCTTTGACCAGCGATGACCTTCGCGAGGCGCTGCAACAGACGTTCGCGGCGATTGGGACGTCCCCAAAAGGCTTTGTTGTTGCCACCCGACTTCTCGCGCAAGTACAGCCGAGCCGGCGAACTGACCTGTCTTTGTCATGATCTGTTGGGTGCTGGTGTCGCTGACGTGATGCCTGCTTTGGGCACGCACGATCCGATGTCCACGGCAGAACTGAACAAGATGTTTCCCGGTCTGCCGCACAGTCTGATCCGGCCGCATCGTTGGCGTGACGAAGTGGTTGATTTGGGCACCGTACCGGCGTCCTTTGTCCGCGAAGTTACTGGCGGATTGTATGATCGACCTTGGAAAGCGCAGGTGAATCAACTACTGCGCGACGGCGGGCATGACTTGATCTTTTCGCTCGGACAGGTTGTTCCCCACGAAGTGATCGGGATGGCCAACTACAGCAAGAACATTTTTGTTGGCACCGGCGGCAAGGATGGGATCAACGAAAGTCACTATTTAAGCGCAATGTGGGGCATCGAGCAAACACTTCGGGACGCGCCGACACGCCACTCCGTAAGATCCTGAACTACGCGCAAGACCAATTCTGCCAGGATTTGCCGTTGCTGTATGCCTTGACCGTCGTCGAGCCGATGCCGGACGGAACGATGCATACGCGAGGGCTGTTCATTGGCGACGACCACGACACGTTTTATCAGGCAGCCGCGTTAGCTGAAAAAGTCAACATCTACGATCTTGAGAAGTCACCCAATCACATCGTTGCCTATTTGGAGCCAGACGAGTTCAAAAGCACTTGGTTGGGAAACAAGGCGATCTATCGGACTCGGCTGGCGATTGCCGATGGCGGACGACTGACCATCTTGGCACCGAATGTTGGCAAGTTTGGTGAAGATAGTCGGATTGACGCCTTGATCCGCAAGTACGGCTATCAGACCAAGGCCGAAATCATACAGATGGTTGAGGACAATGATGACTTGGCCGCGCAGCCCTCGGCGGCCGCGCATTTGGTTCATGGTTCGCACGAGAATCGATTTGAAGTCGTCTACGCGGCTGGAAAGTTGACCGACCAGGAAATTCGCAGCGTCAATTACACTCCGGGAAATCTGTTGGCGTTACAACAACAATACGACATCAAGCAGCTGACCGACGGTTGGCATCGCGATGTTGACGGAAGCGAATTTTACTTCGTTCGAAATCCGTCGCTCGGACTTTGGCGAGCACCCCGTAGTTGATAGATCAGTGATGCAAAAACAGCGTTATGCAGTGATCGGTACCGGCGCATTGGGTGGTTTGTATGGTGCGATGTTGGCGCGCAGCGGTTTTGAGGTTCACTTTTTGCTTAACAGTGATTTCGATCACGTTTCCAAGCATGGGCTAAAGATCGACAGCCCCTACGGTGATTTCGAACTGCCTACGGTAAACGCGCATGCAACGGCCGAAACGATGCCGGCGTGTGATGTCACGATCGTTGCTTTGAAAACAACGAACAATGCATTGCTGTCAGAAGTCCTGCCCCATCCGACACGCAACGGCGGCGTCGTGCTGGTCTTGCAAAACGGTTTGGACATCGAAGCCGATACAGCCGCGGTCGTCGGAACCGAACGCACCCTTGGTGGAGCTGCCTTTCTGTGCTCCAACAAAGTGGGTCCCGGCCATATTCGGCATCTGGACCATGGTCGCATCGTGTTCGGAAACTACATCGGTGCATTGAGTGATCAGGCGCGGCGCATTGGCGAAGAAATGACAGCGGCAGGAATTGACGTTCAGTTGACTGACGATCTGCTGCAAACCCGTTGGCGAAAGCTGATGTGGAACATTCCGTTCAACGGATTGGGTGTGGTCCTGGATTCCTCGACGAAACAGATGGTCGAAAGCGAAGACGCTGTTGCCTTGATCCGCAGCATCATCGTCGAGGTGCACCAGGCTGCTACGGTGTCGGGAATCCAAATTGACGAGTCCATGATCGAAAAGACGATCGATACGACTCGCACCATGGTGCCCTACGACAGCAGCATGCGAATCGATTTCCTGAGCCGCCGCCCGATGGAAATCGAAGCAATCGTTGGCAACCCGCTACGCGCCGCAGCCAAATTGGGCGTCGAGATGCCCCGCGTCGAAATGCTGTACCGTCAGCTGAAATTCATCGAGTCGATTCACTAACACGAATGAGTGCAAAAAAAAGGGCGGTGATTGCTCACCGCCCAATGACGACTGGGCGGTGAGCTCTCACCGCCCGAAGACAGCTGGACCGTGATTTCTCACCGCCGGTTGACGACACGTCGTCGCATTCAGTTGGAACTTACTCGCTCTTAACCTTGTCAACAGCATCTTTGGCTGCATCTTTGACATCGCCGGCTGCGTCTTTGATTGCGTCGCCGGTGTCATCGACGGCGCCTTCAACGGCAGCGCCCGCGTCGTCAACAGCAGTTTCAGCTTTTTCGCAACCGACAAAAGCAACGGCCAACGCGCCAATGCACAATAGAGTTGTAAACTTCTTCAACATGGTTCACTCCAGGTGGTGATACAAACGGGCGTGGGTTGTCCGCCAAGTGGGTACATTGAAACACCCGCCCCACTTATGAATCTCCTCGAAATCAAAACAGATGGCAAGCCGGTAACTTGCTCTGCTGGCAGGGATTATGCAAAGTCTTGCATTTCTAGCACGTTCTTAGCGTCAAAATGTCGCGATGTGTCACTTCCAAGCTCTTCAAAATGGAGATCTACGGGCGACTTCCGCGATCCCGTGGAGACGGCAAAGTCGACCACCCGACTCGTCGAAGGCTTGCCAACGAATTGCAATTGGGGCATGCCAATTTCCATCGCTGACGTCGATAGCTTCGAGCTGTAGGTTTCACTCGAGCTGATCGAAGGCGAGTTCGCGATCAGAACCGAGCTGGCACCAAACGAAGATGACGAGGTCGATGCGCCGCGTGACCGCGGTACGAATGGTGGAGGCGGATGGCGTTATTCCCGTGGCAGCGAAGGCGACGGTCAACAAAGTACTTGCTTTACCCAGCGAATCCGATTGGTTCGCCGAAGCCTCCACTGTTCCGGTCAAGAGTTGGCGAAGCTCGGCAGGAGTGAGGTCTGGATTGGCCGAAAGAGTCAGCGCGGCCAGTCCACTAACATGCGGAACAGCCATGCTTGTGCCGCTCATTTTGGCATACGCGCCCGTCACGATAAGTGCTGTAGATTCCGACTCCTGGCGCAGTCGATTTGAATCGCACCGCTAGCACCAACGCGATTGCTGAATCCGGCCTTCGCTCCGGTCGATGTATAGGCACCGACCGAAATCACGTTGGAATCGGTCGCACTGAACCGAGCAGGATAGTTGGGTACGGAAGCACTACTATTACCGGCGGCGGCGACCACAAATGAACCTAGCGACCGCGCATAGTCAATCGCCGATCCGATCGCACTACTGTATCCGCCGCCCAGACTCAGGTTAATGATGTCAGCGCCCAGGTTCGCTGCGTAGCGGATGCCGGCCGCAACGTCACTGGCCTGTCCTGTGCCGTTTCCCAACACACGCACCGGAATGATCTTGGCGTTGGGGGCAACGCCGGTTGCACCGAAGCCATTGTTCGCCGCCACGATCGTCCCGGCAACATGCGTTCCATGTCCATGGGTGTCGTTGGCAACTGCATCGCGATCTGCAAAGTCGTATCCGTGAACGTCATCGATGTATCCATTGCCATCATCGTCGATGCCGTTTCCAGGTCGTTCGCCACCATTCACGTAGAGGCTGTGCACCAGATCTGGATGGTCCAAATCGATTCCTGTGTCCACAACGGCTATCGTTACGCCCTGGCCGGTATACCCTGCAGCCCAAGCCTCTGGCGCACCGATCGCATTCAAACTCCACTGACGACTGTCGCCAAAGTCAATCACTTCCGGTAGACGATTTACAGGCGCCGATTTAGTCGGTGCCGGATTATTTGGGTAAGGTTCATTTGAGCCAGCTTCATTTGAGCCAGGTTCATTTGAGCCAGGTTCATTGGGTTGAACCGGCTTGGTCGTCGTTGCAGGTCGAACTAAATGCGCAGCGACCGACAAACGGTAGGAATTCGATTCTGCTGTTCTGGCCAGTACAAAAACGGAATAGGTTCCGGCATCCAGCGATTCACCGATTCGCTCGATGCGACGTCCAGATTGCATTGAATGTGCAATCAAGTTGTTGGAGCTATCGATCAAGAACAAATCTGCGTTGCTCTTGAGTTGCGATAGCTTCAGTTGCACCTGAGCGTTTCTTTGGATTGTGAATTTGACCAAATCCAAGTAGTCGGACTTGCCCAAGGTCCCGTTCACGACCTGGTTGCCGCTGATCGATCCCAGATTCGAATCCGTCGCTAGATTCGCAGTGACGCTGTTTGCAAAAACGGCGCTGGTCGAGTCGTTTAGATTTTCAACGTAGACTTCCGCTGGTTGCGGACTACCCATTGGATTGCCCGCCAACAGGCGACGAGATTCAAGGGTTTCAACCGTCAGTAAGGTCTTGCGCCGCCTCGAGTGCAGACGCGATCGAGTGGATCGATTCATTGGGATTCCATCCATGGAAGAGTAGTAGAAAAGCGAAGAGATTGGTCTTGCTCTTCTACCTTCCATCAGCCCGACACCGAAACATCTGATTCACACTCCGGCAGCCATTGATCGAGATTTCTATTGCTCAAAGCAAGTTTCACGCGCAGAAAGATCGGCGAGCTGCAGGGGCATGGTCGGATTGGCAATGTGCGTGCTTTCGGATGAGTTTGCAACTCTGCAGCTGTTCACTTGGGTGTACACCTGGCGCGATCCGAAATAGACCGTTGAGCCACCCGGTGAAAATCTTCCGGATTGGATATTCGTGAAACGGACCTGGATGAAAGAATGAATAAGACAAGCGACAAAAAAGTACATCACAGCAAGACGCTAACCATTTTCGCACTAATTGCAGCAACGTTCGTGACGGGCTGTTCGACGACGACCACTTCCAACACAGCGCGGACGGGCACCGAACAAATGTTGATCTCGGCGGCGATTGATCGAGCTATGTCAACCGTCGAATTCGCTGACTTCAACGGCTACAAGGTCTTCGTCGATGACAAGTATTTGGAGTCTGTTGATAAGGGTTACTTGGTCGGGTCGATTCGGCACAAAATCCTGCAAGCTGGCGGTTCACTTGCTCCCGCTGCCGATGCGGCCGATCTAGTGTTGGAAGTACGCAGCGGAGCCATCGGAACTGACGGACAAGAGAGCTTCATTGGTATGCCAGCGATTGGGATTCCAGGTATGCCGATCGAACTGCCAGAGATCAAGCTGGCCGCAAGAAGCACCCAGATGGGAACGGCAAAGCTAGGTCTCGTTTGCTACAACGCCAAGACGGGAGAAGCTGTTGGTCTGGGTGGTAATTCTTCCGCTTTGACGCACAACAACGACACTTTTGTCTTTGGGATAGGCCCATTTCGTAGCGGGTCGGTTCTGGACCAACGGGAAAAGTCGGCTGGTTTCAATGGCGTGGGTGGCAGCTTCATGAGCAATCCAATGCGAGTCGCTCGTGGTACCGCCGTAAAAATGGTTGATAAATCGTCCGGTCCGGCGCCATACAGCGAGGCTCCCCAGGTCGCGGAAATCCCTGAAGCACTGATTCAAAAATAGCATCGGTGCACGCGCCGTTGCAGCCGCTTCGGCGGATGGCTAGGGTAGCGGGAATTGCTCGGAGTTTCGGTCGTCACGGGATGGTCCGAAGGTCTGGCGACTTCCGCTTGGCCCGAAATCAGAAGGCACTGAAATATTGAGTAACCTAACAGGCACCGTTGTCGCAATTACTGGCGGCGGAACAGGAATCGGCGCTGGGATCGCCAAAGGTTTGGCGGCCGAGGGATGCAAAGTTACGGTCGGCGGTCGACGTCTAGAGCCGTTGCAACGGCTTTGTGAATCGGTCTCGTCCGAACATCCCATTCGCGCCCATGTGATTGACGTCGCCGACAATGCGACGATCGAACCCTTTTTTGCTGATATCGAAGCGAACGTTGGTCCTGTTGAAATCTTGGTCAACAGCGCGGGAATCAATATCCCGAATCGTCGTATCGGTGACATGCGACCTGAAGACTGGGATCGCGTGATGCAGATCAATGCGACAGGGGCCTATCGCTGCATGTATCGCGTGCTGCCTCACATGCGATCGCAGCAAGACGGGCTGATCATCAACATTTCTTCGATTGCCGGTAAGCGAGCGATCGAACTTGGTGGTGTCGCCTATTGTGCCAGCAAATTTGCCATGACGGCGTTGGGAACCGCCGTTTCCAATGAACTGCGCAACGAGGGTGTTCGAATCACGAATGTCTATCCTGGTGAAGTGAATACACCGATTTTAGAGAATCGCCCAACGCCGGTTAGCGATGAACACAAGGCAAATATTCTGGACGCTGACGACATCAAGTCACTGATCGTCGCCATCTGTCGGCTGCCGAAACGAGCAAACGTACCCGAAATCGTCATCAAGCCCACAAAGCAGGAATGGGTCTAACCGAAATGCTTGACGCCATCTGCCGTCGTTTGCCTGGGGGTCAAAGCGTTTCGGTATCGATCCAATCCAGAATCGGCTGGCGACAGTCGACCGTAGCCGAGGGTGCAACATGACAAGCTCGAAACGTTTCGCAATCACCTGTCGGAACCAGACTCTCGCTCTTTGTTGCTCGTCGTCCTCCACGCGAGCGATCGAAGACAGCCTTTTTTGAATGACAAACGAACCAGAATCTGACGAAGAACTTGCTGAGATCTCATTGGACGATCTGGGGGCGGCCTACGCACGAGCGGCGGCCGAACACGATGGCGAAGCCTTTGTCGCCCCGGAAACTGAGGAACCGGTTGCCGGCGATGACGAACCGGTCGTCGAAGCTGATCTTGATATTGACGACGACATTGTCACTCCGGAAGCGATCGTCGAAGCTGCGCTATTTGTCGGTCATCCGGACAATCGATCCTTCAGCGAACAGCGTTTGGCTTCATTGATGCGCGGCGTTTCGCCCGGGGAAGTCGAGCAGATCATCGAGCGGTTGAACGTCTCCTACAAAGAGCACGATCAGGCCCTGCGAATCGTCCGCGACGACCACGGATTCAAACTGGCGATCGCACCTCAGGTCGAAACCATTCGTCGTTCCTTTTTGGGGAAAGTCCGAGAAGCTCGCTTGAGTCAAATGGCGATCGAGGTGTTGTCGTTGGTCGCTTACCAACCAGGCGTCACAGCGCAAACGATTCAAGATCAACGTGGTCAGGAGAGTGGGGCGTTGTTGAACCAACTGGTGCGTCGCCAATTGCTGCGAGTCGACCGGGTGAAGCCCGCTGAAGGTGGGCGTGCGATCCAGCACTATTACACGACCGAACGCTTCTTGGTTCTATTCGGATTGGAATCCATTGACGATCTTCCGCACGTCGAAGAAGGCTTGCGAGAAGAATGATGGTCGCAACAGGACGCGATCTCCATGGCGTGACGATCACGCAGCCGCAGTGACGCCGGACACCCTAATTTGGCACGACTCGCCAGCCGTCGCCCGATCGTGTGATTCGCTGTGCACCGGCTAGACGTTCAATCGCTCGGTCCACTTGAAAGTCAACTTCAACGTCGATGGCTTCACGCACCAGCCGTTCGCAGCGGCGACGAAGTTTTCTTTCGCTAATCGGGTCGTCGCTGATCAAGATTCCATAATAGGCAAAGATCAATTCCACAATCGATTGGCGTTCCGATTGCTGGATGATCCGATAGGCGACACCGGCGTTGGAGTCCAGTTTTTGGAAATAAAGATTGCGAGTGAGATTTAGCTGATAGTGCTTCTTTGTTCGGAAGTAGCCAAACACGCTGCTAAAGATGCTCTTGATTAGAAATCCGACGATCAAAACGACCAGGATGATGCTCTTGCTTAACGCGATTGCTGTGAATAGCACCGTGTACTGTGCGACTCTTCGGATCGACATTAAGAAACCTCCCAGGCTTGGCAGAATGAATTTGGCATGGTCAACACCCCGGATTCGCACCCGGGTCCCGGGTAACAACATGTCGATGTCTAGCTTGGGAATGTTCTTGAACATCCGCAGATGCACTGCCGATGACGCCAGTTCTTCGCCAGACGAATCGTCGCTGGAAAGCTGAAAGATGACCACCATCCGCTGATAGATCGGGACACTGACCGATTCGCTACGGTAGAAATTTCTCAATCGCCGGATCAATCGATCGCCGACGATATCGCCGCGCGAATAGACCTCCAGCCTTTCAAATAGATCAAAATCAACATGGAGTGGTACGCCAAACTGACTGACCGTCGCGGCACACTCTTCAATGTCTTCGCGACCCAATTTCTTGTATCCGGCGGTTCTCAGGATCTCGTCACACAGTGCCAAGACAGTTTTGGCGGCGTCATGATTCGATTCCGACGCTTGGTTAGTCCCCGCACCCGCCGATCGATCTTGCTGGGTTTCCGATTGGGATTCGTTGCCGGGCTTGATGGCGGGCATTCGACAATCGTTGTCTGGATCGATCTCGGCGTACGATGCGGCAAATCGTCTATGGTACGAGCGGGTTTGATCCTGTTGTATGCTGTCCGCAGAGTCGCAAAATTGGCGAAATTGCTCCTGCTTGGGCGGCGAAAGCTCATTGCGGCTGACTAGGAATTGTACCAATGGCCCAATTTGGACCGGGATAAAGGGCTCGATCGCCCAATGGGGCGAGTTGTCTTTGATCTCACCGGAGGTATCGATTCCGGAAAGATTCGCAGCACTGATCGCGCGAGCGACCAGGCTACTTCGATCAATAGGAATATCATTGAGTAAACGATCCATGAGCCAACTCGCTGGAAGCGACGACGAAGCTTGGCATCCGTCGGGCGCCACCGCGCTTCGTGGTGTGGCGCTCGATATGGACGGCTTGCTGTTCGACACCGAGAAATTGTACTGGCAGGTGGGGGACCGCGTACTACAGCGCCGAGGACTGAGATTTTGCGCCGACTTGCAACAGCGAATGATGGGACGAATCGGCGTAGCTTGTATGCAAGAGATGGTCGAATTTCATTCCTTGACCGACGCTCCCGAGCAACTGCTGGAAGAGTCGGATGAAATTTATGGACAGTTGATTGCATCCGACTTACGTCCGATGCCGGGGTTGGCCGATTGGATTCAGCGGTTGATCGATTCTGGACTGCCGTTTGGATTGGCTACCAGCAGTCGTCGAAAGTTCGTCAACGTGATCATGGAAACGACTAATTGGAAAGACTCACTGGCCTTCATTTTGACTGGCGACGATGTATCCAACGGTAAGCCACATCCGGAAATGTATCAGCGGGCCGCCGAGAAGCTGGCGATCGACCCAGCGGAGATGTTGGTCTTGGAAGATAGCGGAAATGGTTGTGCAGCCGCGGTAGCCGCCGGAGCATTTGTGGTGGCGATTCCCAGCGAACACACAGTCGGACATGCATTTGACGGTGCGAAATTGGTTGCCGACTCGCTTGCTGACTCACGTCTTTTGGCATTGATACAATGATTTGGGACGATTTCCTCACTTGAACTTGATCTGAATCGTCAGCGCAGGACCGGCAGGGACAGGTAAGCAGACACAAAGATATGCCCGAATCCGAGGAACCGATCGAAGAATCGACAGACGATTCGCCCGCCGAGTCGATTGAACCTGTCGATATCCCGACCGATTTGCCGAAGCCGGCCGTCGGTCGAATGAGTCTCTATTTTCGCGAGCTGCAACGGCTGTTGGATTCGGAAGTGATCTCGATCAACAGTCAAGAACTTGGCCAGATGGTCAACGTTTCGCCCGCTGTGGTCCGCCGCGACCTAAGCATCTTGGGAACGATCGGTCGTCGTGGCGTCGGCTACGACATCGCAGTGTTGATCGAGCGCATCGGGGCTGTGTTGGGATCGACTGTGCAGTGGAATGTCGTGTTGGTGGGGGTCGGATCTTTGGGTGACGCCTTGTTAAGGTATCGCGGATTCGAGCGACTTGGTTTTCGCCTTAGTGCGGCGTTTGACAACGACCCGGCCAAGATCGGTACGAAAATCAGCGGAATTGACGTCACCGACGCCGCTGAGATCGAAGAGGTTTTGGGGCGGGAGCCGGCTGAGTTGGCGATCCTGGCGGTTCCAGTCAAACATGCTAGCGAGTTGGCAGCACGGTTGGTCGCCTGCAAGGTCAGTGGAATCTTGAATTTCGCCCCAACCACGCTGCGATTGCCGGGCGGCGTCGCGGTGGCCAACGTCGATCTGGCCAGCGAATTGCAGCGATTGGCGTTCGCGGTCCAATCCCGAAAGTGCAAACCGCAGCAAGTGAACCCGAAACCGGCACAAAATGTCCTCTTTAGGACCGGGCTGACAGTTGCTACACTGCCCGCAGTACTACCCCGTGGTGTAATTGGCAACACAGCTGGTTTTGGTCCAGCCATTCAAGGTTCAAGTCCTTGCGGGGTAGCTTTCTTCTGTCTTGGTAAATCCGCCCCGAGAAGACAGGTCGATTCTGATCGAGTCATTTCCTAAGTCGATCGCCATCTGCTTCGTCTTCGGGGATCGCGAGCATCCCGTGTTCTGGGCGATAGCTCCAGTCCTTGCGGGTGGCTTTTGCTCCTCAACCGAACTTCTGATTGGCGGCCGCCACTGAGCGTGATGGTTTGAGTGGCTAGATTGACGAATCTGCGGACGCCGGTGACGCGAACATCCCAAGCCAGCGCGACGGGGCGAACCGACGGTTCGTCACCGATCGTTTTTCTTGATTCTTCTTGATCAGCCGCCGAAAGTCAGCGGAACCACTGACAGGTTTAGGACAACAGCATTGCTCGAGTACCTGGTCACGCGGCTAGGTGGCAGCGGACTTAGAGCATGAGTGTGCCGACAATGCTAAATGGTGATATTACATGCGAGCTCGGAAGCCGATGAACTTCGAACAGGCTCGCGCGCTGATCACCAGATTAGCTTCTTAAGAATGTGCGACGAAGCCAAGCGTTCTTGCGACGCTCCAATTCCAACAGGCGACGCAACACGCTTGGCGATTTGCGCCGCGCGGCAATTGCGTCCATCTCGGGTGCGGCGACCACTTGTTTCGGCGCATCGACTAAATGCGTTGACGGTTGCGAAGCCGATGCTTGGCTGCCAATGGACAATGCGCTAGCCGCGAGGACTGCGATTAAGATTCTCTTCACAATGTTACTCCAGATTCGGACAGAGGTTCGAGCAACCTATGCAATTATCGCTCGCTTCGTTCTTCAAAGAGTAGCACCTAAGTTGGATTTCGTTCGAATCCAACCATTCAAATTGGTGATCAAGTGCTATGGCTTACCATCGGTACCGGAATTGGCGGCATATTCGGTCTAGCCGCAACATTCGGAGGACCCGGCGTGTCCGAAGTCGTGACTAGCGATTCAGGTAATGTAAACCCGGTTGAGATTTGGAATCGTTTGTTGTCGTTGCACTTTCTGCAGACACACTTCAGCTTTGCCCATTGCGGTTGTCTGGCCAACTATTTGCACATATGCCTACAGGTGTACTACCTGCAGGTGTCTACCTACAGGTGTACTAAGAGCCTGAGGAAGAATCGATGCAACGCTTGCGTCTCTTGCTGTTCATCCCGCTGACGGCTTCGACTGTGTCAGAGGCACAGGACTGGCCGCATGTTGATGATTGACAGAAAGAACAATCAACTTCCGCTCATGTGCGTTCACCGTCTGATCAGGAACTGTAAGACGCCTACAAAGCGAGGCGGAAAGAACGTCGCCGGGTCGCCCTGGAACACCCCGGAACACCGCTATGCGAAGTACGGCAACAGAATTGCGATAACCGTCCGCCCACCTATTTCCCGGCGGCGATACAACCACAGATCGCGACGGTGTATCAGGTTGCCGATTAAGCCAAAGCTTAATCGCCCGCGAGATCTACGATCACTGCCTCTAGTGCTTTTCTATGCCTGGCATAGGGGTTTGATCGCGACTCACGAATGCTTCGTGATAAAGTCGAATACTCGGCGCGGGCTGACGACACCAATCACGCGCGAGTCGATCCCTAGCACGGGAACATGACGGTATCCGGCGACCGCGATTGCCGCCAAAGCGGCGGCAGCCGGGTCGGTTTCATACACAACGGTTGGATTGGTGGTCATGACTTCGCTCACTGGGTGACCCGCCAGTTTGGGAAACTGCTCAGCGACCCGCTCCAAGACATCGCGTTCCGTAAAGACTCCAACCAAACGGCCTTCGTCAACGACCAACAAGCACGAAGCCTTTGACCCGTCCAGAAGCTGAACAGCCTGACGGATCGGTGCAGATGGCCTGATTTCAAAATAGGGATGTGATTGGATTTCCGCGACCGTATCTTCCGCAAGCGCCCGCTCAAGCTCGCCCAAATATTCAGCTGGTTCATAGTTTGAAAGTGGATCTTCAAACATCGTTGCATCAATTCGAGTCAATTCGTTCATTCGACTATGCTCCCTCTCGCTCTTGAATCCACGGTGTACTGCCAAGTCTCTGCACTGTCGTTTGCTGTGCGAAACAATCGGAAACGTATTCGGCTAGCCCTCGCTGACCACTGATTCCCAAAATCTTTCCATCCTCGCCGGTCACGCAGACGAATCGCGCCTTCGCCAAGCGGATCGCCTCCCAAACACCAAGGATCGGATCGTCTTGGCCGACACAAAGGAAATCGCGTTCAGCGAAGTCGCAGACGGGCGTTCCATCTAAAGACGCGTCTTGCATTAGGACACGGATCAACGAGCGTTCGGTGAAAATTCCACACGGCTCGCCGAGACGATCAATGATCACGGCACATCCCAAAGATTGGTCACGCATCATCGCAACCGCCGCGCGAACCAGCGTGTTAGGTTTGATAATGATCGCATTTTTAAGTGGCAGGGAACCAACAGAGTCCCCCTCCAGTTCGACAAGAAAGTCCATGTTCGGCTCCAAAAAGTTGCATTTATTCTGAATGCATATCTCGTGCCAAGTGATCGCAAGAGATAGCCTGCGGTGAGAAATGCCAGTGAAGTAGAGGTTAATCTCTTGGAATCGTATTCTTGGACGACTGGCCAGTTACGCGTGATGCAAGCCTAATGTGCATGCCTGCATACTTCGTGTGCATCACGACTCGAGCTGATATTCCCTCAAGAGAGCGCACGCGGAACAGGAAACGGATCTGGAGCCTTGAACCGCGTCAGCATTTCGCTGCAATCTCGCCCGACAGTTTTTACAGCCATGGCACTGTGGATCCCTGTCGCTACAGCTGCCTGAACACGATTCGGCTGGTCGCTGCCGGCGAGTGATGCAGGCGATGCAGTTGGGCTTTGAAATCGCTTTCCTGGGCGTCGAAAATGTTTTCAACCCAGGTTTGCGGGTTGCGGTCAATGAACGGAAACCAGGTACTTTGGACCTGGATCATCAAGCGGTGCCCTGCTTTGAATGTGTGATGAACATCGCGCAGCGGCACTTCGACTTTGGTGATGCGGCCCGGAACAAATGGTTCTGGTTTTTCGACACTATTGCGAAATCTGCCTCGCATCACTCCGGCACGAATCAGCTGTTGTCGGCCACTTTGGAAATCGTCGGGGATCGGACTCTCAAGGCTGCGATGAACAGGTTCGCCGGGAAATTCATCGATCAACTTGACGACTAGATCGGCCGACTCACCCGTTGTGCTAAATGACAATTCAGCCTGCAAAGGTCCGGCAATCGTGAGATCTTCCTTGAGTACATCCGTTCGAAACACCAACACGTCGGGTCGGCGGCCGGCGAACCTTTGATCCTCGGTCATGTAATTCTTGGCCCACGCCGGCGGTGATTTCTTGAGTGTACGGCACCGGCTTATCGGGATCGCTGATCCAGGGTGTTTGGTCGGCCGTAGCAACGGGCACGCCGGCGGCGATTGCCGAAACGCTCTCTGTACCGACTGGTTGGACGCCGACTGGTTAGGCACCGTCCGGTTGGCGCGGCGAGGTTGGCGGCTAGGTTCGGCACCGCCCGGTTCGGTAGTGCTTAGTGTTCCATCGGCACCAAAATTCAAGCTAGCGGTTCTCGCATTTCGCCGGAGGCCAACTGTCGTAGGTTCGCCAGCGGTTCGCTCCCGTCTCAAATACAAAGGCCTCGGGAAGATTCGGTGGTCGATCGCCTTTCAAGGTTTCCTTGAAGAACGGAAATTGCAACTTGTCGCGAAAGGTCTTCGCCGTATCAAAGTCGAAATCGGCATCGCCCAGCGTTCGTCCATCGCTAGAGTTCCAGCCACCATGACGCCAGGGACCCATCACAAGGGTGTTTTGAATGTTCGGGTTTTTGAGTTCGATCGATTCGTAGGTCTTTAGCGGTCCGTAGAGGTCTTCCGTGTCAAACCAACCCCCGACGACCATCACCGCGGCAGGACACATTCTTGAGGTGCGGCAGGATATTTCGTGATTTCCAAAACTCGTCGTAGTTCGGATGATTGGCAATGTCGTTCCAGAACGGAATCTCACCTTTAAAATAGTTTTTGTTCACATTTGCCAGTGGTCCAATGTTCAAGAAGAATCGATAGCCATCGCGCGTATGGTGGTCGAATCTCTTCGGGCCGACGGTCGTCGGCTCCGGTCGGGGAACGCCGAACCGGCTCAAGAAATTGAACGCCATTGGCAATACGAAAGCGCCGTTGCGGTGAAAGTCATCGTAGAACCAGTCGGCAATCGGCGCTTGCGGCGACACCGCCTTTAAAGCCGGATGAGAATCGATGCAGCCGGCTGAGCTGTAGAAACCGGGGTAGGAAATTCCCCACAGACCGACCCGAGCGTTGTTGTAATCAACGTTCTTGACTAGCCAGTCGATCGTGTCATAGGTGTCCGAGCTTTCATCGAATTGCACGCCTTGCTTGTTCGCTTGGTGCGGTCGCATGTTGACGAACGTTCCTTCGGAAAGATTGCGCCCACGTACATCTTGAAAGGCGAAGATAAAGCCTTCCTTTTCAAATTCAACCGCAGGACCGAGTCTCGATCGATACTGATCAGCGCCATAGGGACCGGAACCATAGGGTGTCCGCACCAACAGAATCGGATAGGTCTCCTTCGGGTTCGCTGAATAAGGAACGTACACCGCGGTGAACAGGCGAGTTCCGTCGCGCATCGGAATCATGAATTCAAATTTGGCGTAGCCAGATCGAATGTCTTCGGCGCGAGTAGAGACGGGCTCGTCGGCTGCGGTTAGAGTAGTGCACAACAGCAAGCCTGCGGTCCATGTCAACAAAAGCCTGGTCATGTTGAATTCGTTCTCCGGGTCGAGGCAGTCAAAGTTCCGCTCCAGCATAGCCTTAGCCAAAGTGTCATGCCGCTCGCTGGCGGTGGCAAAGAATTTTTGCTGGCGTTCGCAGACGGTCTCAGTTGGTGGCGGACCAAGACGTGATTGCGGTCGATCCGGGGATGCTGCCTGACATCGTGTCTTGGATCAGGGTTGGCAGTTGTCTTTAGGCAATATGAATTGATCGGACACGCCCTCGCGGAGACACTTGGCGACAGCGAGACAAATGCCCGTTTTCTGTTGGAGGACTCCGAGAGTTCGCTCAGTACCCAAGACTTGGGTTGCCAGACTTGGCGGCAAACCGATCTTCCGGGATGTTCCCGTTTGCTGGTGGTGCAAGGATCGTGTGTTGCCTGCCCCCATTGTGAGGCCCAGCATTAGGCCCAACGGGATTATTGCAATTTTCTTGCAATGCGGTTCACTCACATCCGTCCACTGTATATAGTTCTAGTCCCACCTCTCGGCTGCTCCCCCCCAACTTGGGTCGGATGGAATGCAGAAGCACCTCAAGGACATCGTTTGAGAAACCTTCAGGATGCTTTGCCAGCCGGGGACCCCACACTTTGTGTTTCATTGAAAAGGCATCGGATGAATATTATTCCAGATCAATTCAGTATTCCATCATTCAAGTCATTGGCATTTTTTGCGGCTATCGGACTGGCGACCCAGGCAAATCTCGCCTCCGCAGCGTTCGTCACTGGGATCCCCGATGGAAAAAAACCCTTCTTTCATTGGTGAACGAGGTAGAGGTCGTGGTGACGCTTGATGATACGGCGGCTGGTGCTTGGAAATATCTTAGTTTGCGTCGAACGTCATACCGGGTCCCGAATAATATCATCGGTGACATTCGCGCGGTTTATTTTCACATCTTCGATGATGTGAATTTGTTGGCGATGGAGCCTAACTTCTCGATCGCCGCCGCCGACAATGTCGAGTTGAAAGTCACGAATGAACTATATTCGGTCAATAACGTTTTCAACTTTGCTGCGTCCAACGGCGACAACATCAATCCGCTACGGTAAATTTGACATGGGATTCGAAATTGGCACCGAGGGCATCAGTAACGATGACATTCAGTCAACGAAGTTCGTGCTATCGAATGCTGACGTACCGCTCGACGTGAGTTATTTCCAGTTCCAGGGATTTGGAGTTCGCCTGGCCAATGTAGGCCCTGCGGGTCGATGGCGAGCGGCGCAATTCTATCCAAAGAGACGCCAAGCAGATTGGAACTTTTTCGCAAGCCGTACCCGAGCCTACCACTTGGTTAGCCTGTTCGTTGTTTGCTGCGTTTGGCATCGGTCGCACGACACTGAGGCGAACGAGGAAGTAAACGCCGAGTTTAGCGTTGTCCGAAACCCTTTCTAGCGATGGTTTGCTGGCATCGGTCGCGCGGTCAACCTGATTTAGCGGCCACGACGAGTCAAACCGTTGGTGGGCGGAAGCATCAACACCGTGAGTCTGGCGTTCGTAGCGGGGATGTTGGTAACAGCGGAGATCGATGTTACATCGTCGTCCACGCGGATTGGTAACCGAAATACCCTCTTTCGCCGCCATTCTGCAGGCTGTGTCGAGGTTACAATTGGCGAAGTGCCGAGCTGTGTTGTCGGAATTTGCCAACCCTCGTGAGCCTATTCAATGAGCCGATTTTTGTTCCTGTTTCTGCCGTTGTTGCTTAGCTGCGGCCAACGCCGTTCAAGCGGCAGACCCGCAACCAAGCCGCCTGATCGTTTACAAGACGATCGGAGATGTCGAATTGCGGCTGCATGTATTCGAGCCTGCTGACCGTATGCCGGATGAGCGTCGCGCGGTTATCGTTTTCTTCTTTGGCGGTGGTTGGATAGCCGGAACGCCGAAGCAGTTTTATCGTCAGAGCGAACACTTGGCCAAGCGCGGGATGGTGGCGTGTTGCGCCGAGTACCGCGTCAGCAGCCGAAACGAAACAACGCCTTTCGAATGCGTTGCAGATGGGAAATCAGCTGCCCGCTACTTGCGCCAGCACGCTGACGAGTTGGGCATCAACCCCGATCGAATTGCTGTCGGCGGTGGTTCGGCGGGTGGCCATGTTGCCGCTTGCACGGGTGTGATTGGTGGCTTTGACGAAGCAAACGAAGATGCCACGATCAGTTCAATTCCGAATGCGATGGTGTTGTTTAACCCAGTGATCGATACCGGCCCGCAGGGCTACGGCTACGAACGTCTGAAAAATCGCTACCGGGAAATCTCGCCGGTCGAACATGTGACCGCGAATACACCGCCAACGATTATCTTTCAGGGTACTGCCGACACGACGACACCACCCTTGGGTGCTCGCACCTTTGCCGAGCGAATGAAGATTCAAAAACGTCGCTGTGAGTTGATCGAGTTCGACGGCGCCAAACATGGCTTCTTTAACCGCGGAGACGCGTTTGAGCAAACCCTGGCCCAGACCGATGAATTCTTGACTTCGTTGGGTTATTTGGAAAAACCTTCCGTTCTGGCGACGCCGTAGTTGCGAAATTCTCTGAGTCTGTGCCAATAGTCGCGAACATCCGTCGAACACTTGAGTAGGTAGGTAATGCCTACAGCACACGCTTCATGCAGATTTCGCGGAGATAGCCATGGATTCGACGATGGAAAACCAAAACGCTGATTCGGTGCCACAGTCAGTGGCTGCGGCATGGCAGCGCTGCAAAGAAATTCTAGCCGCCGGATCGTTTTCCGAGGCCTGGAATTCCTTCAAGCAGATGGTGGAAGTGATGCCGGTTTGGGCATTGGTCTTGACGATCGTGATCGGACTGACGCTGGTAACCAATGCTTGGATCGTTCCCGCCTTGATGATCGGTGGCGGCGTTGTGATTGGCACGTTCTACACCGTGAAGTATGCCGTGCGTGAAGCACTCCGCGAACACGATTCGCGAAATCGGCTCTAGTTCCGGCTAAGCGAATCGCTGCGTTTCTACACAAAGCACTTCATCCCGATGATGAGGGCTTAGCCGTTGACCTCTCGGAAGTTTTTTGAGGCACGCATCGGGTCTAGCACCCACAGGGCGAACGCCAGGATCAATGCCAAGGGAATCACTACGGTTTTGATCGGATAATGATTTCGACCTTTTGCTCGCCCGCCGGCGGCTCCGTCTTGGCTGGCGTTTGCTTTGGCTTTGGTTTTGGCGGCGGGATGGCAATCACACACGGTTGTTCATAGTCCGATGCGTCGGACTGTTCTTCGTCTAAAACCTCAAGCGCAGCACTGATCGGCCTCTTCCACTTTGACTTCTCTGTAACCTGTTTGAGATTCACGTCCATCTCTTGAAACCAATCTGGATGCATATGGGCACCCACCAAGAAAGCGATTTTCATCATTGACACTAACAACTCACGATCGGCTGGACCAAATTCATCAAATTCTTCATAGACCTGATGTTTGGCTACCAGATACCGATAAGCCATGATCAATTGTTCTCGAAGGTTCTGTTCGTCCAGGCTCCATTCAGAGCCATTCACTTTGCCGGTCTTCATATCGATCTTGGGGGCAGATGGGAGTCCATCCAAAAGATCCGCGACGAAGTGGTCCAGAAACAGTTTGAATCGTTTCGCTCCTTGGTGGTTTTGACCGTTCGATTTCAGATCCAATTCGTTGCGATACCACATCAAGACATCGAAGTTGTCTTTCAGAGTCGCAATGTGGTCCTCGCTCAGCGAAACTAACGCGCGATACTGCCCCGCGTTGGAGTTCCATTTGTATTCCACGTGGGGCCGCAGACTGTTCTTGGCTTTGGAATAATACTTGGTCCACTTCTTGTCCGGATTCTCCTCGTCAACTTTTACAGGGTATTCCGTCGGAATGTGAGCTACCTTCGGTGACGGTTTCATTTCCGGAACCAACTCTGAAAGATACTTGCGCAGGGCGGCCTGTTGATCACGCGATGCCGCGCGTGTGCCGCCGGAAGTAATCGCGATTTTGGCGTTTGAGCTGCGAGCTGTGGTCGAACCCCGTTTCCAACTTTCGAACGACTGCGCCGCAAGGTTTTGCGTGTGTTGCGTATACAGGCTTACTGAGTCATTGCTTGCGCCGGGGACGGGCCAGGCCAACATCAGCGTAAGGATGCCGACGAAATTGACCCGTGCCAAAAAGCTGGTCATATCGTTTCTCCGAGGATCGGTTCTGACGTCGAGGTGGGATGAAAGTGACGTCGAGGTAGGTAGACGATTATTATTATTGGTTTCCCTAATCACGGCAACTGAAGGTAGGTCCGTAGAGCTAAATAAGTCGTTGTAGATAATAAGGTTACGTTAATTCTTGACAATCGAGAAGCAGGCCCATTTCAGAAGGCTCGCAACTCTGGTCGGGAAACAACCAGAAATGACAGACTTTTGCCTGGCAGCGCCAAAACGATAGTTTCCAGAGTTACCTGCTGACACCCCACCTTCATGGATTCCAACGCACTGAAAGCCTGTGGTAACCCGTTGATCTCGGATCCCCATCGAACGCTCGACGTAACCTTGATTGCGAACGTCGCAGACAATCCTATTCGGACTGGATCGAGATTCTAGGAACGAGATTGACTCGTGCGCGGAAAACGGTTGTGTTTCATCTGAACCGCCTGGACAATCGTTGGTTGTGACCGATGCGCTTTTTGTGGACTCGCTATTCGACGGCCATCTTCGCTGGTCGCTCGTACCACTGGCTGAGGGTGGGCTTGATGACCAGCGTCCGAAGGCCGTTTTCTTTGATTGTCGTTTTCAGCTCAGAAAATCGCTCATGCAAACGCACAGCCGACGCTATCCAAGGGAAGATTTTCTGACGCCAACCGCAACTGACCCTGCAGAGTATCGCAATTATTGGAGGAAGGATCTTCGGTCAACATTTCGTCGCGATAAATCGGAACCTCAGCTGGCGCATCGAAGCCCAATTTGATTCGACCGCCCTTTGATTTCAAAACGACGATTTGAACGTCTTCGCCAATTCGGATTCGTTCGCCAATTTTGCGGCTGAGCACCAACATTTTTCTCACTCCGTGACTGGGGGGTAGTTTCCTTACGGGTCAGCGACGGTTTTTTAGTCGGCCCGTGTTCCATGGCAAGTCGTTACAGCATGCATCTGCCATACCAATTGATAAAAGCTTGCTGGAAATTCCGATTCCTCGCCAAAGCAAGGAGTTTCGTGGGCATCACCAAACGAAAGATTTGCAGCTGGAGAGCAGACCGCGACAGAATTGCCGTGGACGCCGCCATTCTGACGCACTTAGTCTGAATCATGCAGTCAATGCTAGCGTTTGTTGTTGCCGTGATTTGCGATCGACGAAACAATTTTTGTGTGACCGGCGGAAGCACCTGAACGCTTGCGCGAGACCTTGTGTTTGTTCTGATTGACATCCCAGCAGAGCCAGAGCAGGACAACACCGGATGCCAGCATTCCCCAGTCGAACAGGAGGCTCGCTCGCTTGAACGGAAAGGCGGTCAATAGATCTCCGGCTGTGACGACGATCAGCGCCAGGGCGACGCCGAACCCAGCAAAGACAAACAACCGTTCTAACCCGAGGTGGGCCGATCCAATTCCCAGTCTCCGGACAGCCGATGAACCCTTGTTTTCCCCAGGGACAGGCTGCGAAGGGGCTACCGATTTGGGCCGCGCATGCGATACAGCTGTTCGATCACGCGAAGATCGCTGATACGCACGGCGCTGTTTGGGCGAATGTCGCGCGTCCGTTTGATGATTGCTGGGATGGTGCCGCGTTGTTCGCGGCCCGCCCGGGTTTGTACGGTCAGAGGTTTTCTGGTTCACTTCGATTGCGCTAACGCTCATGATGAGATTCTGCTATCGATAACTACGGACATCGACGCGAGCTTCTGCTTCGCAGTCACGAAGTCCTACCGGATCAGTTGCCGGATCTGAGAAATATGAATCGACGACTACCCTCTTTGATCACTTGCAGGCGAATCCCGCGTTCCAAATCAGCCTGATCAAGAGCACTGCGAAATCCGTCAGCGTTCTCAACCATCGGCGTTCTCAACCGAAGTAATCACATCGCCGGGGCGGATTCCTGCCGAGGCGGCGGCACTCGTTGGTTCGACATGAACCACGACAACGCCCTTGATGTTTTGCTCGTAACCAAGCTCTTGTGCGGTTTCCGGCGTCAGTGCCTTTACATTGATTCCGAGATTCTTAATTGAAATTCCATCACGGGTGGCGATGGAATTTGACACTTCCAGTTTTCCAATCTCGACTTCGACGATTTCTTCGCTTCCTCTACGAAATACCTTTATTCTTACTCTTGAGCCGGCCGGAGTCGCGGCAACCGAGTTGCGAAGCTGGCTGGAATTTCGCATCGCTCTGCCGTCCAGCTCGAGGATAATGTCGCCGGACTCCAATCCAGCTCTATCCGCTGGCGCACCGTCGAACGACATCCCCAACTAGTACGCCATCGGTACCTTGGTACCCGAACGAATCGGCGAGATCCGCTGACAAGTCTTGTATGGCGGCGCCGATATAGCCTCGTTGAACCTCGCCATGTTCAATCAGCTTGTTGATCACCGAACCGGCCATGTCACTTGGGATCGCAAATCCAACTCCCATGTTGCCTCCGTTGCGTGACGCGATTGCCGTATTGATCCCGACCACTTGTCCCTGCAAATTGACAAGTGGCCCACCGCTATTGCCTGGGTTGATCGCCGCATCGGTTTGGATGAAATCTTCGTAGTCGGTAATGCCGACGTTGGCGCGACCTATTGCGCTTACGATACCAGCGGTGACGGTCTGCTCGAGACCAAAGGGACTACCGATGGCCAATACCCAGTCACCAACTTCCAATGCCGCAGAATCGCCCCAGCTCGCGGCTTGCAAATTTGACGCGTCAATCTTTAGAACGGCGACGTCGGTAGCCTTGTCAGTGCCGACAATTTGCGCAGTAAATTGACGTTTGTCTGACAGCGTAACTTTGACTTCATCCGCATCGGCCACGACGTGGTTGTTGGTCACGATATAGCCGTTGTCACGGATGATCACGCCGGTGCCCAAACCCTGTTGTTGGAAATTTCGCCTCGGTGATGGCGTGTCGAACAAGAAGCGATCGAAGAAGTCGTCCCCAAAGAACTGCCGGAATTCATCGGGCGTTTGTTCGCTACCGAATCGTCGCCGATTGTCCGACCGTACCGTTTCGACTCGTTTGGTGGAACTGATGCTAACCACGGATGGTTTCAAGGCGCGGACCACGTGTTTAAACGAAGCGGACAAGCTTGTCGCATGTTCAAGGTGTTCCGATGCCGCGACCGCTTGTCCTCGCTCTACCGCATACGCTAGTCGGCAAACAAAGTCAGGTGCCATGTACACCATGCCAATCGCCAGGCAACAGGGAATCAATAGGCGGATGGGGGCTTTCGACATTCGATGTTGATGAAGCATGTTCTTTCTCCAAAAAATACAGTTTGGTATGAAAACTCTACAACCCCCGAGGCCGTGCGATGCCTGATGTCGCTGCGATAGTCACGACAAGGAACTTCACGTAGGTCCGTTCGCGAGCCCTTTCAAGAACTGAAACGAGACCGCAGCGCGCCAGCGGCACGCGGAGGACCGCATTCGCTGGACCTCGCGCTGCGAATCGTGATCAAGGAATAGACTACTATTGCGTGGTGACGGGAATCTTCTTCGGCAGCACTTCGGGACGTTTGGCAAACTGCACGTGAAGTACACCGTCGCGATAGTTGGCCTGGATTGATTCCGGATCTACCGAATCGGGAATCGAGATCAGGCGTCTCGCTTCACCCCAACACCGCTCATCATGCAGGTAGTTGCGGCCATCATCTTCATTGCGGCAGCGTTTAACGGTGGCAACTAGTCGCCCGTCCTCAAACGTCAACTCGATGTCGTCCGGACCAACACCCGGGGTTTCCATTTCAAGATAAAAACATTCGCCCTCTTCGTACATCGACAATGGCAATGTCCATTGACGCGACGTTGCGCTTCCATTCTGGTAGCACAGACGATCAAACAGGCTGTCCATCTCGCGACTCGAAATACCGATGGAACTCGGACCGAGCGAGCGAGAAAGAGTTGAATTGAAATTGCTCATGGCTTCAACCTCCAAATCACTCATAGAATCGTGAAACGAATGCTGACTGAGGTACACCCGTGGGCCCTTTGCCAGAGTGGCAGCCAGCGTGTAGAGGCTGCTAGCAAGCAACCAGCGTGCCAATGATTGTGTTGCCGGGGGGAGTGGCCAGGCCTGTCAATGCACTTGATCGAACAGGTTGCGCCGGTCATGACGATCTTGTCGCGATGGAGATTGCGCGTCGTTGTACACTAGCCCGGTACACGAGCGCGTTTCATTGAACAGAGTTGCCTTGAGTTGCATTGGTGTCTGCCTATCCGTCGTCGCCAGACTACCAGGGCTTGCACCGGAAGAGATTGGCAACCCCGCACAGGCCCGTTTTCACATTCGGGTTTTGGCATTCGGAAGCCTTGCTTTCAACCGGTCTTCACCGAATTGAGTGCACTTAGAGGCTGCGATTTTGCACGGGGCGATCAACGAATCGCGGCACTCCTTGCACGGAAGTTTTCAGGCAATCCGCATGAATCAAGGTTGCTTCCATCGATGTTGCCAAAAACGCTGGGAAACTCTTTGCCAGGTGCAATTTTTCTTCGCTCCAGCGCCCGACATTTTGTCGCCTACACCGCCAAGTTGACGCCTTGATTCAAGGAAACCACATCATTTTGGTGGGCGTTTTCAGGGCTTTTTCGGAAGCGAGTTTTGGCGCACGGTTCGCTGTCAGAGTTGGAACGAGGTTTGCGATACGCAATCCTTTTTCGCGGAGGGCTTTGGCCATGAACTCAGGTCGAGAAATGATCGAACTAGTTGAAGTTGAACCATCGCGGTTCGATGAGATCGATGTCGCTCGCTGCGTCGCTCGGATGGGTGGATCGATGCGGGGTAGGCAGATCTTCTTCCCCAATCGGACAAGACTCGCGGCAGCCTTCGATGAGTTGGCCGCCAGATTTGGTGCTGGTTACTTTGATCGATCCGATGAAGCAGCTGTAGTGCTGCAGTGAGAGGAAGAGGTCTGATGTTTGGAAACGGAGAACAGTTACTCTCGATTGCCATGCTAGCTGCGGGCACGATATTCGTGACCGGATTCGTCGCACTGGCAACTTTCGCGGCCTTCTTTCAAAAGCATTGAAGGTGAACGCGCGGTTCGAATTGTGCGTAGGAACGTTGTCAAGTTTCCAGTACGTTGCGTTTGGGATTCAGGAGTCGGTGGGCAACGAATCCAACTGATATTCTTTGAGTTTGCGTTGGAGTGTCCTTACGCTGATGCCAAGCAATTCCGCAGTCTTTGTTCGATGTCCACCCGTATGCTCTAGCGATCGTCGAATCGCTTCCCTCTCAAGTTCGGCCAGAGTCATGCCTGGCTGAATGACCGCTTGAGCCGACTCGGCACCAGTAATGTGCGCCGGCAGGTGGTGCTCTTCAATGATTTCGTCGAGTGTCAGAACAATGATTCCTTCCAAGGTGTTCCGCAACTCGCGGATATTACCGGGCCATGTGTACGCCTTCATGGCGGCCAAAGCGCCAGCCGAAAGGTCCTTTACCGATCGTTCGTTGTCCAACGAAATGTGATCGATGAAATGTCTTATCAACAATGGTATGTCTTCCTTCCGATCTCGAAGGGGAGGCAGAACCAGTTCAACAACCTTCAGTCGAAAGTAGAGGTCTTCGCGAAACTCTTTGTTTCGAACCTGCTCGTGCAGATCACGGTTGGTCGCGGCGACGAGTCTGACATCCACGGCGACTTCGCCAGAGCCGCCGATCGGCATGACGGTCCGATTCTCAAGGGCACGCAGCAGTTTGGCCTGCAAGCCGAGATTCAACTCACCGATTTCATCGATAAATAGAGTGCCCTGATTGGCCGATTCAAATAGCCCCTTGCGGTCCGTCGTTGCACCGGTGAAAGCTCCCTTTTTGTGTCCAAAGAGTTCACTCTCGACCAGTGACTCTGGCAACGCCGCACTATTGATGGGAATAAAGGTACCGGTCGATCTTCGACTCAACCTGTGAAGGGAGCGGGCGACCAGCTCTTTGCCTGTACCACTCTCTCCGGTAATCAAAACCGTGCTCTTGGTGTCTGCAACCAGACGGATTTTTTCAAACAAGGCACGAATGGCCGCACTCGCACCGATCATGCTCTCTAGCCCTTGGTCCTTGCTTAGCTGGGAATGCAACGCAGCAATTTCTTCGGCGGTTGCCCGTTGTCGGAGCGAGGATTCGAGGCGTTTGGAAAGCTCTTTTAGATTGACCGGTTTCGTGAAAAAGTCGTCCGCACCCGCTTTCAATGCCGCCACGGCAGCGTCAACCGTGTCGTCGCCCGAGACGACGATGACGATGGCGTGTGGAGCTCTTCTGCTTGACGATCTCGAGCAATGCCAGGCCATCGGTCCCGTGCATTTTCAGATCAGTGATCACCACCGCGATGCCTTCCTGGATCAGGTCGGTCGCAACCTGACCATCGCCAACCGCGATCACGTTGTAGCCTTGCTCCGTAAGCGAATTGGCCATCGACGCTCGGCTAGCGGCATCGTCATCAACGAGCAATATTTTCCACTCTGGCAGTTCCGTCATTTCCGGTGATTGTGTGATTTTTATGTCGAGCGCGAGAAAACCTTTTGGATGCTACGCGAAAATCCAAAATCGAGTTCGACGGACATTCTGTCGTGCAAAATGTCCAGCAACCAGCCATCTTGACGCAGTTTGAAAGAGTGGCGTCTCGTATTCTCGAAAGGCGAAGCGGCGAAACTTGGCATACAAATTGCTCAGAAGTTGCATGGCACGGAGGTCGGTTTCCAAACGAGCGTATCGTTTCAATGGTTGATGACGGAATCGCTTCCAGATTTTCTAAGCGGGCCAGCGCAATGTCCAGTACAAACGGAACCCACCAACGGATGACAAATCGGCTTTCCGCCCTCCGGGATGCATCGCTGGAGGATGGGCGAAGCGAACGAGTCCGAATTCTGATGGCAAGCCATCGTGCAGAATCCTGCTTGACTGCAGCCGCTCCTGGCCGCGAATACGCGTGGAAAGATAGTGTTCAGAACGCGTTGAGCCTGCTCCGCGCATCGCTTCATGAAGCAAGTGGCCGCGGTGAGTCGGCTGGCGGTCTGATTGCGGCACTGAAAACGGAAGACGCAGGTTACTCTCACCGTATCGATCGCCTACAGCAGGAGTTTGGTGAAATTGTCCGTCGTTGTGATTCAACGATTGAACACTTGGCATATCAAGGCAAAGACGAATCGATCGATTTCGCTGACATTCGACAGCGAGTGACATGGCTCCTCACATCCCTCAAGCATCATCAGGCAAGAGAAGCTGATTTGATATTCGAAGCCTACGGGCTCGACATCGGTCTGGTGAGTAGATCTTTGATTGGAGGATGACAATTCTTCCCATTGGATTGGGGCCATCCTTCCCCAGCGGAGACGGATTTATCTGCGGCGAGTATGACCGCTTTCTTACGAACCGAGACAATACTTCGGTCGCGTGCTATTTGAGCAGCGTCACGTCTCCTGCCTGCGGATCGTAATCGTATTCACTGCCCGCGAGTTTTTGATGAAAGTACTTCCTCATCGATGGGCTCGCTGTCGGTTACAACTGCCCTGCCAAGTCGAAATTGGTAGGCCTTGAATATCGCTTAACCGGAATCCCCACGAGCCGGCCAACACGAGCCGGCCAACATGCGAATGTCTTTGACATGGCCTAAAACTGTGCGTCGTTGAATTGGCATGTTCGCGAATTGACGAGGAAGATTCACATTCGCTTGCACGTCGAGTGACGGTTCTGTATTCTTGCCACCCGGTTGCGAACACTGCTCACCTCGCACGTGGCAAGTGTCGGCATCGAACGTGCCACGATAGGATTAGGTGAGTAAAATGCCGATCGAGTTTCTGTGCAACGTCTGCCAGCAGCGGTTGTCTGTTCCAGATGGCAGTGCCGGCAAACAGGCGAAGTGTCCGAATTGTTCGACAGTTCTCAACGTCCCGGATCCAGCTTCTCAGGCTGTACCCGATTTGGACGAAAACGACAGCCCTCCCCCAACCCGTACGCCATTGGCGAAAAAGCGGCTTTCGACGACGCTAGTCTGGGGAATCAGAATCCGTATGCGGGCCCCATCTTCCCTGCCAGATACGGTTCCGACCGGGATGATCGACGCCGGGTTTGCGTTTTCCTCTGCTTGGCAGATCTTTAAGACCAACGCTGCCCTCTTGATCGGGGCCTATGTGATCCAGATGGCCTTGAACTTTGGCATCACGTTCGGCAGTACGTTTCTGCAGACAATCGCGGGTAACGTCCTTGGGGATCCGCAATCGCTGTTCGTGCTGCTGATGGAGATCGGCACATCGCTACTGAACCAAGTGATTCAGTTTTGGCTAACGATCGGGTTCATAAGAATTACCTTGGCCACCGCCCGTAACGAGCCTGCGGACCTTGGAATGCTTTTTTCGGGCGCTGCGTATTTGCCTCGCTACATTGGTGCCGGAATTCTATTCGGCATAGCGACGATGGTTGGATTTATATTGTTGATCATTCCAGGATTCTACGTTTTGTTGACCTATTGGTCGTATATGTACTTCATCGTGGATCGGAATTGTGGCGTTTTCGAATCGTTTCGATTGGCTGGAACGCATGCGGCCGGCAATCGTTTGAATGTGCTGTTGTTGGGTCTGTTATCGATTGTTTTGTCGATTCTTGGGTTGATGGCCTGTGGAGTCGGTTTGTTGGTCACTGCACCGTTGGTAATGATGATGTTCGCCGTTGCCTATCTGATGATGACAGGACAGCCCTTTGTCCAAGCTCGCTAGATCGCTTCGCTGTAGCTCGTCTACCGGTTCTTGATAGCACGACGATTGGTCGGAATCTTGGTCCTGCGAAGGCGCTTTGATTCACTCGCTGCCGTAGGGCCGAAAAGATGCAAACGCACGGGCGTTCATCATTGGCCATCAACTACTGGGCTGCATTGGGCATTTGTTACCTGCCGATGGCTTGGTATAGATTGGCGGACTTGCGATCAACGTAGAGCTGTTTCTTTTGGTAGCGAATAGGTCACGATCGCATGGCTCGCGGCGTTTTCCACTTCCTTCGATACGGATGTTCACTTCCACAATCGCCAGCGTCCTGCCCAGCTTCATCAGACGACCGTCGGCAATCACGATATGTCCAATGCAAGGCCGCAAGAAGTTGATGTTCAAGTTGCTGGTCACCGCCATCGGCTGTTCCCCCAAGCGTGTCATCACAACCATGTAGGCAACCATGTCGGCCATGGCCATTTGAGTAGGACCCGATACGTAGCCGCCGGGTCGCAAATGCGACTCGTTCACATCAAGGCGGGAAACAGCGCGACCAGCCTCCATCTTGATGATATTGCTATGGTCGCCGCGACTAGCGAATGCTGCATTCAAGAACTCATTAGCCTGTTCGGTCGTCAGTTTGCTGGTCATGTTCAACGTCACTATCAGAATGGCGAAGCTATTTGCTGCTGATGCTGGATTGCGGGATTTCGCTGGTAGCGTAGCGGCGGTCGCCAGCGTGTGGGAAGGCGTCAGAGTTGGCGGCCCGCTAAAAAGGAGGTGGCCAGCGAGGTGGAACGCTGGCCTGCTCGGAATAGGGGCTTGAGAACCAAAATGACAGTCTTTGCCGGGTCCGTTTCCCGAACGATCGGCGAAATTCGGAGCTGCTGCTGGATTCCTGCGTTTGACGAATTAGGCTCGAAAGGATGCGTCAAACGGGCTACGGGGATTCTCTTTCATCGCTCCCTACCACTGCTCTAAATCATGTCTCCAGGCCGTCGCCGCTCGCTCAACGCGTTCGCCCTGTCGTTGCTGGCAAGTTCGATAATTTCCGTTGCCGATGCGGAAGATTTCGATTGGACTGGCGGCGGAGACGGATCGACTTGGAATCAGGCCGCAAACTGGTCGGCGGCTGGTGGCGGTAGCTTTCCAACCGTGGGAGACGACGCGGCGTTCCAAATCAATGCGACCGTCGCAGGTGGGGGTGTTGACACCATCCAAATCGCCCCTGGTGTTGTCTTACAAATGAAGACCGATTCTCAGACTGTTGTTGACCAATGGGTCAACAACCAGGGAATCTTGACGTTCGAGAATGACAATGACAACACGCTTTCAGGGATCGACACGACCTACAAAATTCATAACCCGGTGACTTTTAGCGGCGGCGGCCAAGTCATCTTGAACGGATCCGAAACTGGCTTCCGCGGCGATGGTACTCTGATCAACGTGGACAATGTGATCCGTGGATCGGGTGCAATCGATGCGAATGTGGTCAACCAAAATTTGATTCGCGCAGAAGGTGGAACCATTGAACTGGGCGGTTTCCATGTGATCAACAACCATATCGGTCAGGTCGCAATCGAATCCGATGGTCACATCAAGCTGGGAGTATCGTCTTACATTCAGGGCGGAACACTGACCGCGTTTGACGGTGCCAACCTTACCGGCGGCGGGCTCAGGAACCTGTCGCTATCAGGATCGCTCGATCACGGAGGCACCATCTTTGAAAATGTGACCAACACCGGCACAATCACTTTGAACACTGATAGCCGTACACGTTTGGAAGGAACGATCCATAACGAAGGAACCTTGACGTTCACTCCCGATACTGCAAATACGATCTCAAACGTTGACACTGCCTATCAAGTCTTCTCTACCGCCTCGCTGACAGGTGGCGGTCAAGTTGCTTTGCAAGGATCGGAAACCGGTTTTATCGGCGCTGGAGTTCTAACCAATGTTGACAATACGATTTTGGGTGACGGATCCTTCAGCTTGAACGTGGTCAACCGGGGGACGATCAGCCCTGGAGCCACAGGCGGGGTCAGCACCGGAATGATCTCGATCAACGGTTTCCTTCAAGCCGCTGCATCGTCCGTGATGGAATTCGAATTGGGAGGTCTTGTGCCGATTAGCGAATACGACGTCATTCGCGTCAATAACGATGTCGTCCTAGGCGGGATCCTGGACGTTGGCGTGCTCCTTTCATTCAACGACCCAATCGACGAATCGGACACCTTTACGATTCTAGAGTCGAACAATATCGCCGGCCAGTTTATCAATGTCGCCAACGGTCAGAATTTGTTGACCAGCGATGGGCGGTTTCGCGTGCAAGTCAACTATGGTGCCGGTAGTCTATTCGGCGATCGACATCTAGTGCTTAGCAACGTCCTTGCAGTTCATATGCCGGAACCAAGTCAAATTGGTTTGATGTTAGCCATCGCTCCGATCGCCATGCTCAGACGAAAGCGACATTAGCCAGCGGGTCACCATTCTGGGTTTTCGACCTTGCGGCGAGGTCAATAACGATCGTCGGGCTCATGCCTTGTGCTACGAGACTATGCCATATCACCGGAGACCAGGCTGCATTTTCGACGCGTTGCCTGGTCAAGTTTGCTACGATCAGTAGCTGCCGTCTCAGCTGTTGATTCAAAGTAGGTTCGTGAGTCTCGGTATGTCGAGTGATTCCCGCGATTCAGATCCTGGTCGTTCGATGCATCAACCTGTTGCCGATGGTCGGCTGCCGCCACCCGTTCGTCGGGGCCTGTTGTGCGTTGTCGGGCTGGTTTGTGCGACCGTTCTATTTGTCGTCGCTTTTCCGCCGATCGGAACCAGGCACGGTGTGCCTCGCTGGATACTAGTCAAGAACAACGTCAAGCAGGTAGGGCTGGCATTTCAGCTCTACCATCGAGCATACAATCAACTTCCGGCGGCCGTGATGACTGATCTGGATGGCAGGGAATTGAATGGTTGGCGATCGGCAGTATTGCCGTTCATCGAAGAACAAGAACGATGGGAGGGATGGAAGACAGCAGAGCCATGGAACAGCGATTCGAATACTCGACTGCATCAGCCAGTGCCGCTGGTATTCACTTCGCAACTTGACGACGAACCGATGCCGACCGGCACGCATTGCATGACGGTGCGTGATCCACGAGGAATGTTTCCCGGTGCCCAGGCGATTCGGTTTGATGAGGTCACCGATGGGCTAATGAATACTTTGATGGCAGTCTATGTTCATGAGCGATCGGTTGATTGGGCGTCACCGAACGACATCACGCTGCAGGAATTGCAAGCAGCGGTCGCAAATTACAGTTCCGGAAATCCGATCTTCTTTTTGATGGGCGACGGCGCGGTTTATACCATCGGGACGCGGCTGGGACCCGAACAAATTGAAGCGATGGTCACGCGTGCCGGTGGCGAAGATCTGGGAAAGTTTCCCGGCCTCGGTAAGTAACGCAGTGACCACCCGCTTACTTTTCAACCACCCAAATGTTTCGGTAGCGGACAGGCGCCCGTGTTCTTGCAGGTCGATCGGTCCCGGCTCGGGTCCCTCCTTTAGCATCGACGCGGTTGTGTGTTTCGGCAATGCGACGTCATCCTGAACCAAGACACCATTCAATCGCACGGTCATTCTGGCGTCAGCGATCTTCTTGCCGGATTCGTACTTGGCGGCGGTAAAATCGACGTCGTAAGTTTGCCACCGCAATGGTGGATAGCACAGGTTCCAGTCGGGGTCTTTGATGCTGTAGATCCCGCCGGCCTCGTTCATTTCGCCTGTCAAGCCAAACGAATCGAGCACTTGTGTTTCGAAGCGGCCTTGATGATAAACGCCGCTATTGCCCCGGCCCTGGCCGTGCGCCTCAGGCATCCAGGGCGTGCGAAATTCGAGATGGAGTGTGTAGCTTTGAAAACGATCCTTGCTGGTTGTGCCCTGCATTAACAAACCATCTTCGCTGAGCCGTCCGTTGTCCCAATGTTTGTCGATCGACGATTGGGTTCCGTCAAACAAGATCGTTGCGCCCGTCGGTGGTGTCGCACCCAGCGTCGGGCTTTCGCGTTCGACTCGCTGTAGCTTCATCGAACGAGCCATTTCGGTGATCGCCTGCGCGTCCGCACTCTGGCGTTTGGCCTGATTTGCTTTGGCCCCGGTGCCGGGCAGACCGCCGTCGTAGATCGCGACCTGATACTTGCCAGAACCAAGGGCGACGACCTGCATGCCGAATTCCTTGCCCGCATATTCACCTTGCACTTTGAAATCGGGATCTTGTTCCGCTTCCTTTGGATTCGCTGTCGCCCCCGCGGCGTTCACGGTTGCGAAAGTGGAAGTTGAAAGTACAGCTATCAGGGCGAATAGTAATCGCAAAATCATCTATTTATCTCGTCAAACGAATGGAGTGGCGTAGGGGATATTCTAGCGAGTCGCAATGGACTGGTGCCGCCTGCTAGATGCGGCGAAACCAAAATCCGATCACCTCTTCGATCTGGTCCGCCTCCAGGTATTCATGCGTTTCCAACTCGTCTGCGAGGGCTGCGATTGCCGACCAACAGGGTTCATTGCTGACTTGCCTGCGCAGATCATGAATTATCTGTTCCAGAATCCTCGTTCGTTTCCGAGCGTCCGCAACTAGATCCCCAGCGATCGCTGATGCGTGTTGCCAGTCCTGTTGCCAAGGTCCGTAGTGGGCTGGATGCAGCGGCTCGTCCCGGTAAACCATTTCGGCGACGGGACCGGCCAGAATCGTTAGGACTTCACGTTGTTTTTGCCAATTCAGATCGGGATCGATCTGGCCCCATACGATTCGGCAATCACCGAATCGCTCAGGAAGCCACCGGTCAGCTTCACCGCCCAGTTGAACCGAGGCAATGTGGCCGCCCAATGCATAACCGATTACCGCATGTCCCGATTCGTGGTACGCAGTCCAAGTTTCGTCGTTATTCAAAGTTTCGAAGCCTTTGTTAGAATGCCGGCGTGCTTGAAGGTTGTTTGTGCTTTGAAAACTAAATCGAATATGAGACCACGATGAGAGCTTTGTTGCTGACAGATTACAAGCAGATGGAAGTGACCGAGGTGGATGAACCCGAGGTCGGTCCCGAAGATGTCTTGATCCAGGTCGAAGCTTGTGGAATTTGTGGAAGTGACATCCATGGATATGACGGCAGCACGGGGCGACGAATTCCGCCCCTGATCATGGGTCACGAAGCTGCTGGCATCGTGGTTGCGACTGGGGAAAGCGTCACGGATCTTCCCAACGGGACTCGGGTGACCTTCGATTCGATGGTTTCGTGTGGCAAGTGCGACTTTTGTCGAAACCGGACGATCAACCTATGCGACAACCGAATGGTGTTGGGCGTTTCGTGTGGGGAATACCGGCGACACGGGGCGTTCGCGCAACGGATCAGCGTTCCCAGACGCATTGTCTACACATTGCCGGACAAATTGGCGTTCGAACATGCGGCCTTAATCGAAGCGGTCTCCGTTGCGGTACACGCAGCAAATTTGACACCTCTAAATAAGAATGATACCGCCGTGGTGATCGGTGCCGGGATGATTGGGTTGCTGACGATCCAAGCGATTCGAGCAGCGGGAGCAAGCCGAGTGATCGCAGTCGATTTGAATGCCAAGCGGTTAGAGGTTGCCGAACAAGTCGGCGCCGATGTGGCCCTGAACGGTGACGAATGTAACGTTCCGGCAACGGTACAGGAATTGACTTCGGGTCGCGGTGCGGATGTTGCCATCGAAGTCGTTGGCGCGACACCTACGATCACCGCTGCGATCGAATCCGTTCGCAAGGGTGGCCACGTCACCTTGGTTGGCAACGTGTCACCGAATGTCGAAATCCCATTGCAATCGATCGTGACCCGAGAGATCTCGCTGAAGGGAACGTGCGGGTGCAATGGCGAATACCCGCAATGCATCGAACTGATGGAAAGTGGTGCGATTGACGTGGCACCGCTGATCACGGCCAAGATCGCCCTCAGTGACGGACCAAAGTGGTTCGAGCGATTGCACGCCGGGGACCCCGAGCAGATGAAAGTCGTGGTTCAACCACAGGTGGAATGAACCAGGCGATCTGCCCTGACGATCTGCCCAGAAGATACTGCCCAGACGATCTGCCCAGACGATCTGCCCAGACGATCGGTCTAATCTTCGACTTCCGAATCGGGCTCGTCGGCGTCGCCGAGGTCAACCTCGGGTGCTTCATCACTCGCAACCACTTCGCTATCACTGGCGGTCGCTTCGTCACCGGCACTCGCTTCATCCGATTCCTCCTCGTCCGACGCTTCTTCGGCAGGTACTCGGACAACGGCGATCAAGCTGTCGCCTTCGTCAACATTCATGATCCGGACACCTTGCGTGTTGCGTCCGATCACGCCGATGTCGGCTGCTTTGATCCGTTGGATTTTGCCTTTGGCGGTCATCATGAAGATTTCGTCTTCGTCGGTGACGCGTGCGATTCCGATGACACTTGCCATTCCGATCGCTGGTGCGAATGTCACGCAATCCTTTACCGCCACGTTTTTGCGTTCGATAGCGGGCCGACGAACTGGTTTCTTCCTCGGCTGCATCGTCTTCGCGCAACGCTGGCGTTGGGTCCGAACTTGGTCCGTTTGCCGTAGCCGTTTTCGCAAACGGTCAACAACGTCGCTTCGGGATCGGCGACCACCATGCCGACGACGTTGTCCCCTTGCCGAAGCGAAATTCCTTTGACCCCGGAAGTGTTTCGTCCCATCGGACGGGAATCGGATTCACGGAAGCGAATTGCCATCCCCGACTCGGTCACCAAGATAACTTCGTCGCCTGGGCCAACGACTGCCGCATCGACCAGTTCGTCTCCCTCGCGCAGTTTGATCGCAATGATCCCGCCGCGTTTGGGTCGACTGTATTGTTCCAGCTTTGTTTTCTTGACCAACCCGCTGCGGGTCGCCATCACGACGTAGTAACCTTCCTGGTCGAAGTCGCGAACGGCCAAACACTCGGCAATTTTTTCGTCGGGTTCCAAATTCAGCAAATTGACAATCGCACGACCCTTGGCGTCGCGCGACAATTGCAGGCAAGATCATAAACCTTTTGCCAACGCACTTTTCCGGTCGTTGTCAGGAACAGCAGGTAGGCATGCGTGCTGGCGACGAACAGATGCTCGATCGGATCTTCTTCGTCCGTCTTGGCACCCTTCAGCCCTTTGCCGCCCCGGCGTTGCGTGTTGTAGACGCTCGACGCGGTTCGTTTGATGTAGCCTTGATGACTGATCGAAACGACCATCGTTTCTTCGGTGATCAAATCCTCCAGGTCGATGTTGCCGAGTTCTTCGTCGGAAATCTCGGTGCGACGGGCGTCACCAAAGCGGCGTTTGATCTCTTCCAGATCTTCTTTGATGATGCCGATAGATGCGTTGTTGATTGCCCAAGAATATCCAGATAGTCGGTGATCTCTCCAGCAACTGTTTGTGTTCGTCGGTCAGCTTTTCCTGTTCCAAGTTGACCAATTGGCCCAGACGCATTCGCAGGATTTCGTCGGTCTGAACGCTGGTCAACGTATACGAGATCTGCTTCGCCCCGTTCCAGCTGGAATTGCTTGAAGCCCTCGTCGCCGAGGGCACGCTGCATCATCGATGCGGGCATTCGATTCCCATCAGCCGTTCTTTGGCTTCGGGTTGAGTGCGGCTTTCGCGGATCGTCTTGATGATCTCGTCGATGTTCGCCAGCGCCAGCAGCAGGCCTTCGACGGTGTGTTTGCGGCGACGGGCGCGTGCCAACAAGAACTGCGTTCGCCGGCGGATCACGTTGACGCGGTGGCGAATGAATTCCTCCAGCATCTCTTTCAGGGTCAACTCGCGCGGCTTGCCGTCGACCAATGCCAAGAAGATGACCGAGAAGGTCGTTTGCAGTGGCGAGAACTGATAGAGCTGATTCAGAACCACATCCGGATCGGCGTCGCGTTTCAGCTCGATCACCAACCGAACTGGTTCTTTCAGATCGCTCTCGTCTCGAATTCCCGAGATGCCCTTTGATCTTTTCGCCATTGACCAGTTCGGCGATCTTCTTGACGACGCCGTCACGCGATTGCTGGTAGGGAATCTCCGAGACCAAGATCGACGATCGATTACCTTTTTGTTCTTCGATCTTGCATACGTGCGCGGACAACTGATCGTGCTGCGACCGGTCGTATAGCCACGCCGAATCCCGGCACGACCACAAATGATTCCCCCGGTCGGAAAGTCGGGGCCCGGCACGATCTCGAACAACTCTTCCATGAGTGATCTCGGGGTTGTCGATCAATGCGATCACGGCGTCGCAAATTTCGGTCGGATTGTGAGGCGGAATGCTGGTCGCCATCCCGACGGCGATGCCGCCACTGCCGTTGATCAACAGATTCGGAAACTTGCTCGGCAGAACGGTCGGTTCGGTGCGCGCTTCGTCGTAGGTCGGGAGAAGTCGACCGTGTCCAGCTTGATGTCATCCAGCATCGCCGCGGCAACGGGGCTTAACCGGGCTTCGGTATATCGCATCGCCGCCGGAGGAAGACCGGCGATCGAGCCGAAGTTTCCCTGCTTGTCGATCAGCAGTCGCCGCATGTTCCATTCTTGGGCCATCCGGACCAGCGTCGGATAGATGACACTTTCACCGTGCGGGTGATAGTTACCCGAGGTATCGCCGGAGATTTTGGCGCACTTGACCCGTTTGCTGCCGGGGCCCAGATTCAGATCGTTCATCGCGACCAAAATCCGTCGCTGACTCGGTTTCAGTCCGTCGCGAACATCGGGCAACGCACGACTGACGATGACGCTCATCGCGTACGTCAGATAGCTGTCGCGCAGCTCGTCTTCGATGGGCAAATCGATCATTCGAAATGCCCCTGGACCACCGCTGGACCTCGCCGGAACCCTCCTCTTCAGAGTTGGTGCCTTCTTCCTCGTTAGGGTCGTTGCCTTCGTCTTCTGCCAATGCCCGAATCCTGCTTGGGGTGGTGTTCAATCAGGAGCCGAAACGGACCCTGCAGATGAAGCCCGAGATTTTAACCGATCTTTCACCAGCTCACAACGACCAGGGCACCGCTTGCCGTTGTCGCAAGTTGTTTGATTCTAGATACTTGGGACAGCAACAAATTACAACTACCAGAAAAGGATCGACCAGCGATGTCGGCGACGATCAAGAGTATTCAAATTGGCCGTGTGATCAGCGAAGGAGATCCCGATTCACGTGATATCGGCGATCGGCTCTGGACCACCGGTTTTTACAAGAAACCAGTCGCCGGCCCGGTTCAATTGGGCACCGAGGGTATCGTCGGTGACAGCGTGGCCGATCTGCGCGTGCACGGCGGTCCCGACAAAGCGGTCCTCTGCTACGCGGGCTCCCACTACCAAGCGTGGGCTGCCGATCATCCAGAATTGGAGATGAATGCCGGGGCATTGGGCGAGAACTTGACGATCGTTGGGGCCGACGAGACGACTGTTTGCATAGGGGATCGTTATCGAATCGGCCAATGCGAAGTCGAAGTCAGTCAGCCGAGACAACCATGCTGGAAGATCGCCAGACGCTGGGGAGTCAAGACACTTGACCAAAGAGGTCGCGCAGACGGGTCGCACCGGTTGGTACTTGCGAGTGATCGAAGATTGGCAAGATCGAGGCGGGGCAAGCCATTGAGTTGATCGATCGACCGAATCCGACGTGGACCGTGGCGCGGCCTGAACGACGTGATGTTCGGCCGAGAGGTCGATCGCATGGCCGTGATCGAACTGATGAACATCGAGGCATTGTCGGAGTCATGGAAGGCGGGAATTGCCTAGACATGTTGAACGATCGCCGATTGCTTCGCTATCCAAACGCTCCCATCCAACGATTCCTCCTGGATCTACGGCCATGTCTGACGACCGCATCATTGAATCGATTCGCCTGTACCGCGACACGCTCAAAGAAACTCAGGCACTGTACATCGAAAGTGGCGAACTGATCCGCGGTTCCTATGGTTGGCTGGCTGGTGGAGACGACGCGGATGCCGCGTCGATTGCCGGCCAGATGGATGATTTGCATCAGGGATTGGTGATGAAGGTCTTTGCCGCTGTTGTTACCGATGCCGATGCGAGATCGATGGAGCAGACGACAACTGGGCAGAGTCTTGCTGGAGCATGTCTGGGGCAAATCTGTCATGGGTAGCCAATTGCATGAAGCGGTCGATTGGCTGATCGATGCGTCCAAGGAATTTGACTGGAGCGATCTGGTCCGACCGTTCGCTGAAATTCCAGCAATTCGGGACCGTTGGGGAGAACTAGAAACTTTGGCGATGCGCATGGCCAATCTGTTGGCGTCGGTCGACGGACAAGTCAGCTTGCTGACAACGAGGCGCTGGAAGCCATGGCAGCAGACAGTTCGACGATTTGCAGGGTCGCGCGCCCGAGCATTTGGCCAACGAAACGGACACCAACAACGCCCGCGATGCGCTGAAGTGGCTGCGTGACGAGGCGGCCCGTTTGCGCGAGGGAGTCGGCGTCACCGCAGCCGAAAAACCGACCCCGATGGCTGGTCCCGGTGGATCGGGATCGGCGGATCAGGAACCAGCGGTCGACCAGCAAGGCTGTGAAACCAACGGAAGCCGGAACCGGTCGACGATCGCACGCCCGAACAGCGATTGGCCGATGCGCGAGCAAAGCTTGATCGCTTGGTCGGACTGCAAGGCGATCAAAGAACAGATCGAAACCTTGACGAACTTTCTGAAGATGGAACGTCAACGCGAACAGGAAGGATTGCCGACGACAAAACCGAGTCTGCACATGTCATTTGTCGGCAATCCGGGAACCGGCAAAACAACCGTGGCCCGGATCGTCGCCGAAATTTACGGGGCGTTAGGCGTGTTGGAGAAAGGGCATTTGGTCGAAACCGACCGCAGCGGTTTGGTTGCCGAATATGCCGGCCAAACCGGGCCCAAAGACAAATGCCAAAATCGACGAGGCCTTGGACGGTGTGCTGTTCATCGACGAAGCCTACACGATGATCGACGAAAGTGGACAAGATCAATACGGCCGTGAAGCGATCCAAACGCTGTTGAAACGAATGGAGGATCAACGCGATCGCTTGGTCGTGATTTTGGCTGGCTATCCGGTCGAAATGAACAAGATGATTCGCAGCAACCCAGGGCTTAGTTCGCGAGTCGGAACGACGATGCATTTCGACGATTATCCGCCCGAAGCACTCTGCCGGATTTTCGAATTGATCGCCAAGAAGGCAAAATACACGCTGCCGACCGAGTCGCGGCGCCGGTTGCTACGCGGGTTCACGTATCTATACGTCAAGCGAGATCGCCACTTCGGCAACGGCCGATGTTCGCGAAACAGTTTTGAACGCAGCGTACGGACGACTGGCGAACCGATTGTCCAAGGTCGAACAAGTGAATCGCGAACTGTTGACAACACTCGAAGCGGATGATATCGAAGTTGCCGGTGTTGACATGGCTCATCTGAAAGCGATGGCGGCCGAACCAGGGCAAGTCCGAGTTACATGTGACAAGTGCGAAGCCGGCCAAGTCATCGATGATGCCAAGTTGGGTACCGAAATCAAGTGTGAAGCGTGCGGCGAACGTTCGATAGCTGATTGGGGCGAACCAGTGGCCAAGTTGGCTGAGCCGGAAGAGCCAGATACAGCTCAGCCAGAGTAGCCGCCTCGAATCGCGGCGACTCGAGCAGCGTAGGCCAGGTAGAACCGGGCATCGCGATGACAGGATGCACCTGGCAAGTCGCTCAGCCCGGCTGGCGACTAGGTATCCAGATCACCGAGATTACCCGCGATCAACGTTTCGCCCCAGGTTGTTCCCAGCATCACGCTGTTGATCCCGGATCCGATGCCCAGCATCGCAACACGGTTGCCCGTTTCGAATTCGCCGCTGTTGGCTGCGCGAGCAACGGTCAGTGGAAGGGCCACCGATCCGGTATTCCCCAACTGGGGATATGTGATGCTATCCTTGGCGATATCAAGATCCATTGCGGCCAACATCGCTTCGCGATGTCGACCGCCGACCTGGTGACAAACCGTACGATCGATTCTGTTGTTGTCCTGTCCCCAGTCGGTTTTTAACTTGTTGAACGCGTTCACTCCGGTCTTGATCCCCTCGGCCATCAGACGTTCGCTGTCGGTGTCCATCAGCGGTTGCATTCCCGCGCCGGCGGCATCGTCATCGCTTTGACAAAGGTCGTGAAATTCCGTGCGGGCTTCGGCGATGGCCGATTCGAGTTGTTGTTTCGCTTGCGCGATAAGTCACGATGCGCCAGCAGCCATGCGCAACTTCCTGATCCAATCGTCAGCGATGCAAAGGCAGGTTTGACCGACTTGCGAGTGAGGCCTTTGTCATTGTTCAGTTGTTCGATCGTCTGCTCCAACAACATCCGGCTGTTTTCGGTTCCGACGACGATGCCTGCTTCGATCGATCCCGCCTCGATCATCATGGCGATTTGCACTGCGCCGTTGATCAAACCTAAACAGGCATTGGAAACGTCGTAGACCCAGCAATCGCTTGGCAGTCCCAATCCATGGTGAACCTTCGATGCGGTCGCTGGTTCTAAGAAGTCGCGGCAGACGCTGGCATGGATCAGGCAACCGATCCGCGTGCGGTCGATCTGTGCTGCCTCAATCGCATGATTGCCGCTTTGGATGCTCGGTCCACTTGGCATCGTACCCGACCGGCCACAAGCGTCGCTGCGGCAATGCCGCTCATCATTTCCAAGCGACCTTCCGGCAACTTTAACCGTGAATAAACCGGTTCTAAACGTTGCTCAATCGGCCGCACTGGTCCAAATTTCATCGGGAATCACTGCCCCGATGGATTCCAAACAGACGTTTTCAAATCGCACTCTATGCCCTAAGTCGTTGTGGTCATTTGTTTTGGTGTCGTTATAGCCACTGTGCTACACAACCAGAACCAGTGGCAAACGCCGCAGTTGCTATCAAGAAAACCGTTTGCTATCACGACAGGCAGTGCTAGCTGGGTCCGCAAATGCGTATTTATGGAGAACGTTTTGCGCTGAACTCGGTCGGGGCTAACTTCTTGCTCAGATTTGGGCGCGGCAATGTGCCGCGTCCACCAGTTTTCGAAGCTTGACATAGGTTGAGACTGTCATTGATTGATTCGTGATCCTCCATGGGCTCCAAAACGAATACGGCGCACAGCCTGGGCCATGGGATACGAAACCAACAGTAGCGGGTGCAACCTGGTCGCGATTCAGGAATTGGCAGACGTAGGAAGATTCTACGTCGATTTTAGATTCGCAAATTCGAAGAGGAAATTTCGGATGTCGAATAAGCCACTGATCGGAATCAATGCCGATTTCCGTGCTGCAGCTCGAAGCACGCCTGCGTACAGCTACTTGGCCGCAGGATACTTTCAATCGATCTCAGCAGCGGGCGGTATTCCGATGGTGATTCCGCCCTTGGATGATCCCGAATCCATTTCGCTCGCCTTGGATCACCTAAACGGTTTTGTCTTGATCGGCGGTGCCGATTTGGACCCTAGGAACGACGGCTTCATGCTTCACCCAAGCGTGCGGCCGTTGGACCCGATTCGCGAGACAAGCGACCGTCTCTTGATGGCTGAAATCGCCGAACGCCGTATGCCCTTGTTGGGGATCGGTACCGGAATGCAGCTGATGAATGTCCAACAGGGCGGCAACCTGTTCCTGGATATCAAAGAGGACTTGCCATCGGCTGTTCCTCATCATGATCCGCAAGATCCCAATCACCGCCACACGCTGGATGTAGAGAGCGACTCATTGGTCGGTCGTGTGTATGGTGACGGCGAGATTCGCGTTAGTAGCCGGCATCACATGGCGATTGACGAAGTCGCTCCCGGATTTCGTGTTACCGCGCGTTGTCCGGATGGTGTCATCGAAGCTATCGAAAGCGAGATGATGGACTGGTTCGCCTTCGGTACTCAGTTCCACCCTGAGTGCGCCGCAGCATCGGCGTTGGATGTGCGGATCTTTGAAGAGTTCATCGAAGCTGTCCAAGAACGGGTCGCTCAAGACTTGCGATTGGTCGCTTAGTTTGGATTCACAACTACCTTTTCCGCTGAGGAATGAACTTCACAGGGCAGTGACGTTGATTGAATTCGTTGAGGTTTTGTCCTCTACAAAGACATCGCGGCGCATGGATTGTGCATTTTTTGGCAGGGATCGCCGACGTGATGTCATAGCAGAGACAAATCGGCCACGGAGGGCCAGCACCCAAAACGGATTGCCACGGGATCGCAACGACAATTGACGATTTGCCAAGAAGGCAGAGAGACCAGGCGCGCATCGAGTCGAAGCGCGTCTGGTCTTTTTTGCGTATGGACAGCGACCAGCGGACCGTTCACCGTCAATCAATCTTGCTGCGCAATATTGATTGCAATACCAAATATCATTTCGCTAACTGCCATTTCCGGTACTGACCACAACCTGACTAGGTCGGATGACTCGGTCATGCATCTGAAATCCGCTTTGTGTGACGACGGCGATCATGCCCGCTTCGACTTCGTCGCTGGGCATCTGTGAGATCGCTTCGTGAAAATTCGGATCAAACAGTTTGCCCTCGGCCGGGATTTCACATACTTCGTATTTGGCCAAGGTGTCATCGAGTTGCTTGACAACCATCGCGACGCCTTCATTGAGTCCCGCCGAATCTGCGGTCGTATCGGCCGCTTCCAACGCTCGCAACAGATTGTCGCGTACCTGCAAGATGTCGATGACCAGCGGAACCGTGGCAAACTTCAATTGGTCTTCGAAGTCGCGGCGCATCCGTTTACGAAAGTTTTCGGCTTCCGCTTGCGCCATCAGCACGCGCTTCTCGGCTTCATCGGCCGTCGCGCGAAGCCGTACCATTTCTTCGTCCCGGCTTTCCGGCTCGGAGGTCTGGTCGAATTCGGGAACAATATCGTTGATATCGCCTTGGAACTGTTCGTCAAATTGCTTTGGGTCTGTCATGTCTAATCAGGGAGTAGCGGGTCAGGATTCTTGAGGCTGAGCATCGGGGTCAAAGAAGGTTCGTAGCTTGTCCAAAAAGGATCGTCGATGGGGAAGTACCGTTTCTTGCTCGATTTCCGCCAATTCTCGGAGTAATCGTTCTTGGTCGGCACTCAGTTTCTTGGGGACTTCAATGAAGACTTGGACCAGCAAGTCGCCCGTGCGGCCGGTTTGCGGATCGACGACACCTTGTCCTTGAACCGTAAAGACATCGCCATTCTGAGTTCCCGCGTTGACTGCACGGTTCCGGTCCGTTCAGAGTCGGAACTTCGATCTCTGCGCCCAGGGCGGCTTGCGAATAGGAGATCGGCAGCTGCAGGATCAGATGGCTGCCGTCGCGCTTAAACAGATCGTGGGGGCGAACATTGATAAAGACATAGCAGTCGCCGACTGGACCGCCATCCGGACTGGCTTCGCCCTCGCCCTGCACTCGCAGTCGAACGCCGTCATCAACGCCGGGTGGGATCGTAACGGTCAATTCGGCCTTATCGTTCTGCAGGCCGGTGCCCCGGCAAGTGCCGCAGGGATGCTGAATTTGTTGCCCCGCGCCTTTGCAGGTCGGGCAGGCCGTCTGCACCCGCAGGATGCCAGCTGACTGGATGACTTGCCCGTGACCGCCACAGGTGTCGCAGGTGACCGGTTGGCTACCCGGTTCGGCGCCACTGCCATCGCAAGTCATCGCAACGCACGCGGCGACGAAAGGAGATGTCTTTTTGGACGCCGCGTGCCGCTTCTTCCAGTGTCAGCGTGACGTTGCAGCGAATGTCGGCTGCCGCGCTGCGCGCGGCGGCGCCGCCTCCCCGGCCTCGGCCACCAAACAGATCACCGAAACATACTGCCGCCGCCAAACAGGTCCCCGAACGCTTCGAAGATATCTTCGACATCATTGAATTGATGAACGCCATCGACGCCGGCATGTCCATGTTGGTCATAGCGTTGTCGTTTTTCGGGATCGGTAAGAACCTCGTAGGCTTCGGTCGCCTCTTTGAACTTTTCGATCGCGCCTTCATCATCCTTGTTGCTGTCGGGATGGTACTTGATCGCCAGTTTGCGGTAAGCGCGATCAATTTCCTGTTTGCCGACTGTCCGCTCGACTTGCAGGACTTCGTAGTAGCAGGTTTTTTCGGCCATGATCGATGCATCCCTCGTTACCGGCCCCCAAGATTGGCCGTCTCTACGTCACCTCTCCCTCTCGGAGAGGTCGACGGGCGAGTGGCCGACGCGTGGCTATCGAGTTTTATTGCACCGCTTCGAAGAGAATGACTCTCCCGAGCTGTATGCCCGACCTCTCCCGCGAGCGGGAGAGGTAACTGTGCATCAAAACCGACTAAGCAACGACGCCTTCGACTGGACGACGTTCTTTGTCTTCCGCGTCGTAGTTGGTGACCAATGCTTCGGTTGTCAGCAACAGTCCAGCGATGCTGGCGGCATTGCTCAATGCGGTACGAACCACCTTGACCGGATCGATCACGCCAGCTTTCAGCATGTCGCCATACTCGCCGGTATTGGCGTTGTAGCCGATGTTGTCCGACTTCTGGCTGACTTCGTCAACGACGACGCTGCCATCGATGCCGCCGTTGTCGGCGATCTGACGCATCGGAGCATCGAGCGCACCCAGCACGATTTCGACACCGATCTTCTCGTCGCCCTTGGCCTTCTTCTTGGCTTCTTCGACCGCTTCGCGGCAGCGAACCAGCGCGACACCGCCGCCCGGCAGAATGCCTTCTTCGACCGCCGCACGCGTCGCATGCAATGCATCTTCGAAGCGAGCCTTGGTCTGCTTCATCTCGGCTTCGGTTTCAGCACCGACACTGATCACGGCAACACCGCCAGCCAACTTGGCCAGACGCTCCTGGAACTTTTCCTTGTCGTAATCGCTGTCGGTTTGTTCGATCTGAGCACGAATCTGAGCAACGCGCTTGTCGATGTCGGCACGTTTGCCGCCGCCTTCGACAATCGTCGTGTTGCTCTTGTCAACCGTGATCTTCTTGGCGCGTCCGAGTTGCTCCAGCGTGACGTTTTCAAGTTGGATGCCCAGATCTTCGCTGATCAGCGTTCCGCCGGTCAACGTCGCGATATCGCCCAGCATCGCCTTGCGGCGATCGCCGAAACCGGGAGCTTTGACGGCACAGACATTCAGCGTGCCGCGAAGCTTGTTGACCACCAACAATGTCAACGCTTCGGCATCAACATCCTCGGCGATGATCAGCAGCGGCTGGCCGGTTTGAGCGGTCTTTTCCAGCAGCGGAACCAGATCGCGAATGTTGCTGATCTTCTTTTCGTACAGCAGCACCAAAGCGTTCTCGAGATTCGCTTCCATCGTGCCGGGATCGGTGATGAAGTAGGGCGAAATGTAGCCTTTGTCGAACTGCATGCCGTCGACGTAGCTGACTTCGGTATCGCGAGCTCTTGCCTTCTTCGACCGTGATCACGCCGTCTTTGCCGACTCGTTCCAGTGCATCGGCCAGCAAGTTGCCGATCTTGTGGTCGTTGTTGGCCGAAATCGCACCAACATGGGCGACTTCTTGCTTGTCTTTGACCGGTCGGCCCATTTCGATCAGCTTTTCGATCGCGGCTTCCGCAGCCTTTTCGATGCCGCGACGAATCGCCGTTGGGTTGCTGCCGGCGACGATGTTCCGCAAACCTTCGCTGAAGATCGCGCGAGCCAGCACGGTTGCGGTGGTCGTGCCGTCACCAGCCAGATCGCTGGTCTTTTGAGCGACTTCGATGACCAGCTTGGCACCCATGTTTTCGAATCGGTCTTCCAATTCGATTTCTTTGGCGACGGTCACGCCGTCTTTGGTCACGGTCGGACCACCAAACGATTTGTCGATGATCACATTGCGACCGGTTGGCCCCATCGTGATCGCAACCGCGTCGGCCAGCTTGTCGACGCCCGCCAGCATGCGGGCTCGGGCGTGGTCTTCAAAAAGTAGTTGTTTTGCCACGAGAGGATTCCTCTAATAAAATTGGTTGGTTTGTTTCAATCGATCACTTATGCGGACGACAGTGCCTAAAGCACTTTGGCCAGGATGTCGCTTTCGCGAAGGATCTTCATTTCTTGGCCGTCGACTTCGATGTCGCTGCCGCCGTACTTGCCGTAGATCACGGTATCGCCGACGCGACGCTCATTTCGCCGCGGTTGCCGCTATCCAGCAGCTTGCCGGACCGACGGCGACGACGGTTCCGCGCTGCGGCTTTTCCTTGGCCGAATCGGGCAGCACGATGCCGCCAGCGGTGGTTTCTTCAGCTTCGCTTGGCTGGACAACGACGCGATCATCCAGGGGACGAAGATTGATTTTTGCCATGATTGATATTCCGAATGGTTGTTGATGTTGAGTTGTGATGTTGATTGAACAGGTTTGAAGTCGGATACTGGACTGGTCGAGCTTGGATCACGGCCGGCATTACATCATGCCGCCCATGCCTCCCATGCCGCCCATGTCCATTCCGCCCATGCCGCCCATGCCTCCCATGCCGCCGCCCATGCCGTGGTCATGATGATGATCGCCACCTTCCGGCTCTTCTTCTTCAGGAATTTCGGCGACCAGCGATTCGGTGGTCAGCAACAGCGCCGCGACGCTGGCGGCATTGGTCAGCGAGGTGCGAACGACCTTGGCTGGATCGACGATGCCGGCTGCGACCAAGTCGCAGTACTTTTCGGCGTTGGCGTCGTAGCCATCGGACTTGCCCTTCATCTGCATCACGCGATTGACAACAACGGCGCCGTCCAAACCAGCGTTGCTGGCGATCGCTCGCAGCGGATAGTCAAGCACGTTGCGAATGATGCGGATGCCCAGCTTCTGATCGCCTTCGGCGTTCTTTTCCAGCTTTTCGACCGCTTTGCGGCAACGCAGCAACGCGGTTCCGCCACCGGGCACGATGCCTTCTTCCAAGGCAGCTTGCGTTGCCGAACGAGCATCGTCGATCAGAGCCTTGCGTTCTTTCATCTCGGTTTCGGTCGCCGCACCGACGTTGATCTGGGCAACACCACCGGCCAGCTTGGCCAGCCGTTCTTGCAGCTTTTCGCGATCGTAGTCGCTGTCGGTCTTTTCGATTTCGCGACGAATCTGCTCGACGCGGCCTTCGATGTCAGCCTTCTTGCCGCCGCCACCGACGATCGTGGTCGCTTCGCTGGTGATGCGAACTTTCTTGGCTCGCCCAAGATCGGACATCTTGACGCTTTCCAGGTCGATGCCCAGATCTTTGAAGATCGCTTTGCCGCCGGTCAGAACGGCGATGTCGCCCAGGATCGCCTTGCGACGATCGCCGTAACCAGGAGCCTTGACGGCACAGGCCGACAGGATGCCACGCATCTTGTTGACAACCAACGTCGCCAACGCTTCGCCTTCGACGTCTTCGGCGATGATCAGCAGCGGCTTCTTGGCCTTGCTGATCGCTTCCAGAAGCGGAATCATCTTCTTGTTGTTGCTGATCTTTTCTTCGAACAGCAAGATCTGGCAATCTTCGAATTCGACGCTGACGTCGTCTTGGTTGGTCACGAAGTGCGGCGACAGGAATCCGCGATCGAACTGCATTCCTTCGACAACATCGACGGTCGTTTCGTTCGATCGGCCTTCTTCGACCGTGATCACGCCGTTCTTGCCGACTTTGGTGAAGGCGTCGGCCAAGACACGTCGCCGATCTCCGGATCGTTGTTGCCCGCGATCGTGGCAACTTGCCGGATGTCGCTCTTGTTCTTTTCGTCGATCGGCGTTGGCCATCTTGGCGATCTGCTCGACACAGACATCGACCGCCTTGCTGATTCCGCGGGACAGAGCCATCGGGTCGGCCCCCGTCGCGACCATCTTCAGGCCTTCGCGAAAGATCGCTTCGCTCAGAACGGTTGCGGTGGTCGTTCCGTCGCCGGCGACGTCATTGGTCTTGCTGGCGGCTTCTTTGACCAGTTGGGCACCAGATTTTCGAACGGGTCGTCCAGTTCGATGTCTTCGGCGACGGTCACGCCGTCTTTGGTGACTTTTGGCGATCCCCAGCCTTTGTCCAGAACGGCGTTGCGACCGCGAGGCCCAAGGGTGCTGCGGACGGCTCGCGCCAGTTTGCTGACGCCGGCCAATAGTGGGCCGCGTGCGTCGTCGTCGAAAACGATTTGCTTTGCCACGACGTTTCTCTCCTGTATTACTGTTCGTCTTGATGTGAAAACTGGCTTATTTGCGTCCGGTGATCGATGCACCGGTGGCAGGCTTGACCAATGGCCGCCTCTTTACAGCAACCCGCGTGCCGAATGCTTGCGTTTGGATCGCAAGTCATAGAAGGCGAACAACTTAACGCAGATTCGTCGCGCGCGTCGAAGGGGGGCGATCCAAGAAATTTGCCAGCTTGGCAGCGGTCCGACCCATCACTGCCTGGCGTCGAACAAGCATCCAATGGCGGTCAACCAACGGCCATTCAGGAGCTGGAAACGGTGCCACGGTGCGAATTGTTCCAGACCGGTCGCAGGTGCTGAATCAATTCCCTAAGCCACTGTCGGCGGCGGATGAACGAACGCGATGGGATCAAAAACCGGCCAGTTCGTCGGCCGGGGCAGCCTCGGGCTTCGCCTCGGCGGGCGGGGCGGCGGGATTTGCGGCCGGTTCCTCAGGAAGCATTTCACGCAATTGCTCGACCTGGGCCTCGAGCATCTCGATGTAGTCCTCACGCGTGGTTAGGTATTCATCGTTAATCTCGTTGACTCTGGTTGCCATCTCGTCAACCCAAGTTTCGATATCCGCAGTCGCATCGGGTTCGACCATCGACAGCAATCCACCACTTGTCCTGTCAGGCATTCCGCGAACCGGAGATCCAGTTGCGCCGATTTGTAGTTGCTGCAACGCGTGATTGAGTAATCGACGTGACGCGACGACTTCCGCTGGCTGATTCTCACCTGGTGCAGGCTCACGTTTTCTGGTGTTATTACGGCCTCGGCCCCGTTCAGGCCGACGGGCGCCACCTAAAGAACCCAAACCTCCAGGGGCATCGCCGAAACCAACCTCTTCTTGAACTACAGCGGAGTTGCGGCCCGAACCGCTACCCAGCGCACCAAGCCCGCCACCGGTCTTCTTTTTAGTTTTTGCTGGCCCAGCGGACGCTGCTCCACCGGCACTCCCGGCATCGGGATTCGGCGGTTGAGAACGGCTTGGTTCGGCACGATCCAATGCCTTCAGCCTGTCCACTTCTGTTTCCAAGACGTTCAAGGTCCGGCGCGACCAGCTTTTCAGAACTCCGGTCGGATCCGAAACCTTTCCTTTTAGCTCGGCCCCCATCTCCCCGGCGCGACGCGCCGAATGAAGTGCGATCAAGCTTGGCGTCGATTCCAATGTACTGATAGAGATCAGTTGTTGACCGAGCGCGGTGTCACCTTGCTTGCGCAGTTTGTTGATGATATCAACGGCAAATCGTTGTAGATAAGCGTGCGCATTCGGGGGATCGGCCTTGCGGCGGTTTCGCATTCAACAGTTCATTCATGGACTTGGTCAACGACGCATTTTGTTCAGCCGAGACGTAGCGGAACCCGTAGCTGACGTGTCGATGGATCCCGTGAAGTGCCGCCGCTCTGACCCCATCAACGTTGCTTTCGTCTTCATACAGCTTGATTAGGACTGGCAGCGTTTTGGCCAACGGAACCGGCGGTGTTTTGGTCGACGTATTTGCCGGAGCCGATTCGAGCAGGCTCAATACGTTGATCGCGCTGATTCGGGCGGACGGCATAAAGTTGTTCGCAGCGACTCCATACATGATCCGAAAAACTTGATCCTGGATAGGCTGGACGTTTTGTCCGGAACGTTGAGCCTTATTCAAAAGGTCCACGTAATCCTCCATGACTTCCGACACCTCTGGCAGGTGCGTCGGGTCCGTCAATATTGCTGGAACGTAGTTCTCAAAATACTGTTTGACGTAACCGTTCATTGGTCCGCCGGTGGCAAATTTTTTGGCATCAGTGATGGCCCTTCGAACAACCTTTGGATTTTCAAATGCTTTTTTTAGAGTAACCTTTCGATAAGCCTCTTGGCCGCGGGCAGTCAACGCCAATACACAGGCCAAGCCGATCATCCAAAACGCAATGACAACGTAGATCAATCGCCTGCGCTCAACGCTGCGGACTCGTGCGACCGGGCTGCCTTGGTGTCGTTGGCTGGTTTCTGGTGGAGTCTGTTCGATCGAAAGTGGCCGAATGGTCATACGCTTTCCGCTGCAGAAGACGTGATAGTGAAAAGGGTGTCGCCTCAGGTTGCGGCGACTGCCCCATTATCTCTGGAAACCAACCACCGCGTCAAACAGAATTGACCGATCGGAGTGTAAACTATCGGCTTTTTACGGGTTATTCTGATTTTGGCAGCATGCCGGTGCTGACTCAGTCCATTCAGGAGTCGCGCTGCATCGTCAACAGCAGCGAATGTGGCAAAGCCGGAGTCGCTCCCGACTGCGAACAAACGAACTCAGCGATTCGACAGGCGGATTCAGACAGCTGGCCGATTTCTTGCCCGCGCAAGAGGCCGATCGTCAACGCCGCCAAGAATGCGTCACCGGCACCGACGGTGTCGATGACCTCGGTCGGTTGTGCTGCGACTTCGCAAACCGAACCCCGTCCGACCACCAACGCTGCCACGTTCGCCGCGGGTCACCGCCACCAAGGTCAATTCGAATCGCTGTTGAATCTCCAGTACTTGATCGACTTCAGATTTTGATCCGATTGCGAATTGCGAAACCAAATGCCCCAGTTCTTCATCGTTCAGCTTCAACACGTTCGCCAGTTCCAGCGAATCGCGTATGGTGCGATCTGTATGGAATGGTGGTCGCAAATTGATGTCTAAGATCCGCAGGGCCTCTGGACGAGTCGAACGATACAAAACTTTGGATCGTCGCACGCGATGAAGGGCTTCGCTGGCCCAACGTTCCAAAGCAGACGGCGTCGCATCGTCCAGCCAGGTTTTCCAACTCCGCGGTCCAGCCCAGAAAGTCCCATGATTCGTCTTGATGGAACTGATAGGTCGGGATCCCCTGGTGGTCCAGTTGAACGTCCACCGTTCCGGTCGGATGTTTCGGGTCGGTGGAGACGTATGAGACATCGATGCGCGATCGCTTGAGGGAATCGAAGGCTCGGCGGCCCAGGTCGTCGTCGCCAACAGCACTGACGATGTAGGTCTTGCCGCCTAAAGCAGCGGCATGATGAGCAAAATTGCCGGGTGCTCCACCAAAACGAGCCTCGCTGGGAAAGACATCCCATAGCAATTCGCCAAGGGCAACGATAATCGGTTGAACGTGATTCATAGATAGACCAAGTTGAGGCGAAGGAGGAGGTTTGGGTGATTCGCGGTTCTATTGACTTCAGATCGTATGGATTCGTAACGTTCGGCCAAGTGCCCCTTCCACGTTCGATCTGGGTGTGGTGGGATTCGCCAGAATTCCATTTCGACTCGATGAATGGAGGGAATTCCACTGCGGTCTATCGTGGGTTCCTCAACCGGCGCGAGATCTAACCGAAAGACTTCTGGTGCGATTGAGTCTACCCAATTTAACATCGACATCTTGTTGCCTTGCCGTCGTGACGGTGTTGTCGATTGGCTGCGCGAATTGGAAAACGTCCGAGACAGATTATTCGAATTCCGATTCGCCGCTCGCCGATATCGGACAGAGTCGGCAAACGCCAGTGGTTGAAGTCACGTTTGTCGGGCTGCCGGCGGTTTCCGACGACAGCGACCAGTCGGACGCGATTTGGCAGTGGGTTGACGAAACGAAAATTGACGCAGTTCAGCGTCGTCGATTATTGGCTAACGGTATCCGATCCGGTTTTGTAACCAATGAGGATCAGTTTCGACGCCGTCTCGCGAGTGAAACCGTTGACGCAGACGTTCTGGACGAATTCCTGACCCAGGCGGCCATCAAGTCTGAGGTTTCGCACGGCACACAGCGACTGCCACTGCGATTTGGTCGGCGTCATGAAATACCATTGCGGCAACCAGTCGAAGGTACCGACGTGATGTTGGTCCGTGTCGATGGCGAGACGATCGGCCAAACCTTACTGCGCCCGCAACATGTCCTGGGCATCACGTCTCATCGCGGCACTTCGGCGAATCAAATTGAACTTAGGCTGCGACCAGAAATTCAGCATGGTAACGCACGTCAAAAATGGATCACCAGTGAATCAGCACTGCGCATCGATACTCGGCGCGAAACCTGGACTCTACCAGAGCTGGATTTGGACATCGTTGCAGGTCAAAACGATCTGATTGTCCTTTCGGCCGATTCTTCTGGTGGCGGTTTGGCCAACAAAATGTTTACGGGAACCGGTCCAGATGGAGCCGAGCAGACCACCATGCTGCTACTAAAAGTGGTGCAGCTTGGCGCTAGATAGCCGATTCTATGGACTGAATGTCACAAACGGGGAGTTCGTTGCACTACGCGGTATCACAGTCAGCGGCCTCGGTTACATTTACATTGCCCGAATGTCTTCCGTCGTGAACTGTCTTCCGTGGCTATCGAAGATGGAACGCTATCTTACGATTTAGAAGAAGTGGGACCGCGGGGTGAGGCGGGGTGAGGTTACCCGGTAAATGTAAAAGATTCTTGGGCAAACGCTCGCCGTCAGACACTCTCTGGCTGCAAGCTAGCACGATCCGAATCATCGCTGACTGTACTGGAATCGCGTCCAGCGAGTTCATGGTTCAGAATCTCTAGTAGCGTTTGCATGAAGACGACCACCATCGGTCCGACCAAAATGCCGATCGGTCCGAAGACTTTTACGCCACCCAATACGCTTAGCAAAGCAAACAGCGGGTGCAGCGTCGATCGTCCGTGCAGCACGAACATCTTGATGACGTTATCAATGGAGGAGACGACCGCCGCGCCAAAGATCGCCAAACCAATTGCTGCCGCCCAACGTTCCTCGACAGCCCCTAGATAGATTGCACACGGCACCCAGACCGAGGCGGCGCCCAGGAACGGAACCAACGCCATCATGGTGGTCACTAGGAAGAGCAGGATCACCGACTCGAATCCCAAGAACCAATAGGCAATCGCTGCTAGGATGCCTTGCGCCAAGGCGCTCAGCACGCTTGCCAATACAACCGCTCGGCTGGTTCGATCGAATTCATCCAACAATCGTTGCTCGTAGTTATCGTCCAGCGGGCTTAGCCGCATCAGTGTGTGAATCATCGAACTGCCGTCGACCAAAAAGAAGTACAAGGCGATGACAAGCACGACTAAGCCGATCACGATCTGCACCAGATAACTACCGGTGGCACTGGTCAGGCTAACAAACCGCGGCTGCAAAAATTCTCGCGCAGAGTTCAACAGGTTTTTGAATTCCTCCGTGCTGGGATTGGCTAGCAGAATGACTTGCGACCGAAAGGTGCCGCCCAGCTTCAATTGCATCCACTTACGGATCGATGCCGCTGCGCTAACGTCGCGGTGGCGGATCGTCGATTCGGCCTGCGAATCTAACATCGGAACTTCGCTTCCGCTCGCATCCAACCGCTTGATCGAAGCGCGATACTGTTTCAGCTGTTGCACAGCTGCGGCTGCTTCTGTGCTGGCGACGGCTCGCGTACCCACCCTTTTTTGCAGGAATTTTACAAGCTCGATCGCTTCATCGATGTTGGAGACTTCTTCGTCGCGACTTCGCTGGCTGTCCTGCGATCGTGGCTGGCTGAGTTGATCCGACAACTCGTCCAGCCGCCGAAACTGATCGGGATATTGCAGTGACAGTCCGAATTGCTCTCGCGCACGATTGGCTGCACGATACATGTCATCAAAATTCTTGACATGGCTAACCATGGATGTGAATTCGGTGGCCGCAACTGTGATGATTAAGATGATGGGTAGTAAGACCAGCATCAATATCACCGACGTGGTGATACCCGCAGCTGCTCTGGGTCGGTCGCCCAAGCGGTGATAGATCCAATCGTGAACGGGTCGAAAAATGACGACCAGCAATGCCGCCAGGAATAGTGGGACAAAGAAACCCGCCATCACTTTGTAAAACAGCGCGCCGATCGCTATGATCCCCAGGATCAACATCACCACCGACAAGATGCGTGACAAAGCAGGCATCGATTCGATCCAGGAAGCGGACGTTGAATCTGACCCGGCAGCTGATGATTGGTTTTTTCGATCGGCCATAAAGAGGTAGCTCAGTGCGAATGGTTTGGGTCCGCGAGTCGGTATTTGGCAAGATTGTGAGAATTGTTGACGATCGGTGTCGGGTTCAACAAGCTCATAATGACATGGAATGCTGACGTGAGTGACCAGAACCGGATGGCCCGGATCAAAACAGTCGCCAAATGGTTGATCGCTGTCGTCGTAGCAATCGGTCTTGTCATTGCAACTCGCCAGTCAATCGAGCAGTGGAAATCAGAGTCGGCAAGACTGCAGGTCGAGATTGATTCGATCACGCAGCAACTAGCCGATACCGCCTCAGGCCCGAAACGGATGGAATGGGAGCGGTCGAAAGAACGATTGCAACGCAGTCTTCCGCGATTGAACAATTTGCATTGGGGAAAGCTTGGTCTGGCAGCTTTGATCTATGGTGTCGGACTGCTGCCCGCTTCCTTCGTTCTCCGCCGCGCCTTGGTTGGATTGGGCGAGCACCCACGAATTGGCACAACCATCGCCGCTCAGTTGCTCGGTCACATCGGCAAATATGTGCCGGGCAAGGCGATGGTGATCGTGTTGCGAATTGGTGCTCTGACGGTTGATGGTGTCAAACCGATCGCAACCACGATCGCGGTTTTCGTCGAAACCTTCATGATGATGGCAGTGGGCGCCGCCGTGGCGGGTGTTGTCGTCCTCTGGCTTCCGGTGCCAACCTGGATCGTGGCGATCGCCCTATCGTTTGCTGTGCTGGCCAGTGTGCCAACTTTTCCTCCGCTGCTGAATCGCGTCGCGTCGCGTGTTTCCAAGGTCAAGATTGCCGATCTCGATTCGCGAATCGGAAGCGGATTGGTGATCTACGGTTGGGTTTTCTCACTCGTCGCCTGGCTGATGATGGGGGCTTCCTTTGCGTTGCTGATCTCCGCGCTGCCCTCGGCGAACCCCATGCCGCCGACGATCCAGCTTTATGCCGTGGCAACGGCCGCGGTTAGTTTGGCCCTGGTCGTCGGATTTGCGTCGTTGTTGCCTGGCGGCGCGGGAGTTCGCGAGTTGGTATTGATGACTGTTTTAGGCGTTTCACTGGGAGCCGCTCATGGATTCCTGGCAGCAATCGCGCATCGGATCATGTCAATTGTCGTCGAATGTATTTTGGCCGCCGGCTCGGTGGTTTGGTTGCGTTATAATCAGCCGCCAACTTCTGGCGCTTTGATCAGTTCGAGCGCTGCGAATAGTCCGGCTCTGGATTCGGGGAACATGAAGGATTCATAACGAACCGATTGACGAAGCGTTGGGAGGATTGGTTCAGCAATGATCAATGATCGATCCGAGTTCTCGGGTACACCAGTCAATCGCAGTGATAGTGTCGACGAGCAGCGTCGCGTTCTAGAACTCGAGCTGACGAAAATTCGCAACGAAGCGTCCGCCGCACGGCTTGACGCGCGGGCCGCTGAGATCGAGTTGATGATTCGCAGATTGCGATCGGGATTCAAGCCGGGCCAACCGCAGGCCAAAAGGGCCAAAAGGGCCGCGGAGCAACGGTCGATGGAAATCCGATCAATCCACCCCATCTGGCCATGGATCGTCCCCATCGATTCTCCAGTTGGGACGACTTACGAGGAGCTCGACCGACCACGAAGGGACGTGGCGTTGAAAATCTCGAAGCGGAAACACCAGCCGCAACTGTCGTTGTTTCTGAAGCAGTCAGTATCGAAGCAGCCGTTTCAGATACGCTGACTAGCGAGCCACTGAGTCCCGAACCGATGGAGCTCACGGATCAGTCGATCATTCGTAACGATGCGGCCGAACCGACCGTTCGGCGTCCACAATTTTTGAACTTGGATCTCGAGGACGACGAACGCGCGAGTGTCACGGCAACTCCCGCTCAGCTTCCTGACCAGTTGGCGGTCACCACGGAACCGGACGATGAGCCGTCCGAGTCGAATCGTGGAAAGCCTGCGGCTTGGCTGATCAGCGCGGTCACCCATGTCGCCATTCTGTTGGCGTTGGCTGCCATCGGAATTCAGTCTCAGCGACCCAAGGACCAGGTTGCGATCACCGGTTCGGCCGCAGAGGTCAGTGAAGTTTCGATGGAAACATTCGAGATGGAATCGAGCGAACCAGACTCGGAACCGAACGAGTCATCGCCGAGCGAAGTTGAATATGATTTGAGCCCAGACGGCGACATTGCAATCGCGAAAGTCACGACCGATGCGCCGCCCTCGCCCCCTTCGCCCGCGACAACGTCGCTGTCCAGTTCGTCATCGGCGGCGGCCGCGATGTCATTAAAGTCGGACTCAGACGCAAAGATTCAGTTCTGTGGTGTCGAAGGTGGCGGAAACCACTTTGTCTATCTGGTTGATTGCTCTTCCAGTATGAAAGCAGCATTCCAGTCGGCTCGGAAAGAGCTGCTCGCTTCGATTGAAGCGTTGACACCGAAGCAACGCTTCTATGTAGTGTTCTTTGACTCCCAGCCCGACTACATGCGGCTGAGAAATGCTACCGCAGACGAACCGCGCAGCGTTTATGCGACGGCCGAAAATAAGGAAGCGCTCCGGCGTTGGGCGATGAGAGTCGCAATGGATCGAGGCAAGGCACCCTATGATCCACTCCGTTTCGCGCTGAAATTGAAACCCGACGCGATATTTTTGCTCTCCGACGGTGAGTTCCCACAGGGGATCGAAGACTTGTTGAAGGAAGAGAACAAGGTTGCCAATCTGTTCGGCGATAGCAGTCCGATCAGTATTGTTCATACGATCAGTTATCACAGCAAAGAAGGCGAGAGTCGCATGCGGCGAATCGCAGACCAGAATCTTGGCCAGTATCGTCACGTTCCAAAGCCTTAGGCGGACCTGTGCTGTTGCGCCCGGTTTGCGAACGGACTCGTGTCACTCCCGGTTTGCCACGCAAGAGAATGAAACCAAGACTCTGAATTCGCCGATTTGTTTTCTGACTTTGTTGGCTGTCCTCTTGCTTCGATCGCTAATGGCGACTTGTTGTGAATCCGTTACAATTTTGCGAAAGCCAAGGATGTTCCTGGTCAGCAACGAATCGTAAGCCATGATGGCACTGCTAGATGAGTCAATCTTCTGCTGAGCGCGAGAAGAATCGCTTTGGAACCTTCGATGGGGTCTTTACGCCCTGTGTGCTGACGATCTTGGGCGTCATCATGTTTCTGAGGTTCGGCTTTGTCGTCGGACAGTCAGGCGTGATCGCCGCGCTATTGATTGTTGCGGCGAGCAAGATGATTACGATTTTGACCTCGCTTTCGCTGTCGGCGATTGCGACCAATACCAAGGTCGAAGGGGGCGGGGCCTATTTTCTGATCAGCCGCAGCCTGGGGCCTGAGTTTGGCGGGGCGATCGGGTTGTTGTTCTTTGCGCGCCCAGGCGTTGTCGGTTGCGATGTACGTGATCGGTTTCACCGAAGCGCTCATGACCTACCTGCCCGCCGGTACGTCCCCGGTTTTTGTCGCCTCGTTGACCAACATCGCTGTGTTTTTATGCGTAGCGATCGGTGCCGGTTGGACGCTAAAGGTTCAGTTTTTGATACTCTGCGTCGTTGGCGCATCGTTGCTGTCATTTTTCGCTGGAGCGTTGCAAACGTTTAACCAGGAACTGTTGATTGCGAACCTAACCTCGGGATATACGGGCGGCGAATCGTTTTGGTCAATGTTTGCGTTGTTTTTTCCTGCGGTGACCGGCATCATGGCGGGCGCCAATATGTCGGGGGAACTCAAGGATCCGGCCCGCTCGATTCCTCGAGGGACTTTGGCCGCGGTGGCTGTGACGGCTGTGATTTACAGTGTCCAAGCATTCATGCTGGCCGGTTCGCGCAGTCGCGGCGAACTGATCGGCGATTCAATGATCATCGCCGACATCGCGGTCTTGCCAATTTTGATTGCCGGGGGCGTCTTTTCCGCAACTCTGTCATCGGCCCTCGGCAGCATGATGGGGGCACCTCGGATCCTACATTCGCTCGCCCGAGATCGTTTGTTTTCGGTGCTGACTCCCTTGGGCATTAGCTCGGGACCAACGAGTGAACCGCGTCGAGCGATCTTGGTGACGTTTCTGATCGCGCAGTCGGGAATCATGGTTGCCGATCTGAACACCATTGCGCCGCTGATCACGATGTTGTTCTTGGTGACCTATGGCTTGTTGAACCTCGCGACGTTCTACGAAGCGATCACCAAGAATCCCAGTTATCGTCCTCAATTCCGCTGGTGTCACTGGACGACATCGTTGGCCGGCGCGATCGGCTGTGGTCGTCGTCATGTTGCTGATCGATTTTCGCTGGGCGATTGTCGCTGTCAGTCTGGTCGCGGCAATCCATTGGTATCTATCGCACATTGATTTGGCCGCCAGTTGGGGCCACCTGCAAAGTGGTTTGTTGTTTGAACGCACCCGTAAGAGTTTGATACGACTGGAAGACGAACTGTATCATCCCAAAAATTGGCGTCCGTTTGTGCTGGCACTCAGCGGCGGTGGCTTTTCACGTCCGCATCTGGTTGTCTTTGGCAGCTGGCTGACGTCTGAACGTGGCATTTTGACGTTGGGTCAAGTGATCCCCGGAGAATTGGGCGATCGCCATCAGCGCAGAGTCTCTCAAGAACAGATTTTGCATTCGATGGTGTCCGATCACGGATTGAGCGCCTTTCCCGCTGTCGTTGTGGCAGATGACTACGTGAGCGGCGTTGAAGCATTGGTTCAGTGTCAAGGATTAGGCCGATTGCGGCCCAACACGATTTTGTTGGGCTGTCCCCTGGACGTCGAACGCATGGAAGTTTTCGCTGGATTGCTGCGGAACGTTTCGGCCTTGGGACGCAGCGTTGTCGTGCTACGGCGAACTGATAAGCCTGACGATGATTGGATGATACCGAAAGGTTCGATTGACGTTTGGTGGCGTGGTCGCGCAAACGGCGAACTGATGGTGTTGTTGGCGCACCTGATTTTGGATCACCCGCAATGGCAGGGAAAGCGGTTACGTCTGTTACGGGTCGTCGATAACGCAACCGCCAGCGACGAAGTTCGATTGCACCTTCGTGCGTTGCTGCGCGAAGCTCGCCTCAAAGGTTCGACCAAGGTGGTCGTCTCCAACGATCCAGCTTCGGCAATTCAGACAACCAGTCGCAATGCAGCGTTCGTATTCCTGGGCATGCAACCGCCAGAGCCAGGAGCCGAGGCTGACTTTTTTTACCGAACCGAGTCATTGGTCGGTGATCTGCCCCGTGTCGCACTGGTACAAAGTGCGGGTGGGATGCGGCTAGAGTCTTAGCGCGACCGGCGATCTGAACCGCGTGATCACTCAATCAGCTAGCGACATTCCGTCGCACACCGTGCCGGTACAATCGCTCCATCCTGCATCTTGCCAGAATCACTTTGTCGATCCGGACTAAATCATGCCCGACCGGTACGCATTGCAGGGCGTTTCGTTAAATTGCATGGTCTGCCAATGACTTAAACCAATCACCCTGTTCCATCCAGTAAGGCGGATCCGTTGTGAGCACCCCCAGTCCCGAACCTGCGACCAATCCACAACCCGCAGTTGACCTGGAGGTCAAGGATGCCCAACTGATCTTTAACTCGGTCTGGAAAGACTTGGAGATCGAGTTTGGTCGCAATCGGTTGCACTTTCCTAAGGAACTGATTTTGTTGGGCGGGGCGCCGGGGGCTGGAAAGGGGACCAACACCGATTTTATCTGTAAAGTCCGCGATATCTCGGCTGGACCGATCGTCGTCAGCGAATTGCTAAACAGTCCCGAGGCTAAGGCAATCAAAGCCAAGGGCGGCATGGTCGGCGATCGCGAAGTCGTCGGCATCCTGTTGCGAAAACTGCTGGAACCACAACACCGGGGCGGAGCAATTCTGGACGGCTTTCCACGCACGAAAGTTCAGGTCGAGTGCCTGAAGATGTTGTATGACAAAATGCTTTCCTTGCGGCGCGAGTTTGCTGATTCGCCCGACTTGGTGCACTTCAAACAACCTACCTTTCACATCATGGTACTGTTCGTCGACGAAGCCGAAGCCATCGCGCGACAACTGAAAGCGTGGGCGGCAATCGATTGCCCACAATGAAGAGGTACGTCAGAGCGGTTTGGGCGAATTCTGGGAGGAACGGCCGACGGACTTTAATGAAGATTTGGCCCGCAACCGTTATCGCGTGTTCAAGGAACAAACCTACGATGCATTGGTATCGCTGAAACAATTGTTTCACTATCACTTCATCAACGCCCAGGCGCCGCTGGAAGTCGTTCAGGAAAACATCCTGCAGGAATTGGCATACCAAAGCTCATTGGAACTCGATCCGCGGACCTACCACTCGCTGCGAAAAATACCATTGGCTAGTGAGATTGTCAGCCACGCCAGGCGCGACTTGGTGACGCGACTGGACGAATACGAAATCGAACATCCGGAACTGTTTCATCAAGTTTGCGATTTCGTCGAACAAAAAATGATGCCGATCATTGTTCGTCATGCCATCTCCGGTCACGCCAGCATCAATACCGAGGACCCATTGTGGGACGAGCATTTGACGTTGGCGATGTTGATTGACGTCTTTTCCGAACGCGGATTTCACGCGACGGTCGATGTGCGGCGGCATTCGGTCCCGCAGCGATTCGATTTAGAAACAGGAAACGTCGAATACTTCAAGAAGAAGGTCTACCGAATCTCCGTTCGCTTCAAAGGCAGCGAAATTCGCCGTGGCTAGACGCATCCCCGTCACTTTTCCGCTTGGGAGGGAGAGACCTCTGGAGCCTGCTAACGCAATCGCTTTGACCAACTGGCGTCAACGGCAGCGACTGCGGTCATGTTGACGATTCTTCGTACTGTGGATGATCGCGAGACGATGTGCACAGGTTTGGCGGCTCCCAACAAGATTCCGCCGACAGAGATTCCGCCTCCAGCGGTAACTCGGAGCATGTTGTAGGAAATGTTCGCGGCGTCGATGTTGGGCATGATCAACAGGTTGGCATCGGACGTCAAACGCGAATCGGGGAATTCGCGGTCGCGCTGATCGGTTGACAGGGCAACGTCGCCATGCATTTCACCTTCGACCAATAGCTTGGGATCACGTTCGGTAATCAGGGACAACGCCGCGCGCATCTTCATGGCTGTTGGCGTATCGGCACTGCCGAAACTGGAGTGCGAAAGGAGGGCGACGCTGGGGGTCAAACCGAAACGTTGTACTTCCTCGGCTGCCAGCATCGTCATCTCGGCAATCTGTTCGGCCGTCGGATCATAATTGACGTTCGTATCGCAAATGAACAGTTGGCGGTCGGGCAGAATCAGCATCTGCATCGTCGCCAATGTGTTCACGCCCTTGCGCATGCCGATCACACGTTTGACGTACTTTAAGATGGTTCGGATAGATCCCCGTCGTTCCACACAGCAACGCATCGGCTTCGCCTCGCCGTAACAACATCGCGCCTAACAAGGTTGGCCGTGTGCGAATCTGTTCTTGAGCAAACGCTTTGCGAAACTCCTTGGCGTTTTGCCAGGTCGTAGTACTCTGACCAAACCGATTGGTACTCCGGAATGTCCAAGACGTTCACGATTTCGCAGTTGTCGCCTGGCTTCAAACGGAGGCCCAATTGCTCGATCTTGGCCTCGATCACATCGGTGCGACCGATGAAGATCGGATACGCCGTGTGTTCATCGACTGCGACTTGGGCGGCATGCAAGACTCGCTTGTCTTCGCCTTCGGCAAAGGCCACCCGCTGCAGCGATTGTTGGGCTGCGTCAAAGACCGGCTGCATCGTCGTTCCCGACTGGTAGACGAAGCGTTCCAACTGACGTCGATAATCGGCCATATTTGCCCGCGGTCTCGTCGCCACACCGGTCTCCATTGCCGCTCGAGCAACCGCCGGCGCGATGCTGATGATCAACCGCGGATCGAAGGCGCGGGGAATCAAGTAGTCGGGACCGAAGGCCGGGGTTTGTTCGCCATAAGCCGACGCAACCACATCGGATGATTCCGCATGCGCGAGTTCAGCCAAGCGCATGCACCGCCGCCAGTTTCATCTCTTCATTGATCGTCGTGGCGCCGACGTCCAGGGCGCCGCGAAAGATGAACGGAAAGCAAAGCGAGTTATTGACTTGGTTGGGATAGTCGCTGCGGCCGGTGCCGATCAGACAGTCGGGACGAATCTTCTTGGCCAGTTCCGGACGGATCTCCGGTTCTGGATTTGCCATCGCAAAGACCAGCGGTTTGTCTGCCATCTGCTGCAACATCTCAGGTTTCAACGTTCCAGGGGCTGACAGACCCAAAAATATGTCCGTGCCGGGAACCGCATCGGCCAGCGTGCGGGCTTCCGTCGGATTGGCATAACGCAATTTGTTTTCGTCCACCCGCTCCGTACGGCCCTCGTAGACGACTCCAATGGAGTCAATCAACAGGACCTTGCTTTGATCCAAACCCAAGCTGACCAATAGATCCAGGCAGGCAATCGAAGCGGCGCCTGCACCGGAGGCGACCAAACGGACATCGCCAATGCTCTTGTCGACGATCTTCAAGCCGTTCAGCACCGCGGCGGCACACACGATGGCGGTGCCATGTTGATCATCGTGAAAGACCGGGATGTTCATCCGCTCGCGTAGCTTCCGTTCAATCGTGAAGCATTCGGGGGCTTTGATGTCTTCCAAATTGATCCCGCCAAAGGTCGGTTCCAGTGCCGCCACGATTTCCACGAACTTGTCGACATCCGTCTCATCGACTTCGATATCGAACACATCAATGCCGGCAAACTTCTTGAACAAACAACCTTTGCCCTCCATCACCGGTTTGCCGGCCAATGCACCGATGTTGCCCAGGCCCAGGACCGCGGTACCGTTCGTGATCACGCCGACCAGGTTGCCGCGCGAAGTCAATTCAGCGGCTTGTGCGGGATCGTCTTGGATCGCGGTGCACGCGTAGGCAACGCCCGGCGAATAGGCCATCGACAAGTCGTGCTGACTGGCCAGTCCTTTGGTTGGTGCGAGCGAGATTTTGCCCGGTGTCGGGTAACGGTGGTAGCTCAGCGCGGCGTCGCGTATTTGTTCTTCGCTCATAGCGCCCTTATCGAAACAGAGAAGATTGGCAGGCCGTAAACCGTAGGCCCATGACGTGTAGACATTGCGACGCTCCGATTGTTGAACAGTCTGCGACGGTAAGTCGCTGGCGCTTTGTCAATCATTCCTGTCGGGATGGCCCATGTAGGCCAAGTGCAACCTGGCGGCCGAACTGCGTTCGGTCCAGCAGCGATTTCCTAGCGGCGAACTGCCAGGTTTCACCTAGCCTAACCGCTTGCCAGCTGGTCTCCAATCAGCGGTCTTTTTGTATCGATTTCAGGCATTCTTGATACGCAATTTGTTACAGAAAGATACACTACCCCCCCCGCTGGAGAAAAATCCCTGTTTTCCCCAATTAGCCCAGGATGAAAAGCTTGCATCGTCAATTTTGACTACTAACTTCGTGCCCGCTGCTCCGCTAAGGGGCAAGCATCCCTCCTTATTAGTTCTTGCCCTCCATAACTAAGGTAAATCCGAAATGAAATTGGTCCTTCCCATAGCTTTGGTGGCGTTAATCGCCACGACAGTTTTTACGCCCCAGGCAAATGCCGCAACCGTCAACAGCAACATTGCAGTTGCTGGTGACTTTAGCGGTTCACTGTCCGGCTCTGGAAACGTCAATATTACGACGCTCAGCGGAAGCTAGACACAGACATTTTTTTGGCGTGGTTGGTTTGTACCGGGTCCAGCTCGAATCTTCTGCGATCAGCTTTCCGACCGTTAGCGCGAGTTCGGCAGCCGCGACCGGAGACGTTGATCTTGACTACGACAACGTAACCCCTGGTACTCCACAGCAAATCAATCAGTTTACACCGTATTTAGCAATACGCCGATTGATTTCACGATTGCGGTGGACCCAATTTCCGCTGAAGCCGGAGGATTTCTCCCCGTCTCGATTGATCTCGTCGCGGACGTCAGCATTACCCAGATCGCGTTCCAGTCGACCGCCGGGGCAGGGGTAATCGGAGGGGCGTATTCGGTCCCTGGTAACTTAAATGTAACGTTGGACGCCGTCATCAGCGGTACCATTCTTGGGGGCGGGCAGCATCAATTGGCGACCTAATTACATTAACCGGCGAAGTTCTCTCGCTACCTGTCAACCTCACCGGCGATGTAACGACCAGGACCTCTTGGTGGTCTGGCGCAACGGATATGTTGGCCAATTTTCAGGACTCGCTGGATGACCTCGATGTTCCATTTTTCTTAGGGTTTGATATTGACGATACATTTGAATCCTGACGCGCCGGGATTACGGCGATCAATGTAGTGGGGAATATCAATGCCGACCCTTAGCTTAACGGACGTTTGGTCTGACCAAGCGGCACTGCCTCAGCGGTCCTAGTCCCGAACCTACGAGTACCATGTTTCTGTTCGGTCTAGTTGGAGTCGCATGTCGGCGACGTCGTCGTTGAATTCGTCGTCTGTAGATTTTTCCGGGCGGTACGTCGCTTGGTTAGCTTCGCGAAAGCGGCGGTTCGTATCTGCGAGCCGCCGTCTTTTTGCACTGAATTGATGGGAGTGATTCTTCATTCCTGCCGAGTTTGCTTTTCAATTCCAAGGCGAAGAAACTCAACTCGCTTTCTAAGAAGCGAATTCATGCACGGATTTGGAAACGATGAGAACGCCATGTGCAAACTGGCACCCGAACTGGCGATTTTGCATTGGCGAATCGCCAGGTTGCAACTGGCCTACATTGCTGCGATGTCGGACTATCGTCGTAATCATGTTCCCGGCGGAACCTATTTCTTTACGCTCGTGACCTATCACCGTCGCAACATCCTGACACTGAGCGGCGGCTGACACTCGTTGCGAGCAGCAGTTACGGTGCTTGTCAGTAACGCAATGTTTCTTCGGCCGGCCTGTCAACGGTCGGCGATGCGTAAAGCAACCTTGGCGATCTGGGACAGGTCCCGTACCATTCGAACAGCGGCTCATTGTGTTGGCCGCTGTTTACCACCCGCACACCGTCTGGATTATGCTAGACCAGGCGCAGCCTGATTCCCACAACCCCGCGTCGGGGAGAGCCGTGCCGCGGGGCGAAAGCCAAGTAAACGGGCCCGATGCAACCGGGCGATAAACATGGGCGGGTGCAACCGGGCGGGGCCCATCGCCAATGGCGATCGCTAAATAGGAGCCAGGTTGCACCTGGCCTCCCTTCTTTCTTGTCCCCGCTATACTGAGGGAGTCAATAAGTACCATTCAGTTGCTGCGGAGGATGCATGTCGATTCCAACCATGTCGGTCGAACAGGAAGCTCAGATTGTCGAGCAGATTCGGGATGGCCGCGACAAAATTCTTGCCGAACTGTCCAAGACGATCGTCGGTCAGCAGGAAGTGATTGAACAATTGCTGGTTTGTCTGTTCGCCGGCGGCCATTGCTTGATCACCGGCGCACCTGGATTGGCAAAGACTCTATTGGTCCGCAGCGTCGCTCAGATCTTTCATCTGAACTTCCAACGCATTCAATTCACACCCGACTTGATGCCGGCGGATATTACCGGCACCGAGATCTTGGAGCAGGCATCTGACGGCAGCCGCCACTTGCAGTTTGTCAAAGGTCCGATTTTCGCCAACGTGATCTTGGCCGACGAAATCAATCGTACGCCGCCAAAAACGCAAGCCGCTTTGCTGGAAGCGATGCAAGAGCACCAGGTTACGGCCGCCGGTACCCGCTATCCGCTAGACGAGCCCTTTTTTGTTTTGGCGACCCAGAACCCGATTGAGATGGAGGGTACGTACCCGTTGCCGGAAGCCCAATTGGACCGGTTTCTGTTCAATATCATGATCGATTACCTGCCACCGGAAGATGAGCTGTCGGTGGTGTTGCAGACCACGTCGACGAAGCCGGAAGCGATCGAGCCATTGTTTAGCGGTGATGACGTTTTGCATTTTCACGAGGCCGTTCGCCGAGTCCCCATTGCCGAAGAGGTGGGAGCCTATGCTGTGCGCTTGGCGGCGGCCACCAGGCCTGGTCAAGAAGGAGCCTTGGACTTTGTCAATGATTGGGTTAGCTGGGGCGCCGGTTTGCGGGCGGCTCAAACGTTGGTTCTATGCGGCAAGGCTCGTGCGCTGTTAAACGGCCGCGCCCACGTGACGCACGAAGACATTCGTTCGCTGGCACATCCGACACTTCGTCATCGCGTCATCTTGAGCTACAAAGCAGAAGCTGAAGGAATTACGGTCGAAGACGTGATTGATCGTCTGCTGGATTCCGTTTCGACGTCGGCTTCCTAATGTCTGGAAAACCTGATTCCAAACCGCAGGCGAGGATTGAATCAACAACGGCGGTCGATCCGGTTGCTGTGATGAGGATTCGGGATCTGCAGCTGCGAGCCAAAGCGGTTGTCGAGGGCTTTTACAACGGTCTGCATCGCAGTCCCTTTCACGGCTTTTCCGCCGAATTCAGTGAGTATCGACCCTATACAGAGGGCGATGACCTGCGTCGGTTGGATTGGAAACTGTTTGCCCGGTCTGATCGCTACTACATCAAGCAGTTTGAAGACGAAACGAACCGCCGGTGCTACCTGGTCTTGGATCAAAGTCGATCTATGGGCTATGGCTCGTTGGAGTATTCAAAGATTGAATATGCGAAGACTCTTTGCGCCACGCTCGCATACTATTTGACCTTGCAGCGTGACAGCGTTGGGCTGATGACCTTTGACGAAGGGATCGGTGAATTTGTCAGTGCCCGTCAACGAACCGGTCACTTTCGACAGTTGTTGGTCGCTTTGTCTCGACCGATTCAGGGCACGGGAACCGATCTCGGGCAACCGCTACAGCAAATCGCCGCATTGGTGCGCCGCCGCGGCTTGATTGTGTTGGTGTCCGATATGTTGGCCTCGATCGACACGCTACGCACCAACTTGGCCTATCTCCGTTCACGCGGCCACGAAGTTCTGATCTTGCGGACTCTGGATCCGGCGGAAGTCGAATTGCAACTCGCTTCGCCTAGCATGGTGGTTGATTTAGAGACGGGCAAGGAAATCTACCTGGACCCCGATGCGGCTCGGAAATCCTACCGAGATCGGTTTTCCGAGCATCAACAAGAACTCCAAGCGATTTGCGATTCGCTAGGAGTTGACCTGTTCGAAATTCATACCGACGAACCGCTGGACGGTGCCTTATTCCAACTGGTCAGCACCCAGCGACAAAAGAGCCAGGGTACGACACGAGCCGGAATGATTTCCAGGTCTAGTCGGCACAGCGGAGGGGAAGGATGAGTCTCCTGGCACCACTCTATTTTCTGGGCACTCTAGCGATTGGCTTGCCGATCATCTTTCATTTGATTCGGCGACAACCGCAGGGCGAAGTGCCTTTCAGTTCGCTGATGTTTCTGCGGCCAACGCCACCACGATTGAGTCGCCGCAGTCGTCTGGAAAATTGGCCACTGTTACTCGTCCGAGCCTTGATTCTGGGACTTTTAGCGGCCGCTTTTGCTCGTCCACTGTTTCGCAGCGCTGAACTTGGCGAAGCCGCGCCAGCACGGACCGCCGCAGTGTTATTGGTGGACACGAGTGCGAGCATGAAACGTGCGGGCTTGTGGGAACAAGCACTCGCCAAAGCTGATTCGATCATTGACGATTTGAAGCTTGGTGACCAACTGGCTGTCGTGCAGTTTGATCAGAAGCCTAGCGTCCTGTTTTCGTTTGATCAGTCGAGCCGTAGTGAAATCGATCCCTTGAAAACGGCGGTACGGAGTGCACTGAGACAGACGACGCCGACCTGGAACCGCACAGATTTAGGTCGAGCCGTCCGGTTTGCCTCTGAATTAGCAACGAGTCGGGAGGACGACGGTGGCGAGGCGAATGTCCGAGTGGTCTTGATCAGCGACATGCAAGAGGCTGCCAATGTCGAGGCATTGCAAGCCTACGAATGGCCAGAAGACGTCACGTTGGACATTCGTCGCGTGATCGCGAGTGACACAAATAATGCTTCGGCGACCATCTTGGCTGATGACGCTATCGATGCCAAGGAACAAAGAAACGTTCGCCTGCGTGTGGAGAATACAGCAACCTCTGCGGTTTCCAGTTTTCGAGTCGGTTGGGATGCCGCCGATGGAAAATCGGAACTGCTGCCCGTCCAGGTACCGCCTGGCCAGTCACGAGTCGTGCGATTGCCTGAGCCGGGTGCTGGTGTGACAACTTTGACGCTGCTTGGTGATAGCGATGCGTTCGACAACCAGCGTTTCTATCTGGTTCCCGAGTCTAAAGAACTGACTTTGTTGCACATCGGGCCGGAAACCGCTGAGTCGCGGGACAGTTTGGTTCATTATCTCGGTCAGGTACCACTTAGCGATCGGTTTCGCAACGTTACGATCGAGTCGATCCGTTCGGAAGCCTTCAGCACCCCACCCGGCGTCGATGAAACGGCGTTGGTGGTCGTTGAAGACGCCTTGTCCGTCGCAGGAGTTGCCGCGGCGAAAGAACATTTGCTCGGGGGAGGTCGATGGTTGATGGTCTTGGCGGATGCCGATCGGGCCGAAGGTGTGATCGCAAGCTGTAACGCAATCGCTGACGCCGAGATCGCTGTTGGCGAGGCGTTAGTCGATGACTACGCCATGTTGTCTCGGATCGATTTCGAAGATCCGGTATTTGCCCCGATGTCTGCTCCGCCCTATAACGATTTTTCGAAAATCCGATTCTGGTCCAACCGGTCTTTACGCAAACTTTCGGATCAGTGGTCCGTCTTGGCCAGTTTTGACAATGGTGACCCCGCGTTGATTCAACGTGATCTAGGCGACGGCAAGCTGTGGATTCTCACTGCCGGCTGGCAACCCTCTGCGAGTCAACTAGCCCTGTCAACCAAATTCATTCCGCTGATCTTTCAACTGGTTGATTCACGCACAAACTCGGATCGTACAGACAGTCTATCGATTGGCGAACCCCTTCCTTTCCCGACATCCGAAACCGCGAAGATTTCGACACCTGCCGGCGAAACGTTTGAATTTCGTGACCAAGATGATTTGACGATAATCGACTCGCCTGGCGTTTATCGCTGGACTGACGGGGATCGGCAGGCCAGTTTTGCGGTAAACTTACATCCGGCGGAAAGCCGGACTGAACCGATCGATGACGACGCTTTCGAGCAATTCGGCGTGAAGCTGGATGCCGGTGAGTCGAACGAAGCCATCGAAGAACGACAGCGCCAGTTGCGGGACTACGAACTTGAAGGCCGCCAGCGGATTTGGCAGTGGCTGTTGGCTGCGGCGCTTGTACTATTAGGTTTGGAAATTTGGATGGGAAGACGAGCCGGGAAGGATGCTCATGAACCTAGCGTTATTTGACCGGATCGTGCCCGTCACGAGTCGTCTGCGGCGGCTACGTTTCTGGCGAGTCATTGCAGCCGTTGCGATTCTTGCGGCGTTCTACGCCTTTGTTGTTCAATACATCGGTGGCTATGCAGAGGGAGGCCCGCTCGCGATCGCCATCGGATGCGGTTTTGTGGCCGCCGCGATCGCAACCTGGATTTTTTGCCGACTCAGCTTCCGAGATCCCCGCGAGGTGGCGACGAAGATTGAACAGCGGTTTCCAGATCTGCAGCAGCGGTTGTTGACGGCCGTTGAACAACCTGATGATCAACTGGGATATTTGCAGCAGCGGGTTATCAAAGAGGCGCGTTTGCATTCCTACCGTCATCGCTGGACGGAGACCGTTCCGTTAGGCCAGTTGTTTCTGAGTCGATTATTGGGAATGTGCAGCGTCGCGTGCCTGGCGTTTCTGCTGGGGCGGATGGCAATCGTCGAAGGCGACCAAACGAACGCGGAAGTCGAACAGAATTTGCTGGCGTTCGAAGTCCAGGTTGAACCTGGCAACACCGAAGTCGAACGGGGCACCAGCTTGGTTGTGACCGCCCGGTTTAACCAAGCCAACGTGCCGGAAACCGCAAAGCTAATCTGCGTCAATCAGCAGGGCGACGAGCGGGCCGTCACCATGACTCGCAATCTAAGCGATCCGGTCGTCGGTGGATTTTTGTCCTCGGTTAAAGAGGAATTTCAATACAAGGTGGTTGCTCCCGATTGGGAAAGCGAGACTTTCAGTGTCGCCGTCTTTGACTATCCCGCCTTGGTGCGAAGTGACGCTAACCTGGACTATCCGCAATACACTGGAATGGAAGCCAAGCGTATCGAGGACACCGTTCGAGTCAGCGCGATCGAAGGGACAAAGGTGACCTGGCTCTGTTTCATCAACAAAGAGGTTGCCAAGGCTGAACTGGTCAACAAAGACGGGACTCGCATCGAACTGAGACGTGACACGGATTCACCCGAAGCCATGTCAACGACGCTCGATTTGCAACAGACCCAGCGGTTAACGTTGGAACTGACCGATCAGGCGGGGAGAAAGAACAAGTTTCCGCCTGAGTTGATCGCTCGAGTGTTGCCGAATCAACCGCCGGAGTTGAAGTTAACGATGTTTGGTGATGCCAGCGTTTCGCCTTTGGAGGAACTGCCCTTGGAAGCCGAGGTGCATGATGACATCGGAGTTTCGAAGGTCGGATTGTCTTACAACCTGGACGGGACTTCGCCACAAGAAATTACTTTAGGTACCGACCTGTCGCGCGGCGCGACATCCAGTCTGCAGCATCTGGTTGAACTGGAGCAGCTTGATGCACAGCCCGATCAATTGTTCGCTTATCACTTTTGGGCCGAGGATATCGGGCCCGATGGAATGGTTCGCCGGACACAAAGCGATATGTACTTTGCCGAAGTGAGGCCATTCGAACAAATATTCCGTGAAGGACAGCCGCCAGCCGGAGGCGAACCGCAGCAACAGCAAGGTCAAAACGGCCAGGAAGCACAACAACTTGCTGAATTGCAAAAGGAAATCATCAATGCAACCTGGCGGGTGATTCGCGAAGAAACCGGCCAGGAGCCGAGTGCCAAGTTTGATCAGAATGTCGGTCTGCTGATCGAATCGCAATCGCAGGCGTTGACGATGTTGGACGCTCTTGCCGAAAAAGTTCGGGACGAGAAATCGAAACAGTACGTGGACACAGTCCGCAGCCGGATGCAACAGGCGCTTGCCGAATTGCACAAAGCGCAATCCGAGCCTGCTGCTGAACCCCTGACAGCAGCCTTGCAAGCCGAGCAGGCAGCCTACGCCGGCCTGTTGAAGCTTCGCGCCCGAGAATTTCAAGTATCGAAGGGACAGCAAAGTCCGGGGCAGCCTGGCAGCGCGTCCCAACAACAATTGCAGCGGCAGCTGAACGATTTGGAATTGGATCAAGATGAAAATCGCTATGAGTCAGAGCGTAAGGCCCAAGAGACGTCGGAACAGGAGCAGGAACAGCGCGAAACACGACAGATTCTGAACCGGCTGCGCGAGTTGGCTCGGCGTCAGGAGGACTTGAACAAAGAGATCGCCGAACTGCAGAACGCATTAGAGCAAGCTGAAACGGAAGAGGAGCGTGAAGAGGTCGAACAGCGTTTGAAACGACTTCGCGAACAACAACAGGAACTCTTGCGTGAGACAGATGAATTGTCCGAGCGGATGCAGCAACCGGAAAACCAGCAACGAATGCGGGAAGCAAATGAGAAGCTGCAAGAAACGCGCGAGAACGTCCAGCAAGCCAGCGATGCGCTGGAGCAACAGGACACGGCACAAGCGTTAAACGCTGGACGACGGGCCGAGCGTCAGTTCGAAGAAATGCGTGAGGACTTCCGGCGCGAAGCGTCTGGGCAATTCGATGATGCTGTCAAGGAAATGCGTCGTGACGCTCAAGAGTTGGATCAGAAAGAAGAAGAGTTGGCTGAACAACTGAGAGATCTTGATGATCCAACGCAAACCTCTGGATTGCGCGGTGACGATCGGAGTGAACAAGTACAAGAGCAACTTGAAAAACAACGCGAACGGCTCAAAGAACTCCAAGAGAAGATGCAGGAAACCGTCGAGGAAGCGGAAACGGCTGAGCCATTGCTGGCCCAGAATCTGTACGACACTTTTCGCCGGACTCAACAGCAACAAATCGATCGTCAGTTGCGAAATACCGGCGAGTTGTTGCGACGGGGGTTCGACCCGCAGGCCAGGGAGATGGAACGCGGTGCTGGAAAACAGATTGATCAGCTACGTGAAGACATTGAAGAGGCGGCGACTTCCGTGCTGGGCGATGAAACCAAAGCACTCGAGCGGGCCCTGGGCGAATTGGAGCAGCTGGATCGCGAGCTAACGGAGGAGATCAATGACAATCGGGAGGATGAATCGGCTTCGCAGGCAAATCAGCCCTCAGGTGCGTCATCCCAGCAATCACCGCAACAGGCGTCCCCGCAGCAGCCGGATGCAGGCGAGCAACAGCCATCCGAACAGCCCTCCGAATCTCGATCGTCAGAGTCGTCAGAGGCATCCGAGGGCCGGAACGGCGAGCCTGGCCAATCACCATCAGAATCAACTGAGCAATCGGGTGATCAACAGCAGCCGGGTGATCAACAGCAGCCGGGTGATCAGCAGCAACCGGGTCAGCCCAGCAATCAGCCGCAGCCGGGGCAACCCAATCCGACCCAGAATTCCAATGCTGGTGGCGGCGTTGAAAGGCCTGGTGGAATTCTGAATCGAATCGCCAACGACAGCCAGCGTTCGGCTCCGATCGGCGGCGATGACTTTCGCGAGTGGTCCGATCGACTTCGCGATGTGGAGGAGATGGTCGATGATCCGGAATTGCGCAACCAGGCAGCCCAGATTCGTGATCGCGCACGAGATGTTCGTCGCGATCTGCGGCGAAACAATGAAGCGCCGCGATGGGAAATGGTAGAGGAAATGATTGCCGTACCGCTTCGCGAGCTGAAAATGCAGGTCTCTGAACAGCTGCTCCGCCGCTCGGCCGAACGCAACGCCCCAGTACCGATCGATCGCGATCCTGTTCCGGCGGAATTTTCCGACGCTGTCCAGCAATACTATGAAAGGCTTGGGGGCGGCCGTTGATGTTTAGCGATCTGATCTGGGGGGCCCCGCAATGGGCATGGCCGGCATTGGGCATCGGCGTGGTGTTGTCTCTCTTCGTACTTTGGGTATACCTGCGCAGCAATCTCAGTAGCGGTATTCGAGTCGCTTGTGGGATTTTGAAAGTAGCCGCTATCGTGTTGCTGGCGGTCTGTTTGCTGCAACCGATGCGCAGTGGGACCCGACCGCGTCCGCAATCCAATCTCTTGCCGATTGTGGTGGACACAAGTCAGTCCATGCAAATCAAAAGCGACTCCGGTGACCAATCGCGGCACGATCGTGTGATGGCATTGGTCGATGCGGACGCGACTTGGCGAACCCGGGTAGCACAATCCTTTGACGTTCGCACGTACGCGTTCGATACGCGATTGCAAAACCTGGACGACTTTGATGATTTGCAGGCTACCGGCCAGATGTCTTCGTTAACCACCAGCCTGCAGTCGATAGCGGAACGTTTCGCTGAGCGTCCGGTTGCCGGCTTGGTCCTGTTTAGCGATGGGAACTAGACCGATTCACCAACGGAAGATTTTGAATGGAAGTCGTTGGGCTTTCCCGTCTACCCAGTCGTTCCGAGTGACGATCCCGAGCTGAAGGACATTCGGATCGTCAACATCAATGTGCGACAGACCGATTTCGAATCGGCCCCAACGACGGTCACGGTCAGCTATGACACCGTTGGATTCGACGGTCAACCGATTGTCACTCGTTTGACCGACGCGACGGGAGAGGTAGTCGAGGAACAGTCACAAACGAATTCAGCTGGCGAGCTTCAACAGGTGACCTTCCGCTTTCGTCCGGAGACTTCTGGAGTCAGCTTTCAGAACGTTTCGGTCGAAGCGAAAGACGCTACCGAAACCGAGGCGACTGTGGAGAACAACCGTCGCGTTGTCGCGATTGATCGTGCCTCCGGACCCTATCGGGTTCTGTACATTGCTGGTCGCCCCAATTGGGAGTTCAAGTTTCTGCGGCGTGCACTGCAAGAGGAAGCGGAGGTGCAATTAGTCGGATTGATCCGGATTGCGAAGCAAGAGCCGAAATTTAGTTTTCGCGACAAAGGCGTGAGTGATACCAATCCGCTGTTTGCCGGGTTGGGCGAAGGAGAGGAAGAGGCTGCCGAACAATATGACGAACCCGTCATCATTCGACTGGGCGTCAAAGAGGAAGAAGAGCTAAGCGATGGGTTTCCAAAAACAGATGACGAACTCTTTGCCTACCATGGTGTGATTCTGGATGACTTGGAGGCCGGCTTTTTTACTCAGGATCAATTGGTAATGCTCCGGCGGTTTGTCAGTTCGCGTGGAGGCGGCTTGCTGATGCTGGGCGGCACGGAGTCTTTCGCAGGCAAGAACTTTAACAACAGTCCACTCGGAGAATTGTCGCCCGTCTATCCGCGGCGAACCAACGATGTCCAGGTTGAAGGTCCCTATCGGATCTCCCTGACTCGAGAGGGATTGTTGCAACCATGGACCCGCCTTCGCGAAACGGAACAAGCCGAGCTCGATCGTATTAAGGGCATGCCGCCCTTTACAACGCTGAACATGGTCGGTGATCCGAAGCCGGGGGCTTCGCAATTAGCTACGGTGCGTGGTGACGGACAGCAAGTCGTTCCAGCGTTGGTCGCACAGCGATTTGGGAAAGGGCGAACCGCAGCAATGTTGGTTGGCGACCTGTGGCGATGGTCGATGCGCCGATCAATGCCAGAGCCTGCCAGCCAGGATACCGAACTGAATGAAGACGATCCAGCTCAAGCATGGCGGCAACTGATTCGCTGGTTAGTCAATGATGTACCGCGCCGTACCGATATTGAACTGGTGTCCGACGACAACAATCAATCGGTGTCGATCATCGTGCGTGCGCGGGACGAATCTTATTTGCCGCTGGACAATGCAAATGTCGAATTGACGGTCACTCCGCCGACGGGTGAGCCTTTCCTGCTGACACCGGAAATGGATGAGTCGGAACAGGGTGCCTATCGTGCCATCTGCTGGTCGCAAGACCCTGGCGGCTACAAGGTGGAGTCCAAGGTACGATCGGCAGATGGGTCCGACGTTGGGTCTGCCTTTGCAGGTTGGTCGGCTCAACCGGCAGCGGCCGAATTGGCAAATCTGAAAACGAACCGCGAACTGCTTGCTCGAATTGCGCGGGAAACCGGTGGCGAATTGATTTTGGATTCCGAATTGAACCGCTTTGCCGCCGAATTGCCGACGCGAAAAGTTCCGGTTACCGAAACATGGGTTTATCCCATTTGGCATCGGCCTTGGGTCATGGTGGCAGCGATGTTGTGTTTGTGCGGCGAATGGGGACTCCGGCGTTGGAAGGGGTTGGCATGACCGTACTAAGTGTTCAGCGATTCAGCATGCTGGCTTTGTTGGTCATCACACTTGCCACCTTTCCCGTAGCACGCAAGAGAACGCCGATCCGGATTCGGACCGAATTCTATTGATTGTTGGTGCTTCGGGTTCAGACGAATTCGGTGAACAGTTTGAACGTTGGGCCGCCGATTGGGAGTCCATCGCAAAGCTGGCCAAGGCCCGGTTCGAATCGGTTGGTCGTGATCCGTTGACCGATCAGACTGACCGAGAACGGTGCAAGTCGTTGATTGAAGAAGCATCGAAAGAGAGCTCCGCCCGATTGTGGCTAGTGATGATCGGGCACGGAACATTTACTCGAGGCGTAGCAAAATTCAACCTGCGCGGACCTGATGTTTCCGCGGAAGAGTTTTCCGAATGGCTGCGACCACTGAAGCAGCCGCTGATTGTGGTCAATGTTGCTTCGTCTAGCGGCCCCTTCATCAATCGGCTTTCCGGCGATCAACGGGTTGTGGTGACGGCGACCAAGAGCGGAACGGAACAGAACTTTGCGCGTTTTGGCGACTACTTCGTTCAGTCGATTGGTACCCCTGATTCGGATCTGGACCATGACGACGAGGTTTCTGTTTTGGAGGCATTTTTGAGTGCCAGCGCAAAGGTTGGTGATTTTTACCGGTCCCAGTCACGGATCGCGACCGAACACGCATTGATTGATGACAACGGCGATGGAAAAGGGACGCCTTCGACGATGTTTCGGGCCGCCAGACCGGTCGGAAAAGCCAAAGATGGATCGCGTTTAGACGGGTTAATGGCTTCGAAAATTTCCCTGCAAGCGTTCGACAAACGGTTGCAATTGACCAAGGAAGAGCGGGAACAGCGTGATTCGATCGAGCAAGCACTCGAGGAGCTGCGACAACGAAAAAGCGATTTCCCGGGGGAGACATATGATCACCAGATTGAGCCACTGTTGATCCGTCTAGCCAATATCTACCGCATTGCCGAGCTGCGGGAAGCGAAATCCAATTAGGTCAGTGGCGGCTTTGATCTTCGATTCGTAAGAATCGCGGTGTCTCAAAAATGATCGCCGCGATTTCCAAGTGCTTTTGACCCACATTCCATTGCGGGCGGCGAGATTGGATTGCTAAAATCATGGCTCTTGTCTATACGGGTGATCAATCACTTGGACGCTCATTGAGCATCGAATAGGCCGCAAAGAAGTTGTGCTACTCAGCTGCTTGGGGATACGAACTACGTCGTTGCGGATGTTTGCAATCAAAAAACAGAGGTATCGTGACCTTCGATCGGCGCGGCGAAGGCGCCGACTATCAATGGAGCCGTTGGAAATCCGCCGACTTCTTGTCGCTGAAGGTGCGCTGTTTACTCTGAGCGAAACGGTTGATGCATCAGGATTGCCCGGCAACTTACGAGCGTCGGTCATTTGGGGCGACGGCACAACGACCCCAGCCGCCGTCGAAGATTCGCGTGCCGACGGTAAGCTGCGTTTTAAGTTCGACTACTCGCTTGACTCACGAGGTTTTTTTTCCGGTGCCAATCGGAGTCGGCGAGAAGTTCTGGCGATTGCCGGAGAACTATTGCTTGGGCAGATGGACGATGACCTCGCGGCGATCGTTCCCGGCGGCAACAACCAGTGGCGTCCCAACATCCGACATCCTTCCTCCGGAAATGATGTAAATCCCCCAATACACAATTTGCCCGGCACGTTGCGAGTCGCAGCAAACGAGATCATTGTTTATGCCGGTTCACGAGACTTTCCAGGACAGGTTCGAGCCATCGGTGGTTCCGGCGGTGTTTCATCGTTTAGCGGCTCCCAATCATTCCTCGATACGGTCAGGGCTCGCGGAGAACCTGGCGCGCTACAGCAGAAACCTACTGACTTTGCTCCGAGCGTGGGATCGATCAGTTTTGACTCGGCATCCAGCACCGATTGGTACTTCGGATTGAATCCAGAGGGAATTCAAAGTGGCCAAGTTGACTTCCTGAGCGTAGCGATGCATGAACTGGCACATGTGCTTGGCTTTGGGACTGCGCCTTCGTGGCAGTCTAAAGTCTCGGGTGGCCGATTCAACGGACCCAAGGCGGTAGCGGCATACGGCGGATCTGGAAATGTACCGCTTAGTGGCGCTCATTGGGACCACGAAATCAAAAGCCAGGGTGGACACGATCCGCTGATGGCAGGTCATATTGAAACGGGGCAACGCAGGCTACTAACTGCACTCGATCTCGGTGCGCTGGACGACATTGGCTGGGACGTTTCCCGGACAGCCGTCAAGGTCCAGGCAACACATCGGTTCGCTGACAACGATGATTATCCTGTTCAACTCGTGTTACGTGGAATCGATTCAGGTGAAGTTGTTGGCGAACGATCCTTCTCTGACACAATCGTGTCCGTCACCAACGTAGCGCCAAGTCTGTCGGTCCCCGCGGATCGAAGCGTGATCGTTGATGAAGCACTTTCGATCATAGACGTCGGTACGATCACCGACGTGGGCTTCCGCAACCAGCTCGGCGACCCTGCAACCGTCGAGTCCTTTACTTATTCGATTGACTGGGGTGATGGATCGAGTCTTGATCAAGGTACAGCCACCATCGATCGTCATGGCAATCGAGCGGGCGATCCGACGCGGGCCTCGTTCAACGGTAACCATGTTTACAAATCGCCTGGCGTCAAAACAGTCAACGTGCGTGTGACGGATGATGACGGGGGTACCCGGCAAAAAGCATTCCGTATCACGGTCGCCGAGAAAGTTGCTCTTGAGCTCAGCTTGAGCCAACCAATAGTCAACGAGAATCAGGGTGAAAACGCAACAATGTTGACGATTGCACGTCCGGAAGCGTCCACCGAATCACCGCAAACGGTACAACTGGCATCAAGTGACGATTCAGAAGCCCAGGTGCCTGCGACAGTGGTCATACCGGCCGGCGAAACGACGGTCCGCGTACCCGTTGACGCGGTCGATGATGCGTTGCTGGATGGTGATGTTGACGTCAGTCTGACCGTAACGGGTAGTGGTGTGGAGTCCGGCACGATTGACTTGTTGGTCAAGGATCGCGAAAGGTTGATCGGTCGGTTTTCCGAACCCAGCATCTCTGAAGGTCGGGATGCCGGAATTAGACTGATCGTTCAGCGGAGCAATACAGATACGAACCAGGAACTGGAAGTTAGCATTGCTGGTGGAATCACTAGCCAGGTGGCAAACCCAACGACAATCACCATTCCGAAGGATCAGCGGGAAACTTCCGTGACATTTTTTCCGATCGACGATGTCGATCCTGAATTGCCGAGGCTGTTGAGCTATCGCTTTACAGCACCCGGATACGTCATGGGAACTGCAGGTTTCGAACTCCGTGATAACGAGCCGCCAGCGTTTCAGAATCCGCTCGATCGATTCGATGTGAATGGCAAGGATGGAGTTCAAGCGAGTGACGCGCTGCGGATCATTAACGAACTTGCCCGCCGCAATGACGCGCAATTGGATCCATCGGGCGAACAACCAAGCGGATTCTATTTGGATGTCAACGGTGACTACTTGGTTACCGCGCTGGACGCGCTGATTGTGATCAACGAGTTGCCAAATCGCCAACCGGATGGAGAAACCAAGATGGTTGCACCGGCGTCGTTTTTACAGACTGACGAGACCGAAAAGACGCATTTCCAATTTGACGTCTTTCCCGCCTCCGGATCGCTTTTCTAGGCCGTCGGCTTCAGTCCAAAACCTTCATGAACTCGCGCATCCAAGCCGGATGGGCTGGCCATGCCGGTGCCGTTACCAGATTGCCTTCGACATGCGCCGAATCCATCGTTTCGGATGGTTCGATATATTCGCCCCCTGCGGCCGTGACTTCATAGCAGACGGCTGGATAGCAACTGCATTGACGTCCCGAAAGAATCCCTGCGGCAGCCAGGATCTGTGCTCCGTGACAGATCGCCGCGATCGGTTTCGATGCTTGATCGAAATGGCGCACCAACTCTAACACCTGTGGATTCAATCGCAGGTACTCCGGTGCCCGCCCGCCGGGAATCACCAAAGCATCAAACGACTCTAGGTTCAACTCAGCAAAATTCGCGTTGATTGCGAACCTGTGGCCCGGCTTTTCGGTATAGGTTTGATCGCCTTCAAAATCGTGAATCGCCGTCATCACCGTATCGCCAGCGACTTTGTCCGGGCATACGGTTGCCACCTCATGTCCGGCACACAAGAGGATCTGCAGCGGCACCATGGCTTCGTAGTCCTCGACAAAATCTCCGACCAACATCAAGATCTGTTTGCCGTTTTGGTTCGTCACGATTTTTCCTTGGGTTCGACGTTAAGGCGATTGCCTGCGTTGCTGCAATCTGGTCTGCAGTTTGCGGTTCAATTCGTTTACCAAGCGCGGGTGTGCAGCGGCCAAATTTCGCGTTTCCTTTTCTACGGATCGATGATCATAAAGTTCGAAGTCCCCCGATTGGTGAGCAATCAGCCGGTGAGTATCGGTGCGGATCGTGGTGGCACTTTTGAAATACGAAATCGCGTTGTGCCCCGCTGCGTCGATGTCTTTCAGATTGGGAACCAACGACGTGCCATCCGTCTGCGGAGGCTGCGGCAGGCCGGCCAATTCGCATAGCGTAGGAAAGACGTCAACCGTTTCAACCATGGCCTCGGTCGATTGGCCGGGTGCCGGCATGTCGGGATATTGAATGAGCAACGGCGAATGTAACGACTCTTCAAACAACGAGTGTTTTCCCCAGATCGCGTGTTCGCCTAAATGCCAGCCATGGTCGCCCCACAACACGACGATTGTGCGGTCACGAATTCCCAACGAATCAACATGGCCTAAGATTCGGCCGATCTGGGCGTCCGCATAGCTGACGCACGCCGCATAGTGGCGTCGCACCGACAGTGCGAATTCGGGGTCGGTATTGGGATTGCGACCCCAACGGTTGTACTTCATGAATTCGCCAGATTTGTGCCATGTTGATAATCCAGTCGGTTTGTCTGGATGGTCAATCGGCGGAAGCGAGGCATTCTTGTACGTTGCCATGTACTTGGCCGGCGCACCAAACGGCAAATGCGGACGAATGATTCCCACTGCCAGTAAGAAAGGTTCGTCGTCCTTCGCCAGATCATCAAGTTGACGAATGGATTCATCGGTGATCAATCCATCGGGATAGATCGAATCAGGGCCGTCAACCGACTGGAACAAATCCATCTTGCTGGCTGCTTCGCGGATTTCGCCATTGGCCAATCCATGCATTGCCCCGCGCGGATGTCGCCAAGGACCAGCCGGTAACAGGTGACGGTTCCAGGCACCCGGCATCTCGGGAATCGAATCGTCATCCCAATCGGGGCCGCCGCGTCCGCCGGGATGATGAGAAACTTTGCCAACCGATACGGTGTGGTACCCATGCTGGCGAAACCACTTTGGCAGGCTAGCCGGCACTGACGCCTGTTCCTCGATAAGTTTCGCACGGGAGAACAATGCATGGTTGTTGGCCGGACCGTATTGCCCGGTCAACAAAGTGTACCGCGATGCCCCACAGGTCGGCGCTTGAACGTAGTGCCGCTTGAAGACTCGGCTCTGCTTGGCAAGCCGACCGATATTGGGCGAATGAATGTAGTCTTTGCCGTAGCATGGCAATTCAGGACGCAGGTCGTCGACACAAATCAGCACAAGATTAGGGCGCTCGCCGGCGCAAATCGACAGGACCGATAGCGACGAGTGCCAGAGTCCGATGACGATTGGTGTCAAGCGAAGGATGTTCGCCAGGAGCCAATTGCAGCGGTTCATTCGACTTTTTCGAAATCGTCAAAATCGTCTAGCCCGTCGTCCATAACGACTTCATCGTCATCTTCACTGCTCAATCCGAATTCGGCGCTGATTTCGTCATCGATTTCGATCTCGTAGTCGTCTTCAAGTTCTTCTTCGAAGTCGTCATCGAAGTCGTCATCAAAATCGTCTTCGTCGATGTCGTCAAACTCGTCTAACTCGTCGTCCTCGTCCAGACCATCTTTGAAGCCCTTGTCACCATCACCTCCGGTGCCGTCATCATCGTCGTCAAACGAATCGTCATCATCTGAATCTGCGTCGTCGTCCTCCACGTCCAGATCGTCATCGTTCTCGTCCAAGGCGTTGGGAACGGTTGCCGTTCGATCTACCTGCGGCGCGATTACCGAAACGGAGCACGCCGCGCTCGGATCTGCTGATACAAAAACCGATCCGTCGATGGAAACAACACTCATGAGCAAACAGTCTTCTTTGAAGTACGTAAGAGGTGGTGGCGAACGATGGAAACAAACACAGCCCCGTGGAATCACAAACAAAGCGCTGCGGGGCCTGAGTTTATCGATCCATCAATCGAGGGAAAGATGCCCGGCCGACGGCAGGAAATTTGCGAGCTAGAAAGGCTGTTCGTTGGACGGGCAAATGAAGATTGTGGGCAAACTGCGGCTTGAAGGCAAGCAAGGAAGACCGGAAAGAGTTTCCCATGCGAATCAGATTCTTCAACGGTTCAGCAGGTTCCGCTCCGATCCTAACCCTGAGTGTGTGTACATCGGCAATGGCCTAGCCCAATAAGATCGAGATTTGCTACGAAACGCCCTATGAATACCCTGTTTTTGCAAAGCATTCGAGTTTTTGCCGTCCTCCAAACGCTGGTCGTCGCTGGTTGCGCCAGCCATCAATACGGCCACATTTTGGCCTCCCATGATCAGGACTTGGTCGGCAGTCATTCGGCGGGAGCAGCCACTTGGTACCCGCTGGTTGACCAATCCGTGGCCAAATTGCTTGGACGCTGTCCGCCGGCCATTCAGCCCGTGGTATTTGAAGGCCAGGATCCAGCCGTTTCCCCGGTCTTGGCCAACGGAGAAATCGGTTCCTCGCTTGCCACCGGTCAGGCGACCGTCTGCTTCGTCGGGATCGAAAACAAGAGTGCCGAGGAGCTAGCCGATTTCAAGGATCAGCTATATCAGCGAATCGATTCGCAGCTCCAATCGGCGGAAACGTTTCGCGGGATCAGCCGCCGGATGGTCAACGCAGCTCTCATGGAAACGCGTCTTCGACCAGACTCGCTATTCCTGCCTCAGAACCGCCAGGTCTTTGCATCGGCGCTTGGCCGCCAGGGAACGCCGGTTGACTACCTGCTGTTCGCCACGATCACCAGCGGGACGACTGACCGCAACAAAACTAGTCAACGTGACTATCAGCTGACCCTGGACATGGTCAACTTGCACACAGGCGAATCGATCAAAGAATCGGCAGAGATTCGCAAGGGATACAACAAGACTCGCGCCGGGAAATGGTGGAACTGGGGATGGTTCGGCCAAGCTGATGGTTAAGCTTGGCCTCGTTGCTAGTCTGATCGCGATCAGCGTTGTCGTTTCCGGCTGCGCCGCTCCCTGCACACGATCGAAGCTGCGCAGAATCCTTTGTCAATGGAGATGTCGCCACGGCGCGACAATCGTTGTTGCGGATCAGCGAGTCGCGCAGTCGCTTTGCCGATGTTGCCTCGCTGGATCTGGCGATCGCTGACTTTGCGGCTGGTGATGCCGAATCGGCTGAACGCCGCTTGCGAGAACTCCGCGATCACTTCGATCGCCAAACCGCTATCGCGCCCCTGTCGGAGGCTGTGTCGTTGATTGCTGACGACACGGCCCGCCGGTTCCGGCCCGCCGGCTACGAACAGGTGATGATACGTGCGATGCTGGCTGTTTGCTCGCTAGCCAGCGATGGAATGGATGCCGAAAGTTACGCGTTGCAGGCAACCATAAAGCAGTCAGAGCTTGCCGAGTCGGCTACACAGCGAGGGATTGCGAATGCAGCTGATGTCTATCAGCCGATCGCGATTGCCCCCTACGTACGCGGCATGCTCCGGGAAGCGACTCACCACGACTATGACGATGCAACAAAGGCTTATCAACTTGTCAGCAGCTTCCAGCCGCAATTCGCTCCAGCGGCCGACGACATTGCTCGCGCCAGTGGCGGAACTCATAGCTCACCGGGTCATGGCGTGCTGTATGTGATTGGTTGCGTCGGTCGAGGACCTTTGCTGGAGTCGGCTGATGCGCCAACCACATCAACCGCCTTGTCGATTGCATCTTCTGTTCTGAACGCGGAAACGAATCAGGGCAAGCAGGGCGAATCCGATTTGGTCCTTCCCAATATCGCATCGGTGAAAGTTCCTCGTGTTGTCATTCCGCCCGTCGATGTGGCGGCACTCGGAGTCCGAATCGATTACCAACTGTATGGAGCGACGCAGACGCTAACCGACGTGGGGCAACTAGCCACCAGGCAGATTGAAGCGGAAATGCCCTGGACGATTGCTCGGGCTGTTATTCGCAGGACGACAAAAGAGTTGGCCGTTACGAAAGCTACCGATACGCTCGGGTTGACCGGTACCGCCGGTTCGCTGTTTCACTTCGCCGCGGCTTCCTCCTGGTCAGGAATTGAAAAGGCCGATACGCGATGCTGGGGCATGTTGCCGCGAGAAATTCAGGTCTTTCGGGGTGAGTTGCCCGTCGGTACGCATCATGTTGCTCTCGAACCGTTGGACGTGACCGGCGCTGCAATCCAACAAGGCGCCGCGACGACTGTCGATATTGTTGATGGCAGAAATCACTACCTGATCGCCTTCTCAATCACCCCAGCGGTCTACATCACTGGCGGGGATCAATGACGATGGATCAATGACGATGGTCAACAAACTCGGTCGCGGCCCGAGCCAGAGCATCTCTATAAACCGCATTGGCGTTTGTCGCGCTGACACCGACTACGAATGGAGCGCTCCTGTTGACCGCCCGCTTACCCAGCAATCTTTTTCTCCTCTGCGGCATTGAGCTTGTTGTAGAGCGTTTTGAGGCTGACACCCAACTCTTCGGCGGCGGCAGGCTTGTTGCCATCGTTGCGCTCAATGGCACGGTCGATGGCAATCATTTCCAAGTCTCGAAGCGTCATCGGGCCCGAATCGCGAATTTCTTTACGCAACTGACGTCAACCAAAGTGACGCGGCAAGTGCTCGCATTGAATCGGCAATGAATCACATATTATTGCGGCATGTTCAATCACATTCGCTAGTTCACGAACGTTGCCGGGCCACTGGTGGGAAAGCAATTCCGCCATGGCTTCATCACTAAAGAGTTGATCATCGTGCCCATCGATTCGATGACGTCTTAGTAGATGAACGGCAAGTTCGGCGACATCCTCGGGACGATCCCGCAGCGGCGGCACGGTCACCTCGAAGGTGTTGATGCGAAACATCAGGTCTTCGCGGAATGTTCCCTCTTCGACCATCAGTTCCAAATCACGGTGCGTCGCGCAGATGAATTCGCACATTGACGTGAACGGTCTGATTGTCACCCAGGCGTCGAATGTCTCCAGTTTCCAACACGCGTAAGAGCTTGGCCTGCATCGATAGTGGCAGTTCTCCAATCTCGTCCAGAAAAATCGTTCCTTCATCAGCGACTTCAAACAGGCCTGTGCGGGCTGTGTCCGCACCGGTGTACGCGCCTTTGCAGTGACCGAACAACTCGCTCTCGATCAGGTTTTCCGGTAACGCGCCACAGTTGACGGCAACCAGCGGCTGATCGCGACGAAGGCTTTCTTCGTGGACGGCGCGAGCGACCAGTTCTTTTCCGCAGCCTGTTTCGCCACGAATCAGTACGGTACTGTCCGTTGGCGCAATTTTGGCGATCAGCTTCTTGACCGCATCCATGGCTTTGCCATGACCCACGAGGTTCGTTTCGCCTTCAGCGCGGCGGACCCGATGCTGGAGGGCGGCGAGCTGGCGTTTCGATTGCCGATGTTCTTTGACACGGCCCAACAGTCCGGCCAAGTCCGCTAGTCGACACGGTTTGGTCAGGTAGTCGAATACTTGATGCCGGACCGCCTCAATCGCCGTTTGCTGGCTCGGCTTTCCGGTCATGATGACGGCTTCGATCTCAGGTCGCAGCTGTCTTGCCTTTGCAATCACTTCGATACCGCTCATGCCGGGCATGTCTAGATCGACCAACAGACAGTCGAAGGGTTCCTTTTCGAGTGCGGCGACGGCGGTCAATCCATCCGGGCAAACCGTAACTCGGTAACCCATGCGCGGCAGTTCCGTGCGCATCAGTTCCTGCAAGTTTTTTTCGTCGTCTGCGAATAGAACATGCATCGAACCGTCACGACTGTTTGGTTTCGTATCACGCTTTGGTTGCTTCGTGCCGGTCATTGCTACTTCCTTGTTGGTCAATGTTGAATGCTTCGATCGTTTTGCTGATTCAGTGGTAATTGGATTTCGATCTGTGAACCGCGACCGTCGCCATCGCTGTTGGCGATCAGCGAACCACCATGTTGCGAAACGATGCGGTACGTAATGCTTAATCCAAGCCCGGTTCCGGTTCCGTCACGACGACGTGTAAAGAACGGCTCGAACAGGTGTTGCAACACCTCTTGGCTCATTCCACAGCCATTGTCCTTGACGACCACAGAGGCCATCGCAAGCCGTTTGCCGATCGTGATATCAATGGCACCGTCGGTTTCGACGCTTTCCAAGGCGTTTGTAACCAGGTTCAACACGACCTGGCGAATCTCTTGCGGATTGATATCGGCGATTAGCGAATCGCATCCATGAGTGCGAATGGTTTTGCATTTGTACTTGCCGACCTTCCCTACCATGTCAACCACATCGGTGACCAGTTCGACCAGATCGGTCGGCGCCCGTTGCACTTCACTTAGTCGGCTGAAGTCGAGCAGCTTTTCGGTGATGCCCTTGCAACGATAGGCTTCGTCTTCGATGCGTTGCAGATTGATTTTCAGTGCATCGCGAAGTTCTTCGTCATCAATTCGCTCATGCAAAGACATCGCGTTGGATTCGGAAACTCGTGACGCCAACGACTCTGCACTCCAAGCAATGGTCGCCAATGGATTATTGATTTCGTGAGCTACTCCGGCAGCCAAAAATCCAACGCTGGCTAGTTGTTCATTTTGAATCACTTCGCGAGTACGTTGCTGAACCTGTTGATCCAGATCCTTGTTCATGGCGTCTAGCTGAGCCATCGTTCCTTGAAAGCGGTCGGTCATGCCATTCATTGCCTCGGCCAGTTCGCTCAGTTCGTCTCCGGTACCCAGATCGATGCGATGATCAAACTGGCCTTCGACGACCAATCGCGATCCTGCTAACAGAGTCGTAAATGGCTTAACTACGAGGGATCGGAACACCCACAACAGCGCAAACACCATGAACAACGCCAATATGGTGCAAGACCATGCTACACCGATCCAGGCCCGGTACTGGCCCTTTACGTCGTCGCTGAACTGCGCCATTCCGCTGTGAATGAGTGCTAGATGTTCGTCGGTTTGATCGACCAATTGGTTCAACGCTTCGGTTACGTCGTCCCTTCGCTGTTCGTCCAGTGGATTCCGGTCAAGTTGGGCGTCTAGTATCGCAAAGGTCTCGCGCATCTCTCCCAGACTTTTGCGTTGCCTGACATCATCAATCAGCAGCGATTGCAATCGTTCAGTAGCTTTGACGTTTGTCGGGTAATCTTTCAACTGCCTTGCGAGACTGTCGTGGGCAATTTTGTAAGCTTTCAGCGCTCAAACTGCTCCATGTCGAAGAGCGGGTCGCCCAAGGGAGCACGGGAGATCATCCCATCCTCCCGACGAAGCGTGTTAGCCCGTTTGTTACTTTCGCGCAGCGTCAAAGCCAAGCTATGCAGACTATTTGCCAACGGGATTTCCCTGGCTCGTTGGCTAACCGCGTTTGCCAATTGTTTGTAGCGATACAGTCCCCAGAATCCGCTGGATGCCAACAGCACGACCGTGGTCAACAACAGTGCTAGAGCGACAATTAACTTGGTCCGAATCGAACGTCGTTTCAACACGCTTGCGCCCTCCATAGCTGATTCGCGTGAAACATCCCTGTTACGTTCGGAGAGTATCTCTAGCCCAGGGCGCACCGCAAGACTGACTCTTCATGCTAGCAACGAATGTTTAGAACAGCTGTGCGATCAACTCGTCGTCGTCCAGGTCCGATCTGACTCGCTCGGCCGCTGTATTCAAGCTCGCCAGGGCAGCCACTGGAGCCTCCCTGGTAGAAACTCGATTGGGCAGATCGTTGATCACATTCAACGCATCCAGCGCTGAAATGCGATAGTCACCATTCACGTCATAGAATACTTCGTCGGGTTGCTCTATTTCGGGATCCAAAATCGCTTCGCCCCCACGCCGCATCAATTCGTTGATGATTCTTAGCGCGTCACTCGCCGTGGCCCCATCATTTTGGGCGACGTCGAACCGATCGATTGGATTTTGGAACAATGGCGGTTCGTCATCCAAAACCGAAATCACGGCGATTGCCGTTTCGTGATTTGCGGCGGTAAAGGTGAAGCTCAAGTTTTTGGTCAGCTCCGCCTGGTTATCGTTTACCGGCAATACCTGGACAGTATGCTGACTCATGTTCCGTGGAATCCTAATGGTTGACGGCATGTCCAGTTGTCCGCTCGGCCCACCCGTGACAGTAACGATCAACTCGTTCGACACGTCCGCGTCACCTCGTTGCAGGGTCAGATTGACTCCCGTCGCTGAATCCTCGCCGACTTCGCTGTCGCTGAAAGCAGCCACCAGGGTTTGCGTCACTGCCGTCACGGTTACCGGTGTAAGCGTCTGGACGATCTCGCCAGCAATACTGCCGGTCAATACAATTTGCGGCGTAAATTCGCCTGACGCTAGATACTGGTGCTGACCGGTGACGGTCGCTTCCATATCAACCACTTCCCAGCCGATATCTTTCAGACCCGCAAAATCCAAGCTGGAAAACTCAGTTCGATCGCCAGCTGTGAATTCCAGACTGCCGGTCATCAACGATGTTTGAAGATCCAGAACGGACTGATTCCAATGGGTTGGAGTACCGGAAATCACAGGTTGCAACGGCACGTTTCCCGCACCCTGATAAGCGTCAATCCCCGCCGGCCCTGTATATGAACCTCCGCTGACCAATTGCTGCCATGGAACGGAGACGCCAAACCCCAGTACGTGCGCTAATTCATGTGTGGCAACGGTCAGAAAGTCGATCTGGTCCCCGGCAGGAAATCCCGACGCGTCAACGTCAAAGTACCAATTCGTGCCCGTATCGTCGAAACTAATTGAGCCGACACCGGGTGCAAAATCGGTCGGTGGATCGGTAAATCCGCCTGGGTTGCCCCGCGAAACAACGGTATCGCGAAAGACTTCGAAATCCGCCAATTGCTGATCGCAGTCGGCCTGAATCTCGCACTCAAAACTGATGGGATCGATTCCCACGCTGACTGCGGGTCCGCCCACACCGCGAGCCGAATCGCCAAGGTCACGTGACCCAGCAAACACAATGATGGTGTTTTCTGGAACCGCAGGTCCTGATGGCAATGGATACGAAACAAATTCGTCGTCACCGGTCGGCTGAGCCGATGGATGCATGACCGAAACGTTCCACTGGTGGACGGACGTTGGAACGATCGCAGCCAAGTCATCAGTCATGCGCGAAATCAGCGAATCTGCGGCGATCTGTAACAAGTCGCGTCGCTCTTGCGAATCAAAGAAATCATTGTCGTCAAGCGAGTAATCAAACTCGATTCGCAAATCACCGGTCTGGTTGCCCCCGACGACGGAATTCGCGGCGGACGATGTGTCGTCGCCCCAGCGAATCTGTGCTGAAACATCGCCTAGCAGTCCGGATGCATCAACCGTCTCGGAAATGCTGAAGACTTCGCCTTGTCCAACTAGCAAACGCCGGGATTCTAAAGGTTCGACGACAAGTCGCCGCGGCTGCCTACGGGCGGATAGGTCGCGAAGCTTGGCGGCAATTCGACGCGCCGATCGTCTCATCCGGAAATTACTCATTCACGCCATCAGCAACACGTACACAACCTCCTGTCCCTGGAGAATCGGTATTGTGTGGCAATGGGTATAAAAAAGCAACTCAAACGGGGGATCAGGCTAGGTCCTGATCGACCTCGTGATCGGTGGAGACACCGAGACCTTTCAGAACTTCGTCCAGTTGCGATTCAAGGTCGTCCAATTGCTGTATGACGTCATCTTGGCGGCGTTCCAGTTCGTTCAACAACTGACCTGGCTCCGTCTCGTGGGCGTTGGGACTAGGAATCGGTGACATGAATGCCTTGATACTCTGGTGAAAAATCGTTCCGAGGTCGAGAAGGACACGCGGTCAGGCCTGCTTGGGCGACTAAGTGTCACTCAAGGAATCGACATCACGTCGCACGATCGGCACTCAGCCGTCGGTCGTACCGGTCAACCGGCACAGGCAATGTTTGTCGATTGTGGAGGTCGATCCGACGAGTCGAACCTGACATCGATTGGGAAATGCTGGACTTAGGATCAGGCTGACCGTGCAATCCGCCGAAACAAGGAAAAGAGAGCGAAAAAGGGCCCTTTTGAATTGCGGACGGCCATTGCAACGACGCGGCCGTCAGGGGTAGACTTCTCAGTCAACCCGAATGAAGTTTGACTGTTCAAAAAGGCGTCATTTGGGGAGAAAGAATCTGTTGATGTTTTTGGAGCGAAAATGGTTAAGTTAGTGGTCCGGGATCGGGAAACGATTCAGGAGGCAGTGCGAAGATTCCGCAAGATTGTGGAAAGAAGTGGTCTGAAGCGAGAAATGCGTCGCCGACAATATTTCGAGAAGCCGAGCGAAATCAATCGCCGGGCCAAAATTCAAGCCGAGCGTCGCGGCCGCCGTACGACTTCGCTCAGCCGATAAACAGAAGAATTGCCAATGACCGATTTCAGCAATTAAGGACCAACGTCGAACGTTGGTCATTGAGATTCGGACATTCCCACAGTGGGGCGTTTAGCTCAGTTGGCTAGAGCATCTCGTTTACACCGAGAGGGTCGGGGGTTCGAGTCCCTCAACGCCCATTATCCAAAACCCGCCAGTGCTATCCTCAACGATAAAAACTGGCTTTTCTTCGGCAATATCAGCCGAAATCGGTTTGGGTGGTTGCCTTCTCCGGCTTGCGTGACACCCGGTTGGACAGCGGGATCGGCGGCTGGCACGAATGATTCATCGTTGGTCATTGCTTGCCCTCCGTGGCGGACACCTCCCGTAACAACTTCTTGAGCTCGAAATGGTCGCCCAAGTTCTTGCGGCACTTCGTGTTTGAATCTACGGGCGCCGGTTTGCCGTCCTGGCGTTCCCCTATGCATTCGTCGCACCACCGGGCCACGGTTAGGATGCGGGCCTGGCGTTTTCCTCCGATTCCAACAAGCCACCCCTGACCAGCTTGCTGTGCAAATCGGCGTCAAGCGAAGCCAATCGATCCGCCGTTGCCCGCTCCGGCGGCCTTCCGCTTTTCAGTCGGACCAAAGAGTGCTCGAAACTCGCTTTGATTGCAGTGGGAGAATGTTTACACGTCGCCCAACCAGATACTTCGCTTTCTTGATTCGATCGCGATCCCCTCTCGTCCGGAGCCTGTCCTGGTCCCGCACGCACCCTTTTTTAATCTCCAGGCGATTCGCTGACGCTCGGCTATTTACCACCACTCGTCAGCTACATTCCACTAAAGTTTGTATGAACTCGGACACGTTTGCATCTCGTTTCGCATCTATTACGTGGAGCACCTTCGTTTGGATTCCGTTTCAACCGTTGAGCTGGAGGATTTGATCGTGCGGGCACGCGGCGGTTGCGATGAATCGATTGGGGATTTGTTGGAGCTTTACCGTCGCTATCTCAGTTTGATTGCGCGGCTGCATCTGGATGGTGGACCGATCAGGGCGAAGTGTTCGCCATCGGATGTCGTCCAGGAAACGTTCCTGCAAGCCAACCGAGGTTTCGCCAATTTTGCCGGTCGCAGCGAGGGAGAACTGGTTGCGTGGCTACGGAAGATTTTGGCGTCTCAGGTCGCGATGCAGATCCGGCACTTCGGTACTCAAGGCCGTGATGTCAACCTGGAAAGTCAGCTACACGTCGAGATGGAGGGATCAACCATCATATTGTCAGGAATTGTCGATCGCGGGAAATCACCCAGTCAACACGCCGTGCGACGTGAACGGGCGGTTATTCTGGCCGACGCCCTGTCGCATCTGCCCGATGACTATCGCGAAGTGATTGTATTGCGGTACCTGCGTGGAAAGACGTTTCCCAAAGTTGCCAAACAGACGGACCGCAGTGTGGATCGTGTGAAAGCGATTTGGCAACGAGCGGTAGGAAAATTGAGAGAGTTATTGGGGGATGAGATTTGAACAGCCAATAGCCCAAAGGGTGGCTGGGGTCGGAAGGTGAGGTTTACGAATCTTTCGCCCCCAGGCATATGAGACTAGCCTAAATGCTGGGGGCTAACTGCATCGCCCACCAGCCACCCCGTCCAAAACCAGACAACCCGTTACTTGGCTATCCGATTGCCTTCAAGCTGATGAGTAAGCGTACGAATCCTGACGAATCGCGTTCTGCCGATTTGACTCGCACGATCCGTCCTTCGAAGAGCGAAGATCCCCGCATTGCCGATGCGATAGAGTTGTACGTTTCTGAATTCGAAGCTGGCCAGGCTCGTGACCATGGCGAGTTTCTGGCCCGCTTCCCGGAGATTGCTGACCAGTTGCAGGGTCATCTGGAAGGATTGGATTTCCTGCATGGCATCGCTCCGCAAGCGGCTGATGCGAAGACTACGCCGATGGTGGCCGGTAATGAGATGCTTCCCGCGCGGGCAACGCTAGGCGATTTTCGCCTGATTCGTCAGATCGGCCGGGGTGGGATGGGTGTTGTTTATGAAGCCGATCAACTTTCGCTGGGGCGCAAAGTCGCTGTCAAAGTCTTGCCCTTTGCCGCAATGCTGGACGAACAACACCGCAAGCGGTTCTACAACAAAGCGCGAGCGGCTGCGACACTGGATCATCGCCATATCGTGCCGGTGCATTTCGTCGGCCAGGAACGAGGCGTCCATTTCTTTGCCATGCATTTGATTGAAGGACGAAGCTTGGCGGAATTGATTCAAGGGCTGCGCAAGACGCCAAAGAAGCAGCTGCCCGATCCACCTTCGCCCGGCCCCCAGAGCACGACCTCATCCAATGGGAGAGGTGACAACGCTGCAGCCGATACCGTTCCAAATTTTCACTCACAGATTGGCACTCAGCGGACAGGCGAACGCAGAGGTTTCTACCAAACAGCCGCGCGACTTGGTGCCGAGGCGGCGGAGGCTTTGGCACATGCTCACCAGATTGGCATTTTGCATCGCGATATCAAGCCGGGGAATCTGCTGGTTGATAAGTCCGGGAAATTGTGGATCGCGGACTTCGGGTTGGCAACGATTGAGCATGACGAGACGTTGACACGAACCGGTGGAATCGTCGGGACCGCGGCCTACATGAGTCCCGAACAAGCTTCGGATTCGCACCACATCGACGGCCGATCGGATGTCTACTCATTGGGCGCAACGCTTTATGAATTACTGACTCTTAGGCGACATTTAGGCGACGGCGGGACAAGTCTTGATGCGAATCGGCGGCGGGATATCGATGTCGTGTCTCTGCGAAGCATGGATTCAACCATCCCAGCCGACTTAGAAACCATTGTGATCAAGGCATTGTCGGCTGATCCAGCTGATCGTTACCAGACAGCTCAAGCGATGGCGGATGATTTGCGCAGCTTCATTGATGGCCGCGAAATCAAGGCGAGACGGTTGACATCGCTGCAGCGGCAGGCCCGCTGGCTGCGGCGTCATCGACGCATGACAACGGCTGTCATGATCGGTGGCATTTTGCTACTGACCGCATTCGGTACCGCGATGTCACTGTACTCTCGTCAACTCTCTGATTACGCAAAGCAGCTAGAGATTGCAGTGGCGGAGGCCAGGAAGTCTCGACACGAATCAGAGACTCAGAGGCTACTTGCGAACGAGCAATTAGACCTCGCCGAGCAGAGCAAGCAGCATGCGAAAGCAAGCGAATTGTTCGCCCGCAGGATGAGCTACCGCAGCGACATACAACGCGCCTTTGAAAGTTACCACGATCGAGACCTGTTTCAAACTTCACAGTTGTTGTCTCGACAGATTCCCACGAAGGATCAGGTTGACATTCGTGGTATTGAATGGCACATCCTGAATGCGGAATTGGACGCAAAGTATTCTTCCTTAGGCTCACATGAAGGGCCAGCTAACGAATGCGTGGCCTATCCCGATGGCCGGACGGTGGCTACTGCGGGCGATGACGGCCTGGTTATTTTGTGGGATGCGGATCACCGCAAGAAGCGGGCAACGTTCCAGCCAAGAATTGGTGCGATCCATGCGATGGCAATTTCACCGGATGGAAAAACTTTGGCCGTTGGTGGCGCCACTAGACTGGTGACTCTTGACCGGGCATTCGTCTATCTATTGGATGCCGAAACGGGCGATCGCAAAGGAATGATTCAGCGACACGACACGACCATTGAATCGATTGAATTCTCACCCGATGGTTTGATGGTTGCCGCGGGCTCGCGATATAAGCCGGTTCAACTATCGACTATCGATGGACGGCCATTGCACAGGTTCGCTGCTGGTACCAGAAACGAATCAATTGCCTTTTCGGCGGACTCTCGTTTTCTGGCGGCGGGCGGCAAGAATTCTCAGTTGTGCTACTGGGATTGCAGCACAGGAGAATTGGTCTGGGAAAGAATGCATAGTGAAGGTGCGGCGGTGGGATCGATGAAGTGGGCGCCAATCACCCAGGACCTGATTGTGGCGTTTGAAAATCGCAGTCAATTAGAAGTCATCAACCCGAAAAATGGGAACTCGGTTGAGCGTCTCATGTCCTCAGCACCCTTTCCATTCGGCTTTCGATGCATGGATGTTTCGCAGGATGGCCAAACAGTCACCGTCGGTGATACCGAAGGGCGCCTGCAACAGTGGACCGCGACGGAAGAAGAATGGTGGACTATCTTCAAGACGAAAGAAAAGGGGGATTATCCGGCTGGCAAAATAGTGCGATCGGTAGTCGAACAAGAAGCCGTAACCGGAATAGCCAGATTGACCGATTCGACCATTGTGACAACCCATCGCAACGGCCGAGTTCAGTTAATGAATCGAAACCGAACTGCCGCGCGAGTTCACACATTAGATTTTGATATCACAGCGGCAGCGCTATTATCGAGATCAGCTGTGATATTCAGCTCCTCTGACGGAATGATTCGCTGTTTTAACCTGGAGACTTCCGAAGTGACGCGGGTCGCTCAGGTTCGGGAGAGAAATGTGTCTGACATCCATGTCTCTAATGGCTTATCGCGGCTAGCGGTCGGATACCGGTCTGGTGGCGTTGATCTAATTGACTTGGATAGCGGAGAGATTGAATGGTCGCGGTCAGGAAGGCGTGCGGAAGCAGGCGAGCAGTTCAAGGTCGCGATGTCGGAGGACGGACGCTATGTGGCTCGTACAAGCTCAGACGGAAATCTGATCATTTGGCGTACGGATCAGCACCCGCCAGTGTTTCGAAAGCAGTACTCGGGTTTCGGGCGGGCCGTTATGTTCTCCGCCGATGGAAAACTTCTTGCGCATGCTAATGATAGTGTGCAAATATTTCGGTCGAGTACAAATGAATTACTTTACGAATTTGGTGGTGGGAATCCTCATGCTATTTCTTTCCGTGACGATGGACGATATCTAGCAAGTTGTTATATCGACGGCGGGCTTCGACTGTTCGATCTGGCAGCGAGTGAAGAGTCGGTTATTCGGTTAGATGGCACAGAACTACGCAGCATCGCATTTGACCAAAACGGGCAAACTGTCTTGGCCGCCGGAGTCGGGACTATTGCCAAAGGGATCTACTTCTCGGAAGTCGAGACCGGTGAGACCTACGGGTTTGTTGACAATCCCTTGGCAGTTGACTCAGGCGATGCTCCGTCGGTTTGTAAAATCTTTGTAACCGACGGGCGACTCATTCTTTGCAACGTCCATCTTCCCGATCCGACGATAGCCGTCTGGGATTTGACGCCGTAGTCTCTCCGGTCATTTGTTGAGATTCACGGTATGCTGGTGACTGGGCCCCACCGACGATCAAGAGTGGCATGGGATATCAACTTTTGAACTGAATTTTGAAAGTAGAAGTCTCGCCACAACACGAGGAATCACGCTCTGTCTTCCTCCAATGGATCGTGCGCAGACTAGGTACCAGTTCTGTTCTGCGCCGACGTTCAAACCATCCGCAACTCAACGGAGTAGTATCGTACAAGCTACTCGGTCATTGGCAGCATTCATCAGCGGCGAGGGTCGGACGTGGCAGCGGCCGGGGAGGGCCCTCTCCGGCCTTTAGAGCCCAGCTCTCCCCAAGGGTGATTGAAGTTCGCGTGATTCGTTTTACGGGAATTGCCATATCAATCTCGACCTTACCGGGCAAACACGCAAAACGTCGAAAGACGTATGCGAACCCAATCTGCGAAGTCCCCAGGTACTGGGGGGCTTTCGCGATCGGTAGTTTGTATGAAGCTTGTCGGGTGACGAGATTCTGCTCCGTCCAGGGGCATCACGGATTTTTGCGCGTGTTCGGATTCGGAGATGATTCAGAGTAGATCGGGTATGAAATTGATCAACTGTTGATTTTCATGACCTAATAGATTCAGTGACCACGCCTTAATCACAACCGCCGTCTTCTTTGTCTCCTGTCGTCCCCTTTGTTCCCTGTGAGAAGTATTCTTGGATACGGTCAGTTTGTTTATGGTGATGCACTTCTCGCCAGCTCGGTGAACGCGCGCATCGGTCGCGATCACTTGACTAACCATCCACAGCACTAGCACACCACGAGCACTCCATGCCATCGTCCGAAACCAGTTGCCAGTGACGAGACTCTGTTGCGTATCGGAGTCGTAGGACAAAGCCAGCGACGCGTGTTGCGGGACTTGAACGGTGAAGGTGACCAGCCAGATCGCAGCCAATAAACCGATGCCCAGCCAGATGGAAAAGTTGCCCACGCCCACCGGTCGCCACCAAATCAACAGGAATGCTGATGCCAGTTCGGTCAGCATCAATGGAACCACTACCCGCGAGGTTAGACGTTGATGATCCATTTCGTAACGACTGAAATCTGCAGGACCCACCCGAGCAAACAACGGATAGTGAACGATTTGGACGAACCAAATTAGTCCCACCATCGCTAGCGTCGCGGCTACCTGGACCAACAATGTATAGGTTGCTAAAGCACTCATTTATCAATCTTGTTTGCAAGCCAGTGTTGATTTTCGTGTCCGCCTGTGAACGCCGTCTTCGGCGTTCACAAGACTTGGCTTACCCGAACCTGCAACGGTGGGATCAGCCTTGCGGTTGACAAATGGGACAGGCAAAAACTTGCCTGGCTCCCAGGGCCCACTCCGCAATCTGCGAATGACAGCGTGAGCAATTCCTCTTCTTGTAAACAAGCAGGCGTTCTTGGTTGCTCATGCGCGATCGAGGTTTTGCTAACTCACTCGGTTCCGCGATGATGATCCGATTATATCTGACCCCAATTTTCAGCAGTACGCAGAGCATCCGCCAAAGTTCGTCAAATTGTTCTCGGACCAGTGACTTTCCCGAGGTTTGCGGGTGAATTCCCATCAGAAATAGAACTTCGCTTCGGTAGATGTTGCCAACCCCTGCGATCACTGACTGGTCAAGCAGCAGGGTGCCAATGGGAGCACGACTGCGACTGATCCGACGCCACGCTATTTCCGGATCGCTGTCGTCACGCAAGGGATCCTGACCCAATCGATCTCGAATTGCCGACCATTTCGTTTTCGAAATCAGCTCGCAGGCGGTTGGTCCACTGAGATCAAAGGCTTTTCTGTTCCCCACGACACGCATGCGAACCTGACCGCGTGGTTCTGGAACAGGCATCCGATGCGGCTTGAATCGGCCATACAGACCCAGATGAATATGAACCAATTTGCCTCCGGACCACTTGTAGAACAAGTGCTTCCCAAGAGCTTCAATCGAATGCAAAGTGCGTCCATCGAGGAGCTCTGCACTTTCAGCAAATCTACCCTGAGGGGAACTTACAGAAAGTTTGTGGCCGGCGAAGTCGCGCGAGTGATCTCTGGCAATCCGATGAATCGTGTGTCCTTCCGGCATCTCTCCTCAAGCTCTTGAACATTTCGCCAGCAGCCGGTCCTCCGGCAATTGTCGAACCGTCATACCGAACTTCCCTCCTGCAAACAAGTGAGCGGAAATGTCAACATCCGGGGTAACGATGCCTCATCAGTTCGACGAACGCGCACTCTTCACCTGCACAGATGATTTTGCACTGGAAAAATACGTGGAGATTAAGCGGATCGGATGGGGTTGAAGCTTACGAAATCCAAGCAGCCGCATTGGAAGCCCACTACTCTGATGGCCTGCTGCAAGGACCACCTTACCCCCGACTCGGACATCTAAATCGAGGGAGGTAACGACGATCACACGATCCAAGAACATCAGAGACCTTTTGATCCCAAACGGCAACGAACGTATCGACTTGATTCCCGCTACGTAATCTGGGATGTCGATTACAACCTTTCGTTCATTTGCCGAAATTGAGACGGGAGTCCCATCGATCTCACACTGGAGGTCGCCCGCTAAGTCCAAGGCGCCAAACGTACGCTTTCCGCTCAATTTCCTTCTACTGACTTGTTGTGCGTTGAGATCTTCAGAGCACCGTTCATCTTCCACCGTGCGTGGGTTGCATTCTCGGACGTGGAACTCGGAACGTGCAGCTCGAAGTCGTCGAAGAGGTAGGTGATCTCGGCGTCTCGGCCAGTCAGCTTGTCGTAGAGACCGATCGCAAGGTCAGGCCAATTCCGTGTTTCTTCAGTTGTAGACATTTCAAATCCTAGTGTTTTACTTTGATGGACTTGTCCAAAGTTGATGACAATAAATCTCTAGGTCCTCCGACGCCCACGACAAGAGCCAATCTGTGACGCTTTTGCACTTGGCACACAAGTTTTGATTCCTACAAAGGTTTGTGCAGGAAAACGTCGTCACATCTGAGCCGACGCTAACAGGTTAGAAAAGAGTTTTTGGTGGGTAAACCTAGTGCTGCCAACACGGATTTGACGCGGTCGAAATCAGCCCCGCCCGTTTCAGCAAAATTTACTGGGCTAATCGTAAAGGCTAATATGTCATCAATTTTGAATATTCCAGCTGAATTGAAATCAGCGCAGCGGCGAAATCAACGTTTCGCCAATTCGGCGTCAAACGGTGACGTTGAGCAAGCGGTTGCAGTTAATGCGGTCGATCTTGAGGCCATTAAAGGTGCCGTGAGAACGATTCTTGAGGCGGTTGGCGAGGACCCTGACCGCGAAGGTTTGATAGAAACGCCGCGCCGAGTCGCGAAAATGTATGCGGAGATGTTCTCCGGTTTGCGTCAAGATCCAGCCCGGCACTTGAAAGTAACATTCCCTGAGACCTACGATGAATTGGTGCTCGTCAAAGACATCCCTTTCACCAGTATGTGTGAACATCACTTGTTACCGTTCACCGGCACAGCCGATGTGGGTTACATTCCTCGCGGACGCGTGACCGGTCTCAGCAAGTTAGCACGCGTGGTTGAAGAAGTCGCCCGCCGTCCACAGGTTCAAGAACGGATGACACAGACCGTTGCCGAATTGATCGAAAGCGAACTAGACACGGCGGGCGTGGCTGTCGTCGTACAGGCGGAACACTCGTGCATGTCGATACGTGGTGTAAAGAAACACGGCAGTTCCACCGTCACTAGCGCGTTACGTGGTGTATTCAAGACGAATCAGTCCAGCAGATCCGAAGTCCTTTCGCTAATGCGTTAGAGGCAACTCTAGGTCTTTAAACTTGTGAATTCGTTGCGGTTTTCAACCCATTGATGGTAACAATGATCATTCAGAAAGAATACAAATTCTACGCCGCACATCGTAACGCGGAACTCGCTGATAAATGCAGCAACTTGCACGGCCACCGCTACGGGATCGTTTGCTACTTCGAAGTACAGCGCACTGGAGCGTTAACCACGCTGTTCGCTGATTTCGACAATAAGATTGAACCGTTCCTGAAGCGTGAGTACGACCATGGGATGCTGATCCACGTGGAAGATCCGCTATTCGATACACTTGTTGATCACATGCAGCGAACGGGCGAATCTTTGAAGCTCAAACAGCTTAGCGGACCAACCACCGTAGAGAATTTGGCCCATCAATTGTTTACTGAGATCACCGAGATGGGCTTCTGCTTGTCGCGTCTGGAAGTCCGAGAAACCGATACGTCGGTCGTGCTCTACACTCGGGATGACTGGGTTAATGACAATCGCTTGTTTGCTAATGGCCGCACTGCATCTGACCGGATTGAGGTGGTGAGCTGACAACGATGGCGTGCGATCATGGTTGACAGACAGGATGGCGGAAGTACTGCTCAGCCAGCGATTGGTCGAACGCAACAATCGGCCGTCGTTCACTTTAAGTGGCGAAACGACTCGTCATCACCCGCTGGGCTACAGCTAATCCGCTCAAAAATGCCCCTTCTACTCTGGGTCCGGAACACCAATCGCCGCAAGCACCGATCTGCTGCAAGTCGTCGAATAAGCAATTCGCAGCCAGCGGTTCAGGTGGCAGGGCGTATCGCCAGCGATGAGCTGAACTGAATTTTAGAGCTTGCCCCTTCATCCCCGTCACTTTCCAGAATTCGTTCAGCAAATCAATTTGAGCCTGTTCAGGAGAAAGATCCAAGTTGGCTGCAGTCCAATCGGTTGATGCGTGCACCACCCAAGTCTCTGGCTGCTTAGCCCGTTCGGGTTTGGCACTGTTACGGGCGATCCACGATATTGGCGAACCATTTACGAAGGCTCCAGAATATTGAAGCTGAGAAGGTTGCGAGAGTGCCAGCATCAGTGCCCAACAAGGTTGCATGTTGACGGGTCTCGCCGCACTGGCCAGTTGCGGTGCAGCCTCGAGCAAACGGAATGATTGAGCCGACGGAGCCGACACGATCACGACGTTGAAGGTGCCCAGCTGCTCATCGCCGCTTGTCAAACGCCACTGATCGTCGATGCGGAGAGGCGGGGCGACTTCTGTTTCCAGCCGAATGTCGATCCCCTTCGCGAGGTGCTGACAGATTGCCGACATCCCAGGTGTACCGACGAATCGATCAGTGTCCGATTTCTCTTCCTTGATGATGCCAGATTCCAGCGATACGATCCGCCCTTTCCAGCGGGCTGCAGCACCATCGCGCAGCCAAGCAGAAAGATACTCACGAAAGCTCGGGTCGCGGGCCGTAAAGTATTGCGCGCCATGATCGAATCGCAATGATTCATCGGCGCGGCGGGTTGACATCCGCCCGCCCACACCTCTGCTCTTCTCCAGAACCGTGACTTGGTATCCTTGCCCGGACAAGATGCGGGCGCAGATCAGCCCAGAAATACCAGCCCCGATCACAGCGACCTTTGGCCCCGAATTATGGGGTGGGCGATTTGTCGCCGTGGTGGATCGATCAACATTCATGCGCTTACCATCCATCGGTCCGGGGAGCCCCTTTGAACGGACCGACCACCTGGGAAGTGATCCAGCCGCCGTAAAAATCACCTTCCTGAGCACGAACCCGTTCATCGCCCACGTAACAAGCGTCAACCTTGCTGGGGTAGAAGGCAACATAATCCTTCAAGCCGGCAAACCGCGCGGTCGGGTTGGGATAATACCATGCCCCATTTACGATCGTTGACGCTGCCACGATCGACCAATAGCTCGCGTGACCTTTCCATTCGCAAAAACTGCCATGTTTCGATGGTGTCAAGTATTGAAGCAAAATGTCCGTCGGCGGAATGTAGTAGACGGGTGGATGACTGGTCTCCAAGACTCGCTTGGAACGAATCGAATCTGCAATCGCAATGTCACCGACAACGACACGGACCCGATCCGCGCAATCTTCGATCCGTGGAGGTCTGGGGTAATCCCAAACCGACTCCTGGTTCGGCCCGGGCTCAATCCTTGACTGCTTCATGATGAATCCGCTTTCGATTTGATTTTGTATTTCCGCACTTTCGTCAATGAACCGAACACACCGACAATCGTTAACTGTAAGCAACTAACCGCAATCAATGATGTTCGCCTGGGATGCTACGCTTGAGTATCACTTCGTGTGTCAAGTCCGCGGTAATACGGTGAAGCTCCGGCATCGGCACAGACGCGATCAGCGACGTAGATCAAGAGCGGAATCGCGATACACCAAATTGTACCCAGTACAAATAGATGGCTGATGCGGGGCGGTGCAAACAAGACCGCCCCGAGTTTCTCACCCCCGAGGAACGCCAGCGGCGCACCCACGAATCCTAATAGAGTCGAAAAAAAATAGCGACCACTGAGCCAATTCAAACTGTAGCGAAGTGTTGTTGCAAACTGGATCCACAACACGGACATCCATAGTGGCGGCAGCCAGGCAACGTACATTCCACTTGGGAAACTGTAGACGCCGAGGTTTAGCAACACGCCGTCCACCGCTAAGCCAATGGCCGATGCGATCGCCAGAATTCGCAACTCGGTTCGCCGGTCGCTGGCCAGCCCTAGGTGTACCCCAACAAGCACCAAAGCGATCGTAACTCCCAACCAGGGTCGCGAATACGCAGCACCCAGCACACAGGCGAACCAGCCGATCTGGTAAAGCAATAGATTTAGGGTTCGCGTCATCCAATTCGTCCGCGGAAAGCAACGATCGTTAGCAATCGTCTTCGCTCGTATATCGGCTGGTCGGTGTATTCGACGATTCTTCCGATGAACAACCAGGGATCACGTGTCGAAAATCGACGTTGGAGAGTGTGACGTTGCATGATCGGCGATGCTAGTTTTTGAATGGGCTTGCCGATGCGGCAAGCGATTGAACTTTGAGCCAAGAAACAAGTGGTTGCTTGCGCGTCCGCAGAAAATCCATGAAGCGACAACCGCTGATGACCGAGTTCATCTGGTCCAGATCTGCGGGTCCGGTTGACGACAAACGATTACGACTCTGTCGATTCAGGAAAACTACTTACCGTTGCCCGGTTTGACTTTGCCGGCAACATCAGCCGCGAAAACTCGCGTCGGGCAGAAGTGAGCGCATCGGCGATCGCGGCTTGCTGAAAAAGTTGTTTGTCGTTGACGACGTTGCCGCTCTAGACATCGAGTATCTGATCGGCAGCAACAAAGCGACTGCAAAATTGGCGATGGAGACCATCATCATCATCTCTATCGACGGCGCCGCCAAACCTTTTGCGTCGTCTTTCTAACTTCCTTATGTTTCCGATGCTGGTGCTCCCAGCGCAACGAACCATAATTGCGACCACTCAGATTGAAGGACCGGTACGGATTTTTTTGGCTGATGTTCTTGGCCTCGGCCGACGATAACGCGATGCAACCCGCGATCAGAAACATCAGTGCGATGCGACAAACTGTTTTCATCATGACTCGTTATTCAATGGAGATCGTGGACAAACGACGGAATCAAACCAATAAACTGATTATACAAGCTCGTACCGACAATCCAAAATTTGTCTGCTTGGCTGCGACCTTCCCGCGATTGGCGGAAAATCACTGGGGTTTAAGATTTGACCTGTGACGACGGTTCCAAAGGTATGCGTCCCTAATGTCGAACTCTCGATTACCTGACCAAGGCGATCGGAGCAGCAGCGACAGGGAAACCAAAAGTCAGAGTCTAGCGCACGATTGGAACTCAACACTGCACGATCTATACCGTTTTGCCGGATTCGAATCCTTCCAATCACGATAGGCGTTTTTGCTGTCAGTATCGGCCGGCGAAGGCAACCGGAAGAGCGTTATTCGCGGTCACCCAAAACAAACAAAACCGACTAGTTCATACCGCTGGCCTGATCCTGCCCGATCAGCCGTTGTGCAGCGAACACCTGAATCGAAGCAATGCCACCACCTTTCAATCGTCAGAGTAACCGCAACGATTTCCGCATCCTGGCGATCATCGTTTCATCCAACCGGTACACCAAGGCTTCGGAGGGCCAGTGATTCTCTGGCGGACGATTTTCTAGTCTCCGCGGAGAGTGTCTGATGGAATGTTCATCAACTGAAAGGCATTTTGCATGATCTTCGATTGGCCGTTGGATACCGTTGCCGAGAAATCAAAGATATTGCTCACCTGATCTTTCAGCACGACTTTCGCGGTCAACGTGTCGCCCGGCCGCGCGAAGCCTTTGAACCTCGTTCGTTTGACTTTCACCAGCACGCCGAGTGCGTAGGAGTTGAAGCTTGGATCGCTGGTGTTGAATTCTTGCATAGGGTTGTACCTTGCCGCGATCAGAATTCCTGCCGACTGTGTGGTCAACTCCTGCATCATTGCTCCCGGCATGATCGATGAACCTGGGAAGTGACCCGACAAGTAGAACTCCTCGCCGGTTAGCTGCAACTCCGTTGTGATCTCTGCAGCCGAGATACTTAGGATTCGACCAACGAGCAAGTAAGGAGGGCGATGGTGCAGATAATCTTGGACGTTTTCGAAATCGTGTTGGTAGTACTGCATCGGTAACTGTGGTGTCGGGAGAGGGAAGCGGTCGCAAATTGGGCGATTGTGGGGAAGACGCGAATGCCTGGGAATTGAGCATGCCAAGATTAGACTGTCGGAAAAGTTTGCGGCAGATTCGCCGAGCATGGCTGAAATGGCAAACCGTTCCAGGACGCTACATGGTCGCGGATCCTGCCCGCCGGCCCGGGTTTCTCAAACTCGATAATATCAAAGGTTTAACAACCAAACGTCTTTATGACCAGCGACGAAAACGAAACATGCGTTTTGAGCGGATCAGGTCTGGATTGGTCAGAGCTAGGTGGTTCAGGCTCAGGCGACCGAAACCACGATGGAAGACTGGCGTTTGCCCGACCTCGTTTTTGCGACCGACCAAATCGCCCTCATTGCGCAACTTGCTGGCATTCACTGCCTGTTCGTTGGGCGTTTCGCTTTTGGCGGCGCCGTGATTTGAAAGATGCGAGACGATATCGAAAGAAAACGTCCGTTGCTTTACGGTCGATAGCTAAAAACGATGATGATTGCGTGAAAAAACAGAGTTTACGGTATCGCAATTGCTTGCAGCGTGTAGGAGACTCAAGAGCGACCAGTCTAAATTCCGCTTTTCCTGCCATTCCAACCGCCGGCCTTGTCCGTGACCACCAAACAAAAAAACAAGAAGAACAGTAAAGCATCGCATTCCAAACCGTCGGTAAATGGCACGGGCGATCTGAAGGCCGAGAAGCATAAGATCGACGAAATGGTTTACGAGAAGGAACTCGCGCGTCTGCAGGTCGAGCTAGTGAAAATGCAGGAATGGGTCAAGCACGAAGGACTGAAAGTTGTCGTGATCTTCGAAGGGCGCGATGCCGCCGGGAAAGGAGGCGTGATCAAACGCATCACGCAGAGCTTGAATCCACGGATTTGTCGCGTTGTCGCATTGGGCAGGCCGACGGAACGGGAAAAGACAAGTTGGTACTTTCAACGTTACGTGGAACATTTGCCGGCCGCTGGTGAAATCGTGTTGTTGGATCGCAGTTGGTACAACAGAGCGGGAGTCGAACGGGTGATGGGATTCTGCTCGGACCAGGAGTATCACGAATTCTTGCGCTCGTGTCCCGAATTCGAAAGAATGTTGATTCGCTCGGGCATCCTATTGATCAAGTATTGGTTTTCGGTCAGTGACGAGGAACAGGAACGAAGGTTTCAAAAACGGATGCATGATGTCACCCGCAGCTGGAAACTGAGTCCGATGGACGTCGAATCGCGCTCGCGATGGATGGAATACTCAAAAGCAAAGGATGCTATGTTCGCTCACACCGACATCAAGCAATCGCCTTGGCACGTGGTCAAAGCCGATTCGAAAAAGTGCGCCAGATTGAATTGCATCAGTCACTTTCTAAGCATGATTGCATACAAGGATTTGACCCCTTCGCCACCCAAATTGCCGCCGCGACCAGAGGCGGGATCCTATGTTCGTCCGCCGCTGGAAGATCAGACTTTCATACCAGAATTATGGTAACCAGAGTCCGGCTAATCGAGCGTGATTGCAGTCCCGAACTCCATTCAATCAGCATCAAGGGAGCGGCCAGTCAGTCATGCACAAATACGTGATCATGGGAGTCCAAGGATGTGGCAAAGGAACCCAAGCCCGGCTGTTGCAGAAAATCGTTGAACTGGTGCATATCAGTGTTGGCGATATCTTTCGCTGGCACATTCAGAACCATACCAAACTGGTGCTCAGGTGAAGCGGATTGTCGCCTCCGGAAATCTGGTTGGCGATGAAATTGTCGAAGGAATCGTGCGGCGGCGGCTGGATGAGCACGATTGGAACTACGGATTCATCCTAGACGGCTTCCCCCGCAGCGCTTCACAGGCTCAGTTCTTTTTGGAAAGCTACGACATCGACGCAGTCATTCAGATTGACGTTCCTGACGACGAAGTCTTCAAACGTGTTTTGTCGCGGCGACTTTGTAGTCAGTGTGGTCTGGACTACAACTTGATCTCGCATCGACCGAAGCTGGAAAACGAGTGCGATGTTTGCGGCGGTCAGTTGGTTGTACGTGCTGACGACACGCGCGAAGCACTTGCCGATAGACTGCAGGACTACCACACCAAGACCGAACCGGTGTTGGACCTATTTCGCACCAAGGAATTGGTGCTCGAGATCGACGGCACCGCACCACCGCAAGAGATTCAGCAGCAGATACGTTCCCAGCTAGGTTTATGAGCATCGCTTGGGCTGGGCTCTGGGCGACCATGCTGTGGGCGACCATGCTGTGGCGATGTTCGCGATCGTGAGCAGCCAGTGGCTCGAATTGACGATAGTTTCCATCCGATCGACGGCACTTTGACATCCACGTTTGCTGGATCTTGAAACCGCGCTCACGCAAAATAGACGCTTTGAGTCTTCCGATTCCGCATTTCCCAAGCTTGTTCCAAACAGTTGACGCCGATCGAATGAAGAGACTTCTTGGGCATCAGCGGTATTGAGTAGAGGTTGACTGATTGTGGCGTCATGCAATCAACCGTCAGCATTTCTGAAAGGCAATGTTGGTCCTTCCGCGTCCGCCGGTGGTAGCTGAAAGTTGACTTTCGTTTCGAACTATACTGGTGGCTTAACCACCGACAGCGACAATCGTCTAGACCTTCACCCAGATGAAATCGAATCAGAGAATGATCCCGCAGTCAGTGATGCTGTTGAAACGAATGGGCATGTCCAACTTGAGTATCTTCGTGTTACGAAATTTTAACAACAAGCGTACTAAGATGCACCTAACAGATCGACAGTCAACTTTGAAATCCAATTGTCTGCGGCTGCACTTGATGCGAAGTTTGGTACTCTCGCTTGTTGTGGCAATGGGCCTGTGTGGTTGCAAGCGAGCACGGATCGGGCATGAGGATCTGGATGCCACCTTATGGATGCAGACGTCGGCCGAGTACCAAGCGGCATGTTTACAGGCATATCATTCGGCAGAGCAGCAATTGTCGAAGGCTTTGCAGGATGATGATTGGTCGGCGGACCTGATCCAAAGTGAAAGTTTGCTTCAAACAAGGTTCGGTTTGGAGAGTTTGCCGCCAGCGATCATCTTGGACGTTGATGAAACCGTATTGGATAATTCACCCTATCAGGCGCGGCGCATTCAGAAAGGGGGCGGCTTCGATTTGGATAGCTGGCATCAGTGGGTTGAAGAGTCGAATGCAGATCCCGTTCCGGGGGTTAAGCCGTTTTTGGATAAGGCACGAGAAGCTGGAGTTGCGGTGTTCTTTGTCACCAACCGCGAAAGTTCGGTCGAAGCGGCAACGCGACGAAATCTGGAGGCAATAGGCCTGAGCAAGCCTGACGCTCCGGATAGAATTTTGAGCAAACATGAACGAGACGAGTGGAGTTCGGATAAAGCAACCCGGCGTGCTCACATTGCCCGTCACTACCGTATCTTGTTGATCGTGGGCGATGACCTGAACGATTTCGTTTCAGTGGGAACCAAGCCGTCGGCCGAAACGCGTCGCCAACTCGCCATCGATTACAAGGACATGTGGGGCTCGCGATGGATTCTGCTGCCCAATGCTGATTACGGTGGTTGGGAGCGAGCGCTGTACGATTGGGACAATGCGGCGACTCATCAGGATCAACTTCAGAAAAAACTGGAGGCATTAGACTTTGCTCGGGATCAGATGAGAGAGAAAGTCAATGTTGATACCGATCTTCGCAAGCGTGACCAAGCAATAGGTGCATGGACGCCAACCGATGACACCGAGTAAGTTCGAGCTCCTACAAGACTTGCCAAGGATCGCGTTGGGTGCCTGGCGAATGAACCTCGATCCGCTCTACTGTCACCGGCAAGCGCCAACACTTTAGAATGTGCTTTGGTCGCGCTCAACCAATCTGGCCACTCAGTCATTTACGGATGATTTCATGAAATTTTCAAATCGAATGCTGGTGACGGCGTCGCTAATCGTATTCACCTGCGAATTGACACTTGCGCAATCCGCGTTGGAGCGTCAACCGATCGAGGCTTCGGCGAAGGCATTGGAAATCCACCGGAGCGCTCCGGTAATCGATGGGCACAACGATCTGCCTTGGGCACTGCGTGCAAAAGGTGGCCTTACAGAGAAAATTGATCTGAACAATCAACAAGTCGATTTCCATACTGATATACCTCGGCTAAGAACCGGGGGTGTCGGTGCACAGTTTTGGTCTGTCTATGTGCCAGTGTCAACAATTGGCAGCGGGAGCGCATTGACGACGACCTTGGAACAGATCGAACTGGTTCGATCGATGTGTCAGCAGTATCCCGAAACCTTTGAACTGGCATTCAGCACGGCCGATATCAAGCGAATTCGTGATGAAGGAAAGATCGCTTCGATGATCGGCGTTGAAGGAGGCCATTCCATTGAAAACTCCCTAAACGTCCTGCGGCAGTTGTATACCGAGGGAGCTCGCTACATGACGTTGACTCATTCCAAATCCCTTGAGTGGGCTGATTCATGCACCGATGAAGCGAAGTGTGGGGGCTTGTCACCGTTTGGCGAGGAAGTCGTGCGCGAGATGAACCGTCTGGGAATGTTGGTTGATATCTCGCATGTGTCAGCCGACTGTATGCGAGCTGCATTGCGTGTTTCCAAAGCACCGATCATCTTTTCGCATTCATCCGTTCACGCCATCGCCAATCATCCGAGAAACGTTCCAGACGATGTGTTGAAGCAGACCAAAGAAAACGGCGGCATCGTGATGATCAACTTCTACAACGCGTATGTCCATCCGGCCGATGCCGAGCGATCTAGAGAGTACTATGCTTTGAAGAGTGACTTGGAGAAGCAGTATCCCGATGATCAAGAGCGTGTCGATTCAGAACTGAAAAAGTGGATCGTTGGGAATGCGAGTACTAGCCCGTGCACTGTTCACGACGTGATCGACCACATTGATCACGTCACCAAGCTGGTGGGAGTCGAACACGTCGGATTGGGCTCCGACTTTGATGGAGTGCCGCGGCTGCCAAAGCAATTGGACGATGTTGCCGCCTACCCGGTGATCACTCAAGGGTTGCTTGATCGAGGCTACTCGGAGGTGGATATCCGCAAGGTGTTGGGCGAAAACTTGATTCGAGTCTTTGGCGAAGCCGAACGGGTTGCAAAATCAATGAAGAAATAGTTGTCTGCATTGGCGACAGTGGCGATTCGTCTGGTGGCAACTAGCCATACGACTCATTCGCTTACTTCCGGTCATTCGCTCGCTTCCGAGTCAGCCTTCACCTCAACCGTTGATGGCGGCTGCGGAAAGTCAGGTTTGAAACCTGACTGGATGTAATGGACCAACGCCCAACAGTCTTCGCGAGGCAGGGTTTGATAGTTTGGCATCGGGCCGATGTTGGGGCCACCAGCAATGATTCGAAACAGATCGCTGGGTGAGGAACCTGCCAAAAAGACGGGTGTGGTTAAGTCTCGCGAACTGGAAATGGGGCGATTCATTTCGTCAGCCCAATTGGAGAAAGTTCCATCTGAACGTCCGAGACCAGTTGGCTTGGCTTTGTTTCCCTGGTGACAGGTGACACACCCATGCTTTGCGAACAAGTCGCGTCCACGCGTCACCGAGGCAATGCTGACTGGCGGTTCGCCGCTCATGTCGAGCTCCGCCGGAGCCTGATCCCCTTCGGGGTCGAATCGGTTCACCACGACTTCGTCATAGTCGTCGTAGATGTTGGCCAGCGTTTTCAAGAATTGCACCAAGGCCCAGCGATCCCGCACACTTAAATGGCGGAACGAAGGCATCGTCGATCCATAGAGACCGCGGGTCAACGTACGAAAAAGATCGCTATCGGTTGGCGTGGTGCCATAGTCGGTCGATCGGCTTTTGTACTTCCCATAAGAGAAGTTCCGTGGATAGTTGCCTAGATACCACTGCGAGGTTGCCGCGCCATTGCCTCGTCCGTACGCACCATGGCACTGGCTGCAATTTTGTTGGTACAAACCAAGGCCTCGTTCCAGAGTCGGTAGGTCGTGGTAGAGGCCGAAGATCGCTTCGGGATTGACGGCGATAAAGGGAAGGTGTCGCTCTATCGGGATGTCTTCGGGAACTCCATTCGAATTGAGCAAGACTTCTTCCGCTCTGTCCAGTGCGTCCCCGTCCAGCACTAGCGAATCAATCGAGCGTTCCGAGGCCTCGGCAAGTCGCTTCAGAAACTTATTGAAATCTCTGACCGCCGCTGCGGGTGGAGCTGGAACCTTAGGATTGTGTTGCAGAGAGGGAAGATACAACTCCTTCTTGCTTGCCGACTGTTTGTCCGGGGTGGGCACAGGGCTTTGCGGATCAGCGGCCATTGTTTGCGTCTGACCACTAGCCAAAAACAGACAAGTTAGCCCAATGATGGCAGTTGCGGCAAAACGCCTAACTCCGGGATCACCATCTTGAAACTTGAACCCGGTAGGACCGTTTGAGGGTGACTGCAAAATTTTCTGTGGGTGGGTCATTCGTTGTCTTCTGAGGTGTCTAGCAATGTGGCGTCAAGAATGAGTTTGCGAAACTCGGCATCTTTCACGTCGTTCAGTTGGCTTAGAAACTTCACCAAGCCTGGCACGTCTTCCTTCGTGATTGCTATCTTGGCGTAGCTGTCACTCACATCATCCGCTTCTCCCGATCGTTTCTGATTGGCGACCGCGATCTTTTGTATGATCACTGCTTCGAGATCAGCATCACTTAAGTCAAGGTTTCGCAACGATGGTGTTGGCTTGGCCGATCCGCCTTTACCGACGACATGTTTCTTGAAATCGGTGAATTCCGTCGGTGTGTGACACGCGGCACAATTGCCGACTCCTAAATTTCCTTCCGGTTCGTAGCGAAAGAAGGTCTTGAAGGCCAGGTAGGTCTCGCGATCCATTCCCGGTGGAAGTTTCAATAGGATGCGACCTTCTTGATTGGCCAACCGACCGAAGATTCGGCCCGCCAAGTCGTCAGCACTTTCGCCTGCCTTGGGGGTCTCCGGAATCCGGTTGACGTAAACAAAGGCGTCGTAGGGCGCCCGATTGGTCGTTGAGAGTCTGTGGACTTTCGTCTTTTCAGCGATGCTCTTGTCCGTGGCGTCGTCTGCAGCAGCGACGAACGGCAGTACTGAAAGGAATAGAATTGCAATCGAACGTGGGTGCTTGGGTTGAAGTTGGATCAGCATCGTATCTAAGTCCGTCTACGGTGAGGTCGAGAGTTAGTTTCGGTTCAGCAAAGAGGTCGCGATTCTTCGCGAGGCGAAAGGCGACACTGTCCAAAAAGCAAAGGGCCCCGTTGGACCCCTTGCTCGAAATACAGTCATGTAACGCAGGCGTTACTTTCCGGCGACCTTCACTTGGTCATCGAGCACTTCAATCTTGATGATTGATCCGAAGCCGCGCTCGATGTGTCGTGCCGGTCCATTTGAATTGCAGACCCAGACGTTGCCATCCGCGTCAAATTCAATTTCACGCGTGTAAGTCACGCGAGACGGCATGCGGAAGCTGGTAAAGCTTTCTGATTCTGGGTCGAAGCGCAGGATAGTGTCATCGCCAGTGCCGCAAACCCAGACATAGCCTTTCGGGCCGATGTTCAGAGCATAAGGGATCTGGTTTTCGGCGTCAGGCAACGGATAGACCTTCCACTCTTCGGTTTTGGGATCGAATTTTCCCAGCACTCCCGATCCAAAACCGGGAACCCAAACGATGCCATCCGGACCGACGTGCAGACGTCGCGGACCGCGGAATGGCGGATTCCATTCCTTGATGTCCCCATCCGGGGCCGATCGGATCAATACGTCCGATGTCGGTTACCGTTGAGCTTCGAGTACCAGATCGATGCCATCGATACGGCGAGTAGTCGATTCCGTACGGGGTGACGCCGCGCGATTCACCTTTGCCCGCGCCGACCGCCTGGTCGGCGTTTAGAAGATTGATATTTTTTGACAAACATCGTTTCCGGATGCATCGAAAATACATGATCCGACCGGCGTCGGTGTACCAAACCAGTCCCTCCGGGTCCTTCGGATTGATTCGCAACGTGTGCGGATACAGTCCACGCGGTCGTGGTTCTTCGGCAGCTCGAAGCTAGCGTGTATTCCTTGGTGTTCAGATCAAACTTGGCCATTTCGCCCGAGTAACAGAGCGTGTACCACATGTTGCCGTCGTTGCCCAATTCAATCGAGTGAGGACCACAGCCTTTCTTGGGGAACGGGTACCGCTTGCGCTCACCGGTTTTTGGATCCAAGGTAAAGGTCGAATCATCTAGCAGGTCAACGGCGTAGACCAATCCGTCGGGTCCGATTTCGATATCGTGAATCATTGCTTCGAATCGCTCGCCCATATCCCATTCGGTGATCTTGGCTTTCGTTTCGGCGCCGGTCGGTGCGGGAGGTGCTTCATACTTTGGCCATTTGGCGACGGCTTCCTCGGTGTATGTATCAACCAGATCGTTGGACGATCGTTTCTTGCGTGTGTTTGTAAAGTCCACCAAAGCCATCCATCCGTTTGATCATCGTTTCCCAATCGACCGGCTTCTCTGGCGTGCGGAATCCGACGGTTCCCAGCTTGATGGCAATAGGTGCACATCATCTTGAAGTTTTCTTTGTCCTTCTTGTCGTCGAACGCCAACATGCTCAGACCGCTGTTGGCGGGCCGTTGCCACTCAAGGTCTTCGCCCTCCGCAACGGTCATCTCGAAGGCGATATCGTTGGCACCGACACTAACGTCTTCTTCGTATTCATCATTTTGCCCCAAGCAACCGAGCTCGGACGGTGTAGTCCGTGTCGCGGAGGCCATCAATCGTGAAAGAACCGTCGGCTTGGCTAAATACCGAAACACTCATTTGGCGTTCTTCGTCAAAAGCCGAAACGGTAACACCTTCCATCGCTTTGCCGTCGGGATCGACCACTTTTCCAGAGATCGTTTCCGCGTCGGCCGGTGTTGCAGAAATCAATACCGCCACGGTTACGACTGCAACCCATAATCTTCTCGCCATCAGATTCTCTCCGAATGTTTGTTGTTTGCCAAAAGTTAGCCCCGCCCAGCAATGGATGGTGATCCAAGTTTTTTTGGATTCCAAAGTCGGAACTCGCTCCCTTAATTCTCGGTGGGAGCCGAGCCAATGTCAACCGAATCGAGACAACGGATGCTGTGACCAACCGTCCGCCACCCCAAAAAAACTAGTAATGAGCTCGAGTCGCTAATGCTACTGGACCCATTCTAGCGTAAGAACTTTCAATCTCCCTTCTTTTTGAAGCTAAAATCGACCTCGGTGGTGCCGGATGCTCCGACCGTAAGTTTGGCTTCCTCTTCGCCTAGTTCTTCGTGCCAGGCTGCAATGGTGTATTCGCCAGCCGGCAGTCCGGCAATCTGAAACTGACCTGTTTCGTCGGTTACGGCAAAGTAGGGATGGTCCATTGCGAAGACAAACGCTTTCATCCAGCCGTGTATATCGCATCCCATTTGTATCGCTCTTTCTGGACGATTGAAGACTTTTGTTCGTTCTTCCGAATCGGCAGGTTGGGCAATATTGAAGGCCCGGTTGCGGAACGCATATGACCGGGTGTTATGTGTCAGCTTATCGCTATTGCGAATGACCAGTTCTTGGCCGACGCGAACACCCTGCACGCGCGGGCGATACAGGCAACCCATTTGGTCCAGGACTGCCGGTTCGGTTGGCATCGCGTACTTCTTTTTCTTGTCGAGCCCCTTTTTGACATAAACAAAGACGTTGGCCAGTCCGCCATCTTCGCCAACCACGACATCTTCGCTTAGAGCTGGATCCTTGTGCAGCACGGAGCACTCATCACGCGATCCGCCTCTCGAGGGTGTCATATCGATTGGCATTCGTTCCGGTCGCGGACCGTCAAACTTGGCAACGCCGCTCAACGCTGCACCCGATTTTGCGGCATCGTCCTGCGCATGGGCACGATGTTGGGCAGCAGCCAGGACCATCAGTCCCAGCACGACGGGTAGGCTGATCATCAGGGGGATAGTTATCCGCGTCCGACTCATTGAATTCTCCAGGTTGTAGATTTTGATAAAAGCGTGTTGGGGAAGGCGCAGTCCGATCAATTCGGTTTGATCGCCCTTGCCACCGGTCATGAATCGGCCGCCGCCCAGGGGCCACGACGATCCACTGCTTGCCGTTGTGTAAGTATGTGACGGGATTCCCATTCGGAGTAGCCCGCAACGGAACGGAGCCGTGGTACTCACCTATTATCGTACTGTATGCGGTCAGCCGACGCGCGCTCTTGTCCCGATCAGCATCTCGGCCGCCAGGGAAAAAGTTCAAGTCGGACCGTTCCGGATCAGGCTTGCCAAGTGTCACCGACGGTATGCAAAGATGCGCGGATTCCGGGTCGAATGCGGCACCGGTCCAATTAACGCCCCCTTCGTCGCCCGGGGATTTGATCACCGGCTTGCCTTGTTCGATCGTCCGTGAAGGCGTGAGCAAAGGACCCATCGTGCAGTGATTCGCGACGATAACCAAGGCCTGCCTTCGCAAGTCCGCGGTCAGTTACTTACCGGCTACTCCTGGTTGACTTCATCCGCATTGGACAGGGATTCGGAAGCCAGCATTCTATTGGCTTGTGGCTTGACCACGTTGACCTGGTTTCCACCACTCACGTCTCGGTGGCTAGAATTCGTCACGTTCAATGGATAGGCTTTTGAATCCGGTTGTGCCCAAAATTGCAGGACTGTTTGTCTGAAACAGGCATGTTCGAACACGCAAGGCATACCGCTGGCGCCCACTGACACTTAGGAAATTGAACCATGAAAACAGCGATCACAGAAATGCTCGGGATCGAACACCCGATCATCCAAGGCGGCATGCACTATGTGGGATTTGCAGAACTGGCGGCTGCCGTATCGAACGCTGGTGGGCTGGGAACGATCACGGGACTGACGCAAAAGAGCGCCAGCGACCTGGCGAATGAAATTGCGCCTGCAAAGACATGACTGACAAACCGATCGCAGTCAATTTGACGTTCTTACCTAGTCTCGATGCGCCAGACTATCCAGCCTACGTAAAGACCATCATCGATGGCGGAGTCAAAATCGTAGAAACCGCCGGTCGAAACCCTCAGCAAGTCTTGCCTTACTTGAAGGATGCCGGGATCAAGGTCATTCACAAATGCACGTCGGTGCGACACGCTCTGAAGGCTCAGTCGATTGGGTGTGATGCCGTATCCGTGGACGGTTTCGAATGCGGCGGTCATCCGGGCGAAGATGATATCCCCAACATGATCTTGCTGCCGCGGGCCGCCGATGAATTGGAAATCCCGTTTGTCTCTTCCGGTGGGATGGCGGACGGCCGCTCACTGGTCGCATCGTTGGCGATGGGTGCCGAAGGAATGAATATGGGGACGCGATTCATCGCCACCAAAGAAGCCCCAGTTCATCAGAACGTTAAAGATGCGATCCTAGCAGCCAACGAACTTGATACTCGTCTGGTGATGCGTCCGCTGCGAAACACCGAGCGTGTAATGAACAACGCGTCAGTCGAACGACTGCTGGAAAAGGAACGCGAACTAGGTGCTGATCTAAAGATCGATGACATCATCGACGAGGTTGCGGGCGTCTATCCAAAGATCATGTTGGAGGGTGACATGGATGCCGGCGCTTGGTCCTGCGGGATGGTGGTGGGACTGATCCACGACATTCCAACCTGCCAAGAACTGGTCGACCGGATCATGAAGGAAGCCGATGAGATCATCAGCCAACGTTTAAGTGGGTTCATGTCGGCTTGAGGTGAACATCACCCAAGCGATTCGCGCAGGCGATGAAGCTCGGCTGTCGTCTTCGCTTGGGAGGGTCCGCAGCGCGAATGATCTGCTGGTGAGTTTGCGCTTTTTTGCTGTTGTTTCGTTGTCAGAGCCCAGACTATCAGCTTAAATCGGTTACTAGCCCTAGGGTTGCAAGTTGCTGGAATGGTCGCGGTTGTCGGCGGTTCGGGAACCGATTTGCTTGGCTACAGCTTGACTACAGCTTGCCTAATAGCTCGGCGGCTTTCGCTTCGTACTTTTTTTGCCAATGCGGAGCCAGGAGACAGTCGCTGTCTTCTTGAGCACCACCCGCGTTGCGAAGCTGATCCGCAGTGGGCGCGTAGTACAGATAGCCATTGGTATAGCCGGCCACGAAGGTTAGATCGTGAGGCGATGACTGCTTGATGTTGAGACCAATCTGTACGGTCAACTCACCTGGAAACGTCGTCAACACAAAGTCACCGACTCGCAGCGCCGCCACTTCCGCGTCGATCGTGCGTTTTCCACTCTCGAGCATCTTGGCATGATGCTTTTGAAGCAGGTTCAGGTTCGTGTTGATGCGCGTGATCTGTTCCATCGTATGAATATTCTTTACATACTTTTCCATGTTGTTTTGGTTGACACGGTCCAGCGTCGTTAAGTCGTTTTTACCGATCTGCTGCTCACGCAAGTACTCATAGGAATTTGCCGAAGGAAACGGATCCGACAACTTGTACTTGACCGCCAAAGGCATGAACGTGCGCAGATTCAAAAACGTCCCCTGTAGTGAATCGACCAGCTGATCCCGCTGACCCTTCATGGCAATGATCCGTTCGCCCAGATCCGAGCGGGGTAGTTGAATGGTCTCGTTAAGGATGGTCAGTCGCCAGTCGTTTGATGTGTCAATCTTGCGCATCGCTTTCAGTGCGGAAAGGCCCAGCCGATTTCCCAAAGCTTCGGCACTGCGCGGATAGTCGACGGCCTTGTATGAGATTGGATTGATGTCCCCGGCGCAACCTTGAACGAACAAAGCGACCGCGCCGTCGGACAGGTTGTCTTCGATCACCTCGGACGCAAATCCAGTCATGTCAGCCGTGTTTGCTCCACTGGGGACACCTTGGATTGGGTGACATGCAAAGTTGTAGACGACAGCCACGTTACTGCCGTCGATACGATCGATTCGCAGCAGACCAATCTCGGGATCAACCGGACCGACGGCGGCGACCTCGTCGTCCGGTGGTAACGAGTAGGCGTGCCGAACGTCAATTTCCTTTCCACTCTTTAGCTGCAGCCGACGATTCTCCATGATCCGATTCTCTTGGCCCGTTCCCGCGCCGATGCGAACCGGAGTGAGTTTTGCCATCGCGAGCTTCACCGCTTTCAAGGTGCGGTCTTCGATCTCTTTGCCTGTGCAGACAATTCCGTGGCAGTGACTGGCATTGACCAACACGCTTGTGGGTGGAATTGCGAGGTCAGCTTGCATCCGCCCACGGATATTTCCTAAGTAGTCGTTGCCGATATAGCCGATTTCTCCGATCGCGACGGCGTCGACCGTGATCAGAACGACCCAAGTCTGTCGGTTCTTCATGACCAGTGCCCGCACGTACATTCGCCCGTCGAACGGCTCCTGCCTCCTCGCTGGTGATGTCAATCTTTGCCGCACCCGCCTGTAGCTGTCGGTTGTCAACGATCCGTGAGATTTGTCCGATCGCGGAATTGGAATGGTGCAGACAGGAAAGCAAGGCAATCGTCAATAGGAATCGCATGGGGGAATTCACTTTGTCCAACTCCGTTTAGCAGTTCGCCGATCTGTGGGCTTTGCCCAACCAGTCGATGTCAATTCGAGCTGCCATTATGCTTTGCCCTGGCATCGGAAAATACACTTGATATTCGCTAAAGTAGATTTTGTGACGTGAACGAATCGATCAACAGATCCTTTGCATTTTCACCGAGCAGCGAACCAGCGACGGCGCCCACGGTAGTCCACTGGCGCTAGATAAACCTGTTGATCGATTCAGAGTAGGCCAGGTGAAAGCTGGAGAACGGCTTGCGCAAGCTACCGAGCCCTTGCGGCCGAGTTCGGGCGTTAGGTTGTAGGCTGCGATGTTGCACAGCGCGATTGTTTGCAAGGCGCGATCTTTTGCAAGGCGCGATCCTTTGCACAGCGCGATGTTGCTCTGTACTAGTTGCACCTGAACTTCGTGTTGTCTGTTACCGCTTTGATTCGACTTCGATGATCGCTGCCTTGCGGGCTGCCTCGAATTCGTCACCTTCGACCCATGCCGGTAGCTGCGGCTGATTTGCAACCTGGAAGCCGGTGTAGAACAGCAGCTTCGCATTTTGGATGGCGCCTGCGAAGTTCCAGTTTGGATCGTATTCATCGCTGGTCTGGTGGTAGATCTTTTCGGTCCACTCGCGCAATTGTTGCTCGCCCCAGCCATCCGGCTTCCCAATCACGTGCGTCCCGGCACCCAGGTACAGACCGGGGACACCGATCTTGGCCAGGCTGAATTGGTCGGAACGATAGTAGTAGCCTCGGTCTGGAAAGCGGTCACCGACGACGACTCGCTCTTGCCAACTCGCGACTCGTTCAACGATTTGATCCAAGATCCGATTTCCCGCGGCCGATCACGACCACATCTTCGGTGGGGCCCAGAACGTTGATGCCGTCGATGTTGATCACCGCCGCCAATCGACCGGCAGGGATCGGTGGATTTTCCGCCAGGTACTCGGAACCCAATAGACCCTGCTCTTCAGCGCCGACTGCGGCAAACAGCACGGATCGTTTCGGACGCTTCTCCGCTGGCAACGCGGTCATCGCTCTGAGCAGTGAGAGCATCACGGCGACGCCAGATGCGTTATCCACCGCGCCGTTGTAGATGTTGTCACCCGATTCGTCTCGGGTTTCGGAAATGCCCAGATGGTCATGGTGCGCCGTAATGACCAGCCATTGGTCTTTGAATTTGGGATCACTACCAGGCAGCAAACCGAGCACGTTGGCGGTCGTTCTTTGGCGGACGCGGTTGTTCATCTTCAGCGAGACGGTCGTGTCGAGTGGTACTGGCTGAAAATCTCGCGATTCTGCGGCACTACGAAGATCGTCAAGGTCCTGGCCCGACAATTTCACCAACTCTCGACTCGCCTCTTCGGTCAGCCAGCCTTCCATCGGCAAGCGACCTTCGCGGAGCCGCCCAAGGCCATTTGTTCGCCGGTCCACGATGTTTGGACAACTTGAAAGGGATAGCCGGCCGAGGGTGCCGTATGAATGATGAACATGCCCACCGCGCCCAGCTCGGCAGCCTTCGCATATTTGTAATCCCAGCGACCGTAGTAAAGACGTCGATTTCCCTCGAATAAGTCTTGGTCGGCTGCCGGGTCGTTGTTCATGACCAACAAGACCTTGCCTTTGACATCCACGTCTTTGAAGTCGTCCCAATCGTATTCTGGTGCCTGTATTCCGTAGCCAACGAACACGATTTCCGCATCTTCGAAACTCGATTGTTGGCTCGCCAACCCGCTGGCAACGATGTACTCCTCGTAATTCTTTATCGTGAGTGATTTGAGTGGGGTCTTGAAGGTGATGGTTGGCGGCGGATCGGAAGTCACGCCGGTCAGCGGAACCGGTTGGACCCAGCCGCCATTCGAATTGGCTGCTTTCGCATCCAACGCGGGTTGAAGTCCGGCCAATTTGAACTGGCTTGTGATGTATTGCTGGGCCAACAAATCTCCACGTGTGCCGGGCTGCCGGCCCTCAAGAAGGTCATCCGCCAAGAACTGAATGTCGGCGCGCAGTGCCGATTCCGTGATCCAGCGCTCGGCTGCTGCTCGTTGGGCCTCACTTGGGGACCACGATGGGTCTTGGGCCAGAATGGCCGGTGCGGCCAAGCTCAAGACTGCGACAAAAACAATCGCATTACTCGGTATTCTTGGCACTTCGTTTCCTCTCGATTCTTTCAGCCATGATGCGGTTGGGGGCGTCCAAAGCCTACTCATCAACGACGCGGACGGGGAATGCTCGGTGAAGGAGCCATCGTCGATTCAGACGTAGACCTGCGCACTGCTACTTCACAGCCAGCATCCGCTCGAGCGCGATCAGGCTCCACTTAGAAGTTTCTTCTTCGACTTCGATTTTGTTGACGACCGCTCCGTCTCGCAGGTTTTCCAAAGTCCAACAGAGGTGCGGCAGATCGATTCGGTACATCGTAGCGCACATGCAGACGACGGGACTGAGGAAGTGAATTTCTTGTTCCGGGAACTCTGCTTTCAGTCGATTGACCAAGTGCAATTCGGTGCCGATTGCCCACTTGGTTCCAGCCGGGCTGTCCTGGACGGTCTGCAAGATCTTTCCTGTGCTGCCCGAAACGTCAGCCAAGTCGTTCACCTCTCGCGGACACTCGGGGTGGACCAGGATCTTGATCCCGGGATACTGTTTGCGGAACTGATGAACATGTTCGGCGCGGAACATCTGGTGGACGCTGCAGTGACCTTTCCACAAAATCACTTTGCTGTTCTGGATCACTTCCTCGGTATTGTCACCTAGTTCCATTGCATAAGGATCCCAGACCGGCATTTGGGCTTCTTCGATCCCCATGTCCAATGCGGTGTTTCGTCCCAAATGTTGGTCGGGAAAGAAGAAAACGCGATCACCGCGCTCGAATGCCCACTCGATCACCGCCTTTGCATTGCTGCTGGTACAGACGATCCCGCCGTGGCGACCACAAAAGGCTTTCAGGCTCGCGGCGCTATTGATGTAGGTGACCGGGATGACACGTTCGGTGTCGATGACTTCCGACATGTCCTCCCAAGCTGCTTCCACCTGAGCGATCGCCGCCATGTCGGCCATCGAACATCCGGCCGCCATGTCGGGCAGGATCACTTGGACTCGTCGCCCCTCTCGCTGTTCCAGTTTCTCAGGTCGATTGGCCAGGATGTCAGCCGTTTCGGCCATGAAATGGACGCCGCAAAAGACAATCGTTTTGCAGGTCTCACTATCGGCGGCGGACTGACTAAGTTTGTAACTGTCACCGCGCAGATCGGCGTGAGCAATCACTTCGTCCTGCTGATAATGGTGGCCCAGAATCAAGAGTGAATCGCCCAATTCTTTGCGGACCGCTGCAATCCGCGTATTGAGTTCGACCGGCATCCAACGATTTGTAAGGAGCGAGCTCGTGAATTTCGTTGGGGTTAGCGCTCAGCGCGACAAAATTATCAGTACTCAACAGATTTCCTTCGGTAGGCCAGGTGCAACCTGGCAATGTATCACAGTACCAAGTCTTGATTGACTTATGGCTGATTATACGCACTGATCAGCAGTTTGCGTAATGAAGGAAACCGCCCAGGGACAACCGGCAAGGCGATTTCTGGCCAGAGAGCTATCTGCCGCAAATACGCGGACGTCTGAATCGCCGATCGCGGTCAGGTCGATCGTTCCGTTGGAACGCCATTCTTTTTCCGCCCGCCAATCATAGGTCTTTCCAATCGGGTGAAACCTGAATCGACTTGATTCGGATAGCGTTTCTCGCATGGCTAGATCGCCGTAGATGACCGGTTGGATGCCCATCGATATTGCAGCCGAGCGGCGAATAGCGATTCCAAATGGCTCGTAGTCCCAGCGACCGAGTTGAGGTCGAAAGCACCGGCGATCGAGCAATTCGGCCAAAGAAACTTCTGAGAAGCAGACCACGGGATGCTTCTTGCTGGTCGCGGTCGATGCCGCAATCAACTGGCCGCTGCGAATGATTCGGCACAGGGCGTCGATCGGTTGACGATTCGTCGCTCGGTCGTCTCCGATCAAGATCGAGTCTCGATATTGACGCGTCGTTTCGTCGGGCCAACTGTCGCGAGGCGCTCGCGTGCAATGAATCAACCATTGTCCATCGGTCCGAGTCCACGGATCATTTTGGTAACCGTCAATGGCGACCGCGTCGGTGACTGGATCCGTTGGTGGCGCGGAGTAGAACCAGCCGATCGCACCGGACGCGATCAAATCAGCCGCGGCACAATTCGAATGGGAAGCGACGGAACCTTGAGCGATGGCGACTCGAGTGCTGGCATCGTTTCGTTGCTGGACACGCTTGAACAGGTTCCTGGCAATGGTGCCCGCACGCCGCACGTAGACCGCATCGACGCGATCGGCCAATTCGACCACGGCCGCGTCGGAGGAGACGATCGATTGGCTGGTGGTTGGAACGAACAAATCGGCGTCAGGATCGTTTTTGCCAATAGCAATGCGAATGGTTTTTACGCCAAACAGTTCGGCGGCTCGAATCGCCCACGGTTCGATTGCCGTACCACAGCCAACGATCAAAGTCGCGTTTCGCGAGCGGCAATCGAGCATGCTGCGGGTAAGAAACCGACAGACGTGACGATGCAACTGACAATCGTGACCCAGGCGACTGCTGACAGTGGCAACGACTTCCAGCTCGCTGAGCAGGTTTTTCAGTTCGCGAAGGGTGAGAATCTGTCCCACGATTCACCTATGGCACTTCAACCACGCGATTGTCAATCAATCTTGTCTTGCCAATTCGAACAGCGATCAGTGCCGCTGCGGATCCGTTGACTTGATCGATGGGCGTCAGGGTGTCGGCGTCCACAACGACAGCATACTCCAACTTGTCAACGCCGTTTCCGTCAGCCAGGCAGCGTTTGTTTCATTAGCGACCCCAGTTCTTCGGTGGAACGGATGCCATCGGCACAAGCCGCTTCGACAGCAGCAAGTGACTCGGATAGCAGCAGCGCCCGCTGCCGTTCGCTATCGCTCAAATAGCGGTTACGGCTGCTCAAGGCCAAGCCGTCGATCCTCGCGAACGATATCGCAGGCGACAATTTCGATGCCAATGTTCAGATCTCGCGTCATCGCGTCGATCACCTTCCACTGTTGATAGTCTTTGCGACCAAAAAAGGCGTGAGTAGCGGGAGCAAGGTTAAACAGCTTCGCAACGATCGTCGTCACACCCCGGAAGTGGGTCGGGCCGGTAAACACCCTCCAAGGATTTGGCGACTTCGGGAGGTTCGATAAAGGTGCTGAATCCATCCGGGTACATCGAATGCGTTGTCGGGAACAAACACAGCCGCGACTCCTTCGGCATCTAGCAGTTCGAGGTCACGTTCGAGCGTACGAGGATACTGTTCCAAATCCTCGTGTGGACCAAACTGAGTTGGATTCACAAAGATGGATGCGATCGTTGCATCACACTGGCTAACGCTGGCGCGAGCTAACGAGAGGTGGCCTTCGTGAAGCGCGCCCATCGTTGGCACCAGCCCGACCGTCCGCGAATCGGATCGATGATGTATCGTCCAACGACGCATCTGTTCAGGCGATCGGATGACTTCCATAGCTCATATCGTTGACGTGGCCTCGGCCAACACATGCTCGCTAACGTAGATCGGTAGTGGCGGAGAAAAAGTAACGGCGACAGCAATCGCATCACTGGGCCGCGAATCAATCTCGATCATTTTGCCATCTTTGGTCTTTAAACGCAGCTGAGCAAAGTAGGTAGCTTCGGTCAATTCACTAATCACCACGCTGTCAACCGTTGCACCCAAGGCATCGGCAACGCTGACCACCAAATCGTGTGTCAGCGGTCTGGGTGGTTCGTAATCCTCTTTGACACGTCGGTCGATATTGGTAGCTTCGAAAATTCCGATCAGAATTGGGAATTCCCGGTCACCGTCGACTTCCTGAAGATAGATGACTTGATTCTCGGTGAGCTCGGAAATGATGATCCGAGAGAGTTGCATCTTGACGGGCATGAAACAGTCAAATGAACAAAGATTGAAAAGGAATCATCGAAGTCGCACTCGCTGACATCGGTTTGCAGGTACGCATTGTTGCCCATCTGCGGTGCGTTGTGTATCGGCGAGCGGTCCGCGAAGTCTAATATAGCCATAATCTTACAGCTGGGCGCAAGCGGTCCAGGCTTTCCTTCAGCCGCCATCACCCTTCGTTAGCTTGCTCGTGCCGCCGTGCACCGAATCCGCCACGTACCTGTTTCCTTGGCGGCTGGGAAAGAATTCGATGCTCCATGTTATCCTGGGGTCTGGTTCGCAAAGTTTTTTCCATGGCCTCTATCTGTCACCGCATTGATGACCATCACCCGCAAACCCACTCGTTCGGTTACGATCGGCAACATTACGGTCGGTGACGGGAATCCAATCGCCGTCCAGAGCATGACGGCGACCAAGACTCAAAATGTCGAAGCCACAGCGGCTCAGGCCGAAGCGCTTCGACGCCAGGGTGCGGGTGTCGTTCGGATCGCTGTCGATAGCGAAAAAGATGCTGCGGCACTCGCTGAAATTCGACAGCGAACTGACGGCCAATCTGGCTGTCGATTTGCAAGAAAATTTTCGGCTTGCCGAATTGGTCGCTCCCGTCGTCAACAAGATTCGCTACAACCCCGGGCACTTGTATCACCATCAACGTGATAAGCCATGGCAGGACAAAGTGCGGTTTATCATCGATCAGGCGGCCAGCCACGATTGTGCCGTTCGAATCGGTGTGAACTGCGGCAGCGTCGATCCTGCAAAGAAGGAAATGTACGACGCGGACGATTCGATCACCCCGATGTTGGAAAGCGCGCTTGAGCATTGTGAATTCGTTGATTCGCTCGGGTTTCATCGCTACGTCGTTTCCTTGAAGGATAGTGATCCGTCAAAAGTTGTGGAGGTGAATCGACGATTTTCTGAACAGCGCCCCGATGTCCCACTGCACCTAGGTGTCACCGAGGCTGGCATGCCCCCGGACGGAGTGATCAAAACTCGAATTGCCTTTGAGCAACTGATTGGCCACGGGATTGGCGATACGGTGCGCAGTTTCATTGACGCTTCCCAATGACCGAAAGCCAGAAGAAATCGATGCTGGCCTGGAAATTATCCAAGACATTTACGCCGGACGGGTTCGCAGTGTTGTCAAATTTGACGACAAGAGTCTGAACATTATCAGTTGCCCAAGTTGTTCGCGTGTTGAAAACGAAGCCTTCATTGACTTGGCGCAACAAGTCAAGGAGATGACCGAGTACGCCAAAGACTACGAGATCACCATTGCGGTGATGGGTTGCCGAGTGAACGGACCGGGTGAAACGGATGATGCCGACCTGGGACTTTGGTGCGGTCCGGCAAAGGTAAATCTGAAGCGGGGGACCGAAGCTCTTGGGGCTTTTGGCTACGACGAAATTTTGCCGCGACTCAAGCAAGAGTTGGATGCCTTGATCGCGACCAAGTAAGAGGGCTTTTCGTTAGGTTTTCGCCGCAGTGTTGCTGCACATCGATAAGTTTCCGTTAGCGGTTTTTTTCAAACGGCCGCAAAAAAGATGCGGGACTGAAAGCGGTCTGTCGCGTAGTTGCTGAGCGGCAATCTACCCGCTTGGTTTGTTGGCTTTAATTGAAGGTTTAGTGGGGTTAATTGAATCGCCCATGCAACATCCAGCGATAGCCATTTGTTTTGGAGGTAAGATTTCGGAAGATCCACCACCAACGTCCAGAATCCGTTTCGATTCGGTAGTAGTCTCGACGGATCGACGTTCCATTCCACCATGATGTTTCTATCCGCTCTGTGCCCCAATAACGGACGACGGAATTGACCTTTCCGCCAATTCGTATGCGTTTTGGAAGGTCGGCTGAATCGACCGTGAAACAAAATGATCCCTGTTTGTTTGCTACTGCGATCGGGATCGGCGGAGACAACAACGAAAGTGGACGACGCATAGCGTCAGCAGGTGAAGGAGAGCCCGAAGAATCAGAAAAAAATGAGCAACTTTGAACTCGCTTGTCGGATCGAACCGGTGGTCGGCCAGTCCCAGACCGATCATTGCCAGCTAATGCTGTCACAGAGAAGGCTTTTTCAGGTAAAGGATTGTCTTTGATTTTGATACCGACCACCGCGTCGCATCCCAGGCGACCGCTGAGTGAGTCAACCAAGCGGCTGATTTCCGGTTAGAAAACTTCTGGGTTGAAAAATTTCTCCTCCGATCGCGAGTCAAACAGGGAGGTTTGAGCAGTCCGAAGAGGAGCCGTTAGTGGCGCAGAAAGAACTAGCATTTGGACGGGAGAGGGTAGTTTCGTTGATTCGATTCTGTTGATGATCAACCCAAGCAGATGATCGACGTCGATCGTCGGCGTAAAGAGGCCAATTTCAAAGGTCAGTGGCGGGTGGGCTGAAAAGCTCAGGCAACAAGTCATTCGTAGTGCCCCACGATGACAAGTTGCCAGCCCCGCCCTGACCTCTTTGACCAATCGCTCGATTCGGTCGCCAAGGATTGCTTGGTCACTGGTCGCATACTCCAGTCGATGCGAAGCCGTGTGCTTGGCTGGCGACGGTAGACAGCAATCGGTTCGTCAACTTCGCCAAGTGCTTGTTCGATCCGGCGAACCAGCGATTTGCCTAGCCGGGGCGCCAGACCGGCACGGGGTAAACGCAACAGTTGGCCAATGAAATGAACGCCCAGTCGTGACAGAGTTGCCACGGTTTCTTCCCCAATTCGTAACGATTCAACTGGCAATGTTTCGATTGCTTGGCGAGTTTCGCCAGGGGGGATGATGTGGGCGGGTAAGGCTCCTGCCGCACCAAAATCTTTGGCTCGGGCGGAGCCTCGCCCTCCCGAATTTGCATAGTGCGCCACCGCCCAAGCAGCACCCACCGAATCGGCGATTGCCATTGTTCCGATGATCTTTCGCGATGCCAGCAGCTTATCAACCGCCTGTAGCAAGCCTGCTTCGTCACCGAATAGATGCGTGACTCCAGTGATCTCGCACAACAGCGACTCGCATCGATGTTGTGGCTGACCAGCCCACGGTTTCTTGTCCAACGTTTCGATCGCGACCAGCGGACAAATCTGTTGTTGAACCTGTCGGGCGATCGATTCAAGCGCGTCGTCGCCGGCCGGTTTGCTTGGTTCGTTGTGGGTCGGCCAATTGGGAAGCCAGATGCAAAGGTGTCGATTCATCTTGGTGCCTAGTGAATGGTGTCATGACAACCTCCTGGATGTTCGCTGTGTCAGTGATGTGGACTACGACGCTGCGATCAAGCTGACCGCCTCGACATCGATCCAGCGTCACTCGCATGGCGCGGGTTGATTCTTTCGCGGTTGATTCGATGCTTGGGTTCTGAACTTTGTTGCTGATATGGAACCGGATGTCTGCAAAAGTAGGACGCCGGCGGACAGCGGCGGGGCGAAGGAGCAGTCCTGGAGTGCTGCCAATTTCCGCAGCCAACTGAAAACGTCTGGCGTCGCGATCGTCCAAACGCGCACCGATCGGTGCCCATAGCACAGCAGTTGCTTTGGAACGCAACGCTTGATCAATCGCCCAAACGCTATCGGCATGGCAAGTTGGTCGAACCCAGATGATGCGATTGGCTGGGATTCCCAAGGCAACTGCTGCGGGCGGATAAAACTGGTCTGGCGGACAAACAACAACGAAAGGGCCAGCGATTTGTCGCAAGCGATTCGCCGCGGTGATCATCGACAATGCAGCGGCGCCGCATCCGTCTGCTTCGGCGACCCATTCGGTGATCGCATCGATTCGCAAACCACGACCAGGCAACAGGCCGTCCATTGCCGTTGAACCAGTCAACAACAGCTCTCGTTCGCTGCCCGCTGATCCTGGTGATCTGTCAGCTGTGTTGATGCAACCAATTTGGGCACGCAGTTGATCTAGCGCCGAGGTGGTGCTGACACCCTCGTCGCCCCTTTTTTCCTTGGCCACCTTTGCCGCTCGTGGGCGAGCTCCGGCGCTAAGCCTACGAGAGGTTTTTTCGGTAGCCGAAATTGAATCCGCTGCCACCCTCTGCCGGCCATTGCCCTGCCCGCCCTCTCCTGGCGGGAGAGTTGACTCGTCGTGCGTCAAGAATTCAAACGTTTGCTGGATGGCCATGACGGTTCCTGTCAGAGCGACCTAGGCGGCAGACGAATCGTCCGCCATGGACTAAAGTTGAATAAGCCAAACCATTGGCTATGCTATCAATGCAATGGACTTGTGTACAGTATCTTCTTCGGACATCTGGGCAGACGAGATGCAAAAAATTCGCTGGTTCTTTTTGATCCTAGCAATCGCCCTGATGTTGGCGGCCATGCTGCAAAACAATCAGGAGGTGACGGTCAAGCTGTTGTGGCTGCAACGATCGACGCCACTATCGATGCTGCTGATCGCGACCACGATCATTGGATTTCTGTTCGGTGCATTGATGACCGCATCGATGCTCCGCAGCCATCGAAAGCGAAAAGAGGCTGCAGCGAAACAAGCATCCAAGCAGCCAGAGTCGGCCAAAGCTGCTGGAAAGTCGCTCGAACCAACCGCTACCGACTGATCGCCAGGCTTCTTCGGCCAACGATCAAACATTTGCTGCCGCTTCTTTTGCTAGCCGTTTCGCCCGCCGCTGGGCGACCAGGTCGTATCGCAGCAAAACCAATCGAGCCAAATCGCCCATGTGGTTCAGTCCTCGCTGGTGTGAACCATCCGCACTTGCAGTGGGTCTTGCTGGAGAGGCGGATCTTGCTGGAGCTCTGACGGATTCTCTGCGGTCTGCGGCTAACGCGGTCGGCTCAATCGATGGTGTCACAGGCGCGAACGATTCGTTGGCCGGTGTGTCAAAGAGCAGCAACTGGGTCATCGAAATTCTTTCAAGATGCGGAGGATCAAATTTCTGTCGAACCACCGTTGGTTCGAACTGTGATGATTCTTCGCTGACCTTGTGACACGTCTGGTCAGCTCTCGACCAAATGATTTGACTTGGCCATCGTCCCAGCGCGGGTCGGATCGCGCGAAACAAGCAAAACGCCCATCGAAAAAGAGGTTTGGGAATGAACTCCAGAGACTATAATGAGCTGGCGGATTCAAAGAACCGATCCCATTGCCCAGGAGGCCCCCACCCCACCGTGCGTGAACCACACAAAGTCCACGATGATTCGCCGGAGCGTAGCATCTTGGCACGGCTGATCTTGCCCAATCAAAAAACTGGCGACGATCCGCTGGAGGAACTTTATGGTTTGGCAACCACCGCCGGAACTGAGGTTGTCGACGAACTGGTCCAACGAAGGGCGACTCCTGACCATTCCACTTATCTTGGCAAAGGAAAGGTCGAAGAGCTGCGGTTGATGGTCGAGCGGCATGATGCGGACGTGGTGATCTTTGACAACGATCTGTCGCCCGCCCAAGTCCCGCAACTTGGAAAAAGCGACGAATGCCAAAGTGCTGGATCGAACCGAGTTGATCCTGGATATCTTTGCCGCCGGCGCGCGGACTCATGAATCGCGATTGGCAATCGAGCTGGCTCAACTGGAATACTCGCTGCCGCGACTAAAACGCATGTGGACTCACCTGTCGCGTCAAGCGATGGGCGTGGGGATGCGCGGCCCGGGTGAAAAACAACTGGAAGTTGACCGCCGGTTGGCTCAAAAACGAATTCACGATCTGAAACAAGAACTTGCGAAAGTCGAAAAGCGACGCGAGCAGCAGGTCAGCGCACGAAAAGAAGCGCCGACCGTTTCGCTGGTCGGATACACCAACGCCGGCAAAAGCACGTTGATGAACGCGTTGACCGAAGCCGACGTGCTAGCCGAAGACAAACTGTTTGCGACGTTGGATACTCGCACTCGCCGCTGGCAACTGCCAGGCTGGGGAACCGTGTTGTTAAGCGATACCGTTGGATTCATTCGCGACCTGCCGCACTCGTTGGTCGCCAGTTTTAAGTCGACGCTGGAAGAAACCCGCCAGGCTGATCTGTTGATGCACGTTGCCGACGCCAGCAGCCCAGCGGTGTTCGATCAAATCAGTGCTGTCTACAGCGTGCTGACCGAACTAGGGATCGAAGAAAAAGACACGATTTTGGTCCTGAACAAGATCGATGCGATCCGCAACCCGGCCGTGTTGAATCGCGTGTTGGATCGCTATCCAAATGCGATTCCGGTCAGCGCTCGCAGCAACAAAGGCTTGTCAGCTTTGGTCGAAGCGGTCGGCGAGGCGCTCGGTCGCGAATTCTTGGACATCGAAGTCGATGTCGATCCCGCCGATGGCAAGCTGTTGGCCTATCTGTCGGCAAAAGGCGAAGTGCTCTCGCGCGAGTACGGTGAGGAACCGGTTCACAGTCCATGTTCGCATGCCGCATCGGCGCGATGGGCCCAGTCGAACGTCGGCCATGGCCGTTCGGCCAGCAGGTCATTTGCAACAGGATCCAATCACCGCACCGATTACGGATACGGAGTTGCCGACCAGCAAAGCGTCGAGCGAAGTAGCGTAGCATGCGATGGGAGCCCAGGGATGCAGTTGCCATCGTTACCGGTGCCACAAGTGGAATCGGCCGCTGTTTGGCAACGCAACTGGTTGAACTCGGTTCGACGGTGGTTGCTACAGGACGTCGTGAAACGCGACTTGACCAACTGGCCCAGCAACTTGGCGCTAAGCTGATTCCGGTTGTCGGCGATGTGACCGATCCATTGGTCCGTGGGCGCGATTGTTGATGCGGCCAACGAGATCCGTCAGGGACAGGTCGATCTGCTGGTCAACAATGCGGGAGTCGGTGCGATCGGCCCGTTTGCTGATGCATCGGCGGATCGAATGCGATCCGTTATGGAAGTCAATTTCTTCGCACCCGTCGAATTGACTCGGTCGCTGCTGCCATCGCTTCGTCGCGGTCGCGCGTCCGTCATCTGTAACATCAGCAGCGTACTTGGTCATCGGGCGGTCCCCAACAAGAGCGAGTACTGTGCCAGCAAGTTTGCCTTGCACGGTTGGAGCGATGCCTTGCGAGCCGAATTGGCAGAGGATGCATATTCAAGTCACATTGATCAGCCCCAGCACGACGGAAAGCGAGTTCTTTGAAGCGCTAGTCGATACTGATTCGTCACAGCGATCAAAAAGCATGGGTAGCTGGACCGCCGAACGAGTTGCCCGGACGGCAGTGGCTGCGATTCGGTCGCGTCGCAGTGAGGTCATTTGTTCGGCGGGCGGTAAACTGCTGGTTTACGCCGATCGATTGTCGCCGCCGTTGATGAATGCCATCGTTGCCAGGTTCAAATGACGACTCTAAATCTTCTGTACGAAGACAATCACTTGTTGGTCGTCAACAAGCCTGCGGGAATCGCAACGATGGGTGCCGAATCTGGGCCAACCATGCATTCGCTGGCCGCAGACTATCTCAAGCGAACTTACAACAAACCTGGCAAGGCTTTCGTCGGAGTCGTCAGTCGCTTGGATACGATGACGTCAGGGGTCTTGGTGTTTGCTCGAACCAGCAAAGCGGCCTCGCGATTGTCCCAACAGTTTGCTTCAAGGTCCCAGGGAGTTTGCAAAATCTATCTGGCGGTTGTGGAAGGCCAGTTGGACCAACACCAGACAATATGGACGGATTGGCTTCGCAAAGACGATCGGGCGAGACGAATGCGCATGGTTGACAGTACAACCGCTGGGGCCAAAGAGGCAAAATTGCGATACACGACCGTTGCACATGGGGCCAACCATTCCATTATTGCTGTTCAGCTTCTGACCGGACGCAAGCACCAAATCCGCGTTCAGTTTTCTGATCGGGGGCATCCTGTGGTGGGCGATCGAAAGTATGGGTCGCGACGCCAATTCGATGCGGGGGTTGCCCTGCACAGCTGGCGACTTCAAATTGAACATCCAACCCGGCGGCTGCCGATTTGGTTTGCTGCCCCGCCACCTGAATCTTGGCGGCCGTTTCGGCGTCAGATCGCTGACGACGATCTTGTTTGGCAGCGTGTACGTGATGCATTTGGAATCAATGACATCGAGCAATCGTGAATAGGAATCGTCGCAATTTAGCGGAAGCGTTTGTGCCGACGACAATCGTTTCGGGTGGCCAAACGGGTGTCGATCGAGCGGCTTTGGATGTCGCCATCGCGATTGGGATCGCCCATGGCGGCTGGTGCCCCGCGGGCCGACTTTCGGAAGACGGGTCCATTCCGAGTCGCTACGAACTTCGCGAGACTGATTCCCACGAGTACCCGGTCCGCACCGAACAGAATGTAATCGATAGTGATGCGACCCTGATCTTGTACGAAGGGCGATTAAAAGGAGGGACGCTGTTGACACAGCGAATCTGTCGGCGTCTCGGCAAACCTCAGCTTTCCGTCAAGATCGACGCCAGCAATGTCGATTGCCGCGTTCTTGGCTTAGCGATCGGCGGCCCCGGACGTTGAACGTCGCCGGACCGCGCGAGAGCACATGCCCGGGCATCTTTCATCGCTCGATGGAATTCTTGTTGCGTGTCCTCGAACCGCCTCAACAGCTCGACTCGTAGCTTGATTCACAAATTCGGCACAACCCGACCGATTACTGAAATTCGCTATATCTTTCGTCAGACCAATAGCAAGCTCGATCGGGCAACTCGCCGATAGCGTTCATGTTCCCGCATTCGTTTCACCTTAGCAAGGATGCGGGTATTGTGAAGAATCCCACCGCAAACTGTGGACCCCCCCTCGTTCTCTCATCGCCGGCCATTGGCTGATATTTAGGATGCGTTTGAGAATCGGAAACAGGAGCTCAACGTACGATGAACGTGCGATTTATTCAAATGCTGTGCCAGTCACTTGGTCGCATTGTTGTCAGTCTCTCAGTTGTGTTGATGATCACCGCAAACTGCGCGACGGCCGATGAGTACACGACGACGTGTAATTACAACGATGAGCTTTGTGGCTGGGTCGATGAGCAAACCGAACCCGAGAAGCTGAAAGCAAAGACAATCCTTGAGCACGGGGTCGCAACACTAGCGACCGCGGTCGGAGCATACACCGGTGTCGCGCTACACAAAATTATCGAACCATTTGCGATGGTGGGGGCCGCCACGGACGAATCGATCACGATGGTCCGCATCTTGGATCAGTGGTGGGATTCAGCCGTAGACTACGCGGAATCTGTGCAACGGGTCGAGACGGAGGATGCAATCCAGGCGATCGCGGAGATGGAGCCCATTGACGTTGAATCATACGGGCCCAGCGTCTTGTCTCTTTCGGACCAGGCTGTTGACTCCATCGATTTTCCAGGCACTGGTATCGTCGTCACCCCAATCGACAACTTGATCGGTTCAGCGCCCATGATTTTTACGATCAACGAACCCTACATTTCGTATGACATGTCCGCCGCCGACTTGCGGCTTCGCAGTGTCTTTCCAATTTCTACGCAACCATTCTGTGTACGCAGTCGCGCTGCCCAGTGGAACCCGACCCCGATGTGGACCGAGTTTGATCAAGTGTTCGTTCCCGTCGCCCGAAAGCCGATCCCGGAGCCCGTTGATCGCTGGATGATCGATAGCTGCATCGAAGCATTGGCTTCGGCTGTCGATGAGTTTTCCCAACCTCAGTCGTCAGTTCGACGATTGACCAATCCCAGCAAGATTGGGGCGCAGTGGGCGAAAATGGTTGCCAGCGGCAACAAAGTCGTGATGGAAACAACGGAATTGATCGCGACCTACTGGCCTGAACCGATCGCCGAGCCAAGCGCATCAGGGGAAGCGCTATTGACGCGTGCCGAGGCAGTCACCGGAATCCCCATCGAATCGGTTGCTGCCGATCAGATTGCCGAAGCAATGACGGGCGCGATCATCCGCTAACTCAGCGACTGAAGGCAACCGTAAACAGACGCTGGAATTTCAGTGGCTCCGACACACCGCCGCGTTTCATGTCTACAGCCAACTGATTTGACGGCGCACCTGTTTCGACAGCGTGCAGGGCGTCTGTGGCAGCCAACTGGAATGGTTTCAATTGCTGTTCCTTTGCCTGATCCCGAGCTGTCGCCAGCAAGCTGGTTGCTTTAAGTGAACCGGCCGTCCCTTGATCGACTTGCGAAAGCTTTTGTGTCATCAGACCTCCGTATAGGTTCGCCAACATGGTCGCGTAGGGGATTGCTTCACGGCGCAGTTGGTCAACGATTAGGCTTGCACGCAACACTTGTTGTTCCGAGTACCGCCCGTTTAGTTGATGAAGTGCAATCAGTGCCCCCAATTGCTTTTGCAAGATGCGGGCAAATTGCAGGGACGAAATTGGCTTCCTGTGTGTTTCGGCCTTGACGCGTTGGTAGCCTTCCCACGCCTCGTCGTATCGGCCTTGGTACAGCTGACGCAATGCTTGTCCCGCCCAAGCGAAAAAGTTGGCCACTTGGTATTGTTCCCACTGAACCACGGTCATCGAATTGGCATTCTGGATCTGCGTCAACTGATCATCCTCATCGAAGACCAACCAGGCGGCAGCCGCGTATCCGCTACAGGCAACGAACTGCTGAAACGCATCATTTCGTCGGACGCCATCGTTGTAAAGTTCCAGGCTTGTACTGCGCAGTTCGCCCCATTGCCCAAGATGCCACATTGCCCATAAATGAAGCCAGCTTGTATGTGAAATTTCAAACCAACAGGGGTCAGTTGCTTCTTTGTAATAAGAGACGCTTTGTTGGAATGGGGCTGGTACTTCGCACCAGCGGCCGGCAAGTCCATGCGAGATTGAGACTGCCGCTGCAACGTCGCCACTGGATCGTGAGCTTCCGAACTGATCTGCAAGTGTGTTCAGGTGTTTCAGTTGACGTTCACCGGTCAAGCGGTTTCGGCCTTTGTCGTAGCAGGCGAAGACTGCTTCGCCGATAGCAGCATGAAAACGGAATTTTGTATCTGGATGTTTAATAAGTAGCATCGTGCCGACCATACTGAGTTCGGCAGCATAGAGATTGTCAAAAAACGACAATGGACGAACAGTCGTGAAGCAAAGCTCCAACTGTTGTCGGGTTCGCTGATCCAGCGAAACCGGTTCAACTTTGGGGTAGGCGATTTCCGCGGTTAGTTTGGCTAGCAGTGCTCCTCGGCCCTGAATTGCCAATTGGATTTTCCGCGCAATGATCGCCACCGTTGCTAATCGAGCTGGCTTCGGTGTCGGCAGCCCGACACTGTTTGCCAAATCACCCAATTGGGAGCGGACTTCGCCAAATCGGCCGCCCCGAATCAAGAGGGAAACCGCCATCAATTGATTTTCAAAACGTTCGTCGCCGTCAAGCCGATCCGCTAACTCTTGATAGCAGGCGGCAGCCTCGATTGGGTATTCAGCTTCCCGAAAACAGCGGGCGGCTTTGCGCAGATAATTGATCTTCTCTGCGCCGGCGATATGGATTGCAATTCGTTTGTACCATTCGGCGGCCTGATGCATAGCGGCCCGCTGTTCCGCGTCTTCCGCTGCCAGGATCGCATGCGACAAGGCTTTTCCGGGCTGACCAGCCGCGAAAAAGTGGCTGGCAATTCTGCCGGCATCGCGGTAGGCGTTTTCGTTCCGCAGCAAGTGGCAGGCCCAGGCCGAATGCGCATTCTGCCGTGATTGATTTGACAGCGAGCGCGTCATTTCCTCGGTGACGAGATCATGAACCATCTGAATGCACTCGCCGCCGGTTGCTTCGTCATTGATCAATCGTTGTTGGACCAACTCGGAAACGGCGGCGTCGATTGAATCACCGAGCCCTGTCAATTCACCAAGTTGTGCGGTTGTCATTCGACCGCTGCCGGTCACGACGAACGGCAGCACCCGCTTCGCATCTTGACTCAGCCTCCCTGCGCGGCGCTCCCACAGGGGATCAATCGATTCAAGTGCGACTAGCTCGGCAGCTCTAGAATCGCCATCAAACGCTCCCGAAGAGCAAAACTCATTCGCCAGTTCCTGGATTCGACATGGATTACCATCAGCGGCTAGCGCTAGTTTGCGGAGCGCCGAATCGGAAAGTTGAATGTTCCATCGCTGTGCCGCAGCTGACAATAATTCGACCGACTCATTCTCGCCGAGAGGGTTGAGTTCGATTGTATTCTCAACGCGGATTCGCGGAATTTCGGGTTCACAGGAAACCGTGATGATTCCGAGCCCCTCGCTGCCGTTCGCCCTCGATAGATGGTCGAGAGTGCTCCGACTGCCAACACCCGCCCATTGCACGTCGTTGACCACCAGAAATAGCGGACCTACCAAACGGAGTTGCTCAGTAAATCGTGCCGCTGCCTCCAGTGCATCGGCCTTGATGGATACCGATTCGAACGACGGCAGATCCAGTCTAGCATGGAGCACGTTGCTCATTACTGGGAAACTGCTCTTGAGAATGGTGGCGCTGACCGGATCGAGTTCCAATGGTTCACGATCCCCTTGCATGTACCTGCGCCGCGATGGCATCGCAAATCTGATCAAGTGCTTGCAGCGGCAGATCTTCGCGCATCCGGCACTGGGCGGAAAAAATCTGTCCCCATTTCTTCGACTCAATGTACTGAATTAGCTCTTCGACTAGACGACTCTTCCCAATTCCCAAAGGCCCGCTGATATGCAAACGCCCAGTCGTACCGGAAAAGATCTGATCGGCCCATCTCTTGCACTGCTCCAACTCTTTGGTGCGACCAATGAGATTGTCGGCGATCGGGAAATCGACTCGCGTAGATTCCTTGTGGCCGACTCGAGACAACTCGAGCGCCGTCGGTCGATCGGCCGGATGACGCGACAGCATCTGCTGACACGTTTCGCGGATGACGGCCGGTACCGTATCTTGCAGGTCTTCCACGGCATCGCTGATCCATTGGCAGCCTTCGCGTTGGTCCTCTGTGCTTCGCGTCAGCTCGCTCCAACTTTCACCTTCGCTATTCTGGATTGAAAGAAGAGTTTCCAGGAACACAATTCCCAATCCAAAAATGTCGCCGGAGGGAAGGTATCGCTGGCTCCAGTAAACCTCTGGCGCCACGTATCGCGGCGTCCCCAGAAAAAAGCCGCGAGGCTTGCAATCAACAGCCTCGAGTTGGAAGTGATCAACCAATCCGTAGTCAATGATCTTCGCGACCCCGTCGGGGCCAACCATCAGGTTCGCCGGTTTGATGTCACGGTGAACCAAGCCACGATGGTGCATGGCCGCCAGTCCGGAAGCAAATTGCTTCAACAATGATAATAGTTGGCCATAGGCAACCGAGGGATCCACTCGCTGCAGTTGCAGACTCGCTTTATTGAAGGTCAGGCCATCTACTTCCTCCATCGACAAGGCCACGTACGAACCTAGTTGGTGAATCCGGTCGACTTGCACCAAGTTGGGATGCTGCACGGCCATCATCTTGCGGAACCCAAGTTTGTTCCGCAGCAGATCTTCGGAGGAATCGGGCCGCAGCAGTTTCAATGCCCATCGCCTGTCGCCATCTTTCAGGTCAACCGCTCGATACACAACTCCGCTTGAGCCACTGCCGAGCAAACATTCAAGTCGAAAGTCGTTCAGCCGATCGCCTATTTTCCAAGGGGCTGGCTGACCGCCTTGTGATAGGCGATTGGTCTCATGATCGGCGCGAACACCAACTTTCGTTTCGTTGGTTGAATCGAGCGATGGCTCAAAACCCATGATTTTCAGCCTCCCCTGCGATATGTCGCACTAACGAGACGTCTGGTTATCGAAAATGATCCAAATTAGGACGCCAATCATTATGCATCATTGGGTGACGGAATACCGCAAATTCTTCAATCTTTATCGTGACGATCCGCACACTTCGTACGGGGGATCACGGCAAATCAGGCACAGACCCCAATTCTAAATGCCGCGACATTTACGACCCGATGCCTCGGATGGCGTATGTCGAACCTTGTGCGGCGAATCCGCTGTGGCGAACCTTGTACGGCGAATCCGCTGCGTCGAGTACGGACCTTTTGTGGGTCGATCGAAAGCATTCTTTCCAGCTTGGCCGATGGGCGGGTTAGGCCAGCGAGGTCTTCACACCACCAGCAGCGTCACTTCGCCGGCATGCGTCCAGGATCCTTTGCGTCTTGATGCTTAGCTCCGGGTACAACGGGTCAAGCGTGCCGGAGAGGGCACACTCGGCCATCCGCCGCACCATGTTGACTTCTTGCGCATTCGGTTCGCCACCCGGATACTCGGCAATCGCCTGAGGACGAGTGTGTCGGCCGAAATTCCAACGGCAGTTGTCAATTTCCAAGACGTGATTGTGATGTGACCATTTGGCTTCGGCATCGTAAAACGGCAGCACGAAATCGTCGACGGTGATGTAGCCTTTATCACCCGACATGATTGCTGTCTGTTGGTTTTCGGTCAGGAATGAGCAGTAGAATGTTGCTGATAGTCCATCGTCAAATTGCAATTCAGCCGAAAACTCGCCAGGTACTTCACCTACGGAATCCTTGCCTTGTAGCGTAGTGATGGTTCTAGCTGTGACGTGAGTGGGTTCGCGCAAACCAGCTGCCCACAGCGTAAATCGGATGCAGTACCAGCCGACGTCCCCCAGGCAACCATGCGGTTCCAGCAGAGAGTTGGTGCGAATGTTGGAGGTTTGGAATTCCGCATCTCCGGAGAAGCAAAACTGAGTGTTGACGCGGCGCAGTTTTCCGATCGTCTGTTCTTCCTTTAAGATTCGGCAAAGTTCGGCAAGTCAACGGCTGTGATCGAACATTACACCGTCCATGAATTGGACACCGTTTGCGGCACAGGCATCGATCATCTGTTGTCCATCTTCCGCGTTGTTGGCAATCGGTTTTTCACACAACACGTGCTTTCCTGCCTCGGCAGCTTTGATCACCCACTCCTTGCGGATACCGGTTGGGATCGGAATGTAGACAACGTCAACGTTCGGTCTGGCGATCAAGTCAGCGTAGGACCCAAGTGGTTCTACCTTTCCGTGCATGGGACACTCATCAGCGCACTCGTCGATAAATTTTTGCGCCTTACGGAACCGTTCGACTTGCGACCGCCGACACGGTTCCGTTTCCACTCAGGCGAACCGCTTTCCAGTTCTTGCGGCTGATGTTGGCGGTGCCCAGAAATCCCCAGCGACATACAGGCTGACTCATAAAACCTTTACTCAAACTTAAAACAGGAGGATTGAAAACCAGTAGAATTTGGTGCTGCGCCCGCAAAAAGAATAGCAGAGATGGGGCCAGCTACCACCTTATCGAGAAACTTATGACGGCGACTTACCTACCCGAAACCATGGCGTTTGTGGATCAAAAGCTCGTTTTGATCGATCAGACCCGATTGCCCGGCGAGCTGGTAACGTTGGAATGTCAGAACGTCTCACAGGTATGGGATGCGATTCGGCGATTGGTTGTCCGCGGAGCACCCGCAATCGGCATCGCCGCTGCTTACGGTGTATGCTTGGCGAGTCCAGCGGATCAACCAGATCGCGGTAGCTACCTGGAGGCGATCGAATACTTGGCTTCCAGTCAACCGACAGCTGTCAATCTGTTTTGGGCGCTCGACCGAATGAGAGCGATTGTCGATGCGATCGACGCGGACGCAGATCTTCCGCAAGCACTACTCGAGGAAGCGGTGACCATTCACCGTGAAGATCGACAGATGTGTCATGACATCGGGCGACACGGCGCCAATCTACTGCGCGATGCTCGTCGCGTGATGACGCATTGCAATGCGGGTGGTTTAGCGACTTCCGTCTGGGGTACCGCATTGGCCCCCATCTATCACTTGCACCGCGAGGGTCAGCCGATCGAAGTTTTTGCCGACGAGACCCGACCACTTTGGCAGGGTGCCAGGTTGACGGCCTGGGAATTGACGCAGGCGGGCGTGCCTGTAACCGTGCTCACGGATTCAATGGCCGGTAGCCTGTTGAAAACGGCGACGATCGATGCGGTGATCGTCGGTGCCGATCGAATCGCCGCCAATGGAGACGTTGCAAATAAAATCGGAACCTACTCACTAGCCGTCTTGGCGGACTATCACAAAGTCCCGTTCTATGTAGCCGCTCCCTCCAGCACATTTGATTTGGATCTTGCCAGCGGCGATCTGATTCCGATTGAACAGCGCGATCGCGAAGAGGTCGCCAGTCCTCACGGTACGCCGATCGTGCCGGCCGCTGCCCAGGTTATGAATCCGGCCTTCGATGTTACTCCCGCCGAATTGATAGCGGCGATTATCACGGAAAGAGGTGTGATCCGAAGTCCCGATAGCAAAAAGATTTCCGCACATCTGTGACAGCTCGGGTCCGTTTGACCAGACGTGTCAAAGGGCGGTGCGATAGTTCTGTTGTCAGCGAAAAGAACGGGGCGATCTCAAATCGAGATCCCCGGTTCATTTCGCAGACGGATGCACACAGTCTTTCCATCTCAAAGAAAGCAACTGTCCGCACCAACAAAATCAATCCATTTTGAAATATCACGGATTCAACGTTGAAACCGTGAAAAAGCATCAAGTTTGGGTTCGGTTTTGCCGGAGCGAGTTGAAGAGCAGGAGATTTGGTATGGCCGTTGCTCTACATCGAGCTAGAAACCGACAAACACTTTTAACTCAGGGACGCAAAAAAATGTTAGTTCTCAGTCGCAAACAGGGCGAACAACTTTTAATCGGTGATGATATCGTTTTGACAATCAACCGGATTTCAGGAAATCGGGTCGCAATTGGGATCGATGCCCCGCGCGAAGTCAGGATCGTGCGTGGCGAGTTGGACCGTCATGAAGTTGCCGATGGTGGATCAGCACCGGTGGCAATGTCGATGGACGACTCATCCCTAGCAATTGCTAGCGAGCCTCATCAGTAACGGCCGCAGGCCGGGCAAGCGTTGAGCTTGATTGCAACGCGAATACTTCCACTGCTTGTCCGGCCACGGCTTACCGGTTTTAGCATTCGACGGCATTTCGGTCTGCGAATGACTCAACCGCTCATCGATTGCTAATCAAAACGAGTCCCAAACGATTTTTCGGTAATGGTGTTGGCACTTACTTCGATTTACGGATGTTGACAGGCACCGCGTTCGCTTGGTCGGCCCCTGGAGTGCTGCGACCGCGATTGACGATCTCTGTCAGTGCCGTGACAAGTCTGTCTCGGATCTTAGCTTCGATACCAATTAAGTTTTCCGTCTCGGCCGGATCAGCATTGATGTCGTAGATCTGCTCCGCTGGGAAGCCCAACCTTTTCGCTTCTTGTTCGTTTGGTGATGACCAACCACCCGAACCTCGAGCCAGGTTCAGTTTCCATCGTCCGTGGCGGACAGCGAAATGGCCACTGATTGAATGATGAACGGCGCTGATGCGAGGCCGTCGAATCGGTTGTCCGGAGAGCGCCGGCAAAAAACTGAAGCTATCTACCGCTGCCTCCGGAGCGACGGCAGTTCCCACCAAGTCGGCTATCGTCGCGTAAAAGTCGGATAGACAAACCAGTGAGCTGTTCTTGGTACCCGGCTTCACGCCCCCGCCCGGCCAACGAACAATCAGCGGCACTCGATGTCCGCCCTCCCATAAGTCAGCTTTGGAACCTCGGAAATTGCCGCTCGGGTAGTGTCCCTGCTGCTGCAGATTTTCGATATCGGCGGCTTTGCTGGTTCCGTTGTCACTGCTGAAGATGACAAGAGTATTTTCTGCTTGTCCACTTCGATCAATCGCTTCCACGACTTTGCCCACGGTCGCATCGGTTTGCATTACAAAGTCTCCATACTTTCCGAGTCTACTTTTGCCGATCCACTCCGGACTGGGGACGATTGGTGTATGGGGGGAATTTAGAGCCAAGTACAAAAAGAAGGGGCGATCCTGTTTCGATTGTTTGTCGATGTAATCGACGGCACGCTTGGTCAAGCGCGGCAACATGTCAACCACTGGAATTTCTTCAATGATCCGGTCACCGTCACACAGGCTGCTCATTTCTCGCGAGTGATGGAAACCAAAATAGGTGTCGAATCCGCGGGTCGTCGGTCCGTCCAGAATCCGAGTTCCAACCGGGGCCGGACCGACCAATAGTGCCTTCGCTTTTCCGGCCCTTTCGTTCTTTCGGTGTTGACCCTCGTATCGGTAGTTCAGGTGCCACTTTCCGATCACCGCGGTGTGATAACCGTGTTGCTGCAGCATCCCTTGAACGGTTGGACGGTCGGCTTCCATTAGCGGATCGTCGTTGCCAGTTAGGACTCCTCGTTGCAGATGGGTTCGCCAACAATAGCGACCGGTCAGCAACGCGTAGCGCGACGGAGTACAGACGCTGGATGCCGAATGTGCGTCGGTAAAGTTCAAGCCAGACGCAACCAGTTGATCCAAATGTGGGGTTGGAATCTTGCCACGCTGCGGATTCAACGCATGAATTTCGCCATACCCCATGTCATCTGCCAGCACGAAGACGATATTGGGCAGCGCAGCTTGACCGAATGCAACTTGGCATGACAGGCCAATCAAAGAACATGTCAGCAACAAAAAGATTCGCATGATACACCTTGGTCACAATTTACTAAGGTGCATTGTACATAACCTTCCCGGTCGAATTGGCTATCGTGTGTTGACCATCGACATCCGCTCGGACGGGCACAAGGAACGCCTAAACCTTTTCAATCAGTAGCCATGACCACTACGGGCGCAACAAAGTTGTGTTGCGAATCGCTTTGGTCGCGACTTCCAGGAAGCCTGGCTGATCCACCAGTTCCAAAATGGCGGGATGGTTCAGCAGCATCACCGCGATTGATCGATTCATTGGCGTGCCAGAGTGCAACACGGTACGAATCTCAGGATCGTCCATCACTTTGCGGACTGCAGTGCGGACTTCTGGACGATTCTGCAGTTGACGAACTTCGGGGTGGCGCATCAGGCGTTCAATCTTTTGAGGATCGCTTAGGACTTGAACACTCTTCTGAACCTGTTCGATTTTATTCAGTTCGGGAAACTGAATGAACGGATTGTACTGTTCCAGATAGGGACCGACCTTGCTGTTGTGAATGTGTTCTGCGGTTACCAGGACCAAGTCTGACACCCGCGTTGACCGTGCGCCATTCGGCCCCTGTTGGTGAATGCGATCGTGCTCGATTGGTTCCAAAATCAAAACGCCACCCAACAGGAAAGCCGTTGCCACGACACCTTCGACACCGCCGATCAAGAAGCCGAGCCAGCGGTTTAGTCTGTCTAGCGACGGGTGGCGACGAAAAGTCCTACCGGTGATCATCAGCACGACCAACGTAGTTACCAACGTGATGCCAAGTCCAATCGCACCGATACTGACGAAGCGGTTTAGCAAACCAGTTGTGCCGAACCATTCGGTGAACCGCCATTCTTGTTGATAACCGATGGCTGGAGCATAGGCCACCGCAACTGCGATAGCGACGATCGAGGTTACGATTGCCGCGGCACCCATTCGAAAACCGCTAAACGCACAAAACCCAGAGGCACCGACCAAGCCGGCCAACACATATTCTCGCTGTATCCCGAAATAGATAGCCGGTCCAAAAAAGGCGATCGCAATCAAAAGTCGCCATTTCCAAGCCATTCCCACGAGATAGGCACCAGGAAGTTGTTCGATCGGCTGTTGATGTTTCATGATTTTCCATGTCCAAAATGTGCGCCAGCTATGGTGTAACGTATGCCACCGAGTCTTTCGGCTGGTTGATTTCCGATCGTGAAACTGCAGTCCCGATTGGCGTGGTTCCGTTTGATCGCGTTCTAACAGTTGTGACGGCATTCTGGAATCGAGTCGGATCAGGGTGGCTAAAACGTCGAATTCCTATCATTGGACTAACATCACTCGATGAAACGGAATTCAATCGATGGTCAAAAGGAATCTACAGTTGGCAATCCAAGCTGCACGATCGTTGACGCTGATCGGCCTACTGTTGTGCCATGCTTCAGTCACGACCTGCAGCGCAGTTGAATTCGGTTTCTTGGTAGAAGAATTTGATACCGAAACTCCCTATCATCTCGCGCAGGTTGACGAATCCAATCAGGACGCCAACCGACAGATTGCCGAAAATGAATTGGAGGCCGAGGAAGAGTTGGCTGGTCCCGGTCGGACTCCGGAAACAAGTCTGTTTCCTGAAGTTGTTGGAGGTCAATTTCGCCTGCCGGCTCTGACCGCACTCACGACCGCGACAGCTCAGATCGGAAACGGTCGCACGCCTGATAGTTTCCGTGGTGATCAGCCGACGAACGTGATCCCGCTTCCCGAGAGCGCGAGCGAACGGGGTCAACCTTGGGATTGGACGATGGCTCAGTGGGCCGCGGCCAATACATTTTCTTATCCGCTGTACTTCGAAGATCGAATGTTGGAACGGCATGGACAACGTCGTCTCGGGAAATTGCAGCCCGCCGCATCGATGGCCCGGTTCCTTTCGACTTTCCCGATGTTGCCATACTTGACCGCCGTAAACGCACCATGCGAGTGCGAGTACACATTGGGCTATTACCGCAGTGGGTCTTGTGCCCCTGTCATGATGCAAAGGCCGCCCTGGGAGCGCCGAGCGGTGATCAACGAAGTCCTTTGGATGAGTGGTGGAATCGCGATTTTGCCGTAGCTCGCGAGGTCGTCGTTGCGATGGCCTTTTCGAGCAACCCGTTTGCGATTAGAACAGTGGCGTAGAGACTCCGTACTCCTGTCCACCTTTTGGCCCGCCATGTTCTACGTATTGATCGCACTTGTCGCTGTCAGCCGCTTTCTGCCACATCCTCCCAATGTCGCCTGCATCGGTGCGTTGGGATTGTTCGCCGGATGCTTTCTGTCCGGCCGCCGCGCCTACTTGGTCCCGGTGGCGGCATTGTTCTGCGGCGACCTGATCGGTCAGGTATTGGGAGTCACTGGCAAGGGGTTTTACAATCCATTGGTCATGGCAATGGTTTACTCCGGTGTCTTGTTGACCGTGCCGGTTGGTCGCTGGATCAGTAGGAACCAAAGCAAGCTGCGTCTACCGGCCGGGTCGTTAGCCGCATCGACCATTTTCTTTGTGACCAGCAACTTTGGCGTCTGGCTAGGAGGCTGGTACTCGATGACCTTTGGCGGATTGGTCTTGTGTTATGCCAATGCCATCCCGTTCTTTGGATACACGATTGCCGGCGATCTTTTCTTCTCCGTACTGCTGTTCAGCGCGTGGGGATACTCGCGATCAGGGATTCGTCGTTTGGCACCACAGCGAGCGCTACGCTTAGCTCCAGTACTCGGCAATCTTGCGTTGCAAGAAATCGGCGCTGCGCGCCATTTGGTCCATGCCTTCGACGCCGTCTTCGATGCTGATCCAGTTGTCATCGAAACCGGCCCGCTTCAGTTCGGTGAAGATCGCGTCATAGTCGTTTAGACCTTTGCCGATTTCGCCGTGACTGAGTCGCTTGGCATAGCCTTCGACGCCCAGTTCTTCATTGCGCAAGTCTTCGATCGTACCCTCCAACAGAAAATCGATCGCTGGCGTGCATCGTCACGACGCGCGATGAAACTCGACGCAGGAGTTCCAGCGGGTCTTCGCCGGCCAAGTACGTGTTGCTTGGATCGTAGTTGACGCCAAAGTTATCCGCGGTGACTCGATCGACCAGAGTCACAAAAGACATCCATCTTCTGCGCAAACTCGGGATACGTCCAAAAGTCGTCCTTGTAATGGTTTTCGATGATCAGCGTGACGCCTTTCGTTGCGGCATAGCGTGGCGCACTGATCAATGCACTGCGGCCGCCATAGCGATGCCATCTGCTCGCGAGACTTCGGGCCGCCGTTGGCCCGAAAGGACCCGGCAATATTGCCGCCCATCGCCGCGGTCATATCGATCCAGAAATTTTCTTTCTCGATTTGCTCGCGACGGTAATCGGCGTCCGGGTGAGTGAAGTCGGGCGAACAGCACATCATCGGAATCGTCAGCCCTTTCGATTCGACAAGCCTTCTGAATTGGTCCCAGTTCGATCGGTCCTGCATCTCCAAGAAATCCGGCATACCATTCCAATCCATCGATCGGCAGCTCGGCTGCGGCGTCGACCCACTGGGCGATACTCATCGTGCCGTCTTTGCATAGGGCCTGCATGTAGAGCTTTGGAAAAGCGGCGAGCTTCGGCATCGAAGGGGTTCTTTTGGCGAGTCTCTAAAGGGACGGTTTCAGTAGCGATTTTACGATTTGGCCGCTGTGCATTGTTTCAAATGCCTCATGCCAGTTTTCCAGAGACCAGGTGCCGCCGATGATCGGCCCGACATCCAATTGGCCACTGGTCAGCAGTGCGAGGACTCGTTCCCAGATCGCCCAGTGATGACTGAAGCTGCCTTGCAGAGTGACATTCTTTTGCACCAGCGGATCGATAGAGAAGTCCAGGGGTTTGGGTCCCCAGCCAACCTTGGTGATCCAGCCGGCCGGTCGGATCAGGTCAATCGCAATCTTCATGGTTGGCGAGACGCCAGCCGCGTCAATGATCACGTCTGCGCCCAAGCCATCTCGCTCGTTCGCCCATGCTGTTGCATCGGTCAGCGTTGTGCAGCCGTATCGCGTGGCAACTTCGAAACGCGCCGCGTCGGATTCAAGTCCCAGGACAGCGACATCGCCGCCGCGCAACTTGGCCATGGCCGCGCACAGGATTCCGATCGTTCCAGGACCGATCACAAGCACACGGTCGCCAGGATGGATTCGTGAATTTTCGACAACCGAGTTGTACGCGACGCAGCATGGTTCGGTTAGCGCAGCATGGTCGAAGGACAACTTGTCCGGCACGCGATGCAAGACACCGAGCCGGAACTCGAGCGAAACGCGTCATCGCACCATCGACACCATATCCAAATCCTTTGCGTGTCGGATCAAGGTTGTAACGTCCGCGTCGCGACATCGGATTGTCCTGATCGATCACGGCCGCCGTTTCGCTGGCGATCCGATCCCCTTCGTTCCAGGCGGAAACGTTCGATGCCCGTTTCAACGATCGTGCCAGCGAACTCATGTCCCAGCACGACGGGATAGTTTACCGGCCAACTATGCGAGGCGGTCCATTGGTGCAAATCGCTCCCGCACACGCCAACGGCGGCAACTTCGACCAAAACGTCGTCATCGCCGATCGTCGGTTTGGCAAACTCTCGTACTTCGACACTGCCAGGTTCGGGCGCAAAATTTACGACCGCTGGGGATTGGTTTGGCATGGTTCGTCGTCCAATGTTGGTTCTCGAAGGCCCAGCATTTTAGCGATTCCATCAGCCTTCGATCAGTCGGGTTGACGAATCCAATGTCGCTGTCGATGCGAATCAGGCGAAGCTGGAAGGTCATCGATCTGCTCTGCTCGCGAACTTGCCAAAGACCCGGTTACGTTGCCTGTTGCTTTGGAGCCTTCCGCAAAGCGGGACGCCGCCTGCTGAATCTGCTGAACCTCGGTAATCGCCAGCGTCTCCATCTTCGGCATTACCAAAGCAGTGACGCGTTCTCGCTCTAGCTGCTCAGCTCGAATCGGCGCCGTGGCATTGAACCTCTGCTTGATCGGATCCGGCTGGTCAATCGGAACTTCCAAGTCTTCGTAGGTCAGCGGAATGTCAGCACGCCGCGTCGCGAATTGGGCCAGGTCGCGTCGCTGGTTGGCCCGACGGGCGGCAAAATCAGTTGGAAGATAGTCCCCAACGGGAGCCTGAGTGGACGGCGGTTTTGATTCCAACTCGGCCGCTATCGTCGCCGGCGAAGTCGATTCCAACACGCTTTGCATCGGTCCGGTCACCTGGGCGGGTGCTGACGATGCGTCGGGTATTGCCTGATATCGGCGAAACGGAAGTGCGGCCAGAGTGCCGCCGGCGACAACGAGGACGCCAATTGTGAGAGTTCTCAAAGCAGGATCCGGAGCTGGGAGGAGGAAAAAATCAGCCTCTACCAAGCAAAAAGCTGGGCAAGGGCCTAACCACCAGCTTCGTCCATGAAACCTTTAACGAAGTGCGTCGTGCAATGAATAGCAATCGGCAAATTTGCCGGGGCGACGACACAAATTCTTTCACTTTTTTAAATAATCTTTGTGACGGTACACCGTGAGGGAGAATGCGATTAGTTTGGCCGGCTCGATTGGGATACCTTTGCGGACCACTTTCTGGGAGAGAGACATGCGATTACTGATTTTGGCTTTCACAGCTCTGTCTGTTAACACATGCGCTCAGGTTGGCTTAGGACAGGATCGTGGCGCGTCAAAGTCGTACGACATTGTCGTTTACGGAGGCACCGCTGCGGGTGTGATCGCAGCGGTGCAAGCCAAACGCATGGGGCTTTCAGCTGTTGTTGTTGGCCCTGACAAGCATCTGGGTGGATTGACCAGCGGTGGCCTCGGTTGGACGGACTCAGGCAACAAGGCCGTGATCGGTGGACTGGCGCGAGACTTTTACCACCGGATTTGGAGGTACTACCAGGATGACAAGGCTTGGCGTTGGCAATCGAGGTCCGCATACGGCAACAAGGGTCAGGGCACGCCGGCGATTGATGGCAAGCAGAAAACGATGTGGATCTTCGAACCCCACGTCGCGGAAGCTGTTTTTGAGGACCTGGTGAAGGAATATCAGATTCCTATTCATCGTGATCAGTGGCTGGACCGAACCGCAGGAGTCACCAAGGAAGCCGGTCGAATCAAGACGATCCGGATGCTAAGCGGCTTAACCCTCCAGGGTCGAATGTTTATCGATGCAACCTACGAAGGCGATCTGATGGCCGCGGCAGGCGTCGAATATCACGTTGGTCGTGAATCCCGCGAACAATATGGCGAGCAGTGGAATGGAGTACAAATTGGGACGCTGCATCACGGTCACCATTTTGGAAAAGTGAGTCAACCGATCAGCCCCTACATCATTGCCGGCGATCCTTCCAGCGGATTGTTGCCCCGTATCAGCCCGGATCCACCAGGCCGCTACGGTGCGGCGGACCATCGCGTGCAAGCCTACTGTTTTCGCATGTGCTTGACCGACGATCCCCGCAATCGAGTCCCCTTTCCAAAGCCGGATGGCTATGACCGCAACCAGTACGAACTACTGGCAAGAATTCTGAACGCGGGCTGGCGAGAGGGATTCAAAAAATTCGATCCGATTCCCAATCACAAAACGGATACCAACAACCATGGTCCATTTAGCACCGACAACATTGGTTTCAATTACGACTATCCCGAGGCAACCTACCAACGACGTCGAGAAATCATTGCCGAGCATGAGCAGTATCAAAAGGGTTTGATGTACTTCTTGGTCAATGATCCGAGTGTGCCAACGGACGTCCGTAGCACCTTCGCCAAGTGGGGATTGGCTGCGGATGAATTTACCGACAACGGAAACTGGCCGCACCAGATTTACGTTCGCGAAGCACGGCGAATGATCGGCCAACATGTGATGACGGAAAACGAACTTTTGAAGAAGCGACCAACGCCGCAGTCCATCGGAATGGGCTCTTACGCAATGGATTCGCACAATGTCCAACGATACGTGACACCAGACGGCTACGTACAAAACGAAGGTGATATTGGTGTCAGTACACGTGGGCCATACCAAGTTTCCTTCGGTTCGATTTTGCCCAAGCAAAGCCAGTGCGAAAATTTGCTGGTTCCGGTTTGCGTTTCCAGTTCACATATCGCATTTGGCTCGATACGAATGGAGCCGGTCTTTATGATTCTGGGACAATCCGCGGCAACTGCCGCCGGAATTGCCATGGAACGCCAGCAGGCGGTTCAAGAAGTCAGCTATGGAGCCCTGCGAGAGCGTTTGTTGAATGATGGACAAGTACTGGAGTATGTCAGCCGGACGCCCTCTGCGCAATCTGTTGATGTGAAATCACTGATCGGAGTCGTTGTCGATGATGGGGACGCTGAATTGGAGGGGAACTGGACGCCCAGTACTTCCGGTTCTAGCGTTGGACGTGAGTATCTGCATGACGGTAACGTCGGTGATGGCAGCGCAACGGCAACGTTTCGCAGCTCGCTACCAACGGGCCGCTACGAAGTTCGTTTGGCCTATGCCCAACATGGCAATCGGGCCACAAATGTTCCAGTTACGGTAGAACATGCCGCCGGCAAGACATCCGTGTTTGTGAATCAGAAACGGACTCCGTCGGTCCAGCGACTCCTTCATCCCTTAGGTGTGTATTCATTCTCGGCGGGGCAGCCGGCGATTGTGACTGTGACGAATCAAGGGACCGACGGTTATGTGATCGCTGATGCGGTTCAATTCGTGCCAGTCGATTGAATCTGTTTACTCAGGGTCGTTATCGCTGTAGTTTCGGGTCCGGTACAGTAGACTGGCGATCTGATTCGGTTGATTCCGTAGTGTTGATGACAGAGGAATGGCGACAGGTGATGAGCGTGTTTTTGAAATCTTTTGCGACCGGAATGTTTGTCGCGTTATTTGCTTTGCCAGGCGTTGCGTTGGCGGCGCATCCTGATGTTGAAGTTGTGAACGTCCGACGCGTTTTTCACAATGGACAACACAACGCTTTTACCGATTTGATTCGTTGGAAAGGAAAGTTCTGGCTGACGTTCCGAAGTTGTCCCGATGGTCACATGGTTCATCCGACTGCCTCGATCATCATTCTTTCCAGCGACGATGCGAAAGAATGGAAAACAGCTCATCAATTTAGTGTTGCCAAACGGGATACGCGCGACCCGCACTTTTTGGCATTCCAAGGCAAACTGTTTGTCTACACCGGAACGTGGTATTGCGGAGACAAATCACCCGATCGCTCGGAATACACTCTCAACCGTCATCTTGGTTACGCCGCTTGGTCAGATGATGGCGAGCAGTGGCAAAGTCCCGTGATGTTGGAGGGAACTTTTGGCCACTACATCTGCGCGCTAGCGTGTTTGGAGACAAGGCATACCTTTGTGGTCGCCGCAATCGTGATTTTGAAATCGCTGCCAGAGGTGAAGGTGCTGCAGTGGAGTCGGCGATGTTGGAAAGCGACGATGGGCTCGTCTGGAAGACCCGAGGACTGTTTCAAGAGGACCACGGTGACGAGACGGCATTTTTCTTTGAACAGGACGGCAGCGTGTTTGCAATTGGCCGCGGTTCCGGCGGGCCGGCTCAGATCATTCGTTCGCCACCCCCATACGAACAATGGACCCGACGCAACCTCGATCGCAACGTTGGCGGGCCGTTAGTCACCAAGTGGCACGATCGGATTGTCGTTGCTGGTAGAAAGTACGCTAAGTCAGGCGCAAAGACGTCGTTTTATTGGCTTGATGTTGAGGCCCTATCGACAGAGGATCTGCTGACCGAATTTGCCGAATTGCCCAGTGGCGGCGACAACTCCTATCCAGGATTTGTGCAGATCAGTCCGACCAAAGCGATCGTATCTTGGTATTCGTCTCATGAGCAGGATGGCCGTGGCAACGCGATGACCGCAATCTACATGGCTGATCTGCAAATCAAACCAGCGCACGGGAAATCAAACCAGCGCGGGAGTGATTGCCTGCATTGCCGGCACGTTAGCAACCCGAATCGTTCCGCCGGTCTTGGTAGAGTCGGTTTGCTGACCTTGGCCGAAATTGCTATCGACCCGGCTTCAATGCAATCAATTGGGTCTGTTTGGGTCTAGATGTTGCCGCTAAATTTGGTTTTGTCGGGTATTCCGATTCGCTATGTCGGCTGAATTCACATACCGGTGTTGCAAGGGCGGCTGGTTTTTCCTTCCTGAAAGTATTCTCGGGATTGACTCAACGGACCGCCTATGTCACGCTCACGCAGGTTTTGAGCCACCTTGTTTGCCATTGATTGCACGTTAGGGACCGTTTTTCTTTCGTCGTTTTTGGCAAATGTGTGAGACCTGTCGTTTCCAAGGTGGTCGTGATTAGGGTTAGTTTTGTGACAAACATTTATGTAGGAAACCTCTCGTTCAATGCAGCCGATGATGATCTACGTTCAGCTTTCGAGCAGTTCGGAGAAGTCACTTCGGTGAACATCATCATGGATCGGGAAACTGGTCGAAGTCGAGGTTTCGCATTCGTCGAGATGGCGGACGGAGAGAATGCATCGGAAGCGATTGAGAATTTGAATGGCGCCGCTATCTGCGGTCGCAATGTAACGGTTAATGAAGCACGTCCTCGTGAGAAGCGCAGCGGCGGCGGCGGTGGTGGCGGTCGTGGCGGCTACGGTGGCGGCGGCGGTGGCTACGGTGGTGGCGGCGGCGGCGGCTATGGCGGCGGTGGTGGCGGTGGTGGCGGCTACGGTGGTGGCGGCCGTCGTTAAGCTAACAACGACAATGCTGATAACACTCAAGGGGACACATCCATGCGATGTGTCCCTTTCTTTTTGTTTCTACGGCTGGCCTCCGTCCTGATTGCATACATCCGTTTTCGGGCGCCCTTGCGTTTAGTCGCGGTCGCGAAGATCGACGGACCTTCGTCTCTAGATTGGTTAAAAGTTTGCCCCTACAGAGAGGTTTTTTCTAGGAGTTGGGTGCCTATACTGGGGTAGGCGGCAGGCAAGGGTTTCTGAAAACCAATTTCCAGGAGGATTGAATGAGCGGCTACGGCGCATTTAGCGACGACTTCTACCTGAACATGAACCTTTCCACTGAGATGGAGTTGCCCCAAAGCCGCGATTCAATCCTGCACTACTTCGAGCAAGTTCGCCGCCGTTATCCCAAAATGCGGAATTTCTATTCCCGTGAAAAGTCTGATTATTTTCTAGAGGAAGAGAAAGACGCTGGCGCCTACCGCTGGGCTTCGATTGAGTCCAAACGGGTCAACAGCGGCGTTGTAAACCCGGACACCTATGAATCGGCATGTGAGCAGCACCGCGCGGTTCTTGAACTTGTTCCCTACACTTTGTCGATCAGTCCGCTGGATTGTGAGTCACTAAGCGTGATGTTGGGATTTGATTTCGCCTACCGTGGAAATCACAACGAAATTTTAGCTGAAGCAATCGGTGTTCCGCCTGGTTTAGAACGATTTACAAACGTTCCTTATGGCCAGTCGCTATCCTACGAACCGGCAATGCAGTTTGCATTGGATGAGGATTGCCGAACTCAATGCCGTGTCAGTTTTGAATCGCGAACCAACGCCTATCAAGTGCGTTCCGGTGAATTCGGCGAAGAGCAAATCAGTGTCTATCTGACCGTTCGTCGTTACGACAGCCTCGCCCACGACGAAACGTACGCCGATGAATTCGATCGGTTGGCCGGATTGTGTCGCGATCTGGCCGACGAGTACTTGATAAGCAGCGTTTTGCGTCCGTTACAGCAAGCAATCTCGTTGCGGTAAATCGAACTGCGAACAGCCGCGACTGGCTATCCGAGCAGAGACTCGGATAAGGCATGGTCCGCAAGGACGGACGCTAGGTTTTTTTCTTCGCCGCTGATTTCTTTGTGGTGCCCTTCTTCTTGGTAGCCTTTTTCTTGGTAGCTTTCTTCTTGGTCGTCGTTTTTTTGGCGGCCTTCTTTTTGGTCGCCTTTTTCTTTCGTTTCGACGGTCCCTTCGCTGCCCGTTCAGCAAGCAGGTCGAGTGCGGCTTCGAAAGTCATTTCCTTGGCGTCCATTCCCTTTCGCAGCGAAGCATTGGTTTCGCCATCAGTGACATAGGGACCGAACCGTCCATCCAAAATCTTGACTTCGCCGTCGGTAATGGGCGATTTCTCTTCATACACGCGTAGCGGTTCTTTGGGCGTACCTCGGCCTCGAGTCTTTGGCTGCTTCAGTATTTCGACCGCTTCGTCTAACGTGACCTCCAAAGGCGAGACGCCAGGGGGTAGCGAGCGATTCTCTTTGTCACACTTGATGTAGGGGCCGTATCGACCGTCACAGGCAACGACCGGTTCGCCATTCTCCGGATGTGGACCAAGAGTCCTGGGGAGTTCCAACAGTTTGCAGGCCATTTCCAGGGTCAGTCCTTCTAGCTCCATACCCTTTAGCAAGCTTTGATTCCGTTTTTCCGGATCTTCAGGATCGCCTAATTGCAGATACGCTCCAAAGCGACCGACCTTGGCGTAGATCGGTTTGCCGGTCTCTGGATGCGTACCGATGGGCTCGTCTTCGACTTGGCTGAGTTCCAAGATTTCGATCGCCTTGGGCAGATCCAGTTCGTCGGGCGCCAATCCGTCGGGGATCGATCCGGTCCGTTCGCCTTGTTCGATGTAGGGTCCCCATTTGCCAACCCGAACGAAAACTTCCTCCCGATGTTCGCCTTCGGTTGGTGTTCCCAAAGGAAACCTTGCTTCGTTTTTAGGATCGATTTCCTCAAGCTTTTTCTTGATCAGCTCGATCAGGCCGACGTTGTGTTTGTCCTCGGAGCTATCACCGAAATAGAATTTCTTCAAATATTCGTCGCGGCCCGCTTCGTCGCGACTGATGGCATCGAGAAAGTCTTCCAGCTCGGCCGTGAACTCATAATCGACCAGCGTTCCAAAATGCCTTTCCATCAGCCTGGTCACGCTGAATGCCCGCCATGATGGAACCAGCGCCGATCCTTTCTTGCTGATGTAGTTGCGTCGATCGTCCGTGATTGTGCCGATGATCGACGCGTAAGTACTAGGGCGACCGATCCCCTTTTCTTCCAGCGTGCGAGTCAGAGTCGCTTCGGTATATCGCGCGGGCGGCTGGGTGGTGTGGCTCTTAGGATCCACAGACTCTGGTGCCAGCGAATCGGATTCCTGGACTTGCGGCAAGATCGTCTCACGATTGGCCAGTTCGGCTTCCGGGTCATCGCTACCTTCGACATAGGCACGCAAAAAACCTTCGAAAACAATGCTGGTGCCGCTGGCCTTAAAGGTCGCACCACCCCCTTCAATCGTAACGATGACACTTTGCTTTTTGGCGTCCGACATCTGGCAGGCAACGGTTCGTTTCCAAATCAGATCAAATATCCGGAATTGGTCGCTGTCCAATTCGCCACGAACCGTTTCGGGAAAGCGAAACGTGTTACCGGCCGGCCGAATGGCTTCGTGAGCCTCTTGCGCGTTCTTGACCTTCCCTTTGTAGACCCGCACGTCGCTGTGCAGAAATGTTTCGCCGTATTCACTGCGGACCAGATTTCTGGTGGCCGTCACCGCCTCTTTGCTCAGGGTCGTGCTATCGGTTCGCATGTACGTGATGTAACCGTTTTCATACAATCTTTGTGCGGCACTCATCGCACGCTGAGCCGTGAATCCCAGTTTTCGGTTGGCTTCCTGTTGCAGGGTACTGGTCGTGAATGGTGGCCGGGGACGTTCGGAAAATGGTTTGACCTCGACTTTCGTGACTTTGAATTCGGCGGTTTTCAGTTTGGCAGCCAGATCATTGGCCGCTGCTTCGTCCAACTGCAGCAAATCACTGTTTTTCAGCTTGCCGCTGGTGGAATCAAAGTCTTTGCCGCTAGGAATTTTCCGACCTTCAACGGCTGTCAGCGTCCCCGGAATCGATTCGCCGTTGGCGGTCTGGAAAACGGCCTCGAGGTCCCAATAAGTCGCATCGTTAAAGGCGATCCGCTCACGTTCACGCTCGACGATCAGACGCACCGCGACACTCTGGACGCGACCGGCGGAGGTTCCTTTGCCGATTTTTCGCCACAGCAGATTCGACATATCGAATCCGTACAGTCGATCCAGGATTCGGCGGGTTTCCTGGGCCCGGACCAGGTTGTCGTCAATTTCACGTGTGGAATCGAGAGCGTGTTGGATCGCCTCTTTGGTGATTTCGTGAAATACGAGTCGATGGACCGGGACTTTGGGCTTTAAAATTTCCTGCAGATGCCAGCTGATCGCCTCGCCTTCCCGGTCTTCGTCAGTCGCCAGATAGAGGTTGTCGGCACCTTTCAGGGCGTCTTTTAGCTTCTTGACCTGCTTTTTCTTATCGGTTGGGACAATGTAGAGTGGATCGAAATCGTCGTTGACATTGACGCCCAAATAGGCCCATTCCTCGCTTTTGAACTTCTCTGGAACATCCTTTTTTCCGGCGGGCAAGTCGCGGACGTGACCAATACTCGCTTCGACTTGATACTTCGAACCAAGAAACTTCGAGATGGTCCGTGCTTTGGCGGGTGACTCGACGATCACCAAGCTCTTGCCGGTACTTTTTGCCATACGATCGTTGGAAATGTGGTGGAGTGAGAAGAAAGTTGGTCAGGAAGAAATGATCTCACCTTGACCCTTCAAAACGGCCGGCGATACGCTTTCTGTTTCGCTGAGACTCGATAAGAGAGTTGGACGCCGAGCGATTGTTGTCAAGATGAGTCTTGGTGAGCAAGTCGTCACAAGCGAGTATTCCTGTCATCAACCGCGGCTGAAAGTCCCATCCTATGAACAATAGCCCATTCGAAATTTTTCGCCGCAACCTCAAACCATTGATGGTATTGTTGACCGGCCTGGCGCTTTTCGCATTCGTTGTACTGCCGGTCGTCAACAGTTACATGCGGCGGAACTCTGGATCGGGAGGCGACCGCGTGATCGCCAAATTCGATGGCAAGTCGTTGACGCAGAACCGCGTAGATTACTTTACTCGCAACCATCACGATACGGTTGGGTTCTTGGCGAAGCTGGCCGATGACACGCTAGAGCGTGGCGGGATCCCCAAAACTGCGGGATTTCAATATGACCCGCAAAGCAAACAAGTCCTGCGATTGGGCATCAACCAGACCCCGGGTGCTGAGGTTAGCATTCGGACGATGATGTTTGCCGAAGAGGCGAGAAAAGCAGGTTTTGAACTGGATGACAATGCGATCCAATCTTGGTTGGATCGTTTTACCGACGGCATGGTGAGCGACGCGGACATCACCGGATTGTTGATGTCGCAAACCCAGAACCGCATGGGACGCCCGCATCTTTACGAACAGTTGCGCAATCACCTGTTGGCCGATGTCTACCTGAAACGTGGATACGCGGGCCTTTATTCGGGTGACAATCCAAGTGCCGGTGCCTTACTGACCCCGTCCGAACAGTGGAAAGCCTTCGAAAAGCTGAATCGAAGTGCAACGGTTGACGCCTATGGCGTATTGGTCAACGACTACCTTGACCAAACCGATCCAAATCCCCCTGAAGAATTGATTCGGGCCACCTACGAAGAGGGCAAGGATCGGGATGTCAACGACCAGTCGCCAGATCCAGCATTTCATCGCCGGTACACGGCCTCGTTCGAATATCTGGCAGGCGACCTCAACAAATTCATCGATGAAGAGGTTGCCAAGCTGAAAGAGGAGGACATTCGAGCGGAATACGAAAAGCGACTGGCAGGGGGAGAGTTTCAGTTGCCCGATGAAAACTTGGAAAAAGTGTTCAATGATGGTGATAGCGATGCTGAATCCAAATCGGAGAGCGAATCTGACGATTCGGACAAACCGACCGAGCCCGACGCGGACTCGACGGAAGAAGCATCGAAAACCGAGCCCGACTCGACTCCTGTGCTAGAGGATGTGAAGGGAGATGAGACCGAGGCGGAGCCCGCAAGTGAAGACAAGGCCGAGCCAACCGAGGAGCCCAAGGCGGAGACAACTGAGGAGCCCAAGGCTGAACAGCCCAGCGAAGAAGCGGCTGATTCGCCCGAAACCGACCCCGAGGAAACTGCTGGCGAAGAGGACTCGGCAAGGATCGATGACCTTCGTGTCGAGCGACTGGTTGCCTTGCAAGAGGAAGGTGACGAAGCGACCGATGAACCTGCTCAGGCGGAGGAGTCGGGCCAGGGTGAGTCAAAATTGGCGCTGACGAATCCGCAGCTGACGAATCCGCAGCCGACGAATCCTCAGCCGACGAAGCCAATCCATCGAAACCGGAGGATACTGAGTCTGCTGACGAAAAGAGTGACGATGAGCCCATTGAGAATCAGGGCGACAAGCCTGCAGATGCGTCCGAGGCGACTGGCGATGCTGCGGACAAGTCCGATTCAAAATCGGCCGCTGACGCCGAGGCAAAGGTAGAGTCCGAGGAAGAGAAGAAGCCGAGGGTTGAGTCCTTCGAGGACGTTCGCGAACGATTGGCCGAACAGATGGCATTTCCAGCCGCACGGCAACGTATAGCAGAGGCGGCGAGCAAGATTTACAAGCGCATGGAAGCCTACTTCAATGAGAAATCGATTTACGATTCGAACGTCGCGGTCGGCCAAGTCACCGATGCCCCGGAACGGCCCGATCTGGAGTCGCTAGCCAAAGAGCTTGGCTTTGAATACAAGGCGATTGGACCATACGATCAGGTGTCGATTGCCGACGAGCCGATATCGACTTCGATGGACGAACAAACTCAGTTCGGTGGGCGTGGTCCGAATTTCGCCTTGATGATGTACGGCTACTCACTTGGTCAGAACGTGTTCGAGCCCAAGGTAAAGTTCTCTCCCTTGCAGACCGTAGACTTTATGTCAGGCAAAACGTACGTCAGTTGGAAAACAGAGGACCGCGCGGCCTACACGCCTGAGTTGGACGAGGCAATGGATGAAGTCGTTGAATACCTCCGCATGAAAGAAGCTCGCGAGTTTGCTCAGGAGGCCGCAGAAGAGTTAGCGAAAAAGGCCGCAGAACAACCTGACAAACCATTCGTCGAACTCATTCCCGAGGACAAGAAAGATAATTTCCACGAAGGACTCGGGCCATTCAAATGGTTGGATTCCGTTGGACGTGGTGTCACCATGGGGAATGTGCCTGAACTGGACTCGGTGGGTGATGATTTCATGGCTGCGGTGTTTGAAGGCGACACGGATCAATACCGAATCGCTGCGAATCAGCCTCAACGGGTGATCTACGTTGTCAAGCCAACGAAATTCCAGCCGGAATTAGCTGAGCTACGGGATCAGTTCAAGGAACCAAGGAACCGCCAAAGCCTCACGGCAATCGATGCCGGAATCGGTGGAATCCTGAGCGACTTCTACGAGTCGATCGACGAGAAGGCAGGGTTCGACAATTTGATGGTGACCGAGCAATAGCTCGGCCAAGCCCATGCAAGGTCAAGAAAACTCACTGGCCGTCTACGTCAAGCGATTGGTTGAACTAGGTTTGACCGATGCGGCAAACCCGTTGCTAGGCACCGATGCCGGGCGTTTGCTTGGCCCGTACTTGGATGCCTACATTGAAGGCCGCACCGATTGCAAACAAAGGACGGTTGATAACTTCAAACACGCTCCGACGGTTGCTGGTCGAAAAGTTTGGAGAACGCAAACCGCTATGGCAGCTATCACGCCCGCCGATGCCGACCGTTGGCGTCGATGGCTGTATTCGAAAGCGAGCACGCCGAGGCGACCGTTTCGAAAGACACGTTAAAAGAGCAAAGACGATGTTTACGGCGGCCGTCAAAGACCGGCTACTGACATCGAGCCCGTTCGCCGAACTGAAAGGCGGAAACGAAGCGAACAACGAACGGCACTACGAAGTGACACCAGCGATAACGGCCGACGGTGCTCGAGGCTTGCCCCGATGATGATTGGCGATTGATATTCGGACTGAGTCCGTTTTTGCGGGATGCGTTGCCCGTCGGAAGTGTTAACGCTCAAGTGGTCCGACGTGTTATGGGACAAATGGAAAGCTACGCATCGACTCACCAAAAACGGGCTTACGGTTCTGCCCGATATTTCCCGAGGTTTACCCGATACTGCTACGGGCATCCGAGAACGCACCCGACGGTGCGACGTTTTGCGTCCAACGTACCGCATCGGATACAACGCCGGCACGACAATGGAACGACATCATCGAAAAGGCCGGCCATGAACCGTGGCCGAAGACGTTTATCAACCTGCGAAGCACCCGACGAACCGAGCTCGAGCGGGTTTATCCGAATCATGTGATCAATCAGTGGCTCGGTCACGGCCGAGACGTTGCCGAGAAGCACTATCTGCAAGTGACCGAATCGCGATTGGGCCGAGGGGGCGACCAAGCAAACCATCGAGCTACCCGAGCCCGGTGGTAACGCCGGTGGTAACACACTTGCGAATACCGAAGCCCATCGAGGCACAACGAAAAAGCGAAACCCACAAAACACTGGGAACGGGCTTTAGTGGGCTCCCGTGTTGTGCGTCAGGCTGCCCCACTAGGACTTGAACCTAGAACGACGGAACCAGAATCCGCTGTGTTGCCAATTACACCATGGGACAGTGACCGTGCCGATCTCGATCGGCATCGTGGCTCGGGTCCGAGTGCAACTCAGAAACAGTAGTTCTGCCAAATGATCCATGGGCTGGCAGATTGAGTCAAGACGGTGTGATATTCTGTGCGTGCAGAATTTGCAGTATCGATCGGCTTGGACTGATCTCCGCTTCGTTGTTCCTTGACGGTCCTCGGGACCTACAATGGCCGAATCGCTTCCCAACCTTGTTTTGCGTCGGACCTTCTCATGGCCTTTCTTGTCGACGATCTCCAACGATGGGATGAGAGTCCGAGCCGATTTGATCTGGAAGAGGGCGACACGACCATTGGCCGGCATCCCGAATGCACGATCGTGGTCGATGCCGGCGCGGTCAGCCGATACCACGCCAAGGTCGTCGGTACGGGAAACCGATTCTTGGTCGAGGATTCCGGCAGCCGCAACGGAACTTTTCTAAACGGTCAATTGCTGACCGGACCCGAGCAACTGCGCGAGGGCGACCGGATCCGAGGATCAGCGAGGTCGAGTTCGTCTTTCGCGACGAGGCGGTTCCCGAATTCGCCCGTGATGGCAGCAGCGAGATGACGTTCGACGGTGCCAATTTCGGCATCATGATGGTCGACGACAGGAGACCGAGCAGCGAAGCAGCGGAAGCAGTAGCGCCAAAGTCGAATTTCGCAGCTCGTCCGACGGGCTAAAGATGGTCGCCACACCCGAGGCGAAGCTCGAGGCGTTGATGCGGATCAACAGCAACCTGAGCAACGCGTTGGCAATCGACGAAGTGTTGCCGAAAGTCCTGGCCAGCCTGTTCGATATTTTTCCCGCCGCCGACCGCGGCTTTGTCGTGATGGAAAACGAGAATGGCGACTTGATTCCGCGTTGGGTCAAAACGCGAACGGCTCACGATGAAACGGAAACGATTCGGATCAGTCGCACGATCATTCGCGAAGTGATGGATCGTGGCGAAGCGATCCTGTCGATGGACGCGTCGGAAGACAGTCGCTTTGACAGCAGCCAGTCGATCGCCGACTTTTCAATTCGATCCATGATCTGTGCTCCGTTGACCGACAGCGAGGGGCAAGCATTCGGCGCACTGCAAATCGATTCGACTCAGGGTCACGGTCAGTTTCGCGAAGAGGATACGGACTTGCTTGCCGGGCGTGGCCGCTCAAGCCGGGATCGTGATCAATAACGCACAGATGCACGAACGAGCGCTGCAACAAAAGGAAGTCGAGCAGGATTTGAAACTGGCGACCGAAGTTCAGCAGGCGTTTCTTCCGCAAGTCGCCGCCCGACGCGACCGGGTTTCCGGGTCGAAGCTTCTATCAAGCGGCCAACCACATCGGCGGCGACTATTTCGACTACATCCATCTTGCGGACGGTCGGGTCGCGTCGTCGTGGCCGACGTCGTTGGTCATGGTGTCGCCGCCGCCATGTTCATGGCCAAGTTGTCGGCCGAAACTCGGTTTTGTTTGGCTAGCGAACCTAATGTCGCCAAAGCGATCGAATCGGCTGAATGACCGAATGAGCCGTCTGCAGGTCGAGCGATTCATTACGTTCCTGGTTGTTGTGATCGATCCGAAGAGCGACATCATCACGATCGTCAACGCCGGGCACATGGCGCCGGTCGTACGCAGCGGGTGCGATGGTTCGATTAGTGAGCCGGGCGAGGAGGAATCGGGTTTGCCAATCGCCATCGACGATGGAATGGATTACGAAGCGGTCGAATTCACAATGAACTCGGGCGATCTGGCGGTGCTGTACACCGATGGAATCAACGAGGCGATGAACGCCGAGAGATGAAGAATTCGGAATGGAGATGGTTCGTACAGTTGACCGCCGAAGGGGGAGAAGCGGATGACCGTCAAGGACCGAATCGTCAAGGCAGTCTTGGACCACGTTGGTGATGCGCCACCTTTTGACGACATGTGTTTGGTGGTGATCGAAAGAACCATGAACGCAGCTGAGTCAACGCTGGAGATCAATGACACTGCTGACGAAGATCGGGTTGAAGATACGTCAGGTGACGAGGTTTAGGTGTCGAAGCTATGGACGGCAGCCAATGTCGCTATGTAGTTCGTTATGCGGGTCACGTGCAGGGTGTTGGGTTTCGGATGACCGCGATTCAGCAAGCCGATCAATTGTCGATCAGCGGATTCGTCCGAAACGAATCTGACGGTAGTGTTCTGCTGGATGTTGAAGGACCGATCGAAGATGTTCGGGAGTTGATGCGACGAATTGAGACGGTGATGGCGGACAAGATTGATTCTGTTGACGCTCGGCAAAGTTCGGTCCTGAGAACCAGTACCGGTTTCCGCATCACCTACTGAAAGCGCATCAAAGCATCGCTTGGGATTTTCGAAAATTCTGATCATCGGCCCCCGCTTGGAGGCGAATTGCTATTCGTCGTTAACCCGCGCGAGCAGTATCTTTAGCGGCGGGATTCGATTCTGATTCATGGGTTTGATTATGGTATTTCGGTTCACTGTTTCTTTGTACGTTCTGACACTTGCGATGTCAGGTTTAACAGACTGTTCCGCTGCGGTGGCCTTCGGATTGAGCGGAAACGACAGTTTGAGCGGCGGGTCGCGATGGAACGCCGCGCCAACGAGTTTTGATACGCGCAGCGACGGTAGCGTTGAACGTTCACTCGATGGTGGATTGCGGTTTTCGGTGGATGGAAGCAATTACGAGGTCTACCGTGACAAGTTCAGTTGGTCATCCGTACCGACCACCAACGAATTTGCAGGAGCAATCAAATCTGCATTTGACCCGTGGCTGGCAATTGATCCGATTTCGAAGCTTGGCACCGATCTGTTTTTCGTCGAGGACTTGAGCACACCCGTCAGCACGGCGATCGAATCAAACATTCGATTGGGTGCCGAGATCGACTTGTTGGCCGGTAACATCGGTTCGGGAACTCGAGGAGAGTCGTACTTCAGCGCCCGCCGGGTTTCCGGTGGCGTGACGCTGACTAGCGGAACCATCGAAAACTTGGGGTATGCCATCACTGGGGCAGACATCACCATGAACACCGATGCCGTTTGGAATTTGACAACATTCCAAACGATTTTGACCCACGAAATTGGCCATGCGATTGGTTTGGGGGATGTCGAAGACTTTTTTGACAACGGATTCATTGATGACAACTACGATTCCAGTGCTCCGCTTGGGACGCTAACCAATTCCTGGGCGCTGTTGGTCGATCCCTTGGACCCGGCAAGTTCGCCACTTACGCGTTTCAAGGTCCCCAATGATTCCGTAGGTATCGATGCGCCCGGTGTCGATATTTTGATGGAGAGCAGCATTCCAGCAACGTTTTTTGCTAACGGGGCAGCATTACAAAACGACGATTTCGGAGGCAGGCAATTCTTGTATCCCCAGGTCTTGACCGTGCCGGAACCAGCGTCGGCTCTGGCCCTGGCAGTCATCGGAGGGATCGGATTTGCAACGGCCCGCCGCAGGATCGCTGGGTAGATTCGGGGTGGGCGTTGACTTGTCGGGCCTGCTCTAGCATTCGGGCCTGCTCTGGCAATTAGACCTGCATCGGTAATTGAACTCGCTCTGGCAATTGGCTCCTGGCTCCTGGCTCCTCGCTTGCTTATCATGCTTTGATGAGCGAGATGGATCTTTACGACTACGAATTGCCGCGCGAACGAATCGCTCAAGATCCGCTGGCAACACGGAGCGATGCGAGGTTGATGTTGGTGGATCGCCGCAGCGGGCAGATCGACCACTATCATGTACGCGATCTACCCGAAATCTTGAACAGCAGCGATACGCTGGTCTTGAACAATAGTCGCGTGATTCCGGCTCGCTTGGTTGGCTACCGGACCAGCACTCGTGGGCGTTGGCAGGGCCTGTTCTTGCAAGCCGACGCTCAGACCGGAGTTTGGGAAGTGTTGACCAAAACCCGAGGTCGGCTGTTGCCCGGCGAAACCTTGACGGTCCAAGATCGTCAGGGCCGTGATGGGATGCAATTATTGGTCGTGGCCCGAACCGATAGCGGTAACTTGCTCGTTTCGCCCCAGCTTCCCTCCGGCTACGTGCCACCGGCGGGAATGGAATTCGACGATGGCGCGGAACCGGTTGACTGGCTACAGCAGTTCGGACGCGTTCCCTTGCCACCCTATATTCGCGATGGCCACATGGTCGATGCCGATTTAGAACACTATCAGACGGTATACGCCAAAGAGGGTGGCAGCGTCGCCGCGCCGACAGCCGGACTGCACTTTACGGAGTCTTTGTTGAAGAAGCTGCAGCAATGTGGCTTGGCGATCGCCGAGGTCACACTGCATGTCGGGATTGGGACGTTTCGACCGATTCAGGTCGATGCACTGGTCGATCATCAAATGCATTCGGAATGGGGCTGTATCGATCCATCCATCGCCGACCTGATCTGTCAGCGGCGGGAATCGGCTGGTCGCTGCATTGCGGTCGGAACGACCAGTGTTCGGGTCCTAGAAAGTGCCGCCGCCGCCCATGGGGGCCAACTGACCGCCTGGACGGGACAAACGGATCTATTCATCCGACCACCCTATACGTTTCAGGCGGTTGACGCGTTGATGACCAACTTTCATCTACCGCGCAGTTCACTACTGGTACTTGTTAGTGCTTTCGCAGGCCGCGAATTAGCGTTGGAAGCGTACCGGATTGCGATCGAACAAGAGTATCGTTTTTACAGCTACGGCGATGCGATGCTGATTCTATAGCCGCCGATGTCAACCTGTAGCGGTTGGGTAAGCGATGCGGATATTGCCGAGAGGTTGGGCGAGCGCTCTAACACTTTTCGCCCAGTTTATCAATTAAGTCAACCTTTCCACTCGTTGTTTCGATCTAGCTTTGTGCGGGTCCAAAACGCGCGAAAACCGTCGTGGACCTAATTCAAGTGCGCGATACCGTACGAATCAACGGGGGGCAACCGCCTCTGAAGTTCACTTCGGGTCGCAAAGCTGCTTAGCCAACCGGAACACCTCCGGTAGTAGCCTTGTTTAGTGTTTCACTTTCACGACCCGATCCATTCGGAGATTATAGTTAGATGACCAGAATTAACACCAACGTCAGTTCGCTTGTAGCACAGAACCGACTTAACCGCACAAATGCCGACCTGCAGACGTCGCTAACACGATTGAGCACCGGTCTTCGAATCAACACCGGCAAAGACGATCCTGCGGGTTTGATCGCCAGTGAAGCACTGCGAAGTGACATCACCAGCATCAACAAGGCGATCTCCAACACGCGTCGGGCAACACAAATCATCGCGACGGCCGACAGCGCACTTGGTCAGGTCAGCTCGCTCCTCAATGACGTTCGAGGATTGGTGGTCGAAGCCGCTAACACCGGGGCACTGAGTAAAGATGAAATTGCTGCGAACCAGCTGCAAGTTGACAGCTCGTTGGCTGCCATCAACCGAATCGCTCAAACCACGACCTTTCAGGGTCGTAAATTGCTCGACGGCAGCCTGGACTTCAACACAACGGCTGGTACGAACTTTACCAGCCTAACCAATATTCAGATCAACCAAGCCAACTTGGGTTCCACGAATACCGTCAATCTGAACGTCGAAATCAGCAGCGCCGCGACCCGTGCGCAAGTGGAGCTGTTGAACGTTGCTGAAGCCAACACCGGCACCGGCACCATCACGCTTAGCAGCGTCGCTGCCGCTGATGAAGCCGGAACGGGAAGCTTGACCACCGCCGCTGGAGCGGATTTCGAAATCGATATCAAAGACGGCACTTCGCTGGACGGAACTGCCGGTAATGATGTCACGGTCAACATTTCCTCGGGTGCCACGGCCGCAACCGGACAAGCCGCCACTGCGATTCAATCGACTGCGGCTGGGGACTTCACCGTGTCGGCCGCAGCTGGCGGAGCCTATGACGGCGGCATTGGAAATGACGTAGACGTCACCGTCGTCGCTGGCAACACCGCAACCGCTCAGGCTGAATCGGCTGCCCAGGACGTCAATGGCGTTACGGGAGCCTTCACGGTCAGCGCGAAAGCTGGCGGAGCATTCGATGGTGCGGCTGGAAACGCTTTGACGGTCGAGATTGAATCGGCTACCGGAGCTACTGGAATCTCCGAAACAGGTGGCGTGGTCACGATTTCGGTCGATGATACGAGCAGCGTCTCGCTGGACGACATCGCCGCTGCCTTGGCCGGAAACGCTGACTTCGAATTCAACGTGACCGATGGCCTGGGCGACACTCTGTTCCGCAACGATGGCAGCGATGACATCAGCGGTGGTGCTGCGTTCGATTTGGATGGCCAAACCGCCGGTACCGATGCCGTCGCCACGTACAGCCTGGATACGAGTGGTGCCAATCCGGAGTTGACCATCACCGTCAACGACAATTCCGACGAAAACCTGAGTGCCATCAAGGCTGCTTTGGAAGCAGATTTCGACTTCGCCAACAACTTCCAGTTCAACGTTGGCGTTGATGACGTCTTCCGCGGTGACGGCAGTGATGATGCATCAAACATCGATTTCGCTAACGGGACCAACGAAGCGGCTGAAGTCACCTTCACCGACAACGTGCTGAATATCACCGTAGACAACACCGGTCCCGTGGCTGCTCAGTGCGATCAAGACATCTCTGGACGCCGCAACGGCCTTCAGCGATTTCTTTGACCTGACTGTCACTACCGACAACAACTTTGCGGACGACGGAAGTGACGACGTTACCGCCGGTGCCTTCACCAGCGGAACCGACACCACTACCGACGACGTGATTACCGTGACCAGCCCTGACGGCGAAAATGCCAATGGGACGATCTCCATCGTTCAGGCGACAGGCCAGGGTACACCTTCGGCAGCGGTCGATTCGAGCGGAAACATTACGATCACCGTTGACGATGCGGCCGACACTTCGCTAACCGACATCATCAGTGCTATCGAAAGCGATCTGTCTGGCTACACGGCCGAAGTCACCACTTCGGGCGGTGACGGTACCTTCAACGTTGCTACCGACTCGTTCGCAACTACCGATCTGTCTGGTGCATCCGATGGCGGAATCACTAACGACGTCGTGTTCGAACTGGGTGGTGAGAGTGGATCGCAAGTATTCCAGGTCGCTGCTAACACGACCATCGACGAATTGGTCGCTCAAGTGAATCTCGTCTCCGAGGCGACAGGTGTTCGTGCCGAAGCCGACGGAACGACGTTTCGACTGCAATCAACGACCTTCGGATCGGACGCTAAGGTTGATCTGCGTGTCATCGACGAAGACGATGCCGGATCGTTCACCAGTGCTTTGGGCGTTCGGACCCTGGTAAACGGTACTGATGTCGTGGCGAAAATCAACGGTGTTGATGCCAGCGGCGATGGAAACACGCTGAAGGTAAATACCGCGACATTGGACATCGAACTGTCTGTCGAAGCCGATTTCTTCGGCAGCATCGATTTCACCATTACCGGTGGTGGTGCTCAGTTCCAACTGGGACCTGAAGTCGTTTCGAACCAACAGGCTCGAATCGGTATTGGCTCGCTGAACACAGCACAACTCGGCGGCGTCGCCGGTAAGTTGTACCAGTTGGCTGAAGGCGGATCGGCTTCGCTGTCGGAAAACACCAACTTGGCTAGCGAAATCGTTGACGAAGCGATCAACCAAGTCACCAGCCTTCGTGGTCGATTGGGTGCGTTCCAAGCAACGGCACTCGAGAGCAACTTGGTCTCGTTGAACGAAACCGTGAACAACCTGACGGAAGCTGAAAGCTCGATTCGTGATGCCGACTTCGCCGCTGAATCAGCTCGATTGACTCGAAACCAGATCTTGGTTCAGTCGGGTACGAATGTGTTGGCTTTGGCAAACCAGAACCCGCAGAACGTCCTCGCTCTGCTGCGATAAATCAACGCTCGAAAGAGCGACGATCTTAACTAGACGAAACCCCGGCGAACCACGTTTGCCGGGGTTTCTCGTTCTGCGATTTCTGCGAGACAGTGCCTAACCTCTGCGAGACAGTGCCTAATCAGAGCCTGCTTCGCCAATTCGTCGGAATTTCCGCTCGTTTCGTCGCTGGTTCTCGATTCCCCATAACTGAATCCTATATTTCATTGGACCTAACCGGTTCATTTTGCCGATCTTTTGTAGACCGAACTACTCTTCTGCAACCTGAGAATCTCGCATGGGGCGAATTCAATCCTCAGTCGGCCTGGTCACTGGCACCGACATTGCCGGTACCGTCGACCAATTGATAGCGATTAGCGCTCAGCCGCGAGATCGTCTGATCTCGCGTACCAACTTGCTTCAGCAGCAGCAGGGTTCGATTGCGGAATTGACCGCGCTGGTGATTGGCGTTCAGCTAGCCGGCAACAAGTTCTCAACCGCCTCAGCATTCCGTTCCAAAGATACCGAATCAAGCAACAGCGCTGCTGTCAGTGCGACTGCGGGAACAGGCGCAACGGTCGGCGAGCATGTCGTCCGTACGTTGCAGACCGCATCAACCCACGCGATACGTTCGTTACAGCGATTCGATGCGGTCGATGAAGCTCTTGGTTACGAGGGCTCGATCGCGATCAGCCCGCCGGGTGGCTTTCTGGACCAATCCGCGACGCTAGCCGATCTGAACAACGGCCGAGGTGTTCAGCCAGGTGTGATCCGAATTACCGACCGCTCTGGTGAATCCGCTGAGATCGATCTCAGCGAAGCACGAACGATCGACGATGTGCTGCAAGCGATCAATGATTCCGGCGTCGATGTTCAGGCTTCCACCACCGGTAACGCGATTTCTTTGACCGACCAAACTGGCTTGACCGATTCCAACCTAATTGTCGAGCAGCTTGGCACCGAGGAAACAGCAGCAGACCTGGGCCTGTGGGGAATCGACACCGCCGCTGACTCGGTCACCGGAATCGATCTGGAACTCCCTGAAGGAACAACGGCGTTGCGTGGCGTGGGGCTTGCCGATTTGAACGGCGGAACCGGTCTTGGCCCACTCACGAATCTAGACATCACGCTATCGGATGGCAGCAGCGCCAGCATTGATTTGTCAGGGGCAACGACCACGGCGGACGTGATCGACGCAATCAAAGAATCTGGGCTTTCACTAATTGTCCGATTGAACGATTCGCGAAACGGATTTCAGATCCGCGATGTTTCAGGTGGCAGCGGCGACTTGACCATTTCGTCTGCTGATGACACGGCAGCGGCGCTTGGTATTGAAGCGACGACGTCCAACGATATCGTAGTCGGCGGTAATCTTAATCGACAGTCGGTAGACAGTGATACGTTGCTTGCCGATCTGAACGGAGGCGAAGGGGTCGGAAAGGGTACATTCACGATTACCGACAGCGATGGCGAAGTCGGTGTGATCAACTTGGCGACTGACGGGATCAGCACGGTTGGTGAACTGATCGATGCGATCAACGCCAAAGACATTTCGGTGACCGCGTCATTGAACGAGGGAGGAGACGGCATCACGATCGTCGACAACGCCGGTGGAACCGGTACGCTGGAAATCGAAGACACCGGCGGTACCTCGGCGGCGGAGCTTGGCATCGCCGGCACCGCAACAAATCAATCCGTTGGTGGACAGACCGAGTCGGCATTGATTGGTACTCAAGCCGATCGAATCGAGATCACAGCGGAAGACACGCTGACAACGATCGCGGAAAAGATCAACGCGGATGGCCGCTATGCAACCGCGACAATTCAGTCCAACGAGAATGGTAGTTACTCGCTTGCGATTCGCGCGGCGAAAGGTGGCGCCGGTGGCCAAATCGCCGTGAACACCGCAGGCTTTGACTTGGATCTGCGGACCGAATCGATCGGTCAGGACGCTCGCATTGCGGTCTCAGTCGATGGCGGCGTGGAAAGATTTCACACATCCTCGGATGGTGTTTTCGATCTTAGCGGCGTCGATACTGGCGATGCGATCACATCCACATCGCTGCTTAGCGAAATCGGTGGCCCATCGGCCGGCAGCTTTACGATCACCGATAGCGACGGGAATGTCGGAGCCATCAACATTGTTGTGGATGAAATCGGTACGGTCGGCGAACTGGTTGACCGAATCAATGACTTGGGCATCGGAGTCGCAGCGTCGATCAACGAAGCCGGTACTGGTATTCAGGTCATCGACACCGCTGATGGCACCGAAACGCTAAGCATTGAAGACATTGGAAACAGCTCGGCAGCGCTGAGTCTGAAGATTGCCGGTGAGGCTACTGACGAAACGATTGACGGCCAGGAAGTGGCGGCGATCATTGGCTCCAGCAACGTTTCCAACAGTTCCGGCGAGGGGCTTGTTCTGACGCTAAAAGAACTCTCCGATTCACCAGTCACGGTTACCGTTTCGGACAACATCAGTAGCGTGCTGTCGTCAGCCGACTCACTTGTTAACCAGTACAACCTGTTGGTGGACAAGCTTGACTCTCTGACCGCATTCAATCCGGACACGAACGAAGTCGGTCTGCTGTTTGGGTCCAATGAAGTCTTGCGAGTCCGCAGTGGATTCTCACGCATCCTATCGGGACGCATCTCCTCTGCTGGCAACTTGACTTCGATTGGCCAGGTTGGTCTGCGTCTTAATGACGTCGGCAAGCTTGAGCTTGACCGCAGCAAGCTAGAAGAAGCGATTCAAGACAATCCAGCGGACGTTGAGAACTTCTTTACGACCGACGGTACCGGGCTTGCTGATCGACTGAGCGAGATGGCTGATCGCCTGGCTGGTGAATCGAATAGTCTATTGATCGGTCGAACCGAAACGCTGGCGAAGCAAGTGCAGTCCAATAGTGAACGTGTTGACGCATTCAATCAGCGGCTGGAACGCGAACGAGAACGATTGTTCGCCCAGTTCATCGCGATGGAGGAGGCGATCGCCAAGATTCAAGGCAGTCAATCAGCAATCGATTCGATTCAACGGATCACAATACCAACCTAGCGAATGTGGTAGTCGCCTTTCTTTCTGTTACAGGGTTAGTTTTTCAAGGATGAATATGAGCACCGCTACGTCTGGCAACCAATATCTTGAAGCAAGTGTCTTGTCGGCAACACCGGCCCGTTTACGGTTGATGCTTTTGGAACGTGCCGTTGAAACTGCCGCCAAACTGTCTGCTGGCTGGCGCAACAAGGAAGCGGAAGGTTCTAACGAGCATTCCGTTCAGTTGTTGGACCTGATCACGGAGCTGCTGGCGGGTATCCAAGGTGGCGACGCAAAGGACGAAAAAGAAATTTGCAGCAAGGTCGCTGACCTGTACGTCTTCCTGGCCAAGCATCTGGTGGCGGCCGAGGAAACCAGCGACTACATGGCGATCGATGAATTGAAACTGGTCTTGGAGGCGGAAACCGAGACTTGGCGAGCAGTCTGTGCCCAGGAAATTGGCGTCCAGGGACGGTCAAATGAGGATCCCGGGACTGCTAGCTCGACGACGGGCTTGAATTTACAGGGCTAGGGAACCGTCGCCCAGCGTTGTTGTTGCTGATCGCGAACGAAGTCCGTATCTTTAAAGGAACGTGACGAGACGATTTTCGGCTCGGTCACATTCTCTAGAAAAGGACTGTTTGATGCGCTGGCGTTTACTGCTCTTATTCGCGCTCGTTGGCTTCACCACCAATCAACTTCGCGCCCAAGACGCTGCGGTTCAAGATGCAGCTGCAACGGATGACGCCAAGAAAACTGGCGAAGACTATCTGCGCCTGGCTACCGCGGATAACAATCCGAAGAAACTTATTGCGATGCAGACGGCCATCGTCCGGTATCGCGGCAAGGCGGGCACCCAATACGCGGGACAGGTCGTCGATTTGGTTGGCGTTGTACACATTGGCGAGGCTGACTACTACAAAGACCTGGACGATCGGTTGTCGAAGTACGACGTTGTCCTTTACGAGCTGGTAGCCCCGGATGGAACTCGATTCAAGCCGGAGGACTTAAAGAATCGTCGCTCGATTCTTTCTTCGATGCAGTCGGGCATGAAAGGGATGTTGAATTTGGAATACCAATTGGAAAAAGTTGACTACATGGCACAAAATTTTCGGCATGCCGACATGTCTCCAAATGAATTTGCCAAGGACATGGAGCGTCGCGGGGATAGCATTTGGAAGATGGTGGCCCGCATGATGGGAGCCGGGCTGGCATCGCAAGGCGCGAGTGGCGGTAGCGACGCTGGATTGCTGTTCGCAATGTTTAGTGGCGATCGATCCAAAATCATGAAGCAGACAATGGCGCGTCAGCTAGTCAACATGGAAGTCGTCACCGCTGGAATGGATGACGAAAATGGTGAGAACACGATTATCAAAGGGCGCAACACGAAGGCGTTCCAAGTGCTGCGTGAGGAGCTGGACAAGGGCAAGCAGACGGTCGCCGTCTTTTACGGTGCTGGGCACTTGATGGATATGGCAGAGCGATTGGAATCGGAATTCGAAATGGTTGAAGAACAGACCACGTGGCTGAATGCCTGGGATCTGACCAGCAATTGATTGGTCAACAGCGGTCGGCTGATCGACAAAGTCGGTCGGTCGTTAGCGTTTGTATGCGATTTTTCAACGATGTCCGCGACAGCGCAGCAATGCCAATAGGGACAGCCCAGAGTGGCGATGTATCGGGCGACATGCTGGTCAGCGTGATCTACAGGAGCTGCCGCCAACACGGACTAACCCAAATCAAGGCAAAGGTGATGATTTGGCCAGCACGGGCGATGCGGCTTGGATCGCAATCGCCGATCGCTTCCATCACCGGATCGTCGAATGACCGAGCCGAAATGTAGTGATTGCGAACCGGATCGTTAGTCACGATTGCTCCGCTCTTTTTGAGTGCAGTATCCGCCTCGGCACAATGTTACAACGCACCAAATTTGGACAAGGAATTTGTTCGACGCGTTTTCTTGCTGCGTTTTTCGATCCATCGCATGAACGCGTTCGGCGGTAAGTTCGGCCAGCTCTTCTACATCGTGCGACAGATCTGATTCAATGCTTTGCTCTAGTTGTAGAGTGCAGGGTTTCTCTCTCCGATGCAGCATTCGATATCGGTCTTCAGGTAGTTGCTCGCCGGGACATTCGACTTGGGTTGCCAGTTGGGCAATCCGAATCGCGCCGATGGCTGCCGGCATCACGACACTGGTCGCCCCGCCTCGCAACAGTTTACGCTCGGTTGAGGGACATTCGGCTCGAGCGATGATGTTTACAGATGCACAGAGGTCACGTGCGGAGAGCGTGATGAAGACATTCGTTGCATCCTGAGGCAAGACGGTTGCCAATGTACGTGCGCGGAATATTCCTGCTCGAGTCAATGTCGTATCATCGGCAGCATCACCCACCATGGCCAAGAAGCCATTCTTGATCGCCTCTTTCACACGTTCCGGATCACGATCCATGATGATCAACGGTTGATCCTGTTCCGCTAGTTCGATCGCCAGCATTTGACCCACGCGTCCGTAACCGCAGATGATTGTGTGATCGTGAAGTTGGTCGATGACCTTCGACTGGATTCTTGTGCCCATGATTCTTGCTATCTCACCTTCGGTTATCATTTGAACAATTCCCCCGATCACGAAAATCAGTGACGAACAGCCGGCAAAAATCACGGCCATCGTGAAGTACTTTAGCCATGCCTCTTCGATCGGATGGACCTCGCCGTAGCCGACGCCAAAGATCGTGATCGTGACCATGTAGATCGCGTCAAGCCATTCCCAGCCGGCAGCGACATATCCACACGTCGCCACGACGCACGTTGCCAGAAAGAATGAAATTCCTTTCCGCAACGTCCTTGTGGACGCATTATCGCCGGACAGTAAGGCTTCGTATCCAGTGGACTTCATGAAAGGGCCCCGTGTGCTTCGGGAGGCAACGAACGACGGTCGGTCGTCACCAAAGTTGATTCCGCAGAATCTCCGAAGAACTCTAGGTCAGTCTTCAGTGACTTTGGCAGGTTTTGAGAATTTGCAACGATGCGATGGATCAGTCGTTCTGGATGTAGCGATTGCGCAACCCTGTTGGAGAAACCTATTCGTGCCGTTGCGGTAATTTGGACCGATAGGCCTCCAATCGTATGTAAAGATTGAAACGTACGAGGTTAGCAACGGGGAAATATCCATGAAGTTTCGAGTTCTGTTCGCGATCATCGTTGTCGCACTCATCGCCGTAGAAACCCAAGCGAGAAGTCCGTTTGGAGGTAGAGCATTTCGCGGACGGCAACTGCGCGACAAAGCCGCAAGCGAGTCTCGGATGCGCCGCTACACAACGGCTGCTGAGAAACCCTGCGGAGATGACAAAGCGATTCGGCCCAAGCATCTTGATCCGACAGGAATCGACCGACTCGAAATCGTCCAAATTTGTGACCCAACCTCTTTAATCCACTTCGATAATCACATGACTCAACGCATCATCATTGCCGCTCTTTTCGTTGCCTTCATCGCTGCCGAAGCGGACGCCCAGAACCGTCGTTATCGGCGCCGGGGAGCGATTCTGGGTGGCTTGGCCGGAGCCGCAATCGGAGTCGCAATCGGGGACAAAGGCAACAATGAAACGGCCGGCGCGCTGATCGGCGGCGCCGTGGGCGCAATCGCTGGGGGTACAATCGGGAACCAACGAGACAGAAGAATCGAACACAACCAACGGTATCATTCCGGTTACTATCGCACGGACAGACACTACTACCAGGGTCAGCACTTCCAGGGGCAGCAGGGATACCAACCCGGTTACAACAACCTTCAGCCCGCCTACCCGGCCTACCGTCAGCCAGTGAATCCTCAATATGGATCGATTGACACGGAGCCAACCATTCGACCTGTGACCGTCAATGATGTGATTCAGATGCGCAACCGCGGGCTGGATGATGCAACCATGATCAGACATCTTCAAGTACACGGGGTTGCGGTCAAGCCAACCGTGTCGCAAATCATCGACATGCACGAACAGGGGGTTAGCGAACGAGTGATCGCCGTCATGCAAGGCGATCCAGCCTTTGCAACTGATTACGTTGTCCCGCCGCCGCCGGAAGATTATCCAACTCCGGTTGAGGAAATTCCCTTTGGACCCAGTATCGTCGGGCCGAGCAACGGTCAGTAGCGACTAGGTCCCGCGGCGATTGCCGAACCAACGGATCTGTTGGCGGTCGCAGTATTGGAAACCTTCGGTCGTCGCACCAGGGCTTCAGCCATTCGATTGCTTTGTCCAGGGCCTCGATCGTGCTACCTTGCGGCATCACCCAAACGTCCGAAGAATTCGCCTCAAGCGATTCGACAATCCGTTTCAGCTCGTCGTAGTCAGCCAGCGGAATCGACGACGAATTTCAGTTGATAGTCGCTCGATCGTTCGATCAGCGCTCGCATCGTATCGATCGGCATCCGCCGTTGCTGATGCAACCGATTCCAATCTGGATAGTCGCTCCGCTCAGGTGCGCTCGACGCAAACTTAGGACTGATCGACATCAAATCGCACTCGATTTCTCGATCAATCGTGCCGGCCGTTTCAATCGTTACGTGAAAACCTAGTCCGCGCAGCTGTCGACATAGATCAGCTGACTCCTTTGGTAGCAACGGTTCCCCGCCTGTCAGTACGACGTGCTTAACGTTGGAATCGACGACGGTGCTGATCATCGCTTCGATGGTCATGGAAGTCCCCTTGGGATCCCACGACGCGTAAGGTGTATCGCAAAACCAACACCGCAAATTGCAGCCACTGGTCCGAATGAAGTAGCTCTCGGTTCCGGTCAGTTTGCCCTCGCCCTGACGGCTGGTGAACGATTCGGCGATGCGCAGCGTCCCCCTGGTCGCCTGGCGTGACGCATGAGAGAATTCGGCTTTTCCAACGGGTGAAATCAAGGTAGAGGCGGAAGCAGGCGTTGAGCGAACAAGAAAATTTTCACGAGACTCTGGAAGTCTTTGACAATCCAAGTCCAGAGCGAAACTACACGATCGAACATCACTGCCCCGAATTTACTTCGGTCTGCCCGAAAACAGGACAGCCCGACTTCGGGACCATTGTCTTCACCTATGTTCCCGACCAGCGATGCGTCGAACTGAAGAGTCTGAAAATGTACCTTCAGCGATTTCGCACGGAGGGAATCTTTTATGAGGCAGTGACCAACAAAATCATGGATGACTTTGTCGCTGTCGTAAAGCCTCGAATGGCCACCGTGGAAAGTCAATGGACCCCCCGAGGCGGTCTCAGTAGCACTATCATTGTCAATTTTCCCGACGAAGACTAACCCACCAAACGAGAATATGACGACTCCCATCCTGCTGAGCGGGTTCGCCGACGAAGCTGCCAACGAAAAACTGGCGGTGCAGCAATACACGGCTTTTGCTGCCTTGGGCCTCCGGTACTATTCAATTCGCTTCATCGACGCCGGTGATGGCATTAAGAACGTGATGCAGTTGTCCGACGCGGAGATCCAGCATTTGGTAAAGCTGCAGACCGATCATGGATTACAGGTCAGCAGCATTGGATCACCCATCGGGAAGGTCAAATTGTTGGATGTTGACGACGGTACGGCAAACAAATTCGTGCCCTTCGAGCAATACTTGAAAGAAGACGTGGCGACGGCCTGTGATCGGGCGGAAGCGTTCGGCGCAAAGTTGATTCGAGGTTTCTCTTTCTATCACCCGAAGGGTACGAAGGCTGAAGACCATCTTGATCAGGTTGCTGATCAGCTTGGCCAAATTGCCGAAGCGTGTGACCAGCGTGGATTGACGTTTGGCTTGGAAGTCGAAGCGAACCTGGTGGGCCAAACCGGCAATCTATTGAAGACCATCGCTGAAAAGGTGAATCATCCAGCGATGCTCACGATCTTTGACGCGGCTAACATCGTTTGTCAGGGGTTCACCGCCGACCAGACCTACGCGGAATATCTGGCCATGAAGCCGAGTCTAGGTTGGATCCACATCAAGGACTACCACGATCCCTCGCCAACCGGGCGTATCGAACATGTTGACGAAGTAAGTCTTAGTAACTTTGTCCCGGCTGATATCGGTGACAGCGGACACGAGGCAATCCTGCGAGACATGAAAAGCTTCATGCCTGAATTGCATCAACGTATGACCGACCGCGGTGCCGACGGAGTTTTTTGTGACCTGGAACCGCACGTCAAAGGGGGCGGACAGTTTGGCGGGTTTAGTGGCCCGGACGGATTTGGTGTGGCGCTGCGAGGGCTGTGCCGCGTGCTCGATTATGTCGGCATCCCGTATGACCTGCGTACCTTCGCGGATATCAAGAAAAGCTGATGGAAGATCGACTGCAAGCTCGAATCACGGACTTGGAGATCGGCTTGGCTCATATCCAACGAATGTATGAACAGTTGAATGAGGTCGTCACGTCACAATCGCTGGAGAATCAGCGGATGGAACGGCGTGTCTCTCGATTGGAGGAACAAATCAAACAGTTAAAGGAAAAGCCGCAGGAGGCGACCGATCCACTGGACGAGAAACCGCCACACTATTGATCGGATCCGGACTTCGTACTCAGTAACCGAATCCGGCGCTAAACATGAATTCACTGCCCGGATCGATGTCGTCCGCAGTATTGATCCGGTATTGGATCTGGCGATTGAACACGTAGCCAAATTCGACGAACGCGGTTCGCCGACCGATACGGATGGCATTCGAATCGCCCCACTCGAACCCGGTTGCCACCCTTAGATCGTTGATGTCAACGCGTTCCTCGGTACCGCTGGTTCGTGTGATGGTCCAAGAGCCGTCGCCAAATCCGCCATTGATATACCACCAAACGTCTTGGGTACCGATCGTTCGACAATATTTCGCAATCTTAGGTTCCGGAAAGTAGATGTCATAGCGCGAATAAGGATTGGGCTGGCACAGGATTCCGAAGGCTGGCAATAGCTTGACCGCCGCGCGGTCCAAGTAGTAGACGCCACCTTTCAACGTCGTAAACGGAGTCATGCGGAATTGGGCCAGTGCTTTGCCACGGACGCGAAAACTCTTGTTGGTCCAAGTGTCAAAATCGGTGAAGGCGCCGAATCGGACTCCGAATTCGGTGCCGAACATTTGATTCGGGTCCGATTGCCAACCCGTATCAATGAAGGCGCTATAGGCATTTGGTGGCAAGTCGGCACCAGTCGATCCATCCGGTCCGTCCCATAGCTGCAGCGAGAACGAAGGGACGACGTAGATCGGTTGCGCCATGTACAGGAAGTTGGGAAATGCGAATACCAGCGAAGTATCGAAGTTGTTGATCCCTAAATCGCTGGGGCTACTGCCTCTGGCCAATGAACGTGTATCGAAATCGAGGGCCCTGAAACAAACGAAAGGCACTGTACATCGGAGCGGTCATTGCTGAGGTCCCGCCATCAAACAATCCATTCGGGAACAGCGTCGATGGTGTTGCCGAGGGATAGATCGTGCTTGGGTAGGGTGATCCCAGCTGGGGTGAGCCCACGGGCGGACCGTAGACGTTTGGATTATCGTAGGCTCCCGATCGGAGGGCCGTAGGTCGGAGCGGCCAGAATCGGACCCGACGCAGGCGCACCAAAGCTCGGTGTGAGCGAAGGTGGTGGCGGGGGGATCGGATTTGTAAAAACCTGACCGAATGAGCTTCCGTTACTGGGCACCGGGGCAGTGTTGGGCACACCCATCGGAGTCGGTGGTCCAATCGTCGAAATTCCTGGACTGCTTCCACCGCCGTAGACGGGTCCACCTCCGTAGACAGGTCCACCGCCCCCGAACCCGCTAGAACCCGACGGGGCATAGGGGTCGAATTGTCCAAAACCCGATCCTGGTGGCGCGTAGGTCGGCACCGGCGGGGCGATCGGGTGTCAGGTCCGTCATGGGAGTATCGAACGGCGACTGGGCGAGCGCGATCGTCAGCAATAGCGGATGCGCCATCAGCAGGACCAGAGGCAGAGCGATTCGTGTCTCGAACGGACGCATCGAATGAATAGACTAAATTCTTGAAATCGGAGTAAAGATTCCAGCCGAAAGTGCCGGCCAGTATTGGAGGTACTCCGCTGGGACGGCTGCGGTCAAGGTGAATCGCTGCTGCGATCCGGCCCAAGTCGCCCAGCTTGCGTCGAGTTGCAATTGTGGGCAAATCGCATTTCCAAGCCGAAACCGCTATCATTTTCAGAATGGAAGACCTGGATGTTGCACGATTGGCCGAATACTTGCACCTGACCCCTGAACAGGTGACAAAAATGGCGGTTCGGGGCAAGGTGCCAGCGCGACGGGTTGGTGGCGTTTGGAGATTCAGCGAGGCTGAAATCCATCATTGGTTAGAAGAGCGAATCGGGGTCAGCGACTCTGAACAATTGCAGAAGGTCCAGCAAGTGCTCGACCGAGTCGCGGGCGAAGTCACCGATCGTCCGATTCATGAACTCTGCACGATTGAAACGATCCAGATCCCGCTGAATGCTAGGACCCGCTCATCGGTCATCCGATCAATGTGTGATTTGGCCGCCAAGTCTGGATTGATGTGGGACCCGCCGACCATGGCTGAAGCCGTGAAGGCACGCGAGCAGATGCACCCGACGGCACTCGACTGCGGCGTTGCCTTACTTCACCCGCGCCGTCCGCAGACTTCGATCCTGGCCGATTCGGTGGTGGCAATGGCAGTCTGTCCGATCCGCGATTCCGTTCTCCGATCGTGGCCAACTGACCGACGTTTTCTTCTTGATTTGCTCTTACGATGATGCCACGCACCTTCGTATCTTAGCGAAGATAAGCAAGTTGATCTCGGAGGGCGACTTGTTGGACAAGTTGCGACAATCCGGGTCAGACGCTGAGGCTTGGCACGCGCTGAAGGATTCAGAAGCTTAGGATCTTGCTTCGCAAATGCTCCCGGCCGTTGGTCGGCGGGTAATGTTTTCGCAGGGAGGTATCGATGATCGGAACATTGATGTGGGTCGGCGACACGGTCGCAGACGAGTTTCGTGCCGCCGTTCAGTACTGCTTGCTGAATGTTTCTCAACTCGCATTTCGTCGCGACACTGGCGAGGCCATTGCCAGACCGGCCAGCGACGTCCGCTGGATCGTCTTTGCGCAGTCGAATCGAAGTGGTGTCGATACGGAAAATTTGGCCAATCGCTACCCTGACGCCAAAACAATCACGTTGCTGGGGCCACTCTGTCAGGGAATTGGTTTCACTGGTGGCAACGAATGTTGTGACTGGTATCACTGGAATGCAGTGCTGCCGGAGTGGCTTGGGATCGAACGCCCCGTGAAAACACGTTGCCAAACCGTTGCTGTGATCGCATCAACCTTCAACGCGGCCGAACCATTGTTGGAACTGGTGGAATCGGTGGGCGCGACCGCATTTTGGTGCCCTCAGCCGAGTGGACAGAGGATTCGAAACGTCGATGCAGTTTGGTGGGATGATTCGGTGGCCAAGCCCGTTTCGGAGGCGCTTTGGCAGCACCGGATCGAGGCATTTTCCGGGCTCGATCGCCCGGTCCAGCACGCTTGGATCGTCAATTCACCCAGGATGCAAGACGCTCAGGAAGCTCGGGCCGCGGGCGTTCAATGGTTGGTCAGCAAGCCGTATCGCATCGATTCGCTGGTCGGCATGCTGAATCAGCGGAGAATCGGCGATCGTTTGATCCAGCGACAAGCCGCTTAGGTTGGCGTGGACGTCTTGGCCAAGCGAAGGGACCTGTGGTACGCTATTCGGCTTCCCAAATATGTCGCTACTCGGTTTCCATAAAGAACTAACTGCACCATGCCATCTGGAATTGAACGACGCCGCGAGGTCCGCCGCCTACGCACACGCCGAAAAAAGACCGCCAACCTGATTGCCCGAGTCAAGAAAGGCACGATGGACAAGGCCGAGGCGATTCGCAAGCTGAAGAGGCTGACGCCCGGAGCGGATGTTGTGATCGAACGCGAAGGCTGGAAATAACTTTCATTCGGTGCCTGCTGGTCTTGAACGCGTGGCCTAACGCGGTCCGGCGATGGGGCAGAATACCCCTGCAAAACATCGATAAAATTGTTTTATCCATGTCGAACCCTCACAGATCTCGCGCCGTACCGGTAGCTTGAGATCAGGGCTGATCTCGCTATATTTCGGCCTCATTTGTTTGTTGAGAACACTTGCAAAACGAAACTCTATGACTGAGAACAACGATTCCCGTCGCCCAATGATCGAGGCGATCGGGTTGAGCAAATTCTACGGCCCGTTTGCGGCCGCCCGAGACGTCAGCTTCTCCGTCAGCGAAGGTGAATTGGTCGCTTTTCTGGGGCCCAATGGTGCTGGCAAGAGCACCACGATGAAGATGCTGACCGGCTACATCGCGGCCAGCGAAGGCGAAGCTCGAATCGCCGGTCACAACATGATGGAAGACCGCATCGAAGGGAGTCGTCACTGGGTTATCTGCCCGAAAACGGTCCGCTCTATCCGGAGATGACTCCGCATGGAATGTTGGATTTCTTCGCCGAGGCCCGCGGCATGACCGCCGCCAAAAAGAAAGAACGCATCGAAGCGGTCGTGGAAATCTGTGACCTGTCGAGCGTGTTGCACAAGCCGATCAGCAAGCTGTCCAAGGGATTCAAGCAACGTGTTGGCATGAGCCAGGCGTTGTTGCACGAACCCGACGTGTTGATTCTGGACGAACCGACCGCCGGTTTGGATCCCAACCAGATTCGCGGTGTTCGCAAAACAATGCGAAGGTTAAGTGAGACCAAAACGATTTTGCTTAGCACGCACATTCTGCAAGAAGTCGAAGCGATGGCCGATCGCGTCATCCTGATCAACGAGGGCCGACTGGTCTATGACGGTGATGTTGCTGGACTTCGACAGTCACGGCAACGGTGACCTGGACGACGCCTTCCACGCGCTGACTCACGAGGCTGAGTCGGCCACTTAGTCGTTCGTGACCAATGGCTACTTTCAACTTCACCTGTTCCACTTCATTCCAGACTATCTAAAAATCATGACGCTCAATAACGTCGCTTTGTCGCTCGTCACACTGCTGGCCTATGACGTCGTCTTTCTATTGATTCTGGTCGCGATCGTCGCCTTGCTGTCCGGGACCAAGCGGGCCGCTTTTGCGGTGATGAAGCGAAATTTTGTCGGCTATTTCAGCAACCCGACCGGCTATGTCTTTCTGTGCATTTTCGTCTTTCTGACATCGGTTGCCGCTTTTTGGCCCTACGAGTTTTTCAATCAGAACTTGGCCACGCTGGACCAGCTCAATCAGTTGGTTTCCGCTGATCATGCTGGTCTTCATTCCGGCGATCACGATGAGCATTTGGGCGGAAGAAAAACGCCAGGGCACGGACGAATTGCTGCTGACATTGCCGGCCGACGATTTTGACATCGTGATCGGCAAGTACATGTCGGCGGCCGCGATTTTCACCGCCTCGTTGCTGTTCAGCCAGCTCAGCACATTTGTCACGCTTGCGATTCTGACCGAGGGCCAACTTCGATATCGGTCTGATCTTTACCAGCTACTTGGGATACTGGTTCGTCGGTTTGGCGATGATCGCGATCGGCATGATCGCGTCGTTCCTGACCGGCAACCTGACCGTCGGATTTATTCTCGGGGCGCTGTTCAACGCTCCGTTGGCGTTCGCTTCGCTTGGCCGATTCGATCAGCCCTTGGCGAACGGTCGCCGAATGGGTTGCCGGCCAGCGGCATCGCACGGCCGTTTGACGATTTCGGACGCGGCGTGATCAGCAGTTCTTCGGTCGTCTACTTTCGTGCTGGTCGCAATCGTCGCGTTGTACGCCTGCATGGTGTTGATCGGTCGGCGTCACTGGACCGGCGGCAAGGACGGCAACACGATGGCCTGGCACTACCTGGCACGGATTGTTGCCTTGATCGTGTTTACCGTCGGCGCGGTCGTCCTGTTTCGCAACAAGGACATCGTCCGACACGACTTGACCGAAGGCAAAGTCAGTTCGCTCGCGCCGGCGACAAAGAAATTGATCCGGGAACTCGATCCGGATCGGCCGATCGTGATCGACGCTTTCATCAGTGCCGAAATCCCCGAAATGTACGCCCAAACTCGATACGAATTGGTCAATCTGCTGAAGGAGTTTCGCAGCGAGGCGGCCAAGCGGAATCGCACGATCGAAGTCAATCTGTACGACGACATCGAACTGTTCAGCGACGATGCCGCGCTGGCCGCCGAGCGATTCGGGATCGAGCCGGTCACACGAATGGTCCGCGAGAAAGGGGCGCCGCAGCAAAAACAATTGATCCTGGGCGCGGCCTTCAAGTCGGGCTTGGAGAAAGTGACGGTGCCGATCTTCGAATACGGGATTCCGGTCGAATACGAATTGGTCCGATCGATCAACACCGTCGCCTCCGGAAAACGAAAACGGATTGGGAATCGTGCCCACCGACGCCAATTTGATGGGCGGCACGGTGATGCAGGGCATGGGAATGCAGCGAATTCCCCGACACCTGTTGATCGAAGAATTGTCAAAGCAATACGAAGTCGAAGCAGTCAACATGAACGCTCCGATTTCGCCCGACATGTACAGCGCTTTGGTCGCCGTTCAGCCATCTTCGCTCGCCCCGCCGGCTTTCGACCGATTGTTGGAAGCGATCGAGGCCGGGGTTCCGGTGGCGATCTTCGAGGACCCGGCACCGGTCGGAACCCAACACATCACCCCGACCGGATCTCCCAAACAGTCTCCCGGCGGCATGTTCGGTGGTGGCGGTGGGCCACAGCCCAAAGGCGATATCCGCCAACTTATGGGATTTGCTGGAGCTCGACGTTCCCGGATCGCCAGGGATGCAAGGCATGTTCACGCCCGATCTGGTTTGGCAACAGCACAATCCCTATCCGACGTTGGAAGACAACGCGAACGAGCTGTGGGTGTTTATCGATGAAGACGCACCTGGCGTCGAAGCGGGGCCAAGCGCTTAGCGGCGAGAGTCCGATCACAGCGGCATGAACGAAGTCTTGGCGATCGTGCCCGGGGCAGTCAACGCAAAACCTGATGGCACGCTGAAACACATACCGCTGCTGATCACCGGTGAATTGAGTGGCACTGTGCCGGCGCGAAGCTCCGCGAGTTCATGCAAGGCCAGCGGACGTGTTGCGGGAGACTAAGGGAGTTGACTCGTTCAAACGATCGCCATGGCGATCGAAGGACAGGAGAAAGAGCAGGACGCTGCAGATACAGACCAGAAAACAAGATGGCGAAGCGAAGGCTGACGCCGAGAACACAGCTAGTGAGGAATCGAAAGCGGACGCCGATTCGACTGCTGATTCCAGACTGGAGCCATCAAGTTGTCTACGTTGCCGACGCCGACATGATGCTGCCCGATTTTTCGATGATTCGGGCTGATCCCAACACCATCACGGAAGCGCGTTTCCAATTCCAAAACGTGACCTTCATTCTCAATTGCATCGATTGGCTGACTGGTGAAATCGACTTCATCGAAGTCCGCAAACATGAACCGATTTTCGCCAGCTTGCGGATGATTGATTCGGTCAAGGAACTGGCCCGCGAAGACGTTCGCAAGCGAAGCCAAAAATACCAGGACGAGTACGACAGTGCCGTCACGCGAGGCCCGAGAGTCGATGGACCGGCAACTGCAAAAGCTCCGTGAAGAAGTCGAAAAGCTGCAAAAAGAAAGTGCCGATGGACAGCGTCTCGCGAGCGCGAATTGCAGGCGAAAGTGCAAAGCTTCCAGATGCTGCAGGAAGCTCAGCAACGGAAGCTGGACGTCAAACGCCAAGGCCGCGCGTGACCGCGAACTGAACGTTCGCGAAATCGAACGCAAGGCGGCGGACGAAGTGACCAACATTCAAAACAAAGTGAAGGCGGCGGCGGTGGCATTGCCCTGCATCCCGCCGTTGATCGTGGGCGTGATCGTATTCGCCTCGCGGCGTCTGCGTGAACGAGAAAACATCAGTAAGAGTCGACTGAAATAGCGAGAATGATTGCCGTGAACGAAGGCAAAAAAACCTTGGCCTTTTGGGCCGCCGCTGCGTGATGTTGGTGATCGCTGGTTGGTTGCCTGGCCGACGCCAACGGTAGATACCGATCAACTTGCCGGCAACGATCTGTTCGAAAAATTTGCCGATCCGCAGCTGGCTGCCAGCATGAAGATCGTCACGTTTGACGAAGAACAGGGCCAGTTAGACACGTTCGAGGTGCGACGTGATCGAGAGTCGGGTCTGTGGAATATTCCTTCGCGTGATGGTTATCCAGCCGATGCGATCGAGCAGATGCGAACGGCCGCGAACTCGTTGGTCGGCTTGAAGATTCTGGACGTCCAAACCAGCAACGCCGAGGACCATGACGACTTGGGCGTAGCCGAACCGAAGCTGGACGATCTGGAAGTTGGCGACGAAGGCGTTGGCCGACTGGTGACGTTCAAGGACGATTCCCAAGATACGTTGGCGTCGATCATTATCGGCGATCAAGATAAATCCGACCCAGAAAAGCGTTATGTTCGCATTCCTGGGCAGGATCCGGTGTATGTCGTCAAGTTGGACCAGTCGTCATTGACGACGAATTTTGAAGACTGGATCGAAAGCGATTTGCTGAAACTCAGTAGCATCGATATTTCGGAACTTGAAATCCAAGACTATGCCGCATCGGTCGGTTTGGGCCGCCAGTTGTCGCTGACCCGAAACTATACGGCTGACATTGAACTCGACGGCAGCGACTGGAAATTGTTGCAGCTAAGTGAATACGAACCAGAGAGCCCGCTCTCAGAACCAACCACGGTTGAGGTTCCCGAGGGTGAAAAGCTGAACAAAACGAAGCTGGATGCGATGAAGAATGCGTTGGATGATCTAAAGATTGTCAACGTAGTCCGTAAGCCGGATGGAATGAGCGCTAGCCTGCGAGCAAACAAAGATTTCCTGAACGATGGCGAAGCTCTCTCCTCGCTGCAAAAGAATGGTTTCTTTCCTGCGAGCGCCGGTCCCGACGGCGATGTCGAAATCTTATCGGCCAATGGTGAACTAAGCGTCACACTCAAGGACGGTGTGAAGTACGTGATGCGTTTCGGAAACATCGCAGGCGTCTCGGGGGGAAATGACGACAAGAGCGATGAAGAGTCCGAGGCGAGTGGCGACGAGGCCAAGTCGGGAGGCGTCAATCGCTACTTGCTGGTCACAACGATGGTGGATGAATCAAAATTTCCACCCCCAGAATTGCAGTCGGTCCCCAAAACGGTCGATGAGCTGCAGATGCTTCTGAATCCTCCCAAGCAAGCGCCGACAGAAGAGCCCGCGAAGGAGGAATCGGCAGCTGAACCCGCAGCAGAATCTGACGACGATCCGGCTGATGTGAAAGCGGAAGAGCCAGAAGTAACGAAGGAAGAGACGGAAGAACGCCAGCGAAGAATCGCCAGCCGAAGAATCGCCAGCGGACGAACCTGAGCAGGAGACAGAATCGGCAGCTGAACCCGAAGCTACTGAAGAGTCCGCCCCAGAGGGTGAGTCAGAATCTGACGGTGAAGGTGAAGCGACCGGTAGTGGCCAAGCCCAAGAGGACGACGATACAGATCAAGATGATGAGGCTACGCAAGAAGCTGCCAAACCGACTGAAGACAAAGCGGACGATCCAGCTGGCGATGATGCCAAGGAAGAACCAGCCGCGGCACCAGCCGAGGTTGCGGAAGGGGATGCCGCCGACGACAAGGATTTGACTGAAGAAGAACTTCAGGAACGACTAGAGGCGGAACAGGAGAAGATCACGAAAGCGAATCAACGGAAACTTGATGAGCGAAAAGATAAGATCGAAGTCGCCGAGAAGAAGGTTCGTGAATTGAATTCTCGGTTCGCCGATTGGTATTACGTGATTGCCGAAGACACTTATACGAAGCTGCGGATCAAGCGTTCCGAATTGTTCGAGAAAGCAGGTGAGGGCGATGCCAATCCACCGGCGGGATTGTCGCCAGGGGCTGCCGGTCCACAATTCAATATCCCTGGGATCCCCGGTAATTTGCCAGGCAACTAAAGTTTGTCCGGCAATTGATTGATCACGGCTGGCGAATCCCAGGACAACAGAGTTGCAAAAGCTCGGTTCGTGGGCAGGGCGATGTTGCCCATACCTCGCACTTGCGACAGGGAAACGCAAACACATGATTCGTCGAATCATTATCGCCATCATGATTCGCCTGATTCGGTGTTACCAAATTGGCATCAGTCCGCTGATCGGTCCGACCTGTCGGTTCACCCCGACCTGTAGTCAATATGCGATCGAAGTGATTCGCAAAAATGGTCCGATTGTCGGTTCCTGGCGAACCTTCCGACGGATCGCCAAGTGTCACCCGTTTCATCCCGGCGGGTATGACCCGCCTTAGTTGGCATCCAGGTATCAGGATCGATTTGTCAGAATCGCTGGATTAGGTCGGTCGATCGGTCAAAGTTTCCGTGGGCGATGTTTCGTGGCCACGCTTCCCTGCCGCAAACTCATTGCGCCGGAGCCAACGCTGGATCAACATCGGCAACTTTTGATGTTGGCACATCGTTGACTTCCAAATCGCCCATCGCATATTGAACTCCATCCAAAATATGCTGGAGCATCGCCGGGTTCTTGAATGTGTCAGCGTTATGACCAAAGTTCGTATAGAAGACCCTTCCGTCTCCCGCTGTGCGAACCCAGGAAACGGGTACTTCACGAGGGCCGTCTTTAATGCGATCGGCAACTTTTGCCTTGCTCATGTCCAAGCTGACCAGCACTCGTAATACATCGGTTCCCACATAGGTTTCCGGCTTGTACTGATAGATTTCGTCTTTGTGCCAGAAGCCTTTGCCCCCAAAAGCTTTGTTTAGCACGTGACCGGGATCATTCAGTTTGAATGCCCAGGTTCCGCCGGCTCCCCAAGGATGGCCACCGAATTCGCCACCGACAATCGCCCGCGCCTCTGGATGTCGTCCGAAATTGTCGCTGGCCGCGTGGATGCCGGCCAGGCCTTTACCGCTGGCGATAAAATCCATGAATGCGCTCAGCTGTGACGCCTCGGGGAACTGCATGTTCGTTGTGTTGTTCAGAATGATGCAGTCGTACTGTTTCAGATTCTCTTCGTTGAAGACACTGTATTCATCGGCCAGATCTACTTCAAACGCGCCGGTTTTCTTGCCAACTTCTTCCAACGCGGCGTTGGCAAAGGGAATGGAGTTGTGGATGAATCCACCGCATCGATAGAACATCAGGGCGCGACGATTCTGCTTGGGCTTGGCGGTCGCAGATTCGGGCGCGGCGTCCGTAATCGCACTGCGATCGGCTTCGCTGATTGGCTTTCCAAACCGTTTTTCCTTTTCGGTTGCCCACTTGTCCTGAGCATCGCTCGAGTTCTGCAGGCAGGGGCCGAAGAGCAACACGGAAAGCAGAAAAACAGAAACGACAGTTCTCATAGAGGACTCCCAAATATTTGGCGGAGGGAATTGTGGATTTGTGAACCCGTAGGATAACACAAACGAAGATTAGCTTGCGTTCGCGTTACAGGCTGCTGTGGCAATGCATCCGCTGCACGAGCCCGAAGTGCAGGCGCCGCCCGCTCCGCAGTCTGGTCCGCATCCATCACGCAACAACTTGGCGAAGTGCCGCGTCCGCACCACCGATTCATAATCTTCGACGATCGAATTCGTGACGGTTTGGGCAGCTTGGTCGACGTCGCCCAGAAAGTGCATGATCAGGGTGCCGCCGTCAAGCAATTGGTCGACGTCCAACAAGATGGACTTTGACCCCGATTTTTTCAGGCTTTCACGGCATGACTCGACTGCTTCCCGCTTGTGACGATTCAATCTGCGGATCAACAATTCATCTTCGTCGGTCGTGATTCTCAAAATCGTCGGTAGCTCTTGTTCGTCAGTGATCGGCTCACGGCAAGGAGCCAGAACATGCGCCAGCTGCAGCCCGAGGCGGGTCCGCACGATCACCCGACTATCCCGCTCGATTGCGACGCTCCCCAGAGCAGCCTGGACCTCGGCGAGCGATCCGATCCTGACAAAGTACAGGGACATGCTGTGAAATCTAGAAAGGAGTAATAGCCGACTTGCCGATTCAGTCCAACCTGCTCACCATGGTGTCTGATCTAAGCAAATTATGCAAATCCCGCTCCCCGTGACCGGACAAAGATGATCGATCCCATGACGCTGAAAGTCGAATACGACACTGATTCCTCGACAAACCGTTACCAGCAGTTGGCTGACCAGGTGTTGGCGGGTGAATCGATTTCTCGCCAAGATGCACTATCCATTCTGCAGGCCGACGACCTGGATGTTCTGGCAATTCTGGCTGCTGGGTTCCGAATTCGACAAAAGTACTTCGGTAGGACGGTCCAGCTCTACTTCTTGATGAGTGCGAAAAGTGGGCTATGTCCCGAGGATTGTCACTACTGCAGTCAGTCCAAGATTTCGACGGCTCCCGTTCCCAAACATAACATTTTGAAGCGGGATGATCTGCTTGACGCGGCGCGATTGGCGCACGAGCAAGGCGCGAAAACGTATTGCTTGGTCATTTCCGCTCGTGGTCCGAACGACCGGGAAATGAAAGCGGTCGAGGAAATCGTTCCTGAGATCAAGGATAAGTATGGCTTGGACGTTTGCGCATGCCTTGGATTGCTGTCTCGCGAACAAGCCGATCGACTAAAGGCTTGTGGTGTCGATCGTGTGAATCACAACTTGAATACCAGCGAGGACTATTACGAAGACATTTGTACGACTCACACGTATGCAGATCGTGTTCAGACTTTGCGGCACGTGCGCGACGCGGGTATGGAAATGTGTAGCGGTGGAATCATTGGCATGGGAGAAAAGCATGAAGACATCGTGTCGATGGCGTTCGACCTGCGTGAACTAGGTGTGCAATCAATCCCGCTGAATTTCCTGAATGCCATCGAAGGGACACCGTTGGAGGGAAACGATCAGCTGACACCCAACGATTGCCTGCGCGCCCTGGCCATGTTCCGCTTTGTGAATCCTGATCGAGAATTGCGTATTTCCGGTGGGCGTGAAATCCACTTGCGATCATTGCAGCCTCTCGGTCTGTATGTAGCGAACAGTCTGTTCGTCGGCGATTACTTGACCACGCAAGGCCAGGCTCCTCAACAAGACTACGACATGATCCGAGACATGGGATTCGAGGTTACCGGTTCTGCCGGTGAAGCTTAGGCTTTGAGGCGTAGGCCTGTTGGGGCTCACCAAGGCGGAGACGAATCTGGCGATCGATCCAACCGACTTTGGTGGCCGCAACCATGACCAATGCCACTTGCTTGTTCAGTCGGCGACGGAGTGGTTTGATCGAAACCAACAAAGATTTTCTGCGGGGGACTGCTGACTTATGATCGTTCGACTTCTGTTCGTTTTAACGGTCCTGGAGGTTTCACTAGGATCCAGCCTTGTGCTGGCCTCACGGCCGAACATTTTGATTGCCATCTCCGATGACCAGTCATATCCACATGCCTCGGCCTACGGCGATGCGGCAGTAGCGACCCCTGCTTTTGATCGCGTAGCCAAGGCCGGTGTCCTGTTTAGAAACGCGTTTACTCCGGCGCCGGGATGCAGTCCGATGCGTGCGGCTTTCTTGACCGGACGCCAGATATGGCAGTTGCGAGAAGCGGGAACGCACGGCAGCTATTTTCCAACGGACCTGCCAGTGTTTACCAACCAATTGGCTTCCGCGGGATACCACGTTGGCATGACCGGCAAGGGTTGGGGACCCGGTCGCGCTGATGGATGGGAACATAATCCAGCAGGGAAGTTATATGCCAAGCGAACCCTGAAACCGCCGGCTGGAATCGCCAACGTGGACTATGCCGGAAATTTTGAGGACTTCTTGAGCGATCGCGATGGTGACCAGCCGTTCTGTTTTTGGTTCGGCGGAAAAGAGCCACACCGTGTCTACAAGCCGGGAATCGGCAAACAGAATGGGATTGATCTCAGCAAGGTCACGGTCCCACCATTTCTTCCCGACAGCGAGACGATACGATCGGACATTGCCGACTATCTGTATGAAATCCAATGGTTCGATTCTCACCTGGACCGGATGCTGTCAAAGCTCGCCGAAATCGGCGAGTTGGATAATACTTTGGTGATCGTCACCAGTGACAACGGGATGCCGTTTCCGCGCGCCAAAGCAAATGTCTACGAGTACGGGATCCATATGCCATTGGCCGTCAGTTGGCCGGCCCAAATCGATGGTGGTCAAGATACAGATGACTTGGTCAGCTTGATTGACGTGACAAGAACCATCTTTGACGCCGCTCAGGTCGAACCAGCGCAATCTGATCAACTGGAAGGACAAAGTCTACTTCCCCACTATTCCAAACAGTCCAGCAAGTCTGAGCCAGCGAAACGCACTGCTGTCTTCAGCGGGCGTGAGCGTCATTCATCGTCACGGTACAACACATTGGGATATCCCTGTCGATGCATTCGAACCAAGACGCATCTTTACATTCGCAACTTCACACCCGAGCGGTGGCCCGCCGGAGCTGCTCAAAAATACGATCAGGTTACGTTTGACGCGTCAGGTCGTGTGGCGACAAAGACTCTAGGCGCAGCGCACGGTGGATACCACGACATTGACGACGGTCCGACATTGCAATGGATGATTGGGAATCGGACGGATATCGAAGTTGCACCGCTATTTGCTGCGGCGGTCGCGTTGCGACCCAGCGAGGAGCTGTATGACATTCGTGTGGATCCGGGTTGTCTGAATAATTTGGCGCAAACCGATTCAGCCCAGCAAACCCGGCAGAGCTTGGCGTCTGAGTTGGAATCGTACCTGGGAAAAACCGGCGACTTGCGGCAAACCAATCCCATGGCCGCCAATGTTTGGGAGACCTATCCGAGGGTCAGCCGGGCCCGTTGGTTCCCGATTCCCGACTGGGCAGAGAAACATCCCGCGAAAGTCCCTCAACAGCCGTGGTTGGAAAAACGCCGACCGCGCGAGCGTTGATAAGACCGCTTTGGTGGACTGGAGTTGAACCAGATCCAACCTCCAGTCGTATCGATGCTGGTCAGGCCGGGTATCGGAGTCACCAGGTGATGGGATAATGTTCGTCGTCTATTTTTTGTAAAGCGTGTCTTTGGAGGCATTACTTTCTTGCCCGAAGTTGTCCCGTCAATCGTCTGGCTGCTCGCGGTTACGGTTGCTCCGCCTGCGCTGATTTGTGCTGTTTCACTGTATTGGATTCGCAAATTCGCCGGTCGTCTTGGATTGCTGGATCAACCCGTTGGGCATAGCACTCACCTCCAGGCGACTCCGCTGGGCGGCGGGCTTGGGATCTGGTTGGGTGTCATTGGGACTTTTGCCTGTGGCACGATTGCCGTGATGGTCGCGCGTGCATCGCCGCAGTTGCAACAACAGATCCCGCAACAATTTGCACCTATCTGGAGGGCGTTTGGATGCGAGTTGGCCAGGCCTGGGGACTGTTGGGTTGCGGAACGGTTCTGGTTGCTCTCGGTCTGATCGACGATCGAACCGGAGTCAATCATTGGCTTCGTTTGGCAATCCAGTTTGCTGTGGCAGCGATTGTCGTGATCGGATTGGGTTTTGGATTGACGGCTTACATTGCGAACCCTTGGCTTACCAATCTGCTGTCAATCGTGTGGATCGTCGGCGTGATCAACTCGTTCAATATGTTGGACAACATGGATGGGTTGAGTGGTGGAGTTGCCGCGATCATTGCGAGCGCCATGGCTTTGGTCATGTTGACGACGCCTGATCCGGGTACTGTGCGTCCACAATTATTTGTTGCCTCACTGTTATTGGTGACGACTGGATCGCTACTCGGATTCCTCTGGCACAACAAACCGCCGGCAAAGATCTTTATGGGAGACGCAGGAAGCTACCTCGTCGGTTTCCTGATTGCAGTCGCGATGCTCATGGCAACCTTTGCCGGGAACGTCGATCGGCCACACGCCGTATTGGCGCCGCTCTGTGCGATGGCCGTGCCCCTTTATGACATGACAACGGTTCTTTGGATCAGAATTCGCGAAGGACGCAGCCCATTCGTCGGCGACCGCAGCCATTTTTCACATCGTTTGGTCGATCTTGGTTTGAGCCGAACTCAGGCTGTTTGTACGATCTACTTGGTCACGGCAACTTGTGGCTTGGCCGCATTGCTGTTGACACATGTTTCAGTCGTCCAAGCGGCTGCGGTGCTGGGTATCGTCGTTTGCATGTTGTTATTGATCGTCATTTTGGAATCGACTGGATGGCGAAAAGACAGCGAGTAAAGAGCGAGCCGATGGTCGGCGCGGCTGAACGACGGCTGCTGGACCCGACTTTGATCGCAAGTGGGCTTTTGGGTGCTGCTGTTGTCTATTTGGCTTATCACCCCAGCGATGCGGCCTTGGTTGAAAGTGGTGATGCCCTATGGTTTTGTCTGCTTTCGCTCGCCACCTGTCTGTTTACATTCGTTGTCGGCTCGTCAGTCGAATTTGGCGCTGATCAAAGTTCGTCCGACCGGCTGAGTCATTGGTTGGACGTCGCCGTTTGGATGTTGGCCCTGTGGATCATGTTTGCCGCTTTTGCAAACGCCGGCGTCAGTAATCTGAGGATGGGTACGAATGAGGCGTGGATCTGGATTTCTGGGGCAGCGCTATTTACATCCGTTCGTCGCCTGGCGAGCCGACCAAATGTTCGGAGATGCTTGTTGCTTTTGACTGTTCTTTGCGCGACGGGATTGTCTGTTCACGCCTTGCATCAAGAGTTGGTGACGTTGCCAATGAACCGACTGGAGTTCGAACGGGACCCCGAGGGTGTGTTGATTGACGCGGGAGTTGATGCTCCGCAATTTTCAGCGGAAAGAGCTGTGTTCGCTGGTCGTTTGTACGGTGGCGGCCCGACGGCAACTTTCGCTCTAGCGAACTCGCTGGCCGCGATTTTGATGGCTGGTGTGCTGCTGTCAGCCTGTGTCACGATCTACACTTGGAATTCCTTGTCGCGTTTTCAATGTGTTGCCTGGATGCTCGTCACCGTCGTCTGCTTTGCTGGCCTTGTGGCAACGCGGAGCCGATCGGCGTTGGTCGCGACTGCCATTGGCCTGCTGTTGATCGGCGTGCTGGGTCCGCGAGGCCCCGTAACCAATCGAAAACTTTGGTTGCGTGTTGGCGGATTCACGTTCAGCGTGTTGGCGGCGTTTTTTGGGCTAGCGCTCGATTGGCAACAAACTATTGCTGTCGTTGTTACCTGTTTCCTTGGCATTTCGTTTTCAGTATTGGTGCGCGACGCTGCGGATGGCATGGGATCGGCCCTTGTTCGGTGCCGGTCCAGGCAACTTTCAATCGGTCTATGAACGCTTTCGAGAGCCGACGACGGCGGAGCAAATTGCAGATCCTCATAACTTCCTGTTTGAAACACTCGGGAGCGGGGGATGGATCGGCCTGATTCTGCTGGCCTGCATCCTCTACTTGGCCATGCGAGTTCACCTGGGCACGACTCGAGTCGCTAGCGAAGTACCCAGCGTCGGCGGGACTGAAAATCGATCCGATCATGGGCGAGCGATTTGGATCGGCGCGATCGTGTCGTTAGCGATGGTATGGTTGTTTGGATTCGCGACATTGCAGCTGCCCGATGTTGGGGCCAATTTGTTTGCCTTGCCGGTTGTGGGTTTTGTTGCTGTGGTGCTAATGCCGACGATCTCCAACCTGCCGAGTGACGCAGCGGACCGGGGCTACCGTGTTACTTTGGCAATGGTAGTTTTGCATTTAACGGTCGCAGGTGGTTGGACCGTTCCCGGTGTTGCGTTCGTTGTCTGGATTTGCGCAGGCGTCCTGACAAGAATACAGAGGGCTGGTGAATCGGCGAACGAATCTGGTCAGTTTTTCCATCGCTCGGTCTATCGTGTTGGGCTGTGCGTGGGTCTGATGTTGGTGTTGTATTTCATATCGTTGCGTCCCGTCGAGACGGTCCGACAACAGATGGCTATCGCGGATCACGCCCTTGCCACCGGGCAGTACGGATTGGCAACACGGTCACTAGAGACCGCCTCGGCATCCGATCCTTGGTCTCCGGTGCCAGAAATACGGTTGGCTGATCTAAAACGTTGGGAAGTAGTCCGCGGAGAAGGAACAGAAAGCCAGCAGGCCTGGAGGGAGTCATTGGACGAGGCCCGTCGGCGCGGTGGTGAAGATCCGGCCTTGTTACGTGCAATCGGAACACAGCAGTTGCATTTGTATCAACGTTACGGGGAACCCGAAGATCTGCAGGCAGCCGCCGAGACATTCCAAACAGCAGTACAGTGGAGTCCAGTCGATCAATGGATGATCGCCCAGCTGGCATCCATCGAGGCCACTCGCGGAAACGACCAGCGGTCGCGAGAGCTCGCGGACCTGTCACGGCAACTGTCAGGGCTGGGCGTGAACGTCGAAAGAGGATTCAATTTTCAGTTGATCTACCCCGCCGCGCATTTCGGCGACCAGGCAAAACAGGGGCCGATTCGACGCCCGGCCCAAGAAGTCCTGTTCGAACCGAGGTAGGCGATTTATCGTAGGTAGCTGCGTTGGTCTGCCAATCATTGATTCCTCTGCTTTAAGACAAACTGATTTCCATGAGAAAACCCTGGCTGTGGATGTTACTATCGGGATTGATCGGCATCGGTGCCGCATGGCTGATTACGCACTATCGTTACGGTGCCGAATCCCGCTTTGGTCCGTTTGGAGGCGACGGCCAGCTGACTGCGAGCACGGCCGTGGCTCACATGGATTCGCTGACGCCCAGCGATGGGAATCCCAAGGCTGTCGTCGCCGACGGTCAGACCAGTTACGACTTTGGGATCATGAAGCCCGGTAGCAAGGGCGAGCATACTTTTGTGATCGCGAACGAGGGTCAGTCGAATTTGGACCTTCGGTTGGGTGCTTCGACCTGCAAGTGTACGTTGGGCGATTTGGAGAATGAGTCGGTCAAGCCTGGAACTAGCACCAGGGTGACGCTTAGTTGGACAGTAAAGCCAAACGATGTATCGTTTTCGCAGTCGGCCCAGGTCCTGACCAACGATCCGGCCAATCCAGCGTTGACATTCGCGATCGTCGGAAAAGTCGTCCGAGACTTCGACGTCGTTCCACAGGAATGGACGTTTGGCGATGTCTCGGCTGTCGAACCGTTTGAAGTCTCCGGGACGATTTACAGTTTTCTGGACAACGACATTGAACCCGTCGATCCTGTCTTTTCCAGTCCCGATCTCACCGAGCTTACCGAATTCACGGTCGAATCATTCAAACCGACCGACGAGGGCTATGGAATTCATGCCTCTGCTCGCCAGGGATTTCGCGTCCAAGCGAAAGTTGCGCCAGGGCTTCGCCAAGGCCCGCTCTTTCGAAAGCTGATTTTTGGCTATCACAAACTTGATTCTCAGGGCAACCGAATCATCAATTCAGATGCGGCTGGTGATGCAGTGTCGCAAGTTTCGATCCCGGTCAGTGGAAGCCTTGTGGGCCCACTCAGCATGATTCTGAATGAGGATCTGAAAGAGGTGTCTGGCGCCTACGTTTATGATCTGGGGCGAATTGGGAAAAACGACCCGCTGACAGCCAACGCCTTTGTTGTGCTGAAGGGAAGGGAACACGACAATGTAAAGCTGAGAATTGGGGAGACTTCTCCCGAAGGGGTAATCAAGGCAAAGCTGGGAGAACCGAGGGGGACAGGATCCACCAAACTATTTCCTCTTGAGATTGAATTGATTCCGGGAACAGAATCTGTAGAACGTAGAGGGTTGAACGAGGATGACTACGGATGGATATGGATTGAGTCCGATACACCTAAGGTGTCAAGAATGCGAGTAGCTTTGAAGTTCTCGCTCGACGGACGCTAGCAATTAGCGACCCCGTCGCCAAAGCCTAGTTGGCGCTTCGATATGCGCCGAAGTCCTTAATGGTATTGTTGCATGTCAAGTCAAACGGGTCCTAATCGCGCTTTTCTGGCGGCTTGGGCATTGGTTCCGCTAGTATCGATATTTAGTTTGGCGATCACCGGATGTGGCCACGAATCTCAGGAAACATCGCGTGTAGAACTCTTGACCCCAAGTCCGGGTCAGATCAGTGGCGATCCAATTTCGATTCCAGATTTGACGGATCTGAACGAGACGGCTGCCAGGCCGGTTGTGATGCGGTTTGGGGACGGAACTCTGTTGGTTCAGAGGTTCGCTGGTGGCAAGGTTGAGATCATTCCGACACCGGATCCTGACAAGGCTCCGGGAAAAGAAGAATCAGCGCCGGAGAAGAATCCGTCAGCAGATGCCAAGCCTGAGCTGCGTGCAAAGGTCGAATCGATTCCGGTGCCTGAGCCAACTCCCGACGGTTCGACTCCAACTGCCGTAGCTGACGGGCCGGAGGATTACAAAACTTGGCAGCCGCCCGACGTTGCTCTAGTCGTTACCGGACGCCAGCACGGCTATATCGAACCATGCGGTTGCACTGGGTTGGATCGTCAGAAGGGTGGCATGGCAAGACGGTTCACCTTCCTGCGAGAACTTCGGGAAAATGGTTGGACCTTGATTCCGGTTGACGCTGGGGATCAGGTGAGGCGGTTTGGTCAGCAAGCTGAGATTAAGTTGCAGCAGACGGTCAAAGCTTTGCAGGCAATGGATTACCAGGCGGTTGGGTTTGGACCGGACGATTTGCGTTTGGGCGTTGGCGAACTCTTGTCGGTCGCGGCGGCGGAGAGTCCGGAGGAAGCCTTGTTCGTTTCGGCGAACGTGGTGCTGATTGATCCAGCGCTGATGCCTACGACGAAGATTGTCGAACGCAACGGAATTCGCGTTGGCTTGACCAGCATTTTGGATCCGGACGGCTTGGAGGTGAAGCCTGGAGGAGGAGTTGTTGTTGGCCAGATGGCTGCGGCAGCCCGCGAAGCGGCCAAAGTGCTGCAAGCGAATCAGACGAGCTTTCGTGTAATGTTGTTCTTTGGTAAGGAGGATTCCGCTAGGAAGCTGGTGCAGGAAGTAGCCGGATTCGATTTGATTGTAGTTGCCGGCGGTTATGGCGAACCCACGTTCAAGCCGTTGACGATCGAGGGCTCAAAGACCCAGATGATCGTTACCGGGAACAAGGGCATGTATGCGGGTCTTGTCGGACTGTATTCAGATCAGCCAATGAAATATGCGCGAGTACCATTGACGCACGAATTTTCCGACGCCCCTGAAATGCGAAAACTGATGTCCGACTACCAAGAACAGTTGAGAGCGATTGGCTTGGATGGTCTGGGGCTGTTGCCCGCGGTACCTCATTCATCCGGGCAAAAGTTTGTTGGCTCGGCGATTTGTGGCAACTGCCATACTGAGGCTATGGCGGTATGGGAGGGTTCGGCACACGCCGAGGCGACCAGCAGTATTGTCCAGCCACCGGAGGAACGTGGCGATGTTGCCAGGCACTTTGACCCGGAGTGCCTGAGCTGTCACGTCACCGGTTGGAATCCTCAGGAGTATTTTCCTTACGAATCGGGCTATTTATCTTTAGATGCGAGCCAACATTTGACTGGCAGTGGATGTGAAAACTGCCACGGTCCCGGTTCCAAACACGCCGCCGCCGAAGAAGTGGGGTCGGATGTGACCGAAGATGTCCGCGATCAACTGCGCGAGGCAATGAGACTGCCGTTGGATCAAGCACGCGAAAAGTGCATGTCTTGTCATGACTTGGACAACAGTCCCGATTTCCATGACGAAAACGCCTTCGAAGACATCTATTGGCCCGAAGTCGAGCACTACGGGACAGAATAGCGGTGGTCCGGTTCTGACGAAATCCTTGCGATTCGTCGGGGCGATGACGAGAAGTTCGGGGAAAACCAAGTGCTTTACTCTTCATGCGTTTTACTGCATTTACGCACGAAAAAAGGCGAGGCCGATTCCGAAGAACCGACCCCGCCTCGCACGGGGGGACGCTTAATATCTGGTGTTGGATCAAGTTGTCTTTGCGTTCCCGCTACACAAACAACATTAGTTCGACTCCGTTCGATTCAATGGCATTCAATCACTCGATGTCGCTGATTTGCTCGGATGTCGCTGCTTTCTTTGTTGGTCTGTACCGGTTGTATCGATTGTCCGGCTACAATGCCGCTCTGAACGCATTTCTCACTCTCAAGTGACCCATGAATTCCTCTACAGATTCATCTTCTCAGCTGGATGTTGTTGCCGTTGGGGCGCATCCCGATGACGTCGAAATCGCTTGCGGTGCAACCTTGGCCAAGCTTGTGCAGCAGGGCTACAGTGTCGGCATCATCGATCTGACGGATGGTGAACCAACGCCAAATTCACCCGGTCCAGATGTCCGATTGGCTGAAGCCCAGAAGGCCGCTGAAGTGCTGGGTGTTCACGCAGCGAATCCAGCTAGGCCTGCCGAACCGGCGATTGTTTGACTGCTTCGAGCACCGCGTGGCTTTGGCGACGGAGTTTCGTCGGCTATAGACCCAAATTGGTGATCGGGTTCGGCGACAAGACTCCGATGGCATCGCCAGACCACTGGCAGGCGATGCAGATCACCGATGCCGCGATTTTCTACAGTCGGCTGTCGAAATGGGACGAGCATTTCGCCGGACTGCCCGTCCACGTTGTTGACGCGCACTTGTACTACCGGCTCGCAGTTGAACCCGACACGATCCCTGGTCATGCGCACCACTTGGTCGTGGATGTATCGGAAACCATCGAACAGAAAATCGAATCGATTCTTTGTTATCAGACCCAGTTCGCTCACAAACCGACGATTGCAGACCGGATCAGGGCAGCCGCGACGGTAACCGGTGCATCGGCTGGCGTCGCAGCAGCCGAATCGTTTGCGGCGGCGAAACCGGCAGCGATCGACGATTTGGTGAAAACGGTCCTAAGGTAGCCGATTCGGGCGTCACCGCACCTGTCACGGTCAAACCTGGGTGACTAAATTACTCGCTTTGCCACTGCTTCGTTTTCTAGAGTGTTTGCCAAAGCTGATGAAAGATTTGTTTCGACTGGATGATGACGTTGCCGTGGTGATCGGCGGAACGGGTGAATTGGGCGGCGTGATGGCCCAGGCGCTCGGTGCTTTTGGTGCCAAAGTTGCCGTCGTCGGTCGTAACGCGGACCGAGGGAATGCACGAGCACAGCAGATCGCCGATGCGGGCGGCACAGCAAAGTTCTTCGCCGCCGAACGGGTTAGATGCTGATTCACTTGCGGACGCTCGCGAACAAATCAAAACTTGGGCTGGCGCACCCGTATCGGTTTTAGTCAACGCGGCCGGCGGAAATCGGCCGGAAGCAACGATCCCGCCTGGTGGCGATATTTGTAAGTTACCGCTGGATGCCTGGCGCGATGTGTTTGACCTGAACCTGGTTGGTGGCGCATTGCTTCCTACGCAGGTATTCGGTCAAGACATGATCGATGCGGGCGTTGGCAGCGTGATTAACATTGCGTCGATGTCGGGAATGATTCCTCTGTCTCGTGTTGTCGCCTATTCAGCGGCCAAGGCTGCGGTCATCAATTTGACGATGTGGTTGGCACGCGAATGGGCAACAACCGGTGTCCGCGTCAACGCAATCAGTCCTGGATTCTTTCCGGCCGAGCAGAATCGCAAATTGCTGTTCAACGACGACGGTACGTACACCGAGCGAGGAGGCCAGATCATAGGACATACGCCGATGGATCGATTTGGCAAACCAGAAGAACTCGCCGGCGCGGTGGTCTGGCTGGCCAGCCGTCAAGCATCATCGTTTGTAACCGGACAGAATATCGCCGTTGATGGCGGATTCGCATCGGTGACGATCTGATCCGATGACCGCTTGCCAACTAACTTTCCCTGCACCTCAGTAGACACACTTCAATAGACACAAAAATGATTGAACTACGCAGTGACGCGAAGTACGCGATGATCATTCCCACCAGCATGGGAACCCGTTTAACGCCGGTGAACAACCAACCGTTTCATTGCAGCGATACTTTCAAAATGCAGGGCACCAGCGCAGAATCGAATGTCGGCAGCGTGTGTTCGTTTTTGGGATTGCCGGTAAAGATCTTGACCGCTTTCGTCAAAGACAGTCCGGTCGCACGATTTTTGAAAGATGATCTGGCTCGGCGGCACATAGACTACGAAGGCCCCGAGTTCGAACAAGACACTCCCTGGGGAGTACGCCACCAAATCAACATGGCCGATAGCGGCTGGGGGTCGCGCGGCCCGCGTGTTCAGAATGACCGGGCAGGAGAAGTAGGCCGCAAGCTGAACGTCAAGTACTTTGACTTGGAACGCATCTTTGGCGACGAAGGCGCCAAAATCGTACATCTGTCAGGACTGATTGCCGCGCTGTCGGAGGAAACCAGTGAGTTCTGTTTGGAGATTGCACGAACAGCCAAGAATCACGGGGCAAGAATCTCATTTGATTTGAACCATCGGGCTTCGTTTTGGCACGGCCGTGAGGCGGAGTTGTCGGAGGCCTTCAAAGAGATCGCCAGCTTGTCAGACATTTTGATTGGCAACGAAGAAGACTTTCAGCTGTGCCTGGACATCAAAGGTCCCGACGCTGGAGGTAAGGAAATCAGCGCAAAGATCGACGGCTTTAAGGAAATGATCAGCCGAGTCAAGAAGGAGTACCCCGGCACGACGTTGTTTGCGACAACATTGCGAGAGGTGGAGAGTGCCAATTCGCATATGTGGGGCGCGATCGTATCTGATGGGGACGACTACCACGTGGTGAACCCGAGACAAATTGGCGTCCTGGATCGCATTGGCGGCGGAGATGGATTTGTGGGCGGCTTGTTGTACGGCGTGTTACAAGGCTGGGATACCGAAAAGAGCATGCAATTTGGTTGGGCCAGCGGTGCCTTGGCCGCAACGATGCTGACCGACTACGCTCAACCGGCCGATGAGGATCAAGTCTGGAGCATTTGGCAAGGCAACGCGCGCGTCAAACGCTAATTCGTTCCAACGTCCTGTTGTCCGCTGCTAGGCTGATCAGGTCGACTGGGGAACCACTCTGCGAGTCGTTGGAGAGTGGATTCGGAGACTGGGGCCACATTCCGATACAGCACATCTAATCCCCAAGTGCCCGCGGCAACCTACGAGGGATCGTAACCGTGAACGATTCCGCTTGGACCGGTGTTGACCTACCCGTCAACAATGGGCTGGTACTCCAGAATCGCCGCGATCGAGGGCGACCATAGAAGCATCGATAGGATGGTTGCCCGGTACATCGCAACTCTGGTCGGCATTCGACCTACTTTGAAAACACATTGAATTCGAACGTGACGCGTCGCACCAGGTTCAACAAGTTAATCCGCGAGTTTGCCTTGGCATCTGGTCAAAGTCGATGTTGTGCGATTTTGGCGAGCGAACTGCCATGATCTCAAGAACGCCGACTGATCTACAGCAGCTCGTCTAGCTCGTTGGTCAACGCAGCAAATCGCTCCAGAGTCGTCTTCACGGGTGCCGGACTAGTCATATCAACTCCGGCGTCCTTCAATAGATCGAGTGGGTCCTTGCTGCATCCGCCCGACAGGAACGACAAATAGTCTTGTAGTTCGGCATCGCCGCCTTCCAAGACGCGGCGCGACAGAGCAACAGCTGCACTCAATCCGGTTGCGTACTTGTATACATAGAACGCCCGATAGAAATGCGGGATGCGAAAGCACTCCAGTTCCAGAGCTTGATCGACAACAAAGTCAGACCCGAAATAGGCGTTCAGCAATTCACGATATACTTTGCGAAAGGAATCGACGGTCAACGCTTCCCCGGCTTCCGCCATCTCGTGCGTCGTCTTTTCGAATTCAGCAAACATCGTCTGGCGGACCACCGTCGCCCGGATGCTATCCAGTTCGTTGTTGATTAAGTAGGCCCGTTCATTGTCATCGGAAGCATTCTTCAGCAAGTGATCGGTCAGCAATTGTTCATTGAACGTGCTGGCGACTTCGGCAACAAAGATTGTGTAGTTGTAATATTGAAAAGGCTGGCTGCGGGCCGAATACCAGCTGTGCATGGAATGCCCAGCTTCGTGCGTCAACGTGAAGACGTCATTTAGAACCTCTTCCTTGAAATTCATCAGGATGTAAGGATCGCCATCGAACGATCCGCAACTGAATGCACCACTTTGCTTGCCTCGGTTCGGGTACCGATCGGCCCAGCGTTTCCGAAGTCCCTCTTCCAACACCGACGTATACTCATTACCCAAAGGGGCTAAGGAATCGATGACCACATCGACTGCTTCATTCCAAGAGTGCTTTTTCTCTAAATCGCTAAGGATAGGCACATAGGTATCGTAGTGATGAATGTCTTTCAGGTTCATGCTTCGTCGCCGAACCTCTAGGTAGTGATGAACGCTTGGCAAGGATTCACGGACCGCTTCAATCAGGTTGTCATAAACGGCGACAGGGACGTCATCGGGAAAGAGTGCCGCTTGCAAACTGCCGGAATAATTCCTTGCCTTGGCGTAGTAAACATCGCGTTGAATGCTGCCACACAACGTGGCTGCCAAGGTGTTTTTGTGCGCGCGAAAATTGTGAGTAATACTGGTCGAACGCTTCTCGTCTGATTTTCCGTTCAGGACTTCGCAGCAATTGCGCGAAGGTCGCATGCGTCAGTTCGATGGTTCGACCTTTCTCGTCCTGGATCTCGCCAAATCGCAGGTCCGCGTCGTTCAACTGACGGAAAGCATTGTTGGCCGCCGATGCCATCTCGCCTTGCATTGCCAACAATCGTTCTTCATTGTCGGTCAAGGTATGCGGGCGATAGCGAACCAGGCGTTCTAGTTGCAATTGAAATGGCATGACGGCGGGCGCCGCAGTCAGTTCGGCAAACCGTTCTGGCTCAATCGACAGCAGTTCAGGACGCATGTAGCTAACCGCCTGGCTAGCGCGGACGGCCAGATTTTGAAACCTGGCTTTCATCGCCTGGTAATCGCTATCGCTTTGGTCTTCGGTAGTCTTCAGGAACGCGTAAATTCCGACACGTTCCGCCGCGCGGTCAAATTCACGATCAAATTCTAATGCCGCCACCAGAGTTTCCGCTGATTCACTCAAACGGCCGCGAAAGTCTTCAAATCCGGGAATCTTTTCCTCTAGGCGACGGAACTCCGTCTCCCATGCCTGGTTGTCCGGAAACAAGCTAGTCAGGTCCCAGCAGTCGTCTGGGCTTACTTCTTTACGGTCGGGTAGAGTGGCAGTGCTCATCGCAGCAGTTCGTCCTTGGTCGTTGGGCAGGGCATTAGCCCGGATGATTGGTTTGTCACAGCATGCTTCGCTGCAAACTCATCGGAATCACCGAAATCGTCAAGTATTCGATACACCAGATTCGGCTCCCATGTCGCAGCGATATTGTAGCGGACCACCCAATTCAAGCCACTAGCTAAACAGGAAGCTCATCATCACCTAGCGGCTGGAAATACTCGTCAATCATTTCATCCGTCACTTCCTCGAGGCTCGTTGGGAGACCATTGGGGATCCCGATTGCGATCACCGACGATGCAGCGAACCCCCTCAGCCAATTCCAGACATGTCACTCGCCGCCACACGATTCGGTATTCCATTCGCATATTCTCAGCCAAGGTACGGCACTTGGCTCCCTCTCGAATCAGACGTAACGCAATCTTAAGGGAGGTTGGGCATTTCTTGCCAATCGTCGCCAGCTGTTGATTTGCCCATTCGCTATCTTCATTCGCAAGAGCCGTGACAATGTCTTCGACGCGATCGTGGGCAAAGCAGCGATTGATCGCTTTGGCATGTTGCAAGTACTTTGGCGTTGGAATGGGAGCGGATAGGCGGGCGAGAATTAGGTCGATCGTTTTGGTCGCATCGTTCGAGAAGTCTGTCTGTGCGATGTCAGATTTCAACTGTGCGATTTGCCCCGATTCGACGTAGTGCGTGGCAATTCGAATAGCCGCAACGTCACTTCCTTTGAGTCTGGCTCCGGTCAGTCCCAACCAAGTTCCGAGCTCACCCGGTAGTCGCGACAGAAAGTATCCCGATCCAACATCGGGAAACAGGCCGATGCCAGTTTCTGGCATCGCGAAGACTGTATTCTCCGTTGCCACCCGGTGTGATCCGTGGATCGTAATTCCGATCCCTCCGCCCATCGCGATTCCGTCAAGAATTCCCAAGTATGGTTTGGGGAATCGCGAGATAGCTACGTTCAAGGCGTACTCGATGCGAAACAGTTCTCGGGATTCCGCAGGATCGGATGTTCCCGATTCCAGGAATATGCTGATGTCCCCACCGGAACAAAAACCTCGTGAGCCCTCCGCATGATCGACAACGACCAAGTCTACCCGCGGGTCTGATTCCCAGAGCGCAACCGTCTCGCGGATCGATCGGAACATATCGATCGTCAGCGAATGTAATGCGCTGGGACGATTCAGGGTGATTCGCCCGACCCCGCGTTGAACGCGTACCGAAATTTCGTCTGACATGCTAAATTTTTACCTGCGATAAGCCAGCATCCTAACCCGCCGCCGTACCAGGCCAAATCATGACCGACTCCGCCGCAGAACGCATCGACCATTTGCGGACTGAGATCAGGCGATTGGACCATCGCTACTACGTCAACGCGGTTTCGGAAGTCACCGATTTAGAATATGACCGGTTGCTTGCCGAACTGAAAGCTTTAGAGCAACAGCATCCCGAGCATCGGTCCCCCGATTCGCCGACCAGCGAATTGGCGACGCACCGGTCGAACATCTGGTCAAGTTGCCGCATCGAGTCCCGATGCTGTCGATCGACAACACCTACAGCCGCGAAGAATTGACAGGCCTATTTTGAGCGCACCGAAAAGTTGCTCGATGGGGAACCGATCGAGTGGGTGATGGAGTACAAGATCGACGGCGTCGCCGCGTCGGTCCGCTACGAGAATGGGCAATTGACGCTGGCGTTGACACGGGGCAATGGGACGCGTCGGTGACGATATCACGCACAACATCCGAACCGTTCGCGATCTTGCCGCTGCGTACCAGTCGGTCATGCGCCGCCGGAAATGTTGGAAGTGCGCGGCGAAGTCTACATGACCAACGCGGACTTGGCCGATTTGAATCTGCGTCAAGTCGAAGTCGGGCGCCGAACCGTTCAAGAACACGCGGAACGTCACCGCCGGCACGATCCGGTTGTTGGATCCCGGCGATCGCCGCGGAACGCAAATCTGCGTTTCTTTTGCCACGGCGTCGGCGAAACGGTGGGGTTGAGGGCGACGAGCCACATCGAGTTTCTTGAACGAAGTCGGCCGGCTCGGGCATTCCGCCGACGCCGGAAGTCAAATTGCTCGAGGAGCTCGGCCGCAGCGCCATGGAGGCGGTTGCGGCGCTCGAAGAAGAGATGCCCGATTTGCCGTTCGAGGTCGACGGGATCGTCTTCAAAGTCAATGACTTTCAGCAGCGTGAGCGGCTTGGGCGATGCGAGCAAGAGCCCGCGCTGGTTGATCGCGTACAAGTTCGAGCGTTACGAGGCGATCACGACGCTGGAATCGATCAGCGTCCAAGTCGGAAAGACGGGGGCGATCACGCCCGTCGCCAATCTGAAACCGGTCGATATCGCGGACACGACGGTTTCGCGAGCTTCGCTGCACAACGCGGACGAGATCGAACGACTGGATGTGCGCGAAGGTGACGTGGTCGTCGTTGAAAAGGCGGGCAAGATCATTCCCAAAGTCGTCCGCGTGGAAAAGCACCAACGAAACGAAGAGCTAGCCAAGTGGCACTTTCCGACGCGCTGCCCCGAGTGCGAAGCGACGTTGGTGCGTGACGAAGGCGGCGTCTACATTCGCTGTCCCAATCCGCAGTGCCCGGCGCAGCTGCGACAACGGCTGATCTACTTCGGCAGCCGGGCGGGGATGGACATCGACGGACTGGGCGAAGAAGTCGTCGATTTGCTAATTGGCACGTCAAGTTGTACGTGGCTACGCCGACTTGTATCGATTGACCGTTGATCAGATCGCCGAATCTGGATTGGCTGAAGCAACGCAAAGGGAAAGATGGCCAGATGATCGACGTTCAAGTGGGCAAACAGAACGCCCAGAATCTGATCGAAGGTATCGAGACAAGCCGCGACCGTGGCTTGGCACGCGTGCTGTCGTCGATTTCGATCCGCCACGTCGGTCCGCGAGTCGCTCAACTGATCACCCGAGAGTATCCGACGATCGAAAAACTGACGGCTGCCTCCGTCGAAGATTTGGCGGCGATTCATGAAATCGGCGAGGCAATCGCGGCAGAGTGTCTACGAGTTTTGCCAAAGCGATTACGGACAGCGAACCTTTTCGGAACTGGCCGAAGCGGGCGTCGATTCTAGCGGAGTCGGTGCCGACGCCGTCGCAAGAGGAAAATCCGTTGGCTGGGCAGACGATCGTAGTCACTGGAACGCTGCAGCAATTCAAACGTGACGAGATCAAGAGGCTGATTGAAGATCGGGGCGGGCGGGCATCTTCAAGCATCAGCAAGAACACCGATTTTTTGGTCGCCGGTGAAAAGGCCGGTAGCAAACTAAGGAAGGCGCGCGAGCTAGGCGTTAAGGTCCTCAGTGAAGACGAGTTTCAGGAGTTGCTCGAAAAGTAGACTAGCCAACATCGACGCGATTGATGACTTGCATCCCGCTGGCGACCGTTCGAATGACTTCTTGGGCAAGCTGCTTGTGGTAGAAGCTGCGTACCGTTCCGGACAATTCAATCTGATTGTCACTACGGTCGACGCGAATCTTTCGCAAGTCGCGAACCGAGCTACTGGCGAGAACCAGAGATGCTGCCTTCGCAATTGCGTGTTGTTTTGATTCCATGCGGTGTTTGCCTCCCATTGCGAATTCGTATCAGCAGACTCGTACGCTGACTATCAAACTATCCCACATTATTCCGCGTCTGCCTACACGAATCTGTTGCGATTTGAAGTGATGGCCGTTTGCTTTGCAGATTCGATGGATTGAGATCGCGGTAATCACTCACCTGATGATGCTAGCTATCTGGTTCGGGTTATGACGATTGTTGGGGTGGGCCGCTCCGGGCGTCATACAGTCGCCGATTTTTGAGCAAGAATTCGCTGCCCAATTTGCTCGGCGCAGATCTGACCCTACGCTCCTAAGGGATTTCTCTAACTTTTCAATTGCCTTGGATTCAATGTTGACGTTGCTCGATTTGCTTATCGTTACAAGTTCCGTTGTGGGCGGATTCGTCTGCGGCCGAATCTATTGCGCGGTCGGCGGTTACGCGCATGAGCCACACGATGACTTGATAGAACGGATGCCGACAAGTGAGGTTTTGCCGCAACCTCCCGGAAGTGAGAGAGTCGTGGAGGTGGCTGAGCAATTGAAGGCGCATGCCGAGTCGATGGCGGCCAGCGTCGATCAGCATCAGACGAAGATGCAAGCGGTGAGCAATTCTCTGATCGAAAACGATCAAGCTTCAACCGAAGACGTCTTGGATGTCGTCAATGAACTGATTGAAGCAAACCGAACCATTCAGCGAGAGTTGAACGAAGCTCAGACACGAATTCGCGAGCAGTCGATGGAATTGGAATCGGCAGAACGTCGAGCGCGCTAACCGATTCACTGACTCGAATTCCCAACCGTCGATCATTCGATCTTTTCGTTGAGCAACAGTGCCAAAAGGGGCCAGCGAAACGAGCACCATGGCGTTGCTGGATGTCGATCATTTCAAGAAATTCAACGATAACTATGGGCATTTGGCAGGCGACGAAGTGCTGCGAATCGTTGCCGGGTTGATTCACTCTCGATTGAGCCAATACGGCCATGTCGCCAGGTATGGCGGAGAGGAATTTGCGATCGTCTTTGACGGATCGTCCAAGGACGAAGTCTGTCAGCTGATTGAACAGGCTCGTAACGCCATCAGCCAGCGTGAAACAGTGTTTGAGAACAAAAGCCTACGGGTGATGCTTCGATTGGTCTCGCTCAATACGACGGACAGGAGTCCACCGAAGAATGGATTCAACGCGCTGACGCCGCTCTATACCAATCCAAGGAAGCAGGTCGTAACTGCACGCACTGGATGGACGGAAATCAACCTGTCTTGGTAACGGTAGCTGGTCAATCGAACACGTCTTCGCCAAATGTAGCGGGTGAATCGGGTACAGGATCCAGCATTCTGGATTCTCTTGATCCCGTTAGTTCGACCGACGCTAAGCCAATACCGGCAGCTTTTGCTGGGCTTCCCAATCAGGCTGAACTAGACGAGTCATGCTGTGGAGTTCTGAATCGAATGGAATCGGCAGAGCCGATGTTTTTGATGGCGATTCGTCACCATGGGGCGAACAATGAGGCGGCAATGGATTCCTTGTTGCCAGTCGTCCGGTCAACACTTCGAACGGTCGATCGCATCGGCTACGCGGACGCATCCACCTTGCTGATTTGCATGCTAAGCATTAGCGAACAGGCAGCGCATGAGCGTGGAACGCAAATTTGTCGTTCAGCCCTGGCAATAGGGATGGCATCCGGAAACGCCAGTAAAAAGCCGGTCACCGTCGGAGTCACTGAAGTCTCGGCAGAAAGCAATTTTGGTGTGGCGGTTTCACGAGCGATCGAGTTGGCAATACAGGGAACGGAAGAAGGAAACGAACCAGTTTCGGTGGAACTGCAAACAGCCGCGTCGCCGTAGAACAATCGAAAATCAAAAATTTGATTTCCTCTTTGAATCGACCTTGACCGCAGGAAAAGACTCCCCGTATCCTCCCCACCATGTTGAGAGTTCAGCAATGAGCGAACAACATTGGCATTAGAGACGGACGTGGTCCTGCACTGGTAACTAGCTCTGGCTTGGTCAATCCCAAGTTACCTGATTACTGCGGACACAACCGACGTGAAGCTCGCACGGATGCAAGCTAAGCATGGTTGTCGTCAATCTCTTGTGTTATGTTCGGCGAGTCCTTGCAAGGAAGCGGGCGTCTTCGTCGAACCCAATCCACCGGCTCCCGGAACCAAAGCGCGTTGTCCTCCGCCCCCCTAGGACTACGAACTTTCCGGGAGCTTTTTTTATGCGCCGATGCCAGTTGCTAGCTGCCTAGCGGTGGCAAGGCATGGCAATTGGCCAAGTGGAATCAGGCTGCGATTGCATTCTTGGATCGGCAACGTAAGCCAATCCGCGCGACAACCATCGTATCGGTGGAACCATGCGAGTCCAACGACGGATCAACCACTCAATACGCGGCTATAAACAGCGGGTCCAAAAAAAGTTATGCGTCAGAAACGAACGGCGGCTCAGCCTGTTTGGAAACCACCGACTTCGAGCTACTTTTGGGCGTTTTGATTTACGGGATGAGTTTTTGGGAACCGAAACGATAGGGTAACCGCAAAGCGGTGCTTTTAGCGGACCGCACCACGAAACGAAGGTTTCTCGGTACTAAACTTCGGCCCCGTTTGGATGCTTCGGTGGACGCGACCGATGCTACTTAGACCGATTGCTTCGGCGCGGCGGTCGATGCACACTACGGCACTAGGCAATTGCATCTTTGATGCGGACAATGATCAGTATCTCGCCCTTGCCTAATGATCATCTACCCCTTTCGCAAAACGATCATATGGTATGCCCCGCCCAACGCTGCCGGCTCGTCCGTGATGCTCTCAACGCCGCAAGTTTCCTTCATTCCTTCGAAGGTCCGGTTGATATCGGTACCAAATAGATTCGTTAGCAAATTGAACACACGCTGACCCAATGACGGGCTTGCTGCCTCTGGCAAGAATTTGTCGAAAACGACTGCCCGGACACCTGGCTTCAGAACTCGTACTGTCTCGGCCAACCAGGCGGCGCCGTCCGGGACACAACACTTAAGACTAACGCGAGCAGTATTGCGTCTAACGTCTCATCGGCAACCGGCATCGTCTGGGCATGCGTCCGGAGCAGCTCGATCTGGCGGGCCTTGATGGGCAATCTGTTCCGTGCTTGGGCCAGCATTACCGGACTCAGGTTGACACCATTGCCTCGACGCCAGCAGGCAAGAGAAGCTGATTTGATGCTCGAAGCCTACTGGCTCGACAATGGCGACACAGCGTCGCTTCAGTCGATCCACATTACAAAATTTCCGGCGGACCCGACTGTTCTCGAATGATGCAACTAAACGCGCGAATACATTTCTGCGATCAGGTAATGTTCGCCGCGATCGCCGCGTTTGTATTTCTTGGGGATTTGCTCAGAAAGAACCATTCTCGCCAGTCCGAGCGCGATCACGCACACTCGGCGGGGACAACGAGTGAATAGTTTCATCAAGACATGCGTGGCACCATATACTTGACTTCACCTCGCGATACACTTGAGGAACGTTATGCCCTTACCTCCGTGGAGTAAGCGGGCTAGTGAGCAATATTGTATCCGAGATATCAAGCATGCTAAATCGAATTGTCCTATTGACGCTGCTTGTAGCGCTGCCCGTCTGCGTTCGCACCGCAACCGCCGACATAGTAGTGTATTTGGATCGAGCAACATTTCTCGCCGATCTTTCGGCAATCGCTGATACCATCGCACACGAAGGTTTTGAATCTGAACCTGCATGGGGCCACGTTCGAAGCACCATCGTGGGAGGCACCTTCACTGCCGACGCAGTGTCGAATCTGGGGCTGACTTGGACGTCCAATAACCATACGAGCGAAGTGACGACCGGCAATGGCCCGGCACAGCAAGGACAATGGGGGTTTTACTCTCTTCCACACGGAAGTTACGGAAACCCGGATCCAGGAGCTAACTGCGATATTCCGGGAGATTGTGGTGACGGGTTCCGGGTCGCGGCGGACAGCGGCTTACTGTACGGCTTTGGAGGATCGGTAACCACGAATACGCCGTTCGCGAAGGTAGGTTTGTATCTTGGGCAATACAACGGTGATGTGGACGGCGCGGTTGTAGATCAGACGATTGGGACGACTCCTCAATTCTTGGGAGTGATTGACCCTGACGGATTTACCCAGGTGGAATTCCGCGAGCTCGAAGGAAAGACCGAAGGAAACTTTGATGGAGACCTGAAGTATATTTTCGCAGACGACTTCTATTTTGCGGGCACGTCGGTCGTCATACCGGAACCGACGTCTGTGCCGATAATCTTTGTGGCGTTCGTCTTGGCCTACATTTACCGGCGCGGCACACGCTCTACTACGGTTTTGTGTTAACCGATTTGTTTTTACTTCGCGAAATGAGACACGCCGATGTCGGCGTATTTGGCTATGCCGAGGGCGTCAAACGTGCTCTTGGTGCCCTCCGACTTTCATTCGCCTTCAACGCGGAAGTTGGACCACCCTCGTTCACGTAGCGATTTCAGTTCAGCGCATCGGTCGGAATCACCTTCTGCATGAACGTCAATTTAGTTTGCCGTACCTACGCACCTTAGAGATGTTGAAATGAAAAGCCACAGGTTCCTGACTGTCATTGTCTGCGCAGGCATTGCCCTTGTGGAAAGCGCATTCGCCCAGGAACCAACGCCGGGGTTCAATACCAAGTCGTCTTTCGGTGCACATTCTCTTATTGAATCACGTTGGCTCTCGTCGTGAAGTTTAGCTGTGCTGTTCCGGGCACAAAGTGTGCACAACCAGCCCATAGGGCGTGCTGATCGTTGCGCTCGAAGTGGGTTTGCTTGGGAAGATAAGCGTTCGCAATCAAGCTTTGCTCGTTTCGGCACGACAATTGCTTGAGTGGTGTTGGAGGAGATGTTACGGTGAACGTGCATGTAACCCAAGCTATTCGTCTGAGTTCAGTACTGATTTGTCTTCTGGCCGCAGGCATCGTAAGAAGCGACGTGGGCCAACCGGTAGAGCTGTCTGCCCATGCTGACGCGGTGTACGATGTCGCGTTTTCACCCGACGGTCGTGTGATGGCGTCAGCCAGTTACGACAATACCGTAAAACTCTGGGACCTGACCGATAAGAGTGTGTTGGCCACGCTCGATGGTCACAAAGATCAGGTGTTTCGGGTGGAGTTTTCACCCGATGGGAAGTCTTTAGCTTCCTGTGGCGGTGATGGTAAGGTCATCATTTGGGATGTCGCTACTCGAAAAAGTCAAATGGTTCTCGCCGGACACGGCGATCCAGTCATCGACGTCGCCTATTCGGCCGATGGGAGTTTGGTGGCCACCGCAGGTTCCCATATCCAACTCTGGAAGCGAGGCCATCAAGTTTGGTCAACACCGCACTCGCAGTTGTTTTTCTCGATCGCGTTTTCACGCGACCAAAAAACACTGGCGTGCGGCACGCGAGATCTAATTCGTATCTGCGACGTTGCCAATGGTGAATCCGTGGCAAACCTTGTCGCAAAAAAGGAAATGGTTTACCAAGTCGAATATTCGCCCGATGGAAAGTGGCTGGCGTCCGCATGCGGTCGTGATGGAGGACTTTCGATTTGGGACGTTGCGCGTCAGAAAAGACATAAAGTAGCTGCGGCAGATAACAGCGCACTGTTTGCGGCCGCATTTTCTCCCGACGGAAAGCATCTTGTAACAGGTGGTCGCGAGCGGGTGATTCGTATCTGGAAGGTTCCGAACTTGCAGCTTGTCAGTGAACGATACGGGCCTGAGGAAACCGTTCTCTCGGTCCGGTTTTCGCCAGACGGTAAACACATTGCTGCGGGATCCTATGATGGGAATATTCACTTGTGGTCGCTCGCAAACTGAGACGCTGACGACGATATCATCCTCGTCGGCCATGCCGCGGTCTTGCCCACGGAGATTCTGACGGGCCGCACGAATCAAACGCTCGTAATAGTGCTGCCAAAGTTGGTGAGCGGCGACCGAATCGCCATCTTTCACCTGATCGATCCAGTGGCTGAGATTCTTGTCATCTGACATGCGTTTGACCCTTGGCCGAAAAACGAATTCTAACTGGACAGTACAACATTCTTCAAAAGCAGCGTTTTTTCCTCGCTCATGCTTCCGGATTGGATGAGGTCCAGCAAACGACCCCGCTCTTCGCGCAACCGCTGAGGTCGCCCTCACCTCACGTACGAAGCCGCATTAAAGTGTGACCCGCCAAAAAACGTTCGTTTCTTGTCGTGTACCGCTGGAGGAACGGAAATTGCTGATTCGACACGCATAGGTTATCCGAAAACTCATCCCGTCTTTCAAAATGCCGAAAAGCCGTGGTGCTCAAGATTCTTGAACAGCGGTAGTTACTCGGTCACAAGCCGTTGCTGGCTTCTGCAACCTGCTCGGTCTGAAAATTCGGATGCACTCAGTGGCGGCCGTTGGGTGCTTCGGTGGCGTACACCGAAGTGACTTACGACGTTTCGTTCGCTGCTGAAGTTGGACCACTCGACCGTTCGAAACGGCTTCGTTTCGGCGCGTCGGTGTTCGGAAGACAACACACCGATGCGAATTGTGTCACAAGCTTCATGCGTTCGGCCGATGCAACCGAAGCAGCGAAGTTGGGAGATTGATGAACCCACTAAGGGTAGGTTGCTGGTCCTTAACGATCTCCCGTGTTTGCTATGAGCTTGAATCAATCAGTGAGCGCATTGATCGCTGCGCTTTCATCCGAACAGATTTCAAATTCGCGCACCCACTCTCATGATCTTGAACACCTCGTTGAGATTGGGGCTCACGTTAACAAGCACAAGCTTGCCGCCCCGTGCTTTGATTTCGTTGTTCAACATAACGAGTCTGGAAATCACAGTGGATGAAGGCAACGAAATACTCTCAACGTTCAGCAATAGTCTTGGGGGACGGCATTCGCTTCCCAGATGCATCAATTGATCCCAGGCAGATTCGTCGAAAAACTCGTCGGACGTAAACGTGACAACGGTGATCGGTGGATCCGAATACCAAAGCAAGTGACCGCAATGCGGACATGGAGCGTCACCAACAGGCTGCGAAGGATTCAACCAGATTTCGGAAGCGCATACCGGACATCGATTTTGCTCGCCTTCCGGAGTCCTTGAGGAGATGATCATCAGTAATGCGACATCCAATTGGCCACCGTGAGTGGGAGCTAACGCTACTCACAATCGTAACTTTAGTGTCGTTGAACGGCGAAACGAATTGCAAACATAACATAGAAATTCTGCCAATCGATCAGCCGACGAACACATCACGAAAAGGCCCGAGCGTCTTTCTTTCTGCGACCAGTCGGTAATCGCAAACGCAATTTCGGCGAACGCACAACGAAACTCGTTCTCGAGGGCTTGTCGAAAATCACTGGCCGTACGATGTGGATCATTTCCAAACGCACCGCAGCCCCAAGCTCCAAGAACGAGAGAGTGATAGCGAAAGGCCCTAGCGATTGCCAGCACACGTTTAATTCGTAGGCGCAACAGGTCACCTGATCTTGGCTGACCGACATCGGGGCATATGGTGCCGCACAGGTCAGAAAATCGAGAAGCCAATAGCGACCGAGTACCGAGCCGTCATCATTACGAAACACGGGAACGCCCGGCGACAAGATTCCCCAGTTGGTCGAATCGGGTAGTTCTCGGTTCCAATGGTTCTCGTACATCGGGTCGTCAACAAGCGTTTCAAAAAGTGTGCTGGACCGGCAAAGCACCTCTTCTTGAGCCGGGCCCCATACAGAAAGCCGCCTCCAGGCTGGACCCCGTTGGCAAAGTTCAAAACCAAGGGCTGTAGTCCGTTACCAATGAATCGACGTGACGCCATCAGCGTCGTCTCATTCGTGACCTGAACCTCGGTTTGTCCAAAAAAGACTTCATCCGGAGTGGGCAATTGATCGTCCGGTGCGATACTCTTCTTGGCGAGGCGAGCGCCGTCGACTGCTGAACGCCAATTAACTTGCTCGCCGGCTTGATTAACGTAGTATCCCGCCCTGGCTGCCTCGACCGCAGACTTGCCGATCTGTGCTGCAACGTCTGGAGGAATATTCAGTTCTTGCCGTCGCGATGCTGCCATCTCATCAGAGTCCCAACAGGGGAGACATTTCAGCTTTCCGGTTCGGCCGCTCATCGCTTCCTGTTAATCGTTCGCGTATCGACCTACTCGCGCCTGACGCCATGCGCCCGGGCACGAGTTCCCGCGTCTCAGTGTCATAGACGGCATAGTGACCGGCAAACAACGCGTTCACCACGACAAAGTAACGCCCATCGGCGAGGTGAATAGACGATTCTCCATTCCAATTCAAGATTGCCGTCGGCGACGCGAGAATCCACCGGTGGTAGTGACCAGCAAAGATCAGTCGATGGGGGACTCGCCGAAAATGCGGTCCAAACGCTCGCCCTCAGTGGTAGTCCGCCAAAGAACCAAAGGTCTTCCAGCAAGGTGGGATCAAGCCATGGTTCGATGTGTGTGAACAGGCAGTCACCAATTTCGAGTCGCGGCTTTAGCGAACCCATGTACTGGATCACCTCCTGACTATACGTTTCTCGAGTTTCTTCACTGACGTCGCAGCAGAGTCCGAAGTCATGGTTGCCCCAGACACCGATCACGCCAGCATCGGAAAGTAATCGGCACGTTTCCTCTATGCGCTCACCTGTTTCAACCACGTCGCCCACCATGACGATCTGGTCAACTGATTGCTCGACCAACTCGTCCAGCGTGTCGCAAGCATTCAACGTGTTCGTGAATATCGGTGATGATGCCAAGCTTCATGACTGACGAGACAACGAGCGGACCGGATCTACTATGGGGAGCCGTTGATGGAATCGGAAACGACTGGGCGAATACACTGCAACTTGACGGTTGTCGTCTCACCGGCTTTGACCTCAAAGACGGCTATCGGGTCGCTCTCGAAGTCGCCTTTCTGAGCCGATGGTGTCACATCGTTCGGGTCGATATCACGGAGTCGGCCACGGTAGCCATACGCACCGTAATCACAGTAGGGCGATCGGTCCCATACGGCTTTGGCCCAATACTTCCCAGGCTGCACAGCCGGCTGGCTTGTGTTCAACGAAGCGAGTTTGGCATCGCGGAGGCTCTCGTTGAGGTAGTGTTCCGGCTTAGCCGTTCGCCAATGCTCCGGCTGCACGTCGTCAGAAAAGATCCATACCTTGACGCGTGCTATGGAGCCGTCCTGGTCTCGGGGGCGCACAGTGATGACAGAAATGCTAACACCGCGTCTTTGCTCTCCCGCGACAAATCCGAATAGAGGTTTCGGGAAGATTCCGCTTCGCCACCATGCCACAGGATTGCTTCATCCAATGTTTCGGCGCGACCGTCATGGAGATAGGGCCTGTGTCGGCCACACCCCACAGCGGTGGCGTTCGCCATTCGCGTTGAAGAGTATCCCAGTACAACGCATCAAACTCCGGAACTTCGCCTCTCGGAAACTGCGGACTGGCAGGTTTGAAAATTGGATAGGGCCGCGGAAGGGCTGACGTGGACCCGCTCGTTCGACGAGGTCCGTAATACTGTTGCGGTGAAGACATGAACGGCCCGGCCGTCTTGAATTCTTGTCTCCCAACGGTTTGTCCAGCGAATGGAGCATCGCTGTCAGACTTCCCAGTGGCGCCGGCATCGGAGATTGGAGTTGCAATCCCATATCGTGCAGCAGCAAATCACTGAAGATGCCAGTAGCCGGTCGCAGATCGGCTACGTGGCAAACAGAACATCCAACTGACCGAAACAACGATTCTCCATCCGTAACGTCACGCACCGTATCGGTCGCCCGCGGTCGCTCCGTCGGCCGCGGCAAGGCAGCAACAAAGTTAGTGAGCTTGATTACCTCTTCAAAGGTCATATCTTGGCCAGTATTTCTGTATTCAAAATCAGCGGGATCGCCTGCCTGCGACGCGTTAAAGGGCAGCACTGTGCGACCGTTGAAAGACACCATGCTGGCGGATCTCCCTAGCGTGGCCGAGGATTGGCTGAGTCCGAGTTCGGCGGCACAGGCTTGGGAGACGAAAGTGGATAGCGAGTTGACCTGTCCACGCCAACCAAACTTGCCGACGAAGCGACCGCTTACTTTACCGTTTGTCTTTCTGGCTTGTTCTTTGCGATCGCCTGAATTCAGACATCATTGATTGCATCAATCAGTCCGGCGCCAAACAGGGCGGGAGAGTTACGTTGACTGAGATAAAAGTCGGCCGGACCATTTCTACCGGCGATTACAGGCTGATTGGCAATTGCCGCACTCGTGCGCTCTTCCGGTTGAAACCACTGATCGTCAATTCCATCGGGCACGAACTTGTCAAACGACGGCGAATCGTTGCGTAGCCAGGCCGTGTTGAACGATCATGCACGACAGCGTAAAGTTCAAGATTCCCCTATGAGTTAATAGCCCCGGGAACACGCCCCAATAGATACGCCGCCCTCAGCCTGTCTTTCAGCACCGTCGGATCTAGGGTTGACCGTGATCAGCGTTACATTGTGCGACGAACTCCCGATGAACCACCATTCAAATGACACTGTGAGCAAGAAGTTGCGTTGTGAAGTGGTCCAAGTCCGTCACCAAGACGTAAGGCACGCGTAGCGGTTCGCAGGCGGGACCAGATCGAACCTGTTCTTGGGCGCCGGGCGACGCAGCGAAGGAACCTTTCCATTTCCATTCGTGTTCGAAGAGCTGCCTGCCGCTAAACTTTGACGCGTCAAGAACTGCGATTCCTGAGCAGGCCCGTGTACCGGAATAAATAGCCAGCTGAACAGGAAGGCCAGTGTGAAAGCCGTAAATTTCAGACTCGTCATTACCCATCAGATTCGCTCCAGCTAGAATGCCATCGCACCACCCCTTAGTTGTGACGCGCCAACTGGTCATTTGCAAGGACAATCAAGCGATTTGTTAAAGAAGAGTTCAGTCCATTCGCATTGCGAAATGGACTTGCCTGGAAATCGCGTAGGTTTGGGATCAAAACTTCACGTTTTGCCGTCTTATTAGCCGATGGGTGCTAGCCCGCGGTTCCGTTGTTTCCAGTCGCAAAAACCGGTGTGAGCGCACTGCGGCTGATCAAACTGGCACTGTCCACCTAGGGAATATGGGCACGCATCAAGCAAATGCCGTGCGCCCAAACGATTGCCTGATAAAATCCGTGTCGCCGAATCAGAAATTCGTTCGCTTTGGCACGCGTGTAATCCAGATGCAGATTCTGCGTCCCAATTGAATCGGATTCGACCGTTCGGATGGTACCGACAGATCGGCGGCCCTTGCTCACCAAACAAAATGCTGGTCCGAGCGAGTGGAAAACGCTCGCCGTCTCTGGCAAAATTAGGGGACAAGAGGGACTGAGAATGCGAACCGATAAGGTTAGATCCATGCTGCCGCGAATCCCGAGTAGAGAACCTGTTGGCGAAACAACGATCGTTCCAAACAAACGGGAAGGCTCGCCTGTCACTGCCGCTCGCGGCACTCGATCGCGGCGGCGCTCGCAATAGCATTGATTTCCGCGGCAAACTCCGGCGCCCTAAACTTCGTCTTTCGGGCGAGTCTACGATCCACCGCCACAGATCATTCCGCCACCGCCATTCCGACCTCAACCGCCACTGTGGAAAAGAGAATGGCAGTACGCGGTTCCCGAACCTCAAAGACGAGGCGAAATTCCATTCTATCCAGGAACCGACAATCCAACCTGGAAAGGCGCCTATCCAGGAACCAATAAACCATCCGGGTCAAGCGCCGCCAGTAAGCAGCCAGGGTATTACGCGACAGCGAATCATTGTTCCGTCATCGATCGGCAACGGTCAAAATCATCCGAACAAAGAAGTCTGACAAAAAAGTCCGCGAACCTTTCGCGCGAAGGTGGACTGGCGGGCAACAGATCATCTACGATTCGAGTGTGTCGTCTGGGTGTGCCGAAAGAAATACCAAGCCGCGGAGTTTGCCGGAACTACGCGCGGGAAAGGTCCTGGTCAGGAAGAGGGTGAGCGAGAGAGAGAGAGAGAGAGAGAGAGAGAGAGAGATCATCACAGAAATGTTTATCGGAAGTAGGTATCAACGATCTGAGGAAGACGTTGGCGGGGACAGGCTCGGTTCGTAGTTTTGAGCCTGGTTTTCAGTTTCTCGACATCGTCTTCGGTTGACGACACGATTCCGAGCGAGACTAGCAGGCTAAAGATTTTCCGATTCGACTGGGTAGGGATTTGAATCCGGAACCGGGGCCAATGTAGCTGGCCAACTCGGCCATCCCTCTGCCGATGGGACGGGACGCACTGAAAAACGTCTTGGGAGAGGATTACGAGGAGAGGGGAGGGGTGAACAAGCGAAAATGACGAAAACGGCGTGTTGAACCGAAGCCGGATCGCGGACTGCGCATGCACTTCGCTCATGGACGTCTCTCAGCCCAGTGATCTGGGTTTATCTGCCGGCATCGAGTGGAGAATCGCCAGGTGAAGCTTAGAAAAATATCGCTAAGATTCTTTTCTCTGTCTTTCATCCCTCTTGGGGCTGGTTGCGGTTTTCCTCGCGAAATGCTTCTGTTCGAGACCTCCGATAGCAATCAACACCGTCGTTTACGGGCACACTACAAACACGCCTGCAAATCCATCGATTAGATCTACTCGATGTGCAGCGTGGCCGGAGGAGGCGATTGTCGAAATGGAATTGGCAATTCGCGAGACGTCAGATGGTGATTCCGAGGCGTTGAAAGTTCGACGAAGCCGCCCCCGGGTTCGTCCGCTGATGGGGGATACACGAATACACGAAGCGCGATTTCTATGTACCGCGGAAGTTGCACAACCAGATGGTTCAACAGAAGAGCACTCCTTTTTTGTTACCAAACAACAGTTTGAAATGTTGGGAACGGTTAATCTGAGGCCCCGCTGACTAGCCCGTTATGCTTTCCATCGCGGACTTCATTTAAATGCCGGACGCGTCATGAAATCGCCCTGCGCATGACGGTTAAGGAACTGGGTCATGTCGGCCTTGCGACTAGGACCTCACGGCCGCTACCGTGTTACGAATTCGCGACGTTTGGAATATGCGAACGTAAAACGTGTGATTGCTTCGACGCATCGGTGTCCCTGCCAGCAGCACACCAATGCAAGTTGTGCAACGAGCTTCGTGCGTTCGGGCGATGCAA
>CAVYKQ010000007.1:0-127588 GCA_963769105.1 Pirellulaceae bacterium
GGTGGGCGATGGACCGCCTAGCCCGATGACAGATCCTTAACCGTCTGACGTCGCCGCCAAAATCAACCAGTCTCCTTCGGACTCGAAGCAAACTGAGTGGGGCTTCCAACTGGTCACCAGCGAGGTTGTCGATTTTGGGTAGATCCGCGGAATCGGCTTGCATTCGATGGATCAACTGGCGGCCATGCTGTTTTGAGTGCATGGGAAACACGATTCTTGTCCATCTCTGGTCCAAGCAAAATCATCACCCAGCTGATCCAGCGTTTTGAATCTTCGCGACAAACTTGCGTCTACAACGTTGACAATTGCGACTTCATCTTGCAGATCGTCCATTTTGCCTTTGAATACCAATCGCTGGCTGTCCGGTGACCAAGCCATATTCCAAAAAATGTATCGGTAAGGGTGCGATCCTTTCGCCAACAGCGTGCGGGTTTTTCCACTGCTGACATCGTAAATTCGCAAACTATTGTCGTTGGTATAGGCGATCGATTTTCCATCGGGCGACCACTGGGCTCCCCAACCATCGTCGATCGTTTGTCTACCGATCCATCAATCCGCATGATCCAAACGCTAGCGACTCTTCGTATCGCGAACAGGCAAACCGGCTCCCATCGGCCGACCAGGTTGGCATCGCCCCATCACAAACATCGCGGGCGTCTTCGCCATCGATCGTCATCAGCCGAATCACTGATTGGTTCTCCGTCTGGTGCCTTTCGCATCGAACAGCAAGAACCGACCATCCGGAGAAACATCTGGCGATCCGCAGTCGGGAAAGTCATCGGCACGAAAGACTTGCTTGCGTTCCGACCCGTTGGTCGCCAGTCGAACCAGCGACTGCGACTTACTTGTTTCAAACGTGAATTCGTCAAGCGACAATTCGCCGTCGCGATCGATGTCTAAACGATGAAAATAGAATCGACGCTGCAGATGAAACAGACTCCGATCATCAAAGCGAAACTCATTGAACGATAGTCGCCGGTCAAGATTCTGATCCACTGGAATGACGTGCCAGGGATAATTAAAATTGCCCAACATCGAAACGCGGTATTCGGTCAACGATAGTCGCTGATCGTTGTTTTCATCGAACGCTGCCAGGTTGGCGGCACCAAATGCTGCCTCTCGACCGGCGTCGATTGCTAGCAACTCGGTTAGTCGATGCCGATCCGAATTCGCGTCTCCTAACTGAAACGCCTCGATTGGGTCTCGCAGGAAAGGACTGTTCTGGCCCGAGAATTCAGCCAGCGAAATCGACTCCGTCCGCGTCATTGATCTAGCCGCTCAAGCTTAGCAACCAGTGGGCAAGCCCGGCAGTCACTGGGCCAGCCAATTCGCCAGCCGAGAGCTTTGAATCGCGATTGCCGTCCAATTCCATGAATGCTGCAAAATCGACGACCCGTCCGTCGCCATGACGCAGCAGATCTTCGGTTTCCCAGCGAATCCCCAACTGCAGCTCCAGAAAACGCTTCGATTCCTCGCGACTGACCCATTTGTCGCGGTTTTGGTCGGCCTGCATCAGCAGGGCGGAATCCAGACGACGTCTTGAATCTGGATAGATCGATGACAGATACTCGATCGCATATTCGGTGCTTTCGACAGCTCGATCAGCGTCTCTTTCCAATCGCCGTAGGTTCGGTCCATCGCGGCGACCGCCTGATCCCAAATATCAAGAAAGGGATCAGGCAGATCGTACGACGTTCGCGATCGGTTGACTGAGCTTGGTACTGTCGCCACAATCAAGATTAGCGGCCAGACACAAACAGCCCAGCAAAGTTTGAATCGACAAAGACGCCGTCTGAACATGAAACTCAAGCATCACTCTCCTGTCGTCTCTTCGACCAATCGCCGGACGATTTGCCTCGCATCGACTCCTTCGCTTTGGGCGGCGAACGTCGTGATCATGCGGTGAGTCAGCACCGGCTCGGCGACCGCTTGGACGTCTTCCAGTCGAACCATGTACTGTCCGTGCAAGGCCGCTCGGGTCTTGCCGCCCAGAATCAAGTACTGAATCGCTCGCGGACCGGCACCCCAGGAGACCAACGGTTTCAGCCAGTCCGGTGCCGCATCTTCTTGGGGCCGCGTTTTGCGCACCAGGCGGACCGCATACTGGTAGATATGTTCCGGGCACCGGAACGCGACGGACCAGTTGTTGATAGGACAGGATTTCGCCGGCATTCATCAACGGGTCCAGCGTCGGCAATTCGCCGCCCGGTCGTGGTGCGCGCAATTTGTATTTCTTCGGCTTCGGACGGATAGGTCAATTCGATCAGAAACATGAAGCGATCCAATTGCGCTTCGGGCAACGGATAGGTTCCCTCTTGCTCGACCGGATTCTGAGTCGCCAGGACAAGGAACGGTTCGTCCAATCGTAGGTTTTGCCCAAGCACCGTGACCCGGCGTTCCTGCATCGCTTCCAGCATCGCCGCTTGGGTCTTCGGCGGCGCCCGGTTGATTTCGTCGGCCAACACGATGTTGGAAAAGACTGGGCCATGAATGAATTGAAATTCACGGTGGCCTTCGGCATTGTCCTGCAGAATATCGGTGCCGGTGATATCCATCGGCATCAGGTCGGGCGTGAACTGGATGCGGTTGAAATCCAGCGACATCGTCTCGGCCAGCTTGCTGACCAACAAAGTCTTGGCCAGTCCCGGAACACCCATCAACAAGCCGTGACCGCGAGCGAACAGGACAATGGCCAACTGTCGATCACATGGTGCTGGCCGACAATGACGCGAGCCAACTCTGACTTTCAGTTTCGCATGACACTCCTGCAGCCGGGCGATGCCTTGGACGTCGTCCGAGCTGAGGTCTTTGTGTGGAGTAGTGATATCGTTCATTGTCTTGCCAGCGAGGCCGTTTTGGAGGGAAGAAACAGCCTATCTGTGGTGAGCGGGAATGGCAAGGTTTCGAATCGGCGGTAGGTTTTTGGCGACGCTAGGCGAGATCTGCAAACGAAGGGTCAGCGAACCGCCCGCCAAACGCCCGCCTCGCGCCGTCGGCGATTCGCCTTATGCTGGAGCACTCAGTCTTCCATTTCCGCTGCCTCGCGCTCATACAAGGCTCGCACTTCGTCCAGATCGACATCGACCGGTGGCATTTGCGGGTCCATCTCTTTAGAGTTTCATGCACGATTCCGGCGACCGAGGCGTCTCGATACCACTTGTGGTCCGCAGGAATCACGTGCCAGGGGCGTCCTTTGTATTGCATTGCTCGATCGCATCCTCATAGGCCTTGCGATAGTCGTCCCATTTGTCCCGGGCGGCATAGTCGCCGAGATTCAATTTCCAGTGCTTTTCCGGGTTGTCCAAACGCTTCTTGAAACGCTCGAGTTGTTCCTCAGGACTGATGTGCAGATAGAACTTCAGGATACGTGTCCCGGCCGCAACCAGATTCTTTTCGAAATCGTTGATCAGTTCGTACCGCTGCGACCAAACCTTTTTCGGCACGATATCTTCAACACGGACGACCAGCACGTCCTCATAGTGCGAACGATTGAAGATCGAGACCTTTCCTTTTGCCGGCGTGCATTTATGAATTCGCCACAGGAAGTCGTGTGCCAGTTCTTCTTTGCTGGGAACTTTGAACGGATAGGTGCGGCAGCCCTGAGGATTCATCTGCCCCAGCACTTTGCGGATCAATCCATCTTTGCCGGCCGCGTCGGGCGCTTGCAGAACGATCAACAACGATTGCTTTTGCTCGACATACATGCGGTATTGCAGTTCACGGATCTTGCGATTTGTTTCGGCTCGTGAATTCCTGGGCTTCGGCTTTGTCTTTGAAGGGGCCCGATTGGTCGGTGTCGATCGATTTCAGCTTGACGCTGTTGCCTGGCTTGATCCGATGCTCTTTGATGAAGTCCATGATGTTCCTCGGTTTCATGTTTCCGCCGGTCCGTCCACTCCGCGCCGGGCGGCCTTTACTTTACGATCCATGAGACATTGTACGCTGCTAAATCCATACAATCCCTACGACCCGAAAAGATGCCACAAACTGCCCCATTTGCCGCCCTGCGTTACAACTTGGACCACGTCGGATCGATCTCGGACGTCATCGCACCACCGTACGACGTGATCGACCCCGATCTGCAGGAATCACTTTACAAGCAGCATCCGGCTAATGTGATTCGCATCATCTTGAATCGCGTCGAACCGGGTGATACGGGCGACGAAAAGTATCAACGGGCTGCGAAATTCGTCCAGCAGTGGAAGGACGAAGGAGTGCTGAAGCTCGAAGACCAGCCGGCCTATTACGTCTACCACCAGCAATTCACACACGACGGTCAGAACGATCAATCGCCGCGGATTCATGGGCCGCGTTCGCCTGCAGCGTTTTGGCGAAGGCAACATCTATCCGCACGAAGAGACCCATCCGAAAGCCAAAGTCGATCGCCTGAAGCTGACAACCGCGACCAAGCAAAACAACAGCCAGATCTTTGGGCTGTACCCCGACCCGTCCAACGAAGTGATCGAATTGTTGGACAAGGCAACCAGCGGAGTGACGCCAATCGAAGCGACCGATCATCTGGGCGTCAAGCATATATCTGTGGCCGGTCACCGATAGCGCCGTCGCCGCCAAGGTCAGTGAATTGATGGAAGATCGGCCGATGTTCGTGGCCGACGGCCATCATCGCTACGAGACCGCCTGTAACTATCGGGACCAACTGATTGAACAGAACGGATCGATCCCCGACGATCATCCAGCCAATTTCGTGATGACGATGCTGGTCGGAATGAGCGACCCCGGAATGATCGTACTGCCGACTCATCGATTGCTTCGCGGCACCGAAAAGTTCACGTCGGCTGAAATCATCGAGCGTTGAGTGGGGCGTTTGACTGCGAAGTGATCACCGGCGGATTGGAAGCGGCCAACCACGTCTGGGAGGAAATGGAATCGGCCGACCAACAGGGTTGGATTGGGATTTATGGCGGTCGAAGACGAATCGTTGGGTGCTGTGCAAAGCAAATGACGGGCGGTAGCAAAAATGACGTGAGTTGGCGGCAGAACAAAGTGAGGATTGGCGGGGTTTGGGCGTCAGTCTGCTGCATCGATTGGTGATCGACGAGCTGCTGGGCTGCAAAGGGCATCCCAAACCGACGTACGTCCACGATGTCAGCGAGTTGATCGAGGGGATGCGCGGCGAAGGGAGCCAAGCCGAAAGCGATAGCGACGAACCCTACACGCTTGGCGGCGCTGGTGATGCCAGCCAAACTTGGACATGTCGAAGCGATCAGTCTGCACAAAGAGCGGATGCCGGCAAAAAGCACCTATTTTTATCCAAAGCTGCTGAGCGGACTGACTTTCAATCCGCTTGCCTAGCATTTGGTTTCTACAAATCTCACTTCAGCCTGCTTGGGGACTTTCCGGCTTTTCGATCACCCTCCTTTTTTAAGAAGGGTCGAGCCTAAGGCGAGGGGAGGATCTGCCCAACTCCCTCTCCTCGCTTAGGCTCGACTCTCCCGAGGGAGAGTGAAATCAAATCACAACTCCTTGAGAACTCAAAAGCCGGAAAGTCTTCTTGGGGAGGGTGAATTGCCAGGTTGCTGAGCTAGACCGGTTGCTATTTGCTTAGACACCGATGCTTGGCTAGCCAGTTGGCAATGGACCAATCCCAGGTCACAGCAAGACGATAGGAGGAATCTCCTGCTGTTGAATGTCAACAATGACCTGAGCCCGGATTGGGAATCCCTAAATTCCGCGTTTTCGCCAAAAGCGCGTGTCAAGCCCAGTTTCTTGTGAAACCACTCTTGTTTCACTAGCCGGGATTTTTCCTAACGTCCGGCTCTATCAAGCGAGCCAGGGTGGCTTCGCGTTCTCGGATGAGAGAGTTTTCCCCGTGGGAAGGATCCTTTGCGTGGTCAACCAGAAGGGAGGCGTTGGTAAAACAACCACCGCCGTCAATCTTTCTGCCGCACTTGCCTTATCCGGCCAGCAAACCCTGCTGGTCGATATGGATCCTCAATGCAATGCCACCACATCGCTTGGGCGTAGAGCCCACCGAAGGCCATGCATTGATCAATGACGATGCTCTGGCAGAGAGTATCGTCGAAACAGACATGCGATCGCCTGTCGATTGTCCCTGGAAGTCGAACTTTTCACGATGTGGATAAACTGGCGAACGCTGGCGACGGCGAATGCAGCTCGTGTTCGCATCCACTTTGATCAAGCGATCATGGACTACGATTTTGTCTTGGTCGATTGTCCACCCAGTGTCGGAACTCTAACGCAAACCGCGCTGACCGCCAGCACCGAAGTGCTGATGCCGATCCAGTGCGAGTACTTTGCGATGGAGGGACTGACGCAACTAATCCACACGATCAAGAAAGTGATTGTCGCCACGGATGGACGGCTCTCCTTCGGTGGGATCTTGCTAACGATGTACGATCCGCACCTGGAATTGACTCGTGAGGTCGACGAAGAAGTTCGAGACTTCTTTGGCGACATCGTTTTTGATAGCGTCGTGCCTCGGGACGTTTCGCTTTGCGAATCGCCCAGTCATGGCCAAACCGTTTTTCAGTACGCACCGCGATCCCGCGGCGCATTCGCTTATACCCAGCTGTGCATGGAGGTGCTCCAGCGTGACTAGTGCAACCACGACGAAAGATCGCCGTTTAGGCAAAGGACTTGCCGCATTACTCGGAACGCCATTGGATGAAGACGGCAATCCGATTCCCGAGGCTGAAGGCGGCAGCGGCATCGAGTCGCTCGAACTGTCGGTCAACGAGATCGAGATGAATCCGTTCCAGCCGCGAAGGGAGTTCAATCTCGACGAAATCGCTTCGCTGGCCGAAAGCATCAAGAACCATCAGCAGCTGCAACCGATTCTGGTTCGCATCGTTGACGGTCGATATCAGCTGATTAGCGGCGAACGACGCCTGCGTGCGACGATCCATGCAGGTCTATCGCGAATTCGGGCCGAGGTTCGAGAGGCCGATGATCGCTTGGTTGCCGAACTGGCGATCATTGAAAATTTGCAACGCAAGGATCTGAATCCAATTGAAAAAGCGATGTCGTTCAAACGATACATCGATGAGCACAAATGCAAGCAGGACGACCTGGCTCGTCGGCTCAGCATCGACCGCAGCACGATCGCCAACTTGATGCGTTTGCTGGAATTGCCAGAACAGATTCTTGGATTGGCTAGCTGCCGGCGAAATCAGTGCTGGCCACGCGCGAGCGTTGCTGCCGATCGGTGACGAAGAAATTCAAATCCGAACTGCGCAGAAAATCATGGAAGATCGTTGGAGTGTTCGGGCAACCGAAAGCTACGTCGGTGAACTGTTGAAAGCGGAAGAGGATGCCGAGACCGGCAAAAAAGTGATCAACGCGACTCGCCAAAAGCGCCGGCAAATCTCGCCCGAAATCGAATCGATGCAGGAAGAAATGCGGATGCTATTCGGTACAAAGGTCGAAATCAAAAGTTCCGCGCGAGGCCGTGGAAAGATTACGATCCACTTTACCGATCCCGACGAATTCGATCGGCTGCGCGAAATTCTAGGCGATTCCACGCGGACCAAGATTGCGTAGTTGCTGGGCTAGTTTCCCACGATCACGTTTCACGATTCGAAGTGGATTCGCCAGAATTTCCGTCGCCTCTCCCAGCTATGGGAGTTGGTGAATACACAGGATTAAGCTGTTTGACTGTCACCATGGAAAAGATGCGTGACAACAATTAAGCCCGCGACCGTCAAGTCGCAGTAGTCCGAATTCCGGGAACCGACCGATCCATGGTCGGTTCCCGTTTTTCGTTTCGGCCACGGCAACCATCACGCTGTCCTACATCGTTTTCTTAGTAGCCGCGATTGTCATCGGCATTGGGCTCAACGAATCCATCTTTGGTTCTGGCAGCGGAGCCGGTTCAGCGACTTGATTGCGACGGCATTCTGGATCTCCGGATGGTTTGTACAAGGGATCGCTTATGTCGGCGTCTCAGGCTGATCGGATTCCCGATACGACGCTTGTCTTTCGGACTATTTGGTATCCAATCGTTTCCGCGAAAGTGGTCGACCTCCGGGTCGCTGACCGTTTCTTTGGCCGTGATTGCTTCGCTGATAGTATTGGGCACCGCCTACCGCTTGATGGAGGCGCAGTTCTCAACTGGCCGACGTATCGATTGCTCACGGGTCGGTTTGGACGGCACCAAGCATTGGTCTTACGAAGTACGATTCGCCTTGGTTGGCCGGCGTCTGGTTGTGCTGGGTGCAAGCAACCTTTCAGCTGTTGCCCCTAAATCGTTCATTTGGAAGGCAGATGTTGGGTTCGCTGATTGGGGTTTTCGCCCGCAACGTCGAATTGGATGCCAAGGTCCGTTTCTTGCGGACTGCCTTGAAGGCAATCGCGATAGGCGTCGTCGGGCTGGCAGTTCGACTGTATTTGCTGCGAAGCTTCCCAGGCTGGCCGATCGTCTTGGCGTTGGGGATCGCTGTTTGGCTAACTTCGAGATCGAAGGACGTAGTGCAGATTTTCCTCGGTTTTGAGCACTACGCTCAGCAGATGAATCAGGTAGGTCTGCGCGAAAGTGCTCGCCAAATGATTCGGACGCGCCAAAGCCGGCGTCGGCTGCAGCAGGCTCTTCAGCAAGAACGGGGTGAGGCAGACGACGCCGCCCGACTGGACCAAGTGCTGAACCAACTGCATTCAAAAGGTGCCGAATCGCTTAGCAAACAGGACCGCGAGCTGTTGAAGCGAGTGAGTGAAAGGGTGCGTAAGGAGCGTGACGCTGATTCGTCATCCGGTTAAAATCCTGCAGTTGCGAGATTCTGCTCGATCCCAGCCGCGAGATGCCTGATGCCGTTGTTTCCGTCCTTGATCGCTTCAGTCCCGACCGAAACAGCTTCGTCCACCGCTTCGGTCGTCTTGTTGGCGGTCGGCATACTTTCGGTTCTGGGCTTGATCATTGGTCTCAAGCTGAACGCTTTTCTGGCACTGATCATTTCTGCACTGATTGTCAGCTTGGGCGTCGGCTATCGTTGACGGCCAAGATGCTGGATCCCGCATGCAAGCGGTTGTTGACGGTTTTGGAAGCGCCGCCGGCGGCATCGGAATCGCGATCGCCATGGCGGCGATCATCGGCAAATGCATGTTGGACAGTGGCGCTGCCGATCGGATTGTCCGCACTAGCGTCAATGTCACGGGCGAAAAGAAAGCATCTTTGGGCCTAACCATCAGTGGGTTCATCTTGGCGATTCCCGTGTTCTTTGACACCGTTTTTTACTTGCTTGTGCCCCTGGCGCGGAGCTTGTACAAGCGGACGAACAAGAATTACTTGCGATATCTGCTGGCGATCGCTACTGGTGGCGCGATCACCCATACGCTTGTACCACCGACGCCCGGCCCCCTGCTTGGTATCGTCGATTCTGGGAGTCGAAGTCGGGATGATGATGATGATCGGGACCTTGGTCGCGATCCCGGCCGCAATTGCTGGGCTGACTGTTTCCGTGATTCTTGACAAAAAGATGCCGATCCCGATGCGCCCGCTGGGTGCTGGCCAAGAGAAGCACCAGATTCTCCAGGAGGAACAACTTCCGTCGCTGTGGATTTCACTGCTGCCCGTCTTATTGCCGGTCATCCTGATCGGAGTCGGCACTTTGCTTACCACCTTAGCCGACCGCGAGGATCGAGCCAAAGTTCGGAGCGGAAGACATTATGGACTACGAGCAGCTCTAGCAAGCCTGTTTGCCGATGCGGCCGAAAACACGCCTGCAGGAAGAGTTCTCGATAGCCAGCGTTTGACTCCGCAAGACCGGTTGGTGTTGATGACGCCGGCAACCGATGATGCAGTCGAAGAGGAAGGTTCTGGAGGCCATGAACGAAGCTCTGTTGGACGAACATTTTTATGATGAGAAGGCCTTTCTGGGAGTGCCATTATCAGAGCTCTCCAAATCAAAGTTGAGCGCAAATCAATTGCGAATGAAGCCTGTAGATCGACGGCGAATGAATCGATCGCTGTTGGAAGACTGCCATGCCGGAGTTGATCAACAAGCATGATTGGAACTCGCCCAATCGCCGCCGCGCGAGCGGTTTTTCACTTTGGAGCAACGCCAATTTTGCCCTGATGTTGGCAGCCATCATTGCGATGCTGACACTAAAGCGAGTCCGACAAATGTCCTGGCGTTCGTTGGGCGATGACGTCGAAGTGCGTTGATGAGCGGCGGGGTGATCATTTTGATTACCGCTGCTGGCGGTGCGTTCGGCGCAATGCTGCAGGACACGCACATCAGCGACACGATCAAGAACTATTTTGCGGAATCAGGCGCGTCCGGAATCGCATTGCTGCTGTTGGCTTGGGGAATCGCCGCGGTTTTGAAAGTTGCTCAGGGCAGCAGCACGGTGGCAATGATCATCGGCGCTGGAATGATGTCAGCGATCATTGGTCAAGACAGACCAGACTACCACATGGTTTACGTAGCTGCTGCGGTCGGTACTGGGTCGTTGATGGGCAGCTGGATGAACGACAGTGGATTCTGGATCTTCACCAAGATGGGCGTACTAACGGAGGACGAATCGCTGAAGAGTTGGACGCCGCTTTTGATGGTCATGTCAATCGTCGGTTTGCTCGCAACGATCGGCTTGAGTTCGGCAATGCCCATGACGGCGTCGTGATCAAATCTACTGTTCCCGGTCGGACGGCTGGCTGCCTGTATGGGCTGGGTGTGGCGTTGCTAACTGGAGCGATGTTGTTCCTGAACGGTTCGATTGTTCTGGTCTTCATCCGAGCGCTCGCGCAAAGCGGATCTGCACTCGCGTCCCGCCCGGACGTCGCCCAATTCCTGTTACTGTCCGTCCCTGTCGTGATGGTGGTAGTCGAATGGAAAATGATCGACTACGTTTGGAGTCGAATTGGTCGCCATTCCAACCACTGACTCATGCAGCTCTATCTGATCCGCCACGCCGAAAGCGAAAACAACGCCAAGCCGCCTCATCGACGTGTGGAAGATCCGCCGCTCACCCCGGTCGGGCGTCTGCAAGCGAAACATCTGAGTGATTGGGTGAAAACGCTTAAGCTGGACGCCTTGATCTGTAGTCCGGTCAAAAGATCGCTTCAAACAACGAAATTCATTACCGACTCGGCTGGACATCACGTACATGTATGGGCGGACGTATTCGAAGAAGGCGGGATTTATTTTGGCCACGGTCCTGAAGCAACCTCTGGGGGACCAGGCTTGTCCCGAGCGGAAGTGATTTCGCATATCGGGGATTCAAGCAAGAGCACTCTGGACGAATTGATCACCGAACAGGGCTGGTGGGGACGCGATCGTGAAACGCCGGAGCAGGCAACCATCCGTGCCAGCCAGGTAAGGAACCGTATCGTCCAGACATTCGGCGGTAGCGATCGATCCGTCGCCATGATCATTCACGCCGACTTTAAACGTAAGCTAATCGGGAGATTGCTCGATGGCTCCATCGATCCGCATCTCCTAGGCGCACTGCGGAACACGGGAATCACCAAACTGAACTATGACGGGCAAAGATGGCAGCTCGATTGGTTCAACTCTGTCAGCCATCTTCCGGCCAGATTGATCACGGGCATCGAAACCTAAATGACCTTCGTGATCGCGACGTACGTGCCGTCGAATTACATCGCGCCGTACAACACGCCGCACATGGCGACCTTTGGCTTGCCAAGAAAGCGTTGCAGGTCACGGCTCGCCCTCCGATCCCCACCAATTCGGATTCGGGCTCCAATTCGGTTCCAGCATGGCGGCGTGCGATTTTTCAAGCCGCTCTTTTAGCTGATTTTGAATCCGCTCAAATTTCGCTTCGTGTCTTGACAGGATCGTACCTCGGATCAGGCTCGGGAAATTTTGCCCCGACCGACTGAAGCCATTCACGCAACTGATCCCACATCTGCGTGGTTCGTGACGGATAGGTTCGGGCAAGATCGCTTTGTTCGCCGGGATCAACCTTCAGATTGTAAAGTTCATTGCGGTCATCTTCGTAGTAGTGAATCAGCTTCCAGTCGCCGTCGCGAAACAGCGAACTGGGTTCGCCCCCCTGGTTGTCGTAGTGAGGATAGTGCCAGTACAGCGGCCGAGGTTCGATCTGACCACCTTTCAGTAGCGGAACCAGCGAGACGCCATCGATGTGTTGCTCAGGCATTGCCGGCAACTTGCAGAGATCCAATATCGTGGGATACAGATCTGCACCAGTCACGGGGACGTCGCTGGTTACGTCAGATGGAATCATCCGCGGATAGCGAATGTAGTATGGTTCACGAATGCCCCCTTCCCATTGACGGCCTTTGCCACCGCGCAGCGGCAGATTGCTCGTCGCGTAAGCATCGCCAGACGAAACACCGCCATTGTCACTGGTAAAGATCACGATCGTCGATTGGGTCAGGCCAGCCTGTTCCAAGGCATCCAGCACTCGACCGACGGCGGTATCGGTCGCTTCAACCATCCCCGCATAGACGGGATGGTCCTGTACCTGACGAACAGGCAAGGTCCGATCAATTTTGAATCGCGACTGACCGGGGGGCAATGCTGGTGCCAACTCTCGATACTTTGACCACAAACTCGCGAGTCGTTTGAACCGGAGCATGGACGGCATAGAAGGACAACATTGCAAAGAATGGTTGATCTTTGTTGGCTATGAATGAACGAAACGGTTTCGTCGGCCAAACGAAGCGTCAAAGATTCACCCGGCGGTCCATCGGACAACTTCGGATTCTTGTAAGGCGAGAAAAATCCTCCTGGCGGCGAACCGCGATGATGACCGCCTACATTCACGTCAAACCCATGATCGGTCGGCAGCGAACCTTCGCCTCCCAAATGCCACTTACCGGCAAAGAACGTTCGATAGCCAGCCGACTTCATTCGCTCGGCAAGCGACGTATCGTCGTGTGGAAGCGCGTCAACGTATTCGGCCGATAAAAGCGAATCGTCACGCTTCCAGTCCAGACCAGATTGGCGCCAATCCACTGTGTGATTCCGTGCCGCGCCGTGAATTGTCCAAGCTGAATACTGGCCCGTGATGGACTGCAGACTCGGCAATTTGCATAACCCTGAGTGAACCGCATCCCGCCGCGCGCCAAATTGTCGATGTTGGGACTGCGGTAGAACGTGCTGCCCTCGATGGACAGGTCATGAAGCCCCATGTCGTCGACCAGAATCAAGACGACGTTCGGTCGATTCGCCTGCGCAGCGGTAGACAGGGCAACAACTATGGCGATTGCAAACGTTGAAATCCAAGGCATCTTTCTTCCTGGTCACTGACAACTGAAATCGGTGGACCACCACCTTATCGATCAATCCCGTATTCAGTGATTTTGCGGTAAGCCGTGGCACGACTAATCCCCAGCAGCTTGGCCGCATCGGGTACGTTGCCACCGGTGCGTTCGAGGGCTTTGCGAATCAAGCGTCGTTCCCATTCGTCGATTCGTAACGTTTCCAATGCGGCTGATCCCGGCATCTCTCAAGTCCCAGGTCGTCCAATTCGATTGCAGGGATCATCGGCCATCACCACGGCGCTATCGATGACATTGCGGAGTTGGCGGACGTTCCCAGGCCAAGGCATATTCAGCAAAGTCGATCTGCGCGGCGCCTGGAGATCCCCAGGATTGCGGCCGTCCTGTTGATTCGAAAGTGGTCAAGAAAATGATCGATCAATAGTTCCATATCTTCGCCGCGATCACGCAGCGGCGGCACGAGGAGTTCGAAAACGCTGAGCCGATAAAACAGGTCCTCACGAAATTTCTTTTCACGCACAAATTCGGCCAGATCGCGATTGGTCGCCGCGATGACACGCACGTCGACCAGAACTTCTTCGGTTGCACCGACGGGCAGAAAGGGATGGCCTTCCAGAATCCGAAGTAATTTGGCCTGGCCTTCCAGCGTCAGTTCGCCGATTTCATCCAGGAACAGGGTGCCGGATGTGCGATTGTTGAAACCAGCCGATGTGGTCGCGATCGGCGCCGGTAAACGAACCTTTCTTGTGACCGAACAGTTGGCTTTCGATCAGTTCGCTGGGGATCGCCGCGCAATTGACGGTCAGCATCGGACGTTTGACCCGCTTGCTGGCATGATGGACCGCCCGCGCAACCAGTTCCTTTCCGGCACCGACTTCGCCTCGAATCAGTACGGAGCCATTGGCTTGGCCGACCCGTTCGATTTTTGACTTTCAGTTTGATCATCGACCGGGCTGTTGCCGATCAATTCATCGCTTTCGGCGTTACGGTCGGCGATCCGTCGGTTTTCGGCACGAAGAGTATCATGCTCCAAAGCCCGCGTCAGACTGATGGCCAGCAATCGTCCGGCGGCGACCGCCAATTCGAAGTGAGATTCGTTCGAAGCTGGGCGTCTGCCGGTAGAGATGCAACATTCCGTGATTGTTGCCGCCGCTTTCTAGCGGAACATAAATGACGTCGCTCCAACGTATCGTCGAAGTTGGTGGCGATATCGGCTGTCGATGATTCTTCATTGACCCAAATCGCTTCGCCGTTGCGAATGACACGACGGATCAGTCCCTTGCCCAAGCGTGATTGCGGTCGGCCTGGTCGCTGGTAGGACAGCGTTTTGGTTTCAGCTTTCCGTCGCCCGAGTCGAACGATAGACCGACCACATCCGCCGATGTGCGGTCGCGAAGCAATTCAATGACCGTATCGATCACGTTCGTCAGGGTTGTCGACTCTTCAGCAAATGCAGACTCAGCGAGTACAGATCGAGTAGAGTGACCGGTCGATGCCACGTTGGCCAGTCGGGTCATCGTACGTCGGGCTTGCCAGCTTCGTTCGGTGGACATATGTCCCGAACGGCGGTCTGCGGAATGCGGAAGTCGCCAGACACTCGGGATTGCGGCTCGATCAATTGCATGTCGGTACTGCCGATCCGTCAACACGGACTTGTCCAACAATCTTGCCTGGTCGGTCTTTTGTCCGTTGACCAGAGTGCCGTTACGGCTGGATGTGTCGCGGAGATGCCAGTTGTCATCCTCAAAATAGATCAACAGCGTGAAACCGACTGCTGACCGGATCGGCCAACATGATCTCGCAACTGGATCCCCGACCGATATGCATCGGTCGATTCGGATCCAGAGGGAATTGTTTTCCTTTGTCGGGTCCATTTCGAACCGATAGATAAGCCACCATGCATCTCATTTTAAGACAAAGATGTAGTGGCCACCACCCAGCAAAAAACCCCGCATGCGAATACGCATGCGGGGTTTCGTTTAACAGCGTTTAAAGGCTGACAAAGGATCAGGCCTAATTGAAGGCGTCGGTTCCAATGACTTCCTTGGATGCTCGAGTGCCCATCGCACCCCAGACACCGTAGGGGCTCTGCGAACCTGGTTGCGAATTAACATTCGTTGCACCTCGCCAAACCGTTTCCTGCGACGAATCACCAGAATCGATAGCGTCAGTGATGAAAGTGACGGCTCCGTCACCCATCAGCACGTGACATCCACCTTGGTGACGACTACCCGCACTGACGATCTGCGAGCTTCGACGAAGGTCAGAGGTCGAGGCAGTATCGTGATTCCGCATTGGGCGGCAGGATCGTATTGACCGCACAGTGAATCGGAAGCCCACAGGCCCACTTAAATCCTCGCTTCTGCTCCAAATTCGGCTGGTATCATCCCAGGCCTCAGCATTAAATGCGGCCTGTACAAGCGGGTCCCAAAATTTGGGCCGCATTGTATCGGCACCCGACCGACCACTGATTGGATTGAGCAATGGATCCACCCGACCGCCGCACCGACGGCGCCGCATTGATTTGAGCAACGGTAACCGGTTGAGTATTGATATCGAAGTCACCGATATCGGTGGAGATTTCAGCCATCATGACCGTATTTGAAAGTCCGTCGAGAACGTCTCTGAAAGCCGTTTGCTTGCGAGGAACAAACATTCCGCGCATCGATGCTTGAACATCAGCTTGGTAATTCGACGAGTTACCGTGATTTCTTCAAGTTCCAGAACACCAGCACTGTCCCCAAACGATCCACGAGCCAGACCGATGAACACCATCACCGATACAGGCAGCGTAGTTTGTGCGGCCGGATGCCGGCAATCCGAGCCCCGGGTCACTTGGACAACGGAACATCGGAACTTCTGTCACCCAAGGATCGTATTTGGTCGTGATAGCGGACCACATCCAAGTATCAATATTGGGGCCAACTCCCATCGGCAGCACTGTAACCACTTCGGTAACTCCGTCGAAATCAATGAAGGTGTATGGGTTGCTGATAGTTTCCCACAAAGCCTGTTGTTCGATGAACGGAGTCAGTCCGACAAGAATGCTCAACTCCGCATCGTCGTGTCCATTCTTGATATTCGGATTACCGGCATTCGCGATAAACACAGCAAGTTGATTCAGCAATCCAGAGAGATCAGGAGTACCCAATTCCAATTCATTTAGGCACCTGCTCGTTCCGATCCACCCATGTGCACTGGCAATTTTGGTACGCCGAATGATAGTTATGGACTGCAATTCCAAGCTGCTTGAAATTGTTACTGCAGCTCATTCGCCGAGCTGCTTCACGGGCTTGCTGGACGGCCGGCAACAGCAGACCAACCAAAACGCCAATGATGGCGATGACGACGAGCAACTCAACTAGCGTAAAGCCTCGCCGCAACGATTGCGGTTTTCTCATTACTTAACCTCATAAGAACAACGAAACAGAAAATACCCATCCGAGGATGGAAACTATGAATTTGCGTAGACATCAATCGGAGACTCGATTACTCGCCTTTTTTACCATCTTTCATGGACATTCCTTCTAAGGCGGTACCCTTGGCTGCGGCCTTTGCCATAAGCCTCCAACTCTGAATCCGTCGCCATCGGTCCAGCTTCATCACTGCCACCACATCCAGGGGAAGCAATCGTAAGCGGAACACAGAGACTGAAAAGACATAGGCATCTAACTAAACGCATGAAACCAATCCTATAACTAGGCAATTAGGGGAACAATGACAACGAGTGTCTAGTATAGCGCGAATTCGAACCGAATGGTCGCATGAATCGGCCGTTAATGCAAAAAAAACAAAAAAACTAAACCCTAAAACCAAGCCCGAAAAGTGAGGCTCCAGTGTGACAAACGCGGGTTCGCGACCCCCAAACCCGCAACTAGACAAAAAACTGGGCCTCATCCGATCGAACCAGGATTATTACAAAGCCTTGACGTTCGTCGCTGTCGCGCCGTCAATGCCTAAACGCTGGACTCTAACAATGAGCTCTAGGACCCATCGGGAGAATAATAGAGTTCGGATTGCTTATTGCTGGAGGTATCGACAGTGTCAACGCCAACTCCGTGTGATTCGAAGGACTCGGTTGAGAAACTGGGTTCAGTGTTCGCGACTATTCCTTCTTCGCCTTTTGCAACTTGATTCACAGCGTTGATCGCCTCCTTCCATTCCTGCGGGGCAGCGGCTTGACCATATGCTGCAAGCTCCTCATCGGTCGCCACCTGCTCACTCTGGTCTCCACCTCCACAACCGACAGCAGAAACAGCAAACGGCAGGAAAAGAGCAATGAAACTGCCGACACTTGGCCAAACGCATGAATCAAATCCTAAATAGGGGGTAAATACACACATAGCTAAGAAGTTTAGACTAGGATTAACTCAGTTCGATTTGATATTACATTTCAAAATCTGAGCCTTGGGGACAAAAAATAATCAATCGTTTTCGCGATACCTGGAAACGCGGACGCCACCGCCAAAGATCGTAATCCTAATGTTACATCTGGCACTACTTGTCCATTCGAGAACCAGTAATCCATGCGGTTGGCAAGTTTGAGCGATCGCGCGAAAGACGGTCCAAAACAGATTGCCGAGCCTACCCCGACAGAGCCGTCCCACTCATTGGCCGAAGGCGTCCGCACCAATCACTTCCTTCGATGCGCGCATACCCATCGCACCCCAGACTCCATAAGGACTCGCTGAACCGACCGGACTCGCGCCAACTCCCTGCACACCAGCATCAGTAACAAAGACCGTTCCAGCATTTTGATCCCCCGTATCGATTGAATCCGTCATGAAAGTCACCGCGCCATCACACAAGAGGACATGACAGCCACCAGAGTGTCAACTCCCCGCGGAGGCGACCATATCCGATCGTCGAGTGTCGTCGGAGGCGGCCCAGGTAGGGCCATTTGGTGGCAATATCGTATGCATCACGGTGTGAGCCGCCTGGCCGCAAGCCCATTTGAAACCACGTCTTTGTTCGGGTGCCGAACTCGCCGCCGTACTGTCTCCAGGAGCGCCAAGGCCAACCACATAAGCTTGCACTTCTGGCCCAAAACGATGGCCGAAGCGGATCAACGCCAAAATTCCCGTCGCTCGGACTGACCTTTGGATCTCCTGCACTACCACCTGAAGCCGCACTGGTTGATCGCCGCTGCAGAGACCGGCATGGTGTTAATGTCGAAGTCGCCAACGTCCGTCTTAATCTCGCCGTACATGATCGTATTGGACAGACCGTCGGTGATATCTCGAAACGACATGTCACGTCGGGGAACAAAGGCACCACGCTGTGCGGCCTGAACACGCCGTCCATACTCGGTCGCCAAACTATGGTTCTTCAGGTCATGGCCGTCGATACCGTCGGCGTCCTCTGAATAGGACCCCCGTGACAAGCGGTCAATTCCGTCACCCAAACACGACGCATAATTGGTACGGCCAGAAGCAGGCAATCCAGCTCCGGGATCGCTCGGGCAACGAAGCATCCCTATTTCGGTAACCCATGGCGTATACTTAAATCCCGCCAGCGACATCATCCAAAGGTCAACATCCGGGACTAATGCCCATTGCCGACATGTAACCGTAGGGACCACCGCTGGGATCAGCGAGGAGACCGCCTGGAAGTGAGGGGCATTCAAACGGGTTGGAGATCTGTTCCCACAGTCCCTGTTGCTCGATGTAAGGCGTCAGCGGTACCAGCGTGCTCCATTCGCCGTTGGCGTGCCCCTGTGCATTCCCGGGAAAGGCTCGGCTCGCGCGTAACTGAATCGCGAATGCGATCAAGGGCGCACCGCTATTAGAACCAAAGTTTATGTTCTCTAGTTCCAGCCTAGTAGACCCACCCTTGTGCCTCGGCATCTGTTTGTAGGCAGAATGGTAATTGTGAACGGCGATGCCGATCTGTTTGAAGTTGTTGCTGCAACTCATTCGCCGCGCCGCTTCGCGGGCTTGTTGCACGGCTGGTAGCAAGAGTCCCACCAACACGCCGATGATGGCGATCACGACGAGCAGCTCAACCAGTGTGAAGCCTCGCCGATGTAATTGTGAGTTGCTCATCAGGAAAGATCCTTTCAGGGATAAAAACCAACGAACTGGCAGCCAGACTCGACCTTCAGCCAGACTCGACCTTGTCGCGAATGACGTGGCAAATAGCATAGAGCGTTCGTGATTGGCAGTGTTGTTGGTTCGCAACGTTTTTTGACACTTTTTTCAAGGCATTCAACAAGTTGAAACAGCAAATCGTTCCCGTCTGCTACGTCTTCGTCCTATTGACGACGCTCTGGCGAATTGATCACGTTAGTCTCGTATCCGCCCAGACCTGGCAACGGCACGTGATTGACAATTCTTTCCGCGGCGCAGACGGCGTGCGGTTGGGTGATTTTGATCAGGATGGATTGCTGGATGTTGTCACGGGATGGGAGGAATCCGGGTTGGTACGTCTGTACCTAAACCCAGGACCGCAAAAGGTAACCGAGACATGGCCTGCGGTTACGATCGGCAAGGCCGGTTCGCCCGAGGATGCTGTGCCTTACGATATTGACGGCGATGGAAAACTGGACGTAGTCAGTTGTCACGAGGGTCAGGTTCGACGTGTCTACGCCCACCGCCATTTGGGCGGCAACTTGCTCGATCCCAACAACTGGTCGTCCGAACCATGGACACAGGCTGATGGCCAAGCCTGGATGTTCGCCGCGCCGATTAGACTCGGACCGCGAACCCAATCGCTCGTGGTCGGATCGAAAGGGAACAACGGTTCGATCACGTTGCTGATTCGCGCGAAAACGGCGCAAGTGATTTGTCGTCATGGACCGTATTGAAACTGCGTGACGCGGGATGGATCATGTCGCTGATGGCGATCGACATGGACCGCGACGGTGACGAAGATCTGGTCTTTAGCGATCGCAAAGGATCGAATCGCGGCGTCGGCTGGCTAGAGCAGCCTGACAACCCGCGAATCGAACAGTGGCCCGAACATTCGATCGGTGGATCCGAGCAGCAACCAATGTTCATTGACGCCTCCAACGATCGCGTGTTGGTTGCGACCCGAGATTCTGTCCTGCTGGACTATCGACGAACGGGGGAAGACAACTGGAAGCCTATTCGAATTGAAAATCCCCTGGGCGTGCCCTTCGGAAAAGCGGTCAAACGACTTGGCGACAATGCGTTTGTGCTGACGGCGAATACTGACGAAAACAAGTCAAATCCGAAAAGACCCGGCATCTGGATTCGCCGGGGCAACGGTCCCTGGCAAGCGATCAATACAACGGCCAGTGTCAAACTGGACCGCATCGAATGCATCGATTTGGACGGAGATGGCGACCTGGATGTGATGACTTGCGAGGAGCGAAGGAACTTGGGTGTGATCTGGTACCAGAACCCAGGCTGACGCCACCGCTACAATCGCTGCAACCCGAAGACTCGGGTTACTGATCCACCATCGGCGGCGGTGTCAGCTGGGTGGATCGACAGTTTCGAGGCTACACTGAGGTTTTCTCAGAGCCACTCACTATGCAACTCTATTCTTTTCTAATCCTGATCGTCTCGCTTGGTTGCGGGACGCTGCCTCCAACGGAAACCTCACTGTGGCGGGCCGCGACGGCAACGACCGGCCTTGTTATGGGCTGGGTATTGCTAAGCCACATTGCGGCGCAAGTTTGCGCAGTCCAAGTCAACCGTGAAAAACTCGATCCATTGATCTGTGCTGAGCTACTGGACAAGCAGCTCAGGGTATTCCGTTGGATCGGGCTCGGCTTGGTCGTCCTCTGCTTGGGCGGCTTTGGACTCGGCGGTGCCATCATGTCGGTTCCCGTTGTCGAATCATCGACGCTTTTACAAGCACTTATTCTGCTCGCCCCGGGTCTCGCCATGATGGCCGGAACTTGGTCCGCCGAACATCAGTTTGGTGTGATGATGGGCTACACCGCCAGCGGGCCCCGCAACTATATCAGTTCGCTCACGATGACTTTCCGCAGCGGGATTGGCTGGCTGCTTTTCCCGGTGATAGGCTTGCTTGGTATCAACGATGTGATTGCGATGCTGCCCGTTAGTGAACAGACAGCAGGTTTGTTGACAGGATCGGCAGTGCTGTTGTTGATTGTCGTTGGCGTCCCAGCGTTGATCCATCGCATGTTCAAGACATCGCCGCTTCGAGAGCCGAACGCGACCTGGATCCGAGAATTGCTGTCGGCGGCCGGCGTCGCTCGAACGCGGGCCGTGCGGTGGGAAACCGGTGGACAGACCTACAATGCACTCGTCGCCGGCTTCGTTCCGCCGCTACGTTCACTACTGATCTCCGATCGATTAATCGACCAGCTGCCACGCGAAGAGGTCGCCATGGTCGTGCTGCACGAAGCGGCTCACCTGCGTCGCCGCCATATGCCGTTACGGATGCTGGCGATCTTGCCAGCCTGGGCATCGGGCACACTGGTCACCCAGCTATTTGCAAATCAGTCTTGGGCTGTTGCGGCAGGTACCCTGTTTGGCATTTTGATGACGCTGTTGATTCTGAAAAGTGTCGCCTATCGCACCGAACATGATGCCGATGTTCAAGCCTGTGAACTGGCCACACGGATCTCAAGCCGCGTTGACAATGTTCCGGCAACCTATGAAGAAGCGGCCGAAGCACTCGCGACCGCGTTGTTGCGAGTGACGCGGGATCAACCCGAGTATCGCAAAGCAACCTGGCTTCACCCTGGGGTTTCTGAACGCGTCGCCTGGATGCTCCGCGGACGGGACATGCCGACAAGTACCAGCAACACGGCGGGTACCATCGCAAACCCCGCATAGCCGTGCCACTGTATCAACTGATGCATTCGCTCGGTTGATGGATAGGGCAACATGCATAGAAACATCGTCAGGATTGTGATCAGGCCGCTGATGACGACTGACCAATATCCCAGCCGCTGCACGCCACTTGAAGTCATGCGACTCATGTTGCGTGAAAGCAACCAAACGGCGAAAAGTGGCAAAACGCAAACGAGTGCGCCGCTGGCCAACATATGCAACTTCAGCCCAGGTCCTTGCAGATGATGGCCACCGAAGAATGGTAGCGAAGTAAAAGCCAGGACTGCAACGATCGCCGCGATCGAGACCAATAGAATCCACGCAAACCACTTTCCCATCATAGAACCCTGGTGAAACCCGTGAATGTAGGAATCATGTTGCCTGCCTGACCAGCCCAGCGGCGACCGCTCCAACGCCGATCAATAACGTTCCGATTAGCACCGCAATTGATCCGGCGATCACGTACTTGAATGACTTGCGTCCAGCGAACAATGCGTTCCACTCCTCGCGTTGGTTCGCGTCAATGCCTTGCAACGAAGCCATCGTGATTGGATCGCCGTCGTCCGGACCGGGCCCGATGGCAGCAACCGTCGAAGCAAAAATCTTCCCATCGTCTTTGTGACACTCGGTGCATCCTTCGATACCCAATGACCAGCCGGCCGGTCGAACCGAATGTGCCATTGGCCAACTGATCATTTGCACCGACAGATCGTCACCGACTTTCATCCTTTGAAGCGAGTCTTGCTGTTCGCCACGGGCATAGACCGTTCCGCTTGACACATAGACGGCCTGATCCACCGAGAGTTCTGTTTCAATTGACTCGAGTGCCGCGGCGACCCGTTGCTCAAACAACTCGCGACCCATTTCAGCTTGTGCCGCGGCGACTTGGATCTGTTCTTGCGCGGTCCAGGATTCCGGCTTTGTCTTTGCCCGATCGTCGCCAAGAATGTTCTTCAGGTCCTTGCTGCTGAGCTTCGGCTTCAGAATCTCATCAAAGGTTTTTCGCGCCCGCAAGTTACGTCGAGTCAATGCGTATGCCTGATCTGGGGCAATCGGCGTCACCTTACCATCAGCCAAGACTCCCCAAAACGAAGGCCACATGACTCGGTTTGGTGAAACGCGTCCGTTCTCATCCTTCAAGAACACGGGCCCCTGGATGGCTGGCAATTCAAATCCGGTTCGGTGCCCCTTTTCACCAAGGCCATGTGCCAACGAAGTCATGATCCGCAAAGCCCGATCGCGTGGGACAGGCCCACCGTGACACGCTGTACACGAAAGCTTTTCGAAGTGAATTGGCGGCAAGCCTGCATGGGCAGGACGTGGTGATCCCATTCGCCCAGCAAAGGGAACAGTTTGGCTGCTATCTGATTCAGCAGACTCTGTACCTAGATGACATCCGACACAGGACAATGTCCCGACTTCCTGCCCACTGGGATTCCTTTCGCCGTCGAATCCACGCACGATGTGATGATCGATTCCATTGCGGTGGCAGTCAACGCATGTCATGCCGGCTCGAAGGTGAACGTCCTCGTCATGAGTCCAATGTGCATCGATACCGGAATCAGAAACCGTTCGGATACTGTGGCACTGATAACAGGCGTTGTTCGTCGGTTGGCGGATCAGATCCATGAAGACTTTACCGTCGGCCGAAAACCGCCTGGCATCGTACGTGACCTTAGGAAGGTTCTCATTGGTTGCTTCCTCCTGGGGATCGTCGCCAGATTTGATCTTGGCAACTCTGCCTTCAATCTGCCCCAGATGCAACGCAGATGTCGGCGCCCATGCAAAATTCTCGTCTTGAATTTGTCGGCGTCGCGCATTGAAATCGTAAGCACCAGAGACGGCATGACAGACCATGCAGTCAATCTCAAGCGAACCGCTTAACGCCCAACGCTGCGAATCGGATGCGGTCTGCTTGGGGCTAACCTGGTCCACATCTGACTGGTCATCGCTGGCATCTTCGTTGGTCAAGCGACCGCTTCCCATGTTTCCACCTGGCAATCGGCCGCCAAAATGTTTGGTCATTTCCCACGCGGTGATCCCAACTTTCGCTGGATCATAGACCCCCTGCCAGTTGCGATACGATAGAGGCAATTGCGTGCCTGTCCGCGAATCCGTCCAGATCCACGGTTCGGCTCGTCGGCCCGCCTCCGAATCGCGTCTGAAGGCGTTGAAGTGCCAACCGTGCGAGATTTTTTCGTAGTCGTGACACCGACCGCAAGTATTCAGGGGTGAATAAGGTTTGGTCGAAGCGGGGGAAATTTTGCCGTAGTCGGAGTCGTATAGATCGATATGGTGAATGTATCTTGAATCGGAATCACTGTGATCTCGACCGTCAGCAGCGTGAGCGGTAGTTCCGGTAATCGATATAGCCAGGCAAGTCGTCAAGGCCAGGCAAGTCGTCAAGGCCCGAAGGGACTTGCATGTTGACAATGGCCATAAACTCGGGGCGGTAGAAACTGAACGACCGTTTTTCATGTCTCAAAATCTTCCCCGGCGTGCGAACCAAAGCGAACAGACGCATCGAAGATCCGTACCCCATTCACTCATCACAGAATCGACACCATACTTTGACGGATACCTCTACCGATCGGTAGCACACTAGCAAAGCCAAGTTTTTACATCAACAACTTTTTGGAGACACCGTCATGGGACGTTCTGGAGTCATCACTTTCAAGGGAAATCCGTTCACGCTGGAGGGCGATGATTTAGCCGTCGGCGCCTCAGCACCGGACTTCACACTGCATTATGCCGATGGAGGTATTCAAGCACTGACACTTTCCGACATCAAAGGTAAGCCAACGATCCTGAGTGTGGTACCGAGCCTGGATACACCCGTCTGTGCCGTTCAGACCAAACACTTTAATGAAGAACTGGCAGCATTGGGCGACAAGGTCAACGCCGTTACCATCTCGCGCGACCTGCCGTTTGCCCAAGCCCGTTTCTGTGGCGCGGAAGACATCAAGATGCGGACTGCCAGCGACTACCAGAATCACGCCTTCGGAACCGATTATGGCTTAACGATCGAAGAACTGAAACTGTTGACTCGAGCGGTGATTGTGCTGGATGCGGACGGCAAGGTTGCCTACAAGGAAATCGTCGCCGAAGTGACTGAAGAACCTGACTACTCGGCGGCCATGGCAGCCCTTAGGATGCTTGTTTAGCTGGGTCTTCGCCACCCGTTCCTGGCTAGACGTCGAAGTGTAAAAAATCTAGCGACGGTCGACATCAGAGTGTGGATTGCATCCCCGCTCTGGTGATGTCCATACCGGTTGGCGAGCGTTGCGACAGCCAAAGATTGCTTTCGTTTCAAACTTCCCATCATGCCGTCCATCATCGTCGCCGCCCTCTATCGATTTGTGCCATTTGAGGATTATCGCGATCAGCAACAGCCGCTGCTGAACAAACTGGAATCGTTGGGCATTCGCGGAACGCTGTTGTTGGCCAGCGAAGGAATCAATGGCACGATTGCCGGCCGTCGTCAGTCCATTGACACCATGGTCCAATATCTCCGCAGCGATCCGCGGTTCACACCGCTGGACGTGAAGGAATCGGAGTGCGACGAGATGCCTTTCAAGCGGACTCGTGTGCGATTGAAGAAGGAAATCGTAACGATGGGTGTCGAGGGTATTGACCCGCTGCAAGCCGTCGGGACCTACGTCGATCCCGAGGATTGGAATGATTTAATCAACGACCCCGAAGTCACGCTGATCGATACACGAAACGATTACGAAGTTGCGATCGGCGCTTTCAAAGGCGCAAAGAATCCCGACACCCATTCCTTTCGTCAATTCCCTCAATACGTCGCGGAACATCTGGACCCGAACAAGCATCGCAAGATCGCGATGTATTGCACCGGCGGAATTCGCTGCGAGAAATCTACCGCACTGCTGAAGGAACGTGGTTTCGATGAAGTCTATCACCTGCGCGGCGGAATCTTGAAATACCTGGAAGTGGTTCCACCCGAGGAATCAAATTGGGAAGGGGAATGTTTTGTTTTTGATCGTCGAGTCTCTGTCGGTCACGGGCTAAACGTCGGCGATCACGAATTGTGCTTTGGCTGTGGCTGGCCCGTGACGGCGGAAGAGCGACAACACCAGGATTACGAGCCGGGTATTCACTGCCCGCGCTGTGTTGGCGAGATTACCGAAGACCAACGAAAACGGTTTGCCGAGCGACAAAGGCAGCTAGAGAATCGAGATCAGGAATCGGGGCGCAGCAGATAATGATGTCCGGTTTCCTTTCGCCGGGTTCCAGACGACTGTAGCCTGCTTCCTACATCGCCTCGATGATCGCGTCCTGCAGCCACCTGACTTCGCGGGCGATGTCATCCGAGAGCGTCCCCTTACGCATCGATTCGGGAAGGACGCTCCATGCATAGGTTTCGATTTCCAGATGTCCAGTAAATTCGAGTGAACTGCCGGAACGCGAAACCGCCGCCAAACATTCAATCACATCTTTTTGGCTGGTCCCCAAATGGCCAAATCGTTCCAAGAAGATCGGCACATGAAAATGGACGACCCATTTTTCGTCGCCGTGAACCGGATCTCCTTCGGCAGCAACATCGGCTAACAGTTCGGGCAAATCCTCGGCCAAGGCAAATCCACCTCCGGCAGTGATTCGACCTGTTTGATGCAGGTAACGATCCTCTGCGAATTGCCGCAATTGATCAATCGTTTCCTGGCGGCGGCCAATAGCCATCGCATTCCAGTCGGCTACGACAGCGCTGCTGACTTGGACTTTCCCGATCGTGATCCCTTCCGCGGCCAACCGATCGACCACGGCGGTTTGTGATTCCATCATCACCGCCGCGTGACACACGTCGTGGCAAACGGTGATGTATCGCCGATGTTTAGCTTCTGGAAGTTCCCTTGAAAACCACAACACAACGTCCTCGGTGGTATCGAGGATACATCCCGGTTCTGGTTCGATTGCGACAACGATTCGTCGTCCGGTCTTTGCCTCGAGCTGTTCCAGGTAATTAGCCAACTCGCGCAAATTCTCACCCGCTCGATCGAGATCACGCCGCGTGGGTTCTGGGCTGGGCCACCCAATTGGCAAAGTACTGATCGATCCGACCATTTCGTCAGCTGGTAGCAACGCAGCCAAAAGATCGGCCAATTGCTTGGTGTAGTTCAAACGAGCCTGCTCCCACCAAGTGGGCTGGTAAACACGATGCTTGACGACGGGTTGGTGAAAGTTGTCGTACGGAAAGCCGTTGATTGTAAATGGACGCAGACGGCGATCTGACAAAAACGTCTTGAATGCTTCGGTCGATCCCGCCAACTCTTTTGCCGCCTGGGCCGGCAGCCACAACCCGACACCCAACTGGTCACTGTGACTTGCTATCCGAGCTGGAATTGCATGCTGCTCCAGATTCTCGCGAATGGACTTGAGGTCAACTCCAGCATGCACGTTGGTGCAGTAACCGATGGTTGGTGTGGCAAGTGTCAAGTCAGTCACAATGCTTCACGAAGGGTCGAATTTTTGCGAAAGTCGGGATCCGCATTCTATGGCAATGGCAGACCGATTGGCGACTGGACTAAACTGGCTTTCCTCGCTTACCCTGCCCTCGCTTCGAAGCTGCACCATGTTCCGTTCTCTGATTTTGCTGATAGCTACCGCCAGCTTCGTGACCGTTGCCAGCGCTCAGCCACTTGCAAACCGCAAACATAGCGACTCAACCGACCGATTTTTTCAAATCGACGATTGGCTGCCAACGCCCAACGAGCAACGAACGGCATCCGGCGAGCCCGGGCCCGGTTACTGGCAACAGCGTGCGGATTACGAAATCGACGTCACGCTTGACGACGCTAACCAGCGAATTCAGGGCAACGTCAAGATTGACTACCACAATCAATCGCCGCACGCGCTCCGATATGTTTGGATTCAGCTGGACCAAAACCGGTTTCGCAAAGACTCTGACGACATTGCGACGACACCTGCATACAAATTGGAGCCGAAGATCTCGTTTCAGATGATGAACGCGATCATGGCGAGACTTGTCTTCGACGGTGGCTACAAAATCGAATCGGTTACCGATGGCGACAGCAACCCAATCGACCACACGATCGTGAAAACGATGATGCGAGTCGATTTGCCAACTCCTTTGCCGCCGGGAAAGTCGACCACGATTGCAATCAAATATTCCTATCAACATCGTCAACGCCAAAATGATCCGGGCCCGCGGAGGATACGAATTCTTCGAGGATGACGACAACTACATCTATGAAATCGCGCAATGGTATCCGCGCGTCGTAGCCTACACGGACTACGAAGGCTGGCAACACAAACAGTTTCTCGGCAGAGGCGAGTTCACACTGGAACTAGGCAATTACAAAGTCAACATCACGGTCCCGGCTGAGATGGTTGTTGCAGCGACTGGCGACCTAAAGAACGCGGCTCAGGTACTGGAACCTGCCTGGGCCGAGCGTCTGAGCACAGCTGCCGACAGCAAGAAGCCCGTGTACATCGTGACGCCAGCGGAAGCCAAAGAGAACGAATCAAAACGCACGAAGGAGACGAAGACTTGGAAGTTCCAGGCAGAGAACGTCCGGGATTTCGCCTTTGCCGCCAGCCGCAAATTCATCTGGGATGCCATGGGCGTTGATATTGCCGGCAAAACAGTGATGGCAATGTCTTATTTCCCACGCGAGGGTGACCCGCTGTGGAGTCAGTATTCGACCGAAGCGATCGCCCACACGCTGGAGGTCTACGGTCGCTATTCGTTCGACTATCCCTACCCCGTTGCCATCAGCGTCAACGGGCCGGTCTATGGAATGGAATACCCGATGATCTGCTTCAACGGTCCGCGACCGGAAAAGGACGGCACCTATACCAAGACAACGAAGTACGGACTGATCTCAGTGATCATTCACGAGGTCGGTCACAACTTCTATCCAATGATCGTCAACAGCGACGAACGACAGTGGACATGGATGGACGAAGGTATCAACACATTTTTGCAATACTTGGCCGAGCAGGAATGGGAAGAAGACTATCCATCGCCGCGAGGTGCCCCGAGAAAATTGTGCCCTACATGCGAGGCAACAACCAAAGGCCAATCATGACTGGCAGCGAAGAAATTCTGCAGTTCGGCGCCAACGCTTATGCCAAACCCGCCACCGCGTTGAACATCTTGCGCGAAACCATCTTGGGCCGCGAGTTGTTTGATTTTGCGTTCAAAGAATATGGCAGGCGATGGAAGTTCAAACGCCCGACACCAGCCGATTTTTTTCGCACGATGGAAGACGCCTCGGGCATCGATCTGGATTGGTTTTGGCGCGGTTGGTTTTACAGCACCGATCACGTTGACATCTCGATTGACGGCCTAAAACTGTATCAAATCGATAGTGGCGACCCAGACGAATCTTCAGAACGAAAGCGAAAAGAACGCGACGAAAGAGAACCGACCGTCTCCAAACAACGAAATGCCGAATTGCCAAAACGAATTGATTGGCAACCTGGTTTGAAAGACTTCTACAATAGTCCTGACTACGATGAACTGGCCGTCGAAAAATCGGCTCGAAAAGCGTTCCAAAAATTACTCGATGGCTTGGACGAAAAAGAACGCGCGTTATTGAAGCGATCAACAAATTTTTACGTTGCCCGTTTTCGTAACGTGGGCGGACTCGTAATGCCCATCATTGTCCGGATTCACTACGCGGACAACACCAACGAGTTGATTCGAATTCCGGCGCAAATCTGGAAGTCAAGATAGCCGGCAAGTGGATAAATTGTTTGTGACCGACAAAGAGATCGTTCGCCTGGAATTGGACCCACATCGGGAAACCGCTGACACAGAAGAATCGAATAATTTCTGGCCACCAAAACTGGTACCTAGCCGATTCAAGCTGTTCAAAAGCGAGAAAAAGAAAAACCCGATGCAAAAGGCGAATGAAGAAGAGGACGAAGACCATAAGGAACCAGAGGACGACGAAACCAGCATCGACTGAGCAGGCTAAAGGCCAGCAGAGTCAGGAGGCCGCAGAGCCAGCCAAGGCCCCACTTCAATTGACGTGCTAACTTCACTCGAAAGCGTCTGCTCCGACAATCTCCTTGGATGCACGTGTTCCCATGGCTCCCCAGACGCCATAGGGACTTTGGGCACCAATGGGAGACGCTCCTGCCGGTGTGTTACCACTATCGTCAATGTGAACTGTTCCCGCGTTAGCATTGCCAGCATCGATGGAATCGGTAATGAATGTCACTGACCCGTCACCCATCAGAACGTGAGCACCACCTTGATGGCGACTGCCAGCAGACACAACTTGATCGCCGCGCCGCAGATCCTCGTCCAAACACCAAGTGGGTCCATTGGGTGGCAGAATCGTATTGGATCCGGTGTGAATCGGAAGTCCGCAGGCCCATTTGAATCCCCGTTTTGACTCCAGCAGTGGTTGGGTGAAGTCGAACGCACCACCTAGAATGGCTGTCCGCACGACCGGGTCCCAGAATTGTGGACGCGCTGGATCGGCACCCTGATCGGCCACTGCCGGGATTGAGTTTAGGGTCATCGGCCGCTCCGCTGGGAGATGCGTTGATCGCAGCTCTGAACGCCGGCTGTGTGTTGATATCCCAATCAGCCAAGTCGGTTTTGATCTCGGTCATCATTACCGTGTTTGAAAGTCCGTCGAGCGTATCGCGGAAGGCCGTTTGTTTGTGCGGAACAAACATTCCCCGCTGTGCTGCCTGGACGCGGCGAGCGTAAACAGCTGACCTGGCGTGATTCTTCAGTCCCCAATCTGCATCCGCAGCGTTGTCACCGTAGGCTCCGCGGCCGCATCGGTCGATCCCGTCGCCAAGACAAGCCGCATAATTGGTCCGACCAGAGGCTGGCAAACCGACGCCTGGGTCGCTTGGGCACCGAAGCATGGCAATCTCCGTGGTCCAGGGTTTGTACGCGATGCCGAGAAATGACCACATCCATGCATCAATATCTGGCGTGACACCCATCGGGGCTGCATAGGCAAACGGCGGACCGCTAGGATTGCTAAGGGGACGAGCTTCGTAGACATTGCTGATCGTTTCCCAAAGCGCCTGTTGTTCGATGAATGGTGTTAAAGGAACAAGAATACTTAGTTCTCCCGCATCGTGACCGACGGAACAGTTTGGATCGGCTCCACACGCGGTAATCTGGGCAAACAGAGCTAAGAGCCCGTCAACTCCGGGCTGTGACAATGCGGGCATTGAGGGATCCATCCGCTCTGATCCCCCTTGGTGCTGGGGCAGCTTTTGATACGCCGAATGGTAGTTGTGAATCGCAATTCCAAGCTGCTTGAAATTGTTACTACAGCTCATTCGCCGCGCTGCTTCGCGGGCTTGCTGTACCGCTGGTAACAGAAGTCCTACCAAGACGCCAATGATGGCGATCACAACCAACAACTCAACAAGCGTGAAACCCGAAGAAAAACGGGTTGTACGACGACGCGCTAGTTCAGGCATGTGAATATTAGAAAAGTAGCGACATATGAGCGGATGCATTTCCAACTGAACTAGCTGGCTGTTTGCATAGGATAAGGACTCAATATGGCGATTTCGCCCATGGTCGTACAGAGGCGATAATGAACAGGCAACGAATAGTTCGATTGGCGGAGCGCTGGCGTCGGCCTAATCTGTGGCGCACACATTCACCTTTACAGCAGCAAAACCGTTGCTGTTTCGCTGGTCATTTCGCCAGGATATGACTATGTGCCCCAGAGTGAACGGCTAAAATATTACAGCTTTTCAATGCGGGTCTGTTCCTGACTGTGAAGCAATACCTTGCAACCATTCCACCTCGAATCAAGAATACGAATTGCTCGATGTTTAGAACTCAACATCACCCAATGGTCTCTCACCGCAGTGATTGCCGAATGGTCTTCGGCGCGATTCTGTCAATGTTCGTTTGCAGTTCGCTGCTGGCAGATCATCGCGTTCTGCTGCATGGGGGCAAACGTTTAGCTATTATCGAACCGAATGGGGCGATCAGCTGGGAGATGCCGTGGGGTGGAATCCACGATATCCACTTGCTCGCCAGACGGTAACATATTGACACGACAAAGGCCGCGCCGGCGTTGTCGAAATCGATCCCGAAACGAAACAGATCGTCTGGGAATACGATTCGGCCAAGCGCAATGGGAACGACGGCAAACGAGTCGAGGTTCACGCATTTGAACGACTCGACAACGGTCACACGATGATCGCCGAGTCAGGAGTTGGCTCGCATTATCGAGGTCGATGCCGAAGGCCAGCTTGCAAGGGAAATCCTGTTGGTTCTGGATCATCCCAGCACCCACAGCGACACGCGTTTGGTCCGCAGCACTCCGACGAAACCTATTTGAGTCGCTCATGAAGATGATGGAAAAGTACGCGAGTACGACCGCAATTCTGGAAAAGTCATTTGGGAATACGAAGTGCCCATGTTCGACAAGCAACCCCAAGGTGGCCATGGTCCAGAAGCATTTGGCAATCGTCTTTTCTCGGCGGTTCGGTTGCAGAACGGCAATACGCTGATTGGGACTGGCAATGGCCATAGCGTCCTGGAAGTGACACCAGACAAGGAAATCGTTTGGCAACTCCATCAGGAAGATCTACCCAATATCCGGCTTGCCTGGGTGACCACGCTGGAGGTTCTTCCTAACGGCAATTTGGTGATTGGCAATTGCCACGCGGGTCCCGGCCAACCACTACTTGTCGAAGTGAATCGAAAGACGAAAGCAGTCGTCTGGACGTTCGATCGCCATGCTGATTTCGGCAACAACGTCTCTAATTCATTGCTGATGGACGTAGCGGGTGACACAATTCGCTAAATTGAAAACAGCACCAGAGGGATCTTCCCACCGTGCAGAGACTCTATCTGCTATATTGTTTCACGCTCAATCAACAACCAATCTTGGAGAGACCAACATGTTTCGCTTGCTACTGTCAGCTGCATTTGTTTGCGCCGCAACTTCCATCGCATTTGCCCACTGTCAGGTTCCTTGCGGAATCTACGACGATCAACTTCGCTTTCAGCAAATGCTGGAAGATGAACACACGATCTCCAAAGCGCAATTGCAGTTGGAGGAACTAATTTCCGACGAACCCGACGCGCAATCGGTCAACCAGATGGTACGTTGGACAACCACGAAAGAAGATCACGCGACGAACATTCAACGCACGATCGCTGACTACTTCATGGCCCAGCGAATCAAACCCGACAACGAAAACTACACCAAGCAGATTGCCGCCGCGCACCTGGTAATCATTACCGCGATGAAGGCGAAACAGTCAGCTGATCCGGCAACGGCGAAAGCGCTCGAGAAGTCGATCTTCGATCTATACCGGGCCTACGAAGGCAAAGAGCCAGACTTCGAGCACGAGCACTAGGAAGGGCGAATTTCACCCCTACTCCACGACAGTCAGCCACAACTCTTCGATCCGGGTTTTGGAATGTGGCTTTGGCGCCGTTGCCGTTACGTCTTGCTGCGTTGCTGCTGACTGTGCAGATAATTCCACAACGCCAGAAAACGGTTTAGCTGTTTCTGAGCGTTCGATCTTGAGGGTGACACTCTTCGACTGTGTCGCCCTCTTTTTCTGAGTAAACCGGTACTACGGTCACCCCCGCTGGCAATCCGCGAACGGAAACAGCCACTCGTTCGGCAAATCCGTGCTCGCGGCTAATCGCTACCGGTATTTCCAGTGGTTTATCGGCCGGCAACACAAACTGGTTCGCCGCTACCGTCGCTGAGAAAGTCGGTTGATTCTGATCGACACTGGCAATGTAGTTGAATCGCCCTCCGCCGTTGCCATAGCGATCTTTACCACCAGCACGTAGCGACCATCTTCAGGCAGCGCGATGCTAAACCTCACGTCCGGATCGCTCTGCTCAGGTCGTCAAACTCTTTGACAATCTTGCCCGCTTCAGTCTTCAAGACAGCGACCGGGTCGAGCAGTGAAAAGTATGCTCGCGCCGCGACATCGACCGTAATGCTCTGTCCTTTGGCCCGTCGAATGCGTATTCGTCCGCTTCATGGGGCGTTCCAATGGTCACGGTCAACCGTCCAGGGAATCGAAAGATTCTCTGGCACCTGAATCACTTGCCGAAACTTCTTCGGCCTTTCCTGTGTTCACGGTCAACCGATAGACGTAGTTCGGTGCTCCATGCAAACGAATGGTACTGTTGGGAGCGGCCGGAAATGCGAACAGACCGAACAAAGTAGGTTCCGGAGCTTGCCGCCGTCATCGTTGCCGTGGATCGTTTCCATGGTCGTCGTCATTGGAGGTCAGATCACCGTTCCTCGAGCATCGAGTATTTCCAAGACGCCATCCATCGGCGACCCAAGTTCGCGGTTTGCCTGCACCAGTGCGGTCAGCGTCTGGCCCGCCTCCAAGTCCGATCGCAAACAGGTCGACTTCGCCGGTTTGGTGCAGCACGCCATTGACCGTGCAGGCACTGATCTTTTGTGCCTTTGCCAAGTCGTTGTTGGGTTCTGCATCCATTGCTTCGGGCAGCTCACCAACGAAGAACGGAATCAGATCAGTGGCTCCGGACTCATTGTAGAACCGCAGCCAGTGGATTCCGCGAGCCGCATCAGCTGGAATCTTGATCGTTGCTTTGTCGTTCTTTTCGCTAAACGCGACCGACAGCTTCTGTTGGTCTGACCAGACTTGCAAATTGCCATCACCCGGCTTGCCGGTCAACGTGACTTCGACATTGGTCCCCACCTGACCACCAGGAGGAAACATTCGGGTGATCGCCGGTGGTTCGGCGGCGATCGAGGTTGAAACAAGGATCAGTGCAATGGCGACCGATGCAATGGCGATCGATGTGAACCGGAGATGCGAGCCCCCCTCCAAAAGAGGGTGATGAACAACAGACGACCCACAACCGGCAGCGGTCTCTTGTTCGCCTGAATGTATCACGCTACCCACGCTAAATCAGTTCACTGATCGGAGTAGGATCGCTTACCAAGTGCGTCGGACGTCCTTGGGGCGTGTACAAGATCTTGCCGGGATCGATACCCAACTTGTGATAGATGGTCGATACAAAATTTTCAGGAGAAAGAACTCGATCGACCGCCGAGTGACCGTCACGGTCTGTCGCTCCAACGACCACTCCACCTGGCGTTCCACCGCCAGCCATCAAGACCGACATCGCATTCGCCCAGTGATCGCGGCCGGGAGACTTGCGACCAGCCAGGGTCGAGATTTTCGGGGTTCTCCCGAACTCGCCCAAAGCAATCACCAGAGTACTGTCAAGCAGACCCCGTTCCTTCAAATCTTGAATCAGAGTTGCAACGGAGTTGTCCCAGCGTGGCAATCGCTTCCGCAATGTGATGAAAATTTCGCTGTGATGATCCCAACCGCCGTCGTAAACGGTAACGAACGGGACTCCTGTTTCGACCAACCGTCGTGCCAACAGACACCTTTGTCCAAAGCTATCCCGACCGTAGCGGTCCCGCGTTTCATCCGATTCCTTATCGATATCGAATGCGGCTTGTGCCTCTGGCGACGTGACCAGGTCATAGCCTTGTTCGTAGTACTCATCGAAGGCGGCGACTGGGTCCGCTGCCGCTTCATGATTCAAACGCATCATACGATCAATCTTCGCTCGCAGATCCGTGCGTCCATCGAACCGATCGACCGCCAATTCTTTTGGCAATGCAACATCACGTACCTTGAATTTCTCTTTGTTGGGGTCATCCGGTACCACGAACGGCGCGTACTTGGCACCCAAAAAGTTTGGTCCACCACTGCGTGACATATTCGGAATACTAAAGTAAGGCGGTAAGCCGTTGTCCTGGCCAAGTTCTTTTGCGACAACCGAACCAACGCTCGGGTGGAAACTAACATAGGCTCCACAGCTAACCGGTATCCGGGGCGGAGCACCCGTCATCATGTAGTGATTTCCCGCACCGTGATTGCCTTGGTTATGGCGAATCGATCGAATCATCGCGTAGTCGCCCAATGATTCGGCCAGTTTGACCATATGCTCGGAGTACAACGTGCCGGGAACCGCAGTTTTGACGGTGCCGAAATCGCCCCGATACTCCGACGGAGCCTCGGGCTTGGGATCAAAGGTTTCAAAATGGGTCGGTCCGCCATCCATCCAAATCAAAATGCAGCGTTTGGCCGTCGGTGTAGGTCCACCCATCTTGAGCGACTCGCCACGTACGCGCAGGGTGTCGACCAGACCTCCGCCTAGCAACCCACCAATGCCGAATTTCAAACAATCGCGGCGACTCGTTCCTTCGCAGTTTCTTTGACGTGTCATCGTTGGAATGTTCAACCGCACAGTTGGCTGCGGATGAACGTTGATCCTTTCTAGTTTTGAAATACAAACTCGGGTGAATTGATCATGGCCCACATGACGTCTTCCACCACTTGACGGCGGTTAGCATTTTCCTTGGTCAACAGTCCGACAATCAGTTCTGTTTCCTCGCTCGACGGCTCTCGACCATAAATCAATCGGTATACCTGCGCGGTTAGCTCTGCCGGAGGCAACTCAGATTGTGCTAGTTTGGCTGCGTTCCCATTGTCATTCAACAAGTCGGCGTGCATCTCTTCCGAATTCATCAGATGCAAACTCTGCACGACCGTCGATTCCCCCGTTCGTTCGCAGGGCGGATCCTGATTCGGATCGGGGCGACCAAAGGTGTCAAGAAATAGCGATTTTGTACGGTGAGTCCAAATCTGTTTCGCGTTGGCGCCTGGCGGAGTCGCATCAAAACGTGGTGCAACCCCGGAGATTTGCGTAAAGGCATCTCGCAACACCTCGGCTCGCAAACGTTGTCGATAGTGCCTGGAGTAGTTGCGAGTATCGGCCGCATTCCGCTCGTTGATTTGTGAATCGAGCTGATAGACGTGGGACGCAGTGATGGTTCGAATCAGCTCGGACAACGAAAACTGCGTGTCGCGAAAATGTTCGCCAAGGGCCGTGATCAATGGTGGGTTGGTCGCCGGATTGGTCGCTCGAAAATCGTCAACCGGTTCGACCAGCCCCCGTCCCATCAAGTCCGCCCAAACTCGGTTGGCCATCACTTGAGCGAACAAGTGATTCTGTGGCGACGTCATCCAGTTCGCCAGAATATCGCGAGGATCATCGACGTCTTCCGTCACCGGCGCTTCGCCCCACAGCGGAACGGGCTCCATCACTTCACCGGTCAACGGATGCTTAACTGAGCCGCTGTTACCGGCAAATACATATTCTTGCGACCCTGAAATTGGGGGAGACAGTCCGGTGCCTTTGCGACCAAGCTTGGCAAAGTATGCCGCAAACGAATAGAAGTCATCTTGCCCCCACTTCTCGAAAGGATGGTGGTGACAACGCGCGCAATCCAAACGGACGCCGACGAACAACTGGCTGACCAACGTCGTGATCTCATCGGGCGAGCGCCGATCACGGAACAGCGTTACGGCACCGTTCGTCCAAGTGCCTCCTTCAGCGGTCACCAATTCACGCACCAGTTGATCCCATGGCATCCGCTGATGAAATCGCTCGCGAATCCAACGATCATAACTGAGTACGGTTTTGATACCGACTCGATAGGGATTCGGCCGCAGCAAGTCCATCCACTTGTTCGCCCAGTGATCCGCAAAATCTGGTTCCTGCAGCAAGCGATCCACCACTGCGGCACGTTTGTCGGGAGCTGGATCGGCCAGGAATTCCGTGACTTCCTCGGGCGTTGGAATGCGGCCGCTGATGTCGGTTGTAACACGACGCAGATAGGTCGTGTCATCGCAGAGGCCGGAGGGCGTGATGTTTAGTCGCTGTAACTTTTGCCAAACTAAATCGTCAATGAAGTTGTTGCGAGGAAGCTGCGCATAGACTTCCGTCGGAACCTGTTCGACCCTGGGAATCGTCACTTCACAAACAGCGATTTGCCCCATGAATCGCGCCATCATCGCGGCGTCACCCGTAATCGTACCCGCAGTCACCAAGCCATGCTCGTCAACGTCAGCAATCGGTGACTCATTTGACTGAAACGCTGACAATCTTGTGACATCTCGAACGCTTCCGTCATCGTAATGGGCAATCGCCTTCAGTGGCTGCGTCGCACCATTTTCCAACGTCACCAATTCAGGTTCGACAACCAGCTTGGTCAGCTTGGGCGCTTTGGCGATTCGCCGTGGCATCCCTTCGTTGATCCACGTCAAGATCGCGTTGTATTCGGGTCCATCGACCTGCAAGCGAATGCCACCGCCATGAGGCACTTGCCCAGTCGCTTTCATCAGCAACAAACTTTGCTTAGGTGCGGACGCAAAGATGCGTCGACCTCGACGCCCTTGGTGATTGCGGTGTAGTCGAAATCATGGTCAAAGCCCAACAGCGACAACTGAAAACCACCCTGCCCTCGTGCCTTTCCATGGCACGGGCCGGACGTGCAACCATACCGGGTGAAAATCGGCTGCAAATCATTCTCGAAATCGATCGAGCTGGCTGATTGCGCACCGGCAGTGCTAGCTGCAAGTAGCAAGAGGCAAGCCGCAGGGATTCTGGGATCCAGCAGAGGCATTGGACGGGGGGCGGGTGTCAAAGGTGGGTGATTTGCCGAACGCCTTCTAGCTTACCCTAAACCACCAATATTTTCAGCAGGTCATTTGGATCTAGCGGCAGGTGAGGAACCGTTGTCGGAGGCTTTTACCCCTCCAACTGGGAGTAAGTGGCAGCAAATCATCAAAGCAAGACAGGCCGCGAGCGGAAAGACCATACGCGCCGGCGGCACAGTTCTGATCAACTGCATGATTGCCGGTTGACGAAGGTCTTGGTGAACCAATACCGCTTCATACCAGGCATTGAACATTTCGTCAGTCGATTGTGGGCCGTAAGTGACCTGGGTAGTCGGATCAGGATTGAAGGGGTTTCCGGTTGAATTGTCAAAGACGGCCGTTGCAATGATCTCCGTTCCCGCAGTCAGTCGCTTGGGGCTCGCCAGGACATAACGCTCCTGCCAGTTGAAGTCCCAAGACGGTATATCCAACAGCACTTCGCTGCTGCCGTCAGCATACTTTGCTGAGTACCGGCATGACTTGCCGCGTAAATGCATGTGCGGTGTCAATGCGAGCAACAGCAGATCTTCGTCAACCGTTTGACGCAGTTGTACTTGATAGTTCGCCTCGCCTGGTGGAATCTGCAACTCTTCCTCGCCAGCGATCAAACCACAAGTGGCGACCTCGCGAGTGATCTGATTCGGATCTGCAAAGCGTAAACCAATCCTTGTTCGATCTGTCTGCACGCTGCCTATCGATTGATAGTGGATTTGAAAGATCAGTTTCGATCGGGCCGGAATAGACTTTCCCATTCCGCGAGGGAAGATCATCGGTGGACGGCCAGGTGCCGTGACAGCCAAGTAACTTGACGGCAACCGATTCCAGGAATCGAGTGAAAACTTGGCAGACGTGGGCGGTTGGACGAAGACGTTGCAGTGATGCACGACGGCAGCGTTACCCGCGCGCACCTCGACAGCCGACACCCACTTGTCTTCAGTAAATCGGGGATCGACGACAAAGTACTGGTAGTCGATGATTCCCTTAGCAGCGACGGTAAATGGCTCGGGAATCGGCAGCACCAAATCGGGCTCACCAATATTCCACTCACTGGGTGGGAGCGGCTCCAAGGCAACGGCGGTGATACGATCTCCCTCGGGACCGTCGGCGGCGATCCAGCGAAAGAGTTGATCCTGCTCGACCGAGGTCAGGCCCGCAAAATTTTTGAATTCCCCGTGATCTGGATTCGCAAACCAAGGAGGCATCCGCTGGTCGCGAATCACTTCCTCGATCGTATCCAACCAACTGTAGACTTGTTCGTAGGTGGTAAGTTCAAGCGGAGCTGACTGGCCGGCGCGGTGGCAATTGACACAGCGGCGACGCAGGATCGGTGCGATCTGTTGGTGATAGGTGAGCTTTGCGGAAACCTTGCGCTCACGCGTTGGGCGTCGATCGATGTAGCAACCGGTTGCTGTTGTGATTGGAACCGATACCGGTTTTCCGGCCAACGTGTCCTCAATGGCGATGACCAAGTCGTGCCGATCGACGACGCCTGTTTTCGCAGTGGTTGTGAATTGTCCGTCAATTCGACCCCGATATTGAATCCGGCTTTGCTGATCAATCAAAACGACTTCGGGATTGCGAGTTGCCCCAAGTCGGTCCGCTGCTAGTTGATTTGGATCGCGGAGCAACAACAGCGTGGGAGCGTACTCCTTGCCCCAACGAACGATTTCCCGGACGTCGTCACGGTTGTTTGAATCAATTCCTATGAACGAAACCTCGTTCTTGTATCGTTGTGCCAATTCGCATAGCCGACCGCCGTACAGTCGTGCCAAGGGACACTCAACGCCAAGGAAGATGATTGCCGTAACCTTGCTATCTGTTGGTCCGATCACCTGATGTCGGTTGTTCTGACAATCTTCCAGTTCCAAACCAGCGACCTGTGTTCCGATTGGCACCGATTCGGCTGGAAGTGAACCGCCGAGGGCAGCCGCGATCACTAGGCACTGTCCCGCAAATAGCAGATTGCGGAAAAGGGGTCCGACCCCAATAGTGCGAAGCACCCTTAGGGCCGTTCCGGCTATCGGGGTCGGACCCCTTTTCCGTAGCCAATCGAATACCGGGACAGTGCCTAGTGACAGCAGTGCGGTGGGACCTGAGTTGGGGCGAAGTTGCAAATGCACGGATTTTGCTTGCGAGCGAAGGAATCTAGGCTCTTAACCGTAGGTCACAGTCCGAATTTGCCTGTCGCTGACCCAAGAGGTCTCTTCACGGCGTCCAAAGGTACGGTCCATTTGTATCGGTCGTATTCGATATTCGGCGAAGAGAGAGCGCCGCGGCACCTGAATGGCAAATCACCGCAACACCTACGGAACCTTGCTCTCGGGTAGAATTCGCTCTCGTTGGATGCTTGTCGTTATTGCAACTAGAGGAGATTTAGTCTTGGCGTTGCCTTATGCACTGATTGGCGCCGGCCCGATGGGGCTGTGTGCGGCTCGCCAGTTGTCCAAATATGGAGTGCCGTTTCAAGGTTTTGAATTGCATAGCGACGTGGGCGGATTGTGGGATATCGATAACCCACACAGCACCATGTACGAGAGTGCGCACCTGATTTCGTCGAAGTCAATGACGGAGCTGTCTGAGTTTCCGATGGCCGAGCACGTTTCGACCTATCCGCATCACAGTGAAATCAAGCAGTACTTTCGAGATTACGCCGACAAATTCTCACTGCGCGACCACTATCACTTTGGCGCACTATGTGACTTCGACCGAGCCGAACGACCAGGGGCATTGGAATGTAACTTGGGACCAGAATGGGGAATCGCACCAACAGAAATTTGCTGGTCTGATGATTGCCAACGGGCAGTTGTTTCAGCCCAACATGCCCGAAATCGAAGGCTCGTTTGCCGGCAAACTCTTGCACTCCTGTCAGTACAAGTCGCCGGACATCTTCAACGATCAACGAGTGTTGATCGTCGGTTGCGGGAACAGCGCCTGTGATATCGCTGTCGATGCGGCTCACCGGGCCAAGTCGGTTGCCCTGTCAGTACGTCGCGGATACCACTTTCTACCCAAGTTCGTGATGGGAAAGCCGATTGATACGATCGGCGGCAAGATTCAGTTACCGCGACGACTGAAACAAATTGTCGATGGCTTGATTGTCAAGTTGCTGATTGGATCGCCCAGTCAATATGGACTGCCCGATCCTGACTATCGACTTTACGAATCACATCCGGTCCTTAGTTCTTTGGTCCTTCATCACATCGGCCATGGCGATATCAAAGTACGCAAATCGCCGGTTCGCTTCGATGGACAAAGTGTTGAATTCGCCGATGGAATCCGCGAAGAATTCGATGTTGTAGTATTGGCGACTGGCTACGAACTCAGTTTTCCGTTTATCGATCGGGAACTATTGAATTGGCACGGACCGGCCCCATCGTTCTACATGAACGTCTTTCATCCCCAGCGTGATGACCTCTTTTTGCTGGGAATGGTAGAAGCCGCTGGACTTGGCTGGCAAGCCAGGGCTGACCAGGCTGAGATGGTCGCGCTGTACCTACTAGCCAAGGACAAGGCGCCCGAGGCATTGGGCCCGATCACGGAGTGCATCCGCAAGAATCACGACATGACTGGCGGCATGAACTACTTGAAGGTCGATCGGATGGCGTACTACGTCCACAAAGAAACCTACTGGAACGAGTTGAAACGCCATGTCAAGCAATTGCGACGTGAAATGCGTGGCTTCCTTGGAGCCACCACATGATCGACGACGTCCAACTGGAATTCTCCCGTAACTCACTGATCGCCCTGAACGCAATCTTGGCAATGATGATGTTCGGAGTTTCGCTTGGTCTCCGACCTGCTGATTTCAAACGTATCATTCGATCGCCGCAAGCACCAGCAATTGGTCTGGTAGCGCAGTGTTTGCTGCTGCCATTCTTGACTTATTTGCTAACACTTGTCCTGAAGCCACCTCCATCATTGGCGATTGGCATGATCTTGGTTTCCGCGTGCCCAGGCGGTAATTTCTCCAACATCATCACCTTTATCGCACGTGGAAGCTTAGCAGTGTCGGTTTCCATGACAGCGGTCGCCAGCTTGTTGGCAGTGATCACCACACCGACTCTGTTCGCCTACTACACATGGCTCAATCCGGCTACGGCTGATCTGATGACCCGTGTGGAACTTGATCCACTCAATATGATGGGACTGGTATTGCTCGTGATCGGTTTGCCAATCGTTTGCGGCATGTATTGCGGGCATCGATTCCCTGCACTCAACGAAAAGTCCGAAGGCGTAATGCGCAAAGTTTCACTGGTGATATTCCTGGGATTCGTGGGGTTGGCGTTTAGCAAAAACTGGGGATTGTTCATTTCGCACTGGCAACAGCTCCTGTTATTAGTCGTCATTCACAACTTAATGGCGCTTTCCATTGGCTATGCAATGGCGACCCTTTTTGGCCAGCCAGAAGCCGATCGACGGGCGATCACGTTGGAGGTGGGAATTCAAAACTCAGGTCTGGGGCTAACGTTGCTGTTTACCTTCATGCCACAGCTGGGCGGCGCGATTTTGATCACGGCTTTTTGGGGAATCTGGCACCTGGTCAGTGGTTTGGTGATCGCCAGCTATTGGGCACGCCGGCCGATCAAGGAAGTCGCGACGAATGTTTGACGAACACAGGATTTTGATCACCGGCGCTGGCGGTTACGTCGGTGGAATGCTGTTGGAAATGCTTCAGCGAGATTGTCAACACGTCTGGGGCATTGATGTCCGACCAACTGAGCACGCGATCCAAATGGATATCCGCGATTCAGGTTTGGCGGAATTGGTCAGCGATAACGCAATCACCCATGTCGTTCATCTGGCTTCGATCGTGCAGCCGGGGCAAGCTCCCGCAATCGAATACGACATCGATGTCAATGGCACAAAGAATGTCCTGGAAGCGTGTATTGCCGGTGGCGTAAGACATCTGACTGTGACCAGCAGTGGAGCAGCCTATGGCTATCACGCTGATAGTCCTGAATGGTTGTGTGAAGATGATCCGATTCGCGGCAATGACGAATTCAGTTACTCTCGCCACAAACGCCTGGTCGAAGAGATGCTGGCGCAGTATCGAAAGTCCGCACCGGAACTCGGTCAGTTGGTGCTGCGACCGGGCACGGTGATTGGTGCCTCGACCAACAACATGATCACTCGACTCTTTACCGGAAATTGGATCCTGGGCCTGCGTGGAGTCAGGTCTCCGTTTGTGTTCGCTTGGGACCAAGATTTGGTACAGACGATCGCTTACGGGATACAGAACAGCCGAACCGGAATCTACAACGTCGCCGGTGATGGCTGCCTAACGATTTCGGAAATCGGACAATTGATGAACAAGCGAGTCATTCACTTACCGGTCTGGTTGATCAAAGGTGTTTTGTCGATCACGAAACCCTTGGGAATCACGCGATACGGCCCCAACCAGGTTCGATTCATGCAGCATCGCCCTGTACTTTCGAACAAGAAATTGAATACCGAGTTCGGTCGTCCACCGACCAAGTCATCACGCGAAGCACTGGAATTCTTTATTGAGCACCTACGGGAATCGTCGCAATGACAAAGCGAGTACTGATCACGGGCGCCGCGTCTGGACTTGGTTGGGAACTCGCTCGGCAATATCACGATCTTGGTTGGTATGTCTTGTTGCTTGATCGCGACGCCGAGAGATTGGCGTCGTGTGGTGGTCGCGACTTGGGGGCTCACACGAAACCCACTGTGTTGACCTAACCGATATCGATCAGCTTTCATCCTTCGTGTCCGAAATCATCAACCGACCGCTCGACCTGCTGATCAACAATGCCGGGATCACGCATCGCAGCCAAGCTTCGGCAACGGACACGAAAGTCTTTGGCCAGTTGATGTCGGTCAACTGGTTCGCTCCTGTCTTTTTGACGCAGCGGTGCTTGCCGGCTCTGCAGCAAGCCGGCGGCAGCGTGATCTGCATCAGTAGCATGGCAGCGAAAATGCCCGTTCCTGGTCGAGCGGCCTACTGTGCAAGCAAGTCGGCGATGGCGCAGCACTTTGAAACCTGGCGTCCGGAACTGATTAGGCAAGGCATTGATTTATTGATGGTGTACCCGAGTTTTCTGAACACATCGATCGAAGCGAACGCGCTCGGCAGCGATGGCAACAGAACGAGTTCGACCGCGGTCAACCGTCGGCGGGATCCATGGCCCCGATCAGATGGCCCGCTCGATCGTGAAGGCTCACCAGCGGGGCAAGCAACGACTGCTAACCCCACAATGGTCATCCCGATTCGCAGCCGAATTGTGGGTTCGCGCCCCGTGGCTGTTTCAACGACTGATGTGGAATAGTTTCGCGGAAGAACTCGAGTGACAATCTTCCTACGCTCGGTCAAACGCAACGCCAACAAGACGCATGCGACCTTGACCGAATCACCTACGTAGCAGCGATCATTGACACTTGGCGAAACTTAAAAGGTTTCGCCTTTTTCGGCCATGTCGATCAGCAATTTGGGTGGCTCGAATCGTTCACCGTAAGTCTCCGCCAATTCTTTGGCTCGGGCAACGAATTCGGGCAATCCAACGGCATTGATGAACTGCAGCGTTCCGCCATGTTGTGGTGCGAATCCCCAGCCGAAGATGGATCCCAAGTTGGCATCGGCAGCGGTCTTCAAGACACCTTCTTCCAAGCAGCGAGCCGTTTCGACCGATTGGATGTACAGAATGCGATCGATCATCTCCTCCTGGGAGAGTGTGATCTTCCTTGGTCGGGAAATGCTTGGTCAGTTCCGGCCACAATTGCTTTCCTTGATCGCTGTAATCGTAGAATCCACCGCCGCCGGCTCGCCCCGGTCGATCTAGGCTGATCATCTTTTCAACGACTGCCCCAGAATGCCCGGACGACAGTGCTGCGTCGGCTCCGCCCTCGGCCCCACCTGCCTTTTCCAGGTCGGCCAAGAGTTTGTTTGCGGATGTGATCGGCCAGGCTCAGCGAAACTTCATCCATCAGCGCCAGCGGTCCGATCGGCATGCCGGCTTGGATCCCAGCCATTTCGATCGAATGCGGATGCTGGCCTTCCTGCAGCATCGACATGCCTTCGTTGGTCCAAGTTCCGAACACGCGCGACGTGTAGAATCCGCGGACTGTCATTGACCACGATCGGCACTTTGCCGATCGCCAACACATAGTCGAACGCTTTGGCCAGCGCTTGGTCGTCAGTCTTTTCACCAACGATGATCTCCACCAATTGCATCTTGTCGAACAGGCGAAAAGAAATGCAGACCGACGAATTTTTCCGGACGGCAACTCGCCTCGGCCAATCCGGTGATCGGCAGCGTCGAAGTATTGGATGCGAAGACGCCACTCTGATCCATCGCCGCTTCGGCCAACTGAGTCACCTTGGCTTTCAACTCACGATTTTCGAACACCGCTTCGATGATCAAATCGCAACCGGCCAACTGGCCGTAGTCGGCGGTCGCGGTGATCTTGCCAAGCAATCCTTCGGCTTTTTCCTCGGACATCCGGCCCCGTTTGACCTGTTTTGCAACCAGGGCGGCGATCTTCTCTTTTCCTTTGTCGGCACCCGCCTGTTCGGCGTCGGTCATGACGACCTCCATGCCCGCCATCGCCGAAACATAGGCGATCCCGTGTCCCATCAACCCACTGCCCAGCACACCAACTTTCTTGGTCGGTTGCGGTTCGACATTCTTCGGTCGGCTCAGTCCCTTTTTGATCTGGTTCAATTGCGTCCAAAACGCATTGATCATGTTGCGGCTGACCTGACTGGCACCCAGGCTGGCGAAGTAGCGAGATTCGATTCTGCTGGCGGTATCGAAATCGACTTGGGCGCCTTCGACCGCAGCCGCCATGATCGTGGGCGGCGCCGGATAGATCCCTTTGGATTCCTTGCGAACCATCGCCGGTCCGATCGCCAGCATCTGCGCAACCTTGGGACTGGAGGGGCTTCCACCAGGGATCCGGTATTTTGGATCGGCGTCCCACGGAGCTTGGGCATTCGGGTTGGCTTTGATCCATGCTTTGGCTTTGGCCATCAGTTCGTCTTGATCCTTGGCCAAGTCGTGAATCATGCCCGCCTGCAACGATTTTTGTGGCGTGTATTTGCGATTTTGGGTCAGCCACTCGAGCGAATTCTGCAATCCGATCAGGCGGACGGTTCGGACGACTCCCCCGGCTCCGGGCAACAAACCGAGTCCGACTTCAGGGAATCCGAACTTGATTCGATCATTGTCAATCGCAATGCGATGGTGGCAGGCCAGCGCGACTTCCAGTCCGCCGCCTAGTGCGGTACCGTTCAACGCCGCAACAACCGGGATCTTCAGCAATTCCAAGCGGCGCAAATCGGCCTTTAGCTTCTCGCTCATTTCGAAAGAAGAACTTCGGATCTTCGGAGTCGAAAGCATTATCGATATCAGCACCGGCAATCCACAGCTTCTTGCCGGAAATAAGATTGCACCCGTTGCCGATTCATCCGCTTCCAAGCGATCAAGCGTTTCGTCGAAAGCCTTGAAAAAGTCATGTGTTCAGCACATTGGCGCTGTAGCCTGGCATGTCGATCGTAATGGTGACGATGCCATCGGAGTCTTTGTCGTATGCGAATGTCATTGGCTTGTGTTGTTATTAAGAAGGTTCGATTGGTTGTGCCACCTCTCCCTGCAGGAAAGTTCAGGCGGTTTTATTTTCCATCCTTGGGGAGGGCCGGACGTTTGAACTGCCGGGCAGGGACCGTGCCCAAAACCCCTCTCCTTGCCGGGGATCGACTCTCCCCCAGGAGAGCCTTGCAAATACTCGTTGTAAAACGATTGAAAACTGCACCAGCTCCGACGCAGGCCGCGAGAGGTGACCCGATTCTTAAACGCGTTCGACGACGGTGGCGATTCCCATACCGCCGCCAACGCACAGTGCGGCCAAACCGGTGTTCTTGTCGGTTCGTTCCATTTCGTCGATCAACGTCCCCAGAATCATCGCCCCGGTTGCACCGAGCGGGTGTCCCATCGCGATCGCACCGCCGTTGACGTTCACGTTGTCGTCACTGGTCAAGTCCAAGTCTCGCATGAATCGCATCACAACGCTGGCAAATGCTTCGTTGATTTCGAACAAGTCGATGTCGGAAACGCTCATGCCGGCGATCTTCAATGCTTTCTTGGCGGCCGGTCCGGGACCGGTCAACATGATCGTCGGATCGGTGCCAATCAGTGCTGCCGATCGAATGCGAGCCCGCGGCTTCAGCCCTAGCTCTTTGCCTTTCGCTTCGCTACCGACCAGAACCAAAGCAGCTCCATCCACGATTCCCGACGAGTTGCCCGCCGTATGAACGTGGTTGATGCGTTCGACTTGCGGATACTTTTGCTGAGCGACAAAGTCGAATCCCAGATTGCCCGGCATTTCGAAGACTGGCTTCAGTTGCCCCAAACCTTCCAAAGTCGTGTCGGGACGAATGTAGCTATCTTTTTCTAAGACAACGATTCCGTTCAGATCCTTGACTGGAACGACTGAGCGATCGAATTTTCCCGCGTCACGGGCCGCACCGGCTCGCTGTTGTGATTTGACAGCGTACTGATCGACATCTTCGCGAGAGTATCCATCGATCGTTGCGATCAGATCGGCACCGATACCTTGAGGAACGAAATGGGTTTCCCAATTAGTCACCGGATCCAATGCAAACGGACCGCCGTCAGATCCCATGGGTACGCGGCTCATGCTTTCGACGCCACCGGCAACGACCAGGTGATTCCAGCCTGAGCGGACTTTCATGGCTGCGGTGTTGACCGCGTCCAAACCGGAGGCACAGAAACGATTCAGTTGGACACCGGGAACATCGATGTCCCATTTTGCTTTTTGTGCCGCACTTTTGGAGATATCCGATCCCTGATCGCCAACGGGCGTAACACATCCCAAGACCACATCATCGACTTGCGAAGTATCCAGATCATGGCGTGTGGACATTTCGTCCATCAATGTCACCACAAGATCGATTGGTTTGACTTCGTGTAGTTCACCGCTCGCTTTGCCGCGTGATCGGGGCGTACGAAGGGCTTCGAAGACATAGGCTTCTTGGGACATGAAAGGGGACTCCTGAACTGACTATAGAGTAGTAATTTGGTGTATGATTGATCGAGCTGGGACGCACCCATTCCAGCTTATCAAATCTCGTGAAAGAACGTTGAGTATTGAGAATGAAGCGAAGGCAGCTATCAAACGCATCCAGATCAGTGGTACACGGATTGCTCTTCCTGGCCACGACGTTCCTAGCCGGGTACAAGCTACACGCTCAGGACTGGCCAATGTGGCGTTACGACGCACAACGGACAGCCGCTGCGTCAAATAACCGCTTACCAGAGTCGCTACAGCTGTCATGGATGCTAGATTTTGGCAACCGCGAGCAGGCATGGGATGACCCGCTGAATCATGACTTGATGACCTTCGATCGAATTTTCGAACCGATCGTCTTAAACGGGCGGACGTCATCGTGGGCTTCAATGACCAATGTAAAGTCATCGCCCTGGACGCCGACACGGGCGAAAACCTGTGGACTTGCTATACCGAAGCACCGGTGCGACTGCCGCCTGTCGGTCGAAAAGACCAAGTCTTCTTTACGAGTGATGACGGGTTCTTGTACTGCGTCGATGCTGAATCGGGGGATGTGAACTGGAAGTTTAGCGGCGCCCCGAGCAATCAAAAGGTCATTGGCAACCGGCGACTTGCCTCGGCATGGCCAGCTCGCGGCGGGCCTGTCGTTCGCGATAACACGGTCTATTTTGCCTCGAGTATTTGGCCGTTCATGGGAACGTTCATTCACGCGCTCGATGCTGAAACGGGCGAAGTCCGCTGGGTCAACGACAGCACCGGTGCTCAGTACATCAAGCAACCCCACAGTGCGCCCTCCTTTGCCGGAGTCGCCCCGCAAGGCGCATTGGTCGCGACCGAAGATCTGTTGCTGGTGCCTGGTGGTCGCAGTGTGCCGGCCGTATTCAATCGCGCCGACGGCAAGTTTCGCTATTTCGAAATCAATGCGGGCGGCAAGGGTACCGGCGGATCATTTGTCGCCGCCGATCAAGCAACATTTCTATGTTCACACGCGGAACAAAGGAACTCGCGCGTTCGATTTGGAAAAGGGAGTCAAAACCGCCTTCCAGCCCAATGAACCGGTGCTGAAGGACGGCAAAGTCTACACCGCTGAAATGTCGGACGAAAAAGCCGTTGTACGATGCTACGACTCCGACCGCGAACAGCTATGGCAGGTTGATGCGGATGGCAGCGGCGATCTGATCCTGGTCGGAACGGAATTGATCGCAGCCGGAGGTGGGACGATCACGCGAATCGACACGGCTGGAAAGATCATTGGAACGATGCCGGTAGAAGGACAAATTGAACGACTATTGAGCGCCGACGAAAAGCTATTCGCTGTGACGATGGATGGCGAACTTCTGTGCTTCGCGGAATCGGACAGTCGCGGTTCGCTCCGCAAGCCTGGCGCCGATTCCAAACCACTACCGTCCGGCTTGGACGCCGCGAAAGATGAAGCTCAGAAACTGCTGGACGCCGGTGATGCCGAGGGCTACGCGCTCTACTTCGGCGATTCGAACTCGGCCCTTGCACTCAGCTTGTCTGCCGCTTCCCCATTCGTCCAGTTGGCGGTCGTCGATCCCAATTCCGAATCAGTTGCGACGGCGCGGAGAAAACTGGACGACGCCCAGCAATACGGAAAGGTCACCGTTCATCACAGTGATCCTGGCGATTTTAAAGCGCCCAAGTACGTCGCCAACATGGTCTTTGTCGATCACGAATTGGTCGCTGACAACTTGGAACTAGTGTCGGAGCTCTATCAGTCAGTGCGCCCCTTCGGCGGTACGATGCATTTGATCGGCGTGCCCAATGCGTACGACTTTGCCCAACGGATCGATGAGCGAAAGCTAGAACAGGCCGACGTGACTTTGGGCGATCTGTCGATCATCATCCGCCGTGTCGGCGCGCTTCCCGGCGCCGCCGACTGGACTCATCAATACGGCAACATCGCCAACACCGTGAAGTCGGACGACCAGAGAGTGAAGCTTCCGCTGGGCGTGCTATGGTTCGGCGGCAGCAGCAACATGGACGTATTGCCGCGCCACGGCCACGGCCCGCCTGAACAAGTCATTGGCGGCAGATTGTTTATCCAAGGGATGAACAGCTTGAGCGCGCGCGACGTGTACACGGGCCGCGTGCTATGGAAACGCGAATTTGAAGACCTGGGCACGTTCGATGTCTACTACGACAAAACCTTCAGCAACGAACCACTAAACCCGAAATACAACCAGGTTCACATTCCAGGCGCCAACGGTCGTGGGACAAACTACATCGTTACCGAAGATAGCATCTACATGCTGGAAGGAGCCGTCTGTCATGTCTTGGATCCGGCCACCGGCGAAACGGTTAAAGATTTCCAATTGCCGGGATCTGACGAAGAAGAAACCGAGTGGGGATACATCGGCGTTTACGAAGATGTGCTGATCGGCGGCGTTGGATTCGCCCAGTATCGCAAACGGCACGACCTATCTTTCGATTCCGACAAAAAGTTGCGGTCGTCGAAAGCGGGATTTGGAGCCAAGAGTTTTGATCGCGCGGCCAGTCACGCATTGGTCGGCATCGATCGACACACCGGGGAAGTTCTCTGGCGGATCGATGCCAAGAATAGTTTCTGGCACAACGGCATCGTCGCCGGCGGGGACCAGATTTATTGCCTCGATCGATACCCAACGAAAATCGAAGAAGCACTTCGTCGCCGCGGTAAGTCTGAATCCGAAAACTATCGAATTCTGGCGATCGACTATCGGACCGGCGAGACCAAGTGGGAAGTCACCGAAGGAATCTTTGGAACCTGGCTAGGTTATTCGCAACAACACGATCTGCTGTTGCAAGCAGGTGCTTCCGCCAGCGACCGACTGTACGGTGAACCACCCAAGGGGATGGCCGTCTACCGTGCTCGTGACGGATCGGTGAAATGGCAGGACATGGAACGGCGCTACTCGGGTCCCTGTATCCTGCACAATGACTTGATCATCACGAATACGAACTCGTACTCTCACTCCGCAGGTGCTTTCTACTTGCTCGATGGCAAGCAGAAACTGGTTCCCAATCCGGTGACCGGCGAAATGCAACCTTGGAAACTGACCCGTGCCTACGGCTGCAACAGTATCATCGCCAGTGAAAACATGTTGACCTTTAGGTCGGGAGCCGCTGGTTTCTATGATCTGAAGAGTAATTCGGGGACCGGGAATTTGGGAGGTTTCAAATCGGGATGCACTTCCAACCTGGTTGCTGCCGGTGGAGTGTTGAACGCACCCGACTATACGCGGACATGTAGTTGTTCCTACCAGAACCAAACTTCACTAGCCCTGGTTCACATGCCGGAAGCCGACATGTGGAGCGTCAGTAGCGCCGCGTCGGTCGAAGCGGTGGGCAAGAAGCTGGAACGAGTCGGGCTGAACTTTGGCGCGCCGGGCGACCGCCGTGACTCCAGCGGTCTGTTGTGGCTAGAGTATCCCGCCACCGGCGGCCCATCACCTCCGCTAGCAATCGAGTTCAACAACGACGCCACGTTTTTCCAGAACCATACGTCGACCCAGAGCGGCTCCGACTTACCTTGGGTACGGGCATCCGGGGTCTCGGGAATTACGAATCTTACGATCGGCGTCATGATTCAGAACCCCGACTTGAAGGAAGAGAGAAACGAGGTCAATGAGCCACTGGAATATCGAACCCGCTTGTTCTTGGGTGCGGGGGATCCCAAGCAGAAAGCGGTCGTAGATATTTATGCGCAAGACGAACTGGTTGCCAAAGACGTAGAAGTCTCGGAATCAGGCATCACGCAAGTGATCGATTCCGTGACCGTCGCCGAGGACCTGAAACTACGTTTTGAACCGCAGCAGGGCAAGGTTGTACTTCAGGGTATCGAGTTGCAACGGAAGTAGAGTTTCCATCCCATCCGCAATCTCAATCACGACTCGTTCCAAGGTCTCTCCCCGGCAAACTTGGAACGAGAATCATGTGCTGTTGCGGAAACAATCGCTTCAGTCCAAACCATCCGGGTAGCGGAAAGTCATGAACCAGCCAATCCACATCGGCTTTCTGATTTACCCCGGTGCAACTCAACTGGACGTGACGGGTCCGGCCCAGATTCTTAGCCGGCTACCCGGAGCGGTTGTCCATATGGTTTGGAAAAGACTGGAACCTGTTGACACGGACGCCGGATTCAGCATCAATCCAACCGATACGTTTGAAACTTGCCCACAACTGGATGTGCTTTGCGTTGGCGGTGGTGCCGGACAAGTGAATCTGATGCAAGATGAATCGGTGTTGGGTTTCTTGCGGGACCAGGCCGAATCGGCTCAATATGTAACCTCAGTTTGCACCGGATCCCTTTTGCTTGGTGCGGCAGGCGTGATCGATGGCTATCGTTCCGCATGTCATTGGGCGTATCTGGAAATGCTACCCGCCTTCGGTGCGACACCCGTTGCCGAGCGGGTCGTGCGTGACCGGAATCGATTTTCGGGAGGCGGCGTCACCGCTGGCATCGATTTCGCGCTAACGCTGGTCGCCGAAATCGCCGGTGAAGAAACGGCGAAAGCGATTCAATTGTGGACCGAGTACGATCCGCAACCTCCCTTCGACGCCGGTTCGCCACAGAGTGCCGGCCCTGAGTTGGTATCAAGAGTGCGCAGTCAAGCTGCGCAGGCGAGAGAAACGCAGTCATCCACCAAATCCGCTACTTGAGGCGGCGGCGATGACGTATTTGACACTGTTGTTAGCTATACTGCCAGCGCGTTTTACCGTACCGACGGCTTTCCATTGGCGTATAATGTCCGTAGTCCGTTACCAATCGAAAGCACAGACATCGCAAAGGTTTTGAAACCGTGAATCGAGTCACGACAACGTCCATCGTCCTGTGTAGCTTGTTTAGCGCATCTGTAGTGATTGCCTGCAACGTTCCCGTTTTTCGATATGCGTTGGAACGCTGGCCGGCGGATCTATACGAAGTCGTGATTCTATATGACGGCGATTTGGATCAGCAACAAAGCGAGCATGTTCAAGCGCTGAAAGAGTTGAGTCGATCATCGGATGGACACGCCAACTTCAATTTGCACACGTTGGCTGTCGACGAAATCGAAGACGAGATGCTGACGAAGATCTGGAGAGAACAGAGTAGCGACGGCAAACCGCTGATGGCACTGCTGTATCCCCGTAACGCCCAAGAGGTTCCCGACCGGTTTGTAGTCGCTGCACCTTTAAGCGAGGACGCGATCGAGAAATTAGCTGATTCGCCCGTACGCAACAAATTGGTCGAAGAACTATTGAGCGGAGAGTCAGCCGTCTGGATTTTTGTCCCCAGTGGCAACGAAGCTCAAGATGCCGCGGCTCTGGAACGGCTCAACAAGCAGGTCGCCAAAAGTGAAGTCGAATTGGAACTGCCCCCACAGGATGAGATCGAAGCGGACGAGTTCTTTCGCATTGAAAATCCGATTGAACTACGCCTAGGATTTTCCGTCCTTACCTTGGATCGCGATGACCCGGCGGAAAAGTTCATGTTGGCGATGCTGCTGGGAAGTGAGGCCGATCTGGAGTCGCTCAGCGAACCGATGGCCTTTCCAGTCATTGGACGTGGGCGAGTCCTGTACGCATTGGTCGGAAAGGGAATTTTTCCCGATACGATCAAGTCTGCATCCCGCTTTGTCGTCGGCCCTTGTTCCTGTCAAGTCAAAGAACAGAACCCTGGATTTGACTTGCTTCTATCCGTTGCCTGGGACGATAAATTGGGCGGGTCGGTAATCAGTGATCCGGCACCGGAAACATCCAGCAAACCAGTGCTGATCGATATTCCCTCGGGAAAGTGATCCAGGCTGCCAGATCGGTCAGCAATGGCAACTCGAGTAAAGAATCGGGTATCGACTTCGGATCAATCTCCAATATGAGACCGGCTATCAGTGCAGGACCGGCTAGCCTTGTGCTCGAGAAATCGACCTAAACATTGCAGCCGCCTGAGATGAGTACTGAAACAGAACAAGCTTACGAGACGTTTGATTCACAGCCACCACGACTAGCCGGTTTCGGCATTCTGGGAGGTTGTCTACTAGGTTGCGCAGCATCCTTCGGATTGCTCTGTTTGCTAGTCCTCTGCGCTGGTGGCGGCGCCTATTTTTTCGTCTCGAATCAGGTCGCCAAGTACACGTCGGAAAAACCCGTTGAATTGCCGACCGTTACGTACACCACAGATCAACTGCGGGAATTGGAAACCCGAATTGAAACGTTTGTTGACGCCGTCAACCAAGGGGCCAAGCCCGAACACGACTTGGTATTGACCGCCGACGAAATCAACGCGCTGATCGCTAAAGAAAATGCATTTCGCGGCAAAGTGTTCATTCGAATCAAAGACGGCCAGATCACAGGCGAAGTCAGTATTCCCACGGACCAGATTCCGGGTGGAAACGAACGCTACTTGAACGCAACGGCCACACTTGAAGCTGCGCTGGAAGCGGGCGTGCTGATCGTGACTTTAGCCGACGCTGAAGTGAATGGCGAAGCAGTCCCAGACGAAATGGTGGACGCCCTTTCTCGCATCAACTTGGCCAAAGAACTTAACACGGACAGTGAGCTTGCCAAAAAGATGCGGAAGTTTAAGGCCATCTCGATCGAAGATGGCAAGATCGTGTTCAAGGTTGATCGAGATCAGGATGCATCGCCAGAAGCACCCTGACAACGGCTAGGCGGCCAACGGAACACGGATACTTGAACGCCAAAGTTGGATGGCCGAACAGCTACGTTGACACGTTCCTGTTGGCATTGTAACTGACAATTTCCTGTGACTCCAAAGCCCGCTGCCTTGCTACGTCAGGCCGCGCATAAAAGTGGGTTTGAAGAGGACGGCGGATACTCGGCGACAACCCCGTCGTAAAACTAAACGTACGCCGCTGTTCCGGCGTCATTTTGGCGATCATGCGACGCAACGCATCCACCGGATCAGCAAACCCGATCACGGCAACGCGACCAGCACAGGCGACAACCGTTGTCACGTCGGACAACAGCGACTCGACTTGGTCGCTACAACGCTGCTTGCGTATCGACGATTTCGGATCGATGATGGGTCGATCGGGAAGTTGTACAGGGGACAGTGTGTCATGTCGCATGTCTGACGGCAAACGGAGGTAACCCAGGGTTAATGCCGTACTGACAACCGAAACCGCATCGTAGTCATATGCATAAAACTGCGTCTCGGTCAGGATCAAGAACAGCGTCACGACTTGGGTTCCACCTCGGTTGCTGTATTCCGGCCCTCCGTAAACCGTACGTGCCACAGCGATCGAACCATTTTGCAAGGTCCAGGAACTGATCGTCCAATTCTCCGGTGCATCACTGGGTAATTGAGTTGGTGCCCAACGAGTTAGTTCGAGTGCGGTAGCCGTATCGATGCCCCCAGATTGGGCAACCAAATGGTAGCCTTTGATCGTGCCGCGATCGGTTGAGGCAAACACCGCCTGCTGAACTGGCATCGTCCCGGCTGCAACTGCGCTGACCATGATCAACTCCTAGAAACGATCCACTGCAGCGGCTCGACAACGCCGCGCGGTTGGGCATGAAAGGGAACCTGCATCTGCAGGCCACGGGAATCTGCCAGCATGCCCGAGGATCCCGCCACGCTTGCTGCGAAGTAATCGTGGTGCGAAAACGTTCGACGACAAAACTCAAACAATCTTGGGGTGTTGTTTGCCGCAAACGAAGACGGGTCTTCGATCGCCTCCGGACAGCCGTCACACTTTGTGAATACGATTGCAATCGCCGGCCCACTCGGACGATTGCGGCCGGACCGTTGATCGCTCCGTAGTCCGTGCTGTTCTGCGATGTAGGAGGCCAACTTCATCGCGAATAGATCTTCACCCGAACCTTCGTCTCGAACTCGCTTCGAATCACACAGCACCATCACGCCAACCGACTGACTGACAACGTGCTGTATCGCCGGATACATCCCTGGGCGCTGTATCTCCATCGCGATCGCTTCGCCAGCAAAGTCTGGGGAAATCAAATCGATCTCACTTGTCGTCTTCTGCTTGGCCATGGAAACCTGACAATGCATCCATTTCCAGCCATCGGCTTCGGAGGGCGTCTTTTCCGGAAAGCTGCGACTTTCCAACGCAGTCACCACCTGTTCTTGAAGATCGATGGATGACGAATTCGATGCGGTACCGCGGAATTCATCGGACCCTTTGCTAAGAATGTCCAACAACAGACCCAAGTAGACTGTTTTGCCCGCATTGCTGGCACCGAGTACCGAGACAAAGTTCTGAGCACCACAACGGGACGCTACGGTCTGGGAAAGTGAAGCGGGCGTTTGACATTCGGGACAATACTCGTCTCGCTGGGTGAGATGCCGCTGACAACAAGCGCAGATTGACGGAGCGGTCAGACTGGCCTCTCGCAATTGTTCTTCGGTCGTGATCATTGGTCGTCCTGGTTGGAGTCGTCTAGTTCTGAGTTTGATTCGCTAGGGACCGCTAACGCGGATTCGCTAATACAGCATCGAAATCCGAGGTTTGCCCCGCGGAACAACAAGGGTTGACCCGTGCGAAATTGACAGGTTGCTTGCGAATGAAAGTAGGTATCGAAAGCGCCACCGCGGATTTCCGCCATCGCTTCCTCGAGGTTCACCGACACGCCTTCTTGTGCCAACGGATGGAATTCAGCATCGACCCATTCCCAAACATTACCGATCAGTTGCCTGATTCCGTTGGGTGTGGCGCCGCCGGTGAAGCCGTTGACAGGAAAAGTCCGGGCTGGTCCACAGGCCCAAGTGTTGGCCTTGAAAGGATCAAAAGCATTGCCCCATGGATAACGCTGCTCCGTTGCCGAACTGCCACCCGATTTTGGCCAAGTACCGGCACGTTGCCATTCTTCACTGGTTGGCAAACGCTTGCCGGCCCAGGTTGCATACGCGCTGGCTTCGTACCAACAAATCCCAACGACCGGGTGATCCAGGACGTCGCGCGACGGCTGTCCATCTGACCAATACTTGGGACCTGGATTACCCGTTGTATCAACAAACTGCAGTACGTTTGCCAGAATACTCTCTGGCCAATAATGTGAGTTTTCGTACCCGCCTGACTTTACAAATTTTGTATAGTCGGCATTGGTGACGCAATCACGATCAAGGTAAAACGGTTCGACTGCGATCGGCTCGCAAGGACTTGAGACAATTTCCAAACCGTTATGGGTATTCATGGCTACGTCGTGCACCAGGCAAACTTCGCCACCAGGTACCAGTGCCATCTCACTTTCCAGCGTCTGGCGGGCGCATGAGATCGACAGGTCGTCGAATGGCATTTTGACATTCTTGGCGATCACCGTGCAGTATTGACGGTTGCGAATCAGCCGACGAGTATCGGGAGGCGCCGCGCTGACGTCGGGAGCGTCATGCTGGCGGCTTGCTATCGTCGGCGGACGCCTTGTCAACATTCCGACCGCACCGGTAAACATTTCAGCGATGGACACAATCATTCTCCGCGGTGAGTTTCGTCACAGATTCAGTTCGAGGAACCAGCCGGCATTTTCCGGCTGGAGGATAGTTCGTTCTTGAGTTTTTCAAATTGTCGAATCGCAGCATCGGGCGAGATGACGTCACGAGGTTTTGCCACACGGGCCTTGTGCACCGGACGGCTTTCAAGACGATCGATGCCTTGACTTTCCACACCTTGCCGATCGGCAAGGTGTGATTCCAAGGCTTGGCATTCCTTGGCTTGCGGTTGAGAGCACTCTGACCTAGCGATGTCAGGCGACTGGCGTTCGCCGTTCCTGTCAGAAACCAATACCAACGGGTTGCTGACTGCTTGCAACAACTCGCGCTGCTCGGCCTCCAGTCGCAACCAGGCATCGGTCAGCTGCGTTGCGTTGGCCTCCAGCTGTTCCTGCTCCATTTTCTGCTGTGACTCCCACTGTCGTTGCCGAGCTTGGAATTCACGAATGCGCCGACGCAATTGCTCGTCCGGTGTGTCCGTTGGCTGCATCTCTTCAGCACAACGATTGAACCGTTGCAGCCAGTCGAACATAAACTCGTCGATATCGGAGATCACAGCCTGCAAGCCATCCAACACATCTGCGGGGATTGTCTCTTGGTTGTCATATGTAGCGTTCATGGGAATTCCTTACGCCTCCACTCGTTTCCAGAGCTTTGCCAAACGCGTTGTCAACGGAGCTTCTCGTGCCTCTTGCTGCTCTTGCTCGTGAATTTCACGCAGATGTTGGCGGAGTGCCTGAATGCGTTGGCCAGTTTCCTGATCGGTACTGTTCTCTGTTTTGGGCAATTCTTCGATTGCCGATAGCTTGGCGGTCAGCTCATATCGCAACCTGGAAACTTTGGCTTGCTCTTGAGCAATCTTGGCCCGCTCTTCACGTAGCAACTGTTCTTGGTTTTCACTTGACTGTTCCGCTCGCTGCTGAAGCGATAGGTTCTCTTTCTGGGCAGCTGCTAATGCTTCCTGTAGCTCTTCATTGCTTTGTTGCAGCTGTTCGATCGATGCTTCGTACTGTTTAGGCGCATCTCCACCGGTTGCGGCATCTTTCAACAGTCGTTGCAGTCGCTTTTGCTGATCCAGCGACTCGTCCAGCTGGTTGCGAATCAGTCCAAGTTCAGCCGCATGCTCGTCCTCGCGCTGGCCGATTCGCTTTTCAATATCACCAACCCATCCCTCCAGATGTAGCCGCTCTTCTTGTTCCGATCGACTCGCATCCTCCGCGGCATGTAGCATCTCTTCCAAGATCGCGACCCGCTCATCACTTCGATTCGCTTCGTCGATCAACTCTTGCATCCTCTGCAGGACTGCGTCGTCTGGCTCTTGTGGTTGTGCCGCCTGATCAACGGCATCATCGCGCCGATCTTCCGCATCGTACTGAGCGATTTCGGCCCTGAGTTGCTCGATTTCGGCTTGCAGAATCGCAACCGTTTCGCCATCGAACTCAGCCTCCACGTCTGCGTCAAAAAAGTTCACCTCAAGGTTGAAGAGGTCCTTTTCGACTGGTTCGACTGACTGGACTGGTTCGACTGACTGGACTGGTTCGACTGACTGGACTGGCTCGACTGACTGGACTGGCTCGACAAGCTCAACTGAACCGACGGACTCAACGGACTCGACTGGCTTGCATTCCGCTGGCGATTCATTTCTGGCAGCCGATTGGCCGTCAGAAAACGAAATGGAATGGGTGCCTATTTGAATCTCATCATTCGGTTTGACTTCCACCTTGGTCCAGATCGATTCGCCATTGACGCGAGTACCGCCGTTAGACATCCAGTCTTGAATCCACAGTTTTCCAGCCTCATATTCGATGCGGCAATGGATATCAGCGATCGCTTCATCTGGCAGTTTGAATCCGCAGTTTCCTGAGCGGCCGACGAAAACACCTTCGTTGTGCGGCAATCGATAGCTCCGATGACCGCCAGACGAATGTTTCGCGACCAACGTATACGCTTCAGTCTTGATTTGTTGCGTGATCATGCTTCGACTCCAGCGCTGGCAGTTACGATTTGATTACTATCGGTGGGCTCAACGGGCGAACCTACGATTTGCATTGCTCCGTCGCTCGACTCAGATGTCGTCTCCGAGTTGGATTCGTACATTCTGTCCAACGCGTCAAACAACGATTCGGCGGTGCAAGGATACGCGACGGTTTCGTGTGGATAGAATCCGACACGCCCAACCCACTCGACGCTCTGTGCGTCCTGTCCAGGATTCAGCATTGCGATCCGCTTGACATCGGCCGCTTTCGGATTCTTCGTTGCAAACAGCTGTTTGATCAATTTGCACGATTCGTCATCACCGGCCGCGAATAGGATCGTGTGCGGCACCGATCGCTTTAGCACCAATTGCAAAGCCAATTTGTCGCGAACAACTTTTCCGGTGTAGCGATCATCGGACGCCTCCAAAGAATCCCGGATCGCCTGCGCTTTGTTCCCATCGGGTTCGTAAACCAGAAATTGGCCGGCCACGGACGAGCGCGCTGTTCGACCAGTTCGGCCATCACAAATCCGCTTAAGACCTGACGGACTTCGTCGATGTCCCAACCCAAAGTTTCAGCCAATTCACCGGAACTTTTCGGCTCTGACAAGGTGTTTAAGACCTTCATGTGACGGGCAGCCAATCCGGCCCGATCAAGGTTTTGACCTCGAATCGCGCGACGAACATAACTATCACCCAATTCAGAAAGCGAGTCGGCGGTTTCGCAGTAGATGGCTCCTTCGACCAACAAAGCTAACAGGCTGATATCCAAAGGCAAATTTTTGTGCAGCGACGCTTCGCTGTGGCCAGATTCGAACCGAAACTCCTTGAGCTTTCGCGTGAAAGCGATGCGGACCAACATCGCCGCTTGAAAGCGGAGCAGTTTGGTCATGAGCCGAGGATCTAGGACCTTTTGATCGAGCAGTTGGACGAAGCCGTCGACTTCTGTGCAACTGCGACCACCGATGGTCATCTTCAGGACGGGTGCCAGGTTCACCAGTGACTTAGGCAGCCAGCCGGTCATCTCTTCGACTTCTTCGGGAGTGATCCCGGAAGCGTAGACGCCTTGGATACGTCCTTTTTCCAGATGAAAGCGGATTCGAGTTCGCTCGGCTTCCACTTCCAAAACGCCAACCTTTCGACCGTTGTTTAAGAAGTCCAACAGCTCTCGCAATCCAAAGCTGCCCAATGAGCCAGTCAATGCCGAATCACATGGTTGATCAATCACTTCGGGAATCGCCGTTCCTTGAGACTGTGACGAAACGATCATCGCTGCCGTTTCCAGCGCGTTGGCCACCGTCGTCACCAGCAGGTCTTCGCTGTAGGGCTTGGGCAACATATCGACGACGTTGTCCAGATCGATGTATTCCGCATAGGCCTTCTTTCGCAGTGTCGAACTGATCACCACCGGAACGCCCTGCAACTCGGGATTCTCGACCAACTGGCAGCAGACGTCGTAGCCGGTTGTGCCGGGCAACTGATGGTCCAACAGAATCAGATCGGGACCGACCTCCGCAGCCAGCTGCAAGCCATCTTCGGCGTTTGGTGCCAAGATTACCTGGTATCCAAGTGGACTTAGATGCGTATCGACCAGTTTGCGAATCGTCGCACTGTCGTCGATCACCAAGATCGTTTTATCACTCATAGCGTTTCTCCATGCTTTGGGGAGTCAATCGTTAGATTGGGGTTCAAGTGACAAAGTGTCGGCATGCCTTGAATGGCGATGTCTAACGCTTCATCGGTAAGTGGCTTGATCAAGTAGTTGTTTGCGCCCAGCTCCTTGGCTCTGCCTGTGAATTCGATTTCGCTGCGGCTGCTGATGATCACGATGGGCGGGGTGTTGCTATCGATTTCAGAGTTCACATCAGCCAACAACTCCATGCCACTAACGTGCGGCATCTCCATGTCGCTAAAGATCGCCGCGAATGTCTGTTGCTTCAGTATTTCCAGAGCTTGTCTACCATCGTGCGCTTCAACGATCTCGACTCCATAGCGGCGAAGAGAGCGGACCACACGCTTGCGTGCACTAATCGAATCATCGACGACCAAAACGCGCGGTCGAAGCGGCTTCGTTGTGCCTTGGCTCGGTTGGTTTTGTCTTTCGGTCTGACGACCAACTTTCGACGCCAACGATGAGCTTGCGGAAAGCCTCTGGCAATGCGATTGAACAACGCGGTGAGCATCCAGAAACAGAACCGTCTTTCCCATCCCGGACAACGTTGCGCCGAACAATACGGATGGTGCTTGAGCAGTGTCGGTAGGGGGCGGACCACCAATTCTTCGGGGCCAACGATCTCGTCCACCAACAGTGTCAGGCGGTCCATCGCTCCGGTGACAGTGGCCTCACCGATCGGTGCTTCGCTGGCCAGTACGATCTGTTGACCAGACTCGCCGTTCTCCAAGCTGTCTCCGGTCACTAATTGCGTGAATGACAAGCAGCCCGAGAGCCGATCGGCTTCACCGGTCGATTGGACCGACTGCATGGGCAGTGCAAATAATTGATTCGCCGCCCGAAAGACCATCGCGTGCTGGATGACCGATGGCAGCGGAAAACTGAGACGAATGCATGTTCCCTGATTGGCTTTTGATTCAACTTCCAGCCAACCTCGCATTCGTTCCAAAGTTGATGAGACCACGTCCATGCCGACACCGCGCCCAGCGACCTGGTCGGTCGTTTGACGAGTTGAAAAGCCAGGATGAAAGATCAGTTTGGACAGCTCTTGTTCCGTGGCTGCTTGATCGGGATTCAAAAGCCCCGATTCGATCCCGCGACGCCGAATCGCGTCGTAGTCCAAGCCGCGTCCATCATCACAGATCTTGATGACGAACAAATCTGGTCCCGACTTGGCTTCCAGTGTGATTGTTCCCTGGCGATTCTTGCCCTTGCTTGCCCGGTCGTCGGCCGATTCGATGCCGTGACAGACTGAATTGCGGACAATGTGTAGCAAAGGTTCGTACAACCTTTGTTGCAGCGAACGCTCGATGCCGGCATCTTCACCGATCAGTTCCAACTGAACTTCTTTGCACTCCGCCTGCGCAGCGTCACGCACGACACGTTGCAGACGTCGAAACAGTCCGCCAATCGGGGTTCTGCGCAATTCAACCAGTTCTTGACGGAATTCCCGAATAAACGAAGAGACAGCCGTGTTCCCTTCGCTGATCGGCCGCGAACAGTCACGCACTTGCTGGGCGACTTCTAGGACGTCGTTGGCAACCTCGGACAATTGCAGCGACGAACAAACCGCTGCAACTGGGTCAGTCTCGTTGCTTAGCAACCGCATTTTGGAAACACTTCCAATCAGTTCATGATAGATCTCTTGAAGTTCAGAAAGCTCAGACTCGCGTCGATTGCGTAGCATCACCAACTGCGCCAACATGTCCATCAAACGATTCAGCTGTGACGACTTGACCCGCACCGATTCATCATCGTCAGCGCTATCGACAAAGGAGACTAACGACGCTTGTGGACTGGATGCCTGGGTTGACGCGACAGTTTGGTCAGGTGCTGGCTGTGAATTTTGATTGTCGCCGCCAATCTGAGATCGGATCGAATCGACACTTTTTAGCAAGGCGTCGATGTCCGGTGAACGGCAAGCATCATGATCATCACGCAGCGTATCTTCCAACTTGTGAAGTTGGTCGGCCAGTTCCGATAGGCCGACGCTTGCCGAGGCACCTTTCAGCGTGTGCAGTTCACGACAGATTTGGTTCAAAGCTTCCGAATCCGAAGCATCTGAGTCCAAGCGAAGCAGGGACTGCTCGATTGAACCGACGCAACTGGACGCATCATCCATGAACGCCTCTCGAAGTTCTGCATCCAACGATGCGATCGTCACGACAATGGCTGACTTAGATTCCGCCGCCGGTTCTGGCTTGTTCGACGACGCCGGCACGGGCAAGCGTTCCGACTCTGGCAATCTTTCCGGCGCTGGCGTTGGTGCAGGCTCTGGAACAGCTGACGCCACTGGCGTTTCGGGTTGTACCTCGGCAACGACACCTAGTTGGCTGATCAGCGCCTCGATTTCTGCCGCGCTCTGGCGCGTCAAGCTCTTCATCAGCTGCTGGTTCGTCAACCGACGTATCCCAATCGCTATCTGACAAAGCCAGGTCATAGTCGGCGTCGCCGAAGTCCAGCGTTTCCTCTCCCCAATCTTCAAATTGCATTTTGATTCCTTTCAGTTTGCGGATACGAGATCGGAAGTGGTCACGGGCACTGCTGCCGGCGTCACTGGTACAGACACGCTTGTTCGTTGCTCCGGTTCTTGATCGGGCGATCCAGCACATTGGCGTAGCCGGCTGACGGCACTTTCAAAATCGGCTGGCGTGTTGGACAGTGACTTGATCGACCAACATGCAGTTTCAGCCCCAGATCGCGATGCCTTCGCGATTTCCGAGATTTGCTCGACGGCCACGACAACATTTTGGGCGAGCTGTAGTTGACCTGTTGATGTTTCATTGATCTGTCGAACGCTATTGGCGCCGGTTCCGGCCGACGCGCAAATTTCACCCAACGAGGCTTCGACGGTGGCAGCGCGGGTGACGTGAGTCTCGATGTTCTCGCGTCCCTGAACGATGCGATGAATCGACTCTTGAGTGACCAGTTGCATTGATTCAATCAGGCTACTGATCTCACGAGTCGCATCCGTCGCCTGTTCAGCAAGTTTCCGCACTTCGTCAGCCACTTTGGCAAACTGCTTTCCATGTTCACCGGCGCGGATCGATTCAATCGATGCGTTCAAGGCAAGCAAATCGGTGCGAGCGGCGATGTCGCAAATCGTTTCAACAATGGCGCCGATCTGTTGGGCCGGATCACATAATCCGCGTAGCTTCTTTTCGCACGACTGGGAGTCATTTCGAATCTGTGCTAATCCCGACGAAAGTTCCTTGATCGAATCCTTGGTGACCGCCGCCAGTTCGCTGGTACGTTGAATGGCGACTTCCGTATCACCGGCATTGGCGGAAACCGTGTCGATGGTCGCACAAAGTTGTTCCAAATAGGACGTCGTCATGACCACGGCATTCCCCTGTGCATCGGCACCTTCGACGATTCGTATCGTTTGCAGCTCGACTTCTCTCGCTCCTTTCTCGATTTCGACCAAGCGTGCGTGCATGGTGTTTCCCAAGCCAGCCAATAGTCCACGCAGCTGTTCACTGGTCGCCTTGCGATCCGGACCGCGCCGGTTCAGCAAAAACATCATGGACTGGAAATCTCGAGCTTGTTGGCGGTTGTTTGCGGCAACCGACTCCCACTGGGCAGCATGATCTGCGATTCGATCCGCTGCTTGATCGATTTCGATCAGCTCGGTCGATGGTGTTTCTGTTGATTCCTTACCGGCGACCACCTCTTCCAGCATCGACAAGCCGGCTCGAACTCGAGCGGATGCGTACCAGGACGCGGCCAGCAGCGTGATCAAGGAGACGATTGATGCGGCTACCGACAGCAAGGTGCTTTCAGTTCGTGACGAAGCGATCATCAACATGGCAATCGCCGCCGATGTCGCACCATGAGTCAACAGGAAAAATGCGTGTAGGTTCAACGTCGGTCCCCTGACAGTGAAAGTGATGGAGTCGATCCGTATTGCTGACCATTCCACAGGCCTTCAAGTTGCTGCTGCGCCAGCTGGTACAACCGCTCTGGGTTTAGCACCCGAACGACGTGCTCGCCAAAGACGGCGGTCCCGAGCACCGGACTCGACGCAGCGTCACCTTGACGAAAGTCTTGTGATGGGATGGTTTCCAGTGATTCCAGCGCCGCCGCCTGGGCGATTCGAATCGCCCAGGCTGTGCCGGTGGACAGGGTCAGCAGCTGATTGTTTCCACAGCGTTCATCACCCCTATCCAAGTTCAACAGAGCGCCCAGCGAAATCACAGGAATGAACTCACTTTGCTGACGGCACAAACCATCAACCACTTCGTGGCATCCTGGCACGGTGACAAACTCCGGCGCCACAGAGACTTCGCGAACCGAGACGGCCGGAACCGAAAACCACGATTGTTCGCAGCGGAACAAGAACTGCTTGTCCGACTCCGTGGAGTTTGTTTCAGATAGTGTGGATTCAGTGCGGTACATCACGATCATCAATTTGTGCGGCCAGTCGGTCCTTGATCGCTTTTAGGCGAGCCAGTGGATCGGTCTGGCGAAGGTTGGATTCATTTTCCTGGGCTTTGTCGTCCTCGTTCGGAAAGGCAACCGAATCGGTAGCAACGACCGGGGCGGCTTCCGCTTGAACGACCTCAACTGGGCGTGTAGTGGTTGCCTTCCGTTGACGAAAGTCGGACAGGGACCCCGACAGCTCATTCAGACGTTGCTCGGTATGCGACACAAAGTCAGTCAATTCTTGCTGGAGCGACGGAAGCGTTTGCGACTTCACTCGCGGGGCGTTGTCGGTTCTCATCTACACAACTCCACGCAGTGGTCAGTTGGTGATGCCGCGCCGAGCAGTTTCCGAACAGTCTCCAGCAACGTTTCTTCGCAGACTGGTTTTTGCAGATAGGCGCCGAGTTCCGACCCCAGAGTGCGAAGATGGTTCGCCGTCTCTTTCGTCAGAAAAACGATCGGAATCTCGTTGCTTGGTTCGCAAAGATCCAAGATTCGCTCGCAGGCGGTATAGCCATCCATTTCAGGCATCTGGATATCTAGGATTGCCAGATCTGGAAGGGTGGTTCGAGCCAGCGAAACCGCTTCTTGTCCATCGCGGGCGAGCGAAACATCGAATCCTGCCCCGGACAGGGCGCGAAATACGATAGTGCGAATTGTGCGACTATCGTCGGCAACCAAAATATTGGTCTGATGCATGGAACTCTCCTGCCGCGAAGACACTGTCGCAAACAAAGATTGCGACACCGGCTACGAATGCTAAGTGGGTTTAAGTTTCGGTAGCCCGGCTGTCTTGCGGAGATTGACCCGCACGAGACCCGTAGCTTTGCGTCCCGACCTCGCGATCGGTTTGCCTTTGTCGGAAAACCCTTTCAGAGTCCCACACGAAAGTGAGATCGAATTGGTGCCCAACTCCCCATGCACCGGCGGCATTCAGACCGCCAACTGAACTATGTGTCGATTCTGGCCAGAGTCAAATCGAAACCGGAAAATTCGTGTCGTCTTCTGTCAAATCCCCTGCGGGACAACGATGTCGTGAACATTTGATCCTGCTCGTTGTAACGACGGTCGCCCGAGGCAACTTCACCGCAAACGAACCGGCGGCCGCCCTGTTAGAATTGTCGGCACATACGACGACCGCACACACCCACTGGATGACTCGCGAGAGAGATCGTTATGGTTCCAACGAGATTGCGACTGATGACAGTCCTGCTGATTGCCATCAGCGCCGCCCAAACAACGACTTGGGCACAGCAGAGTGACTCCGCGCTGGCAGAACACAGCAGCGAATTTGATCAAGAGGTCATCAAAGTCACCGAGGGCGTCCATGTCGCGGTCGGATTCGGCCTGGCCAATTCAATCTTGATCGAAGGTCCCGAAGGCGTGATCATCGTTGACACGATGGAAAGTTCCCGCGCTGCCAAAAGCGTCAAGGATCAGTTCGACAAACTGACTGACAAACCGGTCAAGGCGATTGTCTACACACACAGTCACTATGACCACATCATGGGCGCCAAAGTCTTTGCCGGAGACGACTCGCCGGAGGTTTATTCGCACGAACTGACGATGCCACTGATCAAACGATCGACCGGCGCGCTGCGGAATGCAATGTTTCCACGAAACATCCGTCAGTTTGGAATTCAGATTCCGGAGAACGAATACGTCAACGCCGGCATCGGCCCTCGTCTGGTATTGGACGGGCAACTACCATTGTCGTCATTCATTCCCCCGACCAAAACCGTTGGCGATGGCCGGACCAGGCTACAGATCGCGGGCATGGAAGTCCACCTTGTCCACGCCCCGGGCGAAACGGCGGACCAAATCTATGTGTGGTTGCCAGACCGCAAGACGCTGTGCGCCGCTGACAACATCTATAAAGCGTTCCCCAATCTCTACGCCATCCGCGGCACACCCTTTCGCGACCCCAAGCACTGGGTGGAAAGCTTGGACCAGATGCTGGCCGAAGAGCCGGAGTATCTGGTCCCGAGTCACACCCTTCCGATCAGCGGTAAGGAACAGGTTCGTCAGGTGCTAACCGGCTACCGCGATGGCATCAAGTCGGTGCTGGACCAAACGATGGCTGGAATGAACCGGGGACTTTCTCCCGGCCAAATCATCGAACAGGTCAAGCTACCCGATCACTTGGCCAACAATCCATACTTGCAAGAATTCTATGGCACAATTCCCTGGTCGGTGCGGGCCATATTCGCAGGTAACCTCGGCTGGTTCGACGGAAATCCGACCAACCTATTCCCGCTTAGCGAGACAGACCGCGCCAACCAAATGCTGAAGTTGGTTGGTGACCGTGACTCCCTGTTCGAAAAGGCGGCTGAAGCATTTGAGGATGGTGAATACCAATGGGCGACCGAGTTGAGCGACCACCTACTGGCAATTGACGCCGCTGATGTCGAAGCCATGAGAATGAAGGCAAAGTCGCTACGTGCACTTGGCGTGCGTCAACGAAGTGCCAACGCAAGGAACTATTACATTTCGTCCGCCAATGAACTTGACCGAGCCGCCCGACGGGTGAAACTAAAAGATTGATTCAGTAGGCTTCTTTGGCTGAGCGGCTAGCGGTGATCGTCGCCAAGGCGATCGCAACCAACGTTTCCTGTCCGGCATCGAGTGCGAATACGTCTACGTGCACAAACTTTAGCCTCCGGCCGGCTTTGATGACTCGACCTCTTGCTTCTACCGACTCGCCCTGGGCCGGCGCCATCAGGCTAATTTTGAACTCGACAGTCAGCGGCTGCTGATCCTGGTCCATTGTGGTGAAGGCCGCAAAACCAGCTGCCGTATCGGCAATGGAGTCCACGGCGCCGCCGTGAAAGAATCGATGTTGCTGAGTCACCTGTTCGGTGTAGGGCAGTTCAACCACACATTCGCTGACGCGAACAAGTTTGACCTTTGCACCGATCACGGTCATGAGCCCCTGGCGTGCGAAACTGGCCCGGACTATTTGTTCAGTTTCATCTTCGCTCATGTCACAAATCTTGATGGTGAAAAATGGTCAAGTCGGGAATGGTCGGGGACGTTACCGTAGAACGCCGTTATCGTAGAACAGGGCATTCGTTCAAAGGTCAATCGTAGACCGACCATGGATGTGCCACCAGACAAACAACTGGAAGATTGCCCCGACGAAGTAAGCATTGCAGAACACTCTCTGAAGGTTCGTCATCCTGAGAAGCGTGCGGCCGAGCAGGCGAACATTCCAGAAGACTCGCGCCGAGCCGTCATTGGAACTCTGAGTCCAATTTCACAGCTCAGCACGGATTTCGGACATTCTGATTTTCGGGACGGCATGTATTTTCGGGACGGCATGTTGGGACTGGCTCGCCAGCGGAATTGCGGTGGTTTGTTAAACAAACGCGAGCGTGCAAGAATTGGTTCTGTGTCCGGAGTCGCTTTTGCGTGCGGTCAGCATGCTCGTTCACTGTGTACACTGTTGACAGTTCGCAGGGCTGAACAATACAGCGCCCGGCAATGGCGCGGCAACACAGCGAACCACGGCGAACTCTCAACGGTATGCCGCCGTAGACCGAAGAGTAAATGAGCAAGATCTCCGAGCTTCTGTTGCCGAGTATCCAGAGTTCGCATGACGGGATGCTGGAGATACCGTTTGGGACATCGAAACGAGAGTCGGCACCGGTTCAACTGGCTCGACGGATTGCCAGCGAGCCAACACATTTCGGTTTTGAGTCTGGATGTGGAAGATTGCGGCGAGTCTTAACAGGGCGGTATGGGCCGCGCATGAATTCACACGAGAAGCAGAATCCAGCGCAATCGTGACCACGGGCCGCGATCGCAGCAATGTGAATTCGGATACAATCCCGGACATGAACCGAGCACCGTTTCAATTCTCGATCGGAGGGATTCTTTGGGCGATCGTCTGGATCGGAATTGGGCTGGCAACAATACCGCTGTTCGACGCGGCCAGTTTTCTAGACGACGATGGAGACAACGTCGTGCCAAGAATGCTGGCTGCCTTTTGGGGCGTGCTCGCTATCGGCGCTTTTGGATCGCTCCGTGGTCGCCCAATCGCCTGGGCAGCGAGGGCGTTGGTGATCTGGATCCCCGTTTGCGTAGTGATTCTCCTGATGGCGGTCCTACCTGGGCTACTGTAGTTGTCGCGATCCGAACGGAGTCTTATTAGCTCATTGGACAGTGAGGTTGATGGCCTCAGACACAAATCGCCCCGTTTTTAAACAGGGGAACGAGCGATCATCGGATCATTCGCGCCGAAGTATCGGAGATCGACAATTCGGTGCCATTTAACAGTCGTTTCCGGAACAATTACGCTTTACGAACGTTTCCGGTTTATCTGTCGGGGTTGGACGTAACTTGCGGCGATTTCCATTCCGGCCGGATTCGAACGTTCTGCCTGGACGAAATCACCACCAATCTCTCGATTGCCCAATCCGGCAAACTGCGTCGTCTAACGATCGAATGTCTGCTGGCTGATTCCAAGCTTCTGCGAGAACTCATCAACCGAAGTACCCGACTCGGCCCTATTGAAGGCAAATGCGATCTGCTGATCCGTGATTTTCGATTTCTTTCTGTCCGTCTTCTCCTGCGAAATGACGGCCAGATTCTAACTCGGTTTTCTCATCTTCAATGACTCAGCGTTTTGGTCCCAGGCCAGGTTACATGCTTCCTTCCGCTGTTGCTGCTTTGCTTCCGGCACTCGCTGGCATTTCGCCTCGCTCTTGCTTGAGCAGTTGGGCCATCGTGAGGTCAAGTCTTTGCCGTGATAGCTTCGCATTGATCTTGTGGCTCAGCGCGTGGCACATGTTGATGAAGCAATCCGACGCGCGGTCTTCCTGCAATTCATGTGCGGTAAACTCACCGAGTGCCTCTTGTCGCAGGACCGTGACTTCATCCAGCAGTTCCTGTAATTTCACAACCTCCTTGTCGGTGGCAGCGTCTTTGTTGTCGAGCGGCATTTGGCGCCGCTCGATGTCCAGCAGCGCACGGATGTAACGGTCAAGTTTGTGTTCTAGTTTCCGTAGCCGACGGTTTGTCAGCCAACGAAACGCAACAAACGCCATAATGATGCCCGATGCGGCAAGCGAGTAAGCTGCTTCCCAGGTTTCAAACAAATGAATGTCGAACTCTGGCCCGTATACTTCAAGGGCGCCCTGATGAACCGGAAACTCTGGCTTCTGTCTTGCGAATGCGTGGCCCTGATCCTCGAATAGTTCTTTCAAATGGTGCTCACGAGCGAAATCTTTGCTCAGCACGATTCTGGTGACCGTTTTGACAAGCGGGGATGGTACGTCAGTTCGCGTCAGCAGTTGGGCACCCGAAGCAACCGTCTCGATTTCAGTCAGCGGCAACGCATTTGGGCCGACCCCGTATCGCCCAGCGGGAATCGTGTGTTCCGTCAGGTAGACATGCTCTCGCGTCAGTGCCGTGCAATTTGGTATGGCTACAATCTCGCACGTTCCAAGTTTCACCAGCTCCTCGAAAACATCCGCCACTTCACCAATTGTTATGATTGCAGCATCAAGTGTGGCCTTTTCAAACCCGTCAAGGACTGCCGTATAGTAGTTCTTCTCGTCATACGCTGATCCCTCGAACATGACTTCAAACTCTTCTTTTTCTAAGCCTAAGTGCTCAAGTATTACATTACTCATCGCATAGTCACCGGACTCCTTTATTCCGATGGCGACACGTTTGCCCCTTAATCCTCCGAACAGTTTGTCAGACTGAAGGTTGAGGTCCTTGCGAACGAAAAGGTGGGCGGGCTGCATATACAGATTGGCGACAAACGCGATTCCCTCGGCCTCCTTTTCCGATTCATCGGCAACATCGGCAACGCCTGGCTGGTAGAAGGCGAAATCAACTTCGCCTTTAAGAAGTCTATGGAAGTTGTTCAGGGAGCCCGGCGAATCATCGACAGTAGCGCCGCCAGCGCGTGTTCTGCGTGTCTTATCACTCAGTGTGTTCAGCCTCTTGGCGATATCGACTGCAAGCTTCTTGTACAAGCCAGCTTCCGGTCCCCCTGCAATCCGAATTTCATCAGGCAACCTCGTTGCATACCGATAGACGCCATAGGTCACGATTGGTAGCAGGATCATCGTCACAACTGCGACGACCTTGTACCAACTGTTTCCCGACGATGCACTACGCATTGCAACCGACTCCTATCGTACTACTAAAGAGGCTGGAATGACGGGTCTCGGTTCAAGGCTCAAACCCGCATCCCCGACTCGCAAGTATCCGTACGGGTGTTCTGAGCCTGCCAAGATCCCGTGACTACCTGATTCTAGAATGAGGCTCGAAGCAACGCGCACATGGGCGCAAATTTGCATGCATGATAACGGACCTTTGCTTCTTCCGCGAAAAGCAATCGATATTGCTCGGAGGCGGCAATGAACTGTGCATGTACACCCGTTCGGGCCTCTTGAAGTGAAGAAATTGCTCCAGATCGACGCCGCGCCAAAAGACGACCTCCGGGATAAACGCCAACGCATGCGAGTTGAAACGAAATCGGAAATCACCGCGAACGGAACAGGGAGATAAAGTATTTGCGTTCGGATGAGGAACAAAGGTGTTAGTCGCATCTGGCACTCGCTTCCCGACCCTTTCTTCCCCGCTCAGTTCGCGGGCGCTGCGAGTTGAGTCCCTGCTCTGATTTGTTCGGTTTGGACCAATATTGCTTGGTGAAGCACATTGGTTTCACCCCGGCTGTTTTTTAGTTCGATTCGAAAGATCCGTTCGGTTGCAACGTCTTCGTGAAACCACTGAGCCCGCGGATCATTTATGGACAACTTGTTGAGGATCAGGAGCATCTTGCTGTCGGTAACTTTCGGTTTCTGTTCATGAAATACTAGCACCGGCGAATCAAAAGTGACGTCGTACACGCGAACGGATTGAATATCTTCTGCTTTTGGCGTCAGGATGATCGACCATGCAATTTTCGACACTTCAACCATTCCGTCAGGAAGCTGAGTCGCCTGGACGTTGAATCCAGTGTTCCAGACGTCAGCCCAAGTACCGTTTGCGTTTGTGGGGGAGCCGCCACGATACGATAGTGTGACAGTCTGGCTGTCTGCGATCTTACGAGTCACTTTCATCTTCCCCGGTTCGAGTGGCGCTTCCACCAATCGCCGCTGCACGCGCACGGTTGTTTCGGCTTTTCTGCCGTCTCGAAACTTCATGCGTATCGGAATCGATTCTTCGCCTTGAACGAGTCGGCCATTCTCCGAATCGAAACAATACTTGCTTATCCTGGGCCCAGCGCGTATTGTTTCGAGGTCAGGATGTTGACTCAAAAATTCAGGTGTCTGATGGTAGGTCGTTTGTCCTTTGATCAGCCAGCAACGATGTCCGAGCCGGTTTTCCTGACCGACAAGTTGATACAGACTCGTCCCCTTGCCGTCGTAAAGCGGAACCTTCCAGGAATCACCTATCGATACAGCTTTTTTTGGCAATCCAACCATATCACCAGAAGTAAAGGTTCGCGGATCGCGGATCGTTTCAGGAACTTTCATCCAAGGCTCTATCTCGACTCCCGCAACTTCTTCCGGAAAAACCGTGGCACCGTCCGGTGTTGCATAAAACAAGAAATGCGATTGTACGAAACGATAGATATCGTCTTGAATGAGTTTTGCCTCAGGATCCAAGTCCATTGCGCCTAACGGCATGTACGTGTCCGTCGTGATCGTTCGTTCCGGTGTGATCGATTCGCGTTTGACTCTCTCGAAGCTAACACCAATTGCCGACACTTCGCCCTCAACAACGACCTCCCAGCTGTAAAGAAGTGTGCGACGCTCGGTAGTTTCACGGACCTCGCCGTCGACAGTCTCGCGGGCGCCATACTCTTCGCGTTGCGCGTAGTAAATCGTTTGCCCATTCGCAAACTTCCACCTCAATTGAACCTTCTCTGTCGATGTCGGGTCATCGGCGAAAGAAGTACTGGACACGAGAATGATTGTCCAAACAAGCATTCCCAAACGACAGTCCGATAACTGTGTCAACTTGGTTGCCATACCACAAACCCCCAATTGCTTTGACGTCTCACCCCAGTCTACCCTGAAAGCAATGGCTGTACCGGACGGCAAAAGACCTCGCTGCGACTACGAGGCTCGAGCTCAAGCGCGAGCATTGGCACATTCTGGGCGGATTCGCACAGCACGATGAAATGACTCGCCACCAACGCAGCAGCAAATCGCCATCGAACACCAAACGCAAGGGACTACCGTGGCGAAGCCGCCCTGCTTTGAACCAGCGTTTGCCCATGCCATTATCGGACCGTTGATTTTGCTGAAGTGCAAAATGGGCTAGCAAGTTGTGCACCATCAGTGCGATGTCGTGTTTGCGTAATCAGTCGAAGCGGTGGGCGGATGAGGAATCGCCGCTGAGGGTGGACCGGCCAAGAACCGCGCGATGAAAATGAGCATCGTTGCGGCGGGAAATGGCTCGGTAAAGGGGATGGTCATGTAGGCGGCTGCACAAATGGCGAAAGCAATTCGAATACTTTGAGCGAAGCCTTCACGCTCTCCAAGAATCCATCCTGCGTATCCACCTACCAACACACCGAAAACGATGCCGACCGGACCAAACGTCGCGAGGTCGAGAACGTCCAGAATAATGCCCGCGGACAACGGGCTGAGTGCGTAGTAAAGTCTGCTAAAAAACCCTCGCAGCTCAACGAATTGCTTTGACAGTGTGAATTGTGATTCCATCGGCATCGAATCTCTCATGGAACGGCATCGCAAATTTTGGTTAACCAATCTCGCTGGCGACAGGTCGCAAGACCCGCTGCAACAGGACTGACATCTGTGGCCGTGGGCGGTCTCTTCGGTCCAATCAATGTGTGGCTCCGATAGAGGCACAAAGCGCCCAGTCTTGGGGGCGCGCAAACTCGTGGATCTTTGATCAGCGTTCGCATCTTGCTGCCGAATGCCTGATTTCACAATGCCTGAGTTCACTAGGTCATGACATCTCCTGATTCTAGGTACGCTCAGCCACTGCGGGTGATGTAGCGCATTAATGCCATCGATGACTCGATGGTACAACAAGCGGACGCAACGCAGCTGTCGGAAACCTTGAAGCGGCCGATCGACGCACACCGCGAGCAGGCTCGGCGTAACCAGCTAATCAAAATGCAAGGGCAAGTTCAGGCAGAGAAACGGAGCTTGGTCAGCGGCGGGTTGCTGCGAAGGATCTCACCCGTATCCGATACCTTCAAATAATAGGACGAGCGAATTTGGACACAAACGGATGAGGTGTAGTCCCCCAGTGGCTCGTGTCGCTCCCAAATATTGACCCGGTAGTTGCCGTCGTGGTGTTGACACACCTCAACGCGATGCAGGCGAGGCGGCCTGCCGATTTTCTCCAACACCTGGGACTTGATCTTTTCCGTGTGGTTCGCTGATTCCAAGGATTCCTCTTTCTTCGGGGCGGATTGATCGACCTTTGCCATGTTGTTCTCGCTCAGAAGGAAGAAGGGAATGAGGTAGTCAGCTAAATTGTAGCGGAATCGAGTTCGATACGTGTACGGATTGGACAACCATGATCAGTGATCGCGATCTAAATTCCTCTTTTATCCTGATCTTGCCAGCGATTGCGAGCTTTTCCACGCGTTTGGCCAGATATCGTGCGGTGAGTAAGGGCCGCTTAACAGTCGTTGCTGGCACTACGCCGTTTGAGGAACGCTTTCTGGCGTGCATTATCACGTTGGTGTCTGACCGAAACGACCTACGCTAGTTCATTCGACTCAGCAGAAGATGCGACTGCCGCGAGATGAGTGACCGAAACGCGGCTCTGCTAAAGGTCAGTTCCGCTCCCTTGAAATCTTCCGATCCGCCGAAACCGATATGATGCGGACGATGGATGCGACATCTGGGAGCTTGTCGTAATTCCCTACCTCGGAGTCTCATTGCGAGGCAGAATTCCAATGAACTTTCGAGGCTTTCTCAGCTCAGTGATGTCATTCTGTTTTCAACTCTTCACGCAGTTCGCGAGCGACGGTTAGGTAGTAGTTCCTTGCCGTGGCATTGACCATATTGCGAGCCAAGTTGGTTAAGGCATCCACCTTAATTTGTTTCGCTTCCGAGTTATCTACATGGATTGCCAACAGCTGGTCGCCGAGCTGCGTGGCCCACTGGTTGTCGTCAGCTGCGACCCGCGTCCTTGGCCGCTGCCAACATGCAATTGGATGGATTTTGGGAGTGTGTAGAGACTTCCGCCGCAGAATAGTAACCACAGAAACTACATCGGGTTTGTCGTCCGGCGCAAGTTCCGGCACATCGAGACGGCGACACTTTACAACCCGACGCGGATTGGAAACTGTACGCCGACGGTTCACTGTTGAACGTTCCAAACGATTGGTTGGAGAAATCGCCTGTCACTGGACCAGAGGCGGAAACGCAGCGTAAGCGTCTGCAGCCGATACTTGACTCAATACTGAAAGACGTTCCCGCCGAGTTGATTGACCAACGACTTCCTGTCACCCAATAACCGTTTATTGCGAGCCAGACACATCTCGGAAGTCAAGAGACAGTCCGTGGCCAGTTTTGGGATTCGCACGAATTCCAAAGACCACAAACATGATCGACTCGAGTTTTGCATCAGAGCTTCACGTTTGTGTGACGGCAGTAAACACTATGATAAAGAGCGTCGTTTGCTCCGTGCGTTTACCACCGAGTTTCTTTCCGGAGAACATGATGCCTGACACCGAACTGGTACTGGTCAAATTCGATCCAACCTTCGATCCATTGGAGCGGGGTCTCAAGACGAAACCCGACTCAGTTGCCCTGGCTTCCGCGAAGACACAGCTGAGCTGGCGACAACTCGCTGAGATCAGCAATCGACTGGCAGCCCAGTATCTGCGACTTGGTTTGAAACCCGGCGACCGGGTCGCATCGTTGATGCCGAATCGGCCGGCGCTGATCATTCATTATCTGGCCTGTCTGAAGGCCGGTTTGGTGGCAACGCCGCTGAACTATCGATACATGGCTCCGGAAATCGATCATGCCTTGGAAGTTAGTGGCGCATCGTTGCTGCTGCATCATGCCGAACGTGACCAGGACGTCGCCACCAGCAAGCTCGGAAATCATTTGTCGCTAGGTGTTGTTCGCTACAAAGCCGATGACGGGGCCGGACCGCACTACGAAGAGTTGGTCGAACAACCGCAACCTGCTGAAAGCTTTCCGACGCCCGATCCTGACGCGACCACGTTCATCTATTTCACGTCCGGAAGCACGGGTAAGCCCAAAGGCGTAACGCACACGCGGCGAACGTTTTGCGGGATGATGGCCGGCTCGATCAACGGGATGGCGCTGACGGACGCCGACACGCTCCTGCCGGGGGCTTCATTGTCGCATATTGCCGGTTCGCTGTTTGGAGTCGCCACGCTCACGGTGGGGGGACGCTTGTTGATCCCGCGCGGTAGTGAAGGCCCTGAAATCTTGCCGCTGTTGCGAGAGTTCCGACCCACCGTGCTATGGATGCTGCCGGCCGCCTTGATCGCCCTGGTCCGTGACCATGACGCAACCTCGGGCGACTTTGCTTCGATTCGGCTCTGTTCCTCTGGTGGCGACAAGGTTTCCGCGGAACTCGAACGCGAATTTACCGCGATCGCCGGATTTCCGATCGACGAAAGCTATGGGATGACGGAGTTCGGCCTTTCCACAATCAATCCGCTAGCAGGCGAAAACCGACTGGGCTCGATCGGCAAAGTCTGTCCAGGTTACGAGATGTCGCTGCGTGATGATGCGGGCGTCGAAGTTCCAGCCGGAACACCCGGGCGACTATGGATGCGCTCCGACGCCAATATGGTCGGATACTGGGAAAACCCGAAAGCGACTGCAGAAACGATTGTCAACGGCTGGCTGGACACGGGCGACATGATGACGGCCGATGACGACGAATACTTATGGTTTTGCGGGCGTAAGAAGCAGATCATCATCCACGACGGTTCGAACATCTGTCCCCAAGAGGTAGAGGAAGCGTTGACGGAGCACCCATCGATTGCAGAAGCCGGTGTGATTGGCATTCATGATCTCGTTCACGGCGAGAATGTGCGTGCCTACGTGACGCTGAGAGGCGACTCAACGCAGCCTTCCAGCACAGATTTGATCCGCTTCGCCCGCGATCGCGTCGGTTACAAAGCGCCAGAGGAAATTGTATTTCTGGCCGAAATGCCGTTGAATGCCACGGGGAAAGTTGATCGTGTGACGCTGCTGAGGATGGCGGAAGAACAAATTGCTGCTAGTAGCACCGCCGGGCCGGGATGACCGCTGGCGAACAAGCCGGAATCGTCCGACCAATCAACGCTTCAACAAGCAGAAGTACGTATGCAAACAGAACTGACGTTCGACAATGATCAAAGCCATCTGCCGAGCATCCATGCCTTCATGAAGGCGACGCTGCAGCAATTTCCGCTGCCTTCGGACACCGCCGAAAAACTGGAAACGTTCATCATTGCGGCGGTCACGGAGGCTATCGTGAATGCTTATCCTGCTGGCGATCAGGGGTTGATCAAGCTGTCAATTCAAGAGCAACACGGCAAGCTGGAGATTCGCGTTCGCGATTTTGGAATTCCGAAGGATGTTCACTTGATGGAGCGACAGTTGCAACCAACCGATCCGACCATGATCGATCGATTTGGAACTCTCGCCGCGGATGTAGCCGACGAGTTGCATTGGCTGACATTTGGCCCCGAAGGCAAGGCGTTACAGGTGATCAAATGGCTGCACGATTCGCATATAGCCGACGTGGCCGGCGCCGAGCGAATCGAACGGTTTTCTGACCCTGTGCCGCTGGCACCAAAGCAGTCGTACACGATCCGTCGGATGCGGGCCGATGAGTCCGAGCAGGTTTCGCAGTTGATGTATCGGACCTATGGCAACACCTATTTCAACGAGGATGTCTACTACCCGGACCGCGTCGCGGCACAGAATGAACGGGGGATCGTGCTTTCGTACGTTGCGGTCGGAGAAGATGGCAACGTCGCCGGCCACTACGCGCTGGAACGCAATCAAGAGGGGCCTGTGGCGGAAGGAGGGCAAGCCGTCGTCGCCCCGGCTCATCGTGGACGCGGCCTGCTTGATCGCATGAAGGAAAAAGCTCTGGAAGAGGCGAAATTTGGACTTGATCGGATGGTTTGCCGACGCTGTCACGGTGCACACGTTCACACAGAAATCGAATGCGGCCCACGGCGGCCAGCTCACGGCCGTTGACTTGGCCATTGCCCCAAAGAAGGAGCACTTCGACCAGCGACAACAGCAGCTTCAGCGGGTGACCTGCCTGCTGTTTTTTCATTGGTTCAAGTCTCCAACTGCGAGAGTGGTCCATGTGCCAAAGCGGCACCGAGCCATGATCAGCGATATTTACCAACGGCTGCAGTGCCCGATCGAGTTCCGCGATGGACTACCGCCATCGGGTCACGGCACGCTTGCAGTCAAGGTCGACACCGGCGCCGCCAGGGCGAACGTCTCTGCGGACTCGATTGGAGAGAACACAGTACAACTCATACGTCAAACGCGACGTGATCTCGTCGAGCGAGGCCATCAGGAAGTGGTGTACGTCGATCTGCCCGTCGCCGATCCCGCGTCGGCAACTGTAGCGGAACAACTGGAATCGGACGGGTTCGGCTTCCTGGGCATCGCCCCCCACTTTTCGACGCGAGGCGACATGCTGCGACTGGTATACCTTGTCGAACCGGTCGGCCGCGAAGCGGTTCACTTGCTGGAGGATATCGCGGGTGACTTGGTCGATTACGTACTTCGCGAACAACAGCGGGTGCGCAGCGGGTTATCGTGAGTCGTGCATCAATTGCGGGGTGCATGCTCAGGTTACTGTCGGAAAGGGCACGCCGGTTGCCCTTGCTTGTAAACGGCTGGTCCAAACCGTGTCGTCTTGGTCTCGCACCTCCGACACAGACGCTGCGGGTTACCAAGAATCTGGCCAGCCGGCGGAATGCGGTACTGCAAATCTTTGTTAATGGTAGAAGCCCAGTCAGTTCTCGGTGCGCGCCGACTCGTTGCTTCAAAGCATGGAACGCCCATCGCATTTGCAATTTTGTTCTTTCCAGCACACCACGTTGCCAGGAAACTAGCCACCGACTCAACCGGCAGCGGCGTGCAATCGAAGGTTGCGTCCTTTTGCGACAAAATCGACCGAACGCGCACCGAAACGGTGGAAGCGGGAGACCCTCTTCGGCACAATTGATCGAGTCGCGGCGATTTGAATCTCTATTGACGATCAGCCCGTGGCGAATAGCCCCACTTTTGATCCGCCCCTCACATCCGAGAAATAAATGAACGTTACAGTTGCCGATCTGATGGTTTCGCCGGTGATGACGACAACGCGTCACCAAACGATGATCCATGTTAAAAAAGTCTTACGAGATCACAACGCCAGTTGCTTGCCCGTTGTTGACACCGATGGAGAGCCACTGGGGATCGTCACTGCGAGTGATCTGCTGCATGATCGCGCCGACGATGTCCCAGTTTCGGACTTCATGTCTGAGAAAGTCTACACGGTCCCGCAATACAGCGATGTTTCGCTGGCGGCTCGCATCATGCGGAATCACAAAATCCATCATGTGGTGGTGACACACGAGAAAAAGGTGGTGGGAATCATCAGCTCGTTTGATCTCTTGAAACTTGTCGAAGATCATCGATTTACGATGAAGAACCCGCCTGGCGAATCGAAGCAAAAAGGTGGCAAGCGACGCCAGACGGAAGTCATCGATAAGCTCAATCAGTAGTCCTCAGTTCACGGCGGTTAACACCTGCATGAATGACGGTTCGGGGCAAGTAAATCTGTCCGTAACTCCGGTTGAGTAACAACAATCGGAATTCGCCGTTTCGCATGGTGACTGTCCAAACCGGGGCACCTGAGGTTGCCCTGGACTCGATACGAATGCTGGCCTTGGTGCTCTCCCTGTTCCGAGACGAATCCTAAAGACCTGCCCTGGCCCACCTATGTTCTAAAAACGCGCTAATGGATCTATCACATCTTCGACTCGAATATTCGCTTCAATCGCTCGACATCGACGACGTAGATCGGTGCCCGTTCACGCAGTTTGAGCGATGGTATCAGCAAGCGACAAAGGCTGAATTGCTGGAACCCAACGCGATGGTTTTGGCGACCGCCGATTCGAATGGTCAACCAACGCAACGAACGGTGCTGCTTAAGTACTTCGATACGAGCGGTTTCGTTTTCTTTACAAATCACGAAAGCCGCAAAGCGCGGCAGATCGCGCAAAACTCGCGTGTATCGATCCTTCTTCAATGGCTGCCTTTACAGCGGCAGGTTGAAATCGGCGGAACAGCCAAGCAGGTCAGCACCGCAGAATCGCTGAGGTATTTCGTAACCCGACCACGTGGCAGTCGTCTGGGCGCATGGGTTTCCCAGCAAAGCGAAATCGTCTCATCACGATCGATCTTGGAAGCCAAAATGCAGGAAACGAAAGCGCGTTTTGCCTCGGGAGAAGTTCCGCTTCCAAAGTTCTGGGGTGGGTACCGCATTCAACCGACACGTTTCGAATTCTGGCAAGGACGTCCAAATCGCCTACACGATCGTATTTGCTACGAACAGGACGAGCATGAAGGTTGGGAACGTAAGCGTCTCGCGCCATGACCTGAATTCTTAAGTCGTCCACTGCGCGATCATTTCATCAAGAGTCGTCCTTCAATAGGAACGAACCGGTTCGCTGCCTGGATCAGAGATTCCGCAGTGAGTTTTCTTTCACCGTAAACTTCGACCTGCACGTCATACGTTTCGCGAAGTTTACTGACGACGAGGTCGAAGTCACCGTCCCCTGACGCCAACACGGCCACGTCAATTTCATTCGCTAGTTCTAGCATGTCAATGGTGATGCCGACGTCCCAGTCACCCTTCGCTGAACCATCGTTTCTCTGAATGAACGGCTTGAGCTTCACCTCGAATCCGATTGATTGAAGGATTTGCTGGAACTGCATCTGTTTCGGGTCTCCGCGATCGATTGCGTAGGCGAAAGCGGCTACCACCTCGCGCCTTGCCGTCGCCTGATCCCAGAACACCCGATAATCAAAGTGACAGCCGTGGATCTGTTTGACGGTGTAATAGACGTTTTGTACGTCCACAAAGAGGGCAACTCGATCCATGCGGTCAATCCTGTCTATCGGGTTTGCGACTGATCGAAGGCGATCAACGGATTTTGCAAGTGATGCGTTCGATGTTTTTGTTTGGGGAAGTCCACGACATCATTGCGCCGCCGCGCGGCGCAAGCGGTCCATGATGGCGTGCCCCAGATCGGTTTCGGGTACCGGACGAGCGACAATGTAGTCCAAACCAAGCGCATCGAGACGTCGCAGCGCGGCAAAGAGATTCACGGCCGCTTCGCGAAGACATCCCTGCTCGGAAAGCGTTTCGGTCGCGCAAAAACCGGCGGCAGAAATCGGCCGCTGGAAACTCAGCAACCCTACTCGTCTGTTGCCCGCTATTTCGTCGGCAGGTAATTCATCCGTTGTCAGCACGAGTCGAGTCGTCGGCGAATAATGACGAAGTAGTTGGCCGGGCGACGCAGGTCGCGACTCTTCGTGCGTGTGAATCTTGACGGTCCCCGCGATGGACTCGATCTGTTCCAGAGTGATTCCACCGGGCGCAGTAATGTCGGGCAACCATCGAGGCGAATCTACGAATGAAACAACGGTCGATTCGACTCCAATCCGGCAAGGCCCATCGTCCAGCACGATGGGCACTTGAGCTCCGAATTGCTCGATGACGTGCTCGGCTGTCGTCGGGCTAACGGCTCCAAACCGATTCGCGCTCGGGGCGGCCACGGGAACACCAGCAGCTTGGATCAATTTCCGAGCCACCACATGAGCCGGGCATCGGACCGCGACGCTCGACAATCCGGCGGTGACAATATCAGGGACCACCGCCTGTTTGTCTAACACCAAAGAGAGCGGTCCCGGCCAAAACTCTTCGATCAAACGCATCGCCAGCGCAGGAACGGACTTTGCCACGTCCGTCAACCATTCGGGCTCAGCAAGATGCACGATCAGAGGGTCAAACCGCGGCCGACCTTTGACTGCAAAGATGCCAGCAACCGCCGCCGCGTCCAATGCATTTGCTCCCAATCCATAGACTGTCTCGGTCGGAAACGCCACCAGCCCGCCCTGACGAATCACCCTGGCTGCATCAATAATGTTCTGGTCGGTCGCCATGAACTCTCGATTTGCTTTAGCAATACCTTCCCTGAGAACCGCCCTACCGTTATATCGCTATCCACCGAGCGACGACAGTTCCGGGGCGTGGACTGCAGACCGAAAGCTACCCTTGGTGATTGCGGCCCAATGAGCGGAGGCACCAACCAGTCACCCAGCTGGCGGGCGACAGCGGGACACCCGCGACTTTTGGCGGCGAGCGGCTTGGCAATCAGCGGACGGCGACTCGCTGTCGATCGATCGGCTTCAGCTCATACGCATGACAAGATACCCCTTAGCAGATTCGAACTACTGTTTCTGGACTGAGAGTCCAGCGTCCTGGGCCACTAGACGAAAGGGGCGGGCGAAGGAAAGCGGGCGACTGCACCTGCTGGAGAATGAGCCGAAAGCAAGGTTAGCTGACGAACTGAAACGACTGCGGCGTCGAACAATCCTTGATCGCTTAACTTGAGTGATGGTATCACAAGCAGGGCCATGAACGAAAGTGTCATGAATGGAGCCGTCAATGTGATCCCAAGCTGAGATTTCGCGAATCGGTCGATCTGCTGGTATTCCCTGGCAACGGCATCGCCATCAGCGGTCGTCATGATTCCGGCCACCGGCAATGGCAAACACAACTGATCGTCGCCGAGACCCGCCGCTATTCCCCCGCGATTCTGAATGACTCGGTTGACGACGCTACAGATTTCGAATTCGTCAGCTCCCACGGCCAGAATGTTGTGGGAATCGTGGCCGACACAAGAAGCGATCGCTCCCCGCTCGAATCCCAAAACCGCGGATCAAGCACTTTGCAACGGGCGCGTCACGGTATCGATTGACGACGACCAAGGTGGCGAGATCAGAATCCTTCGCCGGGTTAACCACTACCGAGTTGGTAACCAACGAACCATCGATCGCTTCAATGGCCCTTGTTTGTGCATCCTTCCGTGGCAAGACGAAATCGACTGCTTCCTTAGGCTGACAACCAAATTTATTGATTACCGGTGTCGATACGGTCCCCATGAGTGATTCACCGGCATCGGCTACCAACTCGCCATCGATATAGACTTTATCGACGGTCCAATCCTTGAAATCTTGGACAACAATGAAATCGGCTGGGTCGCCAGGCTTGAGCTGACCGACGGGTAATCGATAATGATCGACTGGGTTGACACAGGCGGCTCGCAATACGTTGTATCGATCACATCCGGCAGCGATGGCCCGTGCAACCAGCGCATTGATATGCGATTCGGCCAGATCGTCGGGATGCTTGTCGTCGCTACAAAACATGACCGAATCGGAATATCGATCAATCAGCGGATAAAGGGCGTCAAAGTTCTTTGCGGCGCTTCCCTCACGAATTTGAATCTTCATTCCGTTCGCCAACTTATGCTCGGCTTCCGCAAGTGTCGTGCATTCGTGGTCGGTCGTGATCCCGGCGAGTGCGTATTCAATTGCATGTTGACCAGCCAGACCAGGCGCGTGTCCATCAATTGGCTTGCCGACTTGCTTCGCTGCGGCAAGCTTCCTGGCCACTTCTGGATCGCCGGAAATCACTCCGGGGTAATTCATCATTTCAGCCAGGTAGTAAATGTCGTCACGAGCCATGAGCTGCGCAATTTCCTGGCTATCGATCGCGGCACCGGCTGATTCAAACGAGGTTGCCGGAACACAACTGGGCGCACCAAAGAAGACTTTCAACGGAACTTTGCTGGCGTCGTCAATCATAAAGTCGACACCCTCGACGCCCATGACATTGGCGATTTCGTGCGGGTCGCTTACGGTTGCGACGGTACCATGGCGGACGGCCAGCCGCGCAAATTCGCTGGGCACCAGCATCGACGATTCAATATGGACATGAGCATCAACGAATCCCGGCAAGACAGATGGCAGAATATCCGCAGGGGTGTCGTGCTGAAGTGGCCGAATCTCTGAAATGTGGCCCTCTCTGATCGTGATCCTGGCGGGATAAGTATCGCGAGCAGGAATGTCGATCAGGTTGGCGAAAATTTCCATCCGGCTAATATATCACCTTTCGATCATTTGTCCCTAGCTGCGTTCGCCAGAGCGCCGTCCATCGATATCGGTAGGGCAATACTACCCACCGTCTGGCGACGGTAGCGACAAAGATTCGTCACATGATGATTGCAGCCGGACAACTATTGTTAGACGATGGACAGGGTCGAAGTCGCTTGGCTCCTGGATTCGTTCGCATTGATGGCGAACAGATCACTGAGGTCATCGAAGGCGAAGTCCCAAATCATCCCGATCTGGGCGGACCCAACGCCTTGATCGCACCAGGATTCATTGACGCCCATTTGCACCTGCCCCAGTTTGACATGATTGGAGCGCATGGCGTTCCGCTGTTGAATTGGCTGGAACGATTCACATTTCCGGCGGAAGCGATGTGGCAGGACACTGATTTTGCCAGAGCGATGACACTTCGCGTGCTTGATCAATTGCTTGGCAAAGGGACGACTGCGATTTGCGCTTACGCGACAGTTCATCATCAAGCGGCCAAGGCTGCTTTGCAGACGGCGACTGAGATCGGTGTGCGCGGTGTCATCGGCCAGGTACTGATGGATCGCGAAGCGCCCGATGAACTCTGTCGCGAACCAGCTCAGTTGCTTGACGAAGCGGACACCCTGTGTGAATCATTCCCATCGACCGGTCGTATGGCCGCAGCCGTGACGCCACGTTTTGCCGTCTCTTGCACGGAAGAACTGTTGCAAGGTGCTGGCGTGCTGTCGTGGGAACAGAACGCAAAGATTCAATCGCACGTCGCCGAAACTGTTAGAGAATGCCAAGTCGTTAGCGATCTGTTTGACGGCCGATCGTATGTCGAAGTCTACCAAGAGTCCGGATTGCTTAACGAAAGGGCTGTCTATGGACACGGCATACACATGGATGGCATCGATCGATCGATGATGGCCCAAGCGCGGCGCGGTCGTCGCACACTGCCCGACGGCAAATTCGTTTCTGCGCAGTGGGACCATGAATTGGTCTGCAATGACGCGAGACGACGTGTTGCTTGCGATCGGAAGTGACATTGGCGCGGGCTATGAACGCAGCATGGTCCGAGTTGCCAGGGCGATGATCGAAGCGGCGGCGATCATCGGCGACGAAATTCCCGACGCGCCGACTGCCTGGTACGCCATCACCGCCGGTAACGCCGATTCACTGGGCTGGAAAGACGCCGGACGTTTGTCCGTTGGTGTACCAGCGGACTTGGTTGTGATCGAGCCTGATCTACCGTGGCTGGAATCGCCTGCCGAACCGTTGTCGAACCTGATGTTCTCTTGGGACGATCGATGGATCACTCAGACCCTGCTGCGAGGTCAGCCGGTCAGAACGACCTAGTGTCGCTCTTTTGTAGCGTCGGTCTAACGACCTTGTGGGCGGATCCTAACCGATCGCTTGTTCCAAGTCAGCTCGCAGATCTTCAAAAGACTCCAAACCGACGGACAATCGGATCAACCCGTCGCTAATCCCAAACCTGGCTCGGTCGACGGCATCATAACTGGCGTGCGACATCGTAGCTGGTTGCTCAATCAACGATTCGACGGCGCCAAGTGAAACAGCCAGGTGGAACAGCCTTGTTGCTTCGCAGGCCTTGGCTGTATCTGCAATCGATGCGTCCAGTTCGAAGGTCACCATCGCTCCATATCCGCCGTCCAACAGTTTTGACGCGAGTGAGTGTTGAGGGTGCGAAGCCAGTCCCGGATAAAGCACCTCTTTGACTCGTGGGTGCCCCTGCAACCATTTGGCGATTTCCAATGCCGTCTGCGACTGTTGGCGAATTCGAAGATCGAGTGTCTTCAATCCACGGGCGACCAAAAAGCAACTCATCGGATCCAACACAGCTCCGGTTGCGTTTTGAATGAAGTAAAGCTCGTCGAACAGTTCTTGATTGGTAACGGCCAGCGTTCCGCCCAGGCAATCACTGTGCCCGCCCAGGTACTTGGTAGCAGAGTGCATCACGATATCGATGCCATGTTCCAACGGGCGCAGCAAAGCGGGAGAACCAAAAGTGTTGTTGACCCCAATTTTTGCATCATGCGAATGGGCGATGCCCGCCAAAGTGGGCAAATCGGGTACCGTCAACCGCGGATTGCCGATCGTTTCGGCCCAAACCAACTTCGTCTGCCCCGTGAAGGCTGCTTCCACGGCAACAGGGTCAACCATATCAACAAGCGTCACCTCGATCCCCGCCCGATTGCAAATCTTATGCAACAGTCGGTACGCGCCACCGTACAAGTCGCTTCCGGCGACTACATGATCGCCTGATTTCAACATCATGGTGACACAGTGGATCGCAGCCATACCGGACGAGAACGCCAGAGCCCCACATCCACCTTCTAGCGACGCCAAGGTGTTTTGCAGATTGGTACGAGTTGGATTGCCGCTGCGTGAATAGTCAAACTGGCCCCACTCGCCCGCTCCGGGTTGTCGGAACGTACTTGCAAAGTGAATCGGCGGCACAACAGCACCAGTTGCCGGATCAATCTCGTTTCCGACATGAATCGATCGTGTGCGGAAGGAGTCTTTATTCATGGGTGTGATATTCCGAGATTGTTTCTGGCACCTCCAACGCGGAGTGGTCGTGCCGTTGATGCTTGACGTTTACCAGACATTTTCATCACTCTCCCACTGTGCATTGGCATCTGCACCAATCGGAGAAATTAAAAAACTTGTGTAGAAACCAATGCTCAATGTGAGCGTCGAGCCTAAGCGAAGAGAGGGGTTTTCCAAGTCAGCCCCTCCCCGGCCGTTTGCCCGTCCGACCCTCCCGAGGGAGGGTGAAAATGAACTGCACGACCCTCCCAAGGAGGGTGAAATGAGATGTGTAGAAACCAATGCCCGAAAGAGGGTGAATTGTAATGTTTCCGATTAGTGTAGACACCAATGCCCGACGGAGGGTGACACAGACTGCACGCCCTTCAGCTTGGAGCAGTGCCAAAGTGCCGGACTTAATTGGCTTCGAGCGCTTGTTTGAGATCAGCGACCAGGTCTTCCGTTCGACTCGATTCCACATGACATGCGAATCATGTTGTCGGCGATGCCAAAGGCCTCGCGTTCCGCCGGCGTGCACTGGTAGTAGCTCATCACCAATGGTTGCTCGATCAAGGATTCAACGCCACCAAGACTCGGTGCGATCTTTGGAATTCTCGCGGCATCAACAATTCGGGAAGTCTCTTTCCAGTCGGCGTCTTTGACGGTGAAGGTGACCAAACCGCCAAAGCCACGCATCTGCGATTCCGCGATTTCGTGCGTCGGATGTGATTTCAATCCGGGATAGTAGACTCGATCAACTCTGGGATGCGCATCCAGGAACTCCGCGATCCGTTGACCATTTTCGTTATGTCGCTGCATCCGCAGTTCGAACGTTTTCAATCCGCGTTCCAATAAATACATATTGTGTGACGAATTTACGCTGCCCAAGATCCCGCGCAGTCCGCGGACTGGTGCTAACGCCTCGGTGCTACCGCACAGCACTCCGGCTAGCAGATCGTTGTGGCCTCCCAAATACTTCGTTGCAGAATGCAATACGTAGTCAACTCCGTAATCAATCGGTTTCAGATTAAACGGAGTCGCCAAAGTCGCGTCGATCAGGGTCTCGACTTCGTTGGCTTTTCCCAAAGCAACAAATTTTTCGAGATCAACGACGCTTAAATGTGGATTGGTCGGCGATTCGCTGACCAACATCTTGGTGTTGGGCGTGATCGCGTCTTCCATAGCCGTATAGTCACCGGTAGGGACTTGGCGAGTCACCACGCCGAAACGGGAAAGGTGCTTCGCACAGAATTCGCGACTACGGTGATAGCACTGATCGAAGAAGACAATTTCGTCGCCCGAGTTCAATTTGGTCATCAGCAAGCCAACGATGGCCGCCATGCCAGAGCTGTACAGAACCGCGTCTTCGGCTCCATCAAGCGTCGCCAATTTGGCTTCCACCAACCGTTCATTGGGGCTGCCGTATCGCCCGTATTCTTCGCGCTGTTCCTTACCTTCGACGAACCGCAACAGCGACTCGGTGGATTCGAACGAGTAGGTAGACGCAGTAAAGATCGGCGACGCGACAGCGCCTTCCGCTTTTTGCTGACCGGAATCACCAGCATGGACACACTGAGTGGATAAACCGAGAGTGGAGATATCGGTTTGCTTTTCGGATTTTTGAGTATCCGAAGAACGCCCAACCTCGGGCGTGTCAGAATCAATTGTCATTTGTAATGGCATGGCTCTTTAGCAGTTAAAGGCTGCAATCGGCCGCAAATCCCTAATCGGGACGCGTGAAAATGATGAAACGTATCACCAGCGTCTGTTTACCAAGGTTACCTGCGAAAGCACGATTGGGCAACCGTTTTTGCGATAACCAACGGCATGATGTCCAAACCCGGGGCGGGGTTCCGGCATCAGCCGCATCTTTTGACTGGACCCTAGAGCTTAACTTCGGGTTCGGTTGCCGGGCAAAGAGGGCTAGAATCTGTGGTGTACTCCCGCTGAACCTTGCCTGTCTTTGGCCCACTATGCCAATCCGCCCCCGAAAGACCGTATTCTCGATCCTGCTTCTGCTGCTGACGCCTCAGCTAATCCATGCCGATCCCCCTCGCGAAGCTGAAATTGAAGAGTTGTTCCAGAACCTCGGGGCTGGCGAATTCGCTGTTCGCGAGCGGGCCGGCGACCGTCTGGTCGAAATGGGAACCGAAGCGATACCGATCCTGCGAGAACTGGCTGCCCAATCGGAGGACCCCGAAGTCACGCTACGGGCGTCAAGAATCATCAAGCAAGTGACTGAAGGAGATATGGCAGGAAAGATCGATACTTTCCTTGCTGGCGGTCAGGCAGATTTTCCCGGCTGGCCCGTCGCGCGGCAAATACTCGGAGACAATCTGGCGATTCGCGAGATGTACATCCAGTTGGTAAACGAGCATCCGCAGATCGTTGCGTCTTTGGAACCACAACAAACAGCACGTGACCGGGTTCTTGCGCTGGAGACGACGATCGCAGGTATCCAGAACAAGATGTTCAACCAATTGACAATGCCCTCGCAAGCCGATGCGTTTGCATTGGTTTTGACGATCATCGATCGCAACGTCCCTGTTTCCAAGGGTTTCGAAGAATTAACTCTGGATATTTTGCGAAAAGAACCAGGCACAAAAATCCGCAATGATGCACAACTGTCGGGACCCTTCGGTGTTCTGTTGAGCCAATGGATCGTGCGCAGCCGGATGGAAAACCGAGAGGAAGTGTTGCTGTTGACGATGCAATGGAGCTTGGAGATCGGTGTCGGCTTAGCCGTTCAAACCATCGCCGACTCAACAGACCCCGCAACCATGGCGACCGCGCTGCAAGCGATTTCGCGATTTGGTGGCCGAGGCCAGATCGATACTGTATTGCCGTTGCTGAATGACGATCGCACGGTTGTCGAGCAAGGATTTGTTCGTGGCCAGGAAGCGACAACGACTGTCAGTGATGTTGCCATGGCGACGATCGCCCGCCTGTACAACGTCGAATTGACTGAATTTGGCTTTCCAAAGAATGCCGACCATCCGATCTTGTCATTTGACATCAATCAAATCGGCTTCCCGAAAAACGAAGATGCGGCCAGAGGAGCGGCCAGAAAAAAGATTGACGAGCTGTTGCAATCAAAGTCGGCAAAAAGGAGAGTCAATGGATCCCAGTGATTGCTCCTGCGTCTAACTTTTGATCGCTACCCGTTCTGAGTTTTCGCGTGAAACGGTATCGATGTTACAAATCCCGTCGTTCAGTTGCCCGCTCCGGCAGCCTGCTGACTGGCCGCAGCTGAGATTTGAGCCGCGGCTTGCGCCGAATCGGCTAGAGTGCGCGAAAGCGATTCGATCTTGTCACCCGTTTTGGCAACAACAACACTGGACTGAATGACTTACGGTGCAATCGTCCTGGTCGGGACGCTGCGAGTTTGACTCCGTTGCTCATAACCGCTTCGCCCGGGCCGGGCTCAAGTCGTTAAAACTTCTGCTGCCAACGTCGATCCAATGATCGCCGCTGGCTGAACGAAAGAGTGATTCTAGCGTCCGCTGTCTAACAAGGGTCATTCAATCCGCGTGCCAGCGATGGTAGTGTCGTCATCATTGGCCGCTGATGGATTTAAACCGATACGCTCGGACCTGACAAATTGCCCACCGCTATGTTGATCGATCCCACGATCCTGTTCCGATTCGAAGTGACGCTGCGAAAGCATGCCTGGAAATGGTCCGACAAAGGGCTGAAACTACCCGAATCGTGCAGAATACCCTCTTTCGGTGCACTGGCTGATCGACCGGTTTTCGCAGACGTCCGAGTCGCCTGGAATGAAACGGGGATTGCCATCCATGTGCTGGTTGCCGGGAAGCGACAGTTGCCATGGTGTCGGGAGACGCGTCCGGAAGACAGCGATGGATTCCATCTTTGGGTCGATACGCGATGCAGCCCTGGTATTCACCGGGCGACTCAGTATTGCCATCGATTCATGTGGATGCCTTCTGGCGGGGGTGCCAATCGTGAGCGACCGGTCGTAGCTCATGTTGCCATCAACCGAGCCAGGAGCGAGCCCAAGCCCATTGCCGCAGGCCAGCTGAAAGTTGCCGCCGCACCACGCCATGACGGATACGAGCTATCGGGGTGGGTTCCCAGCGATGCGTTGACCGGATTTGACCCAGTCGGCCAACCGCGCATGGGAATTTACTATGCGGCAATCGATCGCGAGTTGGGCTGGCAAACATTGACGCTTGGACCCGAATTTCCCGTCATGGACGACCCCAGCCTCTGGGGCGAAGCAGCCTTGACGGCGTGAAAGGCAATCAAAAAGTGCGTCTTTAAACTAGTCGCTGTCCCGCTACTCGATTCGCTGCAGAACAGGATCCGCCCCCAATCGTGCGAAGCACTTTCGGGCCGTGCCGGCTGCTCAGGCGCAACCCTTTTCTGCAATTCCACCAGCCAGTGGTCTGGCGATCGCGTCCGCTCGGATTCATGTTTCTGTCTGAATTCCTAGCAATCCGCCCACATGGCTGTTTCGCTAGCTGACACGATTTATAGAATTTCAGTAAGTTTGCGATCTAGAATGATCGATACAATCCGTACATTCATTAGACTCAGTGGCCCCGATCTTCAGCAACCGAGTTTCGCGCTCGCAACGCTGCATACATAGATGACAGCTTCTACTACGAAAGACGTGCAGTCGGTCTCCGGCATCACGGTCAGGCTTGCCGGTGACTCCGGCGACGGCATGCAATTGCTGGGAACCCAGCTAACCAACACCAGCGCGTTGGCGGGCAACGACGTCGCCACATTTCCGGACTTTCCGGCTGAGATTCGTGCGCTCGCGCGGTACTCGCGCCGGCGTTTCAGGCTTTCAAGTCCAGTTTGCTAGCGAAGAAATCTTCACGCCGGGCGACACGCTCGACGCGTTGGTCGTGATGAATCCGGCGGCGATGGTGACGAATCTGAGCTGATCTTCGTAAAGGCGGAATCTTGATCGCCAATGAAGATGGATTCAACGACAAGGAATTCAAATTAGCCAAAGTCGAATCGAATCCGCTGGACGCCAGCGTGATCGAGGAGACCTATCGGGTCGTCAAAGTTCCGATGACCAAGTTGACTCGCGAGGCGGTCAGCGAATTTCGGATCTGGGGACAAAGATTGCCGATCGCTGCAAGAACTTTTTTGCGATGGGCTTGGTCTATTGGTTGTTCGGTCGCTCACTTGATCCGACTCTGCGATTCATCAACGACAAATTCGGCAAGAAGCCCGAAGTCGCCGCCGCCAACGAAGCCGCGCTGCGGGCCGGATGGGCATTTGGCGAAACGACCGAGGCGTTTGGCGAAAGCTACCAGGTCGAAGCGGCCGAATTGGAACCGGGCACCTACCGCAACATCATGGGCAACCAAGCTCTGGCTTGGGGATTGATCGCTGCGTCACGGCTTAGCGGCAAGGATCTGTTTTACGGAACCTATCCGATCACGCCGGCCAGCGACATTCTTGCACGAGCTGACCAAGTACAAGAACTTTGGCGTCCGAACGTTTCAGGCCGAAGACGAAATCGCTGCTGTTTGTTCAACGATCGGCGCCGCGTTCGGCGGATCGATGGCGGTAACCGCCAGCAGCGGTCCCGGCATCGCGCTGAAGGCCGAAGGCATGGGACTGGGCATGATCTTGGAATTGCCCATGATCGTGATCAACGTCCAACGCGGTGGTCCAAGTACCGGGTTGCCAACGAAAACCGAGCAAAGCGATCTGCTGCAAGGCATGTACGGCCGCAACGGTGAATCGCCGCTGCCGATTTTGGCGCCGCAATCGCCGGCTGATTGTTTTGACATCGCGATCGAGGCGTGGAGTATCGCGACCGAGTGCATGTGCCCCGTGATGATTCTGTCCGATGGTTACATCGCCAACGGCAGCGAACCGTGGCGGATTCCCAAGATGGCGGACCTGCCCAAGATCGAGATCAATCATCCCGAAGGGACCGACTTGGACGAGCCGTTCATGCCCTATGCTCGAGACGAATATTTGGCTCGGCCTTGGGCGATTCCCGGCACGCCTGGCTTGATGCATCGCGTCGGCGGATTGGAAAAAGAAGATGGGACTGGCAACGTCAGCTACGATCCCGACAACCATCAGCACATGACCGACACACGGGCCGATAAGGTCAGGAAAATCGCCGAGCGGATTCCGGCGCAAAAAGTGATGGGACCAGCCAAAGGTGATCTGCTGGTCGTCTCTTGGGGCGGAACCTACGGTGCATGCCACACGGCCGTCCAACGCTGCCAGGCTGCTGGTCACAGCGTCGCACACGCACATTTGCGTTATCTGAATCCGATGCCTGCCAACCTGGGCGACATCCTGCGATCGTTACAAGCAAGTGCTTGGTTCCGGAGTTGAACACGGGACAACTGCAGATGTTGCTGCGAGCTGAATATTTGGTCGATTGCCATGGGCATCAACAAAGTCCAAGGCAAGCCGTTTTCGCGTCACCGAACTGGTCGAGATCGAAATTCAGCGTCACGCTGTGGCGAAAGCAAAACCCAAGCCAAAAAGCAAAGCTGGCTGAGTCCCGTTTTATTCCTTGCTTCAATGCTCCCTGCCCAACGCTCCAAACTCCAAGCTTCCAATATGTCCCTGCCTGTACTAAAAGCCGACTGATTTCGCCTCGGACCAAGACGTTCGTTGGTGCCCTGGCTGTGGCGACTATTCGATCTTGGCGCAAATGAAAAAGGTGTTGCCCGAAGTTGGGCGTGCCGCGCGAAAAGATCGTATTCATCAGCGGGATCGGTTGTAGCAGCCGATTCCCGTACTACATGAATACCTATGGGATGCACAGCATCCACGGTCGTGCGCCAACATTCGCCACCGGCCTGAAATCGACTCGTCCCGACCTGATGGTCTGGGTGATCACAGGTGATGGCGATGCGTTATCGATCGGCGGAAATCACTTTATCCACGCGCTGCGGCGGAATCTGGACGTCAACATCGTCCTGTTCAACAATCGCATCTATGGACTGACCAAAGGTCAATACAGCCCGACCAGCACCGAGGGCCAGGTCACCAAAAGCACGCCGATGGGTTCGATTGATCATCCGATCAGCCCACTGTCGCTGGCTCTGGCGGCCGAAGCAACATTTGTTGCGCGCAGCATCGACGCGCACGTCAAGCATCTAGGCGAAACGCTGACGCGGGCGGCGGCTCACAAGGGCGCCTCGCTGGTCGAAGTCTACCAGAACTGCAACGTCTTCAATGACGGCGCGATGGCCTATGCTCAAGAGAAAAAACAACGAGCCGACAACGTGGTCGAACTGGAGCATGGCAAGCCATTGATATTCGCCAACGGCAAAAAAGGCATTCGAATGGTCGGCAACTCATCTGGAAGTCGTCAGTACGGATGAAGTGCCAGTCGACGACCTGTTGATTCATGACGAAAAGGACCCCAACCCATCGATTCACATGATGATGGCTCGGATGACGCATCCGGAAATGCCCGAACCGATCGGAGTCTTGCGAGCCGTCGAGGGAGTCGCAACCTACGACGACCAAATCAACGCCCAAGTCGAAACAGCCAAAGCCAAGAAAGGCGAAGGAGACCTGGACGCACTGTTCAACTCAGGAGATACATGGGAAGTCAGTTGAGTCAGGCGTCAGGAGTCAGGAGCCAGGGAAGAATCATGGCGGACGAAAATAGGGTTTGAATCGTTTAGATGTTTGGAAACGTGGCTGTTCTCTAGCGGTTTTTGTTTACCGGTCACTTGAGCACAAACGAGATTTCGGGCTTCGTGACCAAATGCAACGAGCCGCTGTTTCAATTCCATCAAACATTGCGGAAGGATACGAACGAACCCCCAAAGACTTCATTCGAATGCTAAGAATCTCGCTAGGTTCTGCCGCTGAATTACGTACGCAAGCGTACATCGCGACGAAAGATCGGACTTGATCACAAGTGAAGAAATGAATCAAATCACCAGCGAAACTAGAGAGATTGCAAGAATGATCAGTGGCCTGATCAGATCCAAGGAATAACCAAAGCCGCAACTCTTTCTGACTCCTGACTCGACTCCGACTCCCGACTCCTGACTCCTGGAAACTACCAATGCCCCGCAACAAAACCTATGCTGATGCTTCCAAAGCCATCGGCGATACTCCGATGATTCAGATCAATCGCCTGGTACCTGCAGACTGGTGCGACGGTCTTTGCGAAGTGTGAATTCTTTCAACCACTCAATAGCGTCAAAGACCGAATCGGTGTGGCGATGATCGAAGCGGGTGAACGTGACGGCAATATCAATGCCGATACGCACATCATCGAACCGACCAGTGGCAACACCGGGATCGCATTGGCGTTCGTTTGTGCCGCCAAAGGCTACAAGTTGACGTTGACGATGCCCGAGTCGATGTCGGTCGAACGACGCGCGCTGCTGCGAGCGATGGGTGCCAATCTGGTGCTGACACCGGCAGGCGAAGGAATGAAAGGGGCGATCAATCGAGCCTCCGAGCTGGTCGCAAGCACGTCGAATGCGTTCATGCCTCAGCAATTCGAAAATCCTGCCAACCCCGCCATTCACGAAGCAACGACCGGACCGGAGATTTGGGAAGACAGCGGACATAACATCGATGTGCTGGTCGCCGGCGTTGGCACCGGCGGCACGATCACCGGTGCGCTCGCGTTTTCTAAAGAAGCAGAATCCGGACTTCAAGGCATTCGCGGTCGAACCGAAACATTCGCCCGTGATCAGTGGTGGTGATCCCGGCAAGCATCGCATCCAGGGCATCGGTGCCGGGATTCATTCCCAAGAACCTGGATACTTCGCTGCGTCGACGACGTGATTCATGTCGATGACGAAGATGCCTTCGAATGGGGACGCAAACTTGCCAAAGAAGAGGGCATCGTGGCCGGAATCAGCAGCGGAGCCAACATGTGGGCGGCGGCACAGGTCGCTGCCCGTCCCGAAATGAAAGGCAAACGAATCGTCACGATCATGTGCAGCCTGGGCGAACGCTACCTGAGCACTCCATTGTTCGGCGACTTGGGCATCTAAGGCATTTTGATACTTTCCATCGGCCAGGAACTGTCCTGGCCGAGGCAATGTGAAGTGCGTTGCCAGGACAAATCCTGGCCTGCCCTCTGGATTCGCAACCCTTCGATCTGGCTACTCGGTTGATGTGCCACTCGCACTCCCTGAGATCGTCAAAGGTGACCAGTCTATGTGCTAGGCAACATTTTTTGAAAGACCGTCTGAGACTCGGTATGTCAAAGTTTCAGCCTTCTTGGAGGCCAAGATGAGGCAAGCAACGGGGTGGGATTGAGTCGTTTGGAAGCGGGATTCTATACGTTGATTCGGCTCACTTCACCGTCCGCGTTTCATCTCAATAGACGAGAGGCTTCGCGCCGTCGGATGTGCATTCCTGGATGGAAAGTACCAGCAATCGAATGCTACTGAGCATTCATTGAGCACATTCAGGCTTAAAACGCTTTGCCAACAGACCGGTCGCTTTTTCCGTATTGATCTCCCCGAACAAAATGCCTTCTTTCCCATAAGGCTGATGCGCAAGAAGGATTCCGTCGGGATCGACAAGGGCTGACGTCGTCGAGGCACCTTGGATACGCAGTTGACAGTCGCGAAGTAACAGGTGTTTTCTGCTGCTCGGCACAGAGCCGCCTTTTCATGAAAGGTATTCGAGGGATCGGCAAACTGTGAGGGCAAGTATTGTGCGTCATCCACGACTTCGACGTGCGGGTGAAAGACCACATGCGCCCTGTTTCGCGCAGCCCAGCGAACGGTCTCGGGATACCGCCATCCCTCGTGGCAAATGACAACTCCAAAGGTAAGTTCACCACATTGGAATAGGCATCGCCCTACCCCAGCTGTGTAGGTCTGACTCTTCCGACGGATCAAGTTGCACCTTGTCCTGAAACCCAGCCAGTGTCCCATCGGAATTGGTCACGCGTGCTGTAATCAATAACCGGTCGGCTTACACACGTTCGGTGCCCAGAATGACGCTGATTCCAAGTTCAGCCGCTTTCGCATCAACGATCGACCAAGCCTGGTTCAGCCAATTCTGATCGGGAGCCGACGCAGCACAATCAATACGATAGCCGGGCACGAAGCATTCTGGAAAACAGACAATCGCCGCCCCGCCACCGCGAGCAGCCTGCATGGCTTCGAGTACCGTCTCGAGCGACTCTTCACGCGTCGAAGGAAAGCGAACGTTGGCGAGAGCGACGCGAATGTTTGGCATATTGAATTCCGGGGGAACATTATTTCAGCGAAGCCGAATGGGCAGCAACCAATCCAATCGGCAAAGCGTAGCAGCGGAGCCCTCTGGTAACCAATCCGCGGAGATGTCATTTCGGCGATATGTCAGCCAAACTCGCACGGTTATTTCGCTAGTTTGCCAACGACTTCACATCGCACAGTAGCGCAAGGAACCAAAACGCGGGCCCGGTCCCGACGAAAAAGCGAATGGCCGATTCATTTGAGATTGGATGTCCGTTCAATTCGATGTCGTAGATCCCAGTTTGCGTAGGAATCCAACCCCACTCCTGGTTAAGCAGCTGCAGCCCCGGAAACGCGACGGTGAATCCAAGCATCAGCAGGAGCGGGAACACGACGACTTAAGGCCAGATGGCGCGTTGCTGTGGCAAGCGAGACGAGTTGACGGAAGTCGCTCGATAAGGATTTACCATCCGACGCGCACTTGATGATTCTCGGCAGCAGTGGGGATTTTACTTCTCTTCCCACACCGTTCGGATGGCAAAATTCTACACCCGCGGGCCGTACTGGGAATCATCGGTATCGCCCGAAGTGACTGACCCCGTCCTGGCGCTGCTACCCGGCTCTGGCCTCAATTGATGGTTCAAATCATCCCTTCCGAAGCATCGCTCGTCTGACATAGCCGGCTTATCTTTCGCAGCCATCCCCTCTTATCAAATTCGGTTTTCGGGTCAGTGAAATTCTTAAATTCCGACAACTTTTCCACCGCCCTCACCGAAAGGCTAGCAAACTTCGCTAACTCTTAATCAGTGCTTCATTTACGACTTGGCAACTCACTGCAAAGGGTGTGGAAAACCTGACCTCCGATCGCCGCAATCTCTTACTGGCAAATAGTTTGCGATCCTTCTCAGAATTAGGTTTGACAGCCATGCGGGATTCTCTAAGATTTCGACCCACACGCCCACATGTAGTAGTTTTCCTATCCTGAAAACACTACCGGTAGTGCTCTCAATGCCTGCAAGGCAAGAGATCCGGTGACATTCAATTTGGTGACCGGGACGATCAAAATCGAGTATCGATCGCCCCCCCGAATATGCGCAGGAAAACACCTCGTGGTCGGGGTACAACTGTTCATTTATCAATTACAATGGTTCGTAGTGAGTGCTTCGCGAGGATTGCGAAAGAACCTTGGCACTCACTTCCGAACCCAGGGATGATTTAAGGAGTCTTAAAGCAATGGCCACCACCCTTTCGGTACGCACATCCAACGACGTTTCCAACGACCCGGCATTGGACAAGGTGAATCGCGAACATGGCGTCGAGTATGCCAACCGACGCTTCGGTAAGACACTTCGCACCAGCAATTCGGGTCTGAAGATTGGCGCGACCTTCTGTGCAGAGAACGACCAGACTCCTTTCGACACGGTCGACTGGGAATTGCGCAGTGCTGCGATCAAGGACGAAAGTGGAACGGCCTTGTTCGAGCAGAATGACTGTGAAGTGCCGGCCAGTTGGAGTCAATTGGCGACCAACGTGGTCGTATCGAAGTACTTTTATGGTGACCCCAATCGGGCCGACGAGCGAGAACGCAGCGTACGTCAACTGATCCACCGCGTCACCCGCACCATCACCGACTGGGGATTGGCCGATGGTTACTTTGACACGCCCGAAGATGGTGACCGCTTTTACCGTGACCTGACTTGGTTGTGCCTGCATCAGCATGGTGCCTTCAACAGTCCCGGTATGGTTCAACGTCGGCTTGCACGCTCAGTACGGGGTTACGGGCACCAAATGCAACTGGCGTTGGAATCCAGAAACCAATAGTACCGAACAACCAGAGAACCCTTACGAGTTTCCACAAGGGTCGGCGTGCTTTATCCAAAGCGTTGATGACGACATGGAAGACATCATGCGGCTGGCTTGCAGCGAAGCGATGCTGTTCAAGTTCGGCAGCGGTACCGGAACGGATTTATCGACGATCCGATCGCAGCGAGAAAAGCTGTCGGGCGGTGGCACGCCATCGGGGCCCCTGTCATTCATGCGAGTTTACGATTCGATCGCCGGCGTGGTCAAAAGTGGCGGCAAGACACGGCGGGCGGCCAAGATGCAGTCGCTAAAGATCTGGCATCCCGATGTCTTGGAGTTCATCGAGAGCAAATGGTCGGAAGAGCGAAAGGCGCATGCTTTGATCCGCGAGGGTTACGAATCGAACTTCAATGGCGAAGCGTACAGCAGCGTCTGTTTCCAAAACGCCAACCTGTCGGTTCGTGTCAGCGATGAATACATGGCTGCGGTCCGCGACAACAAGCAATGGCAAACGCGCTGGGTCAGCGAAAAGACGCAGGGCGACGCACCTGCCTACGATGCGAAAGAGCTGTTGAACAAGATGGCCGAGTGTGCTTGGCACTGCGGCGATCCAGGCGTGCAATACGACACGACGATCAATCGCTGGCATACTTGCCCGAACAGCGGCCAGATCAACGCATCGAACCCTTGTAGCGAGTACATGTTCTTGGACGACACGGCGTGCAACTTGGCATCGATCAATCTGATGAAGTTCGTCGGCGAAGACGGATCTTTTGATGTGGAGCGTTTCCGCGCCGCATCACGACTGTTCTTCATCGCCCAGGAAATCTTGGTCGATCATGCCAGTTACCCAACCGAACCGATCGCTCGCAACAGCCATATGTATCGTCCGCTGGGACTAGGTTATTCGAATCTGGGCAGCGTGCTGATGACGGGCGGTATGCCCTACGATTCCCGGCGCGGCTCGCGGACTGTGCGGTTCGTTGACTTCACTTCTGCACGGCGAAGCCAATCGCACAAGTGCCGAACTGGCCAGCGTCGTCGGACCGTTCGACGGATACGCAAGCAACGAAAAGCCGATGCTGAGCGTGATGCAAATGCATCGCGATGCCTGTGATGCAATCGACGACGAAGGCCCCGCCGAATTGAAGCAGGCCGCTCGGAAATTGTGGGACGATGTGCTGGAGATCGGTGAAAAGTTTGGCTTCCGAAATGCTCAGGCCACCGTGCTGGCACCGACCGGTACGATCAGCTTCATGATGGATTGCGACACCACCGGAATCGAACCGGACATTGCGTTGGTCAAATACAAGCAACTAGCTGGCGGCGGGATGCTGAAGATCGTCAATCAAACGGTCCGCCTCGGGTTGCGAAAGCTGGGTTATAACGACGTGCAGATCGAAAACATCCTGAGCTATATCGATAACAACGACACGATCGAAGGTGCTCCCGATCTGGACGTCGAACATCTGCCAGTCTTCGATTGTGCCTTCCAAGCCGCGAACGGAGTTCGCAGCATTCATTGGCAAGCTCATGTTACCATGATGGCTGCCGCGCAGCCGTTCCTGTCAGGCGCGATCAGCAAGACGGTCAACATGCCGGCTGATACGACGCCCGAAGACATCGCCAACGCGTACTACTGGGGCTGGGAACTGGGGCTGAAAGCGATCGCGATCTATCGCGATGGCAGCAAGCAATCGCAACCGCTGAACACGACCTCCGAAGAAGGCGAAAAGGCGTCCGGTCAGGGCGGTACGAAGGTGGTAACGGAAACGGTCGAAAAGGTCGTCTACAAGCCGCGCCGCGAACGTCTGCCGGACACTCGCCAAAGTGTGACCCATAAGTTCACCATTGCCGGCCACGAAGGCTACTTGTGCGTCGGTCTGTATCCAGATGGACGTCCGGGCGAAATCTTCATCACGATGGCAAAAGAGGGTTCGACGATCGGCGGAATCATGGATAGCTTTGGCACGGCATTGTCCATTGCATTGCAATACGGCGTACCGCTGGAAGTACTGGTCAACAAGTTCAGTCACACTCGTTTCGAGCCGATGGGACACACGTCCAACAAGGACATCCGCATCGCCAAGAGCGTTGTCGATTACATTGCTCGCTGGCTAGGGCTGACTTTCATGAGTGGCACCGACCACGGCGTTCCCAAATCGAAGAACCCCGGCGGCGACGCAACCAACAACGGCAATGGTGGCGAAATCCGGACACCGGGCAGTCCTGTCATGGAAGGCTTAAAAGAGGATGCCGGGGCTGCGGTCGCGTTGGCCGAACGAGCAGCACTGATGGCGAATATCAGCGAGCCCAGATCCAACAACGGTCATGGCAATGGATCGACCGCCAAGGACGATTCCGGTTCCGGACAAGGAAGCCAGTTCGCTCGTTTCCAGATTGACGCTCCCAGTTGTGACAATTGCGGAAGCATCACGGTTCGAAACGGCAACTGCTACCTCTGTCACAACTGTGGCAACAGCATGGGTTGCAGCTAAAGAGGTTGCGAACGGTCAACAGCAAGACAATTGCTGGTCCAGGGTGCTCTCCCGCACGCGGGAGAGCCCAGCTGTAGTCTTCGCCGATCTCTTCCCGAGGGAATTCGGCCGCATCTGACCCGACCGATTGGTAGTGGTCTCTACACGGGTTTCCACGGCGAAAAATCTGCTTCCTTGCGGCGCGTGATTCTGAGTCGTGTAGAAACCGATTCGCAACGGAACTTGGCGGGACCAGGCTCCGCAAAGCCTGTGGACTTCGTTAACCGCGGACGAGTCGCTGGTTTCTGTCTCGAAAGTCGCTAGAAGATTCCGGCGCCGAATGCCTCGTCGTCGCCCCCCGGTGCGGACTCTTGTTTCGCCGGTTGTTGGTTAGGCCGGTCCATGAAGTGCGGACGTTTGGGCAAGGGCTGTTCCCTGGCGACCTGGTTCGATGTTGGTTGCGGCGCAAACGACTCGGATTCAATTCCGTCCTCGGGACCGGCATCGGAATAACCAAAGTCGTCATCGTATCTCGATCGATAATCAGGCTGATTCGATCGTGCCAGTTCCGCTTCAAACTCCTCGACAACCGCCGTCTGAATCATCTCGCGACATTCACTGTTGATCGGATGTGCAACGTCCGCATACAGCTTTTGTGGCGAATCAAATGAACTGTCACCGTCCGACAGCTTGACACCACAATGGTTGCAATAGGCGGCTCTCAAATGGTTCTTGTGACGACAACGTTGACAGTGTCCCGTCAGCTTGCGACTGGGCATGGCCACAAACGGACCATTTGAACCATCGATGATCTTCAGGTCGCGCACCACGAAACAGTTGTCGATCGTGATCGAACAGAAGGCGCGAAGCCGGTCCTCGGAGTCTTCCATCAGCTTGATGCGAATCTCAGTGATTTCCACAGTCCGACACTCCCTATCCCTCGTGAATGTACGGTGGGGGCTGCTAACGAATTGGTATCAATTCCACATCAGCTGGAACCGTGACACTGCTGGTCGCTTTAGCTCTTACCCCTACCCCTAGTCTCCCGATTTCACTAGCTAGCGGATCAATCAAGTCGCCCCGAATTTGCTGTTCGGAGTCCTTCGCTTCTTTCGCAGAACTCGCGACCGCAAAACAGGCAGACCCGCTACCCGTCAATTGACACGTTCTGAGCCCATGCCGCCACATAGATTTGAGGATTTCGTCGATTTGAGGGGCAATTATTTTTGCGGGCTCCTGCAACCGATTTAACATTAGATCTGTGAGCGATTGGCCGTTGTTATGCCGTAACGCCGCGATAAGCCGTTCCGCCGTTTGCGGATCGCGCGGAACCTGGGACTCTGCGTAAACCAGGGCAGTTGAGAGGGTGATCGGTGGAAAGACGACCACGAAATGGAGTGGATCGCACATCGGCACGGCCACAATTTTTTCGCCACGGCCCCGTGCGCGCGCTGCGCTAATCACTTGGTTGTTCTGACCAATCTGTCCCATGAAAAATGGAACGTCACTACCGATCTGTGCAGCGACCTCGTTCAGCTTGTCGTGACTGGGATCGACGCCGCATAGGATTGCAGCGCAGCGCAGTGCCGATGCGGCGTCGCTACTGGCACCACCCATCCCCGCACCGGCCGGAATCGACTTTCCCAACGTACATTCAAATCCACCCGCGATCGAGAACTCGTGGGTGAACCGCGCAAGGGCGCGATGAACCAGATTGGAATCGTCAGCGGGAATCGCCAGCAACTGATTCGCCTGTTCGGATTGTGGCTGTAGCCCAAACTCGTTGGCCACTGCAGCTCTTGAAGGCAGCCAGTTGACGGAGAGTCGTATTCCCGGTTCCGTAGTTCGGCGCAGTCGCAGGTCGTCGCGCCAATCGATCGGCACCATCACCGTATCGATCTCGTGAAATCCATCATCGCGGCGGGCCAGCAACTCTAAGAACAGATTCAGTTTTGCTGGCGGTCGTGTGTGGGCAACGACATCGGTTTTGACCTGGCTCGGTGTTGGCGGGGTAACGGAAGACACGATGAAATCATCTTGGCGTTTGGTTAAAGTTGGCTTCTCACACAAAGCGAGATCAAACGGAGCACGCAAAGACCATTGTAAGCCGCCAGTCATCGGGCGAAACGGACGACCAGTATCCGAACCTATTGGCAATTGCGTCTGGGGGCTGGGGCTGAGGCTGAGGCTTCGCACACAAGCGGGACGAAATGCTGGCAGGCTATGCCGCGTGGATCGACGAATTGGTGCTCGCCCCGACCTGCGCGTCGCTCGAACGCTGCGATGGTGATACCGGCTTGTTTGGCCAACGCGATCGTTTCATCCCGCTGGACGACGATCGTCTTGTCAGCTTCTATTGCAATCACTTTGCCGCCGCCGCGGTGAACATTGGCAACGGTTTGTGGTCCGATTGTCGGCACGTCAAAACGCATGTCCTGGTTTGGCTTGCTGACCTTGATCAGCGCCCACCCGCCACGGCGGCAGAGCTGGCCGGTACGTTCAATACAAGCATCGGTTCCTTCGATTGCTTCGACAGCGATCACTGTGCCATCTTTGACAGTGACGCTTTGACCGATGTCCAACGCGCCCATCTGCTGCGCGACACGCCAGCCGGCTTCAACATCCAATCGCTGGGGGCCGCTCAATGCGGGACCCGTCAAAGTTCCATTGCCCACAAGTAACTCCGGTGCAAAATCGGTTGCTGCGCACACTTTCATTCCACGTTTGTCAAAAGCATTGCTGACAGCCAAAAGCAAATTGTCATCTCTTGCGTCCCGTTTTCGACCCAACAAGGCAGGCCCAAATGTAGCCAGGCAGGTCAGATCGGGTAGATGTTTCCACCACAAGGAACCCGAATACAACAGATCTGCCTTGAACAGCTTGCCGGCCATCGTGACATTTCGAACGCGGTGGCGGCGAAAATATCGCATATGTCGGCCGAGTCGACCGACGCCGGACCACAGCACGTCGTCGCAGATCTGATTCAGTTCTTCGCTGGCATGATCGGTAATGCCCAAGCAAAACACGGGATGACCGGCTCGTCGCAGTGACTGGGCAACCTGAACTGGAAAACTGCCCCAACCGGCAATCAGGCCGATCGGGATGTCGTGGTTCGCTGTGGCAGTAGGAGTGGTCATCTTTGTACCGTTGTTCGCAATTCGCTGTGCGATATCGCGGCCGTCAGAGTTACCCAAGATCGCGAAACAAAATGTGACTTTACGCTGCGCGGCGGTCCTCGCGTTCCGATCCAGATTTCACTTGCTCAAGCTCGCGGCGCAGGTTCTTTAATTCTCGTCGCATTTCGGGCAATTTGCGTTCGACAGCAAAAATCTGCATCTGCTCGCGTTGTGTCTTGCATGGCGAACCTAGATAAACCTGGTCACCCGCCAAGTCATCCATGACACCGGCCTGCGCGCCTACGATTGTTCGATCTCCGCAATTGACGTGATCCGCCAAACCGACCTGGCCCGCCATGATCACATAATCGCCCGTCGTGCAACTACCCGCGATACCGACCTGGCTACACAACAAATTGTGCTTACCGATTTGACAGTTGTGCCCGACTTGGACTTGGTTGTCGATCTTCGTCCCTGCGCCGATGCGGGTCGCGCTATAGGTGCCGCGATCAATCGTGACCCCGGCACCAATTTCAACGTCCGATTCGATCGCCACGTAGCCGAGCTGCGAAGTCGGAACGTGCTTGCCATTCTGTTGTCGATACCCGAATCCATTGGCACCGATTACGGAACTCGCGTGAATGATCACACGATCGCCAAGTTCCGTGTATTCGTACAGCGTCGTGTTGGCATGGACCACGCAATCGTCACCGATCTGACAACGTGGCATGATCACGGCGCCGGGGCCGATCAGAGTACGCTGACCAATCGTTGTCCCCTGGCCAATCACCGCACTTGGATGAATTTGGGCGGACGGTGCGATTTGTGGCTCTGCGTCTTCGCAAATCGTGTCGATGGGTGGTCGAAAGTGAGCGACGATCTTGGCGAAGGCTTGGTGCGGTTCGCCAACAATGATCTGCGGTCGATCGAGCGACTCGATCTCTTGGGCAACCACAACCGCGGCAGCTTTGCTTTCCAGGATCGAACCTACGCGTTTCGGATCGTCCAGCAAAGTGATGTCGGTTTCCGTTGCTTGAGCCGGTGGATTTGCACCGCAACAAACGGGGCTACCATCGCCAATCAACTGCCCGCCGACGAGCGAGGCGAATTCCGCGAGGTTCCATGTCATGTCAGCACATCCTTTGCTAGCAGACCCAGGTGAATCAGAGAACGTGGCACCGACTTATAGACGGGAAAGAGGGGCGACAGCAAGCCGGAAAGAGGCGGCAGCAGAGTGTAGATTGGAGTTTAGAAATCGACCGGCATTTTTTTCCATTCCATATTTTCAGCATGTGCCTTTGGCACTTGGCTGGCCATGACAAGAGGAAATCATCCCAACTGGACTTTACGCTTGCCGTGTATTTGACCGCCACCGCTGCCTGGATTATCAAACAGATGACTGGCCTGCCCGTTTGGCTGGTGCGACCTGTCGAATTCGAATCCCATACCCCAATCGGCAGCCCTCGATGGCAAAGTAAAGTTGATTTCACGTCCAATGTTGGCTTACGCTAGGCCACCAGCACCATCAATCACCTCAGGACCCGAGTGAATGGCCACCAACCGAACCAGGAGCGAACTCGACGCGGCAATTGATCACCTGCGAACATCACCGAAAGACTCTGGCAGGCTTGAATTGATCGTACGCCGCCCGGCCGAGAATCAGCGTGAGGTCCTAGAGGAAGGAACGCTTGATCTGGACGAAGGTCTGGTCGGTGACACTTGGCGTTTGCGACCCAGTGACCGATCGACAGGTGGTGGTGCGCACCCCGACATGCAATTGAACTTAATGAACGCGCGTGTAACCGAACTCATTGCCGTCGATCGTGCTCGATGGCCGTTGGCCGGAGATCAGTTGTACGTTGACCTGGACCTGAGCGGCGACAACCTACCGCCTGGCACGCAATTGGCAGTTGGTACCGCCGTGATCGAGGTGACGGACCAACCGCACCGCGGCTGCGCGAAGTTCAAACAGCGTTTCGGCCAAGACGCGCTCCGTTTCGTCAATTCGGATGTTGGCCGCGAGCTGAATCTGCGCGGCATCAACGCCAAGGTCATCCAACCTGGCATTATCCGTCAAGGCGACACGATTAGCAGGCTGGACGCCGGAGCAAGAGTGTGAACCCGCCGAACTGATTGCGCCGAGGAATCCACACCAATTGCGCAAAGCCATCAGGAGTGACCACATGTTTTCAGTTCAGTCGATTGTCTATCCGTGGGACAACACGGCCCGCTACGCTCTGGCATTGTTGGACGATTTATCTGAAGAACAGATGTTGCTTCGCCCCGGCGGGAACATGAATCATCCAGCGTGGATCTTGGGCCACGTCTGTATTGACCACCCAATCATTCCAGCGCTACTAAACGGCGAGCCTTTTGGCGATCCGGCCGACGATCCGCTGTTTGGTTTCCGCGGACGGGGTCCGCGGACCGATCCCCAAATCTATGGCAGCAAGCAATCACAAGTTGATCGGTATGCTACTGGTCACGAGATGGTTGCACAGGTGCTGATAAATGCGACACCGGAACAGCCGCCGCAGCCGCCTATTTTAACGCGTTCGCGCAAAATCTTTCCGAACATCGAGTTTATGCTTCCCGATCTGTTGTTGCATCACGAAAGTTTGCATGTTGGTCAATTGAGCGTCTGGCGACGCGCCGCGGGGGTTGCCTCCCGTCGATTTCCCGGCACCGACCATTCGTGATGGGTTGGTTGCCTAAATGCGTTCGGCATTCGGTGATCGCGACCATGGTTCAGTTCGCAGTCTGAGCCGCTACTTCGCAGGAATCCTTCGAAAAACACTTAGCGCGATGAAGATCGAAATGGCCAACATCGTCGCTCCGAAGAAGAAGGGTGCGCCCGGCAGATGAATGGGCGCTTTGTCACTGATGAAGTAGCTGAATAGAATCGTGTTAAACAACACAGGTGCAACAACGTTGGTCAGGCTGGTCAACGAGACTAATCCGCCCTGGATTGTTCCCTGCTCATTTTCATCAACCGCGCCGGCTACCAAACTTTGTGTCGCCGGTCCGGCTAAACCGCCCAACGAACCGACGACCAGGATCCCAAGCACCATCCAGCCTTCGTAGGCCAGACCGTAGCCTAGGAACGCGAATGTGGAAATGATCGTGCCTCCGATCACTGTCTTTCGTTCGCCAAACCGGTGGATCACAGGCCGGACCAGTCCGCCTTGAACCACGATCGCACAGATACCGACGAGGCCCAGCACCAACCCATTGGTAAACGTGTCCCAACCGTAGCGATAGCCGGCATACAACACCCAGGCGTTTTCCAAGCCTCGCTGGGCAAGCGACTTGCAAACCAAAACCATCGCCAATCCCCAGACAATCGGATAGGCACGGAGACGTCCCAAAGTCCCCAATGGATGCATTTTATGAAGATGGAATTCGGTGCTACGTTTCTCGGCCGGCAACGACTCGGGTAGCACAAAGTAGCCGTACCCGCAGTTGAGCAGTGCCAGTCCGGCGGCAACGAAGAATGGCAGGCGAAGAGACAAGTCGCCCAACAGTCCTCCAATCGCCGGACCAATGGAAAAACCGAGTCCAAACATCATGCCCACAAGTCCGAAATTGCGCGCTCGATTGTCATCCGTTGAAACATCCGCGATGTACGCATTGGCCGTTGAAAAGTTGGCTCCAAAGATCCCGGCGATCAGACGACCGATGAATAGCCACCAAATGTTTGGGGCAAGTCCTTGGATGACGAAATCGACGCCAAGGCCGAATAACGAAATCAACAACACTGGCCTGCGGCCGAAGCGATCCGACAATGCGCCCAGGATCGGCGCAAATAGAAACTGCATCAGCGCGTAGATCGAACCGATCACGCCGACATACACGCCCGCACGCGAATAGTCGCTAGCAGGATCCGATCCCGTTTCACCCGGTTCCACTTGATAGACGATTTCACCGCCATTCAGACTAGCGGACGGATCTCCGACCAATTCCTTGACCAGTTCGGGCAGTACGGGAATAACGATTCCGATACCAAGGATGTCGATAAAGAGTGTGACCAGGATGAAGGCGACTGCGGCCTGACGTCCATTGCCGTTGCCTCGCGTCATGCGTTGTCCGACTCCCAAGCGGCGATCGCGGCCCGCCGAACTTCCCAGGACGTCGTATCGTTCGACGCGGCCAAGGCACGAGCGTCGTCGTCTTCGATGGTCAACCGTTGCCCGCCATCGGGTAGCATCAACAGCTTGCCCCGTGCCGTACCGTAGCTGGTGTCGATCGTAACGCTTCGGCGACGCAACTTATGGCGATCCGCGCGGTAGCGTCGAATTCCGATCGAAGTTGAATGATGAAAGATGATGTGTTCGAGACGATCAACGTCCGGTTCTGATCCGATCACCGACAAAACGACGGCGGCCCTTCCTTTCTTCATCGTGCATGGCGTTTGAAAGACGTCCAAGGCGCCGGCCTTGATCAATCGGTCGGCGCAATCGGCCAATTGCTCGGGCGTTGAATCATCAATATTGGTTTCCAAAACGACGACTTGATCGGATTCCAGATTCGCGTGCGATTCGGTCGTTTGGCCCAGTAACACACGCAACACATTCGCCTGGCCATCCAGGTCCCTGGTTCCGGCACCGTAGCCAACGTTTTCAATCGTCATTGCCGGAACAGGACCAAAACTGTCGGGCGCACGCCTTTAAGATCGCAGCGCCGGTCGGAGTCGTCAGTTCGGCCTCGATATTGGAAGGTGCGATCGGGATTCCGCACAATAGTTCGGCGGTCGCCGGTGCCGGCACACTAACTCGTCCATGTGCGATGGTGATCGAACCGGTACCAGTTGGAACGGGTGACGCGATGATTTGCTGGATCCCCAAAGAGTTCAGTGCGACGGCGGTACCGACGATGTCGGCAATCGAATCGATCGCACCCACCTCATGAAAGTGAACCTTCTCTAAAGTTGTGCCGTGGACCTTCGCTTCGGCAACGGCGACATGCCGGAAGATCTCGTGCGCGGTTTCTTTGGCTGCCGCATCGATCTCGGTAGACCGATCGATCATTTCGTCGATATGGTGCAGGTGTCGATGAACATGTTCGGGAGGATGGTTGATTGCAATCGAAACGGCTCGGAAACCACATTTCTTGACTTCCGAGGAAACGATCGTCAGTTCTGGCAGCCCCATCGATCGGACGGCTGATTCGATCGCTGCCGCTTCGACACCCAGATCGACCAGAGCCCCCAGGGTCATATCACCGCTGATTCCGCTGAGACAATCAAAATAGGCGATTTTTGGCATTTCGAAGCTTTTTGCACAGTCGGGCTAGTGGGCGGCGTTTGGCGTTGAAAGTATTTAGTCACACGGTATACTCTGCGTCCTTCCCAACCGGAAAGAATCAGACCAAACCATATACGATACAGCGATTTAGATCGATCCGATGAAAGTAGTAAGCAGCATCGGCGCATTGAAATACCGCCACCCCGATTGTCAGGTCGTTAAGCGACGTGGCCGAATTTACGTGATTTGCAAGAGCAACCCAAAGTTCAAAGTCCGTCAGGGCGGTGCGAAGGTCAAAAAGACCCGTCGCTAGAGCCATCTCGGTTTGTTCCAAGTCACAATTTCCATCCAGCAGACGACCGACGGCATTGTCGGTCGTTTTTCATGCGCGAGTCGAAAAATGAAGCGAATCAACACCGCTGCAATGCTCTTATTGGTGCTCGGTTGTAGTCGATCAACGCCCGTCGCCGATCCAGCCTCGGCTCAACGCGCCGTTGGTACCGTGACCGTCCAGATCATCGGTACGACGAAGACCACGTCGATCAAGGTCCCGGAGATCGCCCAGGGAACCATGCTGGAAGAAGTCATGCGATCGATCAAAGAAATCCCCGTCGAGATCCAAGGATCGGGAACAACGGCTTTTGTTGACAAGATTGGAGACCAGGCTACCGGCAGTTCCGCTGGCTGGACATTCAAGGTCGATGGCGACTTTGCCAATCAAGGAATTGGCCGTACTCCGCTGAATCCACCTACCACCGTGACTTGGCGGTATGGGGAATCAGAGTTTTAGGTCAACGCGAGCTAATGTTGCAACTCGTCTCGGTCCGTTAATGATCGTTCCAGCCACGCGTTGGCGAGCGTGGCTTGATTGATCAGCCGAGCGTCAATCTTGTCCACCACCATGCATCGCTTCGCTGCTTTCCGATCCTGGTGGATCTACCGCAGCCGGTGAGTCGGCGACATCGGGCAATCTAGGGGATGGTTCCGGCTGTTGCGTCGGTGCACCACCCAGCAATGCGCTTCCCGAGAACCACTGTCAGGGCACTGTCTTGGCACTGTCCAGGGTGGCACCGTCCAAAGCAGGACTGTCCAGAGTCGCTTCTTCCGGACCTGCGGTCGTCACCTCGGATCCTTCGGCGTTCAACAGCGGGAAGCTCTCTTCCAAAGTGGAAACCGGTGCGTTGGCCAACTCTTCCAGTGCTTCGCGGCGGTAGTTGACTTCCGATTCCTGGAAGATTCGGAAACCGGTACCGGCGGGAATCAGGTGACCAAGGATCACGTTTTCTTTCAGGCCAACCAGCTTATCGACCTTGCCGGCCAATGCCGCTTCGGTCAGCACCTTGGTCGTTTCTTGGAACGACGCGGCACTGATAAAGCTGTTCGATTGAACTGCCGCCTTAGTGATCCCCAGCAACTGGGTGCTGGCGGTCGCGCTCTTCGGCTTCTTGCCTTTGGCGGGCGTTCCACCCAAGGTTTCAATCTCGGCATTGGTTTGTTCGAAGTCTTCCTTGGTAACGATCGTGCCTTCGGTGTAATCGCTGTCACCTGGATTGGCGATCTTGATGCACTTGGCCAGCGCTTCGTTGGCTTGCCGGAATTGGAATCGGTCCATCACCAAACCGGGCAACAAATTGGTGTCGCCAGAATTTTCGATCTTCACCTTCCGCAACATGCGAGCAATGATGATTTCGCAATGCTTATCGTTGATTTCTACCTTTTGCGATTGGTAGACCTGTTGAATCTCGTGCAACAGGTATTGCTGAACCGCTTCTTCGCCCGAGACACGCAGGATGTCGTGGGGTACCAATGGACCATCGACCAATGCCTGTCCAGCTTTGACGAAGTCACCACTGTGAACTTGGAAATGCTTTCCGGGCGGAACCAAATGTTCGCGTTCGATTCCTGATTCACTACGAACAATCAGCGTACGTTTGCCGCGTTTACGCTCGGCCAAGATTTCGACCTCGCCATCAACTTCGGCGATGACGGCTGGATCTTTTGGTTTCCGAGCTTCGAAAATCTCGGTAACCCGTGGCAGACCACCGGTGATGTCCGAGACGCCACCCGCTTCACGAGGCATTTCGGCAAGCACCGTACCGGGAATGATCGGGTCGCCTTCCTTGACCATGATTCCCGCTCTTTCAGGCAAGTATTGCACATCCAGGGCTTTGCCTTCTTCGTCTTCGACAACGATCTGCGGATGCAGATCCCCCTTGTGCTCAATGATCACATAACGGGTATTGCCGCTGGATTCGCGCTCGCTACGCATCGTTTCGCCTTCGACGATGTCTTCGAAGCGAACTTTCCCAGTCACTTCCGAAAGAATCGGAATGGAGTACGGATTCCATTCGCACAGCACGGCCCCTTCTTTTGCCTTCTGGCCCTCTTTGACCTTCAACGCCGCACCGGTTGGAACTGGGTACGATTCGATTTCACGCCCACGGTCATCGACCAGCGAAATTTCACCGTTTCGGGTCAGGACGATCTCTTCACCCTCGGTGTTTGCGACACTGCGCATTCGAATCAATCGAACCACACCAGCCTTCTTACATCTTGATATCCGATTCGACCGACTGTTTGCTAACCGAACCACCAATATGGAAGGTACGCATCGTCAACTGGGTTCCCGGTTCACCGATACTTTGAGCGGCGATGATACCGACGGCCATTCCTTCTTCGACCATCGAACCGGTGGACATGTCCATACCGTAGCAACGGCGACAGACACCCAGCGGCGCGTCGCAAGTCATCGGCGTTCGAACCTGAATCTTCTCCAAGCCCATCGCCTCGATGTTACGGGCGATTTCGGGAGTGATCATTTCGTTTTCGGCAACGACAACTTCGTCGGTCACAGGATTGACGATCGATTGACGGCTGACACGACCATTGATCGAATCGACCAAACTGACTTCGACTTTCTCGCCGCGATAGACGACACCTTTGGTAATTCCTTGAGTGGTGCCGCAGTTGTCCATCGTGATCACAACGTTCTGTGCCACGTCAGCCAGTTTTCGAGTCAGGTATCCACTGTCAGCGGTCTTCAGTGCGGTATCGGCCAAGCCTTTCCGTGCACCGTGGGTCGAACTGAAGTACTCCAACACCGACAGGCCTTCGCGGAAGTTGGCCTTGATCGGCGTCTCGATAATTTCCCCGGTCGGCTTGGCCATCAGACCACGCATGCCGGCCAATTGCCGAATTTGTTCGATACCACCACGAGCACCCGAGTGCGACATCAAGATAAACCGGATTGATGTACCAACCACCTTCGCGGATGTCCGTCTTCATCGCATCCATCATGTCGGTCGTGATCAACTCACGAGCGTTGGTCCATTCGTCCAGCACGTGGTTGTATCGTTCCTGACTTGTCATCAGACCACGATCGTACGACTTTTTCAGCTTCATCACCGCCTTTTCGGCAGTCTTGATGAACTCCGTCTTCGAATCAGGTGTGACCAGGTCATCGGTTGCGAAAGAGAGTCCACTGCGAGTTGATTCGCGGAAACCCAACTGCATCATGTCATCGAGCAGATTGATGGTCGCCTTGCGACCGAGACGTTGGTAACAATCGCTGATACAACGAGCCAAGTCGCCACTCCGCATGGCGTTGTTGTAAAAGTCCATTCCGGTAGGCAGCATTTCGTTGAAACGAACGCGACCTGGTGTCGTTTCAATCATTTCGCCATACACACCATTGCCGACTTCGGTCTTCAAGCGTTGGTGTCGGGGCAATCGCATTTTGATTTTGGCGTGCAATGCGATGATGCCCTGGGCGAACGCTAGGTCGACTTCCTCGTAACCCGAGAAGATCATCCCTTCGCCCTTCTGGTCGGGCATTTCGGCGGTCGTGTAGTAACAACCCATCACGATGTCCTGCGACGGACTCATGATTGGCTTACCGTTGGAGGGCGCGAACACATTGTTGGTGCTCATCATCAGACGTGTGAGATTCGACCTGAGCTTCAATCGAAAGCGGCAGGTGAACAGCCATCTGGTCACCATCAAAGTCAGCGTTGAAATCCTTTGCAAACCAGTGGGTGCAGGTGGATTGCGTTGCCTTCCACCAAAATCGGTTCAAAGGCTTGAATTCCCATGCGGTGCAGAGTCGGGGCACGATTCAGCAGAACCGGGTGATTCGTGATCACCTGCTCCAAAATATCCCAGACTTCTTCGTCCTTGCGTTCCAACATCTTCTTGGCCGACTTGATCGTGTCGGCATGACCGAGCTCTTTTAAACGACGAATGATGAACGGCTGGTACAGTTCCAAAGCGATCTTCTTGGGCAAACCGCATTGGTGCAGTTTCAATCGAGGACCAACCACGATCACGCTACGAGCCGAATAATCAACTCGTTTGCCAAGCAGGTTTTCACGGAAACGACCCTGCTTACCTTTGATCATGTCGGTCAGCGACTTCAATGGTCGGTTCGATGAACCAAGCACGGGTCGTTTGCAACGATTGTTGTCGAACAGCGCGTCAACGGATTGCTGCAGCATTCGCTTTTCGTTGCGAATGATCACTTCCGGCGCATTCAAGTCAACTAGTTTCCGCAGTCGGTTGTTGCGGTTGATGATTCGACGATACAGGTCGTTCAAGTCACTGGTCGCGAAGTTACCGCTGTCCAACAGTACCAACGGACGCAGATCTGGCGGGATCACCGGAATCACGTCCAGTACCATCCATTCGGGACGATTGTCGCTATCGCGAATCGATTCAACGATCTTGAGCCGGTTGATCAGATCCTTTTTCTTTTGCTTTGATCCCGTTTCATCCAGGTCCTTGCGAAGCTGCTCGGAAAGTTGAACCAAATCCAGCTTGTTCAGCAACTTGCGTACGGCCTCGGCACCCATGTCGGCATCGAAAGATCCATCGCCATACTGTGCGCGTGCCGCCCGGTACTCTTCTTCGGTCAACAACTGATTGTCTTCCAATTCCGTCTGACCTTTGTCGATCACAACGTAGTCTTGGAAGTAAATCACTTTTTCTAACGAACTGGTTTTCAAATCGAGCAGGTTGCCCAACCGCGACGGCATCGCTTTGAAGAACCAAATGTGGACAACCGGTGCGGCCAATTCGATGTGGCCCATTCGTTTTCGGCGAACGCGACTGTGAGTGACCTTTACACCACAACGATCGCAGATCATTCCCTTGTACTTCATGCCGCGGTACTTGCCGCAGGCACATTCCCAGTCCTTTTCAGGCCCGAAGATTCGTTCGCAGAATAGACCGTCCTTTTCCGGGCGGTAAGTTCGATAGTTGATCGTTTCCGGTTTCTTTACTTCGCCGAACGACCAACTCTTGATGTCCTGGGGCCGCGCCAGAGAAATACGTACCGACGCGTAATCGTTGATGCGATCGTAGCTGTTGGATTCACCAGTGAACATGGGGGAAAGCCTTGAGCTGGGAGCGTGAAGCAGTCGGCCGAATTGGCGGTTTTGCTTGTTGCTCGGGGGGTTGTGATGATCTGTTGTTTGCTTGTCTGCCGGACACCAGTACGGCCAAGCAGACGATGAATGGACTTTGAAAAAACGAGGAACTAGATCGGTCGTTTTTCGAGTTGCATGTTCAGTGCCAAGCCACGAATTTCGTTGGTTAGCACGTCGAAGCTAGCCGGTGTGCCCGCTTCCAATGTGTTCTCGCCTTTGACCATCGACTCGTAAATCTTGGTTCGGCCTTCGACATCGTCGCTCTTGACGGTCAACAATTCCTGCAGGATGTAAGCGGCACCGTATGCTTCCAACGCCCAAACTTCCATCTCGCCAAAGCGTTGGCCACCAAAGCGGGCCTTGCCGCCCAGAGGCTGTTGCGTGATCAATGAATAAGGGCCGGTGCTGCGTGCGTGGACTTTGTCGTCAACCAAGTGATGCAGCTTCAACATGTAGATGTAGCCGACCGTCGTTTCCTGTTCCATTGCTTCGCCCGTTCGACCGTCGGTCAAACGAATCTTTCCATGGGCAGGCAAGCCGGCGTCGGCCAAGCACTGATTGATCTCGCCCTCGGTCGCACCATCGAACACAGGCGTGATCGCTTGGAAACCGAGCTTGGCACCGGCCCAGCCCAGATGAGTTTCCAGGATTTGGCCCACATTCATACGACTGGGAACCCCCAGTGGGTTGAGCATGATTTGGATGGGCGTTCCGTCAGGCAAGAAAGGCATGTCCTCGACCGGTAAGATCTTGGCAATCACACCCTTGTTCCCGTGACGCCCGGCCATTTTGTCGCCGACACTGATCACTCGTTTGGTAGCGACATAGATCTTGACCATCTGCAGCACGCCGCTGCGAAGTTCATCGCCACGCTTCATGCTGTTCAGTTTGCGGTCGCGCTTGTCGATTGCATTTTCGACATTGGCCCATTGGGCGGCGAAAACGCGTTCGACTTCCTTTTGCTTGGCTTCGCCTTTGACCTGATCCAAAATGTGTTCCAAACGGAAGGAGGTTGCCCGTTCTGCGACAAACTTCGGATCTTGGCCATCAGCCAGAGGCGTTCCGGTCGCGTCTTTTAGCTTCGTTCCACCGGCTGTTTCGAGTTCGCGAACCAAGGCCTCGAAGGTGCTGGAGACTTCCGCGTTACCGGTCGTTTCGGCTTCCTTCAATTCCTTTTCGAAAATCTTTCGGTCATCTTCCGACAAACTCATTCGCCTAGAAAACTTTTCGGTGTCGATCACGATCCCTTCGATACCCGATGGCACCTCTAAGGAATCGTTCTTCACGTCTTCACCAGCACGGCCGAAGATCGCATGCAGAAGTTTTTCTTCCGGTGTCAATTCAGTCTTACTTTTCGGACTGACCTTACCGACCAGAATGTCGCCGGGTTTGACATAGGTACCAACTTGGACAATCCCGGTTTCGTCCAAATTGCGAAGTGCCTTCTCCGAAACGTTAGGAATATCCCGGGTGAATTCCTCGCGGCCAAGTTTCGTTTCACGAATCTCGACATCAAAATCTTCGATATGGATCGACGTATAAGTGTCGTTCCGCACCAATTCTTCGCTGATGATAATGGCGTCTTCGTAGTTGAATCCGTCAAACGACATGAATCCAACCAGCACATTGCGGCCTAAAGCCAATTCACCATTATGCGTGGCGGCACCATCGGCAATGATCTGATTGCGTTCGACCTTGTCACCCAAACCGACGATCGGACGCTGGTTCAAACAAGTTCGCTCGTTTAACCCTTGGTACTTTTTCAAGTCGTAGTGATCGCTGCCGATTTCAATGCGAGTCGAATCACAATAGGTGACTTTTCCAGCGCGGCGAGCCCGGACGACCATTGCACTGTTACGGGCAACTTCGCGTTCCATCCCGGTACCGACGATCGGCGGTTCAGCAACCAACAGTGGCACAGCTTGGCGTTGCATGTTCGAACCCATCAAGGCACGGTTGGCATCGTCATGCTCCAAGAACGGAATCAAGCCAGCGGAAACGCCAACCATTTGTGCTGGAGCGACGTCCATGTAATGAACCTCTTCCGGATTGACGATTTCAAAATCGCTATGGAATCGGGCGATCATGTTCGGACCGGGAACCAGAGCCCCATCTTTGACCTCGGTATCAGCCGGCGCGACATACGATTCACTCTCTTCGTCGGCACGCAGCCAAACCGTGCTGTCAGTGACTTTGCCATTTTTGATCTCGCGATACGGCGTGACCAGGAAACCGTAGTCGTCAACTTTGGAATAGATCGCCAACGAACTGATCAGCCCGATATTCGTGCCTTCCGGCGTTTCGATCGGGCAGATTCGACCATAATGCGAAATATGTACATCGCGGACTTCGAACCCGGCACGCTTACGATTCAATCCGCCCGGACCGAGCGCCGAGAGACGGCGTTCGTGCGTCAACTGGCTCAGCGGGTTGGTCTGGTCAACAACCTGGGAAAGTTCTCCACGGCCGAAGAAGTAGTCGATGGCCGCCGAAACGCTCTTCGGATTGATCAAGGAACGGGGCGACATGTCAGTCGCGTCTTTGATACTCATCCGTTCCTGCACAGTTCGGCGAAGCTTCAAAAAGCCTTTCCGAAGCTCCTCGCACGCCAATTCGTCGATGGTTCGCAAACGACGATTGCCCAAGTGGTCGATGTCATCAATCTCGGCTCCACTGTCAGCGTCAAACAAATCGATCAAATAACGCATTGCCGAAATCATGTCATCGGGTCGCAGCGTCATCTCCGTCTCGCGAGCCCCCAATTGCAGCTTGCGGTTCAAACGAAAACGCCCAACCTTGCCCAGACGATACCGATTTTCGTCATAGAACTTCTCGGTAAACAAAGTGCGTGCTTTCTCTAGCTGCGGCGGATTGCCCGGACGCAACCGCTGATAGATTCGCAGCAACGCCTCTTCGTGGCTGGCAGTGTTGTCATCGGCCAAGGTGTTGAAGATCAGCGGAATCTTGGGCGTTTCCATCGCGTCAACGACTTCACCTTGGCGGTGCAGATGGTTTCAGCAACGTCCTTGGTGATCTTATGCCCGGCTTCCACGATGATTTCACCAGCCCGATCATGGCCGCTGGGATAAACCACATCATCGACGGCGATCTTGCCTTCGATCTTCGATGCACTGCGTCCGCTGGTAATCTTGACAGTTGTCGTTTCATAGAACGCGTTCAAGCAGATCGGCGTCGGTCGAAAACTTCGGGTCCATCGCGCGTAACAACGTCGTCGCGGCAAACTTACCACTTTGGTCAATCCGCACCGTCAACGCATCTTTTTTCGTCACGTTGACTTCGATCCAGCGTACCGCGCTCGGGAATCACGCGGCAACTCGGCAACTTGCGGTCCGTCGTCGTGTCTTGCTCCAACACAAAGTCAACGCCGGGACTGCGGTGCAACTGGCTGACAACGACGCGCTCAGCACCATTGATGATGAACTCGCCACCACCCTGCATGATCGGCAAATCGCCCAGGTAGACCTCTTCCTCGTGTGGCTCTTCGCGATTGAGACGAAGCCAGATTCGAAGTGGCTGACCATAGGTCAGCCGCAACTGGCGACACTCATGCGAGGTATAGCGAGGCTTGCCCAACTCGTAGTGCAGGTACTCCAGCGTGGTATTGCCGTCGTAACTGGCGATTGGGAAGATCTCTCGCAGCACCGATTCCAGACCTTGATCCTTACGTTTTTTTGGATCAGCGTCGGCCTGCAAGAATTCGGCATAGGACTCCGTTTGCAAAGCCGTCAGGTCGGGCAGTTCGAAAGTACCGAGACCGGTACCAAAGTGACGAACCTGGGTCGGTTCAAGTCGACGCCTACTGGTAGTTGCCATCGTGTAAACAAGCTCCGTGAAAAGCCAATCGGTTAAGCAGACCTTGGTGGACTCGAACTGAGAAAACCAGCGGCATGCAAAGGTGCGGGTGTGATCAACAGTCGAGGTGCGTGCACGTCATAAGACCGACCTGCGCCGAACGTTTAGCCTGAAAAATTCAGCAGGCTTCGAGCGGGAGGAAACAGCCATGTTCCGTCGAACGCATTCCGGGTGCCATGCGGTGAAAGAAAGAGAGCGGGGATTGGGGCAAAACGCAAATCGGGGCGATGATCAAGTTCAAAAACTACCAGATCGCCGTGAAACCCGAAACCCCAACACCGGCAAAATGGCCCGATTTATGCTCCGCTGGCGAAATCAGCCTAATCACATGGGCTTAACAACATTGCGGACCGGCCGCTCCAACGTCGCGAAGGCTCAAACCCAAACGTGAAACTTTTTTTCAATTTTTTTCCCGCAAGGGCGATCAGAGACGCCTTTGCCATCCATAGCGGGGGCATGACTCGCCAAGCTAAGAAAAAAACTTTCGACTCGATCCCCCTTCATCAGATCGCGATCCTCCGAGAACCGCATAAATTGAATATGATCCCGGGTAAATTTTGGTCCTAACCGGCTTTTCGATCTCCTCACTTCCAAGCTGCTTCACTGCCAAGTTGCTTCACTGCCAAGCTGCTTCACTGCCAAGCTGCTTCAGAAGCCATTTATAGAAGCCTATGTCTCGATTGATTGCACTGGCGTTCCTGATCTGCCTGACCAGCCCGATCGTCGTGACGGCCCGGGCCGCCGACATTCTGGTCTTGGGCGATTCCTGGGGAGTTGGCATCAATGACTCGATCGTGGCTGTCGCGGGTAGCGAAGGCTTCACGGTCAACAACCAGGCACATGGCGGACGTACGGCTGCCGACATGGTGACCCCGTCAGGCTTGGTCGAGTTGACGGGCGACCTGCTGGCCAATCCAGATGCGAAGGTCGTCCAACTGATTATCGGTGGCAACGATTTCCTGAATCGAACCAGTGGATGGAACTCATCACTTACGACTGCTGCGGAACAAGCTCTATTCGATTCGATCATCGACGACGTTGAAACCATCGCAGACCATATCGCAACAATTCGCCCTGACGTCGAAACCTTCCACATGGGCTACGAATATCCACAGCCACTACCGCTGGGATCGGTTCAAGAAGTCAATCAAGCGATCCTGACCCTTTCGGCCATGCAGGAATCCATCGTGGCGCCGAACTACAACTACATCGAATTTTACGGGCTGACCCAGAAAGCTTTTGGCTTCAACGGAAATCCCCCCGACGGTACGTCTGATCCGAATTTCCCCGGGGCCGCGATTGCGTTCAGAGACAATATCCATCTGACTCAGGCAGGCTACTTGCTGTACGCCCAGGCGTCGTTCGATACTTACCGATCGGTGTTGGTCCCCGAGCCTACGTCGGCAACATCTCTGTTTTTGGCCGCAGTCGGATTGATCAGACTCCGACGGCGGCGTTGATTGCCCCGAGTGCAGAACCGCCTGCCAATTTTTTCCCAATGGATCGAGTGAATGAATTGGCGAACTTACCTGCAATCGAACACACGGGACCCTCAGTTCCTTGGCAGAATCGCTATCGGAATCCTATTGGTCGGTGTGCTGGCTGCGTTCAGTACGCGTTGGTTGCCCGACTCTGTCACCGACTCGCTGATCGGCGCTCGTAGCGACGCGTTGCGAGCGCACTATCAGTATCTCGATCAACTCTCCGCAGCCGGAGATTGGTGGGGCGTTTGGACTGGCATCCCCGAAGGCATGTGGCTGGCCATCTTGCCGGCGCCCACGGCCCTTGCGGGTCTGGCCGGAATCTGCTGGTTTGTTTTTCTGCTACATGCGGGACAGCCTGGGACAAAAGACGGAATTCGTTGGTGGCTAGCCGCTTTAGCGGTGGGGCTGGGCCTGCTGAGTGTCTGGCCGACGCTGTTTGCCATCCACTACCAAGAACAGCGTTGGAACATCCACGCCTCCGGCGAGCTTATTGATGGGCTGCGATACTTCATTGCCGGCGTGGGCCTGCGCGAAGAACTGGCCAAGCTGTTGATGTTCCTACCGCTGGTTCCCATGATCATTCGCAGCGGCAGCGAGCGGGAGGCGATGTTGGTTGCGGCCTGCGTTGGACTTGGTTTCGCTATGGAAGAAAACATTGGCTACTTTACCGGTAGTCCCAACAGCACGGTTGATCGGTTCCTGCTGTCCAATTTTTTGCACATGTCGCTAACCGGCCTGGCCGGTCTAGCGGTCTGTCGCGCGATCTGGTGGCCGAAGCAATTCGGCACAGACCTTCTTGCCGTGTTGCTACTAGTGGTTTTGTTGCACGGCATGTTTGACGCTTTTCTGGTCTTGCCAGCGTTGCAAGACTATTCGATCGGTGCGTTCATGATTTATATCCTGCTGGCGTACAGGTTCTTCCACGAGTTGCGTTCCTGGTGGCAGCCAAGCGGCGAGACGATCAGTCTGACCGCCACCTTTGTCGTCGCCGTCTCCTTGGTCACCGCGGCAACCTTCGTCTATTTTGCTGCCGCCACGAATGTTTCCACGGCAGTGATCGGCATTGCCGCACCATTTGTGTCAACCGGAATCTTCGTCTATATGTTTCTACGTGAAATGCCCGAGTCGCTGATCCGCTGATCAACTATTACGATATTTTTTTTCGTTGATTCTTACCCCGTTTCCTTTTCAACGCGCCCGTCATGACCGTATCTGAATTCCTTGACCAACATTTCAAACACTTCAACGCGCGAGAGCTAGTCGCCGCGGCGGCGGCTTATCGAGATTTGGTTGCCGATGGCAAGATGATGGTCACACTGGCCGGAGCCATGAGTACCGGTGAGCTGGGGATTTCATTGGCCGAGATGATTCGCCAGGACAAAGTCCACGCGATCACCTGCACGGCCGCGAACTTGGAAGAAGACATTTTCAATCTGGTCGCGCACGACGAATACAAAATTGTCGAAAACTGGCGGGCTGTCGGCCGATGATGAATCACAGCTTTTGGCCGGCGGATTCAATCGCGTCACCGATACCTGTATCCCGGAAACTGTGATGCGGCATATCGAACATCGCCTGGTTCCACTTTGGCAGTTCGCAGCCGATTCAGCAGGCGATGCGATTGCCGGTTGAATTTATGTTCGACCTGCTGGAGGACGAGAGACCTAGAACAGCATTACCAGGTGCCGCGCGAGCACAGTTGGGTCGCGGCTGCGAAGGACAAAGGAATCCCGGTATTCGCACCAGGATTCGAAGACTCGACGCTCGGCAACATCTATGCCGCCCACGTGATCGACGGCTCGGTTCCCAACCACCTGGCGGTCGCACCGGGCACCAGGCAAATGGAGGTGCTAGCAGCTGGTATCAAGAACAGTCCTCGGCATGGGCCGATCGGGTTCTTTCAAATCGGCGGGGGTATCGCCGGCGATTTTCCAATTTGTGTGGTCCCGATGCTGATTCAGGATCTGGGAAGAGACATCCCGTTGTGGAGCTACTTCTGCCAGATCAGTGACGCGGTGACCAGCTACGGCGGTTACAGCGGCGCGGTGCCGAATGAGAAAATCACTTGGCAAAAGCTGGCCGAGGAGACACCGAAGTTCATGATCCAAAGCGACGCATCGATTTGCGCTCCGCTGGTGTTTGCGTATGTACTAGGTTGGTAATACCCATGTAGCCGGCGCGTTCGGCCGAGCTGAGCCCGGCCTGATTTGAAGCCTGGCCTGAGACCCGACCGGCGGCGGCGATATTCTGGTCACAGAACGTCGTTCCGGCCGGCCTCTGGCTGACTTGGATCCGCCATCTCAGTGCTGTCGCTTGCAGCTACAGCACGATGGAACGCGATCCCTAGTTTTCAACCGGAACCTTCGCCGGCGGCAGGGTGATTCCTTGGCCCGATTCGAGTTGATAGATAATGTCATCGCCATCCTTCTTTTTGATCCAACTCATGATTCCCGCCATTTGGATTTCCACACCTGGCATTTTGGGCACAAAGTTCAGATAGCATTTGGTACCGACTTGCTCGGTCAGTACATCGCCCAATCTCCCCGACTCTGCAAACGAGGAAAAGCTTCGAACCAATTCGGCAGCTTCCTCTTCGGAAGGAGCCTCGCAAACAACCGTCATCGAAACTGGCTGGCTGGGATCTTTGTCCGCAAAGGGCACAATGTCTGGGGTTACGTTGACCGCCGTGGTTACTTTCAGCGGGACAGGGGCACCAACGTCATAAGTCAGTTCGACGAAGTAGGCCGACCAACCAGTCTTGGGCGGATAAACCTTGGCCAGGTAAATTCCATCACCCGATTCTTTTAGTACTTCGCTGGTGTATTTACGTCCGAACGATTCTACGCGAAAGTCACGCGCGTCCGGATTGGTCGTTTGCCACAGTCGAACCTCTTGCGGCGTATTCTTTGTTTCGACCTGCAAAGTCCCATCTTCCTTCATACTCCAGGTGTACTCCGGCATTGGTCGATCATTTAGGATCATCGAGTAGAACGCGATCGCCGATTGAATGGCATCGCTGCCTCCCATGCCATGATCGGTGTTGGGAACGTAGCGCAGAATTTTGGGACCCTGTAAGTCATTCCAATAGAACTTGGACGAATCGGGTAGAAAGAATTGATCACCGGCCGCGTTGAGTACAAATTTTGGCATCGTCAACCGATGGCGATAGGAGTAGGGGTCGACCAACTCATATAGCTCTCGTAGTCGCGGGTGGTCAATGCGTTCCATGATCTTGTGCTGCACATAATTGCCGACCGCTGGTGCCCAGAATCCATAGGCGCCAAAGTGATGCTTCATCGAAGGTTCGGCGTTGACGACATCGATGACAATCGGAATGATCGCCTTCACACGCGGATCGACAGCGCCGGTCAGCCATGTGGTCCATCCTCGCTTGGAAGCACCGGCAACGACAAAACTGTCGACCTTTCTTTCGCCACCCTGCTCCGATGCCATGTAGGCGGTGACGGTGTCCATCGCTCGCACGACACTCTTGACCATCGGGTTTCGAGCCGGCCAGGTCGGGTCGCCTGTCTTGATGAATTGATCCCAGGTATAGCCGATCAAATCGTCTTCAGTACGGTTCTTGCCGTCGTCATGAAAGATCAATGGCTGATTCGGAATCATCTTCAATTCAATCGCAACGGTACCTGTCGCTTTGGCGACTTGCGCGACCATCGCATCAGGACCATCGGGGGCATTTCCATTGTTCCTGCCACCACCAATCATCACAAACGCCGTCGATGACTTAAGCTCGTCGGGAATCGCCATTGTGATCCAGTGCTGCCACTTCGTGCGATTGACTTCGTCCGGCGTACGCCATGTCTGCGACGTCATGTCGATGACGACCGATTGACCACCGTCCACCCGCTCCGACTTGACCACTTTCCAGGTGTAGCTGTCGTCGGGTGCACTTGACATAATCGTCCAGCGCAGTCTTGGCCGGCAGTTCCTCGGCTAAGGCAAAACCTGGATGGATCCAAAAACATGCGAGCAAGATCAATAGATAGCGACGATTCACAAGGTTTCTCCGGGAGAGTTCAATTTTGAATGACTAAGATTATAGTTCCTGGCTCCTGGCTGCTGACGCCCTCGCGCGGCATAATTGCTCGTTTTTCCCTTCGGAACTCAGCACGGATTCCTATCACATGTCGGACGGGCCAGCGGCAGACCAGAAGATTGGCAGATTGGGTGTTACCTTTGACGATGTGCTTCTGGAACCTCGCTTCAGCGATGTCGTTCCTAGCGAAGTCGACGTCTCTACCAATCTGACCCAACGAATTGCCTTGCAAATTCCGCTGGTATCGTCCCCCATGGATACGGTGACGGAATCGGAAATGGCGATCGCATTGGCCAAGGAAGGGGGGCTGGGCATCGTCCACAAAAATCTGTCGGTCGAAAGTCAGACCGAACAGGTCATGAAGGTCAAACGATCCGCCAACGGAATCATCTTTGATCCGGTCACCTTGCCACCGGAGGAGAAGGTTGGCAGAGCCGCCGAATTGATGGACCAGGCCAACGTTTCGGGAATCCCGATTGTCAACGCCGACCACACGCTGGCCGGGATCTTGACCCGCCGCGACCTACGCTTCCTAGAAAACCCAGAACTCCCAGTTTCCGAAGTCATGACTCATGAGAATTTGGTCACGGCTGTGGGGAATGTAACGCTTGAGGAAGCTGAGCGAATTTTAACGGCAAAAAGGGTCGAGAAACTTTTGCTGGTTGACGAAAATAGAATACTGACGGGGTTAATTACGATTCGTGACATCGACATGATGAAGCGTTTTCCCCGTGCTTGCAAAGATTCGCAAGGCAGATTGCGAGTCGGAGCAGCAATTGGAGTGGGCGGTTTCGACCGTGCACAAGCACTGATCGAGCAGGGCGTTGACCTTTTGGTTGTCGATTCGGCTCACGGACACAGTAAAAACGTAATCGATACCGTCAAGGAAATAAAACAGCAACGCAGTTGGGACATCGATGTGATGGCGGGAAACATCGCCACCGGCGATGGTGCTCGAGCATTGATCGACGCGGGAGCCGACGCGATAAAAGTCGGTATCGGCCCCGGATCGATCTGTACGACTCGAGTCATCAGCGGTGTCGGAGTCCCACAAGTCACGGCAATTTTAGATGCGGTCGAGGTCGCAGAGCAACAAAACGTACCGGTCATCGCTGACGGCGGAATTCGCTTTAGCGGTGACATAACAAAAGCCATTGCAGCCGGTGCCAATGCGGTGATGATCGGAAGCCTGTTCGCAGGCCTGGCCGAAAGTCCCGGAAAGGTGATCCTGTACCAAGGAAGGACTTTCAAGTCTTACCGCGGAATGGGATCGATGGGTGCAATGGTGCAAGGGAGTAGTGATCGTTACCGACAAGCGGATACCGAGGCGGGCAAGTTAGTCCCCGAGGGCGTCGAAGGTCGCGTACCGTTCAAGGGTCCGCTTAGTGATTTCGTCTACCAGTTGGTGGGCGGATTGCGAGCTGGCATGGGATACATCGGAACACGGACGATTGAAGGGCTACGACAGGACGCGAAATTCATTCGCGTCTCAGCAGCCACGGTGAGGGAGAACCACCCACATGACATTGCAATCACGCAAGAAGCGCCAAACTACAGCCCGGATACTCAATCGGGCGATTCGAACTAGTACGCTGCTGTTGATGGCGTCTGTTGCGTCATCAGCGATCGCCCAGGGCCACCATGGCGAAGTGCCCACGGAACCGTCTGCTGGCACGATGCGTTTCGGCAATACGTCCCTGCGTCCGGTGCAGAAATTTGGACCGCAAAGATCGACAACTTCAAGCCCAAGGAATCCCCGACCCGCCGGTTGGAATCTGCAATGGCGACGAAATCAAAACGTCACGAATCGTCAAGCATTCGATCCACCTAGACCAACGGCTGACCAATTTGTCGCTGAAACGCCGCAGCCCAGCCAACTTCGGAAGGCACCGCTAGAACCACAGTTGCGACCAGTCAGCCATGGTCACGTCGCCGTCAGCCAGGTGAATTTCCAAAATGGCAGCGGCGAATCCTTGATCGAGCCACCCTCGGCTCAATCGCAGCCTGCGCAAAACGATTTCTTTAACGATCCGTTTGGCGACGACCCAATGCCGCCTCCGGCATCAGCCAATCGGGCGTCCAACAATCGATTGCCTCCATCGCGGGGAGAAGAATTGATCCCGCCGCCGGCCCAAGGTAATCCCGCCCGGCCAGCGATCCAGAATGAATTGCGGCGGACCGAGGAACTACTACCCCCAAACAATCAATTCGAACG
>CAVYKQ010000008.1:0-879446 GCA_963769105.1 Pirellulaceae bacterium
CCCCGGCCAGTTGCTCACGCTCGTCCGGTTCCCGGCACCTTCCTCGGCTACCCTGCGCATAGTTCAGGCACTAAAGATCGGTGGCAGGGGTCTGAATGTGAGTTTGACGATCATTCAGCCCCAGTTGTCGGCCGATTCGCCATACAGGTGCGACACCGGGACCGCAGCGTTCGACGTCAGTCACTGACATACTCTTTGTTCTGAAATACAAGGGTGCCCAGCACTAGAAACAAGATTGTGATTGCAACCAGCGCGAGCAGCGCAGTACCGCCATCGATCGGTTGAAAACCGGAGGGCAGGCGAGCGTGATCGATTCTTCCGTCGCCCTTTCAGCCATATGACATTTGGCATAAAAGGCTATCGCTACGCGTTTTGCCGTTCCCGGCACGTTGCCCACAAAGACTTCAAAGAATAGCGCGTATACCAGCGCGTAAATGGTCGCACGCCGAAAGTATGTCCCGAAAAAATGAAACAACGAACTATATGCCGATCCAGCTAGGAATATCGCCGGCCAGTACAGACTAAAGGCTTGCCGGCCAACCTGACCGGCGACCAGACAGACCAACGCAAACCCGCCGGCAACCCAAATCATCGACACGAGCCATGCCGAGATGAATTTGGCCAAGTGAACCAATCCGCGCGGCAGTGACGAAGTCAACAAGTAAACCAGCGTCTCGTCTTCACGATCATTCCCCAGACTGGCAGTGGAAAAGCAGATGCAAAAGATTGGCGTTAGAAACGTCAGGTAGAGCCGGATCGTGAGCCCCCTTGTAAACCGTTCAATCCCAGGGTCGCGGTAGCGTGTAACAACGACGACCAAGGTCACCAACAGGCCCAATAGTAGCCCGCATACGAACACCGGACGCAAACGGACTAACCTCGTCAGCGACAGTCGCAACAGGTAGAGGAACCCTCGCAGTCTTGCCGTGCCACCAACCAGTTCGGTCTGACCTGCAAATGGTTTTTCTGGCTCCTGCATCACGGCATTCTGGCTTGTTCGGTTAGATAGTCAAAGACAGCCTCCGACGACGCATCGGCGACTTGAAAACGAGTCACGGCAAAGTCGTGATCGGCGATAATCGTGGCAAATTGGTCTTGAAACCGGCTGGGATTTTGCACGCGTAGCATCAAATCATTGTCGCTGGAAACTTCAGCACTAAGAACAGTATCCAGCCGAAACAGTACGGTACCTAGTTCACGAATGCGGTCCGACGTTACCCGAATTTGCAACGGGTGATCTTCCAACATTTGGCGGATCTGGTCCAGGGATCCCGAGGCCAACAAACGTCCCCGGCAGATGAATAGGATCCTAGTCGCCAACTTGTCCAATTCGTCCAGGATATGACTGGACACGATGACAACTTTGCCTCGACTGGCCAGTTGCTCAAAAACGTCGGTTATTTCACGTCGACCAACGGGATCAACACCATTGAGCGGTTCGTCCAGCACAACGACGTCCGGATCGTGAATCAGCGCCTGCGCCAACTTGATGCGCTGTCGCATGCCTTTCGAGTAGCCACCGATTCTGCGATCTGCGCGATCCGTCATGCCAACCAATTGCAGAACTTGATTCGTTCGTTCCTGAGCAGCCTGTTTCGTATATCCGCGCAGACGAGCCATCGCCTGCACAAATCGGCGCCCCGACATTTCCTCATAGAACGCATCCGCATCGGGACAATAACCGATATGATTTTTGGCAACTGCGCTCCACGCATTTTGATCGCAAACTGTCACACGGCCGATGGACGGTTTCAACTGCCCGGTGACGAGCCGAATCAGGTGCTCTTGCCGGCTCCGTTGGGACCGACCAATCCGATGATTCCAGGCTTCAAGGTGAACGAGACTTCGTTCAGGCCAATGACTGAGCCATACCACTTCGAAACCTGATCGAATTGGACAATACCGCTTGTCATCGCTCCTTGGGTCACAGTCGACATGGATCTATTGGACTACCTGCACAGCTCGGACACGTGGCCAGACCGCCGCGGCGGAAACCAGACAGATAACCACCAGGGTTACCGAGACGCCTGGCAACATGCTGCGATCGTAATCGTTCAGGATGCCGAAACAGGCTCGACCTACCAACCGCATGCAATACCAAAGATTGGCCAGTCTCCAATTGTCACCGAATTCTTCTTCATACAGTACATTCGTGACAGCTGGAAGAAACGCAAACAGCCCCGCCCAGGACAGTACCAGTGGGATCGTGCGATGTATCCAACTGCCAAGTGCCATCAGAATCAGGCTGAGCGTGACGCCCATCACCAAGCCATACCCGACGATCCCGTAGACGACGGTCCAATTTTCGCGGAAATAGCTGTAGTCATCTTGGAGCATTCCATACTCTACGAATAATACCAGGGCCGGCATCGTCGTGACCAGCAGCACCAATAAGCAGATCGAACACAGCTTTCCCAACACGTACTGTACGGAAGACAATCGTCGCGACAAATAGTAGACCATCCCTCCATGCCGATGATCGTCGCCCACTAGCATGGTGCCGGCAAAGGCGAGCAACAGCATGGTGATCGTTGCTTGTGCCATCATAAACTCGAAGTAACGTTGCGGAGAACCGTCGGCCATGCGGGAAAGAAACTCGACGAAACGTCCCATGTTTCGGCCTTGCATGTCGGCTTCCAGCTGCGCCACCAGATAGAACGTGGCGAACAAGAACAAGAACTCCAATAGTGCCAGGCCAAGCAGCACCCAGAACGCCTTGCGGCGCACAATGAGGGTCAAGCCGGTACGGGCAATCGCCCAGGTCGCCCACCAAGGCGACCGTAGTTCCGTTTCAAAACCACGGTAACCTCGCTGATCGACTGGATCAGCATCGGATTGCCCGTTCGTTTTCGTTGAACTTGTCAAAGTAGTCATCAGTTTATGAACCGATCGGCACGCCTGTTAACGCGTCTCTTGAGCTTCGATGGTGCGGTAGTAGAACATCTCTAGGTTTTCTTCTTCCGGCTCCAATCCTGTCACCCGCACCCGGTGCTTGGCTGCGAGTTCAAACACGCGGCGCGGCTGCCAATCCGGTCTAGCAACCAAACAAGCTTCCGTTCGAGAATCGCTGGTTTGGATTTCGATGGAATCGGTCGCCAGTTCAGCCAGCATTGCCGCCGCATCACCGGTCCAGCGCACCAGGTACCGGTGTTTGAACTCGGATCTGAGCGTTGAAACCGGACCATGAGTCACCAATTCACCTCGATTCAAGATGATCGCTTGATCGCAGACACGCTCGATGTCGGTCAGCAGATGACTGGATAGCATCAACGATTTGTGCGGTCGCCCTGCCAAAGTCTTGATCAGCTTTAGCATGTTGGCCCGGCCGTCAGGATCCAATCCAGATGTGGGTTCGTCCAGCAGTAACAAGTCAGGATCATGCACCATAGCGGCCGCCAACTTGATCCTCTGTTTCATGCCAACAGAGTATTCGTCCAGCTTTCGATAGCGAGCCTCCTCCAAGCCGATGTAGGAAAGCGTTTCATGAGCGCGACGCGAAGCTTGTTTGCGTTGCATCCCATACAATTCGCCTGCCAGCGATACATACTCCACACCTTTGAGACCTGGCACAATCGCATCCCGCTCGGGCATGTAGCCGATGCGACCGCGCAATCCCACGCGATCCGACAACACATCCTGCCCGAGAACCATAGCCGTGCCCTGCGTCGGCACCATCAGGCCTAGCATCAATTGCATCAGGGTCGATTTGCCGGCACCGTTTTGCCCGACCAGACCAATGGCACCTTCCGGTACATCCAAGGTCACGTCGTACAGTGCCCGAAACGAACCGTAGTAGTGGGACAGCTGATTGAGTTGCAGAAGTGATGGCATGGTGAGTTCGGTGCGCTTGATTTGATTCTGCTCTGGCCAGCCCGCAGGCCAGCCGCCGGGAGGACAAAATAGACCATTGTTCTCGGTTGGGCAGCCCGTGCCGGTGATTCCGCAAGCAAACGCGATTCTATCGAGCGATCCGCTCATTGACATCACCGCACCGTTCTCACACCCGAACTCTCAGTCAGGTTTGCTTCAAGGCACCCCGACAGTTCCGCCGATCTTGTCCGACCAGCGAAGCAAGAGCAAGAAAGGAACGCGAAGGTCAGACAGAGGAATCAGCGGACCGAAAAACAGCTGCAGCTGAAAACCGAATTCCGAGTCCAACGCCCGTCATCAAGCATCAATAGTAAAGCGAGACGCGCAGCCCAAATTGCCTGCTGCCTCTCTTCGTATTTCCAGCTGGTTGGCTCGACGGCCCAGAAAACAGAACTTTGAAAGGCTTGGCCAGGGATTCTTTAACCATGCTTGGATGCCGTCTAACGAATCACATACCATCGCATTCCCTGGGCAGGGATCGTCACCTGCATCTCGACCTCGTAGTTGCGTGACAATCGGTACTCTGTCGGCTCGCTATCGGCGTCGCTTATCTTGGCGGTCTCTGTCAGTCCGGTGTAGTACAGTGGCACACGCAACGTCCGCGTTACTGCAGTCAGCCGTGGATTGTAGACACACAGCATCCCTTTCGTTTCCAACGTCGGATTGACATGCAGCATCCAGTCAACGTCCCGGCCGTCGGCACGGCGACCGTGAATCAAATCCGATTCCAGAATATCTCGATACTTTTTGTACCAATCGACCACGGATTTCACGCGATCACGTGTCTCGTCGGTATCAAATAACCGTGGCCCTCGGTAGTGCGCCTGAACTCCTAAGCCCAAATTGGAACGCATGATTCGTTCGTAATGATCCAAGTGCTCGTGCAGCGGTTCGATGGTCGCGTCCGCACCGCCGCCATGATATTGAGAAAATGGCACATGCATCCAACCCATGCTGGGTGTCTTGGTCCAGGTACCATCGTAAATGTTCTGCCTGGTGTGGATCACCTGCTGTGCGCGGGGCAGCGACCAGTTGACTTCGCGATAGCCCATTCCTGTTTTGTTGCCACCCACCAAAAAGTAATAGTCTGGTTGGTTGATATAGACTCCCGTCCCTCGTAGGTGTTTGAACAATTCAGAGACGATCTTCCACTGTGCCCAACGCGAATCCTGTTCACCTTTCTGGTAGGGGGGCCGAGCCGTGATGTCGACATCGCCCGGATAAGGTCCATCATTTTCGAATTGATCAAACCCCGTTTGATCAAAGAACTGTCGCAACTTCTGAAAATAGGCAATGCCCCACGGCGACGTTGCTGCCGGGGCTTTGCCAAAAGTCGGCTTCTGACCCTTGGGACTGACCACATCGTTGCCGCCACCGATGCTGCGCGATGAGAATAGTGAGTACGCACCCAATTCGATGCCCTTTGATTCGGCGTGGTCGGCCACCTTTTTCCAGCGGTTCAAATATTGGCTGTCGGTGTTCTCCATATTGAAACCACTTCCGAACGACAGGATGACGGCCTCGAACCCAACCTCTGCCGCGTTGTCAATTGCTGCCGTCACTTTGTCGGGGTTAGAACTCAACAAATGATGTGTGATCGGATTTTCGGTCGTCCACGGGGCCAACGTTCGATAGAACCGACGCAATGCCAAGCCGCGTCGCTCGCGATTCGCGTCATCGAAGACGACCTCGAAAATGCGAAAGCTCTCAAAAGTTTCCCCAGGTGCGATCTCTTGCTCCGGTCCATACGTTGGTTCGACAACCATCAAGCAGGGTGTCTGTAAGGAATAGTTCACCTGGGTCTTGAATTCAGGATCGGCGCGCCAGTGTACGGCGTGTCGATTCGCATTCCCCGGATTGAAACCTCCAAATGCGAAATCGGTTTCCACATGCAAGTAGTCCGGGCGAGGAAACGGGACGCCGTCGCGTGTTTCGACCCAGTTCGCCTGTTCGACGACGGCAAGTTCTTCGCCGCGAAAACGGTCCAGAGTTACCATGGTGTCCGTGTTGTTGTGAACCGTGATCCATTTGCTGATCACCGGAAGTCCATCGTACATCTCGTAGTGTATCGACACTCGAACCGCTGTCTGTTTGGGTGGTGCGTAGTCCATTCGCAAGTGAACTCCAGCTGGGGGCCAAAGAGCACCTGGTGCATGGTGACGCCGACGATTCCACTGCAAACGCGCGGTCGGTTTTCCCACACTTACGCCGGTCAGTCGCAACGCATCCTTATCCGCGGACATTTCGGTCAACCACTCTGGAGTCAAGAAAGCGTGATTTGGCTGTCCGACCAGTCCGCCGACATCCATCGGTACGCCGTCTAGTGTTAGCCGAGCTTCTGGGCGAACGGCTCGCAACATTGACTGTCCCGTCATCAAATTGTCAAACCCAATGCAGGCGCCATTGGGTGTTGTGCGCCACGTACGACGGATCAGGCCGTTGTCTAAGGTAACAAGGCGACTATCATCACTTCGTGTCGCCGTGGCGATGAACGGGGTGGCGTCAATCAAATAATCACCGCTCGGGATCACAGCCGCCGCCGGGTCTTTGACGGGCAACTGTTCGACGCCCTCAATCGCGTACAGACTTACATCCGCGCACAGGCAGATCAGTAGTACTGAACGGGAAATTTCCCACAGGAAGCAAAGTTTCATTTTCGTACTCGGTACTCGCAAAAAGGATGTGCGCCGCGATGCGCTTTGATCTGGCCAAAACATCTTAGGTGGCACGGAGCTGGCCGAGACGGGAATGACCGGGAATGATCGACATGCTCAAGTTCGAAGATACAATTAGGCTAGTCGGTGCAACCGCCGAATGACCCATTCCATCGTAAGCATGGACGCGATTAGCCACATCAGGACACCATTCCGCCGTTGCGCGAAATCAATGTCGGGCGTACCTGGCAACACAGACGTTTGCGGTTGCGGTCGCAACCAGGAAATTAGCTCGGTCACGACTGTTTGATCATTCGTTTCGGCTTCGACGGGCAGGTACTTGCCTCCCGTCACGGTAGCGAAGTTCTCCATTTCCAAGTCATTGCGACGCGGACGTTCCAGTTCGACTGTGGGCAGTCGCACCTGGATTCCTTGCCTCAATACTTGTTCTTCTAACGCATCGCCCAGCGTCAATCGAAGCTCGTAACTGCCAGCTTCACGAACGACGAACCGAGCGCCGTAAGTTCCAGCACGTGGTTCCCCTTGTAGAGGCAACAAGCGAAGATCTTCAATGCGGCCACCTGGTGCCAGCAGTTTGGCGGGCACCTCGGGTTCATCCAGAGGCTCGAATTGTTCATCGGTCAAAACCGCCCGAACGGTGATCGTGTCACCAACCTGTGCTCGAGACGAATCGACCAACAATAATCCTCGATTGCTGTCGCGCAGCAAGCGGCCTTCGCCAACCCAGCGAATCAATTTGGTGTAGTAGCTGTCGAAGTAGCCGTCGCCTTCACCACGCAGTCGCCACATCTCACCACTGCCTTGAAAGAAAACGCGGCCGGCTCCGTAGAAATGGGATGCCATATAGATCGGTAACGACCCGCTGATTTCTGTCGTGGGATCAGAGAAATAGGCGTAGATCTTTGCCCCTGGTTTGGCGCTCTTCGCATCGACATAGTCGTAGACCCCGCCGAAGTCATCCCAAACTTCAAAGCTTTCTTCACCCGATTCGGCGACCCATAAGAACTCCGCCCGCCGCGACTCCGGGGTGAAGTCCAGCGGCCAAGCGGCGTCGCCTCCCTGCCGGCCCGTTGCCGCGAGAGGGCTGCGGGTCGAAACGTTGATTGGAAAGAAGCCGGCAATTTTTGCCACTCTTGGATCAGTCCGTTTCCGGGACCATTGTGGGTGATAAACGGGGCCAGCTACCAACACCATGCCGCCCGCCTGTTGTGTCAACCAACGATCGATCAAGTCGAGATCTTCGGCGCTGAACGCCGACCAGTTGGGATCGAACATGACAATCACATCATATTGAAACAACTCTTCGGCCGTCGGCGGAAACTCCGTCAACAAGAGATCCGCATCCTGGCTGATGCCTGGTTGACCCGTCTGCAACCAGGTGTGTAGTTCAATCGATTTGTCGCGATACAACAGGTTGCGGACAAAACGATACTCGCGCGTCGGTCCGCCAGCGATCGTCATCACGCGTAGCTTGCGGGAAACCACTTCATAACGAGCATCGCGAATGTCGTCCAACGAATTGCGGTCTTCCGTGGGGGCAACGATTCGGATGGCAAGTCGTCGGCGCCCGACCGATTCAGGTTCCAGTTCAAACCGAATTCCGGTCAATGTTCCATCGTTCTTTACCTGGACTCGTTGTGATTCGACAACATCTCCCGGCGGCTGGATCTGCCCATCTGAATCTCGATCCGCGGTTCCACTGGAGGATCGATCCAGTCCGTCTAGCAGTTGCACTTCGACATCGATCGGATTTGGGCCACTGCCTTGCAAGACAGCGCGTAACGACAAAGTTGTCGCCCGGGTAGACTCGCCGCGGTGCATCCAAGTCGACCACCCGAACATTGATTGGTGCGTCACTGCTGCCCAGACCAACAGGATACAAGGCGACCTCAACACGTCGCGCCGTCGACACCGCCGCATTCACATCGATCCCGCCATTGCTCTGTCCATCCGTGGCCAACACAATACCGGCTAAGGTGGCCGGATCATGAGATGTCAGCGTGCTGCGAATCGCATCACCAATCCGGCTCTGTGCGGCCGACGCCGCAATTTCCTGGCCCCAGTCCACCTCTCGCCGTTGATTTTCCGGGGTGACGTCCTCGGTTTCTCCATCCTTCGGTTCATTGGCGGCATCAGTGGGTGAGATGCCTAGGATTTGGACCAACGATTGTTCGGTTCGCACGCTATAGACACTGCCCAGGCAAACGATTCCAGGGATCAAAGTCGCGACGCAACCAAGTACCCACCAACCCACATTGGCTTGGTTCCCTGATGCGCCCATGACTAGCGAGATCAACCCCAGCAGTGCCGCGATCAATATCAGGAACGCGCCGAGCGCGGCGACGATCGACAATCCACCTTCGGGCACTGTTGCTTCCGCCTCCGCCTCGTCGGACTGCTGGCCACCAAGGCTATCAATCAATCGTGGTTCGGGCTGATCGCCAAAAGCATAAACGCTGACCTGATGTTCGGTTCCAAGTTGTTCCAGCAGGTTGGTGTCGGACAACAGTTTCCGCACGCGATCGGACCGGCTGTCGACACCGGTATTGGAATCGGAAGGTAACGACATGCTCTGACTGGCGTTGACCAGCACCGCGACTTCGCTGGGACGCGTTACCATCCGTTGCGTCCGCCGCTGAAGATTCAGGAAGAAAAAGACCAACGCCAGAATCGTCGCAATCCGCAGCCCGATTAGCGACCATCGAATCGGTGCGGCAAGTTCCGATACATCCTTTCGATAGTAGCGGACCGAAACAAACAGCAACGCAATCAGTGAACCGATAACCAACGTCCAAAGCCACCAGCCCTCCAGGGTGACGATCCGCGCAAACTCGTAAATCACTTCGCGTTGGCTTTGCAGTGCCGTGCCATTCATCGTCGGCCCCCCGCGTGTGCAAGCGCCGATCGGTCGGCTTCGGCGGAAACTGGCGACACGTGATAGCTGGCCCAATATGCCAGTGTTTGTTCCGCGGCCAGAATTGCCCCCAGCAAGCCGAGCAGAACTAAGGTCAGCGTCGAATTACCAGCCGCGCCATTCTCTTCACTCCACGCGGAACTGCTAACGAACGCAATCTCAACTGGCTGCAATTGCTGTGAAATCGCGGCGTGTTCGGCACGAGTCAAATCGCCTTCGCCAACGCGCAATGCAGATGCAACAGGAACGATTCTTTTCCGGCCGTCGATGCGACTTAACGACCATTCGGATACACCGGGTTGCAAAACTTCATCGACGAATGGCTCGCCACCAATCACCATTTCGTTGGGATCCAAGATCAATCTTAATACCACGTCGTCGGCTGTTGGTGATTCATCCCTATCGGCGCTCAGTTCAATGGGCACCCGCGGCGGCTGGTTGGTTGCCGGCAAGTACGTAGCCTCGCTGGTAAATTCGGATTGCAGAAGCGATTGACTGAGCGGGTCATCTACATACCGCTGGGTCTTCGGTGCCGCTCCGCTCCACAAGTCGGCGTTTGATTGCAACAGAAAGACGACAAAGGTTGGATCCCCTGGCCAGTTCGTCCAAGTTCCATCCAGTCCCATCAGCACCGTAATCACGCGACCGCGGCCCACTTCGTGTCGTGTCACAAGCGGGTTGCCGTCGCGGCGTCGGAGCAACGTGCGAACCGGCGGAGCGTTGGGATCATTGGCGGCAAGAAGATTCCAGCTTCGGGCGACGCCGACCAACGCAAATGCCGCATCGCCGCCAGCACGCAGCGGATCAAGTAAAGGTGATTTTTCATCGAACTGCATATCCGCCGCTGAAGCGTCACTGCTCTGCGCAAGTTCGGAGGGACTGTCCAATGCCGCCGGTAGCAGGAATCGGTCCTGAGCCAATAAGGTGCGGTTATAGGCCTCGCGGTTGACTTGGGATCCCAAGAACCAAGCCAGGCCTCCGCCACGCTGAACGTACTCGGCCAGGGCACTGGCACCGTTTTCGCCAATCTCTGGTAAGTCAACTAGGAAGATCGCGCGATACGAGGCCAACGTCTCGGCTGTGGCCGATCGCAGAAACGACGGAGGCTGAACATCGGGAACCGCACCGATGCGAACTTGGCTTCCTGGATTCAGGACTGAGGCAATGTGAAACGCGCCCCGACCGTCTGGGTTGCTGTCGATCACGAGTACCTTTTCGACATCCGTCAGTGGCAATGTGCAGCAGCGAGTATTATCGATCGCCAAAGCGTCGTCCGGCAACGACGCCTCGATCACGTGGGTGCCGGTTTCAGTAACGTAGACCTGAAACGACTTGGTGATTTCGGCGCCCGGATCCAAGGATTCAATCGTCAGAGGCGGCAAGGATTCAACTTTGCCGCTGTAAGGCAGCGTCGGGTCCGCCAATTGCAAATCGTCTGAGTATCGGATCACACGAGTTGCGACCGACACGTTCGTCGCGACCACATTCCCGTAATTTCGCACCGTTACGTTGACAACCACCGGTACGCCAGCGACCCAAACATCTTGTTGGGGTGAAATGTCGGTAATCGCCAGGTTGGCCGATGGCTTTGCCGCGCAGTCAATGAAGCGAATCGAAACATCGCTGGAAAGCGCTTTCATCGATTCGGCCAACCGTTCGGCCGAACCCCATTCCCGTTTGCGAAAATCACTGGCGATATACAGGAATTTCGCATCCGCTGGTGTTGAATTGACCAGACTGGTCGCCAGGTCTAACGCGGGTACCAAGTCTGTATTTAGTGGCGAAGCCGAGGTTCCCATCAATCGATTGACAATCGATCCGTCCGAGGTGATCGTTTGTGCGGAAAGGTCGGCCGCCGCGTCGCCCGATTCACTTCCACCGCGTGTCGTCATCGCAGCGCGGCTCGCTCGCATCACCGTCAGTTGATGTTCCTGATCGTCACCGGCCAATTGCCGAGTCAAGTCTTGCAGGGACTGAAGTGCCCTTCCATAGGCCGTGCGGAGCCGACCGGCTGCTGCTTCGGTGTCAGCACTGTCGATCAGGGGACTCGCCGACGCATCATAGCTCTGGTCGCCCATTGAATAGCTGTCGTCCAAGATCACGACATGATGGGTGGTCTGGCCGCCCAAGATCCCCAGCATCTTTCGTCCGCCGGTCCATCCACTGAGCAGTGCTATCAGGACAGCTGCAACGGCCAGTCGTGAAAGCAACAGTAAGAGCTGCCTCAGACGTATCCACTTCTTTTGCTTTCGATAACTGGCCAGCAAGAAATCCATTGCCGCCCAACGCTGGCGACGGTGGCGCAGCATGTTGATCAGGTGTACCAACAAAGGCACAGCCACAAACAAAAATCCGATCGTCAGCGCGGGATATAAAAACAAAGTGGTCGGGGATCAGGAGGTCAGGTACTCAAGGGAATGCATCGATTGATCGTTGGTTACTTCCTTAGATTTGGCAATGACATTCGTGTGTCTAGAAACTTGGCCAGCACAGCATCAAGTGGTTCGCTGGTACGGACTTGCATGTAGTCAATCGATAGCCGGCCACAAGCCTTGCGAGTCTTGTTTAGGAATTCGTCCATTGCTTCTAGATAACCGTCACGCAGGGCGCGCGGGTTACAATTCAGAAAGTCATCGTTTTCCAGGCCTTCGAATCGAGTTGCGCCGTTGAATTCGAAATCGAGTTCATCATCATGCAGGACATGAAATAAGCCGACGTCATGCCCCCGCTGTCGCAACATTCGCAAGCCTTCCATTAAATGGTCAACGCCCAGCAAGTCCGAAATGATCAGCACCAGTCCTCGTTTGGGAATACTCTGGCTGACCTCTCGAGCAACTCGCGTCAGATCGGTGCGGCCATCGACGCCAACGGCATCCAGGACTGAGAGCATTCGCGTTAGCTGCTGCTGGTTGCTTTTGGCGGGAACAACGCTGTGAACCTTGGTATCAAAGGTAACCAGCCCGGTCGCGTCCTTTTGGCGGAGCGCCAAGTATGCCAACGACGCCGCGATCGCTGCGGAGTAATCAAACTTATTTGATTCACCATCGCCATAGGCCATGCTGCCACTACGATCGACCAACAGCGTCAGTCGAAGATTGGTTTCTTCCTCGTACTGCTTGATATGCAGTCGGTCCTGGCGCGCATAGACCTTCCAGTCGATGTGCCGAATCTCATCACCGCGCGTGTATTGGCGATGCTGTAGGAACTCGATCGATTGGCCAAAGTACGGACTGCGGTGCATTCCTGACAGGAATCCTTCGACCACTCGTCGGGCGGTCAACTCCAGTCGTCGAATCCGCGCCGTAACTTCAGGACGCAAATATCTTTTGGAATCGGGCATCGCGCGAAAGTTCATCCTCGGTCGTAGGTGTTGCCGCCATGATTCGGTCAATTACTTCGTCGCTTGTGACTCCTTCGCTTTCCGCGGCGAAATTGACGACCATCCTATGACGAAGCACCGGCTTGGCGAGTTCCTGAATATCTTCGACTTGAACATGGAAGCGACCCTGCAGCAACGCTCGCGCCTTGCCGCCCAAGATTAGAAATTGAACTGCCCGGGGGCCTGCACCCCAGCCAACCAGATCATCGACAAAGTCTGGCACGCCATCACTGCCGACGCGAGTTTGACGGACCAGTGAAAGTGCATAGCGCACGACATGGTCACTGACCGGAACTTGGCGAACCAGTGTCTGCAGCCGCAAGATTTCTTCGGCATCCAGTACTGCGTGTACTTCGCCGGTTTGGGTTCCCGTCGTTCGACGAGCCACTTCGAACTCTTCTTCAAAATTGGGATAGTCGACAAAGATCTTGAACATGAACCGATCCTGTTGCGCCTCCGGCAATGGATAGGTTCCCTCTTGTTCGATCGGATTTTGCGTCGCCAAGACAAAGAACGGATCGGCCAGGACGTGTCTGTTTCGACCAACCGTTACTTGGCGCTCCTGCATCGCCTCGAGCAAAGCCGCTTGAGTCTTGGGGGGGTACGATTGATCTCGTCTGCCAGGATCACGTTCGCGAACAGCGGACCTTCCATGAATCGGAAGTCTCGTTTCCCAGTCGCACGATCCTCCTCCATCACCTCGGTGCCCGTCACGTCAGCAGGCATCAAGTCGGGAGTAAATTGAATGCGGCTGAAATTCAAATGCAGAGTTTGGGCGAGCGTGCTGATCATCAGCGTTTTTGCCAATCCCGGAACACCTTCCAGCATCACGTGCCCGCGGCTAAACAGGCAAATCATGATCTCGTCGATCACGTTTTCCTGACCGACGATGATTTTCCCCAATTCGTCTAGGATCTTCTTGCGGGCCTCGTGCAAGCGGCGCGCATCCGCTTCGCTCAGCATCTCTCCATTCGTGTCGCCGGCATCGGAGGTCATTCAACATCCTTTGGTGATGAGTCATTGGCCGGGCAGACCTGAAAGTCTGCCCAGTTTTATTCAGCCTTCAGAATACCAGCATTGGACGATCACGGCACCTGGGCAAGGCGTGCAGCAACCGTCCAAATCGGAATTCGCAATTCGTTTTGCCACGGAAGTCCGATCAAGTCGTTGCCCGCAAGCCGCTTGCCTGTCTGTTCAAGATGCGATAATCGCAATCGGCCGAGCTGCTCCGCAAATCCATCTCCACCTAACTCTCTCGCAAAATGTCACGCATCGAGCCAACCGTAGTTCCAGTTTCTTCGGATCCCGCTGTTTACCGATGGGCTACCTCGGCTGGAGAGATTGCGTCGTTCGTGCCCTATCTGATTGCCTGGTCGAACGAATCTGATTGCCCAGCAGACCACGGCGTCAAAATTGGCCTGCGAATCAGCTGATACCGGCAATCCATTGTTTCCCGATCCAGAACTGTGGGGACATCTAGTAGATCAGCGAACGGAGTCGCGAAATTCAGCAAAGCTCGGCTGATCATGGTGAGCGTTTTCCCTGGAAAGTTGCCCAATAGAAACCGCTGGCGGATTTTGGCCAAACAGGCTTAGGTGTTGTAACCGCTACAACCGAGCGCGATGGCGGACACCTCAAAAAGCAGTTCCGGAAGCCGACTGAATCGACTCAATTTATGGCCAAAGCTTAAGACGTACGTATTCACTCGTAGGAGTTATGGGGCCAGCATGACGAACCGTGTTCTTTTGGTTGATGACGAACCAGCGGTTGTAAACCTTTACCGAATTGCCTTGCGCGAGAAGTACGCCGTCGAGGTCGCCACGGATCCTCTCGAGGCCCTGAAGCTGATCGAAGAAGACGGTCCGTTTGCCGTTGTCGTGTCGGACATGAAAATGCCGGGCATGAATGGAATTGAACTGCTTGGAAAGATTCGAGAACAGCACAAGCAAACCATTGGCATACTGATGACGGGTCATCCGGACGCCAATACCGCGATTCGGGCGATCAACGAGGGCGAAGTCTTCCGCTTCTTGGACAAAGCGAATAGCGGCGCCTTGCTTGAGGGTGCTCTAGACGCCGCCATTCGCCAGCATGAACTTTTGAAGGCGGAGGCTGAAATGCTCAGCAGCACGCTGTCAGGTGGCGTCTGTATGTTGATCCAAGTCCTGTCGCTCGCCATGCCGGAGGCGTTCGGACTGGCCCATGAAGCCAAGACACTGTGCCGGTCGATCGCGAAAAAGCTAGAAGCGGAACCGCTTTGGCAGATCGAAGTGGCGGCGATGTTGATGCGTGTCGGCTGCGTTGCACTGCCAAACGATGTGGTCACCTGCTATCTAAGCGGCGATCCGCTCGAGCCCGACCAAAAATCGCAAATCGCCGAAACGCCGAAAATAGGCTATGAACTAGTCAACAAGATTCCACGCATGCAAGGGGTCGCTGAACTGATTCGCGCACAGCACGACCCGCCAACTGACAAGACGCCGATCGGGGCAAGGATTCTGCGGGTTGTCGGTGAATTCCAGCGGCTCCAACTTAGCTCGGGTTCGTTAAGTGCAACGCTATGGACACTTCAAGATGAATCCTTGTACGACCGCCACGTCGTCCAAAAACTGTCCGAGATCGTTTCGGTCGATCGCGATCAAAAGTACGTCATGTTGGACGATCTAAAACCGGGCATGATCTTGGAGTCGCATATCGAGCGGCCTTTTGACAAAGGTGTGATTATCGCCAAAGGGACCGAAGTCCATGAAGCGATGATTCAAAAGCTATGCATGTTGCGAAGTGATGGGGTCTCGATCAGCGAACCGATTCGTGTTCTTGTCGCCAGTTCCCAGGCACCAGCCGAAGTTGCCGCTGGTTGCGGTCAAGCAACTTAGTGCCTCGTCCTGGCATCTAGGAACCGCGTCGCAACAGTATCAAATCCGCGGCCAGTGTCACTTTCATGGCCGATAGCGATTCCAATCGATTCTGTTCAGATCTGCGGGCGGCGCGATAGGTCATTGCCAAGGCATCGGCGATCGCGTCGGGTTCCAGATCAACACGTTGTTGCCACCATTGGTGTTCTACGCAGACCAGGCCAACCGCCGACATTTCAGCAACGACGGTTTCCCAACGACTGCGGCGATGTCCCGATTGCTGAACCTGCTCGCGAAGTTCGATCAGGTCGTCTTCGCCCGGAACGGCAATGATGCAAGTTCCATCCGGCGTTAGCACGCGACCGATTTCTGATATCGGGCGACGTCCGAAAAGGGAAACGATCTGATCGACACTTTCGTCTGCCGCTGGAAGTATTCGATCGGCATTGGCCAAGACCCAGGTTGCGTCCGGCCACCCGCGCGAGGCGAGCTTGATCGCTCGTTTGGACAAGTCGATACCGCAGTACGAGCTTGCACGGCCTGGAAACAGCGCCGGACCAAAGGAACCTTCACCGCAACCTAGATCGACTGTCCTAACGGGTTGGTCGCCGTCGCCAGATGGTTGGGGATCGATCCACGGTTGCAGAGCCTCAATCAAGCCCGCTGCATGCCCGCGCTAGCCAACGATGACGGGCCAACACCGCCTGTTCGGAATCGCCCGGGTTTGCCGATTTGCGATCCTGCGGCTGCAGCAAATTCCAATAACCCTGTTTGGCTCGATCGAAATGGTGACCGGCCGCACAAAACAATCCATTGTCGCGACGACTCAGCAATTCACGGCAGTCGCGAACGGTACAACGAAGTTCGAACATTTGCAGGTCTTAATTCGTTGCGTCGTTGTACGCGTGATCGGGAAATGCCGACAACCGATGCTCACTCGTGCACATCATTACCTGCCCTATTCAAAAATCACAGTCGCTTCATCGACGCAATATTCGTGCAGGCGATCCTGGTAGACTTCGTGAACTTTGCTTCGCTTTACTTTCAAAGTTGGTGTCAAAGTGCCGTCTTCGACGCTGAAAGGTTTCTTCGCGATCACAATCGCACTGACGTGTTCGTAGTTGTGCAATCGTTGGTTAACGCTTTGCCGTGTCTGTTCAAGACATCGCGAAATATCCGATTGCGACTTGCCGGCACCCGCTTCCGAAAGTGATACGATCAATACTGGCTGAGGGATTCCCAGGCCGAGCAGACACATCGTTTCAATATCATCGCTGCTACTGAAGTGGTCCTCCAAGGCTGAAGGCACGATAAATTCGCCCTTGGAGGTTTTGAAAGTGTCTTTTACGCGTCCGGTAATGTACAGGTAACCGTCCTGATCCAGCTTCCCTTGGTCCCCCGTGTGTAACCAACCATCAATGATGGTTTCTGAGGTTAGTTCCGGCGATTTGTAGTAGCCCTTCATGACCCATGGTGCCCGCATCAGGATTTCGCCGGTGTCTGGATCAATCTTAATCTCTGCACGTGAATTGGCCTTTCCGACGCTGCGCGGGCGGGCTTCGCCTTCACCCAAAAAGGTGCAAGACCCAAAGTTCTCCGTCATCCCGTAAACTTCGGTTATCGGTATCCCGATGCTGGCGTACCAATCCTTTGTCGCTTGTGGGATCGGCGCGGCACCACTCATGTTGTTTACCGAATTCTGCAATCCCAGCCCGGTGGCGATCTTCTTTTTGATCAGACTGCTGACAACTGGCGTTCGCAGTAGCAGGCTCAACCTCTTTGGGGGCAACTGCATCGAAATCGCCTGCATGAATTTCGTCCAGATTCGCGGAACCGCAAAGAAGTTGTTCGGTTGCGCTGCTTTCAAGTTTTGTGGAAACCGTTCGATTGATTCGGTGAAAAAGACTTGTGTGCCTAATGCGATGCCAATCATTTCGTAACATCGCTCGGCAATGTGATTCAACGGTAAGTACGAAAAGAATCGATTGTTTCCATCGAGGGCCAAATTGCAGGGGTTATAGGTAACGTTAAAGTCAATCGTTTCGCACACGTTGTTGTAGTCATGCATGACACCTTTGGGTGTTCCCGTCGTGCCGGAAGTGAAAATGATGGTCCACAGATCGTCCACGTCGGCTGATGGCGTGCCTTGCAGGGGCGACGTCTCCTGCAAGATCTCATTCCAGTCTTTGCCAATATCAATTGGATCATTCCCTTGGTAGTGCGGGAACTTGACAACTTTCAGATCAGCTGGAATCCCTGTTCTCATGTCCTCCCAAACAACGGTCTTGCCCACAAACAGTAGTTCGACGTCACCCAGGTCCAGGACCTCGGCCAATTGAGCCCCCGAGAGTGTTGGAAAGAAGGGAACCGAGACGAATTTCGCCATCATGATCGCGAGATCGGCGATCACCCACTCACGGCAGTTGCTCGAAACGAGACCGATCTTGCTGCCGGGCGGAAGTCCCTGTTGCAACAAATAATTTGCGATGCGTCGGGCCTTTTCGCCAACCTCGCCCCACGTATAGGTTTCCCAACGATCACCAAACGGCTGGTGCAAGTAAGGCGTGTCGGGGTGGCGTTCCTCTTTCTCATAGAAAAAGTTGATCAGACTCTGCCTTTTCACAGCGCTTCGTTCAACTTGTGCAATGTCCATCGTCAACATGAAATACTCGGCGTTGAATGGGTTCCCAACGGAATGATGCGTGGACAGATTCAATAGGATACGGCAGGGACAACCGGCGTGCGACAAGGAAACGACCGGAATTGCCACGCCGTGCAACTCCCAGCCAGTCCCTGCGCGGGAGGTGTTTTAGTGCTTTCGTCGCCCCATCCGTTGGCCAGCGTTTGCCTGGAATTCAGGATCAGCTTCTTTGGCCAATGTTCGATTGATACCTTGGGCGGCATCGGATTCCAGGCACAAAGCCCAATCCCTGTTGATTTCAGAGGCCATTCACTAGGATTCTAGGTATCAGCCAGTCACCGCCCCATCTCCGATCATCAGTCCCAGAATGAAACATATTCGGAATTTTTGCATTATTGCCCACATTGATCATGGCAAGTCAACCTTGGCGGATCGACTGATTCAGGCCTGTGGTGGCGTGACGCAAAGAGAATTCCAAGATCAGATGCTCGATTCGATGGATATCGAGCGTGAACGGGGCATCACGATCAAAAGCAACACCGTTTCGCTGAACTACAAGGCTCCCGACGGTAAAGACTACCTGTTGAATTTAATCGACACTCCTGGCCATGTCGATTTCTCGCATGAGGTACGGCGCTCACTGATGGCGTGTGAAGGCGCGTTGATGGTTGTTGAACGCATCGCAGGGAGTCGAGGCTCAGACGGTCGCCAACCTGTACTTGGCTTTGGAATACGATCTGGAACTCTTGCCTGTGATCAACAAGATCGATCTTCCGGCAGCGGACGTCGACCGTGTGCGCGAGGAGATCGATGCTGACCTGGGTCTCGATCCTTTCGTGGCAATTCCAATTTCCGCGAAAACAGGTGTGGGAATTGAAGATGTGCTGGAGGGAATTGTTCAGTATCTACCCGGGCCCAAGGGTGATCCGAACGCGCCGCTGAAAGCGCTGGTTTTCGACGCCTACTTTGACAAGTATCGTGGCGTCATCTTGCAGTGTCGCGTCATGGAAGGGACGTTGAAACCGCGTGACACCATCCATTTCATGCACGGCGGACGTGACTACAAAGTGGACGAACTTGGCTACAACCAGCTCAGGCTGAATCCCAGGGATCAGCTAAGCGCCGGAGAAGTCGGCTATATCGTTGCCGGGGTTAAGAGCGTCCAGGACATCGAGATTGGCGACACCATCACTCTGGTTGATTGTCCAGCCGATGAACCGATTCCTGGTTACCAGGAAGCTAAGCAGGTCGTCTTTTCGTCGGTCTATCCGATGAGTACCGATGAGTACCAAGACTTGTCGAAGGCGCTTGATAAACTTGCGATCAATGACGCGGCGTTGACTTACGAGAAAGACAGTTCAGCGGCACTTGGTTTCGGTTTTCGCTGTGGTTTTCTTGGTTTGTTGCATCTGGACGTGATTCAAGAGCGTTTGCAGCGCGAGTTTGATCTTGGTCTGGTTATTTCTGCGCCCTCCGTAAAGTACAAGCTTTTGCTGAAAGATGGCTCGACCATCGAAGTCGACAATCCAACTAATTGGCCTGATCCGACCATCATCGATTCGGCAACCGAACCATACATCAAGGCATCGATCCTGACTCCTGAGGAGTATGTTGGTTCCGTCATGGAGTTGTGCCGCGAGCACCGCAGTGAATCTCAGACGATGAACTACTTGTCGGCCGGGCGTGTTGAAGTGACCAGTGAGATGCCGCTGGGGGAGGTGCTGTTCGACTTCTATGGCAAATTGAAGATGATCACACGCGGTTACGGTTCGTTTGACTACGAACAAATCGAATATCGTAAGACCGATGTGGTGAAGGTCGATATTTTGGTCAACAAAGAACCGGTCGATGCGCTTGCCTACTTGGTCCATCGCGACAAGGCGCGCGGTCGCGCACTCCATTACTGCGAACAACTTGCCGAGGCAATTCCACGACACCAGTTCAAGATTCCGATTCAGGGAGCGATTGGCGGAACGGTCATTGCTCGAGCGACAATTCAGCCCTACCGAAAAGATGTGACGGCGAAGCTATATGGTGGTGACGTCACACGAAAGAAAAAGCTGCTTGAAAAGCAAAAGAAGGGCAAGGCAAAGATGAAGCAATTCGGCAGCGTCAATATTCCTCAAAAGGCCTTTGTTTCGGTGCTCCGAGCAGACAAAGACTAGCCGTTTGCGCAGTTCGATCAATGCCGTCTAGTTTGGCAGGCCGGTTTGGCTCCCTGCTGGGCACCGATTTGGTGATCGATGTAGTTGGGATTCGCCAAAATCCCCTTGGCTCACGAGCCAAGGATTCGGAGCGATGGCGAGTCCTGCTTCGAAAGCAGACGGCACTGGAACTGATCCAGCGGCTGGAGTAGATGCTCCGCGAACTCCTTATTTCATCGGGATATCGGGATACAGCCCAGCGGAGCGTTGGACCGCGAATCGCTGATCCAGGGGCCGGCTCACTCCACCACGGCGACTTCGAATGAGCGCCTCCGAGCGATCTCCGCCATAAAAAGGCGGTATTTATCCGACAGCTGCCAATAAGCTATGGGATTAGTCGAATAGGTTCGGATGCCCGGGGAACTTTCCCTGTTAATTGTGACACTCGTATTCGATTACCTTCCGTCAAAGTTCTGAAACGGAATCAAACCTCAAGGAATACTCCCATGCGGTCTTTGCCCCTTTGTTTCCCTCTGCTCGCAATTGCGATTTGCTGGAATGCGCCACGTTCGATGGCGGCAGACGCTGAAACCCCAATCGGTAAGAAGATCGAGGAATTCTCGCTACATGATTTTCGTGGCAAGGTCCATAACTTAAGCGACTACAAAGATAGCAAGGCGATTGTGGTTGCGTTCATTGGTGTGGAGTGTCCGCTTGCCAAGTTGTATGTCACGCGACTGGAGCAAATGGCTGCTGAGTTTGGCGACCAGGGAGTTGCCGTGTTGGCCATTGACTCAAATCGCCAAGACTCGGTGACTGAACTGACTGGCTTTGCGGCGCGACACGACTTGACGTTTCCGATTCTGAAGGACCCTGACAATAAAGTCGCGGACCTGTTTGATGCCAAACGAACACCGGAAGCCTATCTGCTCGATGCGAATCGCGTTGTTCGATATTACGGGCGCATCGACGATCAATACGGTCAACACCTAGGCGAAAACGGCAAGCGAATCAGCTACCAACACACTCAACCACGCCGCAAGGATTTGGCGATCGCCATTGAAGAGACTCTGGCGGATAAAACTGTCAGTCAACCATTGACGGAAGCTGTTGGTTGCTTGATCGGTCGCGTGCCACAGGTCGAACCGAGGGGTGAAATCACATTCACAAAACATATTTCGAGAATTCTGAACAACCGTTGCGTCGAGTGTCATCGTGATGGTGAAATCGCACCGATGCCACTGACCGACTATGACGAAGTTGCTGGCTGGTCCGAGATGATCCGGGAAGTGGTTGCCGAAGAACGCATGCCGCCTTGGCATGCAAACCCTGAATACGGCAGCTTCAAAAACGATTGCCGCTTGCCCAACGAGGAGATGGAGCAAATCTTTGCTTGGGTCGACAATGGCAGCCCGGAGGGCGATCCAGCCGACCTACCCGAGCCCCCAACGTTTGTCGAACGGATGGATGGCTGGTGAACCCGATCAGGTTGTCTATATGAGTGACGAGCCCTACCGCGTCGCGGCCGAGGGGACCGTTGAGTACCAGTACTTTGTCGTTGATCCAGGTTGGACGGAAGACAAGTGGATTCAAGTTGCCGAGCCACGTCCAGGTAATCGTGCCGTCGTCCATCACATCCTTTGCTTCGTCCGGAGCGATGCGGCAGGAGACATCGGTCTTGATGACAGTGTTGCGATCGGATGGGCTCCTGGACTAAGTCCCCAAGCTTACAAGCGAGACACGGCTTTGTTCGTCCCTGCCGGTGCCAAGCTGCTGTTCCAAATGCACTACACCCCCAACGGCACGGAACAGCTGGACCGCAGCTACGTGGGTTTCCAGTTTGCGAAACCGGCGGACGTCAAGTATCTGGTTAGCGGCGGTTCTGCTCAGGCGGGAGACTTTAAAATTCCGGCAGGGGACGATGATCACGCCGTTTCCGCCGTCTACGAGTTTGATCGGGATCAGTTGTTGTTGTCATTGTTGCCGCACATGCATCTGCGCGGCAAATCATTTCGGTACACCGCGCAGTACCCGGACGGTAAGCAAGAGATTTTGCTGGACGTTCCCCGCTACGACTTCAATTGGCAACTGCGTTATCAATTGACCGAGCCCAAATTGATGCCCAAGGGAACAAAACTGAAATGCGTTGCCCACTTTGATAACTCCGAAGAGAATATGGTCAATCCTGATCCAACGGTCGATGTCACCTGGGGCGATCAAACTTGGGAAGAAATGATGATTGGTTTCTTTACGAGTCGTGAAGTCGAGGAAGTCGATCTGGAAAAATTGGCGAAACGAGGTGCAGAGAATCGAGCAAAGGCGGCTCGGCGACGCGCAGAAATTTGTCGTTCAAGCGAAGACGTTCATCCAAGGGATGGACAAGAACGGCAACGGAACTCTGTCACCAGACGAACTACCCGCGCAGGTCAAGAATCTACTAAGCCAGTTCGACACCGACGAAGATGGCGAAATCAACGCACAGGAAGCTGCGGCATTTTTGGTCGAAATGGACGACGACGATGACTGAGGATTCTTAGCTCTCTTGGCGCTGGCGTCTGATGAATCAGCCCAACTGCAGATCCACATGCACACCCGATGCCTGGGCAACAGCTTGGCATCTGGTTTGTTATTGAAACCGGACGACACTGCCGCGACATGCAAAGTCAGGAGCAGGCCAAACTGGCTGGTCGAAAGCTCAATTTCGACCCTCCTCAATGCCCGCGAACACTGTGACGTACCGCACCGGGTCGGCGGGGCAAGGCATGCTCAGGAAGTCAAAAAGTTGGGCCTCAGGAATCTGTTCCGGCAATTTAGTTTGCCGCTGGGACGGCCCAAAAAGATTGAATGAACAGCCGGCAGCGTCCTCCGAACTAATCAAAAGGGATGAATTCCGAGGCAAAACACCTGTTTTTCAGGGTCAATTTTCACTAGATTCTCTAGTAATGGAAAAGTTTGGTATTTTGCGGAAACTATTGGCAAATAGCCGTGTTTTTACTTTCGCAACCATTTCGTTCCGGCCATGAACTGGCCTCTTCATTCAAGGAAAACTCGCATGCGTAGATTGACCGTTTGCCTATCGCTCGTGATCAGTGCCATGTGCTTCGTCGCACCGCACTCGATTGCGGCCGATTCAGAAAGCCCGATCGGCAAAAAAATCGATGAATTCTCGCTACACGATTTCCGTGGCAAAGTTCATAACCTGAGCGATTACAAGGACAGCAAGGCGATTGTAGTTGCCTTCATTGGCATTGAATGTCCCCTGGCCAAGCTGTACGTCGGGCGGCTCGAGCAAATGGCCGCTGATTTTGGCGACAAGGGTGTAGCGGTCTTGGCGATTGATTCGAACCGCCAAGACTCGATTACGGAGCTGACGGGATTTGCCGCCCGATACAAGTTGACTTTTCCGATTCTAAAAGACCCAGACAACAAGGTCGCGGATTTGTTTGACGCCAAGCGAACCCCGGAAGCTTACTTGCTCGATTCGAATGGGGTCGTGCAATACTACGGCCGCATCGATGACCAATATGGTCAGCACCTCGGCGAGAATGGCAAGCGAATCAGCTACCAACACACACACCCGCGTCGCAATGACTTGGTGATCGCAATCGAAGAAACGCTCGCCGGCAAAGAGATCACCGAGCCACTGACGGAGGCGGTCGGATGCTTGATTGGGCGTGTTCCAAAGGTGACCCCGGGCGGCGAGATCACTTTCACCAAGCACATCTCGCGAATTCTGAACAATCGTTGTGTCGAATGTCATCGCGAGGGCGAAGTTGCTCCGATGACGTTGACTGACTACGACGAAGTCGTTGGCTGGTCGGAAATGATTCGCGAAGTCGTTGCTGAAGAACGCATGCCACCATTTCACGCCAACCCAGAGTACGGCGATTTTGAAAACGATTGCCGTTTGACCGGCGAAGAAAAAGAACAGATCTTCACGTGGGTCGACAATGGTAGTCCGGAAGGAGATCCGGCCGATCTGCCCGAGCCACCCAAGTTTGTGGACGGTTGGGAAGCAGGAGAACCAGATCAAATCATCTACATGTCAGATGAGCCGTACGAGGTTGCCGCTGAAGGAACGGTGGAATACCAGTACTTTGCTGTTGATCCAGGTTGGAAGGAAGACAAGTGGATCAAAGTCGCGGAAGCTCGTCCGGGCAATCGCGCTGTCGTTCATCACATTCTCTGCTCCATTCGGACCGACGCTGGTGGTGCTGCAACGAATATTATGAATGGCGTTGGAATCGGCTGGGCACCCGGTCTTGGGCCTCGCAATTTCAAAGGCGACATGGCTTTGCATATTCCCGCCGGCGCAGATCGTATTTCAAATGCACTACACGCCAAACGGAACCAAGCAGTTGGATCGCAGTTACGTTGGCTTCCAATTTTGTTCACCAGACGAGGTCAAGCATTTGGCCTCAGGCGGAGCTGCCGCTGCAGCTGGTTTCAAAATTCCGGCCGGAGACGCGAATCATCGAGTCGAACGCGGAGTTCGAATTCGATCGTGACCAGTTGTTACTGTCGATGTTGCCCCACATGCACTTGCGAGGCAAATCATTCCGCTTCACCGCCGCGTATCCCGATGGGAAAGAGGAGATTCTGCTGGACGTTCCTCGCTACGACTTCAACTGGCAACTGCGCTATCACTTGAAAGAGCCAAAGCTGATGCCAAAGGGAACCAAGCTGAAATGTGTCGCTCACTTTGATAACTCGGAAGAGAACTTGGTCAACCCCGACCCGACAGTCGATGTCACGTGGGGAGACCAGACATTTGAAGAAATGATGATTGGTTTCTTCACCTGTCGAGAAGTCGAAGAGTTGGACATTGCGCGACTGCAGGCTGAAGGCGAAGCGAATCGTAAAAAAGCGGCTGAAGAGCGCGCCCAATATGTGGCTCAAGCCAAAATGTTCATCACTGGAATGGACAAGAACAAGAACGGTTCGTTGTTGAACAGACGAAGTTCCTGGAGCGATGAAGAGTTTCTTGCCACAGTTCGATTCTGATCGGGATGGGGAAATCAGCGCCGAGGAAGCCGCCGTCTTCTTGCAGCAAATGAGCGGAGGACGCCGTAGCCGCCGGGACAGCAATTAGCTTGTTTGTCGAGGCTAAATTCAGGCTCGACATTCCATCAGAAGTCAACAACCCGAAGACCAAGCAAATGCTCGGCTTCGGGTTGTTTTTTTTTGCCCCGATGACCGATCGATCTTGGCAAATGCACCTGAAAGATTCGCGTTCGAGACGGACCTGGCCCGATCGCCGATTTGCCGTCACCGGGTCGCGTCTCGGCGGCTGACGCTCCGAAGCCGTTCAGTCCAACATCACCCATTGAATTTGGAGGCTGCATTGAAGTCATCCAACGACAAGACCTTGCTGGTTACTGGCACATCTTTTGGGATTGGATTGGCAATGGCCAACTCTTTTGACGCGAGCACGAGTGCTGAACATGGTTGGCAAGTAATCAGGGTCGGTTATCAACCCCGGGTTGGTAATGAAGCGGGTGAGCCCTCTTCCGCAAGGAGGTCGTGCGGTTCTGTTTACCCTCACTTGGGAGGTTCAGACGTTTGAACGGCCGGGGAGGGGCCGCGTCCAAAATCCCCCTCCTCCCTTAGGCTCGACTCTCCCCAAGGCATTGGATCTACGCGAGCTCTAGCCGGTACAATTTCACCTCCCCGGCGAGGAGGTGAAAGATGTGTAGATACAAATCCCCCAAGGAAAGTATTGCAAATACTTGGTGTAAACCGACTTGAAAACCGCGCCACCTCCAAGCGGTAGGGGCCTCAAGGCGCAGATCAAGTGAAATGGATCGTATCGCAATGCCCATGCCTCGCCGTTGGCTCGGCGACGCTGGTCAGGTTGTTAGCCCGGCGCGAACGTCGTCGATCAAGTCTTTGGCCAGGGCTTCAATATCGAAGTCGCTTGCCGCCAGGGAGAGTTCTTTCGTGTGCGATTCGTTCATGAACCGATACTCGATTTCGAATTCGATCGCGTTGTCGGCCAGGGCCGCCGACAGCGTTCCCTGGAAACTGATTTCGTCGATCATGAACAGGTCATCATGATGTTCGGCGACGAAGGCCAATGCGCCGACAGTACCGGTCGAGACCTCCTCAGCCGCCTGGACGGCAAATTTTGCAACATCCAACGCGGCCGTCTTGAGCTTTAGCTCCGCGTTGATACGAATCACCTCGGGGTGTGCTTCGGGGCCAGCGGCATCGAGTGCCCAACCAGCAGATACGCGAACCGCTTTCATGGTCAGGTTGGCTGCATTCAATGAGCCTTGTGCTGCAATCCGCAAGCCTTGCGTCGAACGATAGTTGACGTACATGCGAACTTCGTGGGCCTTTCGGCTTGCGTAGTTGTACCATTTGGCCTTCTGTCGGCTGCGAATTGCTGATCGCCAATAGGAATAGCGAGCACTTTCGCTTCGACGCAGCGAGGATACTTTGGATGACAGTGAGGCAACGGCGGCTTCGGCAGCGGCTAAGTCCGACTTGATCTCGTTGAAGTCTCGTTCAGCCTCGGCGATCGCTGCATCGCGTTCGGAGATCAGCCCGTTGACTACCGCTTGCGCTGTATCCAGATTTGCTTGAGCCTGGTCGAAGTCCTCGTGTGCTTGATCGACCCACTCGTTCAGACTGCCTGCAACTTCGTCTTCCAAAGTTGAACTCAAATCATTCCGTACGACCGCACGGTAGGTCCAGAATGGAATGCCCACAGCCGAGGTTTCGAATTCGTATTCAACCATCCCCAATCCATCCACTTCGGTCGTGATGTGGTAGTACATGCGCCGTGGGGTGAGGTGAATGTCCACGTCATGCGAGGCTCCGAACAATTCGACTCGACCTTTGACGATAAAGTGATCGTCGGTGCTCTCGGACATCAAGACATCAATCGTGACATCGGAGACCGCAAGGGCGCCCAATTCGAAGGCGCGAGTCCAGGCGTTCAGACGGATGACAGGAACGAGTCCGGTGCGGTCGATTGATCCGTCAACCTGGCCTGCCAGAGAACCCTTGATGTACAGTGCGCCTTTGATGCCTATGCCATCTTCGATGCCCAGTTCGACGTCACCACCTAGCGGTGCGATATTCAGCACAACATTGCGAATTTCAAAAGCCGGTGACTTCTCAGGGTCCGTCGAGACCGCGCCGAGTCCAGTCAATCGCTTCGCAAAATTCATCAGGTCTGTGCTAGACAATGATTCGAGTTCACCTCTTAGGGCGACTTTGATCGGCGTTCCCGCAGCCAGGCTAAAATCGACTTTGCCGGCAATGGAAACATGACGACCGTTCAAGTCCATGTCGGCCAGAACACCAACGCTGACGGATGGCACCTCGGTCGGGACAGCCTGGTTAGCCGCCGATCCAGGCTCTGGCGCTTTGGCCGTGTTCAGACTGATCAACAGCTTCACTTCGTCCAGGTCCAATCCGGTGACGCCAAATGCGTTGTCGATCCCGCGGGCGGTGGCGGACAGTCGAAACTCGGTTCCGGTTGGCGTTTCAGCGATGCCCAGCCGACCGGACAGAGCGACAATCGAACCGTCGGCTTCCGTCATAGCCATGTCCAGGCTGACGTACAACTGGTCCTGGTCGGTCCCAGGTGATTGCCAGACTAAGAACGCCTTTCCCACGCTCATGTTCGCAGGCAGATCTTTGATTGCGATTTCAGGCAGCGTCGCCCGCAGCAACACGTCTTCGCGCAGCTCCCGCCAGAATCCAGCATCCTTTGGCTCGGATTTCCATTTCTCCATGACATTGTCGGAGAAGTCGCTGAACAAAACTCCTTCGATTTGTATTTCGGGCACGTCCAATCCGACTCGATCTAGCAGTTCCGCTGGCATGCTGTCCTGTGCCAGGGTCGCCGTCGTCAGGACGTTGACGCCGCGAAGTAGACGGACGGTGAAATCATCCGACGCATATATTTCACCGTAAAAGTCTTTCGCCTGGGATGACATTTCCGCCGCGTCGATCTCACCTGCGGCTCGTGAGAAGACGATGATTGGCGATCGAAGCGCCAGGGGTGAATCAACTGGTCCGTCATTGTCAACCAAGTCGCCAAGATCGGTCTTTACGGCCAACACCCAGTGCCCCAGTTCGCCACCGACATACTGGAATAGGACCGGAGCGTCGGCATTGCCAAAGGTGGTTGTGCCGGTCACTGAACCATCGTCGCCAAAGGTTGGCGTTTCAATCACCACGCCGGCGAACGATGCGAATTGGTCGATTTGATCCAGAACGATGCGGCCCGATTGGGCTGCCATCGCTTGCAGGTATTCGACCATTTCCGATGCCGATTCGGTGATCGTCGGTGATTCCGCGATCACCTGATTCGATTGGCCGGCGTCAGGCTCGGCGACCCATGCCGAGGGGGCTTCGTCTGCCGGCAGTTCCAGCAGCGTCAAGGGTGCTGGGTCGGCTGCCATCAACTGGCGAGTCTCCAGTGTTTCGAGGGGCCGAGAGATGCGGCGCACGGTGGAACGACGCCTTTTGGCCGATTTTTTGCGTTGAACCGACGAAATCGGACGTTTGGGTGTGTTTGTCAGCAACATGATCTGGGCCTCGGTAGTTGGTCGGTTCGTCTGCGAGCGGACTCGAATCGGAAACTCCCGACTCACCTTTCCCTGCGTGATTCCATACAGAATCCCTTGACGGAATCTGGCAAACTAATCCGATGCCTCTGCTGTGATCTAAAATGGACCCGCGATCCAGCAGCGATGGGCGCGATACGTCAGCCCAGATCGAATCGATTGTCCTCTGGTGTCAACTTCTTCATTGCGAATATGATTTGGACTTGCCGAACGCGAATGTGGCAACTCGGACGACGCTAAATCGGACCAATGATCGAGAATGAGTCCGCAAGAACTAACCTTACGCCCTGCCTAAAAAGAGATCATGGATCAGGTTGTCATCAGTGGATCTGGATTGTGGAAGCCAGCAGAGTTCGTCACCAATGAAGAACTCGTCGGAGCCTACAACGCTTACGCGACCAAATTCAACGAATCGAACGCCGACCAAATCGCGGCCGGCGAAATCGAGGAAAAGCCCCTATCGAGTGTTGAGTTCATCGAAAAGGCGAGCGGCATCAAGCAACGTTATACCTATTGCAAAGCGGGCATCCTGGACATCGACCGGATGCGTCCGAAGATTCCCGTGCGCAGCGACGACCAACTTTCGCATCAAGGCGAGATGGCTGTTTTGGCGGCTCGTGAGGCGCTCGCCGATGCGGGAAAGTTGCCGGCCGACATCGACATGGTCATCGTTTCCTGCGCCTACACCCAACGGGCGTATCCCGCGATTGCAATTGAAGTTCAACACGAGTTGGGAATTGACGGATTCGGTTTTGATATGCTCGTCGCCTGTTCGGCCGCAACCTTTGCATTGCACCGAGCCTATGATTCCATCAAGGCAGGTTCGGTCAACGCGGTATTGGTCATCAATCCAGAACTAACCACGCCGCAAGTGAACTTCAAGGACCGCGACGGTCACTTCATCTTCGGTGATGTCAGCACAGCAACGGTGTTGGAACGCAAATCGACTTGTGATGCAGAGCGTAGTTTCGAAATCGTCGGCACCAAAGCGGAGACCGAATTCTCTAGCAACATCCGCTCCAATTTTGGCTATGTTTCTTTTGCCGAAGATACGGACCCATTCGGTCCCGACAACCTGTTTCGCCAAAACGGTCGCAAGGTATTCAAAGACGTTTGCCCGAAGGCATCCGAGCATTTAGAAAAGCTCGTTCACGAAGCCGGGTTGTCCGTTCCGGAGATCAAGCGTTGGTGGCTCCACCAAGCCAACATCAACATGAACCAGCTAGTAACGCGGAAATTGATGGGCCGCGATCCTGAGCCGGGTGAGGCTCCGATCGTGTTGGACGAATTCGCAAACACGGCTTCCGCAGGTTCGATGATCGCGTTCAATCGTTACCACGACGATTTCCAACCGGGCGATCATGGCGTGATCTGTTCTTTCGGAGCCGGATATTCCATTGGGTCGCTGGTCGTTAGAAAGCTCTAAGCATTGCCAGCATGGCCGGCTTTGCGAAATTGATCTTGTTGATGCCGAAAAGGACCGAGGATCGCGACGTTTACAGCGGATTGTCGATATCGCGTTATTTTCGGCTTCTTGGTAAATAGAGTTCACGAGGCTGCGGTGTTAATCGTCGCTTGTCGAGCGACAACGCCAGCCAAGGACCAATAGGAATCAGCTATGAAACGAGACATGAAGCTCGTGCACAAGCTTCTGCTATTTATCGAAGAGCGTGGCAGTCGCTTATTCAAAGGGCCAATCCCGATCGAGGGTTATGATCGGGACGCCGTGATGCAACACTTGTTCCTGCTTGTCGATGCCGGATTCGTTGAATTAGGCGACGATACGATCGGCAATAAGGGACCTCTCGTCCTGACTTGGAAAGGCTGTGACTATCTCGAGAATTTTCCTGAGCAAAGGAATTGACGCTGCACTACGCGGCCTCCTACATGGCTTCGATCGAACCGTGCCTATGGGTGGTACTAAAGCGTTTTCAAGTACTCGATCACCGCCAGTTTTTGGTCACGATCCAATGCATCGGGAAACGTATGACCTTGGGCACTGTTGCCGACATGTGAGGTGTCGTAGTACATGCGGCGTTTTCTGGCGGATAGATCGGATGGGACGGAATCGAATTCCTCCACCTCTAAGCCAACCTTTACTTGGTCGTAGCCATTCTCGGTGCGTTTCCAAACCTTTGGTCGTGCGGACGGATTCATCACCGCCCACAACGTGGGTGCGGCGCCATTGTGGAAATAGGGGGCCGATGCCCAGATACCATCCAGTGGCTGTGCCAAATAGCCTTCTGATTCGATTGTCAACGCGTGTTCTCCGTAGTACTGCAAAAAGCTCGCGTTGCTCGCTGCTCGCTGATCCTTTGTCACCGCGTAAAAGCGGCGCGGATCCGTACCTACTTCATCGAGTGGTACAACCAGATTCGGAAAATGTGCCTTGTCGCCGTAAGTACCATGACAGTCCGCACAAGTCTGTTCGAAGAGTTCTTTGCCGCGCAAGGCGAGCTGTTGGTCGATCGCGTAAGGATATTTGGGCGCCTCCAATTCTTCGATGTACTGATAGATGTGAACGAAGTTTGGTTCAAGCGATTCGAACTGTTCATCAGAGGCCGTTAACGATCTGGCAAACGGCATCAGTTGTCGCGGCGTTTTTGGCGCGAAGGCATCAGCGTAGATTCGATCCTTCTTCTTGAAATTCCACCACGGTGGCGGATTCATGTTGTGGTGAAGCAATATCTGTGGGTCGGCCATCAGCTTGCGACCGTATTCCAAATTCTGAGTACCGGCGATCATTGCCGGAAAAATGACTGCGTTCGTAAATCCCTTGTTGTAATTCAGCGGAGTCTGGAACGGACCTTGGAAGTCCTTGATCTTCGTATAGTCTCGTCCGCCGTCAAATGCGCGGAGTTTAAAGATATCGGTCGATAGCGTTGTCAGATCAAGGTGGGTGTTGCCCGCACCGAGGATCGTCTTCCCGGCCACCTTGCCGCCGTGGCAAGAGAAACAGTTCGAGCCAATGTTGCCTTTACCATCAGCCGTATATCCCAATGGAAGCTTTGGAACGTCGTCGCCCGGTCTTTTGACCCAACCGTAGCGTTCGAAGGTCAATCGCATCAATTCGTCGTGATCGACCTGTTCTGCCTTGGCCTTTTCCTCCGGCTCCCAAACATTCCACAGGCGATCAATATCTTTGACCTTCATCGTCGTGCTGGCCATCAACTCATTCATGATAATTTGATGACCCGTTGAAGCGCTCGGCTCCAGATTCATGAACAGATCGGTTGCCGTCTTGGCATCATCGGCCGACAAAGTCGGTATCCGTCCGATGAATCCCAGCATCAACACCAAAGCTGGGCAGGCAAGTTTGAGGGTCCAAACCGGATTGAATCGCATCTTGTCTCTCCTGACGCAGAACCGAAGGTCGAACAGGAATTTAAAGTATCGCGCTCGCCGTACCGTGATACAACAACGAAATATCTGATGGACGCGGATCGGACTAATTCACGCGGAACGAAGGTGAATACCCGGAAAAAGGCTTTCGGTTGCCGGAATCATCTTTGCTGGTCCCAAAGTGGCCGATTCGGTAGTTGCCCGGTTGAGTCTCCGCGGGGACTTCCCAAATGACTTTCAGGGCCAGTGACTGAGGATCTTCTTCGGCGACCGTCCATCGGCATTTGGTGGCCCAATCGTCGTCGGTCGCTACACTGGACCAAGCTCCATTGACTTCGCGTTCGACTCTGAGGAACGATTCCAACTGAGGATAACCGTCTTGCGGATTAGCAGAGGCGAAGGTGACTTCAACCACGCTTCCGGTATCGTAAGATTCATTCGGCTTGACGATTACCGTGCCGGGACTGCCTGTGGCCGGGCCGTCGGATCCCAATGCCTTGCTGGGCACTTTTCCTCGCAGGTCAGTTGGCATCGGTCCGCGATCGACCGGTTTGTTGTCGCGCATCGCCTCAGCCATCCTCGCGAACTCTTGTTGATAGGCAGCCAATGTCCAGGGGCCATACAGCGTGTGGCCCCCTTCGTAGTTCTGTGTATCGTATTCTTCCTTGGTGGTAACGTAGCCGGCGTAGCTATTGCAGTAGCCGGCCAGCACGACGTGCTCGACCGAATCCCCCAAAATCTGCGCGACCGTGTTTCTTAGCCGACGACCGGCCATCGTCGTGACTTCCGAAGGTACGACGATGATCGCTAATTGGCCGATACGAATCAAAGTCATTGGTTGAATCTGACTGTAGGAGGGTTCCGGTTTGGTTTCACCGGTTGCGATCAAGATCACTTTGCTACCGTGGCATTCGCGGCACTCTTCGCTGGGCTCTTCGACTTTAAACTGTTGTTTGACCAAGGCGTCGATAAGTTTGCTGCGGATCAACATGCCCTCCTTGAACATCGGGTGACCTCCGCCATCTTCGGTCGAACCCGCTGCGAACGCGTACCCGTACGCCGAGGGGCAGGTGCGCGAGCCCTCTTCTCCCGTAAATTTCTTGTCGACTGGGCGATAGACGAAGTCAACGAACACCTGGCGGTAGTCGATGGGCCCAGCTAGCTTCTCCGTCGCACTTTCGAAAATCTCCAGTGCAGTATCAACTTGTCGCTGAGCGATGATGCGGGTCGTCGCGAATTCGTTCTCGCCCGGTCCTGTGTTGTTCAAATTCAGGTTCGGGGTCACGTCGCCGCAGTTACTTTGGGCGAACGCCGCAATGAATCCATCTTCATTGCCGCCGAATTTCGATTCCATCAAGTACGAAGCGTGTCCCTTTTGATCGCCGGAGATCAATTTATTGTCAAAGGTCATTGCCGTTGGGTGGACCGCGAACCAGTTGATCGCGCCCAAGTTCATACCGTCAGCAGTGAACTTCAAAAGCGTCATCTCTTTATCTGTGTTGGCATCGTATTGAGCCCGTTCGGATTCGGGGTTGTTCATGTATGCAGGGACCGAACGGTTGGCGCCCGCGTTTTCCACGATGCCCGTGTTGATCAAGATTTCCGCAGATCGGAGATCTGCGTGGGCTTGCGCGATCGAATCGCTGATTCCATTGACGATCACGTCGTAGTATTCCTTGTAGAACGCGCCGCCCATCGGCGAAGTGGCACCATAATGCCAAAAGCCACCGGGGGCGGCATGGGTGTGCGTCGCACTGATGATTGTGTTTTCCAGTGTGTACGTGTTGCCAAAGCGTGCCTTCAAGTTGTTGACCACAGACAGATGGATCGCGTGCGTGACGCTGCCGATGTCGACGCTCGCGAAGGCAATGCGTTTACCAGAGTCTTGGTCGGCGATCACATAAGCGCGTGACCACTGCCGAAAATGAATCCCCTGTGATACCTGGCCCTCTTTTACGAAGCCCCACAGTTGAATATCCAAAGCGGGGCCGGTGATATCGACGCGGGCGCGTCCAACCTGATAGTCCGCCCACAGCTCGGTCTGTCCGGAAACCGCTAATAAACTAAGAGCGACCAGTAGGCCGCGGCTAATCCGAAACATCGTGACTCTCCGGTCTGTGCGTCAAAGGTAAATTCGTCGGATCAGTATAGCTCAGCGATCTGAGCGGTGCTGTCGGCTGCAAGCGTTCGTTGGGCTTCCATGCGCAACGCGATGATCTAGCAGGCAAACTTGCGTTGCGTACTGATGCGCGTCGGCCAGCTTCGTTAGCCAGCTTCGTTGGCATGGATGCTGCGAATCCATCTTCCCAAGCCTCGAGTTGCCTGGACGGTTGCTGTTGGGTAGGCCGTTGCAACGCAACGGCAAAATGGGTTTAAGAATCCTGATTGAGCGTCGGCTGATCCAAGTTCAAAATGACTTGGCTCGGACCTGGCAAGTCGGCCCGAAAATATCGGTGACCAGTGTGATAAGTAGGACAGTTTCTCCGAAATGCTCAAACCTGCTTAGCAGTTCGTCCCGATTTGCTTTGCTTTTCAACCAGAGTCGAATTCAAACGGGGCATGATCTGGGCTGGCGCTCTCTTTCTTCACTGTCGCTCTTCCCAATTGGCCGACCAATCAATAGGTGCTGGGATCTACACAACTCATTTCACCATCCTTGGGGCATTGGTATCTACACAAGTTTTAGCCGGTAAAATTTCACCTCCCCGGGGGGAGGTGAAAGATGTGTAGACACCAATGCCTTGGGGAGGGTTGAAGACGAGGGACGAGTCTTCGGGGAGGGGATCTAATGAAGTGGGTGGCGGGCGGTCGAGCGACAGCGAGCCGCCGGTCGCCATCCATCCGTGCTGGGGGCTCGCTGACGCTCGAACCCAGCCATCCAAAAAAACCCATGGCCAGCATCGACCTAAAAACTGCGCGAGCTCCCCGTTTGGAAGGGAGATTCGGGCATTCTGATCTTGTTTAAGGAGCATTGTTGGAGTACAGTTAATGCAGGTGCAAATACTGCACCTGCAAAACATGGCTCTCGTTGGAGGGCGACGAGATGGAAATGACGAGGTAGAAATATGACGCAAGTCAAGCTTACGCGAGACGACTTTCTGGCCGACCAACAGGGTCGAACGTTTGCCGATGTCGTCAACGATACAGAACAACCATTTGACGCGGCCCTTGAGTTCTTTAACGACGCGGACCGCCAGCGACGGATGGAAGAATCCGAATTGCATCACGATCGAGCACCCTTGGCGGGCGTTGTCAGAGAGCTTGAAACTCAGCAGGACATCGATCGTTTCCTGGCCGGTGCGCAAGTTCGCCGAAACACTCGGTTTCGCCAAGCGATTGGCGTCTTGGTTCGAATCATCATGGAGCGTCGCGGTTGGCAAAAAACTGGTCGAAAAGGATCGCTGGGAGTTCGAGCCACCAACAATGCTCAATCGGCAGCGCACAACAGCGGAGGTCTGGCATTTTGGTTTGTCCGTGCCGAGCGATACAAGCGGGGCGATGGCATGCCCTTTCTTTCGGTGCGTCAACGGTATCAGGAACTCGGGGCCGAGCCGTCGGCGGAAGCTTGCGAGACGAATCCCGTTCACAACAGTCAGTAGTGTTGAGCGTCAGCTCGACCAAGACCGGAGCTTATGTCCAACAAGTCAGACGACCGCGTGACTACCGCCGTACCCACTGCACGGTACCCACCGTCACTGGGAGCCGCCTGCAACCGTTCACCGAAGGACCTCGTCCGGCTTGTCGGCAAAGAGACATTCCGACTGTGCGGGGAATCTGGCCTGCCGAGTCACCGATCGAACAAAGCATTTACAAAGATCGCACTCTATGGTTTTGATCAAGTGCGGAACGACTTTCGCAACTAGTTTCTAGGTGCAATGTCGATCGATCGGATGGTGGGTTCCGTTTGACACACGACGATTTAGATCCGCCAGTGACTAATGATTTCCTCAAGAGGCATTTGTATGAGCGAGAAGAAGCCGATACCAACAACCAATGATGCGAACAAAAAACTGTGCCCGGTCTGCGGCAAGCGTTCGTACTCGCTCGACGGGATTCATCCTCAATGCTCGGTGAATAAGGCTGACGCGGTCAGACGTGGAATTCTTGCTGCTAGAAAGAAGGCCAAGCTGGGCAAAGCCTAGTCCGAGAACTGGGTCACCAGAGAAAGGCAGGTTTGTTCTCCCCTAAACAGATTGAGCCCGACACGATCGATGTGGTGCCGATCAAGAGTGACAGCGAACACATCCCGCCAGCCGGAAGGTTGCACGTCGATCGCAGCCGATGCGACGGGAACGAATGGGAAGCGTTGACCAACGGACAACGGACTGCCTCAGCAAGATTGCTACGTTAACGTGCTGCGTGGGGCGATGGCTGTTGATTCGCTTGACTCCTGCGGCATCTATTTTGGTACCACCGGCGGCCAAGTTTATTGCTCACCCGATTCCGGCAATCATTGGCGACCGATCGTTTGCGATCTACCGCAGGTGATGTCAGTCGAAGGGCAAACCTTGAAATGATTCGAGTCGAATAGCCTTATCACTCGCGCGTCATGGCGAGGACGGGAATCGAAGTCCAGCTGAATATCGCAGGATTGGTCAGTCAGCAAACAGTGTTGGACGCTTTGCAAGCGCAGTGCCCGGTGTTGCGTGGTACGATTCGCGACTTGGCGACCGCAATTCGCAGACCCTACCTGCGAATCTTTGCTTGCGCTACCGATCTGTCTCATCAGTCACCCGACGACCCGTTGCCCGAAGCAGTCGCTTCAGGGGCGGAACCGTCGCTCGTCATTAGCGCTGTGGCGGGGGTTAACTTTCAGCCTAGGCTTGATCGGCGAGAGTCGGTTCCGTTTTGACTGCAGCAAGAACCATGGAACTGAAACGCTAGAGCATTCTTATCGAGAGCATTCCTATAAATGGCACAGGCGATCTCTTTGGTGCGCCAAGCTGGTTATTGTTCGCCGGCCTGATGTCCCGAGGTGCAGCTTCGCCCAATTCCTCCTGCCGCCAATGCAATCGCTGGATGCGGGACCAAAAGATCGCAGTTCAGTCTATTCGGCTGTCGATTTTGCAACGCAGACCATTCGCGTGATGCAACTTGTTACTGATCCCACAGCGGATCCAAATAGGATGATGTTGAGCAACCGTCGGAGGCGGGTATCGGTAAACAGGTTGTAGGCGGTCTCTGTATTCCGCCCCAAGTCAATCGGCATAGCGGCCAGCAGTCTAGGAAGATGGCCGCTTGCAAGTTTGCGATATTGCTACCCGCTTGCCGTGGTTCACTGCCGGTTTTCGTCGGAGTTTTGGTGTTCTGCTTCTTCCAGGCTGCCGCGAACTTCTTCGTTGGCGGTCCAGTAGAACAAAATCCCCAACGTGGCCACGATCACTTTGACCATTTCGAAGACTAACGCGACCATGATCCCCGAAGCAAGTGTCGGTTCGGCAGGGACGACGTCGTAGAGCCACGTCATTGCACCTTCAAAGATGCCCAGTCCTGCCGGCGTGATCGGCAACGTGGAAGCCAGCAGTGCGATCGGCACGATGATGTAATGTTCAGCGAGGGTCGGCGGATCGCTATAGAGACCGCGGGCGATCAGGTAGATGCTAAGCGTCAAGCCGCCGTGAACACCGAGGCTCATTAGGATGGAAACGAAGAGGGCGACCGGATGCTCATGGAACATTCGCAGCGGCGGTCCGATCCTTGCGATGATTGGCCCGACCACCGACATTTGACTCGCGGCAGTTAAGGCTTGGTCAACACGGCGTCCACCTAGCACTAACACTGCAAGCAAGATGGTCCCCAAACCGACCAACAGGCCGGTCCAAAATCGGATCGCTTCGATGTCTTTCGATTCGCCAGTTGCCGACGTTGGTGGGGCAACGATCAACGTGATTGACACCAACAATACGAGTCCATACAGTCCGCAACCGCGATCAACAAAGACCGATGCAATCGCTGCGATTCGTTTCCCAGGGCGACGCTTGGCCAAGAAGATCGCTTTGAAGACATCGCCTCCCACGCTACCGGCCGAGACGAAGCTGAGCAGATACCCGATCGCTCCCAAGCGAAAGGCTTCGACCATGGAAAGGTCGATCTTCTGGCAGCGGACCAGCAGGCACCAGCGGCTGAACGAGATGCTGATCGCGCCGAGGGCAACGATCAGGGCGGTGGCCAAAAGAAGGTAGTTTTTCGGCTGAGCCGTTAGTTTTTCCCACTTTTCAGGGGGAATGTTGTAGAACAGGAATAGGATGATCGCCACGGGAACCGCGAACTTGGCGACGGTCAGAAGCGTTCTTTTTGCGCGTCGATGCATCCGCAGCAGGATAGTAATCACGGGATTCTACGGCAACCTTGTCAAAAGCCGCCGAAAATCGTATTCTTCGCAGTTGAATTACCACTCAACCAATCTCTGACAATCACAGATCGAGTAGACGACATGACCATGGATCGTAGCCTCAAAGTGCAAGCTGGGGCGATCAGGAATCGAAACGTACTGACCCGGGCCGAGCGAATTGCTCGACTCAAGGAGCTGGATAAATTTGACGAGGAAAAATCAGTCGTCGGAATGCCGAAGGTGCGCGTCCAGAAGGTTTCCTTGAAGAAGAAAAAGAAGGTTAAGAAGGCGGACGACGACAAGGACAAGTAGTTCACTTGCCGAAACCACATTCTCAGCTTTACCGGCCGCTGTTCCCGCAACACGGTCGGTTTCGTTTTGCGCACGGCGGTGCCGGTCGAAAAAGGGCTTTCGCAAAAAGGGTTCAGCTACCAAAGGTGCGAGTGACTCGTTAGGCGGGTTGGCTTTTGTAGCTGTCCCTATTCCTCTCCGCATGTGTGAAATTGCTCGAATTTGCGAAAGTGCGACAGAGTCCAAGCGTACCGACGACTGCAAACACGAACGTTTGACAATCGGGTACAACTTAGGCAAGTTGCTGAGGTCTAACGTTGTCTTTGGAAAAAATGCGCGATCCATCATCGAGATCCCACTGGAGTCGCCGCGTATCTGCGTGGCTGCTGCGTCACCGGATCGGGTCGGTCGTTCTCGCTTCGATCATCTTTGTGTTCACTTATCCGGTCTCGCAGGGCCTGGAATTTGATCGAACCATCACGGCGATGTTTAGTCCGCAGGAAAAGACCTATCAGGACTACATGCTGCTTCGTGAACATTTCGGCAGCAACACGGTCGTCATGTTCGTGTATCACGATCCTGATCTGATGACGCCAGAGGGGATCCAGCGGAACGCTGAGGTCGCGCAGCAGGTTTCCGAAATTCCCGGTGTCATCGGTGTGCTAGCCACATCAAGTTTGCCAGCGTTGCTGCAAGGCGGCGAGAAATCGTTAGGACGGAAGTTCGAAAACCTGTTTGCTGGTTACTCCCACAGCGACAAGCGGGACTATGCGTCAATCGTTACGGTCCTGGGTCTGGATGCTACACCTGAATCCCATCGAATGATGGAGGAATTGGGCGAGGAACTACCGACGACGACCCTCAAAGGAATCTCAGAAAAGCCGGTTTCGATCATTGGCGAGCCGGTCTTAATTGCGCACGGTTTTACTTTGATCGAAAACGACGGCCTTCGATTGGCCACGTTGACGATTGTGCTGCTGTCATTTGTTGTCGCGCTGTCGCTAGGCAGTATGCGATTCGTGTTGCTGACCGGGATTTTGATAGGGTGGTCGGTTGTCGTCACGCGCGCATGCATGGTTTGGGCGGAAGTCAATTTGTCGATCATGTCGTCGATCTTGACGGCGATCATCACTGTGATCGCGGTGGCAACGATCCTTCATATTGGAATTCGATTTCGCACGTTGCTTTCTCGCGGCTATTCAGCTTATGAAGCGACCGAGTTGGCATTCGCTCGCCTGCTGGTTCCAGTGATGGTGGCTTGTTTGACGGACGCCGCCGGTTTTGTGGCGCTGCGGGCTTCCAGCATTATGCCGGTGCAGCAGTTTGGCTTTTCGATTTCCGTTGGTGCGCTCGTCGTGCTGGCAGGTGTTGCGCTTTGGGCACCCTCTCTGATGACGTTTTCCGAGAGAGCGTCAGTTCGAGAGTCCCGTTTATTACAAGCTTTTCGCCGCGCCGAAAAGTCTCTGGGTAGGACTCTGCGGCGTGTCAGCCGACGAGTCGGCATGGCGGCGATCGACTATCGCGGCGTGTGCGTTGCAATCAGTTTGGTTAGCTTGGGGATCACCTACTATGGATTCAGCAACGCCAAGAGCGAAACAAGTTTTTTAAACAATTTCCGCGCAGACAATAGAATCGTGATCGCCTACCGCGACGTCGAAGACCACTTTGGCGGTGCGGGAGTTTGGGACATCGTTATCGAGGCGCCCGAGCAAATCACATCACAATACATGGCTCAAGTTGCGGAACTGGAGGCATCGCTGATGGAAATCGATGCCGACGGAGCGAAGCTGACCAAGCTGATGAGTTTGGCCGCGGTCGATCAAGTCTTTTCCAAGGGATCCATTGTCAGCCTGTTTTCCCCAGCCCGCCGGCTTGCGATGATGGACGTAGTCATGCCGGGCGTGTTCGATGCCTTCATTTCGGAGCCAAAGAATGGTCGGCGTTACTATCGGATCATGCTCCGTAGTCGCGAACAAAATGAGTCAACAGCGCGAAATTCGTTAATTGCCCAGGTACAACAAAAGGTCGCCGAGAAAGTCGAATCCGAACCATGGAAACAGGTGGTTGGTACAGGGGCGGACGATGCGGAACCAGCGGCGACTGCGGTAACGGGTTACTACGTACTGACGTCAAAACTCGTTGATAGTCTGATCAGTGACCAGTGGCTTTGTTTGGCGATCGCCGGATTACTTGTTTGGTGCTGCGTGGTCGCATTCACACATTCCTTGCCGCTGGCATTCGCGGCCTTGATCGCGAATCTGTTGCCGACCGCTCTGGTGCTTTCGTTTCCAGGTTTGATCGGGGAAAGAATCAACATGGGTGCCACCTTGATCGCGGCGGTTTCAATCGGGCTGTCGATCGACGGTTCCGTACATTTCCTGGCTGCTTTTGATCGCCTGCGTCGTCGTGGCCACGCCGTGCGGCGCTCAGCCATCCATGCTGCGGGCAGCATCGGGGTTCCGCTATTGTGGGCCACCGTTGCGTTGGTGATTGGGTTCGCCGCCTTATCAACCAGCGAATTCATTCCGATCGCTACGTTCGGTGCGTTCGTCTCTGCTACCTTGGCGATTGGAACTCTGGTGAATCTGACGCTATTGCCGGTGATGGTGGTGGCCTGGACTCGCGACTGATGTTCGCTGCGCGAACCTGCCGCACTACTTCACCTCGGCCCAACTTGCGGTTTGGATGTGATTGCATTTTCCGCACTTAACTCGCGCGCCTAGCGACCCTGGTTGAACGCGCATGGTGCGGTGGCATCCAGGGCACTCGATTCGCAATTCGTGTGGCTGATCGATCAGTCGATTCAGCTCAGCCCGCGGAATCCCCGGTACGTCGATATCATCCGCCGTAAGGCAAGTCAGCAATGATTCTGTCAGCGTCGTTACGTTTGCAATTCGATCCGCCAATTGGCGGACACTGTCTTCAAAGGCGTTCCGAACTAGGCGGCCGTTGCCGAAAAAACGATCGCGGTTTCGAAACAGTTGGTCAAATCCAATCAGCGCGCGATGTCTGGCACTGGCTGGCAGACGATATTGATTCCGTTCACACAGGCTCTCGAAAATCATGCCCAATTCTGCTGGAGTGTAATCCTGGAATTCGATGGTCGAACTGATGCGCGAAGTAAGACCTGGGTTGGTGCGGATCATCTTTTCCATTTCGTTGCTGTATCCGGCCAAGATCACAGCCAGCTTCTCGCGGTCATCCTCCATTCGTTTCAATAGGCATTGAATTGCCTCGCGACCATAGGGATCGTCTCCCGAGTCGTCGATCAAGCTATAGGCTTCGTCAATGAACAGCACTCCCCCCAACGCCGAATCGCAAAGCTTATTCGTTTTGGTTGCCGTTTGACCTGCGTACTCTGCAACCAAGCCGCTGCGGTCAGTTTCGACGACGTGCCCGCTCGGTAAGGTGCCTAGAGCCCCAAGAATCTGGCCAACAATTCGCGCCACGGTTGTCTTACCGGTGCCAGGATTACCGACGAAAGCCATATGCAAACTAATCGGCATCGTGCTTAGGCCGCTAAGCTTTCGCTTTCGCTGCAATTGCAGAAAATTGGCATAGCTGCGGACTCGATCCTTCACGGTCACTAGTCCCGTCAATGCGTCGAGTTCCGCGATTGCAACTTGCAAACGTTCCTGGCGTTCTTCGTCGGTGGGTGCCACCGGACTGCGACTGGTCGAATGCTCGCTTTGCTGCTGGAACTGTTGTTGGGAGGCCTGACGAGATCCCGGCAGCGGGGGCAGATCCCGTTCAGGATTGGCCGGATGAAGCGCCATGTCGATTTCACGCTGTAAGGTGTGCAGCACGACCGATTCTTCCGCGAGCAGCTTTCCATCACATTTGGCGACCAGGTTGGCCAGTCGCATGACAACCGTCTCCACCTGTGCTTTGCTGTCAGCAAGCGGCGGGTAGCGAACAAAGGGCGCCACGAGAGACTCCCAAGTCAAATTGTCAGCTTGGTGAAACAGTCCGGTCGCGGCCTCGCGCAACTGTTGGCCGCGAAGTTCCTCGCCCCACAAGTATTCGATCATTGCTGCGGCGACCTTCTTTTCGGCCGCGGTCCAGCGATCATCAGCGCGGACGACCGTGACGTAGACTTTGATCAGCAAACCACGGTGCAGATCGTCCATCAGCATGACAAAGCCGGCTTCCCGCCCATCCAACAAGGTTGGATATCGACGGACCATCCACGTACCACATTGACGGTACAGCTTGCCACAGTCGCGCAACACGCGTCGCAGCATCCCGATCAGTCTTTGGTCGCCCGTTTCGCTCATGAACTAAACAGCTTGGTGAAGAACTCGTATCAGTTGAAGTGATCGAAGTTGACACCCCAGCAACGGATTCACTGCAGCCGATACGGCCGGATCTTATCGCACCAGGTGTCTCCCCGGTGCGCTATACCATTAGCTAAAGTTGAAACGGGATTATATCAGGTTCGAACCTTGCGGCACTAATGTACGCCGTGCATCATGCGCTTGATTAGCGGTGACATTAGCGCGATCAGAATGCCGGCCGCGATAGGGAAGATGACCAGCATCAAGTAGAACCCGGGGAGACCGTCCAGGATGAACGAAACCTCGGGCGGCTCGCCGTTTGGACCAGGCTTAAATTTGGTCGAAAATACGGCCATCAAGCCGCCCAGGAAGTTCGCTAGCGAGAATGAGAAAAACCAGACTCCCATCATCAATGACTGCAGTTTCGCAGGCGCAAGTTTCGTCACCACGGATAGTCCCACTGGTGACAGGCATAGTTCACCCCAAGTGCAGATCACGTAAGTGATCAGGAGCCAATACGGCGCCGCCAAGTTGCCACCTTCAGATTCCAGTGCTCCGAAGACCATGGCAATGAAAGAGAGTCCCAGTAACCACAATCCGAAAGCAAACTTCATCGGTGTGGATGGATTCGCTTTGCGCTTGCCAAGCCACACCCAGAGCACGAAAAGACCGGTGCGCAAATCACAATGGTCAAGGCATTGACGGATTGATACCAAGTCGATGGAAATTCAAAGCCCAGGACCGTGCGATTGGTATTCTGTTCGGCAAAGACGTTCAACGAAGAACCAGCCTGTTCAAACGCTGCCCAGAAAAAGATATTGCCGACGAAGGCCAGGATCAGGATCACGATAATTCGTTGAACATCGACAAAATTGAGCGGACGTTTCAATTCCGATTCATCGACCTTCGATGTGACTTGCTCGCCGTTTTCACGCTGCTGCGCGATTTGTTGGGTCAACAGGCCAACGCCGGCCAGATACTTGGGTCGGTATCGCTGATAGAAAATCAGACCCAGAATCATTCCGACGGCCGCAGATCCGAATCCCCAATGCCAACCGACTTTCTGTCCCAGTGTTCCGGCGATCAACGGTGACAAGAAAGCACCCAGGTTGATGCCCATGTAAAAAATGGTAAATCCGGAATCCCGGCGCTGGTCGTTCGGTCCGTATAGCTGACCCACCATTACACTGACGCACGGCTTGAAAAAACCGGTGCCGATAACGATCAAGCCCAGCCCCGCGATGAAGGTGATTAGTGCCCCGGGGCTCGTTTGCAACGAGACTGCTTCGCCCGCGCTGATTCCAAAGAACTCGGTTCCCGCCAGCGTGATGTGACCGGCGGCAATGATCCATCCACCTAGCAGCATCGATCGGTGCGTTCCCAGGAACTTGTCGGCCAGGTAGCCACCAAAAATTGGCGTGAAATAGACAGCCCACGTGTAGATCGCGTACAGCATCGACGCTGATGCTTCATCCCAGCCGAATCCGGGATTCGTGCCATCGGTCGATGCGATCAGGTACAGCACCAGCAACGCGCGCATGCCGTAGTAGCTGAATCGTTCCCACATTTCCGTGATGAACAAGACCCACAAACCAGCTGGCTGTCGTGTCTCTAATTCACTCGGCGGCACTCCGCCGCTTGGTTCACGATCGTACTCGGTGTTGCCAATTTCAGCTTGGCTAGACCGCGGATCATCACCGTCACCATAGGGACCACCTGACTTACCGCTCATCGTTCGTATTGCTCACCGAGTGGAATGGGGCTGGACTGTCGGCAATATGATGGCGTAGTTGACGACAAGGGACAACAGCAAGACGAGACTCGCGTATCCAGCAGAGCAAAGTTCCGAGTACCCGCTAGGTGTGGCCGAGCGGTGGGCACAGAGAAGCTCGTTAGATTCCCTTGGCGACTTCCGGTGCGCCGACCAAGGCTGGCCCACGGCCTTCGTCGTAGTAGACACGATTGCGACCGATCTTCTTGGCCGTGTACAGGGACTCGTCGGCACGACGAAGGACTGGGCCCACAACCAGGTCTTCGCGTGGTTCACTCAGACCTACACTGATGGTGACCGGGATATCTTTCTCGCCGGCGTTCATCGGAGACTTGGCAATCAGCTTGCGGACCTCGTTCATTCTTTCCGCGGCGATGCGCAATGGTCCATTCATGATGACCGCAAATTCTTCACCACCAAATCGAGCCACCATCAAAGACTGATCCAGCACTGTTCGTAGCGTTTGCGCCAACTGCCTTAGCACGGCGTCGCCTGCTTGGTGACCGTGGGTGTCGTTGATCGACTTGAACTTATCAATGTCAATCAAAACGACCACGAACGAGCGGCCTCCGTTTCGGTAGCCGACAAAAAGTTCTTCCAGTTTCTGATCAAAAGCGCGGCGGTTGAACAAACCAGTCAGCCCGTCGGTACGAGCCTCGGTCAAGTAAGATTCAATCTGACGAGTCTGCTTTTCCAACTGACGCTCGGCGGCATCCAGCCGGTTTTGCAATTGATCATTGTTCGTCATGATCTGCTGAAGCAGCATGACCACGCGATTTTCCGCTTGGCTATTTCCGGCGCTGGCACCGACCGCTTTGGCCAGTTCGTCAAGCTTTAGTTGGTATTCGCTGACGTTTCCCGAGTACTCACTGGTCCAAGATTCGAGTTCGTGCAATAGCTGCAGCACTCGTTCGCGGTCATCTTGGGACATGGGATCCTTCGCTTCAGGACGACGATGGCCCGAGTACCGTGATCCGATTATCGCGCCTACAGCCATTAGTATTGCCGCCAAAAATAGGCCGCTGGCCAAAACAATACCGTTGGTTTCACCGAGAAACATAGTAGTCCGAAATGTTACGTTTCACAAAGGAGCGGGCGAGATTTTTGGGCAATGAGCGGTCTAGACATTGGTGGTGTCCGAAACCGACTCTAACAGTTCTTCTTCGCGGGCGATCACGACGAGTCCGCTGTCGGTGATAGTCAGTCCACGTGCCGCATCGGCAACAGGATCATAGCCAATTTCTGTTTCTGGCGGGATGCGAACTCCCTTGTCAATGATCGCGCGGCGAATTCGACACCGGCGTCCGACCTGAACACTGTCAAACAGAATGCTATCTTCGACATGGGAATAGCTGTTGATGCGGACATTTGGACCCAAGATACTGCGAGCGACGCTGCCGCCACTGAGGATGGCGCCCTGGCAGACGATTGAATCAAGCGCCTCGCCACGGCGCGAAGACGAACCTTCACTACCGAAGACAAACTTTGGCGGTGGCAGCATGGGCTGACAGGCTCGAATCGGCCAGTGCTGGTCATACAAATTCAATTGCGGATCGACATCGATCAAATCCATCGATGCTTCGTAGTAGGCATCGATGGTGCCCACGTCTCGCCAGTAGGCTTGATCTTTGCGATTCTCGTCCATGAACGGAAAGGCACAGACTTTGTAGTCGCCGATCGCGTCGGGAATGATGTTTTTTCCAAAGTCGTGATCGCTGTCGTCCTGCGTCGCATCGTTGCACAACTGTTCATACAAGAAGCGGGCGTTGAATACATAGATCCCCATCGACGCTAAACAGACCTCTGGATCGTCGAGTGAACCAATCGGATCGGCCGGCTTTTCTTGAAAACCGACAACGCGCTGTTCAAGGTCCGTTTGCATCACCCCGAATTGCTTCGCTTCCTCGCGGCCAACACGCAGGGCGCCAATGGTGATATCCGCCCCCATCTGTCGATGAAATTTTAGCATCGGTGCATAATTCATCTTATAGATGTGATCGCCGGCCAGGATCACCACGTCTTTGGGCTGCTCACGCTCGATCGCATAAATGTTCTGATAAACAGCATCAGCGGTTCCCTGATACCAGCTGTCGTCGAACCTCTGCTGCGGCGGAACGACGTCGATAAATTCGCCCAGCTCGCGGCAAAAATAGCCGCGCCAGGCAACATTGATATGTCGGTCCAGAGACTGGGCCTTATACTGGGTTAACAGCAGCAGACGCCGCATGCCGCTATTTAGGCAGTTGCTGAGCACAAAATCGATGATGCGATACAGCCCACCAAAGGGAACGGCGGGCTTGGCACGATCGCGGGTCAACGGTTCCAAGCGTGATCCTCGTCCGCCCGCCAAGATAACTGTCAAAGTGTCTCGCATCCGATCCTTGCTCCGCGCGATGGCTGTCTGAATCCATAAGGTAGCAGATTACCGTGCCTACACGACACATCAGACCGATTGGGACTTGATTGGCCCGGATTTTGCTGCGCAAAATCGGTTGTCTCGCACTGCCGGATGGGCAGACAATCCGTTGGTTTGCCCCGCGACTCTACAGGAAATCCAGGAAATTCACGCATGACAAACATTTGGAAGAACGTCAGTTTCGCGCTTACCGCCATGATCGTAGGTTCCTTGGTGACGACCGTCGTGTTGACCCTGCCAAAAAAATCGTCGGTTAACGAATTGGTCGCACAGGATTCAGCGGTCGGCCAGCAAACGCGGGCTCCGTTGAACCAACAGAACTTGACCGCGGCATTGGATTTGTCCAGCGCATTTCGGAATGTCGCTGAAGTGATGCGGCCGAGCGTTGTCAGTATCACAACGCGTTCGGCGCCTCGGATGCGACGAAATTTACCGGCGGGATTTGAGGAATTTTTCGGCGGTCAAATTCCGCAAGGCGGCAGCCAAAAGACCGGCGAAGGAAGCGGGGTGATCGTCCGCAGTGATGGATACATCCTGACCAACAACCATGTCGTCGCGGGGGCTGACGAGCTGATCGTTGAACTTACAGATGGTAGGACCGAAGTCGGTCGGATCATTGGAACCGATCCGAAAACGGACTTGGCAGTTGTCAAAATTGATTCCACCGGACTCAAGGCAGTTCCGTTCGGAGATTCCGACCAAATTCGGGTTGGCGATTGGGTGCTCGCGATCGGCAGTCCCTTCGGGCTCGATCAAACCGTGACGGCCGGCATCATCAGCGGCAAGAATCGAGATCAAAACATCATCGATGACGGCGAGGGCTTCGAGGATTTCTTGCAAACCGATGCGGCTATCAATCCTGGAAACTCCGGTGGTCCGCTCGTCAACTTGCGAGGCGAACTGGTGGGGATCAACACCGCGATCGTTTCCAGGTCCGGCGCCAGTGCCGGCATCGGGTTCGCGATCCCCGTATCGTTAGCTGAACCTGTGCTGAATTCGATCATTCAGACGGGCAAAGTCCATCGCGGCTTCCTGGGGGCTGCGTTTGACGACGTGAATCCGGAAAACATTGCCGACTATGACTTGAAAGTGAATTCGGGCGCGCTGATCCAAAGCGTCTTGGAAGGTCAGCCTGCGGCGTTGGCCGGACTGCAACCGGGCGATGTGGTAACGGCCTTCGATGGGCGACCGTGCAAAGGTTCGGCGAGTCTGCGCAACTACGTTGCCAATCGCCCTCCCGGTACAACGGTCGCGATGGACATCGATCGCGGCGGGCGGAAAGCGAAGATTCGAGTCAGTTTGAAAGAGATGACCGCCGAATTGATGGCGAAGTTCACATCGATCTTCGGAATTGAATTGGTGCCGGTCACCCCCGAGTCGATGCAAAAGTACGGTCTAAACAATTTGCGATCGGGGCTAATCGTCGTCAACATTCGGGACGATTCCGTCCTGGCAGATTCGCTGGAAGTGGGTGACGTGATCGAACGGGTTGGTCGAGAACCATTAAACAAAGTAGAGCAATTTCGCACCTTCGTCGCCTACGCTCAGCGGACGGAACAAGTCTTGCCGATCATCGTTCGCAGAGGCAATAGTCGCATGCTGTTGAAGATCGATATGTCTCAGACCGAATAGCGGCAATCGCTAGGGCAGCATTGCATCAAACACGCGATGAAATAGCGAACGATCGCCGGCAATGATCATGGATCCAATTTGACCGTCTCGAACGGTCGCGCTGGTGGCGGGATCCAAGATGGTGCGGCTTTCAAGGTGTGGTTCGACCAGTCGCATCGGCTGGTCTTGTTCAGGCGATGGTTCGACTGCCAATGGCCCACCGGCGGTAGCCGCCAGCGCAGGATGGGGCAACCGTCTTCGCGCTCTGGGACGCAGCGATGTCGGCGTCGCTGCCAGTCGCATGCCGCCGCGAAGTCTGACCGATGCAAGATTCGCCTTTAGAGCGGCTTTTTGATAGGCCTGCATGTCGTCTTCGGCAACCGTCACCAATAGTTCTTTCTCTTGCGGGTCACAGACGCGCAAGAGCTCGTCGCCTTGTTTGACGAATCGTCCCTCCATGTGTTCAATTTCCGGGCTGATGATCAATCCATCCCGCTCGGCGAAGATGCGAAGGCCTGCGACTTGCGCATCCAGCTCTAGAAGTTGTCGGGATAGAATTTCGGCGTTTTCGGATTCCGCGGTGGCTTTGGAAAACTGTTGTTGGCGGCGATACTGAATTGCCCGCAGCTGAGCGAGCTTTAGATCATCGGCCTTCTTTTCGCGGTTCAACAACAACTCGGGATCATGTAGCTCCATCAGCACCATGCCCTTGCTGACTCGCTGTCCGCGGGCGACTTGAACACCAGTCACAAAGGCGTCGACGGCGGCGCGAGCAATTTGTTCGTCATGGAACTGGACCACGACGGGCACACGTCGCGTTAATGGAGAATCATGCATGCTGAGGTTCTGAAACAGCATCAACACCAGCGACGCATAGCAAAGCAGTCGGATTCGGATGTCGTTTAGGAACCATCGCTCGCCCGGCTTGCTGAGCCACATACCGATCAACCAACGTGTGAGTGGGAACACGGCCCAAAGCAAGGCCGCCGCATAAGCTAAGACGACTCCCAACCCGCGCGCCGAAAGCGACACACCAATTACCAGCCCGCTCATCCAAACAATCTGAAAGACCACAGTTGCGGTGGCGTGAACGGTGGCAAATGGTTGCCGCCATCCGGTCAGCAACGAGTCCCTGGGAACGATTCCAAGGATCAGGCGATTACAGATTCCGGCCAGTTGGCTCCGTCCATGCATCCGCAGATTCGGAATCTCCGTCAAGTCGCTGGCAACGTATTAGCCGTCCAATCGTAGCAACGGGTATAGTTGAATCGTTCGCGAACGATTCAGTTCGATTTCGGCTTTGGTCGCTTCTAATTCGCCGGTCATGGATACTTGCAGACGAGACAGTTCGATTGCCATCTTCTGCAGCCCGTCTTCCAGGTGACCGATCACCTGGCCAGTTTCAACAGAGTCGCCGATTTCGACATCCAGCGACGCCAGTCGTGCCAGTTCGTCGTCGGCGACCATGATGTTTTGCTCAGGCTCCGTGAAGCCCTCATAGATCAATGATGTGGGTGATCCGATCGATGCCTGATTGGTAAACCGGCTACCCTGGCCGAAACCATAGGTAGAGAGGCAAGCAACCATCGCGACGACGACCAGCGGTCGAGACGTCGGCGAGGTTCTGGCGACTGATTCAGTTGGATTCATCAATGATTTCCTCATCTGGGAGACTCGGAGTGGCGATTAGTTCGGGCGATGTTTCGGTCAATGGCGGTAACCGTCCGTCGGCCGCATGGATGAAGTGAACTTTGCTGCTGCAAGGTTGTTGGACGGGTTCGATCCCGCTGCGGTTCAACAGAGTGCCCATCGCTCGCTGGAGATCAATCAAGGCGTTCATGTATTGGGTTTGCGCGCTTGTCCATTCGCGTTCGGCGTCGGTACGTCGTTGCTGTGCGTCAAGTAGGTTCTCCAAGACCGTGCCGACTGAATGATCATCGCCCCCCATCAACTGCCAACGGCGCGTCAAAATTTTCTCCTCTTCGATTGCGGTATTAAGCAAGCGTTGCCGTGTCACCTGCAGGGCGTTCGCGGTGTCAACTGCGGTGACGGCCGTTTCGATCTGTGTTTGAGTGATCTGAATCGTTTCGCGAGTTCCTCCGATCGCTGACGGAATCGATACTGGGCTTGTCGGACTCGTGATTTGGCCGCGCAGGCATGCCGTACAGCAAGGCAGCCGAGATTCCCGGACCACCCTCGGAGAATTGATCACCCATTGATTGGATGATGTCGTAATCTCCGGTAAGCCCGGCCAGATACGCATCGACGACTGCGTCCAGCTTGGGGACCAATTCGGCGCGGGTCACTCGGATCGACAACGCCGCGGATTCCAGTTCTTTGGTTGCCGCTTTGATTTCAGGACGGTTTTCGAGTCCTTGTTGGACTGCCGACCGCAAATCGACTTTGATCGGGACATAGTTCGGAGTTTCGTTGGGAATCAGCTCCAGTTTGCCGCTGGCGTCAAGCAAGACTTCAGCACCAACCAGTCCGGCCAATCGCAGCTTGTTGCTTTCGCACTTCCGCTTCCAACAAGACGACTTGGTCTTGTCGGCGAGCCACACGTTGGCGGGCCTTGGCCAATTCAATGCGACGGGTGTCAAACTTCTGCCGAACGGTAACCAGTGATTCAATTCGTTGGCCGCGACGCAGCAGATCGATCTGTTGTAAAAGATGACACCGCAGTTCGTACAAATTCCAATACGCGGTCATCACCTCGGCGATCCGCTGTTCGACGTCCCCGCGCATCTCTTGCCAGCTGATTCGACTGTCGATGCGAGCCTGAGTTAGCAGTCGTTCGTTGTAAATGCGACCGCTGCGGTCTAGTAACGGCTGGGTTAAGCTGAGTGCAAGTCGCGAATTGCCCTGGTTCGTTGGATCGCAGAAGATGCGATTGCTGTTTTCCGTTCCGATGTTTTGTACCAGATCAATCGTCGTCCCGCACTCGTGGTGCGGCGGACACCCGCTCGGGCGTTAAGAGTATCGTCGATCAATCGAGGCGGTCCGCCAGTTGTTAGTTCATTGCCGACGGGATCGTTAACTCGGCCGATGCCGGTGTCGAACAAGATGGACGAATCGAACGCAGCATCTTGTTGAACGATCGATTCGATCGCAATGCTGGTACGACTGGAGACGCTCTGGATCCGGGGACTGCTTCGCAGCGTGTCCATCAAGACTGTTTCCAGGTCGAAGGTGACCCAACTGGGTTGTTCCAAGATCGATTGATTTACCTGGGGAATCCACCAAATGCCGCCCGTCTTGGGTTCCAGTTCGCGGCGTTCCAATTCGCGGCGTTCCAACTCGCGGGGATCGGCTCCCGGCGGAGGGCCCGTTTCCGTGCTCGGTATCGTTGTGTTCGCGATTAGCATCAGCGCAGCAGAAAAAAACGCTTGTGATTGCTAAGGCAATATGCAGCGATTTGGGCAATATGATTCTGTGGTTTAGGTCGTGAAACATCCCCATCCGTTTTTCGAAATCGGATCTCTAGCGACGTCGGGCGCAGACGCTCATCAGATCCATCGGCCGATCGGGGGGGATGGGTCACAACGTCTGAACCGAAAGACCTGTCATCAGAGTGTGAAGGACAGGAGTAACCGTCGCATGCCGAAGAGATGAGGCGTTTGGCAGAGACTGTCTAATCGGAAATCTTTGAGCTTGTTGCCGAATGTGGAGTCAAAAGTGTCGTTGTTTGACAATGGCGCAAACTAGGCAATTTGTGCGCAGAAATGGAATTTTGATATCACTGAAGACTTGAAACGGAAGTCACGTGGCCATGAAGAATGGAAAACGGAACTTCGAGTTTTATCCACTCGAAGATCGCGTATCGCTAAGTTGGAAAGGGCTCGATGGCGCTGATTTGGCTGCCGAGGGTGCCGAGGATGTTTCCGCTGCGTTGTTGGCGGAACTGGCCGACGGGCAGGTCTCAAATAATGCGCAGGTTGTGGCTGCGCAAGGTCCTGGATCCGAAGACTCTGGATCCGAAGACTCTGAATCGACCGACGTCGTAGAAGTACCGGTGATCGATCCAGCGCGGCCCTTCGAGGTGGTGATCGTTGATGCTGGTGTCGAGGATGTACAGACTCTGGTCGACGGACTGCGAAGCAATTCTGACGACGCGACGCAGTGGTACATCATCCAACTGAACGCCAATGAAGACGGTATCGAACAGGTTACGCGCGGCACTGAAAGACTTGTCTGGAGTGGTTGCGATTCACTTGGTCAGCCACGGCGACGGACAAGGAATCCAACTTGGAGACACGCGGCTAGACGTCAATACCGCGCCAAACTACGCCGGCGACATCGCTTCGTGGGGCTACGCGCTCGATTCTAAAGCCGACTTGTTGATCTACGGGTGTGATTTGGCATCGACGGTTGAAGGGCAAGACCTGATCGACATGCTGGCGATTGTCTGCAACTGCGACGTCGCAGCCAGTGACGATGTGACTGGCCACGACAGCCTGGGAGGTGACTGGATTCTGGAGTATGCCGTCGGTGATATTTCGACGGATGTCGCCTTCGGGTACGCCGCGCAGGCATCATGGCGCAGAACTCTGGATATCACTAGCGACTTGGTGCTGCACCACACGTTCGATACCGACGCTACCGATGACAGCGGAAACAGCGATGACGGAACGCTGACCAATGGCGCGCTGATCAGCACTAGTAGCGGAACGAACCAAATCGGAGACGGGAAACTATGTCTCGATGGCAACAACGACTACGTTGATTTGAGTGCAGATGCGACAAACTTTGACAGTCTTACCGAGGGAACCATTGCCGTTTGGATTTACCACGACGTGAACGATCGCGATGTCATCTTTGAAATGTTCGACAGTGGCGACAGTGATTCTCGCCTGGCGCTATTCTGGGATTCCGACGGGTCATTTGACTTCTACATTCGTGAAGGAACGACAACTCTGCTGGATGTCCACGCCGCTGCTAAGTTGATTGCGCAAAACACTTGGACTCACGTCGCTGTCACGGTCAATTCCAGTGGCAACAAACTTTATGTCAACGGCGTACAACAAATGGAACTGACCTACGCCGTGGGCTCAGCTGCGACAAACGTATTCTTCGATGATGTCATTCAGCTGGACTTTGGCAGTTGGGGTGTCAACAAGTACGACGGCTCAAACTTCGTCCGCTACTTCGACGGGTTCGTGGACGATGGCCGTGTTTACGATCGAGCGACTCTCGGCGAGTGACATCAGTGAGCTGTACGGTTACTCCGACGGCGATATCACCAGTGATTTGGTGATGCACTTGACGTTGAATGATGGATCGGGGAGCAGTGCCGATGACGAGACCAACAACAACAACGATGGAAATCTGAACGGCAGTGCAAGCTGGAAGTCCGGAGAAATCGATGGCGGGCTTGCTGTCAACTACACCAACGGTGAAGACTACATCGAAGTTCCTAATTCCGCGACTCTTGAGAGCGTTCAGGAAGGCGACTACACGCTGGCCAGTGGGTTCCGTCCCGATTCAAGCCCACCGGGAACTGGCAGTGATAACGATGCCAACTATGGAATCATCATCAAGGAGGGTTGGCACACCGGTATACACTACCGCAACGACAACCGATTCCATTTCGATCATGTCTTGACCGGTAATTCGGCCGTCGGGGTCAACAGCAACGATACCTTCGCACCGAGCCAATTCTATCATGTTGCAGGCGTTGTAGATCGTGCTTCGGGAACGATTTCGCTGTATGACGACGGACAGCATCAGGGGGCCTCGAGCTTCACGCCGGGGATGGTCGCACGTGAAAATGTTACGGAAACCTGGAAGATCGGTATCGCGAATTCCCGGCGCCGGCAGTTTCGGATGGGCCGCGGATGGAGCGATCGACGATGCACGAATTTGCGGTCGTGCCTTGAGCGGCAGCGATATCTATGAGCTGTCCGGCTATTCGGGAACAGGCACGATCACGAGAGCCACGTTTCAGCAAGGCGTTAACAACTACATTGTTACCGTCGATACCTATCTCAGCGAGGCAAACGCCGGAACCAGCTATGGGACGTCCGCTGAAGTGCAAGTTGACGTGTGGGACGGTGCCACTGACTACACGACGCAGGGGCTCATTCGATTCGACGATATTTTCGGATCGGGTGGAACGCAGATCCCGGACAACGTTTACACCTCGTCAGCATCGATGACGGTCAACGTCAGCGACGGCGCTGCCAATATCACGATGCATGAGATGCTGACCGGATGGTCCGGGACTTCGACATGGGACTCCGTGTCAGGTGGAATCTCGACGAACGATATCGAAGCATCATCGACAGCGGCATCAAGGCTGTCCAATCCGGCCAGTTCCGGTTCGGTCACGTTCCATAGTCTGGAGGACAGCATCCAAGCTTGGATGGATGGCTCACTCGCAAACAACGGCTGGGCGATTGTCTCGGACAGCGATAACGGTTGGGACATGGACTCGTCGGAAAGCAGCAACCAACCGCTGCTGACGGTCAACTATGTGACGGCCGGTTCGCAGACATCCACAGTTCACACGCTGACCGTCGACTCCGCCAGCGACGTTCTGTATGGGGATGCAACTTCGATTGACACGCTGTTGGCCAACAGGGGCACGGACGGGATGATCTCGCTTCGCGAAGCGATCTGGGCCGCTAACAACACTGCCAACGTCGATGGTTCAACTCCGGACGTGATTAACTTTGCGATTGGCGTCGGCGGTAGTTCGCAGACCATCTTTGTGAATGCCGGCGGATTGCCAACGATCACCGATGCGGTCGTCTTGGATGCTTCGACTGAAGGTGCAAACCAACTCATCACGCTCGACGGCACCAACGCCGTCAACTCGACCGGCGGAATCGTGCTGCGAAACAACACCAGCATCGTTCGCGGATTCAACGTTATCAATTTGGTGGATGAAGGGATCGAGATTGATGGCTTCACCGGCTTTGGTGACAACCACCTGATCGAGAATAACTGGGCCGGGGTAACGGCCGGCGGAGCAGCGGCGGGCAACGTTGACGATGGGATCCTGATCACCGAAGATGCGGACAACAACGAGATTCGAAACAATGTCGTTGGTTCCAGTGGCGACGACGGAATCCAAGTTCGCAACAACTCCGATGGCAACGGGATTTGGGGAAACACGATCGCTGGCAACTACATCGGCTCCGACCAGGCGGGTACGCTTGATCGCGGAAACAACAGTTTCGGCAATTCGATCGATGGTTCGGCAAACATACAGATCGGCGGGTCATTCGCAGTAGAACGAAACGTCGTTGCGGCAAACAATGCTGACGGCATCTCACTCTGGAGCGTTGCAACGACTTTGACTGTCATTCAGGGAAATTACGTCGGCGTCCACAGCACCGGGAATACGGCACTAGGTAATACCGCCGACGGCATCGTGATCGGACGTGGTTCCCACAACAACACGATTGGCGGTGACCGCATGGGAGGTGAAGGAAACGTCATCTCGGGCAACTGGGATCCAGACGTCGGTGCAAACTCCGACGGGATCGAATTCGACAACGTCGGAGCCGACAATAACAAAATATACGGCAGCTACATCGGTACGAACTTCGATGGAACCGTTGCGATTGCCAACAAGCCACATGGGGTCGTGATCTACAACGGTGTGCAAAGTACGCAGGTTGGCGGCACAGGAACGGGTCAGGCCAACATCATTTCAGGAAATAGCGATTCCGAGATATTGATTGACGGAAACGGTTCGACATCCACCAGCGGGAATGTGATCGTCAACAACCTGATCGGGGTGGAATCAAACGGTTCATCAGCTCTTGGCAATGGCCAAGAAGGTATTCAGATCATCAGTTCGGCCAGTGACAATTTGAATGGTGGAACATCCGGACAAGGCAATACGATCGCTAATGGCACTTACGGAATTGTGGTGGAGACCGGATCGACCGGTATCTGCATCACGGGCAACGCCATCTACAACAACAGCAACGCTGGATTTGACTTGACCGCGGGTACAACTGCGGATGGTGTAACGCTCAACGATGGCAATGACGCCGATGGCGGGGGCAACCTGCGTCAGAATTTCCATCTGATTACACAAGCCGAATTGGGTGGAACCGACCTGACCCTAAGTGGTTCGCTCGACACGGATGGTGCCGCAACTCCGTGCCGAATTGAATTCTTTGGAAACACCGCCGGGACGCAGGATGCGACTCATGGTGAAGGCCGGTATTATCTAGGCAGCACGACCGTGACGACCAACGGCAGCGGCGATGCAATCTTCTCGGGTGTGATTCTGAACGAAGTGACGTTTGGCGGTGGCGATTTTTTGACTGCAACACCGACTCGGATCGAAAGCGCCGGACAAGTTGGAACAAATGATCTGCTGGCGTACGGTTCGACATCTGAGTGCGCGATGAATTACGCGATCGTGGCGGGTAACGCTGCGCCGTATTTCACATCACTGCCGACGGCGGATCCCGAAACGATGGAGACCCTCGCTGGCGCGACCAGTGTGACTTCGGGAGACTTTGACAACGATGGTGATGTGGACTTGGTAACCACCACCACGGCGGGCGAGCTACGTTGGCACGAGAATGATGGCAGTGGGAATTTCTCGGCAGGCGTGTTGATCGCCTCGGCGCAGAACTTTCGAGCCGTCGCGACCTATGACCTCCAAGGCGACAGTGACTTGGACATCGTCGCGATGAACGATCACAATGCCGACGCAGCCAACAGTGTGCTCGTGCTGATGAATAACTTTGTTGGCAGCGGCACGGTGAGCCTCAGCACGCAGAGCTTTGAAGGCAGCGTTGGCGGCGACTCGGACGGCGGGCAAGAATTGGCGATCGGCGATATCGATGGCGATGGACGTGCCGACATCGCAGGGATTTTCTATCGCAGCATCGGTGACTCGCAATTGGTTGTTTTTGAGCAGAATGCGGTAGGTGTCTGGACCAAGACTTACTCAGACGCGATCTCCAACGGACACGGTGTTGAAATCGTCGTTTTGGACGGGGACACCGATATGGACATTGTGAACGGTGATTTCCAGACGCGCGAGATCACCTTCTACGAATACGACGGGAACCCGACGGTCGGGTTCACACCGCAACTGATCTACGACGACGTTGCTGAGCAAATTCTTTGCATGCCCGTCGGGGACTTTGACGCCGACGGTGATCAGGACATCGCCTACATCACGTGGGGCACAACCGACAAAATCGTCCTGTTGGAAAATGATGGTGCCGCTAAACCGTCGTTCACCTACTCGATCATTGCGACGGAAACCGGCGGTTTGCTCTATCACATGGAAGCTGCCGACATCAATGGGGACGGCACACTCGATGTCATCATTGCGGACGAAGTTGGCGATTCCATATACATCTACGAGAACGCAGGCGATGCCACATTCACGCGGAACGTTGTAGACGCCAGCAGTCGTGGCCGCGTGTGGGTGGAGGCAGCCGACGTTGAGGTGACGGTGAAAAAGAAATCATCTTTGCGGCTCATGACGACAATTTTGTGGGGCTCCACGTCAATCAGGGCGGTGGTAGCTATATTCGCGGCACCGTCAACGAAGACACAACGCTTTCAGGTTTGAGCGTTCAAATCGCCGACGATGACGCGGGTGGGGCCATCGTCGAAGTCACGGTCAGCGTGACCAACGGCACGATCACATTTCCAACCGGCAGGGTGACCGTGCTTACAGGAGCAAGCGGTACGAACGTCATCACGTTCGAAGGCACCATCACGGACATCAACACGGCGTTGAGCAGCTTCAGCTTATCGCCAACCGCTGACTTCGTCGGACTGGGGGAAGTTCAAATCACCGTTGACGACCATGGAAACACCGGGGGGCCGGCGCAGACCGCGACCGAATCATTATTCGTTGATGTTCAATCGGTCATCGATGCTCCCATTGCGGTGGATGACCCGGCGGATTACAGCAACGCCGTGTTGGCTCAGACTCCTGTGGGATACTATCGCCTCGGTGAAGCGTCCGGCCCGACGGCAAACAATCTCGGCCCATCGGGTATCGATGGAACTTACAGCGGTCCGACGTTGGGCGCCGCAGGGCAATCCGGCAGCGAGACGGCTGCGGACTTTAATGGCAGCACTGACTACGGGGACCTGGGAACCCTCGATGTCGCCGGAACAGGGCTAACGCTCTCAGCTTGGATCAATGCCGACAGTTTTGTCCCCAACAAAGATCACCGGATCATCTCCAAGGGCGACTCCGGCGGCCAGGGCATCGCTGATCTTTGGTGGATGCTGAGTAAGGAGGATGTCTTAGGAGAAAATCATCTGCGATTCCGAGTCAAGGCGGGCGGGACCACGTCAACGCTGGTCGCTTCGACGGTCGATCTACCGACTGGAGAGTGGCAGTTCGCCACCGCGACTTATGACGCGGCATCCGGTTCGATGAAGCTTTTCCTCAATGGAACTGAAATTGCCAGCAGTAGTCATGCGATTGGCGGTGCGGTCAACACGGACCCAGCCAAGTCGATTTGGGTGGGGGCCAATCCGAACAGTGCCGCTCATTTCGACGGAAGAATCGATGAAGTGGCGATTCTTGACAAGGCCCTGAGTCAATCCGAATTGCAGGTGACGTTCCAAAACGGTTCCGGAGCCTACACCGCCATTGAAGACACACTGCTAACGATCAACGCGGCAAACGGTAGGTTGTCCAATGACACCGACGTCGAAAACGATACCCTTACCGCCAACTTGATCAGCGGGCCTTCCAATGCCGCCAGCTTCACGCTCAACGCCGACGGGTCATTCACCTACATCGCGGCCGCCGACTTCACCGGCACCGATTCGTTTGTTTACCGCGCCTCCGATGGACGCGACTACTCCAACGATGCCACGGTCAGTATCAGTGTTACTGGGGTCAACGACGCTCCGATCGCAGTCGATGACCGCTCGGCGCAGACATTTGACGGGATCGACGACTATTTGGATGCTGGTACCGGGATGGAACTTGAGATCACCGGTGCATCGGTCACCATGGAAGCCTGGGTGAATCCGGCCGCCTATAACGCGACGACAGGTTCGATCGTTCTCAATCGCGAGGGTGAATACGAGATCGGCATCAGTGAGACGGGGACGCTGCGGTGGGCGATCAACAACTCGGATCCAGGCTGGACATGGCATGACACCGGGTATGTGATTCCGCTCAATGTATGGTCACACCTAGCGATCTCCAATGACAATGGTGTGGTGAGCACCTTTGTCAACGGAGCTCTTGTCGATGTCTACAACGGATCGGGCAACATAGGGGATTCCCACGCAGACAAGGATTCCTTCCGCATCGGCAGTCGAGAAAACTCGCCGACTGGACGATACTTTAACGGCCAGATCGATGAAGTTCGGATTTGGGAAATCAGTCGGACGCAATCTGAAATCGTCGCGAATCTCGACCAATCACTTTCACCGCAGGCGGGTCTGGTAGGCTACTGGCAGTTTGACGAAGGCACCGGCACACTGGCCTCGGACTCAGCCCGCCCCAGAGAGGCGACTCTGATCAACGGTGGCAGCGGCAATGGTCCGGTCTGGATCGATTACCGCACGGACGAGGATAGCCCGCTAAGCGTATCGATTGCCTTCGGCGTGCTTTCCAACGATATCAATGTGGACGGCGACTGGCTGATCGTTAGCGAAACCGAAGGTTCCTCTGGAAAAGTAGGCAGCCAGTTCACCCTTGCATCGGGTGCCTTTCTGACCCTGAATGGCGACGGCAGCGTTGATTACGACCCGAACTCACAGTTCGACCACTTGACGACCGGTCAGACCGCTACCGATTCGTGGACGTATATAATCAGCGACGGCAACGGCGGCACGGATACTGCGATAGCAACCGTCCACCTCACAGGTGTGAATGACGCTCCGCAGGCAACCAACCTCAATGCAGCGGAAAGCTACACTGAGGACGTTGCTCTAAATCTCACGAACATCGTCATCAGTGATGCTGACGACACCGATGTCACTGTCACCTTGACACTTTCCGATACCAGTGACGGTTTGCTCAATACAGCGACCTCCGGTGCTGTAACAAGCACATTTGCGGGCGGTGTCTGGACAGCCAGTGGTGCAATTGCTTACGTAAACACGTTGCTGGCCGGCATCAACTTTATACCCACCAGTGACTACAACAGCAGCTTTACCATTGCGACCAGCGTCGATGACGGTGAAGCGGCGGCCATCACCGGAGTCAAGAATTTCACCGCAACGGCAGTGAACGATGCCCCCATTAACGTGATGGCGATGCTTCCGGGGCAAACCGCCACGACATCGGCCGATGGTGCTTCCAGCGTTGCCACCGGCGATGGCGACATCGACTTCGTTTCCGCCTCGATCATCGACAATACGATCGCGTGGTATGAATATGATGGAGCAGCGTTACCAAGCTTCACCGTGCAGACGATCACTACTTCCGCACTGGGTGCACGATTGGTAAGTGTCGCTGACGTCGATGGCGACCTGGACCTCGATATCATCGCCGCATCGACCAATGATAATACGATCGCGTGGTATTTGAACGACGGTGTTGGCAGATTCACTCAACGTGTGATCACGGCGACGGCGGTGGGAGCGACTTCGGCCTTTGCGACCGACATCGACAATGACGGAGATTTGGTCATTGTCGCATCGTCCTACCAAGATGACACCATCGCCTGGTACGAAAACGATGGCAGCCAAAACTTCACTTACAACGCCATTGATCTCGCGGCTGAAGGCGCGTGGATGATCCAACTCGTTGATCTGGATGGCGACACGGACATGGATGTGGTCGCCGCCAACTGGTTCGGCAGCGAAATTGCCTGGTACGAAAACGGTGGTGGGGTAAATCCGAGCTTTTCCAAGCAAGTCGTTTCGTCAACCATCAGCGGAGCAAGCAGTGTCTATGCCGACGACATTGATGGCGATGGCGACATCGACTTGCTCGCAACATCATTCTTCAATGACACGGTTTCCCTGTTTACCAACGACGGCGCGGAAGTCTTTAGCGAAACGATCTTGACGAATCAGGCTGACGGGGCACACCAGGCCATCATGGCGGATGTTGATGGCGATGGTGACCAAGACATCATTGCCGCAGCATCAAGTTCCGGCGAATTTCTGTGGTTCGAAAACGACGGCAACCCGACTCCGGCATTCCAGCAATACACGCTTTCCACCGGAAACGCGGGGCCAATGGCGATGGCCGTGGATGATCTGAACAACGACGGAACTCTCGACATCGTGACGGCGATCCTCAACGACGATGCCATCGTCGTCCACGAAAACGACAGCGGGCAGCTTGCGGCCGTCTGGACCATGGAAGGGACACCACTGGTATTCAACACCGCCAATGGCAACCTGATTTCGATCAGCGACATCGACGCCAACGGCGGCTTGATGGAAATCACGCTAACGGTTCGACAACGGCACACTCACGCTCAGTCCATTCAGTGGTCTGAGCTTTAGCGTCGGCGATGGAACGGCCGACGCCACGATGACTCTCACAGGCACGATCGCGAACATCAACATCGCGCTTGATGGCCTCACCTACACGCCGAACGCGCATTTTGACGGCAGCGACAAGCTGACCCTCGTCACCAATGATCAGGGCAACACCGGCGGCGGCGACTTGATTGACACCGACTCGTTGCGTATTGCAGTCATCAATATTAGCAACGCGCCCGTGCTGGACAACCGTGGAAACACGACGCTGCCGACGATTACCAAATTGCAAGCGAGTAATGGCGGTGCTTTGGTCGCTACGATCATTGCCAGCGCCGGTGATCCGATTACCGATGTTGATAGCGGTGCCGTTGAAGGGATCGCGATTACGACACATGCAAGTGGTAACGGCATCCGGGAATACTCGATCAATGGTGGAGCCTCTTGGACTGCGATCGGCACCGTGTCAAACACCTCGGCATTGTTGCTAGGAACCAACGCTCTTGTTCGTTTTGTCCCTAATGGGGTGAGCGGAACAACGGCCAGTTTTGATTTCTACGCCTGGGATCAAACCAGCGGAACTGCCGGAACGAAAGTCGATACCTCGACAGGTGGTGGCACGGAGGCCTTCAGCACCGCCAGTGAAACGGCCGACATTACGGTGACGGACGTCAAAGCCGCTCCGGTGCTGGATGACGGCAAAACTCCGGTGTTAACGACGACGAACGAAGACGCTGGCGCACCGACTGGAGCCTTGGTCACGCTGGTTTCATCGCTGGTCGATTTTGCGGCTCCAACCGGTCAAGTTGACAACGTCACGGACGTCGATAGCGGAGCTGGTTTGGGAATCGCCATCACGGCAGCAGATACCATGAACGGGACGTGGTTCTACTCCACCGACAACGGCACAACATGGAACGCATCGGTGCGGTCAGCGATTCCAACGCGCGTTTGCTGGCGGCCGACGCGAGTACTCGTCTGTACTTCCGGGCCAATGCGGACTACCACAGCACTTTGACCAACGCGATCCTGGTGGGCTTCTTGACGGTAAGCCGACGGCGATTCTGGATGGTACCGAGACCAGTGATACACTGACCTGGAACTTCAACAGCGGCAGCGAAGCATTTGATTTTCTGGCCACCGGTGAAACGATGATCTTGACCTATACAGTCAGCGCCACCGACGATGACGCAACGCCGCTAAGCGACACCGAAACGTTTACGGTCACGATCACCGGTACCAATGACGCGTTGGTGATCACCGGTGGACCCGATACTTCGTCACTGACGGAGACCAACACCGGTCTGACCGACAGCGGCACACCGACTTGGGCTTTCAACAGCGGCGGCGAAGCGTTCGACTTCTTGGCGACGGGTGAGACTTTGATTCTGACCTATACGTTCAGTGCCAGCGACGATGACGGCACTCCCCTGAGCGACACGACGACGGTCACCGTTTCGATCACAGGTACCAACGACGCCCCCGATATCACGGTGGCGGGCGGCGACAGTCGGCAGACAACTTCACGGAGACCAATTCAGGATTGACAACTGGCGGTTCGCTAAGCGTTGATGATTTTGACGTTACCGATACGACTAGTACGGTGGTCGATAGTGTGGCCGTTAGCGGCACTGGGATGGGCAGCGTTCCGGGTTCCTTGACGAACGCAATCTTACAAGGCTTTTTGACGGTTGATGTTGGCAATGTGATTGACAACGTTAGCATTACCGGGGAAATCAACTGGGCATTCGACAATGGCAGCGAGGCGTTCGACTTCCTGGCTACCGGCGAGACCTTGATCCTGGACTACACGATTATCGCCACCGACGCTCCCACCGGGGCATCCGACACTCAGGCAGTGACGATCACTGGAACGAACGATACGCCGATCGCGAGTGATGACACGGCGACCGCCGTCGAGTCGGGAGGAATCGCGAATTGGACCTCGGGTACCGATCCGTCTGGCAATGTGCTTGCCAACGATACCGATGTCGATTTCGAGGACACCAAGGCGATTGACGGTGTGGCCGCTGGGTCGCAGCCGAGTGCCTCTGGTTCGGTCGGCACAGCTGTCGTCGGCAATTTCGGTTTGATCACGATCAACTCGGACGGCTCGTACAGCTATGCCCTGGACAACAACAATGCGGCGGTGCAGACGCTGCGAACCAGTAGCGACACGATCCAAGATGTATTTACCTACACGATGATCGATACTGACGGTGCCTCGGCGACCACTGAAGTCACAATCACGATCCGAGGTCAAAATGACACGCCAATCGCAGTCGCCGATACGGTGACGGCCGTTGAGGCTGGTGGGATCGCCAACGGATCGTCCGGTGCCGCCCCGACCGGAAACGTTTTGGGAAATGATACGGACGTGGATTCAGGAGATACCGAGACCGTTACCGGAGTCGCGGCGGGAGTCGTGGGAACCGCTTCGGGCAGCGTCGGCAGTTCGGTCGTCGGCAGCTACGGGTCAATCAGTATCGCCAGCGATGGGAGCTATAGCTACACGGTCGACAACAACAACGCCACCGTGGAAGCGTTAAGAACAGCGGCTGACACGATCGATGACGTCTTCACATACACGATGATCGACGCCAGTGGCGCAAGCGCGACGGTTCAGATCACGGTTACGATTCAGGGTGCCAACAACGCGCCCATGACCTCGATGTGACTGGGATGACGATCGCTGAAAACAGCCCAAATTTGTCCCTGGTTGGCAATGTGACCACCAGCGATGTCGATGCGGGTGACGGACAGTTGTATTCGCTGTTGGACAACGCCGGTGGTCGGTTCTCTATCGATGGCGGATCAGGTCAATACCAACACGAGTGCCGTGGTTGATACTGAGTCGAACCGTCAGGGGTACGAATCATGTGGCTCCTCTTTCGATCGGAAATGGTTCCAACCAAACCGAGCTCGTTGACTTGGTTTACCGTGAGTTCGTGGGACTGACCCTGCCAAAATCCCGGCTTGAAATCCAAATGCTTGACCGGCTGCTGCAGGCTGACCTGGCGCAAGCCATTGTCTGGCGAGATTGGGACGACACTAATTTGCACTTCGGAGAAGCCGCCATCGGAGTACTCGTTGATTCAGCTGGAGCGGCAGCGGGCCTAGTCTACAGTCGGTCCGAATGCTTTGCTGACCTCTTATCGGGCCGGCGGCAAGAAGGACGATCTGGATCAGGTGCTTCCCTAGAAGGCAGGATCTTGAGGGGCACGAACCAGGCTGCGAGCTGCGAGCGGGTTGCCTTCATGGGTTACCAATGGCAAGCGATCTTTCCATTGCCTTCGCTCGCGATTGGATCCGCGCAGCCTTGAAATCGTTACAACCGGCGCAACCGTGATGATGACCGCGTGTTTGTCGATCGTAACCGAGCACCTTGGAGATTCTGAGGGCGGTGCACCGACGGTGGGCAAAACTTTGATAAGGCCCAAACCATGCGCGGGGGCTGCGCGTTGGGGGAAGGTCAATTCAACGGTTTTTGACGTTAGAAACGTCCTTTTGGGCAAAGTGATTATCGAATCGCTAAGGCTCGCTTTCGGCATTGTCTGTGTCGGAGTGACGCTGATCCTTGGCGCTCATTGGCTTGGGCTAATGCCCGATGCCACTGAGTCCAGTGTTCGCGCGCGCAAATCGTTGTGCGAATCGATCGCAATCAATGCGGCTGCCCACGTCAGAAAGCAGCAGTGGGTTGATCTGAAGCGAACGCTGCAGACTCATGTCGACCGGAATCCTGACATTCTTTCCGTTGGAATCCGCAGCGAGCTTGGTTTTCTGAGAGTTGACACAGGCCACCACGCAAAGCTGTGGCCAACGCTGAACAACTTGAACGAACAGGTGGATGCCGTTCACATTCCCATCACACTGAACCGTCGCCCGTGGGGCAAAGTCGAAATCTGTTTCCACCGGCCCTACACATCTCTTGTAACCCAGGTCATGCACCATCCGTTGGTTCGGTTGCTAACCTTCTTTATCGTCTGTGGACTTGGCTCCTATACCGTCTACGTGATTCGCATTCTGGGCTTGTTCAGCAACACGCAGGTTGTACCCGATCAGGTTCGCCAAGCACTCGATACCCTTGCCGAGGGACTTTTGGTCTTGGATGAGCGCGGACGTATTGTCTTGGCCAACCGAGCGTTCGCGACCCTTGTTGATCGGTCGGCAGACGATCTGGCAACGGAATCAGCGAGCGAACTTAGCTGGGTCGCGGAAGATATATCTGAATCAGATTATCCTTGGAACTTGGCGATTGAACATTCCGAGCTGCAAGCCGAAAGAATGTTGCGCTACCAATTGCCTGATGGATCGCAGCGCATCTTTTCCGTCAATGCGGCCCCGCTAGGCAAGGATGGATTGCAGCGTGGCGCACTGGCAACTTTCCGAGACGTTACGCACGTCGAAGAGCATCGCGCTGAACTTGAACGAATGCTAAGCCTGTTGAAGAGCAGTCGCGATGAAATCAAACGCAAAAACAAGGAACTGGAAATCCTGGCGACCCAAGACGCGTTGACAGGATGCTTGAATCGCCGCGCGTTCTTTGAAGCCTTTGAGACTATTTGGGGTGAGTCCAAGACGCTTGGCACACCGCTGGCTTGTCTGATGTTTGACATCGACCATTTCAAAGCCGTCAACGACACCTATGGGCATCACACCGGTGACGACGTACTTCGCCATGTTTCTAAGGTGCTTCGCGAGTTGTATGCCGACAGCGGATTGATCTGTCGTTACGGCGGTGAGGAATTCTGTGTCGTGCTTCCGCAGACCGATTTGGCGGACGCGATTGTGGCAGCCGAGGAAACTCGCCAGGCGATAAACGAAATCCGGTTGCTCGATCCTGCGAATTTGAGATTGTCGGCCAGTATCGGAGTCTCCGAGTTGCGATTCGAAGCTGAGACTACCCAGGACTTGATCAACCAAGCAGACGCCTGTCTCTATGTGGCGAAACGCGAGGGCAGAAATCGTGTGATTGCCTATAACCTAGCGATGGCGAATCAGGAATTGACGGAAGCCGAATTGCCGCAAGAACGGATTGAGATTCCGTATCAGGCGGTAACCGCTCTGGTCACGGCACTTTCCTATCGTGACGCTAATACAGCCGAACATAGTCGTCGGGTCGCCGATCTATGTGCACGTGCTGCTACTGGTCTGTTAGATCCAGCGCAAGCGTACATGACTGAGGTTGCTGCGTTGCTTCACGACATCGGAAAGATTGGCGTTCCTGATGACATTCTGTTGAAGGACGGCGAACTAACGGCTGAAGAATGGGAGGTTATGGGACGACATGACCGAATTGGAAAAGAACTGATTGATATTGCGTTCGATTGCCCATCACTTTCTTCCGTCGCTTCGAATCACCACGCGTTCTACGGTGGATCGGGTCGGAATCCAAGTCTGCCCACCGGTGATGCGATCCCCATCGGGGCTCGATTGCTTGCCATTGCCGACAGCTACGACGCGATCATTTCGGACCGCTGTTATCGCAAAGGTCGGTCACACGATGAAGCGATCGCGGAATTGCGCCGCTGCGCTGGTACTCAATTCGATCCTAGATTGGTCGAACATTTTGCTGAAAGGGTCCGCCCGAACGTCAATTTGATCACAACCGGCGCGATGGCAATTCAAAAACAAGCGGCAATGCAACTTGGTTCTCAGGTCGAGAATCTGGCTCATGCCGTCACAGCGCGAGACGTTGATCGGCTAATACATTTCGCGTCAGAACTCAGCGACATTGGTCGCGACATGAACTTTCAGGTCGATCGAAACGGCGGCCGAAAAGATCAAAACCGAGGCAACGGACGAAGCGACACAATGGGTGTCAGTGATTCGCGATACCTACGACTTGATGGATCTATGTCGATCGACCCAAAGCAGCTTCATGCAGTCGTTGCTGGAATTCGAAGCTGATCAGGTGAACGATGCCAATGGAAAGCAACTGAGCGGTCGTGGTCCGCATACGCGAGCGACGGACCGCTAGAGGCACAACCTGGTTTATCAATCGCGCTACGAAGTGGGCAACAGTTCTTTCCGCTTCTGGGCGATCAAATCGAGCAGCGCTCGTTGCGGTTTGACGAACTTATCGACACCTTCCGCCATCAGTTGTCGATGCATGGCAGTGACGTCAACCTTTCGCATCAATTTCCTGCTGCACCGATTCGGGCGGCATTTGGTCAACGGTTCGAGCAAATTCGATTCCGCTATTGGCGACCGCCTCGTTCGTTTCGGGCGGGTTTGTTTGGATGTCGCTGCCGGCCAAGGCTTGGACATATTTCCAAGGATCTTGTTTCGGATCTTTCGTTCCCGTGCTTGCGAAAATCAATTCTTGTTCTAATTGCAGACCCTTATCCGCCCAAAAGTCTTGGTTCGATTTCCAGATTCGTTTGGCGTTCAAGATTCCGGTTAACCCTTGGGCATCAGCAGAAAGATCCGACACTTCTTGCAACGTGTACACATCGATTCGGCTGATGAAGATGCTGTACACACTCTTGAAGGAGGTCAAGTCATCGCGGCGTTGCGCACCGCGCCAAACTGCATCACGTGCGTGAGTGTATTGATCTTCGGTAAAGATCAACGTCACATTCAGCGTCACGCCGGCAGCGGCCAAGTCCTCCAAGGCTGCCAGTCCTGCAGGTGTCGCCGGTACTTTGATCATGCGATTCGGATGACCACTGGCCCACTTCTTGCCCAATTCAATGTACTTTGCCTGTGCGTTCTTGATCAGATAATCCCAAGGTCGGATCCTCTAGCAATGGATCGAGTTCAAAGCTGACCCATCCAGCATTGCCATTGGATTTTTCATGGATGGCCAGAAATTTTCGCTCCGCGTCGGTCACCAATGCATCGGTCAGCGCCCAAGCAACTGCTTCATCGTCATGGCCTTGCGAAAGCAGGGATTCGATCTGCGAGTCCAAGCCGCCAGCCTTAACGATTGACGAAATGATTGCCGGATTGCTAGTCGCACCCACCGCACCCCACTCCAGATTTTGGTCGACCAACGACGGTTCGACTGAGTCTAGATATAGCTTTGTGCCGGTATCGATCAGTGATTGCAGTGACTTGGCCATGGAAAATCCTCGAAAACGATGTTGAATCAGTCATTAACCTAGCAAAACGCGACCTTTCACGCAGCAGGCATTCACCGGTGAGTGCAGACCGCGATGAACCCTCCGGCAATCCCGGTTGATTCCATGACCGTCGATCCGTTGAGCGAAAGTCTTTGCAGTTGATCGATCTTCCAGCCCCCCGCCAACAGCTGATTCGCAAGCTCTTTGCGCGAAAACCGATGCATGAACATGCTTTGAAGCCCACGATATTGATAAGTTTGATCGCCAAATTCGATGTTCTTTTTGACAACCGATTGCAGCCAGTTGCCGACCAAATTGCGAACGCCATCAGGCTCGTGCAGGGCCGCCCAGCGATGATGAACATGCACTACCAGCTTGCCGTCGGGGCGAACGATGCGGTTGACGTGACGCAGGAATCGCTGCGGTTTTCGGATCCCTGAACCATTCCAAGGGTGCTAAACATACAGATCGCATGATCGGCACTGCGATCGGCGAAACAGTCAAGTTCGACCAGGTTGCAACGCACTGGCAGAATCCGCTGAGTTGATTCGGACTTTCGCATCATCACCGATAGCATGGGCTGACTCAGATCGATTCCGACGACCCTGTATCCGCGATCCGCTAAGGGAATGGACGATCGACCACTACCACAGCCCAGATCCAGAATGGTCACGTTCTGATCGGTCGTCGGAAACAAGCTTGCCAGCAGATCGGAGTCAACGGCGCATAGCGGAGTATCCGCCACAAATTGGTCGTAATGGTCCGCGATCGACCGCTGGTTGACGTACTGCCATGTTCCCGTGGCAACACCGCGGGGACGACGCCATGCGGGAGGGGTTGTTTCAGCGTCGTTTGGTCTTGGGGGCTGGCTCATTTACAGCGTGCGTTCCTATAATTCGCAAGCAAACACCATCGAACAAGCTTTTGTCACTAATCAAAGAGAAAAGGATAGAACTGGCATGATCAAGGTAGGCATTAACGGATTCGGTCGCATCGGCCGCATGGTATTCCGCGCTGCGGTCACCCGCGATGACATCGAAGTTGTTGCAATCAACGATCTCTTGGACAACGACTACCTCGCATACATGTTGAAGTACGATTCAGTGCATGGTCGTTTCGACGGTGAAGTGACAGCCGATGGAGACCATTTGGTTGTGAATGGCAAGAAGATTCTGGTTACCGAAGAGACAGATCCAGCGAAGTTGTCTTGGGGCAAAGTGGGTGCTGATATCGTAGTCGAATCGACCGGTATCTTTTTGACAGCCGAATCGGCTCAGGGCCACATTGATGCCGGTGCCAAAAAGGTCGTGATGTCTGCGCCTTCAAAAGACGACACCAAAATGTTCGTGATGGGTGTCAATGACGATGAATACGACGGAGAAATCTTCGTCTCCAACGCCTCCTGTACGACCAATTGCCTGGCACCGCTTGCCAAAGTCTTGAATGACAACTTCGGTATCAAGCGAGGTTTGATGACCACCGTCCATGCAGCGACTGCAACTCAGAAAACGGTCGATGGCCCATCGAAAAAGGACTGGCGTGGTGGTCGCGGTATTCTGGAGAACATCATTCCATCCAGCACCGGTGCTGCCAAAGCGGTTGGCAAAGTCATTCCTGAACTTAATGGCAAGCTGACTGGCATGGCGTTCCGCGTCCCCACTTCCAACGTTTCGGTCGTCGATTTGACGGTTGAATTGGAAAAGGGAGCCAGTTACGAAACAATTTGCAAGGCGATGAAGGATGCATCGGAAGGCAAGATGAAAGGCGTCATGGGTTACACCGACGAGGCTGTCGTCGCGACTGACTTCATTGATGAAGTTTGTACAAGCGTTTTCGATGCCGGTGCTGGAATCCAGCTGGACGATACCTTCGTGAAGCTTGTTTCCTGGTACGACAACGAATGGGGTTACTCCTGCAAAGTGCTGGATCTGGTCGCTAAGATTGCCTGATCCCGTCAAACGGTTTATTCGACTCGATATTCAGGTCGGACTCCCTAGAGTCTAGATGCGCCGGCCTTGCAAGTTGTGAACCTCAGCAAGTTCCCATACGCAAGCAGCCGGCAATGGATGACTATTCCTGCATCGATGAACAAGAGCAAACCAAATTGCGATCGCCATACGCATCGTCAATCCGTCCCACGGACGGCCAAAACTTTGACTCGCGCAAACAGGTCATCGGCCACGCCGCCTGTTGGCGGCTGTAGGGGTGCTGCCAATCATCGCTGCCAATTACATCGATGGTGTGCGGCGAATTTACCAGCGGATTGTCTTCCCGATCGAGTTCGCCATTTTCGATTGCTGCAATCTCGGCACGTATAGAAATCAAGGCGTCACAGAACCGATCGAGTTCTGGAAGCGACTCGCTTTCGGTCGGTTCGATCATCAGTGTCCCCGCCACTGGCCAGGACATGGTGGGAGCGTGGAATCCATAGTCCATCAGCCGCTTTGCGATGTCTTGAATTCGAATACCGGCAGACTTTTCGAAACCGCGGCAATCGACGATGAATTCGTGAGCGACTCGGCCATCCTTGTCGGTGTACAGAATGTCGTAGTGGTCTTTCAGACGGTGGGCCATGTAATTCGCGTTCAGGATTGCGACTTGAGTTGCTCTCTGGAGTCCGTCAGCACCCATCAAGGCAATGTAGACGTAACTGATCGTCAGAATACTGGGACTGCCGTAGGGAGCCGCCGAAATTGGGCCGATGGCGAGTTCGCCTGCGGTGTCGGGGCGTTCCACAGGATGGCCGGGTAGAAAGGGTGCCAACTGTTCGGTCACGCCGATCGGTCCCATTCCTGGTCCGCCGCCACCGTGAGGAATGCAGAAGGTTTTGTGTAGGTTCAGATGACAGACATCGGCGCCGCACACTGCCGGACTGGTCAGTCCAACCTGTGCGTTCATGTTAGCCCCGTCCATGTAGACCTGTCCGCCGTGTTGATGAATGACATCACAGACTTCGCGAATCGTCGCTTCGAATACTCCGTGAGTTGACGGGTAGGTGATCATCAGCGCGGAAAGCTGATCTTGGTGCTGAGAGCGCTTTCGCTCGCAAATCTTCCATATCGATGTCGCCACGATCGTCACACTTGACCGCCACGACCCTCATTCCGGCCATCACCGCGGAAGCCGGGTTTGTGCCATGCGCCGAGGTCGGAATCAGGCAAACCGTTCGCTGATTCTCGCGTCCTTCACTGCGAGCCATGTGCTCGTGGTATGCACGAATCACCATCAATCCAGCGTATTCGCCTTGAGAGCCCGCGTTGGGTTGCAAACTGACTGCGGAGAAGCCGGTGATTTCGCAGAGCCAGGATTCCAGTTCGCGAAACATGTGGGTGTATCCGCGCCATTGTGTGTCCGGTGCGAACGGATGCATGTTGGAAAACTCGGGCCAGGTGACTGGAATCATCTCACTGGTCCCGTTCAGTTTCATGGTGCAGGAACCAAGCGGTATCATGGAATGAGCGAGCGACAGGTCGCGGTTCATCAATCGAAAAATGTAACGCAGCATTTCTGTTTCGCTGTGGTACTTACGGAACACCTCGTGCTCCATGAACGGCGTCTGGCGGGCAAAGTCACCCAAATCGAAAAGACGATCGGCCACAGCCTCCTCCAGCAATGCTTCGATGTCGAAACCGGTGTAGTGGCCGAAATTAAATGCGGCAAGCAGATCAGCGATCAAACCGCGATCAGCCGTTTCATCCAGCGTCACGCCCAGGGTGCCGTCGTCATATTCCCGCAAATTGATCTGTCGTTCGCGGGCGGCGTCAGCAACTTGACGCGCGGCGTGGATTCGTCCCTTGCCGAGACGAATTCGGATGGTGTCGAAAATGGGGCCATCGACGACGGAAGTATGCCCAAGTCTTTCCAGCCCTTTCCGTAACGCGCCAGTAAAGGCCTGGATCCGCCTGGCAATGCTGGTCAGTCCGTCAGGTCCGTGATAGACGGCGTACATCGAGTTGATGATCGCCAACAATGCTTGCGCCGTGCAAATGTTGCTGGTCGCCTTGTCGCGGCGAATGTGCTGTTCACGGGTTTGAATTGCCATTCGTAGAGCTGCGGTTTCCCTGAGCGTCCTTGGAAACACCGATGATTCGTCCAGGCAACTTTCTAGCGTGCTTTTCGTGCGTCGAAATGAACGCCGCATGGGGTCCACCCAAGCCCATCGGTACGCCGAATCGCTGTGCGCTGCCTACGCAAATGTCGGCGCCCCAAGCGCCAGGCGATTCCAAGACCGTCAATGACAAAATGTCCGCCGCAACAACGGTCAGGCAACCATTCGACTTTGCCTCACTCGCGATTTTTCGCAGGTCGCGGATTCGTCCATCCGTGGCTGGGTATTGGACCAGTACACCGCACAAACCTCCCTCACCGTGCTGAAAGTCGATCTGTTCGATCGGTCCGATCTTTAGTTCGATCCCAAGCACTTCGGCTCGCGTTTGTAACAGCCCAAGTGTCTGTGGGTGACAATCGTCGCTGGCCCAGAAATCCGGCGCGTTTGTGATTGGCGATCGACGCGCACATCGTCATCGCTTCGGCCGCCGCCGTCGCCTCGTCCAGCAGGCTTGCACCGGCTAGCGGTAAACCGGTCAGATCGGCAATCATCGTCTGAAAATTCAGCAGCGCTTCCAGTCGACCCTGCGAGATCTCGGCCTGATACGGCGTATATTGCGTGTACCAGCCTGGATTTTCCATGATATTTCGCAAGATTACCGGTGGCGTTACGGTGCCGGTGTATCCCATTCCAATGCAAGAACGAAAAACCTTGTTCTTCGACGCGATGGTCTTCAGTGCGCACAGGAATTCGTGCTCGCCGCGCGCGGCAGGAATGTCTAGTGGTTGAACGAGTCGAATGTCGGCAGGAACCGTCGCATCAGACAGCGCCGTTAGAGAGTCAAAACCCAACGTCTGCAGCATCTGCTGAATGTCTGCTGCGGACGGTCCAATGTGGCGACGGTCGAAACCATCGATGAATCCGATTTGATCGGTAAGCTTACTTTCGTTCAATTTGGATGACACAACGGCCATGATGGTGTCCCACAGCTGGCGAGATAAGTTGATAGATACCAATATCGTACTTGAGTCACCCTGCGGCGCGATCCCCGGCGTAAGAATGTCGCAGCGTCAGCAGTCAGCTTGCACCGCCGCGCTGCCACCCGACCGCAGCGGGTTCGATGCATCAGCCGAATCACTCTCGGTTCCAGACCGCCAGCACACGCTGTAAATCGGCCGGCCAAGGAGCTTCAAACGTCATCTCCTTTCCAGTTTGGGGATTCGTCAGTGTCAAAGCACGCGCGTGCAATGCCTGGCGTTCCAAGATTGGCGGCTCGTTCGCTGCTCTGGATTTACCCAATAATTCGGATTCGCTGATTTCACAGTGCCCCCCGTATAAACGGTCACAGATGATCGGACAACCAAGATGGGCAAGGTGGACACGCAACTGATGCGTCCGGCCGGTTCGGGGGTGCAATCTTACTTGCGTAAAGCGGCCGTGGCGATCGATCACCTCATAGAAAGTCGTCGCTATTTTGCTGGTCGCATGTCCGGCACGGATTGCCATCTTGTCACGTTGGTAAGGGTGGCGACCAATCGGCGCATCAATTTCGTCGCGGTCTCGATCCAGCAGACCGGCGGTGATTGCGTAGTATTCTTTACGGACCTTGCGATCGTGAAATTGTTCGCCCAGGTGAATGTGGACGGCGTTGGTTTTGGCGATCACGATCACTCCGCTGGTGTCGCGATCCAAGCGGTGGACGATTCCAGGCCGGGTTGGTCCCCCGACGTCTGATAGCGACTGAAATCGATATGCCAGCGCACTGGTAAGTGTCCCCGACCAGTGGCCGCGCGCTGGATGAACGACCATACCAGCCGGCTTGTTGACCACTACCAGGCCATCATCCTCGAACAGGACGTCCAGCGGAATGTTTTCCGGAACTGTATCGTCGGTCGGTACGGGTGGAAGCAGGAATCGGACCCGTTGTCCGCTCTTCAGTTTCAAGCTGGGGCGGACGACGCGACCATCCACCATAGCGCCTTCGTTTTGAACCGCCTGCCGGATGTAGCTACGACTGTAGCCGTCACAGGATTGAGTCAGAAACAGGTCGATCCGCATACCGGCGGCCGATTCCGGAACGATGAAGTCGCGATAGACTTCTGCTTCGTTAGAATCACCGTCGATTATTCGCTTCCCTCTGGTTCTTTACTTTCGGGCTCCGCTGCGGTGGATTTAGCGGGTTCGTCTGCTGGAGCGTCCACAGAATCATCGACTGTCGCCTGATCCGTTGGCTCTGCCGTCGTTTCCTCGGGCTGATCGGATTCCTCGTCTTCCAGCTCCATCTCTTCGTCGCGTGCTTCACCGCCAGGCAATTCGGTTAACTTCAAATCGGGCAGGTCGGGGAGTGATCCAACGCCCGGCAACGAAGGTGGCAAGGATGGATCCGATGGAGCAAAATCTTGATCATCGAACCAGGCCAAGAATTCCTCGGTTTTGGGGTCGCGCAGCGCGGCGATTTGTTGTTCGGCTTGTTTGATAATGGCTTCAGATTCACCAATCTCGATAACTTGTTCATAAGCACCGATCGCATCCTCTAGATTCCCGAGCGACTCATCGGCACGGGCCATACCCAGATGCGCTCGTGACTGTAGCAGCGGATCCGAACTGTCAGAAACCGCTGATTGGAAGGCGGATTTCGCATCGCCCAGCAATTGCTCGGCTTCTTCGCGGTCGCGATAGAGAGTTTGAATGCCTTGAGAAAGTTGCAATTGCCCCTGGTAAACCTTAGCCCAAGCCGCCGCGGCTGTGTCTGGATAGTTGTCGCTAACCTCCATCAACACTTCGGCATCCTGACTGGCGGTTCCTTGAATCAATTCCAATGTCGAATCACTACGTTGTCCGCTGAGCTGCGAATTGTAGAACAGCCAGCCCATGACCGCGATGAATAGGGCGCCGATTCCAACAGCGATCAGTTTCGTATAAGGCTCGATCGCCTTGTTTACGCGGTCGAGCAGGATCGCGAGGTCGTTCGTTTCGAGTTCGTGGCGTCTTTCGTTGCTCATTAGCGCGTATCAATAAAGCGTGCGGGTCATCGGCGCGGTCTACCGACCACGTACGGATTTAGCCCGAAGTATAGAAATGGTATGACTTTAGCGTCAATAGAGCTAAGAAACCCACGGTTCCGGCGAGGCCGCACCTTCGCGTCCACCTCCCTCGCGAGACTGAAATCATGCTCGTACCGATGACAGCTTCAGAGACTTCGCTATGCTGCGGCGGCTTTGACTATTCCGTGACGCGGTGACCTGTACTTCTATCCATACCGGTTGACATTTTGAACGCAGAGACGTCATGAAGATCAGTTGTCTTCCTCTTTCGCCTCCTTGCGCTTTTGCGTTGAACCGAAATTCGTTGCACGACCAAGCGAATTGAGTGGAAGAGAGCTAGCACACGCCTTGAACAGGCTGCAGAATTGGCCTGTGGCGTGGCCGCTGGTCATTGCTGGCTGGTCGTCTCGCTGAACTTTCGTCGGAGCCGTGTGTAGATTTCGCCCGGCCTACCGCCGTTGATTGTCTGGCCGTTGACTGACTGCGCGAACCAGATTCCGCCGTCGGTTCCCATCAATAGTATCTCCTCCGACGTCGCCAGTTCGTCTCGGTGGATCGCCCGCTTTTGCCAGGGGATCCTAAGTTGACCGGCGATCGTTTCGACGATCGTTTGCGTGATCCCACCCAAGACCCTATTCTCGGGTGGTGAAATGATCTGGCCTGATACTACCGTTGCCAAATTGGCGATGCTGGTTTCTGTGATACTGCCGTCGGCATCGATCAGTACACCGATCGCATCGTCCGCATGTTTGCTGGCTTCGATATCGCCCAGATAGTAGTGAATTCGAGCGCGGACTTTGATCGACCGCGGCCAAGAATGCTCGCTTGGTTGTTGAATGTTGGTCACGACGATTGGTTGGCCATACTGCCGACGCCGTTGAATCCGTTCCTGATCAAGCTGGTTCAGGTGCAGAACCAAAGTTGGATTCGCTTGCTTGTCACGTTGCGGGTTTGCAATTCCCGGCGTCGCAAAGATCGTGATGCCGACGTCGGTGTGGTGCTGGATTAGACTGTCGTTGCGCGTGACCAATTCATGCAACAGCTTCTTTAACTCGAATTGCTTGGGCAGATCACGAATGCATAGCGCATCGATAGTTTGTTGCCAGCGCTGGAGATGGAGGTTGACTTGGAATGGGCAGCCCGCGTATGTACGCAGACGCTCAACCGCGACCACGCCCTGTCGGAAACCCTGATCCTGTACCGCGATACTAAGGTCCGCGTAGGGAGACCATTCACCGGATCGGTAGCATAGGTGGTTGTTAAAGATTGGCGGGAAGTTCGGATAAGTCTTTGAGGTGGATGTCATCGATCAGCGAGGCCATTTCCGATCCGGCCCGGCAACTTTTTCTGTAGTAGTCCATTTCATCGTGCGTGATACCAATTGACGACGAACAGTCGCGGGAACGAACCGGCAATTTGCTGCCGTCGCCGCGAGGTCCGAACACTGTGGGACCGCTGTATCCGAGCGCCATACGGCCGCGAATTTTCTCGACTCGCCAGTAACGTTTCAGAATGAAGTCTCTGTGATTGTACATCAACAGCATCCGGTGCATGTTGGTGGTCGCTCGGGCGTGATAACCATGTCCGCTCAGCCAGTGACTGTCGATTGCAGGGGCAATCAAACCGGCATTGATGGACTCGCCAGAGATGGGGGAACCGGAAAGTGTTCGGCCACCCAGTTCTCCACCCGCCAACGCGTGAAGTGCGCCCGTGGCGATTCTGCCGCCGAAGCTGTAGCCGATCAATGTCGTAGCAGCCGATTGTTTGCAGTGTTCGCGAAGTAGCCAGGCCAGGTACAGACCTTGCGCGTCGGTGCGTTCCGCTTTTTTGCGTACATCGTAAGTCAAGAATCCCATTTTTTCACTTGGCCAACTCCAAATTACCCAGTCGATCGGTCCGGAGCTTCGACACGTGCGGCAACGCTTGTAGATGGAAAGGCCCCGGTGCCGAGCGTGGTGAGCCTCCATGCGGTTGCCATGAATATAGATCACCACGGCCCGCGACTGGCCAATCGAATGGGCGTATTCGTCGATGGTCGCCGGTACGAAAACACCTCCATCATCAAGCCGCATGAACGACAGAGACGGTGAATCAACGTTCGCGCGGCATGCTTGGCTGGTGATGCGTCTGGTACTGACCAGCCACAGTCGGTCTCCATCTTGGCAAACTGACTCGCCTGCAACGGATGACGTGGGTGTAGATGTTGCAATCAGCGCGATCGTGGCAATCGCTACAACATGCTTCAGGCAGTGACGTTTGATACGAGTCAAGGCAGGCGTCACGGGGGTGTCAAAGCTAAGTGAATCAGGGTGTGGCATTCAGTCACCAAATTGTTGCAGGAAAAAGACGATGTTGCGTTTGCACAACACCAATTACGACCTAATTTTGTTTGGTCTCCGATCCGAGATCACCGAATACGCTCGCTATGCATATGAAGGAAAGTTAGATGAACAATCGAATTAGTGCAGTTATCGTGACTGCGATACTGGTAACGCTAACCTCTGGTTGTCGTTCCACGTTGGGCAGTCTCTGCTTCGGACGCGGTGCACGCTGTGGTTTGTGCAACAAGCTCAGCGCACCACAGTTTGGAAACACGATGCAGGCTCCTTGCGCAAGCCCGTCATGCGTTTCACCCGGTCGCAGTTGCCTAACCGGCCCCCGCTGTAGATCAACGCCAATGCAAACACCGTACCAACCAGCGCCCTGTCAAGCGGCGCCCTATCAACCGGCGCCCTATCAACCGGCGCCCTGTCGACCAGCGCCCTATCAACCAGCACCCTATCAACCAGCGCCCTGTCAAGCGGCCCCGTATCAACCGGCACCTTGTCAGTCAGCGCCCTGTCATTCGGCACCCACTGGTAATTGCGGTTGCAACAGTTATGCCGATCAACCCTGCGGTGGAACCTGCGGCAACGGCGGCTACAGTTCGGCTTACGGAGACTGCGGTTGCGGCGGTGTCGTTGAAGGCTACGCCGATGGATTCCACGATCCCTACCTAGGTAGCGAAATGTCAATGCAGGGTGGAACCGGTTCCTATCCGTCGGGCATCTACCCAGGACAAGTGATCAACGGCGAGGTCGTCGTTTCACCAGGTCAAGTTGTCGAGGGACAAGTCATGCCTGGGAACGCGATGCCTGGCGCTTCATCACCGATTCCAAGCGGAGACTGGCAGCCACGCAGCTATCCAGACGCTGCCGTCCCGCAAGGAAGTGGATCTCCCGGGGGAATGATGCCACCCAACTATCAATCCCGCAAATTCGATACAGACGGGAACAAGATCCTGTGGGAAGAACCACTTCCCGCAAGCGAAAACGCAGCTTTGATCCAAAGCCGACTAGACTGATTACTTTAGACATAGCGAGTTACGGTCGGGGCAAAGATCGCGGTTCCCGTGTATTTTTGCCCCGATCGTTTCGGTCTTTCTTTCTCTATGGCGGGCGATAGCCATCATGGCACCAAGTGACTCTATATCAAGGCGACGATGGCTCTATCTAGCCGGAGCTGTAAGCGGCGGATCGCTGCTGTCGGCAGGCGACAACGCTGGTGCTGATGATTCGGATTCCAATTCCGAAGACGATACTGATTCGGCGATACCACGTTTGATCTATCAGGAGCCAAAGATTCAGAGCTGGCGTATCGGTCTGATTCTAAAAACACCGGTGGCCTGCTCCAACGTGTTTGCAACCTTTCCGATCCCGCGAGATTGGCCGGAACAGAAGGTGACGCTGGTTGATCAAACGATCGATCCGGCGGTTACGAAATGGGAAATGCGTGACGTGGCCGGTGGTGCGAAGCAGGTCGCTTTGGCAATGGACCAAGTTCCAGCAAATTCGACTGTTGAGATGACGCTGCGATTCGATGTTGAGAAAACGCGAATACTGTCATCCGAGCAACGGGACGATTTGGTGATTCCTAAACGGATCTCAAGCGAACTGCGAACCTTCATCGGCAACAGTCCACAGATTGACGCATCGAATGCCCGGATCAAAAAAGTTTCGCGCGAACTTGCCGCGGCAGAATCGGGCAATGCCTGGCAACGCGTTGAACGAATCTACGATTGGGTGCGTGACAATGTTAAATACACCGAGGGTGAGCTAAAGAGGGCATCGGCGGCTCTAAGAGATGGAAAAGGCGACTGCGAAGAAATGACCAGTTTGGTTGTTGCACTTTGTCGAAACGCTCGCATCCCATCGCGGATGGTTTGGGTTCATGATCACTGCTATCCAGAGTTCTATTTGGAGGACGGTCAAGGAAACGGCCACTGGTTCCCTTGCCAAGCAGCAGGAACGCGTCAGTTCGGGCAGATGGAAGAGTACCGTCCGATCTTGCAAAAGGGCGACCGCTTTAAAGTAAAAGAGACGAAGGCTCCCGTGCGATATGTCGCCGAATTCTTTCGTTGTGACAGAAAAGGAAAGGGAAAGCCCAGGCCCATATTCATTCGTGAGCCGATTGGCCCTTAGGATTGCTGCAGATTTGCGATCTGCGCATGCTTCGTCTTCGGAACTCCACCAAATCAGTGCCACAATCAATGGCATTGTGTTTAGCAGCTAAGGTTCACAAACAGCCTACGACAGCTGGCGATCCATGCGGATCCCTACTGTTCGATGGCGTCTGCCTCGTCTTGCCGATCTTCTTCGTTCGGTTCTTGATCTGTGTTTCGGTCGCCAAGGGTTGGATCATCAACGCTGGCCAGTTCGATTTCCAATTCAATTTCTTCGCCGTCACGCATCACACGAACCGATTGAATGGATCCGACCGGCAGGCGTTCGATCACCTCCTGTAGGGTGCCCGGATCACGAACCTGTTCGCCGGCGAATTCCACGATGACATCAAGTTGTTTGATACCAGCTTGTTCACCGGCTGATCCGCGAATCAATTGATAGACCAGCACTCCGCTCCATGGTTCAAGATCAAATTTTTTGGCGATTCGAGGTTTCAATTCGACCATCGTGACGCCAATGGCGCTGCGACGGACCACGCCGTGTTTGTCCAATTCGCCCGCGATCCACTTGGCTTGATTGATTGGGATCGCAAAACCAACGCCCTGGTACCCGGTCGTGCGCGTGGCGATCGCGGTATTGATGGCGATCACGCCGCCCGTCCAGATCAATCAACGGGCCGCCGGAGTTGCCGGGATTGATGGCGGCGTCGGTCTGAATCAATCGTCCCCGCTCGATTCGACCCAGTTTACGATTTTTCGCGCTGATGATACCGGCACTTACCGTTGCTTCCAATCGAAAGGGACTTCCGATTGCCAGTACCCAATCACCGATTTCCAACTGATCGGAGTCGCCGATCTCTGCAATTGGAAAAGGCTCATCACGTTCAATCCGCAGCGTTGCGACGTCGCTTGCCGCATCACCGCTAACTTTTGTCGCCGTGTATTCAGTTTCGTCGGCCAATTGAACGACAACACGCTTGGCGTCTTTGGTGACGTGATGATTGGTAATCACAATCCCCTGATCCGCAACGATGATTCCGCTCCCGATTCCGGTCAGCTGGTTTTCGTCTGGTGCCGCAGGTTTCGAATCCTGTCGCTGGTTCTGACCGCCGTCAGACTCAGTGGTTCCTGGATTCTCTCGTCGCCGCCCAGCCGTTTCTTGTCCGTAGGACAGAATCGTAACGACGCTAGGAGTTGCCTTTCGAGCTGCAGCCCGAAAGGCTCGAGAAAACGCACGGGGGCCAGCCTGGACTTCTGGCGACGGTTGCGTGGTATCAGCCGACTCCGGATCATCCGCGACCGTCGATTCGGACCAAAACAGTGACCAGGCCGACACTCCGAGAATCAAAATGAACGCCCTGGTAAACCGCCGAAACATACGCTCAATTTTGATCATCAATCTATTCTCCATCTCCGATCGCGGTCCGACCGCGGACCGATCGCTTTGAAATCCAGAATGCAATATAACCGTCTCGGCGACGCCTGTACTGCCCGTAACGTTTCGGGATCGAACTCGGTGCACGATTTCGAAGACTCGTCGCTCAGGAATTCCATCTAGATCGAACGAAGTCGTATGCTCGCATCCTCATTGCTGATCAAGAAACGCGAGGGCCACTCGTTAAGTGACGAAGAAATCCGCTTTCTAATTGATGGGTTCTGTGCGGGAGAGATTGCCGACTATCAAATGTCTGCCTTGGCAATGGCGATTTGCATCAAAGGAATGGATCAGCGCGAAATCACCACTTTGACGGAGGCGATGCTGGCCAGTGGTGATCGTTTGCCGCGACTCGATGGTGAAGATCTGCCCCGCGTTGACAAGCACAGTACTGGAGGCATCGGTGACAAGGTTTCGCTGATTCTGGCACCATTGTTGGCGGCTTGTGATTGTTATGTGCCAATGATAAGCGGTCGCGGTCTTGGTATCACCGGCGGAACTCTTGACAAATTGGAGTCGATTGAAGGATTTCGAACTGAAATTAGCACCGACGAGTCAAGTCAGATTTTGAAAAAAGTCGGTGCATTTATCGTTGGGGCGAACGATCGAATCGCGCCGGCAGATCGGCGACTGTATGCGCTGCGAGATGTTACCGGTACCGTTGAATCGATTCCATTGATCACAGCTAGCATTTTGAGCAAGAAGTTGGCCGCAAACTTGGATGCCCTTGTTATGGATGTCAAAACGGGATCTGGGTCATTCATGCAGCAAGAATCGGATGCTGTCGCGTTGGCACAATCATTGGTTCGTGTTGGTACTCAAGCTGGCTTGGCGACCGTCGCTTTGTTAACGGATATGGACCAGCCTCTCGGCAGCACGATCGGGAACGCAATCGAAGTCCAGGAATCGATCGATGTCTTGTCTGGTCAGCAAGGTGTCGTTCGCGATTTGACGATAGAGCTATGCGCCAATTTGTTGTTGCAAGTCGATCGTTGCGATTCGCTTGCCGAGGCGCGATCGAAACTTATTGCCGCGATCGATGGCGGGGCAGCCATGGAAAAGTTTGAAAAAATGGTCCATGCACAAGGTGGCAAGCTTCCAAAATCGTTTCAGATCGCACCGCAACACGATGTGAAAGCGAACAAGAGCGGTTTCATCGCCGGCTACAGCAGCCGCTTGCTTGGTGAAACGGTTGTTTCGATGGGTGGCGGTCGTCGCCGGAAAGAGGACAAAATCGATCACAGTGTCGGCATCGTCGTGCATCATCGCGTTGGTGACCGCGTGGAGAAGGGCGATCCAGTTTTGACGCTGCATTGCCCAGGTGAAGCGGCCAGCGATTATGCTGACAGCATACGTGGGGCCGTGCAGATCGACGAAACATCGGTGGAGCCGAGGTCCCTGATCCTACGGCGTGTCGATACTGCCAACGAACAATCCTCCGTTTGAGTGGTCAATTCCATTCAACCAGAGCAACACAAAGGAGCAGTCGGTCGGATGACCAAGACCATGCCTGAACTTAAACCACAGGAAATCGACCGCTTGATTCACGGCGCGACGTCGGCACGCGACCAAGCCTATGCGCCTCACAGTCACTTCTACGTTGGCGCATCCTTGCTTCTAGAAGATGGCAATGTCATATCGGGCTGCAACGTCGAAAACGCGAGCTATTCGCTCAGCATCTGTGCCGAGCGCGTTGCTGCAGCCACGGCGATTGCCGCTGGCTATCGAAAGTGGCGGGCAATCGCGATCGCTACTGTCGGTGGCGTGACACCTTGCGGTGCTTGCCGTCAGTTCCTTGCCGAGTTTGGTATGGAGGTAACTGTGATCATGATTGATGTGATTACTGGTACGCGAAAGACCAAGAAGTTGTCTCAGTTGCTTCCTGATGCTTTTGACTCCGAAAGTCTGCCTCGGAATGCCTAAGTGGCGATTCTGGATTCCATTGAACAGCGTCCGTCCGCGCTTTCGTAGGTTCGAATAGACCGGTGTTTAGAACACCCGATCTATGAGTGCGGCGGAGAATCGGTTGTACATGAGGACGATCATGTGAATGAACTGACAGGTAACGTGTACAACGCGTCAAAACGCTTTCGTTTTCTGATGTTTGTATACGGAATCTTGGGGCCTTTCGGGTGTTTTGTCGTCAGCTATGGCGCTGGTTTTTCGATCGGCGGACCGTGGCAATCGGGTGAAGTCCGTCACTACGTCGAAGTCCTGCTAGGCGCACCGGCGCATCTGCCCTTCTTGCCACTGGTGATCTACAGTGCCGGTTGTTTGGCGGCCTGGCTGCTTCGTCCCCTTCGCGCCAGTTCGCTGGCGATTCGGGTAGGCATCTACACAGGCGTCTTATTGTCGGTCCAGTTCTTGGTCTTTGTTCTCATCGTCTCCAACTACGTCATCTTGATTCTAGGATTGGTGGTCGGCCCGGTTTCTGCTGCGATCGTCTATGGCGGTGCAGCGCTGGCCCAGCGTTGGAGGAAGTTTTCAATCTTGCATCTCTTGATTCTGACTGCCGTCGTCGCCGTCGTCGGCGCCGCCTATCAGCAATTCGGATTGGACCGACAGTATTTGGTCTTGCCGTTCCTTGCTCTGCCGGCCACACCCGCGCTCTGCCCGATCGTCTATGCGATCGCAGCCTTGAAGGTCGCCGAGACAAAAGTCGATCCGGCACCATCGGGCCTGAGACTAATGATCGCCTGGATCGGTTGGCCGTTGGCGTGGCTAACCAGTTGGAAATTCGCTTTAGACATCATGCTGGTCGAATACCAAAGATTGCCGACGACAGAGCCGAGTTGTTATGTCAGTGCCGCAGCGGCGAGTGGACACCGCACCGTAGTTGGGAAGAACGTTTTCGCAACGAGCGAACGAGTGATCACGCCACAGATGCAGCGATTGAAGTTCTTAGAATTGGCGATGGTGGCTGCGGCACCGATGTTACATCGTCAAATGCGGCGCTGGTACGATTGGTTCGGTCCACCTTTGGCTAGGATTTGCTCCCACAACGTATGGTTTTCGGACTTGACCTACCTAATGCTGTTACCATTAGAACTCGCGTCTTTGCTAGTTCAGTGTGCTGCTGGAATCGGTCAGTATCAAATCGAGCAGATCTACCGACGGTCGCCGCGGCGATAGAAAGGGGAAAAGGAGTTTGGACAAGATTAAGAGCCGGGCATGACCTATACGATCGTCGGCGTGATTGGACATATCGACCATGGAAAGACGTCGCTGGTTGCTGCGCTGACCGGTATTGATACCGATACACATCCAGAAGAAAAGCGACGAGGGATTACGATCGATCTCGGCTTTGCCTCTTTTGCGCACCAGGATCACGTTTTCGCATTGGTCGACGCCCCCGGTCATCAGAAGTACATCGGAAACCTGCTGGCTGGCGTCTCGGGTGTCAACGTCGGCCTGTTGGTCGTTGCTGCTGACCAAGGGATCCAGGCTCAGACGCTAGAACATGCTGCCATTCTAAACTCGTTGGGCGTTCAGAAGCTGATTGCCGTCGTGTCGCGAATCGACTTGGCTGATGAAGCTACAAGAGTCACGTTGACTGAGGAGCTTGATCTATTCTTGGCCGACTTCGGATTTGAAGATGTGCCCATGGTTGCTGTTTCGACGGTGACGGGTGAGGGTTTGGAACCGCTGAAGTCTGAATTGACTAAGTACGCAAGAACGAGTCAGCGAGTCGCTTCCAAGTATTTTCGGATGCCGATTGATCGAGCGTTCACAATCGATGGTCGCGGCGCCGTCGTTGCCGGAACGCCCTGGAGTGGTCACGTCAGCATCGGTGACCATTTGCAGGTCGCTCGAACCGGAGAACGAATTCGAGTCCGTGAGCTCGAGGTTCATGGAGAATCGGTCTCGCAATCGCAGCTTGGAGTCAGGACGGCGATAAACGTTGTCGGCGCAAGCAGCGAAATCGTTCGGGGCGACGAATTGGTCGCCGAAGGAACTCACTCCACATCGACACGTTTCGTCGCTCAAGTCAAAATGTTTCGCGATGCGCCAAAGCTGCGCTGTCCCACAACGCTTCAACTTCACACCGCGACGACGGCCGCCGCCGCGCGAGTCTCAGGAATCAAACAGATAAGTGGCGGTGAATCAGCGATTGTTTTAATTGACACGGAAACGCCGATCGTCGCGACCTTTGGTCAGCAATGTCTGTTTAGGCATCCCTACCCTGTCGGTTCATTCGCCGGTGCGAAAATCTTGGGAACCATCGAACCGGCTGATCGGCAAACCGCCAAGGCTCTGATTCTTGGTCGCCAATTGCGTGATGCGGAACCGGACCAGCGTATCGTCGCTTGGGTGAATTTCCTCGGTGAAATGGTGGTTGACGAACAAGACCTGGAATTACGTATGGCTGTCGAGCGAAACCAACAGACGGAACAAATTGCGGCTGCGGTCGAAACCGGACAGGTCGAAATGCCGTTTGCCGGAAGATTGGTTTCCAAAGAATGTGTTGAACGAATCCGTCGCTATCTGCAGAAGATCATGACGCACCAGGCAGAGGCGACCGAACAGGCTTGGCTTAACCAGGCCGCCCTCGTGCAGCGAGCCACTTCGACAGGGACGCCAGAGGTGATCCAATGGGTGCTTGATCGACTGGTCGAAGAAAAACGTCTGGTTCGCGCCAATCAAATGGTCGCAATCGCCTCCGAAGGAACAGTACTGTCAAAAAAACAAAAAGCCCGGATGGATCAGATACTGGCGATCTACGACCGAAACCGGACACCGCCAACGATCAAGGAAGTGTCGGAAGAGGTGCAGACTACACTGGATGTTGTCCAGTCGCTAACACGTTTTGCGATTCAGCAGGGAGTGTTGATCGAGATCGGAAACGGGTTCTTGATGGACCCCGCGGCATTGGGCGATATTTGTCAAGAACTGAAAGACCAATTCGAACAGGAACCTGATCAAACCGTGGCCCAGATTCGCGATCGCCTACGCATCACTCGAAAACACGCGATACCCTTGTTGGAGTACTGTGACCAGGCGGGAATCACGATTCGTAACGGAGACACGAGACGTGCAGGTGGCGCATTGCAATTGATTCTTGCGGAGCACGACAGTGACCATGGTTGAACAGCTTCGCAATCTACCTTCGGTTGACGTCGTTTTGCAGCACGAACAGGTCGCGGCGCTACGCGAACAACATGGTCACGCAATCGTGATTCAGTGGATTCGTGCCGCTATCGAACACTGTCGGCGACAGCTCCTTGATGGACGCGCAATCGACAAAGATTCGATTCTGCAGACAGTCGTCGATCACTTGTTGCTGGCTAGCGCTGTCAACCACGGACAATCGATTCGCTCTGTGATCAACGCCACAGGAATCATTTTGCATACGAACCTGGGACGGTCGCCATTGGCAGTGAAGGCGATCGAACGGATGAATCATGCTGCCGGTTATGCAAGCGTTGAATTGAATTTGGATTCCGGTCGGCGCAGCAAACGAGGTGAACGAGCCTGCCGTTTGCTGGCGCAACTGACCGGTGCGGAAGATGCTCTGGTCGTGAATAATTGCGCCGCTGCGACGATGCTAGTCCTACAGGCCGTTGCCGCGGGAGGCGAGGTGATCGTTTCCCGCGGCCAGTTGGTGGAAATCGGTGGCGGTTTCCGCATGCCCGACGTATTTCGGGCAGCCGGCGCCAGTCTTTGTGAAGTTGGGACAACCAATCGAACTTATCTTCGCGACTACGAATCGGCGATCGGTGAGCGAACAGCCGCGATCATTCGCGTACACCGCAGCAATTTTTCACAAACCGGTTTCGTCACGGAACCATCCATTGAAGAACTAGCCTCGATAGAACGACGAGCGGACCTGCCCGTGATTGATGATTTGGGCAGCGGTTGCGTTTCGGACTTAACAGCGTATGGAATCGAGGAACCAACCGTACAATCAAGTGTCCGTTCAGGTGTCGAAATGTCATTGTTCAGTGGCGACAAGTTGTTCGGAGGACCTCAGGCGGGTGTGATCGTCGGCCGAACGTCGTGGATCGAGCGACTGCGCGTTAGCCCAATGATGCGGGCCATGCGCCCTGACAAGCTGACTTTGTCCGCGCTGGAAGCGACGACCGAAATTCATCTTGCTGGCAATGCAATGAAGGAAATTCCTATTCTGCGAAGGATCGCAGAGAATGCCGTACAAGTGCGCGATCGCTGTGATCGGCTAGCGCAAATCATCGGCGACAAAGAATGGGTGAGAGTCACGAAATGCGAATCACAGGTCGGTGGCGGATCGGTTCCTGGCGTCACGCTTGCTAGTTTTGGGGTCAAGATTTCGCTCCCGCATGTCGATCAACTTGCTCGATTGCTGCGGGCCGGAGCACCAGCGATCCAAGGTCGTGTCGTCGATGACTGTCTCGTGCTGGATTTGCGGACGGTTACCGACCAGGAAGTTGAAATCGTCGGTCAGCGTTTACGCGAAGCGTTCGATCAACTGGAACCATCTACATGAGGGACCGATTGAACTCGCGGCATTTGGTCTTACTTGGAATCGGTCACACCAATGCGCACGTGGTGCGAATGTGGCGGATGAACCCAATACCGGATACGGATCTGACCTGCATCTCGGACCATACCGTGGCTACTTATTCCGGAATGATGCCCGCCGTATTGGCCGGCCAGGTTCCGCGCGAGCAGATGGAAATCGATTTGGTGCGACTGTGCGCGTCGGTCGGGGCTCGTCTGTTGACCGATCAAGTCACAGGCATCGACCATGCTGCGAGCACGATTCAGTTCGACGATCGACCTCCTGTTCCGTTTGATGTCCTGTGCATAGGCATTGGATCGGTTGCAAGCCGCCAGCAGGTTGGCGTCCAAGGCGATTCGTTGGTCGAAGTCAAGCCGATGCAAACATTTTTGGATCGGTTGCATGTCGCTTGCGTCAAAGCGGTTGAAAGGTCAGCGGGACGAAAGCTGCGAGTCTGCGTCGTCGGCGGCGGCGTAGCTGGAGTCGAGATCACGACTTGTTTACCACCATTTTTGAACAAGGCTGCCGGTCGTGACTGGACGCTCTCGCTGTTGACTAGCGGTAACGAGATCGTCCCTTCGCTCGGCCCTTGGACGCGCCGCAGACTGAATGATGAACTGCTCCGCCGCGGCGTGACGGTGCATACCAATTCGAAGGTCAAAAATGTTTCGGAATCAACGCTAACGTTGGCCGATGAAACCGTGCTTGAATCTGACCTGGTGATTTGGGTAACCAACGCCTCCGCGCCGCCGTTGCTTAGCAAATTGGGAGTGGTTTTGGACGATCGTGGATTCATTGAAACGGATGCGACGTTGCGATCGACTTCAGCTCGCAATCTGTTCGCGGTCGGCGATACAGGGACCATCGCCGGAGAATCGATTCCAAAGGCCGGGGTCTACGCCGTTCGGCAAGGGCCAGTTCTGTGGGATAACATTCAACGTTCCCTTGATGGCAGCGATCTGGAGGCTTATCGCCCGCAAAAATCGTTTTTGAAGCTGATCAATCTGGGAGACGGTCGCGCCATTGGTGAATGGAAAGGAGTTTCACTGTCAGGAAAATGGGTGAAGCGTTGGAAGGACCAAATCGATTCACGATTCATGGACCTGTACCGAGTCCAGAAAATGGAGGGTGCGGAGGCAGCAATGCCCTGTCGAGGATGCGGATGCAAGTTGGGGACGGAGTCATTGGCGGCTGGGTTGGACGCACTGGACTGGAAACATCCCGAAGATGCCGCGGTGATTGGGCCGCAGGAATCTGGCGTCGTTGCATCGACCGATTTTTTTGCATCACCCGTCGATGATTCTTTTCTGGCGGGAAGAATTGCGGCAATCCATTCCGCTAGCGATGTCATCGCAAGCGGCGCGAGACCAACCCACGCGCTGGCAAACGTCGTATTAGCAGATGGCGATGCACGAAGTCAGCAAATTGCGTTGTTTGATTTCATGGCGGGTGCGAAACGCGAGTTTGAGTCGATGGGGGCGTCGATCGTCGGTGGGCATACAATTGTCGGACCGAGGATGGAAGCTGGATTTACCGTTTTGGGAAAGACCTTCGGCCAGCGACCGATTCGCAAGGGAAATTTGGTTGTCGGTGATCGATTGTTCTTAACCAAGCCGATTGGAATTGGAGTACTATTGGCTGCCCAGATGCGAGCCGAATGTCGTGCGAAATGGTACGAAGAACTTTGCGCCACGATGCTACAGTCACAACTAGACTACGCACGAATCGCCGATGAGCTCGGGATCATCTGCGGAACCGACGTCACTGGATTTGGACTAGCAGGTCACTTGATCGAGATGCTGGAATCGAGTGAAGTCGAGGCGGTCATTGAGCTTGATCAGGTTCCGCTGTTAGCCGGAGTCGAAACGTTGATCGCATCGGGAATCGAAAGCACTCTGGCACCAGAGAACCGTCGCTTCGCTGACAGCATCGATTTCGTCAACTCAGACCGCAGTCACCCAAGGGTCCAAGCGTTGTTCGATCCGCAAACGTGCGGCGGACTACTGTTTGGCGTCAGTGAAGAAAAGTCAACTCGGTTTCAGCACGCGGCAGTCGCAGCGAAGTTGGCGTTACCAGTCAACATTGGACAGGTGACGCAGCCGAGGGAAGGTAGCGTAGTCCTGAGCGTTCGATGACCATCAGGCTGCATCGCCAAACCAGGTGGCACGCTGCCGCGCGGGACTAGTTGCCAAATTCTTTCGTGCAGATAGTAGATGACCATCTTGGCAAAGAATTCGATTCCACCAACCTTCAGTGCGCTGCTGATATCGCCAAAGACAAAATAGGCAATGGTGATGGTTGTGGCGGTCGCAATCAAACGCCAACTGAGCGTCTTTAGGAACGTCCTGATGTGGGATTCTTTTGATTCCGAGCGCTTCATGGGTAGCCTATGAGAATGAAGTCGATCGTTGACCAGACTAGGAAAGCATCTTGCCCGGTCGAAAGATTAGATTCTGTCGTCAACAACAGATCACGTATGCTGATCGAGAGAGACCCTGTGACAACTTCGATGTCGCTGATTGGGTACTACATACTAGTCGCGGGATCGCCAGTTTGATAATCATTTGGCGATAGATTGTGGTTGGAAAGCCAACGAATACGGGCTTAGTCGGGAGTTTTGGAGCCCTCCAATTTCAGGTCTTCAATCGTTTCGCACCACGAGCTTCTTAGCCGCTTACAATACAAGGATCCCATTCAATGCGTGTCCACCCCAATTGAGCGTGCGTTCTTGCCCCATGTCATTGTTACGATTTCAAATCGCTGGTTGGGTCTTGCTCGCCGGGTACGTCGTTTTCGGAGCGGCGACCAACTCTGCTTGGTCCGACCCGTCACATCGTCGGGTGGACTTTGCGCAAGATGTGCAGCCGATCTTTATTCGGAATTGCGATCGCTGCCACGGTACCCGAAATCAGGAATCAGGGTTGCAGTTGAACCTGCGGAATTCCGTGTTCGGTAATGCCAAATCCGAAACACCTGTTGTGGTCAAAGGGGATGCCAGCGCAAGTTTGTTGGTCAAACGGATTTCCAGCGATGAATTTGGCGATGTCATGCCGCCCGACAGTCATCCGTTGTCGCCACGCGAAATTGAAACCATCAGCCAATGGATCAACCAGGGCGCCGACTGGCCTGATTCGCTTAGCGAACCCAAACACTGGGCCTACCAAAAGATTGTTCGTCCGCCATTGCCAACTGACGAACACGCTTCGCCAGTCGACTACTTTGTTCGCCAAGGTCTTCAGGCTCGCAGCCTAACCTTTGCACCCCAGTTGGATCGACCCCGGTTGATTCGCCGGGTGTCACTCGCGTTGACGGGAATTCCGCCTACCCCCAAGGAAGTTGCTGAATTCGTTGATGACGATTCCGAACGGGCATACGAAAAGGTCGTCGACCGATTGTTGGGCTCCCCTCGGTACGGCGAGCGATGGGCCGTACCTTGGCTGGATCATGCCCGGTACGCCGATAGTAATGGTTTTCAAGCCGATCAAATTCGGCAGAATTGGGCATACCGTGACTGGGTGATTCGTGCATTTAACGACGATCTGCCTTTTGATCAGTTCGTGATCGATCAGATCGCTGGCGATTTGCGAGATGATCCGACGGAGGAACAGCGTATCGCAACCGGTTTCCACCGGATGACAACCTGCAATGTAGAGGCGGGCGTGGATCCGGAGCAGAATCGGGTCAATCAGATTGTTGATCGAGTCAATACTACCGCGACTGTTTTTTTGGGTACGACGCTAGAGTGTGCGCAGTGTCACGATCACAAGTACGATCCGTTTTCCCAACGTGACTACTACAGGCTGTTTGCCTACTTCAACAACACCCCTTTGGAAGTGAAAAATACGTCGGGCGTCACTTGGGATTTCTATGGACCCACAATGACCTTACCGTCTAGTGAATCGCGTGAGTTGGAACTTGCCCAGGCGCCGACGATTGGAATCATTGGAGACCGAGCGCAAGCGTGTGGTGGATGAAGCGGACAAGATTTTTCAAGCGACATTGGTAAGCAGCACTGACCGTCGAAAAGTGAAGAATGTTCAACGGCTGAGAAAGGAATTCGATCGGCAACACTCGCCGCTAACGAAGATGGATCAACAGATCGAGGCGGCGAAAAAGGCTGTCAAAAGTCTGGAGCCAGCCACGACGCTGGTCATGCTGGAAATGCCGGAGCCACGCGAAACTTACGTGATGATTCGCGGCGAATATGAAAGCCTTGGCGAAGCCGTTGCCCCAGGAACTCCAGAAAGTATTCCAACCATCGATTCCGACGCACCCGCCGATCGGATGCAGCTGGCACGCTGGTTGACATCGGCCGAAAACCCGTTGCTTTCCCGCGTCACGGTGAATCGATGGTGGGCCGAATTGTTTGGGCGTGGAATGGTTGGCACGCCTGAGGACTTTGGCACCCAGGGAGACTCGCCGACCCATCCAGAGTTGCTGGACTGGTTGGCCAGTGAATTGATCGACTCCGGCTGGTCGATGAAGCAGATCCATCGGACCATTGTGATGTCGGCTGCGTTCAGGCAGTCTTCTCGATCGACTCTCGACTTGTTGGAAGCGGATCCCGACAACCGTTGGATCAGTCGCGGACCGCGGTTTCGGCTGCCGGCTGAATTGGTTCGTGACAACGCATTGGCGATCAGCGGATTGCTGTCGCATCGGATGTTTGGTCCACCGATCATGCCTTATCAACCTGCCAGGATTTGGCGTTCGGTCGGTCGGAACCAACCCAAGTGGGTAACCGCAATGGACGACAATCGATACCGTCGTGGTGTCTATGTTGTCTGGAAACGCGCGGCACCCTATCCCAGTTTCGTGAACTTCGACGCTCCCAATCGCAGCAGCTGTACTGTGAATCGGGGCCGCAGCAACACACCGCTGCAAGCACTTACCTTGTTGAATGATCCAGCCTACACCGAAATGGCGTATGCGTTTGCGGCGCGAATCATTACCGAGTCAGGAAGTACTGGCGACGAAGAACGGATTCAATTCGCGATTCGATGTGCATTGGCGAGAACGGCGTCCTCGCGCGAAACGAAAATTTTGCGTCGATTGATCGATCAACAACGTAAGTTGCTGGTGAATGATCCAACGCTGGTGTCGAAGCGAACCGCTGGGAACAACCATGAAAACGTCGACCCGACCGAGCTGGCAGCTTGGTTCGCTGTTGCCAATACGCTGTTAAACTTGGATGAAGTGATTTGTCAGTAATGGAACGACTCCTATGTCCCTGATTCCTACTCCACTTGGCCGGCGCACCTTGCTGCAACGATCCGGTTTCGGAATGGGCGCGTTTGTGCTTGCGCAAATGCTAGGCGAAGAGACGTCCGCTGGTCCGCTGACGGGACAGACGACACATTTTCCAGCGCAGGCAAAAAGCGTCATCTACATTCACTTGGTCGGAGCGCCTAGCCATCTGGACTTGTTCGACTTTAAGCCCGAGTTGCAAAGACGCAGCGGCGAAGATTGTCCGCAAGACTTGTTTGAATCGGCCAAGTTCGCGTTTGTACGTGAGCTACCGAAATTGTTGGGAACGCCAACGGCAAAAGAGTTTCAGTTTGCCAAATGCGGCGAGTCAGGACTGGAAATTTCGAACCTGCTGCCCCACCTGCAATCCGTGGCCGACGAACTTGCGTTGATCAAGTCCTTGCACACCGACGAATTCAATCATGGACCGGCGCAGATGTTCATGCTAAGCGGTTTCGGCCGATTCGGACGGCCAAGTATCGGGTCCTGGTTGAATTACGGCTTGGGAACGGAAAACCAGGACCTACCTGGATTCGTTGTATTGATCACTGGCAATGTGTTGGGTGCCGGCAGTCCGGCTTGGGGAAGTGGATTCTTGCCAAGCGTTTATCAAGGTGTCGAATTCCGCAGTCAAGGTGATCCGGTTCTGTTCCTGTCGAATCCAACGGGCGTTGAATCAGAATCTCGCCGTCAGATCATCGACGCGGTGAACGACATGAATCGAACGCAGCTTGGTGAAATCGGAGATCCTGAGATTGCGACCCGGATCAGCCAATACGAATTGGCTTACCGGATGCAAACAAGCGTTCCCGAATTGATGGATATTGACGACGAGCCGAAGTCCGTTCATCAGATGTACGGAACGGAGCCTGGGAAAACGAGTTTTGCCAATAACTGTCTGTTGGCCCGCCGACTCGTGGAACGGGGTGTCCGATTTGTGCAACTGTTTGATCAAGGCTGGGACAATCACGGTTCTTTGTTCACAAATCTTCCCAAAAAGGCCAAGCAGGTCGATCGTCCGATTGCGGCGCTGATTCGAGATCTGCGACAAAGAGGACTGTTGGATTCGACTTTGGTTGTCTGGTCGTCCGAATTTGGCAGAACCCCCTTCGGCCAGGGAAAAGACGGTCTGGGCGAAGTGACAAAGGCGGGGCGTGACCATCACAAAGATGCATTCACAACTTGGGTAGCCGGAGGGGGAATCAAGCGAGGTATCAGCTTTGGGGCAACCGATGAGATCGGGTATACGATCGCAGAGAACCCGGTTCACGTTCACGATTTCAATGCGACGCTACTGCATCTGATGGGCATCGATCACGAGCGATTGACGTTTCGATATCAGGGCCGTCAATTTCGATTGACCGATGTCGAAGGCAAGGTTGTTCACCAGATCATCGCGTAGCCCGACCTTGTCAGCCCGAACGAGAACGATCAACGGCTGCTGTGATTCGGGACTCCGATCAGTCACTGATCTACACGTATTGAACCTTGCCTGAACCGGGCACGATCTTGCCGATGGTACGACAGCCAATTCCCAAGTCTGTAACTTGAGCCGCAACGCTGGCTGCGTAGAATTCGCTAACAACGATCGCCATTCCAATGCCCATGTTGAATACCCGCCGCATTTCGGAGACTTCTACATTTCCGGTTTCTTGCAGCCAGCGAAACACCGTTGGCAATTCCCAAGCGTCGGCATCGATTTGTGCGTCAACGTGTTTTGGCAAGATACGATCCAAATTTTCTTCGATCCCACCACCAGTGATATGTGCCAATCCGTGGACAACTTGCTTGACCTGGTAGTGCGATTGCACGCTGCGAATCGCATCGGTGTAAATCGTCGTTGGCTCCAAGCAGGCGTCACCCAACGTTGAACCACCGAGACCCTCTGGGGCGTCATCCCAACCGAAGCCCGCATCGGCGATGATCTTGCGAACCAGTGAGAACCCATTGCTGTGCAGTCCGCTGGAGTCGAGTCCCAAGACGATGTCACCGCAATCGATCGCTGTGCCATTGATCAACCGTTTTCGCTCGACGACCCCCAGAGCAAAACCGCCTAGTTCATAGGTCTCGGCGTCATACATATCAGGCATGATGGCAGTTTCGCCGCCCAGCAGTGCCATGTCGCCGGCGACACAACCGTCGCTGATTCCCTGCACCACTTGTTCCAGTCGCTCAGGATCGTCTTTCCCCATCGCGACGTAGTCCAGGAAAAAGAGGGGTTCGGCGCCGGTGCACAGTACATCGTTGACACACATCGCTACCAAATCGATTCCAATCGTGCTGTGGCGTCCGGTTTGCTGAGCAATCTTGAGTTTGGTGCCCACCCCATCGGAGCCGGCGACCAATACAGGCTGGCTGTAGTTTCGAGCGAACAGTTTGCCTTCGAAATCTAAGGCAAATAGACCGGCGAATCCGCCGTCGCTAGGGATCACGCGCGGGCTGAAAAAGTGCGGTGCATCAGCCGCGGCAAGTCGGCTCATCGATTCGGCAGTAAATGTCCAGATCGACGCCGGCGTCTTTGTAAGTTGCGGCCATAGATAGAGGGTTAAAGATGTCCGGCTTGTTGAAACAGTCGCATCATCATGACATTCGTATCAATATCGGCATAGCAGCCAAGCAGAGCGTTGTTTGCCTGGTACACGAGTGACCTCTGCGGCTAACAGTCACGCCAGATTCAAATCGCTGCACCGAGCAGGTCTCAAACGATGACACGCGACCACGACTTGTGCGTCCACAAACTCTAATATACAAATAGCAGATGGGGGATATGACTGTACCTCTGCCGCGATGTTGAGTTAGTTTTGACGAGCAAGAGACGATCGTATGAAGCCCTGCTTCCGACATCAATGAGAATCATTCTGAGGAACTACAGAGCTGGTGGACATCAGGAAGGTAGGTTTTGGAGACGGTTCGAATCATGCGCCATTTGCGATGGAATCGTCGCGAGTTTTTTCGTCTTTGACGGACGCGATAGCAAACGGCAAATCGCTCGAGGAACTCCTGGGCAACCACGCGGATTGCATCTACTTGAAATCGGCAGATAAAAGAATCCTGTACGCAAACCCCGCCTGCGCGGATCTTTCGGACCTGATGCGTTGGTCGTTGGCTTGCTTGGTGACTCGCTGGTTTCTCAGGAGCTCGGTCGGCTTTCCGCATTGTCCGACGACCTGATTTTGTCAGGTTGCACGGACCTGATTTTCGATCACTTGGGTCACGACAGTGACGGAAAGCCAATTAGCATGAGCACTGCAAAGTTTTCGCTATTGGGTCTCGGGCATCGATCGATGGCGATCCTCGGAGTGACACGGCTACGAGCAACGTTGGACCACATTGCTGACCGCAGGATTCGAGCTTCGACCTTGTGCGAGAAATGGAGTCAGCTCGAGTCCTTGGATGCGGATGATCGCCAGATCGCGCTGCAGTTGGTTGGCGGACAGAGCGTCGGCGAAATCGCAGCCGAACGTTCTGTTTCCACGCGTACGATCGAAAACCGCCGGATGCGCATCCTGAAGCAACTGGATGTCGATTCGCCGCTAGAACTGGCGAAACTGTTGATCAAGCTACAGGAAAATGGCTTTGGCGACCTGCATCTGTAGCCAAATGCATCCAGCGAGTTTGTTGATCAACGTTGCACTTGATGCACGCTCGGGATGCGTTAAGGCAACATTCTGATTGGCGAAAGACGCAGACCAACTTTTTGTGGAATGCGTAAACCATTGCTGTTTAGGGGTTTAGGGCGGTTTTTCGGTGGTGAATCGGGGATTGGCACGGGGAATGCCAAATATCAGTCAGCGACACCTTTTCACCGCTCCCGTTCCACCTAGCCCCTTCCCTTCTTATGCACTCGGTACTGATCGCCGACCTTGCCGCTATGGCCTCGCAACATGGTCCGGCGATCGTGCGCGGACACGAAGAAGTTCCGCCCGAAGCGGTGGTCCAGTACTGGTCCACGTCTCGTAGTCGCATGGATTTGTGGCACCAAGCCCTGATGCGCTACCGCACCGCCCAGCGGACGGGCGATTCCGTGGCAATGCGGCGTTGGTGGCATGATCATCTTGTCGTCATGGAAGAAGTACTGGTCACGGACATGCTGACTCGAGTGATGGCGGCGCTGGCGCTTGGATTGGATGAATCGAAGGAGAATAGTGACGAAGTCTCGCCCGTAACGCACTGCATCTATCTTTCGCACCTGGACGCCAGCAACCGGGTCCACCGCATGATGATCCGCAGTCGTGGTAGTTCCGTTCAAGATGCGGTTCGATTGAATCGGCTCCGCCGTGGCGTCGAAAGATGGACAGATGCTTTGATTGGCCGAATGTCTTATCAGTCTCCCGGCAAGATCCAATATGCATTCGATCTATCGCGAGCCGAAAAGTTCGCTACCGAGGCGCGAGCTTATCCATGTGGGCCAGCCCGGGATACTGCTGCCTGGTTGATGAATGCGGCGATGCACGACATGTTGCGACGGCGAACATCTCCGCAAGCAGCTCTGCCAGAGGCGAATCGCGCCGTCGCCACCAGTGTGTTGATGATGATGCGCCCCGAGCATTTTGACAGTGTGGGGGTGCTGAAGTCGCTATGGATGAATCGATTGACGGCGGGATCTGCACGTGCCGATCGAATCATCGACGAACTGATGGCCGCTGATATCGACAAGGCGGAAACAGCAAACGGTTTGGAAATGGTGAACGAACCCTATTTTGCCCGCTGGTATCTGTAGGCCCCTAGATCTAACCGCTTGATCTCACCCTTGGATGTCGCCGCTGCCGCTTTCAGACCACGCGCACAACCGCGAGCTCTGTATTTCCAACTGGGGTTCAGCGTTCCGCCGATACATCCCGAGATGGGACAGCATAGGTTGGCCGAACACCACTGATGATGGCCAATCCAGTTGCGAACATCGTGATTGCAACAACAATCCAAAAGAGCGCGGGCGACCGGTTTTCCATAGCGATTGCTGACTGCGTCGATCGTCCGCAAGCGATAGGGTCCATTCCATGGCCCAATAGCAATAGCCGCCGCGACCAAAGCCAACGAGATTGCCACGATGGCGACTAGCGGTTCGTCATACCGCATTCCAGATGCACCCTTTCATTAACCACCAATGCTGCTTCGAACCATCATTCGCCGGAGGAACCCTGCCGCTCAATTGCACGAATTTGCAGTCGGACCGTTTCGAAATCGGGACAGATCTCCAGACAACGTTGCAGCGCTTTGAGCGTCTCTTCGGTTTCTCCGTTCATCATTCTGCATTTAGCCAAACCGTGCCAAGCAGGATAGTGATATCGGCAGTGCCATAGACATGCCGAATAGGCAAGTTCCGCTTGCTTGAAATTTTCTAGTCCGTGCCAGCAAATGGCTAGTTGGTGGTGTGCTTCGGCGTAACTAGGTGCCTGATCAACCAAGATCATGGTTGGCGCCAACGCGCCGGCATATTCACCACCATCATTCAAGTGCATGACTTTCAATAGCTGCTGATGGTGCAAGGGCGCGGCGTCGCGAACCAAAAGAGCTCGAAAAGAATCGTCGGCCGCCAGCCTTACACCCCGGTCCACGTCAGCCAAAGCCCGGCCGAGTGCTTCGATCGACGTTTTGTCCCCTAACATTCCGAGCGCCAGCGAAGCTCGCGGCGCAATTCGACATCACCGCGCCGCAGCAAAGTTACCAGCGTATTGCGTGTGTAGGAGCGATCCACTTCCGATGCAAACGAGGGCGAATCGGCCGAACGCAAATATCTTCGATAGGCGTCGGCAAGTCGGGTCGTTCGAACCAATGGGGATGTCACGGCTGCTCCGTTGATCTGATAGGCGCGCCAAGCACGACTGAGGCGATTTCAAAAATTCGATTTCCAAGGCTTGCCATGTAATTCGTCCACAGTTGTGACAATCGATGGAGTGGCGCGAGGCATCCTACGGGCCGACACAGGTTAGACAAGTCTCGATTCCTTCGAATTTGGGAATCGAATACACTAGGCGAGTCTAGTCAGGGCGGATGTAGCTAACAACCATCCGTCAATTCACTTGCTACTCGCCTAGGGGGACACCTTGTTGGCCTGCGAACTTTCGCCCTCCAAGCTCTTGCGATACCCCTGGATTCAGACGCGACCGCAGGATGGGACAAATCGCCGCATCCAGCACAAAGGCTATTTGGCGGTCTGGGTAGACCAGTTGCCATCCAACTTGTCGCCGAACTTGTCGCGGACCAGGGCAAGGACCTTTTTGCTGGTCCTCGCCGTGACCTGGTTCGGAACTTGGCCAGGGGCGATCTGCGCGGCTGACTTGTCGCTACAGGACCGTATGGTCGTCCAGCTGACCAAGCCAATGCAATCGATCGTTGATGGTCGGCCGCTCCGGGATGCAATTAATAGCATCGCAGAACAAGCACATCTGAACGTGTGGTTGGATCGGCGTGTGGATCCGTCGGTACCCGTTGCCTTGGGACCTTTAGGGCCGACAGCGTTTGCTTCATTGCAACAGCTTGCCAAATCAAGTGGCTGTGTTGTGATGCCGATCGCGAACGTAATTCTGATTGGGCGACAGAAATGGGTCGATCAAACGACGACAACCCTAATGTCGCTAACTTTGGACGATTCGTCACCACGGCAAAGCATTCACTGGGACGATTTAACGACGCCGCAGGAAGCGTTGGCGGCGGCGGTCGCCGGTGACGTTGAACTAGACAACGATCTGCCGCACGATCTGTGGCCGGCGATCGATTGGCATGACCTTGATCCTCGGGTTGCGGTTGCCCTGATCTTGGCTCAGTTCGATCTTCGTCCCGATTCAACCGAATCGATCTCAAAACTGACGACGGTTCCGACTACCGGTCGAGGCCAATTCACTCGTCAGTACGCGTTGTCGCTGAACAACAGTGATTTTCGGAAAGCCTTTCTGTCGGCAACGAAAACAGGTCGATCCAAGGTGACAGGTCGAGTAAAGGTAGACGGCGAGACCGTGTCGGCAACTGGCTCGGCGGCTGCCCACCGAACCGCGTTGACCGCGGCGCTGACCTCGATCCGACCCAAGTCAGTCGATATCGATCGGTCAACATTTACAATCAAACGGTTGCGCACGTCGGCGATGAACGCCTTTGCACAACTGGCAAAGCTGGCGGGTAGGACATGCCAGATCGAACCAGCCGCACAGGAAGCCTGTCAAAAGCCCGTTTCGGTCGAGGGGACAGATCTAACGTTGCGGGAATTGACGAATCGTGTGGCAGCTGAAGTTGGCGTGACGGTGAGCTGGTCGGTCGATACGATCGTTATCTCTGCGCTAACCGGTCCCGGCGAGTAATCTGGCGTTGGCTAATCGGGCTTGGCCTCTCGAATCGCGTCGAAGGATCGATTTTCAGCCATTTGCCTGCGTATAATGGAGGCCGAATTACCTTGGGCTTCCAATTGTTTGATTAAGGCAACCATTCGATGTCAGATTCAGAGAAATATCGCATCCTGCTAGTCGAAGACGATGCTGAACTGGCGTCGATGGTGGCCGATTTTCTGCAGGCCAATGGGATCGGTGTCGAAGTGGAAGGGAATGGTGCGGAAGCGGCGAATCGGATCCCCAACGAATCTTTTGATGGCCTGGTCTTGGACATCGGACTACCAGGATTGGACGGCATCTCGGTTTGCAAAGCAGTCCGCTCCGGATTCGACGGACCGATTCTGATGTTGACCGCGCGGGGTAACGAAATTGACGAAGTCGTCGCATTGGAAGTTGGCGCCGACGACTACATGGCAAAGCCGGTTCGTCCGCGCGCATTGTTGGCTCGACTGCGAGTTCATCTGAAGCGTTCTCAGGGGGAACCGACCGAATCATCCAAAACGCGAATTGATATTGGGCAGTTGACCATAGACCCATCCAGTCGCACCGTGACGATCGGCGGTAAGCCAGTCAAATTAACGACTGCGGAATTCGACTTGGTTTGGCTATTGGCAACCAATGCCGGCACCGTGATTAGCCGTGAACAGATGTACGAGAAGTTGCACGGTGTCACTTACGATGGCGTTGACCGTTCGATTGACTTGCGGGTCTCGCGGTTGCGGAAGAAGGTTGGCGACGACCCCAACCTGCCTCATTTGATTAAGTCGATTCGAGGGGTTGGGTACCTGTTGGCTGCTGAGTCATGACTCGGCTGTTTTTGCGTTTCTTTGTCGGTGTGATCGCGATCCTTGTTGCTGCGCTGTCGATTCAAGCTGCGGTGCTGAGGGTAGGTCGGGCGAGACAAACTGCCGAACAGATTGAAAAGTCCTTGGGCGGGGCCGCACGCTTGGCCGGCCCAAAGTTGCTTGGCGACGATACTTTGGAGACATTGACGGAGGAAGAAATTGCCAGCCGCTTGGAAGACTTGCAATCCAAGTTTGACTATCCCGTCAAACTTGTTTTGTGGTGGCAGCTAAGCTTGTCCAACCAACAGAAGAATCGCCTGGAACAGGGACAGGTTGTCGCCACTGACACTGGAATGTTGGCAGCCAGACTCATCAATGACGATTTCATACCATTCACGGCGTTAACTTTTAGCGGCACGCGAAATGGCGACGGTGTTGACGACAAGATTTTCCGGCTGAGCCACGACTATGTGCTGCGGTTCGGGCCTCTCCCAACCTCCGATGGGCCAAGCCAACGCGAAATCATCTGGGGACTTGGGTTGGTCATGCTGTTTGCCGCGATTGCCATCGCGATTTTGTTACGGCCCGTGGCGGCACCACTACGCGCAGTCGAGCAGACCGCGACGGCAATTTCCGAAGGTGATCTGTCCGCCCGGATCAATCCCGTGCATGTACCCAAAGGTTTGGCCCTGGCGACTGCCTTCAACACCATGGCGGAACGAACGGAATCGCTGTTGCGATCGCAAAAAGAATTGCTGGAAGCGGTGTCGCATGAATTGCGAACCCCATTGGCCAGAATCCGCTTCGCAACCGATTTGATCGAAACGGCTGAATCCGATGAAGAGCGAAACTTACGCTTGCAGTCCGTTGACAATGCGACTCAAAGATTGGATGACTTGGTCGGCGAATTGCTAACCTATGTGCGGCTGGAATCTGATGATGTGGTTGATGATTCAGAGTCGATCGAATTGAACGAGCTGTTCGAAGATCTGGTCCATATGAACTCGCCTTTGCACGATGGGATTGAATTTGATATCGATCGAATCTTGCCGACAGTGCGCGTGACCGCCGATCGCCGCAGCATGGCTAGAGCCGTGGGCAATTTGCTAAGCAACGCCGGTCGTTATGCGAAGAGTCGCGTTGCGGTGCGGGCGATCCAAAGCCTCAATGGTGTATTGATCCAGGTCGATGATGATGGCGTTGGAATTCCGGAGGAGGATCGTGAGAAAGTGTTCGATCCATTTGTGCGACTGACGCCTGGCGACGGCAAGGGAACGGGGTTGGGCTTGCGCTGGTGCAGCGCATCGCCACGCGACATGGAGGAACCGTGACTGCGGAACAGAGTGAGATGGGTGGGGCCAGGTTCTCGTTCTTTCTGCCAACCGAGATCGAATAGCAAAGCTGGTTCAGATGCTTAAATCACCGGTACCATTCCACTTCGGCGCACGGTAGTCGAAGGTCCGCTCGCTTACTTTGCTCTTATCGGTCAACAGCCGCAAATCTTTCGCCGCATACAACCGGGGTACGGGCATATCGCCTCGTTTCAAACGGTACAGGACGCAACCTTTACGGGCAACGAAGTACATGCCCCAGATGTTGGCGACAAACAATTCTCGTTGTAGTGATCTGCCAATCGTTTCGACTTCGTCCCCGATATCAAGTCCCTCGAACGCTACCTTCATCCACATCGTTGGCAGCAGACGCAAGCGAAACTTGCCGTATCGATAGTGATAGTACGTTCCATCAAACCTTTCGCGGCGCAGCACACGTTGACTCGGAATGTATTTCGACGCAATCGAGCGATCATCGGGATGAATGAAATCATCTCCATCGGCCGGCCAGCGCGGGAAGCATCCGTAGTCCGGTAAAGGGGGCCAGTCCATATTACTGAAAGTGGTTGACGGGTAAGACAAAGATTTTGCCGTCACCGATTCTTCCGCTGCGAGCAACGGAAACAATCTTTTCCAATATTTCTTCGCAACGGGAATCGTCAACCCACAGGGTGATTTCGACCTTGGGAACGAACGCCTGCGAGTATTCCGTTTCCTGGTATTCGTCCAGGTAGCTTTTCTGGCGACCGTATCCTTTGACTTCGGTAACACTGATCGCTTCGACCGGCGCGCGTCGCAGGCTGCCAATTACCTCTTCGGCCAAGTGCGGACGGACGACAGTGACAATTTGCTTCATGACTTGATTATAGCTTCGTGACGACGCAATCGCAGTGCATCTCAGACGTTTGCCTGCTCGGCCAATCGCAGTGCCTCGGCCAACTGTTGAATCTGTTCGACCGACAATTGTTCGGCTCGGGTTGTTTCTCCATGCCCCAGCTTTTCCAGAACTTCGTCGACCGCGGCTTTGTCAAGCGGCCTTTCATCGCACTGATCACGACGCTGCGCAGGAATTTGCGGCGATGAAAAAAGAGTGACACGCACCGTTTGGTGAAAATGATTCAAGATCGATAAACTTTTCTCGCCACTCCGGAACGGCATCTAATCGGATGATCGCGGAGTGAACTTTCGGACGCGGCCAAAAGACGTTCGGTGGCAAGATGCGAACAATCTTGCATCGCACAGGGACTGAACCCAAACGCTCAACGCACCGTAGTCCTTGCTGCCCGGGCCGGCGACGATCCGGTCGGCCAGCTCTTTCTGGATCGTCACCACCATCGCGTCGGGAACGGCGTTTCGTGCAACAGATTGCTGATGATCGGCGTCGCGATGTTGTAAGGCAAGATTCGCGACCAGTAAGAACCGCGACTGGTCTCCCAGATCGCTCCATCGCGTCACGAACCTGTTCCATCAAGTCAGGGCGCAACGAGTTCTTGTTACGAAGCGCGTCCCCATGAATCAAGCGAACATTCGTCCGGCCCTCCAATTCCTCGCTGGCCAGTCGATGCAAGTTTGCGTCGATCTCGACACTCAGCACCGCACCGGCCTGATCGGACAAACGTGTCGTCAGTGAGCCGACGCCCGTACCGATCTCCAACACCACATCGTTCTTGGTCAATTCCGCCGAGCTAGCGATCAGATCGACCAGATTCAGATCAATCAGAAAGTTCTGTCCAAACCGTGATACGGGCCGCAAGCCTGCCGCGGCCAGTCGATTGGAAAGGTAAGTTGCGGTTTGTCGGTGTTGGTTCAAGCGAGGCTCAAGCGGTTCAGGCTGAGTGAATGCTACTAAGCAACGATTCGGATTGCGATGGATACGCGAGTGAACGTTGAACGTACTTTGCCAGAACGTCGGTTTCCAAGTTGATCTGGTCGCCGACCGCTCGTTTGACCGAGCGTGGTGACATGCCAAGCGTATGAGGGATCAGTGCGACCGTAAAGGAATCGCTTTCGACGTCGACGACCGTCAAGCTGATTCCGTCGATCGCGATGCTGCCTTTGGCGGCGACTTGGGATGCCAGTTGCTTCGGGCATCTGAAATCGCAAGATGCGCCCAGGGCGGATCGTCCCGTCGTTCCAGCAAGGATCCCACGGCGTCAACGTGGCCCGGTAACATAGTGTCCGCCCAGACCGATCACCGACCGCCAGGGAACGTTCCAGATTGACACTGGCTTCCAACGGTCAGCATTGCCCAGATTGGTTCGGGACAAGCGTTTCATCGCCCGCCTCGAAGTCCAGCTGGTTGCCGTCGATCGATACAACGGTCAAGCAGCAACCGTTGATGCAGATGCTGTCGCCGATCGAGGCTCATCTGCAACAAAACCCGCATCGATGGTGAATCGTTTGCCTGGTGGTTGGTCCGCGATCGCGGTGACCGTTCCCATCGTTTCGACCAGTCCAGTAAACATCGTTTTAGGGTGCTCAAAAACTCGCTGAAATGTGCGTCGGGCTAGTCATTGACACAGCATTGAACAAAATGCCGACCGACCGCACAACGTAACCAATATACGATAACTAACTGTATCCGCGAGGAAACCATGACTCTAATCGAAGCGATTCACGCCCGACAAATTCTCGATAGCCGCGGCAATCCGACGGTCGAAGCAGAGGTCTTTCTGAGCGACGGCAGCCTGGGTCGGGCCGCCGTGCCCAGTGGTGCCAGCACCGGGAGCTCACGAAGCATGGGAGCTCCGAGACGGCGATAAGTCCGTCTTTCATGGGCAAAGGGGTCCAAACGGCAGTCGACAACGTCAACGAAAAGATCGCCGACGCCTTGCAAGGGATGGACGGGACGGACCAGGCCGGCATCGATGCGGCAATGATGGAATTGGACGGCACCGCCGAACAAGAAGAATCTGGGTGCCAATGCGATCCTGAGCGTTTCCCTGGCGACCGCTCATGCGGCGGCCCAAGCGACCGGCCAGCCTCTCTATCGATACCTGGGTGGTGCCGGTGCCCGATTGCTGCCCGCTCCGATGATGAACATCATCAATGGTGGCGAGCATGCCGACAACTCCGTCGATGTCCAAGAGTTCATGGTCATGCCGCTCGGCTTCGAACGATTCAGCGATGCCTGCGGGCCGGAACCGAGATCTTTCACAACCTGAAGAAGGTGCTTATCGGACAAGGGATACAACACGGCCGTCGGCGACGAAGGGGGTTTCGCACCGGACTTGAAGAGCAACCAGGAAGCGCTGGACGTGATCATGCAAGCGATCGATCAGGCCGGCTACAAAGCGGGCGAACAGATTTGGATCGCCCTGGATGCGGCATCGACCGAGTTCTACGACAGCGGAACCGGCAAGTACTCGATCGACGGAAAGCAACTTTCCGGCGACGAGATGGTCGATTTCTTGGCGGACTGGTGCGAACAAGTACCCGATCTGCAGTATCGAAGATGGGTGTGCCGAGGATGACTGGGAAGCTGGAAAAAGTTGACTGACAAAATGGGCGACAAGGTTCAGTTGGTCGGCGACGACTTGTTCGTGACCAATGTCGAGCGACTGCAACGCGGCATCGACGAAGGGATCGGCAAACAGCATTCTGATCAAGGTCAATCAGATCGGAACCTTGACCGAAACGATCGACGCGATCCAATTGGCGGCATCGAAACAACTACACCTCGGTTACCAGTCATCGAAGTGGCGAAACCGAGGATTCGACGATCGCCGATCTTGGCCGTGGCAATGTCGACCGGACAGATCAAAACCGGTTCGGCGAGCCGCAGCGACCGGATGGCAAAGTACAATCAATTGTTGCGGATCGAAGAGATGCTGGGTGATACCGCACAATACGGCGGTCCGTTGTTCCCCACGCGATAACGCCATCGAAATGAACCACCGCCCAGCCTAGCGACATGCAAACCCTGTTAGCCGAACAGCCTTTGATACTTTCGCTAATGCTAGGCGTCTTGGCGGTTGGACTGATCTATGGTTGGCTGCAAACGGGCACGAAAGCGGTGGGGCTCTGCGGGCTGATCGTCGCCGCATTGATTCCTGTCGCTTGGGTCATCGCTAGTCGACTGGGTGACGGATCGAGAGCAGATTGAGGCGCTGATTTATGAGACCGCTGATGCAGTCAAGAACAACGACCACGATCGTGTGCTGCGATTGATCGCGGATCCGGCGACACGGGCTCAGGCACAAACCGAACTGGGGACTTATGTTTTTGACGATGCGCGGGTCACTAAGATCCGCGAGATCGAATTGATCGAAGGTACGTTTCCGCAGGAAGCGGACGTTGATTTGAATGTCAGATTCGTTGTCAGCCAGCGAACTGGCGGAATGCAAGGCGTAAATGGCGCGCGACGTTTGCAACTGCGACTACAGAACGGTAGCGAAGGCTGGGAGATCATCGAGTACACACACTCGCCACCGGTCGGTGCACCCTGATCGATACAGCACTGGGCAGCGCTAATGACCAATGACGCCAAATAAACAAGCGAGTTTCATCATGCTGGACGGGATCGATGGAGTTGGCAAATCGACTCAGATCGAATCGGCTGTCGGCTCATCTGTCCGAGCACGGTCACGATGTGTTGTGCGTACGTGATCCAGGAACCAGCGAGATTGGTTCGCGGTTGCGAGCTTTGCTATTGGATAGCGATCTGGAAATGCATCGCCGTACCGAGGCAATGTTATTCATGGCCAGTCGGTGCGAGATGATCGAATGCGATGATTCGACCGGCATCTGGCGGGAGACAGACGGTGATCTCGGATCGCTTCCTGTTGTCAACCGTCGTTTACCAAAGCATCGGTGGCAATGTGTCGGCCGCGAGACACTTTGGGAAATCGGTCGCTTGGCCAACGATGGGATCGAGCCCGAGCTAACGATCTTGTTGGACATGCCGGCAACAGAAGCGATCAAGCGGATGAAACGACCAGCCGATCGAATGGAACAACGCGGCGTCGACTACATGGAATCCGTTCGCCAGGCGTTTTTGGAACAGCTGCCGCAAAGCAGTCCCGCAACCGCCGTCATCAATGCGGACCAGTCAGCAGAACAAGTTGACGCCGAAATCCAAGAAGCGTTGCAGCAATTCTGTTGCCGTGATCTTGCCTCAGAGTTGCGTTCGGCCGGGACAGCTTGATCACGGGAATGCAACTCGCAATACAAACGGAATTCTCCGGCCTGCGAATTGACGCGGAAACGCTGTGAGGCTACCTGCTCAATCTTGATTAACCATGAGTGATTGACCAGATCGAGATTCAGGGATGGATTCGAAGACGGCTCATCTCTTCATTGTCCAAGGGCGGTTCAGCTCCAGATAATTCGCCACCGGGTCGGGTCGCTAAGGCGGGAGTCGAGCGATTTGCCGGTTCCGATGGCTCCTCTACGTCCGGCCCTAATAATTTGCTATTCTTTGCGGCAATTTGGACAGGGACGCTCTTTGCACTGAAGTGTCGCCATTCTTGGCCATGAAACCAATTTCGCCTGCATTTATCCTGGAAAAACACACGTGCCACGTCGCGACGACATCAAGAAGATTCTGATCATCGGCAGCGGCCCGATTGTCATTGGCCAAGCCTGCGAATTTGACTACTCCGGCACCCAGGCCTGTAAAGCGCTTCGCGAAGAGGGCTACGAGGTCGTTTTGGTCAACAGCAATCCGGCGACGATCATGACCGATCCCGGCACGGCCGATAGCACCTATATCGAACCACTGACATGGCAGATGATCGAAAAGATCATCGCCAAAGAGCGCCCGATGCTCTGCTTGCCGACACTGGGCGGTCAGACCGGACTGAACTGTGCGATGGATTTGGAAGCCAACGGTGTACTTGAAAAATACGGTGTCGAAATGATCGGCGCCAACGCCAAAGTGATCGCGAAGGCCGAAGAACGGGACCAATTCAAAACGGCGATGGAATAGATCGGCCTGGATGTTTGCAAAGGCTTCACGGTCCAGTACGTTGGCCGATGCCCGCGAGGCGTTAGCCCAAGTGGGCTTCCCGCTGTCGTCCGGCCCAGCTTTACGATGGGCGGCAGCGGTTCGGCCATCGCCTACAACAAGGATGAGTTTGACTCGTTGGTCCAGAACGGACTGGACCAGTCGCCGGTCACCGAAGTCTTGATCGAAGAGTCGATCATTGGCTGGAAAGAATACGAAATGGAGGTGATGCGGGATGTTGACGACAACGTGGTCATCATCTGCAGCATCGAAAATTTTGACGCGATGGGCGTCCATACGGGCGATTCGATTACCGTCGCGCCGGCGCAAACTTTGACCGACAAAGAATACCAGCGGATGCGCGATGCTTCCTTGGCAGTCATTCGCGAAATTGGCGTCGAAACTGGTGGAAGCAACATTCAGTTTGCGATCGAGCCAACCACCGGTCGTATGATCGTGATCGAGATGAATCCCCGCGTCAGTCGTTCCAGCGCGCTGGCGAGCAAAGCGACTGGATTTCCGATCGCAAAGATCGCCGCCAAATTGGCGGTTGGCTATCTGCTGTGGGAGTTGCCCAACGATATCACGAAGAAGACCAAGGCCTGTTTCGAACCTACGATCGACTATGTCGTCACGAAGATGCCGCGGTTCGCTTTTGAAAAGTTTCCCGAAGCCGATGCGACCCTGACGACGCAGATGAAAAGCGTCGGTGAAACGATGGCGATCGGTCGAACGTTTCGCGAATCATTGCAAAAAGCGATGCGGGGATTGGAAGTCGGGGCCTTCGGTCTGGGCAGTGACAGTCGCGATCTGTGGGGCACAGAACTGCAGCCCGATCTGGACGAAATCAAGGCCAAGCTAGGCACGCCCGGAGCTGAACGGATCTTCTACATCCGATATGCCATGAAAGCGGCGATGTCGATCGAGGAAATCTTCGCGCTAACCAATATTGACGTTTGGTTCTTGGATCATATGTTGCAGATCGTTGAAGAGGAACAGCGTTTGTCGCGAATTGGGGCCGCTGGAAGAATGGTAGTCGTGACGACATGTGGAGAGCCAAGCGGCATGGTTTCTCGGACCGCCAAATCGCAGCGATCACCAGTACAACAGAAACCAAAGTCCGCGTCGAAGCGCATCGAATTGGATGTGCGACCGGTGTTCAAGAGCGTCGATACCTGTGCTGCCGAATTCGAGGCGTACACTCCGTATTACTACAGCACCTACGAAGTCGAGGACGAACTGCCGCCCAAGAGTGACAAGCAGCGAATCGTGATTTTGGGGGGTGGCCCGAACCGTATCGGCCAGGGAATCGAATTCGACTATTGCTGCTGTCACGCCAGTTTTGCACTCCGCGAGATCGGCATCGAAAGTGTGATGGTCAACAGCAATCCGGAAACGGTCAGCACCGATTATGACACCTCTGACATGCTGTTTTTTGAACCGCTAACGATCGAAGATGTGTTGAATATTTGCGACGCGATTGAACCCGATGGCGTGATCGTCCAGTTCGGTGGTCAAACACCATTGAACTTGGCTCGTGGACTGACGGAGGCGGGTGTGCCGATCATTGGCACGAGCGTCGATACGATTGAAACGGCGGAGGATCGAGAACTATTTCAGCGTTTGATCAACGAACTCGGTCTGCGTCAACCGCCCAGTGGGATTGCCCGCACGATGGACGAAGCCAGACGCGAAGGCAAAACGATCGGCTTCCCGGCACTGGTTCGCCCCAGTTTCGTGCTCGGCGGCCGGGCGATGGAAATCTGCTATGACCAGGCCCAATTCGAACGCTACGTGGCAGAAGCATTCGTGGTTGCCGACGGTCAACCCGTATTGATCGATCGATTTCTTGGAAGACGCCACCGAAGTCGATGTTGATGCGATCGCCGACGGTACTGACTGTGTGATCATGGGCATCATGGAGCACATCGAAGAAGCGGGAGTGCACTCGGGCGATTCGGCTTGTGCGATTCCGCCCTTCAGTCTGACGCAACCGGTGCTGCAAGAAATTCGCGAGGCGACCAGTAAGCTGGCGATGAAATTGAATGTGATCGGATTGATGAACATTCAATTCGCGGTCAAGCAGGAAGAGGACGGTCCGGCTTTGTACGTGCTGGAAGTCAATCCGCGGGCTAGTCGAACGGCTCCGTTTGTTGCCAAGGCTACCGGCGTACCGGTTGCCAATATCGCGACCAAAGTGATGACTGGTATGAAGCTGAGGGAACTTGGGCGTGACCAAAGAAGTAATTCCCACGTCACGTGTCGATCAAAGAGAGCGTGTTTCCATTCCGCAAGTTTGCTGGCGTGGACATCGTGCTGGGGCCGGAGATGCGAAGCACCGGCGAAGTGATGGGGATCAGCGACAAGTTCTCCCTGGCGTTTGCGAAGAGCCAGATTGCCGCTGGTTCGGTGTTGCCGACTTCGGGAAGAATATTTCATCAGCCTGTCGGCCCGCCACAAAGATGCGGTCGATGCAACTCGGTAACGAACTCCGATCGCTCGGGTTTCGAATTGTTGGCGACGTCGGGAACGGCCGAACGATTGAAAGCGGGCGGCGTCGAAGTTACGACCGTCAAGAAGATCGCTGAAGGTCATCCGAACTTGATTGACTACCTGAAGAACGACGACGTGCAATTGATCCTGAACACCCCCAGCGGCAAAGGTGCCCGAACGGACGAGGGCCGGATTCGTGCTGCGGCCGTGCAACATGGTGTGCCATGCATCACGACTTTGGCGGCCGCCGAAGCGGCGGTTCGTGCGATGAAAGCGACTCGCGAAGTCGAATTGGAAGTCGAATCGCTGCAAAGTTTGTACGCCAGATCATAGTGCAGCTTGCTGAGGCCGCAGGTTCCGCGGGACCGCTATTTCCTGGTTAGCCATGGATGCCGCATTGGCGCGGACAGCAAGTCCATTAAGAATGGATAGCCGATCGACTAGCCGACCATCTAGCCCCTTCAACATTCTTAAGAACCGCCACCTCGCGCAGTCAACATGATGTCCGACAGCGAAGCACAGAATTCCAGCGAACAGAACGGCCGTCCAAAACGATGCTTTTGATCCCGCCGATATGAAGTTGCTGGTCGTCGATAACGAGGCCGCTCACGCCCATGCGATGACCGAGAGTTTGGAAAAGGTCGGCTACGAGTGCGAAGTCGCAACGAGTGGTCCTGATGCCGCAAAGCTGATCGAACGCGAAACTTATGATGTATCATTACCGATATGGTAATGAATGATGTTGATGGGATGAAAATCCTGAAGCTGGCCCGAGAGCGGTTGCCAGACTGCGAAGTCGTGATGGTCACAGGACACGCGACTGTGCCACTGGCTGTTGAAGCCATGCAGCAGGGCGCATTCAACTTCCTAGAAAAACCGATCACGCCCAACCGTGTTCGTGCAATCGCGGAAAAGGCTGCCCAAGCCGTCGCGCTAAGCGTCAGAACACCGAACTACGCCAACGCTTGGATGAAAAGTTCGGCTTCGAAGGAATCATTTACGCCAGCAAGAAGATGCAAACGGTGATTGATCGCGTGCGAAGAATTGCGGCGACCGATGCGACCGTGTTGATCACTGGTGAAAACGGAACCGGGAAAGAAGTGATCGCGCAGGCGATTCATCAAAACAGCCCACGGCGCAACAAGCGAATCGTGGCGATGAATACCGGAGCGATTGCTGAAAATCTGGTCGAAAGTGAACTGTTTGGCCATGTCAAAGGATCGTTTACCGATGCGGTCTCGGATCGTGAAGGTGCGTTTCAGTATGCCAATGGCGGGACGCTATTCTTGGATGAAGTTGGCGACATGCCAATGAGTACACAGATCAAGCTGTTACGGGTTTTGGAAGAAAACAAGATCACGCGCGTCGGCGACAACAAGTCAATGAAAGTTAACGTTCGCTTGATCTCTGCCACCAATCGTCCGCTGCAGGACATGATCGATGCCGGCACGTTTCGAAATGATTTGTATCATCGGCTAAAGGTTGTCACCATCGAAGTACCGCCGCTACGAGAGCGGAATGAAGATATCGTTCCACTGATGGATCATTTCCGAAAATATTTTCTAAAACGCCACGACAAACCTACGGCGCATTTCTCGCCTGCCGTTACCAAGCGATTTTTTGGCTACAGCTGGCCTGGTAATGTTCGCGAGCTGCGAAACTTTGTCGAAACGATGGTAGTTCTGGACACCGATGGCACCCTTGATGTCGATGATTTGCCACCTGAATTGTTGGAGACATCCGACAATCTAGCCGACTCAGACGCTACCGAAACGTTTGTTCCCCAGCTTGGCGGAAACTCCGATTTGATCGGCCTGCCGTTGGGTGTGATCGAGCGCTGGGCAATCGAAGAAACCTTGAAGATCTGCAACGATAATCGTGATAAAGCTGCCGAGACGTTAGACATCGGAGCACGGACGTTGTACCGCCGGCTGGATCAATACAAGGAAGTCGAACGAAGCGGTGAAATCGGCTGACGGCAATCTTTTAGAAGCGGCCCAGATTCTGAACATAAAGGGTGCCGAGAAACCGAGCCTGAATTCCAGTGAAGAACAGAAAGTCGTACGAAAAGTTTACCAGCGGCTGGATCGATACTGAGCAGGGCAATGATTTCAGGGCAATGCTGGCAACGCCGCGCTGCCAGCGCGATTTCGGTCTCTCTCGCGTCAACATTCCTCCTGGCTGCCGTGGACTTCTCTTGGCACGTACCGTCCGGGTCCATCTTTCCCGTAGTACTCTGCGAGGATTTCCTCGAATTCATCGCGCGTACGGATCTTGGTAATCGCCAATCGAATCTGCTCGAAATCCGGGTGTGACTGAGAATACTTGATACAGAATTTGCGCATCAGCAACGGTGCGCGCTCGGGCGAATACGTCAACTCGCATAACGCGAAATGTTCTCGCATCACCGCAGCTTGTTGATGCAAAGTTGGTGGGGCTGGCAATCGTTCTCCTGCGGCCAGCGCCCTGGCTTGCTGAAAGATCCAAGGATTGCCGATCGCGCCCCGGGCGACTGTAACGCCATCGACTCCAGTTTGTTCCAGCATCCGCAGGCAATCTTCCGCCGAGAAAAGGTCGCCACTACCCAGGATCTTGATTGAATCTCGAACGCGACTCTTTACCTCGGCCAAAAATTCCCAGCGACTTGGTCCAACGTAACGTTGCGTGACCGTACGACCGTGCACGGTGGCGGCAGCCAATCCGGCGTCGATCGCGCCTTCAAGAATCTGATAGAAGTTGTCTTCTGACTGTTGCGAATCGTCGATGCCGCGTCGCATCTTTACCGTGACTGGAATTTGATCAGGCACGATGTCCCGAGTTCGACGCAGGATTTCTATGGCAACATTTGGTTGTGATAGATGAAAGCCGCCGCGGCAGCGGCCAAGGACCTTCTTTACCGGACATCCAAAATTGACATCGATGATGTCAAAGCCTGCTTCGACCAATTTCATTGCGCCGCGAGAGAACTGCTCGGGCTCGGCGCCCATCAATTGTCCGCCAACGGGACGCTCGCAAGCGTGAATGTCCAAGAAGTGCTTTGTCTTTTCCCGTTTGCTCAAGGCCAATAGAAACTGATCCAGCATCACCTCGCAAACCGTGTAGCTGGCTCCATGTTTCCGGGCGATCACCCGCATCGGCAAATCGCTGTATCCAGATAACGCTGCCTGTACGATAGGGAACCCGATGGCAACGTTGCCGAGGGTCAGCGGTCGTAAGGCTAGGGAAGTTGTCATGGTCGATCAGCTGCGCTCGGTCGGCGATTAACGCCAGGCCCGCGGTGGTAGCTACCCGTTGATTCCGTATCCGGTTCCAAATTCAGCGAGAAAGCGTCATCATGCTCGAACAATTTTACCGTGCAACGCTGTTTTTGACAGTCGCATCCTTCATTGCCCTCGCGAGCGCCGCACCGCCAAAGATGAGTATCAAACAAGAACCTTTCGGAAAGACGTCTGACGGTCAGGTGGTAACCAAATTCACACTAACCAATTCGGCCGGAAACTCCGTGTCGGTGATGAACTGGGGTGCGTCGCTGTTGGATGTCAATGTCCCCGATCGGGACGGAAACAGGGCCAATGTAAATCTGACTTTTGACTCGCTGCAGCCGTATCTGGAGGGTCATCCCTATTTCGGCAGCACGGTCGGCCGCTATTGCAATCGCATTGGTGGAGCCAAGTTCAAGATTGACGGTGAAGAATACAAGCTGACCGCGAACCTTGGCGACCACCACATCCATGGTGGAGAGACAAACTTTACCTATCAGTACTGGACCGGTGAAACGATTGAGACCGCTGACGGCGTCGGGGTTCGCTTTCGATTGGTCAGTCCGGATGGCCAGGAGGGATACCCGGGTACTGTCACGGCGACGGTCGATTACTTCTGGAATGACGCCAATGAATTGACAATGGTGTTTACCGCTGAAAGCGATGCCCCGACGCATGTCAGTTTGTGCAACCACAGCTATTGGAATCTTGGCGGGGCTGGTCGCGGTACCGCATCAATCATATTGCAACGATCGAAGCAGATCAGTATTTGGACGTCGATGACGACATCATTCCGACCGGCAAACTGAACGACATCACGGGAACGCCCTTGGACTTCCAGCTAGCGACACGGTTGGGGGATCGAATTGAACAGTTGCCCGCGACGAAAGGATACGATCATTGTTACGTGGTCCGCGGCGAGGTTGGCAAACTACGTCCTGCTGGGCGAGTCGTTGATCCTGAATCAGGACGATTCATGGAGGTAGAGACGACGCAGCCCGGAATGCAGTTGTACACGGCCAACCATTTGCCCGGTAACGAGCGGTCGAACGGCTACGGTGGTCACGAAGCGTTCTGTTTAGAAACGCAGCGGTTTCCGAATACACCGAATGTTGAATCTTTCCCGACCACCCTGTTGCGGCCCGGCCAGAGGTTTCAGGACGTGACCGTCCACCGTTTTGGGGTCGAATGAGGTCGCGTAGACACCTCTCTTCCCAGCAAGTCGTCCGTTTCTATTTACCCTCCTTGGGGACTTTCCGGCTTTTCATCACCCTCCTTTTTTTAAGGAGGCTCGAGGCTAAGGCGAGGTGAGGATCTGCCCAACCCCCTCTCCTCGCAAAGGCTCGACACTCCCGAGGGAGAGTGAAATCAAATCACAACTCATTGAGAACTCAAAAGCCGGAAAGTCTGCTTGGGGAGGGTCGGACCTTTGAACGGCCGGTGCGGGGCCGTGTCCAAAACCCCTCTCCTCGCTTACGCTGGACTCTCCCCAAGGAGAGTACCGCAGGTACTTGGTGTAAAACGACTTGAAAACCGCACGAACTCTAAGCCGCAGGATTGGCTCATCGAAATTCGCAGGATTTCTTCCTAACAAAAGCCGCACATCCTCGTTTCCTCGGTAGAACCACGTTTTTCACCTTGTCTGCGACCAAAGATGACTGAGTCCGCTTCCCGCTGGCCGGCCGATTCGATCGGTTGTCTTGTCAACCGCTACGAACGGCCGCTGCTGGCTTATGCGTCTCGGATGTTGAACGGAGACTGGCAGGGCGCAAGACGCGGTGCAGGAAACGTTTCTGCGGCTGTGTCGCGAGGATCCGGCAAAAATCGAATCCCGCGTTTCAGCTTGGCTATTCTCTGTTTGCCGAAGCCGAGTCATCGACATGCAACGAACGAACCACTCGACGCCCATCGATGCGCAAACCGTCAGTGTAGCCGATCCAAACCCTGATGCCTCGGAAGTCGCCAGCGACGCCGAAGACAAGGTGATGCTTAGTACTCTGGTCGGCAAGTTATCGCCGCGACAGCAAGAGGTCGTGCGTCTGAGGCTGCAAGCTGGACTGAGTTATCGCGAGATCGCGCAGGTCACTGGGCTGACCGTCAGCAATGTTGGTTTTCACCTGCACGAAGCGGTCAAGAACCTGCGTGACACTCTAGCTGTTAGCTAGCGCTGCTACAAAAATTACCACTCATGATTTTGAGAAATACAATGTCTGATTCCATCTGGAACGACCCCCGCATTACCGCCTACATCTTGGACGAACTGTCTGAAGATGAACGGAATGCTTTTGAGTTGGAACTGGCACGGGATGCCGAGTTAGTGGCTGCGGTGAAGGAAGCTCGCAGTGTGACAGGAAAGCTGGAAAGACTATTCGCCGCCGAATCGACTCAGACGCTAGAAGACGAACGCCGCCAGGCGATTGTCACCGGTGAAGTTTCGGCCAATGGAGCGACTCTGGCGCCGGCACCCGCGCGATCTTGGCGAACTCCGTTGATTGCTTTGGCTACCGCGGCGTCGCTGCTGGCATTGATTGGCGGTCCGATGCTGATGAACCGTAGCCACGAAATGGTGCTGGGACAGGCTGATACTGACGCGATTAACGTCGCTACGGAACAGGAACTTAGAAAATACGGCAAAGAGTCGGCGAAGAATACAGCGTTGGATGTGTCTGACCGATCGATGTCGATCGATGATGTCATTGTTGGCAATCAGCCGAATATTGATTGGGAGGAAGCCGAATTGGACAATTCAGCCCTTGCCCCACGTGTTTACAGCGGCAGAGCAAGTCGGCAAGCTCCAGTCGAAGTTTCCGCTCGTGGCCGAGTTTCGGGACAGCCGTCTGACAGTTTCAGGCGGAACGAGAACTTGGAAATCGCGCAGAGCGAGTCGAAACGGAAACAAAACGCAGCCGGGGCGGCAGGTGCCAGATCTCAAGCCAGGTCTCAACCCAAGTCGCTGGCGGCACCAGCCTTGGCCCAGTCGGCACCAGCCCTGACACCGTCGGCTGCGGCCAACGAACCAACTCGTGCCAGTAGGGAGATGCTGGGTGGTAGAGCCCTAGACGAATCTAAGGTCCGTATTAAGAATCGTTTAGAACGGTCTGCAGCTATCAGTGTGGATGCGAATGAGTCGGAAGCTATCGATCAACCGGTTCCGGAATCCAACGTCGATACGTTCACATTCGAAGGGCAGCGAGTGATAAAGCAGGCAGCTAGATCACGAGTTATTCCCGGTCGTATGCTTAACCGTGTGCCGTCACTGGTGCAGGGGCCAGAGCTGTTTGGCGAGGCAGATGCCGATGGCATTGGCCCTGGCCGGCCGGGCGACAACTTCGAGCCGATCACCGATAACCCTTTCCAGCGTGTCGCTGAGCATGCGGTGAGTACGTTTTCGGTCGATGTCGATACCGCCAGCTACAGCAAGACTCGCGATTTTTTGACCCGCGCTAATCAACTGCCTCGCCCCGATGCTGTTCGGATCGAAGAGCTGATCAATTACTTCGATTACGACTACCAAGCACCGACAGCGGACGACAAGCATCCTTTCACGACTCACACCCTGGTGACCTCCTGTCCTTGGAACAAGGAACACCGCCTGGCACGCATCGCGCTGAAGGGCAAAGTGATCGAGAACAAGGAACGGCCGCAGTGCAATCTTGTCTTCCTGTTGGACACCAGTGGTTCAATGAATGCACCCAACAAGTTGCCTTTGGTCATCGAAGGTATGCAAATGCTGCTGAATCAGTTGGGCAAACAGGACCGAGTCGCGATCACCGTCTACGCCGGTTCCGCCGGCTTGGTGCTCGATTCGACACCTGCAAAGAAGAAAGGCAAAATCCGTAAGGCACTGACTCAGCTGAATGCCGGTGGCAGCACCAACGGTGGTGCGGGCATCGCATTGGCTTATCAGACCGCTCGCGACAACTTCATCGAAGGTGGTGTGAATCGAGTGATCTTGTGTACCGACGGCGATTTCAATGTTGGGACGACCGGCACCGATGCCCTGGTTCGAATGGTCGAACAAGAAGCCAAAGGCGGAATCTTTCTGTCAGTCCTAGCGTTCGGCATGGGAAACCATAACGATTCGATGTTGGAGCAGATCAGTGGTCGTGGCAACGGCAACTATGCCTTCATCGACAACCAGAAAGAGGCACGCAAGGTCTTGGTCAACCAGACCAATAGTACGTTAGTGACGATCGCTAAGGATGTGAAACTGCAGATTGAATTCAATCCGAACAAGGTTTCATCCTATCGATTGATCGGGTACGAAAATCGAGTTTTGGCCAAAGAAGATTTCAACGACGATAAGAAGGACGCTGGAGAAATCGGCGCTGGCCACGCTGTGACTGCACTCTACGAGATCGTGCCGGTTGGAGTGGAAGCGGACGAAAGTCGTCCGAAAGCAGACGAGCTGAAGTACCAATCCAAACCAGAGCCAACCGATGCGGCTGACAGCGACGAGATGATGACGCTGAAATTGCGATACAAAGCACCCGACGGAGACGACAGCACTCTAGTTGAATTCCCGGTGATCGATGCTGGAGGCGCGTTCAACGATGCTGACGAAGACGTTCGGTTTACCGTCGCCGTGGCTGGATTCGGAATGCAGTTGCGTCGCAGCGAGTACAAAGGGACGTGGACGCTAAGCGATGTTCGTCGAGTGGCCGAGGGCGCCAAAGGAGAGGATGAAAGTGGCTTACGGACCGAGTTCATCGGATTGGTTCAAAAAGCCAGCGAGTTGATGGGACAAGAGTAGACGTTGGCGGGAGTCTGGAAATGATCGGGGGAGGGAACACCAAAACCAATCGGTCTTCCCTACGCCGATCTTTGGTTACCCCATGGCGCGCATGATGTCGTTGGCAAATACGACCACCATCAGCGTTAGCAGCGTTAGCAAACCGGCGACGGTAAGACGAAATTCAAGTTGTTCATTTGCCCTCTTGCCGGCAATCAACTCATAAAACAGGAACACCATGTGTCCGCCGTCGAGCGCAGGAATCGGCAGGAAGTTTAGGATCGCCAGATTCATGCTTAGAAAGGTCAAGAACATCAATTGTTTCGAGATTCCTTTTTCCGCCTCACTCTTTGCCAATCCGACAATCGCCAGTGGACCACCAACATGCCTCAACTTGATGCGTCCTTTCGGTATGCTGGCTAGAAATCGCAACACCTCCTGAAAACGCATCTTGCCTTCTTCAATTCCCAATACAAATGCGTCGGAAACAGAATCGGCAGTCTGAACGGCTTGCGTCGCAGTGAAGCCGATGCCGCGCTCGAAGGCAAAACGATCGTCCTGAGTGACGGCCACTTTCGATGTGATCACTCGACCCTCAGGCGCTCGAATCGCATGAACTTGAAACTCGGTTCCGACCGGCAATAGCTGGACAATGTCGTTTAATCGACTGAGAGTTGAGTTTGCATCGAAGGTCCAACCCTTCCGCAATTCCTCCATCCAGAAGGCAAGTCGCGGATCAGACTTCCACTCTTCCTGCTCCGGCGAAATCAGAGTCACTTCCTTGACCGTATCGCCGCTCTGCAGTGGTTCGTCGGCAGCGGGTGCAGTGACGTCCGTGATCACAGTCAACGGTTGGAAGGCAAAGCCGACGGAATCGATGGCAAATTCGCCATTGATTCCATCGGTAGGAGGCACAGTCTGCAATCCGTTCAACGGGATGAATCGACAAATCGATTTCTTCTTCGCCTCGTCGGACCGTCATGGTGACCGTTTCGGTGGCGCCCACCAACTCGGTCGCCAAACCAAATGCATCGGGCGATGTGTTGTCGCCCACACGAACAATTTGATCACCAACTTCCATGCCAGCCTGTTCGGCCGGACCGTCTTTGACCAAGGCAACGATCGGGCCAATGCCAAATCGCAATCCGAGCGACTTGGCCGGCTGTGGCGGTATGACGACCTGCTGTTCGGTGCCGTCGGTTCTTCGCAGCGTTAACGCAATGGGCGCGGAGGGATTGCTGTACAAATGGTCGATCAGCTGAGTCGCGGGAGCCATCGCGTCTGGATCAATCGCATTCCCGTCGAAGGCAATGATCGTTGCGCCAGCATCTTGCTCAGTCAGTACGCTCGCGGCCACACTGTTGGGTGCCGCGAACGAGGTCTCGCCCAACGTGGTCGATTTCGGATTTGCGACCCCGATCAAGCGAAGGATCGGTTCATCCGGTCTTGGCTGAGTGAATAGGCTGTACTGTCGAGTCCCGTCGGGGTATCGGATAGAAACGGACAGCGGATCTTCTGGCTTGTCCAATCCGGCGTGAAAGACTTCCGATTGCATATTCCGAAAGTGCATGTTTTCAGATTTGTAGTCAGCCACGGCCACGACTTGACCGCCTGGCTGTACACCAGCCTTCCAAGCCGGTCCACCGGGAGTCACCGAGCCCACGACGGCCGGCGTGTAGGTGACGCCATAGCCAAATGCGATGGCAGCAAAAATTACTCCGGTGATCACATTCATGAACACACCGGCACTGATAATGATCATTCGTTGCCAGACGGGCTGTGCCGGATAGCTGCGTGGGTCGAGCTGTGCTTCGGCTTCTTCGTCACCCGTTTCGACGCGAATTCGCTCGTTCTCCTCTTCTAACTTGCGTGGGTCGTCGTCTTGCCCGAGCATTTTGACGTAGCCACCAAGCGGAATGATGCCGATGCCATACTCGGTTTCGCCGTAGGTGAATTTTCCAAGTGTGCGCGGGAACTTGATCGGACCAATGCGGATGGGTGGATCAAAACCGACATAGAACTTTTCACACTTCACGCCAAATGTCTTGGCAGCGACAAAGTGACCAAGTTCATGGACGAAGATGACAAAGCCAATGCCCAGGGCAACTTTTGTCCAAACGCCAATATTGGCTAGCAACGATTCCAGAAAACCTGGTTCATCGGCGGCCAACAAAAGGGTGGCTGCGATCGAGTCAATCAACATGTGTGTGGGTGCTTTTTCGAGCTAAGTGATATTGAACCGGCGGCGTAACTCACACCGGGACCAGACGTCAAGTTCCAGTAGTCTGTTCAGAGTCGGCTGGGACTCGAACTCGTGGTTTTCCAACACGTCTCGGCAACCGATCACAATGTCAGTAAACCGAATTTCCCCGTCTAGGAACAGACCGACCGCTTCCTCGTTCGCCGCATTTAGCACCGCCCCGGCCGTTCCGCCGGCTGCCGCCACGTCAAAACCAAGCCGCAAAGCGGGAAAACGCTCGTCATCGGCTGGTTCAAAGGACAAATTCCAAGTCTGGCTCCGGTCCAGGGTCGGAGCCGGACAGGGGAGCCGATAGGGGTACGTCAACGCATACTGAATAGGCATCCGCATGTCAGGGGGGCTCAACTGTGCTGTGACCGATCCGTCGTCGAATTCTACCATCGAATGGACGATCGACTGTGGATGGACGACAACCTCGATTTGCTCCGCCGGCAGGCCGAACAGCCAACGGGCTTCGATGATCTCCAGCGCTTTGTTCATCATGGTCGCTGAATCAATCGAGATCTTCTTGCCCATTTGCCAGGTCGGATGCTCAAGTGCCGATTCCGGGCTGGCATCTCGCATCTGTTCAAGAGTCCATGATCGGAAGGGGCCGCCGCTGGCCGTCAGGATCAGCTTTTTGGGTACCGAGAAGGAGGACTCGATGCATTGAAAAATCGCCGAATGTTCGCTGTCAACAGGCAACAGCTCGGCTTCACTGTCCTCCATCATCTGTTCGACAATCGAACCCGCGACCACCAATGTCTCCTTGTTCGCCAAGGCAACCCGTTTTTCGGCCTCAATTGCCGCCAAAGTACTTTCGACTCCGGCGCGTCCAACGATGGCTGCAACCACCGTATCAACGTGGTCATCCTGGGCAGCGGCAATCAGCGCGTCGGGACCAACGTTGACGTGAATTCCAGAGTTGGCTGCCGCAGTCCGGTCGGATTGGGGATTCGAGACAATCAGTTGATCAGGCAATGGGTCACACTTTCCAACCAAATCGACCAATTCTTTGACGCGAGAGTGCCCAGAGGCGGCCCATAAATGCCAGCCGACTTCTTCATCGACCTGGTTCAGATTCTGTAGGACATCGATGGTTGCCGTTCCAATGCTGCCCGTGGCACCTAGCACGGCGATTCGCCGGCACTCGGATCGGCCGCTTTCAGCCTCGTTTTCAGGTCGATTCATGGGGAAATTGTATTCCCATCGTGACAAGTTGTGTGGGGTGGCCTGCTAGGTTGGCAAATGATCCAAACCACCGTTACGACCGTATCAGTAGTTTGGTTGTCTGGGACCCTGATTGTCGATCCCAGTGGTCAACCAAAGCATTCACAATAACACTAGGGACTGTTCCGCAAACAGCAGATTGCAGAAAAGGGCTCTGGCTATTGGGGCTGGACGCTTTTCCGTCGCCACGTATCGACTGCAAAAAATCCATTTGAAGGCAAGATGAGCAAAGAGAACCCGCAAAAGCAAAGCAATCCGGACGCCCGTGGCAATAACGTTTGGCTGGTGCTAGTCGCATTCGTCTCCGGCGTGATGCTGATCGCCTTTCTATTCGGGCGTTCCGATACACCGATGCGCTACGAAGATCTGATCACGCTGCTTCGTAAAACGGCAGATTACAACGCAGCCTCCGATGCGACCCCAACGAGCGATCAGTCTGCGGATGAATCCGCAACGTCGGAAGTGCCGAAGATCGTTGTCAAGTCGATGGATAATCCAAGCAACATGGTGGAGTTTAGCCAGTTGAACGAGATTCGCGTCTCGGAAGGCCTGATCACGGGATCGGTGATGTTCCGGTCTCTCGGCCCCGATGGCAACGACTCGTCATCGAAGCCAACACAAAAGCAATTTCGAACCGTCCGCGATATCAACAATCAGGCCCGCAACGAAGAACTCAACCAAGCTCTGGATGCGTCGGGCGTCGCCTGGGACAACGATCGTCCCAGTCGGTTGTTGCAAGATCATTGGCCGCAGTTGTTGATGATCATGATCTTGGTTTTTTTGGGCTTCTTAATGCTGCGCCGCATTGGCGGTGTCGGATCGCCGATGTCATTTTCACGCAGCCGAGGCAAGCTGTATGGTCAAGAGGAACTCCCGTTGTCGTTTGAAGACGCTGCCGGGATCGACGAAGCGGTTGAAGAAGTTCGTGAAGTGGTCAACTTCTTGAAGAACAGCGAAAAATATCACGCTCTGGGTGGACGGATACCAAAAGGAGTCTTGTTGGTCGGACCTCCAGGTACCGGCAAAACATTGTTGGCGAAAGCGATTGCCGGGGAAGCGGGCGTTCCATTTTTCAGCTTATCGGGCAGCGATTTTGTCGAAATGTATGTCGGCGTCGGCGCGGCTCGTGTCCGAGATATGTTTCAGCAAGCGACTAGCCGCGCACCTTGCATCATCTTCATCGATGAATTGGATGCGCTCGGAAAGAGCCGAAGTGGTTCGACCGTTGGCGGGCATGACGAGCGAGAACAAACCCTGAACGCGCTGCTGGTCGAAATGGATGGCTTCGATTCCAACAATGGTGTGATCGTCATTGCGGCGACAAACCGTCCGGAGACATTGGACCCAGCGCTACTTCGACCCGGCCGATTTGACCGCCACGTACTCGTTGATCGACCCGATGTGGCCGGTCGCGAAGCAATTTTGCGAGTTCATGCAAAGGCGGTTCGTCTGGACGAGGATGTTGACTTGAAACAGGTTGCGATGATCACACCCGGATTCGTTGGGGCTGATCTTTCAAATTTGGTCAACGAAGCCGCGTTGCTGGCGGCACGCGGTGAAAAGAAGGCTGTAGGAACGACCGAGTTCAACGAGGCGGTTGAACGAGTCACGGCCGGGCTGGAGAAAAAGAACCGGGTGATGAACGAAGACGAAAAGATTCGCGTCGCCTATCACGAAGCCGGGCACGCGCTGGTTGCCGCGGCCCTACCGAATACGGATCCTGTCCACAAAGTTAGCATCATCCCGCGCGGCCTCGCCGCGTTGGGATACACCATGCAACGACCTGAGTCGGATCGCTACTTGATGACCAAGAGCGAACTGGAAAGCAATATGAAAGTCTTGTTGGCCGGTACGCTGACCGAAGAAATGATCTTTCAAGACATCAGCACCGGCGCACAGAATGATCTGGAACGCTGTACCGAGATCGCACGCAGTATGGTGATGGATTATGGAATGAGCCGGCTGGGGCGGATCAACTTTCGGCGCAGTACGCGTTCACCATTCTTAGCCGGCGGCATCGAAGGATTCCAAGCGACGTATAGCGAAGACATGGCAAAGATGATCGATAAAGAGGTCAATCGAATCGTCGATGACGCCCTGATGCAAACCCGCGAAATCCTTGAACAACGGCGAGAAGTTGTCGAAGCCGTTACGCAGCGACTTCTGGAGCTGGAAGTCATCGATACCGATGAACTCAACAGTTTGATCAAAGAACACAGCAGAGGACCCTGGCTGGTTCCCGGTACGGTTAACGAGAAGCCTCGGGCAACCATTCGCAACGAAGATGAACCGAGCGCCGAATCAGTCGCTGAATAAAGTGCCTTCGTCTTCTGCAGTGCGAACGACGTTATGGAACCTAAGCCATCGCGGAGCAAAAGCGGAAGCTACAGCAAGGCTGGCTTGACCAGTACGATCAGGTGCTGCTGAACGGACACAGACTCGGTTGATATGAACGACTTGCCAACCAATGGCAGTCTGCCAAGCACCGAAGTTGATTCAACTTCGATCGTACCACTCTTTTTGATGTGGGGATCAATCAGCAAGTGCTGTTGTTGGCCCAGTCGTTCCTTGACCATGACCTGGGTTGTTGAACAGACCGCGTGTTGCAGCATCGTCGGTTGTTCTTGGAGCCCGAGGACCTCGATCAACTTGACTTCCATGATCTGTTGATTCACAAACTCAGTTGTCACTTCGATCATGCCCTCGGCCGGGCCTTGGGGGACCAATCGAGCCAGCAGACGTAGACGGATGCCTTCGTCAACGACGTTGATGACGGGCTTGATTTGGCCGAGTTCTTTTTGCACGTCGACCACCATCGGACGTTGGACGATATCGTTGATTTCAGCAGTCTGGTTTTGCTGAAGGATCACACTCGGCGCTTGCGAAATCATGCACCCTGGCGCTTCATCTACCAATTGAATCAGTATGTCGGCGACTTTGGGTTCGACAATGCAAGTGGCTGAACGTCCATGGAGGGTGACTGTCTTTTCGACTTGGCTGAGTGACGAAAAAAGGGATAAATCGTCTCGGCTGAATTCGGGAGGCGCGTATGCCGAGTGTTTTATGGTTTGGGGATCTAGTTCGTCATAGATCGCGCGGCGGGTTTCATCGTCTACCATCAAGTAGCGGATGGAAACAGTCAGCTGTGTCTGTGGGGTCGATACCGAGCCATCGCCGTCTATCCCATCGCTTTCCGCCAGGGGATCGGGTTCTTCCGACAACGAGACTTGTCTGATCGCGTTGCCTTGTTCGCCAAAGAACGGATTGGACTTTTGGCCCGATGCTGACGATTGGGTCATGCTGATCGCCAGAAAGAGCACAGCCTGTGCCCATCCAAAGCGGTTAGCAGTGCATCGGCGCATCAATCGCATTCCCAGTGGCAACAAGTCTGTTCAGAAACGTTGTCCGTAGCAGGTTCGCCGACACCAGGTCAATCGTATCTCGGGCGCCCAAAGGACAGCGGGGGATCTCCAAAGCGGGCGTTTCGATCCGCCGAGAAGTAGCCCCTTGGGACCACTCTCGACGGGCGAACGTGGGTCATGCAGAAAGCCTGCTGCTTCCGCTGAAAGGACTCTAGATTGTCACTTTGTCGGTATTCAGCTCATTCGGGCGGACGGGCGTCTATGGGCGACTAAGAGTTATTGCTCCAATCGAAAGACGGTGGTCGCCAGTGGCGGCATCGTGATCGAGATACTTTCTGGTCGCCCATGGTGGCCGGCGCCTAGCGTCTGGCAACCGGGATAGTTGCCAACGTTAGTGCCGCCGTAGGCTTCGCTGTCGCTATTGAAAATCTCTTTCCAGAACCCTGCTTCGGGAACGCCAACGCGATAGTCGTGTCGCACGACCGGAGTAAAGTTACAGCAGACCAGAATCGGTGCGGTACCTTCCATTCCCTTGCGAAGGTAGACCAGTGTGCTCTCGGTTGCGTTCATGCAATCGACCCACTCGAATCCCTCTTCATCGAAATCTAATTGATGCAGCGCGGGTGTTTCGACAACCAATTTGTTCAGGTCAGCGACTAATTGCTGAACGCCTCGATGAGTATCGAAATCAAGTAATTCCCATTGTGGACCAACGTCGTGGTTCCACTCATTCCATTGCCCAAGTTCGCCTCCCATGAACAGCAGTTTCTTGCCAGGATGCGTCCACATGTAAGCATACAGCAATCGTAGGTTGGCAAACTTCTGCCACATGTCGCCCGGCATTTGGCTCAATAACGAACCTTTGCCGTGAACGACTTCGTCATGCGACAGCGGCAACATGAAGTTTTCGGTGAACGCATAGATCAGACTGAATGTCAATTCGTTCTGATGATGGCTCCGATAAATCGGTTCCTTCTGCATGTAGTCCAGCGTGTCATTCATCCAACCCATGTTCCACTTGTAGGTGAAACCGAGGCCACCGTCGTAGACCGGTCGTGACACACCCGGCCAGGCAGTCGATTCTTCGGCCGCCGTAACCACGCCGGGGAATTTTTCGTGGACCGCAACATTGAACTCTCGCAGGAACTCGATTGCTTCCAAGTTTTCTCGGCCGCCGTACTGGTTGGGAATCCAATCACTATCTTCGCGGCTGTAGTCCAGATACAGCATCGAAGCGACTGCGTTGACCCTCAGGCCATCGATGTGATATTTGTCCAACCAGAACAGGGCGTTAGCAATCAGGAAGTTTTTGACTTCGTTGCGACCATAGTTAAAGATCAGGGTGCCCCAATCGGGATGTTCGCCTTGTCGCGCATCAGCGTGTTCATACAAAGCCGAACCATCGAACCGAGCCAGTCCGTGGCCGTCCTTCGGGAAATGGGCCGGCACCCAGTCGATAATCACCCCAATGCCATGTTGATGCATGTAATCGACAAAGAACATGAAGTCTTCGGGTGATCCGTGGCGACTCGTCGGTGCGAAGTAGCCGACAGCTTGATAGCCCCACGATCCAGTAAACGGATGCTCGTTGATCGGCATCAGTTCGACATGGGTGAAATTCATGCGATGGCAGTAGTCAACCAACCGCTTGGCCAGATCGCGATAGTCCAGCCATCCGTGAGTTCGACCGGGACCTTTCTGCCAGCTGCCAAGATGCACCTCGTAGACATTCATCGGCGCGTGCATCGGATTCCAATCCCGGCGCCGATCGATCCAATCATAGTCATTCCACTGATAACTATTCAAATCAGTGACGATCGATGCGGTCAGCGGTGGCAGTTCGGCGGCGAATCCGACTGGATCGGTCTTGTCGACCCACTCGCCATGCTGGCTCAGAATTCGGAACTTGTACTTGTCGCCAGCTTTGACGCCGGGAATGAAAAGTTCCCAGATCCCCAAATGCTCCATGACACGAGCGGTATGCTGGCGTCCGTCCCAGCCATTGAAATCGCCGACGACTTGAACGCTGCGGGCATTGGGTGCCCAAACCGCAAAAGTTGACGCCTGGAGTGTCGTCGACCGTCCGCAGTTGTGCACCCGAGGCAACGGTACAGCTCGTGATGGCGTCCTTCGCCAATCAAGTAGCGATCCAGATCTTGAAACAGCGAAGGAGCCGCGTACGGATCCTGCATGCTTGATTGTTTTGCCGGTTTTGTCAGTCATCTCGATGCGATACCTGGATTTGTTCAAATTTCTCGGTCCAGCATCTTGTTCCGAACTGGACTTCCAGGTCGACCGCCCCATCACAAATCGCTTCAAAAAATCCAGCCGGGTGGATTTGCGCATGGGCCGGCGGGTGCCTCGGTCACCGTCAATGATCCAGGCCGACTGGGCATCGGGTAGGAAACTGCGCACCGATGTCGCGGTCCGACCACGATAGTTAATTTGGTGCGGTCCAAGCAAGCTGGAGGGGTTGTCCAGCGTGCCGTTGACCAGCTGTGCTGATGTTGGAAAGCGAAACGTGAGTGTGCATCAGGAGGTCGTTATCGGATCAAGAGGATGGTGATTGAGGTAATGCCAAATGGAAAGCGTTGGGGATCGTTCGCGGGCCTAGGTGGCTTGCATCAAGTCGGCCGTCAAGAATCGACTGGTCGGGGACGGCTGGCTGGCTGCTTGCGAATTGCCGATCAGCCATTGACGCAATCGATCTTGCGATTCGCTCGCCATGCCCGATCGACCTTCGCCCGTGATTTCGGTGCGCGGCACGATCGGATGTGCCGAATCGGTTCGCAACTGAAGCTCGTCTCTGGACTCGACGGTCCGATCCTGCTGTCGATCCGCGACTGACCAATCGCGAGGAGATCAACACCGCTTCGACGCGATGGATCGACAAGGCGCGGTCGATCCGCCGCCATAGGTCGGCGTGTTGGACTTCGATCCGACGACCAAAATGCTCCCAGACAAAATCGTTCTGACGCCAACGAGGCAGCGAGTCGGAAAGGGAACGGATCAAATACCGGTTGTTGCTAAGCAAGGTCACGCTGGAGGGACCATCGATGGATTCCAATCCGCGGACTGCGGCCAGCAGGGTCAATCGATTCAAGTCACCGATGTCGGTGTCATCGGCAGAAAAGACCGGGGTGCCATCGGCTTGTTCCAACGTGAATTGCCAAGTTCCTTCGTTCAGAGACTGGGAGCAAGCCTCGCACACCAACAGGTACTCGGAACCGGTATTCGGGAGGGTCAAAGAGGAAACCGGGGGGAGGGCACCCGGTCGGGATTGGGACGCGGCGGAACTGGGATCAGCCATCATGTCGGCAGGATTCAACATCACAGGAGTGGATTCCAATCGTAGAAGATCTAGCGATGCAGACGTAAACCTTCGTCCAGCACCGCGGGATTGCACAAGTTCGATCCTTCGTGCCAGTCGGTCTTGCTGGCTGGGTTGCTAGCGAAACAACGCTCAGCACTCCCTACGAAATACCTACTCGGCAATTGTTACCAATCTCCCCTAGCTTGACCTCGTGATTTCTTACCTACTTGAACATTGTGGCCCAGCGAAATGGTTACCAGCGTTGTGACTGGGAAAAGCGGTGCGATCGGAGTCAGAGCTTGCGTTAAGCGAGAGGCTGTGATCAGGAATTCAGGGTTGAAGGACTGATCCGATTGGGGAACCCGAATGTAACGATTAGGTAGATTTTGACGATTTTTCGGATAATTCCGATTTTGAATAGATGTGCGTCGGCTGGATCGTCGATATCGCTGGTGAGCCGGTCGGTCAGTGCCCGCAAGTTGCGGACTGATCAACGGTTTGTTTCCAGGGGGGAGACGTAGTTTCGGTGCTGTTTCACAACACGCCATCCCAGTTACATCACGGTGACGCCAGTGCGTACGATCCGAATTTCCCTCTGTATGACTGCCCTGTTATTGGCTGGTCCCGTTGCTGACGTAGCGGCCCAATCATCAAGTGACAGTCGATCTGTTAACCAACGCGAACGGATTGCCCGAGCAAATTGGCAACCGACCAGACCGCGAACAATCCAAGAGACGTCTGCCGCCAGTCGGGCACCTTCAGCGAGACCGGCGCCTGCAGCAACAGCGGACGACTCGGTCTGACGTAAGCCAAGTCGATCACAGTGTCCCGATCGATGGCATACCAAGTTTGCCTGCCGGATCTGTGTCGGTCATCGATCCACCGATTCATGCCGAACACATTCATTCGAAGCCGCTGGACGGCCAAGTCGCTACACCACAATTCGATGGCGGCTGTGACGCTCTCCCGGGTGGCACGTGCGGATGTGGTGACACGGGGTGCGACGGCGGCTGCGATTCATGCTGTGATTCCGTTGGTTGCGATTCGTTGGGCTGCGATGGAGCATGTGGCGGTGAAAATTGCAGTTGCTGTGGCGAACTGTGCAGCCCGGAAGCATGGCGTCCCTGCGTAACAATTTGTTTGCCGCAAGATGGCTGGGCATCGTTTGAATATCTATCCTGGTGGCAAGACGGGATGCGTCTGCCCCCATTGGTGACCACCAGCACCGCCGGTACACCGCAAGAACAAGCCGGCGTATTGGGCCAGCCCGGTACGAGCGTTCTGTTCGGCGGTGGAAGTGTGTTGGACGACCAGTTTAGTGGTGGCCGGCTTCGCTTTGGCCTGTGGTTGGACCGTTGCCACACCTGGGGCGTCGGTGCCGAATTATTTCAAATTGGTAGTGAATCAGAAAGCTTCTCGCGCACCAGCACCGGTGACCCTATTCTGGCTCGACCATTCTTCAACACTCGAACCGGGTTTGACGATTCTGAATTGGTCGCCTTCCCAGGCGTGCTTTCGGGCACGGTCGCTGTGCGTGCCGAAAGCGAGTTGCAAGGAGCTGGCATTCACTTTCGATACCTACGATGTTGCGATCAAGGCTGTAGCAAGTGGTTGTTCTGCGGGTGTCCTGAACATTTCTGTAGTCGCACCGAAGCCTTGCTTGGCTGGCGATACTTACGGTTGAACGAAAGCGTTGTGATTACCGAAGACTTGACCGCTGCCGACGGTGGCTTTGACATTGCCGATCGCTTCCGCACCAGGAATACATTTAACGGCATCGACCTGGGCTGGTCATACCGTCAAACACGTGGCTACTGGACGATGGACTGCTTGCTTCGGTTGGGCGTTGGCACCACACGCCAGACAGTTCGCATCGATGGACAGACCACGATCAACTCGCCTTTGAACGATCCGCAGGTGGAAACCTTCGAAGGCGGCCTACTGGCGCAAACATCCAACATTGGCACCTATAACGACAACCAGTTTTCTGTGGTCCCCGAGTTCAATGCGAATGTCGGGTACCAAATGACAGATCACATTCGGCTGATGTTTGGTTACACCTTTATCTACTGGTCGAACGTTGTGCGGCCTGGTCACCAGATCGACCTGGACGTGAATACGGGACAGCTACCACCTCCGGAAGACCCGTTGATTGGCGTCGCACGGCCACAATTCGCCTTCGACACCACGGACTATTGGGTTCAAGGTCTCAACACCGGATTGGAATTCCGATGGTAGTCCTTGGATGACTCGGACGGATTGAATCGCCAGCAACGGTCAAGCTGACTGGGCGAATTGTCCGATAACTAAGACCAAACCGCATTGCAGGCGACTGCAAAATAAATTGACTCGTCTCAGTTGGGTAACCACTCCGCTGGACGCGAAACCGCTCTTGGTGTGTTTCGAACAAACTAATCCCAGCCGATGGAACCAGTGGCGTTTGATAGCGTCCAATCCATTTTGGCTCTGAATCAATAGGATTGTCACGATGGTTTTCGAACGAATCATTGGTCGTTTAACGCAACTTTCATCGCAGCGGGGCAATCTGCGGTCAACTCGAAAACATAATCGTCGCCGGATGCAAGTCGAGCGAATGGAACGTCGCGAATTGCTGGCAAATGACTTGGCAGCGATCAGCGGAGTCTCATTTGATGATTTGAACGGTGACGGGACGTGCGATATTGGTACCGAACCGCTGACTCTCGGAGTGGACGTCTTCCTGTACCGTGATTCAAACAGCAGCGGCACATACGAGGCCGGTATCGACGTGCTGGCTGGTTCGGACACCGACGGCGACGGTTCGTATCGGTTCCCCGGACTCGATGGTCCGGATAATGACAACCCGGGGGATGCCATTGGGTCGAAAAACCCCGATGGAGTTGGCCGGTATTTCATCGTTCAAGATCCAGGTACCGGACGTCGCATACCAGATCCGGTCGCTGTCAACATTACCGACGACACTGGGGTTCAGCTTTCAGTGATCGATGACTATTCCGCAACCGGACAAAATGTTGGCGATTCAGCCGGCAACGGATCAACGACAGACTTCGAAGCCGCGCCGGAGGTGATTGGCGGGTTCCGCGACATTGAAGTCCTCAACAACGCGGCAGGTGGGGAAGTGCGCGTGATTGTCGATGCTGTCAGCGATCAACTTTCGATTGGATCACAAGGCGTTGCAAACGGTTCTGCGCTGATTCAGTATGACGGCGGTGGAAATTCGATCGATGTCAATCCGACTGGCCTAGAGACGGCGGGCGTTGGAGTTTCGCTGGGCGGCGGTGCGCCAGGCGATCCGATTGATCCAGACGCGGGTTTCATTGTCCAGGCAAGCACTCAGGATGCGGGTGACACGCTGACAGTCCGAGTCTATTCCAATGGAAACATGACAACTGCAGAGATCGATTTAGACGACGAGACGTTGACCGAACAATTCGTCAGGTTCTCTGATTTCTCACCAATCGCCGGAATCGATTTCAATGACGTCGGAGCCATCGAAGCATTCGTCACACTGGCGAACGATAACGACGTCGTACTCTCAATCGTCGAAACACGACGCCCGAACGTCGAGACGATGAACGTTCCGAACGTCATTCCGTTGTCATTGGGCGGAACACTGTTCTTTGACGATGGCGGCCTGGGGCCAGTCGCGAACCAAAACAATGGTCTGCGCGAGAGTAACGAAGCCGCGATCGTTGGTGTGACCGTTGAACTATATGAATTGCAAAATGCCGGTGACACAGTCGACCTAACAAATCCGGCGACGACTCCCCTCAATTCTCAGACGACGACGGGCAATCAATCGACACTTGGTTTCAACTACAATTTCACTGATCTGGATCCAGGTTTTTACGCCGTAGTCGTTCCGGCAAACCAGTTCTCTGGAGGAGCGATCCTGACGGGGTATGCCAACAGTACCGGCAATGATCCTGCTCCGGATCCCGATGACGACATTGATGACGACGACAACGGTATCGTCCTGACCGGAACCAATACAACGGATGACGGCGCGGTGTTCAGCCAAACCATTACTTTGGCTTCCAACACCGAGCCAACGGCCGACGACATCAATGGCGCCGACAACAACAGCAACACTACGTTAGACTTTGGATTTTACCCTCAAATTGATCTGGGAGTCACCAAGACACTCGACACGCTCAATTCAAATCTAAGTCCTGGCGGCGACGTCGTCTTCAGCTTTGTGGTTCAAAATAACGGGCCGCTGAACGCGACGGATGTCGAGGTCCTGGATGTTTTCCCCGCCGGATTAATCCCAACCGGAATTGCAAATAACCCGGGCGGGTTCACGTTGTCCACCAATGGAAACGAAATCACCGTCAACATTGGCAACATCCCAAGCACAACACAAGTCACCTTTGACTTGACGGCTGATATCGCAGCGAATCAGTTTACTGACGTGATCAATCCCGCGTCGGTTTCCGGTCGTCAAATCGATATCAACGCGGCAAACGATACCTCCCAGGCTGCTGTCGATCTTCCGCAGGCCGATCTGGAAATTGACAAATCGGCTCTGCAAAATCCGGCCACTGCCGGTGGACCACTCACTTACGAGATCACTGTCTTTAATGACGGTCCAGATGCTGCTGCCGGTGTCGTCGTATCCGACACGCTGCCGGCAAGCGTACAATTCGTCAGTGGCAATGTTGATGGCGGCAGTAACCCCGTAATCTTTGATTCGGGAACTGGCGTAGTCACCGCAACGGTTGGCCCGTTGGCGAATCAGGCAACGTCCATCATCACGATTTTGGTGACCGTAGATCCCGATTCTCCAACTCCGATTCAGAACAACGCATCGGTAGTATCGACGCCAAATACGGATCCAGATCCGACCAATAACTCGACTAGTTTGGATACCGATATCAACCGCGTCGTCGATGTCGAAATCGATAAGACAGCCAGCGGCAGTGTGATCGCCGGCGAGGTCGCGACCTATACCGTCGTTGTCACCAACAACGGCCCGGGGCAGGCACGCGGTATCGAAGTAACCGATATTCTCGACGATGACTTGACATTGGTGGCCAACAGCTTTGATCCCGGAAACTCCAGCGTCACTTTGGGCCCACCGATCGGGCAAATCTTGAGCTTTGACGTCGGCGTTTTAGACGTAGATGAATCGGTCTCGTTTTCTTTCGACGTGACGATTGACTCGGGGGCTACCGGAACCATACCAAATACCGCCGTTGTGACGACGACGGATACGGACAATGTACCCGGCAACAATTCTGATCCAGCCGACATCATTGTGGACCAGGCAGTCGATTTGGTTTTGACAAAATCGGTTGACCTGCAAAACGCCGTTCCTGGTGATGACCAACTGGTCTATACCTTTGTCGTCTCACACGACCCGGACAGTCCAAGTGATGCGACCGGCGTGACGGTGACCGACACCTTGCCAGCCGGTGTCACCTTCGTAGGGATTGATGCTGCGACGGCCGACGCGAGCAGCTTCACAAACGGTGTCGTGACCGTGGTGTATGACTCGCTGCCCGTTGGTGGAACCGAAACCTTTACGGTCACCGTCAACGTCAATGAAGACGCGACCGGTTCGATTACCAACCCAGCTTCGGTTGCGCGCGAACGAAACAGAGCTCAATGTCGCAAACAATTCAGACAATGCCGTCACAACGTTGAATCCTGATTTTGATGTGGTTGTGACTAAGTCGATCGACGACGCAACACCTATCCCGCAACAGACCGTCACCTATACGGTGGGGCTGGAAAATGAGGGCCCAAGTACGGCGTTTGGCGTGGTTCTAACCGATCCGATCCCGGCCGGACTGACGTTTGTCAGTGCTTCGCTTGCCGGGCAGGCAGGTACCAGCGATGGCACCACTGTCAGTTTTCCCGCGATCGATTTGGACTCGGGCGTCCCAGTGTCGGCGACGTTGGTCTTCACCGTTGATGAAACGTCTACCGGAACCATTACCAATACGGCTAGCGTTCCAGACATGTCTGCTGACGGGGAAAATGATACCAGCAACAATTCGGACGATATCGATCTGATCGTTCAGGAAGTCGTCGATGTGCGAATCGCAAAGACCGTTAGCGCGGCGGATGCTCAGGTTGGTAACACTCTGACCTACACCGTAACCGTAACCAACGATGGCCCATCCCTGGCTGAAGGGATCCAAGTGATTGATACGTTGCCAGCAGGCGTGACGTTCGTTGACGGAATTGGTCCCAATGACGAAGCACTAGCGGTCGTCGGAGGCATCGTGACCGTCAATGGTGGTGACCTGGTGAACGAAGGATCGTTTAGCTTCACGATCAACGTTACCGTTGACAATGTTGCCGGATCTACGGTGATCAATACGGCCAGCGTGACGACGACGTCCAACGATTTGGTACTTGGCAACAACACCGCCAGTGTCTCGACCAACATCGATCCAATGACGGCTAGCATTGCCGGATCGGTCTATGTTGATGCAGACAACGACGGTATTCGGGACGATGGTGAAGTCGGAATCGAAGGAGTCCAGATTACGTTGCTCGGTACGGACGCCCTGGGCAATCCTGTAAATCTGACGATCGACACCGACGCCAATGGCGACTATTTGTTCGCCAATCTGGCTGCCGGAACTTACTCGGTTGAAGAAACGCAACCCGAAGGATTCATCGACGGGATTGATACGCGTGGAACCGGTGCTGGTGCGGCTGCTGCTGACGATATCTTCACGCAGCTAGGACTTGGTGAAGCCGCGGTCGCGGAAGACTTTGACTTCGGCGAACGGATCTTTATCGAACCATTTTCGAAGAGACGCTTCCTTGCTTCCTCGTAAGGGCAAACTTGCCCTTTACGAATGACCATTGATTCGAACGCCGGTTCTAGGGAGCCGGTGCGAAAGCGAACTGGCGAACGAATTCAATGCACTGCTGGGTAGCGAAAACGCTCGGCCTTCGGGGGGAAGGCTGAGCGTTTTTCTTTAGTTTTCGGTTGACGTTTCTGTTTCTGAATCAGCAGCGGACGCTTCGGCCGCATCCAGCTTCTCGATGCGCCCGAACATGTGGCCGCCGACATCGCCATGTTGCCAAGTGCCGGCATAGCGATCAGTGTGAATCAGTACTCGGGCTCCAAAAGTTCCCATCGCGGGAATCCAAAAGTTATCCAACGTGATCACAGGGGTTCGGCCAGACCACAAGATCTTGATCTTCAATGGCAGTTCTTCATCAATGTCGCCGTAGGTAATCCGCGCCGTGATCTCATACATGTCGTCATCAGCGAGCTTTTTGCACTTGCTGATCGTGTAGGACTCAGTTTTCGCATCATCCTCTTTCCCGTCGATCGTAAATTTCCCAATCAGTTTGACGCCATTCAGATATTCAGCCAGGCGTTCTTCTTTGGGAGCATCTTTCGCCGCTGTTTTCTCCTCGGCGAAAACCGGCAAGGAGCAAGCAGTGATCAAAGCAATCGAAAACAAGCGAATAGCAGTCATGATGTCCTCTGGTGGTTGAAGGGATACCGCAAATTGTAGCAAGATTCTAGATGTCGCTTCTGTCTTGACCAGATCCGACGGAAAACCTGATCACGTTGCTAGGCAACGTCGAAGATCTGGACTCGCCCAAAGTGTGGAAAACCGCTTGCTTCTGATCGTTTGGAAGGTTGACCATTGGCGCCAAACAGTACTAACCGTTGACCATCAGCGGAGTACTCCGCCGCGGTAACCCGATATCCGGTTTTCATCTCGGCAACGCGATTTCCTGCCTCGAGGTTGAAAACTCCAACGCTCCAGTTCCCGCCGCGCAGACGCCCACCCATCAAAAAGTGTTCTCCCGATGGATGGATCGCCAAGGTTTCCATCAATCCCTCGCCAGACTCTCCTTCGTGGGTCTGATCAACCAGTTTGGGCGTCGGCTCGCTCCACGCCCATTTCTGCCACAGTTGACGACCGTTGCCCGCCATTGGGTCTCGCATCGGCCCCATTCCGGCCAACAACAATTGCTTTCCGTCCGGAGTGAATTCGATTGCAAAGATCCCACCGATGTACGAATGACTCTTGATGATTCCCCAACTCGTAAACGCGTCCGTGCTAAAAGTTGCCGTCAGCTTACCGGTGGATGTATCAAACACGCGGACTTCCCCCATCAGATTGCCGGCGGCCACCGCACTTCCGTCGGGACTGATCGCGACCGCTTGCACGGAAGGAACATGCGGTAACCGATACCGTACTTCACCAGATTCAGCAGAACCAACGACTAGTGAAGGCTCCTGTTCCTCAAGCGGTTCATACTTGTAGCCGCCTGCCAGGTATTGTCCGGTGACCGAAGCGAACAGCTTCAGATCAGCAGACACGGCCATATCCCAGGACCAAAACTGATGGACCTTCTGGTTGCGTACCACGGCACCAGTCCCGACGTCATACCAACAAAGATGACCGTCATAGCCAGCCGAAAAGATCGATTCGGGCGACAAGCAATGCACCGAACTGACATAGGACTGATGGCTGTAAAGTTTCTCGAATGCTTTGCTATCCAAGTCGGCGCGATAAACTCCATCCATGCATCCGGCGACCACTTGTTCGCCGTCCGGCATGATCGTGCCAGCCAAGATGCCCATCGGCAACTTGAACTCGCTGGCAAGTTTGAAAACTGGTTTGTCCATCATACGGCTCATCTCAGGACTTCATCGATTGGCGCCGCCTGTTCTTCGACGCGAGCAAACGTTGGCAAGCCCGGGAGATCATAGTCTTCATGTGGATCGATTCCCAATGCTTTGAAAATCGTCGCGAACAAACGCCGATTGTTGACGGCATTTTCACTAACTTCGAAACCAAGCAGATCGGTTGCTCCGTAAACCACACCACCGCGGATCCCAGCCCCGGCCATTGCCATGCTCCAGGCCTTTGGATAGTGGTCACGCCCGCGGGCTTCATTCAGCCACGGGGTACGTCCGAACTCGCCCATCGCGATTACCAGCGTATCATCCAGCAATCCGCTCGATTCCAAGTCGGTGATCAGTTGGTACAGCAGATTGTCCAGCTCGGGTACGAGCATTTGATGCATCTCGTGCTGGAAACAATGGTTGTCCCAGGGCATGCCGTTGGCCACCATCACGAATGTCGAACCGTTTTCGATCAAATGTCGTGCCTGCAAAGCGTGCTGTGCAAAAGCACCGCCACCGTATCGCTGGCGATCATGCTCGGGCAGTGAGTTCAGATCAAACAGCGGTGCGCAACTCATCAGTCCTTTCACTCGATGGAATGCCGCATTGTGGTTCGCCGCCGCTTTGCTGCTGTGATCGTTTTCGTACTTGCGGCTGAAAAACGCGCGCGAGCGCTTCGCGGTCGGCGTAATCAACATCCGAAATCGTTTCCGGCTTCAGCAAGTTGGGAATCGAATATTCGCCGCCGGCCCGAATCGGCCCGTATTCGGCGCCTAACCAACCGGCCCAGTTCCCGGCTTTGAATTGCTTGAATTCGTTGCCTTCGGGACAGGGATCAAGCAACACGAATTGCGGCACGGGGCTGTCCAACTGACCAAGCTGTTGCGCTACAACCGACCCCAAGATCGGTCGCGTAAATGGCGGCCGAGGCTTATCGCCGCGAGTCAAGACATCAATGCCTTGAAAGTGCTCCATCGGTTCTGTGCTCATGCTGCGGATGACCGCCAGCTTGTCCATGATCGTTGCACACTTGGGCATCAGCGAACTGATCTGCACTCCCGGTAAGTTGGTGTCGATCGCTCCGAACGGACCGGAAGTTTCGGTTCCAGGTTTGGGATCCCACGTTTCGAACTGGCTGGGTGCGCCACAGAGCCACAATAGTATGCACTTTTTACCCCGCTGTTTCGCTTCTTCGGCAACCGCCGGAATCGAAAACAAGCCGCTGAAACTGGCTACCGACGCGGCGCTGGCGGCCATTGACCCCTGCAGGAACAGACGGCGATGGACCGCATGTTCCGGACTGCCGCAATGTTCGGACGATCTAGTGTTGCTCTTTGCCATCGCAATCAGTGATTGAAACGAAACTCTGCGCTGGTCAACAAAGACCAAACGATCTGTGTAAGCGCTGATTCCAGGGCGCCAGGGCGTTGCTCCAAATACTCGACCAATACCTGCCGTTCATCAATGGTCGCCGGACGCCCAAATGCCGTGTGAATCAAAACGTCAATACGGGGGGAATGATCCTCCATGTCCGTCAGCCGCGGAATCAGATCTTGCGGCCCTTGGCTATCTCGCAAGAATTGATCCAACTCGGTGCTATTGCTTAGAAATAGAGCATCCCGAACCGTGACGATGTTTTGATCTGGCAGCACGTCTTGGAACTGCTGGCGAAACAGGCCAACGAAGCTGTCGTCGCCGATTGGCTCGCCGCGCACAACCACTTGAACCGACCTTGCCAGTTGCTCTGCGGTTAGCGGCCGTTCCAAGTACCAGGCAAAGGTTGCTGGGTCGTCGATACCGTCTGGCTGAATGGAACTTAGTTGGTAGGCAGAAGATCGAGCCAACGCGGCGACCAATCGACGGATGTCATATCGGCTGGTGATGAAGTCTTCGGTCAACCAATCCAACAAGGCGGGGTGGCTGGGCTCGTGGACACTGTCCATTTCGTCGAATGGGTGGACGATCCCGCGCGAAAATCATCGTCCAAAGTCGATTCACCATTGCCCTGGCGACCAGGGGATGGCCTTCAACCACATCGTGAACAAACCTTTCACGCCGTGAAAACTTGGGCACCCGGGGATCCCCTTCGACATCCGCGGGACGATATAGGGCGTCAGATTCCTCTTGTTTGACCCCTTTGTCAGGTCGATTTTCCAAGACAGTTTCCGCGCCCAAAAAGGTCAGAATGTTCGGGCTACTTTCTCCTTCGATGTTCGCGAATTCTGAAAAACCACCGATCGCCGATTCGGTCAGACGCGGGCCGTTCTTGGTATTCTCGTTTTTCGAACGATTGAAGAAGGCAACCAATCCCCAATAGTGTGCCTGTTCGATCTCGGTGGCTTGCATATGGTCGTGGCACTGAGCGCACTCGATCCGCACGCCAAAGAACGCGGGGGCGATCGACTCCGCGATTTGCTGGTGGTCATTGTTGCGTTCGTACAGGAACCAGACCGCCGCCTCGTTGTGTTTGTCTTGGGGCGCGCAACAAGATTTCGCTAACCACATCATTCCATGGCCGATTGTCTCGCAACACGCTTTCTAGGTACGCGCGCCAATGGTGATTCTTTCGTGCCGCGTACTTGTCTTCGCCGGCTCTTCCCATCAGCAACGCGTCGAAAAGGTCGGTGAAGTGTTGAACGTAGTCTTCGCTTTTCAACAACTGGTCAATCAACCGATCACGTCGATCATCGCTGGTGTCATCCAGAAAAACTTCGATCTCGGCAGGTGTCGGAACGCGCCCCGCCAAGTCAAGGAAAGCTCGTCGCACGAATTGGCGATCGGTACAGCGTTCTGCTGTTGCAATGCCCAATTCTTCCCATCGTTGCGTGAGGTAACGATCAATTTCCGCAGTCGGATCGCTGGCCGGCACGGTCACGACGACCGTCTCCGCATTCGCGCTCATTTGAAACAATCCAGCGACAATGACCGACAAATTTGCGATCGTCAGGAATCGAGTTCGCTTCATACGATGTTGTGACAGGGAAAAGTTAGACAGGTGGGTGTCTTCGTTTCGCAGTGTATCTATTGGCTGCTTAGCGGCAAGAAATCCGCGCGTTCAAACGTCCATGATAGTCGATCACCGGCCTTCTCCCAAGCTGATCGCAATGGCATCTTCAATCCAGCTCTCCAGGTTTAGGTCGCACGTTGAGCGACGTTTTACGCTAGAATCTGCCACCTGTCGGCGGTCTCCTTTCGAATAGCGAGCAACAGTATCATGGCGGAACTGACCTTTTGTGGCGCGGCGGGTACGGTAACCGGATCCTGTTCCTATCTTGAGTCCGAGCCTGGTCGCTTTCTGATTGACTGTGGATTGTTTCAGGGCAATCGGACAACGCAAGAGCTGAACCTGCAGCCCTTTCCGTTCGACGCGGCAGCCGCCGAGTTTCTGATTCTGACGCATGCCCATATCGATCACAGCGGGCTGTTGCCAAAGCTCACAAAAGCTGGCTTTACCGGGGATATTTTTGCCACCGAGCCGACGACAGATCTGTTGCAGTTCATGCTCCGCGACTCAGCTTTCATTCAGGAATCGAATGCGGAACGACAAAACAAAAAACGCGAGCGGCGTGGCCAGCCGCCCGTTGAACCGATCTACACCGTCGAAGATGCCGAAGCGACTTTAAAACAGTTGAAGGCGATTGACTACGAGACGCTGGTTTGAACCCAAGCCGGGCGTGCGAGCACGTTTCTGGAATGCCGGCCATCTACTCGGTTCCGCTTCGATTGAATTGGAAATCAGCGAGCAGGGCAAGCCAATTCGGATGCTGTTCTCGGGTGATTTGGGTCCCGAAGAAAAGGCGTTTCATCCTGAGCCTGAGGCACCAAACGGGTACGACTACATCGTCTGCGAAAGTACCTATGGGAACCGTGACCGCGACGACTACACTTTGGAAAAGCGGCGTGAGGCGATGCGAGACGAATTGGTTCGGGTGCTGAAACGCGGCGGCAACGTCGTGATTCCATCGTTTGCTGTTGAACGCAGCCAAGAACTGCTGCACGACATTGCTGTGTTGCTTAACGAAGGCGCGATTCCCGATGCAACGGTCTATCTGGACTCGCCGCTGGCGCGAAAGGCGACGGAAGTTTTCATCAAATACTCCGCAGCCATGGAAGACATCGAAGTTGACGAACGGGAACTATTCCGACACAAGAACTTTCGCATCGTGCAAAGCGTCGATGAGAGCAAAGCGATCAACAATGTAAAGAGCGGCGCGATCATCATCTCCGCGAGTGGAATGTGTAACGCGGGACGAATCAAACACCATCTGAAGAACAACATTTTTCGTCCTGAATCGACGATTCTGTTCGTCGGCTACCAATCGCCAGGAACGCTGGGCCACATCATCACCAGCGGTGCGAAACAGGTTCGTATTCACGGCAAAGAATACAAAGTTCGGGCCGAGATTCGTCGGCTGGGAAACTATTCTGCCCACGCTGATCAAGGTGAATTGGTTGACTGGATCATCGAACGAGGGCCGGCCACCGGTGGATTGTTCTTGAATCACGGCGATGATGACGCGAGAGAGATGCTCAGTGAGTTGCTGGTCCAACGCGGGCTGGACAAGGATAAGATTTTTTGTCCGGTCTTCGACGAGAGCTTCAGCATCGTCGCCGGTAGTCCGGCAGCCTCGACCGCCAGGCCGGAACCAAGAGTCGATCCCGCCCAACTGCAACGGGACTGGCACAATGACTACGCAGCGTTTGTTCTGGATCTAAGCCAACGATTGAACTCGCTTGACTCGCCTCAAGATCGACAAGCACTGATTGGCAAGCTGTCCAAAGCGTTGCATTAGGCTCGGAGCGAATTCAAGATTTCGTGTTTGCTGGTTCCAATCGATACGCCCAAGATTGCCAGCGGAAGCTTGGTTCCGATAACGAGTGCGAACGACGTGATCGCCAGCTTCCAGGGAATGAATCCAGCATTGGCGATCGCGAAATAGGTGGTGATTCCGCCGACGATGGCGACGAACAGTCCGGCGGCGACTGATGAACCTAGCAAGTTTGTGAATTTAGGCCGCAGAGCAACGCACAGGTAGGCGATTGCAAATCCGTAAAGAAAATCGGGCAGGAATGAAAACACGTCGCGCCAAATTGAATCTCGCCAGGCGGAATCAGAGATCGTCGCGCCGACTTCGTTCCACATCGAACCAAGCAAGCAGTTGTTACCGATCCAACCCGATACATTCAGCAACAGTCCAATCAAGAATCCAACACCCTCGAACCGTCCGACATTGACGGTCGATGTCGCTTGGTTGACATTCATCGCGCTAGAATTCTGTCTGGTACTTCTGTGTCATCGTGCGCCTGATCGCCGCACTCTCCTCGTCGATTTGTTGCCAAATCTGTTGTACGTTCGCGGCGCCACGTGTCTTCTCTTGCGAGCGAATGTTTGCGTCGGCACGGCCTTCTGCTCGAATAGAAGCACCTGCCGAATTGACTGCTGATGTATACCCGTACCCATATCGAGTGCCGTAGGCATATCGGTAACCTCCGTAGCCGCCTCCAGCGCTATTTCCCCGCGTACGCGACGACGATCGCATGCCGACTCCCTTCATCGTTGCTTCGGCTTGACGCAGCGAAGTAGCGATCCAAGCGCCGTAATCCAACAGCTCTGGGTCAACATTCAGAACGGGAAGATTGTCAATCTTGCGGGCGTACTTGTCGTACCAAATGGCCGCTTGACCGAAGGTCTGTACGTGATCTTTCTTGGGCTTTTCGCGCAGGTCCCCCAGCATTGTCGAAATCGAATCGTAATAATTCAGCGTCGCCGTTCGCATCAACGATTCCTCCGATCCAGATTCCGCAGCCGACTGAGCCGCGCTGGTCAACGATGGTGGCAGCGAAAGAACGCTCATCACGCGTCGTGCTCCGTTGGGTCCAAGATTTCCTTGCAGCTTGAACGTGTTTCCATTGATAGACGGCGTCCAGTCGCGAATGTCATCAATCATTGCACCTTGGTTCTGCAAGACTTCAATCAGCAACGGTTTACCCAGGTTTGCGAACGCCTTCGGTGATTCCGAAAAGTCGATTCGAATGGCGCCGATCGCCTGTGTCTTGACGGTGATTCCCAAGGTGATGCCCTGCACACCTGAGATCAGTTTGGCCAACTGATCCACGTCCGCATCGCCAGTGTCCAAAGAAATGTTCGAAGCGAGCGCATTTTTCACATCATTGGGGGAAAACGAATTGGTCAGGTCCATTGCCATCACAACTGGAGTGCCCACTTCCGTCGCATAGCGGAAGGCTTGTTGGATATAAGGTGACATTCGTTCTTGGGAACTTGTGTCCGTTTCCTTTAGCCACCGCGTGACGTCTTGGCGGTTTGCGGGGGTGTAAGAAGCGAGCACGGTATCTGAGACCTGAACGATGAACTTATCATTCGGCAAACGCGTCGCCACGCGCTCGTCGATCGAATCCATTGAGCCCCCAAATTTTGCGGCGACCGATTGCACATTGACCTTTTCTTGAATTTTCAACAAACCCAATTCCCAGATCGACTTACCAAACTCCAAATCGTATCGACCTGCCAAAACCGCCGCCGAAGCCTTGGGAGGTAACGCAGAAATTCCGGCATCAAAGGCAGCTTCTGCGCCGCGCCTGCCAGCCTTGGCGGTCGGCAATGGCTGATCCGAACAACTTGTCGGCGTCGATCAGGATGACGGTATTGGCGTCCGTTGGAATCCGCTGTTTCATCCCTGCGAACTGAGCCGTGGCCAAACGCGGAGCCAGGCAACACAACAGCAGTAGGATTGGGAAAATAAGACGAGTCATGTTTGCAGGCTCTCGAGCAAGTAGGCTGGCGGGTCGGGAAGTGAACATCGCGACCGTTGGACCGCCAGCAAAAGCGGCTAAAACATCTGGTTCAAGGCAAGATTATAGTCGCTGACCGCTCTAGCGTGAGCCCCGCAAATCAGGCGTTTGTGCGAGCCGTACTGTTTCTCGGACCGGAATGTCTCTTCGCTCCTTGTCGTTGAACACGGCGCATGAAAAAGGGTCAGGAACCATTGCAAATGCAAAGACTTGCTCTGCAATTGCGGCTCCTGACCCTGGGCTTTGACGGTCAGGTGATTGGTCGGCTATTCAGACGACGCGACCGGAAAGGCGGCCGTGTACCAACCGTACATCATCTCGTCCCACGTTTGATCACCGTAGTCGATATCCTCGGTGGGGTTGGGATTCGCAAGATTCTTTTCCGAGTTGTCGTAGACAGCCGCCACATGCATTTCGGTCCCCTTGGGCAGAAACTTTGGCTCGGCCAGGATGTAGTAGACCTGCCAATTGAAGTCATACTTGGGCACGTTGACCAAAGTTTCGGTTTTGCCGTCCGGATAGGTCACGTCGTATCGCATCGACTTGCCGCGCAGATGCATGTGCGGATAGTACGACAACATCAAAGTATCGCGATCGAGCGTCTTGCGAGCGTCTACGCGATAGTTTTCCGCGCCAGCGGGAATCAAGAACTCATGGGTGCCGGTGTTTGTTGTTGCCACCTCGTGAGTGATCTCTTCATCCTCGTCTACAAACATGATGCCCATCTTGCTCATGTCCGTTTGTGGTGAACCGCAGGGCGTGTAGTGCAATTGAAAGACCAGCTTCGATCCAGCAGGGATCTTCTTTGCCATTCCCTTCGGGTAGATCATTGGCTGGGTACCGGGAGCATAGCCTTCCAGCAAGTTGAAGCCTTGCCGAGGATCGACTCCTCCGCTGCCGCTTTTTGCTCGCTGTGCTCCTGTCGGACGTGGTGCCTGAACAAATACCACGATGTGATGGACGACTTGGCGGTTGCCCGGCATGCACTCGGCCATTTTGATCCATTTGTCCTCAGTGAAACCGGGATCGACGACGAAGTGCTGGTAGTCGACGATTCCTTCGGCGGGAACTTCAAACGGCTCATCCCGCATATTGATGACCATGTCGGGTTGCTGCGGCATGAACCAGTTTTCTGCATACTCGCGTGGTTCGGGCAGGTTCGCCTTGTCACCTTCTGGACAGCCGGCATCGACCCAAGCAAAGATGGTTTCCTTCTCTTGCTTGCTCAACAGATTCTCGTTGGCAAAGTCACCGTGATCTGGATTGGCGTGCCAAGGTGGCATTCGCTGTTCACTGACGACTTCTGCGATCATTTCGCCCCAGCCGGCTGCTTCTTCGTACTCAGAGAGCGCGAAAGGCGCGATCTGTCCCTGGCGATGGCATTCGACGCAGCGATCCTGAAAAATTCTTGCGATCTGGTTTGAATAGGTCACCTCCGAATCAGCATCCGGCTCGCGTGCCTTACCGATCAAGCAGCCGCGGATTTCGGTAGTGGCAACGCTGACTTCTTTGCCCGCCAGCAATTCTTGGACAGCTTCCGCCAAATCGCGTCGATCCAGTTCTGGCTTGACGTAGCCAACGCCGTACCCGAACCCATATTGTCCGTTGACGCGCCCGTGATAGCGCACCTTGCGATCTTTATCCAAAACGAAGATTTCCGGCGTTCGTGTGGCGCCGAATTGAGCTGCAATATCGTGGTTGACGTCCTTCAATATCGGGAGCTCCAGTTCGTGTCGCCGTGCATAGGCAGACAACTCGGTGATTGAATCTTGACGGTTGGAGTTGATGCATAGAAAAGTCACTCCCTGTTTGCCGAATTCTTCGGACATTGCCTGCAGCCGCGGCGCGTAGAGTTTCGCCAAGGGACATTCGGTCCCAACAAAGGCTACGACAATAAGCTTTGAGTCGGCGTAATCAGAGAGCGAATGCTGCTTGCCGTAATAATCTTGCAGAGTGAAGTTGTTGATTGACTTGCCAATTAGATTCTGTTCGCTCTGTTTGGCAGCATCTAACGGTTGGGATAGGAACGCCAATGTTGCTCCGACGAGCAGAATCGCACAGCAGAGAAAAGATCTTCGCATCATTGCACCTCGTAAATGCCTCGAGCCTGGATAGTGTCCGCGGTCGCACATACAAAACATCGATCAGATGGATTGGAGAAATCGTACGAACGGATGCCCGATAACATAGTCGATTTGTCGCAGGCCAGATTGGTCAATTCAGTGGATACTGATGAATTCTGCGGATTTCAGGTAGTTTTTCGTATAAGCTTGACTGGTTGTTCCTGTGGACATCGCGAGTTGTCAAGCAAATTGGCTGTTCCTTCATCCCAAAGCCGACCCGGACCAGGCGAGCCCGCTCCCATCGTACCGATTGGTTTTCGCTGGTGATCCGGCAAGCGATCGGAGACGTCATCGGATATGTGATCGGAGACGTCAAACGACAAACTCGATCGAAGGCCCGTTGTTGGTTAGGTCCCGGAATCGCTACTGCCTGATGCCAATGCAGCAGCATGCAGTCGTCCAACAACGATGATCTTCCCGGATCAGGCAGACCAGGAATTCGTTTCGGATTGCTTGAGAATCTGTACCACAGTAGCTCTGTAGCGTAACCATCCGGCCGACGGTTCCTGGTTTGTTCTTCACATGTCACGACTACCTCAGCTGTGCCTGAGAGAATCGATCGCCGGTCACGCGGAGGGGGACACGAGACGTAAAGAGAACCGAAAGACATCTTGATATTCGATGCTTTTCTTTGAATCCGAACTTCCGCTTTCGACTCGGCTGGCGAAGGTAGTGGATCTGACCAATCCAGCACCGCTAATCAGACCCTCGAACTGCACGCGCAACAGAAATCAACGACCGATCGCGCACCTGCGGAATGTCAAGCTGTTCGCAACAGCTCTCGCCACCGCCATTCCAAACACGCCAAACAGCCAACAAACATCCCTTCCCCAAACAAATGAGCGAGACCAAAAATCCTGGCTGTGTCACTGTGGTTGATGGCTAGCGTCAGGCAGACTCCAGCCCAAGTCAGATTCGCGACCACCAACAATAGAATTAGCTTTTGCGGACGAACCGATCGGAGCGCCAATGAGATCGAATAAGCAGCATAGGCGACATTGACCAAACCAATGCACACCAACAGGTCTTGTGGCAATCTATACCATGCACTCAACCATCCGCTGACTAGCAACACGGCGACTCCCGCCGACAGAGCAGCCAATCCATCAACCCACAACAATCGACGACGTATATCCATCAAATCGCACCTTCGAAGCAGTCTCCAACTTGGTCACTCGGCAATTCGTTCGAATTTAATCGGTTCGGTCGTCGTGACTGTTGGACGAAACTTCAATCGCATTCCGCTCTCCTCCGCGTATTCAACTAGGCTTCGCCCACCCGGGGGAACAACCAAGAACAGGTTGGCCTTGGTTTGACGCGTTAGGACTGCATCGAGAATCAGTGGCTCGTCGACACCATCGACTTCAACCAAGATATCAAGGCGGTCTCCAGCAACGTGCCCAGCTGTGCCTGATGCTGACTGGATGAACAGTGGTTCGTAACGCGTTGACGCCGTGAACGGCTGAGCAAAATTGAAATTGACATGGAGATTTTTTACGCGATCTCGTTCGTATGCCCACCAGCCGAGTCCAAACGAACTAACGACCACTAACGAGCCGATCAGTAGTTCACGAATCCGTTTCCTTGGCTTCGCCATCAGAGTGATCCCTCCGGATGCATCTTGGCCCCGATCGGGTCGTTGAGGAACCGATCGTATGATTCCATCCGTTCTAGGTGTTCGATACGGTCGACCGAACTTCGCAGCATGTCCGCTTTGATTTCACGATGCAAGACAAGTTCGCGAAGTAGGTCAGTGCGGCGCTGTCGAGCCAGTACGTCATCTCGCGACTGCAGTACTCGTCGGTAGGATTCGTGAGCATTCCAACCGAGATAGAACGCGGCAACGCAGATTGGCAAGAACAGCAATGTACGTAGTCCGAAGCGCAGCTTAGGCATTGCATTTCACCTATCGTAGAACAAGGGTGATCTAGCCGAACAATATCGAAATTCAAAGAGCTTGGGAAATCGAGTACCCGCACGTGCAAACGTACGACCGATCCGGCCGTGCATCAATGATTCGCCCTCGCTAGTGAAAATACTATTGGCGAAGAAAAGATCGTATACCAATCATTGCAAACGCGACGCCGACAGCCTCACCAAAAAACCACAGGCGTCCCGTGAGTATAGCAGTTGTGCAAAGTCCAATCAAAAACAACAGGCCAAAGATCTGGATGAACCACTCCGGCATCACTGTCCGGCGATTCGCGGCACGCTGGTTGCGAAGCAGGCGTACGAGCATCCATCCGCAAAGGACCGAAACAGTTCCGAAGATGGCGATACATCCATAAAACGCCCCAGCCGATGCATCAATGATCCCAGCAATTGCGACCCCGATCACAATCAACATGCATGCCGCGGAGACCATTGTCCCGATCAGCAACGCCACAATAGCCGACCGCTTCTCGGCTTCGCTAACATCGGCAACATAATCGTGCTTGATCATAAGTCTGCGACTTTAGCGGTAGCCGGTCATCGACTACTGCTGACAAAGTTTCCGCGGCAACGGCGACTCCGGTTCACTGCTTCGTAGTGTTACGCTTGTTTTTTAGGGTGATCTCAATCTGCCTGAAGCCGATCTTCTCGACGACCTTTCGTTCTTGGCAAACAAGATCTGCTAGCTTGTGGTCAGAAAAAAGAGGGATTCCGACTTCCAGTCTGATCGGCATCTCGGAATTACATACGTCTGTAATCAAGCCCTATTCCAGAAAGGAAGACGCGAGGCGTCCGCCACCCACTAACCAAACGTGTTCGATGCCTCGTGTGGCTGCCCCAACTACGACGGCGAACCGCCTTTTACCTTACTACGGACTGCAAACCTCAATACTGGGCCTGTGGCTAGACTGGGCCTGTGGCTAGCAGCTACGCAGACGGGATTCACACCCGCTCGTCTTCCAACCATTTCCAGTCCGTAACGTGCAACCGATGGTTCCCCGCTTTTGCATCGGAAGTTCGCGGTTCATCGCCCATGTTACAATAGAATGAGTTTCATAGGAGATCGAAAATGATCCGAATCGTAGTGCAAGCTGATGTCGCCGACCAGATTCGCCGTTCTGACGGTCAGATCGAATTGGTTGATGACAAAGGCAATCGTGTTGGGGTAGTGCGTCGCCCTCCAACCAAAGAAGAAATCGAGTACGCAAAATCCCGCATCGGTAGCGAGGGACCCAAGAGTTCCATTGACGAACTGATCGCGAAGGTTTAGTCGTTGTGAATTATGACGTCGTGCTGTCGATGGAAGCAGTAGAGGATGTATTGCGAATCGCCATCGCGAGCGGCTCGAAATCGGAGGTCGTCAATGCGTCGAGGCAAATAAAAGAGGCGTTGCGATCCGATCCCGCCGCGGCCGGCGAGCATTTGAGTGAAGGCTTGATATTACATTGACCGAGATCCCCTACGCGGATTTTTCACGATTGACGTCGAGAAGATGACCGTCGAAATCGTCAATGTCAAGCTAGTGTAATTTCTGTCGGCGAACGGCAGGGTTCAGCGAGCCGGGACGGTTGACTATCCACTTCATAAAATCGCGCAAGCCCGGGTTCGTTGCAACCGATTGGTTGAACAAAGACCTTGAACATCGGCTCGTACCTCGCGATGTCAAAGTCTTATTGGTTCGCCGACGTTTCGTGGTTCGGGGCTAAAAACAGATGATATCGGATTAGACTAATCGAGGTCATGCAGTACAATAGGGAATGCCATCGTCAAAGGGATGCCAAATGTCAACGATCTCCGTGAATCTGCCCGACTCTGTGATGTCGGCAGTCGCCGAACGAGCGAAAGAAAACGGGTTTTCCGACGTTAGCGAGTTCGTTTCGCAAATGATCGCGAGGATCAACCAACGTCAATCGCAAGTCGAAAAACTCGCGATTGAGGGTATCGAAAGCGGTCCAAGCGAGCCGTGGAATAGCGCAGAAATCGAAGCGATCAGAAACGATCTACGATCGAAGTACGGTCACTAAATGTCGGCGCGAAAGTCTCCGCAACGTAGACGCCTTGCAGTTGACGATATCGCTGAGCATTCACAGCAGATTGCGGAAAACAATCTCGACGCGGCACTACGGTTTCTCGATGCCGTGGAAATGACCGTCGAACTGTTGTGTCAGTTTCCGGAAGCAGGAGGTGCTGTACCAACCAGTCGTACCGATGCCCGCGGACTTAGGGCGAAGTTGGTCAACGGTTTCGGCAACTATGTGGTTTTGTATTTTGTCACCGACGACACGGTTGACATTGCGCGGATCATTCGAGGTGGACAGGAACTCGACCAAATCGCGCTAAACGCAAGTTAGACTCCGCGTCAGTCCGGCGAACGGCGGCGGTAACGGGGCCGCCGCCGAAAATTTATGATTTCAAATCCCGCGTCATCGGCGGCTCCCGTTCACCGCTTTGTTCGCCTTTCTCCTACAGCTTTCTGGCGATGTACATGCCATAGCTATAGTATGCTTTGTATGTATCGTAGAGTTCGATTTCGCGTTGTTCCGCGGCCACGATCTCACGAGCCTCTTCGCTGTTTCCGTTCCTGCTCAGGAATTCTTCAAATCGAGCCTGCATTGGGCGGTAGTATTGGTCCACCCAACAGCGTTCGGGCAGGACAAAATACCCCAGTGGCAAATAGCCGTGCTTCTCCAATACTCGAATCTTGGTGGAAGCCATACCGATTTCTGGATACTGATTATTCCAATAGCTTTCGAGTTCCGAGGGTCGAGCATCAGTGAGCCAAGTGATTTCAGACGCGACGAGAAGGCCGCCCGGTCTTAGACATCGCCGCCAGTCCGAGACGCCTTGTTCGAACCCAATATTGTAGATCGCGCCTTCGGACCAGATCACATCCAATTCTTCGTCGGCGAAAGGCAGGGCGTCCATCGAGCAGGCTTTTGTCGAAATCCTGTCGGCGACACCAGCCTGCTCGGTCCTCTCGTTAAGCACGTCCAGAAAGTCAGGGAGGAAGTCAATCGCTGAAATCTGAGCGTTCAAATGTTGGGCGAGCAACAAAGTAGATGCCCCGGTCCCGCAGCCGACATCCGCGATTGCCAGTGGTTCGCGAGAGTCAATCATTGCCAAGGATATAGCCTGCAGTGTCTCAGCGTCTCCGCCGGGACCTTGACGGGCACCGTGTTTGTGCAGGTCAACTAGCCGCTTGAAGTCATCCATGTTTAGTCTCTGGCGAGTTCTGTAGGCGAACGTTGACGGTCACCGCGATCCGGCGGTTGACGTTTTGATGGACAAGTATAGTTAGGCCGGATCTGCGGCGCACCGTTTGGTTATGTGGCATAGTCGCGTAATCGTTTGAAGTACACCAGTTCCGGATCGCCTTCGTCAAGGTTTTCGATGAAGCCACTTCGCTCAAATTCCAGCGTTGCCAGCAGCCGCTGCATCGGGAAATTGGATTGATTCGTCGATGTGAACAGTTTGGGTGCGCGGCATTCGTTGACCAAATGGCGGATCAATGCAGAACCGATTCCTTGACGCCGGAATTGCGGATGGGCATAGAGCATTTCGATCCAACCGTTGTCGTAGAACTTGTAGTTCAGGACGGCGTAGGCCACGACATTCGGGTCGATGACGGCGACGTAACACGCGGACGATTCGATCTGGTCGTGGATGAATTGGACGCGTGCAGGTTCGGATGCTGCGACGTGATCGAACGCGACAATCGCATCCGCATCCGTAGTTGAGGCGAGTCGCAAGATCATGGGTGTGTAGCATTCCAAATAACGGAAAGGATCGGCGAGTCGGCAGGAAAGTCGTTGTGATGGCCAAGTCGCCCAGATTGCCGACTTCTTTGAATCTGATGGTTATGCCCAGATCTGCTCACTGATCGAAATCAACTAAAGATCAATGGCATCTCGAACGTAATGATACCCAGGATGAGTAACCCGCACGCAAGTTTTTCGGTGCCTGTCGTGGTCGTTCGCTTCCAGTTGTCATCTCGCAGCAAAAATCTTCCAGCCCATACCGCGGACACGACTCCGGTCAGGACCCCAACCATCAAAACTAATGGAAAAAATCCGAATGCATTAGGCAACATTAGAAGCTCGATCGCCTCTGCGGCAGCTTTTAGCGCACCCGTTACAAGTAGAATCGATACAACTAGGTTCGGTTGAAAACGCGGGCCCAACCTAAGTAAGGATCGGCGAAGTATTTCTACAAGGCCAAGCGTCAGACAATTGATGATCGGAATGCGGAGAGCAAGCAACCACGTTTTCGCCCCGGAGTGCCAGCGAGATACAGGCAATTCACTCGGTAAACTCTCATACCTGATTGCGACAACGCCAAGAGAGCCAATTGCTAGCGTCCATGCGACGACACGAACAATCTCGGCAAGCGGTGGCAAAATGGCCGGTTGATTTTTATCTCTGTTGCTCGAATCTTTCCGGGTTTCGTTGATTGGCATAACGATTGGGATCAACTGGTGGCGGCAAACGACATTGATCTCGCCAGAAAACACAACTCCGCCACTCAGGTGCATCCCTTGAACAGAGGACTTGAGCTTTGGCTCGTACCTCGCAAAGTCAATTTCTTACTGGTTATCCCACATTGTGGATTCAATCTCGATGACGATTTTGTGCTCTACAGTTCAGCGCATAGCCAGACGCTGGGTATCTCGACATTGAAGCCCGCCTTACGGTATGCCGCAAGCGCGGGTTTGTGACTTGAGTCACCACCTGTACCTACCGTTGCAATCTTCATTCCTGCGTTCTTCATTTCATTTAGAGCGAACTTGTACATTCGCGTTCCAATGCCCTGGCCGGCGTGAGCAGGCGATACAGCATTCAGTCCGATCTCGCCGATTCTACGGTCGGCGTCAAGCCTCACGGATACAAAACCAACAATCGCGTGCGTAAGTTCAACGACGAACACCGACCAATCTGAGTCCGACAGCAGCATGGAATTCAAGAGATTGGCCTGCGCTTCATCTTCGTGAGCCTGTGCCACCGAATAAATGTGCTGGCCCAAAATACTCCGAAAAGACTGAAAGACAGGAGAGAATGCGGCCAGTCTAATCGCGTCCAGTGTATCGAGGTCATTAATGGTCGCCTCACGAAATTGCAGTTCGTATTTTGTCATTTCAATTGAAAAACCTCGCAGTGTTCAACCAAGCGGGATAACGACCGGGTTGACCGGGGACGAGCGGAAGAGCAACCACTGCCCAAACCCGTTTTCGAGTCCTCCGCGTCCAACCATGGTTCGTCATCATACTCCAGCGGGACACAACCATAACGGCGCAACAGCCAGGTCACCGGATATGGCCGCTGCTTCTATTGCGTTTCTGGTGCGGATGGTATCCCAACCATTTGCTTGGAGACCCTGATGTATCGCCCTGGATCTTCAACGGCGTACCACGTGAATCCATGACGGCGACTAAACCAAATATGGCCGCCTAACCCAATTCCCTGGTGAATCCAGGCAATGAGCACGCACCAATGTCCGATGTAGAGAGAAAGAATCGCGTAGATGCTTGGGTGCACCAGTAACTTCGCAAAGAGTTTCCATCTGGGCCAAACCAATCGCCAACCAATTGCGGCCAGCAAGACCATGGGAATCGTGGCGAGTGCAACGTCCAACAATACCAGATGGATACTTCGTGTCCCACAGCGCACCAGATATAGTGCCACGAATGGAACCGCAGCGTATGCCGCTCTCAAAAGAATTGTAACGACACGAGTCAGAATGGAATCCATTTAATCACCGTTTGCGGTGCCGACGAAAGAATCCATGTAAGTCCGTGGTTTGGGGTGAGTCAACTGCTTTAAGCTGCTGACTAGGCCGTGCTAACGCTGCCGCGTTGCACAATTTGTCACCCCAAACCGACGGAGTTCTAACATGTTGATTCTCTCCATTGATCTCGGCAAATTCAACTCAATGTGCTGTTTTTTCGACACTCGCACGCAAAAGCCCCTCTTTACCAATACACCGACCACCAGAGACGCCATCACCACACTGCTAAAACAACGCAAGTTCGATCTGGTCGTGATGGAAGCCTGTGGACCGAGCGGCTGGATCAGCGATGCCTGCCACGAACTGGGACTCAAGACTTTGGTCTGCAGCACCAACGAAGAAGCCTGGCAGTGGAAGAACGTCAAACGCAAAACCGACAAAGATGATGCCTTGCGGCTGGCCCGGATGACCATGATGCGTGATCTGAAAAGTGTCCACATCCCCAAGCCCGAGATCCGCGAACAACGCACGTTGATCAAGTATCGCAAAACGCTCGACCAAAGGATCAACCGGATCAAGAACGCCATCCGCTCGTTGTTCGCCAACCGGGGCCTCCAAATCGACTCGGGCAAACGTGCCTGGTGCTTGGGACGCCAGTTGATCGACAGCTACCGTAAGTCGCTCGAGCAGTGTGAAGTTGACGAACTCTGGAAAGGCGAGCTTGATCTGGAACTGACTCAGTTGGATGACCTGACTGCGAAACTCAAAGTCGTCGAAACGCGATTGGAACAGTTGGCCAAAGCGAATCCGCATGTCCAGCGGTTGCTCAAGATCCCTGGTGTCGGTCGCAAGACAGCCGAAGCCTTGGTCGCGGCGATCGATGATCCTCATCGATTCAAAAGTGGCCGTCAAGTTTCGGCGTACTTGGGCTTGGTTCCCAAACAATACCAATCGGGGCAGATCGATCGAAACGGACGAATCAGCAAACGAGGACCGCGACTGCTGAGGACGATCCTGCTGGAATGTGCTTGGTGCAGTACTCGCTACAACCGCTGGGCCAAGCATACCTTCGAACGGATTCATGGTGGCCAGGCGACTCGCAAGAAGAAGGCTGGGATCGCCTTGGCTCGCAAGATCGCGGTGGTCGCTTGGGCGATGATGCGGGACGAATCGGAATGGGACTCGGCCAAACTGCTGCCCGATGTTGATCCGGCGGAGGTGAAGATCAAAGTCAAACGCCCCGAGATCCGTCCAGCGGGAGAACTGCACGCCGGTAAACCGAAACAACCCTGTTCGCCCAGTCGCCGCAAGAAACCACGGAGCGGCTCACGGCGCCGTGCACCAATCAAAACGTAAACACCTCGAGTGACTCCGAATCCGTAACCGATGCAACCCAAGCCCACTGGTAAACATCGAACGAACGAATGGAGCACCTGAGATTGCCTCGAGTGACTCCGAACGGCTGACCGATGCACCCAAGTGTAAGCTTGTCGACATCGAGATAACGAATGGAGCGCCCGAGGCCTTTTTGCCCATCACGCTGAAGACAGACCCGATTCACACACCGAAGGACTTACCCTCCGCTGAGATCACCCACCAAGACTGGCAATGCATGCATGCCGCGTTAAAGACTGTGACCAGCGACCCATTAAGCAGCCAATCGAACCATCGATGGAACACTGCAAGGAATGCTGAGACGGCGCGGAAGCAACCACGCGAGCGCCGACAACTCGAATAGTCGTTTAGTACCCGATCGGAAGTGAATCGAATCAGCCTCAGGCCCAGCAAAACGAACGATCAGATGAATTAAAAGAAAACACCAAGAAGCCGCAAGTCGCCACTTGCAAACCACGGACTTCATAGTCGTCGTTACCGATCACGGGGCGGCGAAGAACGATTGTCAATTGTAATTCCGCCCGACTTCGCCGCTCCCGTGCATCGGCTTGAACAAAGACCTTGAACATCGGCTCGTACCTCGCGATGTCAAAGTCTTATTGGTTGTCCGCCGTCTTTTGAAACCTGGAATTCGCCGATGATCGTCGGTGAGTTACTCGAAATCCGCATCGTACAGGAGGCGGACGTAAATTTGGTGTCCCCGAACCAAAAAAGGGGGTGAGGGTCAAATGGAAGGTTAGGTTGACTGACAGGTTGCTCTGCTCGCCATTCGACCCTTTACCGCTACTTCCGCTCCGGCCCAGCAATACACCCGCGCCCGCTTTTCTTCCCCAGCGCGGTGGCGATAGCGACCTTAGCGGAACCGGTCGCCGAACTGGCCGATCAGTCTTCCATCACGCCTGCCATGAGGCGCTCGATCGCTTGTCGAACGACCGGAGACGGCAAGACGGTTGTCGGACCACGTCGGGTTTCATCGCGGCCGCGGCTGGCGATCGCGATGCCACGGACGTGACCCCGGTCGTCGATCACGGGACCGCCGACCTGATGGATCGCCAATTCGATGTCGCTGTCAAACGCCGCGGCAAAACCGGAGCGTCTCGGACTGTCGTATTTCTCGATCCGGTGAGATTGGACCACCGTCGCCGGCGGCAGCGACGTTCGGACGCTTCGGGGGGAACCGCCGCGAATTAGCTCGACCGTGACCAGATCCCCGGTTCGGTAGTCCGACAGTTCGGCCGTCAAAACATCCTTCAACGAGGCGACGTCGGGTGTCGCGTGTCCATCGATCGAGATGATGACGTCGTCCCAACGAAGCCCGGTCCCGGTGAGACTCAGGTTCTCAGTATTTTGCCACCCGAAGCGGGTGGGGCGGGCGATCTTCGGTCCGTCGGCCGTGTCCTCGGTCACATTGCCTGTCCAGCGTGGTTCCGGGGGGATCGGACGAGCTTCAATCGAGACGATGCCCGGCTTGAGTTCTTGATCCGGCAAGACCGCACAGAGCACCTCTGCAACGCCGGGCGACGGATCATCCGAAAACTCGACCGCGGCCATGCCGCGCCGATCGACTTTCAGCAAGGCAAGGTCATGCTCTGGCAGTTCGGCCCGCTTCTGTGCCTCAACGACGCTTTGGTCGTCCAGCCGGCAAGTCGCCGCTCCCGTGAGAACGCTGGCCTTGGTGAGGATCCATCCGTCCGGGGAAACGACCGTGCCAACGCCGACCGGTTCGGAATCAATCAACACCGCCACCACCGATTTTGCGACCGAGCGAGCCGGCGAGTCGAAACGCTTCCGCAAAGGGTGTGGCAAGCCGAACGCGGTATCGATCGAATCGATCCGTTCCAGATCGTCCCACTGCCGCTTGGCCAATTCAGAACGCAGGCCTGAGGTCGTGGCGACGTATCGTCCTTGGCGATCAAAGATGCCCCCGCCCGACATCCCGGCCTTGAGAAAGGGGGCGGGACCGGTCCATAAGTCAACCGACCATAACAAGCGCGGTGGTCCCTCCACGGTGGTCGAACCGATCACGGGGGTTCGGTCCATCAACCATCGAATCGTCCACCGACCCGTTTCATCCTGCATCGATTGTCCACCCTGATAGCCGGCGATAACGATTGGATCACCGAAGGAACAGTTCGACGATTCGGAAATCCGTGCCCATGGCCACTGGCCCGGGGTGGTGATCTTCACAAGACCGATGTCGGAGATTGGATTGGTACCCAGGGCAACCGCTTCGGCATCGCGACCGTCCGAAAGCCGGACGGTGAGCCGTTCCCCCGGCAATTGTTGGGTATGGGCACAGGTCAGCACGTAGCCGTCCGGCGAAACAATGACACCGCTCCAGCGTTGGGGCTCCTCGGTGCCGGAAATCAACCGATCCCTCGACACCAACCGAACGGTCGTCCGTTTCGCGATCTGTTGCACCTCGGACAACTCCGATGACTCCATCGTCTTCGGCGCCCCGGGCTCGCCCAGGATGTCAGTCTTTTTTTGGGCGGGGAGATCACTGGAACTCTTGACACCGCGCTCGAAGACGGAACCGGAAACTGGAGGGTAATGAACCCAAGCGAGGTTCTTGCCCGCAAACAGATCCTTTTGGTTTTCAATCAGGACATCAACCGAGGTCGCGTATTTTTGCGAGTCGATCGTGTTGGTGTCGATTCCAAGCAGACGGCCATCCAATCCGACGATCGCCGGAAAATCCCACACCCCCCGAAATCCGGTGGTTGTTAACCAACGTTTTGGAACGGTTCGGTTGACCAGCCCGAGCCGGAGCATCGGCATCGAGTCGTAGTTGGTGTCACCGCGGGTTGGGTAGCCGATCAGCAGGCAGGGAGTTCCGGCCTTCAGCGTGGCCGTCGAGCCGAGCGGTAGCGCCGGCCAGGGTCCCGGTTCCTTGATCTTGGCAACCTTCAGTCGCCACTCGGTTGACCATCCGGCGAGTCTGGCGGTTGCGGTTCGCCCGTCGCTCAGATGGACTTTGGCGTCCGTCGCATCGGTGAACACTGACCCTGGGACACTGCCTAGCAGGATTTGCCCGTCCGCCGAGACAATGACCCCGGTGTAGCCGCTGTCGCCGCCCACTTCCAATCGCACGATTGACCGACTGGTTGACCGATACAGTTCAGGCAACCCCGCCAGCGACGATTGCATCTCGGTCGCAGTCCGCTTGGTCTCTTGGACCGCGGCGTCGGGCACCAAATCATCAGCTCGGACACCGATGCTTGCACACACGCCGGCGACCATGAGTAGGAGGCGGCTAATCCGAGTTCGGAAATGGGTTTGGACACTTTGTCTGATCGCGTAGACCAACTCAACACTTCGGTTCTCAAATCGGTTCATATCGGTGTGCCTCTTTCAACAACTCAAGGAGGCCGGATATGAGTTTACAGTCTGCACAACAGTTTGTCTTCGGGTTTTGGAACAATCGACCGCTGGAAGTCGAGCAGGTCGATGAGAATCTGACCTCCGATACCGGACTGCTGGCCTTCGCCCAACTCGATGCCAAGCTGAATTGGACCAAGTCATTTACAAACTCTGTGAACCACTCCCGATCCGATCCTGACCACTCCGCTTTGAGCATCATTCGACAACGAGTCTTCGGGATCATCGCCGGCTATGAGGACCAAAATGATCACGACTCGTTTTCGCAGTGATCCGGTGTTCAAACTGATCGCCGAGCGACGTCCCGACGAGCCTGATCTGGCCAGTCAACCAACCATCTCACGGTTTGGACAATTTGTACGGCTGGCGATCTGTTGCGACTAGAAGACTGGTTCATCGACCGATTTGTCGAGTCCTTCGAGAACGAACCGGCGCAAATCACACTCGATATCGACACGTTCGATGACCCGACCCACGGCAATCAACAGTTGACCTTCTTTCACGGCTTCTACAACCAGTATCAGTATCAAGTGTGCACTATCACGTGTGCTGAAAACGATTTCATTGTGTTGCCCGGATTGCTGTTCGGTTCAGCCCACGCGAGTCTGGGTGCCGCCGATGATTTGAAGCGAGTGATCGAGAAAATTCGCCAACGGTTTCCCGCTGTACTGATCCATGTACGTGCCGACTCGGGGTTCGCGGTGCCTGTGATGTACCACACGCTGGAACAGCTTGATGGCGTCTGTTACAGCATCGGTTACCAAATGAATCCGCGTGTTAAACGCGAAAGTGACGAGCTTTTACAACAAACGATCGCAGCCCACGAGCAGACCGGGGAGGTGCAACGCGAGTTCACGTTGTTGGACTATCAAGCGAAAAGCTGGTCACTTGCCCGCAGCGTCGTCGTCAAATGTGAAGTCAACCAACAAGGGACCAACCGTCGCGCGGTGGTTAGCAATCGACCGGGCGTCAAGGTCTGTCCGCGAGGAGTGTATGACGAGTACGCTGATCGAGGTGAGAGCGAGAACCGCAACAAGGAACTGAAGTGTGAGTTTCAGTGTGACCGATTGAGCGATCATCGCTACATGGCAAATCTGTTTCGTGTGATGATGCATTGCCTGGCGGCGAATCTGTTGGTGGTGATCCGGGGTGTGGCCGAGTTGGATCCGATCATCGAATCGACTTCGGATCCAATGCCACTGGAAGCTGCGCAGGGAGAAACAAAAACGTCGTCATCACAATCGTCGTCGCAGGCGCGATCCTCTGGGCGAAGGTCACGCGAGTACTTGGCGAACGCAGGTCATCAAAGTTGCCTCACGGATCGTCGTGACGACCCGCCGCGTTGCATCTTGATATGGCGAGTTGGCCTTGGACCGACTCCCTCAAGCGTTTGAGCGCAGCGTTGGCCAACTACAGTCCACCGCTGCCAAGCGACTAATCACGCCAATCCGGGACGTCACTCAGTTGGGGGAAAGGGGGCGGTCTGCGCGGACTGTGTAATCGGAACGAAATCCAGCGACGAATCAACATTGAACTTAGCCCAATTCCAGGACGGACCCACGCCGTGAATAATCCGGGCTAGGTTTCGGGTCGAGATTCGGATGGTGCAGTAGGTGAAAAACTGGGAAGGGTTCGACTCGGTTCTGCGTCAGGGTGATCAGCGAGATGACTCGTCCTGCAGCGGCCCGAATACTTCGGGCTTGGCCGGCATCAAGGCCTAGCTGAGGATGGCCGCAAGCGCGACCAGCGGTGTGTAAATATCTCCGGCGGCGGTGGCGAACACCTAGATCGAGTTTGCGTGACCACTAACCGGAAGTCGTCACCAAAGCCAGCTTCAGTTTGCATCAGGAGTCCACCGGCACGCACCACCAGTCGGGATAACGGTGGCGATCAGCGGGCGGCGGGTGATGTGCCACCATCACCAGAAACGTCACCACCGCCGCTCCGTTGCATCGCATGGTTCGTCGTTCCTGCGGGTTGGCGGCTAGGCAAGCGAACGACCTTCCGCCCCGACACCGCCTCACGTCGTGCGCAGATCATTGCCAATAAGTTTAACATCGTTGCCAAACTGAGCAGCAAGACGATGTCGAATCTCGCGGATCTCGTTCGTGATTGGATTAGGTACCATCATCAGTTCCAGAAAGTTCGTCCGGCGTGCAAATGACCGGAGGTTCGAATCCAGCGTCGCGGCACACCTGGTTGATGCGACCACGCAAAGAAGCATTCGCAATATGTTTGAAGTTCCACGTCAACAAGTAGTTTACACCATTGACAGCCGAAATGGCGATGTGAAAAGCGTCTCGGGGCTCCGAAAGCGGAACAGCTTTGGCGGAGATCAACGCAGCCGAAAGGTCGTCTACCTCTTCGGACGTTTGGAGGAAAGGTAACGTCTCGATCAAGGCCAGTCGCTCCGAGGCCGCAGTCGGGTCACCCCCGGAACATTCATCAACCACGAGTTGTGACACATAGAGTGCGTATGAGTTAGCGGCATCCTGCCACCAATCACGTGTGGTGCGTTGACGTGCAGCCGTAAACGGATCGCTGAGGAGGCGTCCTGCTATGTGGCCGACGATAGTTGTTTCAAGGTAAACGGTTTCCATCTCATAAGTCTACCATCGACGAACGGTAGCAATGTGCGGGCGGCTCTGGACGCCCCGCCCTCGATCCAGCCGAAGGTGGCCAGGTACACCCGGACGATGTGAATCGGTCCAACACACGTCACGAGAATCTCGATCAGGCATCAGTGTCGAGTCAATCGCGGAATCAAGTAAGCGTCCTCTCCACATCACGCGTGATCGCCCGGGGCGTTCAACAGTGGCAAGTTCGAAAGACTGGGTGTGACATTCGGCTCAACCGAAGTTCGTCGATGAGCAGCGGATTGCGGTTGGACCGAACCCAACGCTCGCTAGCAAATCGGTATCCGGTCAGGTGCCAGGCGGCAGCGCAATCTCTGACGCGGATTCGAGAGATGACATCAGTCTCCAACCAGGCGACGGACTTGGTCAGCGCTGCGACAGGTGCCGGTCTCTCGTGTAACGTTACACATCACCGGGCACGGAGAGTGATGCATCCATCTGCAAAAGCCTGCAAGCCGTGCTTCGTGTGAATGGCTTGGTTATCCGCGATTATAGCGTGCACTGGCCGAACATCGAACCACGCAAGTGGAAACAACGACGGAACGCCGCCGCCAAGAATACAGCGTGGGCCGCGAGAGCGGAAACCAATGACGGGATGTTACCATCCGGTAGCGAGTCAGTCATGAGCAACGGGATCAGGTTGGCGATCTAGGTGCTGGGGTTGATCGGCAGATTTGTAACGCACCCACATGACGCTGCTGGTAAGCAGTAGGCAGACACCAGAGGCGAGACAACCAAAGTCAAGCAGCGAAGCATCCGTGAGAAACCCCACCCTTGCCGCGATCGCTAGGAGCGTCAGTGCGATGCCGACGCCAGTGCAGATACCGAGGGCATAGACGCGAGTGGAATCAAGCATTGTGAAGTCCGTGCGGATGGAGGTGGTAGCGTTGAGTGCGTGATATCGTCCGCGCCAAGTCGGATAACGTTACACATCACCGAGATCGCGCGGTTGACGTTGAATTCTCATACGTCCGATCGCGATCTTCGGTGCATGTGATGGTTCAAGTAAGCCGCTGGCGCGGCGGGTTGTTTGGTTGGGAGTATTTTAGCAGGTCTTTGAATCGCTAGTCGCTTGGGCGCGGGCATCTTTCCTTGTTGTTTCTTTTTCCTCCCTCAACAAGGACTTTCCCATGGTCAACTACAATCACCCGCCCGCCGATTCGCCCTTCTTTAACGGTAAACTCTACCAGGGAATGAGCGAGGACCTCCAACTCGCTGGCATGAGCAAGCGGACGGTGCATGGTTACCTCCGCGCCGTCAGGCAACTGGCCGACTATTGCCAGAAACGACCCAATCGGATTACAGAGGCCGAATTGAGACGTTACTTCTTGTACCTCAAGAACGAAAAGCAATTCGCATACGGCAGCATTCGCGTCGCCTTTTCCGGCATCAAATTCTTTTATAGCCGGACGTGCAAGCGGTCCTGGGAAACGCTCGCCACGATGAAGTTGCAAACCGCCAAGACGCTCCCGGAAGTCTTGACGATCAAACAAGTCCACACGATCATCGATGCCTGCCGCGTCGAAAGGATTGCCTTGTATTTCTGGACGACCTACAGCATGGGGCTCAGACTCGAAGAAGCACGAAATCTTCAAATCGGCGACATTGATTCGCAGCGAATGATGGTTCATATCCATCGTGGCAAGGGGGCGAAAGATCGTTACGTTCCGCTACCCACTTCGACACTCCAATGGTTGCGAACGCACTGGACGACTCACCGTCATCCTTGCTGGCTCTTTCCTGCCGACGGACGTGATCACAAGCAGTCATCGGTCGCCAAGTCGCCCATTCAAACCAGCACCGTCCAGAAAGCGATCGCCAAGATCGCCACAGAACTTAACTTCGCCAAACGCGTCAGCATCCACACTTTGCGGCACAGCTACGCCACGCATCTGCTCGAAGCGGGGGTATCACTGAAAGTCATCCAGAAGTATCTCGGTCACAGCAGTTTGCAGACCACGATGGTTTATCTGCACATGACCGAGACCGCAGAAGCGGACTCCAGAGCGGCGATCGAGAAAACGTTCTGGCGAAAGTAGATCTCGGCTTTGTCCTCAGTCGCCGAGGCACTTCGTGTGCATGCACCGGCAGTCTTTGGCACACTTTCGGTCTGCCAGCAAAAAGTCATCTCGTTGATCACCCGTTGTCGCTCTGGCGCACTCGGTGGAGTCCACTATCGTTGTGACGGTTGTGGCCGAGACCATTGGGTTGGACGAAGCTGTGGCAATCGTCACTGTCCGGCCTGCGGTCACGAGAAGACGCAAGTTTGGATCGAAAAACAGCGTGCCAAGTTGTTGCCGGTTCATCACTTCCTGGTCACGTTCACGGTTCCCCGTGGACTCGGCTTGGTGCTGCGCTTACCAGCGTGAAGGCTATCGATGTCTGTTTGACAGCAGTGCTGATTCGATCCGCGACGTTGGCTCGGCAACCAAGTCCCTGAAAGACTGCCAGCTTGGCTTCTTCGGTGTGCTGCATACTTGGGGCCGTGATCCCTTGGTCTATCATCCTCACATTCACTATGTCGTTCCCGGCGGCGGGGTGAAAGTCGATGCAGATGGCCGAGCAATATCGTGGCAGGCGACACCAAAGAACTTCCTGTTTCCTCACGGCACGCTGATCCGAGTTTACAAAGCCAAGCTGGCCGATGAACTTCGTGCCGCCGGTCTGTACGATCAGGTTCCCGCCGAGGTGTGGGACAAAGACTTCGTGGTCGACGTCCAGAGTGTTGGTCACGGCGAACCAACCTTGAAGTACCTGGCCCCTTACATTCATCGCGTGGCGATCAGCGACAAGCGGATCGTGGCGGTCGATGATTCGTCGGTGACCTATACCGTCACCCCGTCGAAATCGAAGCAGACTATCACTCGTAAGGTTCCCGGCAAAGATTTCGTCGCGGGATTCGCCCAACACGTGTTGCCACGGAGGCTTTCAAAAGATCCGTCACTACGGCTGGATGAGTCCGAACTCGGGTATCAAGCTAGCCGAAGTGAAATGGCTGGTGTGGCTATTTCTAGGATGGACCTACTGGCTGGCCAGCGGACATGCACCACAACCGAAACCTCTCACCGCACCGCTTCGCTGTGCCGAGTGTGGCGGCGAGATGCGAGTGGTGGAAGTGACCTACGAAGCGGTCGTTTCACTGAGCGACCGGGCACTTGCTTACTTTGACAGCGGATAAGTGAACCCGACGATCGTCATGACCGCGAGAACACGAACGTCACCGGGAAGGCGAACGGAGAAGATCTGCGCCAAAGCCGGCAGTAGAGTCCCAATGCACCGTTGTCGTACGCGAAATCCACACTGCCGCGCCACCGAGTCAGCACGACATGGCCCAGAAACCGATGTGATGTGCGACCGTGCACCTCAAGACTTGACTATGCCGACCCGCCGACCCGAAGCAATACCCAAGATAAGTTAAACGGATTATCGGGCTTCTTGAACAAAGACCTTGAACATCGGCTCGTACCTCGCGAAGTCAAAGTCTTATTGGTTATCCGCCGGTGTTTTAGGTTCATTCAGAATCGCCTGACGAAGAACGCAATATTTCGGCCCTCACTTTGCCGAGCAGGACAGTCGGCACGTCTCCATTTGCGGTGATGGTGGCCCAAAGAAGATAAGGGGCGAGCAACATGATTCCACCAACAACGCCGAACACACCAAGAACTATGCCGCCACGAGAAAAGTTGTTCCGCCACGAAAGCCACAAACCGGAAAGAAAAAGAAAGCAACTGAAGTCAAAGTTGAATTGCCCCGGCCAAGTCATTGCAGCCATGTCGGAAAAGAACACAGGCAACAGATTCCAGCCGTGATTCACGCCGACAATGCCAGTGTATGTAAATATGCCAGCAATCATCATGCCAAGTAGTATTCGAAATGCGGTCATGTTTTTCTGATGGGTAAATGTACAGGGCCCAACATCTTGAGTCGGATAACGAATAGCGTTTTATCGATTCGTCGCGGAGCGATGATTGATAAAATGTAACGAATAGCGTTTTATCGATTCGTCGCGGAGCGATGATTGATAAAATGTTGTTGAACTATGCCGCGTAGCTTTGCGGAACTACGCCTTGGCGATTGTATCAGCGACGGTTGGCGCACGCCACAGTTTTTGTCCCGGTGATCGGTAAGGCTGAGGCCGCCGGGGCGGCTGGCCTATGCGTTTGACGTTGTATTTGGCTGCGATCAGCCTGGCAGATGAAGTCGGGCGCATGTTGAGCACCGACACGGCGTTGCCTTTGTGTTTCTTGCGTTGCCAGTCATCTGTGGATCTCCTTTGGCGGTCCCCGCACATGGAACCCAGAGCGGGTCACTTGCACCGCCGGGCGGACCGCTAAGAGTTCGATTTGAATCACTTCGCCGCCGCAGCATGGACAACGATCCAGGTCGATGCCAAGCGTCTCCCGCAGCCACTGCTCAAGTGATTCTTGCGGAGATGGCTCAGGCTGCCAAACACCGAGCAGGTTTCTGATCACGGCGAGCTTGACTCCCCGGTGACGGTTCGCCAAAAAACCGTAGTGACGGATTCGCATGAAGCGATCCGGTAGCACGTGAGTCAAGAACCGTCCAATGAATTGCTTCGCCGGTAGCACCAGTTGTTTACGGCGATCGCCATCGGTGCGGTCTCGGTAGACGAAGGTGACCTGCCGATCATCGCAAGAGACCAAGCGTTGGTTGGAGATGGCAACGCGATGCGTGTAACGGCTGAGATAGTCCAGCAGCTTTCGTGGACCAGCGAACGGGGCCTTGGAGTAAACCACCCAAGACTTCTTGGAAAGCTGCCGAAGCAACCGGCGCTCGATTCCGATCTCTTCCCCCTGTGATCTGGGTCGATCCAGTTCGCCAGCACCAAGTAACTGCTCAAGTCCGCTGAGGAACTTTCCCCGAAACACTTTACTGAACGCGCGGACTGGGAACAGGAACTTGCTTCCCCCGGCACGCCACTGCGAATGGTCCGCCGACAACGCGCCCGATGCAATCAGTCCATGCAGGTGAAAGTGCGGACGCAGTTGTTGGTCCCAAGTGTGCAGCACGAGCGTGAAGCCAACTTGTCCTCCCAGTTCGCCGCGTCCAAAATTCAAAAGCGTAGCAGAGGCCGCGTCAAACAACAGTTTGAGCAACTTACGCTGATTCGATTCACTCGCCAGCACCCACCGATTCAGCTGGTGCGGAAGTGTGAACACCTGATGGAAGTACGGGACCGGCAGCAGTTCCAGCTGGCGAGCTTTTCGCCAAGCCTCTTTGGACTGAGTTTGACATTTGGGACAGTGTCGGTTTCGGCAACTGTGATAGACGAATCGCTCAAAGTCACACGACGTGCACCGGGTTCGGTGTCCGCCGAGTGTCGCGGTTCGACAGTTCACGACCGCCCGCAAGACCTTGAGATGTCGAACGGGGATTCGATGCGCCGTCGAGGAACTCGCCAGCGTGGCGCGCGAAAACGTCAGCCAGTTCAAGTCGTTTACCGGGTACTTGCTCAGGCGACTGGTCGCCCTGCACCTGCGGCTACCGGCCTGCTTCTCCGAGTTCACCGCTCAGTCCTGGCTTGGGCAACAAGTCCAGGGGACTCTTGATGTCACTCAGATGCCGGTTGGTGACGTGCAGATAGACTGCGGTGGTCAACAACTTCGTGTGTCCAAGCAGCCTGGAAATGAGCGTCATATCGACGCCGGATTCCAACAGGTGAGTTGCGAAGGAATGTCTTAACGAATGAATGCCGTGTCCCGTTTTGATGCCGGCCTTCTTCTTCGCCTTGTAGAAGACCTGCTGTGCCGAATCAGCGGCCATCTGGACTCCGTTGCGGTTAAGAAAGAGCCAGGTTTTCGGCCGGCACCACAACCAGTAGTCGCGTAGTTCTTCGAGCAACCGCGCGGAAAGCAACGTGAATCGATCCTTGTCTCCCTTGCCCGATCGAACGTGAATCAGCATCCGATCGCTGCGGATGTCTTGGACTTGCAAATTGACCAGTTCGGAGACTCGGAGGCCCGCCGAGTAAGCTGTCATCAACATCATCCGATGTTTTCGATTGGTGGCGGCATCGAACAGGCGTGCCACCTCTGTTCTGCTGAGTGGTTGTGGAAGCCGTCCACTACGCTTGCACTTTGCATTGAGTACGAAACCTTCTCTTTGGAGTACCCGCGAGTAGAGAAACCGGAAGGCACAGATTCGGCAGTTGATGGTACTAGCAGCGAGTTTCCGATCGACGATAAGATGCTGGATGTAACTGCGAACTTCTTCGACACTCAACTGACAGGGAGACCTGCCGTAGTAAAGGGCAAGACCGGTAACGCTGCTGAGATAGGACTTGATGGTGCGAGGCGACAACCGCTGTAGTTGCATTTCGCGGGTCATTTTTTCTCGCAGTGGCGAGTCTTGCTTTCTAGGTTGAGTTGAATCAGACATGGAACGGCTCCTGTTGAAGAGGAAAGGGTTTTAGCAACCCTCTGAGGGAGTCGTTCCATCTTCAATATGCAAGCAGCATCTCTGGTAGCGCACAAAAAAAGCCCAACTCAGCAGTTGAGTTGAGCAATTAAGTAAAACGTAACCCCATCTCCCGCGAAGCGGTTTAGTTCAACTTGTTTCTTACCGGTGGGTGAGGGTTAGAATAAGTGTTTTTGACTTGTTCTTGCCAGTTCAGCTGACTTGTTCTCACCGTTTGGACCTTCGGTGCGGTGGGTGACAAAACTTGTTCTCACCGCCAAGGCAGACTTATTCTCACCCTCCAACTCGGGCCAGTCAAATTTTTGGTCGCGAAACTCTCAATGCTGGGAGTTGTCAGTTTGGTGGCGCGCTGGCGGCGGTCATACATTGGTCCAGATCGCCGCTATCGGCCTAAAGCCATGGAACGGTCTTTTTCGGAGACCACAACCCACATCTTTGAGCAATGATCTGCCGGTCGGCAAATGTTCGACTTGACAGGGGGTGTACATTTGGGGACTTATGCCGGTAGGAACATCGGTTTTGTCAACTTGCCGATTCGCGTGCGGTGATCAAGGACGGCCCCCTGCGGTCCAACATCAGGGAACGTGTGATGGCATCGTCACTGTTCATCAAGCCGGGGCAGGCCGAGCAGGATTTGAAGTGGGCGAAAATTTGGTTCAAGAAGTTCGCCGCGTTTCACAATCGCAGTCCGCAGGCGGAATGGGATTTTTCTCCCGACTGACGTGATCGCCTTCCTGCGATCCAAACGCGACGCCGGGGTGCCAGCGTGGAAGCGGATGAAGGTGATTCACGGACTGTTGGTCTACCGTCGCTTCATCGCCGAACAGCCGATCGACGATTTTCAACCGATCAAGCAGAAGATGGAAGAGATCATCCGAATCGAACGGGCTCGTGGCGACGGCTACGATTCGATTGACGAATCGGTCGGCAAGATCAACCCCAACGAACCGGATGCGATCCAAGCGTTTCGCCGTGCGCTACGCCGCGACGGGAAAGCATTGCGAACCGAACGGTCCTATGTTGGCAAACTGAAAGCGTTCATGGCGGAGCGTGCGATCGACCTGTCTGGACGATTTTCGTTCGATCACCGGGGCGGACGTGGAAGCTCATTTGACCGATTTGGCGGTCGATGGAAACGTCGCGGCATCGACTCAGAACGCCGCCTTCCATGCCTTGTTGTCATTCTTCAAGCTCGTTTTGAAACGTGATATGGGTCGCATCGAGGCAATCCGTGCCAACAAGGGAAAACAGATTCCGACGGTGATGAGCGCCGATGAGGTGGTCAAAGTCTTGGATCATTTGCACGGTGTCCATGCGGTGATTGCGAAGTTGCTGTATGGATGCGGGTTGCGGATCAGCGAGGCGATTCGGTTGCGGGTCAAGGATATCGATTTTGACAACAAGCTGATCGAGATTCATCAGTCCAAAGGCGGGAAGAGTCGGTTGGTGCCTCTGCCCGATCAATTGGTCGAGCCGCTGCGTCGGTATGTGAATTCGCGCCAGGCGTTGCACTGCTCACGATCTGGCCGAGGGGACGGCATCGGTCTGGTTGCCGCATGCCTTGTCCAGAAAGTACCCGTCGGCACATCAGGAATTTCGTTGGCAGTATTTGTTTGCGTCCGATCGGTTGTCGCGTGATCCACGCACGGGCCGTTTGCATCGGCATCACATTCACGAGGATACTTTTCCAAAACATCTGCGCCGCGCGGTGGAGGTAGCAGAGCTCAATAAGCTTGTGACCAGCCACACTTTCCGTCATTGCTTCGCGACGCACTTGCTGTGGTCGGGGACCGACATTCGGACGATTCAAGAATTGCTGGGGCACAGTGACGTGAAGACAACGATGATCTACACGCATGTGATGAATCGGCCTGGATTGGCCGTGACCAGCCCGCTGGATCGGATTCAGGTAGCAGTCAACTGTTGACGGGTGACAGCAAGACGGGAACGCCGATTGTCGAAGAGATTTTGACAGGATTGACATGATTTTCAGGATCGCGCCGGACTGCGGCGCGCAGAAGGCAGGTTGGGCGCAGTTTGACCGGCAGCCACCGAGCCTGTTTTTCCAGGTGGTCCATGGCTTCGACGCTTGTCGCCCGGGACTACATCTCGGCGGAGCGAGCTGGCTACCTTTTCTCCGTGTGCTCTATGGCAGGTTAGAGATAACGGTTGGTTGCAAGAAAGATGCGCAACGCTTGCAAGATATTATGACAGGATTGACATGATTTTCAGGATCGCGCCGGACTATAGTGCGCAGAAGTCAGGTTGGCCACTTGATGATCAGAGTGTTGAACGTCGAGGGGCCTTGTAGAGTTCGATGATTGTTACGATTTGTTCGACCGTGTAATGCTTGACTTGACGACTTGGGACAATTCAGAAGCCGAGTCGTTTCACTCAATTCTTCGTTTGCCACCAGGTCTGCCATTGTTCGGCCAATAAACGAACTTTGTCTAGGTTTGCTTTGGACAGGTCGACCAGCTCGGTTGGGTCTTCGGCAACGTTGTATAGCTCCCACTTCGCGTCTCCGTACTTGACAAGTTTCCAATCACGATCGCGAATCGCTTTCGCTTTGTTGAATTGCCAGTAGATCGGCCAGGGACGCTCGACCGCCTTACCCTTCAATGCTGGTACCAAGGAGTGTCCGGGCAACTCGGATGGTTGCTCGGCACCAGCCAAATCCAACATTGTGGCGGTGAAGTCAATCAGGTGGCCGACATGATCTGTTCGTGAGTCTGCTTCGATCACTCCCGGCCAGTACGCGATCATCGGTGTCCGTGTGCCGCCCTCGTAGTCAGTCGTTTTGTATTTTCGATAGGGCGTGTTCGATGCGTTGGCCCAGTGGCGTCCCTGCTTCAGGTAACTGGTTACCTCCCATGGCATTGCTCCCGAGACCGTCGATGTGTCTTTGGAATCAGCGCAAGCTCCATTGTCAGATAAGAAAAAAATTACTGTGTTGTCGGACTTTCCGGTCTCGTCCAATTTCCCCAAGATCCGCCCGATGTTGCGATCCATGCGATCGATCATCGCGGCGTAAGTCGCCATTTTCAAATCCCACAGGTCGCGATCGGGCTCTGGAACCGAATCCCAACTGATCGCATCATCGCTGCGAGGCGACAACCGGGCGTTGGCCGTCAGCACACCCAGTTTCTGTTGTCGAGCGAAGCGTTGAACCCGCAATGTGTCCCAGCCGATCGCCTTGTATTTTCCGCGGTATTTTGCCACATCCTGTTCAACTGGCGTGCAATGGATAGTGAGGAGCCGTGTAGGCGACGTACAGCAAGAAGGGTTTCGTTTCGTCCTTGTATTGCTCCAGATAGTCGATCGCATGAGCTGTAAAGGCGTCGGTTGTGTAAAAATTGGGAGAATCAGGTGTGAAGGGAATCCATTGCTGCGCATCGTTGGCCCACCGCCGCAATCGTTTCCGTGCTGGTTCTGGTTCACCCGGACGTGCAGTGCCCGGGTTCCAAAAGTTACAGCAACCGTCGGTTAGGCCATAGTAACGATCAAAGCCCCTTTCGAATGGCGTCTGCCCCGCGTGCCACTTTCCAGTCATCAGCGTGCGATAACCGGCTGCCTGCATCCGCTCGCCAAACGTAGGCGATTTTGTAGTGAACAGTGGCCGATGCGCCGACGTGATGCCACCAGTGACCGGTCAGCAACGATGCGCGAGTGTGTTCGCACTTTGCATTGTTGTAGAATGTACGGAACCGCAAGCCTCCAGTAGCCAGACGATCCAGGTTGGGTGTGTCAATTTCGCCGCCATAGCAGCCGATGTCGGAAAACCCCATGTCGTCGCACATGATCAGGACGATGTTAGGGCGTTCAGCGGCGGTCGAATGGTTCAAGGGTGCGAGGCCTAGCAATCCAACGAACCCGAGAGTTGCTCGAATCATCATTCTTTTCCAACCGCCTTTATCCGCCCAGAAACGAATCACACACAGACGCAACAAGTTCACCGGCCAGCATAGTCGAATCCATATTCCATGACACATAGCGACCTCGAATCTGCCGATCGACATTCCTATGGACTACTTGATTCGATCATGGCCAATCCAGCGATGCGGGACCGGTTGGCGCAGATGCCGACCGACGAAAAGACCGTTACGCTAACCATGCCCGATGCGGAAGACCTTGCGCATCCTGAATGGGCAGCCGATTCGAAAGGGCACAATCTTTCTGAAACCATTCCACCCAGGGCTGAACCGCTGTCGCCGGTCGATCCAGGATTCGTACCGACGCGGCACGTTACTGATTTGGGCGAAAAGCTTCTGGATCATGTCGACTATCGGATCATCGGCCAATTGGGGCGAGGGGGAACCGGCGTCGTCTACCAGGCACATCAGCGCGCCGTTGATCGGGAAGTCGCCATCAAGGTGCTGCGTGATGATGTGTCGCAAAGCGAACTTTCACGGAATCGCTTCCTGACCGAAGCGCGAGTGATCGGTGGTCTGGATCATCCCAATGTGATCTCCATTCATGAACTAAGTACCGATCAACAAGGTCGCTTGTTTTATTCGATGAAACGGATCGATGGCACCAGCTGGGATCAACGCATCGACGAAATCGCCGAAACCGAAAACATTGATATTCTGCTCCGCGTCTCCAATGCAATTCAATATGCTCACTCGCGAGGATTGATACACCGTGACATCAAACCAGAAAACGTCATGTTGGGTCAGTTTGGTGAAGTCCTGTTGGCCGACTGGGGTCTGGCGATCAGTCATGGCGCAAACGAAACGGCCATCGCGATCGGGATGACGATCGGTGGTACACCCGCGTACATGGCACCAGAACTTGCTTCCGGTGACCAGAGAAAAGTCGGTTATGCGTCGGACATCTATTTGTTGGGCGCGATTCTCTATCAGATTCTGACTGGTCAGACACCACATCACGGCGTCAGTTTACTGCACTGCATTCGCGCGGCCGCGGACAACGAAATTCGCGCAACTGATGTCCAAGGTGAGCTGATGGACATCGCCATGAAGGCAATGGAAACCGATCCGGCTAACCGCTTTGCGAGCGTGAACGAATTCACGGCTGCTATTCGTGATCAGCGGCAACACGACCAGAGCAGTCGGCTGGTTCGCCGGGCCAGCGAGCGAATTTCGCGGGCAACCGAGGCCCATGAGTACGAGGACTTTAGGGTTGCTGACGCGATTCTTCGGGAGGCATTGGACGTCTGGCCAGAGAATGTTAAAGCGAATCGTTTGAGGCATGATCTGCAGATTCGATTCGCACGACTTGCCACCGATCATGGCGATCTGGACTTGGCACTTTCCATTTTGCAAGCCGCCGGATTAAACGACAGTGAAGACGCCGATCAGGTGCGCGAGGCAATCGCAATGCGCGAGTCAAGCGAGCAAAAAGTGTCCCGGTTCAGTACGTTGTTCATGGAGTCTCCGGAAGCCGGGATGTTGCTAAAGATGCCCGGTGGTTTGGTGGTCGAGGCGAACAACGCCTTTGTGAATCTATTCGGATATGACGCGGACGAAATCGTTGGTCATCAGATTGGTAAATTGAACCTGTGGGCATGCCCCGAACGTCGGCACGAACTGGTGGAAGCAGTCGAACAGCACGGCGTGATCGAAAATTTCGAGGCAACTTTTCTGGACATCGACGATAATCCAATCGAGGTTTTGCTGAGTAGTCGCTTGGTTGAAGTGGATGGCGAAACGATGGTCGTTTCAACGATTCGTGACGTTTCACTGCTGAAGCATGCCGAGCAAGAGCTTCGGCAAAGTCAAAAGCGTTTGCGGGAATTGCAACGTTTGGCTGGAATGGCAAGCTGGCAATACTCCGTCGCTACCGAGCAGGTGACCTGGAGCGAGGAAGTATTCGGGATGCTGGGACGGGACAAGTCGGAGGGTGCTCCGACCGGTAAGGAGTTCCTGGAACTGATTCATCCAGACGACCGTGACCCGTTGCTTAACGCAATCAATTCGATTTCACCAACAGGTGAATCCTATGAACTGATCGTACGGCTGCGGACGCCAAGCGGGTCCTATAAGCGACTACTGTTTCGCGGAAAGCCGATTTTGAATGACGATGGTCAGCTGGTCGAAGTCTATGGCGTCATGATTCCACAAAAGTAGCCGAACGGAAAGACATTGGCGTGACCGAATCCATTCAGGCTGAATCGCTGACCGAGACTGCCCAACCCCCGTTCCAAGATTCTCCCGCGCGGTGGTGGGTTCGCGGCACCGCTGTTGGCATGTTGATCATGGCAGCCGTCAACGCCGGTTCGTATTTTGTGCGGTCAGCCGATTGGAACGGACTCGTTTCTCGCTCCATGTCATCTCAGGAGTCGTTGGGATTTCCTTGGGTGATTTGGGAAAACGGCAACACCTACGGCGGGATGTTCGTCGACTATCCGAATCTGGGCTTGAACATCTTGTTTGCATTCGGTGTCAGCGCATTCGTCGGGTTATGGGCGGCCCGGCGATCCGATCGCTTCAATGATTTGATCCAAGCGTTACAGCGCCAGGGGGGCAGTCGAGAGCATCCGCCAATTCAATTCAGTCTACGTGGATTGATGGTCGCGACTGCGATCATCGCGATCGTTGCAATGCTGGCTAGAAACTACGCGGCACGTCCGGAAACGCTGATTGCCATCTACGCATTCGGACCACTGGTATTGGTGGTGATTGCGATGTTGCCCAGCAGGGTTTCCTGGCAAAAGCGAGTCATGATTATCGTCCCGGCAACGTTTGCGCTGATTGCGGTCGCAATCGTCGTTGGCGTTGCCTTGGGAATGGAGTTTGACAAAGTGATGATGGGGATTTTTCTTTGCTGGACCCCCCAAAGCGTCATGGCCGCGGTTGGATTGACAGCGTGGGTCTTGTACGGCGAAGCGAAGAACGGATCATCAACTCTCGCCGATGCAGAGGATCCGCTGTTAGCAAGCAGCCAAAGCGAACCGATTACGCATTCTCTTTCGCATACGCTCGCACGTCTGCTTCCAGAGCTTCGATTCGGGACTCCAGTGCCTCGGTAGCTTTCGCCAGATCGGCCGACTCGTCGGGTGACAACCGAGTGAAGACGTACAGTTTGATTTTGGGTTCGGTTCCGCTAGGTCGTACCGCCACATAGTTGCCCTCCTCGGCCAGGTCCATGATCACGAGATCGCCGGTCGGACCGGACAATGGCTCGGTCTCTCCAGTGGTAGTATCGGTTGTCGTACCGACCGAATAGTCGCGAACCTGAGCGACCGCGATACCTGCTAGAGACTTCGGTGGCGTGGTACGAAAAGATTGCATCAACCGTTTCATTGCGGCCATTCCTTCGCTGCCTTCCATGAACAGGTTGATCAAGTGTTCGCGATGATATCCATAGTTGTGATGCAGATCGCACAAGTAGTCGTGCATCGAGATGCCCTTGCTCTTCAATTCGGCAGCGAGTTCGCTCATCAGCATGCAGGCGACCGCGCCGTCTTTGTCGCGACAGTATTGGCCAACCAGGTAGCCGTGCGATTCTTCGGTGCCATACACAAATTTGTCCGGACCCTCGCGATCAATCACAGCCGCGATGTATTTGAAACCGACCAACAAGTCACCTTCGCAGCGAACACCGTGAGCTAGAGCGATTTGCCGAGTCAGCTCTGTTGTGACCAGCGTCTTGACGATGTAGTGATCGGGAGTCAATGTTCCCTGGGCGGTTCGCTTGCTGAGCACGTAGTTCGCAAGAATTGCGCCAATTTCGTTGCCGTTGAACGTTCGCCAGGGCCCAGCCGGATCCGTGCCCATGGGGGCGGCGCAACCGATACGGTCACAATCGGGATCGGTAGCCAGAACTAAATCCGCGCCGACCGATTGGGCGTACTTGATCGGTTCGTCAAAAATGACGGTGTTCTCGGGATTGGAAACGTGACCGGGAACGTTTGGAAAGTCGCCGTTCGGTTCGGCATGGGGTCCATAGACTTCCACGTCAGTAAATCCATCACGCTGTAGAAGCGGAACGACTGCCGCGGCTCCGACACCGTGCAGCGGCGAGTAAAGGATCTTGGCATCGCGTGGGCCTGCGAATGCACAGGCGAACGCGGCGTCTTGATATTTCTTGTCGATCTCGTCGGTGATTACTTCGACTTTGCCCGCGGCAACTGCTTCGTCGAAAGGTGTAACGCGAATTTCCTGGCACGCCATGACTCCGTCGATAATCGCCTTGTCGTGGGGCGGCAGTACCTGCGCACCGCTGGACCAGTAGACTTTCACTGCGTTGTCACTGGGCGGATTATGACTAGCCGTGACCATGATTCCACAGTCACATCCTTTTTCACGGACCGCGAATGAAAGTTGCGGTGTCGCTCGGTAGTCATCCAACAGATACACCTTGATACCGGAGGCCACCATGATGCCGGCGCACAGTTCTGTAAAGTGTCGAGACTTGTGACGTGTGTCGTAGGCGATCGCGCAGGACAGTTCCTTCTTTCCGCCATGAAAGTTGACGACGTAGTCGGCCAAGCCCTGAGCGCTTTCGCCGATCGTTCGATCGTTGATCGCATTGGACCCGATCGGATACATCCGCCCCCGTCGTCCGCCAGTTCCAAACGGGATGATCGTCCAGAAGACATCATCCAGCTGTTGCCATTTCTGATCGGCGATATGTTGGGAGACTTCGTCGCGGTACTGGGCGTACCTGTCTTCGGTCAACCAGACGCGGATATTCTTTGCAGCCGATTCACTGATCGCGCCGTCGGATAATGCTTGTTGAACGGCGTCCAAGGAGTCTTGAAGTGAGTCGGAGACACTCATTTTGTTCCAAAGTCTGTAAGTGGAGGAGGCTTGTATGTCACCTTGTTGGAAATGAAGACTAGGATTCTATTTGTTTGGAAGGCTGGCTCGCAACGAGGTACAGGAAACATTGGGATAGGAATCAATGAGCGGATTAATCATTAGCGTTAGTGGGCTGCGAGGGATCGTCGGCGAAACCTTAACGCCCGATGTGGCATCCAGATTTGTCGCGGCTTATGCATCCGATTCTGCCTGGCGGTCCGATTATCATCGGCCGTGACGGCCGCAGTAGTGGACGAATGCTTGCTCAAGCGATCGTCGCCTCGCTAAATGCCTGTGGTCGCGACTGCATCGACGCTGGTGTCGCCGCCACCCCTACCGTTGGCGTGTTGGTGCGGCAGCGATCAGCGGCGGGTGCCGTCCAAATCTCGGCAAGTCATAATCCGCCGCCCTACAACGGAATCAAACTGTTCGGCGGGACTGGCCGGGTGTTGGATGCAAAAACTGGTACGGCAATTCGTGACGCGTATCTTGCTGGACAGGCCGCCTGGGTTTCCTACGAGAAGATTGGCGGTGTGGCAAGTGGCAGACGATCCGCATCAACCACATCTTGAAAAAGTGCTAGCGACTGTTGACGTCGGGGCAATCCAAGCTGCCAAGCATCGTGTTCTGATCGACAGCAACCATGGCGCCGGCGGATTGCTGGGTAAACGATTGTTGGAACAGCTCGGCTGTGACGTCATCGCCGTGGGCGAACAACCGGATGGCAACTTTGCCCATGTACCGGAGCCGACAGCTGATAATTTGTCCGAAATCGCGGACCGAGTTCGCCAGGAGCAGTGTGCCGTCGGATTCTGCCAAGATCCAGACGCCGACCGACTGGCGCTGGTCGATGCCGATGGCCGCTACATCGGCGAAGAGTACACGCTGGCGCTGTGCGTTCAGCGAGCGCTGTCGAATCAGGAAACCTGTGGACCGATCGTCATTAATGGGGCAACCAGCGGGATGAGCGAGCGATTGGCAGCCGCGGCCGGCGTGCCGTCGTTTCGCAGTGCAGTCGGCGAAGCAAACGTCGCAGATCTGATGATCGCGCAGCAAGCGACCTATGGAGGCGAAGGAAACGGCGGGCCGATCGATCCACGTGTCGGGTACGTGCGGGACAGTTTCGTCGGGATGGCGCAGGTACTGGCTTTGATGACGTCAACGGGCAAGACCTTGGCACAGCTGGCCGATGCGTTGCCAAAACTCCATATCCACAAATCGAAAGCGGAAGTTTCGGCGGATCGTTTGCCGGCACTGTTTGCAGCACTGCAGAGTGAGTACAGCGACGCCGATGGGCAGATCGGTGATGGTCTACGCCTCGCCTGGAAAGACAAATGGCTATTGGTCCGCGGCAGCAATACCGAGCCCATCGTCCGCATGATCGCGGAAGCGGAATCGGCTGCCGAGGCGGCAGAGCTCTGCGATTCGGCGGCGCGATTGCTGTAGAAGCAATCGGCGTTTCGGCCTCGTCCCCGGCCAATCGACGGATTCCCTAGCCCAATCGGCGCTTGGGCCGCCGCCATCTACAATTTTCCGCTTCGATCGACTTTCAAAACAGCTGTTGCCAAACCTCCATGTCTACCCGCCGCCGCGCCCGAGAAATCGTATTGCAACTGCTGTATGAATCCGACGTGAACGAGTTCCGGAATGCGGACGAAGCACGCCAATTCGTTCGCTCACGACTGCAGGGCCGCAAGGCGCTGACCGAATTTGCCTGCGAATTGCTAAAAGGTACGCTGGAACATCGAGCATCTCTCGATGAAAAATTGACCGAACTGGCAACCAACTGGACTCTACCGCGGATGCCGGTCGTTGATCGAAACGTGTTGCGATTGGGTGCGTTTGAGATTCTGCATGCTGAAACGCCCGGTCGAGTGGCGGTCAACGAGGCAATTGTGTTGGCAAAGCGATATGGTGATACCAACAGCCCTCGGTTCGTCAACGGCGTCTTGGATCGTCTGTTGAAAGAGACCGAAGGCGACAAAGTGAACGGCGCAGATGAATAGACAACGATTTGGAGGCGACGGTGGGTTCACGATTGTCGAGCTATTGGTCGTGATCACGATTATCGGCATTCTGGTGGCCTTGCTGTTACCAGCTGTCCAGACGGCTCGTGAAGCCGCACGACGGATGGAGTGTCGCAATCATCTGAAGCAGGTCGCGCTTGCCTGTCATATCTATCACAGTGCAAATCGCACCTTTCCACCGTCGGCGGTTGTCGATACGAAAGTCACCACGACCGGGAACAACGTGTCCTGGGGCGTTCATGGACGAGTGTTGCCTTTTCTGGAACAGGCTAGCTTGTACGAAAACGTTGACCTGTCGATCGCGTGGGATAATCAAATGGCAATTGATGGCGTCAAGGTTGAAATCTACGCGTGCCCAAGCGATCCAGGTAGCGACCAGGTACGGGATCCAGGCAACAGTCAACCGAAGCTGTATCCAACCAGCTATGGGTTCAATTTTGGTACTTGGTATGTCTTTGATCCCAATTCAAACATCGGTGGTGATGGGATGTTCTATCCGAATTCGTTCCTGGGCTTCAAAGACTGTTTGGATGGCGCAAGTTCGACGTTGCTGATCGCAGAAGTGCGGGCTTGGACTCACTACACTCGGAATGGCGGACCACCTGATCCCGCGATCCCCGAGGACGCGGCGTCCCTATCAGTGATCGCCGCTAGCGGCAGTCAATTCAAGAATACGGGACATACCGAGTGGCCTGACGGTCGTGTCCACCATACTGGTTTTACGGCGACACTCACGCCGAATACCCGAGTCGAATTCGAGCAGGATGGTGTCACTTACGATATCGACTACAACTCGTGGCAGGAGGGCAAAGAGGGGTCCAATGGCAGCGCGACTTACGCGGCGATCACGTCGCGCAGCTATCACGACGGACTCGTTCAGGTCGCGTTGCTGGATGGTTCCGTTCAAGCGATCACAGAGTCAGTTGACCAGGCGGTGTGGCGAGCCATGAGTACGCGAGCCGGGCGTGAGACGCGGGAAGACGGGAAATATTGAGATCGCTCAATATGGGTTCGGCAGCAATTAGAAAACGATTGACGAAACGTGGAACAGGAAGCCGAACAGCAAACCGAACAAGCAACCAACAATAGTCGCCTGGCAATGGCATTGTTTGGGCTCAGTTTGTTGGCCATCGCAGCCTTGTTGGTTCCGACACCGTTTGTCGGTCGCCCTTGGAACGCGGCTGGCAATTTCACGCATGCGCCGCTGTTTGCTTTGATTCTACTGGTGCCCTTGTTAGTTCTGGGACGCCAATTCAAGGAAACCGATACAGCGAAATCGATCATCGTCCGCACTTTTATCGTTGCGCTCTGTGTCTTTCTGTTTGGCGTCATTGTCGAACTGTTGCAATCCGTTTCGGGACGGTCTCCTTCGGTACACGACATCATTGCCAACGGATGGGGGATCATTGCTGGCCTGCTGTTCTATGCTGCGTTGGTGCTTTGGCGTTATCCCAATTCGACATTCAGCGTTATCGTACTGATCGGCCTAGCGATTTGCGCTGGCGTCGCCATCGCGTGAACCGCTGTTGACGTTGCACGATGTTTGGTCGATGCAAACCAAATTCCCACGATTGGCATCGTTCGAAACCGACATGGAAATTCAACGATTCAATTTTCGCAAATGCACCCCCGGCTGGTCCGATCAAGACGTGACTGACGGTGAACGGTCGATGGAGGTCGTCTACCGCACCGAATCGGATCCGACCGTGACTTTGGTGGAAATGGTGCGTGATTGGACGCAGCTGAAAACGTTTGAAATCGATGTCGCGCTCGACGAATCCTACAGAGGTGAAGCGTTGACTTTCGTGATTCGGATCGCCGGCCCGAAAAGAGCTTCTTTCCGCGGTGAATGGATCCTGACGCCTGGCAAACCGCAGCATATCATCGTGACGCGGCAAGAATTGCTTGCTGGAGCGGGCGAGTTGGATCTGTCCAGAATACGCTACGTTAACTTGGTCGTGAAGAATCCGATCGAACCTGCTCTTGTCCGATTCGACGCGATCCGGTTAACGCTGGTCAACTGAAGTCGTCGCAGTCTTTTACTCGCCCGATTTCGAAACAACCTTGTCTACCAATCCGTAGTCGCATGCTTCCTGGGCGGACATGAATCGGTCGCGGTCCGTATCACGCTCGATTTCTTCCAGCGTGTGACCGGTGTGTTGGACCATCAATTCGTTCATGCGCTGCTTGATTCGTCGCAATTCACCAACGTGGATCTCGACCTCGGCTGCGGTACCTTGCATTCCGGCCAGCGGCTGATGAATCATGATCCGAGCATTGGGCAAGGCAAAGCGTTTGCCTTTCGCCCCTGCGGTCAGCAATGCGGCACCCATGGATGCGGCTTGGCCAATGCAGTAGGTCGCGACGTCGCAGCTGACAAACTGCATCGTGTCGTAGATCGCCATTCCGGCAGTGATACTTCCGCCGGGGCTATTGATGTACAAGTGGATGTCGGACTTCGGGTCGTCCGATTGCAGGAACAGCATTTGCGCGACGAGTGAATTGGAAATTTGATCGTCGACTTGTTGGCCCAGAAAAATGATACGGTCTTTCAACAGCCGGCTGTAAATGTCGTACGAACGCTCTTCGCGTCCACTCTTTTCGACAACGTATGGAATCAATGGCATGGTAGTATTGTTTTTTGCGAGTTCGGTAGCTGCGGTGGTTAATGATCAGGAACTAACGAGATCAATCTTCGTCGTCGTCCCCATCCGACGGCGGCTTGGTCAAGATGTCATCGACCAGACCATATTCTTTCGCTTCTTCGGCGCTTAAGAAAAAGTCGCGATCGGTATCGCCAGCAATCTTTTCAACTGTCTGGCCACTGTGTTTACTGATGATCGAATTGAGGACATCGCGGTAACGGAACATTTCCGCAGCCTGGATTTCAATATCGCTGACCTGGCCACCCACGCCGCCCATCGGTTGATGCATCATCACGCGACTGTTTGGCAAGCAATACCGTTTTCCTTTGGTGCCGCCGACCAGAAGTACTGCCGCACCGCTGCAGGCTTCGCCGACGCAATAGGTGGCGACTGGACAGGATAGCATTTGCATCGTGTCGTAGATTGCCAACGTTGCCGTGACGCTACCACCGGGTGAATTGATGTAGAAATGGATATCTTTGCGGCGATTCTCGCTCTGCAAATACAACAGTTTCATCACCACGTCGTTGGCGTTCGCATAGTGAATTTCGCCTTGCAGAAAAACAATGCGATTCTCCAACAACAGATCCCCAGGGTTAACTGTCGCTGTCGCTGGTAGCTCTGATACGAATGACTGGCATCGATTTCGCCAGCGTTCATCTGGCCGGAAATCTGGTGGTGAACCAAAGGAAAATTCATGCGGTCTCTTTCAGGTTGGATCCAAAAGTGAATAGGGGGCAGGCATTCAATCCGGCACGGCCCTATGGGTGCTTTGCACTCCTTAGTGCCTGACCCTTCTTCACCTCCGTAGTGTTCGCGATTCGCGCAATCATGGCAAGGGCAGTGTCAGTTTTCCTGCAGAAACGCGATCAACGACCGCATTTGCCCCTGGGTCAGTTCTTTTTCCAACCCCTCTGGCATCAAAGACGTTTTTAGTGTTTTCAACTGCTCGACGTCAGCTCGCGAGATCGTCTTCGTTTTTCCTTCGGCCTGTTTTAGTGTGATCGAGTCGGTGGTTTCTTCCGCCAACAAACCGTTGATCACCTGGCCGTCCACCGTTTGAACGACGCATGAGACGTAATTTGGGTTGATCGACATATTTGGATCCAAAATATGAGTCAGCAGGTCTTCGACACTGCGGTGCGACAGTGCCTGCAGGTCGGGTCCCACGCGGTTTCCCTTTCCTTCGGCGATATGACAAGTCGCACATTTCTTGGCGAAGACCTCTCTTCCCTCGGTAATCGATCCGGTCGGTGGCAATTTTGCCAGCCAATCGTCAACCACGGCCTTGCGGTTGCTGTACTCTTCATCCCCAAATAGCTTTGCCGCCCGCTGGCCAATTTCATCGGTTGACCAGCGCAGCAGACGCCGCCGCTGTTCCAGGTCCAGATTCAGCTCGCTGAATTGAACGTCCCCCGTTTCTAACGCGGACAGCAACGCGTCCTGATACTCGCGGCGGGACAACAGCAACTGAATCACATTGCTGCGGATTCCAGGCAACATCGCCGACCAAACACCCAGCAAACGTTGCCCAGTGTCAATCCTGCGCATCTGGCCAATCGACTGGATGGCTACTTTCTGAACATCAGTCGGTTCCGGCGACGACAACAGGTCAATCAACAAGTCGAACGATTCTTGATTGGCATCCCGTGCAAGTATTTCAATCGCAGCAATTCTGGACAGTTGTTCCAACTGGGAATCAGCGACTTGGCGCCGCGCGTTGACGAACAAATCAGTTAGCGGCTCAGGAAAATCGATTTCATACAGTGCGATCAGGTCAATCAGTTGCGATTCGAATCCATCAATATCTCCGGCAGCCCATTGGTTCGCAATCGAGGCAAACTGCTGTTTTGATAGCCGACCGCCGCTGCGACGACTCCATCCCGCCTCCAGCCCCGTCATCAGGGCAGAGACCATTTCCGGTTGCGAGTCGGCGAAGCTTAATTCTCGCAGCCATCGTGCAAATGCTTCCTGATCCTGGCTTTCCGTTGCTGCCGCGACGTCGGCAACTTCTGAAATCAGTGCGATGGTATCTGGGTCATCAGACTGCAGTTGAAATTGTTTGGATTGCCAAATGTCCATCAAAAGCTGTCTTGCATCACTGTCAATGGATATCAACGCGGCACGGCGCGACCATTTGCTTTGCCAATCGCGACGGAGCATCTGTGGTATCAACCATCGCTTGGCCTCCGCTTGATTCCCGTCCGCTGCTTGAACCCCGTCCAAGGAGAGCGCCACTTGAAATCGAACTTGCGGGTGCGGGTCGGCAAGGCCGACTACCAGATCTGCAAGTCGATCGGGCAAGTGGCGTTCGGCAACCAGAACTCCGTTCTGGCGAACTCGAGGGTCGGGATCGCTAAGTGATGCATCGATTACCGATTCAAGTTTTCCGCCTAGTGCATGCACCAACCACAGCGACCTGGCCCTCGCTGCAGCCGATTCTGCAGTTAATCCATCAGCCAAGACCAGTGGCAAGCTATCGGCAGCTCTGCGCTCGAACAGTATTTTGTGCGCTGTTGTACGGTGCCAAGGCGAAGACGAACTTAGCAATTCCACCAGCTGTGCGGAAGAAAGGTCTGCGAGGGATTGGTGCTGCTTGGGCAGCCCGTCCTTCGGAATCACCCGATAAATGCGCCCTCGATCCTGGCCAGCCCGAATGTCCAGCTTTTCACGCACACGCTCAGGAATGTAGTCGGGATGTTCAATCACGTCGCGCTGCATATCGATCAGGTACAACGCACCATCGGGGCCATGCTCCAAACCGACGGGCCGAAAGGCTGGGTCACGCGAGGCGATAAACTCGCTGGTTTGTTCTTCGGGTGCTCGCGCGGCGCGGAACACGGGACCATCTTCCCGTAACACGTCGCGATGAACCAGATTGCAAACCACATCGCAAACGAAAATGCTGTTGGCCAACCGCGGCGAATAGAGGCTTGAATTCAAGATGCCCATCCCGCCCGAGGATGAAAAATGACCCGCCTGTTCGGGATGGTTGACACGTGTGACCGCCTGGACGATCGGATAGATCCGCGCAGAGATTCCGATGATCGGAAATGTTTTCGGTCCCTTTGAACGAAAACATTTCTGGACTCTGTTCGATATATCGAGTCGGAATGATTCGTTGTTGCAGATAGTCCAGATTGTGGGTCGTGAAGCTATTACCGAAGTCATCGAAGATCAGCCCAAATCCGCCGCCAGTCCGTCCTGTTTTGACAATCGTTTTGGCGTCCGGATCGAACGCGAAATCTGAGTTTCCCAAAGCCAGCGGCGCCTGTTGGGAACCGACGACCTGAACTTTGCCACCGTTCCCACCATTGGCGACATGAATCAGATTATCGTTGCCCCAACGTAGGCTGTTGGCATTGCTGTCGGTAACACCTCGCCTCAAACCGGTCACGACGATTTCGTTGACATCCGCATGGTCGTCCCCGTCCGTATCTTGAAGAAAGCGAATTTCCGGTGGTGCCAGTACCAAAACACCGCCGTGCCACGCCATGATCGATGTTGGAAAGCTTAGTCCAGTCGCGAAAAGTTTGGCTTCATCGGCTTGGCCATCACTGTCATTGTCGCGCAGCAGGCGAACCGTTCCGCCCGGCTTGTTGTCGGCTCCGACACCGTATGGATAGTCACGCATTTCGACAACGTAGCAGTCACCGTTGTCTGCAAAAGTCAAACTGACCGGATCAACAATATCCGGCTCTTGCGCAAACAGCGAGATCTGCACATCAGGGTGATGTTGGAACTGTCCAGGTTCATGATCGGCAGCACGAAGGCCAACCGAATCATAGAACCAAAGAGAAAGAATCGCAGCAAACGTAAAACGCGACATGAGTGAACCAGGCGAAATGGAAAGAAGTCAGTCAGTATTCTAACTGTTCCGGACAATTTTTTATTTGTATCCGGTACACGATTTCTGACCAACTTCCATCTTTTCAAGCGACATATACCTTCATCGAGTGGTGGGGCATTTCGATCATCCGCCCGCTGGCTGGCGCAGGACCGTCGATTTTCGGATAGATGTCGTTGGGTGACTCGGCAGCGGTATCCAGGAACAGGCTCCACTGCGAACCACGTCCAATCTCGGGCATCGTGAATTCGCGGATTTGACCAGTGCTGTTGAACATCAGCACCAGGTCGCGCCCCAGTCCTTCAGGGTCTTCGGCACGACTTGGCGCGGCAATGTAGGCAACCATCGCCAATTCTTGCTGGCTCCACTCCAACTGCGAACCGTCGGGCGCATACCACGAGACGTCAGGAATGACCCGGCCGTCTTCGGGCAGACCGGTCAGATACGATTTTCGCCGCACGGTTGGCTGTTCAAGGCGAAACTTGATTAGCGATTGCACGAACCGCAACATTTCGGCATTCTTTTCAACCAAATTCCAATTGAACCAACTGGTGTCGTTGTCCTGGCAATAGGCATTGTTGTTGCCTCTTTGCGTCCGCCGGATTTCGTCACCACTGACCAGCATAGGTACGCCCTGGCTAAGCATCAGCGTCGTCATCATGTTCTTGATTTGGCGGGTTCGAACCGTTTGAATCGACTTCTTTCTGGTCGGCCCCTCGGCGCCATAGTTGTCGCTGATGTTGTGGTTGTCGCCATCGCCGTTGTTTTCACCATTTGCCTCGTTGTGCTTGTCCTTGTACGACACCAAGTCGTTCATCGTGAAGCCGTCATGGCTGGTAATGAAGTTGATGCTACAAAACGGTGGACGTCCATCATGTTCGTACAGGTCACTGCTGCCTGACAGTCGTGTCGCCAGAGCACCCAGCGTACCGGAGTCACCTCGCCAGAACCCTCGTACATCGTCCCGGTAGCGACCGTTCCACTCGGCCCAGCGATGGTTGCCGAACGATCCGACTTGGTATGCGCCCGCCGCGTCCCACGCTTCGGCGATAATCTTAGTGTCGGCCAACAAAGGATCTTCGGCGATCACTTCGACCATCGGCGGATTGGGTACCAGGTTCCCCGTCCGGTCACGACTCAGAATGCTTGCCAGATCGAATCGGAAACCATCGATGTGATAGTTGTGGACCCAATGCCGCAAACAGTGAAAAATCATCTCACGCACAACGGGGTGGTTTCCGTTGATCGTGTTGCCGCAGCCACTGTAGTTGCAGTAGTGCTTGCCTTCGCTCAGCATGTAGTAGATCTGGTTTTCCAGTCCTTTGAACGAGAGCGTTGGACCTTTTTCGTTGCCTTCGCAGGTGTGATTGAAGACCACGTCCAGGATCACTTCGATGCCGGCGCGGTGCAACGCCTTCACCATCTCCTTGAATTCACGCACCTGTGCACCTGGGGTGCTGTCAGCCGCGTAACCGCGATGAGGCGAGAAGAAAGCCATGGGATCATAGCCCCAATAGTTGGGCCGATCCATTTTCTGTCCGTGAATGTCCCTGATCGGGAACTCATTCACAGGCATCAGTTCAACGGCCGTCACCCCCAGTGATTGCAGGTAAGGAATCTTTTCGATCACTCCCAAATAACTGCCTGGTGAATCAACCTTGGCAGTCCGACTCTTCGTAAAGCCGCGAACGTGCATTTCGTAGATCACCGATTCGCTGATGTCGCGGCGGATATGCCGATCGCCGTCCCAGTCAAAATCGTCTTCAACGACGACGCACTTCGGGGGCCGCAGGATGCCGTCTTCGCTAGTCTGAAATTCACCAGCAAGTGCATGCGCGTAAGGATCGATCAGTCGAGCATTTGAATCGAATCGATGTCCATTTTCGGGTTCCCAAGGTCCGCTGGCCTGGACGTGATAGAGTTGACCTTTGTCGATGCCGGGAACGTTCAGGCTCCAAACGTCACCCCAGCGATCCGTGTCACGATCGAATTCAATGATCTCGGCCGGTTCGCGATCTTTGACTTTGTTGTACAGCAGTAACCGCATCGCGGTTGCCGAGCGGCTGAAGACCGAAAACTGCACGCCTGTGTCTTGCAGTGTGGCACCGAATGGTGCTTGATAAGCAAACTGCAGGGTTGGGCACGGCTGGCGCATAAGCATGTTTAGGTTTCTCCTTCAAGCAGATTCAATCGTCAAGCTAACGTTTGAACCCTACCACTGTCCGAATGCTCTGCAGGCGGAACGTGGAGCGTTCGCTCGAATTCCTTACCTTGCCGTGACTCAGACGACGATTGGCGATTTGGTAGCGGAGAGACCTCTGGTTCGGGTAGGAGAAAGGTTACCGGATAGACCAGTGAGCATAGCGAATCAAGATCGAACGCAGAATCGCATTCTTTACTGGGGTTGTAGTCGCCTTTATTGCCCTTGCAAGGCTTTCTTGTCCAGCTTCTCCCAATTGGCGAACTTTTCTGGTCGAACATCTGCGAATCGGTCGAGTCCTTTCTGCAACTCGTCACGCACCGCCCGCTGTCGATCCGTCAACGCATCGACAGGGACAGGAGTCAGTTCCAGAACGTCATTGGTGATGTCGAAGAATCGGCCGTCTCGGTAAAGTTTGTAACGCTGATCGCGACAGAATTCAGTTCCTGAGACTCCGCCGTTTCTGGAGTACCAGAGATAGATCCATCGACGACGCGGGCCGTCCTGGCCCGTCAGCTCAGGTAGGAAACTGATTCCGTCCACTTGCATCGTTACCGGTAGTTGAACCTGTGCGGCGGCTAACATCGTTGGCAAAAAGTCGCTGAAGTCAACCAGTGAATCGCTGACGTGACCGGCCACTGTCTGCCCCGGCCAGCGCACGATCAATGGCACGCGGGTCCCGCCATCGGTCGTTTTCCCCTTTGCTCCAGCGACCATTCGATTGCCCAGCTGTGAAACGATCGGCTTGTCGGTACCGTTGTCGCCCGTGAACATCACCAATGTGTTTTCAGCGACTCCTGCGTCTTCCAGCCGTTTCAAGATTCGTCCAACGCAATGGTCCATGTACGTGACCATGTCACCAAAATACTGGGGGCGACCTTTGTAGGTCCGGGATCCGTTGCTGTCGGAATCCCAATCTGTTGACTTTGGCGTAGGTTCAAACGGGCAGTGCGTTAACACCATCGGATAGTACAACAAGAAGGGCTGATCCCGATGCTGGTCAATAAAGTCACACGCGTAATCGGTAGCGATGTCTGGCCCGTAGCTCCCGGCATGCAGTTTGCTCGTTCCGTGAACGTTGAATCCGGGTGTTGCATAGCGACTCTTCCGACTGGTCAAATGCCACAAACAGTAGCGATCAAATCCGAAGTGACCGGGCCGATCCGGGTCGACGCCAAGTTGCCACTTTCCGGCGATCGCGGTAGCATAGCCCGCATCGCGCAACAGGTTCGCAAAAGTTACTTGCGACTGTTCTAGCCAACCGAACTGCGTATAGTTGCGCGCGTTCGACAGTCCGGTCATGATCTTGACCCGTGAAGGAGTACAGATCGGCTGCGAATAACAATGTTCGAAACGAACACCGGTGGCCGCCATTTGATCCAAGATCGGCGTCTGATAAGACGTTCCACCATTTGCCCCAATGCATTCGTAGCCCAGATCATCCGCCATGATCAGCACAATGTTCGGTCGATTGTCCGATTGGGCATAGAGTGAGATTGGAAATGCGATTGGTGCACAACAAAGAACGCTCACCAAAACGGCATGTGCTGTCAATCTGCTTGGTGATTGGCGCGGAAGCGACCGACACCAGTAGGCAGAAGTTGTGGCAAGGAATTGAATCACGGTGAACTCAGCCTGTTTGGCAAATAGTTGACGTCCAATCTTGTCTCTCTTGGTCCGCCGCTAAAAGTGAGAACGAGCAAGTTACCAAGTTTCTCGATCCCTTGGCGGCGCGGAACCGAAGAAGGTTACCGCTCACATTGCCAGCGCTAGGACACCATAAATCAAGTCGCGACTGAAAGCCGGTTGCGTAGAGATCGGTTTGAATTTGGCAGCTGCGTTGTTCCAGATCGCTCAGGAGAGATTGACTGCATGCTTTTCGCCACATCATAATGCCTGGCTGCTGGAATCCAGGTGGTTAAGACGGGTCGGCGTGCGGGTGCAGGTCTTGCCTAATGAACATGGACCGTTTGCCGTTCTGAGCCTGTTGTGTTGGTGTCGATCCGCTCACGCTGAGCCTTGGCCCATTGACGCAAACGCTCCAGTCGATGGACAAAGATCATCGGATCTTGTAGCGTGATTCACAGCTTTGCATGACGCAGCACGTGTATCTTCGCCACGTTTCGACTCACGCAATGCTTAGGTCAAGTGCGACTTGGCTGAAATTGCCACCAAGGAGTCGTAGGCCGAATTCATTGCGAGTATCCTATCGCACCGCCGTAGTTGGATTTGGAATCCAACACGTCATGCAGTGATGTCCAAGAAACCTAGATTTCGTGAGAGTGGCAATGGGCGAAGGGCAAGAGCTGTTTGGAAAGTTTGTGATTCTTTGGGCGGTCATTGATCCGATTGGGACTGTCCCGGTGTTCATCTCCGCGACCGCTGATCGGTCCGAGGTCGAGCGAAGGCGGATCGCAATGATTGCAGCGGTGACCGCTGCGATCATCCTGATGTTTTTCATCGCGGCCGGTGAGACCATGCTCATTGCAATGAGCGTGCCACTGGTTGCGTTTCAAATCGCTGGGGGCATCGTGCTGTTTCTGTTCGCATTGACGATGATCTTTGGCGAGAGCAAGCCAGAGGCGGAAACAAAAATGCTTCGGAGTGTGCAAGAAACGGCCGTCTTTCCATTGGCAACGCCGTCCATTGCGTCGCCCGGGGCAATGATGGCCGTGGTACTGCTAACGGAGAACCAAACTCATACGCTGCTCGATCAGGTTTCCACCGCCGCGATGATGCTGCTGGTGGTCGCGATGACTTTCGTCTTTATGCTGCTGGCCGGAAAGTTTTCTCAGTTGATCGGCACCGGCGGGGCGAGCGTTGTCAGCCGCGTAATGGGCTTGATTTTAGCTTCCGTCGCCGCGAGTCATGTGCTGGAAGGAGCGAAAGAGTATTTTCAGTAGATGTGTCTGCCGTGAAGCGGATCACAATTAGAGCTGATGACAAGTTTAGGGGAGGGCTGATTTCGTGATGTCTAAGAACGTCGTTGCCGGATTGATGTTTGTAGTCGGACTGGAGACGACCGTGTTCGCGCAGGATGCTTCCGATGTACGAGCTTTCAGCGCAGCGACAACTGCGTCTACGTCCAAATGGGTCGATCTAACGCATGCATTCGACAAGTCGACCATCTACTGGCCAACAGAGGATGGATTCAAGCTCTCGGTTGAAAAGCGCGGTATCACTGAGAAGGGATATTTTTACGCATCCAATCGCTTTGCAGCGGCTGAACATGGCGGCACTCATCTAGATGCACCGATTCATTTTTACAAAGACGGAAAGTCAGTCGATCAGCTCTCCCTTAACCAGCTAATTGGCGCGGCAGCAGTGATTGACGTAAGCGATGTCTGTTCGCGAAACGCCGACTACCAAGTCGGCGTCGACGACCTTCGTAACTGGGAGTTAAAGCACGGACGACAACTAGTCGACCTGATCCTAATGATTCATACAGGATTCGGTCGCCTCTGGAATGAGCGGGCGCGATATCTCGGTACGAGTCAGACAGGCCCCGAAGCCGTCGCCGATCTGCATTTTCCTGGGCTCGCACCGGAAGCCGCATTGTGGTTGGCTGAGCATCGGGCGGTGAAGGCCGTTGGCATCGATACGGCAAGCATTGACTTTGGCCAATCTCAGCGATTCCAAAGTCACGTAACCTTGTTCAAGCATGATATTCCCGCACTTGAGAATGTGGCGAATTTGCATCTCCTTCCCCCAACAGGCGCGACCGTCGTCGCGTTGCCCATGAAGATTGCCTCCGGAACCGGTGCACCGGTCCGAATCGTCGCTTCGATTCCGGACTAACTTCCATGGACATTACAACCTGGATCGATAGTCGATATGGAACCAAGGTCGATGCTTACAACCAAAACATGTGCTACCTGATCGGTCGCTGTTTTATCTGCGATCTTCGCGTTCTGCGATCGAACGGTTGCAGACAAACCCGGCACCTGAATGGTTCTTCGGTTGCTTGTAGGAGCAAACATTGAAAACTTCTTTACAGGGGATGCTCAGCCATTCCGTTCGCCATTTTCCCGCAGAGACGGCAATTCAAACGGAGAACACCCGCGTCAGTTATGCGGAATTGAACTTGCTGGTTCAAAAGTTTGCGTTTGGTCTGCGCAATGAAGGAATCGGGCCAGGTGATCACGTTGCGTGGTTCTTACCCAATTGTCTGGAAGCGATCGTGGCGACGCTGGCTTGTTACCAGGTCGGCTCGGTAGCGGTTCCATTGAACTACCGATACGTTTTCGAAGAGGCTCTGGATGTTGTTCAGCGTGTTGGGGCAAAAATGCTATTGTTTCATGCTGACAAGACATCCATGGTTCGTCCGCTTTTCGATAGGTGTCCGCAGATCAGTGCCATCCCGATTGGTTCGAACGGCGAATCGGTTGGCGACGCCATTCGGCCATTTGATTCTTTGCTTGGCCAGGGAGTGCTCCAATCACCGACTGACGTGGAGACAACCCATCCGGCGTTTGTCCTCTTCACCTCTGGAAGCACGGGCCACCCAAAAGGGGTCGTGCACTCACATGCCGGAGCATTTGCAGGAATCGAAATTTCGCGCCAGATGTTTGACTTCACTCATGAGGATGTCGTGCTTGTCGGCAAGCCAATCAGTCATGCCGGCGGCCTGCAAACACAATTGATGCCCAGCCTGTTGGCTGGGGCGAAGGTCGTATTGGCGATGAAGCCAACTCCGTCGCAGGCGGTAGCACTGATCAACACGAATGCCGTGACGGAATATGGGATGCTTGCTAGCGACCTTCTAGACTTCGTCGAATATTTGGAAGAAAACGACTGTCCGCTGCCTACGCTAACCAACAGTATCGGGTCCGGAGATTCAGTTCCGCCCGATCTTCATGAACGTTTCAAGAAGTTGACAGGGTGGGAAGTCATGGAGGGAGCGGGTATGACGGAGGTTGGAGGTTACTACGCTGCGAATCCACGCTACGGAATTCGTAAGTGGGGATCGCTTGGACTTCCAACGCCAGCGACCGAAATCCGCATCGTTTCGACGAAAGGCAGGGATAGTCCTAGCGGCGAGACCGGCGAAATCATGGTCCGGTCACCATCTGCAACGATTGGCTACCTGGACGATGAACAGGCCACCAAGGAATTGTTCAGGAATGGATGGCTGCGCACCGGTGATCTTGGGCATCTAGACGATGATGGGTACGTTTGGTTTGTCGGCCGTCGAAAATTGATGATCGTCCGCCGAGGTTCGAATATCGCGCCGTCGGAGGTCGAATCAATTATTGATAGCCATCCGACTGTTCATGCCTCAGTCGTTGTCGGCTTGCCTGATCCGAGAGATGGTCAAGTTCCCGTGGCATGCGTTTCTTTGAATTGCGAGCAGGATGATTCGAGCGAACTCTCCATTCGTAACTACGTTGCCGAGCATTTAGCCGCGTACAAGAATCCGGTGCACTATCTATTCTTCAATCAGCTTCCCAGGACCAGCGTGGGCAAGTTTGACCGGCATCGTTTGCAGGAAGAGGCGGCCAGCACCTTGGGATCGGAGAATCGGTCCCATTGATCCACGGTTGGCGCCCAGGCTTGCTCTCACTGCGAAAATCAAGGCAGCCAAAACGACGAGTTTAGAACCTACAGGCGAATCTGCTACTGAATCGTTCATCGCTGTACTTTACGCGCTCAATTTTTTTTTCATCTGCACATTTCGATCATCGGAAGTCTCGTGTTGACTTTGGGGCTCTCGTTCGTATTTGGATTTTTGCAGCGCTGATCTTGGTTGGTCGTGCTTGAGAACACAGATCGGGGATCGACGTCCTCTTTTCGACGTCATTTTTGCATTGTCAAATTGGTCAGGTCGGACTCGTGACTCAAGTGCGTGGCGCAAGTGCGTGGCCAAGGGTCTTGGTGCGCTTCGTTTGCAAATCGCTCACGCGGATGATGTAAGTCGCTACAATTAGCGATTCCCGCGGTCAGAAAGTGTTCCGCATCGCTGCCGGAAAACGAATCCTTCCAGTAGATGCTTAGATTTTCGGTACTATCTGACGAACGGGCAGTCTTTGGAGAGCCACATCCAATGCGATTTCTTGCCTTGATCATCGCCTTTATTGACGTCGTATCGATGCTCGCACTGGGTGCGCTAGCTTCAGCCCGGTTTTGTTGGGGGCTAATTATTTGGGTGCCACTTGCGTTGGTCGGACTCAACGACGTTTTGCAAGTTCGTCATAGCAACACTCGCAGTTACCCAATCGTTATGCATTTTCGATTTTTGCTCGAGGCGATTCGACCAGAGAAACAGCATCACTTTGTGGAGAGCGACATCGATGGTCGGCCATTCGACCGCGACGAGAGTTTGCTGGTCCGCGAACACGTTCCAAGCAGCATTTTCGTAGTAGCAATCTGTCTCAGCCGTCGTACGGCAGCATTTTGAAAGCCGATCCGTGTCGAATATGCGAGTCATCATCTTAGGCGGCGGTTTTGCCGGCGTTTATACCGCGATGCATCTGGAACGCCAGCTGCGTGGTCGCCAGGACGTCGAAATCGTCATTGTCAGCAAAGAAAACTACTTGGTTTTTCAGCCCATGCTTCCTGAGGTAATCTCCGGGAACATTGGCATTTTAGATACGGTGACTCCGATCCAGCGGCTAGCCCCTCGAAGCCGTTTGTTCATTCGCAACATCGAAACGCTTGATCTGGAGCAAAAGACAGTCACCCTGTCGCCGGCGTTCGACAATGTGCCAACCGTTTTGAGCTACGACCATCTTGTCGTCGCCTTAGGAAATGTCACCGATTTTCGCAAAATGCCGGGGCTGCATGACCACGCGTTTCCGTTCAAAAATCTGTCGGATGCACTCCGTTTGCGTGACCACCTGATTCATGTGCTCGGGGAAGCGGCGGTAACGCCCGATGGACCGCTGCGTAAGCAGTTGCTGACCTTTCTTGTTGCGGGTGCAGGCTTTTCGGGAGTGGAAGTCTGTGCCGAGCTCAACGATTTCGTGCGGCGCACGGCGAAGAAATACTTTCACCTTGACCCAACCCAAATTCGGGTCATCCTGGTTCACTCGCAAGACCGTATTTTGGATCGTGAAATGCCCGAGTCGCTGGGCTTGTACGCGCAGCGAGTGCTGGGCAAGCGCGGTGTGGAGTTCATTTTCGGTCGTCGATTGCAAACCGCTACACCGGAGTTTGCAGTCTTACAAGATGGAACACGCATCCCGACAAGAACATTGGTATCGACCGTTCCGTCGTCACCAAATCCTTTGGTTGCCAGCCTGGACGTCGCTCAAGAGCGTGGCCGCATAAAGACTGGGCTGAATATGCAAATCGAGGGATTTGACGACGTGTGGTCGCTAGGCGACTGCGCTTTGATTCAAAATCCGTCAGGGGAAGGTTTCTGTCCACCAACGGCGCAGTTCGCAATCCGTCAGGCGGCTACATGCGCTCACAATATTGCGGCCTCGATCGATGGTCGTCCACACAAAGAATTTCGATTCACCGAACTTGGCAAGATTGCGGCACTTGGCCATCACCGAGCGATTGCGAGACTGTTCAACCGCGTCAATCTGCACGGATTCATGGCGTGGGTGTTCTGGTGCGCGACGTACTGGAGCAAGCTGCCGGGCCTGGATCGCAAAATCAAAGTTGGTGCGTCCTGGTTATTGGACCTTGTCTGCGGTCCGGAATTGGTACAGACGAAGCTCGACAGCCCGCCGGATATGACCGAAGAGCATTACGAACCTGACGAGATCGTGGTCCACCAAGGTGACTCCGGCAACCGGATCTACATCATCATTTCTGGGAAGTTCGAAGTCTCAAAGAACGATGGTAGCGGACAAGCTGAAGCTGGTTTCCAACTCGGTGAGGGCGATTGCTTCGGTATCGCTGAGATACTCGACAACACCACTGCGCAAGCCAATGTTCGTTGCTTGGAACCGTCCAGCGTAGTGACCTATCACAAACGCGAACTCGAACCACTACTCTCCTTACCCGAGGTACGTCGTGGATTCGAACGAATGCGATCCATGCCACCTGGGAAAGGCTAGGCTTGCGCTACCAAGATTTGGAACCAGGACCTATCGATGAGCCAAAACCTGATCGACATTCTTACCGGAGTCGGCGTCCGCGATCCTTTTTGGCGTCACCGGGGAAGCTCTGAATACCTCGCTGCAAGCAATCCGCACCGATGATCCGTACCAATGATCGGCACCTCCCGTCCCGCGGAGCAGCCACTGCCGATCGGTAAGGCAGAGGCACGCGATCCCCAGCATCGGTTGCCAACCGACGGGGTTCTTAGCGACCAGCGGCGTTTTCGCTACTCGTTCCCAACTTGGAACCAGAAGCGCTTTGTCTGGTAAGCAAGAAATCGACCAGATCCGATAGTTGTTCGGCCGTAACCAATCCTGCGAACGCGGGCATGTTGTACCCACCGTTGTTGATGCGAATGATCAAGTCATCTCGCGTCAGTTCTGAGCCGATGCTAGAGAGTTCGGGTCCGCGATGACCGCCATAGCCGCCCACGTTATGACAATACAGACAACCCTTGGAATGAATGAGTTTGGCACCATTGGCTGCCGGACCTTGCACCGAACCAATGACCGCCGCAGGTAGGGGCTGGACGCCAAAGTCCGGCGACCAAGGTTCGCGGTAAGCGTAAAGTGACAGGACCGCGAAGCTTGTGATTCCGGCAATCACGATGCCGACGGCCCAGGGACGTTTGCTAGGAGCGCGGTGGCCTCGATTGGACAGCATCGGCAAGCAAAGCAGCACCAAAAACCCAATCACCGGCGCTCCGAGAATGACCCATGTCTCCAATCCCGGCGGCAACATTGACAGTACGGCAAAGTACCACCAGAAGTACCAATCCGGCATCGGATTCGCCTGAATGCTACTTGGATCGGGCGGATGGTTCGACCGAGGGCGGACCCAGAAACACCGCTGCGGCCAGGATGATCGCTACCACAATGGCCGAAAAGACAACGTTGCGCCACATCGCGTTGGGCCAAAACGGAACCCCTGTCTCATGGAGTCGTTGACGATACTGCTGCTGATAGGTTTCGGGATCGACCGGCTGATCGACGTCGGGCATCTCGGAAACACCGTGCCGAAAAAGTAACAGCAAGTGCAGTCCGATCCCAGCAAAAATCAGCCCGGGTAAAACAAACACGTGAATCGCAAAGAATCGCGTTAGGGTTGATCCACCGACAGTCTCTCCTCCCAACAAGAATCGCGCGATCGACGGCCCGACCAACGGTGCACGTCCGGCCATCTCTGCGGCGACCGTGACAGACCAAACGCCGTTCGCATCCCAGCGAAGCAGTTGCCCGGTGAACGCCATCCCTAAGACAACGAACAGCACCAGTACACCGCTCATCCAGTTCAACTCGCGCGGGTATTTATAGGTCGCGTGAAGGTATACTTGGACCATATGAATCGCGGCGAGCGTGACCATGGCCGAAGCACCATAGTAGTGCATCCCGCGGACGACGCTTCCCAGCGGTGCGGTCTCGGTGATGTACTGCAGACTGGCATAGGCTTGATCGCCACCAGCAACATACGACATTGCTAGTGAGATACCGGTGACGACTTGAACAAAGAACGCGGTCAGCGTGGCACTGCCGAAAACGTACCACCAGCGCGCGTCACGAGGCACGATATGTGTCAGCAGGGGAAGGACATAATCGGAGTATCCCGACCGATCATCGATCCAGTTCCAGAGTTTCCCTAATCTTTTCTTGACCATCAGCTGGCGATACATTTTTGAGTGGACGAGGCCAAGGAGAGCTTACACTTCGGTTTTCGTCAGTGGCACGGAAGCGGTGGCAATTTCAACTTGCCCTTTGTGGACGCGAACTTTCAGTCGGGCCAGCGGCTTGGGCGGTGGTCCGCCCGCAACCGTTCCGTCCTTGTAGTAAACGCCACCGTGACAGGGGCACATAAACAGATCCGCATCCTCGACCCAGCGGACCGGGCAACCCAGGTGTCGGCAGTTGATCGAGAATGCGATAAAGTCCTCATCTTCAACGCGTCGGAGCCAGGCACCGGTTTTTGCGGAGACTCCAGCCCAGGGTACCGACGACGCGTCTTCAAATTGAACCAAAACGGTCGAGCCAAGTTCGAATTGATCGACCGAGCCAACCGCACGCCACTTACGTGGTGGGTTGGCGAGGATCGGCGCAAACACAAAGCCGATTCCCGGCAAGGCCATCATCGCCCCGATCATTGCCGAGAGCGCAAGGCTGACCTTGGCGAAAAACGATCGTCGCACAATTTCGTCGGTCGCACCTCCGCACGGTACCGCCTGTTCTGGATTCTCATCGGCCATCAACTTTTCTCCATTCCAAACAGATCTCGTAAATCCAGCGACGCAGCGCCCAAACGAAAATCCCCATCCCAACCAAGGACATTGACCAGTGCGTCAACGTCCCCCAAGCCGTCATTGAAATACCCATCGCCATCGCCGCCGGCGCGTAAGTCCGATCGGGGACCGGTTGCCGCTGAGGGATCTTTTCACGTGCATCGGTATTCATGTGGCTAGCCTTTCCTCCTGTCCCGCTTTGACAAGACGGGATGCCTGACCTAGACCCTGAGGATCGACCACTGACGGCTTCGGCGAATACCACCGGCCAAGCAGACCGATGATCGCGCCGACATAGAGGCTGCAAGGCGGGACCCACATCAGCAAGCCGCCAACATGCTGATCAATGCCCGGCGTGAAACCAGCATCGTAAAGTAGAGTCATGATCCCGATGCGATCGACGGGATTCGCAAAGGCGGGGCAAACCGAAACGGTTGTAAACGTGAGATAGATACCCAGTAGCGTACAGCCGAGGCATGCTGAAAACAGGTAAGCGATGCCACTGAGCGGCGGCAATCGCACACGATGAACCGGCGAATAGATGGGCCACCAGAATGCCAAACCTGCGATTAGAAAGGAAACATCTCGTAGCGTTCCCAACGAACCGCTTTCCGTTGCGGCATTGCACATGGTTGGTACATGCCAAAACCACATCGCGCCGACTCCTGCGACCCAACAAGCAATTGGGATCGAGCCGTGACCGGTGCGGTCCAACCAAACTGTCGAAAACCGACTGGGCCAGCAGAGCAGCAAGCAGAGCGGAATCACCAACAGCAACAACAAATGTTGCACGACGTGGGCGCTAAACAAATAGCCGTTGGCCAAGACGCCAATCGGCGAGACAAATGCAGAAGCCAACATGACCAGACCGAAGACCAGGACCCCTAGTTTCCGCCAATTTGGCGACCGAAAAACAACCACATAGGCCGCCAACAGTGCGACCACGACCAGCCACACCGGCGAGCCCCAGTTCCACAATGTGCTGTGTTCGATCATTGCAGGAACCTCAAGTAAATGATCGCGAAAACCCCGATCCAGACGAAATCAACGAAGTGCCAATAGATAGCCACTGCACCGAATACTTTCGATCGCGCAGCGGTAATGTATCCAGCCTTTGCCATCACCCACAGGATTGATAGAGCAATGATGCCCGCGATGACATGCAGCCCATGAAAACCTGTCACCGTGAAAAAAGTAGACGCAAACAGATTCGTGCTGACGGTAATTTCTTGTTGCAACAATCCTGCATACTCGATCGCTTGGCCAGCCAAGAAAATCAATCCCAACAGAATTGTTAGGGCCAGCATCGACAGAAACCACACCCGCTTTCCCCGCCGCAGACTTTGTTCGGCCAACCAGCAAGTGAGGCTGCTGGAGAGCAAAAAGAGAGAGAATGTCGCTGTGCGTACAACGTCGAGCGTTGTCTCCGATGTGGGACCGGTGGATGCGTCTGCTGTGTTAAACACGACGTAAGCGACCAGCAGTAGGGCAAAAAAGATTGCTTCCGACACGATGAAAGCCGTGGCAGCGACGGTCGATTTGTCGGCGCGGTAACCCGAATCACTGGGAGTCTGGCTGGTTTTCCAATCTGCCAGATCGGGATGGTCCGCATCCCACACCGGCCGACGACTCTCGATGACTGGAAGGGATTCAAAGTTTTCAACTGGCGGCGGCGAACTCGTATACCACTCCAGCGTAAAACCCTCCCAGGGATTGTTTCCAGCGATCGGGCCTCGCCGCAAACTGGCGACGACGTTCCAGATCAAAACCAGCGTCCCAGCCGCCATCAAGAAGGCCGAGACCGTTGAAATTCCATTCAGTAGTGCCCACCCGGGATTGTCACCATAGGTGTAGACACGCCGCGGCATCCCCATCAGGCCGAGCAAGTGTTGGACACCAAACGTCCCGTTGAATCCGATTACCCAAAGCCAAAATTGAATCTTTCCCAAACGTTCATCCAGCAATCGGCCGGTCATTTTTGGGAACCAATAGAAGGTCGCTGCAAACAAAGCGAATACGATTCCGCCAATCAAGACGTAGTGGAAATGTGCAACAACGAAATAGGTATCGGTCAATTGCCAATCGACAGGCACCGTGGCAAACATGATGCCGGTCAAACCACCGATTACGAATTGAATCAAAAACGCAATCGCATACAGCATCGATGCGGTGAACTGGATCGACCCACCCCATAACGTCGCCGTCCAATTGAACACCTTGATACCGGTCGGCAGCGCGATCAGCAGTGTGGCCGCCGCAAAGAAAATATTGGCGCCCATTCCCAAACCGACGGCGAACATATGATGTGCCCGAAACGCCATAGCTTAATAACACGATGACGGTGGAAGACCCCGCAACGAAAGCATAGCCATAGATCGGCCGGCGCGAGAAAACCGGGATGACTTCCGAAATCATCGCAAAGGCGGGCAAGGCAAAGACATAGACCTCAGGGTGACCAAAGATCCAAAAGAAGTGCTGCCACAGTACCGCCGATCCGCCCCTGCGCTGGTTGAAAAAACGAGGCGTCTAACCAACGGTCAATGAACAGCATGGCGAGCGCGGAATTGAGCGGTGGAATGGTGATCAGGATCAAGATCGCCTGCATGAACATGATCCAGACGAACAACGGAACCCGCTGCAAACTCATTCCTTCGGCTCGGCAGCAGATCACGGTTGCTGTAATGTTGATCGCTCCAGCAATCGAACCGATGCCCATCACCGCGACGCCCAGGATCCAGTAGTCGATCCCTGGCAGCGAACTGTAAGCCTTGCTGGACAACGGCGCGTACGAAAACCAACCAGCGTTCGGCGCCGCACCGGTTAGGAAGCTGTAGTACAACAGGAATGCACCAAACGGCAACATCCAGAAACTCATCGCGTTGAGTCGCGGAAAGGCAACGTCTTTGGCGCCGATCATCAATGGAATCAGGTAATTGCCGAACCCAGAAAAGACCGGCATACCGACCAGGAACACCATCGTCGTTCCATGCATCGTGAACAGTTGGTTGAACAGTTCCGGTGACAGAAACGTGTTGTTGGGAACCGCCAACTGGATTCGAATCAGGATCGCCTCGAGACCACCGACGCCAAGAAAGACCACCGCCAACAAGATGTACATCAAGCCGATACGTTTGTGATCGACTGATGCAACCCACGACAATAAACTCCAATCGGAATCTACGCTGGATCGCTCGCCTGGCAGGTATGTCTCCGTCGTCATTTCAATGACTCTAGGTAAGCGACCAGTTGTCCGATCTGTCGGTCGCTCAAATTAAAATTCGGCATCTTGCTGCCCGGCTTGATCGCTTGAGGATTCTTCAGCCAGCCAGCCAAATTCTCTGGTGAATACTTGATCGCACCTCCACCGAGTTCTTTGCGACGCGCAACATAGGTCAAATCGGGACCAATGTTGGCATCGGCTTGCGTTCCGCGGATCGAGTGACAGTTCACACAGGTCTGTTCCATGAAAAGCTGTTCGCCTGCCAGGGCCTCGGGATCAGTTGGTTGGTCCGGGGTCACGCCCTCTTTGGCTAACCAGTCAGCGTAATCATTAGCTTCATGTGCGTAGACTTTGAAATTCATCCAAGCATGTTGGGTGCCGCAGAATTCGGCGCAACGACCCTGGTAAACCCCAGGTTGATTCGCTTCCAGCCAGATGTAGTTATCACGGCCTGGTATTACATCCATCTTTCGCGCGAGTTGTGGTACCCAGAAGCAATGGATCACATCCGCCGATGCCAGTCGGACACGAATCTTTTGACCAGCTGGTATATGAACTTCGTTGGCGCCGGTGACTCCCGAACCGTTGTACTTAACCTCCCACCACCATTGGTGGCCGATCACTAGTAGGTCGGCGTCGGCTTGAGCGTCGCGCGACGGATGAGCTTTGGGCGCGGCATTCAGGGTTAAGATCAGTTTCGTACTAATCGCCGTCAGCCAGAGTACGATCAGCAACGGACCGATCATCCAAAAGATTTCTTTGCGGTGGCTGCCAAAATCTTGTTCCGGGAGCTTGCTTCGTCGTCAACCTCTGATCAGGGCGATCAAGATCAGTCCAGTAACCAGGACGAATATACCGGCACTGATCAACAGGACCTGCAGAAACACATCATAGATTGCTTGTGCTTGCGGTGATTCGGGCTGAAAAACCGGAATGGGAGGCAAATGCCAGATCCTCGAAAGTGGTCGAACTCGCTTGCCGCTTGGGGTTAGCGATCATGTCACCGTCGATAGGTGATGTCAAGTTAACGGGCAATCGAACCACCGGTCCGCTGACTCAAACACGTCATTCCCGTTGCCCAAGGAGATTGTGTTGACTATGCCATCGGTGCTGACATCTTCACACCGAACGCCCGAGACGCAGCTGTTGGTTCGATCACCGGCGTGAATGCCTACGTCTCCAACGATGCTTCCAATGGTTTCGTTGCCTTCAAGAGTACAATCCACGACGGCTTCGTTCGACGAAATCAATTCACGAATCTGATGGATCAGCTCATATACTTGTCGATGATTCGCCTTGGTGGTCGATACGATCAACACAGCTCCCACTTCAACGGCTGTCATGGTGGACTTCCCGTCCCAGTCGGCTCGTGTGACCGACGACTGTATCAGTTCTATCAGCAGCGTCGGATCGTGTTGGCCGGTTTTTGACCAAACCGGCAGACCGTCCAGGTTGTACGTGACCGGAAAAGTTCTTTGGTCGTCTATCTCTTGTCCGGTAACATGTCTGTCGAAAGAAAAGCAGATGAAACCGAGTGCACAACAAGATCCCAGCAACCCGACCGCAAACAATCCTTGCAATCGCATATCATTCTCCATAGTTTGCTGATTGAACCTCTGACGATCGTATCGAGCAGAGATTGATTTGAGGACACTGATTCTGTTTTCCAGCGCTAATCAATGCCCAACCTTGCAGCCAATCGATTCGATTCGTCTAGACTCACGAGTTCGTTCCCGACACGATTGTCAACAAATCGCATAAAGCCTTGAACCGTCACTCCGTTCCCGACTTGATTCCCGATTGCGTCGTCCAAACATGGCTCGCGCCCCAACGAATCGTGCGTGTCGATACGGTTGCTCCGGGGATGAGCGGCGCACGAATATTCTGTTGCCGCAATGAACTGGGAAATCGCTTTGCGTTAAAACGCTGGCCTACCGGCAGTGATCGAGAACGTATTGACAAGGTTCATCACGTGATGTGCCAGTCTCGCAACAATCACTGCCAACTCGTTCCCGAGGTTTTGCAAACGTGCCTGCAGAGCAACCGATACTGTTGGGATTTCGTGCAATGGATGCCGGGCAAGCCGCTTGACGCTGATGCATCACTGGACAGCATTCAACGGGGTGCAGCAGCCATTGCGCGGTTTCACGCTAGCACCACCGCATTGGGACAGCGTATTCAAGTGGTGCCGGGCGTGATCGAACGTTTGAATCGGATTCGCGAACTGGGCCCGATGATGGGATCGCTACTGAATACAACAGCGATTGGCAGATTGCAGGCACCACTTGCCGAAGCTGTCCATCGGGCTGCACAGCTGCTGCGATTCAAATGGGATCAAGCGATACCACAGATAACCCGATCTTTGTTGGTGTTCGCGCAGCAACCGGTCATGACTCAGTATGTTCTTCGAGATGTTCATCGGGAACATGTCTTGTTCAACGACGGTCGGCCATCCGGCCTGATCGACTTTGATGCGGTTCGCGTCGATTCCAAAGCCATTGATTTCGCTCGCTGGGTAGGCAGTTTCCAGAAATATTACGAGGACCCCGATGCTGCTTGGCATGCGGTATTGGCGGGTGTGCAGGACAACTGCCCATCTAAAGAGGGATTGTTTGTCGAAACCGATTTGGCGCTTGCAAAGGCACTTGCCGGATCAAATCCGTGGATCAGTTTGGCCAATTGGCTTGACTGGCTATTAGTAGATCAGAGACGATTCCCGGCTGGACCCGACGCCGTAACACGCCGAATTATCGAATTGACCGATGCGGCAAGCCAGGTCGCATGGGTAGAATAAGCAAACGTTGACTCGGCTTTCGATTGGCAAGTAAAATTTGCCACGGTAGGCGACTTTGATCATTCAAATGATATTAAACATAGAACAACGAATGGGCAGTTTGATGGCAGTCCACAAGACGGCGCAGATTCTGGTCCTGTTTTGCGCGATTGCCCTAGTTTTCCCGAACTGGGTAGTGGGCCAAGATTCCGGACAGAAAACTCGGAAAGGACTCCAAAGCATCACGGGACGGGGTGCTGGCATCGGGCGTTCCGTCGGCGGAGAGTCAGATCTCGATCTGTTCCCCACGATCACTTCTTTAGACGACGACCTGGACGATGATTCGTCCGATCCTGTGACGTGGACGGCGCGCTACTACTCCAATGGAAATGGGCGTGGGCAATTGGAAGTCGCCGCCGATTTGGCATCGAACTGGCACATTTACAGTACGACGCAAGAGAAAGGTGGACCGACTCGGACGCAAATCAACATCGATGGACCTGACCAGGTTAGCCTGCTCGGCAAATTCAAGCCCGACCGAGCACCAACGCGCAGCGTTTCATCGACTTACGGTGGACTGACGGTCGAGGAACATGATGGAAGGGTGATTTGGTCGGCGCCGATTTCGATACCTTCCGGGTTCAACGGTTCAATCGATGTTGCGGTCCGTGCACTGATTTGCCGGTCCGATGACGAGAACGGTCGCTGCATGCCGGCTAACGCCCAATTGACCGCTGATTATGCGGGGCCTGTTGCCGACAGCAGTGTCGTAGCATTGACTCAGGCCACGGACGCGACCGTGGCCAAGAAAACGAAGCTGACACCCTTTCGGGACGACAAATACGTTGTTCAGTGGACGGCCGAAGTCGTGCCAGCCAATTTGTCTCCGGGGCAGACTGGTCTGATTCGTTTTACAGCAAAACCCGACCAGGGATTTCACATCTATAAAGTTGCGATTGATGATTCGGAATCTTCCACGAATTTTGTCGTCACGGGAAAGGATGGCTTGTTGACAGGACAACCGGTCGCAGACAAAGAGGTCATCTCGCAATCGATCCTGCCAAGTCTGCCTCCAGTCAACTACTACAAAGGCGCAGTAACGTTCGAACTGCCGATTAAGGCACCCGACAACGCGACTGTCGGTACGAAAACAATCGACGGGATGATTGCCTATCAGGCGTGTACAGACAACAGTTGTCACAAACCGGTAGCGTTAAAATTCGCGGCTCAAGTTAACGTCGGCAACGCGGATGCGACGGTCAAGCCAATCACTTTTGCGTCGGCTAAATCTGCCGATGCTTTAGACGCGGCAGCCGAGACGAAATGGGTAGATCCAGTAAAGGCTGACGATTCCGCACAATCCAGCGAGCCAGATGACGATCCGGTGGTAAGCGCGGGCGGCCCCAGTTCAGTTGCGCCAGCTGGCCCCGAAAGCTCGTTTGCGATCATGCTCGGTTTCGCTTTCTTGGGCGGGTTGATTTTGAACGTGATGCCCTGCGTGTTGCCGGTTGTTGGTTTGAAGATCATGGGCTTCGTGTCGCAGGCTGGCGAAGATCGCCGCCGCGTGCTGGTTTTGAATTTGGTTTACGTACTCGGCATCATGTCGATTTTCGCGGTTCTGGCTGCCGTAGCCGCGGTATCGAAATTCGGTTGGGGCGAACAGTTCACCTATTTCGAAGTCAAGCTTGGCCTGACGATTTTGATGTTTGCGCTCGCGCTCAGTTATCTGGGTGTTTGGGAAATTCCCGCTCCTGGAATGGCGGGTGGAAGGAAGTCAACCGAATTGCAGAATCGCGAGGGTTTGGTTGGCGCGTTTTCGAAAGGTGTTTTCGCAACCATCCTGTCCACACCCTGTAGTGGCCCGCTGCTTGGGTATATTCTCGGGGCGACACTCAACTACACACCACTTCAAACTGTGGTGATCATGTTAACGGTCGGCCTGGGTATGTCGTCGCCGTATCTGCTAATTGGGGCGCAACCGCGATTGGTATCTTGGCTGCCAAAGCCTGGGCCTTGGATGGAAACACTCAAGCAACTGATGGCTTTTTTGTTTTTGGGAACGGTTGCCTACTTCTTTTCACAATTCAGCGAAGACCACAAAGTGCCGGTCTTTGTGACTTTGATCGCCGTCTGGTTCGGTTGCTGGATCATCGGGCAAGTTCCAAGTTGGGCCGACATGCGAAAGCGAATCGCGGCTTGGACCAGTGGCATCGTGATCGCCAGTCTGATCAGTATCGGTGCATTTCACTATCTAAAACCGAACGATCAACTAGCTTGGCAAGACTACAACGAATTGCGTCTGGTTTCGCTGCAGAACCAAGGCAAGACCGTGCTTTTGGACTTTGGTGCAAAGTGGTGCGCGACGTGCCAGGTCAACTATGCAGTCGCAATCAACACAGAGGAAACCCGCAGCGTCTTGGACGAACTAGGCGGCGTAGCGTTGTACGCCGATTGGACAGACGAAAACGACGAGATAAAGACAAAACTGGAAGAACTGAACAGCCGCTCGATTCCACTCTTGGCAATCTATCCGGGTGGGCGGCCCGATCAGCCGATCATCTTGCGTGATGTTGTGACGCAACAAGACGTCATTGACGCTTTGCGACAAGCCGGGGCGAGTGTAGACGCGGCAGCAAGCAGTGGGCGTTCGCCCGTGTCGATCGCGGTCTCGCGTTAGTCGGCAATGATCGACCAGGACGACACCATTGTCGCGATCGCTTCACCCACGTCGCCAGCGATGCGAGGCATCGTCCGACTCTGTGGGACCCAAACGCAGAAGGTGTTGTCGCGACTGGGCGTCATCATCCCAAAGGCATCAAAACCGGTTCGGTTTAGATCCAACATCGACGTCGGCCAGCCGCTAGGCATTCTGCCGATCGACGTCATGCTATGGCCCACCAACCGCAGCTATTCCGGACAACCAGCCGCCGAGTTGCATACATTTGGCTCGCTGCCGGTACTGCAATCGATCGTCGACAGCGCGATTCGTGCCGGCGCCCGGGCGGCTCGACCGGGTGAGTACACGATGCGAGCCTTCTTGGCTGGACGGTTGGATCTGACTCAAGCGGAGGCGGTCCTGGGGGTCATTGAAGCAGAAGGACCGGGTTCACTCGATCATGCGCCTACGACAGCTTGCCGGTAATCTTTCCAAACCCTTGAATCAATTGCGGTCGTCCGTTTTAGACTTGTTGGCCGACGTCGAAGCTGGTCTAGATTTCGTCGACGAAGACATCGAATTCATCAGCGACGAGGCTTTGGTGGCCCAATTGACCGAAATCGCCGATCACCTTCAAGAAACGTCGAATGCGATCGACGCGCGAAGCGGCGGTCCGGCATTGCCAGTGATAGCGCTGCGGGGAGCGCCGAACGCAGGCAAGAGCTCGCTATTGAATCGATTGGCCAAGCAATCTATCGCCATTGTCGCCGATGTCGCCGGCACAACCCGTGACACCGTTTCCCAACATGTCGATATCGACGGGCACAACGTGTTGTTGGTCGATACGGCAGGAATTGAAGAATCAGCGAACGAAATCGAATCTCAATCACAGCATCAGGCTAGCCGCGTAGCTCGCGAAGCAAATATTCGCATCTGGTGTATGGATGGTTCCAGCGATGTAGAGTCAGATCACGTTGACCAACTTCGCTTGATCGCGAGCGAAGATCGCAGGCCGAGTGTGATTGACATCTGGGTTGTGACAAAGGCAGACCTGCGGTGCGCAAATTTTGGCGGGAGTCAGCGAAGTAGGCAGCCAGGTGTGCCCGAGTACTCGATTCGGTGTAGCTCCCTAACCGGCCAAGGTATCGATCAACTGCGCGATCGAATTGTCAAAGCACTCCAGTCCCATGATGCCGAAGAAACCGGTTCCGTGATCGGCACCGCCGCCCGCTGTGGACAGTCGATCAGGCAAGCAAGAGCGGCGATCAAGCATGCGATCGAGCTAACGCAACGCCAAGAAGGCCACGAATTCGTGTCGGCGGAATTGCGATTATCGGCTGACTATCTGGGCGAAGTTACCGGCGCGGTGTATACCGACGACATTTTGGATCGCGTTTTTAGCCGCTTCTGTATTGGAAAATAGTCGATGTTGATGACGTCCGTTTCCCACGCTACGCCCTTGGGCACACTCTGGAGCAGTTGGACGTCGCTCGGTTTGTTTCGGCTCAGTTGGGATCCAACTCAAAATTCGCTCGCGGCCAGTTCCCATCAAGTCGTGCGTCTAGACCAGCTGTTGCAGGAGTACTTCGAAACCGGATGGGCGAATTTTCACGAGGTGGAAATCGATCCCAGCGGTTGGACGGAATTCAGTCGCCGGATCTACAACGCATGTCGTGAAATCGAGTCCGGCGAAACGCTGTCGTACAAAGAACTGGCGCGGCGTGCTGGCAAGGAAAGGGCCAGTCGCGCTGTTGGCACAGCCATGGCAAAGAACCGAGTGACGATCGTCATCCCCTGCCACCGTGTGATTGCCTCCGGCGGGAAGTTGGGCGGCTACGGAGGACCAGGCGGATTGGAATTGAAGAAGCAGCTTCTCGATTTGGAACAAGGTCACCCGATCATTTCAAGTTAGACGGGACCGTTTGCATCGAGGCCACGTTGGTGACCCTGCACCGATACCCATTCCAGTCAAACAGAGAAATTGTCGAACTACTCTGGGTTGGCAGCTTGCCGTGGTGAGAACCTGCCTTGCGCCCTTCGAAACAGGAAGCCTTGAATCGGCAGGATCAATCACAAATGCGCTACGATTGGCGTTCGCCCCAGCGAACTCTCTCCGACTACCGCAGCGGATTGGCCAAGCCTGGACGCAACAACTGCCCGTAGTCGGGAAGCATACGACGAGCAACGGTCATTGTCGTGACCAGACAGCTAGGCCGATCCATGAGGCTGCGGCGACGATCAGTGAGGTTAACAGCCAGGCTGGCTGGTATCGAAATCGCAGGTTCCAGTCGCCTGCCGGAAGGACGACACCTTGCGTCAACCGATCGACTTTAAGCACAGGGGTCGGGGTCCATTGATCGGTTCCCGTTGGCGCGTATTCTGCTTGCCAGTGTCCGTCTTGAAACGCAGGCCGAATTAACAGTCCGCTGGTGTCGATCTGGATTCCCGAATAGGACGTTTGATCGGCATCCAACTCCGTGACCGCTGTTATCGGTTCACCGACGGGCTGAGCCGCAAGAGATTGGAGTCGGAGCTTAAAGTCAATGCGATTCTGCGCGGCAACCGTTTCTTCGTTTGCATCGGCGACGAATCGCAACAAGCCTTCACTGGGATTCCACATCTGCCGCTGATCGATTAGCTGAGCAACTCGATCGCCATCGGTTGTCTCCGCGATCGAAGTTGGCTGATGGATCACACCGTCGATCGCCAACCACTGGCGGATGCCCTGCCAAAACTGATCGCGTTGCTCGACCGACATCCCCACCGTCACTTGCTTGGAGGCTTTCCAAAAATCAGCGATTTCCTTGCTCTGAATGGAAACCATGTTGTTGAACATGCCGATTCGATCGGCCAAATGCCAACGTCCAAAACGGCTGACACGCAAGCTAGCTTCGACATCTAACAGACGATCCGGGTCGATGGTCTGTTTCCAGATTTCGGGCCAACCGTCACCTGACTGAGTGCGCATCCAACGCGAACCCTCCCTCAAAGGCTGCAGCGACCGCTCGGTGATCAAAGCCTGTTCGCGGGCTGTGGGAACGGTGGCAATCATACCGTTTCCGGCGACCGCCAAATCCAATGCCACGACAAGAGCGAGCACGAACATTTTGGTAGGCACGGAAAACCGGGCAAGCGTCAGTAGAAGCATCGAATAGATGGCGATCGCCGAATGAAGGATCGACCATTGCACTTGTGCCAGCCCGCGGTCCAAGTTGATCGGACCCCAAAATTCGTCTTTTCGGGTCAGGTCAACTCGATCGGCGATCCAGGCTGGATGAAAACGAACCGCAGTCACAGCCAGCAGTGCCACAACAATCACAGCACCTGTGATCATGAACCATCGGGGTCGGATAGGGTCCCACCGATAACGATCGAAAACTTCACCAATCGCGACTGCGACTCCCAAGCTGAAGAGCGGTAGCCATTTCGCCGGATAGCGGAACGAATCGTAGCCGGGCAGGAAGTGATAAAGCAGCCAATAGGGACCGCCCGCGGCGCTATCGACTTGCGGGAATGCACCGGTGGTCGATTGAATGAGCATTGCCAGCCCAAAATGACCCAGGGCAAGGGTAAAAGATGCCAGCGCGATCACTTTCCAACGATCGATTTTTCGCAAGCTTCGATCGCTGAGAACGAGGCCGATTCCGACCACGACCAACATGCCCAGATAGATTGTCGGCGTCCACATTCGGCCGTCACCGGGAACGAGCTGACTGATACGACTATAGATTGGAAACAGTGATCCCGAAACATTCGGTGTCAGCAACTCGCTGATGTGCCAAGGTGCCAGCGAGTACTGAAAGGACTCCGACTGCGGGCTGCCCGGCATGGGTGGGTCAAGCCAATGTCCGGTGGCGACATTCGCAATTCGATCGCTCTGGTGACTCCACGATAGCGAAGCTGCCAACTGAGGCGCTGACAGCAAAGCCGCCAAGATTGGAACTGCCAGGACCGACGATAGCCTGAGAGAAGCCTCCTTTCGGCGGAGCAATTGTGACAGGTAGAACAACCCAATCACGATCATGGCATGCAAAGCAATCTGCGGGTCGCCACCCAATAGCATCATGGACATGGCTGGTGCTGCGATCAGTACGCGAGTTCTTGTATCGGTTTGTTGTTTCGCCAACATCACGCCCAACACCAGCGGCAACCAGGCAGCGCCAACCAAGAACGGAGGATTGGTATACAGAAACAGCACACTGCCCGACAGCGAATAGACGATACCGACCAGACTGCAGGCCAGGGGGCGGATTCCGGCCCACCGTGCGGCCAGTCCCGCGGTAAGCGAAGCCAAGACTAAGTGCAGCGCGACATACCAAGCGATGGCAGTCTCAGTCGATATCGGCAACGCGAATAGCAGGTACCGTACTGGATACAAAACCGCCGTCGTGGTTTCACCCAGCAAGGGGATGCCGGTTTGATCGAGGGGGTTCCAAAGCGGGAGCCATTGATCCGCGGTTCGGGCGGCGACGTAGTCGTACAACGGCGTGTAGAAATGGCTCACGTCGCGAAAGGCGAGGCGTTGGTCACCGACCAGTGCTGGAGCGAACAGAACAAGATCACCAATGGCGCGAACAGGATACTCGCTCGACTCGGCTGCATGGTGGGCAGGCGCGGGGGTTAAGGGTCACGGCGGGGCTGTCACCACGCCAGCGCGAGATTGATTGCGCAACGCATCGGCGCGTTGCACAACACTTTCAGTTGGTTCTCGAACCAGCGGGACCATTTCAACATCGATGATTCGTTCATCACGAAGCTCCCCCGGCCACAAAGTTTCGGCGACGAAATCGATGCCTGGAAACTCGTACCAGGGAGGATTGAATCGACGACGAATAGTCTCGGTCCGATAGCCATCCTTTTCGATGCGAAACTCCCTGGTTCCATAGTACACGAACGGCGTTGCCGCTGGAGATGTCCCAATGACTTGGTTGTCGACCGAAACGGTCGCACCCGGCGGATTGGTTCGAACCATCATCCGTCGCCGCACGCAGCCACTGCTGATGACGAACAAAAACATTGCGAAAAACAATGCCAAACGGAAAGGAACGGACGAAGGTTTCAAAGCAAAACCACGTGGCCAGGAATCGAATCAGGTCAGTAAAACCGATTCGTAGCAATATCCCGGGATCAAACGCCAGATCGTTTGTCCAATTCCAGTTTCACACGTGGCATGGGTAACACCGTCGCCAAAAGTGAGAAACGCAGCTCATTGTCAATCAATCATCGCGGCGTTTCGTACGACGGAACGATTAACGTCGCCCAGTTATGCCAGCAGCGTCTCTTGCATCCGCTGCAGCAAGCGTTGAGTCGCCAGGATGCCTTCGACTTCGGATTCATTGCCCTGAAACTCAATCAACACAATCCCGCGGAAATCGACATCGGCCATCATTCGGAACAATCTGGGATAGTCGCTTTGCAGTTCCAAGCCTTCTTCATTGAAACGATAAGACTTGGCGGCGATGACTCTCGCCGACGACAACAAGGCAGCGGTTCCGGTGTACTGCTCGAATTCCCCGAGATAACCAAAATCCGGCAAGCTGCCAAAGTTCGGATGATCGACTTCTTTGATGATCCGAGCGAGCCATTGAACGTCACGTGACAATCCCAAACTCGATTCGACGACAATCCAGACATGCTTGGTCGCCGCGTAATCGGCCAACCGCTTCAGCCCGTCAACGGCGCGGGATGCTTGCGAGACCGAGGTGCTTTCGCCGGCAACCAAAGCGATGCCCAAGTAATCTTGCGCCAATGATATCTGCCTGATCACACAGCCTATGAAATCGCTGTAATTCGCTTGCCTGATCTTGAGCAGCGTCCGATCGAAGTCGAAACGTGTCGGCTCTCACTAAGAATAGGTCGGTTCCAACTTGTTCACTACGGACCCGTAGCTTTTCCAAAAACGGCAGCCGCTGATCGACCCGCGGCATCAGTCCAGTCAATACGTCGATCTGGTCGATTCCAAACTTGTCCTTCACGAACGACGGATAATCCAATGGATGCAGCCGGCCCGATTGGATCATGCGTTGCAACGACCGTTGCGACAGACCAACGGTAGACAATGGCTGGTCGGACAAATCAGACCGGCTTTGATCTGCACCGCCACACTTGGCTGCGGCTGCAGGCAGACAGCCCCCAACGGCGGGCAGCGCTGTGGCCTGCAGGAATTCTCGACGGGACCAATTCATAAAGCCATTTCTTCTGTGGTTTATACACTTCGCAATTGGCGATCCTCAGGGACGGACGTGTCCACCAAGAAAACGTTCAACATAGCAGCCGGCAAAAGGACTGAAAACAGCGACCGTAAGGCGGGTTTCTTGTAGAAATTTCTTCATTTTTTTCAGATTTGCGAATCCGTCCTGCGCAGAACCGCGTTTTACTTATAGGCGGGGCACAAAATTCGGGGTGCCGGAGCCCTTACTCGAACACGCTGGAACAACCGCATGAATCTGAAACGATACGCGACTGCATTTCTTGCAATCACCTTGTTGCTTTTGGTCACCACAGATGGGCTCGCTCAAGAGCAGGATCGTCGAGGGCGTCGTGGCGGTTTTCGCGGTGGACCCGGGGGCGGATCCGGTGATCCAACAATGGGCCTGCTTCGCGACGACAAAGTCAAGGCGGAGCTGGATATCAGCGAAGAACAGCAGGCCGCGCTCGAGAAATTGGCCGATCGGGATCGTCCCGATCTACCTCGTCGCGACGTTGCCAGTTTTCGTGATATGAGCGACGAGGAACGAAAAGTTTTTGCCGAAAAGATGCAGAAAGATTTCGCTGAACGAGCCCAGCAGCTGAAAGAGAATTTGGAGGAAATCTTGTTGCCGGGGCAAATGGAAAGGCTCGAACAGATCTCACTGCAAGTTCGTGGCGCTCGAGCGCTGAGCGATGCAAGCCTTCGTGAGACACTAAAGATTTCTGATGAACAAATCGCCAAATTGGCCGAAGTCCGCGAATCGATTCAAACGACGATGAGAGCCAAGATGCAGGAACTGTTTCAATCTGGCGATCGTACCGAAATGCGAACAGCATGGAGCAAGCTGCGAACAGAGTCCGAGGCAAGTTTCCTTGGTGTCCTGACAGAGGATCAGCGATCGCAGTTTGAAGAAATGAAGGGCGAACCTTTTGAGTTACCCGAGGAGGGTTTTGGCCGCCGTGTTCGTGGTGGCCGCGACGGCGGCCCGGGTGGCCAAGGTCGAAGACGGGGCCGGCCAGAATCGAGCGACGAATAGTTTCTGCGCTGTAGGCCGTTCGCCTGCGATGGTTGACGGCGCCGTACTATAATGGTGCACAGCCAACTGGGCATCAGTTGTTGCTTGATTTAGCTGTTCTATTTCCAGGCTGCCCGGTTCTCCGTGGAGAATGTCGGATGACCCGAGAATCGAGAGCAAATCCCCCAAACTTCAACTCCTCGGAACTGCCGGACCTGAACGCATTGCCAGACGAACAGCCGCTGGAGACGATCTGGCGTCGGTTCGGTGATCAGCTGCGACGTCGAGCACGCACCCGATTGCGGCAGCATGGATTGTCTGGGCACGCCGAATCGATGGACATCTGCAACGACGTAATGGCTGACTTGGCCCGTCGCTTTCAGGATCAGCCGATGACACCCGATGATGCTTTGGCCTACGTCTTGCGCCGATCGACAATCAAGTACTCGACACTTTCCGAGCGTTGGCACGTCAGTGCCGCGACTTTCGACGCAACGAAGGAGCACCGGTAGAAGATTTTCAATTTGCCGGTGCGGAAACGACGCCAAGCCGAATTGCGATACGTCACGAAGTTCTACAGCAAATCCGTGCGAAGCTTTCTCGGGAAGATGCCCATGCTGTCGATCTGATGTTGGAAAACCGTGACTGGAATGAAATCGGTGACGCGCTGGGATTGCAAGCCGACACCGTACGCATGCGGGTTCGCCGGGCGATCGAACGGGTTCGTCAAGATTTTCATGTCGATGACTCCAGTAGTTGACACCGATGCCGATTGATTTGCAAAACGCGACACTTGATCAACTGATCGATTGGATTCGCGAGCAGCGTCAGGTCACTCCGCAATCATCGTTGAATGAGTGTTTGCGTGGAATTGGTTTGCAGATCGACGGTTGTAGTGAACAGAGAATCGTTGATTTGGCGTGCGTGGATCTGATGCAGCGCCGGCGATTGGGATTCCCCGCGGCAATCGAACAGTACGTCGGCGATTTTCCGATTTTGTCGCGCGATGCGAATTTGCTTGACCTGATCGACGCTGACCTTTGTGTAGCAAATGAGCTTGGCGAGCAAAGATCACTGGACGAATATGGACGACGGTTTCCCCAGTTGGCGACACAAATCGGTGAACTGATTCAGTTGTCGCCCGCGAATTCATTTTCTGCGACATTCCCGCAAGCTTTGCAGACTGGAGCCCACACCCTGCCGGAATCGCTTGTTCCCTGGTCCGGTCCTCCGATTCAGATACCTGATTGGTTTACAGCCGATCGGTGTATGACAAACAGAGAGCGTTTGGCTGCTGACGACAACGGCACGCGGGACGATCGCCGGCAGGGTTGGTTGGTGCGAGGTCGCGATGTGAACCGTCGAATTCCGCTGGCACTGAAGATTGTGCAACTTCCGCCAGACTTCGATGATCAGCATGGCGAAAGTCTTTTGAACAATGGCGAATCGGCCAGCAGTGTGGTGAATCCGCACTGGATCAGACCGTGTGTCGCGGCGATACAACATCGACACCTATGCGTCGTCCGACCGTGGATCCGCGGTCGAACCTTTGCAAGACGTGCTGTCGCATTCGCCCAGTCGCTGTCAGCTGATGCACCTTGCGACTGCCGCGATGGCAATCGCGGCGGCGCATCGCTATCGCGTCTACCATGGTGCCGTGTGTACAAACAACGTGATCGTCGATCATCTTGGGTCAGCGCGGTTGATCGATGCCGGGTCCAACCGTGGCGTCGTCACAGACCAGTCCGTGAGCGGACGGATCGCACATGACGTCTCTTGCCTGACTCGCATGATCCAGTCAGCCTGCGATCGCTGGAAAGAACCTTGGTCCAGGCAGTTGGCGAAAACAATCAACCGATTGAGCAAAGTCGAGTCTGATGAAACCTGCTACTTGATTGGTGATCGGCTCTCCCGCCAGGCAGATTCTCTTTCGGTTGATAGCTAGATGCGTATCAAGTGCCCGGAATGTCACTCAGTTCTTGAGGTAAAGCAACCGAGACCAGGTCGTTACCAGCCAGTATGCACAGACTGCGGCAAGTCATTTCGATTTCAGATCACCGACGGGAATCCCGGGAAGGTTCGCATCGGACGAATGGATCCGGTGGCAACCGCCAAGGCCGAGCCAGCAACCGTGGCCGCTACCAACTCGATGACGCAAGAAGTGGACGAGGGAATCCGAACTTTCGAAAGTTCATTCGCCAGCGACGAAATACCGGAACGCCTGGGGGGGTATCGAATTCTACGACTACTCGGTCGTGGAGCGATGGGATCGGTTTATGAGGCCAAACAATTATCGCTCGATCGACTTGTCGCCTTGAAAACGATTCGCCAACGTTTGGCGGGCAATGCGGCGTCGTTGGCTCGATTCAGCGCGAGGCATATGCGGCAGCCCAGCTTACTCACCACAACGTTGTGCAGATCTATGACTTTGGGGAAGACGATGGACACCACTATTTTTCGATGGAATGGGTTCGTGGCGGGCCGCTAAACGATTTGATTCGGGACAAAGGTGCCATCGATCCAAAATTGGCGGCAGGCTATATCTTGCAAGCTGCGCGCGGGTTGCAATTCGCGCACCAGCACGGAATGGTTCATCGCGATGTGAAGCCCGCCAATCTGCTACTGAGCAATGACGGGATTGTTAAGGTCGCGGATTTAGGTTTGGTAAAGGTGCCGGATCAACCAGATCCTGAAACCGCAGCCCTTGAACGCGATTCAGTGGGTGATGCGTACAGCGGAACGGACGTCACGATGCAGGGAACAGCGGTCGGAACACCCGCATTCATGGCTCCGGAGCAAAGCGCCGATGCGACAGCGGTCGATCATCGAGCTGACATTTACTCGTTGGGCTGTACGTTTTTCTATTTGTTGGCGGGTCGAGCCCCGTTCGGTGAATCGGATGCTTCAAAGCTCATGGACCAGCACGCAACCGATCCGATCCCGAATCTGGCAGACTCGAATCGACGAATTCCCGATGCGCTGCAGAAGATCGTGCAGCATGCGATGGCGAAACGCCCCGACGATCGATACGCTTCGGTTCATGAAATGATTACCGATCTCGAGTCATTCTTGGGAATTCAATCAGACGGCCAATTCTCTCCAACCACAGAACAGGCCGACGAATGGGAGCGAATTGCTTGGGATTTCGACGAGGCGACTTCCAAAGCTAAATTGGCGTCTCCGCTGTTCGGTCTGTTGATCGTTGTCGGTGGACTGATGACTGCCATTGCGATTTGGTTCGGTCCGTCGTGGCTACTGTGCGGTCCGACGATGGTTCTCGTTGCAATCGTCTCGGCTTCTGCGTTGTCGGCGATGCATGGTCAGAGCGCCATTGCGGAACGCGTTCGGCCTTGGATTGGCTCCTTGTCTTGGTATGAGCGGGCGATCTTGATCGGCTGTTCAGCGACTGTGCTGCTATTGGTCGTCATCGCCGGAATGTGGATCGGGCTTGGCATTGGCGCCATATTGGGATTGATCGTCGGATTCTCTTACGAGTTCGCACTCGTTTCCCCCGATCGAAAGAAATCCAAACAGCCCTTGGAACGTGCAAACAGGTTCATTCGCGATTTAAGGATCGACGGCGCAGACGAACCGGGCGTTAGGCTGTTCGCGGCAAGATACGCAGGGCAGTCGTGGCAAAGACTATTTGAAGCTGTCTTCGGCTACGACGCGCTCTGTTTAGTGCGCAAATCGATCACCGACGACCACTCGTTCCCAAACACAGCCGACTCGCGATCTTTGCGCGATTGGCTTTGCGGACGACTTGTTGAACAGACAACGTGGCGTCAAGAACGAAAAGATCACGAGCGGCTTGCCAAAATTGAACAACGGGGATTCCAGAGTGAGGGACTGAGTTCGTCCGAGGCTCGGGTCCGCGGCTGGCAAATGGCTGCTGCTGTGATGGAAGGGGCCAAATCCGCGACCAAGATCTCAGACGACAAGAGCGCCGCTGAGCAAAAGCGTCAACGAATCAAGGCGATGCTCGCCGATGCGCCAGCGGTAAATACAAGCAGCATCGCGACCCCTTAGCGCCGATTCGAACCGCGCTTGGCGGACAGACTCGGTTGGCTGCCGGTTGTTTGATACTGTTGTTTTTCGCAATCGATGCTCATGACATCGGACTGTTCGACGTCATGCAACAGATCGACATGGACGATCGCCAAGAGGCGCAAACTGCGATCTGGGACCTGATCGCCGATCACGGACCGTTGTTGTCCAACGCAATCGCGGGACTGCTTCTGTGTATGTCGGCGTTCGTTTCCGGATGGCGGATGACTCCCGTGGCGATATTGGCGACGATCATCATTTTGGTGGGTCCAGCGTGGGGAATCCCCGGGTATGGTGAGTCGATCGAGCCTTGGATGGTGGCGATCGGGATCGGGATCCTCGTGTATATCCCTGGCGTCTTGTTCGGCGAAACAGATGCCTACTGATCGCATCCTTGGGTCAGGATGGTGTGAATTGGCAATCGCGGACGACGGCGACCAAGCGGTCCAAGTCGCTGGCATTGTTGTAGGCATGAATACTTGCTCGGACTCCACCACCACGACAGCTGACGACCACGTCTTGACCGAAGGCTCGACGACGAATTTCGTTCGGTTCGACGCCGGGGACTTCGAACGTCACGATGCTGCTACGGTTTTCGACCGCTTTTGGTAAGCGTGTTGACGCACCGACGGATCGAAGCGAATCATCTAGCTGAACGGCCAATTCCAGAACACGTTGCTCGATCGCGTCTTGACCGTGCATTTGCCTAACGGCCAGAAACATTTCGATGCTTGCGTTCAATGCGGCATCGCCAATCATGTTGGCCGAACCGGATTCAAAACGCGCCGCATCGGACCGCAGGTCCAATGATGGGTTGGCATAGTTGTAAGGATTTTTGACACTATTCCAGCCAACGTTTCCGCAACGCAAATCCTCCAGGTGTTTCGACCGCACAAAAGCAATTCCGGCACCCTCGGGACCGAGCAGCCATTTGTGGCCATCGGCCGCCAAGAAATCGACTGCTGTTTCGGTTAGATCCAGTGGATACATTCCAATTCCTTGGATCGCATCCAGAAAGACCAAGACACCTCGATCGTGAGCCTTCCGCACCAAATCGCCCAGGTTCACTCGGAAACCACTGGCGTAGCCGATCCAACTGACGGCGATGATCCGTGTTGAATCGTCGGTGCGGGCGATCAGATCATCGACGCGAACGGTTCCGTCAACGCGTGGAACGACGCGTACTTCGACGCCTCTGGACTGCTGGTTCAGCCAAGGAAACAGGTTGCTGGGGAACTCGCCATCGGGAATCACAACATTGTCGCCGGGTCGCCAGGGGTAGCCTTCGGCAACCAAATTGATTCCAGCGGTCGTATTTGGGACCAAGCACACCTCTTCCTTCCCGCAATTCAGCAACGTGGCCATGTTCTTGCGGAGTTGTTCGGTCGTCGCTGCCCACTGCGGCCAGACCGTGTCGCCAAGCGTCGCAGCCTGATCGGCAAACACGCCGATCGCTCGGCGGGCCGGATCGCTAAGCGGCGCAACTGCGGCGTGATCCAGGTAAGCCCAACGCGTGGCAATTGGCATTCGATCCCGCCACCATTGCCACGGATCCGATCGCAATTTCCCAGGGTAGTCGGTTTCGGAGGTTGGGGTGGGTATCAAAGCGTTTCCTAAGGATGACTGCCGGATTTCGATGTGGTCGCCTATTGGAGTCTATGGACCAACGTTACAACCCGTCCAGACCGCAGATTTGGCATTTTCGGCCGGCCAGCGTCCGCGGTCAGGGAGACTGGCCGATGATGGCCGACGGGCAATGGGAAACACTAGATTTTCTAACTATACTGCGATCCCATCGTGAGTTTTGCCCCCTGCGTCTGTAGATTTGTGTCCTTCTAGCGAGGTTGTTGATGCCCAAGGCTCTTTGCCTTTCCAGCCTTGTGGCGTCGATTATTATCGCCGTCCTGTTCTTTGAAGATGCCGTCACGTCCATGCTAGGCATGACCGGACTGGCCATCTTCGGTGGCGCGAGCCTGATGATGGACATCGTTTTCCTATTTTTGTCGGGTCTATTGATCTACATGAGTTGGACGACGTATCGAGAACAACGTTAGAGTCTCTTGGGGGGATCAGCATGCGTTTTTCACGCCGACAGTTTCATCGCTGCGTGGTTCACGCGGCTGCCGGATTCGGTGCCGCCCAAGTGCCGTTGAAGACATCGGCGGCCGAGCCCGGACCGCTGGAAACGTTTGTGCCGACACGCATGATCACACGGGGACCTGCCAATCATTGGTTCGGCTATTACGACAAACGCGAATTTGATCCGACGAGTCGATTCGTGCTGGCGAATCAAACCAGTTTCGAAGGCCGCGGGCCAACGGGGGATGATGAGATCAAAGTCGGCTATGTCGATACCGCGAATGATGACCGCTGGCACCAGATTGGCAGTAGTCGAGCATGGGGATGGCAACAAGGTTGTATGCTGCAATGGATTGGCGACCGTGGCGAAAATATCCTGTGGAATGATCGTCAGGGAGACTCGTTCGTCTGCCGAATATACTCCGTCGCGGACCAGAGCGTAAGGACGATTGGCCATCCGATCTATACCATTTCGAACGACGGACGCTTTGGACTTTCCGTTGACTTCCGCCGCATCGACAATCTTCGCCCCGGATATGGATACGACGGATTGGCCGATCCGAATGTCGATCAGCAAGCCCCAGAAGATTCGGGAATCTGGCGAGTCGATTTGCAGACCGGAGACGCAAAGCTGATCATGTCACTGGCGGAAGTTGCGGCGATTCCGTGGGGTGATGGAAAGACCAGACCTTCGGCTTGGCACTATTTCAATCATCTGTTGATCAATCCTTCGGGTACACGATTCATTGTGCTGCATCGTTACCGTCCTAAGTTTGACCCGCAAACGTTGAAGTACCAAGGCGGTTTTGTCACTCGCATGCTGACTGCTGACATCGACGGTGGCGACCGGTTTGTGCTCGATCCAAGTGGCCATACTTCGCATTTCATCTGGAAGAATGACCATGTGGTAACGATGTGGACCCGTCCGCAGGACCAGAAATCGGGCTTCTATAGCTTTACCGACAAAACGAATCACGTGGTTCCGGTAGGTCAAGACAAGATGCCCACCAATGGTCACAACACGTATCTTGCCGCGCCCCATGACGATTGGATTTTGAACGATACTTATCCCGATCGCGCGACCTCTCGGCAGACCGTGTTTCTTTATCACGTTCCCAGCGGGCGCCGCGTCAATCTTGGGCACTTTCCATCCCCCGTCGCTTATCGTGGCGAGTGGCGGTGTGACACTCATCCGCGATGCAATGACGATGGCACAATGGTCGCGATCGACAGTCCGCACGACGGTGGTCGTCAGGTCTATCTGTTGGATATCCGCGACGTCGTACAGTCGGTCTAGACCCGCGCCAATTCGGTTCGTTGGCAATTCGGTTGAGTGGGAACACGGTTGAGAGCTTAGCGCAGCCCTGCCGGGGAGGTTGATACCGACAATCGGATGATGTCGGTTTTGCGACTTGAGCGAATCGATCGCCGTGTAGCGGTTTGCGAAACTTTATTCGCTCCCGCGCCCCAATGGCGACGATTTAAACTTTGTTCGATCGGTGTGGTGTTTCTATACCCAGCCGGTCACCTCCTGAACACGCTTCCCTCCCGAGCGCAATATGTCAAAAAAAGATACGTTTCGTATCGTCACTCGTGCGAGTGACGGTACGCTGCTGATTCGTGATTACCCCAGCACTGATCCACTGCTTAAAATGCATTTGCAGATCGGCACGGACGACTGCAGCACCGACTTGGCCCTTCGCGGCATGCCGGTATTTCGGGGGTTGATCGGCCCGATCCCCGAAGGCAAGAACATCGTTCGCTACGAAGTCGCCGGAAGTGTTTGAGGCGTTGACGAAGGAGTGGGGTGCCGCCAAACCTCGCAAGCGTCGTCGCCGGACTAGCAAACCCGAATCAGCTGTTTCGTAGTTTGCTGGCAAACAGTGAAACGCGTCGCGTGAAACAATGATGCGTAGAACTGACCTTGCCCGCCAGGCCTTCGCGTCGTTATTCCCCAAGCAAGCAGATTGTATATCGCAGTTTGTAAAGTCAGCTAAGGGATTAACGACAGTTGCGTCGATGCCGCCAGGATCAAGCGACGCGTGTCAGCCACGCTCGAATCCGGCGCAGAGGGAGATTCCCCTGCTCCTGGTTCGCCGCTGCGCTAGTTGCGACGCAAATGTTCGCGATCGGATGCGGAACGACTCGCGAGTATCGAGCAACTGAGCAGTTGGTGATGAGCGACGCGGTAGACGCGAGCGTGGCCAAGATCGATTTTCGTCCCTTGACCGGTCGCAAAGTCTATTTGGATACCAGCTACCTACGTCACGTCAAAGGTGAAGGCTTCGTTAACAGCGAATACGTCACCAGCGCGCTGAGGCAACAAATTGTGGGTGCTGGATGCTTGATTCAGGATGCCGCAACCGAGGCTGATGTAATCATCGAAGCACGGATTGGAACACTTGGTGCCGATGATCATCGAGTGACCTTTGGCCTTCCAGAAAACAACGCGGTGTCGGCCGCGGTCTCGCTGATCCCCGGCGCACCGTCGATCTCGTCGATCCCAGAGATTGCTTTGGCCAGACGGGAAGCGCGAGAAGCCGCCGTCAAAGTCTCCGTCTTTGCTTACGACCGCAATACCAGGGTGGCGGTTTGGCAATCGGGTGTTGATCGGGCAACCGCCACGGCCAAAGATACCTGGGTGCTGGGCGTCGGTCCGTTCCAAAGTGGTTCAATCCGCGAGACTACCAAACTGGCGGGCGGCGCCATCGACTTGGGCGAACGAAGCGCCACAGGATCGCCGGCACGCTTTTTCGATCGACCACCCGTCGATTACACTTCCGAGGTACGCTATCAACAAGGATGGCCCGTTTTCAATCATGGCGGGTTGAGCGAGGACATGATTGGGATGCCCGAGTCGAAAGACGAGGACAAAGACAAGGCTGCGGAGCAGGTTGCCGAAGCTGAAGGTGACTCCGAAGAACAGGACGCATCCGTCGCCGAGAAACCAACCGATGAGTCAGCAGCGGACTCTGAGAAAATCCAGCGTTGAGTTCGATTCATTGAAGTCCGATCAGCACGATTTGAGCCATTCCGATCGCTATCAGCTGATCGATTTTGGCGCGGGCCGAAAACTGGAATCGATCGCTGGTCATTTGGTTGATCGCCCTAGCCCGGCTGCCGAATCCCTCCAGCGCCGATCACCAGACGCTTGGGCTTCCGCAGCATCGCGATTCGACTCTGGATCCAAACGATGGATTCATCATCATCCCTGGCCCGCTGATTTGGCTGTCGATTGCGGGAACTTTCGCATGCTCGCCGCACCGACTCCCTTTGGACACATCGGTTTGTTCCCAGAGCAGTACAACAATTGGCAATGGTTGTCAAAGCCCGCCCCTGCCGATCAACCGAATCCGTCAGCGCTGAACCTGTTTGCCTACACTGGCGCCAGCACGATGGCGCTGGTGGCGGCTGACTTCCACGTTGCTCATGTGGATGCCGCCAAACCGAATGTTCAAACAGCTCGGCTGATTGCCCAACACAATGGATGGCAAGCTGCGGCGATTCGCTATTTGGTCGATGATGCGATGAAATTCGCGACCCGCGAAGTGCGACGCAAACGAATCTACCATACGATCGTTTTGGACCCGCCCGCCTACGGCCACTCGCCACAGGGCAAAGCGTGGCGGATCGAGCGAGACCTGTGGCCGCTACTGGATGGCTGTTTACAATTGCTCGATCCGCGGCGATTTCGCTTGTTGATCACCGGTCATTCACCAGAGGTCAACCAAGCGGAGTGTCTCATTACCTTAAAGAAACGGAATTCTTTCGTCGCCTGGACAGCGCGTCAGGTTTGCTTCTTGACTCCGGTAGGTCACAATTGAAGGATCGCCATGGCCGCGCGCTCGATTCAGGATTCTTTGTTCGAGCAAGCGTCCCGTCTTCTGTGTGACGTTTGCAAAACCGATGACGCCCAGCCAATCCAAACTGTATCAGCAAGCCGAACGATTGGAAGATGCCCTGCGAACTCTGCAGCGTGTCGTCATTGCATTTTCTGGTGGTGTTGATAGTAGTGTGGTTGCTGCCGCGGCCCATCGCGCGAACCTTGAGGCGGCGATTGCTGTAACGGCAGATTCGCCCAGTGTGGCGGCCTGGCAACTGGAAATCGCCAAGCAGGTTGCAGTAGAGATCGGTATCGAACATCAAGTCGTTGCGACCGATGAAGTTGATCGACCCGAGTACCGGGTGAATAGCCAAAGCCGATGCTATTTTTGCAAAGAGACATTATATGAATCATTGCGGCAGGTCTCGCTGAGCTTTCCAAATGCAACAATCGTTTCGGGAACCAATGCAGATGACCTGGGGGACCACCGGCCCGGAATTGATGCTGGAAGACAAGCGGGCGTTGTTACACCACTGGCAGATTTGGGCATTGGAAAAGCAAAGGTTCGTCAACTTGCCGCACACTACGGTCTATCCAACCGGTCGCTGCCAGCGTCACCCTGTTTGGCCAGCCGTATTGCCTATGGTACCGAAGTGACGCCACAACGCTTGAAACAAGTCGAACAGGCGGAAGAGTATCTGCGGGCATTAGGCTTCGACCAGTGTCGTGTTCGCGTTCACCCAGACGATTTGGCACGCATCGAAGTCCCGCTCGTTCAAATCGCCAACTTGATCGAAGCCAGCCAGGGTTCAAATCTGACAGCATTTTTCAACGAAGTAGGATTCAAGTTTGTATCGGTTGACTTGGCAGGATTTCAAACGGGAAGTATGAACCGTGTGCTGGTCAATATCGGCCATCAGTCAGACCGCAAGGAGCAGCATGAACAGGGTGCTGATCGCGATGCCGCGGACCGCAACCAAGAGGCGCTCGGTTGAATCGCTCGGAAGAGAATAGCACGTCGACGCCATCACCGAGTCTGATCGGAACTCGGTTGGGTGACTATCAGGTGATGCGAAAACTGGGTCGCGGCGGAATGGCAGACGTCTACGCGGCGCGGCAAATTTCTCTCGGTCGCGATGTTGCTCTCAAGGTGTTGCGAAGCGAACATGCGGGGGACAAGGATTACGTCGAACGGTTTCGACGCGAAGCAAGAGCCGCAGCGAAGCTGAACCATCCGAATATCGTTCAGGTCTTCGAAGTTGGGAACGTCGATTCGCAACATTACATTGCTCAGGAGTTGGTTGAAGGAGAGAACTTGCGAGAGCGGCTCGATCGTTATGGTGCGATTGACGCCGAATTGGCAATCGAGGTGTTGATTGGCGTCGCCTCGGCATTGAAGGTGGCGACGGAAGCGGGGATCACACACCGTGATATCAAACCTGAAAATATCATGCAGTCCAGCAGTGGAATCATTAAGGTCGCTGACTTCGGACTGGCCCGTTTTGGTGCCGATGTTGACGTCACCGGTGGCAGCCTTGACGCAAGTTGGACTGACGATGGGGACGCCGCGGTACATGAGTCCCGAACAGGTGCAAGGCAAGCGAGTTGACGTTCGCAGCGACATGTACTCTTTGGGCGTGACGCTTTACCACCTACTATCGGGGCGTCCTCCGTTCGAAGCGGAAGAACCACTGGCTTTGGCATTGATGCATCTGCAAGAGACGCCTCAACCGCTGGACCGAGTGCGCGACAAGCGTGATGCCTCCGGGAATCCCGATCTGGCCGAATGGCTAATTGCCATTGTCGATCGCTTGATGAGCAAGGCTGTCGAGTTGCGTTTTCAATCGCCTGATGAGTTGATCAATGCGATTCGCAACGAGTCTCCCTCAGTACGCTTGGAAAACCTGGGAGCTGGAACTGCAGCTGCAACGATCCGGTTGCAACGGGCTACCGACCAAGCGCGGAAACAGCGAATGGGCCAACCCTTGCGATGGGCTGCAGCGATCAGTATTCCCTTGATGCTGACCGCAACCGCAGCTTGGCTGACGTTCGGAGCGGAGGGGAAGAAAGTCGATGACATTTTGCGTCCCCAGCAGGTTGCCAAAGCGCAATCGGTCCAAGAACAATATTTGAATGCGATCATACGCCACGACGAAGTCGGATGGCGATCGGTAGGTTTGTACTTTCCACCAGCTGACAGCGCAACCAATGCTGCTTACTACGCCAAGGCTCAACTACAACTTGCTGGATTACTCGCCGATGCCAACAGTCTTGACGAGGCCAATCGAATCTTGAATGAACTGCTGCGCGCGCCCAATGTTGATCGAATTTATCAAGCAATCGCGTTGGTTCGCAGGTACGCAATTCTGGAGTCTCTTGGTGAAAACCAGGCGATGGCTGCCGTGCGTCAGCAATTCCGCTCGCTCTATTCCGATCTGGAAGCGAACAATCCAACGGTGCTCAAGCAACTGGAACGGGTGGTGTCGAAACGTGAGTTGTTGCAGTTAGGGGTGGGCGATCGAAGGATTTCACCAGAAAATTTGCCCTCTGCAGTTGGCGGATCGTAGATCGTCAGACTATGGTTTGAGTAGGTTTCGAACCAGCTTTTCTAGTAATTTCGGTAGCGACATATCGCGATGATGTACTTTTTCATTTGGGTTGTCTTTCTGTTAGCCGTTGTCCTGGCAGTTCCAATCACTGCTCTGCTTGAAAAGCGAAAGTATCGGGCTGAACACCCCGCTGAGTTCAGCGCAGAGGAAGAAAGCTTCGACGAACAGATAGACCCGGCTGGCGATCAGCTCGTTGAAGCCGAGGGCGAGGTGGCTGAAGTTGCAGAGTTTGGTGACGTGGAAGTTGGTGACGATTTCGCCGCCTTTGATGAGATCAAATAGTCCTAGGGATTCTGCCCTAAAAAGCTCTCGCGGGTCATTCCCGACAATCTGCCTCGCCTATTTGTTTGCCAAAGAAAATGGCCAGCTCGCAGATGAAGCAGAACCCTGTGGTTCCATCGGAGAAACAATTCAGCTGATTGCGTGGATTGAGTACGGTCAAAATGAGCACCAGAGCAGGGCAGTAGAAGCGGGCATTGACGCACATCTGGCTGCGCGGCGGAATCAAAACGGAGTTGCCGCCTAAGTCTTCTTTTTGACCACGATGGGTAGTTCAATGATCATCGGGCGCCCACCGATCGTTCGATCACCAACTTTGGCAACAGGTCGCAGGCGAATTGGACCGCCGCCCCACTTTTCTGAGTCCACCGAAATTTCTCCTTGCTCTCCCTTGACCGTCGCAATCACCTCGCCGTAATGCATCAGATCAATCGAATCCGCACCTTTGGATCGCACTCTGACGATTGAAGTTTGCTGATCCGCTGTCGCTACCGGTATTTCCGCTTGATCGCCCAACAGAAAGTCATGAATTTGAAATGACCTCGGTTGTAGTGCGTCGCGCCCGATCAGAACCGTGCGGAATTCTATTGCTCCCTGTGTTTTCTCGGGAAGATTCAATTTCATATCAGTGACGGGCGGGAATCGTTTGGCAAGTCTGCCAGCGATATAGATTTCGATCGCGCCGGTTGCATTGCGCTGGCTAGTGGTTGACGACGCCTGACGCTTGAGCTCGATCGTCGTACCCTCTTGTTCCGAATCAACTTCCTGCATCGTGATGACGTCGTCTGGCGGTTGGGAAAAGGGCTGGGCTAGCGGATCACCTGCGATCAATAGTTGGTAGGGACAGGCGATGGAAAGGTAGAAGGCTTCGATTGCCGTCGCGCCCGAAGCATAGTAGCCGTACATCATTGGTAATGGAAACTTGGCCTGCAGTGAATAGGGTTCCATCACCGTGCCACTTGTGATCGCGGCGCCCGCATGCAGCAGCTCGGTCATTTTGGTTTGGCCGGCGTTACTATAATTGCCACCATGACTGGTTAGGTTGTCCGACATGGCACCTGGGACGAATTGCCAGTTGCGTTTTTGCAATGGCATTTTGGGCGTTCCCAACATCAACCCGACGACGGTTCCTGAATCACTGGGAACGGCTTTCAGTTTCGTTCCATTTTTCCGATCCAGATGGGTTAACCATGCCATCGCGTTAACCGTACCGACGACCCGGGTTTTGGTACGAACATCACCGGTTAGTGTGAACCAAAAGGCAGCGTCCGGGTTCGTCTGATCCCCGATGACCGATCGTTTCAAAACATCAACGGCTTGCCGGACGGTGCTGCCGCGCGGATGCACGACACCCAACATGCACGACAACATGTATGGCACGCCTTGACCAGTGCTAGTACTGGGCTGGCCTGACAAGGTCCAGACGACTTGGCTTGAAAAGCCCACCGGCTTTTGCATGGCGATGGGCGCCGTGGATAATCGCTTGGCGAGCGAAGACAGCGGGCGGTCTTTCATCAACGGGGCAAGGGTCTCATTCCTGTCCAGCCAAGTGGCGGAAGTCCAACCGGCCGAGATTGCTTTGACGATCAAATTCTTCGCCGCGGCATGGTCTCCAGCTTTCTCCTTTGCCTCGGCTGCGCGAAGCGCCAACGCTGGCAGCCTCGGCGATTCCGCAAACAGCTTTTCGAACTCTTCAGCCGCCTTTTCATAATCGGCGGCACGAAACAATTCATCCGCACGCTTGAATCGCTGCTGATTTTCCGCGTCGCCAAATGGATTTGAAAAATTTCGGTTGAACGGGCCGCGACAATACAGGTTCGACGACAGCCCTAAGTACTGTGGATCGTCGGCCAGCACAAAGCGATAGAGATACGTCAGTCCGTTGATGGACGCCTTGGGAGTAATGTACTTATTAACCGGTGAATCAGGCAGCTTTGACTTGTGTTCCTTGATGTCGACCGTGGTAGGAAAGTTGGTTGAATAAGCGATCACTCGAGCTTGTCCAGCTAGGCCTCGCATATTGATTTCGGAAAAGATCGGCTTGAGAATCTGTTCTTTGAAAGGCTCCAATCCAATCACCAATTTGGTCGAAATTCCTTTCAAAAAGATCAGATTGCTCGATGGGATATCGCGTAATTGGACGTACTGATTCGCTACCGTTCGCGATTCATACGAATCAGCGTTTACGACCACAATCACATTCTCCGGCCCGACACCGGCCAAGGCCGACCATTGTGGAATCATCGGCCAGGTCAGAACAGCCAACGAAAGAATCAAGAAATGTCGCATTATTTGGGAATCGTAAATAGCGTTTATCGTTTCCGCCGTCGCCCCGAGGGAGTAAATCGTTGACGAACTTGCTCGACAGCAGCGATCAGCTGATCGACTTCGTCAAACGTATTGTAAAGATAGAAACTCGCACGCGTCGTAGCCGCCAGGCCCAGTGCGTGATGTAGCGGCATTGTGCAGTGGTGTCCGGCTCGGACGGCGACTCCACGTTGATCAAGGTTTTGCGCCACATCGTGTGCATGCGCATGATCGATGTGGAAGCTGACGATCCCGACCTTGTCGTTGGATTCGGGGCCAATCACCTGTACACCCTCGATCTCCCGTAGCCGTTGTTCAGCAGACGCACAAAGCTCGTGTTCGTGTTGGGCGATTTGATCCAGCCCGACCTGGTCCAGATACTCGATCCCCGCTTTCAACCCAATCGACTCGGCAATCGGAGGCGTACCCGCTTCAAACTTCTCCGGCAAATCGCCAGGTTCGAATCCGGAAGTCGTTACGCGGCGAATCATTCCGCCGCCACCCAGAAATGGTGGCATCGATTCTAGTAGTTGCTCTTTGCCGTACAGCACACCAATTCCGGTCGGTCCGCACATCTTATGGCCGCCAAACGCAATGAAGTCCGCATCCCACTGGCGTACATCGACCGTTTGGTGGGGAACCGCCTGGGCCGCATCGACCAAGACAGCACAATCGACCTGATGAGCAAGCGCCGTCCACTGCTGCACTGGGTTACGCGTTCCCAAAACATTACTGGCTGCGGTGAAGGCAAACATTTTCGGTCGTAACCGCAGAAGATACTCCTGGACAGTCGCTGTGTTGATCGTGAAATCAACTTCGAGCGGCACGAACTCAATGCGACAGCCCGTTCGTTCAGACAGTTGCTGCCAGGGAACGATATTGGCATGGTGTTCGGCGATCGTCAGCAAGATTACGTCTTCAGGACCTACTCGCAAGGTGCTCCAACTGTGGGCGACCAAATTGATTGCCGCGGTTGTGCCTGACGTAAAGATCGTCTCGCTGGGCGACGCGTTAATGAATTTTGCGACCGATTGCCGCGCCAGTTCATACTGTTCGGTGGACTCCTCGCTCAGCGTGTGGATCCCACGATGCACATTCGAGTAGAAACGGCGATAGCAATCGTCCATTGCTTCGATCACCGAATTTGGCCGCTGTGAGCTAGCTGCGTTGTCCAGATAGACAAGATCCGCACCACTGGCCGACTGACGATTTAGGATCGGAAAGTCTTGGCGAATTTCAGTTATGTTCACGATTCTTCGCCAAGACTGGGGCCACCGAAACTTCGGTCAGCGGCTTCATCGTCAACAGCTGAGTCGATGGGCGAGTGAACCGCACTTTGCAAAACTCGCCAGCTAAGCAGGCAACACTTTTGACGGTTTGGAGTCAATTTGGGTCCGAACAAACCCAGCATGTCTTGTGCGCGTAAACTCCCGGATTTCGTCTAGCGTCTTTCCCTCAATTTTTTCAATCAACATCGATGCCGAGGCCTGGCTGATCACGCAACCCTTGCCGTCAAACCAGGCTTCTTCGATCGTGCCATCATCGGACAATCGCAAATCGATGTGAATAACATCACCACACAAGGGATTGTCAGCCTCGTGAGCATGGGTCGCACTATCCAGAGGCCCACGGTGATATGGGTCCTCGAAGTGATCCAGCACGTGTTCTTCGTAGATATCTTGTTCGCTGGGCATCGAAAGGAGTCAATAAAGGCAAGAAAGTGCCGCTTAACCAATTGCGACCTATTTAAGTCTACGCTCGTTGTCAAAAATCGACGAGTCCCCATTCTGGCTGATTCTGGCGGTCGTTGACCAGAACTTCGAATTTCGCAGTCGGGAAGTTGGGAATTGAGCTCAGATTTTCCGTTGTCGACGCGTTGATCAAGGTCACAATATGGGGAAGTTCCATGGTTACCGCGTTACCCTATTCCTAACAACACGTTTGCGATGACGACTCCCACGGACACCAGAATTGAGCCCCGTGACCGATCGCCGAACGAGCAGGTTCATGACGCGATTGTGCAGCTGATGGAACTTTCGCCGCACCACGAATTGCGACAGATTCATATTGATATCAGCGATCAACAAATCTTGTTGACCGGAATTGCTCCCAGTTACTTCATCAAGCAAATGGCACAGGAAACTGCGCGGCAGGCGTGTCCAGTCCGCAAAATGCATAATCGAATCAAAGTCACCCAATGAACCTCGCAATGTCGAAGTTCAGAACCTGTCGTGCCGTCTGGTACAATGCCGGGTCGCAATAATCATCTGAGTTTTCTTAGCATGTCAGACGGGCGTCCATGGCCGAAACCGTATTTTCCGTTCGCGGTGTCACCAAAGTCTATCCAATGGGTGAGGTTGAAGTACACGCGTTACGGGGCATCGATTTAGACCTTTATGCCCGCGACTTCACGGTCTTGCTGGGCCCAAGCGGTAGTGGCAAATCTACGCTGCTAAATATCTTGGGCGGATTGGACCTGCCAACGGATGGAACAGTCCACTACCGCGACACCAATTTGACTCGGGCCAGTCAGCGTCAATTGACTCTCTATCGTCGCGAATCGGTGGGGTTTGTGTTTCAGTTTTACAATCTGATTCCGAGCTTGACGGCAAAAGAAAACGTCAGTCTGGTCACGGATGTCTCCAGCAATCCGATGTCAGCAACGGAAGCATTGGAGATGGTCGATTTGGCCGATCGCCAAGATCATTTTCCATCGCAACTCTCCGGTGGTCAGCAGCAACGGGTTGCAATCGCGCGTGCGATCGCAAAGCGACCGGATGTGTTACTTTGCGACGAACCGACTGGCGCACTTGACGCCTCAACGGGCATTACCGTTCTGGAGGCGATTCAGCGGATCAACGACGAACTTGGCACCACCACCGCGGTGATTACCCACAACGCGGCGATCGGCAAAATGGCTGACCGCATTGTTTCTTTGCGCGACGGCAGGATTTCCGAAGACATCCGGGTCGAGGTCAAGACGCCGATCGCCGAGTTGCAATGGTAGCCATGCGAACGATCGATCGAAAACTATTCCGGGAGCTTGGCGAGACGAAAGGCCAATCGTTGGCAATCGGCGTGGTAATCGCGTCGGGTGTCGCAGTGTTCGTGATGGCATTGAATACGCTTGGTTTTCTAAGCGAGACGCGAGACGCTTATTACGACCGCTATCGGTTTGCCGATGTGTTCGCGTCGGTCTCACGGGCGCCCAATCCATTGACCGAACGGATTGATGAAATTCCCGGCATTGCTGAGGTCCAAACCCGAATCGTTTCCAATGTCACCCTTGATGTTCCGGGTCTGGAAGAGCCGGCGGTTGGCCACCTGGTTTCGCTCCCTGACAACAACCAACCGAAGCTCAACGCCCTCTATTTACGTAACGGTCGATTGCCGGAACCGGGCCGCGCAGGCGAAGTACTGGTCAGCGATTCGTTTTTTGAGGCAAACGAATTGAAATTGGGTGATTCGATTGACGCGATCTTAAACGGTCGGTTGCAGCCCCTAACGATCGTCGGCGTTGCACTTTCCCCGGAGTTTGTGTTGCAGGTTCAGGCCGGAGAAATGCTTCCAGATGATCAGAGGTACGGGATTTTTTGGATGTCTCGGCGGCAGCTGGAAGCTGCCTTCGATATGGATGGTGCCTTCAATGATCTAACGGTGCGTCTGTTGCGAGGAGCGAACGAGAAAGAAGTGATCGATCGTCTTGACCGAATCCTAAAACCCTATGGGGCTCCGGGTGCTTATGGTCGCGAATTTCAGGTTTCGGCTCGGTTTTTAGCCGACGAAATCCGCGGTCTGCAGGCGACCGGAATGGTGGCTCCCGTGATTTTCATGGGCGTCGCTGCGTTTTTGATGAACGTTGTACTTACCCGTCGCATCGCCACTCATCGCACGATCATCGCCGCGCTGAAAGCATTTGGGTACACCAATACCGAAATCGCTTCCCATTATATGAAGTCCGCCTTGATCATCGCCATCTTGGGAGCCATCGCCGGAGTGATCGGTGGACAATGGATGGCCACCAATCTCGCCGCCCTATACGCCGAGTTTTATCGCTTTCCATCGTTCGTCTATCGTCCCGACTGGCGAGTGATTTTGCTGGCTGTCGTGATCAGCTTGGTCGCCGCTGTGATTGGATCCCTGCGTGCCGTCAGTTCAGCCGTCACGCTGCTTCCCGCGGATGCGATGCGTCCGGCTGCTCCGGCGATCTACCGACGTACGCTACTGGAGGTCTTAGGACTGGCTGAACTGATCCCGGTCGCCGGTCGAATGGTGTTGCGCGGCCTACAGCGACGACCGATTAGCGCGATGTTGTCCTCGATCGGGATTGCTTTCGCGGTTGCTGTTTTGGTGTTAAGCGGATTCATGAACGACGCCATCAATCACATGATCGAGTTTCAATACTCGCTGGCACAACGACAAGACATTCAAGTTGCGTTCATTGAAAACACTTCACCCGCCGCACGCCATGAATTACGCCACTTGCCGGGCGTCGATCGTGTCGAACCGTATCGTGCTGTCGCGGTCGATTTGCGAAACGGTCATCGTGATTATCGAACGAGCATCTTGGGTCTCGATCAACACCGAGACCTATTCAGGCTGTTGGATACCGATGCGCAACCGATCCCGCTGCCGTCGTCCGGTGTCGTGATCAGCGACATCCTGGGAGAGCTATTGGATGTGTCGCTGGGCGATCAGTTGACCGTCGAGGTACTCGAAGGCGCAAAACCTACGCACACCGTAACCATCGCCGGCGTAGCCGCGGAGTATTCTGGTGCCAACGCATATATGGATCGACGTTTTCTCAATGGCATGCTTCGCGAAACCGATGCGATCTCAGGTGCCTACATGGCGGTGGATTCCGCTGATCAGTCCGAATTGTATCGCCAGCTAAAGCGAATGCCGCAGGTTGCCTCGGTATCGGTCAAGGACGCCATGATTGAGAAGTTTCGCGAGACAATCCAAGAGAATCAAAACGTGATGCAGTCTTTCACTGCCTTCTTCGCCGCTGTAATCGCGATTGGTGTGGTCTACAATACGGCAAGAATCTCGCTGGACGAACGTAGTCGTGAATTGGCGACTTTGCGAGTCATCGGTATGACGCGAGGCGAAGTATCAACGATTCTGTTAGGTGAGCTGGCCTTGCTGACCTTGGTTGCGATACCCATTGGCTGGCTCATTGGATACGGATTTTGTTTTGCAATGGTCCAGGGATTCAATTCAGAAATGTTTCGCATTCCGGTTGTGATTCAAGTGGAAAGCTACGCTCGCTCGGCGGCGATCACCATGATCGCAGCCGCCGTCAGCGGATTGATCGTTCGCCACAGTCTGGACAAGCTGGACCTGGTAGAGGTGCTTAAGAGCAGCGAATAAGTTCAGCCTGTTTACCGATCCGAGCATCGAACTGATCCGAGCATTGAAATAGAGGACCCCTGCAGTTGAAAACCATTCGTCGCCTGGCCTATTGGGTCGCTGGGATCGCAATCGTTCTTGTGGCGGGTTACTTGTCCGTTCGACCACGCCCCGTATTAGTTGACGTGGCGACGGTTGATTCGCAACCCATGGATGTCCGCGTTGAGGAGGACGGGAAGACCAGAATCAGGGAACGCTATGTGGTGTCAACGCCACTGACGGGCAGAATGTTGCGAATCACCTTGGATGTTGGCGACGTCGTCTTGGCGGGACAGACGGTTTTAGCCCGCATGGAGCCAACGGACCCGGAATTTCTGGATCCTCGCGCCGTAGCCCAGGCGCGAGCGCGGGTAAGCGCAGCCGAACAACGACTGCAGGCGGCCAAAGCCAACATGGCCAAAGCTAACGCGGCCGTCAATTTCGCTGAAACGGAAATGGGCAGGGTGCGGATGATGCGGAAGAACAATGCGTCGTCCGCTAGTGAGTTTGAAGAAAAGCAACTGGCGTTCGTGCTGCGCAGCGAAGAAGCGAAATCAGCCGGTTTTGCTGTCGATATCGCGGAATACGAATTGGAATTGGAAAAGGCGGCTTTGATGTTGACTGATCCCGATCAGGCGAATCCATCCGAGATGGAACTTTCGATCAAGGCACCAATCGATGGAAAAGTGCTCCGAATTTCGCAAGAGAGCAGTGCGGTGATCAATGCGGGTTCTCCGTTGATGGAAATTGGCGATCCCAGTGACTTAGAAATTGTTGCTGATGTGCTGTCACGTGACGCCGTCAAGGTTTCGCCGGGCGATGAAGTCATCTTGAAACACTGGGGCGGCAATCACGATTTGAAGGGCCGGGTTCGGCTTGTCGAACCCTCGGGTTTTACAAAAGTGTCTGCGTTGGGAGTGGAAGAGCAGCGTGTCAACGTCGTGATTGACTTGATCGATGAACCCGAGTCACGAACCGAGTTGGGGGACGGATTCCGAGTCGATTGCGAGATCATTGTCTGGAAGTCCGACAATTCGCTGTTGGTACCAACCAGCGCTTTGTTTCGCGTCGATGACCAATGGCATGTCTTTGCGATTCAAACCGCCAAAGCGCAACTTACACCTGTCAAGATTGGGCAGAATAACGGAGTCGTCGCAGAGGTAATCGAAGGGCTAACCGAAGGGGTCGTCGTGATCACCCATCCCAGTGATGCAGTCGAAGATGGTGTCAGCGTGGCAATGCGATAGCTGATCAGACCCGCTGGTTGCCACCAGAATGATTGGGCGGAGTGGTGATCCTCTACGCCGCACGCCGTGCTGCGTTTGCATCGACCGGTAGCGTTCCGGTAATTCGAATCGCAGGCTCCTGTTTCAAATTGACAATTGTAGGGTCGCGATGTTGATAGTCTTTGTGCCACATTTCGATTGTCGGTTCCACGTATCGATCCCCACCTGAGCGAATGACTCGCCCGACACATTCGTTGTTCAGGGCAACCATGCTTCCTAGTGGATACAGCGAAGCAACGTTTAGCAGGGCTCGAATCACACGCGGATCGAATTTCCCGGCTTTCATATCCTCCAGCAAATGCGCCATCACGTGATAACCTTGGATCGCCAGGCGATGTTGGCGATTGGCCAACATACCAACATACGCGTCCGCCACACCGGCGATCTTTGCCAACGGGTGTATACGCTCCCCAGTCCAGCCGCGCGGATAGCCGCTACCGTCGTTTCGCTCATGGATTTGATAGGCGACGGTTTTCGATGCCTCCGACACCTTGTCACCATACTCGCAGGCAACCGTCAGTCCTTTGACCGGATGATCGGCTAGTCGCTGAAGCTGGATCGGCGACAGCTTCCCTTTGTTTCCAAAGATGCGAAGACCTACTTCTTGCATCCCGATGTCGTGGATCAAACACCCCACGCCAAGTTCAATCAATGCTGCTTCATCCAGCCCCATTTCAACTCCGATGGCCATCGCCAGTCCAGCCAAATGTAGCCCGTGTCGCGAAGGATAGTCGGAATCATGTGGAGTACTGGCAAGGCAGACCAATGCATCTTTGTCTTCATGCATTTGGCGGATGATGCCGATCGCCGTTTGTTGCAACGGACCGATGTCGCGTTGGTCGCTATTGAGTGTTTCTCGGAAGAATTGACTTACCGTGTCAACTTCCTGGTTGTTCCGTTGCGCCCATTCATTCTGGAGTCCATCGGCGTACGGGCAATCCGTTGGCGTACTGATTCGTGCGGCCAGTGGTTTGCCTGTCGTTTCTAGCTTAGGTGGACCATGATCCTTGAGCGATTCGTCAATGGTCTCCGAATATTCATTGACGACTTTGGACTGTTCATATTGGTGCGCCGGTGGAACTTTTGTCCGTCGTCCCTGCGACTTAAATGCCCTTAGCAGGGCAATGTCAGCGTTGGAGAGGATCACCCAGTCTACGCTGCGTCGCCGTAGGGCGTCGATAAACACTTCCGTCATGACCACTCCCGCGCCCAAAAGTTTGATACGCGGTGAATTGGGGTCGGTGATCGCTGATGACAGAGTAACCCCTGGGCGTAGTAGGTCCAGCGGAACTCGCTTACTGGTTGGCATAATTTTTCACACCCAGATTTGTCATCGGTTTTCAGTTTGTATCGACTCTAGAGATTGGATGACTTGAGCCCAGGTAAGGGGCCGGCTCTCGACATTCAAATCGAATCACTGTACAAAAGACGCCGGGTTGCTCGGTTTCAACCATCATTTCATCCAGCTTGCAAGGCGTTTGTCATCGTGAAACAGATCATTCGATATTTTGCCCCGGTATGCTTGGCCGCTCAGCTGTCAATGACAGCATTCGCGCACCCCGGACACGGTGAGCCTGGACCGGCCCATTATGTCACCTCACCAGAACACGCGGTTGTGATCGTTGCCGCTGTCATGGCCGTCGTCACGTGTTCGTTGGTAGTGAACCATTTGAAGGTGCGTAACGAACAGACCAACTGACGCTACTGTCGAAACATCAGCTGCATTTGTTGCCAAGTCCGCGTGTTGGCGACGTCATTGCGAGTCAGGCCACCACGGCGGGCTTGCTTGATCCCGAATCGCAGCACATCCAAGCCATCCGTTGAATGGGCGTCAGTGCTGATGACAATCGGAACGCCAAGTCGTTTCGCAGTCGCCAAATGAATGTCGTTCAAATCTAATCGCGCTGGATTCGCATTGAGTTCTAGCAGCGTCTTATGCTCCTTGGCCGAACGAATGACCATTTCGATATCAACGTCGTAAGCAGGACGACGGTTCAACAGCCGACCGGTCGGGTGGGCGATACAGGTTACGAATGGATTCTCAATCGCACCCAAAATGCGTTCAGTAATTTGGTCCCGCGGTTGCTTTTGACCGTAATGGACACTTGCCAAAACCCAATCGGCCTCGGCCAAGCAGTCGTCTGGCAGATCCATGCCTCCGCGTTCAAGAATGTCGCACTCGATTCCTTTGAGGATCTGCAATCGACCTTCGTACTCTGGCCGGATCTCGTCGATCATCTTCCATTGCTCGCGCAGTCGATCAGTATCCAAGCCCATCGCCATCGAGACTCGTTTGCTGTGATCGGTGATCGCTATATAGGTCAGGCCACGTTCAATCGCCGCATCGGCCATGTCCCGAATCGTACCGGTCCCGTCGGTGGCACTGGTGTGCATGTGCAAGTCACCTTGAATATCCGACGGTTCGACCAACTCAGGCAGCTGATTTTGCTCGGCCCATTGAAACTCCTTACGATCCTCGCGTAATTCCGGCGGAATCCAAGGCAATCCGATGGCTTGATAGACATCCAGTTCGGTACTCCCAGCCACGCGGCTATCGTCATCCGCACGAAAAACACCGTACTCGTTGATCTTCAGCCCGAGATCTTTGGCGATCCGACGAGTGTGAATGTTGTGAGCCTGTGACCCAGTAAAGTACTGCAACGCCGCGCCGAACTGATCCGGTTCCACCACTCGCATGTCCACTTGAAACGCTTTGTCCACGCGAATCGAGATCTTTGTCTCCCCACGACCGATGGTTTGAGTCCGTTCGGGAAAGGACTCCAGGTGGTTCATTGCGGCCTCGCGATCGCTTGCGACCACCAACAAATCCAAATCGCCAATGGTTTCGCGGCCCCGTCGGTAGCTACCTGCCCACTCCATCTTTTGGATCGCCGGGCAAGCTGCCATGTGGTCGCCAATCGCCGTGGCAAGCATATCGCCTGCCGACCAGTAAATTCGCTCAGCCGCCTGTTCAGCGATTTCCAAGCCGTCCAGAATCGCTTGCTGGGTTTTGGCACCGAAACCCTTCAGCCTGCCAACGCGATCTTGCTGGCAGGCACTGCGCAGATCGCTCAACGATTCGATCTGTAATTCCGCTTGTAGCTTTGCTGCCTTCTTGGCGCCCAGTCCAGGAATACGAGCCATCTGGATGACAACCTCAGGGACGGCTTCACGCAACTTGTCCAATTGCGGCAGCGAGCCTTTCAGCAACAGCGTTTCGGTCTTTTCGACCAGAGTTTTGCCGATCCCGGGAATACTGGCCAGGTCGCGGTCCGGATCTTCGACGATCGCCTGGACCGACTCATCTAGCTCTCGAATCGCCCGGGCACCGTTGCGATAAGCACGAATTCGGAACGGGTTCTCGCCGCGGAATTCTAGCAATTCCGCCATCTCTTCAAAAACCTTCGCGATCGCAGTATTGTCCACGCCAAAAAGCTCCCGGCTGTCGTCACCTGCGCAATCTGCAACAGGTGCAAACGATCAAGTATCGCTAACCGAGATCCTGCTGCGAAGGGCACCGCGGCTAATTGCGTGCCGGTTTCCAAGTCGTATCGCGTTGGATCTGTCGCACGGCAGGCCGGTAGGAACGACGTGTTGCCGTTGATACTTCGCGAACCGGTGCGCTGACCCAATTTGAGGTCGTTTCGGGATCACTGGAATCTACGGTGCTACGCGGAAGTTGTGGATCTTCGTAAGCCGAACGGTTGACGGGCGTCGCTTGCGTTTGGGGTCGCTGGCGAAAAGGAGAAACGTAGTCTTCCGGAGCGTAAATGGGTTGAGCCGGATTCTGCACGACCTCGGACGGACGAATCATCGCGGTCGAATCTTCCGCATCTTGCAATTGCCAGTACGGCTCTGGCTTTGGCGTTACAGAATCGTTTGATTCCACATCGTCCTGGAAATTTCCGTTGATTGGTGGACGATTCATCAGTGCCGGTTGATCCAGTGGTGCCGAGTCGCCGCTGCCCTGTACACTCCCAGCTCCCTGTGGCGCACCGGTTAGCGGCGATGTGTTGGGGAAATAGTTTCCTTGACCGTAGCCTGCGTTGGGCGTGTTTGTAGGTGGTGCAATCGTTGGGGGAGCGGTCGATGGGATTGGAACGGCGTACTGACCAGGTACTGCATTCGCGCTAACTTGACCGATGCTGCCGCCGACCGGAGGTTGATAGACATTGGGTGCGGGGGCAACCCCACAGCCATTCCCGCAACCAGGCGTCGAAACGCCAGGCGCTGGCTGAGCATAGCCGGTACTGGGGCCTTGCAGACCGCTGTAAGGCGTCCGTTGCAACTGTTGCACGGTCAACGTACACGGCTGTTGAACGGTCACGGTGGTTCCTGAAACGGGATCCACGGTCGTCACCGGACGGTAGTAGGTTATGGGTGTCCGATAGTAGGAGCTGCGATAATTCGTACCGAACCAGGAACCATAGAAGCTTGACAGAGCGCTCTGTCGTGGTGGTGTCGGTGGGAATAACGGCGAGACCTGTGTTGCCGGGATTGCCGTTGCGGGGACACCAGTCGGTGTCGCCACGGACAAAGGTAGACCTGGGGCAGTAACGGGCGCTGATGTCGTTGGCACTTGTGCGGCCGCATAGCCGGACGCATAGGTTCCGGAACTAAATGTGTTGGGATACTGATTCGTAGCACTGAGGTTTCCGCCGCCAGAAACGGTGCCGCGATAGTTGCTGACCATCGGAATTCGTGCAGCAGTGTAGCCGCCCGTCACCGGCAGCCCGGTGTAGACAGAGGGGTTGTCGTAGTAAGTGGGCCGTTGAGCCTGGTAAGCCCCGCTGCTCAAGACTGGCGGCGCAACCGTCGTAGCTGGCGGCACCATCGCCGTCGGTTGCGGAACCGAGTTCACGGGTGCGTAGCTCGCCGTGTATGGCGTGGCGACAGGTGCATAGCCGGCAGCGTAGCCTGTCGGTGCTACGTAGCTGTACGGTGCGTAGCCGACGACGTACGGTACAGCTGGCTGGCGATTCCAACACCACGCTTGCGCTTCAGACAGACTGAGGGCGGTGAATAGGATAGTGAGCAAAGCGATGGAATGGCGCATCGGCGGTCCCGTGCATGAGTACTTTTGATTCATACGGGATGCTTCGCAGCAGAGATCGCGCACAGCATCCGATGCAAGTGGACGCTGCAGGAGGCATTTCGTCAATCTTTCATGAGCCTAGATCGTACGAATGGAAATCTTTTCGGGCCGCTGATTTCCGATCGTACCGCTTGAACCGATTTTACAGCGGCGACTCTCGACACGTGGTGGTTCGTTTTGTATTGCTAGCGAATCGATCAGTGCCAGCTTTTTGACCGGAAACCGGCCACAAAAATCCGTTGGCGGTACCAATCAAATCGACGTAGTTACGGATCGTCATCAGGCACCGGCACTACCAAAGATGGCGACCTACGTCCGCTTCCGCTAAGGCGTTGGTCGAGGTTGGCTCAAGAATCCAGTCGCCGTGTCTGGGCCGGTTGTCGCCGGTGGACCAAACAACGATTGAAAGAATCCTGGCTTCTCAGCCTGCGGTTCCGATTTTGCCGGTGAGCGAGCGGACGTTGTGAAAAATCTGGCGGGGCTCAATTTCTGAGGGTTCAATGCTTCCTTGGTACGGTTCCAGCTGCCAGATGCTGTTTTGCCGACTTCCTCAACTAGGCTTTCTTTTTTCTTCTTGATGCGAGCCTTTTCCTCGGTCTGTGGCATCAGACCACTAAAATCAGGCATCTTCCAGTTGGCAGGATTCAACCCGCTCAGGAACTGACCAAACGGTGTAGGCTCAACGGTTTCATCGGCCGAAATCTGTTGCGATCCAGATATCAAGCAGAAAGCAATGCCAAGCGTTAGCAAGCTGGCTGGTCAACCAAATTTGTTCATCGATCTCGTCTCCTGAATATCGTAGCCGCGAGCATGGATGGGGATATCGCCGCGGCTGTTGTGGCAATCCGACAAGAAAGCTATCGCAATTGAGGCCCGGAGAATGCAAGGCCAATTTCGAAACATTTGCTAGCGGCCCGGCGATTTGCGGCCATCACTCGATTGCTCGCACTCACAAAGAGCTTGCGGGACAGTGCCTACTGTCTCAACTCTTTGTGCCATGAGGCTCCGCGATCACCGGCGACGAACTGCAGTGCCTCTAGTTGTCGAACGACATTTTTCGACTCTGGATCGACGACCGTTTCCACGGCTATGATCCCTTTGTCGGCAAGCGACGCGATGGCGTTTCCAATCAGATAGCAATGTGCCGGTTGCAGCTCGTCCCCAGACTGAATCGATTCCATATCCAAGATCACGGTGGCAGGATTCATGACTTCCGCCTCCGGGTCGCTGAACCACAGATTCAAAGTTGCAAGTTCCTCTCCAGTTCGATCGATCAATTGGTGTGTTTCGATGTCCAAATGACAAAGGCTGGCCGCGGATCTCGGATTAGGGTGCACGTGCTTGGTAACGTTTACGAATGCTGATCGTCTCATTTGCATCGCATCGCGATTGACGGGAGGACGATATCTGGACGCCGTCGCGGTCATCCGCTGTGCCAATTGCTGCCTGTGGAACCCATGTTCTTGCAGAATCGCATTGGTCGTTGAATCCACGATCGGAACACCGATTCCGTACCCGATCGGATTCAGTCCAGCGAGACCGAAAACTTGATCGTGTATCGCACCGACAGAGAGGTTTTTGGTCGCGGTTTCCGACAACCGCGATTCGACCGTCTCCAGCAGGGTTGCGAGCACGGCACTTTGGCTCTGACGGGCAAAACAATGGACGCCCACGACAGTCGTCGTGGGATGATTTGGGTCCGCGTCAAAGAGACACCAACCTTCGATCTCTGATGACTCGGCAACGAGTAAGGACTCGGGATCGAAAAACGTTCTCGCCAAGATCGCTTGTTCAAGCCTGGCCATGTCCATCATTGGATTGGGCCCTATCGCCGACCAGTAGTCGTTCCACAATCGAACCAGATCGGTAAGTCGGCGTTGCAAAACGATCGAACAGTCACGGCGGATCTAGCAATTGCAAAAACAAGAGGTGATGACTAACGGACGGTTAGATCTTCCGGAATGTACAAAAACGCGTTGCAATTGGGGCAACGCACAAGCAGTGATAACCTTAGTCGATCAATCAGGTTCGTTGTCAATGTCTGATAACAACTTCCACATGATTCTGATTCGACCGGTGCGAGTGCGTCTTCGCCCTTCGATTCAACCAAGCGACGATAGTCGCCTCGTGCCGCCGCTGGGAATTGAGCTTCCGCATTGTTGCAATTGCGATTCGACTTCTTCCAATTCTGATTTCAGACCAACCATGGTTTTCTCGATCTCAGCGACGCGAATCTGGTGCTCCGCCTCTTGCTTCTTTAACTCCTGGTCGGCTTCCTTCACCTCCGCTTCCAGTGCGTCCATCTCCTCAAGGGCCTCAAAAATTTCATCGCTCAAAACACTATTGGCTTGTTGATCCGCCGCGATCTGTTCTTTCAGAGTGGAAAATTCGCGGTTACTGGCCGCCGAGTTCAACTTGGCTTCCAAATCTTCGATTCGCAGCTCACGAGATTTAAGTTGCAATTGTTTTTCGTCGGCAACGAGTGTCGCCTTTTTTAAACCTTCCTTGGCGCCATCGACGTGACTGACGGCCTTTGCGATCAACGCCTCACCTGCTTTGATTTGTCGCGGTCCTCGCTCGATTTGACCGGTCAAATCTGCGTGCTGACGGTGAATGCGGTGCAGCTTACGAAGCAATTCAGTGCTGATATCGATCTTTGATGAATCGGCCATAGTCGGTCAATGGACTCCTGCAGGCGCATAAAAACTGGGCGACACCCTAAAGCATATCGCCCAGTGAGAATTACGACATTGGGGGGGTGCAATTGGCGTCGAGGCCCAGGCCTTTGTACCTGCCGTTTGTTCCAGTCCCTTCGTACCAGTGCATGGACGGTCTTGGACTGGTTCAACGCGGCCCCGCAAATGTTGGTCACTTGCGGTGGCCCCGTAATTCGCGCGGTTCACGAAGCAGGCCCGCAGAACCTCCCCCTCAACTGCCGACACAGCATTCGTGCACTGCTCGATTCGCAAGAATTCGGGCCTGGAGCCCGAAGTCCTACGAAACACGCCAAGTAGCGGCGGTCGGACCCTACGCCGCGTTTTCAGGAATGCTGACAAGCGGTCTGATCGCGACGGGCTTTGCAGTTTGGCGACCGCTTTGGCCTCGATTTGCCGAACCCGCTCGCGCGTCACCTTAAAGATTCGCCCACATTCCTCCAGCGTATAGCTGTATCCGTCGACCAGCCCGTACCGCAGACGAATGATCTCGCGCTCGCGAAAGGTCAGCGTTTTCAGCAATTCGTCGATCTTGCTGCGCAGCATGCCGCTGGCCGCCATTTTTCACCGGATTGTGGCTGTCGCTGTCCTCGATGAATTCGCCAAAGCTGCTGTCTTCGCCTTCGCCGACGGGACGATCCAGGCTGACCGGATGTCGTCCGATATCCATCACGCGGCGAACCTCTTCCAGCGGAATCTCGGTGTCATTGGAGATTTCGTCGTAGGTCGGCTCGCGTCTCAGATCCTGCGTCAGTCGTTTCTGTGCCTGACGCAGCTTGCTGAGCACATCGATCATGTGAACCGGGATTCGGATCGTTCGCGCCTGATCGGCGATCGCGCGAGTGATCGCCTGGCGAATCCACCACGTCGCGTAGGTGCTGAATTTGAATCCACGGCGATACTCATACTTGTCGACCGCACGCATCAAGCCGGTGTTGCCTTCCTGGATCAAATCCAAGAATGACAGGCCTCGATTTCGATACTTCTTGGCGATCGAAACGACCAACCGCAAGATTGCCACTGCTCAGCTGACGCTTGGTCGCCTCGTACTCGTCGAAGTGACGCCGCGTCTTTGACCATGCGGTTGTGCAGACTGACGGGCTCTCCTGCGTCACCATCATCAATTCGCGTTGTTCCTGACGCAAATCGGCCGCCTCGTCGCGACTGACGGCATCGTTGCCCAATTCGGCCAGCCGGCTGCGAATGAAATTCATCCGTTGCGAAATCTCTTCCAGTTGCTTCAGCAGCGGAGTCACGCGGCGGCTTCGCAGGCTCAGCTCTTCGACCAGCTGCAGACACTTGCGTCGATTGCGGATGAACCGGCGCCGGACTTCGGCCTTCAATCGCGGCGACGTGCTCTTGCGGACCAGCAGTTCGAAATCGGCTCTTGTTCTGGCGAATCAAAATATCAAGCGTCCGCAAGATTGTGTGGCATGCGAGCACTGATTTGTTCTTTGGTCAGACGCTCGGTCAACGAAACTTTGATCGTGCGGTCAAACGGCAACTCGCCGCTGTGAACGCGATGCAGCGTGTGCACCGTCGCTCGCATCGCGTAGTCGGACTCCAACAAGCGAACGCCGGTACTGCCTGCGAGTGATCTCGATCTTCTTTGCCAAGCGCAGATCTCTTCTTCGCGAGTCAGCAATGGGATCTCCGCCATCTGGCTCAAGTACATCCGAATCGGATCTTCACTTGGCTTGGGCATCTTCGGCGGCAACCAACGGCGCATGTTCTGCTGGCGATGCATGTTCCGTCGCAGCGCTCGCATCTCGGCAACATTGGGCTCTGGCAGACCTAGCCGCGGCGACTCGTCTTTTCATTTCGGATGCTTCGATCAGCTCGATTCCGTGACGTTCGATTGCCAACAACAGCTTGTCCAGCTTTTCAGGGTTGACATCTTCGTCGGGAAGATACGCGTTGACTTCGTCGTAGGTCAGAAATCCGTTCTGAATTCCGCGGGCGATCAGCGGCGAAAGTTCTTGGTCCATCAATTGCATCGTAAAAACCTCATGTTTTTGATCGTGTCATCGTGACACGTGGGTCAAAGTGAAATGTCCGCCTACGGGTGGTAGCGTCGGTCTGGTGCTCCTTTTCTAAATGCCGGTGGCGACAAGCTTGCTGGTCATTAAGGTTAACTTGCTTAGGGTTTGTTTGATTCCGTGACGAGTTGCCGTTGTTCGTCGATCATTGCCTTTAGCATAGCGCACTTCATCCTCTTCGTCCATCGTGGCCGATTCCAACATTTCGATCTGCTTTGTACTTCTCGGCCGCGAATTCGCGCTCGCGATAATCGCGTCATGATCGCAGCATATCGTTGTTCGGCGAGTCTCTGGCAACTTTCCGGCACGCTGCCTGTTGACGTTCCTGCAACGTGACGACGACATTCTTGAGTTGCTCGTTTTCGATCAGCAACAACAGCGAATCGACGTCCAGGACTGCGCCGGCCAAGTCCAAGTCTTGGTAGGCCGATAGCAACATTCTTGGCGGTGCGCCGTCTCCAACCAATCGGGATCGATCGCTTCGACCGCCATGGCAGCCAAATCGGGATCTCTCAATCAGTGCTTCGAACAGGTCGCGATCGATTCCCGTCAAGCGGACGCAGCGATTGCTGTTGCGGAGCATACTCGCTCGGCTGGGCCGCGTATCAACGAAGTCCATCGAACTCAGCCGATTCGGCCAAAGCAGCATTGGGATCGATCGATTGGTTGGCGTGACTGGTTTCGGACCGGCGCGACTGGTCGACCGCTGGCTTGCGTTTTCGACTCGGCTCGCAAAAAATCCAGTCGCTGTTCCAGTCGTTCGATCTTAAAGTCGAAGTTACGCGACAAGGCGATTGATCAACTGATCGACTTCAGCCCGTCGGGCGCTTTGGCGACAATCTTCAGCATGGTGTCGACCGCCGTCGTGACGGCGTGCGTGTCGCGCTGAACATCGACGCCGGTCGGTCAAGCGAGACAGCTTGTGATCCAGCGCATCGGGAGCTTCGTCGACCAGCTTTTCAAAGCGTCGCGGCCATGCTCGGCCAAGAAGTCGGCTGGATCGCTGCCCTCGGGCAGCGTCAAGACTCGCAGGTCGACGTCGGCGCGGACGAACAATTCCAGCACCTCATCGGCCCGATTCTGTCCCGCCGTGTCCCCGTCCAAGCACCAACACGACTCGTTCGGCAAATCGCTTCAAGATCTTGACGTGCTGTTCACCCAGTGCCGTGCCCAGTACGGCGACGACCGGTTCGATTCCGGATTGCCGCGCGGCGACCACGTCGGTGTAGCCTTCCATCACCAAGCACTTGCCCTCGCGGCGGATCGCATCACGCGCACTTGTCCAATCCGTAAAGCTGATGCGACTTGCGAAACAGCATCGTCTCGCGACCATTGATGTACTTGCCGCCAGCGTCTGTCGCCATGACGATCTGGCGATCGCAGGGATCAAACGACCACCCAATGCGATCGGTCGACCTTGCAGATCGTGGATCGGAAACATCAACCGACCGCGGAACATGTCGACGAATCCGTTGCCCGATCGTTTGGCCGACGCAACTCCCGCGGCCTGAGCAACCTGGCCGCTCAGGTTGTGCTTTTTCAACAGATCGACCGCGAAGTCCCATGAGTCGGGCGCGAAGCCGATCCGAAACAGCGTTCGCGATTCTCGTCGTCGATCCCACGCTGGGCCAGATAGTCACGAGCGATCTTGGCGTCGTCGCTGGTGCCGCTCTCGAGTTGCTCGAAGTACGCGTCACTGACCAGCTTCATCGCCGACAGCAACGTGTCTTTATCGTTCGGGGCTTCCCGGCTTGGCTTTCTTGCCGCGGCTGTATTCTTCGACCGGGATGCCCGCCAATTCGGCCAAGCGTGCGAATGGCGGCAGGAAAATCGACGCCATCACGCCGCATCACAAAACTGAAGACGTCGCCGCCGATGTCGCACGGCCAGCATTTCCAAGTCTGACGTTCTTGATTGACGGTCATCGAAGGACGACGGTCGTTGTGCCAGGGGCAACGGGCAACAAAGTTACGGCCTTGCGGCTGCAACTCCAGCGTGGCACCGATGACATCAACGATGTCAACGGCGCTACGCACTCGCTCTTTCAGGTCGAAGTCCGTGGGGAGGGACAAACGACAACTCCATTGAAAGGTTCAGCTTGTTCGGATGAAACCCTCAATCGCCAACCCGAACCGGGTCCGCGGCGAAGAATACGATTCTTCCCTGAGTGTTTCACCTATCTAAGCTGGCGAAACTTGATCAATCGGTCCACCCGCCGTCTTTTTTTAGCAGACGGAAGCCTACCAAAAGCGATTCTATCGCAATTTGGTGACCTTCAAGTAATTTACGATCGACTGCAATCCATTGCCACGCAGCAATCGGCCACGTGTAACCGAGAATTGTGCAGAATTAGTGAAGTGTGTTCAAGAGCAATTTTCGATGGAAAATCCAAATTGATTGTGGGTTCTCCGCACGGGCTTTTTAGCCGCCTTTGGTCCTCGTCCATTGATTTCGAACGTTGTTCGCGAACTTTTAAAAAGTGTGCCGAATCTCCTGTCGCTAAGAGACCAACGCCAGAATTTCATTGGCAACCTGCTGCAACGACTTCGCTTCGGTGTCGATTTCGTGATCCGCAGCCTCGACATAAAAGCCATGTCGTCGCTGCAGCAATTCACGGATCTCAGCCATTTGGTCCAACTCGGTGAGTGGCGGACGGCTATCAAGAGCGGCTGTATCGGCATTGATTCGCTGTGCGATCGTCTGTGGCTCGGCCTGCAACCAAACGCAAATGCCCTTGCGCTTGATGATTTCTCGGTTCTGCTCTTTCAAGATCGCACCACCCCCAAGCGAAATTACCGCCGGGTCCGATTCCGATACCGTTGCCAATGCTTCCGTTTCCAACTGCCGGAACAATGTCTCACCACCGTTGTCAAAAATTTCGCGGATCGACTTACCCGCATTCCCCTCGATGACTTGATCCAAGTCGATCACAGGTCGATCGAGTTGACGTGCCAGCAGTACGCCAACGGCAGTCTTGCCGGTTCCCCGGTATCCAGTCAGATACAGATGCTGTTTCGTTTGCATTTGCATTATTCTGCACCGAGAGCACGAAGACAGCGAGTCCCGGGCTGGTAAAATGCTTAGGTTATCAGCATTCGTTCGATTTCGAGAATCACTCATGCAGCGTACTGCCATCATTTTCTTTGCCGCCCTGGTGGTGTCTGGTTCTCAAATCGACGCACAGGAATCGGAATCAGCGTTGGATTCAACTGCAATCACGGCTGACACGATCCAGGAGCATCTGGAAGGTGACTTCGGTGCTTCCGAAATCGCGGCAAGTTCCGCATGGGCTGAAACGCTGGGGATCGCTGACTGGCTTGGTCCGCTTGCTCCCGTCGCATTGTCCCCGTTTTTCGGCGTGACTTGTTTGTCGGGGTTAGCAATCTGGGGACCAGATTGGGTCAGCGACAACGCGTTGTTGGGTGCGTCCGGCCCGCTGCAAAGTCAAACGCTCTTTTTCATTTTTTTGGCCCTGACGCTGCTAACCAGTCTGCCGCGACTCACCAAAGTCAGCAAACCGTTTGCGCAAGCCCTTGATCGACTGGAAGCTTACTCGGTGATCATCATTCTGTTGATGATCAAACTTGGATCGTCCCTGGAATCATCAGCCGAAACGGAAGTTGCTATCGTGCAAATGGGGGTCTTCAGCTTTACCGCCGACACGCTGCTTGGAATCGCCATGATCGTCAATGTTTTGGTGGTCAATAGTGTCAAGTTCTTTTTCGAATTCCTGGTCTGGTTGACTCCGGTTCCACTGGTCGACGCGATCTTCGAAGTCTGCAACAAGACGATCTGCGCCGTGCTCATGGCGATCTATGCTTTTAGTCCAATCATTGCGACGATGATTAATCTGGTGATCCTGCTGGTCGCTTTGATCATTTTTCGTTGGGTCAGTCGTCGGGTGCGATTCTATCGAACGATGTTGCTGGATCCAATTCTTTCACAGTTCTTCTCCAGCCACAGTCAGCCGAAACGACAGGAGCTAATCGTTTTTCCAAAACGAGACCTGGGGCCCTTCCAAGACAAGAGCCGTCTAAGAATGACGCGGGACGGCGAAGCTGGCTGGTTACTCGAGGAAGCCAATTGGTGGTTGCCGGAGAAACAGTACAAACTGAGTCTGTCGCCAAAGCCAAAGGTTCATTGTGGCTGGGTGATGAACTCTATCGAGGCGGGCGATGTCGTTTTGATCTTCAGCCGTCGATACAACGCGGAAAACCTGAGGCAATTAGTCGGTGCATTGGGGATGGACTTGGATTCCGCGGAATCCATCGGAAGCCAAGAATCTCTTGCGCAAGAATTCGCCTAGACCGTGAGCTATGAATAACAATCCGACCTACGACTTGATCGCCGCTTGCGCGTTTGGACTGGAAGCAGTCGTGCGGCGCGAACTCGAACAGCTGGGGATCGAATCCACGATTGGTGAATCGGGCCGTGTTCATTTTCGCGGCACGATGGAAACCATCTGCCAAGCCAACCTGTGGCTCCGCGCCGCCGATCGTGTCTTGATCCGAGTGGCTGAGTTTCCGGCAGCAGACTTCGACGCGCTGTTCGATACGACGCGAGCTATCGAATGGGGAAAAACCATCCCCGCGGACGGCCAATTCACGGTCACTGGCCGATCGATCAAATCAACTCTAACCAGCGTTCCCGCGAACCAACGCGCGGTCAAGAAAGCGATGGTTGACGCCCTGCGTCGCGATCACAGTACCGAACTACTGCCGGAAACGGGCGCCGCATACAAGATTGATATCGCGCTGCTGAAAGACATCGCCACGCTCACGATCGACACCACGGGGCGATCATTGCACCGGCGTGGTTATCGAATCCATATTTCCAAAGCGCCGTTGAAAGAAACCCTGGCCGCCGCGCTGGTGATGTTGAGTTTTTGGAAACGGGACAAACCGCTGCTCGATCCGTTTTGTGGTAGCGGCACGATTCCGATCGAAGCCGCTCTGATCGGCCGCAACATGGCCCCCGGTAGAAATCGAGAGTTCGCCTGTGAACTGTGGCCTGGTACCGATGCTGACATCTTCGCCGCCGGGCGAAATGCAGCCGATGTTGCCGTCCTGGAACCACTGGAAGAACGGATCATTGGCAGCGACATCGATGAACGCATCCTCAAAGCAGCCCGCGAAAACGCGCGAGCGCGCCGGCGTCGATGGCGACATCCACTTTCAAGCCAAATCGATGGACGACGTGACCAGCAAAAAGCGTTTTGGCTGTCTGATAACCAATCCGCCATACGGTCAGCGGATCGGGCGCGACCATGACCTGGAACTGCTGTACCAGGCGATGCCCGATGTCTTTCGGAAATTGCCAACCTGGTCACATTTCATCCTAACGGCTTTTCCCGATTTCGAGCGAACCATCGGACGAAACGCTGATCGACGCCGCAAGCTGTACAACGGCCGAATTGAATGCACCTACTTCAATTTCCATGGCCCGAAACCGGTCACGACGAAGACCGAGTCTGAAACGGAGACTCCCTACGTCCATGCCGCTGGAGAGGCGGCCTTCGGTACGCTGGACGAAAAAGCCTCGCATCAAGCCGAATTGTTCGCAGTCCGACTGAAGAAGCGAGCCAAACACCTACGCCGCTGGCCGGCAAAACGCGGCATCACGTGCATGCGTTTATATGAACGCGACATCCCCGAGATCCCCTTGGTCGTCGACCGCTACGAAAACGCTTTACACATTACCGAATACGAGCGACCACACGATCGCGATCCGGCTCAGCATGGAAACTGGCTGGACTTGATGGCCGCCACCGCGGGAGAGGCACTTGAGATCCCCAAGACCAATGTCTTCATGAAAAGTCGCCTGCGACAACGCGGGACGACTCAACATATGAAAGTGGCTGACACCAAAAAACGCGTTGAAGTCAATGAAGGCGGACTGAAATTCTTGGTCAATCTAGCCGACTATGTGGACACGGGACTGTTTTTGGATCACCGGGTTACCCGAGAAATGGTACGCGACGCGGCCAAAGGAAAGACTTTCCTGAATCTGTTCGCCTACACCGGATCCTTCTCGGTATACGCAGCTGACGGCGGCGCCAAACGAACCATCACGGTCGATCTGTCGCGTGCCTACCTGGATTGGGCTCGAGCCAACATGGAACTGAATGGCTTTCGAGGCCCGGAACATGAATACATCGCCAGTGACGTGGGCGAATTCATCGGCAATCATCCACGTGGTGAGAAATACGACTTGGTCGTCGTCGATCCACCGACGTTTTCCAACAGCAAGCGAACGGAAAATGACTTTGAAGTCCAACGTGATGCCGTGCCAATGCTGAATCACCTGCTGCCGTTGGTTCGGACCGGGGGTGTGATCTACTTTTCAAACAACTTTCGACGATTCAAGTTCGACGAAGCAGCGATTGAAGCGTCCGAGATTCACGAGATTTCCAAACAAACGGTTCCCGAAGACTTCCGTAACCGCCGAATCCACCGCTGCTGGCGAATCGTCAAGTGATTCACTCGCGAGCCACGCGTTCTGGCGTTGGCGCTATTCTCGTACAACGCCATACAGCCCAGCACCGACAAGCGCTCCGGCAATGGGTGCGATGGTATAGATCCACAGTTCACTGACGTCTCCGGAAGCCACTGCCGGTCCAAAGCTTCGGGCCGGATTCATCGATGCTTTGGTCAGCGGACCAAATGCAAATGCTTCCATGGCAATCGTCGCGCCAACTGCGATTCCGGCGGTCAGCGATTCCTCTTTCGCCCCCGTTGAAACTCCCATCACCACGAACATCAAGATTGCAGTTAAAACAAACTCGATCACCAAACCTGCGCCGGCGCCGAGTTCCAATTGAACCGATGTGGCGCCCAGCATCGAATCATCGACTCCCAGAATCGCCCGGATGGAATAGGCGGCTGCCAGAGCACCGATGCACTGTGCGACGACATAGCCGGCTGTATCGATCATGGGCAAACGCTTTTGCGCCGCGAAAGCGATCGTCACCGCCGGGTTCATGTGCGCCCCGCTGATTCGTCCTACGGCATAGATCATCACCATCACGACCAACCCCCAGCACATGGCCACGCCAACATGCGTCAGAACGCCGGTTCGCGAATCGACTGCCATGGCGCCGCAACCGATCAAGACAAGGCAAAAAGTGCTGAAAATCTCGGCGAGACAACGTTTGGGCAGGGATACTGACATGGCAACGGGGAGATGGAGTTTTGGAGCAACAACAATAAGTCACCACTCCCGACTCTGCGGCAGCGGTCGGGCGGTCAGGCCCCGGCGAGGGTTTGAGTCTGATCACATGTTCAAAAAAGCGTACAATCCGACCAGAGTTTTGCCGTCGCGGATTTTTCCGTCGGCGATCCACTGTTTGATCTCAGTTCGAGTTGCGATGCGGTTTTCGATCTGCTCGGTCGCTTCGCGCTGCGGATCACCCTGGGTCAAATCCCGTGCAATGTACAACAACATCAATTCGTCACAGATTCCCGGCGCCGAGTAGAATTCATGCAACAGAGTGAGACTGCCGGCACGATAGCCAGTCTCTTCGATCAACTCCCTTGCGGCCGTCTCTTCGGCCGGTTCCCCGGCTCACGAGTTCCGGCAGGAATTTCCAACAGCGTCTCGCCGACCGTGTGACGATGATTTTCGATCATCACAACGGTGTCGGCGTCCAACAGCGGCAGCAACACAACTGCCCCAGGATGCCGAATCACTTCGCGCTGGTAGCATTTTCCATCACTACCAACCAGATTCTGGCGATGAACATTGAATCAAGCGCCCTTCAGAACCAATTCCTCGTTCTCGGTGTTCATGGCTGTAGTCCGCGAAATGATGGATGATCGTGGAATGCGGTCCGGTCAGTAAGGCTATCGGTAGGCCAAGCGATGGAAAAGCCCAGGGAGAAGTATCCAGTGTCAAGTCATACTGAAGCTGAATTTGTGCCGGCCGGGATTCTGGAAACGGTGGTTTACTGTCCTGATCTCCAGGCCGCCCGAACATTCTACGAGCAAGTGATTGGACTACGGATCTTATCGATGGATCCAGACCGACACCTGTTCTACAAAGTGGGCAACAGCATGCTACTGGTGTTCAATCCCGCGCACACAAGTGAAACGCAAGTCACCATCGGTGGTTCGCCGATGCCATTGCATGGGGCGACTGGACCGTCACACTTTGCGTTTCAAGTTCAGCGTGAACAGTTTGACGCGATCAAAGGAAATCTGCAGCAACACGGTATCGCCATCGAATCGGAGATCGACTGGCCAGGTGGTGGACATTCGATCTACGTTCGCGACCCAGCCAACAATAGCGTCGAATTCGCTACTCGATCACTTTGGTTCGGTGACTCCAAGGACGAACCAACCCGATGATGTCAGCAACAGAGTTGATGTTGTCTATCGGTATTCTTCGGCTAATTGAGCGAGTGTGTTAAAAATGCGTAATCAGATTCCATACAGCATGCCGGTTTGCATCCGCTGGTCGTTACAGCAACCAGGTCGAAGAGAATGATTTTGCGTCATGGACACACCAAGTCGGAATCGTCTGCCTGGCAATCGGACTGACGATCATCGCTGCGAAGTCAGGAGTCTCCGTCAGATATTAGCGCACAAGAAGAAAACCGCAGCGATACCGTTCCCGCCTCTGACTAGTCGATAGGACGCACCATTTAGAATTCGGAAGGGAGTGCGATCAACGATCGGATGCTTGGATAGTTGCTTGAGCGATCTGCGTCCATTACGCTGCACAATTGATTCTGCACTTCCCAATTACTGACCTGCATCGCAGCGAATGATCCCCTCCGACCGATGCTGTCAGCACAAAACGGAACCCAATTAACTGAATCTTCCGGGTACGCAGCAACGCGTTGCCTACTGGAATATCACGCTGAACCACTGCACCATCGGATCAGATCCAGAACTCGACTTGGGCAAAGACTGCATCGAATTCCGATGCAGAGTATCGAATGAGCGTCCGTTGCCGACCCTAGAAATTTGACGATCCAAACTTAGCGTCAGGATAAACATTCGATGAACAGCAAAGACTCTCAAAAGCAAATCGCGCACAGGCTGCTCAAGTCATTTGCTTGGGTTATTGCGTTCAATCTTCCTCTTGTCGTGCGAGCCGACAAACCCTTGTCAAATCCAGTGCCACTGATCTTCGATACCGACATTGGCAACGACGTCGATGATGTCCTGGCACTAGGCGTGATTCACGCGTTGCAGAGCCGCGGTGAGTGCGAGCTATTGGCAGTCACAATCACCAAAGACAATCCCTTGGCCGCTTCATTCACCGACGCGGTCAACACCTTTTACGGACGAGGCGACATCCCGATCGGAGTCTGTCGTAGCGGCGTTACGCCGAAGCCTGGCAAGTTCAACATCTTGGTGCAGAAAAGGATGGGGACCGATTGCGATATCCACACGACTTGATGTCTGGGCAAGATGCCCCCGATGCTGTCGCTTTGCTACGCAAAACGCTTGCCGAAGCGGACGATGGGTCAGTCGTCATCGTGCAGGTCGGATTTTCAACGAATCTTGCCAATCTGCTCGATTCGAAACCTGACGAAATCAGCCCGCTCTCTGGCATCGAATTGGCGAAAAAAAAGGCTCGTTTGCTTTCGATGATGGCGGGCGCGTTTGAGCAAATATCGTTCTCGGAAGATGGCAAGAAACGTGATCACAAAGAATACAACGTCGTGATGGATATCCCAGCCGCGCAGAAGATCGCCGACATGTGGCCGACGCCAATCGTTTGGAGCGGTTTTGAAATTGGACTGAATGTGAAGTATCCGCATCGCAGCATCGAACTCGATTACAACTACGTCAAGAATCATCCACTGGCCGATGCCTATCGTTTGTACATGCCGCCGCCGCACGACCGGCCGACTTGGGATCTGACCAGCGTGTTGTACGCGGTGCGTCCGGAACATGGCTACTTTCAACTGTCGGAACCAGGCGTTGTTTCGGTGGCCGACAGCAGCCTGACAAGCTTTCAGAAAAAGGCTGACGGGCAACACCGATTTCTGAAGCTAACCAACGAACAGAAAATTCGACTTTCCGAAGCACTGGTGCAGCTATCCAGTCAGCCACCAACGGTCATCGATTGAGATAGCCTTAAGTCATTGGTGTCTCAGCATCTTGACCCTCCCACGAAGAGGTCGTACGGTCTTTAAGTTGTCCATTTACAGGTACTTACGTACTTCTGATATCACTCTCCCTCTGGGCGATTAGAGTCTAAGCGAGGAGAGGGCCAATCTCGGTTTACAGCATCGTTGATTGCAACTTCACTAATGAGCCCCTCTCCGGCCGTTCAAATGCTCCACCTCCCCGCGGGGAGAGTGAAGTAGATGTGTAGACACCAATGCCCTCTGGGAGAGACGAGCCTAAGCGAGGAGAGGGCCGACGCGGGAATCGCCGGTTTCCAGCATTCTTGCATCACCAATCGCTTGCACTAATGCAGCAACCCTCCCCGGGCCGTTCAAACGTCCGACTCTCCCGCAAGCGGGAGAGTGAAATTAAATGCGTTTTGGAAACCGAAAACATCAAACTTGACTCGTTGAGATGTCTAGACACCAATACCCTCACGGCGAATCGCAACGCAGATTCAAGATGATCGACGCTGCCCCAAAGATTACTGTTCTCGGTTCCATCAATATGGACCTTGTCATTCGCTGTTGACATCTACCTGAGCCAGGCGAGACAATTGTCGCCGATTCGGCCATGGAAGTCTGCGGCGGAAAGGGCGCCAATCAGGCGGTCGCCGCCGCTCGTTTGGGAGCCGAAGTAGCGATCATCGGCTGCGTTGGCGACGATGCCTTCGCCAAACATTTGCTTGAAAATCTAGTTCGCGAAGAGATAAACGTGTCGCACGTTTCCCGTCGCTCAAACTGTGCCAGTGGTCTCGCGATTGTTTCTGTTGACGATACGGGCGAGAACTCAATTACCGTAGTTCCCGGCGCCAATGCGATGTTGAGCGTTCAGGAAGCAATCGCGGCAGCCGATGTGATTCGATCAAGTCACACGCTGTTGCTTCAACTGGAGGTTCCCGTCGCGACGGTTATCGCGGCTATCGAGATCGCCCGTGCCGCAAACACAAGAGTCATCCTCGACCCGGCTCCGGCACCCAGTCAATTCGCTCGCGAACTGTTCGGAGCCGACTTGATTTGCCCTAACGAAAACGAAGCCGCCATGATTACTGGCTCTGAAGTCGATTCCGTTGAGTCTGCGCAGAATGCAGCGAGGGAACTCAATCGGCTTGGTGCTGGCAAGGCCATCATTACGCTTGGCGGCCAGGGTGCAGTGGTCAGCGATCAGAGTTCAATTGACTGGATTGAACCGTTTCCCATCGAAAGCGTTGACTCAACCGCAGCCGGCGACGCCTTTGCCGCTGGCGCTCGCTGTTCGCTGGGCGGAAACGTCCAACCTATCGGAAGCAGCAAGATTCGCAGGCGCCGCCGGCGCGATCGCGGCCAGTCGGACCGGGTGCGCAGACGGCGATGCCTACCCGAGAAGAAGTCGAACAACTCCTACAGAATCGAGACCAATGATGAATCATTTTGTGATGGCGGCCGCTGGTGTTAGGATCCGAACAGGTTTCTCATCGGAGCGACCTCTGATTTACACGGCCTTGTTCGCATTTTCATTGGTGATGTCGTTAGGATGTCGATCAGACGGATCGAAAACGGGCGGACCCGGACAAGCCGCGAGTGGCCTTGATCATGAAGTCGCTGGCCAACGAGTTCTTTTCGACCATGGCCGACGGCGCCAGAGCGCATCAACGGAACACGCCGATCAGTACGATTTGATCGTCAACGGCATCAAGGACGAACGCGATCTGAGCCGCCAGGTGGCCTTGGTCGAAGAAATGGTGGCCAGCGGCGTCGATGCGATCGTGATCGCGCCGGCCGACTCGAAGGCACTGGTTCCGGCGCTTGCGGCGGGCCAAGCAAGCAGGCGTCGTCGTCGTCAACATCGACAATCGACTGGACGCCGAAGTGCTTCAGCAGAGAAGGCGTCGCGATTCCCTTCGTCGGTCCCGACAATCAAGCGGGGGCGAAGAAGGTCGGCGACTATCCTGGCCGCCAAGCTCGACGCAAGGGCGACGAGGTCGCGATCTTGGAAGGAATTCGCACGTCCTTCAACGGTCAGCAGCGGCGACGCGGGATTCGAGGAGGCGATGAAGGACGCCGGGATCGACAGTCGTCGACAGCCAGTCGGCCGAATGGGAAATGAGCAAGGCCAACACGATCGCCTCGTCGATGCTGAGCGAACATCCGGAAATCAAGGCGATCCTGGCCGCCAACGACAGCATGGCGCTGGGCGCGGTCGCGGCGGTCAAGATCGGCCGGTCGGAGCGGCGAAGTCCAGATCGTCGGCTTCGACAACATCTCGGCCGTTCAACAGGCGATCCGCGAAGGCAAAGTTCTTGGCGACCGCCGATCAACACGGCGACCAGCTGGCGGTCTTCGGGATCGAAGCGGCGCTGAAGATGCTTGACGACCCGACGCCGCACGTCGAAGACGTCGAGACGCCCGTCGATCTGGTCACGGCGCGAGACACTTCGCATCGAATGATCAGCCACACAACGCTCCGCTTGCTGACGTCAGCGGACTGACCAAACGGTATGGCCGTCACGGTGCTGGATCGCGTCTCGTTTGAAGTTCGCGCCGGTGAGATTCACGCGTTGCTCGGTGCCAACGGGGCGGGCAAGAGCACGCTTTGCCGAATCATTGCCGGACTGGTTCGCCCACCGCCGGCGAAATGACGCTTCGGCGGTCAACCCTATCGCCCGGCCAACAAACAGGACGCCGAAGCAGCCGGCGTGCAGATCGTGCAGCAGGAACTGAATCTGATTCCGACGCTGTCGGTGGCCGAAAACCTGCTGCTGAATCGATTGCCGACATCGCGGCGGCATCATTCGCCAAGCGAGCGTTGCATCAGACAAGCTCGCCGAGTGCTCGATCGGTTGTCTTGGAAGACATTGCGACCGACACGCCGGTCGGTTCGCTGGGCGTCGGTCGGCAGCAGATGGTGGAAATCGCCGCAGCACTGGATCGCGATTGCCAATTGTTGATCCTGGACGAACCAACCGCGGCGCTGAGCGCAGCCGAGACGGAGCGTCTGTTCGAATGGCTCGACCAGACTTCGCGAGGCAGGGCGTCGGCATCATCTACATCAGCCATCGACTCGACGAAGTGGCTCGGCTGGCCGATCGCGTTACCGTGCTCCGCGACGGCAAGTATGTTTGCACCGACAGCCTGCCACGCGACTGACCGACCGAAGCCATGGTCGATCTGATGACTGGCGACCGAGCAGAACCTTGCCGCGAGCCATCAGCACGCATCTTTCACCAATCGGAACGGATCGCAATGCGAGTCGAGGGAGTCTCCAGTGGAAAGTTGGTTCGAGACGTTTCGTTCAATGTCCGCGTTGGCGAACGCCTGGGCATCGCCGGACTGGTCGGATCCGGCCGCACTGAACTGTTGCGCGCGATCTTCGGTGCCGAAATCGCGACAGCGTGGCTGTGTATGGCTGGACGAAACTGCTTCTGCCCAGCGATTTCGTCATCCCAGTCAAGCCGTCGCGGCCGGATTGGCGATGGTCACCGAGGATCGAAAGCAGAATGGGTTGTTGCTGCAGCAATCGATCCGAGTCAACACAACACTCTGCTCGCTGCGACGCGATTTCTCGCGTGCCGGAGTGATCCGCAAACACGCGGAGCATGATTCTGCCGAAAGCATGTGCGGAACCATGGAAACACGCTGCACGAGTATCGAGCAAATCGTGTCAACGCTTAGTGGTGGAAATCAACAAAAGGTGGCTAGTCGCCAAATGGCTTGTCCGCGACGCAGACGTCTTTCTGTTCGACGAACCGACTCGAGGGATTGATGTTGCCGCCAGACGACGCATCTATCGGCTGTTTGATTCGTTGCGCGACGACGGCAAGGCGATCGTGATCGTCAGCAGTGATCTGGATGAATTGATGGAAACCTGCGATCGCATTGCCGTCATGTCGGCTGGAAAGTTGGTCGCAACCTTTGATCGGAGCAACTGGTCGCACGACAAGATCATGCAGGCGTCGTTCTCAGGCTACCTCGACCAGGCCGCAGATAAAGCGGAGCCCGACGCATGAACAGACCGCGGCTGCCTGCAGCCATCATCCAATACGCTGGGTTGCTCGGTGCGCTTGCACTCCTCGTGCTCGTCTTCAGTTCGCTCAGCGAAAATTTTCTTCAGCTGGGGACGATCGTTTCGATCGCCAACCAGATCCCCGATCTTGCTCTAATCGCCGTCGGAATGACGTTGGTGTTGATCGTTGGCGGTATCGATCTGTCGGTCGGTTCGGTGCTGGCGCTTTCATCGGCCGTGCTGGGCGTTTTGATGGTCGACCACGCTTGGCCACTGTGGGCAGCGATACCACTTTGCCTGCTGACCGGTGCGGCCTGTGGCTTGTTCAACGGAATCGTTTCGGTTGGCGCCCGAATTCCCTCGTTCATCGTCACCCTGGGCATGTTAGAGATTGCTCGCGGCGCAACCAAAGTGGTCACTGATTCACAGACCAAGTACATCGGATCGGCCGTCGAATCGATTGGTGAACCGATCGCGGGCCTTCAGCTGTCTCCAGCATTCTTACTGGCCATAGCAGCTGTGCTGATCGGTGAATTCGTGCTTACTCGGACGGTCTTTGGCAGATACATCGTGGCCATCGGCACCAATGAAGAAGCAGTCCGGATGTCGGGGATTCGATCGGCACCTTATTCGATCACTGTTTTTGCCATCAGTGGTCTGCTGTGTGGTGTCGCCGGCTTGACCCAAGCTTCGCGGCTAGCGAGTGCTGACCCGAATGCTGCGATCGGCATTGAACTCTCTGCGATTGCGGCGTGCGTGATCGGGGGGACCAGTCTGATGGGCGGGCGGGGCTCGGTGATCAGTTCATTTCTGGGAGTACTGATCATTGCAGTCCTGCAAACCGGCTTGGCTCAGACCGGCGCTTCGGATCCAACCAAACAAATCATTACCGGCGGTGTGATTATCGGCGCTGTCTTGTTGGATGCGATCCGCAGTCGATGGTCGGCAAGGGACTGACTCCCGTCGTTCAGCCCTGACGATTCAGTGATCGACATCTATGACTTGTCTGATTGCGTTGCCGAACAAGGATCTACGGTTTTTACGTCGTTGCTGGCCGAGGGTTTTTGTTGGGTGGCGGCCGGTCGATCGACAGCGAGCCCCCCGACGACAGCCATCCGCGCAGGGGCTCGCTGTCGGGCGAACTCAGCCACCCCAGCAGTTCCTGTGTCTCGCCAACTCTCAAAACCGCACGATCTCCGTGGCCAAGGGTCTCGGAAGGTAGTTCAATCCAGCTGGCAGCGGAATTCGGATCGACCATTGTGCGACCTAATCTTGGATTCCAGGGAAGCGACGCCAGCAACCTTCAGATCGCGATTGCCGCCGCATTACAGCTTCGTGAATTCACCGCGGACCAGTTCACGAGCGAGTTTTGTCGATTCGGAAACGAATTTGAGCGGGACTGGCGGCGAAAAGGGAGGCTAACCCGACCCAATCTGGAACTCAAACCCAAGATCTGCTATTTTTCCGCCTGCTCAGGCTGATCACCTTCGTGGAACCAGGCGTGTCCATCTGAATCAGTCCGATGAGTGCGGCGGTGTAGCTCAGCCGGTTAGAGCAGCGGAATCATAATCCGCGTGTCGGGGGTTCGAGTCCCTCCACCGCTATTCTCCTGTTCAGTCAACTCGCGACAATGCGAGTTTCTTATAGACAAAACGCCCTTCTTGTTTTTGGGTGTCTCGACTTTTCGCACCTTTTCTGGCCCTGACTGCTTCGGGTTTTGCTTCGCCTTTTGGACGGGCTTTGATCCGCAATCCATCCGGCTTTTTTTGGCGTTCTCAGTCGATTCTGATTCCCGTTTGGCGGCCGCTTTTGCTTCCCATTGCTTCGCCTTTGCCTCCTTCTCCCTTCGCTTGGCGTTTTGCCGGTGTTCTTTCGTAACCTGAAGATAGAACTTTCGCATTGTTTCGACGGTATGTCCGGTCCACTGTGCGACGACGTGCAGAGCTTCGTACTGGACCAGATCCGTCGCCAGCGACGATCGGAGATTCTGGAACGTCTTCGGCCAAGGCTTGAAGCCAGCCCGCTTGATGATTCGATGAGCTTGCGTCCGCAGATTCGCGTTGCCGTCTCGGTAGCGACTGATCACGTACTCGCTGCCACCCTCGTCAGCAATCTCGAAGGCGTCGCGAAGGATCGGCAAAAGATCACTAAAGATCGGGACGATTCTTTGGTCTTGCCCTGTATGGTGCTCGGTCTTGTCCGATCGGACGATCATCTCTGCTTCCGCCCAGTCGATGTCGGACCACTTCAATTCGAGGATTTCGCTGGGACAACGAAGTCCGCCGAAGCGAGCCAGAGCGAAGATCAACTTCCATTCGGTATCGGCACACTTGGCGATCACTGCCTCGATGGTTGCCTGGTCGACATAGAAGTATCGCGTCTTGTTCGCCTGAACCGTCGAAGCGAGTCCCGCAAACGGATCTTGATCGATCAGCTTTTGCTTTAACGCTTTTCGGAAAAACTGACCCGCGATTTGCGTATGTTTGCGAACCGTGTTTTCGCCCATCGTTTCGCCTGAGCTTTTGCCGGTCTTTTTCGCAAGCAAGAAGATACGGAAGTCTTCCGCGTCGCCTTCGGTGATCTTGGACATATCACGATCCCGACCGAACTTTTCGATCAGATAGTCTTTCGTCGCTTTGAACTTGATTATTGTTCTCGGTTTCAAGTCCGTCCGAATTGCGATATACCAATCGATGAAGACTTCGATCGTGGTTGCCTCTTTCGGTCGCGCTAGCCCCAGGCGGACCAATTTGTCGCGAAGCTTCTTGTCTTTGAGATCATTCAGCCATTCGATCGAAGCGTCTTTCGGAGATCGGGATCGTTCCCGTCAGTTTCGCCATCGATTCGCAGAGTATCCGGTCGATCTCTTCGGCTTGTTTCGTGTGATCACTGTCGATCGGTAAGGGATCTCGATCGAAGCCTTTGATAAGCTGGCGAACAAGAAACAACTTCGACAACGGGCGAAGGCTCACAACTTCGGAATCCCTGGGGGCCTGGGGGCGAAGTCTCTGGTCGAGTACGCAGCGGCAACCTACGGCGTCGATCTTTCGGTCGAAGAGGCGGAAGCCTTCCGGCAATCGCTGATCACCGAAGTCTATCCCGAGCTTGGTGAATACTTGAAGGACGATCCGGTCGGCTCGCTGGCTCACAACCTGAAGACTTCCGGCTTTCGTGTCCGAGCTTGCTTTGATACCGATGGTACGATCGGGGCGGCGAAGCGGATCGTGGCAGGCTCAGGGAAGGCGGACGGCAACGAATACGGCGAAGCCTTCGTCGATCGAATCTGGGAGTCGCTGAAGCCACTGAATCAGAATCGCAAGCTGAAGACGCGGATCGCAAACCGTGAAGCGGGCGATCAGCTTTACCGCGATCTATTCTTCGGTCCAGTCGCAACGCTCACCGGTCGGATACGCGGAGCGGTCGGCTTCTCCCAGGCTCGCAACACTCCCTTTCAAGGACTCGCTGCCGATGGTGCAAAGCTGGCTTTGTGGGGGTTGTGTGTTGCTGGCTTCCGATGCGTCGCCTTCGTTCACGACGAAGTCGTGGTCGAGTTGGGGATCGGCTCGATTGCCAGCTACGCGAAAGCGGGGCAATGGTTTGATTTTTATGAGATCGACCCGGTCGTCGTTCGCCTGGCACAAGATAGACGGCATTTCAATTACCTCTCTTCTTGTCAGGCCGAACATCGAGTCATCCTTGGCGACGCGCGAATTCAGCTCGGTAAGGTCGACTCGACAATGGCGGACGCCTATCGGCATCGTTTTGTGTGCTCAGCCGAAATCAGGCCACCGTTGATCAATTCATTGATACCGACCGTTGGCAACCGGTCAAATCGCCACTCGGGGCTAAACTGTGGACTGACGAAAACTCCAACATCTTTGACATTCTAACTTGGTTGCCGTCACTGTAACGGTGGTGCTGAAAAAGCCAACAGGATGGCACCGGTGGGGTTCACCAATAGAGTGCCACAACCTGAAACCTCGGCAAAACTGGTGTCAGCTTCGGGTATCGGAGAGATCAAGACTGACTGACTACTGACTGACTGACTGATAGCGATCTTAATCTCCGCTTTAGGGCCAAGAGCACCCGAAACCGTCTGTCGTTTCGACTTGCCCGGCGACATTGTGTGGCTTCGTGTGCCTGATCGATGGTCAGTAGGCGTCAACTGATAACTCTCCCTTCATGGCAAGGCATGTCTTGGCTTGCGCATTAGCTTTTAGGACTTTGGTCTTCGCTTTACGACCCTCGTTCAACGCGTCCCGGGCGATTCACGGTTGAACGCTCTAGCGCGACGACGATTGGCAATCTCAATGGCGTCGATCGAATCCATAGCATTCATCGAGTCTTCACAAGCAACGATCATGCACAAGAATCGCGCATCGATTGCTACCTGTCTTCGCATGGTGACTTGGCCTGAATCGCGGTTCGCAATTTCAGTTCGTTCGTCAAACACCGTACCAGTCATTTCGCGGAAAAATTAGTGGCAACCAGTGTTCCCCTACCATGTGGTAGTGGTGTTGCAAACTCGGCGCGCACATTTGGCGGAACGACGGAGATTACCGTCGAATGATTGGAAAAAAGTGATTTCTCGGCGGTTGATTGTGGTCTGGCGACGGAACTGCGGACGATCAGATTGTCAGTCTGGACTCCCGGTGGTTGGCGGCGGAGTGGTATGCGATTCGCTAACATTTTTCATCCGAGAGGGCTTTAGTGAGAGGCAGATGCATGTGGCCTTCGGGCCGCATGCATCTGCATCCACTGGCACGAAAATATGTTTGCAACTCCCCTCTCAGCTTCGTCTGACTCGGATTCGATTCGAGTTTGAGATCAGCAATGACGCCAACATCGTGCGATGAGAGATCCGAGTCTTGGTCGCCATGTTCATCTACCACCTTTGAATGGGACTCCCTCCATGCTCACCGCTCAAAAGCCGAACATTTCTCTGTCGCGATCCGCCGAGACTGTCCTTGAGCAAGCGAAGTCGGTTCGCTTCTTCAGCACCGTTGAGGAATTGGCTGCCGCTGCGGTCCCGGAGGATCTAGTCGATGAGCGCGGATTTTACACGGTCGGTTATGACGTCAACGGCGAATTCGTGCCGGAGGCGAAAGTATGCCGTGTGAAGAATGGGATCAGTGCGAACTACATCGAACCCTACATGCGACGACGCGATCCCAACTGCATGTTGATCGCCGATGATCGGGCGACTGACAAGCAAACGTTCAAGAGTCGGTTCGGTCAAGAATTCGAGGATCTTCGTCAGCAAACCTTCGATTGGCTGCAGACACAAGATCTTGCCTGTTTCTTTTTCGATGCCGGATTGCCCGGAAAAGGTTTGCCCGCCGTGGCAATTTGCCCAGCCAACGCGGCATTCTTTGCGTTCGGACTGGCTCACCTGCAAGGCATCATTCCGGTCGAACGAAATTGAAGGCATGGGTGACGACTACTACCACTCGGCGATCATCTACATCGCGCCGCCGTTTCGTCACACTCATTTCGATGGCAAGCAAGTGGTCGTTCACAATCGTCGTGAAGAGTTGCATGAACTGTACAGCTACAACCTGTATCCCGGTCCATCCGCCAAGAAGGGTGTCTATGGCATGCTGCTGAATTACGGCGAGCAGCAATCTTGGACGACTGCCCATTGTTCGACTGTTAGAGTCGTGACGCCTTATGACAACGCAGTCACGATCATGCACGAAGGTGCTTCCGGCGGCGGAAAAAGTGAGATGCTGGAACAGATGCATCGCGAAAGCGATGGCCGACTGAAACTGGGCGACAATGTGGTGACTGGGGAAAGTCGGTATGTTGCCTTACCCCGAGGTTGCGATTTGCAACCAGTGACCGACGACATGGCTTTATGTCATCCCGACTTACAAGACACGGAGGCACGGGAACGAAAGCTGAGCTTGATTGATGCCGAACAAGCTTGGTTCTTGCGGGTCAATCACATTACCAATTACGGCACCGATCCGCATCTAGAAGCGCTGACGATCGGGCCGGAACAACCGCTGTTGTTCTTGAACATTGACGCAGTGCCAGGATCGACGGCGTTGATCTGGGAGCACATCCAAGATAGTCCCGGTGTCAGCTGCCCCAATCCGCGTTTGGTCTTCCCACGCAGCAACTATCCCAACATCGTCAACGAACCGGTCACCGTTGACATCCGCAGCTTCGGAGTTCGTTGTCCGCCATGTACCCAAGAGTTACCGACCTACGGAATCATCGGACTGTTCCACATTCTTCCTCCGGCGTTGGCATGGTTGTGGCGATTGGTCGCTCCCCGTGGTCATGGTAACCCATCGATTGTGGATACTGAGGGGATGAGTTCCGAAGGCGTCGGTTCCTACTGGCCATTCGCGACCGGGCGACGCGTCGATCAAGCCAACATTTTGTTCCGTCAAGTGATGGAAACACCCGATACGATGTTTGCTTTGATTCCCAATCAACATGTGGGAGCATGGTCAACAGGATTTGCCCCTCAATGGATTGCTCGCGAGTACCTTTCCAGGCGCGGATCGGCGGCGTTCGAACCGCAGCGACTGGTCGATGCCCGCTGTCCCCTGCTGGGTCGATCCCCGTTGACCATTCAAGTCGAAGGGCAAACGATTGGCCATTGGTTCTTGAGAGTGGAAACCCAACCGGAGGTTGGCGAACAGGCGTATGATCGCGGCGCCGAAATCTTGACCTCGTTCTTCCATGATCAGATCCGGCAATTTCTGTCCGACGATCTTGAACCGCAGGGACGCGAAATCATTCAAGCCTGTTTGGACGGGGCGACGGCAAGCGAGTACGACTCGCTTTCCGCTGCTTAGTCGTTGCGACGACCGGCCGGGCGTTCGCGATGCTTTGCCTGGTCGGTTCGATGGTGGTGAAGGTGGGAGTTGTTCGATCCGCTGTCGGGAATCCGGTACAGTTGCTCTCCCTGTCCCGTTCCGCAAATGCCTTCGCGGGCATCACCACATCGACGTGAAGAATCCCCGGGGCACAGAACTGAGCCAACGACGCAAACGTCGCCCTATCCGACTTAAATCGTTGGAGGATCCAAAGGTTCTTGATGCGAGTGGCTTGCTGGTAGCCGGCGACTTTGCCGATGGGTTCGAGCCAGTCGTGGCCAATTCAGTTTCGGCGGAAGAGCCCTCGGTACAAGCGGTTGCAGCAAGAAAATGACCCCCGTGTCACTTTCTTCCCGCCCCATTTTCTTGCCCGGACTTGTTGAGCCAAAACCGGCGAATCGATCCCGACAAAAAAGCAGCTTGGAATGGTCAGCAGCGAAGTGGTAGTCCTCCTGAGAGAGTTCATCGTTTTGATCATTTGGTCAAGCATCTTGAATCGATAGGTTTTGCGCGGTCACGCTAAGTCTGTTCGCACCGCTTCGGCGACTCGATCAGCGAGCTTCATAACCCTATTGTCCCCATGTACCCGTTTGGATACATCTCTGAACCTGCTTCGTGATACGGACTTTGACTGATAGAGTACAGACACAACAGAGTTAAAGGATGCCTGGCGGATCAGGCTCGATGACCGACAGGTTCCGGCAACCACCAAAGTAGAATGGGGTTACGATGGATTTGCTGATGAGTGTTGCCGTCCTGCTGGGGCTTGCGGCACTATTTAGTTTGATCAACGAGCGATTTCTGCGTCTGCAGCCCACCATCGGGCTGATGCTGCTGGCGTTGACCTTTACCGCCCTTCTGTACCTACTGAAGCTACTCGGCGGGCTCGATTCCCTGGGCTGGGAGGAAGCCCTGATTGACCGGCTGGACCTGGGAAGCAGCCTCCTGAATGGCGTGCTGTGCTTCATGCTGTTCGCGGGCAGTGCCGGCGTCAAGATCCAGGCACTCGGGGAATCCAAATGGCCCATTGCGGCGTTTGCGATCGGCTCCACGATGGTCGCAGGCGTGCTGATCGCAGTGCTGCTCAGCAATTACCTGCTTCTGTTTGGTGTCACGGTCGGGTTTGCATACCTGTTTGTTTTCGGGGCCCTGATCTCACCCACTGACCCGATAGCCGCCCTGGCGATCCTCAAGCAACTCGGCCTGCCCAAACGCCTCGAGACGATCATCAACGGTGAATCATTATTCAACGACGGTGTGGGGGTTGTGCTGTTTACCATTGGGTTGGCTGTGGTCAAAGGCAGCGAGCAACCAACCTTATCGGGCGCCTCCCTGCTCTTCGCGCGGGAAGTGCTCGGTGGAACCGGCCTGGGGCTGCTCGTTGGCCTGGTGATACACAACATGCTGCTGCGCACCCGGGACTATCCGATACAACTGCTGATTACGCTTTCCGCGGTTGCCTTGGGCTATGCCATCGCCGAGCAAATCGAGGTTTCGGGGCCGATTGGCATGGTGGTCGCAGGGATCATCAACGGTAACTTCACCAAGCCACGCATTGCCGAGTCAGAGACGAGATCGCTCACGATATTCTGGAAGGGGATCGAAGAAATTCTGACCGCCCTGCTGTTTGTCATGATCGGTCTGTCTGTGGTTGTCGTACATCCGGTCTCGTGGTCTCATTTCGCCATCGTCGCTTCGGGTGCAATCCTGGTATGCCTGGTGGCTCGGGCGTTGAGTGTCTGTGTCACCATCGTGCCCCTTAACCGGGCCGGCGTTCTGAACGCCAATTGGTGGGGCCTCACGCAACTTCTTACCTGGGGTGGCTTACGCGGCGGTCTCGCTTTGGCGTTGGCACTCTCACTTCCAGATTCACCCGAGAAGGCGACGATCGTCAACATGACCTATGCCGTTGTGATTTTTTCGATCCTGGTTCAAGGGATCACCATTGCCCGCCTGTTCCCGCTGCATGTCCTTGAGCGGATCATGAAGTCCGCCTGAACTCGTTCACTTCAGCGCCTCGCTGTTCAGGAACTCAGTCGTATCCGCCTGAAGCAAGTTTTCGTCCGCAGTTGGTGAGATATTTAGAATCAAGTCCAGGGAGGAGTCGCCGGACCAGGGCGCCAGCGGGAGTCGTGGTGATTGATTTCAGCATTTGATTTCTCAGTCCAAGCGAATCAAGTGCATCGGCGACGAGTGCCGAATACAATGACGCTCGGATCATCAAGAGAGTGATCTCCTGAGCTGATCTCCAATCCCGGCTCACTCCAAGCCAGGCACGGGGGGCGGGAACCAAAAGTTCGAAAAGCCCCCCTTGGGCCCTCAGACACCTATGTGCCGTCGTCACAGCAGCCTGTGATTACCGTTATTCACCCTGTCCCAACGAATAGCCAGGTTCGCCATCGAAGGTGCAAAGGTGTTCGGTCTTGATGAAATCGAGCCCTGCTTCGTCAACCCGTGCCAACAGACTGACGATCTGAGCATGCTTGACGGTTTCCCCGGCCGGGGAGGTGAAGCGACACCGCCAGTGGTCGGTACAGAACGTTTCATCGAAGCCGTCCGGCCAAACTTTGACGCCGCGGTTGGTGATCATCTTGATCCGCAGACCAGCGTCGCTGACGCGTTCCAGTTGTTCGGCGAGTTGAGCCGGTTCACCGCGCCAATGCAAGAACACGTCGACGCCCACGATCTCTTTTTTCTTGGGCGTCGTTGGCGTGACCTTGACGTGAATCCTTTCTCCATCTTCGCTGCGGCGATAGGCTGCAGGTTTCAGCTGTTCGGGGCTTTGCCCCAGTCTGGCGATCACGGCGTCGGCAAATTCCCGGGTGCCGACTTTTTCTTGACTCTGTTTTTCCGAGAAGATGTCGTAGGTGTGAATCCCGTCTTCGATGGTCCGGAGCCACGCATTGTGCATCTTCTCGGCGACTTCCGGTTGGCCGATGTGGACGAGCATCATGATAGCGCCGTGCATCAGCCCGGAGGGATTGGCCAGATTCTGACCGGCCCGGCGTGGTGCGGAACCGTGAATCGCCTCGAACATCGCGACGTGTTCGCCGATATTGGCCGAACCTGCCAGCCCGACGGATCCAGCGATTTGTGCGGCCACATCCGACAGAATGTCACCGTACAAATTCGGCATCAACACCACGTCGAACCCTTCGGGAGAATCGGCTAGCTTGGCGGCACCGATATCGACGATCCAGTGCTCGTTCTCAATCGTCGGATATTCAGCAGCCACCTCTTCGAAGACCTTGTGAAACAAGCCGTCCGTCAGCTTCATGATATTGTCTTTGGTGAAGCATGTGATCCTTTTACGGTTGTTCGCAATCGCGTACTCGAAAGCGTAACGGGAGATTCGCTCGCAGCCGGGCCGCGAAATCAGCTTCAAACATTGCGTTACTTCATCGGTTTGCTGGTGTTCGATTCCGGCGTAAGTGTCCTCCTCGTTCTCGCGGACGATCAACACGTCCATGACCGCGTGCTTAGTCTCGACAAACGGGTGATAGGAAACACAAGGGCGGATATTAGCAAACAGTCCAAGTGTTTTTCGCACCGTGACATTTAGGCTCTTGTAGCCGCCACCCTGCGGGGTTGTGATGGGAGCCTTGAGGAAGACTTTCGTGCGTCGTAGCGAATCCCAGGCATCGGTCGGAATGCCGGACGTGAATCCCTGCTCGTAAACTTTCTCGCCGATCGCGATCTCTTCGATTTCCAACCTGCGCGCGAGCGGCTTCTAGGACGCGCAACGTGGCGTCCATGATCTCAGGTCCGATGCCGTCGCCGCGGGCTACTGTGATTGGCTGTGCTTGATTCATTCGATCCTCAGTGAAAAAAATGTCTTGAAAACAGTCGTTCTATTGAAACCGTGATTGCTCGTTTCGTCGAGACCGGCACCTCCCAACTTCATCTAGGACGGAAAACCGCACCCCCGGGGGGTGAAACGGGGTGACATCCGCCGGAATTGGCCCCCTTTCCCTCGATGCCTTGCCAAACTCGGTTCAGCCAATGGCAAAATCCGAAACCTCTGAGTCGGAACCAGAGTACAGCGAACCCGAGACACGTTCCGGATACCGTCAACGATCATCTGCTCAGCGTCGCAGATTCTGCTTCGCGATTTTCCGATTTTGCTTCGGACGTAGGGCCGGTTGTTTGGGTAGACAGGAGAGCTAGGTAACAGTCCTGCCGGGACATGGGTAACACTTTTGATGGTCGATAATCGCTGAAAAACGGGGTGGATATGGGCTGGCAGGAAATTGATCGAGCTTCTGAACGATTGGAATGCGTAGTTCGCGACCCCGCGGCCCGGCCAATCAAGACCGTGAGTGCATTCCGCTGGACCGCGCAAGCGAGGTTTATCAAGCCTCGCTAGAAATCTTCGAGTTCGTAGTCGTCTAGCGGTACTGACTGATTTGACGCATTAGCGGTGCTTTGTGATCGCTGCATCGTAGAGGGGTGTGATTGACTGGGTCCGTCGCGGTCAGCGATCGCTTGCCGCGTCGCTGCTTGCGAAATCACTGTCGCGGCTAAGCCATCGGCGGCGGTGGGCATGTTCCTTGACTCGCCGGTCCACAAAGCGTGAGCGAATTCAGCATACATGCCGGCGAAATTCTTCTCGCCGTGCCAATGCAGGTATCGCGTGCCGTGAGAATTCCTCAGTTCCATGGAGTGCTCTTCGCGGTTGTAGCGAATCACTCCATCGGTGCCGATCAGTTCGTATTGAAAGTGGCTACGAGGTTCCTTGGACGTTGCGTTGTAGGAAAAGCTCATCTCGACCATTGTGTGCGTCCCACAATCATGTCCCATATGCAAATACACGTGGTCGGGTGCTTCAAAGTCCTCGACCCAAACACCGATCCCGCGTTGCCAAACGACTTCGCTACCCAACCACCATCGCGCCAGGTCGATTTGATGCACGCCGCAATCAACCATTGGACCGCCTTCAAGCATCCGACCGACACGAAGCGGGCTGGGGATCATCTTGCCGTTGTCATCCCATCGCCATTTGCCGTGTAAATTCCAAAGGTAAACCAATCGCAGCGAACGCACTTCACCGATCGCGCCTTCACGAATTAAGCGATGAATTTCACCCGCTGAAGGGCTGAAACGATAAGTAAAACCGGTGAATAGCATCCGGTCGGCGGCCTCCATCGCCACTTTCATCGCCCGGATGTCGGCAGCGTTGGTGGCGAGTGGCTTTTCACACAGCACATGCTTGCCGTGCTTGGCGGCCTTCAAGACATGATCCTTATGCAGTGGAGCCGGCGTGCAGATGACAACTGCGTCGATGTCGGAGTTCCAGAAATCGTCTTCCGTCGAGTAGGCGTGTACGGCACCGAACTGTTTTTGCATCGCCAGCGCGCGCTCCCAATGGACGTCATGTACTCCGTACAGACTTAACCCTCCCGCGTTCGCAAGCGCCGGAAGATGGCCCAGTTCGGCAATCATGCCACAACCCAAGACGCCAATCTTCTTGGTGGTCATTGTGTCGGATTCTTCTTGAATGGTCGAAAATGAAAACCATAGCAGGCCGGTCGTTGTCACCCAGGGGGCGGCCAGGGAACACTTACACGCCAACTTGTTCGTTTCGCCCAAATCCCGTGAAATGAAACGTATCGTTCGACGCATAGAAAAAAACTATGCAAAATTTCATTCGATTGAATTGGTCCAGTCCATCTCGCCAGCCGTCGATTTCGTTCTCGCAACGTTTGCATCCGAACCACCGGACCCCGCGACGGATGGCCTTTTGCATCCTGATGACGCGACACTTGAACGCTCGCCGCAGCGCAGGAATCGGCGGGCCTCTTCGCCATTGATCGGTCGCCAAGGACCGAAGTGTTTGGCATAACGCCTGTCGTAGGTCCGCTCAAATAGCAGGAGCTACCTGCCTGTCCTTAGCAATATCCAAAAAGGAAAGCCGCCGTCTGGAAGGAATCACGAGACGTCGGCAACGGTGACGAATCGGTCGGGGCGTTCCCCGTCCACCGCGCTTCGAGCAAGATTGCTATAACACTCCCTGTCCTGGCCAAGTATTATCGTTAGCTCACAACCTGCGATAACATCAACAATGCAAGAGCCAGTCATGCGAATCAGCCTACTCATCGCCGCAGTTTTTGCGTCCACTTTGTTTGTTGAGCCAGCTCAGGCGGAAATCGTCATTTCTACTTCTGGCAGTGACTTGGTTGCTACCATAACGTCGCCGATTTCGTGGACGCTCAATGGGGATTCACCATCCTCTCCCAACATTTGGCTCGCCGTTTTCGACGGGATCGGAAATGGTAGTGCCACTGCGAGCAGTTATCTTTTGACTGGGACGGCTACGCTAACGATTGGCGGAGTTACAAGCAATGGCTACGGAGGGTCACGACCGGGTGGAGGAGATGCCTCAAACGACCTAACATCTGACGATGCTTGGCCTGCTTTTCTGTTCGATTCTTTTCCCAAGCCCCAGAACGGCGACTTAGTAACCTTGAGTGCCGGGACTCTCGTCTGGCAAGGCATCGGTAGTTATCTCCCAAACTTGACGAGTCCATTCACCGGAGATGTTTTTCTCGCAAATGGAACTAACGGAATCCGAGTAGGTACGTCCTCGGGGTCTGCCGCCATCCCCGAACCAACCGCAGCAATGTTCCTGTGCGGCACGGGCGCACTGGCCTGCCTGCGTCGGCGACGACGTTAATTCAGTTGCCTTAACACAACGTCAACATCTTAAACAATTCAACGGGCGTTCCTTCGAGGACGCCCGTTTTCATCTGTCTTGATTTGATTTGCTTCGTCATCTTTTGCTTGGTCCTCAAGATTCTCTTTCGTCCGGCGCGGCCGCTAGAAACTCATGACGGACGAATCAGTTTCTTGGGAGCATCCCAGTCCAACTCAGTACAGCAGCTCGATCCAGCGACGCTCGGACTCGAGTTCAGACTTCCAGCGGAACCATGTCTCGTTGGATCCGGCGACCTCGGCTAACACTTTGTCCAGCTCATCGCGGATCTTGGTCAGGCCCGCGACGTAGACATAGGTCTTCGGATCTGTGAGCAATTTGCAGAGCTCTTCACCGTGTGCATGCATGGCGTCCCCCCAGTCATTCGCGTCAGACCAACCAGGACGCTTGCTCAGTGCATCAAACACCGCAAATGTTTCGCGGTCATAGTAAAGCGCAAAGTCATCCTTGACTTCGTTGCGATACAGCAGATCGAGTCCCGTTTGCGCACCATGAAAAAGCAGGACGCGACCAACAAAATCTCGGTCGTGCTGATAGAGATGTTTGACAAAGGCGCGGAACGGAGCGATCCCTGTCCCAGCGCCAATCAAAATCAGCGTCGCGTTGTGATCCTTGGGGGTTTCAAAAGCCTGACCGTACGGGCCGGTGATCGATAGTGTGTCGCCGGGCCGCAAATCGCACAAATAGTTTGAGGCGATACCCGGATACTCCTCGCCGCTGAATTCGTCGATAAAGCTGCATCGGCGGACGCAGATGCTGAACTGTTGATGACCGTCTGCGGTTCTACGGGGAAGATCAGCGACGCTGTAGAGTCGGAAATGATGATCTTGGCCGACCTCCGCCTGCCCTGGTGCTAGAACGCCAATGTTGTGTCCGACCTTCGCGTCATACTCCTGATTATCGACTTCGATGGAAATGTCTCGCAACTCTTCGTTCGAGTCATCGCGCGTAATCCTTTCGCTACCAACGACCTTCGCTCCGTAACGCTTCGAAATATCGTAGTCTTGTAACCGCATCGATTTGCTCCCAACTAATCGGATTCAACAGACGTTGCGTTCTGGCCGTCGCAACGCGACCCACAATTACACCCTCGGCAACCAAGTCGCCCGGCCAGCGCGTCTTGTCTCGCGAGGCGCCGGTCACGTAACGCCACGCCGATTGCACCGCGAGCCATCCGCCAAGAATGAAGACAATGCCAACCACTGCTTTGATGAACGCGACCGTCATTTCAACTGAACAACCCCGCAAAACCCATGAAACAGATCGATAACAATCCGGCGATCATCATGGTTAGCGCCGTGCCTTTGACAATCTCCGGTGTCTGCCCGAGTTCAAGTTTCTCGCGCAGCCCAGCCATCAGCACGAGCGCTAAGGTAAACCCCACTCCCGCGCCGAACGCATAAACGATGGACTGCGCGAAGCCGTATCCTTTGTTGGTTTGAAACAAAGCTACCGCGAGGATGGCACAGTTGGTCGTTATCAACGGTAGGAAAATTCCGAGCGACCGAAACAGGGCCGGGCTGACTTTTTTGACGAACATTTCGACCAGTTGAACCGTCGAGGCGATGACAGCGATGAAAGAAATCAGTTGCAAGTAGGGTGCGTCCATGACGACGAGCACAGCGTGCATGCCATACGCGGCCATCGAGCTGACCAACATCACGAATGTCACTGCGCCACCCATCCGCAACGCTGTACCCCGTTGGGCAGAAACGCCCAGAAAGGGGCAAATTCCCAGGAAATAGGCCAGCACAAAGTTGTTGACCAAACATGCATTGATAAAGATCGATCCGAGCGATTCTTGGTTCATTACGTCAGCTGCTCCGTTGTTTCGCGGGCCACTCGCCGCTGGCCCACCCAGTTGAACAGCAACAACCATGCCGCGAGCGTGAAGAAACCTCCAGGCGGTAGCATCATCACCGTCCATGGTTGAAACTGCTCGCCAAGCATCGGCATGCCGAACAGACTGCCGTTACCCAGCAATTCGCGGACTCCACCTAGACAGAGCAGTGCCAACGTAAAACCGAGCCCCATACCCAGAGCATCAAGCAATGATCGCGAGAGACCATGCTTCGAGGCGAACGCCTCGGCACGTCCGAGAATCAGACAGTTGACGACGATCAGCGAGATGAAGGCACCCAACGATTTGTGCAATTCCAGACTGATCGCCTGGATCAGGTAGTCAACGATCGTGACAAAGGTGGCGATCACAAGAATGAAAGTTACAATTCGAACTTGGTTCGGGACAATACGGCGAAGCGACGAGACAGCCACGCTGGACATTACCAATACGAAGGCAGTCGCCAAGCCCATCGCGAGAGCATTGATTGCTGTATTGGAGACGGCGAGTACGGGGCACATACCGAGCACCTGGACGAATACCGGATTCTGCTTCCATATTCCATTGACAAAATCGTCGGTGCTGACTGACACGCTTGCTTCAAATCCGCTGGACATTGCTATTCCTCCATTGCGGAAGGGAGGAAATCGTTTCGGTGCGGATAGACCCGAGGAATCCAGTAGGCAGCACTCTCACGCAACATTCCCGCAATTGCGCCCGACGAGATGGTTGCTCCTGTGATCCCGTCAATCTGCCACTGGGCCGTCTTCGTTCCCGGTTTGACAAATTCGATGGCGTGCGCAAGCTGCGTTCCGTCCGAGTCTAGGGCAACGTCCAGCCGTTCAAAGTTCTTAGAAAAGCTCGCGTCGGTTTCGATGCGATCCCCCAACCCTGGCGTTTCACGACTCTCCAGAATTCGAATTCCAACGATCGCTTGTTTGTCAAACGAGTAGCCGTAGAGCAATCCGATTGAATCCTGGTATCCCATGCCACGAGCCTCGATGGCTATGCCGATAAGTTCCCCGTTCCGATCGTATCCAGCGAAGACCAGATCCGATCCGGTTGCATCGGTTGCCGCCGGTTGAAACTGGCCGGTTGTCTCAGCGAAGTGATAGGTCCCGATCGTCACGGCATCGGGCAGCACATCCAGTATCGATGTTCGGCGCAAGGCAATCTTGTGGCCCGCGATGATCGGACGCGTCAATTCATGGACCGTCACGATCGCGAGACTGCACACAATGCCAACGCTGAACACCACGCTGTAAACCCTGATCGTTTGTGCTGAACTCGTGTCGAGGCTTGCCAGTGGATCGGATTCGGACTCGCTCATGCCGGGTCTCCCCGCCGAACTGTTCCGTAAACCTGGGGCTGAATCCACTGGTCGATGTGAGGCGAAACTGCATTGCCAATCAGAATGGCATACATGACACCTTCGGGCATTCCACCCCAGACCCGAATCATGACCACTAGCAGACCGATCAAAACGCCGTAGATCACGCGCCCGAGATGCGTGATTGGGGAAGCAACCATGTCGGTGGCCATGAAGACCGCACCCAACATCAATCCACCCGAGAACAGCATAAAGAGCGGCCCGGCATAGCGATCGGGATCGAAGGCGTTCAGAACCGCGCTGAACAGGGCAACGGTCGTAAGAATGGCGACCGGGATGCGCCAACTCATCATGCGTCGCGCCACCAGGTATATCCCTCCCAGCAAAATCAGCAACGTGCAGGTTTCACCGGTCGATCCACCGACCGTTCCCAAGAACAAGTCGGAGGTGTCCGTCGCAACCTGTTCGAACTTCCAGCTGGCCAATGGTGTCGCCGACGATATTCCGTCGTACTTTATTCCAGCGTTCTGTATCGCATCGTAGTGGGGCTTGGTCAGCGGAAAGGCAAGGGTCGAAGATGGTAGAGAAACGAAATGTGTGGGCGACGCCGGCCAAGTCGTCATTGCCGCTGGAAACGCCGCCTGCAGAATCGCGCGTCCCACCAACGCGGGATTGAACGGATTGCAGCCGAGACCGCCGAACATAAACTTACCGACGCCCACTGCGATGGTACCGCCAGCGGCGACCATCCACAGCGGCAAACTTGGCGGCAGGATGAGTCCGTACAGCAGGCCAGTGATGACAGCCGACCAATCGCCCACGGTGGTCGCTCGTCCGTTGAATCGACACAGCAGATGTTCCGTTGCCAGGCACGATGCCACGGCGGTCAGCAGTACTAGCAAGGCGGCCAATCCAAAGACATAGACTGCATAGGCAGACACCGGCAAGAGTGCCAGCACGACATTGAACATTATCGAGTCAACGCTTGCCACTGAACCGATGTGTGGCGAGCTGCGAATCGTCAAGGTCTTGGACAACTGCGTCATCCGGCAGTCCTCTCTGCTTTGCGCACCGCAGCCTTGGCAACGCGAAAGTGATGGACCAAGGGAATGTGAGCAGGGCAAACGTAGGTGCAGCATCCGCACTCGAAGCAATCCATCAGATGAAAGTCATCGACCATCGATTGATGCCGGCCATGGTCTGCCAATAACCCTAGTTTTGCGGGATTCAAAAAGATGGGGCAGGCATCAACGCAATAGCCACAGTGAATGCAGGGGAACTGTTTCGGCGTACTGATTCGAGCGGTCTCACGCTGCGTAAACGCGACCACGCCAGTGGTGCTCTTGGTGATCGGGATGTCCAGGCTTGACGCGGCGCTGCCCATCATTGGACCACCTAACACAACCGTAGAAATATCATCCTCGGTGCCGACAGTTTCCAGAATGAACCGCAGGGTCGTGCCAATTGGGATTCGGTAATTTCCCTTGTTCTTGATCGCTGGTCCGCCCACGGTGATGACACGTTCTTGCAGACCCATTCCCCACGGCAGCAGCTTACCGATTTCGGCGGTTGTGCTCACGTTCACACAGATTGTATGCACATCCACTGAATGGCCGTCCGACGGAATCTCTCGTCCCAGCAAAGCCTTGATGACCATCTCCGCGGCTCCCTGCGGATACTTGACCGGCAAGACTTCGACGGTGACCGCCGCGCTGCTAGGGATCGCAGATCGCAGCGTTTCTGCAGCATCCGACTTGTTCGACTCGACAGCAATGATCCCTCGCTCGGCCCCCGTGGCACGCATCAAATAGGCGATACCGTTCAGAACATCGTCCGCATGTTCGAGCATCACTCGATGGTCTGACGTCAAGTACGGTTCACATTCGACTCCGTTGATGACGACCGTGTTGACGTACTTGCCGTCCGGGATCTTCAGCTTAGCGTGGGTTGGAAACCCGGCGCCCCCCAGCCCCACGACGCCTGCTGCCTGGATCGCCGCTATAACCTGCTGGCTGCTTGCCGACTCGGCCAGCAGCGGCGTCCCTTGCCGCACTTCTTGTGTTGACGCAGCAAACGGCTCCAAAAAAAGGCTAGGCTCCATTTTGCCATTGATAGCCGGCGATGGAGCGATACAGCGAATCACGCCGGACGCGGGAGCGTGAATTGCTACGGACATGAACCCGTCCGGATCGGCAATGCGTTGACCGCGCGAAACTTCCTCGCCTTCGACGACGATCGGCAAGGCCGGTTTGCCGATGTGTTGGGAAAGTGGGACGATTAGCAGCGGCGCGAAGGGGAATTGATGGATCGCCAGCCCACTTGTTTCGTCCTTTGACTCGGGAGGATGAACGCCATGCGCAAATGTTTTACCTCCAAACAATTTCCCAGCCGCGATTCTCATCGGTTGTACTTCTCGGCTCGAGCGATCCACTTGTCGATGTTTTTTTCGCTTCGGTCCTTCGGTAGCCCTGGGTGAATGATCTGCGCGGTGCACCGTTCTGCCGCTTTGACCAGATCTCGGTAGGGCCCACCCTGCGGATCCTTGATGACAGCCTTCTTCTTTTCGTCGTACTGAAAGATTTCGGGATTTAGCCGAACGCACTCGTCACAAGACGTGCACTGCGGCGTGTCGATCCAGGGTGGCATGTACTCAGCCCCCGACGCGATCGCACTGTTGACCACCAACGATGAATTTGGGTCGCTGCTGCTGGAGCCGGTACCGGGTGAGGAAGGATCGCTTGGGCCAGTGACCAACTGCATGATTCCCGCAGCAACTCGATTGGTCATTTCCTGGCGAACTTCCGCCTCAATCTGTTCGCGGTCCAGGGTTTTCCCACCAACTCGCGCGATTGCGCGTAACATCGTCCAGAAACCGCGACGATCCTCACAAGACTGAACGATCGGCAGAGCCACAAGCAAACGCGTCAAATGCTGCTGGTCATTCACGCTCCAAACAAACGGAAATCGTCCTGCTCGCTCGTCCTCTGGAAGATCAAGAAATTCGACCAGCGGAATCATCTTTTCGTTCCAAGTCTCGGGGGCCGCGACGCGAAAGTGTTTGCGAAAGCGAATTTCAGTGGCAGCGAAGTCAGCGAACGTCATTGGCAGCTCCATCGTCTTCTGACGGTCGTTTTCGACGTACCGAAGTTCATACTTGGGCCAATCTTGATCGAGCGCCGGATTGCCTTCCAAGTCAAAACACTCTTCGGGGCGGTTGCCCAAATCGGGGTTGTAGCGGAACAGCGGATAGGCGCGCGATTCGACGGCAAGCTTCGCCTGATTCGCGCTCATGTCATCGCCGATACCGTGCTCTGGCTGGCACGACGTATAGAGGTTGAACAGCGCTGCTCGTCGCGTCTTCAATCCTTCGATGAATCCTTCGATCAAATGGTTCGGATGAGCGATCGTGCTTTGCATGACATAGGTTGTACGATGTGCCATGCCAATCAGTCCGATCTCCTTGCGGACCTCCTGCTTACCTTGGATCTCGGTTCCATGTTGGGCCATGTCAGAAACCTGGCCGAAGAATCCAGAGGTGCAAGCCTGGCCGCCGGTGTTGGAATAGACCTGAGTGTCCAGGACAAGCACCTTGATGGGCATCCCCGACATCATTGCTCGGGAGAGATTCTGGAACCCGATGTCGTACATCGCGCCATCGCCACCGATGGCGACGACTGGCGGGCAGAGCTCCCATTCCTCGTCGCTGAATTGTCGCCAATTGAAGTAGGTAAGTGATTCATCTTCGTCGTCTAGATTGTGATCACCCGACAACTCGCGCTGGGCCATCCGAATGGCCCTGAAACCATCCGCCATTTTGCTCATGTGACCTTCAAAAACTCCCATCGCCATCGACGCGGCATCCTGGAACAAATGGTTTGCCCAGGGAAACGGATAAGGATTGAAGGGAAACGTGCTGCCCCAGACAGACGAGCAACCGGTCGCATTCAAAATGCCGGCGCTGACCCGCCCGCGACCTGTTGGGCCTTCGACATAGTTCCATTTAAGGTGCCTCAGACTTGCCAACAGACCCGTGACGCGGCGTAGCCACTGTTGGTCGATCGGTTCGCCACCTCGTTGCTGCTCGACTCGCTGGGCGATCCCCGCAAGCGTCACGTCCTGGTGCCCGATATCGTCAATGATGTTGGAAATCGTCGCCGGATCTCCGACGTCGATTTCGTGCACCAACTTGTGCTGGATATGCGCTTCAAGCTTTTCGATCAATTCCGTCAATGACGCCACGTGCCGTTCCACGCGCGGTTGCATCAGTGCCTCCACCGTCGCTGTGAACAAATGCACGACGCTCTTTTCCCCGCAGCCAAGACAGGCACCGTCGCCACTGGCCAGTGAAGAATAGTTCCGCTTGTCCAACAACAGCGTTTCTAGCGCACCAATGCCCTGTTCGATGTCCTCGACGCGAATGTACTTCGGTGGCGTCGTGGGTAGGTCTTGCCAGACGTCCCAGTTACGGCGCAGCGTCTGCAGGGACTCATCCGTTTGCGTCACTGGCCTCAGGGCGTCGTCATCACATACCTGAACGCACTCCATGCAGCCTTTGCAGGTGTTGGGATTGACGGTGATGCTTAGCAGTCCGCCTTCACCTGGCGACGCTTTCTCTTTAAGCGTGTAGTAGGGACGCGTCAGTGCGAATTGAAAGTCGCCGAGTTCTTCGCGGAAGAGCTCAAGTTCGTGCTTCAGTTCATCGTGTGCAGCATTCGTCAGTTTGCTTTCCCGAAGCGTTTGTGCAATCGCATCACTTAGCATCCCCGAGACGTTGTCTTGCTCGCTCGCTGTGGAGAGAATCGGTCGCAAGTTTCGCTCGACATCTCGTACCGCTTTGGATAGATGTTTGAGAGTCACTCCCGGCTTGCGAATGCGACCAACAATCGCATCAAACACCTGCGTGACTTCATTCACCAGTCCCGGAATCGCAGTATCGGGGCAAACCGTGTAACAGCGTCCGCACGCCGTACAATTTTCGGCGATCCACTTCGGATGCTGAAAACGCATGCCGCTCATGTCGCGAAACAATGTTGTGACGGCCGGCATCGTTCCCAAGGCACTTAATGGATCGGTGGTCGTATCGTTTCCCATCCCGCGTGCATAGAAGCTTCCCGTTTGCTCCCAGAAACGATGGATATCGGACTGTGCCGACTTACTTTGCGGCAATTTCTTTAACAATCTTGGTAGCGGGGGCTCGCTCGTTGCCCCGTTGTCGCTGGCCGAACTTTCATCGATTGATCGATCGATTGGGCCATAGGGCACCGGTTTGACTTCGTCGAATCCTCGTTTGACGACCGACAGATTTTCTTTGACAACGCGCGCGCCTTTGCTGCCGAATTTGTGCTGAAGTTGAGCGTGAATCGCTTCGAGCAGACGTTGCTGAGAGAGACCTGCCTTGTCCGCAACCGGTGATGCAGAGAAGAACGCGCCTTGAAACGCGATGCCTTGCATTCGCAGTTGTAGATCGGGGTCGCTTGCTTCTTCCCGCGCGATCCGAAATGCGTCGAGGTAAAAGAGTTTGATCTTGTGACTGACGATGATCCGTTGAAAAGGCTCTGGGATGCTGCTCCATACGGCCTCAGCAGACGGTTTGTCGCTCTGGATGATGAAGACGCCTGCTTCCTTCAATCCCGCCAATGCGTTGGTGTGATGAAAGACATTTGGATCCGGGGAAAGAACCACATCCACATAAAAGTACTCGCTGTTGATGCGGATGGGTTCCGGTGCAGCGGACAGGTAATAGGTCGTCGGCTGGCCCTTCTTTTCTGAGCCATATTTTGGGTTGGCTTTGATGTGGAAGCCCAGCAAGTCGTAAAGCGTCATCGCCAGATTCTTACCCGTTGTGATTGCCCCCCAACCACCGACCGAATGAAGTCGGACCGTTATGCTGCTGGCCGGCATCAGGTTTGGATTCTCCGAACCGCGGATGGCAAGCTGTCGAATGTTCGGATACTCGTCTTCGATGTTCTCCTGGTGGATGCGATGCTTTGGGCTGACGGGATTGTCACGCAGAAAGTCGATCGACAAGTAAAAGAACTTTCGCCGCGCGCCGTCAGGAAGCATGTTTTCGATCGCCGCAACGATTGCTTCGGGCTGCAAGTCGCGACTGCCCATTCCGAATGAACCGGAAAAGAGGGCCGGGGCATCAGCGACACTGTGGTAGGTTTCCAAATCCGGGAAGGCTGGCTGTGCGGTATCGCGGCCATTCTCTAACGCACGGCTCATCGTTGCCCGTACCTCGCGCATCAACGGCAGGTCGACCGCGAGTGGCTGATCGAGTCTTTCCAGCACTGCGACACCTTGCTTGCCCTTCAGCACACGACTGAGCAGGTCGGCTGGAAAGGGTCGGAACATGACAAGATTGATCACACCAATCTTGATACCACGGCTTGCTCGCAGGTAGTCGGCGACCGCCTCGGCCGTAGGAATCATGCTTCCCTGGCCGAGAATCAAATAGTCGGCGTCGTCGACACGGTAACCGAGCACGCGCTCGTAACGTCGGCCCGTTAGGTGAAAGAAGTCATCGAAAGCCTGCTCAGTCAACTCCGGCAAATGATCGAAAAAATAGGGCCGCTGAGCCGCGACACTCTGCATGTACGCGTCTTGATTTTGAACGGTACCGGTCATTACCGGATTGTCGACATCCCAGACTTCGGGAATGCGTCTTCGCGTCGCACCGTAGATGATCCGCTGGGCGGGTGTCGGTGTGTCGATCGTGTCGTCGGGACGCCCCAAAAATTCTTCGATAAGTTCCCGTTCGGGGACTTGAATCGACTCGATCAAGTGTGTCGTTAAGAACCCATCCTGTGCGATAACGCCCGGTGTGAGCGCCAGTTCAGCGATTCGGTGTGCGATAATGTTCAGATCAGCGACGGACTGGGCGTTCTTGGCAAACATTTGAAAGAAGCCGGTGTCGTCCATGCAGTGATAATCATCATGACCAGCGTGCACATTTAGCGTGGCCTTGGTCATCGCCCGCGCACCAATGTTCAGCACATACGTCAGTCGTTTGCCGACTGCCGCGTAGAGCGATTCGTGCATATAGGCGATACCCTGGCCTGACGAGAAATTGCTGGCTCGTAGCCCAGTCATGGAAAGCCCGGCGGTTACTGCCGCAGCGGCGTGCTCGCCCTCAGGTTCGATAAAGATCAGCGGGCGACCCGAAATATTCAGGTGTCCGCGGGCTGCGGCTTCGGCCCAGTACTCCCCCATCTGCGTCGAAGGAGTGATTGGAAAAGCCCCTGCGGCATCCGTGCCCTCTCTTTCGCAAATGGCCACCGCGGTATTGCCGTCAACTGCAGCTTGAATGCCAGGGTATTTGTATGGAGGGCTTTTCGTCCCCATTGAGAGTTCCTTCGATAAATTTTCCCACTTCGCCTTGAACGTCTGAGTAATCGCAAAGCGCGTGCCCGGATGGGGCATTTTCTTCATGAAGACGCATCGTGAATTTCACCAATGCGAAAGATCTTCCTGGCCGAATGGCCCTTTACCGGTCCTGCGTCCCTGTCCAACCATAAAATCGCACCAGTCGGGCAATGCTCCGCTGGGGCGGCAGTAAGCGGGACTTTGCGGTAGTCGATGACGGGCAGGCCGTTCTTCATCTCGATTTGATCCGGCGCGTCCATTCCGCATCGCGCACATCCGGTGCAGGCGACTTCGCAATCGTCGAGGATGGCCTCGCCTTCCGCCAATGAGGAGCAAGCGACCCAAAGTCGATGGTTGACCGGGTGCAAAGAGAAAAGGTCCTTTGGACACGCCTCGACACAATCGCCGCAAGCGGTGCAACGATCCTCGGCTACGACTGGCAGCTGATGCGGATTCATGTCGATCGCATCGAAATCACACGCCCGTTCACAATCGGCTAGACCCAGACATCCCCAGAAACAAGCTTTGCCACCACCGGCGACCATAGCGGCGGCAGCACAGGACTCGAGTCCCTCGTAATGGGCGCGATTTCGAGCCACATTGTTTCCGCCCGCACATGCCAATCGGGCGACTTGCTTTTCTTGCTCGCCAACATTCACGTGCAAATAGGATGCGATCCGAGCGCGTTCCTCCGGCGAACCGACCGAGCACTTGCCCGGGAGCACGTCGCCGGCAACGAGGGCCTCGGCAAAGGCGCGGCAACCGGGATATCCGCAAGCCCCACAATTGGTGTGCGGCAACATCTGCTCGACCCTGTCAAGGCGTGGATCTTCCTCGACACGAAGCCAGCGATTGGCAAGCACAAGTAGTGACGCCAGTGCAATCGTCAGGCCGCCGATCACAGTGACAGCGTTTACAAGAATCATGAAGTCCACGTTTTCAATCCGGCAACAGTTCTCCAGAGCGAGCGATTATCGCTACGTCAGAGACGGACCGCGATTCTTGTGCCACCGGGTCAGCTTTGAAGCCGATAACCGACAGAAAAATTGCGATCAATACCGTTATCGAAAAACGCGATTGCTTCGATGGTCGGACCCGTCTCCATCCCCGAACTGCTTGACTAGCCCTGATGGGACTGTTGGCCCACCGCTGCGTTGGGCTTACCGGCGAAGGATTGTGGAATCACAATCGCGAAGATGGGACGTAGGTGTTGAGGGTCTAGCTGATCCGATCACCTGCAAACGCGGACGAAGGCATCGTAGATTGCCCCGACTCGATTTGATCCCAGATTAGCACCGGCCATGCCAAAAAGACTCGACATTGATTCACGGCGCTGCGGATGTAGATCCAACATCGCCGCGAATTGGCAAAATTCAAGTTCAGCCGAGTCTGATTATCGTTAGTGATCAAGCGACTCAGCTTCTTCTCAAGGTTCGTCAACTTTGGTCTTCACTTACGTCCTCACTTTGATCCTCCAGTCGTACCAGCAGCCAGTTTTCGACCCGATCTGATCCGTAGTGGACGAGTACCGGAGCTTCGTCTTGAGTCAAATTATAGAGACCAGTTTCGATTACGATCGCGTCGCTTTCACCAACCCGAAAGGCGAGCCGTTGCGTATCCTGATCGACCTGTCCCTGAACGGTGTAAGCTTGATCGGTCTTGCTGTTATACATGGTCCCACTGACGATTCCCTGTTTATTGACGGCCAACTGCATGACATTGGTGGGGTCAACGTCCTTCGGATCTTTCGCAACTGCGAAAGTACCCAGAGGCATCCACTCGACCTCCGCCGCTTCCTCGTCATTCTCCGGCGGCGGTACGGTTGCCAGGATCGCCGCACTTTCCGCAAACTCCTCGGCTGAAGCTACCTGCTGACCGTCGATGTAAACGGAATTGTCTGTGTACACAACGTTGCCGCCCTGGCCATAGTCGTAGTAAATCGGTTCGCTCCAAACCGCAGCCGGTGCTGACCAGTTGAAAAAGCTGGTGCATGCCGCAAAGGTCGGCACAGTCCACCAATAACTGGACGGATAACGATTGAAGCTATATCCGTAGTGCCAACCGCCCAATCCATGATGGTGGTTTCCCCACCAATTGGATGTGAAGCAATTGTTGTAGTAGTGGGAACCATGGTGCCGAACACCATCCCCCCAATTGCGCCAATAGTCGCGTCGTCCTGGATATCGATTGTTCCAGTTGTGTAGGCCACCGACTTGATTACCCCAACGGTTGTTGATGTTGTTGATCTGGTTGCGATCAATATTGGCCCACGTGGGACGATTGTTAATCACATTGTTTCCAACGTTGATGTCGCCGATGTCGATATTTCCACTGCCGGGTCGTCCTGGTCTTCCGGGCCGATTGCCATTGCCGGGACGATTGCCATTGCCGGGACGGTTGCCAATGCCCGGTCGATTGCCACTTCCTGGCCGGTCTCCAATACCTGGCCGATCACCGCTGCCGGGACGGTTGCCGCCACCGGGACGGTTGCCACCACCGGGACGGTTGCCACCCCCAGGGCGGTCTCCAATACCTGGACGGTTGCCAGCCCCAGGGCGGTCTCCAATACCTGGTCGATCACCGCCACCGGGACGATCACCGCCACCGGGACGATCACCACCACCAGGACGGTTTCCGCCACCAGGGCGATCTCCAATGCCAGGTCGGTTGCCTGTTCCCGGTCGATTACCTTGTCCCGGTCGATTGCCTGTTCCCGGTCGATTACCTTGTCCCGGTCGATTGCCGATATCAGCGATATCTCCGGGCAATGGACGGGGACGCCCTGCCGAACCGCCACCTGGGCGTAACGGTTTATCCATCCCCAGAAAGTCGCCGAGATCGCCTGCCGAAGGACGACCCCCAGGACGATTAACCGATCCGGGTCGTTTGCCTCCACCCGGTCGAGTGCCCGGTCGGTTTCCAGAAGAGGGTCGGTTGGCGAAGTCGGGCCGGTTTCCACTTGGTCGTTTGTTCCCGCCCAGCGATGGGGCACTGGGCCGGTTCGAAGGCCGACCGCCTACGCCGGGGCGTTGCGTGCTAGGCCGAGTCGAGGGTCGGGCCACCGAGGGCCGATTGGTTGACGGTCGGCTGGTTGATGGTCGCGACGGTTTCATGCCGCCGGGACGCTTTCGATTGGAATCGGCAGGCCGGCTCGCGGGTCTGCTGACCGAAGGACGACTTGTCGATGGACGGCTAGGTCGCGATTGCGGTTTACTCGACGGGCGCCGGCCACCCATTTTGGGAGCACTCGGACGCGATGCGGGCCGCGAACGACCTCCACCGCCAACTTTGGCCGCACTTCGATTTCCGCCGCCGCCACCGCGGCTTGCCCCACCTCCACGGCCTCCCTTGAAGCTCGCTTCCGTATAGTTCTCACCAACCGGCAAGACCATGAGCGCCGCCATGAGCAAGATCGTCAGCTTGTTTTTACTGGACATCAGAAGCTTCCTCCCTGGCGACTGCGGATGGTATCGATGGGGAAGTCGTCTCCGACACGTCTTCATTGATCCGGATCGCCGTCACGGAAGACTCTGTCGGCTGAGGTTCGCCCTCGACTTCATGACCGATCAACTGCAATGTCAGCTCGTCATCACCGTTACGAGAGAGCACGAATGTTCCCGATGCAGCTTGACCGTCGGCCAATGTCTGGCTCGACTTAATCAACCAATCGTCTCCACTCTTGGACCAGGTGGCATCGCCGAAGGAACCATCCGAATTGAATGTCCAAGAGCGGATTTCAAGACTACGCGGATCCCAGCCAATGACTTGCGTGCCCTGATAGGAATCACCATCGCTTGATTCAGAGGCGAAGGATCGAATCAGAAAGGAACCAGTTGGTGACCAACGAAAAACGTTATCTGTTCGGCCCGCATCTGATTCGTCGGTCCATTGCCCAACCAGCCAATCAAGTTCGCGTAGCGCCTCGAAAGATGTACTTGGCACTGGAGCGGGAGATTCTTCGATCGAGTCGATCATCCATTTACCCTCTTTTCCAACCAACATGGCCGAGAAGTCAATCGTCACCGGATCGTCAGCGGGATTAGTGACCGTGACTTGTCCCTTCACGTTGACGACATCGGGCGTGATAAACCGCAGTCGATCAATGCTGCCGACCAGCCTTGCTTCGGGTCGAAGTTGAAACGACTCCTGGATGTCTTTGCCGATGGCCTCGCGACCTTCTGTTCGTTCGCCGGTCTCTTGATCGACATGGACACTATTTTCAGTCCAATAGCTGAGCACCGTTTTGGAATCCTTGGCATTGAATGCCATCACATAGTCCTGAATCATTTTCCTGACGGCGTCACCCTCCTCGGCTTGCAATGGCGAGGCGATAACGGCCGCCAACAGGAGCATTGCAACAACAAACATAGATCGTTTCATGGTTAATTCTCACGGTGCCAATTTGTATTTATTCTTGTATTCACACTTTCGATTCAAGCTGAATCTGCTGCAACGCCGAAGTCCCAAGACTTCTGGTCGAACGTCCTGAATCTAGGGCCCTTATAGCATATCACCGCCGAATTCACTGGGGAAGGAGATTCCGGAAGTCTCGGAAATGGCGGGACCTGGAATACGTCTTGTGGGAAGGCATCTGTGACGACACAAAGTTCATGTATCACGGCAAAATCGGTATGGCATCATCGACGATACCCTGAATGGACTTCCCGATCGCTGTTTCAAATTCAGCCAACGCGGCGCTCGAAAATCTCGGGTCAACATGTCGTGTTTGCATAACGGAACCGAATTGATCCCGTGGGATCAAAATCGATGGGGCGGCCTGTTCATGGATTCGCCTGGCGTGTCTGATGACTTGGCGTGGCGTTTCGCTGCGACACCATGATTTTCGGAATTGCTACTTTGGAGACGGACGAAGGAGTTGGCGTTCCAGAGCTGAGAGACTTTATGAGAAGACTTCGAGTGAGCTGGCAGTTGATACGAGACACCATGCGCACATTCTCAGTCGATCACGCGATGTTATTTGCCGCTGCGATTTCCTTCTATTCGATCATTTCGCTGGCCCCCGTTTTGGTAATCGCGGTAACGATCGCTGGACTGGTGTATGGTCAGCAGGCAGCGAGCGGTGAGATCACCGAACAGATTGCCGGGATCGTTGGTGCCGAGGGTGCAAGCGTCGTACAGTTGGTCTTGGCCAATGCAAGAGGCCCGGGATCTGGGACGGCAGCAATTCTTAGTGGGGCGGTTTTTCTGTTCAGCGCCTCGGCAGTGTTCTCGCAGCTGCGAACGGCTCTGAGCGCTATTTTTGGAACCTCGGCGGAAACCAGGGGATTCGTTGGTTACGTCATTGGACGACTGATTGCATTGGCCTTCGTGTTCGGAATCGGCGTTTTCGTTGTTGCTTCACTGGCATCCAGTACGTTCCTGTCGCGATTGCAAGATCTGGCAACCCGGGCGACTCCTGAGTTTGACTGGACGGGAAAGCTAATCGAATTTCTGGGCATGACTTTGTTGTTTACGATGATTTTTGCGTTGGTGTTTCGGGTTCTTCCGGCGACTCGCTTGCGCGGCGTCTGTTTATGGGCTGGAGCCTTGGCGACGTCATTACTGTTCAATGCTGGACGCATCAGTTTTGGCCTGTACCTGGGTCGCAACGCCATCGGATCTTCTTACGGAGCAGCCGGTTCAGTGTTGGTGCTTTTGGTATGGATCTATTACTCATCGATAACGATGTTGTTGGGCGCGGAATTCACCAAGGTTCTACGCGCAATACCGCGGCGAAAGCATAGGTTCAGAAGACGAATCGGACTCGCCGCCGATCGAATAGATTGCGAGCTGACATTGTTCCGACCGATGCTGAGGGACTAATATTTGTGGTTATGGACCATCGAAACAGTTTTATCGGATACTCTACGGAGCCCAGCTGGCCAACGGCTCGCCCTGGATATGGCCTGCCGAGATGTGACCTGCCAAGAAGTGACCTGCCAAGAAGTGACCTGCAACGAACGCGAGTAACGTGAGCCCCGCAAAAAGAGAAATTTCGCGTGTGTTCGGTGAGGAATTCTTTCACCGCTTGGTCGACGCCGTTCCATCCATGGTTTGGATATCGCAAGCGGATGGTCACGCCACGTTCTTCAATGAGAAATGGCACGAACTGATCGGGCAGACTGAGGAGCAGTCATATGGAATGGGCTGGCTTGATGTGGTGCATCCCGACGACCGGCCAAGGCTGTTGAGTTCGATTGGTCCACCACTCGCAGAGCGGAGTGATTTCGAAATCGAAGTTCGTTACCGAATGTTGGCTGGCGACTATCGCTGGCACATGGTCCGAGCCTTACGCGTCGCCGCCGATCCCAAGGATGATCAGTGGTTTGGAATCAGCTTCGATGTTGAGAATCTCCACGCAACCGAGGAAATGTTTGAGGCACAAACGCGAGCCATTGTGGCAACCGCCGTTGATGGCATCATTACCATTGACTCTCACGCAATTGTCCGCTTTGTCAATCCAGCCGTCGAAAGAATCTTTGGGTACGCGGCTCATGAGGTCATTGGTAACAACATCAATATGCTGATGCCGGAACCTTACCGCTCACGGCATGACGACTACGTTGCAAATTTCCTGCGGACAGGAACCAGAAAAATCATTGGAATCGGTCGCGAGGTTGAGGGATTGCGCAAGGACGGAACAACGTTCCCAATGGACTTGGCGGTGAGCGAATTACAGCTTGCCGATCGCCGAATGTTCACCGGAATCGTACGAGACATTAGCGATCGGAAACGCGCCGAAGCCGAAGCCCTCGAAATTCAGCAACGATTGTCGCTGGTCTTGGACGCCTCGCAGACCATCATTTACGACTGTGACTTGTTGACAGGCGAGGTCTTTTGGAACAACCGCTATAAAGAGAAATTTGGCGATACGGACGAGCGATGTCTCTTTTCCTGGCATCAACGACTTCATCCGGACGATTACGACCGCGTGACCGAATCGATTGCCAATGCAATTCTTGACGGCGAGGAAACCTGGGGCGAGGATTACCGGATGCGTCTGCCGGACGGTACCTATGCTGACATCCTCGATCGCGCTCACATTGCGCGTGACGAGACGGGAAAGGCTTCCCGTATTTCAGGGTCGCTACTGGATGTCACGGAGACCAAGCGTGTCAGAAAGCAGTTGGTCCAAGCCGAACGCCTCGCCGCAATGGGACAAATGCTGTCTGGAATCGCGCATGAAAGTCGAAACGCGTTGCAACGCATCCAGGCCAGTTCCGAAATGCTGGAATTGGAAATCGACGAAACTACAGAGGCACGCAAAGATCTTGAGCGCATCATTAGGGCGAAGGAAGACCTGAACCATCTCTTTGAAGAATTGCGTGGATATGCCGCGCCGATTCAACTGGACATGGGATTGCACAACCTTGGCGATGCGTGGCGTCAGGCATGGGCTCACGTCGAAACGTCGCGTGCCGGACGCGATGCAAGGCTTGACGAAGATATTCGCGGTACAAACTTGGAAGGTCGCCTGGATGCGTTTCGTTTCGAGCAGGTTTTTCGAAACTTGATCGAGAATTCGTTGGCCGCTTGTGAAGACCCCGTCCGGATCAAAATTCGTTGCCGTCAAATTCTATGGAACGATTCGCCGGCACTTTGTGTGAGCTACAAAGACAACGGGCCGGGACTAACAAAGGAACAGCAATTAAGAGTCTTTGACGCATTCTATACGACAAAGACAAAGGGGACGGGTTTGGGCATGGCCATCGCTCGCCGCATCGTCGAGGCGCATGGCGGAACCATTCGAAGCATCGAAGGTCCACACGGCGCAGAATTTCACATCATGATCCCAACGCGTTCTTGATTTCATCCAGAACATGGCGTTCTTTGCTGGAGACCTTGCCAAACCCCAAGACGCCGCCGGAGGCTTCCGCGACGGCCGTTGAAAGCCGAATGATTTCTTGGGACAAAGTTTCCGACGAGGCTTCGGGCAAAGTCTTGCTTACCCCCTCGGCATATTGTCGCCAAGTGTTCCAAAGCGACTTTGGTGGCTTCTTTTCGATCCAGGACTCGATCAGTTGCCAAGCAAAACTATCTTCCTCGATCCCATGCTCGATCGCGGCTTCCCTCAGTTTCTGGCGTTCTGGTTGGTCTACTTCGTCGTCCGCCCAAGCAACAAAAATTGCCGGGGCCAGGGACAGCGCGGTAAGCGTTGTTGCGTGAAATCCTGCCTCGACTAGCGAATCGAGCAGATCACTGTCGGAAAGCCCCGTTGCCTTTGCCAGCGATTCACGTGACTTGTCGCGTTCTATCGATCGCCGTAGATCCGCTCGCAGTTTTTCGTTAACACGATGAAAGAATTCATCTTCCATCGCTCTCTGTCGGATTTCAAAGGCACTTTTATCGAACATTGAATCAACTCCATTTGGACGCGTAGCGTCATGAACGCAAGACGAGTACGGGACAGTGGGCTAGGCGAACAACGCGTTCGGCTACAGATCCCAATAATAAGTGTTTTAGGAATCCTCGACCATGAGACGGAATTACAATTAATTCCGCGCCGACTTCCTTAGCCAAGGCAGTGATCTCGCGGCCAGGATCCCCCACGACAGCGTGCGAGCGGATATCGACATACTTCTGGTCTGCGAATTCTTGATCAAAGAATTCCAACGTCGATTGGACGCGACTTTCATCGGTGATGCTGCCATATAAATTCCCCGGCTCCATCGCGATTGCCGGGGTCAAGACATGGATTACATGAATTGCTCCGCCACCGACAATTTCGATCGCTTGATCCAATGCCTGCTTGGACATGTCGCTGAAGTTGACCGGAACAACGATGGTTTTTGGATTCAGACCAGACATAAATAAGTCCTAGTGGTTGGATGCCCGGCGGGCAACGATTTTGGTCAGACGGATTTGACTTCAATCCTTCTGGGACGCATTTCCTTTGCTTTTGGTAGGCGAACGATCAGGACACCATTTCGCAACTCCGCGCTGATCCCCTCTGTATCAATCGTTTCACCAACAGTGAAGCTACGATGAAAGTCTCCAACGCCATATTCTTCCCGTACGAACCGGCGTCCGCCATTTCGATTCGAGACCTTACCATCAATTAGCAGCTGTTCATTATCATAACGGATATCCAGATCCTGCTGAGCAACACCGGGCAGATCACCGTACAGTCTTAATTCGGCATCCGTTTCGACGATGTCAAAGCGCGGCGAGAAGGTAGGAACTTGGGGAGTCCGTTCTGCTGTGGCTCCGGCGCGTTCGGTTAAAGGTGTCATAGGATCAATCTCCTGTAAGCAAATGGTTCATTAAAGCTTGCCAAACGATCATGATGGGAGTTTCGGCAACACGAGGTATTTATGTGGCGGACCTGACTTTGACACGACGCGGTTTCACCTCGTCTTTCTTACTGAAAGTGATGGTCAGTACGCCGTTGTTGGCTTCAGCCGAGACCTGATCGGCATCCACTTGTTTCGGCAGTTGCAATGTCCGTACAAACGTTCCGAAGCTGCGCTCCTGACGATGCCAGGTACCGTCGCCCGAATCAGGCTTGCTGCGTTCTCCTTGCAGCGTCAGTTGATCGTCTCCGTTGACGAAAATTTCAACGGCTTGCATGTCAACTCCGGGCAGTTCAGCTTCCATCGAAATCGAATCGTCGTCTTCCCAAATATTGACAGGTGGGAAGCCGCGTTCTTGCAGACCAGCAGCCTCGCCAAATGCACCGGCCCCATAAACGCGATTCATTTGGTCTCGCAGGCCGTTCATTTCCGAAGCGATTTCTGGGAATCCAGGCCAGCTTGTGCTCCACATCGTCTTGCTCCCGTAACGAGAAAAAAATTTGTGCGGCTTGAATATCAAATCCAAAATGGCAGGATTTGACAGTGATCAACAACAATTGCAATCAGCGTGCCAGCCGTGCGGATCAGCTTGGTGCTTCATGAAATGGAACACTTTGTGCACTGCATCAGGACAGAATTCCAGTGGCTAGAATGGAGGAGGAATCCTCTTGAGGACACGCAAGCAGCGGAGAGAACTGATGAGTTTTTTGCACGATTTCCATGTCAAACATTCGAAACTGTGGTGGCTGTTGCCGGTCGTCGGTGCCGCCATCGCGCTGTTGGTGTTTGCCTCCGGCCTCGCTGGTCGTTGACCGGCCAGCGGATTAGGGGCAAACTCATTTTCGGCTCTCACGCGGAAGCTGACCAACGATCCCATCTGCAAAGTGCGTTCGATGAAAGCAATGGTTCTGCAGCGCACGGCGTTGCTATCCGACGAACCTACGCCATTGCGGATGGCGGAGCTGCCGATTCCGCAGCCAGCCGCTGACGAAATATTGCTGCGGGTGCTGGTTTGTGGCGTCTGCCACACCGAATTGGATGAAATCGAAGGCCGACTGCCGCCACGTCAATTGCCCATCGTGTTGGGGCATCAAGTCGTTGGCCGTGTGGAAGCATTTGGCAGCGACGCAAAGCTTTTTGCAGCGAATCAGCGCGTCGGAGTTGGCTGGATTCATCGTTCCAGCGGCGAACCCGACGAGAACCTGTCGCCCAAATTTGTCGCGACCGGATGCGATGTCAACGGTGGCTATGCAGAGTTCATGACCGTGCCGGCGAAATATGCGGTACCAATACCCGAGGTATTTAGCGACGAACAGGCAGCGCCCTTGCTGTGTGCCGGTGCAATTGGGTTCCGGTCTTTGCGGCTCGCGGAAATCTCCGATGGTGATGCACTTGGACTGATGGGCTTCGGCGGCTCGGCACATCTCGTATTGCAAACCGCCAAGCAGCTCTATCCCAAATCACCGGTCTACGTTTTCGCAAGGGAGCCAATCGTTCGCCAATTCGCGATCGACCTGGGAGCCGATTGGGCTGGAGCGATTGACCAGGTTCCGCCGCAACCGCTGCGATCGATCATTGATACCACGCCAGCTTGGCATCCAGTCGTCGCCTCATTGGCAAAACTCGCTCCAGGTGGTCGTTTGGTGATCAACGCAATCCGCAAAGAGTTGACTGATCAGCGATGCCTGCTAGACCTGAACTACCACCAACATCTGTGGATGGAACGGGAGATCAAGTCCGTTGCTAATTTGACGGTGGGGGACATTGCTGATTTCTTACCCCTGGCGGCTCAGATTCCGATCCAGCCCACGGTGACGATCTATCCGCTGCACCAAGCCAATCAAGCATTGCAGGGATTGCGAAGTGGCAGCATTCGTGGCACAAATGTGCTGCGTGTCAGCCAGGACTGACAGTGCGCCGGTGCACACAATGTGCGTAAATGCACGGCCCAGGCAGAGAGATTTTAGTATGTGCCAGTCGAATCGGATCCGGTACTCCGTTTGCTTAACCAGAAGCACACCGAAAGTCCGCAATGCACCGCAAGGCAGGTGAGCGTGACTGTCGGATCTGAGCATACCGGCCTTAGGGACGAGCGATGAAAAAGATACTGTTAGCAACCGATGGGTCCGACTACTCCAAACACGCCGTCGAATTGATCTCTAGGTTACCGCACAGCGGCAAACTAGAGATTCTCGTCGTGTCGATCGTCAATACGCCCAAAGTCTATTCTGATGGGTCACAAGCGCTATGGCTGCGGGACTACGTCAATGAGCAACAGGCTCAGGCCAGAAAGAGCTTCGAAGACGTGCAGCAGTTGTTCGAAGGGGCCAACGTCGATCTGCAACATATCGTTCAACAAAGGCGCCATCGGATCGACGATCGTACAGCTTGCCGAAGAACATCGCGTTGATCTGGTGGTGATTGGTGCTCGGGGCCATGCGAACGTCGAGCGGATTCTGCTGGGCAGTACTAGCGACTACGTTGCGACGCACGCGCACTGCAGTGTATTGGTGGTCCGACCGACAAAGTCGCCAAACGGCGACGAACAGCTGCGGATCGTGATCGGCTGCGAAGATAGTGGCCCATCCCAGGCGGCCATCGAAGAATTCGCCGAAGTTAAGTGGGGCTCACAATCGACCGTCCAAATCGTATCCGTGGTCCAGCCCTTGATCGATTTTGGTGGTACGATCGATCCCGATGTCGACGCTCAGGCGCAGGTTGTGGAAACGCTACGGCGGGCCGCCTCCGATCTTAAACAGAGTTGTGCTAGAGTAAACACGCAAATCATCGATCATCGCCACGTTGGTGAGGGAATCGTCAAATTCGCCGAAGACAACTTGTGCAATATGGTCGTCATTGGCGAAACACCACGCAGTGCGATCGGACGTTTTCTGATGGGAAGTGTCTCGCGATACGTCCTCCGGCACGCGCCCTGCAGCGTTTGGATCACCAGAAACCGAATGCTTCAATCGCGTGGTGGCAAACCTTAGGGCGGCGCGAAGACAACTGACCTGTAGAGGATTCGATCATGCAACGATTCAAAAACATCCTGATGTACGCGGGGACGGAGCAAAACGAAGCTGCGATCAGCCGCGCATTCGAATTGGCGCTTGAAAACCAGGCCAAACTTACGCTGATGGAGACGATCAAACCTTTGCCACGGGCTCTCGGTTTCATGACCGATTCAGCGGACCCCGAGGAAATCGAAGCGTTGATTGTGAAGGACCATCGTGAAAAACTGCTGGAGCGAGCCAGCGAGTACCTGAATACCGGAGTCGCCATCGACGCGATCGTCAATATCGGTGATCCGGCGGTCGAAATCACGCGTCAGGTCATGCGTGATCAACATGACTTGGTCATCAAGACAGCCAACGGTCTATCGGTAGCCGGGTCGCTGTTTGGTGGTGTTTCTAAATCACTGATGCGAATCTGTCCCTGTCCAATCTGGATTCTGAAACCGGAAATACACGGAGATTTTGATCAGGTAGTCGCCGCAATCGATGTTGAGGCGTCCGACAAAACTCATCAAGACCTCAACCAAAATATTCTAGAACTCGCCTTTTCCATTGCACAACGCGAAAACGCCAAACTGCACATCGTGGCGGCCTGGGACTTATGGATGGAACACGCATTACGCCGTCGAGCGGGTAATGCTGAGGTGGACGCGGCGCTGTTGACCCACCGCGAGCGCGTCAGCCGGGCTGTTGATGAATTGCTTCAAGCGCCCAGCGCCAGTACCACCAACGTTGAAGTTCATTTGATTCAAGGAACACCGGCTCGTGTGATACGACGTGTTGTCGAAGAGGTCAAAGCAGATCTGTTGGTCATGGGAACGGTTTGTCGTACAAGCGTTTCCGGATTCCTGATTGGAAATACAGCTGAAACGGTCGTGAACGATATTGACTGTTCTCTGCTCGCGCTCAAACCGTCAGGATTTATCTCGCCCGTCGAACTGAATCGTGACCCGTCCGAAGAACGACCCCAAGGCACCGCGCCTGTGTAATCCTATCGATACTCTAAAGAAGGCTCTCGTATGAAACGCGCTCTACTCGCTACGTTGATCATCTGCTCCGTTGTTACCTTGATCCACTATCAAGTGACCGAAGCCCAAGTGATTGAACCAACGAAGCCTGCGGCCTCGACAACGCAATTCTCCGCGCTGATGCGAATGAAACTCGAAAAGGCTAATGGAATTCTTGAAGGGCTATCTGTCGAGAACTACGATCAGATCGCAACCAACGCAAACGAGATGAAACTGCTTAGTTTGGAAAGCGGTTGGAACTCGATTCAAACCAAGGAGTACGCCGAACAGAGCCGCGACTTTCGTCGCGCCTGCGATTCGATCGCCAGCGCGGCTCAGCAGAATGACCTTGGTCGTGCAGCGCTTGGATATGTTTCGCTGACGGTTCGGTGCGTCGATTGCCACACCTATATGCGAAATCAGGCTAAACGATCCGCGCCTAAACCAAAGGACTAGCCGACAGATGTCCGCTACCGATTCGAACCGAATCGCAAGCGATCGACTGGTAGAACTGTTGTCGGGTACGGAAGCATACCCAGGCATCAATGCAGATGAGGTAACGGTTCGGGAAACCCATATCTCTTGGGTTTTTCTGGTTGGCGAATTTGCGTTCAAAATCAAGAAACCCCTGCGAACGGAGTTTCTTGACTACAGCACGCTCTCGGAGCGCGAGCGACTTTGCCACGAAGAAGTGAGGCTGGACAGTCGCCACGCGGCGGAACTGTATTTGGGCGTCGTGCCGATCACAATGTCGGCCAACCGTCTGCAAGTCGAAGCTGAGGGTGTTCCGATCGAATTCGCGGTCAAAGATGCGCAGATTCCCAGACGATGCCCTGTTAAGCGAGCAAGTCGAACAAGGGTTGCTGACGACGCAGGATAGCGACGAACTGGCAATGACCATCGCGAGATTTCACCAGGATGCGTCGCGGGCAGAGCCGAACGCACCATGGGGATCACCAGAGTCCATTCAAAAAGATGCCAATGACAATCTGTGTTACCTGGCCGACTTTGTCAGTGGTAATTGCCTGGCCACGCTGAAAGTGCTGCAACGCTGGACGGCAGAGTTCTATCAGCAACATCGGCCAGAATTCTCGCAGCGTGTTGCCAACGGATTCGTACGCGAATGTCACGGGGATTTGCACTTGGCAAATGTCGTTCGCTGGGGTGGCCAATGGATGCCTTTCGACGGCATCGAGTTTAACGACAACTTTCGTTGGATCGATGTCCTCAGTGATGCCGCATTCACAGCCATGGACTTTGCGGCGCGAGGCCACCTGGAATTCTGCCGAAGTTTTCTGAGCCGGTACCTGGAATACACCGGAGATCACGCATCTCCATCGCTGCTGCGTTGGTATTTGGTTTATCGAGCGTTGACCCGTGCCAAAGTGGCTGCGATTCGTGCTGGTCAGTCCGACGCCGACGATCGCGAGCAACGGATGGACGTGAACATGCACGTTGATCTGGCCTATCGGTTTTCGTTGCGACAAGAACCGCGTCTATGGATCACACACGGAGTCAGCGGCAGCGGCAAAACGACTGCCAGCGAAGTGGTCGTGCAAAGGGAAGGTGCGATTCGACTCAGGTCTGATGTCGAGCGGAAACGTCATTTCGGACTGACACCGACTGATCGTTTGACGGCCAAGATGCGACAGAAGGTTTATTGCGAATCGGCGAGCCACGCAACCTATAATCGACTGCGCAGGATCGCTACCGGGATTTTGCGTGCTGGATATCCCGTCGTTGTTGATGCGACTTTCTTAAAGCAAAGCGAACGGGCGCTATTCCAAAAACTGGCTCATGCCGAAGGCGCGACATTTGCCATTTTGAATTGTCATACCGACGAGCAAACCTTGCGTCAGCGGATTGCCGACCGTTTGGCTCAGAATTCTGACGCGTCGGATGCTGACATCAGCGTCATGGAACAGCAACTGAAATCACGCGAGCCATTGACGGAATCTGAACTGCCCTTTTTGATTGAGATCGCAGATTCAATGCAGGCAATTAGGCAACTCTAGCTCCAAGGAAATGCTCCGATGACAGTCAATCTGACCACCAGCTATGGAGGATTGAATCTATGCTCGCCGGTCGTCGTGGCGCTTGTCCATTGAGCGCCGACGATCAGTTGCGAGCTGCCGCCGAATCTGGTGGTGCGGGTGCCATAGTCTTACCCTCGTTGTTCGACGAGCAGATTGTTGCCTGGAACCAGACCAGATCTTCGCTTTGTAATGATCGATTCGATTCGGAACCGATTACGCAAGTCAGTGATCCAATCTGGCAAAGTGGTGAAGCCTACCTCTCCTTTGTCAATCGCGCCAGCACGCTGGCTTCCATTCCTGTGATTGCCAGCCTGAACGGACACCATGCCGAACAATGGATTGACTACGCAGACGAACTTGAAGAAGCCGGGGCTGCGGCGATTGAACTAAACATTCATCACGGCCCGGTCAGACGATTTCAGAATCCGCGGCAGATCGAAGCTCTGATCGTTGAAGTTGTACGCGAAATCAATGCATCGGTAACGATTCCAATCTTCGTCAAACTTTCACATCAGTACACCAGTATTTCGCACTTGGCTCGGGAACTGCAATCCGGTGCGCAAGGCTTGGTCTTGTTCGGTCGACTACCCGACGTCAACATTGGCCTGGATGAAATCCAACCAAGGGTTGAGTGGGGTCTGACCGCGTCCGGATCGATCACGCAGTCGCTCGGCACAATCATGCAAGTCCACGGATACTGCCCCTCGATGCCGCTTGCCGCCAGCGGAGGCATCGGCTCGGCTAGCGATCTGATCAAGTCGCTACTCGCCGGCGCCGACGTTGGGATGGTCACATCGGCGATCTATCGCGATGGCATTGAAGTGGTGGCTAGGTTGATCGACGGTCTTATCGAGTTCATGGAATGCCATCAAATGAAGTCGATGCGTGATCTGCAGACTCGTCGCCCCCTGGAATTCGCCACCGACCAAGAGCGGGCCAACTACATGCAGGCGCTTTCGAACCGATTGGACTCCGACCAAGTAGAGGGCTAGCAAGATCGCCCAGGCTTTCGAGGGAACCAACATTTGGCTGTGCTAAACTGCACGCCTGTGTCGTGCTGCACACTTCTATCATGAGCAAGTGAGGGTCTTTCGATCGAGACACTGGGATTCAGGAGATGGCATGGGGTTTGCATCGTATTGGGGTGAATGGAATTGTGACCATCACAGTGTCTAACCATCGAATTGAGCGGCGTCCCATGAATGCAATGATCCAGCTTGCGAAACCCCTTTCTACCGTGGAAGCAGCTCCCGTATACGACGTGTTGGCTGACGCGGCCCGAGTTGAACTTTCCAAATCTTCCCACCGCGAACTGAGGAATATACGTTGCGAGGCAATCGATGATCTGTTGGTGATGCGCGGAACCGTTGGCACGTTTTACATGAAGCAACTTGCGCAAGAAACGGTCCGCCGCATCGACGGAGTTCAGCAGATCGTGAACCTGCTCCGGGTCAACTCGGACTCCGACGACTCGCAGTAGCCTTGAAGTACTGCTTGGCGGCTAGCTTGCGAGTCCCTTGAGTGCCACACCAACGGCATAGGCAAGTGACGCTGCAGCGCCGCCAAGCGCCAGGGTTTCCAATCCAGACCAGTACCAGGCCTGCTGCACAAACCTGGACTTAATCCCACCAACGGCGAAGAAAGCGATCCCGGTCAACAGACAACTCCAGAAGTACGGATTCCCGATTCCACCCGGTCCCATCGCATTCCAAACGAACGCCAAGAGTGGAATCGCGCAACCACTAAGAATGCAATCATGGTTGCACTCGCAGCACGAAACGGAGATCGGACGGAGAGGCTGAATCCCATTTCGTCCGTCAGCATTGTTTCGATCCAGCGATCGCGATCCGACGTGATGATCTCGACCGCGCGATCGAGGTCCTTACCGGAAAAACCTTTCTGTTCAAAAATCTGGCGTACTTCCTCGCGTTCCCCCTCCGGAAAGATGTCGATCTCATCCGATTCGCGCTGGCGGGCTTTGCTATACAACTGTCTTTCTACGCGCGTCCCCAAGTAGTTGCTGGCGGCCATGCTAAATCCATCGCCAACAAGGTTGGCAAGACCAAGGACCACGACGATATTCGAGGACAGGCCAGCACCCGCGACACCCGAGACGACCGCAAACGTCGTCACCGTTCCATCGATGGCACCATAAATAAAGTCAGGCAGATACTCCGGCGACGTGTTCAATCGCAAACGTTCACGTACACGTTCAGCCGTGTGTTCAGCAATCAGTTCTTCGCGGTCAATCGTCATCTTGCCACCAAAACACTGCAGGATGCGTGTCGCAGTACATCACGTGAGACACTCCCCAGTAACAGTCGGCTAATTTTTCCGCGGTCGTGGTCGCCGGTCAGAATCAATTCACATTCATGCTCGCTGGCATAGGTGATCAACTTGTCGCCGACATGCGGCGCGGCAATGACTTTGGAGGTTACATCAAAGCCCCAATCTCCGATTGTCTTCGCCATCGCACTCGTATGCTGCTCTGCGGTGGCCCTACTTTCTTTCCATATCTCGGTCGCCCGTTGCAGCACATCGTGACTATAAAACGTCATCAATCGCATGACGTGAAGCAGATGAACCTCAGTAGATTTTGCAAGCTCTAGCTGCTGCAACCATTTCGCCAATTGTTGATCCTGGTCCGAGCAATCCAAGGCCAGCAGAATCCGCTTGGGAACCGGTGCCGTACCGTTGCTTTGCGGGCGAACGACGAGCGTTGACACCTGAGAATGAGTCGCGACAAAATCTGAAACGCTGCCTAAGATCACTCGTTGAAGTGCGGAGTGGCCAACGGCGCCCATCACGATCAAGTCAATTTCGTGGCTGTCAGCAAACGACTTCAATTCTTGCGCCGGCGACCCGATCCGTACCTCGCCGCTGACCGAACGGAACGTGTCATCATTGAACTGGGCCATTGAATCGGCCAATCTGGATTCAAAATGCCGCCGCTCCTCTTCCAGGATCCCGCCAATATCGGCCGGAACGCCCGCTGCTGTGGCATCGATAAACGGAACGGGTGAGATCACCGTCACAATATTCAGATCGACGGACTGCCGAAACGGAAGTGATCTCACATACTCGATCGCCTGATCGGAGGCGGTGGAATGATCGATCGCTAACAAGACACGCATTTCATTTCCTTTCAACAAGATAGCCAACCGACTTTGTGGCAAACCGTGGGCCAATCGCTTAGCCGATCACGTCTTTCCGGAATCGTGCAATGTCTTTCCCATGGCCCATTACCACCACAATGTCTCCCTCGCCAAACGAATCGCTTCCATTCGGATTGAACGTGTACTCTCCATCGCTCCTTTTCACGGCCACAACAAGCAATCTGTGCTTGCGCCACGCTTCGGTTTCGCTCACAGTCACACCAACCAGACCCGCTGCGCTCGAGATGTCAATTTCATCTAGCTCCAGGTCTTCGAATCCGCTCTGCGAAACCAATTCCATCAAGTCCGCAGTGGCTGGATGTGTGATCATTCGAGCCATTTGCCGGGCTCCGACGACCGTTGGCATCACGACACGACTAGCCCCAGCTTGGCGAAGCTTCTTCTCCGTGTTTTTTTGCTCCGCTCGCGAAATGATTTGCAATTTGGGATTCAAGTTGTGTGCGGTCAAAGTAATGAACACGTTCTCGGCGTCGCTGGGCAAGGCCGATACCAAACATCGTGCTCGTTCAATGCCAACAGCAAGTAGGACATCTTCCTCAGTCGCATCGCCGACGTACATCATGAATCCTCGATTCGTGGCGTCAACCTGAAGTTTAGGATCTCTTTCGACAACAACGAACGGACGGTGATAGTGCTGGATTTCGTCCGCTAGCATCTGGCCCATTCGTCCGAATCCACAAACAATGATGTGGTCGGCTTGTTTGGAAAGTTCTTGGTTCATTCGCCTGGTCCCAATGATTCGTTCGAGTTCCCCTTCCAGCATGATTTGGATCAGTCCGCCAATCGTATAGACCGACGCGGACATTCCGACAACGATCACCAACACGGTGAACAATTGCATCGCCGGCGTCTGTGTACTTTGCTCGCCGTGACCGACCGTTGAGATCGTGATCACGACCATCCAGATAGCGCCGATCCAATCGTATCCACCCAGAAACCGAAAGCCGCAGGTCGCGACAATCAACACCACACCCAACACAATCGCGCCATTCCGGATGCGGTACAGAGGTGTTTTCATGCGTTCAGATAACTCGCTTGCCGTCTTGGCCGGTGTCGCGAACCCGCGATTCCCTGCGATTTCAACTGTTATATCAGGTCGGTGTTCTGACGACGTGCTTACGAGTTCGAATCAGCTTCGAATCTTTCCAACAATCGATAGAGCTTTCGTCGATGGATTCCCAGCTTGCGCGCGGCACTGGCCTTGTTACCGTTTTCTTGCTTCAAGACCGCCAGCACGTGAGCCTTGGCAATCTCGTCTAGCTTGATTGCACTCGTCAATGTCTGGGTGCGTCCCGATTCGACAATCGAAGGATCGGTCACGTCGCCGTAGGACCCAGCCGAACCATCGCCGCTAGCTCCATAGTCAGCGACCTCGGACGGCAGATCGTCTAGTGTGACATCATGACTGTTGGCCAACACCGTCGCTCTTTGCAAAACATTGATCAACTGCCTGACGTTGCCAGGCCACGGAAACCGATTCAAAGCCAAGCGAGCTGAAGGTTCGACGTGCCAAGGCGAAGGCAGGTAGTGATCGATCAACACATCGATGTCGCCATCGCGGTCTCGGAGCGGCGGAAGAGAAATTGAAATGACGTTGATGCGATAGTACAGATCCTCCCGGAAATTTCCGCTTTTGACCTCCTCTGATAAATCTCGGTTCGTCGCTGCAATCAAACGGACGTCAACGGTCCGTTCTCGATGCGATCCAATCCGCCGCATCGAACCATCTTCCAGGACTCGCAACAGTTTGGGTTGCAACGCGGTTGGTAGTTCGCCGATCTCATCAATGAACAAGGTGCCGCCATCCGCGATCTCAAACAGCCCCGGCTTGTCGGCAACGGCGCCGGTAAATGAACCTTTGATGTGACCGAACAACTCACTTTCGACCAACTGCTCAGGCAACGCCGCACAGTTGATCGTCACAAACGGCTTGTCACGCAGCGAACTAGTCTGCTGGATCGCTCGCGCGACGACCTCCTTGCCCGTTCCGCTTTCCCCCTCGATCAAAATGGGACGGTCGGTCGGCGCCACTTTCGAAATCATTTCCGCAATTCGCTGCATCGCGGGTGACTGACCAATCATCTGCGCCGTAGGCCGCTGACGCGAAATCACCGCTTTCAATTGCTCATTCTCCTTGCGGAGCAAGCCGCGATCACGAGCAAGAAAACAATGATGTTCCAAGTCGCCAAGCGTACACGGTTTGGTCAAGTAATCGCAGGCGCCCATTTTCATCGCGGATACCGCCGATTCGATGGTTCCCTGTCCGGTCAGGATGATCACTTCCATCTCCAGCTTGTCCTGCTGGACCCGTTGCAGTAGCTCCAAGCCGGACATGCCTGGCATGTTCATGTCAAAGACGGCAACATCAAAATGCTGGGACTCACAGATGCCAACCGCTTCGGCTCCGCTGGCTGCCGCCGTAACCTGATGGCCCTTGCGGCTCATCCAACGCACGCAACTGTCCCGGAAATCTTCCTCGTCTTCCACGAACAGCAGATTGAGGGGTTTGTCTTTCATCGTCCCGCTTTTCGATTGCGATTTGTGATTCGGTCAGGCAGGCCGATTAGCGGCAAGTTCCATGCCACGGTGAAAAGAGTCGTTTTGGCGCGACGATTCGCACAGGTGTGCATTCTAGCACGTCTGGTTAGCACATGAGATCGGCAGATTGGTCGTTGGGCCGGTCGCCTCCCCGACCGGCTGGTACGGAATGCAATTCGCATTCGAGTGACAGAATGAGTTTCGCAACGACATTGATTCTGTTTTTGGTTGCCGCGCTCAGTGTCGCCGCGATCGGAGTCGCGCTGGCTTGGTCGTCCGACTCGCTGGGCAAGGTCTTTCGAATTGAACAGTCGATGACTGGATTTATCCTGCTTGCCGCCGCGACCAGCCTTCCGGAATTGGTCGTGGCTTGTCAACTTGCTCGATCCGGTGCCATCGATATGGCCACCGGCAGCCTGTTAGGCAGTTGTTTGATGAACTTGTTGATTCTTGCGGCAATCGATTTGTCGCGCCGTTCCAAAGGTAGAATCCTGAATCGTCAGGCCGCCGCCCATGCCTTGGCGTCTTTGTCGTCGATCCTCCTGGCAACGCTCGTCGCCCTGGCGATCTTGCTTACCAACATGCCGACGATCGGTCGTTTTCATTCCGCGAGCGCTCTGTTGCTGATCGGCTACGTCTTGACAGTGCGTTTGGTCTACGTCAACCGTTCGGTAACCGAGCAGACTCATCATGAAATCAAGCCGATGAAATCGACCGACGTTGGCAAACCAAAAAAGTCTGGATGGCGACCGATCATGATCTACGTCTTCGCCTCACTTGGGCTACTGCTGCTCGCTCCTTTGCTCGCCACAACGTCCAACTCGCTGGCTGCGTCGCTCAGTTTGAGTGGGACCTTTTTTGGCGCTGTATTCTTAGCACTGATCACCTCGCTTCCCGAAGTCGTAACAACGCAAGAGTCTTCACGGATGGATGCTGGCGACATGGCAATCGGCAATATTCTAGGCAGCAACGCCTTCAATCTGCTGATTCTTGTCGCTGTCGATTGTTGCAGCGACAAACCAGTGTTTGCTAGCCTGTCACCGATCAACGCCGTTGCCGCCTTGGGAATCGTTGTCACCACGACCATCGCAACGATGGGAGTCCTATACCGCGTCGAAAAAAGGATCTGGTTTCTTGAACCGGACGCGATCGGCGTGATCTTGGTTGCGCTGGCATTCTTTTATCTGATTTTCAAGAATGGCCTGTAGGAACCGACTCACTAAATCGCGACGCTACGCAGTCGCAAGGCGTTGGCAACGATCACCAGATCCGACAGCACCATTGCCAGCGCGGCCATCATCGGATGAAGTTCCCGTAGCATCAGTGGTAGCGAAGGAAACCCAGCCAATACGCCGGCAGCAATCGGAATCAACAATACGTTATACGCAAACGCCCAAAATAGATTTTGACGGATGTTACGCATCGTCGCGGCGGACAACTTGATGGCTCGCACGACCAGATTCAGATCACCACCGATCAGGGTCACGTCAGCTGATTCGATAGCGACATCGGTACCCGTACCAATCGCAATGCCAACGTCCGCGCTTGCCAAGGCGGGAGCATCGTTGATTCCGTCACCGACCATAGCGACGACTTTGCCATCTAGCTGCAAGTCGCGAATTCGATCCGCCTTTTCACCCGGCAAGGTTTCCGCCAGCACGCGTTTGATACCAACTTGTTTTGCGACGGCTTCCGCCGTGGCTCGGTTGTCACCGGTGATCATGGCCAGTTCCAACCCCATCGCAGCCAGTTTTTCGACGGCGGCCGCGGAGCTTGGTTTTGTCGTATCGGCTACCACAATCAAGCCAACCGATTCGTTATCAACAACCACCCACATTGCGGACTTGGCCTCCGCCGCGAAATTTGTAGCCTGTCGGTTCAACCCCTCGCCAGTAGAAATTGACTGCTGCCGAAGCCATAAGCGGTTTCCGACCAAGACCTGATGTTGGCCAACCGTACCGGAAACGCCCTGGCCCGGAGTCGCCAGGAAATCAGTGGGAAACTGAAGCGTAACACCAGCTTCTTTTGCCGCCGTAACAATGGCGCTGGCGACTGGATGCTCGCTGCCTTGTTCCACCGACCCAGCCAACTGCAGCACTTGATCCGACGTCCATTTCGCGTTGGCAATCACGTCGGTGACCGCTAGCCTACCACGGGTAATCGTTCCGGTCTTGTCTAAAACAATGTCGGTCACATCACCCACTCGTTGCAGGGCTTTTGACGACTTAAACAGAATGCCGTTTTCGCCTCCGCGACCCATGCCAACCGTCACCGCCAGTGGTGTGGCCAGTCCCATTGCGCAGGGACAAGAGATAATCAACACGGCGATCATTCGCAACAATCCTTGTAGCGGATCGCCGAGCGCCAGCGACCAGACACAAAACGCCGCGATGGCGACCGCCACGACGATGGGTACAAAAACGCTCGAGATGCGATCGGCCAAATCTTGAATTGGCGCTTTTGTAGCCTGTGCCCGTTCTACCTGCCGAACGATTTGGGCGAGCGCCGATTCACTGCCCAAATGGTCGGCTTCGATCGTCAACAGGCCTTCCCCATTGATTGTCGCACCGACAACGTTCATGCCGACCAATTTTTCGACCGGCATGCTCTCGCCTGTAATCATGCTTTCATCAACAGTCGACCGTCCTGACAACACCGTGCCGTCAGTAGGAATTCGATCGCCCGGACGGACGATCACCTGATCGCCAACCACTACCTGATCAATGCCGATTTCCACTTCTTGTCCATCACGCTGGACTTTGGCTGTTTGGGGCTGTAACCCCAACAGTTTCTCAATCGCGCTACCCGTTCGTGCTTGTGCTTTCGCTTCGACTAGCCGGCCAACCAAGATCAAAGTAATGATCGTTGCGGATGTTTCAAAATAGACATGGTCGCCTAGCCAACGTGATCCTGTGGCTAACGCAATCATCACAGCGGTACTGTAGACGAATGCTGTTGTCGTGCTTAAAGCGACCAACAAATCCATGTTCGCTGCGCGACGCAGTAGCGAATGATAGGCACCTTTATAGAACTCCCTGCCACAATAGAACTGAACCGGGGTCGCCATCGCGAACATTAGGAAATTGACCCAGGACGCATCCGCCCACTGGCCCCACAAACCGAAATCTCGGCCCATACTCAGCACGAATAGTGGCACGGTCAGCAAGAGGCTGAACGTCAATACGGCGGTCTGGTGTTGGGCCTGTTCCTGCTCCGCCGACTCGACGGCTTCGGCCAACGACTGTCCTGAAGTTGCTTCAGGAACTCCGAAACCGATCTTACGAATGGCATCGACCAGCGATTTTTGTCCGATGCGATCGGAATCGAACGTGATCGATACGGAGTTGTTGGGAAGATTCACAACGGAATCAACCACTCCATCTTGGCTGGACAACGATGTTTCAATCAAACGCGCACATCCAGCACAGGTCATCCCGGTTACCGGTAGCTCGACCGTCGTCGGTACTGACATCAAATTGGTTCTATCGTTGGTTTGCAAAACTAGAGGGGAAAGTTTTTGTCTCCCACCAGCTTAACAAAGTCTGTCGACGACAAGATCCCCAGCAATTTCCCATTGCCCCCGACTATCGGCAGGTGGTGAAGCCCCAGCCCGATCATTTTCCGAGCCGCATCACACATCGGCTGCTCCGGCGTCACGGTGGCGACCACCTCCGTCATTACCGTCCCCACTTTGTCGGATCCCAGCTTGCGCTGAATCAAATCTACCGCCCACAGGCAGTCATCAAAGTGCGGGTATTCGGAATCGAGCGCACAATCCGCTGATATCACCGCCCTGAGAAAGTCGGCCATGGTGACGATGCCGACAAAGTTGTCGTTAGCATCAACCACTGGTAAGGCGGAAATGCGATGCTTGCCCAATTTGGCCAGCGCCTCACGAACTGTATCTTCGTAACCAACTGTAATGACGACCGGCGTCATCCATTCTTGAACCAGTGTTTCTGAACGATCAAAATCGGTCATTGCGTGCTCCGTGAAAGTTTCATTTGATTTGTTAACGCTCTCCGTTGCGCGCCTATGGGGACTCGGTTGGTTCAGCCGTGCTCGGGTCAACACCCTCTGCGGTGTCTCCTGCTCGCAGCGAGCGATGGCAGTTCACACAATTGACCGTCAGCTGATTGAACGCCAGTGTCACACCGGCGAGGTTTTCTTCGTCCGCCTGCTCAACAATTTCATCGCAAATGTGCTCAAAGACTCGGAGGTGCATCTTGTAGCGGGGATTTCGACGTCGCACAAATCCTTCGACTTTGTTCAGAAGTCGCATCTGAATACCGCTGGTTTTGATCGTTTCGAAGTCTCCCATGGCCAGTCCTTTCAGCATCGCCTGGGAATAGTCCAGCTTCTTTTTCATCCAGACGCTCGAAATATCTTCCTCGTCCTGCTCACCCTTGGCGTCCTGCTGATTCGCCTCGCCAACTTGGTTTTGAGGCTCCGCAGCCAACGACGAAGCAAAAACGCTCGTGGCAAGCAACATTGAAAACAAAAATCGCATCGATCTTCTCCTAAGTTTGCGGTACTGTTCCTAGTCCGGCACCGTTCTGTCCCACACATTGGCGAAAGCTCGTGCAAAGGACGTGCCGCGTTCTGTATACCATACCGGGGCACCACATCTGATGACCTCACGACCAACCAAAGTGGTCGCACTGTCGCGCCGTGCAAATTAGCACAACCGGTGTTGAGTCGACAATTCCAAAGTCCAAAAACCAAGGACCTTAGGATGGGAATATGTGAACTTCCAAACGTTGGCACTATGTTTGCACTTGAAGTGGGCCCTGATCTGGCGAATTCCAGTTGAAACTCTCTGCGCCCAACGACGTAATGATCATGAACACAAAATCACCGAAAACGCCGACGGAGCTGTTCGACCAATGGCAAAGGGAAGATGAGCAGCTGGAAGCCTACATTCACGACTTGCGTGGTTGGATGAACGAAGTGAACCAGCTCGGTATTCCACACTTTGGTGAAGCAGGTGTTCGTTTGACCGCATTTCGCAAACGGATGGTAAAGCACTTTGAAAGTGAAGACGAAATCATCGCACAATTGGCGGAAAACTTTTCCGGCGCAGATGCATCGGTCGTTAAGTTGCGTTCACAGTCACGGCGCAAGCACGAGAAAATTCTGACCCATGTTGATGGTTTGATGAACCGACTGGACCAATTGGAGCCACCATTTGAATCCTGGGTCGCCATGATGCAGGAGGTAGAGTCATTCATCGATGGACTGAGTTGAACACGAACGCGATGATTCGCACTATGCATCTGCAATGCTGCGCGCCGGAAACGCTCGTTTCTAGTCGGTACGCAATCAGCATGAAGGAAGCAAAATGTTGCCATGTTCACGCCGGTCCTACGCTTCGGTAAGCGTCGGCTTGGCGACACTGTGGTTGTTTGATTACTACCTGGGCCGCGAAGGAGATCAGTCGCTGTTGGTTGCCCAGACCGTCGCTTTCACCTGCATCGTTTTGATCGAAAAAGCAAACGTGCTGAACTTCCGATCGTTTAGCGTGTCGATCCCTTCCATTGGCTTGTGCAGTAATCCCTGGGTGCTAGTCGCGATTGCCACGACGATTGGGCTGCAAGTGGCGGCCGTCTATGTTCCCATGCTGCAGCAAGCACTGCATACGGTATCACTGGAATGGACCGATTGGGCGATCATCGCGGCGTTGTCGGCACCAGTGTTCGTCGTGACCGAAACTGCAAAATGTGTGATCCGATTTATTGAACACAAAGTTGCGAATCAAGAATCCTGATTACCCGGCGGCACATCTTTTTCGTCCTCAATCTCGCCAACCAGCTCTTCCAACACATCTTCCAATGTTACGACTCCAACGGTCTTTCCCAAGTCTTGAACGACCGCAAGGTGGAGGTGCTGATGACGGAATAGGGCCAATAGCTGATCCGACTTTGCCGATGCGTCACAAACGACCGCAGGAGTGACGATCGAAAGCAATGGTTCTGATGATCGCTCAGGCATAGTCATCAATACGTCGCGACTCATCGCGATCCCTTTGACGTCGTCAATGTTTTCACCCAAAACAGGATACCGCGAGAATTTGCTGCATTGGATTTCGGCCGCAGCCTGGGCAATCGTGAAGTGCGCGCCGAGCGCTTTCGCTGCGCAATTGGCGTCATGATTTCGCCCGCCGTTCTGTCGTTCAATAGGAACGCCCGCTGGATCAAGTCACCTTCGTCACCCTCGATGTATCCCGAACGATGGCCGATTCGTACCAAAGATCGAATCTGTTCTTCAGTGCCAATGTGTCGTGTTCCCTTTGTGAATTGACTGGATAGCCAGGAAAACACGACAACCAAGGGATACAGAACAGTTCGCCCCATCAGAATGAATGGTGCTGAAATTCTAGCGATCAGCGGAGCGTAATGGGTACCGAGTGCTTTCGGGACAATCTCCGAAAACACGATCGTGCCAACCGTCAGTATCGCCGTAATGATGACGATACTACTGTCGCCAAGCGTATCAAACGCCTGTCTGCTGACCAGGATCGGACCAAGCACATTGATCGTATTCGTAGCGATCACAATCACCACAACAGATCGCGTTATTTCATGCTTCACCACGCTCAATCGCCGCGAACCCCATTGGCTCTTTTGCATCATGACGTCGATTTCAGGCCGGGTGACACTTAGAACCGCTGCGTCAACAGCAGCCATCAAGCCGGACAACGCAAGAAAGACAACGACTGAAAAAACCAGCAACAACATAGATCACCATTTGCTTATGAAGGCCAGATTCTATCGGTTCGCGTCACTTACTCGCAGAATCTTTGCCAGACTTGATCAAGGACGGCGGACTTTAGTCGGACTCAGATCTCGAATTGAGAGTTCTCGAACTTGGGTGATCGCGTCATACAAGTAGGCGATCCCGGCCGCCAGACTGATAGCTGCTGCAATGGCGAACACAAACCAGTGTGCTTGGGGAAGTAGAAACAGCGTCAAGAAGTATGTGAACTGACCAGCGGTCGCAACTTTCCCGATCACGAGTGGTGAAGTGTCCATCGGCTGCCGAAGACGCACGAACAACACAGCGACCGAGATTGCAACGACGAATAAATCGCGGCTCGCGATCAGAAGCACCTCCCACCACATAATGTCGCCATCCCAAAGTAGAGTTCCCGCGATCGCAAGAATCACGGTCTTGTCGGCAATCGGATCGAGTAAACGACCGATCTTCGAAGACACTCCGATGCGGCGACTGATTTCGCCGTCAATCAGGTCGGACACGCCCGCGTAAACCAACAGCGGTAGCCGGAAGCTGACGCCAACAAACGGAAACAATAGGCCAATCAGTAGACGCGAAACGGTGAGTGCATTTGGAATGGACCAAACGACCAGCCTGGAAAACTTTTGATCACCGAACGGTTTCATCGCATCTACCTCTGGGAGCAAACCAACGGACGACGCAAATGAGCTGTGCAACTGAGGTGCCCAATATGATGATTGCGAAAGGTTTTCATTGGCACGCCACTTGCCCACTTCAGTGCTGACTGAAGATCGTTCGCTGTGCAGGACTTGGCAAGAGCCTGCAGTGATGACGCTTGGTCACACAGCGCGCCCCACTGTCACAGCTTGGGGTCAGTTCAAAATTATCGATCGGGAGACAATATCGATGACCGCTTCCAGCCGCAGACTTGTCAAGAACATGATCAGTGACCTGAAACAGGAACGGGATGAACTGTCCCTTCAAGTCCACCTTGGCAAAAAGGAAGTCCAACAAGAATGGGAAGTGCTCGAAGAGAAGCTCGTTCAACTGAATCATCGCTACGATCCCGTCAAAGATGCGATCGGTGAAACAGGCGACGATATCTGGGAAGCATTGAAAGGGGTTGCTGAAGAAGTCAAGGAAGGCTTCCATCGCATCCGAGAATCAATCTAGCGAGCTGTGTAGATTACGCCCCTCAAAGCAGTCGAGGTGATCCGTCTCAGGCCAGTAAGTCCTTGATGACTTGCGCACGCTCGACACCGGTCAGGCGATAATCGAGTCCTTGAAACCGGACGGAAAGCCGTTCGTGATCGAGTCCCAGTTGATGAAGCAGGGTCGCGTGAATGTCATGAACATGGGCCGGGTTTTCAATCGGCCCGAAGCCAAATTCATCGGTTTCACCATAGACGTGGCCCGCTTTGAATCCGCCACCGGCAAACCACATGGTGAACGCATCGATGTGATGGTTGCGACCGGTGTTCTCGCGAACTTCTCCCATCGGCGTTCGTCCAAATTCGCCTCCCCAAATCACAATGGTGTTTTCCAGCAACCCGCGCCGCTTCAGGTCGGACACCAATGCGGTTGACGCCTGGTCAATCTCTTTGCAAACCTTGGGCAAGTGCTCCTGAAGATTCTCACTGGGTCCGCCATGATGGTCCCAATTCGTGTGGTACAGCTGAATGAACCGGACGCCGCGTTCAACCAATCGACGTGCCAGCAGACAGTTTCGCGCATAGCTCGATTCGTTGGGATCCTTGATGCCATACATATCCAGCGTCGCGGCACTCTCACCGGCCGTATCCATCAGTTCGGGGGCCGAGCTTTGCATCTTGTAGGCTAATTCGTAGGCGTTGATACGAGTGGCAATTTCTTGGTCACCCGTTTCCACCAGACGCTTCAAATTTAGTTGTTGTACGGAATCGACCAGTTGTCGTTGTTGGGCTGGACTGATTGATTCCGGATTGGAAAGGTTCAGGATCGGGTCACCTTGATTCCGTAGGGGCACGCCCTGATAAGTCGTTGGCAGTACTCCGCTGCTCCAAAGAACGGAACCACCGCGAGGCCCTCGAGGACCACTTTGCAAGACTAGAAAGCCGGGCAAGTCCTCGCATTCGCTTCCTAGGCCGTAGGTGACCCAAGCGCCCATGCTGGGGCGTCCGAATTGACCACTTCCAGTGTTCATAAAGAACTTCGCCGGTGCATGGTTGAACAAGTCTGTTTTGCAGGTCTTGACGATCGTCAAATCATCCACCATCCGCGCAGTATGCGGCAACAAGTCACTTACCCAAGCACCGCTTTCTCCATGTTGCTTGAACTTTTGTGTCGAAGCCAACAAGTTACTGCGATGGCTACTATCCATGAACGCGAATCGCTTTCCCGCAACAAAACTCTCGGGGATAGGCTGGCCATTCAACTCGGTCAACTTTGGCTTATATTCAAAAGTTTCCAACTGAGTTGGTCCGCCGGCCATGAACAGAAAAATGACGTTCTTTGCCTGGGGAAGAAAATGGGCGGGCTTGGGCTGCAGCGGATTGTCATATTCGACTGCGGGGCTTGCCTGACCACGATTGGCCATCAACGACGCCAGCGCCATCGACCCGATGCCCATCGAGCAGCGGCTAAAAAAATGACGCCGCGTTTCAGCCTGCAGCCGTGCGCGGCCTGAGAGTGTCGATGTTGGATCTGGTGCGTCCATCATTGATTCTTCATTCACGTGTGATCGTTTCGTCTATGTTTAGCAGCGTGCGAGCAGCTGTCAGCGAGTCAAGCTTGGCAAGGATTGCAAGCTCCTGGTCTGTCGCGTGCCGCGATGTGCAGCGGCCGAAACGCCGTCGCAAGACTGTGTTGATTGATGATTCGTTCCAGCGACCGATGCACATTCCACATAGGCCGGATCATTCATCAGCGCCAGTGCTTGTAACGGTGTGTTGCTACGAATACGCCGTGTACATGTATTGAATCCATCAGGTGCATCAAAGACATTCAACGATGGAGGCGGCGTGGCTCGAAATTTGAACGTATAGACGCCTCGTCGAAACCGGTCATGTCCGGTGCTGGTTTTCCACGCCCGGTCAACTTGGCCTTGGCTCATCACACCCTCGGGAATCGGCGGAAACACTGGCCGACCGCCGATCTGCTGGGACAACAGTCCGCTGGCCGCCAGCGCAACGTCACGCACAATTTCCGCATCCAGACGCAAACGCTGCTGTCGCCCCAGCAGGTAGTTTTTTGGGTCCGATGCCGACAGATCGGGTCGATCCGACGAACTCTGCTTGTAGGTGTGGGAAGTAACGATCAATCGATGAATCTCTTTCAGACTCCATTCCCGCTGTGCGAATTCGACCGCAAGCCAGTCGAGTAGTTCCGGGTGCGTTGGCAGCGAACCTTGCGAGCCAAAGTCATTTTCCACTTCCGTAAGGCCGCGGCCAAAGTACTGCTGCCAAACTCGGTTCACGATCACTCGCGCAGTCAACGGATTCTCTGGACTGACGATCCAGCGAGCCAAATCGAGTCGATTTGCCGATCCGTCGCAATCATCGAAGGGATGCAAGATTGCGGGCGTTCCTGGGGTGACTGCTGTCGAAGGACGAGTGAAATCGCCTTTGATCAGCACCGATGACTGACGAGGTTCGGTTCGTTCCTTCAGAATCAGCGTCGATCGCTTTTCGTCGGCAACCCTAAAGTTCAACGCTAGTTCGTCTTGATTGTTGAAAAAGGCGAACAAGCGGTAGTATTCGGCCTGAGAGATCGGATCAAACTTGTGATCATGACACTGGGCACAGCCAACGGTTAACCCCAACCAGACGGTTCCGGTCGTCGCGACGCGGTCGAAGACACTATCGATACGAAACTGCTCTTTATCAATGCCACCTTCCTGGTTGATCTGCGTGTTGCGATGAAACCCGGTGGCGATTCTTTGGCTCTGGGTTGCCTCCGGCAATAGGTCTCCCGCCAATTGTTCGATTGTGAAAGCATCAAACGGCATGTCGCTGTTGAGCGCGTCAATGACCCAGTCGCGATAGGGCCAAATCTTGCGAGGCGCGTCAACGGAGTAACCATTGCTATCGGCATAGCGCGCCTGGTCCAACCACCATCGGCCCCACCGTTCGCCATAGTGCGGGCTCGCCAGCAACCTTTCGACCAGCTGGCGATAGGCGACATCGGCATCCCGCTGATAACTCTCCAGAAACCGATCGATCTGTTCTAGTGTTGGTGGCAATCCGGTTAGATCCAGGCTAACGCGTCGAATCAAGACGGCGGCTGTCGCAGTCGGTGACGGCTGCAGACCGGCATCGGACAGACGTTTCTGGACAAATCGGTCAACTGGATGCGACGTCCCATGAATCTCTGGCGGGTCATGTGGCGCTGGCGGAACAAAAGACCAATGAGACTCATATTTAGCGCCTTGCTCGATCCACAATCGCAGGGTTTCCTTCTGCGCGGGACTCAAACTCTTTCCAGAATCTTCTGGCGGCATCAACGAACCGGGATCATCCGAGAGTATTCGAGCAACAAGTTCGCTCTCGTCGGGCTTACCCGGCACGATTGCTTGTGCGCCACCGGCCTCGCCTGTCGCACCTTCAAAAGTGTCGAGACGCAAATCCGCTTCACGCGATGCTTCGTCAAAACCGTGGCAGGCAAAACAATTCTCCGACAGAATGGATCTCACATCCCGACCGAATTGAATCTTCGTTGATGGCTGTTGGGCGAGCACAGCCGGCTCTGTTACTAAACAGATCAGCAGTGCCGAAGACAGAGCAAATGGACCACGGATCAGTGGCGTCGATCTGGCAAAGGAAGCAAATTTATGTTTCGTATCTCTCATTCCAGACCATGATACACAGTGATCTTTTTGGTGGGAAAGCCGCGAGTACTTTCCTGGCGATTCACTAGAATGGATGAAATTCCGCGACGTGCACCGGGCAAATGCCAAATGGTCGATCAAGCGGTTTCGGGATCATCCTTGTCAGCCGGCGATTCGTCAAGGTTTTCGTCGGCATGTGTTTCTGCATAGTCGCCGACGAGTACCGACGGACAAACTTCCTCCCGCTCACATTGTTTACAGACGATGCGAACTAAATCGCTGCTGGAAAACTCAAGCTGATTCTCGTCGCATAGTGCGTATAGTTTTCTTAGGTGGACGCAAGTCATTAAGACATCTCCATTGCAAAGCTATCCAGGAGGGAAGCACAACTGACAGCAGGTACGGTAGGCATGGCCACGCTGCCATCCCAGACTACTGAATGTACAGAAACGAACCAGTTTATATCAGTACTCCCGGAAACTTGGCTCATCGTAGGCCCCCATGATTGGTACGTCTGTTGCTGTAGAGTGACGCCTGATGCTGTAAAACATTGGCTATAAGTCGAATACCGTTACCTAAAGGAGAGTTGAAGATGCAGGAATACAGCGCCATCAAAGAGGAATTAGAGGGCAAGCTCGAACAATTGATGGCCCGCGTGGGGAACATCGAGCATGACCTGAGTGAAACACCCAACGAAGACTGGGAAGATTGCGCGACCGAATCGGAAAATGATGAAGTCTTGGCCGCCGTCGGTAACGTCACGTTAACGGAAATCACGCAGATCAAACATGCACTGCATCAAATCGATACTGGTACGTATGGAACGTGTGAACGCTGTGGAGAACAGATCCCTCACGAGCGTCTAGAAACTCTGCCCTACGCGACGACCTGCACGCAATGCACCAGCTAGGACCATTGGGATAAGACGCTTTGAAAGATCCAGAGCAGAATTTTCAAATGCCAATCGCAAACGCCTAACCATTTGGCAGATCGGCGGGCTGTTCGCCCCGTTCGTAGACAATGTTTGCTCGGCCCACCAACAACGGATCTACCGGCCCAATCTGGTCAAGATCCTTGTTGGCGTAGGGGATCGTGTGCAGCACGTATCGCATCGCATTCAGCCGAGCCCGCTTCTTGCAATCAGATTTTACGACAGTCCATGGCGCATCATGTGTATCGGAATAGAAGAACATCGCTTCTTTGGAACGAGTGTATTCGTCCCACTTATCCAGAGAAGCCAAATCGATCGGCGACAGTTTCCATTGTTTGAGTGGATGTGCCCGGCGTTCTTTGAATCGCCTGCGCTGCTCTTCACGACTGACCGAGAACCAAAACTTGATCAGATGAACGCCGCTGCGAACCAGATTCCGTTCAAATTCTGGGACCTGTCGCATGAACTCGGCATATTCATCCTGGGAACAGAATCCCATCACTCGTTCGACACCGGCGCGGTTGTACCACGAGCGATCAAACAACACGATCTCGCCCGCGGTCGGCAAATGTTGGACGTAGCGTTGGAAGTACCATTGTCCGGATTCAATCTCGTTCGGCTTCTCCAACGCCACGACTCGGGAACCACGTGGATTTACATGTTCCATGAATCGCTTGATGGTGCCTCCCTTGCCAGCCGCATCACGACCTTCGAACAATATCACCAATTTTGATTGAGACTCCTTCACCCATGCTTGTAGCTTTAGCAGTTCGACTTGGAGTCGGTACTTCTGTTTTTCATAATTCTTTCGCGACATTAGATTGCGATACGGATAGCCACCGTCTCGCCAATCTTCTGACAACTGTTCATCGGGGCCACTATGGCGTCGCCCGTGACCGGAGCTAGACTTTTTCAACAGCGCGTTTCTGAGGATCGTTGCATCTTCCGGCGAAGCGCCACGAATGATCACCTCTAATGTTCGTGCCAACGTTTGAATGTCGTGCGGAGGAGTCTTTTCAATGATGTCGCGAACCGCGGTGATCTTCGACTGCTGCGCCGCGTTGACCGACTCCTCAATGACATATTCCTCCAATGCTTCTGGTTCCAGAGAGGGCGAAACGTCACCGGCGACCGCCTGCCGAACTTTCTTTACCTTCTTTCGTTTGCCAACTCCGTTCTGACGATTTGATTTCTTTGCCCTCACCTTTCCATTGGTTGATGCGGCTGATGAATTGGCTTCTTTCGTCATGAGCTGGCGGAGTTCCATTGTTAGGGTGAAGTTGAAGTAACAGAGTACCCGCAATGGCGGACGTTCGCGAACCGAGCAGATACGCACACTTGCCCGCGTGTCAGACAAAGCCGTACGGTCACGCCGTGATTCAGGGGCCAGCGATCCTAGCTGGACTGAAAATCCAGCCAATACCGCTGCAAACAATTCTCGCAAATCCTGTGGCGCTGATCAGTGATCAAACACTCTGATCAAACACTATGATCCAACACCGTCATGAAGCGACGTGGCAAAGTGAGCCAGCTGAGATGCCTGCGATTAAACCCATCGGACATTGTAACAGCAGTCAGGACCGTTCGCGCAACTGTCTGTGGGAGACCAATGAGTCCGGTTCACTGCCCGGATCCTGCTTCCTGCTGGTCATTTCGGTCGGTACTGTTCTCGTCCACCAAAATTCGCATTGCCGGTGTATCCAAGTCGTCGTATTGACCGCCACGTATACAGTAGATGCAAGCGAACAATCCGGCTGCTCCCAACATCAAGGCGATCGGCAGCGCAATGTATAGTACGCTCATCCGGTAGACTCCCGAAAGGTCGGCCAGGCTAGAGTCATCGACAATACAGAAACGGAACTGATCGGCATTAGCACCGCGGCAATCAAAGGAGTAATCAGTCCGGCCATTGCCAATCCAACAGCAAGAATGTTGTAGCTTAGCGAAACGGCGAACGCGGTTCCAATGAGCCACATGGTACGTCGCGATCCGTCGGTTAGATCGGTGATACTTTGCAAATCGCCCGAGGATACGAAGACCGGCGCCGCCTGTAAGCTAACTTCCGCTCCGCCACGCACGGCAATACCGACGTCTGCCGCAGCCAGTGCGGCAGCATCATTGGCACCATCGCCAACCATCACCACGGTCTGGTCACCATGTTCGCGAACGATTTGAAGTTTATTCTCCGGCGACAGACCGCCGATTGCATCTTGTGGTCGGATTCCCAATTGTCCAGCGATCCGAGCAACCGTCTCTGGCAAATCGCCCGATAAGATGCCAACATCCCAGCCCTGTTTTTGAAGCTTGCTAACCGTGACAGCGCTGTTCGGCTTCAGTGAGTCAGAAATCCTTAGCACCGTGACAACAATGCCATCGAGTGCAATCAGAATCGGACTCGAACCCTCGCTGGTGAGTCGATTGACGGAATTGACAATCCATTCATCAACTTGGAAATCTTTCGACCGCATGTAGTCCAGCTTCCCAACGGCGACCTCTTTTCCGGCGGCACTGCCAATCACGCCTCCAAATTCAACCAACGTCGATGCGGTTGGCTGTTCGCTGATTGGAGCTCCGGCAAGTTGCATGATCGCATCAGCGATCGGATGACAAACCTCGCGTTCGATAACCGCGGCGCTGTGAATCGCATCGACTGAGCCACAGACATATTCGGCGGCGACACGACCGGCCGTTAGCGTGCCCGTCTTGTCAAACCAAATTCGACCCGGCTTGGCGAGCTGTTGAAAGGCGTTTCCGTCACGAACCAGAATCCGATTGTTTGCCGCTCGCCCCAGCGAAACCGCGACTGCTAGCGGAGTGGCCAAGGCTAGAGCGCACGGGCAGGCGACGATCAAGAGTGATGTTGCGTGGGAAGCGGCGATAGTCCAGCCTGCGCTCAGCCAGGCGAGGAACGTCAACACCGCCAGCAAAGTTACAACGACGACAAAAACTCCACCCACACGATCCGCCAATTGCACAATTGGTGTTTTGGTGGCCATTGCCTCTTCGACCGATTTCATCACTTGGCCGATTCGGCTCTCCTGTCCGATCGCACCCACACGTACATCGATATTTCGTTGCAGGTTAAGCGTTCCAGCACAGACATCTTCGCCCTCGGCTGCAAACACGGGCTCACTTTCCCCGGTCAACAACGACCGGTCGATCAAGGATTGCCCACGCTCGATCGATCCATCGGCCGGAATGCTCTCGCCAGGAGCGACACGTACGATGTCGCCTGGTTTCAGCGTCTCGGCCATGACCAATTCGTAACGATCCGAACCCGTTTTCAGATGAGCATGCCTGGGTGTAATCCGCAGCAACAAATCGACCGACTTAGCGGCTCGATGTTGCTGGCGAAACTGAATCCAGCGGCCAATCAAGAGCAGGAACACCAGGACGGCGAGTGAGTCGAAGTAGACATCGCCCGCTCCCGTTAAGGCGTTCAGCGTTCCGATCACTGTTCCGACGGACAGACCGAGTGCGACTGGCAAATCCATGTGCGGTGTCCGCGTTCGCAATGACGCGCAGCGCCCAGTAAAGAACGTTCGGCCGGGAAAGACGACCGCAACCACGCCAAGCCCGGTACCGAAAAGTCTGAGAAAGTCGCGATGACTGGCCAAAACTCCGGATGCGTCGCCCGCATACAATGCGATGGCGATCCACATCGCATTAGCGGCACAGAAACCTGCGATTGCGATCTGCGTCAGCAAGCGTCGGCTCTCTCGGTGTGTATGGGCGTCAGGCTGTTCCGTAAGTGGAACAAGCTCGTACCCAAGACGGCCAAGAAGTCTAGCAATCTGGCTTAGCCGAACCAGGTTGGGATCAAACAGAACGCGAATCGTATGATCCACCATTCTGACCCGAGCCAATGTCCAGCCAACGGTCCGCGAGGAGGCGTTTTCGATTAGCCAAACACAGGCAGCGCAGTGTAAACCTTGAATCGCAAGCTCAGCTGACATCATCCCGTCGGTTTGAATTGCGGGTGCCGAGCGGCCGAGAAAGGCATTGTTGTCGAACGCGTCGTAACGCGAGTCCTGTTCCGACCGATTTGGCACCGACCACACTCGTCCGCGCGTCACGGAGCTGGTAATAATCATCCAGTCCCCAGCCATGGATCAATTCGTAGGCGACGCGACATCCATTGCAACAGAACGCAGGTTCCTGACCGCCATCACTCGGCTCGCCACAATGAATGCATGGTTGAGTTTGTGTCTGAATCATTCCTCTACGGAATCAACGCAACAAGGAAGTGGTGTACTTAGAATCTGGTCCAATTCCTGCGTCGCCTGCACCGGTGAAACAAACTCGCTGGCCTGTCGAATTTCTCCCAGCGAATGGAGATTCGCAAAACCGCGTCCAGAGGCGGTGAAAAATCCGGCAAAGATCAGCAGCACCGAAGCGGCCGTTGGGATGGCGGTTTTGAAGCGCGTCGAAAGTGCAACCGTGCCTGTGACCAAGGCCGTAAGTGCAGGGACTGTCCCCAGCCAGAATGCAAACATGACCAGCGGTCCCAACCAGACGCTGCCTGTCCCAGCGGCAATCAACGCAAATAGATAGAGCCATCCACAAGGCAGTAGCGTGGTTAGCAACCCCGTCACCAGTGCGCGGGCCGATGGGGGCAATCGGAAGATCACTGGCCGTAGCTTGACCAACCAGCCGCCGACCAAAGAAGGGCGAAGGTCTTTCGCCGGTCGCAAATGTCCGATCCAAGGTTGAGCGATTTTTGCGACCCCAATCACGATCATGATGGTTCCAACGACTCGGGCCGCGGCCAATTGGAAACCTAAAGTTTGGCCGCCGGCATCCACCAGACTGCCAATCGCTCCGGCAATGACTCCGGCGATCGCATAGGTAGTCAAGCGTCCAAGGTGGTAGAGCGCGGTCGATGTGATTACTTGTCGCCGAGGTACAGCTTCGCCGGCGCCACTTGCGAAAATCGCCAACGGGCCACACATGCCAACGCAGTGCATGCTTCCCAGCAGGCTAGCGGTCAGCACAGCGGTCAGGAAGATAAACATGGCTAGCTCGCATCGACCGATTCGGACAAAGTCATCAGCTCTGTGGCGCCTTCAATCGACAAATCAACTTGCCACAGTCCCTTGCGACTCATCGGTGCCATCGCCAGATAACGTCCTTCGCCAATCGATCGAAACTCAATTGGCCGTACGTCGGATGCCAAAGCGTGATGGTAAACGAAACCGTTCACCGACAATGCATCAACCGTCTGCTGCCCTGCGTCCAAGACCACCAATTCGACAGCCCGCAAGCCTCGACCATCGGCAACGTCGGATGCGGTTAGCGTCAAGGTCCAGCCGTTACGTTTGGCCGCCTGAAGCGATTTCTTGGTTTCGTCCCAATTCAACGCAGCCTGATGGTAGTTGGGAACAACCGTGGCGGATTGATCGCCGGTGGCCAATCGAATCGCTACGAATCCAATCACCAGCTGAATCCCCAGTAAGACGACAACGAGCGAAACCCAAAACCGTTTCGCCTTTCGTTCCGCTATCACTTCTGAATCTATCATCGGCCGGTTACCTGGGTCCAAGGACACGAAAATTCACGGTACGCTCATTACCATTTTGATCTGCCACTCGCATCTCAATCGAAGACTGTCCGTTGCCGGAGGTCAGTCCGCTCGGAAAACGGATCTCCATCGGAACCAGAACCGATTCTCCTGACGTCAACAACAACGCGTCTTTGTCGATCACCTCCAGCTTCACCGACTCAGGCGAGACAATCTGAATGCTATACAGTTGATCGACATCTGTGCGATTGACCAACCGCAGACTGATCGAATTGGATACTTGTCCGCCCGCAACGATGGTGAAGGGGGATCCTTTGCCGCGAATGACGCGGGAATCGAATCCTGATTTTTCATTGACCGCGAAGGCCAATCCGCCCACAACGACCGCCAAAATCAAAGGATAGATCAGCGTACGCGGGCGGACCAATTTGTTTACTTTGCCTGCCAGGCCGTCTTGTGAACTGAAGCGAATCAACCCCGCGGCAAACCAACTCGATCCATCACGTTGTCACAGGCATCGATGCATTGAGTGCAGTTGATGCACTCCATCTGCAGTCCTGGCGAATATCGATTCCGGTCGGACAAACGACCACACACTGATGGCAATCAACACAATCGCCGGCGTTTTCGCCAGCCAATACGCTTGCCTTTCTTTCGCGGTTCGCCACGAGTGTGATCGTAGCCGACGATCAACGATTGGCGGTCAAGCATCACCGATTGAAAGCGACCATAGGGACAGGCGATCGTACACATCTGTTCGCGGAAAAACAGAAAGTCAAACAGCATCAGGCCAGTTGTCGCCGCCATCACCAAGAAGGCCGTTGGGTGTTCAATCGGCGAACTGCGGATCCACTCGGACAGTCGATCGGTGCCGACAAAGTAGGCCAAGAAACGTGTGCGCCAAAAACATGCTCAGGGCAAGATAGACAAGAAACCTGCCGACATGCCTGAATGCCAGACATGGCGTGGCGAGGCTTGCCACCCTTCCCTGTCGTGCCTTCGAACAAGCGATCGATGGGTCGAAACAAGAATTCCATGTAGACCGTTTGCGGACACGCCCATCCGCACCAAGCACGTCCGGCGATCGCCGTGACCAGCACGATCGACACAAACACCGTCAACATGAACAAGTGCCAGCACCAGCGTATCGTTGGGCAGGAACGTGCGTCCAAAAATCGTGAACTGACGGGCTGCGATGTCCAGCAGAATCAACGGTTTCCCGCCGATCCGCAGATGAGGGATCGCGACGAATACGATCATCAATGCGTAGGCGACGACGCGACGCTGTTTCCACCAGGAACCCTGTCGACAGACGTGGCTGCAGCCAGCGACGGCTACCGTCGTGTTCCAACGTGCTAAGCACATGCTCTGGGGCGTCAAGAAGTGGCGGTGGTGATGATGAGCTATTCATGGTGCTTTGGTTCACGTGCTCCGGCTGGCACCGGAGCTCGTGACTACTCTGTCTGCGCTTCGCCTCGTCCGCAGTCTGCGTTCCTCTGGTGGTGGGTCGGGCCAGGGGGCGATCTGTTTTGCCTTCGGCCGCTTTCCCGTCTCTCGTACATTGGTTCCGCGCAGCGAGGCCACGTAGGCGGAAACCAACACGACTTCGTTGGGGTGCAAGCGGTTGGACCACTTTGGCATCGCCCCGCTCCGGCGCCTTCGTTGATGACGCGGGCGATGTCTTCGATCTTGACGACGTTCTTGTAAACTATCGTCGGTCAGATTCGGCCCGACTTTGCCTTCCCCATCGCGTCCGTGACAGGAAATGCAATTGGCTTTGAAAACCGATTGCGCCGACTTTCACCCAACTCGGTTTGGCCATGAACTTCGTGATCGTCTCGGCATCAGGTTTCAAATCGCCGATCTCGGCGAACTGTAATCGCGTGTTGGCTGCCAAGGCAACGCCATACTGGTCTTCGACCGAACGCCCCGTGGCGCCACCGTGATAGTACATCCAGTAGAACGGAGCGAAGGCGATGCTGGCGGCGAACAACCACTTCCACCATGGTGGCAATGGATTGTCGTATTCTTCGATGCCGTCATAGGCATGGTCGGTTTTTGGTGCATCACTCACTGCGCGGATCCTCCACTTTGTCGCTTAACGGAATCGAGGCGAAACGCTGCGGTCGCCTCACGGCTGAGTCGCAAGCGTGCCAAAAACGATGGCAGCAAAAGCGGCTACAAACAGCGCCAGTGCAAACTCAGCAAAATCGGAGTAGTCCAGTGAAGTCATAGGTCTTTGATCATGGCTTTCCTTTAAGGTGCGGCGGAGACCGCAACCTCTCGTCGATGTTTCAGCTTCGGGTTGCTGTTCTGGTGCCTGTTCAATCCTGCCTGTTCGGGCTCTTCCGTGCGGAACAAATCGGTACCGACGCGTTGCAGGTACGCGATCAACGCGACCGCTTGTGTTTCGAACGTGTTCGGCGGGCCGCCCTTGAGCGACGATTTCCGCGGCAATACTTTCGGCCTGCTTGTAAGCGATTTCTGCGAGTTCTCGATTTCTTCATCGGTGTAGGGTGCCGCCAAGAAAGCCGCTGCGCGACATGCGGGGCGATCGCGTCGAAGTTCATCTCGCTGTCCAGCAAGTGCTGATAACTTGGCATCACCGAACCCGGCGAAACGACTGCTGGATTTTCAAAGTGCGTCCAGTGCCAAAAGCTACTTTGACGACCACCTTCGCGGGCCAAGTCGGGACCGATCCGTCGGCTGCCCCACTGAAACGGGCGGTCGTAGATGAATTCGCCTGGCTTGCTGTATTCGCCATAGCGTTTCGTCTCGGCAACGATCGGGCGAATCATCTGCGAATGGCAGTTGTAGCAGCCTTCGGAAACATAGATGTGTCGCCCGGCCAGTTCCAACGGCGTGTAGGGTTTGACCGTGGCAATCGTCGGCACGTTGGAGCGAATCAGGAAGGTCGGAACCAATTCGAACAGCGTGGCGACCACCACGGCCGCCGTCGTCAGCACCGTGAACTTCACCGGCAAACGTTCCCAGCGGCGATGCCAATCCATCTTTGCCCAGACATCCAGCTTCTTGCCGAAGTCCAGAAACCGGTGCATCTTCCAAATCACTTTTCGGCGGACTGGATCGTACGACAAGTCCTTCACCAACGCGGCGCCGAGTGAACCGGTACTTCGTAGGTTGCCGGCCGTCCCATCCAGGTCATCAAAGCATTGATGCACAGCATCACCACACCACCGACGTACAACAGTCCGCCGACAACTCGCAGCCACCACAGCGGAACGATCGACTGAATCGTTTCAATGAAGTCGGGGTACGTCAGGTGTCCGGTGTCATCCATTGCTCGCCACATCAGGCCTTGCATCAGGCCAGCGGCATAGATCGGAATGATGTACAGCAAAATGCCGATCGTGCCGGTCCAAAAGTGCAAGCTCACCAGCTTTTGCTCCAGATCTTGGTTTGGAACAAACGCGGCAGCAGCCAATACACCATGCCGAACGACCATGAACCCGTTCCAGCCCAGTGCGCCCGAGTGCACATGAGCGATCGTCCAGTCGGTGTAGTGGCTAAGCGCGTTGACCGACTTGATCGACAGCATCGGTCCTTCGAAGGTGCTCATGCCGTAGAAAGTCACGCCGACAACGAAGAACTTCAGAACCGGATCGGCCGCGACTTTGTGCCAAGCACCACGCAAGGTCAGCAGTCCATTGATCATTCCGCCCCAGCTGGGCATCCACAGCATCAAGCTGAACAGCATGCCCAACGTGCTGGCCCATTCCGGCAGTGCGGTGTAGTGCAAATGATGCGGACCGGCCCAAATGTAGATGAAGACCAACGACCAAAAGTGAATGATGCTCAGCCGGTAACTGAAGACCGGACGCTCGGCCGCCTTGGGCAGAAAGTAGTACATCAATCCCAGGAACGGCGTCGTCAAGAAAAACGCAACCGCATTGTGCCCGTACCACCACTGCATGAATGCGTCTTGGACACCCGCGTAGACGCTGTAGCCCTTGAACAATCCCGCCGGGACGACCAGGTTGTTGAAAACGTGCAGCACGGCCACGGTCACGATCGTGGCGATGTAAAACCACAACGCGACATACATGTGCCGTTCGCGACGATTGATCAACGTCATCAAGAAGTTGCCGCCGAAGATGAACAACCAAACGACCGCAATCAGAATATCGATCGGCCACTCCAGTTCGGCATACTCGCGGCTCTGCGTGATCCCCAGCGGAAGCGTGATCGCCGCCGCCACGATGATCAGCTGCCAACCCCAAAAGTGCAGTCGACTGAGCGTGTCACTCCACATCCTGGCTTTGCACAGCCGCTGCGTGCTGTAGTAGACCGCCGCAAAAATCGCGTTGCCGGCAAAAGCAAAGATCGCCGCATTGGTATGCAACGGCCGCAACCGACCAAACGACAGCCAAGGCAAACCTTCCGTCAGCGATGGAGCGACCAACAGAATGGCCACAATCAATCCGGCTAGCGTGCCAACCAGTCCCCAGACGATCGTCGCCGCAACGAACATGCGAACAATTTGATCATCGTAGGTGAAATGCTCTAATTCACCTGTGGAGCTGGCGAACTCTGAAGGGCCGGGCGACGCCGATGTCGCTTCCGTGCCTGGCGCGGGTGTATCCATTTTTGTGTAGTTGCCGATCAGTGTTTAGCGAATTGAATACGTACTCGCCTGGGCGAGCTAGACCTGGACGGGCTGGGCTGCATCGTCTCGGGTCACGACATTTTCCACCGATGATATCGGTTTTGACGTAGGACGGAAGACAACACAAGAAACATTATCAGAAGCGTTGCGTTGGATCGCGAGATCAATCAGTTTGTCAACGCAGGATTGCGAATGATCACTCTCTCGCAAGACTTCCGAAATCTCGTCATCCGATAGTTCATTGATCAATCCATCGGAGGTCAATAGAACCGTATCATCCGGATCGAGCCGGGTCTTATCCAAACCAAAAGCGTGTTGAAGTCCCTGAGCGCTGACACTGTTTGTGACGATGTGCCGCAGTCTGTGCGTCTTGGCTTGCGATTCCGTTAAGATCTTGGCCGCGACCAAATTCTGGACCATCGTTTCGTCACGTGTCAGTTGAATCAACCGGTCGTTTCGCAACAGATAGACGCGACAGTCACCGACATTGGCGTAATAGAGCGAGTCTCCAACAACAAAGGCGGCTGCCAATGTACAGCCCATGCGGCTATAGCCCTCGTGTTCCCGGGCAATTTTGGACATTTCAAAGCACGCCGAATCAATGGCGGCTTGGAGAGTCTGCAAATGTTGATCATCGGATAGCAAGCTAGGATTGATCGCATCCTGCATCACGTCGGGAATCGTTTCGATGGCGATTTGACTGGCAAGTGCCCCCCCCTTGTAGCCGCCCAGACCATCCGCAACCAAGTAAAGTTTGCGCACGTCATTGCTGTAACAGCGGTCTTGGTTCTGCTCTCGCGCTCCCTTGATCGATTTGCAGGCCGATTCGTAGCCAACAACCAGCTCGGGAGTGTAGAACAGCGACTTGATGTATCGAAGACACCACTGATGGGCTTGCCGAATTACCATGCTTGTCACGCAGTTGATTTGTGGGGATCTAGTTGTCTGGCAACGATGCGGCCACTGTTCAGCAGTTACCATGCCGAAAATCCCTTTGAACCCCGCTTCCCGCTTTCGACTGCAGGCGAAATTCCCCGTAAATTCCGGGATGAAGGGTGCCGGTGAGACACTGTGCCTCACCCGCTGGACGCGATTGACTCATATCAATTGCCGACAGACCTGGTGACCTGTGCGGAACCTGCTCAAAAGCGCGCCAATTTGCACACTCAACCCAAGGCAACGGCTTGTGCGCGCATTTCCAAACCTTTCGATTTGAATCTGGCGCGTATGCGCGATTACGGGCGATCCAAACGCTGCAGGGTGCGTGTCGCAAGACATATCTGGAGACGCTACCCAACAGCACACGTCCGACCGTCCCTCGCGGCGTTTCACCCAAGACGATCAAGTCCGTCTGGCGATCGGCGACATAGTTCACCAAGCCCTCGCCAATATGCTCACTTTCGATCAATCGCGGCTTAACTTCCGGCGCAATATCTTTGACTTTGTCGGCTACGGTTTGCAGTCTTTCGGTGAGACGCTTTACCGACAGCGGGTCGTTTTCGAATTCCGTAAAGAATCCAAATAGATACGAAGCGACCGTTACCACATCGACTTCCACTTCGGGTCCCCACAGAAACTGACCAAACTCCTTGATTGCGTCATCGGCCGAATCGGCTGCCTCGTACGCCACCGCAATCCGTAACGGTGCGTCGTCTCGATTCGGACCTCTTGGGCGTACCACTAGCACGCTGCACGGCGCATGTGTCGCCACATAATCACTGGTGCTTCCCAACAATATCCGACTGACTCGTGAATGCCCGCGAGCACCCAGAACCACGAAGTCCGCATTTTGCTCCCGCGCGAATTTGACAATGGTCTCCCCAAGGTGGCCTTCCCTTAGCTCATTGGTCACCGTCACATTGGCACCTTGAAAGATCTCTTCAAGCTCGGCAAAACGATCTTCGGCAGCCGCTCTGGCTCGTTCCAACGACTCTTGTAGCCACGGTCCGGTTGGATAGTCACGGGTATGCGGCGGCACTTCGGCGACCGACAAGACAATGATCTCCAAAGGCTCAGGATGGGGAAGTCGAGCCAAAAATCGCGCGGCCTGAATCGAAAAAGTCGAACCGTCTACGGCAAGAATGATCTTCTTCATCGCTAGCGCTCCCACGGGAATTGAATGTTTTCACGCGTAAATCGTGCAAACCCGATGCCAAAACCCAACGCTTACGTCCGTTGCCGCTCAGCAAAGCGTTGCTTACCACTAAAGAAGGGATACAACGACGGAATCACCAAACAGGTCAGCAAGGTGCTGGTGATCAAGCCGCCGATTACGACCGTCGCCAATGGACGTTGGATCTCTGCTCCGTCGCTGACGGACGTTGCCATCGGCAAGAAACCTAGGCTGGCAACAAGCGCCGTCATCAACACTGGTCGAAGTCGATCATTGGCGGCTTCCAATGCAGATGTGGTTGCATCCTGGCCGGCCTTGCGGTGATTCTCTGCCTCGCTGACCCACACCAATCCGTTCAACACAGCGACCCCGAACAGTGCAATGAAACCGACACCGGCAGCGATACTGAAAGGCATGTCGCGTATCAGCAACGCAAAGATCCCACCACTGGCCGCCATCGGCACACACAGAAATATGAGCGCCGCCAATCGGACCGAACCAAAACTGGTGTGCAATAGAAGGAAGATCACTAACAACACGATCGGCGTGATCAAGGCAAGCCTGCGACTGGCAGATTGTAGACTTTCGAAATCGCCACCCCACTTCAATTCATAGTTGGGTGGCAGATCGATTTTCTGCGCAACGGTTCGTTGCGCTTCCGCGACGAATGTTGCCACGTCCCGGCCTCGTACATTCGCCGAAACAAAAGTTCGGCGACGACCGTTTTCATGTTCGACTGTGGGCGGTGTTTGTTCTAGACGGATATCGGCAAGTTCGGAAAGAGGTACCGGCTTGCCCCCGGCTTCGGCGACGGGCAATTGATACAGCTTCGATATGTCGTCGCGCCAGTCCATCGGAAGTCGCACGCGAATGGGAAACCTGGCTTGGCCTTGAAGTACATCACCGACGGGGTGTCCGCCGAGCGCTGATACGACATCCATCACCTGCGCAGCATCAATCCCATACCGCGCTAGAGCTTCGCGGCGCGGCTCGATCGTCAACGTCTCTAACGTTGACTGGATATCGGCTTTGACATCGGCGGCCCCTGGAATATCACGCAACACGCGTTCGATTTGCTTCGCCGTGGCTGCCAAAGTCTCAAGGTTTTCACCGAAAATCAGAATCGCGACATCCGCTTTGACCCCGGCTACCAATTCATCGACTCGCATTTCAATCGGCTGGGTAAATCCGAAAGCAACCCCAGGCACTTTGTCCGTCAAGATCGCTTCCATTTCGCCGATCAGTTCTTCTCGTGTTTTTGGCCTGGGCCACTCATCGGGGCGATTTAGCATCACCCAGACATCGGATTGATGCACTCCCATCACATCGTTGGCAATCTCCGGGCGACCGGTCTTGGTAAAGACTGTCTTGATTTCGGGCAACTTTAGCAATTCAGTCTCGACCAACTTTGCCATCTGTTCCGCCCCTTCTAAGGATGCGCTGGGCAACCGAACGGCTTCGACCAGCAAATCACCTTCGTTGAGTCGTGGCATGAATTCAGCGCCCAATCCCAACGCTATCGGAATGCTGATGGCAAACACGCAAAACGCGATCGACGCCGTCGCCAGGGGTGCCGCCACGGTCGTCCGTACGGCGGGAAGGTAGAGACGTTTGAGCATTCGCAGCAGCCAAACTTCCTTTTCTTTTGGCTGCTTCGGCAGGAACATGGATGCCAATGCCGGCATCAGTGTCATCGATAGAATCAGCGAACCAAGCAGTGCGAACAGTACGGTGAGCGCCATTGGTCGAAACAACTTGCCTTCGGTCCCCTGCAGCAACAGCACCGGAACATAGACGACCGCGATAATCAATTCCCCAAACATGGTCGGTCCACGAACTTCGATCGCGGCGTCCCGGATCACGGCTAGACGACTGACCCCGTCCTTGTGTTTGGCAAGTCTTCGCACACAATTTTCGACCATGATCACCGAGGAGTCGACAATCAGTCCAAAGTCGATGGCCCCCAGACTCATCAGGCTGGCAGAGATCCCCAACGCCAGCATCATGTTAGACGCAAACAACATCGACAACGGAATGGCGAGTGCGACGATCAGGCCAGCGCGGAAGCTGCCCAACATCACGAGCAAGACGATGGCGACCAATACGCCACCTTCGACCAGGTTGTGCACCACGGTGTCCAGCGTTCGACCGATCAAACTTTCACGGTCGTAGATCACTTCCAGTTCGACGTCCGAGGAAAGTGTGGAACGAATTTCGTCCAGCCGTTCCTTGGCACTCGCGACGACTTCACGGGAGTTTTCGCCGATTCGCATCATCACCATCGCCGTGACCGCCTCGCCGCGTCCGTCACGGCTGACCGCGCCTTGTCGTGGCATCGGTGCTACGCAAACTTCTGCCACATCAGCAATCAGCAAAGGCGATCCCTGATTCGTGCGCTCGATCACAATGTTGCGAATGTCCTCGATTCCGGTCAGCAAGGCTTGGCCACGAATGAAGCGTTGTTCGTCGTGGTGGACGACATAGCCGCCCCCCGCATTGGCGTTGCTGGCCTCGATCCGCTGATACAGGTCGCTAAGCGAAAGGTCGTAGGCCGCCAAGCGATCGGGATCGGGACGCACTTCGTAGGTTTTGTAGAAGCCACCCATCGTGTTGATTTCGGTCACGCCGGCGACCTCCCGCATCCGCGGCGCTATCTCCCATTCCAACAGCGATCGCAACTCCATCGGCGACATCCGATCACTCTTGACCTCGAACTGCAAAATCTCACCCAACGCCGTGGTCATCGGTCCCAGTTCGGGAGGTCCATATCCACTAGGGATCAGCGATTCGGCGCTGGTCAGGCGCTGCGCGACTTGTTGGTTTGCAAAGTAAACGTCCGTCCCTTCGGCGAACACGATCGTGATCACCGATAGTCCGAATTTCGAAACGCTCCGCACCTCTTCCAGGTTTGGCAAACCAGCCATCGCACGCTCGATGGGATAGGTCACTTGGCGTTCGACTTCAACGGGCGGCAGCGAACCCGCGTTGGTGATGACGGTGACCTGAGTGTTGGTCAAATCGGGAACAGCATCGATGGGCAGCAGCAATGCCGATCGGACCCCGGCACCGGCGATCAACAAAGTTGCAACGATCACTAGAAAGCGATTCGATAACGAAAATTCGATCAGGCGTTTTAGCATCAGCTATTCCTCCCCTTCCAGTAGGAGCTCGCTTTTCAAGACAAACGCCCCCGTAGTCACGAGTTGCTGTCCGACTTCCAATCCGGCAGTGACTTCAACCAGGTCTCCGGATCGACGTCCGGTTTGAATGACTTGTCGCTGGTAACCACCGTCCTGGGCGACAAACACGCAAGTCTCTCCCTCGAGATCAACGATGGCTGATTCGGGAACAGCGATGACATTGGAGAGCTGATCGACCGCAACTTCGACGCGAGCAAAGAGCCCTGGTCGATACCGATTCTCTGGATTGGTGACTTCGGCGACCAGCGGAACCGCTCCCGAAGCCGGATCAACTTCGCGGCCAACATAGTAAATTTTTCCGACCAGCTTGATGTCAGGGTCGGCATGAGTCGTGATGCTGACCGCGTCACCAGGGCGGACACTCATCGCGTTCCAGTCCCGGCTTCGGACATCCGCTTCCACCCACAGTCGACTTGTGTCAGCGATGATGAATAGTTCGGCGCCTTCACTCACACGCTCGGTCACCGAATAGAATTTGCGTTCGACGGTTCCTTCCAGGGGCGAACGAAGCTCCAATCTGGCGAGGTCCGTTTCATTGGGCGATACACGCGTTTCGGCGGCATCGATCTTGGTGGTTCCCAACAGCGTTCCCAGCGACTGGCGAGCGACGATCAGGCTGCGCCTAGCAGCATCAGCACTCGCCGTCGCCGCCTTGCAAGCCTGCCTTGATTCGAACAATGCTTGCTCCAGTACCGCTTCTAGTTCCGCCTTGGTTTGCTGTTGGTCGCTTTCCCGTTCGCGAACGATCCGGCGGCTTACGGCGTCAGACACTTCGGCGATCGAGGCCGACAGCCTGGTTGCCAATCTAGACTTGCTATAGAGGGTCAACAGCTGCCCCCGGTAACTGCCCAAGGGTGCATCGCCGATCAGCTGTTCGATGTCTTCGACCTGTTTGCCGGCCCGAATGGCGGCCACTAATTTCTCAACTCCGTCGCAAATTCCCGCCTGCCATTGACGTTCTGACTCGGCAAGTTCCAGATCGGCCTGCAGCCGCAGAATGGTGCTGCGTGCGTTCCCGACTGCCGGGCTACGAAGTACCGCTATCTTTTGATCGGTGCGAACCTGATCGCCTGGTTTGACAAACATCGATTCGATCACGCTATCAGTTGCCGCGCGAACCGCAACGTGTTGGCGGTCGTCGTAGACGAAACGCCCCGGCAAAGTCCGCGTCAGCTGCATCGACTGGCGGATGACTGGCTGAGTCGAAATTCCCGCGTTCGATGCTTTGGCTTTGCTGAGCAGGGTGAGCGTGCTGACCGGATCGCTGGGTTCGGAATCTATTTCGACGATTTCATTCGATTCTTGATTTGTCCACCAGGCGGATGCCCACCAAGCCGTCCCGAACAACGCGATGACCGCGACCAAGAGACTAACAATGCTATTTCGATTCATGACAGTTGACGTTGATTGAAGTTCAAATCGTAGAAAGGACCCTCTGGTTCGAGGCAATCCAGCTGCCGATGTTTGGCCATGTAAAAGGGCAATCCATCAGCGAGTCGCGAGCAGCGCAACCAATCGGAAACTTCGTACAGCGGCAACGGTGTAGCGAGGTGTTCCGGAGGCTAGCCGGGCGAAAGATTCGTGCCCGCTGTTAGCAGCGGATGACGCAAAGAAGCGCGCACAAGCAGCACCGCCGGCCGCAAAGAAGGGCCGGGACCAGCAAGTTCCCGCGCACTGGGAAGCGGCGGTAGATAGGTTGCGTTAGAGGCCAGAAATCGGTCAGCTAGTGGCAATTCGAGACCAGTCAAATCGAGCGATGCGGCGGTTCCAACCGTACCGGGGGCCGCTAGGTAGCACAGCCCGGCATCCAGTGGGGCGCGCGTGGTCGGGCCGATCTTCGTCCGACCCGTGGCCTCGCGGAACCAGGAAGTGCCAATGGGCCTCGTCGCTGCTACTGGCTTGCCCATCGTGATGCAGATCCAAGTGCTGCACCAATCGACCGTCCAATCCGTATTCGGAGTGCTGGTGCCGAGTCGGCAGCGGCGTCTTTAACAGCAACGCGCAGACCATCACGGCCAACAGCAGCCGCGAAACGGCTGGCGAACAGCTAGGAAACAGATTGTGCGAATACGTCATAGTTTTGTATGGACTGGTCCATTTGGTCGCGCCATTTTAGGTCACAAGCGGCCAAGTGACACAGGTGGTCACACCGGTGCAAAGTTCGTGCCCATGGGCTATTTGCGGTTGGGGGGGCTAGCCGAATCAGTTCGATCAAAATGGTTGATATGCAAAAGTTGACATATCGTTACATCACGATATATTAGCCTATAGAGGATCGCCATGGCAAAAACTAAAAAGAGAGAAAAACCGCAGGGTAGCCCGAAAGCGTTCGCCGCTGCGGCCGAGTGTTTAAGAACGCTTGCGCATCCGGTCAGACTGCGAATGGTTCAGCTGTTGTTAGAGGGCCGATACACCGTCGGCGAATTGGCCCAGGATTGTGAGATTCCAGACAATGTTGCCTCGGAACACTTGCGTTTGATGCAGCGCTGTGGCTTTTTTACCAGTGAGCGCGAAGGTCGCCGAGTCTACTACGAAGTCGCTGAACCCCATTTGGCGAACATTATGGAATGTGTCGAAAGCAGATTTTTGTCGTAACGAACTGGGTTTGGTTAAGTTGAATTGATGGATTGAAGCTTGCGCCCGGTCTTCGTGCCGTGAAATTCCCGCCTTGCCGGAGCGCGATCTAGCCGTCGAGTTCTCCGTCGCCGCAACGGTTAAGACCAGTCGAATCATCATCAAGCGAAACGCAGTGGAAACTTGAATTGCTGGCGCTGCTCCGATACGATTACGACCCGCCAAGGGCTGATGAACATCTGATTCTAGAAAATTGAGCCAACCTTGAGTCTTGAATACCAGATCTTGCGTTGGATTTTGATGCTAGCCGGCATCTTTTTGATGCTCGCTTTTCTCGCCATGCTGCTGCCGGTTGACTTGATGCGAACGACACACCAATGGCTGGGGCTTGGTACTTTTCCGGTTGCACCGATCACCACGTATCTAGCGCGGTTGACTTCATTGCTGTACGGCGTACACGGTTCGATCATGTTCTATACCGGGCTAACGATACAGTACCATTGGCGAATGGTGCGGTTGCTGGCCTGGTTGCACATCGTGATTGGTATCGCGTTGCTGATCATTGATTTCACGGCGCCAATGCCCTGGTACTGGACGGCGTTGGAAGGCGGTCCGATTGCCAGTGTTGGTGTGCTGATGTTGATCCTGATCAAACGAGGATCGCCTCCATTGCCTGAGACTCATCTTGATTGAAGCGTTTCATGCACACGCCGGAGCGGAATCGAACCACACCATTTCTATTTTCAAATCATTCATGAGCTTGAGCTAAGCGACCTATGCCGCTGGAGCCTAAGCGACATTTACCGCTAAAGCGTGAGCGACATTTACCGCTAAAGCGTGAGCGACATTTACCGCTGGGCTGAATCAGATCTATGGAAGGTATCCTGCTAGCGATCGGCGGATTGGGGCTGTTCCTGCTGGGGATGGCCATCATGACAGATGGCTTGCGGGCCATGGCTGACGATCGACTACGAAACTTTCTGGCTCGATCGACACACAGCCCACTGTCCGGCGCCATCACTGGGGCCGTTTCAACTGCTGTCGTTCAATCATCCAGCGCGACAACGGTCGCGGCGATCGGCTTTGTCGGCGCTGGCCTGCTGACCTTTCCCCAAGCACTGGGAATTCTGTTTGGCGCAAACATTGGAACCACCATTACCGGCTGGTTGGTAGCGCTGGTCGGTTTCAAGTTGAAGCTGGGGGAAGTCCTGCTGCCGCTGATTTTGGTTGGCGTAATGCTGCGTTTGTTCGGCCGCAAGCATTGGCAGGGACTTGGCAATGCGGTTGCTGGATTCGGGTTGATTTTCGTCGGCATCGCCACGCTTCAAGAGGGTATGAGTACCTTTTCTGATGTGATAACTCCAGCCTCCTTTCCACCGGACACGTTGCCTGGGCGACTACTGCTTGTGCTGATTGGAATCATGATTACCGTCGTCACTCAATCGTCTAGTGCCGGCGTAGCGATGGCACTAACGGCCGTCAGCGTCGGCAGCACCTCGTTGGCCCAAGCAGCCGCGATGGTGATCGGGATGGATATTGGTACGACGGTCACTGCGCTAGTGGCATCCGTTGGCGGAACGGTTCAGGCGCGACGCACGGGTTGGTCACATGTGATTTACAACGTGATGACCGGCACCGGAGCTTTCCTGTTACTAACGCCCTATCTGAAAACGCTGGAATACGTCGTGCCAGAGTTGGTACGTACAGATCCGGAGATAGCGTTGGTCGGATTTCATACCTTCTTCAATACGGTCGGTGTCTTGGCGGTCTTGCCATTTACGGAACAATTCGCGGCGCTTGTCAGACGTCTGATTCCCGAGCAAGGAAACCCGCTGACCGCGCGACTAGAAAATCGCTTGCTTGAAACACCTGATTTGGCACTGTCTGCGGTCGAAGCGACATTGCGAGACTTGGTTGCTCAGGTGTTCACGCATTTGTCGGGCGCCTTACGAGGGGCGGATGCGCCGAGCACGAGAGCAGATCAGCAGGTTGACGAGGCCATTCAATCAACCCAGCAATACTTGAGCAGTATTCTGGTCGGCCCAGAGAGTGCCGCACTCTTTTCTCGTATGCAGGCATCCATTCACATTCTTGATCATTTGCGGCGTCTGGTTGTACGAATTCGCGAGACAGATCGGATCAAAGCTATCCGTTCCATGCAAGCTCTTGAACAGCAATCCCAAGTGCTGACCCAAACCGCGGACAGATTCGCCGCCAACGGAGAACTGATTGACCAAGACGAAATTGCTAGACTACGCAGCGACTACCAGCAATTGAAACGAACAGAGAAAGAGCTTCGTCAGGCTCAGATTGCAAACGCGGCGCAAGGCCGACACGATACACGAACTGCGATTGAACATACCGATGCGGCTCGCGCTTTGAAGCGAATCGGATATCACGTTTGGCGAATCATCCGCCAGACTCAAGCCATTGCCCAAACAGACACTACACTTTGAAGCCGTTGCCATCTCTGACGCAAGTGTGCGGCGGTGCACACAGCAGAACCAGTCGCAATAGAACCGCCAGGTTTTTACTTGGAATCGTTCCATGTCAAAGCGAATTCCTTGCTGAAATTCAACGCATCAAAGCCCCTTTGTCGCTGAATGCCGCCAACACTCTCACTGACGCGCCAGTGGCACAATTGTGCGATAATGACTCGTCTTGCCGCAGCATGAAGACCTTTCGTCGCACAAATGCTGGTGGATCGAGATTTTCCTCATCAAGAAAGGAGCGGACCTGAACCGTGAAATTAGCTGACTGGACCAACAAGACCAAAGCACGTGAGATCATGGTGGAGATCTTGGTTACTCTTTCGCCCACGGATACTTTGTCCGAAGCAGCCGAAACGCTGCTGACGGAGCAGATCTCGGGCGCCCCGGTTTTGGACTCGGACAATCGATGCGTCGGCGTACTGGCGATCAGTGATCTGATCCGTGCCGAAGGAACGATATTGGCAGAGCAAAAGCAGATGGCGGAAGCCAATTTTTTCAGTTCAGGTATTGTCTGGCCTGAGAGCATTTATTCCGAAAAATTGCAGCAACTCCGTGATAAAATCATGCCCGTCTCCGAACAGTCGGTGCAACGATTCATGACGACAGACCTTGTAAGTGTCGCCGTTGGCGAGCCATTGATGACCGTGGTCGGAAAGATGGTTGACGGCCACGTCCATCGGGTATTAGTGCTCGACTCTGACAATCGTCTGCACGGAATCATTAGCACAATCGACATACTAGTCGCCCTTCAACGCGCAGGCCGATGAACTCAATCCTGATCGTCGATGACAACCTTGCCGATCTACAGTTGGCGAGCGAACTGCTTGAAAGCATGGACGATGTAAACGTCGTCTCAGTCAATCATGGCACCAAGGCGTTGGAATATTTGGAGTGCTCAAATGCAACGGCCATGGTGACAGATCTGCACATGCCGGGAATGAGCGGACTAGAACTGCTTCACATGGTTCGCCAGTTGCATCCCGACCTTGCCGTCATCGTCATGACCGGCCATGGCAGCGAAGACATTGCGGCCATCGCATTGAACGATGGAGCATCCGGTTATGTGCCGAAACGGCAACTGGAAACGCAACTGGTACCGATCGTACAGAGGGTATTGGAATCCGTTGCGGCAAGAAGGGATCGGCATCGCTTGGAAGAAGTGCTCGATTACACCGAAACACGATTCGTTTTGGATAACGACAGTGAACTCGCCGCGCCGATCATTGGGTACTTGCAAGAGAAGGCGAATCGGCTATTGCCATTTGACGAAAATGAATTGGTCCGCATCGGGTTGGCGGTCAACGAGGCTTTAAAGAATGCGATCTATCATGGCAACTTGGAAGTCAGTTCAGAGTTGCGTGAATCCGACGATGGTTCATTTGACGCAATTGCGGAACAGCGTCGGAATCAAATCGCCCTTCTCGGGTCGTAGGGTCGAAGTGATCTGCCGTGTTTCCAATCAGCAATTTGAGTGTGTGGTCCGCGATCAGGGGGGTGGTTTTGCGATCGATGATGTACTGGATCCACTGGCGCCAGAAAACTTGGAACGAGCCAGTGGTCGTGGGCTGTTGATGATTCGCCAACTGATGGACGAAGTCAGGCATAACGAACAAGCGAACGAGATCACGATGATCAAGCGAAGGCCGAATCGAACCGGCTGTCGCTAGTGTTCCGTACCGCAAACGCCAGCGGTCAACTTTGTTTCGCTGGTATTCGGATATCGCTTCCAGGCGGCACGAGTATGGGACCGAACTTGGGATCAATCCCCATGGTGCGGGCGTGAGATCCAAACCGTGCATGGCGCGTGTCTCAGTACAAATCGGGACACGCTGCCCAGCATCAAACGGCCGATAAAGCTTTTGGGTGTCTCGGCAACATAAACGAGATCTGCGTCTTGTTGCTCAAGAAATTCGACGATCGCTTCGCCGATGTGTTCATGCTGTAAAAATCGTGTACGAGCTTGCGGCGCCGACTTGCGAACCAGTGATACCGCGCCCCGAACTTTCGCCGCCAATCGTTTCGCCGCTGGCGAGTTCCTGTTGTCGCGAGAAAAGCCTTTGACATGCTCCGTCACTGAAAGTAGATCCACTTCAGCGGATCTACCCCAATCAAGATCATTAAATTCATCCAATGCGGAGCTAAAGGGTTCCGACGGTTGGTAGCCGATCACAAGACTCATTGATCGCCCGCTATCAGATGATTCACTCGGACGCACCACCAGGACGCTGCAGTCCGCATGTGTTGCCACATAGTCGCTGGTACTGCCCAACAAAATTCGGCTAACGGCGGAACGCCCTCGTGCTCCTAAGACGATCAAGTCAGTGTCGTTTTCCTGCGCGACCTGGACAATTGTTGGTCCCACCTTGCCCGCTCGGACTTCATGGTTGACAGTGGCTCCGTCGCGTTCGACGAGGCGACAGACTTTTTGATGGGCAGTTTCTACCGACTGCGCAATCTTCGTCGGTGCATTCCTGCCGCCAATCGGCCAGCTTGCGATCGCTTGTCTGATAGCTGGGCTCAATGACCGTCAGGACGATGACGTCGATGGACGCTCGGAACGGCATGCGGGCAAGAAACCGGGCCGCCGCTTGGGCATCATCAGATCCATCGATTGCAAGCAAAATTCCTGTCATTCCATTCCCGTTCGTTTTGAAGCCATCGCTTGAATGCCATCGCCAAGACCTGGGTAAAGTGCACACTTTGGGACAGCAATCGCTCCTAACCTGAAGCCGAGTCATGTGTGCGGATAGGCCCACAGCGTGGGAAACTGACAGGTAACAAACTGGATGTTCGAGGAATCGAAGTTCAATTCAAATTCGCCTGAAAGTCAGCGTTCCGGTCGGTCGATGATCTATAGCAACTCTAGAGCGAGGCTTACGCAATGAATCATCGAAAGATTCCCCGGTTTACTTTGGCAATTTTTGGATTGATGGCCGTGTTGGGAACCGGATCACTACTGACTGCGGTGGCAGACAACCCAGTTGCTGGCTCAACCAAAACGACTCCGATCCCAGGCGAGTCGATCGTGTTGATGCAAGCGAAGCTGAGCAGTTCAAAGAAAGTGCTGGAGGGTTTGCTACGACGTGATTACGATTCCATCGCGAGAGCTGCCCGCGAAATGAAACGCATCAGCAAGGCCACGGAATGGCCACGGCAACGCGACGAAGTCTACGAACACTTTAGTGTTGAATTTCAGCGCCAATGCAACCAACTGGAATCGCAGGCCGATGCATTGAACCACGAGGGCGCAAGTTTACCTACTTGCAGCTGACTTCCACTTGTATTCAGTGTCACGACTATATCCGCGACTCACGCCGAGTCGCTGAACTGGTTCGTCCCCACAACGTCAGGCCGATTCCATCGCAGTGGCCGTCGAGCGAAACGCAGCGACGGTGAATTGAACGCCATCACGTGAGACAGGGCCGATGCGAATCCAAAAGGTGAAATCCATCAAGACGCTCGTCGTAATCGCGCTGCCCATCTTTTGGGTCGCGTGCGTTTGGGCCCAGTCCCCTAGCTTCGAGCGCCTCCGACGGTGTTGATTCACGATGACTCGGGCCTCCAGATGCGGGCAAAACTGCAAAGATCAAAACAGATTCTGGAAGGACTTGTGCGGCAAGACTTCGAGGCGATTTCGCGAGCGGTGCGCGAGCTGAAGCGAATCAGCGTCGCAACAGAGTGGTCTTTTGATAACGACCGGCGATTCGAGAAATATAGTTCTGACTTTGCGAAGCAATGTGATGAATTGGACCTGCTGGCGCGGAAGCGGAACCGCGCAGGTGTTGAGTTTACTTTTCTGAGTATGACCGCGACCTGCATTCGTTGTCACGACTACGTTCGAGATTCGCAACAAAGCGATCAACGCCAAGGTGAGGGAGCGACTCGGCTCTTTCCAGCGCGCTCGGCACTACGCGACATGGATCATCTGCCCGCGCGCGATTAGCAGTCAAATGTGACCGCTATGCGACCGTTCGGCAAGATTCATTAGATCTCGCTTGCCGTCGGTAAGCACTTCCTCTCCCGAATTGCAGGCGATCGCCAGGTTCTCAATGTTAACGTCACCCATAATCTGATAAAAGATGTAACCGGGTGCGGCGAGCGACAGCAGTTTGACACGTAACTCGTCTTTTCGAATCACTTTGCCACTGGAAAGATCGCGAACAAAAGTGTAGCCCTCGAGTTTCAGCAGTTCGTGATCACTGCCAATCATCTTCCCCACGAAGAACCTCGATTCGTCATGCTGAAACATTCTGCGATGCGCAACCAGCACCGTATCACCGACATCCAATAGCATCGTTATTCCCTTTCGATCTTTCTTCTTCTAAGCAGAATTTGCGAACTGGCTATGCATCCACTATGCCAATGCCAACACGCGTAGGCAATCCGTACTGCGATCGTCTAAATGAGTTACTAGCGACCGTGCCATTTGGCGCACTGTGCGAAATCTGCATTGCCTCGTCGGAACCATCGTTACGGTCCGTCGTTCCGCCGCCGATCTAGGTCATGGCACGCAAATTGCGACCCAACAATAGCATTGTTTCTACACGAAAAAAGGAGACATTGCGATGATTGTCACTCCGATACTGACCGACCGAAGCCGCGAAATGATTCACTGGGCATGGCTATGGACTTTGACAGTGATCGTGATGTCCGTTCTCTGTCGGTGAGGCCGACCAAGGGCAGTTTCGAATTGGGATCTGTGTAGCAGGAGGGCTGCGAGGATTTCCATTGATCAGTGCGAATGTGATCCAAATTCGCCGACGGTTTGTCCAAAGCAGACAGATTTCGATTCGCCATCGCTTACCGAGACCAGGGAGGCGTCTTGTCAGTAAGCGATCGAGTGCGGGGGAGCATCCTAAACGAGGCTTCTCCGCATTCTCTTTTGAGTTGTCAATCCACAGTTCAACAATGTGCCTACCGCGGATCTATTCAGTCGTGAAACATTTGATTGAGATGTTCTGGATCCATTAGCACCCTTTGCTCTCCGCGGGTACAAAATTTCCTCTGGTGAGGATTAAAGCGAGGCTCGAGGAGTTTTTGAGTTTCTATCGCTTTGCGGAATCGTCTACGCAAATCCTTATGACGTCAACGCGAAAAGACGATCCGTGCGATGCTGTCACACTGCCGGTTCAAATCGGCTCGTGATTTGACACATCGGCACACAGATTCTCAAAGGATCGAAGCTGCGTGGAAAGATATAGCTATTCGAACGGTTGCAAAGTCTCTGGCATATCCTTTAGTCCCCCAAACCGAAAAGTCCGATTCCCTTTTCTACGTGCAGGTGTTTGACGGCTGATTTGATCGACGCCAATCTACCGCTAATGACGTGTTGATTCTGGTCGAAGGAGGATAGTTTGGTGACTCATACAAGAAGATTTTTGTTTCTCGCCTTTGCGGTTTCGCTGACATTCAGCGGAGCCAACATGATGCCCGCCCACGGACAGGGTGCATGTTGTGAGCTGAACGCTTGCGATACCGGTTGTTGCGATGCGGGGTGCTTTGACTCGGGTTGTTGCGACTCGGGTTGTTGCGACTCAGGATGTCTGGACCGCCTCGCGAGTCGATTCAATTGTGGTGACTTGATCAAACCAAGCGATCGTTGCTTTGACGACTTCATTAGTCCGATGATCAACCCCGTGTATTTCGAAGATCCTCGAACTCTGACGGAGTTGCGGCCAATCTTCCTCCAGCACCAAGTTCCGAACACGATCGGAGCGGCCGTCGCAGCTGGTGGATCCATTCAACTTTTTGCGGCACAGTTCCGTCTGGCCCTGTCTGAACGGTTGAGTTTGATCGCCGTCAAAGATGGTTACATAGTCGATAACACAAATGGTGATTTGAATAATCTGCTGGATAGCGGATGGGCTGATGTCACCGCCGGACTGAAGTACAACCTGATCCGCGATACTCGCCGAGGCCGCTTGGCATCGGTCGGTTTTACCTATGAAATCCCGCTGGGAAGCCAGCAGGCACTGCAAAACGTCGCCGATGGCGAGTTTTACGTTTTCGCGACTGCTGGCCAGCGGTTGGCTGATGGTGACGCTCACATCTTGAGCGCTGTCGGGTATCGATTCCCTGTGGACAGCGGTGCACAGATTTCCGCGATTCACTGGTCGAATCACCTGGACGTTCGATTGACCGATCGCGTCTATGCGGTCACCGAGAACGCTTGGTGGCATTGGACAGGCGACGCCGATCCCGCTGTTGGACTTCCGCTGGGCGTTGGCGGACAAGACTTGTTCAACTTGCCTGCTACCAACGTGGCCGGAAACAACCTAGTCACTCAGAACGTTGGTTTGAAGTTCAAGCCGCGCCGAAACTTGGAAGCTGGTGTCGCCTACGAGTTTCCATTGACCGGATTCAAAGACGTGATCGAAGATCGAGTTCAGTTGGACCTCATCCTACGGTACTAAGCGAAGAATCTTCTGTCATCTACTCCTCGGTGGCTCGGGCACAATGTGTCCGAGCCATTTTTTTTGCCCCGAACGGGAATAGAAACGATCAAGCGTTCACGCCGGGCATCGGATCGAGTGTTATTGTCGCGACTGATTGTCGCATTTTCGATAAATGCGCGAGCACGGTACAACAGTTTCTAACGCTGATGCGTGATGTCATTTTTGGAACAAAGCAAGAGTTTTGTTGATGTTCGGTGTGCGCAATTGCGCGCCATCTTGTCAAGCAGAGTGAGAATGCGCACAAATTGGGCACACTCGCCGCCGATCACTAGGTCGCAAACGATGATCCTGCATTTGTAAAACACGATTTCTTTTAGGGAGACAGCGTCAGTGAAGCAACATGTCATCATATTCGAGGCCCGTGGTGGATCGGACAAAGGTCCATACGGTTACCGACCAGATTCCAAGCCGATTATCGACTCGTTGACCAACCGGGGATGGACATCCGAAATCATCTTTTATCGTGACGAAGACCGGGGCGAAATTTATCGTCACACTTGCGACCAAGCGGGTGCTTACGTTAGCCGAGTGAATCCGGGAAACCTCCGTGACGAGTCCGGCTACTTTCAAATGCTCCGTGAGCTGGTAAAGCAGGGGGTTGTCGGTTTGCCTCACCCAGATGCAATGATTAACTACGGAGCCAAAAATGCTGTCGAAAAATTAAAAGGAACGGATATCGTTCCGCAAGACGTCCGTTGCTATTACGACTTTGAAACCTTCAAATCCGATTTTCCGATTTCGTTGACTCATGGAGTTCGGGTGGCAAAGCAGAACCGCGGATCAACCGGGGAGGGAATTTGGCGGGTCGAAGCTACCAATCCACCGACGAACGGGCAGACAGCGATCGATCTAAGCGCCGAGGTGAAGTGCACCGAGGCCAAGGACAATCACGTTGAAATGATGCCACTGGGCGACTTTATCGACTTCTGCGTGCAGTACTTGGACGGCGAAGGAGGCATGATCCTTGATATGCCGTTCTTGGAACGAATCAAAGAAGGTGAAATTCGCGTCTTCATGCTGCGGAATAAGGTAGTCAATATCGTTCACAAAAAGCCAGCCGACGATCCTGATGCGTTTTCCGCCACGTTGTTCTCTGGAGCGAAGTATTCGTACGAGAGCCCGGATCAATGGCCAGAACTGGTTGAACATCGTGACCAGGAACGTACGCGTAATCCAACAACGATTGGGAAACTATGACCTTCCCTTGATTTGGACCATCGACTTCATCTTGGACACCGATCCGACGAACGGCGCAGATCGCTATGTACTTGGTGAAATCAATGCATCCTGCGTCGGATTCAGTACTCATCTGGAGCTAAGCGAGGACGTTGCCGACGAAATCGTACGACTGATGGAAGCAGAAGCGGTCGTCAATCCAAAATGGATGGCATACTCAAATTAGCGTAGCACTCGAGTGCCCGCGGATCGCTTTGGCGGTATCAAATCCGCCAAACGCTCAAGCGGTCACAGGTCGACGAGGACCTCGTGCACGGTGGGCTCCGTCGTGCAAAGCCGACCGGTTCTCTTCAAATTCTCTTGATCACTAGACTGCCTGGTACTTCGAACCGCAACGATCGCTGCGGCGCTTCCAATGCTGAGGCTTCGTTTGCAACGGATGTTACGACCACGGCCGCTAAAGGATTTGAAACGAGTTGCTGAACGCTGGTGGGAGTCACCGTGACAACCAGATTCTCAGTCACGTCATGGTTCTGGAGACGCGCCCCGGGCAAAAGTCAATGGAGTACGCAGATGCCAAGGCGGTGAATCTCCACGCGGGATATAATCGACTGACGCGAGTGGAAGTTTCTACACGAGAACCGAGTATCCGAAATGACGACGACTGAATTTGCCAACTTTCTGGGTTGGTGCACATTGCTAAACTTTGCGTTATTGGTCATTGCCTCCATCGCATTGGCGGTAGCACGCAAGCCCATCCTGGCGATTCACGGGCGTTTGATGGGTCTGGAATCAGAATCCCTGAAGGTGTCCTATTTCAACTACTTAGCCAACTACAAGGTCTTGATCCTGGTCTTCAATCTGATTCCGTATCTCGCGCTGCGAATCATGGCACTGTAGTTGATTGCGTCAACGATCGCTCGGCCGATTGACGTTGCCACGATCATCCATCGAACTGGCTGAAGTTCAGCCCTAAGACGACGGTTCAGGCGATCTGACGTGACAAAAAAAAGTGCGCTCGCCACGATTCTTACGGCAAAGCGTTGGAACCGGTGCAAACGCACGACGGGTTTTCAGGATCTAAATCCCGAAGCTACTTTTTGTGCGGAATGGTATAGGAGTACCAACCGAACATCATTTCTTCCCAAGTTTGATCTCCAAAGCCGACGTCGATGGTCGCGTCGGGATTGTAGACATTGTCATCAGAGTTGTCATAAACCGCGGTACACTTCAATACCGTTCCTTTTGGCAAAAGTTTTGGTTCCGCTACTTCATACCAAAGCTGCCAGTTGAAGTCATACTCTGGCACATCTAGCAAGACTTCGCTGGTGCCATCGGGATACTTGGCTTCGTACTTAAACGCTTTGCCGCGAAGATGCATGTGAGGCAACATGGCCAGTAAAGATCGGTCATTCGTCAGCGTTTCCTCCGTTACAACGCTGTACTCCTCCTCACCAGCTGGAATGGTAAAGTCTTGAGTACCGACAACTCCACCGATAACTTCATGCGTCACTTCGCTTTCATCCATGTAAACCATTCCAATCGAACTGCGGTCATGCTCGACTGTGCCGACTGGCGTGTAATGCAATTGGAACACGAGCTTTGATCCGGCAGGAATCTTGATCCCGTATCCTTCGCGAAGATTCGTCGGCTGCGTTCCAGGAGCGTATCCAAGCAATGCGCCTTGCAGCTCGAATCGTTGACCTCGCGTACGGGGCGGAACGACAAACACGATGATATGGTGCACCACTGCGAAGTTGCCTGGTCGTGCTTCCACAGCTGTAAGCCATTTGTCTTCGGTGAAACCAGGATCAACCGTGAAGTGTTGGTATTCGATCACACCTTCCGCTGCGACTTCGAATCCGTCGTCGTTCATATAGAAGACTTGGTCCGGCTCGGGGATCCCCCAACCTTCCTGATATTCAGGCGGCTCTGGTAGATCAGCCGGATCACCCTCGGGTTGGCCATTTTCGACCCAACGAGCGACCAAGTTCATTTCGTCAGCGGTCATTCGGCAATCATTTTTGAAAGTGCCGTGTTCTGGACTGGCGTGCCATGGCGGCATCCGGCCTTCGTCGATGACTTCGCGAATCATTTCGCCCCAACCAAGCACATCTTCATAAGTGGCCATCGGGAATGGTCCGATCTGACCATCGCGGTGGCATTCGACACATCGCTTGTTGAAGAGTCGAGAAATCTGGTTGCTGTAAGTTACCTCGCCATGTGGATCAATCTTGGCGACTCGACCGATATGGCATCCAGGCGCCTTGGTCGTGGCAACGCTGACCGTCTTGCCGGCCAAGACTTCGTCAATCGCTTCTTTCAGATTGTGACGTTCTGGTTTTTGACGACTGTAGCCGACGCCCGAAGTGAAACCGAATTGATCGTCGATTCCGCCCCAATACCGCACAACGCGGTTCTCGTCCAGCACGAATACTTCTGGTGTTCGAATTGCTCCAAACGCATCCGCAACCGAATTGTCGGGATCCTTCAGAATTGGAAAATCGATTTCGAATTTGTTCGCGAATGCGCCGATCCGCGTCGGTGGGTCTTGCTTGTTTGCGTTGATTCCGATGAAGGCGACGTCCTGCTTGTCATAGCTCTTAGCCATTTCGTCAACGCGAGGACCATACAGCCGAACCAATGGGCAATCGACGCCCATGAACATGACAACCACCAAACGACTCTCTTTCAAATCGTCCAGCTGCAGCTGCTTGCCACGAAAATCCCGGAGCGTGAAGTTTTCGATCGTCTTACCCAGCGGCGTATCCGCTTGGGTCTCAACGTTCTTTGCCACCAAAGTGTCATCCGCCTGAAGAGCCAGCGGTACCAAAGCCATGGACAATGCCATCAAGAAGCGACGCATGTTTCACCTTTGCCTGAAATGTTAAATCCCGCCCCAAATCCATCGGTTTGGGGCTCCCAAAACCCGTATGGGACAAATACAGCAAATCATGCGCCCTAAGATCCCAATGACTGTTAGGACTGGAACCATTCCAGGGGCCGCGATAGCTGGATGCTGGACCGGCGCAGGTAAGGAAATGCGTGTTTCGCTAGCTTTCCGGTCAACAAGCTTTGCTCAATCGTCAGGGTCAACGACTCAAGACCCGATTTCGAGCCGGATTAGATGCGACAAATCGCCCGGGTTTTTTTTCGGGGCAGCTGGCTGTCAGGTCATTGCACAGCAGAACCGTGCGGGCTGGCGCGCGCCTTGCGTGCTTCGCCGCACGTTGGAGCGGCCTGGACTCGCCCGGTCTATCGTTGCCTTCGTCTCTGCTGCAAGGCCTTGGCCTTGGGAAACAGCACCTTGTTTTCTTTCTGGATGTGCTGATGCAGATCCCGTTCCAGCTGGGACAAGCCATCCAGCATTGCGCGGTACGTGTTGCAGGCCCAGTTTGGCGGCACAAAGTCCTCCGCCGCCGCATGCAATTTCACCAGTAACTCACCAGCCTGATCGTGCTCGTATTCCATCTGCTCGACAGGACCGTCAATCGGCATGTCAACTTCCTGGCAATCCTCTTCCAATTCCAGTTGCCGAACCAGCGGAAAAACGATCCGCTCTTCCGCTTTCATATGGGAGTCTAGGTTATCACGAAGCTTAATGAACTCTTCGCGCAACTGATGCAACCTTGGATTTCGATGGCCGTGGACTCCGGACACCTTCTTGGTCATTTGATCGAGTCGTGGCAACTCGGCTTTCAAGTAGCCATGATGCTTCTCTTGAACGTGGTCTGCCAACTCCGTGAGGCTCATTGCATCAGCATCAATCGATTCGCCTTCACCCTCAGAGTTCTGCTGGCATTCCAGAAGTTCTTTCAACACCTCGGCGGGCTCGAGATCGCGAACCAGACAGGCATCCAACAGCGATACCTGCCCGCCACAGCAATAGTCGATATTCAATCGTTCGAAGACTCGCGACCGTGACGGCAGTTGACGAACCAGTTGGCCGACAGTCGTGTTCAATGCCTTGTCAAACATCAGAACATTTTCCTATTCAAGTGTTTCAGCCACCAGAGACAGATACTTGCATCCGGCTGTTCATCGTATGGCGATCGGTATGGATACAGTAGTGGGGAGCGGTGCAAACGAGGACAACATCCGCGTTCAACGCAAATTCTCTGGCTGGGATTCGGTGGGCAACCGGAGCACATTGCGTGTATCTCTGATCGGAATCGCGATCAACAATCCCGCCGATCGATCGTCCGTCGTTGTGCGATTCTTTAGATGACATTTGAGACACTGGGAGGCCAGTCGAATGCGTCCGGCAAATCGAAATTGGCCCTCCTCCGTGCGTTCGAAACGCTGCGTCCCCTTGGCGATTTCCTGAACCGCAGCCCGTTCAAAATCGTCAACGGGTTGATGGTCGGCATTTAGGACATCGGTTTGAACATTCAGCCACTTCACTTTGACACCACAACTGGTCGCTAGCTCGTGAAAAACATCTTCCAGTGATGCCGAAGGGATTGCATGCGCGTCATCTTCGTCAAAGAAATCTCGGTGGAGGATCTGCAACGCGCCATGAATGGTTTCGTGCAACAGATGGGCTCGGGCGGCTCGCTTCGGCGACTGAAATGGGTATGACGACTCGCTCCGATTGAACTTTGACCGACCGCTGTTCGTCAGGCGGCTGCTCCGCAGTCAAGCATCGTGAAGCAGGTGTGATTAGGGTCACGAGGACCAATAATTGCCAATTCCGATTCATAGGAAACATCCTTTCATTACAGGGCATTCGTGCCCAAGCTGCATCGCTGCGGCCCCCACCAAGGTTCTTGGCCGTGATTTGTCCAAATCCTGGCACCTGATTTGCATGATGAGGCTTGCATGGTCCGCAGTGTTTCGCTGCGGACAGCACTTCAAGATGGTCCTACCTATGCACAGCACGCGATGGCTGCTCAGCCTCTGCAGCGTTTTAGTCACAACCGCAGTTCTAGCACAACAGCCCGTAGCCGGTACCGAGCAAACCGTGCTGATGGAGGTCTTCGTACGCTCTGAGTCAGATATCTCGGCCAACGCGATCCGGTATGCCGATGACTTGGGTTCGCGCACCAAGGGGCTCAAGATCGTCGTGCATGACATCCTGAAGGATCGGTCGCAGCTCTCGCGGCTATGGAAGATCACTCGCCAGTCGGGACGGGACAAACCGGTTGTCCCGGCGTTCTTCTGCTGCGATCAACTCTATTTTGGATTCAAGAGCCCCGCTGTGACTGGCCCGGCAGTCGAGGATCTGTTCACAGCTGACGTCTACACGCGGGCAACTTGTCCAAAATGCCAGAACGCCAAGGATTTTATCCGCAAACTGGCTCCGCGTTGGCCGGCGATCCGATTTCGGATTCATGAAGTTTCCAACGACCCCCAGGCTCGACAAAGATGGCAAGACCTGTGCCGATCTACAAATAAGCTGCCAGGCTTGCCAACAATCAACTTCGCCGGCCAAGTGATGGTTGGCTACCAGGGCGACTTGGTGACCGGAGTTGCTTTGGAAAACTTGATTCAACGAGTATCCAACAACCAATCTGGCAAACGAACTGCCACGCCGCCGACGAAGGATACATCGCGACACCCAGAGTTTCGTATTCCCGTCGGGATGATCTCGAGGACCGTTCCATGGACGATCGCTTTTGCGGTTCAGGAACAACAGCCTTCTGAATCGGAAGCTGATTTTGACGAGGTTCCATTACCCGATGATGCTGAAATGTTCGAGCTTACCGACGACATCGCGGTCGAGACCGAGTTGACTGAGGAGCCAATCAGCGAGGTCATCAATGTCCCTTTCTTTGGTGAACTTCGACCCAGCGAGATTGGGTTTCCATTGTTCACTTTTCTGGTCGGGCTGGTGGACGGGTTCAACCCGTGCGCGATGTGGATCCTAGTCTTTTTGCTTTCAGTCTTGGTCAACATCAAAGACCGGCGAAAGATCCTGCTGATCGCTGGCACGTTTGTGCTCGTCAGCGGGATCGCATATTTCGCGTTCATGGCAGCATGGCTCAACGTGTTCATGCTAATTGGAGTGGCGCGCCCCGTACAAATCGTCCTCGGGATACTGGCGGTCTTGATCGGCGTCATCAACGTCAAAGACTTCTTCGCATTCAAACAAGGCCTATCACTGTCCATTCCAGAATCAGCAAAGCCCGGCCTTTACAAACGAGTCCGTGAAATCGTCACAGCGAAGTACATGACCGCAGCGTTGGCCGGTGTGATCGCGCTTGCGGTAATTGTCAACATGGTTGAACTGCTTTGCACCGCCGGTCTTCCCGCGTTGTACACGCAGGTACTGACCATGCAGGAATTTCCGGTCTGGAAAAACTACCTGTTCCTCGCCCTCTACATTTCGGCCTACATGTTGGACGATGCGATACTGCTGGGCATTGTGGTCGCCACACTGTCGCACCGCAGATTGCAAGAACGCGAAGGTCGCTGGCTGAAACTGCTTAGTGGCGCTGTCATTCTGCTGCTCGGTCTGGTCATGATCTTTCGTCCAGATTGGTTGCAGTTGGGACAGTAAGAGACTTGGTGCTCGAGCTTAGACGCGTAAACTCGCGCGCCCATTCGCACGACTGACCCCAATCATGCGCACCCGACGTGGCGGATTACACGGAACATCCGTTGGCACGCCTATTGCTTCACTCCGTTTCCGATTTCCCTGTTTCTAGCCCGCAGGAGCAAGACGATGTCCGCCACTGTAATTGCTCAGACCAATGAAAAGACCCACATCTGGCTCAATGAACTCGCCAGCGAGCTAACTTGGGACGATCCAGATCTCGTATTTCGCGCTCTACGTGCTGTCTTGCATCAGTTGCGTGATCGATTGCCCATCGATGAATCGGCACAGTTGGCAAGTCAATTGCCGATGCTGGTGCGCGGTATGTACTACGAGAATTGGGATCCGCAGCCCCATCCCGTCAGAATCGACGCCGAGATGTTTTCCGAACACGTCGCGGCCGCTTTTCCAGGCGACTATACCGTCGATCCGACGCACATCATACGATCGGTCATGGCGGTCGTCGCTCGGCATGTCTCACCAGGGGAACTCGAGGACGTCAAGCTTTGTCTTCCTGACGATTACCGCGTGTTCTGGGAGTAAAGTAATCAGAACGCGATGTGTCCCCATGTTGGGCAGGCAAGCGAAGACTTTGCTTAGTCCTGTTGCGGACCGGGCTGCGAAGCTTGGGCAACCCGCCACGCGCGGTTTCGTACCGTTGCGCCACCGGCTAGGTTTTCAACATCGAAACCGTGTTGCTTCAGGATCCGCGCAGCCACATGCCCGCGAACTCCGACGGCACAGCTAACCACTGTCGGCTTGCTGGCATCCAGTTCGTGTATTCGATCGCGCAACTCATCGACGGGAATGTGGATCGCCGATGCTACTCCGGCCAGCGGCAGACTGGCGATTTCTTTAGCGGTACGAACGTCGATCACCTGTCGATCGTCAAGACATTCATCGGACGCACAGAATTGCTCGAAACCATCCAACTGATTGCAGGCAGCGAAAGCTGCCATATGCACGGGGTCTTTGGCAGAACCAAACGGCGGTGCATACGCCAAGTCAACGCCGGCCAAATCCTTGACGGTACCAGCAAAGTGCATCGCTGTCGCAATCACATCGATTCGCTTGTTGACGCCAGCTCCGCCGATGGCTTGGGCACCCAGAATCCGCCCGTCGTTTGGACGGTAAATCAGCTTCAAAGTCATCACCTGACCACCGGGATAGTAGCCAGCATGGTGTTTCGAAACGATGGTTACGCTACGCGTTTCCTGTTGGGACCGCCGCAGCATTGCAGTCGTCAGGCCGGTCAACGCGGCTGTTTTGTCAAACACCCGAACGATCGACGTTCCAAGTACTGGCTGCATGGGCGAAGACTGGCCGGTTGCCGCGTGTTGGCCAGCTAACCGCCCCGCCCGGTTTGCGGGTCCAGCCAGAGCAATTCGCATGCGCGAATCGGTCGGTCGATACGGGTACTCGGCTGCATCGCCGACGGCATAAATATCAGGATCGCTGGTTTGCATGAAGTCGTTGGTCGCAATACCGCCGCCAGCTCCAATTTCGATCCCGCAGTCCGTTGCCAAAGCCGTACAGGGACGCACTCCAATCCCCAGGATGATTAGGTCTGTTTCTAGGCGAGTTCCGTCACTAAGGCGAACGGCGTTTGCCAAGGCGTCATCACCGGTGTGGACTTGTTCTAGGCTCTTGCCAAGGTGCAGTCGAACTTTGTGGTCTCGTAGTTCCTGTTCCAACGGCTGCGCCATCTCGGCGTCGATCAATGGCAACACTTGCGGTTGAAGTTCAATCAAGTCAGTATCGATCCCCCGCCTCACGAGCTGCTCAACCATTTCCAAGCCGATGAAACCGGCACCCACCACGGTGGCACGTCGGGTTCCCTGTGATTCCACGTACGATACGATTCGGTCGGTATCGTTCAGATTTCGCAGCGTCAACACGTTCGCCGCTTCGATGCCTGGAACCGGCGGCACGAACGGAGTGGCGCCTGGCGCGTAGGATCAATTTGTCGTAGGCTTGTTCGTACTCGCGATTCTCATTGCGATCCCGCACCAACAGCGTTCTATTTGCGCGATCAATTGAAAGCGCTTCGTGGCGAGTTCGGACATCCAGACGAAATCGTTGAATCAATAGTTCTGGTTTCGTGACGATCAGATCTTCGCGATCGGTGATCTCGCCCCCGATGTAATAGGGCAAGCCACAGTTGGCGAATGATACGTATTCGTCCTTCTCCAGCAGAATGATCTCGGCCTGCTCGTTCATTCGGCGTGCCCGTGCGGCAGCCGACGCGCCGCCAGCAACTCCACCTACGATCACAATGGTTAGTTTGCTCACTGATTGTCCTTCGATAGGGAGTGGGTCAACGAATGCCGATGCATTCCGTCCTCGTTGCAACCTGGATGCCAAAAGCAGCCTTCAACAACTTGGGTAATTTATTTGAACGATCGTTGAGAGAGGAATGAATCGATCTTGCCAAATTTTGAGCTGCTTTCGTACGGTCCAAAACAGTGGGGCAGAATCTCTATGTCTAATGCGATCTGAATGATTCGACCAAAATCCGTACTACTAATTCTCCACTTTTTCCTGGGTGTGTTGGCACCCTTGGCTGGCCAGGATCGTGTTTCACCCCTAGCTTTGGCAACCGGTGGGATTGAATTTCCAGTTGACGCTGATCCTGACGATCCATTGTCACCACAGTGGTTCGATTGGAACGATTTAGAATCATTGGACACGTTCGAAACCACTGCTGACTCGCGTGAAACAGTGCCGATGCGATTGCCGACCATCGTCGGTGGTCGGACAAGTGAAGAGAATTCCCCGTTAAAGGCCTTCGATGCTTCCACGGAAGGGCCAACGCCAACCGTTGCCAATGCGAGCGGATGGCCGATGGATCCGTCGGCGAATCCGGTTCGCAGAATTCCGTCGGTGATCGAGGAACGGCCCCACGTACATCGCATCGTCCGCTACGACGTTCCACTGACCGATCTTCAATCACAACAGACCCTTGACGCGCGCGGTATTGAGGGGGAATTGATTGAAATTCCGTTTCGCGACGAGCAGTCCAGTAGTTGGACGCGATTCCGCGGGAACATCCGCCGCTTCATTGGCCTGGAAGCGACCAAAGCCGATCCTCAAACGACGCGTGTCATTCGCTATGAAGTTCCCGCCGACCAAATCGATCTGCACACATCGTTGCACAATCTGGACAGCGAGATTCTGGAACCAGGGATGTTGCGTTTGCCCGAGGTTCGATTCTTTCAGCCCAAAGCACGCGTGTTCATGGACCTGAAGAAGAGCAACGACGACCAATTTGACTTGTTCACCAACGGCGCCATTTTGGCTTCACTTGACATTGTGGAACTGTACTTTCCAATGCCTTTGATTAGCGATCGATTCGCGAGAACCGTTGGAAAATCGAGTCAACTATCCAAGATTGGCTGGCGCGTTGGTGGCACAATTGGACTCGGCATCTCGACCGCTTTGAACAATGGCGGGTCTGACAACGGCAGCGCGCAATATCGACGCTGGCATCGGGTATTCGCTACGAGTTCCCACTTGGCCGTCCGAGCCGGGAACTCATCGAAACTGGCGATTCCAGATTTGACCAGCGGACCCGGGTTGGTATCGAAACTGGTTTCCAGGGCGGAATCTCGACCGACGAGTCGCTTGAAGACTCGACGGATGTCGGTTTCTATTTCGGAATTCTGGTCAATACTCCTTGGACCAGCGGCGGATGATCTTCTGTCGAAGTTGGGTCAAAATGTCACAACCTGGTCAACACTTCTGGCCCGCTCTTTGCTTATTGTCGATGGTGACAGTGACTCCAATCTCTTTTCGGACTCACAGGTAGATAAAACGCAAAAGGAGCCAAGGCAAATGGCAAAAAACAGCATCTACGATCACAAGGTCAAGGACGTCATGAGCCGCGATGTGGTCACGATCAGCGTCCAAGACACCATTCACGAGGCGCTGGCCTTGATGGGGGAAAACCGCGTTTCCGCCCTACCGGTTGTGGATAAGCACAATCACTGCGTGGGGATACTTTCCACTTCCGATTTGGTCGATATGACCCGAGACGTGGATGACGACCTGTACCAGCTCGATATGGTCGATCCGACGAGTCGTCGATTTTTGTTGGACAAACTTGCCCACAGCATGGGGGCCGAGGCTGTCCAGTCATTCATGAGCGAAGGGGTGACAACGGTCAGTGACGAAACAACGATTGCCAAGGCGACGCGCGAAATGCTTCGCAATCGTGTCCATCATCTGCCCGTGGTTAATGAACATGACCAACTGATCGGCATCGTTTCGACAATCGACATTCTGTCCGAATTTGCTGACGGCGTGCCAGACTGAGCGGTGAGGCAGGCCAGTCCGCCTTGGTTGGGCCTAGTCGAGACGTTGGGCCCAGTCGAGACGTTGGGCCCAGTCGAGACATAGCAATCAGCCTGCGGTTGGCAGGCTAACAGCTGTGCGGCTGTCACTGAAGGTACTGATTCCGCACGATCGAGTGGCTCAATTGGGCGCGCAGCGTGCATATACGCGCACGTTGCTGTGACGCAAACGCCTTTACGTCCTTGCGGCACACTCGTTGCTATTCAACTTCCTCGCTTACATTTGGCGAAACACTCTTTCGGTGGAATGGATCATGAAAATCCTGATGGTCACCAATACATTCGCGCCCATGTAGGCGGGGTAGCTCATAGCGTCGCTGCGTTTTCAGAGCAGTACCGCGCTTGGACATGAGGTCCTGACGATTTGCCCGATGTTCGAAGGAGCCACAGTCGATGAGCGGGTTGTCCGCGTGCCCGCCTTGGAACATTTTCGACACAGCGACTTCTCCTTTCCACTTCCAATTCCCAGTGGCGCGCACAGCGCCGTCCATGATTTCGGGCCAGACGTGGTCCACTCGCACCATCCCTTTTTGCTTGGCGACACGGCGCTTCGGATCGGATCAGAGTTAGGAATTCCTGTCGTTTTCACGCACCATACGCAGTACGAGAAATACACGCACTACTTTACATCAGACGAGACCTCAGTCGCCCGTAGGTTTATCAACGAGCTGGACATCGGATACTGCAATCTGTGCGACGCCGTAATTGCACCCAGCCAAACCATTGCCGATGATCTGCGCAGCCGGCACGTCGAATCTCCTGTCGAAGTGATCCCAACGGGTGTCGATCTTGACTGGTGGCGCGGCGGCGATGGCGACCGGGGGCGCGAAGCATGTGAGCTACCCATCGACGCCTTTGTGGTGGGACACGTCGGTAGGCTAGCCAAAGAGAAGAACGTGCCATTCCTGGCTGATTCTATCGCACAGTTCATGGCTCGCCGCGACAACGCCTATTTCATCGCGTGCGGCGTCGGGCCCTATGAAGAGGAATTTCAAGCCGCTTGTACTAAGCACGGCGTGGCAGATCGATTGCGGAGCTTTGGCATCGTGCAGCGATCGAAACTGCGAGATCTGTACGGCGCCATGAATGTCTTTGCCTTTGCATCGCATTCGGAAACACAAGGCATTGTGTTGGCCGAAGCGATGGCGGCTGGCGCACCGGTTGTGGCACTCGACGCTCCCGGAGTCCGAGAAATCGTGATTGACAAAGTTAGCGGACGCCTGCTGTTGAACGAGAATCAAAGCACTTTTGTCGAAGCGTTGAACTGGATCGCGGATCTGGACGATGCCAATCGAGCTGCCATGAAGGCGGATCTGGTTCAAGCGGTCGCCAAATATTCGATCAAGTTGACCGCCCAGCAGTCACTCGAGCTGTATGAGTTGATCGCAAAGGGCCGCAAAGCGATCGATCCGTCAGAACTGCAGACCTGGCGCACCCAAGTCAACCGAATTGAAAAAGAGTTTCAGATTTGGGGCAACCTCGCCCATGCGACGGGCGATGCAATCTTCCGCGCCGTACGAAATACCATTTTTTGCTGATCCCCCTAGACCTTCCGTGGAGTAACCCATGATTTCAATCGAAAGAATCCTTGTGGCAACGGACTTTAGTGAGCACAGCGAAAAAGCGTTGCGCTACGGGATCGAACTGGCACTGAAGTTTGGTGCAGATTTGCATCTGGTCCACGCGGTCGCGATCGCTCCAGTACTGTACGGCGAAGGTGGCAACTTTCCTTACCAAGATCAAGCTGAACTTGAACGCGATGCCCAAGCACGTTTAGACGAACTTCAATTTGAAGCAGACCAATCGCTGAACGTCATCCGATGCGCCTGCTCGGGGACTCCGTTTGTGGAAATCGTCAGGTATGCGAAGACCAACCTGGTCGACCTGATCGTCATGGGAACCCACGGTCGCGGCGCAATTGCTCACATGCTGATGGGCAGCGTTGCGGAGAGCGTCGTGGCAAGGCGCCTTGTCCGGTGTTGATTGTTCGCGATCAGGAACATGACTTTGTGATGCCGTGATCTTAACGTGCCGATCGGTATCCACGAACGACACCGGGGATTGAATGCCAGCCGACGCGTTGTCGCTATACCTGTGGTTTCGTCAAAACGAAGAAACTGACCACAACAGCAAGCGCAGTAATCGCCGAAACGGTCGCTTGCATGCCAGAGAACAAATCAGGTCAAGTGTGGCGATGCCCAACGCCGCCAAGACCCGCCAAGCCGACGGCGGTCAAGGCTTCGCCGGCGATCACGCCGGATGAGAACAGAACGCCGCGATGCAGCACTCGATCGTGTTCATCGCGTGCGGTGCACCTCGTGAATGCCGAATGGGCGATCAAACCGCCGATCAGAATCGGCGTCGCTAATCCAAACGGCAGATACATGCCGACAGCGATCGGCATCAAGTGAGCCCGGTGCTTTGAACCGCTGCGCTTGCAGCAATCCGTCGATCGATCAAAATCACGACTCCCAGGCCGGCGCCGATCCCAATCATGCCCCACGGCAATTCGCCTTCGCCGGAAAACCCTCGTGCCAGACTGGCGAACAGACTGGCCTGGGGAGCCGACAGTTTCTCGCCGCCGATTCCGCCGGGCGTGTTTTCGTGCAACAGCGTCAAAACCGGTGCCATCACAAACGCGGCCACGAACACGCCGGCGATCTGCATCATCTGTTGACGAAACGGCGCCGCGCCGACAAGCGAACCGGTTTTCAAATCATTGCAACATCGCCGCTGGTGCAGGCGACGCAGCAGACGATCGCCGCGATGCCCAGCGTCGCGACCATCGCCTTCCATGCCCGAATAATTGAACAACCACAGCATCCCTCCGGCAACCAGCACCGCCGTGATCGTCATTCCCGAAACCGGGCTGTTCGAGTTGCCGACCAAGCCGACGATGTAGCTGGCGACCGCGGTGAAAAAGAATCCCATCACCAGCATGACGATGGTCGACAACGCCGTGATCCCGATTCCCCTGGTGAAGCGATAATTGATACAGCGCCAGCATCGCGACGCACAGACAATCCCAGCAGCCAGAATCAGCCCAGCGACGGAATGTCACGTCGACGTGTTGTCGACTCGATCTTGCTGACGCGTCAAGCCACTGCCACAGTTGACTGACGGCCGCAAGCAGACCATGGCGAACCGAAACCAGCGAACTGATACCACCCACGACCATCGCACCGACACCGACGTATCGGATTTGGCTGCTCCAGATGTCCATAGGCCTGCTCGACCGGATCGTCGCTACCGGCACGCCGCCCCAGCAAGCGGAATCCCGATCAGCCACGCCGATCGCGCCGCCGATGAAGATCAAGACCGCCACGTTCAGCCGGACGATAAAACCAACGGCGACCAGCATCGGTGACAGGTCGCCACCAAAATAGAAGATTCGGCCGCCAACTGCCGTGCCGACTTCCAACGTATCGACCAACAAGCCCAAGAAACCCGCCAGCAATTTTGACCAATGCCCCAAGAGCTCCGCCGGCGATCAAGCTAGTCGCCGCGCACTGCCATGCGTCGCCACCTGTTCGCCTGCTTCCAGCACTGCGGCACAGGCGACACCTTCGGGGTAAGGCAAGTCGTCATTGTCGACAACAAACACGCGTCGCATCGGAATCATGAACAGGATTCCCAGCAGGCCGCCGGAGAGTGCGACTAGCGAGACCGTCCAAAAGTCAAACGACTGCCAATGGCCGATCAAGATCATTGCCGGCATCGTAAAAATGATTCCCGCCGCCAAGCGATTCGCCGGCCGACGCACAGGTTTGAACCTGGTTCGCCTCCAAGATGCTGGAGTTTGCGAAAGAAGAATCGGAACAGCAGCATCGCCATCACGGCCGCCGGAATCGACGCTGAAACCGTCATCCCCGCCTTCAATCCGACATAGACGTTCGCCGCGCCCATCACGACCGATAGGATCAGGCCCAAAATGACGGATCGGAACGTGAGTTCCTTCATGCTTAAAACCCTGATCTGGACTGAAACGATTCAAGGAGACAATTGCCAGACCAGCGCTAATCCCCGACCAGAAACCCTTCTGGCGACATCAGCTTAGCAAAACATCCAGCTGACTTGATGTAGCGGTAAGGGCTCGCATCATCATCCCGAACTGCGACGGATACCAACAACTGCAGCCGATCTGGAGGGGCTTGATTCGTCACGGCCCAGAATCGGCCGCAAGACGATCCTTCGCGGTGGAACGACGAATGGACCGACAACGCAATCTGCCGACAGGAACGTCACTTGCATCGTTGCGGGGTGATACAGAATCGTATGCGAAAACCGCCAAAATTTGCACGGACGTTGTTGTGTTGACCAACTGCAAGCCCCGATCAAGTCACGCAATGGGTGAAACCCAATGCCATTGCGAAAGCTAGAGACGGCGACGGAGCTTGTCCATCAAACGGCCGGAACCCCGTAGGCACCCGCTGTCGTCCATTTGCTCGGTGTTTATTTGCTCGGGGTCGGTTTGCTCGGGGTCGGTCGCCACGGGACATCTCAAATGGGAAGATGATCGCGCTGTTCAACGAAACGCTGGCATAGCCCGCGCTTAGGTCCATGATCGTGTGAGAATTCGTTTTGATACCAGAGCAAGACGCACGGACGCTTCCACCGCAAAAGAACGCAACGTCAAACTCGATCAGGCGGTGATTCAGTGGTACGGCATATAGGGAGTCGGTTGATATGGTTGAATGGTGTATTGTCCCTGCAAAAAAGCGACCAAGTCAGTAAGTTGCGTGACCGTCATTTCGTCGTTATACAACCGCATTTTCGATTTGCCTTCGGCTGTCTTTAGTTCATCCTGATTGTGGCCCAGCGCGAAACGATGTGACGGATTGATGATGGATGTCACCAAACTGCCATAGGTTCTGACGTAGGTGGTGTCACCTCCAAGTGCGATCATCCGATCCGCCTTCGGCGCCTCTGGTTCCTCGAATTCGATACCCGCTACGGTATGGCAAGCATGACATTGCATTTGGACGAATGTCTGTTGCCCCTGCTCGGCATCTCCATCGGGCAATGTGAATCCCAATCCCGACTTCGGCCCCGGCATGCAGCCGGTCAAACATGCTGCGCCCAGCAACAATAGAATCGCGATTCTCATCGGAGTATCCTCTTTCTGGCGCAAGATCACTTGCCGCGGAGATCCATCTATAGACAACGCGATCTGTCTATCACGACGGATGATCTGTCACCGATTGTTAACGCGTGCACAAAGTTAAAGTGCAACCCGCATACCAATTGCCTAGCGGTGGCGGCGCGATTCAAGCCGAGCAAAGATCACGGCGAAGCCACAAAAGTTGGTCACGCCGGAAAAAATCAAGCTGACCCCCATGAACACGACGACCCAAGCAAATCGCAAATCCCAAAAAATGGCCAATAAGCCGGCGACCAAGACAATCAACCCGTTGCTAATTCGGGCTTTTCGCTGCGTGGACATCGGAGGTGGTGCTGGCGTTTCGTTCATCAAAAGCGATTTCAAGCGTTCGATCGAGTTGTGACCGCAACAGATCCATCTGGTCCGAGCTTAGATTCTGGCCGATCACGCTGGCGAGATGTAACGCCAAAATCAGCATCAGACCCATTGGCAAACCGAGCAACGCCCACGGTGTCGCCCCCATTGCCCACTGCACGTAACCGTAGATCACGGCGCCAAAACCGCCGATTGCCGCAATAAAGTAGATCGCCATAAACATTGTCCAAATCTCAGGTCGTGGCGAAAAACGACCGAATAGCCTTGTCCCGGAATCCCATTCGGATAGCTGAACCGATAGGTGTGGCGACCAAAAACGCTGATCTTCGTCGGCAATCCGAAAATCGATGCAGCGTCCGGCGGATTGGGCATTGGCTTCTAACGATGACGAATCGATGACGCTACGAATGGTAGCCATCGCCTGGTCGGCGGAAATCGGCAGGACAACCGCAAAGGTCGGCTGCATCTTCAGCATGTTCAAGGCGTTCTCCGCAGCTAACCGTCGATGTTTGTCTCGCCCGTAACCTTATCCTTGTAGGTGGCCAGTCGTCCAAGTGCTTGATCGACCTCGAAGTGGCTTGCGCCATGAGCCTCAAGTGCATCAGCGAAATGGCCACAGAATTTGGCAAAGTGTTGACCGGTGATGCCGCGATTCTTGTGTATCGCATTGAGGTCCGAACCACTGTATTCAATCGGCCCGTCAAGCGCGGACGCGATAAATTGATACTGCATCCGATGCAGCCGATCTAGATCGACATTCTCGAAGAAGCTGGCGAGTTCCGGATCGGCCAATACGCGGCCGTACATTTCTTTGACGATGTCGGCTACACCGACCGGACCGCCCAGTTTGTCGAACAGAGTCTGCTGATCAGACATGTCAAGATCTCCGAGTTAGAATTGCACCCACTCCTTCAGTCGCGCGTGCTCGAAGATCATATCATGTTGCACCTGCAAATCCTGCCCCATACCGGCTTCTTTTGCTCGTTCGAACATGGCGATCGCAATTGCGACATCGACGTATGCCAAGCCGACGGCATTGAAATAGGTTCGTTCTTGGCTGTTTTCACGTCCGGGTTTCGCACCCGAGATCAAGTCAACCAAATTGCAATGCATATCATCGTCAGTCAATTCGCCATCCTTGTACATGCGGCTTAGCGTCTGTGTTCGATGTTTGACGGTTTCCCAATCATCGCAAACGATCTTGTCGCAAGCTTTGGCGACCGCATACTCGTCTTCCCAACCACCAACGTGACTGTAAAACGCACCCGGTTTCATCCAGGCGGCTTTTAGCAGCGGAGCCTGGGCACTGGTTGCGGTGACGATAATGTCAGCATCGCTGGTCGCGGCTTCCAGATTCGTATTCGCACTTTTCGAATTTCATCTCCGGCAGGATGGCCGACATTTCCTTGACAAACTGATCTTCTTCGGCTGTTTCCTTGGCACCGACTCGGCAAATCTCCAATGATGGGACGGCAGTCTTCATCGCAATCAGATGCATCTTCGCTTGCTCGCCGGCACCGATAAAGCCAATCGATTTTCGAATCGTCATCGTGCCAAGTGCTTGGCCGCGATCGCGCCCATCGTACCGACGCGAATGTTGGAACAGAGCGTGCCTTCCATGAATGCGATCGGGAATCCGCGTTCGATCTCCGACAAAATGATTACCGCCGACAGATTTTGAATGCCATGCCTAACGGGATTCGGCGGGAAGACCGACACCCATTTGACTCCGCAAATTTTCTGCGTCTTAAACGTCGCCGGCAGACAATTGATCCGCTCCTGAGTTTCGTCGTTGAAGATCTGCACGATTTTCTCTGGGAACAACACGTCGCCCGCGGCGAAGGCACGCATACTTTCTTCGGCCGCGTTCATGGCCATTGCGATGTCCAGACATCCGGAGCCAAGCAGGTCCTCTTGAGAGAAAAAGCGACATTTGATTTCGTGTCCGGGCATAGCGGTTCCCTGCCAAGTGAGGTGAATGAAACAATCTTGTATTGGACTGCACTTCTCAGACCAAATGACAATCGCTCAATTCGGCCCCCGACAATCATACGAAAAATGTGACGTCGTGTCTCGCTGTGCCTGGACGCACATGCGTGGCCAAGCTTGGCTGCACAATCACTACCGATCACCGGGTTCTCGATCGTTGACTTTCCACAGCAGCACCGCTCCCAGCAAGAAGAGTGGCAGCAGGCCGAAAATGGCCATTCGTGAACTGCCAGTGACAGCTACCAGCGCTCCAAACAAGAACGTCCCCAGAAAGCTGGTTGCCTTGCCCGAGAGATTGAAAAATCCGAAATACTGTGCGTTGTGGTCTTCTGGGATCATCGTTGCCATCATCGATCGACTCACCGACTGAGTGCCGCCCATCACCATGGCAATCACGACAGCCAGCAACCAAAAGCCCAACTGGCTGTAGATGAACAAGGCGGCTACTAAGAGCCCGCTCCAAATCGCCAAGCAAACCAATAACGTCTGCTTCTTGCCATACCAATCAGCACACCGACCGACCAACACGCACCGGGCAACGCGAGAAACTGAATCATCAAGATGACCGCCATCAAATCGGATTCAGCAAATTCAAGTTCTTGCAGCGCAAAGGTGGAAGCCTGGCTGATGATGGTCTGAATCCCGTCGTTGTACAGCAAAAAGCTGAGCAAGAAGAACGCCAGTGGTACATTCGAACGCAGGCTCCACAACGTCTCGCGAACTTCCTTGAAGCTACCGTGTACCGCCTCGCCAATGCGACGCTCGTCGCGATGCTGACCATCACGATCCCGCAATATCAGTAGCGCCGGTAGCGTGAACCCACCCCACCAGAGTCCCATCAAGACAAGGCTCCACTGGAGCCGATGAACCATCGATTCGATTCCCAAATGCTCACCGAACTGAATCAGCAGCATTGCAAAAATCAGCGCGATACCGCCACCTAAATACCCAAATCCATATCCCATCGCCGATGCCGCGTTGACTTGATCTTTGTGTACAATTTCTGGCAAGAAACCGTTATAGAAACCCAGCGACAACTCGAGCATCAGATTCGCGGTAACGAATAGGATCACGATGACGACGTAGTGTTGCGGCGGTACAAACCCCAACAGGATCGCAGCGAATGAACCGGTTAGTGCCGTCATCGCCAACCAAAGTCGCTTGCTGCGTCCAGCGTCAGCGATCGCGCCAACGACTGGCGACAGCACCGCACCCAACAACATTGACAGCGATATGCCCCACGCCCAAACAACGGCGCCCACATGTCCCCATTCTTCCGACGGAAAGACGACTCGTTGGATATATGCGATCAACACAGTGATCAACAATGTTGTGTAGGCGCTGTTCGCCCAGTCATACATCGCCCAGCTGACGACTTTGCGATCGCGGAGCAAACTTGGCCGCGCGGTTGCGTCTTGTTGAGGGAGGCTCATGTTGTCATCTGCGCGTTCCTGGAGCGAATTGCGGAACCGACAACAAATGCAAACCTTGTGCCAGCGGAGAGACCGCTATTAGAGAGGACTGTGACACAGGCTAGCGCAAGCGTGCGTCAAAGCTGTGAGAAACCGCGTTCACATCCCCTGCTGAGGATTCTTACCTGGGATGCCTTTGAAATATGCTTGAATCTCAGGGAGCTGACTATCGATGTCACCATTCGGTTCGATGACGGGGCCAAATCCAGCCTGCTTTTTCGAATAGTCGCAGTAGCCCAGCACGATCGGGACTTTCGCACCCAAAGCGATGTGGTAAAAGCCCGTTTTAAATTTACCTACTTTTCCGCGCGTTCCTTCGGGCGCAATGACCAACACCATTTCGTCCGACGCGTCAAACGCGTCAACGACCTGCCCGGACAAGTTTGTTGATTTAGCACGGTCGACTGGGATCAATCCAAGCCATCGCATGAACCACCCAAGGCCATAAGGAAACAGGCTCTTCTTGCCCAAGACTTGGATTCCAACACGATAGTCAAGCATCACCAGCAACAGCAACGGAAAATCCCAATTGCTGGTATGTGGTCCGCAGATTAGAACGTACTTCTTCTGTTCCGGTGCGACTCCTGTCGTTTCCCAGCCGGCGATCCACAGTACTAAGCTTGCCAGGCGTTGACAGAGAGTGCAGATGATCGGCGTATTGAAAATGGTGCGTGTCAAAGTTCTTCCCTGCGGAACTAGGCTTTAGGCTTGGTCATGAACTTCATGAACGCCGCGCGGGCTTCGTCCGACGTAAGCAGATCGCCAAAGTAGCCGAACTCTTTCTCCATGCGTTCCAGCACCGGTTGGCGGTCACCACGAATCAATTCTCGCGCGATCGCCATCGCCTTGGTGGGTCGTTCGGACAACTTCGTCGCCATCTCGATCGCTCGCGTTTCCAATTCGTCTGGCGCGGTGACTTCATTCACGAGTCCCGCGGCGTGCGCCTGTTCGGCGCTGAACCGCTCGCCCATCGCTAACAGTGCAAACGCCCGTTGGTGTCCCATGATTTGTGGACCGACCAAACTAGATGCAGCCTCCGGGATCACCCCCAAATCAAGGAATGGAGTTTGCAGCATGGAACGATTCGAAGCATAGACAAGATCGCAGTGCATCAGCATCGTAACGCCGACGCCGATTGCAATGCCATCCACACCCGCAACCAACGGTTTCTTACCGCAGATGATCGCTCGCAAAAAATCTACGACCTCGGTTGACTGCTCCGACTGTCCCATCGCGATCGCAACAAAGTCTTGAATATCATTGCCCGCAGTGAAGACTTGAGGCTGACCGAGAAACAGTGTCGCACCGATGTCATCGTCATCGTCGGCCGAACTGACGGCATTGGCCATCGTGGCGTACATTTCACGCACAATAGCATTCTTCTTATCGATCCGGTTGAACCGGACAATCTGCACTCGGCCGGTGCGTTCAATCAGGATTGGGTCGCTCATTGGTTTGTCTCGGATACTACGAATCGAAAGCATCGGATCAAAGATAATCCGCGGGCTGATTCTAGCCGATTGCAGTCGATCGCAGTATTGCCCAGGCCGATCCTAGACAACGGCCCCCGTAAACCTGGCAATTCTAGTAAACACGTTCCAAAACGAAGTAGCCGACCGGAATCTGGACCAGACCAAACCTGACGCTTGCTCGTCCCAACAAATGGTCGTGATCCACCAGCACCACCTTGTCAACGATCACTTTACGGAAATCAAACCGCCGGTTTCCACCGTCGCTGTAATTGAAGATGACACCGTGCCCAAACCGTCCGCGATGGTTCGGTGGCTGAACCATGTATTTGCCGTGGCGTTTCAGCATCCGCGTTTTACGACTGATCTTTGGCTGCCATCCGCAACAGCGAAGCATGTCATCGGAGACTTGGTGAACGTCGATGTTGTCACCGAACATCACCGATCCGCAAGGCTCGATATCTTTAATGAACTGCTTCAGTCCAGCCAGGCGGACGATCCCCTTGTTCACTCCCCGCCAAGTCCCCACCAATTCTGACGAAGTTGGCGCTCGGCTGTGCATGAAGATGCGGCGATAGTCCAGCAACCTATAGTTGCGGACATCCATGATGTCCGTCTGATCGCACGGTCCGCCCGCGCTACAGCAATCACAAGCTACGCCGTGAATGGGGCCAACCGAGCTTGGCTGAACGATTTCGATCATAGCCTCACCGGCAAACACAGGTTCGCCGGAGTTTACTGAGTCGAAGATGACGATTGATTCGCTGGCGAGCGCGGCAGTCGTGGCAAACAGAATCAACAGCAGAGCGACAGAACGTTTCATGGATGATTTTCCTGGTCCGAAGGGATACCAGGAAAGATTGCTCAAGGCTGCCTGACTAACCCTAGTCTCGATGGTTCGGTAGGCGACAGCCTAAGAGAATTCAACTTGAAGGAACCGCTTGCTCCGGTCGTAGCGATTGCTCGGATCAGTCCCAGACCTGTTTGCTGGTGTCACCAGCCGCTGCCAATGCAGAATCGGCGCGGTCCAAGCCACTCGATCAGATGCACGAATCGCGGTTGATTGATCCGTGGTATAAATCCGACTCGAGTCCAACTCCAAAAACTAGGAGAACGATGACATGACACCTTGGCGCGGAACGCAGTCGACCGCTCGCGATCGTCACCTCGCACACTATGATCCGCAAGAAGTTGATCGCTACGAGGCCTGGATGCTAGCGCTAACTGAGCAAGATGACCTAGCCTGCCTGGCCGATATCGCGCCCGACTTTCAATTCCAGCCCGAGATGTCGGTGCTGGATGTCGGCGCGGGCACAGGAGTCATGTGTAAGGTTTTGGCAAGAGTTCCAGGACTGGCCATCACCGCATTGGAGCCATCATCACCGATGATCGACAAGCTGACGGGCAAGCCCGAACTTTCCGACGTCAAGGTCGTTCAAGGGTTCTGCGATTCCGCCGCAGATCGCGCACTGTTTGATGCCTCCTCGTTCGATGCAATCGTTAGCCGTCAGGTGACCAATGGGTTGTTCGATCCGCTGACTGCTTTTCGTAACTGGCAACACTGGCTGAAACCGGGTGGCACGGTCGTCGTGATGGACGGCCTGTTCGACCGCAGTGCGTGGACTGGAGCGCTGCAAAACGAAGTTGATGTACTGCCGCTGTCCGCATGCCAGTCCACCGCGATGATTCCCTACCTACTGGAAACCGTTGGGTTTACGATCGTCGGGACGCGACTGATGGAAGCGACCAATTCGTTGCCGACAACAAGAACCGAGCACTATGTGGTGATCGCGAGAAACCTCCCGTGATCACCCGGCAATGGCTGCGATTTTCTCCTATAATCGTAGAGTTACAGCGGCGTTTGGGACTTTCTTGAGGTGACTGTTCGTTTCGTGGCAAGCTGCCAGGCAGGTTGCAGGGAACAGGAAATTGCTCATCGCAAACGGTCAGCGCTGCTACGAACCATCTGACTTGGCTCTCCATAGCCAGACAGGTAAGACTTGGACTATTCACTCACATCGTAATGAATTCAGTGCACTCATCCATTTGGGAACTATAGCTGTGATCGATCGAAACCTTTCGCTTCTCGTTGCCTTGTCGATCGCTGCTACGGCGACCGCAAACGCGGCCGATTCGTTCAAAGTTGTTTCTTACAACATTCGCTATGCAAATCCGCAGGATGGACCCGATCATTGGCCCAATCGGGTCGATGCGGTCGCTAAGACCATTGACCAGCACGACATCGCGGGACTGCAAGAAGTCACCTACAAACAACTTTTGGATCTGCAGTCCAGGCTGCCAGATTTTGATGCTTATAGTGTTGGACGCGAAGACGGCGAGACGGCTGGTGAGCACACCACCATTCTGTTTCGACGTGAACGTTTTGAAGCGATGGACAAAGGGACGTTTTGGCTAAGTGAAAACCCCAGAGAGGTCGGTTCGAAGAGTTGGGACGCCGCGATTACGCGAATTTGTTCATGGGCCGTGCTGCGTGACAAACAGAATAACAGCAAGTTGTGGTTCGGCAACACTCATTTTGATCATCGTGGTCGCACGGCCCGTTACGAAAGCGGCAAGCTGATCCAAAAGCGGATTGCCAAGAAGTCTGGCGTGCTACCAGTCATTCTGGTTGGCGATTTCAATTGTCTGCCCGATTCGGATCCCTACCAGGCAATCATCACCACATCCGACAAACCACTGATCGACGCACGATTGGTTAGCGATTCTCCCGTCGCGGGGCCAAAGAGTACCTGGTGCGGGTTCAAGGAGATTGCGCCGAACCGCATCATCGATCACATTTTCGTCGCCGGACCGGTTGATGTCGAATCCTTGACCGTGTTGAACCCCAAGACAGACAAGGATCGCTTTGCCAGCGACCATTTGCCGGTACAAGTGGTTGTCCGTACTCCAAACGACACGCTGTAGTGCTTCGTTCCAATTTCAATTTGGAATCGGACGGCTGAAGTCGGAATACAAGCGTGCGCGATAACTCCAGTAATCGGGTCAGTCGCTTGACTCATTGTCAACGGCGTACCAAACCAGCATGGTAGGTGCCGAGTTTAGGTATCCTTGATGCATCGTTGATAAATCTTACGCGTACTTGACGATTCCCCTATTGAGAGACGCTTTCCCAATGACCGAAATTTTGGTTGCGTGCGCCTTGGTGCGTCAGCGATCCCACTCTGTTGACCCAGTTGCCAAGTCAAGACGCACTCTGCTACTGGCCTGCCTATCGATCTTTATGGCTGTAATCGGCACAGGTCCATTGTGTGCCGAAACCGTCCTTCCAAACATTCTCTTGATCATGGCAGATGATTTGGGCTACTCCGATCTCGGTTGCTACGGGGGCGAGATCCAAACCCCGAACCTCGACGACTTGGCCGCCGGTGGGATCCGCTTTACCCAGTTCTATAATACGGGACGCTGCTGGCCGACTCGCGCGTCGTTGATGACGGGATACTACCCCACAGGTTCGCCGCGACAAGCTTCCCGGAATCCGGAGCGGCGACCCCGGACAACGACCGCCTTGAACGGGGCTCCTTCCCGAGAGACTCAGGGAGTCTGGGCTACCGCACCTATCACACTGGAAAATGGCACATTGACGGAATGCCGATCGCTGCGGGATTTGACCTCTCCTACTACCTGAAAGACCAAAACCGATTCTTCAACCCGACCGTGCATTTCAAGAACGATGAAAAGCTCAAGCCCATAGCCAAGCAGACTGGCTTCTATGCGACCGTGGCTTTGGCTGACCATGCGATCGAATGCTTATCGCAACATGCGGATCAGTACGCCGATCAACCATTCTTTCAATACCTTGCGTTTACTGCTCCGCACTTCCCGCTTCACGCACTGGCAAGTGACATCGACAAGTACCGGGAAACCTATCTGGCTGGATGGGACGAGATCCGTGCAGAGCGGTGGAGCAAAATTCAGCGTGCTGGTTTCCTTCACACCAATCTATCGGATGTCCAAACCAACATTGGTCCTCCCTACGACCGGCCCGAGGATCTAAAACTGCTTGGCTCCGGCGAAGTTAATCGGCCAGTTCCTTGGGATACGTTGACCGCTGAGCAAAAGCAGTTTCAGGCGACCAAAATGGCGATCCACGCGGGAATGGTCGATTGTCTCGATCGCCAGATCGGTCGCGTGATCGATCAACTACGCTTGATGAAACAACTGGACAACACCGTCGTCTTCTTGTCGGACAATGGGGCGAGTGCAGAGATCATGGTGCGGGGCGATGGACACGATCCGGCCGCTCCGTTGGGTTCATGGTTCACGATCTGTGCCTTGGACCCGGTTGGTTGACGGTCAGCAACACTCCATTCCGGTACCACAAAACCTGGACGCACGAAGGCGGAACTGCAACTCCGCTGATTGTGCATTGGCCAGCGGGGATCAAAGATCGCGGCGAACTGCGGACGCAACCGGGCCATGTGATCGACATCTGGCCGACTCTGCATGAATTGGCACAGACGAAAACACCGAGCCACCGTGTGCTCGAAGAAGCCTGGTGTCAGCTTGGTTGACGCCATCGCAGGTGAGCCAGATCAAGCTCGGACTCTGTGGTGGTCGCATGAAGGCAATCGGGCACTACGCGATGGCGATTGGAAAATCAGTTCGGTCAAAGACGGACCGTGGGAACTTTACAACCTGCGAATCGACCGTGCCGAAACTTCTGACTTAGCAACGCAGGAGCCACGGCGGACGAAAATGCTTGAATCGAAGTGGAGCGAATTGAATGATCGCCACACTGAAATCGCCAAGAATCATTTGCCTAAACATGGCGCACCACAGGAATGACCATTGAGGGTTCCTTCGATGGTCTGGGTCGGCGTCTTCCCTAGCCGAATCTGGTAATGGTCTTGGGTTTGCTATCCAGATCACCTTGTTCAGCAGATGGCGATGGACCCGACCGAACAAACGCACTGGAACGAGTTCCAAGGATCGGCCTACGTCTGGCGTCGTCGGATGAAGGAGCGGGAGGCAGACTGGTCCGATTATCGGGATCCGGCAGAACAAAGTGCCGCCTTACGGGCGTTCCTGCGTTATGCGATGCAGTTGGATGAGGAAATTCCGGCTCTTCGCGGGGTTGATTGGCCCCTTTCGCGGGATGACTTATTGAGTCTTTTTTGCCATTGCCTAGAATCGTTGTGTCGGTGAATCGTCTTCTGACGAACCAGGTCGGCACCGAACCTGCCCTGTTCTCGGTCACCAAATCCATACCCCTTTCATCTTTATGTCGCCAAAGTCAGATCAGAAAGCGCCGAAACCGCCCCGCATGAGTGACAAGGCGGAAGCGATTGCCGCCCGACTGAAAGAGAGCCTGCTGCAGGACAAAGCAGAGCTAGAGGTCGACAAGATTTTCAAAGCCTTGGTCAAGCTGGAGGGCTCGCGACTTGCACCTGAAAGTTGGCCAGCCTCCGATGGTCCGCGTCGGCGGTGAATTGAAGCCGCTGAATCGCCCGCCCATTGGTGACGAGGAAATGGTCCGTCTGTTGATACCGACGATGGACGAACGGAATCTCGAGATTTTTGAGAAGGAGGGCGGTGCCGACTTTTCTCATACGATCCACGTTGACGGAATTCGCTGGCGTTTTCGCGTCAACATGCTCAAGTCACTCGGCAACATTGGCTTGGTTGCCCGTCGAATCAATAACTTCATTCCTGACTTTCGCGGTTTGTTTCTGCCCGAATCGATCGAAGAACTTGTGTCACTTCGATCAAGGGATGGTGTTGCTGGCCGGTGTGACCGGTTCGGGCAAGAGTACCACCATTGGCTCGATGTTGAATTACATCAACAGCATTTACCGCAAACACATTTTGACGCTGGAAGACCCGATCGAGTTCATCTTTACCGAAGACAAGTCGCTTGATCAATCAACGTGAGGTTGGTCAAGATGTCAATGATTTCGAAATTGGAATGAAGCATGCCGTGCGAGAAGACCCCGACATTATTCTGGTCGGCGAGTTTCGCGACGAAGAAACTTTCATGACAGCGATTCATGCCGCTGAAACGGGTCACTTGGTTTTCGGAACGATTCACGCGTCAAGTGCGGCGACGACCATCGGGCGTATTCTGGACTTGTTCCCCGAAGAAATGCACGGAGCGATTCGTTCGGCAATCGCGTTCAACATGAAAGGCATCGTCGCCCAAAAATTGCTCAAGAGCATCAGGCCAGGCGTGTCCCGAGTTCCGACATGTGAAGTGATGACTTTTTCACCAATGATCCGAAAACTGGTTTTGGAGGGTCATGACAACAAGCTGCCCGATGCGATTCGGATTGGTGAAGAAGATGGCATGCAGGACTTTACGATGAGTCTGAAGCAATTGATCGATGATGAATTGATTGATCGCCCCACGGCCTTTGCCGTCGCACCTAACAAAGATGCAGTTGAAGATGGCCCTGAAGGGAATCGACGTGAAAGCACCAGGAATTCTGTAAACCAGCAATTCGTTTTTGGCACGCAATTTTTTAGCACCCGGGCATCTGTAGAAGCGACGATCAATCCAATATGGCAAAAAAGTCTGAAGAAGAGATTCAACTGTGGCAAACAGTCGAACCCATCGAGTTCGTCCCGAAAATCGCGGCAAAGACGGAAGCTCAAACACTGTTGATTTCTACCCGACAGGGCCCCGGATACGCAGTCGCTGCTGGCCACCTGAGTCACGCCATTCGTGCTCGCGCAACGCATGTTCTGATGGATTATTCGCAAGCCGCCTGTGCGATTCGGTACCAAGTCGATGGATCCTGGGAACAATTGCCGCCTCTCGATCGAGAAACCGGTGACGCGATGCTTTACGCGATCAAGCAACTCTGCTTGATGAACCCGGCAGACGGCGTAGTGCACAGAGCGGGTCGTGCGGTCTGAAGGTCAGCCAAAGACAAATACAAGCTGTCGATTCAGTCCAAAGGGACACCCGCCGGTGAACGCGTCGTTGCAAAGATCGAACCAGAGAAGATTCCCTTTGAAACGATGGCCGACCTGGGCATGCGGGACAAGATGTACAAGAACTTCAAATCGAAGCTCGATTCATCTGGGAATATGGTCTTGATCTCTGCACCCAAGGGGGAGGGACTGACGACGACTTGGTCAATCACTTTGAATGCGTTCGATCGATTTGTACGTGACTTTCAGTCGTTTGAGGAACAGGGCAACCCCGAACCAGAAATGATCAACGTCAGTCCGAATTTCTATGGCGGTGATACGGGACTTACTTAGGCCGAATTGTTGCAAAGGCAATATTGAAAGAACCGGATGTTTTCATATTTCCGGAATTGCCGCAGCCAGAAGTGTTGCAACTTGCGTTGGACAAGGTCGAGGGGATTGAAAAGCAGTTGATCACCCGGATGGTTGCGCCAAACGCAATCAGTGCGCTGGTTCAATTCGCTAGCAAGTATTCAGGGAGTGCAAACGCGATCGCAAAACTGACCAGCTTCGTGTTGGGCCAAAAGCTGGTGCGGCGATTATGCGACAATTGTAAGGTTGGTTATGAGCCGCCGCCGCAGCTGCTGCAAAAGCTTGGCATCCCGGCTGGACGAGTCGCGCTGCTGTACAACCCATTCATTCCGCCGCCGATCGAACAACAGGTAGACGAAAATGGAAAGCCGGCACCGATCACACCCTGTCACGTTTGTGAGGGTCGAGGCTACTTGGGTCGGGTCGCCATCTTTGAACTGCTGGAGCCAGGTGACAAACTGCGTGCTGCCCTGACCAAAACCGAAGACATCAGCAAGCTGACTCAAATCGCAAAATCGGAGGGGTTCCGGGGAACTCAATCCGAAGGCGTTCTTGCGGTCGCCCGCGGTTTAACGAGCTTGGACGAACTCAGAAAGATGATTGCCAACAAATAAATTTTGGTCCGATCATTCGCTCAGCCAGCTTCGTCGTAGTACCCGGGTTCGTCTTTGCCGTCGCCATTCCAGTCTCCAACGACAGGCTGGCTGCTTTCGCTGTCACGGGGAACGTCAATGATCAAGTCGTTGCCAGTGATCCGGCGATCGCCATCGGTGTCGATGATCCATTGATCGCCACGGACAACTCCGATCTCGTCGATTTCGTCGCCATTGAAGTCGCCAACGATCGGCTGGTCACCGACAGTTCCAAAATCGGCTCGTCTGTCTGACTCGCTCCAACGACCATCGCCGTCTGCATCCATCAACCATTTGCCTTGTCGAAAGACGCCAATCTGGTCGATTCCATCCCCATTCCAGTCGCCCGTTACCGGCGTGTCAGGCTGATCACCATATTGGAAAACGTGATCGACTGCATCGGCTCGTAGCGATCCGACGTCACCCCGTTTAAGCATCCGCTCACGGTCCTCCCCAAGCGTTTGTTCGTTGCGAGTCAGATACTCGCGAGCCATCAGTTCACGACGCCGCTTGTTGTCCGGATCGGGCAATCCCGGATCCCGCTTGATTCGGTAAGGATCTCGCAACCACTGACGACCAAAGATCCCAATGTCGTCTTTGCCATCCCCATCCCAATCGCCAACCACGGGACGATCCAACGCGGTACCCAGTTGCATCCACAAATCGCCAGAGTCCCAGCGGCCGTTTCCATTCAGATCGACGAACCACTGGCCGCCAACGAAGATCACTGCCTCGTCATTTCCGTCACCGTCAAAGTCACCGGCCAAAGCGATCGCATTCTTGTCGCCTAACGTGATTTCACCCTCGACTTCTGATCGGATGCCATCCCGACCGACGATGGACCAACGCCCCATCGCATGATCACCATCGGACGAATGATGATCCGATTGCCTGGAACTGGCGGGTCGAATCAGGCCGTCGTCACCCACAGTGCCACGGGGGAACCCGCCGTTGATCACACTTAGATGCCACGAGACGGCCCATTCATCGATGACCACAATTGGCTGTTCAATGGTTCGCGGTTCAGCGAACGTCACCAATCGAATCTGGGTCTCAAAAGTTTCGATCGGAATCTCGGCGAGTGGTGGCTCTTCCGCTGCTGGGACTGCCGGAGGTGCCAGCGGCTCTTCGATCGTGACTTCGCTGAAGTTGTTGTTGTCGCTGCGACCACCACCTGCCAGCGTGATGTTCAAGATCGCGTCATCACGCGGATGTGTTTGTTCGTTTAGGGTTAAGGTTTGGATCGTAAATTGATCATCAGGGTGTAAGGTATCCGCTGGATTGACAGCCACGCCGCCAGTCGTTCCCGGCGTATCCAGTCCGTCGATGAAATCTTCCGGTTGAACTTGATAGACGTGGTAGGTACCTGGCCTCAGACCGGTAAACTCGTAGTATCCAAATTCATCGGTCGTTGTACGAATTGGCCCGTCCGCATAGGTTCCTGGCAGTGCGCGGCTGGCGTCGAATGGGAATCCCAAGATATTTCGCAGCTCAAGCGTCACTCCGCCAAGCCGCGTATCATCAGGCGTAAGTTGACCGTCCCGGTAGTCTCGCAAGTCTGCGGCATCAATCTCATCGGAACTCAAGATTGCCGGCCCGTCTTGGAACACGAATCCTGACAGCACGGCGGGTGGTACTTCTGGGAAATTGTAGTCGTTCCCATCAATGCCCCCGGCCAAAGTGATCCCGACTAACAGGTCATCATCAGCGACGTTTCCTCCCAGGTCACCCAAAACTTGTCCGCCGTGAAAAAGCCCTTCCGGCTGATGTTCGTACAACGAGTAGACGCCAGGCCGTAGAGCGGCGAATCGGTACTTGCCCGCCGAGTCCGTTCGTTGTTGTTCGATGACGGTTCCGCTGTCGTCAATCAAGTCGATCAAAACACCCGGAATCGGAACGTCGCCAGGATCAAAATTCCCGTTTGGATCCGATTCTCGCCAAACCATTCCACCGATCGAAGCAGGCGGAATCTCACAAAAATTGTAATCTACAACATCCTGACCGGCGGCCAACGACACGCCCAACAGGTCGGTTGCCAAGACGACGCCATCGCCTGTCCCCACGCGTTGTCCGCCTTGGAACAGTCCGTCCGGTTGGTGCTCGAAAATCTGATAATCGCCCGGCGGCAAATCGTTGAACCAATACTGACCGTTGCTGTCCGTTTCGGTCACAGAGATGATTTGGCCCGAAGAATCGCGCAATTCGATTTGGACCCCTGCGATGGGTCTTTCGTCCGGGTCGAATTCACAATCGTTGTCATCATCCACATGGACGAAGCCGCTGATGCTGGCTGGTGGGATCTCGCAGAAGTTGTAGTCCACCAGTTGTTCGCCGGCGCCGACAGTGAAACCCAACAGGTCCGGTCCGAGAACCGACCAACGCCGGTCCCGGGCGTTTGACCACCCTGGAAGTAATTTTCGGGTTGAATCTCAAAGATCTGATAGTCACCCGGTTCCAAGTTATCGAACTGGTACTGTCCAGATCCATCAGTCCTAGTCCTTGAAATGAACTGGCCATTCATGTCTCGCAGTTCAATGGTCACGCCTTCGATGGTGGTTCATCATCCTGGCGGATGCAATCGCCATTTCCATCAACGTAAACCTGCCCGCTAATACTGGAGGGTTGAAGTTCACAGAAATTGTACCGTGTCAGACGATCACCCCAGCCGACCGGAACTCGAGTGATCACATCCTGCTGCGAGTCGTCGCCACCGTGACTTCCTGCCTTCTGTCCACCTTGCAGCCATCCCGGCGGGCTGGATTTCGCGAACGGTATACTCTCCGGCCATCAGATTGGTGAACCGGTAGTTCCCGGCCGAGTCTGTGGTGGTGGCGGCGACCAATTTATCGCTCGCGTCATACAACTCGACCCGAACGCCATCGATACCAACTTCATCGGAATCGAACATGGCAGTCTCCATCGAGATCACTGAAAACGCTGCCCGCGATTTCGGCAGGCGGACGTTCACAAAAATCGTACCGCAAAGCCGTTTCACCCGACGTCAGCGTGATGTTGGTGATATTGCTGCCGTCGACGACATTGCCTCCCGCCGTGCCGGCCTTCGCTCCTCCCTCGAAGTACCCAGCCGGTTGTTCTTCCGCAATCGAATACTCGCCGGGCTTCAGATTCTCAAAAGCGTATTGGCCATTCGCGATCTGTGACCGTGCGAGCAATCTCGTTGCCGTCGGCATCGATCAGTCGAATGGTCACTCCGGCTAGAGTCAGTTCGTCGTCATCTAGGATACAGTCGCCGTCGATGTCAACATGGACGCGTCCGAACAATGATGCGGGAAGGATTTCGCCAAAGTTGTACTCGACGCCCGTCGTCACCCTGGTTCAACAGGATCGAGCCAGTGTCGATCGTTTGTGTCCGACTGACCCACGTCTCTGTCCACGAACGTTGCCCAGCGAGTCGATACCATCCAAGAATCCGTCGGGTTGAGTTTCGACCAACGAATACTCACCCGGCGGCATGCCATCGAATCGATAGTGCGCCTTGGCATCAGTCTGCGTCGGTGGCAACGACCGCACCACTTTGATCCACCAGCGCAACCTGCGTTCGCGGCGATCGGGTCTTCATCGGCGTCACGCCGTGCCATCTTCCGATTGATCGTGATAGACATAAGCCGCTGATCGATGCCGGCGTGCCTTCACAGAAATCGTACTCGACGCCAACGCCGCCGGGAGTCATGACGATATCTTGAATCAGTCCACCGTCGATCGAGGTGCCGACGCGAACGTTGTCGATCCGTCCAACGTGCGATGATCCATCGATCAAGCCCGCTGGTGTGAATTCGACGATCCGGTAATTGCCAACCGGGATATCTGGTCGAAGCGAATATCCGCCATCGACTCCGGTCGTCGTACGTCGCGACCGTGAAACCAAGTTCATCTTGCAATTCGACTTCGACACCCGACAAGGGGTGATTGACCCGGTCATCGTGGTCGCCCGGTGCAATCTTGGCCGGGTGCGGCAAGATAGACAAAACCGGCGATCGATCCGAGGGAACTTCGCCAAAGTTGTATTCGATTCCATCATCGCCGCCGGCGAGCGAAACTCCGACGATTTTGTCTCCTGGATTCTGTGCAGACCCGACGGTTCGACCGTCGACCGTTCCGGCCGTATCCAGACCGTCATTCAGGTAAGCCGGTTGATCGACTTCAATGATTTCGTAGCTGCCGGGTGCAAGCCCGGTAAAGGCATACGATCCGTCGCCGGATGTGGTGACGGTCAACGTCGATTGCGGTGCGATCGTGTTGATTGGAACCAGTTGAACGCGAACCCCGGCGATCCCTGGTTCGCCCGTGTCCCGACACCGTCGTTGTCGTTGTCTTGGTAGACGAACCCGGCGATAGATGCGGGTTTGGCTTCGGCAAAGTCATAGTTGACGGCCGATGTATCCCCCAATGGAATCATGGAATCGGTCAGCACATCCAAAGACTCCGCCCGACCGGTGCCAACGCCAGCAACCGATCCTGGCAACAGCGGCGACACTGAACAGTCCGTCTGGTTGCGATTCGACAATTCGATAAGTTCCCGGTGCTAAGCCCCAAGGATTTGGCAAAGACGTAACGGCCATTGGCGTCAGTCGTTGTTCTCAGTCCGGTGTCGATCGTACGTACCGCGATCATTTTGTTTCCACAGCGCGATCTGGACACCCGGCAAGCAGAACTTCGCCCGACTGGCGGGTCGCGTCCAAGTTGTTGTCGATCCAAACATGACCAGAGATTTCAATCGGCTTAGCCGTTTGCACCGTGGTTGCAACGGCAGCGGCAGATCGGTTGGGACGACTGTCGATGTCATCGCTTTCATCGGGCGGCAAATCCAGTCCATGCGAACTCCCCGGATCTCCGTAGTCGTTCAGGAAGATGGCATCGGCGTGGCTGGTTTCGTAGTGAGGCGCATCAAAGGTCGCTTCCAGAATCGAATCTTGAAACTCCTGACCTGATGTAATCACATCCAAGCGATCATTGAATACTTCCAGATCAATCGCGTTTCTGCAGTACTTCGTCGACATCGATTGAAAATTCCAACCGGTCACCGGCATGAAAGTTGGACAAACGAAGTACCAACTCTTGCCCACCATCATCCACTTCGGCGGATACGTTGATGGTTTGACCGTTGGTATCAATCGCACGAACGACTTGAAACCCGTGCGCGCCATTCTTTGCCACGTCCACCAATCGCCGTATCGTAGATTGGGTCGCCAACGCTGATTCCGTCGCCGTCTTTGTCGGTTGTGATGCGGATTTCGGTCAATTCTGTATCCGCGGCACCGCCGGTAAAGGACAGGATGAATCGATCGCCGCGGGAGTCTCCACCGACGTCTTGATCAGATTCCAGGTAGTCGGTTTCCAAATAGACCACGCCGACATGAATCGGGTCTGCAGCGAACAGACGCCTGGCCTCCAGACGTTCCGGACCGCGCGAACGTCGTTTTACCGACTCTGTGCCGATCGCTTGTTTCGTCGTTCGCTTCGTCGTCGATCTTTTCTTTGTTTCCAAATCACGGTGGGCACCCCCCAGTGCCAATTTTGCACGGTCATCACTGCGCCGTTGATCGACACAGACAAGTCGTGTGCAGCAATCTGTCAGCGATCGATACGCGGGTCACCTTCGGCGATTCGTTGTGCGGATCCTGAGATGTCGGCAACAGCCCAGCGCCGCAGCGTTGCGTCGTAACTGCCACGAGAACAACCATCCCCCGGCTGAATCCAAAGTGGAAATGCTGCCATAGTGTCCAGTGCAACTTTCGAACGACTTCGCCATCTTTTGTGTTGACGATACGAATCACATTGTCAGACCCGGCAACCGCCGCCAGTTCACCGTTGATGACAGCGACGGCAAACAGTTTGCTGGTGGTGACCGTCACTCGATGCAGCAACTCTTGAGTCTGGCTGTCAAAGACCGTTGGGCACCGTCTTCGCCAACGCAGACAATCCGATTGGAATCTGTATGAAACGCGAGGTCATGAATTCGGCCACGGTGCAGTGCGTATTTGCCAATCGTTTCCCCGTTGCTGGGATCAAAGAGATGCAGATCACCGCTGCGCCCGGCCACTGCCAGCATTTGCATGTCGTCGCGATAGGCTACCGCTCTTAGGTCGCTACATTCGCATGTCGAATTGTGGACGATCTCTTTTGCTCGGTCCGACGATATAGACTTCGTTCCGGAATCCAACTGCTGCGATCTCAGCCCCGGTCGGTGAGAAGCAAACAGAGGCCAGCGCCGGGGCATTGCCAAATTTTCGTTTCACATCGAATGACTTTTCGCGATCCCAAACGATCAACTGGCCATCGTTTCCGGCCGAGACCAATCAGTGCCTTGCGGGTCGAAGGACAGGTGCGGATCAGATCGCGATGACCCTCGAGCGTCTATTCAACTGTCAACGTGGACGCTCTTAGAATACGAATCGAGTAGTCGTCACCCGCGGCAGCCAGTAACTCGCCTCTCGGGTCGGCTGCGACCGCTGTGACAACAACTTGAGTTTCACGACTGTTCTTCAGCCGTATAGATCGACTGGTGACCGGCAGTTTGGCAGCAGCGATTTGAAGTTGTGACTTCGGCGAATCGGCACTGACCGATGCCGCGGAAAACGACATCGAAGCTGCTAACAGCAGCAACCGCCTACGGTTACACGTATGCATTCTTGGATCCCCCCGAGTGCGACGCCACAGTCACCGTGCTGCCGCGCATAGACTCTCTTCGAACAGATCGGCAATCCCGGATAGCCGGCATCACCCGAACAAACGGAAAAACGGGAGAGGTGTGGCGGAACTCGTTCGCCCGTTGGTTCCCAGGCCCTTAATTCGTCTTCCCTTGGCCTGTTTCGCCTTGCTACGATCCGGCAAACTGATAGCCCGGATGCTATCACCAGACAAGTTTCACGCTAATCGGAACAGGCGTCACGGATGATGCGATACCTTTGTGTCACGGCAATGGTCGTGGTTTGCTTTCCAGCTCCCGCCAGCTGCCCAACAAACTCAACCCGTTCCTAGCTATGCGCAGCGGGCGAACCAAGGCCGGATTAACGCAAGGCCGGATTGCTGCACAGCAACAACCTGCAGCCCGCGTCGCAACACAACAACCACGGCCCCCCGCAGCAACAGACCGGTGTATCGACTTCACAACAGGGTCGCCCGAAACCGCCCTTTGCACCATTGAACGCGGAAGAACAGCAAAGACTGCAAGCATTTCTGTTGACTGGCAAAAGCAGAGCCAAGGCACCAAGACGCTGGACTGCAAGTTCAAACGTTGGCACTACGACATCAATGGTGCCGGCAAAAACATTCACGCCACCAAGGCCGAGGGTGTGATTCGCTATGCGGCGCCCGACAAAGGCCTGTTCCGAGTCGACAGCCTGGTGTTCTACAAGGGGATGGTAGGCGACAACCCACAATACGAAGCTATCCCGGGTCGCTTCGGCGAACATTGGGTGTGCAATGGGAAGCAGTTGATCGAAATGGATGCAAGCAAAGAGGAATGCGAGATCCAAGACCTACCACCGGAAATGCAGGGCAAACAGATCTTCAACAGCCCACTGCCGTTTGTGTTCAACTTGGATGCACAGCAGATCATGCAACGCTACTGGGTCCGACTGCGTCCGAATTGACAACCCAGATATCGTCTTGGTCGAAGCCTGGCCAAAGCGTCAAGAAGATCGCGCCCAGTACAAGCTGGTCCAGATCGGATTGGACGCCAAGACGTTTACACCTCAAGCGTTGATCATGTACGCCCCAAATTACGACGCCAAGACGGCACCCAACCGCGACCAATACGAATTCAGCGATGTGAAACGAAATGCGATCGGAGCTGGATTCCAACGTTCCTAAAGAATTTCATCCCCGAAAAACCGCCAAAGAGTTGGAAGATCGTCCGACAACAAGTTTACGCCCGTCGTCGATCCGCCGGCGCAACAAGCGCCGGCAGCACAGAGTGCCCGCGGTCCGGCGACCGGTGGTCAAAGTCGATCGAACTAGCAGGCTTCTGTCTGCTCCGAATCGCCAAGAGCTTTGACAGCGAAACCGGGACACCGGAAGTCACCACGACTTCCATAGCGAGTACCGATTGGAGTAAGTTGACGTCTTTGACTACCATCGGGCAAAGTCTCCATTTCCTCGCTTTATCTTGACGACGATCAACATGCCGACCTACGACTATGAATGTGGTGCCTGCAACCACACGTTCGAAGTGTTTCAGGGAATCAATGATCCGGTTAAAAAGAAGTGCCCCGAATGCGGCAAGAATAAGCTGAATCGTTTGTTCGGCACGCGGGGCTGCGATCGTGTTCAAGGGTAGCGGCTTCTACCAAACCGACTATCGCAGCGAAGGCTACAAGAAAGCTGCCGAGGCTGATAAAAAGCCTAAAAGCGAATCGAAGTCTGAGAAAAAGTCCGAGACCAAGAAAGCGGACACAACGACGACAAACAAGAAGTCGGATTCGTAATCGTTTTAGCTTTGGACGATGCGATCGTATGCCTCTTGGTACTTCGCGGCCGTCTGCTCAATCACCTCCGGCGGCAGTGCGGGCGGATCACTCTGCTTGTCCCAACCGCAATTGGATAACCATTCACGGACAAACTGCTTATCGAATGAGGCCTGTGCGTGTCCCGGTTCGTAGTCGTCAGCAGCCCAAAAGCGAGAACTATCGGGCGTGAGGACTTCGTCGATCAGGACGACTTCATCACCAATTTTACCGAATTCGAATTTGGTGTCAGCGATCAAAATGCCTCGCTGAGCCGCGTGGCGTTGCGCCTTGTCGTAGATTTGCAAACTGAGTTCACGCAACTGCAGAGCTAGATCGCTGCCTAGATCGGCGATCATTCGGCCGATCGTCACATTTTCGTCGTGTCCCTGTTCCGCTTTGGTAGCAGGCGTAAAAATCGGTTCGGGCAATGCATCGCACTGCACCAGACCGGCCGGCAATTTGTTCCCACAGATTTGGCCGGTCTGCTGATATTCCCGCAACCCACTTCCTTCCAAGTATCCACGGACCACGCATTCAAATGGAATGACGTCAGCCTTCTCGGTCACCATGACACGATTTTCTAGTGGTCCGCATTCGATGCTCTGGGCAAGCGAGGCTGGCACATCGATAGACTTCAGGTGGTGTCGCACACCCAATAAAGCGAACCAATGGGCGCTCATCTTGGTCAACAGCGCTCCCTTATTGGGAATCCCGCAGGGCAAGATGAAGTCGAACGCGCTAATGCGATCGGTGCTGACAATCAACAGCGCATCGCCAAGATCGTAAACGTCGCGAACCTTCCCGCTCCGCTTTGGAAAGGGCAAATTCGTTTCCAGCAATGCGCCGGCGTTATCAAATTGATAGTGGTTCGATTCGATTTTCGTATTCATCCACATAATCTTGGCAAACCAGCATTTGTTGGGCAACCACGGCGGGTTGAAAGCGGCGGGTTATCGCATGAATAGGCGCACCGAGTACGATAGTGACGTGCTGGAATTCAGCTGGATGCTGTGCTGTGCACGCCATTTGTAACTACCCACCCATCACTGTCGGCTTGCCAATATGGGGCAATTTCACTTCGATGTCCCCGATACGGCCAGCGACTTCATTGCTCGGTCGCTGTGGAATGATGCCTACATCTGTGGCATCGAAGGAATTCCTTGGCAATCCAGGAATCAGTTCGACGGTTCGCGGCTAACGATCACGCGCGGCATTGATTCCTCCGGAAAGCTGTATATCACCTGTCCGCTAAAAGAGATCGGTTATCGAACGTTAAGTACCTGTAGTCTGCGGTCCTTGGATGACGAGTCTTATTCGTTGCCGTTGGAACTTGCGCGGGGCAGCTGTTATCGCGCTAGAATCCAGTCGGACGCATGGCAGCGGTCCGGTTTGACACTGAGCGAAGAATTTCATTCCTTGTTGAATCAGGGAACCAATCATTTCCTTGATGCTGCCCAGCGTCGTGCCGATCCAGGCCGGTCAGCGGTCGCGGCAATCGAATCAATTGTGTTGCTGGAAAAGGCGATCGCCGAACTGGGAGATTCGTACGCGGTTCAATCGATCGCCTATCGCAAACGGGGCGAACCTCAAATCGGTACTCTGTTGGCCGCCAGTGTGATTCCACCGTCGCCCATCGGGTCGTCGCACGACGATGCATTTTTTGAAGCCTTCAATTCGGTCGCCATACGTTTGAACTGGGCGGACATCGAAACCGACTCCGGTCGATTACGACTACGACAATGCCGAACAGGCGATCGCCTTTTGCGCCAGCAAAGGTCAGCGAATCATCGCCGGACCGTTGATTGATTTTCGTGATCGCCTGATGCCACATTGGTTGTATTTGATGGAGGACGATTTCGAGGCTTTCTTGGAAGCGGTGACGCAGTTTGCCGAACGGACGGTGACGAAGTTTCGCGGTTCCGTTCATCTTTGGAATTGTGCAGCAGGCTTGAACACGCCAGGTCCGCTGGAAATTGATGACGAGAAAGCAATGCGTTTGGCAGTCGGGATTTTGCAGGCGGTCCGCCGAACCGATCCAAACACGCCGGCGATCATAACCTTTGATCAACCGTTTGGCGAATACTTGGCCAAACACGGTGAGGGCATCTCGCCATTGCATTTCGCTGACGCACTGGTTCGCAGCGGACTTGGGAATGGCCGGGATCGGATTGGAATTCCGGGTCAACTATCGCGACGGATGCGACCTTGCCTCGCTCGTCCGTCGAGTTAGGACAAATGATTGATCGCTGGGCGACTCTTGGCATGCCGATGTTGGTTCAACTCTGCGTCCCCGGCGGCACGGGGATCGACAACCATTCAATCGCTCCACAAGATGTGCTCGAAATCAGCGGTTCGACCACCGATCTTGCTTCCGAACAATTGAGAATCGCCGGACCGCATGATTCGAACGTTGCTGGCCAAACATATCGTGCACGGAATTGTTTGGGATGGTTGGTCTGATGCCGAACCGCATGTGATGAGCCACTCGGGCTTGATTGAGCTGCCGGCAACCGCCGGCCGTTGCTGGATTATTTGACACGTGTTCGGCGTGAGTTTCTGGTCTAACGCTGTGCGTTCTGACATCGCCCCGATTGCAGAACCCCTTGGCTACACCCGGCAAGTAGCCCCTGAGGCGATGACTGCTATCGCCGCTGACACTCCCTGACTCTAACGGTGGTCAGGGAACCCACTACAAATCTCGGCAACTAAGGCTTGCCCTGCTCTGCATTGGCCGGTTCGTCTTCTGGGGTCTCTACCGCTGCGTTATCCGATTCTGCATCCGGCTCGGCTTTCTCGACCGCTTGCTGTTCTGCCGCTTTCTGTTCTGCCGCTTTCTTTAGGACCTCGGCAGCCTTCGCGTCTTCAGCGATCTGTTCTGCAGTCGGGTAAACGGGGAATTCACCACTCATCAAACCGCGGTCGATCAACCACACGTTTCGGAAGCGAACCGGATCCCCATGGTCCTGCAATCGGATGGGCAGCAAAGTCGGCGCCTCGTCTTTTCCTGCTCCGGTCTGACTTGGGAAGCGCAACATCGTCTTGCACCTTGACGCCGTTTACCCAAGAGGTGACGTGGGCGTCACGAAGCTTCGATCCATCGGATGCCCAGCGAGGGGCAGTGAACTGGATGTCGTAGGTCTGCCATACCAGCGGCGGAAGGCACATGTTCAGGTCGGGCGAGCGAAACTTGTAAAGGGCGCCGCAACCATTGAACACTGGGTCTTGGGCAAATGAATCGAGCACCTGACATTCATATCGGCTTTGAAGATAGACGCCGCTGTTCGCTCGCTGTTGGTCAGACGCCTCAGGCATGTAGGGCAATCGGAACTCGACATGCAAATTGAAGTCCTGGAACATCGGCTTCACGTCCGCTCCTTCCTTCAACAATCCCTCTTCGTTCATCTCGGCCTTGGTGAACTGATCCGTATCCTTGCCATCGAACAATACGATCGCATTCTCGGGTGGTCTGGATCCTAGCGTGGGACTTGTTCGTTGGATGCGTTCCAAACTTCCAATCTTCTCTCCCTTTCGATTCAAAATGGAACAGCGATCCGCTTCGACAAAGATCGCCCATGGCCCACCTGAGAGGACCAAGAAATCTTCATTACGTTGGCCAATCATGCGCATCGGTGTCGACTGATGTTCGTCCTGGCCCGGAAGCCCACCGACAAAAGAAACTGCATCAAACTGATCTTTTCCAACGGGACGGATCTGCAATCCGAGCCTTTGCTCTTCGCCATCAGCACCTTTGATGTCGCCAACAAACTCACCCATGAACATATAATTTTGATCGTTGACGGGCGGCTCGATCATGACCGGTCCCTTGCCCGGCCGAATCAGCTGTGCTTGAAGGTTGCCGTGAAGGCTAAAAAGTCCGATCAAGCCGGCGGCAAGGCATAAGTAACGGCGTTGCATGATTTGCGGTAACTCCATGGTGTTGGTACTAGTCACGTACTAGGCACTCACTCTAATTCAACCCACCCAAATTACCAACGAGGGGAGACACCGCTCCACCGGCCACGGCGTGACTTGCCGATTCCGCCCGGTTTGGTCCGATCATCCTGGTTATTCAGGCCTCCGAAACGGTCGAATTGTGGACCTTTTTTCGTTAGCCCGGATACCGCGATACAATTCGCTGTGTCGATTTTCAACTCCAGAAAACTGCGTACCCGCGCCCCCATGACTGATGAACTGAAGCTGTATCGGTCGCGGGCGTTGATCGCCCTGGCGGCGATCCTTTGGAGCACCAATGGCTTTTTCGCCAAGGCTCCCTGGTACGACAACTGGCCCGCCGATTCCGCGGTGTCGCACTGACCTTTTGGCGATCGGTCTTTGCGGCTGCTACGGTTCTACTGTTCGTTCGACGCCCGTCGTTTCAAGTGGCGATGATTCCGATGTCGCTTTGCTTTACCGTGATGACCTATGCATTCCTGGTCGCCATGGTCGACGGATCGGAGACGACTACCGTCTGGCTGCAGTACGTCGGTCCAGCTTGGGTGGCGCTTGCTGGGCTGATTGGACTTGGCGACCGACCCGGCAAACGCGATGCGATCATGATTGCTCTGTCGATGTTCGGCATCGCCGTGATCGTCGTGATGGAGTCAACCATCGGAAGGGGATCGACAGCGGGTGGCCCAGTCGGCTTGGCATTGCTATCCAGCGTGATGTTTGCCGGTGTGATGCTTTCCATTCGCCATCTTCGTGGCGCCGACGTCGCCTGGCTGGGGCTGGTGAACTACGTCGTCAGTTCCGTATGCCTGGCTCCAATGGTGATTGGGACGGTGCCCATGCCACAGGGCGGCCAATGGCTGGCGTTACTCGGACTAGGAGCCGTCCAGTTGGCAGTGCCTTACATGCTATTCGCCTGGGCCGTTCGCGACGTCCCCAGCAATGAAGCCTCTCTGATTGCCTTGATCGAACCGATTGGTGTACCACTCTGGACCTTTCTGGCTTGGCGACACCTGGTCAGCTACCGACCTCCAGATTGGTGGACTTTCGTTGGAGCCGCCCTGATTGCCACCGGATTGGTCTGGCGATACGGACGGCGGACGTGACGACGTAACCCGTGGCACGCTCGCGGTTCGTTAGCTCCAAGAGAGTCATCCTAGAATTTTGGCGCCCGAAACAGAACCAATGCACGCCTTTGCTCTAAAGAATCGGATGGATCACCTGCGAACTCCGGCTGCGAACAATGGCTAGCGACATCACGTTGAAAACAGATTCCGAACCGGCCGCTGTGGGTCCGGCCAAATCGCAGAGCCGCATCGTTAGCCTGGATGTGCTTCGCGGATTTTCCTTGCTGGGCATCCTGGTGATGAACATCCAGTCCTTTTCGATGATCGACGCTGCTTATTTCAACCCAACTGCCTTCGGCAGTCTGGAAGGAGCCAACGGCTGGGTCTGGTATGGATGCTATCTGTTGGCCGACATGAAATTCATGAACCTGTTCTCAATGCTGTTTGGCGCCGGCATCATCATGATGGCTCAAAAGCCCAACCTCTCGGGCACGTCAGCCCGAACGCTGCACTATCGCCGGATGTTCACCTTGCTGTTGATTGGACTCGCCCACGCCTATTTGTTGTGGACCGGCGACATCCTGGTTGCCTACGCGATTTGTGGCTCCTTTGTGTTTCTGGTCGCCAAGCTGGACACCAAATGGTTAGCCACCCTCGGTGTCCTTTGCGTGCTGATCGGCATGGCCATCTGGTCGCTATTAGGACTGGCCGTGCTAATCGTTCCGGAATCAATCCTGGCCGAATTGCAGGAGTCAGATTGGCAACCATCGCTAGCGGCAATCCAAGTGGAATTGGACGCCTTCCGCGGCACTTGGATGGAACAGCAGAAATGGCGCGCGATATCGACTTTTCAAATGCATCTCTTTGGCGTTCCCATCCTATTTTGGCGCATCTGCGGATTGATGTTGATCGGAATGACACTCTATCGTCTCGGCGTGCTTCGCGGAGAACTTTCGAAGCGGGTTTACGTTGCAATGGCGGTTGTAGGTCTGGCAATCGGACTGCCATTGATCGCCTATGGCGGTCATCTGAATGCAGCAAACGAATGGTCGATCAGGACATCGATGTTCCTGGGGGCGTTACCAAATCAACTGGGTAGCATTTTTGTTTCGCTCGGCTACATCGGAATCATCATGCGCTTGCTGCAAAGTCCACTGCGGAACCTGATGCAGGCAACGTTGGCGCACTGTTGGTCGCATGGCACTGACCAACTATCTGGGGCAATCAGTCATCTGTACAACAATTTTCTATGGCCATGGTCTCGGTTGGTTCGGCAGCGTGGACCGTGTTGGTCAAATGCAGATCGTCATCGCAATCTGGGCATTCCAGATCGTCGCATCGATGTTGTGGATGAAACGCTATCGATTTGGTCCGGTAGAGTATCTATGGAGAACGATGACTTACGGCCGGTCCGTTTGAATTCAAAATTCGAAACTTGGCACGCCATTGACAACGACCCTGGAAGAGTCCAGGAGCTCAACCACCGTTCCGCTGCATCACGAACTTTCCGATCACACCCCTTATGCTCTAAACGGATTTATCATGCGCTTCGCGATTTTCGCACTGTACGTAGCGATGCTGACAGGAACGTACGTGCTGGGACAGGACAACCAGCAATTCTACGATCCGATTCAGCAAGACATTGAAGGCTGGAAAGTTTCGATTGACCCCGAATTGCTAGAACCGCAAAACAACGAGGCAGGCGAGCAGGCCTTGAAAGCGCTTGCGAATCACCTCCAACGAATCACGTACATTGTCCCACCGGATCGTCTGAAACAGCTTCAGCAGCTACCGATTTGGATTGATTGGAATCATGAACTTGGCAACATGCAGTACCATCCGGATCGAGGTTGGTTGCTGGCGAACGGCCATGATCCGCGACTCATAAAACACGTCCATATCCCTCGCGCCAAACAATTGCTTGATCCAGGCCAGTGGGCAAAGCATCCCTACGTCGTGTTGCACGAACTTGCCCACGCCTACCACGATCAAGTCTTGAGCTTCGACAACCGGAGGATCATCAATGCCTACAAAAGTGCCAAAGATAAGGGGATTTACGAACAAGTCTTACTGTATACCGGCAGTACAGTCCCGCACTATGGCCTAACCAATCATAAAGAGTTCTTTGCCGAAGCAACGGAGTCGTACTTTGGTGTCAACGACTTCTATCCGTTCGTCCGCGCCGAACTACAGAAACACGATCCGAAGATGTTCGAATTGTTAAAACAGATTTGGGGTCCCATCAAGTAAGCAAGCGAATCGGCACTCCATCGCAACGATCACGTCCTGCCAACGATTCGCAGCGAGCCGTATTCGGTCCACTCGCTCCTATTCGATCACTTCCAGATCGGCAAACGCCAATCGAAAGCTGTATTCACCATCGTCAAAGCGAACACGGGCAATTCGCTTGGGCCCTCGTCCAGTGACCGATACGATCGTCCCGTCACCATGCTCCGAGTGTCGAACGCCCAGTCCTTCGCGAAACGCCATCAGCGGTACGGTCCGACTGGACAACAAATCTGTCGCGGTTTTCAACCCGGCGACCGCGGACCGGCGCTTCTTCAGCGGCGGCGCCGTCGTGACCTCATCAGCCGGTAACTGACAAAGCTCATCAACGTCCGACTGTGAATCTGGTTTGGCTTCACCCACCTGCTGCGTCCCTTCCTCTGGCAAATCCCAAGAATCGGGATAGCTTTGGTTGATCTCGTCATCATCAAACCAATCTTGGGGACCGCTGCTTTCCACCTGGCGGATTTCTGTCAACGGCAATTCGTTCAAAAATGGACTTGGAATAACCGGCCGCATTTCACCTCTCACAATCCGGCTCTTGCAACAACTCAGCTGCAACATTTTCTCAGCCCGAGTGATTCCAACAAACAGCAGACGCCGTTCTTCTTCGAAACTCGATTCTCGATCTTTTGATTTCGAATGTGGCAACAGGTCATCCTCGACACCCACAATGAAGACGCCGGGGAACTCTAAACCCTTAGCGGCGTGCAGCGTCATCAACGTCACACGGTCACTCGACTGCTCAAATCCGTCCGTGTCGGCTACCAAGGCAACTTGCTCAAGAAACAGTTCCAACGATCCGTCATCGGGATGACAACGATCAAACTCAACCGCGGCGGAAATCAATTCATCAACATTGGCCATCGGCTCGTTGTCTTGGCTCTCGGCCGCTGTCTTTTCCAGGAATTCGTCGTACTTGATCTCTTCGACAATGTAACGCAGCAAGTCTTCCAGAGCGGCTGTCGCTTTGTGTGCCAAGCGATCGTAGATTTGCACAAACTTGGCGACCATCGACACCGAGCGTTTGGCAAGAGATTCGATCTCTGCGGCGTTGCGGGCCGCTTCCAACATCGGTACGCCATTTTCATCGGCATACTGCCGCAGTCTCTCGATTGTCTTGGCGCCAATACCGCGAGTGGGGACGTTGATGACCCGCATCAAAGCGACATCGTGATTGGGATTGTTGATCAAGTGTAAGTAGGCCAATAAGTCCTTGATCTCACGACGCTGGTAGAATTCGACGCCGTTGACGATCTGGTAAGGCATCGATCGACTGCGCAAGGCATGCTCGATCGATCGCGACAGCGAATTCATACGATAAAAGATCGCAAAGTCACTCGGATTCATACCTTTCGAGTGGACTGCGGAAGCGATTTCATCCACGATCGCATCGGCTTCCTGATAGCCATTGTCAAACAACCGCAATACGACCTGGTCACCTTCATCGTTATCTGTGTATAGATCCTTGCTTTTCCGTTTGCTGTTGTGACGAATCAGCTGGTCGGCGACTCGCAATATATTGGGTGTGCTGCGATAGTTCTTTTCGAGCCGGACAGTTTTTACCCGAGGGTAATCTTTTTCAAAGTCCAAGATGTTGTTTAGATCTGCCCCTCGCCAACCGTAAATCGATTGATCCGGGTCCCCCGTCACGGAAAGGTTGGGATAGTCAATCGACATCGCCCTAACAATCGCGTACTGAGCCAAATTTGTGTCTTGATACTCGTCAACCAGGATGTACCGGTACTTCGCGTCTAACTCACCACGCAGCTCCGGGTTCTCGCGCAGCAACCTGGCAACGTGCATTAGCAGATCATCGAAGTCGACTGCATTGGCGGTCAACAGCTGCTTCTGATAAATCGGATAAACGCGCACGGCAACGGCATCGCCAGGGCTCAACGATTGTCCCTGCATCATCTCCGGGGTCACCAGTCGGTTCTTCGCGCGGCTGATATTGGCGGCGATCTTGTCGGGCGAAGCGTGAGTCGTTGAAACAGCGGCCGCCTCAATCGCCCGCTTCATTGCCTTTTTGGAATCCGCGGTATCGTAGATCGAGTAGTTTTCCGACAATCCCACCATCGACGCGTACCGACGCAGCAGTTGCGCACAGAACCGGTGGAAAGTCCCCATCCAAACGGGCTGACCGGGAGCGAGCGTCTCAACTCGAGTTCGCATTTCGTCGGCCGCTTTGTTGGTGAACGTCAACGCAGCGATCTGCCAAGCCGGAATTCCAGAGTCCAGCAAATGCGCGATTCGATGAGTCACCACTCGAGTTTTTCCCGAACCGGGGCCCGCCAATATCAGCAGCGGTCCATCAACGTGCGCAGCAGCCTCGCGTTGGGCTTCTGTCAGCTCTCGAAAAATTTCGTCCATCGATCATCCATGTTTTGGTGAGTAGACGCCAATATAGCCAATCCCTCAATTTCGTCACATCGACTTGCCCGGCAATGTGCGCGGGCCGGGAATCGCTAGAATGTGGTAAGGCGAAAAATTCATCGAAGCGAAACAGGGAAATTAGGGTCATGGCAGGTAAGAACGTTCTGGGCGGCGAATTGGCCGTCTGTAGCAACAATCCAAAAACTGGATTTTATCGAGACGGATGCTGTAACACGGGGGCCGAAGACGCTGGGCTGCATACGGTGTGCGTCCAAGTAACGGCAGAGTTCCTGGATTTTAGTAAGGCGCGCGGGAACGATCTGACCACGCCTAATCCGATGTATCAATTTCCCGGACTGATTCCCGGCGATCGCTGGTGCCTGTGTGCTGCAAGGTGGAAAGAAGCTTTCGATGCAGGAATAGCACCACCCGTTGTGCTGGAGGCCACCCATATGTCGACGCTGGAATTTGCCTCGATCGAAGAATTACAGCAACACGCGGTCAACGTTAGTTGAGCGGTCAAGCAGCGACGCCCATCGACACCTCAAAGTAGCCGGCGCACTACGCGAGCTGCAGCACTATCGGGGGCTACTCATAAGAAGCTACAGCACACTTCCAACGGTTGAACGTCTTGTCGGTTGTGCCACGTCCCGGCGGAGCGAGACGGCTAAAAAGATCTATTGGCTGATCAACGTGATCGAACACTCGCCAGCATTCGGTCCAGCGTTGATGAATCGCCAACCAGAGTCAACTCGATCAACAAGGCCGCCAACGGCTTGCCTGCAAGTCGTGTCGTCTGAAGCTTGACCAGATCCTTATGTGTACACACGATTCGATCAACCGGATCGTTCGTCGTTTCAATCTGCTGAATCAACGAACGAACGGTCTCAGGCGTGTAAGCGTCATGATCAGGCAGTTGAATCGAACTGACGACTTCCATTCCGCATGTGCGTAGCGACTGCTCGAACGCGCCGGGATTCCCGATTGCGGAAAGGGCGACGACGGGCTCTGGTTTGATCGGCAATTCCCGGTTGGGAAATTCCAGCAGCGAAGTCGGATGATGATTGCTAGCCAGCACCGGCAACCCATCATTGACCGAGTGAATCGTACGCTCGATCTGCTGAATTTCGGCGTCGCTAACAGCGTCATGGCGAGTTACGATCACCAGATCGGCGCGTTTCAGACTGCTGATCGGCTCGCGTAGCAGACCGCGAGGCAACAAATGGCCGAATCCGAACGGGCAAGTTGCGTCAACAACAACGATGTTTAAATCGCGATGGAGACGCCGGTGTTGAAATCCGTCATCCATCAAGATGAGCTCTGCCTCCAACTCCTCCACGGCGATACGAGCCGCTTCCACACGATCTGGATCCTGAACATGCGGAACGTCAGGCAGCCTGGCGTGCAATTCAAGCGCCTCGTCATTGCAATCCTGATCGCCACGCCCGTACCCACGACTTACGATCGCGACTCGAATCCCCTGCGCTCGATACCACTTGGCCAGGTAACAGACGATCGGCGTCTTTCCCGTACCACCTGTCGTCAGGTTTCCCACGCTGATTACGGGTACGCCACAGCAGTGAACCTCCGCCTTGCCGCGATCGTAACGTCTATTCCGATGTGCGACCGCGGCACGATAAGGAACGGTCAGCCCGGCCAAACCACCACGCATCATCACCGCCGTTAGATCGGTGCGCTCGCCGTTCATGATGGACCTGTAAGCCATAGCGAAAAGTATAAGCAATTGTTTGATTTACAGAAATCCAGATTGGTTTACGCGCCGCAGAGATTGACCCACACTCCTTAGCCGGAGTGTGATGAGGCCCATTGGGTCGCAGTCAATTCAAAGATGTGTTCCCTACACGGCGCCCCGATTCGTCCGGGCCTTGACGAATCGATTAGACAGAACGCTATGTATCGCTTCCTTTGCGTATCCACGCCGATGACATGGACGTGAGATCGTGAAACCAATTCCGTGCTGCCGAGGGTGGAATCGGAAACACATAGGCCAGTGTCACCAATGAACTGGCCGGTGTCTTTCGAAACGACGACAACCTAGAGCCACTCTTCCTCTGCTCGGAACATAGGACAAGAAAGCTTACAACTGATGCTGGCGTCATCGTCTAGCTATGAATAGGTTGCTAAAGATCCATTCGTCGATTCAGCGAGGCCATTTTGCGCGTCGTGTTCCCGCGGGGATGCAACGCTTTGATGTGTCGTGTTGTGGATTCAGAGGTTGCCTTTCCGCAGAAACTATTCATCAATTCCCGCAGCAAGGATTGCCTTGACCGCTCGGTCCTTGGAAAAGCCGATCCAAACATCGACAATCAGACCGTGTCGGTCAATGATGCAATGCAATGGGATGGCACCGACGCCGTAATCCGATTCGTAAACCTCTTTCGCGGGCTCGGAGGTATCAAGAACGTTGGGATAGGTGATGCGCTGTGTTTCAAGTAAGCGAGCAAGCTGCTTGCGATCATCGGACACATTGATGCCAATCAGTTCAAGTCCCTTTGCGCCAAATCGCGAATGCATCGATTGAAGCTCGGGCAGTTCCTCGATACAGGGCGGGCACCCCATCCGCCAGAAGTTGAGCCAGACTACTTTGCCACGGTAGCTTGATAACCGAAGCCGTTTATCGTCGATGGAAGATAATTCAAAATCTGGCGCCTGCGACCCAATTTTTGGCCATGCATCCTCATCGGCCGGCAGCGACCACGCTTGCCATGCGTGGGGTGGACTCCAGAGAAAATGCGATTCGGTGATTTCTTCATTGACCCTTACAGACGACCAAACCTCCCGAGTAATCACGTCGTGGTCGAGCCGAACCAATTCGACAAGCCGGCGCGGCAACTGATCTCTTTCCGATAACCAAAGGTAGTGGGAACGTTGGTGGTCCAGCATGCTGACTTCGATCTTTCGACATGAAAGTCCATCGATCACCTCATTGCCGAGTTCACGGACGCCGTCGATGTGCTTACTCAGCGAATCAACGTGCCCGTGGAAGATGCTAACCTCGACTTTTGGAAATCCAGCGCCATTACCGAGAAGTGGCATTTCATGCCAGATCGAGATATTTGCTGCATTCGCCGCTGGCTTTTTCATGAAGCACTTGAAGCGATTTCCCTCCTGCCCATCGGATTCCTGGAGGTTGGGGAAGCGAGGTCGTCCATTCGGCCAATGGATCCAAAGGTGATTTCCATCGCCGATCATCACACCTCCGCGTTCGCCCGATTCTGACTCAACCTCAACACGAAACAAATTTGGCTTTCTCAGCCAAACATGGTACGTGCACGCGGTTCGCCCGACGCACAACGCTTCTTTCTCGAATTGGCAATCAAACGAGAGCGAATCGGCCTCGCGGAACGCTTCGTGCATCCGGTCAAACAATCGGTGAGCGACCGGTTCATCTTCGAATGGTGTTCGTTGCGCATACGAGCTTTCGGAAAGCATAAGCAAAGCTAAGGCAATCGCGAAAACAACGTTGGTGCGCATCGCTTGGTATTGTGTCACGCTTTCAGCCATTGATAAATCTTTAGTCAGTCGCGACGGATCAGCGAGTCGGTGCGAACAAGGTTGTGATAGCACAGTTTCGCTCCACCCGTGCTTGGTTGCTACCGATGGTTCGGCGGTAAATAGCTCCGGTTGATGCCGCAGAGCTGTCGATCTACAACCAAGCAAAGTCATAGCGAACCGCCGATTTCTAAGTGAAAGAGAAGTCCAAGAATGAATAGGCAGTATCCGCTGACGGACGCCAGTAAGAGCGACACAACCGCAATCGCGATCCAGCGTCGAATCAGGTCTGTGAAATTTGGGAACAATCCACGATTCGCGAATACGATGCCAAAATAGTAGGCGGGCAGAAACAGTGTGCTCGCCCCCGAAACAGTCTTTGGACCGCGATGGACGTAGGAATAGTCAATCACGCACCAGATCACCAGGAACACGCTCCAGACCGCCAAGTTCCGAAGTACGTGGCGACGAAAGCGTAGCGGTGACCTGTGAGTTGCGGGCAGGGTTTGGTTTGCGTCTGTGGCAGGAGGATTGTATGGGTTGTCGATCATAACGCCTCCTGGATGAAACACACACAATCTAAGCTAGCCGAGCATTTGCGATCAGCGGACGGAGAGTAGATGTTCTATTTTTGGCAGGCTGCTTTAAGCGCCGCTGCTTCGATTTGTTCGTCGGTGTTTTCTAACGAGCGAACCTGCAGTTTGGCAGCGACTGCCTGAGTCGGTCAATGCCGCCCGACGTAACCTGTGTGTCGTCGAGCATGATCGAATTTACATTGTTCACTTTTTCAAGGTGCGAAAAACCTGTGTCTGTAATGTCGTTCTCCGTCAGAATCAGCTCTTGGAGATTCGGTAGCAAGGACAGGTATTGCAGTCCGTCGTCAGATCCATTAAGCCGGTGTCAGTAATCTCGGTGTTGCTGAGCGTGAGCGTTTTCAGCGCCCTGGCCTGCGCGAGCTCCGACATGCTCGCGTCGGTGACCTTCGTATTGTCCAAATGGGCCCACTTCAGACGCGACATTTTTCCTAAATGGCTAACACCAGAGTCTTCAAACGGCGTGTTTGCCAAAGAGATTCCTTGCAGTTTCGGATGATCGGCGAGATGAACGAGGCCCGGTCCGCGAATTCCCGTTCGATAAAGGTACACCGTCACGAGGTTCCTTAGCTCGACTTTTTCCATGCTAAGCGGCTTGGGTGAGCCCAAAGTCTAGTAGTTTTTGTACGCGTGGCGGTAGTTTTCGAACGACCGCTCCGCCGAGCGTCTGTTCGAAAATCCAGTTCATCCATAAGTGATGTCGGACACTGATAATCATGTCGCTGAACGTGATAAACTCTTTGCCGATCCAACTGCGCGATCGAAGGCTGCGACTCGATGCGCGGCATGCAATCATAGAACACCTCCACGATGCTGTAGAGCACCATCAAACTCGGCGCGACCCGAAGCACCGTCTGGCGATGCCAGCCTCGAGTTGTTTCAAAGCCAAGATGCTCACGGAGTTCCTGGAAAGTTGTTTCGATATTCCAGCGTCCACCATACATCTCGATGATTTGCTTCGCTGACATCGACGTGTCCGTGCGAAAGAAATATTCATCGCGGTGAGTGCCGTCGAGATCGTGGACGTACACCCAGCGAACTGGCATCAATCCCTTGCCGCTATTGAACCAGTGGCCCACGTTGCTGACGATTTCAACTTGACGCCATCCTCCACCATACCAACGAACCTTCAGCCGCTTGCGTTTCTTCGTTCTAGCAACCACCTGCTCGGGCGACGGCATCGATCCGCCTTTGACGCGTGGGCGACGACCGACCTTCTTGCCTCTTCGCTTCGGCGGCAGCTCGAAGAGGTTCGCGTCGGGTACAAATTTACTGACCAGCGAGAGCCGCTGGCGTTGACGATAGGCAAAGCGGGAAACCTGATGCGTCCCGTAGGCCCCATCGCCAGCAAGAGCGAATTTTCGCTCCGGAAACCAATGCATGAGCATCGCCAGTAGGCCTTACATCAACTCAGCGGGCGTTTTGTGTCATCGCGCTTCGGCATGGTTGGTATTTCGATCGTGGTACAGTGCTACCAGGATCGGAAGGGCAAACGGGCGACTGGTGTAGGGAAGCTCAACGAGAATCGCCACGACGACCCACTTGTGACCGTATCGATAAACGGTGTGGCCGTGGGAACTCCGCACAGCATCACGATCGCGCGCCTTTCCGTAGACCTTTTTGCCTCGATGTCCGTCAACGGTTTCGTCACCGACCACCCGGATCACGCCATCAGGAGCGAAGCGATCGATCACAAAGTTGGCCACCACGCTGGCAAGCTTTCGTGAGGACCAGCGGCGATGGGAAAACAATCGGTGATAGGTCGAAGGATTGACCGATTCAATGAGACAAAGCAGTCGCAACACAGCGGCAACGGTCCGCATTCCATTGACTACAATTGCCGCGGCGAAGAACAAGATCAGCCGATTGGCGGTCTGTTCTCGATGAACCGAGACTGACAGATCATTCAGTAACGGGTTAAACTCACGTGGGACACGAATCATGGTGGCTTCCTTGCCAAGTTTGTAACTGTGGTAAGTCACAAATTTTGCGCAAGGACGCCCCTTTCACCTGCCTCAATCTGATCGCTCGAAAACGGAAAAAGTCGAGCTAAGATTCGGTTCAGCACGACGGTTCATGTTTGGACAGCATGGGTCCGTTCCGAGTCGGAGGACCATTGTGTTCGGGATTCCTATTCTATGCCAATTGACTTTGAATTGCCTGATGCCGGACGAATCGGATGCGTGACGCTCTAAAAGGCGATGATTAGCCCCCGAGAAGCGTTTTGGTTTGCCGCATCTTTCTAATAGCGACAACTGCCACGTTACGGGACCAAATCTCCGAACAACAGAATACTGGCGCCGCTGGTGGAACAGTGAACGCTGGTCAGTGAAGAGGTTTTCGACAGGATCAACATGACGGACAGGATGAGGGCGGACGTCAGCGAGCAGAAAGCAGGTTGGCCAAAGAGTGCACCGAGGTCACTGCGTCATTCTTCTCTCTGAGGTCTGTGGCATAGTCAACGATAACAGTTGAAGCAGGAAAAATCTGCAAAACGCGGAAGAAGCTTTGAGAGGATAAACACGATTTTCAGGATGGCGTGTCGATCTTGTTGATCCTGTTCATCCTGTCTGAATGTTGTTCCGCTTTCGACCGTTCTCGGCCTGCTGAAACCATTCGCGTAGGTGAGATGTGATCGGTTTGAAAGCTTAAGAGAGGAATACCTGGTAAGTCGTCAGCCGACTACAAGTAAGCGACAAGTAGGCGATTCAGCCGATTCGTTAACGGAGCAGACGAGAGAATCGATCATGAATTGCGGCGACCTGGGCCGATCAGATCGTCGGCTTCACTGCCAGGTTGAAGTAGAATTTCGTCGGTGCTTTGCGGGTCGATCGCTTGGCAAGCCTTGGTGAGTATCTCGGCCAAATCGTCCAACGGGTCTTCCCAAGTTTCCACCGTTGATTCGATCGGCGGAATGTTGGCCATTTCATCCAGCAACAAAATCATCCGCAAACAATGTCGAAATAGGATGCCCTCTTCCTTCTGCAATTTGCGAGCCGTCACGTACTTGTTGAAGTCACCGCCGAATTCAAGTAGTTCGCCGACGATCCACACAGGCCTCACATCGACGTTGTGCACTCGCGGAAATTCGTGACGGAACAGCCGCAGGATTTTTTCACCGATCGTCAACGGCCAGACTCGGGGTTCGTCAAACATCACGCGACCAAAACCGCGATCGACAACATCGTCGTCTTCGTCTTCCGATTTCGCACCCAGCTCTTCGGCCGTTGCCAAGCCAAGTTGCAACAGTTGTGGATCGAGTCGTGATGTGGCCAGGATTCCGGGGGGCATTTCCTCCAGCGATGGCATTCGGGTAAACCGGGCCACGGTGCCCGGAACCAGTAGCACGCTTTCTAACGCGGCGATCCGCTCTTGTGGATCGGCGATCGCCAGTTGGTCCGCCAGATAGACGCCGAACAGCGGATTGATACTTTTCAGATGCACCAGCCGATCGAGTCGTTCGGTCGGCGTCGCTGTTAAAGGTCGGTAGTTTTCGACCTCGTAGCCGCGGCTTTCGATCAAACTCGGGTCTTGATTCGATTCGGGATCGGGCTCGGTTCGTTGATCGCCCCGCATTTGGTCCAGCAAGTCGCCGAACAGCCCTTCCGTTTTCGTCTCTTCCTGCTCGGCGACCCTTTGTTTCTTCGGTTCGGCGGCGTGTGGTTTTGGATCGAGTTCGATATAGCCGGCGGTCCACAACGTGATCAGCATTCGATTCAGGTCTCGTTGGGCCTCTTCGATTCCCTGCGGTGATAGCAGACGACGACCGACCAGGTCTCGGATCGGTTGCACGTTGGGATCTTTGCCAAACAAGTACGCCAACAATCGCCAGGGCAAACGACCGCGACTGGACAGATCGGCCGATTCAGCGTTTTGCAACTGTTCGAATTGTTGTTCGGTCCAGTACGATTCGCCGCTCCTGCGCTTCGGCATCTTCTTTTTCAACTGCTTTCTGGCCTTCAGCAGTCCGGGATCTTTGGTGTCCTCCGGGATCGAGTCGTACTTTTCTCTCCATTTGGCAATCTTGACGTCGTCTTCATGGGCCAGTGCAAAGACGTAGCCGCGATCGTCGAATTGAGGGCGACCGGCACGGCCAAAGATCTGTTGGGCCGAGGCCGTTTCACAAAGCTTCTTTTTGTCCTTGGGTCCCTTCAGCAGGCTAGGCAACACCACGCTGCGGGCCGGCAAGTTGATGCCAGCGGCCAATGTTTCCGTACAAACACAAAACGCCAACAGTTTTTGCTGGAACAAGTCTTCGACGACCCGTCGAAACCGAGGCAGCACTCCGGCGTGATGAACTCCGACGCCACGCATCAACAGTTGCTTTAATTTGGGACCGGCCCCTTCGGAAAGATCTACCGTGTCCAGGTATTCAGCCAACCGACTTTGTCTTTCTTTGTCGATCAGCTTTTTGCCTTTCAACAGTTCGGCCGTGGTCCAGCACTGCGAACGGCTGAAACAGAACATCAGTGCGGGGGTGCGTCGAGCCTGTTCGTCGCCGGCAGCGATCTTTTCGGTGAAATCGGCCAGGATATCGTCGCCGATCCATTCGTACTGCAACGGCACTTTGCGTTCGGTCCCGCTGACAAGTTGCAGACGACGATTGTGGGCGCGTGCCAGCCACGAAGTGAATTCCATCGAGTTGCCAACGGTGGCGCTCAGCAACATCGTGCGTACATGCGGGGGCAGTAGACCCAGCGTCAACTCCCAAACGATGCCCCGTTCTTTGTCATTGAAGGAATGAAATTCGTCCATCACGACCGACGCGACTTCGGCGAAGTCAAAGGATTCGGGGTTCAATAACCGATTCAAAAGAATTTCGGCGACGACAACCAACACAGGCGCGTCCGCGTTTACACGACGATTGCCGGTGACCAAACCAACTTGGTCAGGCGAAAAACCCCAGCGGACGACTGATTCGCGAAGTTCCTGCAGTTTCTGGTCGGTCAGGGCGATCAGGGGCGTGGTGTAATACATCCGCTTGCCGGTTCGCAATGCTTCGTAGACCGCGGCTTCGGCGATCATGGTTTTTCCCGTTCCAGTGGGAGCACACACCAACACACCTTGACCTTCCGAGGAATGGGGATCGCCGGTGAAATAGGCGAGCAGCGATTCCTCTTGAACCGGATAGGGGTCGAAAGGCAGAAGCTCAAAATACTCGGATGCAAGCTGATCGCGATCCGGGGTGCCGTTGGTCGAAGTCATAGGGCGTAACTTACAGCAAATTGGCTGCTCTTCTACAGTGAGGCAAGTTCTCCGGGCTCAGAATATTTCCGCAGATCGAGATCTTTACCAGCAGCCCTGTTACGATAGAGCTTTCATCATTGGAGAAATTCGGAGTCGTTGAACATCTCGGCGGAGCGAGATGGCTACTTTGAGACGTTTTGCCGTTTTTTATCTTGGCGGAGCGAGATGGCTACTTTGGATCCTTGTTCGTGTACCTTCCAAATTTGTATCGCTTGATCGTTTGCGTCGCTGCCGCGATTGCTGTCACAACGGCGCGGGCAGATGAACGGAGTGCCGAATCAGATCAGCAACTGAAATTCTTCGAAAGCCGTATTCGTCCGCTGCTGATCGACCGTTGCTACGAGTGTCACGCGGACACGAAATCGGAAGGGGGGCTGCGGCTAGATGTTGCGGAAACGATCCGCGATGGTGGTGACAGCGGGCCAGTGGTTGTACCGGGCGATCCGGAAGCGAGTTTACTGGTTTCGGCGATTCGCTACCGAGACCTGGAGATGCCTCCCGATGATCCTCTTTCCACAAGTCAGCAACAGGATATCGAAGCCTGGATACAACAAGGCGCTGTGTGGCCGGTCGAACAATCGATTTCCGACCCGGTGGAAAGCGAAGCATGGTGGGCAGCCGAGCCAATCGATCCGGGCCCGAGCCCGGCATCGACAACACCGGTTGAATCCCCAACGGCCATTGACGGATATATCGACGCCCGATTGCACGAGCAAGGACTTTGCCGTGGCCCCGAGGCGGACAAAGAAAAGCAGATTCGACGACTTTCCTACGACTTGCTGGGTCTGCCGGCAAGTCCCGAATCGATCCGCGAATTTGTAGCGGATGATTCGCCGGTCGCTTACCAGCGACTGGTCGACCGAATGTTTGCCGATCCCGCCTACGGCGAGCGGATGGCGCGACTGTGGTTGGACCTGGTTCGGTATGCCGAATCGGACGGCTGGCGAGCAGATGCGTTTCGTCCGCAAGCGTGGCGATACCGCGATTTCGTCACGGACGCCTTCAATTCCAAGATGCCTTATGATCGCTTTGTCGCGCTGCAATTGGCCGGCGACGAAATCGCACCGGCTGACGATCGGGCAGTGGCAGCGGTCGGGTTTTTGCGGTTGGGCATCTATGAATACAACCAGCGTGACGCCGAAGGCCAGTGGCAAAACATCGCCGAGGAAATGACGGATGTCGCTGCCGACGTGTTTTTGGCAACCGGTTTGGCGTGCGCCAAATGCCATGACCATAAGTTCGATCCGATTCCCAGAACTGACTACTTTCATTTTCGCAGCGTCTTCGAACCGGTGTTGTTTGTCGATCGAAAAGCGGTCCCCAATCACGACGAAAGCACCAAAGCGAAGATCGCCAGGCTGATCGCTGAGCTGCGCCAGGTCGAAGCGGACAGCGTCAGACAAGTTCGTCAGTACACCGTCGATCGTTTCCCCTTGGTCGCCCAGGCGATGTATTACAAATCGTCGGCGGAGCGCAACAGCTACGAACATCAGATCGCCTACATGATCGATCGCCAAGTCTTCGACGAAGGCCTTAGCGGCACGAAGCTGCAGGGGAAAATCGGCAAAGAACGGTTTGCGAAATGGCAGGCGATTCGCAAACAGTTACAGGAGTTGGACGCGGATCCGTACGCCCCGGCAACTTGGATGACGGTTGCCGACGCACCGGGTCCGATCCGCCCCACACAAATCCCCGGACGGTCATCAGGAAAGACTTTCTTGCCGGCGGTACCAACTGTGTTTGGTGGTCAAGAACTGGTCGCGACACCACCGAACGACGCGCCGACTTCTAGTGGTCGTCGTTCGGAACTGGCTCGCTGGATCACGTCGGCGGAAAACCCAATCACTGCGCGAGTCATTGTCAATCGACTATGGCAATACCACTTTGGCACCGGGATCGTCAGCAGCCCGAACGACTTCGGTCGGCTGGGCGATCGCCCCTCTCATCCACGTTTGTTGGATCATTTGGCGCGGCGTTTGATTGATTCGGGATGGGACCTTCAAGCGATCCAGCGCGAGATTGTCGGCTCGGCTGCCTACCGCCAGGCGGCTGTCAATTCAACAGCGACAGCGGCGCGTCAGATCGATCCCGACAATCGATTGCTATGGCACAAATCGGTTCGCCGCTTGGACGCGGAACAGTTTCGCGACACTTTGTTGGTCGTCATGGATTCGCTGATTGATCAAGTGGGCGGCCCCAGCATCGCGGGAACTGGAGGGCGACGTTCGCTGTACCTACGGCGCTATCGCAATAGGGTAGATGACATGCTGGGGGCGCTTGACGCACCACCAGGCATTGTTGGTACGGCCAAACGTGATCAGACAACGACCGCACCTCAAGCCTTGATGATGCTGAACAACGAGCGGATGATTTCGGTGTCCCAAGGTTTTGCAGCCCGGGTGCGCCGTGATGTCGATGGCCGGGTGGAAGATGCAAACGAATTCGTGCGGCGTGCGCATCAGCTATTGACCGGCATGGAGCCGACTGACAAGACGATCGAGATGCTTTCCCCGGTGGTGAATCAGGGAAACTCTGGCGAAGTCGATGTCTGTCATGTGCTGTTGAATAGCAATGCTTTCTTGTATGTCGATTGAGGTGATATGAATTTGCGTACAATCCCATCCGTTCACAGCGATCAGCCTGGGTCGACGTTGTGCCGGCGGGCCGAAGTACCGCATGTGCAACCGGTGACGAATCGACGCCAATGGCTGGCGTCGGCTGGTGCCGGGTTTGGTGCGGTCGCACTGCAGGGACTGCTGTCGCGATCGATCGCGGCCGGTGGTGGCGATTTGGGAGAGATCGGTACCCACCATCCGGCCCAGGCCAAGAGTGTGATCTTTCTGTTTATGGAGGGTGGGCCTAGCCAGCTGGATACGTTTGATCGCAAGCCACTGTTAAATGAACTGGCGGGCAAACCCATTCCGGACAGCTTTGTTGAACCATTGACCGCGATGGGCGAGAAAGGATCGCCAATCTTGGCGTCGCAGCGGAAATGGCGACGGCATGGGCAAAGCGGACTGGAAATCAGCGATTGGCTGCCTGAGATGGCGACGCACGCCGACGATCTGGCCGTGATTCGCTCCTGTTACGGCGAAGGAATCAACCACTCGGGCGGCTGCAACCTGATCAATACCGGCAGCATTTTGGGTGGCCGCCCCTCGCTGGGCGCTTGGACAACGTACGGTCTGGGCAGCGAAAATGAAAACCTGCCTGCTTTCGTTGTGATGAAAGACGCCAAACGCGAAGCGACCAACGGAGTGCGCAGCTGGGGCCCCGGCTTTTTGCCTGCGACATTCCAAGGGACTCCCGTGGGTGATGGCTCGGGTGACCAGCGAATCGCCAACCTGTCGTTGCCGTCAAACGTGTCGGTCGATCGACAGCTGAAGAAGCTGAAATTGATCGATCAAATCAATCGATTGCATGCTGAACGGTTGCCCGATGTTTCGGATCTGGACGCGCGAATTCGATCCTACGAACTTGCCTTTCGAATGCAAAGTGAAGCACCGGAAGCGGTCGATCTGGCGGCTGAAACGGCCGAAACCAAGTCGCTGTATGGGATCGATGACAAGCAGACTGCCGCCTATGGAACTATCTGTTTACTGGCCCGCCGGATGGTAGAGCGGGGAGTCCGATTTATCCAGCTCTACAGCGGTACCGGTAGTGGCTGGGACGCTCATTCGGCTATCGAGTCGAACCACACCAAGTATTGCCGCAGCGTCGATCGTCCGATTGCTGGTTTGCTCACCGATTTGAAACGCCGCGGATTGTTGGAGCAGACGTTGGTGGTTTGGGGTGGCGAATTTGGACGGACACCGATGAGCGAGAAAGGGGATGGACGCGACCACAATCCAACCGGCTTTACGATGTGGATGGCGGGCGGCGGAGTTCGGGGCGGCCAAGTGATTGGCGCCACCGACGATCTTGGACTGTACGCCGTCGAGGATCGCGCGCATGTTCACGATCTTCATGCCAGCATGCTGCACCTGATGGGATTGGACCGGTTGAAACTCTCCTACAACCATCAGGGAAGATTGGAGCGACCCACCGTCAATGAGGGAAAGATGATCAAGCAGTTGATCGTCTAACTGACCACCAGGCCGCTCAAAATTCCGTTGAACGTTTGACTGGGCCGCATCGCATCGTCTGCTTTTTTGTCGTCGGGATCATAGTACCCACCGATGTCAACCGGGTCGCCCTGGGCCGCCAACAATTCGCTGGCAATCGTCTGCTCGTTATCAGCAAGCTGTTTCGCAAGGTCGGTGAATTCGGCTTGTAGATCCGTATCGGTTGTCTGCTGCGCCAGCGCCTCGGCCCAGTAGAGCGCCAGATAAAAATGGCTGCCTCGATTGTCGATTTCGTTGACCTTTCGCGATGGCGATTTTCCGGTCAACAATAATCGGCTAGATGCCGCGTCCAAGGCTTCGGCCAAAACGCTAATCTTGGAATTGTTTTCGCTCGATCCCAGGTCTTCCAGCGAGACACCAAGCGCAAGAAACTCGCCCAGCGAATCCCAACGCAGATGCCCCTCTTCAAGAAACTGTTGAACATGCTTTGGTGCCGAGCCGCCGGCCCCGGTTTCGTACAGTCCGCCGCCGGCCAACAGCGGTACGATGGACAACATTTTCGCGCTGGTGCTAAGTTCCAGGATTGGAAACAGGTCGGTCAAGTAATCTCGCAATACATTGCCAGTAACCGAAATTGTATCCAAGCCCGCTTTCGCTCGCAGGCAGGTTTCGCGCGTCGCCTCTTCGGGCGTCATGATCTTGATGTCCAAGCCGTCGGTATCGTGATCCGCCAGGTAGAGATTGACTTTCTCGATCAGCTTGGCGTCGTGGCGCGATCTTTGTTCAACCAAAAGATCGCTGGTGAACCGGTCGCTCGGCGCGAGCGACAGCCAATCTCACCCAATCACGGATGGCGATATCTTTCGTCTGACACATTCGCCAAATATCGCCCCGTTCAACTTCGTGTTCCAACAGCAAGTGACCGGTGTCATCGAAGACCCGCACCGTTCCATCGTGGGGAATTTCGAATGTCTTGTCGTGTGAGCCGTACTCTTCGGCCTGTTTGGCCATCAAACCAACGTTGGCGACATTGCCCATCGTAGCTGGGTCAAATGCTCCGTGCTCTTTGCAGAAGTCAATCGTTTCCTGATAAACACCAGCGTAACAGCGGTCCGGAATGATCGCTTTGGTATCGTGCAACTGTCCGTCTGGTCCCCACATCTTGCCGGATGATCGAATCATCGACGGCATCGATGCGTCGATGATCACATCACTGGGAACATGCAGATTCGTGATTCCTTTCTCGGAATTGACCATGGCCAGTATTGGGCCATTGCAATAGGCCGCGTCAATGTCTGCCAAGATGGAGTCGCGTTCTTCCTCGGGCAGAGACTCAATTCGATTCAGCAGGTCGCCCATGCCGTTCTTGCGGTTCACCCCTACCTTTTTGAACGTTTCGATATGCTTGTCGAATACATCTTGAAAGAAAATGTAGACGGCATGTCCGAAAATGATCGGATCAGAGACCTTCATCATGGTTGCTTTGAAGTGGACCGAGAGCAACACGCCTTGCTCTTTGGCGTCTTTGAGTTCGCGTGCTAAGAATTCACGTAGCGCCTTACGATTCATGACGGACGCATCGATCACTTCGCCCTCTTCCAGATCGATCGAATCTTTCAGCAGCGTCGAATGGTTGTCGTCAACAACAAGTTCAATTCGAACCGTACTGGGCTTCGCCATCACGTACGATTTCTCGCTGCCAAAAAAATCGCCTTCGGTCATGAAGGCAGCGTGCGTTTTCGAATCGGGGCTCCAAACGCCCATCGAGTGCGGATTGTTCTGGGCATATTGTTTGACTGGAGCGGCAACGCGACGGTCAGAGTTGCCTTCGCGCAAGACTGGATTGACGGCGCTTCCCAATAACTTGGCATAGCGCTGCTTGACCTTCTTTTCGGCATCCGTTTTGGGCACGGCGGGGTAATCTGGAATCGGATATCCGTGGTTCTGCAATTCAGCAATCGCATCGGTCAGCTGAGGAATCGAGGCACTGATGTTTGGTAGCTTGATGATGTTCGCAGTGGGAGAACTGACCAGTTCGCGCAACTCGGCCAGCGCATCGATCTGTTTCTGGTCTTCGGTCAGCTGCTCAGGGAATGCTGCCAGGATTCGGCTGGCCAGGGAAATATCCTTGACTTCCACATGAATGCCGGCGGGCTGGGTAAAGGAGCGAATGATGGGCAACAGCGACCGTGTCGCCAGAGCAGGCGCCTCGTCAGTCTTCGTATAGATGATCTTAGGCGCAGACATTCAACTCCTCGGATGGCGGATTAGCCAGCAAATGTTCTAATCTGACAGTTACCGAACCGCCACCAGCCTTCATTTCCCGCCGTCATATGACCGACCCTCGCTCTGATGCAGCCGAAATCTGGAAAGCCGGTGTCGATTCGGTGTTGGGCGAGCCACTGATCCGACGCGAAGTTCGAGTCCAGGGGCGTGAGCTGCAAATCGCTGATCATGTCTGGTCTAGCGACGACTTTGACCGCGTCATCATTGTCGGTGCCGGCAAAGCCAACACGGCGATGGCCAGTGGATTGCTATCACGGATCACCGGTTGGTTACCCATCACCGGATGGATCAATGTCCCCGCCGGCACCGAGAATGCCGCGGGCAGCGAGCAGTCGCTGGCGGACATTCACGTCTGCCCGGCGCGTCCAGCGGGTCTAAACGAACCTACCGCGGAAGGGGTGGCCGGGACGCAGCAGATCTTGCAATTGGTTCAGCACGCCGGCCCGCGCGACCTTTGCATCGCCATCATCTCCGGAGGAGGCAGCGCGCTGATGCCCGCACCAGTCGCTGGCATCAGCCTGGACGACAAACTACAAGTGATTAGGTTTCTTAGCGGAGCGGGTGCCGACATCACGCAACTGAATACCGTTCGCAAACACCTGAGCCGCGTCAAAGGTGGCGGACTGCTACGGGCCTGCCGTGCCGGCCATCTGATCACGCTGATCTTGTCGGATGTGTTGGGTGATCCGTTGGACATGATCGCCTCTGGGCCTACCGTACCCGATACAACGACCGCCGGCGATGCGTTGCGAGTGTTGAATAATCTTGATCCACAGCGTGTACTCCCACAACAGATTTACGCAGTACTTGAAAATCGATCGGCAGATTCATCCAGTAGCGATGCGAAAGCAAGCGACCAGTCGGTGTGTCCGTCAACAACAATCGTGATCGGAAACAACGCAGTAGCGGTCGATGAAGCAGGGATACGCGCCGAAGAGCTGGGCTACAACCACGCCATGCAATCGTCACGCAGCGGTGAAGGCATGGCCGACGAAGTCGGTCAGCATCTGGCCCAGATGACGGTCAACATGCTGAGAGCCGATCCGACAAAGCACCGAACCGACTGTCTGATTACCGGTGGCGAACCAACGGTCAAGCTAGCACCATCCGAACGACGCGGATTGGGTGGTCGAAATCAACAACTCGTGCTGGCGGCTTACCAACAACTGCTATCAGCTGAATTGACACCGCAAGAATGGGAACGATTCGCGTTGCTATCGGGCGGTACCGACGGTGAAGATGGACCCACGGACGCCGCGGGTGCCGTTCTGGACGCCGATGTGCACCGTCGGGCGAGCGAATCCGACCTTGACGTCGCCGACCATCTTCACCGCAATGATGCCTACACGTTTTTTGATCACTGTGGTGGCCTGCTGAAAACGGGCCCAACCGGCACAAATGTTTGTGATCTGCGCGTCGCCGTCGTTACAAAACCCTAATCGGAGTCCATTTCTAATGTTGCGAATAGCCCGGCTTGCGATCATACCCGTCGCTATCTTGCTAAGCACGGCACTCGGCCCAATCTTGGCTGACAAGCCGACGCCGCGAAAGGAACTACAGTTTCCGGACCAAGTGCAAATCCAAGATTCGCCGAAAATCAACGATGAAAGCGCGACAGCACCCGAAAAGGAGAAAATTCGCCAAGCCTTGAATGGAACACTGGGCCAACCGCGAACGGGTGGCGTATTGGACGACGTGCTAGAAGTGATCAAGCAACGCGGTAGCATTTTGGACGGCAGCTCGCTGGACGATCAGCCGCCAAAGCTGGTGCGACCATCGACGATAAACGCGACAAGCAACTCGACGATTGATTCGCAAAGTTCGTCGGCCAGCGCATCGACGAAAGCCTTTGTCGCCGAACAACTCCTCAAGACCTCACGTATGCTGGAATCGGTGGCCAACCCCGACCGTCAGCGCAAGGCGTTGATTCAGCAAATGAGGGGCGAGGCGGTAAAATTGCTTTCTGAGTAGAATGAGCCGACTCAAATTCGTAGTCCAGGTGCGACCTGGTAATCACTCGCCAGGTTGCACCTGGCCTACCTGAATAGCAACGTTGTCAAAAGCTAAGTCTAAATCGCCAGCGGTGACTGGCAGTCGTCGACGAATTCAACTGGTTGCGGCTGCCTGCATGCTGACCGTCGGCGGCTTTGTCTTTGCCGACTATTGGTCCGCCAGACCTCCTGAAATAGCACGCACGTTCGTTGGACGCAGTGCTTGCATCGATTGCCATCGCGATCAGCACGATGCATTTGTTGGTTCACATCATGATCGCGCCATGGACATCGCTACCGATGAGACGGTCGTCGGAGATTTCGACAACGCGACAATGGAACACGATGGTCTTACCAGCCGGATGTTTCGGGACGGTGACCGGTTCATGATCCATACCGAGGGCCCCGACGGCAAGATGCAGGATTTCCAGGTGAAATATGTCTTTGGCATCGAACCGCTCCAACAGTACATGGTGGAATTCGATCGTCCGGCGAACATGCCAGTTGATCAGGTGTCGCGGTTACAGGTGTTGCGAATTAGCTGGGACACCAAGAACAAGAGATGGTTCTATCTACGACCGCCCGATGTTGCGGACAAACTTGAACCGGATGATCCTTTGCACTGGACCGGCATCGCGCAACGTTGGCAAACGATGTGCGCTGAATGCCATAGCACCGACCTGCGCATGAATTTTGACGCCGATTCGCTGCAATACCATACGACCTTTTCGGAAATCGACGTCAGTTGCGAAGCCTGTCATGGTCCGGCCAGTTTACATGTCGAATTGGCACGCGAGAAATCGCTGTTCTGGGATCGCCGACATGGCTATGGGCTGGCCAAACTAAAGGGAGAAGATGCCGAACCACAGTTGCAAGCTTGTGCGCCCTGCCACAGCCGCAGATCGCAGCTTACGGACGCGTTTCGTGCTGGCGATCCATTTTGTGAGCACTTTAACTTGGAACTGCTGCGTGACGACACCTACTTTGCCGACGGCCAGATCAAGGACGAAGTTTATGTGTATGGTTCTTTCATTCAAAGCCGCATGTATCACAAAGGCATCCGCTGCAGCGATTGCCATGATCCTCATTCGTTGAAACTAAAACATCCCGGCAACGAAACCTGTACCTCTTGTCACCAGCATTCGGCGGGTAAATATGATGTTCCGTCGCATCACCATCACAAACCGGGCACTCCTGGTTCCATGTGCGTTGACTGTCACATGCCCGAAACAACCTACATGGACGTCGATCCGCGGCGCGACCACTCTTTGCGCGTGCCACGTCCCGATCTGTCGATCAAACTGGGAACGCCCAATGCCTGTAGCGGTTGTCACGTCGCCGACCGAATCGATTCGATCGACGAACCCGTTCGAGACCAGTTGCAGGACTATGCTGATTGGCAACTGGCGGCCTCGGAAGACACGCAAGTCGCCGAAGCGATCAAGGCAACGGACCAATGGTGCGACGACGCTGTCGATCGATGGTATGGAGATCTGCGGAAGACACCGCCACACTTTGCCGAACCAATCGTGGCGTTCCGCCGCGGTGACAACGCAGCGGTGGAGCAATTGCTGCGACTCGCATTGCAGCCGACGGACGATGCGCCGGCGATTGCGCGGGCATCGGCATTAAGTGAACTGGCAGCCAATGGCGTATCACAGGCAGTGCCAACAGCGGAACAAATTTTGCAAGCGGACAATGAAGATCCGATTGTCCGGGCGGCGGCGATCAATGTCTTCATGGCCTGCCCTGATGCATTGCGAATCAAGCGCGCACTGCTGCCGCTATTGAAGGATCGTTCGCGGTTGATTCGCACCGAGGCTGCAAGGGTGCTGACCGGATCGGGCGCCTATCAGTCGTTTTCAGGAGCCGAACAGGCGAGCATCGATAATGCACTGCAGGAAGTCAAAGAGTCGATGATGGTGACCAACGACCGTGCCGGTGCCTATCTGGGATGGGCGATGCTGTGTGAGGCGCGAGGTCGATTGCCGGAAGCGGTCGAAGCCTATGAATCGGCAATGCGAGTCGAACCGACAACGACAGGCCCCAGAACCAACTTGGCCGCGCTGCTGGAACGGATGGCATCGCAAGCATCACCTGCGGTGCAAGCGTCCATCATGGAACGTGCAACGCGCCTCGCGCCGATGAACTTCCGTTGTTGGAACGCGATGCATCGCTGGCTCCTGACAATGCAGCAATCCAATACCGCTACGGGCTTGCGCTGTATTTGGCCGGCAGGATGGCAGAGGCAATGGAAAAGCTGGAAAGAGCGGTCGTTCTTGAGCCGGAGGTACCGAACTTTCGCCAAGCACGGGATCTACTGAAGGAAAAGATCGCAGAGTAATCGTAGCCTGGGACGACATAGAGTCCGGCGCAACGGCACTATCATGAACGCGCTTCGAATTTGGATCCACCCGAATGCGCGATGAGCGCACGTTACTGATGCGCCTCGACCGACGCTTCGGTAGCCTCTACATTATCTCGCTTCCCGACAAACATACTTCTTAAGGCTTTATCGCACTCATGCTTCATGCAGTCATCATGGCGGGCGGCAGCGGGACTCGCTTCTGGCCAGCCAGCCGCAAACTCGTTCCCAAACAGTTACTGGCTCTGGCCGGCGATCGAACGATGATTCAATCGACCGTTGATCGCCTCGGTGACCTGGTTCCGCCCGATCGCCAATTGGTTGTGACGAACATGTCGTTGGTCAACGCCGTTCGACATCAACTGCCCAACTTGCCGGCCCGTAACGTCGTTGGCGAACCCTGTAAACGCGATACAGCGCCATGTGTTGGGCTTGCCGCGGCCTTGATTAGGCACATCGACCCAGAGGGGATCATGGCAGTCATGCCGTCGGACCACGTCATTGAGTCACCCGAAAAGTTTCAGGCCGCCCTAGCCGCGGGCGAGCAACTGATATTGGAGGACCCCACAAGGATCGTCACGTTCGGAATCCCGCCGACCTATCCGGCCGAATCGTTTGGATACATCGAACGGGGCGAATCGTTGCAGGCCGATACATTCGTCGTCAGTCGTTTTCGAGAAAAGCCCGATCGCGCGACCGCCGAAGGCTATCTTGCCGCCGGAACGTTCTATTGGAACAGCGGCATTTTTTTATGGAAAGCTTCGACGATTCTGCAAGCACTCGAAGCGAAGGTACCCGAAATCTTTGGACACATTGCGAAGATCGCGGATGCGATGGGGACGGATCGCTACGATTCAACTTTGCTGAAAGAGTTCACCGCCATTGAGGGAACTTCGATTGATTATGCGGTGATGGAAAGCTACCCGAATGTTGCCGTGATCGAAGCCCCATTTCCTTGGGATGACGTCGGCAGCTGGCAGGCACTATCGCGGTTGCACGATGCAGACGCGAATGGCAATACGGTCGTCGGATCGCATATCGGTATCGATACCAAGGGTTCCATCATCCACGCGCAAGAGGGACACACCGTCGTAACCATCGACGTTGATGACTTGATCGTCGTTCAAACTGCCGATGCGACGCTGGTCGCACCCAAACATGCGGAAGAAAGAGTCCGAGAGGCGGTCAAAGCGTTGGAACAGCGCAAGCTGGATGACCTGCTGTAGCTAAAACGCGGTATGCCGAGGGTTCGGTGCGAAGTAGGCGGGAACGCTTATGTGATGACCCACTCTTCGGCCAGCATGGAATAGCAACGATGATCAACCCAGCGGTCTTTCCAGTAACAAACATGGCGCTGCGTCCCCTCGTACTGAAAGCCAAGTCGCTCTGGAACGGCCCAGCTGCGCGTATTCTCTGGCTCGGCTCGGATGGTGATCCTATTCAGACCGATTTCAGCGAAGCCGTAGTCGATCAGCGCGCGAGCCGACCGCGTCACGATTCCTTGCCCCTCCGCTGCGCGGGCCAACCAGTATCCAATGTCGGCACTGGCTGATCTCATTTTCCAATCGCTGTTGTTGATCGTCACCCAGTTGTTCCAGCCAATCCCGCCAACGATGGCGTCATCTTTGACAATGGAAAGTGCCAGTTCACGGCGATCTTCAAAGCCCTGGATCGCTGAGTCAATCCATTCCCGAATCCCTTCGACTGCGTAACTGTCCGTTGCCCAGGGCAACCAACGGGCCAGGTGCGACCGATTGGCATCTACCACCCCAGCCAGCTCGTCAGCATGCTGGGGAACGATGAATCGAAGCGATATCTGGTCGTCGACCGCAATCATCAAAGTCATTTTTGACCTTTCGTCAGAATATTGCTTGTCATTTTGACGGACCGTCAATAATATCGATTGTATGCACCAGTTAAGTAGAAAACAGCTTGAAATCGCCGAGCGCGAGGGGAACATCCTGTCGGTCGCCCGCCGACTGATGAAGGAGCGTGGCTATCTGGGCCTGAGTATGGAATGTATCGCGGCGGAACTGAAATATTCCAAAGGCACGATCTACAACCACTTTCCCTGCAAAGAAGAGATCATCAGTGCGCTGGCCATCGAAACGATGGATAAGCGGAGTGAGATGTTTGCAAAGGCGGCCGAAACCGAAGGTTCGTCGCGCATTCGCATGGCCGCAATCGGTGTCGCAGCGGAGCTGTTTGTGCGCCTGTACCCGGATCATTTCGAAGTCGAGCAGCTGATTCGTTCGTCTTCGATCTGGGACAAAACTTCGGAGCGTCGTCGTTTGAAGATGCACGACGAAGAAAGTCGATGCATGGGAATCTTGGCCGGGATCGTTCGCGACGCAATCAGCGAGGGCGAAATTGATCTACCCGATGACATGGCACCCGAGGACCTGGTGTTTGGACTTTGGTCATTGAGCTTTGGTGCCTATTCGATCATCGTCACAACGGAGTCGCTAGAAGCCCACGGGATTCGTGACCCGTACATTGCCGTTCGACGAAATATCAGTGTTTTATTGGATGGTTATTCATGGAGGCCCCTGTCAACGGAAGTCGATTTTCTCGAACTGTTCGATCGCTTGATCGGCGAAGTCTTTCCCGACGAATACCGACAAATCTCGGCTGCCTAACATCATGGACCAACAAGTGAAATCGTATCGAAGATTCTTGACGCCCCGTGTGATTGGGACAACTGCCGTTTTGATGGCCTTGATCGGCGCCGGTGCCGCGGCAGTTTCGCGAGCCGATACCGGTGGCGAACCCGAAGCCGACCGCAACGTTATCGTCCAACCGGTAGAAACCACGGTTTTGCAGCTCGCTAGTGATCTTCAGCAATCGCGCACCTACACGGGAATCGTTACCGCGAAACGCAGCGCAGATTTGGGATTCGAACGGGCCGCGCGACTGAAAACGATCCATTTTGACGACGGTGATGTCGTTGCGGCAGGCCAACCGATTGCAACCCTCGAGACTCGACGGCTTCGATCCAAACGTCGCGAAACCGTCGCACGTCACCAGGCTGCTATTGCTTTACTGGCCGAACTTACCGCCGGGCCGCGAGAGGAAACGATTGAAGCGGCCCGCGCAAGTGGCTGATTTGGAATCGCAATTAGAGCTTCGCGAACGCACCTATCGCCGCACCCAAAAATTACGTCAACAGAATGCGGCTACCGATCAAGACATCGATACCAGCCAACTCTCGTTGCAATCAACCGAAGCGAGACTGAACGCATCGCAGAAACAACTGGACGAACTGGAGGCGGGAACACGGGAAGAAAAGATAGCCGCTCAGCAAGCCAACGTCGATCAATTGGTCGCGTCGCTTGAGGACATCGATATCGAATTGGACGAGAGCGTGCTGAAAGCACCCTTTTCTGGACAGATCGCCGCGCGTTATGTGGATGAGGGCACAGTCGTTTCGCCCGGACAAGCCGTTGTTCGACTTGTCGAGCACGAAAGCCTTGAGGCGCGGATCGGATTGCCGTTGAACGCGGTTCAATCTCTGGCGATCGATGATCCGCTTGAGCTAACTTCAAGTGACTTCGCGTGCACCGGAACGTTGGTTCGCAAACTTCCCGAAATTGATATTGCCACGCGAACCCAAACGGTCGTGATCGAAATCGACCAACAATCGTGTTCCAGACTGTTGCCAGGACAAGTCGTTCAAACTTCGGTAGCTCAACAGGTCGATCAACAAGGTTTCCTGCTGCCGACCGCTGCTTTGTTGCCCGGCGTACGCGGTCTATGGTCGGTGTTTGCCGTGATTGAACAGGACGGCAAAAGCGTCATCCAACGACGACCTGTCGAAGTCTTGCATACAAGTGGCGAAAAGGTCCTGATTCAGGGAACCGTCAGCGTTGGCGACCGGGTGGTGATTAGCGGCGTCCAGCGTCTGGTTTCTGGTCAGCAAGTGGATGCGGTGAATTAGCCGATGAATCTATCGAATCTGTTTTATCGCAATCCTCGCATCATGGTGCTAACGATCTGTTTGATCATGGTGTCGGGATTATCGTCTTTCGTCTTGTTGCCGCGGATGGAGGATCCACTGCTGACAAAACGGGTCGCGGCACTGACGACGATTTTCCCAGGCGCCGATGCCGAACGCGTTGAATCGCAGGTCACCGAACCTCTCGAAGACGAACTATTAGAGTTAGACGAAATCAAGGAAATGCGATCCATTTCCATGCCTGGTTCGTCGCGAATGATCATCGAATTGCAAGACGATATCTACGACACCGACCCGGTCTGGTCGCGGGTCCGCGCACGAATCGATGACGTCGCGCCGAACCTGCCGGAGGGCTCCCGCGAACCTTTGTTCGAAGAGCTGGAAATGAAGGCCTTCGGGATTTTGACTTCACTTCGCTGGACGGCTGATACGAAAGTCAACTACTCGATACTCACACGGTTAGCCCAGCTATTGGAAGATCGGATTCGCTCGATCCCAGGAACCGAGCTGGTCGACATCTTTGGCGATCCAGACGAAGAGATTTTGGTTGAAATCGACACAGCCAAACTGGCTGCCATGAATCTATCCGTCGCCCAGATCGCTTCGCAAATCGGAGCCAGCGACGCAAAGCGAACTGCCGGACAATTACGAGGCATGGCGAATCTGAATGTTGAGGTCGCCGGAGAACTCGATTCCATTGATCGGATCGGCAGTACGCCCATTCAGTTTTCCGACGACGGACGATTCGTTCCACTTTCCGATGTTGCCACCATCCGTCGCGCGATCACAGATCCACCGTCCAGTCTGGTGATCGATGACGGCAAACCTGCTATTACGCTGGGCGTGCTGATTCGACCGAACGTTCGAATCGACTCCTGGAGTCGAGACGTGGTGGAGGTTATCGACCAGTTTGCCGAGGAATTGCCGCCCACAATCGAGTTGGAAACGATCTTCAACCAAAACGATTACGTGGAAGTCCGGCTACAAGACCTGCTCAGGAACCTGTTGCTTGGTGTGATGGCGGTTTCGACCGTCGTATTTGTCTTGATGGGATGGCGCAGCGCCATCATCGTCTGCAGCGCGCTACCCCTGTCGGGCATGATGGTGCTTTCGGGAATGCGATTCCTGGAGATTCCAATTCATCAAATGTCGGTTACCGGTCTGATCGTCGCCTTAGGTTTGTTGATTGACAATGCAATCGTGGTCGTAGATGAAGTTTCTGTCAAACTACGCCGCGGAGTCCAAGCGGCCGAGGCGGTTGGCAAGAGTGTCAGTCACCTAGCCATTCCGCTGCTTGGTTCCACAGTGACCACAGCCTTAGCTTTTGCGCCGATCGCGATCATGCCGGGACCCGCCGGTGAATTTGTCGGTGCGATCTCCGTCAGTGTGATGTTGGCAATCTTCAGTTCGCTGTTCCTGGCGATGACGATCGTTCCGACGTTAACGGCACTCAGCATATCGGTCTCCGATAAATCGGAGCGCAAGCATTGGTGGGAAAGCGGAGTGACGATTCCAGCGGTTTCGGCGTTGTACCGCAGATCGTTGCGGACGATATTCCACAGACCCGCGCTGGGAATTTGTCTGGGCCTCGCATTACCAATCTTTGGATTCATGCAAGCCAGCAAATTGCCCGAGCAATTCTTTCCGCCGTCTGATCGCGATCAACTGCAGATCGAAGTCAGTTTGTCGTCTCAAATGTCGCTGGAGGAGACGACTCGCACCGTGAAGGCGATGCGAGAGCAAATGTTGAAACATGAAGACGTCGAAGCGGTGACTTGGTTTTTGGGGCGAAGCGCACCTAGCTTCTACTACAACATCATCCAGCGACGAGCCAATTCGCCTTTTTATGCGCAGGGAATGATCACGGTCTCGTCACCCTTTGGAACTCGTGAATTGACTCACCAGCTACAGCGGGAACTGGACGAGGCGTTTCCTCAATCCCGGACGCTGGTTCGACTGTTAGAGCAGGGGCCACCATTCGACGCGCCGGTCGAGGTGCGGATTTTTGGTTCGGACAAGAGTGTCATCGGTCGCCTGGGCGATCAGGCGAGGGAAATTCTGGCTGGCACTCCCGACGTTGTTCACACTCGTAGCGATGCGGGCGAAGGCGTACCAAAAGTATCGCTCCGAATTGCGGAGGAAGAGGCTCGATTGGCGGGATTGGATCTGAAGTCAATCGCCGACCAGTTGAATTTTGCGTTGGAAGGGGCAATCGGCGGTTCCGTTCTGGAAGGGATCGAGGAACTTCCGATTCGAGTACGTGTAGCCAATGCTGAACGGGGTGACCTGGCCGCGATCGCATCGACAAACATGTTGGCCGATACCGCGAATGGGCTCACAATGTCCGATGGTGATTTTACAGGGGTGCCGTTGTCTGCCCTGGGCGACCTTACTTTGGTTGCCGAACCTGCGTCGATTACGCGTATCAACGGACGGCGAGTTAACGAAATTCAAGCCTTTATCACCGCCGGCGTTTTGCCCGCTGTGGTTCAATCGGCGTTTGAGGAGCGACTGGAGGCCAGCGGGTTCGAACTTCCGCCAGGCTATTTTTTGAACTTTGGCGGCGAAGCTTCTAAGCGTGATGAATCGGTAGGCAACCTGTTAGCCAGCACCGGATTGCTGTTGGTGATGATGATTGCAACGCTGGTCATGAGTTTCCATTCGTTCCGAGTGGCCAGCATTGTTGGTGCCATTGCCCTGCTGGCTGCCGGCTTGGGAACGGGATCGCTGTGGCTATTTGGATATCCCTTCGGATTCATGGCAATCGTGGGGACGATGGGATTGATCGGCGTGGCCATCAATGACACGATCGTCGTGTTGGCGGCAATTCGCGAAGATCCGTTAGCCTCGGTGGGAGATCGTGTCGCCATCCAAGATGTCGTGGTGCGAGCCACCCGACACATTGTCGCGACCACGCTGACGACCATCGCAGGGTTCGTTCCATTGCTGATTGCCGGCGGAGGCATGTGGCCGCCCTTGGCGATTACGATCGCGGGTGGCGTTAGCGGAGCAACCATCCTGGCACTCTATTTTGCTCCGTCGGCTTACATCCTATTGATGACGCCAAAACAGCAAGAAGTCCAACAGCAAGTGTTGGCAACCTCGCAAGTCGTCGATCCGGCCGCCGCCTAAACCGCCTCAATTGGGTGACCGGTGAGGGAACGGCTCAGAGTCGAGCGAGTTCCTCCTTGATCCTAGAAATGTGCGCCGGCGTAACTCCACAGCATCCGCCGATCAAGCTGGCGCCGGCGTCGATCCAAGACTTTGCATTCGCTGTATAGGAAGCCGTATGCTGGGCAGCAGAAGATTGCCAGCCACTGCTACCCGAATTCGCATAGGCTCCAATCGAAACTCCCAGGTTAGCGTCAGCGATTGCCTGCACAAACCGCAGCGTATCGTCAGCCGGAGTGCAATTGACCAGCACGGCGGTCGCCCCAGCATCTACTGCTCGCTTTGCCCCGGCAACCATCTGCGCCGGTTCCATCAAGTTGCCATCGGGACCGGCGGTGAATGCGACCCAAGTTTCCTTGCCCGTGCGAATCGATTCTTCGACCGCAATCACTGCCTCACCGCTGTGCGCGAAAGTTTCGCAAAGCAGCAGATCGACACCCGCGGCGGCGAGCAATTCGGCCAGTTCACGATGTTCTGCTCGCGATGCATTGCCCGGTGACAAATCGGGCCGGTAACAATCCTCTAGCGGAGCAATACTGCCAGCGACTCGGTGCGCAGCGGGAACGCTTGTTTTGGTCAGCTTTACGGCAGCCGCCGCCATTCTGGCCCAGTCATCCCCAACCGATCGTCGTTTGGTGCGAAAGGTGTTTGCGGTATGGACGGTTGCCCCGGCGTTGGCATATTGGCGATGGATTGAGGCGACGATTTCAGGTGCCGTATCGATCGCTCGAGCACTCCAAGCGACCTCGTCCGTTTTGACGCCACGTGAGTCAAGTTCGGTACCAAGCGGGCCGTCCAGGATCGTAATCATCCCAACGTTTTCAACTCAATTGAACACCCAATTTGTCGGCCGCCTGTTCCCGAGCGCCCTTTAGATCCAGCTTCCCTGTCCCCAAAATTGGGATCTCGCTGACTTCCCGAAAGCAATCCTCCGCTGGGATGAAGATATTCGGTAGTCCGACTTCCGACAGACGCTTTCGCATCTCGGCAATGCATTTCTGGGTCGGCAGATGCAGAACGACCAGACGTTCTCCTTTGCGTTCATCGGGAACCGCGGTGACACAAACACGGACCTCTTCGTCCTCGTCTCCCTCAGCAAACATCATCGCCAACTCGTGCTCGATCCGCACATGCGGGACCATTTCACCACCGATTTTCGAGAATCGACTAAGACGTCCGGTGATATGAATGAACCCCTCTTCGTCCAGGTGCGCGATGTCGCCAGTTTCGTACCAGCCATCATGAATCACTTTATTGGTCAGGTCTTCGCGGTTGGCATAACCGAGCATCACATTCGGTCCGGAAATCATCAACATCCCGTCTTCATTTGCTTCCAACTCTTCACCCGTATCAGGATCGGTAATCTTGGCTGCGACGCTGGGAACGGGTCGACCGACGGATCCTTCCTCGACAATCTTTTTGGAAGACGGCCGCGGAACGCGACTTCGGAATGTTTACCGAAACCAAAGGAGCCAGTTCGGTCGTTCCATACCCTTCGACTGATGCGGACACCGAAAGTATTCTCGAAAGCGTCAAACAAATCACTCGGCATTTTCTCGGCGCCAGCGATTGCTACGTCAACCGATGCGAACTGTTCCGGCTTTACACGACGCAGATAGCCGCGCAAAAAAGTTGGTGTCCCCAAGAGGACCGTTGCTTTGTACTTTTCGGCCAATCTGCCAATCACTTTGGCCTCCAAGGGGTTGAAGTGGTAAACCCCGCGCGGACCAAGAGTCAAAGCGCCCCACAACGTGACGGAGTATCCAAACGAATGGAAAAAGGGCAGGATTCCCAGCACCGTGTCGTCTTCGAGTCAAACGGATTGAACGATCGATCGCTTCGACATTATGGCTGACGTTGGCATGACTAAGCATGACACCTTTCGGCATGCCTGTTGAACCGCTGGTAAAAATGACGGTGAGCATGTCATCGCAATCGATTTTGTGCAGACCCAGCATCCGTTCCAATACAAAAGCAGGAATCAAATTGGCTTGGACAAAGGCGATTAACTTGTCAGCGGTCGTGATTTTGTCTCGAAGCGAGTCAAGCAGAACGACTTCGGCGTCCAATTCAAAGTCAAACTTTTCCATGAAAGCTTGACTGGACAGGATATGCGTGACGCCAATTTCACCGGTGCAATGGTTCAACACCTCGCTGCTGACCGAATAATTCAGGTTTGCCGAGATACGCTTATCGAATGCCAACGCGACATTGACGGCAACGCCTCCGACACTAGGCGGCAACAGCGTCGCCACATACTTTTCATCGTCATCCAATACTTCGCGTCGCAACAGACGTCGCAGAGCAAGCGTACGGGTCAACAATTCCCGACCACCGGCCGATTGACCTGTTGTGTCAGCGGCGATGATCTTGCGGCCACGTTTGCGCCAGGCGCGGATCACGCGGCTGGGCAAAATCGGCAGATCACTTCGATGCTGTACCGCCGCCTTCGCCCCCAGGGCAGCCACGGCGCTCCGCATTTTGTAAAGCGACACATCGTTGGCAAGTGGCTGACCGATATGAAGCCTGACTTTGCGACGCGGCATTGCCGGCCATTTGTAGAAAAACCGTCCCCCTGAAAAGCTAAAGAGACTCCCCCACATACCTTCGATCCACATCGGGACGACCGGCGCTTCGGAGCCTTTCAGGATCTTGGTGACTCCGGGTCGGAAAGCCTGCAACTGGCCGGTACGCGATATTGTTCCTTCCGGGAACAGTCCGACGACGTCGCCAGACTTGACCGCCTCTCTGGCGGTCTTGAGTGCACGACCAATTGACTTCGGACTCGCCGTCATCAAGATCGTGTTGAAGCCATCGCTCATAAACCGGGCAAACGGGCTGCTGAAGTTTGCCCCATCGACCAGAAACCGCACATTGCGTGGCATCATCCACAACAGCAAAACGCCGTCGATCCAGGAAATGTGATTGGAAACAACCACGTAGCCGCCTTCCTTTGGCAAATTTTCCAGACCAAAGACTTCCCTGCGGTAGAAGAGGGGCAACAAGAGTCGGAACGGCGCCCGGATTAACAGCCGACGCGCGAATATCGCCATCAAAACGATCACCAGCAGCAAGGAACCTGCGACGATCAGTACAAATTGCCATCCGATCACAAATCAATTCCAATCATCGAGTTATCTAACCAGATTTGAGTGCGCTGCAACGATTCGCCTCTGCGACAAAGTGGCCATAGCCTAACGAATTAGACCCTGTGGGACAAAGGAGCTTGCGCTGAATCATGAGGTACGGGAGCAAAATCGACCCTGCCAACCGGTTTGAGCGGATACACACTGATTTGGACCAGCCATTGGATGGCCTGGCTAATGGTCGCAAAATCGAATATCTGGAAGATGATTCTCAGACGATCGTCGCCAAAAACGATTCACCAGACCTTCCCTTTAACTACAGCATCAATCCCTATCGAGGCTGCGTTCATGGATGCAGCTATTGCTACGCTCGTCCAACCCACGAATACCTGGGGCTGAATGCCGGGCTGGATTTTGAAACCAAGATCGTGGTCAAACGGAATGCCCCAGATCTGTTTCGCAAATTTCTTTCCAAGCCGAGCTGGCGACCCGAGCCGATTTCGTTTTCAGGCGTTACCGACTGCTACCAACCGGCAGAGCGGCATTTCCAGCTGACTCGCCAATGCTTGCAGGTCGCCTTGGAATCACGCCAGCCGGTGGGAATTGTTACGAAGAATGCGCTTGTCGAACGCGACCTGGATTTGCTTGGCGAAATGGCATCGATGAATTTGGTGCATGTCTTTCTATCGGTGACGACATTGGAACCAACGCTGGCAAGCCAAATGGAACCGCGGACCAGTATTCCAGCGGCCCGGTTGCGAGCCATTGAATCACTAGCCGACCGGGGAATCCCTGTCGGCGTGATGGTCGCTCCAGTCATTCCCGGACTAAACGACGACGAAATACCAGCAATTTTGAAAGCGGCCAAGCTGGCTGGTGCCTGGACGGCTGGTCACGTTCTGCTCCGTCTGCCGCTGACCGTTGCCCCGGTATTTCGCGAATGGCTTCAGCGGTCCCAGCCGTTGAAGGCCGATCGAATTCTGGGTCGAGTCCGCCAGACACGAGACGGCAATATCAACAGTTCTCAGTTCGGACAACGGATGACTGGCAGCGGCGTAATGGCGGATCAGATTCATTCCATGGTACAAGTCTTCAAGCGAAAGTTTGAGCTCAATCGTTCTTTGCCCGAATATGACTGCAGTCAATTTAAGCGTCCGGAAACGCTGACTGGACAGCCATGGTTGTTTTGATGTTGGCGGTCGCTGAATTCGCTACAGGGCCCTTCGGAAAGTTTCCCGAGGGATAAATTCGGTCCTGGCAAACGACTTGGCGGCGGAGTGCTCGTCCAGTCGCATCAAGATCCCAGTCACGCTCTGTGCTGACCAGCGGCTGCAAGGGGCAAGAATCGGGCTACGAGTTCAGACGTTTCTTGATCTTCTCAAGTCGCAGCTGCAGTTCCTTTTCAAAGCCGCGGTCAACCGGTTCGTAGTACGTTCGGTTGACGCCCAAGTAGTCTTGCGCCGCGACGCCACCGTCATGATTGTGCGCGTATTCATATCCATCACCATGTCCGATCTGTTTTGCGCCGGCGTAATGAGAATCGCGGAGGTGCTTGGGAACGGGAACGATTTCCTGTTCACGCACGTCGCGACGAGCCGAGCCGATCGCCATCGTCGCCGCGTTACTTTTCGGCGCCAACGACAGGTAGGCTACGGTCTGCGAAAGAATCAGCTGCGCCTCGGGCAATCCGACCATTTCGCACGCTTGCATGGCGGCGACCGCGATTACCAAAGCTTGAGGATCCGCATTGCCAATGTCCTCGCTGGCCAAAATCACGAGGCGGCGGCACAAAAAGCGAATGTCGTCGCCACCTTCCAGCATCCGAGCCAACCAGTAAATGGCCGCGTCAACATCGCTACCACGAATACTCTTGATCAGCGCGCTGGCAAGATCGTAGTGATCGTCTCCTGTGGCGTCGTAGCCACCGAGCCGATGCCCCAACGATTCGATAGCGATCTCACGAGTCACTCGCCCCGCCCGATCTTCACAACTCAGCACGGCGATTTCCAGGGCCGATAAAGCTCTGCGGGCATCACCCTCACAGGCTTTCGACAAGTACTCGATCGCTTCGTCGTCAACCGACACCTTCGTGCCTCCCAAGCCTCGCTCGGAATCACTGATCGCCCGCTTTAGCAGACTGGCAATGTCATCAGACGACAACGCTTCCAGTTGGAAAAGCTGGCTGCGACTCAGCAGTGCGCCGTTGACCGCAAAGAAGGGATTGCTGGTCGTAGCCCCAATCAGGGAGACAACGCCCGCTTCGACATCGGGCAACAGCGCATCCTGCTGGCTCTTACTGAAGCGGTGAATTTCGTCGATGAACAGCAGCGGACGCGGGCCGCCCGATGCCACCAGATCGGTTGCCCAAGACAAGACCTCACGTACATCCTTGACGCCACTGGAAACGGCGCTCAGTGATCGCAACTGACCACCAGTCTCAATGGCCAGCAAGTGAGCCAACGTTGTCTTTCCGGTCCCCGGCGGACCGGAAAGTATGATGGACCCCAGTCGTCGGGCATCGATCATTCGCCGCAATAGTTTGCCTTCGCCAAGGACATGTTGTTGACCGACCAATTCGGCGAGCCGACGTGGCCGCATCCGTGCGGCGAGCGGTTGAATCCGCTCGAGATTGTCTTCTTCCACGCCTGCAAATAGAGATGGATCGCGATTCACTTGAAAGACTCCGGCAGTACTCGAGCGTCGAGCGGAATGGTTTTTGGATGCCGGAAATAGACTAACTAAAAAATAGCGGGAGAAAACGAGAGGTCCTCAACTCGCTTTCCCCCGTATCGAGCTACGGTGAATCCTTCGGTGGCTCGGTTGTTGGCGGCACAGGAATTTGCGGCGTGTAATCCGCCTGTCTTGCCCGCAGTTTGTGGATCAACCACGGCAACGGATCGGTTGGTGTCTCGATCGACGAATCAATCCGCTGCGACTGATTCAACATCTCGTGCCCCGACATGTCATTTGCCTTCGTATTGGACATTGTCCCACCATGTGCACAAAAAATCGCACTCCAATATTAGAACGCGTAGTTCCACGACTTATCCGTACATCTTTATGACGCGCCGACGCAAGATTCGTTTCTAAAAAAACTGGTGATTTGAACACGAATGTCGCCTGCACTAGCTTTGCGGCTGGTGCTATGTTGACCTCATGAGCGAACAGGAAAACGAGTATCATTGCCTTAATCACGTTTCCGTGATCGACGTTTGCGGTGCTGATGCCGGAGCGATCATTAACAATTTGACCACCAACGAAGTGCTGAATTTAGAGGTCGGACAAGGACGAGAAACTTTTGTCACCGACGTTCGCGGTAAAACAGTTGGTCACATTTGTCTGTACCGTCAATCTGACTTCATTCGTTTGATCGGTCCAGGCGGCCAGACAGAAAGAATCGCCCAGCACGTCGATCGATATACCATTCGCGAGGACGCCACAGCGGTGAACCGCGACGCCGATTTTTCGGCAATTGCAATGTCCGCAGCGTCAGTGTCTGCTGCGGACATTCAAACGTCAATCGCGGATCCAATCGGTTGGGCGACCGTTCAACTAGCCGGACGAGATGTCGCAGCCTATCGAACCAGGTGGCTCGGCGAAAAGACAACGGTTCTGCTAATTCCCAAGCGTGAGATTGATTGCATGACGCAATTGCTTGCCAATGCGTCACTCGTCGCTGGCGACGACGCGCGATTCCAGATGGCTCGTATGCAGGCTGAATTTCCGTGGTATGGGTGTGACCTGGACGAGACAAATCTGCCACAAGAACTAGACCGGGACGAAGTGGCAATTTCGTTCACCAAAGGATGCTACCTGGGTCAGGAAACCGTTGCTCGGCTTGATGCCTTGGGACAGGTTCAAAGAAAGCTCGTCCGCTGGTCGATCGATGGGGCGGTCCCGCAGACCGGTACGACCCTGTCGGACGACGGAAAGACCGTGGGGCGACTCACGAGCGTCGCTGCGGTCAACGATGGACAATCGATTGCACTAGGTTTCGCCCGACGAAGCCACTTTGAACCGGGTGCTACCGCAACTGGGACGGATCCAGCCACGGGGGCCGAATTCACCGCGACGGTCGTCTAAGGAGTCGCGTTCCATTTTAGGCGTCGATCGGTCATCATCATGGGCATGAGCCAATTGCCAGAAGATACAGCCGAATCCTTTGCCAAGCTAATCGATCAGGTTCGTGCAGGTGACGAGGAATCGATCGCTGAACTTTGGCGAAACTATTTCCAGCAGTTGGTGCGAATCGCCGCAAAGCGTTTGCCGGCGAACCTTCGCCGCACCGGGGACGAAGAAGACATTGCGCTATCAGCGTTTCATAGCTTCATTGCCGGCGTTCGCGATGATCGGTTCCCCGACATGAGCGGACCTGACAACCTGTGGGGATTGCTGATCACGTTGACCGGCCGAAAAGTCAACGCGCATATGCGCCATCACACGCGACAGAAACGTGGTGGGGGAAGTGTCCGCGGCGAATCGGTATTCATCAAACCGGGAGGTGACGCAAAAGGGGGTGGAATCGGCGACGTCTCGGGAGACTCTCAATCGGCCGATATCCGCACGGAGCTTGCCGAGGCCTGCGATCGTCTGTTGGATCAATTAGATGATGATCAGCTCAAGCAGATCGCGGTGATGCGGATGGACGGCTATTTGGTTGACGAAATTGCTGACAGCATGCAATTGAGCAAGCGTGCGGTCGAGCGACGGCTTCAGTTGATCCGGCGCATTTGGTCGGAGCAGGCAGAGCAGCTGGAATGAATCTAGACGATCTTTCGGCCAGCGAATTGGCCTTCATTGATTCAGTCTGCTTGGACTACGAGTCGCAGTATCGGCGCGGAAATGCGCCTGATATTGCCGACGTTGTTTCTCAGCATGCTGGACCACTCGCCGAGCCATTGCGTCGAGAGTTGGAGCTGGTTCGAGAAGAACTGCAAAGTGATGCCACGATTGCCGGAACAGCGATCGGAACAAAGGCCGGAACAGCGACCGGACAGCGAGTACCATCGTTGACTCTTTTCGGGTTCCAGATCCAGGCACCGAGTTGGGGCCCTACATTGTTGGCGAAACAATCGGTCGTGGCGGCATGGGAGTCGTACTTGCAGCGACCGATCGACGCTTGGATCGCCGCGTCGCAATCAAGATACTGGCATCCGAGCTTGCCAAAAGCGACGAGCTTACGGAAAGATTTGACCGTGAAGCGAGATCGGTTGCCGCGATCAGTCATCCGAACATCGTTGAACTGTTTGACGTCGGATCTTACGACGGCCTGCCCTACGCGGTGATGGAATATCTGGATGGCGAGTTACTAAGCGATCGATTGAAGCGAGCCGACTTTTCGGCGGACGAAACACGCGACTTGGGTGCTCAGATTGCCGATGCCCTTGCGAAGGCGCATGAAGCCGATGTGATTCATCGCGACCTGAAACCGCAAAACGTCATGCTGGTGCCTCGCGTTGGCGGCGAAAGTCTGGAGAATCCGGGCCAAGTCGGAACGCTCGTCAAGCTGTTCGACTTTGGGCTTTCCCGATCTCCGCGAAACCTTTCCAGTCAACGTCAGCATGACACCGTCGAAGGGGTGATTCTGGGGACACCCGGCTACATGGCGCCGGAGCAGGCTTTAGGAAAACCAGCGACCGCTGCCGCTGACATCTTTGCGCTGGGCTGCATTCTATTTGAAGCGTTTTATAGAAAACGTGCGTTTGCGGGGACGACCAAAATCGAAAGACATCAGGCGACATTGACAGCGCATCCTGATCCCGATCCACTCCGGCGGCGTGACGACATCGACCTGGCGATGCTGATCGACCAATGTCTGGCCAAGGACCCTGCCGATCGTCCGGAATCGGCAGCGTTGATCGCCAATCGATTGCGAAACCGAGGGACGGCGGCGCAAGCCTTGAGTGAAATCATCGAATCGGGAGAATCGGCTGGTCGTTTCACTCGTCGTCGTTTGTTGGAACTTACCGCAGGAGGCGTCTCAGGTGCAGCTGATTGCCACATTCTTGGCTCTGAGAAGCCCCAACAAGCTTGCCCACATTCGATCGATCGGTGTCTTGTCGTTCGCGGACGGCCAGACTGCCACTGCGGCGACGCTACCGGGTCCGGTGCCGCACCCGGCCCGATCGGGCTTGCGCCACTGAGTACAGGGGAAGAACTTTCGGCTTTGCTGGTGCATGAATTGGCGCAGCTTCCCAGCATCATGGTGCCGCCGTTTCGCCCTTTGGTTGCCAATAGTCCCAGCGAATACCGTCAGGTGGGTGAACTGCTGGAGGTCAACGCCTTATTGAACGGACGTATTCGAACCGAAAGACAAGGTACCAAAGATTTCTTGTCCTTGGATTTGATGATTGTTTCAGCGACGGACGGCACGGAGCTTTGGGGTGACATCATTCGTACCGAGGCCGGCGACGACTTCTTGCAGAAAAGTCGCTTCGCTTCGCAAATCGCTTCCCGCATCGGACATCGCCTGACCTCAACCGCCAGCGACGATGCGCCGCCAACACCTGAATCGTTTCATTGCTTGGTCGATGGCAAGGTTCGCTGCGACCCCGACAGTACCGCTGGACTGGAAATGGCGCTGGCGTGCTTCACAAAAGCGCATCAGGCTGATCCACGATTTGCCGCGCCTCTGGCCGGAATCGCTCTGACATCAATCATTCTGGCCGCCCAATCAAACGCTACTGTGTCTGTGGAACTAGTCAGGCAGGCGAGCACCAAAGCAACCGAGGCATTGGCACGATCGCCCAATTCGATTGACGCTCGATTGGCTACGGCAATGCTGGATTGGCAACGGGTCGAGCACTATGCGCAAGCCGATCAGAAGTTCCAGGAACTGCTAAAAGAAGCGCCCAACAATTGGCAAATCCATCATCAATATGGACTGCTGCAATTGGCGATTGGTCGAATGGAGCAAGGCAAAGAATCATTGCGAGCGGCGAGTTTACGTAACCCACTATCGGTAACAGTCAAGACAGATCTGGCACGTGCACATTGGTACGCTGGCAATCCTGAACGCGCATTGAGCGAAGCACAACGGATTCGAAAAAAGTTTGACGATCATCCCCTGGCCGTCGGTCTTCAAATTGACGTTTACGAACAGCAGCAACAATACTCCGAAGCAGCGAATGCGGATGGAGTCTTCGAAGCCGCGACACTCGAATCGTACATGGAACAACGACAAGATCGTTTGCTAGACATTCCCTATGGTCCGTTTGGCGCGGAGTTAAATTCCGCGATTTGGAAAGCGAGAACTCGTGATGGCATCGATGACGCTATGATCGCGGACTTGGCCGATTCACCCATTCCACCGATGCTGCCCCTAGTAGTGGCAAGGCATCCTAGTTTCCAGCCGGCTAGTGAACTGGCTAGTGTTCGCGAGATGTTACAACGACTGGAGCAAGCCAGATGAACCCTCGGATGATGCGGATTACGTTCCTGATATTGGCCGCACTGTGTGCACAAGATGCAGTCGTCGGCGAGGACACGCCGAAGTACACGGATCCTAGTCCGCAACGCTACAAACTGACGGCGCGAGCCAGCGAGATTGATTCTCGAGTCCAATCGCATCCGGAAATCGGGTTCCTAATTGACACTGACCAAGGCAAGCCGGCAGATCGACAGACGGCAATGGTCGATACCCGAGTCGCACCACGTGGCGAGTTGGTGATTTGGTTGATGGGTTACAACCAGGGTCTGTTTGAGCGGCTTTCTAGCTATGGATTACATGCGATTCAGGTGCACTATGCCCGAGCATGGTTTTCGCTCTGTTGTCAGGAACAGCCGGTTGGCGAACATTGCCGTGGAAACATTCGCTTAGAGGCGGCGACCGGACAAGACTTCAGCGACCAGGTAGTGATTCCGCAGCCGGACGGTATGGCCGAGCGGGCGTACCAGTTTGTCCGTTGGCTTGCCAAAGAGAATCCACAGGGCAACTGGAATCAGTTCCTGACCGACGATGGCAACGGCTTACGATGGGATAAGGTCATTGTGTCGGGTAGTTCGCATGGATCGACAACTGCCGCCCGATTCGCCAAGCATCAGAAAGTTGCCAGAGTCGTTGCTTTCTGCGGGCCGCGAGACCAACATCAATCGTGGCAGTCATTGCCATCCGCAACGCCCGAAAATCGTTACTTCGGATTTTCGCATGTGTTGGACGGCGGTTGGACGGATGATCACTATTGCCGCAGTTGGGAACTTTTGGGCATGCACAAATTTGGCCCAATCATCGATGTCGAAAAATTCACACCACCATTTCAAAACACGCGCCGGTTGGTCACCAACTATGACGTCGGCGGCGATGCGCAGTCGCGCCCACTCCGGCGTTGTGCCCGGTTCCGCTGCCTATCGTGACCAGCGAACCAGAGCATTCAAGCATGAAGCGGTCTGGAAATATCTTTTTACGCATCCGGTCGACTCCCGCGGCGAAGCTGTGGAAATGGACCCGGGCTGTGTAAAGAACCAGACGCACTAGAGTTTGGTGATTGTCCTTGACTCTCCGCAATTGCGGCAACAAAACTGCAAAACAACAACTCATGAAGCCCCTGCGAATCGCTACCCGCAAGAGTCCGTTGGCTCTTTGGCAAGCCGAATATGTTGCCGCTCGTTTATCGGAACGAGGAATTGCAACAGAATTAGTGCCCCTGGTCAGCGGTGGTGATACCGACATGCGACCGATTGATGGAACTCGTCAAGTCGGCGTCTTTACCAAGCGTATCCAAGCAGCGTTGCTAAACGATGAAGGCGATATCGCTGTCCATTCACTAAAAGACTTGCCGACCGAGATCAATCAGCAACTTACGCTTGCGGCGGTTCCCGAGCGTGAAACCGTCGACGACAGTCTGGTTTCTTCGGAAGCCTGGACGTTTGCGGAACTACCCAATGGCGCCAAGATTGGAACGGGCAGTCGTCAACGTGCAGCCCAAATGCTGAACAAGCGGTCGGATTTGGTCGTTGAGCCGATTCGCGGAAACGTGCAGACTCGACTATCTAAGCTGGAGTCGAAAGAATTTGACGCGATCGTCTTGGCCGAAGCCGGGATCGTCCGACTGCAGATGCACGATTTGCCGCGCAGCCAGTTCGATCGATCGAACATGTTGCCGGCTCCAGGCCAAGGGGCACTGGGAATCGAGGTGCGATCCGAAGATTCCGTTGCCGCGCAGGCGGTCGATCAACTGAACCACATCCCAACCCGAGCCGCGGTCACTGCTGAACGAAGCTTGTTGGCAGCCCTGCACGGCGGATGTCTCGCACCAATCGCTGCCTATAGCGAAGTCATCCATGACCAGCTTCAGCTGGCAGCGGTCGTGCTGTCGGAAGACGGAAAAACGCGACTGGACGAATGTCATCAAGTCGCGTTTGATCGTGAATGCTGGTTGGCCTCGGCAGAGGAACTCGCCAAACTGGTTAGCGAAAAGCTACTGCACCGCGGCGCTGAATCATTGATTCAAAGCCAACGGTCTTAACAGCTCGCCTGAGCCTTAATACCGATAATGATCGGGCTTGTATGGTCCATCCACTGGGACGCCAATGTAATCGGCTTGTTCCTGCGTCAGTCTGGTTAGTTTGACACCGATCTTTTCCAGGTGCAGCCGGGCGACTTCCTCGTCCAGCTCTTTTGGCAAACGATAGACTTCGACATTGTATTTGTCCGAGTCGCGGTTTTGCCATAGTTCCAGTTGGGCCAAAACCTGATTGGTGAACGAGGTGCTCATGACAAAGCTAGGGTGACCTGTAGCGCAACCAAGATTGACCAAACGACCTTTGGCCAACGTGATGATGCTGCGGCCACTATCCTTGAACGTGTAACGGTCAACGGGACCACCTGGCACCGAATCGTCCTTCACTCCGTCGCGGGTTACCTTGCCGTCGGCAACTTGCTGTTCCAACCAGGCAATATCGATCTCGGTATCAAAGTGTCCGATGTTGCAAAGGATGGCATCGTTCTGCATTTCAACGAGGTGCTTGCCAAGAATGATGTCTTTATTGCCCGTCGTTGTGACAAACAGACGGCCCTCCTTGCAGGCTTCTTCCATGGTCGTGACTTCAAATCCTTCCATCGCAGCTTGCAGTGCGTTGATGGGGTCGATCTCGGTGACCAAGACACGGCAACCATAGCTCTTCAAGCTATGAGCACAACCTTTGCCGACATCGCCATAACCGCAGACCACGGCAACTTTTCCGGCCAACATCACATCGGTGGCACGTTTGACACCGTCCGCCAACGATTCGCGGCAGCCATACAAGTTGTCGAACTTGCTCTTGGTCGCACTGTCGTTGACGTTAATCGCGGGAACCTGCAAGTTGCCGGACTTGTTCAAGACCTCCAAGCGATGAATTCCAGCGGTCGTTTCTTCGCTGATGCCGTGAATGTCAGTTAGCAGTTCAGGAAAACGATCGTGAACCATCGCGGTCAAGTCGCCACCATCGTCCAAAATCATGTTCAAAGGTTTGCCCGATGGGAAATGCAAAGTTTGCTCGATGCACCAATCAAACTCTTCTTCGGTTTCGCCCTTCCAAGCGAAGACGGGGACTCCGGAGGCTGCGACAGCCGCCGCGGCATGATCCTGAGTGCTGAAGATGTTACAGCTGCTCCAGGTCACTTCGGCACCCAGTTCCACCAAGGTTTCGATCAACACGGCAGTTTGGATCGTCATGTGCAGGCAGCCAGCGATGCGGGCGCCGGTCAATGGCTTTTCTTTGCCATATTTTTCACGAAGCGCCATCAGACCTGGCATTTCGTTTTCGGCAAGCGCAATTTCCTTGCGGCCAAATTCAGCTTGATTGATGTCTTTGACCTTGTACGGCAATCGGTCTGTTTCGACTTGTGACACTGTTCTCTCTCTTTTGATAATGAGTTTGCGCAATCCGAGCGCGTTAATGGGATTGAGGACCTAACACGGGGACTCCCGCTGGTCCGCAAGCCCCCGAACGCACTGTGCGGATGGTACGCACATCGGGGACAGAAACGATTGTCCATTACGACTGGACAACCTTGTTATTTGAATCATAGCTTCTGAGGTCCATTTTGTTAGCGGGGTAAATCCCGACTAACTCTCAAAACTGCGATTTTTGGCGTTCTTTAACGAACTGAACGATCAATTCCGGTGACTTTTTCCCTCTAGGTCGTTCAACACCGCTGGCCACGTCAACGCTCTTTGCCCCGCTTGACCGGATTGCCAAAGCAACGTTTTCCGGGTCAAGTCCGCCGGCCAAGGTCCAGCCCACTGCGGCGCTTTGGTCCGACCATTTGCGAATCGAATCCCAATCCAGCTTGTTGCCACTGCCACCATGTTCGGCGCCTGCGTCGGCGTCCAGCAGCAAATGGCAACCAGTCTCCGTCCAGGGCTTCGACTTTTGTTCAATTGTGCCGATTTCCAGCAGTCCGGTCGGCAACTTGATCGCCCGAATCACGGGAAGGTTCGTCTGCGATCGCAAGCGGTCAGCCATCTCAAGCGTTTCCTCGCCGTGCAATTGAATCGCATCGAGTTCAACCCGACGAGCGATCGAAATGACCGACTCAACCGATTCGTTCACGCATACTCCAATTCGCAACAGGCCGGCTTGCTTGGCAACTGCCGACAAATTTTGGGTAACGTCATCGTCAGGATCCACATACCGGACGCTACGCGAAAAGAAGTTCAATCCGATTGCGTCCGCGCCGCTATCGGCAACGGCATGAATATCGGGAATTGTTCGGACGCCACAGATCTTGGTGTGAAACATGCAATTGCAAATGAAACTGTACTGAATATGTCGGGTGGTCCGATAATTCAAAGGAAGATCACTTCGTTCCTGTTTGATTGGCCCCTGGAGGATTATCGATGATTGCAGCTTCGGGAGAAATGAAGTCCCGCGATTTCGTACTCCTCGGTTGCTCTGTCGCCGTCACGATCGTGCTCCTGTGGCCAGACCAATCGGATCGCCAACAGGTTCGCGTTGTGAACGAATCTGGACAATACCAACGGTACTCGGTTCCAGTCGATGATCCTAGTCTGCAGGTCTTGAAGCGGCGTCTTTCGGTCTGGAGAAACCCGAGTAGCCACGGCCTAAGGGTCGCACGTTGGCATCACGAACTGGCGGACTTCTATTGCGAACAAGAACCGAACAAAAAAAATAGCTCCGACGTCGCCCAGGTCTCTTATGCCGATGGCAATCGCATTGATGGTGCCGATCACCACCGGCAATTCTGGAGTCAACTGCGGGACAAAGCCCAGCTGCGAATCGGACAGGAACAGGAACAACTGAAGCTGGAACGCGCGAAAGCCACGCCGCCCGTAGTGCTAGGACCTATCGTCAGATCAATCAACTCACCCCTCGCCTTTCCGCTAGCATTACTGACAGCCGCCGCGATCACGATGCTGGCGATTTGGCGTCAGCGAGCCTGCCCGCCGATCCAGCTGGTTGTCAACGGAACGGTTTCGGACCTAGATGAAGACGATGTTAATCCGCTACCGATTCCCCGGTCTTGGGTGAAAATTCATCATCCGGTCGAAGTTGTTCTTTGGAGGATCGTCTATGGGGCTTCTGTCGCGACAGCAGGCACCTGCCTAGTCTTTGCCAAACTTGCCTGAACTACCAGGCCAGCCCGAGACACGCCTTGAACCGGCGCCGAACATTCTTCTAGTCTTTCCTACTCTCCGGTAAACAAAATCCGCTGTTTGACCGTAGGTCTCCCGATCGAATCCGAAACAAGCATCCCGCCACCGCCAAACTCAGTCCGCGTGATTCGTCCACTTGGATCGGGTCGTGCTGCGCGAGCCCAATTGGTTGACGCGGAAATGCCGGGTGGCGCAACCGTTCGTTGCGTTGAAAAAGTATTCGCTCCAGGCCGGCTGACCCGATGCATCTATCGCGCCTCCTTCGCGGCTCCATTCGCCTATCAATCCAACCGAGACGCAATCCTTGCCTGCTTCTATCGTCGTCGCGTTGCGGCTGCGATCATGGCCGCCAGCAATATCAACGTCAACGTTGCATATCCGTCGTACGTTCGCTTCTGCGACGAATCAAAAGCCTGGGTGTTGGCCGCTGAATGGATCGATGGCCGTGGTGTCTGTCCATCACAGGTAGACCGAACGCGAATTCGCAGTTGGTTTCGCCGCGGGAAAGTTTCATCCAAAGCCGCTGAAATCGACCAGTTGGTTGGCTACATGCATCAAGCCGAAAGCCAGCTGAACGAAAGTGGATTGACCGGAACGGGTTGGCAAGTCGCGCCTCGAGCCTTGGTGTCGACCGCCAATCTGTTGCGTGTGGATAACAGATACACGATTATCGACTTAGAGTCGGGAATCCCGGCTGTCTTAGTGCCCAAGTACATTTTGGCCGGTCTGCGGTGTGGCACTGCGCCACCATTTGACGATCTCGACCCCGACCGCTTGCGAAGCTGGCTCCAACAGAACGAAAAGCTGCTGACGTTCCGGATCGGAATCAAACCAGCTTCCGAGCTGGCAACGGATGTCGAACGACTGATCGAACATACCGCGCGTTGGAAAGCTTCTGAATTGGCGCCGCTACGGCGTCCCTGCGCCTGTTCAGATTCGGCGGCCTTGACCAATACCGATCGACCACGATCGCACGTTGGCATCAGGAGGACATCATCGACGACCGTTGTTTAGATAGGCTGCAGCGGTCAACGGTTATCGGTCAAGCCATTTGGTGGTCGCTCTGGCTGCCGTCGGTGATTGGCCTGTTTCTTGCTCGCCTGATTGGCCGTCAGCAAAGCCGGCATAACGTTCGTCGTTGGCTGACCAACCCGATGTACCGCCGATTCCGGTGGGACCAGCACGTGCTCAGGTGTCAATCTGATTGGATTGCATCAGGGCGGATCGCAACTACATCGGTCATGAACACACGGCGATATCTGCTGCATCGATTCTTCAGCGTGCTGCCGCGGTCTGTTCATCGTACACTGACCGACACGAACGTGCTTCGTAAGTTTGCAACCACATGTCTGTTGTTCCTGTTTAGCGGTCGATATCAAACTTGGCTTGGAGAACGTCAGATTGCGGGCGCCATCGATCGCTGGGTAGACGCGAAGCGAATGTTTGACCAGGAAGCGTCCGATTTGCGCCAGTCCTGTTCGGGTACCGAGGTCCGAGTCTATTCACGCGGCTTCGGTATGCACCTGACGCTCAAGTTTCTGGCGCCGATCTTCATCCCCGCGAAGATTGGCAGCGTGATGGCATTCATTGCCAATGGCAACGCATGGTTCCTAGTACCGCTAGCAGCTACGCCGATCCTGCGAATGGTTGTGACGATGGCCACGTGGATTCAGTCGCGTGCCGACCATGTGCGGCATCGTGAAGCATTAGCCGTGGCCTGGATTCCATTCATTGGCTCAGTCGCATATCCGTTTCAAATGTACGCCTCACGCCCCGAATTATCGACATTTCTAATCCGCGATGCCGCTTCGAGGATCGGATGCAAACTGCCAATCTACGGTGGCAGCGACTCCCGGACGGAATTGGCTTTCATTCGTTTCGCCGATTTCGTCGTTGAAGCATTGGACATTGCGATGCACTTTAGCGGGGCCGCCACGGCTAATACCGCACCGATCACCTATCAAATGCCTTCGCAAGCACCCGCTCGGACTGCGCTGGGAAAGTGGCTTGATGCCAAGGCTCGACAGCGAATCGAAGAATTCGATTCGAGCATTCATGAAACCAACCAGCGCGGTCAAATCGCGGCGTAAGGTTGACCGTTCGCCAATTAGGGTGATCGAGGTATACTACTTAAATTCTGTAGTATCGCTAAGTCAAAGCCTGCCGGATGCCAGTCGCTCTATTCGTTCCCTGTTACATCGATCAATTTTACCCCGACGTCGCCGTTGCAACGTTGGAGCTTTTGGAAGGATTGGGTGTCGATGTGCAGTATCCAGCCGGTCAAACATGCTGTGGCCAACCCATGGCCAATACGGGGTGTGTCACGGATGCGGCTCCGGTGGCACACCGGTTCGTAAAAATGTTTGCGAAATTCGAGGCCATTGTCTGTCCGTCTGGATCATGCACGTCGATGATTCGGAACCACTACGCCGAATACTTTGCGCCCGACGATGCTGATTTCCAGCACGTTTCGAAGCGAACCTTCGAGCTATGTGAATACTTACATGACGAGCTGAAGGTTGACGAGCTAGACGCAAGCTTTCCGCACCGCGTATCGCTTCATCAAAGCTGCCACGGACTCAGGGAATTGCGATTGGGCCCATCCAGTGAGTCAATGCAGCCCCGCGTAGACAAAGTCCGTAGCGTCGTAGAACTGGTCGGTGACCTCGAACTGATGGAGCTCGCCCGAGCCGACGAGTGTTGTGGGTTTGGAGGTACATTCGCCGTCAATGAAGCCGACATTTCTGCTTCGATGGGGCGCGACCGAGTTGCCGATCATGTCGCCGCCGGAAGCGAAGTGATCGCGTCGGCTGACATGAGCTGTTTAATGCACATGCAAGGACTGATTCGACGCGAACGGAAACCCATCCAAGTGATGCATGTCGCGCAAATTCTGGCCGGCCGACAACCGGCATGCTAAATCTTTTGGTCCTGACTAACGATTCCTGACTCACGGCTCCCGGTTTGTACTTTGCAACTGCCAATCATTGACCATCCGACCGCCGCGCGGCAATTCGTTACCGACGACAAACGATCGCATTGGCATGATCAGGCACTGTGGTTTGTCCGTCAGAAACGTGACGTCCAGGCCGGCGGTGTCGCTGAATGGGAATACCTGCGCAGCCTCGCGTCGCAAATAAAGACTCGGACGATTGCCAAGCTAGACCTGTACTTGGAACAGTTCGAACAGAATGCGACCGCTCTGGGGGCAACCGTTCACTGGGCAGCCGACGCTCAAGAGCACAACCAGATCGTCTTAGAGATTCTTCGTCAACACGACACAAATCGAATTGTGAAGAGCAAATCGATGCTGACGGAAGAGTGTGAATTGAATCCATTTCTGGAGGCAAACGGAATCGAAGTCATTGACACCGATTTAGGCGAGCGGATCGTACAGTTACGCGATGAACCGCCCAGCCATATCGTGCTGCCGGCGATCCACATCAAGAAGGAAGAGGTCGGCGAAACCTTTCACCGCCATTTGGGAACGAACGCGGGTGCGTCGGACCCGAAGTACCTGACCGAAGCGGCACGGCAACATCTGCGTGACAAATTCTTGGCCGGACAAGTCGGAATCACCGGAGTCAATTTTGCGATTGCCGAAACAGGTGGCTTTGTTGTCTGCACCAACGAGGGCAACGCAGACCTAGGGGCTTCGCTGCCACCCGTGCACATTGCCTGTATGGGGATTGAAAAGTTGGTTCCCAGATTCGAAGACTTAGCCGTTTTCATCCGACTGTTGGCGCGATCGGCTACCGGTCAACCGATCACAAGCTACACATCCCATTTTCACGGACCGCGCGACGACGCAAGTGAACTACATATCGTGCTGGTCGACAATGGACGTAGCCGACTGCGCGAGAACGACGAATTTCGTGATTCACTGCATTGCATCCGCTGTGGCGCGTGCATGAACACCTGTCCTGTCTATCGACGTAGCGGCGGGCACAGCTACCGCGCAACCGTGCCTGGTCCGATTGGTTCCGTCCTGTCCCCGACCCGCGACGCCAAACGCTACAAAAGTCTTCCCTACGCTTGTAGCCTGTGTGGTTCATGCACTGACGTCTGCCCTGTACGTATCCCACTGCACCACCAGCTGCTCGCTTGGCGGAAGGAGCTGGTCGGCAATGGGCTGCTGTCGCCCTCCAAACGTTGGTCCATGAAGTTGGCGTCACTACTGTTTCGTCATCCACGACTGTTTGCCCTGGACTGGATGGTTGGGTCGCACATCGCTACGCATCTTGCCCCATGCAGCTGACTCACAATCGACTGAACACTTGGACGATCGCACGTGAGCTTCCCGTTCCGCCGCGAGAGAGCTTTCGCGCTTGGCATGCCAAAAACCGTGGCCAGGGCAGTTCGGAATAAGAATCATGAATACCCAAAACGCTAGCCGACAAAGCATCCTGGACCGATTCGCTACGAACAAGCGTCGATGCCAGCCCTCTGCCAACTATTGATCCGACAAGGTTGGTTCAATTTGACGATCCAATCGCCAAATTCGCACAAATGCTCGAGTCCGTCGGCGGACAGTTCCATGAGGTTGGCGACCTGAACCAGATTCATTCCAAACTGATTTCGTTCGCCGAATTTAACGATGACCAACAAATTGCCTCGCTAGTTCCTGACGCGGTTGCCGGCAATGTCGATTTGAAGTCGGTGTAAGGATCCACACGACCTAGCCTTGCTGGACTGGGTGATCGCACCTGGCGAATTCATGGTTGCCGAGAATGGTGCAATTTGGATCGATGGTAGCTCCCTGCCGCATCGCGTAGCGTTGTTTATACCGCAGTATCTGTCGATCGTTGTCTCACGAAACGCAAATCGTTCACAACATGCATGAAGCCTATCGGCGAATCGCCTTGCCCAGATCAAGCTTTGGAATCTTCGTGGCTGGTCCAAGCAAAACCGCTGATATTGAGCAAAGCTTGGTGCTAGGCGCGCATGGATGTCGCAACCTACAGGTCTTCGTTGTCTCGCAAACCTGATTCTTGGTTTTGATTATCCAGCTTTCGACGCTGGTCTTGAGCGGCACCAATTTCGTGCCAATACTCCACCCGATCCTCACCAGGTTGCCAACAGAGTCTAACGGCTCGGCGATTAACTTCGGTTGGAAAGTCCACCGATCCATTGAAGGGCAAATGAGGGTTGATGCCAAGCGAGGTCAGCTCGCCCAGACAGCTTTCAAACCTCTTCTGATCGTCATCGAGTGATCCCCGAATGTCAGAGAGTTCTTCCTGATAGTCAGGCTGATCGATCGTGGCCGGCAACTGGTCGACCCCCTTCAACTGCTCGCGTTGAGCCTTGATCGTTCGATCCAGACGCAACAAATCGTCAACAATTCGGCGCACGAGCGGCAGCATCTCTGTCGCCGAACTGGCCGTGAATGAAGTGATTGACTTGGCGGTCGGATCATTGTTGTTGTCGCTGATTGCCTGGACCATTTGTTGCCCTATCGCCCTGTTTGAACATCACGTGAAACGAAGAATCGATCGGTTCCCACCTTAGTAAGACGCAGCTGACCTGAAAACGGTTCCGTCTGCTCTGACTCGGTTTGCGCAATGTCGATCAGCCGTGTCGTTATAGATTTTTTGGGGTTACAGACCACAACAAAGATCCTAGTTTGCAATAGCAAAAACTGCCTGTGAACCTTTGCACAGTATGCCTTCAAAATCGCGTACCAATCAATCTAGTAGAAATTGATAAAAGGTAGATTTACCGTTTGTGCAGCCCAAGGAGGGCTGATAAGGGTCAAAAAACCGGGTTTGTCAAGCCGGAATTGCTTGACTGCGCTTATTTTTGACCTAGAGTTGATGGTGTCAGGAAAAACGCGAGATCGTACGGAATGATTTCGCGGACACAACCGGCCTACCAAGCGGTGAGACAGGAACTCGACATCGGCGTTCGACCTGAAAGAGACCCGGGCAGTAGGCACGCAAGAATAGATAACGACCTTGGGCCGGTGACGAAAGGACTGGAGTATGTTGGTTTTATCGAGAAAAAAGAACGAAAGTATCGTTATCAATAACGATATCAAGATTGTCGTGGTTGAAATCCGTGGCGACAAAGTTCGATTGGGAGTTGAGGCTCCACGCGAAGTGCCGGTGCACCGCCGTGAAGTTTATGATGCGATTCAGCGCAGTCTTGAATCGGGCGACCCAGCCGTAGAATCATAGGCCTATTGCCGACCTATTCTATCCGTCTTTCCAAAGTGTCTCGCTGAGCGTTTGATTCGCAATCCAAACGTTGACTTCTAAGGTGAACCCTTGACGGGATGATGGCCTCTTGGGTACAACCCGCCTTGCCAATTGCATCGTCATGCAACGGTCGCAAGATCGTAGACTGTTAATGCATTCGGTGTCGGCCCCTTCGTCTAGCGGTCTAGGACACCGCCCTTTCACGGCGGCGACACGGGTTCGAGTCCCGTAGGGGTCAATTAGACGTCATTGTGGCAATCCGCCCACCGAACCAAGCCCGCCCCTTAGGCGGGCTTTTTTCGTGGCTTCACAGCCTGAATCTGTCGTCAAAATTGCGACATCGCGCCACAGATTCGATCTCAAATCTTCCCCCGGGGGAGGATAAGCCTTGATAAATCAGCGTGAAACACGACTCTAAGCGAAATGGTACGTCAATTGCCTTCTCGTTGTTTCGATTCAAACTTCCCTTCCCCAATCGGAGCAAACCCCATGAGTCGTCTGTTCGCAACCTTGATCGCCGTCGCAACCATGTCCGTTTCCACAAGCCTGCTGGCCGACGACGGGGTTTATACGAACCAGGGAAGTCATCATGGCCACAACCATTACGATCACGGACATGATCACTGGGATCATCCGATTCATACACCAAATCTGATCAGACTCGATCAACTTTCCGATCGTCTGGAAAAAATCGCTGAGCACCTGCACGAAGACGCCCATCAACTTTCGCAGGATTACGAGCACTCCGTATCGATCGAAGGCTACGTCGATCGGCTGGATCGCTTGCAGAAGCACATGCACGAAATTCTGCATTATCAAGCAGAGTCTGGATTCAGCTCCTACAACGCTATTCGCCATATCAAGAGCGACGTTGCTGAATCAAAAGCGTTGATGAGCCGCCTATATGGTGAGCTTCAACACCAGGGATACGATGGTGCGAGACCGTCTGATTTCCGCGCCATGGCACACATGCGTCAGATTATCGCTCACGAAGCGTTTCCCTTGCTGCGTTCAATGGAGAGCGAGCTGTATGGATTCAATCAAGTGATTCACAACAATCACAGGTACCAGACGAACCGCCAGCCCGTTCGAACTCGTAGCCTGGGCTGGCGAAATTTTCGCATCAACTTCTAAGTGTTGCGAACGGACGAAAAACCCCGCGTTGAAAATCGCGGGGTTTTTTATTGAGCATTGCTACGAAGCTTTTGGCGGTAGCAACACTGATTCCTCACCTTCCTGATCCGATTCCCAATCCTTGCCGTCCTCAAACGGATCGAGCGGCGCTGCCAAAGTCGGCTCAGACTGGTCCTGTTCAGCTGGAGTAAGTTTCCCTGGGGCCTGGTCAGCTGGGGACCGTTCAGCGGAGACGGGGTTCGACGGGGTCGGAACAAGTTGGTCCGCAGCGCCAACGTACTGGCGCAGCAGATCGTAGGTTTCGCGGAACCCGGCCGCCGACCAGATCGAAGACAGACTGGGGTTGCCAACCACACCTTCGTAATTGTTCAGGAGCAAGGCAAGTTTCTCGGTCGTGACCCCATTCTGTGCCAGAGCCATGAGCTGTTGCGGTTGCAGATAGTCGATCCAAACATCGCCGTCGTCACGACGAGCCTCCAAGCTGTGTTGCAGCTGCGCAGCCGATGCGATCAATCGATCGACGATCGCCTCGCTCCTCGCTCCCGTACTGTCAATTCCAGTCACGGGGGCAACCTGTCTAGGCCGCGCAGATTGGTATTGCGGCCCCGCATAAGGATCCGCTGGCCGTGCGATGCCAGGCTGCGTGTAGAGCGGCTCCGCAACGACTGGGCCGGGAACGACGGGACCTGAATAGATCGGCGCTCGGTAGTACCCTGGTTCGACGTAATAAGGATCCGCATACAGACGGGAGGGACGTCGGTAGTATGGCGAGTAACGATACGGGCCAGTTCTGACGGACGTAAACGGAGCGCGAACGCGCGTTCCACCTCCATAAGGAAGGACGTTCACTGAAACGAACGGAGCTCGTACCCGTACGCCACCCCCGCCCCACACACGGACAATTTGCCCCTGTACGGAGGACGTGGCGAAACAGCAAATGAACAAGCCGGCAAAACACGTTAGCGCACGGTTCATTGCCGTCGCCTCCCCGAGAAGAAGTGGATCATCGTTGTGAGTAAGCCGAAATTGTACTGATTTCCCGGCTCCGTTCGACGGTTCCACTCGTGAGTATTTGCGTTTTAGGCCTTCGATTCCTCGCCGGATTCCGATTTTGCCTGCTGGTTCTCTTTGGCTTCCTGTTCAGCATTCGCCTGTTCTTCGGCATTTGCCTGATCAGGATCCTGAGCAAAAGGACGTTCGTCTTGGTAGCGGACGAGATTCTTTGCGGCAAATTCCTTGTATGCTCCCGACGACATTTCCACAACCTTTTCTTGCCATCCGACAGCCTTGTCAAACTCGCCGTCGGCCGCCAGAGCGGCGGCTAATGCCGACAGATGGAACACCGATTCGTAGTTCGTCAATTCGCAGGCTGCGGTCGCCGATTCGACTGCGGCTTTGGGATCATGGATATCTTTGTCGTCAACGATTGCCAGCAACCAGGCGCGATTTTGAAGTGCTTGTGCGTATTTTGGTGCCAGACTGATCGCTTTGTCGTAGTCTTCCAATGCTTCGGCGTGCTGGCCCATTTGGTGGCGGTTGTAACCACGGTTATTCCACGCTACGGCGTCTTTCGGATTCAGCTCAATTGCGGTCGCAAAGTCTTCGATCGCTTCGTTGTACTTCTGTTGCTGAAAATGGATGTAGCCCCGTCCGTTTACCGCGGCATAGTGGTCTGGTTTCAGTTCGACAGATCGCGTCGAAGTCGGCGATCGCCTTGTCCGACTTTCCGGCCGCTTTGAAAGCGAGTGCTCGTTGGTGCAGTAGCGACACTGACTTCGGTTGCAGTTTCAGTGCCGAAGTGAAGTCGACGACTGCCGCGTCGAAGTCACCTTTGTTCAACTGGACAGAGGCCCGGTTGATAATTGGAGCGATGTCTTGGGGATCAATTTTGATCGCTTCGTCGAAATCGGCGAGCGCTTGGTCGAAATTGCCCATCTCAGTATGAAACAGACCACGGCTGGTATAGGCATGGGCTTCCGTGTAGCCAAGCTCAATCGCCTTATCAAAGTCCTCCAGCGCCTTCTCCGGCTTTCCCAATTCGTGCCAAGCGCCGGCTCGAAACGTGTAGTAACGACCTTCATTGGGATTTCGTTGGATCAAGTCGGTATAGATTTCCACCGACTCGGCGATCTTCACGGCATTGACTTTTTCGATCAATGCCTTCCGTTCCATCGTGGGTCCGAATCGTCAGCGTATCTTCGGTCTCTGCCAACACCGGTCAGCAAATCGCCCTTCTCGATAACATCAACGATCTTATCTTCGATCGCCAGCTTCATTTCCGCGCGGGCGACAACAGGATCGGCGTAGGCTTGCTGGGCGGCAGCGGACGAGACGAGCAGAGCGGCCAGTGCGGATGCTGGAGAAAAGTCGTTGTGTGAGTTTTGCAAACATCTGTCGATTTCGATTGAATGAGAGTTGCAGTTGGAGAACCTGACTGACCACGAGTCATTGGGTTCGCAGCGGTTACGAAATTCAACATTAGTTAGGGTAATGCGATTGAGCTCAAAAAGCAGCTGATTTCGGCAAGGAACGGACCGGTATTGGGTTCCGGTTAGCCCGAATCTAGTGGTCTGAAGGACTGCTACTGTTCTACAAAAAGTTTCAATTTTTTCTGCACAAATGGTTGTATGTTTACATTTTGCATCTAGTCTCGGCTTTCACTGTTTGATCAGCGCACTTGATCAGCAGCACTGCTCGGGGGAGCTGTAGCAACACGTCGTTGCTACACACGTTTGAAACACTTGTTTCCCCAATTTGAAGGAACTCAGCAGTGAGGTGGATTACAAATTTGCTTGGGATGTCAGCCGCAGTGCTGATGTCTGACAAGCGTCAGTTATGGCCAATGTTGCGCCCCATGTGGCGGTTGCACTGACCCGTGCGGAGGGTCATCGATGACCGTTTCCGCAGGTGCCGGCGGCAGCCATGGGCGGTCAAGCCCTTTGCGAACCGGTGACATCTTACAAAGTTGTCATGGAAGCCAAATACGTAACTGAATCTCGTTCAGTCTGCGTTACAGAAAATCGCAACGAGACTCGGTATCGCACCAAGAAGGTCTGGAAGACTGTCCCTGTAACCGAAACCAAGTACCGAACCAAAATGGTCAACGTTCCTACGACAGAAACGAAGACCATCACTTACTCAGTTTTGGTTCCTGTGAAATCGGAAAAGACCGTCGAATTGACTGAGTCGGTACCGGTTTGGACAGAGGTTCCTGAAGAGTACACCGTACGCGTTCCGGAACTGGTGGAAGTTCCTGAGAACTACACCGTTAAGGTTCCGCAACTTGCGTGAAGAAACTTTCACCTACACCGTGAACGTTCCACACGCGGTGACCGAACAACGTACTCGGATGGTTACGAACGCAGTGCCAGTGACGAAGACTCGCACGATTCAAGTCTGCGTTCCCAAAACCACCATGCAAATGCGTTACCAAGGACTACGGTCATTGGGAAAACCGAGTGGTGCGAAGTTCCAGCTAGCAGTAGTGGCAATGGGCAAGCGGACGCGGTGGCCGGTTCGGTCGTGGACTGCTCGCCGTCACGGATCAGTTGCGGCGGCGGATGCGGCAGTGCCTCGGCATGTTCGTCCTGCGGCAGCACGTGCTGCGGCGGATGCGGTGCGGCCGGTGGCTGCGGTGCGCGGTGGCGCTGGAGGCGGTTGTACGACGACGGTGACCAAGAAGGTTTGGGTGCCAAACGTGATGACCGAAAACGTTCCTGTTACAACGACTTCGACTGAAAGCCAAACGGTTCACTATACCGTTTACGAGCAACAAGCGACCGCAGTTCCTTACGAATGCACGAAGGTCGTTTATCGCTGTGAGCAACGAACCGGCACGAAGCAGGTTTGTCACTACGTTGACGAAACACGAACTCGTATGCGTAAAGTTGTCAAGTACAACGAAGAAAAGCGAACTCGTATGCGTAAGCAACTGAACTACCAAACGGTCACCAAGACCGAAACCGTTCCTCATGTCTCCTTCACGACTGAGCAACGAACGAAGGAAGTCAGCTACACGTATAACGTTCCTAATACACCACGGAAGCTTACGAAGTCACTCGTAACGACCGCGTCTGCGAAGACCAAGTCGAAGAGTACACCGTTTGTGTTCCTCACGTCGTTGCCAAGGAGCAACAAGTTCAAGTCTGTAAGATGGTTCCTCGCTTGGTCGAAGAAACCATCAACCCATGCTGCAATGGAGGCTCATCAGCTTCCGGCGCATCGGCTGGCTGCGGATGCGGCGCTGCCGCACCTGCTGCATCTGGTTGTGGGTGCGGAGCCCCCGCGCCCTGTGGTTGCGGAGGCTAAGCCTCAGCAGATCTTAAGTGATCAAGAGATGTTCGCTGTTGAGTAGCGAGACCGCCGCTGCCCCCTTCCCGGGGGGCAGGGGCGGTTTTTTCGTTTGCATCTCTAGCCAAGAGTCAGCCAGCAAACTGCGGTGACAATCACGACGCCAATCAGGTTCAGGACCAGTCCCTCTCGGGCCATCTGACGCGTCGTCAACTCTTCACTACCAAAGACAATCGCATTGGGCGGCGTAGCAACCGGCAGCATGAACGCGAAACTACAACTGATTGTTGCCGGAATCAACAATAGCAGCGGATCGATTCCCGAGGAAATCGCGGTGACTGCAAGGATCGGCAACAACAAGTTGGCTGTCGCCGTATTGCTAGTCACTTCGGTCAAGAACGTCACGGCTAAACAAATCATTCCAATCATCAACAGTAGCGGAAAGTTGGAAAGGTCGGTCAGTGAATCTCCAACCACTTGGCTCAACCCCGATTCTATAAAGGCCCGGGCGATGGCGATTCCACCGCCGAAGAGCACCAAGACTCCCCAGGGGATTTTGGCAGCCGTTTCCCAAGTCAGGAGGGTCTCGCCTTTGCCGTTCGGCCAGAAGTGCATGACAACCACGGCCAACAGAGCGACACCCGCATCGTTCGCACCCGGCATTCCCAGCCACTGACTCCATCCGCCCAGCGGTTCGCGGCGAGTCATCCACAGCACGGCGGTAACGGCGAAGATCCCCAACGTGGCGATCTCGTCGCGCCGCCAAGCACCCACCGATGGGATCTCTAACTCGTCCTCGACCGTCAATCCACGCGTCAACCAGATCCATGCGATTGGCAACAGGATGACAATGATTGGCATGGTCCAGGTCATCCATGTCGAAAACGTCGGTTCGATTCCACCGGCGTTTCGAACGTAGACCTCCATGAATACCAAATTCGGCGGCGTACCGATCGGCGTCCCAACGCCCCCGATACTGGCCGCATAGGCGATGCCAAGCAGCAGACTGGTTCGAAGTTTCTGATTGGATGAATTTTCGACGACAGCCAGAGCGATTGGCAGCAACATCAATACCGTCGCCGCGTTCGTGATCCACATGCTTAGAAACGCCGACGCGACCATGAACCCTAGAACCAACCGCCGTCCTCCTCCGTCCTCGCCAAACACTTGCACCATTTTCAAGGCGATTCGCCTGTGGGCCCCACTGCGCGACATCGCGGTTGACAACATGAATCCGCCCATCATCAATAACACCAACTTGTTGCCATAGGCGCCGGCAACTTGTTCGGCATCCAACACTCCGACAGCTGGAAAGAGTGCCAGCGGAACGAGCGAAGTAACCGGTATCGGAATCGGCTCGAAGATCCACCAACAGGCACAAAGCACGACGACACTCGCCGTCCATGCGATTTCGTTGCTATAGCCGAGCCCGGCTACCGCCAAGCCGGTTGCCACCGCTAAAACCAAACCCGCGATGGCGCTCAACTTTTTCATTGGATCCGGCTACCGATCGTTCAATGCGGAACAGAAAATCCGATTCGTGCTCAAATTTCGGCTAAGTGCCTTCGATATATTTCAGCTGAATTTCGGCATCAGGTAACGCCCGCTTCAACTGGTCAACGCCTGCTTGCGAGACGGCCGTTCGAGTCACTTTCAAATCCTTGAGCGCCTTCAGGTTTTCCAAGTGAACCAGACCGCCGTCGGTGATCTGAGTTGAACCCAAATGCAAAAAAGTCAGCTTGGTCAGACCGGCAAGATAGGCTAGACCATCATCGCTAAGCCGCGTGTTATCCAGATTTAATGACTCGAGAGACACGAGTCCCTTTAACGGTTCGATTCCCGCATCGGAAATGTTGACCCGCCAAAGATTCAGTTTTTTCAGCTTCTGCAACTTGGCCAAAGGCTGCGTCGCCTGATCCGATAACTGCAAGCCGCTAAGGTCTAGATCTTCGAGGTTGGTTAGGGCAGGAAGTGCGGCTAATCCATCGGCGTCTATTTGCGTCTGGGCGATTCGAAGTCGGCGCAGCTTAGGAAACGCACTGATAACGTTGATCGCCTGATTTCCAACCGTCGTGTCGGCCAAGTACAACTCTTGAATCCCTTTCAAGTTGGTCAATTGCTCAAGACCTTGCTCGCTGACCCATAGAAAGTCAAGACCGAGCACCTTCAGGTTTGTTAGTTTGGCGACGTGCTCCATACCGCCGTCGTCAACCGCACAATCTCCACTCTTGCCCGATAGCTTTAACGCGGTCAATTTCGCTAGCGAGCCAAGATGCTGCAGTCCCGAATTAGTAATCTTGCAGTCACGCAGATCCAAGTTTTCGAGAGTATCGATCTTGCCAATCGTTTGCAGCCCTTCATCCGTGACTCCGGTTCCTGCTAACAATACCGAGCGCAAACGTGGCAACTTCAATAGCGGCTCCAACTGAGCATCACCGATTTGCGTGCCCCGAAAGTCAACTTCGATGATCGAACCGTTTCCGTCCCGCCGAAGCTTTTCGGTATCCGCCTCGATCGCTGCCACCGCTTCGGTATCGTCCGGGACGACACTTGACGGCTTCGTCGCCTGGGCATCCGTCGGAGGCGCCGGCGAGTCAGAACTGGTGCTACAACCGGCGGCCAACAAAAGGGTCAAAGCAAAACTGTTGAGTCGCCACATGGTGCTCTCGGTGCAACGGTAGAAGGTCGGATAGGTTGTCGGTCGTCGCTGTTGTCCAACAGGCAGGAAGCCTATCCAACTTTTCTGCGAACATCAAGCTAAGCCGTTGCGATGACTTCCCAGCCGTCTCGATACTGCTTGCGAAGGTATTGATCTGCTTCGGGACAATTGGTGGCTGTCATCGTTTCCGCGTCCCATTCCAATGACTTGCCAGTTCGGTAGGCAACGTTGCCCAGCAGAACGGCCTCGGACAGCGCACCTGAGTAATCGAAGTTGCACAGCGTGGGAGACCCATCTTTACAGGCCTTGATCCATTCGGCGTGATGCCCGATCGAATCAGGGATCGTCTTCGGTGGTGGTTCGAAACTTGAGAACTTGTCGGCTGGAAATAGCTTGTAGTTTGTATAGTTGGCAAACATTTTTCCTTCGCTGCCGACAAACATCACGCCACTCCCGGGAACTCGCTCACCAGCGACTTCTCGCGGCGTCATGTTTCCGTCGTACCAAGTTAGATCGACCGGTGGCATCTCGCCCCGAGCCGGATACTTGTATTTGACGGTCAGGCCAAGTGGACAGGTCTCCGGATGGACGGGCGGCCCTTCCGCTTCACAGGCCGTCGGATGCCGTAGGTCCAATGCCCAGAACGGCAAATCCATGTAGTGGCAACCCATGTCGCCTAATGTGCCTTGGCCGAACGCCCACCATCGACGCCATTGTGCTGGATGGTAACGGCCAGGCGCATAAGGACGCTCAGGTGCTGGACCAAGCCATAGATCCCACGACAGATTCGCGGGTGCCGGCTGAGTGTTGGTGGGCAAATCGCCGCCACCCCAACCTTTGCCCACCCAGACATGGACCTCTTCGATTTCACCGATCGTTCCCGCTCGAACGATTTCCACGACGCGACGATAGTTTGGTTCGGCATGGATCTGGGTTCCCATTTGGGTTGCCAGGCCCTTTGCTTTGGCAGCTTCCGCCAAGATCCGCGCTTCTTCGACGGTATGCGCGAGTGGTTTTTCGCAGTAGCAGTGCAGCCCAGCGTTGACACCACGGATGGAGGCCGGAACGTGGTGGTGATCCGCGGTTGCCACCACAATCGCGTCAGCTTTGTCGGCCATCTGGTCAATCATCTCGCGATAGTCAGTAAACTTCGCGGCGCTTTTGTGTTGTGTGGCGGCCCGGTCCAGATAGTTCTTGTCAACATCACAAAGACCAACAATGTCTTCGCTGCTAATGCCGTCAATATTCGCGGCAGCCCGGTTGGCGGTTCCAACGCAAAGGATCTGTAGCTTGTCGTTTGCCGATTTTGATTCCTGTGCCGACGCACTACTCCAGACGCCAGCTGACAGGGAAGCAGCCGTCGTCGCTTTCAGAAAACTGCGGCGTTGAATCTTAGATCGTGAATGCTTTGATGTGGTCATGGATAGGATGCGTGCGAGGCTGGAAGAAAGGTGGGTGGGACAGAAAAGCGGTACAGTACCAAATCGATGCCTCCATCATACTCGATTCGGCCGATCCGCGCGAGCAGGTCTGCGCCCCCACTAGATGAAAAATTCTCGGGCGGCATCCTCTTTGGTCCCATCCTGCTTCGTCTTGCGATACACCGAATACATTGCGCGGCCTTTTGCAACCAGTTTTTGCTCGCCTTCCTGCCAGGCTTCCATATCGGTTGACACAATCCGATTGCCGCTGCGAACCAACTCGGCCGTAACGACCAAGTCGCTGGGGCCTGTGCTTCGCAGGTAGTCCACTCTTAAATCAATCGTTGCCAATCTTTCCTCGGCAGACGTCAATGTGGCCATGCCGACCGCCCCGCCGACGGCATCCAAGGCGGCAGCGATCATTCCACCGTGCCAGTTCCGATTCAAAAAGTTACCGATGACTTCTTCGCGATAGGGCCACAGCATCTTGCAATATCCGTCGCGAATCTCGACAACTTTGACGTTCAAAAATCGATGAAGCGGAATGCCCTGTTCAATGATTTGTGCAGCCGTGTCGGGGGTTACCATCATGGGGAGATCTTTCCAGATAATGTGTGAGATTGCGAGGTCTAGCTTATTCACTCGATTTGATCAAACATAGCCACCCCGATATAGTGCGCTCCATCGTTGCCGAATTCAGTTAGGGGGCTCGCAAAAAACTTGGCCGGCGAAACAACCGTACTGTCGATCGACTTAGGAACATCCGGTGCAAAATGCGCCCTCGTTCAATTGGACGGAAAAATCATTGCCTGGGATTCTGCTGCCGTGGAAACCCAGGTGATCGGCCACAACGGTGCTGAACAAAGACCGGCCGATTGGTGGCAGGCGGTTTGCCAAGCAACACGCGGAGTTTTAAAAGAGTCGGGCGCAGCCTCCAGAATCGCCGCGATCTGTGCGTCAACACAAGGTGAGGGAACGGTCGCAGTTGACGAGCACGGCGAGGTGCTGCACCCGGCACTGCTGTGGTTAGACATGCGGGGGCACCAAGCCCTGACCAAACAAGTCGGATCGGGTCCGATTCGAGTCGCCGGGTTCGACGCGCCGAAACTTGCCAGGTGGATTCGGCTGACCGGAGGCGCGCCGCGTTGTCCGGTAAAGATCCGGCTGGACACATGCTGTATCTAAAGCATGAAAGGCCAGAGATCTATCGAAAAGCGTACAAGTTCCTGAATGTCATCGACTACTTGAACTTTCGGTTCACCGATCGCATGGCGGCGTCCCCAGATTCGATCATGACCTCCTGGGTAACGGACAATCGTGACCCATCCGACATTCGTTACCATAGCGGTCTGATCCAGAGTCTTGGCATTGATGCTGACAAGCTGCCGGAGATCGTAAAAGCGACCGATGTGATCGGAAACTTGACCAGCACCGCCGCTGCTGATTTGGGATTGGAGCCCGGGATACCGGTGGTCGCGGGTACGATCGATACGTCCGCTGCTGCTATCGGTTCCGGGGCCGTCACCGATGGCGACGTGCACCTATACATCGGAACTTCGTCTTGGTTTGGCGCCCACGTCCCCTGGAAAAAGACAAACATTCAATCACAGTTTGCCTCCCTTCCCTGCGCAATGGACGACAAGTATCTGATGATCGCTCTGCAAAGTTCTGCCGGGTCGAACCTTTCTTTTCTTCGCGATAATTTGTTTTTCAACAAAGATGAATTGCTGCAAAACGAAGAACAACCAGATGTTTATCGCATCTTGGACGCGATCGCGGCTCGTGTACCAGCCGGATCGCGCGGCATCCTGTACACGCCGTGGCTCTTTGGCGAACGATGTCCGGTAGACGATGGCACGCTTCGCGCTGGATTCTTAAACCTGTCGATGCAACACACTCGAGAAGAAATGATCCGCGCTGTTTTGGAAGGGGTCGCGCTTAACACGCGATGGATGCTAGAGCCGGTCAAAAAGTTTCTGCGTCATTACCCCGTCAATGAAATCACGATCGTCGGTGGCGGCGGTGCGTCTGACGTGTGGTGCCAAATCTTTGCTGACGTAATGAATGTCCGGGTCAAACAGCTTGAGGCGCCGATCCAAGCCAATGTGCTGGGATCGGCATTCATTGGCGGCGTCGGAATCGGAAAGATGAATTTCGCCGACGTCTCCGATCGCACGCACATTCGCCAAGTCTACGAACCCATCGCCGATCATCGCAGCATCTACGATCAAAGATTTGCCAGTTTTAAGGACGTCTACAAACGAATTTCACCCTGGTATCGCAGAATCAATCAGACCACAAAGAGCAACCAATGATGAATTTCAACGAAGTCCGTTCGGATGTCCTGGCGACCTGTCGCACGCTAGCAGATCGAGGATTCATAGCCGGTACAGGCGGAAACCTTGCGATCCGTGCTGATGCGGATCACTTTGCGGTGACGCCCTCAGGGACTGACTACTATGCGATGTCCATGAACGACGTCTGCGTCGTTCGTTTCGCAGACATGGAACAAGTCGCAGGAGAACTGCCTCCATCGGTTGAATGCGGCATGCATGCAAGGTTCTTGCTGGCCCGGACGGACTGTAACGCCTGCGTGCACACCCACCAGCCGATTGCAAGCGCCTACACGCTGCTGGCGAAGCCACTGACAGTTCGCTCGGCAGAATACCGTGAGCTGCTTGGCAACGTCGTGCCGTGCTCCGGATATGCGCCCTCAGGAACATCCTGGTTGGCTGGGAAGGTCGTCAAGTTGGCGAGAACTGATGTGCACGCTTATTTAATGCGGAACCACGGCGTCATCTGTGTTGGCGCAGATTCGCAGCAGGCGATCGCGCGTGTCGAAGCGTTGGAGGCGGCCTGTGCAGAATTCTTTTCTTCCGAATTGGAAAACAACCGAAGTCGTTTGCCGGCCGTTGTTGCCGATACGGTCGCCGCAGTCATGAAATAGATCGGGCTAGCGGCGTGCCTTTGGTAACCTCCCTGACGCAACAGAAACGGGCTTGTCAGGACTTCACCGGCCGACTCTCTTTTCATCCGGAATCGGACTGCCGTGCGGATCCTTGTTCGGCGCGTCGGTCACGTGATCCAGCCGGTCCCGCAATCTACGGTCTGTAAAGTGTTCGAATCGCTCTGCCTTGTCGTGGATACGATCGGCTTCGGCACTTGCCTCGGACACCAGATACTGTTCCCACAAACGGTGAGAGCGAACAAGGTTACGACCACGGTCGCGGCCCGCATCGCTCAGCCGAAGCCCTTCGCCTTTGGTCAGCTCTCCGCGGCGGCGGAGCATCGAAAGCGCGGTTGTCATGAATAGCGGTCCGGCAAAGAGTTCACTAGCCAACTCGGATCTTGTCGGAATTTTACGGGAGCGTTCTTCGCAGCGGTACAACAGCGCGACAATGTCGTCGCACAAAATTCGAACGGACAACGACTGGCGCCGCAACCATTTGACGACGACGCCGTGCCGGGGCCCAAAACAAGCGGCAAACACAAACAGGACGCCAGCCATAACAGCCATCATTCCAGCGGTGGTCGTGCTGCGATAGCCGAACCACGTCGGCACAACAAGAGCCGCAAGATGCCCCGATACCGCGGCGGCAACAGCGATCACCGCGCTCAGCCCGATCATGATTGCCAATCGATCGGTCAACATATAGGCGGCCGCTGGTGCCACCACAAACATCGCTACCACCAAAATACTGCCCACACTTTCGAAACTGGCAACGGCAGTCACCGAGACCAGTACCATCAGCAAATAGTGCATTGCCTTTGCCGAAAATCCCATCGTCGTTGCCAAAGCTGGATCGAACGAGCTGATTTTCAACTCTTTGAAAAAGAGCACAACGAATAAGAGATTGATCAGAGTAACCGGAATCAAAACCAGTGCCGCTCTTGGTACTTCGTGGCCAAATACAAAAGTGGTGTCCAAAGGCGTTAACTCGATCGATCCGTAAAGCACACAATTTGGATCCAGGTTCAACTTGATCCGCAGCCTGCACCAGCATCACCAGTCCGAGCGCAAACATTGACGTAAAGACAACGCCCATCGAGGCTCCTTCATCGACCTTCCCGAATTTTCGAATCCATTCTGTAAACAAGGCAGTCAAGATCCCGACAAACACGGCGCCGATAAACATCGGCAGGCTGCTGCGACTGTGGCTGACAAAAAACGCAACGGCGATCCCAGGTAAAACCGCGTGCGTAACTGCGTCGCCCAGCATGCTCATCTTACGAAGGACGAGAAAATTCCCTAGCAGTGCCGACGCGACAGCGCACAACCCTCCAACCACAATGATCCAACCGTCCAACGACCAATTCCAATGAATGTCGGCAATCATGACAACGCTGCCCCCAACTGGTGAGGACTTTCGGGAACCCGAACACCTGCTTGTTCCTGCTCTAGCAGTTCCTCCAACTGATCGATGATCTGCGGGTCCAGTACATGTTCAATCGCATCGGCGTCTCGATCCACCATGCTGGGGGCGATGTCGGCGTACGCGATCAGATACATCTCCCACATCCGATGCTGACGCGTCAATCTAGCTGCCTCTATGAAACCAGCGCGGGTTAGATGGGCTTCCTGTCCGCGCAAAGTTACCAGTTCAGCATTCTCGGCCTGATGGAGCGCCTTTAGCAGGCGTCGGCGAGACCAACTGCGCATCGGCAACAAATCGTGAAGCGTGGCAAACGCTGAGGGGTCGAAGGCCTTCGTGGTTTGCTGCGGCTCAATCGTTTCGTACATCGCACGCAATAGATGCTGGCGGGCGACGCGCCGGTTTAGTCTACGGCGACGAAGATATCGCACCAATACTCCTCGCGATCGGCCGAACAGCAAGCTAAAGAAGAAGAACACCGAACAGACAAGGACAATCATTGCGCCGGAGGGGAGCTTCGGAAAGACAGCGCTAATCGTCGCGCCGAACACGCAGCCGATCGTTCCCAGCAACATCGAACAGACCATCATGCGCCACATGATGTCGGTCCAGAACCGAGCAGCCGCAGCCGGAATGACCATCAGTGCAATCATCAAAATCAAGCCGACGGCCTGGAGGCCGACAATGGTGATCAGTACGACTGTCGACATCAGGACAACGTCCAAGACAACCACCCGAAAACCACGTGATCCAGCAAAGCCCTCGTCAAAACAGAGTAGCTTGAACTCTTTGAACAGCGCCAAACAGACTCCGATCGCGATCAACGAGGCAACGACGATAAGCCGTGCATCGCTGCCTCGCATGGAAGCTGTCTTTCCGTAGATAAATCCCTCCAGCCCAGCCGCGTGTCCCGCCTCCATCTGTTGAATCACACCCAAGATCGCGACACCCGCACCAAAGAAAACGCTAAGCACAATCCCCAGTGCTGCATCCTCTTTCAGGCGAGTCTGGTTCCTGATCCAGAGAATCACGGCGACGCCCAACAAGCCACTCAGTGTCGCGCCTGTTAACAAATAGGGCAGTGATTTCGCATCTCCGCCCAGAGCGGATGCGACGACAAACGCTGTCGCAATTCCAGGCAGGCTGGCGTGGCTCAGTGCATCGCCCATCAAGGCTCGTTTTCGCAACAACGTGAAGCCACCGACCAATCCGGCCCCGGCTCCTAGCACGGCAACACCGAAGACGACGACGCGCGTGTTGTAGTCTTGCAGGAATAGCACGCGACCCCATTGTTCCCAGCTTGGCCACTGAGCGGACCGATCTGCCAAGGACCGGCTGCCACTAACCTCAGTACCAGCAGCAATCAGATTGCCGGCGGCGGCAAATGAGAACAGCACTGCGACCAATAGCGGCAATATTTGTAACGGCGAGCGAATCACAAGGACTGCTCCCTTCGTCGCATCGCTTCGGTGACTTCGTCCAACAAGGTCAGGCGGCCGCCATAGGTCTTGTTTAGATTTTCCGATGTGAACGTTGTCTCGACCGGCCCATGAGCCACGACACGCATATTCAATAGCACCACATAGTCGAAGTAGTCGGGAACCGTCTGTAAATCGTGGTGAATCACCACAGCAGTCTTCTGGCGGTCCTTTAGTTCGCGCAGGATATCGACGATTGCGCGCTCAGTCGCGGCGTCAACGGCGGCGAACGGTTCGTCCATCAAGTACAAATCGGCGTCTTGAACCAAGGCCCGCGCCAAAAAGGTACGTTGTTGCTGCCCACCCGACAGTTGACTGATCTGACGGTTGGCTAGTTCTGCGATGCCAACTCGCTGAAGCGCCTCGGTTGCCCGGTCGCGGTGCCTTCGTCGAACCGGCATGCACCAGCCGATTTCATCATACAAACCCATCGTTACGACATCTCGAGCGTTCACCGGGAATTGCCAGTCAACACTCTCGCGTTGGGGAACATATCCAACGCGATGTCGATTCTTCTTGTAGCTGCCTCCGAAGACACTGACTCGACCAGAAGCGCGCGGAATCAAATCCATGACGGCTTTCAACAGCGTACTTTTTCCGGCGCCGTTCGGACCGACCACACCGATCAATTTACCGGGAGGAAGATCAAAATTGATGTCCCAGATAACAGGTTTTCGATGGTACGCGACGGTCAAGTCATAGACGGAGAGCGGGACCGTCGGATCGGCGGCACCATCGTTGGGAACTGTATCTAAAGCCCCTGAAGACATCCCTTACTCTCCTTCACTCGATAGCTTGCCATTCAATCCTTTGACATCCGCCTGACCACCTAGTGCGCGGGTCACGAGTGTTATGTTGTGATCCAGCATGCCTTCATAAGTCCCCTCGTACGTACCGGCGGCCCCCATTGCGTCACTGTACAGTTCGCCGCCGATGATCACGTCATGCCCTTTCGATTCCGCGCCTTCGACAAGTGCTTCGATGTTCTTTTGCGAGACGCTGCTTTCAATGAATACCGCCTTCACATTCCTTTCGACCAGCATGTCCACCAACTCATTGATGTGCTGAACGCCCGCCTCCGATTCGGTAGTCAGCCCTTGAACCCCAATGACCTGCATACCGTAAGCCCGACCGAAGTAATTGAAAGCGTCGTGGGAAGTGATCAGCAAGCGACCGTTCGCTGGAATCGTAGCCACCGCATCGATTCCATACTGATGCAAGCGCGCCAGCTTCGCTTTGTAAGCCGCTGCGTTGGACTTGTAGTCAGCGGCGTGGGTTGGGTCGAAGTCAGATAACGCGGACTCAACTGCATCCACGGTCTGAGACCAAGCCGCTACGTCCATCCAAACATGCGGGTCATAGTGGCCTTCCAGTTGCTCGGGCTCCAGCAACAAATTTTCCTCGATCATCTCCGTCACCGCGAAGACCGGCTTGCGGCGGGCAATTTTGATCAAGGTGTCGCTCATTTTGCCTTCCAACGTCAATCCACAATAGAACACCATGTCGGTCAACATGATGATTTGAACGTCGTCGCGAGTTGGCTTGTAAAGGTGCGGATCGACTCCCGACCCACAGATTTGCGTGACTTGAATGTGCTGGCCGCCAACGTTGCGAACGGTGTCCCCTACCATCCCCACGGTGACAACGACTTGGATGGGATAGGATCCCGCATATCGATCGCCGCTCCAATCCAACGCTGCTCTGTCGGCCGAGTCACAACCGATGACGGACGATAACAGCAGAGCGAAAACGGCGCAATTCTTCAGCATGTTCGCCTCAACGAGCGGTGCTTGTGGTTCGAAACCAAGGTTTAGCTTAAGCTAATCTTTTTGAGATTGTAGCCATTGCTAAACTTTTGACAAGGGCCTAGGATGGATCTTTGTTCAGTCGCTTCCAATTCGCTCGGAGCCTCCGCTTGTCACGTTCAACCGGCAAGACCAAGAACCCGTTTCGTCGCACTCGGAACGATCACGCCAAGGAGACTGCCGAGGACTATGTCGAGGCGGTGGATGATATTGTGGGTAGCAAAGGTCTTTGCCGTGCCAGCGATCTGGCGAAGAAATTCGATGTCTCGCACGTGACCGTCCATCGAATCGTCGCCCGCTTACACCAAGAGGGTTGGTTGGAAACGGAGCCTTACCGTCCAATCGAGCTGACGGCCAAGGGAAAACGCTTGGCCAAAGAGTCGCGGCAACGTCACGAAGTCGTCTATCAGTTCTTGCTTGCGATTGGAGTCGATCCAGAGGTCGCCGCCGTGGATGCGGAGGGGATCGAGCATCATGTGAGTCAAGAAACACTGAATCGATTTGAACAAGCGATGAAACGGCTCTCTTAGCGTTGACTCGCTTGCCGCCGTTCAGTGATCGTGATCGACATACATCACTTTGCCATCGGCCCCGAAGTGGATGGTCACGTGACACCAGCTGGGACCGGAATAGAGCCACACATCGCCCCTTTCCACCTGCTCGATGTCGGACGGAGAACCCAGCGCCAGCTGAACTTGATCGCTACTGCTCCCGGTCTGAATCAGTTCCAATCGATCAATCGGGACGGCATGGCCGCTGATTGCAACCACGGGCATCATCAACATGCCGACCATCATCATCATCCCAGCGGCGACAATTGCTGCTTGTCAACGTCGGTCGGGCCAACGCGATCGGAACGCAATCCAGCCGATCAATCCCCAGCACAAAATCCATACCAGTGTTCCGCCCAGCGCGATAGACGGCTGCGTACAACCAGAACGCAAGGGCCGCAAAAGCAACCAACAGAAATAGCCGGCTTATGGAGAATCGCATTGAAATTTGGGCTGTAGGAAAGTGCCCATCGGTTCAGGATATCGGCAGCTCGAACCTCTCGATTGATGTCGCTTTCCCGTTCGCGGCTGAGTCGATGATCGCTCCACACAACCGAACATCCCGCGTCGCAACGTGAAAATGACATGGTTCGAATGTGCGTGTCGTCTGCATCACACGACCAATATCGCGTCCGATGATACTGTCATAGGGACCACACATGCCGACGTCGCACTGGAACGCGGTCCCGCCTGGAAAGATCGTGGCGTCGGCTGTCGGCACATGCGTATGAGTGCCCAGCACTGCGGTAACTTTGCTATCCAAATAGCGGGCCAGGACCTGTTTGTCGCTCGTCGCTTCGGCGTGAACGTCAACCACAATGTGAACGGCTTGGTCGCCAATTTCGTCCAGTGCCCGATCAACGGCATCGAAGGGACAATCGACTGGCCGCATATAAACACGGCCCAACAGCGAGACAACTCCAATGGGTCCCGCGGGTGTTGAAACGACTGTCCAGGTCCGTCCCGAAGCGTCACTAGGATAGTTGGCTGGTCGAATGATCCGGTCACTCTTGAGCAGCGTTGGAATGATGTCTTTGCATCGGTAGATATGATCGCCCATGGTAATCACATCGACTCCGACTTCGACCAAACGTTGATATTGCCTAGGCATCAGCCCGGATCCATCAGACGAATTCTCTGCGTTGACAATCAAAGCATCGATCGACCGATCCTTGCGAATCGATTCGGCGTGTTTTAAGACAGCCGAATAGCCCGGCTTACCGACAATATCACCGAGAAACAGAATACGCATAAACAAGGACGACCAAGAGCTACGTGAAATGGCTAGAACTCTATCATAGGCGATCGTTCGACCACCAAAATCAACTATTCGAAATCAAACGATTCCAAGCTGCCTTCGAGTGACGGAGGCGATTGGGGTTTCGTATCCGCTTGATCCAATTCAAGATCTTCATCCGTGGCGGGTCGCACATGAACTTTTCCCGCTTCAACGCTGGTAACGACAATTCTTGTGCCGGCATCGATCGGCATTCCGATGCTAACCGCGTCTAATCGATCGCGTCCCATCAAGATCATGCCACTCGGAAGTAAATCGGTTTTGGCCGTTCCCTGCTTTCCGACCAATTGATCGATCGGAATGCCACTCGATGTTGCCCTGGTCGGGGGCCGATCCGCAGTTTCTCCCGGCCGCCGATTCAGCATTCGTCTTCCAATCGGTGTGTGGGGCCACAATTGCAACAGCGCGACGATCATCAAGGGTGTCGTTATCAGTGAAATTCCGAGAATCGCAAATCCGGCCGTCGAGCTGTGTCCAAAACCGATCACGACCGAGGCAAGCAAAGCCGCCGCGGATGCCACCCCCAGAAAACCCCCGGTGGGCAAAAAGAACTCTGCTGTCAGCAACAGATAGAAAGCGACCAATAGCAAAATCGCATACAGCAGACTCATCCATTCTCCAACGGTTCGACAACCACTTTGGTGGCGTACACATCGCTGACCCTTACTTGGTCACCAGCGGCAATCAACGTACCCTCGCTAACAACTTGAACGATTTGATCGTCAAAACGCGCCTTGCCCGACGGTCGCAGGGGCGTTGTCGCGGTGCCAACCTGGCCCAGCAAAGCGCTGTAGTCGCCCAGCTTCTCTGATTCTTCGATCACAGCTTCATCATCAGCCTCCATGATCAGACCACGCAACAATGGGACATGCGGGAACAACATTCGCATTGCGACGAACCCACCAAACATCCCCGCAGCTCCCCCCAAGGCAACCCAGACACCACGATTCAGTACCGACAGCTGATAGGCGTTGCGTGGAATCACAAAGGTTTGGCTCATCAATACCAAACCCAAGACCGTCAGCGCCAATCCGCCGACTCCGAACACGCCGAACCCTGGAATGACAAATATTTCCACTCCAATGCAAATGATGCCCAAACCAAACACGACCAATTCAAGCCATTCAGCTGTGCCTGCCAAAAACTGGATCCAAAACCAAAAAGCGAAGCAAACCAATGCCAAGAAACCTGGAAAGCCCAGACCGGCGCATTTGCTTCGGCCGACAGTGCCGTGAACCCGATGAAAATCAACAAGAAGGCCAACGATTGGCTGCGACCCAAGTTTTCAACAAACCGCACAAGCCCTCGGTCAGCAACCTCCTCTGGTGTCGAACTGAGACCGACGCGCCGCGATGTGTCTTCCAACGATGGCGATTCGCCATCGACCAAACCCAATGCTACCGCCTCGGCCGTCGTCAAGCCTTGGTCAAGTTCGATCCGCTCACCACGTTGCCACTTCGCTTGCTCCGCCGCAGCATCTTCCACGCCGGAGACAATATCATCTTCTGTCGCATAACGAATCCGACCGGTTTTCCGATGGGTGTAGCGATAAACAACAATCTCGGGGTTCAGCAGGCCACGGATCAATGCGGCTGATCGCTTGGTGGACAGCGCGATCTGATCAATCAATTCATCGTATCTCGCCAAGTCGGCGGGACTGAATGAATCAGCACCCGGTCCACCAATGGTTGCACTTGGCGTCATGTAGCATGGCTTGCAGGAAACGGCGACCAAGGCAGCATCACCCCGCGCTTCACCTCGAATCAGCCCGGCGACGACTCGTAGTGGCGGTTCCGGATTTGCGAACCAGCCGCCCAAGGTCGCGCTATCATCCAGGCTCCCGCCTGACGAATCAATTTGAATGACCCACGTGTTGACCTCTCCCGAATCCAAAGTCGATGACAAGTTACTTTGCCAGCGTCGAACGCGATTGCCGACGATCGAACCGGTGATGTCCAACAACACCCCGTTTGCGGCGCCCGACGTCAGCCGACCTTCCAACGGATTCAATTTGGCCAAATCTAACAGTTCGGCCGCAGCGTCTAACGAATCGACCACGCCGGCTGCTGCCCGAACCGTGCGCAGTTGCTTTGAATCGATTGTCAACGGCACTCCCGAGGCACTCCAGACCTCTTCACCGAGCACTTTACCGGTCGCTCGCAGCTCTTTGAGTTCAGCTCCCGCGGCAAAGACTTGATCACCGCCAACTTTTGAAACCAAAGCAAGTTCTTGGGCTGGGTCAACCAAAGCGGAAACAACAGCAGGCGGAAAGAGTCCACGTTTCTCTGCAATCGTGCGATAATTCAGCTCGATTGTTTCGTCGGCCGTCGAATCGCCGGCCGACGCATTGGCCAGGGCGCCGTCCGCGGATACCAACACCATATCGGAGGCGATGATCGGCAATACCGAATGGCCATTGATGGCGCTTTCGACCAACGATACGACTCGCACGCGGCGGAGCGATTGACCGGTGATGGCACGAGCGACTTTGAGTGCGTCTTCGAACTGTGTTTCGGCACCGGCAGTGCCGCTGGGGTCTTGATATCGCAGCACAACGGTAACGCGCTGGTTCTCCGGCGACGATTCGTTCAACTGCGATAGTTGGCCGATCAATCGGTTGGCATCCCCTGATTCCAGTGGCACCGGAACATCGATCACGTATCCAAGTTTGACAGACTGATCAGGCGGCTGTTGACCGGCGCTGGGAACGGTCAGCAGCGTTACCAACCCCAAGGCGATTAGGAAACGTTCAGGACGAGTCAACGTTGTAGTAGTCATTTTGCCCTGATTCGATTCCTTCACGTTAACGAGTGCCAAACTACCTAACACTAATTATACGTGTGAATTTGAAGTGGGAAGCCGTTGAAAAGCGCAATCTGCGATTCGCGACCAAACAGCCTGGGCTGTCACAATCGCAAGCTTTTCGGCAACAATAGGTCTGATCATTGATTTTTAGTCCGACCAAGCCAAGGAACAAGCGTCAACGGATGATCAAGACTGCCACAACCGGGAATCGTGCTGAAGTGCCGCCGCAGACCGAGCAATCCGCTCAGGCCGAGAATCAAAGTCCAAGCACGGCCGGTATTGGGCGGGCACCAAAATGGCTGGTCGCAATCGTGCTGTTCATGGCCTTGCTGATTCCGGTATTGGCGATACTGGTTGTCGTCAATCAACGCGCCGGATCGCCCCCGGGAGCGTCGCTGGCACCTGTCCCCGCACAATACGACGCAGACCGGGCCTTTGACGTTCTGGTCCAGCTTTGCAAAATCGGCCCACGCCCATCTGGTTCGCCGGGGATGAAACAGCAACAAGAGTTGCTAATACCCTTGTTCGAACGGGCCGGCGGCAAAGTGTCGTTGCAAACCTTTGAAATAAGGCATCCCGAAAACGGATCGCCGGTTCCGATGGCCAATCTGATTGCGTCTTGGCACCCGGACCGGCCGAAACGCTTTCTGGTTTGCGCCACTACGACACGCGGCCCTACCCTGACCAAGACCGACGCAACAAAAAGGGCACCTTTGTCGGCGCGAACGATGGAGCCAGCGGTGCAGCAGCACTCGTTGAATTGGCACATCACTTGAACGATTTGCCAGCAGACGTAGGCGTCGATCTGGTGTTATTCGACGGCGAAGAGTTTGTCTGGCAACAAGGGCGGGACGACTACTTTTTGGGCTCAAAGTTCTTCGCTGAAAAATACAAATCGAATCCTCCCCCGGTTCGTTATCAAGCTGGGATCTTATTGGATATGATCGGCGATCGCGAACTGAAGATCTACTACGAACGTAACAGTTTGCGATACGCCCGAGATGTTGCGAAATCGATCTGGCAAACGGCTGACCAACTTGGCGCGGACGCATTCATCGCGCGCAGCCGACATGAAGTTCAAGACGACCATTTGCCACTAAATCAAATCGCCGGCATTCCGACCGTCGACCTGATAGACTTTGACTATCCTCGTCCTGGAATTGGCGCACCAAACTATTGGCATACCGAACAAGATGTTCCAGAGAATTGTAGTGGGCAATCATTGGCCACGGTCGTATGGGTCGTTCACCAATGGTTGAAGCAACAGTAATGCCGAAATGCTATTCAACTGCGAAGCTCGCGATACAATGGGAATCGTCGACGAGCGCTCGGTCGATGAAAGAGTGAGGCAATTGAGATGTTCGCTGGTAGTTTACTTCTGGGCTTAACTTTGATCGGGTTTGCAGCGTGGCTGCAGTGGAACGACGCCATCGGTTGGCGCTCCGAAGAGATGGAATCGCAACTCGACGTTGAATACCACCTGCGCCGATCAAAATCTCGCAGTCGCATTCATTTGATCATTGGATTCTGTGGTTCGTTGGTCATCCTGGCCGGATTCGCCGGCAAGGCAACGCCCATTTGGGTGGCCTCCTGGATGTCGGTAATCGTATCGATGCTGGTGATCATCTTGCTCGCTGTACTGGATGCCTGGCGGACCCATCGATACCAGATCGCCAAACGCCCCGAGATCCATCGCAAGAACTTTGGTGACTGAGTAGGCGTGCCAGACAGCGGATGTCGCGATGCAATCGAGGTAGTTTCCGGAGCACTATTCCTGAAATTTTGCCTGACTCTGAACCCCTGGAGAGGGTCAGCGACGAGAAGTTGGCAAAAGGGAAATACAAAGTAGCAACGCTAAAACTGCCCGGAATCGGCTTGGGAGGCTCTGTTCGGTGCCTTTGTTCGGTGCCTTTGTTCGGTGCCTTTGTTCGGTGCCTTTGCTCGGTGCCTTTGCTCGGTGCCTTTGTTCGGTGCCTTTGTTCGATGTCCCAGTGCCTCGAGAGCGACGACAACGATTGCTTTCACACCCAAGCCGCTTGCTAGCAATGCGAAAAGGGAATTCATCGCCAGATTGCACTGGATGAAATCTGTCTTGGCCCATCCTCTCTAGTTTCCTACACTTCGCTTCGCACAGTTTCACAAGATGTGAAATGCACATTTACGGAGGGAGCCAATGTCGGGCGAGTCATTCCGGTTTATTCATGCCAGCGACTTTCATCTAGAAAGTCCTCTTGGCGATCTTGATTCTGTACCATCGCACCTTGCCGAAGCGATGGCCGCAGCACCCAGGGCAGCTGCCATCGCAGTCATGGAGGCGGCGCTGGTCGACAACATCGACTTTGTTGTCTTGAGCGGTGATCTGCTGAACCCACAAGCGGCGGGTCCCCATGGGATGTCGTTCTTGTTGGACTACTTTGAAAAGCTACATCAAAAACATACGCCAGTCTTTTGGACGGCCGGGTGTCGCCGACGATCCCGCAAAATGGCCTGATGCGGTTCCGCTGCCGCCCAACGTGACGTTGTTCCCTAAGAATCGTGCGATAGCAGTTCCCGTTGAACGAGCCGGACGAACGATCTGTGCCGTGGTTGGCCGCAGCAGTGACGGCCGATCCGCCTTGCACGTGCCTAGCTATCGTGTCGATCCGATCGACGAATTCACTGTGGCTGTCGGATACGGCAGGTCCGACGCCGACGCGTTAGCTGAAGGGCGTTTCGATTTCTGGGCTCTTGGGCGGCGAGCACGATCGTGAAGAGATCGATGGTGGCGCCGAAGCAGGTGCCTTCTACTGCGGTTCGCCCCAAGGTCGATCGCTAAAAGAAACCGGGGCACATGGCTACGCGATTGTCGATGTCGACGCGGATCACACGACGCGTGTGCACAGCATCGAATGCGACACATTCCGATATTGCAATGTCGAACTGGATGCCGCCGAAATCGCATCGGTCGGAAACATTCGAAACTTGCTGGGCGAACGAATCGTTCGTTTGCAACACGAAAATGGCGGACGTCACTTGCTGGTTGGCTGGGACATCACGGTTTCCGACGGTGAATCGCTGCACTCGATTGGCGATCCCGAAGAACTGTTGCAATGGATTCGCCGCGAATACGGCCATGGTGCTCCAGCGGCCTGGACGACCCAGTTGGCGGTTCGCCCGCCACGCAACTATCCCAAATCGTGGCACGACGAAGACACAATTCTGGGCGATTTCTTGCGAGCGGCAGAAAAACATCGCAAAGCCGACGGTCGCGATTTGAATCTACTGCCATTCACAGAAGAACACTTTGCTGACGAACATCCCGGGATCACCGGCACAACAGCCAGCCTGTTGGCCGAAGTCCCCGCGTCGAGTCGAACGGACGTCCTCGATCAGGCAACCTTGCTGGGTGTTGAATTGCTCCGTGGCGGGAAGCCGAATTTGGTGCATCAAGTTATGAAAGTCAAAGACATTCAAATCGACGGGTTCGGAGTCTGGACGGGATTGTCGGTCGATTCGTTGCCCGAAGGGATGACGTTGTTCTATGGCCCCAACGAAGCGGGCAAGACGACGCTGATGCAGTTCATGCGTGCGATGCTGTACGGGTTCACCCCCGATCGCCGCGAAAAATATTTGCCGCCGGTACATGGTGGCACACCGGGCGGTGCGATTCGCGTTACCGGCCCGGGTGGCGGCTATCAAATTCGTCGGCACAGCCAATTGACCGACACAGGTGTGACCGGCCAATTGCAAGTCACCGGCCAAGATGGACTGAGTCAGGGACAACATCGCCTGAGCAGTCTGTTGGGTCAGATCGACGAACCGATCTTTACCAATGTGTTTGCGATCGGCATGCGCGAATTGCAAGAACTCAGCACGCTGGATGACACATCCGCCGCCGACGAACTGTACAAGCTATCCAGCGGACTGGATCGAGTCTCGTTGGTCGACGTGATTCGCAGTCTGCGGGAAGGTCGCCGAGCGATGGTTGGCGGCGGACAATTCCGATAGCGATAAAGAGTCGCAGAAGATCGTCAACTTGATCCACAAACGTGAAAAGCTGCGTGACGAGGTGACTGCGTTGACACGAGGTGGACGACGTTGGAGCGAACTGGCTTCGCAGCGTCGCAGCCAACAGCAAGAGATCGACCAACTGACTGAACGGATGGCAGCCTGGGAACGCGAATCTCGCTGTGTCGAAATCGCAACCGGTGTTTATGACACTTGGCGCGAGCGGGAACGGATCGCCGAAGCAGATCGAGGAAACCGAGTCGGAATCGCATCTGCCCGATGAGGCCCCGGGCCAATTGGTGCAGATCGACGCGATGATGGAAGAACGACGCGATCGATTGGAAGAGGTCAAAAACAAACGTCGCGCGATTCGTGAAAAGGCGGAACAATTGCCAGTCAGCCGACGCATGGTCGAATCTGCAAGGCCGCATCGAAGCGGCAGCCGAACAGGCGACATGGGTCGAGGCACTGGAGGAACAGATCGAACGTATCGACGGTCAAATTGAAAAAGCCGAGCGCCAACTGGAATCCGATGCCGAACGATTGGGCATGGAAGAAGACGATCGACTTGCGTTGCTGGAGGGTGATACCAGCCAGCTGCCCGATTTGTCGCGACAAAGTCTCGAGCGCACTGGCCGGTCCCGCCAAACGCGTCAAAGAACAGATGTTCCTGCTGAAGCAGGCGCGTGGCGAGGCCCAGGAACACAAGAACCGCGCCGACAAGTTGTCGCAATCGTTGCAGGAGACTCTGGAACGGGCCCGCGCATCGGATCTGCAACAAGCGATTCGCAACGAAACCAATACGTTGACGTCGCTGCGGCACCGGATGCAGTTGGGCGAGCATCTGGAAAAGCTGAAACGTCACTATCGTGATCTGGAAAACGAAACGGTCGAATTGACGACTGCCGAAGCCTGCCGATCGATCGGCTGCTGCTTGTTGTCCGTGCCATTCATCGTTGGCGGCATCTCGCTGATTTATGGCCTGTCGAACGTGTTCGGATTCACATGGTTGGTGGCCGAACCAGATCCGACTTGGGGCATGCTGTGCATTCTGTTCGGCACGATGTGCCTTGCTGACTTACTACTTCGGCCGTGAAAACGGGATGCGGACGCACGTCGCTGGACCGCGAGGACTGCGAACGTCAAATCGACGCTCTGCGGCGACAGATCCGCGAAGTCGAATCGGAACGAAACGATGTCGATTCGACGCTGCCAACCAGCGGCGAATGCGTTGGAATTGCGGATTCGCGAATCCGAGAATTTGTTGGCCGAATTGGAATCGTCGTTGCCGACTTATCACAATCAGGAAGCCGCTTTGCAGTCCTACCACGCGGCCAAACGACGAGCATCGCACGCGGCTGAGGGATTGAAGGAAGCACGTCGGGAATGGTCGGCTACCTTGGAACGATTGGGGCTCAGCGAATCGTTGTCGCCATCAAGCGTCCGCAATCTGAGTGATGGCTACGAAACTCTGCAGGCAAGCCGCCGTCGTCTGGACGAACTGAAGAGTCGAAAAAGAACAGCGCCGACGTGAACGCCAAACGATCGCCAAGCGAATCGAAACGTTGTACATGGAAGCCCTGGAAGTCAACGAGGACGCGGTCCGAGAAGCCGACGAAGAAGGCGAAATCTCCGAGGAGTCGATGGCGTACCCGTTTCCGCAAACGAACTGGTCCCTTGGAGCAGCTGAATCATCTGCACGAAGAACTGTCTCGGCAACAACATTGGATCAAACGACGCCGCGAGCTCAAGGAACAAGACAACCAACTGAAGAAGCAACAGTCGGCACACTTCCGCAGCATCGAACGTGGCGAACAACAGCGACGTGCGCTGTGGGCCAAATGCGGTGTCGCGACGCCGGAACAGTTCTACGCGATGGTCGATCGCAAATCGACGTTGGTCGAACTCCGCAAGAACTACGGCGAACTTGACAAGCAAGTCAGATCGATGATCGGCACCAAGGTGCAATACGAAGATGTCGAACGTGAAATCGAAGGGGCAACCGCGGGCGACTTAGAAAAGCGTTGGGAGTCGTTGACAACCCGGATGACCGAAACGGAGGAACGGGTTGCCCAGCTGCGGACCGGTCAAGGAGAACTGGCTCAAGAGATGAAGCATCTGGGCGACGACAATCGATTGTCAGTCGCTCAGTTGGAACTGGGCTGCGTGGAACGAAAAATCGAATCAGCCAGCCGGCGCTGGCAAACTCTGTCGATGGCCAGCTGTCTGCTGGAAGACGTCTGCGGGACGTTCGAGCGTGAACGGCAACCAGAGACCCTGCGCGAAGCCTCGTCGTTCCTGTCTCAATTGACCGACGGGAAATACACGCGGATTTGGACGCCACTGGGAACCAACCAATTGAAGATCGACGACACGGATGAAAAGTCATTGCCGCTGGACGTGCTGAGCCGGGGTACTCGAGAAGCAGTCTTCATTGCCCTGCGACTATCACTGGCGGCCGCCTATGCCCGACGCGGCGTGATGTTGCCACTGGTGCTGGACGACGTGCTGGTCAACTTTGATGGCGAACGGGCCATGCATGCAGCCCGAACATTGAAGACATTCGCTGAACTTGGTCATCAAGTGATGATGTTTACCTGCCACGATCACATCGTCGATATTTTCCACGAGATCGATGTCGAAGTCCGCATGATGCCGGCGCAGGGCGAACCGGGTCGCGCAACGGTGTTGTTGCCGGAAGAGTTTGAAGAAGAGGAAGAAGAGTACGACGAAGAACCTGAGGAAGGAGATCGTCGAAGAAGAGGTCATGGAAGAAGAGGAGACGGAAGAAGAAGTTGTCGAGGAGATTGAAGCAGGAACCTGAGCCGGAACCAATGGTCGTCGTTGAGACAAAGCCGCAGCCCAAACCGCAGCCGCAAATCGTCTACGTCGAAAAGCCGCGTCCCAAGCTGAAGCTCAAGCCAAAGCCAAAGCTCCCTCGAAAACCACAAATCCAATATTTCAAGTCCGCCGGTCCCTTGTTCGCCAAGCCAATGGTCGCAGAGCCTGAAATCGGCTGGGCATGGTACGAGCGCGAACCAATCAAGAGCTTAGAACAGGTCGAAGGCGCCATTGCGTCGATCACTCAAAACGACTGGTTGGACAACGCAGCCAGCAATATCGTGCCTGAGGAAGTCATCGATCGCGAGCAAGCCTGGTGGAACGGACAGCGGACTGAGAGCGTCTGATTTCAATCCAGGGTTCGCCCGCCGTTCGCCGCCGTTGGAATCTGCCCCAGTGAGATTGAACGAAATCCTGCGCCCATCGCAGGATCACTTCGGTACGATCTCTAGGCATGAAAGGTGACCGTCAAACGCGCCGATCGGCGCCTGTCGCACACTGCGGTCGCCGATTTTCTCTATAGCTTTGTTGCGAACATCTTGGGTACAGATCAAATCGTTGCTGAATGATTTTGGATCTGTATCGGGAGTCCCTCCATGTTGCGAAATCTCTTTCAACGTTTCTCGACCGACAACAGGTCTGACGCGGAACAGGACCAGCAACCTCTGGTGCTGTACGCCCGCTTGTCACACCAGTCGGCGAATGAGCCATCTGCAGGGCGAACGACTGCTCGGTCGTTGCCCAACAAACGGAACTTGCCCGACCTGAAGCCGAATTCCAGCCATCGCGCTCGACTGTTCAGTATGCGATTGGAGCACATTCAATTTGCAGTCCACATCGCTGCGAGCGTTTATCCCAACTGGGTATCGTTACGGCAGGCGACTTGGCCAGCGCATCGCCCGATCAGCTGGCGGCAATTTCGGGCTCCACGTCGTGCGCTTCGAGTCCTGAAACAGTATCGGCGTGCGATTCGTTTTGCTGCTTCGGTGCCAGGCATGATGCCGCGCGACGCAATGCTGTTGATTAGCATTCACCGACGCAGCACACATGGACTGTCGTTGGAATCGGCAGCGCAATTGCATCGGGATCTGGTCCGGTTTTCGCAAAGCAGTCAAGGCCAAATCCAGTTGCGCGGTCGCCGTGTTCCGAGTATCAGAAGATTGAAACAGTGGATCAACGAGTGCAAAGAGTCCTCCGTTCAGTCGCCGCTCCACGCACGAGCGGCTTGACGGGACGTTTTCCGCCAATTCCCCGAGCTTCTACCCTTCTGCTAGCATGCCGTTTCGCGGAGTCCCCCTTTCCGCTACAATCTCTGTTTTACGAAACCTTGTTTCGATGAGAGAGAGAGAGTTGGAATGAGCGATACGAAAGTCAGTGGTGTGGTCCATCTGATCGAAGACACCAAAGAATACGGAAAGAACGGATTCCGCAAACGGTTGGTAGTGTTGGAGCAAGAAAACGGAAGTTTTACAAACTACATCCCTGTCGATTTTATCAAGGACTCCTGTGACACCGTTGACGAGATGAACGTTGGTGACGAAGTCGAAGTCAGCTATCGATTGAGTGGTCGTCGCTGGCAACGGGACGAATCGAGCGAGGCGAAGTACTTTTTAAATGCGGAAGCGATGTCAGTTCAAGATCTTGAGTTCATCGGGCGAAACGATGACCGAGCGAGTCACCGAAGGCAACGATGCTTTCGCCGAAGCGGGCGACGACGAAGCACCCTTCTAGTGATTCCTTAGCGGCATCTAAGTAACCCGAAGCGTGAGCAAGGTTCTACTCACTAAATCTCGCTTACGCAGAGGGTTACAATTTCGTCCTACGGTAGCCGCGCAAAAACATCTAGGAAGAAATTTTATGAAAGTAGGCGTTGCCAAGGAAGTGTATCCCGGCGAGTGCCGTGTTGCGGCGACGCCGGAAACCGTGGCGCATGATCGAAAAACTCGGATTCGAGGTCTTGGTCGAATCCGAAGCCGGCTTGGCCGCAAGTTTCCCCGACAATGCTTATCGCGAAGCCGGTTGCCAAATCGCTAGATGACTCGGCAACGATTTGGCGGGAAGCCGACATCGTTTTGAAAGTTCGCGGCCCCCAAGCCGATCGAAGTTCCCAGCTGCGTCCCGACCAAACGTTGATCAGCTTTCTGGCACCTGCCCAAAACAGCGAGCTGTTGAAACAGATTGCGGCTCAAGGCGCCACCGCACTGGCGATTGACGCCGTGCCCCGAATCAGCCGCGCTCAGAAGATGGATGCACTCAGTTCGATGGCCAACATCGCCGGTTATCGCGCGGTAGTCGAAGCGGCTGGTCTGTTCGGACGATTCTTTACCGGTCAGATCACGGCCGCCGGAAAAGTTCCGCCGGCCAAAGTCTTGATCATCGGTGCGGGCGTCGCCGGCTTGGCGGCGATCGGAACGGCTCGGGGACTCGGTGCGATCGTTCGTGCATTTGACGTGCGCCCCGAAGTTGCCGACCAAGTACGCAGCATGGGCGCGGAGTTCTTGATGCTGGAATTCGATACGCACGAATCGGGCGGTACGGCGGGCGGATACGCCAAAACAATGAGCAAAGAGTTCATCGACGCGGAAATGGCATTGTTCGCCGCCCAGGCCAAGCAGGTTGACATCATCATCACCACGGCTTTGATTCCCGGCAAACGCGCCCCGACGTTGATCACCCGTGAGATGGTCGAATCGATGCGGCCCGGCAGCGTGGTGGTCGACTTGGCGGCCGAACAGGGCGGCAATTGCGAAGTCACCGTTCCGAACCAAAGTCATCGAACACAATGGCGTCCAGTCGATTGGCTACAGCGATTTTCCCAGCCGGTTGGCGCATACGTCCAGTCAGCTATACGGCACGAATCTGTTTCATCTGCTGGAAGAACTTGGTGGCAACGACAAATTTCGACATCAACATGGACGATGTCGTGATCCGCAGCGGCGACCGTGGTCAAACAAGGTGAAATCACTTGGCCGCCCCCGCCGATCGCCGTTTCGGCGACGCCGCGCAAATCGATTACCGCGAAAAGCCCGGCCGCCGGCGTACCGAACGCAAGAAGTTATTCTGACGATCGCGATGTTGATGCTGGCCGCCGCTGGTGATTGTTTGGAATCGGCATGACGCAAGACCGCGAATTGATCACCGACGTCACTGTCTTCGTGCTGGCCTGCATCGTCGGCTGGCAGGTGATTTGGAATGTCAGCCCATCACTGCATACTCCGCTGATGAGCGTCACCAACGCGATCAGCGGAATCATCATCGTTGGCGGCATGGTCCAAGTCGGCGTCGACAACGGAACCGCCGCAGTGCTGGGCGCGCTGGCGATCTTTGTCGCCACCATCAACATCGCCGGCGGATTCTTGGTAACCCAGCGAATGTTACAAGATGTTCCGACGGGCGTAGTACCAGCCTGCGATGACCAACTTGTAAAGCCGACCGTTCAACGATCCCAGACGAACCGCTAGAACCGCATGAACGATCCCATACCTCTAAACGAATCGATGGCGACGGTCGCATACATCGTGGCCGCCGTCTTGTTCATCCTGAGCTTGGCCGGGCTGTCGCGCCAAACCACCGCCCGTCGCGGCAACATGCTAGGCATCGCCGGGATGGTGTTGGCGATCGTGGCGACCATGTTCGGCGTGATGGTCGGCGGCTACTCGATCGATGCTGATCGCGATCGTTCCCGCAATTGCCCTCGGCGCCTTGCTTGCCGCTCGCGTTCCGATGACCGGCATGCCCGAATTGGTTGCGATGCTGCACAGCTTTGTCGGTCTGGCAGCGGTGTTGGTCGGTATTTCTAGCCACATCGAACCGGGAGTCGAGGTGCCCGAGTCAGAACACTTGGTGCACAACATCGAGATCTTCATCGGTGTCTTCATCGGAGCGATCACGTTTACCGGATCAATTTTGGCCTTCTTGAAGTTGCGCGGCACCGTTTCGGGCAGCTGCAATCACATACCCGGCCGCCATCTACTGAATGGACTTTTGGTGGTCGGTTGCTATTGGCCTCGGGGTTTGGTTTTGCACAGCCGAGCCTGATGCCGGGATGACGCCGCTGCTGGTCATGACAGCAATCGCAGCGTTCCTGGGCGTGCATATGGTCATTGCAATCGGCGGTGCCGACATGCCGGTCGTCGTTTCGATGCTGAATTCTTATTCCGGATGGGCGGCCGCGGCAGCCGGGTTCATGCTAAAGAACCATCTGCTGATCATTACCGGTGCGCTGGTTGGTTCTCGGGTGCGATTCTGTCCTACATCATGTGCGCCGCGATGAACCGCAGTTTTATCAGTGTGATCCTGGGTGGATTCGGCAACGGAGGCGGTGGCCAGGCGGCAACGGTCGAAGGGACGGCCAAGGAGTTCACCGTCGAAGAAACCGTCCAATTGCTGGACGAAGCAAACAGCATTGTGATTGTCCCGGGCTACGGAATGGCGGTGGCCCAAGCACAGCATTCGTTGGCCGAAGTCGTCAAGATTCTGCTCAAGCGAGACAAGGAAGTACGATTTGCGATTCATCCGGTCGCCGGTCGCTTGCCAGGACACATGAACGTGTTATTGGCCGAAGCGAACGTGCCATACGACATCGTCCTGGAAATGGACGAGATCAACGAAGACATGTCGGATACTGACGCGATTTTGGTGATCGGAGCCAATGACATCGTCAATCCGGCGGCGCTCGAAGACCCAAATAGTCCGATCGCGGGAATGCCGGTCATCGAAGTCTGGACAGCCAAAACATGTGTGGTGATGAAACGCGGACTGGCGACAGGTTACGCCGGTGTCGACAATCCACTGTTCTACAAGGACAACACGTTCATGTTGTTCGGCGACGCCAAACAGAATGTTGATGCGATCCTGCGGGCGCTGCAGTAACCGATTTCGTCAGAGCATTAGAAGGCCGCCAAATCGTTCTGTGGTTCAGCTACGGATCGGTTCCCAGCACCTCCACCCCAGGTCGTTTGTCCGGATCGACCTGCGGTGAATCGTCAGGTCTATCCTTGGGTAGCGGAATCGGCAGCAAGACAACTCGCACTGGCACTCCGCGTACCGGAATGCGGTCGGTGAATGGTGTATACATCAATTGCGCCGCGTCGGCACTGCTGGCGATTGGCACATCCATCATTGCCGTTGAAAAGTTGGAAACACAGATCATATCTCCAGCGTCGGCTTGATAGTATTCGCGATTGTCTCGCGGGTCTTTCCAGAATGAGCTACCGCCAAAGACCCAATCCTCCTGGAGGTCTTCGTCCGTTTCCTCCTTTCGAATCCAGCGACGAGCATCGATAGATTGAAACTTTTCATCTTCGTCGCGGTAACAAACCCAGACACGAATTCGCTGGCCAGTCGCCGGAACAAATTTGGGCAAGAATGAAACGGGCGTCCCTGGCTTGGCACCAACAGCCAATAGCGCCGCATGTACCTCTCGCGACTTTGGCAGAACAGCGATCACCGATTCATGCTCTTTGGATCCGACGGGACAAGCCAGCATCTCTAGCGGTCCTTCGCGCATCGCGACGTAGCCGTCAAAATAGACCCGTTTTCGCACTTGGTCGATCCACAGATTCTCTTTCCCAAGCCGCTTTGCTCCGGGCGGGTCTCCGAATGCTGCTCTGGCAACATCCGCCGGGTTGACATAGTGATCTTCTAGCGGCTTCTGCTCCTGTCGGGTCAACGGATCATTCAGCGATGGCTTATCGTCTGGCACAGAATCTTGGGACCGAGCACAAGAACACGTCGTGATGACCGCGATGAATGCAAAGACGGAGAAGCTACGTATCATGAATGGTCCATGCTGGCATTGAAGCAGTTTGCAGGTAAGGTATCGATCAACGATCTTTCCTTCCAATTTCCAATATGATTGATTTTTCGATACATGTCGATTGACTCTCGTGATCCTTCCGCGGTTGATCATTCCCAGGTCTTACTGGACCACTGGGAATCATCGTGCCAGCGGATTCGGAAAAATGTAAATCGTCGCACTGGAAAGAAGGTTTTTGGCAGCCCTTTCAAACGCGGTCGCATCTACCGCTGGGGACTTGGGGTCGCCCTGCCGGCGAACTGCCATGCAGAATCGGAGGCAATCATAAGTTTGGCGACTGGCCAGCCGATCGGAAAAAAGCAGGGCGAGCAGCTCAATTTCCTGGGTGCTGCGGAATCGTTTACCGAATGGTTACGTACAGCAACCGACCATACTGCCGCCGATGCGCTGGCAACGAACGTCTGGGCCGCAGCACTGCCAGATTTGATCGATGAACTCGAACCGCCGATTTGGTGCGACCTGTTCGGATCGATCTTGCGGTTTCGCGAAGCGGTCCTGCAACGCAGTCAACATTCCGCGGTTGGCCAGTTGATGATCGGCGCCGAACTCGGTTTAACGCTGACGTGGCGTTGCGATGGACTGCCTGGAACCGACGGGTTGAACTCGTCTGCTCTCGGCGCGCTGAACCAGTGGGCGGAAGCGTCGGCCGAGTCGCTTTCAGCTGCACTGGAGAACCCTCTTCAGACTCGGTTAGTCCTGGCATCGGCCCTTCGCTGTCGACAGCTGGTTCACAACACGACGAATCAACTGTGGACCAAACAGGCGAATGCATTGGTTGATGAATTGGCCACCTGGGTGGCCGCGATGACGGTCACCAACGGATCATCCGCCTTCAGTCAGGCTCTGCCTGGGCAATTCAAGGATGACATGGGCAACGATGGCTTGTTGGAAGCCGTTGGTCAAATCGATCCGGAACGACTCCCTGGTGCAATTTCGGCGGCGTTAGGAAAGACGCCGGCCGGCGGACGCTTAGCCTGGCAGGTTACATTGCCAGAAGCGATGCACCATGACCCCAACGCAAAGCTTGCGGTGATGTTTGCCGACTGGGACACCCGTCGCGGCAGAACTCACGTGGACTATGCCAATGAAGACGTGACGGTTGAGATCTTTGCCGGACGAACCAAGGTGATCGCCGGCGATTGGCAGGCGATCATTGAAACCGACGGTGCCGAACAACGACCCACTGGGCCTTGGGACGAGATCTGTGAATACACCGACGATGATGTGCATTACTTGGAGCTGGAACAGGCATGGACTGACGGCCTCTTGTTACAGCGTCAGTTCATGTTGGTCCGCGACGATCGATGCTTACTATTGGCCGATTCGATCGTCCACCAGGATGCTGTGCAACAGCGACCAAAGACAATCAAGTACACTGCGCGATTTCCTTTGGCTCCATCGATCCGGCTGACCCCCGAAGCAGAAACCCGAGAAGCATTTCTTGGCGACGACCGTAAGCGCGCTCTTGTCATTCCTATGTCGGCCAGCGAATGGACCGTTGGGCCGACCGACGCGACCATCCAACAGTCCACTGATGATTGTTTGGTCTTAACGAGTTCCGGGTCGCGCAGTCTCTACGCCCCAATTTGGTTTGACTTTCAAAAGCGACGCTTCAAACGTAAACGTACGTGGCGGCAATTGACGATTGCCGATCAGTTACGATTGGTCGGTCGCGACGAAGCTGTTGGGTATCGAATCCAGGTAGGATCGGAACAGTGGGTTGTTTATCGATCGCTAGCCGACCGAGTTTGTCGAAGTTTCCTGGGCAAACACTTGATAGCCGATTTTTTTAGTGCTCGATTTGATCCCGAGGATGGCGGTCACGAAGTTTTGGTGACCGTTGATGACGAAGCAGATGATGAATGATGGATAAGGCAACGCAGATCCGCTTGGAAGCGAATTGGCAACGAGTCCGTGACGAAGTCGATGAAGCGGCTGATCAGTGTGGTCGGGCGCCTGAATCAATCACCATCGTGGGAGTCTCGAAGTACGTCGATGTCGATCTAACCAAAGGACTTTATCAGGCAGGATGCGTCCATCTGGCGGAAAGCCGTCCGCAAAATCTGTGGAGTAAGGCAGCCGCATTTGGTGAACTACCTTCCGTCAATTGGCATTTGATCGGCCATTTGCAACGGAACAAGATCCGCAGAACTTTGCCCATCCAGCCGCTGGTTCATTCTGTTGACAGCCAACGTTTGCTGAAGGCGTTGTCGGACGAAGCCCGGACTCAATCCGTAACGGTGCGGACTCTGCTGGAAGTGAACATCAGCGGTGACCAAGCAAAGACTGGGCTTTCCGAGGAGGAACTCCGTCGAGTTTTGCTCGACCTTCCGTTGGAACAATTAGAGGTGCGCGGTTTGATGGCAATGGCTGGCTGGGGAACCGATCCGGACGATGCCAGGCGACAGTTTGATCAGGTTCGACAACTGCGAGACGATTTGGAAAGACAATTCGGTATTCAGCTGCCAGAGCTTTCGATGGGAATGAGCGGAGACTTCGCTCAGGCGATTGCCGCTGGTGCGACGATGGTGCGAATTGGATCCCGATTGTTCGATGGCATCATTGAGCGGTGAAGCAATTGCGGGTTTCGATTCACGCTACACCAGGAGCAAAACTCAATCAGGTCGGCGGATCGTACGATGGGGCGCTGCGAATCGCAGTGACCGCGAAAGCGGACAAAGGAAAAGCGAATCAGGCCATTGCCAAGGTGTTGGCCGGGGCTGTCGGCGTCAAGCTAAGTCAAATTCGCTTGATCAGCGGGCAAACGAATCGCCGCAAGGTCTTTGAGATCGACGTCGATGTTTCCACGAAATTGGACGAATTGATGAATGCGTAGCCTGACAAGAACTCAATCGCGATCACCCCTTTCCGTATCGGGCCTGCCCGTTCCCAGGTCCACTTCTACCTGACCATTGATTTCTCTGACTCGATACGTTTTCTGCAGCGGCTGACGGTTAATCGTTTGTATCCCACTCCTCAATTCGTATTGCCATCCATGCCACGGACAGGTCACACAGCCGGCGGCGACGGTTCCATCAGCCAACGGGCCACCCTGATGCGCACACATGCCGTCGATGGCGTACAACTGCCCGCCATCACGGAAGATCGCCACGATATCGCCATCGACCACCACCTCGACGGCCGAGCCCTCCGCGATACCATCGCTCGCCGCAACCTTGATCCACTGCTCTAACATTTCAACAATACCTAAATCGGTTTCCCTGTGTCTGGTCCCGTTATCTGGCAAGGACAAGGACGCTACAATTGCCCACTTGGCGGTCAAATGGTTTACGACACGCATCCTAGGAGTATGGCTGTGGCTCTCTCGCTTTTTCAACCCGCTGGAAACGATCGTCGCCCCTGTCGTTTCCTGGTCGATCGTTGTGCCAGTGCATTTTCTTTTCTGTTTGCAGCCTATTTGGCTTTCGGACCACAGTCCGCCTTCGCTCAAAATCCACAAGCAGCCTCTACCGACGCAGCAAAACTAATGAAAGTCACAGAGATCGAGGGTATCTCCGAATATCAGTTGGAAAACGGAGTCCGAGTTCTATTGTTTCCCGATCCAAGCAAAGAGACTGTAACCGTCAATATGACGGTCTTTGTTGGGTCACGACACGAAGGATATGGCGAAGCCGGAATGGCACATTTGCTGGAACACATGTTGTTCAAGGGAACGCCGACTCATCCTGACATTCCCAAAGCGCTCAAAGATCGCGGCGCTGGCGCATCGATGAACGGCACAACTTGGATGGACCGGACCAACTATTACGAAACTTTACCAGCTACCGGTGACAACCTGGAATTTGCGATTCGCATGGAAGCCGACCGATTGGTCAACAGCAACATCAAAGGTGAAGACCTTGAATCGGAAATGACGGTTGTGCGCAACGAGTTTGAAAGCGGAGAAAATTCTCCGATTCGCGTACTGATGCAGCGGATGCAAGCAGCGGCCTTTGAATGGCACAACTACGGACGTACGACGATCGGAAATCGCAGTGATATCGAGCGGGTTCCGGTGGTCAAATTGCGAAAGTTTTACCGCAAATATTATCGGCCTGATAACGTCTTGGTCGTCGTTGCCGGTAAGTTCGAACCGCAGACTGCGTTAGACTATTTGGCGAAGTACTTCGGCATCTTGAAAAGACCTGACCAACCAATCGACGACACTTACACGACCGAGCCATGCCCAAGACGGAGAGCGAACGGTCGTGGTGTCGCCGAGTTGGCGAAATCCAGTATGCCGGAGTCGCCTACCACGTCCCCGCCAGCAGTCATCCTGATTACGCCGCGATCAAAGCGCTGGTGTATGTGATGGGCGACGAACCAAGTGGACGGCTTTACAAAAGCCTCGTCGAAACTGAAATCGCATCGAACGTTTACACGCTTGCCAGTGCGTTCGCCGAACCGGGTCTTTTTCAAGCCTTTGCCGAAGTCCCCGCATCGGGATCGATCGAAGAAGCCAGGGCGAAGTTGATTGAGGTTATGGAGAATTCATTGGTCGAAGAACCGGTCACCGAAAAGGAAGTCGAACGTGCGGTTCAGCAGATTCTGAAAGCTCGGGAGTTAGAAGCGGCGGAAAGCGACCGCATCGCAATTTCGCTTTCCGATTGGGCCGCGCAAGGAGACTGGCGGTTGTATTTTCTGTTCCGTGACAACATTGAAAAACTGACGCGAGAACGAGTTCAGCAGGCCGCCGAGAAGTACTTTGTACGCAATAACCGTACCGTCGGGCTGTTCATTCCGACCGAAGCGGCTGAACGGATCACTGTTCCAGATTCGCCAAATCTGGCTGAGATCTTGGATGGCTACAAAGGTCGAGAAGCGATGGCGGCGGGCGAGCAAATCGACCCTTCGCCCTTAGCGATCGAAAAGCGAACCTTGCGTGGGAAACTGGAAAGCGGAATCGAATACGCCCTGTTGCCTAAGAAAACCCGTGGCGAAACGGTGTCCATGGTTCTAACGCTTCGGTTTGGTACCGGTGAAACGCTGAAAGATAAGATTGGTGCAGTTGAATTGATGGGCATGTTGATGTCACGCGGAACCCAAAAACTGAACTACACCGAACTGCAAGACGAATTGACTCGTCTGCGAGCCGAATTGTCAATCAATTCCACCATCGGATTGATACAGATCTCAATCAAAACCAAACGCGAGTTCTTGCCGGAGGTCGTCGCGCTTCTCGGTGACATTTTGCGGCGCCCACGATTGGACGCCAACGAACTGGAAGTCATTCGGAGGAAGGTCGTTACCAGTCTCGAATCGAGCACTACAGAACCACAAGCATTGGCGCCGCGAAGTGTTAGAAAGTCGCTTTCCCCTTACCCGGAAGATCACGTTTTGTACGTCAAGTCAATCGACGAAGAGATCGACATGTACAATGGCGTAACGGCTGATCAAATCGCATCACTACATGCGGACTTTCTTGGTAGCCAAAACGGCGAATTGACTGCCGTTGGTGATTTTGACGCTGATGAATTGAAGTCAATGCTTTCGGAACAGCTTTCCGGCTGGAAAACCTCGCAGCCCTATGACCGGGTTGAACGGAATCCACATCCCGATACGCCGGGCGTTACGGACTTGATCAACACACCAGACAAGGCCAATGCGTTTCTGTACAGCAGTCAACAGTACGCGTTACTAGACACCGATCCAGACTACGCGTCCTTGGTGTTGGGTAACTATATCCTGGGCGGCGGTTCACTCAGCAGCAGGCTCGGAAACCGCGTACGTCAGCAGGAAGGATTGTCCTACGGGATCCGCAGCGGGGTTACTTCACGAGCGAAGGATGGCCGAGTTGATTTCACACTGTATGCGATCACCAACCCGCAAAATAAGGATCGCCTAGTCGAAGTGATTCGCGAGGAACTCGATCTGATTCGCAAAGAAGGAATCACCGAACAAGAGCTACTGGAAGCGAAAGTCGCCTATCTGCAGGCCGCGAAAGTCCGGCGAACCAAGGACAGTGCCTTGGCCGGCGAGCTGTTAAGCACGATTTTTAACGAGCGGACGATGCAGTACCACGAGGATCATATCAATCAGATCGAAGCGGCAACGGTAGAAAGCGTCAACAGCGCGATCAACAAGTACATTCAACCGGATCAACTAGTGATGGCAATTGCCGGCGATTTTCAGAAGAAAGAGTAGTGGTCGGAACGAACGCAATTTGCGTTCTCGGACCGTCATTCCGCTTCAACCAAGTCGTTGTCTTGAACTTCACCAACAGAAGCTGCGTTTGTAATCGCTCTGTCGATAGACTCTTGAAATACGTCTGCCTCTTCGTATCCCAACCACTCTTCGATCTGTTTGCCGTCCTTGAACAACAATAGTTTTGGGATCGCTGAAATGTCGTAGTCTTCCGTCAATTCAGGTTCTTCATCGACATTGACGCGAACTACCGTTAGCTGGTCGCCGTTGGACTCTTCCAAGATGTCCAACTCGGCATCGACTTGGACACAGGGACCACACCAAGGGGCACCGAATTTGGCGAGCACCAGACCGCCAGCGTCGATGCTTTTCCGAAATTCGACTGCCGATACTTCCTGATGCGTACCGGTAGGCTCGACGGCCTGCTCAACCTCGACGGTCTCTTGGACCATCGTTTGTTGTCCACAACCGGTTAGCGAAAGAATTGCAAAAGCTGAAAGCAGGAAATGGTAACGGGACATGTTGGCACGGTCCAAAGTCGAGTAACGATTGATATCAGTTCCTAATTGTACCGATTTTTCGCGGCCTGTCGAAAGTCCAGCAGGCTGGTGACAAGCTACCGTCGCGACTGGCGACTGGCGCGGCGGCCAGCCCCCACCGGCGTGTTGCGGCCCAAGCAACCCCTGAAAATCTCAGAGTTTTTCCGTGATCATGGCAAACCACGCATCGTTTCGGTGGCTGGTCTCGAACGGCCTATGAAAGTCGGCCACCCGGACAAACATGTCGGTAAACCATGCCGGTAAGCCGAGGCGACACGGTGGAGAAACCACCTAGACTTCCGCGCTCGGCAGCAGGACCTCGAAGGTAGACCCGGCCCCCGGCTTGCTCGCGACTCGCACCTCGCCGTCCATCGTATTGGCTAGGTTTTTGACCATCGCCAGACCAATTCCGGTACCTCCGTCGGATGAATCATGGCTTCTGTTGACGCGATAGAATCGCTCGAAAATTCGCTTTTGATCTTCTTCCGCAATGCCGACTCCGGTGTCGGCAACGACAAGCGCACAGTTCAGCGCCGTCCCGGCGACAGGAAACCGTCACTTTACCGCCGCTCGGGGTATAGTAAATCGCATTGCCGATCAAATTGTTAGCGATCGTCAGGGTTGCTTCTGGATCGCTGTACACGGCACCAGCCAGGTGTTCTTCGACAATCAAGTGAACGTTTCTAGAGTCTGCGATCGGGCGATAAGACTTTAGCGACTCGGCGATCACGTCGGCCATCATTACCGTACAGATGTTCAAATTTTCGCGCCCGGCCTGGGCACGTGCCAATTGCATCATGTCGGAAATCAATCGTTCCAATCGAAGACACTGCACATGAATGCGACTCATGAATTGGACGGCCGCACCAGGGTCGTCGTTGATTGCCAGTTCGACAGTTTCTGCATAGCCCTTGATCGCCGCCAACGGAGTCTTTAACTCGTGAGAAATATTGGCCACGAACTCGCGCCGCATCGCGTCGACCCGCCGCGCTTCGGACTCATCGCTTAACGTCATCAATAGTCTTGTTTCGACGCCTTGAGCCACTTGATCGATTCGGAACTCGATCGGGCGCGTCGTGTCACCGGAACCAACCTCCAACAGGAGTTTCTGCGATTCGGCTTCAGCGCCGGTTGCCAATAATTTCTGTGAAAGCTCGGGGATCCGTACGACTTCTTCGAACTTCATGGCGACATAATCCTGACTGATATCCAGATTTAACAAACGAATTGCCGCCTGATTGATCAGCAAGATGCTGCCACATTGGGACAGCATCACGACGCCATCGCGCATTCGGGAAAGCGCAGTGGTTCCCTGCACTGCCTCGCTTTGTAGTGTCTGCCAATGGGTCTGATATTCATTCAGAGTTCGTTGATGGTCGCGAATCAGTCGTGACACCGCCGCATCGCTCGTCACGGTCATTTTCCAAAGAATAGACATGGCGATAGCCGACATTGCCAAGGTAGCAGTTGTGACAACGGCTGCCGAACCAGAAAAGAAATACGCGATCAGCGCAGCAATCGGAACGAGGGACGCGATGAAGAACTCGCGACTTCGATCAGTTTCAAACATATCGCTGCGGCAGTGATGAACCGGAGATTTCAGCAGATTCGCTAGCCAGGTCGCCGTCGCGAGTGCCGTGTCAATCTTGGCCGACGATCGACCCAGATTATGCCTGACGGCATGTTAGCGAATCGAAACGTTTCGACAAGATCGGGACTAGGCGGCGCGGCGACTTACATCCGCGACGCCCCGGTGTCGCGATGGGAATGGAATCGATGACGGTTCGCTCAATTCGGAATTTGTTGGGATCGTCCAGGCAAAGCCTAGCCAAACTCCAAACTTGGTCTTGCGAACAAACGCTTCATAAGTCGCAATACAAACACCGCTTGTCACGGCAAACGCGATCAGGGCCTTCAAGACCGGTGGTGAACCGGGCATCAAAAACTTGAGATCGATGTGCGCCAGACCAAGGATTGGATGGTGCACGATATAGACCCAAAACGAGGCAGCGGATAGATAGCCTACGAATGTCGGTATGCGACGGATTCGACCGACGGCAACGCCAATGATCGAAAGCGTGATCAAAATTGAACTCACGCAGGTCAATCCTGCCAATGCGATCTGCGCTTGTTGGTTCTGACCACCGGAAAGATGCCACTGGCCCAGCAAAACGGCTGCGACGGAACTAACTGCAGCGACCGGTACAAATCGATTTGCGTTTGCCTTGATCCATGCTAGGTCGCCGTCGAAACCGGCTAGAGCCGCACCGAGGACAAACGACAAACCGCTATAAATCCATTTACCGGCAACCGGAGCAAAATCATGCTGAAATCCCCACACCACTTCAGGGTGTAAATACAGCGTCGTTGATCCAGCCAGCACAACCACGGTGGCGATCAATTTTGGTCCGATGGTGATTCGCTGCAGAATGGCGAACCGCGCTCGCAGGAAGGATGCTCCGGTCATGACGACGACGTAAAGAAACAGGTACTGCAAAAACCATAGATGACTGAGTCCCCACAGGTTTTCGTCCAGGTGGGGATCGAATTTCAGGCTGCGCAGCTTGATCGCCGGCACAACGCCGTCTGCGACCCAACCAAGAACCCAACAATACAAGTCAAGCGGTAGAATGACGATGATCCCGAACAGCAGCGGTTTCAGCAGTCGTCGCATCCGACTCTTCAGCAGTTCCGTACGGCCTCGTTTGCAAAGGGTTTTCCAAGCCAGAAAACCGGCCATCACCAAGAAGAGTGGCATGATGAATATTTCCATCCACCAATAAAGAAAGTCTGCGATCGGGCTCGTATCGTCCTGAACCGCCCACGTCAGACCCGGCATTGGATGCTTCAGATAGGGGATGCAGGCGTGGAACAAGACGACCCCTAAAGCCGCGAATCCACGCACGGCATCCAGGCCAGCGAATTTTGCTTGTGAGGACGAATTCGAATGTTGCTGCGAACCAATATTCATGACCGCTGCATACCAAAAATCGATCAGCGAAAGATAGGCGATTTTTGTGATGGGAATTGCCATCAATCTGGCTGACCAGCTGCTGACGGCGCGGTACGCTGTTGATCTGATCTCGCCTGTTGTCACTGTGATGGAAATCACGCTGTGGAAGGACCCCTCCTGATGTCGGAAATCTCTGAAAACTCGCGTCCGTTTGTCCATTTGCATTGCCATAGCCATTACAGCCTCTTGGACGGCGCGGGCGACATTGGAAAACTGGTCAATCGGGCGGTTGATCATGGCATGAACGCCTTGGCGTTGACCGATCATGGCAACCTGCATGGTGCCCTGGAATTCTATCGGAAGGCCAAGGATGCCCAAATCAACCCGATCATCGGCTACGAGGCCTACATCGCCCCCGGCAGTCGATTCGACAAAGGAGGTGCTTCCAGCAGCAAGGCGGCCAGCTATCACCTAACCCTATTGGCCCAGAACCGAACCGGTTTCAAGAATCTGATCAAACTGGCCAGCGCTGCTTCGCTGGAAGGCTTCTACTTCAAGCCGCGAATCGACAAAGAGATTCTTGAGAAATACAACGAAGGAATTGTCTGTCTATCGGGATGTGTTAGCAGCGAATTCAGCCGCGCCGTGATCAAGGGCATCGATACCGCCGAAGTGGAAAAAGAGGCTCGTGATATTGCTGGCTGGTTTCACAATGTTTTTGATGACCGGTACTTCATCGAAATCATGAACAACGACGTTGACATCCAAAAAGCTCAACTGGAAAACGCGGTTGAAATCGCCAACCGAATGGGTCTACCGCTAGTCGCAACCAGCGACTGCCACTACGTCAACCAAGAGGATGCCGAAGCACAAGACATCATGTTGTGCATCAATACCGGACGTTTTCGTACCGATACGGCGCGGATGAAGATGGAGAACGATCAGTTCTTCTTGCGCAGCCCAGAACAGATGTACGAAAAATTTCCTGGCTTGGACGACGCGGTTGCGCGCAGCCAGCAGATTGCCGACACGGTTGATATCGATTTGGAATTGGGCAAATACTACTTCCCGAATTTCGAGTGCCCCGACGAACAGCAACCCATCGATTATCTGCGTGACCTATGTATCAAGGGATTAAAGGAACGCTACGCTGACGATCCAGACCGCTGGAATGGTGACGATCTGAGCGATGAAGTTCATGCGCGTCTGGATCGTGAATTGGATGTCATCGAAAAACTGGGTTATCCCACCTACTTTTTGATCGTTTGGGACTTTGTCTTGTACGCGCGTAGCAAGGGAATTGCGGCCACCGCCCGTGGTAGCGGAGTTGGCGCAATTGTCTGCTATGCGCTCTACATGTCGCATGTTTGTCCACTCCGATATGACCTGCTGTTCGAAAGGTTCTTAGACGAAAGTCGCACGGAACCGCCTGATATCGACATCGATTTCGAAAAGGAACGCCGGGGCGAAGTCATTGACTACGTCAAAGAACGTTATGGCAGCGAAATGGTCTGCCAGATTGGAACGTTTGGGACCCTAGCGGCGCGGGCGGCAATCAAGGATACCGGTCGAGCTTTGGGCGTACCCCTCGGTCGCGTCAATCAGATCACCGAAATGGTCCCTGACGAGCTGAAAATCACGCTTAAGAAGGCACTCGACAAGAGCGCCGAACTGAAGACCGAATACGACGGTGACCCAGAGATTCGCGAATTGCTCGATCTAGCGATGAAAATCGAGGGTCTGGCCCGCAACGTCGGCACCCATGCCGCGGCCGTCGTGATCGCCGACAGACCGTTGACTGAGTACGTCCCGCTGGGCCGTGTACCGGGCAAGCAGGACGTGATCACACAATGGTCCATGAATGATGTGGAAGCATCCGGACTGTTGAAAATGGATTTTCTAGGTCTGCGCAATTTGACGATCCTAAGTCGCACGGTGCAGTTGATTGAACAGACAACGGGCCAGGAAGTTGACCCGCTAAAGTTTCCTCTGGATGACCGGGAAACGTTTGCGTTATTGCAGCGTGGCGAAACAAAGGGTGTGTTCCAACTGGAATCGGGCGGCATCCGCGACCTGCTGACCAGAATGAAGCCGGACCACTTTTCCGACATCATCGCGACGGCTGCGCTTTATCGGCCTGGACCTTTGGAAGGGGGTATGGTAGCCGACTATGTAGACATCAAGCATGGTCGAAAGCAACCGGAGTACAAGCACCCGGTATTGAAAGACGTTCTTGAAGAGACCCATTCAATCATGGTCTACCAGGAACAGGTGATGCGAATCTTGAATCGCTTGGGCAACGTTCCGCTTGCCAATGCGTATACATGCATCAAAGCGATCAGCAAGAAAAAGGAAAAGCTGATCAATCAGAACCACGAGATCTTTATCGAAGGCTCCGTCGCAAACGGACTGGGCGAGAAAGACGCCGAGGACATTTGGAACCTGATCGTAAAATTTGCAGGCTATGGCTTCAATAAATCACACAGCACGGCCTATGCCCTGGTGGCCTACCAGACCGCCTACTTGAAGGCGCACTATCCCGTCGAATTCATGGCGGCACTGCTCTCCAGCGATATCTCCGGACGCAACTTCAAACGCAAAGATGCCCTGGTCGAACACATGGAAGATTGTGATCGAATGGAAATCGAAGTTGTCCCGCCCGACGTCAATACGAGCGCTGCCGATTTTTCGGTCGCCGACGGCAAGATTCATTTTGCCTTGTCCGCAATCAAAGCTTGTGGAGGATCGACAAGCGTGTCGATCGAACAAGAACGGAAAAAGGGTGGACCATTCAAAGATATTTTTGACTTTTGTGAGCGTGTTGATGCCTCGGAATGCAACAAGAGCGCTATCGAAACGCTGATCAAAGCCGGGGCGATGGATAGCTTCGGCGCAAAGCGTAGCCAGTTGACTGCCGTGATTGAAAAAGCGGTCCAAGCTGGCGCAGCAGTTCAAGCGGACAAAAAGAGTGGCCAAGCTAGCTTGTTCGGCGTCTTCGACGAACAAGACGACTCGACCGAAACTGGTTCGACTCCGTTACCGGAAATGGAGGAGTGGCCTGATCGCGAAAAATTGCTCGCCGAAAAAGAAGTGCTGGGATTCTACTTGGACAGCCATCCACTGGCCGAATTCGAAGCCAAGCTAGCGACCTTCCGGACTCACACCACCGATCGGCTCGCCGATGTAAAGGATCGTGGCGAAGTCGTGCTGGGCGGCATGATCAGTTCCATCAAGTACGCGCACACCAAAAATGCCAAACCGGGTTCGCCTTCCAAGTACGCCAACTTCGACCTGGAAGACATACAAGGCTCGATCCGTTGCATCGCTTGGCCCAAGCAGTTCGCGGACGTTGGCGAACGAGTCCAACCCGACGCGATTGTGCTGGCCAAAGGAAAGGTGGATCGCCGAGGCGGAGGGGATGAAGCCAACCTGATCATTGATGAGCTAACTCCACTTTCCGAGATCGATGGCCGCTATACGCATGGGATGCGATTGCGACTGGACGAGAGCGAACACAACGGTGAAACCATCACTCGTCTGCGAGAGATCTTGCGCGGTTATCCTGGCAATCAAGAACTGTTATTCAGCATGCAATTAGCCGAAGGCGACGTTGTGCATTTAAGGAGTGACAAATACCGTGTGGAAATTACTCCGCAACTAAGAGAGCGAATCGACGACCTATTGGGCAGCGGTCACTACAAGCTGATGATGAGCAAACCCAATGGCCGTTAGCGGCGTGCCAACGAACCCTTGGATGACTCGACTACCCGGCCATCATCGGTAGGAGGTCCGGGATCCTACCTGTGCCACGAGCACCGGTTCGATCCGCCGGCAACATTCCCGTTGCCATTCCATTGATACCAGCACAGCATCAGTGAAGCGTCGTAGCAACGGCTGAGCCGCCAAAGCGTAGCCGAACAACGCTGCCACAAAAATCAAGGATTCAGCAACGCCTTGCATGATCAGTCAAGCGAATCGCGAGACCTCAGACTGTTGTTTCGGCATCCATGATTTCATGCCGCAACTTCATTCGTGACGCTGGTTCGAGCGGGTTCACGCGAGTGTCCGTTGCACCAAGACTAGATCCAGCCAGCGTCCAAACTTGAATCCAATCTCAGGCATACGACCAACTTCCACAAAGCCCAGCCGCTGATGGAACAACAATGATGATGTGTTTGCGCCGTCCAAGGCACCGACCATCACGTGGATCCCTGCTGATTTCGCCCGCTCAACCAATTCCAGCATCAACGCGCGACCAACCCCTTGCTTCCAACTTTGTTGCTTGATGTGGATCGTGTGTTCGACGGTGAATCGATAGCCCGGCCAAACACCAGCGCCTCGAAAGTGTCCATACGAAGCAAAGCCAACCACGTCGCCCTGATCATCCTCTGCAACCAGTACCGGGAACCCTTGGCGTTGCTGCCTGCCAAACCAAGCGCCCGCTCCTCAGCGGTCTGCAGCTTCTCCGTCCAGGCAACCGTAGTCGTTGGGATCAACGCATTGTAGATATCGGTGATTGCGTGGACGTCGGCGGAAGTTGCGTCGCGTATGGTGAGCATCAGATATTTTGGTTTGAAGCCGATGAAATGATGAAGATTCGCACAGGCCAATTCCAGAATTGCGTACGGCAACAGCATCCGCAATAGACCGACCCGGCACCGTAACGCTTGATGGCCGATCGATTGCATTGCCAACATTCTCTTTGGCGATGCATCAGCAGTTTCCAAGCGTCGATTGTATCCCGATTATGAGCTTTTTAGGCTATGATAGTGACGTACGGACCGTACTTGTCCATTTGTCTAGCTGATCGCTCGCAGGAAACGACCGATGAAGGTCTCACGACATAGCAACCTCCGACTGCCGGAGTCGCTGCGGCTAACGCTGCTCGCGTTCCGTCGCAGGCTTTGGACGCTGAAGTTGCTGGAGGCGACGGCTGCGGCTGTGATTGCGGTGCTCGCCGGATTCTTGCTGACTTACGTCTTGGACCGATTGCACGACACTTCGGCGCTGGTCCGAATTGCGATTTTGGTTTCGGTTGCGATTGGATGTCTTTCGATCCCACTGGCAATTCATCGCTGGGTCATCCGACGGCGAAGACTTGATCAGCTAGCGCGGCTGCTTGCCGAGACCAGGCCCAATACGGGTGATCAACTCTTGGGCGTGATTGAATTGGCTGATGACCGGTTCGACTGGGACCATAGCGATCAGTCGCGATCTCCGCGGTTGGTTGCCGCGGCCATCGACCAAGTGGCTGAAAGTGTTACACAACGAGATTTGAAATCGGCAATTCCAAATCCGCGTCATCGGCAGCGAATCGCCATTGCCGGAATGCTTGGATTGATTGCCGCTGCTCTGTTGCTGATCACCGCACCTGCCGCCCGAAACGCCTGGGCGAGATTCGTTGCTCCTTGGGTCGAAACACAGCGGTACACCTTTGCTCAAGTTCAGCCGTTGCCCAAGTCCTTGTATGTTGCGCAAGACGAGCGATTCGACGTCTCGGTTCAGCTGGCAGATTCCAGTCAATGGAATCCTTCTACCGCCACAGTCGCGCTATCTGGCCAACCGCCCAAACAGGCCGCTCAAACCTCGCGGCAATACAGCTTCGATTTACCCGGCCAGCTATCCCGAGAAACGTTGACCGTCAAAGTCGGCGACTTTCAGGGTCAAATGCAAATTGAACCAATGCCGCGTCCGGAACTTCGTTCACTGTTGGCCCAGGTCAAACTTCCTGATTACCTGGGACGTTCCGATTCTGTGACAAAAGAAGTTCGTGGATCAACGCTTTCCGTCTTGAAGGGAAGTCGCGTAACCTTGGATGCAACCGCATCGCGAGAACTTCAACTTGCTTGCGTCAACGGGGTCCCACGAGAGATCGATGGAGCAAGCTTCTCGTCAGATTCGATGGATGTGGTCGAAGCAAAGCAAATTGAACTGGAATGGCGGGATGAGCACGGATTGCAGGCCGGGGAACCTTACCAGCTGACCATCGAACCGGTCGAAGATGCAGCGCCAACCATCACTTGTGAAAATTTCCCTAGACGCAAGGTCCTATTGGACAGCGAAGTGATCGCGTTTCAAGTCCGTGCCAATGATGACTTTGGAATCAAACGAGTTGGGATCGAGTGGCAAGCGATCGACCTAGCAGACCGCAATCCGGAAATCCATGATTCGATCATCGGCGCGGGTGGCACTCACGTTGACTCACTCGAACTGGCTGCGACTTTTTCTGCGGTTGATCAGAAGGTTCAATCTCAAGCCGTTGCGGTTCGCATCTTTGTGGAAGACTATTTGCCGGGACGTGGACGATCCTATTCGCCCGAGTCTGTCTTCGATATCCTTTCCGCCGATCAACATGCGATCTGGATTACTGGCCAACTGACTCGGTGGCAAAGAGTTTCGCTGGATGCAAGAGACCGCGAACTGCAACTGCATGAAACCAATAAAGAGTTGCAAGCGATGTCGGACGAGCAACTGCGGCGATCAGAGAATCAAGCTCGGTTGGCGAGACAAGCACAATTGGAACGCTCGGGCGGAAACCAGCTGGCCTCGCTTGTTCGCAATGGTGAAACGCTTTTGAAGGAAGCGATGCGAAACCCCGAGATTGGTGTGGAACACCTAGACAAGTGGGCCCAGATGATTCAGACGCTCAAGCAAATATCGGATAGCCGAATGCCATCGGTTGCCGAATTGCTCCAACAAGCAGCCTCAGAGCACCGCTGACAAACCAAAGACTTCCGCGACGGCCGACTCCGAACAAAAGCGAGCCGCCGGACAAAACCGCTTGACGCAACAAGGTGCCGGTGATTCAAAATCGCAGCCGCAAGACAAGCAACCCAATCAAAATGCGCCAACCATCTCTGACGTTGAATCGTCGCAAAACGATTTGAACGCTGACAAACCGAGCGACCCCTCGGATAGCCAGCAACAGCCGTCGCGTTTGACACTGCCCAGCACAATGCTGGCGACTCCAGCCAGCCCCAAGCCGGGTAGTAAATCCGAATCACCAAAGGAAAAAATCAAGCAAGCGGTCAAGGAACAGCAGAACTTGTTGGCCGAATTTGACAAGATCGCGGACGAACTGAATGAGGTGTTGGCGAATCTAGAGGGCAGTACCATTGTCAAACGACTGAAGGCAGCCTCGCGACGACAGCAACAGGTGGCCGCCCGCCTCGCGCTTTTAGCGTCCGATTCTTTTGGTGTTTCCGACCGCAAGAAAGAGGGTGGCTGCCGAAGCTTTCCAGTCTTTAGCTGCGGTGGAAACCGAAAGCAGCGAAAAGACGTCACACATCATGGACGACATGGACGCCTACTATCAGCGAAGCCGAATCCAGGGATTTCGACGTGTCTTGGATCAGATGCGCGATTCGGATGTCACAGCGGAACTACGTTTGCTGAGCGATGAATTGCGCAAAGAGAACGGCTTGTCGATATCGCAGGCCGAATATTGGAGTGACACGTTCGACCGCTGGGCCGAAGATTTGGTCGGGGCTAGTGAAGGAGGTGAAAGCCCGGGTGGAAAAGCCAAAGGCAGCATGCCGCCCGCCGTTGTCCTGGAAGTCCTAAAGCTGTTGGAAGCAGAGGTCAATCTTCGCGAACAAACCCGGGTTGCCGAGCAGGCGCGGCCAGCGGTTTCGCACACCGATCACATGGAAACCGCTGATCGATTGTGGAAGCGGCAGGACGAACTTCAGCAGCGTACGGACAAAGTTGTTGATCAAATCCGCGACTTTGCCCAACGCGCAAGCAGATTTTGGCAAAGAGATCGGCATGTTGTCCAAGGTTTCCGGAATCATGATCGAAACCATTGAAATTCTTCGCAAGCCCGACACTGGCCCCAACGCAATCGCCGCTGAAACCGAGATCATTGAATTACTGCTAGAGTCCAAACGCTTTAGCCCCAGTGGCGGAGGCGGTGGCGCTGCGCCAGGTGGAGGCGGAAAAGGCGAAACCGATACCCCGGCATTGGCGCTGGTTGGCACAGGTGTCAACGCCAAAGAATTCCGTGAAGAAATGTCAGCAACACAAGCCGTTGGGGTTGGTGGCATGTCGTTGCCGGAAGAGTATCGCAGTGGCTTGGATGCGTACTTCAATCAACTGGAATCCTGGCGGGGTGACAGGTAGTGCATTGGATTGTATTTGCCAGCCGAATAGCGTTTCTGAGCTTCGTCTTGGTTGTGGTGCTCGCTAGTGATTCAAACTTTGCTGACGCCGCAGATCCAGCGTTGCGGAGTGGCGGTCGCAAGGTTCAGTTTTCTGAATCCTGGTTCGACCGAACCTGTTTTGGACAATTGACGGCCGCGATGACGCGGCGCCGGTGCCAAGAGTTGCTTGACAAGCGAATCGAACTGGCCGACGAAACAATCGGGCTGACGGATGATCAGCGTTCGGATTTGCTGACGGCCGGACAGATCGATATTCATCGCTATTTCGTACGGTACGAAGCGATGAAACGACAGTTCCACTTCGGTGATGTGACTCCAAAAGAATGGCAGGAGCGTGTCAAGGAAGTCTACATCGAATCGAATCCATATGTGAACCAAATGGTCTCCGGGCTAAACGGCGAATCATCGCTATACCAGAAGACACTCAGTGGCGCGATGGACCACGAGTCGGTCGCTAAAGTTCAGCAAGCCTACCTTGAGTACGCGAAAACGCGTTATGCGATGAAGATCGACCAGACGCTTAAACAAGTGTTGCGAAACGCCGTCAACCGCGAAGTCGTGCGGCCCGGCGCAGTCGTCAATCCATTAGAACGATTGGAGCGACAAGCCAATGAAAGCTCCGCAGATACGTCGTCGCCAGCCGTCAAATCTGTTCGCGACGAAGTGATTGATTTGCTGTTGACCGCGACGGTCCCTCCAGAGTTCTACGGCAATAGCCGAAACTATATCAACACGGTGATCCGGCGGCTAATTGACGTCGAATCTGAGCTGGAAGCGATTCTGAACGAGCGAGAAATCGCGATGTTTCAGCGCCTCTACCAAATGCAAGAACCGCATCAACGGCTTGGGATTCCTCAGCTGCGTCAGCGGCTTGATGGACCGGTCAATGTAATTCAGGTGCGCCCATGAACCATCGTTGTAAAGTTTGCATGCGCGTCGCGACGATCGTCTCGCTGTTCGCTTTATTCATCGCCACTCCCGTGCATGCCCAGCTTGTTGAAATACGTAGCGGCGAAGTCGTACCACGTGATGTTCGTGATATGTACGATCGCGGTTTACAGTTTCTAATCTCCGGTCAGCGACCAGACGGGTCCTGGCCAAGCAATCATCAAGGTCCCGGTGTGACCGGGATGGCTGTGATGTGTTTTCTAGCGTCTGGCGAGGATCCGAATTTCGGCGTGTACTCATCGAATGTTCGTCGTGGGATACGTTCCATGATCAAGTCTCAGAACAAAACGACCGGTTACTTTGGTCCCAGCATGTACCATCATGGATTTGCCATGCTGTCGCTGGCCGAGGCTTATGGGATGGTCAACGATCGGAATTTGTGGGCAGATTCCGACGCTGACTCGCAACCCAACGTCGGTCAGTCTCTAGAACTTGCGGTTCGCGCGGCAATCACTTCGCAACAGGCGAATCCCCACGGTGCTTGGCGATACAATCCGGGTGGTAGCGACGCCGACACATCCGTCGCCGGTGCGGTCCTGATGGGATTATTGGCGGCACGCAATGCTGGAATCGAAGTACCCGATGAATCGATCGACCAAGCGATCGCGTATTTTGTTCAAATGACGGCGCCTTCGGGACAAGTGGCGTACTCGCAAAGTACTGGCGGTCACAATGATTCCGTCGCCCGGGTGGCGATCGCTTCATTGGTGTTCTCCGTCGCCCGCCGGAAAGATCTAAAGCAATTCAACGACGCGACTGACTACCTAAAGCAGAAATTGACCGGCGGTAACCCGGGCCATGGAGGAGTCGAATACCAATATTACTATCAGGCTCAGGCTCTATTCCAAGGAGACGTGGAGGCCTATCGAAAGTGGAACGCAATGGTGATTCGCAAGCTAAAGTCCGAACAAGCCGACGACGGCAGCTTCGATGGAGCGCAAGGCCGATATGTAGGAACCACTCTTTCCTTGCTTGCGTTAGCCGTGAACTACCGTTTCCTTCCCATTTACGAACGGTAGCGTGTGTTAAATCTTCGAACTCCGCTGGTGGTACTGATCGTCTTGGCAGTGCTGCCAATCGATTCGGCAGGTGCTGACGATACCGGATCCGCGTCCGGAATTTTGACGCTGGTCAACGGCGACACTTTTGCGGGTCGCCTCTGTGCAAGCGATTCGGCTGATCTGATTCGGTGGCACTCAGACGATTTTTTGGAACCCTTCACGTTTGAAGTTGGTGCCATCAAATCCGTTCGATTTTCGACTGAATCGAAACACAAACCGGCCGGACAATTCATCGTTCAATGTGCCGATGGTGATGTGATTGCCGGTAACATCCGCTACTGGGATCAAAACCGCGTCTTGATTGAGTCGGAGAGCTTGGGTTTGTTAGACATGCAGCCCAATGCGATCACAAACATCCACCGCATTGAGTCGCGTGGACATTCGCTCGTGAGCTTTGGCACTCCCTTGAATGACTGGAACAAGACGGAGTGGAGTACCGCAGGCTGGTTCGAAGAGGGCGAGGTTTTGGTAGCCGATCAGGTTGGTGCAGCTCTGAACCGTGACTTTGACCTGCCCCCGCGAGCGGTGATTGATTTGGAATTGGGTTGGTCAGCCGCAGCCGATTTTGTGGTTGCCATCGGCACGAACCCAGACGCTGCAAGCGACACCGGTATCGATGGATGGCGGCTGGAAACGGTTCAAAAACAGCTGGCCATCGTACGTGAGGGGAAAGATCACGCATACCTGAAACGAGTAGCCGATCTGAGCGATCGCGTTGGCATTCGATTGATCGCCTACCTGGATCAGCCCGCTGGCAAGATGCATTTGTTTTCTTCCGATGGACAATTCGTCGGCAAGCTCTCCAGTCAGACCAGCGCGAACGTGGGCCGCGGAATTCGCATTATCAATCGCGGCACCAAGCTAAAGCTGCTACGGCTACGCGTCTCGCCTTGGCTCGGAACGCTGCCAGACGCCGATTCGAAAGCTGGAATGCAAATCAACTTGACAGATGGAAGCAGCGTTTTGGAAACCATTGACAGGTTTGATCCCGATTCAGACGGACTGATTCTTGGAACCGGAGAAGACGCAAGGAAAGTCAAACTTGCCAAGGTGGTTTCCGCCCACTTCGCAACCGAATCGAACCACGGCGGTCAACCACAAGCTGTCTTACGCCTTTGCGGTGGGGTTCAAATATCGGGATCGATCGCCGCAGTGGACGCAAAGAGTTGGAAGATCGCGGATAGTAAGTTCAGGGAACCTATCCGTGTCCCCCAAGATCAGGTTCGTGGCCTCGTCATAACCGAAGGGCATCAGGACCAACCCCAACGGGATCTGCGGATCGGCAAAGAGCTAGATGGGCACCGAATTGGCAGGTTTGAATCGCGAGGGCGAACACATTTGGGCTGGGTTACAGGATCCCGGCTGGAGCCTGCTGACAAAGTTGTTGAAGAAGCGCCCAAGCCAGCCAGCTTGGAACCTGGTTTGTCTGCGATTCACTGGCAACCCGTAGCGAGTCGCTCGGCTAGTCGATTGCAACCTGACCTAGCCGGACGAATCGTCTATGAGACCAATCATCGTCTGGTACGCAGCGTCCGAAGTGGACGCGTTGCTTCCGCGACGCCCAGACTACGCCGGCAGGATGGCAAAAACTTTGGGCAGCTGTTTTTGGATAGCGTCGATCGTGTCGAAGCGCGTCGCGCACGACGCGACCAACACGTTGTCCATTTACATAGTGGCGATATCATTGCATGCCGACTTGAGTCGATCGTTGAAGCGGGGGTATTTCTGTCAACGACTGCGGAAGACAACACGCTTGTCGCACACGCCGATATCAAAGCGATCGAATTTGTTAGCAAAGCTACTTTGCCCGAAGTGAGCGAGTCCAAACGTCAGCGTCTGTTGACCCTTCCCAGGCTACAGAAATCTTCTCCGCCAACGCACCTGCTTTGCTCGTCAGACGGAGACCTTTTGCGCTGTCGGTTGATTCGAGCTGATGAGCAAAACATTGTCGTTGAAGTGCAGTTCGAAGAGATCGAGATTCCGCGCGAGCGTGTCACGCACGTTATCTGGCTGCATCCCGACGATGCCGAATCGGTAGACGCTACCGACAACCGTTACGAAGGAAGAGTGCAAGTCTTATGGCGAGATGGTAAACGGCTGACCTTTGTGCCCACGGGATCGAGCGATGTGAGTGTCCGCGGGACCAGCGATATTCTCGGTTCCTGTACTGCTGAACTCGAGAAGGTCAGGCAAATCGCCTTGGGGAATCAGATTAGCCAGGAGGCCGCTCAGTCGGTCTACTCGTCGTGGAAATTGTCGCCAGCCACGCTGCCGTTGATCATGCAGGGAACCGCTGGCAGCGACAGCTCGCTTGGCGATTCTTCCCTGCTAGGCAACCAGGCACCTGAGTTCCTGTTGGAGCGACTCGACGGTGGTGCTTTCAAGCTGTCAGAACATCGCGGTCAAGTTGTGATCATAGATTTTTGGGCCAGTTGGTGCGCGCCTTGTATGAAAACGATGCCGCTGCTGACCAGGGCGGTCGCTGACTTCGACCCGACCAGAGTTCTCTTGGTCGGGGTCAACGTAGAAGAACGTCGCGAAGTGGTCCGCGATACGATCGATCGTCTAGGAATTCAAATGGTGGTAGCGCTTGACTCTGACGGGTCGGTGTCAAAAGATTATGAAGCTACGCGCCATTCCACAGACGGTGATCGTTGACTCCTCAGGAAAGGTTGCACACGTTTTTGTCGGTGGCAGCGACGATACGGTCAGAAAGATCAACCTGGCGGTTGCCCAATTGCTGGCAGCGGAATAGGGCTAAACGAAAACCGACGATTATCCTGCAGAGCTACTGCAATATTGCTTCTCAGAGGGGTATCGAACTTGTTAGAATGCCAGCTGATTTGTCACGGACTGACCAGTGTCAGAGCCTATCGGGAGCGTGGCTGTGCGGCGTCAACACTTGCATCCTAACCAGCAAACAACGGCTCTTCGGCCGCCCAGATCAAACTTGGGCCACGTTGACGAACCGCTGTTTGCCGAAGCGGACTCGGCCCAAGGTGTTCAAGACCAAACGGCGCCGACCATTTTGGCTGGCCAGGCGATAGATCATGACGAGGGCGAATTCGAAGTCTCAGACTATCTGTCTGAGCTCGGCCGCTATACGGTTGAGCGGGAGATTGCCCGAGGTGGCATGGGGCTGATTTTGAAGGCTCGTGATCGCAACTTGAATCGCGACGTAGCGATCAAGTTATTGATGCGAAAGCTGCGGCAGAACTCGGCGTTCAAGGATCGGTTTGTTGCCGAGGCACAGATTACTGGCCAATTACAGCATCCCGGGGTCGTGCCAGTGTACGACGTCGGATGTTGTGCGGACGGACGGCCCTATTTTGCGATGAAGCTGGTCCAAGGCGAAACTTTTTCAAGTTTGATCAAGCTCGCCCCACACAATCCGCTGGAAAGGTACAGGTGCCTAAAGGTCTTCGAAAAGGTTTGCGACACCATCGCATACTCACATTCGCAGGGTGTCATCCACATGGACATCAAGCCGTCCAATGTGATGGTTGGTCAGTTTGGTGAAGTGCACGTGATGGATTGGGGATTGTCCTGCCGCTGGGGTGATCAACAGATTTCCTGTATACCAATCGACGGCGACTCGGCTTTCACCTTCGACTACGAGGCCGCCATTTCACAAGGCGGAAGCATCAATGGAACGCCGTCCTATATGTCTCCGGAGCAGGCACGCGACGATCTGGTAGACATGCGTTCTGACGTCTTTGGTCTGGGCGGGATGCTATGTGAATTGTTGACTGGACAACCTCCCTTTAGGGGGCAAAATCTTCAACAAGTATGTACGCGCGCCGCCTGGGCAAGACACGACGAAGCGATGGCGGCCCTTGACAACTGCGATGGAGACGTCGAATTGGTCAACCTGGCCAAAGAATGCTTGTCCGCCGATCCTGATGATCGTCCGAACCATGCGGGCGAAGTCGCCTATGAAATAACAGCACATCTTGAATCTGCTACCGAGTACGCGCAATCGGACCTAGAACGATTCTTCGACCTGAGCATGGATATGTTCTGTATCGCTGGCCTAGAAGGCTATTTCCATCGCGTCAATTCAAACTTCTCTCGCGTATTGGGCTACACCAAGAGCGAGATGTTATCGCGTCCAATCGAATCGTTTGTACATCCAGCTGACATTGAAAAGACCACCCAAGCCTTCGAAGTACTGGGCGCGGGTAAGCCTGTGGTTCGTTTCCAAAACAGATATCTCGACATCAACGGAAAATACCATACCTTTGAATGGACGGCGAAATCGATTCCTGAAGAGAATACAATCTTTGCCGTCGCCCGCGATGTGACGGGAACGAATAGAGATTCCAGTTGAATCAAAAACTGGAACCGGAACCAGGGTAGAAACGGATGCGAGAACATAGCACGACTTTGCGTGTGCGGTATGACGAGGTCGATCCGATGGGCTTTGTCCACCATTCGAACTACCTGCGATACTTCGAAATCGGCCGTACTGAGTTGTTGAGAGCCTCCGGTGGCTGCTATCGCGAGATGGAAGAAGCTGGCCAGTTCGTGGTGGTGGTCAGGGTTGATTGCCGGTACCGCAGCCCAGCAAGGTACGACGAAGTGATCCAGGTTAAGACGCGGATCGAGAAAGTCACCGCTGGTAAGATCATTCACGAATATTCCATCACTCGCGACGATACATCATTGGTTGAGGCAACCGTTACTCTCGCCGTCATCGATCGCAATGGGACCGCTCAACGTGTTCCCGAATCACTGATTGACCAGTACGGAAACGAATAGGTCAGCCTCTACCGAATCGTCCCTTCAGTACGAATTCATCGCGCTGCCATGTGATATGATTTTGGTTTTCTATTCATCATCAGAGGCAATCGGCTTTGCCCAGACTTTTCGCAACAACCGCCGGTGATCGACACCCCAGCGATGCTGGGTCCTTTGCATCGGTCGGTGAAATCGAACTCATTTCTTTGGTCCAGCTCGCGGTGCCGATGGAGCTGACGGTGTTGACGGCCAAAGTTTTCACGCACCGCCCCTGGGCCATGGAAAATCGGGGCAGCGCGGTGGCGACGCGACACGTGCAGCACAAGGTGAATCGGCCGGTTCATTCCACGGTCAGCTCCTTTTCCAAGACCCCGATCGTGGCGAAATTCGCCTAGTGGGAAAACTAGACAGCCCGCAGAAATATGGTTCGCTAATCGACGAAAACATCGCATCGATGAAGCCGGCTATATCTTTATCGATGCGGCTGGTGGCAAGGGTGGCAACGGTGGACGCGGCGGCGACGGCCAACCGGGCAGCGACGGCAAGCGAGGTCGCGATGCAACTCGTTTTTCGTGGGGCACCGATGGTGGGAATGGCGGTCACGGAGGTAACGCCGGCAACCCGACCGATGGATCTGACGGCGGCAACGGAGGTGACGCAACCATCCAAGTTTCACAATCGGAACAAGGTTTGTTGATGCTGCTCAAGGGCGACTTGCGCGGCGGCGAAATCGGATTTGCAGGCGAAGCTGGCGTTGGCGGTGAAGGAGGAAAGGGCGGTAGAGGGGGCAGTGCCTGTCATTGGACAACAACCTCTACCTACACGGATTCGAAAGGAAACACTCGTACGCGAGTTCATCACCACCACAATCCTGGCGGTTCCGATGGCCATCCAGGGCGTCACGGCGCTAGTTCGAACTATCGTGCCAGAGACGGAGCCCCCGGCAATTGCGGACTACTTCGCATCATCGTTGTTGCTCCCGATGGCTCCCAGGATGAGTATGCTTCGCCCTATGACCTGGAACTGATCGATTTCGATGTCGCTCGAGAGTACGTTATTCTGGAACCGGACAGCTTGGTTTCGATTGACAACGTCGTCGTGCAAAACACCGGCGGAATGCCAACACCCGACAACTTTACGATTCGCATTTCGATCGAATCGGATCGCTGGCTGATTCATGATGGTGTCGATCTTGTGCTGCCACGCTCACTCGATCCAGGCGAAACGTTCACCTTCAGCAATCAGGGTTTGCGAGTTCGTCTCGGCGATCATGTTGTCGATTCACCTCGCAAACGATCCTTTCGGCTCCAGCAACCGGTGAGCCCCACGGCGACGATGGAAAGTGGAATTGGTCGACCGTTTCGCCAGTTTGAAAATAGCCAGCTGATCCGTCTGCAGTTTCCTGTCGAGCTGAAGGCGATCACTTCGCTCAATAGCATCGCACCCGGGGAATCGACTCGAGTAATCTGGGCAGTTACCAATCGGAGCCAAGAGACTTTTGGTCAGCAGTATCTGTTACGGGCTGCCCGCTCTAGCATCAAGCTGCTTGGAGGCGACGTTGACCCTGAACAGCTATTATTCTTTGGAATCGACGAACGACCATTCGACCTTGTTCGGGCACCCTTTGTGAAACCAATCCAAGATCTGAGTCCCGGCGAAACCCAGGTTTTTGAAACCAGGATCGGGGTCAAAGATCATTCCGATGTCGTTGCTTATCAGGGTTTTGTGATCGGTGCCGACCTGGATCTCCAGCGTCCAAAATCGAGCTTAGCCAGTGACGAATACCGCTGCGTCGACTATCGAAGAACCTTTATCCGCGTCTCGGAGCGATACCACCGCGAGGAAGGTTCGCGATTTCTGTTGATCGCCAACCAAAAGACGACGCTAAACGACATCGACAACTGGACCCAGTTGGCCGACTATTTCGGCAGCAGCTTGGATGTTTGGGATGTTTCTTACTATGGCTTTCTGGACCTGGCTCGCGCAGTGAACAAAGACAAATCGCTACTGGAACAGTGGCGAGGAATGACGATCATTGTGCCCAACAATTACTATCAGACGCCCACTGGAACGACGGTTGCATTCCAACAATTGGCCAAGGCACAGTTCATCCGTGCCGCTGCCGACTTCGATATTTGCTTCTACATTGTCGGCGACTCGCGAACAGGGGGCGCTGATGCGCTGCAAAAATCATTGATTCCCGTCGATGACGGCAAATCCCCAAGTCAGTTAAAAACGCAGAAAGACTTTCTGCGTGCTGTTTCGCGTTGGAACAAGTATGTCGAGCGCAACCAAGCGGTAGTCGGCGGGGCAACCAGCACCGCCGATGAATTTGCCGACGTATCACTTGGTGCAGTTCACGAATTCGATATCAACAAACGCACGCTTTTGTTTCAGCCCAAGCAACAGTGGCTTGCAGAAGAGGCGAATCGACTGGCAAAGAAACTGCAACGAGATGATCCGCTGCACCGCTGGGTGATTGTCCATCGCTACGACACGGGAGACACCGACACCTCGTGGGGTTTCTTTCGCCGGCGGAAAGTTGGCACACTGGAAGCCCGGCGAACGCTGGATTCGACGAAAGGATCGGCTGTCTTGTTTGAAGTAGACAGCATTGATGCTATCGATCGCGACTTTATCGAGAGCGACGCCAACAAACATGGCATGTTTCTAGCTCTGAAATTCGAGGACAAAGTCGATCGATTCATTCGCTTGGTTAGCGAACGAGTCTTTCCCCGGTTTCGCGAGCGTTATGTTGACCGCCCCCTGACCGACGAAGAGGTTCAAAAGATCGGCGCGTCGCTAGTCAATGCAATCTTGGCCGACATTTACAATGAACAAAAAGTGGCTCGTGAGGCAAAGACTTGGGGGCCAACAGGCGTCAGAGCGTTGATGCCAAAGCTAAATTACTTGGCCGAGCGTTCACTGAACTACGGGGTCACTTTTGAACAGATGGAAGAGAATCCAGCGAACCTGACGTTGCTATATGACTTGGTCGCTGGAATTCAGTTCATTGCGAATGAATCGAAGAGCATTTGGGATTCTTGGCTGGTACCAACGTCCGTCTTCAAACGCAGTCGCGCCGTGTCGGCACATTTGCAAAACCGTTGCGACCGAATCGTGACCAGCATCTTTGGCAAAGACCCCAGTTGGTGGGACAAGATGACTGGGCCCGACGACGACTACAATCCGTTTGGACAAGCCAAGAAGAAGAAACCCAAGGGAATCGAGCGACAGATTGCCGATCGCGAGATCGAGAAACGGCTCAAAGCGTTACAAGCTCGAAAGACTCCGCTTGATCAGTTCTCTGTTGCCAAGCAATACCCAGGTCTCAGTTACGACCCGGATTTGCTGGACAAGTCGGTTCGTGTCTTATCGGGTGAACAGTACGATCAATACGTCAAAGCGGAACGCCAGGAATCCCGCATGCGATACGAAACGGAACGATCGGTCAGGTCCAAGCGAGCTGACTTGCTGGTACCACTTCAAAAGGCGGATACAATCAAAACCGAAACGCAAGTCGCTACCCCGTCTGCAACCACGGCATCATGAATCGGCGCCCCATCATTCAAACCTTGATCGTTTGTATTGGTCTCTTTCAAGGTTCCCTTGGCCTAACGCAGAACCGACAGTACCCACCGGAAATGCCAGGCGCCGCGCGGAGGTCTACAAGAGCGTTGGCGACGTTGAATTGAAACTATGGATCTTTGAACCGGCAGATCACCGGGCAAGCGATTCCCGCCCGGCAATCGTGTTCTTTTTTGGCGGCGGCTGGCGCGGCGGGACGCCCGGCCAATTTGAACACCAATGCCGTTATTTGGCCGATCAAGGCATGGTCGCCATCACGGCCGACTATCGAGTCCTCAGTCGCCATGGAACACTGGCGATCCAGTGCGTTCAGGATGGGAAATCAGCGATCCGCTGGGTCCGCCGCAATGCCGCGCGTCTGGGGATTGATCCCGATCAGATCGTTGCCGCTGGCGGGTCAGCGGGTGGACACGTCGCCGCCTGCACCGGCGTGATTCCAGGCCTGGATGACGAGACCGAATCGACCGACATCAGTAGCGTTCCGAATGCGCTGGCATTGTTCAATCCGGCGATGGTGCTGGCTCCCATCGCCGGTATGGACGCCGATAGCAAACGACTACAGGGACTTGAGAAACGAACCGGCATTGACCCGAAACAGATCTCGCCAATTCATCATGTTCGTGCCGGGTTACCGCCAACCATCATTTTTCACGGTGATCAAGACACGACCGTTCCCTATGAAACGGTTCAGCAATACGCGACTTTGGCCACCGCCGTCGGAAATCGATGCGACTTGGCAACTTATCAAGGCTCGGGCCATGGATTCTTTAATTACGGCCGTGAGGGTCAACCAGGCGAATCGTTTCGTCTAACCGTTCATCGACTGCACCAGTTCCTAAAATCACTGAACTACCTGCAGAACGAACCGGGGATGAAAATTCCTAAGTCGGACAACGTTCACCTTCGTAGTCACCTTGACCACGCCCGAACCAAATTCGAACGGGACAATCAAGGAACCGTTGCCTTCATTGGCGGATCCATTACTGAGATGGGCGATCACGGACATAGTGGAATGGTGGAAAAGTTTTTGGTTGATCGGTTTCCAGAAACTCAGTTTAAATTTGTCAACGCTGGCATATCGTCAACCTGCTCGACCACCGGCGCTTTTCGCCTAACCCGCGATGTGTTGAATCAAGATCCTGATTTGCTATTTGTCGAATTCGCGGTCAACGATGACCAGGACGCCAATCACGCTAGACGCGATTGCATTCGCGGCATGGAAGGCATCATTCGGCAGGCCCGCAAGCAGAATCCGGAGATTGACATCGTCATCACCTATTTCGTCAACGACCGCATGCTGAAGCAACTTACCGATGGCGAGATCCCGCTGACGACAAGCGCCGACGAAAAAGTCGCCCGGCACTACGGTGTCGCAACCGTCGATCTGGCGAAGGAGGTTGCTGAACAAATCGCCGCCGGAAGGCTGACGTGGAAGGAATATGGTGGTACACATCCCATCCAAGCGGGGAACAGGCTTGCTGCTGACTTGATCGAAGATTTACTGACCACTGCTTGGTCCGCGCCGCCACGAGCGCACGCCGAACATCCGCTGCCGAAACCAATCGATTCAAACAGCTACTCGGCGGGCCGTTTGCTTGCACTCGAAAAGGCGACAACCGATTCGAATTGGGCAATTGGCAAACCGCTTTGGAAGAAAATTCCGGGGAGTCTACGAGCACGCTTTGCCGAAGACCAATTCCTGTTTGCGCCGCAGGTCGGTGCGGAACTGCGACTGGACTTTCAGGGAACGGCGATCGGAATGTACGTTCTCGCCGGACCCGACGCTGGAACGATCGAGTACTCGATCGATGGCCAACCATTTCAGCAAGCCGATCTGTTTCATCACTTCAGTCGCGGATTGCACTATCCACGAACAGTAATGTTGCATGCCGATTTGGCATCGGGCGATCATCAACTTGTACTGCGGATTGCCGAATCCAAAAATGAGTCTAGCCAGGGTCACGCGGTTCGCATCTTGAACTTTGTAGTGAATTGAAGGAACAAGATGCTACGGAGACTCTACGCACAATCTGTTTTTTACCCGACGCTTGGTTGGAATTATCTGCTGGGTCGCTCGCTGGGCGTACGTAACTGGTGGGATCGAATCGATCCACACGTGATCGTTGGTGCCTATCCGTTCGGTTCGTTTGTCGCCGAGATGCATGCCGACGGAGTGCGGGCAGTCGTAAACACATGTGAGGAATACGAGGGCCCGATCGTGGAATACAGGAAATTCCAGATTGAACAACTTCGGATTCCAACAACGGACTTCACACATCCAAAACTCGCCGACGTCCAACGTGCTGTCGAGTTTACTCAGCAGCATGCTCAGTCAGGTAAGACGGTCTACATCCACTGCAAGGCGGGTCGTGCGCGCAGTGCGACCGTAGCGATTTGCTGGCTAATGAAGTACCGGGGACTGACGATGGAAGAGGCTCAGGCGACACTGCTAAGTGCTCGGCCGCACGTGAATCAACGTCTGACCAATCGACCGGTCGTTCGCGAGTTTGCCGAATTACTGACGCCTGAGTAACTGTCGAAATCTTTACGCCTGCACATTGGCCAGAGTCGTGGTGGTTATCGCGATCATTAGCATACTGAGCTCGATTGTCGCGGTGCTGTTCAGTTCCACGTTAGACTCCGTGCGACGATCAACCTGCGCGAGGCGAATGCGGCGATTCGGTTCCTGAATGATCTCTTGCGAAACCGTGCATGAAAATGTCCCTCTGCTGTGCTCAGACATCCTCTTGCAAATCGGCGGTGTCAACATGGTTGTGGCCAACGGCAGCGTGCGATTTTTCAACATAGGGATTGAAAACCGAGTTCAACAATCACTGATGCTCCCGTCGGAAAAGAACAGTGGCGTACCGTTGAATGAGTTCATTCGTACGGAAGCACCGCAAACACAGAGAAATTGCTTCAGAGCGATTCAGCGAACACTTTCTCTAGACCCTTCGTCGCCACTGCTAGTTTTTCAGCAGCGATCACTGCATTGACTTGAAGTTCACTGGTGCTGATCATTTCAATATTGATTTCCGCTTCGGCAAGCTTTTTGAACATCGCGGTGGCTACATGTGTATGGCTACGAAGCCCAATGCCGCTGACAGTGATCTTGGCAATCTTTCCGGCGCCCTGTACGTCGCGCATCCCATGAGTCTCGCAAATCTCATTCGCGACGTCCAAACTGCGTTCCAAATCAGCTTCGCCGACGGTAAAGCTAACGCTGGTTGATCCGTCTTCGCCATCGTAGCCTTGAACAATCATGTCAACAAATATGTTTGCCTTCCCGATGGTTTCAAACATATCGGCTGCGATCCCGGGTCGATCCGGGACGCCACGAAGCGTGACTCGAGCTTGGCCTTCGGTGACCGATATTCCGGTCAGAGTCAGAGCCTCTAGTTGATCGTCACGCAGTCGGCTGACCAGTTCCTCGACGTCCGCCTTCCCCGCGCGTTCTGCTTGAATCTGATCCCAAGTCTTTGCATCCGCAGGTTTTCGATGCAGCAAGAAGGCCTGATGTACGGCGGCCAGAGCATCGGTGGATTGCGATTTAGCGACCAACGCGGAGATTTTTATTTCACTGGTTGTGATCATCTGAATGTTCACGCCCGCATCGGCAAGGGCACGGAACATTTGTGAGGCGACACCCGTTTGCTTTGCCATGTTCGATCCAACGACCGAGACTTTCGATACTTGATCGTCATGAGTGATTCCGATCGCGCCGATCGACGCCAGGATCGACGCCACGGCTTCCAAGGTAGGCTTCAGCTCACCATTAGGAACGGTGAATGAAACATCGGCACGTCCATCGGCGCCCGCATTTTGCACGACCATGTCGACGGCGATCTTACGTTCCGCGATCGCCGAAAAAATTTGCCTCGTCTTGCCGGGCACGTCAGGAACACCAAGCACCGTGACTCGAGCTTCGTCGGGCGTCATCGCGGCACCACTGACCGGTTGCGTAGCCGATTCGTTTTCTGTGACGATCATCGACCCCGAATCGCCACTAAAACTACTACGAACATGGATCGGTACGCCAAACTTTTTGGCGAACTCGATGGATCGACTATGCATAACACCAGCGCCCAAGCTGGCCAGCTCAAGCATTTCGTCATAGCTCACGACATCGATGCGTCTAGCAGCCTCTAGTTTTCGTGGGTCAGTGGTATAGACCCCATCAACGTCGGTATAGATTTCGCAAGCATCAGCACCCAACACGGCCGCCAAGGCTACGGCCGTTGTGTCGCTGCCGCCACGACCCAGCGTTGTAATGTTCAGATCGTCGTCGATGCCCTGAAAGCCGGCTGCGACAACGATGTTGCCATCATCCAACAACTGCTCGATTCTTTCGGTCGATATCGATTGGATCCGAGCTTTGCTGAAGCTGTTGTCGGTCTTCATGCCGATTTGACCGCCGGTTAGGCTAACCGCTTTGGAACCAAGTTCGTGGATTGCCATCGCAACCAGGGCCACGCTGACTTGTTCGCCGGTACTTAACAACATATCCATTTCGCGAGCCGGCGGATTCGGACTGATGCCGCGTGCCAATTCCAGCAACGTGTCGGTATTCTTACCCATTGCGCTGACCACCATCACTACGCGATGTCCACTGGCCTTGCGCCTTGATCGCTTTCTCCGCAGCCGATTTGATTTTGTTAACGTCGGCGACGCTGGTGCCGCCAAATTTCTGCACGATCAGAGACATAGGAAAATAGTGTGAAGTTTGAAGGGTGAAGCTAAAGAATTGAAAGTGGCTGGTGCCACCTCTCCCGCTAGCCGAGGTCCGGCTCGCGGGCCGGAGACAGAGCCCCATTAGGCCGCGACCGATGCCGATGGGCTAGAGAGAAGAATCACTTGGATGATTGAATGAAGGCGTCCATCAAGTCCCAGCCTTTGTCGAATCTTCTACCGCTGGCTTTCGCTGCGACTTCGTCGTAGGTCGTTTGGTCATCCGGATCGATACCGCTTCCGGCCATCACCAGTGGAACCATACCGTGTGAATGTTTCTTCGTACGACAGCTCGTGGGGTGATCTGGAGTCACCAGTACACGATAGTCGCCGCCGGTTTCCAGCCGTGCAACCAGCGGGCCGACAATGTGTTGATCAATCTGTTCCAGGGCTTCGATTTTGGCATCATGACGGCCTTCGTGTGACGCTTCATCGGGCGCTTCGATGTGAACACAGACGACATCGTACTGGTCCAACGCCTCGACCGCGGCCCGCCCTTTGGCCGCATAGTCCGTGTCCAAGTAGCCCGTTGCTCCCTCAACTTCGATCCGCGGCCAGCCAACCAACGCCGCGATGCCACGCAATAAGTCGACGGCGGTAATCATGACACCTTGCACACCGAATCGATCATGGAAAGAAGGCATGTTCGGAGCCCCACCAAGTCCCCAGAGCCAAACGTTGGTAGCCGGTCGCTTCCCGGCCGCGATGCGAGCAGCATTGACCGGATGGCGCGAGAACAGTTCGGCCGATTCGTTCATCAGGCGAACCAGAGTATCACTGCCGGCACCGCGGGGAAAATCATCGACCACAGGCAGGTCCGTCAGATCGTGCGGCGCGCTCGAACGCGTCTCTGCTGAAAACGGCGCCGGCTTTCCCGCCTGCCCGCGATACAGCAACAGATTCCGATAGCTGACACCCGGCACAAACTCAAAACCGTCGTCCGAAGCTCCCAACAATTCAGCCTGTGCTGACTTCAGCAACTCGGTCGATTCCTCCGTGCTGATATGGTCGGCTGTAAAGTCGATCATGATCTGGTCGTCGATGGTGACCATGTTGCAGCGGACCGCCCAGTCGTTTGGTCCAAGCTCGATCCCCTGCGCAGCTGCTTCCAGGGGCGCCCGACCCGTGAAATAGACGTCCGGGTCGTAGCCGAGAAGGCACAAATTGGCCACTTCGCTACCCGCTGGTAGATGGTCGGGTGTGTTGTTTGCCAGCGCTAACGATCCGCGTGCCGCCAACGCGTCCATTTCAGGCAGATTCGCCGCTTGCAGAGGCGTTCTGCCACCCAAAGCGTCGATCGGCTCGTCGGCACATCCGTCAGGGATGACAATCACATGTTTCATGGCAAAACCTGGTGACTCAATCAAGGAAACGGGTAGTTTCGTTGACCATGCCATTGGATGAAAGGGGGTTCCCCGATGGCGAAAATCCCCGCCTGGAATCAACAGGATCGGCATAATCGGCGCGAGCCGTCCGGCGATTGCGGTTCAAGTCACCGATGATTGGCGACTTGGCTGCCGGTCTTAAGCGGCGACATACCATTCCTAAGAAGAGTTGAACTGCATGTCCGCAAAACCGCACGCCCGGAATTGATTGATGGCATCGACGATCGAGCCAGCACTAAAACCCCATTCGCGAATCCTAGAACTAGATGCGTTGCGCTTTGGCAGCGATCAATCTGGTGCTGTTCCACTTTACGCATGTCTATTCAGTCAAATATGGCTACAGCTCACCACTTGGCTTCGAATGGCCCTACGGCGCCTATGGTGTCGAAATGTTCTTCATCCTCAGTGGATTCGTCAACAGCATGTCGCTGATGCGACGTGGTCAGCCAACCGACTTCGTGGCTGCGCGACTGATCCGAATCATACCTTTCTTCCTGATGGCGATTGTCGCCAACATCTGGATTCTGCGACTGGCGCCGATGTACGAGACGATCGGCACAGCTCAGTTTCTGGCGAACATGACGTTGGTCCCCAGGATTCTGGGATACGAGTGTGTCGATCCGGTGATGTGGACGCTGCAGATCGAGATGATGTTTTACGCCACCCTGGTCGTACTATTCAAAATTGGCGCACTCCGCCGCTACTTCATCGGCTGGGGAACTCTGTTAGCGCTGTCCTTGATCGTCTGTCCAACGCTCGATGCGATGGAGGCCAGCAACGGCGGTGCCGCCTGGTTCGGGTTCGCAACCTCGATTCGCCGTTTGATGCTGCTGGACTTCGTGCCGCTGTTTGCGATCGGGTTTCTGCTGTACATGATCAAGACCGATACTGGAAAACGCTGGCAGAACATCGCCGGTATTCTGGTCGCGGTCGGTGTCTTTCACAGCATCGATCATGGCAAGCACAACCCGTTGGCGACCGCTTTGATCATCGGTTTGGTCACCCTTTCGCGCTTACGGGAAAGTACCCCCGTTGCGATTCCGACCGCTGGTTTACGTCAGCACAATTTCGTACGCGTTGTACTTGTGTCACAACAATCTGGGCTGTGCCTTGATCAACTGCTTGGATCAGGGTGGTATTCCGCCGCAGATCTGTTTTCTGGTCGCCCTGGCATTTGCGTTTTCACTTTCGATTCTGGTCACCAATCGCATCGAAGCCCCCATGACGCGGGCGTTGCGAGGCGCGTGGAACCGATATCGCTCGCCGGCCGACAAAGAAGTCGCCCGTGTCGGCAGTCGCTTCGTAGGGCTAATCGAAGCGAACGATCTTGCCAGTTTCTGCGCTTTCGTAGATCGCCCGAATCACTTCGATGCTTCGCCGTCCTTCAACGCCATCCAAGATCGAGGGTCGGTTTTCGTTGATCGCCGCGACCGCCTCTTGAAGATCATCGTGTGACCGTGGTGCCCAATCGCGGTTGGGTCTGAGGCGCCGCCGCCCGTTTCATTCTTGCCGGCCATCCGAGTACGAATCGCATCGTCTTCCGGAGTCTCGTTGGCGAATTCCCACTGGATAATGTCTTCTTCCTCGAGAATCGCCGACCCTTCGCTGCCGGCGATTTCAATTCGTTTCAATGCGCCTGGATAGGCAGTCGTGGTTGCTTCGATCACTCCCAACGCACCGGATTTGAATTTCAGATTGGCGATCGCCACGTCTTCGACTTCGATTCTTTCATGCGTCAGCGTAGCCGTCATGGCGCTGATTTCGGCGACCGGTCCCATCAGCCACAGCAGCAAATCGACGGAGTGGATCGCCTGGTTCATCAGCGCCCCGCCGCCGTCCAGTTTCCAGGTCCCGCGCCAGGCACCGCTGTCGTAGTACTCTTGGCTTCGATACCACTTCACGTACGCATCGCCCATGGTGATCGTTCCAAACCGACCCTCATCAACCGCCTGTTTCATCAGTCGCGCGGATTCATGAAATCGACTCTGGAAGATCGCCACCAAACGAACGCCAGCCTTGTCGCACGCGTCGATGATTTGATCACATCGTTCGGTCGTGACTTCCAGAGGTTTTTCAACGATCACGTGTTTGCCGGCGGCAGCAACGGCCAGTGCTGGTTCCATGTGCGCTCCGCTGGGCGTGCAGACGGATACGGCCTGGATCTTGCGGATCGGCCAGCATTGCATCGACCGATTCATACCCAATGCAACCGTGACTATCAGCAAACTTGGCGGCTGGTTCTGGAAGTTCGGTCGGCGACTCCGATCAACTCAGCGCCTGCCGTGTCAGCGATCGCGCGGGCGTGAAAATTCGAGATCATTCCGCAGCCGATAATTCCAAATCCAATCGTCATCATGTCCTCTACAGGGCCGTACGGTATCAATTCGTTTCAGAGTCATTCTGTCTCACAAGCTCAGCGTAAAAATCTCAGTGCCAGATCAACTGAGTGTCCATTCGGCTGTCTGCCGAGTCTGCTGAACCATTGACTACTGATTCTAATGTCCGCCTGTAAATCAGGATAGATGCCGACTCGGCTTCCCATTTTCCAGCTCTGAAGATACGTTCTGTAGTTCGCGACCACTCCATCGGTTACGGATCCTTGGCACCCACAGCCTCCTCGACAATCGAGAAGCTCGTCGACGTGCCTCGTCTGCTGGACGAGAACGCTGGGATCGGTGCGCGCATTGCCAACCATAGGCCAGGTCAGTCGTTGGCTTTTTCCGGAGTCTGGGGTGGAGTTCGCGGCGTTTTGGCGGCCGCCATCGCCAAGTCCGCACCCCATATTTTGATGCTGCTTCCCCAAGCAGCCGACGCGGACATTGTTGCCGGCGACGCGATCGCATTTGGTTTGGCCGATTCGGTCTCGCTACCTCTGTCGGCGTCTGAGATATCTGCATCGTCGATCAGTGATGATGATTTCGCCGAACGCTTGCAAGTCCTACAGCGGCTGAGCGCACGCGATGGCAGATCATCCGAACCACTGTTGGTTACCGCCTTCATCGGTGGGGCGATGCAGTTGGTTCCAACACCCGAAAAACTGGAAGCGTCGACCCGCAGGTTGTCGGTCGGCGACGAGATCGAACCAGAGGAAGTTCGCCGCTGGTTGGCCGAATCGGGATTTTCGGCAACAACAGCTGTCCAGTTGCCTGGCGAGTTCGCCACGCGCGGCGGACTGCTGGACATCTATTCGGCCGATCAACCTCAACCGATTCGCATCGAATGGTTCGGCGACGAAATTGAATCCATTCGCCGATTTGATCCAGGCAGTCAACGCAGCATCGAATCAATGACGCATGTGGAGATCGCAGCCGTCGGGATTGAGGTGGACGATCCACGCAACGACCAGCCTGACATTGGGTCGCAGTGAGCAAAATCGCCACTCGGGCCGATCACCGATTACCTTCCGGAAGACACATTGGTCGTCTTAGTCGATCCACAAGAAACGAAACGTTCGGCAGATGATCTGATCAAGACGAACTGCGAACGAAGCCAATCTGATCAGCTTCGATGATTTGATGGAATCCCTATCAGGATTCCGTATCGTCACGGCAACGACACTGGCAACTGCCGCGCGAGACGAAACGATCGATTTGAAAACGTCGTCGGCAGATGCGTTTGCGCTTTCACTAGACGAAACAAAGAGTCGAATCGACACGGTCGCCGCTGGACACGAAGTGATCTTGGTTGGTGACACGCCGGCCGATGGCGAACGATTGGCTGAGTTGTTGTCGCGAAACATCCGCAGCCCAAGAAGGACGTTTGCATTTGGTGGTCGCCGAAGTCAGCGGTGGATTCCGATTAGCCGGTGCCGAGGTCCTGGTATTGACCGGGCACTGAGCTGTTTCATCGCAGCCCGGTTCGCCGAGGCCGAAGCCGCGCACGGGGCAAGCCAATCGGCAGCTTGATGCAGCTGAATCCCGGAGACTTGGTCGTTCACCTGTCGCATGGCATCGGTCTGTATCGCGGGCTGAAACACATCGAAAAGAACGGTCAACATTTCGAGCATTTGACCATCGAATTCGATGGCGGAACAAAAATCTATGTACCAGCCTCGCGCATCGGACTGGTTCAACGCTACGTCGGTGGCACAAAAACTCAGCCGAGACTAGCGAAGATCGGCAGCCAGTCGTGGCAGCGACAAAGAAAGGCGGCGGAATCAGCCGTTACCGACATGGCTGTCGAGCTACTAGAGATGCAAGCCGAGCGGACCACTCGCCAAGGCATCATTTTTGATCCCGACAACGCCTGGCAACGACAATTCGACGCCAGCTTTCCTTATGTGGAAACCCCCGATCAGATCACGGCGATTGACGCCTGCAAAGTCGATATGGAATCGATCAAGCCCATGGATCGTCTGATCTGCGGTGATGTTGGTTTTGGAAAAACCGAAGTTGCAATGCGAGCGGCATTCAAAGCAGTGGCAAGTGGGTACCAGGTCGCCGTGCTAGTTCCAACAACGGTACTCGCCGAACAACATTTTCACAATTTCCGGCTTAGAATGGCGGAGTTTCCTGTCGAGATTGCCAAGTTGAGTCGGTTTTGCACCAAAGCAGAACAACGCGAGACGGTTAAAGATCTGCGCAGCGGCAAGGTCGACATCGTTGTCGGCACGCATCGATTAGCCAGCCAGGATGTCGACTTCAGCAACTTAGGCCTGGTCGTCGTAGACGAAGAACAACGTTTCGGTGTTGCGGTCAAGGAGCGACTGAAAACACTGCATAGCAATGTCGATGTGATGACATTGTCGGCCACGCCCATCCCCCGCACCTTGCATATGGCGTTGGTTGGCGTCCGCGACATCAGCAATTTGGAAACGCCGCCAGCCGAGCGACGGTCGGTCGAAACGAATGTCGTTCGATGGGACGATTCGCTGATCCGTAGTGCCGTCATTCGCGAATTGAATCGCGGTGGTCAGATCTTTTTCGTACATAACCGTATCGGCGATATGCACGACGTCGCCGACAAATTGCGGAGGATCGTTCCGGAAGTACGGATTGGAATCGGCCACGGGCAAATGGGCGAGGGTGACTTGGAGCAAGTGATGGTTGACTTCATTGAACACAAATTTGATCTGCTGTTGGCGACAACCATCGTGGAAAGTGGCCTGGACATTCCCAACGCCAATACGATCTTTATCGACGACGCCGATCGATATGGGCTGAGCGATTTACACCAGCTGCGCGGGCGTGTTGGACGCTACAAACATCAAGCCTATTGTTTTCTAACCGTTGCCCAGCACAAGCATCTGTCGCCCGAGGCGACAAAACGCTTGCGGGCAATTGAGGAATTCAGCCAGATGGGGGCCGGTTTCGCGATCTCGATGCGAGATCTGGAAATCCGCGGTGCCGGCAATTTGTTGGGCAGTCAACAGAGCGGTCATATCGCCACGGTTGGATATGAACTGTATTGCCAGCTGCTGGAAGATGCCGTTCGCCAAGTTCAGAACCTGCCTCCCAAGTTGTCAGCGGACGTTGATATTGATCTGCCAGTCGAAGCTTACCTGCCCGAAAACTACGTTCCCGATCTGCGCCACAAAATTGACCTGTATCGCCGGATGGCCAAGATCAATGGCGCAACCGACATCGATGAAATCCGTGCAGAATTGATAGACCGGTTTGGACCGATTCCGGATGCCACTGAACGAATGTTGGAACTGGCCGAACTCCGGCTGGATGCTGCCGCCTGGCAGATTTCCGCGATTTCATCCGACGCTCGGTTCATCGTGCTTCACTATTCCAATCGTCGCCAAATCGAACAGCTGGCAAAGACCAGTTCGATTCCAATTCGAGTCGTTGACCACCAACGCGCCTATATTCCTACCAAAGCCTATGACATGAACGTTGATGCAGTGGGCAGTAGCTGGTTGCAACTAGCCCGGGCGGCGCTCCATATTGGTTAGCGAACGAGTTTCCGGTGCCAAGCACCCATCCAAAATCCGTCCTGCCAGGTTCACTCGCAGGTAGATCGAGCTAGTATTCGAAGGTCGTGGCGCAGAAAAGAGACGCCGGGACAATTAGACTATTAGCTACGACGTTCCCGCCCAGTTCACCCCGCCAACTTCTAACTACCATGTTCCGAGATTCAACCCTCCAGACCATTTGGATTCTCTGTTTCGCCGCCTTCCTAGCTGTTCCGGCATTTGCTCAGGACGAAGCAAAGAAAGAGGAAGAGGAAAAAAAGGAACCGCCTAAACCAGTTGCGATCTTTCCTGACAAGGCACTCGAGAGCGCAGTCCGAGCCGAGGTATTTGCGAAGCGGAACAACGACGAACCGATCGTCGCCGAAGATGTTCGCAACATTTCGCGTGTGGTTGGAAAGAAGAAGGGAATCAAAAACCTGGAGGGCTTGCAACATTGTCACGCCATCATGCTGATCGACTTGGAAGACAATGAGATCGAGGATCTGACCCCGATCGCTGACCTGAAACGCCTTCAGTCAGTTACGCTCGCCGGAAACAGGATCAAAGATTTGAAACCGGTCGAGAACCTGAAGGCGATGCAGCTATTGGATCTTTCCCGAAATGAAGTGGACGATTTATCGCCGCTCAAACAGATGTCGAACCTCAGAACGCTATATGTCGCCAATAATAAACTGAAGACTCTCGAACCCATCGCCGAGCTGGCGAAGATCTGGTCTCTGGACGCGTCCAACAACCAGTTGACCGATTTGTCACCTGTCGGAAAGCTAAAGTGGTTGACGACGCTGCAGATCACCGGAAATCAAGTTGAATCTTTGGGGCCATTGGCCGAGCTTCACGAGTTGGACATGCTGCTGATGTCCAAAAACAAAGTTGCCGATCTAGGGCCCTTGGTGGAAATGTGCCGCAAAGACGCGGAAGGCGAAAAGCGATTCGCGCCCTACATGGATGTCTATCTTGGCGACAATCCGATCGCCGATAAGGAACAGGCTACGAAGGCACTCGAGTCGTTTGGTGTTGACGTCTACGACAAATGATTCGTCCAGCAACAACCGGGCCAGCATCTGGGTTGCCATTGCCATCGATCGGCGTTCTGTAGTCGCTCCCTGTGAATTGCCGAAAACCGCAACGCGGCGTCAGTGCAGGATTTCGATATTTGGTCCTGCCCCTCGCGTTGTCGGGTTCCTCAAGTCGCCGGGCGATTTTCGAATCGCTGCCAACCCCGGATTTCCGCGTGGAACTGATCTTGTCTCGGGTTCATCAATAGGCCGACAATCGGGAGCCTGCACAGGACTCCAAACCCCAGTAAAGATCAACCCGAAATGGAATTTGGCGAACTCTCCGACAACCCGTTCTCGACGCCCAAGCCAAAACGTCGAAGCCGCAAGCCCTTTGTTTCTGCGGTCAAATTCTTGTTGCTGGTCGCCGTATGCCTTGGTGCCACTGTGGTGATCGGCAGCCAGAGTCGCCGTTGGTTAGTCCAAAAATTATCGACCGACTTTGATTCATTGACCGTCGAACAAAAGCAGACTCGCCTGACTCAGATCGCCGACCTCGGCCTACCCGGGATTCATCCTTTGGTCGCCGCCATGGCGGACGAGGACCCATCGGTTGCCAGGACGGCATACGAGTTGTTGCAGCAGATTCAAACCGTCTGGGCCTCGATGGATCAAGAGCAGCAGAATCGACACCATCACGCCCTGATCCAATCGCTAGAAGCAGTTGCAATCCTGTTGCCGGACGATCGAACCGGTTGGGGGACCGAATTGCTGCAGCCAGCGATCTTGGCGAGTGTGGATCGACGCGATGACGCATCGCGGGGCCTTTATCGGCGTGCGACTAATGCCATCGACAGGTTGGCGCTGTCACAGCGTTCCGGTCCAAGCGTGCTGAGTGACGAACGGATCGATCGATCTGAGCCGCGTCGATTGACTGTTCGTTCAAGAGCGGTTTCCGTGTCTCAGACTGAACGGGGTACTAACCCGATCAAACTTCAATCGGCTAAATCCGACCTGGTTGATCAAGCACGGACCGAGAGCAGAATCATCGCCCGATCTTCTGGATCTGACTCCAAAGCCGCACGGGGTACCGAGTCGTCCATCTATCGGTCAGGAAATGCGATCAAGTTGCGACCGACCAGTCGTGGGGAAAACGTCGTCCTACAAGACATTGGTCGGAGCCGCGAAACTTCTTACCAATCTCGAGCAATCCACTCCGTTGCTCATGTCGTTGATTCGCCGGTCGAAGCGTTGGATGATCAATCCGTGATGCTCTGGCTGGGTAGCCCTCACACCCCGATGCGAGAAAAGGCGAAGACTGAGCTGATCGCCCGTGGGTTTGGCGACACAGAAATCTCCATCGCGACGCAAATCGCAGCAGGAGACACTCCGTCAAGATTGGTGCTGGTCAACGCGATTGCCCGATCGGACAAGATTGATCCCCGTCCTTGGTTGCTGATGTTGTTGGACGACGAAAACCGCCAAGTCAAACTACGAGCGATTTCCATCCTGGCGACGATGAAAGACGCCTATGTTGACCAGCGGCTGCGGAAACAGCTGGTCAGCGAATCGGATGCTGTCGTTTCAGACCAAATCCGTCGCGTGCTGGAGCTGCGTTAACCACCGTAAACCAGCAAATCGTAGCCCAAACCGGCGATTTCAAATGGCTTCGTCAGGCGCATTCCCACGCCTTTGGCTTTGACGAACGTTCTGCGTGCAATAGAATAGAGTCTGGTGGCGAAACCTTTCGCCCTGACTCAATATCGAGCACCTTCGTCAACCGCCTATTTGGTAACCACGAAATATGATCGTAGACAGCCTGATCCTGGGAATTGGTATGCCCGGCCTTCCCGAGATGATGATCGTGATGTTTGTCATCTTGCTCCTGTTTGGTGGCGCAAAGCTGCCCTCGCTGATGCGGAACTTGGGCAAGAGTGCCAATGAGTTCAAGCGAGGGATGAACGAAACGGGCGACGGTGACGACACCTCTGGACGTGGTGACGAGACCGTTTAGAGATGTTTGGACTCGGGCCGCCCGAATTGTTGGTCATCGGTGTGATTGCAGTGCTTCTATTTGGCAGCAAGCTGCCAGATGTCGGCGCACAGCTGGGCGGCAGCTATCGTGAACTGCGGCGAAGTCTTAACGACGTTCAGCAACAGTTTCGAACGGCCGAATACGAGGCGAAGAAAAGTTTTTCCCTAGATGATCCGCCTTCATCCAGAGACAGTTCCCTGGACGAAGAACCCGCCGAACCGGCGGCGCCGAAGTTCAAGCCACCGCAATAGAATTACTTGCGTTGTGACTATTTGTGAACGCCTGTTGGCTCAGCTTGGTCAACCGATAGAAAACGAAAACGCCGGCAATTGAAACCGCTTGCCGGCGTCTCGGACGATCTAGAGATCGATTGAATTCCGCTACTTCGTGCCAGCCAGAGACTTTGCTTTCGCCGCGGACTGCGCCGGTTCCATATCGGGCCCCGAAAGACTCTTCAAGAATTCGATTACCGCCGATCGCTCCTCATCCGAAAGATTGTCGCCAAAGGTGTGTCCCGTGTTGGCGTGCCCAAAACTTTGAGTGTCATAAATCGAACGATGATCGATTGATGCTTTGCTCTTCGGGTGAGCTTCGGCCGCTTTCACAGCACTCTCATCAAACTCCGATCGAGTCATCGCTGAGTGTTGCAAGCCGACCAAATCGAAATCATACGCATGCGGGTCACTGAAATTTCGCGACCAAATCTCAGGTCTTTCTTTCGAATTCAGCACCGCTGTGATTGTCGGTACGGATCCATTGTGAAAGTAAGGAGCACTCGCCCAGACACCAACAAGTGCAGGAGCAACGTAACCCGGCTTGTCGGGAACACTTGCCTGTGGTGCCAGCTCGGGAGTTCCCTGTTCCTGGTAATAAACCAATAGCTTTTCCATGTGTTCGGTGATCGGGCGGAACTTTTGCAACACTTCGTTGTAAGTCGGATCCGTCTTTACGTTCCGGAACTTGTCGGAGTGATTGTAGGCAACCGTCCACGAACCTGGTTTGGCAAGGTCGGGCTGCGACGATTTCTTCGTGTAAGTCCCATGGCAAGTTTTGCAGCTGACAAATCCCTTTCGGTTGGCTGGCTTGACGCGTCCATGAAACAGATCAGCGCCTTTCTTAACCAGGTCAGCGTCCAGCGAACGCGGGTAAATTGGTGATTGAGTTTCGCGTGCGAAGGCGAGTGCTTTCGCGGTCGATTCGACATGTGCCGCATGATTTTCGTTCATGTCTTCGTGAACGGTCGTGAAGTTCATCGAGAAGTCTTTGGCACTGTAGGGGCTACTGTCGGAATACCAATACCCCCGCTTTTTGTATTTCATCAACCACCACGGCATTGGATCGACAGCTGGAACCTGTGTCGTTGCAACGAGTTCCGACAAATCCGTTTTTTCGTTGCTGATCAACAACCCGGTCTTCGCTGGATCGGCAATTCGCGAGCTAACGCTCCAGACCGCAAATGGACCAAAGTGATCGCCACGACTGGCAGTGTCTGGTGTCAACAAGATCGTGCCCTGCATGCCCTTCATCCGCTCGGCAACAATCTTCTTTTCCTTGTCGCTCAGTGACGCCATCAGTTTCATCATCCCCGCCATGCTCGGCTTGGACTTTGACTTATATTGCGGCATCATGCGATTGTTTCCCAAGCCGGCAACGACCTGGCCATTTACCATACCGGCGTGGCAGCCAAAACAGTTGCCGTTGGCCAAGGCCACTCCGTCCTGCTCAAACAGACTATCACTGAGGTTCAACCCCTCCGGACGAAACTCAGGTGCCGGCAACTTGCTGCCGCTGTAGTACTTACCCTCAGGAGTATTGGGATCGTAGCCAAGCTCTTCTGGAGACCCGGAATCGGCCGACGACATTGCTTTCATGACGGCGATCGGCATACCGCTGGCGAACATTCGACCAGAGAAGATCTCGTCCATCCCAGCTTGCGCTTCCTCGGACATTTGCGATTTGTCAAAACCAAGGAACGTGACTGGTTGGGCTGCATAGCTAGCCGAAGATGTCACAAGTAGGAGCGAACCAAACGCACCGATGGTGAATCTGAATCTGTGGCCAAAGCCCAAACCCTGTTGCCCGAAAACCGCCATGACAATGTCTCGATGAGGGAGATTGAAAGTTGAAGTTGCCCGCCAATTTGAGCAGGCAACTTGGTCCATTTCAAGAATTATTCTAGTATGAACGAGTTTGTTAGGTAGAGGTTTCGAATTGTCGCACCCAAAAGATGAGAAATCGCGGCAATTTGACATAGTCGGGCGATTAGCTCAGTTGGTTAGAGCGCTATGTTCACACCGTAGAGGTCACAGATTCGAATTCTGTATCGCCCATTGATTTCTATCTGTTTCGTCCACCAACGCCGGTGTTGGTCAATCGCGGCGTTGTTGATGGGTAAAGGATACGTCGGATTTCTAGTTGCATCTAGATTTACTAGATTGCCGCCTTTGCGGTAGTAACTTCGATTTTTGGCGGCCGGGATGATCTCGTGAAGCAGCGTGTTCATCAGACGGTCAAGCAACCCTGTCGCCTAACAATGACGAACCGGCCTCATGCGAATCATACCTACCGCCAGCTTGCTCATTTTTTCGCTGTTGATTGTTCCAATTGTCAGCGTATATTCCGGCGTGGCGCTGAGTCCGCTCGCACAACAAGCATTGACAACGGTCATCGGGATTGCGGTCATAGTGATCGTTGCTTGTTTTGTCACGGGGGAACTGACGGGCAACGTTAGCCAGACCGACAAGCTGTGGAGCTTGATGCCCATCGTCTATTGCTGGACCGTGGCGGCCTACGGTGATTTCGCGCCGCGGCTTGTCATCATGAGCTTGCTGGTCACGGTGTGGGGACTGAGGTTGACCTACAACTTCGCCATGAAAGGCGGTTATCGTTGGAAGTTCTGGCAAGGCGAAGAAGACTATCGCTGGCAGGTACTGCGCGAGAAGCCCGAGTTCCAGTCCCGGTGGATTTGGACGATCTTCAATCTTTTCTTCATCTCCGGCTATCAAAACCTGCTTGTTCTGCTCATCACTTTGCCGTCCATCGTCGTCGTCAATTGCATTACAGAACCATTGCGATTGCTCGACTACTTCGCTGCCATGGCAATCCTCTTCTTCATTGCCTACGAGGCGGTCGCTGACAAGCAACAATGGGATTTTCAAACAGCGAAACGAGCAGCGAGTGAATCTGACACCGAGACAGTGTCGCCGATTCGAAAGGGTTTTCTGGATCAGGGGCTGTGGGCCTGGTCGCGACATCCTAATTACTTCGCAGAGCAAGCAATTTGGGTTAGTTTCTATCTTTTCAGTGTCGCCGCCTCCGGTGATTGGATCAACTGGAGCATGATGGGGTGCCTGCTATTGGTCGTCTTGTTCCGAGGTAGTTCCACCTTCAGCGAGGAAATCAGTGCCGGCAAGTATCCGGATTACGCTGACTATCAACAGCAGACTCCGCGCTTCGTTCCGCTACCAAGTCGGTTTGGCCGGGGCTGAACGGAGAGGAAGTTTTTCTTGATCAGTACGGGCGATCCTCTATCGCCGACGCCGTGATGATCGTACTCGCAGCAACCGAATGACGCTCGGCCCGCTTTTTCGTCTGCAAGCTTCAGTACATGTCGGCTGGATAAGTCAATGAACGGGAAGCTCGCATTTCTCGCGTAGCCAGCTGCTTTGCCTTTGGACTTGCGGCGTTTTCATGATTTTGCGGTCACAGATTCGATTTCTCTTTCCGCTCTTTTGCACAACCAACTTCGCAAGCAAGTGACGTTAGAAAGCCGCAAAAGCGTGGCCGCCAAAATCTGGCACCCTGCGGAATCCCATAACGACAATGATTTGGGATAGGAAGCATGAATGAGCGTCGATACCCTAATCGCGGTATCCAGGACACGGCGAAACACTCAGGCAAAACCTATCAACGTGCCTGTCGAAGCCTGCGAAGTGCCCCAACATCGGACGAATCAAGAGCATGGCAAACGACCCCACCCTACCTCTTCGTGACCAACTTGCGCTGGAGCGAACGCGTTTGGCTAATGAACGGACAGCTCTGGCGTACGCCAGAACCGCAATCATGCTGGTCGCCACGGGCGCGACTCTGTTGAAGCTCTATGGCGAGAAATTGCCTTATTTCGTTTCTGGAATTTTTCTGATCGTACTTGGAGTCGGCGTGCTGATGATCGGAGCCAATCGATATCGCAAATTGAATCGTCGTCTTGCGCAAGACACATCTTCCTAGTGTCAACGGAAAAACCCGAAACAAGTTTGCTTCGTAGCCGACTCTTAAAGCAGGGCAAACCGCCGGCTTCACGTTCTAGCTACGGCAAACAGGTTGCTTAGCGCCATTCGACGCCAAAATCAATCACACTGAGTTGCGACGGTCCACGCCGCATGATCTTGTATCTATGCGCGGATCCTTTCCTCGTCGGATAGATTCTTGAATCTTTGCGATCTCGCGGACAAGCACGCGCATGACCATCGTATGGCCCGTCAGTTGACGATGCGTTGCACGACAAACACCAAGTGAATACAGTCAAACCTTTAGTTTTCTTGTATTTGCCGGGAATGTAACAAAACGTAACGACGCGAAAGCTGATTCCGTGGCCACTTAGCAGAACTGCTATATTGTTTTCAGTTACAAGGCTCTGAAACTCGACGTAACGTTGTTGAACGGAGAGGCGACGATGATTTTTAGGAAACTAGTGCTTGCGTGTTTTTTGACTCTGGTCACTACAATCGGGCAGGTGCGTGGAGAAGACATCTTAACCACGGAGGGCAGCCAGTTGCTCTATCTAACCACTGGCCCCGAAGAAAATGGCGGCGGCATTTCTGACTTTGATCGGTCGGGGGATGGGGGCTTATTTGGTGGCGAGGGCGAAGCAGGTGAATTCGGCGAAGAGTTTGACATTGCTGTGTGGTCATATGAATTCTTCGCCTCGCCAGGTTCAACCATTGAATTCGATTACAACGTTCTGACTAGTGAAGTCTTGGGTGGTGTTCCCGACCCGTTCGAGGTTACGCTCAACGGCGCAACGATACTCGCCGGCGCGATCGGCGAAGAGAATGGCAGCTTCCCCGCAGTGACCGGTTTCAACGGCGTCATGTACTTTGGGCCGGATGGTTCGTTTTTTGAAGACGGTCAACTTGGCTTTGCCACTGCATCAGGCAGCACGGACGATGGTCTCAACACCTTGGAATTCTTTATTGGCGACGAGGCTGATGAGGTTGTTGACTCGGCTCTGCTGATCGACGCCATTCGATTAGATGGCACGTTATTGGAAGGATTCGAGTCTTACATTCCCGGTGAGCCGCCCGGCATTGGAGTTTTGCCCACTAGTGGAGCGTTACTCACCGGCGCAGTGTTGCCCACCAGTACAGTGCTTGCGGGATCTGTTACGGTCCAAGGCCAAAGTGACTTCGTGGTAGCGATCGTCCCCGAACCCACTTGCTGCTCCTTTTTGAGCCTCGGTGTATTGGGACTAGCCGTCAGACGTTGTCGCAAAAGGCAATCCGCATAACGCAGAAGAACCAACCAGAAAACTCATCGGGCGTTCCGTCAGGGACGCCCGTTTTCTTATTGTTTGCAAGTCCGATTGCCTGGAACCGCTCTGGCTTCTCCGATTTGCTCTATGCGCGGCCCACCCTGACTGGAACGCCGTTGACGGCGGCGTTCCCCGACAGTTTGTCCAGGAACTGTTCGTCGGTGACATCATTGATGCTGACGCCAGCGTGTTCTACAGCGATTTCCATTTGGATTCCGTCGCGGTTGTGACCGTAGCCGTGAGGCAAGCTGACGACACCCGGCATCACGGCGTCGCATGATTCGACCGGAACTTGGATGCCACCGGCACGCGATTGAATCGTCACCAGATCGCCATCGCTAAGGCTTCGGTCTTCTAAGTCCGCAGGATTCATCATCAAGGTGCAACGATTCTCTCCTTTGACCAAACGTCGAAAGTTGTGCATCCAGGAATTGCAGTCACGTAGATTTCGGCGACCGATCAACAACAGTTGCTTCGCCTCCGCTTGCTGTGCAAATTCATCACGGAGCCGATCGAAATCCGCCATTGGCTCCGGTGTGTCGCAGTGAATCGTCTGGTCGGGTGTTCCCAATCGATCAGGCAACTGCGGTTGCAGCGGTCCAAGGTCGATGCCAGATGGATGCTGCTTGACTTTTTCCAGTGTCAATGCGTGACCGTTGCCAGCTCGCTCGCTATAGGGTCCAACTTGAATCGCCATGTCCATCATCTGTGCGGGGGTGGCTTTCGGACGATCTTGTGCATCCAGGATTTTCGCAACGCGACTGCCAAGTTCTGTAAAGATTTCCCAGTCATGCAGAGTGTCGTCCGGCTTTTCAAAGACCGCCTCGTTGTATCGGGCCGTATTGCGAATCGCATTGACATGAAAGGCAATATCGTAGTGGTCGTGTTCCAGCGGCGATGTCGGTGGAAGTATGATGTCTGCATGTCGCGTGGTCTCGTTGATATACGGATCGAGCGAGACCATGAACTCAAGCTGCTCCAATGCTTCATCAAGCTTGGCTCCGTTGGGCGTCGACAGGACAGGATTACCGGCCCCCGTAAACATCGCGCGGACCTGGTTTTCGCCGGGAGTCATGATCTCTTCCGCCATCGTCGATGCTGGCAGTTCGCGATCGAATTCGGGTAGGCCTCGCACGCGACTCTTGTGCCGGCTGAAACCCCCGGGACTCGTGTTGCGAACCTGATCAACGGCTGGCAACGTAAACATCGAACCACCTTCGCGGTCCAGATTACCCGTCGCAATATTGATGATCTGAATCAACCACTGGCACAGCGCCGAACGACTGAGTTGAAACTCCCATTCGCCCGTAACAGATCGCGCGGTCGGCAGTAGCAAGATCCTTGGCAATGCCGCGAATCGTATCGGCATCGATGCCAGTATGTTCGGCAGCCATATCGGCTGTGAATTCACCAACCTTGTCCGCGACTTCGTCCAAACCTGTCGTGAACGGGGTCAAGTGTGCTGGATCGGATAAACCGTCACTTAGAATCGTATTTAGGATCGCCGCCAGCAACAACGCGTCTGTACCGGGGCGAATGAAGTGATGCTCGCTGGCCAAGGCGGCCGTTTCGGTCTTGCGCGGGTCAATCACCACCAGCTTTCCACCGCGAGCGGTCAGGTCGGTGATTCGCCGGCGAGACATCAGGAACCGTCCAGATGCTACCGTTGCTGGCGATCGGATTGGCCCCCAGCATCAAGAAGTAATCGGTGCGTTCAATATCAGGAATGGGAAATAGCAACTTGTGACCAAATAGCCATAACGAGGCGAGATGGTGTGGCAATTGATCAACACTGGTCGCGGAAAAACGGTTGTTGGTCCGAAAGTGGCGAAACAGATTGTTCTGGTGGGTCATCATCCCAATGTTGTGAACCGAAGGGTTTCCAAAAAACGCCCCGATGGCATGCACCCCGTGTTTACGAAAGATGTCGGTCAACCGCTTGGCCGTTTCATCCAAGGCTTCATCCCAACTGATCTGTTGCCATTCAGACCTGCCATTCGTTCCGGTGACGCGTCGGACTGGCTTGCGAAGTCGATCGGGATCGGAATGAATATCTTGCAGAGCAACTGCTTTGGGGCAAATGTGTCCGCGACTCATCGGATCGTCGGGATCACCTTTGATCGAGACGATCTGGTCAGCATTCGTTTCGATGATCAATCCGCAAATCGCTTCGCAGAGGTGACAGGCGCGACGGTGAGTCTTTGTTTCGGAGCTTTGCATGTTCGTTATCTCTAAGCCATCGTCGAATGAGGTGATTCAACTGGACAATTGAATTTCTAAAACCGAGCCTGGGGCATTAGTTTACCCCTCTTTGCTGGCGGGCATGTTCACAGGACAGCAAATGGGCGAACCCGGCAGCAGAATCGATCGAATCGCAGCCTGAGCACGAATCGGCGATGTTGTCGCCCTCGGAGCCTATTGAACTCCGCCTATTGAACTCCGCCTATTGAACTCCGCCTATTGAACTCCGCCTATTGAACTCCGCCTATTGAACTCCGCCTATTGAACTCCGCCTATTGAACTCCGCCTATTGAACTCCGCCTATTGAACTCCGCCTATTGAAAACCGCATCGATTAAGATCCGAAAGTTCGTTACTCGTTCATCAACGCTTCGAGCAACAACGGAGTCAGGCCACCACGAATTTGCATGCCGGCCGCGTCCAGCTCTTTTTTCATCGCCACAGGCATCTCATCCGATTCAACTAGGCCACTCTTGTCCTTGTCCATCGCTTTGAACATCAACAGGGCTAACGCGTTGGACTTCGGCGGCGGTAGATCTTCAACCGGTTCGTCGTAAATGTAAGTTAGAAACCCGTACATCATTTCTTCGCTCGATTGCAGCCCATATTTGACAGCGACACTGGGATCTGGATTCGCAAGGTTGTTTGCGGAATTGTCCCAATGAGCAATGGATTTGATGGTCGTGCCGGCCTTGACCGAAATGGGTTCGGCATAGCGATAATACGTTTGCCAATTGAAGTCATAACGGGGAACCGAAAGCAAGATCTCCTTGTTGCCGTCCGGCCCATCCATCCAAGCCTGGTACGACTTGCCTCGCCAATGCATGTGGGGAAGCAAAGCATAGATTTGGCCATCTTTGGCAAAGGTAAAATCAGCCGTGTGTGGATGATGCGGCGCATTTGGCGGAATGGCCAACTCCTCCGTTCCGAACATGTGCATACGCATCTCACGCTGCGGGGGTTGATCGGCAAACACGACTCCGACGGAGGAGCGATCTGTCGTCGCGACGCCATTGGGCGTGTAGTGCATTTCAAAAATCAATTCGCTACCTTTGGGCAGCCGCAGCGCCGTGCCTTCTGGCATTTCCAACGTACCCTCGCCCGGTCCGCCGATCGCCAAGATCTGAACATCACCATCGCCGGTAAAGAAGCTGCCTCGACCTGGAGCGACGAAGTAGGCGATCACATGATGGACAACCTCCGGATTGCCAGCCAAGGCTTCCGCTGAAGTCACCCAACGATCTTCCTTGAAGTTGGTCGGAACGACGTAATAGAGATAGGGCACGACGCCATCCGCAGGAATTTCGGCGGTTTCGGGCATCTGATAAACAACATCGGGCTTGATTCTCCACCGCCCGTCGCCTTGATCAGTCGCGACTTCACTGGATCCGATCTTGTCGCCCTCGGGCATACCTGCTTCGTACCAACTGGTAACAATCCCGATCTGTTCGTCCGAAAGCGCTCTTTGATTAATAAAGTGACCATAGCGATCATCAGCGTGCCAAGGAGGCATGCGTCTTTGTTGGATCACTTCCAGGATTGTTTCGGCGTGGTCCGATACATCATCATACGACGTCAAAGTCATCGGCCCAATTTGACCCGGACGATGGCAATCGACGCAGGCGTCACGAACCAATGGGGCGATGTGCTGGTGGTAGGTCCAATCGCCCGTTACGACGTTCTGCTTTTCGCGATTCAGAGGACAACCGTCTGATTGAACCTCGGCACGTTCCACGGTGGAACCGTTCAAGATGGCCTCTAAGGCATCGCGCAGGTCGTGATGCCGTGCTGTCGCGCGTCGGCTGGACACCGAGTACTGGTCGTCGATTCGACCTCGATAACGAAGCTTCCGGTTTTCGTCCAGCACGCAAACCGTTGGCGTTCGGGTGACACCAAGCGAATCGGCCAGTTCCGCAGCGAAGTCTTTTAGCACCAGAAAGGGCACGTCACGTTCATAGGCATGTGCGGCAATCTCGACGAGCGTCTCGGGTTGGTTGGGATAAACCAGCACAAATTTGACACCACGTTCGCCAAATTCTTCGCTCATCCGCACCAGCTTGGGCATCGAAAGGCTAGCCAGCGGACATTCGGTTCCCACAAAAGCCAATACAATCGCCTTGCCCTCGATGTCCGACAACAGGCGACCATTGCCAAGCGTATCACGCAGGGAGGAACTCTTGGTAACGGGCTGCCCGATCTTAACGGGATCATCTGCGGCCGCGACCGGCGATGTTGCAGCCAGAACGAACATCGTTGCCATGATGATCCGGAAAGATTCGGCTCGATAAGCTAAGGCATTCATGATCGAGTTTATCCTTTGTATAGTGACTCCTAGTTAGAAGCTTGCAGCTTAGTGCCAAGTTTAACACGGAACTCTAGCAACGTCACCGATGGCCAAGCGAAAACCTAAGTTGCGAATGCGGACATATGGCGTCCATTCGAAGTGGGAGTCGAGTTCCAAAGAGCTTCCACGATTGGTTGAAGCAACCACCGATGTTCCAGCGCGTGTCGACATTGAGTTTGGGTTTGTCGTGAATATCAAAGGCGCGAAGAACCAAGAACTCCATTTTTGCATCGATCATCCAGGCATTCTGGATTCGGACGGGCAAGTGCGTCCTCCCTTTGACGGCTCTGTCTATGTCAAATCGAACGATTGGAACTTCTACCTGGGAGACACCATTTGGAATCCAATTGAAGACAAGTTGGGAGATTGGCGGATGTGGTTGGAGCTGGATGGACAAGTCGTCGCTGACAAGACGTTCCACCTGTTTGCGGCTGACTCTGGCGACTGATCACGCAGAAGGTTTCAAGCTGGCCAAATCAAACATTGTCGGCAATGAAGCCGAGATTGCCTTGCACTTCCAGGCAGCCATTCCGGCCGGTCCCTTCGTACACCAGATCGCCGCTGGATAATTCGGTGAATCGCACGTCAACCGTTGAAGTCATCGTTTCCGCTACCCGTTCCAGCATTTGCTTTTCGTAGGGTGCCATCAACAACGCCCCAGATGTCTTTTCCGAATTCACTTCCAATCGATGGGTGCGATTGCGAATCACGATCTCAAGATGAGTCTCGGTCAATCGGAGCGATTCGATGACGCCGCCGTTATAGGTCGTGAATCGGTGCAGGGTGCCATCGACCAAGATTGCGACCAAAAAGCCACGAAACGAGGTGCCCAAAAAAGGAATCTTGGCTACGGATGCCGAGACGCTGACGCCTGGTCGATCAAAACGATTGCTCTGGGTCCAAACGTAGCCCTCCGGAAAACCTCGCCCCCAGTCCTTTTCCATGTATCCGCGGCCGCCGTCGAAGTTGATCGTATTGCCATCGATCACCAGCTGGCCTGAGACCTCGTGGTCCATACTCAAGATGCCGTGAAAGCATTCCATGAATGGAATGAAAGAAAATGGCCCCATCACACCAGGTGAAAAAGTTGTGACCGGCCAAGTACTCCAGGGACCCAACCGGATCTCGCCGCCTACCGATTGCTGATCGTTTTGAATGTCAAAACTAATTCCCTGACTGTGAAACCGTGTGTTGCCAATCTTCACATCAAAGGTCTCTTGCTCAGGTTGAAACTGGTCCGTGCTGTAGCGGTGATACCAGGAGTGTCCTTTGCTGCCGTCGAGCACCTGAATAAAGGCATGCGGGTCGGCAGCCCCCATAAAAATGCCTGGAATGATGGCGTACGGGTTTTCACCTGACGCATCCACAATCTTGAAGTACCAGCCTTCGAAGCAATCATTCGGCTTGTTGAGAAACCGGTGGTAGTGGAAATTCCAAGGACGCCAAACGTTCTTAAAGCGTGTCTTCACAAAAAGATGACTCCGAAAAGCTGTCGAGATCGATGTGTAGCTTATCGATACAGGAGGTCGTTTCTACAATGCCGCAGTAGGACCAAAGTGTAGACCATCGTAGCGGACCGCATTTAAGAAAGGGCCTGTGAATGCGAGCCCTTTTCTTAGCAAACGTTTAGCGACTTTAAAATATCTCGATTAAGAAAGTCGGTGTCCGAACAATAATTGCACTGGCTGCAGAGGCGGTTCGGAAATCAAGCTAATCACGAATGCAATGCAATCGAGCGGCATCACGAAGGAGGAGTGAATTGCCGGCGATTGAAGGAGTCAACCAATACAGCCCTGGAATCGTGTTGGTCGTGACGACATTCAGCTGATCTTCAACATTGATTACCGAGGTTTCCCCCGATTCGTTAAGCGCATAGACCTTGTCGCCGGCTGCCCAAAGCGAAGCCGTGACCCGCGAGGAGCCGGGCAGTCTCGTTCGGAAGACCCGTTCTCCGGTCTTTGCATCGTGACAGCTCAGTACACCACGACTGAGCACGAATAGCCGGCCATCGACTACAACGGGCGAGCACATACCGGGCGCTGACGTGTCGGCAATCCAGCTGACTCCACCCTTTCCGATCGCTTCAAGATCCAAATCTCCCGAAGCACCTGCGTCAACGGCAATCAGCGGTCCCCGACTGTTCCGCCCACTATTGCCAAAATAGATACGATCTTCATCCATCGCCGGAGAAGCACTAAACGCGCCTCCGGTACCCGTCAGTTTCCAGAGTTGGGCTCCAGAACCTGGTTCGTAGGAGACGACACTACCGCTGCCGCAAACGACTAACTCTGTACGGAGGCGGTTCTGCCAAATCACGGGAGAACTCCAACTCGTTCCTCCGTCCCGCGCAACCCGCCAGGTGTCTTCGCCAGTTTTCCCATCCATTGCGACCAGAAATGATTCTTCTTCGTTGTCGCATTGCACGAAAACAAGACCGTCATGCATCGCCAGAGAACTGCCGGTTCCGAAGTTGCTTGAAGTCGGATACGCGCCGACATTCCGCGTCCAAAGTATTTCGCCCTCAACATTCAAGCAGGCGACTTCCCCAATCGCAGCGAAGTAGACGAACACATGTTGACCGTCGGTCGTCGGCGACTCAGTCGCATAGGAGTTCGATGGATGAATCTTGTGCTCCGGTTTCTGTAATGCGATTTGCTTTTTCCACAGCAGCTCTCCGCTGTCCAAACGAAGGCAGTGCACCTCGAAGCTGATTGGCTCCTTTGGCGGCTTTGACATGAAGAAAGAACCCATCGAACGCGTGCCTTCGGTGAACCCTTTCGGTCGTTCGAATTCGCTCGAGACCGCTGTCGTCACAAAGATTCGACCATTGGCGACTACCGGTGAAGACCAACCTCCGCCGGAAATTTCGGCGGACCAAGCCAATTTCTGATCCGCTCCCCAGTTGATTGGCAACGACTGGTCAACCGTTCCATTGCCCAGCGGACCGCGAAACTGAGGCCAAGTGCCCTCAGGCGTCGCTGCGAAGGTGTTGGTACCTGAGGAAACAAGGAGGACACTCGTGACTACCGTCGAAATCCACTTTACGATTGCCATCAAATTGCCACTGGGAATGAGAATAGGAAAGTCTTATTCAAACGTTGTTGCCCGCGCCACCGACACGGGTAGCTGAGCAAGTGTTCACAGCCGGACCAGAATCCACGATGCTCTTTCGCCAAGTCATGCCGGCGTGGTTTGCAACCTTCGATCAGCGTTGACGCAGTGCGTCAGTGATCTCCAAGCGAATCGCCCGAATCGCTGGAAAGAGGCCTCCGATCAAACCCATCGCAATTGCCAGTGCCATCCCTTGCAGCAATACCTTGGGACCAAACCGAAAATTGAAGGTAATCTCACTGAAGGTGGCGGCATTCTGCGTGCCTCCGGAGATTCCGTTTAGCGGAATTGTCGCGAGACAGCCAAGCAATCCGCCCAGTGTGCACAGCACCAGCGATTCGAGCACAAAAGAGATCAAAACGGACCGTCGAGGGAACCCAACGGCACGGAGCGTACCGATCTCGCGGCCTCGACTAGCGACGGCCGAATACATTGTGTTGGACGCAGCGAACATTGCTCCAACCGTCAAAAAACCGGCGATGATGTAGGCAACGACCTTGATCGCGAGTGATGAAGATTTTTGGGCCTCGAAATATTCTGATTCCGTCACCGCCTTGAGTTTGAATTGCTCATCTTCACGGACGCGTTCGATGATCTCGCGTCGAGAATTTTCATCGGTGGTGCGAAGGTTGACCACGGAAACCGCACCTTCGAATCTTAACGCCGACGTCAGATCACGTAGATCGGCCCAAACTTCTGATTCGGCGGAACTACCATTTGCTTCGAACAAGCCAACGACGCGAAAGTCCGTGTTGTTGATGGTGAAGGTGCTGTCGAGTCCCAAATTTTCAAACCGTTTCGCCATGCTGCGGCTGGTGATCAATTCGTTGACACCCGGTTTCAAGTCTCGGCCTTCGACGATCTTGAAGTTCGGGCGTAACTGTCGTCCCGCCATCTCCAATCCACGAACGATGATATTGACGCTACCTCCATTGTTGCGGCGGGGCTCAATGACGACGGTAACGAACTCGGCCGATGCAAGCGGTTCGCCTGCCGGACCCGACGCAACACCAGCTAAGTTTGCCAACTCTCGAGCATTCGTAGCAGTTACCGTGCTGGACATTTCATCGTTTGCCCCTTTCCGCATGATGATCAAGTCTGATTGATCACCCGACGATGTCAGTGCATGTTCGATTCCATCGATCATGCCAAAGGTCAGTACGGAGGCAAATACGACAACACCAATTGCAACACAAGTCAACAATGTCGTGACCCAGCGGACTCGTAGACTACGAAGGTTGTATTTTAGTGGAATCATAAACAGCGGTGACTCAGACGATTCGGCGAAGACCATCGATGACCGACAACTGTGCTGCCATCACAGCAGGCACAACGCCGCTGACCAAACCGATTGCAGCGGCGACAAGCATCAGGCCAGCCAACCAAGGACCGGCCAAGGCGGATACAGGAATCGGAAACAATTGCGCTGCGATTGGGACTTTGGTCAGCATGTGTATCACGCCAAGACCACCGGCAATTCCCAGCAAGCCTCCGATCAGAGAGATCAACGTCAACTCACCCAGCACCAACGAGAGCACACGTTGCTTGGAAAAACCAATTGCCTTCAAGACAGCAACTTCAGTCGTCCTTTCTCGCATTGACATGGCCATCGCGGTGGCTGTGACTAGCGCCAAGGCAAACACGACGGCCAATGAAATGTAGCGAATGTAAGACTGCACGTCTCCCAGCATGTCAGCGAACATTTTTTGGAACGCCGCTTCGGTTCTGGTTCGAGTCATATTTTCGGAGTTTGCGAATTTCGCATCGATTTCTTCGCTGACAATCGCGACTTCATCTGACACCTTGCATTTCACATACACCATTCCGGCGTTACCACTAAAATCCGAGTTCGTCTTTTTCAGTTCTTCGTCCAGATAGTTCCAGTTGAAGAACAGCGAACCGGTATTTGCCGGCGCTTCATAGACGCCAACCAAGCGAAGGTCCAAATCGTAAGGGTAGATCGTTCCTTCCAGAGGGATCCTATCTCCGATCTTCCATTCCATTTGTTCGGCGAGCGTTTTGTCGGCAACGCAGCCTTGTCGTTCTTCCTTGAACGCAGCAACCTGATCGGCCGGAATCTCGTATTCGTCGAGCACATCAAAGGTGTATTTCGGGTCAACGCCAAATTGCGCGAAGGGCATTTGTTGACCTTTGTAATTGCCGCCAAACCAGCTGAAGGGGGTCGCCGCGTGGACGCCTTCCATTCGACGGATTCGTTCGACATGAGCAATCGGAATCGGAGCCGCGAATCCAGACTTATTCAGAACAGAGAGCCTGTTGTGCTTGGCTGCTTCTGCTTGGGAGACCTTCTGCATCGCCAGATAACTATACAGAATCGTCATCAACGCCAACGAAAAGCCGACCGAAAGAATTGTCAAACTGCTGCGCAACTTGTTTCGCGTGACGTTACGCCAGATGTAGGTAAACAGTTTCATGCGATTTGCCCCGCAGTCGGTTGGGAGGAATCGTGAACCAGTTTTCCATCTTCCAAATGAAGCGTTCGTTTTGCGCAATCGGCGGCATGCGGATCGTGAGTCACCATCACAATTGTCTTTTGAAACTCATCGTTTAGACGGGTCATCAGTTCAAGGATTTCGTTTCCTGACTTTGCGTCCAAGTCGCCAGTCGGCTCGTCAGCAACAATCAGCGTCGGGTCGGTCGCAATCGCGCAGTGCTATCGAAACCCGTTGTTCCTGTCCGCCTGACAATTGACGTGGATAGTGGTCCATACGGTCAGCAAGTCCGACCACTTCCAAGGCGTTTCGAACCTGTTGATCGCGCTGTTTCCGTTTCAGCGGAGTCAACGTCAAAGGCAGTTCGACATTCTCATAAGCTGTTAAAACAGGAATCAGGTTATACATTTGAAAAATGAAACCAATATGTCTAGATCTCCATCTGGCTAGCTCGCCTTGCGACGAACTTCCCAAATCTTTCCCACATACGGAGACGTGACCCGAGGTTGGTTTGTCGAGCCCGGCAATCAGATTGAGCAGCGTCGATTTGCCGGAGCCCGATGGGCCCATCAGAGCAGTGAAATCGCCGGCATTCAATTGCAGATTCATTCCGGTCAAAACCGGTATCACAATCTGTTCGCGATGGTATTCCTTTGAAACATCCTGCACCAACACAATGGGTTCGGACGAGGTTTGTTCCGCTGTCATGGCCGATGTCGATTTGTGTGCCTGAAGATGATAACGATGCGAATGTTATACCATGCCGGAAACCTGGTATCGACGAAATCTGTGACGCCGGGTGGCGGCTTTACCTGCTGGACGATCGCGGGTCTGCGGCTGGAAATGTCGTCGCACGCCGTCGGCGTTACTGGTCGCGATCAATAGAACTCCGCAACGCAGCCCAAATCACACTCTTCGGTCACTCCGTGATCAATGCGCGCGTCAAAATTTGCATAGCGCGACTCTGGCTCTATCGCAAAAAAAAACGTGTGTTGCTCCTACTCGGCAACCTGCAGCGGCGCGCCTTCGTGAAGTTCTTCCGGATTCACAATGACACGTTCTTTTCCGGTCAGCCCGTCGATGACTTCCGTCCGTCCGGCTCGGTCTGTGCCTGCTTTGACAGGAATTTTCTTGGCGCAGTTTCTGGGAATCGGCAACCCAGACGAATTGGTTTCCTTGCGGATCCCTATCAACGGCGCTGGTTGGACAAAATAGTCTCGGTTGCTCACTGGTTTCCAAGTCTTGTTCGGTCGGTAAGAAATAGACCGTACCGGCCATTTCGGGAAACAGCAGCTCGTCCGCATCCCGGATCGTCACTTGGACTTTGATGGTCGCTCGGGCCCGGTCCCCCATAGGGATGATCTTGCGGACAACGCCGTGGTACTTTTTGCTTTGCACCGCGTCGATCGCGATGTCTGCTTCCTGGCCCTCGGTCACACGAGAGATGAAGTCTTCCTGAACATCACACTCGATTTCCAGATTCTCCAAATCGGCAATCGTTGCCACGCTGCCCCGTCCCGATGTACCGCCCATCCCACCAGGTTGGATCGACTCGCCCTCTTCGGCGTCCTTGGAAATCACAGTACCGTCAAAGGGAGGCGCGAATGAACATGTTTTCACGCAGTTGTTCTGCCTGATTCCTTTGTGCTTCGGCCAATGCGAACTCAGATTGCAGCGATTCCTTGCGTGCGACCGATGACCGATAGGCGAAGTGAGCCTGATCGTACTCGGAATCGGAAATACTTCGAGACTTTCTTAGGCTTTCAGCTCGATCCATGTCGGCTTTCGATTGCTCAATCAGCACTTGTTGTTCCACCAATGCCGCCTTCGCTCTGGCAACCGATGCGGCGGCCGCGGCTCAGCGCGGCGTCCATATCTTTGTGATCCAATTCGGCTAGGCGCACCCTTGCCGACCTTATCGCCTTCTTCGAACAAAACGGCGTTGATTCGTCCGGCCGCTCTGGCTCCGATGCGCGCTTGTCTTCTGGATTCCAGATATCCGGTAGCAACGACAACCGCGTCGGCGGATCGTCCCTGCTGGACCGTAACCGATGCCAGGCGGACCTCGATCTTGTTCTGCATGATCTCCGGAACCCACGTTCCTTGTTCACCCAGGACGCTCTCTCTGACCGTACGATTTTGATAGCCGACGTATCCGATCAGAAGCATCGCCAGCAATCCGATCATCCACCACCATTTGCGACGGGATTTGCCGGAGACACCCGGTTCCGGGCGTTCGATCCGCAAGGAGGCAAGCGCATCGCTTCCGGGCCGGGAAGTTTCCTGCGAGCTTCGATCCGATTTTGGTGACGTGCTGATGTTGATTCCAATTTCAATGCGAAACGTAATGTCAGAATCGACTAGGCAAATATTTGTTTGACGACTTCGCCATGCACATCGGTCAGGCGGAATGGACGGCCGTTGTGCATGAAGGTCAGTTGTTCATGATCCATGCCCAGCATGTGCAACAGCGTGGCATGCCAGTCGTGCATGTGAACTTTTCCCTGCACGGCGTGATGGCCGAAATCGTCGGTCTGCCGTAGCTAAATCCCGACTTCACGCCGCCACCGGCCAGAAATATCGGTGAATCCATAGGAGTTGTGGTCGCGACCCGTGCCGTTGTTTTGAGCATAGGGTGTGCGACCAAACTCGCCGCCCCACCAAACCAGCGTGTCTTCCAGCAGACCGCGTTGCTTCAAGTCGGCTAGCAGTCCCGCGACAGGCTGGTCGGTGTTGAAAGCGTGCTTCGGCATGTTGTTCAAGATTGGAATGCTGGTCCCAGCGAGGATTGTTCGTGTTGTCACCATAGTTGACTTGAATGTAGCGCACCCCAGCTTCCGCCAGTCGGCGAGCCATCAAACATTGTCGCCCGAAATCATCGGTTCCTTTCTGCCCGATCCCATACATCCGCTGAACATGTTCTGGTTCTTGCGAAAGATCCAGAATGTCCGGAACATTCTGCTGCATTCGCCAAGCAAGTTCATACGAGTTGATCAATGCATCCAATTCAGCGTCACCTGCTCGACCGACCGACTCTGGGCCGCATTGAGTTCGCGAAGCGCTTCGAGCTGCTCAAGCTGGTCGAGCGCCGAAAGCATATGGGTTTCTCAGGTTGCGGATCTTTGCCTCCTTGGCTGGCAACTCCTGCCCGTCCGACCGCCGTTCCCTGGTACTGCGCCGGCAGGAACGCATTGCCAAAATTTCGCGGACCGCCGTTTCCCATCGATGGCTGGATGGTCACGAAGCCTGGCAGGTTTTCGTTCTCGGTTCCCAGACCATACAGCACCCACGAACCAACCGAAGGGCGAACAAGATTGATCGATCCGGTGTGCAGAAACAGGGTCGCCGGTCCGTGCGCGACACCATCGGTATGCATGCCTTTCAAAAAGCAAAGATCATCAACGTGACGGGCAATGTGCGGGAACAGTTCCGAGACGTGCTGTCCACAGTGCGCCATGCTGTTTGAATTTCCAAGGGGACTTGAAGACACGGTGTTGAATGACTTTGCTGGTCTTGGCCAACACGCGAGCGTCATCGAACGTGTGCATCTGGCCGTCCCGCTTTTGCAAGAATGCTCTTGTAGTCAAACGTATCGACATGGCTCGGGCCGCCCTGCATGAACACGAAAATCACCCGTTTGGCTCGCGGGACGAATCATCGGTGGACGCGGTCGAGACTGGATGCGGGCGCTGCGTGTGCCATCGCAGCGGCGGACAAGATAGCCAAAGCCGCAACCAATTGACTGCAGTGCTTGACGTCGGAGAGGAGAAGTGGGTTCACGTTCAATTCAGGTAACGAAAGTCAATGCATTGAAACAGGACTTGGTACAGCATCGCCAAGCCATCAAGACGATCGTCCAAGTTCCTATTGTCATCGCTAGCCGCGACCAGGTCCAATGCTATCTGCGTCTCAAGCTGTTGCGTCGGGCAATCGCCCAAGGACCTGCCGAAATAGGCTCGATTCGATCAGGTCGGACGCATCCGGATCTGAAATTTCCTGAAATTCCTCAGCTGCCCTCCTCGCCTGATCGATCACGAACGGATGATTCATCATCAACAGTGCTTGTGAGGAGACAGTACTAGTCGATCGCCTTCCGCGCTTGAATGTTCGGATCAGCAAAATCAAACACTTCGAAAATCTCGGCAGAGTGTTCCGAAATACTGGCACGTAGACACTGCGTCGGACGCTCTGAAAACTCGTAACCATACTCACTTTCGGTCCCTGGGTCGAGTGTTCGATCCACCCATGCGTGGCGTCCAATTGGCCGCGATACAGACAACAACGAGTCGCGAATGTCTTCGGCACGCAATCGTTTTCGATTCATTCGCCACAGAAAACGATTGTGCGGATCAATCGCTGCCATGGTCTCATTTGGCTCGCTGATCTGGCGATACGTTTCGGACAATACGATGCGACGTATTAGTTGCTTGATCGACCAACCCTCGGCGATGAAGGAGCTGGCCAAATGGTCGAGTAAGGCGAGATCGCTCGGGGGTTCTCCCGTCGCACCAAAGTTGTCAACCGAAGGGACGATTCCGCGGCCGATCAACCAATACCAGACTCGATTGACAATGACGCGTGCGGCTAAAGGATTGTTGGGGTCGATGATCCAATCGGCAAGTTCCTTGCGACCGCTGTCGCCATCAGCAAGCGTCGGAAAGCTATGCCACGATGCAACTCTCAAAGCACCACGCCGAACCAAATCGCCTTTTTGATGTGCTGCACCACGAATCGCAACGTGGATATCACCTGTCGTGTCACGATCGGTCATCGCCATCGCAGGAGGCGGTTTGGGAAGTGACTGTTCCAACTCTTCAATCGCCTTTGACAACCGGTCAACTCGTTCGGACAAGCTGGCGAGCAATTGATCGTCGTCGGCAATCTGTTGCGGATCATTCGATACAGCGGTGAACATGACCGCGTCCGCAATCACGCAGCCATCATCGGTATCTTCACAGGAAACAGCGACTCGCGGATCCGCCTGAGGATCAAAGTCGAAAGTCCCCAATGAAAAGAATTTTCCTCCGATCGGAGGCGGCTTGCGCTGGTCTATCAAGACCGTCTCCCTGCCCCCAGCGTGAAATACATGGAAGGGCGCTTGGCTTGTCCTGTTGCTGGACGCCGTGTAGCTGACACGGACTTCGTAGCGGCCCGATTCCGTGAATGCCGGTCGATAGATCACTTGGCTAACAGATTTCGGGCCGCCCGCGTCGAACAAATAGTTCGGGCCGACGAAAGTGGCCACCGACGTGGATTCGGTCCAGGAGCCAATTCGTTCTGCTTGATCATCGTCGATCACATAATCAGCCCCGATCGAACTTGGATCGATCGACTTTTGTCCCGGCTTGGTTGCTGGAACTCCACCGGCCAAAGACCATTGCTGTTTGGCAGATTCAAGTTCCGCCTTGCGCTGCTGCAATTCCAGGGCAATCGCACTCGCTGTCGAGACTTCCTCCGGTGACAGCGGTAGATCCACCTTATTCCACTCCGAGACGTTGGAGTGTTTCAGCGACAAACTGCTTTTCAGAATTCCAGCCATCGCGTAATAGTCGGTGGCCGGAATCGGATCGAACTTGTGATCATGACAACGAGCGCAACCAATGGTCATGCCCAGCAGCGCCTTTCCCATTGTGTCAAGTTGCTCGTCAATCACATCCATCTCTAGAACGTCTTTGTCCTGGAGTTCGTAATTGGTAGGTCCCAGCAACAAGAATGCGGTTGCGACCAAATTGCGGCGACGTTGCTGCCAGTCCTCGGCGGGTAGTAAGTCGCCGGCAATTTGCTGCCTGATGAACTGATCGTACGGAAGGTCCGAATTGAACGAGTCGATCACGTAGTCGCGGTAGCGCCAAGCATCCGGAAACAGTAGCGTTCGCCCACCGCCACTCGATTCGGCATACCGAACCACGTCCAACCAGTGTCGCCCCCACCGCTGCCCGAATTGTTCCGATTCCAGTAAGCGGTCAACCAAGTTCGAATAAGCCTGCCGTGACGGATCGGCAAGAAACTGCTCGATCTCCTGCGGATCGGGGGGCAATCCAATCAGGTCATAATAGATTCTGCGCAGCAGTGTTGCCGGTGCCGCTGGGCGTGAGGGCTCAAGTCCGCGATCTTCCAAATTCGCGAGCACGAATCGATCGATGTCGCCGGACGGCCAGGAAATATCTTTGACGTTTGGCAACGCTGGCTCGCCAATCGGTTGAAACGACCAAAACGACCTGCCATCTTCGATACTCGGTGCCATCGCAGATTCCGAAGGCGTATCAGCGGGGGAGACAACTCGCGGATCTATCGCACCTAGTTCGACCCACCGTTCAAAGTCGGCAATCACCTGTTCAGACAACTTGCCATCCGGCGGCATCTCTAAATCGACATCCGTATATCGAATCGCTTGCAGCAACAAGCTATCTGAGTCCCCGGGAATGACTGCCGGACCCGTATCACCACCCGTCGTCCAGCCGTCGCGCGAGTCGAGACGAAGGCTTGCTCGTTGCTTCTGCTTGCCGTGACATCTCTGGCATTCTTCGACCAACACCGGACGAATGCTTTTTTCGAACAGCTCGATAGCTTCGCTACGATTCTCGTCAGCAAAAGTGGCCTGCGCGAACGAAGCGAAGGTTATCATGCACGCCAAGGCATAGAGTGCCCACCCTTGCGAAGCAGTCGCTGCACTGAGAGTTGCGATTCGCACCAGACCTACCTCACGTAGTAAAACGCTTTCATGTTGAACAGCGAATGTGCAAGATCGATCCAAGCACTTCGATCACCTGATCCGTAGGCCTCTGACTGAGTTGCCACGAAAGCGACCATCGCGTCTGCTTGGTCCGGAGTCGGCTGGACACCATGTGCCTGCTCCATCATCAGTGACGCGCGTCTGCGATCGTCCAACTCGGGCATAGCCAAGATTCGATCGGCCCAGAAGCTCGCCTGAGCGCCAACAAATGGATCGTTCAGTAAGGCCAACGCTTGCGCCGGCACATTGGACCGGCTCCGCTTCCCCTGGGGCCCAAATGGACCAGGCATGTCAAAGGTCAGCATGAACGGGTTCAAGAAATTCCGCGTCACAGCCAAGTAAACGCTACGACGACCATTGCCGTCCAAAGGGCCGCTCTTGCTTGGCCTACCGCGTCCGGTCATGAACGACGTCAGGTGGGTCGGAACACTGGGACCATACTGTTTCCTGTCCAGTCGCCCGGAAACACTCAGAATGCAATCACGAATCGTTTCGGACGACAGGCGCCGAACAGGCATTTTGTGAAGCAACGCATTGACTGGATCAGTTGCCGCGATCTGCTCCACCGTCAGATCGGGATGCGGTACGCTCTGCTGACGATACGTTTGCGACAAAACAATTTTGCTCAGCGTTTGCTTTAGCGACCAACCGTTTGCGATCAGGTCGCTGGCTAAGTGATCAAGCAACCTGGGATGACTGGGAGGCTGTCCCTGTGGTCCGAAATCGTCGACGGAAGGGACGATACCGCGCCCGAACAAATGGTGCCATAAACGGTTGACGATCACCCGCGCGGTCAACGGATTGTCAGCACTGGCGACCATGTTGGCCAAGCCCAGCCGATCAGCCTGCCGCCCCCCCAGGGCTTCCAAAAAGCGAGGCGGGACGACATCCCCGAGACTCTTGTGGTTACCCCGAACGTAGACCTTGGCGTTTTCCTGGGTCCCCTGTGCCATCGCCAAGACATAGCGCGGCTTCGGTACTTGATCGGCCAGATGCTGTGCTTCGGCAATCGATTCGCCGGCGGCGCCGACAAGTTCACCAACCGAAACTTTTCCGGTTTCGATCATCCAGGCCAGGAGAGGTTCCAAACGCCCAGCCTGTAAACTTTTGACTTCCTGCTTCCAGTGGTCAGCGATCGAGTCTGCGCTAAACAGATCGTGATTCTCTAAGGGCGCGGCTTGGTTTGACATGCGAATTTCATCGATCTCGATAAAACCGTCGCCTTCGTCAATGAACTCCAAATAGGCTTTGTGGCCGGTGTACTTTCGCAGGTCACCACCGAGTGTCTTCCATTGCCATTGGCCGTTCGTTTCCGTTTCCTTCTTCTGGATGAAGGTCCCTTTGAACAACAACGCATTGAATGGCGCCATTTGATAGTTGTCCATCACGACCTGAACTCGAATGTCGGCCGTGGCTTTGATCCGCAGGTGAATGTTCGTGCTGGCAATCTCAAAGGTAGGCGAGCGCAGAATCCCCCTTTGTTTCCGGCCCAGCACTCGGCTGCTCACGGTTCCCGTTTTCAGCGACCCGCCATCGGCGGTCAAAAGCTGATCGGTGACCGCTTGAAATGCTGGACCAGATGTCGTCCAGCCGGGCGGCAATCCAGCCTCACCAAAGTCTTCCAGCAGATCAGATCCACTGGTGTCCAAGGTTGTGTTGATCACGAGCTGCTGTTGCTCGGCAGCCTTGGCAAGCTGCTGCAATCGTTCAGCGTCCAGGGACTTCACGTCGATGCTCTCTTGCAGCAACGTGTCTGCCTGAGACCGATAAGATTCGATCTTCGCATTGGCCGTTTCGATCCGACGACCTGGGTCCAAAGGCGCGTATTGCCGACAACTGCTTTGAATGTAAGCGCTTAGCGCGTAATAGTCGGCCGTGCTAATCGCATCGAATTTGTGATCGTGGCAGCGAGCACAGGCAACGGTTAGGCCAAGAAAGCTTTTGCTGAACACGTCCAACTGATTGCTAATGATGTCCGCTTCGTTGCCCAAAGGATCCGTCGGCGCATGCGTCGCATCATGAAAGTACCAAAATCCGGTTCCGATAATTGACTCGTTGAAGTCTTCCGTCGGATGCCGGCGTGGGGTTTCGATCATGTCACCGGCGATCTGCTCCCGCACAAACTGATCATAGGGAACATCCGCGTTCCATGCGCGAATCAAATAGTCACGGTACTCATACGCTCGTCGAATCGGGTAATCAAACTCATGACCGTACGTTTCACTGTAGCGAACGAGATCCATCCAATGCCGCGCCCATTTTTCACCGTAATGGTCGGAGTCCAAAAGTTCTGCCACGACACGTTCGTAAGACTCGGGAGTTTCATCGGCGAGGAACGCCTTGATTTGTTCGGTGGATGGTGGCAAACCGATCAGGTCCAAATAGACGCGGCGTAGCCAGATTCGCTTGTCGGCCGGAGGTGCCGGACGGAGACCGGCCTGTTCCAGATTGGATTGAATGAACAGATCAATGGGTGAATCAGACCAACCGGAAAGCTTGACTGGCGGAGTCTCCGGGGCGGTGATCTTTCGCCAACTCCAATGATCGGCAACCCGGCTCTTCAAATCGAACGAGTCGACCCGCGCTGGGGAATTCGGTTCGGTACGCGGATCGGGCGCGCCCATGGCAATCCATTGTTCCAACACTGCAATCTGCTTGTCCGCAAGCTTCGACTTCGGAGGCATACCGCTGGTCAGATCCTCCTGATAGCGAATCGCGTTGAACGAGCAAACTTTCATCGGGCTTGCCAGGAACGATTGGGGGCCCAGAATCACCACCCAGCGTCCATCCGGCTTTGGTATCTAAGACCAGTCCCGCTTCGATATTCTCGGCCTCGGATGAGTGACACTCATAACAATGCTCAACCAGAATGGGACGCACATTGGATTCAAAAAACTCCAATTGTTCGGGTGTCGGAGAATCAGCAGAGGCGTCGCATGCGAAAGCAGAGAAAATCGAAAGCAGTAGCAGCAAGCACACCTCTCCCACTTTAACATCGTACCGTTTTCCCTCACCCTCCTTTCCAAGGAGGGTCGAGCCTGAGCGAGGGGAGGATTTGGTCAGTCGCCCTCTCCACGCTATCGCCCGACTCTCCCCGATGGCGAGGCGGCCTGAGAGCTTCCGCAAAAAACGGCTCACGCTATCACCTCCTGCATCACATGACCATGCACGTCGGTCAGTCGCATATCACGTCCACTGAATCGAAACGTGCTCTTGGTGTGTTCCACACCCAAGAGGTGCAGCATCGTTGCATGCAGGTCATGAATTTCGAATCGATTTTCGACGGCGCGGTAGCCCCATTCGTCCGTCGCACCGACGGACACTCCTCCCTTCGTACCGCCCCCAGCCATCCAGATCGTGAAGCCAAACGGATTGTGATCCCGTCCATTCTTACCTTGTGCGAATGGCGTGCGTCCAAACTCGCCACACCAAACGATCAGAGTCGAATCGAATAGCCCCGTCCGTTTTAGATCCTTGATCAAACCGGCGATCGGTTGGTCAACGGTTCTGCAGTTCTTGTTGTGGCCGTCAACCAAACCGCCATGCTGGTCCCAACGGTCACCGTTGCCTCCAGGACAAGTCAATTCGATGAACCGAACACCCCGTTCGACCAACCGCCGCGCGATCAAACACTGGCGTCCGAAGGTTTTCGTGTTTTCGTGCTCGGATTCCAAGCCGTACAATTCCTTGGTCTCTTGCGTCTCGGCGCTCAGATCCATCAACTCAGGAACAGCAGCCTGCATTCGAAACGCGGTTTCATAGTTCTGAATTGCTGCCTCCACTTCGGGATCGCCACCCAGATCTTGGTTCAACTCTTGATCGAACTTGCGAATGAAATCGAGCTTGTTTCGCTGCAGTTGCGAATTGGTTTCCAGGCGTTTGATGTTTGCAACCGCTTCCTCTTGGGGCAGAAAGACCGAGCCTTGATAGGCTGAGGGCAGAAAACCGCTGCCGAAACAATCAAGTCCGCCCGGCGGGATCAGTCCACCATTGATCACGACGAATCCGGGGAGTTCTTGATTTTCGGTTCCCAATCCGTATCCAAACCAAGCCCCCATACTGGGGCGGCCCTGAAAACCACTGCCCGTATGCAGAAAGTAGTTTGCGTTGGTGTGTTCAGAAAACCTGGATGTCATCGACTTAACGATGGCCAAATCGTCGGCGACAGTCGACAAATGGGGAAACAGCGAACTGATCCAATGCCCGCAGTCGCCGTGTTGCTGAAATGGCCAGCGGGAACCTAAAACTTTGCCAATATTGTCGAACTGTGTCGGCGCCAGTTTGCCGATCGTTTGGCGAGGATCTTTGCCGTCATTCGCATTCAGCACCGGCTTGTAGTCGAAGGTATCGACGTGCGATGGCCCGCCGTCCATGTACAGAAAAATGACGCTTTTGGCGCTCGGAGCGAAATGAGGTTTCTTCGGCGCCAGAGGACTGGCGACCGCCGATCTTTGCGACAGTGAACTGAGCGCCAGCGCCACCAAACCCCTGCGCACACCACTGCAGCATTTCACGTCGATTCTGAGGTCGGCTAACGAATCTTCGGCAATGATGTTTGGTCGATTTGGACGGCATAACGTAGGCTGGTTCCCGACGGTTGGTTGCCGGGCGAGCATTCTTTGCGATGGGGAGGATGGTCGGAAACCACGGTTGGAATAAAAAAGGGAGGCCGAGCAAGCCTCCCTTATTGTACCAACGATCGTTTACCCGTTTTAGCCGGGAATGTCGTAACTCCGCTGCCGCCGGTTAGGGGCGACGGCGTCTGCGAACAGGTTGGCTACCAAACCAATTGCGCGACCAATGAACGATGGAACGCAGGGCTCAGGAACGCTCGCGTGTATGGCACTGTACTCTCAAATTTCCGTTCGAGTAACCACTGAATGTGCCGTCCGAAGCGAATATCCGCGGACATCGATAGCCGAAAGTACCGTGCCGGGTGTCGCATTGAACGCACAGCCAGCATCTCGCCCGATCAAGTCCGGGCTGAGCGTGGATTATCGGCAGCAATTTCCCAGTCTTCGAGTGAAACCATGCATGCTTCGTCGGGAAAGTATGCCCCCGGGAGACGTGGTGGTCAAGATCAACGCCCGAGGTTCTGGACGCATCTGAACGCCACTGACACGGTCAGAGTCCCGATCATCGATATGGATCTGCGTAATGACTCCGGCAAGCGGCCCTGCATGGCGAAACTTCAAATTCTTCGCGAATACCCATGTCGCTAAAATCCAAAAATTTGGTCAGTCATTGACTTGCCCGGGTATTGGACTGTCATTGTTGGTCGTACCAATCTGAAATCCGTCGTTATCAACGATTCCCAGGTTGAGATTGATTGCGGCATTGGCGGTCTGAGAAACGATTGCCTGCGAGCCAAAAGTGACAACCATTGCGATTGCCAATTTTGCGTACTGAGAAAACATGCGATTACGCATTGCTGTTCCGATCGTAAATCAAGAAATGGTTGATTGGACTGCCCAGGGTAGGTGGTTTGGGCGGTCTTCTAGGAGGGAAGTACCGACGTATACTACTCAACAGACATTCAGTCGCCAACGATTTTGCCGTTTTTGCGGGATTCCGCACAAAACCACCCAGATGGTGTTAGGAAGCCCGAGAATTCCGCGGTCACTTAAAAGACGCGAGCTGCTCCAATTTCAGCCGCTCGTTGAATATCTACGGCTGTTCGCCGTCGTCCCAGTGGCTGCAGCTCGTCACAACGAAGGTGCGCGGTCCGGCGTGATTCTGCGCTCGGATGGCTGGTTTCAGGGCAGTTGTGTCTGTCCCCTAAGAAGCAAACAGTGCTTTTTTTCGCAGGCCAAGACCTTGCGCGGTAGAGCCAGTTTGCACAGCTTTCCCAGCACAAGCCGTGTCCTAGCTCTTATCTGATACATGCGTTCGACGGCTCTCACGGCAATGATTGTTGACAGCCGGTCGTCAGCAACCAAATTAACGTTGCCAGCGCTACCAGTCCAACTCTGCGGGAAAGAATTCGGCGATCAATTCTTCGTAGTAAGGCCTGAGCTTTTCCACCGAGGGACGCTCGTCGCTCTTGGAGTACAGGTCATATTGATTGAACTCGCGGACCCATTTGAACATCTCTCGATCATGATCGTTGAATAAGTAGTCGTAATCGTTCTCTTTGTGTGCGGGATAGAACGAGTGATAACGAATGGGATACAGGGCTTCTTCCGGCAAATAGTCTTTGACAACGTGGTAAAGGTATTCATCGTGTCCCCACGACATCGTCACATTGTCCAGTCCGGTATTTTCGTCGTAGATTCCTAGTCGTGTCTGGAACTCAGAGTTATTCCAATCGGGATTCTCTTGAAAGAACTCATGGAACACTATTTTGGGAGAATAGGCGCAACCGACCGGAAACGTGTCACCAACAACCGCCCACTGCGGCTCACCGAACAAGCAAAGTATTTTTCCCAAGTCATGAATCAGACCGGTTAGGATCAGCCACCGAGGATGGCCATCGGCGCGAACGGATTCAGCAGTTTGAAGCAGGTGTTCGATTTGTGTCGCGTCCGTGTCTGGATCGCTATCATCGACTAGCGTGTTCAAAAACTCCATCGCTTCCCAAATACTCATCCGCCTCTTCTTTAGCGGCAGGTACTCGGCTCGCTTCTGCTGTACGAAGTCAAACGTCTGGTTGTGATGATTCAGTCGATAAAACTCTTTCACACTGGAACGAGCTTCCGCATCGTAATTGCGAAACTCTTCCTTTTGCTTGTTCAGATCGGTTGCGACAAATTCACCGTCGGATCCTGGCTGGGGATAGCGACGCAACAAGTCATCTTCCCACTCGTCCGGATGATTCAAAGGGTTGCCCTGTGTCACTGCGACTACTCTCCAGGATGATAGGTGCGAGTGGAATTTTTCAGTACGTCACTCCAATCGAACCACGAATCCTTCATTTTGCCTTGTGAAAACAAATTCGCTTGATCGGAAAAATGTTTTGATTTCCTGTCGCCGCCCGAGGAACCAAACGTGTTGATCGACTTTGCCGCGATGCCCTCCTTGCTGAATTCCAGGCAAGCGACATAGGAATGGCCGGCGATCCCATATTGCTTGTTATTGAACGGAAGACTGAAGTAACTCGTATTCAGTACGCCACCCAAGTATTCGGGAATCCCTGGGCAAGGCAAGGTTTCGGAGAGGCCGGCAAGTTGAACCAAGTCGGGCGGCGCACTAAGCCTGGTTTGTCGCGTCATGCGAAATACTTTGCCCCATGGTGTTTTCCAATCACCATGAGACTTTTCAAGCTTCCCGGCGGCGGTTGCTAGTGCTTCGAGTCGAAGGCGAGGTTCGGCCATGTATTTTGGCAGCATCGGACGTCGTGGTGCCAACATCTTCTTACCGTACATTTCCTGATACCAATAAAAGCATAGGGTCGCCTGAGTACAGTCTACGCCGCCGACACAGTCCCAATCCAACAGGTGCTGGAGATAGGGTTCCACCCTTTGGGCTAGTTCTGGGTCACTTTCACGACACTCGTTCAACTGCCGCTCGTATTCGGGCAGATTCGTCAACGGCCAATAGAGTGTCTGGTCCATGCCGGCGTCCGTCCACTGCGAAAGCGTCATGTCGTCCATTCGCCGCAAAAGCATGCGCGAGACCTTGGCTCGAGTCGTATCAACGTCGGCCTCCTCGGCGATGTACTCTGGAAAGTTCAGCGGTGACGGATTCCCATCATCGGTCGTAACGTAGGGTGACTGATTGCAATTCTGGACGTATCCAGTTGCCGGATTGATCACCGCGGGCAACTCAGACAGGGCATGGTAACCTTGCCAGGCGGTCGCTGGATCGGCTGCATCGACGGGCTCCGCCCAGTTGAAACCCGGATCGCGGCGCGGAATTGCCGCGTTGTAAATGAATGCGATATTACCTTCGCGGTCCGCGTAGATGCAATTGAACATGACGAGTTCCAGTTGTGCCAGCGCCGATCGCCATTCATCAAAGTTACTCGCCTTCAACATTTGGAGCGTTTGACGAAAGCCAATGGTTTCGTCATACCGAGTGATGCGGACTGCAATTTGATGTTGATCGTCCTCCTTCTTCACAACCGGACCGTAGACGGTGTCCAAAAAGACCAACGTCATCTCGTCCATTCCCTCGGCCGTTTTGACTTTGATCACCTCTTTGCGTTCAACGGCGGTTTTGTACCCGTCCGGTGTTTTGTAGTTCAGCGGATTTGAGGGGTCATCGAATGTAAGCCGATAAGCATCGGCAACATCGGGCTTGTTAGCCGTATGCCCCCATCCCAGGTATTCATTTCGTCCCAACGATGGCAACGGATAGCAGTAGAAAGAGGCTCCGCTAAAGTTCAAACCTTCATCGCTTTTAAGGTGAGCCTCGTACCAGCTTCCAGGTCCGAACCAAGGTTGATGAGGATTGATGAACAGCATGGTCAACCCATTCTTTGTTCGGCTGGGACCGATCGCCCAGCCGTTTGAAGCCATTGCCGTGGATTTTGCGTACTCGGCTTGTTCTTCGGATGCCACATGCATTTCGTAAACGTCCAATCCAACAGTGCTTGACGTCGATGCGCCAAAATGTGCCATGGTTCAAATCGCTGTACGATCCGTGGTTTGACGTTCGGATGCGTGGCCAGAAAGTGGTTGATGCCAGCCGCAAACGCCGCACAAATTTTTTGATCCTCTTGACTTAGATCTTCAAACTCTGCTTTTGCTTTCGCTGGAATGTTGAAATTTCGGGACAGCAAGTCGGACGTCAGCATCTTCTTGCCGACGGACTCAGAACAACGACCAAGAGCCCTCAGTAGGTTCTCTTCGACCTGCCAGAAATAGTCTTCCGCTTGGCAATAGCCAAACCCAAATATGGCAGCCGCATCGGTTGGCCCCTCGATATGCGCGACACCCCACTGGTCTCGATGGATCGTGACTTGCTTGGCCAGTTGTGCAGGTTCAATTCTAGTTTCCGCACGCGTTTGGCAATCGTCGATAACCGGGCAAAGGACGGCTGATAGAACGAGTGCGAAAAAACGATGGTGCATTTTCGAATATCCTAAGATCTGGGCCAGAAACAAGAACTTCTCGTTATACACAAACGCGTATTCGACTGCATGACTGGAGCGAGGGCCTCAGTTGGCTTTCTTCTCAACCGACTCCTGCAGATGCTTTGCGTAGACCCGAGCGATATCACCCATGTAGTGGTGAGGTGCGTCCTGGGCAGCCAACGACATCTTTGCAATCGCGGTTTCTTGATCGCCGCCCGCGTCGGCATAGAGCCCCAGATAGAAATTGCCGTAAAACAATGCCGAGCTTCGCTCCGGGGCGTCGGCCGGCACTTGCTCCATGCGTTTTACGACCGATTGCGTCTTTCCGTCGATCAGCATTTGCTGAACCTCGGTCATCGGAATTCGCGGATCATTGGGAGCAGGAAGAACCGACTGTTTGGCTTTTGAGAAAGATTCTGCCTTTGCGAGGCACAAGAAGTGCCAGGCTGCATTTTCGACGTCGTATGGATTCACCTGTCGGTGTCTGACAAATTGCTCAGCCGCCTGCTGGTGTTCACCAACGAAGAATAACGCGATCCCGCGTTGCCAAAGCCGTGGCATCGACTGCGGATTCAACTTGATGTACCGATCGTACAAAGGGACCGCAAGCTCCGGTTTGTTGCAACGAAGATAGACATCCGCCGCCGTCATGATCGCTCGCGGATCGTCGGGGGCGATTCGCAACATCGCGTCAGCCGCTTCCGTTGCACCAGCCGTGTCGCCCGCGCGAAGAGAAATACTCGCGGCCTGCAATTCAGCGTCAACGTCTTGGGCGATCGCGTCTTGGGCGACCGAACCGAGCGCCGCCAGGGGCACGGCGAGCAAAATGAGGAATTTGGTCGTCATTTCGCTAATAACGCTTTCGCGTGGCCTGCGGCTGAGGCACTCTTGGACTCGTCCGCTTTCATCTCACTGATCCACGTGCGAATCAACTCATTCGCCTCTACGTCGATAACGGAGCGTCCGAATTCTGGCATGACTTCGCCAGGATGCGTTGTCTCCATTCGGTACATCAGAATCGATTCCTCGGGCTTGCCAGGCACAATGTCAAACGAGCGGCCACCCGATCCCTTGCCCGCGGCAACTGGGCCTTTGAACACGCCCAGCCGGGACGGGTCGGTAACCTCAGCATGCAAGTGCAAACCCGAATTTCGGGCGGGACCGGTCGCGCTGTGGCAATGGGCACAGTTGATATCCAACCAGGCTCTGGCTCTTTCATCGACCGAACCGGTTGATTTGTCGTTCCAGACAGCCAACCGCGGAGCATCTTCTGGGTCAGGTGCCCCCGTCAAAAGTCCGGCGTGAGACCAATGGGCAATTTGGTTCTCGGAACCCTCATCGTAAGCGAAATCGCGATTGATGTGCTTCGCTTGTGGGCCGATCGGCTTGTTGTCAACATGACATCGCTTGCAATCATTGACATTGGGAACCACGTGAGTGATTTCGCGCTGCTCGCCATCGTAATGAACCCAACTGACATCAACTTTGCCGCCGGTTAGCGCCAATGTTGCTTCCGTCTGATCATCGTTCCAAATATAAGGTAGTCCAATCCAACCACCTTCCTGGTGCAACAAGATACGCGTCTCTACGTTTCGCGTACCTTTCGATGGATCATTCATGTCATTGTCATGTGCAAAAGTCTTTGCAATGACGGTGCCGACCGGAAAGTCAAACGGGCCGTCAGCCGTGTAGGGCGCGGAGGTGCCCTCGGGCAATCGCACAAACCGCTGTTTAGCCGCGTAGTCGGTGAACAGAGTTGAGTTCAGCTCGTACTTGACCACGCCTTCCGCCGGATTGTGCTCGACCAGGTCTCCCTTGAACAAACCGTAGTCCGAGAGAGTCTGCTGGTACTTCAGCTTGCGGCTCCGCAGGCGTTTCTTCATATCGGATTGTTGAGGATCGTCCGCCGATTTCAGTGATGCATCGGATGCGACAGCAGTATCACTGGTCACGGCTTCACGATCGGCGGTAGCCTGTTTCCGGCAACCCGGCAATCCAAACAGAAGGCAACAACTGGCGATCACAACCATTTGCCGAATTCGACATCTGCGATCGGCTGAACAAGATACTTGCATTTCCCTAGCTCAGTTTAAACGATACTTTGAATGATAAGTTTTCGGGGTCAAAGCGGACACTACTTCGAAGATCACTCGAGGCTGTGATTCCAACTGCCGGAGGGATAAATCAGTACGGATTTGGCTTTGACTTGACGGCGTATGATCCCCTTAGGATGCAAACTATTTCCCCATTTTACAACTACTGAATGGGGTTCCCTAATGCGAAGGTGCGACAATTTCCAATAATTCAATCGCGGGGACACCATCACAATGGATTAGGGCCGTGCGGCCATACAACTGATCTCCGATTCCCAGCTTCATCAGGCCTGCCAGGCTTGAACCAGCTTTCACGGACCACAGACCGCATAGTTCGACCTCGCGCAACACGTTGTGTTCAATCAAAACGCGGCCCAATGGCACCTGTTCTGCCTCGATCTGTCGCCAGACTTCGTCGTCCAACGCCCCTATATCTAGTCGTACGATTCCGTATTGGACAATCCGATTGGTTTCGGAAGATACGAGCGTAATCTCGCGAGAATACCAGTTTCGATCGCGCTGGCATCGATGGACATGGACGTTCACGGATTCGCCGCAGTGCGACTCGACGGTGACAGTCATATGATGCTGATGATTCAGCAACGAATTATAGGGCTCCGGAATGTGCTGAACCGATTCGAACTCTCCCAGTTGACTGTGGTCCATCGGCGCCCCATAGAACTCGTCCAACAGGGTTTCAATCTTGACGCTGGAATCGTCCGAAGACGCTACTCCGCTCATTTGGCCCACTAGCACCCGTGATTGTTAACCGATTGATGCGTTGACGCCCAGCGAGACAACTGTTGGCGATGGCAACTCGGGGCGTTCTAGAACAGTGTCAACCAGGAAGTACAGGAGTCGCCGGAGACCTTCGACTTCCAATTCATCGGCTACCTGTTCGGCGCGGGCCTGATGTTTGTCAACCAACTTCATTGCTGTTTCGAATACGTCTGCCTTGTCATACAGGTGACGCACGCGACGAATCCGCTCTTGATTGCCAAGCTTACATTCCGGATCGCCAAGACTAAGCAATTCTTGCTGGTCGGTTTCGGACAAAGTTTGCAACGCCAATGCCCATAACAGGGTTGGCCGACCGCCGACGACATCGCCACCAGCGGACACTTTGTTCGACTCATCGCCGACCCAGTCGTCAATGTCGTTGAGAATCTGAAACGCCACACCCAAATTGCGGCTGAAGGTGCGAATCGCCTCGCGGTAAGGTTCAATTTCACCAGCCAAGTCGAATTCCACTGGTCAACGCCGCCTCAAAGGCGGGTGATGTTTTCAGTGCGTAGACTTTCAAGGCATCCAGTGGTGTCAGCCGACGATCTTTCGCGTCCCGCCAAAGCAATTCAGCACCTTGGCCTTCGGACAGTCTTAGGTGGGCCGTCGCCAAGCGCATCTAACACGTCGACTCGGGCAGCCGGATCAACTTTGTCCTGGTCGTCGTTGCGGCTGAGGAGGCGATAATCCAAGTCCAATCAAGTAGTCACCGACGTTGATCGCCGTGTGCAAACCGAAGCGTCGATGTACTGCTGCTTGTCCATAACGAAAAGCGTCATCATCTTCGATATCATCGTGGACCAGACTCGCTTTGTGGAACGTCTCGATACTCATGGCTGCACGGCGAACCGAAATCGGCAAACTTTCGGCGGCATCGGCTCCGCCAGGTTCCGTGCAAGCGGCATCTGTCATCGCATCATAAGATGCCAGTGTGATGAACGGCCGCGAATGCTTTCCTCCTCGCGCCATGAAGTCGTAGGCAATGTGTTCGGTCGCCGCGATCGGATCCATCGACTCAATCGATTCGGGCGTAACCGCCTGGTCGCTCAATGGAGCTCTTGTCGCGCAGTCGAGGCGCCAAGACGATCAATGGATTCGCTTTGGAACAAATTCGCTGGCAGCACGCATCAGATGAACGTAGCTGCGCGTCTTTTGAGCGGCAGGCACGTAGGGTGTGCGGATCATTTGATCGACCCACGATTCGTCAACCTTGGTGTTACGACAATCGCTGCTCAGCAGCGGAACCGCCATGCAGGGGATGCCCGCCAACAAAACTTTGTCGATCGCTTTTTCCAGCACGTTCAGGCAGGCGACACCGACGACCGCATCGACATATCCGCCGACGATGATCTTCATGACCACCGGCGAACCCTCGGCGACTAGAACACGATAGCCCATTTCCTCGGCTAGCCCGCGGAAGTCAGCGATGCTGCAAGCACCACATTCTTTGCAGTTCATGCCGAATTGGTCGTACTCGGCCGGGCAGCCTTCGGCGTGCTTCAAACAATGGGGTAACAGGAACAAGCGTCGCTCGGGAGGAACGGCTGAAAGTGCGTCCTGCCAAAAAGCAGCTGCTTAGCATCACCATCATCCAGCCCAAATAGCCTTCCGGCAGGTCGGCCTCTTCCAGGGTCCGACGGGCAACTTGCTCCATCTCGTCCTTGGTCATCGGGACGGATCGGTCCAAACGAGATGCCACATCCTCGCATCGAGCCCGCAGGCTCTCACGTAGCTCCAGCGTTTCGGGGACCTGTTTTAAGTGACTCGTCTTACGCCGCGCAGATCGGCTGCCGCCCATGGCTGCCGTTGCGGTCTCGGTCGTCTCTGTGCTGCTTAGCCCGGTTGCCAAAGCCACTTACCTCAGGAATCACTTGGTGTGGAACAATACCGCATGGAACGGCAGGGGTTGAGTCATCTATCGTCTAGCCAATCGGCGATTATCGGATCGGTAGTCGCTCGCAGGTAATTGCCAAGAGCCGTGGTTGCAAAGATCAGCGGATATAGTTCTTCGTGGTACCAAAGTTTGGCAAAGTAAAACCCGATCGGCCAAGAAATGCGGTGCCGCCCTTGGTGAACACTTTGGATCAGGAATTCGATGCCTCGGATTATAGCCTCTCCGCAGCGGTCATTCCCAGGACTGGAGTGCTGGACCACTGATTCCAGCTGATTCTTTGTTGTCTCCGAGCCATCGTAACCCTGTTGAACACCACAGGTTGCCAGTTGGTTTCGACGGAATTCCAAAACAGCGACCAGAGCATCGACCGCCAAAGCCGTTTCTTCGACCGAAGAGCACTCCGTACCGGCATTTTGGCCCAGCGACTCCAGCCAAGCGCTCACCGACGGACCGCCACCCCAGCCTCCATCATCATTCTGGGACGCCAGCAGGTACTCGACAGCCTCGTTCTACTGCTTCGGCACTTAGCGTCCCGGTCTGGCCCGCAACCAGCACGCGAGAGGTTCCGTAGACCGGATTCCCTTCGTCCACACGATCCTGGTTGCCAAACCAGAGCGGAAGCCAGGAGCCATCGGCATTCTGGTTTCTTTCTATGAAACGAATGCCACGAGAAATAAGCTTCCTTCGGTCGTCCTTCACTGTCGCCTGGTCCGCAACGACGGCACGAATCACATGTGCGGTCAAATCGTTGCTGCTGCGATCAAAGGGCAGCTTGCCCCATCCGCGACAGAACGTGGGCCAGCCACCATCGCGATTCTGTAAATGTCTCAACCATTTCACGCCATCGCGGATCGCTTCGGAACACCTTTCAGCGCGCGGGCTGATCGACATGCTTTTGAAAGTGTTGGCTGGCAATGATTGCCGCCGGCGTATCGTCGCTGTCAGGAACCGCACCGCTCAAGTCTGTCCAACCCCATCCGCCCGGCTCGGCTCCGGTAAAGGGATGGCGAACACGGTGCTGGCAACCAAGATGCCAATCGACAAGTGACTTCGAGCACCAGGAACCATCATCATTCGGATCGCTGGCCAAAGCGTGCACCGCAAGCGACGTAACCCAAGTCGCCAAGTTCGTATCAATGGGCCAGCTGCCGTCGTCGTCCATCGACTCAACCAAGAACCGTAGTCCATCACGACAGACATCGTGATCCGATCGACCGCTGACCGCCAAACTCATGATCACAAAAGATGTCAACGGAGTTGCTTCCAAGTATCCTCCGCTTTCAGGTTGCATGCGCAACAACACTCGCAAGGTCCGCTGGATCGATGCAGCACGCACCATCCGCAGTGGCCAGATCGCCTTGGGGCCGTGGAAGTGCCTCGCTTGTCCAATCGCAACGAGCGCCGGAATGGCATAACTAACCACCGGCATTTGTAGCCAACGATACATCGATTGGGGAAACACAGCCGCCTCGAAGGGTAGCGCTGCGACGTTTTTCCAGGGGACCAATCCCGCGATCGCCAAGTTGGTCAGGATTGGCACAACAAATGTTTTGTCTTTGCCATACCGACGGCGAAGTCCCTCAATTTCGCCCGCACCCTGCAAATACTGCTGGAGGCGTTCGGTGGCGTGTCGTGTGAGCGAATTCCCGGTGGCCTGATCCGCCAGCGCGCTGGCAGCCAGCACCAGGTAGCTGGTTGCAATGTTGGAATGGCTACGGTCGGTGTCACCAAAACCACCGTCGGGGTTCTGCTGAGACTTCAAGTATCTGACACCGCGGTCAACGCAGTCTGTCAGGACAACTCGTTGTTCCGAAGATCGGTCTGGATTGTTAAGAATTGCCGACATCGCACTGATCGCGGTTGCCGTGCTTAGCGACGATGGCGATAGGCGGCCAACCCAATGGCCATCCTCCGTTCGCTGGTCAAGCAATTCACTGCGAAGCTGATCGAGTGTCAGTCGTGAATTGTGCCGAACGGTTTGATTTACAGATTGCTGATTCAAGAGCCTGTTTCACGCCCTGTGAAACCCGTCGAAAGATTGATCGTGACGCCAAACGATTTGATTTGTTATCTCGATCTTACGTGAACTTTTGCTGCCTGGAAACGGAGCGAGTGCCAGGAGCTCACACGTTCATCGTTTTTGTTTGGATAAGCAGCGTGAAGTCGAAGAATTCATTGCATTTGATACCCTTAGCCGGAGTGCTCGCCTCATTGGCAATCATTTTCGTACCGTATGCCAGCGCCAATGACGGGTTGACGCCCGGATGGCGCAAGGGTTTTTCAAGCTGGAATGGCTCGAGCTACGATCTCCCGGAAAAAGTTCCGAGTCCTTGGGGGACCTCTGATCCGAGCAGTGTCGACAATGAAATCGACTTCAATGAAATGGGCGTCAACGAAATTGGGGCCAACGCCGACCAGAGCTCCGTAGCCAGCCGCAAACCTTATACAGTCCCGGAGGGACCACAATCGAATCCCTATTTTGGACCGGTGCCAGAAATGACGCTGCCTCTAGCTGGGAAATCGGCCCCTTCCCAAGACCGCTCGCAGACTCAGCTCGATCAATCTTCCGACCTGTTCTCAACGTTGATCAGTCCTGACGCAAGTATCAGTCCCGAAGCAAATGGTGGTTCGGCGACAACAGAGACGGTCGAGACACCCGCCAAACCATCCGCATCCGAGACGGATTCGACGCCGACCGGACTGGCGCCACCAGCAAACTCGCCCGCGACGTCTACATCGATTCGCTCTGGATCGGACCCCTCACAGCCGACCGGCGATTCAAAGCCCAACGGCGATGGAAAGAGCGACCCCGCATCGGACAAAGCGAGTCCGCCAGCGACACAGTCAGCGGAAACGTCTGTTGATTCCACACAGAACAAACTCTCTGAACCGGCTATAGAGACCATGCCTTTGGAGCACGAGATCATTCGCTGGTATCAGTATCCGCGACGCTGGATGAAGGGCTGGAATTCGCACGCCGAATTTGGCATCGATGGTAGCGATGGCAACGCCAATACGCTGGCGATTCAAACTGGGTTGGATCTAAGGCGACAGACAGAGTTCCATACACTCGCGATCGACATCGACTATCGCCAGGCGAATAGTCGCAATGTAACGACTGAAAACAACGGTCAACTGAACGTTGACTACGATCTTATGATTGCCGATTCCAAATGGTCGGCTTTCGGCAAGTTGGGTCTAGAGTGGGATCAATTCAAGCCATTCGACCTACGGCCGTACCTGAACGGAGGCCTTGGTTACCATTGGATCCGCGACGACGAAACTTCGCTGGTCACTCGTTTCGGTGCAGGTGCGTCACGGGAAATCGGTGCTCCGATTGACAATTGGATCCCTGAAGCGGTCTTTGGTTTTGACGCGCAACGCCAACTGAATGCGCGCAACAAGGTGAAAGGCAAACTGGACTACTACCCGTCATGGGAGGATTTCGGCGACTTTCGCTTGGTGGCCGATGCTGCCTGGGAAATCCTGCTAGACGACAGCGAGAACCTGAGCCTGAAATTGGCCGTCACCGATCGATACGACAGCACGCCACAAGGCGCCCGGCCAAACGACGTCTATTACTCGTTGTTGCTGTTGTACAAGTTTTGATCGTCCCAATCCTTACAGCCTGAACAACGTTTTTGCATACAAGCGAGTGTTTCAACCACGCATCATCAGCTGGCAACCTAGCGTTGAAGGTATCGCCAGTTCCTCCATTTGTGGACAACCGTAATGTCATCGTCGCCGATTCCTTGGAAACACATCCGCAATGTACTCGTGCTGTTCGCACCTTTGTGGTGTGGCGTCACATTGTTGTTCGCGGCACTAGGTGTCGGATACGCATTGTTCAAGGGTGATCTTTACTCTGCCAGCCAACCTTTGGTGGTGCGCGACGAAGCCAGTAGCTCGGTAGCCCGACTGGGTCGGTTTCCCAGCCAAACCGAATTGAAAGCCGCCCAAAAAACCATTCAGGAAATGGCCCACAACCGAGAAGTCGTCGCAGCTGCCCTACGTCAAATTGGACCACCATCGGGCCGACCCGATCCGGACTACCCCAGCACCAAAGTCGTTGACAGCATCGCCAGCAGCCACGTGAATCTATTGGCCCCCAACGGTGCAGAATTTGGGAACACAGAGGTCGTGTACTTACAGGTGAAGGCCAAGACACAGCAGCGAGCCAACGAATTCTGTCGCGCTATGCTGGACAATTTGACCGAGCAGCTTCGTCGCGTCCGCCAAGTTCGCGCCGACAGTATGATCGAAGAACTGAGTCATACTCGCGAGGTCGCTCGTAAAAATCTTGATGAAGCCTCTAGTCGCATGAACCAGATCGAAATCGAATTCGGTACGGATCTGGGCGAGTTGCGTAACCTAAACGATGCGATCTCGGGGGACGGCGCGAATCGGCGTGCCTTGGAATCCATCACAGACGAACTGAATGAAGCGGAACTAGCGCTGGATAAGCGGGAATCGCTCTACGAACTATTGGTCGCAGGGAGCGAGGATCCACAACAGCTGTTGATCAACGGTGGTGATCTGCTGGCCGAACAGCCCTCGCTGCTGAGACTGAAGGAAGGTCTAATCGACGCACAGATCGCTTCGAGTCGTCAGTCGGGTGTTTACACCGACGCGAATCCGAAACAACGAGTCGCCTTGGCCGCTGAAAAGGAAATCAGTACACGGATGCAGATCGAAACTGCCGCCGTCATTCGTGCCATGCAACCGATCCTGAAGCTGGAGCGGGCACAAGTCGCGAATCTTCATGTTCGTAAAGAGGAATTGAACAGGCGGTTGAATCACCTGGCAAACGCTCGCACGAACTACGCTAAAATCGACGCCGAAGTTCGACAAAGAACCGAACAACTTGCGGAAGCCGAACGAGCCCTCGCCGATGCGACCGCGATTCGATCAGCTGCCCTTTCGACCAATCTGGTAGAAGATCTTGGCCCTCCCCAGGTTACCGATCATCCGATCGGCCCGTCGGGTTCGTTACTGGCATTCGGGTCAACGCTGGCCGGTTTGATCTGCGGCTTGGGATCCGTGTTCCTAATCGCACCTGGACCAACCGAGGCACGCGCCGGTCGTCGCTGGGCGGACCAATTGCGGGAAACGTCGAACGAAGAATTCAAGCGATCGCACAGCAGCGGCAACTCCAGCGACGCAAAAACCTCGGAGGTCATCGGTTACGCCATCCGCGGTACAGCCAGTCAGCTCTTCGACGAACCCGCCCGTCCAAGGGACGAATCACAGTTCAGCCGCTAGCGAATAAAGATTTCGACGTTGCCGCCGACATCAGGTCGCTGGACCACTGCATCGGCGTAACTTGGTAGTTCACCCGGACCAACAAAGCGTTGGTCGCCGGTGTACCCATATCGCTCGATTGCCGCACCGAGTGAATTTTGCGTGATCGTGCCGTCACCATTCTCGTCGTGGAAAGCTACCGCCGCGAATGCCTCAGGAAGATCCTCTGGTGCGATACTCCAAATCGCAACGCCATCTCGGAGCGGAACGGTCCATGTTTCCAACGCACGTCCCGGATCTCCAAATGCGTCGCTCGAATCGTAGAGGGCGATGACCACTGAGCCAACAATCGTCCGCGCACGAATGACACGAAAATTGACAGAGTCAGCTCGAGCCGAAATGCTGGCTGCCGCCTCTTGGTTCTGATTGTCGAACACGCTGGCGTCTGGAAACCGCGGTGGCACAAACTTCGACCTTTGGTAGACCACGTATAACGCGTTGACCAACACTGTTCCGATCACGAATGCGATCAAGAAATTTCCGTGGTTGTCAGCCCATTGCCGCTTAAACCACTGTTTCTCTTGATCGTCGTCGATGACAGTTGTCCGCGCCGCTGTCAACTCCGATTTCATCCAGGAACCTCGTTAGGTTGATCGATGGGGACCCGTGAACTTAGCGAGCGAGCACGGGCGCCGGTACGCGTTCATTATGCACCGCGCAAACACAATCGACCATCCCGCCGCTCTTTAGGAGGCGCGGCGATTCTGGGCGAGATTTTCGCCATTCGAATGAATTTCAGCGTTTGAGTCTGCTGCCAGGCGCCCGGCGGCATCGGTCTGGCGACTGCCACCTTCGTCAAACTTATCGGTTCCGTCAGATTGCACAGAGGGATCTTCTACTCGCTGTTGTCGATTGGAGTACAGAGCCAGTTCACCGGGATTCTTCTGGTCAACTTGATAAAGCTTGCTGTTTAGGCGTTCCGTTAGCAGGAAAGTTTCAGCTAGCCAGCGATCACACTCCGATCGCAAACGTGTGATTTCTGCTTGATCTTGTTTGCTGCGGCGGTGCGTCTCACGAAACGCCGCCTCAAGAGCCTTGATGTCCGCCAGCAACCGCTCGTTCTGCTCTAGCAGATCGTGGTGAGCTTCAGACAAGAGCAGGTTCGCGTCGTGTTCAGCCGCCGTTAGACCGAGACTCCGAAAGCAAGACCGATCAATCTCCCCTGCAGTCTGTTGGTAGACCGAAGCGTGACCTGGCCGGCGATGCTGCTCAGAGGAGCAGATACCGTGATGGGTTATTCGCGAAAATCGATTCTCCATCCACCACATTCAGTCGCTCCCTAATCATCCAATCTTCGTTTCACCCCGCCTATCGGTTATCGGTATCGCGATGACTTGTTCCTGACCGATTTCAGCACGCTTCATTCAGATTACCTGTTTCTAGAAGATACCGGGCACAGATCATACTTGCTTGGTTTTCCCAGCTTGCGCGGGTGCCGCAAGTTGGCCAACGTTTTGCTGCGTATAAACCGCTCCAAATCGGTTGGTGATGTCGGTAGATCTACAAGCTGTTCGTCTACTTCTTGCTCGCGGGCCGCGGATTCAATGGCAACACGCTCGCCCTTTCGGCGTACGCCTGCCACAAGTCGGCAAGTTTCTTAGCTAGCTTCGGCTGAGACTGACTGAGATCGTTTTGTTCGCTGCGGTCGGCGGCAAGGTCATACAATTCCCATTTACCACGAGGTCCCTTTGCGACCAGTTTATGGTTGGCGACACGAATCGCGCGATTCCCCTCATGCTCCCAGTAGATCGCTTCGCGCTCGATTGACTGTCCCATAAATACCGGCACCAAGCTCTTGCCTTCCATTGGCTTGATCGCTTGTCCGTCATGGTAGGTCGTTGGGTAGGTTGCTCCAGAGACGTCGATGGCAGTTGCCATCAGATCGATTAAGTGACCGGGAGTTGGTTCGAGTTGGCCATTGCGGCGAAGCTTGCTTGGCCAATGGACGATCAAGGGCGTCGAAATCCCGCCTTCATGGACCCAGTGCTTGTACTCACGAAAGGGTGTATTCGATACGGTCGCCCAGGCTCTTCCATAGCCGATTGCCGTATCTGCGGCACCGGCCATTGCCCCCTTCCCCTGACGCATCGGATATCCGCCGCGTGACTGCGAAGGCGTCATTTGCGTTTGAATGTGTTGGTCGCTCAGTGGAGGGAGTGTTGGCTGATTGGCCCGTGGAGCCCCCTGGCCACGTCGTCCGTAGTTTTCGGCGCATCCGCCGTTGTCTTGAAAGAAGCACACCAACGTATTCTCAAGCTGCCCCGTTTCAGCCAACGACGCCATGATTCGACCAATTCCTTGATCCATTGAATCGATCATCGCAGCATAGACTTCCATATTTCGCTTATCCCATGGCCAATGCTCCGTCTCTTTGGCTTGATCTGGAATAGCAAAATTGGTCGTGCTTCGTTGGTCGATCAAACCCAGATCGATCATCCGCTGGTACCGGGCAGCGCGGATCGCATCGTAGCCGGCGTCGTATCTGCCGGCATACTTCGCGATATCGTGGTCCAGTGCATGCATTGGCCAGTGCGCAGCGGTAAAGCTGACGTACATAAAGAACGGCTGGTCGCCATGTTCGAAATGATGTTCGCGGACAAACCTCACCGCGTGATCCGCGATCGCGTCGGTGTAATAGAACTGACCATTCGCCATCTGTTCCGGCCCGTATTCGGGATCTGCGCAAGGCGAAATGAATGTGTTGTCACGGGTCAACGTATTGGGATCAAAGAAGCTACCGGCACCATGGATCGTTCCGTAGAACCTGTCAAACCCACGCTGCAACGGCCAGTTGTGCTTGTCGTCCTGATCGCGAGGATCGATGACTTTGGTCACATGCCACTTGCCTGATAGGTAGGAGCGGTAGTTGGCCGATTTCAATGCTTCAGCGATTGTCACACAGTTGCGATTCAAGTCACCAAGATAACCATCGTGGCCACGGTCATTCATCATGTGTCCGACACCCGCCTGATGCGGATACAATCCGGTCAACAGGGAGGCCCGAGTCGGACAACATCGACCGGTATTGTAGAACTGAGTGAAGCGAATACCGTTTTCAGCAAGCTTATTCAAATTTGGCGTCTCAATTTCGCTGCCGTAACAACCGATGTCCGAATATCCCATGTCGTCTGACATGATGTAAATGATGTTCGGCTTGTCGGCAGCGACCGTACCACTCCAAAGCATCGACAAGATCACAATCACGAAGCCTTTTGGATTGATCTTCATCATTTTCCTCGAATGTTCCGGCGGGAAAAACCTGGACAAGGCGATGTCCCTAAAGCAGTCCATCACGTTCGAGCAGCGATTGAATTTCTTTGACAACCTCCGGGTGCTGCTGAGAAACGTCATTTTCTTCGCCAACATCGGTAGCCAAGTCGTATAGTCGCCAGTCCTGGTTCTGTTCATCAGAACCTTTCTTGGCTCGATACTGAACCAACTTCCATCTTCCTTTCCGCACACCGACGGACGTCTCGCCCTCGCGACTAGCCCAGTAAAGGTACTGATGCTGTTTTTGCTGTGACGTTTTCCCCAGCAGAGTCGGCAAGTAGGAAATGCCATCCGTCTTCGACTCAGCGGGCAGAGTGCTTCCAGCCAGTTCACAAGCGGTTGGCAGAAAGTCCCAGAATGCGGATGGATGATCGGTAACCGTTCCTGCTTTGATGGTACCAGGCCACCGTGCGATCAGTGGAACACGAATACCTCCATCATGCATTGAGCGTTTGAAACCTTTCAGCGGACCGTTGGAATTGAAAAAGGTGTGGTCGTGGCCTCCTTCGTTATGGGGTCCATTGTCAGAGGTAAACAGGACAATCGTTTCTTGATCGATCTCCAAGTCTTTTAACAGTTTCATCAACCGGCCAACGTCGCCATCCATGCGACTAATCATTGCGGCAAATCCCTTTTCAGGATTGGGCCAATCTCGATCGGCATACTGCGCGTAATCGGGAACTTCCATGCCATCTCCCAGTACACGGCCTCCTTCATTGTTGGCATGCGGAATCGTCCAATGGATGTGCAACAAAAACGGGTTGTCCTTGTTACTCTGAACGAAATTTAGAGCGGCGTCGGTCATCGCATCGTGCGAATAGGTGACGCGTTTGGAGGAAACGAGGCCGCGACCTTTAGGGTAATCGCCAATCTCGTTTCCCGGCAGAATGACTTTCGCTTTTGTTCTCCCACAGGAACGTCGGATAGAAATTATGGGCATTGCTTTGGTTCATGTACCCGAACCAGTAATCGAATCCGTTGTTGTTCGGGTGGCCGGTGTTGTCAATTTCACTCGGTTCATTGACGTGACCAAGCGCCCATTTACCAACACCACCGGTCGCATAACCTTCGCCTTGCAGCAACTTGGCAACTGTCGGCTCGGCACCTGACAAACTGTGCGGGGCATTGCCAATCAAACCGGTGTGGCCCACGTGCTGGCCTGACCAAAGCACCAGCCGCGACGGTCGGCAAACGGTGTGGCCGGAGTAGTGGTCGGTAAAGCGAATTCCCTCCGCAGCTAGATTGTCGATATTGGGAGTTTCAATCACCTTTTGGCCGTAACAGCCAAGGTCACCATAGCCGAGATCATCGGTCATGATGTAAATGATGTTCGGCTGGTCAGCGGCCCAAGCCGCGGTGGAGACGATGCACGAGAACGCAAACGCAAAATAGAGACGGGCAAGCATAGAGAGCCTCAAAGAGTGAACCAACGAAATCACTGAAACGATAATGTAGAACAAATGTTCCAATGGTTCACGCTCACCCGCTTGTTCCCGTCCCACGAGCGGGAACGGGTTCAAATGCTAGTTGCGACAGATCGCAACGCGACCTAAACCGGTTCCAACGCCACTTCGCGGGACTTCCGACTCATCAACGCATTGGCTTGTTCATCATTGACGAACTGCTCGGCTTTTGGATCCCACTGAAGCTCGCGTCCCAGCATCAGGGCGATATTGCATAGATGACAAGACGTCATCGTGCGATGATGCGACCAAACATCCGAGATCGGTTTGCTGCGGTCTTCGATACACTCGAAGAAATTGCGCATGTGGTTGCCATGCCGCTTGCCCTTGCAAAGCTTAAGAACCGCTTCGTCGATTTCTGCTTTGTCAGCGTCGGTCAACGCGTTGACCGGTCCACCTTCCAGCTTTCCGCGATTGACAAAGATGCGACCTTTTTCACCTTCGAACAAAATACCATTGCCAAAATCGACATTGTCGCCTTCGCGTTTGTAGTGGTTATTCACACTGACGACTTGCCCGACTGTCATAAGTCAAGTCGATGTGAAATTCGACAGCCGTGTTGAAGCCATTGGGCAACTTGGCTTCGCCGTCCAGATAGGCTTTCCAGTTGAAGTCACTCGGCACGATGTCGGGAAACTTGCCTTCGCCCTTCACTTTGACAGGGCCCGTTTCTCCAGGAGCAATCGCCCATTGTGCGATGTCGATGTGATGAGCACCCCAGTCGGTCATTTTGCCGCCCGAGTAGTCAAAGTACCAACGGAACATCCGACGTCGCTGTTCGCAGTAGTCTGCCTTCGGCGCCGGCCCGAGCCACATGTCCCAATCGAGTCCTTCGGGCACCTCGGTGTACTCAAAGGGACCATCGTTTGGTGCGCCGCCGATGGCGACATAAGCGTTGACGTTCTTACCCAAACGGCCACTTTGGACGATCGCGATTGCCGTCAAAAAGTGCTTCTTGTCACTGCGCTGTTGCGTGCCAACCTGGAACACGCGTCCGGTTTCTTCAACCACTTTTCGGATCTGCTTGCCTTCGTCGATTGTCAAGGTCAGAGGCTTTTCACAGTACACATCCGCGCCGGCTTTCAATGCTGCAATCGCGATTGGGACATGCCAATGGTCGGGCGTCCCAATGGTGACGACTTGCGGCTTTTCTTTTTCCAGCATTTCCCGATAGTCGGTGTATTCGTTTAGCTCGCCACCAAAATCTTTGTTGAATTCTTGGCAATGCAGCTTATCGACATCGCAGACAGCAATCATCTTGGCGTGCCGCGACGCTTGCCGTGCAACATTACCGCCTTGGTTGTAGCGCCCGCGCGATCCGCCAACGCCAATCGCCGCCAGTCGGAGTTTCGAGTCGTCTTCAGCGGCGAGGGCGGCTTGCGAAACGGCTAGTGCGGAAGTGGCCGCGGCAGTGGTCTTCAAGAATCCACGACGTGACGATTGCATATGGGACTGCTCCTGATGGGGAAGGCGTGTTGGATCCCATACATCATAACCAGAATGTCGATGTCCGTCGGCCAGATGCGACCCGGAATGTCTGACGGCAGCCTGCATCTGGCCAACTTGCCGTGGCAGGTGTGCTGCGACTCAAGGCCAGACTGAAGGCCAGACTGAAGGCCAGACTCAAAAAAGCTAAGTTAGCGGGACGGGACTGTCGCAAAGTTGTTGCCAAAGTGATACCAACCGATCCTCCGAGGTCGCTTTGCCGCTGCAGTCGATGACGATCCAAGGACGTCCACGTCGGATCACACCCTTTTCCAGAAACTCACCAAACAACCGCAGTCGTAGCAGGGAGTCGGTCGAGTGATTTGTGGTGAATGGCTGGTCATGGGGCCCCAACAAAACGCTGCAACAATGTTGTTGACTGATGGCAATGGAGATCGGAGCAGAACCTGCACCATCGACTTCGTCGTCCCCCGTTGGATCTGCTGGCACGATTGCATCGATTGATTGACAATCGATATCGATATCGACTTTAGGATATGAATCCAACAAGTCCGTTTGAATCGAAACCATTGCTTCGATGACCAATTGATCCGATGTTGTTTCGATCGGTTGTAGCACTAATCGAATCGCGTAGCGACCATCGCCTTGTGGATAGTTAATGTGCCATTGATTTCCGCGCACAAATTGCTCCGCCACCTTCGGCAACAGCTCTTGATCGACTGGACCAAATGATACCAGTCGGGAAGCTGAATCGGCTGTCGCAATGCTAATCCCATGTTCTCCGCCACGGGCATCGAACGCCCATTGCGAATGGTGATCGCTCCAGATCGCTTTCCCAAGTTGATCAGTGGACCACATTTGACGGCTTCCAGTTCAGATGGGTTTGGCGTGGGATCGGTTGTCGGCTACACGCAAACACTATCGAAGGAATCTGGTGATTGGGCAACCGGGCAGAACGATCAACGTGCGCAGCTGGATCAGTCGATTCTTGTTTCCAAGCGAGGCGCAGTGCGGTCCCGCATCTACGGAATTGCCGCGGCCTAGTAGTTGTCCGGATAGACGACAAGTTCGATTCGCCGATTTGCAGCCCGGCCGGCCGCCGTTTCGTTGCTCTGTCGCGGATTGTTGGCGCCCTGGGCGACGGTAAACAACTGTTGCACCGGCATTCCCGAGCGCCGTGTCATCAGATCTAGCACCGCGGATGCCTGCGCGGCAGCCAATTGGTGACTGGTCGCCGCCGTGCCACCGTAGATCGGTGCGTTATCGGTGTAGCCCTCGATGCCAATCCGCTGCTCTGGAAAGACAGTGCGCAACTGAGCGGCGATCGGATCCAGTGTCGCGGCTGCCTGAGGCAGCAGTTGTGCTGTGCCAGGTCTAAAAAGCTGATCTGCGGGGACGACAATCCGCACAAAGTTGCCATCCTGCACCACTGGAATACCGCCCAGATTCATGCGCGCGGCCATCTGAGTCATATTCGTGTTGGCGCTGATCGACGCGCCGCCGCGAATCTGGCTGGAAGCCTGCATGCCGCGGACACGGCTTTCTGCATCGCGCGCGGCAATCGCGGTTGACTCGGCACGCTGGGACATTTCACCCAATTGTTGGCGAAGCAATTCCGATTCGTCACGGAAGACTTGTGCCTGTTGTTCGCTTTGAGCAAGCTGAGTGTGCAGTTGACGATTGTCGTCGTCCAGCAACTGAACTCGACGACTCAATTCAGCGACTCGAGCGTCTGTCTGACTGACCGCAACGGCTTGCGGATTGTTCCAATTCGCACCGGCCGGTCCAGCGAAATACGGATTTTGGCTGCAGCCTGTGAAGCTGCACAGGATCCCCATGCAGAGCAGCTGGCAATGACGCGCTGAACGATCGTGGTGTTGATAGCAAAAAAGGCATCCCTGAGTCCTCGATGACCCAAGAACACTAAGGATTACGTCGAATGGAAGGCAAGATCAATCTGAGCATTGGGACGCCGCCGGCCTGAAAACAAAAAAAGCGAGAAGGCTTTCGCCTTCACGCTCTAATTTCGTGGTTCGTTAGCATTGGGTAGTGAAGCGACTAGAAGTCGATGACGATCCCCAGATCGACACCTTGAACCCACAAGCTGGAGTCGTCGAAATTGAAGGCCGGTCGGCTATCGGAGACGCCGGTGAACAACAGCGGTCCGTTGATCGCTCGGTCAATCACATCACCAGACAAAGCAACGTTGTCAAAGTAGATAAAACTGTAGCCGACACTCAGCAGTACATTTTTGCGGAACCGATATCCAACTTTAAAGTTTGCCTCAGGTACAAAAGTGAATACATCTCGCTCCGCCACTCCGTCGTTTGATGATTGAATGAACATACCGTCATCAAACTCTGTTGGAGGCGGATTTCCGACAAGGCCGCTTAGACTTCGGCCCGAACCGATATAAGTTTGCTGCATGTTCCCAAGATGGACCTTGGTTAGCGAACGAACCATCCAGCTGCCGCGAGTCGCGCTGAGTTCAAATCCTACCTGACCTCCGTTAAAACGATTCTTTGCTTCTTCATGATCACGAAAGGCACGAAAGGTTCCCGGTGGGGGAGCAAGTGGCGGGCTGTCGAGAATCAAGTTTTCTGCGGCAAGACGCAAGCTGTCGTCGATTCGGAAGTGTGAGTAACCGCCGATCAAGTCGATTTGGTGGTGACTGGACGAACCGAGACGGAAACGTGCGTAGAATTCCGCGGCCATCATTTGGAGTTCGCTTTCAACGGAATAGCTTCCGGTGATGTCCGTGTCGGCGTCGGCATAGGCAATCAGCAGAGCACTCTCGCCAACTCCGTTAGGGGCACTAGGACTGATTTCAAAGAATGGGATCCCAACCGAGGCGTTAGCACCATTCAAATCGGTTCCCGATCGCGAGACCCCGTTGTTATCGATCCACCAGAATCGTCCGCCGATTCCAACGTTCTCGTCAATCCACTTTCCGTAGTCAGCGCGGACTCCAGCTGACATACCTCCGTCAATCTCTGGGCCAAACAGGCTCGTGACATTGCTGTTCAGTGCTCCGCCCGGATCCAAGATCGGCAGTTCGCCTGGATCCGCCGACGCAACTAACACAGGTGTTTCTCGCGGCTGTGGAAACCATAGCAATGCTTCGTACGTGGCCCAAGTGTTACAGTCAATCAGCTTCTTACGAATGTCGAAGTCGCAGTGGTATCGCCTCGTGTAGTACCCGTCACAACAGCTATCGCAGCCGTCATCGCAATTGCCATCACAACTGCTAACGCATCCACCGCCACATCCGCCATCACAACTGCCTTCACAGCCGCAAGCCGGAGCGTAGCCGCCGTGATCGATGTACCCACCCAAGATGCCACCATCCTGATACGCGGCCGGTTGCAATGTGGTGGGGTATTCGTTTCCCGACCTCCAAGTATGCTGCGCGGTCGTCGTGTCAACGCCACTGACTTGCATCACTGCCGATTCTTGGTCGTCGCCGACTGGTTCTTGTTCAGTAATTTCCTGATCCACAGACCAGTCATCAGTCTGAGCAGAGACACCGACGCCATCAAAATAGGCATCCTCGCCGAACCCTGGCAGATCACCTACGCTTGCGTTGGAGCTTTCGTCAGCAAGCGAAATGCTGGTGCTAGACAAGAGCATGGCGGTCATGGCTAGGCGTTTAAAATTGATTTTCATCGGTACGTCTCGTACAGTCCGGGAACACTGGTTGACTGGTATAAGACGATCGACCGAATTTAGCCGCAGATGCAGTACCGTCGTCACGCCAAGCATTCTCGACTCAAACTGCCCAATTTACCGGCGAAAACCGTTACCCTTTATCTGGTCATCCGGGACAGGCCATTAAAATAACGTTTCACGGTGGATACACGACGTTTCCCGCGCCCATCCCCTGTGAAATTGCCAGTGCCGTCCCAAAAGTAGTATTGAAATCAACCACCGACGTCGCAGTGACTAGCAAATCAAAATCAGACGAGGGAACCGCCTTGGAACTCGATCACGACGCGACTTCGCAGCCGACAACCGACAACGAACTGGTAAGCGGTAACAATCTCGATCCAGCCGATTTGGTGATTGCCCAAGCGACCAATGCGGCGCGGGCACCAACGCCCGGGCAACAAGCGGGGCAAGACCGAGTCGTGCCTTGTCGGTGATGTCAGCGCGGGGGTTTCGTTTGCGGATGGCACGTTGGCGCAAATCCTGCGACAGGTCAACGCGTTGGAACCAACTCTGCAGGCCGAGTCGGACAAGGAACTGGGCAAGCGTGCGCGGGCTTTACGCTACGAGGCGATGGCAGGCAAGAAATTGTCCAAGTTGATGCCCGAGGCTTACGCGTTGGTCCGCGAGGCAGGGTCGCGCGCGCTTTCGATGCGGCATTACGACGTTCAGATTGTCGGTGGGATCTGCCTTGTTCGAAGGTTGCATCGCCGAAATGCAAACTGGCGAAGGAAAAACGTTGACCGCGACGTTGCCGCTGTATCTTGCATTCATTGGTGGGCAAAGGCGCCCATTTGGCGACCGTCAACGATTACCTGGCCAAGCGTGATGCGGAATGGATGACGCCACTGTTCGACCTGCTTGGGCGTTTCGGTCGGGATCATTCAAACGCCGGACGATCAAGGATCGCGTCGAAAATCCTATGCGGCGGACATCACCTATGGGACGGCCAAAGAGTTCGGATTCGACTTTCTTCGTGACCGATTGCTGCTGCGAGCCCAGAATCGCGTTGCAAACGGAAATGCTGGGCGACGGTGCCGCGTGGGTTTTCCGGACAGCGGCGACGAAATGGTGATGCGCGGGATGCACTTTTGTCTGGTTGACGAAGCCGACAGTATCTTGATCGACGAAGCTCGTACGCCGTTGATCATCGGCAGCATCGAAGACAATGTTCGCGACCAGATTGTCGAAACCTATCGTTGGGCCGCCGAGTATCGGTGCTGACTACGAACTGGACGAACACTTCACGATCGACCCCGATACCAAACAATACGAATTGACCTCACGCGGCCGTCAAAAGGTTCGTTCGCTGCCCAAAGCCGATCTGGTCCGCACGATGGGGTTGGTTGACCTGTACGAATACACCGAGCGGGCCATCAAGGTGCACCGTGAATTTCTTCTCGATCGCCAGTATGTTGTTCGCCAAGGTGACAAAGGCATCGACGAAATCGTGATCGTCGACGAATTCACTGGACGCTTGGCCGAGGGCCGAAAATGGCGAGACGGGATTCATCAGGCGATCGAAGCGAAAGAAGCGATTGAAATCAGTGTCCCAACGGGCCAGGCCGCGCGGATCACCGTTCAAGATTTGTTTCTGCGTTATCCGCATCTGGCCGGGATGACCGGTACCGCAGCGACCAGCGCCCGCGAACTGCGAAAGATCTATCGCACGCCGGTGATCCGCGTTCCCACCAACCGCCCGCCCCGATCGGAAACAGCTTGCCCGACCGCGTGTTCGGGTCGATGGAAACCAAATTTGAAGCGATCGTGAAAGAGATCAAAGAGGTTCATGAACACGAAGGCCGCCCCGTACTGATCGGAACTCGATCGATCGACAAGAGCGAGATTCTGTCACGGATGCTCGAACGAAATTGGAATCGAGCATCAGGTCTCAATGCAAACAACGTTGAAAAGGAAGCTGAGATCGTTGAACGCGGCTGGTGCAGAAGGCAAAGTCACAGTGGCGACCAACATGGCCGGTCGTGGTACGGACGTGAAATTGGGCGACGGCGTCGAAGCAAAAGGGGGGATGCACGTGATCTGTACTGAACTGCACGACGCGGCCCGAATTGACCGCCAGCTGATCGGTCGCTGCGGTCGCCAGGGCGACCAAGGTTCGTACCGACAATACCTGTCGCTGGACGACGACATTCTGAAAGGTGGTTTGGGAGTCAAAAAATCGGACAGCATGAAACAGCTTGGCGAGCCGGTCAGCGGATCAGTCGATCGGTACGCAAAGCTGTTTCGGCAAGCCCAGCGGAAAGTCGAACGCAAGCACTTCCGCGATCGTATGGTGTTGCTGCACCACGAAAAAGAACGCAAAAAAATCCAGCGAGAAATCGGCCAAGATCCATACTTGGATACTCCAGACTAGTCGAACGGTTGGTCAGAAGAAGTTGAATACGTCTGCGGCGAAACCAACCAGGATGCCTTGAGTCAGCAGGACCAATCCTATTCGGTAGAGTTCGACGGCTTCTGTTTCGACTCGTTTTGCTGATCGACGAACTTTAAGGCCGCGCTGTTCAGGCAGTAGCGTTTACCGGTCGGTTTGGGACCATCGTCGAAGACATGTCCCAGATGGGCATTGCAACGCGAACAATGCACCTCCGTCCGCGCATAGAATAAGTGCCGGTCCGTCTTGTAGCCAACATTTTCCTTCTTGATCGGTTTATAGAAGCTGGGCCAACCTGTTCCCGACTTGTACTTCGTGTCACTACTAAAGAGTTCTCGATCACACACGACGCATCGATAAGTCCCTTTTTTCTTATTGTCCCAATAGGCGTTCGTAAATGCTCGTTCCGTACCCTCTTGCTGGGTTACTTCAAATTGGATCGGGGTCAGCAGCTTCTTGAGTTCCGCAGTCAACTTTGGGATATATTTTGTATCCTTCGCCGTGGCCGGTTCTTTGTCCTGGGCAACGCTCGTGTCATCGGCGATCAACGACAGCAAAATCAGCGTCACTGGCAAGGCGACCAACAGCAACTTCGTCGAAAATCTAAGCATGATTCGATTACTCCTACGATTGAACGGGGCTATTCAGTATGGTGTGCTGCAGCGGTGTACTGCAAGACATCCCATTGTACAAACAATGTCCCAATTGCCCTGTTCGTCCGCCATTTCATGACCCGGGTCCAGCTACAAAACATCGGGCAGGCGTTTACCGGTGCCCCTTTATTGAAGGACATCAGCGTCGCAATCGAGTCGGGTCAGTATGTCGTGTTTTTGGGCCCCAGTGGATGCGGCAAAACGACTTTGCTACGAATCATTGCGGGGCTGCAAGATCCAGATTGTGGCGATGTGATCTTTGACGGTTCGTCCGTTAAGGCTCTGGAACCGCGAAAACGGGACGTCGCATTGGTCTTTCAACAAGATGGCCTCTATCCTCATCTGACCGTCGGTCAAACGATTGAATTGGGATTGGATCGAAACCTGTCAGCTGACCAGAGACGAGCCCAATTCGATGATGCGGTGCGGCTCACGCGTATCGCCCCAATCGTTGACCGATATCCCGAAAACTTGAGTGGCGGGGAAATGCGCAGAGCGGCGATCGCCAAAGCGATTGCCCGACGCGCCTCGGTACGCTTGTTGGATGAACCGCTATCAGCCCTTGATGGTCCGGTACGGCAAGCTCTTCAAGATGTTCTTGCCCAGTGGCATAGGGAATCGCCCGGAACAACGATCCACGTCACGCACGATGGACAAGAAGCAATGCGAATGGCGGACAAAATCGCTGTCATTGAAGAAGGATCGATAATCCAATTCGCCTCGCCCGAGCAAATCTACTCGGAACCGGCGTCGGTGACCGTCGCCCATTCGATTGGATCATCAGCGATGAATCTAATCTCAGGATCCATCAATCGGGGACAGGTGGACTCCGACGAACCAGCGTTGTCGGTTCAGCTATCGGTCGATTCCAAGGTTCCTGATCAGCCCGTCTGGATCGGTATTCGGCCAGACGCGTTTGTCCATCAATCGAGTGGTTTTCCCGTTTCGTTTTCCGGTCGGGTCCAACGGGTTTGTCGAGTCGAACGAGAGTTCGAATTGGCTTTAGCGGGAGAGGCCGCCAATGTGCACGCCACCACGGGGAACTTGGACAGCCAGGTCGGCGATGCGGTTTGCCTATCCGTACCCGCAACAGAAGTGCATCTGTTCGCGACGTCGTCTGGTCGGCGGATTGAACTGTCTTGATGCTTGGTTCACCGCAGCGATACCAAGCGTGCCCCGCTGGCGGGTTGCTGCCCCCGCAAAAAGTCGACACCGCTCATTTCCTTTTTTCCAGCCGGCTGCACAAGATCGATCCGTATCGCGTGATCAGCGGTTGCCACAATCAGTCCCTCACCCTGAATGATTTCGCCCGGTCGCAACTGATTTGACGGAATCTCGGTAATCGAAGCACGCTTGACAGCAAGTCGCAGCGGCGGCTTGTCTTCGGCAACGGCAAGATGCGTGTAGGCAACCGGCCATGGTTGCATTCCCCGCACCTGACAATCGATTTCGGCGGCGGTTCGTGACCATTCAATCTGACCATCCGACTTTTTCAAACGTGGTGCTTTGGTCGCCAATTCAATGTTCTGGTTTTCGCCAATCGCACTGGTACCATCCCATTGAGACAGCATCGTGATGGCTTCCAAAGTAGCGCTCACGCCAATCTCGGAGAGTCGGAGCTCCAATTCACCGGCCGTTTCGTCGTCTCGGATCGGTGTTTCGCGAGTTGTTAAAATCGGGCCACCGTCTAGCCGAGGTGTCATATGGATGACCGACACCCCCGTGACCGAATCACCATTTAACAATGCCCACTGGACAGGTGCTGCGCCACGATACTTGGGCAACAGCGAACCGTGCAAATTGATCCCGCCCAACGGAGCGGATTCAAGTGCAGCTGGCTTCAGAATTTGCCCGTAGTCGCATACAACCAACAGGTCGGATCCGAGCTGTTGAATTCGTTCGACTGCATCAGAATCATTGATCGAGCTGGGATCAAAGATTGGCAGACCATGCTCGGTCGCCCATTGACGTACGGGTGATGACGGCGGACCTTTGCGGCTCTTTACCGGTGGCTGCGGCCGCGTGACGACCAACGCAATCTGATTGCCAGCTGCACGAAGCGCTTCGAACGAAGGAACCGCGAACGGTCCTGTTCCCATCAGAATCAGTTTCATGGTGAGCACGTCCTGCGAGACTGCCTAGGTGTATTGCGCATACCACTGCTGTAAACGCGCAACCAGTTCCTCGTCAGCCGGAATAGCCTTGGTTTCTTGCTTGGACCGAAAATCGGTCTCCAATTCATCGATTTGATCCAGTAGTTCCCGTTTTCCTTCGTCCGTCAACCGATCGATAAACAAGACACCATCCAAATGATCGTTTTCATGCTGAAGGACTCGAGACAGGAAACCATCGACCGTTCGTTCAACGGGATTGCCCTGCAAATCGTAAGCACTTAGTCGAATCGACTTGGGGCGTTTTACCTGACCGTACATCCCGGGCAGGCTGAGGCAACCTTCCTGTTGGGTCTCATTGCCTTTCGGCATTTGCAGTTCTGGATTCAAAAGCACCAACTCTTCACCCTCCCCCCGCTCGCCTGATTCGTTGCATACGAACAATCGGATCGGCAAGTCGACTTGATTGGCCGCTAATCCCACACCGTTGGCTTCGTACATCAGGTCCAGCATCTGGTCGGCAAAGTCCTTCAACTGCTTGTCGACACGACGAATCGGTTTGCTACGAACGCGTAGCGTTGGGTGCGGATAGGGAATGATCTGCAATTTCATTCAGACAATGATGACGAATTCCGCACGAACTGGGCAAGGGGAGACCGCTGGACAGACGAAGCGGATATGCACCACCATTTTTGCATGCTCAATCACTCTCGCCTTCAATTGTTCAAAGATTCCGAAGACTCGGTCGTCCAACTGCGTTGTCAAACCGGGTCCGTTGTCGGTGCCCGTTTCCTGGACGCAGGCATCAACTCGGCCGGTTCGTTGCAAGCTGGAATGTTGGTCGCCAGATTGTGCCTGGGCGACCAGGCCGAAGTCCGTATCGTTTCCGCCGACGCACAGCGACTAGCCAGTAACAATGCAGTTGAAGTCCGGACCGACATGCCCTTGGAAGCCTGCCTGGGTTCGCAGTACGCCGGCTGGCCGGTCCAAACCGACGACTACTTTGCGATGGGAAGCGGACCAATGCGAATGGCCCGCGGTCGCGAGCCGGCGTTGGAACAACTTGGTTTGTCGGAGTTGCCCCAACAGGTCGTGGGAGTCTTGGAATCCGACAAATTGCCGACTGAATCCGCGGTCCAGCTCATTGCGGAGCAATGTGGTGTCGGGGAAGCGGCCGTCCATTTGGCGATCGCGCCGACCACTTCGATCGCCGGTTCGTTGCAAGTCGTCGCCCGCAGCATCGAAACGGCAATGCATAAATTGCATGAACTTAACTTCGACGTTCGCACGATCGTCTCCGGGAACCGGACACGCGCCGCTGCCACCGCCAGCGAAACCTGGAGACACGATCGGCGGTATCGGACGCACGAACGATGCAATGCTGTACGGCGCGACGGTCACCCTGTGGGTCGATCACGACGACGACGCCATTGCGGCGGTCGCCGACCAAGTTCCCAGCAGTTCGTCGGAAGATCATGGGCAACCATTCGCAAAGATCTTCGAAGTATGACAACGATTTCTACAAAGTCGATCCGAATGCTGTTCAGCCCCGCGGTGGTCACAATACACAACTTACGCAGTGGACGAACCTGGAACCGCGGAGCCATTGAAACTGAAGTCCTTCGGCAGTCCTTTTTGTCATGAGTGGCACCTCGATTTTGTGCCTGGGTAGCCGGCGATGGCTGGCATTCCCGCCAGTTGCAACAGGCAGCCGATTCACTCGATTGCCACTTGGCGTTTGCCGACCTACGAATCGCTCCGATCCGCTGTCGGCGCCGATGGCTGTGTGGTTCACATGCGATGCAGGTTCGATCGGCGACTTCGACGTGATCTTGACCCGGACGATGCCAGCCGGGTCACTGGAACAGATCACGTTTCGACTGGCCGATGCTGCATCAACTGGCGTCGGAGAAACGCATCGGCGACTGGTAAATCCACCGCGGTCATTGGAAATCGCGATCGACAAGTTTGCGACACTCGCCCACGTCGCAAGACTCGGTTACGCAGTCCCCGAAACGGTGGTCGTTCAGACGCGAACGGAAGCGGTTGAAGCCTTCCGTGCGCTCGGCGGTGACTGCGTTGTCAAGCCGGTCTTCGGTGGCGAGGGCCGCGGGGTGATGCGGATCCGTGATGAAGAATTGGCGTGGTATACGTTTTCGACGCTGCACCAACTGGGCGCCGTGATCTATATTCAAAGGTTTGTGCCGCCCGGCGGACAGCGATACCCGTTTGTTGCTGATCGGCGATTCGGTGTTCGGAATTCGGCGAACCAATGCCAAGGACTTTCGCACCAACGTGGTTTCGCGGCGCGCATCCCGAAGTCTCTGCGAACCGACCCCCGAACAACAGCAAGTGGCGACAGCGATTTGCCAATCGATTGGCCTGAAATTTGCATCGGTTGACTTCATCGACACGGAAGATGGAAGCCAGAAGGTATTGGAAGTGAATGCGATTCCAGGCTGGAAGGGGGCCCAAAGCGTGACCAAAGAAAGTATCGCGACGTGCATCATTCAGCTGCTTCAATCAGAAGCAGCCGTTTGCGGAGTCGAAAGCCAATGACGGGCGGCCCAACAGATGGCAACGTGGCCTCGCGATTGACGATGGTCGCTAAATTGGCACCCGGCGCGATTGCGATCGCGGAGCCGAATGGGCCGTCCAAGCCCGACGGATCGCGCAGCTACGCGTTGACGACGTTCGGAAATCTAGACGAAAGGACAGCTGCCATCGCGCGGGGTTTGATTCGGTGGGGAGTCGAACCAGGCATGCGATTGGCAATGCTGGTGCCGTTTGGGGCTCAGTTCATCGAGCTGGTTTTTGCCCTGTTGAAAACAGGTGCGACAGTTGTGCTTGATCGATCCAGGTATCGGACGTAAGCATTTGGTCCGATGTCTAAGTGAATCGGAACCCGATGGATTCGTCGGCATCCCCAAAGCGCAGGCGATCCGAACCATCCTGCGCAAAAACTTTCCTACCGCAAAGTGGAACGTGACCGTTGGAAGGCGTTGGTTTTGGGGCGGCAAGACACTGAACCAAATCATGCAATCGGGAGCCGACTCGGATCTCGAGCTGCCGACGAATTGAACGGGCCAACAACGCCGCGATCATCTTTACGACCGGAAGCACTGGGCCACCCAAAGGAGTGCAATACACTCACGGAACGTTTCATGCGCAAATCGACCGAATTCGCGAGCGCTACGACATTCATCGTGGCTCGCGCGATCTGGCCTGCTTCCCGCTGTTCGGACTGTTCGACGCAGTGATGGGTGTCACCACGATCATTCCAGACATGGACCCGACTCGACCAGCAGACGTGGATCCACAACGACTGGTCGATGCGGCACGACAGTGGGAAGTAGACCAGGCGTTCGGATCGCCGGCACTTTGGAACACAGTCGTTCGTTGGGCAGAATGCAAATCAGCAGCAACGGCCATTCCCAACTCTAAAACGAGTCCTGTCGGCCGGGCGCCCCGGTTCCCGCGGTAACGTTGGAAAAGCTGCGAACGTTGATTGATCCGAGTGCCGATATCGTTACGCCCTACGGGGCGACCGAAGCCTTCCGATCGCCTCGATCGAATCACGTGAGATCATTTCCGAAACCGGACCGGCCGCAGCGAAAGGCAAAGGGACCTGCGTCGGAACGCGATTTGAAGGCGTCCAGTGGCGGGTCATCGAAATTGATGATGGTCCGATCGCCGATATCAGCAGACCGTGGAACTGCCAACCGGCAAGATTGGCGAATTGATGGTCGCCGGTCCGATGGTCACCGAGCAATACGTTGTACGGAGCGATCAAAATGCGATTCACAAAGTTGCCGATGGCGACCGTATTTGGCACCGCATGGGGGACGTCGGCTACTTGGATGACCAAGATCGATTCTGGTTCTGTGGACGCAAAGCACATCGCGTGACGATGAGTGATCGAACTTTGTTCACGATCCCCTGCGAAGCGATTTTCAACGCACACCGTTCGGTGTATCGGTCAGCCTTGGTACCCGCGCGGCGACCGGCCCGAATCAAACACCCGTCATTTTGATTGAACCCGATCTTGGCAAAGCTCCTGAATACGGAAGCTGAATCGGTAGCGTTGCGAAACGAGCTATTGGATCTGGCATCCACGAAATCCGCTGACACGACAGATTGAAGAAGTCATCATTCGCAGCGAACCCTTGCCAGTTGACATTCGTCACAACAGCAAGATTTTTCGCGAGCTTGGCCCAGGAGATCAATCGATAGCGTGCCCTTTTCAAGGCTTCACGGCGACCGCACTCAGAGCATCTTGGTAGGCGTCTGCTTGCTGACGCCACTGTTGGTGGACGCGACTGGGAACATCAATGCCTTGGATCACGTCAGCAATGATCGCGCCAAGCGAAACCAAGCCGCTAGTCGATAGATCGGATTGCATCCAAGCAATCTGTCCCGATCTGTCTTGGATCGCCAGCGTTCCGGGCGCCAGATCGAGTGCCCGAGCCGCATCGTCATTGTGGTCAATGACAATGGGCAAGGAGATCTGCCGAGACAACGGATCAGCCATCGCTTCATCGGCTAGAACGACCACATCGATCTTTGACAACAGGTCTGCTGGTATTTGCGAATGCCAATACGAAATTGTCGCCGCGGCAACGTTGGAGCGTTCATCACCCGCATATCGAACGACGAGTGTTGCTGTGCGGCCCGATCCCTTTTCGCTAACGACAATCCGTCGATCTGATGTACGGACTTCAAAAGGGCGTGGATGCAAGCCCAGGTTTTTTGGGGGTTCGACTGGCGGCAACGGAACGAATTCCGACACGTATCGAGCATTGTCTGGTAGAGGCTTGACGTCGGGCGCCCGATTGGGCGAACTGAAACTTGCAGCGACCAGATCCAAGGTAAGTGTCATCGCAACGGGAGCCTGTCCGGATATCGCCGGCGCAGCCATGACTGGAAAATCAATCCGCCGGATCACCTCAGACGTCTGATCGATCCAAAATCGATACAGTTCTTGATTGGCTTGAACACGCACGACGGAGCAACTTCGGTTATCAATTATCTCGGCATTATCGAAGGCAAACCTGTGTTCGGAGCGGAACAGAAGTTTCATCGTCTCTTCGGAAAACAGCCACTCGAGCTGAGGTGGTGTCCCAGCGATTCCAGAAACCATGTGGTCGCGAAGAATCGGATCGGCCAAGAGCGATTCAATCGTCGGTCGGCCATGGATGGGGCCCGTCCGCAACACCTGCGAATCAAAATCGTTGGTCGCTTGATCGTCGATCCATGCCATGGTTCCGTTCGAATCGGACAAAAGTTGCACATCATAGGCCTGGACGAAAAGTTGATCTCGATCGTACCAGACGCGCAGCGGTGCGGTTTTTGTCCCCGTTCCCCGCGCTGTGGGATACTCAAGTCGAATGACGGCTCGATCGTGATAGGTGGTTGCGTTGCGATACTTGGCCAAGACACCCGACAAGTACTGCTGTGGCGAGTGCCGGCGATGGGAGATCGCCTGGGCGACGACCTCCGATTCGGCCACCAATCGAGAACCATTGGCGTCTTGATTGTCGGCCGCAAGATCGCGGGACTCCCGGTTGCGGTCACCACATCCGAGCAGCAGGAAGGTGAACAAGCAGAGGGTCCAATGGCATTGAATTCGGTTCATAACCTGGGCGGTTTCAACTTTCATAACCTGGGCGGTTTCAACTTTCATAACCTGGGCGGTTTCAAGGTTCACAACCTGGGCGGTTTTAAGGGGTATCCTTCTCCATTCGGCACGACCGTACTAAAACGTAGAGTATCACCACAATTGCACCACAAGTTCACGCTAGCCATCGGATATGCAGTCAAATGAGTTCTTCGCAGCAAGAATTGGTCGATTTCTCAACTCTGCTTTCATCGCTGCGAAGTGGGCAGGTCGTCGAACTTGACCCGAGGGGGCAATCGAGTTGCCGTGACATTCCCCAAGCGACTTTCGACGCACTGCAAGATCCTGCGGACTTTCCGCCGCTGGAAGCGGCGATAGTACCGGGAGACCGCGTTGCCCTCGCGGTCGATCCAAACGTTCCCTCGGTTTCACAGGTGGTGCTGGGCGCGATCAAAGCTCTAGGTCAAACCACCGCTGGTGCGATTGATATTGTGATTGGCGACGAAGCGAGACTAGAAACGGTAGCTGCGATTCGCGATGTCGCAGACGGTCAGGCCAATGTCATCGTGCATCATTCGTCTGACCGTGACGCGTTGCGTTATCTGGCCGCCGATGATGCAGCCGACCCGATTTACATCAATCGTCATCTTGTTGACGCGGATTTTGTATTGCCAATTGTTGTGGGCCGTCCGAGTGATACGGAATGGCAATCGGACCTGACCGGCGTCTATCCAGCGTTCGCAGATTCTGCTTCGCGATCCCGCCATCAAACCGCCCAGCCCACCAAAGATGGTGAAGATCGTTCGGTGCCCCAGACGGCCTGGCTGTTAGGCGTTCATATCGTTGTCAGCGTACAGGCGACTGCCGACGGGTCAATCGCCAAGGTAGTGGCTGGAACGCCCGAGGCAGTCTGCCACGAGTTGCAACAATTGTCGGCGCGATCGGAAAAGTTACAAGCGTTGCCCAGCATGCTCGTGATTTCACTAGACGGTGATCGGCAGCAACAAACGTGGTGCAACGCGGCTCGCGCGATCGCCGCCGCGACCCGTCACGTTGAACCAGGCAGTGTGGTCGTGCTTTGGAGCAAGATTGATTCGGCCATCCGAGCGAATCTTCAGGATTCTGACGACCATGATCATGATGTGGCCGAAATTGAACAATCGGGTGACGGGTTTCCGCTTTGGAACGAGGCCAGCAGTGCCGCCGCGACCATCCAACGCGTTGCAACCGATCATCGCTTGCTGATCCATTGCCAAGTTCGACCGAGAATCGATCGAATCGATGGGTCTGGGATTCATTGGTTCGGTTGACGAATTGGGACGTTTGAGCGAATCGTTCGATTCATGCGGCGTCCTTCGAGCCGCGCAATTTGCCGGAACAACCTACGACATGACCAATCGGGCAGCGACCAAACGGGGCTAACGAATCACTCCCTGTTGTGGTCCTTGAGTTCTTCACGTCACGAAACGCCAAGGCGGTTCGCTGAGCCTCAGAGCCTGCGCGCTGACGATCTTCACGACAGCACCGCACGCGATCGATTGATCGGACCCTGAAAGTCAACGCTATTTCAGAGGTTCGCCGGGCAGCGGTTTGCCGTTGGTCGTCAGAATCTGGAAATGATGCACTCGGTTCTTGACCTTCGTAGGTCCAGACAGTTCTTTCTCCGGAGTGACCTCCATCAGCTTGACCCCAGCTTTGGCGTGATAAGCGGTGATGACGGTGTTGCCGTTAGGCAAGCGTTGTCCGCCACAGGCATCGTCGATCGGCGTAGCCCGGCAGATCATCGTTGGTGACTTTCCAAACACGTTGCCGTCGGCATCCACTTCGATCACCTTGTTGCCGTTGGTCAGACAGATCAGCGTGTTGCCATTGTCCAAACGAATCGCCGTGAACGGCCAGTTTTTTGCTTCGCGGCCACCCAAGATCCGCCATGTCGGTCGCGAACTCTTTGACAACCTTTCCCCTCGGCGTGTATTCCTTGACCTTGAACGCCAGCAGATGCGGGACCAGATAGTTGCCATTGGGCAGTTTGCGGGCCATCCGCGTTTGCATGTGGGCGTTGTCGGTTTCCGGTTGCAGCGGAAACTGCAAGACGATCTTGCCGTCTGAATCGACTTCCAACAGTCGTGGTTTGGACCCAAGTTCGGTGATCAGCGTGTTGCCGTTTTCCAATCGCTGGCGGTCCCAAGCTCTTTGTTGGCCGGATCCAACTTGTATTCGAAGACAACCTCTTTGTCCGGCGTCAATTCGCGGACCAGTCGCCCCAGGTGATCAAGACATTGCCGTTGGGCAGCACCCAGCCATCGCGGGCTGCCGGCGCGTCCCGAGTCCCAGATCTCGTTGCCGTCTTCGTCGATGATGCCGGTGAAGTCGGTCCGGCGACAAAAAATGAATGCTTGATGTCTGCGGCATCCCGGCGTCGCGGCGGCGAACGCCGCAACCCAGACAGACTGACCAGCAGGAACCGATGAACCGTGCCATTGCTATACCTCGAGATTGATTCGTAGGACAGCACTGATTCTGCCCGCGAAGAACGAGGCGGCATTGTACACGACCGCGATGCCAACTACTTGGCCTGAGCCAGATTCTGCTTTCGCAGACCTTCGACGTAGTCTGGGCGATGTTCAGCACTTCGCGTTGTAGAAATCATCTCGGTAGATCGACTTCGTTCCCAGCTGTTGCTCCATCTCCTTCTCTTCTTCTTCTTTTTGAGCATTCAACTCTTCACGGCGGGCCATGAACTTTTCTTCGTTCAGCGACACCTTTTCGAGTTCTTTCTGCGCGACATACAAGTCGATCCGTTTCAGCAGTTCGTCAAACTCTTTATCCTTTGAGACTCGATCGGCCGAACGTTTGCGCAATCGATTCCAACAGGTCTCCGGGCACCATGCTGTATTGTGCGTGAGCCGGCCGCAGTGACGGTGTCATGCTTGAGTGCGAATTTCAGGTCGCCTTCGCTGATGTCCATTTTCGCGGTCACGCTGGGAAGCAAGACATCGGCGTTGACACCCTTCAGCTGAGTGCTCTGGCCATCGGGCAGATAGAACTGTTGTAGCGTTACTTTCAAAGCGCCGAAATTCGCTCGGTTCAGTCGAATTTGCTGGGCCAAATCCATCAGAGTTTGCACCGATCCCTTACCGTGTGTGGCTGGATCACCGACGACGATGCCACGACCATAATCCTGGATCGCACCGGCAAAAATCTCACTGGCACTGGCACTGAACTTGCTGGTCATCACAACCAACGGCCCGTTCCAGGTTGTGCCGGCTTCGGTGTCGTCATACTTTCTGCACGCTGCCGTCGGAGTTCTTGACCTGGACAACGGGGCCACGGTCGATGAACAGACCGGTCAGATTGATCGCTTCGGTCAAGCTTCCGCCACCATTCTTGCTTAGGTCCAAGACGACCCCTTCAACCCCCTGTTTTTGAAAGTCCAGTCAGGATCTTGCGAACATCACGCGTGCTGCTGCGAAAGTTCCCGGCCCCCAACTTGGCGGCATTCATGTCCAGATAGAAACTCGGCAAGTTGATATAGCCGAGTTTCATTTTCGCTCCGGTGTCCGGGATTGACATGATCGATCACTTTGCCACGCGCCGCCGATTCGGAAAGTTCGATACGAGCACGCACAATTTTATAGATCTTCACGTCGCCAACACCACCCGGTTTGACGCCCAGGCGAACTGTGGTTCCGGCCCGGCCGCGAATCTGATCGACAACTTTGGTCAATGGCTCTTCAACGATGTCGATCATCGGTCCAGCGTCGTCTTGACCAACACTGACACAATGACATCGTCCGGTTTTCAGCTTGCCATGCTTGGCTGCCGCACCACCTGGAATTACCCGTGTGATGATGGTGCTACCATCTTTTTCGCGCAGTTGGGCACCAATGCCATCCAGGCTCAAGCCCATCGACATCGTGAATTCTTTCAGCGTACGCGGCGACATGTAGGTCGAATGCGGATCATAGGCGGTTGTGACCGCCGTCAGATACATCTCCAAAATGTCGTTGTTGTCTGTTCCACGCCAGCGTTTGGCGTAACGGTTGTAGCGCCGGCGAAGTTGATCAGTGGCTTCTTCCCCTTCTTTGCCTTCGTCTTTCAAATCCAACAACGCGTATTTGATTTGTCGTCGCCAGCGATCGTTAGCTTCCTGTCGGGTGTCGTGGAATAGGTGGCGGCATCCGGATCAATGACGATGTCTTCGTCCTTCATGAAATCAAAATCACTCGTCCAGCAATTGCAACGCAACATCGACTCGTTCGTCTACTCGCTGGATGAATCGACCGAAGATTTTGTAGGCCAGCGAAAGATCTCCTTGCTGGACCATGTCATCGATGACTTTGGAACTTGCTTGGAATTCGTCAATGTCACTCTGATAGAAATACAACTTCATCGGGTCAAGCGATTTCAGATACAGCGTCAAAGCACGCTCGCTGATCGTGTCATTCAGGCCTTGCGAAGAAATATGGTGCTGGGGCATTAGCCGGGCGATCAAACGGGCGATCGTGCGATGCTCGTTGGTTGGCTTTGGCAGGACGACAGGTGCGGCAGCGACTTCCGCGTCAATCTGTGGCGGTGCCGCAGCGGGCTGAGCAAAGGTCGTCGGAATCGCGATCATCGTTGCCAACAAAACCGCGGTAAACCGCAGCAAACCCTGTTGGCGTTGCAACTGTTCGAGTCGCGGACTTCCTGATTTCTTAACAAGTGAAATCAGCTGCAAACGATTGGCCATAACGGTTCCCTAAAGTGTGATCAGCGTGCAAATTGGGCAAAAAGCATATGCGTTCAACGAAAAGGCTGCCGCGACCGGGCTGTTGAACTTCCTACCGATTCGCGGTGCGAATCGTAGGAAAGCTGCGGAAAATGAGCAACTCCGTTTCGTACCACATCTTAGCAAATCGTCAAACTAAACCGCTACGTTTATCTTGCGATTTTCGGGCGTAATCCGACCAGCGGGCCGATTTTTTTCCCTTGAATCCGCTGAAATCCGTCCTGCGTGCAAGTGATCGAATAAGGGCTGTAGACGGTATGGCCCGAATATCGAGTCAAAGTCAACGACCAGGAATCCCGCTCGCTTCGATCGTCAATCCTGGTGATTCGCCCAACATCAAAATAGGTGGGCGGCACGTAAGCCAAATCCAACAAATGAAGTTGGTCAGCGTAGTGACCATGGACTTGGCGAAACTTCACTTGGGCTTGATAAACGTTGCTCAGATACTTGATCGCGTCACCCGCCGTCGCATATTCGCGGGCTCGTAGCCACGGCGGAATGTTTAAAGAGGCCGACACGGTAACCAGCACCAGCGCAACTGTCGCGCTCAGGGTAGACGTTCCCCGGCGACATTTTGGAGTGCGATGTTGGTGTTTGGTGATTGGCATGACGGCAAGTGGCAACGAAATCTGGCGAGCATACAATGAATAGGTCATGCGGTCGCCGAAGCGGCGGCCGAATGTTGGCTTGCCGACTGGTCACTGCCCCGATCTGGTTCCGATCGTGAGGGTTGTATGGGGCCATCATTCCCGCAGCGAATGCATTGTGGGCCCTCGCTCGGAAAGAGTGTCGCTTGGCTTCGCGATTTAGAGCGTGTTTGGCTTGCCGACTGAATGCATTTAGGTCGTTGGAAACGCCGTAACGCCGCCAATTTCGAATCGCGACACCGTTCTCTACATCGATCCATTCGACGACCGGTTCGCCGGGTACGAACAGAACTTTAGATAGCAAGAACGGCGGCAAACGAGACACTTCCAATGGCTTTCCGACAACGTGTCGTGGTTCCGGCTATTCGCTGGAGTCCAAACCGTAGTCCTTGATTTTTTTGTGAAGCGTATTGCGGTTGATTCCCAGCTTGCTGGCAGCTTTGGTTTGCACTCCGCCGCAAGCTGCCAGTACCTGGGCGATCAATTCCTTTTCGACTCTGATCGACGATTACCGAATGTGCTCCATCGGTCGCCGTGGCCGCATCACTTAGCCCTCGCGTGACGACTTCTCGCGCCAGCGATTCGAAATCGCCGACGGCCAATTCTTCGCCCGCCGGTACGTCGCGGTTGGTCACGCACCGGGGCAACAAGTCAACCGTCAGCTCATCAGTCTCCGCCATCACGACGGCCCGTTCGATGTAGTTTTGTAGCTCGCGAACGTTGCCCGGCCAATGGTAGTCCTGCAATGCCTCCAAGACGCCATCGCCGATATGGACAACGTAGCGATCATTGACTTCGTTGTAGTGCTCGAGAAAGAACGTGACCAATGACGGAACGTCTTCGCGGCGACGGCGCAGCGGCGGAATCTCGATGGGTACAACGTTCAGTCGCCAATACAAGTCTTCGCGAAAACGCTCCTCACGAACCTCTTGCATCAAGTCACGATTGCTGGCCGCGACGACTCGCGCGTCGGTGCTCAAAGTGGTCGTGTCGCCGACTCGCTCGAATTCCTTTTCCTGCAATACCCGCAACAGCTTGACCTGCAAGAGTCAGCGACGTGCTGTTGATTTCGTCCAAGAATACCGTTCCGCCATGCGCCGCCTCGAATCGGCCGGTTCGATTGGCGACCGCACCGGTAAACGCGCCGCGAACATGCCCGAACAGTTCGCTCTCCAGCAAGACTTTCACTCAGTGCTCCACAGTTGACTCGGACAAATGGTCCACCGCTGCGACGACTCAGCCGATGAATGGCTCCGGCAATCAGTTCCTTGCCGACGCCGGTTTCGCCCAAAATCAATACCGAAGCGTTGCTTCCGGCCACTCGACGGGTCACTCGATACACCTCCTGCATCGCCGGCGAGCTGCCGATGATTCCGGGAATGGGTGGCCCGCCGGAGCCGCCGGGTGAACTGCCAAGAAGTGCCATGAAGTTTGTGTGGGTTATCGATTGTTTCGGCGCAGCCGATTGTCGTAGTGACCATACCCAGAAAACACGAATTCGGGTAGCCATCGGACCGTGTGATTACTCGCGCGAACGACTTGGCCGATCGTGCAAACGCGAATTGGAACTGAACGCGGGATCGAGCCACAGCCAGCTTCGGCGCTGCCCTCCGGCCGCGAACTTGAGCTTCCGACTTGTCAGGCTGGTGGTTTACGGCCCAGAAAGGAACGTTATTGTGTCCGCACCAGCAGCCACGGAACCCGCGATAAAAAACCGCTGAAGATCTAGCTGGGTGGCTCGCTTGAAATCAGTTCAGTGGCCTCGCGACGAAACCGTTGTCGATCAATCGCTGACAACGGCGGCAGTCGTTGCGTCCGATCGATTCGATCGAGAACACCTGTGAATGCTGAGGGAGTGGTTGGCTGATCAATCCAAACCGTGGGACCATCCCAGCGCATTGCATCGATACCCTGTTGATCTGGAGCCAATCCGCTAGGCTCCATCGATTCGTCCCCGTAAAAGACGATTGGAACCTGATTGCCTCGGCTGGTGCGGCGGATTACATCAACCAGTTCGATCGGTGTCATATCGGATAACTGAGTCTTCGCGACGATTAACCGAATGTCGCCGCCACGGTCAACGCATTGTTGAAGCTGAGAAACGTTGTGGACAACTTCGCCACGAAGACCTAGTCTTGCGATGATTTGCTGAATGGGTGCGATCACCTCGGGACGAGTTTCGACAATAATCGCTGACGGCAAATCGCCAAGCCGGGCCATCTGGCTGAGCGCATGCTTGACCTGGCTGCTACCTGGGAATGCGGCGCCAGCGGCCAATCGCGCCGCGGTCAAAGCGGCTTCGTATCGGACTCTCACATTCGGTGACGATGCCGCAAAAACCAGCGGAGTCACGGCTGCTCCGTTGTCATAAACATATGCGTCACCGCCACGCGTTTGCGAGATTGAACCGATCAATCGAATCAGGCCCAAGGCAGCGGCATAATCCCCAGTCTCTGTGGCCCGTGCCAGCGCCCGGTTTAAAGCGGTCGCATCGATTTGGGCTCCATAAGCCGCCAAGATCGATTCGACTTGAGCTGGGTCACCCCAGTCGGGATCGATCAGCACTCGGTACCCCATGTCCGCGACCAAGGCCTCCGCGAGTACCTCCGGTGTCATCGCATCGATGCTGCGCAATCGAGAGGCGGCATCGGCAGCCTCCCGATATGCCGAGAATATTGCGCACGTTTTTGTGTGGTTCACCCCGCTTCGCTGCTCATTCACCGACCAGTGTGTGCGGACATCTTCTGTCTTTTCGATTTCGTCGGCAGCTTTCTGCTTTCGTCGGAAATCGCTGACCAGGGCTTGAACGGCGGTCAGGCGACTTGGCGTCTTGCCGTTAATCTTTTCCAAAGCTCGTTTGGCCGCCGCAACTGCATCAGCGGATGAATCGGGCGAATAGAGCGCGGTCAGCAATTCAATGACATTCCGACGACTATTGATGCGGGCGAGCGCCTAACCGCACCGGTTCGCGCTTCAGGTGTGCCATACAGAGCAAGTTGCTTGAGCGCTTCAATACCGCCGTCCCCAAGCCGAAGCAACGCGCAGAAGCACTGCGTCTCGATCGGCTGGCGGCTGAGCCGCGACAGCCGCGGCGACTAATTCAACGATTGCTGCGTTGCCCCCAGCAACTAACACACGTGCCGCCCCCAGGCGTTTGTCAGTCGAAGGATCATCCAGCTGCTTGATCGCAGCCCGCAATCTTTGTGGCGATTGTTGGTACTGTTTTGTTGCTGCAGAGAGTCGATCGAGTGCCGATTTGGCGTCATCAGACAATTGGTCGTTCAGTCGTAGTTCAAGAAAGACAGCTGGCTCGATTTCTTCTTGCATCGCTGCCAGTGTGGCGGCGTCCAAATTCTGTTTGGACAATCGCTCTAGTAGTAGGTTGGCCTGTGCCCAACGCCCGGTCCGAGCCAACGAAGATATTGCTTCGGCCATTTCGCGATTGCCACGGGCCGCCAAATTCAAGAGTTCTTGCGCGAACGGATCGGGCTTTGCCTCCTGGTCCGGATCACGCCGTGCATTTGTCGCGCCAGCGGCCCCAGCACCACGGTTATCTTGGGCGTAGTCAACGGAGCCAAGGCTGATTGTCAGGGCAATGACGAAGAAGTATCGAATCGGAAGCATGAACAGGGTTCGTGACGCGGGGTCTGGCTGAACGTGTGGTGGCACAGGCCGAACCCATCATACTTGGTCGATTGGTCCATTGACCCTAGCACCGAAACTTTGCGACGTATCTAGTCGGCTACAGCGGACCGTCATCGATCGTGCTCAACAGCCGTTGTTTCTCGATCCACTGGACTGATCCTTCTTGCGGATCTCCGAGTTCTTGCAGGCGATTTCTAGCCTTACCAACCCTTTCTGACCAACGTTTCTTGGTCTCGACAATTCCAGGCTTGCGGGTGTTGAGCTGTCGCCGTTCGCTGGTCAGCCGCACGAACATTTGGTGGTTGGAAATCGCCTGGTCACGAATTTCTTCGGCACGTGTTCTTTTTAGTTTGATGCTCTCAGCCAAACTCAAACGATCTTGTTCTAGATCGGTCACGGATTGGTTGGTTCGAAATGGTAGCGAGAACGTCCATGACAAAATGCACACCGACAGCAATAGCGATATCGCGATCATCAACTGCGATCGTTTCGATCGCTGCTGCTTCGGTGGAAATTGGCGCGCTTCGCACTCGGAATCTAATACAACCGATGTGTCGGACACTTTGAACCCCTCAATGATACCCCCGCTGGTGTCTGGCCTATGCCAGACCCAAGTCGGTTCTGTGTTCTATTTCGTCAAAATTGTCGGTAAGTTGTTGGCGATCTCTTCGAAAATCGCTACTAGTTCAGCACCGTCAGATGCGTGGTAATGATTGCCGCCACCGATATTGGCGACCTGTTGCATCAGTATCTCGTCTGCTCCGTCACCAAACGTTACGGTGTGAATCGTCAGGTCGTACGTGCCCACAAGCGATGCGGCGACACTCGTTGGCGTGATGCCGGTGTTGTGTATTCCATCGGTCATGACGACCATTGTTTTTGCAGCAAAGGGCCGAGCAGAGGCGTGCAGCAAACTCAGAATGCCCTTTTCCATTCCTCGTCCGATTGCGGTATTGCCACCGGTATTTAGCGAATCGACTTCGTTCCGAACGACTTGAAAGTCTTTTTCCAGATAGATGTCCAGCGTCGCCGAACTGGAATAGCTCGCAATCGACACCTGTTCTTCCTGGCTGGTTTCGTCCAACACATCCAAGAACGCATCGACCGCCAATACGAGATCCTGCCAAGCGTTCGTCGGAGCGACACCAAGATCGTAGTATTCTTCGTAGGCCCATTGTTCGTAATCAACCCAAGTGTTCCCACGGGTAGGCTGGTAGTTGCCTCTACGGACGCGCAGCAACCCCGCGGCTCGGCCAGCGTTCATTGCCGAGTTCGTCCAGGGCGACGTGCCCGAGGGCCAATCGATGTCCAAATCGTCCATCGATCCGCTACGGTCTAAGACCAGCGAAATATCACGGTCAACCTGCATCGCAACCGATTGTTGCTGTGTCGTAAATTCGTTTGCGTCCAGGAGTCCTGGAATCACGAGGGGAACTGGTCCAGACAGAGATCCACCATCACGGCGACCGTGAACGCGAAGTGCACTGGCGAATACCAATCCGCTTTCAACTTGAGCGGTCGGAATCTTTTCAAAGTAATAGCGGCCCGTATCGCCGTCTGGTTGATTCGTGAAGCCGAACTCAATTTCGTTGGCGCCATCATCCGTCCGCAATTGCAAGGGCTCTCCGTCAACCAAGTTCATTGCCGCAACGTTTCTGGCTGTTTCTTTGGCCGCACTGACCGTTTGGATTTCGCTAAAAGCACGTCCGCCGGCCCGAGCCGCGGCATCGGTAGCGACCATCAACTCCGTACGAGTCAGTTGCATTTGCGCAACGTTCACGCAAAAAGCGGCCAATAGTGCCAAGACGGGCAAGAGAATCGCCATCAGGCCCATCACAGCACCGCGTCGCCGCGTTGCCCGATGTCCAGATAAAGAGTGATTCCATTGAATACGCAAGTTGCCGTTCATGATGAGACTCAAGTTGTTGGAGGAGTAGGCGACTATTGTTGGTAAAAGCCCGAGTAGCGTTCAGTCCGCATGTTGGCGGTCGTCGAAATCGTTGTTTCAGGCAAAAAGTAGGGGGCGAAGAGTGCGACTGCGGCCAGATCGATCTCGACGGTTACATCGATTTCCTCTGCATCCGCATTCAGCTCGCTGACGGTGACGGTGTATCCATTGCTTAACATCGATTCCAATACGCTTTCAGCTGCTTCAATTGCTTCGGCTTGGGTTGCACCAGGAACTACTGCATGTCGAGCACCGAAGTACGCTGCGTCTTGCATCAAGTTGCGTGCCATGTTCATGCGAGCGAACTCCATGCATGTCAAAATCATGATCATGAACAGATTGGCAATGATCGCGAACTCGACCATCGTCGCACCGCAGCGCTGTAAAGCCTGGCGACGACTCAATCCCTTGACGCAGCTTTGGCTTCGCGAAGGTCGTCGTCCGAAAGTTCTTCGTTTGGTGTTCATGAGAGTCAATCAGTTATTTTCAAGGTTTTCGTATTCTTTGACCATCGTCACATCGGCACTGACCGTCATGCCCCCAAACAGATCTGATGGAATCAATAGGTTTCCATCAGTTGGAACCGTCACCGTTACAGTGACTGCCTCCAGAGTTTCCGCTCCATCGAATCCAGCTCCGCTGATCACGACCGATCCAGCACCATTGTGCGTGATGTTTCGTTCATCCAAAAATTCCGTTACTCTTTGCGTAACGTCAGCATTGGTTCGGCCACGTCCCACACCTTGCCTCGCACCTTCATAAGCGGACAGGACCACCGATTCCTTCAAGAACATCAAGGAGCAAAGGTCCATCGTGCCGATGGTCAAGATCAGGAGCGTTGGCAGCACCATTGCGAATTCAATCGTCGCCAATCCGCGCCGTTTGCTCGGCCGTCGGCGACGTCGTTTATAAATTCTTAGGACAGACATGTTGGTTTTCCGTGTTGAAAAGGGAATAATTCCCGGCTCTGTAGAAAACCTAGGTCACGATCGGACCAAATGCTGAAACTTTCTAAAATTTTTCCTTGCCCTACCTTGATTCGCGTGCCAAGACACACAGGGGGACGAGCCGGCAATGATGAAGCAGCCAAGACGTGGCAAAGATCGGTGCGAATCACCGTGTGCCGGCAGCCACCAAGCGATCGTTTAGCTGCTGATCGAGTCGCTGTACGATCGATTTGTATTCTGGATCGTCGATCAAGTTGTCAAACTGACCTGGATCCGAACGCATGTCGTACAGTTCAGCGGCGTTCGGGTTGTAGCGAATGTAGTGCCAATCAGCCGTCCGCAATGAATAGCCTCGATCGACTGACAAAGCACTGTTCCGCACCGATTGATTGGGATCAGACAAGACCGACACAAAGCTCTTTCCCTGCACTTCGTCCGGAACCTTCAATCCGGCCAGTTCGGATAGCGTCGGGTACAGATCGGTAAGTTCGACCATCGCGTCGGTGCGCCCCCGTGCCCGGTTCGGTACCGAAACGATCAAGGGAACCTTCAAAATCTGTTCGTGCAGATTTGACTTCTGCCAGAATCCGTGATCGCCCAGGTGATATCCATGATCGCTGGTAAACACCACGGCCGTGCTGGATCGCAACCCAAGCCGTTCGAGTTCGTCCATGATCCGGCCAAGCTGACGATCCATGAACGTAATGGACGCATAATAAGCTGCCCACATTCGCTTTTGATTGTCGGGATACTTGCCAATTGGATTGGTCGCGGAATTCGTCTTGGCTTGACCCGGTTTAGGAATGTCGTCCAAATCATCGGTCTGCTGGGCTGGCAACTGCATTTGTTCCCAGGGATACAACGCGAAAAATTCGCGCGGCGCAACCATTGGATAATGCGGTCGAACAAAGCCAACTGCCAGGAAAAAAGGTTCGTCTTGATGCTTCTGCAACAGGTCGATCGCCTTGGCCGCCGATTTGTGGTCCGGTTGGTCACTGCCGTCACCGTCGTATTGGACCGAAACAAACGCCCGGTGTGGCATCTTCGTTGACTGACGGTTTTCCAGGTCTTTCGTGAAGACATTCAAGTTCAAACAGGCATAGTCACCCGGTGTATGAGCTTCCAATCCTCTTGAATTGAATCGCTCGGTCCAAGCCGACGCGTGATCCTGTCCATTGGTTCCGGCAATGATGTCGCCAGGCACTCGCATGTGAAAAATCTTGCCAACTCGAGCGGAATACCACCCCGACTGCCGGAAGTGTTGGCCCAGGTTGACCTTGCCAATCCCGCTGTAGCAACTGAACATTAGCGAACGCCGCGATGGGCCGCAGGACGTGCCCTGACAGTAGGCTCGGTCAAAAACCAGGCCTTGTTTTGCCAACGCATCAATATTTGGACTTTGGCAAAATCGATCGCCATAACAGGATAGCGCACCGGCACGCAAATCGTCCGATATCAAAAACAGTACGTTCTTGATCGCTGCCGGGTTGGACGAAACATCCGCGGCGACCGACGTGTTGGCTGGACACCACAACAGTCCGATCAACTGCGTCACTATCAATCCGCTGGTCATCTTCATGGCAACTATTGTATCCAAATCGCTGTGCCCGGCGGGGCAAAGACTTGTTGCCGTTCAGGTGGCGGGAATATCATGAATTCTTCGTACCACAACTCTCCAACGCTCAACCCCGCTTTTATTCCAAAGTGGTCCCGCCCATGAATCCAATGAACAATAATCCAATGATCAACCGTCGTCAGGCTATCCAAACTACGTTGGCAGGTGTTGCGACCGTTCACGGCTTGAACACGGAGCGTTTGTCGGCGGCGGAAAGTCCCAACGAGAAACTAAATATCGCTTGCATTGGCGTCGGCGGTCGGGGCGATTCGAATGTCAGGGGGACGCGAAGTCAGAATCTGGTCGCCTTTGTTGATGTCGATGAAAAGCGAGCTGAGAAGGCATACGCAGCCCATCCCAACACGCGGCGGTTCACCGACTACCGCAAGATGCTTGACCAAATCAGCAACAACATCGACGCCGTCGTGATCAGCACACCGGACCACAGTCACTTTCATCCAGCGTATGCAGCGATGCAGTTGGGTTTGCATGTGTATCTGGAAAAGCCATTGGCCCACAATGTTTGGGAAACACGAACACTGACCGACTATGCTCGCAAGAACAACATCGCGACTCAGCTAGGCGCCCAACGGCACGCGATGCCAAACATGCATCGCGTTGTCGAACTGATTCAAGCCGGAGCAATTGGCAAAGTCAGCGAGGTTCACTGCTGGGTCAGTGGCGATCGTGGTATGCCCGAAATCCCGACGGAAAAGCCACGTGTACCGGCATCACTGAACTACGACCTCTGGGTCGGTCCAGCAAAGTACCGACCATACCATCCATCCTTTTGTCCGTATGGTTGGCGATTTTGGTGGGACTACGGGACAGGCGAGACCGGCAACTGGGGCTGCCATATCTTGGACATTCCATTCTGGTCGCTTGGACTACGATACCCGACTCGCGTCGATGCCACGGGACCTGAGGTCGATCCGGAACGGTCGTCGAAATCGATGCAGACGAAGTTTCAATTTGCGGAGTCAAATCAAGGTGGCCCGATCGAATTGAACTGGTCGCACGGACAACCTGCGATCCTGAATGCAAAGGGACTACCCGAAAAAGGCAACAACACACTATTCATCGGCGATGCCGGGATGTTGTTGTGCGGTTTTGACCAACTCAGTTTGCTGCCCGCGGAAAAGTTTGCCGACTACGAAGCCCCCGAGCGAACCATTCCCGATTCCCCTGGTTTTCACAAGGAATGGATCGCGGCATGCAAAGGTGGCGATAAGGCGACCTGCAACTTCGACTACTCGGGACCTCTGGCCGAAACCGTACTGTTGGGCAACGTCGCCTATCGTGCCGGAGGATTCGATTGGAATGCAAAGACGTTGCAGACAACCGGCAATGCCAACGCTCAGACGCTGATCAAAGAAGCCTACCGTAAAGGCTGGGAATTGGAACAAGTCGGTGTGTAGCGGGAGCAGGCGTCAGGAATCAGGAGCCAGGCGTCAGGAAGAGAGGATCAAAGATCGACTTCAATCGTGATATGCGGCCGATTTTGGTGGATCACTGCTTGCGCAGTTGCGGTCCTGACGATGAAACATCACAAGCCGATTTGCGAGTCGATGTTCCGGACGATCAGGCCGACTGAGGAGGATTCATGTGGCCTGGTCGCTAGAACACCCAAAGAGCGAATGCAAAAAGTGCGCTGGCGTACACTAGCCACATCATGCATCCGAACCAAGGACTTAAGATTTCGCCAGATCGGGTGTCGAAAGATTTTGCGATGTCGGGCATTCGATCAAGCCCAACCGCAGTCCGCGACATGCTCAGATGGTCTTGCCTCGAGCGAACGTTGGCGATCGATTCGTAGTACCGCCGAATGTCCAAGTCATTGAGTCCAGTCCCATGACGGTACCGCTGACTTTCAACAATTGCGCCAATGGGGATCTCGACAACGTCGTCTGATACAGCGTCGAACGACGCAATCGAATCTGAACACAGCATGTCAGGCCCATTGTACTTTGCCGACAGCGACACCGCTCGCAAGCAGAGTGAACCCTGCTCATTTTCACTTAGTTCCAGGACCTCAAAAACATCAACCACGAAGAATCCATCATCTCGTTTGTATACGACTAGCGCGTGATTCTGAGGGTCACAAGCGATCGCTTCCCACTTTTTGATGGTTGAGATGCTGATAGGTTGGGCGTTCATAGCGGCCTCGCCATCGATGATGTCGGTGCAGTATTCGAAAATCTGGACTGTGTCGAATCCTTTCCTTGCTATGGAATTTCTGCGTTACCAGAAAGAGGGTCCAACCAATCGAGCATGTCAACGGCAATCACGAATAGATCAGCCCGCCGTCACAGTGGACTGCGAGGATTGGGGCCACCGTCCGCAGCAATTAAGTTCCAAAAAGTTAAGGTTTCGCGAAATGCTGGCCGCGGCGCGCCTTGGCAACCAAGACGGCCGAGCAAAACCCGACTGCGCCAGTCGAACCGGCGAAGCCCAAAAACGCAGGGAATGACCGCATCGAAAGCAGCACAGGGAGCAATGCTTCAGGCTGGTTTTCCTTTAAGATCATTCAGATTCGAAAGAGTTTTGCGACGAAACCTGACCCCAGAAGGCTCATTGAGAGAGAGGAACAGTAGAAATGCATGACAGAATCGAGACACTGGTTACCGAGTATGATCGGGGGATCATCAACCGCCGGCAGTTGTTGGCCGGACTCGCTGCGTTCACTGCCGCTTCGGCTGTCGCAGCTGAACCAAAAACCGGCCAGCCAGCCTTCCAGGGGCGATCTCTCAATCACGTAACGCTAAGCGTTTCGAATGTCGAGCAATCGCGTCAATTCTATGCTTCAATCTTGGGAGTCTCGGAAATTTCCCGCCAGAAGAATGGAGTCAACCTGGGCCTTGGTGATAGCTTTCTAGGACTTTATGCGATCAAGGAAACGCCGCGAGTCAATCATTTTTGCGTTGGCTTGGACGAATTTCATGTTCGGGTTGCAGCTGACCGTTTGCGGCAATTTGGAATCAAGCCACGCGTGCGAAAGGACAAGCCAGAGGTCTATTTTGAGGATCCGGACGGGATCACCGTTCAGCTAGAAAACAAGGACTATCGCGGCTAAAGCATTTCAATGTTTTCTGTCGGCCAGGATCTTTCCCAGCAGAACCAACTTGAATTGCGTTACCAGGACAAGTCTTGGCCAACATCATTTCTGAACATGCGGGTAGGTGCTGCTGCCCTTCGCTTTGAAGCCTTAGCAGATGCGAATCTGATTCCTGTCTACTCGACTCCAATCTTTCTTCGAAACGATCACTTGACGTCAACGTGTTAGCACTTGCCGACGAATTGGAACGCCATCACAGTCAGCAAAGTCATGTTATGTTGTACGTTCGCGTTGATGGAGTTCAGTCCTTGTAAATTTGGTCGATTAGTTTTTCATAGCAGAACAGGTTATCGATGAGTTACGACAGTATTTTTCGGGCAGATTTATTTTCCGGACAGACTCATGTTGTCACGGGTGGTGGCAGCGGGATCGGCCGCTGTTGCGCACACGAGTTGGCCAGTTTGGGAGCCCATGTCGTCCTGATCGGACGCAAGGAGGAAAAGCTCAGCAAGGTGCAGGCGGAGATTTCCGAGGACGGCGGCAGCGTCAACTTTTTTGTCTGCGACATTCGCGAAGAAACAACGGTGCAAAACACCGTCGAATCCATCGTGCAGAAGCATGGTTCGATTCAGGGACTATTGAACAATGCCGGCGGCCAGTATCCATCGCCACTGGCCGCCATCAATCAGAAAGGGTTTGAAACAGTCGTGCGTACCAATCTGGTCGGCGGGTTTTTGTTTGCCCGCGAAGTCTACAATCAGAGTATGAACAAGACGGGTGGCAGCATCGTCAACATCATCGCCGACATGTGGGGCGGCATGCCGGGCATGGGTCATTCGGGCGCAGCCCGCGCTGGGATGGAGAATTTCACGCAGACCGCCGCGTTCGAGTGGGGACATTCTGGCGTGCGAATCAACGCTCTGGCACCCGGTTGGATCATGTCCAGTGGCTTGGATACCTATGAAGGTGCGACCAGGGCGCTCATTCCATCATTGGTAAAGGCAGTGCCGTTGAGTCGGTTGGGTACGGAATCGGAGGTCAGCAGCGCGGTGGCTTTCCTGTTCAGCCAAGGCAGTGCGTTTATCAATGGAGCAACCCTGCGGATCGACGGCGGCGCTTCGTTGGGGAATCGCATGTGGCCATTGCCCCAGGCAAAGAACAACAAAGCTTACGATGGTTTTCACCGAGCAGTTGTCCCGAAGGTTCTGAAAGCAGCTCAAGAAAACGCCTAGCTACCTCGATGCGTCCGATGCGATCTCTGTTCCGCCGGAAATTCCATAGAACCAAGACCTATGAACCGACTCTGACCGTGTGGGTCGATCCTAAAGAAGACAACACGTAAAGGAAATCGTTAAGTCATTGTATGGTTGGCGATCAACGTGCCGAAATTGCCCCCTTACGCAAAGTGTGTTGGCCGCGATTGATCGCGCGAGACTCGTTAGCGTGCCACCCATGGCGGCAATTTCCCGTAAATGACGTTTGTCCCCGACGCCGCCAGAGTCGCTGTTGATACGCTGTTGCAAATCTCATCGGTGAATCGTCGCGATGAATTTCGCTGGACAAACTGACATCGAGTGACCGAGTCAAACCGGCGGGATGCTGTGGCTAATTCGCGGCTCGTATTCGACGCTCAATCGGAGTCAACAGATAGGCAAGAAGAGTTGATCTACGCGTCGCGTCTATGGTTTCGCCACCACTCTTGCGCCTAGGCGTTCACCCAGTCGTTTGAGTGTCTCGCTGGCGTCGTTTTCCACCAGCTTGGCCTGGATCAATGTTGCCTGGGTACGATCGTCCCAGGCCGCTGACAATGCCTGATCGAACTCGGATTCTGTTTCAACCAAATAGCCCTTGCCTCCCGCCAGGAACTTCGGAATTTTGTAATAGGCCCAGGGGTGAATCTCGTTGTACTCCCACTCTCCCTCTTGAAGGTATCGTTCGGTCCCATATCCATGATTGTCCAGCACGATAATGATCGGCGAACATCCATGTCGGATCAAAGTCAACATTTCTGTTCCCGTCATTTGAAAAGCACCATCGCCCACCAAGACAACGACCCGGTGATCTGGCCTGGCCGCCGCCGCACCTACGGCCGCTGGGACACTAAAACCCATCGAAGTGTAATAAGCCGGACTCAAAAACTCACCACGATCGTGCATCACCAACTCAGTTGCTGCAAACAAGGAATCGCCAACGTCCGCAATGATGATCGTTTCGCGATCCAGATTGATGTTCAAACGCTCGATAATTCTGCTGATCCGTAGCGGCGCATCCGGTTTCATCTTGAAAGGGGGCCGCTCCATCGCGCTCTTGATCGTATCGGGAATTTTCCTATTGGTACGTTTTAGATCAATGGCGACCAATTCATCCAAGAACTGGTCCAACATTACATTGTGATAATGGTGATGAGATATCTGTAGTTGCTCGCTAGTGGCATAAACGGAACGCTCTGGGTCAATGTTCGCGCTATAAACACCCAGGTTGATATCGGTCATGAATGTGCCAAGCAACAAAATCAAGTCACTCTCTTCGACATACGCACAAACTTCGTCGCTGCCCAGAGCCCCTTCATACAGACCGATATACAACGGGTGATGTTCGGAAATTACGCTCTTGCCTAGCATCGTTGCCGCGATCGGAATACCTGTCTTCTCGGCCAGTGCAAGCAGCTTGTCTTCCAAGCCGAACCGGTGCAATTCAACACCCGCAAGAATGACTGGTTTGCGGGCTTGGGCAATTCGCAACGCAGTTTCCTTGGCCGCTTCTGCGGTCGCCTTCAAATCTGGTTCCCAACCAGGTTGGCGAAAAGCATGGCTGATTGGCGGGACCGTATGAACCATGTCGCGCGGCAATTCAATATAGACTGGTCTCTTGAATCGATCAGCGGCGTCCAGCACTCGATCAATGTCGGCAAATGCGGTCAAGGGATCGCTCAAATCTGCTGAATCGATCGTGAACTTCTGAAACACTTCCAACTGAGTATGAAAGTCTCGGACTTTGTGGTGAAGCATCGGGTTGTTCTTTCGTTCGTCCAGCCCAGGTGAACCACTGATAACGATCACCGGCGACTTTTCGGCGTAGGCCCCAGCCACGCTGTTGCAAACACTCAATCCACCAACGGAGTAGGTCACGCAAACCGCTGCCATACCATGCAAGCGGGCGTACGCATCCGCCGCGAATCCCGCGCAATCTTCTCTGGTGCAGCCGATCGTTTTGATCGGACTCTCTTCTAATAGGCTATAGAAGGACAACACGTAGTCACCGGGAATGCCAAACACATGACCAATGCCATAGTCGGCCAGTCGCTGAATCAAATACTGGCCGATGGAGACGTTTACCGTCGCACGTCGCATTTTCGCCGTAGCGGCGGTAGTGTTTTTTTCATTGCTGGGCATACCAAGATTCTCCTGCTGGCTTGATCAATCGACGTGATAGTCGCATTCGATTTCCTACTCAGATTCTACGCACCTGACTGGTCCGCGGATCGTGTACAACTTTCTTATTCTGCGATTGATCCGGAAATCTGTCTGCCGACGAACTCACCGTAGATTCCACTTCCCCATTTTACATCCTGTAGCGATTTGATCGAACTCGCGTTTGTCTGCAGAAACGATGGCAATGATGCGATGGCAAGTCGCCGGCCGTCTTGGTGAATCGACATCGCATCCTTGGTGACGGCAAATTCGAACGTTGTCGCTCCAGGTGTCCAAGCAGTTGAACGCGCCGAGATGCCCCGGCATCGTCAACTGATATACCGCTCCGTACGCTTTCCATTTGTTCCCGGCCAAAAAGGGAAACCGATCCGGGTCCCATTGGCAGGGTGCTTTCGCGGACGTCGATACAAACAGGTCCGATCCAGATGTGACAAGGCTTGTGATTCGCTGACCCCACAGATTTCCAACTTCATTCTCCTTGTTTTCAATGTCATAGGGATGCGTGATCCGTGCGGACAGATCGGGATGGTCGAACATCCGTCTCGCAAAAGTCCACACCTTGCTTTGTGGGTTGTATCGCCACAGTTCGCCCCACGGCCAGACACCAACAAACAACTCACCGCCATAGATCGCAGTCGTTTGCGCTTCTCGCGCCGATCCCGATACCCCAGGCATCTTCGGTGGCCAGCCAGCGATGTCGCGGATCTGGCGACCGTCATACTGAAAAATGCGCCCCGTTGGATACTGACCCATCAACAACCGGTCATCGAATGCCATCGTCGAATACAGTTGATAACTTTCACTGGTATCAGGTTCCAACAGCGTGCGACAGGTTCCAGCTTCGAGGACGTAGAACCCGCCGATATTGGATCCGGTTACGATCTGTCCGCCTAGCTGTCCCCAGGCGAACGTCGTTTCACCGACGATCGGCAAAGTCAATGATACGGCCTGTGAGAGGTCAACGACCTGTTGTTCGGGTGTCCATGGACAAGCAACCAGTTTGCTGAACCCCTCTTCATCGCTCTCGTACGGTCGGTACGGACCGTCACGTCGATTCACGTGATAGAAGCAGAGATATCCATTTGCGTAGAAGAACAACTGGTAGGAGCCTTCCTCCGGTGGTTGCAGAACAACGCGATCGTTGTACTTCACATCGCTGTTGCCAAACGAAAGCACGCCGTCGCCCAGTCGCATCGTTTCTTCGGTCCCACCGATGCTGGGTCGATCGATCCACTGACTGTCAGCCAGATTCCACGACCGCACTCCCCCATAGGTCGAATGAACAACTTCGTCGCGACTAAACAAATACGTCCCACACAACTCGTTGGGACGCGGCAACGGACGACTGTCGATTGTCCGCGACGCATTCGTCGGACGAACGAAAAACTGCACCGCATGGCGATCGGCACGATAGCGGGTGTTGTAGGCGTTTTGAAAACCCGCACCGACCACGATCGAGCGATCCTTGCTTTCGACTTCGAACAACGACCCGAAGCTCTGACCAAGATCCTGGCCGCGATCCACGGTAACGGTCAACTTGATCAGAGGTTTCTGAGCAACCACACTTCTGTAGCCCAGCACTGGTTGAATCGCGGCGACTAGCAGCAACGGTAGTAGTCGAGCAACTTTGGACTGCTTCATTCTGACCTCGGATGAGTTCGCTATTGGCTTGGGTTCTGTCCACACAAGGTATGCGAAACGTCCAAGATACCGAACAAATCCTTGGCGGTGGTTCCAGACGCCTCCGCAGATGCTCGTGGAAACCGAATACTCTAATCCAACAATTCCAGATCGGTCAACAGCGCCGGTCCCCGCACCGCGGCGACGATTGCGTCTGCGGTCGTTTTGGAGTCACCCGAGAGGACAAATGTGATGCGACGGCCAGAAATGTCATCTGGTGCTGCGAAGGCTTCGATCGTTCCATCCACGATTAATCCGAGTCCGACGAACTTTGACTCGTCTGTTTCGTGTTTCAACAGCGCCTGCTGACCATCCTGGGAAAGGTAAACCGTAAGAGTTTCCTTGTCGCTGGAGACACTTGAAACATAGCTCGACTCGACAACCAACGGTTTGCCGTTGGCAACCACTGATTGGCCAAGCTCCGTTTCAACGGTGCCAACATCGTTTGGCAACTGGAGGCCCCTGGGGATATCAAAGCGACTTTCAGACTCCGAGTCGAGGTTGGATTCGGATGCCAGCCGAGCAAATTGCACGTTTCCCTCGATTGCCAACAGCTGACGAACCTTGTCACGATCACGCGCAGTGATCGCGATACTCAGATGGTTTCGATCGTACTTACGATCATCGCGTGAGCGGAAGCTAGAGGCACCTCGCCGACCTTCGCTTGAAACGATCTTGCCGACCGAATAAATACGAGTCGGAGATTTGACTTGCAACCAGATCGGCTGAGACTTCGGAGTTAACAATACGATACGTCATCGTGGTGGGATACAGACCGAGTTTGAATGTGACGAACGCTCCGATCGCTAGCCCGCGGCGGTCGCGTTTCCGATCGCCAGCAAGCGTCGGCCCCAACGCGATTCCGGGATGAACAGCGAGGTGGTGCTCCAGAACGCCGATTGGGATACATCGGTCGTATCAACATTGGCGGGTTCGAGCGTGAGGGCCTTCGGCGCTGCAGTCTGGCGGAGCCAGCGGTAGGCCCAAACTCCGACTGGAAAGCTGAAGATCCAACCTGGCGTGATCGGAATCATCGAGACGATTGATGCAGCGCAGCGAGTCCTATCGGTCTGGCAACGATGCTTAGTAACCCGACAAGAGCTGAATCAGAATGACCGGTCCGATGAAGATTCCTGCCCCCACCAACGATGCAATCAGTTCGATATCATTCAGCTCATCAACAAGCACGACAACGCCAATCGCCAACAGGCCAGAGTTGACGATCGCACAGAAAATCATGAATACTCCAAACGTTGCCCAGCCGGAATGAGCTTTGACTGGATCGGGTGCCATTGAAATTGGGTTAGCCGGCATGACATGCACATTGCTAGGCGAGAATGCCGAGTTTGCGAACGACCTGCGCAGCCAAGTCGCTGTCACTACGCTTGATCTTCAATTCGACTCGTCCCGTTTCCGCACCCGGTAGCGTATCCAAGGCAGCAATCGAATCCGTCATGATGACCAATTTCGAGCTCAGGACACCGGGCACGTAGTCGATGTGGGTGATATTCGCGACCGGAATCGACGTCACACAGGGGGATGATTTGACAGCGCCCACGAATGCGTCTTGCAGTCTGTGCTCGATCTTGAGTTCACCTGGTTTGGCGCGGACCACACCGACCGCTCGCCCGAGTCCCGCAAACGCTTCTTGCGAAAACGGTACTGACACCGTGCCGCTAACTGATGAATTTGAGCTGGGCGTGTAAACCGGATGAACCGGAACCGATCCGCTAAGCTGATCGAGATCGGTCGCCAAATCGCTGGCCGTCTGGTACCGCTGACTGGGTTGGCGGCTCAACGCTTTCATGACGACGGAATCGATTCGCTGATCGACTCCGGCCTGAACTGCACTCGGCGGTTCGTACCGGCCCAAGGGCAACTGACCAGTCAACAGCTCATAGAAAACGACACCCAAGGCATACAGATCGACGCGATGGTCAACTTGGCTTGGAGACTCTAGGTGCTCGGGAGCCAGATAGTGCAACGATCCCAGTACCTGACGGGTCGCTGTTAGAGTTGGCGTCTTGATTGAATCATCAACGATTTTGGCGATTCCAAAGTCAGCGACCTTCACCGTGCCATCCTCGCCCAACAAAATGTTTTCGGGCTTGATATCCCGATGCACGACTCCTTTGGAATGCGCGTATTTCAGCGCCTGGCAGATCGTCGAAATCAATTCCAGTGAATCCGCCCGATCGACACTCTTGGATTTGATCGCTTCGCGAAGATTGATTCCATCGACGAACTCCATGATCAAATAGGCTTGGCCGTCGATCGTTCTGCCGTAATCAAAGATCGTGACGATGTTGGGGTGGGACAGACGGGCTAGAGTTTTTGCCTCGCGTTCAAAGCGTTCGATGAAGGCGGTATCGCCGGCGACTTCACGGGCAATGATTTTGAGTGCGACGTCGCGATCCAGGCGCCGTTTGCCGAGCGTGGTAGATTGCCCCCATCCCGCCTCGCCCAACCAGCCGTGTGATCTGAAGCTGCGGGAAATATTCATTCAACTCGGCGATCGAGGTAAGCTCGGCAAGTTTTTGGTCCAACTCCGACTGCTCGGCCCCCTGCGAAAGTCCTAAATTTATCAGGCACGCTTGGCAAGATCCCGAGTTGTCGAGAGGTTGTCCGCATTGTTGACAGGTCTTGGACATGACACAGGACTCAGTGGCGTTAAATGGCGTTTACGGGGGAAATCAGGGCTTTTTAGCGATCCCAGGTTCCCCAATAGATACTTCGCAGGGAAAACCGCCTGGTTACAGCCGAACGAGAAAAATGTCCAATTGATCCAAGTCTGCTACTGGGACAGCACCCGCAACATCTCATTCAATTCGTCGTCAACATCATTGGAATCTTCGACCGTTTCAACCACCGCTTCACGCAAAGCCGATCCAAACCGTTGTCTCAGCCGATGCATCGCTACCTTGATGGCACCGGTGGACATATCCAGCTCCGCAGCAAGTTGGCCATATGTCTCGGAATCGAGCGAATGGGTTAGCTTGGGTAACAATGCATCAGCGAGTGCGGCCTTTCCTTTCGCCTCGTATTCGTCGCGGATTCGCCCCCGCGCTTCCTCAAGCAAGCTGGTCGCCCAGCTAAGGTGAAAGGTTTTGTCCGGATCCGGATCGCGACTGCTGAGTTCTCGCCAATGCTGTTCGCCCGCGTTAACATCGAGTGACTGCAGGTTGACATCGCCGCCGCGAACCGTGGCACCTTGCTTGCGGTATTGATCGACCAAGAAACGTTTCCAGGCAGTCAACAGGAAAGACCGAAACTTTCCTTTCGCTGGATCGGCCGAAGCGAGAAGATTGCCATTGATCACATTGCTCAGAAATTCCTGCGTCGCGTCCTCGGCATCTTCACAGGAAAGACCACGACGTCGCGCGAACGCGTACAGCGGTTGCCAATAGCGTCTCACCACTTCGGCCAATGCTGGCCGCCCATGTTTCGAATCCTCCTCCGCCGCTCTCCAAACGACGGTCCACTGAGTGGTCGCGAATTGTGGATTTGAGTGTTTCAAGACAATGATCTTAGATCAACGGTAATCGTGATTCTTCGTTTGCTTGTTGTGCCAGTTCGCCTGTACCGATTCGCCAGCCAAATTCGCGGCTGTATCGGAGGGCCGTTGGGGCACGCGATGATAGGAAGCGGTTCGGCACGCCGGGACGACTGATCCGGGACCACTGATCACTGACCCTTCGGTTCGGGATCCCAGATCGTACAGGCAATGTAGCGCTGCGGGGATTCGGAATTGTGATAGTAATAGATGGTTACGCACTTTCCATCGGTGCGTTGGACCGTTCGCGGATAGCCGATATCCCAGCTTGAACCGTCGCTGCGGATACTTCGCTCTGGGCTCCAACTCTGCCCATCATCGCTGGAAACTCGGACTCGAATGCCGTACGGCGAGCGACGCATTCCATAGGCCATTGCAATCGAGCCACTTTTCAGCCGCGTCAAGGTCGCCGGGTTGCCCGCGTTTTCGATTACGGGTGAAGCCAGCAAGTACCACGACTTCCCATCATCAGGCGACAGGAATGGTTCGACCCACCAGCGTTTGCGACCGTCGAACACTCCGCCACGGCGAATCATGCTCAGGTATCCGGTCTGCCCCAAACGCACTGTCGCCGGCATGATCGCGTAACCATACTGCGCGGGCGGTTCCGGACCAATCCAACCGACAAGATTCCAAGTCAATCCACCATCGATTGTACGAATACACAAAGGTTGCCCTTCTTGCGCGGTGTCCGTTTTCGATGCAGCAACGAACGCGGTGACTCGTTTGGGACCTTCAATGATATAGTCCGTACGACTGAGTAGTTCTTGACGACCAAACTTTGGCAGGAGGTAGGGGCCCGTCCAGGTACGGCAACGGTCGGCTGAGTAGTAGACGTTACCGCCAGCCAACTTGAGTGCTACGTCAGGATTGCCAAAGTCAACCGGCTCCGACAACTCGACTGGGTCGGCTTGCTTGCCATCTTCGCCAACGTAAGTTGGGACTTCGACACTCCAAGTCTGACCTCCATCAGTGCTTCGCGCCTGCCGCGGTACCGATGGCTTGCTTGGATCGATGTCGTGGCCACCGGTCGGATTTTTCAGATAATAGCCAACTGTAAACCCGACCACGATTTCGTCACCCCAAGAGTAAATGCCGTGGTTGGCTGGCCACCCGGCAAACTCGCCCTCTTGTTGATACACGACTGTATGGCGAATCTGTTCGGCGCGAACCGCAGCCAAAGTACAAGGCATGATGATCAATAGCTGAATCAGCAGATAGTATCGCATCGCAGTCCGTATCGTTAAGTTGTCAACCAAGTCATCGAAGAAAGATCTGCAACCGCATTTCCCCTACTTCGAAGCGACAATGGAAAGTTGCAGTCACATATCATAACTGATCACTGCGGGCTCGTTCCAACAACAACCGCAAACTTACGGAGGAAAACTTCCGCGGGATCGTCACTGTACTGAACACTCCCTTTACCAGCGCAAATTCCATTGATTTCGATGGCTTGTGCAGAAACGTTGATAATGCCATCGACGCGGGAGTGGCCGGCTTTCTGGTGCCGGCGATGGCCAGCGAAGTCGGCCAACTGAGCCTGCGAGAGAAACTTGACGTCGTCGGACAAGTCGTCGCCACCGTCGCAGATCGAGTTCCGGTAATTGGTGGCGCGTCAGCACACAATCCGCAGGAACAGGTTGGACTTGCAGCTGAATTGATCAATTTGGGTTGTGCTGGAATCCTGGTCCCGATCGATTCAGCCGCAGACCCGATCGCCATCGAACGTGACTTAGCCAAGATCGTTGAACTAGAGCCAGGATTTCTGATGGTTCAGGATTGGGACGCCAATGGCCAGGGGCTCCCAATGAAAACAATTTCGCGATTATTCCAACGTATCGAACGATTCAATTGGATAAAGATCGAAGTTCAAAATGCCGGCCCCAAATACACCGACGTGCTGAACGAATTCAATGGCGAATTAGGCGTTGCTGGCGGCTGGGCTGTAACGCAAATGATCGACGGATTGGATCGAGGCGTTCACGCGTTCATGCCAACCGCGATGCACAACATCTACGTTGAAATCTATCGACGCTATGCCGCCGGCGAACGTGAGGAAGCGGAACGGCTATTCGCGCGAATCAAACCTGTACTTGCCTTCAGCAACCAGAGTCTCGACATTTCAATTCGCTTCTTCAAGCGAATGCTGCATGCCCAAGGCGTTTACGCGACGCCCAACGTTCGACTCAGTGGGACGTCATTCGGCGTCAACGACAAGCGCAGGGCTGACGAACTGATTGAGCAGGTGTCGCAGCTGCAAGCTGAAATCACGGAGCCACCCGATCTTCCGTAGCTGAAGTGAAATTCAAAGGCGACAAAGATCGCTGTGTCATTGCCAACCCGTCACCTCAAGTTGCCCGGCATCGGGCGCTAGACTCTCAGACCACCTCCGTTCGTTTTTGGGGCGTATTTCAGCTGGCCCGTGACAACGTTTCGGACCATTCGAGTCTCACCAATAGGCGTTGGCATGTTCGTTGAACACTTTCACGATGGATTCGAGAGACTTGGCGAGGCGACCGACAACATGCAACGCCAAAAGGACGGCTGTAACGTCCAGAATCGTAAAGTGCTCGGCAAAACTGTCGAGACGCGGGCATTGGCAGATCCCAAAGGCCGTGTGTCAATCTCACTACGCATCTGCCTTGTCGCCAGTGGCGATCACGTCGCGTACGATAATCCCTGTCCCATGACCGAACTCATTCGCAACCCTTCACTTACAGGAACATGGCATGTATCAGCGCGAAGCCTTACTGAATCAGTTTTTTGTCAACTACATCGACACCTTGGCTGTCAATGTGAATGACGAAAATCTGCATACCAGACCCGTTGAAAGCGGTCATACAGCGCTTTGGATTTTGGGCCACGTCGCAATCTGCGCCGAACTCGGCATCAAGATGCTGGGCGGAGAAATTGAGCATCGCCAATGGCTTCCGGCGTTCGCCCCTGGGAGCAAGGATAACTTCACGTCATCCGAGGGATACAGTCGGGACGAATTTCTAGGGTGTATCAAATCGTCCTATGCCCAGCTTTGTGAAATGGCAAATGGGGCCGACGATGAATTGCTAGATCGACCCCATGGCGTCGAATTATTGGACGCCACCGTGCTCAATACGGTGGGCGACGTGGTGGGTCACTTGATGACGACGCACTTGGCGTTCCACGCCGCGCAGCTTTCGGCATGGCGTCAGGGGAGTGGTCACAAGCATCTTTTCTAGTTGACTCTGGGCGTTGCTCTAGTCAGCAATGGCCTGATAAGTCAACTGCCGAAAGTCGCCGCCCATGTTCGTTTGGTGCGGCAAACTTTGCACCATGAACACTCCGACCAATCCTTCTTGAGGATCGATCCAGAATTTCGTACCGGCGGCTCCACCCCAATCAAACGTTCCCGGCGAGCCCAGCTCGGCTGTTTGGCCAATGTCTTGCAAGACGCTAAAACCGAGACCAAATGTTGATCCTCCGCCGTACCCCTTGATACCCTGCATGTGATCTGCGGTCATCAATTCGACCGACTTTCGCGACAACACGCGCGTTCCATTGAGCGCGCCGCCGTCCAGCATCATCTGGCAGAATTTCCAATAGTCGCTTGCGGTCGATACCAGTCCACCACCACCGGAGAAAAACTTTGTCTTTTCATTGAAATTGCCCATGTCGGGTGAGACCGGCATTGGCACAATTTCTTTCGACTTCGGCGCGGTCAGGAAAGCATCTCGTTTCCCAGTATCCGTACCCTTGGGGGTGTATAGCGTTGCGAACCGTCCGCGATCGCTTTCCGGAACACGAAAGCCCGTATCAACCATTCCCAAGGGATCGAATAGGCGTTCCTTTAAGAATTCATCCAACGGCTGTTCGGAAACGACTTCCACCAAACGTCCGGCAACATCGACTGAAACGCTGTAGTGAAATTGCGTGCCTGGTTCGAATCGCAACGGAATTCTTCCCAACTTCTTGGTTGTTTCTGCAAGCGTAAAGTTGGTGACCAAAATGCCGGCCTTGCGATACTCCTGGTTAACCTTGGTATTTCCAAAGATTCCATATGTGAATCCAGCGGTGTGGCGAAGCAGGTCACGGATGGTGATTGGACGCGTCGCCGGCCCTGATTCCACTCGCGCTTCGCCGCTTTCGGGATCAATCGTTTCGGTCTGCACGTCCATCTCCGCGAACTCGGGGAGAAACTTGGCTACCGGATCCTTTAAAGAGAAATGCCCTTCTTCCATCAACATCATGACCGCGGCGGTCGTGATCGGCTTGGACATGGAATAGATGCGAAAGATGGTGTCATCAGCCATTGGTGTGCCCGCTTCACGATCCTGGTCGCCCCATTTCTTGAAGTAGGCGATCTTGCCATGTCGCGAGATCAGTGCAAGCGCTCCAGCAGCTTCTTTGCGATCGATGTATCCCTGCATCACCTTATCAATTCGATTCAAGCGATTCAGCGATAATCCGACTTGCTCCGGCGTAACGGTATGAATCGAATCATACGTCTTGGCCGGTTCAACCTTGGTCGCGCTGACCGATAGACCAGATTGAGCATGGAGAGTGCCCGAGCAAACCAGTGCGAATAGCAGAACCCATGAACGGCGAGTATGAATACTGTTGGATGCGATCATTATGGAATCCGAATGTCAGGAGAATGGAAGGCGATTGAAAACAGCAATGTCACGGACAAGCCGATGCCCACCGGTCCGCGGAAACATTGTAGTCGCCTCGATTGACAACCGCTATCAACAGACGAAGTTCCGCTGCAGGAACGAATACCCGATCGCTCAACAATCAGGAAACTCGATCCTTCGGCATCCAGCCCGATGGCGGCCCAATGGTGTTTTATTAGTAGTGTTTTATTGGATGCCAGAATGTGATCACACCTTGACAGCCCTACGATGCTGTTTCGACGACATGTTCGCTGTGCTTGGTCATCAGCGAAATAACAATCAAGGTCAAGAAGGAAAGCGGAATCGTAACAATTCCTGGCTGAGTGAATGGCGCAATCGCGTCCGCAGGATCAAGACCATAAACGTATTGGTAGCTGTCGGTTGACAACAGCACCCAGCCAAGCGAACTGATCATTCCGACTAGAATGCTGGCGATGATTCCCTGCTTCGTTGTTCCTTTCCAAAACAGGAGCATCACCAGGGCCGGAAGATTTGCGCTGGCTGCGATACTGAACGCCCAGCCGACCAGATAGCCGACATTAAGTTCTTTGAACAAAATCCCGAGCACGATCGCGATCCCGCCAACCACAACGGCCGCGATCTTTGCGACGCGCACTTGTGATTGCCCGCTCAATTCAAGGCCAAAGACTCCACCAAGCAAATCATGTGCGACCGCGCCGCTGCTCGCTAGAATCAATCCGCTGACCGTTCCCAACACGGTGGTAAATGCGATGGCCGAAATCACGGCAAACAGCCAGGGGCGAACACTCCGGGCTAATAGTGGTGCCGCCATGTTGGTGTCAGTCAAATCGAGTGCACCGCTGACCATCGCCCCGAGCCCCAAGTACAACGTCAAAATGTAAAAGAATCCAATCGTGGCGATGCCAACGATCGTGCTCTTGCGTGCCGCAGCACCGTCCTTGACCGTGTAGTAGCGAATCAAGATATGAGGTAACGACGCCGTGCCACAAAACAACGCCAGCATCAACGACAAAAAGTTCAGTTTGTCCGATAGGTTGTCACTGCGGATGCCAGCGAATTTGGGGTGTTCTCCCGGTCGCAAAACTCGACTTCCCGCCGTCGGTTTTTGAAAGTAGACGGTCGTTTTCGTGCCGTCGTCATGTTGAATCGATTCTTTGCCCCACAACATCACTTCGCTGTTGCTAAGCGTCGTGAAGAACGAAATCGGCCCAAGGGCCCCCGTTTTCTTCTGATCGTTTGGCAACTTGGAAAGGTAGCCAACAGGCTGCAATTCACGCTGTCCCTCGGCCCGTCCTTTTGGTGCTCCATCAATGAATTCTTCCTTGTCGGTGACTCGTACTGCTTGAGCCTGACGCAGCAACTTTTGATCAGAGTCACTAACGCTTTCAACTTGAAAAACGTCATACCCGGCACCACTGATCGGTGCCAATCGAACGAAATCATGGTTTTGCCAGCCATCATCAGCAGCAATTATGGGGCGTCCATCAAGCTGGTCGCCGTCGAGTTGATCAGGACTGATCGGGCCAATGGTTTGAAAAGCGGTTGTATTGGTCTCGAATCCATTCTGGAGCAGCATCACGACCAGAATCGCACTGAAGATGACTAGCAGTGACCCTTTCAGAAACTGCACCCAGGTCGTCGAAACCATCCCAGCCGTAACCACGATGGTAATCACGACAACGCCGACCAACACGACTCCCACCCAGTGCGGATAACCTAGCAGTGGCTGGATCAGCGATCCGGCACCAACCATTTGTGGGATCAGATAGAAAATGCTGACCACCAACGTACTGACTCCAGCGGCGGCCTTGATGCCGCGCGAGTTGAACTTGGCGTCCAGGGCATCCGCAAAAGTAAATCGTCCGAGCCGCTTCATCGGCTCGGCGATGACGAATAACGCGACGATCCAGCCGGCTAAGAATCCGATCGAATAGAGGAATCCATCGTAGCCATAAAAGGCAATCATGCCGCAAATGCCAAGGAACGACGCGGCCGACAAATAGTCACCGGCAAAAGCAACGCCATTGACTGCCCAAGGAATCTGGCCATGCGCAGCGAAGTAGCCTTCCGACGACGTTGCCCGGCGCCCCAGGTAAAAACTTAAGCCGACTGTGCCAACCACAAATATTAAAAAGACGATCACGGCCATCGCAGACGGTTCGTAAATCACTGGCCGTCTCCCGATTCGTTATCGTTTTGGCAAAGCAGTCCATACACCAACGACATGACAAACGCGATTGCGATCAACGCGAACCCATAGACCACAGCCAAGTTCAAACCGGCCACCACAATTCGCTCCATCAGATCCGGCGCAAAGGCACTGATCAAAACGAATCCCAAGTAAAACAGCAGGTAGACGAAAAAGAGGACGAGCCCCAGACGCGTATTCCAGGCACGCGCCGCTGAGGGTGTTTCCGAGTTAGGCATGAAAGAAAATCGGGACAGGAGTTCGGGCCGTGAAGTCCGGAACAGTTTATCGGCGTGACATTACCGACACAATGCTTTCGTTCATGCCGGTACAATGCTCGCCATGAGCGGCGCAGAAAAACCAAATCCTTATGCAGTTGGCTTGGAACCACAGCAACCGTCGGTTCCGATTCGCTTTCGGGGCACCATGACGCGAGAAGATCTATTGGTCGGTCTGCGAGACACCCCGCTACCAAAGACTGGAAAACGTATTCGCACCGTCGTTGGCATCGGGATTCTGTATACCGCTGCTGCTTACGTCGTTTTTCTAGCAGTCCAAGATTTGGATGATGCTCTTTCCTTTTTGCCATTGCTGATCGGCTTGGTAATCTTTCCGCTTTGGGTACCGATCGCTCGCAGACTCATGCCTCACGAGCGTCGTCGCCGAGCGCGGACCGAAGCTGCTGCGCGTCATTTAAGCGAAAGGCAGGGTTGGTTGAACAATCAAATGTTTGTGGAGTTTGGTGAGGGGGGCGTCCTGCGAGGAAGATGGCGAATGTTCACGAAAAGCTTGCTGTTTCCGACTCATCTACTGTTGCCCCAACTGGCCGATCCAACCCGACGTTACATCCTTCCACTGCGGTTCTTTGATTGCTTTGAGAATGCGAATCAGGCAATCGCGATCATACAGACGGAAACGGGAACACTCGTTTCCGTGCCGCCAAAGCAGGGCGATTTCGTCTCCGCCGTCTCAGCAGAGGACCTTGTTTCGATTGAAACCGAAACGGTCCTTCATTGGAACTCACAGACGTGGCCCTTTGAATCCAACCCCGACCAACATTCAAGTCACCTGCTTGACTTGACCAGAGGCAATAGCATCGTGGTGCGTTCCATGCTTGCCGCTGCAACTATCTTCGTCGCGCTTGTCTGGCTCTTTCTTCCCGTGTTTGTTGCCGTGGTTGTTTGGCTCATCAGCGAATATCAGCGGTTCGGGGGTTTCGACTTTTTTCTTTTACAGCCGGCTATATCAGGCGTCATGCTTTTACCGATCGTCCTTTGCCTGGCTCTAGTGCTGATGCGGACGTTCACCAGTGCAGTATCGAGTCTAAAGCTACAATCAGCGCCGCTTAAAATCCATCTTCGCCCTGAAGGCGTGCATCTATCCAATGACAATTTCGATTCATGGATTCGTGCAACGGCCATCAAGGAGGTCATTGCTGACCACACGCAGGCCGGATGGGTCGTGGTCGAGACAGACGAGCAGGTCGCATTAGCAAAAGGCTTTTTTGGCAATGAAGCGGAATTCGAGCGTTTTAGAGCAGCGCTGTCTAAGCTTGCGATCACAAAGGGTGCTGCCAGTTAGGCCGCCTACTGTTGACAGCTGAGTCACGACGAAAAGATTGAATCGCTGCGAAGCGTTGGAAGTTACCATTGGCTCGCTGACCTGTCGTAGAGAATCGATAGTCGCCAATACATGGGACTTCGTTGATGACGTCACTAGCGTCAAGCCCAGCGCTGCCGTTCAAGACCTGCCCTTCAAGACCCGCGAAACACTTTTCGGCGGGCATGTCGTTGCCTGGATGCACACCAACTGACTGCACGCCGATTTTGGTTACAATGTTCCTGCATTTGCAACGCTGGCAGCCAAATCAGACGACCAAGAAACGAGTATTTGTTGATGACTTTCGATCGATTCACAGGAACTGATTCCTATCTGGTGACCCCGGAACTGCGAGACGCCGTGAACGTCTCGATCGCACTGGAGAAACCACTCTTGATCCGTGGGGAACCCGGCACTGGCAAGACCGTGCTAGCCGAGGCTGTTGCAGCAAGTCTCGAGATGGAATTGATGAACTGGAACATCAAGTCGACGACACAAGCTCAAGACGGACTATACGTCTACGATGCCGTTCAACGCTTGAATGACGCTCGCTTTGGTGACGGTGATGTCAGCGACATTCGAAAGTACATCAAACAAGGCCCGCTGGGCCGAGCGTTGACCAGCCCGACTCGTGTCGTGCTGTTGATCGACGAAATCGACAAGGCCGACATGGAATTCCCCAATGACTTGCTGCACGAACTAGATCGAATGAGTTTTTCGGTGGCAGAAACTGGGGAACAATTCACCGCCATCGAACGCCCGATCGTGATCATCACATCGAACAATGAAAAAGAGCTTCCAGATGCTTTTTTGCGCCGCTGCGTTTTCCACTACATCGATTTTCCGGATCGAGAGACGATGCAGAACATCGTACGCGTGCATCACCCCAATGTGGAAAAGGAGCTATTGAAACAAGTACTGACGCGGTTCTACTGGCTTCGCGAACAACCGAATCTACGAAAGCGTCCATCGACCAGCGAATTGGTGGACTGGATCGCCGCACTCCAGCGCGGCGGAGTTGACCCTAAGACGCTAGCCAAAGAAATTCCGTTTTTGGGTGTGCTGTTGAAACGTGAAAACGACATTGAAATCACTAACTTGGTTCAGTCCGGAAGGCTTTGATGCGACTGATTTCGATCAGTGGATCTATCGATCATGTTTATCGACTTTTTCTATCACCTACGTCGCTACGGGCACAAAGCCACGATCACCGAATGGCTAGCTTTGATGAAGGCGCTGGCACTTGGTCATGGCCGTGCGCATCTGGATACTTTCTACCATTTGGCTCGTTGTCTGCTAGTCAAGCGTGAGAACGACTACGACGTCTTCGACAAGGCATTCGCGACATTCTTTCACGGTGTTGAAGATGATTTGGATATCACCGACGAATTGCTCGAGTGGCTACAGGATCCCAAGTTGCCGGAAATCAGCGACGAAGACCGGGCGCTACTGAAGGCGATGGACATGGATGAACTGCTGAAACGTTTCAAAGACACATTGGCCGAGCAGGACGAAAGGCATGACGGTGGTAGTCGATGGATCGGCACTGGCGGCACTTCGCCATTTGGGCATGGCGGTGTCAATCCAGCCGGTATTCGAATTGGTGGTCCCGGCGGTGGTCGTTCCGCAGTGCAGATTGCGGAATCGCGACGATTCGCAAACCTGCGAAATGACCGCATCCTTGATACTCGTCAAATCGGCGTCGCTTTAAAGCGATTGAGACGGCTAAGCAACGATGAGGGCCCGGAAGAGCTGGATCTTGATGAGTCGATCAATGCGAGCGCGCGAAACGGAGGTGAAATCGAATTGGTTTTTTCGCCGCCCAAACGCAACCGCATCAAGCTGATGATGTTGATGGACGTCGGCGGATCGATGGATCCCTACACATTGCTGTGCGAACGCCTTTTCAGCGCCGCTCACGCCGCCAACCACTTCAAACAGTTTGATCATCTCTTCTTTCACAATTGCGTTTACGAAACCCTGTACACCAACATTTCACTGTGGGAAGGTGTCGCTACCGCGGACGTGCTAAAAACACTTGACCATACCTGGTCCGTGATTTTCGTTGGCGATGCCTTGATGTCGCCCTATGAATTGACGCATGTTGGCGGCGCGATCGACTACTTCCACCGCAATGAACGAACTGGGCTTAGCTGGCTGCAACAGATTCGCGAAAGGGTGCCTAACTCGATCTGGATCAATCCGGAACGTGAAAATCGATGGAACGCACCGTCGATCATGATGATCCGGCAATTGTTTCCGATGTACGAACTGACGATTGATGGAATCACCGAAGCGATCGACGTGCTACGTGGATCACGCCCGAATCGGCCGATGATGGTCAGCGACAATCGCTACGCAATCTGAGCCTCCAATTCGGTACTGCATGCTCTGGTCTACACGCGTTTGTGACCGATGTATTCCAGTTTGCCCCAGCGAGTTTCGATACGTTCGGGAACGAAATGTCTTTCAAAGACTGCCAGAATTTCGTCTGGCCGGCCAAGCCATTGTTCGTACGTAACGCGTTCACGTTCGGTCATTGTTGCCAAGGCATCTCCCTTCGCATACAGACGCCTCATGATCGGCAACTCGGTGACGAAATGTGCGAATGTCAAAAAGGGGGTTCGCCACGGTTCGACCACATAAAAATTTCCCAGCGAAGTTAGAATTCTCGCAACTTCACTTAGAGTTCGGTCCAAATCGACCGGCAACTTCGGCAAATGGTGCAGGCCCCCGTGGACGACCACCGCATCGAATGCACTGTCTTCAAACGGCATATCCATGCAGTCGGCCAAATGCAGCGTGCCTTGGCCTTGGTACTGCTCAAGTAGCGAGTCCGACAAATCGACGCCTTCGACATACTGAAAGCCGAGCCGCTCCAACGCAATCAATCCACCGCCCCGGCCACAGAAAACTTCGGCTATACGAATCTCTTTCGGCAAATCATCGAAACCAAAACGACGTAGTCTTTGAATGAACTTGGAAATTTCTTCTTCGGGAGTTTCAAAACGTAAGTAGGCTGCTTCCCAATCGGGATCACAACATACCTGTCCACCGGGAACGTGCCTAATGATCGTCGGCTGTGGCCCGCTACTGTTCATCGGTATTCGCCGGTTGCATCTTCAATACACCGGCCATCAAGGCAGCCAACGCTGTTTGAAAACCCAAGGCGACCAGTGTTACGCCAGGAACGATCCAGCGCATCGTCTCGGGATAGTTCAAAGGCCCAAAGTCAGCCCGCCACCAAACATAGATTACTCGCGCAATGAAAGCCAAACCGACGACAGATGTGATCGAACCTGCTGCTAGCCCATGTTCGACCGTTAGCCTTTCCAGTCGTTCATGGCTCGGCATCATACGTTCACGGGCTGCGAAGATACGAGCCAGGGTTGCGAACAGCACGGCCTGCCAACCCATCAATACAGCTAAGCTGGCGATCAACAAAGTATGAACATCCAACGCCGCACCGAATACTGTTGCCTGGGGAATCGCAAGGGCATATCCGACTAACCCAACAGCGATTAAGATCAGTCCGGGACGAAAAAATGTCCACCGCGGGCTGAAGACCAAGAACAATCGCAATGTTCTCCAACCGTCCCGAAACGTTCGCAAATGTGGACCATGTTCTTGGCGACCATCGGGGTGCAGCGTGATCGGCACCTGGCTCATCGAAGCACCATGCAAACCACTTCTGATGATCATTTCCGTCGCGAACTCCATCCCAGGAGAACGCAAATCCAATCGGTCGTACAGATCTCGCGTGAATCCTCGCATTCCACAGTAGACGTCATGAATCGGAATCCGAAACATTCGTCGCACCAACCACGACAGCACAGGATTTCCAAACCAACGGTGCAGAAAGGGCATCGCGCCCGGCATGACGCGTCCCCCACCGCGGGGCAGACGACAGCCCTGAACCAAGGCGACTCCGGTGCGAAGCTGATCAACAAAAGCGGGGATTTCCAGGAAGTCATAGCTATCGTCGGCATCGCCCATGATGACGAACTTGCCCCGGCTGGCACGAATTCCACCCATCAACGCCGCACCATAGCCAGGATCGGAAACGTGTACGATTCTCGCACCCAAGGAAGAGGCGATTGAGACAGAATCATCGGTGCTGCCGTTGTCAGCGATCACGACCTCGCCAACAATCCCCGCCACTTCCATCGCTCGGTTCGCTTTTTCAACACACGTCCGAATCGTGTCTGCCTCGTTCAAACATGGCATGACCACAGAAAGTTCCAAGTTGTCGTCCGTCGGTCGATCAGCCATTCGCGTTTTCTATCGGTGAAGAATCGTGCTTACCACCGGTGTGCCACCATGCCCCGACGATGATCACCATTGCACTGGCAACAGCTAGCGTTGCCAATGGCTCTACGACCATTCGGTAACGATAGTTCGGAATCTCTACCAAACCAGTGACAACAGCAAAATAGCTAAGCATCAGTGCGATCCAAATACCGTATCGTCGTGTTTCCGCTCGAATCATCAGGATCGTGACCGCAACTGCAATGACGGCAGTGATCACCGTGTTGAACCAGACGTGGCGGCTGAGCCGGTTCTCAATCATCCAGCTAACCGGTGCAAGGTCCACGGACCAGTGACGTTGGCCTTGATAGAGCCCCGTCTCTAAACCTTGAGCCGGCAGATCAGTCACAGCGCAACGCCAGAAATTTGCCGTACGGCGGACCGATTTATATGCCACAATTCCCGGTTTCGACATCATCGCATCGATCGAAATCCGCCTCATCAATCGGTCCGCTTCCGGATCGGAAAGTCCAGAATTTACTAAGGCTCGAGAAACACTCCATGTCGAACGCCACTGATCTGTCATTCCGGCATCACTGAGTCGCCGTTTCAAGTCTTCGGCTTCGTCCGTGTCTGGAAGATCTAGCCCGGCGCCTGAGCCATCTTGAAAGGTGACGATCCAAATGTTGCGTCCCAGGAACTCAGTCAAAAACGGTGCGCCGAACAATCTTTGATTTCGCATCAGCCAAGGAGAAACCATGATTCCGGCAACCAAAATGGCCACGCCAACTTGCAAAAATCGCTGGCGAGTCGGAATCACGTTGTCGGCCGGACACGTTTCGCCTTGCGGACTTTTCCAAACCAGAAGTACCACATGAGCAATCCAAAAATACATCACGATCGGGCGCGCGAGCAGCGTCAGCGCGAAAGAGGCGCCCATGAGTGCCGCGCGGCTGGTAGTCGGTCGGCGGCAATAGAACAGTACGGCCAACAAATGCAACATCAGCAGAAATGTAAACAGCACATCCGTAAGCATGGTTGCCGAATAGGGCAGGGCCGAAATTGTCGGTAGGGCAACCAAGAATGTCGCTGGCACTGCCCACCTGGACTGAGTGATTTCCATCGCGATCCGGCCCGCAATCCAAATGGACCCTACCGCCATAGCGCCTTGCAACAGCACGATGGCCAGCAGTGAATCGACACCGAAGAGGCTGCGGACCATGGCCAGAAACCAGGGATAGAGCGGTGTTCGGTAGGCAATCGCTTCGCCGGTCATCAGTACGTCGCCGTCGATCACCAGATCGCTCAATTCCCAGTATCCCTGTGCGTCCATTTCAATCGACGCGGGACCGAGCGTTAAAACAGACACAACCTTGGCGATGGTCGCGATACACAAGCAGAACGTGATGAAGTTTCGCAAGTCGGATTATCGCTGTACCAATGCCGCGGCAATTTGAGCAACGAATGGAGCCAGATTCTGTTGAGAGCGGCGAAGACTATTTGCTCTTGCTGTACTCAGACCATGCGCTTCGATATCACTCAAGTCCTTGGACAGTTGTTGCCAACCGTCCATTATATGTTCGGCCTCCGTTTGCACGCGACTTAGCGGTTCTCGTTGATGCAATGCTTCATGCAATTCTTTCGCATGGTGATAGACCTCATGAGAGGCACCGGTGATCGACTTGCGGTATTCGGATGGTTTCAGATACCGTCCGTACCGTTGTAAGTCGGTATCGAAAAACTCGGCTGATCCTTCAAGCGCGGCCGCTGCTTGGACCAATTGCTCGTGGGCAATCGCCGGTTCACCAACGAGACTGGATCCCAAAGCCCTCGCAGCTGCTCGCATTGACTTTCGATAGCAGCCAGAGATGCCCGATTGATCGTAGGCAGCCGGCGGCAGGTTGACTGAATGAAGGCCCAATCCTGATCGATCGCACCAAACCGTTCCTGAAGATCCTCTCGGGATGCATTCGCGGTCGTCAATTTAGTCAACTCCTGACTTGTCGTATACATTCGCCGACTCGACTCGAGCAGGCGAATCTGGTCACGAGGGTCTAAAGAAACCATCGAACGAATCGTCAATAAATCCAACATCTTGCCGCATTCGACTTCAAGTCGTCGGGCTGACGCCGTTAGCGTACTCGCGTTGTAGGGCGGCGGGATCCATAAGAGTTCATATGTTTGATCGCCGATTCGACGTATTCGATCAAGGCGTCGCTGTAGATGCGGGTCATTGATGCCGTAAACTTGCTCGCTAAATTGACTCCAACTCGCTGAAAAGTCACTGAACGCCACGACGGCTTCATCGTATGTCACCACTTCAACGCGATCGGCTTCGCCCAGCAATCGCTGTCGCAGCAATCGCAGGTCATGAGCCAAGCGCCGTGCATCCCGCGGGTCGATCCGCGCTAATTCCAAATCGTCAAGCAAAGACTGCATGTGCGCACCGGCAATGATCATCATGTCATGCAGCGCATGTCGATCAAACTGAGGCTGCACATTCATGTGCCTGGACATTGTTCCAATCAGCTTGTCGCATGAGCGAACGCCGGTCCTGCAACCGCTGCTAAGTCCCTCTAAAGCCCGTAACCGAAACGAAAGATTTCGCCACCGGGCATCGAGCTCCGAGTAGGGTTCAATCAATGGCTCAACGGTCTTCATGCCATCGCACCGTTGAATGAGCGAATTGGTATCCGCGGCGACCTGGTATGCCTCGGGGATCAACTGTCTGATTGCCGGGTTTCGAGGCGCCGCATCGCGCAACTCCGCAACCAACGGATTGATCACGCCGCTGAAATCGATCAAGTGTTGGGCCAAATCGGCAACCTCACGACTAGGCGTATTGATCGATCTGGCCGAATCGCCGCGTCCCCTGCGTTCAGGCGGCAGCGGGATCGACTGAATCCTGCCCGGACTGGTCGCCGGAGCACGCCTAAATTCCTGTTCACGTTCCAAGCGTTTGCGCTGCTCACGTTCGAACTGGGCTTCCGTTACAGTGCGAAACAGATCCTCAATCAGTGAGCCCCGTTGTGCTTTCACCGGACTCGCCGGAAGCACCATTAGCAATGGAAAACAAACCAAAAACCGTAAATAGAAATCGCATGGCAGACTCGCAGCGAGGTGTTGATCGAACGGGCGCACAATCGCGGAGGAGTGGCCAGAAGTTCATTTCGCTGACAATTCTAAGCTATTTGATCAGATCCATCAGTTGCTGCAAAACCAGTTTGGCGGCCTCGAATTGACGCTTCACTCGCGTAGCTTCGGTCAATTGATGACGAATCACAGTGGGTTCAGAATCTTCGCGTTTCGCCAAGCCAATGAAGACGATTCCATCGAATCCCGCGGGCTTGTGGGCCCAAATGACCGGTGACCGCCGCCGAAATATCTGCCTCCGGCGTATGGCGTAGAACACCTTCGACCATCTGAATTGCCACTTCCTGGCTGACGGCCGTGTAGCGATCAATGATGGCAGGATCGATCCCCAGCCAAGCCGATTTGGTTTCGCTGCGATAAGTGACTGCGGAACCACATAGCCAATTTGATACGCCAGGGACCTTTGCGAGTTCAGCCGCAACCAATCCTCCAGTACAGCTTTCGGCCAAAACCAGCTTCAGCTGCTTTCGCTCAAGCTGCTGCACCAGTTGCTCGGCTTCTTGCATCAGAAATCACTCGCGTCGATTACTTCTTTTTTCGCTCTGGTTGTCAGCGCGTGATAGACCTCCATGTCAATCATCTTGGTAAGCATGCGAACGGAACCATCCGACAGGATAAAGTGTGCATCCGTCATAGTGGTAACTCGAAAAATCCTCGAAATGTCCGACGGGGTCATTGGGCGCATGGTCGGCGGCACCAACAATCCGCGAGGCATGTTCGTTGGCATCGTGAATCAATCCCTGCCAAATGGATCCTCCCAATCGACCGTTGCGCTCGCCGACCATCAAGGTTTGACTCATTCCGTCTAGGATATCGCGGAATCGATGGCGACTGTTCCCGTAGAAAAGCCCGTCTCCGTCGTAGATATCATCGTGAATGTCTTTGGTTCCGTAGACGCCGACGTAGTTGCTTTTGCTGATTTGGAACAGCACGTGGGAACCGAGATCCACGTTTTCTCCATGTTCGTGATCATGATCGTCGTCGTGATCATCATCGTGATCATCATCGTGATCATCATCCGACGCGGCAAAACCCTCGGCATCATCTTCATCATGATCGTGTCCTTCGCCGATCCCAAAGATCGATTCCAAAGTATCGCTGGGGCAGATATAGGCAGATATGATTGCCAGCCGCGCGTCTTCATGCACATCACTGGCAATCGGAATTCGTAAATCGATCTTTTCGTAGATTGCCGATTGATCCATTTGAGGCAAGATCGCCGCGGCCCATCCCCAACCCGGCTCATGAAGATGTGTGCCATTATCCACCCAACCACTCGGCAACTCGCGATAGGCACTGTGGTAGTTGTGAAGCGCGACACCAATTTGATGCAAATTGTTTTGACAGCCCAAACGACGGGCTGCTTCACGAGCCGATTGGACCGCCGGTAATATGAGTGAGATCAAGACGCCAATGATGGCAATCACGACCAGCAACTCGACTAGTGTAAAACCGCGTTGTCTAGCGCATAGCGCCTGTAAGGAAGATAAAAAACCACTGGAAACTCCTACTGCCAAGAAATGTTTGAAGACACCAAATTCAAACAGAGCAGGGAGGGCCACGAGCGGAAATGGCTAGCGAAGTCTGCGGAACTGCGTCCGTTGCCGTTGCCATACCGATTCGATCGGAAACTTGCGCAGACCACGGAACCGCTTTGCAGGTAAGACGTTGTGACGCCATCGTACGGGCGACGCAGAGCGAACAAAGCCCATCGCAAGAATGCACTTCCACCCCGAAGACATGAACGGCGTCGTCGCCTTGGGCGTGATCAGCTTGCGCGGTGGCTTCCCGATGTGTCGCACAATGAACACATGTGGAACAGTCAGCCTGTAAACCTGATGGCCCAGAAATCGATTGCGCACGGTGACTGTGAGTCGCCGGAAGAATCCAGCCACCCAGCAGATACGCTACCAATGCGACACGTGAAATCCAGGAGTTCAACTGCAGGTTCCGAGTGGTTCGGCTTTAACTCAGGGAAGGCTAAAGCGATTGGTTTACCAGTACGGCCAGTCAGCCGTCAAGGTTCGTCTGGAATTGGTCTAGCTAGCTAAGTCGCTGTCGAAAACGCAGACCGAGGCCCACGAGTCCTTGTTTTCCGCGATGAACTGCAAATGCCGCTCTGCAGTTTGGTAGGCGTCATGAGCTGCCCGATCCCGAAAAATGCAGTGTAACGAGACGTCAAAGTCTTGATTCACCTCTCGATTCAGGTCTGGAACACGGGTGCCCACGGAAAACCCGATCAGGCCCTCGTGATCATCCAGGTACTTTTGGCAGGCCGCGACCAAACGTTCGGTCGATTCGGCGGTACGGTCTTTCAAGGTGAAAAATACGTGGTGTGCGAGGTTTGTCATGTGTCGATTTGTGAATGAAAACTCCCGCGCTTGAGACGCGGGAACGTGAGAATCGAAAAGGGTTTTACGTCGAAGCTTCCGGCACACTATGAAACAGTTTCACAGTGCGCCTTTGACAACGAAACCGGCCGACCGAAGTTATGAGGGCAATTCCCAACCGCTGCGATACTCGCGTGTCACGAATTGATTCACCTCTGGAACATTGGGGCTAGTCAGATTCTTAGCGTCCCACTCGATCCGCTTTCCCTCGGGTCCGCGCATCGCCAAGTTCCCAACTAGGATCGTTTCGGTCAGGCGTCCCGCGTAGCCAAAGTTCGACATCGGGCCAGGTTCGTATTCGCCCTTGATCGATTGGACCCACTCCCATTTTTGACGCATGTCGCCACTCGACTTGTAGGGAATCCGGGGCAACGATTGGGCTGGCGGCTTGTAGTCAGCAAAATCGTCTTCCGGCAATAAGTAGTACTTTGCGCCGTAATCGTCGGGCGAAAAGATTGCACCTTTCGTACCGATGATGAAGGAGCCGCTGGTCTTCTTATTCGGATTTTGCTTCTGCTGTTCGATCCGTTTTTGGAAGCTCTTTGGCAATTGAGCCAGCACATCGTCGGCTGGCAAATTGCCGCCGTCGTACCAATGGAACTTGCAGGGCTTCAATCCATCGCGTTCAGGGAACTCGAATAACAATTGTGAACTACCAGGAAAGGTTTCGCCGGCGTAAATGCCAGGATTCTTGACCGCAGTAATCGCAATTGGATCCCACAACTTCAGTGCCATGACCGGCATGTTGGTCGTATGACATGCCATATCACCCAACGCGCCGGTGCCAAAATCAACCCAGCCGCGCCAATTGAAACTGTGGTACACGCCTTGCTTGAACGGTCGCATCGGTGCCGGCCCAATCCAGGCATCCCAATTGATGTCGGCGGGAATCGGATCTTCACCGGCAGGACGACCAATTCCTTGAGGCCAAACGGGGCGGTTCGTCCAGACGTGTACGTCGGTCACATCACCGATCGCACCACTTCGAATCACTTCGACTGCTTCTCGCAATCCATTCTCCGACGTGCCTTGATTGCCCATTTGAGTAATCACGCCATGCTCCTCGGCTGCTTCTCGCAACAACCGCGCTTCGCGAATCGACCAGGTCAGTGGTTTTTGGCAGTAAACGTGCTTGTTCATTTTCATCGCACGCAGCGCGGCAACCGCATGAGTATGGTCGGGCGTGCTGACGGAAACCATGTCGAACTTGTCACCCAACTTGTCGAACATCTCACGAAAATCGCTGAACTGCTCTGCGTCTTGGCATTCTTTCTCGCGGCCCTTCTTTTTCACTCGGGCGCCGTCGATGTCGCAGATGCCGACGATCTTGCCGCCAAGCTTCGCAATGTGACTGCTGTCGCTGCCACCTTTGCCGCCGACGCCAACGCATGCAGCAGCCGGTTCCTGTAATGCCGATTCCTGGGCAACCGCCGCTGGTTTCGTGCTGGTAAAGAATCCAACGCCAGCGGTGATCGCTGCGGATTGTCCGATGAAATTACGACGAGTCGTCTGCTGGGTCATGTATATCCCTCAGGGGTAGAATGACGGACGAGAGTGTCCAGGGGTGGAGATTAACGTGCCTCTATACCATAGCAGGAATGACAAGAAAGTGGGGAGTAGGCAGGTGAAACCGCGACAGAAATAGGGCCGGTCTTCCGGCCCGAAACACGCCTTGCCTCCGATGGTTTAACGTTTAACCTGTCGTAATCGTTGCCAGTCAAACTGTTTCGCCCCACCTGTCCCAGCAATCACCTACAAGAGCAATGCGATCTTTACGCTTACCGCACCTGATGGTCCTGTCATTCATCCTCTCAGCTCCCATCGGCTGCCGACGTGACTCGAGTAACGATTCCGATACGGCCAGCGAACGGTTCCGCCGTTGAGCCGTGCAGGTCACGCCCGACGACCCAACAAAAATTTCGGCACTCGAAACGGGTGGATTCCGACTGGAAAAAGACAGTTCCGGCGTTGTTCGAAAAGCTGCGTTCTTTACGAATGAACCAGCAGTCGACGTGTTGCAGAACTTGACCGGGATCCCCAATGTCCAGGAACTCGTGATGTCAGGGCCAGGGATCACTGACGAAGGCATGGACGTGATCGCAGAATTGAATCAGCTGAAGCGAATCGACCTGTCGGGCTCGGCGATCGGCGATTCAACGGTTAGTACCCTGGCTGCATTGCCAAACTTGGAAGTCTTGTTTTTGCGGAAGACCAGCGTTTCAGATGATGGTTTGGCTGTCTTGACCGACCTGAAGAAAGTCCGCGCTATCGACCTGCGGAATACAAACGTAGGCGATGCTGGTGCGGCACACCTCGCCAAACTGCCGCGGCTGGCCGACGTCCAGTTGGAAAAAACGGTTGTCACAGACGCTGGCGTCGCTGCATTGGCGGCGCTACCACTGAAGTCACTGAATTTGAACGCCTGTACTTCGATTTCAGATGATGCATTGAAGTCCCTGGCCAACACAACCACATTGTCGTCGCTGCAAGTTGACAACACTCGGGTGACTGACGAAGGGATTGCTGCGGCAGCCAACTGGAAGAACCTGAAGCGGCTCGGAATTCGCTTTGACGATGTGACCGGAACAGGAATCAGCCATTTATCCGAACTTGCTAACATCGAACGACTGGAACTTCGCGATTCTTCGGTCGATGACGAAGCGATGAAGGTCATTGCTGAATTCCCAAAGATGAGTTTCTTGGATCTTCGTGAATGCCGCAGTGTCTCACTGGAGGGATTCACACGGATCGGCAACCTGAAAGGGCTGAAATACCTGAGTGTCATGGAAACCGATTTCGACGATGAGGCGATGAGTGCGATCGACGACCTCAATCAGCTTGAAGAGTTGAATTTAGGGGCAACCACGGTTTCCGACGAGTCACTGGAGACGCTGCTGAAGTTCCAAACCCTGAAGAATCTGAATGTTTCTGGCACGCTATTGAGCGACGATAGTTTCCGCGCGCTTGCGAAACTCCCGAATCTTAAGCACTTGGATGTTTCCAACACCAGCATCGGGTTCGATGTGGTTGATGAAATCAAGGAATCCAACCCGAACTTGAACCTGGTTGAATAGGTTTGCTGCAGCTCGATTGTTGCCCGTAAGTAAAATCTTCTTGTGGCAACGATGAGGCATTTCGTCGGCGCAGAACAAGATCGGTAGTGTTAGCTGTTTGCGCTAAGAAGCCGTCATCAGTACCGAGACCGCATCCAAGTACTTTTGGATGGTCGCGACGTTTGTGTCTTGCCAGCCGGTAGTTTTGTGCCTCAAGACGGCTAGTTTGAGCGATTCGATCGCGTCACTGAGGTCATCAGGTAATTCAGGCAGTCCGGAAAACGGCTGCACTGACGGAGCCTCGCTACCGTCGACAACTGGAGACGTCAATCCGCTGCCGCCCGTCATCGATGATAGTTCTTCTTCGTCGCCAAAATCTGCATTCTCATACGTCTTGCCGGCGGCGGCTCCGGGCTGGTCTCCATACTCTTTGGTGCGTCCTCCACCTTGAGCCGGAATCACAACATCTTCATCGGTATCAACTTCGATGATTTGGCTGTCGGTTGGTCGCTGTGATTCAACCGCTCCGGTGGCCTGCCATCTTTGTTCGCGCATGCCGGCAATGCTCCATCCTTCCTGTGCCGCCCCTTCCAGCCAGAGGGGTGCGTCATCCCAATCGAGTGCGGCAAGGAAGTGAGTCCAGTACAGACCGTTGTACGTTTCATAGGTGGACCCATATCGATCATAGACACGCCGCAGTCGACCAACGTGGGGTGCCGTAACGCCACCGACTCGCCGAGCCCAAGCCTCATCGGAATACTGGTTGGGATCAGCGCCCGCGTCGATCAAGGCAACCCGCCATTCACTAATGATCCGACCCTTTTCCCAATTGGTCGTGCTAATCAATTGATTCCATTGTCCGACGAAGGGCAAGGCAATTTCTAGCGACTTCGGATCATCGTCGATCTCGATAGCACGATCCAAATCGGAGCCTGCGATCTGTTCGTTCGTATTGATCTCTGCTTCCGTTTGGAAAGGTGCTTCGTAGGAGTCGTCAGGGGTCATGTGCTTCCGTGTTTCAGCTAATGGATTGGCGTTGGTTCGAAGAGTCAGTACGCTACCCGGCGATTGGGGCGATCGTGAAGCGGGCAGACCCGATTTCGCAAGCCGCTTTAAGAAAATCGAGCCAAATGGTTGGACTAGGAAAAGTCTAGGACGTGGAAAAACTGTCGAGATCTGCGGGCGATGAGTCCGGCCGCAATCTTTGGGCGCTCGTTACGCGTCGCGGACGCGTCGCGTCCTGGCTCGATTCCGTCTTGCCCGAACAGGCCGCGTGGCGGTATATACGACCGACAATCGTTCTGCTCGCCGCTTCTACTCTGGTTTGCTTCTATGTCACGCTTTTTGTTTGGAATGATTACTGGTGCCGCACTGCTATTCGTTGCAATGCATTACCACATCGTCAGAGGCCAGGACGGCGTCTACGTGGTTCCAAAGATCAGCAACAATCTGTCGGATGTGTATGTTGACACACGCGACTATGGACTGGACGAATGGAAGTCACACAAGCCGCTTGCTGCTGCGATCATGAAAAGCGATCAGCAGCACCTATTGGAAGACTCGACATTGAACTCATTCCGCGAGCGAGTCGGTGGCCTCGTCGACGGCCTATTCTCTGATCAATAGGGTGCATTCGCTTCAATCCGCACCTCCGGAACGAGTCTCTGGCCGCACCTGACAGCGCCGATTGGCACGGCTTGGGATCACGGAAGGACTTGGACGCCAGGGAGAACCTTGATTCAAGGAAGGACCTGAATCCACGGAATGATCGGATCGATAGGGATGACTGTGCATGGTCGCAACACCCGCGCACAGCTTGCGACGTGAAGTCTTTGACGTCGATTCCAGCCGCTCGGTCTGAACAGCCGATCAATGCTTTTGAACCCCTCCCTGGTTCGTGCGTCGGCAGCTTCGCAAGTTGGTTTAGTCGATGACCGGGGAAGGCATCATCGATCCTCTCAACGGCACCCAAGGAAGCCAGTTCCAATGTCGATGTATCGAAACCGCTATTTCTTGCTCGGAGTACTCCTGCTCTTGCTCGGAATTCAATTCCGCATGGTCGATTCGTTTGTCCTGAACGAATCCGCCACTCGCGCCTGGCGCGAATAAGCAAAGAGGCATCCGTTGCTGACAATTCGACGATGTCCAACTTTATGATGCAAGTCTACCCGAAACCAATGAAACGCGTCGAGCCACCTCGTTGGATGGGACTTGCACTGGTCGCGGTTGGAGCCGTCATCACTTGTCATGCAGTCGCGATTCCACGTCACCACCAACAAGGATAGCGTCGGAACTGATAACCGAGCACAACTCGGTATTCCGTGCAACCCACGAGCACGGATGCCGCATCGATCGGTCGCGCGCCGGCCACGACCCTCCCACCGCGCGCGACCGATCATTTTTATCCAACCGTAGGATCGGTTTGGAGCCAATCCATAGCATCTGCTGGCTGCACGGAAGCTGTCCAACTTGAAACCGCGATGCGGTTTTCAATCCGCCATTCCGTCGAGTCAAAAAATATGATTATTCTGCCGCTGATGCTCTTCTGCTCGCGACGTTTTGGACCTGTGATCATTCGCGAGATCCGGAGCGGTTTGGCAATCCTACTGGTTGCCCTCATGCTGATGCCGAACGCAGGCCGATTGGTCGGCGAGCCATCGACGGAGGCTTGCTATGCCGATCCGCCGGAAGCGAGCGAAAAAACGCTTCTGCTCCGCGAGGGGACCAGAATCCCGCCAACCACCGGTCGCATTGTGATGCTGGGGCGACGCTGGGTATTCATTGCCGTCAGTGAGCGTGATGACTCCGAAACCGTCACAAAAAGTGATCCGTTGGTCAAGCGAGCGATTCTAGTGACCAACAGAAAGCGACACGCATCACGACTGGGACAGGAAACAAATCACCGCACTCCAAAACGTTTCAAAACCACCGCGGCACCCGTCCAAGAGATGTCTCGCATTGTTCCCAACGCGCTGCAACAGATCTTGCTAAATGAAAATTTGATGCTGCAGCGGATCGTCGAAGCGATTCAAGCTGATGCGACAGATGAGCATTGGATCATCTCTGGTGAAGTGACTGAGTTCTTCAACGAGAACCGCCTCTCGATTCAGTTGGCCCAACGCGCCAATCGGCACTGATCGCCGCCGAATCCTTTCCGGAGGAGCTCGCCGCGCAGCAGACCGTTATCGAAACTCTTATACCGATTTGGTCAAGTTTGGCGACTTGATCGCGACAAATCGTCGCGCTGATCGACGAAAGCTGCATGATTTACTTGCTTCTTGCACGCGTAGCCAATAGTCTGATGCTCCTTGGGGGTGACCTGTTATTAATCGAGAACGGAATTTGATGAGTCAGATCGATTTGATACGAGTGAAAGATGCCGGAACGGATTGGACCGTTTCATTCTCGCCTGAGCATCTCAATCGCATGGAGACGGCGCGGCAAATTGGCACGCAACTATCAGAGCTACTTGATCGGGAAATAGCGGACGACGACGACGATGGATGTTTGAATCTGGATTTCAAAGACATTCACTGGATCAGCAGCGCAGGCTTGAACGAACTGATCGGAATCAAGTCGGTGGCTCGCAGCCAGGGTGTACGGCTGATCTTACTGGACGTACCAGAAACAGTACGAGACGTCTTCGCGTTAACGAGACTCGAACGAATGTTTGAATTCTCGTCATCCAGCGTAAGGATCTGACCTGACGCATCTGACCTGACGCATCTGACCTGACGCATCTGACCTGGCGCATCTGATCGTGGCCGGATCTGATCATGGTCAGATTCCTTCAGCTTGAATACCGTTACGGTGCAGCGGTCTAGAATTGGCTTAGGAACCGCAAATCGCCGCTATACAGATCGCGAATATCGGTGATCCCGTGTCGCCGCATGCAAAGTCGTTCGACTCCCAGTCCGAAGGCGAACCCGCTGAACTTGTCGGGATCATATCCGACCGCCTCGAACACCGCCGGATCAACCATTCCGGCACCGCCAAATTCGATCCAAGTATCATTCCAGAAGAAATCGACTTCTACACTGGGTTCGGTGAAGGGAAAGAACGAGGGACGGAACCGAATGGGAACGTCATCACCCAAGTAATTCGTTGCAAATACGTGCAGAACCGTTTTCAGGTTAGCCAGGGTCACCTGGCGGTCGACCAATAACCCTTCCATCTGATGAAACATCGGAAAATGAGTCGCATCAGGATCGTCCGGGCGATAAACGCGGCCCAATGAAATCACGCGAATGGGTGGCTGGCGCTCCTCCATCACTCGTATTTGAACGGTACTGGTTTGGCTGCGCAGCAATCGCGACCCCTCGGATCCGGGTTCGTTGGCTGTCGCCGCCTGTGCGGTTGCCAAATAGAAATTGTCCAGCGGATCACGCGCCGGATGATCCTCGGGAATGTTCAATGCGACGAAGTTGTGCCAGGGATCTTCGACTTCAGGGCCCTCAGCGGCCTCGAAACCCATTCGCCCCATGATCTCCATCAAATGGCTGATCGTCTGAGTCACGGGATGAACATGTCCAATCGATAGCCGAGTCCCCGGCAAAGTTGGATCGAAAGTTGGATCGATGCCGACCTGCTCGGCACCACCGAGCCGCATTTGCGACGACTCAAAAGCCGATTGAATGTTTGACTTTGAATGCGTTCAGACGCATCCCGGCAGCTTTGCGATCCGCTTTGTCGATCGATCCCATCTGCTTTTGAACATCGCGAATCGCACCATTCTTCTGGCCCAAAAATCTGACCCGCGCAGCTTCCAACTGATTCGGCATCGGTCGCCGAGTCAAAGGCTGTCGATGCTTCCGATTCAAGCGAATCGAGGGTCGATAGAAAGTCTTGAAGCGACATAGATACGTCGGCGGCGGATACCTACGCTGACGCGAGTTGCTTTTTGACTTGGTCGCAAACGTCTTTAAAGCCGGCCGGATCGTGGATCGCCATTTCAGACAGGGTTTTGCGGTCCAGTTCGATCTCGGCCAACTTCAAACCGTAAATAAACTCGCTGTAGCGAAGATCATGCTGACGGACCGCAGCATTGATTCGAGTGATCCAAAGCTTGCGGAAATCACGCTTGCGAACTCGACGATCGCGAAAAGCATAGGCGCCACTTCGAATCAATGTTTCTTTAACGGTTCGGGTCAGATTTCCGCGGCCGCCACGGTAGCCTTTCGCTCGTTTAAATAGCCGTTTCTTGGACTTATTCCGTGCCGAGCCTGTTGTGGTACGCATCGTTTGATTTCCTGTTTGCTTTGGTCACTTCCGTCTCAGGCCCCGCTGATCGTCTGCCAGCGATGTTTTGCCCAGGCGGTTGGAAAGGTTGATTCTCGAAAGAAGGAGAAATGGGATTGATGATGACAGCGGAGGCCGCCAACTTTAATTGCTATATCCGTTCAGTGCGGCGTGAATCGTTGACTCCATGCAGGAATCGAGCGCTCTCGTGCCGCGAAGGTTGCGACGACGTTTCTTAGAGATCCCCTGGGCCAGGTGGCTAGTTCCGCTGCTGCGGTGCATTGCCTTGCCTTTAGCCGACAGACGGAACCGTTTCTTGGTCCCTTTGTGGGTCTTGATCTTCGTTTTTCCTTTAACCTTGGTCATGGTTCTCGCCGAATGTTAGCCGCCCAATTACCGCCAAACGGCGGCAGATGAATCCCGACCACGCTTCGGCGGTCAAGCAATTACAGGCGGTAAATCTTTGTCTGGGATGGTTTTACGAAAGGGGCAACATAGCGAACCGCAGTTTCTTTGGAAAGTCCTAATGGAAACGCCAGCACAGGGTACGTGGTTCAAGGGGTTAGATCGCCGTCCGGAGGGCCGCCAGCTGGGATCACCGAGCCTCAGCCCAACGGATCTTTGTAGCGAAACGACCGGCACCCGAACAGAATTTGCAAACGTTCTTGGACTGTCCGGTCGGCAGACCCAAGGGGCTTTTGGGTGGTCCAGTCTCCGAACCGCCGCAGCCGCCCGGGTGCCGGACAGATAGCACAACCGGCGATGGCGGACTCGGTTCAACCGCTTGGGGTCTGCGCTGAATCGCCTACAGGACGGACGACCGTCACAAGCCGAATTCTTACCCACCCCATCGTGTATCAACGGCTCCAAATGCCGATAAAGACCGATAGCACCAGCGTTCGCCTTCACACAGTGGGAATCTATGTCAGCCGGATCGATAACCGCATTTGACGAAACCGGTCTGCGCAAGGCTGCGATTCTGCTGATGAGCCTGCCGACACCGACGGCCGCCTCCATTTTGGGGCAGCTGCCACCGCGATACATCGAAGCGATCAGCATCATGATCGCACAAATGGATTCGGTTGGCGGTGACGACCAAGAAGTCGTGATCGCCGAATTTCTGACCAGCAAGGCCAGTTCGCTGTATGCCAGCGCCGGCGGACTCGAGCGGGCCAAAGAGCTGATCAAAGAAGCGCTCGGTCGCGACGCCAGCGAGTTGATCGGCAATCTGCAGCAGACGATCGAGGCAATGCCATTCGGCTTCATCAAGAAAGTCGATGCCCAAACACTGCTGCAGTTCATCGGCGACGAGCACCCGCAAACGATCGCGCTGCTGCTAAGCCATGTGCCTGGCCCCTATGCAGCCGAAGTATTGGCGGGCTTGGAAGCAGACAAACAGTTTGAAGTCATTCGTCGCGTCGCGTCGATTGGGCGGACCAGCCCCGAGGCGGTTGCCGAACTCGAGTTCGGCCTGGAAATGCGTCTTAGCAGCATGGTCAACCAGCAACATAGTCAAACCGGCGGTATCGAAAGTGTGGCAGAGATTCTGAATGTTTGCGAACGTTCCATTGAACGAAACATTATGGAATCGATTGGTCGCGAGGACCCCGAACTCTCGGACGAAATCCGACGCTTGATGTTTGTCTTTGAGGATATCGCCAAGCTGACCGATCGCGACATTCAAGCTTTGCTGAAGAACGTCGAAACTTCGCAGTGGGCAATGTCCCTAAAAGGCGCCAGCCAAGGGCTGCAAGACAAAGTGATGAACAACATGAGCTCACGAGCTGCTGAAAATCTTCGCGAGGAGATGGACTATCTGGGCAGTGTCCGGGTCAGCGAGGTTGAAGCGGTCCAACAGAAGATCGTGGATATCGTCCGTCACTTGGAAGACAGCGGCGAAATTTCGCGGCCCACTGGTGAAGAAGAGGACGAATACGTCAGCTGATCGAAAACAGCTTGCCTGTGTCTTTTAGATCACCGAATCGGGCCCAGCGGGGTGCCAGTTGGACTGCAACATTTGCTCGGGCAGCATTCGCACTTGGCCGGAATCCTCGTCGCAAATCGGTCGCACGATCTCGAGATTCGTTGTTTCCATTTCGATACGAGTCCCTTCATCACTGATAACGACCGGCGCGGCGAATCCGCTTCGTGGACGGCGAATGACTTGCGCCATTTGGCCCGATGACAATTCCACCGTACTACCCAGCGGGAACAGTGTTTCAATGCTCAAGAACGCGCGAATCACTTGGGGATCAAACATTCCGCGGCTAGCCAGATGCAAAATCAACCCGAGCGCGTCATGTGGCACGATTCCACTGCGTTGATGTGCCGATGACGTCAAACGCAAGTAGGCGTCGACCACATTTAGAATCCGAGCGTTCAAATGGATTCGATGGGCTTTCAGGCCTCGTGGATAGCCAGATCCATCGAACTGTTCATGGACCTGCTGAATCGCCAATTGAACGGACTCGCTAACATCAATTGCATCGGCAATACAGGAGACCGATACGTTGGGATGCTTCTTGTATTCCCACCAATCTGACGCCGACATCTCTCGTCCACGATCCAGAAACTTTGGGTCCATGGCGTAAAGTCCGATGTCATGTAGCAATCCAGCCATGCCGATATCCAGCATCTGTGGACCATCCAGCCCGAGCTCGATCGCAATTGCCATCCCCAGCGTTGACATGCGGACGGACCTTTCATCCGCGTCAAACTGCTTTTCGATGTAACCGACAACACCGATTGTCTGGTCATGGTCATCAATGATCGACCGGGCGTACCCATCGGATACATCCAGCAGTTGTGCCACCGAACGAATGCATCGAGAAGTGATTTGTTCTTTGAGATCCTCCATTCGGCGTTTCGCTTGTTCCATTGCCGAAGCGAGTCGTCGAGAACGTTCGGGGCTCAGCCCCTCGTCATGGCGATCAATCAGCATCTCTTTGACCGGCTTCATCTTGGGCCACTGACCAAGAGTCGCCCGGTCTCGATTCGTAGCCGCCCGTTTCTTCTTGCTGCCCCCACGCATGGCGGCCAAATCGCGGGGATCGACTTCGATCGAAGTGATCCCGCGGTCTCGCAAACCCGCGATCACCTGTTGCGTGATTCGCGTATTCGCCCCTAACAGCAATACGCCATGATCACCCTCTACCGGATGACTGCACGTTACCCCAACGCGCAGTTCGTCGATCGATATTGGAACGGTATGACCTGACATTGCCCCTACAGCCAGCTTTGTTGTCCCCAGCGGGAAAAACGGCTCTCACCTTTTGTCATAATCGGTGCACCAGGTTTCCTCGCTTGAATCGGGACGACTATCTTGCGGGTAACTGTTTTCGCGACTGGCCGGGCAACTTTGACCAATCGAATGGGCGTTGCCGATCGCCGCGAATGTAATCATTAGCGAGTTTCACGAAATCAATCAACAGACGATCGGAGAAAAGAGTTGTCTACTTCAGATGTAGTCATTGTCGGCGGAGGAATCGTTGGCTTGGCGACGGCCCTTGCGGTGCAACAGCGCTATGTAGACTTGAGGGTCACGGTGGTGGAGGCAGAGGGTCGCGTTTCCGAACACCAAAGCGGACACAATTCAGGGGTCCTGCATTCCGGAATCTATTATCAGCCAGGATCACAAAAAGCGATCCTGTGCCGCTCCGGAAAAGCAGCGATGGAGGAGTTCTGCACGGCGAATTCGATTGCCTGGGATCGCTGTGGCAAGGTTGTGGTGGCAACCACCGAAGCCGAAATCCCCCGTCTGGAAAAAATCGCCGACCGGGCGACCAAAAACGGTGTTCAGTTTGAGCGAATCGATGCCAAACAGTTGAACGATCTGGAACCAGCGGCGGCCGGGTTAGCCGCCTTGCACGTTCCGGAAACTGGGATCGTGAACTACCGCAGTGTTTGCCAAGCCATGGCCGAAAAGGTCAGCCGAGCGGGTGGTGAGATCCGCCTGCAATTTCAGGTCAAGCAAATTCGCATCGACACCAACTCTGTTGAACTAAGGAGCAGTAGTGGTTCAAAAATCACCGGTGATCGAATGATCAATTGCGCGGGCTTGAACAGCGACCGAGTCTGTCAGATGGCCGGTGGAGACCCCAAAGTCCAAATCGTGCCGTTTCGGGGGGAATACTATGAGCTCGTGCCGAGCAGTCAATCGCTATGCCGGAACCTGATTTATCCCGTACCGGATCCATCCTTTCCTTTCTTGGGCGTCCATTTCACCAGGATGATTGATGGCGGCGTTGAATGTGGTCCTAACGCCGTGCTGGCGCTCTCGCGTCAGGGATATCGATGGTCCGACATTCGACTGGGCGATTTGGCCCAAACGCTGGCTTACAAAGGTTTCCGCAGGCTGGCGATGAAATATTGGCAAACCGGCATCGGAGAAATGCACCGGTCATTGCGAAAGCCGGCTTTCGTCAAAGCATTGCAAAAGCTAATCCCGACCATCGTCGCGTCAGATCTGAAACCGGGTCGAGCCGGAGTGCGGGCACAAGCCTTGACCGCGGATGGGAATCTGGTGGACGACTTTTTGATCCAACAGGGTGATCGAGCCATTCATGTGCTCAATGCCCCCTCGCCGGCGGCAACCGCTTCATTGGCGATTGCCGAACATATCGTCGATCAGATGTAACGCGCGATTGCTGTTCTTCACAGCGTCAGGAAATGCCAACGACTACGATGCGTACACCAAGACGATTGGACTAGAATCGCTCGCGCGGATCCGTCAGTCCGTCGGCCAATCGACGTAGTGCTTCGGTTTCGATTTGCCGGACACGTTCGCGAGTCAGGCCAAGTTCCGCGCCGATCTCCTTGAGTGTTCTTGGTTCTGCTCCACCAAGACCAAACCGTAGTTTCAACACGGTCGCTTCGCGTTCTTCCAAGTCACCCAACAGCTCGATGGCGTGCTTCAAGATGTCGTGGTCCAACATCTCTTCGTCTGGAGCCTTCAATCGATCATCAACGACCATTTCGCCCAACGACCATCCGGAATCGGATTGATCACTCTGTGGCGTACTGTTGCTGATCCGGATCGCTTTGCGAATGATCGGCAACTTCTTCTTCGGTAGACCCAAGACCCGTGCGACTTCTTCGTTGGTTGGAGTCCGCCCAAGTTCCTCGGACAAACGGGCCGTCGCTCGTCGCCACTTGCTGAGCAGTTCTACCATGTAAGCCGGGATCCGAATGGTCTTGGCACTGTTGATCAAAGCTCGCTTGATTGATTGCTTGATCCAATAACTGGCATAGGTGCTAAACCGGGTTCCGACTGTCGGGTCGAACCCCTCGACTGCTCGCAAAAGGCCCAGATTGCCTTCTTCGATCAGATCTTGCAGTCCAAGCCCCTTTCCGGTGTAGCCTCGTGCGATATTCACGACCAGTCGCAAATTCGCACGAACCATCCGGTCACGTGCCATCACGTCACCTTGGGCAATGAGGCCCGCAAGTTCCTGTTCATCGTCGGCGGTCAACAACGCGGTCTCGTTGATCTCGCGAAGATAGGTTTCCAACGGTGACTGGGCTGCACGGGCCCGAGGAGTGCTAGTGCGTCGAGGCTTGGTGACCGCTGCTTTGGGTACAGCGGACTCAGTGGTCGTCAAAGTATCGGTTTCAGGCATGGAGGACGCCGTAATGAATTCGGCAGGGACCACGCTCTAGCGACGAACGATCAGCCTAGGTCTGCCCGCGACTGGAGGGTAGGGAGGTCGCGGACGGCTGGTTGCGTCACTGGGAGGTAGATCCCAAACCAGGGAGGTGGATTGGGGAACACCTTTAGCTTCGGCAAGGGTCGCCACCACACTTCAAAGCGAGTGAAAAGCTGCTGAATTTGCGGAATCGTTTGGTCGTTGCGGTCATGAAGGTGACGCGTTGCGTAGCGGTTGCAATCGAACACCAAAGGCTGCTTCGAGTCGACGTAGTTTCCGGGTGAATTGAAGGCTTTTCGCGTTCCCGATATGGTGTCGCCTTCGGTCAACGCCATCGATCTCCGATCCCGCACTGGTTCAACATGCTGATTGACAGCCATCATCACCTCTGGAAATATTCGGCCGATCAGTACGGTTGGATGGACGACGGCATGGTCGTACTGAAACGCGACTACTTGGCAAACGAATTGCGCCAGATCGCTGTGGAAAGCAATGTAGACGGCTTCGTTACTGTCCAGGCCCGACAATCGCTGGCCGAAAACGATGACCTGTTGGCGATCGCCAAAGACGAACCTTTGATTCGCGGAATTGTCGGTTGGGTTCCGCTGTCCGACCCCAACGTGGGTGATGCATTGGATCGCTACGCTGCTGAGCCGCTATTCAAAGGAGTTCGCCACGTCGTCCAAGACGAACCCGACGATCGCTATATCCTTGGCACCGAATTCAATCGCGGAGTCGCGCAAATCGCCAGCCGAAGTCTGGTTTACGACATCCTGATTTTTGCCAAACACCTGGCGGCTACGATCGACTTTGTTGATCAACACCCCAGCCAGCCAATGGTGGTCGATCACATTGCGAAACCGACCATCCGAACCGAACAGTTTGACGAAACATGGGTAAAACAATTTCGTGACTTGGCGAAGCGAGAAAACGTCAAATGCAAGTTTTCTGGAGTCGTCACGGAAGTCCGCGACGAGACCTGGTCCATCGACACCATCCGCCGCTATTGGAACGTGGCACTCGACGCCTACACGCCCAAGCGACTAATGTTTGGAAGTGATTGGCCGGTCTGCTTGCTCAAGACCAGCCATCGGAAATGGGTTGACACCGTCAAGGAACTGGCTGGCGAACTATCCCAGGACGAACAAGCCGACCTGTTCGCAAATACTGCGATCAAAGCGTACAACTTGTCTGTCTGAGTACGCCCGTTGTCTGTCTGAGTACGCCCGTCGAGACAAATGCCCTCGATGGTTCGGCGGCAGCGCTCCCCCTCCTGAAACGCAAACCGCTTGAACGAACTGGACTCATGCGCACAATCCAAATCTCTGAAATCAAGACGCTTAAAGCAATCGATATCGATCCTCCCTCAGCCCCAAAGGCCGGTCAGGCGTTGGTACGAACTCATCGAATGGGTGTTTGCGGAACCGACATCAGCTGCTATTTGGGAAAGTTCCCGTTCTTTGACTTTCCTCGAATCCCAGGACACGAATTGGGAGTTGAGGTGATGGAGGTAGGCGAGGACGTCACGAACATTGCGGTAGGCGACCGCTGTAGTATCGAGCCCTATATGAATTGCGGCGTTTGCTACGCCTGTCGTCGTGGCGCTACGAATTGTTGCCAAGACCTGAAAGTGATTGGTGTGATGACCGATGGCGGTCTATGCGAATCGTTTTTGGTCCGCGCCGACAAACTGCATGCGTCAACAAAACTTAATTTCGATCAACTTGCTCTAGTTGAAACGCTGGCCATTGGCTGTCATGCCAATGATCGCGGCAAGCCTGTCAGCGGCGATCACGCGTTGATCATTGGCATGGGACCGATTGGATTGGCCACGCTCGAATTCGCTCGCCTTACCGAAGCAACCATCAGCGTGATGGATATGAATCCAGAACGACTCGATTTTGTCCGCCAAAATTACGGAATTGACAACACCGTGCTGTTCAAAGGAGATGGCAGCGAAGTCGACCGAATGAAGCAGATCACTGGTGGTGACATGTACCAGGTGATCACAGATGCAACGGGCAACAAATACTCGATGTCCGGTGCACTCCGTTACATCGCACCGACCGGTACACTGGTTTACGTCGGAATAACGACTGAGAAAGTCTGTTTTCGCCATCCTGACATGCATAAGCCCGAAGCGGCCATCATCTCATCCCGCAACGCTTTGCCTCCGGACTTCAGCCGGATTATCGGCTTGATCGAAGATGGCACCATCAATACCGACTCTTGGATCACACATCGGACCAGTTTCGAAGGTGTGTTGAAGGACTTCGAATCTTTCACGAAGCCTGAAACAGGTGTCATCAAAGCGGTCATCGAACTTACCTAGGCCAGCCTTGGTTCGGAAGCATCACATCCAGGCTCTCGACCAAACCCAATCTACGTTTCACACTCCCAGCACTATTAGCAAATCAAGATCCAGATATGACGAATAAATGCGTTGCCCTCGGTATGACCCCTAGTTTTGGCTTCGGTGATCGAACTGGACTGGCAACCCCCGGACATGTCGCAGCAATGAATCGCTGTGGCGCCGGCATGGCAGCGATCTACCCGCAACAATCCATTCGGGAAATGACGCGCACACAACGGACGCCGCGCCAGGTCATGGACGACGCCATGAATGCGGCTGAAAACGCAGGGTGGCGAGGTCCAATTGGCGCCGACGCCGATCATCTAAAGTTGCCTGAGGACGTTGACGCAACTGCCGCAGTTGGCTTTACCTTCTTTACGATCGACCCGTCCGACGACGTGGATCAACAGGCCGACGACTATGATCAGGCGACCGTAAAAACCAAGTTCGCCGCTAGCCGTGACGAAGCTCCTTGGTATGACGACTACTTAGGTCGAAATTTCAAGCTTGCCACCGGAACCGAGATTGATTTGGACAAACAGGCCTGCATGCGTGCTGCCATAAAGTACGGCAAAGCAATCTCACGAGCCTTGAAATTGGGCGACTACATCAAGCAGGTCAACGAAGCGGCCGGAAACGATTATGAAATCGAACTGTCGGTTGACGAAACCGATCAGCCGACAACATTGGCCGAGCATTACATCATCGCGGACCAATGTTTGGCAGGCGGAATGAAGCTGGTTAGCCTGGCGCCCCGATTCATTGGCGACTTCGAGAAAGGTGTCGATTTCAAAGGCGATCTGAAATCGTTAGAAGCGTCACTGAGCGATCATGCCGCCGTTGCCGAGATGCTGGGGCCCTACAAGCTGAGCCTGCACAGCGGCAGTGATAAAGTTTCGATGTATAAGATTCTTGCCAGCGCAACGAAGGGTCATTTCCACGTCAAAACCGCCGGCACCAGCTACTTGGAGGCACTTCGGGTTGTGGCCCGACATGATGCAGCTGCCTTCCGCGAGATCATCGATTTTTCGCGGGACCGATACGAAACCGACAAAGCGACTTATCACGTCTCTGCTACGCTCGCCGACGCGCCGCTAACTGCCGACAGTGATGACGAGACCTTGGAATGCGAGTATTTGGAAATGTGGAAAGACGTTCCGGTCGGCAGGGGATTCACGAAACCTGGCCGACAGATCTTGCACTGTACCTTCGGTTCGGTACTGACCGACCCAAAACTTGGCAAGATCGTTCACGATTGCCTGGTGGCGCACCCGGACACGTACCGCGAGGTCCTGGATGACCACTTCGGTCGACACCTCGATGCGCTCAGCAGCGGGATGTCGTAACGGAAACGGATCACAGCGCGTCGCCGACCGGTCGTTCCAAGCTCGGCTCCCGACCGAAAATGTCCTGATACAGAATCCAGGTCGATCCAATCGTGATCGGCATCAGGAAGATTGCTGGTATGTAGCAGGGAATCATTGCCAACACCGAAATGAAACCCACAGCGATTAAGAAGTAGATCACTCCACCCAAATTCTGCCAGGCAGCTTTCGCACTCGCTTTGACCGCGGCACCGGCGCCAAGTTTCTGGTCAGCAATCAACTGGAACACAAACAAGAACGGCACGTAGATCGCGATGCTAGCCACGATGATCAACGGATAGATCAATAGTATCGAGCCGATCAATGCTGGAGACGGTTGTCCATTGCCCGCAGGCGCCCAGGGGGCGAAATACTGGGCACAACAAACAGCGCCAAAACAACAAAGTAAACCACCAGCAACGGAATCATGACGGCGACCGATGCGGCAACCATGATCAGCGTCGCGACGAATGCGTCTAAGAACTGATCAAAACCCTTCATCAGGGTTCCAAACTCCGTTCGCCCTGTTTGCTGGCGCTGAACGAAGCAAAGAAAGATACCAACCATCATTGGCCCCAACAAAATTCCGAATGGCACAAGGGAGCCAATCAGGAGGCCGACAAACGTGATTCCCAAGAACAACCAGTACTCGCCGCGAATCATCTCGAATGATCGCTGCAGCAGTTGAATGGGTCGTACCTTTACCTTGCCCGGCGTCGGTTCATTGACAGCTGTGGGCGCATAAGGATTTGGTGTTGCACTCATGATCTACTCCGATTCACAAATCAAGCTGGCGCCAGTATTGCCGATCGGTGCAAAGCTGAACACAGCAACTTAGAACCCGACCGACCAACGATCGATCAGACCCCAAAGCAAGATCATTTCACCTGCCAGCGAGGGACTAGTGATGAGTAACGCGATGCGTGGGCTCAGGCCGACCCGGACGCAACGACTGTGCTTGAATCGACTCAATCTGAATTCCATTCGACGCTGCCAACGCCAACACGCTGTCGCGGCAAACGGCCTCTAAGCACGCTGGGTCCATTGCGACCCGCGCGTTGACAACGATTTGAAGCGTCCCATCGGTAGTTCTCCCCGACGTCAAACCCATATCGACTTCAGATTGATTGCTAACAACATTGGCGACCGATTGGGAGTCTCCGGCCAGCACAGATGCTTTCACGTGCGCGATCTGATTTGCATCATCGCCGACGATTTCGTCGGCGATTGAACGGACCAAGGTCGAGGCAAAGGAGTCCAGGTCGATTGCGGTCGGCGACTTCAACATTGCCGACAGATTTACCCAACCCAGTTCCGCTTCACCGTCGGCGTAGGTGTCGTAATCAATCTCCAAGAGTCGGCGACCGGCCTGCATTGGCGATTCGATGAAACCCAGAACTTCATCGACACCTGATCCGGTTTGCGGACTGACAGCGATGATCGGGACATCGATTGCCGCGGCTGATAGGGATTCGCGCAGTGACTCCAAACGTGCCGGCTCCAATTGGTCGCTACGACCAATCATCAGATAGTCAGCCTCTTCTAGTTGTTTGCGAAAAATGTACTCAGCCTGTGGAGAAAAACCGCTGCGTTTACCATCAGACAGGATTCTGTCGCCGTGCGAAGGTTTCAATATTACGCCGAAAGGCGCCAGTTCGAATCGGTCGCCCAGGATCTGCTGTAGCGGCAAAATCACTGTCGCCACCAAATCCGTACAACTGCCCACCGGTTCCGCAAGCAGGACATCGGGCACCTGATCATCGCTAAGGCGATCGGCGGTTTTGACCAGATCATCGAAACTACAACAGAAGCAAGCCCCTGCGACTTCGCCCACATCGAAACCTTGTGAGCGCAGATTCTGGGTGTCAACCAAATCATCTGCTTGATCGTTGGTGATGATCCCGACACGCTTTCCCGCTGCTGTGTATCGCCGCGCCAACTGAGCGATCAAGGTTGTTTTCCCCGCGCCCAAAAAGCCTCCGATCAAAACGAATCGAGTCTTGGCAATGCTGTTGTTCATACTAGATTCTGCGTTTAAATGATTCGTATTTCATTGATACTCGTTGTCGATCGGCTGGTCGCGACGTATCCTGAGAGGCGATAATCAATCCACTATCTTCTTTTCGTTCCGCATGAGCAACCAGTACGACACGATCATCATCGGCGCTGGTATGAGCGGATTGGCCGCCGGCATTCGATTGGCTCATTTTGATCAACGAGTATGCATTCTGGAACGCCACTATACCATCGGCGGCCTGAATTCTTTCTATCGAATGGGTGGGCGGGACTACGACGTTGGTCTGCATGCAATGACCAACTTTGCCAAGAAGGGTACGAAAAAGGGGCCCCTGGCAAAGCTGATACGGCAACTTCGATTCGGCTGGGAAGACTTTAAATTGGCCGAACAAGTTGGGTCATCCATCCGCTTTCCGGATTTGTCACTCGATTTCAATAACGACATCCAATTGCTGGAATCAGAGATCGTCAAGCACTTTCCGTCGCAGATCGATGGATTCCGTTCGCTGTGTGAATCGCTATTGGATTACAGCGACATGGATGGCGGTGATCCAAACTTCATGCGTTCGGCACGTGAGGTAATGGCTGAACACCTGGACGATCCGTTGCTAATCGAAATGTTGATCTGTCCGCTGATGTGGTATGGCAATGCTCGGGAGAACGACATGGATTTTGGTCAGTTCTGCATTATGTTTCGAGCCTGCTATCTTGAGGGTTTCGGTCGGCCGCTGAAAGGCGTTCGGGTGATTTTGAAAAACCTCGTGCGCCGGTTTCGCGGATTGGGCGGCGAGCTAAAACTGCGCAGTGGTGTGTCGCGCATTCACGTCGAAAATGGCAAAGCGATTGGCGTGGTCTTGGACGATGGAACCGAATTGATCGGCAACCGAATATTGTCCTCGGCTGGCAATGTCGAAACGATGCGGATGTGTGATGACCTTACGACCGTCGAAGTCGCCAAAGCCGGGAAGCTATCGTTTATCGAATCGATCTCCATCCTGGACCGTAAACCGGCAGACTTTGGATTCGACCGAACAATCGTTTTCTATAACGATAGCGAACGTTTTCGCTGGGAACTTCCCAGGGATTCATTGTGTGACGCGCGCACAGGGGTCATCTGTTCGCCCAACAACTACGTTTATGATTCGGAAGATGGTGAATTGCCAGACGGGATCATTCGGATCACAACGCTGGCCAACCACGATCGCTGGTGCGAGTTGTCTGAGAAAAAATACCTGGCGGCAAAAGTAGCGCAGTACGACAATTCGGTTGAGTCCTCGGTGCGGTTTATGCCCGATTTTCGGCGATACGTGATCGACACCGACGTATTCACGCCGAAAACGATTCGCCGCTTCACCTGGCATGACAACGGAGCGGTTTATGGTGCGCCCGAGAAACAATTGGATGGAACGACGCACTTGCCCAACGTCTTCCTGTGTGGAACGGATCAAGGATTCGTTGGCATCGTCGGCGCAATCGTCAGTGGCATCAGCATGGCCAATCGACACTGCCTGACCGTTTAGTACCAGGCGCCGCTTTGACAATTCAGAAGGGCGACTCAACCACAACATACATGACACGACTTTCCACTGGCATCGAAAGACTCGATCAAATGCTCGGCGGCGGTTTGCTACCTGGCACACTGACCGTTGTGATGGGCGCTACCGGAATCGGCAAATCACAACTCGGGCTCTCCTTTGCCGCACGGGGACTGGACCAGGAAGGGCAACGGGGAATCGTCTTCGATCTAACGGCGCGCGGGGACTCTCAGAACCACGCGGAGTACGCCGAAAGGTTGTGCGACTGGAAATTGACCGATAAAGACCCCAATCAAAAAATTCTGACGGATGAGATTTGGGATCGCGAGCTATCGCGTCGTGACTACATGCACATCTTTCATCATGGTGGTCGTCGCGTTACCGCATCGGACATGAATTCGGACCAGTGGCGTGAATGGAAGTACGAACAAGCCAAGAAACTGGACCAGGCAATCGCCTTCTTCTATGGAAATTTCGTGCATGGTGTACGGCGCTGCGTAATCGATGGAGTCGAACCGGCAACGAAGGCGGCTGATTCGATCCAATTGGAAATGTTTGAATACATTTACCATCAGGTAATTCGGAAAGAGCACGATTGGTTGGCCCGAGACCTCTTTAGAGTCGCATTCCGTGAAAACGCGGAACGGATTGCCGCAAACGCGTACAATCACCAAGAGCTTGCTTGTTTGCTGCTATACACAAGCCACGAGGTGATGCTGGACGACCTGATCATACGGCCAATTCAAAGCGGCGACGTATTGTCGAATGCAAACACGATCCTATTGATGGGCAAGACCCGACATGGCAGCAAGATGGGGCGAGCGTTGCACGTCGCCAAGCATCGCGGCAGCGCGTGTGACGAATCAATTGTTCCATACGAAATCACCGAACAGAGGTATTTTGATCCCATGACTGATACCCAAACGTTCCTGTCGGCGACGAAATTTGGTGTCGCCGGCGCTTCTTCGGATCGGAACAAATATGGCAACAAGGTCCTACGCTGCTATTTACAAAATGGTCGAGCAGCAGTTCCAATCCATCCGTTGGAAAGCGAAGTTGAAGGACAACAGGCCTATGCTTCTCTGGCCGACGCGCCCACCATCGAAAGTCTGTCCATCATCACACCACCTGCTGTGACCGAACAGATCGTCGAAGATGCGATTGCCGTTGGAGTCCGACATGTATGGATCCAGCCAGGTGCCGAATCACCACAGGCAATCGAGCGGGCCGAAGCCGCCGGCCTAACGGTAATCGCCGGCGGTCCTTGCCTGTTGGTCGTGCTGGGGTTCCGTGAACAGCCGTAAACTTAAGAACCGCCGGACGTGATCGCCCGGCTTCCATCTTCAACGAACGAATCGTCGCTACCGCAGTTCGGTTACAGAACAAAGATTGATAATGCACATCGTTTCGAAGCTCGTTTTGTTACCTCTGGTATCTTTTTTCCTCAGTGGTTGCAGCTACGATCCAATGTTCAAAGACGAAGCGCCGAAACAGGTGATGGAGGTCGTGTCCGAACCCAACCCGCCTAAGCCGGTTCAAATGAGCGATGAAGCTTTTCGTCTTGCCGCACAAAACGGCCAAGTCGATAAAGTCAGAAATGGAATCGCCAGCGGACTGGACGTCGATGAATCGGATCCCCGGGATGGAATGACCGCGCTCCATCTGGCGGCTCATGACGGCCGAATCAAGGTTGTCCGGTTGCTTGTCAAGCAGGGTGCCACCATCGACAGCCAAGATGGGCAGGGACATACTCCGCTGCTGATGGCTGCCTACAACGGCCACACCGATATTGTGCAACTGCTTCAGCAAAATGGTGCTCAGGTTGATACGCGCGACGCCGAGGGAAAGACTCCGCTGATCCATGCATCGTCCGGTCCCTACGCAACGACCGTCGAATTTTTGCTTGAGTCTGGCGCTGACATCGATGCGGTCGATAGCGGAGAAGGCTTTACGGCGCTGATGACAGCGGCCGCCTTGGGCCAGGAAGAAGTGGTCCAGAAACTACTAAAGCATGGTGCCGACCAATCGATTGCCGATGGAGATGGCGATACCGCGCTGTCGCATGCTCAGATGACTGGCAATACGGCGATTGTGGAACTGCTAAAGTGAACCGACTGAAAACGATTTTCCGTTGCGGCTTACGGCACGACCGTGGTTGTGACCCGTTCGCGGAAGCCGTCCGGCTTGCGGGCACTACGAATCAGTATCTCCAGATCGAACGTTTGTGGTTGGTTGCTGCTGAGCGTCAACTCGTAATCGATAGATTCGCCAGGATTCATTGACCCGATATCGGCCAATCGAACAACGTTGTCGTCACCGACTTGGTACCGACTCAATTCTGGATGCCTCGTTGGATTGACACGTTCTAGGACCACACCGTCGGGCAATCGGAATTGAATGGCAACTTGGCCGTCGCGTTGGTCAGAGTCATTCAACACTCGCAATGAATAACGAATTGGATCGTTCACACGGGCTGGATTGTCGCGGCCGATCAAAGTCGCTTGAATGCGATCTGTCCGCTGGGGTCCAGTCGGAGGCGGTACCGCTGCACGAGGTGGTGCCCCTTGTAGTGGCGCGGGCGCTGCACCACCCGGAACCACAGGCGTGGGTTGAGTCGGAGGCAGCGTCGGTGTTGGTGTCGTCGGCGCAGGCGTGGCAACTTCGCGAACTTGCAATAAGGTGTCGCTGCTTGCAACGGAGCCTTCGGCACTTTCGGCGGTGATCGCTATTCTGGCTCTGGGAGTCGCTCGGATGGCCTGGAATCGGCTCTCCAAAACAACGGAATTGGAACTACCGGGTGCGATTTCGGGAATCAACCAACTGACGATGTTCTGACCCAGACGTGAAGTATCGGCGCCAGTCGTCGCTTCGGCTACCTGTAGCTGCGGATCGAAAGTCATGGTGGCTCTAACGTTTCTCGCGACTCCCTGACCATTGTTAACGATCGTTGCGCGGCCAATGAACCGCTGACCAACAGCCACTTGATCAGGACTTTCCACGGACACCGACAGATTTGGGGTCTGTGGCACTGGATTGGTTACAGTCACACAAGCTGGCTGCGTGGCTCGCTGACCACCGTCGGCAAAGGCATTGACGTTGATACAGCGTTGCCCGCCCTGTGTCGGCGTGAACACCACTCGGGCACCCCAGGTTTCGCCGGGTTGCAGCGGACCGTCGTCTTTTTCGTTTTCAATGGTGCTTGTACCATTGGCATGCACCATGGTTTGATCACCACTTGCTGTGAGATACACGTTGCGCAACGCCTGATCGCCAGTGTTCGTCACATCGATATCGAATGTCACTGGTTGCCCCGCTTCAACGCGTTCTTGCAACGGTGTGACCTTCAGCTCCAAAGAGGGTCGGAAGATGTCGATCCGTACGCTATCTTCGGCCGTCAACCCATCTCCGCGAGCAACAAAGCCAACGTCAATGGTGGCTGGCGACTGAATTTGCATGGACAAATCAAGTTGTGTCTGTGGTGGCAAGGTCCCGATGTCCCAACGAACCGAACTGTCCGTAACGCTGGCAAAGCTATCAGCACCAACAACGCGAGCCCCGGGAGGCAGTTGTACATCGACGCGAACATTCGTCGTCGGCTGATCCCCAGGATTGCTAAGGTTCGCGTAGACCATCACTGGAGCGTTGTAAGTTGCTACCGCAGGAGCACCGGCACGGATCGCTAATTGCGGGGAGCTCCAGGTTACAAAAGTTTGTCCGCTGCCCAGCGTCATCGTTGGAATATTGTCGCGATCTCCTCCCGGGCGGATTACTTGCATGTTGACCGCAGTCGTACCGCTAGTTCCAGGTCGCGGAATCATTTGTACGGTCGCGTTGCCAGAATCGTCTACGTTGGCTTCGACGACCGAGGCTCCATTTGTACCTTCAAACGTGGCTAGTTCTGGCTGCTGAATCTCGTAACGCACTTTCCAGCCTCGCGCCGGTAACGATCCTTCGCTACGCGTTACCCTGGTAGTCAATTCGACCGGCGTACCTTTCGGTACGATCTGCGGCGCAGGGAACTGCCAGCGGGCATCGACCCAGTAGATCGTTGCCGTTGCTTTGCGTTGATCCCAGCAATCACTTTCCGGTGCTAGCACCGTCACGTGGCTGGTTCCCTCACTGGGACTGCTGATCGTTAGCCAAGTTTGCCCTTTTTCAAGTTGTACGTCATCGCGATTGTCGTTGTTGCCGCGCGTGATCAGCATCTTCTTAGTGCTGGTGATTCCGATGGCGTAGGAAGGATCCTTCTTTTCTGGTCGGACTCGGGAACCGGCGAGTTTGTGGACCAATCCGGGTGCGTCGTCGCCAACTTCGATGAATGTCCCAACACTGTCAGGTGCCAGCATCCATTCCAGTTTTTCGTTCATTTGCAAATAGCCATCGGTTCCGCAGATGCCCGACAGCAACACCACTTCGCCACCGACAGGTGCGACGATTCTTTGCGGAGTCAACAGTATGCAGCCTCGCTTTCCTTGCTCGGGAAGTTTGGCATTTCTTGCCAGATCGATTTCACTGCCAAACAGCACGGCCGGCGGACCATTTTGACACGATCCGTTGCAGGGAGCGCTGGGAACGCAAGGTTCATTGCTGGCACCGGCGGGTGGTGCTGGCGGTGGTGTAGGACAAGGAGGTGGCGTTACCGGTTCAACAAAAACGGGTGTCGGGAACTGGAAGATAGGTTTGTCATGCAGCTTGGAATGGGGCTTTGAATGGAGCTTGGAATGGAGCTTGGAATGCAGGTCGTGCTTCAACTTGCCGAGCTTGGTGCAGTCTTTGCCAAGGAGGCACCCAAAGCATCCGCACTTTTCACCTGAGTGGCCTGGGAAAGCCAAAGTCGTGGTGGTCGGTAGCGGAGCAAAAATATGTGTTCCGGTCGGATCAATGGCGGGCAATCGAAGTTGTCCACAGCCACTAGCGGCAACGGAAAGCAAGCCGACAACGATCATCGCGACCCGAACTATCCCGGTTGGGATACGGTTGGCGAATACAGTTGTTGGCTCAGCGTTGCTCATCAGACCGGCTAGGTAAGGATTTCGTTCTGGACAGACTTTGTCCACGGAACCCTACCACGCGCTAGGCGGCAATGATGCGAAAAGGCAACAGGTTTCGTTGCGGAAAAGCAACGAGTCGTGTAGGACCTTGCCGGTCGATCGGATTGTGACGGACAAACGCGGAAGGGCTTCGCCGTCAAGCATGCTCCGTATCAATTCTCAGAAGCGCCACGATCGGTATGAACCCTACCTGGATTCGCTGTGGCGACAGGACTGCGCTCCCTGGATCCTACAGCCACCAACGCCGCCCCAACGCCCAATAACAATCCAGCGCCGCAAATCCAGACCGCTGGCAAATGAGTCTGATTGTCGAAACCTTCGCCCAGGAACGCGAGCTGATCTTGGTAATAGAGGACCATCATCAGCAGTCCGTTGTGTGTGAAATGGACAACCATCCCCGGCAGGACGCTGCCGGTGGAATAGGCCACCCAACCAATCAGCAGACCCATCAACGTGGACGGCACAAATCGTTCGATCAACAGCGCGTTTCCTGTCAGTACATGAAACAAGCCAAACAAAATCGATGTCACCAGGATCGTTCGGGCCGGCGACATGACCGCGCGGAGCGAAGAAAAGAGATATCCGCGAAAGCACAGCTCCTCGATCACTGCCGGCGCCAGTGCAAAGACACTGATCAGCAAGATGGGCGACGCCTGCCGCATTTTGGATACGGATTGCTTGGCCCCTTGGATTTGATCATCGCTGAGACCGCCGACTCCGGCCCATTCGGCGATCACAAAGGCTTCGTGCGCAAACGCCCAGGCAGCCAGACCGATTAGCAACGAACCTGCTAATGTCACCATTCCCGGCATCCCGAGGCGGTAAGTTGTGGCCAATCGATTGCGTTCGACAATCGCGGCCAACAACGGAACGAGCCCAAACGACGCGAACAGCGCCGCGGCATTCAGCGTCAGTTGCGTTTCGACGTCGATCTCATCTCGAAACCGCTCTAAGAATCGAATCAAACCATTGGCGACCAAGAAATAGACCGGTACCAATAGCGCCAGCATCAATGACGCGGCTGGTGGTGTCGGCACTGGCGTCGATTCCTGAGGTCGCCGAAAGATCGAACCAATCGACCTCTCGCTGGTTCTGGTGACTGCATCGCTGCCGAAAAGACGTGCTGCGATCATCAGCGCCGCGCCCGCGTAGGCAACTGTGCTGGCGACGGCAGCCACGGCGCCGACTGGATCGACCGAACCTGACAACAAATCACGGGCCAAAAGCACGATATTGATCAGTGGCAAGATCGCCAGTGCACCGCGCAAGTCTGCACCTGGTAATAACGACAACATTGCCGGTGCCAACGAAACTAGCATCACGGGGATCAAGTAAGCCTGAGCTTCCTTGAATGACTTCGCGAAGCTCGTAAGAGAGAGCAGGACGGCCGAGTAAAAGCCACTGAACAGGATCAGTAGCCCCAAGATTCGCAAGACAGCGATCCACGGAAATGCGTCATTGCCGGTCAATAATTCCATCAAACCACCGGCCCATAGCGTCGTGAACATAGCGGCCAGATTGGCCAGCGCCGTCAACAAGGCAATGATGACGACCGCGACATATTTTGAAAACAAGATCGCGCCACGCGAAACCGGTGATGCCATCACCGACTCCATCGTTCCCCGTTCGCGTTCCCCAGCGGTCAGGTCGATCGCCGGATAGACAGCACCCGTGATGGTCATCAGTACAAGCACCAGCGGAACGATCGTTCCCAACAGTGACGGTGGTGCCACTTTGCCGACCTCGGCAACCTTGATCGTGATCGGTTCTTTGTACCCGGGAACGGCTTGCTCGACCGCGTTTGTTGCTTCCGACAGTCGCATCCACTGCATACGTTCAACCAGAATGCGACGGGCGGTCTGACTAACTCCATTGCCGCGACACGAATACAACGTGATTTCGGGTGGACCATCCTCTGATTCATCAAACTCTACGCCAACGTCAACAAGATTGCTCTCCACCGCTTCCTCGACCGTCGTTTCATCGATCACACCGACACGAAACTCGGCCATCTCACCGTTGCTGGATCGCAAAATGGACTCGGGTGGCAAACTTCGTGGATCACTTAGCAATTGGTCCAACCGTGCAAGATCGGCGGAGGTTTTGACTCCGATCAGAAATCCTGGTGCCTGGTCTCCCGAGGACAGAACGAATCGGTTCAACGCCATGCTGAGAATGGGATAGACAAGCAGCGGCATCAACACCAGCGTGACAACCGTGCGACGATCACGAACCGTTTCTTTCAGCTCTTTCTGGCACAGCCGAACCAATCGCCGGTACCCGCCCCAGGAATGCTTGGCCTGCGTCATCTCAGTTATCCTTCATCAGATCGACAAACATTTCGACAAGATGCTCGCGACCGGTGGCCTGCCGCAACTGGTCCATCGTGCCCAGCTGCATTAGTTTGCCTTGGTGCAACAATCCGAAACGATCACAAAGCCGCTCGGCTTCATCCAACCGATGAGTACAAACAACGACGGCCTTGCCTAGATCGCGCAAATGATCGATGTACTCAAAAATCGTTTGTACGCCGACAACGTCTAAGCCCCGTGTCGGCTCGTCCAACAACATCACTGGCGGGTCGTGAATCAAACCACGCACCAATGTGACTCGCTGTCGTTGCCCGGTACTTAAAGTCCCAGCGCGACGATCCAATAAGTCTGCGATGCCCATCAACGAGGCCAATTCTTCGGCTCGCGCCGATGCTACCTGGGGGTCAACAGAATAGAGGTCCGCGAAGTACAGCAACATTTCCCGCACCGTCAACCACGGATAGACTCCATCGGAAGCCGACACAAAACCAAGATGCGACTTGACGCCGATCGGATCGTCGGCGGTACGAATGCCTTCAACTTCAGCGTAACCGCTATCAGGCTCGACCAGTCCTAGAATCATCCGCAGCGTCGTCGTCTTGCCCGCTCCATTGGGGCCCAACAATCCAAACACTTCCCCCGACTGGATGACCAGTGAGAGCTGATCGACGGCGCACAGTTCACCCTGCTCCAGGGGAAACGTCTTGGTCAGCGATTCAAGGACTAACATACGGCAACCGACACACACCCCACTGTCCATGGTTTTCGTCAACAGCGACTTCGATCCAATTTATAGCGTCCCCGAACTGATCGAATGTTTGCTGTATGACCCGTTCGGCAATCACGCGAGCAATTTCTTCCGCCGTCGTGTTGATCACCGGCAAAATCACGCAGTCCTCGTTCGGAAATACCCAGCGGCGATCGCGAAACGTGGCAGTGGTCTCTTTCGGATCACTCGTAACTTTGATCTCAGCATGGTCCGCCGGCAGCATGACGTGATGGTCCAGCTTGATCGTCTCGGCTAAAACGGCGTCACGCAATGCGATAAAGTCAACGACATAGCGGTTTTCGTCCAATGGTCCTTCGACGCTTGCGCGGACGCAATAGTTGTGCCCATGAAGTCGTTCACAGATATCTCCGGCAAAGGTTATAAAGTGAGCAGCCGAAAATACGAATTGCTCCTTCGATACATCGACGCGATAGATCGCTTCACTCATCGTTAACTTGACTTCCCCGCGGTCCGCAGAATGATGTAGAGGCTGGCGGCAATCAAGTCCGCCGTTGTACCAGGATTCCGTCGGTGCCCATCGGCACGCAACCATTGATCAAAACGTTCAATCTGATCTTGATCGTCGATATTAATCTTCGCGGCACGGTCGCGAACCTGGAGCGCAAAGTCCGAGCCACATTTTCTGGCGATCAAGCTGTCCGGTTCGATCGCCAACAAACGCAAATGTGCGCGACTAACTCCCGTCAGGATGTCGCCCGAAGCCAGGATCGAATCACGGACAATGGGGATCACATTTGTGATCAGGTCATCAAAATTGGTGGCGTATTGTAGAGCAATCCTGTCGCGATCGGCTGCCTGTGCCATCGCGCGAACAATGTCGACGGGGCCGGTGGTCGTGTTCACATCATTCGATTCGACACTTCCTAGGCCGCCTGGGGTGGCCGTCGCGATTGCCGAAAATATCTGTTTGCCCCCCTCATCATCCAAGGATCTTAAGACATTACGAATCGCTGCAGGCCAGCCTGCTGAGCTCCCCGACAGGTCGGCTTCGACCAAGGGACCGAGCAAAAGAAGGATTCCCAAATTGACGTTCGTGCCGATCGATTTCAACTGTCTTACGAACCGCATCCAACATTCGTTGCGGAAGCAACCTTTCGACCGCGGTCAGTTCCGAAGAGGCAATTTGTGCGGCGGTGATGAAATCGGCATAGTCCAGATCGTCAAATGATCGGCCAGGAAAAACGTTGCCTACCTTCGGTGCGGTTGCTTCAAGAATGCACGCCCACCGTATTCCCTCTACTGGCGTCGCTGCCAGCCGACCAAATCGATCCAGCGTCTCAGTCATCGCCGTCTCAGTCATCGCCCAAACTCGTTAGGAATCGGTCGATCGCCTGAAGCGTCTCATCGGGAGCATCTTCGATCACGTAGTGTCCAGCGTCAGCGATTTCAACGGTCGTCGCGTTCGGCCAGACTGCTTGAAAGCGATACAAGCAATCAGGTCGAAAGCACCAGTCCTTCATTCCCCAAATCAAACAGGAGCGAAGATCCGCCAAACTAGGCAATGCCGATTCCAGATCCAAGAGTGTCTGGTGAGTCGGGTGCCGCGGAGACATCGGGATATCGCGAACGAACGAATCGATTGCCACTCGATTTTGCCAACTGTCATAGGGAGCGAGCAAACCTGCGGCAACGTCGAGTGACATTTTGTTGCGCGACATCGCCATTGTGACAGCCGCCTTAGCGAATCCGTTCAGCCCTCGGACCGCCGCGGTACCGAGCACCGGGATTCGACAGGCGGCAATCCGCCAGGGTACGTAAGGCGGCGGAAACGCGCCGGTGTTAAGCAGAGTGATCGCGTTGAAACGATCCTTCCGCTGCAACAGAGCAGAAAGACCGATCGCGCCACCCCAATCGTGGGCCAACAACATGACATTGCTCAAGTCGAGTTGATCGATCAGGGAAAGGAGATTGTCACGATGAGATGCAAGCGTGTAGGGGAAGTCGCTGCGTGGCGGCTTGTCGCTGCGTCCACAGCCAATGTGATCGACAGCAACGACTCGACAGCGGTCGGCAAACCGATCGATCACCGACCGCCAGTAAAAGCTCCAAGTCGGATTCCCATGGACGCACAGAATGACGCGATCACCGGCACCAACGTCCAGGTACCGCATTTTGTGCGGGCCTACAGGAATATCGTGCGAAGGGTAGGGCAGTAGAGTCGAGGTAATCGCGGTCATGGTCAAAGTTTCGCTGACAAATCGCGATTGCGGAACCGCCCAACGATGCCGATCGGTGCAATTCGCGGCGGCTCCGCTTATGATGGTCGGATTCCCACGCATGGATCAGTCCGATTTCCCCTGTACTCTGGAACTCTCGATGAACTTTCGATCGGTTGTTTTGACTTTCATTTTGATCGCAACGACGGTTGCCTTTTCCATTCCGGTACAAGCTCAAGACCTGTCGCCGCAGCGTCTGGAAAAGATCCTGAAACGGTTCCCACAGGCTGATCTGAATGGGGACGGCACGTTAACAAAAGAGGAAGCGCTCGAAGCGATGCAGCGATTCCAGGGACAACAAAAAAGGCAACAGAAGCCGGACATCGCGCCAAAACCAACATTCGAAAACGTCAAGTATGGTCCCTACGATCGAAATGTGTTTGACATTTGGGTTCCTGAATCTGACCAGCCGACGGCACTGATCGTTCACATTCACGGCGGCGGCTTCGTTGGCGGCGATAAAACCGGTATTCGGAAAACAGAGAACGTTCAAAAGGCACTCGACCAGGGCTGTGCCGTCGCTTCAATCAATTACCGCTTTCGCTACCTACCCGAGTCCGGGATCGATGACCCGCAGCGAGCCGGGATCCAAGACATCTTGCGCGATGCAGCTCGATCAATCCAATTCATGCGCCAAAATGCGACAGAATACAACTTGGACCCAAACCGCATCGGCTGCTTCGGCGGGTCGGCTGGTGCCGGGACCAGTATCTGGCTGGCTTTTCACGATGACCTTGCCGACCCCAATCACAGTGACCCGGTACTTCGTCAATCCTCACGCATTTCCGTCGCCGGGATGTTGGCGGGTCAATACACCTATGACATGGAGCAGTGGGACGCCGACTTCGCCGATCGCGGCGGAGACCTGGTCGCGACTCATGGTGGTACCGAGAAAGACATTGCTTTGTTCTACGGAATGACCTGGGAAGATTATCAAGACAGCGACGTTCGCACGGATGTCAACATGCGAGGCTTAATCACCGCGGATGATCCGCCCGTGTTTGCTTTGACAGGCGGACCAGATGAAAAGATTGCCGACGTCGGAATTTACTACCACCATCCTCGGCACCCGATGCTGATTGAGGAACGCTGCAAGCAAGAGGGAGTTGAATGTGTTTGTCTGGTGCCCAAAGTTCGTGACTCCGATGCGGCAACGTTGAAGCAAAACCCCGATCTGATGCTGAGCTTCTTCTTTAAACATTTGGGTGTATTGAAGAACGAACAGCTGAACCCGTAGTCTGGTTGAGAATGCGATATGACCGAATCGATCGCAAATTTCTGAATCTAGTTTCGTGCGCAAAGATCGAATTCTAGTACTGCACCATAGGCTGCCCTGACGATGCGATACCTGATCCCCCTGCTTGCTGTCATCCATTTGCTACCGATGTCACACTTGCATGGCGACTCGGGCGTCATCCAAACTTGGCTTGAGCGACCGATCCTCGGTGAAAGCCAGAGTCAAGACGAGGTAAAGGCGTTCGTCGAAGCGCGGGTTGCCACTGTACCGCAATTCGACTCGGTCGAAGGTTGGGATCACTACTCGTCCACCCTGCAGCGAAACATCGTGCGCGACGTCGTGCTTCGCGGCCGAGCAAAAGTATGGCGCGATACAAGGGGCGGAGTCGAGTGGCTGGAAACTATCGATGGTGGCCCTGGATACACGATTCGAAAGCTGCGCTACGAAGCGGTGCCGGGCCTGTGGGTGCCAGCGCTGCTGTACGAGCCGATCGAATTGTCCGGCAAGGTACCGGTTGTCCTGAATGTCAATGGTCATGACGGAGACGGGAAAGCAGCGGAATACAAACAGCTGCGGTGCATCAATCAGGCCAAACGCGGAATGCTCGCGTTGAACGTCGAATGGCTGGGAATGGGTCAGCTGAACGGCGACGGATTCAAACACTACAAGATGAACCAGCTCGACCTTTGCGGAACCAGCGGTATTGCGCCTTTCTACTTGTCGATGACTCGTGGCCTGGACGTGCTGTTAGCCCACGAGCACGCCGATCGCTCGCGTGTGGCGGTCGCCGGACTCTCTGGCGGCGGCTGGCAAACGATCTTTATCAGTGCTCTCGATCCCCGCGTCACGCTTGCCAATCCCGTTGCCGGGTACTCCAGCTTTATCACTCGTGCGCACCACATTAAAGATCTAGGCGACTCGGAACAGACGCCCAGCGACCTGGGCGCCATTGCTGATTACACCCATTTGACGATGTTGCTTGCCCCTCGTCCCGCACTGCTGACCTACAACTCCAAGGACAACTGCTGCTTTGAATCGGGCTATGCCCTGCCGCCGCTGCTGGCTGCGGCGGAGCCGATCTACAAGCTATACGGTAAAGCAGCAAACTTAACGAGTCACGTCAACGAAGATCCGGGCGACCACAACTTCGGCTTGGAAAACCGCCAGGCTTTCTATCGAAAGCTTTCCGCACATTTCTCGACCGACTCAGAAAACCCATTGCCTGGCGACGAACTCGATTGCACTGGCGAGTTGAAAACGAAAACGGAATTGCAGGTTGAGCTGCCGGAAAACAATGCCGACTTTCATTCGCTGGCCACCGATCTTGTCAACAGACTGGATGACATCGGTGATTCAAACGCCGGCGGCTTTACTCGCAACAAACAGAACAAACGACGGCGACTGATCGACCAAGTACGCGGCGATCCCGGTTTCGCGGTTGCGGCACAACAAGACGGCACGGTTGAACACGACGACCTACAAGCGACGTTCTGGCGGATTCGCCTGGATGATCAATGGACCGTTCCTGTGGTCGAGATCGCCGCGGCGAATCCGCGAACGACAACCATCTTGCTGGCCGATGGAGGCCGGGCGAGTGTTGCCGATCAGGTCGCCACGCTTGTGGATCAAGGCCACCGCGTGGTCGCAATCGACCCCTTCTACTTCGGCGAATCGAAAATCAAACAACGTGATTTCCTGTACGCGTTGCAGGTCGCCACTGTTGGCGAGCGACCACTAGGGATTCAATCAAGTCAAATCGGCGCAATCGCTCGGTGGTTAAAAAGGGATCGTCAAGCAAACAATATTTCGGTGACCGCAATCGGAAAACGAACAAGCCTGATCGCTCTGACCGCTGCCGCAATGGAGACCGAAGCGATCACCGAACTGAACCTGTACGAGTCGTATGGCTCGCTTGCGCAAGTGATCGAGGAAGACATTGCGGTCAACCAGGCACCGGAGCTATTTTGCTTTGGACTGCTAAAGGAATTCGACATCGCTCAGATTGCGGACCTCGTCGTGCCGCGAAAAATTTCTTTTCATGCGCCAGTCCACGGGTCAAACAGGAACTAAGCGGCCTGGCCCAGATCTACCTGAACGCTCATGACGAATTCAATCCGTTTCAATAGTGGAACGCTACAGATCGTTGTCCCGAACGCTTGCCAGCTTTTCACGCATTTTGATTCGGAACCGGGCAATTAGGTCCGCGAGCTCGGGCTGTCTGGCAAGATTCACGAATTGCTTGGGATCATTTTCCATGTCGTACAACTCGATCCCCTCTTCGGCCTGTTCGCCATATTGAATATAGGACCACTTTTGTTCCCGAAGCAAAAAACCTTTACGCATCGGGGCAACCGAGAAGGCGGCGTCTCGAACCTGATACGTCGGATGATCTAGCGTCTTCGAAATGTCCTTGCCCTGAAGGCGATCGGGAACGGGTAACCCACACAGTGCTGCCGTGGTTGGAAACAGATCCAACAGTTCGACAAAGGAATGGCAAACCGCTGGTTGCTTGCCGGGAACACTGATGATCAACGGCACACCAGATGACTCATCCAACAGACTGACCTTTGCCCAAAAGTCGTGTTGCCCCAAGTGGTAGCCATGGTCGCTAGTGAAGATCACAACGGTGTTGTCTTCCACACCGGACTCTTTTAACGCCTTCATGACGACACCGACTTGAGCGTCCATGTAGGTGACCGACGCATAGTATCCGCCAACCGCTTTCTTTTGCCGACGGATATCCATTTGCATGTTCTTGCTGGTTTTGTAATTGATGCCAGGCTTGGGAATGTCGTCCCAGTCACCGACGATTTTGGGCGGCAGTTCGTTTTTGTCATACGGCAGGAATGGCTCATGGTATTTACGCGGTGAAACGAATGGCACATGCGGTCGAACGAAACCGACGCCGATCCAGAATCGTTCGTGCTTGTGCTTTCCAATCAGCTCCGCAGCCTGACGCGCTGTCTTGCCATCAGAATGGACCAGATCATCACCGTCCGCAGCGACCACGACAAACGTGTTCCCACCAACCACAGGCCGCTTGCCATCGGGATTGCCTTCCAGCGTCTCGCCATCCCCGGCGGCTTTCCATTCCGGGCCGGGACTGTTGAATCGTTCTGTCCAGGAGATTTCATCGTCGGCACCGTTGTAATCGTTGTGGTTGCGGCCATCGCCGCCAACCACAATCCCACCTGGTACACCCATATGAAAGATCTTTGATACTCTGGCCGTGTAGTAACCGTTATTCTTAAACAACTGCGACCATGTTGCCCGTGCGCCGATTTGCGGGCGTGGGTTCTTGTAACCCAGGACACCAGTCGCGTGCGGGTAGTAGCCCGACATGAAGGAAGCGCGGGAGGGTCCGCAATAGGTTCCTTGGCAATAGGCTCGCGTGTAACGCGTACCCCTGGCGGCGATCGCATCAATATTCGGCGTTTGGCAAACCTTGTTGCCATAGCAGGAAAGCGCTGTGTGGGTCAGGTCATCCGAGATAATCAACAAAACGTTGTACTTGTTTGCGGTTTGTTGAGCATCGCAGACGTCTATGGTGCAAAGTTGCCATAGCAAGCAGTATGAAACGATTGTGCGAAGTTTAGCTCGTCTGATCAATTCGCGTATTCCATCGACAGGTAGGTGACACCGTAAGCCTTTTGTGGAACAGGTTAGGGTTAGAAATCTAAATCGGAATTCAGCACTCGTATAATTTTGCGAGGCAGCCGAAAACCGCGGCCGACCCGCAAAAAGCTCAACCGAAAATCGCAATCGTCGGCAGCATTTCCTTAATCTTCTTTTGGAGGACCATCTGTGGACGTCATTCTATAGTTAATCGACGTCAAGTCACATGATCGCCAAACTGGTGACCTAGAGTGGTACCGTCGTAACAGAGCAGGCCCGATGGGTCAGCAATCCAACATTCAGCGATGCTGTTCCCGAGAAACAGGACTTTTCCCAAAGGTCCTGATCCGATCATCGGTACGGCTGCCGATTCATCAGCTGCAAAATTTTCGGCGAAACGAGACAAGCTCAGAATCAGTAGGACGAATCTCATCATTCAGACCAGTTCCTTTTGAGTCTCTTTGATTGTCAATTGATGGAATCGCGACGGCGTTTGCGTAATGGTTTATCATAGGATCAGCTGTTATCCACGAATGCCGCGGTCTGTACCACGAAGAAGAGGAAACGATGAATTCACGCCTTCTTCGCTTGATGGTGATCCTAAACCTCGCTTTCCTTGGCAGCCTTCCTTATGGCTTCGCCCAAAACAGTGTTCCCGACTTTGAAACGGAAATCGCTCCGATTCTGATCAAGCGTTGCGTGGAATGCCATCAACCGTCCAACGTTTCGGGGGGGCTGTCGTTGACGACCCGTCGCGACCTTGTCGGCGGAGGAGAATCGGGTGCGGTTCTTGACTTGGATAGTCCGCAAGACAGCTATCTGTTGCAGCGGATCCACGACGGCGAGATGCCGCCGGAGGAAAAAGGTAAGTCTCGCCGACTTCCCGACGAAGAAATCGAATTGCTGCAGCGATGGATCGCCGCCGGTGCTCTCTGGCCCACGGAGCGTCAACTCGACTGGTTCGAACAAACCAACGACACTCGTGCCGGACGCGACTGGTGGTCCCTGCAGCCGATCGTCAGGCCAGTCGTCCCACAACTCTCCAAGTTCCCGCAACCCGACAATCCAATCGATGCTTTTGTTCTAGCCAGACTGGAACGAAACGGATTTTCACCCGCGACACCAGCTGACAAGCGTACTTTGATCCGTCGTCTTTACTACGACTTGATCGGACTGCCGCCAACCGCGGAGGAAATTCAATCCTTCGTCGCCGACGAGTCACCCGAGGCTTGGGAGACTCTAATCGACCAGCTACTGCAGCGGCCTCAGTATGGCGAGCGTTGGGCCCGCTATTGGTTGGACTTGGCGCGATACGCCGACACCAGCGGCTATGAACGAGATCAAGAGAAACCATTCGCATGGAAATATCGGGATTGGGTTGTCAAGGCAATCAACGAAGATCTTCCCTTCGACCAGTTTGTTACGGAACAAATCGCCGGCGATGAAATCGCGAACCGAACGGAACAGTCACTGGTCGCGACAGGATTCCTACGCCTGGGAAGCTGGAATGACGAGCCGAATGATCCGGCCGATTACACGTACGAACGCCTGGAGGATTTGGTCCATACGACATCGTCCGCGTTTCTTGGTTTGACCGTTAAATGTGCGCGTTGCCATGCCCACAAGTTTGACCCGATCACCCAAGAAGACTACTACCGCATGGCGTCCGCCTTTTGGGCAGGCCCCGTCGCGGCGCGAGCTTCAAAGTGGCTCGGCGGACCGACCAAAGACGAGCTTGGCAGCGAGCGCATACTTGCCTGGACCGATCTATCGGCGGATCCGGCACCGATCCATCTACTGAAGAATGGTGAACGAGCCGATCCGCTGCACGAAGTCATTCCGGCCTCGCTTGCGGTGGTTCCTGGATTGGAACGGTCCTTTGACCCGCCAACGCCCGGTTCAAAGACGACGCATCGTCGTTTGCAACTGGCCCGCTGGATTGCGGATCGAGCCAACCCACTTTCTGCGCGAGTATTTGTCAATCGATTGTGGCAACATCACTTTGGGGCCGGGATTGTTCGTACACCAAACAATTTTGGGTTTCTGGCTGATCCGCCGACGCATCCGCAATTGTTGGACTGGTTGGCCGCCGAATTCATGCAGAACGGCGGGTACAGCAAACCGATTCACAAACTGATTCTGACCTCGCGAACCTGGCAACAATCATCCTTACGTTCTGACTACCAGAGTTATCAGCAACAGGATCCCTCGAACCGCTGGTGGGGGCATGCGCTGCGGCGACGATTGGATGCCGAAGCGCTGCGTGATTCGATCTTGGCTGCAACGGGTGAACTTGATCTGACAGTTGGCGGCGAAGCTTTTAAGCCGATGATTGCACCAGAGGCGTTGGAAGGCTTGTCAAAAAAGTCTGCTGCGTATCAAGCGTCACCACGAAAACAGCAGCTGCGGCGCAGCCTGTACATGTACTTAAAACGTGGTTTACTGCCGCCAATGATGTCGACTTTTGATCTTTGCGATCCGACGGGATCGTGTGGTCAGCGAAACGTGACCACTGTACCCACCCAGGCACTTGCACTGCTAAATAACGCCTTCATTCACCAGCGTAGCCAGCAGCTTGCTGCGACAATCCTAGCTGGCGAAAAGGTCGAGACCGAACAAATTCGCCTCGCTTGGCTGAGTGTTCTGAGGCGGAAACCAACCGCACAGGAGCAGGAACTGGCAAGCAGACATTTGCTGGTTCAACGGAAGTCATTTTCCGACCAAGAAACGGATGCGAAGGTTCAAGATGAAGCTTCCATCCATTCGTCCCACCCATCGCTTGTGGTACACCTGCGCAGATCAAGCAGTTACCGAAGAAAAGAGTGACCGAGTTATCTCTGTGACGAATCTTGTCACCAACGGGCACGATGCCACTCAGTCCAATCCGGTGGCCCGTCCGACTCTTCGCAGCAGCGGATTTGGCGGAAAACCAATCATTGAATTTTCAGGCGGCCAATTTCTTTCGCTAGGCGGTCAACCAATCGAAGATCAAAGCTGCACGATCATCGCCGTCGTTAATGATGAACGGACATCTGGCCACCGCGCAATTGTTTCGAACTGGAATTCCGAGAACAATGTTGGGACTTCGATGTTTCTAGGTCTAACCGGCAAGAACACGGTTCGCTTCAGCGATGCGTTTGCGGAGGCCGGACAGATCGATCAACCGCGAGAACCATTCCTGATCGCGGCGGTCAATGGATACGACCGTTCCGCGGTCTTCCGAAACGGAAGGATGCTCCGTTCGCAATCGATGCCCCTTTCGACCCGAAAGTTGGATGGCCCTTGGGTGATTGGGCAACAGGGAAACATCAACGGCGAATTCTGGAATGGCGGCATCGCTGAACTTCGCATTTACAATCTCGCGCTTTCGGACTCGGAGCAGCGCGCCGTTGAAATGAAGATTGCCGCAAGATACGGCATCGCGCTCCACGAATCACGCACCAATCAGCATCCGCCGCTCACTGCCAAAGTTTTTGCGTTGGCATCGCTGTGCCACGTCCTGTTGAACTCAAACGAATTCATTTATATCGATTGACCTTTCGTTGGTTCCAATATGTCACTTAAACCCCTATTTCCTTGCCGACAAACTCGCCGTGAACTGGTCTGGCAGATGGGCGCGGGTTTTGCGGGCGTGGCACTTTCAGGTCTACTTGCCGATGATCGTTTTTTTGCAAACCAGCTCTATGCTGACGAAGCGTCCGTGAATCCGCTGGCGGCGAAAACACCACCGCTGAAGCCGCGCGCGAAATCATGCATTTTCTTGATGATGAACGGGGCACCTTCTCAGGTTGACACGTTCGACTACAAACCCGAATTGGCAAAGTATGCGGGAAAGCAGCTACCGGCTGACAAAGAGTACATCAATTCGGGCGGCAGAAAGGTTGGTTTTCTTACACCGGCCTGGCGAAAGTTTAGACCGGGTGGTGAAAGCGGTTTGTTGGTATCTGATTACTTTCCGAACGTTCGCAAGCATGCCGACAAGTTATGTGTTTTGAATTCGTGCCATACGGACAGCCATGCACATGGTTCGGCCCTGGTTGCGATGAACACTGGGAAAACGTTGATCGGTCGTCCTTCGCTAGGGAGCTGGGCGGTCTATGGGCTCGGCACTGAGAACGAAGATTTGCCAGGCTACGTCGTGATCTTGGACAAACGGGGTGGACCGATCAGTGGACAACCGAACTGGTCTAGCGGATTCATGCCGGCAACTTATTCGGGGACGTTGTTTCGGCCAGTCGGCGATCCGATCCTTGACTTGAAAGGACCACCACACGTATCGGCGGCCGCCCAGCGTGAGCAATTGGACCTGTTGGCAAAGATCAATCAACAGCATTTGGATCAGCGTCCTGATGGGCAAGAGCTTGCGGCGCGTATCAACAGCTATGAACTTGCCTATCGCATGCAAGCGGCAACTCCCGACGCGGTGGACCTGGCCCAAGAGTCGGAGCGAGACGTTGCGAATGTATGGCGTTGGAAAAAGTCCCACCGATGAATATGGTCGCAATTGTTTGATCGCGCGACGACTTGGTCGAACGTGGCGTTCGTTTCATTCAACTCTATTCCGGTGGCGGTCACCTGGAAGAAACCTGGGACGCACATGAAAGCATCGAAAAGAATCACGGCCGCCACGGATCGGAAGTTGACCGTCCCATCGCTGCACTGCTAACGGATCTGGAACAACGAGGTTTGTTGGATGACACGCTCGTAGTTTGGGGGGGAGAATTCGGACGGATGCCGTTTAGCGAAGGCAAGGACGCACCGGGCCGAAATCATAATCCGTACGGTTTCAGCATGTGGTTGGCCGGCGGAGGTGTCAAAGGTGGAGTGACGTACGGCGAAACGGATGAATTCGGCTTTCAGGCGGTTGCCAATAAGATTCATCTGCATGATCTGCACGCGACCATCCTGCACATCATGGGTCTTGATCATGAAACGCTCTCGTATTTCCACCAAGGCCGCGAAGAGACGCTGACCGATGTCGGCGGTCGCGTCGTCCACGACATTCTCAGTTGACGAATCTCATACGGCATTCCAGCAGCTCAGGCGACTGTATTAGCCGAACTGACGATGCGATGTTGCAGTGGATCGATGTGATCGACTCCGCCAAACCAATGTTCGATCGAATTCGCGTAGTAGTCCAGCAATTCTTTTGATTCAGCTACCATTTCGTAGCCACCCGCGACCGGTTGCAGCAGCCCGTGGTGAACCATCAACGCCAACGACTTTTGCATCGTCTTTTTCGCGGGCTTTTCGGAATCATTCAGCGGTGCCCCCATCTCGATCAACTGGTCGATCAAGTCATGCACCGCCGAGATTACATCCAATTCTGACAGACAAGGCTTATGGCTACGTCGGAAGGCTTGTGCCATTAGCGGCACCGGCAAGATGGGCGTCACATAGCCGATTCCGTTCATCAGTTTCTGGGCAAGCATGGCGGTATAGTTGAACCGCGTTTCCTTGTCCAAGTCGATAAAGTTGATTCCCAGGCGATCGGCAAACTGTTTGGCTGAAATCGTGTGTCCGAAGTTAACGCTGGCGTAGCCAAACAGATCCCTTCGTCGATCTTTGCGCTTCGTGAAGTTTGTCAACAAGAATCGCATAGCAGTCTTGGACAAATTCCAAATCGATCGATCAACTTTTTGTCCGTGTCCGGCATCGATTTGCACTTGATCTTCGACGACCCTGTCGTAGTTGATTCCAACAGGCAAAAAGATGACATCACGATCTTTGTTGACATCAAAACCACGCAACATGTAGTCAATGAAGCCTAGTTTTGGCGGCGATAGCGAACCCGTTTTGGTCAACCCACCTTCTGGAAAGACCGCCTGGCAAACGCCTTCTCTGGTCGCCATGTGCACGTATCGCTCCAGGACGCTGCGGTACAGTCGGTTTCCGGAATCACGCCGGACGAAAAATGCCCCCATCGCGCGGATCAACGACTGCAACACAAAAACCTTGGCCCACTCGCCGGCAGCATACGAAAGTGTCGTCTGTTTGGATGCCAAGTACGCCACCAGCAAATAATCAAAATTGCTGCGATGGTTCATCACGAAGACAACCGTTGCCTTGCGATCGATTGAGCGGAGTTCATCTTCGTCAGCAACTCCGACTCGAACGCGATACAGCAACCGGCAAACGTAGCGGCACAAGTGATAGATCCAACGATAGTAGACGTAAGCATTGAAGGCGGGCACGATCTCTTTCGCATAACCACGCACCTCTTCCATGGCCACTTCACGCGGCATGCCGGTCTGTTCAACATGGGCCTCGACCGCTTCGGCAACCTTCGGATCATAAACCAGCCGATCGATTAAAACTTTTCGCTTGGTTAGCTGAAACGGCCGAATTTCAAATCGCAAGTGTTCGTTGATCTCGGTGATCACGCGATTCACTTTGCGGCGGATCATCCAGCGAACGCTGGGAACAAAGATTCGGTCGACCAGAAACAACACCGACAGAATCGCCAAGCCGGCGATCATCCAGATCGGAACGTTCACGGGACTGGTTAACATTTGATACCGAGTTGAATCATGGGGTGGGGCAACCGATCATTGTAAACCATCGGTCGATGGTTCGTTTGGTATCGGTGCATCCCAGAAATTCGCTGGTTAGCGCTCAGACACAACATGCCGATTCCAACGCCGTTACACTTTCTATAGGGTACTGGTCTTGTTTTCACCGGAGATTCCCATGCAAAAGCGATTTCACCGCTCAGCAACGATCCTTGCGACATCGATTCTCGTTGGCTTGTTTGTATGTAGGGCAGAGGCACAAGACCGCAAGCCAGTTCAGACGCAGACTCAGCAAACCGCACTCGACCGGTATGTTGCTGCGCCGGATGATTCTTATGCTTGGAGTTTGGCAAAAACAATCGATGGCGATGGCTACACCGGCTATGTGATTGATTTGACTTCACAGACTTGGCGTACCTCAGCCGAGGTCGATCGTCCAGTTTGGAAACATTGGCTGACGGTCATCAAGCCTGATGAAGTGAAGGCGAATACGGCGTTGTTGTATATCACGCATGGCAAGAACGGTGACGATCCACCCGAGCGAGGTCGATGCTCGGTCGCTAAAGATGGCGTTCGAAACAGGCACCGTTGTCGCCGACCTACGGATGGTGCCAAATCAATCACTCAGCTTTGCCGATTCTAAGCGGCACGCTCGACAGGAAGACGATTTGATCGCCTACAGTCGAGTCAAATACATGATGACTGGAGATGAAACTTGGCTGGTTCGCTTGCCAATGGTCAAGAGTGGCGTCAAAGCAATGGATGCCATCCAGGAGTTTATGGCGACGAATCAGGCTGGAGAAATCAAGATCGACCAGTTCGTCATTGCCGGTGCTTCCAAGCGTGGTTGGACCACCTGGCTGGTCGGCCTTGTTGACCAGCGGGTGATCGGCATGATGCCACTGGTGATCGATGCGTTGAATACCGAGGCAATCACGCGGCATCACTACGAGGCCTACGGTTTCTTTTCACCGTCGCTAGGCGACTACGTTCGACACGGTCTCTACCCACACAAGCTCGGCTCGCCCGAATTCGCCGCCGTGCTACAGATCGAAGATCCTTTTCAGTATCGGCATCGTGAACGGATGAAGATTCCCAAATACGTGATCAATGCATCGGGTGACCAGTATTTTCTGCCCGACAATTCGCAATACTATTTCTTGAATCTTCCAGATGAAAAGTTGCTTCGTTATGTACCAAACGCGAAGCACAACCTGGCCGGCAGCGACGCCCGCGAAAGCATGATCGCATTCTACGATTCGCTGATTCACCAGCGCGATTGACCCAAATATTCATGGGTGATTCGCGACGATGGGTCGATCGAAGCCGAAGCGAGCGTGAAGCCAATTGCCGTCAATTTGTGGCAGGCAAGCAACGAGGAAGCCAGGGATTTTCGACTCGACACAATTGGGGCCGCTTGGACGAGTACGCCGATCACTGCGAACGCCGATGGAAAATGGATCGGAAAGGTGGAGCAACCGCAAAAAGGATTCACTGCCTTCATGGTCGAGTTTGTCTTTGACAGCGGCGGCAAGTATCCGCTCAAGGCGACGACCGATATTAAAGTCATTCCCGATCTGTTGCCCTTCAAAGGTGAAAAGATGATGCCCTATTTGGGCAAGCGACCATAGCGACCATGACGTCTCGCGATGACAGATCAATGGCTCCCGGAGCTTGAGTCGAACAACCTAGTGTTCGAACCCCAACACTGGCGTTTGATTCGTCGCTGCGGCCCAAGCGTCCCCCAAAGGCATTACAATGGCGATGCTAATTCGTGCGAGAGAAACCATCAGGAGAGCTAACATGAGACGCTTGCGATCAAAATGGAACGAAATCGTCAGGGTACTAACTTTGACATCCTTCCTGATTGGTGCGTCGTTCTTGGGGAACCATTTGCCGGGCCAAGATGCTGGACCATTGGAGACGGCTAACCCGATCGTTCCTATTCCCGAACCTCCGTTGGGTATCGGCGGAGCCGAGAATCCGCCTGCCACGCTTACCGACCTGGAAGATCCACCCACGCCGCAGCGCGTTCGGCTAGGCCGGTGGTTGTTCTTTGACAAGCGACTATCCGCCGACAACACAATCTCCTGCGCGACCTGTCATCGGCCGGAAAATGCGTTTTCTGAACCGACGTCAGTTTCCACCGGCATCAAGGGACAAAAGGGAGGACGGAAAGCCCCTTTCATTACCAATATGGCCTGGGCGCCGTTGCCCCACTTCTTCTGGGACGGACGTGCTGGGTCGCTGGAGGAACAAGCGGGCGGCCCGATCATCAACCCGATTGAAATGGGCATAAAGGATCATCAAGAGGTCGTCGGCAAAGTTGCCGCAATCAAAGGCTATGCGAAATACTTTGACGAAGCGTTCGGTTCGGCTGAGGTCACGATCGATCGCATCACCAAGGCAATTGCCGACTATGAACGAACACGGATGAGCGGCAATTCCGCGTGGGATCGATACGTTGCCGGGGATCGGTCGGCACTTTCGAAGGCTGCGCAAAAAGGACGCCGACTCTTTTTCGGTGACGCCTTTTGCAACAACTGCCACAAAGGTCCGAATCTAACCGATGGCGACTTCCACAATCTGGGCGTCGGTTGGGATCCAGAGAAAAATGAGTTTGCCGACTTGGGCCGCTACGAAGTTACCAAAGCAGAAAAGGACAAGGGTGCTTTCAAGACACCCGGATTGCGTGACGTCAGCAAGCTGCGCACCTTACATGCACGATGGGTCGGTCAAGACTTTGGCTGAAGTCGTCGAGCTGTACAGCAAAGGTGGCACGCCGAATCCCCACCTGGATCGAAAAATCGACCGCCGCTTTGCCGAGAGATTGGATTTGAGCGAAGAGCAAGTCAATCAGTTGGTGAAATTCATGGAGTCGCTCGACGGAGAGGGCTACCAAGACGCCCCACCGACCGCGTTCCCGCAATGACGACCAGTCGTGGTTGGTCCGTGAAACCGCTCGCAGCTTTACAACACGGTAGCGCTACAACACGGTAACGAGCGATCAACGTGTCGTTGACTCTGAATTCTGTAGGGCAAGTTGCCAGTAAACCAACTCGCCTTGCTGACGAGTAATCAGCGATGGCCGCTGAGGTGCGGACAATCGGGAACGCACGACTTCGTAGAGGTCGCGAAGCATCGACTCGCTGTCGCCATAGTAGCTGTGACCAAGCAAACTCAGGTCGATGCCACTAACGTCGATCGTTTCAACACCTGGTACAACAACAACATGATCTCCGCTCTCGCCAGCTCGTGGGTAGCCATGCACCTGCTTGGAAGCGATCAACGCCTGGTCATCCGACGATGCATAGAGCGTCACATGATTCGCCACCCGTGACAATGACGGGCCAAGATCGCGACGAAATCGATCAGCATCGACGTCAGGGGCAGCCAGAACGATTCGATCAAACGGTGCGCGAGCATCGCTATCCATTTGCCAACTGATTTGTTCCATCGCGGCAGTCATCGGGCGATTGCCCATACTATGTGCGATGACGTTGATCGATTTGGCGCCTGTTTCTTCAACCAATTCCAACAGAAACTGTTTCAAATGAGTCGTCGTCCATTCGGCGTTTGTTTCGTCAACTGAGTAACCAAGCAAAGCTCCCTGACTTGGCCATGTGTAACAAACAGGAACGCCTTCGAAAGGTAGATCAACCGCGATCTGAGCAGTCCGACGTACTGCTGACGGAAAGTTGACGTTGTATCCGTGAATGAAGACCAACAGATCTTGCTCGGGTGAATCCGTGATACTTTCCGCTAGACGCGCATGAAATTCATCCTCACTGAGTTCCATCGCACTGGTCAACACAATGTGCTTCTGTTGGTCTTCGCGGAACTCCAGTCGTAGCATACTGGGACGCTCGACAATGCCTGATCGATGCAACTTCGGAACAGTAACTTCACAAATCCCGCGGGTAAGGGTACCCCGGTCGCCAGTGTAAGTGACGCCATGTTTTTCAATGGTTGCACCGCCCGCGCTGACACAGACGATGGCGAGCGCTCCGGTAAGGCAAGCCACTGCGGACGATGTTGCCGCAAGCCAAGTTCTGCCCCGCAATCCGCAAACAGCAGAGATCGCTATCGATAGCAGACAGCCGATACCAAGCGTCGTCAGCAGTTGTTTGTCACCAGTGACTTCGTAGGCTGAAAGGGGAAGATGGTTCTTGCTACGATCAGTCGCGTAGTACACCGGGACGGTTGTGTATCCATCGCGTTCGTTTAGGGTTGATCCGGCTGGTAGATTCGTTGGTGTTGGAGACGTCGCCGTTTCATCCTGCAGCCTTGCCCGATCTGCCGTTGGTTCCGGTTCCGAGATTTCTGGAGCTGCGCCACTGATCGAAGCCTCCACGCTAATCGAGTTGAAAGCGGCTGATCCAGCGCTGGCAGTACCCGCTCGGTTTGCGTCGAACCGATCTGCAGCCGTGGCGGCCGAACGTTCTTGAAGTGCCGTCGCTGACTTGGACTGCAGGCGTGCACTGGTAGCCCGCTTGGCTTTTGCACGCGCATTTTGCATGCCGGCAATTCGTGCGGCTTGCGTGCCTTGCAAAGTAGGCGTCGCTGTCGGTGCCGGTCGCCTTGCCGTCGGAGCGTTGGCAACAGCATCAGCAGATGTCGGGGCGAGTGGCGCAAAGGCATTCGCAGGATCGTTGACGGCAGCGGGCTCAGCGGCCATTGCCAATGCTTCCGATTCAAACTCCTCTTGAATCTCCGCATCGTGCATGAGCTCGCCGGGGGACAACACATCGTCCGATTCCTCCATGATCACCGCTGTCGCATGATCGGGCAGATCCTCTGTTGGTTCCGGCGCGATACTCGAGGTGGTTGCTTCAGCTTGCGTCGCCTGTACCGATTCAGACTTGGACCGACTGCGTCCGCATCCCGATGCAACAACGATTAGAACAAGAATACCAATTCGCAAGAAAATCGCGTGAGCGATATCCGATCCATGGACAGGCGACATAGCAGGGACCTAGGCAACTCAACTGAAACATTCCAGAACTACGCAGCCTGCCTATACCACTGGCTGGACGATTGAGTCGACGTCAATTCGCGAATCGCATGTAAACGTTTCCGCTCAACAATCGATGAATGACTGTCTACCAGCGACTGATCAATGCCCGGACTCAAGCCGGAAAGATCTTGCGTAGATAGTCGTTCATGAAGCGTCCCTGCGGATCCAGTTTACGACGGATGCTGTGGAATTGGTCCCAGTTGGGATACAGGTTGGCTAGTTCTTCGGCGTCGTGAGTGTGCATTTTTCCCCAGTGGGGACGTCCCTGATGGTTACGAAAGATTGCTTCGACATCGGCAAAGAATGCCTGTTGGGGTTTTTCCGCCGCCTGGTGCGCCGAGATTGCGATCGTCTCTCGTCCACTAGGCGGACCAATCAAGGTTTGATCCGCGGCCAGTGTCCGATACTCGAGTGGCCACGTGATATCTGTATGCTTCGTGAGCATCAGCTCGCGCAGCTCCTTCAGGCAATCGACGCCCCGTTCTTCAGGAACTGCGAATTCAATCTCGTTAAACTTGTTGTTGCGTTCGGATGGAAAGATCCGATGACTCATATTGATTCGTTCGCCTTCACGATCGGGAAGGTCGCTGGCGCCTCCTTGGTTGGATTCAGCGACTTCATCGAACACACATCAAGCTGTGGACGCCAAAAAAATTCGAAGTGTCTGTTGTCAGCGATATGCCGGTCCAGGTCGCTCATGCACTGGTCAAAGGAAACTTCCCACTGTTTCTCGTGCAAGTTATAGGCTGGCAAACACTGCAAGGTGATTTGCGTGATGATACCGAGAGAACCGAGTGAAACTTGGGCGGCTTTCAGAATCTCGGGGTTCTCCTCAGCGGAACATTCAATCACATCGCCGTTGGCGGTGACCAATCGTAATGCCAAGACCTGTGTCGAAATGCTGCCGATTCCTTTTCCGGTTCCATGCGTGCCTGTGCTGACGGCGCCGGCAATCGCTTGACGATCAATGTCGCCCAAATTCTCCATCGCCAAACCGACTTTGTGCAGGGGATCACCCATTTCAAAGATCTTGGTCCCAGACCAAAACGTGGCGGTCTTCGCATCACTATCATGTGAGATCATTCCTTTCAGTCCGTCCAGCTTCAGCAAAGTACCGCTAGATTCACAGACGGGAACAAACGAATGACCACTGGCCGCGACGCGAACCATTTGGTTACTGCTGGCCGCCTGGCGAATCAGATCGATGATGCCCTGTTCCTGAACCGGTGCCGCAATCGATTGAGGCGAAAACGTTACAGATCCAGACCAATTCGTCCATGACTTTGGCTCGGCCTGCTGCGCGAATCCGTAGCGAAATCCAGATGCGCCGATCGCAGTTGCAGCCCCGGCTAGAAACGTTCGACGTGTAACGTTGGTTCGACTCATATCATTTCTCGTCTGCAAAACTAGTTCGATAGTGACCGCACTTATCGCGAAGCTGGGGGAATCATTGCGAGCGGCCTCGCGCTGCGATCGGCCATAGTTCTTCGACCTGACCGTTCCGTACTGGATGGTAGTAGTCGTAAAGATTCACCGTCGGATCGCAGTGCGATGCCATGACTTGCATCTTGTCACCCAGCTTCATCTCTCGCGACGGATCGTCCAGCAGGATGATGCCGTGTTCGTCACCGCCCCAACGATAAGTGACGCCTGTGATGTCTCGGAACTCCGGCAAAGCATCATCAGAGGCAAAAGCTTTATAGCCGCCATCTACCGTAATTCGTTCCGGAACGGGTTGACTGATCGCGGTCACCAAAACAAATAGTGACGGGTCAAAGTAGTCAAAGACTTCGCTATCGACGTCGCCAATCTTGCGATATTGAACATCCATAAACAAGTACGAACCGACTTGCAGATCCGTCACCTGATCGATCGCTCCGTCAATATCAAACGTCCCTGTACCGCCACCACTGAGCACGTCAACCTTGATCCCCGACTTTTCGATCATCGCTTTCGTTTCGATGGCGCGAGCAGCGGTTTCGATCGAAAGCTTTTTACGTACGTCGTGACCGACCAAATGCATCAAATGACCCGCATAGTTTTGCAAGCCGTCGAACTGCAACGAGTCTGCCTTGTCGATCTGCTGGGCCAACGCCAGGGCGGGAGCACCTGTGGCGACTCCGGTTCGCTTCGTACCGGTATCCAAGTCCAAAATCACTCGCAACGTGATTCCAGCTTCCTTGGCTGCGGCGTTAAAGTCGTCGATCGTTTTTGCGTTGTCGACGACCATTTGAATCCCAGGCGACTGCTTGGCCAGATCGATCACTCTTGAAATCTTTTCTTTTGTGACGACAGGCGACGTGATCAGCACCTTGTCGACGCCCGCCGCCAGCATCACCTCTGCTTCACTGACCTTGGCAGCACAAATCCCGACAGCACCCAAGTCCATTTGCATCTTTGCGATGATTGGGCATTTGTGCGTCTTGGCATGCGGCCGCAGGCCGACATTCATCTTTCTTGCGTCCTCGGCCATCTTGCCAAGATTCCGCTCCATTCGCTCTAGATCGATCAACAACGCCGGCGTTGGCAGATCGTCAATCGGAATCGGTCGATCCAACGGCAGCGGTACCGCGGTTGATTGCTGCCGGGCAGCATGAGCCAGTGTCGGCATTGCAGCCGCACCTACGCCCACGGCAGCCGCGCCGAAAAAAATCCGGCGAGAAATAGACGAACCCATGTTTTACTCCTGTTGTGCGAGCGTTTAGTGTAGCGGTTTTTCGATTCCCGCAAGATCGCTTTCGCTCGCCTAGAGTCTTGGACCGACAGATAAGCCGGGGCCTTACCCGCATGTTTTCTGACTGGTCAATATCGTCATTCGCTAGTCCATACACTCATTCGCTGGGACAAGCCTCCGTCCATCGAGGCTCGCCCCCACAAACGCAACTTCCGAGTCGAGATGCTGTACTTGCACCATTCTTGTGAACGTTCATTGTCCGCTACTCGCGGCGAACAAGTTTGTGCGAGCTGCCTCAGAGATCGCGATTACGGCGGGGTGCTTCAGACGCCGTTCTACGGAAATGGCGTAAAACCGCTCGGTGATATCGTCCAAGCGGCCTACCAGCTTCAGCGAATACTGTCGGCAAACCTCTTCGGCAACCGTCGTGGGAACGACAATCAAGCCTTCACCGGCCTGTCCAAACACCTTCAAGACAGCACTGTCTTCGAATTCGTGAATCACATCAGGGCGAATTCCCTGTTCGTCAAACCATTGTTCAAGCGCACGACGCAACGTGGTGTTCTGTGTGGGTAACAGCATTGGCGCGCCCGTCAGCGACTTCGGAAACTGGCGTCGGAATCGTTTTGCCAGATCTGCAGTGCCGAGAACACTCACGCTGCACTGACCTAATAGATGATTGAACGCCTTCACATTGACCTGAGGAGTCAGTGGTGAATCGGCAAGGACAATGTCCAGTCGATGCAAGGCAAGATCGCTCAGCAAGTCTTTCAGTTTGCCTTCGTAACAGATCAGCTTCACACTTTCCTGCAGCTCCAAGGCCGGTTTCAGAAGCTGGTAGATCACAAGCTTGGGAAGTACATCTGGAACGCCGACCAATAGACGCAAGGTGTCTTGGGCCGGTCGTCCCTGGACCGCGTCGGTCAGCTGACGTCCCAAACTGAAAATTTCATCGGCATAACGAAACACGGTCTGACCAGTATCGGTCAGCAACATCGCGCGGCCTTTTCGATCGAACAGTTTCACGCCCATCGATTGCTCCAGCTTCTTGATCTGGGTGCTGAGCGTTGGCTGCGAAAGGTGCAGAACCTCGGCCGCAGGTGTGATCCCGCCCTCTTTGGCGACCATCCAAAAGTACAGCAAATGGTGGTAATTCAGCCAATCGACCATTTCAGCTATCGCTTAGTATTTTTGAAAGTTCTGAAACCAAGATTTCTATTTGTCTAAGTATATGGATCTGCCGTATTCTAAATAAGGTTAGGTTCTTGGTTCGCAAATATTGACGGAACGATATGTCCATCTCGATCACTGATCGCAGCAAGCTACTGGATGACGAATTGCGTCAAATGGCGGAAAGAAGGTTGCGCTTCGCGCTGTCCCGCTTTGACTCTCGAATTGCGCGGGTCCAGATGACCGTCTTTGAGGAGCACGGGCCACGGGGAAGTTTGGAAAAGGCCTGCCGCGTGTTTGTCACGCTCCATCGAGCAGACGATGTCATGGTCGCCGGGCGAGATGCCGACATGGCCGACTGCATCGCGCGAACCACGGATCGGGTTGGCCGCGCGGTGGCCAGGGCAATTGAAATGACGCTACCCATTGATCCTTCACGCCCCCTGCTACGCTAATCTGCAATCAATCAACCAACGGCAATTTTGCTATCATCACTAAGGCGGCAAAGGGAATCGACCGAATGTCAACTGTATTGGAACCCGAACTTCGAAGTGAAATTGGTTTCCTGGGAGCCATCCTGGGTGACACGATTCGCGAATTCGCAGGAGAGGAGGCCTTTGCGATCGTCGAGGAACTCCGGAAACTCGCCTGGGATCGTCGAATGGGGCGCGATCATTCGGAGCAGCGAATGGTCGATCGAATCGCTAGCTTAGACAGCGAGCAGATACGAATGTTAACGCGCGCTTTTACGATGTTCTTGGACCTGCTGAATGTCGTCGAAGACCGACGCCGCGTCACCGTTCTCGGCCAGCGGGCGCGCAACGCATACCCTCAACCGCGGAGCGAGTCGATTCGCGATGCGATTCTGGAGTTGAAGGAAGCTGGGAAATCCTCCGCTGATGTGCAGGCGATTTTGGACCGCTTGCAAATCGAACTTGTCTTCACCGCGCATCCGACGGACGCGAAACGCAAATCGGTCCGCAGCAAACTGACCGCGATTCGCCGCTTGATGACTCAGCTAGAGGGCGATCCGCTACCCGAGCATCGTGACCGCACGGAGCAAAGTCTGCGGAGCGAAATCGCAAAGCTATGGCAAACCGATTTCATTCGTCCGTGGCGTCCGACGGTGATGCAGGAGGTCGGTCGCGGACTTTCCATCAAGCCCGTATTGTGGGAGGAAATGCCGCGAATTGCCGAAGAACTTCGCCGCGCCGTTGAAGAAAACTATGACGATGTCAAGCCACAACGGCCCTGCGTGACGTTTGGTTCATGGATCGGTGGTGACCGCGACGGACATCCCGGTGTGACGGCGGAAATCACTGCCGAAACCATTGTTTGGCTGCGCCGCGAAGCAATCAAGTTTCACCTGAATACGTGCGACGCACTTTTCGATTCATTGAGTATTTCCGCTCGCCAGACTCAGGTTTCAGCCAAACTCGAGCAGAGTATCTCGACCGCAACTTCGCAGTATCCGGAACTGGTTGACCGCCTGTCGTCGCTACCACCAGACGAACTCTGTCGCCGTTGGTTATCAACGATTCGATGGCGGCTGGAAAATACGCAACGGTTGACGCTGCACGACGAAGCAGGATCCGGTGAACAGAATGACACGGCAACCGACAACGCCTACGGTTCGGCATGCGAGTTAGCCGCTGACGTCAACGTTTTGGTCTCCGCGTTGGAAGGCACCCCAGCCGCAAAATTCACAATGCGGGAACTGCGGGCATGGCAATCGCAAATCGATACGTTTGGATTTCACCTGGCGCGACTGGACGTGCGACAAAACGCTAAGGTCTACACCCAGGTAATCGACGAGATTCTTCGGCAAACGCAGCTTTGCGACAACTATGAAGCGATCGGCGAAGCCGAACGAGTCGCAGTTCTGACCGAGTCGCTCGGACAACGATTGACGATTGCCGACGAAGAAGCATCACCGATGGTGCGTGAAACGCTGTCCATGTTCCGAACATTGCACCGAGTGGCGGAGCAATTCTCACGCTCGGCAATCGGCGCCCACGTGATCAGCATGACAGCCGCGCCAAGTGATGTGTTGGCCGTTTTGTGGTTGTCCACAAACACTGCGGAGCTCGCGGATCAAAAAGCTGCGAACGCCATCGGGCCGCCGATCGTGCCACTATTGGAAACCATTGACGACCTCCGAGCTGGTCCGGAGATTCTGTCGGGAATGTTCCAAATTCCGGCCTACCGGGAATACTTGCGCGCTCATGGTGACCATCAAATCATCATGCTCGGTTACTCCGACAGCACCAAAGATGGCGGCTATTTGTCGGCTTGCTGGTCTTTGTATCGGGCGCAACAACAGTTGGTCGAGGTGGCCGATCGTCATGGTGTTGAACTGACATTTTTCCATGGACGCGGCGGGTCGCTCGGCCGGGGCGGTGGACCGACCGCGCGCAGCATTCTTTCGTTGCCGTATGGCACGTTTGCCGGATCGCTGCGTTTAACCGAACAGGGCGAAGTCTTGGCTGATCGATACGATGATCCCGCGATCGCGCATCGGCACCTCGAGCAAGTGGTCTGGTCGTCATTGTTGGCCGCCGGCGATTCGGCGGAAGCAACCCCGGATCAGTGGGTCGCAACCATGAATGAAGTTTCCCAGGCTTCCTATTTGCAATACCGCAACTTGTTGGAGCAATCGGGCTTTGTCGACTACTTTCGTCAGGCGACGCCGATTTCGGAAATTGAACAATTGCCGATCGGATCACGACCCTCTCGCCGAAAACCGGGTGGCGGGCTGGGTGATTTACGTGCTATCCCATGGGTATTCTCCTGGACACAGTCGCGCTGTTTGTTGCCGGCGTGGTATGGTTTGGGGGCGGCACTGAAGCCGCTGATCGAAGATCGCGAACACAATGGAATACTGCACGAGATGTACAAGGACTGGCCCTTCTTTCGAGCGCTGATCGAAAACGCGGAACTGGCATTGGCCAAGTCTGACATGCAGATCGCCGAACAATATGCCAAGCTGACCGACCAGCAACCGTCACTGAAGTCGATCGCAAAGATGATCGAAGCTGAGTTTCGAGAGGCACGTCGAGTCGTGATCCAGTTGACTGGTCGAGCCGAACTGCTGGACGGTACACCCTGGCTAAAGGAATCGATCCGCGTGCGCAACCGTTTCATCGATCCATTGAATCTGATCCAAGTCGAATTGCTCCGCCGCGGTCGCGTGGACGGCCTTGGTCAACAGGAATCGGAGGAATTACGACATTTGACCCGCTTGTCGATCAACGGCGTTGCGGCCGGTATGCGGACCAGCGGTTGAAATCGCAACGACTGGAAATGTGCCAACGGTATTGTCGACAATCCGGGTGCTGCGACACGGCGACGTAGCCGCGAACGGTGGAGCATCCAACCATTTAGCAAAACGCCACGATGAATCAATCCGACAATGGGAATAACGATGAACGAGACCGAGCGCCGCTGAGCGAACAGCAGATCCTACAGGTCCTTACCCAAGTTGGGGTCTCTTTGGGCATCACCGTTGATCGCTCAGACGTCCATGCTTTTGATTCAATGCAAGGAACGGAAGCGAGCATTTGGGATGTGCTGCGGGTTAGCGCTCAACAGTCGGGAATTTTTCTAAAGCAAACGCGTTTTCAAGCGGCCGAAAGAGCAATCGAATTGGTGCGCGAAGGATTTCCGATCATTCTGGCGTACGACGATCAGATGTTTGTCGTCCTTCAGAAAGCTGTCGGGCGAAAAATCGAAGCAACGGTCGTCACCGACAGCATTGAGAACCTGGTGATCGGACGTCGCGAGCTTGACAAAATGCTTGCCAAGGAACCTACGCCGACAGCATTTGTCGCCAAGAAAGAACTGGAGTGCGATTCGATTGCGGCCGCACCAGAAGATGGTCACGGTCACGATCACCCTAAACCGCTGCGGCGGTTCTTGGGGCTGTTGAATTTCGACCGGCACGACATTTGGTATGTTGTTCTGTTCGCGTTCGTATCCGGCGTCCTCTCGTTGGCAACGCCGTTGGCTGTCGAGTCCCTAGTAAACGTCGTCAGCTGGGGCACCTACTTGCAACCATTGATTGTGCTGGGCTTGATGTTGCTCGTCTGCTTAGGTTTTGCGGGAGTCATGAAAGTGTTGCAAACGGTGGTTGTCGAAATCATTCAACGACGCCAGTTTGTTCGTATCGTCGGCGACTTAGCCCACCGATTCCCGCGGGCCAATCAAGCATCCTTGGTCGGCGAGTATCCCCGTGAACTTGCGAACCGCGTATTCGACATCATGACGATTCAGAAAGCGACAGCGATCTTGTTGCTGGACGGTGTTTCGATCGCGTTGACGACCCTGCTCGGTTTGGTCTTGCTGGCCTTTTACCATCCGTTCTTGCTCGGTTTCGATATCGTGCTGGTCATGTCCATGATCTCGATCACGTGGTTGCTGGGACGTGGCGGCATTCGAACCGCGATCGAAGAGTCGAGAACAAAATACAAGGTCGCGCATTGGTTGCAGGACGTGCTGGCATCGCCGTCGGTATTCAAGACCGGCGGTGGCGAATCATTGGCGATCGACCGTTCCAATCAATTGACGGCCGACTACATCGCCGCCCGACAGCGTCAGTTTCGCGTGGTGATTCGACAGGTCGTGTTCGCCGTCGGATTGCAGGTGATTGCATCGACTGCTTTGCTGGCGTTAGGTGGCTGGCTGGTCATTGACGGGCAACTCACCCTCGGCCAACTGATCGCTAGTGAACTGGTAGTTACGGTAGTGGTGGGTGCCTTCGCCGATGCCGGTAAATCCTTGGAGAAATTTTACGATCTAATGGCGGGCATTGATAAGGTCGGCCACCTGCTGGATATCCCCACCGATCGACGGTATGAACCGGGACAGTTCCCAGATGGACCTGTCGAAGTAAGCTGGAGCGACTTGTTGTTTCAACGGACAACGAGTCATTCGAGAATTCCTGCGGCAACCATCCCCGCTGGAAGCCCCGTCGCAATCACCGGAGACGACACCGACGGGTGCTCCGATCTGGCGAAGGCACTGGCCGGAATCCTCGAACCGACAGAGGGTCTCGCCCAGGTCGCCAATTTCGATGCCCTGGAAGCTGCGACCAGCGGATCAGGTAGACTCATTGGCTATGCCGGCGAAGTCGAAATATTCCACGGCACGCTTCGTGAAAACGTAGACCTGGGGCGATCAGGAATCGGTCAACAACGGGTTCGCGAGGTGTTGGAAGAAGTTGGCTTATCCGATGCCGTCATGCGACTACCGAACGGACTAGAAACGGCACTACAGACCGACGGCCACCCATTAACAGATTTGCAGATTACACAATTGACCATCGCCCGCGCCATTGCCGCCAAACCAAAACTGCTGATACTCGATCGCCTGCTGGACGGGCTGGACGCGGACCGCGTTGCCGATCTATGGAGCACATTATCAATGCCGGAGGCGTCATGGACGTTGTTGATCGTCACAAATCGTGACGACATTGCCGATCTTTGTGAAACCAGAGTTTCAATCCGCAAGCCTTAAAGCTGACATCCACCATTGGAATTTTTGATGTTACATAAGCCAGCCGACAACGATGCTTTTTCCGCTATTCAAAACGATGCTTTTCCCGCGATGCAAATGGTGCGGACGACTCACATGGTTCGCACTTTTGCGCGAATCACCTTCATTACCTTGCTGGCTTCCATCATCGCCATGATCTTCGTTCCTTGGCGTCAAACGGCTCGCGGCGTAGGTACGGTCGTGGCACTCGATCCACAACAACGCCCCCAACCTGTCTGAAGTCCATCCAAGGGCGTCGTCAGTTTTGTGAAAGAAGGGCTGCGCGAGGGTAGCTATGTAACAAAAGGCGAGCTATTGCTGCGGCTGACGCCATTCGCAGCCGACGGTGTGATGCAGATCGACACGCAAATCGTTTCCTTGGAGGCGAAGGAATCGGCGGCTTTGTCCAGCCTTGAAGTCGCCAAGCAAGCGGCCACACTGCAGGTCAACGCCGGCCTGAACATGACTTCGTCACTGAAACAAGAGTACCAGGCAACCAAGCAGAAGTGGGAGCAGACTAAGAATGAAGTCACCGCCTTGCAAGCCGAACTGGACGACAAACGCAATCAATTAAAGATTGCCGAAGAAGTCGCCGCGAAGGGGTTGGTTTCCCAAGAGGAGTTGTTCTCCAAGCAACGCAGCCGTCGAATCCCAGATGGCAAAAGTCTTGAAAGCAGAGAACGCGGTTGAGGAATCATACGCATCTTTGCTGTCGAAAGAGGAAGAAATCGAAGCAAAGATGCAGGAGATCGACATCAAGAACCGGACCGCCAACCAAAAAGTGTTGGAGTCGATGCAGAAAATCAATACGATCGAGAAAGAGATCATGGACGTTCGCAATAAACGTGGTGAGCTAGATCGGTTGGAGGTTCGGGCACCACGATCGGGCTACATTCAACAGTGGTTCGGCGTCACCGGCAGCGATACAGTCAAGGAAGGTGACCAACTGTTTGTGATCGTACCCGATGCGAACGAATTGGCAGTCGAAATGAAGGTCAGTGGGAACGATATGCCGCTGATCCACGAAGGCGATCGCGTGCGTTTGCAATTCGAAGGTTGGCCCGCCGTACAATTCGTCGGCTGGCCCTCAGTCGCCGTTGGCACATTCGGCGGAAAAGTTAACCGAGTATTCCCAACCGATGATGGGCAGGGAAATTTTCGCGTCGTGGTTACTCCCGACAACCATTTCGCAAGAGAAGACGGTTGGCCTGATGACCGATATCTAAGACAAGGTGTTCGCGCCAATGGCTGGGTGCTGTTGAAAAGAGTTCCGCTTGGTTACGAAATTTGGCGGCAGCTGAACGGATTTCCGCCAATCGTTGCCGACGAAGCACCCGCCAAATCAGGTGACAAAGGCAGCAAAGTCAAACTGCCCAAAGCTTGATCTTCAACCTGTGATCAGTTTCAACAAGTCGCCAATGTTGCGATGGGCTTCTAGCGGATGCCGTAGCGGTTCTTTGACCAGCACTTGATAGCGATTCTTGCGCCCAACTTTTTCGCGACGAATGAATCCCTCGGCTTCCAACTCTTGAACGATTCGCTGCACCGCACGTTCCGTGATGCCAACCTCGGTCGCAACCTCGCGCAGAACCAGATCCGGGTTCGCATTCAGGGCGATCAACACGTGGGCGTGATTGGTCAGAAACGTCCAGCGATGCTGGGGAGGGGCCGAAACCGAATTGGCTTGGGCGGTCGCCTTCGTCTTTCTAATGGTTGAACTCATCAGTCGAGGGCAATCTGGGGTCCGGAACAAATCACAAAATGGGCCAATTCCCGAGGTCGCCGTTGACGGCGCTGACCAACACATCGTCAACAAATCCTTGCGAACACAAGTGTAACATTAAACCACGCGGGAGAATTCACGAAATTATTTTCATGCATTAAGCTCCAGTTTTAAGTTGTTTTTGGACTTTTCGCAGCCGAACGGTCAAGAATCCGAGCCAAACGTACGAAACTCTATATACGCATTTCATTTCGTGCTTTACCATTCGCGTCATCAAACACACCATTTTAGGTTCGTACGATGAATGATACCCTAGCACTTAGCGTCGCGTTGCTGCCAATCATGCTGATCGCCTTCTTTGGCCTCCCCAATGCTTGGATCAATGCTCACATCCGACTGATCCGCCAATTGGCGACGATGGTGGTTGGCCTGCAATTCATCATGGCGGCAACGATGCTGATCGCTCTCGTAACTGGCCAGGTTTCGGCGATCCACTCGGTGCTCGCTAGCTTCTCAGCGACGCTCCCATTCGAATTTACGATTCATTTCGACGGAATCGCGGGTCTGATGCTGACCCTGATCAGCTTTGTCGGTTTTGTCGTTTGTCGCTACTCGATTCGATACTTAGACGGTGAAGAATCGCAGGGACGCTACTTTCGTTGGACGGCAATGACCATCGGTGCTGTTTCACTGATGGTGATTTCAGGGAACCTGCTGATGTTCGTGGCGGCTTGGGTGATGACGAGCCTGGGGCTGCATCAGCTACTACTGCACTACGGCCATCGACCCGCAGCGAAACGAGCGGCGTGGGCAAAGTTCACTATCAGTCGATTCGGCGACGCCGCGCTCTGTGCTGCCATCATCATTCTGTACTCCGAATTCGAAACCCTTGACTTTGCGGAATTGTTCGCAAGGGCTGGTTCGCTCGCCACCGTCACGCCGGCGATCGAACGCTGTTGGCTTCCTGTTGGTGATCGGAGCGATCACGAAGTCAGCTCAGTTCCCCTTTCACACTTGGTTGCCGCAGACGATGGAGACACCGACGCCAGTGTCGGCACTGATGCACGCTGGGATCGTCAATGCTGGTGGCTACCTGATCATTCGAACGAGTCCGCTGGTTTCGCTGACGCCCTGGGCATTGACGGTACTTGCGATTGTCGGTGGCGTGACTGCTTGTTTTGCCGCGGTAGTGATGCTGACACAGACAAGCATCAAGAAGTCGCTCGCCTATTCAACGATCGCTCAAATGGGATTCATGATGCTGCAGTGCGGGCTGGGAGCATTTTCGGCGGCGATGCTGCATATCTTGGCTCATTCGCTGTACAAAGCTCACGCGTTCTTAAGCAGCGGGAGTGTGATCAGCGAGTCGGTCGACTGCGCCGGTAGACGAGGGTACTAGCCACCGAGTTGCTTGGACCCACCTAGCCTTCGCCGGAACGATCATCGTAGCATTCCTCGGCATCGCCTTCACGTTGTTCGGAATCAATCCAATCATCAAACCGGGCGGTCTGCTGCTTGGCGGCGTGCTTTGCCTTGCCCTGACTTATTGGTTCGGTCAAGTCATGCGAACCCAAAACCAGCAACTACTGGTTCGCGCGATGTCGGTCGTCGCCGGGTTGTGTTTAGCTTATGTCGCGAGCTTTGTTGCCGTGGACAAAATCGTCGCAGCAAGCCTGCCTGCTTCGCAAGCACCGGCACTGGTCTGGCTCGTGGCCGCGATCGTCATGGTCGGCTTTGCGGGGATGTTCTCCCTGCATGCGGTTTTGAACGACAAACGCAAGCCTGTGTGGCTGGCACATTGGCACATCCATGCGTCTAACGGCTTCTATATCGAAAATGCGTGTGCGTCGAGTCTTCGGATCTTTGGTTTCCAGTTAGCGAATATCGAGGCGTTACAACCGTCGCGTACAAACAAAACACCACCCACGGAGAACCAAAGCAATGGTCCCACTCACAAACCAGCAATGTCTGCTCACAAAACCGCGAGCGGATTTGTTCCGCCCCCCTACGAGCCACCTCATGTTATCCGCCAAATCGAGGAGGTAATGAAGCAGGTTGCCGCGACCATCGCGCCGGTTTGGCCGCTCAAGGATTACGTCGCCGTCAACCCTTATGCGGGAATCTCCGAGCGATCCGTTCCTGGACGCTCGAGCATTCTTGAAAGTGTTTTCGGATTGCGAAACGCTGATGCCGATCGAGCATTACGCTGAACCAGTTTCGAAAAGGTCGATTTGGCATCGACGAGCTTGCAAGCCGCGATCGATGAACTGCAAGCAGTCCGGCATTCAGCAATCGCTCTCGGCACGATCAGATCGCTGAAAACTTGCAGTCGATTCTTCCCGCCCGCAATCTTCTTGACGAAGCCGGCAACGATCACGTGAATCAAGATCGGCACATTCGCACGATCGCGGAATACGCGACATCGCACAATAGAACTCGGATTGGTCCGAAGCAATTCGAGACGAAGTCTCCAAGCATTGTGCGTCACATTACGACAACGGCCAGGCGGCTTGGTCGAGCCCCTATCAGGACCTTTCGCTGTATCAAGTCATGGCGAATCGTCGCGACACGTGATCGCAATATCGAGGCCTTGGGGCTATCTGGTTTTCGAAAGTATGTTGCGCAGCCTGCCCCACACGCCCGAAGCCGCAATCGTTCACTCGCTGCAACAATTGGACGTTCCGCAAGTCCTCTGGTCCACATTCTTACTTTGCCAAGCGTTCTCAATTCCCGGATGGAGTGCGTGGGCGAAGTACCAAACGAGTTGGAAGAACGATTCATCGGTCGAACAAGATGACTTAGCAGGTCTGCTGGCAATTCGACTGGCATACGATGTCGTGCTGGCAAATGCAAAGTCGATCAGCATCAACTGGAGTTCGTTGGCCGCCAAAAGCTCGGCATCTTTCCAGTCGCCTCAACGGCATTTCCGGCGATGACTCCGTTTTGCGATATACTTGCCTGCGTGCCAGCGAGATTGGGTTTCGCGACGAACTCTTGGAATGCTTATCCATTGCCGAAAACGATGCGGCTGATCCGAATCGGCAACCCGCAAAGCTGGCGCAGATGGTGTTCTGCATCGACGTGCGATCCGAACGAATTCGTCGCCACTTGAATCGGTATCCGGACGAGATCGAAACGTTTGGCTTTGCCGGATTCTTTGGAATGCCGATCGAGTTCGTGCCGATGGGCGAGACGTGCGGCAATTCGCCATGTGCCCGTCTTGCTGAAGCCGCAATTCCAATTGCAGGAAGGATTGCATGACAGCCGATGCCGGTCAAGAAACGGAGGCCATCGCACGATCGCGAAGCAGATCCGATCCTGGCGAAGCGCTCTGGAAGAAGTTTCAAGACTTCCGCCATCGGGTGTTTTTCGTGTTGTCGAAACGACTGGTCTGTTCTACGGATCAAGTTTGCCGCGCGAGCGATCGGATACGACGCCAAGCCAACGACGCCGAGTTCGATGGCTTGGCCAGCGGCGACCGTGACAAGCTCGGGCCGACGCTGCGAGGCTTGAACCATCAGGGCATCACGACGTCGCACCAAGTCGAACTGGCCGAATCGATGCTGCGGAATCTCGGTCTGACCAAGGACTTCGCGCGACTTGGTTGTGTTCTGCGGCCACGCCAGTCAAACCGAGAACAATCCGCTTGCAGCGGGACTGGACTGCGGTGCCTGCGGCGGTCACTCGGGCGAACCAAATGCCCGCTTGGCGGCGATGTTGCTGAATCAGACCATACATCCGATCAGCCTTGGCCGAGTCGAGGGATCGAGATTCCCGAGGACACGCATTTTCTCGGCGGGCTGCACAACACGACGCACCGACCGGATCGAGTACTTCGACTTGGCCGACGTCCCGACGCACGCACGCCGCGACGTCCACGAATTGACGGCCTGTTCCACGCTGGCGGGCAAGCAAACTCGCCAAGAGCGAATGCCGATCCTGGCCAGCTAAGACGTTCAGCGACTTGTTCAGAGCGCAGCCAGCGATTGGTCGGAAGTCCGACCCGAATGGGGACTTGGCGGGCAACGCAGCGTTCATCGTCGCACCGCGGTCGCTGACGAAGCATGCGAACCTCGATGGCCGATGCTTTCTTGCACAGTTACGATCACACGCAAGATCCGGACGGTGGAGTTTTGGAAACGATCATGACCGCGCCGATGGTCGTCGCGCACTGGATCAACATGCAGTACTACGCTTCGACCGTGGACAACCGTCATTTCGGCAGCGGTAACAAGACGGTTCACAACGTCGTCGGACGATTCGGCATCCTGTCGGGCAACGGCGGTGATTTGATGACCGGGTTGCCGTGGCAGTCATTGCACACCGGTGACGACTACCAGCACTTGCCGATGCGATTGCAGTCCGTGATCGCGGCACCGCGTGGATCAATCGAGCGAGTCATTGAAAAGCACGAAGCGATCTCGGATTTGTTGACCGGCGGCTGGCTGCACCTGATCGCCATCGACGAAGGCACAGTCTATCGCTATGCCGAAGATGGATCGTGGCAGGCAGTCAACAGTTCGCCCACCAATACGAGTCCAGTCAATTAACACTGTCCGTACTTTACTCGAATCGAAATCTGGAAAAGAGAGATGTCGTTCGCAGTAATTGAATCGGATACCAACGGCGACAATCGAGCCAGGTTACAAAGCATGTCGGAAAACAATCAAGCTACCCTGAAATGGTTAGTCATTGCTCATAGCGATCCGCTGATGACCCATCGACTCTCAGAGGTTGTCTCTGACCAGTCGGCAGTTATGCTAAGTATCCCGCAGTTCCACTGGGACTTCGATGCCGACGCTTTACGCGAAACGTTGGAGTGGAGTCTCTCGGACGCGGGAGTGAAGCACTTGTTGCTGGTGGGTCACTCGCAGGGTGCGCCGCCCCGTGACTGGGCAACCCGTGACTGGGCAACCGCTGGCAATCCGTGACTGGGCAACCCGTGACTGGACACACTGGGGCGAAGACCGCGATCGGCTTGCCCACACATCCGCAGCGGTGAATTCCGGTATCAGCCGTTTGCTTGACGGAGCCAAACGAGTCGAAGATGATATCAAGCGGTCAAAGGAACATTTCGCCGGGCAAATCACGCTGCTTTGTGAAGTCGAATCGGTACTCAACGCGATGCTCAAAGGACGACTGCGGCTTCACACATTGTTCTACGTCTCACTGAGTGGCACGTTCCAAGTGTTCGATCTCATCAGTCACGAATTCCGCTCGATCAGTAACTGAACCTCGATCCAGCGAAAGCCAGCGGCGGAAATCGTTGAATGTGACGACCACGCTGAGCACGCATTTGCAAGAAAGCCGTTTGGTCGTCGTGCCGGCAATGCTTAAGTTTCCAAAGCAAATCTCCAATCTAAAGACAGAGTTGCACTTTACTCAATCAAATCTCAAATCATGACTTCAGCTGACTCAGTTTCCTGCCAACCGACAACGGCGGAGGCCCGATCGCCTCATCTAAAGCGACTCGAAGCCGAGAGTATTCACATTTTGCGGGAGGTCGCAGCGGAATTCGACAATCCCGTGATGCTTTACTCGATCGGCAAAGATTCGTCCGTCATTCTGCATCTGGCACGCAAGGCGTTTTATCCCGAGCAAGCCACCGTTCCCTTTGCTGCATATCGATTCCACGTGGGAGTTTCGTGAAATGATCGAGTTTCGCGAGCAGTACGCGCGTCGGGAACTTGGCTTGAACGTGATCGCCCATGTGAATGAACAAGGTGTCCGCGATGGGATCAACCCATTTGATCACGGACGTGTCTATACCGATGTGATGCGAACGCAGCCGTTGAAACAGGCGTTAACAGATTACAAGTTTGACGCCGCAATTGGCGGCGGTCGTCGTGACGAAGAAAAGTCGCGAGCAAAGGAACGAATTTTTTCGTTCCGCGACCGCAACCATCGCTGGGATCCACGCAATCAACGGCCTGAGTTGTGGAGTTTGTTCAATACCTGGAAGCACAGCTGGCGAAAGCTTGAGGGTTTTCCCGCTCTCGAATTGGACAGAACTGGATGTATGGCAATACATCCTGCAAGAGCAGATCCCCATCGTTCCGCTGTATCTTGCCAAGCATCGGCCAGTGGTTCGACGCGGCGAAGACTTGATCGTAGTCGACGATGATCGAATGCGTTTGGAGACGGACGAGCAACCGAAAATGATGAAAGTAAGATTCCGTACACTCGGTTGTTATCCCGTCACCGGAGCCGTCGAATCAGATGCAGAAACGATTGAGGACATCGTCTACGAGATGTTGACCACGCGACTTTCCGAACGACAAGGACGCGCAATCGACCGAGACGAAGCCGCCGCGATGGAACGCAAAAAGCGCGAGGGCTATTTCTAGCCTTCCAGCACTCGCCGCTTGGAATCGGCGAGGCTAAATCGAGAATGGCCAACGCTTGCCGCAGCCCCACTTTCTAATTGGCTCAGTTCTTGTCTTGGGAAACCCAAATCGCACATTGCACCTCATCGAACGGGGAAATGGCGGAGACTTCAACGACGTCACCGAATTTCAATTCAATCGACTATCATCACGAATCCTATGATCAAGCAACCAGACATCAGCACGCATCTTGCCGCTCACAATGCCAAGGATTTGCTCAGGTTCATTACTTGCGGCAATGTTGACGATGGCAAAAGCACGCTTATCGGGCGTTTGTTGCTTGACGCGGGCGCCATTTACGACGACCAAATTGAGGCCCTGCAGGGCGAATCTGAAAAACATGGCACCGTCGGCGATCGAATCGATACCGCACTGTTGCTTGATGGGCTTGAAGACGAACGTCAACAAGGCATCACGATTGATGTCGCCTACCGCTATTTCACGACACCCGCTCGCAAGTTCATCATTGCCGACACACCTGGTCACGAGCAGTTCACTCGCAATATGGCGACCGGCGCGTCAACGGCCGAGCTGGCAATCATCCTTGTCGATGCCAGCAAAGGTATCGCCAAGCAAACACGACGGCACGCATTCATCGTTTCGTTGCTCGGGATCAGGCAGGTCATCTTGGCTGTCAACAAGATGGATTTGGTCGGTTACGATCAACCTACTTTCGATAAGATCCATCAGGAGTTCGAATCCTTCGCCGCTGAGCTGTCGATCGATGCGGTTTGTTCGATTCCTCTATCGGCGCTTGAAGGGGACAACGTTGTTCAACCGAGTGACAACATGCCCTGGTACAAGGGTCCGACATTGCTAGGCCAACTGGAGACAGTTTCCGTCAACGCGCGTGCAAATTCGGGACCGCTCCGATTTCCGATTCAGTGGGTCAACCGTCCCAATGCAAACTTTCGCGGTTTCAGCGGCACGGTCGCCTCCGGAAAGATCGCCGTCGGCGACCAAATCTTATCATTGCCGTCACGCAAGACCGCGCGAGTCCAATCGATTGTGACGATGGATGGCGAACTTGATCAAGCATCGGTGTCCGATTCGATTACTGTGACCTTGGACAGCGAGATCGATTTGGCACGGGGCGACATGCTGACATGTCCCGACAAACAGCCGACGGTTGCCTCGCCGGTGAAGCTACCTTGGTCTGGATGTCGGAGCAACCGCTTGTTCCGGGCAAGTCCTATTGGCTGAAACATACAACGCGCCGAACCGCATGCGAGGTCGAAACGATTCGTTTCCGCACCGACGTCAATACGCACCAACGAACAGCTGCATCATCGTTGGCGCTGAACGAGATCGGGCAATGTCAAATCAAGTTGCACGAGCCGACCATGTTCGATGCTTACTCCGAGAATCGTCAAATGGGATCGTTCATTTTGGTCGATCGAATCACTCATGAAACCGTTGCGGCAGGCATGTTCGCTGACACCACCAGCAATCCACCTACGCCGGGCCACTGGGACGATCAATCCGTCATGACCGCACCTCAGCTAACTCGCAGTCGCGTGACTTCGCAAGATCGATTCGCGAGATTCGGTACGAAGCCAGTTACCATGCTTATCACCGGATTAAGTAGCTCTGGTAAGAGCAGTGTTGCGATGGCGTTGGAGGAAAGACTCTTCAACGCCGGACGAGCCTGCATCGTCCTGGACGGACAGAACTTGCGGTTGGGTATCAGCCGCGACCTCGGTTTTTCCGCCGAAGAACGGTCGGAGAATTTGCGGCGTGCCGCTGAGATCGCCAAGCTGATCAACGATTCGGGTCAGATTTGCATTGCAGCGTTCGTTGCGCCAAGCGAATGGGTACGACAGAAGGCACGGCAGCTGATCGGCGCGGAGCGTTTCTTCCACGTTCACCTTGCGACGCCTTGCCAGGTTTGTCGCGATCGCGATATCACCGGACAATACAAAGCGGCAGATCGAGGAGAAATTGCTAGCTTTCCCGGCGTGACGTTTGAATATGAAACGCCATCCGACGCCGACTTGACATTCGACACCCTGGACACGACAGCCGATCAGATCGCAGCCTCTATTCTTGATGCTATCACACAACGATCCTTGATTGCTTGATCGCTCAGAGCACTACGCAAAGCAGTTTCTGACCGAGAAGCAGAAGGACCAGTGACTGGGTGCCAACGAACCAGGACGTCCAAAGTGCCGGCCCGTTGACGAAAAATTTTGCCAAGCCTTCCCAGCTAATGATGGCAAGTGAAATATTCTGTCGCCGTCATGTCATAGGGCAAATTTGAAAGCGAAGAAGGCTGTCGGATGACCGATACCTAGGAACACGGGGTGCGCTCCCGCGGAAGCATGCCGACGAAACGATTTCCGTTCGGATACGAAATATGGCCTCAGGTAAATGGATTTCCGCCGGTGACGGCCGACGAAAAGCCCCGCATCGCATGAGACAATGTCGAACCAGTAAATCTGCGCAATGTTTAGTGATTGCTGCTGCGCGGTACCTCGCCGGTTGTGTGATCGCGATCGGATTGCAGACATCGTTGACCCAAGGCCAGACAGTCGAAGGTCAAACAGTGGTGGAAGTGGAGGAGACCAAGTCCTTCCGCCAGTTTTTGACTCTCCTTGAAGACGAAAAAGATGATGCCAGTCTGGCCGCAACCGCATCCCCCCAGACAACCGCATCCCCCCAGACAACGGCATCCCCCCAGACAACGGCATCTCCTCAGACAACGGCATCTCCTCAGACAACGGCATCTCCACAGACAACTGCACCCTCCCAAACCAATGCGGCTGTCCGCACCGAAGCTTCAGCTGCTCGTGATCTGGAATTGGTCGAAGAACCGCTTTCACTAGCCGACGTTATCGCAAGTCTTTACCGATCTTATCCTGAAATCGCGCGTGCTCGACAACAGCCAGGGGTGGCCGCCGGCCAATTGACCTCGGCATACGGTGCCTACGACACCAAATTTGGTGCCTACTCGCTCTCCGAGCCGCTAGGTTTTTACGAAAACTATCGCAACGGGCTTGGTGTCGCCCGTCAAACTTGGTGGGGTGGCTATGTGGCGGCCGGATACCGGATCGGCCGTGGATTTTTCCAACCTTGGTACAAGGAACGACAGACCAACGACGGCGGTGAATTCAAAGCCGCCTTCACTCAACCGCTGCTGCAAGGCCGAGCCATCGACTGCGCAGCGGGTCGCTGTTTTCCAAGCATCCATTGACCAACAAGCTGCCCTGCCGATGGTCCAGCAAGCGATTTTGGATGCTTCGCGTGAAGCCGCTTCGGTGTACTGGGAATGGGTCGCCAGTGGGGCCATATTTGAAGCTCAGCGCGAACTGCTCGCGCTCGCCGAAAAGCGGGGCGAACAATTTGAGGATGGTGTTAAGGCGGGGAAGTTCGCTCCGATCGACTTGATCCTCAACAAACAACTGATCGCGGAACGTCGAGCCAACCTATTGAAGAGCGAACAAAAACTTCGAACCACAGAACTGAAACTCGGACTGTTTCTGAGGGATGGTGAAGGTAACCCTCTGGTCCCGAGTGATCAGTGGCTGCCAAAACAGTTTCCAGTCATCGAGGCACCGCCGCAAAGTAGCTTTCAAGATGATCTCGTAGCCGCTTTGTCTCGCCGGCCGGAGCCACAGCTTTTGGAGTTTGAACTTCGCCAAGTGCAGCTTGAACGACGCTTGGCTCGCAACGAAATGCTACCGCGATTCGACTTGATTACCGAAGCATCGCAAGACACTGGGCTGGCCGCTAACGATCCGGACGACAAGGGCGAGTTTCAGTTGGTCATTGGATTCCAAAGCGAGGTGCCGATCCAGCGCCGTAAGGCACGGGGCAAGATTCAGTCAACGGCGTCAAAGGCGGTTCAAATAACCGAAAAGATTCGACTGGTTCAAGACAAGATCGCTACGGAATTGCAAACGGCGCAGGCAAAGCTAACGCTGTCGTCACAGGTCGTGGATCAAAGTGAGGTGTCGCTACGAGCTGCCTTGGAAACACTCGATCGATTCCGGTTCGGATTCAGCAGGGGTAAGATCGACCTGATCTACCTAAATCTAGTTGAAACGAAAGCCAACGAAACCGAAATCAAGCTGGTCGAAGCACAACGCACTTGGTTTGACGCGCTATCCGAATTCCAAATCGCCCTTGGTCTTGACCCACTTGACCAGGCAATGAAAGTATCCGAGCTGCCACCAAGCGATATGCCTGGTCCCGGCAATCTTCCCAAATCGGATGAGACTCCCGTCGAAGACGAACCATAGCGTCTGATGGCTCTCATCCATGCGCGGTCATCGTATTGCCCCGATTGCGAGCCATGCCAGTGGTAAATACTCGCGGCGTTGAGAAACGGTTCGGTTCAATCGTCAGAGAGGTACTAAGTCCGTCTGCGTTAAGTGTCAGCAATCCCGTTGAGTCGATCTTCATCGAAGAGATTTACGGAATACTGGTCGTCGTGATTTGCTCTTCGATCGCCCGAACACCGAATCAGGTACCGATCTAAATCATGAATCTAGCTCGGCAACCATCGCCTTTCGCATCTCGAACTTTTGAATCTTGCCGGTAACCGTCATGGGGAACTCATCCACAAACTTCACGTGGCTTGGGATTTTGAAGTGAGCGATCTGCCCCTGGCAAAAGTTTTGAATTTCCTCCAGCGTACATGCCTCTCCATCGCGTAGCTGGATCCATGCGGCGACATCCTCGCCAAGCGTTGCGTGAGGAATCCCAAAGACCTGGACCTCCTGAACCTTTGGATGCCGGTACAGAAACTCTTCCACCTCGCGCGGATAAACGTTTTCGCCGCCTCGGATCAACATGTCTTTCACACGACCGGTGATCCGCAACCAGCCTTCGGAGTCTAGCGTCCCCAGGTCTCCAGTGTGCATCCAACCTTCCGCGTCGACAGCGTCAGCAGTCTTGTCGTCATCGTCCCAGTAGCCTTGCATCACCATGTAGCCTCGGGTCAAGACTTCCCCCTGCTGACCAATCGGAACGACATTTCCGTCAACATCGATGATCTTTGCCTCGGCGTGCGGTGCCGCGCGACCGACCGTGCCACACCGTTTGTTGACCGGATCGTCGGTATAGCTTTGAAACGTCACCGGGCTGGTCTCGGTCATGCCATAGGCGATTGTCACATCGGGCATGTGAAATCGGCTGACCAGCTGTTTCATGAGTTCTTCGGGGCAAGGCGCCCCCGCCATGATGCCAGTTCGCAAGTTGGATACATCGGTGTTCGCAAAATCAGAATGCTCCAGCATCGCCAGGAACATCGTTGGCACGCCGTAGGCGATCGTGCATTTTTCTGCGCCAATCGCCGCTAGCGTTGCGGCGGGCTCGAAGGACTCGGCGGGCAGCACCACCGTTGCGCCCGATGTCAGTCCGACTAAAGTGCCGCCAACCATCCCAAAGCAGTGGTACAGGGGAACGGGAACACAGATACGATCGTCTGGGGTAGCGCGCAAGGTCTGTCCAATGAACAGAGCGTTGTTCAAAACGTTGCGGTGGGTCAGCGTCGCGCCTTTGGGCGACCCCGTGGTGCCCGAGGTGAACTGGATATTGATGGCGTCGTTGTTGTTCAGTCGCTGTCCAATTTCAGTTAGTTTCGCGGACTTGTCCTCGCTAGTGTCATCAAGTTCAGCAACCAACAGGTCATGGAAATTGAACATGCCTGGTGTCGCATCGTCGCCGAGTCGGATAACCGTTTCGAGCGACGATACACGCGACGACTTCGTTTGTCCGGCAGGGCAACTGGCCAGCTCAGGCATGAGTTCCTGTAGCATCGCGATGTAATCGGAGGACTTAAAGCAAACACCAGTAATCAGGCCGCGGCAGCCGACCTTATTCAAGACATACTCAAGTTCTGAGGGACGGTAGGCAGGATTGATACTGACCAAAATCAGTCCCGCCTTGGCGGTAGCGTATTGAGCAACCACCCACTCCCATTGATTGGTTGACCATACGCCGATGCGTTCACCCGGCCTAAAGCCTAGTCGCAAGAGGGCTTGAGCAAAGGCGTTCAACGCGCTCGCCTAGCTCGGACCAGCTCCAATGAACATCCTGATGAGACACGACGAGGGCCAAACGGTCACCCCAGTCGGCAACGGCTTTGTCAAAGGCTTGGCCGATCGTCTGCTCCAACATAGGAACGTCAGTCGGTCCGCTGACCCTGCTTTCCATAGGTGTCTCCGTTGCTTTGCCGTTGTCCTTCTAGAACGAACTGAAACCGACTGGAATCTTAAGTCGTCGCGGTACGACAACGCAACCATCCGGCATCGTCCGCTAGAGATCGGTGTCCCCAGAGGTTGCCCTGGATAGGTACCGCAATTTACGGCAATTCGAGATTCACTTTTCTCAGCAAAGCCAGCTTTTCCAACTAGAATCGAAGGCATCTATCTGGTGACACAAATCTCGAACGACGGCCGATCCTTGACGACTGAATCAAAACAATTGTCGGATGCTGTCGTCCCGCGGTCGAATCAGATTCTGCACCCCAGTCTGGCTGCCGAGTTGGCTCGCGATGCGGACTCGCCTGTTTTGATCGTGCTCGCCGCTGGCAAGGGAACACGCTTCGGGAAGGAACCGAAATGCATCCAGCCCATCGACGGAATACCGCTGGCACGCCATTCGATCAATGCGTTTCGAAACGTCAGCTCGACGCCCAGCATTTGCCTGGTCGGATATCGATCGGGACAAGTCGCAAGGTCGCTGGGCGACGACAACGTTTACGTGTTGTCACATGACCCAGCCGGCGGGACTGCACTGGCGGCGTATGAAGCGTTCGCAGTCGAACAGCTGGAGGAGGCGAATCCAGTGGTCGTCGTTACGATGGGGGACCGAATCGTACCGAGCTCAGTCTTTAAAGAGTTGCTAGCCGAGCACGATCAGGATCATGAAGCTGATTTGACGATGCTGTCAGCGGTGTATCAACTGCCAAGAAACCAGGGCAAAGGCCGGATTGTTCGAGACTCAGCTGGGGCCATTCTGCGGATCGTGGAACAACGCGACATTGATCGATTGCCTGCGGGGATCGATCGAGACCGATTGCAATCGCAGACCGAAGGCAATTGCCCGCTGTATGCGATCCGAGCACGGACCCTCCGTCGTTACCTTGGACAAGTCCGCAACGACAACGCTCAGCAGCAGTTCTATTTCACCGACATCGTCGAAGCGATTCGTGGCGACGGTGGAACTGTCCGTTCAATCACCATCGATCCTGCTGACCCACGATACGAAATCTTATGCGCCGACGTGACCAATCGCGAAGACCTAAAGCGGTTGGATGGAATGTTCACGGGATCTCGCGACTCTGTAAGGAATGTCGCTAGATCGATTGCCGCAGCAAGGCCGACGGGACAGATCGAATCGATCGCCGCCCAACTTGAAGAGATCGCCCGACACGCGGCGGATGAAGGTAGCTGCCACAGTGACACACCGGTCGGCATCGGCATCTCCGGCGGCCGACTGCGTATCGCGTTCATGCATCCGGACATGGGACGATTCTTTGGCCCGGCCTGGCAAATGCCAATCGGTGCGCCCGATGAATCGAGCCGTGAGCAAATCGTTGTGCTGATGCAACCCGCCAAGGATGGGTTGATTCGGCTATCGCCAACCAACCCTGACTTTCGTGAAGCCAAAAACTCGATTTCAGCCCATGCCGCTTTCATGTTTCCTGGCAACGAGATTGCCGACGTTCATTCTTATGAAGCGTTTGGAACCAGCATGGCCGAATCCATTTTGGCGGAGCTTGGCTATGTGACCGAAGCACAGAATGAGGCAGTGCGCGAGCGAGAGGAAGCCATGCCGCACGAGTCCCGTTGGGTGAACAACAACATGCGTCGTCCGTTTTCGTTGGTGGCGAACGCAATTGCTTCGACCCGAACGCTGCGAGACGAATCTGTTGGCGTTCGCGTGAACCAGGCTTTGGGACGACAGAGTTTTGGGGGTCTGAATGTGATTTCAACCGGCGACATTCCACGCGGCGGCTTCTCCAGTTCGTCCGCCGTCACGGTCGCAACCCTGAACGGTTTGAACTCGCTGTTTGATCTAGGAATTGGAGCAGACCATCTTGTCGATCTTGCTTGCCAAGCTGAGTACGGGACGGGTGTCCGGGCCGGTGCGCTGGATCAGGCGACCGAGCAAAAAGGTGCCGCAAACCAGGGAACCCTGATTTCATCGAACCCGAGGGAAAATTATCGGATCATCAATACGTTCCCGATTCCGACACACCGATTTCACGTTCTGTTCCCGTATACCGTCGATCGTGATCGCAAAGCCTGGCGATGGTCGATGGGAATGTACGCACGTAACACCGGAGAATCGAGATTGACGACCTCCGAGACCCGCAAGATGACTGGTAAGGCTGCTGAGATCGCTGCCATCTTGCTGCGTTTACCACTGGACCGAGATTTCTTTCAAGAGGTTGAAGAAGATCTGGTCGAACGTGGTGAAATGACGATCACGACGGCGCTGCACGTACAAGACCGCTTGAAATCCGTTCCCCTGCTCGCCACGCAACGGGAATTGTCCGAGCGGCTATCGGACAATCAGTGGTGGTACCGCGATCAGTTGATGCAGCATCAAGACTTGTCACGGTCGGATGCAGATCAAATTGCCCGCACCACGATCGAGTCATTGCTTGGCGGTTGGCGCGACCCGTTACTTTCACGATCCGTTGCCGGAGACGTCGTCAACGAAACGGGTGCACCTTTGCGGGCGATGCTGGGATATTTGTACGGCGAAGTCACAAAAAATTGCTATTTGATTCACCATCCACTCTCCTGGATCGAGTGTGTGACTCAATCACAAAGAGGCGACCGCTGTTTTGATATTGACCCAGCGACGCTTCCAGACAAGCGGGCAATGCTGGGCGAGTTTTCCTGGGAAAAATCGGTGTCAACATGGAAGTTGATGGAGCGTTGGCTGGAGCGATTCGACGCCCAACCATTCGATTTCAATGCGGGCCTGGGTGACCAGCGCTTTTCGTGCGAATCGCCGGTCGATCTACGACAGATCCCAGGCACCAATTTCTTTCGTGGTTTACCGTTGATTGATTTAGCCGAAGCGATGCTGAAACGCGCTTTCGGTAACGATGCCGTTGCCGTGCGAGTCAATGGCGCGGGCCAAGGTGACTATTTCCAACTTCATGTCGATGCGGAACTGGCGGATCCGGAAGAGGTCAAAGACTTCATACGAATCGCTTTCTATGAGCGGTTTGCCTTGAAACCGGAAAACGAATTCGTGGAACCGCATCCGGGAGGGGGTGCGGTCGGCGTGAAGCTTGATCGGTATGATCAATTGCCCGCAGTGATCACTGAACTGCGGCGACAGGCCAAGTTGCAGCGAGACCAAACCGGGCAACAGGCTCAACGGATCCTCGAACCGAGCCTGATTAAAGAAGCTCAGTGACTTCTAGATCGAGGCTTGCCCTAGACTTGCGGACGCAGGAAGATTTCTGGCCTGCGAAACTGGCTCGTAGGACCACCCAGATGGTAGCCCGCTTGCCATCAGCAGCAGGCGTTCGTTGTACCGAAACAGCGATCCGTTGATCAGGCGATCGTGACTTGCGGATCGAGATAGACATCTTGAATCGCCTTGAGCAACTCGACGCCTTCTGTCATCGGCCGTTGGAATGCTTTGCGTCCACTGATCAAGCCCGTGCCGCCGGCACGTTTGTTGATGACGGCGGTGCGGACGGCCTGGGCAAGGTCACCTGCACCCGTGGAAGCGCCGCCCGAGTTGATCAATCCGACCCGGCCCATGTAGCAGTTGGCAACCTGATAGCGGCAGAGATCAATCGGATGATCGGTGGTCAGTTGTTCATATACCAGCGGCGATGTCTTTCCGAACTTGACCGCGTTGTAGCCGCCATTATTTTCGGGCAAGCTTCTGCTTGATGATATCCGCTTGAAGCGTGACGCCAAGATGGTTTGCTTGCCCCGTCAAGTCGGCCGCCACGTGATAGTCTTTGTCGGTTTTGAATGCTCGCGTTTCGAAGATAGCACCACAGGATCGTTGCCATGCCCAGCTCATGGGCTTCGCTCGAAACGCCTCTGGCCACTTCGACGATCTGGCGACTCTGATTCCGACGAGCCAAAGTAGATCGTCGCTCCAACAGCGGCGGCACCCATGTCGTAGGCCTGCTTTACCTGGCCAAACATGATCTGGTCAAAACTTGCTGGGATAGGTCAGCAGTTCGTTGTGATTGATTTTCACGATGAAGGGAATTTTGTGGGCATAGCGACGGGCAACCATGCCGAGCACGCCAAAGGTAGACGCGACCCGTTGCAGCCGCCTTCAATCGCCAGCTTGACGATATTCTCGGGATCAAAATAGAGCGGGATTCGGGGCGAAGGATGCTCCGGCCGAGTGCTCGATTCCTTGATCAACCGGCAAAATCGAAACGTATCCAGAGCCACTCAAACGTCCAGTGCTCAACAGCCTCTGCAGACTCGCAAGTGTTCTGCAGTTACGGTCGCTGGGCACGAACATTCGATCAACCGAATCAGCGCCTGGCAGGTGCAATGTTTCGGCCGGAATTCCTGTACAGCGGTGTTGCAGTAACGACTCGGCATGCTCACCCAGTAGTTCGACGATGTTTTCTGACACGATTTGTTTACCTCTCGTTTCGATGATGGGTGATGTTCCGCTTCAATCCGATTCATTCTGTGATCATTCGCTTGCCATGATTAGCAGTGGTCGCCTGAGAAAGGTCTCGTATCGCGGCCGCAGACGCGCTGTGTTGTAGTGTTTTTGGACGTTCACGACTTTTTTACGTCCGGCGATCGTCTCCAGCGGAACGCTATCGTAACAGCCGTTCTCCAAGGCGATCAATCGGCCGCTGGTCCCTTCCAGGATCAAATCCAACGCCAGATTCCCGAATGCCATCGGCACGACAGAATCAATCGCATCTGGTTCGCCACAGCGGACCAGGTACCCGAGTCGCTGGTTGACGACGTTGATGCTTCGTCCATTGTTCAGTCGAGGGGACATTTCTTTCAGCGCCGCTGCAACTTTGTCACCGATACCCCCAAGCTTGCGGTGACCAAACTGATCCTTTTCATCCCCTTCGAACGACATTTCGTCGTGTGCCGCCATCTTTGCTCCCTCGGAGACCAAAACAACCGAGTAATTGCTTGGGTTGCGTGCTCGGTCTTCCAGCAGCAAGCTGCAGAGGTGTTCGATTTCGAACGGGTGTTCGGGAATCAGGCAACGATCAGCCGCTCCCGCCATGGTGGGCAGCGTAGCGGTAAAGCCCGCATAGCGGCCGAACACTTCGATCACCAAAAACCGTTCATGCGATCCAGCGCAGGTGCGCAGCTTGTGAGTCAAGTCGATCGTTCGCGTGACGCAGGTACTAAAGCCGATGCAGTAGTCAGTTCCCGGCACGTCATTGTCCATTGTCTTGGGAATCGCGACGACAGGTACGCCGTCGTTGCACAGACGCAGTGCATAACTCAGTGTGTCGTCGCCGCCGATCGGGATCAGTGAATCGATGCCCAGGAATTCGATGTTCTTGAGGACTTCCGGAGTCAAATCGTTGATCTCGTCGGTGTACTGACTCTGAACTCCCGATGGAACAGCGGCGCGGGGCAAGTTGCTAGGTCGCGTGCGAGATGAGTGAAGGAATGTTCCGCCGGTGCGGCCGGCCCTGTTGACAGTTTCTTCGGTCAAGACCTGAAAGTTGTCGCTGTTGTCCGCATTTTTTTCACGAACGGTTTCGACCAGGCCCGCCCAACCGCGACGAATCCCGATCACGCGATAGCCCTCGCGTAGCGCCCGATAAGTAACAGCCCGAATCGCTGGATTAAGCCCTGGAACGTCGCCGCCACCGGTCAAAATTCCAATCGTTCCTTTTTCGCCGCTCATGGCAATCCTTGGTGGAAGCGTGGTTGGGCCGATTAAGTTTGATCTCAGCGATGTCGCTTTGTTGAGGCAAGCTCCGTGCCGGTCGCGACATCATGCTTCCTTTTCTAACAGATCCAAACCGCTCGAAGGGGGCTGGAGTTGTTGCTTCACCAAACATTTACAGTTCAATCAGGATAAGAAACCGGTCGGAATGCTCCGCCAGTTCCATACGTTGATCAATCATTCGATAAGCTGGTTTCCTTTGAGTCGGCTTGAGTTTGTGGAGATGCTTATGAACTATAGCTATTTTCAACGTGACCTGCCCGCGGAACTCGCGGATCTTGCGGATCTGGCTTTTGATTTGCGATGGAACAATTGCCCCGCGGCGCGTCACCTTTGGAGCCGCTTCCATCCTGACATCTGGAATCGTACCGAGAATCCGGTGCTGGTTCTGCAATCTGCATACCAGGAGCAGATTGATGCGGCGGCAAAGGACCGAACCCTGCTGGATGAACTTCAAGCATGGCGAAACGAAGTCCAGGAATACTATGGTACAGAGCCGGAGTTTCGATCTCTCGATCCCGATCAGAAAGTGAAGAAAGTCGCCTACTTCAGTATGGAGTTCGGGCTTAGTGAAGCACTTCCCATCTTCTCCGGCGGACTAGGAATGTTGGCGGGTGACTTTCTGAAAACCGCCAGTGATCTGGGCGTACCGATGGTCGCAGTGGGGCTCCTGTACCAGCAGGGGTATTTTCGTCAGGTGATTGGCGACGAAGGCAGGCAGCTGGAAGCATACCCATTCAATGACCCTGGATCGCTGCCGGTGAAGCCACTTACCGACAAGGATGGTCACTGGGTACGGATCAGGTTGCCATTTCTGGGGCGCACTCTGTACGCCCGCGTATGGGAAGCTCGAGTTGGACGAGTTCAGTTGTATTTGCTGGATTCAAACGACGCTATGAATGCGCCCTGGGATCGCGGGATCACGGCTCAACTGTACGACAGCGGTGGCGAAAAACGTTTGCTGCAGGAGCTGATCCTGGGAGTCGGTGGATGGCGGTTAATCGAACGAATGAATTTGGATGTGAATGTCTGCCATTTGAATGAGGGGCATGCTGCGTTTGCCGTCCTTGCTCGAGCCGCCGCATTTGCCCAAAAACACGACATACCGTTACGGACGGCGTTTCTGGCCACCAGAGCTGGTAATGTTTTCACTACCCATACGCCGGTCGAAGCAGCGTTCGATCGATTCGAACCAAAGCAAATCGAGAAATACGCACAACCGTTTCTAGACGAAGTGGGTCTCTCCATCGGAGATCTACTTGCCATGGGGCGACAAAACCCACATGACGACACCGAGCCTTTCAACATGGCTTGGTTGGCGATGCGCGGGAGCTGTCATGTCAATGCTGTCAGCCGTTTGCACGGTCATGTCAGTCGCGATTTGTTTGGTGAACTGTTCCCCAGATGGCCTCCACAGGAGATTCCGGTCAAACCAATCACCAATGGAGTACACGTACCCACATGGGCGTCTGCGCCGAGCCGGTCTGCTGTGGGGTGAAGATCAGGAAGGCGGCCATTTGTGGCTTGATGGCCTTGACCACGTTGCCGATCGAATCCGCCAGACGCCAACCAAAGAAATTTGGTCCTTTCGAACGGAGCAACGTAAAGCTCTGTTGGAGTATGCATGGACAAGGTATTCAGCCCAAGTCGTCGCTTCGGCAAGCGATCGTCGCGCCTTGCCAGCAGCGGACGAAGTTTTTGACCCCAACGTGCTTACGATTGGATTCGCGCGTCGCTTCGCAACCTACAAGCGGGCGACACTTTTACTTTCCGACCCAGATCGACTCAAGCGTCTATTGCTCGATCAGCAGCGTCCCATCCAATTGATCGTTGCCGGCAAGCGCACCCCAACGACGGATTCGGCAAAGCACTGGTGCAGCAAATGACTCAATTCTTAAGTCAACCAGAGCTGCATGGGCGGGCCATCTTCTTGGAAGACTACGACATGGTCTTGGGCCAGCATTTGGTCGCTGGTGTCGATGTTTGGCTAAATACACCGCTGCGTCCCAATGAAGCCTGCGGCACAAGCGGCATGAAGGTGCTGGTAAACGGGGGACTGAACCTTTCTGTGCTCGACGGCTGGTGGGACGAGGCCTTGGACGAGCCGAACGATGCTTCGATTCAGCCCGGGTGGATTGTCGGTTCTCGCGCTTCAGGAACCAGTAACGAAATCAACATTCGCGATGCGGACAGTCTATACGACGTCCTGGAACATGAAGTGATCCCCGAGTTTTATGATCACGACGAAGATGGCATTCCCCACCGTTGGGTCGAACGCGTGAAGGAAAGCATGACTCGGCTTACCCCGCAGTTCAGTGCGACCCGAATGCTGCATCAGTACATCAAGACCGCCTACCTTCCCGCCGCGGCGGCCTTTGCCGATCGTTCTGCGAACGGCGCGAAGCTTGCCACTGAATTGTTAGCTTGGCGCGAGCAACTGCGGATACACTGGAATCAAGTCAGAATCGGGCAAGTCCGATTTTCTGAACAGGAAGACCGCTTGGAAGTAAACGCAGAAGTTTGGCTAGCAGACGTTGCTCCAGAGGCGATTCGGGTACAGCTGTATGCCGAGGCAGCCGGTGCAACAATCGAGGCCGCCATCATCGACCTCGAACCGTGTCACGCACTTCCCGGCTCGGTCAATGGAATCGCATTCAAAGGTGAAACCCCCCGTAACCGACCGGCTAACGACTATTCGGTAAGAATTGTGCCGCATCATCCCGACGCCTTCATTCCTATCGAACAACACTGCATTCTCTGGAATCGTTAGTCGCTTGGGAACCGCGTGAATTCTGCGAGGCCTGGTACTTCATGTCAGCTGTCCTTTCGGGAACGCACGGTGTGGAATATGCCTTGCGCTGGACGACTAACGTTCTTCGCGGCTCACGACATTGCCGTCGATGACGACGCCGATGCAATGCGTGGTGTATTCGAAGGGATCGCCATCGTACAGTGCGACGTCTCCATCCTTGCCGACTTCCAAGGTCCCAACGCGATCGTCAATGCCCAAGATTTTTGCCGCCTCTACAGTGATGGTAGCGAGTGCCTGTTCAAAGGTCAGGCCATTCGCTGCGGCCATTCCGGCTTCGAACAAAACGATGCGTGTCTTGGGAACGTAAGCTTCGTAGCCGCTTTGCAGGGCCACAGGTATGTTCGCCGACACCAATTTCGACGCCGTTTCGAAACTCAAATTGACTCGGTCGCTTGTGGCTCGCTGCATCGTTGGATGAATCAACACTGGCACACCGGCAGCGCGTATTTGATCCACCAGCAGGTAGGATTCGGCAGCGCCATCTAGCCAGATCTGTAAATCAAACTCTTTCGCCAATCGAAGTGCACTAGCGATGTCTTGAGCACGGTCAGCAGTGACCATCAAAGTCAGTTCGCCGGAGAGCACTTGGGCGAGCGTTTCAAGTCGCAGATCACGTGTCGGTGGCAAGGCTTCTTCTTCGTCAGAGTCCGCCTGTTCGCCAGATTTTGAGTCGTCGTCGGTTTTCTCCGCCTGGGCGACCGCTTCCGACTTCTGTTTCGAGGCATACTCGCGTGCCTTAATTAGCTCGGCTCGCAACATCGACACCATTTTCCCGCGAGTCCCCGGTGACTTGCCACCCGTCTTGCGCGCGGCGCGGTCAGAGTGACGGAAACTGTTTTCGCGGGGACCAAGACTGCATCTTCCACCGTGTTCCCGACGGTCTTCGCAATTAGAGTTTGACCCGAGATCAGTTCGCCTGGACCGTGACCTGCATGGATCGTCGTGACGCCATAACTTCTAATCCACTTGATCAATTCTTCGTCGGCATTGAACGCATCAATTGCCCGTAGCTCGGGTTGGACTGGCTGTGATCGTTCCAACTGATCTTGATCGGCATCGATATTCAGAATGCCCGAAAATCCCACGGTGGTGTGCGCATCAATCAAGCCAGGCGTTACAACCTTGGCTTTCAGGACATCGAAACCTTCTGGCACGTTGACGTCGGCGGCTTTACCAATCGCAGCAACCTTCCCTTCTTTGATGATGATGATCGCGTCCTCAATCGGCGCACCTGACATCGTGTAGACGGTTTCACCTTGGATGGCGACCTGAGCTACAAGGGGCGTTGCCGCAGACAGGCAGGCTGCGATTGCGATCGCCAGCAGTTTTGCAGCTTCGCTCGCCGGACAGAGGCTGGTCAAAAACTTGCGTCCCCAGGCTCTGGGAAGCGTAACTACGGTGACGGCGTTTCGAATATTAAGACGATTCATTGGCCCGACTCCTGTTGTGCCTGGTCAAAGCAGCAGTAGTAAGGCTGTTGGTCATGACCAGCACCATAGCCACCGACCGCGTAAAGATAGTCTTGGGGATCCGAGCGATCGAATACGACCTGGCCCTCAACGTAGGTCTGTCGGACTTTCGTGTAGATACTGAGTGGATCACCATCAAGCACGACAAAGTCAGCGTCTTTCCCAGGTTCCAAAGAACCGATGCGGTCTTGCAAGCCAATCATTTCGGCACCGGCGATCGTTAGGCCCTCAAGCGCCTTTTGGCGCGACATGCCTGCACGAACTGCCATCGCCGCCATCCGCATAAAGTATCGCGAATCGGTGATCCAATCGTCCGTGTGAAATGCGACCCGCACACCGGCGTCTTCCAAGATTCGCCCTGTTTTTGGAAGCAGATAACGAGCCTCCAGTTTTCCACCCGGTGAATCGAGCACGATCATCGAACAGGGTGCACCCGCTTGGGCGATCTGATCGGCGACTTTCCAACCTTCGCTGACATGATGCAGCACAACCTGAAAGCCGAATTCTTGTGACAGCCGAAGAACGGTCATGATGTCGTCATGACGATGCGTATGATGATGCACAATCCGCTTGCCTTGCATGGCTTCGGCCAGTGACTCCAAATGCAAATCACGAGCCGGCATTTTTTCGGGATCACCATCAGCGCGGCTGAATTTTCGCCATGTATTCACGAGCCTTGATATATTCCGCGCGGACCAAAAAGGCCGATTTACCTCGGGTACCCGGAAACGGAGAAGCTCTCATCGAATTCGTCCCGTTGGCCATTTTCAGACCGCCCAGTTCGTTTCCCTGTTGATTGCGAATCAACAAATCATCGATGGTCCGCGGCTTGTCTTTGCCGAACCGCAGTTTGACATAGACCGTTTGACCGCTAATCAAATGTCCGCTACCCGGCATGATGTTTAGCGTCGTCAGTCCGCCGGCAACCGCCCGTTTAAATCCCGAATCGTGGACGTTGATGGAATCTAGACGCGAACACCAGGTTGAATCGGCCCACTTCCATCGGCCCCGCCAACTCCGCCGATGTGACTGTGGGTGCAGATCAACGACGCCATCACGACCTTGCCCTTCAGGTCAATGGTTTCGACATCGTCCCCAATTTCGACATCATCGACGGCTCCCAACGCAATGATCTTGCCTCCATCAATCAGCAACGTGCCGTTTTCAATCTCGTCGCCAACGATCGGAATGATTCGGGCACCAGTGAACGCCTTTTGTTCAGCAACAGAATTCGAATGAAGGCTGGCACAGATTGTTAGAGCGAAACAAATATGTAGGGCAAGCCGCATGTTGATTCCCAAGTCGGAAGGCATGATTAAGAGAGCAGCGCAGCAATATACGCTATTCGCACGATACATTAGCGTCAAATTCTGTTGTGTCCGGGTCGCTCGGAATAGTGGAATTCGCCAAAAACCAGTCCTATCGAATGTGCATCAGAAACCCTGGAAAATCCCATTCCAATTCGAGTTCGGAAAGCAAAGGTCGTGGTCGGACTACGAATCACCTCGATTTTTCCAGTCCGTTGATGACCGAACTCAGCTTTGTTTGCTCGGCCGCGTCTTCAGCCAACGGTTCGTCGCCGATGCCGGAAGTAGCTTGTCCCAGACCACATTCAGTGCTGCCTGCATATCTCGGGTGTTTGCCGTGATGGCGATGACCGTATTTCTTTCCGGCAGCACGATGCAGTACTGACCGTCTTTGCCATCACCCCGGTAAGCACCATGGCGACACTGCCAGAATTGAAAACCGTAACCTTGGTCCCAGTCGCGTTCCGGATCGCTACCGTTGGAAACCTGCTTCGATGTCGCTTGCTCAATCCACTCAGCAGGCACCAGTTGCTGACCCTTCCATTGACCACCCTGTAGCAACAGCTGACCAAATTTTGCGATATCCTCGGTCCGCAAGTACAAGCCGTATCCTCCTAGCGAGACGTCTTGGGGACTGGTATCCCAGCGTGGTTTCTTGATTCCCAGGGGCTCAAAGAGCTTCGGCTGCAAATAATCCAGAACTGTTTGGCCCGTCACTTTCTGAACAATTGCCGAAAGCATGTACGTTGCCGGCGTGTTGTATTGAAAATGGGTTCCCGGTTTGTGGGGAACCGGGTGATTCAAGAAACGCGCGAACCCAATGCTTGGCTTCCCGCAAGCGGACTTCCTTTTGATGACCCGCTGTCATGGTTAACAAATCGCGAACTCGCATTGCCTGCAAGTTTTTCGAGGGGTTTTCCGGTGCGTCATCCGGAAAGAAGCTTAACACCCGATCATCGATGCTTAACTTACCTTCCGCAACCGCCAGACCTACGGCGGTCGAGGTAAAGCTTTTGCTTAACGACCACAGGACATGAGGTTTGTCAGCCGCCTCAGGTTTCCACCAGGCTTCCGCAACGACGTAGCCATTGCGTACCAGCATGAAACTGTGCATGGAATCGACATTTTGATCCGCTGCTTCGATGAAGCTGCGAATACCGGCTGTTGAAGTTCGCTGTGATTCTGGGGTACTACGTGGCAGAGACCGGGTTTGCTGGGCAAGATCTTCCGCCAAGGCATAACCAGAAAAAGCGGCGGATGCCAGAACAGATACCAACAGCTGGGCAACGATTCGCATATCAAAACTTCGCTTGTAGGAAAACGCTTGCGGACAAACAGATTGCCACATTGTAGACGACGTCCAGTAAACAATCGGCGCCACAGGCTACGTGGTTCTACAATGGCCGATGTGTCGCTATTTCGTTTTTCCGCGGTGAACCCATTGGTGGCTGGTCGCTCGATAGACCGTATTGCTGCCCAGCTGATCGCTCAATGAATCAACCACTCTATCGACGTTCCGTTGCGAGGATTCACCCTCTTGCAAATCGAATAGCGACATCTGCTTTGCGGCACCCGGATCGGTCAACGAACCGACCGAAACTCCGATCAGACGCACGGGTCTAGGTTGACGATTTCGCATCTCTTCCAGCAATTCGACTGCGCCCCGAAATATCTGATCGGTGCAATCTGTAGGGTGCGCGAAAGTTCTGGATCGAGCAAACGTTTGGAAATCTTCGCGACGGTACTTGATCCCAACCGTCTTTGCTTCGCGACCGTGCCTTCGCAAGCGTCTTGCCACCTGTTCGCTCAAGTGACTGACAACAGCACGAAGGATGTCCTCATTTGAAACATCTTCGGAGAACGTCCGCTCGTGGCTGATTTGTTTGGCCGTGTGATCAGGAACGACTTTGCGAGCATCGATGCCGTTGGCAAGCTTCCAGAGGTGGTCGCCCCATTTGCCAAACTTAGCGCTAAGAATCTCACGATCGAAAATGCGGATATCGCCAATGCGTTGTAGGTTTAAACGCTTTAGCTTTTCTTGTCCGACACGGCCCACGCCCCATAATCGCGACACAGGCAACGGATCCAAAAAAGTGATGACGTTGTCAGCGCCGACCTCCACGAAACCGTCGGGCTTATTTAAGTCGCTGGCGATTTTGGCAACGAACTTCAGCGGAGCAATACCCACGCTGGCAACCAAGTCCAGTTCGTCAAGAATCGATTCCTTAATCGCTCGACCGATGACTGCTGAGTCGCCGTGAAGCCGCTCAGTTCCGGCGACATCCAGGAATGCCTCGTCCAGTGACAAAGGTTGAACGATGGGCGTGTAGCGCTGAAAAATCTCACGCACCTTCCGGCCGATTTCCGCATAGTGGCTCATGCGGCCCCGAACAAAAATCACCTCGGGGCAGAGCTGCTTGGCGCGTTTTCCAGGCATCGCGCTATGGATGCCGAAACCGACGCGCCTCGTAACTGGCCGCCGAAACGACACCTCGCGAGGAAGAACCGCCAACCACCACCGGCTTGCCGCGAAGACTTGGATCGTCGCGCTGCTCGATCGCAGCGTAGAAAGCGTCCATATCGATGTGCAAAATCATACTTGGCTCGCACTTGGTGGCTCTGGGGTGCCGATCAGCAAGTCAAAGATCGTCGGAACGTCCGACATGTCATCCAACACAATCATCGGATTCTCTGCCTCCAACGCCGCGCGGTCGTAAAAACCTGTGCAGACGGCAACAACCTTTGCACCGATTGCATGCCCACAGTGAATGTCGGCCGGCGTATCACCAATCACAACCACATCTTCAGTAGCATCTTCACCGTAGCGGTCTCGCAACGCATCGGCGGTCCGTATCGCCAGATCATTACGTTCTTGATCGTGATCACCTCCGAAAATGCCACGAAAATAGTGTGTCAGTCCAAAATGGTTCAACTTGTGCGTGGCGGTTTCATGCAGGTTACCAGTCATAACGTAGCATCGAACCTGAGTTTCATTCGAGATTCGCTCAAGCAGATCGATCGTACCCGGCATCAAACGGCCACCGTTTTTGCGGAGCACCTCAGGTAATAATCGCGTGTACACGCTTTCCAAACGCTTTTGATATTCGATGGTGGGCGGAAGTCCGTTGCGTTCTAAGATTTCGACCAACAAGGACCGATCGGTACGACCCGCAAAACGGAGGTCCATTCGAACCTCGGTCACGCCAAACTCCTCTCTGATCGCTCTCTTGAAGTGCCGGCACCACCCCGGTTGGTCAACAACAGTGTTCCATCGATATCAAATAGCAGCGTTCGCATGACAGTCATCTTAGCTGATCAGATCAATCGCCGAGACGCTGTTACAGTCAGCTGGTTTGGAGCGTGGGCGTTCAAACAGTCTCAGTTCCAAGGTGGCGGAGCATCGCTTCCGCGTCGGGGAACGCCGAATGCTGGCGTGAAGCTTGGCGGCGGCGAAGGCATGCGTATCGGTACACGCAAAACACCTGTCCGCTTGGTCAATCCATTGTGATCGAGTGAGACCCAAGGGGGGTTCCAGATTTGCTTCACCGCGTGAGATGATCGGGGAAGACATCGATTCTTTCTGTGAAGCCCCTACGGAGTAGCCAAAGTGATTTCACCTTGGACGGCACAGGCGTTTAACCAGGTTCCCGATGCCGCCAATCAAATTCACGGCGAGGCGTTGGCGAAACAGTATGGATTTACCGGCGGGCTAGTACCTGGCGTCACGATCTCAGCCTATCTGATTCATCCAGCGGTGGAAGCCTGGGGGCTCGAGTGGCTTACGCGGGGCGCAGCTCATGTACGTATCAGCTCGCCCGTTTACGATTCAGAAACGTTTGACGTTAGCATCTGCGAGTCATCCGAATCGGCTTATCGTGCAGAATTGAAACGCGCCGAAGGAATCGTTTGCGCTATAGCCGAGGTTTCATTGCTTACGCCAAAAGAAACGCCTCCTGTGCGGCGTGGGGACCCAATCGCTGATCCTGACGATGTCGTACCGGCTGCGACCATTGAGCGTTGGACCGAACTACAGCAACGCGGCTGCCTGGCATTTCGGGACCAATGGCCCGGCCAAAACGCAATGCGCACGTACCTGCGAGACGACTCGCAGATGCCGGAACTGTTGCGATCGGCCGGGGGCGGCTATGCCAACATGAGTTACATCCTGGCCTGCTCCAACTGGATTCTCGAACGCAATTCCTACATGAATCCTTGGGTTCACCTGGAGACGCAATCGCAAAACTATCGACCGATTCCACCGGGAACTTCGATCGTCGCAGAAATGCAAGTTGCTGATTTCTTTGTGAAAAAGGGCCACGAGTTTGTGGATGTACACGTCACACTGTTTGACGAGCAGGACGACGCCTGCCTGACCACGATTGAATTAAGAGCTATCTACAAACTACGTGGCTCTGAGTGACAAGCCCGTTCGAATGGTTCGAGCCTTGGTATCCGGTGCCCGAATCATTTGGTCGCCTAGCTGCCGTGGAACAGCATCTGAATCGGATTACCATCCGACAATCGGAATGGCCGACCGAATCCGTCGTGGACCTCTTGTTGATGATTGACGCCGAACCGCCAAAAAATGGTTGCGGCCAAGTCGCTCGGACTAACAGGATCACTCTCGGGATAAGCACCGATTCGATCACTGGAGCCAAACGCGGCACCAGCTTTGACGCCTCCACCAGCCACCAGAACGTGGTAGCAGTTTGGCCAGTGATCTCGTCCAGCATTGCCATTGATCTTCGGCGTCCGACCAAATTCACCCATCGCAACCACCAGGGTCGAGTCGAGTAATCCCGCGAGTCCAGGTCTTCTATCAACGCGGAAAATCCCTGGTCGGCCGGCCCCAACAATTCCCGATGCCGAGGAAAGATCTTTTCGTGGCTATCCCAATTTACGTCTTGGCCGTTCACAGCTTGGTCATTGACATTGATAAACCGAACACCAGACTCAACGAGCCGGCGCACCAGACAGCAGACTTTGACCCAGCTTGTGCCGACCGTATCGGTCAACAACAGCCGCTGGCTCACTGGCGATCGAGAATGCTTTGCTGATTCGATCGCTTCGCAACAGATCAAAGGCGCGCTGCTGATAGGGACCTAGCGAGTTTTCGTCTGAATTGTTGGTCGAATTCAGGCTTTGCAACAGATCACGCCGATCGTACAGACGTGCTAATGAAACGTCATCGGGCAACGTTAACTCGCGAACGCGAAAGTCGGGCTGACTGGGATCATTGACGACCTGTAGCGGGTCGTATTCGGCGTCTAAGAACCCTGCATTCTGTCCCGCTAAATCGACCACATTGCGCATGACGTGCGGCAACGCTATGTGCGTCAACGGAATGTCGGCCGATAACTTCGTTGACAACTTTCCATGGGCAGCCAAGTAAGTGATCGCCGACCCGATGCTGGGGAAATCATTCGGTCGATCAACGCCCAACAGTTCTAAGTCACCGCCGGCTGGGGCGCGGACCGATCAGCGCTTCATACATCGCCGCATTGTGGTTGGTCATCGAGTGTTGCATGGACCGGATGACACACACTTTGTCAACCAACCGAGACATCATTGGCAGATGTTCGCAGACGATTCGGCCTGGCACGTTGGTAGAAATCGGTTGATACTCGCCGCGGATCTCCTTGGGCACGTCAGGTTTCATGTCCCAAGTATCCAGGTGACTCGGTCCACCGTAGTGCATCAAGAAAATGCAAGATCGGATCGGATTCGCCGACGCTGGAGAGTCGGCACTGTCAGCGGCCTTCAAAAAACGTGATTGATTCAGTGCACTGGCGAGACCGCTGTAAGCTGACGCTCGCATGAATCCTCGTCGGTCGAAACGAGCTGTCATAATGCCAGGGAGATCAATCATATTGAGTTCAATTCTACCAAGCTTGAGCAAGCAACGGCGTTGTTAAATGGCTTGAGGCTTTTCAATTGCCTGCCTAGCTTGAACGCGACTCTCGTGCCTTCCTTTCGTGACGATGACCCGACAAGTCAACTCTCCCGCGATCAGGATGTGCGGTTTTGAGTCGTTGCTGGCCATCGGGTTTTGTCGTTGCTGGCGTTGGGATTTTGTTGGGTGGCGGGCGGTCGAGCGACAGCGAGACCCCCGTTGACAGCCATCCGTCCTGGAGGCTCGCTGACGCTCGAAACCAGCCCCCCAGTAATTCCCGTGTTTCGCCAACTTTCAAAACCGCACGACCTCCGGTTCGGGGGAGGTCACCGTCCTGGCGGCGGAAGGGGATTGCTCGGGTGTTTCGATTTCTGTTTCGCGACGTACGGATTGCCAAAACCGTGACCGGACGAGTATCGAGCCGATCGAAGCAACCACCAAGTCACGATGTCCGTAATATTCATGACTGGCGGGATAGTTGCTTTTTACTAACAATCTTGGCATGGACAAGGAACTACGGATCAACCCCGGACTAACGGAAAATTCGCTGCGCGAGCAGATTGAGTTGGCGTGCCGCCGGATGGAACAAGACTTTGACGATGGCTTCTATTCGAAACTCACGGTTCACCGCCATTGGTCGGGGCACAATCCAGAAATCTCTGGCACGATTGCACGCCCTAGCGCCTATCGTTGGTACTTGCGACGCGAGCTTTACAAACTAGCCAATCGCGGAGCACAGATCGTGGTCCGGCGCGCGCGTGAGCGGGTAGATCTGACTTCACCCAGTCTACTAGAACGCATCGACGAAACCGATTTCGACTTGACGCGCAAGAAGGTGTTCCTATTCGGGCCAGAGCGTTCGGAGCTGTCGATCGAGCGACTGGAACACTATACCGGCACACGGGCAGAAGATTTTCAGCGATACGTTTTGCTGACCAATTACCAGATGCACATGGAGGCGTTTCAAGATCAATATAGCGATTGTATTCAACCGAATCGTCCCAACGTGCAAATGCCCGCGCTGCACCATCAACAACCAGAAAACCGAGGCATTAGTATCGTCAATATCGGCGTCGGTCCATCCAATGCCAAAAACTTTACCGATCATCTAGCGGTGTTGCGTCCCGACGCCATCTTGATGGTGGGACACTGCGCTGGAGTCCGCAATCATCAAGAGATTGGTGACTTCGTACTGGCGTCCGGCTACATGCGGGGCGACCATTTGTTGGACGAGGCGCTCCGCCGTCGGTACCGATCACACCCAGTTTCTTGATCAACCGACACTTGGCGAAGAACCTTGATGAATCAGGGTTGCCTTATCGAATCGGCGCAGTTTATACGACGGGCGATCGCAACTGGGAACTTGCATTACGTCGCACGATGATGGACTTGAGAGCCAGCCGTAGCATTGCCGTGGACATGGAATCGGCGACCGTCGCGGCCAACGGTTTTCGCTACCGCATCCCCAACGCAACTTTGCTGTGCGTTTCCGACAAGCCGCTGCATGGCCAGCCCAAGCTAACCGGCGAAGCACAGTTATTCTACGAGGAAACGAAACAACAGCACATTGCGATTGCCACCTCTGCGATGCAGAACATCAAGCAAGAATACCCCGACGGATTACCCAATAGCGACATTCGCGCCCCTGAAGAACCGCTATTAGGTGGGCCAGACGATTGAGCATCCGAACAATGGGACTTGCTAGAATGCCCAGGCTGGATCGAGGTCAAATCGAATTCCGTTGAATATGGCTACGGACAAGTCAACGCTACTCTCATTCGACTCACCCACGAAGGTTTCTCAACTTGGATACGAGCAATGCTTAGTTGACGACAATTTGCAGGAACCATCCCCGCAAGTGCACTCGTAATCAGGTCCGCCAGATCATCTCTAGCAGTTGAGGCACAAGAGCAAACTGCGGGATCCGACGGAAGCGGCGCAATGATTGCCAGTCCGCCGGTGGTCCAGAACCCGCGTCCGAGCAGCTTTGGCGTGAGTGTTGCCGTCAGTGGATTGGCCACTGCGTGGGTTGAATATGGTTTCGCAAAAGATGATTTGCGATACACGTCGGTTGCCAGTCATCATGGTTTGATTCACGCCGACGACCGAGCCCTACACGTTCGCGTCAACCATGTGGAGGATTTGCCATCGGATCGGCCGATCTACTACCGCGTGGTCGTGCAGTCGCTGCGTTACGTGAGTGCCTACAAGTTAGAGCGTGGTGAAATTCAAACAACTGAAACCTTTGCGCTTCAATTGCCGGACCCGTCCGCAAAATCGTTTCGCGTCGTTTCCGTTAACGACACCCACGAGAACCTCCCAACCATCCGGAAACTGCATCAGGAAATTGAAAAGCTAGACCCAGATTTGCTGATCTGGAACGGCGACACGTGTAACGATTTCGATACGCAGGACGCGCCCGAACAGATCGTATTGAATCCCGCCAAAGATCTAGCCCTAGGCTGGGCTCGTTCCCGACCGTTACTGTTTTCCAATGGAAACCATGATGTTCGTGGTGCAAGGGCACGTGAAATCGTGAAGTCATTCGCCGGCTGCCCTGAATCAAGCGAGTTACCATACAACCAGGCTCTGCGGTTGGGCCCGTTGGCGATCGTTACGTTGGACACTGGTGAGGACAAACCGGACCGGCATCCCGTCTTCGCCGGAACAGCGAGCTACGAACCATATCGCCAGCGCCAGGCTGAGTGGCTAGCGGAAGTCGTAAAACGTCGCGACGTCAGCGCGGCGCCGTTCAAGATTGCGACCACACACATTCCGCTGCGTGGACTGGACGGCGATAACGATGGAACGACGCTACAGGGTTACGCATACTACAGCGGGTTTGGCGCAAAACTTTGGCTTCCCACTTTGAAGGATGCAGGATTTCAAGCCGTTTTGTCCGGCCATACTCACCGACATCGTGCCGACGAAGCTACGGCCGACATGCCGGTCTGGCAATTCGTTGGTGGGGGCCCGAGGGCATCGCAAGCAACCCTTACGGTTATCGATGGGCAACAGGATGGTCAAACCGCCGAGCTAGAGATTCGAATTGTCGATCTGGCCGGCATGACTCAGCATCGAAACAAGTGGTCGATTTGACCACGGCGACGGCAAACCAACACCACGGGTGTCCGATCAGATTTAGGTGGTGGGATTCGTCAAAATCCGCCTAACGATTCAACCCTAAAAAACCATTGTGGGGACACTTGCGGCGCACTATCTCTCAGTTCTTGCGAAACCTCAAAAAGTAATTCTCTTTGAAACTGGGAATCTTGATCTCTTCGACCAAGCGAAAACCGGCCTCAACAATTTCGCCTTGGAATACCGATTTTCCGGCCCGAACATGTCCGATGATGAACTCTCGCGATTCACCAGGGATTCGTTCAAAGTCGATCAACACCAGAGTGCCTCCCGGCTTTATCGCCTGATAGATCGAAGCAAGCGTTGCCTGGGGATGTTCGAAATGGTGATAGGTATCACAAATGAACGCGACATCGACTGAATCTGGTGGTAGCCGAACCGAACGATCAGAACACAACACACTGGTGATGTTGTTAACGTTATCCTCCGATGACTTTTCATTGATATGCTGCAGAAACCGAGGTGAAATATCGACCGCGTACACCCAGCCTTCCTGGCCGACGGCTGTTGCGAATAGCCGGCTGAAGAACCCGGTTCCGGCTCCTATGTCGGCAATCGTGAATCCAGGCTTGATCGCACAGGCCGCCAATACTTTCTCTCGCCGAATAGACCTCGCGGCTTTCAATCTCAAACCGCCCCACCCACTCGCTTAAATCCAATTCCGGGTCAAGAAAGCGATCGTTGATGCCCGCCTGAACGGTCGCTTCGGTGTTGCCAAGTTCTGTTGACTCAACGACGCTAGCTTTCGTCGCCTCCTGAGCAACCACACCGTTATTCCGCTCAGCGATGACAAAGCAGAGCATAGAGAAGATCAAGAGACGTAACATTGGATTTCCTTCGTTGCCAATCGGAAGCTAGAGCTTTGTCAATCGGAAGCTTGAACGCTGTGCAGCAAACCTGCATCTTCAGCATCTTGGTAGCTGTCAATTCGAGCTTAGCTTAGCATGCATCAAACGACAGCAACTGGCAACGATCGTTCCGGAAGACATCGTTTGGCATCGGCCGGGAGAATCGCCAACAGTCCAACTGGGCATCCAACTAGACGAGCCAGTCACTTGGCCAAGCCGAGACATCTAGATCGGCTGTGATGCGAACCGAGAATCTGGATCGCTGCCGGATGCATGAGAATTGCGGTAAAGTCGAACATCGAAACGCCTAGCTTGACTCAATCCATAAACGAAAACAGCCTGTTCACTGATAGTACGGGGACTACCAGCAACAGGCTGAATTTTAGACCGAGATCGCATCGTTCCGATTGTTGAAATCGGATCAGACAAGCATTTCTTCTCGGCGGCCGTGCAAATTGCCGCGGGTGACTAGTTTCCGACTAGCTGCACGTTCTCCGCACGTGGGCCTTTGGGGCCCTGGCCGACGGTGTAGGTCACTTCCTGGCCTTCACGGAGATCGTTGAAATGAACTCCATCGACGGACGAGCTGTGAAAGAACATGTCTTTGTCGCTGTCCTTAGACTCAATGAAGCCGAATCCTTTGTCGGTGATACGTTTAATCTTGCCTTGTTCCATTTTCTTATCCAATTACTCTTCAAAACAGTTGTGTCAGTTCAAATCGCGTGAAACGTTCAAACAATCAATCTGACAACATGGTTGTATATTACACCGCTGGCGAATCACAGGACCCATCCTTGCGGTATTTCATCAATGATTCTGGTGTGCTATTCGTTTTCTGGTGTGGGTTCGTCCACTGCTGCCTGGGGGACGCCCTGCTCTTCGTCGTCGTGTGACTCTTCCGGTAGTGCTGGCCCGGCAGCTTTGCGTTCCTTGCGCGCCATTCGCTTTTCTTCAGCCTTGCGTTTCTTTTCCATTTCGCGTGCTCGTTTCGCGAATGTATTTTGGTTTTTTGCGATGATCAATACTCCTGTTGGACTGGCCAATCAATGGACGGACTGGTTAGGCGACGGTTACATGACGACTTTTCGTTGCACTACGTGATCCTTGCTTTTTTTTGCGGCGCGAGAACCCTCGTTGTGTTCCATTTTGGGATTTGACGCTATTTTTCCCGGCTGCACCGCCGCGATTGGATTTATAGCCGTTGTGTTGCTTCCCTGCCGATGGCTCCTGTGATTCAAACCGCGCTTCCGGGTTTTCGACTCGAAGCTGCTGGCCGATCAGACGTTCGATCGCACGCAACTCGCCTCGCTCTTCGGCAGTACAGAACGAGATTGCGATGCCGTCGGCACCGGCTCGACCAGTCCGACCGATTCGATGGACGTAGCTTTCGGGTTCGACCGGCATGTCATAGTTGATCACGTGCGTGACTCCATCGATATCAATTCCACGCGCAGCTACATCAGTCGCCACCAGTACCGTGACGCGATTCTGGCGAAATGCCTTCAGGGCTAATTGTCGAGCATTCTGGCTCTTATTGCCATGAATCGCCGTCGAACGAATACCACTTCGATCAAGCTTTTTGGCCAAGGCATTGGCGCCGTGCTTTGTGCGCGTGAACACAATCGTGCGGTCAACGCTGTCGTTTGCAAGCAGATCGGTTAGCGATGTCAGTTTGTTTCCGCGGTTGACGATTCTTACCGATTGCTGAATCCGTTTAACACTGGTCGACTTGGGAGTCACATTCACCGAAACGGGATTGAACAAGAGTTTTTCCGACAGAGCTCGGATCTTTGTTGGCAACGTAGCTGAGAAGAACAGCGATTGTCGATTGCGTGGAAGTTTCGCAATGATCTTATTTAAAGCAGGCAAGAACCCCATGTCCAGCATTCGGTCAGCCTCGTCAAGCACGAAGATCTTGATGTGACGAAGGTCAACATGGCCTTGTTCCATCAGATCAATCAGTCGACCAGGCGTTGCCACAAGGACATCAACACCGCGACGGAGTGACTTTACTTGTTCGCCTTGACCAACACCGCCGTAAACTAGTGCTTGACGAAATTGAACATGTTTGCCGTAAACGCGAAAACTCTCGCCAATCTGGATGGCTAACTCGCGCGTCGGTGCCAATACCAATGCCGTGGGGCAATTTGGGCGGGTTGCTGGTCGCTCCTGACCAATGTAGTCCAAAATCGGAAGGGCAAAGGCGGCTGTCTTGCCGGTTCCGGTTTGGGCACAACCGAGAATGTCCAGACCTTCAATTGCCGGTGGAATGGTTTGTGCTTGGATCGGTGTCGGTTGCTCGTAGTTTTGTGCAGCCAAAGCTCGCTTGAGCGGCTCAAACAGATCCATCGTTTCAAAGTTGTTCAATTCTATTCTTTCTATGTTGGAACTCGATTGCCTGCGTTTGACCAGTAGGCCGACCGTTGCGGTCTGCGATTCTTGCTGGTTAGTCAGACGGACAGCGATCTGCTGTCATTCATTACGCCCATTGCGAAGCCGATTCGAAATCTGCGTCGCAGCCACGCGAGGTGTTGGCGATTGATTATGTGGCCAATTGTGTCAGTTAGGTTTTGGATCAAGCGAACGCCGCTTTTCTCGGATTCCGGACCAACAAGAATGTCACGGAATTGGTTGCGTCTTGATGACGCGAGCAGCTTTCCAGAGGGTCAACGGGACCAATAGTTAGCGGCAGATAGCGAACACATCGTTCGCCGGTCGAGAAGCTGAGCACCTAACACAGCAGATCGTCTCGTGGTCGGAATATACGTGCCTTTGAAAGACGCATCTCTTATTTCATTCCGATCAAATCTACTTATTGGGCAAAAAACGCACGCCCAACAGTTCTAGCAAGGCTACCCGCGCCGCAAACAAGACAAGGCCAATTGCAAAGATTAGGGGACGAAACACTCAGGAAACGGTCGCTGGACCGGCTTGGATCAAGAATCTGGTGCCGAGAGACACCACTCGTCAGGCATTTTGACCATGAGCGGAACCAAACCCTGGCAGCCTGTTCTCGTCTGTGAGTGTTGGTGGCACACGTCGCAGATCAAATCGACCCGTGCGTTGCCGGGATCGGCTCGCGTTTACATGTATTGTCGCCCAAACCCAATATTTGACGTTCTGGAGCTATTCCATCGGATGGTTTGCTTTGGCAAACATCAGTGATTTGTATCGGCGGATTTTTGCCTGCATACCGAGTCTTTAATAGGCCTTTTGTTCAATAGCTGATTGCTAATACTTCATGGATGTCTTCGATGATCGCATCGATTCGCTGGCCTTTGATGCGGATCTGTGTGCTGGGATTAGTCGCTGTGACCTTCTGAGGTGCCTTGGGCAAGACCAGGCTCGTTCGAAAGATGGGAGTCTCTTCAATCATGCCCGGCAGGACGAACGGGCGATTCTTGGCTGGCGTCGTGCGCGGTGTCGGATTGTAGGCCAGATAATGGATTCGGAGGGTTCGGGACTGTTCGTCATCCGTCACCACCGCCTCCACATTCACCGGCGCCGAAATCTTGATGCGGCTTTTCGAATGCAAGGCACGAACAACATTCCGAAATAAGATTCTCGCCTCGACAATCGCGTGTTCGCTGGCTGTCGCGAAATCAGGCGAGCCGGCGCAGGTGATCACAGTCCCCTTTCCCAACCGATGCACTAGCAAACCTGGCCCAACCACAGCTCCAGCACTCATTGGCCAGTCGGTTCCCATGCTACCTTGGAGTTGCCGATTGGTTCGCGATGGCGACAAGAGCTCACCAACAGCGCGTGCTGATACTGGTTCGTAAATGGTCGCTGGACCTTTCACAAGGAACGGCCAATCTGCGGGTATGTCGCGTGAAAGGACTCGGTCCTGGGGCGCCGCCTTCGATTGGCGACTCACCAGTCGGACCCAGTTGTCTTGTGACTCAAGACGACCTGCAACATTCGCGCCGATTAACTCGGCAAGCATCGACCGTTCCAGAGGCTTTCCGTACTGATCGAACTGGCCGCTCTGTCCTGTGATTAGCAGCTTGCCGCCCGTTGTGACGAATTGGTGCAGCAGGTCAACTTCTCGTTGGGACAGGGTGGCGACATTGCACAGGCAGACAACCGGGAACTTTTTAAGCACGTCTAGAGAAACGCTCTCGTCGAACACGACTCCGAATTGCAGGTGCTCCAGCGCACATGCTCGATGAGCGCCTTGAAAGCTCTGGAAATAGCTCGCCGGGTTCTCGCGGCCCATCCAGTCACGGGTGCGGCTGCTGAAATACAGCCCAATGTCATACACGGGTGCCTGCCCAAAATGCTTTCGCTTCCGGCGTGCCTCAGCTAGAACCTGTCCGATGCGCTGATAAGCGATCGGATCCAGCTGACCTTCGAATCCGGTCTTGTCAATCATCGTGACGAAGGCTCCGTGCGCGAGCAGCGTGAGCGTTTCCCAACGCATGTCGTTTAGCGGCCGAGTCGTCTGGTCGTGGTACATTCGCACACCCCGTTGAATGGCAACTTGATAGGGACGGCCGGGATTCGCAGCTCGATAGAACTGGGCATTCAGCCCCACTCCCAGAGCACTGAATCCCCAGACTCCGGTTTCGCCGGTAACGAAGTCGGCGTTGCCGGCGTGCTGCACCGGACGCTGTCCAACCTCAAACGAAAACGGCGGATTACCGTGATAGTTGTAGTCCACCGTGGCCGCAGGATTCAGCGATTTAATGTGCGCAGTCAATTGCTTCTCAAACAATTCGCTGGTGTCATAGCGAAACTGCAGCATGTGATCCCAGTTGCCGTCCCACGTCGCGGCAGCTGGCATATCGCGCCCGTAGCGCTCGCGGAACAAACTATTGCAGCTTTCACACCAACAACCGTACGGTGAACCGAACCCCTGATCGAGCATGTCGATGTGAAATCCATCGATTCCGTACGCCAGTTGCTCGGCCACAATTTGCTTCATCGCTTTCAGGTAGCCGGAGTTGAAGCAGAATCGAGCGATCGTGTTGCCGTCCGAGTCACGCATGGCCCACTCGGGATGCGCCTCAAGAAAGTGGCCACCTTGCTGAACCACGCAGTAAGAGATCAGCGGCAAATCATGCTTTCTGGCTTCTTCGACAGCGTCAAGCAACGGATCGCGATCTTCGCATCCAGGCACTTTCGGCAATAGCTTTGAGTTGTAATACGCGTAGTCTCCGTCCCGCGCCCAAAGGACAAGGTACTCCGCCTTTGCCGCGACTGCCTTGCGAACGATCTCTTGCCCATTCCAGAGCGAACAATAACGGCCGTCGCTCGGGTCGCTGTGGCCGAATTGCGCACCAGTTGGCCCAATTTCCATGCCAACCAAAGCTGTTTCGTACCAAGGTTCAGCGTTAATATCCTGCGCTATCAGCGACAGGGGGGCCATCACTACAACAGACAGTATCGCTGTGGCAATGATTGCGGAAGCCGAACGCGGTATCGCAGCGATATCGCTTCGGATTGATAGATCCAAAACATCCGCCGCTTGGCAATCGTTTCGGCGATCGAAAGAAATGAGTGAAAAGTTCTTCATCAGACTCGAAATGCTCCTCGTCCCTTAAGCTCATTTTCATCATTGCCTAGATCAAAGTCGGTCTCATTCTGTTGGCTGACCAAATTGGCTGCCTGACCATCCTTTGGCGCGTGAAGGTATGGGACTGTGGTTGCTGTGCAGGCCGCACCGTTTTCGGTCAGCGCAGCAGCTACTCAGTTTGATACCGAACTTGACAGAAATCAATCGCTATCAATGCCAGCAAAAACTGGCCTTGCCTCGAAAACCGTTGGCTACCAAACTTTCCAATTGGCAAGTGGTATGAATGGAATGTTCCGTGCGTTTCCGAACGTGTTCGACAAGATGTCGGACACTTGCCGAACAATTTTGTTCGTTGATGGAATCGATACACCCTTGGAAAGGATACCCAGCCATGCTTGTGGTTTCTCGTAAACAAAATCAATCGGTCGTTTTCCCCACGCTTGGCATCTCCGTCGAGATTCTCCGCGTCGCCGGCAAAACCGTTCGCGTAGGCTTTCAAGCTCCGGACGAGATTCCGATTATGCGTGGCGAACTCAAGTGCGACGCCAAATTGAATCGCTCCACCGGCTCAAGCCGTGAACAAGCGGCGAAAGAAAGACACGAACTAAAGAATCGTTTGAACAAGGTCTCACTGGCGCTTAACTTGCTGCAAAGGCAACTCGCGGCCGGAAACGTCAGCGATGCCGACGAGTCGCTCTCAATCGCACTCGACACGTTCCATCAAATGGAACAAGCCTTGGCAACGAACGGCGCCGCACCGCCGGCCGCGAGTTTCGATCCGGTTTCGACGGATCAGTCACCGAGGCGTAAACGCGCCTTGTTGGTCGAGGACGACCCGAACGAACGGATGCTGCTGGCAAGCTATCTGCGGTCGAGCGGCTATGAGGTTGATACGGCCGAGGACGGCCAAGCGGCGCTCGAATACTTGGCCGACCACAAACCGGACGCGGTTGTGATGGATATGGAAATGCCCCGTTTGCACGGCCGCGATTGCGTCACTCAAATCCGTAGCGATGGCAACTTTGACGATATGAAGCTGTTTGTCGTCAGCGGGATGGAACAAGCAGCTGTACAGGTTCCTTCGGGCGACCGAGGCATCCAACGCTGGTTCCCAAAACCGCTCAGCCCAGAGGACTTGGTCAACGAATTGGCGGCCTCTTTGAATTGAGCGGCTTCCACAGTAGATCATCCGGTTGATCGGTATCGATCGCATTGGCGATGTTCACCGATTGACCAAATCCACCTACGCGTCCGCTGGAAACAGCGAATTCATGAAACACAATGAGTGGTGAAGGGGGAATCCATAACAGCCAATCGCGGGCTTTCCGCAGATGGCAAGAGAAGGTCGTTATTTTTGGATTGGAGGTCGTCGCAGTTCACTAGCTGGCAAATTCTTCGACTATCCGATCAACATCTAAGTCGCTCCAGACCTCTCCAGTCAAGACGGCAGGTTGTTTTCGATCACTGCGATTCCGAATCGCTCGTTTATTTCTTCGGTCGGCTTTCTGACTCAAGGTGTAAGAAGCTCGATTGGCGACGCGATAAACCAATGATGACATGCTTTCATCTTGGTCTTGGATCACGATCGGTGGCAGATGTCGGAGGTGCAATACACAGCGACACTGTTTGTCCACGCCGCCTCGAGGGCCGTTTACGTCTTCGATGTATAGGAAAACTCGCTGGAGAAGATGCTCAAATCGCGTCAGCGAACTGAGCAGCACCTCTTCCAAGTCGTGATTACCAAAGTCGGCTCGTTTGCCACCGCTGAATCGAATCGTTAACTGCATGATCTTCTCCAAGGGAGTTGCCAGTTGCGTGTCAATCACCTCAACTGTCTAACTATACGCTCCAACATTGATTAGGATTAGTAAAATATAGACATCGGAAACTTTAGAAATAGCTAACCATTGGAGCTTGGCGTGGATTGGCTGAACTATCATCATTTGTTGAATTTTTGGCTGGTCGCTCGCGAGGGTAGCGTGCAGCGGGCTAGCGAGGTGCTGCATGTCACTCCCGCCAGCGTCAGCGTGCAAGTGAAGCAATTGGAACGCGCACTTGGTGTCAAGCTGCTCAAAAAGCAGGGCCGAGGACTCGTGTTGACCGACATGGGTGAACAAGTCGCGAGCTATGCCTCTGAAATCTTTTCGACCGGCCGCGAACTAATGGAGATGGTCAAGGGACAGCCCGTCGGTAGACCTCTGGAACTACGTGTTGGCATCTGTGATGTGATGCCGAAACTAGTTGCGTTTCAGCTGTTACAGCCGGCTTTAGAGATCGAGCAATCGATTCGGCTCGTGTGTCAGGAAGGCGACATGTCGAACTTAGTTGCTGATCTGGCGATTCACAAGCTCGACGTGATCCTAACCGACACGGCACTCGATCCGCTGTACAAGGTCCAAGCGTATTCGCATCGACTGGGAGAGTCAGATGTCGGGATCTTTGGAAGTAAAGAACTTGCTAAAAAGTACCGCCGAGGTTTTCCGATGTCGTTGGATGGCGCACCATTCCTATTGCCGACTGACAATAGCGTACTGCGCCGTGCGATGGATCAATGGTTCCACGATCTCAACTTGACGCCGATCGTGAAAGGCGAGTTCGCCGACAGTGCGATGCTCAAAATCGCAGGGCGTCACGGTATGGGATTGTTTGCCATTCCAACCAGCATTCGGGAAGACGTCACCGCAATCTATGGGCTACGCGAGCTTGGCATTGCGGCTGGTGTAAAGGAACAGTTTTATGCGGTATCGGTGGAGCGAAAACTAAAACACCCGGCGGTCGTCGCAATTCGCGAACACTCCAGATGACTGGCTTCGGCGCCATCAGGCGACCAGCCACTCGTTCACATGCCAAGCTGCGAATTCATTGGTCGACAACATGCGTCACGATGCCAACTCGGGCGCGAGTGGTCGATTGACCTAGTTGCACCAGAGTGGCGTAGTATCGTTGGTCATCGCCGAGTTCCCGAACGGTCGAATTCTCAGCGAACAACGCACTTAGCTCGGGAAACTCCGAAACAACGGATTGCGTGCCCGCCACCTCGACAAAGCGGCCACCTCGGTAGTCCATGACGATGTTGCCTGAGGCGTCGGTAACGTAAACATCCACGTATCCCGGCGCGATAGCGGGAATGAGCGTCCTCAACCGTTCACCTAAGTCGAGCTCAATGATGTTGATTCCGAATAACTCGCCCAGCCGATCGTAGATCGCAGACACGCCACAGAGTACGAGAGGAGAATGGTTGATCGTCGGGATATCTCCCTTGAACCGGTCATTGGTTGCCAGCAAGACAGAACCGGGACGCAACAGCTCCAAAATGCCCGAATCACTTGCATCGGGGGTAGCATCGCTGGTTTTCAACTGTCTTGACGGAACGCGTCTCGCCCGCACTCCTGCGGTCGGGCGTTCCGCACGGACCAGTTCACGAAATCTCGAATTCTCTTCCTGAACACAACTGGACATCATCAGATACGACGGGTTTGCATTGAGGAACCCATCGAACAAATCGCCTTGAAGATCCAGCCACTGTTCGGGTGTTTGCAACGCAATATCCAAAGGCGTCACGGCACGGCCAGCGGGCAAGGTCGAATCTGGATTGGTGGCTTGAGTCGCCATAACGGAATCCGAACTCGATTCTGCTTGGGCAGCGATTTGCGACTCGGTGATCACAGTCATCAAAGGCAACTCGGTAATGAAGTGCAGATCGCGTTCCAAGGCATGAGCTTCAAACTGCAAATTCACTTCCATGTCTTGAGTGGTCTCGATCGCCGAAGCAAACCTTGCACGAACAAGTCGTTGGCGACCTTCACGGGCTGTCAACGCAACGGCGATACCAACAATCAGAATCAGTGACATCGACAATAACAGCATTTGAGCCAAGGTTGGATGGCGGACCATCCAACCAGAGAGCCGACGCTGCACCGGTGCTTTGTAGGCATGAACTTTCGTGCCGGTCATGTATCGCTGGATATCGTCGGCAAGTTCCGAAGCCGACTGGTAACGACGATAACGTCGGCTTGCCAAGGCCTTCATGCAGATCGCATTGAGTTCCGGCTGAACACCCGACATGCGGTCCAAGGGTGGTGTGACCTCGTCGGCAACAATGCGCGATAGGAATTGCTCGCGCAACTATCGTATCGCCGAATTCCACGACTGCTTGATGGGGTCCGACGCCGGTCAAAATCGTGTAGAGGATTCCACCGAGTCCAAAGACATCGGTGAGTTCATCGACCTCTTCCAATCGGCCGGCCGCCTGTTCCGGAGCCATGTACAGTGGAGTCCCGATCACGCCGCCCGTTATGGGCCGACCGCAGATCGTGTAGATCGCCCGGTTCCGTGCGACCAGCGACTTGGTACATGCCGGTCTCGTCATTGACTTTCGAAAGCCCCCAATCGAGCAGCGTCACCTGTCCGAATTCATCCAGCGCTACATTCGATGGCTTCAGGTCACGATGAATCACCTTCTGGGCGTGGGCATGTCCCACCGAATGACAAACACTGACGAAGGAGGAGAGCAATCGATGCAGCAGAATTTTCTCTTCCGCACCGGATTCCCGACGCTCATGATATTCGTCGATGGCATCTTGCAGCGTGCGGCGTCCTAGGAACCGCATTGCATAGAACGCTTTGCCGCTCTTGTCATCAACACCGAATTGATAGATCGGGACGATGCCGGGGTGCTCGAGCCTGCCAGTAATTTCTGCTTCACGACGAAAATGCTCTAGCGCGATATTTCCGACTCGCGCGTCCCCGGCCAACTCTTTCACGGCGACATATCGGTTCAAGTTCTCGTCGTGCGCCAACCATACGATGCCAAGTCCGCCCTGCCCAAGCTTGCGCAGCAACGTGTAACGGGCTCCCACGCTTCGATCTTCAATTTCCCCACGGACCACGGACGCACGACCGAGCAAACCTAGCAGCGAAGCCAACCTGCCGTCCGGATTGAGAGCCGCGATCAGGCCTTGACGCCAATCTGCCTCTTCGGGCGAGTCAGTCTGCGAGCATTCCGCCCGGGCACCCGCAAACAGGGAGTCCGCAGCTCGCTGAATTTCGACGGACTGAGTGTCGTTGGTCTTCATCTGGATCGACAAATGGTCCGCTAGCGTACTTGCGCCGAAGGCAGTCCAGTCGCGAGTTGCCAACGCCAGCTGCCCCTCGGTAATCAAGCCCGAGTCCCGCAGCGCTACGGCGAATGCCAGATCACGAAGTGGCTTTGTTTCATCTTGTGCTGGTCCATGGCCGTTGTCTTGCTGGGCCGCGAGGTATTCAACCGTCGCTTCTAGACGCCAGCCTTCGACTGGCAAAATGTGGTCGTTCGAATCGCTGATTTTCTTCACGGGTTCGGCCATTTTCGTTACTTCTTCGCTAGTCTTTGTTCAGCGTGCTTCAACAGACGCATCAATGCCATCGCAGCCTCACTCTCCTCGGCTACCACATCCGTCGCTCCGGCGTTCTTCAATTTTTTTAGATTGCTTTGATAACGACACCGAACAATCACACGGCAACTCTGATTGAGTCGTCTTGCCACCTTAACGACGCGCATCGCCGCACCATCATCGGGTACGCAGACGACGATCAGTTCGGCATCAGCGAGTTCAGTCAGCTGGAGCACCGATTCGTCGGTTGCATCGCCAGCCACGGTCCGAAATCCCTGCTGCGCAAAGGAATGCAAATTGATCGGACTCAGGTTGACCATGCACACATCGTGACCGAATGTTTCCAGTTGCGATCCGATGCTGCGACCGATGGGACCGGCTCCGATCACCACCGCGCGTCGCTTGTCGTCGCCGCCTTGCACAACCGTGCCGGAAGGCTGTTCCTCCTCGGTATCTAATCGTACTAGCCGCAATCCAAATTTCATCAAAGTTGGCGTCAAAACCAATGATCCAACGGCAATCGCAACCACACGCTGATAGTCCGTTTCGCTCAGCACGCCGGAATCGACGCCCAGCAGCACCAGAACAAAGGCGAACTCACCCACTTGAGCCAAACCGATCCCCATGCCCAGCGCCGAACGGGCCGGAAGTTCAGTAAGCTTCAAAGCAACCGCAGCCGCTGCGGCTTTCAGGACGATCATGGCCGGCAGCACCAACAACAACAGCTGCGGTTCATACCACAGCAGCCGAGGATCAAAGATCAATCCCAGACCCACGAAGAAGACAGCGGCGAACGTTTCGCGGAAAGGTAGGACCAGAGCGTCGATCTGATGTGACCAACGATTGCCGTTAAAGATCAGTCCGGCAGCGAACGCTCCGACAGCGGGCGGCAGGCCAACGGAATATGCCGCCAGCGTCACACCGCCCAAGGAAACCAAAGTAAATAGCACAACCAGTTCGCTGCTGCGGTAGTTCGCAAACATTGGGATGACCCATTCCGCCAGCACGTGTCGCAACCCAATGACGGCGACGATGAACGCTAGGGAGATCATGGCCAGTTGCACGAATTCGGCCGGCCCCGCAGCGGTGTCACTCCCAGTCAACAGTGGCACGATCAGCAGCAGTGGAACTAGCGCCGCATCTTGAAAAAGCAGAATCCCGATCGCTCGGCGACCATGAGGCCGCTGTGCCTGGCCAAATTCGGTTAATGCGCGAAACACAAGCACCGTCGAACTGAAAGCGACGGCCGAAGCGATCAACAGCGCCGGTTGCCATCCCAAGCCGAGCAAGCTTAGCACTGCCGCAACGGGCGTAGCAACGAGCAGCATCTGAGTCCCGCCACCAATCACAAAATTACTGCCAAGACGTTTCAGATCATCGATCGAAAATTCGAGTCCGATCGAGAACAGCAATAAGAAAACACCGACCTCCGCAAAATGCGCCAGCTGGTGTTGTTCATCTTGTACCCAGCCCAGAACACCATGTCCAATGATGGAACCGACCACCAGATAGCCAATCAGCACCGACACATTCAATCGCCGGCAAACCAACGCGGAAAACAACCCCGCCGCAAGCAAAATCATGAGGTCGTAAACAAGCGACAAGGTCATTGGTGGCCATCGGTCCCGGAACTTTGGCTGAGGTATCTAGATCTTTCGCACTACCCTATCCAGGTCCATCGCGACTCGGCTAGTGTGGACAATGGTGCGGCGGGAATACCACCCTCAAAAACGAGATCGATGGCGTCAATGATCACTTGCTCCTGGCGGCAGATCGAACCGATGCCCAGCCAACCGCCCGACGCTCGCGCGATTCTGGTAGCTTGCTCCGTCAGCCTGCAGTGCAGGCCAGCCCGTTCGCTCGGCGACATCTGTTCGAGCCGGCAGTGCAGGTAACGCACCCACAGCTCCCAGATTTCGGGTCGTGGTTGAACATCAAGCCAGGATTGCACAACTGCCAAGATCTTGGGGAAATCGCTGAGTTGAGAATCATGGACCGCAGTCACGGTAGCGGCGCATTCGGCATCGGTGACCCGACTGCTTGCCCATGCTACGAATGCGAATGGAGCCATCTCGATTGCCCGTGCCGTGCTAGCTGTGAAACCTAAGTCCAAGAATCGCTCCAGAATCTCCTCATCGCGAATTCCAAGAACCTCCATCAAGTCAAACCGGCGTGCTTCGTGTGTGAAGAACGAGTCGAGTTGCCGATACGCTTCGTTCTCGTCTAACTTCAACAGGGAACTAACCGACCACGTCGAACAAGGGTCAGAAACCGTGCTGTCTTGGAAGTTCAGTTTTTCGCGACCATGGTGGTAACGGGTCATGACTGACACCTATCGCTGGAGGGTGAGGGCGGAGCACGAACGATATCTTTAACGTCGGAACAATCATTATTAAACATATTCGGTGCAATTGGCCCTGACAATTTAATAATAGTTAAGTGACGTCAGCGTCAAACTAATCCGTTTAGAGCAGACTTGCGGCGAGTAGTCCAATCATTCGTCTGAAGAATCGCCGTGTTTGATCGCTCGATCAGAACAAAAGCAGCCGAACTAAAATCGGGAGCAGTAGACGCTCAGGTGAGTCTCAACCGACGTTGCCGACTCGCCTGGAAGGGCGTTCGGCACAAACAGAGCAAGAACGGTGCGTGCTGGATGAAACGGAACAGCTCTAACAAAATTGGTCAAGTTGTTTAGCGGAATTCGTCAACGAACCGTAGAGGTCGCTGCAGTAAGCGGGTTCGACAGTAATGCATTGAGTTGATCGGGGTCGATCGGTTTGACCAGGTGCGAATCAAAACCGGCGGCGATTGCTTTCTCGACATCGGTTTGTTGACCAAATCCGGTCAGCGCGATCAGCACGGTGTCGTTGCACTTCGGATTCTGACGAATTCGGCGGGCGACTTCGTAGCCATCGATTCCCGGCAGACCAATATCGACCAGAGCGATATCAGGTTGATGCTGGGCGATCGCTTCCGACGCCCGATTCGCCATCGGGTTGCGCGTAGACGGTGTGTCCTTCGAGCGTCAGCAGCGAGGTCAACATTCGGCGACTCTCGTCAATGTCCTCGATCAACACGATGCTGCGCGACTGCGGTGACTCTGACTCCTGCCACGTCCTCGCGTTGTGATGTTTCGACACCTTGACCGGCGGCACATTGCTCAGCACCGGCAACCAAACTCGAAACGTGCTGCCTTTGCCGATTCCATCGCTATCCGCTTCGACTCTGCCGCCGTGTTCTTCGACCAATGCTTTGACCAACGTCAGTCCCACGCCCAAGCCGCCATCACTTTGACCCTGCGTCTCGCTGATTTGCACGAAAGGATCGAAAATGCGTTTGAGTTGTTCTGCCGGTATGCCGACGCCTTCGTCCGTGACGGCGATCACAGCCCACTCGCCTTCGCGAGAGATCGATACTTGGACGTCGGTATCGATCGGCGAATACTTCGCCGCGTTGTTGATCAGGTTCACTTGCACTTGCACCAACCTCATCGCGTCGCCCGCCACGATCAACGGATGATCGGGAACGTTCCAAATCAATTGCCGCGCGTGCCGCGTGATGTCCGATTGCGTCGTCTCTCGGACAACGTCGATCAAACTGCACAAATCCACATGCTCGATCTTCAAGTCGATCTTGCCATGTGAGATGCGGGACATGTCCAGCAGATCGACCAGCAACGTCCGCGTCATCGAAATCTGACGCTCGACGATTCGAGCGGCGTCGCTACGAGTCGCTTCGTCCGTCCGCTCGTCGCGAATCAGGCGACTCGCATTCAGTGCCGCGCCGAGCGGATTGCGAAGCTCGTGCGAGAGCGTCGCCAAGAACGCTTCACGCTGTCGCACTTGATCGCGGATTTCGTTTTCCATCGCGATCCGTTCGGAGACATCACGAGCGATCTTGGAAATTCCGATCAACTGGTTGTGCGCGTCATAGACAGGCGACACGGTCAATGACACATGCAGCTGCCGTGCCGTCTTTGCAAATCCGAATCGTGTCTCGCGTGTGCAACCGCTCGCCGGCGGCAATCGACGCGTGATACTCCTGGACCTCATCGCGCCGATCCTCAGGAATCAGAATCGAAACGTGCTTTGCCGATCGCCTCGCCGGCCGTGTAGCCGTACAGACCGTTGGGCACCCGCGTTCCAACTCGTGATCACGCCGTTCAGGTCTTGGCCAACGATCGCATCGTCGGTCGATTCGACAATTGCCGACATCCAACGCAGCCGATCTCGCAGCACCTCCAGCGAAGAAACATCGACCAACATCAACACCACACCCTCGACGGATTCTTGCGTGCGGTACGGCAACATTCGCATCAGATAGCAAGTTCCATCATCAGCGATCGTTTCGCATTCTTGCGGCTCGTCGGTCTCCAGCACCTGTTGCAACCGCGACGACCAGATCGTCGACCGCAAACTTGGGCAGAAAACTGCGAATCGGTCGCCCGATATCATGCTCGACCAAATCGAAAACGTTCTTCACGCGTGACGTAAATCGGCGAACTCGCAAATCCTTGTCCAGAAACACCGTCGCTACGTCGGTGTTTTCCAGCAGGTGATTCATGTCCTGGTTCAGTTCCGCCAGTTCGCCGATTTTACGTTGGTGTTCGGCGTTGACCGTGTACAGCTCCTCATTGACGCTGTGGAGTTCCTCGTTCGTGCTTTGCAATTCTTCGTTCGAGGCGATCAGTTCTTCGTTGGTCGCTTGCAGTTCCTCGTTGCTCGTTTCCAATTCTTCGATGGTCGATTGCAGGTTCTCGCGCGAATACCGCAGGTCGTCCTCGAGTTGCCGAATGTGGTCCCGCGATGCATCCAGTTCGCCGGGTAGCGGGCTTCGAGAGGGATTTCGTTGGCGGCAGGTCGAACCTCCAAGGCTTCAAACGAGATGACATGATGTTTCCCTGCAATGGAGGGATGATTGATCGGCGTCACGGTCAAGTTGTACGCTCCGGTCGGCCTGTTCGCTATTCGAATCTTCGCTACGAAGGATGACGTTGGAGAATCGCACCGGCGTGTTCTCCATCAGCGTTCGCCCGATCGCGCCGGACAAAGTCGTCTCGCAGACTCTCGTCCATCAGATCCAGCACATCTAGCGAGGGCTGTCGCGGCCCGCAGTCGCAGAAATTTTTCGGCACCGCCAAAGCTATCGACCAACGATCGGTTCTCGTCGATCAACAAGCTCGGCGGCATGAACCGATTGAGCATTTGATCATGCAAGCGTTTGCTGCTCGTCCTGCGAGTCGACGTGATGGCCAGCGGAAAGTCGCACGGACGAAGCGTGTAGGTCGTCGCTCGGACGGAGCGATTGATCGGAGCGCGAAATTCGCTTGGCAATCGCACCGCACGACGTTTGCGGTAAATGCGTGCGCGTTCGTGCACAACGTCGAATTCGCTCGCCAATTCGCCTGGTGATTCGCTGCCACCCAGCAGCATGATCCCGCCCTTGTTGAGCGCGTAATGGAACATCGAAAGCGCACGCGTCTGAGCCACCGGCTGAAAGTAAATCAGCAAGTTTCGACACGACACGAAATCCAAATCGGTGAATGGGGCGTCGCTCAATACATTGTGGGGTGCGAATACGATCGACTTGCGAATCTCGGGCGAGACCTGAAACCCATTTTCGCGAGGAACAAAATACTTTTGCAATCGTTCTTCGCTGATCCCCTTCATCTCGTCGCGGAGTAGATGCCTCGACCAGCATGTTCTAGCGAAGACTTATGAACGTCGGTGGCAAACAATTTCAAATTGGGGGTGCGACCGACTTTCTCAAACGCTTCGTGGATGGCGATCGCGATCGAATAGGGTTCTTCGCCGGTCGCACAACCCGAGATCCAAGCCCGAATCGGCTCTCCGCCTTCGCGGTTATTGACCAGCTCGGGAAATACCTTTTGGCTAGAGTGCCTGGTAAGTTTCGGGATCACGAAAGAACTGTGTCACGCCGATTAGCAGATCACTGTATAGCGAATCCAGTTCCTGCGGCTCGTCTTGCAACTTACGTGCGTAGTCGTCCACACTGGCGGAACCCGACCATCCCACACGGCGATGAATCCGCCTCAGCACCGTCGTGTCTTTGTAAACGGAAAAGTCAATCCCATGGATGCGGCGAAACAGTTGATAGATGGCGTCCATGCCTTGCAAAGAATCTTGCCGCAGTTCCTCTTGAATCATGCGGTCTTTTCGCGACAGGCTAGGTTCGGTCGCGAGGCGAACGAGCAAATCGCCGATCTCTTCGGGCACCAGAACTTCGTCCACGACACCCGAAGCTTGTGCGCTGGCGGGCATGCCGTCGAATTTGGCCGTCTTCGGACTTTCGCTGATCACGAAACCGCCGTGACGAGCGATCTCGATCACGCCCCGCGAACCGTCCGATCCGCTGCCGGAGAGGATGATCGCAATCGCTTGGCTGCCGCATTCTCGGGCGAGCGATTCCAAGAAGAGGTCAATCGGCAGAGCTAAACCCTTGCTTCGATCTTTGTCCGTGACGCGCAGACGCCCGTCCTCGATCACCATTTCTTTTCTTGGCGGCAACAAATAGATCGAATCGGCTTCCAGCAGCATTCCGTCTTCGGCCCGATGGATCGTCATCGTCGTGTCACGCCCGAGAAGTTCCAGCATCATGCTCTTGAAGTCTGGCGACAAATGCTGAAGGACAACGAATGCCATCCCCGTATCGGTAGGCAAGTTGCGAAACAGTTTCTCGAGAGATTCCAGTCCGCCCGCGGACGCACCAATCCCTACGACGTACAGCGGAGAGTTGACCGGCGGAAGCGTAGCGGGAGCTTCCGAGATCGTCTGCTCGGAATTCGATCCTGGCCTGAGACCATCTTCAACAAGAGCCTTATCGTCCATCGGCTCATCCTTTCCGGAGTTTGGCGGTCGATTGCTAATTCATTAGTAGGCACCGAATAAACCGATGACAATTAGAAACGAATCGCAATTCAGATAGATTTTCTCAATGAAAAAAGTGCTGGCTTCTCTCCGGCAGAAACGGCGGAGTAAAACAAGAGCCATGCGCAAGATAGGGAAGATAGGCGACCGCGTTTCGGCTTTGCCTGAGAGAATTCGGGCTCTATTTTGAAGGTGGCGCGGACTCGACAAACCTGATCAGTTCTGCAAGAGCTGTTTGAGGGCCTGCAGGTCCTCTGGATCTTTCCCGGGATCGAAGCCTAGTTCACTCTCTTGGCTGACTAAGTCGGCTGCCTCCGCATCGATTGCCGCGCGAAGGCGTGGATCCGAGGTGGCGATGTAAACACCACAGACCTGAATGCGGTCCTCGATCGTGACGATTCCACGGCCCAACGAATGGTTGACCGGGTGGGTTCCGTTCGCGTCGATTCGGAAAACTTGCAACGGAGCCTCCAGCCAATTCGGCAGAGCGAAAGCGAGTTTCGCGTCGCGATGGGTGAACTTGAACTCCCTTTGCTCGGCGTCCGCGCGATAGGCAAGATCGTGAGCCACCAGCAACGCGGACTGCGAGCTGGCGATCGAATTCAGATCCCAACTCGGCTTGCCGTCAACTTCGACACGACGATACTCAAATGCATCGCCGGCCAGCAGAATGTCGTCAATCAGGCGAATCTCCCGATTCACGCCCGTGATCGGCTCGATCAGGTCGGGAAACTTCGTCAGCGACTTGAGACTGAGGTTGAACCAGTACAGCGATGTAATGCGGTTGGCCAAACCATGCCATGCTTGTGAGCGCAATTCATCCGCCGTGGGTGAACGGCGACGTTTGCTCAGAAAGCTTCCCCAGCCATCATGAGCTCCTTGCGACCAGTAGGCAATTGGACGTGGCCGGTTGAGTTCACGGAGGCTGCGAGTCAGATCGCCAATGGTTTCCAGCGGTGCGCCCCAGCGAATCTGTTGCCCATCCCAGCGATCATAACTTCGCCACGAGTCGGCCGCCGGAGCAATCACGCGATAGGCATCGTAATGAGGGTAGTCGGATAGCCCGGCGTAGTAGCGCCAGGTGCGTTCCTCGCTAAGCGTCACCGTTGTCGGCAGCCGTGTGGACTGATAGGGGGCGAGTTGCTTCCAAACTTCCTGCGGTGCGACCGGTTTGCCACCACCGAACTGTGGCTCGCCAAGAAATTCTACGGCGTGGATCTGCGGCAACATCGCGTCGGTGTCGTAGCGTTTCCAGTCCTGCATTCGATTGAACCGCTTGATCGGGTAGCGAGCGTAAAGTTCGGGATTGTCGGTGTATCCGCCCACCTCTTCGATCTGCCCCGTGTTGATATGCATTCGCTTCAAGGTTTTTAGATAGTCTTCCATCGTCAGGCTGTTGCGGCCGTTGATATCCGACGCCACCCAACCGCCACTGATGTCAAAGCTCTCGCGTTTGATTCGCAAGGCAGCCCACAACGATCGCGGTTTCGATCCAACTCGGACAACGACCTCAATCACCGCCGGAGTCAGAGGCAATGGCGCTGTCTTGACGCTGAATCCACCTCTGCTCGAGGCGGCGATCACTCCGCTTGACGGAAACGATTCAAGCTCCATCGATTCTCGTGCCAGCTGAAAAACATGGTGAGATTTCTCCTGCTCCGGTAGCCACAAACGGAGTGAATCGAGCTGGACGTCTTCTTGGCTTCCATTTCGGATATGCACCACGATCTGGTTTGGATAGATCGAAGTGGCCGGATCGTCTGATGATTCCGTGGACAGGAATGTAACCGCTGACAACCAGACCTCCGGCGTCTCAATCGCAAACGACTGGGCCGAGCTGTCACGATCGATCTGAACCTGATGGCTAGTGCCGATTCCCCAGTCCGCCGACTTGCCATTGAAAGCCAGCACGGTCAGACAATTCTTCGGCAGCCGGACTTGCTGTTCGATCCAGCAGCTTGGTGTGTCGTGCCATGCCCACGCTCCGGAGTCCAGTAACTGCTGTGGTGACTTGACGTCAAACAGCAGTTCCGACTCGTTGGTCAAGGTGACGTCGCGCTCACTGCGGTTTTGAATAAACAACTCAACTCGCGCCGCAAGATCGGGATCAGGTGCCCGTCGCCAACGCAAGGCTAATGACTGAGTATGCGGTGTCGCGGTAACGCCAATGACTTCCTGGCTCACGACGGATGTCGCGCTCAGTAGCGAGCAGCATAGTAAAACCTGCCGTAGACATGATCGCATCTGTTTGTTCCTCAAAACCACCTAGCTAACATCCGCAGAATGTTATTGGGACAGACGAACGGTGGAAACGGATTTGGGTGGCACCGTGAACGAGGCAGTCTTGTCCCGCCAGCTGATCTGAACCGGATGTTCCTGTTCGCGCGGATTCGTAAGAATGATGATGCACGATCCGTCGGGGTTGCGAAACGCCACCGACTTACCTGCCTCACGCTCGCTCGAAGTCCCGATCCTGACCGCGCCGCGGTCGATATACTTGGCGAACTGACCATACATGTAGTAGTCGAAGTGGTAATCGACTTCGCCTTGTTCGGAGTTCGTCGTGATGCAGGTGCGAGAGGCGCGAAAAGGTCCATTGTTGGGTCCACGATTTTCATCAATCATGGTCACCCAAGCGTTGTAGCTCGACGCACCGTTAGAGAAGTAGTCGATGATCTTGTCCGCACCGCGGACACCAAAAGTGGATCCTTCGGTAAAGTAAATCGGTTGCCCCGGGAATCGTTTCGAGAATAGCGACATCCCTTCCGGACTGCCGGCGTAGCCGTGAAAGGCAACGCCGCGGACAAAGCGAGCTGACTGCGGATCGGTTAAGACGATTGTTGGGTAATCAATGCCTGGGTCATCCCCATCGCCGGTCGGCTTGACGTTGAAGTTATGGTCATAGCTCCAAATTTCAGTCGCGATTCCGGCCGCCATCAGAGCTGGGCCCAAATGATCGCGAATGAAGTCGCGCTCATCTTCACCCGTCCATCGACACGACGGATACTTCCACTTCGCGGTTCGCGCACGGGAGCGGTCAACACCAGGCTCATTCTGGACCGTTACGGCATGGATCGGTATGCCCTCGGCTGCGTATGCTCGGATGAAGCGTACGAAATAGTCGGCATAAACGGCGTAGTACTGACGTTGTAGTTTTCCGCCGATCATGTCATTGGTCGTGGTCATCCAACCCGGTGGACTCCAAGGCGAAGCAAAGAATCGCAGCTCTGGGTTCTCTTGAAGTGCCATTTTCAGCACCGGCAGCACATACGCTCGATCTTTTTCGATTGAGAAGAACTTGAGCTGCGGATCAGGCTTTCCGTCAACCGTGTCGTCGTAGCTGTACCAATCCTCGCCGGTGAAATCGGGTGTCCCCATGCAGATTCGCATCAGATTCATGCCAATTCCGTTGTCGGCAGAGACCAACTTCTCGATCACCTTGCGGCGTGCCGAATCGGTCAACCGCGAGAGGTTGTAGCATGTTGTATGTTCGAAAGAGCTGCCGATTCCAAGCAACGATTGATAGGTCTGGCCTTCCTGGATGCGAATGACATCCGCCTCCCCGGACGTTACCTGTTCATCCGTTGAACTCCAGCTAATCGCGGCATCTGAAATGGGTGTCAGCTGATGTGAGAGATCTTCCGAACTGACAACGACTCGAGCTGGCAACTTGTCCTCGCCGCGCACTGGCAGCGTGACCATCAGAAATATCATGAATTGGATCATGATGATGCGGAATTCTACGAGCACGCTATTTTCCTTGCATTGAAATCAAAGGGTTGGTCTCTGTAACGGGAACGCTTGAGCTGCTCACTCGGCTGGCTGCAACCATCGGGTTCCAGGCAGACTTCCTTGCCGTCTCTAGCATACTGGCGGGCCGCAGCGAAAGAATCCCCTGATCGATATGCCCGGCGGTGCGATAGGCGTGATCTCGCAGGCAACCGATCGTGATCTTGGTGCAATGGTTCGACCGCAGACGTTCCGAAGTTGCGCGATACTTCGTCTACCAATTCTGGAGAACTGTGGGTCGATCGACGCAAACGCTTCCTGATGACGTTGTCACCAAGTGATGTCGCTACGATTGGTTACAAAACATTGGAGAGCTTAAGAACATGATCGAGAGGGCAATGATCAGGGGGAAAGTTGACGCCGGCAATCACGACGAGCAACGCGAAGATTTGCATGAAGAGTGGCGCTGTCCCGCTAGTCTTCTGCTCGCGACGCAACCATCAGCGATTCGAGCCATGCGACTCCGACGATCACCAGAGTAGAAATCGGGCCAATCATGTTGGGGTGGAATGGAAAGCGGTGCCATGCGATGCTGCCTTCCAGCTGCGGCAGGGCTGTGCCCCACACGATTACCAATACGCCTGCGATTGCCCCGAGCATCGCACCGCGTGAAGTCGCCCTGCGGACCATGACTCCAGTCAGGAACAAACCCAACATGGCGCCGCCAAAGATACTGGAGAATTTCCACCAGATGTCGAGCACTGTTTCCTGGGTAATCATCATCAGACTCGCCAACGTGCCTAGCGTGCCGAAGACCACGGAAGACCAGCGGGTTACCTTCAGCAGTTGGGCGTCGTCATCGGAACGGCGAATGATCCGTTTGTAAAAGTCGACAGTGAAGACGGTTGCCGAGACGTTGATGCTCGAATCAAGTGTACTCATTCCGGCTGCCATGACTCCCGCGATGACAAGTCCCGTAAGCCCCGCCGGAAGCTCCGAAACGATAAAGAACGGGAACACTTTATCCCCCTCGTCCGGAAATCCTTGTGGCGTCTGGTCGAGTGCGCCGTAGTAGAGAAACAGCAGTGTGCCGATCAGCAGGAAGAGAGCGGACACGGGAACGTACAACAGGCCTCCCAGCCACAACGATTTGCGGGCTTCAGATTCGGATTTCGCGGCCAAGAATCGCTGGACGAAGTTTTGATCGACCCCAAAATTGCGGAGGTTGTCCACGAATCCGAAAATGAAAATCACCCAAAAACCTTGGATCGCCAAATCGAAATCCCAGCTGCCCAGACTGAACTTGTCCTGATCCCAAGCCGTCGACAGTGCCTCTGCTGCGCCCCCGGGCATTCGCAACAACAACAATCCAGCGCAAACCAATCCGCCCCCCAACAACACCACCGCCTGAACAACATCCGTCCAGATCACCGCTTCGATCCCGCCGACAACCGTGTACAGGATCGTTAGAAAACCAAGCATCAGGATCACGGCAACAATGTTCCATCCCAGCAACTGGTTCATTGCCAGTGACACCAGATACAGGACGACAGCGATGCGACCGACTTGAAGCAGAATCAGTGCGATCCCGCAATAAGCTCTGGCCCAATATCCAAAGCGAGATTCCAGGTGCTCGTAGGCGGTCGTCTGCAAAGTCCCACGGTACAACGGTATGAAGTATCGCGAGCTGACCCAGCAGGCAATCGGTACGGTCAACGAGAACACGAACGCGTTCCAGGTTCCGGGGTACGACTTGCCCGGCAACGCTAGGAAACTGATGCTACTAAGATAGGTAGCCAGAATCGAAAGTCCGATCGCCCAGCCTGGCAGGTTCCGGCTACCAACGGTAAATCCCTCCAGCGTTCCACTCTTGCGATAGAACCAGGCCCCGAAGATGACGATGCCGAGGATATACGCGCAGATCACGACTAGATCTAACACGGGCAACGGATTGGTAGGATCAGACACTGTGGCTCCGGAACTTTAAGACAGAATCTTCACTCTGTCGCGAAGTGATATCTAAACAGTCAGCCATTCTAGAACAATTCGAACCATCACGGGCTGCGACCGCCCGAGCTTCGATGACTGCGCACCCCAGATGCTGTGGAGCTTAGCGGCTACGGAGTTGACAGGCTGCGAAGCGGACGGGATTGGATTTGGAATTCATGTCTTACCTATCAAACCGAAGGGGCCAAACGAACGCAAAAATCGATCGCGACAGCCGTCGCAGCTCTGTCCGGCGACAGGATGCCTGAAACTGGCTAAGCTACTCGAATTGATTTTCCAACACGACTTTCCTCCGAGACCGTGGTTCACACGTTTTCTAAACGCAGACCTGTTGATGACAGATAATATCGAGCAAGATTACAAGCAATTGGTGGACAGCAACGTCGATACCCGGTTTCTTCCCGGGACCTCGATTGAGATCGTCCATGAGCTCCACTCGCCCGCGATCCCTCAGCATGTCTTGTTCGATTTTGACGGCACGCTAAGCCTGGTTCGCGAAGGCTGGCCGGAGATCATGGTACCCATGATGGTCGAGGTGCTGTCCGAAACCAGGACAACGGAAACGCCCGAAGAATTACACGAACTGGCCTACGGGTTCGTGATGGAACTGACCGGCAAGCAAACCATCTATCAGATGTTTCGATTGGTCGATGAGATCGAGAAACGTGGGGGCACAGCAAAGCCGGCGCTCGAGTACAAACAGATGTACCACGACCGTTTGATGGAAAAGATTGAATCGCGACGCCAAGATCTACGATCTGGAGCAGTTGCGCCACAGGCGATGGTCGTCCCCGGGAGCTTCGAACTGCTAAGTGGCCTCAAAGAACGGGGGGCACAGCTCTATTTGGCCAGCGGCACCGACGAAGACTACGTGAAGGAGGAAGTCGACCTGTTGCAGCTCACTCCGTTCTTCGGTGAACACGTCTATGGCGCGGTTGCCGATTACAAATCGTTTTCTAAAGCGCAGGTCATTCAACGGATCCTTGAAACGAACAAGGTTGACGGTGCGGAACTGTTAGGTTTTGGTGACGGATACGTCGAAATCGAGAATATCAAGGCGGTCGGTGGAACGGCGGTCGCGGTGGCCAGCGATGAAGCGGGTCGGAGCGGAAAACCGGATGAGTGGAAAAGAAATCGGCTGATTGGTGTGGCGCGGACGTTGTGGTTCCGGACTACCGCGAAAGTGAAACGCTAATCAATTACCTATGGCGTTCATCAAACTAGATTCTCATCCCTCACTTCTTCGCCTTCTCACTTCTTCGCCATTGATCTGGCAAACATTCGGGTCCGTGAACGTTGTTGTCAAACCCCGCCGTGTGCCTGCGACCCTGTGCCTGCGACGGTGGGCCGACGACCTTTGGCACGATCCAATTTGCCCCCTACCTAATTGTTTCTCCCAAACATGCCATACAAACAATTCGACCGCTTTGCGGTCAAAATGGAACCCCTGTCGTCTCGCACGAACAAGAAGTTCATTGAGAACGACCATGTACCGATCGACACACAGCCTGATGCTTTATCCGAATTGGCGTGTGAGCTGATATCTGAACTCACCGGTCGTGTGCGCGATGCTCGCCACAACGAACGTCCGGTGATGATCACTTTCGGCGCTCACGCGATTAAGAATGGCTTGGGGCCGGTCCTGCTACAACTCGTTGACGCTGGCTGGGTAACCCATTTGGCAACCAATGGCGCCGGAGTCATTCACGATTGGGAGTTCGCGTTTCAGGGCCAAAGTTGCGAACATGTGGGGCCGATGGTCGATGAGGGACGGTTCGGTAACTGGCAGGAAACTGGCTTCTACATCAACTTGGCCCTCAACGTCGGCGCCTACGAAGGTCTTGGCTACGGCGAATCTGTGGGAGCGATGATTGAAAACGAAGGACTGACGATCCCCTCGGCAGAAGACCTACAACGCTGCGTCCAGGAACATCTGAACGATCAACCTGGCCATGCGGCTGCGGCTGCGGACTTGCTTTCCATCACCCGCAGTTTCGATTTGACAGCTGGCTGGATGTCGATCCCCCACCCCTGGAAACAATACAGTGTTCAGGCCGGAGCGTATCGCAAGCAAGTTCCTTCGACCGGTCACCCGATGATCGGACACGACATCATCTACAACCACCCGATGAATCACGGTGCCTGTTTGGGGCGTGTCGCCGAACGCGACTTCTTGACGTTCGCCGAAAGCGTCAGCCGCTTGGAAGGAGGCGTCTATATCTCGATCGGGTCGGCCGTGATGAGTCCGATGGTGTTCGAGAAATCACTATCCATCTCGCAAAACCTGGCCATCCAACGAGGCGAACACATCGACAACCACTATATCTTCGTCAACGACATCGCCGAATCGACCTGGGATTGGACCAAGGGTGAACCGCCCGAGGATAATCCGGCATACTATCTGCGATACAACAAATCGTTTAGCCGGATGGGTGGCGTCATGCAGTACTTACAGGCCGACAACCGCGACTTCTTGCTGTCGCTGTCGCAATCACTCGGCGGAGGGAACACCCGGTGAAGACGGTACAGATGTCCCCTTCGCGATTGACGGAGCTGGTCGCAGGTTTTTCCAAAGCGCGGATCGCTGTGGTCGGAGATTTTTTTCTGGACAAATATTTGGACGTCGACCCGGCGTTGGGAGAACCAAGCGTCGAAACGGGCAAGGTCGCACATCAGGTCGTCGGCGTACGCTGCAGTCCCGGTGCGGCCGGAACCGTTGTTTGCAATTTACAAGCGTTGGGTGCCGGAAAACTGCATGCTGTGGGATTCTCCGGTGACGACGGGGAAGGATTTGATCTGCGTAAAGCGTTATTGGCGCTCGGTTGCGATACGGAACATCTTCATGTCTCGACGCAGCGGTTTACGCCGACCTACTTGAAGCCGCGCAACGCAAACGTCACGAGTCTCGATGCAGAGCATTCACGCTTGGACACCAAGAATCGTTCTCGCACGCCGGCCGGGATCGAGCAGCAAATCATTGAGTCGCTCGACGCTTTGCTTGGTCAGGTCGATGCCGTCGTCGTGCTTGATCAAGTTGAACGTGGAAGATTCTGGCGTCGTGACTTGTGCGGTCCGCAGTGCTGTGTCACAGCGGGCCGAAGAATCAAATCATGCCGTCTTTTGGGCCGACAGTCGGCGTCGCATTCATCAGTTTCCGCACCTGACGATCAAGCCGAATCAATTCGAGGTGATGGGCATCGAAAATCCATTGCCCGATGACGAAGTGCAAACCGATTCATTGTTGCAAGCCGCGAAGCAGTTGCGAACCAAGAACAAAGCACCTGTGGTGATGACTCGTGGCAAGGGTGGAATGCTGGTCAGTGATCCGGAGTGGATCGCGGTTCCCGGTGTTCAAGTCGAAGGTCCCATTGACCCGACCGGCGCAGGCGATAGTGCGACCGCCGGCGCCGTGTTGGCGCTCTGTGCCGGAGCCGAATTGGCCGAAGCGGCGTTGGTGGGCAACTTGGTAGCCTCGATCACGATTCAGCAAATCAATACAACGGGTACCGCTTCGCCCGATCAACTGGAAAGCCGCCTGCAAAGGTGGCAACAACAACAGGAAAACAGCTAGCATGTCCGAAACGCAATTCGCCAAGAACTATCTCGCCGGTTTGACGGATGTGATCAGCGGAATCGATCCCGACTCCATCGAACAGGCGATCGCAGCGATTCGCGATGCGCGCGATAGTGACCACACGATCTATTCGTGTGGCAACGGCGGTAGCGCCAGCATCGCGTCGCAAATGGTGGTTGACCTGGTCAAAGGGGGTTCGTACGGCAAAGCCAAGCGAATCAAGATGCTCGGGTTGACCGATAGTATTTCGACGATCACGGCCTACAGCAACGACGTGAGCTACGAAAGTGTGTTCGTCGAGCAGCTAAGAAACTGGGCACGTCCCGGCGATGTCTTGATCGCGATCAGCGGCAGCGGTAACAGCGGTAACATCATCGAGGCTGTCGAATATGCCAACGAGTTAGGTTTAAGCACGATCGGTTGCACAACCGGCGACGGGGGGAAACTGAAGGACTTGGCAACGATCCCGCTGTTGGTCCCTTCAAGCCACATGGGTCACCTGGAAGATTGCTTCTTCGTGATGACGCATGTGATGTGCTATGCATTTATCGAAGATCGTTATTAGGCGGAATGATTTTCATCATTCAATCATTTTTCAATTTTGCCGAGGCAGTATCGCTCATATTGGCTAAAGCTGTTTTCCGCCAACAGTTACGTCCAGCAGAGATTGAGTGCAACCTAAGAGTGAATCAACGATGAGTGACGGGTTGCTATTGGCCGTAGAGATCGGTGGAACCAAGCTGCAATTGGTCACCGGCAACCAGGCGGGGGAACACCTGGATGTGACGCGATTGGATGTGGATCCCGCTCGAGGCGCAGACGGTATTCGGCAACAACTTGAATCGGCGATCGTGGAACTCAAAGCGAGATTTCACTGGGCGGCGGCCGGCATTGGCTACGGCGGACCGGTCGATACAAAAACGGGAACAGTGTCGCGCTCGTTTCAAATTGGCGGCTGGTCTGGATTTCCGCTGGCCGACTGGCTGGGCAAAATCGTCACATCGCCGGTAGTCATCGAAAACGATACCAACGCAGCCGCAATCGGCGAGGCTCTCTATGGAAGCGGCAAGGGATTTGATCCAGTCTTCTATACGAACTCAGGCAGCGGGGTTGGCGGCGGATTGGTCAGCGGTGGAAAGATCTATCACGGTGCCGTCCCCGGTGAAGCCGAGTTTGGACATTTGCGATTGGATCGCAGTGGCACGATTGTTGAAGACGTATGCAGCGGTTGGGCAGTCAACCGCCGGATTCGTGAGTCAGTCGCTTCACAACCCAATTCGTTGCTCGCCAGCTTGCTGCCTAGTAATTCCGGCAACGTTTCGAGCCATGTTCCGGGCGGCGAGGCAAGGTATCTGGCCCAGGCACTTGCGGAGGGAGACGCAGTGGCGACTCAGATTCTGAATGAGGTCGCTAGCTCGCTTGCTTTCGCGCTTTCCCACGTCGTACACCTGTTTCATCCGGAAGTCATTCTGCTTGGTGGAGGCCTGGCTCTGATCGGCCAACCCTGGCGAGACGCAGTTGCCGATCACTTACCAGCGAATCTGATGGACGGCATGGCGCCGGGGCCTGAAATTCGACTCAGTTCATTGGGCGAACTCGTTGTACCGACCGGAGTATTGCATTTAGCCAATGAATTGTTGCGTCCGTAGCACAGAATCCGTAGCACAGAATCCGTAGCACAGAACTTGACGACGCCGAGTTTCGACGGATACGGAAGTGATATCATCGCAGCTCAGCGGATCGGGCTGAAAATTCAACATAGCGGTGGAGATGCGTCGTGAAAGTCATTGGAATGATCCCTGCAAGGTACGCATCGACGCGATTGCCGGGCAAGCCGCTGGTACCGATCCTCGGTAAGACGATGATCCAGCGTGTCTTTGACCAGACGTCCAGAGCCGCCACGATTGACGAGGTTTGGGTCGCAACCGATGACCACCGAATCTTTGACGCCGTCAAAGCATTCGGTGGAAATGCGATCATGACGTCGGCGGAATGCGCCAGTGGTACAGATCGCCTAGCGGAAGCCGCGGTAAATGTTGACAGTGACATTGTTGTCAATGTGCAGGGCGATCAGCCGTTCATAGATCCACGGATGATCGACGAAGCCGTTCGGCCAATGCTAGACGAACCATCACTACCCATGTCAACTTTGATCCATCCGATTCATCGGTCGGAAGATCTCCACGATCCAGGGGTCGTTAAAGCGGTTATCGATGTCCATGGCAACGGAATGTACTTTTCACGCTCGCTGATTCCCGCTCCGCACAATGATGTTGTGCATCAGGTCTACGAACATGTCGGCCTGTATGTCTATCGACGAGAATTTTTGATGAAGCTCGCCGAGCTGCCGCAGACGTTGATGGAGCGTGTCGAGGGTTTGGAGCAGTTACGCGTGATCGAAAACGGCTATAAGTTGCGCTGCGTGATCACGGCATGTGAAGACAACGAATTGAGCGGGTTTAGCATCGATACCATCGAAGACGTGCAAAGGGGCGAATCGATGCTGCGGGAACGCGGACTGCCCTAGAACATTTCGCGGGGCGGATCGGAACAATGCGTTGCTCCGGTAACGCAACCCTGAGGGATCGTATTCAGGCCCGCCGCATCAACCAACGAAAGATGAACCAAGGGAGTTACACCGTGGCCAAGTTGCCAAAGAATATCGATCGTAAATTGATTGCAGAGTTGAAACAGGCTCTGCCTGAACGAGTGCAAACACGTCTACAGGAAGCAACCGATCGAATCGTGGATGCGAAACAAGCCGGAGGCAAGGTCGCGGTTGTGGTTGGCAGCGGGCCAAATCTTCATGAAGGTGTCACGACCCTGATTGCGGAACTGATACGGGTCGGTGTCGTCGATGGTGTCACGACCAGTTCAGCCGTTGTTGCACACGAGATGGCTGGAACACTGGATCGTGTGAAGCGAGTTGACGGTGAATCCATTGGTATCTCTGAATCAAAGCTTCCGCACGGTGGTCACTTCGAACTGACGATCATGGACGACGCAGATTTGAATGCGGTTCGCCAGGAATTTCCGATCGATGACGATCTGCTTCAGCGGCTTCGACTGGCCGACGGCAAGGTGATCATCAAGGCAGCCGGGAACATGGCCTATCCGATGGGCTATCGAACCGAACGGATTGCACGGGAGGTCGAACAAGTGGCCAAGATGCTGGGCTGTCCGTTCGAGGAAATTGCCGGGCGAGGTGCCGACCCACAAACGATGATTGGTGCTGGGTATCGGCACGGCGCGCCCGTACTGGTGACCGTTCCACAGCTGATTGGTGGTGGAGCTGTCGGACTAGCAATTGGCGACAGCATTTCGCTGACCGAACGAACAGCGCGGATTGCCAGACTGCTGGGAGCTGCGGATGTGATCATTGAATCTGCTGTTGCGCTCACTCAAGAAATCCACGACGGGCCGTTTGAAACGTACACCGGACACGGCGTCTGGGCTGACTGGGACGGACATCCGACATTCTCGCTAAAGGGAAAGAGCCTGATCCGATTCGATCTAGATGCCAACCTTGAAAAGGTGTGGGAAATCGAGCGTGGATCAGCGTCGGTTCAGGAATCGATCGACAAAGGGCTTCCGAAGACCAAGCTATTCGACATTCCCTTTCGCATGGAAATGTCTGGTTTCGCACGACTCCCAGGTAGCATCCCGGTGATCGGTGACATCGGTGTGATCTGGCCAGTGCTTGCCAGCGAAATCGCCCAGCGTCTGGGTTTAGACCTGGAGTTTATGTCCTATCCACAACAAACCGACGCTGGCAAACAAATGCGCGAATCCATTGCACACGATGTGGGGCACCTTTCCCGCGAACGGATGCTGCAAGTGGAAGAACAGAATCGGTAAAGCAGTCTTGCCGTATCGCTGTACACGCGCGATCAATGATCGGCGTACCGAACCAGGCAACTGCAACACCGGCTCTTGGCATCACTTACAGCCAGGAAACGGTTCCCGCAGATTCGTTACCGGCAGGCCAAAAACGGAATCTTTCGGTCCAAGTCACCCGGTCGCACTACGCTGAACAATCGTGTAAGAAACACGCCTGTTAAACACGGCAAGAAGCTTGGTGGCAAGATCAAGAGCGTGATGACGATCGTGTCCTTTATCAACCGTGCGGCAGTGGATTCGCAAGCGGAATGGGCTCCAGACTCTGATGACTCATTCGGGTTCGGAAGCATTCCACTTATTCGCAGACGGCCGTCGAACTCAGTCCTGTCTTTCTGAATTGCTTAATCATGCTTGTAGGCGTAAGGCACACCATGGAACCCCTGCCTCCACATGGTCGTTTAGGCCCCCGGGTGATGCTGCTGTTATCGGCGTGCTTCATTTGTTTTCCAGGCCCAATTGCCTGGGCGCAGGAGCCGGCGTCCGAGACGCCGGGCGACACACCGATCGCTGCGAATGAAATATCTGGCGATCAAGAGCGAGCGGCGATCAATCAGCCGATCACGCTGGAGGGAGTGCCCAGTCGCGCGGAAACGACGAGCGCCGAGTTGGCGACGCTGCTACCCCACGAAAGCTCCCGTCGGACCCTTGAGCGTGTCGGTGAAGAAACGGATCTCGCACTGAAAGAGGTCGAATCACAGTTGGCCAAGACCCGTCAAATGCTGACCGGCCGTCCCAACCTCCGTACTCTGCAAAGGTCCACGGCCGGACTGAGCGAGATGCAAAATCAGGTGCAGTTACTCGAAGAGGAACTGGATGACCATTTGAACGGCTTCGGCGCATCGCTCGGGCGAATCGACAAGATTGCCGCGGTTTGGCTGGCGACAAGCGAAATGGCCAAAGCCAAAGAGGGCGCGGACGCGACGATATTGACACGCATCGACGCTGTGCTTGGTGAAATTGATCAGACGCGTAGGGCAGTCGTCGATCGTCGCAATGAGCTATTGAACGTGCGCGACAAACTGGTGAATCCGAGCGTCGCACTCGACGAAAACTTCGAACGGTTGCAAGGAACAGTGGAGGCACGCCTTGCAGCGATTTTTCGCGCCGAGCACCCGCCGCTATGGGATCCGAATATCCGCGAATCATTCCAGAACGAATGGCAATCCATCGGACCCCAGCTCTATACAAAGCAGCTGGAAGCAAGCGAACAAGTCGCAAGGAAGCCCCACATACGATCGGCTTCCAGCTTGTGCTGTTCCTAGCCATTGGCCTGACTCTCCTTTGGCTACGCGAACGAACCCGAATGAAGGCGGATGCTGAAAATCGCCTGCGGCATGCCCAGCTGGTCTTCGAGCACCCCTGGGCCATGGCTGTGCTGATCACAGCTGCCCTCACGATACCGCTAGATCCGTTAGCACCCCGTAGCGCAGGACTCGTCGCCGCCATGTTCATGGCAGTCGCGACCTTACGAATCATTCAGCGTTATTTGCCTCCCGCAATGATCCTGTTTGCTTGGGGACTAGCGGTTCTGTTCATCCTCGATCGGTCTCGCGACCTGCTGGATACGACGCCGACTCTCGATCGTTTCGTCTTCCTGGCAGAGATGGTCGGCGGACTCGGCTTGTTGATGTGGACGCTGCGTCCAAGCCAAATCGCCAAACTCCCCGAGGAGCGGAGACGTCATCCCTTCTTTCGACTGATCTACATGGCGATGAGCGTGGGTGCCGGTCTCTTGACATTAGCAATCTTGTCCGATCTGGCTGGCTGGAGCGACCTTGCCCAGTTGCTGGGGGACGGCGTCTTACGGAGCGGCTATCTCGGCCTGTTCGTCTTCGTGCTGCTGAAGGTGTTACAGGGCCTGATCATGTTTGCTCTCGTCCTCCGACCCCTCGGACTCATTCGGGCGGTCTCCAATCACCGACAGAATGTGCATTATTGGATTGAGCGAGGACTGAGCATCCTCGCGGTGGGATTCTGGGCGACACTTGTCTGCGGGCAACTCGGTCTTCTCACTCCCGCAACCGAGTTTGTCAGACGTGTATTTGGTGCCAGTATCGAGGTCGGCGCGCTTTCCGTTTCCGTTGGCGACGTGGTGGTGTTTGCGTTCACCGTTTGGTTCTCCTTTCTACTAGCGCGTGGCGTGCAGGTGCTGCTTCAGGAAGACGTGTTCCCGCGGGTACGTACAAGCCGAGGTGTTCCGTATGCTGTTTCAAACATCGCCCGATATTGCGTGATTTTCCTTGGCTTTCTGGTCGGGCTTTCCGCAGCGGGCGTCGAGGTTTCGAAACTTGCCGTTGTCGCCGGCGGGCTAGGCGTGGGAATCGGATTCGGTTTGCAAAACGTTGTCAACAATTTTGTTTCCGGTTTGATCCTGCTGTTCGAGCGCCCGATCGATGTGGGAGACACGATCGAGTTATCCGATACGTCGGGAATTATGAAACGGATCGGGATCCGCGCTAGCGTGATCCGCACATTCGACGGCGCCGAAGTCATCGTTCCCAACGGCATGCTGATCTCTGACAAGGTGACCAACTGGACGCTTTCCGACAAGCGTCGGCGTGTCGATCTGAACGTGGGGGTCGAATACGGGACACCCGCCCAGCGAGTGATTGACTTGCTGATTGATGTGGCCAAGTCCAATCCCAAGGTGATTCACGATCACGAGCCGGTCGCCTTCTTTGTGAACTTCGGCGACAGCTCACTCGATTTCCAGCTCCGGGCGTGGTTCGAAACGGATCACTCAACCTACACCCATACAATCCACAGCGAATTAGCGGTCGCCGTCCAGCAGGCGTTAGAAGAGGCCGGCATCGGCGTCCCATTCCCGCAACGCGATCTACACCTCATCAGCATGCCAGACAACGCGGCACCTGGCTTCGGTACGGCAACGCCCCAGTCTGATCCCGGAGATCAGCCATAAAGGGTCAGAAAAGAGATGATCGAAGCAAACGGATCATGCAAGCCATGATTCGTGTCAAACGCTGTGCGACGAATTAGGGTAAATAGTAGAAGACAGCGAATTGAAGCCGGTTGGCGGGTCCACTTTGGCCGTTGATATTCTTGCGCTGCCCGTATAGATACTCGACACCGACTTCGAAACGTTCCAGTGGCGTCCAGATGACGTTCGCCGCGAGATAGGTCAAGTTGTTGACGTCCGTCAACGGTTGACCAGGCGTGTTTTGAAAGTGGCTTTCGGCAAAGGTAAAGTTCGATGAAAGTTTGCTATTCCAATCGTGCGTGGTACCAATCATCCAGCCGAAATAGCCGAGCAAAGCTACGCTGTCGGCGTCAAACGGCGTGGCATCGGGCAGACCACCAAGCAGGCTGGCAATGCCGTCGCCGTAATTGATTTGCCAATAGATCTTGTCATTCGGGCTAAGATCCTGAACTTGTGAAAAGTTGAGTCCCCAAGCATTTTCCGTTGCTACCGCTTCCCCGGTTGGTTGGAATCCAAGGATTCGAGCGATCGCGGCAACTTGCATGTTTCCACTTGAATGGGTCTGTCGCAGACGAGCCACAAAGTCAGGTGAAATTGTTCGCGTATTCCCCGTGATGGTGCTTCCAGGTGGAAGCTCAATGGCTGTCGATGAGTCCTCCAAAGCCAGCGCCAAAGTCAAATCCTCTGTGCAGACAGGCTGAGTCCAACGCAGTTGTGCACGCCGAATCGTAATTGTCGAAATCGCACCTTCAAAATCCAACGTCGCGGGGGACGCGGCGATATTACCAAACGTGGTAAAAGTCTGGCCGCCGAGAAACCGCCCCAGTTCGCCATACGCCTGCCTCAAACGAAACGTTTTGTTCCCATTATTGTCAGTACCAAAAAAGTCACCCTCTACAAACGACTTGACAATACCGCATCGCGTATCCCAGCGCGTATCAAAATTCAAACGTGTCTGCCGAACGTGCATGCGACTATTGGTGCGCTGTGGCCCGCCGACAGGAATCGAGTTGACATCAAATACATCGGTGTTGTTGATCGCATTGAAGTCCTGGATGATATCTAGCTTGACATATCCGCCAATCTTCATTGCCACACCTTTCCCTTCGATGACCAGGCCTTCGGTGAAATCGTCGCTGGTTCGGTAGAAATCAGTACCAATGCTGTTGCTTTGTGGCTGGCTTTGCAGTTGCGCCTGAAGCAGCGGATTCACCGCCCCGGCATTGTCCGCCTCGGCATCGCCCGCCTCGGGGATGACGAAGTTTTCCGCTTGCGAAACAACGGGCACCGACGCGGTTTGCGGCAGTTCGTTTGATGGAACGGACCGCACGTCCGCAATCGGAAATTCCTCCGTGGCCGAACCCAAGGTTACGTCCTGATCAATGACCACGGCTTCAAAGGGGAAGTCCAAATTGTCCTGGGAAAACGCCAGCGAACTGAAGCTGGCGAAACCGACGAGACTCACGAAGATTCTTATGCTTGGTGTAATCAACGTGCTGCAATGGTCTCGATCGAGAGTTGATGATTGACGTAAAAATGGGGAAACTACGCAGTTTCCTGCAGAAATTGTGCGTTTGAAACGCAGTCAATTTTGCTCAACAAGGCTGTTCCATACCGCTAGCACATCGGCAACCGGAACAGCAATCGCAATCTTTCTTGATCACGATTCCGCGATTCAACGGGGCTGACCCTACCAGTCGCAGCCAAACATCGAACGCAGTCGGGTTCCCGCGCGGTCCGTTGATGCGATCGCCGCCAATCAGCTCGGACGCACCGCAGCAGGCATGTCCTTGTAGCTGTAAAACACCACGGACTTCATCTCGCTCCCGTTTTGCAAACCATTCGCAGGCCTAACAATTGGCACGAACCAAACAATGAGCAGAATCGGCTTGATTTCTGGCTAATCCAAAATCGGGCTAGTTCATAATCAGGAGCGAGGGGAATAGAGTACGGGAGAGGCTGACGCCTCAGACGGGCACACTCGGTGCTGAACGGCATTCTCGCGGCTGGACGGCACACGATCCAATCAGGACCGTAAATTAGTGAATAGGATCACTCGATTTGGCAATGCATCGAATAGTGAAATTGGCTGCTGTGGTGTTATTCTCCACTGTGGGCGTTTGGATGCCGGCTGGCATTTTCGCGCAGGATCCTGAGCCGCCCGCCGTTGAAAAAGCTGCATCGTCCACTCCAGAAGAGCGGGTTAAGCAGGTGCGACAGCAGGTGGAGTCTGCAATGGCTGCAATCGGAGAAGATTCAGCAGTTGAAAATTCCGTGAAGGATCTGTTGCGTCCGAAATACGTGCAGGCAATCGAAACGTTAAAGGATGCCGCCGCCGATGCCGCCAAGGCAGCGGAGTACCGCGAGGCCATGACAACGGCCCCAGATTCTGCGGCCCGGCTACGCGACCAGTTGAACGAACTCCCTGCTGTCGAAAGCGCGAGCGTCGTTAGGTCTCCAGCGAATCCAGACGATCTGCAACGACAGCTCGACGTCCAACGGGCCGCCCTGGCGACTCTCGAAGAGCAATTGTCAAACGTCACGGCGGATCCCAGCCTCACCGAGCAACGGCCGGCTGAAATTGGAGGACGAATCCCAGAGGCTGAACGCGAATTGGCTGACGTTCGCAAGCTGTTAGCTTCACCAGGTCCGTCGGACGACGACCCTGCGTCCGATCACGTCGCAGAACGATTGCTGCTGCAAGCTCGCGAATTGAGGCTAGCAAGTGAGCTGGAAATGCTTGAGCAAGACCAGCTCAGCCAGTCGGTTCGACGCAACCTGCAACAATTGCAAAAGGAGCTGCTGACCCGTCAAGTTGAGAATGCGACCGCATCCGTCGCCGCCTATCAGGCGTTGATGACCGAAAGCGTAACGCAGGCAGCGAAGGAAATCGTTGCGAGCGCAGACGAGTCGAGGCTGGAGGTGCCCCAAGATGATCAAGAAGCTGTCGATCTGGCGGCGGAAGTCAGGGGGCTGGGACTCCAGTTAGAGAGCGTCATCCAGGACGAACAAAAGATATCCGCCGCGAAGGCTGACATCACATCCAAGCTGACTCAGCTGACCCAGCGATACGAAAGCATCAAAAAGCAGCTTGAGCTAAATCAAAGTGGTGGCGAGATGGCACGAGTGCTGATCGAACTGCGCGCTCTTCTGTTCACGCGGTTGCAAGAAGTGGTCCAAATGCGTCAATGGCCGACACTTGCTGAGGCACGCCTCGATTCCGTTGAGGTTGACTTCAAAATTGATGCTCAGAGTGACGTTCAGAAACGGTTCGCTGACCGACCCTCGCAAGCTGTTCAGGATCTTGTTGTGGCCCGCAGCGAAGTGCTCGACAAATTGCAGAAACAGTATCTGGGCCTGATCCCCATGCTCGCATCGCTCGAAAGTGATACGAACATGTATCTTGACACGGCCACTGAAATTCGAGCCGACATGGCGCAGCAGTTGTTCTGGATTCGAAGCTCACCAACCCTGAGTGTCAATACACTTAGGGAACTGCCGAGCGGACTGAACTGGGTTTTCAGCCGTGACCACTGGTTAGAAGCTTGGGGCCTCGTGAAAAGTTCAATCGATCGAGCGCCCGCCGCTTATGGCGGCGTACTGCTGCTGGCGGTGGTTCTCTTGATCCTGCGTTTTCGAATTGGAGCGGCACTCCGCAGTACCGGCAAAGGAGTCCGCCGAGTTTCAACCGATCGGTTCGGGCTGACGCTTCAAGCGGTTTTTTGGACTGCTCTGTTGGCCCTGCCCATTCCGCTGTTTGTAGCATTCCTGACTGCGGCGCTCGCGCAAGCTGGGAACCCGAGTGCTTGGTTAGGCGACATCAATCGCGGTATGCCGCAGTTTCTTTTAGGCATCTCCGCCGCTTCCGCGACGATCGCTTGCTGCTACCCAGGCGGATTGGCATTCGCCCATTTCGGATGGCGAAAAGAACAGATTTTCTGGCTCCGAACAGGAAGCCTTTGGCTGGCATTTGTTTATCTCCCGATCACACTGCTGGCCTACAGCACGCTTTCTTCAGAGTCCGGGCGTTTTCTGTACAGCTTTGGCCGCGTTGCTTTTCTGTTGGTGGAGGCCTCGATGTTGGCTGTCTTGGCCGGAATGTTTTTTTCCAACGGAGGCATTCGTGCGCTGTTGTCTCGAAAAAGTGCGACCCAGCCAGTCACCCGCTCGCAGTACGCGTGGTTGATCCTGCTCATCGGCGTCCCACTCGGCTTGATGGCGCTGGCCGTCTTCGGATACACGATCACCGCGATTCGGTTGGGCCTGGAGTTTGTGTTCACCGTCATCATCATCGTCAGCGGGTCGATTCTCTATTCGCTCGCGTTGCGTTGGTTCAAGGCCGAGTTTCGGAAGCTGGCACTTACCGAGGCAATTGAAAGGCGGCGGGCACTCAAACAGACCGCGGCTAGCGAAGAGGGTGAGTCAGACGAGTTGATTTCCGTCGATGAAGACGAGCAAGAACTCGATCTGGTTTCTGTCGGGGAGCAGACGCGGTATCTGCTACGTCTATTGTTTGGCATGGGTATCGCGGCCGCTGTGCTTTCTTTATGGTCCACGACGCTGCCGCTGATCCCGTACCTGGATACGATCCGACTACCGCTGACCGAGGATTTCTCGCTACTTGACTTAGCGAAAGCAACGCTGGTTGTGGGCGTCACCTGGCTGATCACGAAAAACTTGCCCGGCATGCTGGAACTCGCTGTGTTGCGCACCACGTCGATTGATGCTGGAACGCGCCACGCAATCGCCACCATCTGTCAGTACGCGGTATTGGCCTCCGGTCTTGTTCTGTTGTTTAACGTCATCAATTTGGACTGGGCGAAATTCGGATGGATTGCCGGCGGTCTTAGCGTCGGCATTGGCTTCGGTATGCAAGAAGTTGTCGCCAATTTCGTTTGCGGACTGATCTTGCTGGTTGAACGCCCCATCCGCATTGGTGATGTTGTCACAGTGGATGGCATGATGGGCACCGTGACCAAAATCCAAATGCGGGCGATCACGATTACCAACATGGATCGTCAAGACTTGGTGGTACCCAACAAGACACTGATCACCGGCAATATTCTCAATTGGACGCTCAGCGCCTCGCTAACTCGGATCATGATTTTAGTTGGCGTGGCCTATGGAAGTGACACAAATAAAGCGCGCCAAATCCTGATCGATGTAGCGTCTGATCATCCTCGCGTTCTTAAGGATCCAGTACCAACCGCAACCTTCGAACAATTTGCCGATAGCACGCTGAACCTCGTACTCCGCGCCTACCTTCCCGACCTCGACAATCGTATCGGCACGATCAGCGATCTTCATACGGAGATCGACAAACGATTTGCTGCGGCCGGTATTGAAATCGCATTCCCACAGCAGGACATTCACATCCGAAACGATTCGGAAACAGTACTTTTCAACGCCAACGAAGCATTGCCCGGCAGCCAAGCGAACGTTCAAGGTTCAGAGCGGAATGTCGCGAAGTGAATTCCGGCGTCGCTGTTTCCACCCTGCGAAGCGGAATCTTTTCTGCCAAGGGCCCATGACCACGTGGCCGAAGATGACGAGCTATATCTTTGCTTGACCCCGCAGGCGCAAAATAAGCGATGGGGCATTCCGGTCAACGGAATTCCTTGGGACCCGTTCGATGGCGTCAGCCTCACAACCACGTCCCATGACGCCACGTCGAAGCCGGCCAAACACTTCCAAGACGTCTAGATGATGGCGGCCGCTTCCTTTACTACGATGGATCGATCGGTGCGACACTAGGATTGAAAACCTGTCGCTCGACTCTCCAAGTCAAAAGCGTTTCTACATGAATGATCCGAGCTAACCGAACTCACAAAAGCCGTGGCCTAACAGTGGGCGGCACTGGTTCATCTCGAACAGCGCTGCGCCGCACGAAGAGTCGTTGACTTTCCTCGGCGCGGTTACGCTGGTCCCGGAGGTCGCCTCGCAATCACTCCACAACCAACCCAACGTCGCGACGGTGAACGCTGAGATTCCGGCTAGTTTTCTTAGCGTGATCTTTTCACTCGCGAAATTTTCCCGGCGGCCTAATCTTCATCTCATTGACTGCGTCCAATGTTACGAATACAAATTGCTAGAAATTGAAGCTGTGGAAATCTAGGCGAAAGAAGAATTTTCGCCATTCAAAATAAAGATCGAAGTTGAAATCTCATTTGTGGAACGGAGGTCCGTCGCCCCGCTCGAAATCCTTTAAGAGGTCAACTGCCGTGAGGCCGCCTTCGGTGTGGTTCCGATCAGCGCGCCGCCGATGTTCATTGGCACCGACTGCCTCAAATCCGGGCTCTACCCGGCTCACCCCTCAGGCTTCAGTACCGGCCTTCAGTTCAACGACCGGGCGCCTTTCAGACTCAATGGCACGATCAAGTAGGCGAGAGTGGAAAACAACAAGTAGCCCTGATTCGCTTTCTTGCAGCTCGAATTTCTCAGCAGGAAAGCTCCAAATCTGGGACAACCAGCAAAACACTCAACGTCGCCGCTTAGGCGTCGTATGACTCCGTTTGTCTTCACTTAAAAGGAAACACGATCATGGCATCAACACTTGTCGTCCTGAAGTTTGAAACCCCTGAGGGCGCCGACGAGGGGTTAGCGATCGCAGCCAAGTTACAGAAGGAACATCTACTTGAAATCCAGGATGTTGCCACCGTGACGTGGCCCAAGGGCAAGAAGAAGCCAAAGACTCACCATGGACAGGGTGCGTGCGGGGGAGCCTGGTACGGCGCTTTCTGGGGCATGTTGATCGGCTGGATCTTCTTCCTTCCCTTCCTGGGCGCTGCCTGGGCGCCGCGATGGGCGCGATCAGCGGCGCTTTCGCCGATTACGGTATCGGGAATGATTTTATCGAGAACGTCCGCGGCAAGGTGACTGAAGGAACTTCGGCACTCTTCTTGCTCGTCGGACAGGTGACGAGCGATCGGGTCGAGGAAGCGTTCAAGGAAGACGCCGAAGTTCGAAGTCATTGCCAGTAACTTGTCGCACGAGCAGGAAGAGAAGCTCAAAGACGCGTTTGCTCACTAAGCGTTTGGCAGGGGAATGGTTTCGTGTTACCGTTGAATGCGGTGCGCTCAAGACCTGAGATTGCGGAGCGATCAGCGGCTGGCTTCTGTCACTGCATCCTGTCCTAAGGGACGGTGTCCACGTACTTCAGCGGGTAGATGCGGCGAAACAGCTCCGCAAAAAGTGAAATCACGTTTACCTTGAAACTTAGCAAACCACACACCAAAGTTCGCAATCCGAAAACGGACAACGCAGGATACCGATGAGTACATCTGTCACTTTATTCATCAGCATGTTCACGACCTTGCTGGCCATCATCAATCCCTTGGAAGCGATTCCGGTATTCCTGGGCCTGATGCAGAATAAAGACGCCTCGGAACAGAACCGGGTCGCCCGCCGATCCTGTCTCTATGCGTTGTTGATGGCGTTTTTCTTTCTGCTGTTTGGGAACCTCTTGCTGCGTCTGTTCGGAGTTCCCCTGAGCATGATCCGAGTGGTCGGCGGGATCATTCTCGTGCGGATCGGGTTTCAAATGTTTAACCCCACACCGAAGGTAAGCGCGGGTTCTGAACCCGGCGGTGCACAAGCTGCCTCAGATGCTGATGTTGCGTTTGTCCCGATGGCCATGCCGATCATGTTCGGCCCCGGAGCGATCGCCACAATCATCGGCATGTCCTCGATGGTGAAAAAGTCCTCTGAAGAGTTCGAGAGCTTTGTCGCCATCGTGCTGGCAATCATCGCCACGATGAGCGTCACTTTCGTATCACTGCTCTATTCCAAGTTGATTCTCAAAAAGGTCGGGCCGAAGGGGCTCGATGCGATCACACGCATTGTCGGATTCTTTGTCTCCGCCATGGGGATGGGGCTGGTCTTTCACGGAATGATCGAATTCGTTAAATCGTACCGATCGTTGACGGTCAAATCGTCGGTCAAATCGTCGGTCAAATCATTGGCCAGATCGTCGGTTCTTGAAGGGCCCAATCGTCGCCCGGTGTCACCTCACCAAATGAGGTCGTGCAGTTCATTTTTACCCTCCCTCGGGAGGGTCGGACGGGCAAACGGCCGGGGAGGGGCTGACATGGAAAACCCCTCTCCTCGCTTAGGCTCGACTCTCCCGGAGGAGGGAGAGTGTTGCAAATGCTTAATATTTGGCGACTTAGCAACTGCACGACCTCAAATGGGGAGTTGCCGGCAATGAATTCCCAGTCACCGAAGCCGCAGCTGATCTTCGGCGGTTGACGCACCTTCCTCCGCCGAGAGCCAGTACTCGATCTTCGTTTCGCGTAACTCCATGCCGATGCTGTCAGCGGCCTTGTATTTGCAACTTCGATGACTCAGTTCTTCGAACTCGCCCCTTTGGACTGCTTGAAACTGACACATTGTCACACCGCCGAGGAAGACAGGTGGGCGGCAGAGAAAACCAACTCACAACCGGCTCCTTGCTACGAAAATCGGCTGCTCGGATCGCTCGGTTTCAACTAAGGGTCAACGTCATGAGTAGGGTCAACGTCATGAGTGAAGTGAGCCTTGTTGCCCTGGGTGTAGAGCCTACGAGGATTCTTCTGACCCCGACATACTCCGGCCAGATCCTCTTCAGTTCCTAGCAAACGCTTCATTCATGTCATCCATGTCTGATCAACCTCGGGGCGAGAGAGCCGTCAAAACTTCTAGTCGGTTTTCTGCGCCCTTGCTAGAATCGAGACTCAGATCTGATACTCCAACGCCTCGGTTGTCAGCTTTGAGAGCCTGCTTTACTGCTGGTCATTGGTAAGTTTTCCTCGAAATCAGAATGGCGGCACGAATGCATGTCTGAAATAGAACTGCGAGGTTTGGCGAGCCCGTCTAGATTTTTCATTGCTGCATTGGCGTCGCTCACTTTATGTCTTTTTCTTCCTTCGCTCGGCGTCGCGCAGTCGGTTGGGACGGCGAAAGTCAAGAATGTCGTTGTCGTCTATTCTCACGAAAGCGTACTGCCGGCTAACGTGATCGTTGACCGAATGCTGCGGGAGAACATGAGAGTTGCTGGCGAATGTCAGATCGAAATCTATAGCGAGTATCTCGATACGGCCCGATTTTCCTGCGCGGAACATCTCGACAGGTCGATGACATATTTGAAGGAAAAGTACTCCGATCGGACGGTCGATCTGTTGATCGCCGGTGGCCTTGAATCGACTCGAGTTTCTCCTTTCCCATCGCGATGAGCTGTTTCCTGATTCCCCGCTCATGTATTGCTGCATCGACAGTGAAAGGGTCGAAGCGGACAAATCTCTGGCGGATCTGCCGGGAGTTCAAATGCGTGTTGACCTGGTGTCCACATTAGAACTCGCGAAAGCCTTGCAGCCCGATGCCCAGCGGCTGTTCGTCATCACGGGCGCCTCGAATGGTGATCACAGATTGAAGATGAAGTCACAAGAGCGACTGTCGGCGTATCAGCATGAATTTCAAATTGAGTATCTCAGTGGTCTCCCCTTGGAAGAACTACTGCAGCGTGTCGAACAAATTCCGGCCGGAGCCATTGTGATGTTCTTGCTATACATGCAGGACGGCGACGGCCAACACTTGTTTTCACCTGAAGTCCTGCAACAAGTCGCGGAGCGGTCCGCGGCGCCGGTATATGGGGTTTACAACACGTATCATGGCAATGGCATCGTGGGCGGTAACTTTGCGACGTTCGAGGACTTGGGCAAAGAGACCGCCGAGCTGGGCCTGCAGATTTTAAACGAGGCCGAACCCAACGAGGTTTCTGTTTTCACGCATGCATCGGCTCGCAATCATCTCGATTGGCGTCAAATGCAACTGCTGGGGACTCGATCCATCTCGTCTCCCCAGCGGAAGTGTGGTTGATTTCCGCGAGCTCTCGGCGTGGGAAAGATATCCTGGACGCATCGTAGCCGCCATCACGATCATTGGTTTTCAAACGGCGTTGATCGTCGTGCTCGTTGTACAGATACGACAACGGCGAATCGCCGAACAACTGCGATTGGCTAGTCAGCACATCGCCCAACAGCAGCGGGAAGAACTGGCACGCGTCAACCGTCTAACGACCGTTGGCGAATTGTCCACGTCGATCGCTCATGAAGTGAATCAACCGCTGTCCGCTATCGTCAGTAACGCACAAGCCGCCATGCGGTTGCTTCGGCAATCGCCAACCGATACGGAAGAGGTCACGGCCGCCCTGCACGACATCGCCAACGACGGAAATCGCGCTGCCGGTATCATCAAGCGGGTACGTTCTCTGGCCAGGAAGGAGCAGCCGATTGCGGAGCCTTTGGAACTCAACGAAGAGGTCCGCGAAGTCCTCCGACTCGCCGCGCCGGATGCCGAGAATCGTGGCGTCGTCATCCATCAAGAGTTTGACGACGCACTGCCGTCAATCATCGGAGACAAAATCGAGATCCAGCAGGTGATTCTGAATCTCTTGATGAACGCCGCGCAGGCCATGCAAGACGTCAATCCAGAGTCGCGGCAAATCACCGTGCGAACGACTCACGACGCGCGATTCGTGCAATTGACCATTGAAGACGGCGGAGTTGGATTGGCCGACGATCAACTTCGCCGCATTTTTGACCCATTCTTCACCACGCGGTCGGGCGGCATCGGTATGGGCTTGTCGATCAGTCAATCGATCATCGAATCGCATGAGGGGAAGATCTGGGCCACGCAGAATGCCGACCGTGGCGCAACGTTTCACGTCCGCTTCCCGATCCCATCGCCGGATGCACTCGACGTAAGATATGATGCACTTGCCTTAAGAAACGCGTAGCTCCCACCGCTGATTCCAAGCACCGGTCTCCTCCGTCACTTTTAGCCTAAAATCTTGACGGCTAAGATAGGGCCCATGCCCTCCAATACAAACACCGTCTATGTCGTCGATGACGATGAATCTGTTCGAAACGCAATGGCCCGCTTGTTGAAGTCGGTCGGTCTGCGGGTCGAGGTGTTCGGCTCCGCTCGCGCGTTCTTGGATCATGAGCGTGCCGACGTCCCCGGCTGTTTGCTCCTCGACGTCCGCATGCCGGGGCTGAGTGGTCTGGACTTGCAGCAGGAATTGGCTGATTCCGAAGATGAGTTGCCGATTGTCTTCATAAGCGGACACGGCGACATCCCCATATCAGTCCGCGCGATCAAGGCCGGTGCCGTTGACTTTTTGCCGAAACCCGTCAATGATCAAGAGTTGCTCAATGCGGTGGGGCAGGCAATCGATCGGCATATTCTATTGCGAGGAAACCACAGCGAGTTGAGCGACATTCGCGCCCGGTTCGAGTCCTTAACGCCACGCGAGCGTGAAGTATTGCTGCTGGTTGTTGAAGGATTGATGAATAAACAGATCGCTACTCGCCTGAGTATTGCTGAACCGACCGTCAAGGTCCATCGACGCCATGTGATGGAGAAGATGGGGGCAGATTCCATTGCCGAACTGGTTCGATGGTGGGGCCGTTCTACGCCTAAAGGATGAGTTGCATTATCCCGAAAGATGAGATTCAATTTGGCGTTTCGCCGGATAACCTTACCCTCCGCGGAACCACCAACCGCGCGGCGCGGCTTTTTGAAGTCGATGTCGTTCGCTGCGGCCCGGTGAACCCTGTTACTTTGCGTTTTTAGGAATCAGATGCTGATGCAAAAGTCCGTTTTCAACTTCAAAGAAAGAAACATCATGAAATCGATCGTACGAGTTTTGGCGGTCTTTGCCGTCATTGCCACACCGGCATGGCACAAGGGCAAGACAAGAAGCCCAACATTCTGTTCATCATGGGTGACGACATCGGCATTATGAATGTCGGCGCGTATCACCAAGGGCTGATGGTCGGGTGAAACGCCCAACATCGACCGCCTAGCCCGCGAAGGTGGCCGATTCATGGACTACTACGCCATGCAGAGCTGCACCTCCGGGCGCTGCGCCTTCTTCACGGGCATGTATCCGGTCCGTGTCGGCCTCACGGTGCCACAGCTTCCGGGTAGCCCGGCCTGGCTGCGTGATGGCACGCCGACGATCGCCAAGGTGCTGCTGAACCAGGGTTACACGACGGGCCAGTTCGGAAAGAACCACCTGGGCGACCACGCCGAATCGCTGCCGACGGCGCAGGGCTTTCAGGAATACTGGGGTTACCTCTATCACCTCGATGCGATGCAACAGGTCAGCTTCCCTGACATCAACAGCTCGCCGGAACAGCAGGCCATCGCGCCTCCGGCCAAGAACACACCGATCCCGGGTCTGACGGACCCCCCAGGCTCAGTGGACATGAAGACCACGATCAGCATGATCCCGCCGCGACCGGTTCTCTCCTGCGCTTCGCCCGACGGCACGCAAGCGAATCAAAAAGTCACTCAGCGCCGGTCCATTGACGCTGGAACGGTCCAAGACCATCGACGAAGAAATTTCGGCCAAAGTCATCGACTGGCTCGACCGCAACGATCCCGACAAGACCAACAAGCCGTTCTTTTGCTGGTACAACCCGGCACGGATGCACATCACGACGGTCCTCTCGCCAAAGTATGAAGCCATGCTGGGCACGAAGGGTGGCAAGGACTGGGGTGTCAAACGAAGCCGGCATGAAGCAGATGGACGACAACATCGGCTACGTCTTCAAGAAGCTCGAAGAAATGGGCGAGATGGACAACACGATCATCGTCTTCACCACCGACAACGGCGCCGAAGCGATTACCTTCCCTGACGGTGGCGTCACGCCATTCAAGGGCCAGAAAGGTCAAGCCTGGGAAGGCGGCTACCGCGCACCTTGCGTCATCCGCTGGCCCGGACACATCAAGCCCGGCACCCTCTACAAGGAGATGTTCGCGTCCTACGACTGGATGCCGACGCTTGACCGAGATCGCCGGTGGACCCAAGGGCGACGAGCTCAACGAGCAGATCATGGCCGGGAAATACCCGAAATTCGTCAAGACCAAGCTGGCAGGCGTCAACCAGATCGATTATCTCACGAACAAGACCGACAAGTCCGCTCGCGAGACCTTCATCTACTACTCGGGTGCCACGCTCTCCGCGGTGCGCTACAAGAACTGGAAGATGTACTATTCGATGGCGGGCCCCGGCGCGGAGGGCTGGCTCTATCCGCTGATCAATTACGCCTGGACTCAGGTGCAGAACATCAAGCGTGATCCGTTCGAGCAGGCGGTCGGCTCCGATGTGAAGTCCGCATTGGGAATGGGCGGTTCGATTGCCGCGCCGATGACCGCGTACCAATACGACTGGAACATGCTCCCGATCGGCCAGCTGATTGCGCTGAAACACCTGGAGACCTTCGAGGAGTTTCCGCCGATGCAGGCACCTCCTTCCTATAACCTGAGCCAGGTCATGGAACAGATCGAAGCCCAGAAGCGGGGGATTTCCAACTCGGGTCATCCGAGCGATTGATCGCGTGATTTTCAGGCGGGCGTTCCAACGGGGCGCCCGCCCTTCTTTTTGACTCGAGGTATAAGCACTTGGCCAACAGTGATCGAGTGTAACTCCTATCACTCTCCCTCTGGGAGAGTCGGACGCGGGAGGGTGAACGGATCTCGTTACACCGTAAGACTGTTGAACATGTGCTTAGCAAGTCGTTTGGCAAAAGCCATGATTTGCTCCGCCCCCAGGTTATCAGATCGATTGCTCCGCAGCTACCAGAGTCAATCAACGACATAGCTCACCCAACCACATTCGGACTTCACGCAAATGAAAACGAGATTTTGCGTTGCTCTGCTCGCCGTTTTCCTGCTTCACGTCAACGACACTCTCGCCCAGGACCCGCTCCCTTCGTGGAACGACGGGGCCGCGAAGCAAGCGATCCTTGACTTCGTCGAGTCGACGACCAACCAAGCCAGTCCGCAATTCGTGCCGCCCGCCGAGCGGATCGCTACATTCGACCAGGACGGCACGCTGTGGGTCGAGCACCCGATCTATTCGCAGGTGATGTATTGTCTCGCAGCGCGTGCCGGCGCTGGTCAAGGAAAAGCCGGAACTCGCCGAAGTCGCGCCATTCAGCACCGTGTTGGAACTGCTTCACGGTGATCGCGCCGCGATGAAGAAGCTGACATTGCCCGACATCGAGAAGATCGCGATCGCGACGTTGACCGGGATGTCGGTCGAGACATTCCGCGCCGAGGCGAAGCAGTGGCTCGCCAACGCGAAGAATTCGCGGTGGAAGATGCCGTACACGGAGTTGACCTATCTCCCCATGCAGGAAGTGCTGAAATATCTCCGCGCCAACGGCTACAAAACCTACATCGTCACGGGCGGCGGGCAGGACTTTGTGCGTCAGTATTCCGAACAGACCTATGGCATTCCGCCCGAGCAGGTTGTCGGCTCTGCGCTCGGGACCACGTATGGCTATGACAAAGATGGCAAACCATTTCTGACGAAGGAGCCAAAGCTCCTGGTCAACGACAATAACGCTGGCAAACCCGAAAGCATTCAGCTGATGATCGGCCGCCGTCCGGTCATGGCGGTCGGGAACTCCACCGGCGACCGGCAGATGCTCGAGTACACAAAGGCCGGCAGTGGCGAGCGTCTCTCGATGATCGTTTTGCACGACGATGCCGAGCGAGAATACGCTTACGGGCCTGCACTTGGGTTACCGAATACCAAGGTCGGCACCTTCACTCAGGCATTGTACGACGAAGCAATCGAACAAGGCTGGATCGTGATCAGCATGAAGAACGATTGGAATCGCATCTTCGCCTTTGACGAATAGCCCGCGATCGTAAATCAGGCTGTCGTTCGCTACGAGACCGCCCGCAACTTCGCGGGCCGGCGACGTTCAACTGAAGCATGTTTATGGGGCTGCTTGGCAGCAAGACAAGAACCAAATCGGGACACCAGCGAAACTCTTAGCTTAGGAAGTAGTACTCTGTCGCCACGTAGGCTTCGCACAACCTCAGTTCGTTTACTCTTAAAAGGAAAAGTGATCATGGCATCAACACTTGTCGTCCTGAAATTTGACACCCCCGAGGGCGCCGATGAGGGGTTGGCGATCGCAGCCAAGTTACAGAAGGAACATCTGCTTGAAATCCAAGACATTGCGACCGTGACGTGGCCCGAGGGCAAGAAGAAGCCCAAAACTCACCACGGCCAGGGTGCCTGCGGCGGCGCGTGGTACGGCGCTTCTGGGGCATGTTGATCGGCTTCATCTTCTTCGTCCCCTTCCTGGGCGCCGCCTGGGGCGCCGCGATGGGCGCGCTCGGCGCCTCGTGGGCGGATTACGGTATCGGCAAGGACTTCATTGAGAACGTCCGCGGCAAGGTCACCGAAGGAACCTCGGCACTCTTCTTGCTTGTCGGACAGGTGACGAGCGATCGGGTGGAGGAAGCGTTCAAGGAAGCGCCAAAGTTTGAAGTCATCGCCAGCAACCTCTCGCACGAGCAGGAAGAGAAGCTCAAAGAGGCGTTTGCTCACTAGCTGGAGGGCGCACTTTTGAGGGAAAAAAGAATGACGATCTACCACTGGCTGATCATTGCCGCGTTCATTGGAGTATTGATCTGGGTGTTTCGCCCGAAACGCAAATCGCGTTTCGACCAGGATTCCCGTATCCCGTTCGACGACGCGGACCATGCTGGCGACACGGATTCCAATGCATAGCCGGACAGATTTTCGCACCGCCGGCAATCGAAATCAGCGAGACGGCCAGGAGCCGAGGATTCTTGATTTTTAGCCGCGGGGATTTACCGGCGGCCACGAGTCAAGCGTAGAACCAAATTCATGTTGTTAATGTCCTTGACTGGAGGATGCGATCGATGTGCCGTTGGCTTGCCTATTCGGGACCGCCGTTGCCCCAATTTGTTGATGCACCGGATCATTCGCTGATCGACCAAAGCCGCCACGCGACACAAAACATCGCAACGACCAACGGAGACGGATTTGGTGTTGGTTCGTATGGTCAAGAAGAAACGCCGGGCGTCTACCGTAACACGCATCCGGCGTGGAACGACGTGAATTTCGGCCAACTGTCCGAGCAGTCGTTCGCGGCTGTTCCTGGCTCACGTCCGCGTGGCGACTGGAATGCAAGAGTCGATCTGCATGCACCGCCCGAACCAGCTCACAAAGCCCAGCGATGACAATTCGATTCTGGCGATGTACGCCATCAAACGTCTTCGCGAATTCGAAAACCTCCCGCCGCCGCGCAACGAAAGACCGCGCTTCAAATTTGCTGAGCAGTAGGCGGCTATTTCTTCGCACTCGATCCTACCTCGAGAGTTTTTTTCCGCGCACTGCAAAGCTTTAGGAGCTCGTACTTTGTAGAACAATTGCCCCAATTGTTCAGCTCGCAAAGCGAACCTGCAGTTTCGGAAAAAATAGGGACAATTGTTATACAGTCAAAAGCGACCAGAATCGCGGTTTGGGTTGCTTGCTCCTACCGCTGAACGAACGAATCATTGTTCAAACAACTGACCTAAAAACCGGAGCCCCAAAACGGCGATCAAAACCCAAGTCCCAACCGAAGATTGGCCAGCCCTCTTTGTTACGATTTCCAACGTCATCAAAGATCGTGCAGTGAGCCTTGAAGTGATCGACCCCCGAATCTGGCGATTCCGGGCAGGCCAAACAAGACAAGTTGATGGCGGTCGATTACGATCCTGACGGCAAGGCAATGAAATCGTCGCGACCACTGGCGTTGACGAAATCGATTGCAGCTTGCCATGGCCTTCACTGAAAGCCGGCAACGAGTATGATCGGCGTGATCGACGCTCGCTCGATAACACGTGCCCCCACTCCATTCGTTGGAGGGCCGGCAAAATTGAGTCGGCTGAAACGGCATTCCAAGGGTATCATCAAAGTGTATCGCACCAGCGTCTTTATTTCTGGCGATTCTTTGCCAACTCCCTATCCTGGCGGACGAATCTTCGACGGCTCAGGAGGGACGTGATGCTTCAGCTGCGGTGATCACGCAAGCCAGCCTGCTTGATCTCCCCCCCAGTGACGGACCGGTAGTCATTCGCGCCGCGTTCCACCTGCTGGACCTCACCATATCGACGAGGAGGCGGAGACGTTCGAGTTTTCCGGTATCCTTGAGCTCCACTGGATGGACGAGCGGCAGGCATTCGATCCGGCTGTCGCGGGAACGGCAGAAAAATTCTATCAGGGCGACTACCAATTCAATGAATTGGCCCCAAGTTGGTATCCCCAAGTCGTGCTAACCAACGTATCGGGTCTGGACGATCGATCGGCTGTGTTGTTGCGTGTCAAACCGGACGGGCACAGCACGCTGGTCCAGACCGTCAACGCGATTGCCAAATTACAACTCGATCTGCGGCGAATTCCGTTTGACTCACAACGGCTCGATGCCGTCTTTGAAGTTTTTGGATTCGACACCAGCGAAGTCAGGATCGAAGCGTTGCCCATTTCCAACAAAGACTTGGGATCGCAAGTCAATCTTCCGCAGTGGACCGTGACCGGGCTGGATCTTTCGACTCGCTCGATCGACGCCTCCTACGCCGGCGAGCAAAATGCCAAGTCAACGCTAATTTTTCGCGTGGCCGTGGAGCGTCAGTCGTTTTTTATGCTACGAATGATCGTGATTCCACTTGGATTGATCGTCATGCTCTCGTGGTCCGTTTTCTGGATGGATCGATCGTCGTTGGGTGATCGTATCAACGTCTCCTTTGTCGGAATCTTGACTGCCGTCGCTTATCAGATCGTGATGGGTGAGATCATGCCCCATATTTCCGATGTGACCCTGCTGAATAGTTTTTTGAGTACGAGCTTTTTGGTCATGTGCGCGACCGTTGTCGTTAATCTGATTGTCGGAGCGGCAGATAAGAAGGGGAACTTCCTGCTTGGCGATCAAATCGATCGCCGATGCCGATCGCTTTTTCCAATGGCCTACGTTTGCTTGTTGTTGGTCGCTGCGGCGGTGGCGTTTTGGAATGAATAGCGCTGAGAATCTTTGCATGATCGATAAGGATGACCCCGAGCTGAAACCAGAAAACAGGATGTCAACTGATCCCGCGGATGACAAACAAGCTTTGCACGAGCATTTGAAGCGACGGGTGCACTGGAGGTGTCTTCATTGCTGGTCAGCCAGCCTCAGCACCGTGACGCAAACAGAAAACCCTGCAAATTCGAAGACTGATGAGTCAGGAGGTACAGGGATGGAGCCGAGGCTCCCCGAGTCGGCTCGATACGAACACGGGCTCGTTGAGCTGGGACCCCTTCCTATCAACAAATTTCGGTCGATCGCTTAAAAGTCGAGTTTTTGACTTGGAACACGATTCCAGCGATTCCGAAGCCCCAACGCGGACCCAAGAAGACGCGTCCCGATGGGCTTCAATCGGCTCGCCACTACCGGGTGTTTCTTGATTGGGGTGAGGTCCGATCGAGAGTCGAGTTGGCTTTATTTCTCGGCGTGAGTCGAGCCCGAGTGTCAAGTGCTTCGACGGCTGAAATGAAGCCTCTGTAATCGACCTCGCGTGGACCAACGAATTACCTACGTGCCATTCGTTGGTCGCCCCAAACGCAGTGACGCCCGTTTGCTGAAAGTGGCGAAAGGAAATATCGCCTACAGGGTCGCAAAGCGATTCGAAGAGCGACAACCAGTCGTCCGCATCGATGTCCAAACGGGAGGCTCCGGTAAAGAGATCGCCGATGCTCGGATGGGCGTGGCCGAGATCGACATGGCCAGCCGACGGCTCAAACCCGACGAAGCCGATTTGACCACTCATCAGATTGCCGCGACCAGAGGGTCGGCCGGACAACTGAAGTAGTTGCAGACAGTAGCAGGATATGCCGCTGCTAGTCGTTCTCAAAGAACACAACTTCTGTGAGTAACCCGCGTCAGAAATCAGATCGATAATGCTGCAGAAGGTCGCTTGTGTTTCCTCGAAACCAGTAGATTTTTCCCCTAAACGCTCGACTGGAAAAAGGGGGAATGCCACCGATGTTGATAATGGGGTGGAGGCAGTCTGCCGGGTGATGATTGGTAACATGCGAGGCCGTTTCCCAGTGAATGCCGCAGACCCATTGGCGGGACTTGTCCATCCGCGCGATCAGGGGAACATCGATCGGGGCCAACATTTCCGCGTCATATGGGCCGACCCGCGTCTCCGGTTGTCCATCCGTACGTAAAAGATCCATGGCAACCCCCACAGGCGTTCTAGCACCCACAGCGTCTTTTCGAGCGGGGAGGCTTTCCCATCCGCCATCACGTACGACATAGGTTAGGCTCGTCGTCGGCGCGCCTTCTCGCGCCCACTGATCGTATTCGCTGAACGCCGGCGTCAGTGCAACGTTCTTTCGCCAAGCCGAGCCGTTGGTATTTCCGGTCAACCGAAAGCACTGTTGTACGCCGTAGTACTCCGGCAATCCTTTTTCAAACGTAGTAACGATCAACAGCATATCGATGCCGTCGTTGACCGGACTCATGTAGAAGGTCCAGTTTTGTCTGGCCCAATGCTCATCTTGAGCGATCTCCTGGGTGAAGACAAAGGTACCCGGATTCTGCTTATAGTGTTCTTGCCACTGAGACACCTTTGGGGGATCAAAACCGGCTTGGTCGGCAGAAAGTGGAACCTCTCCATACGGTATCGGTGTGTGTTCGAAAAAGCGGTAGCCAATTCGGTTGCCCTGGTGTTGGCTGTTTTGAATCGTCGCAAAACCAGCTCGGACAGTTTCGATTTCATAGTGACTACTTTGTGCCCAGATCGAATTGAGCAGAAAAAAAGACCATACAAGCATCGCTAAACAGTGTTCCTTAATCAACTTTATATCGCTCCCGTATCTGGTCTTTGGAATTGCTTGTCGAAGAACTACTGTGACCCGGTGAATTCATCTGCAGGTAACCATAGCAGCCTAAGCGTTGGCTTTGCATATTTCTCTAGTCGTCTTATCACCCGATTACCGTTTTGTCACAGGAGCTATTTGCGTTCGCATTGCAGTTTGGACAGAATGGGAGCACCTATCGATCAGCATCGTACTCAAGCTGACGAGTTCGGATTCAGTTGGCAGTTTTGAATGAAGCCGACAACAAGATTCTCATCTTGGGCCGCCATCCTCGCACTTTCAGTATCCACCGTACGAGCTGAATGTGGATTCGTTTCCCTGTTTGACGGACACTCGCTAAACGGCTGGGTCGGCGCTGTCGATGGATATGAAGTGGTTGATGGCACAATCGTTTGTACCGCAAAGCGTGGCGGTAACCTCTTTAGGTAAGACAAGTTTGCCAACTTTGTGTTTCGATTTGAGTTCAGGCTTCCACCGGGCGGCAACAGTGGCATAGCGCGGAACAGCGCCGCTGGAAAGACGCACATCACGCGTCGGCATGGAGTGCCAGGTGCTGGACGATAGGCACAAACGCCTTGCAAAGATAAAACCATGGCAGCGTTACGGATCTATCTACGGTGTGGTGCCTGCCGATCCTGGACATCACAAACCTGCTGGCGAATGGAACCAGGAAGAGATCTTGTGTGATGGCACACATGTGATCGTTACTCTGAACGACCGTGTTATCGTCGATGCGGATCTCAAAGACTACATTGATAAACCAACGCTCGACGGCCGCCACCACCCCGGCTTGAAACGCGTTACAGGCCGCATTGGCTTCCTCGGCCATGGGCATCCCGTTGCATTCCGGATTATACGAGTGAAGACCATAGATTGATCAAGGGTGATTGCGAGGATAACGCCAAACGCAAATGCACGATCGTCGGATACTCGCAGATTGCTTGCAACTGGTCTAGTTATCGACACCATCCAGTATGCGTTCGACGTCGATGGGTACCTCTGGCAAGATCCACGACAAAGTGCGTGCGGGTAGTTTCTGCGATCGCTAATCGCGGTAGCGCGCCGCCCAGATCGCCAGCGTTGCGGCGACAAACTCGGCATCCTCGGGGCGTGAAAGCATGTGATCGGCCCCGTCAAGCGAAATAAAGCTCTTCGGGTGCCGAGCAGCTTCGTAGAGTTTTCGAGCGTTCTCGATGGAGACGATTTTGTCGATGGGAGAATGAAAGATCAGAAGCGGCTTTCCAAGTCGGTGCAGTTGTCGCTCGGCTTGGTGACTTTGAATGTCTTCAAGAAACTGTTTTTGGATCGTCAATTCTCGACCGCCGATGGACACCAACGCCGATCCATTGACCTGAATCTTTGCCACGCAATCGCCAAACAGGTGCGACACGTGAGCCGGTTCGCTAGGTGACCCAATCGTGGCAACCGCCGAAATGCTGTCGATCTCAAACGCGGCCATCAACGCCGCTGTGCCACCCAAGCTATGGCCGACCAAAAGCGATGGTGGTTGATACTGACTGGACAACGCATTCGCAGCGGCAACCAGGTCGGCGACGTTAGACGAAAAGTTGGTGTTCGCGAAGTCCCCCATCGCTGTTCCCAAGCCCCGTGAAGTCGAACCTTAGCACTGCGATCCCACGCTCGGAGAGTTCCTTGGAAATTCGCGAGGCTGCCTTCGCGTTTTTCGAGCACGTGAAGCAGTGGGCAAAGATGGCATACGACGTGGCAGGGCCTGTCGGAAGTTCCAGACGCCCTGTCAGCGTCTCGCCAAGATTGTTCGTGAAATCAAATTTCATGGTGATTCGGTCAGCTCAACTTACTTGGCAACAATTCGTGTACAGCAGCGATTCTAAAGCCCGTATAGTCACAATGAGAGCCCCGGCAAAACGTTCGTTTGGAACGATCGCCAACCGCAGCTCCCCGCGCAGGAACCTTATCGTGAAGTTCGCGTGAAGTTCTCTCTCTTGCAAGTGATGAGAAAACAGCAACTTGCGAGTTACAACATCCGTTCGGTCGAAGTGGTGTCGAATGTGACGCTCTCAGTCTTTTCTGGGGTTGCAGCCGTTGAGTAGCCCCGAGTGTTGGCGAACTGGTGTTCAAAGAGAATCCCTTCGGTTAAAAATCAGCTGAAGGCATTGGGAAGTTTTCACGGCGTCGCATAAATTACTTCCGATACAACCGCGATTTACATCCCAATGAGGGACGGTGCTTATCGTCAGCATCGCAGGACAGCGATGAGCTGCCGGAAGCTCAAATGTTGGATAGCGGCGTGAGTCAACACCTTTTTTTTGGAGACAGTTGTGGACCCGATGTATACCGACCGTGATGGACTGATTGAAGAAGTGCTCACGAAAGAAGAGCAAGCGAAGTTGACACCAGAGAGCGTGATTTTGACGCTCAAGCAGGGCAATTCCCGATTCGTTGCGGGCGAGGTTACCATAAGGAACCATAAGGAGCAGATTCGCAAGGCGACGTTGAGCCAATACCCCAAAGCGATTGTGCTCTCTTGTGTCGATTCACGTGTCCCGGTGGAAGACGTTTTTGATCGTGGTATCGGCGACCTGTTTGTGGCTCGCGTCGCAGGCAACTTCGTCAACCCAGACATCCTTGGGTCGATGGAATTCGCCTGCCATGTGTCGGGAGCCAAGGTCATTTTGGTGATGGGACACGAACATTGCGGAGCAGTCAAAAGCGCCGTTGACGATGTGAAGCTTGGCAATATTACTGAAATGCTGTCCAAGCTCACGCCGGCTGTTGAAGCGGTGGATGGTTTTGAAGGCGAGCGAACCAGCAGCAATGCAGAATTCGTTCACGCGGTGACGGAAGCCAATGTGCGATTGACGATCCAGCGGATCCGTGATGAAAGTCCGGTTTTGCGCCAGATGGAAGAGGATCAATCGATCGCGATCTGCGGCGCACTTTATGACATGGGTAACGGCGAAGTTACTTTTCTAGATTAGGGATGTTGTGGGAATGCTGGGTTACGATAGCAAGCATTTGAAGGGCGATATCAGCGGCGGACTGATCGCGGGCATCATTGCGTTGCCGCTGGCGTTGGCATTCGGTGTCCAGTCGGGGATGGGTGCGGCGGCGGGCCTGTACGGCGCCATTGCCGTAGGAATCTTTGCGGCAATGTTCGGCGGCACGCCGACGCAGGCCTCTGGCCCGACCGGACCCATGACCGTTGTTTCCGCCGCGATCGTGGTGTACGCGGTTAAGGCCACCGGTGACCTCGAAAGTGGACTCGGCATCATCCTGATGTGCTTTCTGGCCGGCGGCATCTTGCAAATCGTGCTCGGGTTATTGGGAGTGGGAAAATACATTCGCTACTTCCCGTACCCCGTCGTCTCGGGATTCATGAGCGGTGTGGGACTGATCATTATCATCCTGCAACTGTGGCCATTGCTGGGCAGCAAATCGCCCAAGTCGACAATCGAAGTGTTCACGAAAATCAGTGAGCCCTTGGCTGCGATCAACGTCTGGGCGGTTGTGCTTGGTGTCCTGACCCTTGCCGTCAATTACATGTTTCCACTCGTCACAAAAAAGATTCCGTCGGTCCTGGTCGCCTTGCTGGTCGGCACCGGTGTTGCGCTGGCACTGAAACTGGACGTACCCGTCATCGGCGACATTCCCAGTGGATTTCCGCCGCTTCAAATCGGTCCGTTCTTGTCGGTGGCTTCGGAACACTTCGTGTTTATCCTTCAATCGGGGATGACCTTGGCTTTGCTCGGTTCGATCGATTCGTTGCTAACCTCCGTGATCGCGGACAACATCACCAAAGATCGCCATGACAGCAAACGAGAACTGATCGGACAAGGCATCGGAAATGTGATCGCGTCCCTATTCGGTGGCATTCCGGGTGCCGGGGCAACCAAGGGCACCGTGGTCGCGATCAATGCCGGCGCGAAGACTCGGTTGTCCGGAATCACCCATGGTCTGTTTCAATTGTTGGCACTGCTGGGGCTGGGACCGTTGGTTTCGTACATTCCGCTGAGCGTACTGGCGGGGTTGCTGATCTCCGTGGGCATTGCGATCATCGACTATCGATCCCTCGGGCACTTGAAATCCATTCCGCGCGCCGATGCGGTGGTGATGTTGGTGGTCTTAGTGTGGACGGTATTCGGAAACCTGATTCACGCGGTCGCGGCAGGCGTGGTGTTGGCGAGCATCCTGTTCATGAAGCAATCGAGTGACCTCGCGGAAATCGCGTCAACGGTCACGAAGCTTGAGCCCGAACCGGCTTGGGACGACGAGGCCGACATTGCCAATCACCCATCGATCTACGTCAAACATCTTTACGGCCCCCTGTTCTTCGGCTTCACCTCCGGCTTTCGCGCCCTCGCCGATTCATTGCCAGCCGACGCAAAGACCTTGATCGTTCGCATGGAGCGAGTTCCCAGCATCGATCAGTCTGGCTTGTACACGCTGGAGGACACGATCCTACAACTGACCAAGTTAGGAAAAACCGTGGCCCTCACCGGTTTGCAAACGCAGCCCGACGACATGCTTCGTCGCATCGGAATCATTCCCAACCTCGTGCCAGAGGAGCAAATCTTCGAAACCTTTGCAGATTTCCAGCAGCGAGATCGATCTTCCGTCGCCATCTGACTGAACACTGGCTGATCGAAAACTATGCGTCTTGAATTTGAAACCACTGACAAACTCGCCCGTCACTTGGTCCAGGACCTTGATCTACACCATGCGGTGTTTCAAGGCGTTGACCTAACTCTTCTTGCTGACCATTTGGCGAAGGCTGATCTGCAGGACGCGGTCTTGCTGGGCTGCGTGATCCCAGAGTCGTTGCAGGCCATGCTGTTCGATGCATCCGCGACTAGATTTCCCCACATGCCGAATACGTCTTTCGCCAAATATCGCGGACTGCTTTACACGCCTGAGGAACTACAGGATGCCTGTCGACCGGGCGATCATGCTTCGTATCAAGAAACCCTTGACGGTCGAATCTATCAAAACTTCAGACTTTCTGGCCCGAATCCCGACGACGCTATCGAAGCGCTGACACGACGACTACACGACATGGCAATCACCGATGCCATGCAAGAGTTCATGGTTGGCAAGCGGATCGTTGCCATCATGGGCGGACACTCGATGCTTCGGAGCGACCCGATGTATGCCCAAGTGGCTTTGATCGGTCGCGAATTGACTCAGAAAGGCTACCTTGTCACGACCAGCGGTGGCCCTGGTGCGATGGAAGCTGCGCACTTGGGAGCCTGGTTCGCCACACGCAACGAGAAAGATTTATTGGACGCGGTGAAGATTCTCTCAGCCGCTCCGCTCTCTGATCCGATCGGTCCCTGGCTGGACGCCGCCTGTGCCGTTGTCGAGAAGTACCCCGTCCAGGATCGCGAGGCCTGCCAAAGCCTAGGGATCCCCACTTGGTTATATGGTCACGAATCGCCGGCCCGGTTCGCTCTCACGATCGCGAAGTCTTTTGCCAACAGTGTGCGTGAGGAAGGCTTGCTTGCGATCGCAACCGGCGGAGTCATCTTCACGCCCGGGAGAGAGTGCGGGAACGATTCAAGAAGTCTTTCAAGACGCGTGCCAGAACCATTACAACAGCTTCGGTGTGGTGAGTCCGATGGTTTTCATGGGCACTCAGTACTGGACGGAAGAGAAACCTGTCTACCCATTGCTAAAACACCTTGCTGCAGACAAACCCTATGGAAAACTGCTTGAGATTCACGACCATCGATCCGACATCGTCGCAGCGATCGATGCGTTTGATGCAATACGCGATAGCAATCGGGTCTAGATGGCGATCCTCAACTTCCCATGGAAACATAAATCTGCCAAAAACCCCCATCCCGTTTTCTTGCCGTTCCCTGTTCTTGCCCGATCCTCCTTCATTTTAAAAGTCCGTTTCCCGACCATGACCCGCATTTCTGCATTTCTTTGTCTGTCCGTCTTCTTTCTTGCATGCGCTGGCAACACAGCATTGGCGGCCGGCGGTGGAGCCCCGGCGGCGTCGCCTGCAGTGAAGGCCACGGTTCAAGCGTACGACACCAATGGCGACGGACAAATCGATGGTCCCGAATTCATCGCGATGCCCGAAGCGTTTCGGGCTCTTGATCAGGATGGTGATCAACTGCTTTCCAGTGACGAGCTGGGCAGCGGTGGTGGCAGCTACGACCCAACGGATCTGCTGCTTTGCGTTGTGTACGCTTTGATTGCGTTGCTGTTTTCTTCGTTGTGTTCGGTGGCAGAGGCGGTCTTGCTCAGTATTTCGCCGTCGTACGTCGCCAACCTGGAAAAGGAAGGCAAGTCCAGCGCTGCGAAAGTCAAGAGCGTTAAGTCCAACGTCGATCGATCACTGGCCGCGATTCTGACATTGAACACGATCGCGCACACAATCGGTTCCGGCGGGGCAGGAGCTTACGCGGCGAAGTACTGGGGTGACGGTGCGGTTGGCATCGCTATGATCGTTCTGACGCTGCTGATCCTGTTTGTGTCGGAGATTATCCCCAAGACAATCGGTGCACTCTACTGGCGAGGCACTCGCGCCGATTTCGGCGAGTTTTATCCAGTTCCTGAACTTCATTTTGTATCCGTTCATCTTTGTGTCGGAGCTGATCACGAAATGGTTGGCCGGTGGTCACAGTCACCACGGATTTAATCGTGATGAGTTCACCGCGTTGGCAGGCATCGGTGCCGAAGGTGGGCACCTGGACGAAAAGGAATCACAGATTCTGCAAAATCTGTTTCGCTTTCCCGATTTGTGCGTCGAAGACATCATGACGCCCAGCACCGTCGTGTTCGCACTCCAGGAAAACTTGACCGCCCACGAAGTGTTACAAAAGCATGAAAAGATCCACTTCTCAAGAATCCCGATCTATTCAGAGAATCGCGACAATATCACAGGCTTCGTTTTGAAGAACGAGTTGTTGATGGACGACATTCGAAACGACGGCAAAACCCAACTGAAGGACTTCACGAAGCGAGAACTGCGTGCGGTCCTGGACAAAACACGCTTAAGCACTGTGCTGGAGAAACTGCTGGACAATCGCGAACACATTTTGATGGTCGTCGATGAGCACGGCGGACTTGAGGGCGTCGTGACCCTGGAAGACGTCGTCGAAACCCTGGTCGGAATCGAGATCGTTGACGAAGCAGACACCGCTGTCGACATGCGAAAAGTGGCCCGCGAAAAATGGGGTCTCCGCATGAAAACCCGCGGTATCGACGTCAGCGAGATCACGACAAACGAACCGCCCGATTCGTAGCGTGGGGTTTTCCGCTTCGGTCTTACCCCAAGTTGTCTGGCAAAAATCGCACATTTGCAATAAGAGCCCGAAACGCCAGCGAGTGTATCTGTCCGCGCAACGAATACACTCGCTTGCGCTTCGGGCTTGTAGTTCGAAAAATAGCAGCACCAAACTTGCCGTTCGTGATCGTCTATTCTTCCTCGTGTCCCAGACAATGATGAGTCAACCAATTCCTCAAATCTGTACGCTCATGTCGTCTGGTAAATTCAACACGGGTGAGCCGCTTGCCTACTTCATTACGTGGACCACGTACGGGACTTGGCTCCCGGGTGATGATCGTGGCTGGAATCGGAAAGGGGAATTAGAAGACCAACCTCCCGATGCTCTCTTTCATGAAGCCGCCTCCGCACACATGAAAGAGTCGCCGTTTTTACTTTCCGAAGCCGACCGACAGGTCGTAGCGAAAACCATTCGCGATCATGGCGATTTACGCGGATGGAACTTGCACGCCGTCAATGTCCGATCAAATCCCGTTCATGTCGTGGTCACGGCTCGAGAATACAAACCTGAAACCGTCGCCTCGCAATTCAAGGCTTGGTGTACGAAAAAACTCCGACCAAGCCATCCGGATCGAAAACGGTTCTGGACCGAAGGCGCCAGCCGCCGCTGGATTAATCGAGAAGACAGTTTGACCGCCGCCATTGAATACATCTTGGCAGCCCAAGATCGCAAGGGCGTCAACGTATCAAGGGAGGTTAGCGGTCGCTTCAAACTGAACCCATTCGATATTTTTCGGGTATTTGTCTGATTCCAAACGAGTCGAATGCAACAATTCGACTTTCCAGTGGTCGTCCTCTTTGACCACCACTGCACTTTCAAGCCAAACGACGGTCCGCAGCCCACTCTCACGACGAATCTCAGCCTTGTTCCAGTAGCTCACCCAGGCCACGTTGCCTTTCTGTCGAGCTCGAATCTGCCTGAAGAAGTTCTTCCGCTCGTACGGTTTGCCGTTGGGCTGAACCGCATCGATGAGTTTCTGCATCGTCCAGTCTTCGCCATGCTCGAGCAATTGGAAGTCCTCTGTTGAAGTCTCCTGCATAGCCTTGCCATCTTGTTGGGACATCGCGGCAAACAGTTCTTTAACCGGTTGAAATGCAGGATGGTCCGCAGCTTCAACAATCCCGTTTAAGAATAAAACTCCACAAAGCCAAAATCCGACATACAAAATCTGGCGCACCAAACCACTCATTTTCACGACTTCCACTCCAGGCAGGTGAATGAATCGGGGACGATCTGAGCATTCTACATTGAGACACCATAGTGTTTCGGGCCGTTGAGATCGCCTTGAAACGAAAATCCCAATCCTGCCCACCCCACGTGAAATGGATCTAGCCCGGGTGATTCACGCCGCTATACCGATGGACTTAAACGCCGTGCGATCAAGGCTGCGATCCATGAAAATTGGTTAGCAATAGCACGGCTCACTGAGACATCAGGATGGGACACGAACCCCGGGGTGAAGCAGGGTTTCTTTGGCAGAGGACTGGGTAGCAGAGGACGGGGCAGCAACGGCTTGGCCGGGCGTCCTGGACTGCACGCGCGGTGAAGGAACTCAATCCGTTTCGCGATCAAATCAAATCTTCTTTCCCGCGCAGACGGACTTTCAAACAGGATCGCTAAGGAGGGCTTCGTAGCCAGTGGACGCTGTCGCTTTCGTCTTATCCTTAAGAGTTAGTTGCCGCGTGAATCGATAGTGGGTCGGTTCCGTCGTCAATGGCCGAATGAAACTTGTAGATGGTCTCATCGAGTACCCGCTGACACAACGACGGGCCCTTATCTTCAACGACATGGGTGAATACCCACCGAATTTCTTTGTCTCACGCATCAAATGCGGGATTCAGGTCTGACTCCTTTGCTTTGCCCAACCGGTACTGCGAAGGAAAACGAACCACCGCTCTCAACGCTCCCCAATCACTCAATCACAACCAACAAATCGCCCGTCTCGACTTGAGCGCCGCTCTTGATCAGAACTTCGGAAACCGTGCCGTCCTGTTCGGCATTGAACATCGTCTCCATCTTCATCGCTTCGAGCACGAGAAGCTTCTGGCCCTTCTTGACTCGGTCGCCTGGTTTCACAGCGACGGCCACCACCATGCCAGGCATCGTGCTGCCGACGTGATTTCTATTTGCGGGGTCAGCTTTAACAGCTTTGACGATGTCTGTTTCCAAGCTGTGATCAGTGATGGTGACTTCGCGTGGCTGGCCATTGAGTTCAAAGAAAACTGTTCGAGTCCCATCGGCGTGCGGATTGCCGATCGTCAAAAATCGGATGATCAACGTCTTGCCTTCTTCAATATCGACTGCAATTTCTTCGCCCAGTTCTAGACCGTAGAAAAAGTTCGGTGTTGGCAAAATACTGACGTCGCCATACTTCAATTGATGAGCAGCAAAGTCCTCGAACACTCGCTCGTACAACAACCATTGCACCACTTCGCGATCCAACGGGTCACGTTGAACAAGTTCTTTGACCTTCGTTCGGGCTGCATCAAAGTCGGCTGGCGGGAGCGTTTCGCCAGGGCGGCCCTTGAACTCCTTTTTCCCAAGCAGAACACGATCCTTGACCAACTGAGGGAATCCTCCAGGCGGCTGTCCCATTCCGCCACTGATCAAATCGATGACGCTGGCCGGAAACGCGATGTCGCGATCGGCATTAAGCACATCTTCATTGGTGAGTTCGTTTGCGACCATGAACAATGCCATATCACCTACCGCTTTGCTGGTCGGCGTCACCTTAACGATGTCGCCAAACAATTGGTTCACCCCAGCGTAGACCTTACAGACCTCCGCCCAACGATCCGCCAAGCCAAGTGCTCGAGCCTGCTGGAACAGATTGGTGTACTGCCCGCCAGGCATTTCGTGCTGATACAAATCGGCTGTCGCAGGCAACACCTGACTCTCAAACGGAGTATAGAACTCGCGGGTCGCGCGCCAGTAGTCCGCCACTGCGTCAATGGAATCGGTATTGAGCCCTGTGCAGCGATCACCGTACCGCAACATTTCGGCGACGGTGTTCAGGTTGGGCTGACTGCGTTCCACCAGACATCGGAGCCATCGCACAATCGGCAATATCCAATCCCACCTTACTGCCTTCCAGGATCGAAGCGGCTTGAATGCCGGCCGTGTCATGAGTGTGGAAGTGAACGGGAATTGCGACTTCTTCCCGCAATGTCTTCACTAGCGCCGATGCTGCTGCGGGTTTGCACAAACCGGCCATGTCCTTGATGGCCAAAATGTGAGCGCCCATACTTTCCAATTCTTTGGCAAGCCCGACGTAGTACTTCATGTCATACTTGTTGCGGTGCGGATTGGTCAGATCGCCGCTGTAGCACAGGCTTGCCTCGCAAAGCATGCCACTTTCGATCACCGCTTCCATCGCGACCTTCATATTGGGCACATAGTTCAGCGCATCGAAGACGCGGAACAGATCCATGCCGCACTGCGCCGCCTCTTTGACGCAAGCTGAAACAACATTGTCAGCGTAATTGGTGTAGCCCAGGGCACTGGAAGCTCGCAACAACATTTGAGTCAGGATGTTGGGCACCTTCGCGCGGAAATCGGCGAGTCGTTGCCAAGGGCATTCCTTTAAGAATCGCATCGACGTATCAAACGTCGCGCCGCCCCACATTTCCAAACTAAACAGCTCGCTGCAGTTGCGAGCGTACGCGTCACCGATCTGCAACAAGTCATATGTCCGCATCCGAGTCGCCAGCAGCGATTGGTGAGCATCGCGAAAAGTTGTATCCGTAATCAGCAGCCGCTTTTCGTCGCGGATCCATTTGGAGAATCCATCGGCACCCAGTTCTTTGAACTTGTCGCGTGATCCCTTCGGGATCGGTTGGGCATGATCCACTGTCGGCAGCGGTGCGGGTTCGCGACGAATCGCCAGCGGCCGATCTTTCACTAAATCACATCCATTGACCATCGTCTCAGCCAGGTAGGTCAGCACTTTGGTGGCGCGGTTTTGTCTCGCATCAAACTGAAAGAGATCAGGTGTTTCGTCAATGAATCGAGTGGTGCAGTTGCCACTGGTGAAGGTGGGATGCGACAGCGTTTTCAGCAGAAACGGAATATTGGTCTTCACGCCGCGAATACGAAACTCACGAAGCGCCCGTTTCATGATTCCGGTGGAGCCTTCAAAGTTGCGACCGCGTGCGGTGACTTTCGTCAGTAGCGAATCGTAGAACGGATTGACGACCGCTCCGGAAAACGCACTGCCCGCGTCCAGTCGAACACCCATGCCGCTGGCGGATCGATAGTGGGCGACGCGACCATAGTCGGGCATGAAGTTGTTTTCAGGATCCTCCGTCGTGACTCGGCATTGAAGCGCGAAGCCGTTCAGTTTGATTGAGTCCTGAGACGGGATGTCGATCTCGGGATCCGAAAGTTTTTTCCCCTGCGCCACCATGATTTGCGACTTCACGATGTCGATCCCAGTCACCTCTTCGGTGACCGTATGCTCGACCTGAATTCGTGGATTGACTTCGATGAAATAGAACTTCTGTTCGTCCGCATCGACCAAGAACTCAACCGTTCCGGCGCAGCTATAGTTGGACTCGCGGCCGATCTTCAGAGCCGCCTCTAGCATGCCCTGACGTAGCGGTTCGCTAAGGTCGGGTGCCGGTGCCAGTTCGATGACTTTCTGGTGCCTTCGTTGCACCGAACAGTCTCTTTCAAAAAGATGCACCAAGTTGCCGTGTTCATCGCCCAGCAATTGGACTTCGATGTGTTTGGCATGAGCGATGAATTTTTCGATAAACACTTCGGCATTGCCGAATGCCGTCAGCGCTTCATTGCGAGCGCTCTCAAACGCGTGAGCAAAATCCTCTGCTTTTCGGACGACTCGCATGCCGCGTCCGCCACCGCCGTGTGAGGCTTTGATGATGATCGGGAAACCGACTTTCTCGGCCGCCGCCTGTGCTGCGGTCAAATCATCTACGGCACCTTGGGTTCCACCCAGGATCGGCACGTCTGCTCGGATCGCAATCTTACGCGCGGACGTTTTGTCACCGAGTCCCTGCAAAGACTCGACAGACGGACCAATGAACTTGATGCCGGCTTCCGCGCACGCCTTCGCAAACTCGGCTCGCTCGGAAAGAAATCCGTAACCTGGATGAATGGCATCAACGCCAACTTCCTTGGCCAGTGTTACAATGGATTCAATCTCCAGGTACGCTCGAATTGGCTCGCCCTGATTTCCGATCTTGTAAGCCTCGTCGGCTTTGAACCGATGCAAAGCGTAGCGATCTTCGTGCGAATAGATCGCAACGGTTCGGATTCCTATTTCACTGGCACTTCGAAAGACTCGGATGGCAATTTCTGAACGATTCGCGACAAGCAGTTTTTTGATGGCAGGCATAAGCTAGGTTGGTGATGAAAAACTCGGACTCCAATTCACGGCCTAGGATACCGCTTTTGCAGGCTTGCATCCATGGTCAGAATCGAATTGCCAGTGTCAAGCTTGGCAGCGGACAGTGAACATCGAAATCATGCATTTACAATACGAGCCCGAGGCGCCAGCGAGTGTATTTGTTGCAAGGATTGGTTCACTCGCTGGCGCTTCGGGCTTGTATTTGTCGGCACGGCCCCTAGCCACCAAAGTGTATAAAGACTTTCCTGCTGCGGACACTCATTTGCGAGCAGGTCCTTGAAGACATTTTTCGTACTCCAGTTCCAAAATCGTGTTTGATAACGCTGATTTTGATGATGCGGTTGCGCGACTTACGTCAATCGTGATTCATTGCCTGACCGCGTTCTACCACTTGGACTCGTAGAAAATTCAAAAGTTTTCCTCGTGTATCCCGCTTGCTGCTGTGAGGCAGATTGGGTTCCCACTTACGCGACCAAGGACGTCGGCTTGGTAGGCCTTCCGCACGTCAGGACGTCAACGGCACACGAGTGGGTTGCCGGCATCGTCAGGCGTCATTTTGCTGCTTACGAGGAGTGCGGATCGATGCGTGCTCTTCAAAGTCACTTGGCATCGTTGGAAATCAAACCGCCGGCTTCGCTAGCCGGGAAACGGCATGGAGGCCAAGGGGGTTTTTCCATGGAACAGCTGCGTCGTGTGCTTACCAACCCGGCAAACCTGGGTCACATCGCCTGGTTCACATCGCCTGGGGCGATGTGTTCGTTGAGGGTGCCCCTCCGACGATCATAAGCGAGAGGCAATTTGCACGCGTGCAAAACGATCTCGCAAGACCGCAGAACGCAGACGAACCGATAGCACACGCACCGTAGACACGTCTATCGACTGGCCAACCGAGTGGTCTGCGGTTGTGGTGCAAAAAACGGCGCAGCAACCGTAAGCAACCAAATGCAAAAAGCCTGGATAAACCAGGCTTTTGCGGATGGGACGCTCGCGAAATTTGGGACGACTGGTTAACAGCAGAGTGTTAACCGGAGGTCATTTTGTTCTTGGCGAAAGACGAATGGTCTCTCGGTTAACTGAGAGAGCTGTCACAAAGACGCGTAGGAGCCCTGCTGTGGTCACCCCGCGATTACCTGCCGCCGATTCGCGAAGACGCGATCAAGCTGTCAATGAAGTTCAGCAAAGACAAAGTCGTTTGCGATTCGGAATCTGGCAGACAGCCAACCTCTTGCGATTCGGCTAGCTCAGGGAACCGTGATCTCGACGCTGGCCGTTGCGGTCGCACCATCATTGTCGGTCACCGTGAGCGTTGCGGTGTAGGTTCCGGCAGATGCGTATTGGTGACGGATCTTTGAGCGATCGCTCTTTTCGCCATCGCCAAAGTCCCAGGCGTACGTCTCGATTGTTCCGTCGGTGTCAGTTGACGTTCGGCCGTCGAACAGGAACTTCGTTCGCGTTTTGCCAGTGGTTCGGTTGTTGATGATCGTTGCGGTTGGCGGCTCGTTGGTAGCGCCGCCACCACTTCCACCAATATCGTTGGGGTTGCTGGTGATTAGCAGCAGGCCATGGCTCTCTCCGCCGACGGTTCCGACCGCCGCAATGTCGCCGCGCTCGTTGATGGATTGTGCCGATGTGATCGTGAACGAACTTTCTGCATCGAGCTGCGAGTTGAGGTCCGTCAACTGACCGTCCTGCCAGATGAACCCAACGTAGCCGTCGCTGCCGACCACTTGCGGTATTCGGATTGCTTGGTTAGCGGCCCCACGGCTGAAAACGCGGAACGGCACCGAGTCGTTTCAATGATTCGCAATCTCTCCTTCTCTTCACTTGGTATCGATCATGGCTCACTCACGAAAACGTTCCTCGAAGAAAAACAGTCGCTCCCTCCGCCTTGAATCTCTCGAACGACGGAATCTGCTCGCTGGCGATGTCTTCCACAATTACCTGTCGCCAAGCGACGTGAATAACGACAACCAGGTGTCGGCTCTCGATGCCTTAACCGTCATCAATCGGCTCAACCGCCTCGAAACTGTGGATGCGTCAGGAGAAGGGGAGCAGATCGAGTCATCTGCATTTGCGGACGTTAATGATGACGGCCGCACAACGGCGATTGATGCGTTGATGATAATTAACCAGTTGAATCTTGATTCGGGTTCCATTGACTCCAGTGGTCAGGAACTCAAAGCTCGTTTGTCCGGTATTTCGGGCGAACGAGCCAAAGTGGAGGTCGAGAACAAGGGCGGTGGCCTGAAACTAGAAGTCAAGATCCACAACGCTCTCCCCGGCGAAAGCTATGACGTGACGGTTGGAAACTCGATCGTGGCGACGTTGGTCACCAATGCTCGAGGACTTGCATCGCTCGAGACATTCTTGACCGGAGCGGCGGCCGACGCGGCTGCGAATGCGGGTACTAGTGTCGGCATTTCGGGTATTGGGGCGGGCGTGTTTGGCGGCGAGCAGTCGGACGACGATTCCCACGGCGAACACAATGATAACGACAGCCATGACAACGATGAAGATCGCGGTGATGGCCACGATGACGACATTGACGATGGTCCGTGGAGCGAAACGGACAGCAACGATTCGGATTCCGACGACAGTCTCAACAATAGCGGAGAAAGCGATTCCTCATACGATATCGTCGACTCATCCGACGATGTTGGCGTTGGAACAAGCAGCTTTGACTCAATCGAAAGCGATACCGAATCGAATGACTCTGACTCGATTGACGATGTTGACCATGACTTGGACAACTCATCCGATAGCGATAGCGACAACGGGCCGAGCCATGTGAATGATGACGCGTCCGAAGACTCCGATTCAGACAACGACGGTGGCTCATTGACTCCATCTGTTCCAGGGACCACCTACGGTGTCAGCTCAGACAACGATAATGGATTTGGCGACTCCACAGACGACAACAATCAGAGCCACGACGATGACCTGTTCGATGATGACTCGCGCATCGGCGACGATTTTGACGACTCGCAAGACCACGACTCAAGCCACGATTCGGATGATCTAGGTTCAGGTAACGACGACAATAATCTGAGCGATGATTCAGGTAGTGATGTTGGCTCGTCATCGGATGATGTTCTTGTCATCGCTGGATCGACAACGCAAGCCTACGGCAAATGGAAGACCTACCTGAACGGGAACGGTACAGCCGAAATCGAATTCGAGAAAGAACGTGGCGAAACTGAATTTGAAGTGGAGGTGCGTGGTTTAGCTCCCAATGCTTCTTTCGCCGTCACCATCGGTGGCGTGCCGGTCGGCCAAGTCCATACGGACAGTCGCGGTCGCGGCAAGCTGAAATATAAAATTAGCGATGACCACTACCATGTTTTCCCGGCCGACTTCCCCGTGATTGAGGCCGGCGTCACCATTCAAATCGGTACGCATCTTAGTGGCGCGTTCGGATCAGCGAGGTCCGGCCATCACGATGATTGAACGAAATACAAACCCAGCGCACCTTCTTCCGGCGAGCGATTGCAACTCGCCAACATCCCAGATCAATGAAGAAGATCGAATCTGCATGACCTTTTCGGAATTCGAGGAGGTCATCGCATTGTGCCTCCGTTGCGAAGACGATCCAGCATTCGCTCGCAAGTTGCGATCTACCTTGGGTGCATGCCGCAACCGAGATGAAGATCGCTAGCTTTTCTTTGTGCTCCGCGGATGGTTCGATCTAGTCGTGGAGCACGCGGACTTTGGGTGTGGACAGATTCTGTCCACGGCTGTGGTGAAAGTCTTTCTGTTTCGTTGACCACGGAATCCGGCAGCCGCAAAACATCAGCAAAAACGCACTTTTCCGCCAGTTGGCACGGCTTGTGCTTATAGAAAGGGTCGAAACTGATTTCGATCACCATTTACATAGCGGTACTCGATGACCAACGTTCCCGCCAAGCCTGAACCAACCGATCCTCAAGAATCATCCAAGCCAAAATCCGGACTGCTTGCGACTATCGCGAAAGTGGGGCCGACATTGTTCGTGCTGGCCGTCATGGGGGGCGGTTGGCTGGCCGTTCACCAGATCAACACAGGAGGACAACCTGAGGAAGAAGAGTCCGCCGTTGAAGAAGCAGCGGCTCCGGATTCGTTGACACTGCCCGAAGGCAAAGTCAAAGCGGCGAAGTTCGAGTCGGTGCCGGCACAGATGCAGGCCGTTGAGCATGTACACACGATTCCGGGACGCATCCGTTACGACGAAACCAAGCACGTTGATGTCAAAGCACCGATGGACGGCATCTTGGCGGAAGTGTTGGTGACGCCGGGCGAGCATGTCCAAAGCGGGCAGTTGCTCGCCGTGCTTCGCAGCCCCGAGATCGGACAGGCTCGCGCCGAAATGCTGAAGCGTCAACAGGAACGTGAGATCGCTCAGCAGATGCTGCAGCGTGAACTGACGCTCGCCAAGAACCTGCAGCAAATGTCGTCGATGTTGGATCAAGGTCAGTCCGTCGATTCGATCGAAGCCGCGTTTCGCAATCGTGCCCTGGGTTCCTATCGGCAAGACATCTTGTCGGCTTTCGCGAAAATGCAACTGGCATCGATGACCTGCTCAGCAAGATCGAGCCGCTGGCCAACTCGGGTTCGGTGTCTGGTCGAACGATTCGCGAGCGGCAAGCCGAACGTCAAATGGCGGAAACTGAATTCCGCACCGCTCGCGATCAAGCGACCTTCGCAGCGAATCAAGCCAAGATCAATGCCGAAGCCAAAGTCTCCGAGGCTGATCGGCAATTGAACTTGGCTTGGCAGTCCGTCGAGACATTGCTTGGATACAAGGAAAACAAGGCGAAAGCCGATCTGAGCAACGAAGAAGCTTTGTCGCGGCTCGAAATCCGAGCTCCATTTGCTGGTTCGGTCGAATCACGCGGCTTCGCTAACAACGAACGAGTCACGCGCGGCGAGTCGCTGATCGTGTTGGCGAACACGGATTCGTTGTATGTCGCCGCTAGTATTCGCGAGAGCGATTGGTCAGCGGTCGTCGCTTGAGTCAAGGAACGCCGGTTTCGGTGTTGGTTCCGGCGCTTGATGATCGTGTGTTTGAAGCCCGCATCCGCTACTTCGGTCGCGAAGTGCAAGCGGACACCAATTCGGTTCCGTTGGTCGCAACGATCGAAAACAGCGAAGGCTTGTTGCGACCCGGCATGTTTGTTCGTGTCACGATTCCGATTGGCGAAGGCTCGCGAAGCTTTGTCGGTAAAGCCGGAATCGGTGGTTCAGCACGAGAACCAATCGTTCGTATTTGTGGACATGAAAGCGGCGGTTCTTTCAGACGAGTTGATGTGTCGACGGGGCAAGCGTCCGATGAATGGGTGGAAGTCACCGAAGGGTTGCAGCCCGGGCAATTGGTAGTGACGCATGGTGCGTTTCTTCTGAAGTCGGAATTGCTGCTTCAGGGCGAAGGCGAATAGTCCACGCCCTCGCTTGTCGTAGCGAGACTCGTCAAGAGTTTCGACCTTCTGGCCTCCAACGAAAGTCTTGACAACTTCCGCTACCAATCTAGCTCCACATCATGCTCACCAAAATCATTGAATTTTCCGTCGTCAATCGCGGCCTTGTCATCATCCTGACGCTGCTGATGGCGGGTGCTGGAATGTACTCGGCACTCAATTTGCCGATCGACGCTGTTCCCGACATGACCAACGTACAGGTCCAAGTCGTTACCGATGCGGGTTCCTTGTCGCCCGTCGAAGTCGAACGCTACGTCACCTATCCCGTCGAAAACACGATGGGCGGACTGCCCGACGTCGAAGAACTACGCAGCGTTTCCAAGTTCGGTATCTCCGTCGTCACGATCGTGTTCGAGGAAGGCACCGATATTTATCGAGCGCGGCAATTGGTCACCGAACGTTTGCCCGATGCCGCAGCGGTGATCCCGCCGGAGTACGGCACGCCCACCGTCGGTCCGCTGACCACGGCGCTGGGTGAAATTCTGCAATTCGAAGTTCGCAGTGATCAGCCACTCGCCGATGGAATTGCGAACGATGTTGGAATGGGAAATCTCGCCGCGATTGCGACAAGTCACCGGCGTCACCGAGATCAACACGCATGGCGGATACTACAAAACATTCGAGGTTCAGCCCGATCCGGACCGCATGACCAGCTACGGCATCCCGATGGATTTGCTGTTCTCAGCGATTGCAAAACAACAACAACACGTCCGGTGGCGGATACGTCATTCACCATGGCGAACAACGATTCATTCGCGGTGTCTCGCTGCTGGAAACTGCGGAGGACATCGAATCCGTCGTCGTTCGCCGCGAACCCGATGGCAATCCGATTCTTGTTCGGCGACATCGCGAAAGTCAGCATCCAGCCGATGACTCGCCAAGGCGCGGTCACTCGTGATGGCACGCGGCGAAATCGTCACCGGTTTGGTGATGATGCTGATCGGCGAAAACTCTCGCGAAGTCGTCGAGCTTGCCAAAGACCGCCTCAAAGAGATTGAAGTCACTTTGCCCGAGGGCGTGCACTTGGAAGTGACCTATGACCGCGCGGCGTTGATCGGCCGGACGCTCAAGACCGTGCTGACGAACCTGACCGAAGGCGGCATGTTGGTGATCGTCGTGCTGCTGCTGATGCTGGGCAACTTGCGAGCTGGCATCATCGTCGCACTCGCGATTCCGCTGTCGATGCTGTTCGCGACCAACGTGATGTTGGCCTCACGGCGTGACTGCCAGTTTGATGAGCCTCGGTGCGATCGACTTTGGTTTGATCGTCGACAGTAGCGTCATCATGGTCGAAAACTGCATCCGCAAACTGTCGCACGACAACGGCGACGCCAGAGCACGAAGACATCATTCGCGATGCGGCGGTCGAGGTTCGCAAGCCAACGATGTTCGGCGAACTGATCATTGCGGTCGTGTTCCTGCCGATCCTGTTGCTCGAAGGCACCGAAGGAAAGCTGTTTCGTCCGATGGCTCTCACCGTGCTGTTTGCTCTGGGCGGCTCGATGATTTTGTCGCTGTCATTCATGCCCGCGATGGCGTCGATCTTCTTGCCCAAGAAGATGAGCGAAGAGGAAGATTTCCTCATCCGGATCGTCAAATGGTTCTACGAGCCAATCGTGACACGAGCGATCAAGCATCCGTTCGTCACCATCGCAACGGCGCTGACGCTGTTCGCGATCAGCTTGCCGATGGCGCGCGAATCTGGGTGCCGAGTTCATGCCGCGACTGGAAGAAGGCGACTTGCTGGTCGAAGCGTCTGCGTTTGCCGAGTGCGACGCTGGAGGGTTCGATCGAAATGTCGACTCAGATCGAGGACATTCTGAAAAAGTATCCCGAAGTCAAAACCGTTTTTTCGAAAACCGGCCGACCGGAAATCGCCAACGACGTGATGGGCGTTCATCAAACCGACGTTTGGGTGTTGCTCAATCCCATCCACGATTGGCCAGACACCAAAGACTCGGGATGACTTGATCGAGGAGATGTCGGAGGAACTTAACGCCAATGTTCCCGGAGTCGCGTTTGGTTTTACCCAGCCGATCGAAATGCGAGTCGACGAGTTGGTCGCAGGCGTGAAGGCCGACGTCGCAGTGCTGTTATACGGCGACGACATGGAAGTCCTGGGCACGAAGGGTAAAGAAATCGAAGCCGTCTTGCGTTCGATCCCCGGTGCGGTCGACGTCAAAGCCGACTACCAAGCGAACTTGTCGACGTTGACGATCAAAACCAAGCCCGAAGCTCTCGCTCAATACGGCATCGACGCGCAAGTCGTCCTGGATGTCGTGTCCTCGCTCGGCGGTCATCAAGTCGGGCAGATTTACGAAGGACGAGCACGCTACCCGATCATGGTCCGCGTTCCAGAGCAGTGGCGAGAGAATTTGTCATTGCTGGAACAGGTTCCGGTTACGGACTCCAACGGTAAAGCGGTTCCGCTGAAAGAGCTTGCGGAAATTCGTTTGGAAGAAACCCCGCCGACGATCGAACACGAAGGAAACCGTCGCCGAACGTTCATCTCTGCCAATGTACGCGGACGTGACGTGGCGACCTTTGTTACCGAGGCACAACGGGTGATCCCCGAGAAGGTTGACATTCCCGCGGGCTATGAAATCCGTTGGGGCGGCGACTTTGAGAACCTGCAATCGGCCAGTCGACGACTCGCGATCATCACGCCGATCGTGCTGGTCATCATCATGTTGTTGCTGCACACCAGTCTCGGTTCGATGCGTCTGGCTTTCCTGATCTTCCTGGCCGTGCCGATGGCTGCGTCCGGTGGAATCATCGCGTTGTACCTGCGTGAGATGCCGTTCAGTATTTCGGCCGGAGTTGGATTTCATCGCCTTGTTCGGTGTCGCGGTGCTGAACGGATTGGTGTGGGTTAGCGCTGCCGAGCATCTCCGAGAAACGGGAATGCCGCTTGGATTGGTCGCTCACGAAACGGCACTTGTTCGCCTTCGTCCCGTGCTGATGACCGCACTTGTCGCGAGTCTCGGATTCCTTCCGATGGCACTGTCAACCAGTGACGGAGCGGAAATGCAGCGTCCGCTCGCGACCGTCGTCATCGGCGGGCTGATTACATCGACATTGCTAACGTCGCTCTTTGTCCCTTGTGTCTATCCCTGGTTCGCCCGCGGATTGAACCACGTTGAGTTGACGCATCACGGAGAACCAGAACCAACGCTACATTAAGCGTCTGACAACTCACGGTGGGTGGCGATTGGCGACTTCGTCCAATCAGCAACCTTGTTTGTGAATGCCTTCTATAACAAGGATGTGGGTGAAAGCCCCCGCCCACCATCTTTCAAATCAGGAAGTATTGAATTGATAATCCAAGCCAGTGCTGAGACTTCCAAGAGCGAGTCAAAGCTGTGGCGATCACGCGAAACACTCATCGCTGTTTTCACGATCGTGATGATCGCGGTGCATTTAGTATTGCGTTTCGCCGTTGGCTACCCGGATACCGTTTCCAACGTCCCCCTATGGGCCACGTTAACATTTGGCGGAGTTCCGTTGGTTTGGGACTTGCTGCTGAAGCTGTTTCGTCGTGAATTTGGATCGGACCTGTTGGCGGGAATCTCGATCGTCACGTCGATACTCTTGGGTGAATACCTAGCTGGTTCACTGGTTGTTTTGATGCTTTCTGGCGGAGAAGCCTTGGAAGCCTATGCGGTGCGCAGCGCCTCCTCGGTACTTCGTGCTCTCAGCAAACGCATGCCGTCGGTTGCCCACCGAAAAGTTGCCGCCTCCGTTGAAGACGTTGATTTGTCGGAGCTCGTCGTGGGTGATGTCGTGGCGATTTTTCCTCATGAAATCTGCCCGATTGACGGCACCGTTATCGAAGGGCACGGCGTGATGGATGAGTCTTATTTGACCGGCGAACCCTACATGATGTCCAAGACACCTGGTTCAACGGTTCTTTCGGGTGCAATCAATGGTGGATCCGCACTTGTCATTCGAGCTGACAAGCTCGCAATCGACTCTCGCTATGCGAAGATCATGGAGGTCATGGAGCTGTCCGAGCAGAGTAAACCAAAGCTGCGGCGGATGGCCGACAAACTCGGAGCCTGGTACACACCACTGGCGGTTGCGATTGGAATCGCGGCTTGGGTTGCGACAGGAAACCCGGTCCGATTCTTGGCCGTGATGGTCGTCGCGACACCGTGCCCGCTACTGATCGGTATTCCCGTCGCAATCATCGGTTCGATCTCACTCGCTGCTCGCCGCGCGATCATCGTGCGAGACCCGTCGTCACTGGAGACCGCCGACACTTGCCGCACGCTGATTTTCGATAAAACCGGAACGTTGACCTATGGCGAGCCGAAACTGGTCGAGCAACTTTACACGGAACCCGGTCGTGGCAATGAGATGCTCTCGCTCGTGGGAAGTCTCGAACGGTACTCCAAGCATCCGCTTGCGCACGCGATCGTCGCGGCGTCCAACGAGATTGCAAGTGCGACGCATGTTGTATCCGAAATCAACGAACCGCCAGGACAAGGATTGCGAGGGATCGTTGACGGACACACGATTGAGGTGACGAGTCGCAAAAAGCTGCTGATTCAACAACCAGAAATCGAGAGCCAACTTCCACCGCAGGCTGGTGGACTGGAGTGCGTCATTCTGGTCGATGAGAAGTACATTGCAACCTATCGTTTCCGCGATACGCCTCGCTCGGACGGTGCCTCTTTCATCGGCCACTTGTCACCAAAACATGCGATATCACGAACGATGATGGTGTCGGGTGATCGCGAGTCCGAAGTGCGGTATTTAGCCGAGCAAGTCGGCATTGCCGATGTCCATTTCAGCCAAAGCCCAGAGCAGAAACTGGCGATTGTCAATGCAGAGTCGGCAAAGGCGAATACGATCTTTGTGGGCGATGGCATCAACGACGCGCCCGCTCTGATGGCAGCGACAGTGGGAATTGCGTTTGGCCAAAATAGCGACGTGACGACGGAGGCCGCCGATGTCGTCATCCTGGACAGCTCGCTACGAAAGATTGACGAGTTTCTTCACATCAGCCGCAGAATGCGCCGGATTGCTCTGCAAAGCGCCATCGGCGGGATGGCCTTGAGCATCGCGGGAATGATGTTTGCCTCGGCCGGTTACTTGTCTCCGGTCGCCGGGGCGATCTGCCAGGAAGTGATCGACGTCGCAGCAGTGCTCAATGCACTTCGCGTTGCGATCCCGCCAAAATTCATGAGCGACTTTGAGCCAACGGAAAGATAAACATGCGACATCCTGAATTACACCGAACCGATCGAATCGGCTGGCTCCGCGCCGCCGTTCTGGGTGCCAACGATGGCATCGTTTCCACCGCCAGTCTCGTCGTCGGTGTAGCCGCTGCCGAAACGAGTCGTACGAGCATCCTACTTGCGGGCGTCGCTGGCCTGGTTGCTGGCGCGATGTCAATGGCGGCCGGCGAGTATGTTTCGGTCAGTTCACAGTCTGATACCGAGAACGCCGATCTAGCCCGCGAGACGAATGAACTCGCTGCAACGCCCGAAGCCGAACTGCAAGAGCTCACAGCGATCTATGTTGACCGCGGGCTCGACGAATCGCTCGCCCGGCAAGTCGCCGAGCAACTTACCGCCCACGACGCCCTTGGAGCACACGCTCGCGACGAACTCGGCATTTCCGAATTCACCACGGCCCGGCCCACGCAAGCCGCGCTCACATCGGCCGCGACATTCGCAGTCGGTGCGGCTCTCCCGCTCGCGGCGGCATTTCGAACGCCCGTCCCGAGCATCCCCGCCGTCGTCTCCATTCTCTCACTCGCCTTTCTCGCCCTACTCGGCGGCATCTCCGCCCGCGCCGGCGGAGCTCCGATTGCCAAAGCCGTCACCCGAGTCACCTTTTGGGGAGCCATCGCCATGCTCGCCACTGCTGGCATCGGCTACCTGTTCGGCGTTGCCGTCTAAAAACACGAAATTGCTATGTTCAATCAAATCAAGCGTCACCATTCCATCCGTTTTCAGTTGCTATCCGTTGCCAGCTTGGTCACCGTTGCCTTCGTGATCGCGCTCATCGTGATCGACTATCGCCGCGAAGTCCGACATCACTTTACCGAGAAGCAATCTGACCTTTACGAAGAAGCGAAAACGGTATTGCCAGGAGTGATTCACACTCGCGAACACGGCAAGAAGTCAGTCCAGGACTTCATCGACAGCATCTGTAATCGCATGGACGTCAAACATTCGCCCAACCATCACATCATTGTCAATATCGCGGGCGATGTGCTTCAGGCAAACACACACTTTCTTGCGTCACCCGATCTTCTTGCGAAGTTTGAGCGAGCGTCACATAAAACGCAGTTTGAGATCGAAGCTGAGGGCAACGATCTGCTGGTCGGACGATACTCCGAAGGCGATATTACCGTCCTCATCAGCGAGGACGTTGCGAGCCTGCGATCGGCAGTCATCGGAGATGAACTGTTTCGAGTCTTTGGGATTGTTTTGATGGGAATCGCTGCGGCCGCCATCGTGCATTTGCTATTGGTTCGATTGGTCAGCCGTCCACTCGATGCTTTGGTTGAAAAAGTAAAGTCCGTCGGCCAAGGGATCTATGACACGCCACTTGCGGACTTTGAAAGCACCGAATTGCACGTGCTTTCCACGGAGATCAAAGCGATGAGTGAAGCGATCGCGTATTCCGAAAATGACCGTAAGTCGCGATTGCAAAAAGCCCGTGACATACAACAAAACCTGCTTCCCCACGACGTCGAGATTCCAGGCGTCAATATCGCGATCACCTACAACCCAGCCGAAGAGGTTGGCGGAGATTATTTGGACATCCTGCACCAGGGCAAGAACCGATGGCTCGTCTGCGTTGCAGATGCCACGGGACACGGCGTCCCCGCCGCAATGAGCGCCGCAATGCTCAAGACACTTCTTTTGCAAGCGAGCGAGAGATCTGATTCGCCAGCCGAGATTTTGCGTGAAATGAATCGCGTGTTTATGCAAGTGCAGATTTTCGGTGACTTTGCATCGCTAATTCTGATCGAGATCGACGTTGCCGCTCGAACCCTCAGTTACGCAAACGCGGGTCACGACCCGGCTTGGCTGATGGAAGCGTCGGGAGAGATTCTGGAGCTCGAAGCAACTGGTACACTCCTCGGAATCGACGAAGACGCATCGTGGGAAGAGGAATTCGTTGCGTTGACCGAAGGCAGCAGGCTCGCAATATCCACCGACGGCATCACGGAGACATTTGGAGCCGACGACGAGATGTTCAGCAAAGAAAGATTACTGAGTACATTGCTGGAGTGCCGAAGCCGTTCCCTCACGGAAACGAACGAGAACGCTCGCCGACTTGTCGATGCCCATCGCGCCAACGGTCAACAAACCGACGACGTTACTCTTCTTCTCCTGGAATTCGAGGCGTTCGCACCACTCAAAAATACGGTGTCAAACGAGTTGCAGGGCTTCATCCATCAAGCGTTTCAGCCACGCCTCGGCAGATAGCTGGTCGATTTCATGTCTTCAATCGCTCTTCTTACTGGTGTGATCGGTGCTGGGAACATTGAGGGCGTCAAACAACATATCGGCTACGCCGAGGAAAGAACCCGGAATGGGTGGGAACGATTTTCTGACCACGATACCCTGGAATCCAAAATCGAAGCGATCATCGCGACGAGCTGAAATCGCTTGCTTCGATGCCCAAAGACTTGAGTTTGCTGCGTAGAGTGACGCGGCTGATTCCCAGCAGCGTGGCCGCCATGAGTTGGTTGCCCCCGGTATGGGCGAGGACTTGGCGGAGCAATTGACGTTCGGCGATCGCGATGGCTTCGGCATAGAGGTTGTCGGTGCCGGCTTCGAGACGTTCGGCGACGAAGTTTTCTGACAAGAACTCGGGATCGCTTGACGATGCGTGTTGCCCAAGTCCGTCGCCGAGTGGCGGCAAGAAGTCCGGTAGTAAGATGTTGCCTCGGGCGGTGAGTAGCGATTGCTTCATCACGCTTTCGAGCTCGCGAACGTTGCCGGGCCAGTGATAGTGACTGAGCACTTCGATGGTTTCTGGTGCGATGCTGCGAATGTCTTTGCCGAACTCGTTGCTGTATCGACGCAGGAAATACTCGGCCAGCACTCTTAGGTCGTCTTCGCGGTCACGAAGCGGCGGCAGGTTGATCGTGACGACGCTGAGCCGGAAATAAAGGTCGCTGCGAAACAAGCCCTCGGAAACGAGTTGTTTCAAGTCATGGTTGGTGGCGGCGATGATTCGCACGTCGACTTGGATGGGCGTGTTGCCGCCGACTCGCTCGAAACTTTGGTCCTGCAAAACCCGCAGCACCTTCGCCTGGGTCATCGGTGACATGTCACCAACTTCGTCCAGAAACAACGTGCCGCCGTCGGCTTGTTCGAGCTTGCCGATGCGTTGCCGGTAAGCGTCCGTGAACGCACCTTTTTCGTGACCGAAGATTTCGCTTTCAAGCAGTGCGTCAGGGATCGCGGCGCAGTTGATCGCTTGAAACGGGCCGGTCGATCGAGCGCTGTGGTGATAGATGGCTTGCGCGACAACCTCCTTTCCGGTACCGCTTTCACCGAGCAGCAACACCGTCAGGTTTTGCGAGGCGACGCGGCCGATCGCTTTGTAAACTTCCTTCATCGCGTTGCAGCGTCCGACAATCGCATCGCCGGTGGACGCTTCGTCGCTATCGGATTCAGCGAGCACGGGTTGCACACGTACCATGCGGCTGAGATTGAAGGCTTTGTCGAGTAGCGTTCGGATCTCGTCGAGTTCGAGCGGTTTGAACAGGTAGTCGTACGCCGCCCAGTTTGGTCGCTTCGATGGCGGACTGAACCGTGCCGTGCCCGGTGATGAAAATGAATGGGACTCGCGAGTCGATTTCACGAAGCCGCTTGAACTGTTCCAATCCGCTCGTATCGGGCAAGCTCAAGTCAATGACCACGACGTCGGGTTTGGCATCCAGGAAGAGTTGCTCACCCTCGGCTCCCGTTTTCGCGGTCAATACCGAGACGGTTTCGCTCGTGAAGGCTCGCTCAAAGGCTTTGCAAATGGACACTTCGTCATCAATGACTAATAGGGTTTGCATGACGCCTCAGTGTTGCGTTCGGCCACATGTTGTTCGGCCACAATGGGCAAAACCAATTTGAACTCGGCCCCACCGGTAACGCGGTTTCGGCCCGTCAGCGTGCCACCATGCGAAACAGCAATGCGGCGGCAGATGCCTAGTCCCAGTCCAACACCGGTCGGCTTGCTGGTGGAAAATGGCGTGAACAGTTTCGCCAACATGTCATCCCGAATGCCTTCGCCGCTATCGCAGACCGAAAGCTCCAATTCGTCTTCCGTCGTTTTGGCTGCGATGGTGAGTTCGCCACCGCTTGGCATCGCATCGAGTGCGTTGAGCGAAAGGTTCAGTAGCAGCTGCTGAATCTGGGAAGGATCGCCATCAACCGTGATTGGATCGTCATCGCAGTCGACCGATAGATTGACACCACTGGATTGGCAGCGACCGTCAATCAGTTGGACGGTTTTGCGAATGACCGACTGAATGGGAAAGACAGCGTGTTCGCCTTGTTCTGGGCGAGCATAGTCCAGCAAGCTGTTCACGCTGCGTTCCATCCGCCGGATCTCTTGTTCGACCAGTTCCAAGTCATCAGTGGGCAAGCCTTCGTCGGCGAACTTGCCTCGATTGACTTGAATCAACATCTTGATCGAGGTCAACGGATTGCGAATCTCGTGAGCGACGCCCGTGGCGAGCTGAGCCAACGTCGTCATCTGTTGTGCTCGCAGTGCCTCGGTTTCGCGAGCCATCGTCAGACGTTCCGCCTCAGCTTGCTCGGCCGCCGTCAGGTCGCGAATGATGGCGATTCGCAGGGGGCGAGATTCCGACGGGTATTCGCTGACCGATACTTCGACTGGGAATGTGGTTCCGTCAGATCGTCGTGCGCTCAATCGGAACGATGCCGGCAGCGAGTCGAACGAATGCGGCAGGCTTTGCAAGAATGACGCCGCTGTCATGCCAACCAAATCATCCACTTCGGCGCTGAGCAGGTCTGCGGTCGCCCGATTGCACGACAAGATCATGCCCTGATGGTCGAACGTGACGATTCCTTCGCTGGCGTTCGCGACGATCGTTTCGCTGCGTCCGTGTTCCTGAATTGCGATTCGCCGAAGCGGACCGATGATGACCCACCACAAAACAGGTGCACAAACCAACGTCAGCAGCACCGCGTCCAAAAACGCCTTGCCGGTTTCGCCGAGGAATTTCGGCATCAAGTGCGGCAGCACCAACATCACACCGACTTCGGCGATGAACACCAGCATCAGCACAATGCCCAGAATCCGCGCCGGTGAGCGAAGGATCGAGGACAGAGCTGAAACACGGTTAGACATACGCAAGAACTGGTCGAGCCTGGGAAAGTAAAACGACTCCGGTGGGATCAAACGCGACGAATCTTCGACCAAAGGCTTCGCAACACCGGAACGTCCATGGTCATAAGTCTGCTCAATGCAGTCGCTATCGGACCATTCTATCAACGATTTTGACACGGGACATCTCATCGAGTGTGGCAAGCAACATCGAGGTTGAAAGCCAGTGTTTCCGGCGGCGATCCAGACGAACCCCCGCACCCACTCGCGTACCTAAGCAACACACGTGCCGATGATGTCACGCTCGCCGATCTGTCGCACCCGATGCCCCAATCGCAATGAATGCCGCCATTTCGCGCGTTGGCGCTGTCTTCCATCATCGTGGCAGAGACAACAGTGGAAAGAATCTGTCCAGGAAAGTGAACATGTTCTGTCTTCACCGTTTGAGAAGGATTCGCTAGGCATATCAGCCGAATGTTGTCTGTCGAACTCGAAATGCAATCGAGATGCGATCCCAATCACCAGTCTTGGTTGACGACTTCATGACCGGCTCGCGTTCCGACGCTCCGCCACACGGCCAGATCGACTGAGTCGGAAACGCTGCGTACGGAGCCATCCAGCAGCGCAGTTTGAACGAGGCCGCTGTAATAGCTGCGGGAAGTGATCATCGCATAGGTCGGTTGACCGGCAGAACCGTTCTTGCCTTCTTGCCAGGAGTTGAAATCGATTTCGTCGTACGTTCGACCGCCCTTCGTAAAGTGGACCTTCATGTTTGGCGGTAGCGTCGTGGTGAAACCGGATGATGCACGCGACCGTCAGGCCATTCGGTATGGCCGGTGTCTTTGAAGTCGGGACCGCTGGCGACGATGGATCGGCTTCGGCCTGCGTGGTCGGAATCACCGTCGTGATCAGCCCACCGTTGCGAGTGTAGGGCGTCCAGGCTTTCACTTCGGCGATCAATAGCGTGTTGGAAGCCCCATCGCGACAGTCGCGGAATCCAAGAAACGAATTCGGAAAGAACATTCCCTCGCCGCCCTTCCGGGTCGCTGGATTGTACACAAACCAACTTCCGAAATTGAATCCATAGCTTGTCGGATACAGCGATGGACGATTGTCACGAAGACGCGAACTGGTCGGTGCCAGGATCGCTCGGACAAGCGAACGTCGGAACCTTGACTTCGTGTATCGAACGTTGCCCGTCCCATGCGGTTCAACAAATCTACTCGCTCATATAAGTTGGATTGCTCCAGTTGAACGGAAGGACTCGACCATGAACGCCCCATGACCCATTTTTGGCAGTGCTGGTAAGGCTCAAATTCAAAACGGCCGACGGTGGAAAATTCTTAAACGCACTCGTCATAGTTGTGGCATGCCAATGCGATTTGCTTCAAGTCATTGGGCATTGCATTCGGCGAGCGGCTTCTCTCGCCGACTGAACCGCAGGAAGAAGCAGGCCGACGAGCACACCAATGATCGCAATCACCACCAGCAACTCGATCAGGGTGAATCCATTCCGGTGACGTCGCATTAAAGGTTCTTTCGCGGTTTGAGTGTCATGCTGATAATCAGGTTCGGATCACGGCACAGTCCGTGCTCCACCTCGCCTATCGCAACGTTCATGCCAACCGCGTTTTGCCTGTTTTTCCAACGAAATGCCAGCCTTTTGTATCCAGGCGGCGTTTGCTTCGACGGAATTCCCATCGTCGTCGGCGGAAAAGTGTCCGGGCCGCGTCGTGTCCGACAAGTTTACTTACCAACGATCCAGCAAGAGACTTTTGCACGAGACAACGTTTTTACGCTCTCTCTTGATTCCGCATGCTGGTTCCCTTTCTAGCGGCGTCGCTGCTAGCCGCCATCCTGGTAGCCGTGGGATCGCTTGAGCTTGGGTGACGATGGGCGATGGCCGGCGGATGGTAGGCAACCGGTTCGCCGAGTCGAACCGCGATTTCGTGGACGGCATAGCTCGCAATGAACGCTTGCCCCAACGCGTGAAATTCAGCGGTGTCAGAAGTGTCGTCCTCTCCCTCGGCCACATCCTCGGCTGGCTGGCCGTGGCTGCTGACAATGAACTGGATCGCTCCGCGAGCGATGGAAGCAATGTCTTCTGCTGCTTCGTGAAGCCTGAGGTAGTTTGCAAGCTAGGTGAGATTGCGAAGAAGAGCCTGTTCAAACCCAAACTGAGGTTGCAGGGCATGCGCCACTCGCCGGACTTCTTTAACAGAACATCGACAACAGAACATCGACAACAGAACATCGACAACAGAACATCGACACCAAGTTCTTCGCAGCTGAGCTCGCGATCTACAAAAGAGAGATGGCTCGCCAAAATGTTTCGGCCCCAGGTTTCATACCCAACCCACGCACGCGCGTGACTCATACTGAGCACGCATTGTAGGGGACAGGTGTGCGCGATGCAGCAACGGGTGGGCCGCATCCCCGGCACCAATTAAACATGGTCAGCCGGTAGTCTCGAAGTCTCTCTCTGCTGGCCGCTTTGCGTTAACCGGGGCGTCAATGTTAACCGAGAGAGTCAGAGAGATTCGGCGGTTGGTGTTGGGGTAGCGGGCGGGAAAGATGCTTTCCGGTTGCCTCACCAAACCGACCGAGAGCGAACAGGGTGGGCCAGCGGTGACCGGAAAGTGCCGCAACTGCCGGCACCGACGCAAAAAGGCCGATGCTTGTGCATCGGCCTTTCGCGTCAAATAGTGGGCACTCGCTGTTCGCGAATGTCAACGAAGGCTCCCCCGAGAGGACTCGAACCTCTGACAAGGTGGTTAACAGCCACCTGCTCTACCAACTGAGCTACAGGGGATTGGGGCGGGGAACTGCCAGCTGGCGGTCCCGCAGAAGGGCAGAATTTAGTGGACGTTTTCTCCTGTCGCAAGGGAGGAAATCGACGGCCCGAGACCAACGCTCCGAGCCAAACTAGGAAAATGACCCGGGATCTGGATGATTGGTTCGTCTCGATGGGTTGTCGGCCACCCTTATCGTGCAGAAAATCCCAACTCAGAATCCACATCGCGGTTCGTTTGTTCTTTTTGGATCCATCATGAAATTTGGCATTTGTAACGAGACTTTCGCTGATTGGCCGCTCGATAAGGCACTCGACTTTCGCTCGCGACCTCGGCTACACGGGCTGGGAAGTTGCTCCGTTCATGCTGACCGATGATCTGTTTTCGTTCTCCGCCGAACAGCGTCCGCCTATCGAAGCCAAGTCGAACAGGCTGGCTTCGAAATCATCGGGCTGCATTGGTTGCTGGCCAAGACGAGGGTCTGCACCTGACGACGCCTGACGCCAGAGACTCGGGAGCGAACCGCGGAGTACCTCTGCGAGTTGGCTCGGCTGTGCGGCGACCTGGGCGGCAAAGTGATGGTGCTCGGTTCGCCCCAGCAACGAAATTTCCCCGATCACCAATCTGTCGAATCGGCGATGGCAGAATGCTGCCGAAGTCTTGAAAGCGGTGGTGCCGGAGTTGGAGAAGCGGTCGGTCCAGATCGCTTTGGAACCACTCGGCCGGGCGGAAGGAAATTTTTTGAACACCGCAGCCGACGGCCGCGGTCTGCAAGCGATGATCGATAGCCCGCAGGTCCAACTGCATCTGGACGTGAAAGCGATGAGCGACGAACCGACACCAACGCCGCAAATCATTCGCGACAACGCCGACGCGATGATCCACTTTCACGCCAATGATCCAAATCGCCAAGGCCCCGGGATGGGCGATGTCGACTTCGTGCCAATCTTCGACGCGCTCCGCGATATCGACTACGACGGCTGGGTCAGTGTCGAAGTGTTCGATTACGAACCGGGGATCGACCGATTGGTCACCGAAAGCATGGAAAATATGAAGAGAGCGTGCAGCGAGGCGAGGGAGCGGGGCCTGGCGAGCGGGCGATAGAGCATCGACTCGATTTTCTCGATGGGATTTCGCATTGATCCTGACCCGCATCTACAATGCATGTTGACTATCACACGTTTCTCGGACGCTACTTATGCAGAATCGCAAACCAATCTTTCCCGGCATCATCGAGCTGAATTTTCAGGCGGGCGAAGTGCTCGGTTGCAATGTCTATCTGGTCTATGACGCCGATGAATGGTTGTTGATTGACATCGGCTACGAGGAAACGGTCGAGGATTTCATCGAGATCATCCGCCAGATCGATTTCCCGCTCTCACGCTGCAAGACTCTCGTCGCGACTCATGCCGATGTCGATCACATCCAGGGATTGGCAAAAGCCAAGCAGTTGTTGAAGACGACCGTCACCGCCCATCCAAACGCAGTGGGACCACTAGAGTCGGGCGACACGTTGATCACCTTGGCTGAGATCGCGGCCCAGAACTTGAAGTTGGCAATGCCACCGGTGAAAATCGACCATCAAGTCAATGATGGCGACATCATCACGGTCGGTTCGTTGGAGATCGAAGTTTGGCATACGCCCGGGCATACCGACAGCCAACTGGCGTTCCGAATTGGCGATGTGCTTGCTAAGTGGCGATAATATTTATCGTGACGGCTGCATCGGCGCGATCGATGCGCATCACGGTAGCGACATCAAAGCATTTGTCATCCTCGCTGGAGCGAATTCGCGACAGCGACGTGAAATGGTTGGCGCCCAGTCACGGCCCGATCTTTGCCAATGACCGTGCTTTCCTGGACCGCACAATCGATCGAGTCCGCGGATATCTGAAAATGGCCGACTTCGGAACCCTTGCCGAAGGCTGGCCGTTGATGGACCAGTGGGACGACGAGGTCGCCGAAGGAAAATTGCCCGAAGGGTTGGGCCAGACGACGTAGGCTCCATTCTTTGACGTCGCCTACGCCGAGCAACTGTGTGGCCACAAAATTTAGCCACCTAAGCCAGCAGGTCGATGGTTTGGATCACGACGAGGCGGTTTATCCGTACGCTGCTGATCTTGGCTGAGAAAACACAGAACCAAGTGGCTGCTCGATTTTCGTCCACAGGATAAATGACTACAAGAAATCGTTCTCCTTCAGTCAATCTCGCTGGCAATTCACTTGAACGGGCTCCATCTAGTGCATTTTGAAAAATACTCTGCTCGCGGCGAGACCGCCAAGCTGGCCAAGGATAAACCAAGATGAGTTATTTGCCGCGGCGTCTGGTACTGAAATTGATGGGCCTGGGCAGTGCCTGGCTGGGCATCTCCAACGCCACTTGGGGTCAGAAAGATCGGAGTCAAACACGACGGTTGTCTCGTGGTCGAACACCCACGATCGCGTTTGGCTAGGAAGCAACATCTGGGCGAATCCGATGGAGGATTGGCGCGTTGACAACGGTACCGCGGAGTGTTTGTCCACCGGCGGGAATCGCAACGTTCACTTGATTACTCATCAGATGACTAAGCCGGCCGGTACGCTTGCGATGTCGGTCAGAGCACAAGGAATTGAAACCGAAGGTCGTAAAGGAGGATTCGGCTTTCGAATCGGTGCCCGCAGCGATATCAACGAATACCGCAGCAATAGCTTTTCGCACAACGGAATCAATTGTGGTTTGCACAACGGTAAACTCGTGATCGGTGGCAAACGAAAGCCAGTCGCCTACGATGCGGACTCCGAAATCACGCTGTCGCTGTCTGGGAAACCAGCTGACGAAAAATACGAGCTGACGATTACAGCCAGCACGGCGACCGGAGATCTGATCGGACAGCTTACCGATTCGGTCGACGCTGAATCGATCCTGGGTAACATCGCGTTGGTCAACAACATCAAGGCAAAGCTGGACAACAGGCAGGGATCCCGATTTCGCTTCCGTGAATGGAAGGTTTCCGGTACGGCTGTAACGGTCACTGAATCATCAAAGATTCGGACCGATTCTATGGTCAATGTATTCGCTAAGCGACTCGCGCAGCGACTGAAGGCTTTGTGATGAAGATCAGCGCCCTAACCGGCCCGCTGGGTCAACATGACAATAAAGATATTGAGTTGTTGGTTAGGCGATCCGGACAGTGGACATCGCTAGGCACGGCTGAGCTTGGATACGCGATGCTTGGACCGCCACCTTTCGGATTCCGAATTGGGACGAAAAGACGGCCACGCCTTACCGGCTTGTTTATCGCCAGCGAAACAGGGATGGTAGCGAGACGGAAACAGATTGGACGGGGACAATCAAAGCGAATCCTTCGGGACGTCCGCTGCGGATCGGTGCGCTGACCTGTCAGAACGATTATGGATTTCCCTACGTGCCGGTCGCTGACAATTTGGTCAAGCTTGATCCCGACCTGTTGTATTTTTCGGGCGACCAGCTGTACGAGAGTCATGGTGGATATGGCGTCGTCCGGGATCCCGCCGACCGGGCGATTTTGAACTATCTGCGCAAGTTCTACCAACATGGCTGGGCGTTTGGCGAAGCCATGCGAGATCGGCCAACGATTTGCATTCCCGATGACCATGATGTTTTTCACGGTAACATTTGGGGTGAAGGTGGTGCTGCAATGCCAGACGGTGCAAAGGGGACTTCATCCTACGGCGGGTATCGACAACCGGTCCGGATGGTCGAACGTCGTTCACAAAACCAATGCGGCCCATCATCCAGACTTCTACGACCCGACGCCGATCAAGCAGGGAATGAGCGTCTACTACGGCGACATGGTCTATGGCGGCGTCGGGTTTGCGATCCTGGCTGACCGACAGTTCAAGAGTGCGCCGACTCACGTAGACACGGGTAGCGGGCGGGCTGACCATGTTCTAGACAAAGACTTCGACACATCCAAACTGGACAAACCCGGATTGATATTGCTCGGCGAACGCCAAGAGAAATTCTTGGAGAATTGGGCCAACGATTGGCGCGGACATTCGATGAAGGTGTTGTTTAGCCAAACTGTCTTTGCCGGCGTGGCGACTCATCATGGTAGCTACGATGGTTATTTGAAGGCCGACCTGGACAGTGGTGGCTGGCCGCAAACAGCTAGCGAACCGTGCGATCGACAATTTTGCGGCCGGCTAAGCCGCTGCACATCAATGGCGACCAACACTTGACCACACTTGCGCAGTATGGAGTGACGCAGCAACGCGATGCCAGTTGGTCCTTCTGTACGCCCGCCATTTCCGCCGGTTATCCGCGCTGGTGGCGGCCAGACGAATTGGGAATGCCACATGAGAACCGGCCCCGACATGGACTTCCCGATACCGGCGAGTTTGTCGATGGATTTGGGAACAAGGTTTATGTCTATGCAGTCGGCAATCCAGAGGATCGACCGCATGGCAATCGCTACCAACGCGCCCACAAGAAGGGTAGCGGATTTGGTTTGGTCACCATCGATACGAACGCAAAAACGTACTTGATCGAATCATTCCGATTCTTAGTCGATGCGACCGACGGCAAAGCATCGAATCAGTTTCCAGGTTGGCCAGTCACGATTGCATCAGAAGGAGAATGGCGGTGACAACTTGCTGGAGTGATATGGCCGATTTGCCTGAATTCGCCCGATGGCGACTTGGGACAAGTCGCATCGCGAGTAGAATGCTTGCATGACGCCGACCAGTTACGCGATCGTTGTTTTGGCAAAGTTATTTAGCGGCTTCACTGTGCGTCTGGGTCGATTGCCAACCTGATACCTGCCAACGAATCTATTTTGCGAATCATACGAGCCATTTGGACGCGGTGGTATTGTGGTCGGCATTGCCGCGAAAACTGCGATCGGATCACGCGGCCCGTTGCCGCCAAAGACTATTGGTCTGGCGGTTGGTTTCGACCTCATCTGGCACGCAGTTTCAATGCGTTGTTGGTTGATCGAAAAGAGATCAAAGTTCACCGCAGTCCCATCGACATCATGCTAGGCCAGATGGGTGACGTCTATTCGCTGATCTTGTTTCCCGAAGGGGGTCGGTCGTCCAGTGACGACGAGATGAGCGACTTCAAGAGTGGCTTGTACTATATGGGAAAAAAGCGACCCGACTTGGAACTTGTGCCGGTCTACATCGACAATGTCAATCGAATCCTGCCTCGCGGCGAGGTTTTGCCCGTTCCGTTGTTGAGCTGCATCACGATTGGGCCACCAATTTTCCTGGAGGCCGGCGAACCGAAGAACGAATTTCTAAAACGGGCCCGTCAAGCGGTGATTGAGTTGAAGGACCGGTAGCAGCTATGCGAGTGCCGGCTCATCCGTGTAGAGTTCCAGAATTTGACTTTGGACTTTCACGGCCCGCAACAAAATCCAAAGTTGATCCGGTGTGAACTGAACCGGACCGTTGCTGCACATGGAATCCAGCTCTTCGGCGACGGCAGCATGCTGATCCGAGGCTGCTTCCAATCGGAAACTGGCGTTCTTCCATGCGGACATCAGCGCTGAGTCGTCCGATAGCAGATCCGCGTCGTCACACTGGCCCAGTATCATCAAAGACAAGCGCGCGATATCGACCGGAGACAGATCCGGTTGGAGTTCGGCGAGTCGTTTTGCCAAATCGTGACAAGTCATGATGCGTTAAATCGTGGCGGCAGCGATCGGGGGTCGTCAGGCTTTACGTGCACAGGCTGTTGAACCGTAGGCCATAGAAGTGGGGTGGGCAAAAGAATCCTGCCTAAACGATTCCAGCGCGAGCGAGTCGATCACACAGAGCGGTTCCGATTATGACGATTGACCGAATCAATCGACGTTCTGCGCCGCTAGTCCAGTATCGCCAAGTAGGAAACCAGGTCTCGGAGTTCGCGCAACGTCATCTGATTGACCAGATCGGCCGGCATCGCCGACTTCCCTTTTGCGCCTGGCGACAATTTCGTCAACTGCGATTCGACGTTCAGCGCCGTCGGCTTGCACCAGATCGATGTATTCCTCGGTCTCTTGACGAATGATTCCTGTGTAGACTTGCCCATCTTCGTCGGCCAGAACAACTGTTTCAAATCCTTTGGCAATACTAGCGTCGGGCAGACAAATCGATTCCAGCAGATACAAACGATCCTTGTCTTTGGCGACATTGTTTAGACTGGGTCCGACCTCGCCACCAGTCAGGCCCACCCGATGACAGCGGACGCAGGAGAGTTGCGTTTTCTCGAAGAATAGTTTTCGCCCCGCGTCTACGTCGCCTCCTTCCAAAGCTGCGATCCAAGGGGCCAAACGGACTTGTTGCTGAAAGCGCTGTGCGATGCTCGTCTAGTTGTTGTTGGAGTTCTTGATCCAGCTTGCCCTTAGCCGCTTCCAGAACGTTCAAGTGCACATCGGGCGACAGCGATCCGCCAATGTAGCGTCGGATACCATCACCAATCGCACTTGCCGCATCCAAGGACTTGCTTTGGCCCAAAATATCCCAAGCTCGTTGACGGAGTTTTACGTTGGAACTCTTGGTCGCTTCGATGAAGGTTGTCAGTGAATCGGTCTGATCCAAATCTCCCAATACTTGGATAGCAGCCTCGGTCAACTCGTTTGCGGGTCGAACCTTTACACTTTTCGCAAATGCCAAGGCTTGTTTCGGATCTAGTCTCACAAGTGATTGGAGCGCCGCAGCCCGATCAACGGGTTCCAATTCCGAATCGTTCAAGCGGGCTGCAATCTGCGGAGCGATTCGCTTGATACCCAAGAGCGCTGCAACCGCCGTCGCTCGTTCTCGAATGTCGGATCCGGCGGACATTAACGTGTCAATCCTTGAATCCAGAGCTTGGGCAGCTAGCGCGGGTCACGCTTGGACAACGGTCGATGTGAACCGAGTACTCGATCGCGCGGATCCTGTGAATTCCAGTCGGCAAGGATATCCAGTGCTTCCAGTCTCATCTTCGGTGGCGCCGAATCCCGCGCCGCGTAGGACGCGATTCGCTCGGCCGCTGCTTGCGTCCCAAGATGCAGGTTCGCGTTCAATCCACGACGTACCAGTTCGAAGTTCTCTCGACTTGCTTCGATTGATTCAGCCAGAGCAGGTAGGGCAACACCGATGGGTACATCATGAATGGCTCGGGCCGCTTCCAAAGCGACCAATTCATCTTTGTCGTCCAAAAAACTGGCAACGTCTCCATGATTTGCCTTGCGCAATGCGACTGTGGCGGCGCGGCGGACGGCGACGCTCTTGTGATCAGCAAGACCAACCAACTTTTGCTTGTCTTTTGTCGCGCTTAAGAACATCACACCGGCGTGTCGAATCGCGGGGTCTTGATTGTTATTCTGATCCAGCAAATCGACGATCGCCGCAAGTGAATTGCCGTCCTTCAGATTGCCAAGAGCCAGCATCGCGAAGTACTGAACGCGCGGCGATGGGTCTTGTAGCAACAAACGCAGCTTGTCTACAGAAGCCACGACTTGCCTTTCACCCATGACCTTGGCCGCCGCGGCGCGCAGAATGGGATCGTCGTCGGTGAGCAGTTCAATCAGTCGTGATGTTGCCTGCTCGGTCAAGGCGCTGTCCCGCCGCGCGATTTGGTCGGCACCCCAAATTCCATGCAGGCGGGCGAGGGAGTCGGCGTTGATGTCCGTGGCCACTGTCAGCAGTGTTTGCAAATCGCCACGTCGGGCGAGCTCCCACTGTGATTCGAGTCGGATTCGTCGATCGACGTGAGACAGGTTCTCGGCCAGCAGTGGCGTTTCGTAAGTCGTCCAGTCGCCGGCCAAGAGTTCTGAAACCTGTTTGACGATGGCGGAACGCTGATAATGCGGATCGGTGATCCGATAGAGCCGACCTTTCCCGACACCGTCCCAGCCATCGACCCAGTCGCTGATCAACATCGCGCCATCGGGTGCGAAAGCGACATCGGTCGCCAGCACCGACCAAATTGGTTGATCGTCTTCCGACAACTTATAGAAGGCCCCATCGGGTTGCAGCTGAAACGTTCGTACGCCGCTCTTACCAGGCGTGCCTCGAAAATCGCACAGCACGAATCGGTTCTTCAGGCGATCGCCGAAACCGGTGCCTGGGTAATAAGCCAAGCCACTGGGCCCGTCGGCGAAATTGGCAATTGGCGGAACCAAGTACGCCGGCTGTTCGTTGTGAAACGGTTCCCAAATACGTTCACGGTTGAATGGTCCGCGATCGGGAAGGTATTGGTAGTACATTCGCCAGCCCGAATCACCACCTTGCAAGATGTGAATGATTCTGGCCCGGTCACCACTGTCGCTGTTGTTGTCTACCGAAAACAGATCACCGATATCGTTGAACGCTAGTTCTTGTGGATTGCGCATGCCTGTCGCAAAAACTTCCAATCCGCTGCCGTCCAACTCGCAGCGGAACACGGCACCCGATGCCGGATCGGCTAGGACTCGCCCGTCCTCCGTCGCGATGTTGTATCCGCGGTCGCCAATGCTGAAATAGAGTCGGCCGTCCGGTCCAATCAACAAGCCATGAAGATCGTGTCCACGAAAGGCGACTCGCACCCCATAGCCATCCGACAAGGCGTCCCGCTGCTCAGCTTCTCCATCGTCATCTTCATCGATCAGCTTCCAAAGCTTGGGAATGCAAGTAAAGAACAGTTCGTTGCCCCGAACCAGAATGCCGGCACCGGTCCCCTCTTCGATCCGATGGAAGTGATTGGCAACCAGCGTTGACAGATCGGCTTGACCGTCCCCGTCGGTATCGCTTAGGCGACGGATTTGATCATCTTGTTGGGAATAGGTTGATGCAGCATCACCAAGCAGTCGCTTGTGGTAATCAATTCTGTCTTGGACTGTCATCGCCGCCAGGTCGGCCAATAACCAAGTCTCGTCATGTTCACGATTATCGGTGACACCACGGTTTTGCCGGAACGATTCGCAGACGAAAACGCGACCTCGATTGTCGACGTCAAAGGCAACGATGTTTGCCACGTCAGGCTCAGCCGCGAACAGATTGATCTTCCACCCTTCGGGTAGCTGTATTCCTTCCATTGCCTGACCAGCTTCGTTGGAAGCGGCTGCAATGATCGGCTCAAAGGGTGCCGTTTTTGTCGGTTCCGCGGCCGTTAGCAGACAGGTTGTCAAAAGAATCAATGGAATGCAGCGGAACGCCAAAGAGATCCAAACCTTCATCAAGATTGGCATTCAGTCGAGTCCTTGATCGGTGGTCCATAAGATAGAATGATTGGCAACAGCATAGAATAGTCTGCAACCAGGCGATGACGCAACGAAGGTTGGCACTGAGAAACGGATTGGCATATGAACCAAGACGCACCTGATCCAGCGACAAGCGATTCGGCAGCGACGGATTCGGCGGTCCCTGTCCCAGCCCCGAATGAATCGAGCGACCCGTCTGTCGAGTCGATTCGAGCTGGATCACCATTTGCGGTGGACCCCGAACCGGCGCTGCCTGAACCAAAGTTCATTGAAACGTTTTACGACGTTGGTCCCATGCGGTACACAGCAATGGGGGCAGTTGCAGCAGCGGTGATGGTGTTTGGCTTTGGAGCCGTCGCGGCATCCTGGTTTCCTAGCGGCGGAGTGTTGATCGCAGCGCTCGGTTGCGGGCTATCATTGTTCGGCTTGGCCTCGACCTATCGAATCACATCGATCGGATTGCTCGTCGCTAACTTGGGGCTGTTTCTGTTCTGCTACAGTCGGTCACTTGCCTAATACCACGCTGTACGGCGAACGGTGTGTGTGCGAGCGATCGTTTTCATCGCACTCCTTTGGGAAATTGGCTAGACTCGTTCCGAGTTTCTCCGCTGCTTGTTTTGGCGGCGAGCCAAAGATCGAGCCAGCGAAACCAAGACGCGTTAGCGATTGCTGCAAGGGATCCGCGGTGTTAGATCACCGGTTCCGCTTTAACCGGATGTTCTTCAATCAATCGAGTGACTAAGTCGTCGACCGAAATTCCATCAGCTTCAGCGGCAAACGTCGGGACGATCCGATGTCGCAACACCGGATGAGCAAGACTTTGCACGTCTTCGATCGTCACGTGCACCCGGCCCTTTAACAGCGCCCGAGCTTTAGCGGCCAACACAAGTTGTTGGCTGGCGCGGGGACCCGGTCCCCATTCCACAAAATCCCTCACCCATTGCTGGCAATCGGGGTCCGTCGGTCGGATCGATCGGATCGCATCGAGCACCCATTCCTTGACATGCGGTGGCAGCGGAACCCGGCGCACGGTGCGTTGAAATTGCAGGATCTGTTCACCACTTACAACAGCGGAAACGGCAGCGTTGACGGTCGAAGTTGTCCGGTCAACGATTTCGCTTTCCTCCTGTCGTGTTGGATAGTCGACCACAACATGAAACAGAAAGCGGTCGCGTTGGGCCTCAGGCAGCGGATAAGTCCCCTCCTGTTCGATCGGGTTTTGGGTTGCCAACACAAAGAATGGTTCGTCCAGCCGATAAGTCTTCCCCGTTGCGGTGACTTCGTGTTCCTGCATCGCTTCCAGCAACGCGGCTTGGGTCTTGGGTGGCGTTCGGTTGATTTCGTCCGCCAGCAACATTTGGGTAAAGACCGGTCCTTTTTCGAAAACGAACTTACGGTGGCCGGTTTGCGGATCTTCTTGAATGATTTCCGTACCCGTGATGTCACCAGGCATCAGATCAGGCGTGAACTGAATCCGACGGAACGTCAGATCCATCGAATCAGCAAGCGTGCGCACGATCAGCGTTTTGGCCAGACCGGGTACGCCTTCCAGCAAGCAATGGCCACGGGACAGGATCGCAATCAATAGTTGCTCGATGACGGCGTCTTGGCCAACGACGACCCGAGCGACCTGTTGACGTATCGATTTGCAGGCTCGCACCAATTCATTTGCGGCGGCAATATCGTCTTCCGACTCGACGGGGGGAGGTTGGACCAAGGAACGACCAGTGTTTCGAGTTGATGAACAGAATCTACTTCACCATTATGATCACCCACAAACGATTCGCCACCTGTCTGTTTGCGGGTCGATAACCTATGCTAACGTTTCTCATTCGTTTCCATTCTTCCAGAGTTCGGTACTCGGTCGATTTTCGATTAGAGTTGGTCGAGCGGTCGATACATGGCGTCGTTGTTCGTAGTACGTGGTCGCGATCAGGGAAAGCATTTCCAGCTTTCCGAGTCGGTCTATCGCATTGGCCGTGAAGCGGGCAGCGACATCCAACTGGTCGATACGGAAACATCGCGGTCCCACGCCGAGCTTCGATTGGGGGCCAATGGCACTTGGGAGGTCCGAGATCTACAAAGCAGCAACGGCACTCTAGTCAACGGTCGGACGATCCGCCAGCATTTGCTAAGCAATGGTGATCGAGTCGAAATCGGGTCAACTTTGCTGATCTTCACCGGCACGGGTCAGCCGAACACGATGGAGGCGGCGCATCGGCGTCGATATCGTAGCCAAGAGCAAAGACGAAAGTCGAATCGTTTCGTCCTTGTCGCAGTCTGGTTCCGAAGTAGTCGCTCCATTCGGAGTCGTCGGTCAGTCGGACACTGACCGCTCACTGGAAGTGATGTACCTGACAGCAATCGCAGTTGGTCGAACCGGTGAATTGGACGAAGTGCTGGACCGTGTGCTGAATCTGGTTTTCGATTGGGTCGAAGCGGATCGAGGATGCATCATGCTTCGTGATACGGAAAGTGGCGAATTGCAACCGGCGGCACGCTGCGACCGCGAACCGGATCGCATGACTTGATGCGTGACCAACAGATGGCGATCAGTCGCACGATCTTGGAATACGTGATTGATCACAAAGAAGGCGTGCGGACTAGCAACGCAGGCGACGACTCACGTTTCGATGCCGCTGTTTCGATTGTACAAGCTGGAGTGCGAGAAGCATTGTGTGTTCCGTTGCAGGGCCGATTCGGCGTCGTCGGTGCGATGTACGTTGACACCTACACTGCCCCTGGTGAATTGGTACCAAAGGTGATCACGAACGATTCAATGATGACCATCTTCGGTTGATCACTGCGATCGGACATCAGGCCGCCTTGGCAATCGAAGACACCTTTTATTACTCGGCGCTGGTGCAAAGTGAACGATTGGCCGCGATGGGACAAACCATCGCCACGCTGTCGCATCATGTGAAGAATATCCTGCAAGGAATTCGGGGTGGTAGCTATTTGATCGAGGCTGGGTTGGATCGAGACGACACCGCGCGCCGTTCGTCGCGGATGGGCGATTGTCGATCGCAATCAAGAACGCATTTCCAATCTGGTGATGGACATGCTGACATTTTCCAAGGAACGCGTCCGGAACGCGTCGAACGCCGACTTGAACGAAACGGTCCGCGATGTCGTCGAACTGATGAGATTCACGGGCAGCGCAGCAAGACGTGCAACTGGGCAGCGACCTGGACACTTCGATTCCCCCAGCATCATTTGATCCGGACGGCATTCATCGCGCCGTATTGAATTTGGTTACCAATGCGATCGACGCCGCTTCGGGCGAATTGGCTCGGCGAGGACGATTTCGAAACCGAGGCAGAGACGAGCGTGGGTCGATCAGAGCCGTCGAAAGTATTCGTGCAGACCCGATTTGATCCTCGATCACGGGTGGACGATCGATGTTGTTGACAACGGACCTGGAGTCGCTGAAGAAGATCGCGAGAAGATTTTCTCGCCCTTTGAATCAAGCAAAGGGATGCGGGGAACAGGGCTAGGGTTGCCCGTCTGCGCAAAATCATGCGGGAACATGGAGGTGAAATTCGACATATCGATCCGGGCATCGATCGGGGCACCTGTTTCCGACTCAGTTTACCCCCCTTCGGAACCAGCGGAACCGACGCTGCAACGGGTGAGACACTCAGTTAAGTGATTCGGCTAACGGTTGCGGCAATTGGCCACGATAGCGGGCGTTGGCGTATTGTCGGTACCAGGCCGCGAAACGACGCAATTGAGCCTCTGCATTTTGTCGCATCGGTTCTCGCGTGTTCGATTCGATTCGATCGGCAAACTGGTAAAGCGTTTCGTTTGGAAGTCGCGTCAAGGCATGTTTTCGAACGTTCCGGTCGAACTTTCCGCAGCATCTTCATGCTTTGCGAATCCACTTCATCTCGAGAATCAGCGGCCGTTCTTCGAAACTTGACCCACCAAAATATGACCAAGACTAGAAACAGCGGCAGCTGAGCAAATTGGTAAACAACGACCAATGCATCGGTCGCCCGCAGCGAGAGAAGCCAGCCCCACGCCCTGGCAAAGACATTGCCCGATCCGACATCGTCTTCTTCGCCTGCTAACTGGCTATCAGTACGGTTGGCAAGAGAACTATCCAACATCGCAGCCGAGTTATACGTTCGTCCCGGTGTCGATTCCACAGCGAACCAGTATTCACCGACGTCATCATAGGCTTCGACCCAGGCGTGCGCATCTCGATTACGTGCCAACCAAAGTTCCGGATCACGCTCGTTCGGTTCATCAACGACGTAGCCGGTAACGTAACGAGTGGGGACACCGGCGGCGCGCAAGACCATGGCTGTCGCCGAGGCAAAGTACTCGCAGTGTGCCGGGTGCTTCTTCTCGAGAAAATTTGCAATCGGATCGACTTCAGCGGGCGCGGCTTCCGTTCGCAAAGTGTAGTTGGCTTGACTTTGAAAGTAACGGCTTACAGCCGCAGCCTTGTTTCGAGCCGTTAGGCTGTCGGCGAAAACGTCTTTCGCCACCCTGCGAGCCTCGTTTACCATGGCAGCTGGAACGGTGGTCAAGACCTGCCGCTGTTCAGGTGTAAGAATGTCGTGCCTGGCCCGCTGACCAACACCGGCAACGTACGGATTTGTAACGTCGACGCCCATTCCGATTTGGTCGTGATCGCCAATGATTATTCCGCCACTGTTGGCCTCAATCCAATGGGTTGCAAGCGGAGTGAAAACGACATACCCCTTGACCGGATTGTTGTAGACCGTGACATGCGTCGATGTCGGTGGGAGTGCCGCATCCTCCGGTTCTTGCGGATAGTGAAAACGCTTCAGATTTCTAGGCACTCGAAAGTCAAGCTTGATTTTTCCATCCGATACGGGGGCGAGCCTGCGTTCGGTGACTCGTTCGCTGGCCGCCAGGGCGATTTCAATTTCGATGCCGAATGCCAACGACGTTTTCTATACAAGTCGTAAACACGACCGCGCAAGTAACCCGGCATGTACTTGGACTTAACAACGAGTGAGATCTCGGTTGGATTCGCGGCGATATGTTGTCGTATGGACCCCAATTCTCCACTTCGAACATAGCGAGTACCGCCGATTCCTGTCCGGTCGGTAACGACGTCCAGCGATTCCTGAAGCTGTTCTTGGACGACGCGTTGTAGTCCTGGTAGTACACGGCTGGTCGCGTTGGCCACAACGCCCGTCGCCATCAGAATCAAAGAGAGCGAAATCAACGGTATGGTTCGTGCCATCCACAGCGATCCTTCGTCATCGGATTCAGCATCAGCAAAGACAGCACCTCCAGTTCCGCGAGCTGTGCCCAGAATGACTTGAGCCGCCAGAGTGAATCCGACACAGGCCGCAAGCGAGATCGAGGTTTGAGCCGCCATCGACCGACTTGTACCACCGGATGCGACGCCAAGCAGCAGCACCACCATACCCAACCCAAGCATTGCTACGTGACCACGATTGGGGCGCAGCGACCACGCTATCAACGAACAGAAAAGCGCCCAGTGCGCGACGGCGTCAACAGAGACGGACAATACGTTGACATCGATGCTCAGTTGGCTTTCCAAACGCCACACCAAAGTAATCACGAACACGGCCAAGGCTGACGCAATCACTAGCAACCATTTCAACGTGGGCGTCAACCGTCCTGTTCCTGTCGAGTCGCCGGAGTTCGTGGGACTTGTATTGCGACGATTGACTGCGACCAGCGTCGTTGCCATCAGTGTCGCCGCGATAACTGGCAGCCAAGTCTGAAAGGTCGAACCCCAAAAACAATGCTTGCAGCCAAAGCAAAAATCCGATCGTAATCTTGCCGCTCAGACTCATGACGACGAACCCATGACCTCCATTGCGTCAGCGACGAGCTCCTGCTGTTGCTCTGTTGCTGCTATCGTATCAACACTCAGAATCGTCACGGAAGCCGGAACAGCTTGTTGACCCAACGGGTTCGATCGAGACGTCATCAGCAGCAGCGGCGAATTCCCGAGGTGCTGACATAGTCCCGCGATCGCCTGACTCGCCAGCTGATCCGATTCGCGATTTGCAGCCGCAAGTCGAATCAACATCGATTCGCGATCCGTACCGGCTTCGGACTGCAATGACCAATCTTGACCGGTGACGTACAGTCGAACCTGGATTGGCTGGCGCCCAACATGTTCAATGGCGGTTGCCGCCAGCGATAGTACTCGCTCAAGCACCTGATCGGCCGACTTCGGATCGTTGACAGCGTCGCGATCATTGGCCGTGTCAACGACAAATGTGAGCGTACGAACGGACGGAGATTGGTACTCGCGGATGATCGGTTGCCCGAGCCGAGCCCAGGACGCGAAATCCCAACGCCGGACTGGCATCCCTGCTTCATACTCGCGACTGCCCGTGTAGTCCATCGCGTCGCCCGACAAGACCTTTCGCGTCCAAGTTCCCAGCGAATCAAGCAGGCCGCTGGAAAGCGATTCGTCGTCCTCCGTCAATAACTTGGGCGTAATCGGGATCGTGGCGATGGTCTGCACCGATCGTGTGAATCGAAACAAGTGAAACGGAAACCAACTTGTGACACAGATGTCAGGCAACTGATGTATGCCTCGGCTGGAACACTGAAGTGTGGCGTTCATACCGAACCGCTCACCCGGCCGAATCATTTCCACGATCCCACTCTCCAGTTTGGTCTGGAAAACGCTCGCTTTGCTGTGCCCGTTATTAGGATTCAACGCGATTTGCAATTCCATCGCTGGAAACCAACCCTGGTTGGTAAGCAGAGCCTTGGTAGGAAAAGGTGAACCGGCCACCGCGGATCGCGGCAACAGAAAATCGGCTTCCAAACTGGGCAGCGACCAACGATTGAGCAGAAAACCGACAACGAACAGCGACACGCATGCCGAGAAAACTCCGATCCAAGGGTATCCCCAAATGATATTGGTGCTGACGATACCGACCAAAAGCAAAGTGACCGATGCCGGAGTCATCGCCCTACGTATTGCTAATATCAGACGGATGGGGCTGAATAGAATCAACCAAGCCAACCGCAATAGCGATTTGAGCCTACCAAACATCGTTCGACGAATCACAAACTCGGATGCGGATCGATCAACCGCTGGCGATGATGATGCTTGGCGGCCAACCTGATCGCTCATACCGGCACCTTTGTCTGACTAATGATTTCGTTAACAATGTGGGTTGTCTCGCCAACCGATGCGGATACATTCCGAGACGCCATACGATGGGCCATGACCGGGATAGCAACTTCTTGCACATCGTCAGGCATCACAAAATCTCGACCCATCAATACGGCCCGCGCTTGAGCTGCGCGTAGCATCATCTTTGCGCCACGTGGACTGCACCCAACGCGCAATCGCGAATCGCGACGCGTCGTCGTAACAATATCGACGATGTATTTTGCAACCTTGCGATCGACGTTCACATGGCGAACGATCTGCTGCAATCGTATCAATTCATCGCGATGCATTACAGGTTGTAAAACAAAGTCGGGATCGTCTGTCGGTTGATCCAGCAGCAAGTCGACTTCACTCGCTGGGTCGGGGTAGTCCATCGACAATCTGAACAGAAAGCGATCGAGCTGCGATTCGGGTAATGGGAATGTACCTTCAAAACCATGCGGATTCTGTGTCGCAATCACCAGGAACGGTTGATTCAGATCGTAGCGAGTTCCGTCAATCGTGACCTGAGATTCCGCCATCGCTTCCAGCAACGCGCTTTGCGTGCGCGGCGATGCACGATTGACTTCATCGGCGATCAACAAGTCACAGAAGATGGGGCCGGCGCGAAATTCAAAGGAGCCTGTAGCGGGCTGGTAAATCGAACTACCCAAAATGTCTGCCGGTAGCAGATCGGGCGTGCACTGAATTCGAGCGAATTCCAGGTCAATCAAGGCGGCGATCGACTTTGCCAACGTCGTTTTGCCAACCCCAGGCACATCTTCTAACAAGATCGATCCTTCCGCTAACAGTGCCGTTAGCACGGAATCGATCACGTCTGGTTTCCCACGAATGACTCGTTGCAAATCGCGTCGCACGGATTCAATTTTTTGCAGCAATTGTGATCGAACCGATTCTCCATCCAACTCCGTTGGTTCCGAACGAACGGCGGCTGGAATCGACCCCATCGACGTTTCAGGATCGGTTCCGCGGTTGCGTGTGAACAAAGTCTTACTTCCAATGCAGTGAATAGCTAGCGAAGAGCAGGGTCGGCTGGCACAAAAAGCAACCAACCTGTTCATTGTAGACGCCGTAGTGACTGCAACGCAAACAAGGCCGCAAGCGTGACGATTCCGACCCGCAGACTGATCCCAATCGATGGCCATACTTTAGCGATTCAGATTACCGATGACGGAAGCCGAACATTGATCGATCCCGAATCGGGCGTCGCTTACCATAGCGCGGCCGGCGCGGCATCCGAGACCCAGCATGTCTATCTGAATAACAGCGGAATCGGAGCACGAATAGCCGAATCGAGGTCTGCATCGGTCTTAGAAATTGGCTTTGGAACCGGATTGGCAATGTTGATGACATTGGATGCGGCCATCGTAGCCGACGCATCACTGCATTACTCAGCCGTTGAATTCTCTCTACTTCCCGCTCAACTGCTACGGCAGTTGAAGATGGAGCGTCAGGTTAGAAATCCGCCAACGATAGAAAGATTTTTAGACTGGCGATCGGCGTTTGGTCCAACGGCTCCGCCAGGCGACTTGGTCTGGCAAGTTGGCGAAAGTCGGCGGATCGTGATCCATCATCAAAACGCCTGCGACTGGGTCGCTGAATCAAATGAAGTTGAATCTTTCGACGCAATCTATTTCGATCCGTTTGCTCCCAACACCAATCCAGAACTGTGGCAGGCATCATTCCTACGCGCGATGCAACGAATGCTCAGGGATGACGGAAAACTGGTGACCTACTGTGTCAATCGAGCGATTCGTCAGGAAATGGAAATGGCCGGGTTTCGTGCACGGCGTGTCCCCGGTCCCCAGGGCGGGAAACGAGAAGTCATGATCGCAACAAAAATCTAGCCATGACGATCACGGTGCGTGCCACCCAAACGTAGATCGAGAGCGGTTCGTGCGAAGACCCTACAGAGCAGATTCTAAAACCCTGGCACAGCCAGTCGGACCTTGGCCAATTCTTTGGGTTCAACCTTGTGTAACCCGCCTCCGTAAACCCGACCTTCGCCGATCAGGGATTCCGGTGTGATGGAGCGTAAGGCTTGAAAGAGACTTTCCTGCAGGTCTTGATCCGCTGCCAGTTTCGCTGCCAGGTCTTGCTTGGGGTACAACAGCAGGTAAACGTTTGCCGCAATCGCTTTGGAGCGGTTCATGATGAATCGAAATGGGGATCGATCCCTGCGGCTTGACCGTCCCATGTAGGTACACAAGAAGGGTGCCGGCTGACGATCCTCTTGCCGATACCAGGGATCGCGACGACTGCACAAATACCGGGTTTGAACTCCCGATTTCGCACCCATGTTCAAATAGTTGAACAGGTTGGGGAAATGTTGTTTGATTCGGTCGATCTCCAGTTCGCACGAAAGCAAGAATCGACGGTCCTCGATCTCCGGCGAACCGTCCGAACGAGCTTCGATCGTATCGCTTTTCAAGTAGCGCGGGCTTGGTAGGATTGGTCTCAAGAATTGTTTTGGCAAGCTCAGATCGATGGTCTTTTGCTCTGTCAGCATGAAGAATTCGTTGCATCCGGTCGCGATGCCGCGTTTGATCCAAAACAAATCGGACAGCATGGGGTCGGTTGTCACATCGCTTGCACGTGGTCTCTGTATTTGCGTCCACTTCTTGGCCTCACGCAGTGTTTCCGGAGTCGATCAACCGGCTCACGGCTGGCTGGTCAACGGAACCTCCTCGCGTGAATTGGACCCGATGCTTCGCTGGCGGCAATGAATTTTCAAAGAAAATGACGACGGATGAAACGAGTGCGTCGTCAAATTGCAAATCGGTCGGATCGAATCGATGAACTTGCCGTAGCGTAACGTTGTCTAGCAAGAACTTTTTCAACGCCTCGCCATAGTTAACATCCATGAATTCAGCAGGCACTAACCAAGCACCGACGCCGCCCTGGGACATCCATTGCTGTGACAACAACATGAAATGGCTATAGAGACCGGCCAACCCACTGATTGAAATATTCGTGCGATCAGCAACCTGTTGCTGCAACCATCTCTTGCGATCCGCTTCGATATGGTGATGGCGAACGTACGGGGGGTTGCAGATGATCAAATCAAACTTTGTTGTTTCCTTGGAGGGTGGCGACAATTTTGTGAAATCACTTTCGACAATGTACAACCCGGTCCCTCTCCAAAGATTTCGCGCGGCAGTCGCAAACAGTGGATCTAATTCGATGCCTTTTGCCAACGCGACTCGCGCTGTCGTACGCCTGAGTGCCGAATAGAACGGTCCCGTTCCGAAACCAGGTTCGGCATATCGGATCGGGGCACCATTGGTCAACAGTCTCAGAGCAACATTGACGACTTGTTCGGCTAGTGCTTGTGGCGTTGCGAACTGACCCCAGCGATTTCGCTCCACAAGGGATTTCTGCTCGTTCAATCGTTCCACCAGGCCTTGGCGGTCTGATTCGATCGTAGAAAGGTTCTTGATCACAGGCCGAACTCTTCAAAGTCGTTGGGACGATGCTCCCAAACCCATTCGATTCCTTCTGCGGCCTCGTACTGCAGATAGCCGCGATCAAAATAGCCGCATAAAAACAATACGATTTGAATCTGACTGCCGTGCATTCGCCGGAGCTGGTCAAGCTTCGTTGCTTCTTCTTTGCGGCGTTTGTTTGTATTGGCGAAATCGCCCGCCGACTTGGCCTCGACTAGCAGCGGCATGTCGCCCGCCTTTGAATCCTTCAGCATGATCACTGCGTCAACAGGCACACTTACTTCTGAGTCATCCTCTTTCCTACCCGGTACTACCGAGCGCAGGAGAAAAGTACCGGATGACATTTCATCAAACGACTCGTTGCCGGTACGATCGCGATAGCCTTTGGAGGCCAGCCACTGCTTGATCGCTCGCAACTGTCCGGTTTCCTGTGCATTGCGAATGATTTGGTCGGCACTGGCATCGCACAGTCGGTCGGCAACGATGAGTGATGCGCGATACATTTCGTCGCAGTGAGGAATTCGCTTTTCTTCGATCCACGGAAAGATGTCAGTATCGACAAGCCGTTGAATTCGAGTTGCAATTCCAACCAGATCTGAATTCAACTCGGTTGCCGGCATCCGCGGTGGTAGCCGACCTTGCTTTTCCATGTTTTCGACCAATGATTTCGAAACGCCGGCGAGTCCAACCAATCGGTCACGGGCGATCGGTGGAGCCGTTGACATCCGCAGCGCCGACAGCGACTCAGGGTAATGGCGTAGCTTTTCCGAGCTGATGTCAAACAGGTAACTGGTCGCCGCCAACATACCTTCGACGCTCTCCGCGGCGGCAACACGTTCGGTGCGATATACCTCGGGAGCGAAACGCAGAAACCAGTCATTGTAGAATTCGACCGAGCGTTTGATGTCGGCGTCCCAAGTCTCCGGTCTCGCTCGGTTGCTAGGCATGCTGATTGTTATGCCGTGTGAATGGCTCGTTTTGCAACATCCAACGCCGCCTCATGAACCGCCTCTGACAGCGTCGGATGAGCGTGACAAGTGCGAGCGATGTCTTCGCTGCTGGCGCCGAATTCCATCGCGGTCGCCGCTTCGGCGATCAAATCTCCGGCGCGTGATCCGATAATGTGGACACCCAGCACGCGGTCGGTTTCCGCATCGGCCAAAATCTTGACTCGGCCCTCGGTATCGCCTAGCGTCCGAGCACGCCCGTTGGCGCCAAATGGACAAACTCCCTTGTTGTAGGCTACCCCCGCTTCTTGTAATTGTTCTTCCGTCTTTCCGACCATCGCGATTTCCGGGTGCGTGTAGACAATCGCGGGGATCACGTCGTAGTTGAGATGACTTTTGATTCCGGCCATTTGTTCCACGCAAACAATCCCTTCTTCCATTGCCTTGTGGGCCAACATTGCGCCGCCAATGCAGTCTCCAATCGCATAGATTCCATCGAGTGAAGTTTCGAAGATTCCATTCGTGGGAATGAAACCGCGACGGTCCGTCTCCAGTCCAATGGATTCAAGTCCAATGTCGTCAGTTGCCGGAACACGCCCGGTCGCCAGCAGAACACGGTCGCATTCGATCGGATCGCCGTCCTTAATTGCGACGACGCATTTGTTTCCATCATTCGAAACTTTGGCCGATTCGACAAAGGTGCTCAATCGGAACTCGATCCCCTGTTTCTTAAAGGTACGCTGGGCAAGCGACGCCAGTTCGGCGTCGATGCCGGGAAAAATCCTATCGAGGGCTTCTAGGACGATCACCTCGCTGCCCAGTCGATTCCAAACACTCCCCAGTTCCATGCCGATGTATCCGCCACCAATCACGACCAGCCTGCCAGGGGCTTCGGGATAGGAAAGGGCGGCGGTGCTGTTGCCGATCCGGTCGCCATCTTCTTCGACCGCCGAGAGTGACATTGGGCGCGAGCCAGCACAGATCAGAATTTGATCCGCTTCAACCATGACTTCGTCTTGACCGCGAACTTCGATGGTGCTGGCGTCAACGAAGCGTCCTCGACCACGATAGGGTGTGACGCCCTTTCGCTTGAACAGCATATCGATGCCGCCGGTCAGAGTGTCAACAATTTTATCCTTCCTTGCCATCAGCACGTCCAAGTCCATGCGGACTCCATCGACTGCAATGCCATGATCGCCGAATCGATGTTGAGCCTCCTCGTAAAGGTGACTCGATTCCAACAATGCCTTGCTGGGGATGCAGCCAACTCGCACACAGGTGCCCCCAAACCGGTCGTTTTCGTCGATACATGCGACATCGATTCCCAGTTGTGCTGCCCGGATCGCAGCCACATATCCGGCTGGCCCACCACCAAGAACAACCAGCTCGTGTTTTACATTCTTCATAACAACTGAACTTCGACTCGTGCGAATGCCTGATTGATTTCAAATCGTACAAACTAAGTTTTCGCCGAAAGTTGAGGCAACGGCTAGTGGTCGATCCTGTCTCGGCGAGTGATACTGTAAAGCTTGCTATTGTCGCTCCAACAGTTCATTTCCCCGCTTTATCGACGATCACGTTGCCCAAGCGAAAACTCCGTGCGATCGCAGGACCCGGTCTAGCCGCTGTCCTGTTCATCTTGGCCATTCGGTTGCTGATCCGAGAAGTGGAAAACGGCAATATCACCAAGGACAAGTTCATCGAGGGATTGACGGGCGTGCCGCCGTTGTACCTTGCGATTGCTGCCTTGTTGATCGCCCTGAACTACGGATTGTTGATCTGTTACGACTTGCTAGCGCTGCGATATCTGTGTCGCTCGCTACCTCTGCGTCGCGTCGCATTGGCGTCGTTTCTTGGCTACTCGCTCGGCAACAACCTTGGCTCTCTGTTGGCCGCTGCCCCGATTCGATTTCGCTTCTATTCGCGGTTCGGGCTTACGCCCAGACAGATCGCCGTGATGATTTCGATTCTGGGTCTGACATTTTGGAGCGGGCTATGGTTTCTGGGCGGTGCGGTTTTGGTTTCGGTTCCAATCGACCTACCCGCTGACACGGCGTTGCCATTCGGTTTGGGTACCCGGGCGATCGGTGTGATTCTATTGTCGCTGGCGATCGGATACTTGATCGTTTGTTTTACGTGGCGCAAGCCCTGGCCGATCGGTGAATTGCATCTGCGCCCGCCGGAGCCAGGCTTGATGGCGGTCCAAGCGTCGGTGGCCGCCGTCGACTTGTTGATTTCAGCGACCGCTTTGTACTTAGTATTGCCGGGTGATACGGTCGTTCCCTTTGCGGTTGTCTTAGCAGCTTATTTGGTCGGCATCGCCATCTCGCTGATCACACAGGTTCCGGGTGGCCTGGGAATTCTGGAGTTGATCTTGCTGAAATTGTTGCAAGATTCGGTCGGAGAATCGGTGATCGCTTCCATTCTGATTTTCCGCATTCTGTACTACGTGCTGCCGTTGATGTTCGGAATGATCGTTCTGGTGGCGCACGAAATCTACGGCGGTGCGATCGAAGCGAAACAGGCCCGTGAGGTTTGAGCAATTTTTTGCGAAGTTGGCCGGGTACCTCCGATTCTGTCTTACGGCGACAGATAGACCTTGGATCGTTTATCATGTTCTGGTCCGAATCCCCCACGAGGAACACCATGAAGAAATTGTTGCAGCTCACGATCCCGCTAATTGTTGTCGTTGCGAATTGCCATGCCGGCGAAGGTGATTGGAAATTGCAACCGCTGCGATACAACCAATCCGATTTGGCAGTTGATCTCGGTGTTGGATTGTGGGCCTGGCCGATGCCAGTGGACTATGACAACGACGGTGACATCGATCTGTTGGTTGCTTGCCCTGACAAACCATCCAATGGCGTCTACTACTTCGAAAACCCGACTCAAGATCCGAAAAAACAAGATGCCCGTATTTCGCCCTGGTGTTCGCGTCGGTAGACGCAGGCCACAACTTTCAGGTCAGCTATGTCGATGGCAAGCCACGGATTCTGAAGCCCGGGTTCGAGTTTCCTCGGGATGAAAACAGCGGAGCCTTTCAATTTGATCAGCCCCAGACGATCTATCCCAAGTCAAATATTCATGAGAACAAGGTGCGTGCCAACATGTGGCGGTACGTCGACTACGACGGCGACGGTGACCATGACTTGATCGTCGGCGCCGGCGACTGGACGGACTACGGTTGGGATCATGCCTATGATCGACATGGCAACTGGCGAAACGGACCACTGCACGGCTTCGTCTATCTGGATCGAAAATTCAGGCACCGATGAATCGCCCAACTACTCGCTGGCACCCAGCCGAATCAAAGCAGCTGGAAACGACATCGATGTTTACGGCTGGCCATCACCTAACTTCGCGGATTTCGATGGTGACGGCGATTTGGATCTGCATTTGCGGTGAATTTCTGGATGGCTTCACTTGGTATGAAAACATTGGCGACCGAACGAAGTCCGAATTACGCCGCAGGACGAAAGCTGAACACTGCAGGTGGAAGTCCACTACACATGGAACTGCAGATGATCACGCCGACCGCGATCGACTGGGACTCCGACGGCGATTTCGACCTGGTTGTCGGAGACGAGGATGGACGCGTTGCGCTGGTTGAAAACACTGGTCAGCTGGATCGCGGTGCTCCGGTCTTTGATTCGCCAGTCTATTTCCAACAGCAAGCCGACACCTTGAAATTCGGTGCCCTAGCGACGCCGTTTGCATGCGATTGGGATGGTGACGGAGACCAGGACATTTTGTGCTGGCAACACGGCAGGCCAGATTGGCTTCTTTGAAAACCTGGGGCCTGCCGATGACCAGTTACCGAAATGGTCGGCACCGCAATTGTTGACCGATCGACTCGGGACAACCCGTGCGAATCATGGCTGGACCGAGTGGATCGGTCCAAGGGCCGTGCGAAGCAAAGTGGGGATACACGACTTTTTCAGTTTCGGATTGGGACGACGACGACGACCTGGACATTGTCTACAACTCCATCCTGGGTCGCATCGGATTGTTACGTAGAGAAAATGGCGGACTGGTCAGGCAATCGATCGACAACAGTCAGACACTCAGTGGCGAACCACTCCCTGTCGCGATCGATTTCAACTCCGATGGGATCATGGACATTGTTGCCTTGGACTCTGAAGGGTTTCTAGCATTGCGACTCGATCGATGGTGATCCGCAAGCGCATCTTCATCGATGAAGACAACGTTCCTTTGCGTTTGAATGCCAAGTCCTGTGGCGGGTCCGGACGCGTCAAACTTGCCGTGGTTGACTGGGACGGCGATTCGCGATTGGACTTGTTGGTCAATTCACAGAATGCAACATGGTATCGCAATTGCGAAGATCGTGATGGAAAAATTGTCCTCAAAAAGATCGGCAACTTGGCCACACGTAATGTCGCCGGACATACATCCAGTCCGGCCGTCTGTGATTTTGACCAGGATGGCAAACCGGACTTGCTTGTTGGAGCGGAGAACGGTCGCATCTATCACATCCGCCACAACGACTGCATTGCTTACACTGGCGAGCAGTTGGAAGCGCGTCCCGCGAAAGCGAAATCCAAAGAGAAGTTTCCAGGCTTTGTCAGTGAGGACTTTGTTTTCACAACAGCATCATTCCCCGAGTGCCATGCGTCGTCGCTGTGCGAAACAAGCCGCGGAGTTGTCGTCACCTGGTTCGGCGGGACGGAAGAAAAGAACAAGGACGTCGGCATCTGGGTTAGCTACCACGACGGCAACGGATGGTCGCGTCCAACCGAATGGGCCAACGGTATCCAATACGAAGGGTATCGACATCCTTGCTGGAACCCCGTCTTGTTCCAACCACCCGGCGATGCTCCAACGCTGTTGTTTTTCAAGGTCGGCCCAAGTCCCGACACGTGGTGGGGTGAAATGATGGTCAGTTACGACGGGGGACGAACGTTTCGTGATCGGCGTCGGCTGCCTGAAAAGATCGATGGACCGGTCCGCTGCAAACCCGTCTTGCTGGATGATGGCAAAACATTGCTGTGTGGTTCATCCACGGAGTACGACGGTTGGACGCGTTCACTTCGAAAAGATTCAGTTGGAAGATGGCGAGCCAGTCGGAAACTGGAAACGAATCGGACCGATCAACACCAAACAGGAATTCAACGCGATTCAACCAACCATACTGCAACACGCCGATGGTCGCTTGCAGATCCTCTGTAGAACGAGAGAGAGTGTCGTTTCGACGAGCTACTCGGATGACCAAGGCGAAACCTGGTCGAAGATGGAAGCGACAAATTTGCCGAATCCCAATTCCGGGATCGATGTTGTGACGTTGAAAGATGGTCGTCACCTGCTGATCTACAACCACCTTGGCAGCGGACGAACCGGATGGGGGCGACGAGGCCTATTGAACCTGGCGATATCCGACGACGGCAAACAATGGCGCAAGGTTGGTGTGCTGGAACAGGAGGAGAAGGCTGAATTCAGCTATCCGGCGATCATCCAATCCGACGACGGTTTGGTACACATGAGCTACACCTGGAAACGACAGCGAATCAAGCACGTCGTTATCGATCCGAACAAGATCGAAGCCGGCGATCTACTTTCAAAAACAGATTGGCACCAGGATTGATCAAATCGGCAATCGCCAAAGAACGGGAGGATTGGCACCGCAAGCACCTGGAAAAGCCGCTTTTGGCGTGCAAAGCTTGGCGAAAACAGTCCCTGCGTTGTCGAATCCAGATACTTTTGGGCTAAACTGATGGTCCTTCCCTATTAGTCCTCCATCCCCTGGAGACGTATTCGATGTTATCGATCCGAGGTCAGGCTAGTCGCTTTTGTGACGGTGTCTCGCGTCGTGGGTTCTTGAAGATCGGCGGGCTCTCATTCGGAGCCGGCGCTTTCACCCTAGCCGACCTGATGCGAGTTGAAGCTGCTCAGGGAAAAACCAATTCCCACAAGGCACTGATCAATATCTTTCTGGCTGGCGGTCCACCCCATCAGGACATGTGGGAGATCAAGACCGAAGCTCCCAGCGAGATTCGAGGCGACTTCAAACCGATCAAGACGAATGTTTCCGGAATAGAAATTTGCGAGGTGTTTCCAAAGCTTGCCGGTCTGATGGATAAAGCTGCAGTGATTCGCAGCGTTGTCGGATGCCATGGTGGTCACGATGCGTTTCAGTGCGTGACCGGATGGGATCGCAACAATATGAAAAATCTTGGCGGCCGCCCGTCGATCGGCAGCGCCGTCGCCAAGTTGCATGGCCCGGTCAACCCGTCAGTACCACCGAACATTGGTTTGGCGAAGCCAACTTCGCATGCACCGTGGTCAGAAATGGGCCAACCTGGATTCCTCGGTTCGGCGCACGCGGTCTTCAAGCCTGACGGCGAAGACATGAAGAATATGACGTTGAACGGAATCTCTTTGGATCGACTGCAGGATCGGCGCAAACTCCTATCCGAAATCGATTCAATGCGCCGTGACATCGACATCACGGGAGCCATGGAAGGAATGGATGCTTTTGGTCAGCGGGCGATGGATGTATTGACCAGCAGCAAATTGGTTGATGCGTTGGATCTAACCAAGGAAGACCCCAAGACGGTGGAAAGGTACGGCGACGGCAAACCTTACAAGTACCAGTACGATGGAGCGCCAACATGCAATGAACAATTGTTGATGGCCAGGCGACTGATCGAAGCTGGAGCACGCGTCGTCAGCCTAAGCTACGGACGTTGGGACTCCCACGGCGCGAACTTTGATATGGTTCGCGATCACGGTGGGAAACTTGATCAATGCCTGAGCGCGTTGATCGAAGACTTGGATGTGCGTGGAATGCTAGACGACGTCACGATCGTCGTCTGGGGTGAATTCGGACGAACACCAAAGATCAATCCTGGTGCCGGCCGTGATCATTGGACCAAAGTAAGTTGCTGTTACTTGGCCGGTGGTGGGATTCGTGCCGGACAGGCGATCGGTGCCACCAATCGCTTGGGTGAAGAAGCGACAGAGCGGCCAGTTCACATGCAAGAAATCACCGCGACACTCTTCCATAACCTTGGGATCGATACTGCTTCGACGGCTCTGATGGATCCTACCGGACGTCCACAGTATTTGGTCGAACACGAACCGATCGCTGAATTGATATGAGGTCGATTGTGATCAAGCGTTTCATTGCGTTGGCGTGCCTGTTCTGCTGCGTTTCGTTACCGGCCGAAGCAAGTGAACCCAAACTTGCCTTTGACATTCAGCCCGACCAAACGCTGGCCGGTCTCGATGCCCGATTGCAATTGTTAGTTTCGGCAACCGATGAAACCGGCGGCGTTGCCGATGTCACGCATTCGGTCGTCTATGCGGCGCAACCAGCCGGCGTCGTGGAAGTTGCCAGCGATGGTTGGGTGACGCCGATCGCCGATGGCGACGCAACGATCGTTGCCGAACACGAGAACGGATTGACCACCAGCACGATCGTGCATGTTTCACACACGGGAAACGAATCAGCCATTAGTTTTCCAGGTCGCGTGGTACCAATCTTTACCAAGCTGGGCTGCAACGGTGGCGGTTGCCACGGCAAAGCGGCCGGGCAAAACGGATTTCGACTCTCGTTGCTCGGATTCGAACCGCGAGAGGATTACGAACATCTGGTCCGTGAGTCGCGCGGACGCCGCTTGACCCCCGCAAGCCCCGACCAAAGTTTGCTGCTTCGCAAGGCCGTCAACGCATCCCCACACGGCGGCGGTCAGCGAATGAAACATGACAGCCACGAATATCGAATGGTCCGTCGCTGGATCCAACAAGGGATGCCGTTTGGCGACGATTCGGAACCAGTGGTTGAATCGATTGAAATCCTACCGGATCAGCGTCGCTTGACGGTCGGCGCGACGCAACAGTTAGCCGTAGTCGCCCATTACTCGGATGGCTCGACGGAAGATGTCACACGCGCCGTACTGTACGAGTCAAACGATCCGCAGATGGCCGACGTTTCCGAGACCGGTCGAGTCACCTTGGGTGACCTGGTTGGTGATGTCGCCGTGATGGCACGCTACCAGGGACAAGTCACCGTGTTCCGCGCCATCGTGCCTCTGCAATCAAATGCAAAACCGACCCAGGAACGAGTGGCAGTGGAACCGCGAAATGTTGTGGATCGTCTTGTTTTCGCGAAATTAGATTCTTTAGGTGTTCCAAGATCTTCCGAATGCGATGACGCGACGTTTTTGCGCCGAGTAACGCTGGACATAGCTGGCCGAATTCCGACACTAGATGAAGTCAAACAGTTCGAAGCAGATGACGCGGAGCAGCGACGTGATTTGGCGATCGATCGACTCTTGGAATCCATCGACTACGCCGAATACTTTGCCAGCAAGTGGAATACGATCCTTCGCAATCGGCAAGCCGACGGTGCGACTCAGTTTGCCAACTTTGCATTCCACGCTTGGATTCAAGACGCCTTAGAGGCGAATAAACCGTACGACGAATTCGTTCGAGAAATCGTCGCCGCTTCAGGTACCGTGGCCAGCCATCCGCCTGTCGTCTGGTACAAGCAAATTTCGGATATCAATCAACGGATGGAGGATGCGGCGCAACTCTTCTTAGGGCAACGATTGCAATGCGCCCGTTGTCATCATCATCCCTACGAGAAGTGGAGCCAAACGGACTATGCGGAGATGGCAGCCTTCTTTTCCACGATCGCCAAAAAGAACGAACCCGATCCGGGTGAACCAAGTTTCACCGCCAAGCTTGCTGGCGCTGCTTACACGCACCCCAAGACCGGCAAGCCTTTGCCGCCCAGTGGCTTGGATGCCGATCAAGTTTCCGCTCCACCTAGCGAAGACGTTCGCGGCGCGTTCGCGGACTGGATGACCAATCCGAACAACCCATTTTTTGCTCGCGCTTTGGTCAATCGATATTGGAAACACTTCATGGGACGCGGCTTGGTCGAACCGGAAGATGACATGCGTGTGACCAATCCGCCGACCAATCCAGAGCTATTGGACGGGATGGCGGAAGCATTCGTGACATCCGGTTATGACCTGAAAGCTCTTATTCGGCTGATCGTCCAATCGCGAACCTATCAATTTGACGGTGGCGCCCTGGAGGAAAACCTGCAAGACGAACGCAATTATTCGCGTTTTTACCCAAAGCGATTGCAAGCCGAAGTTTTGTTGGACGCGATTGATCACGTCACGGGTACCCCGACGCCCTTTGGCGGGATGCCGACAGGCACCCGCGCTGTTGCCTTGCCGAACGCTGGATACTCGTCTTACTTCATGAAGATCTTTGGACGATCCGCATCGACGACGGCATGCGAATGTGAGAGCACGGTGGAACCCAATCTGGCCCAGAACCTTCATCTGCTGAATTCAACCGACATCCAAGCCAAATTGGCCTCCGACGCCGGCCGGGCTGCAATGCTGGCGGCTGATACAGAGCGGACCGATGAGGCGAAACTTGGCGAACTTTACCGTATCGCTTTTGGTCGTGGCCCGAACGATGCAGAACTGAAGGCAACGCTAAGCTATTTGGCCGGAAAAGAAAACCGCCGCGAAGCCTACGAAGATGTCGTTTGGTCGTTGATCAACGCCAAAGAGTTCTTGTTCAATCATTGAACAAGCATCAGGTCGCACGAGCCTGGGCTCCATTGCAAATGGACCCCATTCAGAATCGACTCGCAGAGTCGGACCACCAAAGTCCTGTACATCGAATGAAATATGCGAACAACCGCTGGTCTTGCTATCTTTGTGTTGTCCTTGTTGCTAGGCGATATGCCAGATGCGATCGGACAATTTCATGTCGGACGCTTGAAGCACCTGTCACGTAGCGGTGCGATGGCGGGTGAATCATTTGACCTGTCGGTGCATGGCGAACGCCTAGACGAAGTCAACACGCTCTACTTTTCGCATCCCGGGATCAGCGCGACGCCAAAGACTTTAGATCCGCTGCCGTTTTCAGATCAACGTCAATCACAGTTTGGTCACTTTTCCGTCCAAGTACCGGAAGACGTCCCGCCCGGACGATACGAGGTGTTCGCGAAGGGGCGGCATGGCATCACCAACCCAAGAGCATTTTTGATTACGGATGTTCCCAATCAAGTTCTGACGACGATCAGTCACGACCGCAGCAATCCATTGCCGCTGCCAAGGAATCAAATGTTACACGCCGTGGCAACGGCAAACGATATTGATTGGTATACCGTTGATCTCTCCGAGGGCGACGCGTTGGTGATCGAACTGCTCGCCCAGCAGTTGGATTCGGCGATGATCGGACAATTGAAACTATACGATTCGGCCGGTCAAACGGTGGCCGCTTCACGGGGGTCCGATGAGATTGACCCGATCTTGAAACTCGATGGATTATCAGCAGGAAGCTATCGATTGTCTGTTCACGATTTTATGTATCGCGGCGGACCCGAATTCCACTACCAGCTCCTCTCGCGGAAGGCAGATTCACGGGACAGCCTGATTGCAAATAGCAAAGCAAGTGTCGGACAACTTCCCCGAAATTGGCTGGCTCGATCCAGTGCGCCGCAAGTTGACATAGAACTGCCGGCCACAGAGGTTGAAAACAAGATGCAATCGATTGATATTCCATGCGATCAGATTCGCTGGTTCGAACCGGGACATAGCGACCATTTCTACCAGTTTACCGGCAAACAGGCACAGCAACTGGCGGTCGATGTCGTGTCGCATCGAACTGGCGAACCGACCGACGCAAGGTTGATCATCCATCGCATTGAGCCGCAGACTACCGGTGAACCAAAACTGCATCAGGTTGCGCACGTCAACGACAGTCCGAACGTTAATGACGGGATCGTAAGCTTAGGTTCCAAGGATCCCATTACTTTGTTTTCTGTTCCTGAGGATGCAACGTATCAACTTTCGATTCGAGACTTGGACATCGGCACTTCATTGCGACCGAGACAACGATACCGATTGCGAATCAGCAACCCCAATCCAGGATTCGATTTGGTGGCCTATCGTCTATTTCCCAGTAACGACCTTGGTCTGTCACAGCCGTTCGCGTCAAAGCTGTATCGTGGCGGAGTGGAAATGATTCGGGTCTTTGCAGTCCGACGTGATGGCTGGACCGGGGCGATCAAAATCAACGTCATTCCATTACCTGAAGGCGTCACTTGCGCCGAAGCGGTAATCGACGCAAGCCAAGACAGAACACAACTCACTTTGGTCGCCAACGAGCAAGCGAGCGGACAGGTTGACTCCGTGCAGGTGATCGGTCAGAGTGAAGATGGCACCATTTCTCAGTCAGCCATACCGGTAGTCATTGCCCATGCAAAAAGCCATGGACGAAACGCTGTCCGTACGCGAGTGACAACGCGTTTGCCAGTCCATGTTTCCGATCAGGACCTCTCCCCATTGTCATTGACGATTGGGGATGGAAGCATTCCAGAAGTCAAGACAGGCGAGGCTCTTTCGCTGCCCATACGCATCGTTCGTCGCGAGGGTGGGAATGCCGCTTGCCTGTTTCGTCCCAAGGATTTCCCGCCAGGCCTGGCTGCTGGTGAAGTGACGATTGCTGCGGATGCAAGTGAAGGAAAGCTCGAATTAAAGCCAAATGCTAATACAAAGCCCGGAACTTATTCGATTTGGCTGCAGGCGGAAACTAAAATCAAGATTCGCCCCAACCCGCAGAGCCTTGAACGCGCCCAGGCGTATCGCATGAAACTGCAGAGTCTGCATGACGATCCGGCACAGGCCGCCAATCTGGAAGCGATCAAAGCCGCGATTGCCGAAGCCGACAAGCGCGTCGAAGCAGCGAAAGGGCCGGCCAACGAACAAGAAGTCACAGTCTTCATTCCCACCAACCATACGACCATCCGAGTCGTCCAGCCATGAGCATCAAGTCCATGTTACCCGTCGCCGTCTCCTCTCCACCAAGCTTCGCCGCGAAGATGGATCGGGTGAACTGGGATTCGTCCACCCAGAACCTGCACCATCGCCAGAATTGTTGTGCACAATTCTGTTCGCCCACCTGGCCCGTCGCCGAGGCTCGAGTGTGGGTATTCGCGATACTGCTATCCCTTGCCACCGGCATCGCGGCGGCGCAGGAACTGCCGTTGCCGGTGGCGACAATCGAACGTAGTGAACCGGTTGATTTTGCCAAAGAGATCTACCCGATTTTGAAACGCAATTGCCTGGCCTGTCACCACGAAAGGGACGCCGAGGGCGGACTGATTCTGGAAACGATCAGCCAAATCACCAAAGGCGGCGACAGTGGCCCCGGCGTGGTCGCAAAAGACGTCGCAGCCAGTTTGGTATTTTCGCGCCAGTGGCAGCGAAGAACCATTGATGCCGCCCGAAGATAATACCGTTGGCGCTAAACCTCTGACCGCCGCAGAACTGGGACTATTGAAACTGTGGATCGAGCAAGGGGCGACCGGTGTCAACGCGACGTCGGCGGCGCCGCTGGAATTTCAACCGATCCCTGAATCGCTGCGAACGATTTACGCGATGGACGTTTCGCCTGACGGGCATTCGGTTGCCGTTAGCCGTGGCAACCGAGTCGTGTTGTACGATTCGATCAACTATACGCCCACGGCTCAACTGGTCGATGAGAGCCTCGGGCTCGGACCCGTCGCCGACGTTGACTTGATTCAATCGTTGGCCTTTGCACCTGACGGCCGGCGGATCGCTACAGGAGGTTTTCGCACCGTCCGTATTTGGAAGAAACAGCGAACGCCCCTCGACTTGGCCATCACGCCCCTGTTAACCGCGTCCGGATTGATCGCTGCCAGCGACGATGCGACGCTGGCGGCAATGGTCAATGCAGTTGGCGATATAGAAATTTGGAACCTGACGGACAATTCCCGACAGCACAAATTGACTGGTCACGCTGATCGAATCACAGGCTTGGCCTTGGCCGTTAAATCCGACCGCCTTTTTAGCTGTGACGAAAGTGGGAAGTTAGTAGCATGGAAGATTTCTAGCGGCGAACGAACTTCAGAGTTAGACACTCAATTTCACCTTGCCAAGCTGACAGCCTCAACCGACGGCTCACATGTCGCAGCAATCGACGAATCACGGGCCGTTCGATTGTTCAACGTGAATGCCGAGGGTCAATTAGTGGCGGTTCCGGACGCCGCGCAGGGAGTGACCGATGCGACAGCCATTGCATTTGCGCAACAACCAACTGCATCGCTAATCATTGCGACCGAGTCGGCAGCAGTAACGATTCGCAATTTGGCTGACAAACAAGTCGTGCGGACCATTGACCATGGTGCGGTTGTCGAAGCACTCGATGTATCGTCCGACCAGACCAAGTTGTTGACTGGCGGGCGCGATGGCAAAAGCCGGCTGTGGAACCTGGCAGATGGTGCCGCACTGGTAACCATGCAGGGCGATGTTCAATCCAATTTGCGCCTCGCGCTGGCAGCACGCAACGCCGCCAGGCAACAAGCGGCACTCGATCGGGCGAATCAACAGACCAAAGCTTTGGAAGAGAGACTTAAGAAAGAGATCGAAGCGCTGGCCAAAGTCAACGAAGAACAAAAGAAGTCGACAGAGACCTTGGTCGCGCAAGAAAAGGCTGTCGTTGATGCCACGGCGGTGGTGACCGCGACGGAAGGCAAAATCGCACAGGCTGACGCTGACATTCAATCGGCCCAGGCGGCAATTGAAGCAGCGAACAAGGCGATGGCCGATGCAGTTGCGATGAAGGAAGCCGCTACCAAAGAACTTGAGGCAAAAAAGAAGGCGGTCGCAGACGCTGAGAATGCCAAAAAGAACACCGTCACTGTGATCGAGAACCGCAAGCAAACCATCGCTTCGGCCGAAGCAGCAAGAAAGTTGGCGGCCGCTGCGGTACCATCACATCAGCTGGTAGTCGCTCGCGAGAGCCGACGACTTCAAAAGCTGCAGCAACACCAAGTTGCCCAACAAAGTCGCCTCACTCATCCCGGTGCCACAGTGGTCGGCGCCGCGTTCAGTACGGATGGAAGTCACATTGCGACCGCTCATCAAAACGGCGACGTTCGACTATATCGAGCCAGCGACGGAGTATCGATCGACGCCTTTTCCGCCAATCCGTTGCTTGATCGTCCGCGCGTTCGAATTTGTTGGCGAATTGATCGTAGGATTTAGCGACGATCAACAAGCGTCCGTCTGGTCGCCGCAGGTTCACTGGACATTGGAACGAACGATTGGGTCGGTTGACGACCCGACGATCCTAAGCGACCGGGTAACGGCACTCGATTTTCGGCCCAACGGAATGTCGCTTGCCGTTGGTAGCGGTCCTCCCAGTCGATCCGGTGAAGTCAAAATATTTGCCGTTGAAACTGGACAACTTGTCCGTGACTTTGGAGAAATCCACAGTGATACAGTACTTGGTCTGAAATTCTCGCCCGATGGTCGCCAACTGGCATCGTCCGCGGCCGACAAAACGATTCGATTGCTGGACATCAGCAGTGGAAAGGTGCAGCGGTCGATGGAAGGTCACACCCATCACGTGCTGGGAATCGCCTGGCAAGATGACGGGCAAACGATTGCGTCGGCCGGGGCAGATCAATCAATCAAACTGTGGAATGTGCAAACAGGACAGCAGCGACGAACAATCGCGGGATTCGGCAAAGAAATCACGGCAGTCGACTTTCTTGCGACATCGAATCAATTGATTAGCGCTTGTGCGAATGGACAGGTGCGAATCAGCAACAGTGCGGATGGAAAAGCGCTCAAGAATTTTGACGCTCAAGGAGACTTCCTGTACGCGGTTCGGGCATCCCATGACGGTAAACGTGTGATTGCCGGGGGCCACCGGGGAACCATTTGGATCTGGGAGATCGCCGATGGAAAACTGGTCGCAGAGTTGAAGTAGGTCACCTGAGCAGGCACGATTCGATCGACTTTTTGCCTGAGATCGACTGCTCAAATCGGTACACGTTTGGACGATTGATGATGTTGCGATTCTTATCGGCGATTGCCGTGCTGTTTGTTGCTTCGCATCTGTATGCGGCGGACAGACCCAATGTTGTAATCGTGATCACGGACGACCAAGGTTACGGCGATCTGTCGTGCCATGGAAATCCTGTCTTGAAAACCCCGGCATTGGACGAACTCTATCGCGACTCGGTTCGTTTGACTGATTATCACGTCGCGCCAACTTGCTCGCCGACACGTGCTGCCTTCTTGACTGGTCACTGGACAAATCGCACGGGTGTGTGGCACACGATCATGGGCCGGTCGATGCTTCGTGAAAACGAAATCACGATGGGTGATGTTTTCCAAGCAAACGGTTACGCCACAGCCATGTTTGGGAAATGGCATCTTGGTGATAACTATCCGTTCCGCCCTGAAGACCGCGGATTTGCCGAAGTACTAAGACACGGCGGCGGTGGCGTTGGCCAAACCCCCGACTATTGGGACAACGCATACTTTGACGGATCGTACTATCACAACGGAAAACCAGAGCCTGTTGAGGGATTTTGCACCGACGTCTTTTTCGACTACGCCAAACGTTTCATTAAGGCACAGAAGGCTGCAGGCCAGCCCTTTCTGGCTTACATCGCTACCAACGCGCCGCACGGACCAATGCATTGCCCGGTGAAGTTCAGTGCGCCGTACAAGGACCAAGGCGTCGGTTTGGCAAACTTTCTAGGCATGATCGCAAATATCGATCAGAACGTTGACCAGCTACGAAAATTCTTGGCCGCCGAAGGGCTGGCAGACAATACGTTGCTTGTGTTCACCACGGACAACGGAACTTCCTCAGGAGCCAAAGTCTTCAACGCTGGGATGAAAGGCAAGAAGGGAAGCGAGTTTGATGGAGGTCATCGAGTGCCACTATTCATTCATTGGCCCGCTGGAAACCTAACCGGTGGAATCGATGTCCAGCCAATTACGGGGTATGTCGATGTTTTGCCTACGTTGATCGATTTATGCGCTCTGACACCGCCATCGGGCGTTCGATTCGACGGACGCTCGATCGCACCGTTGTTGACCGGGGAAACACCGGACGACTGGCCAGACCGAATTTTGGTAACCGATTCCCAACGCGTGAAAGATCCGATCAAGTGGCGCAAAAGCGCTGTGATGACATCGCGTTGGCGACTGATCAATGGCAAGCAACTGTTCGACATCAAGGCTGATCCGGGTCAACAGTCGAATGTCGCAACCAGCTATCCGGAAGTCGTAGACCGGCTAACCGATTTCTATAACGCATGGTGGGCGGAGCTTGAGCCAACATTCTCCGACTCGGCTGCAATCTATCTGGGCCACCCGGACGACAATCCTGCCCGACTGACGTCTCACGACTGGATTACGACGGGATCGACGCCCTGGAATCAGCGGCACATTCGACAAGCGACAAATGGGGACAAGAACACTGGCTTCTGGAACGTCAACGTTGTCGCGGATGGCGAATACGAGATTTGTCTGCGTCGGTGGCCCGTTGAGTCGGACCAGCCGATCGATTCACCGTTGGCGCCGGGCATGGCGGTGCCTGGACAACCGGCATTTCGAACTGAGTCGGGTGTCGCGATCCATCCGATCAAGGCGATGATCAAGATCGCCAATGTCGAAGAAACAATTGACGTAGCCGGCGGACAACTTGAAGCGAAATTCGATGTGCAGCTGCCTGCCGGCAAGTCCCGATTCACAGCGACATTCGAAGCGGCGGACGGCGAACGGCACGGGGCCTATTACGTCTATGTAAGACGCAAGTAACGTCCGCAGTTCACCTGTTTGCTTTCGCAGGAACCAACACCGGCGTTCGAAATGGGCATCCTTCCCAGTGACCGGCGCTGTTCAACTCGCCAACGCAGAAAACGGGTCACCAACGCAGAAAACGGGTTAGCAACTCAACACCCGGTTCCGTTAGGAAACTCTCCGGATGAAACTGCCATCCTTCCAACTTGTGTTCGGCGTGTCGGACTCCCATGATTTGTCGCTTGCCTCCGGTATCCGTCCACGCGGACACGATCAATTCCGGCGGCAGCGAAGAGGGTTCGATCACCAAACTGTGATAGCGCGTCGCGACGAATGGCTGTGACAGTCCGGCGAACAAGCCTTGGTCATCGTGAATAATGCCGTCCGTCTTACCGTGCATTAGTTCGGGTGCGCGAATGATGGTTCCACCGAAGGCTTGACCAATTGATTGATGTCCCAAACAAACACCTAGCAAGGGGACCCGTCCCGCAAATCGTTTGACGCATTCGACACTGACACCTGCTTCGTTTGGCGTGCACGGGCCAGGCGATATCAGAATTCGACTAGGCGAAAGTGATTCAATTTCATCGACCGTTATTCCATCATTGCGGAACACACGGATGTCGACGCTCGAGTCAATTTCACCGAGTCGCTGAACCAAGTTGTAAGTAAAGGAATCGTAGTTATCGATGACGATGACCATGGCGCGCCGGCGGTGTCCGCTGTCAATGGGAATTCGGGTTGGGAACAAGAAAAAAGATATTCTTTTGCGAACAGCTTAAACGCTCTTTAGTTGGTTCGGAATCGGTGCGTATAATGAGCTCTTTCAACAGCCGGTGACCAACTTTCGCCGGATATTCATAACGCTTGAATTTACGGAATTGCTCGTGCTTTCGGTTCGCCCCAAAGTCGCCGAACTAGCGTTTCACGCGTTCAGCCGATCGCTACATCCTGAGTTGTACACGATTCATAAGACCAGGAAAATTGAGCGAAGTAATTACGAAGCGCGGATTGACATCACAAATTGTGGGCACGTCATCACCTGGAATGCGGGTCGCGCGACCGTGTGTGAAGTCGCGACCAGCGCCCATCAACCACTGCCAACGAAGCGTTGTTTGTTATCGCAACCGCTGAAAGGTAGTCGGACCGAACGGGCAAATTGTCGTGACGGCATCTGCTACAAAACCCATTTTCAACTAGAACCGGTCGAACCCGATTTGTTCTTCATGGTCCAACAACAATTGGACAAAGGACCGACCGAAGGTTTATTGCACAACTTTGATGCCAGCCTGCGAATGGGCTTGGGGGCAATCAGCTATATCAACGTTGAAACCCGTCAGTCGTCGATGCTCGTGCAGGCGATTCATACCTTTCCCGATGATTATGCCATCGTAAAAGTGGAATCGATATTCTCATTGCCAACGACATCTGCCAAAGATGCTGGCAAATAGGCTTGGCTGATCTGCTTTCCGCCGACGTTGTATCCAAGCTTGTCGGTGTGATTGATCTCAAGCAGGGGCAGGCAGTCCACGCGATTGCAGGCCTTCGCAAAAAGTACAAGCCGGTGGCGTTTTGCGGTGGCGATCCATTGGATCTAGTCGATTTCTACATACGCTGTGGGCTCAGCGCAATCTACATCGCGGACTTGGATTCAATTGGCGGTTCAGTCGTTCAGACTGACATGATCAACGCTCTTTGTCGCCGGATCGGTGACCGAAGAATTCTGTTAGACGTTGGCTGGACCGGCGTCACGACTTCCCAGACAGCCAACAACTGGTCTAGCGTTGTCGTCGATCTAGAAAGAAATTGGCCAACCATTCAATGGATTGCCGCAACGGAGTCAATGAATGCGGTGACAGCGCTCCAGAAATTCGCAGCACTGGTTCCGGTCGAGCGTCTGTTGCTGGGGTTCGACTTTCACGAGGAGAGGTTATTAGGGAAAATCCGATTTGACGAGTGGATGGACATCGGCCTGCGGACAGGAATCGCGGGGGCCGTGATACTTGATCTCGCGACCGTAGGCAGCAACTCGGGGCCCAGCACGACGCATTGCTGCGAAATGGTCCAAAACTTGGCACCCCACTGGACAATCTATTCAGGTGGCGGGATTCGTGATGCACGAGATGTTGACGCCTTACTTGCGGCCGGATGTGACAGGTGCTTGGTCGCTACTGCAATACACGGTATTTTAGAGCTGTAACCAAAGGATTAGAGGAGAGAATGGCTAAGGGCCTGTTTACCCAGGGAATGTGCGTTCTGCTACGAGAACCTATCGCGATCAGCGATCTTGAGGAACGGCTGAAGTCATTAACTTTCGTCGGTCGCCAGGAATCGATCGACGATGACGATGCGTCTGAAACCTTGATCTATGAATACAGTTCCGCATCCAACGGACATTTATTAATCACTCCTTCGTGCATCGCCTGGCCCGACGACATGGGCGATCCCGATGAATCGCCGGAACTATTTGTCGCCTGGTCGCTGGGGCAATTTGGCCCGCTTGCATTCCCTGGTTGTCTGCAACGTGCCGGCGATCAGTCTTGGGGTTGGGAAGATGGTGGCGAGCAAATCGTCGAACATGTGGCTCACATCCGATTCTTGATCAGCTATGTATTTGGTGTCGATGAACCGGATGATGACGACGAAGACGTTCCCCTGCTGCCTGACGAATACGATCCAATCGAAGAGATGACCTTTTTGACCAAGGCGGTCTCGCTCGTGTTGGAAATGCCAGAAGCGATCTGCTACTTCAATCCAGGTGGTGAGGTCCTTCGAGACGACAACGGTTTACGACAGGGGCTGAATCATGCCTGGAACCACGACTTGCCCCCACTCGATATGTGGACGAACGTTCGAATCTATCGGGCGGACGAGGAGTGGTCGCTGATGGATACGGTCGGCAATGGACAGTTCGATGTGCCAGACCTAGAGGCCGTATTCGAGAATGACCGATTCGAGCCAAGTGAGATCGAAGGGTTCTTAAGAAGCGCGTCGTTGTACCTGTTGCGCGGGGACGAAGACATTGAGGATGGCGATACTGCTGACGGTCCGGGTGATGTCAGCTGGCGGGCGATGGAATGTGAGGATGCGCTTTCAGATCCACCTCGATCTACCATTCGCTGGATCCCTGATGGCGATTCAGAACCACCCGCGGAACTCTTGGAACGGGGTGAAGTCGCCGAGTTCGACGAGGATTTCCTGGACGCCGACGACGAACTGGATGACGACCTAGACAGCATCTGATTCAGCCCTGGTTTCTGTAACCGGCAAAGTTCGCCACCTCTGGTTACAACCGCGGCGACTCTAGTCGAAGCCTCGCGAGTATCTTCCGGGAATGCTGGCCTGTCCGCATTTGACGATCGATCCTAACGACTGGGACTTATCCGTATTTGCGGATGATCGTGCGCGGCTGCTTCCTGCGAACCACGGAAGTCCTGGCCCTTGCCGAATCAAGCGATCAGCGCAACTTGGAACGAATTCGTGCCGATGAAGGATTGCCAATCGAGTTGCAACAGGCGATCACGGCAAAGGCAAACGGATTGAGAGCGCGGACTGCGGCAGTGGCAAATTACAATCGCGCTCAGTTGCGGTTGATGTACGCAACCGGACAGCTGCGGCACCAATCGTTCACAATCCACTCCCGAGATCTTTGATCTGATCCATCCCCGAGATCTTTGGTCTAGAGCGTGGTGCTGCTCTTTAGCACCGGGATCAAAAGGGTCAGGACCACCCCTAACACAAGCAGGGCCATGATCAACAACATGATGGGCTCGAGCAGGCGTACAAACAGGTCAAGTCGTCGAAACGTCACCTTTTCAAGGGAGTCCGCAATGTCGGGCAAAACCGTGTCCAACGAATTGCTTTCTTCGCCGACGCTGATCATTTCGATCACCGACGGCGGAAAGTGACCTGAGGATCGCAACGGCGATGCCAGGCTTTCACCACTCCTGATATTCTCGGTTGCGTTGGTGACCGATGCTTGCAGCAGCCGATTGCCCGCCGCAGAGCCGCTGATTTCAAGCGACTTTAGAATCGGCACTCCATTGCCCAATAGCGTTCCCAAGACTCGACAGAAACGTGCCACGGCCAGGTTCATCAGAATGCCGCCCAGCACGGGGATTTTAAGTTTTGCTCGGTCGGCGAAATCTTTTCCCGCTTCGGTTTGCAATTGTATTCTTGCGAACACAACGAGCACGGCGACGACCAGCAAAACGATCCAGCCGTACTGTTGCAGAAAATTGCTAAAGCTGAGTAGCCATTCTGTCGCTTGCGGCATTGCATCGGCGCGGCGTAGTCGATCAAAGAGCATGTCAAATCGAGGCACGAAAAAAACCAGTAGCGCTGACAGTACGACCGAACCTACCGAAAACAGAAACACGGGATAGGCAAGCGCACTGATCGTACGGCCTTTCAAATCTTCCTGCAGCTCCGTAAAGTTGCCAACGCGGTCCAAAGCGTCCTCCAGAAACCCGCCTTCGGTACCGGCGCGAACCATATTGCAAGCCATCTCGCTGAAGACACCTGGATAGCGAGCCATCGCATCGCCCATCGGTTCGCCTTCTTCGACCCGGTCTCTGATTTCTCTGACCACTTCCTTCAACACGGGCTCGGATGACTGTTCCGAAAGCACATTCAACGATCGAATCATCGGCACGCCGGCACGCAATAACGACGCCAGTTGTGAGTAATACAAAGCCATCGTTTGACCTTTGGCTTTCTTTTGCCTGCCCCCAAAAACTGAGCCCGTTCGACCGTCGGTTTGCTGGACGTTGACTGGGAAGAGCGACTGATCGGCCAGCAATGCCGCAACTTCTCGCTCACCGTTGGCTTCCAAGATGCCGTTGACTTGCTTTCCAGTCATGTCGCGAGCCGTGTAAGCAAACGTTGGCATCCTACAAGGCCTCGCCTTTGGTCACTCGCAACACCTCGTCAACGCTGGTGGTTCCAGAAACGACCTTGTCCCAGGCATCCATGCGCAGAGTCCGCATCCCGAGACTCACGGCAGTTCTCCGGATTTCCCAACTGCTGCTTCGCTGCAATGCCAATTCGCGAATTTCCTCGGCCGCAATCATCAATTCGTAGATCCCTAGGCGTCCCACGTATCCGAAACCTCGGCATTCGCGACATCCGCTGGCGCGATAAATTTGATTCTCGCCAAGTGCTTCCCAGGGAAAATCTGGCGGCGCATCGGTTGGTGAAGGGTGGAAGGGTTCTTTGCAGTGACTGCACAAGCGGCGAATCAGTCGCTGTGCCATCACGCCTTCGATGGTTCCGGCAACCAAGAAAGGTTCGACGCCCATGTCGCTCATTCGAGTGAACGCGCCGGCCGCATCGTTGGTGTGTAGCGTGCTGAAAACAAGGTGACCGGTCAGCGATGCTTGGATGGCGTTTTCGGCTGTCTCCAAATCGCGAATTTCACCAACCAGAACGATATCCGGGTCATGACGCAAAATACTGCGAAGTGAATGGGCAAACGTGAATCCAATCTTGGAATGAACTTGGATCTGATTGATCCCGTCCAACTGGTACTCGACTGGGTCTTCGGTGGTGATGATCTTTGTTCGACGGGCTTTGGATTTGCAGCAGGCTGCTGTACAGCGTCGTCGTTTTTCCCGATCCCGTTGGCCCGGTGACCAGAATGATACCGTGCGGCAGTTGAATCAATTCACTGAACTGATCGTAGATATCCTGGGACATTCCCAATCCTTGCAAATCAAACACCATTGCCGATTTGTCCAGAATACGCATGACGATGCCTTCGCCATGGATCATTGGGATCACGCTCATCCGAATATCGACTTCGCGACCATGGACACGCAACTTGATGCGGCCATCCTGCGGCAATCGCTTCTCGGCGATGTTCAATTTGGCCATGATCTTCAATCGGCTGACGATCGCGGCCTGGAATCGATTGATTTCTGGTGGCGTCGGCTGCGGATGCAGAATCCCGTCAATGCGATAGCGAATCACCAGCCCGTCTGACTGTGTTTCGATATGAACGTCGCTGGCCCGGGTCTGGATCGCTTCCAACAAAATTTCATTGACCAACCGAACAACGGAGGCCTCTTGCGCCATTTCGCTCAGTTCGCTGCCGTCGGTTTCGATCTTTTCCAGCAGTTCGACTTCTTCATCGCCTTTGGCGGCCATCAACCCTTCGACGGTTTCGCTACCAACACCCAGGTGGCGATTCATCAGTCGTGCGATTTCGGCTCGTTCAGCAACGACCGGTATGATGTTGCGGTCGGTCGCCGCGCTGGCTTCATCCAACGGGTAAAGATCAAGGGGATCCGAGGTCGCGACGACGATCGATTCATCTTTGTAGCCAATGGGAAACAGCGACTGGCGATAGATCAATTTTTGCGGAAAGCCTTCAAGGGCTGATAGATCGACATCGACTTCGCGTAGATCGACGTAATCCAGACCGACTTCTTCGGCCAGTGCTCGCAGTGCAACCCGTTCGTTGACGTAGCCCAAAGAGATTGCCGCTTGAACAACGCTCGTGGCATCATGATTGCGACTTTCACGCAACTGTTCATCGCTCAGCAATCCGCGTCTCTTCAGAATTTCGCCGGCATGCATGATCATCGGTTAGTTGCCTCGACCGGCACCATTGCCTCCGCCTTGCCGACGACCTCGGCCACCACCGAGTACTCGCTCCAATCGCCCGCCATTTGCCTTGCCACCCGCACCCTCATTCTCCAATTGTCCGCGGATCGCTTTGAAGAACTCGAGTCGTCGTTGGATGTCAGCGGCAGCTTGTTTGGACTGGGTCTGGTTATTGGTCGAATTCGAAGCTGACTTGGAATCCCTGGTCGCACTCGTACCCGCTTCGGTCCCTAGGATCGATTCCAATGCCAGCCGGAGTACTTCTGGATTCACACTGCCGTCCATGGTGTGGGTGATGATCGTTTCCTCAGATTCCATGCCTTCCTGATCAAGCGTGATGACCAGTTGCCGGACTTCCTCGAAATCTTGCGGCGTGGCAACGACAACCAATGCATTGCTGCGGCCATCCACAGCAACACTGATTTGATTGGGTTGGCTGGAGGGTTTGCTTTCCTTGCCCTTACCTTTGCCGCGCAGGGCATTCAAAAACTCTTGGGGAGACGGTGGGCCGGCGTTTTGGTTGGCGGCGGCCGCACCCTGGATTCGATCACCGAAAACTGCTTTGACAACTTCGGCAACTTCCGCAGCATCTTGATAGATCACTGGTATCAGTTGGGGTTTGGCGACGGTTTGGATGTCTTCCGGACTTTCCTCGCGGTCGACTTTCTCCAAAATCATTTCAATCATGCGCATATCAAGCGGGTTGGCTTGAACGATCAGCGCGTTCAGACGAGCATCGGGAACAATATTGACCGAACCGGAGGTCGTCATGACCGACTTTGTGGTGGAGGGAGCTTCATCGTCACCGCCGCCCGCCTCCCAGGCCCAGCAGACCCAGCATCCCGCCGCCGAAACCGCTGGCAACTCCATCGACGGCTGAAGCAACCGATGCTTCGCCGCCACCTAGCACACTGGAAACAAGCTCGGCTGCAACGTCTGCCTTGATGTACTTGAGCCAAATGATCGTCGGCAGGTCCGACTGAGCCGCTGAGGGTTCAGCAAACGATTCCATCAACGACTGAAAAGCGTCCAGCGCTTCCAGATCTTCGGAGGCCACCATCATGCCGGAGGGTGTGAATTGAATCACGATGTCGGCGCCATTGACCGAGATCGTTGTCGCCGCCTTCTGTTGTTCTCGTTCGCCCGGTTCTCGTTCGTCCTGGTCTTCGTCTTTCGAGTCTTGGTCGTCCCCAGAGCTTTGCGGATCGGGCGGGTCAACCGGGGTCGAGACAAACTGGAAGCGGTCTGGACGCTTCAGTAGGGCTTCCGTTGCCTCCGGGGCGAGACCAGGAATTGCCGGAGCAGCACCGCGATCGCCAGCACCGCGATCACTAGCACTGGGTCGCGGAATGCGGCGTTCGGGAATGCCGCTGTCTTTCTGCTTCTTCGTCGCCGGTGCGATCGTACGAATCTGGTTTTTTCGACCTGTGATCGACCATACCTGTTGAACTTGTTGAAGCGCTTGTTGGGCATCGCTGCCGGTGTAGGGCAGGATGCGGACTTTGTCACCCAATTGACCAAGTGCGTCGGAGCCTTCGAGTTCCGACAGCAACCTTTCCACCAGAGCGATCTGTTCGGCGGTGCCGCGGACCCACAGCTTTCCGGTCGCCGGATCACCATCGACGGTCGGACCCATACCACCATTTTCGGTGACGCCAAAGAATTTGTTGATCGTCACCAGCGCTTGCGTGGGATCGAGCCGTCGCAAGTCAATGACTTTGAACTCTTGGCCACGACCTTCCATCTTGGCGATCGTTTCGTCAATCAATCGATGCGTGTCGGGGCGAGCCCAGGCGATGATCGCGTTGGTCTTCGGTTCGATGGAGATCCGCGCCTGGAGTCCCTGCTAACAGGGTCTGCAAAACGTCAAAGACGGTCGTGCTGTCAGCGCTGGTGATGGCATGGGTTTGCAAAATTGGATCAGCCACTGCTTCAACATTGTCGGATGTTTCCAACGGCTGATCCGCTCGGTCGATCAGTGACTTTAGCAGGCCTGTCTTTCCCGGCAGTCCGGCTGCATAAATCCGGTCCCCATAAAGCCCAACCGAGATCCGAATTTCGTCATTGGAGTTTTCGCCCGGTTCCAGACCTAACAGCGGCCTGGCAATCTCCAGCAGTTCGTCGCTGCTGCGATGTTTCAAAACGATCTCGATAACTTCCGTCTCGGCGAGCGCCGCCGCAGCGAGCAGGTCGCGAATCGCAATCAACTTTTCAGCGGTCTCTGTGACTTTGACCTGTCGAGCGCTGTCCAGGACGACCACACGCCCCCAAGGTCCCACGACCTGGCCCAATTCTTCGCGTGCGTCGTCCGGAGTTAGACTTCCCAAGGGCATCACGCAACTGACGATGTCGCTGCTGCCCCGCTGTTCAAGGTCTTCGGCCCGCACCAGTTCAGCGATCTCACTGATCAACTTATTGGCGTTTTCCGTTTCCAAGTCAATCACTTGAAGCATTCTTCCGCGTCGCACAAGTGAGTAGCCTCGCTTCATCAACGCCAGGTTGATGACGTCCAGGCCTGCGGAGATGTCGTAACCGCGAGTCGGGTCCGAGAAGGTGAAGGTCCCGGTCGGAATTTCGTCCAGTTGCAGCGACAAGTCAGCTTGCTCTGCGAACCACTGCAGCACATCTGTCCAATTCGCCCCCGAAAAATTGAAGCGAAGTTGAATGGGTGCGACCGCTTTCGCTGGCCGTTGCACCGGGTTGTCCGTCGCCTGCTGTGGCGCATCGGTTGAACTGCTGCGCGAAGATGGGCGAAACCGGCATGACGGCGAAGGCGGCCATGCCGATGAAGAGCGGGTTTCTGAAGAACGGTTTCATCAAGAAATAAACCAGAGACGGTTGTTGACTGCCACTTGAACTATGGTAGTTGCAGCCCAGCTTTTGATGGTTGATTCAAGTCATTCGAGGATGTTTCCATTTGGAAAGGATCATTATATTGCAACCAAACCCTCCAAACGGCCTAGTTCTTGCCGGAGAAGACGATTTCGGGTACGCCAATCTGGCGATTTCGCACTTGAATTCATCCGCACCTTTGATCCACTTGACCATGTCGTGATCGGTTAAGATATCGGTCAGGGCCCGCCAGGTTGGAATCGGCCCCTGCAATGGAACCCACTGGGATACCATGTCCACTGGGATATCATGTCCATTGGGATTTTGTCCGGTAGTTGCTTTTCGTACGATTTGCTTCAATGCATTGCAGCGATTTTCTCTAACCGATGACTCACACCGCAGCTTACCAGCGATGCTCAAAAAGCAAAAAAAGCTGATCCTCACTTCCGAGCAACAAGACGCCATGCGGTGCGCCGGTCGTGTCAACGCTCAGCTAATGGATCACGTGCGGCCTCACGTGAAGGCGGGAATCACGACCGGACAGATTGATGACCTGGTCGCCGCCTGGACCCGTGACCATGGGCATACGCCAGCGACGCTCGGATACCAAAACTATCCCAAAAGTTGTTGTACAAGTATCAATGACGTGATCTGCCACGGAATCCCAAGCAACTACGAGTTAAAGAATGGCGATATCGTCAACGTCAACGTCACGACGATCGTCGACGGGTGGCATGGCGATCAAAGCGAAACCTTCCTGATTGGTGACGTTTCCGACGAGCAACGCGCTGTCACTCAATGCGCGTTCGATTGCATGCATTTGGCGATCGACGCCGTCAAGCCAGGTTGCCGGGTCGCCCTGATTGGTGAAACCGTTGTCCCCGAGGCTCATGGGCGTGGGTTCACGGTCGTACGCGAGTACGTTGGACACGGGTTGGGAAGGCAATTTCACCTTGATCCCTCCATTCCCCACTTTCCGAATCGCCAAAGCCGCGTCGATCGACTCTATCCAGGCATGTGTTTTACGATTGAACCGATGATCAATGCGGGCTCGCGATACACGCGCAGCGACAAGAAAGATGGCTGGACCGTTCGGACCAAAGATGGCAAGCCATCGGCACAATTCGAACACACGATATTGATGACCGAAAAAGGTGCGGAAATTTTGACCCTGACGCAGAACGGCCCCCAACGGGGACACCGTTTCTAAGCGAATTCAAACAGACAACGTCCAGCATCCAAAAAGAGTTTGATTCGATTACCGATCGCTGGGTCAGTTTGTACGACTTGTGCTCCGTCCCGATTAGAGTTTCGTCCCGATTAGAGTTGGTCCCGACTTAGAGTTTCGTCCCGATTTAGAGCTTGGGTTCGCCGTGTTGGACGAGGCAACGAGTCGCTCGCGAAATGGCGACGATCGTGGTCTGGTAGCCTCAGCCTCGTCCACTACCCGAAAATCACAAGTTCACACAGCACTTGATCCAGGGTTGGCAAGGCGAACGGTGCGAATTCCAGCAGAACCCGCGCCACAACAATTCTAAACCGTCGCTATCCAAAACTTGCTGGTTCTACCTGCGGTCAAGATACTCAGCTATCACAGCGGCCCCACGAGGAGCCGCGACCGGCGATTGGTCGATCATCGCAGCAATCGATTGCAGCGTTTGTTTCAACCGTTCGTCGTAAGCCTCACTCTTCCGTACATTGGCCAGGTACATCAGGTTTTCAGCGGAAACACTAACGCCCGACGGGATCGCGGCATCGACTGGATCTTTGCTGCGGACGATCAACGATGGATGATCATGCGACGTGAAATAGAACCCGCCATCCTGTTCGTCCCAAAACAGATCCAATTGTTTTTCGGTGATCTCCTCGGCAAAGTTGATCCAGCGTTCGTCGCCTGTCGCAACGTGTAAGGCAATCAGTCCACTGGTCAGAAAAGCGTAATCGTCCACATACGCATTCAGCTTGGCTTTGTCGGCCGCAAAGCTTCGCAGCAAGCGACCATCCTGGTCACGCAATTGTTCGAGCACAAAGTCTGCCGCCTCAGCAGCAGCGGTAGTGTAATCGTCGCGTTTCAGAATTCGTCCCGCATCGGCAAGTCCCGCGATCATCAGACCGTTCCAGGCGGTCAAAATTTTGACATCGGTCAACGGCCGTGTTCGTTTGCTGCGGATAGCGAACAGCGATTGTCGAATCGGATTCAGCCTGGCGATCAAATCTCCAAATGTTTCGTTCCGTTGCTCAGCAAGCGATGTCAAAGATTTGCCTGGGTCGGGCGCGTAATACTCGCCCTCGAAGTTGGGCTTGCCGGTCAACCGGTAGACACTGGCGAATTCAGCAAAGCCTTCCCTACTTTGTTGCGATTTCAATTCCTCAGACGTCCAACGATAGAACTTCCCCTCTTCGCCTTCGCTGTCGGCATCCAACGCGCTGTAAAACGCCCCTCCCGGCGCCCGAAGTTCGCGAATCACAAAGTCACAGATTCCTTCCACGACGTAACGGTATTCGTCACGATTCGTATCGACGTAAGCTTCCGAGTAAACCGATGCTAATTGTCCGTTGTCGTATAGCATCTTTTCAAAGTGCGGAATTTGCCAACGTCGATCGACGCTGTATCGATGAAACCCACCACCGAGATGATCGATCGTTGCGCCGCTGACCATTCCGTCCAAAGACTGAAGGAGCATTGCTCGGGCCGTTTGGCGTGACTCTTTGGCGACCGATTCGCGCCGCATCCGGTCGATCAAGAAGACAAGGTTGGACGGTTCGGGAAACTTTGGACGGTTGGGTTGCGTTATCGAAAATCCGAAACCGCCAAACTCGGGATCGAACTGCTCGGCCAAACCTTCAGCGACCGCGTTGACCATTGCCGGCTTCAAACGGATCGATCGCTCCACCTCGCGATTTTGGCTAGCCTTGATCGCGTCGGTCAGCAACTGTGACTGCTGAGTTACGGTTTCGGGTTGTCCTTTCCAGGCCTGGTCAACTTGATTCATGATGGAAAGAAATCCTGTCGCGTTGCCTCGATCACCGGTGCGAGCGGGAAAATAGGTGCCGCCCCAGAATGGCCGACCATCGGGCAGTAGGAAGACCGACATCGGCCAGCCTCCGCCACCGCGACTGACAATCTGGATCGCGGTCATATAGATCTGATCAACATCGGGTCGTTCTTCGCGGTCGACCTTCACGCAAACGAAGCGTTCGTTCATGATCCGTGCGATCTCGGGATCCTCGAACGACTCGTGTTCCATCACGTGGCACCAATGGCAAGCCGCGTAGCCAACCGACAAGAAGACCAGCTTGTTCTCGCGCTTTGCCTTTTCAAACGCTTCATCGCCCCACGGATACCAGTCAACGGGATTGTGCGCGTGTTGAAGCAGATAGGGACTCGATTCTTTCGCCAAGCGATTGGTCTGTGTCGCTCTCTGAACCGGCGGATCGTCGGCCAGCAGCGCAGACGAAAGCAACCCGGCAATGCAAAGCAGACGCGTTATCCAAGGCAACATAGTTCCACGCGGGGTTGAAGTGTTTGAACGGCTGATCAGAAAGTTTCCGCATCTGATCACGAAGCCACTACTCACCCCGTTTCAGCCGATGATGCTTTTCTTCCTGAGTCAGATGGCCCCATTGTAACGCATTATCTTGCTCGTACTGTTTGCCCAGCGTCAACGCGATCGATGCCTTGGCCATTTCGAATCCGAGGTAAAAGGCGTGGCTCGGATCGACGTTATCGGATGGTTCCAATTTCATCAATCGATCGAACAGTTCGAACGGATCTTGATTCTGTAGATGCAGATCAGCCGAAATCAAATGGATCAGTCCCTGTTGAGCGAAGATGCGGTAGTTATTGTCACGTATCGATTCGGCTAGCGACTTCAATGCTGCTTCGCTGTGCGGCAACAGCTTGGCGTCACGCAACATCACCAGCTGCTGTGATAAACGCTTGGGCGGGACACCATGCTGAATGCTGTGGGCCACCAGTCGCCGCGCGATATCGCATTCGCGAACCGACGATCGGGCCCAATTGATCACCTGGGTCGTCAAGACGCTGTGGATTCCCAGTTCCTGGCAAATCCCCAGCAACAGAAAATTGATGCCTGCCGAATCGACGTCGGTCAACTCGGTCAAATTGCCAATCCCCATCATCATCGGAAGATTTGGATACTGTTGGCGAGTCTGTGCGTAGCGCACCAAGCTGGCCGCAAATCCGGTCCCAATCGGTTCCAAAATGGGATCGAGTCGGATCGGAACATGTTGTTCAAGCAACCATTCGATGGTCGAGTGAAGGCTGTTTTCGTCATCGGGTGAATCGGGGATCACAACGACTTCGCAACCCCAATCGGCGGCCGCATCACGATTGGCCGAATTCACCGACAGCACCAATTCGGCACCCGCTTTGGTTGCGGCGGTGATTTCGCGGGTATCAAAAGAGTCGACCGATACACGATGTCCGCCGTCGATCAACGCCGCGATGTAATCGGCGACGTGCAGGCAAGGGCTGGATGGGTCGCAGCCGAAATCAATCACATCGGCACCATCGTCAGCAAGTTGTTTCGCTTCGGCGGCGACTTCGGCCACAGATCGCCTTGTCGCATGATTGATCTCCGCAATGATTTCGATGCTGTACTGATCCAGTTCAGCTTGCGCTCGATCGGCACCGAACAAGATCGCCAGGTCACGACAGTCTTTGGGCCCCAAGACGACGGGTACCTTGGCTGCCTCGGACAATTCATCCAAGCCCGAGTCACAATGCCCGGGAACGATCAGATGCGTCGCTGCAGCGGGAACGTCCAAATGCCGGCGTAGCCAACGCGGTGTCATCAAGGCAGCGACGGTAATTGGCATCACGCCAATCGTGTACGTGAACTGATATTGCTTGGCCAGTTGTCCAACGATTTCATGCATCGCCACGCTGGCTAACTTGCCCGTGACAAAGTAGTAGTGGTGATCGGAACTGACTTGAATCGTTGTTTGCATCGGAATCGCAGTAGCATTGGTCAATCCTTAGTGTAGTTGCGAATTCAATTCAACACACTGCGAGTGCACCTTGTGGTTTGTCACTGCGACGGCACAGTAACCGTCGCGCTCCGTTGAAACGGTGCCCGACCTAGAAATTCTGCTTCGGTAAAAGTTTGTGGCGTATCGAAAAACACTGGCGAAACGTGCGGCACCCGTAGCACAAAGATCAATCGTCCCTGGTCGGGCTACAGCTCGGCGGAGCGAGCTGGCTACTTTGACAAACGCGCGGTGCACTCCACACTGCGACCGCGGCAAATCCCACTTGACGCACACGCGCAAAACTTTACAACCATGGCAGCGAGAGATTCGTAGTTGATGGATGGAATGCATTGCAAAGCTTGCATCGATCGACGTGGCCGGAATCTCTCGTTTTTTTGTGCGCTGATCGAACCGCGGATTCTTCAACGCTGGCGTGCGACTCGCTGAAGATGGTCGCGAGTGTTCCTGAAAGCAGCGAAGTTGTTTGCCATCGATGATTGCCGGCGGCCGAAGCATTTTTTCGTTTTTCGTAGGCCAGGACGTGTCCTGGCAGAGCGAATTTGGCAGGAGTTGCCAGGACAAGTCCTGGCCTACATCTACTAACGAGGCCTCGCGGCACGATCAAGTTTGCAACTGGTCCATAAGAAAAGCCACGCCCATTTTGAAATGGGCGTGGCCAAGGTAGCTTGATGTGATTCGTTCTTCGCTTTAGTTGTTTCGGAACAATTCCCGGATGCCGAAGGTAAAGAACGTGCTGAGGCCGAAGTTGATCAACTCTTCTTCCGCCGTGTACTGCAAAATCAGCGTGTCGCCAGGTTGGATCAATGGACGTGATCGCGGATCGTTGATCGCTTTCGCCAGATCAACTTTGATCGCAACTTGTCCATTGCATGGCGTTTGGCGAAGGATGTAAAGTGCTCCAGGTGGAACGCCCTGTGCTGAACCCCCAATGTTGACTCCAAAGCCTTGTGCACCGCCGCCTACCGCTCCCCCCGCCAATGCGATGGCACCAAGCGCGTCCAAATCGTAGTCACGCGGGAGTGGGAATTGTCCACCTCTGAGCTGGCCGCCGGTGTAGAAGACTTCCGTTTCACGTGATTCGATGTAAACGATGTCGCCGGTTTGCAGCACGACTTGCGATTCGGGGATATCGGGAATCACACCTGGCTTGACGCGTAGCGGGATCCGCAGGATCGACGGATCGTCGGGCAATTCGGGCGGACAATAGCAAGGGTCCACACTCGCTCGTTCCTGTTGGGCGTACCATTGCTGCAAGAACTGGGCCCGCTTTCGTTGGTCGGCGCGAGTCGCCCGCAGCACCAGGACTTCGTTCTTGGCGTTCACACCGGGCAGGCCGCCGGTTTCGACCAGAGCATGCAAAATATCGTTTTGATAGGCCGGCAGCTTGACCAGGCCACCAGTCGCGCTCAGGTCGCTACCACCAGTCAAGAACCGGGCACCCAGATTCTGACCTAGCAATCCTTGGTTACCATTGTTGGTCCACCGTCCTCGCGGATCACGATCACTTCGTAGGTTCGTTCCTTGATGATGGTGACGATTGGACGTGCCTTTTCCGGACGCAGGATATCTTCGTCGATGTAAGCATCGCGAATCGCATCGCGTACTTGGTCCAGCGTCAATCCATCCACATCCAAAGGTTCGATCAATGGCAGCGACAGTGTGCCGTCGTCCTGCACCGCGATCGGGAAACCGATCGATGGTGGCAAGGCGCTTCTTCCGGAGGGAAGTTGACCGGTGGCGGAACGGGTGGTTCGTCTGGCGAATTGAAGGGCAACACGCCTTCGATGTAGACACCTAGGATGTCGCCCGGCCCCAGCTCATAGTCACGCGGTGGCTCGATCGACAGCAGTGAAACGTCGACCGGCACCAAGTCAGCTCCTGCGGCTCCGGAAAGAATTCCGGTGGCAATCGATTGGCTGGAACCCCATTGATCGGTTGGGTTATCGCCGCACACCCGGTAAAGGTTGCAACGAACAGACCGGCAGCGAACAGGGTCGCTGTGGCACGGAGCACTGTGAGCCCCTGTTTGCCTGTTGAAGGTTGCGTTGTCATCCCTGAAGCTCTCTCTTCTATTGACCAATGGTTGATTTGGATCGACTGGGCCCACTTTTGTCGGGACCGTTTCGTCTATTCGAAACTGAATGGCAGACTCTCGTCGTCGGCATCCGATAAGGAACCTTCGGCAATCACCTCGTCTGGGCTGGTTGCCGAAAAGTCGGTGTCTTCAACGCTGACCGGAGGGAACAGCCCATCAAAAACAGAATCTGCCTCGTCCGGTGATGCCGGAATCTCCATTGGATCGATATTGCCTGGCATGATCTCTTGGAATTCGATTCCGCTGTCTTCCCACTCCTCGGCAGTCTCCGGATCCGGGGTCGGAATCATTTCTTGATCCGAATAGAACGGATTCGATACTTCCGGTTCGCCATCCTCAGGAACCGCTACCGGAGCATAGGCCGCCGGCAGGGGTGCAGGTCGTTGGTAGCGACTCATCCCAATCGAATGCCAGTGACCGACGCCATCTTGTTCGGCTGCTTTGACGCCTTGCGGGAACCCCGCGAACCAAGCGTTGATGGCCTGGTGACCGCTCGCTGTCTGGTATTGAAAACCCCAAAAGGAAGAGGGTGCCATCGCTGGTGTACACCCGTTGCCACCCGCTGCAATGTCCATGTAGCCCGCGATGAAACCATCCTTGAACTCTTTGGTGTATTGCCGATTGGGGATGCAAGGCTTACGGCAATGCCAAGCTTTTTCCGCCATCGCCCGGTTGCGATACCCAAGCATGAAGTCATCAATGCAATCACAATCGGTCAGGCTGCTGTAGGCGCCTGATCCGATCGTACAGCCGGTCATTCCGATGGCGGAAAGCCCGAGACAACCCATCATCAACAGGCGCCTGGCGGCGGAGCTTCTCCGCCGTCGTTTGACCGCCAATGATCCATTGTGTTGGATTGGATGATCGTAATCGCTTTGATTTGGTGCGTCTTTGGCGCTTTTAAAACCAATCGCCATCTCGCCCCCCTTGGCTACCGCGGCATTCGGTGTCGGTGATACAACTTTTGCGGGTCGTACCGGTAAAGCACGTCGCTCAGCCTTAGTTATCGCCAAACCGCCGTTCCGAATTGAACGAAAGTAACGGAAAGTCGGGCTGTACCGATAATTCCGCCGCCAAAAGAGTTTGTGCAGCCTCGATCAAACAGCTCGCTGCTGAGATTCCGGACCCACACGCAGCAGAGATCGTGAGTTTCTTCAGCCTCTTTTCCACGGAGCTCGTGCCGTGTTTAAGTCGTTGCTGGCCCGGGGTTTGTTTGGGTGACGGGAGGTCGAGCGACAGCAAGCCCACCGTCGATGGCCAGCCCTGCTGGGGGCTCGCTGAGGCTTTTTGAAGTTGCGATTTTTACCGGAAAGGTCGTGATTCATTCGGCGATTCTCGTCAAAAAACAAATCACGCAACCTTCACTCTCCCTGGGGGCATTGTTATCGACACATCTCATTTCACCCTCCTTGGGAGGTCGTGCAGTTCATTTTTACCCTCCCTCGGGAGGGTCGGACGGGCAAACGGCCGGGGAGGGGCTGACATGGAAAACCCCTCTCCTCGCTTAGGCTCGACTCTCCCGGAAGGCATTGGTATCTACACAAGTTTTAGCCGGTAAAATTTCACCTCCCCCGGGGAGGTCGGACGCCGTGGCGGCCGGGTGGGGGAGACTCCGGGTGATGACCAGAAACACACCAATGAAACGACAGACGCCGAAAATAACGCAGCGAGCCAAGTCGCTCCGTACAGAACGACACCGGCCGAAGGTCTCTGTGGAGCGTCTTACGTGGAAAACAGTTGTGTGAAATGAAGTTTCGCCGTCAACATCCGATGGGGCCCTCTTGTACTTTGCATCTGTTTCACAGCGACTTGTCATTGAATTGGATGGCGGCTACCACGATTCAGTACCGCAACAGGACCTGAAGCGTCAGCAGTACCTCACGAGCGAAGGCTGGAAAGTGGTTCGGTTCACCAACGAAGACGTACTGCGGGATGTCAGTCCGTCTGATGATTGCACAAAGAGTCTCTAGCATACCGGAATGCCCTCTGAGGAGTCAAGTGCCGGCCCACGCCATTGCGTGCCTGGAGCGAGGTGGGCGGAACATGCCTCCCCGGCCGTTCAAACGTCCGACCCTCCCACAAGCGAGAGGGTGAAATGCTGGAATTTGCCGCAAGAAAATCGACTACGGCGTTGCCCGCCGGAGAGGTGAAAGAGTCTCTAGATACCAATGCCCTCTGAGAGTGTCGGCCTCGCAGGGCCGGAGCAGGCGCGCGGAACCCTCCCCGGCCGTTCAAACGTCCGACCCTCCCACAAGCAGGGTAAATAGAACCGCACGACCTGCTGCCCGGGAGGGTGAATGAAAAGCGCAGCTTCAAAACTGATGCTCGAAACCAGCCAATCAGCCAATCGAAAGGCCCCGAATCTGTAGTGTCCTGTTCAGGACAACGCCCGACGTTGCTGGGAGCTTAGGGGTTACCGGTTATTCCTGCGCTTACGGGAAATTCTTTTGAAATTCCCGAAAACGCCGGTTCTACCCAAAATGGTGACTTCTATACTGATACCAATTGTTACAGAAGCAGCTGGCTCGGCCATTCTGCACGCATCATTCGGGTCCAATCAAGTTCCTTGGGCCGCTTATCTCAAACGTTCTTATCTACAGGCTGCATCGATGCTTTGGTTGTTTTCCATCTGCATACTGATTGCTTTTCTGGCGGCTTTGTTGCTGGTACCAACGGGTCGATCTCTCGCCCATTTACTTGGCATCGTTGACCACCCCGATAGCGATCGCAAACTTCACACAGCTCCAATCGCCCTGGGTGGCGGCATTGCCGTTTTTGCCGCATTTGCAATCGCGTTTTTTGCCACGATTCTGATCGATCGACAATTCTTTGGTGGCTTGCTCGGTGACGTAACCAACCAATGGTATGTCCTGTTTGCGTCGGCAATCGCGATCCTGCTGGTTGGATTCATTGACGATGTTTGGGCACTGCGGGGAAGACAGAAGCTATTGCTGCAATGCCTGATCATCGCCGCCATGGTCGGCAGCGGTACGGTGATCGACCAAATTGGCTTGTTTGGTATCGACGTACCGCTTGGGGTGTTCGCCTATCCGATCAGCATCCTGTGGCTGTTAATTGCTGTGAATGCGTTGAACTTGATTGACGGTGCCGACGGTGTTGCCACGACCGCTGGTTCGATAATTTGCGTTGGTTTTGGTGCTTTAAGTGTACTGTCAAACGATCCGCTCAACGCCACGGTCGGGTTTGCGATCGCCGCGGCTTTGTTAGGTTTTTTGATCTTCAATCGTCCACCGGCCACGATCTATTTGGGCGATTCGGGCAGCATGATGATCGGACTGTTCATTGGCGTGTTGGCCGTCTGGAGCAATGTTAAAGAGTCGACGGTGCTATCAGCTGCTCCAGTGGCGATCCTGGCGATTCCCTTGTTCGATTCGACGGCAGCGATTCTGCGGCGTTGGCTAACCGGGCGAAGCATTTATGCCGCTGACCGAGCCCACCTGCACCACCTGCTGCGTGAAAAATATGGTCCCATCGGCATGCTATACGTTATCGCGGCTGTCTGTTTCACCACGACTTCATTGGCGGTGCTATCGGTCTACCTGAAGCAGCCATGGCTGTCGGCTGTCGGCGTCATGGCAGCAGTCGGCTTTTTGATCTTCACACGATCCTTTGGACACGCCGAAGCGACGCTAGTCATTGGAAGAGCGGCCCATTTTGCCCGTTCGCTGACCATGCCACCCGAGTTCCGCCATTCTGAAAAGCACCATCGTTGTGTTTCCCTGCAAGGTAACGGTCCCTGGGATACGATTTGGGAACCTTTGGTCAACTTTGCCGAGTCTCGAGGTTTCGCGGGGGTAAAGATCGATTTAAACATGTCCTGGCTGCACGAAGGCTATCACGCAAATTGGCAGAGTATTCGACTGCCGGAAAAAGATACGTCGATTCGGCTGCAAGTCCCGTTGTTCGCTTCACGAGCCGGTATCGAGGTGCAGATTGGTCGCCTGGAGCTGATCGCGCCCGCGATCGACGCCAGATCCTACGACGCCATTTCCGAAATCAGTGACCACCTGGTTGATTTAGTCCCACAGATCAGCCGGATCGTTGCTGATTTGGAATCGGCCACGGCCCTGCGCGAAGGCCGCCAAACCGGCTCGCTCGTTACGGCTTCAGAGTCTGCGTGCAATGGAGCCTGTTGACGTCGAAAGCATCCCTGTGGAGCAGGAACCGGCCACCGCGAATCAGGGATAGTAGGGTGACAAGTGTTTCGACCGGCCGATTTGCGGCCCGACTCTGGCGGTGTGCGGACCACCAGCCACCCTCAGTCAAGTCGATGAAGACGGTCTGACCGCCGATTTGCGGCCCCAGCCCTTAGGTCGTACATTCTCCTTTGGGCATTGGTATCTACACATCTCATTTCACCCTTCTTGGAGGTCGTGCAGTTCATTTTTACCCTCCCTCGGGAGGGTCGGACGGGCAAACGGCCGGGGAGGGGCTGACTTGGAAAACCCCTCTCCTCGCTTAGGCTCGACTCTCCCGGAGGGCATTGGTGTCTACACATCTCATTTCACCCTCCTTGGGGCATTGGTATCTACACAAGTTTTAGCCGGTAAAATTTCACCTCCCCGGCGGGGAGGTCGGACGCCGTGGCGGCCGGGTGGGGGAGACTCCGGGTGATGACCAGAAACACACCAATGAAACGACAGACGCCGAAAATAACGCAGCGAGCCAAGTCGCTCCGTACAGAACAGACACCGGCCGAAGGTCTATTGTGGAGCGTCTTACGTGGAAAACAGTTGTGTGAAATGAAGTTTCGCCGTCAACATCCGATTGGGCCCTTCTTTGCTGACTTTGCATCTGTTTCACAGCGACTTGTCATTGAATTGGATGGCGGCTACCACGATTCAGTACCGCAACAGGACCTGAAGCGTCAGCAGTACCTCACGAGCCAAGGCTGGAAAGTGGTTCGGTTCACCAACGAAGACGTGCTGCGGGATGTCGAGTCCGTCTTGATCGCCATTGCATCCCACATGGGTATCCCTTTTACGCATCAAGCACGGTCCCAAAACCTTGGGGGCATGCTGAGTAAACACGATCCAAACGTGCCTTGGCCCCACCCGGCCGCTTCCGCGTCCGACCTCCCCGGGGGGGAGGTGAAAGATGTGTAGACACCAATGCCCGAAGGAGGGTGATTTGCAATGCTTCCGATTTGTGTAGACACCAATGCCTTGGGGAGGGTCGAAGACGAGGAACGAGTCTTCGGGGAGGGGATCTGGTGAAGTTGGTGGCGGCTGAATTCGAATGGACCCCTCCCCGGAAACGCGCTGACGCTCCTTTCCGACCCTCCCGAAGGAGGGTGAATTGCAATGTTTCCGATTTGTGTAGAAACCAATGTCTTTGGGGAGGGTCGGACGTTTGAACGGCCGCGTTAAAAGCCCCTCACCTCGAGGCTCGACTCTCCCCGGGGAGGCAAATCCTTGGTGTAAACGACTTGAAAACCGCACGACCTCCTCATCCCCAATGCAACCGTTCAAGCCTGCACAACCGAATGTCAACTCATTGATTCTGGGCCGGATTGACAGGGATCTCCTTGGCCTCACGATCCAGGTCGATCATCCTGAGGCGTTCCTGCGATAGCGATGCAAACCGCGGCTCCAAACATCGCACACGAATCCGTTTGGAAAATGGGGCCCGACAAACATGACCACTTGAATCGCCATGGGTGCCTGCCACCCAAGGGGACGAAGTCCGCGCCGATCAAGCCTTGCTGACCCGCACGCTGTTGACGACGCCGTCGCGGACCATGACTTGTTTACCATTAACGACTTGAACCACTTTGCCTATCCTGCCACCCGAACCCGACTGTCATCCAACCGATCTACTTGATCGGACCGACGTGATGTTGGACCGTTGGTGGCTGCTGTACACAAAATCGCGTCAAGAAAAGCAATTGATGCGGCACCTTCGCAAGCTTGGGTTACCACACGACGCGCCACAAATCGCACACCGCCGCCGGTCTCCCTCCGGACGGATTCGCACGACTTACGTCGCCGCTGTTCAACAATTACGTCTTTCTGTGCGGCGACGACGATGCGCGCTACCAGGCGGTCTGTACTGGCTGCGTTCAAAAGGCGACCGAAATCACCGACGTCGAAACATTGGTCCATGACCTCCGACAGGTTCGCGACTTGATCGACATGGGCGTCCCCCTATCGATCGAAAGCCGTTTACAGGTCGGGCAACAGGTTCGCGTGCGCAGCGGTGCCTTTGCCGGCTACGAGGGTGTGATTTTGCGCCGCGAGCACGAGACGCGATTGTTGGTATCGGTCCGCTTCATGGAACAAGGCGTCAGCGTCAAATTGGACGATTGCCAGCTCGAGGTTGTTGGATAGACCGGTTGGTCGCCACGACGCTTCATGACTTCTGCCAAACCCCGTATCGTCATCCTCAATCGCAGCTTTTGGCCAGACACCGAAGCAACCGGGCAACTATTAGAAGACCTGTGCGAGCATCTCGCCATATCCTTTGATGTCCACGTTGTGTGTGGGCAACCGAATAGTCCGCGAGTCGACGATTACCAGCGATCGGGAATCGAATGTCGTGACGGCGTCACCATTCATCGGCTCAAACACCGTCAATTCGCCAAACGCGTTCCCGCCGGCCGGTTGATCAACTTGGTCTCCTTTACTCTGGCAGCAGCCCGATACCTGCGCGGGAATCGGATCCCGGCCGACGTTGTGATTTGCGAAACCGATCCATTCTTGTTGCCGATCGTCGCTGCCAAGCATTGCCGCCGCGTCGGCTGCAAATTCGTCAGCTACCTCCAAGATATTTATCCGGACGTCGCCGAAGAAATTGAAAAAGTAAGCTCCGGTTGGCTAACGAACCAAATCCGATCCCGGCTTCGCGCAGCCTATTCGTCAGCCGACCGCATCGTGGTCCTCGGCCGCTGCATGCAAGATCGCCTGCAACGGCGCCGTGGTCGCTTGACGCCAGTAAAATCTCCGTGATTCCGAATTGGTCTGATTGTGATCTGATTCGCCCCTTGGATCGCGAGCAGAATCCATTTCTTGTTCGTCAGCAGCTTGATGATCGGTTTGTCGTCATGCATAGCGGTAACATGGGATTGACACAGCGACTAGAGGTATTGGTGCAAGCCACCCGAAATCCCCACTGGCCCGCCAACGCCGTTCTATTGCTGGTCGGCGACGGAGCGGCCAAACAAGATTTGCAATCGATCACCAGCGAATCTCCGAACGACCGAGTCCGTTTTCTTCCCTACCAACCGCGCGAAGAATTAGCGGAAAGCCTTTCGGCTGCGGATTTACATGTCGTTTCCATGCACGAGAATATCACCGGTTGCTTATGCCCCAGCAAGCTGTATGGAATCCTGGCCGCCGGTCGCCCCGTGCTGGCGATTGCGGATCGTGCCACGGATCTCTGCCAAACCGTCCGTGACAACGAATTGGGTTGGTGTTGCGACCCAGGTGATTCCGAAGCGATCGCCCAAGCGGTCGCCGATGCCGCGACCGATTCGGCGGCCAGGCTAGCAGCAGGAGAGCGGGCGCGCCGGGTGGCCTGCGAACAGTTTGATCGTAAAGTCGTTGTCACCCAGTTTTCCAAGCTCTTGAACGAGTGCTTGCGCTAGCTCGGCTTATCGGTTGACTGTTAACCCAACCCGCGATCGAACAACGTTAGCACTACATTGATCAACTCCGCATTGATCAGCACCGCATTGATCACCGGGATCACCGGCCAGGATGGTTCCTATTTGACCGAACTGTTACTGTCCAAGGGATATACAGTTCACGGGCTGGTCCGCCGCAGCAGTTCGACAGTACGTAGTCGTCTCGATTCGCTGTTCCACAACAAAGACATCTACAATCGGACGCTGTTCCTGCACTACGCCGACCTGGACGACGCGACGACCATTCGGCGAATCCTGTTGAAGACGCAACCGGACGAACTGTACCATCTGGCCGGACAGAGCCACGTCGGTGCCAGTTTCGAAATCCCGGAAACGACCTGCCAATTCACTGCCATGGGCACGTTGAAACTGCTGGAAATCGTGCGGGATCTCGACAACCGTCCCAAATTATTGCACATCAGCAGCAGTGAGATCTTTGGACGTCCGGACACAGCACCACAAAACGAAGCGACGCCAGTCTGTCCCGTGACGCCCTATGGAATCGCCAAAGCGTTTGCCACCCAAATGGTAAGCCTGTACCGCGAATCGTTCGATTTGTTCGCCTGCAACGCCATCTGTTACAACCACGAATCGCCGCGCCGCGGTGAGTCTTTTGTGACTCGCAAGATCACTCGTGCCGCTGCCGCCATCTCAACCGGCGCCCAGGATCGATTGCAACTGGGAGCAATCGATTCTCAACGAGACTGGGGTTATGCCCCGGAATATGTTAACGCGATGTGGCGAATGTTGCAACAGCCAGAGCCAACAGATTTTGTGATTGCCACCGGTCAAGCTCATAGCGTCCGCGACTTTCTGGCCGCAGCATTCGAGTCAGTTGGGTTGGATTGGCATCACTATGTCGATACAGACAACCGCTACGTCCGTCCCGCCGAAGTTGGTCGGCTCGTCGGAGACCCCTCCAAAGCCAAATCGGTACTCGACTGGCAAGCCAAAACAAAGCTACCCGAACTGGCCCGCTTAATGGTCCAAGCCGATTTAGAACAACTCGGTCATGGCTAAGACAGACCACGCCAGTCTGGCAACAAAGTCACCTAAAGAAATTGATGCATACACAAGTTTTTGAGAAATTTGCCTGCCCCTCCCCGCCCACTCACGAAAGTGGTGCTTTCCTGAGTGGGCGGGGAAGGGGGGTGACGAAAAGTAAAGTGGTACGCCGTAATCGAACCCGATCCATACTGGCTCCCCTCGCCCCGCTTCGGGGAGAGGGGTCGGGGGTGAGGGGCTCGCGCCGCAACGGTTTGCATTGGAATTCACGACAAACCCAACTTCCGACCCCCTCATCCCCAGCCCTTCTCCCCCACGAAGCGTGGGGGAGAAGGGAGCCAGAACTTCGGGCAACGTTTCGTCTCTAAATTTCTCCAGAACTCCAAAGCGAATCCCTTATCGTCAGGCCAGGTTGGGGGTGAGGGGCCTACAATGGACTGTGATGGCCCAAAATCAAAGTAAAACCAGACAATCGGAACGCATCGATTTGCGCGAGAACAACGCAGGCAAGCCAATGAGTTTGCCCGAGACGTTTGGGAGCTGTTACGAAACCGTCGTCTGGCCAAGGCAAAGTTCCGCCGCGAGCACCCGATTGGAATTTACACAGTAGACTTTGTTTGTTTGAAGTTGAGACTGGTTGTCGAGGTCGATGGAAAAGATCATTTATCAGCGGAAGGACAACGACGGGATAAGCGAAGGGATCGCTACCTACACGACGAAGGATATAAGGTGCTTCGAATCGCCGGATTCCGCGTGACGCAGAATCGAAGTGCGGTGCGGGCCGAGATTGAGAACGCCGTGAAAGAACGACGCGAAAACGGATCGTGAGCCCCTCACCCCCAACCCCTCTCCCCACGATGCTTGGCGAGTTTGACTCGCCAAGCATCGTGGGGAGAGGGGAGTCTGAAGTGTTCTTTTAGTCCTCCTACTTGTGTAGACACCAATGCCCAGAGGGAGAGGTGACGCTGGCAATCGCGAAGAAAGCGAAGAGTAGCGTGAAAGAGTATCGCAAATCCAATGAACCCGTCACGTTTCACCAATCCTTGCCACGACTCTGAATATCGATCATTCTTATCGGCGAATTGCCAGCCAAACCGGGACTTGTTGTCACCGACGGGGACGAAGTCCGCGCTGAACGAGCTTTGGTGTCCGCACAACTATCCACAGTAGGAAATCACCCTCCTTCGGAGGTCGTGCAGTGCTGAGTCGCTAAATATCAAGCATTTTACACCTCCCTCCGGGAGAGTCGGACGGGCTAAACGCGGGGAGGGGTTTACCATGGAAAGCCCCTCTCCTGCGCTTAGCCTCGACTCTCCCGGAGGGAGAGTGTTGCAAATGCTTGATATTTAGCGACTAGAACTGCACGACCTCTTCGGGAGGGTCGGAAGCTGACTTGTAAGTCTCCGGGGAGGGTGAATTTGAGATATTTAGACACCAACCCTCTGGGAGGGTGCGGCGATCAGGCCCCGAGACAGCTAGTGCGGTTGATTCAAAGCACCTCTTCCTCAAGCATGAATATATCCTCCCCTTCCGCTACCAAGTCCGCCCTTTCTGCACGCAACAGCGTATGGCAACGGAACCGACGACGGATCAATGAAATGCATCGCCTGACAAATCGAATGACCCAACCGTGAAGCAGCTGCTCCTGCTCAGTAAGATCTCAGTCTGGGTTTCAGCCTCGCTATTGGCTGTGCTGCCGATTGTGGTCGCCGCCGACTTCGGGGGTGTCCTCTGGTGGACTCAATACGTCGCAGCACTAGCGATTCTGGCCGCCGCGTTGCTGGCGATTCCCAGTCTGTTTTTGGCTGATTCCGCCGGCTTGTCGCGACAACACTACCCCGTTCTGATCCTACTGTTATGGTGCGGCTTCGCCTGGCTGCAAACCGTACCGATGTTTGCCGGGCTGGTTGGCTTGCTCAGCCGTGGATCGAAGCTCGCTTATCGTGACTGGATCGAGCCTCTGCTCGGTGCCGAGGGTGTGCCAACTTTCTTTCCGATCTCCATCGATCCCGCACAATCAGCTCATTCCGTAGCCGCGATGATGCTGGTGGTGTGTGTCGTTTGGACGGCCACCCAGGTGTTCGTATCGTGCGCGAAAATCGGCATGCTGCTGAACGTTTTGGCGATCGGCGCCGCCTTGCATGCGTGCTTCGGGATTGCCCGTCAGGTCTATCCGGAAATGCAAGTTTTCGGGGCCCAGCTGAGCTCGACTTCGTTTGGTTGTTTTGTCAACCGCAACAATGCGGCGCTGTTGATGAACATCGGGTTAGCAGCCAGTTTGGGCTTGTTGGCTTGGCGATTGGCGGCGCTGACAGGCATGGAAGTCGACGACAAAGATTTTGAAATCGGTGAGCTGCTGTCGCTGCTTAACGACCGAGCATCCATCGTCGGTGTCATTAGCGCAGCACTTTGTCTGTGCGGCCTGCTGGTCTGCGGATCGCGGGGCGGCTTGGCGGCGTTGGTGGTTGGCAGCTTGTTGGCCCTGGGCTGGGTTCGCCAACAGCGGGGATCGAAAACCGTGCCCGTGGTCGGACTGGCAATTCTGGTCTGCGTGGCGATTTTGCTGATTCCACTGAACCTGGACATGCAAAGCATCCAGCGGCTGGAGATATTTTCCGGCGACGACACATCGACACTCTTGCGCGACGCTCGATTTCCCCATTGGCAAGATGGGATGCAAACGGCAAAAGCCTATTTCCCCGCTGGATCGGGGTTGGGAAGCTATGCCTATGCCTACCTGCCCTATCAACACGCCGGGTCTGACAAGTGGTTTCATCATGCCGACAATTTGTGGCTGGAACTGCTTGTCGAACAAGGCTTGCCCGGTCTGATCTTCACGGTCCTGATCTTCTGGTTGATGATCCGCACGCTGCTTCGCATGAATCACTCGGTTGACCCCATCGACCATGGATTACGTGTGGCCGGTTGGTTTATGGTCGGTGTCTTGTTGGTCTCACAATTTTTTGATTTCGGTCTGATCATTCCCAGCAATCTGATTGCCGTGGCTGTCTACGTCTCGGCAACGCTCGCGCGGGCAACCGCCGCTGGCCTAAATGTCGTCGATGGCAAACGGGATCTGTTTTCATCCAAGTATGCGACTTTCTGGAGTGGCGGACTTGCCGGTCTGGTGATTCTGCTGACGTGTTTGGCAACCAACCGGCTGGGCAGCGATGCGCATCTTGAATCGGCTGCCAAACAGACGGCCGCAACTTTGGATGGGGCGCAAAACGATCCCGAAAGACTCTCCCAACTGGCCACCAAGCTGCGATCAACACCAGGCTGGGATCGTTCGCCCGTGACACTCGATTTATTGTCCAAAGTCGAATACGCGCAAGCGCGATTGGTGGAAGCGACGGCCACGAATCCGCAATCGGCCAGCCAAGCCCAAGCAGCCTATCAAGATACAGATCTGATGAGGCGTCGGACCAACTGGTATGCAGGTCTGAATCAAAACTCGCGTGACCAAGCGTCGAATCCGTCGTCGCTGGCATCATCACCTGAACCGGCCGGCGATTTGTATCAATCGGTTTTGGATCTCTCGGCCCAGTCACTGCGGCGATTGCCGTTGGGGATGGAAGCGCGAGCCTGGCAAATCTACTTGGATTTCATCCATCAAGATCAAACGCGATCGGAGCAAGCGATCGCCCAACTGGCCGAGATCTACCAAGGCAATCCGCTGATTTTAGAACGCCTGGGCAGCCATGCGGCCGTGGCCGGTGATGTTGATCTGGCGACCAACCTCTGGCGGAGCGTTTTGGAACTTGACCCAAGCCGTGCTCTGCGAATTTTGGATTTGGTCCAGGAGCGGTCGGACATCGACTTGCTTGCGGTGTTGCCCTCCGATTCGACAGTGTTTCGCCGCATCACCCGACGTATGATCGAACGGGGAACCGCCACGGACGAAGTCCTGCAACGCGCCACGGTCGAGATTGACTGTGAGGATTGTGAAACCAAGAAACAGAAATCCGATTGCCATCGGCTGGCAGCTGATATTGCCTATCAGCTGAAAGACATGGATGTTGCCTTCCAACAGCTGGTGACCGCGATCGAATTGACGCCGGCGAATTCGAAGTTGCATCTCAGTTACGTTCAACGACTGCGTGAAAGTGGACAGAACTCCGCTGCCAGAGTTGCCGCCAGACGCGCGCGTCAGCAGTTTCCCGATGACAAACGGTTTCGACCGAATCATTGACGAAATTGCTGCCAAGGAACGAGAAGCACTCGAAGGACTGTCCGAGGATTCGATCCTCTTTCAACCAGACAAATGATCGTCGCCAGCACACTAGCGGAGTCGACCAAACAGACCTTTGTCCCGCACGTTCCGCTGAGGGCACTTGCAAGTTCAAACATTACCTGCGGGTGCCTGGTGGCGGAGCGTCAGTTTTGAAGTTGCGCTTTTCATTCACCCTCCCGCGCAGAGGTAGTGCGTTTTTATTTACCCTCCTCGGTGCATTGGTATCTACACAAGTTTTAGCGATACAATTTCACCTCCCGGCGGGGAGGGTCGTGCAGTTCATTTTTACCCTCCTTGGTGCATTGGTATCTACACAAATCGGAAGCATTGCAAATCACCCTCCTTCGGGAGGGTCGTGCAGTTCATTTTTACCCTCCCTCGGGAGGGTCGGACGGGCAAACGGCCGGGGAGGGGCTGACTTGGAAAACCCCTCTCCTCGCTTAGGCTCGACTCTCCCGGAGGGAGAGTGTTGAAATGCTTGATATTTAGCGACTTAGCAACTGCACGACCTCCGGGGGGAGGTGAAAGATGTGTAGATACCAATGCCCCGCGGGAGAGCGAAGCTTGCGTGATTTTTTCTTTGACGGGAATTGCCATTCTAAGCTCGACCTTACCGGCCAAAGCCGCCACTTCAAAGCGCGTCAGCGAGCCCCCATTACCCTGAAAACCAACGCAGCCCAGCTGGGGGCGGAATGTTCGTTCACCTCACATTCAGACCCCAGCCACCCCAATGCCAAAAGTTGACACAACCCTAGCAATGGACTTGAACCAGAAATCAATCTACGTCGCCGGACACCGCGGGATGGTCGGGAAAGCACTGGTCCGCGCTTTGGAATCTGCCGGTGCCCAAAACTTGATTTTGCGGACGCGGTCCGAACTTGATCTGTGCAACCAACAAGCGGTCAATCAATTCTTTGCCGAACAACGGCCTCAGGTCGTTGTCTTTGCGGCGGCCAAGGTGGGTGGAATCCATGCCAACCATACCTATCCCGCGCAATTCATCTACGACAATCTGATCATGGCTGCCAACTCGATCCACGCGGCCCATCAATGCGATACCGAGCGATTCTTGTTCCTGGGCAGCACCTGTATCTACCCGCGTCTCGCTCCCCAACCCATGCAAGAAGATTGCCTGTTGACCGGTCCGTTGGAACCGACCAACGAAGCCTACGCGCTGGCAAAAATCGCCGGTCTTAAGCTCTGTCAGTTTTACCGATCGCAGTACGGTCGGCTATTTCATTCGGCGATGCCGACCAATTTATACGGCAGCGGCGACAACTATCACCCTGAGAATTCACACGTGCTGCCGGCGTTGATTCGCCGGTTCCATGAAGCGAAGCTGGCAGATGCGGCGGAAGTTGTCGATTTGGGGCAGCGGGCAACCGCGCCGCGAGTTCCTGCATGTCGATGACTTGGCCAGCGGCGTTACTGCATCTGTTGCAGCTGCAAGACCCGCCCGAACCTGGTCAATGTTGGCACCGGCACGGATGTGACGATTCTGGAATTGGCGCAGACGATCGCCCGCGTGGTCGGGTTCCAAGGCAAGATCACCACCGATCCCAGCAAGCCGGACGGAACCCCGGTCAAACGGACCGACATGACACGAATGCACGATACCGGCTGGCGGGCCAAGATCGATTTGGAAACCGGTCTGAAAATGACCTACCAAGACTTTTTGCAAGAGACCGATCAAGGAGTGCTACGTGAAGCCTAGTCATATCACCTCTCCCTCCGGGCAACGCCGTAGCCGATTTTCTTACGGCAAATCCCGGCGTTTCACCCGCCCGCTTGCGGGAGGGTGAAAATGAACTGCACGACCTCCCAAGGAGGGTGAAATGAGCTGTGTAGATACCCATGCCCTCCGGGAGAGGGTTTCCTGCACCGCGATTCTTCATCCTGACCATCCCGTTAATCCTGTCTAATTTCGTTTCTGGCAACGCGAGTCGATTCGTCAAACAAGCAACTTAACGTTCCAGTAAAAACATCCTAACCACGCCCAACTAATGAAATGACCACCACCAAAAAAGCACTGATCACCGGCATCACCGGACAAGACGGTTCGTACCTGGCCGAACTGTTGCTCGCCAAGGGCTACGAAGTCCACGGCATTGTTCGCCGCAGCAGTACGTTCAATACCGACCGGATCGACCATATCTACCGCGATCCCCACGAAGCCGGAAGCCAAGCTGTTCCTGCACTATGGCGACCTGACCGACGGCCAAAATCTGACCAACCTGGTGCTTGGATGTCCGGCCGGACGAAATTTACAACCTGGGTGCCCAAAGCCATGTCCGGGTTTCGTTTGACGCCCCCGCCTACACGGTCCAAACCGTCGGGATCGGAGCGTTGAATGTCCTGGAAGCGGCTCGGCAGTTGAACAAGCAAAAAGAGGTTCGCGTCTACCAGGCGTCGTCATCGGAAATGTACGGCGACGTCATCGAAACACCGCAAACGGAAACGACTCCGTTTCAACCGCAAAGCCCGTACGCCTGTGCCAAGGTTTACGCGTTTCATCAAACCGTCAACTATCGCCACGCCTACGACTTGTTCGCGACCAACGGGATCCTGTTCAACCACGAATCGCCCCGCCGCGGCGAGACATTTGTGACTCGCAAAATCACGCGGGCCGCGACCCGAATCAAACTGGGCCTGCAGGACAAATTGTTCCTGGGCAACCTGGACGCCAAACGCGACTGGGGTTATGCCAAGGACTACGTCGAAGGCATGTGGATGATGTTGCAACACGACCAGCCCGACGATTTCGTGTTGGCGACCGGTGAAACGCAAACGATTCGTCAGTTCCTCGATTACACCTTCGAATACCTGGATCTGGACTGGAACAAGTACGTCGAAATCGATCCGCGTTATTTCCGTCCGACCGAAGTCAATCTGTTGCTGGGTGACGCCAGCAAAGCCAAACAGAAACTCGGTTGGGAACCGAACGACCAGTTGCCAAGAGCTAGCCGAACTGATGGTCGACCACGACCTGGAACTGGCCCAAAAAGAGGCGGTCCAGAACGCCTGAACAGGAGAAAGCAGAGGTAGCAGAGCAAGCGACCGAATCCAACTTCTTGCCGTGGAATTCGCAAGAATGTTTCGGTTCGCGTACGGCCAAGCAGCCGCGGCCCAAAATCCTTAAGACTCTCTGCAAGTTCAACACACAAGTCACCTCTCCCTCCGGGAGAGGTCGCGGTCTCAGCCGCGGGAGAGGGTCTTTCCCAATCTTCAATCGCTTAACCATCCCATGAAAATACTTATCACCGGCGCCGCCGGCTTCATTGGCAGCAACCTGGTCCACTACCTGATCGAGCAGACCGATCACTCGCGTCATTGACTTGGACAAGCTAACCTACGCGGGCAACCGCGAGTCAACATCAGATTTGGAGTCGAACAATCGGTTTGATTCTGTGTTAGCGACCGGTGAAACACCAACCATCCGTCAGTTCCTTTGATCCTGTTCAGCGTGTCCAAAACTTAGCTCACAATTCGCAGCTCACAAATCTAGCCATGCTTTCCCGCCCCGAATCCTGTGCACGAGGGAAGCAATTAGCTGGCGACCAGCAATGTCGGTCTGTGCATGTTTGTGAATCAGGAAAAGTTTGAACAGGAGATCACGGAGAGAACCGAGACCGATTTGCAACCAGACTCTCTGTTTCCTTTGTTTCCTCCTGTTCCAATCCTCTAACCGTTTGCAAACCAAATAGATCCATGAAGATACTGATCACCGGCGCCGCTGGCTTCATCGGCAGCAACCTGGTCCACTACCTGATCGAGCAGACCGAACATTCGGTCATCGCGTTGGACAAGTTGACCTATGCTGGCAACCTGGAGTCCTTAGCGGATCTGAGCGGCGATCCGCGTTACACGTTCATCCAAGCCGACATTTGCGACTCAGCAGCGTTGCAGCAGGCGTTTGATCAGCACCAACCCGACGGCGTGATGCATTTGGCCGCCGAATCACACGTGGACCGCTCGATTGACGGCCCTGGCGAATTCATTCAAACCAACATCGTCGGCACCTACACACTGCTGCAAGCCTCGCTCACGTATTATCAGAATCTGAGCGGCAAGCAGCGAGACGCATTCCGGTTCCTGCATGTCTCCACTGACGAAGTCTACGGATCGCTTGGACCAGACGACCCCGCCTTCAGCGAAACAACCCCCTACGATCCCCATTCGCCCTATTCAGCCAGCAAAGCATCATCGGACCATTTGGTCCGCGCTTGGCACGACACCTACGGCTTGCCGGTGTTGATTACCAACTGTTCCAACAACTACGGTCCCTATCAGTTTCCGGAAAAGCTGATTCCAGTGGTGATTTTGAAAGCGCTCGCCGGTGAGTCGATTCCTGTTTATGGGGCAGGCGAGAACGTCCGAGACTGGCTGTACGTGGTCGATCACGTCCGCGTCTTGGAGACCGTGTTGACTCGTGGTGTGATTGGGGAAACCTACAACATCGGCGGCAACAACGAGCTGCGCAACATCGACCTCGTACGGTTATTGTGTGAGATCCTTGATGAACTGAAACCATTGTCACCTCTCCCTCCGGAGGTCGTGCCGTTTTCAATTGATTTAAACTCCGACACTCGCAAAACTGAATCACCCTCCCGCGCAGCGGGAGGGTCGGGCTCTCAGGCCCGGGGAGGGTCTTCGCGACAAGCTCCCTCATGCTCACCCGACTCACTGCCCTTGTCACCTCTCCCTCCGGAAGAGGTCCCGCTGCTTTTATGTGATGCAAAATTCAATAATGACAAAACTGAATCACCCTCCCGCGTAGCGGGAGGGTCGGGCTCTCAGGCCCGGGGAGGGTCTTCGCGGCAAGCTCCCTCACGCTAACCCGAATCATTACCCTCGTCATCTCTCTCGTCGGGAGAGGTCGGACGCGGTAGCGGCCGGGAGAGGGATGGAGCGGGTCGGCTTACCTCCTACGCCGACTTGATCACCTTTGTCACCGACCGACCTGGTCACGACCTGCGTTATGCCATCGATGCAGTAAGATCAAATGTGAGTTGGGCTGGGAACCGGCCGAGAGGCATAGCCAGCGGATCTTCGGCAAACCGTCGAGTGGTACGTAAACAATTCAACTTGGTGGCAACGAATCCTCTCGGGCGACTATCAGGATCGACCGCCAGGGTTTACAGAGGCTAGAGGCTAGAAACGAGTGCTAGCGGATAGAAAGACCATGAGCTTTTTGAGATTTGGATTTTTTTGGAAACGATCGGCAAGACTTTCAGCGACCTTGTATCAGTAAACGAAAGAGTTGCGAGAATTCGAATTTCGGACCAAGGATCCGCTGGCGAGTTGACTCACGCAAATTTACATCGAACATCGAAGCGGAATACATTCAAAGTGAAACCGGCAAAGCCAATCGATTGCCGAGATCATAAAGAGCTATCCGTCGAAGGATTCGCAGAACCGAAAGAACTGAACTCTAACCTCTTGCTGACCTCGCAACTCGATTTTCAACTGTGAAATTGATTCTCGAAATGGCAAGGCACTTGGTTTACCGCCGGCTAGACGAGCGAATTTTTACTTAGCGAGATACCGCCGTTGGACACCGGTATGCACGCCCAAACTCACTACTCACTTTCCCGCCTGCTTCGGCCAGCAGTTGGTCGCAATGCGGAATCCGACAGCAGCAGGATCAGGTCAAATTTCGCTTGTCATTGAATGAGTAAACCGCTCGAACTCTTTCATGCGTTGATGGTCGGCGCGATTGCGGGGCATGGAATCTTGATCTGTCTTGGACTCGAAATTCTTGCTCTCGAACGCCAGGGACTCCGATGGGCATCTTTCCGGAATCAATCCATGTGAGACGGAAAATGGCCGCCGGCCAGATCGAAAGGCATCAGTAACCTCCTCGACCTACCCTACTTGTCACCGAACGACCTAGCATTTTATGAGCCCGTCCCCCGAAGAACCCGAATCCAAACCCGGTTGGGGTGCCATCGCTCGGAGGAGCGGCGGCAAGCGGTTTTTCATGGCTGCTGGCGCAAACGCTGGGCACCAAAGTAATCAATGTCGGAGTACAGATTCTGCTGGCATGGCTGCTGATGCACGGAGGACTTTGGGTTGATCGGGCTGGCATACACGGTGACGGCGTTTATCGGGGTGCTACAGCGGGCGGGACTGCGGGATATCCTGATTCACCGGCATGCTCAGTTCGATCGCTGGGCCAACCCGGTGTTCTGGATGTCCGCCTGTTTGGGTATCGGCGGAATGCTGTTGACGCTCTCGGCGATTCCGCTGGCGACGCACCTTTACGGTGAGCCGATGCTGGCGGGGCTGTTGGCAGTATTATCGCTCAACGCCGATACTGGGCCGGGCTGACTGTCGTTCCGGAGGCGAAACTTTCCAATGCCGCTTCGGTTCAAAACGCTGTCACTGATCACGGTCGCTGCGGCATTATGCAATGCGGTCGTCGCCTGCGCTGGCTTGGGTGTGGATTTGGTGCCTACGCCATCGCGATAGGCCTGGTGGCGGGGGCTTTGACACGGCTGATACTGCTATGGGCGATTGCCCCCTATTGGCCAAAACGGAAGATGCAGATCCGCCGCTGGCGCTTATGTTAGGCGATAGCGCCGCGATCATGCTGACCGGTGTTCTCCTGACAGTCATCAACCAAGGTGACTACGTGATTCTGGGAATTTTCACGAACGTCGCCGCCACGGGACTGTACTTCTTCGCATTCCAACCTGTCGATGCAAACCACACACTGGTGACGGTCAACCTAGTTAGCGTACTTTTCCCCGCACTCGCCAAACTACAGCTTGAACCCAAACGGCAGACGCAAGCGTTCATCAAAGCTAGCCAGTCACTTGCGATAGCAGCGATCCCCCTCTGCATCTTGCAGGCAGCCTTGGCCGATCCGGCTGGTCCGGTTGATTTTTGACCCAAAATGGGAGCCCTCCATCCCACTGCTCCAGATCCTGAGTCTCGGAATGGCACCCAGGTTGGTTCGGGGCCAGCCATCAGTTTGATGAAGAGTCAGGGTCGGTTTCGCGCAACTTTTGATTACAGGCGGTGATGGCGACTCTATCTTAGTCGTGGTCACGGCCGTAGCCGCTCCTCGATGGGGGGACGCTGGGCGTGGCGTTCGCTGTCGCGGGATGGTCATTTATTTATGGACCAATCTTCATAGTCACGGCGACTATGACAGTCTACGGCAATCGAATCAGCACACTAATAACGGTCTATTCCGCACCTATTACAGGAAGTATGATCGCGATGGGTGCGGCCGCTGCAATGGCTAACCTTGTCTCGAGCGTAACCGTGTCGGGGCAACTGACACAAGTATTGATTGTGCTCGCTGTCAGCTCGCTCATTTACGTTCCGCTGATCCGATGGCTTGCACCCGATGCGTGCCGTGATATCGGAAACCGAGTGAATGCCATCTGGTGGCAGGTTCGACGCCAAGTTTCCACCGCAATCTGATAGCCCAGAGGTTCCTGATCATTGATCGGCATAATGTGCAATCTGTTTTGAACCTACCCACGGTTGCTAGTCCGTGAATCACCAGATGTCAGCTTTCCACTAATAGGATGATGATTCATGGATACACGTCCAACATTTAGTCAACAATTTGAGCTCGCGGCCGTTAAGAAGGTCATCGAACAGGGGTTTTAATATCGTGAGGTTGCAGGGATCTCGACATTCGTGATACCTACATCCATAATTGGAAAAAGTCCTTCGAGGCAGATGGCCCAGTTCACGACCAGATCGACCTAAATACCAGAGTTGAGGCTGAACTAAAGCGGCTGTGTGAAGAAAATCGCCAGCTCAAAATGTAGCGAGACATTGTAAAAAAAAAGGTCCATCACGGAACTTTGTGGGTTCGTTAGAATTCTCCGTCAAGGAGAACTGCCGTGCAAGAGAAAGATTTTTACCAACAGATTCTTGGTCTTGAGTCGCCTTGGTTTGTCGCCGACGTGAAGCTCGACACAGCCAATCAGCAAGTCGATATTCGCGTTGAGCATGCAGAGGGAACTAGGTTCTGCTGTCCTGAATGCCAAAAACAATTGGCATGCTATGACCACACACCGTCACGCAAATGGCGACACTTGGACACGATGCAGTTCAAGACAATGCTCAATGCCGCTGTCCCACGAGTGAAATGCCCCGAGCATGGCGTCAAACAAGCCAATGTGCCGTGGGCTGGTAAGAATAGCCGATTCACGTTGCTCTTTGAACGCTTCTCGATCGATGTTCTGCTCGCAACACAAAGCGTCAAAGGCGCTCAGTCAATCCTGCGGACCGGATGGGAACAAACGTGGAACATTATTCGCCGAGCAGTCGAGCGGGGGAAGCTTCGCAAACAGGACTTGCCGATGCCGCGAGTTGGCATCGATGAAAAATCGTTCGCCAAGGGGCAAAGCTATTTCACGCTCCTCTACGACCTTGATCGAAGTACCGTTGAAGTGATCAGCGAGGGTCATGATACAAAAGCAGCCGATGCTTGTTTTTCGCAGCTTTCGCCGTCTCAAATCGGTTCGATCGAGGCGATCGCAATGGACATGAGTGCGGCGTACGTTAAAAGCGCCATCGCAAACATCCCGCTCGCAGAAGAGAAGATTGTCCACGACCGCTTTCACGTAATGAAACTGGCCACCGAGGCCGTTGACAAAGTGCGGCGACAGGAACATCGGGAACTTAAGAATGACAACGACACGCGATTAACTGGCACCAAATTCTTGTGGATCAAGAGCCAAGAGAATCTCACCGAGAAACAGCAAACGTTGTTCGATGAAATCTACACCCAGCAATTGCAAACTGGAAAAGCATGGGCGTACAAAGAGATGCTTCGCGAC
>CAVYKQ010000009.1:0-1231806 GCA_963769105.1 Pirellulaceae bacterium
GACTTCGCGGAGTTCGTCGAATTGCTCCAGCGCCGTGTTCGCAGAATACCGGACCAGAATTCTTGGGAGCTGCACAAGCCCGCCAAAAAGCATTGGCGTCAGTACCGCAGCGTCCAAGCGTGTTGGCTCCGTGCACGGTGTCGGAATAGGTTAGTCAACTCCCGGGCTTCACCCTTTTCGGTTGATCCAATCGTGGCTGGTTGCCCGATAGACGGCGTTTTTGCCTAGTAGGTCGCTGAGGGTGTCGACGACTTGGTCCACTCGGTGTTGGTTGGCTTCGTTTTCGGCTTGGTCGAAGAGTGACATCTGTCTAGGTGTTTCGATGTCCGATAGCGATCCGATTGAGACGCCGATCAGTCGCACCGGTCGGGGCTGGCGTTCGCACATTTCGTCTAACAACTGCATCGCTGTTTGCAGTAACTGGTTGGTTGAATCGGTGGGGCTGGACAAAGTGCTGGAGTGGCTGAAGGTTTTGAAGTCTTCGCGACGGTACTTCAGGTGACCGTCTTCGCATGCCGCTTACTCCGGCGAAGTCGGCGAGACACCTGTTCAACCAAGTGGCTGACGACCGCTCGCAGCATATCAATGTCCGATAGGTCATCTCCAAAGGTGCGTTCATGGCTAATCTGTTTCGCTGTGTGATCGGGTACGACTTTGCGGGGATCGATGCCGTTGGCAAGCCGTCAGAGATGTCACCCCAACTGCCGAATTTTTGTTTCAGGTCATGTCTGTCGCGGACACGGATGTCACCGATCTTGTGGATCCCCAATCGCTGGAGTCGCTGTTGCCCAACGCGGCCGACACCCCATAGCCGGGAGGTCGGCAAAGGGTCCAGAAACGCGATGACTCCGTCACTGGGAACGTGGACAAACCCATCGGGCTTATCCAGATCACTGGCGATCTTGGCGACGAATTTTAAAAGCGCGACACCCACGCTGGCGGTCAAATCCAATTCGTCTTTGATCGCTTGCTTGATTGTGCCCCGATCTTTAAGGCGTCGCCGTGCAACCGTCTTGACCCGGTTACGTCCAAGAATGCTTCATCAAGCGACAGTGGTTGGACCAACGGCGTGAAGCGATGAAATATTTCGCGTACCTGCCTTCCTACCTTGGCATATTGATCGATGCGACCGGAGACAAAGACCGCGTGCGGGCAGAGCTTCGCGGCGCGAGGCCGGGCATGGCACTGTGGATACCGTACTCCCTCGCTTCATAACTGGCTGCCGCGACAACGCCTCGTCCGCTGCCGCCCCCGACTCGACAGGCTTGCCGCGCAAGTTGGGTTGATCACGCTGCTCGATGGCAGCGTAAAAGGCATCCATGTCGATATGCAGAATCATCGCGGTTGATCACGAGGGCGGGGATTGAAATCGCTATCAGCTCGGACCTAGGCCAAACACAAGAGTACCTTCATTTTCTGCGTTGAGATTCGAGATGCGATATCTTCTGGAAGCATGCAGACATATCTGGCAAATGTTGCCATGTCAGATTCAAACTTCTGTCACAGCTTCGAGGGAATGATTGACCGTGGCAAGGGTGAATCGACTTCAGTGCCGAAGCGAGTTCTGTTCAAGTGGAGGTCTGAACGACCGACGCATGCAACTTACTCTGCGCTCACGCACCAAGCACATGTCGTCGGATGCGGGCTATCCTCGATGAATGGGTCTACCTGATCCACAAGGTTACGGAAGACGAAACGAGTAAATTGGCTCGGATTGATTCGGCAGTATTGGCATCGCGGCCATGGAAAACCGCCTACGGTGCGCTGACCTGATTCACCGCAGGCACTGGCCCTGCTCTGAAACTGCGTTGAAGACGGAATCACCGTGATGCCTGACGGTCACTTGTCAACGCGCCGCATTTTGACCAGTTCCAATGTGCTGGCCGGCGGCAATGGTGGCACTCGGGGGCGGTCATGATTGGCAGGCAAGGTTTCCCACCGCAACACGTACTTCGTCTGCGCGTCGCTGAGCTGGTTTTTGTCGTGGGCCAGCCGCACACTGATTCCATCAAATTGCAATGTCGGTTTATGCAGTTGGGTCGGGTATTCCGGAATCACCTTGATCGGTCTATCAAGTGGTCTCAGCGTCGATTCATCAAGAGAAATGTGGCCCGATCCATAGTCCCGATGGCGATAGCTGATTGCAAGAACACCGGGTTGCACCCTCACCAACTCACCAATCCGGATTCCAATGAACGGCATTGCCCCGCGGCCACTGAATGTGATGTTCTTTCGCCAAGTTGTGATCGGCTGAATCCGCCAGCGGCTAGCCTCAAACCGAGCGATGTAGATCTGCATGGCTCCGTTCTCGTCCAGTTTGTGATAGGAAATCATCGGCCGCTCCTTCGCATCAAATGCCAATGTTTGGCATCCGTTAATGATGCCGCCTTGGACCGGAATCGGATCTACCCACGTCTTCACATCGCTCAGTGTGATGGGCAACTGAAGAGGATCTCCAGACGCCGCTTCCCATTGTTTAAGATCGCGACTCCGGCAGTACGAGAGGTGATGATTCGTCGCGCAATTGGACGTTTCACGCCAAACCCATACAACATGGAAAAGACCATCCGCCCCTTGCACGGGCCCCAATGGATAGGCATTGCGTTCTCCCTCACCTTCGAACAGCGGTTCCTTGAACAAGCGAGACCATTGACCCGAGACCGCATCGTAACGGTTGTAGAATCGTCGTCCGTTTCCACTACTTCCTGATCGAAAGGTGAATATCAGCACGTCGTCATCGCCCATAAGAAATTTTGGGTAGGTGCATCGCTGTTCCTGTTTGCCGGTCATCTGCAGCTTTTCAAATGTGCGAATATCGTGAGGCCTGCGTGTGCGAAAATAGACCAAGGGAACATTGTGCATGTTGCCCGACAGATGCAGGCATCCGGACTTATCGACCGCCAAGGCAACGTAGTTGTGACTGTCCCATCCGACCTTGCTGGGAAGTTCGATCATTTGCCAGGTCGATTCGCTGGTGTCTCGATGAGCCACAACCATTTGGTGCTGCTGGTTGTAGTAGGCCACGTACTGGTGCGGCTCATCGGTCAATAAGCAGAAACCGACTGGAAACCACGACGGAACCTCGTCGATCTTGACGGTCTCGATGATTTCGTATTGTGCGGCAGGTAACTGCCCAGCGATCTCGCAGGCGGACAGGGCGGCTGTAGTCAAGGCTATCAGGCAGATGACACGACACATGTATTCCCTCAGTTCTCTTGGACGCGGCGAGCCAGCATCAGTTTGTCAATCATACTAGACGCGATCGGCATCCCGCTGATCACGACAAACTACGTGGGACACTGAATGGTGGCCAAGCGTGCGTTGCATGAGCCGAGCAGTTTTAGTCGCGATTTCACTCCTGTACAACGTAATCATTACGCAAAGTATCCTTGAATGGCACGAGCTTGCACTCCGTTCTCGCGTCGGCAACGGGTCCTAGTGTCCGTTGCCGACGACATCGTGCTCTTGTTCAGATCGATTCACGACTCGTTGGTGGGAATAGGTGGCAAGCGTTGGTGGAGCGTCCGGCCGCCTGAAATAATTGCATCGACAGACGTGACAAAACTGGCCCATCGCATCTCGGCTCGCCAAGGGCGCGAAACCGGCCTTTGGTGGAGCCGAGGCCTACCCCTCTACGTGAAGGCGGTTGCATCGGCGAATAGCACTTAGATTTCGATGATCGCGCCAATGCTGTCACTATCCGCGGCTTTTATTTTGTCTTTCAACTACGACAGGTAGTGCTATCAAGTCGCCTTTGCGTGAAAACTAAGTGCCATTCGGTGCATCGGCCTCAGCGTCTTAGCGAAATCGCTTCGACGCGGTCTTCTCAAAATGTCGGACCAGATTTGACGAAAACTGCGCCGAAGCCGCTAAGTCGCATCGGTCTCGCCACCGAAGTCTCGGAGTAGGTTTTCTTCGTGATAGCGATTGGTCCAACGAATGGCACTAGCTTAAGGAAAACGCTTCCAATGCTGGCGCAACATGTAGATTCTTAGCTCACCTTTCACACAACGGGCAGTGCAAGCAATTCAGTTCCAACGCTTAAGCTAGTGCCATTCATTGGTCCAACCGAGGCTAGTTGTTAGCGGCCGATCGTGTTCTCTTTAGGGCAACATTCGCTCCTCTCGCACCGTCGAAGAGTAACGCAGAGTATTTTGGAAACTGTGCGAAATCATGGTCACAGCAGCGGGCCGGATTCCAGTCGGTACCATAGAGATGCATGAATTCCGAGCGATCAGCACCTGCTGAAATCGAGAGTGTTGTGGATCGGTGCGTCGCGGGGACCGCAACGCTCTGCAGTCTCTATTCGCCGGGTATCAGGCGTATTTGCGGCATGTCATTGGTTTGCGCATGGACGATGTGCTGCGTGTTCGTGTTGATCCTTCAGACATCGTCCAGGATGCACAGATGGAGGCTTTGAAACGCGTGTCGGACCATGCACAAAATCCGCAGCTGCCGGTTCGTTTGTGGCTGCACCAAATCGCTATGGATCGACTAGGTATGGCCTATCGAAAGCACGTAGGCACTGAGAAGCGGAGCATCCGGCGTGAGTTCGCGTTGCCCGAGCACTCGTCGAGGGGAATTGCTGAGCAATTGGTGGCCGGGTTTTCTTCGCCCAGCATGTACGCTGCGCAGTACGAAGTGGGTCAAATGGTCTAAGAGGCGGTAGCACGGCTGGAAGAACACGACCGGGAAATCATTCTGCTGCAAGCCTTCGAAGGTTTGAACAGCACCGAGTCCGCTCAAGTGTTCGGAATTGAGCCTGCAACAGCACGGAAACGATATGGCTTGTGAATGGCTTTCCAGAAGTCGCGACGGAGATGATCAGCTTTTGGCCATGTTCGCTCGTCCCCCAGCCCATACATCGAGCAGGACCAAAATCGCTCCCATGACTGAAACGATTTCCAGGCCTACGATCGGCCTTGGGGACCAAGGCACGATCAGCATGGCGAGAGAAGCTGTCCCGAAAAGAACTGTGATGACTAACTGCACGAGTTCTGCAATCGCACCCCCTGCGGGCTTGGAAGTTCCGTGTATGGCAGCGAGACAAATCAGAGCGGAGCCCCAGGCAAGAAACAGGAGCGATGTTCTCGCCGTGTTTGCCGGATGCACAATTAGCTCAAGCTGCTCTTCGAGACCAACCGCCAGAATAACGAGCGTCAATGTCAAGGGAACATGCCCATAGACCCAGAATCGAGAACGGAGACTCAATTGCTTCAGTAGATTGCCGTTGAGTTGGGAAAAATAGATCCACCAGAAGCAGAAGACGATCGTGATCGCACACGCGGAACCAAGGATCAATGATGCCGTCTTGTGGTCCGTGGTGCCGATTCTCGCGATACCAGCCAGGCATTCCCCCAGTGTCAGGGTCACAAACAGACCTAGTCGCTCTGGAATGTGCGAGATGCTGAGCGGCAAAGATGCCAGATGACGGGTCGGCAACAGGGGCGGCACAAGTTGCAGTAGGGCGGTCGCACTGACCAGAGCGAGTCTCCAGTCTGGGTCATCGACTCCAAGGCCCAGAACCAATGGAACCAACGCCACCGCGAACCCGAACGCGAACGTGCGCGTCAACCGGCGTGCAGCAGGAACATGAAAGCCGGCGAAAAGATTGAATGCAATCGTGAAGAATCTTAGCAGCGAATACGCGACAACAAACTGCAAATAATCGTCGGTCAACCATTTGCTCAACGTCGAAAGAAACAGGACCAGTACCATCTGGGCCAAGCCTGAGACGCGATGTAGCAGATCATCGGAATCAAATCGGTCGTTGTAGAACGTGTACCCGGTCCAAGCCCACTGCAGCAGCACGAACAAGACGCAGAATTCAATCAATCCGCGAGTCGATTCCGCACTACTAAGTGTGTGAGCCGTGGTGGCGATTGCGACGACAAAAGCCAAGTCGAAGAACAGTTCCATCCACGTCGCTTTACGTTCTCCCGTATTCTCGTGGAAAGATGGGGGATGGAAAGCTCCTCGCAAGAAACGCATGTCGCAGACCTTCGGTTCTCCGAGGATTTACTTTGTCTTGTTTTCGTCTTCGTCGACAAAACCGTGCCAAGGGTTCCAGTTGTCAGCCACCGGGACGATTCCCTTGTCTTTCGCATATTGCTCATAAATTGTCACAAGCTGTTGCAATCGTTCGGGCATTGCCTGTTCGAGCGTTTGGGTCTCGCCAGGATCGCTTTTGATGTCATACAGATGCCACTTACCGTCACCGTACATCCCGGTACGGACTCGAATCGCCTTGTAGTCCCCGGCGATGACATAGCTGTTGCCAAAAAGCTCAAAGGCTACCCACTGATCCTCGGTGCGAGGTCTTTCTGAGCGTCCCTCGACAAACGCTCGCATCGAGACACCGGAAGGAGGCGCAAGCTTTCTCCCTTTGAATCGGCGCATCGGATGCTGAACCCCGGCGTAGTCCAGAATCGTCATTGGGACATCCTTGACGCTTGCAAATTCATTGCTCTGTTGTCCTGCTCGGGCCAGCGACTTTGCTTTGGGGGGAATGATCATCATGGGTACGCGAATGCCTCCCTCGCCAATGAACCACTTCCACCACTGCAGTCCTCCGGTTGAGGCATTGGCCCAACTGGTACCGATAAATGCGAAAGCATCCCCTCGCCCAATGTGTGAAATTTCTTGGCTGAATGATGAGCGAACCCAATCGGCGAAAGACGGGTTACTGAGTTCTCCCTGAACGTCCATGCCTTCGGGCCCGTTGTCCGACATGTAAATGATCAGTGTGTTGTCGATCTCACCGGTCTCCTGCAGGTAATTCAGCAGCTTGCCGATATGGTAATCCTGCGACTCCATCATTGCCGAATAGGTCGCCATTGAGCGTGCCTCACGCTGCTTGTCCTCCTTGCTCAGCGCAGCCCACGCCCGCACCAACGGATTGCTTTCGTGGCTTGGGTATTGAGCCTCCTGGGGAAGCAGCCCACGCGACTTCTGCGACTCGAAACGGGTTCGCTTCAACCCTTCGTAGCCCAATTCGAAGTAGTGATCGTAATACTTGTCGATCAGAAAGTCTGGCGCCTGCAGCGGGGCGTGCGCCGTCGTGTAGGCGACGTAAGCGAAGAATGGCTTACCGGTCTCCCGCCCTTGCTCGAGGTAACTGAGCAGTTTCGAAGTGTAAAGGTCATCGGAGTAGATTCCTTCAGGACGCTTCACCTGTTTGCCGTCTTCATAGAACGGTTCGATCGGGACTTTGCCCGCCTTGACCATCGCGGCGACTTCGGGGTCGTTCAAGTCGACATGAAAAACGCCTTGATTCCAGTGGTTGGAACCGCCTGTGTAGATCGCGTAACTTCGATCGAATCCCCATTGGTGCGGTCCTTCACCACCATGGTGCGTTCCACCCAAGTGCCACTTGCCGACCATGGAAGTGCGATAGCCAGCATCCTGAAGCAGTTCTGCAACGGTGGCCGTTGTACGCGTCAGATACGACTCGTAACCTGGCTTGCCTTCCGCTGGCGGATAGAGCGCGTAGTCGAAAGCACCAAGCCCAACTTCAATCGGGTTGTTGCCGGTCAGCAACATCGCCCGCGTCACCGAACAGACCGGCGAGGCATGAAAACTCGTGAATTTTACGCCGCTTTGGGCCAAGCGATCCAGGTTGGGCGTCTTGGTGACCGAGCCGTAAAGACCCAGATCGCCAAACCCAATATCATCGCCAACGATCAACAAAATATTGGGCTTCTTTTCAGAGTCCTCAGCCTGCACTAGGGTCGGTAGACCGTGAAAAACGGTAGAAATTGCCAAAAGCAATGGAATCGTAGAACGCACGATGGGTCTCCCCAAGAATCGAAAGAAGTGCCGAATGGAAATCGCAGATAAGCCCTCGAGCGAAGAGGACGCGACGACCGGGCGAATTGCTGCTGCGGCGTCGCCACGGGACACAGAGCGTAATTCGGCAGACAAATCGATTACAGACTATCGATCTGGAATTATCCGTTTTTGGCCAAGCAATTATCGCGAGCGGTCAAAGCCTCATTAACTGACCACGCGAGCCGCGGACGCCGAGCGTATGGGATGGTAATTCACTAAACTGTCGGCGATACTCGTTTGCAAACGTGCCCAGGCGATGAAAACCAAAGTGCTGAGCAATCTGAGCAACCGACTGATCGCTTCCTCGTGCTTGCGTCAGGGCAGCCCGCACCGCATGCAAGCGAATCACTCGAAAGTATGCGAGCGGTCCCAGACCAAATGCCTCGCGGAAAGCTCTTCGGAGCGATCTGTCGCTCGCATCGAGTTCTGAGCACAACTCAACCGCCGTCAGCGGCTCATTCAGACGCTCGTGCATGAAATCAACTGCACGTCTCACGAGTCTTGTTCGGTCCTTTGCGCACATCGAGAAAGACGCCGTGGTTGACGACTCGGCCAAAGCGTCACTCAGCCTCCGCAAGCACTCCATCTCAAGAGCTCGCCCTTCAACACTGCCCAAGAATTTGAGGGGTTTGGATCGCGGTTGCGAGCAAGTCGGCGAGACCTCGTTCGAAACGTTTCATTGCCCGCGGCGAAGGTTGTGGTGCGCTCCATGTCGACAATTCCAGGTCTGTGCTCTGTCCAGAGAGGATGCGCGTCATCTCCTGGATGGCACGCACGGGCACCAACAATCCGCGAATCGTCGTGTTGGGATTCGTCTGATTGTTGTATTCGGCTTCGGGTAGCTTGGCGATCAATGCGCCGGGAGGAAGTCTCCGTCCCGCCCAGCGTGTCGAGGCATTATGGACTGTGATCGGGATGAAGGTTGCAAATTCACTGTCCATGCCGCGAGTCAGGATGGCCTGATTCATCTCAGCCTGAAACAAGCGCACCACCTGGCCATTCGCCACATGGACGGCGCCCTCGAATTTCCCACGCGACATCTGGTGAAATTGCCCATTCCAACGTGCGAAGACTTCAGAAAATCCGGAAAAGTCATCGAGTTCGCCGCGAAACCACTCGGCAGTGCGGACTTGAGGATGCCCCATTTGATTGGGGAGGAATCGTCATGAGCAGTTCTCGAAACTAGGCTGGCCAAAAGCGGATAGTCTCGCCCACTGAGTCTACCCAGGTTAGGTATTCCGATCTACCGTCTTTCGGTCCAACTCCGATTGCAAACTGTCGATTGGAGCGCAGACCGTTCTTTCAAAGAATGGCAACCGAAAATGGCCTCTCGACGACATCAAGCAGGATCCCGGGGAGAACGACTCCTCTTAGCAGCGACAAGCACGAGACGTTGAATCTGCCTCATCAGGATTGACGCGCAATTCTAGGTCACAGCGACAAGGGAGTGGTGCCGGTTGCCGATAACTGGAACCCATGGCACGGATCCCCGAAAGAACAATAGGACCCAAGTAGAATGAACGCATCAGATACAGACCCGGTAACGCCTCGTCGGCGATCCGTGTCCCTGCTCGACAGAATCAACGCGGGCGTGCTGCTGGCGATCACGCCAGAGTATGGCGTTGTGAAGCGGGCACGGGGAAAAAGCTATGGCAAGACGCCGACGTTTCGTCAGCCGGCACCGATGCCCCTGCAACATAAGACGATCAACGGGGTGAAGGTGCGCTATGCCCACGCTCCTCGTCAGGACTGCCCGACGGTCCTGCTGATGAATCCCTTGCCGCAGAGCATTGTCGCGTTTGCTCCACTCTGGAACGGGCTGGCGAGTCATTTCAATCTGTACGCCTATGACCTACCGGGATTCGGTGGTAGTGAAGGCGGCCTCGAATACATGACCTTTGAAGCTCAGGGACGCTTTCTGCACGACTTCATTTCCGAATTTGACATCCAGAGTCCCCATCTCGTTGGACCGGACGTAGGAATGTCGGCAGCGTTGGCGTATGTCACGCACTTTCCCAATGACGTCGCAAGTCTGGTGATTGGGGACGGCCCCGGTATCGCACCGTCGAACAACGGCAGTGTTATCAACAAGATTGTGAATTCGGGTTTCTGGCGACAAGTCTTCAAGATCGCCGGAGCGGCGACATTCGTGCACGCTGGCAATGCCCTCTGCTATCTGAACTACGTTCCCAACGAAGAGGAGATTTCTGACTACATCAATTCCTATTCCGGTCGGATCGGACCGATCACCGAATGGTTCAGAAAGTATCCGGAAAGCCTCGCCTACGTGGATCCCAAACTTGAGGAGATCGACAAGCCCGCGTTGGTTTTCTGGGGCGCTCAAGATCAACTGCTGCTCGTGGAAAATTCCCAACGACTCAGCAAGCGGCTCAAACGGAGCAAGCTGCAAGTGTTCGAAAACTGCGGACACTACTCTTACCAGGACCAGCATGAGGCGTTCCTCAACATGGTCATCAATTGGGTGTCTGACGAACATAAAGCATTTTGATCGGCACCGGCAAACAAACATCAGCGGCGAAATCGGGAGACAAATAGTCATGGCAAAGCGAGACAACCTCAAGACCTCGACATCGGTCATCATTGACCTGCCTGCAGAGAAGATTGACTTGGCAGACTGGATTGTGCATTTTTCGAACGAAGACTACGTCGCCTGTACTCCGGCCACGGGGGCACACAAAGTGATGTATGTCTATCGTGGTAGCGATGGTCGTTGGGTGTTCCGCAACGATGAATCGGCGGCGGGCTTCATGATGACCCAGCTTTATCGTGAAGAGATTATGGAGCCGCAGCACATCTTCCTGGTCAGTCCTCGCACCAAGGGGCGTCTGCTCGGAATTGTGCCGCTCACTCTCCAGATTACGTGGGACATGAAGGTTGAGCCGGTAGATGAGAATCGCTGCAAGTTCACCTGCACCGTGGGGGCTCGCCTGAATCCGTTCCTGTTTATCGCTGGGCTGTTCATCCGCCTGTCGTATTGGACGGAGGCGCATACGGAAGAGGAGACGCCTCACTTTGCGGAAAGTGCCGCCCGCTGGGCAACGCGAAACGATTCCGAACGGCGTGATTCCTACGTCGGTGCGGAGGGGCAGTTTCCAACAATGTCGTCCCGCTGCAGCCAAACAGACTGACGCGTTGGAACCCAGTACGCCCTCAAGCAAAAATCTCTACCAAAGTCATCCAAGTCCAACGATTCTTTCCGGACGGCTATCACACCTGAATGCCCCAAAACAAGCTCCGCTCTGCGTCCGGAATGATTCCCAAGCGTTAGAGGGTCGAAGTTCACCGCACTTTCTACCGCAGGTGCAAGTCACCTGGGCGACGTGAACGACCATGTAAGGGACGGATTTTCTGGCAACCTGCAATATTCGCAGCCGCTCCCTGCTCTTTGCCACACAAAGACTAAAGGCTCGGAATCGCACTAACGTGAAATTTTCTTTCCTTAAGCGTCAACAGCCAATGGGCTAGTCCATGCCATTAGCGTTGGAGCGTACATCAATGCTTCAAGCCAGTCGAATTGATATTCCGCTCAGCGTAAAAGCTGCGTTCACGCCGTGGTAGCGAATAATGCGATTCCGCGAGGCTAACTAAACCACTATTTCGATGATATCAGCGACATGCCCAGCACGCTCATGAGGGCGTGTCCTGAGCGGCTAGGTTGCGGTTCACAACGTGCATCGGTCCCCACACCGAGAGCATTTCGCCGTTCGTTTTCGTGCAGGCGGGTGCATCGCCCTAACGCACGAAGCTCTTGAGCTTCGTGTGTTGGTGTCTCACCGCCGAGCACACCTCCGCGCCTTAGCAGATTCGCTTCGAGCTGGCGGGTGGTCCAACCGCCCATTTCATAGCGGACAACGAGGCAGCAATGAGAACACCAACGGCTTGATTCGACAGTACTTTCCCAAGACGCTAGACTACAACCTGATAAGTTACTGCGACGTTCGAAAGGCACAGCGTGCAATCATTGATCGTCCACGTCTAAGATTGAAATTCCAAACAACGTCAGCAATCTTCGGCAAGCACCCGAAAATTGCGTTTCGGATTTGAATCTATAGGAGCGGATCAGCATCCGGTGTACCGAAGATCCGGCAGTTAGTAACTAGGCCATCACAATATCATTCGCCGGATGTCGGTAACCGGTAACGTTCCTCGATCCTATGTCCGCATGGCTGTACACAATCCGACAGCGGTTCACACCTGATCTATCCAGATGGGACAGCTACATCGAGTTCTCTGGATTCAAACAGATTCGTGAGCTTATTACCCTCGACTCGATGATGTGTCCAAGCATCATTTCGGAACTTCGAGATGAAGACTGGAATCACAACGTCCACGAGGACTGGAAGACGGAACTTTTCTACAATTCAGAATACTTAATCACGCGGGATGGATTTGATTCCAAAACCCAGCAAGTGCTCGGCATTATTCAAAGGCCCGAGCGTTCCGCATCCACTTTGCCGAACTTAGAGAACTGTGGGTTCGACATAATGGACTCGTATTTTGGAAATAGCACGCTAACTAACTGCGGCCAGGTGCCGGAAGCATTCTCACCGTCGGCAGTCAATCAGTATGGATTACTTGAGAATCTTGATGAGGCATACCGGATACGTGATAGGATGAGACAATTGCAGCCTGATGACCCACATCTTGGGAACTGCGACGTTTGGCAAATATCACGAAGAAGATAATCGGGGAACAATGAAATCCACACAAGTCGCCGAACGCGTGCTTTGCTAATTGACAATCATGCCCGGCGACTACGTGATTTCTGGCGTTCCCCGACTGAACTCCGTATCTGCAACGACTTGAATCGCATGCACTACTCAATCGCGACGCTTCTCGTTACGACTGTACTCTGTGCTGGAGCCTTTGCACTTTCGCGATTTGACTCGTTGCTAATTCCCCTGGTTTTTCCCTTCACGATTGGACCGGTGGTGGCCTACCGCGTTGCGCGGACGAACGCTGCTTTTGTCATTGGTATCCTGTCGTCAGGTTTTTGGTCACTCGTCGCGATTGTCCCGTTCGTGATCGTAGGCTGGCCATTGGCTTGGTCCGTTTCCGCGATCGACGAACGATTTTTCACGCGCGGAATATTGGTTTCCACGGTCCTAATGTATTTCTTTGCTCCATCCATTTTTGGGGGATACATTGGTGGCATTGTCGCTCGGCCTGAATGATCCGTCGCATTTTCAGCATGCAATCCCGAAAATTGCAACAGCGGCGAACCATCCGGTGTACCGAAGATCCGGTGGTTAGAATATTGGCATCACAAAATCGCTCGCCGGATCTCGGTAACCGGTAAAGTTCGTCGATGAACTCGACTCCCAGAAACAAGATTCGATGCGATGGCAAGCGAGTAGCTCAGATGTTCGACGATAGCACTCAACCTGTAGCAATCGCTTGGACGTACATTCGGCTGTCAACGATGTTGGCATGCTTTGGCTTGCTTCTATGCAGTTTCCCGTTTCTTCCACCGCAGATTTATTTGGTGGTTCCTCTCTGTGGGATCTCGCTGTTGCTGCTGGTGCGGGCATTGTTCGTGGGGGCGAGGCAATCGAATTCGGTACTCTTCGTTGCATTCGTCTCGTTCGCGGTCGCCATGTTTGCCCTCTATTTGGCGGTAACTGGGCACCATTTGTTAGACTTGTTGGAAGGTCGCTAACCAAGTTTTCTTGCCGGGTGTCTGGATTCTTTCCAAAGACGACGAACCATGCGATTGAACGGAGCGGCGACAGCCCGTTTACAAATGGACCGTCGTGGGTCGCCGCCCGCTGATCGCCAACGTTCTAAGACACCGGATTCACAGGGTATTGAACCCGCCCTTACCGCCCCGCCGCTGACTTCCCGAAATCGCTTCGGTTGCATCGACCGAGGCGGACTACGCTCCGAGTGAGCTCGCTTCGGTCTTTTTCACCGACGCGCCGAACAGAAATCGCGTCAGCGCGGAAGTCGATGCACTCTCCAGCACGAAGAGAATCACAAGGCAAAAATGACAAGGGTCGATAATGCAGCATGGTGATCAGACCGGAGGCGAGGCGAGTTGCTCGACGCTGACATTCATTCGCAAAAGTTCGACCGGATCGCCAAATTGCGTGTATACCGCCACGTCGGCGGCGTCGCGACCATAAGCAATCGCCACGCGAACACCCTGAAGACTGTCTTGCGTTGGATCAAATGTGTACCAACGTCCGCCAACATAGGCTTCGAACCAAGCATGCATGTCCATCGGCCATAACGTGTGCAGGTATCCCACTACCATTCGTGCCGGGATCGAAAAACGCGCGGCACAATGCGATCCCGAGGTGAGCCATGTCACGGCAAACCGCTTGTGAGTTCTGGTTCACTTCGGAAGCACTGATGATCTGCTGACCTGTTCCAGGGCAATACTGCAGACTATCGCGGATATAGTTCACAATTGCCGAGCATTGGTCGTATCCAGGTGCCCAACCGATCGCCAGCGACGCGGCCATTTCGGCAAAGCGATCGGACTCGCAGTATCGACTGGGTAGCAAGAATGGCAGTGTTTCTGCGGGAAGCTGCTGAACTTCAATAAAAGGTGCACCAGGCGCAGAATCGGCTTCATCAGCCGCCTCGATATCCGCCGACGTGTGAATCGAAAACGGACCGGCAGGGGCAACCAACCGTTGACAAAGATTGCCGAACGGATCCGTGAATTCCACTGCGGGGACGCTGGGTATCAGAGTGTATTGTTCACGAGCGATCCACTGTTGCATACCGCTCCGGGGCCGCAACATCAGCAAAAAAGGAGTCGCGACTTCAGGGTTGAATTCCAGCAAGCAGGAAGCGTGGACCCACATAACGTCTCAACGAAAGTACGAACCGAATAGGAAGGTTGATGCATTTGGCAGACTCCATCAGCCATCGAGTTTAATAGCAAGTTCCATTCGATTCTCCCAGGACGTCAACTTTTCGCCTCGATGCCGGGGATTTCCATCGGACTTTCCATTTTAGGAACGGACGACGCAGCTAATTCGCTGCAAGTTTCCCTTAATCTAGTCCGAGATTTCGTGAAGACCACAACGAAGCCACTCGCGCAAATAGCGATCGGTCGATGCAACCTTCTATCCTCGAGGCATCGTAGCCCTCCTTCAAGTGTTGCACCAAACAGGATTCTCGCTCCAAATGTGGTGCCGGATGAAGGGGGCAGGTGCAGCCGGAAGTGTGCAAGGTCACATTGAAAGAATCCGATTCCTTATTGCTGTGCAGCGATGGGCTCACTGGAATGGTGCCCGACAATGCCATCGCCGACGTATTGATTCAAGGGAAGTCGAGCCAGGCCACAGTCGATCAACTAGTCAAGTAGGCCAACGACGCAGGGGGAAAAGACAATATCGCCGTGATTGTCGGGCGAAACTTGCGCCTGCTGACTCAAGCTCTGTAGATGATGAGTGTTTCGGTGACGGGCTTCGCGATACCGACGTTATTGATGAAACCACGTAGAACTGGCGAATGCTTCTAGCTTGGGCTCAGCCGGGCGAGTCGATTGCAAAGTTACACCTCTTCGTCCACGAAGATGATGTGGCGGAAATAGTTTTGTGATTCGAAACTTGCTCCGAGCGCACCGATCAGTAGCCCTAGTGACTGCGCTGAAGCAACTCATTTGCATCACGGCGGAGAATCCGATCTCGTTTTCTTCCCAACCCGATGAACTGGCCCAGCTGGCGATCAGATCTGGTTGAAACAACAACAGCCCAACGCTTAGACCGACGACCAGCAAGCCAATCCAGGTGACCAGCATGCCGAAAAATACGATCCCTAGGGCCGACGCAGATGTGACTACCGTTTGTTCGCTGATCTGACGACCGCGCCGTACCAACAACTGTTGGCGTGTGACGACGTAGACTGTCGTTAGTAAGAGGCTAAGCAGAATTAGCGTGATGATCCGCGTGCCGGCTTGCGAAAGCCCCAAATCCCACGCTTCCGCGGTCATGAGTAATACAGCAACCGTTGATACAGACGCGATGGTCAAGCGGCTAAGCCGGAGCGGAAATTCCCACGCGCGAGCACCCCAAATCGCTTCAAAGATTTCTCGCCGATTGATCCAAGTCGCTTTGGTCACGAACAGCGGATAGATTGGTCGGCCACTGGACTCTTCCTCCAATCGCTGATCCGCGATTTCTGATAGCGAGTTCCGTTGACGATCAAGCTGATCCGCGTTGAACGACTCCATTGCGGCGAAATCAGCCGCTAGTGTTGGGCGATAGAGTAGGTTCTGTGGGTCATCGGTTGGAGGCAATCCATTTAGGTGGCCGAGCGCATGTAGCATCATGCGACTGAGCCGAGTTCCTATCCGATCAATCCGAATCGCCTCATCGGCGTCGGGATCGATCGTTTGTGGATCGATCAATGAAAGCGAAAAAATCGCGGCGTCCAGTGGACGACTGAGTGCCGCGAAACAGAACGGAGAATAGATGCCAACCAGTTCTGACGCCGTCAGCACGAAGGCGAAGTCCCAGTGTAGCGTGTCGCGATCCTCGGCGGCTTGTTGAAGCAGTACACTCGGTTCCTCGCGGCCGTCACCGGAGAGTTGCGGACGGTGAATGTGTGCGAATGTGAAATTGAACTCCGGCAACACTCGCGCTAGGAATTTGTCAACCTGCTGAATTGCAAGAGTCGAAGCGCGACGGTCAACCGAATCGAGGGTACCGGCGACGACGATACCGATTTCTATTAGCCCTCGTGGGTGCGCATCGACGTTCACTGTTGCCGACAAGTCCGCAACGGGCAGTTGTTCGTCGGGCAGATCAATTTTCATTTAATTCCATCGGTGGTGAATTAGCGACGGATGTTCCGACATCTGTTGCAGATTCGTGCTGCGGGCGCAGATCGATTCCCTGGTCTTGCAGTCGCTGCTTCCATCGCTCTCGGGCTAGTTCTTGCATGTTGACATCCATGTCTTGTTCGTCAACTATTTCTAGACCGAGCAACGTTTCGACAACATCTTCCAACGTAACGATCCCTTCGGATCCGCCGAACTGATCGACAACCAACGCGATATGGGCGCGCGAATCAAGCAATCGGTCGAACACGGCAGTGATACTTTCGTTCTTGTGAACGGCGACGATCGGTCGCGAGAATTCACTAACCAGCTTCTCGGATTCTCCTGAGGCGATCGCCGTGAGAAGGTCACTTTTCCGAACGAAGCCGATCACGGTGTCCCGGCGTACCTGAAAGATCGGGATGCGAGAAACGGGAAGTGTCTTCAGTTTGTCAGCGACATTCGACAACGATTGTGATGCTTCCAAAGAAATGACGACGGTGCTGGGTGTCATCACATCTTCGACTCTAATTGACTCTAGCTTTAACAAGTTGCGGAGGATTCGTGACTCGTGGTTTTTCAACAGGCCCTCCCTGGTCCCGAGTTCGGCCACGGCCGAGATCTCGGACCGGGTGACTAGCTTTTGTTTCTTGTCGCCGGCAAGCCAGCGGGTAAGAAGCTCCGAAAGCCAAACCAAAGGGAACATCAACACGATCAAAAAGCGAATGAATATCGCGACGATACCGGCAAGTCGTCGCCAGTAGAGTGCACCGATCGTCTTAGGGATGATCTCGCTGAGCACTAGAATCAGCAGTGTCAGAACGGCGCTGATGACGCCCACGTACTGATCGCCGTAAATCTTCGCGGCCTGCGCACCGACACCGGCCGCGCCGACCGTGTGCGCGATTGTGTTCAGGCTCAGAATCGCGGCCAAAGGTCGATCGATACTCTGCTTCAAATCGATAATTTGCAACGCCGAATTCGTTTTTTCTTTGCGACGTTCAGCAATGTAGCTGGGTGTAATCGAAAGCAACACTGCCTCGGCAATCGAACAGAGAAACGAAAACCCGATGGCGATGCTGAAGTAAATTAGTAGTAGGAGATAGTCCATCCGACGTCTCGATCGTGGTTTCGTTGAATAACAACCGGCGACCTATAAGATCACGATCAGGGCATGAATAACACCAACGATCCAGAATCCGAGGATCGTCAAAACAAGATTCAACCAAAACTGAGTCAACAAACCTGCTGCCATGTAAACGGCAAGTGGAGGCAACAAGATCGCCAAGATAACTTTTAGAAATCTGTTTTCATTTACAGCGGTGGACATTGCAGCAGCTCCATTTGGTAAGCGAAGTTCGTATGTGGAGGATCGTTGTGGAGAACGATTCGTTGCATTTCCCATGCCGGTGTGAATCTCGCTTGATTCATCGCCAGACTGCGTTTTGATTGCCCGTTTGGAGCTGGCCTTGATCGGTTATCGATCAAGCCGGTCGATTTCGAACCAGGCATTGGAAGCTACTGGGTCGAAAGAAGTCGAGTCGAACCGATTGGTTCCAAAATTACGCATGGCATTCCGTTTGCGTTTGGCATCATTGCCTTCATTTGAACTCGATCGAAAACGCTTCTACTGCAAAAATCTTATGATTCAATCTCATCATTGTCTGACTCGCGTCGCGGCCTTGCTACTTGGCTGCCTTTTCCTGGTTCTAGGCGAACGGACGGGCGGCGCTTCCCCACAAGATCAAGACCCGGCATCGGACGTGGCCAACCGCGATTCGCAAGTGCAAACACCGGCAAAGGTAGAAGTTGAACCGTTGGCGGAAGATGACGACATTTCATCGCGACTACAACGCATCTACACCGCCACAGGCTGGTTCAAATCGAGTGACGTGACGACGGACGAAGGCGTTGTGTTCTTGCGAGGTGTCGCAGACACCGATGCGCACCGGCAGTGGGCGGAAGATGTTGCACAGCGAACGAGTGACGTGGTCGCGGTTGTCAATCAAATCACAGTCCAGTCGCCATCGGTCTGGGATATCGCACCGGCAACGCTGCAACTGGAAAAACTTGGTCGCGAGACCATTCAGCTGTTGCCGCTGCTTGTCATCGGCGCAGTGATCACCTTCATCGCCTATATGCTCGCAAAACTAGCAGCAGCGCTGGCAGGGCGGATTGCCGGACGCCGAGTCGACAGCCAATTGCTACAGCAAGTGATCGCCAGCATCGCGGCCGTGGTGGTCATGTTGATCGGTCTGTACGTTGCACTGAAAGTATCCGGGCTGAGTCGGCTGGCAGTGACGGTATTGGGCGGAACTGGCCTGGTCGGCCTGGCGCTGGGATTTGCTTTTCGCGACATTGCCGAAAATTATCTATCCAGCGTGTTGATCAGTTTGAATCGACCATTTCGTGTGGGCGACCTGATCGAGCTGGACGGCAACAAAGGATTCGTAAGGCGCGTGACGACCCGTGGAACCTTACTGCTAACGATCGAAGGAAATCATATTCAAATTCCCAACAGCACGGTCTACAAGTCAATTATCACGAACTACTCGTCCTCGGCGAACATCCGTAAAGAATTTGTTATCGGCATCGGATACGATGATTCGGTTAGCGAAGCGCAGGAGATCGTTCACCGAGTCTTGGTCAATCATGATTCAATATTGCCGGAACCGGCTCCGTTGGTGCTGGTGGAATCGCTCGGTGCATCCACCGTGAACATGAAGATTCTGGTTTGGTTGGACGCCGAACGATTTGATGCTGCATCGGTAATCAGTGCCCTGATGCGACAGGCAAAGAATGCTCTAGCCGAGGCTAACATCAGCATGCCGGATGAAGCCCGCGAAGTTGTTTTTCCAAATGGAGTCCCGGTCGCAATGCTTGATGAGCCAGAACGCCGAAACACGAGCGAGCATTCTCGGACTTCCGGCGCAAGGCCGACTCGGACCGCCGACAATGTCGAATCGACGCGAGCTGAAGGCGACTTACGCAATACCGACGGCGAGATTCAGGAGCAGGCCGAAACAAATGATTCGGAGCAACACGAGAATCTGATCAGCTAACTCTTTTTCAGCTTGCACGTCGATCACGAGTCCTTCGTTGTTGTCCAGTAGATGCTGTTCCAACAGCCGGGCGTTGCGGACGTTCGACTTCCAGTGGACATCGATCAGATCGCCCACCACCGGTACCGCGCCAGCTGCTAAGTCGGTTGGGGAATTGCCGACCATTTTGGCAAAGCGAATCTTCGACACCCCGGCTTGCCTCGCCTCATTTAGAAACCAGACACTCATTGCCGCTGTGACAGCATCGCCAACTCGCGGAATCAGGCCGAGTAGGCTGTCGAGTCCAAACGAAACGGGAGTTCCGGGAACTCTAAACTTCGCATCCATCCAACGCGCAAACGTCTGCACTCGTTGTAGGCGTGCCGCTTGGTCGCGGGAATCTGAAGTTGCTTCGGCGCTGTTGAAGGTGCTTCTATAGCTGTTGAACATGGCGCAACCTGGGATTCATTGCGACACAACAAGGCCAACATCATGTAACCGGCTCAAGCGAACGAACAAGTCCTAATGCGGTGTCTTCTCGCGCAGATAGAACAGCAAGCCGAAAAGCAACACTCCAACGCCAGCGAGCGCAACACTCTTCAGTGCGGCGGCAAGTATCAACACAAGAGTTGCGAGGCCAAGAATTCCAAGTTTCATCAATCTCTCCCTGATGTTGTCTCTGGACACTCGGCCAAACCGGCGATTTGGGAAACGAGTTCGTCCACTAGCGGCTCGTGCTCTTGATAGAGTCGTTGCAATTCAGTGTTGTTTCCACGTCGAGCGACTTGGATCATCTCTTGCAGATCAAGGATCACACCGTCTGTTTCGAACGTGCTAAGCATTCCTTTGAGTTTGTGGAGACTTTTTCCAGCAGCCGGGCAGTCGCCTGAATCGATTTCTCGCTTTGTTCTGGACAGGATCTCGGGGAGATCTTCTGATGTGATTCCAGCCATTTCCTTCAGTAGCTGCTCGTTTCCATCAATCCGGGCGACGGCTTCGCGAAATCGGGTCGGTATTCTGCTAGCTCTATTCACCGATTTTGACTCCACTTTCCAGCTTGATGTTGTAGGTTGCGATTCGGTCTCGCAACTTACCGCGCGTGATCCCCAGGATTTCGGCGGCTCGGCTCTGATTCCCTTCAGTCTCTCGCAACACTCTTACCAGCAAATAGCGTTCCGCATAGGCGACTCCCTCGGCATACAAGTCGGTGGCATTGTCACCTAGAAGTCGATCGACCAAGTCGGGCAATTCGCGACCACTTTGATCGACTTCGTTCATTCCCCCGTCATGATCAGTCGCCGGGCTGGACGATTCCCCCGGTTGCTGCTGGATCGGCGAAACGGAACTCGAATCGCTCACCATGTCGGGAACTTCGCCTTCGCGAATCTCTCGCGGCAGCAAATCGGGAACGATCACCGGCAGAATGGATTCCAGTACGCATCGGCGCACGACAGCTCGCAACTGGCGGACGTTTCCTGGCCAAGCGTATGAGGTCAACAGATCGGCTGTTTCAGGCGATGCACCTTCCAGATCCTGCTTATTGAATTCGCGTTTGGCCTGACCAAGAAAGTAATGAATCAATAGTGGGATGTCGCCTGGTCGTTCACGAAGCGGCGGCAAATTGATCGTGACCGCATTCAAGCGATACAGCAAGTCCTCGCGAAAATCACCCTCGGCTACCATCTGCTCCAACGGTCGGTTGGTCGCCGCGACGATTCTCGCGTTCGTTTTTAGTTCGTTGTTGCCGCCGATACGTTCGAAACGTTGATCGTGTAGGACGCGCAAAACTTTAGCTTGGACCATCGGCGACATGTCACCGATTTCGTCCAGCAACAGTGTGCCGTCGTTGCATTGTTCGAACTTACCAATACGGCGTGAATCGGCTCCGGTGAACGCGCCCTTTTCGTGTCCAAACAGTTCTGATTCCAGCAAGTTCTCGGGTAGAGCCGCACAGTTGACGGCAACGAACGGCCCTTCGGAACGGTCGCTGTAGTGGTAGAGTGCGCGAGCCACCAATTCTTTGCCCGTTCCACTCTCGCCCCGAATCAAAATAGGTACGTGCTGTTTGCTGACCCGTCCAATCGACTTGAAGACGTCAAGCATCGCGGGGCTTCGGCCGATGAACAGCTCGCTTGATTCTTCGACGGGATCATCATCGGCAACTATCGCAATCGGAACGCTTGACAGTTCACGCTGCTCGATGGCTCGCGATACTAGGGTGCGTCAGCGTTGCGGTCTTTAGCGGTTTCGCCAAATAGTCAAACTGCGCCCAGCTGCATTGCTTCGATTGCCGTTTCACTGGTCGCCTCACTGGTCATGAAAATAACGGGCATCCGTCGGTCGAACGAATGGATCTCGCACAACACGGCCATCCCGCTACGGTCGGGCAACATGATGTCCAGCAACACGGCATCGACTGGGGTCTGATTCAGTTGATCAAGGCCGGCTTCGGCCGTTTCAGCAGTGACGATCCGGGCAATGCCTTCCAGGGCGTTTTTGATCAATAGGAAGATCGCCCTGTCGTCGTCAACAACCAAAATCGTCGGCAATTTGTCGGTTTGTTTTGTGCTCATGATCTAATTATTGACTGTTTCCGGCTGATTTGCATCCTGGCCAAGGCCGCTGCGAAATCGGCAGCGGTTCTTTGAAGGTCAGCGTACGATAAGGGAACGGAATCTCGATCGATGCATCGTCCAGAGCAGACTTGATCGCCTCGACGACTTCATCGCGACTTGACCGAACGTCCAACGGTTTCGCTCCAGTCCACCAAGAAACTTCAAAATTGACACTGGAATCAGCGAACTCCAGCGCGAAGACTTCGACGTTTTGATCGGTTTCTACGCTCGGACACTGTCGAACAGCCTGCTCGATCACTTCGTCGCTTCGGCGACATCCTCGTCGTAGGCAACACCACAGGTGATCGCGGACGCGACGAGCGGCGCGGTTGGTCAATACATCGACGGTTGATTTGAACAAATGAGCATTTGGGATGACAGTCAGCTCACCGTCAAGACGACGCAGCAAAGTGTTGCGAACCGTGATTTCTTCGACATGGCCGACGATATCTTCGCATTGAATGAAGTCGCCACGATCAAGAGGATATCGCCACAGGATCAACACGCCCGCAAAGAAGTTCTCAAAAATATCTTTGAACGCGAAACCGATCGCGACCGACCCAAACCCGAGAACCGTCAGCGCCTTTGCTGGGGTCAAGCCAGGAAAGACAACGACAGCGGCCACGATCAATCCAACCAGCCAAACTCCAAGCGTTGCAAATTGATTGCGAAGGTCTTTTCAGCGACTTGCCTCGAATGCGGCGCTTTGCAAGTACACGCCGCAACAGCGAGCCAACGACTTTGGCAACCAAGGTCGTCAACATTGACGCCGATCACCGCGGCCGCAACCATCAGCGGAAACCGAGCGAGAAAGTCTCGCCACAGAGTCGTTAGACTTTTTTGAATGATTTCTAGGTTCCCTACAATGTTGACTGCCGCTTCCACGTCAATCTGATGTCGGAACAACAGACAGATTGCCTTCGGTCTGTTCGGCCAGCTCTTCGACCCACAATCGATCCTCTGTCGTGTCTGCGCTTTGCCTTCGAAGGTGACCACACCATTCTGCACCCGTACCAGAACATCGGCGTAGCGCTGGGAAGGTTCACGGGATTCCAAAATCTTATCCAGACGCTTTTGAATGGCCTGGTCGTGGACAACGTTTTCGACCGCAACTGGTTTCGTAACGGTAACCGTGTCGTTTGTTTCGACGACTTGATCCTGTGCAAGTGCCGGAGAGACGGCACCACATACGAGGATTGCCAGTGAAATGAAGAGCAGCGTTCGGAATTTGTATTGCATTTCCTATGATCGGTATCAGGTGGGAATGAACAGCGGCCAGAAGGCTCGTGCTGGAAATCGGAACGCATTTCCCATGCCGTCAGCCGATTCGGGTCGAAATTCGTCCGATCGTATCCATCAACTGGTCGTTGAAAGATCAGGGTGGTTGATTTTCGCGCAGCCAATACTGCTTGGCTTACCGTGATCATTAGAGCGGAACATCGGTTCAATAACGCAACTTGGCCGACCGATTGACGACCAAGTTGGTCGAAACGCACACGGTGACAGGTCACCCAGTTTTCGTGAATCTCCTATCGTGTTGATAACCTGAGGGAATTTGAATTCGGCACACGAATTGCAGTTTAGCTCGCATCTTCCGACGGGGGACTGTCTTCAATTCAAAGGAATGAAAGTGTTAGTGTTATCGCGAAAACTTGGTGAAAAACTCTGTATCGGTGACGACATCATCGTGACCGTCACTAAAACCACCGGTAGCCGAGTGTCGATCGGAATAGAGGCTCCTCGCGAGGTTCCGATTCGTCGGAGCGAGATTGTGGTTGAGCGAGACGACGATGTAGAAGCCGAAGTTGCCTACGACCAAGAAGTATCAAGAACGTACTAGTGTTCTGTCAGCTGTGAATTGATGGGTACAGCGATCGTAGCTTTATTATTGCGTCCTTCGTTTTGAATTGCCAGTCGACTGTCGCTTTGCATTGGTTGCGAGCTTTAACCCATGCTTCGATCTCGACTCTCAAGCGTTTGCTTTTGCGCGATCCGTCGGTTCAGACATTGACGCGATAAAGCACTTAACTCGATCTCGGCCATATCTCGAACCAACTGCTGTGCTTGGGCGTGTAGTGAATCTCAATTTTGCTTGATAGCCACTGTGCTTCTTTGGCGGGGAATGCCTCGTAAAAGCTCGCCGCGGAGTGTGTGTTGAAGCTGGTCCATGACAAGAACCAGCTTTTTTGCGCGGCGGTAGCGGCCACGAATAAGAGAGCTAATAAACTGCGCCCATTCCAGTCGTTGACGATGATCGGTCACCCAAACCGTTCGCCAGCTGCGAAGTGGTTCAAAGGCCAGAAACAGGCTTGCCACACCATTGCGTGTGTAAACGTGATCGTAACGTTCGATGAAACCTGGTTTGACCGCAAGCGGCTGGCGAGTTTCGCCAATGAGTTGCTTGAAGGTTTCATCCATGCAAATCACTGGATACTTGGAATCGTACGGCCGCTTATAGACGTCCAGGACGTCCTCCATGTGATAGACGAATTCAGCTGATTGCTTTGGTGGAATACACCACATCTTTTTCAAATGTGGCTTGAGCTCGTTTTTTTGAGTGTTTGCCGAACCGTCTGTGACAGATCTCCTCGACATACTCGAGTTCAACCATCTTCTCGGGCAAGCATTCGAAGGGACCACCGAGCGTGGCCGTCGGGAGGTGCTACAGGCGATCGTTATCAGTTTTGCTTCTTGCTCCGCCATCGAGTTTCCGCTTGTAGGTTCGGCGAGGTGTACGATACGGACTCAAAGCCGATTCGAGCCCGTCTTCGACGAAACGACGGCGAACCCGCTCTACCGTAGAGACGGACACATCAAAGGCATCCGCGATGTCCTCATCGAACCAAGCCGGTCCATCCTTGGACTCGTCAGCTTTCAACAGAATACGAGCATGACTTAGGCGTCGCACATCTGCTTTTCCGTGGGAGAGGAGTTGTTCAAGTTCCTGACGCTCCGTTTTCTCCAACGTGACACGGTACTTCTTTGCCATCGCCAACCTCCGTGCGGTGATGTTAGGATTCAAAGACGATAGTCGAACAAATTCCACCTGCCGAATCAAGACTGACAGAACACTAGGGCGTTCTAACGACGGCGTTTCGCAGCCGTTTAGCGCCTAGGCTTGCCAGACACAGATCCAAGACATCAACGATCCGAGGAGCCTCTGGGGCTGGTAATCCGTTTCGGTCAACGTCGCTCGTGGTGACCAGCGCGGCCATCGAATCGGTATAGTGCAGCGAGCCGTGGCTGCCGCTGTCGTGAGTGCTTGAGCCTTGGATTGCAAATTCGGCATCGGTCGTTGCCGTAACCCAGATCGGTGACGGTCCGCCGGTAAACGTGCCTTCGATTCGTTCAAGCACGTTTGGATACGCCACTTCGATCAAGTTTCCGTTTTCGGCAATCGTAATGTTCGACCGCCGATGTTTCTCCAAAAATGCTCCAGCGGTTTCCGTAGCGGTCCGTGCCCGTCTGTTTTAGCTCGGGAAATCCAGACCGCACGCGAGCAAAGCTCATGCGGCCCCGTTCCGATGTCGCAACTGTAAAGACGCATGCGTTGTCATCGCGATCTTCCTGGAAGATGATCTGATCAATTCCGTCGGCTGCAACCAGTGTCTCGATGACTTCATCGCGCCGATCTGAAATTCGGTGACAGGTAGATCGCTGCCGCTCGCATATTGGGGCAGAGCATTAGATCGTTGTCTTCCAGGCTATCCCCCATTTCCGCGATTTGATATCGACCGAGTACTTCGTCTAGCTGCACTATCTTTGGTCCACTGTCGGGCCAAGTGACTTGACTGTGGTCGCCGACAATCACAAACGAGTAGTCTCGGCCAACGACGTCCCATCCACCAATGGCTTCGATAAACTCAGCCAGAAACGAATCAAACCTTTCGACCCATTTGCTCGCTGCCTCCTTCAATCCGTCCTTGTGGCCCTTGTCATCGTTCAACGGAAAGTAGGCTAACGTGAAAGGCGGCAATTCGTCTTCTTTCGCCAATGCCATCATGCAGGCGAATGTGGTTGTGTCATGGAAACCGTAGTGACCCCAGACGCCTGTTTTCATACCTGAAACCTTGCCGATTGACGCTGGCAGACTATGGACGAAATCGCCTAGCTTCAATATTTTTGGGCCACGAACATCCGACACCAAACGATCGCCGAACAGACGCACCATCAAAGGTGTGTCTCGTGAGTGGACATGTGGGCCTTTGAACCACATGTAGTTGATACATGCAGATTCCAGTCCCTGTTCGAACAAATGTTCGTAGATCAACGGTTGCCGCAGACGATCAAAGTTCAGCCGGTCGGCGAAATCTTTCACATATTCGGTGAACCCTTCGTTAATAGCAAATCGCAAGTCGTCACCAAAGTAGGCGGTGTCATCGGTTACCGGATTAAACCAGCAGGCACCTTCGATACCGTGCTCTTTCGGATACACGCCACTGGCAATCGAACAGGTTGCGGCCGGCGTGATTGAAGGAAAGATCGACGTGCAAGTAGACAAGCCGCCTCCGCGGGCCATGATCGTCGCGAGTGTTGGCAACTTTCCGGCTTCGATCCACTCTCGCGTCACCGATTCGGTGAAAGCGTTCACAACAAATAGCACGACTCGCTTGTCAATTGTGTGATCAGATTCCATCGTGCTCTCCGTAATTTAGTTGTCGTGGGATTCGCTTGCTGCAGCCACGTTCCTGTCCAAATTTCTGAGCAAACTTCATGCCGTACGCTGATCGATTCTGGTGGCCTGGGATTTGCATTGATGTGATTCGTGTTAACCAATCCGTTCGTCCATCCAATCAGGGAGACAGCAATGAAAACTAAAAACATCACCATCGCCACATCGATTCCACTGTTACTTGGAGCCTTGGCCGTCAGCCAATCGTCACTCACGGCCCAGGAGTCTGTCACCCAAAGCGCGAGCGAGTCGATTGTCGCCAACCCCGATTTGAATGAGGCGCAGGTTTGGCAGGGACGGATCGTCAAAGTCCGTGGTCGGGACCTGGAGATTCGAATCGAAGGCGAGATCGAGACGTTTGATGTAAGTGCCGACGTTGACATTCGCAAGAATCGCAAGCGGGCCACGTTATCGACACTTGCGCCTCGCGACTTCGCCACAATCATGACGGTTGGCGACGGTGACCGCGAACGCGTGAAAAAGATTCGTGCCTTTTCGGCTCGCTAGAAATTGACAACTCGACAATTGGAAAGGCGACCCAATTGAGAGGTTGCTCGGATCGGGTCGCCTCGGTTTTGAAATTGAAAAGGTTACGCCAGTGAAAACTATTCAGCGGGATCCTGTTCCTCGATCGCCTCCGCCTTTTCTTTACCTTCGGCCTCAACAGCATCGGCCTTGTCTTCGCCGGATTCTTCCAGCTGGTCGGCCTTATCCTCGCCGCGCTCCTCGACGGCATCTGCTGCCGCTTCGCTGTCATCGACTTGATCTCGAATCACTTCGGCTTTGTCCTGCGAATCTACGCGAACATTCTCAGCAGCATTTTGTGACGCATCGCGAATCTCTTCCGCTTGTTGCTGTGTCGCGTCGCGAACGTCGTCGGCCTGCTGATCCAGGGCGCCTTCTTCGCATCCTACGAATAAGGCCAGTCCAAGCGTTGCTGCTATCAAGTACATTGTTTTCATCGTTCTGTATCCAACTAGTAGTGGAATCAAACTCAGGCTTCACCTGTTCCGCCACACCGTCGTGGCATCGCAATAACTGACCCCGCGAAAACCGTACCAATCGGTCACCGAGTAATAGTTTGAACCTGCGAATACCGAATTCGCTCCGATCGATTGCATCCTGAACGAAAAACGACCATGCCGCACGATTGTCAACCAATCGCAGTCACCGAACACCAAGCATGAAAAGCAGCTAGTTTTGAACGGAGTACTATACTGAGGCTTCACTACGAAGGCTTCCTTCGTTTCCACCATTGATACCCAAAGGAATCTACGATGTCGATCAGATTGGCTTTCCCATCACTTTTGTACACACTGCTATTCGCTGGTGCCGTATCAGTTTGCGGGTGCGAAAAGAAGACGGAAAAGATTGTAGACATTGAAACGCCCGAAGGCGGAATCGAAATCGAACGGTCCTCCGATTCCGGAGACATCAAGATCAAAGTAAAAGAAGATTGATCGCAGTCTGGTTTGGTACGACAAATGCATCTTCATGCGTCGGCGTTGCTTACTTCGAGCAATCCACTACTCATAACTCATACGCATGCGAGGAACCGACAATGAACTGGGATCAAATTGAAGGCAAATGGAAACAAGCCAAGGGTCAAGTCAAAGAGAAATGGGGCAAGCTAACCGAAGACGAGCTTGAGCAAATCGAGGGCAAACGCGACCAACTGGTCGGCAAGGTCCAAGAACGTTACGGCGTCGCAAAAGACGAAGCCGAAAAACAAGTGCAAGAATTTGAAAGCTCTTGCAACTGCTAGCGAATAAAATGGTCAACGATCGATTGGCCATTTCCGCCGCCGATTTTGTGTCCACAAATTCGGCGGCGGTCGTTTTAGCGTTTCGCCAGCCCTATTTGACGGATCTCACTAAGCCGATCACTTGCCGCACTAGCGTTCGAAAACGCTCGCCGCTGACCTGCTGGTAGAAGGCCTTCAATACCGCCGCTGCGTGGCCTTGATCGAGATGATCGACAAGACGTGGCACCAATTCGTTCGCGACCGTTGAGTCCTTATCTTCCGTCTGCCCGGTGTAGACACAGGCGTAGTCTGCGATTGAATCGCCGAACAAATCCTTCAAATAGTCGACCGCATCGGCAATCGATTTTTCTTTGGCCGTGCGGGGCTTTCGCCAGTCGTAGGGCGGAGACCATTCTCGAATCGGACGCAGTAGGTCGATGTGCGTGACGACACCGATGATCGTCGGAGGCTTCAGTTGCTTGTTCGCGCTGTAGTGTTCACTAAGTTCTTGAAAGATTCGCATGTCAGCATCGCGAGCCGAGACGTTTGCGGCGATCACCAACAACACGATATCGGCCGACTCGACAGCGGCGCGAATCTCTTTTTGTTGTCGTCGGGTGACGTCCGCTTCGCCATAGCCGGGTGTATCCAGCAAAGTGATCGTTGCGTTGTTCGATCGGTCGATTGAGTATTCATGCCGGGTCACCTCGCGAGTCTCGGGCAGGACGCTGGTGCTTGCGACGTGGCCTTCCATCAACGCGTTGATCAGGCTGGACTTTCCCGCTTTGACCTGACCCAACACCGCAATTTTTGTTTCGACATCGCTGACTCGCTCCAACAACGACAGGTCGCCATCGACCGAATGAATCGCTCCGCTGAACGCACCAAATCTCTCTCGGTAGTTCTGCGAGCCGGCTCGCAATCGTCCGCTATACATTTCGATCAGATAGAAACCAAGTTGCCGCAGATACTGTTGATAGAAAGTACGGATCAGTTCGTTTTGCAGCTCGAATGCCACTCGGCCCGACTTGCGCCACAACGGATAGGCAAACAGTTTGGCGGGATTGAACAGCGCCGATGCAACGAAGACCGCCTTCTGAGCCATATCCAAAGCGTTGATGTATCCAGGGACTCGTTGGATTTGTCCGACCGTCGCCAGATCACTGCCGGGAACGTTGTTCAACACCCATTGCTCAAGATCTTCGACCGCCAAGTGAATCACCGCTAGGATTTCGACCAGTGTGAGTGGATGAAGTAAGTGGGTGTTGCCGTCAGCGTGGTAGTGTTTTGCCAATTGCTCGGCCAAGACCTGAGCATCACCGAGATATCGGTTCGCGTCGGCAATGCTGGTATAGTCGATGTCGTCTACTTGATTGCGAAACTGCTCGACTACCGTGATCGCTGCGGTGTCTTGAGGTGTCCAAAACGTTGGCGCGGTCAATGGATGATGAACTGCCGATTCGTGCACCTTGGCCGGCTTCCAGATACGTCCGATCAACCATGCTGCCAACCACAGCGGCGGAAGCGTCCAAACGATCCAATAGAACCAGCCGTTTTGATACAGGGCGAACATTCCCGCACTGACATAAAACAAGACCGGCAGCGACCACAATAAGAATAAGACGACCGTGCGCGGCCGAACAAAATTCCACCAACTCATTCGGCTCTCCATAATTCGTGTCCGCGACGTAGCCGCTCGGCAAAGATCTCTTTCAACTGATCTGGATCCGGGACGTGCCCCTTGCGCAAATCGGCAAAGTACCAATCCCAAGACATGCCCAGTGCGTATGTGAATGCGAAGGATGTCGCGGCCCCCGCCGCCATGCCAACCAAGGGAATGAATTTTAGGGCGCTGCGAAGGGCAAGTCTGACGGCGATCCGCGAACCTGCAGCGCTGCTAAGGACTGCCCAGCGAGCCGGAGTCAATTCTTGATCGTAAATTTTGGCGATCTTGACCGCTAAGTGGGCTTGAATGCCTAGGACCGCCGGAACATCAACCCACGGCACTGGGACCGCCCCTGCTGTCCCGGCCAGTGCACTGTAGGCAAGCACTTGTCGATGTGCTGTCTGTTGTCGAGATGACTTACCGACACGGTCGGCTTCTCCAAGTGCCAACAGTGCCTGGCGGTAGCGCGTGGAAGTTGTTCCAAGATGGCACGTTTCAGCCGATTGCCACCAAAATCTGGATCTGCAAATCCATCGCTCGGTTTCGTCAAATCGATGGGAATCAGATGGTCGTGTAAGCCAGCGAACTGGGACGCCTTTTGATCAATCAAAGTTTGTAACGATTCGGGGATTGTTCTTTCGGAATCGTCGCCCGCGAACGGATCGGGGCCGTCCGACAGATCGTCCGTTCCCATCAACTCATGTAAACAGGTCAGAACTAACAATACTGGTCGCTCCGGCGACGATTTCCGAATTTTTCGCAGCGGGTCAATAATCGGCTCTAGTGCCTGATCGGCGACTCGGACCGTAACGAGCATCAACTGAGTTAACTCCGCAAATTGTTCGATATCCTCGCCGGGCTCGTAGGATGCTTCGCCCAATCCTCGGGTATCCAAAAAGCTAAGCAGTGGTTCGGTGGAATCGGGGAAGTCGAATCGACGTGATGCTTTTGTCTCTGGCCGGTAACCCTTCCCGATCGTCGCCTCGTGGGCGCCGGTCAGATAATGAATGACAGAACTCTTTCCGCTCCCTGTTTTTCCGAACAGCCAAATACCTGGAACCGGCACCTGGGCGCGTAGCGATTCGATCTCGTTGCGATACTCCGCATCAGATAAGGGCTGTTTCGCCCGCCAGCTCCACCAAGAGAATGCCATCCAAATCTCGTTTTCAAGTCAAACGATCGTCTGCGGTCAATTCAATAGAGACCGCAGTGAGGAAAAGTATACGTCGGTCCCGAGCAATGATGACCCGTTTGATCCATTTGCGATCAGGATGCATGCGAATCGATCAGTCCACGTATCGCTAATCGACCAAGCCGATGATCGATCGCAAGTATCGGGTTTTGGCACGGCAACTGCTCACTTGGGGTTCGATCTGTTCGGCATCTGGACAGCGCAGTGCGTGGCAAAGTAACCGGAGATGTGTGATGTATATTGGTCGCGGAATCTTAGGAACCAATTCGGTCGTTTTACTCGTCTTGTTCCTTGCGAAGCGCATATAGATGTCCAGGGAAATTGAAACGTCAGACGCCGCGTCCGATTCGATCCTTTCGGTTCGTTCCATTTCAACGACCATTTGCGCAGTGATGTTAGTGTTGTACGCGATGTACTTCGCGCGTTCTCTTGTTGTACCGATCGTCACTGCCTTATTTGCGTATTTGACATTGCGGCCAATCGTGCGGGTCATGCGTCAGTTTCGAATCCCACCCACTGTTAGCGCGGCAGCCGTGATGATCGTGCTAGCTTGTGTGTTGGCAATAGGCGCGTACCTGGTGGTCGAACCAGCTCAACAAGTCATTGCCAATGCCCCCGCTAATCTGGAGACGGTCAAGGATCGACTATCCTTTGTACTTAACAAGGTCAAGGAACTGAACGATGCAACTGAGAGCATGTCGGAAATAGATACGGATCAGGTTGCCAGCAAAAGCGACGATCCAGTCCCGGTGGAAGTGAAACAGCCTGCGTGGAGCACAAATCTTTCGATCGTCACCGGAACGGGCAACATTGTTTCCTTCTTATCTGTCGCCGGCGTTTTTTTGTACTTTCTACTGGCGACCGGTGACGACTTGATCCGCAATATCATGCGGGCCTTGCCAAGCTTGACTGCCCGAAAACAATTGAACGGCACGATCGAAAATGTCCAAGAAGGTCTTGGCAGCTATTTGTCCCAGGTCACAGTCATCAACGCCGGTTTGGGTTTGGCGGTGGGTGTTTCGATGTGGTTGTTGGGTATGCCATCGCCCGTTTTGTGGGGTGTGATGGCGATGGCCTTCAACTTTGTGCCGATCGTCGGAGCGATGTTTGGAACGCTGATTGTTTTGATCGTCGCGCTGGTGAACTTTGAGTCGGCTTACTTTGCGTTTCTGGTCGCCGGAAGCTATGCGACTTTGACTGCGATCGAAGGCCAGTTCATCACTCCATCAATTTTGGGACGATCGATGGAGGTCAGTCCCGTGTTGGTCTTCTTGTCGATCTCGATCTGGGGCTGGATGTGGGGTTTGATGGGGGTCTTTCTTTCGGTAGCGATGCTGATCGCCATTCGAATGGTGTGCGAACAGTACGAAGGTTTGACGCCGCTGGCAACGGTATTGGGCGGCATAATTGACCAGAACCGCCCAAAGCCCGCACCTCAGTCGGGTTCGAGCGCCCATTCGGAATCAAGTAGAAGTGCAGTCGCTCAGCCGTCCGATGGCTCACTGCGCTTGAGTGTTGTGTTTTTCGCGGACTGCCACGATTTGATCACGCTCAATTTTTACGTTGGCATATTGTTTGGTGAGCACATCGTTCAGCGCGCTGCCGGCAGTTCGCTTGAGCGTTTCTTCGTAAGCGGTTTTGATTTGATCCTCGCCGCGTTCAACTTCTCCTAGCAAGGCGTAGGGATCGCCGCCGTTGAGCATGGCACGTAGGTCGAGCCAAACGCGATGCAACGAAGCCAACCAGGTTCCTTCGGTTCGTGCTCGTTCGCCATTGAGAACAACGTAGTACTGCAATTCACTAGCGTGATTTTCTCGTTGAGCACCGATAGCGGTGCAAAGACCGCTGACCACCGGGTCATCGACCCCTTTTGACACCTCCTTGAATCCGTTTGCTGAGTCAAGGTTTGCTTGAATCAAATCTTGAATCGCTTCAATCGTCATGGGATTGAGGTCTAGTTTCGTTTCCATAGCCATTTCCGTTATTCCACTGTGATCAGAAAACATTGGATAACAAAGAGTTCGATCGTTCTTTGTTTTGTCTGACACATTGAAGAGCAAGCGCCGTGCCGAACTGCGGCGTGCGGCGGCAAACGTCATTAGATGTTGACCTGCGCATTTTCAATCATCACCGATTTGGTCGTGAATCGACCAAATCGGTCGGTGAGCAACCGACTTTTTGATCCATGCTCGGTTGCGACCGAGAGAAAGTGTCCGACCCGTATGGCACGAACATTAGCATTTTGAGTGAGCCGTAGGCGCTAACCGCGGGCCTTACCGAATCGCTTGAGAAACTAAGGCCCGCGGTTAGCGCCTTCGTCTCACTAAGCTCTTGCCATTCGTTTCCGCCCTATTTTCAACGCATCCCTTACGCCACTATCGTTGATCTGTCAGTTTAGAAACCAAAGCGATCAACCGACGCGCATCCATCGGCTTACTCAGATAGTCATCGCAACCCGACTGGATACTTCGATCCATATCGGACTGCATCGCGCCGGCAGTAACTCGCGATGATCGGACCGTGATAGTCCAGCGCCCGCAACTGACTTGCCGCTGCATAACCATCCAGATTCGGCATTTGCATGTCCATCAGGATTAGGTCGGGGACCGTGCCGTTCTTCATGCTGGCACGCATGTAGTCCACGGCGATTTGCCCATCCTCTGCCTCATCGACCGTCGCAACGGCGCTGTGAGCAAGTGGCGGCTTAGAAATCGAATGTCGCGACTGTCGTCAACGACAAGGACATGACAGTCTAACGCAGTCTCATCGACTGATTCATTGATCGCATCCATGGGCACCGCCAGCCGCGGCTCGATCCACTTCGATTTCGAAACGTCGCCGACCGAAACGGTAAACCGAAACTCACTTCCTGCACCCTCTTCGCTTTTGGATTCGATTTGACCACCCAGCAACGTGACTAGACGATGGCTGATCGCCAAACCTAATCCTGTGCCACCAAACTCGCGTGTCACCGATGAATCACCTTGCGAAAACGGTTTGAACAACCTTTCCTGCTGCTGGCGAGTCATCCCAATTCCGGTGTTGACGACAGTAATTTCAAGTGTCGGCTTGGGTTGTTGAAGGAACTGAATAACGATCCGTACGGTCCCTTCGCGCGTAAACTTGATTGCGTTGCCAACCAGATTGATCAGAATTTGCTTCAGGCGCTTTGGATCGCTCTCGATTTCCTGCGGTATTTGATCTTTGTATTCGACTTCTAGATTCAGTCCGTTTTCGTTCGCTCGAACATCCATGATCGAACGGACATCTTCGATCAACCGTTCAAGCTCAAACGTTTCGCGCGAGATGTCCAACTTGCCGGCTTCGATCTTGGACAGGTCCAAAATGTCATTGATGATTTCCAGCAAGAAATCGCCGTTGCGACGGATGGTTTGCAACAGCGTCTTCGCTTCCGCCCGCTCAATTTGCTCGCCAAGCAGGTCTGTGTAGCCTAAGATCGCCGTCATCGGAGTGCGGATTTCGTGACTCATGTTGGCCAAGAATTCACTCTTCGCCAGGTTTGCAAGTTGAGCTTTGCGTTCACTTTCACGTAACGTTTCCGCCACTTCGTGCTCGGTGGTCACATCCCAATTCAATCCGAACAATTGAATCACATTCCCATTTTGATCACGAACGACTTCACCCAGTCCAATCATCCAACGGATTGACCCGTCTGGGCGAATGATACGAAACTCCGATTCGTAGGACGCACGGCCCTCGACCGCTGCTTGCCAAGCCTGTCGTAAATTAGCAACATCGTCCGGGTGAACATTTTTGAAAAATAGCTCCGGCGATGCGACAAGGTCTTTATCAACGTCCAGCAAGTCGTACAACGCATCGGTCCAAATGCTTTCTTGTGGATTCCACTCCCAAGCGGCCATTTGACCGGCTTTCAGTGCCATCCTCAGTCGTTCTTCGTTGTTCTTTAACGCAACCTCTGCATCGATTCGGTCGGTTATGTCCACGCCCGACGGAATCAGATGCGTGATCTCGCCGGCTTCGTTGGAAACTGGAACGAGCATGAAGTCGATCGTCATGCGGGTATCGCCGGCCATTCGGACAACTGTGTCGTAACGAACAAGTTCCCCGGCGGCCGCTCGCCGCAAAGCATCCTGCAACGTTTCGATCGTTTTTGGATCGAAGTTCCACCAATAGCAATCCCAGAATTTCTTTCCGACGACATCTTCGCGATCGAGACCACCGGAGCTTAACGCGGTTTCGTTGACCTCTAATAACGTTCCATCAAGATCCAATTCGCCGACAAAACCAAGCATGTTGTCGATCACGCGGCGCAGGTGCGACTCGCGATCCAAAGTAGCTTGCTCGGCCACTTTTCGGGCCACCGACTGTGCCATCGCATCGGCCATCGGTTGCAATTGCGAGATCACCTCTGGAATCAATTCGTGATCGGCAAACAAATCCATGACACCAACGACACGATCTTCGACCACCAACGGATACCCGGCATACGCGTGAACGCCTTCTCGATTCATCCATTGCGGCTCGTCGATCATTGAATCGGTGCTCAGATCATTGCTCAACACCGGCTGCCGTGACGCGGCAATCCTGCCAACCGTTGACTGGCCGATCGATACGGGACCGTCATCACGGTAGAAGGGCGAGGCACGATCGGCGAACGCTGTCAGATTCAATTCCTGGTGGCGATCATCGGTCAGCCAAATTTGCGCAGACGTTGCATTCAGGACCGCAACCAAGTGTTCGGAGCATTTACGTAGAATCTCGTCCAGCGGTGCGGTTCCGGCTAACGAGACAGCCAGTGTCGCGTGCAATTCGGCAAGTTTGGCGCGTTGACTCAAAATTTCATCTGCCCGCCGCCGTTCAGTAATGTCTCGCAAGTATCCGGTAAAAAACGGGGATCCGTCGCGGGCATGCGATACGTTGATCGCCAGCTCAATCGGAAACGTCTCGCCATCCGATCGCAGTGCTGGTAGTTCAATCCGCTTTCCCAAAATCTCGGATTCACCCGACTGCAAAAATCGAACTAACCCTTGGGCGTGTGCATCGCGATATTCCTCCGGAATGATAACTTCATTCAGCGGGCGGCCAATCACATCCGCGGCGCGGTAGCCAAAGGTCCGTTCGGCGGCTGGATTGAAGTTGACGATTCGACCGGCGACGTCCATCGTCACGATGCAATCCAGGGCCGAACGCAGGATTGCGGTTTTGCGAGCTTCCTCGTCACGGAATTTTTCGTCTAGTCGTCGGCTTCGAATGAACTGACCAATCTCGTTGCCGACCACTTTCAATAGATCTAACAGTTCCGGTTCGCGTGTCAGCTGCCGAGCGGTAAACACTTCGATCAAGCCACGAAATTTTCTGCCGACAATGATCGGAGTCGCAACGCCGCTGGTCAAATTGCAACGCGCAGCGATTTCAGCTCGCACGAACTGGTTCTCGTTCTGAATTTCGGCCAACCAGATCGGCTGTCGCTGTTGCCAAACCAGGCCCGGCAGTCCCTCCCCTTCGCTGAACGTTACTTCGCGACTGTGCTGGGCAAATGGCTCGTATGCGTGGTCTAGCACATCGGCTTCGACACAGATCAGCGCCTTGGATTGCTTGTTCGACCAGCCATAATAAACAGGCTTCGGCTTCCAGCGAAACGCGAATCGCCCGCAGCACTTCGGGAATCACTTCTTCGAAAGACTCTGCCTCGGCAAGTAAACTGGTGACCGCATTGTCGGTCGCCAACCGCATCGCCGTTTGCTTCTGCTCTGTGATGTCGTAAAAAGTCAGCACCAGACCATCGTTTCGGCCGTTGTCATCGGTGTATGGCTGAATCCGCCTTAGAAACCACTGCCCCGCCTGGGTTTCCACTTCGTCTTCGATCGGCCACTGCTGAACGTTTGTTGGATCGGGTGGATAGCCGGGCATCTCCACCGCCGCGTGCGTGATGTCGGCAAGTGGCCGTCCCATATCGGTTGGGATCAAGTTGTAGATGTCAGTCACACCTGGAGTGAAACTTCGGATATTCAGTTTGTCGTCGACAAACAACGTGGCAATCCGCGAACTATGCAACAGGTTTCGTTGATCGGATTCGGACTGAGCGATTCGAGCCAATGCGGTTTGGATCTCTTCTTTCGATGATTCCAATTCTTCATTGGCCGATTGCAATTCCTCATTCATCGAAACGAGTTCTTCGTTGGCCGACTTTAGCTCTTCATTGCCCGCCTCCAAGTCCTGCAGCGTGCGCTCCAGGTCATCGCGAGTCGTTTCCAACTCGCGTTCTAAGTGTGCGATCATCGAGTCGGCGTCGTCAACGCTTTGGTATTCCGCGTCGTCGATTTGATCGCGATCAATCGGCAGTCCAATGTCTTCGAGAACGACCAAGAACAGCGGGTTGTCTTCACCCAGTTCCGGCATCGGCTGGACAGTCACCATAACCTTTTGGATCTTTTCCCCATCGCGAAGCGAAAGATTTTCGTGTTGCACTCGGCGACAATGTTTTTTGGCGTCAGCGATTGCGGCTCGCAGGCCGATCTTCAAGCCCTTCGCAGCCATCCCGATGATACTGTTCTGGAACGGGCCGCCACTGATCTTCAAGTACTTGTCGATGTTAGGTGATGAGGTCAGGACTTGACCTGAATCGTCGATCACGGCCGTTTTCGGCGTGAATTCGTCCAATGCGATCTCTTGCATGACACGAGTCAGATCGACTGGTTTTTCCGGCGTCGTACGCTGTTCACTCAGCGCGGTTGTGCCGGGCCGAAACTGCGTTTCGATAGACGTGGAAACTGCTGTTCCTTTGCGCTGTGAGATCCGAAGCTGCTTCCAAAGGACGAAACAACTCGCCATGCGAACTAATGTCTTCGCTCGGTCCAAGCAACAAATATCCCGAAGGACGGAGCGAGTAGTGGAACAGGGGGATCAACTTGTTCTGCAGGTGTGGGCCGAGATAAATCAACAGGTTTCGGCAGCAAATCAAGTCTTGACGCGAAAACGGCGGGTCGCTGATCAAGTTGTGCGTCGAAAAGGTAACCAAATCACGAATCTCTTTGCCGACGTGGTATCGGTTGCCGCGTTTGATAAAGAATCGCTTCAGACGTTCCGGCGAAACATCTTCGGCGATTCCGATCGGATAGGAACCGGTCCGAGCGATCTGCAATGCACGGCGGTCAATGTCAGTGGCGAAGATTTGAACCTTGGGTGCAGACTTCAATTCGCTCATCGCCTCACGGCACAGGATTGCCACCGTGTAGGCTTCGGAACCGTTCGCACAGCCGGCGATCCAAATACGAATGTTGTTATCAACCGACCGTCGCTCCAACAGCTTTGGCAATACCTGCTTGGAAACCGCTTCAAACACCTCTGGATCCCGAAAGAACGATGTGACGCCGATCAGCAACTCGCGAAACAACGCTTGAGCTTCGTCATCGTGCTCACGCAGATGTTCCACGTACTGGTTGACCGAATCGATCTTCAATACATGCAAGCGGCGAGTGATACGGCGAATGAGTGTCTTTGTCTTGTAGTGCTTGAAATTGTGTTCGGTCGCACTGTCCAGCAACTTGGCGATCTGTGGAATCGCTTCTTCGATCTGTTCCTTCAACCGCTCTGTGGAGGACTCCTTTTTCAATCCTGACAAATGTTGCTGGTACCGAATCAACTCGGCCGCGATCTCAGCGGGTGGCATCACGTGATCGGCGACGCCAGTGGTCGCGGCGCTGCGGGGCATCGTGTCGTATTTAGCTGACGCGGGGTCTTGGGCGAAGGTCAAACCGCCACAGTCACTGATCGCTTTCAACCCGAGCGTGCCATCACTGCCGGCCCCGGACAGAATCACACCGACACCATGTTCCACTTGGTCCTCGGCCATCGAATGAAAGAAATGGTCAATCGGATTCGCCGGTCGTTCTTCGTTTTCATTCGCAACGACGCGGACCCAGCCATTCTTCAATTCCAATAGAGACTGTGGCGGACAGATGTAAACCGTATTTGGCTTTATTTTCCTACGGCCTGTCACTTCGACGACTTTGATGGATCGATTGTCGGACAACAGATCAGCTAAAAGCGATTTCTTGGTCGGCGCCAGGTGTTGAACAAAGACGAACGCAATTCCCGGCGCATCACCTATCGCCTGCAATAGCTCACAGAACGCAACCAGTCCACCGGCCGAAGCGCCAACTCCGACGATCAGCGGAAAAGAAGATTCGCGGGCTGCGCTCGCCGGCCTTTGCGACCCGCCGGACTTAGTCATTCATTGCTCCAACCATTGTGATCATTGTTTTCCGCATACGTGTAGCCTTTGTCATATGCACATGTTCGGCAGCACGTTGCCATTAGCACACTGCATGCCAATTCTAGACGATCGATTGCGATTCGTTCACCAAATGGATTGTGATGTTCTGGTACGCCACTTGCTGGTCTCTTCAATCGATCGAACGCATTGCCGTCGATCCGCCAGCCTATTCCGAACCGAATCCGCCGAGGATATACAGCTGCCATGACTCAATCAAAGTTCGATCTGATCGTGCTGGGTACAGGACCGGCGGGATCAACGGTTGCCAAACAGGCTGCGAAAGACGGCCATCGCGTTGCGATCGTCGAATCGCAACAGTTCGGAGGTACATGCGCCCTACGCGGCTGCAATCCGAAGAAAGTCTATGTCAATGCAGGTGCGCTGGTCGATCAGGTGAAAAGTGCTGATGGCAAGCTAGTCGTGGATTGCGGAACTGGGATCGCGTGGCCCGATCTGTTGCAATTTAAGGAAGAGTTCACTACACCGATCCCTCGAAAAAGCAAACGTTCCTTCGAAGACCAAGGAATGGCGACGTTCGCAGGAGTTTCAAAGTTTGTGGGGCCTACTGAGATTTCAGTCGGCGACACGAACTTGAGTGCCGATCGGATCCTGGTTGCGACCGGTGCGAAACCGAGACCTTTGCCAATTGCGAACCATCAGTGGATAACGACCAGCGACGAGTTGATGGAATTGTCAACGATCCCCGATCGCGTTGTTTTTGTCGGCGGCGGATACGTTTCGATGGAATTCTCGCGCATGTCGTCGATTGTTGTGCTGATGCGGTCAACGTCGTCTAAAAGAATGCGAGAATACTTAGCGGGTTCGATCCCGATCTGTCTGAACTCTTGAAAGGGCAACTGAGCGAGCGAGGAATTGAATTCCGCCTGGGCCGAAAAGTCACAGCCATCGAACTACAACACGACGGATCGCTGGCGGTGGAGTTGGACAATGGAGAGACGGTCGTGTGCGATTTGATTGTTCATGGTGCGGGACGGGTGCCGAACATCGACCAACTTGATTTAACAAGTGGCGGAGTCAAATACAACGAACATGGAATTGTCGTCAATCGTTTCATGAGGAGCGTCTCCAACCCGAATGTATTTGCTGCCGGTGATTGCTCGGCAAGCGAAGTGCCTCGACTGACGCCGGTGGCCATCGATCGCCAGAATGACAAGGTTCTCGGCGCGCATCTGCTCGGTCCATCTGCCGAGGAAACGATTAACCTATTCGCATTGGCGATGAAGTTCGGCCTGACCGCGAAGGACCTGAAATCAACGCTATTTGCCTTTCCGACGTTCACCTCGGACGTTCGTCAAATGTTGTAAATCCTGGGTCCGATAGACCACCAAATTGCTCAAGAGAACTTCCAATGTTTTGGATCATCGGCTGGATCGTATTCGGATTGATCGTTGGGCTGATCGCACGTGGTCTTGTACCCGGACCACAAGCGATGGGCTGCTTTCGCACCATTGTGCTGGGCATTGCCGGCTCGTTCGTTGGCGGGCTGATCGGATACGCATTTCGCGGCGGCGACTTGATCCAATCGAGCGGTTGGATCGTATCGATCGTCGGCGCAGTCATTTTGCTGGCGATCACGGTACGACGCGGCAAGCTGATCGACTGAGCCGTCAGCCGAGGCGATGGCTACCTTGGTTTTCTGGTTCGGCCATGGACTCGCGCGTAGGCTTCCTCCGCAGCTGGACTAGCATCTTCCCAACTCATGTATTCCGCGCCACCTTCGTTTTCCCATCGCTGACGGGCAATCGCTTCGCGAGTCGTCCAGTCTTCGTTGACATCTGGATCGTGTGCCTCCCACCCAGCGCGATACGCTGTTCGATACTGACCGTAATCGTAGTTGTCTTTGTAATAGGGACGAGTCGTGTGTTGCTCTCGCCAGTATTCGGTCTCAACAGTCGGATCGATTTTCTCCGCAACTGCCTTACCGGCCAAACCTCCGGCAACACCGCCAACGACGGCACCCGCAACTGTCCCGGCTGGACCGACAGCCGCTCCGGCAACCGCACCTGTCGCCGCACCGCCCAGCGCAGCGCCAACACCACTGCCAACGGGATGCGCGCCCGGCTGACCTGTGATCGGATCTTCGTTGCGCAGTTCTTTGTTCGTTTCTTCCGGTCGTGGTTTCTTCGTCGTCATGGTTCCAACTCTCCGTGGTAGATTTGCTGAATGAATTGCCAGTCATCGGGACGCGTGTGCCAGCGGCTAAGCGTCGCTCAATCGAACTACTTGCAGCACTATTATCAGCACTTTCTGTTCCAATCTTGCCACTTGCTGCAAAGGCTTGGAAACTCTGGGCTGCTGTGCAAGACCTTGACGATTTGCGTCCACATTGGGCGGTCGGCGACCAGCGAACTGCAATCGTCGAGACAATGACGCAATTCAAAGCGGATTGCTAAAAGTCACTACTTCTGGAGGATTTTCGTTTATTCCACCAGAGATGATCGATAGAAAACTGGCCGGGGCCAATGAAGATCAATGACACGTAGGTGGCCAGGTAGACCGCTGCGAGTTCTTTCGTTTGCCAGGGGTCATTTGCGTGAACGAGAAACAGGGCAACGATCATCGTAAAAGCCAACGGCATCGCAGCCAGTCTCGTTGCCAATCCAAGAATCAATAGCAGCGAACAGCCAAATTCCGCACCAATCGTGCTGATCAGGCTCAGACGGCTGCCCATTCCGATCGGGTCCGGAAAAGTCTCTGCCATCGCGCTGAATCCCGAAAGCTTCTGCCAACCATGAACCAGCATCATGCATCCAAACGTGACGCGCAAGATCAATAGTCCAAACGACGTTGCGGTCTGATAGTTGGGCATCGCTGTGTGTCCGATTCACGAGATCCAGGAAGTCAAGTACTGCTGACTAAGGTTCGACCGGTTCTGGATCGACGGTGGCGTCGACTCTGTCGGTCGCGGCTTCAATGGCTTGTTTCGATTTTTCGACAATCTGTTCGGTGTCGTGCTTCACTTTGTCGGTATCGACTTGAATCGTTGGATTTCCGTCAGGCGAACTGAAACGCAACCAACCGATTAGTCCAAGCACAAACGCCAGTAGAACGACTACGATCACGGCGCGCATCGGTCGTCTCCTCAGAAAAAGTTTGTTGAACCGTATTCAGTCTACCGAAATCAATCTGCAATTTTCGTGCCCAATGCTCGAAAACGTTAACGGTCGAATAGTCGAAAATGCAGACAGCCCTCTAGAACGCCACTGGTCGCATGTTTGTGGGCAAGAAACAGACGGTCATGCCAGCTTGCACTTCGATGTGAGGCGCTGATGCGATCCGCTAGGTCTCGATCAGCGTTGCCGACGACAATCGATCGAAACCCGGCCGTTAGCGCGGCAAAGTCGTTTCCCGAGTCTCCGGCAAATACGATCAATCCGTTTCGATCCCCAGATGCTTCGCAAGCCAATTCAATGCGCGTGATTTGGAGACATCCCTTGGCAATAGGTCAATCAAGCCGTCGCCGTTGAATGGATCAACACTGGAAACGATCGTGTAGGGCGCAGTCGGACTGATTCAGATCGCTTGAACACTCTCGGTCAAATCCGGCAGTCGATCGGCGTCCACGTAGTAGCTAAGTTTGAATCGTCCTTGTTTCATGGCTCTTGCAACCGCAGTTGCTCGGTTGTGGCTTAGCCGTTGTTGCAGCGATGCGATCGGCAATGTTTTGATCAACGTCGTCTTGGTGCTGATTGTAGAGTTCAAGAGGCTGGAAATCGTCCGATTGATCGGGACGATAGATTGACGTTCCCACGTCACAAATCAACCAATCGGGGATCGGCAGTTGCTGTGTTCCACAGCCGTCATGACCGATTCCAGATGTCGCCCCGTGACATAGATCAAGGAATTCCGTGTGATACGCAACTGCCCTGTCAGCTATTTCCAGATCGGATCGGTTGGCTTCATTTCCATCCAAAGGAATGAGTGTCCCGTCCAGATCGGTGGCCAGAACGTGATTCGCTCCAGACAACTCTGGTGATGACATTGATTATCTAAACGCGATGAAGCCAGAGGATTTGATAGGGTGACAGTTCGATCGATTCCGAGGTCGCGTAGGTCTTCTCCGAAATCTTGTCCTCGAAGAACCGTCCCAGACCGGCGGTCCGCAGCCGGTTGCCAGTGATCGCTTTGTGGCTGATCGGAAAAGTTCGCCAGCACAATCAGACGATGCCCATCGCGATTCGCGCTGGTAGCCCAGCACATGTTCGTTGTCGGTCGGAATCAGTTCCATCGATTGTCCCGCCAGTGCCGGCAGGGATTGCCGCAGCGCGATCAATCGTTTGAGCGACTGAAAGATCCGTCCGCGGATCGATCCGTTCCCGGATGCGATGTGGTCGTCCAATTCTTCCAGAAACTCCCACTTCATCTTGGGACGATGAATCCAGCGCGAATCGCCCGCTTTGGCGGGATCTTTGACGAAGTCATAGTCGTTCAGCATGCCCCATTCTTCGCCCAGGTACAGCAGCGGGATGCCGCCGATGCTGAGCGTGATTCCGTGCAGCAACATCATGCGGCGAATCGCCAGTTCCTTCTTCTCCTCGTCGTCTTCCTCGATCGCTTGTTCCAGTCCGGCCAGCGAGGCCATCGTCCCGGAGATCCGCATGTCGCCGGTTTCGACGATTCTCCTGAAACGGCACGCCGCGGGCAAACGAACCTGGAAACTGGCCGGTATAGAAGGCGTTCAGAAATTGGCGATGATCGTAGGCGTTGATGCCGATCGCCGCGGCGTCGTCGTCGTCAAACGTCCAGCCGATGTCGTCGTGACAACGCAGGTAGTTGACCCAGGCCGTGTTTTCTGGCAGACGAAAGCGATGCTTGCAGTGTCTGCAGTCAACAACGATGTCTTGCGCGTCGCCAGCGATTCCCACAGCAGTGCCATCAGCGTCGGGTTGTAGGAGATCTGGCATTCGTCTTGGCTGATGTACTTGACGACTTCGTCGGGATGCACGATCGCTTCGGATTTGAACAGCAGTCCCGGCGCGGCGATTCGGGCGAGATGGTTGAAGGCCTGGATCAACAGGTGCGCTTCGGGCAGGTTTTCGCAACCGGTGCCCATTTGCTTCCAGATAAAGGCGACGGCGTCGAGCCGCAGAATATCGACGCCCGTATTGGCGATGAACAACATCTCCTCCAGCATCGCGCGAAACACGGCCGGATTGCTGTAGTTCAAATCCCACTGAAAGCTGTTGAACGTCGTCCAGACCCAGTGCTGCATCCCGTCGTGCCAGGTGAAGTTTCCGCGTCGCACGGTCGGGAAAATTTCGCGCAGCGTCCGCTCGTACTGCTCCGGTTCGGTCGCGATCGGGAAAGAGGTAGTAGAACTCTTGATACTCGCGATCGCCCGGCATTGGGCCTGCTGTGCCCACTCGTGATCGTCGGACGTGTGATTGAAGACAAAGTCCAGCACCAAACAGATGCCGGCCTCGCGCAGATCGCTGGCCAGCATCGCAGATCGTCGATCGTGCCCAAGCGCGGATCGACGGAGCGGTAGTTGCTGATCGCATACCCGCCGTCGTTGTCGCCGGGCCGAACGGCGAACAGCGGCATCAAGTGCAGATAGGTCAGCCCGAGATTCTTGAAAGTAGCCGACATGTTCTCGCAGCTTGCTCAGATTCTCGCTGAACAGATCGACGTACAGTGCGCCGCCGACGATCTTTTCGGATTGGAACCAATCCGGTTCGTTGATGCGATGTCGATCGAGTTGCGCAGAGTTCGTCGGAGCGGTCGGCCCAAGCCCGCGCCGCGGTTATCAAGCATTGTTCGACGTGGTAGAAGAAGTCGTAACGCGTGACTGATACAGCTGAAACAGCAGCTCGAAACAGCGGACGCCAGTGCGTTCTCAGACCGAACTTCGAACTCGCGTCGTTTCGAGTCGTCGATCGCCGGTTTCGCACCAGACCTCGTCAAGTCGCGGTTGCAGTCGTTGCAGCGTCAGGTCGGCCTTGAAATCGAATGTCGTCGTCGGCACCGTTTTCATTCGATCCGATCATTGGGAATGACGATTTTGTCCAAGAAGTTGTAGTACTCGATGCCTTCGAGGATGCCGGCCGCGTGGGCCGCCTCGGCGAAGTAGATGCGAGGCCGATTTCGCAGCCGATTCAGTTCTGGCTGTGGTTGCCGACGACGACGCCCAGGGTGCGGCCCAGCAACATTCCCGCATCGTTGCCGGAATCGCCGGCGACCAGCACGTGTTCGGGCGCGAACCCCACTTCCAGAGGACATGCCGCATCGACAAATCGCTGCCGCCGCGGACGGGGATAATGTCCAGATACATCCCCAGCGACATGACAACTTTAGCACGCAGCCCGGCTTCGCGAAGAATTTTCTTGATCTTGCTGATGCTGGGACTGACGTTGGTGTCGATCTCGTAGCTGATCTTGAATTCCGACTGGTGTTCGTCCGCTTGTGGGAACAAGCCGGGCAACGTCATCCAGCACGCGCTCGAATCTCGTCCGGCTTCCAGGCATAGCCGATCGATTTCTGCCAACTGCGGTCGGGCGTCAGCTTCTCGCCGTAGTGCAACTGTGTCCCGGCGTCGGTATCGATCAGGTCGGGCCTCGGCAGCCCAGTTCTTCGATCAACGCCATCGCGCTGTCCAGCCGGCGGCCGGTCGCGATGCCGAAGCCGATGTGATCGTTTTCGCGGATCAGGTCGACGAACTCGGCCAGCGATTCGTCGTCGCCGGTCAGCGTATTGTCCAGGTCCGTAATGATCAACCGATCGAATTCCGGCAGCCGACGCGTCGAGCGGTCGATTGACAGTTCAGGCGATAGCGGAATGCTCGAGAATATCGTTCAAGTCCCGCAGGTAGCGCTTGGCATGATTGGCCCACGAATAGTGCTTGCGCGTTCCCGCGATGCCGTTGTGCGACCATTCGTCCCACTGTTCCGGTTCGGTCAGCGCTCGCAGCAGGGCGTGTTCGATCGCCTCGTCATCCAGCGGATCGACCAGCAATCCGTTCTGGCAATTGGCAATGATGTCGCGCGGCCCGCCGTCGTTGGTGGCCACGATCGGCAGCCCGGTGGCGCCCGCTTCCAGCAGCGTCAATCCGAACGGTTCGGTCAGCGCCGGGTTGACGAACACGCCTCGCGTCGACGTCGGCCAGGCGATACAGATCCGGCACGTCGTCGGGCGATGTGCGTTTTCGGATAGGCCACTTTTCCGTACAGATCGTAACGGTCGATCAGGTACAGCACGTTGTTGAATGACGTTTGCTGTGCCTTGGGCAACTCGCGAAGATCATCGCGCGTGCCCATGACCATCACCAGATTGGCCAGCTCCTGCAGTTGCTCGCTTTCGCCGTAGACCGGACCAGCATTTCCAGGTTCTTCCGCTCGTCCGGGCGAGCCATCGTCAGGATCATCGGCTTGTCCGGATCACGCAAGAAACAGGCCAAGATCGTCGGCGATCGCGGGCGTTGCCAGTCATCGTCGGTCGGCGGCGAGAAACTGACAGATCGACACCCGGCGGAATCACTTCCATCCGCGACGGCACATAGTGATCGTACAGCTCGTACTGCTGCTGGACTTCCTGGTTGGTGCTGGTGACGACCATCGACGCCGTTTCCAAGGCGATTTCTTCGGCTTCGATCCGAGTCGTGAATTTGTACTTCTTCTCCAGCGATTCGGGTCCGCCTTGCCCAATCGACAGCCGTTGCCGCTTGACGCGGCCCAGCGAATGCCCGGTAAAGACAAACGGAATGTGCAGCAGAGCGGGCCAGTTGCGCGCCGGCCAGGCCGGCGTCGGCGTAGTGGCCGTGAATGATGTCCGGCAGTCCGTGCGCGTTGAAATGCGCCAGCGTTTGGTCGACGAACATCTCGATGTAGGGCCACAGCGATTCCTTTCGCAAGTAGCGCTTGGGGCCGAAGGGGATCCGCACGATCTTGGCATTGTCGGAGATCGGCTCTTCCAGCTGGGCGTAGTCGTCGTCGACTTTGGGGTCGATGATCTGCCGCGTCAGCAATTCGACTTCGCGCACGTTCGGCTTGCGCCGCCAATTCGCGAGCCAGTTCCAGCACGTACTTGACCTGCCCGCCCGTGTCCGCATCGCGGCCCAGTTCGGGATCGTGGCGCGAATCAAGCCGTGCAGGCTGATCAGCGTGATTTTGAGGTTGTCGGTGCGTGGGAGGGGAGGTACTTCGTGTTGGGCGGGCTGCTGTGTCAAATCAAGTAGATCCGAATTCATCGGTTAATGATTTCCCTTTGTTTGGTCGATATCGAGTCAAGTCTGGTTAATTCTTCGCGCATTAAGCTTTGGTTGTCGCCCCCAAGACCATTGGATGTTCACAGCATACCAAAGACTCGTGTTCGTCCCGATGCTCAATCGCACCACAAATCTGGCAATGGTAGACGAACGTTTTGCCGTCACTCATCGGCAACTCCGTGGCATGGTCAAATTCTTTCGATAGACCATCTGCGATGCGGTCAATCAAATGCTGACCCGTAATACTCCAAAATTCTTTAGTTCGTCGTCATCAGAGCTGAAACGGGATTGACGAGGATCTGGTCGATCTTTTCCTTGGACAATTTGACCAAATAGGCGATTTTGGCGGCTGCGGCAGTTCGGCGACCGTTTCTTTTTCGGACCTCCCGGTCTCCTTAAGATACGTCGTGGCGAGTCTTCGCGAGTGAACACGATCGCGGCGTCTGTCTGTTCGTCTCCGAATCCCTGGACGATTTGCGTGTCCAATTCGTCCAACCCGCGTTTGGTAATCACATACATGCTCAGCCTCAATCTGTGCTCAGAATTCGTTTCCGAATTGGAATGAGGGGCAAATCACATGCCATTGGTAGGCAACAAGCCTGTTTGGAACGGCATGAATTGTGCTGTGGCTTTGCGACATGCAATTTCTGAAATCGACCTTCACCAACTTTTCCCATGACGAATGTTCAACGTTGGCCGCATCGCTCGCCTACTACACGATCTTTCGCATTGCCGCCGCTGCTGTATCTGTTGTTCGACAATCGTGTCTTGGGGCATGGCAATCGCCTATGAGCAGGGTGAAGCCCAGCAGAAAGCCCAGGCGGTGATCAAGAAGACCGCCAACTTGATCGGAAACCGAAGCGGCGGCCGGTGAGATCACGACGATCATCGAACAGAATCAACAACAAGGCGGAGTTTGGTGGAAGTCTCTGATTTCGATCGCCGGGATTTTGTTTGGTGCCACCGGAGTCGTGGCCGCCATACAGACATCGCTCAATCGAGTTTGGAACGTTCAAATTGATCCCGAGGTGGCGGCATTCGCATCAATGATCGGAAAGCGAATTTTGTCGTTCGCGATGATTCTTGGACTCGGGTTTCTACTAGTTGTTTCGCTCGTTCTATCTGCCGTATTGACCGCGATCGGATCGAGAGTTGGTGAACTGATCGGCTTCGAGCAAACGTCGGTGGCGATCGTCAACTACTCGGTCATGTTTGCCGGTACGTGCGTTGTCTTTGCAGCACTTCTCAAATACATGCCTGATGCGGAAATCAGTTGGAGAGATGTCGCTGTGGGAAGTCTGCTCACTGCGATTCTGTTCTCGCTAGGACGTTGGGGAATGTCGATCTATTTCACCAATACGAACCCAGGAGCCCAGTTGAGCAGTGCAGCGGCATCGCTAGTCGTACTGCTGGTATGGGTCTACTATTCGTCAATGATCATTCTGTACGGAGCCGAATTCACCCAGGTCTGGGCGGAGAGATTCGGACGCGGGATTCGACCTGTCGATGGCGCGGTACGCTACGAACGGAAAGTGATTGAATCGTAATCGTTTGGTCCGAAACTAGTTTTGCGCAGCTGCTCACAGATGTCAGACAACAACTCATTCAATTCCTGATTGCGAAATCGCAGTGATCCGGTCAATCATCTGCCGCAGGTGCGCCGACACATTTCGATCCGTCTGTACATACGGCACGATTCGACCGAAAGTGCATTTGACAATCGACTCCCATGATGGCTCGGTCGTGATCACTCGCAGCTCGTCATCCTGGTCGATGCGAAAGCGGGACGGCAACTCGCGACCCGACAGTCGGACCAATCCATCGGCAAGTTGATCGATACACTGAATCGCAGTGAATGGATCATTCACTCCTGGCGAAAGGTGCGGATTGCGATTTCAGTAAACTGATTCAAAATAAAGAACAAGTCTTGCGTTGGCGTTCTGGAGATTCCAATCGCAAACGCAGATCGAATGTTCGCCGTTTGGTCATCGTCACACGTCAGGGAAACTCCGGCTATTTCTTGTCCGAGCAGCAAGTAGTCGCCTGGGCGAACTCTTAGTTCGATTACAGCATCACAATGACGTGCCGTTTCCATCAGTGATTCGTCGTCAACACCTTGCAGATAGCCACTCCGCGAGCAAGTTACAGACGATGTAAGCGAGTCGAAGTCGAAGGGACTGCTGTTGTCTTCGATTGGTTCGCCCACCGCTTCTGGATAGAGATCGTCAATCTTGGCACGCATCTGTTTGGAAATTCGTTCCAGCACGTTGTAGATATGGATTGATTCGGGGACGTGATGAATGAAAAAAATCAGAACCCCGACACTGAGCAGGGTCAGTACCATCGCGATCAATATCGAAAGGTGGGGAACGAAGTGGTCCGAATACTCTTCTGGGCCGCCCGGCCCGGTCCCAGACAACACGGTACGCAGGACCAGCAGGCAGTACAGAAAGGTCGCAACAAACGTACCCAGCGTGAACTGATTGCCGCGGTTGTGCATAAAGTTATCTAGCAGGCGTGGGCCAAAATGTGCCGTCGCGTAAGAAACCGCCAAGATCGTCAGCGAAAATGTCACGCCGGCAACGGTAATCATCGAACCAGCTACCGTCGCCAGCAGGGATCGTCGCCCCATCGGGCTGGTTCAAACTGACCCACCACGACTCGCCAATCCACGCCGCGCCCCATTGCCGGTCGAGCTCAATCGTCACTTGGCTTAGCAGGATAGCGGCGACAGCGCCATCAGCGATGGCACGAACCAGTAGCTGCCTTGGATGTGGTAGATCCACTGTTGAACCTTAGCTCTCAATGAATTGCTCTTCTGGGAATTGCTCTTCTAGTGAAACGAATCTGCCTACCGCCCTATTTGCAAACCGAACAGGTTGGTCGCGAACCGACCAAGACGACGCGACGTAATACGGTATGCAATTGTGATTCCATTCAAACGAAACCATTCGTTTTTTTCGACTCTTTGGCACGCACCGTGCATGGTAAGTCAAACGGTACGCCACGGGAGTGCGGAAAATTCAATTTCTTTAACCCTAAGAGGCAATCGAAAATGTTTACTCGTAAAATACTACCTGTCATCGGGATGGTCGCTGGGATTTCAATGTTTGGCATGACCGTGCCCGTTGGCTTTGCGGATGAACAGGCTACGGATTCAAAGGAGCCGGCAACCAAAGCGGAGACAAATGGAACAACGCAGAGCTATCTAGGTCTTAGCGTCACGTCTGTTCCGGCCGTGCTGGCCAGTCATCTGGGCGACCTGTCGGACGGGGAACGCGGAATCTTGATCGCGGAAGTTACGCCGGCGTCACCTGCCGCGAAAGCAGGATTGCAGAAATACGACGTGCTGACTCAATATGACGACCAAGATTTGTACTCGCCCGAGCAGTTGGTCAAACGAGTGCGTAACGACAAGCCGGGTGCCGGCGTCGAATTGCAGTACGTTCGTTCGGGCGAACTCAAAACCGCAAAGGTGACGCTTGGCGAAACGCCGGCGAAGTATCCTGCTGTGAGAAACTGGCCAGGATTTGCAGGGTCGGTGCCGGGGCCTTTCCGCAGTTTCCGTCCGCCGGTCTTTGGGCAACACGATCAAGCATACACGACTGAGGAACAGGACGAGCGATCCGAAGGCACCGAGTGGACGATGTTCCAAAAAATGAGCTTCGTAAAAGACGATGACGGTAAGTACCGTGTTCAAATCACCTACAAAGGAACCGATGGAAACGCGATCAACCGCGAGTTCACCGGCACACGTCAAGAGGTTCGTGAAGCAATCGATTCGGACAAGGATCTGCCGAAAGACCAGCGGCGACAATTGCTACGGACGCTGGATGACCGGCAGGGATTTCCAGATCACGATCCAACCGGGTTTCCAAGTATCCCATTTCTCAATGAAGAAGTCTTCCAATGGCCTGACTTGAATTTCTGAGTTGTTGAGATACTCACAGTATGACTCCGTTCCGCCCAGCCTGGTCGCAATTCGACCAGGCTCTTTTCGTGGAAGCGGAAAACAGGCGGCTATCAACTTTTGGCACGCTGCTTGCATCTATTTATTTCCGTGCGACGGACAATCAAATACCGTGCAAAGCACAAACAACAACCGAGCAAATCAAAAACAGGAGTCAATTATGCTCACGCGAGACGAATTAAAAGGACAATGGACCGAGGTCAAGGATCGATTGCAGGAGCATTGGCACCAACTATCGGAAGCCGACCTGAGTACAGCTAGCGAATCGGCGGACCAATTGATCGGCATCGTGCAACAGAAGACAGGTGCTGCCCGTAATGAGATCGAAGATTTCTTGGACGGCGTTGTCGCCGAAGGCCGCTCGACCGCCAACAAGGTAAGCCAAGCCGCATCGCACTACGCCGAACAGGCATCCGACATCGCTCAGCAACAATATTCCAATGTGGCTGATGCGACGGCCGACATGTCGAAACGGGTTGCCCACACGGTCCGCAACCGACCAACCGAATCGTTGGCGATCGCATTCGGGCTCGGCATCGCGGTTGGCGCGTTGGCGTTGATGGGCCGCCGAAATCGATAGTCAACCGATTGGAACGTCAAAATGAGTACCCTTGCATCACGTAAACAGTCAAAGGCGATTCGGGATCGGATGAGGATGATCCGTAGCGATCTTCCCTATTCGGTCGATTCGGCTCGCAACGAGGTCAAGCAACTGGCCGACTGGAAGTATTACGTTCGATCGTTTCCACTGACGTCAGTGATTGGCACTGCCGCAGTCGCCTTCATGGCGGTTCCAAAACGGAGCTCGAATCAAACAAGTCGAAACGACAAGTCCGATGTCGATGCGAAACCTTCGCTGGTCGAAGGATTGATCGCAGCCGTGGCTGCGACGGCGCTGCGCAGCGGGATGTCGTTAGCAGCCAACCAACTGAGCAGCCATTTCACGGGGCAAAATCAAGGCGGATTGAAGAATCCGGCAGAAGGTCAAAGTTGGAATCATTCCGAACGAATGCCGCAAAATAGGAGTTGAAGATGATTGCCCCCGCAGAACGAGACGCAGCAGAACGAGCCACATCAGAACGTGTCGCGACGATGAATCAATCGGCGCGACAAGCGGAGACGATGTACGACTTCGATCGCTTAGCAGATCACACCGAGTCGTTCACATCGAAATCGATGTCGGCATCGCGCAGGATGATCCAAGACCATCCGGCAGCCGCGATTACGATTGCGGCCGCCGTCGGATTGTCGATTGGATGCCTAGTCAAATGGTGGGAGCGATAGCATGTTGCATCATCCAAGTGATAGCGGATTTCGACGTGTTGCGACCGATGTCGTTGACTTGATTGAGTTGCAATGGCAATTGCTCTCGGTCGACGGCGAAGAGGCGAAGTGGCGTGCGATCAAAGCGGGCGTGTTTGTCTCGATCGCGTTGGTCGTTGCGTTTGCATCGATCTGCGGCTTGGTTTTGGGGCTTGGCTGGCTGCTGCATGAACAATTCGGTTGGCCGCTCAGTACCAGCTTGCTAGTCACCAGTGGAGCCGGATTCGTGCTGGCGACCATCGCCGGATTGATCGGCGCCGTTCTGGCAGGAAAAGCTTCGCAGTCGCTGGCCGAGACGAAGAACGAGTTTGCTGAAAACATGCGTTGGATCAAGTCGGTGATCGTGTCGCCAAACACTTCGCCCAGAAACCAATTGCGCAAAGAGAGTTTTCCTGAACCCGCTGACATCGAAACCGCCAACACGGAACGCGGCGATATCCAGCCAGACCGGAATCGCAACGGGCATGCCGGCGCTTTCAAAACACTCAACCAACACCTCCCTTCATTCATAAGGATTGAATTCATGTCAAGCACTTCGACTCAAGCTACCCAGGACCGCAGCGACACACGTCAAATGGTTCACGATACAGCCGAATCCTTGGCGACCGGCTGTCGCCAAGGCACAGAGCACTTCGTAACCGAACCAGCCAAGGATTTATTCGGGTTGGCAAAAGATTACGCCAAGGAGAAGCCCGAAGTGGCCGCAGCCTGGGCTTTCGGACTGGGATTCATCATTGGATGGAAAGTCAAGCCTTGGTAAATTGAGAGGATAACATGCCAGACAATAAAGACGATCAAACGATCGATCCCGCGATACCCGAGGCACCGGAATCGGATCAGAACCAAAAGGCGGGCTTGGACGACAACGACCAAATCGATCCCGCGATCCCTCATCCGCCGGAACCGGATTCAGGTCAATCCGAAAGCTGAGAGGGGGCAAGCTGCCGCGAAACGTTCCGGCTTGTCGATTTAATCAGCCGCAACGCGTTAGAGAATGTCCGGCTTAGACGGCCCGTTTTCATTTCGGCTTCCAGGCCGGAGGCCGTCACAACCCTTGCCGGGTGCGTCAGCACCCGGGCTTGGCATCTCCCTCTGCGAGCGAAGGCCGGAGAGGCTGTGATTTTTTGTAGGGTGGGTCAAATCGCGACAGCGATGCGGACCCACCGATCGATCATACACGCAGAAATGGTGGGTCAGCGCGGCCTACCGGCACGCTCGACCCACCCTACATGTAAAAAATCACAGCCTCGGAGGCCGACACAACTCCGTCGATATGTGCCGGCCTCCGGCCTATACCGATATACTTGTGACTATTCCGTGGCCTGACGGCCACGGCATGTCGTATGTCGGCCTCCGGCCTAAGCCGGACGCTTTCGCTAGCGTCCGGTTCTCGTCCGCTAACCGAGTGCTCAGCGCACTGCGGCTGATCTCAAATTCCCAAAACCGTGCAAACTAATTCAAGTAGGCAGCGGCCAATTTTTCGGACGTTGCGAATTCGCCCAAACGACCGAGTGCTCGTCGTTCAATCTGACGGACTCGCTCGCGACTGATTCCACAGACGTTACTGATCTGGGCCAACGTCTTAGGGTCCCCATCGCCAAAGCCAAATCTCAGTTCAAGAATCTGACGATCTCGCGGCTGTAGCTGTTCCAGCAAGGTGTCGATCTTGTTGCGAAGCTCAGAGTTCTCAACGATCGCGCCGGTTGGTCCAACGTGTCGTCCACTAGAATCTGTGCGCCGACTGGAACTTTCATCTTCTTCCGTTAACGGTTTGTCTAAGCTATGAAACTGGCGAGACAACGGTTCAAGAATCCGCAGTTTTTCTTCCGGCTTATTGGACTGTTGCGAAAGTTCGTGACGGTTGGGAATGTGCCCCAGTTGATGCGCCATCTGTGCAGATATTTTCAACAGGCCAGTCATTTCGCCAACGGAGTGTTGTGGAACGCGAACAACTCGGCCCTGCTCGGCCGCAGCGCGACCGACCGCTTGCCGTATCCACCAAGTTGCGTAGGTCGAAAATTTGAAACCTCGTGTGTGATCAAACTTATCGGCCGCGTGCATCAATCCCGCATTGCCTTCTTGGATCAAGTCAAGCAAGTGAACGCCGAGATCACAGTATCGTTTGGCGACCGACACAACCAACCGAAGGTTTGCTCGTGTTAGGTCCCGCTTGGCTGTGATGTAACGTTGGTAGTCGCGGTCGGCACGTTGACCGTGAAGATAAATCTGTCGCTCGTACCCTGAATGTGCGACCGGCAGGTCCATCACCTGAGGAATCAGCGATTCAAAAATCGTGAACCGCAACTCCAATTCCTCAATCAACCGGATCGCTCGCTCGCGACGGCCGACAAACCGACGGTAATCGGCAATGTCTGTCTCGCAGTCGATCTCCTTCATTAGCATCGCCAGAGTTCGCAAATTGTGCGGAAGTCGGCTAAGCAACCGGGAACGAGACTCCCGATCGCTCATGCTGAAGTTCAACACCGTGTCCGGACGTAGTTCACTCGACTGCACACGAACAAGCTGATCAACCGCGGCGTGGCGGACAAAGTCAATTCGCAACATATTGCGACGCATCGATGCCCGAGCATCCGACAAATCCCGCGACCAGACGCAACTCGCCATCACGCGTCAATAACGGTGTCCGACCGATCTGACGAAGGTACAGATCGACTGAATCGGTCGGTTCGGAGCTTGGCCCGGGTTTGGACCGACTTGCAGGATGAGAGTGAACGAGTGCAACCACTTTCGAATTTCAGCTTGGATTGGAAGGTCAGATTTCAGTGCGTCGCGAGCGCGCTGTTTCGGTGATACGAATCTAGACGAACAGTGGTTCATCGCTACGCGCCAGTTGCTAGTTGGCTTCGCGAAAGAAAGCGGCTGCGTCCGCCGGATCGAGGAGGAAGGGCTACGACACCACGGCCTGGGAACGCATCCGCCTGGAGTGAATTATTGGGGCGACGTGTCGAGGGTCAACTGGCGATCACCCAGCATTTGGTCGAAATCCAAGACTGCTGCGGGGTCGTCCTTGATCATTCGGATGCGGATCAGATTCTCGCGTGCCGACTTCTCTTCTTCCACCTGTTCGGTCACAAACCACTGCAATTCAATCAGTGAGGCGAACGCCTTTTCCTCCAGCGACTGCTGGAAAATGCTGTCGATTCGGCGAGTGTTCTCTTCTTCCTGCTCCAGGGCGCACTCGAATACGCAGACCAGAGATTCGAAGTCCAGCTTCGGCGAATCAATCGGCCGCAAATCGACCGCCTCATCGCGATCGACTAGAAACTCATACAACTTCATCGCATGCGTGTATTCCTCTTGCGCCTGCGCACGAAGCCATTTCGCACACCCGCTTAGCTGTTGTCGTGAACACCACGCGCCTCATCGCCAAATAGGTATACCAGGAATAGAATTCAACGCGGATCTGTTCGTTCAGGGCTGCAACAATATTTTGCTTCGACATGGTTTCGTTTGAGTAAGTGGATATCGATTTACCAATCAAACAAACCATGCAAGTCCCGTACCGATGCAATCGGCCTGCACAAGACTAAGCCAACCACGCGGGGCACTGTCGCCCTAGCAACCGAGTTCGTTCAGCGTGTACGACAATCGTCCACCCTGGTCGATTTGCAACCGATGAGAACGTGATTTCACAAGCGCCGATGAAGCTGAAAACTAGCGGCACACTCTTTGCGGACTTGTTTCGTTCGTTGTATCCATTTACCAGCGGAGAATGTCACATGCTTATCTCATACTCCAGAATCAAGTTATCTTCATTGGACGGATCCGACGGAAATATCGGCACCATCTCGGACATGATCGTCGATGGAGACCAGTGGGCAGTCCGATACATCCAAGTCAACATCGGAAAGTGGCTGCCGGGACGGATCGTCCCGTTGCAGCCCGATTCGATCGTCGAAAGAGATTGGGCGATTCCACTAGCAAAGACAAATGTTAGCGCCGACGCCATCGAGAACAGCCCAGAAGTCAGGTCACCTCGCCCCGTCTCCCGCGCGATGGAGGTTGAATTGGCGAAGCATTTCGACTGGCAACCCTATTGGAGTGGTGGGTTCGGTCACGAGCTCGGTGGCGTCCCGCCGCTTTCACCATCGCTGGTGATCGACAAGAAGAAGCAACAGGAGATCGAGTCGACTCAGGTGAATCTGCGCAGCGCCAACGAAGTGATTGGTTACAAAGTTCACGAAGCGGACGGCGAGATGGGATCGGTTTACGACTTGATCGTCGATGACCTAGCCTGGCTGGTTCGCTACATCGTCGTCGACACTGGAAACTGGCTGCCCGGAAAGAAGGTAATGTTGGCGGCATCATGGATTGAACAGATCAGTTGGACGGAAAAAGCAATGCACCTTGATCTGACCAAGGACCAAGTTCGAGGAATGCCCCAATACGATCCAGAACAAGCCGTCAACCGACAGCACGAAGAACAGTTGTACGACTACTACGGTCGCCCGGTCTACTGGCAGCCACCGAATCCACGCTAAACACGATCAGCCATTCTATTTGCATGTGACGCCAGCAATGGCCAAAGAAGTGTCCGATGTCTTGTAGTCACATGTTGTGAAATCAGATTCGCTTGTCTTTGAAGAAAACTAGAATGGTGCTCCAAACGTCTTGAATCTTGCTTAGAATCGAGCGTCCGGCATTAGCGAAACTGATGGAAGCATGTTTACAGAGTTTGACGAAAGTGGCAAAGCAATCGGTGATATCGATGTCGTTTTTCACGACGGACTCTACCACCTGTTTCACCTAGTTCTGCCGAACCACGATTACATCGCACACGCGGTCAGTACCAACGGCATCAATTGGCGGCGGCAGTCAACAATGCACTGTTTATCGGAGATCCTGGAAGTTGGGATGACCTGATGCTGTGGACGATGCACGTTTCGCCAGATCCACATCAATCTGGACGATGGCGAATGTTCTACACCGGACTTTCACGCCGCGAAAAAGGCAGCGTCCAGCGGGTTGGTTTGGCGGAGAGTGACGACCTGTTCCATTGGCGTAAGTCACCCGTCCATTGGCAGGACACGCGCGGACGAACTGACCCTGATGCAGTCAAACATGCACGCGAAACCGGCCAAGTCGATGTGGCAACACGATTGACAGCACCGTTTGATTCCGAAAGTAGTTTTCCGCTTGAGCCAGATGAACGACACTACGAGTCGGTGAGCGACGAACAGTTGCGCTGATTGACTTTCGCGATCCATTCTATTTCCAGCAAGACGATCAAGGTTGGCTGCTGGTCGCAGCGCGTTCCGCCATGGCCCTAGCGATCGCCGCGGATGCGTCTGTTGGTTAAAGAAACCAACCCGAACGAATTTGAATCAGCACGGCGTTGTTTCAACCTGAAAGGTATGACGATTTCGAGGTCCCCAACTTGGTTCAATTGGGAGGCGAGTACTACCTGATTGGCAGTATTCGCCAGGATGCAAGTACTCGATACTGGCGCTCCAAAGACCTTGGACGTTCCTGGAGCTGTGATCGTGACAACGTGGTTTTGCCACCGGGAAATTATGCGGGGCGGGTTTGCCGCGACAATCAAGGCTGGTTGATCTGGAGTTTTTTTTCGATCGATCCCTCCGACCGATCTGCCGGCAATGTCATGCCGCCTCCCAAGCGACTGGTGAAAACGGACGATGGATATTTGCGGACAACAACGTACGAGGAATTTGAAAACTGGCTCAAGGATCCGATCGACGTCGGTGCCCTGCGTTCCTTGAAAGATGACGGAATTCGACAACGGTGCAACGTCGAAGACGACTGTGTCGAGTTACAGAGTGAACTCGGATACCGGGCCTTCGTTCTGGAAGAAACAATTGACTGTTTTCGGTTTCGGGCCAAGCTAAACTGCGTTGATGCAGGCCAGTATGGGATTGTGTTCCGCATTCGATCCTCAAACACACGATGGCTACTACCTTTCGCTCGACCTATGCGGCGGCGTTGCACAGCTGCGAGTTTGGAAACTCGAAACAAGGTGCCGCAATGTCGCAGTTCGAAACAGTGCAGTCCGGCAGTTGCGCGCACTGAATCGAATGAAGCTGCGGACATACAGTTGCTTGGATTCGGCAGCTACATCGAATTGTCAGTCGATGGATACGTCGTACTTTCTCTGGTCGATCAAATCTTTTCGGAAGGACTGTTGGGTGTCTATTTGGATTCGGCAAAACTAAAGCTTGCCAATCTCGATGTCCATCGGATGCAATCGCCGGGTCAAGCGGACGAGCACTTGGCCGTCGGCTGAAACGAACGGATCGTCAACAGATCAAGGAACAAACGTTCCCGACCCACTGTGGGCCGGATGACCTTTGACTCGGATCAGGCTATGCGGTTTTCTGGCCCCAGCCTCCAGAGCAATATTCAATGCTGCTTGCCACTGATTCCAACTATCGACACCACCGCGCAGAATCACCACACCTTCTTTGACGTCAAACGATACTGTTTTGACCAGCAGATTCTGGCTGAGCTTTTGTTGCAAATCGGATTCGATCTTGTCGTCATCTTTCGGTTCCCACTGCCCGGCAACCGCTAACATGTTTCCAACGTGGACGACGCCCTTCAATCCATCGAGGGTCCATGTCGCGATCTGCTTTTCGAACTCGCTGTCAACGATGCCGTACAGATGCAAATGCGCAGTCGTGGCAATGGACACGGATCTCATGTCGTTCCAGGTAAGGGCTGCGCTTGATCGCGGCCTGTGCTTCGCGAATGATGTCATCGTCGCTGACCTTGTCATCGTTCCACGCGACTTTCAGTTGATTGTTGACGCTGCGGACTCCCACCGTGTTCTTTGCAATGGATTCGGCCGCCCGTTTCGCTCGAACCCGGCTGACGGATCCCGTCAGTGTGACCAGGCCTTGGTCGACTTTCACTTCGATGTCATCGGTGAAACTCAGGACCAAGGGATCGGAATGGAATGCCAGTTGAATCGTTTTCTGAATTGATTGATCATCTCGATCGGTGGCCCGCTCGCTCCGGAAGTTGTCTGTGTCGCCGCGAACCGCAACGTTGTCCAATGTGACCATCGATACACCGCGGACGCCAGCGAGGAACAGCAGCTTGTCTTGTTGCCAAGCCGAGTCTACCGTTCCCGACAACGTGACTTTGCCCTGTTCGACGGCTACGTCGATTTTGGAATCGCCCAACAATACCGCATTGTCGATCAGTCGCTGAATTTCGGGTTGTAATTCAATGTCGGAGCGCCGTTTTTCAAGCTTCACGGTCAATTGATTGACGACATTGGTAACTCCCAGGACATCGCCGACGACGCGTTCGGCAATCTGTTTCTCGGTGAGTGACGAAACGGACCCGGCAAGCCCGACTTCACCAGCATCGACGGTTGTCGCAATCTCTGCTTTCTCGGTAACAGGATCGACCGTCAGCGCACGGCGGACACAAGCTGCCACGGTTTCGTCGTCCAAACCGTGATGTTTGACCAAAATCTGATTCACAACGGATCGCACTCCACGAACGTGCTTGGCAACGTCGGACGCACGGCGCTTCGCCGTCAAACTGTCAGCCTGACCCGAGAGCGTCACAATTCCGTTGCGGCTGGTTGCAGTGAGTTGTTGTCTTTTAAGGAGGGCATCGTTGGCAACGGCGTCACTGACCAGCGACTCGATCGACTCAATTGTCGCTTCCGCCTTTGTCGAATCACCTGCCTCCGTTTTTGTTGATTGTTCTTGCTGAGCGAACACGGACGGAACCAGAGCGACAGAACCAATGAACAGCGCCAAAGCTGAGGTGAAACACGAGTGCAGTCTTGTGTGTGAATGGACGTAACGTTCCAGAGACATTTCAATTTCCTTTCATGAGTTGCTGCGGCTACTGATGTTGGCCGCTTTGGGCGGATCAGCCTGGTCGGGCTGGCTCGATTCCCAGCGGGCCAGATCATCGAACTTCTGTTGCAGCTGGTCCGTGATCGCCGAGAGGGCTCCGCCTCGGTGCATCGAATCGTCACGGCAGCGATCCTTGACTTGTGTCTCGATATCCGAGCGTAGCGACGCCCCCTCTAGTCGGGTGTAACCGCTCATCAACAGCGACTTCAACAGCGGCTCGGCCCGCTCATCCAGCTGGTCGTGATCGCCGTCCAACGTCTGGCAGCACAGATCGGCCAGAGCAGATAACTGTTGTTTAATTTCCGTGTTGGGTTGGTTCATAGGTAACTCTCAATTGATTGCCAGTGCGGCTGATTGCCAGTGCGGCAGAGTGAAAACGGAACCGCAATCAATTCAATGGGCAATTGCCGTACCAATCGAATCGATCGCGAACTGGACTTGCATCACCGGAGCAACGTAGGCTCGATGTGGTTTTTCAGCAGCTCAGTTGGTTCCCTTTCGACCGAATTGAACGATCTTCGGGCAACGCGGCCTGCAGTCAACCGCATCAGTTGTGCAAACTCTCCACAGCCGAATACTGGAACGCCGGTTGCACAATTTAAGGGTTGGTTTACGGAGATTCCCTACCCAAGAGCGAGAACAGGATTAAAAGAAGAAGATGAGTTACAGAACATTTCTGCTGCGAACGGTCCACGGATTGATTCAGATTATACAGATCAACGAATCACATCGACCGAACGATAGTTCAACCCAGAGAAAATTGAAACATGACCAGTGAGATCGGCCAAAAACTCGTGGAATCGATCGACGTGTCGAATGCCTGGAATCCGCTGGCGCTAAAATTGTTGGCACTCGGTTTGCGGCAACATCAATTGAATTGAATATCGAAACCAGTAATCCGGTACAAGGAGAAAGCTATGGATCGCAGAACCGCTATGACCAAAACCGCTTTAGGAACCGTCGGAATCGCCGCCATTGGCGCTGTGACCGCTGCTCGAGTCGCGGCTGATGAACATGAACACCACCAGCATCACGTTCACACGGACGCATTTCGAAAATGTGCCGAAGCCTGTGCAAAGTGTGCCCAAGAATGTGGCGCTGTTTGCGCACTGTGCGGGCCTGGTGACCAAAGGTAAGACCGGCCACGCTGATACGATGCACTCTTGCGTCAACTGTGCGGAACTGTGTGCGGCGGCCGATGCCCTGTGTGCCCGCAATAGCGACATGGCAACCCTGGCTTGTGAAGCCTGTGCCAACGCGTGCGATCGGTGCGCAAAATCGTGTGATAAATTTCCGAACGACGAACACATGGTGACATGCGCCAAAGAATGTCGCGTTTGCGCTAAAGCCTGTCGTGAAATGATGAAGCAAGCCTAACTTTTTATTCACCAAACGCAGCTTGTTCGATCTCCGAACGGGCTGCTGGGAAATCGATCATCCAGGACGGTGGCAACAAAGTTGGAAGCTACGCTCGCCAGAGCATCGAAAGAAACTAAACACTACTTCTTTGCTTTACGGGCAGGCGTCTTGGATTTCGAGCGACTTCGTGAACTTTGCCTTTTTCTGTTTCGCAGTTAGATCAGCAAGCTGTTTCCGTGCTGTTACGGAAATTGCACCACCTTTACGATCGCGTTTGATCGCAAACTTCCAACAATAGATCGCCTTTTTCGTGAGTCCTTGCTCCAGAAAAAGGTCTCCGAGGTACAAAAAGGCTGTCGGGAAATCGGGAAATCCTTTGACGACTTTCAGCATTTCTTGGATCGCTTCGTCGCGAAGTTCCATTGTGTGAAATACGAAAGCGGATTCCAGTTCCTTGGCGACCGGAAAATCTTCGCCCTCAAAGATCTTGTCCAAAATTCCGCTGCAAGCGTCAAAGTCTTCGATCTCAGCCGTACATCGAGCCAGCATGATCTTCGCACGCAAACCCCGACCACGAATCCGCGACAGCGCGGTGAAAACAACTGTGGCAGTATGGAAATGCCCAGCTTGCATCACCGAATGACCTAGGGAAAAAACTTCCTGGTATGTCATCGCCCACTTCTTTTTCCCCATCTGCACTATCAACCGTTCTTCGTCGGGGATTCGTGAGATTTGGATGCGGGGTGGGTCTATGGTATTACACATTGGTGTTTGTCTTGGTCACGCGACTCAGTCGCTGGGTTCACTGACTTCCGCCGCCTGTTCCTGCGTTCCATCGACTGCGAATGCAAAGAATGCACCACGTTGTTCAATCGGGCCGCAGGCAAGCCCTCTATCAGAAAAGACACTGCGCGAATGCTGAACCTCGTGCAGTTGATGAACGGTGATAGACCATTTCTCCGGTGCGTGACTTCTTACGCTAATCCTTGGCGTATCGATAAATCTCTCCTTCGTGGTGACAAACTACAATCCTTGCATCAGAAGCATTCATTGCGAATTTCTGACGCGATTAACTGCTTCAAATGGGTGATGTTCTCTTGTTCCTTGGTTTTTGTTTCGATCCAAAACTGCTGGGCGTTGGCATGCCCTTCGGCATTGGCAATGTACTGATCGTATCTCCACAATACGTCTAGACGGCGGCTAAACTCGTGAATTAAATCGAGATCGTGGTTCGCACAACCCTGGGATTCCCCCAGATGTTCGAGTTCATTTTGTGCTGCTAGTGACATGATGTTACCTCGCGTAGACGTATTGAATACGAAATCGAAACGAATCTGAAAACAGTCCGATTCGACTTCTTCTTTAATCAGCTTCTTGATGCAAACGATATTTTCCAGTTCTTGATGCTTAACTTTTTGCCAGAAGTCGCGGATCTCGAGTCGCCAGTCCGCATTGGCGATGTACTGATCGTACCGCCACAAAGCTTCGAGTCTCCGACTTAGTTCGCGAACCAAGTCGTGATCGTGGTTCGCACAGCCTTCGCTTTCTCCAATGTGTTGAAGTTCTTTTTCTGCTGCAAGCGTCATCGTGCAACTCCGTTTCTCCTGCCTGTGCGCGTTCTCAAACGCTTTCGAATGCTCGGTCGAATAGGAGCAAACGAGGGGCCGGTTAGCCGATATGCCAGCAGAACGTTCAAAATGTCATCGAACCGCGCCTACATGCGACCACGTTGGTTTTTTTTCCATCGCATTGGTCGATCTTCGTTCAATTTTCCTTTCTTGGTCTGGCCGGACGATCCCACCATTGGGGCCAGCCGCATTTGCGGCACATCCTTTGCTGTCTCTAAAAATCAATTCCCGCTACGGCCGGAATCATTTCACGCAAAGTCTCAGATCACCAATGGAGCAGCATCGATGTCTGATCACGTTTACAAGAAAATCGAACTGACCGGCTCGTCGCCAAGCTCGATTGAAGACGCGGTTGAAAACGCAATTAAGAAATGTGCCGAGTCGCTACAGGATCTGAGATGGTTTGAAGTAACCGAAACCCGAGGTCATATCGAGGCTGGAAAGATCGCTCATTGGCAGGTCACGGTCAAGGTTGGCTTCACGCTGAAGGAATGATCGCCAGTGAACGCTAAAATCGCCGAATCTCAGTTCCTTGCAACGCTGCGCAAGTTGGAATCTCGTTTGGAAGTCCCAATCGTACCAGGCGAGCTGGCTGGGTGGCCTACCATTGCGAGCAAGTCCAGTCTCGAAGTAAGTGAACAATTTCGATCATTGATCGACAAGCACAACGACTCTTTCGAAGCGATCCTGGAGCACGACCTTGAACTTGCCTCACGTGTCGCGGAGATGCGGAAACGAGACCAGGATCTGATGCAGAAAACCAGACAGTGTGCGAGTCGGTTAAGCGACCTGGCGAACAAGTCAATCGAACTGAAAAATGAGTCCGAATTGGAGGCCGAGACCGACGAGATGACCCGCGTAGCGTTAGGCATAATCATCGAACTTCGCAAGCAAGAGTCTGCGATCACGACTTGGTACATGGAAGCGTTCAATCGCGACCGCGGCGTCGGCGATTGAGATGTCACGCCGTGTTACTGTCGTCGCCCTTTTGAGTCTGATTGCCGCAATCGGACTCCTGTTCTTTCAAGTCATTCGACCGTTCGTGGTCGCGATTTTTGTATCGATCGTGTTAGCGGTCTTGTTCACTCCGCTCCATCGCTGGCTCACAGACCGATTGAACGGGCACAATCGAATTGCCGCTGCGTTCACGACTACTTGTGTTGTCTTGCTTGTTTTGCTGCCGATCGGATTCACCCTGTTGATGGCGGGAACACAAGTGATGGAAGCAGGAAAGGAAGTTGTCACTTGGTTCGAGGATAGTTCGTCCGATGATCTGGACCGAACTTTGGAGGAGATTCAGCAAACACGCATCGGAAGTGCTATGCAGAGATCTCTATCTGTCATTGCCGGTAGAACAACGCGACAATGCAAAACAGTCGGCCGAACGCCTAGTCGAAGGCACAACATCGACTCTGTATCAACAAACACGGGGCATGGTGGCAAACCTAGTCACCTTTTCCGTTAACGCCGCCATCATCACGCTCGCACTTTACTACGTTCTTGGCCGATCGCGAATCATTCGTCGGCGAAGTTCATCGAATGATTCCACTTACCGATGGTGAAGAGGAACGCTTGACCGATCAATTCGAACGAGTCTGTCGGGGAGTAGTGTTTGGAACGGTCATCGCCGGCGTGATTCAAGCTGGACTGTCAGGAATTGCCTATGCAATCATCGGAGTACCAAACTTATGGATGTTGATTGTGTTGCCTCTGTTTCTGTATTTCATTCCTTTTCTCGGTTCAGCGTCAGTTTGGGGCGTCTTTCGCTGTTGTTGCTGATTGACGGTCGCTATGCCGCCGGCATCTTTCTTGCGATTTACGGCGTTGCGATCGTGTCGACTTCCGACAATCTGGTACGTTCGTATGTGATCGGCAATCAAGCTCAGATCCACCCACTGATCGCATTGGTCGCGGTCATCGGCCACTTCAATTCATCGGGCTTTGGGGCATATTCATTGGACCGATGATCGCTGCCCTACTTTATTCGTTGATCGATATCGCCCGAGTACGAGTCGCCAAGTTGTAACAACTACCTTGGTAAACAAGTTCATCCTGAATCACCGATTCAGCGCCGAAAAGGAGAAACCTTCAATGACTGGAAAATGTTTGATCGCGGAATTCCGCACGCTCGCCGAGGCAAAGTTGGCACTGGAAGCATTGCAAAACGCCGACTTCACCCTCGACGACGTTTCTGTCGTTTCCACTCCAAGTGACCCGACTTCAGATGAGTTGGATCATATTGTGGATGCTGATTCCGAATCCGTAGAAAAGCACCGCAGCGTCAATCTCGGAATGTTGATCGGCGGGACAATCGCAGCTCCGATAGCAGCCGGAACGCTTGTAGGACCACTGATCGTGGCTGGACCGTTGATCGGAATGGCCATCGGTGCGTCCGTTGGCGGACTGATTAGTAGCGTCAGCTCCTGGGGTGTCTCTCACGAAGTCGCTGAAGACTACGAACGTCGAGTGGAGTCCGGGTCTGTGCTGGTCCTGGTCCATCACGACGACTCCGAACGAATTGATGAAGCTGACCGCGCACTGCAGCAGGTTGGACCCCTTACGCTGGAACGTCATCAAACAGCGTGATGTTCCTTGGTCCAACATCAGGGTGGGGTGGATCTATGTTGCGTTACTCGACCGACGCAATCGTCTTGCGTGGCGGTTGCGGCGGCAAAGGTGGATTCGGGAGCAATGCAGGCTCCGGCCCAGGTTTGGGACGCGGAGCCGGCTTCGGGTCTGGCGTGGGATTCGGTCGTGGTTCGACTTGCATCCTAAACAGCCGTACCGCGACGTCCAAAAATTGCACCTGCGACTGCCAACACGAGGAAGACGACAAACAGAATCCAAGCGATGTTGGTTGCTGTACCGGCAACGCCTGAGAATCCGAGAGCTGCAGCGATCAACGCGATGACCAAGAAGGTAAGTGCCCACGATAACATGGTTCGATCTCCATTGCGGGAAAGACATGAGTGGAGCAACCGTGTCGGTCCGACAATTGGAAATGCAACGATGCACGTTACGTGCCAATCGTCAACACAGCGGTTTCCATTGCCAGCAACCAAAGATCCAGTGGAGTCGCTATACCGAATCCGGAAGTAAGCAGAATCAAATCCGCCGTGGATAGTCCCTCGTCGGAACAAACGCAGCTCAACTGGCTGGTCAATAAAGAAGCAAACTGAGAGCCGATCGACCATGTGAGTCAACAATAGACCGTTGCTATTGGCGATTTCCTTGACACAGGCGCCCGCGAATGAATCTCCAGCGGTTGGCACGTCGCATGCACCGACATCACTTGGCTCGGCATTCAGTGCCGACGCCGTTCAATGACGACATACTGCTCCGAATCGTTCAGCATCTTCGGTAATTTGAGAGCAGGAAATTTGCAGGAGAATCAACGACATGCTTATCGCATTTACCAGAATGAACCGAGCCACGGTTAACGGCACCGATCAGGAACTTGGCTCACTGAAAGACATTCACTTTGACGGTGACAGCTGGATCGTCCGCTATGTAACAATTGATACCGGAACGTGGTTGTCTGGTCGAGAAGTACCGCTTCAGCCAACGATCTTGTCAACGAAAGAGTGGGGACGCAATTTGGTCACCGCCGATGTCAATCAGCAGCTTGTCGAAGCGAGCCCAGTTCAAGAGTCTGACAGACCGGTATCGCGTCAGATGGAGATCGAATTAGCACATCACTATCAATGGCCGGCGCACTGGATGGGCGGCGCGGTGATGGGTGCGCCATTGCCATCGCCTCGGTCGGCCGTGCCTGTCGCGACGCAAGAGAAAATCGAACACGCCCAGGGAGAACTGCGAACGCGGCCGAAGTCATTGGCTACCAAGTTGATGCAACCGATGGCGCTGTCGGCAGTGTCGCGGACTTTATCGTTGATGACGATTCGTGGGTAGTTCGGTACTTGGTCGTCAACACCGGGAATTGGCTACCAGGACGCAAGGTCATCTTTGCGACGTCATGGGTGCAGGGAATCAGTTGGACATCGCAAAAAATGAATGTCGACTTGAACCAGGACCGAGTCAAAGACTCGCCGGAGTACGATTCGCGCCAATTGGTCAACCGTCAATTCGAAGAACGCATCTACGACTTTCACGGTCGCCCGGTTTACTGGAAGTAGCCAACGGCCAATCAAGCGAATCACTCACATCGAAACCGGAGCAAGCCATGTCAATCGATACGAAACCAACCGAATCTGACACACTAAAAGACGTCATCCTCGACAAGGACAAGCAGTTGGACAAAGAAGTTCCCGGGTCCGCATTCAGCTTGGTGACGCTAAGCTATCTGATCGCGCTATTCCTAGTACTGGCAACGATCGGCACCTACTACTGGCTAGCCGTCTAGAGTCAATATAAGCCGCCAACTCGCGCGTATCTTAAGTTGTGGCGGGGATGAGTTCAGTCCGCTGGTCGATTCTCTAGCGATCAAACAGGGCCGTTATTGGACCTTGTCGGTCGTAAACGGCACGGGTTGCGCGGCCAAGTTCGATCAAGCGGCCGACATCCCTGTTTGGGAATGCAATAACAAGTAGGCTCGCTAAAGCTCGCTAAAAAATGACAACGCTTGCAAGAGCACAAACAGGGATGTAGGATCGAAAAACCTTCGGTAAATACGGTGTTTTTGAAGTTTTCAGGGCTAGCCTCATAACCTCGAGGTCATCAGTTCGAATCTGGCTCCCGCAACTTTGCAAACTCTGGTCGGAACGCTATTTAGCGTTACCTGCTTCGGCAGTGCGGCCCGCTTTCATGTTTGGTTTCTGGTAAACCATGCCAAAAACCCCGAAAGGGGAGCTGTTATGCTACGTCCGAAGAAAACGATTCCTGAGTATCAATCCCATTTTATCGGTCAAGCGAGGGTCTACCTCGATGGCCGCTATTTCTATTTGGGGCCGTACGATTCACCACAATCCAAAGCACGGTATGCCGAGCTGCTTGGGATCTACACGGCCAATAATCAAACGGTCCCCGACGACCAGCCTGCGTGTCAGGTTAAGGCGCCTGTTTCCGTCGCCGTCGTGACCGCCGAGTTTCGGGAAGCGATCAAGGACAAGTATGCAAACAGTCCCGACGAAGGTCGGCGATACAGGAATCTCTGCACACTCCTCGAGGACGAACATGGCGATAGTCCGGCAGATTGGCCTGCCCCCTTCATCCGGTACCACATTTGGAGCGAGAATCCAGATGGGTGCATAACTTGAAGGAGGGCTACGATGCCACGAGGAAAGAATTTTTCATCGGAACAGATCTACGACAAAATAGTCTTGGCAACGACGCCTGCAACTTCTTCGCGCTCGTGACCAAGGTGGTCTTGGACTGCTGACGTCCGCTTCGTCTGACGTGGTACGACATCTTGGATTCTCCATAGTCGGGGAGAGTAAAGGTGTGGACCTGAAACTTTCCCCAAAACCATCCAAGCTGCCGACCCTCCTCCGAAGAAGTTTTTTGGATCTAAAGCGTCATACCAGGGCGTGTCCTTGCTGCCCAAATTTCGAGTTCATCGGTCGGTTTGTTCTGTGTAGTTTCTGGCCGTCTTCGGCATTTCACTCCGAACGCACGAAGCGAAGTGCGGATATTGCATGGCAAAATAATCGTACTCGCGTTCGTTGGCTTTGTGTCGCTAGGGGTTGACTCGGCGTGTCTACTGTTGCGACTTTTCCAACGCTAGTATCTGCTTTCCTTCGTGAAAGACGGTCACCGTACCTGATGATTCAGAGACCACTACAGCAATTGCGTCGGTTTCCGCTGTGATGGCCGCGGCGGCCGTGTGTCGGGCACCGAGTCCCGATTGAATTCTCGTCTTGGGAACCGAAGCATCAAGGTAAGTGCCAGCCGACTCGACGATCCCACGCTGGTTGACGACAAACGCACCGTCCAGTGCCGCGAACTCTCGTAGCGTCTCAAAAAATCCATCGTCGTGAATATTTCGTTTTTTTTGCGGATGACCGGCGCATGGATTTAGCACCAGTTGTCGCAGATACGGCTCCAGCGATTCCAGTTCACCAAGCACAAAAATCGTCCCTAGGGGCTTTCCCTCACGACCTTCCCGTGACAACCGGATAGCTACGTCAATGACGCGAACCAACTCGCGGGTCGCAATCGAATCTTGCGCATCCTCGACGTTCTTGTTGCGGAACCATGAAAAATCACGCTGCGGGTTAGTGATCAGCATCGTATCTAGTCGCTTCGATCCGGCCACGCCAGACAAACAAAGGACGCTTTCGTCAAGGGCGATGTGCTCGCTAAGAACCGCCAAAAGAAGTCCAATATTGAGCTGACTCATTCGTGTGAGCACGACATCGGGGATTGTCAAAACCTTGTTTTTTCGCGGCTCGGACAACGGCAATTCGCGATCGCTTCGTGTCAGCCAGATGACCAATTCCGACTCACGCAACTTCTCAACAAATCGAATGTCACGGAGCTCGTCGGCTTGAACCAGCAACTTGTTGATCCCCAGCGAGCGAGCCAAATCGAATGCACATTCAACTAACCGTTTCGACTCTGCGTGCTCGTTCTGTTGCGGCCCTTGGATGATTTCGGGTGTTTCTTGGGCATCGATCGCAGCTTCGAGAATTGCCATGAAGTGGCGTCTAGGATCCCTGGAAGCAACACGATAGACCCAAGGATTCGACAGACGCAACTTATCCAATCTCGCGAGTCTGGGACAGCGGTCTCCACTTCGCGATCGGCTTGTTACACTAGCGGACCATTGGCCAGCATTTGGCGATCAATCACTATCTTTAGGAGGCGAATCCGTCATGGCTGTGTTCATGGACTGCTTTGGACTTACAGATGTAGGCAAAGTCCGAGAAACAAATCAGGACCAATTCATGATTGGTGACTTGCGCAAATCACTAGAGGTGTTTCAGACGAGTCTTAGCGTCGAGGATCATGCGAAGTTGTTTGGAGGTTCGCAAGGTAAGCTGCTGATCGTGGCTGATGGAATGGGCGGACACGCGGCCGGTGAGAGGGCGAGCACATTGGCGCTCGATACGCTATCAGCCTACGCACTTAACTCGCTGCATTGGTTCTTCCGACTGGAACAGGACTCAGACGAAGAATTCGTTGCCGATTTGAGGGCAGCAATGGAACGATGTGATCAAACCCTGAAAGCCGAAGGCGACGTGCTATCCGCTAACGAAGGAATGGGCACCACGTTGACACTAGCGTACGTCATTTGGCCACGTGTCTATGTGGTTTACGCTGGAGATAGCCGCTGCTATCTCATTCGTGATACGAGGCTTTGGCAGATGACGCGGGACCACACGATGGCACAAGAGTTAGTCAACGAGGGCGTCTTATTGAAGCAGGATGCAGCGAGGTCGAGTTCGGCGCACGTGCTTTGGAATTGCGTTGGAGGGGTAGATGACGTGCAGCCGCACGCACATCGCGCGGACCTTTGCTTGGGCGATGAGTTGCTGCTTTGCAGCGATGGATTGACCAAACATGTGAGTGACGAACAGATCAGATCGCTACTAGAGGAAAGCGAGTCAGCCCAAATTGCCTGTCGAAAACTGGTTGATGCCGCAAATGAAGCTGGTGGCACGGACAACATCACCGTCGTATTGGCGAGATTCAAGGAAACGAGCCCTGAACCTTCAGTTGCTGCGGAGTCCGAGTTGCACCGAGAGAGACTAGATAAGTCGTCCAGAGAGAAAACCACCTCGCTGGCGGACCCGGCGAGTTGATTCGGGGAACACCCTTTTTCCGATCCCCGGAATGTGCCGACGATGAGTTCAGTGATCCCCGACATCGATCAGGTGCTCGAGCGGGATCACCTTCCTCGTGGTACTTTTTGCGATCCCAGTAGTTCGCTTATGCAACGTATCAATAAGCCACTCCTGATGTTCATGACGGACAGGCTCTGCGGAATCAAGTCAGCGTGAAGGAGTTTGCGTTCGTGTGGCGTTCAAACGACCAAGGCGCAAATAGGTACACGAATTCGTACAGCGCACCCCTGGAATCGTGCCTGCTCCGTTTCCCTATTGAACGGCAGGTAGACGTCTGGCTTGGTCCCGCCCAATCGGTCTGGATGAACAACGTAGGAAAGTACAACGACGCCAAGTCTGCAAGAACGGCCTTTTCACTGGCGATTCTGGTCTTGTCCTAATTGCGGTAGGTGCGACGCACCGAACGCAGATTTCGGTATTTCTTCGTGCGGTCGGCTGGACAAACTGCAGCTTGGCGTTTGTTCCAACCGCATTCGGTGACGGAGCCCGCTGTAGCTGCGTCATCAGATCGACGCCAACAAAGGCCCGCCCCGCTCGGACTTCCGCGTGACACATGAGGGCGTGTCCTTACGCAGCAAAGCGATGACATAGACCCGCCTCGTCAACTCCCCGAAAATACACCGATGCGAATTGCGTCCCGCTTGAACTTGCTGAAGATGCATCGGCCGCCGCGCCGAAGGAATTGGCGTAAGTCGCTTCGGTGTCAGCAAGCGGAAGACACCGAAGCGTTGAATGAGAGTTCCTTCGTGACTTCGATTCCACCTGCGTTCACTTGGACTAAATGAGGACTCGCACTGGTGTCGTAAGCAAAGCAAAGAAGTCCAGGGCGGTCCATCGATTCGAGGTTGTCGGGTAGATCCGACTGGAGAACATCCGAATCTATGGTGGATTGTTCACCGCTTCCGGCGGTGACTTCACCAGCCGCTTGCGGTACTCTTCCAGACACCGTTCATCGGACCAGTCGCGAGCCTGTTTGACTTGAAACTCTTTCACCAGCAGGTAGCGGGCGTGGGACGCGGTCAGCGGCTTTGGTTTCGGCTTGGCTTGCTCGGCCGCGGCTAGCTCTTCGGATCGCTTGCGACCGAATTCGTTTCGCTCCCAGGTCCGCACCGCGGCTCGCCAATCTTTGATCGGGTTGCCGTTGGCCTGCCGCCAGCCGTTGGCCGCGTAGTGGTCGCAGAATTGCTCCGGATCGACCGCGCTGTTGCGGCTCCGGCAGTACTCCCGAACTTCCTCCAAGCGGGGTGGAGCGAGCTTGCGAGCAGGTCTTCTTCTCTCTTTTTCTGAGTTTGAAACTGAAGACTGAGATTGAGAATGAGACTGAGACTGAGGCTTTGATTTTGCTTGGCCGTTTGCTTGCCGGTTTGCTTGAGCTTTTGCTTGAAGTTTGCTTGGCGTTTGCTTGCCGGTTTGCTTGAAGTTTGCTTGCGTGGTTTGACCTCCTTTCCGGCCTGCCTGGCTGCGCCAGTTGCACTTGCCGAGTCTCTTCCAGCCGCGCATTGCGCCACAGTCCGTCCTCGTCGCGGTGGAACTTCCACTTCAAAACGGACCTCACAGCCGCCTCATCGCCCTCGTGTGAGGCCGAAGGGAGCTGACGTTCCGACAGTCCGCCCTTGTCCCAGCTCAAACAGAGCAGGCGGATGTAGATGCCCACTTCGGCATCGGTCATGTCGGCCACGCCACTGAAAAAATCACTGGCGTAGAACTGAAATGCTGGTGGCTTACGACTCATCACCGGTTCCTCGATCACCCCGGCAACTTCTGCCGGAGCATCCGACTCATCACTCAATCGACTACCGTTGCGGTCATCGCGGCTTCGTCGCGGTTCGATTGCAACAACTTTTGCAATGCGTTTCGCTCGGCCGGCGATAACTGCTGGTCGCCTTCGATCGCCGCCGACAGTTCGGCCAGCGTCGACTCATCCTCCGTGGTTTGAATCGTCCGACACCAGCGACCGTACGCATCGGTTTGCCGTACGTGATCGTCTGCTGCGTCAGTCAATTCGACAGCCCCTTCAGGGGCCGATTCCAAGTCCATCATCGGCTCCGGTCGCGTTTCCGGCAGCGCGTTGTAACGCCGCCGGGCGATGGAGATCAACTCGGACAATTCCGACGCCACCAAACCGTCGTAATGCTTCATGTCATCGACGACGGCCGACAGGGCGGCCTTCGACTCGGCTGCTTCAATGCGTCCCAGGTAATCACCAAAGGGATCGGGCACGCGGGCGGCCGGTCTGGCTTCGGCGTCCAGGGTGACACTGGATGAGTCCTCGACACTCATGATCCCGAGCAGGACTTCCGGACAGTGCGCCCGCGCCCAACGTGTGGCAGCGGTGTACCACAGCTTTTGCTCAGGGTCCTTGCGCCAGATCTCGTTCGATGTCCGCACATCGCGCAAACGGACCGAGACGGTGCGCGGTTCGTCCTCGCCTTGCAGCGTGCCGCTGACGGTGACGGTCAAGTTGTCGCCGCTGCCGGTATAGCTGCGACTCAGCCGACCCTTCAATCTGCCTCGCTGGTTGACGATCGCTGCGATCAGCTTGCCGTCGAATCCCAGTTTGCCCCCGATCACATAAGTGCTGGGTAGGATCGCAAACGGATCGACGCCCCACCGCAATGCCTGGTTGGCGATCATCACACAGTTGGCTTCGATTTCGTCTTGCTCCAGTGGGACCAGTTTGCCGTCGATCCGTCGTGTTCGCAAATGCTCGGGCAACACCGATGCCCGGCACATCGCATGGGCAAACTGGCCGGCTAAGACAAACCGCCTGCCACTCGCTTCGATCAACGCCGTTTCATCAACGTGGTCGGCAACCACCGTCGCTAGTTCACTCATCGATTGGTCTCCATTGATAGAAAAGGGTTTGCATGGGCTTGCCGCTCGGCCACCATCAGGGCCACCTGTCCGGCGACCTGACAGGGATCGCGTGACTGAAGAACGATCCGGCGAGCCGCCTCGTGCACCAGGTCTCGGTGATCGTCGCCGACGTCGAACACAACACTGCACTGCGATGTCAACGTTTCCAGTCGCCGGTGACACCAGTTGGCTTCGGCACCGATCTGACAGAGTCGGTCGAGCTGATCACGAGTCAAAATCATCGAAAAGTGCCCTCCGTGGCGGTCGCCGAATCCCTGGCGGCATCCTTGTTCGGTGGCGCGACGATTCGCGTCTGAAGTTTGGCTTCGTAGACTTCGCGGCGATCGACCGGAATCTGCTTGGGTGCATCGATTGCCAAGCGAACTTTGTCATCGCGGAGCTCGATCACTTTGATCATCACTTCGCCTTCCGGCGTACCGATCACGATCTCTTCTTCAACGCCGCGAGACAAAATCAACCAGCCACGAAAGTTGTTCGGATTGTCCATCACCAGCTACCTCCTCTGCGCTTCCACGATCAAAGATTTCCAGACGGTGATCTTGCGATGCCGGCGTGGGATCCGAGATTGCACCATCCGATCGGTGTTTTGGATCCAGCCCTGCTTGGCGGCCCGCAAAAAGACTGGACCTAATGCGGCCAAGTTGTGAGTCTGCACCGATTGCCGTTCCAACAACTCCAGCACATCGTCAGCTGTCAATTCGAACTTTCGCCGTGGCGACCTGATACAAGCAGTCGGCCGCAGCACGCTTCCAATTCGCGTCGGCGTTCTGATCGGCCCGCTCGATTGCAGCCTGTCGCACATCGTCGGTTCGAGTCGGCGTGGTAGCCGACTCCTCGTCGAACAGCATCGGTTGATCGCGAAGACGATTGGTCGCGGTGTTTGACTGGCATCATCTCAAGCTTCCATCGTTAAACAGACGGGTGTTGAATCGGTCGCCGCCTGATCGGCCGCATCGAGACGGTGGTAGCGACGTGTCTGGTCAATTGCGCGCTGCCAATCGGGCTCGCCGATCATCGACCAGCCAACCGTGATGATCCAACGTATGCAGGACCTCATCGGACAGGCGCACGCGATTGACGATCAGCAAAGCACAGGGATCGATACATCGATTCGCGCTCCGCCGCCTCCGCTCGATCGTCACTGCTGCGATTCAAGTTCGCGGCATCAACAATCAGCTGTTTGACGATCCGTAGATTGGGGTAGAGGCTGTTACCGAACCGCCAGCGCGATCCTTCGCGGGCAATCCGCCAGCGGCGATTGCCGAGCGTCAGTACGATGTCGTAATCCCCATCGCGGCGCTTGACTGTCCACGTTCTGATGTCGGCCATCGTGTACATGCTGCTGTCTCGACTAAGAAAGGATGCCCATTCGTTTCAGTTCGGCTTTGGCCGCCGTGTTGGCCCGCGCGGCCGACGGTGTCAAACAGGTCTGCGGCGTCTCGGAATTCGATTCCTGGTCTGCCTTCTGGCTGCTGGCCTCGATGAATTCAGTGATCCAGCGTCGCGAGGTCAGGTAGCGGTACCCCAACCGGATCGTCCGCAGCCGGACTCCGCCAACTCCTTCGCGCCGCCAGCGGCGGATCGTGTTGTGGTGCGGCCGCGTCCCCGTCAAACGTTCGACTTCGGCCGGCACATCGGCCATCAATAAATCAGTGCGGTCCGGATCCTGTGCGCTCATCCCTTCATCCCCCAAATTGCTGTTGAATCGAGTTGTTTCGTTGATTTGCGGCCTCCTGCGATATGGTGATGTTATGTACATCTCCGGCAGATGCAATAGATAAGACATGGAAAAGAAAAGCTTTTGCTGTCACCGGTCGCAACAAGTTCCTGCCAGTCAATGAGTTAGACAGAGCAAAAAAAATGTTAGATTGTTGGGCATGACCGGACAGGGAGATGGAATCGACACGTGCTTGGTTTGCGGAGAGGGTGTGTACTCGCGCGGCTTGTGTTCGCGGCATCACACTCAGTTCCATCGCCGCAAGAAGGGAATGACGAAGAAACAAGCCGAGCAGTACGAAGCGGCGCTGATCGAACTGCGGATGCTGGCCCCACCCAAGCCAGCTGGCCGCACCGCCAAAGACGACCCGTTCGCGGCCATCGCCGACAAGATCCGCCGCGGCGATCAGATCCCCACGCCTGGTCAACCGGGTGACGAGGATCTCTCGAAGTCAATGCAGCAAGCAAACCGTCAAGCAAAAGCCAAGCAAACCGCCAAGCAAACCCGCAAGCAGGTGCTTGAGCCGAAAGCGTCGAAACGGGCTAAGCGGAAGCGCGGCTGAGGATTGATTCTGGCGCCGCTGGTGGTTCGATGTTCGTCGGCCTCACATCGCGACCCCAGGCACCCAGCCAAGCAAGTGGCAAGCAAACGCTCAAGCAAACGTCAAGCAAACGCCAAGCACTGGGGTCGTGACCAGACGTGTCACTCAGCTAGCAAACGATGCGTGGTCCAGTCTGTTTGATGCTTCATGTTGGCCATTCTTGCACCATGTTTACCTGAGATGATCGAGCCCGGCACCCATTTGCGGATCCACTATCCCACCAAAACTCACGTCCTCCACTTCTTCGACGCCCCGCGCGAGTTGCGATCGATCACCGTCCGCCACGTGCGCGACCTGGTCCAGCAACCGCTGACCCCCGACGAGTTTCTGCAGCGGCCGTTCGTGATGCGATCGCGTTGGCTGGTCAAAGGCTACGACAACCACCTCCATCGCTGGCGTCAGTTCTACCTCGGCAGCTCCGAAGAGTTCGCCGCGCCGGGCTCGCTCCGCCTGGCACTCTACGAACCGTCGTCCACCAAACCGGCCGAGTTACTGGGCCGGGAATTCAATCCGACCGTCTTCGATCGCAAACTGATGATTCGTTTGATCGAACGTTGGCGACATCGCGACGACGACGAGTTGCAACTGCGCGTCTGCTGCGACGACCTGCGCATCATCCGATCTTGCGAGTGATCTCGATCGCTTTCTGCCGATCGACTTCGGCGTAGACCTGCGTGATGTCGGCCCGCGCGTGACCGAGGATCACCTGTGCCGCATCCAGTCCGTACAGCCGGCGGACTTCGGTCGCCCGAGTGTGCCGCAGTTGGTTGGGCGACCAGCGATGTTGATCTTCCCACGCTTTCACCGCCGCTTTGTCACCACGGATCTCTTTCGGTGCTGGCCAGGCCTTCTTGCACGCCGTTGAGATCGCTCTGGCATAGCTGCCCGTATCGAAGAACGACCGCGGCGATCGAGACTTCTTTGCCGGTGGCTTGCGATCATGCTTGCGGCCACGGGCGTTGCCGCAACTGGCCGGCGTGACCCGCTTCGCCTCGCTTCTGCTGATACCACCACTCGCGCGATTCGGCCGCGGAAAAACAGTGCTGATCGGCAGCCCGCAACAAGTAGGGTCGCAGCACGGCCTGCGCCTCCGGACCTATATAGACCGTCCGTTTGCGACCGTGGTGTGCCGTCTTGTGACCCTGGACATCGAACTCCCAAACGTCACCGCTGCGGTCCAGGTCACCCGGCCGCAATCGGCAGACTTCGCCGGGCCGCATCCCGGTCAGCAATTGCAGCGAGATCATGTCGCGCACCACCGGCGAGAGGAACGGCGTCACCGCATGAACCCGATCGAGTTCCACCGGCGGGACTTCTTTCATCTCGGGGACACTGGTGCGACCGACATGCAGCGTTTCGACCGCCCGCAGCGTCTCCCACACCGACGAGTCGACCAGCTCCTCGGCCACACCCCATTTGAACATTCGCACCAGGTGGAAATGACGCTTGTTGATCGTCTGCCGAGTGATCCCGGCGTTGATCCATTCTTGTCGGCAAGCCTTCAAGGCGATCGGCCCGAACTTTTCGACCGCTCTGGTCTCCGTACAGCCGGCAAGCCGTGCCGGCAACGGTCCGGTACTCCCCTTGTTCCGAAGTCGGTCGCCCATCTTTGACATAGTACGGATTCGACATGCCTCAAGAAGTCGGCGACCAGCACATTGACCGAGATCGACCGATCACGAATTCGCCGCCGACCATTGGCCAGGAACTCGGCGATCAAGCGATCGTACTGAGCGTGCGAAGCATCGCTGCCGTGGGGGCCCAGATAATGGTCAACCCCGTTCAAGGTGACGACCGCTTGACCGGAGGCTTTGTGCTTGCGATAGCGGGGCACTGAGAAGTGAGACGTGGCATTTTGGCACTCCAAAAGGCCAAAACGGTATGTACCGTTTTGGCAACTTGAATGAGTGCTGCACTTTCGACCAACGAAAGGTCACTTAAGCCAGTGTGTCAGCTAGGTTTACGAAGAGTACACCCGGAGGGATTCGAACCCCCAACCCTCGGTTCCGAAGACCGATGCGCTATCCAATTGTGCCACGGGTGCATTTTGATTAAGCCGATCATTCTAGTGCTACCGACGACATTGTCCAACCGGCAGTCAAAGTCGCATGTAGCCCTAGAAATCCGTCATTCGTTCCGCCTGACGGTGGGGCAAAAACGCTCCGATCGCCGAGCGAACGGCGATGGTCTAGAACAGCGGGCCTTTGCCGAGCTGGCGCCGGATTACGACCCATTGGCCCGCATGCATCATCCAGTGAGCTGACTGGCCTGCGATCACCGCCCCGACCGTGTCGCCAAACTGTTTCAACTTGTCAGGCGCCGGCTGCTGTAACTCTTGATCGCTGAGCCGATCCAAGATCGCTAGCGTTCCTGCCCGCTGCGTATTCATCGCCGCCAAGTACTCTTCCTTCGTACAGAAATCAGCCTTGTCGTTGCTGGCCGCATGTTCCTTCGAGTGTTTCTCGTAAAAACCTTCCGGCAGAGCGGGCATCGAATCGGGACAGACCATGTTGTTCAAATCGTGTTCGGCCGAAATCAAGTGTCCCAGCTGCCAGGCGATGTGATTGGCGTCCTCATGCGGTCGCATCATCAGGTCGTCATCGGTCAAATCGGCAAGGTAGCCGTTGACAACCGAGTTTGGCAGGTTCAACGTCGATTTGATGTGATCACTAATACTCATCGGCAGGCCCTTTGGACTTATCGCAATGCTGTTGTTGGCGGCGGCTATTAGCATACCATCGCGCGGCCCGTGGCGCGGGCCACGCCGCTAGCTACGAGCCCCGCCGCTGCGCAATCAGAGTATCCGAATCGCATGCCAAAAACAAAAACATGTTTAGTTACAGTTAGAACGACAACGAGAGAGCTAAGCCTGAGTCGAGGACAGATGCGTTTTCATTTTTCGCACGCCGCGCTTGCAAACGTCGGCTAGGGTCTTGGTGGAAAGTTCCTGTTCCAGCGCCGCTTCGGCCTTGTTAAGGACTTTCAACAAGTCTTCGGTTACACAGGCGCCGACTGGACATTTGGGATCAGGAATATGCAGCCGAAACAGACTCTTCGGTTCGACCGCCTGATAGATTTCCAGGAGCGTGATCTCTGCAGGCTCTTTTTCGAGCATCGCACCGCCGGATATACCGGCCTGGGAGCTGACCAGACCAGCTTGGCCCAAGGTCGCCAGCAAGCGGCGGACAACCACTCGGTTTGTATCCAGACTGTTGGCGATGATTTCGCTGCTCATGTACGCGCCCGGTTTGGCGGCCAGCATCGTCATGATGTGGACGGCGGCGGGAAAGCGGGTGCTTTTTCTCATCAGGCTTACTCCAACAATATCGGTTACAGTTAAAGACTAGTCTTAGGAGTGTACCGAGCAAACAGTGGTTGTCGCATTATCGCCATTCATGCTTGGCCGGGTTTCGTCATCGTCGCGAATCGGCAGTTGAACTCAATTGGAATCGCCGGATGAATACACCCGCGCACATCGCAGCCAGTTTGCTGGTCTGGCGCAACGAAACGGGTTGGGCGGCCGCGTCGGCAGTCACGCTTGGTGCAATTCTGCCGGATGCCCCGATGTTCGGCTTTTACGCCTATCAAAAATTGGTGATCGGTGCGTCGGAGAGTCAAATCTGGTCGACCGAATACTTTCGCGAGGGTTGGCAGCTATTTTTCGATCTGTTCAGTTCACTGCCGTTGGCGATGCTGGGGATTCTGATCAGTCGGCTGATCGGATTCCGTTGGGGTGTGTTGTTCTTTTCCAGTGCGCCATTGCATGTGTGTTGTGATCTACCGGTTCATCACGATGACGCGCATCGGCATTTTTTGCCAATGTCTTCGTGGCGGTTTGAAAGTTCAGTTTCTTATTGGGACCCCGAACATTTCGGGCAGTACTTTTTGGTCGGAGAGTTGCTATTCGCCGTACTCGGTTGCGCTTACGTAGGTTGGACCGGCAAAGATTTTCCGATGCGCGCGGTGGCGGTAACGACCCTGGTACTCTACGCCGTTGGGATCGCGTTCGCGATTGTCGTGTGGGCGCCGATGCTGCTTGCGGAAGTTTCGCGGGCGCGAAATAGCAAACGGGACTTCTTTTGGTGCTAGGACTGTCGGCCGTCGAGTATCACTTCGCTACGAACGATTGCGCTCCCTTGAACTGAGTCGGATAAGGTCTCCCGACTCGGTCTCGCTTAGATCGATCTTCAAAATTCGCAGTACGCTGCTAGCCATTAGTCCTGGACAGTATTCCTAGACAGAGCGGCCCACCAGACGATGCCAATCATCACGAACTGGATTGGTAGGCGGACGTAGAGCGCGGTGGGTGAAACATCAGGAAACTGTTCGGGGTTCATCGCCATGTGAATGTTGGCGGGATAGACCGCGATCATCAAGGCGATCAGACCCCAACCAGCGGTGCGGCGCAATCGAGGAATCAACAGGCCGGCACCTCCAAGGACTTCAAAGAACCCGCTGATGTAAACCAAGGCCAGAGGCGCCGGCAGATAAGGTGGTACGATCGCGACGAAAAAATCGGGATTGGTAAAGTGGGTGACGCCAACAGCGACGAATGCGATTGCCAGTAAGCCAAGAGTCAGGTTGCGGAGAATATTGATCATGAAAGTCTGCTTGAGAATGATTTCCAGGGATGAGAATTCGGAACAATTCGCACTGCGTACGTGCTAACATATCATGATGGGAATCACCTATTTCAAACGGTATCGCATGGAGTTCGATCTGTCGGATTCAGTACCGCCAGCTGGGCAAGTCCCCGCCGGTTACGATTTCGTTCCCTATTCTCAAGATTTGCTCCGTGAGCATGCGGTAGCAAAGTATCAGAGCTTTCGGCAAGAGTTGGATGCGAACGTATTTCCCTGTCTTGGTCGCCGAGATGGTTGCATGCGGCTGATGCGCGAGATCACATCGCGAGCGACGTTTGTCCCCGAGGCGACATGGTTGTGTCGGTTCCGTGATCGCGAGTCGGGTCGTTTGTCCCCGGTTGGTACGATTCAAGGTTTACAGATTGACGATTGGGGTGCGGTGCAGAATGTTGGGATCGACCCTGAACACCGCGGCCACGGTCTGGGTTCGATATTGCTGGCCCGTGCCGGTCAAGGGTTTCGGCGCACCGGGTTGATGAAAATGCACTTGGAAGTGACGACCGACAATACTGCGGCGATTCGGCTTTATGAACGGCTCGGTTTCCGTACGGCGCAGGTCGTTTACAAAGCGGCCGAAGTGGCGGGGGTTTAGGTCAGGAGACAGGAGAGGAGCAGGAGTCAGGTCGTCAGGGAAGAGAAGAGCATCGTGTCGGCGTTTTCGACTTGGCCCAACGGCTTGAAGCCTTCACTAAGATACAGCTCGCGCGAGAAATTGTCCTTTTCGACGCTCAGACTGATCTGTTTGATTCCGCGCTCCGACGCGATCTTGATCAATTCGCGAATCAACGCGCGGCCGATGCCTTTGCCGCGATGTTTGGCGACCACGCCGATGCCCAGTTCAGGGATGGATTCGTCAACAAATCCATAGGAGTGATGTTCCTGAGTCCAAAACCGTGACCAAGCAGCACCCAGGTCGGTGCCCCCCTTGTTTGCGATCACGGCCAAGTCGCCTTCACGTCCCCAGTCGCTCAAAATCTTAACAAGTTCCGGATCGGAAAGACCTTCCTCCAAATCGGGACGCGGAGTTTCAGGTCGCCAATAGGCTGCCTCGAACAGCATCTTTCGCAGAAACGGGAGGTCGTTGGGCGTGGCGAGTCGTAGTTGGAACGGTGTTGGCACAAGCAAACCCTCTCCCCGGCCGAAACCGCGTCAGACTTCTACCTGAGCGAGTGGTGACTGCGTGGCAGGCAACCAATCGCCCAACGCTAAGCGATGATCTCGTGAATCGGCTGAACGTCTTCGACTCCGACCAGACGTTGGTCCAACCCGCTGTAGAAATAACTCAAGTGGTTCGGATCGAGTCCCATTTGATTCAAAACCGTGGCATGCAGGTATTTGACATGCAACGGGTTTTCGACGGCGGCGGAACCGAGTTCGTCGGTGGTGCCATAGCTGATTCCCCCTTTGATGCCGCCGCCGGCCATCCACATCGTGAATCCATACGAGTTGTGATCGCGTCCGGAGCCTTTGGCATATTCGGCGGTCGGTTGTCGTCCGAATTCGCCACCCCAAACAACCAGCGTTTCCTCCAACATGCCACGTTGTTTTAAGTCGGTCAGCAATGCTGCGATCGGTAGGTCGGTGTTGCCGGCATGTTTGTTGTGATTCTTTTCCAGGTCACCGTGGGCGTCCCAGTTGTCGTCATTGTGTGCACCGCCACTATACAGCTGAATGAAGCGAACGCCTCGTTCGACCAATCGGCGGGCCAGCAGGCAGCGGGTGCCGAAATCTTTGGTTCGTTCGTTGTTGATTCCATACAGGTCTCGTGGTCGCCGCGTCTTCCGTCGATAGATCAACCGCCTCCGGTGCCGTCGTTTGCATTTTGTAAGCCAATTCATAGCTGGCGATCCGTGAGGCCAAGTCATCGTTGCCGGTGATGGTTTGCCAAATGATGGTCATTGGCTTGTTGGATCGAATCGATCACTTTGCGCTGGACATCCGGGGGACATATCGGGCGGTGGTGCCAAGTCCAGGATTGGTGCGCCTTTGGTGCGGAAGACAGTTCCTTGATAGGTTGCCGGCATGTAGCCGGCAGCTCCAGTTTTTTGCACCGCTGATCGGGCCCGCTTTCGGGTCCAGCATGACCACAAAGCCAGGCAGGTTTTCGTTGACGCTGCCGAGTCCGTAGTTGACCCAAGATCCAAGCGCTGGGCTGCCGGACAGGACTCGACCGCTATTCATCATCAACATCGCCGAACCGTGGATCGGTGAATCGGCGGTCATCGAATGCAGAAACGCGATGTCGTCGACATGCTTGGCAACATTCGGGAACAGCGAACTGACCCATTTGCCGCACTGGCCGTACTGTTGGAATTCCCAACGCGGTTCGACGATGCGGCCGCCTGTTTTGTGACCGCCGCGACCAAAAGTTTTGACATCGACCGTCTTGCCGTCCATGCCTTTCATCTTGGGCTTGCGGTCGAACGTATCGATGTGACTCGGTCCGCCGTACATGAACAGAAAGATGACCGACTTTGCTTTGGGAGCAAAGTGTGGCGGCTTGGCGGCCAGCGGGTTCTTGTAGTCAGCGGCCGTCGCGGTGTTGCAAAGAAGCCGTCACCTTGCAGCATCGATGCCAGCGCCGCGGCACCGAATCCGCCACCGGTTTGCCACAGGAATTCGCGTCGGGTTCGTCCGCAGAAGTTAGGTCGTTTGGTCATGGTAGGTATCAAATGTTGTGTATCGTCTGGAGGCGGATTGCCCTTTTACGGCGGCTACCGCGTCCGACCACTCCCAACGGGAGCGGTGACTTAATCCAAAAACAAAAATTCGTTCCAGTTCAGTACAGTCAAGCAATAAAGTTCGACGGCTCGCTGTCGACTGACGCCGTCCTCTTTCTGCAGCGACTGAATGAAGGTTTCGCCGCTGACTATTTCTTCGGTCGTTGCTTCGCGTGACAGCACTGTCCGCACCGTGCGTCGAACCACTTCATCGTCGGCGATGTTGGTCGCGTCTATCGATTCGGCCAGCTTGGCAGCATTGCTCGTGAATGAAGTCACTGTTCAACAGTGCCAGCGCCTGGCCGGGCTGCAGAGTGTCAAAGCGATCTTCGCACGTCAGGTCAGGATCTGGAAAGTCAAAGGCGGTCAGCAAGGGATGTAACAGTGATCGTTTGACGTGGATGTAAATGCTGCGTCGGTTTTGATCTGCCTCGGATGATTTTCCCAGCCGCTCCCAGGTCGAGATTGTCCTTGCAGCACTTCAGCCGAAAGAGCAGGGTAGACGCTTGCTCCGTAAACCTTGCGATTCAAATTGTCCGCGACATCCAAGATCGTGTCGCGCACTTCTTCGGCGCTGAGTCGTCGTGGGTTGAACCGCCAAAAGTATTCGTTGTTGGGGTCGATGGCCAGTCCCGCATCCTGACCGGCCGACGACATCTGGTAGCTGCGGCTGGTCATGACCAAGCGATGCATCGACTTCAGCTTCCAATCCTCTTTGATCATTAGCCCGGCGAGCCAATCGAGTAGTTCCGGGTGCGTCGGTGGGGTACCCAGTTGTCCAAAGTTGTTGCTGCTGCGAACGATTCCCCGTCCGAAGTGAAATTGCCAAATTCGATTGGCGATCACGCGCGCCGTCAGTCGGTTATCTGGGCTGGTGATCCACTCGGCCAAAACACGGCGGCGTCCGGCCGTGCGATCCGTGCCTTGAAAGGCGTCGGCCGGCGGAGCCGCCGATTCAAAGATCGTTGGGAAAGCGGGTTGGACTTGATCAGCGGGCGAGTGTGGATTGCCGCGGAACAGCACAAAGGTTTGCTCTGGCTTGGCAATCGCTTTGGCCAATCCCATAACGCTATCGCGTTTGGGCATCTTTTCCAACTGCTTCGCAATCGCCTTGGCCCGTTTTCTTAGCGATACGTATTCCCTCCATTGGTCGACGCTCAGGTGATCTTTTAGCTTGTCCTCCAAAACCTTGCGCCGCTCGTCGATCGGTCCTTCTGTCGCCCGTTGATCGGGCGCGTCCATCTTCACGATCCCTTGCTGTTCAATCTCGTGCATTTGGTCGCTGATCTGCTTCCCTTCCTGGGCAAGTGCGACGTAGGCCGGGTTCTGACTCTCGGTGATTTCGATTTGATTGTTTGACTTCTGATCACTGCGTGTTCCCCAGGGGGTTACATCCGCCAGGAAAGCCAGAAAGCTGTAATAGTCCTTTTGCGGAATGGGGTCGATTTTGTGGTCGTGACAGCGTGCGCAATTCAGCGTTAGGCCAAGCATTGCCTGGCCCGTGGTCATGATGATGTCGTCCAGTCCGTCATAGCGAGCCAACAAGGGATCAGCCGGTTCGTCATCCCAGATTCCCAATCGATAATAGCCCGTCGCTGTCAACGTCTCGGTCGTGACTTCGTCCAGTTCGTCGCCGGCCAATTGCTCGCGCAAGAACTGGTCGTATGGCTTGTCATCGTTCAATGACTTGATGACATAGTCGCGATACTTCCAGGCGTTCGGTTTAGGGCCATCCCGTTCATAGGAATTGGTTTCTGCGTAGCGGACCAGGTCCAACCAGTGGCGTCCCCAACGTTCACCGTAGTGCGGTGATTCCAAAAGTCGATCGACAATCTTTTCGAACGCCCGGGGATCGGGATCACTTTGAAAATTTCGAACTTGCTGTGCGGTTGGTCGCAGCCCGGTCAGGTCGTAGTAAGCGCGACGGATCAAGGTAGCACGGTCGGCCGGCGGATTTGGCTGCAAACCAGCTGACTGCAGGCCTTGATAGATAAAAGCGTCAATTGCGTTTTCATTCCAGGCCGCGTTGTCAACTTTCGGGGGTTCAACCTTTTGCATTGGCTTGAACGCCCAATGCTTGTCCCAGGCAGCACCCTGTTGGATCCAATCACGCAACACATCAATTTCTGGTTGGCTTAACGGATCGCCTTCTGGCGGCATCCGCTCGTCGTCCGTTGCAGTAATCCTGGCTACCAGCGTGCTGGCATCAGCGTCGCCAGCGACGATGGCATGTTCGCCCGAGTCCGTTTCGGCTAACGCTGAATCTCGATCGGTGAACTTCAGGCCCGCTTCGGCTTCATCGGGTCCATGACAGGCATAACAGTGCTTGGCCAAAATCGGCTGGACCTGTCGAACGAAGTCAACTTTCTTCACATCCGAAACGGAATCGTCAGCGATCAGAGGAAGCGTTCCCAGGAAGCCAGCGACAATGGCCCCAAAAAAGAAAATGGGTAACCTAGGGAAGAAGCCGCCTGGTTGAATCATAGTCGTTGACATCCAATTGATTGGAGCGACCGATGCAGAACTGGCACGCATCAGCCAAGGGATGGCTCTTGAAAGCGTCCAAAGCATTATGACCGGTGGACGCAGATATGCCAATTGTCGCGGCGAAAGTTCGTTGGTGTTGGAGCAAGTCGAAGTCGTATCGCACGAACGGTGAGCGGGCGATATTGGTATTTGGCGTCGGAACGGTAAGCAGTATAAATACAGCTAGCGAGGAGATTTGCGATTCCGGATAGATCGCGAGGCAGGAGGTTCGTGGTTTGACAAGATTTGAACCAAAACAACTGATGAAGCGTTTGGGGATCAACCTAGCCGGTTGGCTGCTGGGGTCGGTCGTGTTGTTGTTGCGGATAACCTGTCGTCGCCGGTTTCATAATGATCCGCGTCCCGAGTTGAGCCGATCCGGGACCCCTCAGATATTCGGCACATTGCATGCGATGCAGTTGGCCTGTTCGATGGCCGCGGAGCGCGGATCTGGAACCATGGTTTCGCGGTCTGCTGACGGCGAGATTTTGATTCCCGGCCTGAAATTGGGCGGGATCGTGCCGATTCGCGGTAGCAGCGGTCGCCATTCCAAGGGAGGGGCGATTGCGCTACATCGACTGATTCGACATGCCAAGACTGGTAAATCGGTGATCATGGCGATCGATGGTCCGCGCGGGCCGCGCGGCGTCGTGCAAAAAGGAATTGGGCTGCTGGCTGAAAAATCCGAGCGGTGTCATCGTCGTCGCGGTGGGGATTCCAAAACGACGCTGGATTCTGACCAAGACTTGGGATCGAACTCAAATCCCCAAACCCTTCTCGCGGATCGACTTCTATTTTGCTGAACCGATCGTGCCGCGTTCGGGAGAATCGCTCGAGCGATTGGCGACCCGCGCCGAAAACGCACTGCACAAATTGGAAAAAGAGCACGACCCTCAGGAAGCGAGGTTCCTGGAGAATCGCGCTGAAGTTGCTAAGTCGGATCGCCGGCGCCGCAAAGTGGCTTAGCCCGGATCGCATTCTTTATGGATGCCACTATCATTCGCAACATGAATGCGAAAGATCTTCCATTGCCGAATCGCGATACCGCAGCCCAGATGTTCCAGGGAGCAATTGGCCAGATTGAATTCGCCCGCCAATACACGATGGAATTATTGACGGCGACGCCAAAGGAGCTTTGGTTTGACATCCCCGATGGCTTGCCGACCAACATCGCCTGGCAGGTCGGTCATCTGGCGGTCAGCCAATATGGGCTGTTGATGTTCCGAATTCGCGGTCGAAGTCCGGATGACCTGACCTTGATTCCCGGAAAGTTTCGCAAGAAATATTCGCGGCAGACAACCCCGTCGAACGATCCGGCGACACAACCGACAGCTGAAGAACTGGTTGATCGGTTGAATCAGGTGCACCGGTTGGCGATGTCAGAATTGGCAATGGTCGATCCAACGGTGCTACTGGAACCGATTGAGCAGCCTTATGCCGTTTATCCAGTGAAGCTGGGCGCCGTTTTGTTTTGTCCATTGCACGAGCAGATACATGCGGGACAAATCGGCTTGGTTCGTCGTGGCTTGGGATTGGAATCGGTGCGATGAGTATCGAATCGGTAAACGAATCGATTTACGATCATCCCAAGTACTACGACTTGGTATTTGGGGCCGATTGTGCGGCCGAAGTGAAGTTCATCCTAGGTTGCGGCGACCGGTATTTAACGCGACCGCCGGAGCGGTTTTTTGAACCGGCCTGCGGAACCGGTCGGTTGTTGTTCGCTTTGGCCAAGCGGGGATACGAGGTGGCGGGATTGGATTTGAACTCGAAGGCCATTGAATTTTGCAACCGGCGGTTTGCCAAGCATGGGCTGCCTGAGTCTGGTTTCGTCGCCGATATGGCTGATTTTCGCGTTAAACGTCGGTATGACGTTGCTTTCAATACCATCAATAGCTTCCGACATCTGGCCAGTGAATCGGCGGCGCGAGCTCATTTGGATTGCATGGGTAAAGCTGTTCGTGTTGGTGGGCTATATCTACTGGGCATTCACCTGACGCCGACGGAGGTCCCGCCCAGTGAAACCGAATCGTGGTCGGCTCGTCGCGGACATTTGTCGATCAACACTCATATGTGGACCAACTCGCGCGACACAAGAAAGCGAGTGGAGCGGTTTGGAATTCGATTCGATGTCCATCGTCCAAGCGGCAGTTTTCGGATCGCCGATGAATTGGTGCTGCGTAGCTATACGCCTAAACAAATGGATCGTTTGATCGACTCTGCCGGTTGTTGGGAAACGGTCGCAACTCACGATTTTGGTTATGACCTGGAATATCCGATCCAGGTCGACGGGACGAGCGAAGATGTCGTTTACGTCATGCGTCGCAAAAAGTTGGGTTAGGCGGTTGGATGGGTCCGCCTTGCATGCTGGAATTTTGACGAGCCAACGACCCATTTCGCTTAAGTGTCAACCCAGGCAAATGGTGCGGCAAATCGATCTGCAAGCAAACTAGAGGGATTGTGGGCCGCGGCTGGTGGCTGCCAGGACTAGCGCCATCAAAATGGAGAAAAGCCCGACACCTCCAAAGATCAGGGTGTTGCGTCCCCAAGCCGATCGAGCGTTTTCAACAATTTTGTATTGGTAGGGCTCCGGTAGCTCCAAGCCGAATTCTTCCATCTCTTCATAGTCGCGGATCAATCCGGCGGGTTCCATCCTTGCGTACTCATCTCGCATCCCGGCGATATGTTCCTCCGTGGTTAGCGGAACATCGATCAAAAGCCAACGAATTCCGCAGTATCCACCGACCAGCAGGCAACCAGCAGCAATGAATGCAAATAAGCCGAATCCAAATCTGCGGGCAGCCGAAGTCTCGCTCGCCAGATGTCTGGGTGTCTCATTTGCCGCCGGATCGGCATCCGGAAGCAATCGTAGTGCACCCAGGTTCGGTATATCGACAGTAGCATTGCAATGCGGGCATGGTGTCTGGTTGCCCGCCTGTGAGGGGGAGACCGGAAAGCTGTTGTCGCAGGATGTACAGGGGAGTAGATGCATGGGTGCAGAGATGGCGATCAGGTTGGCAATGAAAGGTGAAGAATTGGCTAACAGGCGACTGGACCGGGGCGTTCTGGTGACTAGAATCCAAGGGAGCAAACGGCACCACCCGCCCAACAGCCATAAAGCCAGATCAATATATCTGTTCCTGGTATGGCAAAATAATAGCGAACTGTTTCGTTCGTCCCGGTGACTCGAAGGAAACGAGTCCCATCTTGCGTGGTCCAATGCCGGATGCTGCCATGAGGGCACTGATCTGGAGGTTATTTTGATCTGCTGGATTGTTTTGGCCGAAAGGTTGAAATGAATTTGTTCGGGGGACATCTCTGTCACGTCAACGTTGATTCCGCGCTGGTTCGCGGAATTGTGATTCGATCGACGTCGGCCATTCCTCGGCTGGACTCATTTCAATCGTGGTAGATCGGGCGAGTTTTTGAGCAAGTTGAATAGTTCGTAGGCGAATGTCCGCGACGACAAAGTCACTTGTAGAAGGAACGACTCGCCCAAACCTAACTTTTTTCCAATTGCACTGGGTGTGACTGAGTAGCGTCGTTCGGGTGGTAGAGTTTGACTGTGAATCCATCTGAATGATAGACGATTTCAACCTGAAGTTTTTTACTAGACACATCCGCATTTAACCGCTGCCGCGAGGAGTCCCTAGCTTTGTTCGATACCCTGTTGGACGAATTTGAAGCCGTTGCAGATCAGAGCACTGACGCCATGACTGGGGGCTTTCGTAAGTTGCCGGTCGACGACAACGAAGATAATAACGTTGCCGTCGCAATGGCGGCACAGGCCGAAGGCGAAGTTCAGTTAGATAGTCCCGACGAATTGATCGTTGACGAAAGCGATACTTGGTCAGACGATCCGGTCCGCATGTATCTGACTCAGATGGGTGAAATCCCGCTGCTGACCCGCAAAGAAGAAATTGAGTTGGCCAAGCGGATCGAAGAGACACGCCGTCGCTTCCGCACCAAGTTGCTTGAAAACCACTTTGTGCTTGTCGAAGCCTACAAGACCTTGAAGAAGGTTTACCGAGGCCAATTGCCATTTGACCGCACCGTGCAGGTCTCGGTGACCGACCGATTAGAAAAAGAGCAGATCATTGGGCGTCTTACCCCACAATCTGCGGACATTGCAAACACTGCTCAAACGCAATCGCCATGACTGGAAGGTTTCACTTAGCAAGACCGCTTCGCAGCGACGTCGGGCCGAAGCGTTCAGGTCTTTGGCTCGCCGCCGTCGTCGTGCTGTTCGATTGATCGAAGAACTGGGTCTGCGGACACAACGGATCGAAACTCGCATTGAGTTACTGGAGAAATTTTCGATACGATTGACTGAGATCGATCGCGAAATGTCTCGCCAAAAGCGAACCCGTCATGGACGCGAGATACGTGAGAAGCTGCTGCACGAACGTCGTCAAATTCTGACGGCTTGCCAGGAGACACCCACGTCGCTTCGCAATCGCGTCAAGATGTTGAATAAGGTTTACGCCGAGTACCAACAGGCTAAGCGTGAATTGAGCGAAGGTAATTTGCGTCTGGTTGTTTCGATTGCTAAGAAGTATCGCAACCGTGGTTTGTCCTTCTTGGATTTGATTCAAGAGGGGAACGCGGGCCTGATGCGTGCGGTCGATAAGTTTGAATACCGCCGTGGTTTCAAGTTCTGTACCTACGCGACTTGGTGGATTCGCCAAGCGATCACCCGAGCCGTGGCCGACCAGAGCCGAACGATTCGTATCCCGGTTCACATGGTTGAAACCATGAGCCGGGTGCGAAATGTGGCTCGCCAATTGCTGCAGGAACTCGGCCGTGAACCGACCATCGAAGAAACCGCACGTCGCGCTGATGTGACCGTCGAAGAAGCCCGTCGCGTATTGACGATGAGCCGCTTCCCGATTTCATTGGATCGACCCGTTGGCAATAGCGAAGACAGTCAATTCGGTGATCTGTTACCGGACGGGGCGGCCGAAAGTCCGCAGATTGGTGCCACTCAAGAGATGTTGCGTGACCGCATCACGAATGTGCTGAAATCGCTATCCTATCGTGAGCGGGAGATCATCAAGCTCCGGTACGGCCTTGGCGACGGCTACAGTTACACGCTGGAAGAAGTGGGTCATATTTTCAAGGTGACGCGAGAGCGCATTCGCCAGATTGAAGCCAAAGCGGTACGAAAGCTGCAACAGCCGAGTCGCAGCCAAGACTTGGTTGGGTTCTTGGACTAGGAACATCGTTCACCCTTACCGCTTGCGGACAGGGTGGGCTCAATCACGGGCGAGCGGATGGCCAATAACGTCTAAGCTCGACGACCAAACAACATTCGAATTACCCCGGATCGCATTACGCGCTCGGGGTTTTTTGATTACTAAATATTCCGCAACGATTCAGGCCAATTCCCCCCCAAAGCTCGCATAGAGCTTGCGCACAGGTCAGGCAGCACACGGGGTCCAGGGGCTGCGAACAACTAATGGTCAGAGGTTCGTTTTCAGAATGTGGTTTGCTCGATCGGCCACAATCGCCTCACCCGCGTTCCGTCCCACTGTCCAAAACAAGGCCGGTCGAACAAAGAATTCTGCCAGTGTGCTGGTGATCAATCCGCCTACGATCACCGTTGCCACTGGATACAGAACCTCTTTCCCCGATTCACCCGCAGCCATTGCCAGTGGAAGCAAGCCGATGCCACTTGTAAGCGCTGTCATCAACACCGGTGCCAGTCGCTCCTGGCCAGCGCGGCTGACCATTTCACGGGTCCAGCTTTCACCTTCGTGCTGAACCAAGTGGACGTAATGGTTCAGCAACAAAATTCCATTTCGGCTAGCGATGCCGCATAACGAAATGAATCCAACGGTTGCCGCAACGGTTAAGGTTTGATTGGTCAGATAGAGTGCTGCGACAGCACCGACGAAGGCCGTTGGTAGCGCGATCAGAACTTGCAACGCGAAGTTAGTGTTGTTGAATAGCGTGTACAGGACCAAAAACATTCCGACCAAGGCGGCGGCTGAGTAAATTGCCAAGCGACGTGTGGCCGACTGTTGGCTTTCGAATTGTCCTCCAAACTGAACGAAGTAGCCCTCTGGAAGATCAACTTTGGCGATGCGATCTTTCACGTCATTGGCCACCTCCACAACGCCGCGACCCGACACGTTTGCCTGCAGGACGATTCGGCGGCGGACTTGTTCTCGGTTGATCGTATTCGGACCACGGCTTTCGTAGATTTCGGCAACTGCTTCCAGCGGTACTGAACCGCCGTCAGGCAAGCCGATTGTCAATCGTCGCAGCTTCGCCTCGTCGGCGCGGAACGATTCATCGAGTCGGACCAAAAGATCGAAGGTCCGTTGCTGTTCCAAGATTTGGTCAACTACTTTGCCGTTCATTGCTGTTTCGACCAACTCCATTACGGCGGTGGGCCGCAATCGGTACTGCATCAACGCGTCGCGATCGATTTCGATTCGCAGTTGAGGCACGTTCGTTTGCGGTTCGACCAACACATCTTCTAGGCCAGGAATGTCTGCGATGGCAGCCTTCATTTCATCGGCCTTCATCCGCAAAGTGTCCAAGTCATCGCCGTACAGCTTGACTCCAATCTGAGCTTTGACACCGGAGAGCATGTGGCTGATCAAGTGCGCGATCGGTTGTTCTGTACTGGAAACGATGCCCGGTATGTCGGCCATTGTCTCGCGAACCTTTTCAATCGTCGCTTCGCGGTCGGCATGGTCGGATATGCCCAGCACAATCTCGCTGGCGTGAACTCCCTCGGCGTGTTCATCGGTTTCAGCTCTTCCAGTGCGCCGGACCAGCGTTTCGACTTCATCGATCCGCAAGAGTTGTCGGGCAACAACCTCCCCAATCTGATTGCTGGTATCCAGCGACGTACCAGGGGTCAAAAGGGCGTTGACCTGAATCGCCCCCTCATTGAAAGGAGGCAGGAAGTCGCGTTCGATGGAATACAGCGCCATTGCCGCTACCGCCACAATGGCACCGGTTACTGACAGAACAAGAGTCGGCATCCGTGTACTAAACCCGATGGCCACGCTAGCGATGCGGTGCAGCACAGGGAGCAAAATTCCGTCGTCTTCATTGGCACCTTCGCGCAGGAATCCAAACATTGCCATCGCGATCCAGATCGCCGGGGTTAGCGCAACCACCCAGTACCAGTCGTTGCCCGGTAGATTGAGTGATTTACCTAAGACGTCGGCACTGCGAGGCAATACCCACAGAACCATCAAACTTGCGATTCCAAATGCCAAGAGTGGCAGCGCGAACTGCCAGGCGCGCTGGCCGACCAACAGCAGCGACGCCAGCACCGGGGTGACCGATAGTGAAACCAGTAGCGATGCCAGCAGCGAAACGACGTAGGCGGTGGCCAGCGGCACGAACAGTTTTCCTTCCATTCCCTCCAGGGCAAACAGAGGTAGAAAGACCAGCACGACAATGGCTGTACCGAATACGATGGAACTGCGAACTTCTGTGCTGGCATTCAGCACGACCTGCAATGTTGGTCTCGGTGAATCGGCAGCTCGGTTTTCACGCAACCGCCGGTAGATGTTCTCGACGTCGACGATGGCATCATCGACCAATTCGCCGATCGCCACAGCCAATCCACCCAAAGTCATTGTATTGATCGACAATCCAAATGCGGCAAAGACGCAAGCACTTGCAACGATCGACAGCGGAATGGCCGTGAGCGTGATGAACGTGGTGCGAAAGTTCATCAAGAACAGAAACAGCACGATCACAATCAGGACGCTACCATCAGCAATCGCTTCGATCACGTTGTCGATTGCCCGATCGATAAAGGATCGCTGTGAGTAGACCTTTGCGATCCTCAGATCGCCGGGCAGACTGTCCTGCAACTCATCGAGCGCCGTCGAAACGGCTTCGTCGATTGCCCGGGTATCGCCATCGGGCTGTTTGTTGATCGTCAATACGACTGCTGGTCCACCTTCGATGATGCCTTCTTCGGTGCGTCGGTAGGCCGACGAATCACCGCGTTTGACCTGTGGTGCTTCGACGACTCGGGCAACGTCGGCCAGCGTCACTGGTCGTCCGTTCCGCACAGTGAGCGTGACCTTGCGAAGATCATCCAGTGATTTAACACGGCCAATTCCGCGAACCAGCATCTCATTCGCGCCGCGTTGATCGACGTAGCCGCCGGTGGCGTTGGAGTTCGATTCATCGACTGCGAGATGCACTTGGTGCATCGACAAACCGAATTCGCGAAGCGCATCGGGGTCAACCAGTACTTGGTACTGCTTGCGACCGCCGCCCATCGTAAAGACTTGAGCCACGCCGGGGATCGTCAACAGACGTTGCCGAATGACCCAATCGGCCAAAGTCCGAACTTCCATGGGCGGTGTCTTGCCGCCCTCGCTCCAGACTCCGTAGACCAAAATCTGTCCGAGAATCGACGAGATCGGCGCCAACGTGGGGTTGATCCCATCGGGCATGTGATCGGCGACCAGTTGCAAACGTTCGTTCACGATCTGGCGGTCGGTAAGAATGTCGGTGCCCCAGTCGAATTCCACATAGATCACCGAAATTCCACTACTGCTGCTACTGCGTACCGTCTGGACACCGGATGCGCCGTTGAACGCGGTTTCCAATGGAAACGTGATCAGCGTTTCGACTTCTTCGGGTGCCATCCCGTGAGCTTCGGTGATCACAACCACGCGTGGTCGGTTCAGATTGGGAAAGACATCAATCGGTAGCTGACTCATCTGCCAGCTGCCGAATATCAACAGGAACAGCGCGGTGACGAGCACCTGCAGCCGATGTTGCAGCGAGAAGGCGATGATTCGGTCTAACATGTTGGGTTTTGGTTTAGCTCGCCAAAGCGTCGTCTACGTCGGTAGTCCGCGACCGAGATTCTTGACCAGCGAAAACGCAATAGCGGCCACCAGCGAAAACAACTAGTGACCATGTCCAGCGTGTGGGTCCACGGGCCCACCACGATTGTTTCTGATTGCCATTTGCAACTGATGGGCGCGTGAGATTGCGATACGCTGTACCGGTTTTAGGGAACCGTCGTTGGCAATCGCCGTTTGAATCGAATCGCGAGCGACAACGCTGACCGCAACGCGATCAAAATACTCCCCGCGATCGATAAAGACATATCGATTGGGACCTTCGTCAGCGACTGCTTCGTTGGGGACAACGTAGACATCATCGATGGTGTCGACTGGCAATCGCAGTGTTAGTCGTTGCCCTGGTTTGTATCGCCAGCTAACGAAGTGGCGGTCGTTTTGCTGCTGTTCACGTTCGACCTGATTTTCAAGGGCAACATAGAAGGCCAGCGCCCTTGATTCACGGCCAACCTCGTGATCGATGTAGACGATTTTCAAGTCATCAATGATCTCGCGTTGATCGTCGGATTGTTCGAGCACGGCCTGCAAGCTGGCATTGTTCGCGTTTGCATTCTGCAGGAGATATGCATCCCGCTGAAACGCCTGACCTTCGATCAGCAGTTGACGGTAGTCAGACAGCTGCACAAGCGTCTTGCCCGATTCGACCGATTCGCCGCGATGGACATCCAGGTGTGTAACCAGAAATTCACCGTCAACATGGTGATGATCTGTGGAATTCAGATGTGGAATTGCGTCATGGTGCAATGATTGATCCTCATGGATTTCTGGAGCGTAAATGGTGATCTCTCGGATCAGGTTCCGCTCCACCTCGATTTTATTGACTTGTTCCTCGGTCAATCCGTGTAGCAGCATCGACTGGCGAACGGCCCGTAGACCGGCCTCGAGCGTGTCCAGATCGTACTGTCTGGTGATCAACGTTTTCCGCGCAACGGCGCCCGATTGGGCGACGGATGTCAGGCGAGTGATTTCCTTTTTGATGACATCGCGGCGACCCAGCTGGGAGAGAAACTCTTCTTGCAGCTTGACCAGATCTTGGTGCGTGAGACGAAGCGTGAACAACGTGGCACCACTATCGACTTGTTGGCCACGAGCGACATCGATAGCGTTGATCACACCGGTCAACGGGGACGTAACCATGATGTGGGTGCGGCCCGGCCAAGTTGTGATTGCTGCCGGAATTTCGACGTACTTTACGTAGGAACTAGTGGTGACCGCTTTCGACTGGATCCCAATATTGTTTCGAGCCTGCCGGCTAATCGCGACGGAGTTGGCATTCGACAGTTCGATTTCTTCAAGCACTTCCCCGTGGGCGTCTTGAAGCCCGTACTGATCAGGAAGACCCGTTAGAAAAAAGACGACGCCCCCGCCGATCAACAGTAGTGCGGCGGCCGGGCCGACAACCGTGGAAAAAACAGAAAGGGCCGTATTGGATCTGGGCATCAGGAGTCAGGGATCGTGCTGGTACGTAGGTGCAAACCATCTCGCCAAAGGTTCATCCTACGCGTTTGCCAGATTTCGCGACAGCTGAATTTGTTCGCTCCTGCGCTGCTAGCAGCCTCGATCCGTGGAATGCAATCGTATCGTCGCGCAATTTCTCGAATTCTTCAACGAAGTTGATTTTGGTCCGCTGCAAATAGCGTTAAAAGAATTCTTGAAAGGGCTTCGTCTCGGCGGAGAGAGAGAGGGATACTTGCACTACGCCCAAGACAGGTCGTGTTTGGTCAGTGGCAGATCTCGAACCCGCTTTCCTGTTGCAGCAAAGATTGCGTTGCACAAAGCGGGAGCAAACGAAGGCACCGGTGTCTCGCCCACTCCGGCGGGCTTGGCCTCGCTTTCGACCAGATCGACCATGATCTCGCGCGGCGAATCACTCATCGTGGCCATCGAGTAGTCGTCGTAGTTCGATTGGTCAGCGATACCATCGGTGAAGGTGATGTTGCCGTAGCGGACCTGCGTGGTTGCCATCACCGAGGCGCCTTCGACTTGTGCACGAACGCGGTCCGGGCTTACCACGATACCGCAGTCCAGGGAAACCCAGACTTTTGGAATCTTGACTTGACCATCTTTCGTCACTTCGACCTCGATGACGTGGCCGGTGTATCCGAGGAAGGATCGGCAACAAGCGATGCCCAATCCACGGCCTTTTGGTAGTGTTTTGGCCCGCTCCCATTCGGCTGCTTTCGCAGCCCGCGAGGCGACGTTCTTCAACCGCGCGATGTCATAGGGATAGTCTTCCGAGGAAGCACCACGATTGGCTAGTTTCTTTTCTTTCAAATCGATCTTGCGGTCAGGACCCAATAGTTCGATTAGAAATTCGTAAGGGTCCCGTCCCGCGGCGTGCGCCATTTCATCGACGAACGACCCGACTGCAAAGTTCTGATGAATATGGGCAACCGACCGCAGCCAGCCGATACGGACATGCGCTTTTGCACTGCCCGCCTCGACGCGAAAATTCGGAACGTCATATGGTAAGTCGGTCAGCCCCATTTCCAGTTCGCTACCCGAAGGGGTGTCGGCCCGCGGGTTGAACGTGGAAGTGATAGTTGGATAAGCGACTCGGGCCAGCCATGCTGTTGGCAACCCTTGCTCGCCTGTCGCCGCTTCCATGTGAATGGCCGATACCGTGTGATAGTAGTCATGGTGAATGTCATCTTCGCGCGTCCAGGTGACGTGGACGGGTCGCTTGAGCTCTTTCGACAACAGCGCTGCTTCGACACAGTAATCGGGTTTGCTTTTTCTCCCGAATCCAGAACCGAGCAAGGTGACGTCGCAGATAACGTCTTCTTGTCCAATCTTTAATGATGGCGCCACGGCTTGCTGAACCGCTTGCGGATTTTGGGTGGCCGTGACGATATGGCAACCGGTGACTTTCCCGGAGTCGTCAACTTTGACGTTCGCAACAGCGCAGGTGGTTTCCATCGGCGCGTGCGACAAGTGGGGAACCGAATAGTCGGCAGTGATTTTGTGGTCAGCCCTTTCCAGAACGCTTAATGCGTCGCCAAAGTTGCGTCGCTCTTTGCCTGGTTGGTTAACGGTTTCTTTCAATTGCTCGGTGTATTCGCTGCTGTTATAGGAAGCATTTGCGCCGTGATCCCAGTCGATTTCCAAAGCCTCACGACCTTGAATCGCGGCCCAGGTGCTGGTGGCGCAAACGGCCAGTCCGCCAAGTGGCTGGAAAACCGGTGCCATCGCAAATCCGGGGATTTCGACCACTTCGACGACGCCGGGGACCTTCTTCGTTTCGGTAGCATCAAAGGACTTGACCTTTCCACCCACGACGGGTGGCCGTGCAACTACCGCGAACAGTTGGTTTTCCATTCGCGCATCGATACCGTAAATCGCTTTGCCCGTGACGATCTTATCCAAGTCGGTGATGGGCGCGTCTTTACCGACGTACCGCCACTGGGAGGGCGACTTGAGTTTCAAATCATCCTTCGCAGGTACGTCCAGCGTTTTAGCGATCGCGACCAGGTCGCCGTAACCTATCGACTTGCCAGTTTTGGTGTCTACGACTTTGTGAAATTCGCCCCGACATTGGTCAGCACTAACGTTCCATTCTTTTGCAGCCGCCTGTTCCAGCATCGTTCGGGCGGTTGCTCCGGCAATTCGCATGCGGTCAAAGAATTGCGTGATACTGTTGGAACCATCGGTATTTTGTGAACCGAGGCGTTTGTCGCCGATCGCTTGCTGAATCACACAGCGATCCCAGTCCGCTTCCAACTCATCGGCGACGACACGGGGCAGGCTGGTTCGAATGCCCGTGCCCATTTCCGAACGGTGTGCCAAAATCGACACTGTGCCATCGGGCGAGATTTCGAGGAACAGATCTGGATTGAAAGCGTTGGCATCGGTCTGGCCGGCGGTGGCAACTTCCACGTCTTGGCCATCGGTCACTTTCGCCATCAACACCATAGAACCGGCGGAAAGGCTAGCCAGAAAGTTGCGACGGGAGAGTGCTGTTTCGGGTGATTCGCTTTGCGGTGTGTTTTTGGTCACGTTGCTCATTTGGTTTGCATCTCCTTAGCGGCCGTCTTGATCGCAGCGCGAATTCGGGGATAAGTACCACATCGGCAGATGTTCCACATTTCCGATTCGATATCTTCATCCGTTGGATTGTTGTTTGACTTCAGCATCGCGGCCGCCATCATCATCTGGCCGACCTGGCAGTAACCGCATTGTGGGACGCCATGTTCCTTCCAGGCTTTCTGGACCGGATGCGATCCGTCCTCCGACAGCCCTTCGATCGTGGTGACTTTCGCATCGCCGATTTCGCCGATCGTCGTTTGGCATGACTGTACGGCCTCGCCATCCAAGTGAACGGTACAGGCGCCGCATTCGGATATGCCGCAACCATATTTCGTGCCGGTTAAACCAAGCTGGTCTCGAAGAGCCCACAGCAAGGGGGTGTCGTCCGGTACGTCTTGCAAGTCATAGTCTTTGCCATTGACATTGATGGAGGGCATGAGGCGTTTTCCCCTGATGGATTCTTGAATTCGCGACGACAGCGGCGTCGCCAATGGTCTCTACTTTGTACCAGTTTTTCGCAACAATTGTTGGTACTGTTCTGGCGTATCAACATCACTGACCAGTTTTTCCGCCGAAAACGAGACGTAAGTCTTGCCGTGTTGATCAACAATTCGATTGACGCCCTCATTTTCGGCTAGGTCAAATATTTTGCCGGTCAGCGACCAAGGCAGCAATGCCGGGTGGCCTGACCTTTGGCCGAACCGCGGGACAATGATGCTCTGGCTTGTCAACTCCGTGGCGATCAGCGCATCAATGATATCAGCGGTTAGTGTGGGCAGATCGGCTGGAGCGACAAAACAACGATCGGTTGTAGCGGGAGCGGCCCTTTCGGCCAAATGCCGCAACCCCAACTGAATCGATTCTTTCATATCGTCCGGGTCTTGATCGGGGATCAGGACCGAAACCGGCCACCCGTCACAGGCTCGTTGCAGATCGATGTCGTCCTTTCGCATCACGATGACAACCATGTCAACTCGACTATTGGTCCATGCCTGCAAAACTCGGCCGATGATCGAGTCGTCTCCCCAAGGCAACAATAGCTTCGACTGACCCATCCGGCGGCTGCGGCCGGCGGCCGGGATGATCGCAAAGTGGTTGCCTGTTTCAGTAGTCATCGAGTCTGTTGCCAAAATTGATTTGTCTATAATGCCACAGCGGCATTCGCGACAAAGATGTGGGATGTTCCAGAATTCCTTTTCAAGCCGATGAGGCCAGGGAATGCTAGCGAATCTCACTACTTTGTTGTCTTCGAACTACCATAACCAGACCAACACAATGAATTCTAAATCGCTCGTTCTCTCGCTCTGTTTTGTACTGTACTTGATCGCGCCGGCGGCTGCCGACAAGGGAGAGGCGTTCACCAACGTCCAATCAGCCGGTCCTGATTACCAGTTCCAAGGTGAATACATGGGAAAGGTCGATATCGGCGGGGGTGAAGAAGATTTTGGAGTGCAGATTATCGCGTTGGGTGAAGGAAAGTTTCGGTTGGTTGCCCTGCAAGGTGGACTACCGGGCGACGGCTGGAATCGTGAAGACCAGCAAATGGAAGGTGAAGGCAAGTTTGCCGAGGACAAAGTGACGGCGGTGATCGAGGGTGCAGACATCGAAGTTGCCGATGGAAAAATCACCGTCACCACCGAGGGTGAAACGATTGGTACGCTTGAAAAGGTTGAACGCCAAAGTCCCACCCTTGGTAAACAGCCAACCGAAGAGGCACTCGTACTGTTCGATGGTACGTCTACGGAAAAATTCGACAACGGAGAATTGGTCGAAGGAAAATACTTGGGTGCGACCGACGTGACCAGCAAAGAGAAATTTGGCGATCACCAAATGCACATTGAGTTCCGGACTCCGTTCATGCCTGCCGCGAGAGGTCAGGGTCGCGGGAACAGTGGCGTTTACGTACAGGGACGTTACGAAGTCCAAGTGCTTGATTCCTTTGGCCTCGATGGCAAGGACAACGAATGCGGCGGGATCTATTCGATTTCCCAACCGAAAGTGAATATGTGTTTTCCGCCATTGGTTTGGCAAACCTACGACATCGACTTTACAGCAGCCCGTTACGACGATGACGGTAAGAAAACCAAGAATGCGCGCGTGACGATCCGGCACAACGGCGTTGTGATTCACGACGACCTAGAAATCGCCCACGGCACGCCTGGTCACAGTGGCGAGGGACCCGGTGACGAACATCTGTTCCTGCAGAACCACGGCAACCCAGTCGTATTTCGAAATATCTGGGTGGTGAAGAAATAGGCCGAGCGAGTCACCTCTTCCGCGGTGGACGTCGTGCGGTTTCATTTACCCTCCTTTGGGAGGGTCGGACGTTTGAACGGCCGGGGAGAGGCCGCGCCGAAAACCCCTTTCCTCGCTTAGGCTCGACTCTCCCCAAGGAGAGTATTGCAAATACTTGGTGCAAACGACTTAAACCGCATGACGTCGGTGCGCGAGCGGTGACGAGGTTTGCGGAAGTGTTTGCGGCGACTATGCCAGTTCTTCCCGAACTCGCTCCAGCAGCAACTTGGTTGCATTGATGCCTGCATACTCGTCTAGCTTGCTGCCTTCGTACTCGATACCGACATAGCCGCTATATCCGGCGTCCAAAACAATCTTCATCATTTTCTTGTAGTCGGTTTTCGTTTCGTTGCCATCGGAGTCGAAGTCATGGCTCTTGGCGCTGACCGCTTTGGCAAACGGCATTAGCTCGGCTACACCTTGATAACGATTGTATTCCTCGTCACGGCTAACCCTAAAATTTCCGAAATCGGGCAGCGTTCCACAATTCGGCAAGTCAACTGTCTTGATCACCTCGGCCAGCCACTTGCCGTTTGATGAGAGTCCACCATGGTTTTCGACGATCACGTTCAAACCATGTTTGGCACCGAATTCGCTGACGCCGCGCAGTCCCTCGGCAGCCAATTTGATTTGTTCCTCGTAGCTTCCCTTAGATCCGGCGTTGACACGAATGGAGTGACAGCCCAGGTGCTTGGCCGCTTCGACCCACTTGTAATGATTCTCGACCGCTTGTTTTCGATTGGCAGAATCGGGATCGCCCAATCGCCCTTCGCCGTCAATCATGATCAACAGCGACTTTACACCGTGGTCCGCGCCACGCTTGTTCAATTCGTCCAGATATTTTTGATCGTTTGCTTTGTCTTTGAAGAACTGATTGACATACTCAATCGCGCTGATGCCGAATTCTTCCTTCGCTGTCTTGGCAAAATCAACATTGTCCAGCTGCTTGGCAAACAAAGCTTTGTGCAGCGACCACTCGGCCAACGAAATTTCAAACAACGGTTTCGTCTCCTGGGCTGCCATTGCGTATCCGCCGGTCATTGAAAGTGTGGTCGTTGCACCAACCGTCTTTAGAAAGTTACGTCGATTCTGGTTTGTATTCATTTTCGTTCCTGATCGCTGATTTATTAACGAGATATTCCGGGTGCGAGCATCGCTGCCGTGGCCTCCTTGGCACAGCGCAGCCACTGCGGACCGGGTAAATACGATTCGGGCAAAGCTTGTTCGAAGGCGAACTGGACAGGGCCCGCTTATCCCTGGTTTGTGGCACACCAGTGTAAGCAACAACCGGGTCAGAAGCGATGATACATTCGCTATTTGTCGGCAGCTATTTGACAGCGCCTATTTGTCAACGGTCACCAACATTCCGTCGATTTCCGCCATCGCCTGGCGCACCAAGCCAATCGCATCTAGGGCCTGCAATTGCGTGCTGATCAGCGTGCGTTGCGCTTCCATCAACTGCAAATAGCTCGATTCTCCAGCGGCGAATGCCGCTTGGGACAGCTCGAATGTCTCTTCGGCATTCGGCAAGATTTGCTCGCGCAATCGATCGTAACGTTGCCGCGCCGTTCGGTAGCGACCAACAGCGGATGCCAATCGCGACTCCAATGAGACACGAGTTTGGTCGATCGTGGCCTGGGCGACTTGGATGTTCGCGCGCACCGTGCGGACGTTGCCTTGATTCCGGTTGTGAATCGGAAGCGGAAGGCTGATGCCGATCCTTCCATAGGTATCGTCGGTAATCGCATCGATACCTACGCCGACGAATCCGGTAACGTTAGGGATCGCTTGCGCCACGCGTGTTGCAGTGCCCAGCGAGCTTGTTCCAGATTTGATCCGGCCGCTGACAGTTCGGGACTAGCCGAGTAGATTTGATCGATCAATGCTTCCCAAGGTTGGTCGGTCAGACCCTCGTCCAAATCGCCGGCGATTGGAACCGCTTCCAGAGCATCAATTCCAGTAGCCGCCGCCAACGAACGGCGCTCGGCAGCTAACTCAGTGAAGGCCACCTCAGCTGATATTTGCATCGCTGAAACTCAACTCGTGCTTGCAACAGCGAAACTTTGGAAACTTCTTCCGCTCTATACAAAGCGTCAACCGAATCAGCTGACTGCTGGGTCAGCTTGACCATTTCCCGAGTCAGTTCAACCCGTTTCTGAGCAACCAACGCTCGCGCATAACTTGTGCGAAGATTGGTCAACACCTGCAACTCCGCACGACGCAGATCGGCGCGACGCTGTTGGATGTTGCGAGCTTGGACCTGTTGAGCCAAACCGAGTTTGTTAGCCGTGACGAATTGCTGGGATAGCTGAACAGAATGGAGTCCCGAAGAGTTTTCGACGCCAGCTTCGTCTGTCTGATACTGCAATACGGGGTTGTATTTCAGTCCGGCTTGAACGAATTGACCCTGAGCCGCTGTGACCCGACCGCGCACTACCGCGATCGTCGGATGCGAGGACATCGCGATCGATTCCAATTGCTGGAGCGTGATCTTGGCCGGTTCCAGGATAGCGACGTTGGCATCCATGAACTCCGCCTCGACCATTGCTGCATCGATCAGTTCTGCATCGATCAATTCCGGGGCGATCGCTGACTCCGAAAGCTCGTATGCGGGGTCATCGGCCGATGCAAATTGCGTTATGGCGACGACGATCGACAGAGTGATGATGCAAGCGCGCACGTGGATTCCTTGAGGAACAACAAACTATCCAATTGTGGGTATCGGCGCTTTGCAGCCTCAGAAACAGTAAAATCGTGAAACTCAACTAAACTTTCATGCTCGCGTCAAAATCAGCCCTATGTCTATCGGCGATTCGAATTGGGACCGACTATTCAGACGTCTTATCGACACCCCACTCCAGATTTCGATCGTCTGTACCGGTGGCGGATCGGGTGCGATGTCGCGATGCTTTCGACGGCCCCGAGCATCGCGCAACTTCGTTGACGGTGTGATTCCATACTCCATGAACGCCTCAGAAGCCTATCTTGGAAGTCCACCCAGCGCTTCCAGAGCTTCGCCAGAGTTTGCCCAACAGCTAGCCGATGTTGCCTACGAACGTGCTGGGCGCCTGAGCGATCGTGATTCGCCACTTGCGATTGGCATCGCATTGGTCGCCGTCTTGCCGACCGTACCAGTCAACACGGTCGAGGAACGCATTCACGTTGCGTTGCATCGTCAAGAGGACCAACAATGCTGGTCTGAGATCCTGCAGAAAAGCGAACACTCGCGTGAGGCCGCCGAATCAATCGCCGACGAAATGATTTTCAGAGCGATCGAGTTTGCGATCGAACACAACGAACAGGTTCGTTCAAGTCATCCGTAGTCGATTGATTCTGATGGTCAAGCAAGTATTCCGTCGATTACATGTCCATGTACGTTGGTCAAACGGCGCTGGATACCGTTGTGATAGAAAGTCAGCTGTTCATGATCGATGCCCAGCAAGTGCAGCACCGTGGCATGAAAGTCGGGCCAACCGACCCGGTCCGTTTCCGCTCGCCAGCCGACTTCGTCTGTCTGGCCAAACGCAAATCCCTTTTTCAATCCGCCACCCGCCAGCCAAACGGTAAATCCTTCCGGATTGTGATCGCGACCTTCCCCCAGTACGCCGGGTGCCGAGCCGGAGAAGGGAGTCCGGCCAAACTCGGAGGTGGCAAAGACAAGTGTTTCTTCCAACATTCCTCGCTGCCGTAGATCACCAATCAAACCCGCTACCGGCTGGTCAATCATCGCTGCTTCCCGGGTGTGATTGCGATGATTGTTTTCGTGGCCGTCCCAGCCATGTCGCGGCTTGCCGCCGAATGATCCACCCGAATACAGTTGGACAAAGCGAACGCCTCGTTCGACCAGCCGACGGGCCATCAAACAGCGACGCGCAAAGTCGCCGCACAGCTTGTCATCGAGTCCATACATTTGCTGAGTCGCCAACGACTCGTCGGCAAAGTCGATCGCCTCGGGAACCGATGTCTGCATCTTGGCTGCCAGTTCGTAGGCGGAGATACGGGCATTCAGTAGCGGATCATCGTCATGTTGCGACAGGTGTTTCAGATTGATCTGACGCAATAGGGATCGAGCATCTGCTTCAGCTGTTGACGATATGGGTTGCTCTAAAAACAGGTTTCGAACCGGTTGATCATCACCGCGAAAGACCACCCCTTGATGCTCGGCAGGCAAGAATCCGCTCGTCCAATTCGCCGCTCCGCTATTGGGCAAACTGCGGGCATCGGGCAGCACCACGAAGGTTGGCAGTGAATCCGATTCGTTTCCCAGTCCGTAAGAGAGCCAGCTACCGAGCGATGGAAATCCGTTGGTCGCAAACCCGGAGTTCTGTAGGAACATCGCCGGGGTGTGATTGGCCGATTCGGAATACATCGAGCGAACAACAGTCAGTTCATCCGCCATCCCAGCGAGATGTGGGAACAGGTCGGAGATCCAAAGTCCGCTGTCACCGCGCTGGCGAAAATTCCATTCGTGCTTCCGCATCAAACCGGCATGTCCAAAGAAAGTGTCGGGCTTGACGAACCCGGGCATCTCTCTGCCGTGAAGCTCTTCCAGCGCTGGCTTGTAGTCAAACGTGTCAACTTGACTGACGCCGCCGATTTGACAGATATGGATCACCTGCTTGATTTTGGGCGGATGGTGCGTGCGAGAATTCTCGTTTCCGCGCGAACAACGCGCGTTTAAGCAAGCCAGCGCAGCGGTGGCCAAGCCAGATACCGAAAAGTCGATTAGGTTGCGCGGGATATTCGCATCAGTCACTTCGATCTTGTCATTCGATGATTATTGATTCATTGCCGTTGAGCAGAACGCGACAGAGCAATGCAAATCCATGTTCGTTGGCAAGCCAGATCGATTGCTGACGTTCCTGGTCCTGCGGAGTGCGGCCCAGCACCAATCGCCACACGCGATCAACTTTCTCGCCTAGTTTCGCCGCTGCGCCTGATTCGTTCTCAACCCGATTCGCCAGAGCAGTTGCCATTCGTATCACGAAGGGATGATTCCATTGGCTGAGCGCCTGTATCGGTGTCGTTGTGATGTTCCGTTTGGGAGTGGTCGTCGATGGGTCGGGACAGTCGAATGTTTCCAATAGCGAACTGCGCTTCACCGCGCGCCTGCCATCGATAGATCGTGCGACGATTGAAATCTTCGCCGATCGGGTCGATCGCCACGTAGTATCTGGCGGAACCAACAGAGTCGATCCGCACGTCTTTGAATCCCGGACCAAATTGCCGCCGATTTAGGCTGCCGGCCACTTCTAACATGGAATCACGCACGTATTCCGCATCGGCGCGTCGCAGATTGTATCGCCACAGCAACCGATTGCTCTGATCGATTTGCCGGGCAACTTCCTGTGTCGGGTTGTCGCCAGGTGAAGACGACTGTTGGTAGGTAGCCGACGTAACAATCAGGCGATGCAAATTCTTGATTGAGTATCCGTTGTCGCGAAACCAGATGGACAACCAATCGAGCAGTTCTGGGTGACTTGGTTGTCCGGCATTGAACCCAAAGTCGTTGGGTGTTTCAACGAATGCCGATCCGAAATGGTGAAACCAGATTCGATTGACAATCACCCGGTGAAACAGTCCGTTTTCACGGTCGGTGATCCAGTCGGCAAGCCGTCGTCGTCGTACGGTGTCCGATGCGTCGGCGGGAACATCAAACGAGGCGGGAACACCTGCGATCGCTTTTAATCCGCTTGGCGCTACAACTTCACCCAGTTGTGTCACGTCGCCGCGATGCCGGATCTGCATCGTGCCGGGTCGTTCTGATATCACCGTGTGCATCGTGACCGACGTAAAATTTGCTAGCTGCTGCTCAGCCGATCGCAATTTTTGGGCAACCGATTTTTCGAGTGGGGTTTCCGCGATCACATCCGCCCGACCAGCCTCGCCGCTGTACAGTTGCAATGCCAAATCGTCCGCGTCGATCTGGACGGCGTGAATCGCATTGCCTCCCGTGTGAACCCAAGCATTGGAAGATGAACCAAAGAACACGGGTTTCTTCGTCGTCGCTTGTACTCCGGGCGGATGAAGGTGTTGGATTTCGTCAAAACTGTTTGCAAAAACAACCTGGTTGTCAGGGCCAGCGATCGACAGATTATCCACCGCGCCGGCGAATCGCATTGTCGCGCGTTCGGGTCGGATCTGAATTCTGATCGGACCAGTTCCGTCGCCAAAATATGAAAACGTTGCTCGTTCGAATCGATGATCGTCCGATTTGACATCCCATGGCCGCACATGGATCGTATACGAGGCTAGCACCGATTGGTCGGACCTTAGAATTCGCACCACAATCGCGTCCTCCTCGGTCGTTGCTTGGCTCGTGTCGGCCCAAACGGTGGGAGCGACGTCCCACCTTACTGTGTACTCTGTTTCGGCCTCGTTGGCGTTGATCGGATTTCGCAGCGTCACAACGTTGGTTGATGGATTGATGGTGTCCGATCTCCGCGAAAACAGTGTCAACAACTCCGAAGCCAGTGCTTGCTGAGTATCGATCAGCTGTTGCTCTTTCAAGGCCTCGCTCGGTTTCGGAATCTGTCGAGTTCCGAAGCCCACGCCATCGAGTGCCGCGATGAATTGATAATATTCTCTTGTCGAGATTGGATCGAACTTGTGATCGTGGCAGCGGGCACAGTTGACGGTCAGCCCCAGGAATGTTTGCGCGGTGGTGCCGGCGATCTCTTCTAGTTCTTCATGGCGACCGGTTTGTTTCATGGCGTCGCTTTGTCCCAGCACGGTGTTGTGGACACCGGCCACCAAAAATCCAACCGCGGCGGCACCTTGGTCGGGTTGATCCGCGATGATGTCGCCGGCCAATTGCAGCTGCGCGAACCGGTTGTACGGCATATCATCATTGAAGGCGCGAATCACCCAGTCGCGGTAATGCCAAGCATGTTCGCGCTGTTCGTTGTACTCAAATCCGTTAGTTTCGCCAAAACGAACCACGTCCAACCAATGTCGGGCCCAACGTTCACCATAGTGCGGCGAATCGAGTAGTTCGTTGACCAGGGCGTGCCACGATTCGATGGATGGATCGGCAGCAAAGCGATCGATCACGGCGGGTGGCGCAGGTAGTCCAAGCAAATCAAAGTACAGTCTCCGCACCAACACACGCGGTTCGGCACGTGGTGTCGATTTGATGCCAACCTTAGCAAGACGTTTACCGATGAATTGATCGATCGGGTTGATCGAACTCTGGTCTGTCATCGGACGAAATTCTGTGCTCTTGCCGGTTGTTAACGGTTGCAGCGACCACCAGTCGAACCCGGCCCGCTTTGAAGATGAGTACCGAAATCGATCGATCGGGCTTGTACCCCATTTTGCTCCCGACTTGATCCACTCAAACAGAGTTTCTTTTTCAAAATCACTCAGCGGCGCGTTGGGGGGCATTTCGTCGGCAGCGATCCTCTGCCACACCAGGCTCGCCCCTGGGTCAGCGGTATCGATCGCCGCGCCGTTTGCACCACCTTGAACGAGTTCTTCAAGGCGACTCATTGCCAAGCCCGCCTGTGGTTCCGGATTTGAATGGCAATCCAGACAATGCGCCGCCAGAATCGGTGCGATCTGCGTGTCAAAGAATTCGCGGTTTGCCGTTTCGTCCGCACGACTGGCAAACGCTAGTATCAAAGATATGAAGATCGGGATCAGACGTAACCAAGTGATCATTCGATACCGTTAAACCAGCTAGCAGGAACAGCGACGGGTGGACAGTTGTCGAGTCTAGCTGAGTATAGCCGGTCAGTAAATCGAATCTTGCTGCTGATACCAGGGGTGCAATCGATACAGGCGGAATCGACCGACGCTGAACCCGCATCAGTGGGTGCGACGTTACTAAAGACTTCATTTCAATCGTCGATTGATGCCAATGGACTTGAGTCGGCATTCAGATAGGAATGGTGGCTTGATGATCGATGGGGCACAACATCGATCGCTCGACCACGCGGGACTGAACGCACAGCATCGGTTAGATTTCGGTTGCGGAATCGCCGCTGGGGCACTGTGGTAAGACTTCCAGACATACAACCATGCGTGGTTGAGCGATCGGATTTCTAGAATTGCCGTCCCAACGACTATCTGTGCTCCATTATGTCACTATTCGCTTTTCCATCTCCAGCCGGCCATCCCCTAGAACTCTATCACGATCGAATCGATTCATTGACAACTCGCGAATACGAGGTGATGAATTTGCTGGTCGAGGCGATGACGCTGAAATCAATTGCTATTCACCTGGGCATCTCTGCCCAAACAGCATCCAAGCACCGACTACGCGTGCTTGAAAAGCTATGCGTCAAGAACGAAGTTGCGTTACTAAGGATGCTTTGGATCGCTGATCCAGAATTGACACAACGCCTCGCTTCGTAACGCACTGTTCAACTTAGTGTGTTGGTCAAGAGCTGTGCCAATCTTGGAAACAGCGGTTCGGAAACAGCCGTAGCAGGCAGAGCGTGGATCCCATGTCAACCAACGGTCGTTGCCGGTTACTTTTCGAATTACCAGGAACGCTCGTGCCGGTGTTACAGCCGATCGATGATCGCTTTGACTTGTTCGCGTTCGGGGGGTAGAAAATGATTGAACGGTTCGGCCATGTGATCGCTGCAGATTCCCATGATCGATAGCGCGCACTTGGTCGCCTTGATGTGCCGGCTTGCGTATTTGCCTACGTCGTAGATTTGCTGCAATTTTTCAACTCGCTGCTGCAATACATCGACCTGTTCCTGATCACCTTTGTCGGCGGCACGGAATAGTTCCACGAACAATTCCGGATACAGATTCGCACCACCGTTGACACCTCCGTCGCCGCCCAATTTGACCGCTTCGGCGGTCAAATGTTCCGGGCCGATCAGCATGGTCCAGTCGGGGCGAAGTTGTTTCAGCGTGAGCAGTTGCTGGAAGTATTTAATATCGCCACTGCTGTCTTTGACGCCAGCAATCTTTTCGTGCTCCGCTAATATCTTCAGCGAATCAATTTCGAACCAAACTTTTGTCAGGCTGGGCATGTTGTACAACATCAGCGGCAGCGACAGTTCGGGCAAGACCTGTCCGATGTAGCGGATCAACTCGGTCTGTCCGGCTGGAAAGTAATACGGTGTCGATAGGACGACCGTCGTGACGCCAGCGTTAGCGGCAAAGTTGGCAAGTTGGATTGTTTCGACGAAGGACGTATCAGTGACACCCGCCAGGACGGGGACTCGCCCGTCGGCACACTTGCAGGCCAATTGAATGAATTCACGGCGAAGGCGATAGCTAAGGCTGGGAGCCTCGCCAGTGGTGCCAAGCACGAAAATGCCGCTGACACCCCCATTGATCACGTGTTCGATCAAACGCTCCGTACCCTCGACATCAATGGTGTCTCGATCCAGTAGCGGAGTAATCAGCGGAGGTACAATGCCGCGCAGCGATGTTTTCATAGGTGGTGTCAGCGTGAGAGTTACCTGCACCGCTAGCGATGCAGGTCGGATACGGTAGCGGCCGAGAAGGGCCTCTCTTCTGAGCCTACAGCTCGACCTCTCCCGACGGGAGAGGTGGCCCATTTTCAAATTCCCATCCAAGCGGCTTTGTAACTGAGACCCAAGTTTAGAATTCTTTGCATCAAGGCTTCGTAGCTGATGCCAACGGTTTCGGCTGATTCGGCAAAGTCTTCCCCATATTCGATATTTGGATTCGCGTTGGCTTCGATCACAAAGATTTCGCCGCTGTCCGTCATTCGTAAGTCCATACGTCCATACCCGCTCATGCTCAGCGCTCTGTAGACGCGTTTGCATAATTTGGAAATCTTGTCTTGGGTGGCGTCGTCAATGTCGTTTGCTGCGTGCGTGGTAATCCCATGCTTTTCCTGGTACTTATGATCCCATTTGACTCGGCTGGTCGCGATCCGCGCTACATCTTCGGGCATACTTCCGAAGCTCATTTCCCAGGCAGGAAAGGTGGTCAGACGCGTATTGCCGAGCACACCGACATACAATTCGCGGCCTTCGATGTATTGCTCGGCAATTGCATCATCGCCAGTCTTTTCATGGATAAATCGCACACGTTCCTGTAACGCCTGATCGTCGCGCACGATGGATGCTTGCGCGATACCGAATGAGGCGTCTTCGACGACTGATTTGACGAACAGCGGGAACGACAATTTCTTGGGCCGATGGACGGTTCGGCCTTTTGGAAATACGGCGAAGCGCGGTGTGGGAATCCGATGATAGGAGAGAACTTTCTTTGATAACGCTTTATCTTTGCTAAGCAACAATCCGCGTGGATTGCATCCGGTGTAGGGCTGTTGCATCAATTCCAAATAGCTGATGACGGCGAAGTCATAAGTGACCACTCCGTGAAATTCTTCCAACATCATGAAAGTGATATTGGGTTCAAAATCACGGAGCGCTTTGCGAATCGGCCCCAAGTCGTCGTAGACACCCACGGGCAAAACTTCGTGTCCGAGTCGGCGCAGTGTTTCGCAGACATCAAATTCTGCTTTCCATGGCGACATTTCCTCTTCGGTAACCCCGTCTAGGGTCTCAGGAGGAACGTGTCCGTCGCGGACCAACACCAAGATGCGCAGTTTGCTCGATGTCGTGTTCTCCATCATCGCTCCCGCAACCGGGAGAGCTGATTGTTGACGTCAAACAGCGACACGGTGTCTGCCTTCATGAATGAAATTTGTCGTGCGTACGGCAACCAAAATCATGGCGTCTCGCTTCGCTTCCTCTGGTGACTGGCCCAGTCGCAGTTTCAGCTCTCGGCATCGTTCGATCATTTCTTGGATCACCTGATCAATGGTGTAGCTATATTCGCCGGTCCAACGAGCAACACTACGACGTAGCTCTCCACGAATTCGATTCAAGAAGGCCGCGGCGGTCGTGTTGCGACCGTGAATTGAATCTGAAGAAAACAGTTTTCGCAAATCGTTGTCGTAGATGCTTGGGTAGTCGACTTCATAGTGTTCCCGTTTGCGCTGATAGTGAGTTCGTAAAGTTTTGCGAATTCGCGATATCGGTTCGATGGTTGCTCGTGAAGTCACGATCGGTTTTTTACCGTCAATCGAACTCATGTAGTTGTCAACAATCTGCAGTTTGCTCATCGCTGGCCAATCACGATATCGCGTTCGCCATCGCGAACCAGGCCGGAGCCAAACGGCAAAGGTTTCAGCAAAATCTTCCAGAGGATGGGATTGAGCGTACCACATTTCAAGGTGCAATACGTAGTCACGACTCGATGGCGTCGGATGGTAGTATTCCGGGTAAGGTTGCGACGGCTTTCCAAATGCTTTGCGATAGCTGGACCGCGTTCGCAATCGATAAGCGGAATCAATTGCATGACCCGCTTCGTGCCGCAAGATTTTCATGCACCATTCTTTCGTTCCTCCTTCGACTTCCAACAATTGTTTGCGTTCCAGTCGCATCAGTCGGGGATGGGCCAGGTAGAATGGGATCGCGATCCCAGGTATCCCATCAGGCGAGAACCAGTCGTCGCTCAACCAACAATGAGGTTTGAATCGAATACCGCGGTGGGCCAAGTTCGTCGTTTAGCTGTGCGATCCGCTTTTGCAGCGGCGTATCCTCGAATCGATAGCTTCAGATCACACATCCGCATGTCCAGCAACTGTTCGTCGCTCATGCGGTTGAGATCTGGCTTCTTTTTCGCCATGGTGGTTGTAAGTCAAGGGTGTCGTGCGAAGCCGCGTGCAGCTTTCTCGGAACTCGAGATATCCGGATCGCTCAAGTTAGCCGCGGCTGAGTAAGTGTATTCAAGAATCAATAAATGTCTTTACCCCAATCTGGCGATGAACGCAAAACCAATCTCCAAACGGATCAGAATCGGGATGGTGGCATTGATCAATGTGCCCTGCTGACTGGCGCTGGTCGCAGCGCGATTGCCGTCATTGGACTGCGAGGTCCAACCGCAGCAATCACCCTTCAACGGTGTTTCGCCGCCGCATCGGCCAGTGAGCTGTTGGCTGGGCAGATCCGATACGGCCACTGGAAAGGTCGCGCACAGTTCGAAGCTGCCGGCGAATCGGTCGTTGTCACACCGACCAAATCGGAAGTCGCCGGCGTTGTGCAATTCGAGATTCACTGCCACGGGGGACCCGCAGCTGTTGAGCGAATCATTGACGATTTACAGGGCTGTGGAGCCATCCGAGTCGAGACAACCGTATGGTTTGGCCTGGAAAACTTGTTGATCGCGGAGGCTCAAAGCGTGCTGGCGCAATGTGTCACCCAGCGAACCGCTGCGATCGCCATGGACCAAGTTCGCGGCGTGCTGGCCGATTGGACTCACGGCTGGATCCGTGCGATGCAGGCTGGATTTGAGAACGATGACTCCAGTGGTCTGGCCAGGCTGCGTCAGGAGGCCCAAATCATTCTCGACCGGGCTTCGATCGGCTTCCGCTTGGCCGACCCATTCCGCGTCGTTTTGGTCGGTCCACCCAACGTCGGAAAAAGTAGCCTAGTCAACGCCTTGGTCGGCTTCGATCGCAGTGTCACGTTCGACCAGGCTGGCACTACCCGAGACGTGCTGAACGTCGATACGGTCATCGACGGAATACCGATTCGATTAAGCGATACCGCCGGAATTCGCGAGAGCGATGAGGCGATTGAGCAGGAGGGAGTCGCCAGAGCTCGGGCTGCAGCCAGCCAAGCGGATTTGTTGTTGCAAGTCTCTGCCCCCGACGGGTCTCTACCGCTCGATGCACCCTCCCTTGGGAGGTTTGCACCCGGGAGATTCGAACGCGGGAGCGGCCCAGGAGGGGCAAGCGAACCGGTAACGCTCCAAGTTTTCAACAAGATCGATCTACTGAAGTCGGGCCAAACAACGCCACCTCAAGCCATTGCCACTAACGCTTTGACTGGAGAGGGAATTCCAGAATTGCTGCGGGCGATCGCAGACCAGTTGGGCCGGTCTCTGCCACAACCGGGTCAGCCGGTACCCGTCAATAGGCGGCAATCCGAGTGTTTGTCGGAATTAGTTCGGACCAGGGATCAGCCAGAGTCGCTAAAGATCCTCCGAACGCTGCTTGGAGAACGGGAATGAATCGCCTGCTGATTGCTCTGCTATTCACGTCGATGGCGCCGGCCGTTGTCTGCGAGCCGGCACCCGATCGCGAAACCGTCACCGAATCAATGCGGCGGGCGGTCACATTCTTTCGTCGGAACGCCTCGGCGGGAGGTGGGTACATTTTTCAGTTGAGCGCTGATCTGAGTAAACGTGAAGGGGAGGGCAGAGTCAGTCCAAGTGTTGCCTGGATTGAACCACCGGCGACACCGGCCGTTGGCATGGCCTATTTGGAAGCCTACCGAATGTGTGGTGACCCGGTTTTGTTGGACGCCGCCAACGAAACAGCCAGCGCGCTGATTCGCGGCCAATTGCGCAGCGGCGGTTGGGACGCCATGATCGAATTTGATCCCGACAAACGCAAACGCTACGCCTACCGCACCGAGTCTGATCAGGAACGCGCCTCTGGCCGAAACGTCACCACGTATGATGACGACAAGTCGCAGTCAGCGATTCGGTTTCTGGTTCAACTGGACAAAAAACTGGAGTTCAAAAACGAACAATTGCATGAAGCCGCCTCTTTCGCGATCAACGGTGTCTTGCGAGCTCAGTATCCGTGCGGCGCATGGCCACAACGGTTTACCGGTGAACTGGTGGATCCCGATCCGATCGCCCGCCAAGCAGAGTTTCCCCGTACATGGTCGCGCAAGTATCCCGGCGTACGATACGATCGGTTCTATACGATCAATGACAACACCATCAACGACCTGATCGTGACTTTGCTTGATGCCTGGGATGTCTATGAGGACGAGCGATATCTGGCAGCAGCGCAGCGCGGCGGCGATTTTCTGTTGCAGGCCCAGCTTCCCGAACCGCAACCTGGTTGGGCGCAGCAGTACAACCGCGCAATGGAGCCCGCTTGGGCCCGAAAGTTCGAACCGCCAGCAATCACAGGCGGTGAATCCCAAAGCGTCATGCGGACGCTGATCGAACTCTACCGGCGCACCGCCGCGAACGACGAGGCTGCCGACAGGTACCTAGAGCCTCTGCCGCGCGCGATCGAATACTACCGCAGCCTGCTGTTGCCCGATGGACGGTTGGCCAGATTCTATGAAATCGGCACCGACCGTCCGTTGTACTTCACCAAGGAATACCAGCTGACGTACGACAGCTCCGACATGCCAACGCACTACGGCTTCATCATCGGTTCGTCACTCGATGCGATTGAGCGGGAGTTGAAATCGGTACAGCAGCGGCCGATCAGTGAGCTACTTCGCAAGGAGCGAGCAGAATCGAAAGGGACGAAAGCACTCGATGCCGAAGTCGCCAAGATTGTCGCTAGCCTGGACAGCCGAGTGCCTGGGTCGAAGCGGGCCGACTCAAGTATCACGGCGACGAAGACCCAACGCGTCAAGTCATCCGCAGCGCGACTTTCAGCAAAAATTTGAAAACGCTGGCGCGTTGGTTGGGGCGCGATGACCCGATACGAATCGACCGCCAGCCACTAATCAGGCAACGATGTTTGGCACCATGGCCAGACGCCCAAGGTTCATTTTGGGCTCAATCAGCTTCGCCATTGCGGTCGCGATGCTAGCAACCTGCGAAGCGGAGTTGTCCTCGGAGCGGTCAATTTGATAGTCGATCTGTTGGGAAAACGCCTACCGTCGGCCGATTTGTGACAACTACCGCCAGCAGCGAACCATTCGTCTTTACGCCCACTGCGGCTCCGCAATCTGCGGGGTCGGACTTTGGTGGCGGTACGGACCAACTGGTTGACCAAACACGTCGCGAGATCGCCGAAATGATCCGCGAGGTCGCGGTTGCCGTTCGTAGCGATCGTACGCGCCAATGAATTCTTCGGCTTGCTGGTTGATCGTATCGCACGAGCCATGGCGGCAGAGGGTGTCGTGGTTTGGCAGGTTACGGACCAATTGCATCCGCTGCGCGCGCCTTGGGCGGACAACCGACCAGTCGATTCCCGCCGAATCGATCGCCACACATCAACGTCTCCTGGTTGAAGTCGCTAGCGACGGCCAACCGGTCGTCGTGCCGGCGTCGCCCGGCGCCACCGACCAGGACGTGCCGGCCAATCCAATGGACATTCCGGTCGCTCTGGTGCCCATTGAACTGGAGCCGTCTTTCGATGGACCCAGCTATTTGTTGGAAGTCTTTTTGGAATCGAATTGTGGCCTCGCGACTCAGCGAGGCTACCTTCGCTTTGTCGCCCAAATGGCTGATTTGGCGGGTGAGTTCCTGCGCAGCGATCAACTACGTAGCCTACGTCGAAAGCAGGACCTGGCGGCCAAAGTTGATGCGGCCGTTGTTGCCCTGCACCGAACTGAAAACCGAAGAGTGTTGGAAGCAGCGATCGTTGACAACGCGGTAGACATCTTCGGTTTCGATCGTGTCGGACTTGTTCAATCAAAAGGCGATCAACTAATCGCTGTCAGTCACGTTGAAACAATTGACAGTCGATCGGCAGCAGCGAAGCAGTTGCGGGACGCGGCGAGTGTCGAATTGGACGATGACGGTTGCCGCTGGTTCGAAGCGCAGCAAGATCCGAGCTTCGACGTCGGTGATTCGGAACTGGTAAACAGAGCCGTCGTTACCGACGCTCTGAACCCACAACGCCAGCTGGTATGCATGCAAGTTGCCGATGTCCAGGCAATCACAGCCGACTATCGCGACGAATTGATTCGCTACATGCAACACGCCGATATGGCGATCGAGAATGCCATCGCCAGTGGGTCGCTTCTGGGAAAACATTTGTTCAAAACGACCTTCTTGCATGGCCAAGATTGCGGCGTGAAACGCCGCAATCGCGCAATCATTTCCACGGTACTAACGCTCGTTGTCCTCTTGGTTCTATCGTTTCCCGTTCCGCTGATGGTTTCTTCGCCCGCAACCATTCGCCCAGCTCAGGTGCAAACCATCACGGCCCCGCGAGACGCCGTTGTCGATCAGATCCACGTTCGACACGGTCAAACTGTCACCGCCGGAGAACTGTTGGTCACGTTGGCGGATCCAGATCTAGAAGAGCAAATGACTGCGCTAGTCGGTCGCCGCGCTGTTTTGATTCAGCAAAAATCTCAGTGGACCGATGCTCTTGTTGACACAGCTGCTCACCAATTCGATCGAATGGAGCAAGTGCAAGGAGAAAGTCGCTTGGTAGACGAAGAGATTCGATCGATTGATGAGCAAATTGTCATTCTGAAGCGAGCCGAAAGCTCAATGCAGATTCGCGCGACGCGACGGCATGGTTGACGCCTGGCAGATCGAGCAACGTTTACAATCTCGCCCGCTAAAACGAGGCGATTGGGTGCTACAAGTAATCGCCACCGATTCCCCGTGGACGGTTGAGGCGAACGTGCCACAGTCGCGAGTCGATCATTTGCACACAGCGGATGAAGGTCACAAGCTATCGGTTTCGGTTTCGCTCGATTCAGATCCAACGCAAACCTTTGTGGCGAGTCTAGAACGATTGGGACCAGCGATTGCCGGTGATGCGACATCTCCAAGTTCAACCGCCGTGTTGTTAAGACTCAGTGACCAAGCATCGATCACTCTGGCGGAAAAACAGATGTCAAGTGACCAATCGGGAGCTCCAGCGCGAGCGATGTTTCACTGCGGCACGGCGCCCACCGCTGTGGTGTTGTTTCAAGACATGATTCGATCGGTGCGTAGAACAGGCGCACTGTATTTCGGTGGTCAGGAACAGGATGAAACATGAGCCAATATGACGTCTTAGACCGCCTTCGAGATGCGCATCCGCGTGACCACAACATTCGCCTTTGTGACACTGTTGTTTCTAACGGTCACGGGATCAGCATCCGCTGCCGAGGGCATCGAAGTTCACGATTGTGCAGTTCGTTTTGCCGCTGAAGTTGACGTTCCCGCTTTGGCGACTGGACAAGTCGCCGAGGTCAACGTCGCGCCCAATGACACCATTCAACTTGGATCGCCGATCGGTCGCCTGGATGGCCGCTCGCTATTGATCCGGCGTCGCGCCGCACAGTTGCAGTACGACAACGCAAAAACAGACTCCGAAGACGATGTGGAAGTTCAGTATGCCATTGTGGCGAAAGCAGAGGCCGAAGCTGAATTGGACTTAAGTCGATCGATCCAAAGAGACGCCCGCGGGGCAGTGCCACTGACGCGCATGCGACAACTACGTTTGGCCGTCGAGCGTGGTCAGCTGGAAGTGGCGCAAGCCGAAGAGACGACTCAAACGCGCCGAAGTCGAAGCCGGTCTGCGCGAAGCCGATCTGGCCGTGATCGACGATCAACTGCGCAATCTGCATGTGGAAAGCCCGATTGGTGGAGTGGTGTTGGATATCGATCGGGAAACAGGTGAATGGATCGAAAAAGGCGAAACCTTGGCCACGATTGGCCGGATCGATCGATTGCACGTTCATGCGCTGCTGAGCAGTCAGGAGATCGCACCTGTCGCAATGTCACGGGTTATCGGTCAGCGTGCATTGGGTTGATCCAAGCGATGGAAAAGAAAAATCATTGCGGGGCAAGGTGCTGTCGGTCGATCCGCAAATGTTGCCTGGGGGTCGATACCGCTTGCATGCCGAGATCGTCAATCGCCCAGTTGATACCGATGCCAAGCAATGGCAACTGCGTCCTGGAACGGAGGTCCGCATGAAAGTCTTTCCAACAACGGTCGCGGCAAGAAGATCTACAAACATCCGGTAACGCGACGGACACGATATGCCTAGTTCATCGGCTGCAACAAACCGACCGGCCCTACGCAGCGATCTGAACAGTTTCGTTCGGCGCGGTAGTCGTCGCGCCTATCGAATGGTGGTCGATGAGGTCAGCGGGCGATTCTCACGTGTTTCCGAACACGTTTGGCAATCATTGCTGTCAGGGAAGGGGGACGATTCGCTGTGGCGACAAGCTGATTCGGCCGGTTGGACCCGTCGCCGCAATCAACTTGCCAAGGCAAGTTTCAATCCGCTTTACATTCGCCGATCGCTCGGATCGATTGACTGGTTTGCGGCCAAGCTGGTCCCGCTGACGGACTGGCTCTTTTCGCCTCTGGCGGTCGCAATCTGGTCGCTGTTGATTGTGTCGGCAACGCTGTTAGTGATCGGTCGAAGTGGTGATATCGTCGTTTCACTCGGATCGCTGGAGCAGTTCTTTGTTCAGTCCGATCCTGTTTGGCTGGGGATCATTTTTGTTGGTACGAAGGTTCTCCATGAGCTGGGACACGCGATCGTGTGCCGACGCAGCGGATCACGCTGCGGTAGCGTCGGGCTATTGTTTCTTTGTGGAATGCCATGTCCGTACTGCGATGTGACCGACATTTGGCGACAGGGATCCACAATCAAACGCGCGGCAGTGATGTTGGCGGGCATTTACGTCGAGTTGATCCTGGCGGCACTGGCGACGTTCATCTGGTTGATGACCAGCGATCCCTGGATCCGTTTGCATGCCCTAAACTTGATGGTGGTATGTGGTATCAGCACGTTGATCTTCAATGCCAATCCGTTGATGCGTTACGACGGATACTACGTACTGAGTGACCTGATCAACAGCACCAATTTGCGTCAAGAAGCCCGTGATGCATTTCAAAGCGTTTTCGTCAGACGAATCGCTGGACCAGGTTACGCGATAGCGAAACAAACCAATCCCAGATCCACTGGATTGGCCGTTTACCATGTCGCGTCGATCGCCTATCGAATCATCGTCATGACCGCGATTGCCGCGCTATTCTTGACGGTTGCCGACTATTTTCAGCTTCGCCAAATCGCCGTTCTGGCTTTGCTATTGGTTGGGCTGGTTTCTGGCAGGCGACTGGTGCCGCCGAGTCACGACGTTAGCGAGTGGCGATGGACATTGGCGTGGCGTGCCGCCGCTGCGTCGCGGCAGCATCCTACTGGGAATCGCATTGCTGGTCTGCTTCATCCTGTTTGTGCCCCTGCCACGTTATCGAAGCGCAACCGGCTGGATTGACGTCGCCGATGCAACGACCGTCTATCTAAGCCATGCCGGCATGATCGACGCGGTGGGTTTCGATCTTGGTGAAACCGTCCGCCAAGGTGATTCGTTGGTCCGGCTAAGCGATGATGATCTGGCGATCCAACAGGCCAGGTTGCAGGGCAAGCTACGATTGGCCAGTTTGCGTCGCGACCTTTCACGACGGGTTACGTTGGATCGGACCGATGCCGCCGCCCAATGGAGTACGCTGAAGGCGGTGGAACAGGCGGTCTCCGATCAGTTAGCATCGGTGAATCAGAGGATCGAAAGATCGAGTTTAAGGTCGCCCCATGACGGCGTTGTTTTGCCGGCGGCTCCCTCCGTTGCCCCGCAATCACCAGCATCGCTTTCACTGCGGCGACGTACTGGAACTGCTGGGGAGGCCTATCAGCCGTGGTGTCGAATCAGCCCGGGCGGTGCGATTCAAGCCGTTTTGATACTGGATGCCCGTGATCGCATGAACATTGATTCCGGATCTACCGTAAACGTGTCAATTTCCACCGCGCCGGAGAAAGTCTATGCCTCGACGATTCATTCGGTGTCGGCGATCCAACAGGAATCGGAGTCCGTGACTCGAACGTCCGAGTATCAAGTACTTTGCCGATTGCCTGACGTTGGCGAGTCCGATGTGTTGCACTGGCTCGGCCAGCAGTGCCAGGCCGTATTTCATCTGCCCCCCCGTAGTGTCGCCAGCGACATAGTGCGCTGGTTTCAAAGTTGGATCGATGGCGAACTGTCGTGACGAATGATCAGGACAAATCGCCGACGTTGCCCGATCGCGGTCAACGAATGTCGGTCACAAAGATCGAAGCACCTCACCCTGCGGTACAACCTATCGAAGTACTGCTCGAACAATGTGACCTGCGGACTCAGCGGCGCAGTGGACCGGGTGGTCAGCATCGAAACAAGACCAGTAGCGGCGCATTTCTGCATCACGAACCGACGGGCGTCGTCGCCGAGGCGACCGAGCGACGTAGCCAGGCGGACAATCGGGCCGTTGCAGTAGCCAGACTGCGACTACGTCTGGCAGTCGAAATCCGTACCGATTCGATTCTTGATGGACCCGTCGCCGCCGCCGAAGCCGAACTACGAAAAGTCTATTGCGGCGGCGATCTGCGGATCAATGAACGCAACGCAGCCAGGCCCGCGGTGTTGGCGCTGATCCTAAATGATTTGCATGCCGCTGGCGGTCAACCGATGCGGTGGCAAAGCTCTGGGAAACCTCCACCAGTGCGGTGACACGGTTGGTCAAGTCACACCCGCCGGCGTTCATATTCGTTAACGCAGTCCGGGCACATCATGGTCGCGGACCGCTGAAATAGCATTCGCGGTGGATTTAGGAACAGAGTTGGCTGACAAAACAGAAAATTTCTTTGTGTCATTGCAAACGATAGTCAATAGTCAGTGTACGTCAGGCAGGCTTCGAAAGATTGACGTTATCGCGCGGCGCGGAGATCAAGGCTGAGCATCCTTGTATCACTCGAAAACTTGCCTGGCTAATCCATACTTGCGATGGGCTCGGGCACAGGGTCGCGGTCTACAAAACCGAACGCGATGCTTTTGCGTCTGGCTCACGATGACCAGAGAGTACCTAGGCTTCTGCTCCGGTCGCGAGATTTCTGGGAGTCATTTCAAAGTACAACCCGCAGTAATGTGGCAAACTGTTGCGGGAGCGAAACGGTATGAAACAACTATCGATATAATCGATCCATTCGTCCACCAAACGGTAACCGATGTCTTCGATGGAGCGGATGAATCGGGCGCGGTTGAACACATACTGCGGGTAAAACACGTTGCCGCCGTTTTGTAACGTCACAAACCGCTCCCCGTCGTACAGCGGCAGCCGATTGATTAGCAGATGCGGAGGCTGGAAGTTAAGCGTTGAAACGAATGTAGAAAAGTCTTCGATGTATTGCACAACACCCGAGGCCAGCAAGATGTCTGCTTGCCGCACTTGATTGACGTCGTCGGTAAAAAACAGGTTCTGCTCTGAATGGCGATGCTTGCCGGCTTTGACGATTTCCGGAAGATCGAGAACGGTCCAAGTCACGGTGTCTGTTAACTGCAAATAGCCGCGGTACTGAAAGTAATGAGTACCGACATTGCCGCCGAAATCGAACACATTGGTGCCATCGGTCAGCAATTTTTGCATCCAAAACAGAACCGGATAATCGTACTGTCGGATGGTTTCGTCGAGGTCGCGAGCATAGGAATCAGCCAGTGCTTCATCGTCATAACCAATCGGTTTCGTTTTTGGAGCGGCTGCAATGGCTTGATCGAAGCTCTCGTAGATACCTCTAAAACCTCCGTAGCTTTCGCCGGGAAACCGACGATAGTGATCGAGGTGCTTGAGCAGCATGTTGGTGTATCGCAGCAGCATGTTCGATTGACTCCAAAAACCCTCACGTCGCCTGGCAATCGGGCCGCAACGCCCGAGAATTGACAGCCATTCCAGCGATTACAACAACCTTGCTCACCCGATCGACGGGTTGCGGTTAGGCGTTTATTGTAGAAACACATACTTGGGGTTGACGGTCAAATACCACTGACGCCATTTCTGTTGGGCGACTTCCACTTCTGCGTCGGTCGGCTTTTCGGACAAGCCGTATCCGTCGAACTTGCGACTGATAAACCGAAGGCCATCGCGAGCATACTGACGGACAGTCGTATCTTTATCGCTCAATGCATAGATCAACGCTGGGACCACATCCATTTGCTCACTCTTTCCCAATAGCTGGGCTGCAACGCGGCGAGCCTGCCACGACTGGCTACCGCGAACGAGTCGCTGGAGTCGATCAAGCTGGGCACGCCGTGCTTTCGGGTCGGTCGCCAACTTTAGGTCATCAGGAATCGACTTGCCTTCCAGGTCACCTTCGTCATCTTCTAACAGATCTAACATCTGACCGACTTCTGCGGCGACGGGTCGGCCTTGGATCTTCGTGCCTGTGACGCGGATGTCGGTGGTGTCTTTGGGTAGTCCTTGACCGCCTCCAAGAGTCCCCGAGCTAGCTGAAGTGATTGCACTCTGGGTACTACGAATCAAAAACAAAATTGCAAAAGCCGTTGAATTCTCGGCGGCGGTCTTGTCCTCGTCCGTTAACCCCCAGGCTCCCTCGGGGCTCTGGAATCCTCGTAGTTCTTCGACGCCCTTGTTGTACCAGTCGGGACTATCATCCGGCCGTCTTTGAAAGGCGATTTCGCGAAAGCTTTCGTATCGTTCGAGCGTGTAAAGTTGATAGTAGTACCAGTGATTGCGCTTGAATGGTGTTCTGTCTCGATAGCCTTCACAGAGTTTGATCGCGCTGACGACTCGCGTTTTCGGTTTGGCAGGCGCTTTTTCTTTGCGGCTCGCTGCGTTCAAAATTTTGATGGCCTTTGGCATCCCTTTGAATACTTTGGAGGCGTCGTTTTCAACTTTTCGCCCCCACATGCCCAGCACATCGCCACCGATCAGCGCCGCGCTTCCGCCGGCAAGGGCCATCGACATGCCGACTTCCGACTTTTGTGGTCTCAATGGTTTCCCCGGCCCCGGATCGGTTCCCTGGTACGGCCATGCGCCGCTCGGGTCCTGCACACGCAACAACCAGTCCAGGCATTCTTCGACGCGGCCTGGATCCGGTTCGAAATCAGCCTGCTGAAGAGTCCAATAAGCGAGCATTGCGTACTGAACCTGCGACACATCGCCGGTCCCGTATCCTGGGTATCCGAAGGCGCCGTTGTCGTACTGGACCGAATCAAGAAAGTCTCTTAACTCCGTAATTTGCTTGCTGTATCCGGTCGGACTGACCGAAGCCAGCAGCAAAATAGAAACTGAGGCCTCATAGACCGCTTTCGCATTTGCGACCCCACTGGTGTTGTTGGAGAAAGTTTCCGCGAACCGAGTAGCCTGGGCAACTCCCGTCTTTAGAACTTGGGCGGTCGGATCGTGCATGACCTTAAAGTGTGCGTAGGCCTTAAGAACATGGACACCTGGTCCAAATCTGCTTCGATCGGTTCGGGTCAGCGTATCGGTGCTGGTCTCCAGGAACCGCGCGCCGCGGTCAACCATTTCAAGCACAACGTCATCGTCTGGCGTGTATGCCGATGCCGGTAACGCCATGAGAAGGGAACCAACCAATGCTAAGGATCCAACAGTTCGCTTGAAACTTATTCGCATTTGCACAATCTTGATTCCGATCAGGGAAATCGTTCGAGAACTTGAGTGGCCGTTTAGGACTACAGACTTCGTGAGATCATCCAGGATTATGGAACGCCTGGTTGATCGACTCGCCTGGGCTATTCGTCAAACCTGTATCGCTTTCGGCCCGGTCTCGCCATCAGCGCGTGCCGCTGTAACACGATTGTACCAAAGACAGTGTCGCGAACGCGACTCGGAGCCACCCGTTCGAATGCAAACTGTCCGGCAATCTGCCAATTTCCGGACAGTGCCTCGTGGTCAGGGAAATCGATTCCTGAAATACTCGGTGACCCTGATCCGATAGAAGAACAGAATAAGCAACAAAAAATCAACTTTCTTGGACCTGACTCTGCGAGGAAAAGCAGTAACGGTCTGATGAATTCGGCTCACATCATCGCGGTAGGGATTATAGCTTCCAGAATGCTTGCCCGAACCATCCCAGCCAATATTCTCGATCATGTTTTGCGGCGGGAACAAGGTCAGGCCGTCATTGATCAGCAGTGACCATTCAAACCGAATCGCCCATGAGGAAATTTGATCCTGATCTGATTCCATCTGACTTGTCAGCATTTCGGAAAAGTTGATCCCTCCATATCGATTGAACTGCCGTCGTAGGCGGCGAGACTGTTTCAATTTTTCATAGCCAGCGGCATCAAAGTTGACCTTTTGCCAGGCACGTTTCCAGGTTCCCCATGCTTGTGTCGATCCAATCGGCAAGAAAAACGCCTGCCTTCGAAAGCGACTAAAGGGCAGGCTTAATCCATACCCAGAAATCATCAAAACTCGCTCGTCGTTGGCATAGAGATCCAACGCTTCGTTAACGTACTCCAAAAAATGTGTTCCGACGATTACGTCATCCTCTATCGTGATCACGCGGTCATAGGTGGCGAGAAGTTTGCCGGTTGCGCCGATGACTGAGTTGGCAAGACCCAGGTTTGATTCGGCTTGGTGCAGAACGACCTTCTTGAAACCTTTTGCGGTACGAATGATTTCGCGTACTCCGTTAACCGCTTCGACTTCCTGCCGAGCGTTAGGGTCTTTGACGCCATCGGCAAAGATGTGCAGCTCACTCTGATCAGCAAGCTTTGCTTCGGCCAGCGCCTTCAATGTTTCGGCCGTGTGGTTTGGCCGGTTATAAACAAATAGGATGACTGGCGCGATGTTCAAATGCAGTTCTGGCCGTTTGCTGGGTCAAGTCAGTTCGGAGCGGTTGGGACGATTCCAGGCGAATCGTCTATTCCGAGCACCCGCCGCCATCTTGAATCTGAGGCGGGATGATTGACCAGACATCGTGCATGATGAATCGTTCGTTGTCTATGCAGATTTCGCAAATGGAGCCGGCTGTAGCCGTGCGAACGGATGACTTTGGAGCAGATTCTTCACCGCGGATTCGACCACACTACGTCGAATTTCGGCATGTCCGGGAGAGTGGTTGTCAATCGTTCGGGTACCTGATCATCCTAACCCGTACAGGCCGCGCAAGTAGGTGCTCAATTCGCGCCTACGGTCGTTGGTGAACACAAAGGTAGCGGTGTCAAACTAAGATAGAGCCCCAACGGGTGATGTCGTGTTCTTGTGCAAGGAGACTCTGTTATTTCGACCGCCGATGAATCGCCTCAGGACTGGGATCTGGTGATCACCGCCGACTCCCGCGCTAAAGGTTTCGACCTTCGTGAGTTGTGGCAATATCGCGACCTGCTGCGCCTGTTCATACGTCGGGATTTCGTCGCCTTTTACAAGCAAACGATCTTGGGCCCGGTCTGGATATTCATTCAACCACTCTTGACCAGCCTCGTTTACATGCTGGTTTTCCATCGGCTTGCTGGATTGTTGACCGATCAGCTACCACCAATCATGTTCTACTTGGCCGGTGTCAGTTGCTGGACGTTTTTTGCGGATTGCTTAACCAAAACATCCGAGACCTTGATCGCTAACGCTTTGCTATATGAGAAGGTCTATTTTCCACGGATGATCACGCCCCTGTCCGTGGTCGCATCCAGCATGATTCGACTGATTATTCAGCTGGGTTTGTTCGGCTGCCTGTGGGTGTGGTACGTCGGCAAAGGGGTGATCTCTACGGGCTGGATGCTATTGGCTGCCCCTTTGTTTGTCATTTTGTTGGCGGCAATGGGTCTCGGGGTGGGATTGATTTTTGCTGCAGCGACCAACAAGTACCGTGACCTTCGATTTTTGCTGCAGTTTGGTATCCCGCTGCTGATGTTCGCAACACCGGTATTCTATCCACTGTCGATGGTTAGCGAGAAAGGCGCGCATGGTACTGAACATCAATCCGCTGACACCTGTATTCGAAGCATTTCGCGCAGCCAGCCTGGGCGTAGGAGATGTATCGCTGCCTGGATTAGCTTGGTCCAGCACATTTGCGGTCTTGATGGTCATCGTTGGCACATCAATCTTTCGGCGCGTCGAACGAACGTTCATTGACACGGTTTAGAACCAACGCTCGTCCATGGGCGTAGGCCTTTTTCACACTTTCATTCCACAATCATCAGCCATGACCTTAGCGATTCGCCTTGAAGACGTATCCAAACGATACAGGCTAGGGGAGATCGGTACCGGTACGATTTCGCAGGATCTGGAGCGAGCGGTTGCAAAGTTCTTTGGTCGCCCGGATCGATTTGCCAAAATTGCCGATGTCAATGATCGCCAGGTGAAAGGTCGATCCGATATTTGGGCGCTCAAGGATGTGTTGACCGATTTACCACAAGGGGAGGTGTTGGGAATCATCGGCCGCAATGGGGCCGGCAAGTCTACGCTGTTGAAGTTGTTGTCGCGGATCACGGCGCCGACAACCGGAACGATAAGAGCCAACGGGCGGATCGCAAGTCTGCTAGAAGTGGGGACCGGCTTTCATCCCGAACTAACAGGGCGAGAGAATATCCACTTGAATGGCGCGATCCTGGGCATGACCAGCGCTGAAGTGACTCGACGTTTTGATGAAATTGTCGAATTTTCTGGTTGCTCCCGGTACATCGATACGCCCGTCAAAAGATACAGCAGCGGCATGTTGGTGCGGCTTGGGTTTTCGGTCGCCGCGCATCTGGATTGTGAAGTCATGGTGGTTCGACGAAGTCTTGGCCGTGGGCGACGCGGAGTTCCAAAGACGTTGTCTTGGCCGAATGCAGGAGATATCGGGCCAACAGGGTCGAACCGTGCTGTTTGTCAGCCATAACATGGTTTCGATCGAGAGGCTTTGCACATTAGGTTTGTTGCTTGACCAAGGCCACGTCGCTGAACAAGGTAACGTGAACGACGTGATCGCCGCGTACGAACGGCTGGTCGAGCAACGATCAAGGCAACACATCGGTGAGCGAGAGGATCGCAGCGGCAATGGACGTGCGCGGGCGACGGACGTTACGCTTCTCAGTAACGGTGATCCCAACATTCGATCGGGTAGTCCACTCAGCATTTCAGTCGAACTGCAGTTGGAGATAGCTGGATCCCTGGATCTGCATCTTGGGATTCGGGATATTCAAGGTAGCAACGTCGGACATCTGGCAGTCACGACCGCGACCGGATCGGAGCTCCAAGTTAAGCAGGCCGGCAAGCAGATCGTTGAATTTGACATTCCGCGACTACCACTAACCGAAGGGGCATACACGCTAACGATTTTCGCTACGGTTGACGGCGACGTTGCTGATTGGATCCAGGAAGCCATCACATTCAATGTTGCTAGTGGAGATTTCTTTGGTACCGGCAAGCTGCCACCGACAGGCCAGGCCCGAGTGCTGATCGAGCACCAAGTTCGCACGACTTCATGAACAGTTCATCTTTCAACCAGCTACCGAGTACGACTCGAATCTTGCCGCACATTCTGTTGATGGGCTTGCTGGCCGGATTGGGATTCTGGATTGGACGGGCGTTTCTACCCGCGCGAATGCTGGAAGTGTAACGCTGTCAGCTGTGGTAGTGCTTGGCTATGTATTGATTCGAATGATGATGCGGGTCAACCGTGCCGAGATGCAACTTTCGCAGTTACGCCAGCAGCTGAATGAAGACTCCCGTCAAGCGGAGGCCCTGGCTTCGCTAACGGCGATGATCCATCCCATACGACGATTGCCGACGACGCGCGGCTGGGCGATGTCGCCAGATCTACTTTGCCACATCGCCGGTATCGTATTGGATCGAAAACCAAGGGTGGTCTTGGAGGCTTCTAGCGGTGTATCAACAATTGTGATCGCTTATTGTTTGCAACAACTTGGTTCGGGGAGGGTGATCGCCCTGGAACATGACGAACGATTTGCCGAAGTCAGCAGACAAAATATTTGCGATCACGGATTAGAAGAGTTTGCTCGCGTGATTCATGCGCCGTTATCCATGCAGCCGATCAACGGCCAATCGATGCAGTGGTATGATCTCTCCCAAATCGATGGGATCGACGAAATCGAGCTCTTGGTGATTGATGGACCGCCGTCGGTCGATGATGGCGATCACGAGGTTCGCTTCCCCGCATTGCCGTTGCTCTACCCGCGTTTGGCGCCGCAGTGTCAAATTGTCTTGGATGACGCCAACCGCGAAGGTGAACGGCGGGTCGTGCAATCTTGGTTGCGCCAATTCCCGCTTCTAAGCCACGAGCAGATTTCATGTGAAAAAGGAGCGAGTGTGTTGACGAAAGAAACAGACGAGGCGTCAGTTTTCGATCCGAACTGACCAGCCAAACACAGTTTTCGCATTTTTGCCGACTACGATATTCGATAGCCGTTTGGGAACGGATTGCAATGACCAGTGACAATTCAAAAGCAACTCATGCTCAGATTGAACGAGTGGTTCATCTTGATCAAACGATCGGGATTATCATTCGCGCCGACTTTCATTCCGATGGCATCGAGTTTTTCACGCCCAACACTTTCTCACAGCAGCTGGGCTATATGAATCGTCCAGCCGGTCATCGCATTGACCCGCATGTTCACAATCCAGTCGAACGCGAAGTGACTTGGACTCAGGAGGTATTGCTAGTCAAATCCGGCCGCGTTCGCGTCGATTTCTATACCGATGGAAGGCACTACTTGGAAAGCCGCGTGATCCAAACCGGCGATGTGATTTTGTTGGCCGCCGGCGGTCACGGATTTGAAATGCTCGAAGCGACGGAAATGATCGAGGTCAAGCAAGGACCTTATTTCGGCGACCAGGACAAAACACGATTCGAAGCTGTTGCGCCGGAGAAGGTAAAGCTCTCCAAGGGTCAGTCGGAATGAGTTCGACGTTTGGCTTGTACAGTCGTTACTACGATCTGCTTTATCGCGACAAAGACTACGCGGCAGAAACGGCGTACCTACGTACGCTGATCGACGAATTTCACCCGGAGACTCGCGACGTGCTGGAATTGGGGTGCGGTACCGGCAAGCATGCCGCTTTGCTAGCTCGGTCAGGATTGAATGTTACCGGGGTTGATCGAAGTGCCGAAATGATTGATGCCGCACAGACCAGTGACGTCAACGTGAAGATCATTGCCGGAGATGCGCGAACCGTTCGTTTGGAGCAACAGTTCGATATTGTGCTCTCGCTATTTCACGTCGTCAGCTATCAAACCACCAACGACGACGTCAAGAATATGTTTGATACCGCCGCCCTGCATCTACGCGACGGCGGCTGTTTCATTTTTGATGTTTGGTATGGCCCAGCGGTGCTGTGTCAGATGCCGCAGAGACGAGTAAAGGAAATGGAAGACGACCGGTGCAAAGTACATCGAGTCGCCAAACCGTTGGTCGATTTCAATCAAAACCGAGTCGATGTAAGCTATTCGATTGACGTCACGGACAAAGCCAGCGGTCAACTGGAACGAATCGAAGAATGCCACCGGATGCGCTACTTCTTCACACCGGAAATCGATCTTTTCGCCCGGTCGTCGCGTATGGAACTAATCCATAGCGAACAGTGGTTGGATCGCGCTGTTCCATCACCTGAAACTTGGGGTGTGACTTTTATCCTCAAGAAACGAAACTGAGCCAATGATTCCGGTCAACACACCTTTGCTTGATGGCAACGAAGCCAAGTACTTGTCCGAGTGTATCGAGACCGGTTGGATTAGCAGCGAAGGTCCCTTTGTTGGCAAGTTCGAAGCAGCTTTTGCGAGGCAGGTCGGACGTCAGCAGGGCGTTGCCTGCGCAAATGGTTCCGGTGCCCTAGATATCGCCGTTGCTGCGTCTGGCATTGGACCGGGCGATGAGGTGATCATGCCGACCTTCACCATCATCTCGCCAGCCGCGTCGGTCGTGCGAGCCGGCGGCGTGCCTGTCTTGGTTGACAGCGATCCAGTCACCTGGAATATGGACGTCACTCAGATCGAAGCCAAGATCACCGCGAAAACGAAAGCGATTCTGATCGTCCATATCTATGGTCTTGCCATCGATATCGATCCTGTGATCGATGTTGCGCGTCGGCACAACTTGATCGTCATCGAAGATGCAGCCGAGATGCACGGCCAAACTTATCGCGATCGACCCTGCGGAAGCTTTGGATTGCTAAGTACGTTCAGTTTCTATCCGAACAAACATGTCACGTGCGGCGAAGGTGGAATGGTTGTTACCGACGACGATAGTATCGCGGATCGATGTCGGCAGCTTCGCAACTTGTGCTTTCAGTCGGGGCGCCGATTCGTTCATGAAGAATTGGGCTGGAACTACCGGATGACCAACCTGCAAGCAGCGGTGGGATTGGCGCAGCTAGAGAATTTGGATCGGCACGTTGATCGCAAGCGTCAAATCGGCAAGCGGTATCGCGAGCAACTCCAGGACATCGAAGGTCTCCAATTGCCGCTGTCGCATACCGATGATTGCGAGAATATCTATTGGGTGTTCGGGATCGTTGTCGATCAGAAAATCGATACCTCGGCAACGCAGATCGCCTCGTATTTGGCGGCTCAGCAAATTGGGACACGACCATTTTTTTGGCCGATGCACGAGCAGCCGGTGTTTCAGAAAATGGGATTGTTTACCGGCGACAGCTACCCGGTTGCAGAACGATTGGCCCGTCAGGGAATTTATCTGCCAACTGGGCTAGGCTTAACGGATGATCAAATCGATCAAGTTTGTTCGGCCGTTAAATTGTCTCTCTGAGCACCCGATTTAGACGCGTCTACGTTAATCTGGACTGAAGATGAAGATTGGAATTTACCTGGCTGATATCTCCTCCGAGCTTGGCGGTGGTGCGCGTTTTCAAAAACAGGTAGTCGATGGTCTGCTGAAATCACCGGCTGAAAATCACGAGTTGCACCTGATTGGACACCAAATCGATACACCGTTTGGTCAACCAGAGATCGTGTTAGAGCAGCCCAACTCTCCAACTCGGGCGCAACGATTGCTAAGCCGAACGGGATTGGTTGCAAGTGAGACTGACAAGGCTTTGCAGACCTTGCAGGATCACCAAATCGATCTCGTCTACTCGCCTCATTCCTGCGCACTAACCACGGCGATACCTTACGTCGTAACTTGCTGGGATCTTCAGCACCGCATGCAACCATTTTTTCCCGAGGTATCGACGGTCGGTTGGGCATGGGAATCGCGAGAACGGCATTACAGCAACTTGTTACGCCGTGCCGCGGCGATTGTGACCGGCACCGAACAGGGCAAGCGAGAAGTCACTCAGTTCTATGGCGTTGCCCATGACCGAGTCTCCGTGATCCCCTTCACGACACCTGATGTATTGATGTCCAGTCATGCAGAACCGGTGCCTGGACTGACGGACGAGGATTTCATCGTCTATCCAGCCCAATTCTGGCCGCACAAAAACCACATCACGATTTTGCATGCGCTGAAGCATCTGCAGCAGCAGGAGAACATACGAATCCCGGCAGTTTTCCCAGGTGCTTCCCAGCCGGACAATGCATGTACGATGCAATACATTCGCGACACTGCGGCGGCACTTGACGTTCCTGTACACTTTCCAGGGTTTGTTTCCGATGGTCAGTTGAGATGGCTGTATGAACATAGCAAGGCAATGGTGTTTGCCAGCCTGTTTGGGCCAGACAATTTGCCTCCCCTCGAAGCCATGAGTCTCGGTTGTCCAGTGATTGCGTCGAAAGTGCGCGGATCAGAAGAACAGTTTGGTGATGCAGCCTTGCTAGTCGAACCGGCTAACGAGTTCGCGATGGCCGATGCGATTCAATCCATATGGACCAATGATGAGACACGGATGAAGTTGATTGGACGTGGCAGCCGACTTGTTAGTACGCTGACGCAATCGGGTTACACTCAAGCGTTGAAGAATCTTTTCGATCAGTTAGCTCGCATGCGTCGTTGTTGGCCATAGGCAGTTGGATAGCACAATGAAAATCTGCTATTTCAACGGCGGGATCCAAGTGCCTTCGGTGCGATTCCGCATGCCTTTTTTTGAACAGCTGCAGAAACGCCGCCACCAATGCACATTTATGGATAGTATTCCTTCTCGATACGAGTACAACCGCTGGATTGGTTGGCGCGCAGCGACTTGCTAAGGAAACTGATTCGACGTTGGCACATCGCGCAGGTCGAAGAGGAAAAATTCGCCGCTGTCGTCTTGGAAACCGGGATCTTTCACACCGATGATTATTCGTTTGAAGAACAGTTGCGATCTGTAACAGGGCGATTGGTTTACGACATCGACGATGCAGTGTTTTTGTTGTTTCCAGAAAAGACGCAGGCGATCGCCGAAATGGCCGATCGCGTGATCGCAGGCAATCAAAAAATCGCTGAATGGGCACTACAATACAACAAGTGCGTGACGGTCATACCCACGTGTGTCGATGCGGATCTGTATACCCCTAAATCTTATGAAACTGGCATTGGTACAGCCAAACCAGTTGTCGGTTGGATCGGGTCGCGCGGCAACGTCCGCATGCTGTCGGTTTGTGCGAGCGCGTTGCGGCAAGTGGCATCCGATCACGACTATGAATTGCGATTGATCACTGATGACGCCAAGGCGGTGGCAGATTTAGATCTTGACGGAGTTGATGTTCAATGGATCAATATCAATCAATGCGATGCTGTGGACGAACTACAGCAACTTGACATCGGTATCATGCCACTTCCCGACGACGATCCTTGGATGGAATACAAGTGCAACGCGAAGATGATCCAGTACATGAGCGTGGGCGTTCCTGCGATTGGATCGGCGGTTGGATTCAACTACGAACTGGTGCAACATGAAACGAATTCGCTGTTGGCCGCGGATCATGACGAGTGGGTTCAATCCTTGACTTCGCTACTAACTTCTCCGCATTTACGTCAACGGCTAGGTCAGGCTGCGCGAAAGACAGTGCTCGGATCCTACACAGTACAAGGGCGTATCGGCGAGTACGAACGTGCGATTCTGGGGTCAAAGTTCAACCCCGAAAAAGGAGATTGGCATCTCGCCACGGCTGATTCCAAGATTGAGAAAGCCTAGCGTTCGGTGACCTTGGTCTTTGTTGTCGAATCCGAAGAGCAATTGGCAATGGGTATCGCCTGGTGCGAAAAATTCATTCGCATGGGGCTCGATCCATTGACGTGGCTGTTGTCGGCCTCGATCGCAATGCCTTAGCCGAGCATGCGCGGAGGCGATTCTCTGATTGCATCGATGCTGTTCCTATCCAGGTTCACAACGTTCAACTTGACGCGGCTGCCATCTTGGCAAGCATTGATTCGCCGCGCGGTTCAACATTGTTGCTGATCTATCGACCTGAAAATTGCGTATTGCAAAGAGAGTTGTTTGAACGGTCAACAATGCGGACCATCTGGGTTCGGGGCGACCCTCGACCCAAGGATGATCCTGGAAGGATCATCTCTGCGATTGCTGATCACGATATTACAACAGTCGCGAGCGAACGAAACTTGACTGCAACGCCGACCGGTTGTCTGTTTGAGAATCTCGAGGCGAACGATGATCAGATGGTTGCCGTGATGCGGGCAGCGATGGCAGCAAACGGATTGCACAGCAATGAACTGATCGTTAGCGGTGCCGATGAATTTGGCGAAACGATCTTGGTTATCAAGCGGGTCTGGCGCTGTTTCAGCAGTCGGGCGATGTGACGGTTGCATTGATCCATGGTGGACACACGCTGCTCGAGTCTTTCGTCACTCGATTCTATCGAACCCTGGCCAGAATCACTCCGCCAATGGATCGGGATGCTAGAAGAGAGTTGGCTCAGGATCTGGAACAAGGTTCGCAACCAAACCTCGAGTTTTTGGGCTTGATTTCGGCATCATCTATGTTGGCCGCCTTTGGGTTACTGCAAGATTCGGCGGCGGTCATCATCGGTGCCATGTTGATCGCGCCGTTGATGACCCCAATCATTGGCGCCGGCTTGGCGCTGACACAGGGCAATCGCCCGCTGTTTCGGTCGGCCCTCCGTACCATCCTGCTGGGGTTTGTTGGTGCTTTGTTCGCCAGCATTCTATTTGGCTGGTTGTTGTTGTTGTTGTTTGAAGAGCGGAGGTTTACAGATGAAATGTGGGCGCGGTGCCGACCGTCACCGTTGGATTTTTGCGTTGGACTAGTCGGCGGTATCGCTGCGTCGTACGCGCGGACCAGATCCCACCTCTCCTCCGCGCTGAGCTGGGGCCGCGATCGCCGCTGCGCTGGTTCCGCCGATATCAACCGCTGGGCTACAAATCGCCTTTTGGGGTTTGGAGCGTGGAACCGCGAGCAGAGGAATTACCGATAGCTGGACCATTGATGCTGGTCGGAATTAATGTGTTGACGATCATGATCGGATCGTCATGGGTCCTGTGGGCACATGGAATGCGAAGTGATCCGACTCATCCAATGAAGAACCGTTGGACTCTGCGGACGCTAACACTGTTGACCTTGTTAGCCTTGCTGGCACTGATCTGGATTGTGCAGCCGTAAACGCCGCCCACGGATCGCTACGGTTCCGACCAATGGCGACCTATTGCCGTGAGTACTTCTGTTTGTACTTTTCATATAGCGTTTTATGGCGACTACCAAGATCGACCTTGCGACCTTGTATGTAGGCGTCAACGACATGCGATGCTGTTTCCAGGATGTCGCCGTCCGTTATAATCAATGTCGCATCTTTGCCGGCTGTGATCGAACCGATCCGGTCCGCCACGCCCAAGATTTCCGCCGCTGAAAGCGTGATCGACCGCAGCGCTACCTCGTGTCGCAACCCGTGTCCAACCGCGGCCGCCGCATGGTAGGGCAGATTTCGTAGATTCGATGAACCATCGGGTGCACTGGCAATCGAAAACTGGATGCCGGCTTGATGCAATCGGCTTGGCAACGTGAAAGCTGCGTCATAGGGGTCATCGCGACGCAGCGGCAAGCGGTAAGTCGATCCGACGATCACGGGAACATTGTATTGCTTCAGCAATTCGCTGCATGCTTCAGCATCGTAACCGCCGTGGATCACCAGCCGGATGGAATTTGCTTGAGCATAAGCGATCGCTGATTCGATTTCGCTCTGCCGATTAGCTTCGGCGATCAAGGGTCGTTCCCCTGTCAACACTGGTAGCAGGCTTTCCAGGCGCTGATCGGTCGGCGTTGTTTCGGGTCGAGCAATGCGTGCTTCACCATACCGCCGCGCTTCAGCCAACAACGCATCGAGATCAGTAAGTTCCTGGGCACGTTTAGCTTGGTCTTCATCATCGCTCGGATGCATTGCGGACCAGTTGACATACAGACCAGCTGGTGCCAACAAAGCCATTTCTTTCGCTGTCCACCCGTCGAGATTCAGCACGGCAGCTTGCCCGCGCATCCAGCGGCCGCGCGGGGCAGTCATCGCTGTTAGCACGCCACCGGCTCGAGCAACAGGAATCAATTCGCTATCAGGGTTGATGGCAATCCAGGAACGAACATTCGGGTTGCGATCACCCTGTTCGGTGCGATCATCCGTCGCCGCTACGGCAGAAATCTCTAAGAGTCCAATGTCGGAAATCGATTCGATTAAGCCGGGATAAACATGCCGATCAGTGCCGTCAATTTCGATCGCCGCCTCGGGTACGGCAACCGCTTTGCCAACCCCGGTGATTTTTCCCGCTTCCAAGAGGATCCAGCCATTTTCGATGGTCGGACCATCGATCGGATGTACTGTGGCGTTCCGAATTATGATCGGCTGGGTTTGTGGTTTACCAGGGATCTGATCATGTGCGCAAAGGGTGTGGGGAACCAATAAGAGCAACAGCCAACTCACCGATTTCCTTGTCAGCTCCACCGCGCAGCGAGGGAGGCCCGACGCGGAAGCGACCGGTAGGGGGTCCCATGAACAACAATGTCTGAGTCGCTGTTTCATTGCTGGCTCCTTTGTATGTTCTCCAGGCCGCCTGAGGCACTGCAAAAGATGTCGTATCTTAACCAACGATCTTCCTCATCCGTTTCTTTGTCGTCGGACGATTTCGCTTTCTCTTCTGAGGCCAGGGCCCGCTGGATCAATCGGGCTCGTAGCTGGCGGTCTCGTTCACGCAGTTGTTGATCGGCTTCGATGGAGAAATACTGTCGGCCGTCGATCCAGGTCTGCTCGCACCGCGTCATGGTGGAAAGTGGCCGGCCATTCCAAAGGACGAGATCAGCGTGTTTGCCGACTTCGATGGATCCGACGTAGTTGTCGATACGCAGTTGTTTCGCAGGATTCAACGTCACGAACTTCAACGCCTCCTCGTCGGAGACACCACCGTACTTGGTTGCCTTCGCCGCTTCGGTATTCAATCTTCGGCCCAATTCCGCATCGTCGCTGTTGAACGAGACCACGATACCCCGGTCATGCATGACGGCGCCGTTGTACGGAATCGCATCAAACACTTCGAATTTGTACGCCCACCAATCGGAAAAGGATGACGCCATCGCGCCATGTTTGGCCATTCGATCAGCGACCTTATAGCCTTCCAGAATGTGTTGTAGGGTTCCAATTTGGATGCCAAATTCTTCCAGCACGTCTAGGGTCGCAACGATCTCGTCTTGTCGGTAGCTGTGACAGTGAATCCATCGATCGCCATTCTGGATTTCGACAATCGCATCGAGCTGCAGATCGCGACGTGGTGGTAACGAGTCTCTTTGGCCGCTTCGCCAACGTTTCCATTTTCCTTGGTACTCTCGCGCCGCCAACAGTTGATCACGAATGATTTGTTCGACGCCCATCCGCGTATTGGGATACCTGGATTGATTTCGTTTGACGTTCTCGCCCAGGGCAAATTTGATGCCGGCAGGGGCTTCGACCATACGCAAGCCATCCATCGTTTCCCCCCAACGGAATTTGATGACCTGATTTTGACCGCCGATCGGATTGGCCGATCCGTGCAGAATGTTTGCTGCGGTGGTACCACCAGCCAGTTGCCGATAGATCGAAATCGCACTGTTATCGATAAAGTCGCCAATTCGAACCTCGGCCGTGACAGCCTGGGCGGATTCATTGATCCCACCATCGGTGGCGATATGCGAATGACAATCGATCATCCCCGGCGTGATGTGTTTGCCGCGCGCATCTACGATCTGACAGCCTTCCGGAACGGGCAGTCCAATGCCGACTTCCGCGATCAATCCATCACGGATCAGCACATCCGCTTGGTCAAGCACTCCCTCTGGACCGCAAGTCCAGACAGTGGCGCCGCGAAACAGGATCGAATCCGATTGGGCAATCGGCTGCTGCAATCCAAATCCACCGAGTGGAACCAAGATGGGCGTTGGAAGGGCAGGCTGTTCTGAGTCCACGGTGTTCGTATCAGCGTCCACGGCGTCCCCCGCTTCCGCATTCTCATCGTCTTCTGCCGCCGTTTCCGACGCTACGTCATTCGTAGCGATCTTCCTAAACTCGAGTGAGCTCGATGTGCCGTCTGGAAAAGTTAGCGAGGCGAATCGCTCTGTGGTTCCTGCTTGGACGACCGAGCGCAGCGAAAGTCGGGAGATGCCTTCCTGGTAACTCGGGTCGATTTTGTGCAGCGCGACGGTCGCCGTCAGTTGATCTCGCTGGAATTGGACCGCGTCGATCGATACGGTTTTCTCGGACTCTTCGTTCAGCCGCGCGGTGCCAGTGATTTTTTGGTCCTTGGCCGATAGCTGCAAGACAAACGAGGTGGAAGCTGTTTGGCAGGACCAGGTTCCTATCCATGGCGCGAATAAATCGCTGGTGTCCGGTTTGATGACGAATTGTTCGCCTGCCACCCAAGTCTCCAAGACCTTGGATTCTGGTGAGAACAAATCGCCATCGGTAATGACAAGGTTCGCCAACATTCCGGCTTCGACTCGACCAACCCGGTTGTCAATGTCCAGCAACTTTGCCGGGACGGTCGTCATTGCTGCCAAGGCATCGTTGGGTTGCAGTCCGCGGTCGACGGCTTTACGGACTTGTTTCAAAAAGGCGCCAGTGTCTTTCAGTCCATCGGTGGTCAGACAGATGGTCGCTCCTTCATCGACGAGTTTGCCGGGATTCGTTGGCGCGAGATCCCAGTGCATTAGATCTTGCAGTGTTGTGTTTCGCGCCCGTTCGTCCGTTGTCACATCGGGCGGTGTTGGAAAGTCAACTGGAACCAAAACGGGGCGATTTTGCGCGACGATCTGTTCGAGTTGACGATACTCGCGCCGACTACCACGGATGATCATTCGTAGTGAGAACTCATCAGCGATCGCGCCCGCGCGAATCGCCATTCTTTCGTTTGGCGCGTTGACAACAAACACGTCGTGACAAATTGCGTTCGCAAGGTGACCGAGCGCAAGATTGGTTTCTGGTCGCGGTAGAGACGAGTCGGCGCGATAAGCCGACCATGCGTCTTGGTACCAATTGGCGTCATGCATCGTCTGTCGAAGCAGGGCCACGGCGCCCATCGGCGAATTGGGATACTTGTCGCGACGGCTACCACGAGGCACGGTCAACTGCAGATGATGCCAGGCTGTCTCCTTCAGCAGTGTTCGACCGGACGATTCGCCACCGACCAGTACGACCGCGCTGGTTCCTTTGATAATGCCACTTTTCGGCGCTACCAAACGGACGGTGATACCCTGGCCCCGCAATTTGTCGGCCTTGTCAAGCGCCTTGGTGGTTGCCGTCGCCGCACTCCGCCGAGGAGTAACATTCTCGTTCCAGTGTCCCGCTTCGGTCTCTTGCGGTGGTACATCGATTTCGCTGTAGGCGTCGATCAATCCCGCATACACATGTTTGCCGGTGCAATCAATCGTCAGGTAACCAGCGGGGATTTTGACGTTGGCACCTACGGCCGTGATCGACGATCCGCTGATCAAAACGGTGGCGTCATCGATCGTTTGCCCGGGAGCGACGCTGACGGTCGCATGCTGCAAAGCAAAATCACGTGGCCGATTGTCACGAAGTCCAACGATTGGTTTGGCGGCAACGTCACTTTGAGCAACCGCGGACGAGGCCGACACAATCATCGACGACACTACAAACAGCAGACATCTCGCAAGCACATCATCCCCCGTCGAATCAAGTCATTTCGCTATCCAGCATACTCGGAGAGACGGGGGAAGTGGCGAATCGCTGGATCCGGCTTAGCAACCGCCGCCCGACCGATTTTTCCTCTGGCATTTGCGGAAGAGATCATCTTGGATGTCCGAGCCAGACTTCGGCGGCGCGATTTTCCTGCCCGATCCGCATCCGAGCCTACCGGTGGGCGGGGAACAAATGGTCAGACAACCTCCCCAGCCTTCAGCCGACCCCCGCGGCATTGCGAGTGGGAAGTGACCGCGCAAATCGTTAATCCCAGTGAAGCGTTTCAGGTAGCGAATTCAAATTTCTTGCTTCGCCACTGGTGACGACCAGCATGTCTTCGACGCGGACTCCACCGTCCTGGCGGCCGTACAATCCTGGTTCAACGGTGAAGACTTCACTTTCCAGAATTTCGCCGCCATCGAAGTCCAACAAGATCGGCTCGTGCAAGTCCAAACCGATGCCGTGGCCCGTGCCATGCTGAATGCTGGGATGGTCGGTAATCGTTCCCCGCGAAGAGGGATATCCGTGGCGAGTCAGAATGTTTTCCGAAGCAGCGTGTACAGCATGTGCGGTAACGCCGGCCGCGAGAGTGGCGATTGCCGTCGCCTTAGCTTCTAAGACTGCCGCGTGCATGGCTTTGACCGCATCGGTCGCATCGCCGTGAACAACGGTCCTGGTGCAATCACCCCAGTAACGCGTCGATTCATCACGTGGATACAGGTCGATTACGATTGGTTGTCCAGTTAGCAATGGGCCTTCGCCACTATGGTGGCAATCCGCCACTAGGGGAGTGGTTGCGACAATCGCCCCATGAGTCATGCTGAAACCTCGTTTCATGAACTCAATCGCTGCCAGCGACCGAACTCGCTCGCTGGTCAACGTTTCGCCTTCGTGTTGCAACGAACCATCCGCCCTGGCACTTGCCCGCGCGATCAATTCGCACATCATCCGCATCACTTCTTCGGTTGTTCGCTGTGCCTTGGCGAGCGCGTCGATTTCTTGGTGCGTTTTGGATCGGCGATCCAAGACTCCCAATTCATCGTCGTATACCAATTCGATTTCGGCTTGTTCCAAATGCCAAGCGAAGATGTAGGGAAGCGTACGATCGGCGTAGATCCTTTCGACTTTCGCCGAACGCAACAGTTGCGCCGCAGCTTCGGCGGTTGCCGTTTCTCGATCGGGACTCAGACCAGCCGGCGGCGAATGTTCGCTTGGACAGGTCACCTCGTCGGCGTGTCCGATGCGTTGAACTCGATCCATTTCCAAGTCACGAACCAGAGCAATCCGTTTGGAATCGAGTTCGATCCATGCGGTCGGGTCGCCCAATGGCGCTCCGATACGGCGAAACAACGACGCGTTGTGGTCGGGGACACCAGCCATGATCCGTGCTACGGCAGGAGCGTGTTTCATCGGTACTTTCCGTCGTAACTACTGGAAACGGGGAGAATGAGTATCATATCGCCGGATACAGCGTTGCAAACAGCATCGTCACGGCCAGCCCGCAAAAACCCATCGCAGTCAGCATTGGCGATACAACTCGCAAGCCTTCGGAGTCGGTCATCCCGCTCATCCGCGTGATCACCCAAAACCCGCTGTCGTTCATCCACGAGATCGGCTTGCTGCCGACTCCGATCGCCAACGCCAAATAGACCGGGTGAAATGGCAACGATTGACTCTCGGCAATCCCCTGCAGCACGCCCGCCGCGGTGATCATTGCGACCGTCGCCGATCCTTGTAGGGTCCGAATGGCCGCCGTGACCAGAAAAGCGACGGGCAACAACATCGTTCCGGGTACTTCTTGGACCAACGATCCGACTGCATCGCCGATCCCCGCTTGGCGCAGCATCGCACCAAACGCTCCGCCAGCGCATGTGATCAAAATGATGCTACCGGCCGAATTTAGCGATCGATTCACCAGCGTCTTGCGCTCGGATCTTGGACAGAAGCGAAGCAGCAGCAGCGCCAAGGCGGCACCGATTCCGATGGCAATATTTTTATCGCCGAGGCTCTTCAGTAGGTCGGTCAAGCCACTAGTTGAAACCCTCTCCGAGCCAACTAAGAATGCGGTCACGGAACCGCAAGCGATCAACAAAACAGGAATCACGATCGGCAGCAAAGATTGAAGCAGGGTTGGCCGCGTGGTCGAATCAACATTGGTGGGATTGTCGATATCGCCGATCGACCGTTCGCAGCGGAACATCAACGAAGCGATTGATCACTCTGGCGACCAACATCGAAAGAACACTGGTGCAGGCACCGACCGCGCCGCCGGCCAGCATCATTGTGCCGATATCGATGTCGAAAATACCGGCGACCAGCAGAGGTCCTGGAGTTGGCGGTACCAGCGAATGGGCGATCGAACCGCCCGCGATGATGGAACAGATATACAACACATAGTTTTGGCCGGTCTGTTTTCGCAATGATCGAGCCAGCGGAATCATCAGATAAAAAACGGTGTCAAAGAAAACCGGAATCCCCAACACGAACGAACTAGCGGCCAATGCCTCCGGTGCTCGGCGGGGTCCCGTCAGGCGGAGCATTTGATCGACAATCACGGACGCGGCACCCGATTCGGCCAAACAAGTTCCGATCACGCTCGCCAAGGCGATCAAGATTCCAATCTTTCCGGCCATTTCTCCAAACGCCGTCGCCAACCGTTGCGGAGCTATCTGTCGGACCAGCGCATCGGCGTCGGCCTGCGTCATTTTGTCCATCGCCACCTGGCTGTCGGCGAAACCTCGCAACGAAGTTTCACTTGTCAGTCCGGCCACCAATAGGCTTGCAATCAACAAGGTCAGGAAAGCGTGTTGGCGCAGCAACAGAATTCCGCCTAGGACAACGGAAACGGCAAGCAATACGATCAACCACGTATTCATTGCGCGGTAGTCACCTCACACCATTTACGATTTTTCAGTACGTTATTGTTTGGCGACCGATTTGTCGCCTGCGATTGGAATCAATTTGCAACCTATGTGGATCACATGAGCGCGTCGGCTACGCATCAGAATCGCTTTTTAACGGCCTTGTTTCTTAAGCACGAATTCGCGATCAGGCGATTTCATTCATTGACTGGAATCATACCACTTGGCTTGTACATGGTGGTTCATCTGACAACCAACGCCAGCCTGATGAACGGGCCGGAAACGTTTCAACGGGCTGTCTATCTGATTCACAGTCCGGGCCAGTTATTGCCTCTGATTGAATGGGGCTTGATCTTTCTGCCATTGATTTTTCACGCAGTTACTGGGTGTTTGGATCGCCAGATCGGGGCAATCCAACAGTCATCAGTACCGCTATACCAGCAACCGTCGCTACACCTTTCAGCGTTGGACGGGAATCATCGCCCTGGTCTATTTGTTTTTTCACATTTTGCATCTGCACGGATGGGCTCATTTTGAAGTCTGGCTCAACATCATACGGCCGCTCGGCTTTGGACAATTCGCCCCTTACAACGCCGCCAGCACGCTGGTGGCGGCAATGAACAACTGGATTTGGCCCCCATTTTATCTGGTCGGTGTGATGGCTTGCGTCTATCACTTAGCAAACGGATTGTGGACCGCAGGCATTACTTGGGGGCTCTGGATTTCACCGACGGCACAAGCGCGTGCATCGAAAGTTTGTACGGTTCTCGGCGCGGGATTGGCAGTGATTGCAATGACAGCGTGGTGGGCAGCAGTGTCACCGGGTGAACAGGACGTGGCTGAAATGCAGACAATCGAGGACCGCATGTACGGCGTCGTTGTCGATGCAGGGATTGTGACTGACGTGCCGCACAAACGCGTTGAACATCACCATGATGAATCGGCTGATGGCGAAGAATAAATCTAAACAAACTGGAATGGCAAACTAAAAATGGCACAGCATCGCGTAGTAGTGATCGGCGGCGGGCTAGCCGGGTTGGCATCGACCATGAAGCTAGCCGAGTTGGGTGTGCACGTCGATCTGATCAGTCTGACACCCGTCAAACGTTCTCACAGTGTTTGTGCCCAGGGCGGCATCAACAGTTGTAACGACCAGACCCGACAGTTGGGCGACAACGAATGGAAGCACTTTGACGATACGGTCTACGGCGGCGACTTTCTGAATCACCAGCCGCCGGTCAAAGAAATGGCTTACTGGGCACCGAAGGTGATCGAGTTGATGGACCGATTGGGTGTTCCGTTCAATCGGACCGGCGAAGGATTTTTGGATCGCCGACGATTTGGCGGCACACTTTACAAGCGTACTGCGTTCGCCGGTGCGACGACCGGACAACAGTTGTTGTATGCGTTGGACGAACAAGTGCGCCGACGTGAATCCGAAGGGCAGGTCACAAAGTATGAGTTCTGGGATTTCTTGGGTCCAATCCAAGATGAATCTGGACGTTGTCGGGGAGTCGTCGCCCAAGACATGGTTTCAATGAAAATCCAAGCCTTTCCGGCCGACGCGGTGGTTGTCGCCACCGGCGGTTGCGGACTGGTCTATGGACGCAGCACGATGAGCGTGTTCTGTACAGGCAGCGCGGCGAGTCGTTGTTTTCAAGCTGGCGCCAAATACGCCAATGGCGAATTCATTCAAGTCCACCCGACCGCGATTCCGGGCAGCGACAAGTTGCGACTGATGAGCGAATCGGCGCGCGGAGAAGGTGGCCGCGTCTGGGTGCCAAAGAAACCGCAAGACCCACGCGCAGCCTCGCGATATTCCCGATGGCGAACGCTATTACTTCTTGGAACAGCGATACCCGGAATACGGAAATTTGGTCCCGCGTGATATCGCGACACGAGAGATCTTTGACATCTGCGTGAATGATGGGCTGAGTATCGAAAAGGATCGGATGAGCGTCTATTTGGACCTGACCCATATCCCCAAATCGGAACTTGATCGCAAACTTGGCGGGATTCTGGAAATCTACGAGAAGTTCCAAGGTGTCGATCCACGCGTCGAACCGATGCGAATCTTCCCAGCTGTTCACTACAGCATGGGTGGACTGTGGGCCGATTACGTTCGCACCGCCGATGGTGGCTTGGAAGCGGGCGCACCCGCAAAACCACATGACCAATATCGAAGGTCTGTATGCGATCGGCGAATGCGACTACCACTACCACGGTGCCAATCGTTTGGGCGCCAATTCGTTGTTGTCTTGTATCTTTACGGGCTTGTTCACCGGTCCATCGATCTTGAACTACGCGTCCAATCAATCCGAAGGCCACGCGAATCTGTCCAGTTCGGTGATCGATCGAGCGGTTAAGATCAGACAAGATCGCCACGACAAACTGTTGAAAGGCGATTCGCGGAGGAGACGAAAATCCGTATCTGATCCATCAAGAACTTGGTGACATCATGACTCGGGTTGCCACCGTCGTTCGGCGAAACGATCAATTGAGCGAGCGCGATCGAAAAGGTCAAAGAACTTGCATGAACGGGCGATGAAAGTCAGCTTGTCGGATACGGGCAGTTGGTCCAATCAAAACGTGATCTTCGCTAAATCCCTGCAGGACATGTTCCCAATCGCAAAAACGATTTTGCAAGGAGCCTTGCAGCGCGACGAATGTCGCGGCGCCCACTTCAAACCAGATTTCCAGAAACCGCCGTTGACGGCCGAAGATCCCGTTGGACGCCAGCGACAGGCTGAACAGTGGTGCGATGAATTCGAAGAGAACAACCGCAAGAACCTGAAGAGCACGATCGCGAGTTGGAACCACAACGCAATTAGTTCCCGAGCTGACCTACGAAGACGTGGATACATCGTTGATTCCACCGCGGCCACGCTTGTACGGACTCGTCGGTGCCGAAGCGATCGAACAAGAGTTTCAAAGCGCAAAGCCCGAGGCGAACAATTGGTAGAGCATTAAAATTAGTAGTGGGCGAATTGCCCCAGGAATGGTGGTTGGCACGCAAGGCAATCCTGACGCGTCAGGCAACCCAGAACTGACTCAACAGGCAGGACTGGCAACGCCATTTCTGAGGATTGGTTGACGCTCGATCACCCGCCACTTGCACGACAAACACGTACCACCACAGACCACTTTCACGATTGGATCAGGATCGACGGATGATTGCCCTCGAACCCAAATTGCAGAAACGCCCCGAGTTCATCAATGTTCGTGTTCGTCGCCAAGACGGTCCAGGACAAGAGCCGTACTGGGAACTGCACAAGATAAAGTATGAACCCGAGCTGAATGTCATTAGCTTGCTGCAACGCATCGCCGCGCAGGCGACCAACAGCGACGGTCGCAAAGTCGCCCCCGTTGCCTGGGATTGCGGATGCCTGGAAGAGGTGTGCGGATCATGCACGATGCAAATCAACAGTCAGGTTCGACAAAGCTGCAGTGCGTTGGTCGACCGATTGTTGGCCGAAAACGACGATGAAATCGTCTTGGAGCCGATGAGCAAGTTTCCGGTGGTTCGCGACTTGATCGTCAACCGCCAGCGATTGTTCCACAATCTTGCAGCGAGTCAAGGCATGGGTTCCTGTCGACAGCTACTACAACATGGGACCGGGCGAACGACAGCTCCGATCGGTCCAAGAACAGAACTATCCATTGAGCCAATGCATGAGCTGCGGTTGTTGCGTTGATGCCTGTCCACAGTTCACGAAGATTGAATTGACCCAGCGCGACGGCGAATCGGATCAGGATTTTGAAGCACGCAAGAGTCAGGCATTCGATGAAGCCTTCGTTGGACCACACGCGATTTCGCAGGCAATGCTGTTCAACAACCATCCGACTGGCAAGGCGTTGGCCTCTGAGCGAATGGACGTATTGACTGGTCCCGGTGGTATTCAAGACTGTGGCAACGCACAGAATTGCGTCTCTGTTTGTCCGAAAGAAATTCCGCTTACGACGTCGATCGCCCGCGCTGGCCGCGCCGCCACGATCCACGCGATCAAGAAGTGGTTTGATAGATAGGCGGCGGCCATCGCTACACGCTCGGGGACAGCGTGGGACCACTGTTGCGGCCATCAGCCTTCCGCCAAGGAGCTGCCACAAGGCTCGCTACCAAAGCGAAACGCAGGTGTCAATTGACACCTGCGCCTGCAAAAAATTTCCCGTCGTGTAAAAAATAATCGGGCTGATAAGATTCGGAGGGTCGAGCGTTCCCCTTACAATCCATCTGATAGGTGAAACGAAAATAATAGTGGGACCGTTTCCGAACGTTGGCAATCTTAGGACCACGACACCTCCCTGAACAGGTCTGAACCGGGTGAATTCTTCACATAATTTTGAGCTCCCCGAACTTCTGCAAATCGGGCCTAAGATAACTCTGTTGCCGGTCATACACGGGAGTGGACAGTTTGCCTTGACCGTCCGTCGTTGGTTGCTGGAACAGTCGTTCGATTGCGTCGCAGTGCCGCTTCCCGAGTCTTTTCGTGAGCCGGTCGAAGCTGGCGTGGTGGAATTGCCGCGGCCATCGATCGTGGTCCAATCAACCAGTTCGTCCTTCGAACCTCCGTCAGATTGGGCTGACAACTCGGATCACGACTCGCCCTTTGACGACGCGGACTTTGACGACGGAGAGTTTGACGACGGAGACTTTGACGACGCGGATGATGTCCAGGCTAGCTACGTACCAATCGATCCGTGCCAAAGTGTGATCATGTCGATTCGGGCCGCGATGGGTGAACGCATTCCGCGAGCCTACATTGATTTGGAAACCGATCCGTTTCGTCCCTACGCCACGGTCATGCCCGATCCCTTTGCGGTTCGCCACGTCGCTCCCGAACGTTTCGCCGCAGCCGTTCTGCCTAGCATCACTCGTCCGCCCGATTCGCAAACCCGCGATCGGATCATTCATATGGCTTGGCGGTTGTGCGAACTAGAACAGAGACATCAGCGGATCCTGTTCGTCACCAGTGTTTTGCATTGGCCATGGATACGCGAGGCATACAACCAATTCACTGAGGATCGACAGTCAAACGCCAGTCATAGTGAATCGACCGCCAGTTTGACTTTGCCGGAACACGACGACGTCGAACCGCCAACTCGGTATGCCGTGACGGATCGAACGTTGATGTTCTTGTTCGGCGAATTGCCGTTCATTACTGGATTGTACGAACGGGCCAGATCGGAATTGGAAGAAGATGATGATCTACAAATCGATGGTGTCAAAGAACTGTTGATTGCCGCACGCGACGCCTACCGTGCTGAATTTGGCAACCGAGCTCGGCGCGTTACGCCGCTGCACCTGTCCAAGTGTCTACAATACATTCGAAATCTTTCCTTGATTCACAGTCGGATGACACCCGACCTGATCACGATTGTGACCGCGGCGCAACAGATCTTGGGAGATCAATACGCGTTGCAGGTTGCGGAATTGGCGAATCAGTACCTGTACACGGTCGAGACGCCCGAACAAGAAGAATTGGAACAGGTGACCCTGGGCATCGATCAGGCCAGGTTGCCAGATGGAGATGTCGTTTCGCTGGTCAATCGCCTGCCTGGACCACCCATCTCTTGGTGTACTTTGCAGCTGAAACGTCGCCCTTCGGAGTCAGAACGCGAGCAGTGGGGTTACAAGTGGAATCCCTACACGCACTGCAGCTATCCACCCGAGGATGTGAAGATCGAAAACTTTCGCACTCGCGTGATGGAGCGGGCCCAGGCGATTCTTGGCAATGACTTGGCACGCACCGAAAAGTTTACTACCAGTGTTAAAGATGGAATCGACATCCGTGACACGCTGAGGCACTGGTATGAACGACAGATCTACGTCAAAGTCGTTCCGCCAAGCCGCGGTGCGCTTGATGCCTGTGTGATGCTGTTCGATTCGCCCGCCGACCCCCGCGACTATCCCTGGCGGACAACTTGGTTTGCCGAGAATAAGGATGAATCGACGTTGGCGCTGTTTGCAACCAACTATCAGTCGGAGATGGTTGGCCCGGGCATTGGAATGGGCGTCTATGGCGGTGCAATGTTCTTGTATCCGCCCATCGCAATTCCCGATATTTGGAGCGATGAACGGCTCGACTATGCCGAGACATTGGAAGAGCGACTGATCGCTGCGGCGTGCCTGCATAGCAGGGGCAAGCAAATCGTGTTGCTGTCCTCATTGCCACCGGGCAGCGGCTGGCGAAGACTGGCCCGCCGTCACAAACGACAATTGGTCCATGTCCCACTGAGTATCTTCAGCGACGAGCAGATTCAGCAATTGCGTATGGTCCACGTGCTCAGCAACAAGGAAGTTCGCAGTTACGCATCCGACTTCATTCGCAAGGCGTGAACAGTTTCTGGTAGTTCCCTTGACCCTGGATAGAACATTCGTACACTATTCGGTGGTTTTGCCAGATCCCATCCAGCGAGTAACGGAGGTTCGTCGTGACCGGGAAAACTACCAAGAATTTGGACGTCAACGTCCTCGATGATCCACACGCGATCTTGCGGGATCGATTCGGGTTAGCCGAATTCCGACAGGGTCAGCAGGCGGTGATCGACCGGTTGTTAGCGGGCAAGAACGTCGCGGCCGTCTTTCCCACCGGCGGAGGCAAGAGTCTCTGTTACCAGTTGCCCAGCCAAGTCTTACCGGGCACCACCGTTGTTGTCTCGCCCCTGATCGCGCTCATGAAAGATCAATGCGACGCGCTGGCTGAGCGAGGTGTGGCAGCCGCCCGCCTAGATTCAACGCTTTCGACCGCTGAATTTCGAGCGGCTGTCAATGGTGTCCGTGATGGTTCGATCAAACTGCTTTACATCGCGCCGGAGCGATTCTTTAACGAGCGATTTCTGGTCACGATCGGTTCATTGGATGTGTCACTCTTCGCGATTGACGAAGCGCACTGCATCAGCCAATGGGGTCACAACTTTCGCCCTGACTACTTGAAGCTTGCTGAACTGACGAAAGATTTGAAGGCCGACCGAGTGCTGGCATTGACGGCCACGGCGACGCCTGAGGTGCTTAGCGACATCCGAGCGGCATTTAACATTGACGCGGACGATGCGATTCGCACCGAGTTTTATCGACCCAATCTGCATCTGCGCAGCAGCGTTGTAGAACCCAATCAGCAGTACGACCGGCTACTCGATCGTTTGCAATCACGACCTCGCGGATCAACGTTGGTCTACGTGACGCTACAGAAAACCGCGGAGCAAATCGCTGAACTCTTGACCGCCGACGGATTCGACGCGACGCCCTATCATGCCGGCTTGGAATCGGAACAGCGTGCCGAGATTCAGCAACGGTTCATTGACTCTGACGATAGTATCGTGGTAGCCACGATCGCGTTCGGAATGGGGATCGACAAATCGAATATCCGCTACGTCTATCACTACAATCCTCCCAAGTCACTGGAAGCCTATGCGCAAGAGATCGGTCGCGCCGGTCGGGATGGAGATCAGGCCACCTGTGAACTTCTGTTGTCGCCAGAGGACCGTACGGTATTGGAGAATTTTTCTTACGCCGATACACCGTCCCGCCATAGCGTCGGCCGTCTGATTGATTTCTTGAAGGGTCAGCCCGATACGTTTCACATCTCTCACTACAAGCTATCGTACGAAACCGACATTCGAATTCTGGTGGTCCGTACTCTGCTGACGTATTTGGAACTCGATGGGTACATCAAGGCAACCTCGCCGCGCTACGACACATACAAGATTCAACCCAAAGTCACGTCGAAGTCGATTCTTGATCAGTTCGATGGCCAGCGTCGTCGATTCATCGCGGAACTTCTTGCCTGTCTGACCAAAGGACGTACCTGGTTTACGCTGAATACAGTTCTGGCTGCCAAAAAATTGAACGTCGAACGGGAACGGGTTGTCAAAGCAGTCGACTACATGGCCGATCAAGGATGGTTGGAAGTTCAGGTTTCCGATTTGGTTCACGGATACATTTGGCAGCAGCGCATCGATGACCCCAAAACACTAGCCGACAACTTTTATGACCGTTTGGCATCGCGCGAACAAGGCGAAGTTGCCCGACTTGACGATGTCTTTGAACTGGCCTGTGCAGGTGCTTGCCAAGCGGCAATGCTGTCCGAGCATTTTGGCGAAACGTTGTCCGATCCATGCGGTCACTGCAGCGCCTGCATTGGTGAGGGCCCGTGGCAGATTCCCAACGTCGCTAAGCGATCGATCGGAACGTCCGCTCGGCGGATTATCGATCAAGTGGTCAAAGATTATCCCGACCATTTCCATTCAGCACGGGACAAGGCGAGATTTCTGTGCGGATTGTCCTCGCCTCGTTTCATCCGCGCCAAGTTGACTCGCCACACTGGCTATGGGATCTGCGACCGAGTCCCGTTCGCAGACGTCTTGGCACAGGTCGAAGGTGACTCTAATTCAAAGTAGCCATCTCGATCCGCGAAAGGTCGCCGGACGCCAGCGTGCAACCTGCCCAACCAAGAAGTCGTTGCCAGGTTTCACCCGGAGCAATTGCTGATTCTATTTGGTAAGCGGGCCTTCGTCATTGCGTAATTTGTTATGCAGCACCTCAGCGAGTGCCTGACGTATCCTCGCTTCGGCACCCGGTGCCGTCCACAGCCAGTTGTCTTGAAAATTCTCTTCGAAAGCCTGTTCGGTCGGAATGTACCCGGGCCAGCATTCGCCGTATCCGATCGAGAGCACAAACGAATTGGGACGCATCTGCTGAGCCATCAACTGGTAGCCCACAAACGCCTCACCGGGGAACAACACGATTTGCGCGGCACCCAGATCGATGCAAGGTAGGTCAATGCTCTGGCCAGTTGCGACCCGATGATGGCTCGATAAACTCATCGCCGCATGAATTCGTTTTTCCACGCTCAGCGATCGGTCGTGCAGTTTTTTTTGCAATACTCGCTGCACCAGCGTGGGATTGGGATGATACTCCAGGTCCAGCTCTGTACTGCGAAAGGCAACTTCCGTCAGCGGAACTCGCTTTGTCTGTTCCCAGGCGGTGACCATGGCTCGGTACATACGGTCGGTCAACTCCGTTCGCATCTCGGGTGATCCGTCGTTGAATTTGCCAGCGGTGATATCGCCACTGCAACCGGAGACATAGATCTGTGCGATCTTAAAGTCATCGCGTCGACGTCGCTCTCGCGCCAGGCCGACGAAATCGGAGGTGACCCCGCCCCCTCCGTAGTAACTCATCGGGTGGGTGGCATAGGCGTGCAGCGCCGCAATTGGTTTGTCTTCGTTCCAGAAGCTGATCGTTTTTAGAAACGGATCAATCAAGCCTTCGGGGGCATTGGCCAGAAATTCTTGGCCACCACTGCGACTGCCTCGATCATACGAAACGCGTCCGTCGGGGTAAGCAATTCGGCGATTCGAGGCAACCTCTTCCACTTGGGCTTGGCCTAAACCAATTTGGGTAATGGTTTGCGCATCAGCCAGGCTATTCTTTACAGCGGTGGCAACTTGAGTGACCGTGCGATCGTGAAACGCTTCGTCATAGAGTTCACCGTTCAGTCCCACGGATCGTAACAAGGCTGCCGCGCCTGAGTCGGTGACTGGCGCGTCATGCTGGTGCAGCGAAGTGACCAATACTCGTTGCCGCGATGTTCTGGCAGCTTTGGCCAATGCATCGCGCCATTGGTCGTAGGCTCCGTTGCGAATTTCGCACCAGTCGACTGCACATAGTACGATCGGCTGTTCGTCGCTCAACAGCACGAAGCCATGCGCATAAAGTGGATCAACAATTTTGTTTGACTTCGTCGGTAGCAGACCCATACAGCGATGATTCAAGGGGATCGTCACGTCAGCCGAAAAGGTCGCCAACCGATAGGGTTCATCGCCATTCGATGGAACCACTGTCAACGCAACGGTCAACAAGAATGAACACGAAACGCTAATCCTCAACATTTGCGGCTCCCTTGCATCGACTCAGTACTGCCGCCGTGATCGTGATATGCGCAATATAGTAGGTCGGCAAGATGATGCGGTTCCATTCTCGGTACTTTAGGAATTCGTTGAAAGATATCGCGGTATCCGACAACAGAATCATGCAGATCCCAAACACGAACGACCATTTCATCCACCCGGTCCAACTCAGACCAAACCCTGAAGCCACAGCAACACACGAGATCAACAGGTACAGCAGCACCGCAGTCAACAATACACTGTCGTCAATCGCCGGTCCGAGTTTCAGAACGTAGTACGGCAGGTAACCGGCCAACAACACTGCGAGCGTCACCCAACTGATCCGGCCATTGCAAAGCGCGAAGGACAGGTACCCAAAATGCGCTAGAAAGTACAACGCGATGCCGATCACGAAATACGATTCATTGTCTCGCTTGTTGGACAGAAAGTAGTCGCCAAGTGCCGAGAATACGAAAGCGGCGACGAGCCAAAACAGGTCTTTGTGACGCGGTTTGCCGATCAGATAGATTCCGATCACGATCAACGCGCAGGACAAGGGGACACCCATTTTGGCAGGCAGATAGTCAGTCGAATCTGCCACCATTCCCAGAAGGACTGGAATGATCAGGACGGCGTAGGCAATCATCATTACCCCTTGATGCGGATGTTCGGTAGAAAACGCAAAGGTAACCGATGCGGACGTCGATCGCCAATCGTTGAGGGCAGGTCAGGGCCTGTACTTGACGCCGGCGAAATCAACGTGCTAGTTTCTAGACATACGGGGGATTAGCTCAGTTGGGAGAGCAACGCGCTGGCAGCGCGTAGGTCATCGGTTCAAGTCCGTTATCCTCCACTCAAACCGAAAAGCCGCTGGTCTAAACGCCAGCGGCTTTTTGCTGTTGTGATCATGGCACTTACTGAGTTCACAGCATCGCTGACCTGCGGTCACGTTTCGTGGCCAGGCCGGCTTGAGTCCGAACCTTGAATCCATTCGAATTCGATCAAAATCGATCGATTCTTGTCACCGTCAGCCCCCGTTTTCCGATCTTGGCTATGTCGCGAGCCGAGCACCTGCCTGCATCCATTTCACTGCCCTGATCACGAGCAGGCGACCTGTTCCCTGAATACCTTTCGTGTCAACAGCTGGTGGGCGTCGCCGACGATCTATCCCTTCAACAGAGCAGACACATTACAACTGTCGATTCAAAGGCACAGGAGAACAACATGCTCAAGTGGGGAATTATCGGATCGGGCAACATTGCTCGCGTTTTCGCAAACGGATTGCGTTTTTCGAAAACAGGTCAGCTGATGGCGATCGCCAGTCGTTCAAAGGGCAGAGCCAACGCGTTAGCAGATTTGTTTGATGTGCCCAAACGCTATAGCTGCTACGAAGATCTGCTGGCTGATGATGAGATTGATACGGTTTACATTGCGACGATCCATCCGCGCACCTCGACCTGGTCGTGATGGCCGCCAACGCGGGCAAACACATCTTGGTCGAAAAACCGATCGCAATGAACACGACCGAAGTGCAGACGATGCTCGAAGCGACGCGCCGGAACGACGTCTTTCTGATGGAAGCTTTTATGTATCGTTGCCACCCACAGATCGCCAGAATGGTGGAGCTGATCCAGTCCGGCGCGATCGGCGACGTGCGGGTGATTCGATCCGAATTTGGCTACGATTCGCCCTATGACGAACGCTCGCGAGTCTACAACAAGGATCTCGGCGGCGGCGGGATTCTTGACGTCGGTTGTTACCCCACATCGATGGTGCGTTTGATCGCCGGCGCCGCGTCAGGCAAGCCTTTCTTGAACCCTGTCGAACTCAAAGCAACCGGCGTCGTCGGCCCTTCTGGTGTTGATCATTACACCACCGCGACCCTCCGGTTCGAGAATGACGTTCTTGCCGAAGTATCGACTGCGATCAGCTGCGAAATTCCCAGCATCACTGTCATCCACGGCACCGGCGGGATGCTCACCATTCCCGATCCTTGGCTGCCGTCTAGCCCCTGCCGCAGCGCGCAAAGCCGCTGCCTCTGGATACGCCCATTCCATCGTCCACGCTGATTTTGCAGAAACACGGCGCCGACCCCCAAGTGATCACTGTTGAAGCGGACCGAGATCTGTTCAGCTACGAAGCGGACGTTGTTGCCGCTGGTATCAATGCGCCAGACCGCCGCGCCGGCCGTATCCTGGGAGGATACAGTCGGCAATATGCAAACGCTTGAGCGGTGGCTTGCCGAGATCGGAGTAAGCTACGCGTAGGCAGCGCGTTTCCAAGTTGCACCGACGAATCGTGATATCACATTCTTCGGCGGATCAGATGCGGTAGCAATACGAATGGAGATGGCAAAATCGGCACTCTTCCAGCAGTTCAACGGGTTCAGCGATCGCCCTTTGATCGGTTGGCCGAGCGACTAAGACACGCTCGCTATCTCTGGAGAATCAGCGGATAAGAGCGACGATCATCGCTGTTCGTTCAACATTCAATACCACCTGCGGAACAATGGCGAATCTAATATGCTGCCTAGATTCGAAACTTCCAACGTGAGTCCAAGCAAACATGGCTTTGAACATCGTCATCGTCGGCACGGAATCGGCGGGCTGACAGCCGCGATTGGACTGGCGCGGCACGGGCACAATGTTCGGATTCTGGAACAGGCGACCGAACCGAAGCCGTCGGCGCGGGGATCAGTCTGCAGCCCAACGCCATGCAGGCCTTGGCTACGTTGGATTTAGATCAATCGATCGTCGATCGTGGATGCGCGGCGTCGGTTGCCCAACTCCGATTCAGCGATGGCCGACTAGTTCGCTCGATGGATTTTTCTCCGTACGTCGAGCGATACGGATACCTTCCCCACACGATCCACCGCGCTGATCTATTTGACTTGTTGTGCGGCGCAGCGATCGAGGCGGGTGCGGAAATTCGATTCGACTCGCCGGTCGCTACTTTTCAGATCGAATCACAGGCCGTATCCGTAAACACGACCTCTGATCAATTGCACTGCGATGCTTTGATCGGCGCCGACGGAATCCGTTCCAGAGTGCGATCCGAATTATTCGGTAAGCACCCTGTTCGGTACTCCGGCTACGTTTGCTGGCGTGGGATCGTCACCGATCGGAAACTTGTCTCATCGATCGACAACATGAACGAATGGTGGGGTAGTGGTGCTCGCTGTGGTTTTATGCCCTGCAGTCAAGACAAGGTCTACTGGTTCGCAACAAAAACCACAGCCGACCGCCAGCGCCCGACGAAAATTGGAAAGCTGAGTTTTCCAAATGGCCTGATCCGGTTTCCGCATTGCTGGAGTGCACGCCAGAATCAGAGATCGCGTTCAATGAAGTCAGCGATCGTAAACCGATATACCCCTGGTCGCGCGGACCGGTGACTTTGCTTGGGGACGCTGCCCATCCAATGACACCAAACTTTGGCCAGGGTGGTGCCCAAGCAATCGAGGACGCCATCGTCCTTACGCGCGCGATTGGTTCTGGCGACGATCCGACAACTGCATTTGAGGTTTATCAGCAACACCGATACGCGCGGACCAAGGCATTTGTTGACGGCTCGCTTAGGTTCGGGCGTATAGCGCAAGGAGGAAACGCGTTTTGGCGAACGATTCGCAACCAGATTGTTCCTCGATTGCCCGACTCTTTGACCAACAGCATGCTTGACGACCAATTCCTGGTGCAAGATCACCTGCACGCGCCGCTCGATAAATCATCCCATCGTTGACGAGGCCGTTGCGATAGCACATGAGCCTTCGAATCGGACCATGCGAGGGGCATCGTTCCGCGAATCGGCGGCATTCGCGCTGACGAACGAAAAGTTTTGGGCAAATGCTCGCCGACGTACGACGATTCTCATGGACCGGCGAGTCGCTCACAGGCTGCCAACATCGCTTGCAAAGGTTCTGGATCCGCCAATCGGTGATCTGTGCCGACGTCGATCAACGTCTCCGGTGGCAGTCCACTGTTAGCAATAAGCTGCACGGAATCTGCGAAGGGAATCACGTCGTCGCGGCGTGAATGCAGAATCACGCTGTTTGCTTTGATCGTTGTCGCCGTCCCCCAGTGTGTCCAGGCCGGGCACAGCAATACCAATGGCGTGTTGTCACTGTGCATGTTCACCGCTACAGCGCCACCGCGTGAAGAGCCGACGACGACATCAGGCTGGTGTTGGTCGAACGCGGACTCAGCGATCCGTACCGATTCGGGGAAATCGTCGTCAGGCAAAGCCGGATTCGCAACTTCGTGACCATGTTCGACTAGGAAAGTTGGTTTGCGGCCACCGGGCACTGAATTCCAACCGTGCAAAAACAGAATCTTCATAATCGAATAGTCCAGACAGCGGGCAGGCACGAATGCGGGTATCCTAAGGACGGCCTCCGTCGATGCCGAGTAGGCCACTTCACTGAGCATTCATTTTTTAGATACCCTCTCGATGCCTGACCAAACCGACGACGACCGATACATGGCATTGCGAGTCGTTTTGATGCCGCGAGATACAAATTCTCAGGGCTCGATTTTTGGTGGCGTGATTCTTAGTCAAATCGATTTGGCTGCGGCCGTTGGGGCAAATCACGAGATCCGCAAACGTGGCTCCAAGGCAAAGCCACTTGTCACGGTCGGCATGAATAGCGTCGAATTCCATCGCCCGGTGTTTGTGGGCGACTTGCTAAGCTTCTGGACACGCCTGGTTCGCATTGGCAATACTTCGATTACCGTTCATGTTGAAGTGGAATCGGAACGCGATGGCCGGTTGCAAAACTTGACTGAGGCGGAAGTTACTTATGTCGCCGTTGAATTGAATGGCGATCAGCGCAAGCCGATTCGGGTTCTGGATTCGCCCTAATACGATTCGAGATTTGATAGACAGTCGCGAACTACGAAAGGTGATGAATGAAGCGTGCCATCCTGTTCCTCTTGACGATCCTATGCTGCGTGCCACATCTACAGGCACAGACTGATGCGACCACAACAGCGACGCTTTATCGCGATGTGATGTGCGAGGGATCGTATCCGCGCCATCTTACAAGGCGTCTGCGTTGATGACGAAGCGATCTACTGGAGCTTTACCACAACGTTGGTCAAAACAGATCTCAATGGCCGGCTGATCAAGAAGATTCCTGTTGTCAATCACCATGGCGATTTGTGTTGCGATGACGGCAAGCTGTTCGTTGCCGTCAATCTTGGCAAGTTTAATGACCCGCAGGGCAACGCTGATTCGTGGGTCTATATCTATGACGCCGATTCACTTGACGAGATTGCCCGCCATGAGATCCAACAAGTTTTCCATGGCGCAGGCGGCATCGGTATTCGTGACGACCAATTTTTCGTCGTCGGCGGTTTGCCGGGCGACATTCAGGAAAACTACATTTACGAATATGACCAGAATTTCGAGTTCGTGCAAAAGCGTCTTGTGAAAAGTGGTCAAACTCGCCTTGGTATTCAAACAGCAACCTTTGCCCATGACCGTTGGTGGTTTGGTTGCTATGGCACACCAAAGATTTTGTTGGTCACCGATGCCGAATTCAACATGCTGGGACGCTACGAGTTTGACTGCTCGCTGGGGATCGTTGGGATTCCCGATGGGCGTTTGTTGTCGGCGTCTGGAAAGTGTCAAGGCGAGAAGGGCTGTTACGGCAACTGCAAGTTAGTCGTTCCCGACTCGACTTCTGGGCTCAAATTCGTCACAGGAGAATGAATCCATGCTAACCGACGCTGGTCTTGTACTGCGCGACCGGTTCGGCCAAGGACGAAACGACGTAAGCGATTTTCCGAGAACAAAGAGTTCGGTGACATTTGTGTCCTGATCAACGGCAATATGCGAGTCGGAACCTGTACGGACGAGCTTCAGCACTCAGCGCACCGCGCAACACGGTCACGGCTTGACCGCCCAGGATGACTCGATCTCCCCGATGACTGACATGGACGGTTCCCCCGCGCCGTGAAGCTTGATACCCGGTCAACGACGTTTTGCCGAGTATGCCCGACCAATAAGGGGCCAGGGCACAATGAGCGGACCCGGTAACCGGGTCTTCATCGATTCCGGCTGCTGGGGCAAAGAACCGCGAGACAAAATCGAAGTCGTCTGATGCGGATTGACTGGTAACGATGATTCCCCGTGATGCAACATCCGCCAACTTTCGAAAGTCTGGTTCCAGCGATCGAACAATCTCCTCCGAGTCTACGACGACAAATGAATCAAATTTCGTTTTGCCGACGAATGAAGGGTTGATCCCAAGCGATTCCTTCAGTTCTTTGACGGGTTCGCACTGGGTCGGCGGCGTCGATGGAAAGTCGAGCTTGATGAGGTTGCCGGCCCGTGTTGCCGCTAGCTTGCCACTTTTGGTCTGAAAGTAGATCGGATGCGTGTCTGAAATCAAATCTTCGGTCCACATCGCGTGTGCGGCCGCGATCGTCGCGTGGCCGCACAAATCAACCTCGACTTGTGGCGTAAACCAGCGCAGGCTGTATCCGTTTTCGATCGGCCACACGAATGCAGTTTCCGACAGATTCATTTCGCCGGCCACAGCCTGCATCCAATCGCTGGCAGTTGGTTTCGACAGCAGACAGACGGCGGCGGGATTACCGCCAAAGGGCTGATCTGTGAAGGCATCGACTTGAAGCATTCGAATCGTCATTGCACGATCACCTTGGCAAACGGCTGGTTCCAAGGAACACTTTGGTTCTGGCTGCGGATTAAGACATGTACGGTATGCGAAAGGTTCGGTGAAGAGATATGAGATGGCTTTGGCTTGTACTATCAATTACCTGTGAGATTCTTGGTACGACCAGCTTGAAGTTGGCGTCCCAGGAAAGTCCACACACCGCCAAGTATGGAATCGCCGTTGTTCTTCTTTACACACTATGTTTCGCATTCTTGGGGCAGTGCATGAAGCATTTCTCGCTAGGAACGTTGTACGCGACCTGGTCTGGTTTGGGTGTGGCGTTGTTGGCGATCGTTGGCGTCGTCTTCTTTGGCGACAACATAAACGCCGCGAAGATCGTTTCGTTCATCTTGTTGATCGCAGGCGTCGTTGGATTGAATTTGAGCGGGATTTCGCATTGACCTAGCGTTTCTTCTTTTCGCGAATTCGTTCGCGGTACTCTTTGCGATCCGCTGCGTAAGACTCACGATCGGGCAGCTCGATCGATTCGGGATTGGCTTGTTCCATCAGTCGCTGCAGGTATGGCCGGCACCAGCCACAGCCCGTTCCTGCCCCGTAACACTGCGAAAGTTGGCTGGCAACCGTCGGCTTGTTGACTCGGATGTACTGAACTACTTTTCGCTTGGTGACGTGAAAGCACAGGCACAAATGGTCATCATCATTCATCATTGGCTCCGTCTGTGATCAACCAACTGGCAATGCGACAGGCGTCCAGGTAGTCAGCAATGACAAGCCGCTCGTCGGCGGTATGTATGTTGCGTTGGCCACAACCGATCGTGACTGCGTTGATTCCGTGCAGGTACAACCAATTCGCGTCGAGTCCTCCGTTAGAAATTTCGGCATAGGGTTTGCGGCCAATCAGGCGAACAGCAGTTTCGCTTGCAGCAATGGATGGATGGTCGTCGGGTAACCGGAACGATTCGTAATCCACGTGCGATTCGAATTCCACGTTGCCGGCTTGGCCCGACACGTTGGTGACATCGGCAGCCGCTTTCTCAAATGCGCTGCGGATTTGGCCTACGATCTGCGAGCGAAATTCGGCGCTGTGGCTACGAGCCTCGGCGCGAAGATCGACTTCAGGCGTGATGACGTTTGTAGCATCGCCGCCGTCGATCACCCCAATGTTGGCAGTACCTGCTTGATCTCCCTGCAGCACTTTTCCCAACCAGCCTCGAGTATCGAGGTCGGCGATCGCTCGCGAGGCGATCACGATCGCGCTAACCCCGCTTTCGGGTGCAACCCCGGCATGGGCCGGGATTCCGGTCACTTTGATCGACATTCGTTCGCCGCCGATAGCGCCGATGGTAAGTTTCTCCACCGTGCCGCCGTCGAAGTTGAAGGCGCGATCGACTTTGCCAACTTTTGATACGTCCAGCGCTTTGGCGCCTTCAAGGCCGATTTCCTCCTGAACTAAGAAGCTGATCACAGCTGGCGGAAAACGTTCATCGCCACGGTTCAGTCGCTCGAAGACCGCGGTCAGGATCGCACCGCAACCGGCCCGGTCGTCGGCACCCAATCCAGTTGGCGCACTGCTGTAGACTTCGTCGCCGTCGACAACGGGTTGGCTGCCAACACAGATCGGAACCGTATCCATATGGGCCGAGAGCAACGTTCGTGGCCCCGAACCACAGCCGGCCAGGGTGACGATCAAGTTTCCACAGTTGCCCTCCAGCCGAGTCCGCTGCTCGGCCCCGTCAAAGCTGATTTGCGAATCATCGACGCCGGCTTCCCTGAGCAATTGGACAATTTTCGCGGCCACATCTGCTTCTTCGCCGCTTCGCCCAGGAATCTGGGTGATCGTCAAGAATCGTTCGAGCGCGGCGTCGCTGTTCACTTCGGTATTTGACATTGGGGTGTTACACTCGTTGGGTTGTGTGTTGCTAGTACGCTTAATCTACACGTTATGCGATTCTTGTTGGTGTCACGAGAATCGTCAAAATTGGCCTAACGCTTGATGAAGCTGCCCGTTGTCGAATCGAATGCCGAACTGATCTCGGGGGCTCCCGATGACGGTCGCCGGCATCTGCTGGACCTGTCGTCCGACCAACTTGAGCAGTGGTTGTTACAGCACGATCAAAAGCCGTTTCGCGCCGGACAGATTTTTCATTGGGTGTTTCAGCGTCGGGCGACTGATTTTGACCAGATGAGCGATCTGCCCAAATCGCTGCGAACAGCGTTGTCCGAGTCGTTTCGACTACGAGTCACCCAGGTTGCGAAAGCGGTTGAGTCCAAGGATGGTACCGACAAATTGTTGGTTCAACTTCCCGATGGCGGTGAAGTCGAATGTGTCTTGCTACGTGACGGGGCGCGTCGAAGCATTTGTGTCAGTAGCCAAGTTGGCTGTGCGATGGGATGCGTCTTTTGTGCCAGTGGTCTGGACGGCGTCGATCGTAATCTGACAACGGGCGAAATCTTGGAACAGATGTTGTTGTTGCAGGCTCGTTTGGAACCGGACGAGCGACTGAGTCATATTGTGATGATGGGCATGGGGGAGCCGCTTGCAAACTTGGAACGCGTTTTGGGTGCGTTAGAGATAGCTCGTAGCGGCGACGGACTGGGCATCAGTCCGCGGCGAATCACGATCAGCACCGTTGGGCTGCCTCCGGCGATCGACCGTTTGGCCGCCAACAAGGTGCCATACAACTCTGGCGGTAAGTCTGCATGCGCCAAATGATCAATTGCGGAGCCAGTTGGTTCCCGTCAACGATAAAATCGGCGTCCAGGCGATTCTGGATGCGGCGGATCGGTACTTCGATTCGAGTGGCCGACGCTTGACCTTCGAGTATGTCTTGCTGGGTGGCATCAACGACTCCGAAGACGAAGCAAGGCAGCTCGTGAAACTACTCAAGGGCCGAACCGCGATGCTAAATGTAATTCCTTATAACCCGGTGGAAGGACTACCCTATGTAACGCCCGGCAAGAAATCGATCGCGGATTTTCGAAAGACGCTAGAAGCGGGCGGAGTCAATGTAAAATTCCGCCAGCGAAAAGGTAGCGAGATCGATGCGGCATGTGGTCAGTTGCGGAGGAATCGGAAATAACCCTGGTTTCCTCTCCCGCAGGCAAAGCGCGGACAGGATCGCAGACAGCAGAGTTGACAGACTTCAAGTTTCGAACGGCTCTATGCCAAGCCACTCTATGCCAATCCCCATCGGCGGCGCAGAAACCATTCGACCGACAATGCTCCCGCAAACAGTGTGAACAAGATCCATCCGCTTCGTGGTCCGTCGCCCATGCGAAATTTCTCGACGATCGGGGTCTCGGCAGATCGGCGCCGTTGTTTGATTGTTTCAATCAAAGTACCGATTTCATCAGGGGCGAAAGCGGCTCCACCGTGATCGGCCGTCATGCCGGCCAGTTGTTTCAACAAGACGGGATCAGCCATGGGACTGGCCAACTCGCGACTTTCGTCGACGGACTGAAATCCCAGCTCTTGGGCCTGTAGCGTTTTCGAACCATTCTCTGAACGAACTCTCAGTTTATAGAACCCAGGTTTCGTCTTCGGCAAAGTGCCGCGAATTCCCTTTCCGCTTTGCAGCCTGGTGACAGCCAATGGCGCAATGCTTCCCGATTCGTCAACCAGCTCGGCGACCAAATCTGTTTCAATCGCTGAGTCGCCGATCGATTGAATGCTGGCGGTGAATTCTGGGGGACTGTTGCCGGGGAATCGCCGCGAGTCCATTTCGATCACGATGTCATCGCCGGTTTCTTCCCGTGACAACAGCCAAAGAATCAGTTGTCGCCAGAATCGGCGATGCGCGTCACTTTGTCCACCGCGCCACCATCGCCAGGTGGAATCGAATGCTAACGCTGCCGTGCGACCACGTCCGTACTGGCCAACCACCAGCAATGGTTGTTGGTCTGAGGTTTCCAACAAGACCTCGACACCCGGGGAAACTTTCGCGCCGATCAAACGATTGGCTCCCACAAGCTTCGGCAGTTGGGTCCACGTTTTGGCCGGATCATCACCGCCAAGATCTGTGATCGGATGGCGGCGAGCCAACTGAATCGATATAGCGTCGGATACTTGATCTTTTCGATTGGCCGTTGCGGTGTCGATCGACTGCCGGCGCGACGCATCCATTTGGACAGGAATCACATCGGCAAGCGGCGAATTTGCATACCCACCCGCACCATAAGTTTGAAAGCCGCCCAGCGTGATCAAGGCGGCTCCGTCAGCGATGGCGGCCGACAATTCATCCAATTGTTCGTTGCCGATCGCGGTCGCATCCAGGTCCCCAATGATGTAGACGTCGAATTTGCCGGGCTGAAACACGTCGCCCAAATCGATCGGCCAACGGCGCGAATTATCTTTGAGGAGGGGGAGAAAGGTCAAATCAAGATCTTGAAAGCGACGTAGCGATCTCCGCAGTAGGGTTTGCTCATAGCGAAGCGATCCTTCTAAGTACAGGATGCGGCCGCCACCTTCACGGACATCCACAAATGCGGTTTGCACATTGTTGGTGATGACCAATTCGCCGTCTTGGCGCAATGATTCAACGCGCAGTCGATAGGTGCCCGGCTCTGGTGCGGTAAGTGGGATTGTCAGTGGCGTAACCTGATCAGATTTGGTGACGGCAACCATTCGTTCAGCGACTTCAGTTGTCGATCCATCACTCGCGATCCATGACAAGCGGACCGGTATGTCAACGCCGACCAATCCGCGAGCACGTACCTGGAACTGAATGTCAACGTCATTGCCGGCAAACAGTTGGTAACTTTCCTGTAGTGAGTCGATGGCTACGTCGCGTGAGGACGATTGACCGCCAGCAGGACCAATCGGAACAGTCCAAAACGGAACGCCCAGCGAATCGAGCGTTTCGGCAACGCGTGCAATGCCGGACCCTTTTTGCGGAGCGGTCTGTGTGCCGTCGCCCATCATTACGATCCCAGCTATCGGTTGACCTTCGGCGGCTTGAACCGCAGCCAAGCCGGCGGCGGCTAAATCGGTTAGTTCCCCGTTTGGCGCCAAATTGTTCAACGAATCTGGCTGTGCTTCGATCGAGCGCACGGATTGATCGTAGGAGATCAGGCGGACATCCAAGGATGGATCCATGTCGATCAGTTCTCCCGCCAGGGTTTGCCATACTTTCGTCTGGACTGTCCAGCGATCACTCCCATTTCCAGCAGGCAACGTCATGCTTTTCGAGGTGTCGACCGCGACGATCAGGGCTGCATCGGCCGGCCGGTTGTCGGTGCGTACGAGGGTTGGGCGAAAGAGCGCCAACAACAACGCGAGTGCGGCGGTGGCCCGCAAACCGATCAGCCAGCGTCGCTGCGTGAGACTTTCGGTGGGCGGTGCAACCCATAGAATGACAGCGAACGTTGCTGCGGCAGCGATCACTGCCAGTGCTACAGATCCATAGATCGGTTCGACCGCAAACGAAGTCATAGCGGAACGTGTCCTGGAACAACCAGGACTGGGTGTGGACTGCGGCGGATGCGATCGTGCACGAATCCTTGGCCATAGCGATCATCGACTTCCAACGGCATCACTAACAACAGTTTGCTGGATTCGTTCAGCGGATTCGGCGGGGCGACTTCGCCGGCGACCGGTCGCAGTCGGTATTTCATGCCCAACTTGGACGCTGTCTTCGCCATCGAACCATGCAGCGATTCGTGCGTTTTAGCCAGCGCTGCACTGAATTGTTCTGGCTGAAGCGTCTCTTCGGGGTGCAGCGCTTCAACAATGGAACGCATGTTTTCGTAGTTTTCTTTTTCGATCACCAAGTTCAGCGTCACCGTGGCTGACTTGCTCGCCAGGCCAAACACCCAGGCCGCCGCTCGCGATTGCATATCGCATTCACCGCCGACAACCATGCAAACATCATCGATCGATTCCACCAAGTGCTGGTCGTCGCGCCGAATGACCAACATCGGTATCGGACACCGCGACAACAAGACATCAATGACCGTCCCAGCCGAATCGACACCAATGTGATCCAAGGACCGACCAAAGGGGCAGGGGACGATCACAAAGTCAACTTGCTGCTGGTCAATCGCAGCCAGGATTACTTCGTAGGATTCTCCTGATGCTCGCTGAATTGGCGTCGAGTTGGGGATTTCGGCCGCGCGAACAGTCGCCAGGTCGGTGTTGTCCCCAGCCGCTTTGTCGCGGCCGTCGAGAATCATCGTTTCCGTTTGGAACCGGCCTTGCAGATGATTCGCCGCCTTTGATCCGGTGTCGTCTTGTGAAGAACCGTCCAATACCAGCAGGACCTTGGCTGGTTTCAGTGGTGTAATGGTGGCGGCAGGACCAACTTTGGACTTTTCGAACATTCGCATCGACGCATCGACGTCACGGTCCAAATCGGAAGATTCTGAATCAATGCCCATGACTAATCAGCTCCGGTAACCAGCCTTGGCTGTGAATCAACAGAATGTACAAAATCGCGCCAGCGACTTGGATCGCCATGATCGAACCGCCCAGTTTAAGAAATGTGCCCCAACTCACATGCTCATTCGCTTCTCGTTTGAGTGCATAGATCGCAATCACACAAGAAATGGAACCGATTGGTGTGCCGTTTCCACCTAGATTGCAGCAAATGATCAAGGTCCACCATAGCGGTTCAGCGGGAACCGCATCGCCGGAAATGTCTTGCACGATGGGAATCAACGTGGCGGCGACGGGAATGTTGTCAACGATGGAACTGGCAATTGCCGAAAACGTACCCATCAATGGAATCAACAAAACCATTCGGTTGTCCGACAGGACAATGACCTGCTCAGCAACCCAGGCTAAGGCACCTGTTTGCTTGACGCAGCCGATGATGATGAACAGTCCCATGAAGAACAGGATCACCGTCCAATTCACTTTGTGGATGGCATCTTCCACACCTTTGCCCGCGAACAATAGCGCGGCGGTTGCGCCGACCATCGCAATGAAATCCATTCCAACACCCAGCTGCTGCGCGAAGACGAAGCCAACCACGGTTCCCAACAAAATCAGTCCGCTTCGCAACAATACTTTACGGTCATCAACCAACGCCCATGGATCGAACGACTCGATTTGCTCCCGCAACGCCTGTTGTTCCTCCGCTGATTGCTTCCAAGGCAAGTCGTTTCGGAAGAAGAACCGTAGCAGCACGATTGCAATCAGCAGCGAGATGACGGCGTAGGGCAAAGAGACTTGCAAAAATTGCACATACGGAATTTCCGCGGCCGTGCCGATCATGATGTTCGGTAGACCACTGGCAAAAGTGGCGATTGCTCCGCTATTGGCACAAATCGCAACGGCCAGCAACAGCGGCACCGGCTTGTAGTTCAGCGACCGGCAAATGACCAGGACCAATGAACTAAGAATCAACATCGCCGGAACGATGGTTAGGACAGCGACAAACAGGAAGGTGACCACGCACAGGGTCAGAAACAGAGACGACGCCCGACCGCCGGTCAGACGAACGATCCACATGCTCAAAAAATGAAAAAGTCCGCTCTTACCAACCACATCGACCAAGATGCCGGTGCCGATAATCACACCGAAGATGTTCAAATCTTCTTTCAAGAAGTCATAGAGCTTCGGATACTGAAACAGCCCCAGGGCAAGGCTCAGTATGACCAAAACGGTTGCGCCGCAGAGTGCCGCGACGGTTTTGTGGAACCGTTCCACAGCAACCCCCACATAGGTCGCCATCATGATGGCGGCGAACAACAGCATCACACCTGCGGAGGCGGGTTCGATCGGTGTTTCTTCGATCGCGGTGGCAAGAAGGTGCATCGTGCGGATTGCCTGAGGCGGAGATTCGGCGAACGGACTCGGTGAACGGGGCGATCACTATCTTTATACTGATCTGACAAACAGCCGACTATCGCAATGACGAGACCATCCGCCAAGACGAGAGCATCGATAATGATCGGATTGCTTACCATCCAACGACTCGTGGTGATAGACGTTGCCCTGGCTGTTACGACCGTCGTTTGCGCAGACGTTCCAGGATATCCGGTGGACATTCGACAGATTCAATATCGATCATCGGGTGATGATACGATGCAACCAGCACTCTTTTGGGCGCCAGAGAGCCGCGATCCGGTGCCCTTGCTGGTGGCGCTGCATACATGGTCGGGCAGTTATCAAAGCAAAGAGCCACAGTACGCGCGGTGGTGCCAGCAAGCCGGTTGGGCCTTTGTCTATCCGAACTTTCGCGGTTCCAACAAGACTGCCCAGGCGCTGGGATCCGACTTGGTGGTCGCCGATATCGTTAGCGCTGTCGATCATGTGAAGGGTCAGACCAATATTGATGCCGATGAAATCTATTGCGTTGGCGTGTCTGGTGGTGGACATGCTTCGCTGTTGATGGCGGCCCGAGCGCCGAAACTATGGGCGGGAGTATCGGCGTGGTGTGGCATTTCAGACATCGCGGCTTGGCATCGTCAATGCAAGGGAACGCAGTTCGATGATTACGCGCAGCAGATTGAACAGGCGCTGGGTGGGCCGCCGGATGCGTCCAATCAACACCTGGCGGACGCGCAGTATCGTTCGCCCCTGATTTGGCTTGGTAAGGCGGACGCGTTGCCTCCCCTCGACATCAACCATGGTATCGACGACGGTCGAACGGGTAGCGTACCATTTACACATTCCTTGCAGGCCTGGAACGCCTCTGTCGGTACCGAATCGAAGCTTTCCAGCCAGAGTTTGCAACGATTTTACGAGACCCGGCGAGTTCCTGAGGAACTTCAAGCCACCAACAACGCGGCGCACGATCCATTGTATGGAGACAACCAACCGATCTATCGCCGTGCCGATGGAAACATCCGCGTCACGGTCTTTGACGGTGGCCACGAGATCGTCCACACCGCAGCGCTGAATTGGTTGGCGGCTCAGGTCAAAGACAAGCCGACGAACTGGAGCCCACCGATCAAGTTTAGTTTCGACGCAATGGCAACCGACCAGCGGAGTGGCAAGTAGGTTTGCTTGATCGACTACTCGGCACTCCTCTTCATCACTTCCGACAGTCGCAACTTCAATTCACTGCGTAGCGGTTCGTCGGCGATACCGATTGCTCGACGGTAGTTGGCCCGGGCCATTCGCTTGTTCCCCTCTTGCTCGGCTCTTTCGGCTCGACTGAGGTACTTCTGCAGCGATTTGTTTCTTAGATTCCATTCGGACTGACGAATGCGATCCAGTTGTTGCTGATCTTGTCGGGCAATGGTCGCCGCATGATCCGGCATTCTTGGATAGTCACCTACGATGGGCGTGAATCCTGTCACGAAGGGTCGGGTAACGGTAGACGATATGAATCCGGGAACGCCGTCCATCGTCGTGACCGACGCCGACGTGCTGTTGATTGATCGACTACTGGTTTGACCGAGTGTCAAACCTAGATTTCCTGACACGCCTCCGGATCGAAATCCGATTCCGGTCGAGAGCCCACCTGGCACACCACCGAACGGTGGCAACAAAGGTCCGTTACCACCAGCATTAGCAAACCAATTCGGTCCGCTCAGTGACCATTGGACGCCTATGTTTTCCCCATAGCTGTCATTGATCGTCTGCAATGGAACCGTGGTTTGAATCAGCTGTGCCGAAGCTTCACTCGCTGCAAACGCAAAAGCGTAGGCGGCCAACAATGTTGCAATGAGAGATCGCATGACCAAATTCTCCGGCTGTGGTAACGGCCGTAATTCTAGCAGTATCCAAGCCGACAGCAAAAGCATAAGTTGTCAAGCATGAAGAAAGTCAGCCTATTTACCGATGGCGCTTGCAGCGGCAACCCTGGACCGGGTGGCTGGGCGTTCATTTTGCGCTGCAAACAAACTGGCAAGGAACTTGAACGTAGCGACGGCGAACCCGAGTCGACCAACAACAAAATGGAATTGACTGCGGTGATTCGTGGGCTGGAAGCACTCTCGGAGCCCTGTGAAGTCACGCTGTACGCCGACAGTACCTATGTCCTGCAGGGAATGAAAAGCTGGATGGCAGGTTGGAAATCACGAGGCTGGAAGCGGAAGGATGGATCCAAGCTGGTGCCGGTCAAGAACGTGGAACTCTGGAAGCAGTTGGACGAGCTAATGCAGACCCATCAGGTGCTTTACGAGCATGTCAAAGGACATGCTGGACACGTGGAAAATGAACGCTGTGACATGCTTGCTGTGGCGGCCTATCAGAAGTATTTAGAAAAGTCTTAGCAGCCCCTGTTTGCGGGCCAAAACGAGCCACCTTTTCTGTCTGATACATCTTCTGCCGAGTGACACCTTTGAGCCACTGGGCTTGAAGTTAGGAATGATAGGCAATCGATCTGCTAGCACTGTTGGCCGCCGATGCTCCTCAAGGCTACAGCACCGGGGTTTGCAGCACTGTGACAACGGTGTGCGGTCGTCGTCATGGCCAGCAAGTCTCGTCCGCACGCGGCTTGATTCGCCTGTTTTCCAAGCTGTTTTGCGGCCACCATTCATGACGCCGGTCTCGCGTGCCTTTCGGTATTGGGAGGCAACGCTGAACTGTCGCCGGACATTGCGAATTTATGTCTGCTATCCTGTATTGAGTAACTTGAGACCCAGCAAGCTTCTCTGCGAGGCCGCGCAAGGTTTTGGCTAGAACCATCCGAAAAACCGCAAAACGAATCATTATTCCAATTGATTTGACGGGGTCATCATGATCAGACATAAGTTCCTGCTTGTTGTCTTTGCCGTATTTGCTTGGTGTTCAACTTTTTCAGTCAGTGTCGCGGCTGCTGAATATGAACCTCAGATTGTCTACCTCCACACCGAGTTCATTCCTTACAAACATTCGGTCAAGAGTCAAATCAGCTATCGATTGATGCGCGAGTTGGTTCGGCAGGCATTTGTGATTGCCGCGCAGGAGGAAATGGGCGTCGTCGTTCGCGATGGAAGTTTGTACGAAACCGTACCAACGAAGAATGTCAAGCATCTAGCAGTTTTGGAACGGGCCAGCATGAATCGCAGTTGGCAGGTAAAGCTGTTTGAGATCGAAGATCCCTCGATCAAGTCGCCAGCCAAGGGCTTATGGAAAGACAAACCTGTGTGGGAGGAGACTTATAAGTTCACACCAGGTCCGAGTATGTATGCACCGATGACCAGCAAGTTCGAAAAAGCTACGCGAGATGAATTTGCAGACGCGCTAAAGGCTGCTGGTGTGAAACGGCAAACGCGGATCGCCGATTCAGCCGCTGAGCCCGACGCTCAGCAACTCCAAGAGTGGGACAAACGTCTGCTGGTCGTCAACGCCGCGACTCAATTTGGCGTGCTGCGTGACATTCATCGATCAATGCGCCCCTCAGGTGAATCGGCGGCACACCTTGAGCGATTATGTCGTGGATATGCGAATCTATCCGTACTGACCCAACACCATTGGAATTCGACTTACGAGGTGTTTGCGGCGAGGTCATTGATCTATAGTCGGCGTTTGCTGCGCAAATCTGATGACGACGACCGTATTCGCATTCACCAATCCTATGCGTTAGCTTTGGTTGCGCGCACAGATCTGGCATTGCAAAAATTCAATCGGTGCGAGACAGAACCCTACTGGACAATCCCTCGGAATCCGATCAGTGGGTACGTTTGATCCAGCCATACTTGGATTGTGATCGCGCAGCGGTCAAACAAATCGGCGTGGAAAGTGAGACGTTGAAACCCTGGGCGCAGTTTTTGTGGTTTCAGCAGACTGCGGCTTATCGAATCCCGCAATGGATGAAGTCGGCTGGTACAGAGGCATTGCAAGACGCGCCGGCTGCATACGGTATCTATGAAATGATGGCTCGTTGCGGCGGTTATCTTGGGGTTCAGCGATTCGGCGCCCATATGGCGCTACCCGCTCTAGACCAAAACATTCGAAACAGCTTGGCGTCTGTGATCGACATTCCAGATTCGGTCTTGACCGAACCTGGTTTGCGAGGAATTTTGCGTGAAGAGTTCATTCCGAAGGACAAAGTTTTCGAAGCCTTTTCGCCGCTGCCGAGGTTTGCAGCGAAGCGCCTGCGCAAGGAGGCCGAGAACGATCTTGAGTCCAATCTGTCCTGGTCCGCGCTCGCCACGCTGATTGAAGACGAACAGTTCGGGATGATTGCCAACCTGTTGGTTGATTCAGCGAACGCCGTCGAGTCGTCACAAGCAGAAACCGTGGAGGACATGTTACCACTCGTCGAAGGACACCGATATTCCGCGGTCATTGAAGCGTTTCAATACGATCGCTTTCGAGAATTTGGCGAAATCATCGACACGATTGGCAATTTGGATCTTCATGATCCGCGCTACAACATGGGACTTCTGCTTCGCTACTACGACCGCATTCAGGAGGCAAAAGGCGTACCGAGCAGCAAGCGAGCAAAAGCAAGTCGGAACTTCACAATGCAAGGCTTGCTCGAGAAGACCAGATATGCGAACGATTCACCAAGTTTGATGGTGGCAAATGAGTTTGTAAGAGCCTCACCCAATCACGAAATCGGTGTGCGCTGGCAGATCATGACTGATAAAAAACCAACCGTTGAAAAACTGAATCAATGGGAAAAAAGTCTGAAAGAAGATCCGATTTCCTTTCGCCTTATGGGTGATCGATTCAAATCGCTAGAAGATTCAGAGAATGCAGTGCGATGCTACAAGGCGTCCATGAATCTGTTGCCGACCTATGAAACGGCACGCGATCTGGCGGCGCATTATCAATCCACCGACCAGTTGGAAGAGTGGGAACAAGTGTTACTGGACTACTTGGAGACCGAAGATCTCGGGTTGGAGCATGCTGGTGTCCAGCGAATCTTGGCAAACGGATTGATCAGCCAAGGACGCTGGCGAGACGCAAAGCATTACGCAGTGATGGCGGCCCAAACCTACCAGGCTATTAGCATGGAGGTTGCCAGTTATGTCTTGGAAGGCCTGGCCGAATGGGATGAATCTCAGCAATGGATCAAAGCGCTTTCGCAATCCTATCCCAGCAGCAGTGGAATGGATTGGTACTCTTGGTGTCGACGAACCGGTCGCGGAGATGTGGAATCGGCCAGAGAACTGGCACGTCGGCAATTCCAAGTACCTGCTTGGAAAGGGTCGTTCCCTCATGTTTGCTATCTGATCATGGAGGACGAGCTTGACCAAGCAACGACAATTTACGAACGTATCCACAGGAAAAAATTTACCGATAGCGGCGCGCTATTACTTCATGACCTGTACATCGAACAAGGCGAGACGAAGAAAGCGGCTCGAACTCTTGACAACGCGAAAGAAGTCATCCAAGAACGACTTGTCGAATGGAAGCGTGAGAAATCTAGCAGCGATTCCAATGAGAAAGATTCGATAGCGCCCCAAAAGGTTGTTTTAGATTTAGTCAAGCTGATTGAATCAAGTGACGTTGATATCACCGAGGTTGAAAGGGTTGCCGAACAGATTGAGTCAATGAACGCCGTAGCGCAATCGTACAATTACTATTTTCTGGCCAGAAAGCTTGCCCGATCAGGAGAGGAGGATTTGGCAATCCAATATTGGCAGAAATCCCTGAATGCAGTCCACGGCAACGTGTATTACGCAACGATGTCGGGCACCGAACTGTGCAGTCGGACGGTTACCTCCAGAGATAACGATTCATCTAGAGACAAAGACGACCTGTGATTCAGAATGGGCGATCATCTCGTTTCGACCATCCTGGGCGTAGAAAGTTCGGCACACAGGGAGCGCAAAAATCCGAATCCAACTGCTAGAAACGGGTCGGTGAGCGAAACCTCGAATTTGTCGTTCGAACAACGATGGCGTTGATGTCTTTGACTATCGAATCCTAAATTCATTGCCCAGGAAATTCATTGCCCAGGGTGCCTGAAGGTCATCAGTGGCGTCTTGTGGGCTAAGCCGTGACCCGTTCTTGCTACGACTTTGATTGGATAGGAGCCAGGGTCGGGCGAGCGAAACTTGTCATGCCATCGGGTACGTAGTCGGTTTGGCGATCGTATTTCGGGCCGCAATTGAATTCCTAGGAAATGAGTGGACGAACGTCGGTTTTCTTCGCAAAAAGCGGTCTGTTTTGAGGCGAAATGGCGCCTATCCCGGATCGCGGTAACTAGCGAAATCAGCTAGACTTTCGGGGATGCACGGCGACGTGCGAAATCCCGTTTTTATTGCTATTTTTGCAGGTCTACATGAGCGAAGCTTCCGAGGCGGAATCGACCGCAACCGACGCATCCAAGGCCGACATTTCGATGTCGACCATTCCCTCGGCCAATGCCGAATACACGGACAAAGACCTGCAGCATCTTTCGGACTTGGAACATGTCCGCGAGCGGCCCGGGATGTACATCGGTGATACAGCTACCCGTGGATTGCATCACTTGGTCTATGAAGTCGTCAACAATTCGATCGACGAAGCGATGGCGGGGTTTGCCAAGACGGTCTCCGTGACCGTTCATACCGACGGCAGTGTCAGCGTCGAAGACGACGGTCGTGGCATTCCCGTAACGTTGCACGAACAGCTTTCCGAGGAACTCGAACGTGAGGTCACAACGCTGGAAGGCGTGATGACGGTCCTGAAATTCGGCGGCAAGTTCGAAAAAGGTGCCTATCAAACCTCCGGTGGTCTGCACGGCGTCGGTGTCACTGTCGTCAACTTCTTGAGCCAATGGGCCGAGGCCGAGGTGAGTCGCGATGGCTTCACGTGGACTCAGGGGTACGAGCGGGGCGTACATACCGGACCCGTTCGTAAAGGGCGAGCGACGAAGAAGACCGGAACCAAAACGACTTTCAAGCCGGACAACCAAATATTTAGCGTCCTGAAGTACAACTTCGACACGCTTTACAAGCGACTTCAGGAACTGGCGTTTCTGAACAGCGGCGTGCAAATCAACTTTCACGATGAACGAAACGGCGAGGGTGCCGAATTCCTGTATGAACGGGGATTGGTCGAATTCGTCGAACATCTCAACCGCGCCAGCGATCCGCTGCATAGCGAGGTGATTCATATCGTCGGTGAAAAAGATGGAACGCAGTACGAAATTGCGATGCAGTACAGCACCGAGTACACAGAAAATGTCCAATCGTATGTGAACAATATTCACACGATCGAAGGGGGCACCCACGTTTCCGGATTCCGCAGCGCGCTGACGCGGACCCTGAACAATTACGGCAAGAAGGAAAATCTGTTCAAAGGAACTGCGCCCGGTGGCGACGATTTTCGTGAAGGGATTGCAGCAGTCATCAGTGTGCGGGTTCCCCATCCGCAATTTGAGGGACAAACCAAGACAAAGCTTGGCAATAGCGAAGTCGATGGCATTGTCAGTGGTGGGGTCGGCGAACAGCTGAGCAAGTATTTTGAAGAAAACCCAAAAGTGGCCCAGGCGATCGTTCGTAAAGGTTTGTTGGCCGCCGAAGCGCGGGAAGCGGCTCGCAAGGCGAAAGATCTGTTGCGGACGCGCAAGAATGCGCTGGGCGGTGGCGGGCTGCCTGGCAAGCTGCGCGACTGTATCAGCAAGAATCCTGAAGAATGTGAGTTGTACTTGGTCGAAGGTGATTCGGCCGGTGGTTCGGCCGAAGGTGGGCGGATGCGCCAGTATCAAGCGATTTTGCCGCTGCGTGGAAAGATCATCAACGCCTACAAGAGTCGCGAAGCCAAGGTGTTGGAGAACACCGAAGTCCAATCAATGATCCAAGCGATCGGGACTGGAATCGGCGCCGACCAAGATGTCAGCAAGCGTCGTTACAACAAGATCGTGATCATGACCGATGCCGACGTAGACGGTAGCCACATCCGAACACTGTTGCTCTGTTTCTTCTATCGACAGATGTACGAGTTGGTCGCGCGCGGCCACGTCTATGTGGCTCAACCCCCGTTGTACCGAGTCCAGCATGGCAAGAAGCGTTACTACGTGCAGTCTGACACGGAGATGAAATCGCAATTACTGGACCGTGGTCTCGCCGATACCGTTTTTGAGGCCGAAGATGGCAGGGTCGTCGAGGGCGACAAGATGCGCGAGCTTTGCATCGCACTCGCATCGATGGAGGAATCGATCCTTGCTCTTGAACAACACGGTTTTAGTCTTCGCGCTCACGCACTTCGAATCGATCCAGTCACAAACAAGTTGCCAGCATTTTTGTTGACCCACAGCGGGTCTGAACATTGGTTTCACAATCAAGACGAAGTCGAAACCTACTTAAACGAGCATGGCCTGACACTGGACGAAGAGCAGGACGAGGATGAAGTGCTTGATGAAGTGCTTGATGAAGCGGCCAGAGAGGAGCGAACCGCTCGGCTCGCTCACTTGGCAGAGCTCCACGAGGTTCGCACGATCAACAGCGGTCTTAAGGATCTGCAAGCACTTGGGTTTGGCGTCGATGATCTGATTCCGGTGGAACGAACAGGGGCGACGACAGCACGATTTGAGCTGTTGCGTGGCGAAGAGAGTCGCCGTCCGCTGGAAGATCTGCGAGGTTTGCTGCCCGAGGTGCGAGCCGCCGGCGAACGAGGACTGCAAGTCACTCGCTTTAAGGGTCTTGGCGAAATGAACGCCGAAGAACTACGCGAAACCACGCTAGATCCGGCAAATCGGACGCTGTTAAAGGTGAACCTGACCGACGCCGGGACCGCCGATGAGATGTTCCGACTGCTGATGGGTGATAAAGTCGAACCGCGCCGCGAATTCATCGAAAAGCATTCGCTGGATGTGCGGAATTTGGACGTTTAACCTTGAACCACCTGGCCGATTCGCTCAGTCCTTATCTGTTGCAGCACAAGGATAACCCAGTTGATTGGCATCCTTGGGGCGAACAGGCATTTGCCGCGGCCCGCGAAACAGATCGGCCAATCTTTCTGTCGATTGGCTACGCCGCCTGTCATTGGTGTCACGTGATGGAGCATGAGAGCTTCGAAAATGAAGCGATCGCAAAGTTTCTAAACGACCATTTTGTGTCCATCAAGGTTGATCGTGAAGAACGTCCGGATATCGACCAGATCTACATGAATGCGGTTCAGGTGATGACAGGCCGCGGCGGTTGGCCGATGAGCGTCTTTCTGGATCAGGATCTGGAACCCTTCTACGCCGGTACCTATTGGCCACCGATACAGAAATTTGGAATGCCTGGATTTCCGCAAGTCTTGGACGCGCTGGTTGATGCCTGGAGCAACCGACGCGAAGAAGTTCAGAAGCATGCCGGAGAAATCACGATGGCACTGCGGAAATTGGCCGAGGGTACTGTTGGAATTAGCGACTCCGTGCCCGATGATTCGCTGATTCGCGGCGCCACCGAAACTCTAATAAGCATCTTCGACGCGACCGACGGCGGTTTTGGTGGCGCGCCCAAGTTTCCTCATGCGACGGACTTGGATCTACTACTGCGGCGTGGACTGACGCGGTCACAACCGAAGCTGATCGAAGCGGCACAGTTCACGCTCGATCGCATGGCTGCAGGCGGAATTCGCGATCACATTGGTGGCGGCTTTGCCAGGTACAGCGTCGATGCCAAATGGTTGGTGCCGCATTTCGAAAAGATGCTTTACGACAACAGTCTGCTTGGCGAAATCTACACTCGCGCGTTTCAAACGACCGGAAATGGACGACATGCTCTGGTGGCCAAAGAGATATTCGACTATCTGATTCGCGACATGAGCGACGAAGCTGGCGGATTTCACTGTAGTGAAGACGCCGATAGCGAAGGCGTTGAAGGTAAATTTTACGTTTGGAAGCCCGGCGAAGTCGAACGAATTCTGGGAACGGAGCGAGCAAAGCTATTTTGTAAAGCCTACGACATCACAGCGACCGGAAATTTCGAAGGCAGCAGTATTCCAAATCTGCCCCGATCGATCGACGCGCACGAGTTCGTTGATGATCGGGAAACGCTAAGACGGGCTCGGGAACAGCGCATCCGTCCAGGACGCGACGACAAAGTTTTGACCGCCTGGAATTCGCTGGCTATCAAGGCGTTAGCGATTGGTGGATCTGTGCTGAATGACTCGCGTTACATCGCGGCCGCGCAGCGAGCAGCAGAGTTTATTCTGAAACGGATGACTCGCGCCGACGGTCGATTGTTGCACGCGTTTCGGCATGGCCGATCGCATCTAGATGCTTATTTGGATGACTACGCCTACACGATCGAAGCCTTCATTTCACTATTCGAAGCGACCGGCGACCAACGCTGGATCCAGACTTCCCTGAACTTGGCCGATTTGCTAGTCAGGCATTTCGAAGACAGCGAAAATGGCGGCTTTTTCTATACCGCCGCCGACGCCGAAGTGTTGATCACACGCAACAAGGATTGGCATGACGGAAGCTTGATTAGCGGTAACGCATCGGCTGCGATGGGGTTGCTGCGTCTTTCGCAGTTGTGTGACCGCGCCGATTATCACAAATCTGTCGAGCGAACGTTAACAGCAGCATCCGGCGTGCTCGAGCAGCAATCAGCCGCCTGCGGTGGGTTGCTTTCGGTGCTTGACCGATTTGGCAGCGATGGCCAGCAGATTGTTTTGGCGGTACCAGATCAGCAGACAATGGAACAGTTGCGCCCGCGATACTTCATGCGTTATCGGCCGAATACGATAACGTCCTGGGTTGTCGGCGAGCCCGATTCAAACGTCGTATCGCTCAATCACGATCGCAAGCCTGTTGGTGGAAAACCAACAATCTATTGCTGCCAGGGCTTCGTTTGTGATCAGCCTTTGGTGGGCGATGATGCGCTGCAATGGCTAGAGACCGGCGGCTAGCCTATTTGCCCAGTCGCGTTTGCAATGCGTCATAAGTCGTCGCGGGCGATTGGTTTTTCTTCGGTATAAACAAACACAACATGGGTTCGGGAGAAACCATCAATCCTTTTCGAGTTCGATAGGTTTTGGTCGATTCGATCGGCCATCGAAAGATGCCCGATGGTGACTTCAGCACGATGTTGTCGTCGGCGATGGCCAAGGAACTGATGGTGCCATCCTGCAGACCGTGATTGGACCAGCGTTGACGCAGTTTCAACTTCGTTCGATGGACACTAGCGAGATAGATTAGCGCCGAAATCAACATCACAGCGATCGAAGAGACTCCAAAGACGAAGTTTCCGAAGAACAGCGAAAAAACCATCACCACGCTGCTAGCGGCAATCAGCAACAGCGAAACAACGATCAGACGCAGCGGATGCAGGCGCAGCACGAAATGCGATTCAGCAAAACGCAGATTCGAATCGGTCGTGTAAAAACGAACTGCTTCGTCATCTTGATCGATTGACGTCACGGCAATCGGAGGGGGCGGCTGATAGGGGTTGACTGACATTCTGCTCAACTGTTAGCGCTCGATCGTTGCTTGGGGTGTTGCTAGTTCGTTCAGTAACATTGTACCCAAAACGCTATGTTCTTCGTCATAGCTCTGAATGGATTGGGGATTGCATTGATCGTTTCGCGGGTCTCACCATTCGTAAACCAAATTCACGTCGATCTAGTCCCAATCATAGTAGGGCCACGGTCCAGCGCCCGATTTTCCCGCTGGTACGTGAACGAAGCCCGTGCTTTGTCCCAATGACACCAAGTCACCCGAACCCTGGCTCTGAACGGTTTCAGCAATTCCATGCTCGGTCAGTCGAGCCAGTCGCAACCAGTGCAAAGGTATGGTTTTGTCGCCGGCACCGGATAATCGCACGAACGGACAGATAGGTTGCCAATCGACTTGTCCACTTAGCTTTGCCAGCAGTGGCAATGCCATTCGCCGACAACCGATCGTGGCGCTAACTGGGTTGCCGGGCAGACCGATAATCAATTTCCCTTCGTTTGTTGCGGCACCCAAGATCGGTTTACCTGGACGAATTGGCAAACCGTGAAAGACAACTTCGCCGCCGACTTCGCGGACCACATCGGGCACATAATCGTAGTCGCCCATCGACACCCCGCCGGTCAGCAGTACTGCGTCGGATTTTTTTAGGTGAGCGGTCAGCATTTGGGTGAGCGCTTGTCGATCGTCACGGCAGTGATCGGACGCTGGCGGCGCGATCCAGTTTTTTTCCGCCAGCACGCCCGCCAGTGATGCCCGATTGCTGTTACGAAGCTGCCAGGGCTGTGGGGCCTCGCTGCTCACCGATCCAACCTCATCACCCGTCGTGATGATCGAGACCCTTACACGAGAATAGAGATCGGTCTGGGCACAGCCAAAGTTGGCCATTGTCGCCAAGTGCGCCGCAGTGATCGAAATTCCCGACGACAATACCGTGCTGCCAGCCTTCGCGTTTTCACCGGCACAGCGAATGTGGTCACCAAGCGACGTTCCCATCGCTGATTCGCGAAACCGAATCGCTCCGTCCAATTCTTCGGTGTCTTCACGCATGATGATCGCTTCGGCGCCGTCGGGAACAATGGCGCCGGTAAAAATTCTCGTGACCGCGCCACTGACCATTTCTGGCGGCGGGCCACCAGGAGCACTTTCGCCGCTAATCGGAACTGCTCCGCTACTAGACAAGTCGCGCATCCGGATCGCGTATCCGTCCATCGCCGACACATCCGCCGCCGGACTGTCCCGGTCAGCGACGACGTCGTCGGCCAAGATTCGGCCGAGACAATCATCGATTGAGACGTCACGCTCTCGTGTGGTTGTTCCCAATCGAGCAGCCATCGCGGTTAGCGCGTCGTCAGGATTTTCAAAAGCAAATTTATTCGCAGCCATGATTGGGAATATCTTGAGGTGAATTGATGTTTCGAAGGTGATCAGCGGGGCAGGGCAGGGTAGTGTGGTCTTGCGATTCGATCCAGCGATAGACGCTGCGATCTTCCGAGGCAGCAAGTTGATCGATTGCTTCGGTGAGCATGACCGGATAGATTCCGATCAATGGTTCGACGCGATCGGAGCAAGCGATCGTCAATTGATGATCGCGTTGCCAATGGTCGCGCAATTTGACTAAGTCTTCGACAGTTAGGGTCGGCGTATCGACTGGTGTGATTAGACAGGCGGCAAATCCGTTTTCTCGTGCGTACCGAAGTGAAGCAGCGATTCCGGTTACCGGACCTTGATGAGTCACGGGGTCTTCGATCACGACCAGATCGTGGGCGGCCTTCGTGTCGCCGCTAACGACAACGTCGTCGCAGATCTTGCGGAGACGGTTGATGGCATGAACCAGAAATGTAGATCCGGCAAAGGGTAGCGTCGCTTTATCCATACCCATCCGCGATGACCGTCCACCACATAGCACGACGCCCAGCAGCGTATCTGTCACGATTCGTTTTTCTCAACCACGTCTTCGACCCAAGATCGGGATCGCATCATCGTAGGAAAGCCGATCGTAGGTGCAGAGAGAATCGCGACGTGACGAACGTCCTCCGCCGAACAGCCGGCTTCCAGCGCCTTTCGACAATGAGAATGAGCTGCTCCTTCGAGACCCGCGCCGATGGAAATTGCCAGTTTGACCAAGGATACTTCCGCGGTGACAGTGGGCCAGCTTCGCGCGCTTCCTTGCCGAAAGATTCGTAAGCCTGCATCAGATCGGGATAGGTTTGATGCATCTGTTGGTATGGTTTAGGGATCATCTGCTAGCTCGATATCGCTTCGATTAAGGAATCAATGGTGTAAGGGTTGGCTTCAACTGAAATCTTGCAGCCCAGATCGGTCAGAGTCTTTGATGTTACTGGACTGAGACTGGCGATCTTCATTCGCTGCATCGAATCACCAAACAGGTTGACAAGATTGGCAGCACTCGCGCTGCTCGTGACCGTGATCCAGTCGATCTTTCCAGCTCGCGCCTGATCAATGACCTGGGGGTTGGCCTGTTGCACATCGCTGTTGCTGTAGGCAACGACTTGGGTGACTTCTGCACCGGCTTCGGTCAAAGACTCGGACAATGCATCACGACCGCGGCTGGCGCGAATCACCAAGATCCGTTTCTCGCTTACAGAATTGCGCAGCTTGTCGGCTAGCGAATCCGCGTGAAAATCGGCTGGAATGATGTCGGCTGTTAGAGAGTACTTTTTTAGCGAGCCCGCTGTCTTAACGCCGATGGTGGCGATCTGGAGACCTGCTAGTTGACGTCCATCAAGACCTAGGTTCAGCAACCGATCCATGAAGTACTTAACGCCGTTGTGGCTGCAGAAGACAATCACGTCAAAGCTGTCGAGGTTGTTGATCGCACGATCGACTTGGAACCAATCATCCGGCGGCCCGATTTCAATCGCTGGTTGTAGTATCACTTGGGCACCGAGCTCGCGCAGTCGCTCGGCCAGCGATTCGGCTTGGTCCGCGGGTCGTGTGACCAGGACCGTTTGGCCGAATAGCGGTCGTTGTTGAATCCAATTCATCGTGGTTGCAAGTTCGGTAACGGGTCCCAGGATCGTGATCGCCGGAGGACGGATTTTGGAATGGATCAGCCGTTTGGCTACTTCATCCAACCGACAGTGGAACGTTTCTTGGTCGGGCAGACTACACCGGCGAATGATCGCAGCCGGTGTATCGGCAGGCTTGCCGGCATCCAACAGTGCCTTGGTCCATTTTTCCGCCGTGGTGACTCCCATATAGATCACCAGCGTGCCGGGAAAGTGAGCAAGAGCCGCCCAATCAAGGGCCGACACGTCCTTGTTTGGTTCTTCGTGGCCGGTGACCAATGCGACCGCCGAGGCTAGGCCCCGATGCGTGATTGGGATGCCCGCGAAGGAACCGGCCGCCAATGCCGCGGTGATTCCTGGGACGATTTCAAAGCGAATTCCCGATTCACGCAATGCCTGCACCTCTTCGGCGGTTCGCGCGAAAACGGCCGGATCGCCTCCTTTCAATCGGGCGACCCGCTTGCCCGTTCGGGCATGGCCCAGGATTTCCGTGATTACCTCATCCTGGCGCCAGATCCGGCTGTGGCCATGTTTGCCGACGCAAATGTGCTGAGCGTTGGGCGCATGGGAGAGCATTTCGACGTTGCTGAGACCGTCGTACAGGACCACATCCGCACGCCCCAGCAGCTGGGCGCCGCGCAGCGTCAGCAAACCGGGATCCCCAGGGCCCGATCCGATCAAGTAAACAATGCCGCTCATACCAGATTCCTGCCATTCATGAACGCATTTTGCACTTTTTCGATCGAGTCTGGACAGATGGCGACCGGATTGCCATACTACGCGGCCCAGAAAACAACCAACGCACACCATTTCTCCAGAACTGGACGCCTAGAAAAGCGTCCCAAAAACAGATATGCCAAATACAGCCAGTGCCAAAAAACGGCTTCGCCAAAACGAGAAACTTCGCCTACGCAATCGCGCGACGAAAAGTGTGATGCGCGGTCAGATCCGCAAGGTTCGCGAAGCAGTCGCAGCGGGTAACGGCGAGGAGGCGCAGGCCGAGCTTAAGGTCGCCCAAAAGAGGCTAGATCGGGCAGCCAGCAAAAACTTGATTCACAAGAACGCCGCGGCACGAACGAAGAGCCGCTTGGTCAAGCTAGTCAAAAGCATCGGCTAGCAAAAGCGTCGGCGGATTGCACGGGCCGTATTCTGCACGGGCCGCATTCTCAGCGCGGATGTCCGACGCCATTGGCGGGGACCAAGCTCCCAGCTTGGCCTGCGAACTAGGTATCGAGATTTAGCCCCATACCAATCCGGCGTCGCCGAGCCGTTGTTTGGTTTCCGCCATCAACGCGTCTTCGTCGGCTTCGGTGTCGGCGACGTAGGTGACGCTGAATCTTAGATAGGCTCCCGCATCGTCCCAGGGCACGGTCACGATTCCAAACTGTTCAATCAGATGTCGCGTTGCGTCTTCGGCGGCGGCAAAAGTTTCGCCCGACTTGGTTCCGCTGGGCGCTTTCGTGTATAGGAAGTAGGTTCCGCCCGGCATTTCGCAGTCGAATCCGCACTCTTTCAAAGTTGCGACCAGCTTTTCCAATCGACGACGATACTTGGCGTTGATTTGTTGAGGGATTGAATCGTCATCCAACGCTGCGGCAGCCGCTTTCTGCGTGGCAATGAACTGACCGCTGTCGCTGTTGTCTTTCACGTCGGCGAATGCCGATACGATTCGCTCGTGACCGCAAACGAATCCCACGCGCCAACCGATCATGTCGTAGCCTTTGCTCATCGAATGAACTTCGACACCGACGTCCATCGCACCAGGCGTTTGCAGGAAGCTGCGAGGTTTGCCGTCAAAGGTCAGTAAAATATGGGCTGCGTCCTGAACGACGACAAACTCCTTTTCTTTCGCTAACGCGACAACCTTCTCAAAGAACTCGGGTGTTGCCGTGCGTCCGGTTGGCGAGTTTGGATAGTTCAGCACCATTAGCTTGGTGCGCCGATAGATGTCATCGGGAATCGCATCGAGATCAGGAAGAAAGTTATTCTCGGCCAACAGCGGCATCTTGAAGACTTCCCCGCCATAGTAGCGCGTGTGGGTGCCGGCGACCGGATACCCCGGCACGGTCATCAGCGTGACGTCACCCGGATTGATAAAACAGGCAGGCAGCATTGCATAAGCCGGCTTGCTTCCGATGCAATGGTTGATTTGTATCGCCGGATCTAAGTCGACACCGAAGTGACGCTGCATGAAACGAGCGGCGGCCTCTTTGTACTCGGCAACACCGTTGTCTGCGTAACCACGGTTTTCGGTCTTATTGACTTCCGCGACCATCACGTCGCGGACCGACTGAGCAGCCATGGAATCGTTCTCACCGATGCCAAAGTCCAGCAGTTGCCGATCGGGGTGATCGTCCAGTGCCTTTCGCTTTGCTCGTTTGATCTTCTCGAACTTGTAGATTTCGGTGTCCTTACCGTAGCCGGAGCCACCGATTCGATCGGCAAATAGAGTCTGGAAGTAGGGGTCGGCTGCGGCGGCTGCTTGGTCTTTGGTTGCAGTGGTCATGAGCATCTGAACAAAAAGAGTTTGATTTTCTAAAGCCTAAACTTACGTTCTGGTAGGGCCGGTCGGCAAGGTCCCGACCGGGTGCGTCTGGTCATCAGAATCCCGATTTGAGTCGCCAATCACGGATCGTTCAGCGTACGACGAAGTGCTGAACAGACCTGCCGCTCGCAAGTGAAATGCAAAACCGATCAACAAGACCGACGTCTCAACAATGGAGGCAGAGATCAAGCCGCAATGAGTCCCATAGGGATCAACACCGACGACGTAGAGCAAACTTGGAGCAGGGCGATATCGGCTCCCCGAGCCGCCGCCGAATCACGCTCTCGAGAGGCTGGCTCCAAGCCTGATTTGCAACAGAACGTGTGTCGAAATGTAGGCTGATTCCCCCCAAAGCCGGACCTGTTTCGACGTCGGATGAACTGGCGTTTACCGTTGCAGCGTAGGGGTTGATCGATTGGTGATCTAGCATCGTTTCACTCCAACCGTATCCAGATACAATTTCACCGTATCAACATTCATCCATTCACTGACACGCACCTATGCCCACCGACGACACACGTGACAAAGTCGATCCGATGCGGGTTCGCTACGAGGAATTAGCTGAACTGGCCGGTTCTCTAGCCCATGAGATCAAGAATCCACTGTCAGTGATTCACATGAACATCGACCTATTGAGCGAGGATTTGGAAGAGATAAATTCGCCAACCTGTCGTCGATCGCAAGACCGCGTTGAACATCGTGCGCGGCCAATGCGAACGAATGGAGGCGCTGTTGCGAGACTTCTTGCGGTACACGCGGCTTCGCGACATCGATTTGGTTTCAGGGAATCTGAACGATCAAATCGACGTTGTGCTAAGGGCCTATCAGGCTCAGGCCGACAGCGACGGCATCGATGTGGAAAAATATCTCGACCCCGATTTGCCAGCGATATCGTTGCACAGCGATTCCTTGCAAGCCGCGCTGATGAATCTGGTCAAGAATGCGCTGGAGTCAATGGAGCCGGGCGGACAATTGGTCGTGCGAACCTACACGACGCCGAAGAGCGTCGCTCTGGATTTGATTGACACCGGTCGAGGCGTTGATGCCAATACCGTTCTACATATGTTCGAACCGTTCTATACGACCAAAGAGGGTGGTTCGGGGCTCGGTTTGCCAACCGCCCAGAAAATCATCGAAGCCCACGGTGGTCGGATCAGCGTTCAGAGCGAAGTTGGGCGGGGCACAAAATTTGTCTTGGAATTCCCGATACCGAAGCGAATCAGCAACTGACAGCTGACAACGCGGCGTGCGGGTCTGCAATCCGGTGCGAGAGCTTGACCGACGACGATCGTTGGTTAACAGCCGGGGCCACAACAGGGAGTCCTTTGGTGGTCGCAGGGCGAGATCAGAGAGCTGCGCTAAGCGTCTGATTCTCGCTGTTAACTGCCCGCTGCAAGAGGTCAACTGTTCAACTACAGCTCGATCACTTGTTGTTCATCGACGGACTCAGTCGGCTCTTCGCACTTGGTTGCCATTTCGATTTGAACGGCCCATCGGCCATCCGCGTCGCCATTGACAATCCAATGAGGCTGGACACAGACACTCTGGTGCACCAATTCAAATCCCGCTTCGCTTTGGCTGACCGTTTCGATTGGAAAGGCCCAGATTCCGCTTGGTCGATCTATCTCCAAGGCAACATCGATACCTAGCCAGCGATCTGACAAGGATAGTCCCGATGCATTCTGCAAATCCAACTGTTGTCCCAGTTGCCCGATTTGATTCCCTTCAAAGTCACTAAAGTAGCGATCGTCGGCTCCCGCAGGCAGCCCCGCAAAATTCATCTCGATCGCGAAGTGCAACGGCTTGCCCGGAGGAAGATTCTCGAGCAAGTAAGTGATCGACAGTCGATCGCTACCCGCAACCAGTGTGACGGCTTTGGTCAACGTGATTGGGATGCCCCACGCATTACCATCCCGCCGCATTTGCAATTGCACTCGGTCACTGCCACGTCGCAATTTTGCTTCGAACGGCAATTCGACAAAGTCCCCTCGTTCCATCGCTTCGCCGCGGGAGACAGCGTCCAGTGTTACTTCGTTGTCATAGAAGTGGTCCATCAAGCTCTTGCGAGCGAACGAATCGTATTGCAATCGCTGATCCAGATCGGCCTGCTTGAACACCACTCGGTCATGGATGCTGGCTACGTCTTCAGAACCATCATTGGGACCGGACAGTACTTTACGATGATAGCTCTCCGGTCGTCGTTGCAGCGTTGCCAACAGATTGTGATTGATACCGCGAACGTCCAGTTCATAGATTCGTCCGCCACGTCCTGGCGAGACCCAAGCGCATAGCGCATCGTTGCTGAGCCGTACTTCCTGCAGTCCATCAAAGTCATAGTCTTCGACGGTCGCCTGTACAGTCTCGGCGGAAGCGGTAATCTGGTCCAATCGCGTGTCGGCTTCGATCAAGTGACTGTACACAGCGTTGCGAAGATGCGGCAGATAAATCCCACCAAAGGCGCCATGCCAGTAGGGACAGTTGCATTGGCCACGGTATAGATGATCGCGGATATCAGCCACCTCACCGGCGTCGGCGCCAGTTGTTCCGCTTCGGCCAAACGACGACTTACGTACATCATTCGGGCGTACATTTCGTTGGTTTCGTCATACTTTGTTTTGAAGTTACGCCAGTATCCGCCGCGCACGAATGACTTCAGATCGGCCCATCGAGGATGGTCTTCCATCGCGTGAGCCACATCGTCGAAGGTTTCTTGCGCATCGACCGGCAATGCCCACTCGGTCATTTCTCGATAGCTGCAATCGGGCAAATAGACTTTGCCAATCGGGGGCGTTCGGCGGATCGCTTCACCCAGAGTGATGGTATGCAACCATTCGGAGTTTTCAGTTAGTGCGTCAAAGAACGATACGCAACCATCCTTGTTCGTAGACATGTGCTTTCGTATCGGGCCAGGTGCCGAATTTTTCTCCATCGTCACCAAAAGTTAACACGGCGCCCGGTGATCGCTCGGCAACACTCCGGCAATGGTCGATCGTGTCACCCACCGGGCGAAACGGGATCGTGTAACGCAAGTGTTCCGATCCAGGGAATATTTTCAGCACCCGCCCGTCATCTTCCGTAAGGTAGTAGCCGGTCAACTGATGGTCGCGGAGCCCTGCGGCGCGAAAATGAAAGTCATCCAGTACGGTGTAGCGGATTCCAGCGTCAACAACGTCGCTGGTTAGCGATGACTCCCAAACTCGCTCCGGAGTCCACATCCCTTGTGGCGACGATCCGAAATTGCGTTTCAGCCAAGCACCAGTAGCTCTTGATCTGACCGATTCGATCACGACTGGGCAACATCGTCAGAATCGGTTCGTAGTGTGGTCCGCCAACGATTTCGATACGGCCCACATCGACAAGCATTCGGACTCGGTCGAGGTATTCGGGATGCCGATCAGCCAGCCACATCATCAACGGCCCCGAGGTATGCAGCGAGATTTGCAGTTGCTCGTATGGTTCGAAAACGTCTAGAAAAGGCAAATAGCTATCCTGGTAGGCTTGCTCAAAAACCCCATCGAAATTGCCGATCGGCTGGTGGTTGTGAAGAACAAGGCACAGGTGAGCGTGAGGCATCATAGTTGCGACTGTGATTCGAGTTTGGTAGTTCGTTGTAAGGCGATTGTAGGCTTCGAGAGCGTTTTTCCGAATGGTATGAACCGGCAAACAGCTACGTTGATTTGAAAATCCAGTGCTCGCTGTAATGCCTAGCCAACATTACCGAGGGATCCTGCCGCAAACCGAGTGATCGACGTGACAGGCGCAGTCCGCCCAGTGGTTATCGGCCGGTATGACCGACAAAGTTAACCACAAACAGAACAACGGCGCGAAGTCCCTGATCAGACCGGTCGCTGAGGTGGTAGCTCGCGCTCTCCACGCTCTGATCATCCGGGCGCAGTCTGCTCGAAACGTTCGCCTTGAACCATTCGGCTACGAAACGGAGCGAGGATCTTCTGCCTTGACCGCGGTCCGATAGCATTTGTCGCGTCCTCCGGCAACACTGGATTGATCATGCAGCCGCTCGTCCACTCGAAACCCGCCACTTGGGTCATGCGTGGAAACAAGTCGATAGACCAATGGAAGGAATCAGAAGCATCGTCGATTCCGGCTGGCCGGGTGGAAAGGCAGACGTTGTAAGCGGTCTGAGGGAGAACTTTTTCGAGCCAGAATACGGCGCGGTGAACAAGGCGTGAAACTAGTTCGATCGTTTCGTCGCTGAGCTGTTCGAATCGGCCCTGATGTTGCTTGGTTGTGATTCGCAACAGCATCGGTAGGCGGCTGGCAAATGGACAGAACGCGATCAAGGAATCGTCCTGCCAAACGATGCGTTGTTTGGCCTTCAGCTCGGCGCGAATCAAATCGCAGTGTAGACAACAGCCTGTTTCCGCCCGATGTTTGTGCAATCGATTGACGGAAGTTTGAACCGACGAAGGAATGTTGTCGGTTGCAATCAGTTGGCTGTGTGAATGACGTAGCGAAGCGCCCGCTTTCTTTCCAACGTTCTTGAAAATGTTGGTGTATGAAATTCCTAGACGTGAATTCCAAAACTTCAATCGATCGCGGTAGGCAAGAAAGGTTAGCAGCACTTCGGTTGTGTCAAGCTGAGCAAAAGAAGCAACATGCTGACGGGATTCAATAAAGACTTCGTGTCCACCGACAACTGGTTTGCGAGGGAATAGCGCCGAGCCACTTTGAACCTGAATTGCTGGTTGACCTGCCACGACGACGGGATATCGGTTTGGTACGACTCGCACAGACCAGTCGCTCGAAGTTAGGTCTTCGATCCCTGGTTGACAGACCCCCTCGTCAATTCGCCCTACCCAAACAGCGGGTGGGGTTGATTCTTCGTTGCCCGAACAAAACGGACATTCGATCTTGCGATTGATCGTTTCACTCGTCGGCACGAACTCGTCGGGTCGGTTGCTCCGATAGGGCGCGAAGATCGACCACTGGCCAGTGATGGGATCCAGTCGTGATTCGGCACCACTAGACTGATTCTGGTCTGATGAGATGGCAGCGGCTCGTGCTGCCTGGTCGGCGAATCGCTTGTCGGCGTCGATCATCAACGGGCTCAAAAGTGGACTGCCTTTGAGCTACCGATCGATCAACTCGATGCATCTCAAACGCGCCAAATCGTACCTCAAAATGAGCATCAAACGCAGTCCATTTCTGATTCGCGAGGAACGTTAATTGGCTTGCTGCGTGTCGTCACACTTTGCGTGGGCCTTAAGGGCTAAGGTTTTCTCATAAAGAGCGACATATTCTTTCGCACTATTGCGCCATGACCAGTCTTGAGCCATCCCCGTTTCGATCAACTGTGCCCAATCTTCTGAATGGTGGTAACGTAAGTTCAGTGCCCGGCCAATCGCCTGGTCGAGCGCTCGAGCGTGCAGCGCGTCGAGATGAAATCCAGTTGCTGTATGATCCTCGAGTGTCGATTCAACGCAGTCAACGACCGTGTCGGAGAGTCCACCCGTGGGAGTCACAATCGGTACCGTTCCATACCGCAAACTGTAAAGTTGATTCAGCCCACAGGGCTCATAGTGACTTGGCATCACAAAGACATCGGCGCCGGCTTCGATTTGATGTGCCAGTTCGTCACTGAACCCGATGTGAAGGGCCAGGCTTTCGGGGAATTGTTCAGCCAGTGACCGCAGCGCTTGTTCGATCGACCTATCGCCGCTGCCCAGCACGATCCACTGCGTTGGCCGATGCTCGTGCAAATGAGATTGCAACACCGGTAAGATCAAATCCCACCCTTTTTGATCGGCCAATCGCCCGACCAAGCCGATCAATGGAACGCCGTCTGCCGGTTCAAGGCCAAATTTTTCTTGCAAGAAACGTTTGTTGGCTCGCTTTCCGTCACGCCAGCATGACTGGTCAAAATTGGCGGGAAGATTTGGATCCGTGGCTGGATTCCAAACGTTGCGATCGATTCCGTTGATGATCCCCGTTAGCCGATCGGAGATTTCCTCCAAAACATTGTTCAATCCACACCCATGTTGTGGCGTACGTATCTCCTGAGCGTACTGTGGACTCACGGTGGTAACCACGTCGGCCGTGACGATTCCCGTCTTCAAATAGTTCAGCTGATCATAATACTCGAACTCGTTTGGGTTGAAGTGCTGCCAATCAAGTCCGGTCCATTCGAATGCTTGTTTGGAAAAGTTTCCTTGGTAGGCCAGGTTGTGAATCGTCAACACCGTTGCCGCATCGGCCGTCGCCAGATCAGTCGAACTATTGGCTCGCAGTAGTGCTGGTACCAGTCCAGTTTGCCAGTCGTTGCAATGTACGATATCGATCGACCAGCCAATCCGTTGCATCGCCTGGATCGCAGCACGACAGAAAAATGCAAACCGTTCAGAGTTGTCGGAGAAGTCACCCTCATCCGTGCCGTACAGTTCTGGCCGATCAAAGTATTGCGGTTGATCGATGAACCAGACCGGCACATCACTATCGGGAAGCGTACTCTTTAACAACCGGCATCCCATCAGCTTTTGTTGGCTCATCGGGACAGCAAAGCTGATGTCGGTCGATTCGATTGGTAATCCGCTTCGACGTATGCTGCGAAAAGCAGGCATAATTACAGCCGCACGATGACCCAGCGCCGAGATCCGTGCCGGAAGTGCACCGCACACATCCGCCAATCCACCGGTCTTGGCAAACGGAACGGTTTCCGTGGTCAAATAGACAATGTTCAACTCAGTTGCTCGCTGGGTTTTGATCTTGCGATTGCATGAGTTTAGTTACCACGCGTTAAGTACACCATCGTATCGAGTACAATTCGAAGCAGTTCAACAAACGTACATTCGTCCCACCCCAGCACGCTAGTCGCTATGTCAACGTCGCCAAACAATTCTCGACGCGGTGGCTACCAAGTGCTGGGGCAGAAGCCGGGATTTCCTTGGAGTCGCTGGCAGGTGGCGACGCGGGTCAAAGATCGGCAAAGTGGGGTCCTACTGCCGATCGAGACCAAAACCCTTTCCGGCACCGCACGCTCGCAATTGGTTGCTCATCTGCGAGTCGCCGATCGGCATCTACAGCCTTTGGAAGCGGCGACAGCTGGTGAGCAAACACTGGTTTTTTCCGCACTCCCCCTGGGCCGATCGCTGTGCGAGCAATGGAACCCGGACCGTCCGCTGCCACCGCTACAGGTTTGCAAGCTGGGGCTTGCGATCACTCAATCCCTTGCGGCGCTGCACCAGCAGTCGATCGTTCATGGTGCTGTGCGTACCGACCGAATTTGGGTGACCAAGGAAGGACTGATAATCCTGTTGAGAGATCCCGCGATCGATTTGGCGAATCAAGGACGCCCCGGCGATCGTGATTGGCTGGACCAACGCGACGAAGCGGGGCTGTATGCGGCGCCGGAGTTTGCCAACAACCACCAGGCAAGTGACCAGGCTACGGATATTTACAGCTTGGGCTGTCTGTTGTACCAGCTCGTTAGCGGTCGTCCCCCGGTGCTCGCAATGAGCTTCGACCAAGCGGTGGTCGAACACGCCGGAACATCGCCCCAGGAACTGGTGTTGGCCCTGCAAGAGGGGAAATCAGGGGATCCGTTACTTCGCGTCATCGCGTATGCGATGGCAAAAGATCGAAACGTTCGCTTTCAGTCCGCGGACCAGTTTGCCGCCGCGTTGCGAGCGATATTGCCCTTGCTTAGTGATGTGGTTCAAGCAACGCCAGCGGCAAGCGATGCTGGCGCGGTCAACCGGCCGTCGGTTGCTCCGGTTGCCACTGATGCGTCTCCTTTGGTCGGTGCAAAATCAAGAAAGACTCGATCTTTGAAACGACAAAGACCGGTGATCCTCGTTGCCGGTCTGGCGGTTGCCGCCGCGATCTTGGTGATCGGCATGATTGCTTCGCGATCGGGGTCAACGGCTGGCCAGGGTCAAACGCTGCAACCGGTTCCTGTGCAGGTTGATCCCCGGGAAAGCACGGCGTCAAATGCTGTGGCCGAGCCCGTTACCAATGAGCGCGTTAGCAATGAGACGGCTGACAAACCGCAGGCCGACAGCTACCGATTGACCGACGATGATCGGTTGCTTTATGCACCTCCCTACCGATCAGATTCCGCCAGCGTTTCACTCGCTCTGCTGCCGCCTGGGCCCGCCGCGATCGTTTCCATCCGACCTTCGTTTCTTCGCGAGGCGACTGATGGGACAACATTGGCCGATGCCTACGAGGCTGAAATTTCCGGACTCTTGGACCGGTTGTCCGCCCGCTGCGGTCTTCCCATCGAATCGATCCGGCGGTGCACGATTGCAATGCACCCGGCGAGCGATGGTGAAATCGAGGCGTCTTTGGCCGTCGAAACAGAGCAGCCTGTTCCAATCCAGAGCCTGTTGGATCGCTGGCAAGCCACGGCATCGAGGACTGCCAGCGGGTTGACGATTTATGCCGGCGACGACATCGATGGAGACGCTTATTATCTACCAATGTCGGAGACAGAGACCGACACAGTATCGCGGTTTGCGATTGGAACGGTCGAAAGAATCAGTGAGGTCGCCGAAGGCCAGGGCAGCGAGATTCTGTTGTCACGCAGACTGGCATCGCTTTGGGACCATGCCAGTGCCGAGGCGGATATCGTGGCGATGGCAACACCGAATTTTCTGTTCGCCGATGGTCGTGCGTTACTGCAATCATCGGTTCCTCAAGCGATCGAACCGCTTAAATCTTTTCTGATCCCCGACGTATCGGTTGGTTTGCTGGTCGTATGTTTTGAGGCAGATCGACTATACGCCGAGACAAGACTGACGCCTGGCGGTGGCGTCAACGAAGCTCGATTGATGAAACGTCTACAGGAGTCGGTACAACGGTGGCCCGATTGGGCGGATCAATTCTTGATCGAATCACAGCCAGATCCGTCGTGGCGGCTGCTGGCAGCGAGGTTGCCCCTGATGATGCGATTCTTTGCCAATCACTGCAGGTTTGGTACCAGCGATGGCTCGGCGGTTGGCAACTTCTATCTGCCGCGGCGAGTTGTGCCGCAGTTGTCCGTTGCCGTTTCGTTGGCGCTCAATTCGCCTCGCGCCGGTGGCCTTGCCCCGTCGATCCAAGCGTCCCGGGAGACAGGACTGACGTTGGATCAGACTTTGGAGCGAAAGATGTCGATCTCTTTCGATCAAGAATCGCTTGAATTCGCCATCGATACTGTGGTCGATGAATTCCGACAAAGGCTACCGGAAGGCACGGAAATGCCTGCGATTCGCATCGTCGGCGCCGATCTACAGAAAATGGGAATCACCCAAAATCAGCAGATACGCGCAGTTCGCAAAGCGCGATGCGTCGCTGCGGTCAGTGTTGACCGATCTGGTGATTCAGGCGAACCCAGATCGCACGGCCACGGGGCCAGACGATCCCAAGCAAGCCCTGATTTGGGTTGTCGCCGATGACCCACAGCAACCGGGTGCGAAGTTAATTCTGGTGACAACTCGGCAAGCGGCCGCTGGCAAATACGATTTGCCCAGGGAATTTCAGCTGCCACAGTGAAAGATTTCAGCCACTTTAACGACCACCTTTTTTCAAATCGGGCATTCACCCAAGGTACCCGTCAGTTCGCAGTTGGTGACAGCAGCCAGTCTTGGTTGACGCGAGTTCGTGTTACGGTTTCCAGCGGAACCCTAAATCGGCTGGAAGCAAATCGCCGACATGCGTCTGAATCTCCCAGGATCCCCTGACTCCGTTGACTGCGCCGGCCGAACAGCAATTGGCGACCGCATCATCGCTTTCGGATCCATCGTCCGGCCACCCATGATGCCTAGACGGCCGTCCTGTCCTCCGACCGAAAGTCTGGTCGTAAGGATTTTACGGGTGGGTTGTCACTACTCCGTTGGAAATCGTTGCGGTTTCGATCGGCCCGGCATCCAGCTCGCTAATGGCGATCTAACTTTGTGGGTCTCTACACGGAAAACACTCTTTCGGACTTTACATCCCCGCACAGCCATGCAAGTCTCTGACTACGTACCGATTAGCGTTGCTACGCTGCTGCCAACCGAAACGGTTGGATTGGACCTGTTCCAGCAAGAACAGGATTCGGATCGCGTCGTACTGTATCGAGGCGCCGAGTATCCGCTCTCGATGGAAGATCTAGATCGTTTACGCGGACGCGGGGTTCATCGGCTTTATATTAGCAAAGCTTCCCGTTCAACGTACCAATCATATTTGCGAACGATCGCAACGAGCGGAGAATCCGAATCGATTCCATTTACCGCTCGTGTTGGAGCTTTGGCTGAGGTCGTGCGCGACGTCATCGAGTCAGCTTTCAATCACAATCACGTCGATCAAACCGTTAAGGCCGCGGATCAACTGGGTGGACTCGCGTGCGACATTGTCACCAATGACGAATTCGCTGCGGGTGACTTGTTCCGCGTGTTGCATCACGATTACGCGACGTTCTCACATTCGACGAACGTTGCCTTTTATTGCGGAATGCTAGCCTCCGAACTCGGGTACAGCAAAGCCGAAATCAAGCAAATCACAACCGGTGGTCTGTTGCACGACATCGGAAAGTTGCAAATCGACGAATCGATTCTGTGCAAGCCAGGAAAGTTGGATGACTTTGAATTCAGAAAGATTCAATCTCATCCGGTGACTGGATTCAGAGCATTGGCCGGGCGCGACGACGTCGTCGAAGGCCAATTGATGATGGCCTATCAACACCACGAGCGGATTGACGGAAAAGGGTATCCCGTTGGATGCCTCGGCAGCGAAATGCACCCCTGGGCAAGATTGTGCGCGGTCGTTGATGTATTCGAAGCTCTGACAAGCCACCGGCCCTATCGGAAGCCAATGCCGCGCCGCAAGGCGCTGATGTTGCAGCATCGGGACAGCGGATCCCATTTTGACCCGGAGATTCTTGCATGTTGGAAAACGATTATTCATCGCGATTTGGCGAACTAGTCGCATCTGTCGGGTGGGACATCGAACTGCCACGCGATTGGTCTGACTATTTTGATCACAAAGGCGAAACGTTGTTCTTCAAAGGCGACGTGCGCATCGAATAAGCGGATGATGGTCCGCACGTACGGCCTCATGTGGTTTGAAGACTCGTTGCCATTCTGTGACCGCCCAGCGAAACCCATCGGAATCTATAGTCGGGACTTTTGCCGACATGGTGTCGGTTTCCTTTCACCATTCGAGCTCTATCCTGACGAGCGAGTTCGAATCGCATTGCCTGCGTTTTGGATTCAATTGTTGGTCGTTCGTGCACGGCGGATTACCAGCCATTGCTACGAAATTGGCACCGAACTGATCCAGCAACACGATCCAGATCCAGCGGCACTTATGGCGCCAACGACGCCCACCTCGCTCTAGTTCGGCCAATTCACACGATTTGGCAAAGACGCATCACGCGAATCGGATGATCGGGATCGTCTTCCAGTTCGATCCTGTGTTCTTCGTATGTCCAGGGGCGATCTTGAATCCAATCTCGAAACTCATTGGCGATGATGCGATAGGGGTCGCTTAGCAAGACTTGTCCTCCGACAGCCAGATGGTCCTTCAAGCACTCTTCCAACTCCGGCCAAAGAGTGCGCAGATACGTCACGTCGCTGCCGACGATCAACGGGAAATCAGCTAAGTCCAATTTGTCCCTGCCAAATCGCAACCTGCGTACTTGGCATTGATCGCGCACTTCCCACGTGCTCATTCGCACCAGCAATAGCGGGTCATCGACGCCGTCGGTCAAGACGACTCGTCCACCACGGTGCAGGGCGGCGAGCCCAGCATGACCGGTACCGCAACCGATCTCCAAGACTCGCAAATTGTCTAGGTCGATCCGATCGAGATACCGATCCAGCCCAAGTGCGGCACGCCACGTCGTGGCCCAGAAAGGATCGATGACACCTTGTTCGCCTGCGTCTTGACGTTCGCAGGCTTCAATCAACATGCCATCCGGGTCGGATGCAACTGCTAGTGGACGGTTTTTTCCGGCAATGCTGACTTGGTCCCAATGCCAGGCGAACCGTTCGGTCGCCAGTCGTTCGAGGTCCTCGAGTCGGTCCGGATTGTCAGCCATCGAATTCCTTTAGCCAGCGAGCCGCCTCGATAGCAAAGTAGGTCAAGACTCCATCGGCGCCGGCCCGTTTGAAACCGAGCAGACTTTCCAGCACGACGGCGCGTCGGTCCAACCACCCATTGTCCGCGGCACCTGCGATCATCGCATACTCGCCGCTGACCTGATAAACATAAGTTGGCGTTGCAAAGGTCTCTTTGACTCGTCGCACAATGTCCAAATATGGCATTCCCGGTTTGACCATCACGCTATCGGCACCTTCGGCTAAATCCAACGCAACTTCGTGCAATGCTTCGTCCGATTGCGCCGGGGATTGCTGGTACGTCTGCTTGCTGGCCTTGCCGAGGTTCGCAGAGGATCCGACCGCGTCTCGAAAAGGACCATAGAACGAACTCGCATACTTCGCCGCGTACGACATGATCTGGACATGTTGGTAACCAGCTTCATCCAACGACTTGCGGATTGCTCCGATCCGGCCATCCATCATGTCGCTAGGCGCGATGATGTCACAACCGGCCGCGGCCTGGACGTCGGCTTGTTGCTGCAACACGGCGATCGTTTCGTCATTGACAACGTAGTCGTCACGGACCAATCCGTCCTGTCCGTGGCTGCTGTAGGGATCGAGAGCGACATCACAGATCACGCCTAGCGAATCTCCCACCTCTTGCTTGATGGCGCGAACCGTTCGGCAAACCAAGTTGTCCGGGTTGACTGCCTCGCCGGCGTCCTCGGTCTTCAATTGCGGGTCGGTAGCTGGAAAGATCGCGATCGCCGGGATTCCTAGCTCGCATGCTTCACCAGCGGCGCGTTGAATTTGATCGGTCCCAAGTCGATCGATACCCGGCAAACTATCGACCTTTTGACGGCCTGTGCCGTCGAAGACAAACAGTGGCCATATCAAATCATCGACACTCAGTCGTGATTCCGTAGTCAATCGACGTGACCACTCGTGTCGTCGCACGCGTCGCATTCGAGTCGCGGGAAACGGCCCACGGCAAAATTCTGGCATAATGATGGATCCTGTAATTCGATCTGGGTCCCGGACTTCAAGTCTCGGACCGCAGTTCCCATAGTTTTAGCGACTCACCAGACGGCGCGAACATGTACGACTATATCATCATCGGCGCCGGATCGGCCGGATGTGTCCTGGCAAATCGACTCTCCGCAGACCCAGCGGTCAGCGTCTTGTTGCTGGAAGCAGGCGGTCCAGACAAACATCCGTTTATTCATATGCCAGGGGCGTACGGGGAACTGCATCGTTCGGCCAATGATTGGGGCTTCCAAACCGAGCCGCAGTCCCACGTGCTCAACAGAAGATTGTACTTGCCTCGCGGCAAGACGTTGGGTGGTTCCAGTTCGACCAACGCGATGGCGTATGTACGTGGCAACAAAGCGGACTACGATGAGTGGTCCGACGCTGGCAATGAAGGTTGGTCCTACCAGGAGGTGCTTCCTTATTTCATCAAGTCCGAATGCAACCAACAATACGATCAGGTCGACGATGGTTTTCACGGTCGTGATGGTGAACTGAACGTCGCCGACCCGTTGTTCACGACACCGATCGGGCACGGCTTCGTCGAAGCGGGGCAGAAGATCGGACTCTGCAAGAACCGGGACTATAACGGAAAGGAGCAAAAAGGCGTCGGTCATTTTCAATTCACCACGCTGGACGGCAAACGCCACAGCGCGGCGGCGGCATTCTTGAAACCGGTTTTGAAGCGGGACAACTTGACGGCGATCACTCGCGCAGGTACAGAAAATCGAGATCAAGAATGACACAGCGGTCAGCGTCCAATACAAACATGGGAATTCGACTGCGACAGCCAAGGCGAACAAAGAAATCATTCTTTCGGCTGGTGCGTTTCAATCGCCCCAAATATTGATGCTTTCAGGGATCGGCCAGCGAAGCGAATTGGAACAGCATGGGATCGAATGCATTAGAGACGTTCCCGGGGTTGGTAAGAACTTGCAGGACCACCTCTTTTTCCCTATCGCGGGCTTTCTGAAGCAGAATCAAGGGATCAATCATTTCTTGAACGTCTGGGAAAAGGCCAAGGCGCTCGGAAGTTACTATCTGGCCGGCAGCGGCCCATTTACGGTCAGCCCATTGGAAGCCTTCGCGTTCATGCATACCGAAAACGAAGATCGTGTGAACATGCAGTTTCACTTTGCACCGTTTCACCCGGGGCCAAACTACACGCGAGACTTTTACAACCAGAAAGAGTACGTCAAGGATGACGGCTTTCTGCTGTTGCCGTCGTTGTTGTTGCCGAAGAGTCGGGGCTACGTTTCGATTCGATCGGACCACCCAGACGACGATCCGCTGATTCAACCAAATTTCTTGTCCGAAGAAGAAGATTTGCGTGTTTTATTGGAAGGCGGAAAGACGGCAATGAAACTGATTGAACAATCCGCCTTTAGCGAACAGGTTCGGGAACTCTACTTCCCGCCCGATGATTCAGACGACGGCATGTTGGACGTGTTGCTGAACCGCTTGGAAACGATCTATCATCCCGTAGGAACATGCAAAATGGGAGGTGATGAATCGGCGGTCGTTGATCACGAGCTACGTGTTCATGGAATCGAGGGATTGCGAGTGATCGACGCCTCGATCATGCCAACCATCGTCGCGGGCAACACGAATGCCCCGGTCTATATGATTGCCGAGAAGGGCGCCGAGATGATTCGCGAATCAGCCGCTACGCGCTAGTCTCCTGTTGCAGCACGACGTAACAGAGAGATCTCGCTATAGCGTCCAGTCGTTAGCGAGAGTAACGTCGAAAACTACTTCGTTTTCTTGTCGATCGGTACTGCGACGTCGTGCCAGCCAATCATCATTTCTTCCCACGTTTGTGCGCCCCAACGGACTGGCTTGGTTGGATCGGGATTCGCCAGGTTTGCGTCCGAGTTGTCATACACTGCCGTACACAACATTTTGGTTCCCTTCGGGATGTCTTTCATCTCTTTCAAGACGAACGAAGATTGCCAATTGAAGTCGTACTGCGGAACGTCAAGCACTATTTCCTTCTTGCCGTCTGGATACTCCAGCTCGTAACGGAAAGATTTGCCTCGCATGTGCATGTGAGGGAACAACGACAATAGCTTCACGTCTTGGTCGAAAACTTTTTGAGCTGTCTCTTCATGATCGCTCGCATTCGCCGGAATGTTGATACGCGGGTTGATGGCGTTGGTCGTCCACGTCTGGTGCGTGACATCTTTTTCATCGATGAAGACCAGGCCAAGGCTGCTGCGGTCTGTTTGTGGACTTCCAATTGGCGTGTAGTGCATTTCGAAGATCAGCTTGGCACCGGCCGGGATTTTTCTTGCCCATCCTTCGGGGTAGGTCACCGGACGTGTTCCGGGCGCAAATCCAACCAACAATTCGTTGTTGCCAATGTTGCTGTCCTTCGCATCGGGCGATTGAATGTAAACGATGATGTGATGAACCACCGCTCGGTTACCTGGCAAACATTCAGCCAGACGGACCCACTTGTCTTCGGTGAATCCAGGATCAACGACGAAGTAGCGGTAAGGTTCCACGCCCTCGGATTTCACTTCGAGAGCTTCGTCAGCCACGTAGATCACTGCATCCGGTTTGTCCTTCATCAGCCAGCCTTCTTGAAAGACCAGCGGTTCGGGAAGATCGGCTGGGTCGCCTTCGGGCGATCCATTCTCGACCCAAGTATAGATCAACTCTTTTTCTTCCTCGGTCAACCGATTGTCATTGGCGAAATGACCATATTCCGGATTGGCGTGCCATGGCGGCATACGGTTATCGGTGATCACTTCGGCGATCATTTCGCCCCAGCCCGACGCCTCTTCGTAGTCGGTCAACGTAAACGGAGCAATGTCTCCGTCGCGATGACATTCGACACAGCGCTTCTGGAACAGACGAGCGATTTGATTCGAGTACGTGACTTCTGAATCCTTCCTGACACGCCTTGCGCGACCGATGATACAGCCTTTGGCAACTGTTTTCGGAACACTGACTTCTTTGCCAGCCAAGAGTTCGTCAACGGCTACCGCCAAGTCGGCCCGTTTTTCTGCTGGAGAGGAAAGCCCAACGCCCGATCCAAACGTGTACTGTGCGTCAATGCGTCCCTGGTAGCGAGGTTTCGATCCTGGTCGAGCACAAAAACCTCGGGTGTGCGGGTCGCACCAAACTGGTCTGCAACCTTGTTGTTCAGGTCCTTCAGCAAGGGAAACGTAATGCCATGGTCGCGAGCGTGTGCCGATAGTTCGGCAATCGAATCCTGGACGTTTGAGCAGACACCCAAAACAACAACGCCCTTGTCGGCATATTCGCGGCTAAGCCGTTGCATCTTTCCACTATACAGTTTTGCTAGCGGGCACTCAGTTCCGGTAAAGTAGACGACAACAATCTTGTCGTCATAGTCACTTAGCGAATGCGTCTTGCCACGGAAATCTTTGAGCGTGAAGTTTTCGACGATCGAGTTGGAAGATTTCTCTGCTGCTTCGGTCGCGACTGTGAGATCCAAAGTCACAAGGATCGCACAACCAACAAGGGCCGAGACCGAACGCTTGGAAATCGAGGGCCGCGAAATCGACGAGCTAGGCATATTAGGTACCGAATCTTGATGGAGTAGGAATGATCGATAGATTTTGAGGGCGATCAAGAGGACAGGTTCGCCAGTGGTGTTAAACCGTATAGTGAGCTGAAAGTATCGGTTGGTCATGGGAAAGAGGCCGAATTTCCATGCACTTTGCCTCGATTTGCAAGGATCTCGAAATTGCTCGCGCGACTCCCATCTGCCATCGGTAGGCTGATTCAGGCGTTTGACACCGCCACGTTTGAAGATTGATGATTTCCCATTCGCACGCTGCTAATTTGCCAGTTCTTTCCGCCTGATGTGCTTGATCAGATCTGTGGCCGGGTCGTGGAAATACCAGTCGAGACCAAGATGCCCGTCCAGTTCGTCCGATCGGTCGTCGTCGAACACCGACGATCCATGCTCCAATCGGACCGTAGCGTTATCGACGACGCTTCTCAAGTTGGCAACGCGTTCGGTATAGGGCCGATCAGATTTCCACTCGGCCATGATTGTATCAATTGCGGCAATGTCGTTGTCGTAGATCGTGCGACCTGCAATCAATAGATCGCTTCCGAAGCCGCCGCGCAGTTTGTCTGCACCATCACCACCGACGATCAAATTTTTGCCGATCCAGTCACGTATGCGATCGTCGCCTTCGCCCCCGATTAGCGCATCGTCGCCGAACCAGTCGAATAGTTTGTCGTCGCCAGCGCCCCCCAGGATCGTATCGTTGCCGACGCCTCCCGAGATCGTATCGTCGCCTTCATTACCGAAGATCGTGTCGTTGCCGCGATTGCCGTCCAGTTTGTCGTTGCCTCCGTCGCCGTAAATCAGGTCGGACCCACCGCCACCTTGAACCGTATCATTTCCGGGTCCGGCGTGGATTTCGGTTGGGTGGCTGAGTTTACGGTTAACCTTGATTCGGTCGTCTCGACCTCCGCTGTGAATGATCAATCGACTGATCCGACTGCCGTCAAATCGCTGCTTTGTATGGCCTTTGACCGTGACTTCAATTTGGTTTCTCGATTTACGACGCACATCGATCTCATCTTTACCGGATGTTCCGCCAATGGTCAAAATTTGTTTGCCGGGATTCTCTGGGTCATCGGCCAAATGCCATTGCTTCACAACAATCGTTCGCTCGACTTCGACCGTGTTGCCCAAGTCGTCGGAAAGCCGAATTTGAACTACGAAGTCGCCGGGCCGATTGTACGCATGAGATCCGGAGACTGAACGCAGTTCGTCAACCGTTGTGATTGTCGGCGCGTCCACCTTGCCGTCGCCCCAATCAATTCGGGCATGATGAGTTTGGCCAGGTAGATCAGTGAAATCGACTTGCACAACCAAATCTTGGGCCCTTACAGCCTGTTCGACTGCGAACAGGTCGATCACCTGCGGCGGACCATCAAACAACGGTTGACCGATCGCATCGACGATCAAGGCATGCTGCGGATTGAGCAATTCGACGAAATAGGGTGTCACTCCGTCAACCACGCTGGACGGGTCAACCTGGATGCCGATTGACATTGATGTTTGGCCTGGACTGAATTCCAGTTCGCCGGTGGTCATCGGTAGTGGAAATTCGGAATCCGCCGGAACCACGGCGCGGTATTGCACTCGGACGGTTTGTGTCGATGGCTCGGAGAGCGACACGGTGAACGTCTGAGTTGCCGTTTCGGAAAGCTGGACAGCAACGAGATCGGAATCGGAAAGCGACAGTTCAACCGGCAGGATATCACCAACGATTGCTTGATCAATTTGCAGTTCCAAGGCATCGCCGGTGTGCAAGGTGATCAGCTCTGTCGGTGCGAGCAGACCGGCAGCGGTGCGCTGGATGTCACGGGCCACCTGCGACAGTTCAACCGCTTGGACTTTCTTGATTTCGCGTAGGAAGTCCTCACTTGCCTGTAAAGGCACTTTGCGAATGCGAAGATTTCCCGCGGCGATGACCTGTGCGGCGCTGCCGGCAATCCCTGGATCGATCGCTGCCGCGGCGGACGTTGCTTCGATCAGCGAACGTACGACATCCACTTGGCTCAGGTCGCGGCCGGCCGCTGCGCGGAGAATTTCGGCGGCGATCGCGTCGAAGGCTTGCCGTGAAGCCTCGGCCAAAGAAATTCCACCGGCGCCTTGCAGCAGACGTGCGATCAGGATCGCCGTATCATTCGCCTCGACCACAGCTGCCTCGACATCGGCCGCGTCCACGTTGCCGGCGGCGGTTTCGGCGATGGCATCGATTCCATACAAATTGACGGCATCAACGAGTCCAAAATACTCACGAATCGCAACTTCAGCGTCCGCGGCGCTAAGTCCAAAACCTTCGATCATCGAGACCGCGATCGTGGTCAGCGGCGTGACGACGGAAGAATTCCCTGGTGCGATGAATGGTGTTTCGATCGGCAGCGCCGTGCCAGTGTCGATACCGCCAAGAACAACGACGTTGCCTTCGTCCGCGTCGATCGCACCATTTTCATTCAGATCAAACTCAACTGGGATTGCCAGTTGGAAGGTTCCATCAGCGGCAGTTGTGGCCGCGGGTTCATCTGGCTCACCCTGCTCCTGCGTGCCGTTGAAATTCAGGTCCAAGAAATCGATCGTGCCATTGCGATTGGCATCGAAAAACGCGGTACCCCCGTCGACGTATCCGTTGGAACTCTGCATCGCGACTACGATGACCGTAGCCGAGTAAAAGTCGTCGTTGGTAATGGTGCCGATCGCCAGACGATCAGATCGGATTCCATAGGTGTTGCTGGTGCCGTTTGCCTTGGGTGTACCGAGCGTGACTTTGAAACGTTCGTTCAGTTCGACTTCGCTATCTCCAAAGACTCTGAATTTGACCTGCTTGAGCGTTGTTTCCCCTTTCTTAAAGACCAGATACTGAGTGCTCTGGCTTTCGACGTCATCACCAATCGTAGCCCGCTGGTCGCTCGGCACGGAGGTGTCGGTGCCAAGATAAACAGGAATCCGAATATCGGGCTCCAAGGCACCCAAATTGCGGAGCATCTCGACTGTGAAATTGACATCCTGGTATCCACCCGAGCTGCCTTCAGAGACGGTTCGATCGTGAATCACAAATTCGGGTTCACAGGCGTGACCGGAGGCGCCGGGCAAGGGAAAGCGAACGCCGCCGTCGAACAATTCCACGCATCCTGAACGAGTGATCTCGCCAATCGTGTTATTGCCAATCTTCGCGACTGCGGAAAATCCGTCGTCGGTAATTGTGGCCGAGAGGTAAAAGACGTCGTTGCCAGTGGGCGTCTTGAACTGATTGGGGTTGCTGAGGGTTCCCGTGAAGCTGAAGTCTCCGTCCGTTTCCGCCCAGCCATCCATCGCGACGGTGGCGAAACCAAGATTCACATTGGCAGGCTGATCGCTTTCGAATCGGATCAGATTGCCCGACTTGGTCGCGGTCAACGAAGCGTCCAACAGTTTCCAATCACCTAGTCCGAGATCGCCGTCCAGGCTGATTTCGAAATCTTGAGTGGCTGGAGCTTGATCCAGGTCAACCTCGCTTGAACGAATTCATCGCTAGGTCGCTGCCGGGCATCGCCCACATGTCCCGCGGGCCGCCGGTCATTTCAAAGATCAGATCGTCATAGTCGAACGACACCTGGAAGTTGATGTTTGAATAGTTCGGTGGACGCTGGAAGAACGGTCCAAAATACAGTTCTGCTGGCGAAACCGACTCGGTCGTGGGATTCATCGTCCCGGTACTCGTATTGAAGTACAACGACGGAAGGTCAATGTTGGGGCCGATCGGCATGTCTAGTTGACCGCCGGAAAGTCGGACGCTGAAGGAATTCGTGTTTTTGTCGACAATCAATCGAGAGTTTTGAATATGCATGAAGCTGGGGCCGATTTGCGGTGCCGCTACGTCCAAGTCGAAGCGTCCCCGAGTATCAATCGCGAAGTTGTTGAGGTCTACGTCAGCCAAGACGGGTAGACTGAAGGTCACAGGCGTGGTGCTAATGGACTGCTGCACCAAGATTTCAATCACGCCATTGCTCGCTCGGCGGAAAATTAGCTCGCCACCGCGAATCTCGAATGGTCCCAGCGAGAAATTCAGGTTCTGTTCAACCGAGAATGTGCTACCGGTCGAAAGTTCAAACGCAGGCAGTTGCAGCTTGTTCGCACCGGTGAAGATTCCGGGGACTTCCAGTTCGGCGTCGTCTAGCTCCAGGTCAAACAGTCCGATCGCCGGGTTGACGTTCAATCGCATCGTTCCGGTCAACAGCCGCATTCGCGTGCCGCTGGTGCTGTTGTTCTGATCGCCCAGTTCAAACGCGGCTTCCGCCGAAACCGTGACGTCGATGACGCCAGTGCTGGTCGCTTCGAACAGCGGGATATCGAACCGCAGTCCACTGTTAAATAAGTTAAAAGGTGTCCAGCGAAGGTCGATGTCATCGCCAACAAACAGAGTGGTCGTTCCTTGTCGCCGCAGCTTGAAGTTTCCGTTAACAACCAGACTGGATGCGGAACCACCCAGCCGGAACGTTCCCAAACCGGCCGACAATTCACCTTGACCGTCGCTACCAAACCAACCTGAATAGGTGCTGGCGCTGCCCGCGTTGAACATACCCGGAATGTTCAAATCCCCCGCGACCGAAAGCCGAGCAATGGGTACACCGGCCGCCGGCGTACTGTCGATGTCCAGGGCGATCGTCGTCGATCCCAGATTAAAACCGCCAACACCAAAGACATTGTCGCCGGATAGGGTGATCGGCAAATGAGCTTGGAAACCGCGCTGTGAGGCTGGTGCGGTGCCCGGTCGGACAGAAATCGAGCCACCGGTGATCGACAGTGAGTTACCGAGTACCGACAGACTGGCATCCAGATCAGATATTTGAAGCTTCGTGGCATCGGCCGTGATGTCAACCGACCCGCTCGCATTGAAGCCAAACGCGCCGATCGTCGCACCGAGAACGGCAACGCGGGCGTAGTCATTACCAATGGTATTCAGCTCCAGCTGGAAATTTCCGTCCAATTCAAAGCCGGCACCGAGCGACCCGACCAGCTCGGTTCCAGTCAGGCTGTTTCCGGCAAATGGAGTCACCGAGCCCGAGGCAAATAGGCCAGTTGGCCCGATCGAAAACGCACCGTCGAAGTCAAACAGATCTTGGAACGGACCCACGTCGATACTGGCATCCGCGGCGACCGCCGCACTGGCTCCGCTGGTGGTTAGATCAAACGTTCCGTCCAAGTTGATTCCCAACAGCGAGAGATCACCGTCAACATGCACCCGTGAGTAGGCGCCGTCTTCGCCTGGGATGTCGATCAGTCCGTACCCAGGCACGGTGCGCTGAACTTGACGGCCAGTCGTGTTGACCTGCACTTCGAAGCTGCCGGAGAGCGTGTAAACACCGTCGGTGACGTCGTTGCCGCCGCCCGCGATCGCCAGTGCCGCGGCAATGCCGTCGTTTTCAACCAGCACGACGCCGCTGACATCGATCAGTTCCAGTGGTCCCACGTTAACCGCACCGCCGACCGAAACCAGCGCCATGCCATTGGCGTCCGCCTGCACTTGGAAGAAACCACTGACCGTCAGACCACCTAAGGTCAACTCACCATCCAGGAAAATGCTTCCGCCCGGGGCCAGTTCCGGATCATTTTGCGAGTTGACGCCGGGTAAATCGATGACACGTTGTCCGTCAGTAGCATTGAACAGCAGACTCGCCTGACCGGTGAAGGAGAGCGCATTCTGCAAGACGCCAAGTACTTCACTGTCGGCTCCCAAATTCACGAAGCCGTATAAGCCATCCTCATCCAGCGTGATACCTTGCACGCTTTCGCTTGCGGAGGCAGCTTGCACGTCATTGGATAAGGACGGTGTGCCGACATCGATCGTGAACTGCTGGCCAAAGATCGTGACCGAACCGCTCAGGGTCGCTTCGATGGCGGTTCCGGCGTCGGCGGCCAGTTTGCTGAAGTCCAACGCCAAATCGGGATCGTCAAAGATCCAGTCGGGCAGCAGCGATAGCCCGGGAATGTTCAAGCCTTCCAGTGCCACATGGGCATCGATATCGGGGACCAAACCATCCGGCGTCGGCCCCAGCTGCAACGCGAATTGTGCGTCGTCGGCGAAGGTCGGGATTTGCAGCCGAGCAAACGCGTCGATGCCGCCGGTTTGCTTGATCGGTTCGGGATCGGATTGTCCCCGGACCGGAAGTTCAAAGCCGGGAGAAAAGCCGCGAAGGTAACCGGCAAACACGTTGGCCGACGGGATCTGCAGCCAACCGAATTGCGCCGGATCCAGGCCGATGCCAACTAACAGTTCATTGATGTCACCGCCGGCCGACGTCGGTGTTATCTGTGGCGCGTCGGCCGGCAGAAGTGCCGGATCGCCAAAGGCGATCTCCAAACCAACCCGCGGCAATGGCGTGCCGGAGTCGGCGTTGGTTTCGATCAGGAACCGCGCGTCAGCCAATCCCAAGAAGTTTCCAATTAACTGAAAACTGTCGGTATCGCCGACGATTTCACCGCCGCCGATATCAATGCCCAGAATCTTCGATGTTGTCGGCAACAGCGAACCGGGAAGATCCAGGTGCGCGGGTAGTTGCCCGTAGCTGCCGGTGATCGAGAAACCAAAATCGGGATCTGACATCACATCGGCAATCGTACCGACTGCGCCAGCGAGTGCCGACTGAATGACGCTGGAGACTTCGTCGATCGACGGCGTATTGTCGCGAATCAAAGTCAGTAAGTCGGCAATCGATGCGTCCCTGGGCAGTCCGCCAATCGCAGTTCGCAGCTCTCGCGAGAGTCCATTGTAGATCGCTGCTGGATCAAGCGATGCCAGTACGTCGTCAATAAAGTTCGGCACGAACAGTTGCAGTTGGGCTACCTGATCGACCGTATCGATGGTCTCCGGTAATCCCGTGACAAATTCGAACACCTCGACTGGATGACTCAGGATGCAGTCGAAAATCTGTTGGCCCGGCTCGCAGCCGATCGAGTCGATCTGACCATCGACATGCGCTGCAAATGCCAACGGGTCAGTCAGGAAGCGAGGCAGGGTCAAGCGGCCATCAACAAGTAGTCCGCCGCCGGTAACTGAATTTGCATCGACCGGAGGGTTGTTGGCTACCGGGTCGTATTGATAGCCCAATAATCTCGGCAGCATGCTCTGGTGAACCAGAATCTGCCGCAGGTTGATCTCGGAGTCGAAAGGCGACTCGGGGTTGTAGACCGTGTCGATGCCGCTGAATGGATGCGCCGGGTCGGTCGGTGGTTTAGCATAGATCGGGTTGTCGGCTTCGAAAAAGACCTGCAAGATCGGCAACTGCTCGGGGCTGCCGTCTTCTTTGCGGACCAACAATCCGGTGTCGGGGTCCCGCTTGCCGGTGATCAGTAGTTCGTTGGCGTTCGGTGGGAAGATGTAGGCCACCGCCTGACCGAGCTCGAAACCGGCAATCCCGATGGAGCTGCCGATTCCGATTCGCCAATCCTTGGCCAGCGGATCAATCGCGGGAAGTTGGCCCTGCGCCAAATCCTTCAGCAAGTTCTCAAACGGGAAGTGAACATCGATGAATTCTTCGGATGTAATCGGCACCGGCAGCGGGGCAACGAAGGAGAGCAATTTCTCGAGCAGTCCCACCCGGGCCTGCAAAGTCAACTCGTGTTTGCTGAGTGTCGCTTCGACTTGTTCCTTTGGCTCGCCGATCGGGAAGCCGAACAACGTCGGTTGCAATTGACCTTTCAGCGTGACCGAAGGGTCGATCACGTCAAAGAATTTGTCAACGGCATCCGCCCCAGCCCGCAGCAGCACGTCCCCAAAGGCGACACTGATTCTGGCCGCATTCAGGGTGGTGTTTCGAGCGATGACCAGACGGTCTCTGGTAGCTTGGGCAGCCGCGGCCAAGATCGGGTCCCCAGCCGTACTAGCAGCATCGATCGCATCGTCGGCTTGGTCGATCATTCCCTGATAGGTCGCGTCCAGGTTGGCGATCACCGTGCCGACCAGCGGAATGCTGTTCAACGCTTCCTCGAACTCCTGAGTTTGCGCGGAGTTTTCGGTCAACAGGCGCCGGCCGCGGCCAGTAGCTCCGGAGACAAGCGATTGGCCAGCAACAACAAGTCCGTGAAAGCACCGGGCGTGAACGTCTCGAACGTCAGTTCCGCCGCCGCGTTGTCAATCGTCCCGAGTTGCAGGTCGCCGAGCGCAGGGATCAGACCCGGGATCGACTGGCTGGCATCGCCAAACAGTCGGTCGCGCAAGAATTGGCCGGTGATGATCCTTTGCTCGCCGGCAAGCAACGTGTTGTCTCCGTCAGCGTCCAAGTCCAGTAGGATCATCCACAACGGATCGAGTGGATCGGGGTCATAGTCCGCGGGCAACGTCAGTTGCGTGGTGTCGATGCCGAGATCATCCAATGCGAACCGTCGCTCGGAATCCAGCGACAGACTGGCTCGTGAACTTTCGGACAGCCAGATCCGCAACAGGTCCCGCGAGATCTCCGTCTGCTGTTCTGCGGATGACAGCACGCCATCGCGGTCGCGATCGAGCAGTTTGATCCAGAGCGGATTCGCAAAATCGGGTGTGAAGCCGGCGGGTAGCGGTAGCTGGGTGATTCCAAGTTGCTGTGCCACCAGTCGGTTCGCCTCCAACTTGTCCGCGATGCGGTCGAGCGCGGCGCTAAATAGCGGGCCCGCCAGACTCGATTCTTCACCGACGACGTCGTTGATCAGCGATTCGAAGAATGCGATCGTGGCGACCAGCGAGCCTTCGTTCAAACCTTTCGTATCGAGTTGCAGACCGATGTCGCCCTGTGCTGGTAACAACATCGACAGCAAGCTGCCCGGTTTGCCCGGCAAGCTGGCCGCCACGTTGTACGTCGGGTTCAGCAGGTCGGAGTAATCCAACAGCAAACCGGCACCGACAAGACTTTGGCCAACGATGTCCAAGTCCGCCAGGCCGTACAGTTGGAATCCGAACGCGTCGAAGGCATTCAGAATCGCACCCGCCGCTTCGTCAACGAACGGATTGCCACTGGCATCGATGCGATCGCCGTTTTCGTCAAAGCGTACTTCTTCGCCGTTTTCATCCGTTGCCCGAGTGCCATCGGACTCCAGCACGTACCCCTGTTGATCGACCACAGGCGTACCGTTTGGTTGCAATATTTGCTGCAGGTCGTAACCCACATTCGCGCCCAATGTGACGCCCGCACCGATCATGCCTGTGACATAGGTGTTGGTCAGCACGCCGGAGACAGCAATTCGGAATCCCTCGTCCCAGGTGAAGCGGTACGACTGACCGCCGGGCAGCGGCAACTGTCCGGAGATCAGTTGCTGCGTGATCGTAGCCAGATCAAAGTCGTTCAGTCCGGCGTCTTGCGCGGCCGCAATCAGTTCAGCGAAAGTCGGGTTCTCGCGCACCAGTGGCGTGACAATGTCGATTACGTCGCCCAGCGAAACGTCCAATGGCGAACGAATTTCTGGCGTCGTGAAAATGTCGGCCGCATCCTCGATCATCGGCAGCGGATCGCCACCGAAAACGATCCCGCCTTGCAAGCCGGTCAGAATGAATCCGCTAGCCGTGCCAATCGCTGTCCCAAGTACCGGCACCACGCTACCAACGATTGTGCCGATCGGGATCGGCACACCGGCGAACACGCGGGCAACCACGGGGCCGTATTGGGTGATGATCACTTCGACACCCAAGCCAACATCCGCGACCGCTAATTCACCTTCGACTCGCGCGAAAAAGACTTGCTCGGCCGTCGCCGCGTTTCCTTCTTCACGTTCAACTTCCAGCACACCAAAGCCGACGCCGCCACCGATCCGCAGCGGACCGAGGTCAAATGGTTCGATTCCGAAGTTAACGCCATCGAGATTCGTGATCGGGAAGTCAGCAGGGTTTTGCAGCGCCGCGAAGATCCGCCAAGGTTCCAACTCGTTGAAGTTGCCGCTGGTCAGACCCGTTTCGCTGGCCGCACTGGCGACTAGATCCGCCAGCTTGCCGAGGTCCACGGCGAGTCGCTCGACCTGCGCCTCGATCGGCCAGGCATCGTCAGAACTTTGCAAGCCGCCGGAGACAAGCAATGAAAAATTCGCCGGATCAAGCAAAGGTGCAAACTGCCGCACTCCGCCATCGACCGTCAATCCGAGATCATCCGAGTTGCCGTCAACGTTGACATCGTCATCACCGCTGGGACCGTTGAATCGCAGACCGATCTTTCGGATTGCCAGTGGCAACCAATCCGGCAGACCAACCGCCGAAGCGTCTGTCGGTGCGGACAATTCGACAAACGCGCCTTCGTTTTCGGATGTAGCCGGATCATCAGACAATACAAACACTGTGTTGCCATCGCCGCTGAGCGCAAACCCACCGGCACTGCCACCGATCCCGGCCAGCGGACCTAGACGGTCATCGAACGTGACACCCGCTTCTCGCAGGAAGAATTTTGGATCGCCGGGGCCAGCCGTGCCATCGATTTCGGCTTGACCGGTCAGTGTGATGAAATCACCCAGTGCGATGGTCACAAATCCCGTATCGAACTCTTCCAATCGGAACAGCGGACAGGGCTCGTTCTCGCCGGCTTGGCAGACCGTTGAAAAATCAAAGGGTTGGGTTGGCGTCGCCGTATTCTGAAGCGCCATGTTGACAATGAACTGCGCATCTTCGACCGTGACGGATGTCGGTCCATCCCCAATGCGTCCGCTGCCGACACCAGTCATTGTCGCATTCAGGACCGTGACGATCGCGTCGGCCACGTTGCTGCTGGTGATCTGGGCATCGACTTGTAACGTCACATCCAGATACGGTTCATCGGGTGTCGGGTTCGTGGCTGGATCACCACCTCGCAACCGCAACGCACCGCCAAGCTGACCGTCAAAGCGACCGTCAACAAACTGGCCAAAGGAAATTGCACCGCTGAGTGTGACATTTTCGATCAATTCCAACTCGGCAAAGCCAATCGCGAACGGACCGATCGTCGAGATGGTGATTGGCGGCTGGCCGGCCGGCGGCGTCGCGTCAACATGAAAATCGAAGGTAAAATTGCTCGATTGATCATCAAAGATCAGCGGAGCAGGGTCCCCCGGGTTCTGGGCGTCTTCACCGATTTGAATGAACGGCTCAAACGGCAGGGCATCCAGCAGGGCAAAGTTGAATGCTCCGGATACGGTAAAGTCGAATTCAGGATCACTTAGCGAGATCGGTGTACCGCCACCGTCGATGATGATTTCGGTCACGTCGAACGGCAGGATGGCGCCCAGTCCCAGTGTCGCTCCCACGCCGACCGGCGGACTCGTTGACAGCGATGCCGAGTCGATCGTGACGATCGGTAGCGGATTGTTCGGATCGAGGCTCGGATCAAACTTCAACCCGTCGGCTTGTAGCGTGACATAAGCGCCTGGGGTTGGCTGCAAAGTCAGGTCCGCCGTCGCCACACTCAGCAGCGGTTCGTTGATCGGTTCACCCACCGGTGCGATCAACAATTCCGAATCGGTCGCCGACAGAGTGAACAGTGAATCAAGAATACTGGCCGACATGTCGCCGATTGTGACGACTAACGTTCCATCGGGCCGCGCATTGCTGGGGTCGCTGTCGAAGCTGCCGACCAGATTACTGACCTGAGCCAAAGCGGTTCCATCAGCGGCAGGCAACAGCGCCCCGTGATCGAGCGACACCGAGACGCCGTCTAGACTGGTGGCAAAGCCCGTGCCGGGAGCGATCGTGACCGCCTGGTCGGCAAACGGATTGAAGCCGCCGAAGTAGAACGTCAGATCGGTAAACTGCAGACTCAAATCGTCAACGTCCAACACCACGGTATCGCCGGACATCAACAAACCGCTCAACGTAATCGCGGCATCCGGACCATCATCTTGGAGATTTGAAAACTCGATTCGATCGTCGTAGATCGACGCATTGTTGAGAAACACGCCGGTTTCAACGAAACCGTCAAGCGGCGAGCCCGCGCTGACAACGACGCTGATCGAACCGATCCGACCCCGCTCGATCGCAGGATCTGGATCAGCGGGTTGGGGAGCGCTAAAGAAGTGCAGGTCCGTCGCCGTTAGCGTGAACAGATCCAACAGTTCGACGGTGATTTCGTCGATCGACAGCGGACCAAAGCTGACGTCAAAAACGTCGAACAAAGAATGCCCCTGCGGCTGTGCGATCAACGTCCAATAACAGGTCGAATTCCAACGTCCCTCCTGAGACCTCAAAACCGCCGATTTGTCCGCTCACTTCGCCGTCGAATGTCACCATGCCGTCCAGATTCAACGTTCCCGTTGTGATGTCCAGAGTGCCGTCCACGGTCACGATTCCGGTTGCGGCGTCCGTTTGATTCCCATCTTCGTCGAGCAGCACCACGCTGGCAGTCAGGTTTCCGCTGATGTTGTCTAGCCACTGGCCGTCAACAAATCCGCCCAGGGTCAGTGAACCGCCGAGGCTAAAGTTCTCCTCCAATTCGACGGGAGTGCTCTGGGTGCCAAACGCAATCATGATCGGACCGGTATTCCACGGTTGGATCGTATTGCCCGATTGGCGGAAGGTGGCGCCGAACGTATTGATCGGACCGCTGCCGATCCGAGCCGAGGGTATGAAGGGGAGGCTGTCGAACTGACTAAAGTCGAAGAAGCCGTCTACGGTGATATCGCTATTGAGATTGTTCAGTGACTGCGGATCGGGGCCTGGTAAGCCATCCTCGTCACGACCTTCGATCAACACATGGGTCACGTCGATCGGCAACAGGCCGCCCAGTCCGAAGGACGATGCCAGCCCATCGCCAAAGAATCCTTCGGCACTGGTGATCGAAGCATCACCGTCGGCTTCGATCTTCAGATCGGTGGCCATCAGATTGACCTTGCTGCCCTGCAGGAGTGACAATTCGACGCTGGCGAGATCAGCGCGAAAGATCACATCGTCGCGCTGCTGGTCAACACTCAGCGAGAGGATCGCGTTGTCGAACATCCAGCCCGCCAAAGTTGGCCACCTGACCGGTTAGTCGATCGACGATGACGTTCAAAGTGCCGTCGTTCAAATCCAACTGGCCATCCAGCGCAAGGCTGTCGTCATTCAGCGGATCGGGTTCCAACTCGGCAGGGTCGTCCGAAATCGTTGCGATGATGTCCGAGCCCGGCAACAGCGTGGCTTCACCAGCCCGGACTCTCACACCGCTGTCGTCGCTGAAGAAGACGCGCGGGATGACGCTGCCAGTGGGGGCCACGAACGAGACATGCAAATCGAGATCGACTTGCAAGTCATCAACCGACAACAAAGCAGGATTGCTGCCGATCGTGGTTGTACCGGGCAAAGTCGTCGAGTCAACAATATCAAATCCGTTGCCGCGAATTCCGATCGAATCGATCGTCAATAGTTCAAGCGGTACATCGGGCAGGGCTGGAATTGCGAAGTTAAGGTTATTGATCGTGGCGATCGTGGCTGCTGGGTCGATATTGAACGGGTCAATTGTCAACGAGATGCCTGGTTCGACCAACGTCCCGTCGGTGTCAAATTCCGATGAAGCAGAAACCGTAAGAATGTCGGCGAGTTCGAACGTTGCTTCAGCGGCCGACAGTTGCAGCGTGCCCGGCTGGATTGCGACACCGACCGGACCGACGGAGGCCGTCAAGCGCGATCGTCCCGGAAAAACCTTCCACCGTGACAACGCCGTCCAATTCGGGCGTTTCGGTATTGGGCAAGATCGCCGCTTCGTCCGCCTCGACACCGATCGTTCCTTGGGCGGAAAGGGTATTGGTTGGCTGATCGAAGGTGACGCTAATGTCGCGGCCAAAGATTCGCAGCCCGTCGAATTCCAGCAGGTCGCTGATCCCGGGGCGTTCGTTGAAGAAACGTTCAAACGGAATCTCGAACAATTCCGATTCACCGGCAGCCAAGCTCCTGCAATGATTCACCACCAGCGTAACCGCGTGTGTCCAAGTCGGTTCGAATGAAGTAGTCGCCGTCACCCTCGATACCGGTCAATTGCAAGCTCAGCGGGCCATCGAAATCTTTAAAGATGTACCCAGACCGAACGGGCCTCCCAGATACAACGTTCCTTCACTTTGAATGACCTGTCCGGTTGCCGCATCGAAGCCCAAGATGGGTTGGCCGTTTTGATCAAGTACCAATGCTCCGACTGGATCGATCGAAATAGCAGCCGACAGGAAGCCGCCGGCATCGTTGAATGGAGTGTTTGCGAGACTTCCACCAACCTCGAAAAATGAATAATGGCGCTCCAGTGACAGAATTCCTTCGACCGGCAACAGGCCCAGATTCTTCATGATTCCAACCTGTGACTCAGGCTGATACAAGAGTTTCAAGTGTCCCGCTTCGTAATTACTCAGTACGATCTTTCCCTGCTTCTGTCGCTCGACATCCTGCTTGAACTGCACATACGAAGATTGAATCGGAACGGTTCCATCCCCGCTCTTGTCCGGCTCAATTTCAACATAAAACGTTTCGCCCGGCTGTACTTGACCGGGACCGAGTACCGTTGCCTTTGCGGGCAGGTCCAATCGACCGCTGGTGGCGGGATCTTCACGAAATTGGACTGGTGTCATCTCGTCGAACCCGGCCACCACAACGAAGCGGCTCAATGTTGTCGATGAATGCGTTGGCGGCATGGTAACGATCCGTCGTGCGAACACCGGGTAGATCAAGCCCTGCATTCAGATCGAGCCCCAACAGGTTCGCCTGGTCGATTGGGATTGAGTAGTCGTCTTTTCCGCCGGGTCCGTCACGGAACTCACCGTTGGGAAGCAGATAGACGTTCTCGTACGTTGCCAACAAAGATCGCATCGTGGGCACCCAAGCTTTGGCAAAACCACCGCCATCACCGACGAATTGATTCTGGGCGATCGCATCGGCGCCGTTGGGATCGCCTGACGGTCCCAAAATCGGTTGCTGCAAATGCTTTTGGTAAGCCTGCTCGATGATTTTTGCCAACACATCGCTGTAGGCGAATTCAATGCCCCATTCGTCATGCAGCGGATTCCAAGCTTTCGATGCTCCCCGGTGCGGCACACCAACGCTGACAAAGGTATTGATCTTCGGCAGCGCAACCTTGGCTGTCCTATCATCGCCATCGTGATCGTACATCGCGCCGTAGACACCCTCGGCCTGGATGTAGGTACGGGTGACAAGTCCGCCGGTGCTGTGGGCAACTATATCGACCGATTCGGGCCAGGCACCGCCGTGGTCCTGGGCCCATTGCTTGGCGGCGCGGTCAATGAAATAGCCGATGTAATCGACTGCATAGTCGAACCGCTCACCGTTAACGACGTCCTCGATCTGAAGACCGGTGATCTTCCCGTCCAATTGCGCTGCAAGTGCGTTAAGATCATTCGTACTCGCGGTAGGTGATGGGCCCGGCGGCAACCGCCAGTCATAAGTGACGACGAATAAGTCTTTATCAACGGTGTATCCAGCATGGTCCAGCGAGAACATCAAATCGTCGTTGACTTTCGTCAACGGATCACTGGCGGTAAAATCGGGATGGATACCACGCGTGGTCAACCAAGTGCGATAGCTATCGGTGTTCAAGGTATCGGCAGCAAAGGTTCCGGCGATGCCGGGAACGATCAGCAGCGGCCGCTCAATGATATTGATCAGTCCGGCATCGGAGAGGCTGTCGGTATCCAGGAAATCGCCGTGCGTGAACACCGCTGTCAGACCGTCTGCTGAGACATCGGAATCGACATCTTCGTCGCCGCCTTGATCGAGGCTAACGAACTGGGTTCCTGTCGGGCCGATTATCTGGACTTGATAATCGCCGGCGGGAACGTCCTCAAAAAGATAATTTCCGTCGTCGTCTGTCATCGTTTCAGCCAACGGCGTACCCTGCGAATCAAGCAGACGCACGACGACATCCGGAACTCCAGGTTCGTCTTCCTCGGAGTCACTGTCTTTGATGGGCAGGTCTTCGGACTGCAAGCCATCACCGTTGACATCGAACCAGACTCGTCCTTCGATTTCCGGATCAAGGTTGCTGCCGCCTTCGATGGCGGCTAGCGCAGCCCCGAATGCTTGTCCGCCAAACAGCTCTGACGGAATATCGACAACAAAATCGTCCAGGTCAAATCCGTCGCGGCGAATCGTCAGACCATTGATTTCCGCGCTTGGTAGCTGCGGCCAGGCGGGGAAGGCTAGCGTTGCACTGCCAAGTTGGGCCAGAGTCGCGTTGGGGTTCGTTTCGGCCGGATCCCATCCGATTGAAACATCACCGGTAACCAGACTGATCACGTCGCTGATGTTCATTTCCCCACGCAACGCCGAAATGTCGAAAGCTCCAGTTACTGGATCGATGCTGCCGTCAATGAATTGGGTGACGGCGTTGAAGTTGAATCCGCTTGATGATGCGCCGGCAAACAATGCCGCCTCGTCAGCGCCAAACAAAATCTCGCCCAGCCGCAATCGGCCGCGTGTGTCCAACGCTGTGATCCCGACATAGGGATTGTCGAATCGCACCAGCGGTGCGTCCGCCGGCCCGAGCGACAGCTGATCGAACTGAGCGAACAGATCACGGATCAAGAAACTTTCGACCGTCAGCGTATCACCGTCTTCATCAAAGCCTTTGGCCTGAGCCAGCGACAACGTTGCAAAGGAAGGACCGGTCAGCGGGTCCTCGGCATCGGGCAACAGATCGATCGTCAGGTCGTACAAAGTTGCGATCTCGCCGTCCTGCGCCCGGCGTCGAGAAATAAGAGGCCGATTCGGCGCGGACCACAGCGACCGGGCTGAGATCAAAGACAAGATCTTCCAGCGTGACCTCCAACAAGCTGGCCTCGACTGAGATGTCGTAGAACGAGGGTGGGTTGGCCGTGCGCGTGGCGTCTACCGTCAAGTTGAATCGAGCACCCGCGTCCCCCGAACCGGTATTCAATTGCGCCTGTCCGACCACGTCCAAAAGCGCTGATCCGCCGGCAAACACATCCAGTGATCCGCCCATGTCGATCTGCAAGCCTTCGACAAACGTCTGGTTGCCGCCGCCGGGGGCGACAGTGAACGTACCGGCGACTTGGTTTCCGGCGGTGTTTCCCGGTATCGCCGCGGGGATCCCGTCGGCACCCAACCTACCAAACTCTAAGTCGCCCCCCATCGTGACGCCCAGACCGGGGACGTTGAAGTCGTTGACGACAACCTTCATCGGGCCGAAATTGATCGGACGCATCGTCCCAAATCCGCGATCGACCGCGATTTCGAAGTCGAATGGTCCATCGAGCTGTCGATCAAAGGGCCCAGGCTGGTCGGGGTCATCGATGAAGACTTGAATCAATGGCGAACCGTTGGCCGGATCATCGAACAGACTGAAATCAAGCTCGCCGTTGACTCCCAGGACAAACGAACTCAGGTCGGTCGGATCGGGGAAATCGATGGTTAGGTGAGATACGTCAACGGGCAGGATACCGCCCAGACCCACGTAATCCGCAAAGCCATTTTGGAAAGGTATTTCGATCCGTGGCAGCTGGACCGTGCCATCGTGGCTGATCGTCAGCGATGGGATCGCAAAGCTTGGAGTGATGCTATTGAAAGTCAGCGCGTCGATTGAGCCGGCCAGGTTGGTGACCGACAGCAGATCGTCCTGCGGCGCCGCGTTTGGGTCAAATGTCAGCTCAAAAGCGCTCGCGGCATCGCTGGATGTCGCCGTCAGTTCGATCAGGTCTTGCAAGCTGGCGACGAAATCACGCGCTTGAGCGTTGATCGCGCCGGTCTGCAGGTTGATCGTGCCGCTGACTGCCGGCAGCTCGTCGTCATCGTCATCGTCACGGAATGTCGCGACTAGCGGACCTGGCGAAAGCGTCGCGGCCGCGGCGGATAAATGCAGCAGGTTGGTGTCGGTGAGGCTGACGCTGATCGGGCCGAGATCGGACAGCGGGTCCCCGATTCGAAACTTACCATCGGCGTCGCCGGTCAGCTGCACGTCGATGTTCGGTCGGACACGAGCATCGGCACTGTCGAGTACCAACAATCCATCGCCCAGCGGTTGGCCGCTGACATTGACAAAGACGTCAAAGGCGCCGCCCAGATCGGTTGCCGCGGAAAGATCATCAGCATGAGTCAACAGGTACAGCGGATTGGCCGCGGTATCGAGGCCAAACACGATCTGACCGCTGAGCGCCGCGTTTTCGATTCCCGCGCGGCCTTGTAAATCGATTGTGTCGGGCAGGATACTTTGCAGATCAAACGACAGATTGTCGTCGATTTGCAAGTCGATTGAACCGAGATCGAGACTGAGCCGGATGATTTCCTGGATGTCGGTTGGCAAGCCGTGATTGAGCCAGTCTTCGATCGTGTCGTTTTCTGATGGTTGCCCGGGTGTTGGCGGCACACCATCGGAGAACGGCACAACTTCCACGACTTGCAGGTTATCGATCACGGCCAGCGCCAACGATTGGGCGATTCCCAGTCCGTCGGAGAGTGTGTTGTTGTCAGCGAGTGTGTCAACCAGCGGAATCGAATCCAATCCGAACGCCGCCAGCAACTCGCCGCCCAGTTCGGTCCGATTGCCGCGAATCACGTCTTGAGCCAACAGCCGCACATTTTCGACCAACACGGCGCCGGTAAAGTCGTCGCGGCCATCGCCATCGACGTCAGGGTTATGGATCCGGATACCATCCCAATCAAACCCAAACTCGCCATTGCCAAGGTCCACCGTAGCTGTCAGCAGAGTCGATGCGGAAAATCGGAACGGGTCACCGCCATGGACGGTGTTATTGGTCGCGTCGCTGTCGGCATCGACGTAATCCAGCAGGTCGCTCGTCAGCTGAATCCCCAGTGTGGCATTCACCCCACTGATATCGACATCTAGTGCGGCGAAGATGTCCGTGTCAAGAAATTCGTCAATACGAAGCTTGCCGTCGCCGTTACCGTCTACGCCAGCAAGCGAAATCGTTGCGTCCAGATCGACCGTGCCAGTGGCGGCGGCGGAGAAGGGCCCCAAGTCGCCCTGGGCAAATGCCTCGCCATGAATCCGTCCTCCGACCGAAGCATCATCGGCTAGGAAAAATCCCTCGCTGTCGAATCCAACGCTAAACGATACCAGCGGCGTCAGCTCGCCCCTCAAGTCTCCCTTCGGATTCAAATCATCGATGCCGCCAACTCCAAGCGAGGAAAAGTCAAAATTCGCGCGAATCGGCGTGAAGCTGTCAGGATCCGGCACAAAGAAAACTGAATCAGGCTGCCAATGGATGGGGATCGCCCAGAGAAGAGGTCGGCGATTGCCTGGTCGTCCACGGCCGATTCAACTGCTACGCCATTGAGCGAGTTCAGAATGTCGATCCAGTTTAATGACGTTGCTTTGGCGTTGGCCGTCGAGGTCTTCAACAGTGCGAGTCCCGCACTCGCCGGGGAGGGTGTTGCAAGCGGAGGCGCTGCCCGAGTCAATCCTAAGTCATCTTCCAGATAGTCCGCCGCCGCCGGCGCGTTGATCAACCCGTGACCACTAGAATGATCGAATCCAGTTTCCAAACCAAACTGCCGTCGCAGAAAGAAGTCGATCTGACCGTCGAACTCATTGCCGCTCGCATCTCGGAGCGTGTAAGCCACGGGAAACAGCGTGTAATCCCGCGATTCGGCACTGTCTTGCAGCGGCGTGTTGCGGGTCAGCAAACTAGGGTGTGGCGTAATGGTAATGCTGGTGCTGTTGTGCGAGATGTATACGTCATCACGTGAATTGCCGTCGATGCCTACGTCGGCGCTGATGATTGTCATTGCCGTGCCATCGGCAAGTGGAATCGTTTTCGGAAGCAGGTTGCCGGTGGTCGCATCACGAGCACTGACGTATTCGCGACGAAGGACTTTGAACGGAGGAACTTCGCCGTCAACAATCAGCGTCAGTTCGTGCAAATTGTCGAATGTCGTCCCGCTGGACGTATCGATGACCGGAAACCGGATCAAGTAAGTTGCTGCGGGCGTTTCCGCATCAACGGTCAAATGCAGAAACTGCTTGGGTGCGTTCGGATCGTGATCGATCGGGTCTTCGCTGGAGAGAAATTCTGTGTAGATGAATTGGCTGGCAATGGGGATGTCTAACTCGTTCTGGCGAACTGAAATCGCCGGCAGTGCCGAGTCATCCCACCCAGAACTTCGCCCCCGACTTCGTTGGCGAATGGATTGTATACGACTTGTTGAGCAATCGGCGAGTCGGCGGTACGCACCAGCACGGCATCTGGGTTGATAATCGGCGGAACCGGAGCGTTGCCGACGATCACATGCACCTCTTGGACGTCGCCAATCCCTGTTGTGGGGTCCTCTACGGAATAGACAAAGTCGTCAACACCCACAAACCCGGCCGGCGGACGGTAGGTGACCTCGCCCACTCCTGGCCCAGCAACCACGTCCGCTCCTTGAGTTGAACGGACCGACTTCGACGACCAGTTGTGATCGATCAATCGTTGACGCGGTAAAGTCGTTTTCGATCACGGTGAACGTGGTCGCCGAATCTGGATCGACTTCGTACAAGTCGCTGTTGGCCGTAACATGCGCGAATTCGAATCCGAGAAACAAATTCACTGTGGCCGATGATTCGATTCCTGCAGAATCACGGATCGTATACTCAAACCGTTCGACCGCATTGCTAGGACTATTTGGACGGTGGTAGACTAGCCCGGTCAGTCCAGTACCCGGACCGGGGTCGGTAGTGATACTACCCTGCAGGCCGGCGCGATCGACTCCGACGATATTCAAATCGCTCCCGGTGGGCGAGTAATCGTTGACCAGCAAGTCATCGAGCGGCGTTTGTTGCTGGTTGACCAGCACGAGATCATCGATGGCCACAGCTCCGAGCGTCAGGTCTCGCGCTTGCTGCTCGATCGCGGATTGAATTTGTTGCCAGGTCGCATCCGGAAATGCTTGTTTCAGGAGGGCTGCGGCGGCGGCAGCATGAGGCGACGCAGCGGAAGTTCCGCTAAACGATGTCCGCTTGTTGCCATTTTCATCAGATATGGATTTTCCGAATCCGCCGGCACCCGAGATACTGACCTTCGAGGGAGCAACAACACTTAGCGAATCAATCGTTTCGCTGAATGTCCCGGTTTCGACCAAGAATTCTTGAAATGGACCTCGACTCGAATAAGTCGCCGGTTGCAGCGGCTGGTCCGCATGAACGGCTCCGATCCCCATCATCTCGGGAAGAGTGATGTCATCACCTATCGATCCAACCGCGCTGATATAGCTGAGTTCATCGTCTGAGATCAGAACCACGTCAATGTCCTGGCTTCCCGATTCGTGCCTAATTGCGATGTCAACTGATGCGGCTTGTGTACTGGAAATCGGGATCGAAATGTGCCCCAACGCTTGGGAATCAATCTCCACGGTATCGATATATAGAATGTCCCCAGAAGCGTCGCGTACGATCGCCACTAGGCTTAGGCTCGTTGTCGCAAAGTCGAAATCATCATTCCAGTGCAGATAGATGTCGGAATCATTGCCCCGCACATTGTCCGCAACCGGTCGCACGACCATTCGGTTCAACACAATCGCCGGGTCGGTGGCGGTGGCCGGTTCGAAGGCGTGATAGTTACCGGCTGGCAGCCCCGAAACGTCACTGACCGAGATCGCGACCGGGTGAAACGAGGATCGATAGTAGCGTTGAGCCTCGTTTCCAGCGGAACCCACGAATAGAATCGTGGACGTTTTTGCCGTGTCAGCGCGGCTAACCAAGCCGGCACCAGTGCCGATGTTCGATGCGATGAATAGCTGACTCGCTTCGATGTCTCCGTTGAGCGTATTGACCAAGTGCTCTGCAGTGGTTTGTCCTTCGACGATGTGAAATACAATCGTCTTGTTCGTATTGTCAACGGTGACGATGCCGTTTGGCGCGATCGCATCATTGACCATTGAAATGGAGTAGCCTTCCCACTGCGGACCCGGAAGTTGGGCGCGAATACGGATTTGAGCATCCACTCCGTTCCGTGCATTGGTAACCGCCGATGCAAAACGGGATAACTCTCGAGTCCTGTCGTACACGTCCTCAACGCCACCTCGTCGATCGAACAGTGAACGAAACGGACTTCCCAGGTCGTCGATGACAATATCAACATTGTTTTGCTCGAACCAATCGAGTCCGTCGAACGTACTGTCCGGCCCCTACTCCGAAGAAGTACAACTCCGCATCCGGCGCGATGTCGTGAATGATCTCCATCATCGCGGTGCCCTCATCGCCTTTGCGCGTGCGCAGTTCTTCGTTGCGGAAGACTTTGCCCGGAGTCAACTCGGACAATTGAGGAAGTTCGGTGTTGATCACCGATTCGAAACTGTCCGCGCCATCGGACATCACGCCAATCCGTATCCCCTGTCCGCGATAACCGAGAGCGCGGAGCACGTCCGTTCCCATCAGTTGATCGCCAATGGTATAGCGCAGGCCGCTACCGGGCAGGACCAACGCGCCACCGGTCGCATCCACGTCGTTGTCAAAGATTCCGGTCAGCATGCGGAGGAGACTCTCGAACCAACCGGGTTCCTCGATGTCCTCGTTGTTGGGTAGAAAGTCCAGAGCCGTGTGAACTGCTGCGCCGGTAACCCGGAGGCCAGCGGGATCGGAGCACTCTCAAACAAGCTGACCAGGTCGCCGCCGAGTACTTGATCCAAGCCCGCGCCGATCGTCTCCAGCAGCGCAGTCGATCAGCTGATTCTGGTTCGGAAAGTCAACACCAGCTGTTGTCGAAACGACGTTGTTCAGAACATCGAACGTCCATGTTCCGGTGAATGGGAGGTCAAGCGGGTTGACGGTAAATGTCAAATCCACCGATCCAGTGCCGTCCACATCAGCCGCGAAGATCGCCGTCGGATTGCCAAACTCGCTGGCGCGGAACCGCGCGGCCGCGTCGGCCGTTTCCAGCGAGGCAACTAAGGTGGTCTCGGCCATTCCAGCTGCATCCATTCCCAGCGCTCCGGCCAGGGTGAACGATGTGGAAGCGTCGCCAGTTCCAGAAACATCGAGCGCTAACTTGCTCTCACCGCCGAGGTAGAAACCGGTCGCGTCGACTCCCATGACCAAGTCGATCGTCAGGTCCGACTGCCAATCGATGACACCATCCAGGTCGGCCGCGTCCGCCAAATCGTCCATCAGCGCTTGGGTCGCGTCATTGAACTCAGCGCTCCCAGAAAGTCCGAGCGATTCCGCCGTCAGGCGAAGTTGCAGCAGCGTGCCGTCGGGGCAACCCGCATCACCGGCGATGCACTCGACAACGTATCCCAGACCGCCCTGGTCGATCGGCGTTTCCAGAACGTCTCGAAGTTCGGTGAACGTGGCGACCGAATTGTTCGCGGTCAGCAGCCGGTCAGTCGCCACCTGCTGAACCACTTGTGGCAGATTGAATAACGAGGACAAATCGCCCGGAACGACCGGTAGCTGGGAATCTTGCAAAGCCAACAGCGCGGTCCAACCGGCAAGCTGATCGCGAAGTTCCGCCAGGCCGTCGTTGAGCGCAGTGCGAGTTTGCTCGGCGCCCGTGATCGAGTCATTCTCGGCGACCAGCGTCATTCGCGCCGGCTCGGTATTGCGGACCAGCGTCGTGCCGCCCCCCAAGTCGAGTCCGTTCACGCTGGCAAAGTCACCGCTTCGCGAACCGTAGCTCAAGAACTCGAATTCGGTCCCGGCGTCCGGCACATAGGCATCGAGCTGCTGTACGGCCATGGTGCCGCCGAGCGTTGCTGTGCCGGTGACAATGAGATGCGCAAACTCGGCGTCGCCAGCGAGATCGACCAGCATCGTGCCGGCGGCGGCTTGCGTATAATCGCCATCAATGGTCAGGGCCCCCGTGAAAGGTCCTGGGGTCACCGCTCCACCGGTGTTGTTGACGCTGCCGGTGATTGTGCCATTGCCAGTCAGCACGCCGCCCCGTAACTGCAACGTGATTCTTAGCGTCGCGCCGTCAAGTCTGACATGCCGCCGGTCTGTTCGAACTGATAGTACTGCACCTGCGAATCGATCAGCGAGAAGTTCCCCGGAGTTCGCGAACGGAATGCCCCGTCGTGCCTCCGAACCACTGCCGGGCAATTGAGCGACGGTCCATGTTCCGCGGTTGTCGACAAAACCCGAAGTAAATGGCACGACGCCGATGGATTCGTCTGTTGTCACTGTCATGGTGCCTTCGTTGCGAATCGTACCGCATTGCCCAACGTTAGACTCCCCGCCTGCCATGTCGCGTCACCCTGATTGACAAAAACTGCACCGCTTCCGACCGACAGCCCGAAGCCGGTGGGCAAGTCTCCAATCGTTGTTGTTCCCTGGCTGATCAGAGTCCCCGCTGAGATGTTGCCCGCTTTCCATTGAAATTCGTCGGTCACGGTGATCTGGCCAGGCCCACTGATCGAATTGGAGAAACTTTCATCGATGACCAGGGTGGGAATGGTGACGTTGTTCGTGAATCCCAAGCTCCCGCTGCTGGTCAGTTCGACGGTTCCACCAACGTCAAAGACCCCTTTGACAGTTGCCGGAGTCGCTTCAAAGACGAGGGTCGAACCCGCGTCGGCCGTGATTCGCGAGTTCTCATTAAAGACGACCTTGCCTCTGAATACGATTTCGGAATTGGACGCCAGGTCATATGATCCTGCATTGGTTACCGGGGTGCAGCAGTCACCGAGCTTGATTCTTCCTTGGCGGACCTCCAACGCTCCATTGTTAATGAATGCGCCGGCGAAGATTCGCTGATCGTCGGCGCCTCCGGGCGGCATCATGGATCAAGGTTGCGCCGGTAGTGTTGACGAACGTCGATTGCGTGGACGAAACGTCCGAATTGCCGGTCCACATCATCGTGCCGTGGTTCACGATAGCGCCGCCGACGATCTGCAGTTCACCGGTCTCCGCCCAGATCGAATTATCGCCGTAGGCATTCACATGGGAGTACTGCAATGATTTGTATCGGTCCGTTTCGATACGCACATCACCATCGACCGTGAGAAAAAAGGTTTTCGACCGCCCCTTCATTCCACTGCAGATCTCCATCGATTCGAACATGGACACCACCAGATACTCGCGAAGAAAAGCTGTTGCCTCCCCCAGGGCGATCGATTGTCAATCCAGCCAACCGCGAATCACCAGCGATAATCAGCTCCCCGGTGCCGGAGATTCGTATTGGTGCAGCGCTTTTGGATCGCCCCGATTTCGAAGAGCGTGCAACACCCTCGAAGCGAGTCAAGCACGAGAGTCTGGTCAGCGAACGCTTCGGGAATAACCGCATTGTCGCGCAGACTCGGAATGGCATTGTTATTGATCACCTCACCTGAGTGCAGGAGTGTTGCCCAGTTGGCGGCGTTGTTCAGGTCGTTGTCGCCAGCCTCGCCGTCCCAAATGCGCGTCGTCCGCCCGACCAAATAGTCCTCCACCTCGCCACTGTCAACCTTGCCGGTCGGCTGTGGATCGACGACAAAGCTGGCGTCGTTGCTGAGCCGAAATCGTGCGTAGGTCGAATACACCCACTGCTCGGGCACCTCAGGAAACACGAGTGTGACCGATTCGCCACGACTGCCTGCCGGAACGGTCGCGGTCGCTCGCTCGCTTTTTTCAAACACGCCGTTGGCGTTGTAGTCGATCCAGCCGGCAAGTACAGCGTCTTCACTGGTCTCATTGGTTGCTTCGACACTCAAACTAGGTGTTTGGCCCGAGGCCAACACCAGGTCGCGGAGATCATCAACCACGCCATCTTCGTCGTCTTCCAACGCGATCGTCGCACTGTAGTATGTGCCGTCAAATTCATTGTTGCTCGGATTGGAAGTCACGACGAAATCGACGGTTGATCCACTGGCAACGGCGATGTCCGAGAGTGAGTAGTGGATTCCTGAGCCATCCTTCGCAGGCACGGAGACTTGGTACTGCTGTTTCCCGTTGACAAAAATGTAAAACGAGACACCATCCCCACCGCGGGTATCGGACTTTCGCACCCGGCCTTCGATCGTAACCTCGCCGGCGTCGTTCGGGCCCGCGATCCAGCGCGACACCGTATGCGGCGTGAACCGTTTGGGGTGCGTGTAAATTTCGGTCCGCGACGGAAAGCCGATCCACGTCCCATTGAATCCGTCCGTGTGAGGACCAAGGGACGGGCTTTCCAGAGGCCCGCCCCGGTGTCCCAAACCATTTCCTCCAGATTCGCCGATGGATCGGTTGGGTTGAGCTGATGACTGGCAAAGTACTGCCACATGCCACCTCCCGCGGCCTCAGGTCGCACCGTTTGGCCGGCGACCGTTCCGCCGACAAAATCATTCGCGACATCTGCCAATAGACTCGAATGGTCATCGGCTACTGCATCAGCATCCTGCGCGGTGCCGTCCTCACCATCAACACGCTTGCCCAGGTACATTCCGGGAATAATCGCATGCGCGGGGCCCTGGTCGATTGCGCTGGTCTGGTAGTTGCCAACCGATGTCCCGACGGATTCGTCGGGAGCGTCGCCGTAGTCAACCAGCGTTACCGATTCGTACGATCCGATGTCAACCGCATTGCCAACGAACCGCTCGAATCCCGTACCACGCTGGTCGGTAACTAACTGTTTACCGGACGTGTTCAGCGCTCGCGCGTCGTCGCCAGCATCGATCGCCGCGCTGCCAGAGAACAACTCGTGGGTCAGCGTTGGTCCGCCGTTGTCGGCCAAGGGGCCGAGTCGGGGATCGACACCAACCAGGTTTCCGTCGGCACCGTTGGTAATCGGATGGCCGCTGGGATCTTGGATTAAGTTGTGCGTGGCGGCAGCGATCTGGCCGCCGTTTTCCAGATCAGCACCACTGCCAACCGACCTGTTGCCAGCCACGATCGTGTTGTCCAACGCCAATCGCGAGTACAGGTTGTTACGAATGCCCCCGCCGCGACTGGTCTTCGCATCGTTACCCGCAATTGTGCTGTTGAGAACCGCGAGCGTCGTCAGGCCATCACGGGAGTACGAGTAGTTTTCGATGCCGCCTCCCGTCACACCCGCGGTGTTTCCGGAGATCGTGCTGTTGGAGATGGTCACAGCAGCGCTGGCCGGTCCATAGTAGCCGTAACCGTACGAGGTGCTCGTCAGGTTATAGATCCCCCCACCGGCCTCGCTCGCGGTATTGCCGCTGATCGTGCTGTCTTGAATTTGCAATTCACTGAAGCTGTCGACGCCGGCTTGGTGATAGATACCACCGCCGTTGCGGGCAAGGTTACCAGTGATCGTGCTGCGCAGGATGGAAATATTGGTCGTCGCGTTCAGATGGTTGGTCGCATGCAAACCTCCTCCCTCTTGCGAAGCGACGTTGCCCGATACGACGCTGTCGATGACGTGTAGGTTGCTGGTGATGGCTAGACCGCTGGTGATCATCATGCCGCCGCCATCGCCGGCTTCGTTGCCCGAGATCACGGTGTCGCGCAGTTCCAGATCGGCCGCGGAAACCAGAATCGCGCCACCTGCTAGAGGTGACGGTGCGCCTCCGGTTACCGTCAATGATTCGATCGACAAGGAACTTCGCTCGTGCAGATCAAACACACGATCGCGAAGTACCTTGGTACCACCGGCGTTGATCACCGTTGCCAGCGTGCCGTTGCCGAGGATCATCAGATCATCCAGTACATCCAGATCGCCGGTCTGCGCAAAATCTTCGCCGGCGCCGGCCAGAGTCAATTTGATCGGCTTGCCATCGAGCGATCGATCGAACTTAATCTCGTCAGGACCAGAGGTGTTGTTAGAAGCGATCACCGCCTCGCGCAGCGAAATCAGACGATCGGCACCGGGATCACGAATCAAGTCGTCGATACTGTTGACATTGCCATCCAACACATCCAGGTCGGTGCCGACGGTGATCGTGGTCAGCAGGTGCCGTGGTTCCAACGATTCCATCCGCAACGGGCCATCGCGGAGAGACCGCCGCAAATTTCGCCGACGTTGTTGGTTGCGAAAGCGTCTTCGTCGTCCGAGCCGATTCAACATGGTTTTGGGCCTGTGTCCGATGATTCTCGTTTCCGACGCGAGCGAGTCTGCTCGAGGCGGCGGGAACCCCATGGAGCCCAAGGTGCGGTGGCAGGGAATAGCGGACGGAATTTAACGGAAATTCGGGCCCAAAAAAGCTGGCGATCGGCAGACACCGAGGGCGGGTCCGCTGCAACCTGGAAGGTCGCCCTGCTGGCTCACGGAAACTCAATCCAGTATGCCGCGAATCCCGTTACTGTTCGCTGAGCTGCTGAAGCCCGGTTTGCAACTGGCTCACCAGCTTGTGCTCGGCTCCCAGTGTTGCCTCTATGATCGGCAGCGTTTCGCTGTACGCCGACTGGGCTGATTCGAACTGTTCCAGCTGTCGGGCTACATTCCCGTAATGGTACAGCCATAATCCGAGTGTCTGATCCGGCGAGTTCGATCCCACACGACGGAGTTCAATCGCTTCGCCCAACCTTGCCTCGCATGCGCTGATTTCGCCTTGTGCGCGGTCGATCATGGCAAGCTGAAACATCGCGCGGCTGACGAACGGATGATGGGGCTGGTCGCGACGCAACTGCAGGATTCGCTCCAATAACATCTTCGCATGATCATATTCCTGTCGCCGCTGCAGATGGTTCGCAACACCAAAGTAGGCGATTTTCGATACCGCCGTGCCACTGCCCAGCGCCTCTAAGGGTTTCTCAAGGATGGTGGCAACTTGTTGGTCGGTCTTAGCTTCGGCAGTCGCGGCGGCCTCGTCCATGCCGGCTCGCCTCAGCGTGTAAGCGAGCGCCGCATAACTGGCTGCCAGGCTGACTTGATAATCAGACGCGGTGGGATACCGCTGCACCAGGTCCTCCAGCATTCGCAGTCCCTGATAAAACTGAATCGTCGCGGGCAACGGCTGGCCCAACTCGAACAACGACTGGGCAAAGTGTTGCTGCGCAAGACCAGGTTGAACTGAATGCGGGCGGCCCCCGGATAAGATTGCAACGTCTGCCGAAACAGCTGCGCGGCCTGCTTCAACAATGGCGAGGCAGCCGCCGGCTGCTGACTGTTGACGTATTCGATACCGATCATGGTCAACGTTTCGGCCACAAAGTAAGAATAAAGCGGCGTGTCGGGAAAGTCAGCGAGCAACGCTTCTCGCAAGGTCCGCGAACGCTGAAAATTCTGTAACGCTTCCTGCCTCTGACCATTTAACGAAAGCTGGATTCCCCGAATGAAGTGCAACGCGGCGAGGTCGCTGCGGATTCCCGCAACCTTTGGCTGCTGTCGAAACAGTTCTTCCCAGATTTCGGTGGCCCGCTGAAACAATGCGGAGGCCCGTTCCGGGTCGGAGTCATTTAGCTGGCTGCTGCGAACGTTGTACAAACCTGCCGCGAATCGCAGGCACTTCGGCTAGCGATACACCCTCGGCAAGCAAAGTCTCAAACAGATCGACCGCTTTCGCGGTCGAATCCATCCAAATAGGATCACCCAGATCGTGCGAGATCATGCTGAGGCGAACGTAGCTGACCGCCAAATCAGCTCGCATCTGTGGGTTGTTGTCGTACTGCCGCGCAGCTGCTGGTAATAACCGCGCACGTGCTCCAATAACTCTTTGCGCAGCGGCAGCAGGGTCGGTTCTTCCAGCAGCGTGCTTTCGCTGACGGTGTTCAAGTAGTCGTCGAACGGCATCCCGCGGCCCGAAAATTGGCTTTGGCAAGTTCACCCTGACGCGTGGCTTCGCTGGCCATCTGCTCAGCGCGCTGCCGCTGTTGTTGTTCGCCTAACAAAGCGGCTTCGGCGACCGACCGTTGTCGATCGACTTCGTGCAGAGCGCCATTGACGCGGACGTAGCCGACGCTGGCCACGATCGTCAGCGTGATCAACAGCGTCACGGCGGTTGCACTGGGCGCTGCCAAGGCGCAATTGCGGCGGGCCCACCGAAACAGACGCTGTGGGGATGTCACCGGGCGAGCTTCGACGCTGTGGCCGATCAGAAAGCGATGCAAGTCGTCGGCCAAGGCGGTCGCCGATGGATAACGGCGTTCGGGTTCTTTCTCCAGACACTTCAGGCAAATCGCATTCAGATCCGCTGGAATGTCATGCCTTAGCCGTCGCGGCTGCACCGGCTCTTCGACCTGTACCGCTTGCAGCGTGGCCACGTCAGCCTGTTTGCGAAACGGAGGCTTACCGGTCAGCAGCTCATACAGGATCGTTCCCAAACCATAGATATCGGTGCCCGTTCCGATCTCTCTGCGCGTCCAGCCGCTTGCTCGGGCGCCATGTAACTGGGGGTTCCAACGATCGCGTGGCTGCGCGTTTGGCCTTCGTCGCTGCCGTCAACTTTGGCCAGACCGAAATCGGCGATCTTGGGAACCAATCCCGCCAAGGGATCGTCGCGATCATCGCCAGCAGTCCGGCGATCACCAACGTCCAGAATCACGTTCGCAGGCTTCAGATCACGATGCAGAACCCCGCGGTCATGAGCGTGCTGTAGCGCACCGGCCAGTGTGGCGACCAGTCGCGCTGCGCTGCGAGCCGGCAGCGGTGCGGCGCGTTGCTGTAGCCACTCCGCAAGTGTCGGTCCATCACAGTAAGAAGTCACAATGTAGGCCACTGCCCCGGTCGTTCCCGATTCAAACACGGCCACGATATTGGCGTGGTTGAAAGTGCTTGCCGCCTGAGCTTCGCGCAGGAAACGCTTTCGCAGCTCAGCAGTAATCAACACCTCCGGACGAGGCACCTTCAAGGCGACGTACCGGTCCAGGCGGGGATCGCGAGCCAGGAAAACGATCCCGAATCCACCCCTTCCAAGTTCTCGCTGAATCTCGAAACGACCAATGCTAATCGGGTACTGCTGGTCGAGAACCTGTGCGGCACCCGCGAGCTCGGTACGCGCCGCTTGCTCGACCGTTGGCTCGAAAGACTTTGAATCGTGCCGCCTGACCCGCTCGATCAAATCGAGGCAGGCCGCAGTCGGTCTCAGCTCTTTGCTGACTCGCGTATCATTGCCGTCGATCGACGTCGTCGGGACTTCACCAGCCGCCAAGGCCTCGTCATAGGCCAACATCCAGCGCTCCAGATTCTCATCAATCGCGTCATCCGACGCGTTGTGTCTGGCATCTTGGGCGTTCTCGGCCATGCTTTGAGCTGCCTGAATTGAAACGAGAGCGAAGATTGCGGTGTGAGTTATTTTATTCGTCCAGCGAATCGGACGCAGACCCCGACAAGTCCCAAGATGCCACGCAGCGGGAAATCGGACAAATTTTGTGCCACAGCTCAGGTACAGGGAACAGGTTCGCGTCAGCAGAGACGCTCTTTAAATGCTAGATTGGACCGAATATTCGACTGAATTATTCACTTTTCTTGGCATGAATCTACTATCCCGGCATGAGTGATCTCTTCCGCCAGCACCAGTCCGACGAGGATCAAGAAGATCAGTTCAGGCAACTGATCTCGGACGCCCGCGCTGGATCGAAGACGGCTCTGGGCGAGCTGATCGAGTCTTGCCGTCCCTACCTGTTGTTGATTGCCAATCAGGAACTGGAGCCGGTGTTCACGGCCAAGACGGGGGCGTCCGACGTGGTTCAAGAGACATTGATGTCGGCTCAGCTCTGTCTGAATCAATTTCGGGGCAACGATCGCAATGAATTGCTGGGCTGGCTTCGCAGCATCTTGATCAATGATCTAAAAGAAACCCGCCGCCACTACCGAACACAGGGCAGATTGGTTGATCGCGAAATGCCGCTGACCGAGATCGATTCGTTACGTTCTGTACAGGCGCCTACCAGCCCAGCGCACACGCCCTCTTCGGAGGCCGTGATTCGAGAACAGCGCAAGATTCTGGGGGAAGCGATGAAGCGACTAAATGATGAAGATCGCCAAATCGTCCAGCTGCGAAGTTGGGAGCGATTGTCTTTTCGCGAGATTGGCGAGCGCACGGGACGTTCGACCGAAGCGGCTCGGAAACGTTGGTCGCGAGCCATCTTGCGATTGCAATGCGAGCTTGATCAGCTCGAACCATGAAGTAGCGATTGCCGTCGATCCACTAATTGGCCGGCGCAGATCGTAACAGGCTGCCTCCTGGCTGTTGCGAACCAACAGCAGCCCTCGGTTGAGAACGGGATGATTCCAGGTTTTTCCTTCGATTGCTTGAAACTTGGCGATTTCCTTCACCTGCTCGGGCGTCGCCTCGACAAGCACGACTTGGCCTGACTCAGAAACGATCAGCAGGTCCTCGCCGACCTTCAACATTTGGCCATATCGATAGCGACCCTTTTTCCATTGGCGCTGGCCGTTGCTGACGTCGATGCAAGAGAGAATTCCCTCGTCCAGACCGTACAGATAGCCGTCACTATAGATTCCACCGTTGAACTTCAGTTTGAATCGATTCTCGTTGACCCAAACGGGATCGACGCGCCAAGACGCTCCTTCTTGCTTGATGTCCAGTCTGCGACTCCCTGTTGCATACCCGCTGCTGATGAAGACATTGCCATCGGGTAACACAATCGGTTGGGCCAGGTTCAGTCCCGTCACATTGGTCCATTCGAACAACCAGAGCATATCGCCCGACTGCAGGTCGTGACCGCAAATGCCTTCGTTGCAGTAGATCAGCAACTGCGGAACGCCATCGATTGTGGCGACCTGGGGCGAGGCGTAACTCTGAGCATGTTTTCCGGCCGACCAACGCTTCTCTCCGGTCAGTCGGTCATAGGCGGCAATCGCATTCTTACCGCCGCTGGGATTAACGATCACAAGGTCTTCGTGGATCAGCGGCGAACCCGCCATGCCGTACATCACCAGTTTGGTTCCCGCGTCCTCGACAATGTTTGTGCTCCAAATCACATCTCCGGTCAATGGATCCAGGCAATTTAGAACTCCGGTCGCGCCCAATGCGTACAGCTGCGAATCGTCAATCGTGGGAGTGCAACGAGGTCCGACGCCGCTGGCTATTTCCTCAAACCGCACAGGGTCGGTATGCACCCAAACTTGTTCGCCAGACATTGTGTCGTAGCAGACGACAGCTTCGTCTGCACCGCGTTGTTCTTGTGTGAAAGCAAAATCGCCGACGACGGCGAAAGAGGACCAAGCCGGACCGACCGGATGACGCCAAAGCGGTTTCGGTGGATTGTCGTCCCAGTCTTTGCGGATGGTCACGTTGCGAACGATTTGGTCTTGGTTGGCTCCGGCAAATCGCGGCCAGTCGTCCTCGCCAACCTCGAGTCGCCCAGCCGTTTGCGGGTCCGAGTTCGTCGAAGTGGAAGTCTGGGCTTCAAAATACTCAGCAGCCCGCTGCTCTGATGTGGGAGCGAATCGAAAGACGAAGCGGGGTACAAAGTCGCCAGTTTGACCATCCATTCGAAACAGTCCAAAGAAGGCGGCGAAGCCCAGGCCCAACAGGCCCAGACCCACCAGTCGTGTCGTCCAGCGCGCTCCCGAGAAGAACAGGAACCAAGTCGTCACAATCAACCCGGCCAAAATCCAGATGACCATCCCAAAACCGCTGATCATCGACAAGTCACCGTCAGCCCACACGTACAATCCGAGCTGTGCGATCACACCAAGGATCGCGATCGCGATTGGAAATCTGAACCGAACGGACCGTCGTGAGATTCCATTCAATTCGTTCGAATCGGCTGCTTCCGTGACCGTTTCACTATCGTTGTTTGACATGATTCTGCGGTTCGTCTGTAGACAAGAAAAGACTGCCAGATGCTCATCGTAAGGAAAACTGAGGATCGGTGACAGCAGGAACTCCGACCATCGTCCCGCCGAGTTGGTGGCGGGCTCGATCGCCAGATCCGGTCGGTTGGATCATTCTTTGCGGACATTGGGTTCCGATTACGCCTATTGAATTAGCCGGGGACCGTAGCGCTTTCGCGTTCGGCATGGGATGCCTTTTGGCAAGCGACCGGCACGCTGCGTAAAACTGTTTGCAGCGATTCGTTGCACATTTATGCAGGGTGCTTGTGGTTCAAGCTGTCTTGATGCCCGCGATCGCACGGCCCGCTCTGGATCGAAAAGGTTTAGAGACTCAGCCCGTTCTTCTTTCTGTGCCTACGGATGTCGCCCTTGATGGCGAAGCCCAAACCGAATGGTTGATTGTGACGCCGGATCACTTGTCGGTCGTCCATTCCTTTGGCGACGGAGACGTGCTTCGTACGATTCCCTGGGACGAAGTTGATGAAGTGCGCACCGTTACCGGCGTTGGTTCAGGAAGAGTGCAAGTCCGCAGCGATGAAATCTGGACCGACCTGCTTCGATACTCCAATTCACTCGCGCAACGATTTCACAAAGTATCGCGGTCGCTTGATCAGGCCGCCCAAGCCGATTCGATCGACGCTGAATCGTTCGCAGGCATCAGCAACGAAAAACTCGATCCGCCGCATTGCGAAAGCTGCGGACTGCGACTACCGATCGGCGCCGATCTAGCAGCCGACAGCTGTCCTCGCTGCATGCAGCAAGGCCGAATCGTCCGGCGTGTCTTCGAATTGATTGCACCATACCGAAACGGCGCCGTAACGCTGTGTCTGTTGACCATTGTTGGTGTGGCAGCCGAGTTGGTCCCGCCTAAGCTCCAGCAGTACATGGTCGATCACATTTTGGCTCGCGACGGCGCATCCGGTTGGCGCTGCTGCTGCGGCGAGCGACTTTCGCACGGCATTGTTAGTCGTCGTCCTGGCGCTGGCCGCTTCACGGGTGATGCTTAGCGCGGTTGCCTTCATCAAAGGTCGAGTGGCAACAGTGATCGGTGTTGGATTGACTGGACGTTTACGAGATGAACTGGTTGTCAAACTAAGTTCATTGTCGGTGGCCTACTACGATCGGCACAACACCGGGTCGATCATCAGTCGGGTGTCCCACGACAGCGAAGCCCTGCACGGATTGATGCATCAGTTCACAGGTGGCTTTCTGATGCAGGCGGTCAAGTTGGTCGGAGTCGGCATCATGTTGATGCTGATCAACCCCAAGCTTGCCATGTTCACGTTGATCCCTGTGCCGCTGGTGTTTCTAGGTTCTTGGGTGTTTTGGAACCGTGTTTATCCGCGCTATTATCGGTTGTGCGATGCGTCGGCCAAGCAGATGTCGGCGCTCAACGGGATGCTGGAGGGCATTCGCGTTGTCAAGGCATTCGGTCAAGAAGATGAAGAATTTCATCGATTCCAAGATGCTAGGAAACAACTGACCGACCTGCGGCAGTGGGTCGATGTGACCAACTCTGGATACGCGGCGTCAATGCAGATCGTGTTTTCGCTCGGCGGATTGATCGTCTGGTACGTCGGTGGCAGGGACGTCATTGGTGATGAGATGACGTTGGGTGAACTGATTGCGTTTCTGGCTTACCTGGCAATGTTCTACGCGCCGTTGAATGCGCTTTCGAATTTCACAACCTGGATGACCAGCTTTCTGTCCGGTAGCAAACGAGTGCTGGAACTGCTGGACACACCGTGCGACACTGAGCGAATCACCAAACGCCGTTGCGTGGAATCAACCCAAGGGAGAAATACAGTTTCAGAACGTGACGTTCGGATATGACGCGAATCAACCCGTGCTGAAAAATATTTCGTTTAGCGTCGCTCCGGGAGAGATGATCGGGATAGTCGGTCGCAGCGGCAGTGGCAAAACGACCATCGTCAATTTGCTCAGCCGATTCTATGACGTACAAGAAGGCAGCGTTTCGATTGACGGAATTGACGTCCGCGAAATCGCTGCACGTGACCTGAGAAAGAATATCGGCATAGTCTTGCAGGAGTCGTTTTTGTTCAGAGGTACCATCGGAAGGAATCTGCGCTACGGACATCCCGGCTCAACCATCGAACAAGCATTAGCCGCTGCAAAGGCCGCGGGAGCTCACGACTTCATTTGTTGTCAACCACTGGGATACGACACCATGCTTGGGCAGCACGGTGCTGGTCTGTCGGGTGGCGAGAAGCAAAGATTGTCCATCGCCCGGACTCTGCTCTATGATCCCAAGGTCTTGATCTTGGACGAAGCGACCAGCAACATCGATGCGGAATCAGAGAAGCTAATCCAGGACGCATTGGAGAATCTAACCGCAGGTAGGACAACGGTCGCCATCGCGCACCGCCTTTCAACCCTTCGTAACGCCGATCGGATATTGGTATTCGACAATGGCGATCTGGTCGAACAAGGGTCTCACGCCCAGTTGATTGCGTACAACGGAAAGTACGCCCGTATGGTGCGGATCCAAATGCAAGTCTCGAAAGGACCCCAGCGTCAACAAGTTGCTGGACTCGGAAAAATCGATTGAAATGACATCGGATCCGTCCGACCAAACATCGATGGCAACCAGCGACAGTTCGTTCGGAGAGATTCAATGGCTGAATAGTGACTCAATCGAATTTTCAATCGACGCGATGCAACGGATCTTGTTGAAGGACAGTGATCACGAAGTCCACGAGGGTGTTTTTTGCCTGCGAGCATTTCCAGCCCGTTTTCCCGATCGTTACATCAGTGTTCGCTGCTGGGACGAAAAGGGGGATGCTGTAGAAGTGGGGATGATTTCGAACCTGGCGGAACTTGATCCCAGGAACCGGGGGATCGTTAGCACCGCCCTGGAAAGACACTATCTGCTGCGAAAGATCAGCGCGTTCATAAGGTAACGCTGTCCCACGGCTATCTGGATCTAGATATTGAAGCTGACCATGGTCGCGAACAGATCACCATGCGTTGGACTGCCGGTCAGGCGATCGACTTCGGCGACAATGGAAAACTAATCATCGACACGAACGACAATCGCTACGTTGTTGAGAATTTAGCAGGATTGCCAAAACCTGATCGTCAAAAGTTTCAACAGTACATCTATTGGTAAGTGACCGTACAACTGGACAGCCGCGCCGGCAAGGCGGAACTGGGGCCGAACCGAACAAGATGTCCACACGTCTTGGCTGATTGCGACTGCGGAGATTTCCATGGGGCCCGAGAAATTTGCTACGATTGTAGAGTAGTCCTCCTGCATTCATTTCATCGTCACCACCATGCCGTCTTTGTATCCCGACAATGCTATTCGTTCGCTGTGCCGTTTTGGCCTCATTTTGTGTTTATTCGGTTCAGACTTTTGGGGCCGATGCTGACCCCGTTTCGGTATTGATCGTTGATGGTCAAAACAATCACGTCTGGAACAGAAACGACGCCACTGATCAAACAAACGCTGGAAGGTTCGGGTCGATTTCGTGTTGACGTGGCGACGTCACCGCCGGAGGGCGGCGATATGGGAAAGTTCCAGCCAAAATTTTCGCAGTATGACGTAGTCGTTTCCAACTACAACGGCGAGCCTTGGAGCGAGCAGACAAAACAAGACTTTGAAAAATACATCGCTGGCGGCGGAGGATTTGTTTGCGTGCATGCCGCGGACAATTCGTTCCCGAAGTGGAAGGCCTACAACCGAATGATCGGGGTCGGTGGTTGGGGAGGTAGGTCGGAGAAGGATGGTCCCTATGTTCGGTGGAAAGAAGATCAGAAAAGATTCACCCGTGACCGTTCGGCCGGCCCCGGTGGGTCACATGGCCAACGAGTCCCCTTTATGGTTGTCGTTCGTGACCATGACCATCCGATCACGCGTGGCTTGCCGAGTTCGTTCCTGCAGAATCGTGATGAACTGTACTCTCAGCTGCGGGGACCAGCCGAAAATATGCATGTCTTGGCAACCGGTTTTAGTGCCCCGAGGTGAAGGTGGTAGTGGCGAACACGAACCTTTACTGATGACGATTCAGTTTGGCAACGGTCGCGTCTTTCACACGACTCTTGGTCACGATGCCGAAGCGATCAAAGGGATGGCCTTTCAAGTCACGCTACAACGAGGTACCGAGTGGGCCGCGACCGGGGACGTCACTTTACCATCGGTAGGAAGCGATCAATTGTCCGATGCCGAACCGTCGCTGCGCGATCCTGCCAGTATCGGGCCCGAGTCGGCCAGCCCGATTCCAGACATTGATGGCGACGGCTGGGTTTCACTCTTCAATGGTACCGAACCTGGATGGTTGGAGCCAGAAGAATGGGACCGCGACTTATCGTGTCGAAGATGGGGTTGTCATTGGAAAGACTGCTGAAGGTAGTCCTAATTCTTTCATGTGTACCGAAAAGAGTTTTGCCGATTTCGAGCTGACCTTCGAAGTGAGTAGGTGATCCCGGCCTAAACAGCGGCGTTCAGATTCGTTCGCTTAGCAAGGCTGACTACAAGGATGGACGCGTTCATGGTCCGCAGGTCGAAATCGAATCCTCGCCTGGTGAAAGTGGTTACGTATACAGTGAGGGAACTGGCCGAGGCTGGATTACCACCGAACAGCCGATCAAGGATGCCTATCAAAACGATCAATGGAATCGGTTTGTCGTTCGTGCCAAGGGCGACCGCATTCAGACCTGGGTCAATGGACGGCGCAATCGCCGACATCCGCGATGCTGAGTCCAGTCGCGAAGGATTCGTCGGGTTGCAAGTCCATGGGATCGAGAAAGAGACCGGACCGTTCCAGGTCCGTTGGCGAGACATTCGTATTCGTGAGCTGAAATGAGTGTGCCGGCCGATTCGGCTTTGCGGCCAAACCGTGCACTCTCCGGAAACCGTGCAGTTTCACAGTGAAACGTCGTTAATTCCGCCTGTTCCGTTTGTAGCGACGGATTCGATTACTCGAATTGTCCGATTTGTAGCTCCCGCGAATACCTTTCACGAGTCGCGTTCGCTGAATTGAATCACTCTGATAATTGCCTCTGGTCGATGTCGAATCTGATGCCGGACCTCGTGTCAAACGGATATGACGCTCACAGCCGGCATGTAATTCCTCGCAATCGACTGATTTCATGGATGGATTCTACAGCGGCGCCCTGCTGGCGTCGTCTCGCACTACTGGCGACCATTTCCTGTTGTGGAACTTTCGTCCACGCGGAAACTCCGACTAGCCGAACAACGTCTTCGTTCCGAAGTCTGATCGCAAAGGGGTGGAAGCAAGTCGAATCGACAAAGAGCATTCCCAGTGCACAATCGCCAGCTGCATTTGCCGGCATTCCAAAGGCTGGCAAACAAGCCAAACCGATGGCGTCACCGGTCAAGCCAGCGAAGACGATTGCGGTGCAACAGCCAACCTCGCTGCAAACCTAAGAAATCGAATCCCGAGGCAATCGAGTTGCAGCAAAATGTAGGGACGCCAACCTCGCTGCCTGTACCAATACGCAACCATTCAGTGACGCCGGTGGAACCGACCGGCCAAACTCAGTTGGCGAAGCTGCTCCGCTCGCGGGTCAAACCGCTCGCTGTCCCTAAATCGACATTCGTCGCGGAACTGACATTGGACTCGCCGCCGAGCCCAATAGCCAAATCAAACCCGGAACCTGTGCCGACAAATGCGACTCCGGTCGATGCGGAATTTGCACCGATCGTTTCGAAACTGCCGACTGTCGTACCGAAGTCCATCGGCGAACGGAAGCCCGTCATCAATTCCAAGCCAACCGTGGCGCCGCCATTGATCGCCGTAGCTGAGCCAGCAGACGTTCAACCGCAGACTGCCACGCCAGAATCGATCGCCGCAGCTGAGCCAGCAGACGTTCAACAGCAGCCTGCCGTGCCAGAATCGATCGCAACGAACAAGTTAGCAATCGATTCTTTGTCGATTGATGATCCCATCAAATTGGAAACTGACCTCGAGTATTCGACGGCGGAAGAGCTTGGGATGCCAACTTCGTCGCCGAACCAAGCACATGCCGCGTCGGACCAAGACGGATTCGAACTCTTCCCGTTTCATGAAGAACAGCCCGGTGCATCAACCAACGCCGAACTATCGATGACCGCGGTCTCTCCGGTGGCAAACAAGCAAGCAATCCGACTTCGCGAGGCAGCCCGAGTTTCACTTCGTAGCGCTCAGCAACGAATGCGCCGGCGGGCCACGCATTCGGCCAGAATGTACGCGCAGGAAGCATTGCAATCGATCGTTGCGATGCAGGATGCCAAACAGGGAGGGAATTCACATGCGATACAGCTCGATGCGGCATTAAACGCGATCCGAGAGTCACGGGATTTCAGCCCGCGACTTGGCGTCGTTGATGATAAAGCCCTGAAGCGAATGGTTACTGTTCACGAGACTCAGACACTGAAGTACCGCGATCTTGACGACATTTCTGCCGTCGAAGCGTCAGAGGCCTACCTTGATTTTGCGTTGCTGAGTCTAATTCAAGCCGCTGGTGGCGCACGCGAGGCCAGCGATGCTTTGATAATTCTGGGCAACGTCGAACGCGATCAAGCTGCACTTGACAACGCCCATGCAGCTGCCGTCGCTGTTACTTTGCAAACAGCCGCAGTTCAGATCGCGCCAACCAACATGGTGGCCCATCGGGAATTGGGCATCACACTAGGCCGCCAGGGACTGGTAGATGAGGCCGCAACATCCTTGAAGCGCAGTATCGCGATCAAGCCAACTCGAGCCGGCTATCAACGATTGCTTGAAGTATCGCGCCGCAGCGGCGATGTAGACACCGCGCAAGAATGCGTCGCTGCATTGCGTAGCGGCAATTATGAAAGTGAAACTCCCGTGCGAACGATCTCACCGCAACACTTCGCCGCGACGCATCGTCCCAACCCAACAGTCAACCAAACGCAGACTAAGAACAAATCCGTAGCTCAAGCGAAATCGGAAACTGCCAATTCCAAGCCTGTCCGCGTCAGCTTTCGATCCATCCTGCCATTTGGACGAAAATAGGCCGGTTTTCCTCCCTGAAAAGAATGCCTTTCGTTTTCTTCGCCGAATACATCACCTCCCCCAACTAGACGACTGAGAAATCTCATGATCAAGACCTTTTTGAAAATCGATCCCGGTAAATTTATATGGCTGTCTTTGTTCGCGGCTGTGATGCTGGCAACCTGTCCAGTCATGTTGGCTGACGACGTCTCCGGCCACCTGACGGTCGCTCAGTCAGAAGACGAAGCTGTCTCAGACCCCGATCAGGATATCGAGGGAGCCATTCGCGACGCGCTAGCGATACAGCGACACCCAACCGATCCAAGTTTGGACGGACAGATTGGCTTGGGTTCAACGTCGGCGGTCGTCCTGATGTCGCACGGTTCGGCGGTAGCTCAGTCATGCAATTGCGGCCATTGTCTTCGCTGTGTCGATCGCAACGGCAAAGGAATGATTGGCGAGCTGGGCATGAAGAACGGCATCGGACCGTGCATCGATAAGGATACACAATGTTGGCAATGTCCTTACGACGCGCCGTTCGATATCTATGGCCCGGGCGAATACGCCGGTCCGGCCCGTACCCAGCGAGTCTTCGAATACCGACTTCGATCAGGTGACGTGATTGACTTCACCTTCATGACCGTCGGCTTCAAGACAGCCGGTCCGTATCGATTGGTTGTGGGTGACGAATTGATGATTGCATCGCAAGCCGATGAAATGATCACGCTAGGCACGCTTGAGAGAGGGATCGCGGTGCAGCCTGACGGAACCATCACACTGAGCTTGATCGGGCAAATCTATGCCGTCGGCCAAACGGTTGAACAACTGCGAGACGTGCTAAATGAGAAATACAGTGAATTCTACGAAGAGCCGAACATCGACGTGATTCCCGTCTCCACAGGCACCGCCGGACGGCGCGTCCGCGAGGCGATCAGTGGTCAAGCTGGTTTCGATCCGCAACGCATCGATCAAACTATCTCGCCGTCGGGTGAGATCCGTTTGCCTCGCCTTGGAAAAGTTCAGGCGCAAGGCTTGACCATCGAGGAATTGAAGCAAGAAATCAATCTACGGTATGACGAAGTCGTGGGTGGCCTGGAAGTCGAACCAGCTTTGCTGACTCAAGCTCCGCACAACGTATTCGTGCTGGGCGAAGTCAACCAGCCTGGGCGGTTCAGCCTGAACGATTCCCCGACAACGGTGCTCGGTGCAATCGCCATGGCCGGCGGCCATGTTCCCGGAGCAAACCTGAGGCAAGTGGTTGTCTTCCGCCGTGGTGAGAACTTCGAACTGTTGACAACTCTGCTTGACGTTCGCGGTGCCATCTTGGGCCGCGAGGCGCATCCAGCGGACGAAATCTGGCTGCGGGACGGCGACGTGATCGTGTTGCCAAGCACGCCGATCCGATTGATCAACAATCTGGTCCGCCAAGTCTTTACCGAAGGAATCTACGGTGTCGTTCCTTTCCAAATGTTCTATGACGCGACGCCAGGTGCCATACTGATACCCTAAACTACGGTGTATCCCTCGCCGATCAACAGTTCGGCGAGGGTTTGTTTGGGCTGATAGTCGCCATGGACCAGACGGATTTCGGTTGGCGCTGCTTTCATCCCGCGGACGAAGTTCATCAAGTCAGCCTGATCGCCGTGGGCGGAATAGCCACCGATGCGGTGCACTTTGGCCGACACGTCATACCGACGGCCGTCCAGTCGTACCCAATCGCCTCCTCGGCTGATGTAATGCCCGGGCGTACCCGAGGCTTGGTAGCCAACAAAGACAATGTCGGTCGTTGGCTGATCGATAAAACGTTTCAGGTAGTTCACAACCCGGCCGCCGGTGCACATGCCGCTGCCTGCGATCACAATCGCTGGCAGTTTGCGATCACAAGGTAGTCCAGGATATCGCGGTGTTCACGATGATCGCCGACCGTAGTCAGGTTCTCAAAAACCAACGGTTGGTCATCGGTTTGCAACAGCGACTGTGCCTCGACCGACCAATACTCTTGCATTTCCTTAAACAGTGCCGTGAACCGCGAGGCGAGGGGTGAATCGACAATCACGTCCACCTGTTTCATCAACGAACGACCTTCTTGCTTGCTGAACGTGTTCAAAGATCGTATTCATTTCGTACAGCAATGATTGCGTGCGTCCCAAGCTGAATGCCGGAATGATCGTGACGCCTTTATCATCGAAGCGTGCTGTGCAGGATTTGTTCCAACGTCTGGATGCGGTCTTCGGCACTGGGATGAAGTTTGTCGCCGTAGGTGCTTTCCAGCACCAGCAGGTCGGCTTTGTCTGGGCTGGTGGGTGGCCGCAGCAAAGGATCGCTTCCGGTTCCCAAATCGCCCGAAAAGACGACCATTTCACCCGTTGGCAAGTTGCACTTCAAAGATGGTCGAACCAAGCACATGACCGGCCGGTCGCAGTCGCAGTTTGATGCCACTGTCGATCGAATGCCATTGGTTGTACTTCAGCGGCCGCAGCAGTTTCCCAATGTGGCTTAAGAATCGTTTGATCAGTTTGCGGCTGCGCGTGAATCCAATCTTCAACGCATCTTCCATCACCAGCGGCAGCAATCGGGCCGTCGGTCCGCTGCAATAGATCGGCTTGTCAAAACCAGCGGCGATCAGATAGGGAATTCGACCGGCATGATCGATATGAACATGGGTCAACAACAGCGATTCGATCCCACGGAGCGAAAAATTGATCTCGGGGCTGGGGTTCTTCTTCGCTTCGTCCCCCTGAAAGATTCCGCAATCGACCAGCAGGCTTCGATCGTTTTGCCAGAACAATTGGTGGCAGGAACCGGTAACGCCTTGATGGGCGCCATGATGTTTAGCTTCATGGCCGCGTATCATAGCGGCACATGAAAAATGGGCCAAACGAATGTCTGGCTCATTTGATTTCGAAGCGGTCCCTCGACCGGCAGTGCAATCGGTATTCAAACGCGATCTCCCCAGGCAGACGGGTCGCAATCTGACCAGACGTGTCACAGCGACCCGCGATATCAAGGATGTCAGGGCAAATGCACGAAGAATAACCACGAATCAGGAGATCCTATCGATGGCAAAATACTATGTCCAATCTGGAACCATGCGAACAATCGTTCAAGCCCCGTCAGGGCGAAAAGCGGCACTATGGGCGGTCCACCAGGCAATGCAGCAAGTGTTGCCCATTGATGATCAGGCAAGTCCATCACCCAAGTGGACAAGTGAGACGGCGGGGGATCGTGGCGTTGCGGTGCTGAGCGCTAAGGTATCGGCCAGCGAACTCGGATTTGATCGACCCGATGCAGTCACACACGAGACGATGGAAGTGGTCGCCGAGTGGAATCAAATGGTGACAACCCTTGACCGATTACAGCGAATGCTCGGCCGGGCGGCCTAGCGGACCAACGGGCAGCCAGTGCGCTGAATTACTTTCGCAAGTAACCCGCACTGGTTTGGAAGTATTTTTGCCGACGCTTGGTAGGTTGCGCATCCGGTTTAGAGGCTTCCTTGAGGTCGGCCAGATTTGCTTCGCAGAATCGACAGCCAACTTGCTTGATATGAAAGCCAATGTAGTTGGCCGTATCGTCGTCCAGGGTGCCCAGTAGAAACTGCCCCAATTCGTCGCGTGGCGGGCAGGAGAGTCGATTCGCCGCCAGATCGCGCCAAGTGTATGCAGTCCGGCGGTTTCTCGTCCGCGGACCTCGATCAGCCGATTTCTCAGCTCGGCGTCCGTTCGCAGATCATGTTCCAGTTGCGCACAACGGGCCGGTGGCAATGCTTCGTCCAGAAAGGCGGCGAGTTCGGCGTCGGAGAACGGCATTGTCAGATTCAGGAATCAGGAGTCTGGAAAACGGGCATCGTGCTGAGGGTCAGTGATCTCACCCCTGAAAACGACTCAGGCAAAGGCTGACGTTTTGGCCACCAAACCCGAAGCTGTTATTCAAAGAGTACTGTACCGATGCCTGGCGGGCTTCATTGGGAACGTAATCCAAGTCACAGTCGGGATCGGGATTCTCGTAATTGATCGTCGGTGGCAGCACCGAGTCGCGCATCGCCATCAAACAAACGATCATCTCGGTGACGCCGGCGGCTGCGATCAGATGCCCCATCATGCTCTTCGTGCTACTGACCGGAATCTTGTCGGCGTTTTCACCAAAAACTTCTCGGCAGGCTTTTGATTCGACTTTGTCGTTGACGGTCGTGCTGGTGCCGTGTGCGTTGACGTAGTTGATGTCGGCTGGATTCCAAGCCAGCGTCGGCGATCGCCATCCGCATGGCCGCGATTCCGCCATGACCATCTGGTGGAATGTCGGTGATCCGGTAGGCATCGGCGGTCGTGCCATAGCCGGCAATTTCGCCATAGATCGTTGCGCCCGCGAGCTTTGGCCGATTCCAGTTCCTCCAGGATGACCATCGCCGATCCTTCGCCCAGCACGAATCCATTGCGCATGCGGTCGAAGGGCCGACTGGCCTTGGTCGGTTCTTCGTTGCTTTCGCTCAGAGCAGTCAAGCAGATTGAATCCGGTGACACCAAACGGGTGAATCATGCTGTGGGTTCCACCGGAAAGCATCACGTCGGCATCGCCGCGGCGGATGATTTCGGTCGCTTCGCCAACCGCCTGGCTACTGGCGGCGCAGGCGGTCAAGCAATTCAGGTTCGGGCCTTGCGCGTTGAACATCGTCGCCAGATGGGCGGCCGGCATATTGGGCTCTTGTTCCAATTCGATGGCTGGATCGAGCAGTTCCAAACCGGCAGCGATGAATTTCGACGCATCGTATGTCCGTCGACCAAAGCAGCCGACATCATCTTGCTGAAGGTTGCAAAGTCTTGGTTGCCTTCGCCGCTGCCCAGGTAGACACCAAAGCGAACCGGATTGTCGATTGCGTCCAGAATTCCGCTATCGATGACGGCTTGTTTCGCGGCCCCGGCAGCAAACTTGGTATGCCGCCCGCGCTGTTTCCAGACTGCGGCATCCTCGCCACAGTCAGCGATGTCCCAGTTTTTGACTTCGGCGCTGATCTTGGTTGGAAAGCCACTGGCATCAAACAGAGTGGTTTTGGCGACACCACTTTTGCCCTCTTTCAATCCAGCCCAAACGGTATCGACATCATGGCCCATCGGGATTGACCATACCGATTCCAGTAACGACAACGCGGCGACGCATGAGCAAGGGTCTTTTGGTAGTGAGAAGGGATTGATAAATGTCGGCTAGAACTTGTCCGAAGAATCTTTGCCAGGACCGAATGGCCTGGCGACCGAAGATCGGAAGACCAACTAAAGATTGTCGTATTTTGGCAGATGGTTTCCGTTGGCGTCGACTGCCACATGGAAAAAGTTCATCATTCGCAGCATGGATTCCAGATCCCCCGGTTCGAAAAGCGATCCGTCGGTAAAACGACCTTCCTCTAGAAAGGCGAACATCAGGTCGATTTCGGCTTGCAAGTTCCCCGTTACAGTGACTGGTACAAGTCACGGTTGCCCCGTTTTCTTGGACGCGATCCAGAGTTACGCGATAGCAAAGTTGGTCACCGGTTCTGGCGGGGGCATGGAAGATTGCCTTGTTCACCTTTGCCAGCACGACCCGTTTGTCGAAGTCGAAGTACTGCGCGACCATGATGCCGCCCATCTGCGCCATCCCTTCAATGATCAGAGTTGGCGGCAGTAATGGAAATCCGGGGCAATATTCGTCGACGACCTCTTCGTCTAGCGAAACGTTCTTGATGCCGCAGGCGTGGCTGCCACTGACGAATTCTGTAAATCGATCAACCCAAAACCATCGCATTGTGAACTAGCCGACCTTGCTGCCGACATAGCTGCAAAGATCACCGACGGTCAACAAGTTGCCAAAATCTTGCACACGCGGGTTCTTTTCGAACTCAGCTAGATTCGCCCAAGGCATTCGGCGTTTCAATTCAGCCATGCCATCGCTGGTCACGACACCGTCTTGAACATATTGATTGTTGGTCAAAATGTCTTCGGGTGACAACTCCTCGCGAGGGATCGTAATGTCAAACGCTTTTTCGAGTTTGAAGACGATGTCCAGAAAGTCGATCGATTCGGCGCCCAGGTCACCGACCAGAGTCGCTTCGGGTGTGACTTCGTCATCATCCACGCCCAATGCGTCAACCAATGCTTCTTGTACCTTTTCGAAAATCTCTTCTTGTGCCATTGCCATGGAAAGTCCTTGTTAGGTTGTCGTTTGAAAACGATTGAATTGAGTGATTGAATGTTTGTCTGATCAGCTCAAGAACTGATTGTCAGATCACCGAACAGCTCGTTGAATTGTTTTTTACTCCGCTCTTGAACATCGCGATCGGTACCGACATGAGCGGGGTCTCCGGTTGTGGTTCGCTCCAGAACCAGCCTTGCTGTCACGGTGGTTCGTCCATCTTTCGTCGCGGTTGCTTTGATCGTTGTTCTGTTGTCAACCTCTTTGACTTTCTCGGCCGTCACCTCCAAAGTGTCGCCTGGTGCCAGGAAGTCGCCAAACTTGACGCCTCGGACCTCGCGAAGCAATACCAATGGCGATTCGAAATGATCTCCTGACTTGACCAGCCAGACGGCGGCCTGATGAAGTGCCTCCAGCATCATCACACCCGGCATCACTGGGAATCGCGGGAAATGATCTTTCAGATACTCCTCGTCAGCGCGCAACGTCCGCACGGCCGTCAGTTTCTTGCCGGGCTCCAGCGAGGTAATCTGGTCGATTTGTTGATACTTCATCGGGTCCCGTGGACAGCTTTTAACGCTTGGAAAGTGCCCACTACAATAGATACCGGTCAATATTGCCTCAACCGTAGTTCCTGGGGATTTTTCCCTGTTTCACGGGCTTCGCGTTTCCCGACTCTATCGTTCGGATTGCCCGGTTCCACCATAGTGGCCTCGGCTTGCCGGTCTAGCCTGGAATTGCCGGCTTCAGCATGCTTTGCATAGACCACAACGAGCACGCTGGCGATCATCAGGCCCGCACCAAGCAGTCGCAGCGGTGATGCGGTTGCCTTGGGATTGCCCAACAGTCCGTAATGGTCCAGTACCAGAGCCGCGACAATTTGGCCCGTCATGACGGCAGCGAACCAGGGCAGGGATCCGATCCTTGGCACAAACATCAACGACGTCGTCACCATCACCACACCGATTCCCCCGCCAAACCAGATCCACCAAGGCAAATCGCCGGGGCTGATCCGAAAGTTTGGTGGAAAGACTCCGAACAGCACGCACAAAACGGCCAGGATTGCGGTTCCCGATCCGAAGGATATCGAGCGCAGCTTGAAGGGGGTGGTTGACCGACATGCCAAGCTGCCCGTTGACGCTGGGTTGGGTCCCCAGCAATCCACCAGCGGCGAAGCCGACGATCACGGCGATCAGCAAGATTCCGAATCCCTGCAAAACGTTTCCCTCAATGCTTCACGCAGCTTCAATCTCTCGCTCTCCGAGTGGGAGAGTCCAACGATCGGCTCAGCGAGGGTCGAGCGTTAAGCCCACCCGGCTTAACGTCCGTCCTTCCCGCTGCGCAGAAGGTGGTTTCGCGAACTACTCTGACTTGCCAATCGAAAACAGTTTGTCTTTGGTGCTGATGAAAATCGTTCCGTTGGCGGCAACCGCGGTGCTGTAGACACTGCTGCCCATGAAGATCTCTTCGACCGGTTCATTGTTTTCGGCACCCAGTTCAAAGACCGACACATCACCTTCTTCATCACCGATAAAGACATGACCATCGGCGATCAGCGGGCTGCCCCAACTGAGTGACAGCATGTCGTAGGTAAAGTGAACGATCGGCTTGCCATCCTCGGTTCCTTTGGCGTCCAAGCAATGAACCAATCCGGAGTAGTCCGAGATGTAAAGCAGATCGTCCTTGATCGCAACCGTCCCAATCGTGCGATGCATTTCTTCTTCAAAGTCAATTTCGCCGTCATCGTTTCGATCCAACACGTGATAGTGCCAGACCGCACCGGAGTTCGGATTGTCCACAGCGACTTCGCCATTTTCTTCTTCGACGGCAATCAAACGCTTGTGTGGAATCGGGATTCGCTTTCCATCTTCGACCTTCATTGCCAGGGTTGGTGAAATGTCGCCACGTTTCGTTGGGTCGATGCACCACAAGTGGCCTTCGCCGTCACCATGTTCGGGGTCTTGGCCGACGGCAATGTAGACCAATCCGTCGTAAGCGACGGGAGTCGCGATCAGATTGTTTCGAGTTCCACTGCCACCGAGTTCCCATTCGGAAGTCTTGGGGTTGCAATCGAACTGCCACAGCAAAGTTGGTTTGCCGTCGGTGCCTTTGTCGGCCAAAAAGCTGTACAGGATGCCGTCGCCCCCGGCCATCAACACTTGAGGCACGCCGTCAAAGACCGCAACCGTCGGGCTGGACCACTGACCATGCAGAATGTTGGTTCCTGGCGACTTGTCGGTCCACAATACTTCGCCAGTGTTCTTGTCCATGCAGATAAAGCTAGGTGCATCGGGGGAGGGCAGGCTGCGGTGAGTTTCGTCCAGACCGTTGCTGGTGTTGACGAATAGCAAGTCCCCGTAGCAGGTCACACTGCAGGAGCACATGTTGTGCTGGCTGACACCCATTTCCGGGCCCATCATGTTGTAGACCCAAATCACGTCGGCATCTTGTTTGTCGTTGACACCAAGTGCTTTGAAGAAACTGATTCGTGGTCCGATCTGTTTGATGGTTAGTTCGCGATCAACTCCACCGAAATTGCCGCTTGCTTTCCAAACCTTGCCTGCGGTGACTTCTTTGATTGTGACTTCACCTTCGAGTGCTTCGCCAGCGTCGGTCAGCAATTGTTTCGCTTCATCGGAGAGACTGCCCGAAGCTAGGCCGTGCCAAAATTGCCGTATGAGCGGCGGCGGTTTTTTCGCCTTTCATGATGCCGGCAACAAAGGCTTCTTCGGCGGTGACCGGTCCGTCATCTTCGTCATCGTAGAATCCTGCGGTGTCCAAGCAGCGGACTTCGCCACGGCTGGTTACGAACCACATCCGATCGCCTTCGACCATCGGTGCACAGCAGATGCCTTGCAGCGGCCAGTCGTGTACTCGGCCGGTGATCAGTTTTTCGCTGCTGTGTTGCCACAGGAATTCGCCTGTTTTTTCGTCGAACGCCAACAGGCACCCCAGGTCCACATCGCTAGGGTAGCGTTTCAGGTGCCCCGCTCCGTTGTTGGTGCCAACAAAGACGCGGCCACCGGCGACCACTGGGTTGCCATAGGTTTGGCTACCCAGTCGGGAGAACCAGTTGATGTTGACAGCTTTGCTTTTGTCCCATTCGCCAGAGCGTCGATCAAACTTGCCGATGTTCCAACTGATCGGCAGGCCTGTTGTTGCCGGCGACGTTGTTTCGCTCGCGTGTTCCACCCCACTGAGGCCAATCTCCGCCAGCGTTTAAGATGTCTTCTGGCTTAACCGCTTCTTCGATCAAGGCGACCAGCTGAGTTGGCGCTGCTTGGGTCTCCGCCCCGTCCGCGGATGATGATTCCGAAGAGCTGTCGTCATCGCCAGTCTCGGCCGAATCGACTTCGCTCGTAACGGTATCAACCGGTGTCTCGGGAGCAACGGATGGCGACACCGCGGTGACATTGGAATCGGCCGCTGTCGTATTGCCGGTAGTCGTGTCGACATGCGTGATGGTGCTCGGTCGACAGCCGCCCAGGGTGACCGAAACAATGCTACCCAGCAGCATTGCGCCAATAAGTAGTGACCAAACCGATAGTTCTTTCTTTTGCATTTGCTTAGAGCTTATTAGTGGTTGGTTGATGTAGCGAAAGTCGCGTTTGCGGTGGTGCATTCATTCCCCACGCTCTCGCGAGCCCTGCTACGTTGGATTCGCTATTCTTCGGGGTTTGCAACAACTTCGATGTTGTCCAAATACAATTCGGCAACCTTGGCGTTCCCGAACAGCCCGGGACTTGCCGATAGGTTAGGCGACTCGTCCCTGACCGTCACCGTCCATTCCTTTGGTTCCGGTTCATCGCGTGGCCAAACCTTGCCACGCAGCAGTGCGACCGCTGCAGGCGGTTCGCTTTCGATATCGACACGGAATTTCATGCGATACCACGTATCCTCTTTCCATGGAAATTTGACAGTCGCATCGTCAGTGTTTGGGTCACCCGCTTTGGCCAATCGATGTTGAGCCGACCAACTGCGGATTTGAACCGATTGTGCTTGGCCCTGCAGATCCAAGACATATCCATGGGCGGTCAATCCGATATCAGGGAGTTGATCTTGTGTTCGCGCACCCCGTGCATCGGCGCTAATCGTGTAGTTTTTCAAGTCACTTTGCCCCATCCAGGCGCGGCTTCTAGCCCCCTTGGGGATCGTCGTCACTTTGGTCAACGCCGGCGAACCATCAATGTTGCGAATTTGGTGGCGATACCGGGCTCCGACCCAGGAGAGTGGCGGATCGCTCAAATCGTCAAAGGTAAACTTCCAGGGCAGTCCCGGCACGATTCGGACGCGGGCCTCGGTCGTTACTTCTCCAGCGGTAGCGGTGATGATCGCTCCGGTGTGTGCCGCGTCTTTGTTGGCGGTGAAAGTCGATCCTTCGATCGTTCCCGGTCCGTCGACCTTGAAAGTCACTTCTTCGGGAGTGGCGAGCTTTTGGCCCAAGATGTTGAAGGCGTTTACGGACAGTTCCAGCGATTCGCCAGGTTTCACCAAGGCTTCGGCGGGAACGATTTGCAATTGAGCAACATCTGGATTCTCACTGACCGCCGTTTCCTCGCCCATCGATTGCGTGATATCGACAGCCTCCTGTTGACTTCCCTCAGCGGCCACACAGTAAAGCGACTTCGTGCTTTGAATGTACAGCCGGCCATCGGAGACGATTGGCGACGCATTGAAATTGACACCCCGCAGGCGACCGCTGTTGATCACTTCGAAACCATCGTCGGTTGGTTTGACCACAGCCCATTTTCCATTTTCCGTTAAGACGTAAATCTTTCCATCGGCGTACAACAGTGCTGATTTCTGCCGGCTGCCAACAAACGATTTTCTTTCTACGATCGGCTCGCCAGTCTCAGCATCAAAGATCCACATCTTGCAGCGATCATCGACAACGTATAGTCGTTCTCCGATCAAGACTGGCTCGCTGTTGCCGACCACGACTTCCAGTTGTTTCCAAAGTTCGGTGACCTTGGTTTCGTCGCCAGTGCCAGTGATGCGAAACGCAGCCACCGCACCCATCAGGTTGTTGTGGGGTGCCACATTTTCTTCGCTGTGGCTGGCGAAGACTCGATTACCAACAACCAGCGGTGTGGCGAACAAGCCTCGCATGGACAAGTCATAGTGCCAAAGCGGCTTGCCGGTCCGAGGTTGAAAACCCCAGACACCGCCGTCGCCGGCGCCCATGATCAATTGACGTTGTCCTTCGATGGTGACAATCGATGGGGCTGAATAAGTCGTATCGTACGGTAGGTCGCGAGTACCGCTGAACCAAACCACTTCACCCGTCAGCTTGTTCATGGCGATCAGACGATGATTCGGTTTTGCCGCTTCGCCCCAATTGATAATGATCCCGCTGATGATCACCAGATCCTCGTGGACGATTGGAAAGTTGGTTCGCCCACCGTAGGTGCTCAGCATCCCAAACTGCTCATGCAGCGGTATGCTCCAGATCACTTCACCCGTTTCGCCGTTGAAACATTGAAAGATGTCGCATGAACCAAGCGCATAGACGTTGCCCGTTTCCGGGTCGCCCACCACGCTGCTCCAGCCGACTCGTTCGGCCGGGACGTCGGACAGCCATACATTGAAAGAATGTTCCCAGATCGTTTCGCCCGTTTTCGCATCGAGGCAGACAACTTTTTCGCCCTCTCGCGCTGTGCCGGGTTCGGATCGCTGGACCGAATACAGACGCCCATTCATCACAATCGGAGTACAGGGACCGCCCATGTCCTCGCGTTCCCAAAGCACGTTACTGCCCGGCCCCCCCTTGGGGTCCCAGTTATCGGGCAGACCGCTCGCTTGGGCAGTGCCATCAAATTTTGGGCCCCGCCAGTAAGGCCAATCGGCTAGCGCCGTAGAAGCGCAGCTGATTGCCAGCAAGCCAACGACAGCGAGCGTGATTCGGCCAGAATTCGGTGGGTTGTTCATAGAAGCGTCTCTGTTCGATTGGCCGCAACGCGTGGCGACCATTGATTTTGTTGTCTTCAAGATACGTCAAGAGAACCGTAGGCCAACGGCCAGCGGCTGATACAGGCCATAAAAGTTAGTCGAAATACTCGTCGTTCGGATCGAAATTCGGTGTGCAAATGATTAACACCGTCATTTCGCCAACGGCTCGGTGTCTGACCCCGGGTGGAATCAGAATGGATGTCATAGGGGCTACAGGGTGCAATTCGCCGTCCAATTCGATGGTTGCCCCCTCTGAACAATCAAGTACGACGTAAACCTCGGTTTGGTTGCGATGATAATGTACGGCTGCGTCTTGGCGAGATGCTGGTCAAATGGACCGTACCAGGAAACTCATCGCGATCGGCAAAGGCGCGTCGGGCAACTCCGCACGGACAGGCGACCGCAGGAATCGAATTCAGGTCAAGGAGTGCTGGCTTGGGGCTCACGTGGGTCGGATGGTCGACTCAGAAAGAGATCTTGGTAAGGGACTGTTGCCCCTCTGCGGGGGTGCTTTTTTCAGCAGCACCTGCAGTTTATACGGATTGCTCCTGATGTGCCACTGCGCACGATTGGAAGATTACAGATAGCCCGGAAAATGCGGTCGTTTTTCCCAGCCGTTAAAGTCTGCCAAGACGCCGAAAATACCCTGGAACACTGATTGTCCGCCTATTGCGGGTCGATACCGTAACAGACTCGCATTACGGAAACCGTTACTCGTGGTGACTGTGTTTTCGGCGAGCCGACCCAGAGGCTCTGACACGGGATGTCAGGGTCTTGTTGGATGTTTCAAGCGATGGTCGGACAAGCTTGCTTGTACGACTTTCGCGATGCCAGCTGGGTGATAAGAGACGACGAACTGAGCGAAGTCGGCGGGCAGGGTGCTCGCGCACCCCTTCCGCGAGTGTTTGTCGGTGCGAGGAAACAGGTGTGTTCGGGGGCAACTTCGTCCGCCGAACGTGCCTCTGACCAAACAACTTATCACCTTGATGTGTTGAGCATCGCTTGAAACGGCAACAAAAAACACCCGCGAATTTGAGAATAGGGAGACGTGGCTCCAATGAAGCGGATAATCATGACAATGACCCTGGTCCTTTGCTGCAGTTTCTGTAGCCAAAGCTATGGGTTCGACCTTTTAGATCGTATGCTCGGTATTGATGGTTGCTGCAAAAGCAGCAGCTGTGACACTGGATGCTGCGATGCACCATCGTGTGGTTGCGAAGCAACAAGTTGCTGCGAAGCACCTTCGTGTGGCTGCGAAACACCATCGTGCGACAGCTGCTGCGAGCCTACTTGTGGATGCGAATCATCCGGCTGTGGCTTGCTAAGCAAACTTGGTTGCAAGAAGAACGACTGCTGCGAGCCAGCTTGCGGTTGCGAAGCACCAGCATGCGGTTGCGAAGCCGATAGCTGCTGCGAAGCACCTTCGTGTGGCTGCGAAGTTCAATCTTGCGACAGCTGCTGCGAGCCTACTTGCGGATGTGAATCATCCGGATGTGGACTGCTGAGCAAACTCTGTGGCAAGAAGAACGACTGCTGTGAGCCAGTTTGCGGTTGCGAAGCACCAGCGTGTGGTTGCGAAGCCGATAGCTGCTGCGAAGCACCATCGTGTGGTTGCGAAGTACCTTCGTGCGACAGCTGCTGCGATCCTTGTGCCAAGCAGAAGAGCTGCGGCGGATTGCTGTCCAAGATGTTCAGCGGCAAAAGCTGCTTCAGTCACGGCGACACATGCTGTGACAGCGGTTGCGATAGCTGCTGCGAAGCACCAACGTGCGGTTGCGAAACCGACAGTTGCTGCGAAGCACCATCTTGCGGCTGCGAAGTATCTTCGTGCGACAGCTGCTGTGATCCTTGTGCCAAGCAGAAGAGCTGCGGCGGATTGCTGGACAAGTTGTTCGGCAATATGCGTGGCCACAGCTGCTTGAGCAAGCACAACGATTGCTGCGATAGCGGTTGCGAGCCAGCTTGCGGCTGCGAACCAGCCTGTGGTTACGAAGCACCTTGCGGTGGATGTGCAGCACCTGCTGTTCCAGCCATGGAAGCTGCTCCAATGCCACCAGCACCGGTTGTAGACCCAAGTGCACGGGTAAGCCAAAAGCGTCGCGTCATTCAGGCCAGTGCTGTTTACGTTCGCTAATATAGCGAATGAAAACAACTGAAACCTATCAGACGTGAACTTCAAAATGGTCCGCCGAGGGAAACTTCGGCGGGCCATTTTTTTTCGCCGCCAGGCAGCGTGTCGCCCGCGAGACTTCGTTGACCAACTCGTCGCATTTGCTCCGCTCAAACGTGCCTATGGAGCCGGTACCCAGCAGACTCCCAACGTCGAAAAGCCCAGACATGCATCGAAAACATCGATGCCACCAAGACCGCCGATCGAACGATCTGAAATGCGTCCAAGGGCGCGGTCAAATGCAGCCCGAGTAGCAGCATGACCACGAGTTGATTGGCGAAGTGAATTGCCGTGGCCGCGACCAAGAACATGTGCTTGCCGCTGATAGGGTTTCCAAATCCGCCAGATCAGTACTTGAATCAGCAACACGTTTCTGAAAGCTTCGGAGCAGAGCTGGATCAAGGCCCTCACCCCATTCAAGACCGGCTGCAATTCTGGCCAGTTCCAAACCCATTGCATCGGTGTCGGTGAATCCAAGTACCCGATGGCGAAATTCAATACTGCTATACCGAACAACAACGCCAATACGCTTAGACAAAGATTGGCCTGGCGAGATTGCCGGAAACGATCGCGTTCGCTTGGCTCGGCGTCGTCACGCATCCCCATCGCCCCTACCCTAAACTCTCTGTTTCCTTGCTAGCCTCCAATGTCCATTGACGTGCATTGCTTGATTTTCTTACTGATAGCTTTGCACAAACGATCCTTATTCGCGGCGGCAGGAATGCGTCGAATGTCAAAAAACATCTTCTTCTCTGTCGGCGAACCTAGCGGCGATCAGCACGCTGGAAGGTTGGTTTCCGCCTTGCGAGAAATCGATTCGACGGTCAATGTTCGCGGGTTCGGCGGACAGAAAATGCGCGAAGCGGGCTGCCAAATCGACGCCGATCTGACTCAGCACGCAGTGTTTGGACTGCTGGAAGTGTTGCCACAGCTGCGCGAGTATTTTCGGCTCGCCGATCAGGCCGACGCGATTTTTGATCGCGGGCAAGTTGATGCAGTCGTGCTGGTCAACTTTCCCGGATTCAATTGGCACATTGCCAAGCGGGCCAAGCGACACGGGATTCCAGTTTACTACTATTGTCCGCCCCAACTGTGGGCCTGGGGCGGTTGGCGTCGTCGTAAGATGCGGCGCCTCGTCGAACCACGTGTTGGCCGTACTGCCAGTGGAAGCAGAGTATTTTTCCAAGCACAACATACCGACAACTTACGTTGGTCATCCTTTCTTTGACGCGGTCAAGGACACCAAACTCGATTCACAATTGCTCAATCGGTTTGACTCGCTTACTCAATGTGGCGGCCAATTGGTCGCGGTGCTCCCTGGTTCACGGGATCACGAGGTGGATCGGAATTGGCCGATGATGTTGGAGTCGATTCGACGCTTGCACCAACAGCATCCCCAGGCCCGTTTCCTGGTCGCCGCCTATCGTGATCGCCAGTGCTTGCAGTGTCGTGATCAGCTAACCGTGGCGGATCAGCGTTTGCCAATCGAATTTTTTGTTGGCAAAACAAGCGAAGTAATCGATACTGCGCACTGTGCGATGATGGTCAGTGGTAGCGTGTCATTGGAGATGATGGCCCGCCGAACGCCTGCCGCCGTTGTCTATCGGGTCGGGCGAATATTGCGGACCTTCGCCGGCATGATGGTCGGCTTGGACAGCATGACATTGCCCAATTTGATGAGCGATCGAAAGGTCTTTCCAGAATACGTTTCGGCGGGGCCCACCGAACCTGCGATCGACTTCTTGACCAAGTCCATCGACGCGATGCTGGGCGATTCGTTCTATTATCGCGGTACGATCGCTCAACTGGATCAGCTGCGCGCCGAACATGCGAGATCCGGTGCAAGTGAGCGGGCCGCGTCGTGGATTTGTCAGTCGCTTTCCGGCGGCTCGGCTGGGTCCGATCCCGAAATTGTACGTCATGCGGCTTAGTAGTATCCTTGCGATCACGAAAATAGAATTCTCGGGGTGCTGACGCTCAAATTTCTGTCACACGAGCCAAACCAGACCGGCTTGGCCTGCGTAGCATTGCCGTTCATGTTGTAGGTAATGGATGCCGACATGAATCGCGCCGCTTTTTCGATCAACATCATTTATTGATCAACGTATGACCACAGACAATCACTCGCTCGCCGGGATCGGAGCGGAAATCGGATACGAGGGCGATGAAGCCGTTGAACCGGCTCGCGTATCCGGATTTTTCTCGTTGGTGTTCGGATTGCTCAGCGCCACGGCCTTCATGGGAATTCCGTTGCTGATCTTTCCGGCGCTGGCAATCTTATTGGGATGGATTGCTTTACGGCGTTGCGATGGAAAACCACCGCTGGGATCGGGTGCCGCCAAAATCGGTTTGATATTGGGGATCGGCTTCGGTGCCTTCGGTGTCGCGGTTCCCTGGATGAAGCTAGTCACACTTGGCGCTCAAGGGAGGCAATTCTCGTTGGAATACTTGAATCTCGTTGCCAATGGCGACGACATGCTGGCGCTGGAGTTGAGAAAGAGACCTCCCAATCGACTCCCGCCGACGATGTCATTGGAAGATTTCTACGGTTCAAACCCGAAAGGCCAAAAGCAAATCGCTGCCTTTCGCGCGATGCCGATCAACGCGGACATCCGCCGTATCGGTCCAGATTTTCAGTGGCAATTGTATCAACCAGTCCGAGTCGACTATCACTTCGGTCGCGAACAGGTCGAAGTCGTCTGGCGCGGACCAACTGAACAAGAGCGATTTCAGTTCTTTATGGAATATCAAATCGACTCTGAAGGCGTCGGTCAGTGGCATGTTGAGACGTTTCAGCGTTTATCGAGAGCTGATTGTCGCCGAGAAAGTTCTTTAGCCCGATAAGCGCGAGGCTGTACCCGAGCCGAATTCCGTAGCGGCAGATCGCCCCAGGCTATCGAAAATCTCGCGACCGATTTTCCAGCCCGACGGCTTTCTCGGGCCGTAAACCGTTGACTTCGTCGGCCAGGTTGGTAATCCTGCCCACGATGATGTGGATCACTCCCTTTCTGTTCTCCAGTTTTCCGTGGACCAACCAAGCGTTGCTGGTTCGGGCAACCAAAAAAAATCGCTCCCAAACGGTGGCAAACAAAACCAAATTCATCGGCCCTGTTTCGTCTTCCAGGGTTACAAAGGTTACGCCTTTGGCTGTTCCCGGTCGTTGACGTAGCAGTACCAATCCACCAACGCGCACATGTCGTCCATCTCGCAGTTTTGGCAATTCAGATGCGCATACACAACGTTTGTCATTCAGTTCGTCCCGCACAAACGAGATCGGGTGCGCCTTCAAACTCAATCCGGTCGTGTTGTAATCGGCATAAACTTCCTCAAGCAGGCTCATCGGAATCAGTTGGTCTGGTACTTCTTCTGCGTCTTCTACCGAGTCAAACAATGACGTGGTCCGCGGCCCGGTTTCTTGCCCCAGCGACTGCCAGATCGCGGCGCGTCGATCTCCAGACAACGAAGACAATGCATCGGCGTCGGCGAGCGCTGACAAGATTCCTTTGCCAAGCCGGCAGCGACGGACTAAATCGTCAACGTTCTTGAACACCCCGCCACTCTGCCGCTCCCCGGCAATCTTCTCAGCCAGTCCCGTCGACAGCCCACGAATGGTTCGCAATCCCAGTCGGATTGCTGGTTCAACGGTTGGCTGGGGTCGCGACGCGAGGTTTGCGAGCGTCGAGCCCCCAGCTGACGGTATGGTCTGGGGGCTCGCTGACACTCGACCACCAACCAACCCTCCGCCTGTGGCTTCCGGGTTCTCCCTGGTATTTGGCATCGGGCTCCTGACTCCTGTTCCTGCCAATGTCGAATCCCAATCACTGTGATTGACATCAGGCGAATGTACGACGACGCCGTGCTTGCGCGCGTCATCAACCAGTTGCGCTGGCGCGTAGAAACCCATCGGCTGACTGTTCAGAATCGCCACGCAGAAGGCAGCCGGATAATGGCACTTCAAGTAACTGGACGCGTAGGCCAACAGCGCAAAACTGGCGGCATGCGATTCGGGGAAACCGTATTCGCCGAAACCGCGAATCTGGTTGAAGACATGCTCGGCGAACTCATCGTTCAGTCCAGTCTCTTTCATCCCCTTCATTAACTTGATGCGAAATTGATCGATCATGCCTGGTCGTCGCCAGGCCGCCATGGCGCGGCGCAATTGATCGGCTTCGCCCGGAGTAAACCCAGCCGCAACTACAGCCAACTTCATTGCCTGCTCTTGAAAGAGCGGTACGCCCAGAGTCTTTTCCAGCACGCCGCGAATGGCATCGTTCGGATAGATCGCGCTGTTGGGATCTTCGCGTGCTTTCAAATAGGGATGGACCATGTTGCCTTGAATCGGACCGGGACGAACGATCGCAACTTCAACGACCAAGTCGTAAAAACACTTTGGCTGCAGCCTTGGCAACATGCTCATCTGCGCACGGCTTTCAATCTGAAACACGCCAATCGTGTCGGCCCGACAGATCATTTCATAGGTCGGTCGGTCATCATGCGGCACGGTTGCCAATGAAAGCTGGCGACCATGGTGCTGGCTGATCAAATCAAAGCAACGGCGAATCGCTGACAACATGCCCAGCGACAGCACGTCGACTTTCAAAATCCCCAGTTCGTCCAAGTCATCCTTGTTCCATTGGATCACGGTGCGCCCTTCCATCGCGGCGTTTTCGATTGGACAGAATTCGCACAAGCTACCCGCCGTCATCACCATTCCACCGACATGCTGAGACAGATGACGGGGGAATCCCACTAGCGTTTGGACCAGAAACACAAACCGCTGGCCGATGGTCGAACTCCGGATCCAAACCTCCCAAACGACATCGCTCGGCAAGCTGTTCATCCATCACCCTCCCTTCGGGAGGGTCGGACGCGGTAGCGGTCGGGGAGGGCTTTATTGCCTCGCCGCCACCCTGTTTGCCCTCCCCGGGCCTGAGAGCCCGACCCTCGCGCAAGCGGGAGGGTGATTTCGTCCGTCCTCCCAACTTCGCGATTCGATCGATCACTTCGGGATCGACATCGAGTGCTTTCCCAACATCACGAATGGCGCTTTTGGTTCGATAGGTCGTCACCACCGCCGTCATGCCGGCCCGGTCGCGGCCATACTTTTCATACAAATATTGCAGTACCTCTTCACGGCGTTGATGTTCGAAATCGACATCGATGTCGGGTGCTTCGTCGCGCTCGCGACTGACAAACCGTTCGAACAACAGATCGGTCTGACTCGGATCGACACTGGTGATTCCCAGGCAATAGCAGACGGTCGAATTGGCCGCCGATCCGCGACCCTGGCACAAAATGTTTCGCTCGCGAGCAAACCGCACCATGTCCCACACGGTTAGGAAATAGGCTTCGTAGTGAAGTTCTTCAATGATCTCCATTTCATGCCGAATCAAATCGATGATCTTTTCCGGAACGCCGCCCGGCCAACGCTGCTGGGCACCTTCCCAGGTCAGTCGTTTTAGATGTTCGATCAGGCTCATCCCTGGCGGCGCGATCTCTTCGGGATATTCGTAGCGAAGTTGATCCAATTGAAACGAACAACGATCAGCGATCTCTCCAGTTCGTTCGATGGCATCGGGAACATCACGATACAGATCCGCGATTTCAGCGAGCGAACGCAGGTGCCGCTGGCTATTGGCAAACCGATGCTGGTGAACCTGATCGATCGTCGTTCCGATACGAACCGCGGTCACACAATCCTGCATCAACATCCGCTCCGGCGTGTGGTAGTGCACATCGCCGGCAGCGACCAACGGAATCTCGGACTGTTTCGCCAACGCTTGCAACCGTTCGACTTGTAACCGGTCATCGACACCCCGATGAAGTTCACAAAGCAGATAAGCCCGATCGCCAAACAAATCACGAATCGCATCGAGTCGCAGGCTGGACTCGTGCGTTGTCACCTCTCCCGCGCAGCGGGGAGGTCGGACGCGGACGCGGCCGGGAGGGGGGCTTTTTGATGCCGCGCAAAATACTCTGGTCGCCATGTGAACCCTCTCCCGGGCCTGAGAGCCCGACCTCTCCCGGCGGGAGAGGTAACCGGTCACCTAGAACCACCCCCACCAATATCCCATCGCTGAACTCGGCCACATCCGACCAACGCAGTTCACAACTTCCTTTTTCGGCCCGCAAGCGGCCGCGCGAAATCAAATGACACATTCGCCCGTAAGCCGATCGATCGGTCGGCCACAGCACCAGCGGCGGTCCATCGACCGGATGAATTTCAGTCCCGACGATGTATTGCAAACCCAATTCCTTGGCCGGAGTGAATCCGCGGACCACACCAGCAGCCGATTCCCGATCGGTGAGCGCCAGCCCCGAGTAACCAAGTTCCGCAGCCCGCGCGACCAACTCATCGGGATGAGAAGCCCCTTCGAGGAACGAAAAATTGCTTTTGCAATGAAGTTCAACGTATCGCATAGTAACACCAAAAGTGAATATGCGTACACTACAACAAGGGTGCTGAGGCTCCAAGGGTGGCTGGGGTCGGAGGGTGAGGTTCACGAACCTTCCGCCCCCAGCTTAGGTGAAGAGCCGTCGTTCTTTTTTAGATCGAGAAGTCTCGAACATCTTGCGTAAATACCGAGGAAATATTCTCGTGATTCGCCAAGTGCATTAATGAAACGTCAGCAAGCTGGAAATTTGATCGTTATATCGATCAAAAATGTTGGACATTTCTGACGTGTCCGTCGAGTCTAGCGGCTCAAGCTGCAGAAACCCCTCATCAATGGAACGGATCAGTTTCCGCGCCAAGATGGGATTCGACCTCAACAGATACGCCGCTTCCGTTAGAACCGTCTATGTTGTCATCAACGGTGGTCCTAGATCGGCCAGGGATCCCGTCCACAAAGCGTGGGCCGCATCGTTGGAATTCAGCATGGCAACGAACGGTCCGGTGTCGACCAGGACTTGTGCCGATATCTACCAAAGCCGTCCAGATGGGCTGGGTGTATCGACAGGTCGGTTGGCCCATCGAAGCTGCCGACCAGACCGAGACGCCGAGCAAGTTCCAATGCACTTACAGTTGGCTTATTGGTTTTCACTTCCCGCAATCGATCAGCAAATTTTTCCCTGCTCATACCACTCGGCGAACTGGCAAGAACTTCGAGTACGTGTTGGGTCGCGCTGTACTGATCGACGATTGGGACCCCGGTTGCGGCAAGCCGTTGAATGATTCTTTGAGCAATTTGATCTGCCTTGTCGATCTGCATTTGGGTTCTCCTTCGAACCACATTGAATTCACATTCCCTCGCTTGTTCAATCAAATGCAACCTTGTCATAGACATCGACCAACGAAAGCGTCTGCTCGATGCTGACTAAATCGATCGTCGCATCGATCCCCACGATTTCGCGTAACAACCACAATCCATCCGGCGTACGTGTGTGCTGCTCCACGCGAGCTTCATCTTGCCACAGAACCAAATACTCTCGCACGCAGGAATCTTTCGGTAGTGACCGAACTTACCACCACGATCAAAATCCGCGGTTGATGGTGACAGAACTTCGACCAGCAGCACTGGATTGGAGATCACATCATCCGAGTTGCCTTCGACCGGTGGGCAAACGACCGAGGCATCGGGGTAAGCGTGGTAGCCGGTCGCCTCGACGTGCACCCGCATGTCACTGCCATGTGCTTCGCAATCCTGACCTTTCAGCCCTTGCCTGATTTCGCCAAGCAAATTCGCCCCAATCAAGCTATGCCGCCGCGTGCCACCCGATTGCAGAAAGACCTCGCCGTTGAAGTATTCATGTCGTTCGGTTTGTTCGCGTTCCCAAACCAGATATTCTGGGATCGTCATATACGACGCAGAGCGAGCAGCAGTACTCATTGATCTAGCCTCAATCGAAAACGGTCAGCGAGCAACACCTCATTATACGTCAATTCGACAGCGAGAGTATCCGACCACCGTGCCGCGTCAGCTCCTGGGCGCCTACAATCCCGTTTGACATAGTCGGCTTTCAAAAACGCATGGATCTCTGTATGACGCTCCAACAAATTTACAAAAGCTACTGTGATTCTGAATGGACCCCTCAGATGCGCGTCGCGCGATGGTCGTCGGATTTGTGGGCGTGGAGTAAGACGAACTAGTGCTACATCGACCAGTTTATCGTTGCGGCCGCGACGAAACTTTGTTTTGGCTGGCATCGATTCGCACTAGCCGCGAAAGTGACAAAAACTCACGGGCAAATGAGAAATGAAAAATTACAAATGTCAGATCCCGACAAGATTCCGTACTGATGCAACATTCCGAAGAACATAGCGAACAAGAGCAGCTTGCGGTGACCCACACGTCGGCCGGTTCAATAGCTGATGATCCTCGCGTCACCGACGCGATGGAGGCTTACCTGTCGCAACTGGAAGCCGGTCGAATGCCAAACCGCGAGGAGTTCTTGGCGCGGTATCCCGAGATTGCTGATCAACTAGAAGGGCAACTGGAAGGACTGGAATTCTTGCATCGGCTCGCGCCACAGGCGGTCGGCACCAAAACCGATGCAACGGATCCAGCTGACGATCGAATTGGATCACGAGCCACGCTCGGCGATTTTCGACTCATTCGCCAAATCGGGCGCGGTGGGATGGGAGTTGTGTATGAGGCGGAACAGCTTTCGTTGGGTCGGAAGGTTGCGGTCAAGGTGTTGCCATTTGCGGCAATGCTGGACGCACAGCATCGTAAACGTTTTTACAACGAAGCCCGTGCCGCCGCCACGCTGGACCATCCCAACATCGTGCCGGTCTATTTCGTCGGTGATGAACGAGGGGTGCACTTCTTTGCGATGCAATTGATCAATGGCCAGAGTTTGGCCGAGGTGATTGATGGGTTACGTGGGCAAACCACAAATTACCCTCTCTCCGGGAGGGTCGGACGCGGTAGCGGCCGGGGAGGGCATGCGAGCGAAACCCTCTCCGGGCCTGAGAGCCCGACTCTCCCAAAGGGAGAGTATCAGGACGGATTGCCATCGGCTAAAGAGTTAGAAACCCGGCCGGACTTTCACTCCGCCGTCAGCACGCAGCGCAATCATGATCGCAGCAAGTTCTTTCAAACCGCAGCTCGGTTCGGTGCCGAAGCGGCCGAGGCGCTCGAGCATGCTCATGGCCTTGGTATTTTGCATCGCGATATTAAGCCAGGAAATTTGTTGATCGACGCTGCCGGCAAGTTATGGGTGGCTGACTTTGGCTTGGCCACGATCGAAAACGACGAGACCCTGACTCGCACCGGGGGCGTGGTCGGAACAGCCGCATACATGAGTCCCGAGCAAGCGAGCGACTCCCACCGCATTGATGGGCGATCGGACGTGTATTCGCTCGGCGCGACATTGTACGAACTACTGACCTTGCGACGACTGCGTGGGGAGAGTCAAACACGCGCCGATGTGGGCAGTGGCCGGGATCAGGATCGAACGTCCTTGGGGCCGGTTGATGGTAGCATTCCAGCCGACCTGGAAACGATTGTGCTGAAATCAGTTTCGTCTGATCCGGCTGATCGCTACCAATCGGCCGGTGCGATGGCCGAGGACCTGCGTTCGTTTTTGGGCGGCCATGAGATCAAGGCCCGGAGGCTGACGCTGGTGCAGCGACAAGCCCGCTGGCTGCGCCGTCATCGACGACTGACGACAGCTGCAGTCGCAGCTAGCTTCCTGCTGATCGCCGCGTTTGGCACAGTGATGTCGATCTACTCACGTCAGTTATCTAACAATGCTCGTGAGCTTGAAATCGCAGCCGCGAAGGCCGAAGTATCGAAACGCGAGGCGGAAAAACAAACTGAACTCGCAAATCAGCGATTGGAGCGCGCGAACAGAGCGAGCAGGCGGCGCGGAAGAGCGAGCTGCTCGCGAGGCGAATGAGTTATCGCAGCGATACACAACTCGCTTACGACTATTTCTCGCGTAATGATCTGATCGGAGCATCACGAGCACTTGCAAAGCAGATACCGACCGCTCGCATGACCGACCTTCGCGGAATCGCATGGCGGTTATTGAACGCTGAGCTTTCTCCAAAAAGTTACTCTTTAGGATCACATGATGGACCAGCGACCGGTTGTGTAGTTTACCCGGACGGAAATACGGTCGCGACTGTGGGTGAAGATGGATTGGTTCGAGTTTGGGATATCGCTTGGAGAAGAATGCTCAAGTCGTTCGCCCCAATGATCGGGCCCGTGCACGCCATTGCGATTTCGCCGGATGGCAAGACCTTGGCGCTTGGTGGTAAACCGATCTTGGCGACGCTCGACAAAGCACTTGTCTATCTGCTCGATTCCAAGACAGGCATGCGCAAAGGAACGGTACATAATCACGCGACCACCATCGAATCAATTCGGTTTTCGCCAGATGGCCGTCTGATTGCGGCTGGATCCAGGTACGAACCCGTTCAACTTTCGACGATTGATGGAAAGAAGTTAACTTCATTTTCTTCAGATAGCCGAAACGGATTGATTGCGTTTTCACCGGACTCAAAACTGCTCGCAACCTCCGTTCGAAAAACGGAAGTCTATATCTGGGATTGCGAAACCGGGGAGCACATAGATGACGTTGGTTTACCGGGGGCCATCGGGTCGATCAATTGGTCGAGCATCGGCGACTATTTTGTGGTTTCCGAAAAATTCGGACCGAAAATCGTTGTCTTTGATGCGGAGGATCGAGAACCGTTAGATTTTCTGCAGTTTTCGACACAGGATGCTCACGCAGTGGCCGTGATCGCGATATCAGGGGATGGTCAAGCGATTACAGCAGGCGATGCCGACGGAAAACTGATCGTTTGGCAAGCATCTCCGCTAAGTTGGAGAAGCGACATTGAGAAGTTTGGGAAAAGGGCCTATTCCCGACCAATAGCGGAACCATTCGCGATCGATAACGAACGTTTCACGTCCATCGTTTTGCTGAATAACGGATCCATTGTCACGACTCATAGCGACGGCAACGTCATTGTTTCAAATCCACTTCAAACCGCTGCGGAAATCCATTCCATCGAGTTTGATGTTACAGCGGTTGCAGCGGCCGCCGATGAGTCGGTCTATCTTGGCTCGTCCGATGGCGCAGTGCACCGATTTAGTCTTAATACCGGCGCGCATCGGCCATTCTTCCTCCAGCTGGTTTGGCGATTGCTGATTTGGCAATTAGCGGTGATTTAAGCCATTTGGCTGTAGTCGATGATTCGAATAATATCGAATTAGTCAATTTGGGGACATGTGAGCCAAGTTGGTCAACCTCGCGTGAACTTGCGGAGGCCGATGCCGACAGAGTTGCCGTCTCAAATGATGCCCACTACGTGGCCAGTTCCGGAAACGATGATCAACTGTCGATTTGGCGTGTTGATCAGAATAGAGGGATATTCCAACACCGCTCACCATCGGGAGGACTGTCGATCGATCTTTCGCCGAATGATCAATGGATTGCTCAAGCAGGCGATGGCGTAGATCTGTTTGAGTTTCCGTCAGGCAAGTTTGTTCGTCGTTTTCGAGACGGTCAAGTAAGATTAGTTCAGTTCAGCCCAGACGCTCGTCACCTGTTTCGAGGAACTTCAGACGGGGTAATTCGATTTGCTGATTTGGAGTTAGGTACGGATCGAGTTTGGAGGGGGCCGGCACACGGCGTGTTTAGTGTAGCGTTCAGTGAAGATGGTCGTACTTGCGTAACGACCGATGCAAGTGAGAAACAAAGGATTCGGCTGTGGGATACAGAAACCGGAGAACAGTATGGAGTCTTTGGCAATCCAGTTGGATCTGCAACAGGGGTTGCTTTTGACTCTGGGGCAGAAGTGTTCCTGTTCGACAACAAATTGATCTTGTGCAGCGTTCACCTGCGGCATTCGAAAATCGCCATTTGGGATTTGGATGATCGCGAAGGCGGTCAGTCGTCAGCAGGAGGGGAGGCAACGGAGTCAGCTGGTCAGGATGAAATGATCATGAGTGAACCGAGGTAGCAGAGAGCCATGTAGGCCAGGTGAAACCTGGCGAGATCGCCGACGGCAAATCTACGCTGCGGTTGTGCCAGGTTGCACCTGGCCTACGCTTCTATTCCTAGCTGGACTACCAAGCTGGCGCCGTCTGTTTGGGCCAGCCAGTCATCCGCCCCCACCGGACGATTTGAATCAAATCACACCAACTGGGGAATTTCTTTGCGGACCTGCCAAGATTGGCTTGCGATTTGCGAATGCTGCATAGTTGGTTATGCCCGTGCCAATTCGTCTATCCAAGGTCAACTCTATGCACGCCGCCGCACACCCTTCGCCTTACCAACAACACGCTATGGCTTATGACCAGCCCGCCCCGACTCATCCGATTTTGGTCGGCTATCTGATGTGGGGTCTCGGCTTTACCGGACTGCATCGCTTCTATTTTGGCAAACCACTGACCGGGATCCTGTGGTTCTTTACCGGTGGTTTGTTTCTGATCGGCTGGATTGTAGACCTGTTTCTGATTCCAGCAATGGCGAATGAAGCGAACCGGCGTTATCGCCACGGGCGAATCGATCATACGGTGGCCTGGCTGCTGCACCTGTTCTTGGGATTCCTGGTGCGCACCGTTTCTACATGGGCAAGATCATCACTGGCGTTTTGTATCTGTGTACTGGCGGTCTGCTGGGGATTGGACTGGTCTACGATACGCTGACGCTGAACACTCAGGTGGAAGAGATCAACGCGCGTTCATGGTAATCGATTCGAATCGTCGAATCGTTCGAACGTCCAACCGCATCCGCGCAACCAGCGAATCGGGATCTCTGTGCCAATGTGAGCGATCAATACCGCTGCGGGAGCCACGACAAACGCTAAGAAGGCAAACCGTGATTGAGCGTTGAAGGACAGGAACCCCAAGAAAACGAAGAACGCAATCGACACATTGATCGCCAACCAAATTCCATAGGCCGATTCGGCCTGAGTACTGATTGGGCACAATGCACACAGTCTGATCCAACAATGCATTCCGACAACGGCCATCACCAGGGCACCCGGTACGAATAACAGTAGGGTTTCGATTTCAATTTCGTTCCACTGAATCGCGCTGGTCAAAACGGCCAGCACCAAAGCGGCTGCCGTCGTCGCGTCCAACAGCCCAGAAATCGTCAGCGGCAAGGCCTCGGCCGTTTGGTTCCAGGCCAGCGAACGCCAGCGACGAACGCGGCGCTGAAGAAATCCACCGACACAAAGCGGCATCAGGATGATCGCGTAAAGCGCCAGAATTGGTTCGTCGGTGGACCAGGTTGCCAGTCGCAAACAACCGAAGATGACAGCAAAGATCATGATCAAACGCAGCGACAAGGGCAATAGACTGGAAGCGATCGTGTGCAGCGTGATCATCGTGGTCACATAGCAACCGACAATGATCAGTGTGATCACGGTGGGAGCGACCACACGTGAAAACTCTCTGTCAAAGTTGCCTGTGCTAAACATCATGACGATGGTTCCAACTCCGGCACAGCACAGCAAAGTAAAGCCGATGATTCCCACCAGCCCGATCACCTGGCTAGCCAGCACCCGGCGATCACCTTGGACGCTAGGCGCGAACCAGTCGATCAGGGGTGCTGTTTCAACGATGGAATCGGAAGCTTGCATCACGCCAGGAACCAGTGACAATCAGATCAAATCTTGGATCAGACAGGGCGAACAACCACCCGCGAACCCTGCTTGCCAATGACCTTGACTGAACTCCCGCTGTTCGACAAAGTCACCTTCGGTGACGACGTCAACGGTGAAGTCGCCGACCTGCATCTTGCCACTGGGTCTCAGAGGCGAAATCGTTTCGCCCAGGTCACCAACTTCGACACGTTGCCAACCGGGCAGCAACGCTTCGGCTGACGGGTCGATCGCTTCGCCCGTCGCGCCATCGATGGCGACCGGCGGTTTCAACGTCAGCCGACTCAGTCCGGGAATATCACCTATGTAATTCGACAACGCAACAATTGCCAAAATGAATCCTGCAAAGGCTCCCAGGACTGTGAAGACGTCGTAACCCAGCGAGGTCAGTTGTTCGCTGTTTTCCGGGATCACCACCCGTCGGGAAGCCATCACCAGTGATCCCAAGACCAATGAAATCCCGCCAATGCCGGCGACCCCAAAGCCCGGGATAACGAACAATTCAGCAGCGATAAAGAGCAGACCGACCAGGAATAGCGTGACCTCCAGCCAGCCCGAGGTCCCGCCCAAAAACCGACTCCAGAAAAACAGGCTGAAGCAGAGTACCGAAACCAGTCCGCCAACTCCCAACCCAGGTGCACTCATCTCCAACGTCAACGCGATCAGCCCAATCGCAATCAACAGGAATGTCACGAAGCCAGAATTCAACAAGAACACCATCGTGTCGATCCAGGTTCGCTCGACCACTCGAATCGGTTCACGCAAGTCTAGTGTTTCGGCCAATTGATCACGATTGTCAATCGTTTGCGTCGCCATCCCCAATTCAACGGCGCGTGTCCCATTGACGGTAAAGAACATGTCTTTACCCGCCTCGCGTACCGGCTTGCCCAGATTCCATTGGTCGGCTTCCTTGAACGAGTCCCACTCTTTGTCGGAAAAGTAACGGACGTCCCCGGTGTCCTTATTGGTCGCTTCGAAAACGACCATGTCTTTGTCGACCATCTTTTCGGCCAGTGCGACGGGGCGATCGTTGGCCTGGGCAGTGTCGCGTACCTTTTGGGCGAGAGCGCTGCGGCTTTTTGCTTCGGTGTATCGAAACGCACCGTCGGGGCCCATCACGATTTCGCCAGCGTCACCCATCTGGGCTCCGGGAAGCATGATGATTTTGTCACAGGCCAGCGACAACAAAGCCGCGCCGCTGAATGCTTCCTTTTCGATAAAGGCAACGACTTCGACGCCATCAGCATCCATGACCATTTCCATCAGCTCAAACGTTGTATGCGTGTATCCGCCGGGAGATTTGATATCCAGGATGATCACATCAACGTCCGAATCGACCGCATCGGCAAACTTTCGCTTCAACAGCGCGCCGCTGATGGTGTTGATGTCTTCCTGAAACGGAATGATCACCGCGGTACGTTGGTTTGCTTCGATCGCTTGATTGACAATCTGAGCGGATGCTGGAACCGAATCCAACGCTAGAAGTGCGGCGAATAGGAGAAGAATCGCACGCATAGATGCGTAGCCTCGCTTGTGGAGAGAGTATTGGTTGCTTTTGTATTGTAGCAGTGACATTTCGCTGATTCTTTGTGACACCTTTCTGGGCCGCGACCGCGTCCAACTTCACTCAGAGCGAGAGCTGACATATCAGGCCCGATCGATCGCTACACACGGCGCCAAAAAGTTGGAAAAATCAGGACCAATACGCTGTAAACCTCAACACGCCCAAGCATCATTAGCCAAACGAACAACAGCTTGGCACCCTGGCTGAACCCAGCGTAATTCTGTGTTGCCCCGACGACGCCCAAGCCTGGACCAATGTTGTTGAGCGTTGCCGCCACCGCGCTGGCCGAGTCGAGCAGTTTTTCATCCAGTGTACTTTCCGTTTCACTGGCGCCCCAAGTGCTGTTGGGTTCAAAGGTGATCAGCAGCAACCACGAGAACACAAAGATCGCCAAGATCATCGAAAAGTAGACGACGATGCTGTGTGCCAGATTCGGATCGTCGACCGTCGAACCGCCGATCCGCAAGAATCGCACGACCCGTGGGCGGTGTGCCTTTTCAATTTCCAGCCGCAGGATTCTGTAGAACAACACGTGCCGGATCACTTTCATTCCGCCCCCGGTGCTGCCGGCGCAACCGCCGACAAACATTAACAGCAGCAGAATGCCTCGTCCAAAATTGTTCCAATTGTCAAAATCGGCCGTTCCATAGCCGGTCGTCGTGACGATCGAAACGACTTGGAACAATCCATTGCGTGCCGCTTCGCTGGCCGTTGCAAAACCAACGTCGTCGGCTCGCATGCCAAAGAAGATGACCCCCAGCGTCACGACCGAAATGATTCCGATGAAGGTGCCGAATTCGGTGTCGTGCAACAATCGACGTGGTCCGCCGATCAGAGTCAGATACAACAATGTAAAGTTCGTGCCAGCCAAAATCATGAACACGATCGTCGTGTATTCAATGGCGACACTATTGAAGTGGCCCAGGCTGCCGTTGTAAGTACTGAATCCACCCGTCGCCATCGTGCCGAACGCATGGCATAGCGAGTCGAATACCGACATGCCTTCGATCCAATAAATGATCGTTAGGATCAGATTTAGACTTACATAGATTGACGCAAACACCAGCGCCGTGTGTTGCATCCGCGGCATGCTACCTTCTTTGGTCGGCCCCGGCATTTCGGCGCGCATCATCGCCTTGCCCGCCGAACCTTGTCCCAAGATGGCAACGAACAATACGACGATGCCAAGTCCACCCAAGAAGTGGGTCCAAGATCGCCAAAATAGAATGCAGTGTGGTACCGAATCTGGCGATTCCAAATCGGTCAAAATCGTGGCGCCGGTCGTACTGAAACCCGATTGCGATTCGAACATCGCTTCGATGAACGTCACCGGCTGACCTTCGCTCGTACACGTTGCACTCAGAAAGTAGGGCAGGGCACCCAGGACCGTGGCCAGCATCCAGCTGAGTCCGACGATGGCCATTGCCTCTTTTTGATACAACTGCCCGCTGCGACGATGGCCCAGTCGCCGGAGCACGACACCCAAGACCAAACAGATCGCCATGCTGGCCAGCAGCGCGGTCGCCCCAGCGGTTTCGAACTCGGTGGCACCTGGCAGGTCGGTTCGATTCGCCAGTGCCGGAAAGGCAAAGGGAATGCTAAAGACCATCGAACCCCCAATCAGCAGGCAGATGGAACCGAGCAAACGAGCGAGCAGGCGAAAATTCAAAGGATCAATGTCCAGCAATCAATGAAGGCGATCAACGAAGCTTGATCGCAAGCCAACCAGTTTGGCCCGCTTTGTGCCATCTGCAAGACCGTCGATTCCCCGTTTTGGATCAGATCGGCGATTGATTTTTCCCAAAAATCGATTGCTCCTGCCAAAAGCAGCGGTCAGAACCGGCAGACACGAATGCCTGCGGCGAATGTGGAGGCTTATTTGCCGCAGTGCATTAGGGTTAACTCTGTTGGGCAATTTTGCGTCAATCATTGCGAAACGACGCTGACCAGTCGAGATAACCGACTATCTGCCTATGCAGTACAAGTACTCCTGACGTTGACCATCTTCGGTGAATGCGACGCGGGTATAGATTCGGTTGCCACAGATTGTCGGTGTGGCGAAGACGTTGTCGCCCAGTTTGTTCTGGCCGACTTGCTCGAATTTCTTCGGATTGGCTTTGAAGATGAATGTCTCGCCCGACTCGTTGGTGCCATAGATCAGGTCGCCAACCAGTACCGGTGAACTGCTAAATGTGCCGCCCAAACGTCCTTTCCAGATCTGCTGGCCATCGCTGCAGCGGACACAGATTGCTACTCCAGCATCCAGAGTCGCGTACAAGTAGCCATCTTTTTGCAGCAATGAGGGGACATAGGCGCGCGTGTTGTTTTCCCAAGCAACTTTTCCACTGCCGTCGGCGACGACCGCGGCAATATGGTTCTTGGGATAACCGCCGCTGGTAAAAATGTGCTTGCCATCCGTGACTGTCGTCGTTACGCACTCGGTGGTTGCACCCTCGATTTCCCAAAGCTCTTCGCCCGTTAGCGGATCCAGACTGGTGACCAGATCACAACCAGTAAATAGTAGTTGATCACGACCGTCGATATTCAGAATGACCGGCGACGGATAGTTTGGTTTCTGGGGCCGCTCACGCTTCCATTCAATTTCTCCAGTTTCACGATTCAGTCCAACAATCGCACCACCACCCTTGTTGTCGGATGAAACGATGACCAGATGTTCGTAGATAGCGGGTGACGAACCGTAACCTTGGTGAATGATGTAATCGGAGATCTTCTGTTGCCACAGGATCTCGCCCCCTAAATCAAGCGCGGTCGCCCAAACCGCGCTGTCGTTGACAAACGTTATGAACAGTCGGTCGTTGTCGGTTGCGATCGTCGATGATGCCAGCGAACTCTTCTTGTTTGGATTCCCTTTGTTGTTGAATCCGCCGTTGTGTACGATCGCTTCCCACTGTTGTTTGCCGGTTTCCCGATCCAGACAAAGCACGCTTTGGACTTTTCGCTGTTTGTCAGCGATGGCCAGGTAGACTTGGCTGCCCAGGACGGTAGCCGAACCGTGGCCGCGTCCCGGTACGGCGGTGCGCCACAAAATATTCTCCTCATTACTCCAAGAGGTTGGTGGTCGCTGATCGGCGGCGGCAACCCCATCACGATTGGGGCCACGCCACCAAGGCCAGTCGGAGGTTGCCGTTGCTGGCGTTTCCGCATGAGCAACACTTCGATTTACAATGACGACGTTGGCACAAATCAATAGCAGTATCAGGGCGGGCTTCATGTTGGAAAGTACGTGTGGGTTGGCGGGCGAGCGGAATCGACGTAGGAAAGAATTGTAGTCGGCAGATGCGAGTTTGTTCTACAATACGATGCATGTGCGGTCGATTTACTTTGCGGACACCTGCCAGCGATTGGTGTCAGATGTTTTTTCCGGAAATGGAACCGGAATCGATACCCGTTTCGGTGATGGATGATCGACCCCGGTACAACATTGCCCCAACGCAGGCCATCGCCTGTGTACTGCGCGAGCAAACAGGAAGCCCAGTGGCGGCAAGCAAAATTCGCTGGGGACTGGTGCCCTCCTGGGCGGACGATCTGAAAATTGGTAACCGCATGATCAACGCGCGCGGCGAAACGGTCGATTCCAAACCGTCGTTCAAGAGGGCGTTCGCCCAACGCCGCTGCCTGATCATTGCTGATGGATACTACGAATGGAAAAAGACAGACGACGGCAAACAACCATTCCTGATTCAACAGCTCGCATGCAAACCGATGGCGTTTGCTGGCTTGTGGGAAGAAAATCGTAAGGCATCCGAGGATGGTTCGGCCATTCGTACTTGCACGATCATTACGACCGTAGCAAACGAAACGACGAAGCCGGTTCACGATCGGATGCCGGTGATTCTGGATTCGCAAGACCGTTCAACCTGGATCGATCCCGGTTTCCGAGACACCAAGATTTTGAAGTCATTGTTGGTACCAATGGCCGACGATCGCTTGCGGCTGACAGCGGTATCGACGCACGTCAATAGTCCGCGAAATGACGATTCGCGCTGCATTGCACCTTTGAATTGAGCGGCGGATTTTCAAGCGAACATCGCGCCTACAACAACCAATGCGATCAACAGGAACACCAACCCCAACAGGACCCAAACAACCATCGATGTCTTGTACTTGATATGCGGTGTTTGCGCGACGACCTGCCTGTAGTGTTCTGAACAGACGGTTTTGCCTTTCTGGCTCAACAATAGGTAGAGGATGTAGAGTGAGATCAAGGTGCCGATCGGAAATCCGATCAACCCGATCACTCCAAATACGATCCCAAGCACGCGGCCGCTGTTGGTTAGACGTCTCAACCCGAGGCCCGCATAGCCTTGTAGCAATCCCAAACCCAAATAGACAGCTCCGAAGCTCACAACCATCAATGCATCCGCCCCGTTCTGTACGGTGAAGGCGCCTCACGATCCCGATGATCCCGATGGGGACCATGAAAATGGTGCCGAATAGATACAGGGCGCCGATCCCTTTGATCGATGTTTCGCGATTCAAGTGCGATTTGCGCAGGGTCTCGGCATCGCTAAGTACAGCCGGCTCTAGGTCTCCAATCGTCGCTGTTGGCGCGTAAGGATTGACCCCGTAGACGTCATTAGACGAGTCATACTCAGCAGATCCAGTCGGAGACATGTTGGGCGCTTTGGAAAGATCGGATGGGATTGACAGCTTTCGCTAGCATTCTACCGGCCCGAAATGCCCGCATGTGCGTTGGCAATCCTCGCGTCACCCGCACAAACTCCTATTTGGATCAAGCTGCATTTGAAGTTGGATCGTTTGAAATCGCCTGCGTTGGCTGCCTAGTCCACAAACTCCAGTTATTTGATTCAGGCCGGCCAAGTTATGTCACCCGATTTCTTCGCTGATCGAGAGACGTGATGTGCGCGTTTTCGCACATTCCGCGTCGATTTTTCGACTCGTTGATTCGATATCAATCTAACACGGTGAACAGGGCTCACCGGGATCGATCCTCGTGATTTGGACGGCTGATCAGTATGAGACTGGCAACCATCATTCTCTCTTTGTTGTGTTTGGTTGCGACGTCGGCCAGTGGGCAGAGTACTATTTCGGACAAAGCGTTTGAAATGACTTACGGCAGCGGACCGTTTGGCGTGCTGTTGCCTTCCTATCGATTGGGTACCGATGCCGGTGGGGAAACCGTCTATCAAGACGACGGCGATACTTTTGGTGCGCTATGGAAATTGGAGGCGGTTCGTCGCTTTCTGGGAACTCGGACAAGTTTTGAAACGACCGCTTTCTTTGGTTGGGTAGAAGCGAACTCCGTTGGATCATCCCTGGCGGCTAATATTCCCAACCCGTTCGACGGATCCAACGTGGCACTTGGCGCAGGCCAAACCAACATGAAAAACCAGCTCAGTTTATGGGGCGTCGATCTTGCACTTCGTGATACTTGGCGTACCCGATTCGGCGGTCTTTCCGCTGGCGCAGCCTTTAGTTACATGTCATTCGATCAGGAATTCAAACTTGATCGCGATAACTCTCGGATCGTCAACGAAGACTTGGACAATGACTATATCGGTGGCAAAGGATTTGTTGGTTGGGACGGCTGCATTTTCGGCCACCGATCGAAGATCGACCTTGCGGTTGGCTACTTCGATTTAAACGTCGATTACGGGTTCGCCGGATCGACCACAATTCCCGGCTCGCGAGCCAATCAATTGGCCGACTTTGCGACAACGGTTGAAGGTGAGTTCACCACCTACTTCAAGATCAGGGGATACGATTCCAACTTCACCCTCGGCGCAATGTACATTTCTGACTTCGGTCAGATTGTGCACGATCCCCTGGTCCCGGCATCGTTGACGACCGACGATGCGGTTTTGATCACCGGTATGGTGCAGATCACGCTGTAAGGGCCGCAGCAGGCAACGCGGCAAAAAAGGGGTCAACGACGACTCCTCTGGCAACGTCGTGTTCACGGCGACAGAACGCATCGACCTCGATCCAACCGGCACCGGATTCGGAATGACGGGACTCGATACGCATCATACCGCCATGCTGACGTCCAGCGACGAGCAGTTCTTCGGCAAATTCGGCACCGTTTGCGACTTTGTTTCGCATGGACCGCCCCAAAGTTGTTTTCCAGCTGGCAGGCCTATTTCCCAACCATGACCTGTCACCCTGCCACGGCGATCCAAATTCGCTTGTTTACGTTTTTCCACCGACGCCACCGAGTCGCACTTCAGTGTCATCCCCATGCCCAAAACTGACTATCTGCCGTGCTTGCCTCGTTCGGCTCTAGTTTTGCCGCCGTTGACAAGCGACCATACGGGTATCCGTGGGATATCGCAAACGTTTTCTGGGAAGGTCTGGCCGGTACGGACTTCCGCACCCACAGTGGCCGCCCATTGGCTATTATCTAGCCTCCGCAATTGACTTTCGATGTCTTAAGCGGACTTGTGCGCATAGAACGCGACAGGCCATCATCCATGAAGGACTGACCTGGATCAAGGCCGAAATCCATCCCATGGCCCCGATGTTGCCCATGCTCTAACCGAATCGTCTTACTAGTTGGCTCGAGGCGCCGTCAACCGCTGATGCCGACAATCTTCGCAGAGTACCGCAAGTAATATCGAAATCCAGTATGATATGAATATCGATCCGATCCTTCCGTAATCCGCCTTGCGGTCAACCAATGGGTAGCCAGTCAGCCTGCCTTTACTTAATAAGCGAGGAGGTATCAGACACATTCTGTTGTTCTAACCACACTTGCGTTCAGTTACAAACGATCCGTTCAATAGCGATTCCGGTGTGTAAAGTGGCACACTTGCCTTTGGCCATCATTTTTGCGGCATTCACTGCGGTTGCTCATGCGGGCCAGCCGACCGCCGGTAAGAAGGTGGACAAGCCTCGGGAGCAAGAAAGCCTAAACGTGCGGTATGCTCGCGACATCTGGTAGTAGCCAACCTGGATTTGCGGCGGGCGATGGAGGCGGACAAGCAATATCCCAACCTACTGCCAGCTTCCGCGCTGGAAAGTTTGCGGCGACATGTCGAAATCGACAAAGAACAATTAGCACAGCAAACGCAGGCGCCAATGGCAACTTTCATGACAATCTATGTACGCATGCCAAGCAACGCAGTTGCAATGGCGGAAGCAGACTTGATACGCACTCAAGATGCTTTCGCGAAGATGCCGGAAAAATCAACCAAGTTACGATGTGGAACGATCGAAAGCGGTTCTTGAGATCGCCAAACTGCACCTTGAGATTACAGACGAAAAAGAATCGTCGCTGTCGAGCATGATGTATTTGCAATGGCAGATTGAACTGCTTCGAAACGAAGTTCTAGAACTGCAGTTGCAAGTGCAACTGGGCGCTAGCGGTCAATCTCTGAAAGATGTCACTTCAAAGGCAGAATCATGTGCGTGCGCGAAAGTAAGCCAGGTTTGCCGGCAAAAACCTGATCAGTTTCGGTTGGACCACGACAACTTTCAATACCGATACATCGCTAGCAAGGCAGCGATAGCCGACCGCTGCGGGCAGATGCATTTCTTCGATCGATTCATCGCCGTCGACAACGTACGAATTAGTAAATGCCTGCGCCGACACGAAACATCTCCATGATGAATGAACCGGAAATGGCCATCGCGATTGTCAGTCGCCGCAAAAACCGAATCAACCGGGTGAAAGAGATCGGCAGCCCAGTTGCCATCGTTTCCCGAACCAATCCGGGTGCTGCGTCACGGTTGGACGTAGGCGTCGCAAGCGGCGATTCTGCGGTCAATCTCCTTCAGCAGCGCTGTGTAGCGGGGCCCTCCCACGCCGCCGTACTCGGCCTGGAACTGTTCGTCTGGCAGGCCTTCGGGAAGGTCCTGCCCGCTCGGCATGAAATCGGACTCCACGAATCCACCTGCCAGTCGAGCCTGCATCGCGCGGGCGGCCGATTCGGACGTCGTCGCCCGGACGGACATCATCGTGCCGGCCCGATCGGCAAGTAAGTCACCAAACGAAAAACCGCTCCCCCCGTCCGCGTCCAACTCTTCCTTTAGGATTCCAGCATCCTTACTCGCCTGACTATTGCCAAGCACCTGCAGAGCCGCACTGAGCGAAAAATGACGCGCCCAATCTTGTCGACCTGCCAACGTGACCTTGCGAAACTTGCGCAGCGTCCGCGCGTTGAGCGCCGGGACCGATGGCCCTAGCAGCGGGAGAAGCTTTTGATGCCCAAGCATATATCCCAAAGTCAGGATGGCGGCTCGGTTCTCCTTCGCGGCATTCCCGTCAAGCGAACGTTGCGATGCTTCATCAAAGACGGTTTCCATACATTGCCCGAACGTCAACGAGTCCTCGCGTTGTGCCAGTGCCAACAAGCGAGTCACCTGAGCACGAATCGACGACTCCAGGTCCTCCAAGACCCCAAGACCAACCATCGCGTCACGCGCGAAGCCGCGCTGAACATCCAGATGTCCATAAGAGATGGTCGCAAACTGATCTCCCAAACGAACCTCTTTCAACGACTGGAAAAACGGTTCGGTTGCCTCGTTGCGCCACTCACGCCCGACAACGATTGGTCCGCCGAATGCCAGAAACATGCGTGGGACTACCAAACGCCCGATTTGAACCTCCAGCGGCAAGTACCCCAGTTCACCATCATGCGCGATCACTTTGCCCGAGGTGATCAGGTTCAGATACGGGCGAACGAATGGTACTTGCGGCAGCTTCAGGCTGACGTTTGCCGAAAGAAGATCGTCCGACAGGCCGACTTCGGCTGAATGTTCGCCTGGCAATAGCGAAAACGCCCAATGCGCTAACTGGTTGAGATCGCGTTGGCTGACCGTCATTTCGGTGGTCTCGCTGGGAGCCAACTTGCGCGGATCATGTTCGCGGAATTGAGCAACCAGACGCCGACGATCCTCGGTCAACGCGGGCGTCGCGTCGAGTGACAGCGGTTGATCCGACGTGGAAGAGAAGAGCAATGCTCCGAGACCCCCCACGATCAAAATTGCCGCCAACGAAGTCTGGCGAATCAACCACCCCCCTGCGGACTTCGCTTCCATCCAGGTAACGCCCAACCACGACCCCCAGAAACAGGCACCCGCGATCATCGCAACACCCAGAAACGAAGGGGCGACGAACGGTTCGCCATAAAGCAATCGGCGAAACGTAACGGCGATCGCGAATGACACGAGAAACGCGATCACACAACGAAGAATCTTATTGGCAAACGGAGAGGGGCGGATGGCTGCCACCAACAAAGCGCCCGTCAGCAGTCCAAGTAGCAGGAAAAGAAGTGTCTGCACCGCCGAAATCCAAGCGATGGATGACAATACCTGTACGATCCAAATATCGTCCTGACGATGCCACTTCAGCCCATCCCATGTCGAGGGGTGCCGGTAGCAGTGAAAGGCAATCGCCGACAGAACGGCGATGTAGATCGCCCATAAGGCTCGAGCGAGAATCCGTCCTCCACGACCCGGCTGTTCCCCTCTCGACGTTTCGTTCACCATCCACCCAAAGTTCCGTTATGTCCGTTGTATCGCCGCCGTTGGCCACCACCAAATCAAGCTACAAGAAGCGAAGTGGAGTTGCATGGAGCGATACTCTTTATTCTCCTCAAGCGTAATCCAGGGGGCAATAAAAGGGTCACGAAAAACGGGTTAGCGACGCTAGGCCCCTTTTGTTGAAGTCCCCAAGCATTCTATACCCACAAATCTCGATCGAGCGATCGATAGCCGATTGCTTCGGCGAAGTGCATTTCGTCGATGTCGTCATCGCCGAGCCGATCGCTTCGGCCAGGTGCATTTCGTCGATCGATTCGTCGCCCGCCACATCGGCGATCGTGCGGGCGACTCGCAGGATCTTGTCATGGGCTCGGGCGGATAGACCCATGTCTTCGACGCTGTGCCGCAGCATCTGCTGGCAGGCGTGTCCAGCTTGCAAAACTCGCGGACTTGTCGGCTGCTCATCTGTGCGTTGTAGCGAATCGGGCCGTCGGCGAAACGCTGTGCTTGTTGTTGCTCGCGCCGTGACCACATCGTCGCGCATCTGCTGGCTTGACGTTCCGGCAACGGACGATGCCGATAACTCTTCGAACGGGACCGCCGGAACTTCGATATGAATGTCGATCCGATCCATCAATGGTCCCGAAATTTTGCCCATGTATTTCTCGATTTGCGGCGGCGTGCAATTGCAACTGCGGCGGGGGTCGCTGCGATAGCCGCAGGGACAAGGATTCGCGGCGGCGACCAGCATGAAATCAGCGGGAAAGGTAGTCGACTGCAGCAGTGCGCGAGATCGTGACCACGGCATCTTCCATCGGTTGCCGCATCACTTCCAGCGTCTTGCGATTGAACTCTGGCAATTCGTCCAAGAACAAAATACCGTTGTGCGCTTTGCTGATCTCGCCCGGCGACGGTGGACTGCCCCCGCCGACCAAGCCAGCATCGCTGATCGTGTGATGTGGACTGCGAAAGGGTCGGCGGGCCAGCAGCGGTTGTCCGGCCGGCAGTTGACCCAATGCGCTATAAATGCGTGTCGTCTCGATCGATTCCGCGGCACTCAGCTGAGGCAAGATCGTCGGAATGCGTTTGGCCAACATCGTCTTACCGCTTCCGGGTGGGCCGACCATGATCAGATTGTGACGGCCGGCGGCGGCCAGGGTCATCGCGCGTTTGGCCGACTCTTGGCCGCGGACATCGCCAAAGTCGACGTCATAGACACTGTATTGTTCGAACAGTTGCTCCAGGTGACTGGGCGCTGGATGAACATCGACTTCACCGGCAAAGAAGGCGACGGCTTGGGAGAGCGATTCCACCGGAATCACTTCCAAGCCCTCGACGACCGCTGCTTCGCCAGCGTTTTCCGCGGGCACGACCAAGCCGTGCAAGCCCTTGTTCTTGGCCGCTTCGATCGCGATTGACAGTGCACCTTTGACGGGCCGGGTCATTCCCTCCAGTGCCAGTTCACCGATGATCGCGTAATCTTCGATTCGCTCGGTCGACAGCTGACCGCTGCCGGCCAGGACGCCAAGTGCCACCGGCAGATCGAACGATGCGGCTTGCTTGGGCAGATCACCGGGTGCCAAGTTGATCACGACGCGATCCTGCGGGCGAATGAAGCCGCTATTGACGATCGCCCGCTCGACTCGATGCGTGCTCTCTTTGACGGCGGCGTCGGGCAGCCCGACCAGAATCGTTTTCGGCATCGCAGCCGGAGAAATATCGACTTCCACATCGACTGGCTTAGCTTCGATGCCCAACAGGGTGAATGTCTTCAATCGCGCGAGCATGATACCACCTGGTCAACAGTGCACAAAATGTCACCACATGATCGTGACAGCGCGTGCCGCCCGCGGCAAGCAGGCTTCAAGGGTTTCTCGGTGATCCAGGGATCAGAAGCCGGCAAGCTCTCGCAACTGCCGCAACCAGAACCGGATCAGCGTCGATCGCTGATTCGAATGTGCGGGCTATTGATGTACGAAGGCCCGACGAAACTGATCGTCGTCGAATTGTTGTGGGACGCTTCCTTCAGAGGCGTAAAGATACAAGGCGCCGACGATGATCGAGTTCAAAGCCGATGAGATCAGTGTTACGAGTATCAATGCGACAATACCGATGGCAATGAGCGCCATTCCCAAGGCGGCTTGCCCGGCGCTGATTGCAGCGAAACCGAGTCCTAGTGGAATGATCGCCACCAAGCTGGCCAGGAAGATGATGAAGCCGACGCCAAAGTTGGCTGTCGGCGCTTCGCCCCACGTCTTCTTCAGAATACCGGTCGATCGTTGGAAGGCGGTGATGGGACCCGCTTTTTCGACGACGATCACAGGGACGACGAAAAAGGTCACCGCCGACCAAGCCATCCCCAACAGTCCGACAACGACGGCGCCTACTTTTTCGGAGCGAGATTCGATCAGCTTCAGGATCACACCGACGGTAGCGGCCAAGAACGCCCAACCGGCAATCTGGGGTAGTCGAGACATCGATGCAGAAATCCCGTCGGCCAGAGTCGGATTACCACCTTTGAAGCGAATGATGGAACAAGCGATGAGTGCCGAGTTGAAAAAGACGATCACAAAGTAGTTGACGAAATAGTACGCGAACATGACTGCGACACCGACAGCCTGATGAAACTGGCTGACCTCTCCCTGAGCCTCTTCTTGCGAGATCGCTTCGACGTAGCCGGTCGCCCACAACGGAAGTGCAAAGCTGGCCATCACCAGCAGGCAGGCAACGCCGCTCATCATTGGGAACAGCAACAGTTCCTTGTCAAGTTTGAGTACTTGCCAACTCTGTTTGACAAGTTGCCAACCAGTAGACATTCGTTCGAACATCGTTGTTCATCCAGGGTGCCGGAGTAGAGGACCGAATCACAACGGAATAGGAAGATTCGCGACCTGATTCAGTATACGAGATTATCCGCGGACGTCCGATGCAAGTCGGGCGAAACAATAGAGACTTATCTTTCAATAAGAGCAACTCTGGCATACGGAGTTATAAGACGATTTTTGGAATGGATAGGGGTTTCGTCTGATCAACTAGCGGAGCGATAGCGAGGTCTTTGGAAATGATCAAGAAATGATTTCGCTTACCACTCTGCCTTCCACGTCAGTCAAACGAAAGTTTCGTCCGCCGTATCGGTAGGTCAACCGCTCGTGATCGATTCCCAGCAAATGCAGCAGGGTGGCGTGAAAGTCATGGATGTGAACTTTGTCGTCCGCGGCATAGAATCCGAATTCATCCGATCGGCCATAGCTAAATCCACCTTTGACTCCGCCACCTGCCATCCAGTAGGTGAACGCATGCGGGTTGTGATCGCGACCGTTCTTGTTTTGCGCTGTTGGAGTCCGACCAAACTCGGCTCCCCAGATCACCAATGTGTCGTCTAGGAGTCCACGTCGTTTCAAGTCGGTCAGCAGCCCGGCGATCGGCAAATCGCACTCAGCAGCCAACTCACTATGTTTCTCTTGCAACGAATCATGTTGATCCCAATAGTTGTGCGTGACCTGGATGAAACGTACGCCCGCTTCTGACAAGCGCCGGGCTAGCAAACATTGACGACCAAAATTGTCGGTGGGCTGTTGGTCGATTCCGTAAAGTGCCAACGTTTTGGACGATTCATTTGACAAATCCATCAATCCTGGCGTTTCGGTCTGCATTCGAAAAGCGAGTTCAAAAGATTGCAGCCGCGCGGCCAACTCTCGATCGATGTCACTTGATCGAGCATTGATTTGGTCCAGCTGGCGAAGCATCTCTATCTGACGCTGTTGCAGCTGGGTCGTCGTTGCACCGGCGCTGTGCAGATTATCGATCTTCGCGTCTTTCATCGGTGCTCTTGTGCGACCGATTCTGGTTGCCTGATGAATGGGCGGCAAAAAGGCCGAACCGAAGTTGCGAACACCTCCATGCCCGAGCGTCGGATTGATCGTGATGAAGCTCGGTAGATTCGCATTTTCGGTTCCCAATCCATAGCTAATCCAAGCACCCATGCTGGGACGAACAAACGTGTCGCTGCCGGTGTGGATCTTTAGTAGCGCGCCGCCATGCGCTTCGTTTGATCCGTGCATGGATCGGATGAAAGTGATGTCGTCGACGTGCTGTCCAACCTGCGGAAACAGATCGCTGACCCACTGACCGCTTTGACCGTACTGTCGGAACGTCCAAGGACTGCGCAGCAAGTTGCCCGTTTTTGCAAACTGAATCCGGGGTTTGTCGAAGGGCAACGGCTTGTCGTGTTGTCTTTCCAACTCTGGCTTGTAGTCAAAAGTATCAACGTGTGATGGTCCGCCATGCATGAACAGAAAAATGACACGTTTGGCTCGGGGCGGGTGATGAGGAAGCGATTCGGTTGCCACGGTCGAAGCCGATAGTGTGTCGGCCGCGGCCAGTCCAGCCAGTCCAATCGTTCCGCGCAGGAAGTCTCGTCGCAACACTTCGGTTGTCTGCCCCTTGTTTCGTAGCCAATCGAATGAGGGGACCGTGTCATTAGGAACAGGGCCTAGTGAGATCTGTCGTGACTTGTCATTCGACATAACTAAACCCGCTCCCAGCGATCAGCGTTCGACACAGAATCGCCCAACCGTCGCTATCCTTTGGTAGATCTGCAATGAAGTCGACCGCCATCGTCACTTCTTCTTTGTGAGGTGGACGGCCGAAAAGCTTCCGCCAGATCTGGTCGATGCGTTCCGGCCGATCACCTTGCAAAGACTTGGACAATCGAATTGCCTGATCGTGAACCAAGGGATTATTCATCAAATACAGCGCCTGGTTCGGCACAGTTGTCACGGGCCGTTGCTCCAGATGATTCGCCGTTTCTACGTAGTCGAAGGTGGAAAGAAAATCCAACAGCGCGGCGCGATTGATTTTCTGGTAGACCGTTCGTCGTAACGAGTCTGTGCCGTCGGGAACACCATCGAATTGGCGATTCAGTGAATTTCCGGCGGTCAAGATCGAGTCTCTAAGCGATTCGACTTCCAGCCGCCTGCGGTTCTGTCGCCACAACCATTTGTTCTCAGGATCTGCGGCTTCGTAAGTTGTTGGCCGACTACTCATTTGGTAGGTGCTGCTAAGCATGATTCGTCGGTGCAAACGCTTGAGCGACCAGCCATCGTCGATCAATCGCCTTGCCAGAAAATCGAGCAATGGTTGATGCTTGGGCGAATCGCTTTGCAAGCCAAAATTGGATGGCGAACGCATCAGCGCGTGACCGAAGTGCCACATCCAAACGCGGTTCACCATCACGCGCGACGTCAACGGCTGATCGGGCGAAGTGAGCCATCCCGCCAATTCCAGTCAACCGCTGCGATCGCGCGGAATTGCGGTGATCGGCGATGACTGGGTCAATCGTTTTGGTGCTCCTCGTGGCGTCGGCTGTAGGGTCTTGTTCAGATGACTGCCGCGAATGTGGACAGCGACATCGACTGGATTGGCATCGCTGACTGCCATTGCGGAATCATACGGCGGCATCGCTGTCTGTAGCCTCTTTAGCGCCTCCTGCGCTGCCGCAATTTCAGTTTTCGTTTCGTCCGGATACTGTTCCTCGCATTTTTCCGGAAGCTGTTCCGTTGCAAGTTTTGCTAAGAGCAATTCGTTGGCTTTCGCAACCAGCGTATCAAGCTGTGACTGAGCGGCGTCGATCTTGACTTGATGAGCTGATCGCAGCCCGTCGATTCGCGTCGAGGGCAAATCTCGTTCCATCCACTTTGACACGAAGTCGTTGTGCTGCATTGTCCGCGTGCTGGCAAAAATTCCCGCCAGTGCGTAGTAGTCCTCAGTAGTGATCGGATCAAATTTATGGTCATGACAGCGGGCGCAGGCAATCGTCATCCCCAGCATGGTTCGCGTGACCGTATCGATCTGTTCATCGACGATATCGATTCGCATCTTTTCCTTGTCTTGTTCGGCCAACATCTTCGGGCCAATGACCAACATTCCTGTCGCCGTGATCAAGTCGGCAATGATTGGTTCGTCTTGATCTTCACACAACAAATCGCCTGCCATTTGTTGCACGATGAAATCATCAAGAGGCAGGTCGCGATTGAGGGCGCGAAAAACCCAATCACGGTATCGCCATGCATTGGGCATGTCATGGTTTTCGTCTGCTCCGTTGGTGTCGGCGTACCGGACTAGATCCAGCCAGTGCCGTCCCCAACGCTGACCATAGTGCGGCGAGGCAAGCAGGCGATCGATGACTTTGGAATAACTGTCCGGCGAATCGTCGTTGACGAACGATTCAATTTCTTCGATGCTCGGCGGTAACCCAATCAGATCGAACGTGGCGCGACGGATCAACGTGTACTTGTCAGCTTTCGGTGCTGGTCGCCAATCCAGATTGTTCAGTTTCTGTAGGACAAAGGCGTCAATCGGGTTTTGAACCCAGTCATCTTGCGTTTCGGGGATCGCAGGAGACTCAAGCGGTTGAAAAGCCCAGTGATCGGCAGCAGCAACTGGATCGATACGAGTCTGGGGAGTTGAACCGACACGCGGATCATAGGCACCCCGGTCGACCCAGCGTTCAAAATCCGCAATCGTTTCGTCGTCGAGCTGCTTTTCGGGCGGCATTTCAAGCGATTCGTATTTGATCGCCGCGATCAACAAGCTGTTGTCGATCTCACCGGCAACCACCGCCGGTCCACTGTCGCCGCCAATCAGCCAACCCTGTTTGCTGTCCAACGACAGACCGCCGCGCAAGATCTTGGCGTCGCTCGAGTGACACGAATAACAATGTTTGACCAGAGCCGGACGAATGCGCGTCTCGAAGAAGCTTTCATCCGATGCTCCGGCAAATCCGGCAGGGGCAACTGTTACCACCCCAAGGACAATCAAGCAGCGGTATCGCGGTGACAACATCGGCGGGAAACAGCACTGGCGGGAGGTGGGACGAAAGTGCAGTATACACCGGAGACATTGTCTGCCGATTCAGATCGAACAAGGGGGCAAAAAAGGTTTCAGGAGCGGCTTGTGAGTGCCATGTGTGCTTGGCCCGCCATTGGTTTGATCAGATCATTGCGAGTCATGCTGGCGTTAGTTTGGTGATCCGGCCGGTGCGAACCCATTCGGCGACGTAGATATTGTCTTCCAAGTCAAAGCAGGCGTCGTGAGGATGGACGAACTTTCCCTGCAGCCACTGATCTTCCTTCGTGCGGATGGTGAATCCGTTTGCCTTTTGATCGGCCAGGATTCGCTCGCGGTCGTCGCCAATGGTAACGATCGTGTTGTGATCGCGATCGAGCAACGAGACTCGCGCGACTAGTTCCGGCACCACCATCGAATCACCGCGGGTGTCGATGTTGGCTGGCAGCCCAAAGCCGTCAACCGTCTTTTTGTATTGACCATCGAGCGTGAACAGTTGCAGCGTGTTGTTGGCGCGATCGGCAATCACAATCTCGGGATCGCCCCCTTTGCGAGTATCGACCCAAATGCCGTGCGGCAGGTTAAAGGTGCCTTTGCCCTTCCCGGCGCCACCGAAGCTTGATTTCCAATTGCCGTCGGTATCATAGCGATGGATTTGATAGGCGCCGTAGCCATCGGCCAGCAGCACATCACCGTCGGGCAAGAATGCAAAGTTCGTCGGTAAGAATCGATTGCGTCCCCAAACTTTGTGCGGATTACTACCTTCGCCGTCGGCGTAGTGACCCGATTCCATCGGTGCGTAACTCTGCCATACGATCTCGCCGTCCAACGTCAGTTTGGCGATCGTTTTTAACTGTTGGTAGCCAGCGACATATAGGTAGGGGGTGCCATCTTCAACATTGACTTCCAAGCCATGTCCACCGCCTTGAAATTGCTGTCCAAAGGCGCGAATGAACTTTCCCTCCGAGTCGAACACAAAGATGGATGGATGGTCTGTTTTGTCAGCATGGCCTTCGTGAATGACATACAAATGGTTGTCGGGATCAACCGCCACGTTATGAGTGGTTTGCCAGGAGTAGTGATCAGGAAGTTGCGGAAACGAGTGTTCACAGCGAAACTTGAGGTCTCCATCGCCTACCAACCCTTGAGCGGCGGAGCGTTTGGCAGTCAGGATCGCCGGCGCCGCAACCGTAGCAATCACGGACGATTTCAAAAATGAACGACGATGAATCGAATTCGACATGGCGGGATTCGGCCAGGAAAGAGGGCAGGGGTGATTTCAAACGCGAACCAAGAATGTAACGTATTTGGAAATGAGTGAACAACGATTTGAGTTTGGGAAGAACTGGAAATCGTTCCTCGCTGCGCTCAACGATGATCGAATCGACGAGGCAATCAAATCGCTCAAAGAGATGCTGGCGAGTGATTCGCTCCGCGGCAAACGATTTCTCGATCTGGGCTGTGGTAGCGGCCTGTTTTCTCTGGCTGCCCATCGGATGGGTGCCGAAGTTGACTCGATTGACTTCGATATCGATTCGGTAGCCTGCACTGAAGAGTTGAGAAGCCGGTATGCAGACACCAGCCCGGATTGGAGTATCCGCGCCGGCTCAGTGTTGGACGAATCGCTGATGCAATCGCTGGGACAGGCTGATGTGGTCTATTCGTGGGGCGTGCTGCATCATACCGGACAGATGGACCAAGCGATCGAGTTGGCATCACAGCGTACGAAACCGGGCGGTCTGTTCTGTATCGCGATCTACAACGATCAAGGTTCAGCAAGTCACCGTTGGTTGGCGATCAAACGAATCTACAACCGATTGCCTGATTTTCTGCGGCCGGTATGGGTAGCATTGATCGCGGGGATCTATGAAGCAAAGTTTTCGCTGGCCCGATTGTCAAAATTTCAAAACCCTTTGCCGTTCGCCGATTGGCGAGCAAAGCAAGAGGATCGCGGCATGTCGGCCTGGCACGACTGGGTCGATTGGGTCGGCGGCTTGCCATTTGAGGTGGCCACACCGGACAAGATCGAATCGATGCTCGCCGAACAAGGGTTCAAACTAGAGCGATCCAAAAGGATCGGCAAAGGCTGGGGCTGCAACGAGTTCGCGTTTCGTCGGCTCGCAGAATAGATCGATCGGTCGGACCCGTCGGATCAGACCGATCCGTCGAATCTACGTTGATGCAGTTCCCGATTGACTTGCCGCATTGCTCAAATTCGTGATGAAGGCTTCACGTTCTTTAGGGGAAACCAAGATCGTTCGGTGACTGGTTTTGATTTTGACACGCCGCAGCGACAGTGCCGGTCCGCTGAGCCAACTTCCGCTCGCCTCGACACTTTCAATCTCATTCAAAGGTATCTGATAAAACAGAATTCCGCAGCGAATCGATAGACTGTCGTCCAGAATCGTGTATCGGCAGGGCTGAATCAAGACAAGGGTTAGCAGCAGCACCCCGGCGCCAATCAGGAACAGATACATCGCCCCATCAGCCTGGCCATCGACCAATAAGTAGATCCCGATCACCACCGACGTCAGCGGACTGAGCAGAATCAGCGCAGCGATCCACAGATCGACGGCTGAATCGTAGACGGTGGGACGGATGGTTTTATGCACGATGGAAGTCTATTTTAAGATCATCGGCAACGGTCACGCCGCGATCAACAGATGAACGATTGGTTGCATTGAATGAATAATAGCTGGCTAAACGATAACTGGGCAGAGACCAATCTGCATCGTAACCCGTTTGGCGAACTGACCCGCGCCGAACGGGTCGAAGTTGCGGTGGTCGATGTTGACCGCATCGCTGCCCTGGTAACGCGACCATTGACGGCGGTCCAATTTATCGGTGATTGTGGACGCGGAAAGACAACGCGGATGTTGTCGTTGGTGGGGCGAATACCGGACGCCATTTACACGTATCTGCCCGAGGATGGGCCATGCCCGCCGATTCCCTCCGGCCAAGTGGTGTTGATCGATGAAGCCCAACGCTTACCCAGATCTGTCCGACGAAAGGTTTTTTCAACGGGAAAGCCGCTGGTTTTGGCAACGCACCGCGATCTGACGCGTCCACTGCTGCGATACGGATACACAGTCCAGACGCAACGAATTGGTCAGACAAATACACCTGAGTTGGTGTGTCAGGTGTTGAATCGACGAATTGAATCGTCGCGTCGCGGACCAGGCCCGATCCCTGAGATCACGCTTGATTTCGCGCGCTCCTTGGTGGGCCGATTTGGGACTGATATCCGTGGTATCGAAGATCATTTGTACGAACTTGTTCAAGCTCAGGTAACCAGTCATGGCCAAGTGCGATTTAGCGATTGAGTTGGACGATCCCGATCAGTTGCACCCCGGCGGCGGGAAGATCACCGGGCGGGTGCGTGTGCACGTCAACACCGATGTCAACTGCAAGGCCTTGGAAGTTAGCTCAGGCTGGCGGACTCACGGACGTGGCAACGTTGCAGCGGGGCATGCCGAGACGACGATTCTGTTTTCGGGTCAGTGGTCGGCAGGCGAGAATCCGGAATACCAATTTGAACTTCCGATTAGCGAATGGCCACCTTCCTATCACGGCCACTATTTGAACATCGATCACTACGTCGACGCCCGAGCCAAGATTCCGTGGGGAATCGATCCCAAAGCATCGGCCTCTTTCTTGATGCGGCCAACGGGCGGACAAGAGGTCGCCAAGCAGATTCGAAACGTCACCGAGGCTGGTCCGATCGCGGGAGCAATCATTTTTGCGCTACTATTTGGTTTCGTCGCATTCTTCGCCTACATGCTGGTGCAGATGGGATGGTTGGCATTGATCTTTTTGGGACTGCCTTTGATTGGCGTGTGCCTTTGGGTGTTTCGTGTCTTCCTACCCAAGTACCTTTTGGGCAGCGTGGATTGTGAATTCGCGACCGATCAAGCGGTGCCCGGGGAATCGATTGAGGGCCAGTTAGTGATTTGCCCGCGGCGAAACGTTTCGATCAACGCGATTACGATGAAGTTTCAAGCGATGGAGAAATGCGTAAGCGGCAGTGGCAGTAATCGAAAGACTCACTCACATGTCTTTTACGAGTCCACTGAGACTTTACAGCCGGCCACCACATTGCAATCGGGCAAAGAGCATCGATTTACGTTTTCCGTAACCCCGCCCCAGGATGCCCCCTTTAGCCTGGATTTGGATGACAACGATTTGGTTTGGTCCAGTTATCTTCGAGTTGACATCCCGCGCTGGCCTGACTGGACCAAGGAATTGAAATTGACGGTTGTCCCGTCGGCAACGTCTGACCAGAGCCGATCGATCGAACCACCCGTCGCCGGCCCAACGCGGGTGGGATCTGAATCGAGTTCGGAGTCACCGGGTTCATCACAGCCGAAAGCTGAACCAGCCGTTTCCGGAGAGCTGACTTTTGCCGAAACGGCCGGGCATCTATGGGCGTTTCGTGATCAACGCGAACAGCTGGGCACACTTATCGAAGCCGTCACTGGCCTGTCGTTTGAATTGTCGGCCAAGATCGAACGACGGCTGCTGTATAGCGGCGACGAAGACCCCCATGTCTACAAGGACGGCTACGCAGTATGGGCTCATTACCCGGAACCCGAGGTTCCGATGGTGCTCTATGTGCCGCATGAATTGGCCGACGATTTCGAGCAGATCGGGAATTCTCTGTGGCAGGGTCGAGGCACCGTTGTCGGCTGGGATTCGCTACACGGGCGGCTGCAAGTCAAGATCGACCGTGCCAACTGAACCCGCCGTCGGATGTGGTTCTCAATTCTGTGCCAGCGGTCTAAGTTATTCCGCACCTATCCGATTGTCGCCTACTTTTGATCACTGATTTTGGATGCCCTCTCGCGTTCGCGGGAGCGGTGACGCAAGCCCTGCACGATTTTCTGGCAACCGCATGACCGCACCTCGAGTTCTGATCCTTCGTGCCCCCGGTACCAATTGCGATGAAGAGACAGCGTTCGCCTTCAAGCAAGCTGGAGCGACCGCCGAGCGAGTTCACGTCAATCGATTGATCGAGAATCCAGCACTCAAAGATCGCTACCAAATCTTGTGTGTGCCGGGCGGTTTTAGCTACGGAGACGATATTGCGGCTGGGCGGATTCTAGCGACGCGATTGCAACAACATTTAGCCGACATGGTGGATGCTTTCGTCCATGGCGCGGGCGACCGATTGGTGCTGGGGATTTGCAATGGGATGCAGGTCTTGATGCGACTGGGTGTTTTGACCGAGGGAGTCGGCGACTCCGTACAGTCGCCAGCGACATTGACTTGGAACAACCACGGCCGATTCGAAGATCGTTGGGTTCATTTGGCGGTCGATCAAACACCCTGTGTCTTTCTGAAAGACATCGAACGGATGTACTTACCGATGGCGCACGCCGAAGGCAAGTTTGTCGCCGCCAACGATTCCGTGTTGAACCAGTTGCGTTCCCAGGGTCGATTGGCGATTCGCTATGCACGCGCCGATCAAAATGGGGCAGGGCAGGGCGGGGTCGAAGAAGAAGTGCTACCGTTTCCTGACAATCCAAATGGAGCCGACGCAAACGTCGCCGGCGTTTGTGATGCATCAGGTCGAGTCTTTGGTTTGATGCCACATCCGGAAAGGCACATCGATCCGACACAGCATCCCTATTGGACGCGGCGTAGCGAACAACCGGAGCAGGGAGACGGTCTGGCGATGTTCAAGAATGCCGTCGATTGGTTTGCCTAGTCGATCTGGATGCGATGGGTGGAGTCGTTTTTTAGACTTCGCAGGCTCGCGTCCGCATCATTTCATGTGCACACTGCAGGCATCGTCCTCGCACGATTTTCCGGCCAACTGATAACGGCGTTTTGCTACTTGACCGTACAGCCATCGCCACAGATTCGCGGTACCCGGTAGATGCAGGATCGGTGCGGCGATCCACAACAAGGGCAGCCTGCGAGTCAAGTAGCGGACGGCATCCGCACCACCGTGACGGCGGGCTCGACGGTCGACGACATACAGCTGGCTCATCAACTGGTCGTGAGTCAGGTCGGGGTAGCGTTTGGCGACGCGGGGGTCGTGAAGCGAAATGTAAGCTAGACGGAGACCGCCCGGATCGAGACGTCGGAGCGTGTTGACCTGACCGCGACAAAAGTTGCAATGGCCGTCGTAAATCACAACGTCAGCATCACTTAGCGAATCAGGGTCGGGCAAGCTGTGTGGGCGAAGCAACTTAATTCTCGAAAGAAATTGGACGAAAACGGTCTCAGTCTGGCGGTCTTGGGTCCCTATACTTACATCATACTCCTGCAACCGACAAACAAGCTCGCGAATTAACGAATTCTCCTACGGTCTGTGCCATGAATCGAATCGAAAGCAAAGTCGCTAACGCCCGTCGTCGTCTCATCCTTGGCCGATTCGGTCGCGCCCTGTGCTACACAATGTTTGCCGGTTTGATCATTGCCACGATCGCGATCGCGCTTCCAGCGCTGCGAGTGTTGGACATTGATTTTCAAACTTGGGTTTACGCCTGGATTGGCGGCTGCACTTTAGTGGCACTCCTGTCAGCAGCCATCTATACGGTCGTGACGGCACCGTCGAAGGCGGATGTCGCCGCGGAAGTCGACCGGCGGTTTGGGTTACGAGAACGATTGAGTAGTTCCATCACGCTGGCCGAAGCGGAGCGTGAATCGGACTTCGGAGCCGCGTTGATGTCCGACGCCGAGAAGCGGGCCGATCAGCTTGCCATTGCTGATCGTTTCGCGTTGAAACCTTCCAAGCTCGGCTGGTTGCCGATCGCAATCGTTCCGATTCTAGCAATCGTATTGTTGTTGGTTGAACCGATGAGCGAAACAAGCGCCAATAGCGCTGTCAAAGCAGACGCGGCTGAAACCAAGCAGGTGCAAACGGTTGCTAAACAGCTGAAGAAGCGGATCCAGCAACAACGTCGCAAAGCCGAATCGGAAGGCCTGAAAGAGGCAACGGCCATGTACGAGAAGATGGAGGCCGAGCTAGACAAGATCAGCAGACGCGAAAAGATGGATCGGAAAGATGCAATGATTGCCATGAACGATCTGAAGAAAAAGCTGGAGGAACGCCGCCAACAACTCGGGTCTTCCGAACAAATGCGGAAGGCAATGTCCCAAATGAAGGGACTGGATGCTGGACCTGGCGAAAAGGTCGCCAAGTCGATCGAGAAAGGTGACTTCGACAAAGCCAATAGTCTGGTCAAGGATTTGGCCGATCAGATGCGCAGTGGCAATCTATCCGACAAAGAGAAAGAGCAGCTAAAAAAACAGATCAATCAGATGAAGGACGCCTTGAAGCAAGCGGCCGAACAACATGAGCAAAAGAAGCAAGAGCTGCAACAAAAAATTGACAAGGCACGCAAGGAGGGACGAGGCAATGATGCGGCGAAGCTACAGCAACAAATGAACCAGTTGCAGCAAAAGGATGGCCAAATGCAAAAGATGGCGCAGATGGCCGAGGCGATGAATGACGCGGCCAAAGCAATGAACAACGGAGATTCAGGCGAAGCCGCTGACGCACTCGAACAAATGGCCGAAGAATTAGGTGAGATGGCTGATGAGATGTCCGAATTGGAGGATTTGGAATCGGCAATGGATCAACTGTCGCAATCCAAAGAGCAAATGCGCTGCCAACAGTGCCAGGGAGCCGGTTGTCAGGGGTGTCAGGGCAATGGATTTGGCGAAAGTGGCGGCGAGGGTTTCGGGCTGGGAAGAGGCAGCGGTGCGGGGGATCGACCTGAGTCCGAAGGCGATACCAACACCTACGAAACGCAGGTCCGAGGTGAAGTGAAAAAGGGTAAGGCGATTATCTCTGGTTTTGCCGACGGGCCAAATCGCAAAGGCGTGACTCGCGAGGACGTCAAGGTCGCGATCGAGAGCGCGATCAGCGAAGAGAGTGATCCGTCAGAAAATCAAACTTTGCCGCGAACCGAACGCGAACACACTCAGCAGTATTTCAATCAGTTGCGCGAAGGTGAGTAGCGTTGTGACGTAGGCCCGGTGCAACCGGGTGGTAAGACGCGCCAGTTTTCACCGGACTTAACGTGCTAACTGAAAGCTTCCTCAATCAGATCGGATTGTTCGAGCTTGTGGGCGGCCATGCTGCCGGTGCTGGGGCTGGCCGATTCGACACGGCTGACCCGTTGCAAATTGTACCGATCGGACAATTCGTCACCGAAATTCAGTTTGATATACGGCCACGAGCCCATGTTGGTAGGTTCGTCTTGTACCCAAAATAAGTCAGTACCTGTCGGCAGATCGGCGATTGCCTGTTTCAGTTCGCTGACGCTTAGCGGATATAGCTGCTCGATTCGCATGATCGAAACATCTGTCCGCTTCGCGGCCTCTCGAGCGTCCCACAAGTCGTAGTAGACTTTGCCCGAGCACAGCAATAGCCGTTTGCAATCAGACAAGGGAACCAGTTCGTCGGCCAAGATCTTCTGAAAACTACCTCCCGCGACCTCTTCGATTGGGCTGACAACTTTGGGATGTCTCAGCAAACTCTTTGGCGTCAGTACGACCAACGGTTTGCGCCATTTGCGGATCACTTGTCGGCGCAGCAAATGAAAGTACTGTGCGGGAGTTGTCGGTTGGCAAACTTGAATGTTGTGTTCCGCTGCCATCGCAAGGAATCGTTCGACTCGAGCGCTACAGTGTTCTGGGCCCTGGCCTTCGAAGCCATGCGGCAACAGCATCACCAACCCGCTCAGTCGATTCCATTTGTCTTCAGCGCTGGCAATGAATTGATCGACGATGACTTGGGCACAGTTCCAGAAGTCACCGAATTGGGCTTCCCAGATTGTCAGACCATTGGGCAGATCCAGCGAATAGCCGTACTCGAACCCCAACACGCCCGCTTCGCTAAGCGGGCTGTTGTACAGTTCCAACGATGCTTGGTCGGCGGACAGGTTTTTCAGCGGCGTGTACAGTGAACCATTCTTTGTATCGTGTAGGACCGCATGTCGATGACTGAAGGTTCCTCGTTCACTGTCTTGTCCGGTCATGCGGATGGGATGACCTTCAACCAACATCGACGCGAAGGCAACCGCTTCGGCGGCGGCCCAATCGAGTGGACGTTTTCCGGCAGCCATTTCTCGCCGTTGGGCCATCGGCCGCTTTAGCTTTTTATTGGCTGAGAAATTCTCAGGAAACCGAGTCAACGATTCGAGCAGCTTCGACAATTCTTGCTGGTCAAAAGTGGTATCGGTCGGTTCGGTTGGCTCTAGGCCACCGAAGTATTGACTCCAGTTGGCGGCCAACGTTTGAGTATCGGGAACGAAGGCTTCGTTCTTGCTGGCCTCGAATTCTCGTTCCAGTTTTGCGGTTCGTTCGTGCTGGATCTGTTCGGCCTCGGCGGGACTGATTTTGCCCAATTGGTGTAGCCGAGACAGATACTGTTCGCGGATCGGCGCACGGCGGTCGATCTCGGCGTACATGCGCGGCTGCGTGAAGCGAGGTTCGTCACCTTCGTTGTGTCCCCAGCGACGAAATGCATACAGGTCGATCACCACATCACGATGGAATTCCTTACGGAAATCCATTGCCAACGATACGACTTGGGCGACGGCTTCCGGATCCTCGCCGTTGACATGAAAGATCGGGATTTGCAACATCTTGGCGATGTCGGTTGCGTACGTCGTGCTGCGTCCCTGTGCGGGTAGCGTTGTAAATCCAACCTGGTTATTGATCACGATGTGCAGCGTACCGCCGGTGCGGTAGCCTTCCAGTTCGCTTAGATTCAGTGTTTCCTGAACCACGCCTTCCCCTGCGAAGGCAGCGTCGCCGTGAACCAGAATCGTCATCACTTGTTGACGTTTGCTGTCACCTTGCCGGTCTTGTTTGCAGCGTGTTCGACCTTGCGCGACCGTATTGACGAATTCCAAGTGGCTGGGGTTGAAGCACAGCGAAATGTGGATTTTGTCGCCAGAAGCGGTTTTCCAATCGCTGCTATAACCGAGGTGGTAGCGAACATCGCCACCCCCACGGCTGAGTTCCGGATTGGGATCGTCGAACGACCAAAAGATGTTCATCGCTCGCTTCTTCAGAATGTTCGCCATCACATTCAAACGTCCGCGGTGGGCCATGCCCATCACCACTTCAGATACGCCATGTTGGCCGGCCTTTTCCAGGGCCAAATCCAGCATCGGGATCAGGCTCTCAGCCCCTTCCAACGAGAACGTCTTGGCACCGACGAACTTTCGACGTACGAATTCTTCGAAGATCGACGCGTCGGCCAGGCGAGCATAGATTCGCCGCTGGCGATCATGAGACATCTCCAGCCGATTTTCCGTGGTTTCCATCCGGCGTTGCAACCAATCGCGGATGGTCCGGCGGTCGATGTGCATGAATTGCGCGCCGATGCTGCGACAGTATGTGTTGCGCAAGCGGGTCAAGAACGATTCGATTGTGTCGCCCATCACGTCTTCCAACGCGGTACTGTCAAACGGGCGATTCAGATCATCATCACTCAGGCCATAGTCTTCGGGACTTAGCTTGGGGCTGTCCGGGCGACTGAATCCGAGAGGATCCAGATCGGCCACTAAATGTCCACGGACTCGGTACTCACGGACCAGGTTGTTGACGCGATCTTGGATGCGAGCGAGCCAAATCGCTTGATCGGTATCTTCATCGCCGGTCGAGCCTTGGCGGTTCTGTGCCGCGACGGCACCGTTGTCCTTCGTTTTACCAGCGGCCTGGTCGGAATCCCGATCGCCAGAAACAACTAGGAATTGTTCGAAGTATTTTCGCCAGGTTTGCGAAACGCTGTTCGGGTCCCGAACGTATTGGACATACAAATCGTCGATGTAGTCCAAGCTAAATGTATTCATGACTGCCGCAATGGCCAATGTTTATGCACAGTTTCGCACGTCAGGCGGGCCCAGTTTCGTTGGCTGGTCCCGCCCGCGATCATTATTAGAACAGACTGCAATTTAGAGAATTGAGCTGCTCCGGAGTAGGCGGGAATCGAGTCGTCTTGTTGGGCTGAGCCTTCTTTCGCATGATTGGTGTCAGGAACCTTCGAGCCATCATGCTCTACGTCTGCGACTCGCACCACGCTCTGATTGATACCGTTTCTCCATGCCCGTTCTGATCCAAGTCCGCGACGCCCACAAGCGATACGGCGACCAAATCCTGTTAAACGGAGCTGAACTGTCCCTGACCGACGACGTAAAAGTCGGCTTCATCGGCCGCAATGGGGCAGGTAAATCGACGCTGCTGCGAGCCTTGCTGGGTGATGAGGAACTAGAGCAAGGTGAGGTGATCCACCACCCCTCGCTGCGAATCGGCTATTTGCGGCAGCACGATCCCTTCGAGCCAGGTGAATCGGCACACGATTTCCTGATTCGTGACAGTGGTCAGCCAGAGTGGCGATGCGGTGAGGTGGCTGGCCAATTCGAACTGAAAGGAGCCTATTTGGAAGGTCCGGTCAAAGAACTCTCCGGAGGTTGGCAAACTCGCGTCAAGCTGGCCGCCTTGCTTTTGCACGATCCGAATTTGCTGATGTTGGACGAACCGACCAACTTTTTGGACCTCCGCACGCAGATTCTGCTGGAACATTTTTTGCGAAACTTCAACAAGGCCGCACTGATCGTTAGCCACGACCGTGGCTTTCTAGGCAAAACCTGTACTCATACGCTGGAGTTGGCCCGCGGAAAGTTAACGATGTTTAGCGGCAAGATCGATGCGTTTCTGGAATTTCGCGAAGAGCGACGCGAACATGATCGCCGGGTCAATGCGACAACGATAGCAAAACAAAAACAATTGCAAAGATTTATCGATCGGAACCGAGCCAATGCAGCAACGGCCAGCCAAGCGCGAAGCAAAGCGAAGCAATTGGAGAGACTACAAACCGTTGAAATCGAAGTTGATGAACCGACCGTTCACATTCGGGCACCCCGAGTCGAACCCCGCCAGGGAACTGCGGTCCGTTGTGAAGGCCTATCGATGGGCTATCCCGATCACGTCGTAGCAGACGGCATTAACTTGGAGATCGAACATGGAGATCGTGCGGCGATCGTTGGCGACAACGGACAAGGGAAAACAACGCTGCTGAGAACTCTCGTTTACTCGCTCGATCCGTTGGCCGGGAGACTGAAATGGGGACATGGGGTCGATATCGGCACGTACGCCCAACACGTCTACACGAGTTTGGATGAACGGCTGACCGTGCTCGAGCACCTGGAGTACACATCCGATAGCGACACTACCAGGCAAGATCTTTTGGCGATGGCTGGTGCGCTGTTGTTTCGCGACGAGCACATCCACAAGAAAATAAAAGTTCTGAGTGGAGGTGAACGGGCACGATTGTGTATGGCCGGACTGTTACTGGGTACCGCCAATGTTCTGGTCTTGGATGAACCGGGCAATCACCTGGACGTCGAGACCGTCGAGGCGCTCGCCTCGGCACTGGAGCTATACAAGGGGACGGTGATCTTCACCAGTCACGATCGGCATTTCATGCATCGTGTCGCAACCAGCGTGATTGAGGTCCGTGACGGCAGCGTTAAAAACTACTTTGGCGACTACGATAGCTATCAGCAGTCCATTGAGAGCGAAGTCGATGAGGGCGAGCGGGAGCGGGCTGTCCAAACGAAGACCGGTGTGGCAAAGGACCTAGCACCCAAGTCAAAAGCGACCGATTATCGGCAAAGTCAACGTGACCAACGTAAAACGGAAAAGGAGATCAAGAATCTAGAAAAGAAGATCGCCCGTCTGGATGACGAACGGAAGCAAATCAACGAAAAACTCCTCAAGGAAACCGATCCAGATGAAGCTGTGCGACTGCATGAACAGGTGTCGGCGATCGGAGACCAGCTGGCTGAGGCCGAAGAACGCTGGATGGAACTGAGCGACTTTTCTTAGCCCGGTCGTTCCTATCAGTCAAACTTTGTCGCCAGCAACCAACCCTCGGAATTTGTTGGGGATAAGTGACGAAGAATCCTAACATTCGAATCCTTGCGCTTGTCGGTTACAGAGACTGCCGTGATATTGAGATCTACCGTTGCGCTAACCTTGTTGATCGGGCTGTCATCGTTGGTTCTAGCAGCCGACCACTCCGGCCGAAAAAAGTTGGTTGACAAACGCGGCCCGGCGGGGATCATGGGGGACCACATCCACAAGAAAGGTAAGTGGATGGCCGAGTACAAGTACATGAACATGTACATGGAAGACAATCGCATCGGTACCAAAACCATCAGTGATGCCGCGGCCTTGGGCCCCATCACTGTCGATGGAATCACGACCAACGCCGGTGCCACTCCAACTCAAATGACCATGGAGATGCATATGATCCATGCCATGTATGGAGCGACCGACGATATTACGCTGTACACGATGGTCATGCTACCGAGTCTAACCATGGATCACATTCGCGGACCTGGAAACCCGTCGCCACTAGGTGTTGGATCCGAGTTCACGACACACAACAGTGGATTCGGCGATACGGCATTTGGCGCACTGCTACGACTGTTCAGCGATAGTGACAGCGATCTGATTTTCAATCTTGGCTGTTCGGTTCCCACAGGTGACATTTTCCGCGAGACCTCGGTGCCAACGGCCGGCGCCGCAGTTCCACCATCCGCGCTGCCGTATCCGATGCGACTTGGCAGCGGCACGTTCAACGCACGGCCAGGAATGACCTATAAAAAATATTTCGATTGTTGCTCGTTTGGTCTGCAACTCCAAACCGACATTCCAGTCGGCCGCAACTATCGTGGCTACAGTGTCAGCGACGAATATCGTTTGAATTATTGGACCAGCATTTTGCTGACCGACAATTGGGCACTCTCGCTGCGGGGCGAGAACCTGTGGAAAAGCAACTTTGATGGCTTCGACAGCGCCTCACCCGATTTGGTCGTCTCCACCAACGTCGAAGAGTTTCGTGGCGGTGCTTGGTTCAACATCGGTGTCGGTACCCAGTTCATGCACAAGAGTCACTACTTCAGCGCCGAAATCGTTCCCACGGTCTATCAGGATGTGGATGGCATCCAGTTGGAAACCGACTTTTCAGTCATCGGCAGTTGGTCGAAGTCCTGGTAGCGGCGAACCCAGTTGGACGAATCAGGCTCCAGAGACAACAATGCAGCGGTTGTTTCAGTCCCTGTTTTTTGATTCCGATGCCTATTCGTCCTTTACGGATTGGTGACCTGGTCATCGACCCGCCGATTCTGCAAGCTCCGATGGCTGGCTTTACCAATGCTGCCTTTCGGCAGGTGGTGCGCCAATTCGGTGGGGCCGGTCTGTTGGCAACAGAAATGGTCAACGCCCGGGGGTTCGTCTGGATGGACGAGCAATTGGCCGAACACCCCGATCGGCTGTGGGGAGTGGCCCAGGAAGCGCGCCCATTGGCAGTTCAGATTTGGGACAACGATCCCGAAACCATGGCCAAGGTTGGACGGCGACTAGCGAATGAATATCAAGTTAGCGTTGTCGACATCAACTTCGGCTGTCCGGTACGTCAAGTCACCGAGAAAGCACACAGCGGTAGCTATTTGCTGCGCGAACCACAGCGAATGTTCGCGATCATCAAGCGATTGGTCGAAGCTTGCGCCCCACGCCGGTGACCGCTAAGATCCGACTAGGTTGCACCCGAGACAATGTGAATTGCAACGAAGTTGCGCGTGTGGTCGAAGAAGCCGGCGCAGCGGCGCTGACAGTTCACGGCCGCACTGCTCAGGACATGTTTCGCGGCACCGCGGATTGGGAAACGATTGGCGAGATCAAGAGACATTTGAAAGACATTCCCTTGATCGGCAACGGGGATTTAGACAGTGCCGAAAAGGTGGTCGCCGCTTTCGAGAATTATGATGTCGATGGCGTGATGATTGCCCGGGCCTGTCTAGGTCGACCATGGTTGTTTGCACAGGCCGCCGCAGCGCTACGTGGTGAACCAATTCCGCCGGAGCCAACTCTGGAGGAACAACGCGAGGTGATGCTAAAGCACTATCGATTGGTCGTGGATCGATTCGGAGAGCCGAAAGGCACCGTGCTGATGCGCAAGTATGCTTGTTGTTACGCCCAGGGCAAGCGAGGAGCCCGGCACTTCCGTACCCATGTTGCCAAAGTCTCGACCAGTGAAGAATTCTTGGCTGCAGTGAACGAGCATTTTCCCACATCCGTGGTTACGGCGTAGCCACAGTCTTGCGGGTGATGGCGGGCACCGAGTCCAATACAGGGTCTTTCGCTTTCGATCGGCATGTCTATGATTGTCAGACATGGATTACGCAGCAAAATTCGACTCCGGTCTGACCTACCACGACTTTCTAGCGAAACATGGCAGCGAGCCGCACCGCGCCCGCTGGGCCGATGTTCACCAGCAGGTGAAGCTAACGCCTGCGCAAGTTGAGTTGCTAAGCGGTTTCGTCCGCGACATGAAGGTGCTGGTGTTCGCGGGAGCCTGGTGTGGTGACTGTGCCAACCAATGCCCCATCTTTGACCAGTTTGCGGCGGCAACGCCGAGGATTCACGTCCGGTATTACGATCGCGATGACCATCCCGATCTGGGCGATCAGCTGTCGACATGCGGCGCCCATCGTGTGCCGGGTGTCTTGTTCTTGAGCGAGGACAACTATGTCTGCGGTCGCTACGGCGATCGAACATTGGCCAAGTACCGAGACATGGCCGAGAAGCAGTTGGGAACGGCCTGTCCGACCGGAATCGGAGAAGCCCAGTCATTGTTGGCTTCAGTCACCCAAGATTGGTTGGATGAATTCGAGCGAATCCAGTTGATGCTACGGTTCTCCGGCCGGCTACGACAGTTGCATGGTGATTGATCCTTGCCATCAGATTAACGTTGCCTGCGTCGCCGCAGTTGCAACAATCCGATTGCCATCAGCAGGCTGACGGAGCTTGGTTCGGGAACAACGGTGAGCGTCAAGTTGTCGATTGCGACAAAGCTGGGTGAATTTGGGCCGAACGTGCCCAGGTCGGTCGTCTCAAACGAAAGACTGATCGACCTTGCGGACCCCAACCCAGATAAATCAACTTCGGTCCATTCGGGTAGCACGTAGTCGCTGCCACCATAGCTTAAGGCATCCGGATTGTCCGATTTGTCAGCTCGGTAGTCGGCCAGGTATCGAGTGACACTTCCGGTTGTACTGCCGGTCGCATTCACATCTTCATGCCCGGTAAACGTAATTCGCAAATAGTCATTGCCGTTTGCATCAAGCGAAGCGCTGTAGCCCGGAACGTTGATCGATTTCATGGACCCAAACGCACCGGTAATAAAGTTGTTTCCGCCGTCATTGCCATCACGCAGGGCAAGGGCGGTGAAGGTCGTGTTGGTCATCATCAGCGACGCTGCATAAGACTCACTCGGTAGATTGAAGAACGCGCCGTCACCAAATGCCACTGCGTAGGTTCCGCCAGGATCCACTTGGCCAATGCCATCGGCACCACCACCAGGAAAAGAAGCGTACTGGTTTCCAGGTCCGGCGGTTGCATTGTTTTGAACGTTGGAATACGCCCAGCCGCTCCAAAACCCGCCAAAGTCGCTGCTGTAGGTGTTGTTGAAAAAGACGTCCTGGCTGGTCCAGCCCAAGCTGTTCGTTCCGCTGGCCAGGTTTCCGTTGTAGTAAGTGCCGCCTGACCCGGGTGCAAAGACACCAATTTCTTCAAAGTCAACGATACGCTCCGCATGGATTGCTGACACGGATGAAACGACGATCGCGAGAAATAGGATTGTTAGTCTCATTCTGTATACTTTTGGGATATTTGCTGAGGCAAAGTGTTGGATCAAGAGAGTTGACGTCAGAAAACGTCGCCGGGAATGACTTCCCCGCGGCGCCGGGTAATCAAGGCACCCAAGACCTGCTTGTCAACGTTTTCGGTCAGGAACTGAGTGTGTCCATCGCTATAGAGCAACATCGCGCCGCCGCCATGCAGACTCCGTATTTCGTTATCGCCGGCCCAGGCTTCGGAGTCGTTTATTCCATGAGCCTGAACAAAGACGTTGCGGCCATTGATCCACTCGCTGTCGGGGCCACCAACGTCTTCGGCGACGGCCAGCGTGTAGGAAAGACCATCTTTGATATCCTTAAACGGGATTGCGACCTCGTACAAAAACAACCCGGTGGCCGGATTGCTATCGACTAAACGTTCACCGAATAGTCCGCCGTAATCCGTCTGACCGCGCTCAAGTTCACGACTCGGGGCGGTTGGACATTCATATATAGAAATACGTGTCGCTGCCGCCTCGGCGTTTTGTGGCGAGTCAAAAGGGATGTTGAAATCAATCTGTTCATGAAGTGATTGTTGTTCGATAAACGGCAGCAGCATTGCTGACCAAGCGTACTGCCGATGAGTCGGTGGGCTGTTCCAGCCACGCCACTCGATGCAACCAGTCGGCAGCGACGCGTGGACGTTGTGGTAGGAATGGAGCGCCAGTCCGACCTGTTTCAAGTTGTTCTGGCAACTGATCTTCCGAGCCGACTCTCGAACGGCTTGGACGGCCGGCAGCAAGAGACCGATCAAGATGCCGATGATGGCAATCACCACCAGTAGTTCGATCAGCGTGAAACCTTGGCGCACGTTCGTTGCGCGGTGCCTGTCCATTGTCAAAACTACATCGTATTGTTTGGTTGATCGAAGCGCGCCTACCATCGGTAGCGTGACGACTTGCGACGATTGACCCCAATCCTGGAGGGTCTGAACGACGTCTTGCTCTTGGAAGGTCTTCTGACTTGCTGCCAAAACGGAAACTCACAGCCTTCTCACCGATTTCGACCATTCGATTTGTTCTAAATCGAATCGCTTATTCGGTAATGGCACTTCGAAAGAAGGAGTTTTCGCTCGCAAACGCCGGCGGTTTTCAAATGCAGGCAATTTGCAGGCAGCTCACAGCGGCCGGACCGTCCCGGAGTTTCACCGGAGTTCCCTGTTCACACACGTTGCCGAAAATACAACGGGTCGCCAAGAGCAGAGCTAAGACTAGCGCCACCTAGAGTCTCTGTCAAGCGACAAGATTTAGGCACCAAGCAGCCGACGGGCGTAGTCCGAAAAACCTTGCATCTCGGCTGGCGGTTCGCCGGGGCCAATGACCAATGGACCGTCGTTTGGGTCGCCGGGATGAATTCCATGGCTGCCCTGGACCAATGCGGGTTCCAAGGGAATCACATCCATTTTGTATCGCATGCCCAGCTTCTTTTGTGCGACCCGGGCCATGGCTCTGACCTTACTGGTCATGAATAATTCACACGGGTCGTAGCCAGGCTTGCGATGAATATCGACTGTCTTGGCAAAGTCAGGTGCCAACGTGTCGTCGTTCCAGTAGTAGTACGTGAACCAGGCATCTGGTTCGGCCAGCGCGATCAGTTCGCCGCTGCGCGGGTGGTCCAGTTCAACTTCGCCAGGATCGACCACGCTGCCGATTCCAGGGATCGACTCTAGCATTTTGCAAACTTCGCTGATTCGGCTGGAATCGCGAACGTATACATGCGCGAGTTGATGGTCGGCGATTGCAAAGGCTTCCGATTCACCCGGCATCAACATTTCGCCAAACGGTCCGCAGCGAACTCCCAGCACTCCGGCGTCGCGGAGATGGCGGTTGATGTGAATGGGTCGGTTGGCGGGCACCAATCCATACTCGGAAACCACGACAACCTGCGCACCAACGTCCCCAGCGGCATCGATCACGTTTCCGGCACAGGCATCGACTTCGGCGACACGGGCAGGATCTTGGTCGCGGCAGCCGTTGAAAGTCGTAGTCCAGATGGGGTAGATAGCAAAGCGTCAATTCAGGTTGCTTCTTGCGCATCACCAGCGCCGTTGCGTCAGCGATCCAGCGGCTTGCGGGTAGCCCGGCGCCCGGTCCCCAGAATGAAAAGAAGGGAAACGGACCTAGGTTCTTGGTCAGTTCGCACTGAGTGTGATCGAGGATGTCGAAAATCTTTGATCCATCGCAGCCATAGTGCGGCTTGGGCGTCGCGCTGTAGGTGACTTTCGCCGATTGATTGAACCACCAAAACATTTTGGCCGTTTCAAAGTCCTCGTACAACTTCTTGCCTTGGATCAGGCAGTTGGCCTGCTGCCAAAACCGGATTTCTTGGGTGTCGCGGTAGTACCACCCGTTGCCGACAATTCCATGTTCGCGCGGCACCAATCCGGTCAGCATGGTGGCTTGTGATGTGCAGGTCACCGCCGGTAGCGGGCTGCGCCATGGCTTCGCGGTGCCGACCGCGGCGATCCGTGGCGCATGGGGCAGCAACTTTGGTGTCATCCCGACAACATTGATCACGCACAGCCGGCTCACTTGACCCGGTCCATTCGATCGAGTTCCCCGCTTTTGTACTTGGCCCAATATGTATCGAGTGCACGCTTGACGACGCCACTGAGCAAAAATACGCCCAGCAGATTCGGGAAGCTCATGCCCAGAATCATTAAATCGCTGAATTCCAAAATGTTCCCGCGGGTCACAATCGATCCCAAGAAGGTGAATACTAAAAACAGAAGCTTGTAGATCAGCGATGTACGAACGCCAAACAACTGCACCCAGCATCGTTCGCCGTAGTATGACCAACTGATGCAAGTTGAATAGGCAAACAAGACAACGGCGAAGTAGAGGATGTAGCGGAACCAATCGTGGCCGCCCGTGACGAAGGCATACAGTGTCAACCGGGCGCCTTCGTTGTTCTCGATCGCCGATGCCATTTCAGGCGCCGGGTAGGCACCGGTCACAATCACGACCAGAGAAGTGATGGTGCAAACTGCTACGGTGTCAATGAATGGTTCGAGCAGTGCGACGATGCCTTCGCTGACGGGTTCATCCGTCTTGGCGGCCGAATGGGCAATTGCCGCCGACCCAATTCCGGCTTCGTTGCTGAACACCGCTCGTTTGATCCCGATCACCATCACGCCCAGAAATCCACCGTAGGCGGCATTCGGTGTGAATGCCTCGCGAATAATCGTCGCAGCGGCATCGGGTATCGCACCAAAATTGCGAACCAGTATGTATAGCGCCGCCGTGACGTACAGCAGACACATCACCGGAACGATTCGACTGGCCACAGCACCGATGCTCTTGATGCCCCCGATGATCACGACGCCAACTGCGGCGGCCATGATCAATCCGTAAATCCACGGGCTGTCGGCTAAAAGTCCTTCGTTGCCTCGGATCGCATCGAGCGATTGGCCGACTTGAAAGGCATTGCCCCCTCCAAAACTGGCACCGATGCACAGGATCATGAATAGACCGGCCAGTACGTTACCCAGCGGACCCAGACCCATCTCCTTCAATCCGACGCGCAGGTATCGCATCGGACCGCCCAGTACGTGTCCATCGGCATCGGTCACGCGGTACAGTTGGCCAAGCGTACATTCGGTGAATTTGGCGGACATCCCCAGCAGGCCAACAGCCAAAATCCAAAAGCTGGCTCCCGGCCCACCTGTACCGATTGCGATCGCCACGCCGGCAATGTTTCCCAGCCCAACCGTCGCCGAAAGTGCAGCGGAGAGGGCCTGAAAGTGAGTGACTTCGCCAGGTTCGTTTGGGTTGTCGTAGAGGCCGCGGGTCAAATTGATTGCGTGGCGAAACGCGCGAATATTAATGAATCCCATCCGCAATGTCAGAAACAGACCGCCGGCCAACAGCCAAATCACGATGAAGGGAACTCCCGTTCCGAAATCGAAAAAGAAGATCGTCGCGATTGGAGTGACCAGGTATTTTCCGAACCATCCGTCGATCGACTGAATCCATTCCGGTTGTCCGGGCGATTGACTCGCCAGATTCTCGCTGTCGTCCGTCGCCGCAGTGTTGTTTGTCGTGCTGCCAGAGGTCGTGGTGTCGGATTCTACCGCGGCAACTGGAACGTCACCGCCAGAGGGAGGATCAGCTTGGAGCGCCGCCGTGGCCGGCAGGGACAGGCCAACCAAGAATAAAGCTGGAAAGAGATACTTGGATACTTGGAAGCACGCGACGGGCATAGGGAACTCTTCGATAGCGATGTTGGCCGAGAACCTTACTTCTCAAAACGCTAACAGGCTAAAGCTTCCGCCGGGACAGGGCGACACCAAGTGTCCGAATCTTGGGGTGCGATCGTCAAGAAATTTGCAAAATTGGGCAGTTTCGCGTTCGTCGCGGGCGTTGCCTGTCGCCCAGACATAGGGCGAGGCCATGAGACGTCCAGCCAAACCCACCGAAAAGATTGCTGGCCGACGCGAACAGTGGTCAGGGGCGGGCTCGAACCGCCGACACCGGCCTTTTCAGGGCCGTGCTCTACCAACTGAGCTACCTGACCGTCACCAACATCGAAACGGACGCCGATTTAATGTCTCGTTAGGTCAATTCGATGATCGGCGATGGTAGGGTATGATGCATGAACTCGTCAATCGGTTCGTTGACGGCAACCTTCGGCCTGCCGTTCTCCAGGAACTCTCTGCAAGACGCAGCTATCCGGTCGAACAGAGACGATTGGTACGACTGGCTGACTGGGTGCAACGAATGCTCGGCGTCCAGCCGGGCTGGACCGATCCGATCGGCGGCTTGCCTCCACTCGATTCGACAAATACAGGTTTCCCCCCGTGGCATCGGTAGACAACCTCGACCCATCTTCCGAACAACCGACCGGCTGGTCGGGGGCTGGCGGGCCGGGCTACCGAAACTCGCAGCGCGAGGCCGAACGAGCGAAATTTCGGATCAGCCGATTCGATGTTGTCACGTCGTTGTTCATGGCTTTGATCCTGTTCATTGGCGTCTTCGTAACGATGTTGTTCATCGTCTGGTTGACCAGTCGCTGGACTTTTCCACCCCGCGCGATCGCGCCGATTATCGAGAATCCGGCGGGTCGAGCCGACAATGCGGAGGGCTTGGAACGTGATTTTGAACCCCCCAGTTCCGAGGAGGTGGAGGAATTGCTGGAGCCTACACTGGAAGAAACCATCAATGCAGTGACCGATGCGGTCAGCCAAGTCGCCGCGACTGTCGCGACCACGCAGGCGACGTCGAACTCAAAAGGGGACAGTCGTCCGCCTGGCCCAGAAGGCGAAGGTGAAGACATTGTGCCCAGATTCGAACGCTGGCAATTGAACTTCAGCGCCCACAACATTCAAGAATACGCCGCGCAGTTGGATTTTTATCAGATTGAGTTGGGAGCGATTGGAGGTAACGTTCAAGGCGTCGATGTCGCGAACAATTTGGCAGGAACTCCAAAGTCACGACGTGTCGTTGATACCGAACAAGAACAGCGACTCTATTTTATCTGGACGAGCCCCAGCCCGCTGATGCAGTACGATCGGCAATTACTACGAAAGGCCAACATCTCGCTGCAAGGCAAACGGCAAATGCTCAAATTCATACCCCCAGACCTGGAGAATTTGCTCGCTCAGACCGAATTACAGTATGCCAAAGAAAAAGGCCACCAATCAGTAACCGAAATAGCCAAGACGATCTTTGAAAGTGCTTCCGACCGAGACGGTTACAAGTTCACCGTCGTCAGCCAACGGTATCGCACGCCAAGAAAATAGTAGGATTCGACCAACACGAAGCGAGCACGGATCACGCTGCCAAAACCTTTTCGCACCATGTCCTCACACAGAACCCTGTCGGCACCCAATCCAATGATTGGCCGGCAACATCAAACGAATACTGAACCAACGAATCAACCAACCAACGAAGGGTTAGAATCCTGATGCTACTAGCTGAACTGTCGCTCTACGACATTATCTCACAGTCAACCTATCTGGCCTTGGCCGGTGTTGCTTTGTGGGGGTTGTACTGCATCGTCATTGTTTGGACACGTGTGAATCAAAAGCGGTTCAAGACCGAACAAGCGCAGGATCTGTTCATGGACGACGTCGAACAGATGCTGGGCGCCGGTGATTTCGATGGTGCCGCCCAGTACTGCAGTGGCGATCCCCGGGCGATTCCACAGATCATCGAAATGGCCGTCCAACACCGCGATCTCGGCTACAAAAAGGCCCGTCAATTCGTGATGGACCGATTTCAACGCGACGTGATGAGCGACCTAGAATATCGACTCAGTTGGGTCAGTACGGTGATCAAGAGCGCGCCGATGATCGGATTGTTCGGAACGGTGTTTGGAATGATGGGCGCATTCAAGACGCTTGCGACCGCCGTCTCTGTGGAACCATCGGCATTAGCTGACGACATCAACATTGCCCTGCGCACGACAGCCTGTGGTTTGGCGATCGCCATTCCGCTGATGTTGTTGATGGCTAACGTCAATATTCGGATCGCCAAGATGGAAGATCTGGTTGGAGCCGGCTTGGGGCGATTCATGACGGCCTTTCGCGATGGTCTGGCGCGGTCGACGGAAGTTGGCCGCCCCTCACCAGGCGCGGTGGCCGATCCGATGGCCGTTCAGAATCGGATCGAGTGAAGCTGGTTGATCGAACCGTGCTGAGCAATCTGGCGTAACAAGTAGCAATCCTATGAGTAGTGATGCAGCGATGATCGACGAAGAAATCGAAGAGGATTTCGTATTGCCGCGGCGCCGACGCGAAGATGACGAAATGGATATCACGCCGATGATCGATATCACCTTTCTGTTGCTGATTTTCTTTGTTGTCTGTTCGACGATGGATCCAACCAAAATCGGTACGATTCCCGAGGCCGACAACGGGCTGGCGATTTCAGCGAAGAATTCCGCAGTGATCTTTATCAATCCGGGTCCCGGCGACGAAGTCATTCTGTCGAACTCCCGATGGCACTGAATTCAGCCGCGACGAAGACGCTCAGGTCTCCGAAGTGATCGAATATGTAACCAACGAGATTGAAAACCCGACAGGCATTGTCAAGCAACACGTGATGCTGTTTGGCGATGCGAATGTCAAAGTCGGGCAGGTAACCCGGATCCAGAAAATCATCGGGGATGCTTTTCAAGACATCAATCAAACCTACATCGCGGTCAAGGAGCAGTAGGCCAGTATGTCGATCGAAGTGACCTGCATCGAATGTGGAACCAGCCACCGCGTCAATCGCAATATGTCCGGACGACGCGTGCGCTGTCCGCAGTGCGATACCGTCGTGCACGTTCCCGAAGTCGAACATAGACACCATCGACGAGTCGGAAGAGGATGAAGTCGAGGTCGAGGAGGTGGCGCGTTGTTGAGGCACCGCCGGAACCGGAACCAGAGCCGACCTTTCATGCACACGCCATCGCAGAGGGGCCGCTCTCCGAACCGCACGTGCCGAAGATTGTTGTCTTGGATGACCAGGACGATGACGACGAAATTCTGGTTCGCAGAAAACGAGATGAAGACGAGATCGATATGACGCCGATGGTCGACGTCACTTTCTTGCTGTTGATCTTTTTTATGGTTACTGCCGCGTTCAGTCTGCAAAAGTCGATTGAAATGCCCCGTCAACAAACCGACGCGCCCAGTTCCAACGTCGAAGAAGAAATTGATGAATTGGATGTCGTTGAAGTCCAAGATCGATGAATTCGGATCGTTCCTGGTCATGGCACCCGATTGGGAACGGGAAACTCCCGGCAAACAAAACCTGATCACAGCCCTGCGAGAAGCAATCGCAACCGGAACGGGATGGCATGCGATTGGACATCAAAGTCCACGAACTGGCAAAGCTACATGCTTTGGTCGACGCAATGGACGCCGGTACGATTGCCGGCTACACCGAATTGAAGGTGACTCAAGTCGAAGAATTTGATTAGCCGCACAAGACAACAATATCATCTCGCCCACCCGCGAGGGTGACGCCAACTGAACATGATTTCACTTTACAAGAACAGACATGCTTGCAAACGAATTGATCGATCGACTGGAGCGACTCGGGTTGCTGGACCAAGAGATCATCGAAGCATTGCGCCAACAGTTGGCCGAAGGGGGGGCGCGCGTCACACCGGAAGCGGTAGCCAAGTTGTTGGTCGACAACGGCCAACTGACGCACTTTCAAGCCAGTAAGTTGATTGGCGAACTTCGCAGCGGCGAATACGCCGACGAGTCGGCTCAAGCGACGCCGGTAGACGACCTTGGATTCGCAGACGATTCGGGAGTCGGGATCGAGGCGGCGGATGTTGTTGAAGTGGAGCCGGTCCAGGAAGTGGTCGCCGTGGTTCCGGTCGAATCGGGTGTGACTGTCGAACCGGTCATTGACGTACCGGGACCACAACGTCCAGCGCCGACGCGTCCCAAGCCCGATCCACAGAAATCGGTTTGGGACTCGTTCAAGGTCTATGGCTATCTGGGCATCATCGGCATGTTGCTGTTGGTCGGCGGCGGGATCGCCTGGGTCCTGACCCGCGAGGGTGCTGATGAAGTGATCCAGCATGCGAATGAACTGTATGACCAACAAAACTACGATGCTGGCCCAGAAGGCTTACCTGGATTTCGCCGAGGACTATCCCGATTCACAACACCGTTCTAGGCGGACGTGCGCGTTGTCATGACGGAACTGTACAAGGCGGCCGCCTTCAAACAGGAGCCATGGCGAGCGGTCGACTTGGCAAAAGAAAAGTTGCCGACGATCGCAAACGAAAAGGGAATGAACGACTGATCGGGGAAATCTGGCCCAACTGTTGGTAGACATCGCCGAGAATCTGGCTGACGGCTGCCGGGAAAGCTCCGGAAACGTCCGAGAAGCAATCGTTGTTGCCCAAGTTGGACGAGCATCGTGAATTGATGGATAATCCGCTTTATATGACCGGCGACGATGCGCACGAATTTGGCGAATCAGATCCAAGAGGTGGAAGAATCTCGCGGCAACGAGTTCAACGCGATATCAACCGGAACATTCGGTTGGATGAATCAGAAGCTTCCATGACGTCGTTGTTGGACCAACAGAAGACAAAGGATGCGTACGACGTTCGCAAGAACTTGTTACGAGAGTTTCCCGAACTGCATGACCATGGTCGGATGGTGACGTTGATTCATCGAGCCAGTGATATTCAGCAAACGCTCGTCAAACCGTCATCCGAAGTTGCCCAAGACGCTGTCCGAAGCGCCGCCTAGTAAATCGCTCAGCACGATTGTGTTGACAACTTTGGTGGGAAATCCGGCACCGATTTGCAAGGCGAAATTCTGTACTTGCGAGCAGGTGGTTCGATTCTGGCGTTTGACGGCGGAATCGGGGAAACTGAAGTGGCGCCGATTTGTTGGCTATGCCAAAGATCTGCCTCCGGTCCGATTGTCGGGAGACGAGGGCGTGTTGCTAAGCGAATCGTCAACCTTGGAAGTGATTCGCTGTCGGTAGCGAAGATGGCGAGGTCCAATGGCGGGCGGCAATTGAAGAACCATTCAACTTACCCGTCTCAGTTGGCGGTGATGTTTATGTGGCAACAGAATCAGGCCGCTTGATCGTTGTTGATGCGGTCACTGGTGATGCCAAATGGGCGATTCAGCTTCCGCAATCGTTGGAAACCGGTCCCGGTATCGATCGCCGCGCCAACGCGAGCCTATATGCCGGGCAACCATAGCAATTTGTATGTACTCGATACGACGGACGGTTCCTGTTTACAGTCATTCTATATTGGCCACGAAGAGGGTACGGTCGCCGTTCCGCCAGTCCCGCTGCTGGGACACCTTTTTGTGATCGAAAACGCGGGTGTCGACTACGCCAACGTTCATGTCTTGAGAGTCGACGACACGGGCAGTCAGCTATCGATTGCCCAGCCACCTTTTCGGTTAACTGGGAACGTTAGAATCAACCCGATCATTCAAGGACGCCGGTTGATCGTTTTGACCGATCGCGGCGAAGGGGTGGTTTACGACGTCGAACCGACAGCCGAACGCGAACAGGTATCGGTCGCTGCAACGTTGTCACCGTCGTACACCAAGCCGACGTCAACCCAAATGGCCGTTAGTGGGACGCAGATGTGGATCACCGGGACCCGTATTGGTACGATACGAGCTGCAGATCAATACGGGCAACATCGTCAGTGGTTGGACGCTTCACGATGCCGATACGTTTATCGGTCAACCGTTTGCAATAGACGACACCCTGGTTCACGCCCGCATTCTGCGAGGGACATCGGCCGATACGAGTGACGGCGGCGGAAGCTAAATCGGGTAAAGAGATCTGGCATACCGACGCGGGCGTGCCGATTGCGATGATTCGACAAGCCCCCGATGGAAAAGGCGTTCATGTCGTCACCTCCCAAGCGGCCCTCTATCGACTAGACCGTCAAGCATTGGCAAGTGGATCGACAGAGGGTCCGATCGAGAACCCGGGCGATCGAATTGTCGCCAAAAGTTATTGCCGATCCGATCCGATTGGATAAAGATCGCGCTGTCATGTTGAACAAGGTCGATGGCAAGTCGATGTTGGTTTACGACCCCGGCCGCGAGCGCGAGTTATTGCGAGCGGTAACGATGAGTTTTCGGCCGGGCGTCCTAGCGGCGGTGCATTGGCAGTAAACGATGCAATGCTGGTGCCGTTGGATAACGGCCGAGTGGAACTGATTGACTTCCAAACGGGTGCCTCGAAAGCCACACCGTTCCAGCCTGAGGCGGACCCAACGGACAAGGTCGCATGGACCACGCCAGTCGCCCTTTCAGACGATCCGAACCAGGTGATTCTGGCGAACGACCGCAAAAAGATCTATCGACTTCGCGTTGCCGAGCAAATTCGTGAATTGGCATCGAAAGATCTGGAATACTTGCCACTCGGACCAGCCGCAGGGGTTGGCGGTACGTGGTTTGCCGCGACCAGTGGACCGTCGGCTGACTTCTTGGTGGGTATTGAAATGGCTACCCTGAGCGAAAAATTCAAGACATTGTTAGATGGTCGCGTCGTGTGGGGACCTGTGGCGACCGAGGAGCTCTGCTTGATCCAAACCGACGACCTGAATTTGCGTGCCTTCGATGCTGCTGGCCAGCAAGTCTTTTCCGTTGCCCTGCCACCAGGACAACCTGTTGGAAAACCGGTTTTCGTAAATGACTCCATCATCTTGGCAGGAAAAACGGGTTGGGTCGTAGCGATCGATCCGTCGGCTGGCCAAGTGCTTGGCAAGACCGATTTGCAGCAACCGATCTCTGCCACACCGTTCCCGATCGGTACCAATTTGTTGGTTCCTGGCAAAGAGGGTGTGATCTACATCGTAAAAGTACCAACAGAGTAGTTGGATTTTGATGACCAAGATTCTTAAACCGATCGTTCAACGCTGGTTGCTAATAGCAACGTTGCCCGCGGTCCTTGGGGCGATTGCCCCGTCGATCGAGGCCGCCGCGCAGTCAGCCAATTTCGCGCTGACCAAGGAGCCCGAGGATCCTGGTCTCGAGCTATTGCAGCAGGAACCGCACGACCTGTTGTTCTTTCGTGAAGAATCAGGAGGAGGTTGGGTCAAAACCGTGCTGTTGGATTTTCCCGGCCGGAAACCGCCGGCCAATCCGAGTGGCCAACTCAAATTCCAGATCATAGGGCTGGAAGGAAAGGATTTTATTGTCAGTTGGGCTGACATTGCCCGCGTCGATCTATGGGAGGTCAGGTTGGAACGCGAGGCTCGTGCACGGATCACGAATGGTGAATTCGTCACCGCCTTTCCCTACCTTTCCATCCTACTGCGCGATTTTCCGCAGCGCGAGGGGCTGCGCGAGCTGCGCTGTGAGTTTTTATGGAACGATGCGGTTGCTCGCGCGAAGGATGGTCAGATCACACCAACATTAGCGATGTTGGAAGAACTCCGTGAGTTTGCGCCCGAGTATCGATCGACTGCGGTGATCGGCGCGATTGATCGCATCACCGATCGACTGATGACGGATCTGATCAAATCGGGCGAACTCGATCTGGCCCAACAAGTTTTTGCGCGACTGGAACAGGAGTATCGGGGTGATCGACTCAAAGCGATTACGAAATGGAACGCCGAGTTCCTGAAAATGGCACAGGCCAAGCAAGACCAGGCAATCGCGGCACTGGAGGAGAAAGACTATCGAGCCGCGAGATTGTTGGCCAGGGAAAGCATCTATTTGAAGCCGACTATCGAAGGTGGCAAGCAGCTGATTCGCAAAGTCGATTCGATTTATCCACTCGTTCGGGTTGGTGTGTTGCAAACTGCGACGGTGTTGGAGCCAACGCGATTGGACAATTGGGGCGCGCGTCGATCTGGCCGTTTGATCTACCGAACGCTGTTCGAAATGGAAGGTGCGGGTCCCGAGGGCGGCGAATACGACTTTATTTTTGGCGATGTCGAATCGAGTCCTGACCGAATGCACTTTGAGTTGAATCTGGATACCGCGAAACTTCCCGAGCCGTTGAACCAGGTACGCGGTCAATTCTTGGCAGATGTCATGGCGGATCGAGCCAGAGAATCTTCTCCAACCTATTTTGCGCCTTGGGCGGCAGCAGTCAGAACAGTGGGAATGAATGGACCCAAGCAAGTCAGCTTCAACCTTCGGCGTCCCAATGTGCTTCCAACCAGTTTGTTGCAGGTGCCTGTTGATGGCAGCTGGTTTGGCGGCGAAATCGGATCGCCGACCGGTCAATATCGTCGTGATTCCATTGAAGAAGATCAAGTGCGATACGTCCTTTCGGGCGAACCGATCACACCAACGCAACCCCGCGAAATTGTCGAAGTTCGTTGTGAGTCCGCCGCCGAAGGAGTCAATTTGTTATTGCAAGGCGAGATCGATGTTTTGGATCAGCTATTTCCGGCCGATGCAGTTCGGCTGCGCAAAAACAACCGTGTCAAAGTCTTTAATTATCCATTACCGACCGTACATATGTTGGTGCCATGTTCGGATCATCCTTACCTGGCACAACGCACTTTCCGTCGCGCTTTGGTTTACGGGACCAACCGCGAAGACATTTTGAAGGGCGAGTTGCTGGAGGGCTTGGACGCTGCGGGGTGCCGAGTTTTGTCGGGGCCGTTTCCGGCGGGAACGAAACCGAACGATCCACTTGGATACGCGTACGATTTAGATTTGAAAGCACGACCTTACGAACCGCCACTAGCCAGGTTGCTGTTGGCTATGAGCGCCAATCAAATGAAAGCTGTGGCGGAACGCAATCAGGAAGAAGTCCCCGAACTTACGCCGATTCGGATTGCTTTACCTGCCGATAACATGTCGCGGGTTGCCTGTGAGGCCATCAAGAGTCAATGGGAACTGTTGGGCTTATCAGTCCAGTTGGTCGAATTGCCGATCGGTTCAACTTTTCCAAATCGGGATGAAGATGTCGCGGACCTTGTCTACGTCTCGGCTGCAGTTTGGGAACCAGTCATCGATGCGCGTCGTGTGTTGGGCCCTGAAGGAATCGCCGCCAGTACCGACCAGCTGGTTGGGTTAGGTTTGCGGCGAATCGAAGAGGCAAGAAATTGGCGTGACGTTCGAACCGGTTTGTTGGATTTGCATGCGATTGCGCATCACGAACTGCCGGTGATTCCACTTTGGCAAATGGTTGATTCCTACGCCTATCGTCGAGAGTTGGTTGGTGTCGGATCGGATATTGTTTCGCTGTATCAAAATGCGGGAAAGTGGCGAATCGGACAATGATTAGCATTCGCAAAGTCGCAATCTGTTTCTTCATTTGCTGTTCGCTTGACGCGCAAGCAGTCGATACCGGTACCGCGAACGGCGAAACAGTTGTTTCACCAAAGGCCTTTGCGACAGCGAATCCAATGTTGACACCGGACCAGGAAGTACCTTGGGACTATGCTCCTTACCGTGTGCTGATCTGGTTGTCGTCGGACGATCCGTTGATCAGCGCAGATGCTGTCCGCAATCGGTTGCTTGCTTACTTGGATCGTGATTTCGCCGCGGTTTGGCGAACCGAAGTTGCCACGACTCCGACGGCGATTGGAACGATTGCGGCCAGAGATATTGGCGCTCTGGATTACAACGCCATCACCGGCGCGGATCCCGTGCTGGCGATAAAACGCGACCACAAAGATGCGGTTCGCATTCGCACCGTTGGCAACGTCGGCGAATATTGCGAGTCCATTCTGGCAACCCAATCAAGGATTGATGATGTTCTTGTCCGGGCAGAGGAACTTGGTGATGCGTCATGTGATGGCGTCGCCAAACGGCTGACCAAGATCGGCGGTGATGAATCCGCCGTCGCCAGGCAATGGGCCAATGAACAGACTGAAGGTCTACTGGTCGCCCGCGGCATAGCCAATACTTTGGTCGAACCGGAAGCCAAGTTGATTGCTCCATCGGTTAGCGGTTTGGTTGGCCAAACGATCGAATCCTATGACAAGATCTTTATCGTTCATGTGCGACGGGAACAGATTCTTGGTTCGATCGAAGCGGTCGAAGTCGACACGCTGATGCGTCATTTCGGACCGCCTGTGAGCGTGCCATTTTCTTCCACGGAGATGATTCCCGTTGCGATCGGGCAAGCGGTCAGGCATGCATTTGCACCCGTGGTTCGCATCGAAAACGCCGGCCAACGGAGTGCCAGCGGATTGCTTCGCGCCAGGGGTTTGATCTTGGACGAAACGTCGCCCGCAATCGTATCCTTGGGCGATGCATTGGAGCCGATGGTCCGTAAGAACGATCGCAACGGTGAACCCGTCGTGATCGGCCCAATGGAGTGGGCAGTGTTGTTGGCAACCGAACAGAAAGATCGATTTTTGAAGATGGACTTCTACGCGGGCCGGTCTGGAGGATTGCAAGGTCGAAAGAATAACCGCACATTTCGTATGGCTTTGAAGGCCCGGCCCCGCGCCGATTCGACAACGTTGCGACTGCATTTGCAACGCAACGACGATTTTCCGCTGATCGGTTATGAGTTGTACGAGAAAGAATTGAATTCCAAGAAGATGACCTTCGTAGGTCGAACGGACTGGGATGGTCGGTTGCGTATCGAAAAGAGTGAACACCCTTTACGCCTGTTGTACGTCAAGAATGGAGGTGCCGTACTCGCTCGACTGCCAATCGTTCCGGGCTTGCAGTCCAACGCAGTCGCCGATCTTTCCGGCGACGATATGCGTTTGCAGGCCGAAGCCTATATACGCGGCGTGCAGAACGATATTACTGACTTGGTTGCGATGCGAGAATTGTATAAAGCACGAATTCGGTTGCAGCTCGAGAAGGGTGAGATCGACAAGGCGGAAGAACTGATGATCGGGCTTCGCAGTCAGCCGAACAACGAGGAACTTTCGGGCGCCATCGGCCGAAAACAGATCGAGTTTCTAGCCGCGATTGGCAAGCGGAACGTCGGCCAACGACGCAAGGTTGATGAAATGTTCACGACCACGCGAGAACTGTTGTCTAAATACGTCACTCCCAAGCTGATTCGTGAGGTCGAGGCAGACTTGATCGCCGCGCGAGAGAATGGCGGACGATTGCCCGGCGACGAGGAATCCGTTGACCAGGAAGGCGTTGACCAGGAAGCACGAGGAAGCCGTCGACGAAGCGGATCAGGCGGAGGCTCTTGCCGAACCGACCGCTGCCCAATTAGAAAGCCCGGGCCAGACCGGCTGACTTGGTTTCTACCGAGGAAATCGGTTTCGGCATGAATTGGATCCCGCCTTGCGGTTGCAACGACCTGCGGTGGTTCTACTCTCCACTCGCTATCGGTCTACAATGGCGTCTGTAAAGGCAGATGAAAATGAACTTAATCGCTCGATCCGCACAATCTTGCATTCTCGCAATTCTGGTTGTCGTTGTTGCGCCAACGCCAACAGTGGCTCAAACGGCTTCGTATCCGGCCAACATCCGACAACTGATCGGTCAGTATTGCAACGAGTGTCACCAGGGTGACGAGCCTGAGGCCGATATCGATTTGGCCCAGTTCAAGACATTCGGTCAACTTCAGCGGCAGCCGAAAGTTTGGCAGCGCGTCCAGGCAATGCTCGTCTCCCATCAAATGCCTCCCCAAGATGCATTGCAGATCCCGGAGAACCAACGGCAAATGGTAACGACCTGGGTCGGCGATTTTTTGCGCCGAAGCAGCCAAGCATGCTGGTGACCCTGGCCCGGTAACGCTGCGCCGGCTCAGCAACGCGGAATACGACTACACAGTTGGCGATTTGATTGGTGTTGAAGGTTTGAATCCGACCTCGCAGTTTCCAGTCGATGGGGCCGCCGGCGAAGGATTCACCAACACCGGCGAGGCGCTGGTCATGTCGCCAGCCCTGATTACCAAGTACCTCGATGCCGCCAAGCAAATTTCCCAACACGCCGTCTTGCTGCCAAATGGTTTTCGCTTTTCCAAACATACGACCAGACGTGATTGGACCGACGAGTCGCTCCAAAAGATTCGACAGTTCTACGATCAGTTTGTCGACAACAGTGGTAAGCACCTTGATTGGCAACGCAAAGACGCCAATTCCCCCCGGATAGGTCGCATCCCGCTGCGGACTTACATCGAAGCGACAGTCGTCCATCGGGACGCGTTGCGATCAGGTGCCATCACAATCGCAGATGTCGCTGACAAAACAAAGTTGAGCGAAAAGTATCTGAATCAATTGTGGGATGTGTTTTCCGGTGATCAGGATTGCGGGTTCGTGCTCGACGGAATTCGCCGGCGTTGGCGATCTGCTGCTGCCGCCACCGACATCGATGCGATCGTGGTCCAGATTGAAACCTGGCAACAGATGCTGTGGGAATTTCATTCGACCGGGCATCTGGGGCGAAAAGGCGCCCCCAAGCGATGGATGACTCACAAGAATCCGCTGACCAGTCGGCAAAGGTTGAGTTTAGACCTGCCGACGGTCAACGATGGAACAGATATTGTGATCCATCTAAGAGCGACGAATGTGGCGGGCGACGACGCGGTCGTGGCTTGGCGATCGCCGATGCTACAGCGGCCAGACGCTGCACCGCTGCTGCTGCGCGATATGCGTCGTGCAAAGGAACAATTGGACAAAACGCGAACGCAGTTGGTTTCAGAGTTGCCCAGCTACTTGCAGGCCGCATCGGCGGTGGGTGCGGGAGTAAAATCGGCGGACGTGATCGCAGACTATCAACTCAATGGCCCGCTATTTGAACGATGTTTGGCGTACCTTGGTATGGGCGGACAACCGTCGGTCATGGTACACGGTCAATTTACGGAAATGATTGGCGAAGTCGGTGGATACAAGTTCGTTGCTGGCTGGGGATCACCTGCCACGCCATCAGTCGTTGCCAATGCTTCGGACGATCAGGTTCGAATTCCCGGTATTGCCGCGGCTCACTCAATCGTTGTGCATCCGTCGCCCGAGCTATTCGCGGCGGTCGGATGGCAAAGTCCTATCGACGGAACCATCGAAATCGAAGCACAGATCGCTGATGCGCATCCCGAGTGCGGTAACGGAATCGAGTGGTTTCTACAGCGTCGAGGCGGCGTACTAACCAACATTGATCGGGGTGAATTCGCGACCGGCGGAAAGGAATCAATTCAACCTGTTCAAATCGATGTCGCGAAGGGCGAATTGGTCTCGGTCATCGTTGGTCCGCGAAATGGCGATCACTCTTGTGACCTGACGTCGGTCGATTTTTCGATTCGAGAAATCGAAGGCAAGCAGCGAGTGTGGAGTCTTGCCAAAGAAGTCTCCTCAAGAATTCAGGATGGAAATCCTCAGTCTGATTCCTATGACAACGCTGCTGTATGGCACTTTTACACAGGCCGCGTTGAAGATGTCGGTGAATCAGCCGATCAGTTGATTCCAGCCGGATCACTCTTGGCGAAATGGAAAGCAGAAACAGACGACGGCCAGCGCCAGGCACTCGCGACGAAGATTCAACGGCTGGTTCAGGGAGCGCCTCCGGAGGGCGAGTCTGCTGATGCTGTTCTATATCGCCAGCTGGGTCAGATCGTTGGGATCGAATCGATCGGCGTGTTGGAGGCCCCAGTCGATCAACGATTCGGTCGGCATCCCGAATCCCACGACGTGCCCGATACCGATCTGTTCACCCGTGCGCCGGACGCCATAGAGTTTCGTATCCCGGCAGAGTTTGCGGCAAAGGGTGTCTTCTTGGTCGATGTCGAATGCGAATCAGACGACCAGGCCATCCAGGTCGAAGTGTCATTGTCGAAACCGGATCAAATCTCCCTGTTGCCAGATCAGCCAATTTTGATCAACGCCAGCGAAGCGAGCAGGGAAACGTTTCAAGACTCGTTGGATCAGTTTCGTGATCTATTTCCCGCAGCACTCTGTTACACCAAAATCGTCCCCGTAGACGAAGTCGTCACACTACAACTGTACGTACGCGAGGATGATCATCTAAAGCGTTTAATGTGTGATCAAACGCAAGCGGCGGAACTGGATCGGTTGTGGGATGAGTTGTTGTTCATCGCCCAAGAACCATTGGCAGCCGAAGTCGTACTAGAACAGCTTCAGCAATTTGCGACCCAAGATCGACCCGATTTGGCGATCGAGTTTGACGAACTGAAAACATTGTATCGAGAACGAGCGAATGCTTTTCGAACACGATTGATCGGCCTGGAGCCAAGACACTTGGAATCGCTGATCGAGTTCGCCAATCTCGCTTGGCGCCGTAGTTTGACCTCCGTCGAAGTTGATCGTTTGCGAGCCGACTATGCGAATTTCCGAGACGCGGAGATCTCGCACGACGATGCCATCCGACTGTTGATCGCTCGAATTCTAGTTGCCCCCGCATTCCTGTATCGTTTGGAACAACCCGCGGACGGTGTGCATCCCAGTGATGTATCGGAGCACGAATTGGCGACGCGACTGAGTTATTTTCTTTGGTCCACGATGCCTGATCCAAAACTACGTATTTTGGCCGATCTTGGTGAACTGAGCGACGGACAGGCGATCGTCCAGCAATCGCGACGAATGTTGGACGATCCAAAGGTCAGGCGATTGGCGATTCATTTCGCATGCCAGTGGTTGCATGTCCGAGATTTCGATCAAACCGTGGAAAAGAATGAGCGAATCTTTCCAGAATTTTCGCAGTTGCGAGCTGAGTTGTACGAGGAGATCGTTCAATTCTTTACCGATATGTTTCGCAATGACGGATCGATCTTGGATCTTGTTGCGGCGGACCATACGTTTGTAAACCAACGCTTAGCCTCTCATTACGGAATCGAAGGAGTAACCGGATCAGACTGGCAGCGGATCGAAACCGTTCAAAGTCAAGGTCGTGGCGGAGTATTAGGTATGGCCGCGGTCTTAGCGAGCCAATCGGGTGCCTCTCGGACAAGTCCAATTTTGCGCGGAAATTGGGTCTATGAGACATTGCTTGGTCAGCGATTGCCCAGACCGCCGCCGGGTGTTCCCCAGTTGCCCGATTCGGTGCCCGGTGACAAAACCGCGCGTGAGTTGATCGAACTGCATAGCGGCGCGCCCGAGTGTGCAACATGTCATGTTAAGATCGATCCCTACGGATTTGCGCTCGAACAATTTGATACCGTCGGCCGATTACGGTTGCAAAAGGTCGATACCAAAACAGAACTGCCTGATGGTCAGTCGATTGAAGGAATTGCGGGTCTGCGCAATTATCTGGTCGAACAGCGTCTGGACGATGTATTGCGCCAGTTTTGCAAAAAGTTGCTGGGCTATGCTCTGGGCCGAGAAGTCCAGTTGTCAGACGAACCGTTGTTGGAAGAGATGCAGACACGATTGCAGTCGGACGGTTATCGATTTTCGATCGCGGTCGAATCGATCGTTACAAGTCCGCAGTTCCGGCAGATTCGTGGACGACTGGCAACAACTGATGCGATAGAATGAAGCTGGACTGAGTGAGGTACACCAGATGACATATCGACTTTCTCGCCGTGAGCTACTTCATGGACTGGGCGTCACGATGGCGCTGCCATGGATGGAATCCCGACGCGTCTGGGGCGATGCTTCCAGGGACGACAAGCAATCGAGCGAAGCGCCGACTCGAATGGCGATTCTGTTTTCCGGCTGCGGGTACCATAGTCGCGAGTGGTGGGCCAAGGGCGCCGGCGCCGACATGGAACTCGGGAAAGTTCTGACACCGTTGAATGACTACCGTGAATCATTGGTGTTTGTTCAAGGTTTGTACAATGCCGAAGCACTGAAAGGGAACATCCATAGTTCCCAGACCGGAAATCTACTGTCGGGTTCGCCGCTTGCTTCCGGTGGAAAAATTCGCTCGGGGACCAGCGTCGATCAAGTTGTCGCTCAGCGGCTCGGAAATCAAACGAAGTTGCCAAGTTTGGTGCTCGGATGCGAGAAGGCGAATCCGTCCGTTCACAAGAATTATTCGATGCTATACAGCTCGCATATTTCCTGGAGCAGTCCAACAACGCCAACACCGCTGGAAGTTTATCCGGCACTAGCGTTCGATCAACTCTTCCGTGACACCGCCGGCCTGGGCGATTCCAGTGTGTTGGATGCGGTCTTGGATGACGCCAAGGACGTGCGCCGTGGGATCAGTGGTCGGGATCAGCGCAAATTGGATGAATATTTGAATTCTGTGCGCGAAGTCGAGCAGCGGATCGAGCGAGCCGGGAATCGGGGCGAGCTACAGGGCTGGCGACCAACCCTGACCGAGCCGAACATTGATCGTCCGGCCGCCGGATATCCACAGGACATCGTTGAACACATGCGATTGATGTCCGACATTTTGGTGCTGGCCTTCCAAACAGACACGACCCGTGTCTGTACGCTGAAGCTGAACAATGACCACGGTACGTTACGGTTCCCGCACTTGGGTGTCGACTACATGATTCATCATTTATTGTCCCACAGCGATTCTGACGATTGGCTGAAGGTGAATCAATTTTTTGTAGAGCAAATGGCCTACATCGCTGGTCGATTGGATGCGATTCAAGAAGGCGAACGAACAGCGCTCGAAAATTCCATGATCATGCTCTGTTCCAGCATGCTGACTGGTCATCACGATGCCACGCAATTGCCAGTGGTGATGGTCGGTGGTGGCGGTGGAAAGCTACAGGGCGGACGGGTATTGAATTACCGCGATCAGGAGAATCGCCAAATGTGTCGGCTGTATCTGAGCATGATGAATAAAATGGGAGTCCACCTGGATCGCTTCGGCGATGCGAACGAGCCGCTGGAAGAGATTTAGATGCCACAACAATGGCTAGCTAATTGCACTATTTGCTTGCGTAATCTACTTGCGCCAGTTGGGACGCTTTTTTCGTGCGTTCGGGTGATGTGTCACGAGTTTGAATGTCGCGTCGCGTCCAGATAGCTTACGGCCGATTGGTCGGTCAGTTGGTCGAACAATCGTTGCTCTTAGCTTTTGTTCTTGCTCAAAACGGTCGTCATCAATTTCGAACTCGACCCACATCAACGGTTCGGGCGCGACCGTCATCGTGCGCCCGTTCTTGACCACTTCACCTTGCCAATCTTGAAAGTGAAAGAATACATCATCACGAAAATCTTCGGCTTCGATAAAGCCAAAACTTTTCTCTGCCACGATTGACACGATCTTTCCCAAACGCTGACGCTGAATGCGAAACTTCTTTCTCGGTTCGTCGTCGTCGTCGGGTCTAGCCACGGTGGAGATGCTTTCGAGCGTGTTAATTCAAGTCGCCGGCGGCAACCACATCGGGGATTCCCATCCACCTGGCTACCGAATTCGATGTTGCGCGGCGGATCAGCCGCGGCCACATGTCGCTGGCGGCTGAAAATACGGCGTCGGTGGTCGCAGGAACCATGTGCCACAGTCCCGCGTCGATCTCCGCCGCCAATTCATCAACTTCCCATCCTAGATGTCCGACGATCAAACGATAGGGGGCAGGTTGGCCGCGAACCAAGTCTTCTAGATGTTGCTTCTGCGCGGCGACGTAGATTCCATCGCCGGTTTCCGCTTCTGCATACTGGCTAGTCTGGTGAATCGCGACGACTGGGCCAGATCGGGGGCCGCCGAAATGCAGCATCCCGAAGGGCGAGCCTTCACCGGCAACGGTGCTGGGCAGCTGTTGCTCGGTCGGTTCTTCGATCGGAATCTCATCCGATCTGCTATCGTCCAACGGACTTTCGTCGAACTCGGGCTGACCAAACTCTGCTTCATCAAATTCTTGAGAATCAAACTCCGGATCACCAAATTCTTCCTCGTCATATTCGATTGGATCGAATTCGGCATCTTCCCTTTGGGCTTCGTTAAACTGAGCCAAGCGATTTTTACCGATGTCCGATGACTCACCTTTGTCCAGCATTTCTAACAACGCCTGGGCTGTCGGTTTCATTGGCCGATTCAACATCACGCCAATCACGTTCGATTCGTCATGATGGACAATCAGACAGACGCCGCCCGCGTAAACGGGATCGTTTGCCAGGGAAGATGCGACAAGTAAGTTTCCAGTCAACAATTCGTTCATTTACCAGTCGGAATTCGAGGAAGAGACTGCCAGATTGGCAGTTTGCGATTCGCGGCCTACAAAGTTGCAATCCGTGCGCCATAGTAAGGTCTGGGGCCCCCTTTTCTGCACCGAATCGAGAATCACGGTTTTCAAACGAAGAGAAAAAGCATGTCACTAGGTCAGATGCGTAAGAACTATTCGATGGCCGGGCTTTCTAGACAAGAGGTAGATCCAGATCCTTTGGTTCAGTTTGGCCGTTGGTTTGAAGCAGCAAATCAACCTGAACTGCCGGAATGGTTCGAAATGAATGCGATGACCCTCGCCACGGCTGACCCCTCAGGGCGGGTCACATCCCGCGTGGTGCTATTGAAGGAGATCGATCGCGGTCGGCTGTTTTTCTATACCAATTACGAATCAACCAAGGGACAGCAGATGGCTGCCAATCCGCAGGTGTCGCTCTGCATGCACTGGCCACACTTGCAGCGCCAGGTTCGGATTGAAGGCACGGTCACAAAAGCGGATCGCCAACAAAGCGAAGGTTACTTCCATTCCCGTCCGCGCGACAGTCAGTTGGGGGCGCTCGTTAGCCAGCAGTCCACGACGGTCGCCAGCCGCCAAGTACTCGAGACTCGAATGCTGGAGGCGAAGGCAAAGTATGCAGACCAAACCGTTCCCTGTCCGGAAAACTGGGGTGGCTATGAGGTGACTCCGAATCGATTCGAGTTCTGGCAGGGACGACCGAGCCGACTGCACGATCGGATCGGCTATCGCCGTGAAAGTGACACTTGGATCATCGAACGACTGTCGCCGTAGATTCTTAGGGTGCCAATAATTGGGCCGTCGAATCTAACGGAAGTCGCCGAAGAGACGTATCGACGGTCGGAAGGATCGACCGGCAGGCGAGACGCATCCGATGGTGTATCAAAACTTTGGCAACGGTTGCCTGCCAACGGTCGCCGATTACAGCATGTCCATCGGATCGATATCGATGACATACTGCACAGCATCCTTTTCAGGAATCTTGAAAGTCTTAATCGCTCGGCGGATCGTCTCACCCAATTGGGCCGATTCCAGGGACTGCAATAGAATGTGAAAGCGATACTTGCCTCGCAATTTTGAGATCGGTGGCGGCGCCGGACCTAAGATACGTACTTCGTGTCCCAACGCTTGTCGTGCTGACTCCAGGCGACTCACCAACGATTCGGCGGTTGCTTCGGTTACCCCTTCCACTTCGCCACGCACGATGATTCGGGCAACACTGCCTAATGGCGGATAGCTAAATTTTCTTCGGTTGGTCAATTCATCCTTGGCGAACTGAACGTAATCATGCCGGGACGCGGCTTGAATGGCCGGATGCTCTGGGGAAAACGTTTGTACGATCACGCGTCCCCCGCGATCTCCGCGTCCAGTTCGACCGGCAACTTGAGTCACTAACTGGAACGTTCGCTCGGCTGCGCGAAATCGGGGAAGTGCAGGGCACCGTCGGCGTTGATGACACCGACCAACAGCACGTTGGGAAAATCGAGACCTTTGGCAATCATCTGCGTACCCAGCAAAATATCGATGTCGCCGGCGCGGAACGCTGACAGTACACGTTGGTGGCTTCCCGGGCGGCGCATCGTATCGCTGTCCATGCGGGCGATACGCGCCTTGTCGAATCGTGCCTTGACCTCGACTTCCAGCCGTTGCGTTCCTAAGCCGCCATAGCGAATGCCATCGAAGCGACAGGCTGGACACCAAGGCGGCGTTGCGATTGTGTAGTCACAGTAGTGGCAAACTGCTTTGCCTCCGTCACGGTGATGGGTCAATGGCATGTCGCAATCGGGACAGGAAACGACATGTCCACATGCCGGGCATTGGATCGTGGTCGCGAAACCGCGCCGGTTCAGCAATAGAATGACCTGACCACGCTCGTTCAAAGTTTCTTGGATCGCACTGTGCAACGGACGGCTGATCGACCCAGAAGTACGATCATCTCGAATTCTCATATCTACTAGTTGAACATCGGGCATCGGTCGATCATTCACGCGCGTTGGCATGGAAATCAGTTCAGCGTGACCAGTCGTGGTCGCGTGCCAAGATTCCAAGGATGGAGTCGCGGTGCCAAGGACCAACGGAATGTCCAACGACTTCGTCCTGGCGAAGGCAACTTTGCGAGCGTGGTATCGTGGTTGGGTGTCCTGTTTGAAAGAAGAATCGTGTTCTTCATCCAGAATGATCAGGCCCAGTCGCGGGACTGGAGCGAATACTGCGCTGCGCGGACCGACGACAACTTGCACTTCGCCGCGACGAATCATTTGCCATTGATAGTGTCGCTCTGCCGGTGTCATCTGACTGTGCAGTACGGCGACGGACGGAAATCGGCGTTCGAATCGACCACGAGTCTGCGGCGTCAAACTGATTTCTGGAACCAGGACAATCGCGCCACGACCAAACTTGACGACGCGCTGAATTGCTCGAATGTAGACTTCTGTCTTTCCGCTGCCGGTGACGCCATGCAACAACAGCGTTTTGGCTTCCGCGGAATCAACAGCGGCGACAATTCTATCTAACGCGACTTGTTGATCGCTGGTCAGTGAATGCGATTCTTCTTGTTCGCCATCATCCAATTGCCAACGCATTGGTAGGCCAGCCGACATTTCCCGTCGTAAATCTGACTTGATCAGCTTTTTGTGATGCAAGCGATTGATCGGATCTTTGGTACAGCCCGCTTCGACCATCAGTTGTGGTGCTGTCATCGGCCGACCCGCTGCGATCAGAAAGCGGGCGACCGCCTGCTGTTTCTTGGGAAGCGATTCAATGATCTGGTCCTGCAAGAGCGCTCGTTCGGGAACGTAGTATTTCTTTTCTCTGGTTCCAGCGCCGCTTCGAACGCTTGATGGAATCAATGTGTCAAAGACCTGTCCGGCGGGAGCCAGGTAATACTGACTCATCCACAGCACCAATCGAACCAGCGGCCGGTCGCAAAGTGGTTGTTCGTCAAGGATTTCAACGACATCCCGCAGCGATCGCGAAGCGGCTGAGCCAAATTGGGTTTCAATGCACCAACCCGTAATTAACTTGCGCCGTCGCCCTAGCGGCACTCGAACTCGCATTCCTGGGTGTAAAGTATCTCGCAGTTCGTCAGGAATTCGGTAGTCATAGGGGCCGTAAGGCGCTTCGCTGAATACAATGCTGGCGATCGCGACATCGTCTTCCGCAGCCAATTCCCATGGCGGTGGCGCTGTTTCAAAAAGTTCGCCCTGGTGTGGAGGCGGCTCGCTTTCCATGGATATCCCGTTGGGAATCGCGTTCGATGGCTGATTGGTAATCGCGGAGTTATCGGTCAACATAGTGGATCAGACGTCGGATTCAAAAAAGGGGATCAGACAACCGGCAGATTTTCTCGCGACTTCAGGACACGTCTGGTCAGCCCGCATGGTCAAAATCCCAAAAACCGAGCATCAAGAAGATATGCGAATCGGCATCTTTGGTGGATCGTTCGATCCCATCCACATTGGACATCTGTGGATCGCCGAAGCAGCGATCGAGTCACTGCAGCTAGACGAATTGCGCGCTGGATTCCGGCCGCCACGTCGCCGCTCAAACCGACTGGGCCAGTCGCCTCTGACGATGATCGATTGCAGATGGTCCGTCTTGCCGTCTCCGGATGTTCTCGTCATCTCGTCGATGATCGCGAAATCAAGCGAGGCCAGGTCAGCTACACCGTCGATACGCTGACAGAGTTGTCCGAGGAGCATCCCCAGACAGAGTTGTTCTTCATCATTGGCAGCGATTCTCTGGCATCGTTTCACAAGTGGTATCAAGCCGAACGGCTGCTGGAACTGGCGATTCCCGCCGTCGTTCAACGCGGTGGGGAAGAGCCGATCGATTTCCGCGCACTGAAAGGATTAGCCAGCGAGGCACGGATTGAAGAAATCCGCAAGTACGCAATTCAAATGCCAATCATCGAACTATCGAGTACTGATTTGCGCGAACGAGTCGCCGCTGGCCGCAGCATTCGGTTTCGGGTTCCCCGTGCTGTCCAGGCGTTGATTGATGCAAATCACCTGTACAAGTGACGGGTCTAGTCTTTGCCGAGACTTTGCCGGTTCATCCAACTGTAAAGCTCGGGCGTTGCGTAAGCCGACGACCAACTGTTGTGTCCGATACTTTCCAGAGTCGTAAATCGCACGGAGGTCCCGCCGGCTGCTTTGATCGCATCGATGATGTCTGCCGTTCGTTGGATCGGAACCACCTTGTCTGCGTCTCCATGGAATGCCCAAATTGGAACATCTTTCAGTGCCTCGGCATAACGTCCGCTCGCTCCACCACAAATGGGTGCCACGGCAGCAAAACGCTCGGGATGCTCTGCTGCCAGACGAAACGATCCGAATCCACCCATGCTTAATCCGGTCAGATAGATTCGCTGTTGGTCGACCTTCAGATCACCAACAACGGCGTCCAGCAATTCCATCAAGCGTGTTCGTTGTGTAGTCGATGACCAATTGTCCGTTTTCGGACATTGAGGTGAGACGATGATGTACGGCAGTTCGTCGCCGCGTGCGACCAATTTCGGCGGACCCCATTTAGCCACCAACGATAATGGACCATTGCTTTCGCCGCGGCCATGCAGAAATAGCATCAGCGGCAGTTTCTCTTCCTGGTCGTAGTTTTCAGGCAGGTACAACAGATATTCAATGGTTCCCAATTCGGATGTCTCAAACGCCATTTCAACTTGTTGACCGGGCCTCGGTGATTCGTTCGCTTCGGTATCTTGGCCGACCGCCTGTAGCAAGAAGACGGATCCCGCGGTGAACAAAAGGATGGTTGCGCAAGAGTCATGATGGTTGCTCCATGTTCGATTGAAATTGCCAACCCACAGCGTAGCCGATCCGATTGTTGGAGGTGATACGCACGACCCAAATCGGCTACAATTGTCCCCCGGCCATCACTGTCCTATTGTCCAAGAATTCAACGCATGCGCGCCAACCGAAATATTTCTCGAATCGACCGCGAAACCGTCGGGGGTGGATTCCTTGTGCGGGTGATGCGAAAAGGAAACCGAGCGTCCAAGTATTTTTACGATGACGAGTATGGCGGCAAACGCAAAGCCTTGGCCGCGGCAAGAGAACATCGTGACCATCTGGAACAAAAGATGCGAGGCTACACGGCCAAACAGCTGTCGCAAAAACAGCGATCAAACAATACCTCGGGGATTGTCGGCGTCCGCAAAGTATTTGAGACCGACTATCGCTGGGATTCCGAACCGACGTATGGCTTTTGGGTTGCCCAGTGGAGCCCCAAAAAAGGGGTGCGCAAGACCAAACGCTACTCCATCGATAAATATGGCGAAGCAGAGGCGTATCGATTAGCCGTTCAGGCGCGCAAGCGGGGCGTCGCCTCGATGGGGCAGTAGTCCATTGCCCAGCCGTGGTGTTGCAACGTCGGACGAAGCGGACCCAGGTCCGGCTGAGGCGAGTGAACCTGGCTCCCCTGGTCGCATTGTCCGGGCGGTTGCTTCGTCGGCACTATTGTTCGCCGGCTTGGTTTCTTTAGGGTTTTTGCTCCAGTATTGGAATGGTGATCTGTTCTGGGGTGGGTATCTGGCGGCGTGTTTCTTTTACGCAGTGATGTTCTGCCTGGGTTTGATTGCGGCCCGACGCGGCGAAGATCAGGTCGGCGAATTGTTATTGGCGGGACGTTCGTTGCCGCTAGGCGTGGCACTGCTGACGATGACGGCTACTTGGGTTGGGGGCGGGTTTATCAACGGCACCGCCGAATCCGTTTATGGTTCAGGCTTGGCTTGGGCGCAGGCACCTTGGGGCTACGCGCTCAGCTTGTTCGTTGGCGGTCTATTTTTTGCGCGGCCGATGCGGCGGCGAAACTACACGACCATGCTGGATCCGCTGGAAGATCGATTCGGCCAACGCATGGCTGGGATCCTGTACCTGCCCGCGTTGTGTGGCGAAATCTTTTGGACAGCCGCGATTCTGACCGCTTTGGGCACCACGTTTGGGTTGATCCTGGAGATTGACTTCACGATGTCGATCGTCATCAGCGCAGCAATCGCGATTGCCTATACAGCAATCGGAGGATTGCGAGCGGTTGCATTGACGGATGTTTTTCAGCTGGTGATTCTGATCGGTGGCTTGTACTTCACATTGCTATTCGTTCTTCCCGATGATGGTTTGCTCGGATTATGGACTCGGTACGAAGCCAAGCTAGGCGATGCGGCGGTGCCTTGGCCGTCAAGGGATTGGGGAGACTCATACTATTTGTGGTTTGACTACGCATTGCTGTTGATATTCGGTGGGATTCCTTGGCACGTCTATTTTCAACGTGTGCTCTCGACCCAAAGCGAGGCCGCTGCTCAATGGCTCTCCTTTGGTGCCGGTGGACTCTGTCTGGTTGCGGCGCTGCCCGCTGTTTTCATTGGCATGATTTGTGCCACGACCGACTGGTCGGCGATGGGGCTGGAGGGTCCGCCCAGTTCAGCCGTTGCGCTGCCCTACGTCCTCAAGCATCTCACGCCACCCTTGGTGGCGGTCGTCGGTTTGGGCAGTCTTGCGGCCGCTGTCATGAGCAGCGTTGATTCGTCGATTTTGTCAGCTTCGTCGATGGGCGCTTGGAACGTCTATCGCCCCCTCATCGCCAGCAGCAACCAGCCAAACAACCTACCTGTTGTGGTTCGACGTTTGATTTGGATCATCGGCATCGCGGCGACATTGATCGCGCTAAGAATCCAGAGCGTTTATGCGCTATGGTTTTTGTGTAGCGATTTCGTCTACTGCATTTTGTTTCCGCAACTGGTCGCTGCCCTGTTCGATCGCCGTGCCAACGCGATCGGCAGCTTTGCTGGGTTTGCTGTTTCGGCCACGCTGCGATCCGGCGGTGGCGAATCGGTTTTGGGGATCCCGACTTGGATACCTTATCCCATGATCGGTCCAGATTCGGTCGTGAACTTTCCCTTCCGCACGACCAGTATGTTGGCGGGACTGTTTACCATCGTTGTTGTTTCGCGACTGACTTCACGAATTTCGCCACCGCGACCCTTGGAAGTGCGGATTCTGAAATCGAATGCGAACTAGCCAAATCGGCTAACATCGCGGGTTTCCTTTTTCTATACTGGAAAAAAACCCAGGTCTCCGAGGCAACGAATATGCGACTGATTCTTTCCATTGTTCTGCTTGTGACTAGCGCGACCAGTCTGTGCGCCGATCATTTCAAGGTTGGCTTTGCACAGCAAAACATGACTCCGGCAAGAGCGACGCCGATGTGGGGATACGGCGATCGACACAACGCGTTATCGGTTGGAGTTCGCGATCCATTGTTCGCCAAAGCGGTTGTGGTTGATGTGGGTAGCGAAAAGCTGGCAATCGTTGGCTTGGATCTTGGGCGTTCGCCCCGTGACGATCAGATGGAGCGGATTCGAGCCGCTGTTAAAGAACAGGCCGGCATCGGACTGGTGATGATTTCAGGGTCGCATACCCACCACGGACCGGTGATGGAATTGCTAGATGAAGTCGGTAAGGGCAAGGGAATTTACGATGATGCGGTCGCATACTCCGCCGAACTGGAACTCAAAATCGTCGATACGATTCTGGCGGCTGCGAAAAACGTGCAAGATGCCAAGATCGGTTGGGCCACGAAGGTGGTGAACATGAATCGCAATCGACACAGCAAAATTGAACCGAAACCGACTGATTCCGAACTGGGTGTGATCCGTTTTGATTCTGTTGACGGAAAACCGATCGCGTTTGTCGTCAACTACGCAGCCCATCCAACGATGTTGCCGTCGTCTGATTTGCGATTCTCGGCCGAGTGGCCAGGCCAAATGGAAGCCGCTGTCGAACAAGCGTTGGACGCACCCTGCGTCTTCATGCAGGGAGCGTCTGGCGACATGTCGGTAAAGACAACGTCTGAGACGAACACGATCGAATCGTTTGGCAAAGCGATGGCCGATCCACGTTACCGAACTTGCTGGTTCGTTAAAGACCAGTGTCCCGGAGGCTCCTTCGCTTCAAGGGACATACGATACGATGCGGTTCGAGACCCGTTTGCCATTCGACAATCCACTGCTGACGATTGCATTCGGAGCGGCTTTTTTTCCGGAGTTGGCCGGTGCTTCGATGTCGGGTGAAATGCGGAAGAACAAGATCTCGGCACACCTGACAACCGTTTTGGTCAACGGACAACTAGCATTGGTCGGCGGAAGCGGCGAATTCTTTTGTGAACATTCCAATCGATTGAAGAAACGATCGCGGGCGGATGAGACGTTCTTTTTTGGATACTGCAACGGCCACAACATGTACTTTCCTACGATCGAGGGTGCGGCGGAAGGTGGCTACGGTGCGGATCCCACTGTCAGTTGGGTCAATCTGGGTGCTGGCGAGGAGATGATGAATCAAGCTTTGATCAATATCTACACAATGATGGGCAAGTACAACTTTTCGTTTCCGGGTTTGTAAGCACCTAACTTCGACTCGATCCATTCGAGCGGTCGATAGAGCTGAAACTATCCCAAGGGGTGATCGCTCTGGATCGACTGTTCACGATTCCGAAACGTGCATCTGTTATGATGGAATTCGGTTTCTGCCGCCTTCAATGGTCTGCCCTAAGTCGACTTAGGAGAGTCATCGATTATGAATCAAATCTCGCGCCGCACCGCTATCAAGACGACCACGTTTGCTGCTGCGTCGGCAGTATCCGCTTTTGCTCATGGGGAAGACCGGCAGAACAAGCCGCTACGGGTAGCGATGATCGGCGGTGGACGCGGACTAAGCGTCGCTAAGGAGTTTCAGGCGGCCGGCTTCGAAGTGCCAATGGTGTGCGACGTTGACGACGCGCGACGAGCCAGTGCGCAAAAACAATTGGGAGCAAAAGTCGATCACACCGATCTGCGACGAGTTATGGATGATGATTCAATCGATGCTGTGATTGTCGCGACGCCAGACCACTGGCATGCACCGGCGGCGATCTTGGCTTTAGACGCCGGCAAGCACGTCTACGTTGAAAAACCTTGTGCGCATAACATTCGCGAAGGCCGGGCCTTGATTGATGCGGCGAAACGCTCAGGCAAGGTTGTTCAGGTCGGTACGCAGACTCGCAGTACCCCCAACTTGCAAAAAGCTATCCGGCGACTTCATGAGGGTGCGATTGGCGATGTGAAAATCGCGCGGGCCTGGAATAGTCAACGGCGTAGCAACATCGGTCACAAACAACCGTCGGACGTTCCTGCTGGATTCGACTATGACCTATGGGTTGGCCCAGCACCGAAACCACGGTTTCAATCGAACCGACATCATTACACGTGGCATTGGTGGTACGACTTTGGAACTGGCGACGCAGGGAACGATGGCGTACATGAACTTGACGTTGCAACCTGGGGTTTGAATGTGCAAACGCACCCGACGATTGCATCGGGACATGGCAGCAAGTTGTACTTTGACGATGACCAACAGTTTCCTGATACACAGCATGTGACGTTTGAGTACCCCGATCCATCCGGTGATGATCGAAAGAAAAAGGTGTTGACCTTTGAAAATCGAATCTGGACGCCCTACGGAGATCAGGGAATTGAAAATGGCGTTGGTTTTTACGGAACCGATGGATACATGATTTTCCGCAAAAAAACTGGCTACCAGATGTTCGGCCCGAAGGGTGAATTACGGGAAGAGGAGTCGGGCCAGTTTTCGACTGCCGACCATGCCAGGAATTTTTACGCGGCAATCAGCGAAGGTGTTCCTGTCAACGCGCCTCCCCAAATCGGACAGCTGGGCGCCAGCCTTGCCCACCTGGCCAACATCATCGGACGTACCGATCACTCGAGTCTGAAGTTCGACCCTGCGGCGGAACAGATTGTTGGCAACGCGGATGCAAACCAGTACATCGGGCGAACCTACCGTAGTGGTCACTGGGCGGTGCCCGACTTGGGCTGACTAGGATTGCCGCAACGCCCGGGCTAGCCGCAGCGTATCCTGGATCAGCAATTCGACACGATTTTGGGTTTCGTCGTCGGCCAATTTGTCGCCGGCGAAGCATTCCCCGGTCGCGTAAACGAACCTTGGCACGATGATGCAGCGAAAATCCAGCATCAAACTATTCGACAGTCCCATTGCCGACATGTAGCTACCGTGTCCACCAGCGGCCAGCATCATGCCGACCACTTTGCCGGTCCAGGCACGGCCGGTTAATTCGACGGCATTCTTAATTGCCGCGTTGACGTCGTAGTTGTAAACCGGTGTGGCAATCAGAATGCCGTCGGCACCTCGGATCGACTGGCCCAAAGCCTGGACAGCCGGATCGGCATATGCCGAGGCTCCATCACAGGCAGGCAGCGCGGTTTCTGCAAGGTCAAAAAAAGCAACTCCTTCGCGTTGCTTTTCCAGGTGATCCACGCACGCGCGAGCCAAGATCCGGCTGCGGCTGTCGGGATGTAGTGACGAACTGATCACTAAGATCATTGCAGTAACGACCAAAGAGTCGGGAAGCGGGGATGACGCTGGAGCCTAAAGCCTAATAGCTTGGGCCTGGAATCAAAACCCTACCAGGCACCCGACAGGTCTTCGCCGTCCATTCCGAGACGATTTTTCAGCACATTGAACTGATCAAACATCCGTTCGCTACTGCTATGGACATGTTCAGCTTCCGTGATGAACTTGATATCGGCGTCTGGATAGACGTCGCCGTCAATCAAGACCGACTCGAAATCCTTCAATGGTTCGCCATACATGATCAACAGTTTGTGTTCATCTAGCTGAACCTCTTGTCGCTTCGCTGCGTTGATCACGGCGATGCCGGTGCAGCCATCGTTTAGCAATAGATCTTCGAACTCCAGCAAAATGCTCTTCAAGACCGGCATATCGATATGCTCGCGGTACAGATCTTCGTGTTCCGATCCGCTGTGATGGCTGGTTTCCAAAACAACATCTACAACCGAACCAAGCGGCTCGATCAGTTCCAAAAACAGATCCATCAAGTTTCGCTGGGTCGCCGCGGCCATCAGTACCGGCGTTGTGCTGCCGGTAGATTCATCAACGTATTCGTCATGGCGAAATCCTTGTCGTGGGACGATTTGCAAATCATACGAAGGTCGCACCGCGTCGGTTAGATCGAACGCATCGTAGGTACGGATCCCTAAGTGTGTTTGAAGTTCTTCATCGGTCAGCGTTTCGAAGCTGCCATCAGCAACGCTTCGAGTGGCGTCGTCGCTTGTCCCGGTGCGAAGAATACGTTTGAGAAAACCCATGGTGGAATCCGATCTGATTTCCTAACGAAAAGTTTGCCAGACAGGGTCTCGAACATCGAGCAACCATGTCATTGATTTCTTACACCCAACGCTAGGTCACGTCTGAATCGAGGCCCTTGATCCAATCAAGGGAACCTGAAAACATGGGCCTCCAAGCGTGCTAAATCGGGAGGATTCGGACTAACCGATACAACCGTTTCGTTTTGGTGCTTCAGCTTGCTTGTCAACCAATGAGCCACGCACAACGAATCCGCAGAAAGCGGGGTAAAACAGATTTGGTGCTAAGAGATTAGACATCCACCCGGATATACTGGCGGTGACGGACGCCAGCCGGCAAATCAACAAATTTATCGACCGATGAAACACACCGACTGTTCTCTAGCCCTAACGACGGCGCTGCTTTCCAGATCCACTCGCAGCTCCAAGCACCGATCCACGTGCTGGGCGACGTGCCGGTTGTTGGCCATGACGGTCCTGGCAATCGCCCCGCTACCCGGATGTGATCTGCCAGATCGTCCAACCTTTCAACCGGTCGCCTCTAATCGAGCGACACAGACGGAGGATTCGGTGATCACGGACGAAGTCGAGCAACTGGAGCCGCCCATGGCTTTGGAACAGTCGAGCTGGGAGACTTGGGATGCTTATTTTGTCAACAACCAGCACGTTGGCTACAGCCATGTAAAGTCTTCCACAGGCCCTGCGGCAACGGTTGGAGACGTTCACTTTGACTTGGACCATCGTGTTTACAACAGCAATGGCGATGCGAGGGTTTTGCAGCGATTGGTTTTGTCTTGCGACGAATCAAAAGGTGGACGGTTGGTTGGATTTGAAGCAGCAATGCAAGTCGGTCTCGACGTCACTCAATATTCAGGCAGAATCCAGGAATCGAATCTGATCATCGAAATCCGTGACGGCCGCCAGACCGAGCGACGCGAGATTCCGTGGGAATTGAACTATCGAGGTATGTTTGCGGTCGAGCAGTCGCTGAGGGCCAAGCCGATGCTCGAATCAGGAGAATCTCGGAACCTAAAAATGCTGATATCGGGGCGGTATGAGCTTGCCACCGCACGTTTGCGATGTAGCGGCCCGGCGGTTGTCCCGCTTTTAGACGGCGCAGACCGCGAATTGATTGAAATCAATGTTCAGATCGATGCCGGTGATGCCGAACCGATCCATTCTGCGATTTGGACAGACGATCAAGGCAATATCGTACGGACCTATTCACCCGCACTAAACATGATTGCCTATCGCACCGACCAATCAACCGCAACGGCCATCCCCAACGACGATCTGCTCCCCGTGTCGATCGCAATCACCGGGGACATGGATCAACCGAAAGAGACAAAGCGGGTCGCATATAGTATCAAACGCAAGGCCGGTGCTGACGGCACAAGACCGCTCGCCTTGCTGCCTGGCCCGGGGCAGTTTGTTCGCGGGACACCAGAAGGTGATTTGCAGGTGTTAGTCAGTCGCCAAGAAGAGACGACATCCGGTGGCTTTGTTTCAGACCAGCCAATTCCCGCGCAGAGGACCGACGCCCCAATTTTTTCGTCGACAGTCAGTCCGAAATCATCACAAAATTCGCCACTGCCGCGATCGGCGACAGGAAACTCTCGAGCCGTGAAATCGCCCTGGAGTTAACCGAGACGGCTAACCGGATGGTCAACCTTAAACCGGAACTCAGTGGTCTGGCCAAGGCTTCTGAAGTGGCTCGCGTTGCCGAGGGTGATTCGACGCGGTGTGCCATCGTGCTGGCAGCGCTCTTGCGGGCTCAGAAAATACCTTCACGAATGGCCATCGGATTACGATTTGAGTCAGGCAACGAACAGGCAGACTTGCCACCGCGAATGGTCGGTCACGCTTGGACGATCGCACACGTCGATGGCCAATGGATACACTTGGACGCCACCGAAGGCGACGAAGCTGGGGCCGATCGACTGCTACTGGCGACTTCGAATTTGAGCGAGAAAAACGAGAGTGATTCGCTGCAAGCCTTGGTTCGCGACGTAGGTGCGATGGATATCGAAATTCTAACGGCGAAGTATTAGTCGCTCACTTGGATTTCAGATACTGTTCAACCGACGACAGCAGCGGGTCAATCGTCTGTGGCTGGATCTCATGGGGCGGACTCCAGCGGAACCATTCGGCGGACTCGTGCTCGGTTAAGTCGAGTTGCGGTTTTTCTTGAAGATATCCCAAGAAGTATCGCACCTGTTTTTGAAAGACTTGGTCGCCCCATTTTTTGTAACTGACCGGGTAGGTCAGATCAAAATGAAAGCCGGAGTCCAAAGTGATTTGCTCGCGGTCAATCCCCGTCTCCTCTTCCGTCTCGCGCAGGGCTGTTTCCGTCAGTGATTCACCTTGCTCGCAATGACCTTTGGGCAGGTCCCAGCGATCAGGATGACGCATCAACAAAAATTCGCTGGAATCTGTCTGGTTGGTCATCAGTAGAATACCGGAGGCCCTGACGATCTGGCCCTTTCTCGGTTTGACAGACACAATGGCTTTCGTTTGACGGCTGGATCATGCAGGGACAGAATACGACCATGAAAATTTACACACGAACTGGTGACGATGGCAGTACAGGCTTGTTTGGCGGTCCCCGCGTTGCCAAGGACAATGGACGTATCGAAGCCTACGGAACCGTCGATGAACTGAACGCAGCCATTGGCATGATTCGGTCGGCCGGTATCGATAGCCAGATCGACTCTCAATTGGAAACGATTCAGAATGAACTGTTTTCGATTGGCGCCGAACTGGCAACTCCCAATCCTGACCAGCACCAAATGCGGGTCATTGGTGGGAATCATGTCAAGCAATTGGAGCAGTGGATTGACCTGCATGAACAGCAGTTGCCGGCACTGAAACAGTTCATTTTGCCGGTCGGCAATTTGGCAACAACAAGCACACATCTCGCCAGGTCGATTTGTCGCCGTGCCGAACGGCGTGTGATCACCCTGGCGGGCGAGATCGATCCGTCTGAATCCCCAATCTCCAATGATTTGATCGTCTATCTAAATCGACTTAGCGATCTGATGTTCGTGTTGGCGCGGACGATCAATCACTCGGCGGGCGATCCTGAAGTCGTATGGCAGCGGCCAACGACCTGATCTAGCCGACCATCGGATCTCGCGCTCCTGAAGTATTTCCTGGTCAGGCCTACACTATTTGGCTCGCACAAAGGCATCTGCGGTGCCTGAAAGCCACGGATTCCCCCGCTGGCTGGCGCGTCCGCGAAGTGTACAATGCGGATTGAAAACAAAGTGCTACCACAAGTCACCGCCTGAGGTATCGTCGTGAAGAAGATCGAAGCCATCGTCCGTCACTTCAAATTAGAGGACGTCAAGAATGCGTTAACGGACCAGGGGATTCATGGCATGACAGTCAGCGAAGTTCGAGGTTTCGGCCGGCAAAAAGGGCACACAGAAATCTATCGAGGAACCGAGTATGCGATCGACTTTGTTCCGAAAGTAAAAATCGAAGTCATCTGTGCCGATGACAATCTACAAACGGTGGTCGATACGATTTTGCAGACCGCGCAAACGGGTCAAATCGGTGACGGAAAGATCTTTGTCACGAATCTAGAGGACTCGATTCGCATTCGCACCGGTGAACGAGGCGAAGACGCGCTTTAGAGAAGTGGGGTAGGCTCGCTGCCTGTCGTCAAGTGCATCTTCCGTATCGGCGGGCTGGAAGCCTATCCCACAACCATTGGCTAGCTGATGTCCATGCGATCGATCGTGTTGCGATGTCGCGAAATGCTTCGCGAGGGTCGAGAGAAGGCGCATCAGCAACATCTTTCCGGCACCTCTGGCATCCATGTTTCGACTCTACTAGCCGACCTGTATGACGATGTCGTTTTGGACATTTGGCACGAGGCGATTCGGGAACATACCACCGACCAGCGACTGAGTGGATTGTCGCTGGTCGCTCACGGTGGATTTGGACGCCGCGACTTGTCACCCTATTCAGACGCCGACTTGATGCTGCTGTCAACTTCGAGCTCCGAGTCACTGGCAAACAAGATTGCTGGTAACCTGACTCGGGATCTAGGGGATTCCGGAATCGTACCGGGGCTGTCGATTCGAACGCCCGACGAAGCCTGCCGATTGTCATGGGAGGATCCTGTTGTCTATTCGTCGCTGTGTGAATCGCGATTGTTGGCTGGAAGTTTGCAGCTGTATACAAAATTTTTCGACTCTTTTCGCATCGGCGCGCTGCGGCGAAAGAAGCGACTGATTCGTGATGTCGTTGCCGCTCGACGCGAAGAGCGCGCTAAATGGGGCGAGACAAATTATCTGTTGCGTCCCAACGTCAAACGTTCACGGGGCGCGCTTCGCGACATTCAACTGATCCGTTGGATCGGATTTGCCAAACATGGCGAGACCGATTTAGAGAAGCTAATCAAGCTCGGAGCCCTGCCTGAGGAAGACTATCGCCAGCTACGAACTGCCTATGCTTTTATGTTGCGGTTGCGTCATGAATTGCATTTTCGGGAACAAAAATGCCAGGATGTTTTGGATCGACCGACGCAAATGGAGATCGCCGAAGCCTGGGGATACAAGGGTTCTGACGGGATGCTACCCGTCGAACAGTTCATGCAAGACTATTTCGACAATACCCGAAATGTACGTTATGCATCCGCCTATTTCGTTGACGATGCGCGCAGTCGACCGCTGATGCATCGAGCTGTCGAGCGTACGCTTTCGCGGAAAATCGAAGAGCGGATCCGCATGGGCCCAACATTGATTTGGGTTCCCAGCGAATACTTGCAAGAATTCGCATCAAGCTTGCCGGATGTTCTGCGGCTAATGAGTCTGGCAAACAAGCATCGCCGCCGAATTTCGCACGAGAGTTGGCAGGCGATCCGACAGGCAATGCAAGATCGAGAGCCAACCCCCCCCGATGCGGAATCGATCGAGGCATTTATGTCGTTGCTTAGCCAGCCCGGTCGCTTGGCTCCGTTGCTGCGGCGACTGCATGAACTCAGGATCATTGAACAATTGATACCCGAATTCAAACGAATGCGCGGTCTGTTGCAGTTCAACGCTTATCACAAATATACCGTTGACGCGCATAGTATCCGCGCCGTCGAAGCGGCAACGGACCTGGAGAACGACACCAGTGGTATGGGACGCCGGTATCGCCGCCAGGAAGATAAGCGGCTGCTGCACTTGGCACTGTTGATCCACGACATTGGCAAAGGCTATGAAGAAGACCATAGCATCGTCGGTGCCAGAATCGCACGTAAAACCGCCGAGCGACTCAACCTGAGCGCCGATGATGCCGACACGCTGGAATGGCTGGTTCTGAAACACTTGGCGGTCAATGTTGTTGCCTTTCGACACAATTTGGCCGATCCACAGATTCTATTGTCCTTTGCACACGAAGTCGGTTCGATTCGCCGACTGGAGCTATTGGTCGTCCATGCCTATGCCGACCTGACGGCTGTTGGACCGGGCGTGGCGTCCGATTGGAAACTGAATCTAATCGAAGAACTGTACAAACGAACGCGCCGCTATTTCGATTCGGGCAGTTTGCCGGGCAGCCCCAACGATCCGGAGACTGAAAGCAAGCGGGCGCTGCTACGCGAGAATCTTACCAAGATCGAAGCTTCGGAATTCTGTCACGAAATGGTGGAACGGATTCCCCTATCGCTATTGGGAAACAGTGATCCAGATCAGTTGGCCGCTGACATGCAATTGGTCGGCTACCATTTTGGGAACGAAGACGGAACCATTTGCACCAGCCGCTATGAAGACCGTTGGCAGACCACTCGGTACACCGTGATCCGTCGTGAAAACGAACAGTCGATTGGCACTTTTGCTCGGGCCTGTGGCGCGCTTGAGCGCCAGTGGTGTGACGATCATGCGAGCCCGAATCGAAATGGTTGGCGATCTTGCCTGGGACGATTTTTGGGTGATCGATCTGGAGTATCCCGAATCCCAATCCCCACAGCATCGAATGAATGCGATTTGCGACAAAGTTAGACACTACCTGGACTCGCCCGATGAACCATTGCCGCCGCCCCGTTTGACCTGGGATTGTCACGCTGCCAAAGAAGGGGATAGCGTTTATGTGCTGCCTAAGAAGGTGATGTTCGATAATGATTCGGTCGACCGCTACACGATCATTTCATTCTTCGCCTACAACGAAGTTGGGCTGTTGTATCGCATCGCCGCTTGCCTGGCTGAACAACGACTGGTTTTGCACTTCGCCAAGATCGATACGCATCTGGACCAAGTTGCCGATGTCTTCTATGTATCCGAACTCGACGGGTCACGAATCACAGATCTGGAGCGACAGCACGAAATCCGCGCTGCCTTGTTGGTTGCAACCGCGTCGTGAAACTCGGTTTCGATAAACTTTGGCGGTTAGGAGATCATGCGAAAGTTTTCTGCTAACTCGGATTTGTCGGTTGCCGATCGCCAGATTCTCAGTTGTTTGCGGTCGTTTTGTTTGCCTGCCAGTTGACGCGCGGCAATGCTTCAGTGGTTCATTAACCACATGATCGCTCGGCGGATTCTTCCAACCCCCGCTGGCAAGCTTGATGACTTGCCAAATTCGACGGGAATCCATCCAAGCGGTCGCCATTTCATCGGTTATTGCCTGGACGCAAAGTCCTCGAATTCATCCTCTTCGAATTCGTCGATTATCCCTCCTGTGGCATGGAGACTCATGAAGTGGGCGGGATTGAACTCTGTCCTTTCAAAACAACCTCCATACAAGGATGTTTCACTCATGCGTAAGTCAAAAATTGCATTAGCATTCCTGGCCACACTTTCTATCAGTGTCACCGCGCAAGCCGACGATTTCAGCGCCTTGTTGGCGGATTTGAGCTTCGGTGACACGCCCTCCCTGAACGAACCACTCACTTTGACCGATCCGCCCGAGCAACAGCAGTTGCGAGCGGCTCCCACCGAATTGGTCATGCCGGAGATCGATGCACCCACCGTCTCGCTACAGGAGGGTGCACCAACCGTATCGTTACGGGAGGGTGCACCCACCGTATCGTTACAGGAGCCCTTGGCGGCGGATTTGCCGCAAACGGTACCCCAAATCGACTTGGATGCCGCCTTCGCGTTGCAGGAAATCAAGTCAGGCGTAGACGCTCAAGCCGCCTCTCACCTACTTGACCACGACAAGCAGGGCTCCTGCGACGAAGGCATCCTATGTACACCGCATGTGCCTGCCAGCCTACCAACATCGTCCTTCTACCAGTACTTTCGTAGCAATAAGTGCAACACGAATGTCTGGGATGGCTATCGTCAAAATTGCCGCAGCGCCAACAAGCACTTGAACGGCACCTGCGACTGCTTCAAGGTAAAGCCGAAGAAGAAAAGGGACGATTGCTGCGGACAGATTTACGACGCACCCGTCGCTGCATGCAATGATTGCGAAGTTCGCCCGCGGCGAAAGATCCTTCCGATCGAGAAAAGCTGTAACGATTGCACAGCCTGTGAGACTAGCTGCGACGCCGGTTGTGACGACCAATAGACCGTCGATGCTACCGAATCAGCGGAAGTTGAAAAAAATCCCCCCACGTCCAAGTTCTGTTGCAGGCACAAAGGTGGCCGTGCCGATCAGTCTTATACCATGGATTGGGAGGGTGGAACGATCGGTGCCATCGTTCCAGCAATGAAGGGGCCATGGTGAGGCAGGGAGGGCTTCACCATGGCCCTTCTCTTTTGCGCCGACCTAATCTCGCCCCACGCGCGACCGCCGCGCGAACCGTCTCTGGACGCTCGACCGTAGTCCAGACTGGACGCCTCTTTTTCTGACGATAACATTGGTTTCTAAATTAGAACCACCATCGTCCAGGAATAGCATCATGAAAGTTGTAGTGCTCACAGAAGCCGGCGGTCCGGAAAAAATCGTCGTGGAAGATGTTCCGACACCAGAACCCGCGGCCGGAGATGTCCGAGTCAAATTGAACGCGTCGGCGCTCAACCGCCGTGACTACTGGATGACCAAAGGACTGTATCCCGGAATGCAACTGCCGTGTCGTCCCGGATCCGACGGTGCGGGTGTGGTTGACGCTGTCGGTCCGGGAGTCGATGAAGGTTTGATCGGCAACGAAGTCGTGGTATATCCCGCGCGCGAGTGGGGTGACGATTGGAGGGCACCTGGACCGACTTTTCGCGTGTTGGGAATGCCCGACGACGGAACCTTTGCCGAGTACATTTGCACTCCCGCAGACACCGTTTATGCCAAGCCCGCCCACTTGAGCTTTGAACAGGCAGCGGCGATTCCACTGGCTGGACTGACTTCTTGGCGAGCCGCTGTCACACATGCCGAAGTTCAACCTGGTCAAAGCGTCTTGATCACCGGTGCCGGGGGAGGCGTCGCAACCTTTGCGATTCATTGGTGCGTCAGCAAAGGTGCTGACGTTTATGTCAGTAGTGGTAACTCTGCAAAAATCGCTGTTGCCAAATCTTTGGGTGCTGTCGAAGGCGTCGACTATCACGATGAAGATTGCTACAAGAAACTAAAGAAGCTTGCCGGCGGTTTTGATTCCATCATCGACAGTTCTGGTGGCGACGCAGTCAACGCCATGATCGACGCGTTGCGCCCGGCTGGCCGATATGTCTTTTTTGGATCGACGATGGGCAATCCGTCCAAAGGATTGCCGATGGCGAAGCTGTTCTTCAAACAAGCGCGAATCCAAGGAACGACGATGGGTTCACAGGCAGAGTTTGCGGCCATGTTGAATTGGGTCAGCGAAAAGAAGATCGAGCCAGTGGTCGATCAGGTTCTGCCTTTGGTCGAAGCTCGAGAAGCTTTTGAGTTAATGGAAAAATTTGGACATACTGGAAAAATTGTCCTGCAGAATAGTTAGTCCTGACCGTAAAGATTCACGGAAGTTTTCAAAAAGTCTTCCCGCGTCGGTGCGGTTTCGGCCCTTCTTGTATCGCAAGGACGCGATCCCGTCCGCATCACAATCTTGCGATTGACGCGATTCGCGGTCGGCCAATACTTCAAGTGTTGATCCAAGATCTTGGGTCTTTGATAGCCGCCGCAAGGAGCCGGGAGAATTTACTGTGAAGACTGGACTGCTGATCGACATGGACGGAGTGATTTATCGGGGCAGCGAATTGATTCCGGGGGCTGATCAGTTCATCGATTCATTGAAACGGGAGCGAATTCCCTTCCTGTTTTTGACCAACAACAGTCAGCGGACTCAGCGCGATGTCGCGACGAAGCTGGAGCGGATGGGGATTTTCGTTGACGCCCAGAACATTTTCACTTGTGCCATGGCAACCGCTCAATATCTGGCCTCGAGACGGCCATCAGGGACGGCGTACGTGATCGGCGAAGGTGGATTGTTGGAAGCCATGCACAGCAACGGATTCTCGATTGTCGATCAATCGCCTGATTTTGTCGTCATTGGAGAAGGCAGAACGCTCACTTTGGATACTTTGGAGCGAGCGGTCAACCTGATTCTTGATGGTGCCAAGTTGATTGCGACGAACTTGGATCCCAACTGCCCAACGAAATCGGGCACGCGCCCTGGTTGTGGAGCGACGGTCGCCTATCTCGAAGCGGTGACTGGAATCAAAGCATTCGGAGTCGGCAAACCGAGTCCGATCATGATGCGTGCGGCACGCAAACAACTCGGTTTGGCGACATCACAGACCGTGATGATCGGCGATACCATGGACACAGATATCTTGGGTGGTGTGCAAATGGGATATCGCACGGTACTCACTCTGACCGGAACGACCAAAACATCGGATCTGGACCAATATGCCTATGGTCCCGATATCGTTGTCGAGTCTGTCGCTGACCTGCTGGATACCCATCGATTTCTCAGTCACGATCTACCCAAAGGGAACCAAGACGACGATACGGTGACCAGTCTTGCCGCATTGCAGGCAATGCAAACGTAGCAGCGATTGATATCCTTGGCTGAATCCAGCCAAGTTGTTTGCGAAGGTCTGTCGCGATCGACCCACCGAGTTCATCCCGACTTAGTACATCCCGACTTAGTACACATCCCGACTAAGGTTACGGACTCCGCTTCAAACGCCTTCGTCCAATTCGCGTTGGAACAGACCCGGAAAAACTTTTGCCACCTTGCCGATCAAGTAGTCGCCGTAGGTTCCGCTCAAGTCTGCAAGGTTCGCGCCGTCCCATCTTTCTTCAGGCATCGCCGTCTTTGTTGAATCCGAAAGAATCGGTTTGATTTCGGCAGCCCAACCGGGGTCGAAGAAAAATGGGAAGGAAAGCCGCCCACGCTCTCCACGATTACGCACGCGATGGGGTGTCGATCGATACAATCCGCCGGTCATCCGGTCCAAGATATCACCAATGTTGCAGACAAAGCTGTCGGGGATCGGTGCTGCTTCGATCCACTGGCCTTGAGATTTGACCTGCAATCCACCGGTCTGGTCTTGCTTTAGTATCGTCAGCAATCCGTAATCGGTATGCTCTCCCACACTCCATAAATCGGTCGCTGTGGTCGTGAGCGGCGGATAGTGAAAAATACGGAACAGCAAGATTGGATCTGCCGTCAGTTGCTGCCGAAAAAAGTCGCTCGGCAAATTCAAACTCAACGCGATGCCGCTCATCAGTGCATGTCCAACGTCCGTTAGCCGATCGACGTACTCGAGAATCGTCTCGCGAAAACCATCCAACGGCGGAAACAGGTTCGCACCGTGAAGTGGTAGGCCGGCTGCTACTTTCGGATGTCCAGCGGAGAGTTCGCTACCAAAGTAGATGCCTTCCTTTTGATCAGGCTTGCCAGAGGTCAATTCGTCTCCGACAGCAAAGTAGCCGCGCCACGCTCGACCGCCCAATTCCATTCGTATTTGCTTTTTCGTATCGAGATCCTGCGCAAAGAACTGGTTGCTGATCGATTCCATTCGCTCGAACAGCGATTGGTCAACGCCGTGACCAACAACGTAAAAGAAGCCGCGTTGGCGACAGGCGTCTCCAATTTGCTCCGCCACCGACGTCGTTTCCGCCGTCTGGCCAACGAGGGCGGAAATGTCGATGACCGGAATCTTATCCATCAGGTCAGGCGCCACCCTCTGCTTACGAAAAGAGTTGTTCGATGACGGTCCCATCGCGGACCAGTTTGATCGGCCGACCGGTGTTGCTGTCGTATTCCAGCGACGGATCAATTCCCAAGGTGTGATAGAACGTGGCCGCAACGTCGTCGGGCGAGAATCCCTCGTGGCGTGGACCGGCGGCGGTGTCATCACTTTCGCCGATCACTTGTCCGCCTCGCACGCCGCCGCCAGCCATCAACATAAACATGCAGCGTGGATAATGGTCGCGACCACCCTCGGCGCTACGGTCATTGATTTTCGGCGTCCGCCCAAATTCGCCGGTTACCAGCACCGTCGTCGAATCCAACAGTCCGCGCTGTTCCAGGCCGGCAAACAATCCCGCTAAACCAGCATCCAGTTTCGGCAGATTGTTTGTTTTCAGTTTTGTGAAGTTGTCGATATGGGTATCCCAACCGCCCAGTTGAACACTGGCGAAGCGAACTCCGGATTCGACCAATCGCAGCGCCAACAGGCAGCTTTGACCAAACGAATCTTCACCAAACTGTTGAGCGAAGCTGTGATTCTCTTTGCCAATGTCAAACGCTTCACGGACACGATTCGACATGATCATCGAATGCGCTTGCTGGCCAAATTGATCGAGGCCTTCCAAGAGCTGGTCGTCCTTTTCCAGATTCGCAAATCGGCGATCAAGTTTCTTCAATAGCTGTTGGCGGCGTTCCACCTCATCGACTCCAATGCCGTCGGCCAGCGAGATCCCACGTACGGAATAAGGTTTGCCGAACTGAGGTGTCGAATTGGTTTCCAACGCGGCATAGCGAATGCCCAGAAAACCGGCTCCTTGACTACTGCGCGGGATGGCAACATGACTTGGGATCTCTTGTTCGCTGGGCCGTTCTTTCGCGATCACCGAGCCATAGCAAGGATACTCTAGCGCCGGAATCGGCTTGCTGCCGGTATTGATGTACTCGCGACCTAAGCGGTGCGCGGCCAGCGTATGGCTGACGCCGCGCAAGATCGCGAACTTGTCAGCAACTTTGGCCAGCTTCGGCAGGTGCTCGGAAATCCGGATACCCGGCACATTGGTGTCGATCGGATCAAAAGATCCGCGAATTTCATTGGGCGCATCGGGCTTCATGTCAAACGTATCCAGGTGGGATGGACCACCTGGAAGTTCAATGAAGATTGCTCGTTTGGCTCGTGCACTATCCAGCGCGCCGGCGGCGGCCAACTGTGTGTATTTGGCCAGGGTCAAGCCGCCTAATGTCAGCGTTCCCGCTCGTAGCATGTCGCGACGATTCATGCCGTCGCAGGTTCGATTGAAGGTCATGTGGCAACCTAATGCGTGATGATGAATTCTTTGGTGTTGATCAGTGCCCACAGCAGAGACTCGATTCCTTCGGCGTCCGTTTTGGAATCATGGATGTAGGCGACTGCGATCTCGGTTTCTTCGGGATCAGGGAACCGGCTGAGGGTACGTAAATAGGCTTCCTGAACAATTTCCTCGATTGATTGCGTCGGCTCCGCAGGTTTCACCACCTTGCGCGGTTGTAGTTTTCGCCAGGGATTTTCATCACTGACCAACCGCTCCAATTTGGGCGTTCGATAACCAAGCGATTTTAGTTTTTCGGCGATCCGATTACGATCACGCTCGATTTGAGGCTGCAACTTTGCCCGGCGATCTTCCGTCTGAGCTTTGAACTTTTGTAGCCGTTCCAAAAATCGATCTTTGATTGCGTTCGCTTTGCGTTCCGCAACATCGTCTAGCGAGTTCTTGGCTTGCCTTGGCCCCATCGCACCGATCGAGGCACAGGCTTCCATCACCCAGCCGTCGCGAGCGGTAAGGCGCGTGTGGACATCGCGGTCGTTGCGCAGGTAAATCGATTGCAACATGCTGGGGCTATCACTGCGATCACAGTCGCAATTCGATTCACGAATCGATTGACCGAAAACCGTCAGTGCAAAATCACGTTGATTTCGACGGCGTGGAATTCCGTCAGCAATCGCCAGTTCCTTCATTTGGTCACGCAATTCGGCTGCCCTTCGATTCGATCCCGTCGCCAGCACGACCGAATCGTAGACAACTTCCGCGGGTAGCCGTCGCGGCAGGTGGCGCGAAAAGTTTGTACGATCCAACGCGTTGGATCGATTGGTTTGATTGCTTCGCTGATACGTTTCGCTCGTTACGATCCAGCGATGCAACCACTTCAAATCGTAGCCGTGGTTGATGAATTCAGCCGCCAAATGGTCCAACAACGCAGCATTGCTGGGCGGGTTGGCCAAATTCATGTCGTCGGTGGGGTCAACGATTCCGATCCCGAAATAGTTGCTCCAGACACGGTTGACGATGGCTTTGGCAAAGTACGGGTTGTCGGGTGAACGCAACCACTCCATCAATGCTGGGCGGGTATCTGATTCAAGGGAAACTTTGTCCAATTCCCCTAAGATCTTGCCGGACGGAATTCGCATTGGCGCTTTCCCGCCTTTCTTCCTTGCCGCTTTTTTGGCCCTGGCCTTGATCGCCTGCGTGTTTACGAGCAGTTCGCTGAACGGAACTATTTTTCCTTCCTTGGCAGCGGCGTACAGTGATCGACGCAATTTGCCGCCTTTCAATTCGGGGTCGTCAACGATCGCGTTGATCAGCTCCATTCGCTCTTCTTTGGCGTCGGGAGCGACCGCATTGGCATTCGCGCGGATCGGTGAGAATAGTCTGGCGAAGTTTCCGAAGTCCTCTTTGGACCAGCGGTCAAAGGGATGTTTGTGGCATTGAGCGCATTCGATTCGAACGCCCAAGAAGGTGTAGGCAAACCCGATTGCTCGATCTTCCGGCTTTTGAAAGTCGCGGCGACTCCAATACATCGGTAGTCCGTCACGGGCCGCAAACAGGTCTTCGTTGCCCGGTTTGCAAGCCTCCGTCATCGCTTTGCAGTAGTCCAGGTAACTTTCCTCGGGCTGGCGACTTTGGGCGGTCACGATGCCTTCAACGATCTCGTCATACGGCATGTTGTTGTCAATGCGAGTTCGCAGCCACTGATACCACAATCGGCTGGCGGCGTCACGGATCGGCAAAACGTTGTTCAATTGTTCTGCGTTGTTGCCGGTCCAGTCACTGAATCGAGTCGCCCACCAGGCAGCGTACCCAGGCGAATCAAGCAACTGATCGATCAGCACCGTTCTTTTCTCAGGCGATGGGTCTGCGAGGAAATTACGAACCACTTCGCTGGAAGGCAAAATGCCGGTCATGTCCAGGGCGATGCGTCGGACAAAATCAGCGTCGCTACAGCGGCCGGATGGAGTGATTCGGAGTTTGTCCAATTTGGTTTGAACAAGTTGATCGATTGGGTGAGCCAAACTAGACGCGTTCGATGGAGCTTCGTTCTCGAATGGTCGGATCACTTGAATCGGTACCACCGCATTGTCGTAGGATACGACGACATGGGTATCGCCATGCTCGGCGGCGCTGACTTGGCCAGATTCATCGATCGTGGCGATCGCGTCATTGTTACTGTGAAACCGGCTCAACTGTGTGACATCCTCTGCTGTTCCGTCTTCCCAATGAGCAATCACGGTCAGCTTCGCTTTGGCATCGGCGGATTCGAACTGGATCTCGTTTGGTATTACTTCAAGTCGCCGTAACGCTTGCAGTTGATTGGGACGGAACTCGGCACCCGCTTCGATCCAACGTCTTAACACGTGATGCTGCCAAGATCCCTGGTCGAACCTCTTGCCCCCTTCGTGGGCTTCGGCATTGCTTGGTTTGGCCAAGATCAGACTTTCATCGATGTCATCCAAATCGACGCGGCCGCTTCCCGCTTCCAACAGCGCTTGATGATCCGCCTTGAAGTCGTAACCGAACAGTGAAAACTGAAGTCCACCGCGTCCCTGGAACGAACCATGGCAGGCACGCCCATTGCAACCCAGGCGACCGAGCAGCGGAACAACATGTTTCTGGAAATCGGGCGCCGCTTCGGCATCGGCGGTAGCAAATCGCTCATTGATTGGCGCCACCAGGTCGGTCGCGTCACTGGTACCGGTGAACGCGCCCAAGCAAACGACAAACGGGCCTAGCAGTTGGGACCAACGATTCAAAATGGGTTTGATCATACGAAGGAGAATCTGAAGCTCGACTGGGGGTAGAGCAGGGCGGGGGGGGGAGTGGAGGGGGGCGATATTCGGCTAACGAATAATTTAGACGGACCCCAGGAGTTCGCAAATCCAGATTTGCAATCGTCTGATTTACGCCACCTATCAGTTTACAGCTGACCAGCCGTCAGTGCTCCCTTTTTAGTCGAAATGATTGGGAATGTTCCTATGGCGGGTTGATCCTCTCGATCGTTTGGAGTCTGTTTTCGGCAACTTTTCGCTGATTCTTTCGGCAGGGTGGGCGTGGTGCCAAACAAAAGTGCAGTTCAGTAAGGATTGAAATGACGATGAATCAGGTGAATCAAAAGGATGTTTGGATCGGGTTCGATCTTGGCGGCACCAAAATGTTGACGGTTGCCTATGGCCCCGATTGGAAGGTCATTGGCCGCAAGCGACGCAAAACGCGCGGTGGCGAAAAGGGTGATGCGGGGATCGATCGGATCGGCGGTACCGTCGATCGACTGCTGGACGAATGTAAGCTGTCCAAAGACCGGATTGCTGGGATCGGTATTGGCTGTCCGGGACCAATCGATTTGGATAAGGGACGCGTCACCATGGCACCTAACTTGGGCTGGGATGACGTCGATGTCGCCGGTTATCTGAAGAAGCGTTTCGATTGTCCGGCGGTTGTGCTGAACGATGTCGATGCCGGCGTGTTTGGCGAATACAAGTTTGGTGCAGCCAAGGGATCGAGATGTGTTGTCGGGATCTTCCCCGGAACAGGCGTTGGCGGCGGATGCGTCTATCAGGGGCGTATTTTCGCCGGGGGCGGACTCAGTTGCATGGAAATCGGACACACCCGAATCAGCGGCGGGACACGATCGACTGGGTACAGATTGACCGGAACCGTCGAAGCAGAAGCAAGTCGCTTGGCGATCGCCGCCGAAGCGTCCAAAGCCGCATATCGCGGCGACGCGCCTCATCTGTTCAAGAAGGCCGGGACCAATCTCGCCGAGATCCGTAGCGGGGTACTCGCTGATGCGATCGAGAACGGTGACAAGGTGATCAAGGAGTTGGTTGAATCTGCGGCCGAGGCGATCGGTATCGCGGTTGTGAACATCGTCCACCTGCTGGCACCCGACAAAGTTGTTCTGGGCGGTGGATTAGTAGAAGCGATGGAGGAATTGATCGTCGGAACGGTCCGTAAGACGGCCCGCAAGCATATCATCGGCGCCTATGCCGATTGTTTCGAAGTCGTTCCAGCAAAACTGGGCGACGATGCAGGAGTGCTGGGCGCAGCCGCCTGGGCCAAACAAGAAATCGGCTCAAAAGCCGAAACTTGAAGACGCTCTCGCGAGGTTCCCTGCAAGCCAATCCCACGCTAAGGCTGATCAAACGGCAGCAAGGGAAAAGTTTCCGATGGCGTTCGCACTTGCTCCATCATCTCGGCCAATCTAATCACGATTTGCGGATGATCTCGGGCGACATTGCTCTGTTCACCGATATCCTCGGCGATGTCGTAAAGTTCAACGCTTAGATCGCCTTTGTTCATGTTTTGGCGGACCGCTTTCCAATCGCCCACGCGGATTGATTGCTGGCCACCATAACTTGGGAACTCGCGATACAGATAGGCTCGTTCGGGTTGGTCACGGCCAAGCAGCGTGGGCAACAGTGAAATCCCGTCGGTCTGTTTCGGGACAGATTCCGGTTTTCCGATCGCCTCCATCAGCGTTGGCATCCAATCCTCGAACCCACTGACCCGGTCGCTGGTCGAACCCGCCTTGATCTTGCCGGGCCAGCGCACGATGGTGGGGACCCGCACACCACCTTCGTATAGCGAGCCTTTCAGGCCACGCAACTCACCGACACTGTCGAAGAACTTGTAGTCCACTTCGTGTCCTAAATGAGTTGTGCCGTTATCACTGCTGAACACCACCAGTGTGTCGTTCGTCAAGCTAAGCTCGTCTAGCACTCGCAACAAATTTCCGATGTAGCGATCCATTCGCGTGATCATTGCGGCGTAGGCGGCGCGAGGTGTGAAGTGGGGCGTGTATCCGCCGCCTTGCTCACGGGTGAATGGTGGGTCGTTCCAATCGAGATCCAGGTATGGTTTCAGTTCTTCGTCGGGAACTTGCAGGGCGACATGAGGAATGACGGTCGGGTAGTACAGAAAGAATGGTCGATCTTGGTTGTCTCGCACGAACTCCAACGCCGCGGCGTTGATCCGATCAGGCGCATAGTCTTGGCCTTTGAAGATGTCGTAGCTGCGTGGATCCGTCTTGTCGGAACCAGATTTCAACGACGCATGGCCAGGGATCGGTGGCTGGTTGTTCAAGTTGATCCGTTGTTCGTTGCTCCACAGATAGGATGGATAGTAGCTGTGCGCGTGCGACTGACAGTTGTAGCCAAAGAAACGATCGACGCCTTGTTTCAAAGGTCGGCCCTCCGACTCCGGCCCCCCCAGTCCCCACTTGCCGAACGTGCCGGTGACGTAGCCTTGATCACGAAACAGTTCGGCCAAAGTGACTTCGCTATCCGGGATCGGATACTGACCCTCAGGCGGCGTTAACTTGTTACTGCGTACAACCGCGTGACCAGGATGCTTGCCCGTCATCAACACGCACCGCGAAGGTGCGCAAACCGCGTTGCCGCTGTAGTGCTGGGTTAGTCGCATTCCCTGCTTTGCCAGTTCATCTAGATGAGGCGTTCGAATCAGTTTTTGTCCAAAAGATCCGAGTTCGCGGTACCCGAGATCGTCGGCCAAAATAAACACAATGTTGGGGCGTCTAGCTGACTCGGCTCTAAGTAGCCGTGCGCCGATGAGTTGTGAGCAGAGTGCTGCAATCACGCATACGGCGTGTGTCGCTATTGTGTGTCGCAACTGACTGGCATCCCGAATGTAGATCGTTTGGTGGCCAGGAACCTACGGCGGTTCCCTAATGCAGTCTCTGCTCTGTCGATTCATCAGTCAATTCCCGATGCAATCAAGGAAGTTCCATCAGCGGATTCGAGGATAGCAACACCGGAATACAGCGACCCCAGCGGTATCAAATTTGGCATCAAGGAACAACGCGGGCATGGGAATCGGCCGCACCGGTGGTTTCATTACAATCGCCGTCTGGATTTGAAAGTGAATGACCCGATTGATCGAGGCACTCCGAACAAAATCTTTGCCTGTCGAGTGACAACCGACACAGAGCTGATGCCCAACTCCGGCCGCGACGGGATTTCGGCCGTCTTTCGTGCTAAGGTTTTCGTGCCAGTACCAACCGTTTCCTCTTCCATCGTTGTCGTGCGCCATGATTGCGGCCGCCCAACCGTACAGTTCTTTGCCCTTGTGTAGTCCTTTGACGGCCACAGAACCGATTGGGTGCTCCGCGTTTCCCTCCTTCGACCAAAATCAGCTTGCCGCGATTGCATCGATCGGCGATTTGATGACTTTTTCACCTTAGGAAGAACCTATTTATCAGGGCCATAAAGATTACCCCTTCTATGTCATCACCTCGGGCGAGGTCCGGATTGTCGAGCGTGGACCTGACGGTGAGTGTCTGGTAGCGAATCATGCCATCGGCAATTTCACGGGCGACGGTTCTTTAGCTGTCTCGTGCGTCCATCGGTACCTCAGTGAGCAGTAACAGTCCAGCGTGATGGCAAGACACGATTAGCGTAGGCAATCACTTGAGCTTCAGCCGATTGGGACCGAGGAATCGTACTTCCGGGCTGGCCCGGTTCTTGTTTCAGCCTGAATTGCCATGAGCAGACTCGAAAATGCGCCTTGACAGGCAAATAATTTACATGTAAACTATATGCATCAACGACATTGTCCGAGGGCCAATGATGGTGGCAAGCAAACTACAGGACGAACTTAAGAAGCAGCGGGGCTTCGACTCCATCGAGCAGGAAGCGATGCTGAGCGTGCTGAAGACTAGTGACTTGCTAGAGAATCGGCTCGCCAAACTATTGCGTTTGCACCAATTGACGCCGTCCCAATACAACGTCTTGCGAATTCTCCGTGGCCAGGGTGAGCCGATGCCCATGTTGGAGATCGCAGATCGGATGATTCAGGTGGCTCCCGCCATCACGCGGGTGGTGGATCAATTGATCGAACAAGGCTGGGTCGAAAAGTCACGATCCGCCGACGACGGTCGCGTGTTCCTGATCGAACTGACCAAGGCGGCCAAGAGTTTGCTAAAGAAAGTTGATGCGCCATTAATGGAGCTTCACAAACGTCTGATGGGCAATCTGCCAGACAAAGAACTCTCCCAATTGATCAAAACGTTGGCTCGTGTGCGCAAAGCCATTTCCGACTAAGCAATGTTTTTTCGCCAATTGGTTTACATGTAATGCGTTTGAGCCGATGCAGAATGCCAATATCGATCGATGATTCGACGAAAGCTGGTACGCATTTAATGAGGAAGGGAACAAAAAAATGAAGAACTCACGACGAAGCATGCTCTCAATCACCACCGCCGGCCTGATTCATGTTGCCGCGTCACCGCGACGCTTGTCAGCAGCGGACGATGATGATCCCGGTTTGCTCCTTCGGCAAGCAGCTGAACGAGGACACACCGATCTGGGCTGGCTCGACAGTTTCCATACTTTCTCGTTCGGAGGCTATTACGACCAGCGGCACATGGGCTTTCGGTCCTTGCGGGTGATCAATGATGACAAAATCGCGGCCGGTCGTGGATTTCCCACACATCCACACCGAGACATGGAGATCATTTCGTATGTCTTGGACGGTTCGCTACAGCATCGTGACAGCACGGGTCGAGGCTCGATCATCACTCCCGGAGATGTGCAAATGATGTCGGCCGGCACAGGGATTCAACACAGCGAATACAACCCATCGAAGAATGTTTCGAATCATTTTCTGCAGATCTGGATCGAGCCAGCGCTGCGTGGTGTTCAACCTCGCTATCAACAGAAGCGAGTCGCCGACGACCACAAGGAGAATCAGTGGACGCAAATCGCCGGTCCCAACGCGACCACAGCGGCGGTCGCGATTCAACAGGACGCCAAGATCTTCGCCACCAAGCTGCTACCGGGCCAGTCGATCAACTACACGCTCGAGCGCAACCGGCACGCTTGGTTGCAGGTGGCCAGCGGCGAATTAATCGTCAACGGAACGACCCTCACTGCTGGCGATGCGATCGCTTCCAGTCGTGCCACAGAGTTGCATGTAGCGGCGAACAAGCCGACCGAAGCTTTGTTGTTCGATCTCGGTTGAGCTTCTGCTTCGCCGATCGGTTGCCTTGTAGGTCATCGACTTGGCGATACCTTTTCTGATTCTATAGAATCTTCGCACGATGAACTTTCAAATTATCAAAGGATGAAAATAATGACGAAATTGCTTTGCATCGAATGCTCACCCCGCAAATCTCGCTCCAAGTCGATTCGCATTGCCAAAGCATTTCTCGATGCTTACCGAGAGGCGAATCCGGACGACGAGATTGTCGAATTGGATCTATGGGAGAAGCAGCTACCGGAATTTAATGGCAACACAATCGATGCAAAGTACCAAGTATTGCACGGCCAAGACTTTGATTCGGAACAACAAGCAGCCTGGCAAGCTGTGGTCGATGTTTGCGACGAATTCAAATCAGCGGATAAATACCTGATCAGTCTACCGATGTGGAACTTTGGCATCCCCTACAAGCTGAAGCACTACATCGACGTGATGCGCAGCCAGGCCAAACGTTTAGTTTTTCACCGGAGAGCGGTTACGCGGGACTTGTAATTGGAAAACCGATCACGGTCGTTTATGCGCGGGGCGGGGAATATAGTAGCAACGACCAACTGCAGGCTATCGATTTTCAGAAACCCTACCTGGATCACATCCTGGGATTTTTTGGTTTCACGGAGATTCACAATGTGATTGTCGAACCTACGCTCGCCGACCCAGATGCGGTCGCCAGTGTCGAGAATTCGGCGGCCGAGAATGCTGCAACGATCGCTCGATCGATGTAGCCCCATTCCGGTTTGGCTATAGTTTGCTGGCGTTCGTGTTAAGAATGGTCAGGAGATTCTACGGCGACCATGCGACCGACATGAATCGATGAGCGTGCAACACCACTCGCGGCACCAAGATGGCGATATAAATTTATGCGGGAGCAGGCTTGTATCGATTTCTTACTGTGAAGAATGTAACGGGCGGAAGCAACGGGCGGAAGCAACGGGCGGTGAGAAGCGATCGAGCCGATAGCTGGTAGTGCGCCACCTTACTTGGGCCGCAACGAAGCAGCAGGTTTCTACGCGATCGGGCCGATGTTGACTGGTTTTGCAAACTTCCAAGCGAAAGGAATTTTCATTCCACAGAGTCGCAAGCGGAGTAGAGCCGCACGGATTGACGCGAAAAGAAACCAATCTGAATACAGACAGTGTGAAATCGCGTTTGCTGCAATTAGTGTATTCTGGGCTTCGGGTCGGCGCAACATTGCCGAATTACCTTTCCAACTCCCGCCGTTCTGGTAATCGGAATCGCAACTTGATCGGACGAATCTCGACATTTTTTGTACTCGTGGTCACCGTTGCGAGCGTCCGCGCCGCACCACCATTTGTTGCCGGTTATGATCGGTTTGCAGAGAGTCAGCCGATCGAAGCTGGCCGTTTGCTGTTAACCGAACTTGGCTGTACCGCCTGTCACCCTGCCGACGGCAGCAACCTGAATGCGAAGTCGGCTCCGATCCTAGATGTCGCGGGGCGAAGGTTGAGCGGGGACTGGGTCAAGAAGTTCCTGTCATCGCCTCAGCACGTAAAGCCGGGCACAACGATGCCCGATATGTTCGCTGGCTGGGATGGCGCCGAAAAACAGAATGCGATCACTGCTTTGATTGCGTTTCTGACCACGAAACAAAACCCCTATCCAAAGTTGAATTCGACGGCTAGCACTCCAATCGCACGAGAGTTCTGGTCCAAAGGCGACGCTGGCCGGGGTGAGGAACTGTATCACCAAGTCGGTTGCGTCGCCTGCCATGAACCGCGCGCCGACGGTCAAACAGACGGTCAAACAAGATCGCAGTTCGATGAGGATACATTGGAAGAACTCGGCATCGTCTCTTCAGTCGAGCCGCTAGGATCGGTTCCCCATCCGCAGTTGCATGAAAAGTACAGCCCTCAATCGCTGACTCACTTTGTGCTGGATCCACTGGCCGTGCGGCCTGACGGACGAATGCCCAGTTTGAAATTGAGGCCCGACGAGGCTGCCGATGTTGCGGCCTACCTACTAGCAGATCAGACAGATCAACCAGATCCCACTGCGAGGTCAAGCGATGCGAATCTGATCGCTACTGGTCGCAGGCTATTTCAGGAAATCGGCTGCGTAAACTGCCATGAAGTGAAAGGCGTTGGGAAGACGACAGCGACGGTAAAACTTGTTGATCTGGACCCTGCCGCGGACGTGAGTTGTATTGGCAAAGCTCGCACTGGACTGCCGCACTACACACTGGACGATTCACAACGATCGGCCATTCGACAGGCGATCGCCGATCCACAGGTTGACGACCCCGTGCAACATCGAATGATGCAATTGAATTGCTATGCCTGTCACGAGCGCAACAATCTTGGTGGAGTTGGACTGCGGCGACGGCAGTTTTTTCAAACCGTTGACCATGTTGACCTCGGTGATGAGGGACGGATTCCGCCGCCGCTTGATGGTGTTGGTCGGAAGTTGACCAACACTTGGCTGAAGAATGTCTTGACTGGCAAAGGGGATGTTCGGCCCTATCTAGAGACTCGAATGCCAATTTTCGGCAGCGCATCCGATTCACTGGTTGATTGCCTGATAGCCGATGATCTTCAGACCGCGAACGCAGAAACCGCGCACGCAGAAACATTTGCCACAACAAAATCTTCTGGCCCGGCAGGCAGGACGCTTTTTGATCTCGGTTGCGTACAATGTCATCCGTTGCAGGGCGAGCGATTGCCCGGGGTAGTCGGTATCGATCTAGCCGAAATTGATAAGAGAGTCCGACCCGAATGGTTTCGCGCTTTTCTGCTCGATCCCGCTGGCCTAAAGCAGCGAACTCGGATGCCCACCTTCTTTCGCAACGGCCAGAGTTCAAGCCCCGATGTGTTGTCAGGCAACGTCGATCAACAGATCGCCTCGCTCTGGGTCTATTTGAAAGAAATCAACAAGCATGGAATGCCCGCGAAAATAGAGCAGGGCAGGGCACATGACTTCGAATTGGTCCCCGAGCAAAGGCCGATCATACTGCGGACTTTCATGGAACATGCAGGTCCCCAAGCAATCGCGGTTGGTTTTCCCGACCAGCTTCATTTGGCTTTCGATGCGGAGTCCGTTCGCATCGCCCAGTTCTGGAAAGGACGTTTTCTTGATGCGCATGGGACCTGGTTCAATCGATTCACCCCGCCCGCCAAACCGTTGGGCAGCGACGTAGTCAATTTTCCCGTCGCCGGTGCCTTCGCCCTGTCGCCATCGGGTGAAACCGCCCGAATACCAGTTTGGTGGTTACCGCATCGATTCGAATGGCGTGCCGACATTCTTGTACCGGTTCGACAGCGTCGAGGTGAAGGATCGATTCGAACCGTTGGAATCTGTTGGTTTTCGACGTACGTTGTCACTGGCAAATGATGGTGAACCCAAGCAAGTTTGGTTTCGCGCCCTTGCTGGACCTGGTTTGAAGCGTATTTCAGATGCCGAATTCAGAAACGATGCGGGCATCCAAGTTGCAATGGAGCAAGGTTCGACCGGCAAATCGGCCATCGAAAAGTTTGATGCCGTAGCAACGTGGATGGTTCCGATCGATCTAGCGGGAACGTCAGAGATCATTGTGAGGTACCAGTGGTAAGCAGATACATGAACTGTCTACGCGCGATATGGACCGATCGGATCGTTGATTCGCCACGACGCAATTCCGCGTTCCTGTTTGTGGTTGCGGCACTTCTGACTTCAAGCATCGCCGCCGACGAGAGCGATTACTATCGCATCGTCACGATCGCGACATCCAAAGCCGACACGGAGTCACGATCGAAGTTTTGGAAGCCGTCCCAAGATGATCTGGTTCTGGAAGTCAGCGGGATTGCCCCGCTGGATGATCGGCGTGTCGCTGTGGCGATCAGGAAAGGAGAAATATGGATTCTTGACGGCGTCTACGAAGAACCGCCGTCGAACGTCACCTACCATCGATTCGCTGGTGCATTGCATGAACCCCTGGGGCTGGCTTATCGCGACGGAGCTTTCTATACCGCTCAGCGTTCAGAACTGACTCGGATCCGTGACACCGATGGCGATCAGGTGGCCGATGAATACTTGGCTGTTGCCAAGGGGTGGGGAACAACCGGGAACTACCACGAATATGCCTACGGTCCGGCGGTCGATGGAGAGGGCAATCTGTGGATTACTTTGAACATCGGAATGGGCTTCGGGACCGGTCAAAAAAGTCGGCTGATCACTAACGCAACGCTCGGGGTTTCCCAGTCGCTCTGGCGAGGTTGGGGAATGAAGATCACACCAGATGGAACCCTGATCCCAGTGTGCGCTGGAATGCGTTCACCAAGCGGACTGGGTGCCAACCGCGCCGGCGATATGTTTTATACCGATCAGCAGGGCAACTGGGTGGGGACCAATTCGTTGCACCATATGCGCCGTGGTGCTTTCTTTCATCATCCCGAATCGCTGGCATCAATGAACCAGCCCAATTCACCGATAAAAGATATCACGAGCGTACCGAATGGAGTGCCGTTGCCCGATGCTCTCCAGCGTATGCCACAACTGAAGCCACCAGCGGTCTGGTTTCCCTACAAGAAGGTCGGTCAGTCGAGTACCGATATCATGCTGGACGATAGTGGAGGCAAGTTTGGGCCCTTTGATGGCCAGTTGTTCGTAGGTGAATTCACACTGTCGTCGGTCAGCCGCGTTTTTCTGGAAAAAGTTGGTGGCGAATATCAGGGAGCTTGTTTTCCATTTCGTGAGGGCTTTGCGTCAGCCGTCATTCGATTGGCGCAGGGGCCCGACGGAAGCATGTTGGTCGGACTGAGCAATCGCGGCTGGAGCAGTTTGGGTTCGTCGTCCTATGGACTCCAGCGATTGGTTTGGACAGGAAAGGTACCGTTCGAAATCAAGGAAATGCGGGCCAGAAGTGACGGTTTCGAGTTGGTCTTTACCAAACCAGTCGATCCCAAGACTGGCGAAGATCTGGCATCCTATTCGATTAGCAGCCATACCTATACTTATCACGCAACTTATGGCAGCGACGAGATCTTGAAGCGGGTATTAAAAATTCGCAAGTCGAAAGTGTCAGCTGATGGATTGCGGGTCCGGTTGGTCGTGGATGGATTGCGCGAGTATTTCGTGCACGAACTGTTGGCGTCCGGAGTCCGCAGTCGATCTGGCGAGTCGTTGTTACATCCAGACGCCTACTACACGCTAAATCGTATTCCCTAGTTTAAATGAATTGTCTCGATGACATCCGACACTGACTTGCCGCCCCAAAATGAACGGAGCAATCTTTACAGTATTCGCCACCAATGACACGGCCTAACAACAACGAACGACTGCGACGGGTGGCCGCCTACAGCGTGCATCTGTTTACCGCATCGGGAATCATTCCCACGGCGCTCGCAATGCACGAGATGTTCAAGGCGGACTGTGATCCGACGATTGTTTTTTGCTGGCTCTTGCTGGCGACATTGATCGACGCGTTGGACGGACCGTTGGCAAGACGTCTGAATGTCAAACGCTATGCAGCCACGATCGACGGCCGGACGATTGACGACTTGTTGGATTACCTGACGTTTGCGTTCGTCCCATTGATGTTGATCTGGCGGATGGACTGGCTGCCGGCAGGAACGGGACCCACAGTGATCTTGGCAATGGGTGCCAGCTTGATGGGCTTCGCGCACGTGGAAGCGAAAGATGAAAAACAGGGAATGTTTCGTGGCTTTCCTTCCTATTGGAACGCGTTCGCTTTCTATGCAGGCATCTTCAGCACATTGATCAGTCCTTGGATGTCGGCGATCATGCTGTGGGCACTATCCGTCCTTACCGTTTCGCCGGTTTGGACGATTTATCCAAACCTGGCTCCAAAACTTTGGCGACGTTCGATCATCGCCGGAACTGCGATCTGGGCTGCGATCATGTTTGGAATGTTGTGGTACTATCCGAATCCGCCGATTTGGATGTTGCTAGTATCCCTGATTCATCCGCTCTACTACTTTTACGCATCGTGGCGTTGTCGACCGCGGTTCAGCTAGCCTGTTTTGCGATTCACGTCATCGCCGATTTCCAGCGATGCACTAGCTGGTTTGTTGGCGCCACGGCATCGGCATCGTTGGTGGATTGCGGTGGTGGCTTTGACGCGGATCCTTGGGGCGATCTTTAAACCAACTAACAAGTTGCACCAATTGCTTGACGGCCTCGTCGTAGGCAGCTTTTCCTTTTTCGACAGTTGCCAATTCGGCCTCACCCAGCACTCCCGAGTCAGAGTAACTGCTGGTCCACGACACGATCGTTGCCGGTCCCTGGCAAGTCAGGTCGACATAGTTGAAAGGGCTGTTTTCTTCATTGAACGAAACCGTCCCATTCTTGATTTTGTCCTTGCGCACGTTTTGTTCATCCAAATAGAGATACAGCGACGTCTCCAGTTCGCAGGCGTGGCGCAGCCGCCAGGAAACTTACTCTCACGCCAGTTCGGCATAAAGTCTTTGTCGACGCTAAGCAAATCCCACCAAGCGGCCAGAATGCATTCCGCGTCGGTTTCCAAGTTGGTTCGCCGCGCAACCAAGTTCAGGTTTGGCATGTTCGATCCATGGCCGTTCAGCAGGATGATCTTCTTGAACCCGTGATAGGCCAGGCTACGCGTGACATCCAACACATGATTCATGAAGTTTTGGTAGTCGCTATTGATCGTGCCCGGAAAGTCCATGACGTGACCGGTATAGCCGTAAGCAATGATCGGCAAGACCAGCAGCTTTTCGGGAATCTGTTGCCCAGCACCCTTGGCGATTCCCGTGGGGCAGACGAGATCCACGTCCAACGGCAAGTGCGGTCCGTGTTGTTCGACCGCGCCGCAAGGCACAATGCAAACCTTGCCCATGTCGATGGCATCGTTGATCTCGGGCCAAGTCAGTTTTTCGTATCGGTACTCGGTTTCGGCACGGTTAGTCATATTCAGTCACCAAAAAGACGTAAAGAGAATCAGGGTTGTCAACGCAATCAGTACGCTCGCCAGTATCTCCGGAGAGATCCATCGAGTTAACGGTTGATCCAAGGGAAGGTCTGGAATCGGTTGCAGCGAACTGCTACTGGATTGCAGCCAACCCGATGGTTCGCCCGCTGAGGTTCGCTTAGTGAGTGAATGATTTTCCGTGGAGCATTTGCCCAATATCAGCGTTGTCGCCAGTGCTCCCACGGATGTGAAGACCATCGCCCACGGCAGTGCGGCCCAGCGACTAGTAAACCAAGCTGGCAGCCACACCACATCGATCACTTCGCGATCAATCAATGCGATCACGCCATAGGCTGCACCGGTGCTGATTCCGGCGATTCCCGCTTTGGCGTGAGCGCGAGTGAAGATGCCGATCAGATAGATCGTGAACAGCGGAGTGACGAATACCGGAATCAACGTCAGAAAGGCTTGCAGCATGGTTTCTTTGGAACCAATGAATGGCAGATAGGCAAAACCAAGTCCCAAAATCACTACGGTGGCCCAGCGGCTGACTTTGACGTAGTGTGAATCTTCACGATCAGTGACGATCAGCCGCGCATAGATGTCTCGAGTGAACAACGCCGATAGCGAAGACCCCATCGAATCAAAGGTGCTGATTGCGGCAGCTAAGATCCCCGCAATTACGATTCCTTTCAGGCCAACGCCGAGATACAGATCGGCCATATGCGGGTAAAGTTGGTCGGGCGATTCGAAATCCGGAAACAATGCACGACCAAACAATCCGATCGACGCACAGCCAACCATGATTGGCATGCTGATCGTCGCGCCAAACAACGCCGCCATCTTCATGTCCCATAAAGACCTGGCCCCTGCCAAACGCATTGTTTGCGTGTGATTCACGCTCCAGTAACCACAAGCGATGATGATCCAACCGATCGCAACGACCAGCGGGGAAGTCTTGCCGTCGTCTCCGCGGTAGCGCCCCATGTACATCAAATCCGATGCAGGTTGCGCCGGTTCGATTTGCATCGCCTCAAGCGTTTCTCGCATCTGGGACCAACCGCCAGCCGCATTCCAAACGGCGGAAAAAATCACGGCCATCGCAACAAACATGATGACGCCTTGCAACGCGTCGGTCATCACCACTGATTTCAACCCGCCCAGCGACGTGTAGGCCGCTGCAAATGCGACCAGTCCGACAATCAAAATCCAGGCGACGCTGCTGCTGAGTGCCAACAGTCCAGTCAGCAATAGATACAGCGACCAGATCATCAGTCCAAGCATGCTGCTGCGATACTGAATCTGTATCAATGCGCTCAGCACTCGAGCCGCCGGTCCGAATCGAGCTTCCAGATACTCAGCATTGGTAAACTGTCCGGCTTGCGCCATCGCCGGAACCAGGAAGAATGCGGCAAAGCTCGCGCCCAGCAAACTGCCAAGCGTGTGCACCATGATGATGTGCAGACCCTCGTTGTAGGTCGTGCCGGTAAGCGAGACCAGATCGGCGTTATCAACGTTGGTTGCGAACATCGATAGCCCGATCGCCCACCAAGTCAATGACCGCCTGCCCAGGAACCAGTCCTCACTCGTCTTGGCTCCACGGGCAATGAATAGCCCATACAGCATCACCGAGCCGTTGAGGAGCAAAACGATCAGCCAGTCGATCCAAGTCACGTCAAATCGCCGAAGGAGTGAGTTGCATTCCTCCGGTAAACTTCGCGACACCCTCCGGATTCCATTCCATCCCCAGTCCAGGCCCATCGGGAATCCCGATCAACCCTTCTTCGGTCAGTTGAATCGGCTCGAGCAGCAAATCCTCGATGTAGGGTGCCGGCGTGATGTACTCGACCCACCGGGCGTTGCTAGCCGCCGCAACCAGTTGCAAGTCGGCCGCCAAACCAACCGCCGTGTTCCAACCGTGAGGCACAAACAGGATCGAATGATCATTGGCGTACTGTGCAATCCGATGCTCTTCACTAATGCCGCCGACCTTCGTCACGTCGGGTTGAACATAATCGACCGCGCGTCGCTGTAGCCAAGGCAGGAACGACTGCCGCCGCGTGAAGACCTCGCAGCCGGCGATCGGAATGGGAGAGTTCTCGGTTAGCTTGTACATAACCATCTAGATCGTCTGGTCGCAGTGGTTCCTCAAACCAGGTGACATCGTAGTCAGCCAACATCTTGGATGTATTCCAAGCCCATTTGTAACCATGTTGCCAAAACGCGTCGCTACCACCGGCATCGACCATCAACTCGATTTCCGCGCCGAAAGTATCGCGAGCTGCCTTCACAATGGACTCGTCGGTTTTAGCGTCCACCCGGCCAAACGGTCCCCAACCAATCTTGAAGGCGCGAAAGCCGCGGTGCATTCCATCTTCCAGCGATGCACGAAGCTTGGCCGGTTGATCCATCAAGATCGAACCGTACGGTTTGATCGTTTCACGATAGCGACCTCCCAACAAGCGGCTGATTGGTTGGCCGGTGGTTTTGCCCAGAATGTCCCACAACGCGATGTCCACTCCCGAGATCGCATGCGTGATTGCGCCGCCCCGTCCCTGCCAAAAAGATTGCTGATGCAGATTCTCGGTGGTAGCGGTCGGATCCAATGCTGACGCCCCAATCAAGAAAGGTCGTAAGACATCGACGGCGCCCTGGATTAATCGTTCCGAGGTGAACACACTGCCCAAGCCGGTTACCCCTTCATCGGTAATGACTTCGACCAGCGTGTGAAGGTTGTTCTCGGAACCAAGAAATTTCTCGTCCCATCCCCCGTCAGGCGTAGCACCGCGCAGCGGCAGCAAACGAACGTCTTGGATCTTCATTGCGCCCCGCGAATTCAATCTAGAATGGATCAGCTGGAAAAGCTGGCCAGTATACCTGTCCGACAATCGCCGCGTAGCGTTCTTGCGTTTCGAATGCCGATCGATTCAAAAGCTTCATTCTTGCTTGCCTTTCAAGACTCTGTCGAACAGTCGATAAGCCTGTTCTCGCATCTCGTCTGGAAAGTCGTGTTCACAGTCGGGATGGATAACCTGGAGACGTGCGGAGCCCCCGTGAAGTTCAAAAACTTTACGAGCCTCGAGCAGTCATTCGATCGACGCTGGCGGCGCGAAAGTTACTGTCGTGCAGCGGTGCGACAACTAAGACGTCTCGCGGTGCGATCGCTGCCAGCATTTCATCAAAATCGAATGGTATCTCGTTCAAGCGATTTCGATAATTAGCCAGTCGCGGCATGTATCGTAGCTGAGTCCACCCCTTTCCAGGTTGCCAAACCGTCGGGTCGGCATCGTAGTAATCGGTGTAAGAGTCGAATCCGCAGCTACTGACAATAGCCTTGATTCGTTCATCAAAGACGGCCGTATAGATCGAGTTGTGACCACCCAGGGAATGACCTATCACGCCGATCTTTTCTGGATCGACCCTGATGAGCGACTGTAACAGATCGATGCCGCGGATGTTGTCCCAGATCGCTTTTAGCGTCCCGCTTTCCCAGCCAAGTTGCTGCAGATCTGGTTGGTAGTTGGCTAGCAGCGGATAGCTCGGAGCCAAGGTGATGTATCCGCGTTCGGCCAGTTCGCTGGCATACTGTCGGTTTGGTTTTCCCCCCAGCCCGACCACGACATCGTGTCCCACTCGGTCGTCCGTTGGATGTAAACACAAAACCGCAGGAGTTGTTCGCGCTTCGATGACATCGTTCGGGATTCCGTTCGGAATACATAGGTACGCGGGAGTCTCGCAACCAGGCTGGGATCGATACTTGATCAGTTGTCGCGTGTAAGTCCCGCAATCAACAGTATCGATCACCTCGTACTTCGGCGGGGGGCGCCGCATGAACAAGGGCAGGTATCCCATAACCGATTGCATCGCCTGGCGTACCAGTTCACGGCGCGATTGCCATTCATTTGGATCAGCTGCCAGGATCGTCTCGCCTGACGGTGTAAGGGCTTGCAAAATGTCGTCAAACTCAGGGGATTTTTCCTGTTCCGGTGCGCTGGTCAGTTTTAAAGTTGCCAACAAGGGTCGGTGATCTGACGCGACTCGTTCGTCGATCACCTGCGTATCGACAACTGTCCAGTCGTCGGCGGGATAGCTAAAGACAAAGTCGATTTGGCGCTTCGGTTCTTCGACAGGAATCGTTGGTTGCTCGACGCTGCCAGCGATGGCCCATAATGACTCCAGTCTGCGCAGCACTGGACTGCCGCGAGTCGCGTTGATGTCGCCGGCCAGAACTGTGGGCCTTACCGGTGGCCATCGGGAATGACGCGCAACGATAAGATTAATGTCTTCAGCAGATCGCAGTCGCTCACTGTCGTCACGGCGATGATCCAAATGCGTCGCCAGTACCCGCACGCTGTTTCGACCCAGCCGGATCTGGGCATCGAGAACTCCACGCTGTTCGCCGCCATTGAACCTCGGTAGCTTGTGATTTAGATGCGTCAAAATTGGCAGGTTTGACAGCAGCGCATTCCCATACCGGCCGCCTTGTAGGGAAAGGTTACCGCCAAATACGACCTGCATTCCGGTCAGTTGTGCAAGCAGGGCCGGCTGATCCACCGAACCAGAACGGCGAACATTTTGATCGACTTCTTGCAGTGCAACGATGTCGGGGGCTGCCGATTGGATCACCTTGGCGATTCGTTCCAAATCCAGCTTGCCGTCTACTCCACGACCGTGGTGAATGTTGTACGTTAGGACCCGAAGCTGTACCAAACCGGCGTCGCCGGTTGCTTGTCCGGCGACCTGACAATCACCGACCGAGCATGCCATGCCGAACGTCAGAATCAGAATCGAAAGTTGGTAGCTGAGGTATTGCATTTAAGTGTTGAAGTCCTATCGCGATTGACCAGCAGAGTAACATACTGACCACTGAAGTGCATTTTCAGTCAGCCTGCTACGATACGTTCCCAATTTCCCCTACAGAATACGCAAGTATGAATCAAAGAAAGCCGATTCCGCGCCGCACCGAAGACGACTATAGCGAAGCAGCAGCCGCGGAGCGCCGCGATTTTCTATCCGAACAAACGGGTGCTGATTTTCAGCACACCGGATACTACAGCGCAGACCCGGGCGATTTTTCCGGCAATGTCGAGAATTTTTTCGGCGTGGTGCAGATGCCTGTTGGCGTCGCAGGACCATGTCTAATCGACGGCGAGCATGCCAAGGGTTGGTTCTATGTTCCGATGGCGACGACCGAAGGAACGCTGGTCGCATCGTACAGTCGCGGTATGAGGCTGTTGTCGGAAAGTGGCGGCGTCAAGGTCACGGTGATCGATGATTGCATGCAGCGAGCGCCATTGTTTGAATGTCACGATTCACGAAGTGCAAGAGACTTTAGCAATTGGATCGATCAGAATTTCGACGCGATCGCAGCGGCAGCGGAAGCGACGACCAGTTTCGGCAAACTGTTAAACATTCAACGCTGGCCTGTCGCGAGGATGGTCTACACCCGATTCAACTACAGCACGGGTGACGCTGCGGGTCAGAACATGACTAGTCGAGCAACACGGGCAGCCATGATGTGGATCGCCGATAACTATCCAGGTGGCTTCATGCGATTTCATTTGTCGGGCGCCATCGAAACCGACAAGAAACATTCGCATATGAATTTGCTGCATAGCCGTGGCAAACGTGTGATTGCCGAAGCGACGATCCCTCGCGAAGTGATGTTGCGGATGATGCGCGCGGAACCGGCCGATGTGTTTCGCATGCGGCAACGGGCAAGTACTGGCGCGATGTTGGCGGGGTCCGCCTATAACGGTCCGCATTCCGCAAATGGGATTGCCGCGGTATTCATCGCGACCGGTCAAGATGAAGCGAACGTCGTTGAATCACATGCCGGCATAAATCTGTTAGATCTGACCGAAGATGGTGATCTGTACTACTCAGTTACTTTGCCCTCAGTCATTTGCGCGACGCACGGTGGTGGTACCAGTTTGCCAACACAGCGGGAATGCCTGCAGATGCTCGGTTGTGTCGGCACTGGGAAAGCGAAGAAGCTAGCTGAGATCATCGGGGCAACGGTGTTGGCCGGCGACATTTCGCTGGCCAGTGCGATCGTCGCCGACGAATTTGTGGATGCCCACGAAAGTTACGGCCGCAATCGGTAGACCGTGGCGGCGGTTTGGTCGGAGTTTTTGTCAGCTCAAGGATCGTCGGCGGCACCGCAATTGCCAGCCCCAGCCCGATCCAGCCGAGTACCGAGTCGATCACGGTGACCGTGACGATTCCAATTGCCTCGGCAAATTCATTCGTGACGCCCAAATTCTTTCTGGGACAGACGATCCAATCCAGCGTAACGCTGCCACGCGAGGCTACTTTCTAGGTCGACGGAACGGCGAATCGTTCCGACACTTTCCTGTCGGAATCCGCTCGTGTTTTGTGCCGTGCCGACCAAAGATGATTGGAAAGTTTGGCACGGATCAGTTAGGTTTTGAGCCCCCGTCAGCCGCGTGAGAGATGCAGCTCAACCGAACGGATGCTCGATGAAATTTCATTCCAGCCTTGATCGAATAGGAATCGGCGCACCCACAGCAGCCATATCGCCTGGGCGTTTGCTGCGGCCAACCCTGGTCGCGATGGCCAGCCTTATCTTTGCAGTTGGCGATTCAGATAGCGCCGCGATCGGTCAGTCAGCGGACTTCGCTGGGTCGATTCGATTGGCGAAGATCGATTCCGGTGTGACCCACTACGCGACATTTCAGAGTCACAACCAAAAGGTCGTGGCCAACCAATACGGCATCTTTACAAGTCACATTCGTGATCGAGACAAACCGTATCAGTCCCAGACTTGGCGGCTCTCACGCAGCACCGACGGTGGCGCTACCTTTTCGGTCGTCTATGAACAGGCGCACGCCACCAATCCACCGGTGCTCGAAACCGATCGCGCCGGAAACGTCTACCTGATTCGCGTCAACTTTAAGAGTGGCGATGCGTTTCTATATCGCTTCGATGCGGCTAAGAACTTTCAGGATCCAGCCATCACGACCATTCCCGGCGCGGCCGCCGGAAAATATGCGATGATGCTTGACCAGGCACGAGAGCGGTTGTTCTTTTTCGCTCACAACAACTCTTTCAATCGCATTAAGTTGGATGGAACGGTCGAATATCGTACGAATCTGCTGCAGGGAGGCCAGCACGGTGTGTTGCAGTATCCTCTGTTAGCGTTAAGTGACACGGGTCAGCTGCATGCCGGCTGGACGACACAGAAACGTGGCGTCTATTTGTACTGGGACATCCATCACATGTCTTCGCCGGATCAGGGGGGCTCTTGGCACGATTGGAAAGGTCAGGCAATCGAGATTCCCGTTGTCGCCGACGATCAGGGGGCCGGCCGACCGAGTTTCAGCCGACGACGAGTTTGACTCGCATACCTGGCTGTCCAGCATGACTGTCACGGATGGCAAAGCGCACTTTGCGTACATGGCGCAGACGGATCCGCCACGCGAACATTATCTTCGTTACGATCTGGCCAGCGGGGAACGCGATCAGCATCGTCATCCGGAGTTCAGGGGAGAACAGATCAGTCTGTTGGGGCTGAGCGGTTTCTTCGTCACCGAGCCGGGATCACCAGGTCTGATCTACTTCGTTGGCAATGACGCTGGGCGAATCGGATGCCTGCGCAGTGGCGACAATGGACAGACGTGGACCGACTATGCACGTACAGCCAAGACTTACGCCCCCTACGCGATCGGTGGATATCGAATCACCGATCAAGGATCGATCGTTGGAACGTTCACACAGCAACGGGCGAGCGAAGATGTGCTCGATTTCCAGTCAGACGTCTATTTCTTTATGATTGGACCGACTGGGGAGTGATGATGATGGCTGCGCGCAAAATCGCCTCGGAGTAGCGGCAATCTTCGGGACGCGTCCGATCGACCAATAGAATTTCGGTCGGATTCCTTGGTCGGCAAGTCATTGACGCTCGCGCCGATGGTTGCCGACAAGCGAGTTTTCCTACTCCAACGAGGCAACGTCAGAAATTGCCCGGAAACCATCGTTTTTTAGCAAAACCCAGCAATCAATTCAGACAAGATCCTTTCCGCTATATTATCGGTTTGCGTGACGGACTCCGCACAGGCCGCTCATGTTATTCCGCGATTCTCTTCAGGTGATTTACTCATGTCCAAACAGTTGGTGATCGTTAGTTTGTTGTTGGCGTTGCTGGTGTTGCCTGGTTCACCTTCCAGACTTTGGGCCGACAATAACTGGCCCCAGTTTCGCGGCGCTGATTCGACCGGTGTCGTCGAGAACGGATCCAACTTGCCTGCGACTTGGTCAACAACAGAAAACGTTGCCTGGAAGACTGACATTCCGGGACGTGGTTGGTCTTCACCAGTGGTTTGGGGCAACCAAGTTTTTCTGACGACGGTGATCAACACCGGAGAATCGGAAGCACCGAAGAAGGGTCTGTACTTTGGTGGCAATCGGCCAAAGCCGCCAACGTCGGAGCATCAATGGGTCGTCCAGTCTCTCGACTTGGATACCGGTTCGCTCAACTGGTCCAAAACAGTACACCAGGGCATTCCCCAAACTCCCATCCACCTGAAGAACAGTTTTGCCTCGGAGACTCCGGTAACCGATGGCGAGCATCTTTACGTTGTCTTTGCGGGCGTCGGCATCTATTGCTTTGATTTAAACGGCGAACAAGTTTGGAAGCGAGATTTGGAGCCGGTCAAGACCCGCTTTGGTTGGGGTTCGGCGGCCTCGCCAGTCTTGCACGGCGACCGTTTGTACTTTGTCAACGACAATGACGAACAGTCGTACTTGTTGGCACTTGATAAACGAACCGGTGAAGAAGTATGGAAGGTGGATCGCGACGAAAAAAGTAATTGGGCGACGCCTTACGTATGGGAAAACGACCAGCGAACGGAAATCGTTGTACCGGCAACGGGCCGAGTCGTCTCCTACGACCTGGATGGCAAAGAATTGTGGTCACTAACCGAGATGTCCAGCATTACGATTGCGATGCCTTACGTCCATGACGGTTTGCTATTTGTCACGTCGGGATACGTCGGCGACAAGTCGCGACCGGTGTATGCGATTCGTCCTGGCGCCAGCGGCGACATCTCGTTGCAAGGTGACGAAACCAGTAACGAATGGATTGCCTGGAGTCATCCAACGATTGCTCCCTACAATCCAACCACGATCGCCCACGATGGGATCCTGTACGTACTATACGATCGTGGGCTGCTGGGGGCGTTTGACGCTAAAGATGGCTCAGAAGTCTATAGCCGCCAACGTCTACCCAAAGGCGCTTTCACATCGTCGCCTTGGATTTACGACGGCAAGTTGTTCTGCCTGAACGAAGACGGGAAGACCCATGTTATCAAGACCGGCCGCGAGTACGAATTGATCGGCACCAACGAATTGGCCGAAGATGACATGGGCATGGCGACACCGGCGATCGTCGGCGACCGGTTGCTGATTCGGACCGCCGCCAGGATCTACTGCATCAAGAAGTAGTTTGCGGGTCATCCTATTGTGGATTCGAATCGGTTCCCAATACCGAGATTCCGATTGGTTCGTGGGTCTCGCGAGGGCGGACTGCTGTGGCGTAACCTTTGGCGTACAGGTATTCCTTCAGCGTTCGCAGTGAGCGATAGCTGTCGGGGTAGACCCACACCAGAATCGAAGTCGAATGGGGGTCGCGACCGGCAAGTTCCGAATCGATATCACTGTTTCCAGCAATGACTTGTTCGATGTGTTGGCCAATGGGTTCCTGCATCGGTTGAAAGATAGCGCCGTGAAATTGCGCGGATGTCCTACCAACCACCAACGAGTAGCGAGCGGTGTAGCCACGGATCGGACCGACGACGTCGGTTTGCTTTGGTTTTCCCGACCCATTGATCGAACGACGGACATGATTCGATATCATTTTCATTAACGCGTCACTCGGGACCACCGAAACATAGTCGTTGCGCAGACGCAAGACTATTCGATCTTCATATACTTTCTTTGCCATTGGGGTCGGCAAGTGCTGCAGCGCAACCACCGCATCGGGAAGGTTCTTCAACCGCTCTTTTTCGCTTTGTAGTTCTGTCAGTCGTTCTTGTGCCACCTCAAGCTCCGATTGTCGCTTGGCGGCTTCCACTTTCGTTTGATTCAACGCCGCCTTCTTTTTCTCCCAAGCTGCGGTTGCCATTGCCTGCAGATCGAGCAGCGCGGCTCGTTCTCGATTGCGAAGTTCGATCTCCATGTCGAATTGGTCAACTTGACGCTCCAAATAGTCGCTGTCTCGATGTGCTCGTACGGCCCGCGATGTCAGTTCGGACAGCTTGGCAAGGTGTCTGTCGGAGGCTGGGGCCAACTCTGGTTGCTCCAGCAACTCTTCACGCACCTTTTTCTGCGCTTCTTGGACCATTGCCGACGAGGTGCCGCTGAATACGGCGATCAAGATGATCAACACGCCGACCAGGTTCGCCACGATGTCCAAGAATGCGTCATGACCAACGCCTAGGGACGTTCGTTTTCGTTGTCCAGTATTCATCGCGACAGCCTCTCGTTGACCTCGATGCCACTTCCCTGCAGATAGAACTTCAGCTGATCGAGTTGCGACACAGCACCATCCATCACTTCGACTTCCAATTTTGGTTCCCAGCGCCCGTTGTCCAACGCAGCACCCCAGCGTTCAATACGATCCCTTAGTATGGTGGCCAGTTGTAGTGTGGCCTTGTCTAAGTTGTCGCGGATCGGAATCACTTGGATACGCTCGCTGCGGGTCGCTGGAACAATGAATCGATCTTCAAAAAATTGGACTCGGAGTACGCGAACAATTGAGATCCCTTTGGCGCTGGCAACGCGCCGCGGCAAGCCCAGTTTTCGCCGTCACGCTGAACCATCGTCGATGGTGGCGTCTTCGATGTATTCGGCGGGTTGATGGAATCGGGAACCGATGTTGGCGGGGATACTGATGATGGCGTTCTGCCTTCCAGACTGGTCTGGCGATCGCCGTTCTCGCAGTTCTCGCACGATTCCGTCGGGTTGCCCACTTCGTTGGCAGGCGGAGCACCCGCAGGATTCGAGTTGGCCTGGCTTGGATTCGTTCCGTCCTCGCTCTCTTGATTCGACGCTGCAACGCCCGAACCTGTCTGGGCATTCAAGTCGGTAGACTGCGGGTCGGTTTGGCCGCTGTACGGTTCACGGAAACGACTGTTTAAATTCGCGACCCTTTGCTCGTTCGAATCGGTACCGCCCTCGGTTCCATCTCGCATGCGTAGTTCTTCAGCGGCATCATGATAGATCTCGTTCAGTCGTTCGGTTTGGTGCGAGAAATTGCTTTGATTCCCGAGTCCGCTCGTGGAACCCCCGCTGTAACCGTGGTCGGGACGTTCACGAAAACCTCGCGACTGACCATCGCGAGAGAGTTGCGAGGCGGAAAGAGTTACCGCTTTTGATGTGCGGCGATCCGCTTGGTGCGCCATTGCCTGACGCACGGCTTCCTGCAGGCGTCGCTTTAGATTCGCATCAGGTGCACCGAATGCCAACTCAATATCATCGTCCAGCATTTCGTAACCGTATTGATCATCCCAGTCCTGCATCGCAGCGGTCGCTTGAAAGTAGGCGTCGGTGCCGTGTGGGCGGACGACCAGCAGAGGGTAGGGCGGGTCAGCATCGCCATAGACCTTCATGACATGCAATCGGGCAACTCGCAGGACAGCATCCAGAGGATTGGCACGCCTGGTACGGCGATTTTCCAGCTGTTCCGTCTTGATTTTGACTCCTTCGGGCCAGATCGTCAGGCCGTCGGCAGTGCATTCAACATAAATCGGACGGCGGGTCGTACCATTGGGTCCTTTGTGCGGAACGATGACGATGCGAGGTGTTTCATTCTTGGTTTGTTCGCGAAGTGCGTCGATCTCCAAGTCTTCTTTCTTGATCTGATCGCGGAGCATGACCAGCGTCGCGGCGTCCACATCCATGGTTTCGCCGTCGCGCACCGCCCGTTGGATTTCGGTTTGCAACCGCTCGAGATCTTTCTTCAACCGTTCAATATGATCTTCAAGATGCGTTAGTTGATCACGTCGTTGTTCCAACGCCGCTGCTTGTTCGTCGCGAATCGATTCGATGGCATCGATGTGAAAACCAGCTTCGTCAATCATAGCGACGGCTTCGCTTTGACTCGGCCGTTGCAGATCTGGTTCTATCGCGAGCGCTTTTTGACTGAGTTCTTCGCGGGCTTGTTCCTCGGCTGCGGTCGCAGTGTTTTGCGAAACCAATGCCAACAACAGAATCAGCGTCCCCAGTGTACAGACGAGCACGGCCAGGAACGGAAACAGGGAAGGTGTGAGATCTTGGCGGTGGCGCCGAGTCATGCCGCGCGCCTCGGTCGCTTGATTGCGCGATGGTCAGCTGACGCCTGTCGAGACGATCGATCGATATCCGGCGAATCTGCCAAATGATGTGAGAGCACATCGACCGCACGCGCCAACGTTCGCATCGCGTCGGCCATGCCGCCGCTCGCAGATGCTTCCACACTTTGTCGGATTGCCTGGTTGGTTTCGGCCAGCCGTTCCAAATTTGCATCCAAAACTCGCTGCATGGTCATTATGGATCCCGCCTTACTGTGAACTTCGGTTAGGGATTCAAATTGGCTGCTGAGTTCCAATTGTTGGGTCGATAGATTGTCACTTTGATAGTGAATCGCTTCCTCGCATCGCTGCCATTGTCGGTCAAGTTTTTCGGATGCGAACTGTGCCGCTTCGCCGATCGCCGCCGCATGGTCGGCCAGCGAGGGTAGCAGTGTTTGCTGCAGCGCTGCGGCAAAATGATTGCTGTTTTGGTCGTGAACCGCTTGCCAGTGCCCACGGGCTTCGTCAATCGTTTCACGCCACAAATTGGTTTGATTCGCCAAAGATTCCGCGACCGCAACCTGTACACCACGACAAAGATCAGCGATCAACGCCGTTTGGTTGTCAGATGCTTCGTCGCTTGGCAGATGAGACGAAAGCAGGATTCCAACGCGGGCGTCGACTTCGGCGAGCAGTCGTTGTTCGTTACGTTCGATCGGAAACTGAATGAAGATAGCGACGACCGAAAGCACCAAACCGAGGGCAGTTGTATCAAAGGCGACATAGAGGCCGGTCTTTAGCGAATCGACGGCCGCAGTTCCGTTGCTGAAATCGAGTCCACCAAGGGTTTGCGTGATTCCAATCACCGTCCCCAGGAATCCCAACATCGGAATCGCCCAAACGACGATTCGAACGAACCCATAGGAATCGTGGATCGCGTCGGCATCCCTTGCCGAAAGCTCTCGCAAATCATCCGCAAGTTGTCGCGTGCTTCCGCGCCGGCTTTGACGGCTTAGCAATTCTGTCAATCGCCGCACGATATGCGTTTGCTGGCTGGCCTTCGGCAATTCGCCCAGCGCTGTCAGCCAGTTCTTGGCGACATGTCCGGCATCGTTCTGTTGCATCCAGCGCCCGGCGGGGGTCTGCTGGCCAAGCGGCGGATATAGGTCTGCGTTGCGAATCGTTGTCAGCTGATTGCTTTGCGACAATCAGATCCAGCGATTTGGTAATCAAGACGGCGATGGCAAAGCAGAACAAGCAAGTCGCAGCGATCGCGACCGGGTGACCAAGAAAGTATCGCTGTAGCGGTGGCCAAGGTGCGAGCAAGACGACGCCGTAGAAGCCGATCGAGAGCGCGGAACCCAGTACTGCAGCAACAACCGAATTGCCCGCCGGACGGGGGGCAACCGAATTCAGCTGGTCGCTTTCGAGAGTCTGGGAGGTCTCTTCCATCATCGGCGGAACGTCGGTCGCGATATGTTCCTGTTTCACGTCGACACTCTTACTATGGGATTGGAATCGATAAGGACGGACCTCTGTCTATCGAGAGTCCACTCATCTTGTCGGATCGACCGTCAGGACCGGTCCACTTGATCCAATCGTTACGTTTTCCCAGTCAGGTCTGGTAGCCGCTGTTTCTATTGCCAGGGAAACCTATCTGTTCGTAGAGTGAACCGAGTCTCCTATTTGCGAAGCTTTCAACCCCGATCAGCCACGCCCCCAACCGAGTAATCTCAATGGCTTTTTCACTGCAAAACACCGGGAAAACCCGCTCCATTGTCGGCCGTGTCGGTCTCACCCTGGCATTGGTCGCGGCAATCGCTGTGATCGCTGAGAGTCAGTCGCCAGAGGGAGGATTTTCGGCCGATCAGCCCATCGAAGATGCGGTTGCCCTGTCGGCCATCGCCAGTCTCCCGGGACCGGATCAGTTTCCGAAGGTGGGTGCCTCCGGCGATATGATCGGTTTTTCCCATTCTGACAGCTCGGGAACTCAGACAATTACGTTGGTTCATACCAAAAAATCATGGATGGCCGTGTATCATATCGATAGGTCGGGCACTCTCCGGCTGGTCAGCAGCCGTCCCATCGACGCTGACTTTTCATTACAGCTTAACGCTACCTCGCCGCTTCCCGAAGAGATTCGCCAAATCGGACGCCGGTGAGGGTTTTACCCCGTTTGATGGTCTCTGCGTTTGCCGAGATCGACCGGAGCCGAAGAACTCTATGGCCGATTATCTGTCGCTGGAAGATGCCGCCAAGAAACTAGGAATCCCAACCGATCGGTTGGTAGAACTGCGAAGCCAAGGAGAGGTACGAGGATTCCGGGATGGCGCGAGCTGGAAGTTTCCCGAAAACGAAATCGATCGGCTGGCTGATGAACTACCCGATTTGATGTCCAGCGGGAGCGGCATCCTGGTCAACGAAAGCGGACTCGGTTCATCCATTGGAACCGGCAGCGGTCTGGTGATTGGCGGTGATGAAGCAAACGAAGGTGAAGGTAGCGGCAGTGATGTCGGTGTTGGCACCGAACCCGATCAGTCCGGCAGCGGCAGCGATGTCAATTTGGTTGCCTCGGAAAGCAACGGCAGTGACGTTGCTATCGTTCCCAGTGATAGCGAATTGTTGTTCGACAGCGTGGCATCGGACTTGGTGGAAATCGACTCTGCTGAATTGAAAATCGACGAGCCAGCGGTAATGCACGATTCGTCACAGCTTGATTTGGCAATCGAACCGCAAGATGGCAGCACAGGTCCGGTGACGGACGAAGAACTAAAAGAGATCGCCGAGTCGCACCCTGATGTGCTTGCTCCGGAGGGTGGACAGAAAGCTGATACCAGTCAGAGTAACTTGAGCATTCCCGGCGATGATGAGCAGGTTGATTCGAAGACTGGTAGTAGTTCGGTCAACTCTTTAGGAAGCGACATTGAGCTGAAACCTTTCGATTCGAAGATCAGTGGTGATATCCTTAGTTCAGGTGGTGTCAGCAGTCTGGAGTTGATGAGCGATTTGGATTTGGCCAGTGAACCCGCAGATGCCGCCTCGCTGGGATCTAGCAGTGCAGAGGTCTTGAGCGAACTTGATCTGTTGGGCTCCGAGAACAAAGACAGCGGATTGATCAGTGGCGATAGTGACAATGTGTTGGCGTCGTCAGGAATCGGCGACAGTGCTTTGGGTAGCAGCATCGGCGATGCAATCCACGACTCGGAATTGTCTGGATTGGACGATGCCCTCGAAGATGATGACCTAATCATTTCCGATGACGATGATGATTTAGTGCTGGGCAGTTCGGCAAGTGATTTGGGTGGCAGCCTAGGCAGCGATCTGTCCGTTGCTGGTGAGAGCGGGATCAATCTGATGAGTCCATCGGACAGCGGACTTTCGTTGGAGGGTGAGCCATCCGATTTGATTGGTAGCAGCATATCGGCGTTGGACTTGGGTGCCGAACTTGCCGACGGTAGCGGTATTGGCAGCGGCAGCGGCGGTGGGAGCGGATCGGGTGTCGATTTCCAGGCTGACGAAGAGTTCCAACTCTCGCCCTCCGGTGTCGGCCTGGAGGCGGACATCGAGAGTGGATCGCAGGTTATCGAAATCGAAGATTCTGGTGCCATTGGTGAAGCGGTTGAAATCGCCGACGATGCGTTCGCCGACGCGCAGCCATTGGAAGATGGAGACGTGTTTGCCGCTGAACCTGCGGGAGGCGAGGGCGGATTTGGCGACGAGGGTGGATTTGGTGGTGATGGTGAAGCGATTGAAATCGCCGACTCGGTTGCTCCCGTCGGTGCCGCGACGGCCGCCTACGAAATACCCTTCAGCACTTTCCAATGTGTGGGGCTGATGATGATCTTGTTGATCATGGGTCTGAGTGGCATGTTGATGACCGATCTGGTCCGCAACATGTGGGCCTATAGTGAAGCGTCGGCACCAGTCAGCTCGTTGACCGACGCACTGATCAGCCTGATGGGTTGGAATCCATAAGCCGCTGAATTCTAGCTCGGCCGACATCTTCAGCGGCAAGCCGGCTTTTCCCGGTGGCGTGTTTTCCAGTGGCGTGTTTTCCAGTGGCGTGTTTTCCAGTGGCATGGTGCAGGCCAACCGAGCCGACCTCGTCTTGTGGTCGCAAAACCTCTACATTCTGCGGTTCGATCTCATTTTCTTGACCCGAACCTCGCAAGTTTCTGATCCGCCATGAAGTCGATGGAAAAAATAGTATCGCTGTGCAAGCGACGTGGTTTCCTGTTCCAATCCAGCGAAATCTATGGCGGCGTACAGGGCTTTTGGGATTACGGGCCACTAGGTGTGGAACTGAAACGCAATTTGAAGGATGCCTGGTGGCACGACATGATCGCGGGTCACAACGAACTGGTGCAACTTTCCGGCGCACCGGGGACCTTCGAGATGGTCGGCTTGGACTGCACGATCATCATGCATCCTCAGGTCTGGAAGAACAGCGGACACTATGACCTGTTCCACGACCACATGGTCGATTGCCGCGAGTCAAAGAAGCGTTACCGCTTTGATCAGATCCGTGGTCGCTGGGTTGAATATCAAGACAAGAAAGTCTTTGTGACAACGATGGCGGAATCCGAACAAGAACTTGACGAGGTACGCCGCCGCGGCATGAAGTTCTTTAAGCTCCGCAACAAGGATGCCGACAAAATTTCCATCGGTGACGAATCGATCACGCTGGATAAATTGGATTCCACCTCCGACGTGCTGGCTCCCGACGCCAAGAGCTTGGACACACTGACTGAACCGCGTGAGTTCAATTTGATGTTCAAGACAACCCTGGGAGCACTCGGTGGCGAAGACGACGTCACTTTCTTGCGACCGGAAACCGCGCAAGGAATCTTCGTAAACTTCAAAAATGTTGTCGACAGCAGTCGTGTCAAAGTCCCCTTTGGAATCGGACAGGTAGGCAAGAGCTTTCGCAACGAAATCACACCCCGTAACTTTACGTTTCGGTCGCGCGAATTCGAACAGATGGAAATCGAATTCTTTTGTCATCCCGATCAGTCCCAAGAGTGGTACGGATATTGGCGCGACCGACGGCTGCAGTGGTACAAGTCTCTGGGGCTGTCCGACAAGTCGTTGATCATGCGCGAGCATCACACCGAGGAACTGGCTCATTACAGCGTGGGAACCGCCGACATCGAATACGCGTTTCCGTTTCTGCCCGAAGGTGAATACGGTGAACTGGAAGGAATTGCACACCGCGGTGACTTTGATTTACGTAGCCATATGGAAGGCAAGCTCGATCCGTCCACCAGTCCGATGACAGTTGAACTGGGAGAAGACGGCAAGCCGAAGCATCGCGGCAGTGGAAAAGACTTGAGCTATCGTGACGAAGTTAGCAACCAGAAATTCATTCCGCATGTCATCGAACCATCGGCCGGCGCGGATCGCGGAGCACTGGCATTTCTTTGCGAAGCCTTCACCGAAGACGAAGCGCCAGATGAAAAAGGCGTCATGCAAACGCGTACGGTGATGAAACTGCACCCGCGATTGGCGCCAGTCAAAGCGGCAATCTTTCCGCTGGTTAAAAAGGATGGCATGCCCGAGGTTGCCAAGCGGATCTATGGCGAACTTAAACAACACATGAACGTTTTCTATGATGAAAAAGGTGCGGTCGGACGCCGCTACCGTCGTCAGGACGAAGCCGGCACGCCCTTTTGTATTACTGTCGATACCGACACGTTAGCCGACAACACCGTTACCATTCGTGACCGAGATACGTTGGAGCAAAGCCGGGTCAAGATCGATGACCTGTTAGCCGATTTGAATGAGCGTATTTCGTAGATTGCTCGGTAAATCAGTCCACTTCGCACAGGGGTACGATTGGACTGGTCGATTCCAGCAACTGCCGAATCGTTACGCCGCCAAATGCTTTTTCGGTCGCTGCGTATGCTCGATCCAGTTCCGCGTGCAGCGGACAAAGTCGCTTGTGAGATTGCAGTCCTAGCGGGCACCGATGAATTCGTTCGATCGGTGCCACGGCGTTGACGATGTCCAGGATCGTTACCTGATCGGTTTGGCAATTCAATTCGTATCCTCCGCCGGGACCAGAGCGTGAATGAACCAGGTCGGCGGCAACCAGATCCTGGAGAACTCGGTGCAGGTATCGTCGCGGAACCTTGGTCCTGTCGGCCAAATCATTAGCCGAGGCGGGCTGGCCGACTTGGTTTCCCAGGCAGGCTACCGCGCGGAGGGCGTATTCGGCGGTTTTGGAAAGCATCAAGCATTGCCATCTGAACGAGCAAAGCCCTATTCTACACCTTGACGTGTAGAATTGCAACTTGTAGGCTGAATTGCAGATTTGACCTCTCTGTGGACTTGGTTGCAGGTCAATCGATCAAGCTCCGCGTTCTGGGCATAAACATGATGAAAAGCATCAATGAGATTTCGATTCGATGGGTTGTCCCCATCATCGCCGGACTGATTTTTTGTTCGGCCGCCGCCGCGCAGCGGGCATCTTATGAACGCAAGCCGATCGACTACAACAATGCATCTGTTAACGATGCGGTCGCGGTGCTTGGTCGGCAGCTGGAATCTGGCGACGCCAAGTTAGAATTTGACAACCGACACGGCTATCTGGCATCGTTGTTGGAACACCTGGACGTGCCCGTTAGTTCTCAGACACTGGTCTTTTCAAAAACCAGTATGCAGTTGCACCGCATTTCACCCAGGCGGCCTCGTGCCGTCTACTTTAACGATGACGTCTACGTTGGTTGGTGTCAGCAGGGTGAGGTGCTGGAATTGGCTGCCACCGATGCAAAGCAGGGGGCAACCTTTTACACCATCAAGCAGACACGAGAGGAGGTACCTCGCATCACCCGCGATCGTGGTCATTGTCTTTCTTGTCATGCCTCTGGTCGAACCCAACACATTCCGGGGTATTTAGTCCGCAGCGTTTTCGCTAGCCGTTCCGGACAGCCAAATTTGGGTAGCGGATCATTCACCAGTGACCAAACCAGTCCATTTTCGGAACGTTGGGGTGGATGGTATGTGACAGGCACGCATGGCCAGATGCGACACATGGGCAACGTCTATTTCGAGGAGGATGACGAACGAGGTGATCGGGAATCCGGCGCAAACCTAAAGGCTCTAAGCGATCTGATTTCGACCAAGCCCTACTTGTCTCCGCACAGTGACATTGTCGCGCTGATGGTTTTGGAGCATCAAACACAGATGCACAATGCGATCGCCGCGGCCAACTATGAGACGCGAGAAGCCCTTTTTCAAATGAAGCACATGAATCAGCTGCTGGATCGTGATCCCGATTTCCTGAGTGAAAGCGCTGACCGGCGGATCAGCAAGGCTGCGGAACGAGTTGTCAACCATTTGTTGATGTGTGATGAGTTTGCGCTGACTGACCCGGTTGCCGGAACCAGTCCCTTTACTGTCGAATTCGCCCAGCGGGGACCAAGCGATTCACGCGGTCGGTCGTTACGCGATTTCGATCTGCAACGACGTTTGTTTCGCTATCCCTGTAGTTATCTGATTTACTCGCCTGCCTTTGACGCGTTGCCCGCCGAAGTTCGCGATCGTGTCGTTGTCCTGCTCCAGGACATTCTGGAAGGCAAGAATCAATCACCGCAGTACGACCATTTGACCTCGCTGATGCGTAGCGAAATTCTTGAAATCTTGGATTCGACCAAGCCGACATTGTTCAACTAGCCGTTGCCAAGCCAGGGCAGGCCAACCCAAGCCTACCCAAGTCAAGTCAAGTCAAGCTGGGGCAGGGCAGGGCAGGGCTGGGAAAGCCAACCCAAGTCAGGGCAGGGCAGGGCAGGGCAAATCATTTACTGCCGCAACTCGGCTGGCGGTACCGGCAGCCGTCGAAATAGTGGCCCGATGAAGTGTCTGGTGCGCAAGGCGATCTTCTCGCGTCGTGAAAGTCGGATTCTGCGCTCGGCCACAGCTCGCGGGTCTGCGACGATCCGGTCCAACAATCGGCGATACGTCCGCCAAATCATGCTGAACATCGGTCGGCCGTCAGGATGCAACGAATCCCAAACCTGCCAGCCCGATTCGAATAGTTTTTTCGCACGCTCGGCTTCATCAATGACCAGGCAGCACAAGCGATCGTCCGGTCGCGGCCGTAATAGATCGTCTTCGCTTAGTCCATGTTGTTCATAGTGCTGTCGGGGAAGGTAGATGCGCCCTTGCCGTGCATCTTCACCAATATCCCGCAAAATATTCGTCAGCTGAAATGCCATACCACAGTCGAGTGCGGCTGCGGTCGGCAGCGGATCGGTAAATCCCCAGACATGGATGCAAGCCAAACCCACAGACGATGCGGCCAATGCACTGAAATGCTCAAGTTGTTCGTAGGTTTCAAATCGAGTCTTCTGCTGGTCAGCGATCACGCCATCCACGATTTCCAACAAATAGCGTGTGGGAATTTGGTACCGCGACACCGTGTCGCGAAGTGCCGGAATCGTCTCTTGTGAGCGCTGCTTCAAGTCGATTGGCCAACCGATTTGAGCCTGTTCTGAGGCTTCGACACATAGACCCCGGGGCAGAAGAATCTGATCGCTACCGGTATCCTGACCACACAGATTCAGTTCCGCAACTTCGCGCCACAACTGTAGCCAATCGGTTCTGAGTGCGCGGGGCCGATCGCAATCGCCCAAATCATCTGTTGTCCGTGCGAACGCATAGAGGGCGCACATCGCTCGACGTTTCGGTCTTGGTAGCAACCAAAAGGAACGATAGAAGCTACTTCGGCTACGGCTTGAAATGCGGCGGACGCGACGATAGCTGGAGTGGACGGATATAGGTCGTGGCATGGCCAGAATATCATAGCTGGAATCCGCGTTCGTCCGCTGGGGAACCCCCGCGGTAGAGGTTTTGTCACAGAATAGGCGTTATCGCGATCACGCTTTGACAAAGGTGGTTAGACGATCATAGTGGGCTGCGGTTATGTTAGAGAACACACAACCCCACTATCGGAAAACCAAAAATCGGTATGAAAATCATTTTGGCGGCGCCACGCGGATTTTGCGCTGGCGTCCACATGGCGATCGACTCGCTTGATCTGACGCTGCAAAAGTTCGGTCCACCGGTCTACGTCTATCACGAGATCGTTCACAACCAATACGTCGTACAGTCATTTCGCAAGAAAGGTGCAGTTTTCGTTGACCGAGTCGAAGAAGTGCCAGAGGGAAGCGTGTTGTTGTTCTCCGCACATGGCGTGTCGCCTGAAATACGCAACGCCGCGAAGAGCCGCAATTTGAATGCGTTGGACGCCACCTGTCCGCTCGTGACCAAGGTTCATTTGGAAGCGATCAAGTATGCCAGGGAAGGGTACACCATCATTTTGATTGGCCACGAGGGACATGACGAAGTGATCGGCACGATGGGTGAAGCCCCTGAAGCGATTGTGTTGGTCGAAGACGAGGAAGGAGTTGACCGGGTGCAGATCGCCGATGATTCGAAGCTCGCTTATCTGACTCAGACAACGCTCAGTGTCGATGATGCCAACCGGATCATTGCGAGACTAAGAAAACGATTTCCCAACATCGAAAGCCCCCCTAAAGAAGATATTTGCTACGCAACGCAAAACCGGCAGGAAGCCGTTCGTACCTTGTGCCAACAGGCTGATGTGATTGTGGTTTTGGGGAGCCAGAACAGCAGCAACAGCCAACGGCTCCGCGAATTGGCGGCCGAAGATGGTCGGCAAGCCTATTTGGTCGACGGTCCACAAGATTTAAATCATGATGACTTCGCTGAAGCCTCGACCGTTTTGATCACAGCCGGCGCCAGCGCACCCGAGTCGGTCGTCCAGGAAACGATTGATTGGTTGGTCGCCAAGTTTGATGCAACGGTCGAGGTGCAACAGGTGCGCGAAGAGTCGGTCAAGTTTCCGCTACCCAAACCACTGCGTGCATTTGCCAAGGAAGTCGCCTCGTAGGTTGTTGGTAATCGGCTGATGTCACAATTCAAATTGCGAGACCTGTTGGCTGCGGTTTTCATGATCGCGATTGGGCTGGCGTTGTTCATTCCGTTGATCCAAAAGGCGCGTGAGGAAGCGCGGCGGAGTTCTTGCGCCAATAACTTCAAAAACATTGCTCTGGCCCTGCACAATTATCACTCAGCGTACCAACAGCTTCCCCAAGCGATGGGCGGGACAGCCAGCAATGGATACCGATTGAGCGGCCTGGTAGCACTGTTGCCGTTTGTCGGGGCTGGTAGTTTGTGGGAACAGATTAGCAATCCGATGATGGTCGATGGCGGCACGTTTCCCAGCATGGGGCCGTCACCGGAAAACCTCAGCTACCCGCCCTGGCGGGAACCGTATTTGGCCTATCAATGTCCAACCGATGGCAGCCTGGTCCCGGACGCCGATCGAGACTTCGGCAGAACCAATTACACTTTCTGCATCGGTGACAACGCGAGGAATCTTCATGTCAAGAAGCCGTTGAACGAAGTCCGCGGCATGTTTTCACCTCGAGTGGTCACGACGTTCGCTGACGTCACCGACGGGCTTTCCAACACAATCATGGCGGGCGAAATCGCGAATGCGCAGAGGGCGACGGAAACTTGGTCAGTTCGTCGTCGATGCACAACCATTGGTTCTTGATCGCCCGATCGATTGTCTTAAGTCGCTCGATCCAAAGTTGCCAAGCTACTACTTGCCGGCAAGAACGCTGAGCGATTTGGGCCGCGGTTGCATCTGGGCCGATGGTGCGGCCGGGCATTCGCTGGTCCAAACGATTCTGCCTCCCAATGGTCCCAGCTGTGCCATTCATGTCACGCCCTCGGATGGATTGTTCTCGGCAGGCAGCTATCATGTCGGCGGAAGCCACATTCTGATGGGCGATGGGGCAGTGCGATTCATCAACGAAACTATCGACACCGGCGATCTTTTGGCCAGTCCGCCCACCCTGGTTGCTACCGCTGATGGCAAGCCGATTCCAAGTCCCTTTGGTGTTTGGGGCGCGATGGGAACACGGAGCAGCACCGAGGGTAATGTCGGGTCCGATTCGAGCCAAAATTGAGGATTCGATCGAGCTACAGTCCGAATGCGGAAAACCCTGAAAATAGGACAACCAATCGGCTCTACGATACGTAGTGCCGTGATCGATTCGCTGAATTGGCGTGCCAACCCTGGCTTGGCAACATTGCCGTGATACGCATAGATTGACCTCTATCTCTGTCTACCAAACATCGGAAGGAAAACCATGCTTCGCGCCACTCAACTCACCTGCTTCTTGGCTATTGGGTTCGTCGTCTCCATTCAAACGGGCTGTTACAAACCAGATACGGCGACCGGATCGACAGCCGGACAGACCGAGGATGGGCACGACCATGAGGGACACGAACATGATCATGCCAACATGAGTTTCAGTGCAGCGATCTCGGAACTCGAGGAGCTAAGCGGCACGATCAGCGAGTCGATGGCTAAAGATGATGCCGATGCGGCCCACGATCCGCTGCACGAAGTCGGCGATCTGCTGGAACAATTACCCGAGTTGGCAAAAAAGGATGGACTCTCCCAAGCGGATCAGAAAACAGTCAACGGAGCGGTTGCAAAATTGATGGACGCTTATGGTGCCGTCGATGCGATCATGCATGGCGAAGAAGGTAAATCTTGGGACGAGGTCAAAGATGAAATCGATGAAGCCACCAAGACTCTGACTGCGTTCGAACATTCCCACGGCGATGGGGATCACGATCACGACCACGATCACGCCGATGGCGACCACGATCATGAAGATGGCGACCACGATCACGACCACGAGAGTAAGGAGTGAATTTCGTGAAAACGAGGAATGTGAAGTCGATCGTCTATCTCTCTTTGTCTGCTCTACTTCTGGTGACCGTTGGTTGCTCCGATTCCATTGACCCCGAAATTGCGGCAGCTCGAAATAGGTTGTTCCTGCGCGAGTCACCTGAATCACCTCAGTCGATCGCTGACGCCAAAGCTTTGGCGGAAACGCCTACCGATGTAACGCTGGTCGGGCGAATCGACGCTGGCGATTTCGATCCATTTGACAAGGACGTAGCTGCGTTCATGCTCTCGGACGTTCCCACCGATCACGAGCAAGAGGAAGGTCACGACGCCGATAATTGCCCCTTCTGCAAGCGACGAGCGGCCAATGCGCCCAAGGCGCACATCACCATGGTTGGCGAATCAGATTTGCCCATCGCATACTCGGCTCCCCAACTGTTGGGTCTAAAGAAAGGGGATCAGGTTGTTGTGAGGGGTAGTGGCAAATGGAATCCAGACTTGAACGTACTGGAAGTCAAATCGGATGGAATCTATCTTACGCCCTGAACCTTGCATCACTCAGTTGGCTCTCATTGTGGCGTAAGTCAGTGTCACGTTTTTGTCGTCCAGATGGAGACTCGTGCCACCTTGTTGCTGGAGATCTGATTGAACCACCAAGTCATTCCAACCGGCGATGCGACGGCCATTCTTCCCGCCGGCGATCATCATTCGCCGGTGAGAGTTTTCGGAACCGAAAGGATTCGTGAGACGTTCGACGAACTCTGCTTGCAACAAGCGATCAATTCACGCTGTGCTCCCGGTGTGACAGACTTGGTATTGAATCCCGATGCCCATTGTGGCTACGGCGCACCAATCGGGTGTGTGCTTGCGTCGCCGACCCACATCTATCCCGGCCCAGTCGGCTTCGACATCAAGTGCTCGATGAGCTTGCTGCAGACCGATCTGGCCGCCGATGCCGTGACGGATAGACAGACGCGACGTGAATTGATTGATGCAGTCTGTCGTCGAATTCCGACTGGGATGGGTAAGGGTGCTCGCGACGTACCTCAGTCGCGCAAAATTGATGAAAAGATCGGTTCGGCCGCAATGACCGAAGGTGCCGCTCCAGAAGTGTTGGCTGCGCTTGGAATTCCAGTCAGCTGGGCCGATCGCTGTGAAGACGCATTTCATCGCGGGCATGACGATTCGATCGATGCACTACGCAGTCGCTTGTATCAACATCGCCAATCGAACGTCATGTCCAAATTTCGTGTGAAAGTTCAGCAACTCGGCTCGTATGGCGGCGGGAATCATTTCGGCGAATGCGAAGTCGTCGATGTACTGGACGACGATGATTCACGAACGACGGCGGAAAGATTCGGGCTTCGTGACGGCCAAGTCGCGTTCTTGTCGCACTGTGGTTCACGAGGCGTCGGACACCGTTTGGCAACGGGGCAGTTCCGAGCGTTGGAACAGAAATTTGCGAAATGGAATATTCCTTTTCCGGGGAATGACAAGCAATTGGTTTATGCGCCGCTGGGGTCTGCGGAAGCCAACGACTATATCGACGATATGGCTCTGGGAGCAAACTTTGCGACGGTCAATCATTTGCTGATCAACCAATTGGTCTTGGAAGCATTTCAAGAAGTGTTTCCTGGAACAACCGGATCACTGGTGTACTTTATCAGTCATAATATCGCCCGGAAAGAGATCGTCAATAATCGCGAGAGTTGGGTGCATCGCAAGGGAGCGACTCGCGCATTTCCAGCTGGGCATCATGCGCTGCGGCGGACGCCGTTCGAAAATACTGGCCACCCAATTCTGTTGCCCGGCAATCCGCAAGCAGGATCCAGCGTGATGGTTGCGCTGCCGGGTGCCGAAGCAAGTTGCTACAGCGTCAATCACGGCGCGGGCCGAATGCTGGGACGCCGTCAAGCGATGCGCGAGTTGGATCAGCAGCAGATCGACGACTCGCTCGATGAAGCAGATATTTTGACGAACTGTCGAACGCTATCCAAAAGATGAAGCGCCAGCAGCCTACAAGAACTTCAACGAGGTTTTGAAAAGCGTCGAGACCGCCGGTTTGGCAAAACAGGTCGCCAGGCTAAAGGCCAAGTTCGTGATCAAAGACGCCAGTGGAGCGGACGACTGATAAGTTTTTCTCAAGGGAACCCGCTACCCAGTGAGTCTCTCGCGGGCAGTCACTCACGGGTCGATTGAAATCCACGAACGGGTACGTGACCGGCAAGATCGCCAATTCCTCTTGGACTTCTCGTCCAAACGTCTTCGACGGCAGCACCAGTGGTTAAGCAAAAGTGCAGAGCGGCACCGCCACAGGACATTCGGTAGCCGCAAGCCCCTTGGCTTTCCAAGCGTTGCAGGTGTTGGGTAGCAAGTAATAGCCCTTCGATTGATAGATAAATCCCGTTCCACAAAGCGCGGGACCTAAGCAGCGCGGTGAACCTCTCTTTTTTCGTGCTTAGTCGAGGTGGATAAAGCGGCAGAGCTGACGAATTTGGGCTGAATTTCGGGTGTTCTAGACAACGAGGCTGTCTTTGAAAAAGACTTCTGGTGGTTCGTCGCAACCGGCAACGTGGATTCCATCGCGGCTAGGCACCAATGCTGTGCCCGCCAAGACGATCGAATTGGTTCATTGTGACAGCACTATGGAGCCGAGTCAGCCTCGGTCTTGGTAATGCTAATTTGCTTGAGTAACGCGTCGGTTTCCGGATCATGGCCTTGAATCATGATCGTTCCCGCATCCAACCGTAGTCCTTTACGCGGATTCTCGTCCGGCGATCGATCGTCATACCAGTTGCTGACCTGAATACCATTTACCCACGCCGCGATTGATTCACGGTGCGCAACCAAGACGACGGTTGCCCATTGGTCAACGTCGCCAGCAACCACCCGGGCGTCCTGGCGCCGAAAGATTCCGCCACTACCGCAATCGGCAGGTGTTAGTGGGTTATCGTCTTTGATCTCGTTGCTGAGTTGGCATTCGTAGCCCATCATTTCATCGCCCGGAATACACCGAAAAAAGATGCCCGAATTCATTTCCGCCGTCGGCAATTTGTATTCAGCTAGCAACACAAAGTTATCAAACGCTTCTTTGGTCTCCAGTTGTGTTTTGCCACCTTTGACATGCAGCCAACCCTCCGGATTGATCGAGAATTCACCCGGCATGTCGGGATACTTTTTCCATTGGCTCAGATCTTTGTCCAGTAAACTCTGTAACCCGAGCGGGCGTAGTCGTACGTTTCGAAACTCGATCCGTCCACTGTTGTGCTGCAACCCGATGCGGTTGATGGGAAGCGGATTGTCATCGGTGTAGTCACAAACCAAGTCGTCATCGACGGTAACCTCCAAGTGACCACCTTCCAATTTGATGTTCATCGTCCGCCACTGGTCGAATTTCTGCGGCGTCTCGGTGTCTTCGGCTTTCAATCGTTTCACGACGCTGGCAGTTGGAAACGGATTGTCATCTGGCGCGATATTGACTTCGTAGCAATCGACCGCCGGATCTTCGGGTTGAAACGGGGTACGTAGAAAGAGTCCGCTATTAGTGTTTTCTGTCGCTTTGAATTCCACGCTCAGCTCGTAGTCTAGCCACGGCACTGATGTGCAAAGCAAAGATGGTTCACCTTCGTCGACGACGATCGCCCCCGCCTCGACACGCCAATTCGCGGCACCAGCAATGTCCCAACCGTACAGCGTGTGACCGTCGAACAACCTGATCCAGCCTTGCGAGGCCTCCGCCGCAGGCAATCTTGAAGCCAAAAGCTGGTCGGCCATGACTTCGATCGAAACAGGTTCGCCTACATTCGCGTCCTGTTCGGCTGACTCGGGCGGGCTGGTGCTGGCGGATTGCTTGGATGCCTTGCGACAACCAACGGTGCAGGGCAGGGCAGTGGTGGTCAACAGCAGGAAGATGATTGCGTGTTTGCGGCGCATCTTATTCGTATCCATAACGCAAGAAGTATTCGTGCCATGACTTGCGAATCATGGCTTCAGTTGATTCGTCTAATGAATGTTGGTTGGTCTGGTACTCTTGATGTTTCGAATCGGCCCATTCCTGCAGCACCGGTTCAACGGTTTCAAAGTCACTTAACCGCAGCGTTTCGTAGATTCGTTTCATGGTAGCCACAGGATCTTGGACCAAATCCTCGTAGCGAACATCGATCATTCGTTGAGCGCTAATTTTTTCTCGGCCGACATGAAAAGCAGCGTACATTCGTTGCAAACACTCGACCACGTAGGGTTCCAGATTTTCGTGCTTCGGTATCTGAAAAGCCTGAGCTACGTCCAGTCCTCGCCACAGCCTACAGGTTGACGGAAACAGGGCGCGTGGATCGCGCGTGATATGAATGAATTTCGCGTCTGGGAACTCCCGCGCCAACCATTCGACTCGTCCTGTGTGGGTCGGGCTTTTGACGACCAACGGACGTCCGGTCGCGACGCTAACGGTGACCAAAAACGAACGCAAGGAATCGAGCCAGGATTGGATCTCCTCTGAATCCACATTTTCAAAGTCCAGGTAATCCATGTCTGGTGGCGATTGATTTGGGAATGCCATTCGCCGGTAGGGTGACCGCAGTCCGAGCGCCAGCAGTGCGAACTCGTCTTCCTGTGGTTTGTCCCATCCCGTCTCCATGTTGTCCATCGGCCGTTTGTTCGGCAGTAGCCAACTCGCGAAACGTCGAAAAAACCATTCCGAGATCAGAAAGTGGTGCGGGGCGAAACATTGCAGCGTCGACGGGCTGCTAAGGCGTTCATCCAAAACCAGCAACTCATGCAGCAGTGTGGTGCCACTGCGCCAGTGGCCGACGACAAAAACCGGCGGCCCATGCAGCTCGGCACCCGCCAGCCGGTGGCGATACAACAAGCGTTGTAGCGAGCCGAGAGACAGGTTGAAGAGCGATGCGATGCTGACACCAATCGCCAACGGAATCCGTGTCGGGTGTACTTTGAATCGACCCGCTTTCAACAAACGTAACCACGCCATGGGGCGCATTCCGTGCCAGAACCGCGGCGAATAAAAGGGATATCTGTGATAGTCGGATTGTGACACGAACGTCAGATGCGGGTTAAATTGTCGGGAGACAGCAAAGAATGGGAACCAAACGGCAGCGAACACTGTAGTTGACTATCGTGGTCTCGTGCAGCCGGATATCTTGGCTGACGTTTCGAATCGACCTTCATTTGCCGCGAATAGCCACCAATGCCTGCTGATCCCAAGGCCGATAAGGATTCTCCTGACGAACTGTCGATCGCCGATTTGCAGCGGCATATTCGTCAGATGTACTACGAAAAAGATATTGCCCGAGGGGTCGATGGGACTTTCATGTGGTTGATGGAAGAGATCGGCGAACTAGCCTCGGCCTTGCGTGGCGACGACCGTCAGAATTTAGCCGAAGAGTTTGCCGATGTGGTTGCCTGGTTAACGACGATTGCAAACGTGGCCGACATCGACTTGAACGCCGCACTTCAGGCAAAGTATGGCAGCGGCTGCCCCGGGTGTGGTCGGTTGGTTTGCCAGTGCCCTGATTCTGGAAAGCCATAGTGACGTTCATTCCTTTCCATTCAGCGCCGCGCGTCTTTGCGATTTCGATGGTTTTGGCCGCCATCGTCTTTGAATCGAGTCGCGATTGCTCAACGCACAGCAGCCTTGGAACCGGTGGCCGTTGGAATCGACGGCCATTGCCGAATTGGATGTTGGACGGCAATTCGGTGCCGTCAGCCCGATTTGATTTCAGCGGTTCAGACTCGAGATGGCGATGGCGTTCGAGTCGAATATGGTTTTGATGAAGCAGCGCCATGGGCGTATGCGATTCCGGGTAGTGAGGCGGCACCATTAGTGGTGCGCAGCGAAGATGACACAGTTTATTCGTCCAGGTTTCCCACGATCGGTTCGCCGGCCCGCGGGCCGGCAATGATTCCTCGCGAGATGCGGTGGGTAGTCGCATTTGGCGATCCACTTGGCATCGATGCCATTGGCGCCAACGAGTTGCTTGGCCGTGATGCAACGATCGCCGTGTCGAAACCGAGCAATGCCAGTGCGTTGCCCGATTCGATACTTGGCTATGACGGTGTCGACATGATGGTCGTCGGTGCATCGAGTCAAGTATTGTTGAGCTCGCTATCCGTCAAACAGAGGTCGGCAATACGCAACTGGGTTGCCGACGGTGGATACCTGTTGCTGACATTGGGAAACAAGTCTGAAGCACTGTTGGCTACCGCGCCCTGGATCTTGGAAATGTTGCCTCTAGAACAGGTAACCACAAGTTCAATGAACCCGTCCGCGCTGGAAACCTTTACTTCGACTCAAACACCACTCGATTCATTTGAAGGTATTCGACTTCCGAAAGATCAAGGACTTGTGCTTGTGTTGGGGCGAACCAATCGTCGCCTCAGCACGCCGTTGGCGGCGGAGTACACCTTCGGTTTTGGAAAAGTTTTGGTCGTCGCCGCCGATCTAGAGGATGAAATGTTTGCGGCCTGGCCGCAGCGGCTTGATTTGCTGACGCAACTTACCGGTTCGAAGTTGAGTTTCGATTCCGAGCGGGTTGGCGCCGCGGGGCGGTCGACCGCATACGACGATTTGGCAGGGCAACTTCGCGCATCACTCGACCGATTCGCGACGCGACGCAAGTTTGGATTCTCGATTGTTTCGTTAGTCTTGATGGCTTTGATTGCGGCCATCGGCCCCTTGGACTACTTGTTGGTGAATCGATTGCTCGGGCGACCCTTGCTGGGATGGCTTACATTCCCGCTGATGGCAATCGGCTTGTCGGCGATCTTGGTGACGCAATCCCAACCCGTAGCGGTCACAGCCGACGATGGAACCACCGCTCCAATTCCGGACCTGGAAACAAACCAAATCGAAGTCTTCGATATCGATTCGATCGCCGGAGTTGGACGTGGTTTCGCGGCCAGCTTTTTCTATTCCAACGATGCTCGCAGCGTCGACATCCACGTGGTCCCCAATCAGTCGTTGCAGTCTGTTAGCAGTCACAATCAGATGATGGTTACGGCGCCGTTGGGCACTCCCGGTCCGGGATTTGGTGGCATCCCGATCGCGATCGAAGATACTCGGCTGCCCCCCTATGACGTGGCGTTTCGGGACCACGATGGATCCACAATCAGCGCCCTGATTGGGTTGCCGATTGCCTCGCGAAGCAGCAAAGGAATTGTGACTCGATCCAGGTTTACCCCTCAGCTAGCCAGCGATGTAACGCTGCGGCGGCGGCCAGGCAGTGAGTTGCTGGAAGGTGAATTTACCAATCCTCTTCCAGTTGATGTACTCGACGGCATGCTGGTCTATAGAAACTGGGCGTATCAATTGCCGACCAGGTTGCCCTCAGGCGGACGAGTTCCGTCGGTGGCCGCTTTGCGACAGAAAAATTTTCGCTGGCAACTCGCCCGGCAACAGGCATTGGAAGAAAGCGAACGACAAACCGAACCATGGGATCCAACTCAGGTCGACTCACTCGATCGCGTTGCAGAGATGCTAATGTTTCATGGTGCAGCCGGCGGATCTCAATACACCACGCTTAGAAACGATCCCCTTTCCGAGCTGGATTTGAGCCATACTCTGGTGGCTGATCGATGTATGTTGGTCGGACGATTGGGCAGTCCGCTGACCAAAGTTGAAGCGACAGGTACCGGGGCGGATGATCGTTCACCGATCATACAACGATCGGGACAAGCCCTTTCATTAATCCGTGTCGTGTTACCCGTTCAACAGCGGCGATGACCGCGGTTGGTGTCGGTGTTGAAGTTCTCGGAAGCTAAACTGCATTTGTCTCACCACTCTGTTGGAAACGTATCGAAGTGATCAAAACCGTTGACCTGACCAAAAAATACGGCGATGCGTACGCGATCAAGAGTATCGATCTTGATCTTCAGGCGGGCGATCTGTTTGGATTCATCGGACCCAACGGCGCGGGCAAGACAACGACGATGCGAATCATCGCAACGCTGCTAGAACCAAGTTGGGGTGAAGCGTACGTTTGTGATCACAGCGTTCATACCGCGCCGAAGGAGATCCGACGCCTGGTTGGATACATGCCTGACTTCTTTGGCGTTTACGACGACATGACGGTCGTTGAGTATTTGGAGTTTTTTGCGGCAAGTTATCGGATTAACGGTCAGGCGCGTCGGGATCGGGTCGACGAGATGTTGGATGTCGTTGATCTCGATTTCAAACGTGATGCCTTCGCCAATACGCTATCACGAGGTCAGACACAACGTCTCGGCTTGGCTCGCACATTGCTACACGATCCACAAGTTTTACTGTTGGATGAACCACTCTCCGGATTGGACCCGCGAGCGCGAATCGAGATGCGTAACTTGTTGCGAAAACTCGGCGAGATGGGCAAGACAATCATTGTTAGCAGCCATATTTTGCCTGAGCTAGCGGATGTCTGTAACAAGGTCGGCATCATAGACAAAGGAGAATTGAAACAGAACGCGACGAAAGACGAAGTGATTCGAATGGTTCGCGAGCACACCGTATTGGTCATTCAACCCGCCCGGCGAGAGCAACTTTCCGAGATCAGCAAACTACTGGATGGACACGCGCAGATCCAAGGATGTGAACTGGGCGACGACGCGATGCGAGTCGTCTTGAAGAGCGATGTGAACGACTACAGCGATCTGCCGCGTTTGTTGATCGAGAACGGAATTGCGATTCGTCAATTCCGCGAAGAGGAACTCGACCTGGAATCAGCCTTCATGGCGTTGACCAAAGGAACCAGCACCCGGATGTAGTTCCGGTGTACGGTAGCTTGGTTTTTCAGCGGCGCGACCCCCGCGAACCATTTCTCCGGAGTCACTAGCTTTCCGGAGTCACTAGCCGTCTGACTTGGCCAGCTTCATGACCAATTGCTCGAGCAAAAATCGGTCGCGACCTTCGGCGCTATGAGTCCCTTTTAGTCGTAGGTCTGCGTCCAGTAACCAGGGCAATAACTCTTTGCCTCGCTCGCGACGCAGCGCCTTCAATTGACTTGTGGCGCGCGATACGTCGGCGGGCCGCTTGACTCCTGCTTGCGAAAGCGCGTCATTCAATCGCCAGCGGCGGCCACTTCGTTCCATGCACTCAACGATCGCGGTCGCCATCCCTAACCTGCGCAGGGACCAAGCAATCTGTGGCAACAAGGCAATCGGTCGCTGGCCTCCCGTCATTAGCTTGTCAAGCTGTCGCAACGCCTCAGCCGCATCCCCTGCCGCGATTGCGTCGGTGATCTGCCAAACCGTTTTGCCCTGCCAACCGGCAACGACATCGCGGACCAATGCTTCGTCGATCGGCGCATCAGGCTGGGCGTATAACGCCAGCTTTGCAATCTCGGTATCCAGCATGCCGATTTCGTCGCCCAACATTTCGACCAACGCGTCGGCAGCTTCTCTGGCCAACTTCGTTCCATGCCGGTTGGCAACGTATCCCATCAGAAACTTTCGTCGGGACGCCGCGGTCACGCCCGCTTTGGAATCAATCGTCGATCCGCATGACACCAACATGTGGTCGTTCAAGATGGCTTTGTAAATGCGGGTGTTGGAAGCGAGCGAATCGAGTTCCAAAATCAGTCGGGCCGCTCCGCTTGGTTTGGCGATGAACGATTCAATTTCGGGGCGATGCGAGGTGACGAATTTGTCGGCGCTACGGATGATGATGGTACGTTTGTCGCCCATGTCAAAAAGCGACGCGGTGGCCAAATCGTCGCGCAGATCGGACCAGCGTGAAGCGTCACCGTCAACTTGAGTCATGTCGCCGCGCGACGTTAGCGAATGCAAGGACCAGGATCGCAGCGCTGTGTCGGCACCGAACAAGGCGACAACGTCCGGGACATCATCGGGTGGATTTGTTAACAATTCAAAGGCATGGATCAGTGTCATGAACGACACGATACCAAATATTCACGACGCCATTGCAGGCACCCGGCGCCGCCGACGCGAAAGTCACGACAGACTTGGGGGCGATACTCGTGGTGCCGACAGCGGCCCGATTCGGCGTCCAGCCATAGACAGGGTCCGTCCAGCTGACCGGCCGGCGGAGCTTGATACTGATCGATGTAGTCCAACAGCGATTGCTTCAAATCACTCGGCAGCCGCCTCCAGGGTTCTTCATCCGGCTGCGTCGCCGAACCATGCTGAAACGAGGGATAGCCCATGTGGCGACAGCAGGCGTCGCAGCCGTTGCAATGGGTGACGGTGGGCAACTTCATTTGAACGAGGCAGTGGGTCTTTCAGCCGTTTGTTCGCCGACCGGAAACGCTTCCGTTCCGGACAGGGATTGGAATCCGCGGATTTTAGCACGTGGCGCTAAACCTTGGACGTCAATCGGTTTGTCCAGGACATAGGTGCCGACATTCCCCGCTTCGTCCTTGCAGTCGATTCGCAAATAGATCTGACGCGGAAGCTTTGGATCGGCCGGCCAAACATAGTCTCCGTCGTTTCGCAGACCTGCCGCAATCGTTGTCCAGGGACCGTTGATCGTGTCGCTAAAGGACAAAGAGATCGGTCGGGGTCCCAAGTTCGGATCCATGCATTCGTAACGAATCACCAATGCACCGATTCGATTTCCCTCACCGTACTGGGCAGCGGTGATTCGAGCTTTCGGTCGCTCTTTGTCCACCACGATAACGATATCGGGGGTCTCGCCAGATTGCGGACGCGGGCTCGCCAAGCCGTTGCGACCGACAACAACGATGCGGAAAGAAAAGACCCCGTCTTCTTTGGTCTCGATATCAAATGGGCTGACGCGGTCGGGGTCGGTTCCCCACAGGTCCCACGTATCACCCCCATCGACGCTACCGTACAGTTCGATCGCTTCGACACCCAGATTGCCAACAGCCTGTAATTCGTACTCCAAACTGAAACGCTCGCTGTCACTGTGGCGGATCGGTGCGCGGGAAGCTTCGGCTACGGCTGGACGTTTGGCCCGTGCTCGTTTCGGTTTGGCAACCTGCTTGGGGATCGGAACGGCAGATTGTTCCGATAGTGGACGCATCGCCTCGGTAGCAGTTCGTGGCTGTGGTCGTTGGGCGGATTCCGCTCGCCTGCCAGGTTCGGCAGGAATCCCTCGTTCGGCCATGGTGCCCGGTTCGGCCATGGTGCCCGGTTCGGCCATGGAGCCCGGTTCGGCCATGGAGCCCGTTCCAGCTCTGGTGTCGGGTGCAGCTCTGGTGTCTGGTACAGCATTGGGTGTGGGAATTCGTTCCGTCAAAGGCGTTGTCGGCGACTGTTGTGGACTGTTTAGTCCGATACCCAGATTTGCTGGCCCGCTAGACTTGGTTTCCGTAGCTACCGGTGGCGACACCGCGCCGGCGAACCGACCGGGACGCTGTTGTGCTGTCAGCGTATCTGGATTCGTCACAACAGGTGAGCCGCCGAACCGCGGGTCGAATCGAGCCGCTCCAGGATTTGCTGGTGGTGGCGTGCCGGGCACGAAGAACGGGGTCACAGGTCCTGAGGTCGGTACGCCGCGCAGTCCGCGAAACGGCGAAGTTGAGTTACCTGTTGAGTAAACTGACGCGGGCGCCTGAGCGACGGCCTGCTTGGTGTTGTACTGAACCTGTTTGTTTGCTTTGCGATCCAATTGAATTACCGGGTTCGAAACGGTGTGCGCCGAAACACCTTGCGATGGATCGATGCGAAATGGCGCAGTCTGAGACTTGGTTTCGTTGGTGCCGAACCGGTTCGCGGGTGCTTCGGCCACGCGAGGGCGCTGCAGAAGTCGATTTACGACGGATTGATTGCCGGCTTTGTCGGTAGCAACCAACTGCATCGACACTCGTTCCCACGAATGGTCGGGAATGAAGAAGACCTTTCCTTCCTTTAGCAGTTTGCCGCCATCGACGCTTTGCCATTGCTTAGCTTTGTCGGTTACATAGCGGACCAACAGTTCTTTGATCGGTGTCGCATCGTTGACTGCCAGCAGCGCGTCGATACGGCCTTCAGCGCTGGCGTCAACCGTCAGGTCAATCACTGGCTTCGCGGTGTCGACGTAGACCTTTAGTTGTGGTTGGATTTTGTCGCTGGGATGTTGATTGCCGTTGGCATCAATGGTTCGTGTCGCGAACCAATACTCGCCGTCGGCCTGGGCGGTAAATTCAAATTGTCGCTGAGCCACATCCGGTCGCTTATGCGAAAGCATCTGCCAGGAATCTTGCTGGCCGCGGCAGAAGTACAGTCGGACTTCGACCGGTCGATGCCCGATTGATCAACCGTGAATGGAATCGTGAACGATCGCGAGGCCAAAATGAAACAATCTTCACTGGGCGACGGAAAGGCACGTTCGGGCTCAGCCGCCGTGCCGGTGTACGATGAGGTTCCCGATTCAGTTTCTGGGCCGGTCCGGTCTTCCGGTAGCGAAAGCGATGATTCGGCACCACCGCTCACCTCGACAGCGGCAGCCGTCTCTATCACTATGGATGCGGACAATAGGACCACGGCGGCTGCCAGAGCTTGTAATCGGGTGGATGACGTGTTGATCATGAAGGCCAGTCGCATGGTGTAGTCGGCCGAGGGTTGAGGATGTGATTGGGCGACAGAATGGATCCTGTCGATGGAAACCGAATCCCACTTCATCGCCTTCGGACTTTCGCCGGCAAATCTTGAGAGAATTCGTTCGATGACGACCAATCGCTACCATTACGACGTAATCGTGATCGGTGCCGGGCATGCCGGGACCGAAGCGGCGGCGGCGGCTGCACGGTTGGGTGCGAAGACCGTTTTGCTGACGAGCAATATCGATACAGTCGGTCAAATGTCTTGTAATCCCGCGATCGGCGGCGTTGCCAAAGGACAGATCGTCCGCGAAGTCGATGCCTTGGGCGGTTTGATGGGCAAGGCAATCGACGCCACTGGAATCCAATTTCGTCTGCTCAACCGCCGCAAGGGTCCGGCGATGCACAGCCCCCGCGCCCAGGCCGACAAAAAGGCCTACCAAAATCACGTCAAGTTTTTGATTGAGCAGCAGGAAAATTTGGATCTGCGACAGGAAACGGTCGACGACCTAATCACCGAAACCGAAGGCCAGCTGACTCGGATCACCGCTGTCCGCGTGCGCGGCGACGCAGAATATGTCGGACCGACCGTGATCCTGACGACTGGGACTTTTCTAAAAGCGATCATGCATACCGGCGAGTCCCAGTCCGCAGGCGGCAGAGCAGGGGAGGGAACGACGACTGGAATCAGCGGGGCATTGAATCGGTTGGGGTTCGAGGTCGAACGGTTCAAGACGGGAACTCCACCAAGACTAAACGCGCGCACGATCGACTATTCCCAAACCGAAGAACAGCCAGGGGACGATGATCCACAGCCGTTTTCTTTCCTAACCGATCGTTTGGAACTGAAACAGCTTCCTTGCCACATCACCTATACGAACGAGGCGGTTCACGATCTGATTCGCGACAACCTGGATCGTGCGCCGATGTACAGCGGAAAAATTCAATCGACAGGTCCGCGATATTGTCCGTCGATCGAAGACAAGGTAGTGCGATTTGCTGACCGCAATAGTCACCAGATTTTCCTGGAACCAGAAGGCCGTGCGACGTGTGAAGTCTATGTCAACGGAGTTTCCACAAGTCTGCCGCGGGACGTTCAGGATAAAATCTTTACATTGATCCCCGGCTTGGAACGGGCGTCCATCATGCGGTACGGCTATGCCGTCGAATACGATTTTTGTCCACCGACTCAGCTATGGCCGCATTTGGAATCGAAATCGATTGATGGACTATTTTTGGCGGGCCAAATCAACGGCACGACCGGCTATGAAGAGGCAGCCGGGCAAGGCTTGATCGCTGGTCTGAACGCTGCTCGCAAAGTCGCCGCACAAGCACCCTGGCTGCCGACGCGCGATCAGGCCTACATCGGTGTATTGGTTGACGACTTGGTCACGGCCGGCACGGATGAACCGTATCGGATGTTTACTAGTCGCGCCGAATATCGATTGTTGTTGCGACAGGACAACGCCGACCGACGATTGACCGACGACGCGCGGCGGCTCGGGTTGATCTGCACCGAGCGGGCCCAACGTTATGACACCAAGCTCGATCAGATCGATCGGGCTATCCGCTTGCTGAAGGATTCCCGGGTCGATAACACACCTGGTGACGTCTACATGCGTCGCCCCGAAGTGACCTGGGACGAGATGGTTCAACGTGTCGATGGATTGGGCGACATCGAGGCTTCAGCGGCGCTGCAATGTGTTTACGACATCAAGTACGAAGGTTACGTCAACCGACAAAAATTGGAAGTCGAAAGGCAGCATCGACTGGCGGACAAAAAGATTCCAACGACTTTTGACTACAGCAGCATTGGTGCCCTGCGCAACGAAGCGCGAGAGAAACTTAGCAAGATCCGCCCGCTGAATTTGGATCAGGCGAAACGGATTAGCGGAATCACTCCCGCCGACATCGCGCTTGTGATGGCGTATTTGCGAGGCTGACACGCGCGAAGCGGTGTTATTACCGGGCAACCAGATTCGCATCCGATATCGGCAAACCGACTGGTAATCGGATCGAACAATTTGCTCTGGCCGGATTCTCATCCGACGACAACGCTATACTTCGACAACGCTATACTTCGACAACTCGGTTACTGCAACAATTCGGATCGCGATATTCGCTCGTGGCGTGCGACATGCGTGGCCCGGAGCCGCACGATTCGCATTTGACAATCAACAACACACTCGCCGTTTTTCGGTCTGCCGGTCAAGTTACACATGCTCGCAATCGACGTCGTTACTGCTGACCTTTCTGATTCCGCGGACCAGGCTGCGGTGCTGTTGATGCTGGACGCCTATTCGGCTGATGAAATGGGCGACAACCAACCGCTTTCCGGTTTTGCTCGCGAACATGTGATTGATGGCTTGCGCGCCCATCCGACGACTTTGATTTTCCTGGCAATCTTGAACGGTCAACCTGTGGGCATCGCGGTCTGTTTTCGCGGTTTCTCCACATTTGCGGCGAAGCCGCTGATCAATCTGCACGACTTCTACGTCAACCATGCTCGGCGCGGACAAGGGGTTGGCCGCTTGCTATTGACCGCGATCGAGCGGGAGGCACTGGCAACCGGCTGCTGCAAATTGACTCTCGAAGTTCAGGAGAACAACTCGCGCGCACGATCGATCTATGCCAATTACGGGTTTGCTCAGGCCGTCTACGCCGCGGATGTCAAGGGCGGCGGAACGCTCTTCATGACCAAGCCGTTGACTTAACGCTGGCGAATTTCAATCTGCTTTGAACCGGCGTTGCTTTGGCAACGCCCAATTAAAGCGCTTTCTCATCGTCATCATCTTCGTCAATCAATTCAAAACTGACTTCCAAGTCGTCATCGTCCAGGTCAATGGTCGCCAGCAGTTCTGCTTCGTCGCCAGAGTCATCGGCATCGTCCGTTTCGCCCCAGATGTCGCCGATGTCCAGTGGCTCGGGATCGGCCTCGGCGTCGATTTGTTCATGGTCAACCGTTGGTGAAACGGAACCCGCATCGTGCAAAGTCACGTCATCGACATCGACCGCCTGGATTTCGTCGTGGCTGGGAAGCGGATCGAGCGGATGTTCCGAAGCTTCAGGTTCGGCTTCGAAATCGAGTTGCTCCAGCGCATGTTCTTCCACCTCTGCTTCCGCAGCATGTGGTTCCGCGTCGTGATCTTCCACGCGCACCGTATCGGAGGCATCGAAAGCCGTAGGCAAGTCGGCAAATTCATCTTCTTCGTCGGTCAAATCGGACACTGCATGGTCGCCGATTGCATCCTGTTCCTGTTCGTCGATCCGAACCGTTTCGGTGTCATTCGGCTCGTCGAACGTTGTCAAATCGGAGTTCTCGCCAAACCTGTTTGGATCTTCCGCAGATTCATCGACGACTTCAACCATTCCAATCGCACCGGCTGCCAGTGATGACGTGGTTGCCGCCAAAGCCGATCCGGCCGTCGCGCCGGGTTCGCAGCTGTCGGTGTCGGATTCTGCAACGTCGCTAACGCCAGTTGGTGAATCCCCGGCCGAGGTGTCGCTGTCGGATTCTTCAACCCATGTTTCGACTTGTCGGTCAACTTGCGTCAGACCAGTCGCGCTAGAGGGCACCGGAAAAATCTCTTCCACATTGTCTCGCAACACGGTTCGGCCTAGTTCAATCGCTCGTTCTTCGCTCCAGCCGCAACCAGCGACAAAGTGATCGGCCAGAATGCCGGCCAGAATGCTTCGGTACATGTCGAATTTGGGCCAGACAAATTCCAGTTTATACGCATCGCTGTAGTAGCCGATCTGTTTCGTCCGAGGAACCGCTTCCAAGCGGGCCGCCGCGTCGCGAGCGATGAAAGATGGAGTATTGCTGTACCACCAGTGCCCATTGGTAATCACGTTCGGAAAGATCCACGCGTAGCTGACCAGTTCCTGATTCGTAACGCTGGCCAAGACGGAGATCGGAAATTTGACGTCCGGGAACGCGTTGAACAGTTCGCGATACTGAATCAGCGAAACGCGACTGTCGTACAGGTCTTGGCCTTGATAAACACCCCCTGGGTAGACGCCGCGGTTGACACCGATCATCAAATCAAACGGCAACCCAAACTCATCACACAACTCGGCCAACGTCCAAAAGACGCGTTGCGAAAGAGCTGTCTGGTCGGCCAGGTCCGAACTCGATCCGTTGCGCAAAACGTGATCCAAGGCGGTTGCCGCGCGACCGTCGCTGATTCGCTTTGGCTCGAAACCAGGCGGCAGCGAGATTGCGCAAGCACGAGCTCCGTTGCCGACGAAGTGGTCGAACCGGTGTCGTAGTGACAGTCGCAACGAATCGAGTGAACCATCCAGTTCAATGCCGGTACAGCCAGCCAATCGCTGTCGTGTTTCGGTCTTGGTCAGATGAAAGACCAAGTCATCGGTGCGCAAACAGGGAATGTACGTGTCGGTGTCGAAGCCAGCGAGGTCGTCGTCAAAGTCGTTGGTCAAAAAGACCGCTTCGACGTTACTTTGATCCAAGACCATCTGCGGCCACTCGGCGAGTGACATTTGACGTTCGGCCGAATCGTATAGATCTTCCCAATTGGATTGATCGATCCGGTTACCATCGAATCCAAAAAATTTACGACAGATTTCGACCAGCCATCGATACTGAGCCGTGTTCTCAATCGGACCCAAGTTGGCGACCAACCGACCGACCAGTTCCCGCGGTCCGATTCCAGGCTGTTCAATTTGATTCTTGGGCATCCCCGCTGAATGCGCCAGTTCGGTGTAGTAGTGATATCCCAACAAATCGGCCAACGTGGACGACGCGGGGGCGTGGGGATTGATGTGAGTATGAGGGTCGATCAGCCGGATCGACGCAATGGCCTGATAAATCGATTCGCGGGCGGTTTGGGTCATGAGTCGAAAAGCAACGAGGCGCAAATGAAGGGAAGATGATGAACGCAAACACACAACATACTCCGTTCGGGGTCGCTTTGGCATTCTGGACCCAGTGTCCGGCTGGGTTCAGGCCATCGCTCTGGCGGCCGTTCTGTTTGGATTCGGCCGATTCTACCGGTGCTGACGACCAGAACTTGGCCTCAATTCAGCGGAATACATTAGTGGACCGGTTGTCCGCTGCGCTACAATGGGACCACCCGTCGCTACACTGTAATTGGCTGGACCGAGTCGCAGGTGCTTGGACAGTAACTCGTTAGCAAGCTTGGCGACCGATTCAGAACTGTTGGGAGACTGATTCAAGATGCCCCATGAACCCGATCGACAATTGACCACCAACGACTCGCCAGGAAGCGATGTGGGGCGGCTAGAGGATCGGAAGCATGCGGAACAACCTGACATCGAAAGTGGGGCTGATGTGGCACGCGACGGTGACATCCAGCGTTTCCAGATCGAGCCAATTGACGAGCCAATTGTCGAGCCGGTCGCCGGTCAGGTCGCTGGCGACAAGCCGGATGGAGATCACAAGCTGGCGGGAGATCAGTCGTCCCATGATTCCAGCAACCGATCGAATCGAGGCTACGCGTCTCGCCGGCCAGATCCGACGACTCAAAGTTTGGTTTTGCTGGCAACGATGGCGTTGATGTTGGTCGCCGCGCGATATGCTGTGCCGCGGATTGTTGAAGAGATTCGTTACGGCTGGTATCGAGGTGAATTGCGGGCTGAATACGAAGCGGGAAGCGAAGGCATCCGCAGCGTCTCGTTGGAAGCGCTCAGTGATGCGAGTCAAATGGTGACAGCCGTGGTTGGTCCCAGCGTTGTGCATATCGATGTACAGCGAAGGACCGGACTGGACGATCTCAGTCAGTCGGGAGTGTTGTCGCGAAACCTGCCTTCGTCGGATCAGGGAAGCGGAGTTTTGGTTGACTCGGATGGCTATGTGCTGACCAACCGACACGTGATTGCCGATGGGGAAGACATTAGCGTCAAACTTAGCGACGGTCGTCGTGTCCATGCCACGGTTGTGGGCACCGACGCGCTGACTGATTTGGCGGTTTTGAAGATTGACGCCAACCGGTTGATTCCGATCGGTTGGGGCAACAGCGATCGCAGTAAGGTTGGATCGCCAGTGTGGGCGGTCGGTAGCCCGTTTGGACTTGATCGTACGGTCACCTTTGGAATCCTAAGCGGCAAACACAGGATGGTTCGAGCCAGTACGCAATATCAAGACTTCATGCAAAGCGACGTGGCGGTCAATCCTGGCAACAGTGGTGGCCCGTTGGTCAACGCCCGAGGAATGCTAATTGGAATCAACACCGCGATCGTCGGCGACACCTACCAAGGCGTTAGCTTCTCGATTCCCAGCAATGTCGCGAAACAGGTCTACGAAAGGATTCGAACGACAGGGCGTGTCGATCGCGCTTGGTTGGGGGTTCAACTGGACGAAGTAGCAGAGTCCGATCTGTCGATTGGCAACCATGGAGTGGGTGATTGGGAGGGGGCGGATCCAAGCCTACGAGGCGCGATGGTCGTCGCCGTCACCAGTGCCAATTCGCCCGCCGCCATCGCAGGCTTGGCGGTTCGCGATCGGATCGTGTCAATCGACGGAACCAAGGTCCGCAACATGGGACATCTGATGCGGTTGATTGGCGGATCGATGGCCGGAACGACAGTCATGCTGGGCATCGACCGAGCCGGAGCAGAGTTGGAAATTGAAGTCCTGCTCGGTTCCCGACCGGCGTCGTTCAATCGGTAATCACCGATCGATTTAATTCTGATTCGACCTATAATGGGGCTTGCTGTCGGTTATCCAGGTCCCTCGAGGTCACTTATTAGATGCTCCGGTGTTTTGCTGACGTTCGCGTTCCGTTTTGCAATATTGCGAGTTGTTTGTCCGCTCTATTGGCCGTTTTGGTCGTTCCTGTTGGTTGTTTTGCTGACGCGCCCGACACGCCAGCGGCGAACGCGGGCATCGTCAGTCAGAAGCCCTCGAGCGGTCCAGCTGTCAAAATCGACGGCGGCTACATGGTGCCATACGCGTTCCGGATTCCGGGAACGGATGTGTCCATTGATATGGTTCCGGTTCCCGGTGGTACGTTCAAGCTTGGCAGTCCCGATGGCGAAGTCGATCGCAACGACGACGAAGGGCCGCAGATCGATGTCATCGTCGATCCAATGTGGGTAGCCAAAACAGAAATTTCTTGGGCTCAGTACAAGGAGTTCATGAAATTGTACGTAGCGTTCAAATCGTTCGAGGCCGATGGCAAACGTGTCGTCGACCAGTCGAATATGGTTGACGCCATTACGACGCCAACTGAACTCTACGATCCCGATTACACCTTTGAGTATGGCGAGGAGCCAGAGCAGCCTGCTGTTTCGATGACGCAGTATGCGGCCCAACAGTTCACCAAATGGATCAGTCGCCTGTCGGGGCAACAGTACCGTTTGCCAACGGAAGCCGAGTGGGAATACGCGGCCCGAGCCGGCACGACAACCGCTTACAGTTGGGGCGATGATCCCGATGCGGCCGATGACTACGCTTGGTACATCGACAACAACGACGCAGTCCTACCTGACGTAGGCTCGAAGCAGCCCAACCCATTCGGTCTGCACGATATGCATGGTGGGGTTGCCGAGTGGACCGTTAGCCAATACACCGAAGATGGGTACAAGAGATTTGCTGGACCGAACCCGACCAACGCTACCGAAGTCGTAGTATGGCCAGAAACGTCTTCGCACTGTGTCTCACGCGGCGGCAGTTTCGATATGGACGTTCAGCAGATCCGCAGCGCTTCACGTCTGGCATCCGACGACGAAGCTTGGAAGGAAAGTGATCCCAATTTTCCGAAGAGTCCTTGGTGGTTCACCGACGATCCGGCTCGGGGAGTTGGCTTTCGCGTGTTCCGTTCGGCAAAACCATTAAACGAAGAAACGATTAACAAGTTTTGGGAAGCGAGTGCCGAGGATGTTCTTAGCGCCGTCCAGTCGCGATTGGACGGAGGGCGAGGAGTCCTCGGTTTGGTTGATCCGTCGCTGCCCAAAGCGATAGCAGAATTGGAGAATTAGTCAGGTGTACGAATCCCTTGCATTGGTTGGCGCAACTGGCGCCGTCGGACGGATTGTTCTAGAACAACTGGTAGATCGTAAGTTTCCTTACAAGCGATTGAAATTGCTGGCCTCGGCACGATCGGTTGGCCAGGAAGTCATCGTCAACGGCGAAAAGATCAAGATCGAACTGTTGGAACCAGGAGCCTTCAAGGATGTCGACTTGGTGATTGCCAGCACACCAGACGACGTCTCACGCGACTTTGTGCCGTATGCCGTCGCAGAGGGCGCGGTTGTCGTCGATGAAAGCGCCTATTGGCGCATGGATCCGAAAGTTCCGCTGATCGTTCCCGAAGTCAATCCGGAAGCGATCGAGCATCACTCGGGCATCATCGCCAGTCCGAACTGCAGCACCACTCAAATGGTTGTCGCATTGGCACCCTTACACAGAGCCGCGCGGGTTCGACGCGTCGTCGTTAGCACGTACCAGGCAACCAGCGGTGCGGGAATCGCCGGTAACGAGGAACTGACCGCCAGCGCAAAAATGGCACTCGATGGCAAGGTCCACACGCCCACAACGTTTCAACATCCGATCGCTTTCAATCTGATTCCGCAAATTGGTTCCGAAACCGTTGATGGATACACCAGCGAAGAAATGAAAATGGTGTACGAGACGCGAAAGATCTTTGCGGATGACGATATTCACATTTGCCCGACCGCCGTCCGAGTCCCAGTGATGACCGGACATAGCGAATCGATCTTGGTAGAAACGGAGCGGCCGTTGAGTGTTGTCGAGGCAAAGCGGTTGTTCCAGGATGCCGAAGGGGTGACGGTCGTAGATGATTTGAGCGCAAAAATGTATCCCATGCCACGCGACTGTGACGGTAAGGACGACGTTTTCGTCGGTCGAATTCGACACGACATCAGCGGTGGCAATGCGATCGCGTTCTGGTGCGTTAGCGACAACTTGCCAAGGGTGCCGCGACGAACGCGGTCCAAACTGCCGAGCTGCTCGTGCGACGCTCCGCCGCTGTGTCGTAGCGGCAATCCCTCAGATTTCAGTCCGAATCGAATCTATCCGTACGATGGCTTGCCAGAGTTCCAATTCTGTCCCGTGGCGCGAACCTTCCAGCTGACGATCGCCTACGACGGAACCGAGTTTGCCGGCTGGCAGGTGCAACCTGGTCAGCAAACGATTCAGGGCAGCCTACACAAAGCCCTTCGGACAATTACCGGTCAGGAAATCCATGTCGTCGGTAGCGGGCGCACTGACTCAGGCGTCCACGCGATCGGACAAGTCGCCAGTCTGACGATTCCCTCTTGGCGGCACCCGGCCGCCGATTTAGCCAACGCACTCAATAGACACCTGCCCGACACCATCGCGGTAATTCAGGCCGTCGATGCTCCGGAACGGTTTCACGCCATTCGCGATGCAATCGGCAAAAGGTATCGATATCAGTTGCAAGTTGGCGGTACGCGGGATGCATTTGATTTCCGCTACCGTTGGCATTTGAAAGGTCCGCTGGACACCGCAGCGATGCAGGCGGCTGCGACCCGTTTTGTTGGAAGCCACGACTTTGCCAGCTTTCAGGCAGCCGGATCGGAACGCAAAACGACCACTCGGCAATTGCGAGTCTGTGAGTTGATTGACCAGCCAACCGATCATTCTGATCGCCGAGACCTTGCGATTGAAGTCGAAGCGGATGGTTTCCTATACAACATGGTCCGTAACATCGTTGGAACGCTTGTTGAGGTTGGCTGGGGCAAACGCTCGCCCGAATCGATCGCAACGATCCTTGCAGCAGCCAATCGAGACGCAGCCGGTCAAACCGCGCCGGCACACGCGTTGTTCTTGGTGCGAGTCGAATACGAGCCGTTCGAGTCGGCGGACGATTGATCACACACGTCATTAGTCCGTGTGCGCGACAGGTGGCTTCGCGCTGGGCGGAGTACGCAACTGAGCATCAATAAGGCAACTTCATGTCACTTCTCTTGCTGATCGACGGCTACAACGTCTTAGCGCCAGTCGCCCCGCCGGGCCGCAACTCCGATCCGAATTGGCTCCAGCGAGAGCGAAACCAGCTGGTGCGAAGATTGGTTCAACAGCTAAATGAAGTGGTTCGAAAACGAACCTGTGTCGTCTTCGATGCTGCCAATCCGCCACGGGATCGACCAAGCGAGTTCAAAGTTGAAGGGGTCCAGGTTCGATTCGCCGTCAACTATCCCGAAGCGGATGATCTGCTGGAGCAGATCATCGCAAGCCATACGGCGCCGAAAAGATTGGCTGTCGTGTCGTCGGACCATCGGGTCCAGGCGGCTGGCAAGCGACGAGGTTGCCAGACGTTTGATTCACAGCCATGGTTCGATGAACTGATCGATGGCCGCGTACTTTTGGCGACGAGGCAATCGAGCGGGGCAGGGCAGGGGACTGAAATGGGCAGTGACAAGCCTGATTCCATCGATGACGGCGACGTTCAGCAATGGATGAACGATTTTGGGTTCTAAACGCTGAATCACAAACTGACCGTCGCGTAGCAGATCGCTACGCCGTGCGACGCCCGAGGTTCCCGTAACGGTGGTAGTCGTGCGAGATCGATTGTTCCTCTAAATACCGCAGGCATTCGACCTTCCCTTCTAGTACGACTGGCTCGTTAACGATAGTAACAAAACGTTCTGCGCAAGCCGCCGCAATGGGTGACGTATCGGGCGGATTGTGCAGCAGTCGCAAGCGTCCAATATCGCCACGGGCGATTCGATTGGAAAGTTCATCATCCGTTTCATCGATCGGGTGAATGAACCCGGGCAGCACATCCGCTGTCGATTCCAGCAGGATCCGAATCAGTTCGTCGATCTCAGGGTCGATCGAAAGTGTGAATTGACAGCGAACTGCAGCAGCCGAGCTGATCGCGATCAAGGCGTCGCGAGCCGTGTCGTCGCGACCGACGCGAATCGTCAGCGCACGTACCGGTCGGTACCGCCGCAAGTTGTCTTGTCCGATGATTCGCACACTGTCATGCTCCTTGTCAAATTCCACTTCGACGGCTTGCCTGGCACTATCGCATGCCGCGACGACTTGTCGATAGGTTCGAACGCCAATCTGCTTTTCACTTTCACGTTCGTCCAGCCACTGGCAAAATAGGTTGAGTTCTGCATGCGCACGACTTGGTGGGTGATCGGTCACTGTTCCATCTGCGATCTTCATCAACGGCAAAACGTAGTGAGGTCCTCCCGCTTTGACTCCTGGGCCATATCCACTCAACCCAATTCCACCAAAGGGTTGGCGCAGAACGATCGCTCCAGTCGTCGAACGATTGATGTACAGGTTTCCGGCATGGATGGATTGTTTCCAAAGTTGAATCTCTCGATCATCTAGACTCTCTAGTCCACTGGTCAGACCGTAGCCGGTTCGCCGGACGATCTCGATCGCTTCCTCCAATCTTGAAAATGGCATCACACCCAAGACCGGGCCAAATAGTTCAGTCAGATGAGTAAACCCGCCGGGACGAATGTTCCATTTGACGCCAGGGCGATACAAGTTTGGGTTGCCGACGACGTGCTCTGGTATGACCAGCCAGGATTCGTCATCTTCCAAAGTTTTCAAACCGCGGATCAGTTCTTCGCTTGGCGGGCGAATCAACGGCCCCATGCGCGTGTGCAAGTCCCACGCCGAACCGACATGGATACTTTCGACAGCGTCGGCCAGAGCCGATTTGAACTTCTGCGTCGTGAAAGACTTCCTTCTCCAGCAACAGCAACGACGTGGCGCTGCACTTTTGTCCGCTGTGTCCGAAGGCTGACTGCACGACATGTTTGATCGCCAAGTCGCGGTCAGCCATCGCTGTCACGATCGTTGCGTTCTTGCCACCGGTTTCGGCTAGCAAGTGCAAATTCGGGTCGAACTTGCAACATTCGTTTTGCCGTCGCGGTACCGCCGGTCAAGAATCACGGCATCGACTGCTTGGTTGCAGATCAATCCCTGTTCGGCAACGGATCCCTGACAAGGAATCATTTGCAGAGCATCGGCCGGGCACGCCGGCATCCCAAAAAGCTTGGCACAACAACCAAGCTGGCAGTACCGATTCCGATGCCGGCTTTAAGACACGGTATTGCCTGCCGACAAAGCCGCCGCGATTCCTCCGCACGGAATCGCAAGTGGAAAGTTCCAAGGAGTGATCACCGCGACCACACCGCGAGGCGTCGTTTCGATCGTCGATCGTCGGCTCCAAGTCGACAGCCGTCAAAGGATAGAACTCGCAAAAGTCGATCGCTTCGCTGACTTCCGGATCTGCTTCGGCGATCGTCTTACCGGCATCGGCGACCATCGCCCCGATCAAGTCACTGCGCCGTTCAACGAAGCAGTTGCGCAACCCGCCTTAAGCAGTCGTGACGATGCTCGACTGATGTTTCTCGCCAGCGCGAAGCGTCCAATTTGGCGATGGAGACGGCATGCCTGACTTGATCCACGCGTTGCCGTTGCGAATCGACAAGCCACCACTCCGGGCCGCGATGGATCGATCGATTCGCGACGTTGACTGATCTCGATGCTTTCGTCACCAATGGTCTCGTCGCCGATGATCAATGGCACCTGAATCGCTCGGTGATCGCATTTTGGTTTGCCATTGATCAACGATTCGTTGGGCCCACACGGCGTTCGCCGGCACCGACCAATCCGTATTGGGTTCACCGATCAGCTGTGACCAGTCAGCGGCCAGGCGAGGCTGTTGCGGATCCTGATTGCGATCGACATTGCGGTGCGGGGCATGGTTAACACTGGACGACAGGTTGAGTGATTTCCGAAAGCCATCGGCCAACGACTCGAAGTCGGCACTGTCTGGTTGTAGTCGAAACGCGTGCCTTAGAAAGTTGTTCGGCCCAGTGTTTTCGTCCAGGCGACGAACCAAGTAGCCAATCGCGTTCAAAAATCCGTCTCGCGTGCATGCGGGAGCGTACAACAGCAAGTCCGTTTTTCGTTCGGCGATGGCGCGACGTTGATGATTTGCCATTCCTTCCAGCATCTCGATCTGAACTCGATCACCCAGTCCGCGCAGATCAGCCCAGATCAAACCAAGCGCCACATCGAACAGATTATGTGAAGCCAGGCCGATTTGAATTGCACCATCGGCTGCCGCGTCCATCAATTTTTCCAACATGCATTTGTAGTTTGCATCTGTTTCAAGTTTCGTTCGGTAGGTTGCCAGCGGATGTCCACCGATCGACGCTTCAACCTCGTTCCATTTCCATATTCGCGCCTTTGACCAGGCGAATCGTCAGCGGAGTGCCACCGCCGGCGACCCGCCGTCGGGACCAATCAATCAACCTTTCCATGACCTGATAGGAATCGGGAATGTAGGCTTGCAGTGCGATACCCGCGCGAGTCGATTCCAGTCCGTTACGGTCAAGGGTTTCACAAATCACATCGGCCGTTAGGTACAGATCACGGTACTCTTCCATATCCAAGTAGACGAACTTTCCTGTGCCCGTGTCGTCGGGTCGATTTCTTGATTCGCGATTCGGTACAGTCGTTCCAATCGATCGGCAACTTTGATGATCGTGTGTTTCCGCGCGAGGGTGGAGACTTGGCTGTAAAGCGTTGAAATTTTGATCGACAGACAGCGAACTTCCGGCAGTCGCAAGGCGTCGGTGCATTGTTCGATGCGGCGTTTGGCTTCGTGTTCGCCCAGGATCGCTTCACCCAGCAAGTTGACATTCATCCGCACACCGTGCTCCTGGCGATTGCGCAGGTGCTCGGTCAACAGTTCCGGTTCGGCGGGCAGAATCACATTGGCCGTTTCTCTCCGCATGCGGTCTTTGACAAGCGGCACGGCGACTCCGGGCAGATATTCGCCGAACGATTGAAACCCGCGCAGCATCGCCTGTTCGACGGGGTTAAAAAACCGAGGCACGCCTTGGACATCAAGCACGTGAACCAATTGATCGGCAACGCGAGCGGGGGTGTGGGTCCGGAACGCTTGGTCGGTCATTTCGACCAACGTCGCTTTATCGCTCGCATGGTTGATCATCCGGTCGAGTTCGGCCTGTTGACGCCTTTCGTGGGGCGTTTGCAGCTCGATTGCCCTGCGGAGCAGATCGGCGGCCAGTGCGACCACCTGGTCTGCGTCGGTTTGTCGTCTGTTCATCGTCGATTCGCAACCTTCCGTACCTGTGCGGTGAAGCTTAGAATTCCGTCTTCTCCTTCCATTTTGTCCCCGCTGATTTGGTCCGTGGTGCCGGAATCTGGCGGGAATCCGAGGGAATTGTTCCAAAAAACTCTAACGAGAACGAACATAAATCGATGAGCGCGACGGCAACTGATCAGCGGGTCTTCAATTTTTCGGCAGGTCCTGCGGCGTTACCGCTGCCGGTATTGCGGCAAATTCAAGAGGAAATGGTTTGTTTTCCCGGTGCCGGGGCCTCCGTAATGGAGCTCAGTCATCGCGGGCAGGTCTTCACCGACATTATCAACGATGCCGAGTCCACGATTCGTTCATTGCTTGAATATTTCTGACGACTATGCGGTCTTGTTTCTTCAGGGTGGATCGGCGTTACAGTTTTCGATGATTCCTGCCAACCTGTTGCGAGGAACCGACAAGACGGCTCAGTACCTGCTGACGGGATCGTGGGGCAAGAAGGCGCTTGGCGAAGCCAAAAAAGAGGGCAAAGTCGAAGCGATTTACGACGCGAAAGAGAGCAATTACAACCACACTCCCACTGCTGGCGATTACCAGGTGAACCCCGAGGCGGCATACCTGTACTACTGCAGCAACGAGACGATTCAAGGCGTTCAATTCTCTACCGAACCAGAATGCCCGTCGTCGGTCCCGCTGGTCAGTGATGCGTCGAGTGATTTTCTTTCTCGCCCCTTGCCGATCGACAAGTACGGCATCCTGTACGCGTGTGCTCAAAAGAACGCCGGTCCCGCAGGAGTCACCATCGTAGTGATCCGTAAAGATTTGCTTGAATGCGGGGATGCAAATCTGCCGGGCTACCTGAACTACAAAAATCACGCGGACGGCGGCTCTTGTTGGAATACACCCCCAACCTTTGCGATTTACGTTTTAGGCAAAGTGGCCCATTGGTTAGCCGATGACATCGGCGGTTTGGCTGCGATGGAGAAACGTAACCGTCACAAGTCGCAGTTGCTGTACGACGCGATCGACAACAACAGTGACTTCTACAAAGGTCATGCCAAACGCGAGTGTCGGTCCATGATGAATGTCACGTTCAATTTGCCCAACGATGATTTGCAGGCGAAGTTTGTCTCGCAGGCAGCGGCATGCAATCTCGCCAGTCTGAAGGGTCATCGCAGTGTCGGTGGAATTCGCGCCAGCATTTACAACGCGATGCCGCTTGAGGGAGTCGAGACCTTAGCCAGTTTCATGAATGACTTTGCATCCCAGAACGGTTGATCCCCTATCTGCTTGGGTAGCCGGCGTTATCTCCGGCTTCAAGATTCACCGCACAATTTTTTTACACTCACTCCATACTGTGCGGGGCTAGCGCCCCGCAGTTCATTTCATCGACAAATTTTCATGCACAAAATTCTTACGCTCAACAACATTTCGGTCAAAGGAATCCAGCGACTACCGCGCGAGACGCTACGAAGTCGCATCGGAGAGTAGTCATCCGGATGCGATTTTGGTCCGTTCGTTCAAGATGCACGATATGGAAATCCCCAAGACCGTGGCGGCGATCGGTCGCGCCGGGGCGGGCGTTAACAATATCCCGGTCAACCAAATGACCCAGCAAGGCATCCCGGTATTCAATGCCCCCGGGGCAAACGCAAACGCCGTCAAGGAACTTGTGATTGCTGGATTGTTGATCGCATCGCGAAACATTGCCCCAGCAATGTCTTTCGCCGCAGGGCTTAGCGGCAGTGATAGCGAGATTTCGTCGGCTGTTGAATCGGGAAAGAAGAACTTTGTCGGGACGGAACTGCCCTCGAAGACTTTGGGCGTGATCGGCTTGGGTGCCATTGGTGTTCGGGTCGCCAATGCAGCGCATTCACTGGGGATGAAAGTCGTCGGTTACGATCCGCTGATTTCCGTTCAAAGCGCTTGGCAACTTTCCAGTGGCGTCGAAAAGGCGGTCAGCGTCGATCACCTGTTCAGTCAGTGCGATGCCGTTTCGGTGCACGTCCCGTTGCTCGACGCGACACGCGGTATTGTCAACGCAGATCGGATCAAGATGATGCCCAAAGGCGGCGTGATCGTGAACCTTGCCGCGCGGTGGAATTTGTGACGATGATGCCGTATTGGCCGCACTCGATAGCGGGGGCCTTCACGCCTACGTGATTGACTTTCCCACCGCCGCCTTACTCAAGCACCCCAAGGTTCTTTCGTTTCCGCACCTGGGCGCATTCGACCGAAGAGGCTGAAGAGAACTGTGCGATAATGGTCGCCGATAGTATTCGCGACTTTCTAGAAGACGGTACGGTACGCAATTCAGTTAACTTTCCCGAAGCCGTCATGCCCCGTAACGGAGGCAGTCGAATCACGATCGCAAATGCCAACGTGCCAAACATGGTCGGGCAGATTTCAACCATTCTGGCCAATGCAAATTTGAACATCCATGATCTGCTGAATAAGTCGCGGGGCGACGTAGCCTATACCATCATCGATCTGGACGCCGAAATCTCCGAAGATACGATCGACGCGATTCGGGCGATCGAAGGTGTTCTCTCATTGCGACATCTTCCTGTCAAAGTCTAGCGGTCTGGGCTTCTGAGTACGGAATCATCGATTCACAGTTTGGATCGACAATCGCGGGGATTGCTGTAGGCGGTGATCGGTCTGCGGACCCCGCACTGCTTGTGGTTGTCGCCGCCACACTGCGATTTTTCAAGGTCAGGTCCGACCGCAGATTACAGTATAATTTTGGTCGACCTGTGATTAAAGTCGTGTAGATATTCTTACTTCTTGACGATGAAGGGTGTTCTGATTTGTTTGGGATATTTCGGGGCAGGTGTTTCAACGCCATCTTAAAGAGGTTCCGCAAGGAATCAGAAGAGTCTTTGCCCAGAGAAGAGTTGGTGGCTCGTTTCGAGATCCGCGAGCAGTTTTTGTCCAACATCGAACTTCGCTGTCATCGCCTATTGTCGGAAACCTTAGGTGATCGAGCGATCCTTTGTCCCAAGCCTCGTGTTCTTGAATCGCTGCGACTCTTAAACGCCCACGAGCATCTTAACGACGCGCTGCGCATCGATCGCAAACATGTTGACTTTCTAGTCTGTGATCCCGATTCGGGTCATCCGTTGTGTGCCGTGCAAATTGATTGGTGGATCGAGGACCAGGAGCGATATCGACCGCGTGAACATCTACTTGAGCAAGCGTTCAGTCGTGCCGGGCTCCCGGTAATCTATCTTCAGTCCAACCGAATTCCCAGCGTGACGCAGATGCGTCAGAAGATCGAAGATCGATTCGTGGGCGATGTCGGCAAAAGATTGGTCAGAGCGGATCGAGCTCACCAATCGGTTTTAAGATCCGAACCATCAGATGAGTCGCTATTGAAGCCGCGTTAAAGATTTGCCGAGACGCTTTTGGCAAATTTGCGGAAATGTTCGGGGCGGGCCACCCAGGTTGGCAAAGTCGTGAAAGGGGATGGCGACTGAACGTCCGTGATTGGCGGGTCCAATACATATGCGTTCAGCAACAGGACGCCTGCGTTCGCCAACAGGGCCCGTGCGTTCGCCAACAGGGCCCCGTGCGTTCGCCAACAGGGCCCCGTGCGTTCGCCAACAGGGCAGGGGAGCCGGATCGTAGTTTGCCTTGTGAAACCAGGGCGTGAAACAGGTTTATTCGGAAATGGGGGGCGTTTCTTCTCTAGACCTTCGGAATCTTTTTTCGGTACGGTTCGATTTCCGGCGCTGCAAATCGGTGCGCCGCATCATCGATTGGTACGAAGGATTGTCCGTGCAGTTTATCAGCCGTTATCGGGACTTAGTGTTACCATTAGGCATCATTGGATGTCTGGTGGTGATCTTGGTACCGCTACCGCCAGCGCTGATGGATTTTCTACTCGCGGCAAACATCACCGTCGGCGTGATCGTATTGTTGACAACGGTCTACGTGGCCACGCCGCTGGAATTCAGTATTTTTCCCTCCTTGTTGCTGGCTACCACGCTGGCCCGGCTGGTGTTGAATGTCGCGACCACGCGATTGATTTTGACCGGTGTCGATGCGCGTGGACTTGGCGCGGCAGGGGGAGTCATTCAAAGCTTTGGCGAATTCGTTGCCGGTGATCGCATCGAGGTTGGCGTGATCATCTTTGTGATCATCGTCTTGATCCAGTTCATCGTAATCACCAAGGGTGCAACCCGAATTAGTGAAGTGGCAGCCCGATTTGCGTTGGATGGGATGCCTGGACGTCAAATGGCAATCGACGCCGATCTGAACGCCGGCCTTATCGACGAAAAGCAAGCTCAGTCGCGACGCGAAGAAATCAGTTCGCAGGCCGACTTCTATGGGGCGATGGATGGTGCAAGTAAGTTTGTTCGCGGTGACGCCATTGCCGGGATCGTGATTACGATCGTTAATGTCATTGGTGGTTTGTACATCGGTGTGATGCAATCCGGTATGACCGTATCCGAAGCCGGAGCACTCTTTACAAAGCTGACGATCGGCGACGGCCTGGTCAGTCAGGTTCCTGCGCTACTGATTTCGTTAGCAGCCGCTTTGTTGGTGACGCGTAGCGCCAAGAAGACCAGTTTGCCCGAACAGTTTTTGCAACAGTTGCTGGGCAATCCAAAGGCACTCGCCGTTGCTGGGGGCTTCCTGACACTGCTGATCGTGACCAACCTGCCGGCGATTCCAATGGCGACGCTGGGGTTCGGTTGCATTGGTCTGGCCGTTGTCATGACTCGCCAGAACAGTCGTCAGCAAGTTGAAGACGAAACACGCGTTGAAGCTGAAAGGGTGGCCGCCGCAGCTCCCGCAGAAAAACGTGTGGAAGATTTCTTGACCGTCGATCCGATGGAAGTAGCGATTGGAATCGGACTGCTTGGTTTGGCCGATCCAGCCCGTGGTGGTGATTTGATGCAGCGCATCACGGGTGTTCGAAACTCGATCGCGACCGACATCGGCATCGTCTTGCCGAAAGTTCGTGTCCGAGACGATACGAGTCTTGGCGAATTCGACTATCAAATTCGGATTGAAGGGAACGTTGTTTCCAAGGCAACCATTTTGCCAAACCGGCTGCTTGCGATTGATAGCGGTCACACCACCGGCGTGATTGAAGGGGAACCGACTCGCGATCCAACGTTTGGTGAACCAGCCGTTTGGATCGAACCGATGCGTCGCGAGCAGGCGGCAATCTACGGATACACTACCGTTGAACCGGGCGCCGTACTGGCGACTCACCTCCAGGAGATCGCCAAACGCCATGCTGACGAACTACTGTCAAGAGATGCGACCAAGCATCTGATTGACGAGCTGAAGGAAGCGGCACCGACAGTCGTTGATGAATTGATCCCAGGGATCATGAAGGTCAGCGACGTGCAGCAAGTTCTGCATTTGTTGCTGCGTGAAGACATTCCAGTACGTCAATTGAGCATCATTCTGGAGACGTTGGGCGACTTCGCAACGAAGACCAAAGACCCGATTTGGTTGTGTGAGTACGTTCGCCATCGTTTGGCCCGAACGATCAGCACTCGGTATCGCGACAACGAGGGAAGACTGCACGTGATGGCCTTAGATCCTGGGATGGAAGATCGTATTGCCGCCGGTTTGGAACATACCGAGCGCGGATTGTTTGTCCGAATGAGCCCCTCAGCCGTAGACCTCACTTGCGAGAAAATCCAAGAAGGGGTTAAGAAGCTAATTACGGCAGGCCACCAACCGGTTGTGCTTGTGAGTCCGCGGATTCGACCCGGGCTACGGCAGATGACCTCAGGGTCGATGCCACGACTAAGAGTGCTGTCATACAACGAAATCACCCAAGACACGAAAATTGAATCCTACGGTGTAGTCAGCGACCAGTAGTCGTTCACACCGCTCGTACGTTTCCCTAATCACAACAATCATTCGGCAGATCCAAGAGTTTCTCCATGCACATCCGAACCTTTCGAGCCGCCAGCTTGCAAGATGCGCTGGAGCAAATCCGTCAACAGATGGGACCAGACGCATCCGTTCTGCATACACGCCAAGTCCGTGATGGTTGGATGGGCTGGCTGGGGCGAACCTATGTCGAAGTCACCGCTGGATTGCGAGACGAGCAGGGAAGGCCAGTCATCCCGATCGAAAATCAAACCGACCGAGTGGTTGAGTTGGATTCGCGGATCGTCGTGCCGATGGGCGGACAAACCGGTTCTGCAGTGGCGGGTTCCCCAGCATCGGTCATTTCCAATCCAAATTCCTTCAATGTTGTCTCCGCAGCTTCCGGCACGGAACTGCCGTTGCAACTGCGGGCGTATCAAGAAGAGTTGCTGTCGATTGGGGTGGATCCAATCGCGGTCGAGCGTTGGATTGGTGCGACTGTCAGTTTCGCGGCCAACTTAGGGGACGCCCAAGCGGGCGGATTCGTTTCGGGGACACCCTGGTTGGAACACCTGCAGCGAACCGTCGAACGAGAATTGCGCATTGGCAGTCCCATTCGAACGCATCCTGGCGACCGACGCATCGTAGCGCTGGTCGGACCCACGGGAGTTGGCAAGACGACCACCGTTGCAAAACTAGCAGCGGGATTTCGCATTGAAGCGCGTCGCAAAGTTGGCATGTTGACGATCGACACTTTCCGGATCGCCGCCGTTCAGCAACTGAAGGCATACGCGGAGATCATGGATCTGCCGATGGAGGTTGTCGAGAACCCAGAACAAATGCGACCGGCCCTCGACCGCTTGGGCGACGTTGACCTGGTGTTGATCGATACGGCTGGCCGCAGCCCGCGCAGTGATGCGCGAATTGAACAGCTGGTTGAGTTGCTACGCAGCGCCCAACCAGATGAAACACATTTGGTCCTGAGCGCGACGAGTTCGGCTTCGGTCATTCAGACTGCCCTAAGAGGGTTTTGCGCCAGTACGACCAACGTCCGCGATCTTGACCAAATTAGATGAGGCACCGCACACAGCGGCGGTGTTGTCGGCAATTGCCGCGTCCGATCAGTTTCCCGGCGTCCCCGTCAGCTATATCACCAATGGTCAACAAGTACCTGATGATATTGCGATGGCCGATGCAGAGCCTTTGCTAAGCCGACTATTGCCGGCCCGAGTGACGGCATCGCAAATGGAAGCGGCCTAAATCAAAAAAACGAATAATGATTGAGCAATCGATCGACCGATACAAGAACAGGGCAGTCACGTTTTCAATGAAATCGACTTGAGCGATTCTTTGGAAAGACGGTTTGCCCAAACTAGGAGATGTGATCTCACGACACACCTTTACACCATGGAAAGAAATTGACTCGCGGCATTGCAGTTTCACTAGGCGCATTAGCGATGGGGCTTGTTGTCCTTCGCGGCGTGATCAATAGAGAACTGGCTGGAACTGTCGCGGTCGAAGCGATCGTTGCAATGATCGTTTTCATGTGTATTGGTTGGGTAGCGGGATGGATCTCTGACTACTTGGTTCGCGATTCATTGGAACGCACGTTTCGTGCACGTGTCAACTGGTACCGCGAGGGACTGGTTGAAGCGGGAATTATCGAACCCGATACAAATGACAAGTAAGACACAGCAAGATGCTGTGGACCTAGAAAACCATCACGGAGGATTGGATGGCAGCGACAGCCACAACGGACGACGAGATCCTTGAGGTCTGGACTTCTTTCAAGAAGATCAACAAAGAATCGCCTGACTACGAATCGCTTCGCAATCGGTTGGTCGAACGATACATGCCACTTGTCCGCTACAATGGCGAACGAATTTGGCAACGATTGCCTGATGGTGTCGAACTGGACGACCTGATCAGCGCCGGGATTTTCGGACTGATGGACGCAATCGATGCCTACGACATGGAACGAGGCGTTAAGTTCGAAACGTACTGTGTTCCCCGGATTCGAGGCGCGATGTTGGACGAACTGCGAACCATGGACTGGGTTCCACGCTTGGTTCGCAGCAAGGCCAGCAAACTGACGGCCGCTCGAAAAGCCTTGGAGACCAAGTTCGGTCGCGCACCAACGGTTATCGAACTCGCCGAGCAGATGGAGATTTCTGTCAAAGAAGTCGAAAAAATGCAATCAGATGCGAATGCGGTTGGCGTCGTCTCTCTGAATAAGAAGTGGTACGAGACGGATAGCTACAAAGACGTTCGCGAAATCGACATTCTGGAAGACAAAAAGGGTGAAGACCCAACGCGTCGCGTCCAAAAGAATGACTTGATGCGTCTGGTCACCAAAGGGCTGAACCGAAACGAACGATTGATCATCATTCTTTACTACTATGAAGAACTGACGATGAAGGAGATTGGCGCCACGCTAGATCTTTCAGAGTCACGTGTCAGTCAAATGCATACGTCGATTGTCAATCGTTTACAGCAACAGCTTGGATACCGTCGCATCGAATTCGGCACTTGATACGAAACCAACTTTCAAGCACACTTAAACGGCGTTTCCACATTGGTGGGAACGCCGTTTTTCTTTGCTAGATCGGAAATAGTGTGCGAGTCGCTCACGTCATCACCCGCATGATCATCGGCGGCGCGCAGGAGAACACGCTGCTGAATTGCCTGGACTTGATGCGCGATTACGGTGACGACGTGCTGTTGATCACCGGGCCGGCGCATGGGCCAGAAGGAGATCTGTTAAGTCAGGGTAGGGCAGGGGAGTTACCCGTTCAGCTGGTGCCCGAATTGCTGCGGCCAATTCATCCCTGGCGTGATTGGAAAGCCTACCGGTCCATTTGCCAAGCGATCCGCGAATTCGAACCCGACGTCGTTCACACGCACAGCGCTAAGGGTGGGATGCTTGGCCGCAGGGCAGGGTGCAGCTTGAAAGTTCCAGCTGTGATCCATTCTGTACATGGGGCGCCATTTCATCCATACCAATCGGCGATTGCCCGCGGCTTTTTTCAACGCTGCGAACGTTGGGCCGGCAAAAATTGCCATCACTTGATTTCAGTCGCTGATGCAATGACTGACTTGATGGTGGAAGCAAACGTGGCGCCGCGAAACAAATTCACTACCATCTATAGCGGCATGGAAGTTGAGCCATTTGCCCAGGCCGATCAGTATCGCGATGACGTCCGTCAGCGATACGGATTCAAGGAAAGTGATATCGTGATCGGAAAAATCGCCAGACTGTTTCATCTGAAGGGCCATGACGATTTGATCACTGCCGCGATCGATGTGGTCAGCCAAAATTCGAATGTGCGGTTTCTGTTGGTCGGTGACGGGGTTCTGCGCGAGATGCATCAGCAAAGAATCGAGTCGCTCGGACTGAGCGACCACTTTGTGTTTGCTGGGCTCGTCCCACCGACCGAGGTTCCAAAGTTGATTGGCGCAATGGACGCCGTGGTCCACACGTCACTACGCGAGGGATTAGCGAGGGTGCTTCCACAGGCCTTGATTGCCGGACGCCCAGTCGTCAGTTACGACATTGATGGCGCAAGAGAAGTGGCCCTTGCCGGTGAGACTGGTTTCTTGATACCGCCACGACAGACCGAGATGTTGGCCGCGGCGATTTCGACACTTGCTGCTGATAAGGAAATGCGAATCCGAATGGGCAGGGAAGGGCAGCGACGGTTTACCGAGCAATTCGACCATCGAACGATGACCCGGGAGATTCGGAAGGTCTACCAAAAAGTCTTGGCTCGCAACTCTTGACCGTCGACTTCAGTCGAATCAACTGCAGAGAGTGCGATACCGAGTCAACTGGTCACTGTCAACCGATCCAGGCTATGATGGTCGCAGCATTGAATGCTCGACTGAGTTGACAGATTTTTACCGCCTTCCCCATCAATCATATGGCCAAGAGCCGCGATTTTCTCGGACCCTATCGACTTGCCCGCCTGATTCGGCTCGGCAGCACGGCCGAAGTATGGGAAGCGATCGAGGAGAGCTCTCAGGAAAGATATGCTCTCAAGGTCTTGAAGGAATCCATCGCGAAGGACCGGGGCGAGGTCGCGCTGTTAAAACACGAGTTCAACGTCGCAAAGGAACTGAGCAGTCCGCGGATCGTCAAGATCCTGGAATACCGGGAAGACGGCGGTAGACCGTTCTTGGTCTTGGAGTTGTTCAGCGAGCTGAATATGAAGCAGGCGCTTCGTCGGGGCCCTGAATCGCTCGCATTCATGCTGGACAAAATCATCGGGCAAGCTGCCGAAGGCTTGTACTACATGCACACCAAAAATTGGATTCATCTGGATATCAAACCTGACAACTATTTGGTTGGTCGTGACGGTACAACCAAGTTGATTGACTTTACGATTGCAGAGCGAAAGAAGAAAGGGCTCGGTCGGCTGCTACATACACAGAAGGTTGCCAAAGGCACGCGCAGTTACATGGCGCCCGAACAGATTCGACGCAAGGTCTGTGACGAGCGCACCGACATCTACGCCTTCGGCTGTGTGATGTACGAATTGGTCACCGGCAAGCCACCCTATACGGGTGATACACCCAACGATTTGTTGAACCGACACCTAACAGCATCGATTCCAAGCCCGATTGTTCACAACGATAATGTGACCAAAGATTTTTCCGACTTGACACGCAGCATGATGGCCAAGAAGCCTGATGCAAGGCCGGCGACGATGTGGGAAGTTGTCAAAACATTTCGCTCAATCGAGGTTTTCAAAAAGCGTCCACACCAACCCGAGATCAGTGTCTTTGACGACATGCCGGGAATCAAAGGCGCTGAGCGATATGATCCGCAAAGGCAATCCAAACGAGTAACGTCAAGAGATCGATTCTGACGACAGGCAAAACCACACAACAAGAGAGTACGGACCATCATGAACGCTGGCCCCGGATTAGGATTTGAAAACGATATCGCGGTCATCGAGAATCGGATTGCTGAACTAGAGCGGCTTACCGATCGCACAGATGATGTCGAGAACGAAATTCGTTCATTGCGTTTGGCGTTGGTCAAGCAGTTGCGAGACACCTACAGTTCGCTGGACGCTTGGCAAACCGTTCAAGTTGCCCGACATCAGAATCGGCCATACACCAAAGACTATTTGAATCTGGCTTTCGACGAGTTCGTTGAACTGCATGGTGACAAGGCGTTTGGAGATGACCGCGCGATGATCAGCGGCTTCGCGAAGCTGGACCGGTTCAAAGTGTTGGTCATTGGTCATCAAAAGGGTCGAACCTACAAGGAGCGCGCAGCGTGCCACTTCGGATGTGCGCATCCTGAAGGCTATCGAAAGGCGATGAAAAAAATGCAACTCGCCGAAAAGTATCAGTTGCCACTGATCTGTTTTATCGACACGCCTGGTGCGTACCCCGGTATCGGTGCCGAAGAGCGTGGGACGGCCCAAGTGATCGCCGAAAGCATGTTCAAAATGAGCCGGTTGCGGACTCCCGTCATCTGCGTCGTGATCGGCGAAGGTGGTTCGGGGGGGGCGATCGGGATCGGCGTCGGCGACCGGGTCGCCATTTTGAAGCATGCCTACTACAGCGTGATCAGCCCAGAGGGCTGTGCCGGGATTCTCTGGAAGAGTGCCGAGCATGCCGAGAAGGCCGCCAAGGCGCTCCGCTTCACCAGCGACAATCTGCTCCGCTTGGGAGTGGTTGATGATGTGCTGGAAGAACCGCTCGGAGGGGCACACCGTGACCATCACCAAATGGCGACCAGATTGAAGACTTATCTGTCTCGAACGCTGTCCACTCTGGAGCAAAAATCGACGGATGAATTGGTCGCCGAACGCTACGAAAAATTCCGCCGCATCGGCGTGTTTCTGGAGTCAGATGTCTAGCCTCGACGCAAGCCTCAAAGCACGCTCATCAGGTTGCTCGAGGCTCGCTGGAAGTTTCGGATACGGGTCTGGGATCTCGATCGAGGCGACAGAACAGGGCGTATTTCAACCGCCCCGCAACGTCCGATAATGCCCCTTATGTTGTATTAAAGGCGTGTAATTCCAACGTTTGAGAGATTTCTGCCCCCGCAAGCTCCTGTTCGCTGTTTGCGAATGCCTGAGCCAACGCCACCGCTTGGCCGGACCTCGCTAGCGTTTCGTTCCCTAGCATATGAGCGTAAGATCTGCGACTTCCGAATCGCGCCAGCGGATGGCTAACGTTGAAAGCCATTCCAGGGCTGTTGTTGGGCCTGCTGCGGCGTCCACTGACTTGGCGGCGCGGGCTGAAATTGCTGCTGCTGAAACGGCTGGCCGAAACCCTGGTTTTGCCTCGGATCGGATCCCTGAATTCGCCCCCAAGTCTGACCCAGATTCTGGCCCAATTCTCTTGACCCTGATCTTGGCCCTGAGCCATCCAGGGCATCGAATTCAGCAAGCCGCCATCCGGAGATTCGTTGAATCGTTCATCGAATCGCTTGAGATAGGGTTCGACCACGTCGTGGATTTCGGGCGGAATGACCGCTTGGCTCCGATCCAACACTTTGGCGATGTAATGTCCACTTTGGCTCATCACGATCTTTTCTCGGATTCCGTCCCCCATCAGGGTCACCGCGAACATGGTGATCAGGGTGCAGTACAGAGCACCTTTGGCCAGTCCAAACAACGCGCCGATCTGTCGATCGAACTCTTTCAGCCGCATGCGGTCAATGGTTCCGCTAGCCATCCGGAACACAACCCAAACCACTAGCGCAGTACCCACATACAGGATCAACATCGCCAGGAACCGATTCCATGGTGGCTCGGCATGAATGGACTGGCTGAACGGCTCGCGAAACCGGTAAGCGACGAAATAGCTGATCACGATCGAAGCGATCGATGCAAGCTGCCAGGCAAAGCCCTTGATCGCACCAAATAGTGCCGCCCCCACCAGGACGACCAACATCACAATGTCGTAAATCTCCATCGATCGCTTCCATGCTGCGGCAGAGAGTGAACAGAATTTGATAGCAAAACGGTCTATCTTCGTCAGTCAACAAATATAGCGATCACGTTTCACTGAACCTAGTTCAATTGAGACCCGTGGAATCGAATCCGGATCAATTCGAGCTGGCCACCGGCATCGTCCATCACCTATCTATCAATCATTCGTCGGTAGGTTCCGTCGCATCTTGCTATCACTCGCGATCGATTCTTTGTGGCCGATTTTAAGTCACACATAACTGGAAGCACACTCGTTGGAGTCGGCTACGGCTACTGGGGTGTGACCTCACAATCAATGTCACTGGAAAGTAGCATGTTGGCGGCAGGTCTGTGCGCGGTCAGCGGAATGCTTCCTGACCTGGATAGCGACTCGGGCGTGCCACTGCGCGAGACCAGCATGTTTGTCGCCGCGATCGTACCGATGTTGATGATCGATCGCTTTCGCGATTTGGGCCTGTCGCATGAAGCAATGGCGTTGGCCGCGATGCTGGTCTATCTGGCGATCCGATTTGTCGCGGTCGAGTTTTTCAAACGGTACACTGTTCATCGAGGTATGTGGCATAGCATACCGGCCGCGATGTCCGCTGGGCTCTTGGCTTACTTGGTCATGCCATGCCCAAGCGAATCAATCCGAGTCTACAAGAGCATGGCTGTCGTGACCGGGTTCATGGTCCATCTGACAATGGACGAGATTTGGAGCATTGACATGCGGCACGGATTTCGATTGAAGAGTTCCTTTGGTACAGCGCTGAAGTTTTTCGGCAACAACGCGTTGGCCAACTTTTCCGCGTATGCCAAGCTGGCGTTGCTGATATTCTTGGCATTTAGCGATCATGGGATCGTTGATCGCATTCGCTCGCGAACCAGTTTTGAAAACACGCATGTCGCGCAGCCGCACGACCCGGCGTTGGATCTCCAGCGCTTTGCACCTTGGCGATAGCGGCACTTGCAAAATTCGTCGCGAAGTGCGCAAGGGATGTTTCGCTGGTGACAGATTCTTCTACGAGTGAATACCAGCCACCCGATCGATGACCATCGTTACGGGGCCATCGTTGACGAGGGAAACTTTCATGTCGGCTGCAAACACTCCTCGCTGAACGGGAATCCCCCGTTCCGAAATCAGCTCGGCGAATCGAAGGTACAAGCGGTTAGCCAGTTCCGGCGGTGCCGCATCCGTGAAGGCAGGACGCCGTCCTTTGCGGCAGTCGCCCAACAGAGTGAACTGGCTAACCACCAGCACTGATCCACCGATATCAACTACCGATCGATTCATTTTCCCTTGTTCGTCTGTAAAGATCCGAAGATCAGCAGTCTTTTCCGCCAACCAGCGCACTTGTTCATCGGTGTCCCCATGTCCGATACCAACAAGAGCCAGTAACCCTGCGTCGATCTGGCCAACGATTTGACCGTCGACTTCCACGCTGGCTGACACAACACGTTGCAGAACGATCCGCATGATGCATTCCTATTCGCTGGGGTAAGATGGACCTGCTCCGAGGGCGTAGAATACCGTTGGCCCGTTTCTGCCGTCGATACTCCCCTGCCCCGCTTTGTTCTTAACCAAGATTCATTTTAGAAATGCCTTACCTCTTCACCTGTCCTCACTGCCAAACAAAGACGCAAGTCGAGGATCGATTCAGTGGTCAATCGGGCGAATGTGTGAGTTGTGGAAATCCCATTCAACTTCCAGATTTTGGCAATCGAATCACCGGCACGAGCACACAGACACCGGACGAAAAATCGAAATCAATGCGATGGATGGCGGGTGCGATGGTTACCGCCATCATCCTGGCCTGTTTGCTGTTCGCAGTCATTCGAATCGGCGGTCAATCTGTCACTCGGCTGACAGCAAGTCGAGATCAATCAATGTCCATTCGGAACCTACAGCGGATTGCCGAGGCGCTGAATGCTTATGCAGCTGATCATGGGAACTACCCGCCGGTTGCCAAGACAGATCAATCGGGAAAGTTGCTGCACTCGTGGCGCGTTCTGATACTTCCCTACTTGGACGAAGAAGATTTGTACAACCAGATTGATCTTTCGGTCGGTTGGGACGATCCAGTCAATGTCGCGGTGCTGCAACGTATGCCTTCGGTCTATTCGCACCCGAATGCTGCGAAGCATGGAATGTACAATCAATCGGGATACTACTTGGTAACCGGACCGGGAACGTTGTTTCCCAGTTCAGGTCCGCTGGGTCCGAATGACATTCTTGATGATCCAACCCAAACCATTTTGGTAGTCGAGGCGATTCCGAGATCGATAACCGGGTCATGGGCCGAACCCGGCGATGTTGACTACGTCGCAATGCAAGGTGTTATAGGTGGCGATCCGAGTACAGAAGTTGGTGGTCTTTTGGATGAAGGTTTAGCGATGGTTACGACTGATGGTCGCGGACACTTCTTGCCCAACGCGACCGACCCGCTAGTTCTCCGTTCGTTAATCACACCGCAAGGTGGCGAAAGACTTCCGGACGATACACTCGATTAGCAAATTTTCCTATCGAGACCTTGCAAGCAGAAGCTCAGGACCCGGTACCAGCATCGAGATCGGCGCCGGTTGTACGTGAATGTCGGTTATGGATCGATCAAACCAATCATTGCTTCGCCGAAGGCAACGCCTGTGTCGTTAAAAAAGTTGGGTGAACCCAAGTAGTGATAGGGTCGGTCGTTACCAAACTGTCGCCATTGTTCGATGTCTCGCGTCGCGGGGTTGGCCCAGTGTTTCGCGAATGCGACTTCCGCTTCGGCATCCCAATACTTGGCTGTTCGCACGGTCACAACCTTACCCTTCCAGTCGACATGTTCGGCTGCTGCGACCTGAGCGTCCGCGATCACTTTGATTTTTCCGTCCTGTTTGTCACCGTTGTGGCCCATCGCCCCAATGACCACAGGTAAATCGGGCGTGTTCAGGTCGCCGCGCACATCCTTGATCAACGCGATCAGGTTGTCTTGATAGTCTTCGACAGACGTCGGTGCATATTGGTCGTTCCAGCCTTGGAACCAAACGAATCCTGAGACGACAATGCCTTGTTGCTGATCGTCGGGAAGATAGGTTTGCGGGTCGTCGACGACCCGTCGGACTTCACCGATCATTTGACGATAGAAGTACCCATAACCCTGTTTGTACTCATCGATGGTCAGCGCCGGGTTCCGCTGCTGCGCCTTTTCAAATTGTGCGGCGACCGACTCTGGAAGGCCTCGACTGGTTGGCCGAAAGTCACGATCCAATGACTTGCCACCCCAAGCGGTCTTGACGATCACGACCGGTTCGTCGAAATGATCGCCGACCGTCCATCCGAATCCTAACTCCGGTCCAAACAATTCGCGGCTATCATTTTGGCTGATGCCATAGCCAACCGTTAGTGGGCCGTGACGTCGGCCGCGATTGCCCAAATAGACGATCGAAACGTCATCTCGGTGGGCCCATTGATCTCCCACTTTGTAGCGAGCAAACCGGTCTCTTTTTGTCGGTACAGTGAGCTGATGATTCATCACCAGCACACTGCCCTTCCCTTCCATGTTCGACTGTCCAGCGAGCAGAAATAGCTTGACTTTGCCTGATAATTCCTGTGCCGCCGTTGTGGACGACCAAGCCGGAATCAGGATTGCCAACGCCAGCCCAAAGTAATTGCGCCGCACGCCATGAAGGGCCATACGCATCAATCGTCTGATCCGTTGACGAACATAAATACGAATGCAGCGATGGCGGCACCGCCCAGGTTCGCTACCAGATATACCCAGATGTTCGCCCAAGCAGAGAGACCAAGCATTGAAATGCCAACCGCTACGGCGGGATTAAAGACACCGCCCGAGATTCCACCGACTGCAAAAGCACCCGACATCACGGTGAATCCGATCCCAAGTCCGTAAAAAGAGTTGCCTTCGGTTGCCTTCGCCGTTGCTGTGTTCAATACGACATAGGCGAGCGCAAAAGTGAATAGCGCTTCAGCCAACAATACTTGTGGAAGCGTCTCCGAGATATCCATGGTCACAATCGCCGCCTCCGGTCCCTTGAGAAACTGCACCGCGAGTGCTGCCAAGCCGGCACCGGCGCACTGTGAAACTACGTAGGGAACCACGTCCTTGGCATCACATTTTCCACGTAAAAAAACAGCCAACGTCACGGCCGGATTGTAATGGGCACCGGAGATATGTCCGCCAGCAAAAATCATCACCATTAGCACCGAGCCGATCGCAAGGGGTGCCAAGGCACCGGCTCCTGGTTCAATCACAACGTTCCCGATCGTAAAGACCAAAAAGAAGGTGCCAATCAATTCAACAATGTACTTATTCATCTGGGGTTCCCGCCTGAGGCAAACTTCGTATTCCAGTACTCCGCGCACTAGCGAGATTCTAAGGCGACATCGAAGGCAAGTACAGCATCGTACTTCTACCGAAGTGATGGATATTGAGTTCGAGTGATTCACCACTTCGCTCGGCCCAGTGACGAATCGGAACGCTGCAAACTGCGCAGCTTCCGTCGCAGCCCTGAATGCCCACGATCGCGTGATCGAATCAAATCAGATTGACATGGTCGCGGTCCCTCGAGAGTTTGATGCCCGTCGTGCAATGAGGACGCGGATAAGACTATGCTTCGAATTCGGTTAGGCTGCGCTAGTAGGACTTGTTTGATCGTGGTGGTCACGATCAACGGAGGATCAACCCGCCGCGGATAGCGTGGTCGCAATTCGAGACTGCAGGGATTTTGAATTCCGCCAGGCACGGTTGATCTAACAATACGAACGATCTGCGGACCATACCTATGATGATCCGACCTATGCCCGATTTCACCTGACTGTTCGATCCCAGTATCGCGATAGGATTCTGGGCATGGGCTTTATTGAGCCGCTAACAAACGGGTCGGTTAACGGCGAGTCGAGATCAAGCGATGTCGATTCGCAATCTGCAACTCAGCGTTTGCGCTGCTGATCGCAAATCGCATGTTCCAATTGCCGGACGCAGTTGCCTCGCGTCCAGCCATTTCCCCAAATCCACAAAAATTGGACGTTACAGGTTTGATTTGTTGATACTCTGGAACAACCTGGGTAAAACGACCGCTCGGAGTCTGTTCAGGTCTGCGACGCATCGATTCGTAGAGATTGCGATTTAAGTACCTTTAAGAGTGCCTGACAATCATGAGGATCGCCCACCTATTCCGATTTGCCACGCTGACCGTGCCCGTAAAAATGGATCGCGTCAGGGCGTCCTTACTGGTTTTGACCACCTGCGCAGCGATCGTATTTAGCATTTCGCCGGCGACGGCGGCTACGTTTTTAGTCGATCCACAGTATGGTTTCGCGTCAACTTCTAACGTCGTCTACGGAACAAGTCCGTACGGCAACGGAGGCGCATTTCCCAATGGCACTCTGCTTCCTCGCGTGTTAGACATCTATCAGCCCACTGTCCTGGCAGGTGGACCAGCGCTACCAGATACGTTGCCAGGTGTTGTCCTAATGCATGGTGGTTTCTTCACTGGCGGCGACAAGTCTGGTCTGTCCTTTGTTGCCCAAGAGTTTGCCAAGCGAGGATACGTTGCCACGTCAATCAACTATCGGTTGCTGCACGAACTACCTGATCCACCCGGAGCGCTGCCAGCAACTTTTCCGAGCCGATATCCATCTTGGTTGCTTCCTGATTTGGCTGCCGCGGGGGTCACGATCGATCAATACGTAGCAACGATCGCCGCCGCGGTCGGTGACCAAGGAATGGCAGTGAATTGGCTGGCCGACAACGCCAGCATCTACAATGTTGATCCGTCAAAGATCGTGGTCGGTGGATATTCTGCCGGTGCGGTTAGTTCGTTGCTTCTGGGCTACGGTGCGGTCGAAGGTGTGGCTGCGGATGTAGCAGCTATCGCATCGTTCGCCGGTGGAACTTTTGGTCTCGAGGTGGCGGCGGTTGACTCCGATGATCCACCAACTTTTTTGGTTCATGGGGACCAAGACACGACTGTGCCATACAATGAATATATTCAGTTGCAGCCTGTGCTTGATGCCGCCGGGGTGACATCTGATTCCTTGATCCTAAACGGCGTCGGTCACGGTGTCGGCTTAGCCAACATGACCACGACGCAAATGTTTACGTTTCTGGAATCTCAATTGACAGTGGTGCCCGAACCATCTTCGGCACTGCTGTTGACGCTTGTGGGCTGTAGGGTTGCAGTGTCACGACGTCGCGCAACTAGCTCACACAACTCGCGCCAACAACGTCTAGTCCCAGCATCATCTATCCTTGAAGTGATAGTCGGCAAAGTTCAGGAACTGTTGCCAGTCGTAGGGCTCAATGCTGTGGCCACCCTCGCGGACGTGGTAGCCAATATCGCTTTGGATGATAGCTTTACCGACCTCCGGTGACTGTTCACTGACCAGTCCCTGCTTGCCAAGCAGCTCATAAACCGGACTCGCGTGGTAAGCCGACAGGTACTCACCGCGGGAGTCAGCCCAGGTATCTTCGGTGCTGCTATGGACGTAGACCGGTCGCGGCGCGATACAGGCCAACAACATGTGCTGATCAACAGGTAAATCGTCCTCTCGTTCAGCAAACTTCCACGCATTGCGGCAAAGCCAATAGGGAAATCGAGTCACCATTTTGTCCAGCGTCTCGCCCGATTTTCGACGCCATAGGGCTGCGCCGGCACAACCGGATTGGGCCGAGATGGCCAACGCGATACGTTCGTCTTGCGCCGCGGTCCATAATGCGGTTTTGCCCATTTTCGAGTGTCCCAAGATTGCGATTCGATGGTGGTCGATGTCATCATCGGTCTCCAAATAATCCATCGCGCGCATCGCGCCATACGCGCACGCGGAAATCACTCCCCATTCGTAAGACTTCGGAAAGCTTTGCCCCTTTGGATAGTAAAGCTTATGAATGCCCTTTAGAAATTCGACTTCGTTGTGACCGACAAGACTTTGGTGATAGACGGCGCAGAATCCGTAACCGCGTTCCAAAAAATGGCCCAATGGCCAGCCGTTGTTTAGCTTTCCTTCGCGTTGCTCGGACGCATTGAATCCCCTGCCCTTCGTGTTGTCAAAGCTGTGTTTTAGAAAGGCGGGCACTGGTTTGTCGGCGTTGTTGGGGACGAATACCAAAAAGTGCATTCGAATCTCGCCATTGTCATTGCTCAGCTGGATTTCGACATCCTTTCGGGTTGCCTTGCCGCCCATGAAGTTTTTATCAACAGCAATGACTTCGAATTCAGTCTTGATTGGGCTAGGAGGGTTTGGGATGCGACCATACACCAAGTTACTGAACAGGCTCAGGATCTCCGGTCGGCGAACGTCACGCCACTGTTCCGCCGTAGTCACTGGTTGACCCAAGGCCGTGACCAACAATTCCGGAAGATCGTAGTGGGGCAGTCGCTGTTCGTGGTAATTGACGTTGGCGTCAAATTCTTTTGGCTCGCGAGCGAAGAGTGTGCAGGAAATAGAGATCAGAAAGACGGTCGTAATAAATGTTTTCATGATGCGAACGTTTTCCAATAGCTATGTGTTGTCGCTTCCCCTTACTCTGGTTCCCGATCCCCGCGCATCAGGCTGCCAGCACGAGCCGGCCGCGGTCGAGATCAAAACGTCAAGATCAAAACGTCGAGATCAAAATCAAGCACAAAGGCTAAAAGCTGCGAGGAAGAGACCATTAGTAAGACCGAGGCGTCACCGTCCCCTGCACGCGACTTGGCAACCCATGGATCCGCAGGAATCCTTCCGCGTCATCTTGATTGTATGATCCCCCCCCTTCCATCGTGGCGATCTCGGCGTCGTATAGACTGTTTGGGCTAGACCGCGAGTCAATCGCGATGTTGCCCTTGTACAAGCTTCAGATTCACTTCGCCAGTCACTGGTTTTTGCGCTTCTCGAATGAACGACATGAGTGCGTCCATTTTGGGCGTGTACCAGAAACCGTAGTAGACCATTTCGGCAACTTCCGGGGCCAAGCGATCGCGCAGATGCATCAAGTCGCGATCCATCGTCAGTTGTTCGACGTACATGTGCGCATCATACAGCACTGTCATGCCGGGTGACTCGTAGACACCTCTGCTCTTCATGCCGACGAAACGGTTTTCGACCATGTCGATCCGCCCTACCCCGTTGCGTCCCGCGATGTCATTCAGCTGCTCGACCATTTCGAGTGCTGAAACCTTTGTTCCGTTCAACATCACGGGTACACCTGATTCGAATCCGATCGTGACTGATTCGGATTTGTCGGGCGCTTCCTGAGGGCTAACGCCCATGCCGAATTCGACCAGTTCGACACCGTTCACATCCAGTTCTTCTAGTTGGCCCGCTTCGTAGCTGATGTGCAGAACATTTTCATCACTGCTATACGGTTTGGCGGCCGATGCTTTGACTGGAATGTTTTTAGCATCGCAGTAATCGATCAGCTCGGTTCGGCCAGGGAACAAATCGCGAAACTCCTTGATCCGCCAGGGAGCGATCATTTCCACGTTAGGATCGAGTGCTTCGGCAGCGAGTTGAAAACGGCATTGGTCGTTGCCTTTCCCGGTTGCGCCGTGAGCGTAAGCGCTCGCGCCGACTTCGCGGGCCACCTGCAGACAGACTTTACTGATCAGCGGACGTGCGATCGAGGTGCCCAGCAGATAGATCTGTTCGTACTTGGCTTGCCAGGCCAGCACGGGAAAGGCAAAGTCACGGCAAAGTTCTTCGCGGGCGTCAATCAGGCGTGACGAGACTGCGCCACAGTCCTTCGCCTTTTGCATGATCGCATCGCGGTCTTCGCAAGGCTGTCCCAGATCAACATAGACAGCATGGACTTCGTAGCCCTGATCTTGCAGCCAGCCCAGAATGACCGACGTATCGAGTCCTCCGGAATAGGCCAAAACACAACTTTTCATTTAGATTTCCTGACAGAAGCCGATCGGTATTTCACAGGCCCCAACGCTAATGCGGGAAGTTCCCAATCGCAACCCCTAGACGTGAGCCGCTAGAAGTGTCGCAACCGTATCGACTTCGAGACAGTATCGCCAGCAGGAAATATGCTGTTGGTATCAGCAGGCTGTCATGATGGTCAAACGACTGGCAACTCGTAACCCTTTCGCCGCGGTCTCTCCAGCAGCTTGTTGGCCTCTTCGTCGTTCTCAAAGCGTTCGGTTTCAGGGTCCCAGATCAACTTGCGGCCGGCTGCCCTCGTGATGTTCACCAGATGACAGACACTGATGCTACGGTGTCCAATTTCAACATCGGCGTTCGGTGTTTCGCGTGTTTTGATACAGTCCAGCCAGTTAGCCAGGTGCAGGCCGGCTGTCCAATCGGCAGTATCCCAATGCTTCTGGGCTTCGACGTCCGGTGCGTCTTTGACGAAGTCCTTCGGGTTCGTCGTGAACTTATTTCGATTGATCTCCATCTTGGCCTTCGTGCCGGTAAAGATTGCACCGCCGACCGGCCCATTGGCGGGCAACTCAAATTTGACCAATGTTCCGTCTGCGTACTTCATCGACACTTGTCCGTGACGGCCATCGGTCACAGGCCACAATTCGCGCGGACCGGTGAGACTCTTTCCGAGCGCTGATTGAATTTGGTGAACACCATGGGCGCCCCAGTTGGTCATCTCGCCGCCGGAGTAGTCATGCCACCGCATCCAACCGAATTGCAAGCCCGGGTTGAACGGACGGACTGGTGTTGGTCCGCACCAGACGTCCCAGTTATCACCACTGGGAATCGTTTCCTCTGGCAATTCATCGATACCAGGATAGGGGTTGGAGTTGACGTAGTTGACCGCTTGCACCAACTTGATCTCTCCCAGCCCACCATTGCGAACGAAGTCGCAACAGAAGCGGTTCAAATCCATCGTTCGTTGTTGTGTTCCGACTTGAAAAATGCGGTTGTGCTTGCGGGCCGCCCTGACGACTTCGCGGCCTTCAGCGACGTAGGCTGTTAGTGGTTTTTCGGCATACACATCGAGCCCGGCTTGACAGGCTAGAACGCAAGGCAGCGAACGGCCATGGTCGGGTGTCGCGATAATGACTGCGTCCAATTGTTCGTTGTCGAACATTTTTCGATAGTCATCATATTGAGAGAATTTCCTCTTCAGTTGCTTTTCCGCACCGACCATTCTTTGCTGATAACAGTCGGCGATCGCGACAAGCTTTCCTGGCGCCGGGAGTTGACTCATCAACTGCCGCGCTCGGTTTCCGGTTCCGATGACTCCGACGCGGACCTCTTCACTTGGCGCAGGACCGTTTTCCCCGCCCAGCAGCGAAGCCGGAATGACCATGGGCGCCGCGATTGCAGCACCAGCCGTCGTTGTACTTTGCAAAAACTTACGCCGCGTAGAATGGCCGGCCATACAATTGTTCCCCAGGCGGATGTCAGAATGTTGAAGTGTTCACAGTATCCAATGCTGCTGCCGATCTCAACTTGATGGATGATCAGATTGGAGAATTGGAGAGGTTTCCGAGTGGTTGTCTTCGATAAAACCTAACAAATTGTGAGCGCTACGTTTGTTTCGATACCCATCCAAACTCTCTATATGGACAGGTTCGGAACCATCACGGATCGAATCTCGCAGGACGACTGAATCGTTGCCGTGAAGCCGACACCGGTAGAAAGACCTGGAGCGACCATGCTCTGGTTTGCATCCCAGGCAATGACGCAGCGCCCACAACGTCAAGCCTAAGTCTTTGCAAAGCCGCTGGGTTGGCGGTCCACACTGACTCTCGGCAAGGGTACAATCTGCGATCGAGAGTCGTCCGCTGGGATTGCCGTTTGACTGAGGGTCCGGTTGTTCGACATGTAGATAGGCCAGCCAACCACCGTAGGTCGTTCCCCGCTAACCAGATCTAGTTCCATGACGCTACCCTCCCCTGCCCTGCTGGACCTGATGTCGAAAGTCATGAAGGGTGACGCTTCGTACAGCGATTTGGTCAACCGGATCCGCTTTGATGGTGCAGAATCCGACATTGATGAAGGAGCGCGGCTGCAACAGCTTCCGGGTGCCACTTTGGATTTGGGTCGCCAAAGCCGTTGTGGGTTTGGTGAAGTGATCTATGGCGAAGGAAAGCCGGCGGAATTGGTAAGCAAAATCATTCAAGCGCAACTCGATGATGGACAACCGTCATTGGTGACACGAATCGAGAGTGGGACCGCCTTTCAGGTCCGTCAGCAATTTCAGTTTGCTCAGCACAATCCGATCGCTCATACACTTCGGATTGCAAGCCACGAGGTCTTGCCGGCTGATCCGTTGACTGGGCAAGGTGCTGGCAAGATGCTGCATGCCGCCGTTGTCAGCGCTGGAAGCACCGATGTCGCGGTAGCGGAGGAAGCAATCGAAACGTTGGCTTGGATGGGAATTCCTTTTCAGCGATTCGACGACATTGGCGTTGCAGGTCCACAGCGGTTGGCCGCCGTGGTTCCTAAGTTGCGATTGGCGTCGGCGGTCGTGGTCGTTGCGGGAATGGAAGGAGCGCTGTCATCTGTCGTCGGCGGACATCTGAATTGTCCTGTTTTCGCTGTCCCTACGAGTGTCGGGTACGGGGCAGCATTCAATGGACTGACGCCCCTGATGGGAATGCTGACCAGTTGCACGTCGAATGTCGCGGTGGTCAATATTGATGCGGGATTCAAAGGCGGATTCATGGCCGGTTTGGTCGTTGATCAATTGATTCGCCAAGATCAAGAGCGATCACATCACGCGCTGGAACGACAGTCGGTTGAAGCATGAACACGCAGTCGCCAGCCCGGCTTCCAACGCGTCCGATTGATTCACACAAGGGAAACTTTGGACGCGTGTTGCTGGTCGGCGGGTCACGAGGGATGAGCGGATCGATTGCGATGTCGGCGATTGCCGCTCTGCACACCGGCGCAGGTTTAGTGACAGCCGCAGTTCCCGACCGTTGCGTCGAGACAGTTGCCAGTTTTCATCCCGCCGTGATGACGATACCGTTGCCGAATGAACCGGAAGGTCGGTTTTCAGCCGATGCCGCCGCCCAGTTAGCCGTACACACTGATGGAGTATCGGCGATTGGATGTGGACCAGGCATGACGACCAACGCCGGTTCGATTCGAATTGTCGAACGGTTGCTTTCGAAATCACAGCATCCGCGCCTATTTGACGCCGATGCCATCAATGCGATTGCCGGCTTGGCGATGTTGAATGGCGAGCAACGTTTTGGATCCATCGTGTTGACGCCCCATCCAGGCGAACTGCAGCGATTGACCGGAGTATCACCAAACGATCGATCGGCGCAAGTCCGTGCCGCTGGGCAATTGGCCGCCAATCATGGCATCGTGATCGTCGTCAAAGGAGGACCGACGGTCGTTGTCGGCGAGCAACAGACTTGGACGAACACGACGGGCAATCCTGGCATGGCTACGGCCGGTAGCGGTGATGTTTTAACCGGCGTCATCACTGCCCTGCTTGCGCAAGGACTAGCGGTTTGGGACGCAGCCCGTCTGGGTGTCTGGATCCATGGCAAGGCAGGTGATCTGGCTGCCGAACGATATGGCCAGCCAGGAATGACCGCGGTCGAGATCCTGGCCGAGCTCGCGTCAGCGGTTGCCTTGGTCCAAGAATAGCGGCATAGCCAAGATCTATCAGTCATCTGGCCGTGGCACCTATACGGCATTCCGAATGGCCGGAAGGCTTTCCGTAGGCATGAAAAACGCCGCATTGGCAGGTTGACGCCTACGAAGTTTTTGGCGTTTGCACCATAATCATCAGCTCCACCGCCAAACCCTTGTCTGTTGCTCTGTTGCCTGTGACAAAAATCATTCCGCTTTCGCAGCTTGCCGCTTCAGCGACGTCGCGGGCGCAGGTGATCCAGGGAGTCGTTTCTATCGGCAACTTTGACGGAGTCCATTTGGGCCACGCCCTGCTGTTGCAGGCAATTCGCAGACTTGCCGACAAAATCTCGGGGCCAGCCGTTGTTGTCGTTTTTGACCCACATCCAGCGGCGATCTTGCGGCCCGAAAGACTGCCGCCGAGACTGACTTGGATCGAGCGACGAGCCGAACTGATGTCGAAGTATGGGATCGATGCTTTGGTCGTCTGCGAAACGACAGCGGAATTTCTACGCCTGACAGCTCAAGAGTTCTTCGATTCGCTGGTCGTCGGTCAGTTGCAGGCGCAGGCGATGGTCGAAGGCCCGAATTTTTTCTTCGGGCGAGACCGTGGCGGGGACGTGAATGTTTTGACCGATCTGTGCCGTCAAAACGACATAGTTTTGCAAATTGCTGCGCCCAGCGAGGTTGATTCCAAAATGATCAGCAGCACGCGAATACGCGCGGTTGATCAATGGTGGTGCTGTCGCGGAGGCGGCCGAACTGCTGGGGACGGCCTACCGGATTCGCGGCCTAGTTTGCCAAAGGGGCTGGGTCGTGGGCGTAAGATCGGATTTCCAACCGCGAATCTAGGCCAAGATCGATGTGTTGGTCCCTGCGGCAGGAGTCTATGCCGGATTCGTCAGCATCGGTGGACCAACAACACCAAGCCGCGATTCATATCGGACCCAATCCGACATTTGACGATGATCGGACAGTGAAAGTGGAGGTCCACTTGATCGACTATGATGACGACCTTTATGGTCAGCAGTTAATGGTTGACTTTGTGGCCCGCGTGCGTGACATTGCTCGGTTCGATTCAGCTGCTGATTTGATTGATCAGCTAGAACGCGACATTGCATCTACTTGTAAAATACTCGATACCACGAATCCCTCGCACAACTGAGTGTGCCCTGCCAGAAGGAAACCGCCGAATGGGCGTTAATTGGAAAGCGTTCACCGATCAGATCCAGCATTATGAGTCATTCGTATTGGTCAGCCACATTCGTCCTGACTGCGATGCATTGGGTAGCGAACTTGGGATGGCGGAAGTCTTGCGGACTGTTGGCAAGAAAGTTCGAATCATCAATGCACATCGCACTCCCCGGCCTTACAGTTCCTAGATCCCGCTGGCAATATCGAAGTCCTAGGTGATGACGTAGAAGCCGAAGGGATTACGACTGACTGCATCATGATATTGGATACCAGCGCTTGGGCGCAACTTGGCGACATGGGCGATGTGATTCGTGCCGCTAGTTGTGACAAGATGGTTTTGGACCATCATGTTGGTGAGGATGATCTGGGCGCGACGATGTTCAAAGATTATCAGGCCGAGGCGACGGGGCATCTGGTTGTTCAAGCCGCCGATGCGCTGAACGTATCACTGACCCGAACCATGTCGGTTCCATTGTTTGCTGCTATCGCTACCGATACAGGATGGTTTCGCTTCGGTAGCGTGACCGCTGAAACCTATCGCGTCATTGCCCGCCTGATCGATGCCGGTGTGGTGCCCAGCGAAGTCTATCAAGATTTGTACGAGCGAGACACCATTGGACGACTACGCTTGCGAGGTTTGGTCCTGTCCCGGACCACCGACGAACTTGATGGAACGTTGATGCATACGTATGTGCAGAAGGAAGATTTTGCAAAAACGGGCGCCGAGCCGAATGATACCGAGGACGCCATCAATTTGACTTTGACCGTCAACGGAGCACAGGGTGCGGTGATTTTTGTTGAACAATTGCGCGGCGGATTCAAACTAAGTTTTCGCAGTCGCTGTGGAATGGACTGCAACGAGGTCGCCAGACAGTTCGGTGGTGGCGGACACAAGGCGGCAGCAGGCGCGTTCCAGGAAGGAACGTTGGAAGAGGTTCAAGGACGAGTATTGCCAGTGGTACGTGACGCCATGAAGCAGTCGCTAGGCGTGTAAGTTGATCGATCGCAGATCAACTTTCCTGGGTTCCGGGCAACAACGGTTCCGGGCAATTCAACAGTTCCTGGGCAACAGCAGTCCTGGGCAACGATAAAGTCATTTCAATAGGAACCCGGTCATTTCCCAACCGTCTGAGGTTTGCTCGAAGTAACTTCCACCGTTGGTTAGGTACTTTTCGATTTCCCCAATCGGTGGCAATGTCTTTGCATTGAGCGGATCGGTTCGTTGTCCTCTTGCTCTTCGGCCACGCGTTGGACCAGTTTGGCCAATACTGAATCGCTTTCGCGAAGTTTGCCTTGACGTAGCAGTTCGTATTTGACTCGCAGTGAGATCTTTGAGTCGGACAACGCGATCAAAGATTGGCTTGTCAATGCCTAGATCTTTGAGGGCTTCGACTACTTCAATTACTTCCGGGATGTCGCAAACCCATTGCCAGCACCATTTTGAATTCGCATTGCTGATGCGATCAACAGTTCCGGATGACTGGAAAACATCAGGTATGGGACCTCAGATCCTGGTCCTTGAGGAACCACCGCAATTGACCCATTGATCGAGCAGTGGCGGGGCATCAGCCTCTTCATCTTCATCATCAAAATCGTCTAATTCACCGAACAGTTCTTCGTCGAAGTCCTCCTCGCCACTTGCACCCGGTTGGACACGCCAGACATCGATATCCGTTCAATCCAGGCGTTTCCATTTTGGTGGCGTCCGGTTCGACTTCCATGGCTTTCTGGATCGCGGCTTTGATTTTTCCAGCATCACGTAAGCGAAGTGCAACCAATATTCGTTCACTGTTGATGTCCGCTGGCAATACGTTGTCGGACAGCAAAATTATCTGATTGTCTAAGTTAGGTAACACATCGTTCTTGATGTCGATCTGCGGACCATCCTTGTCCTTGTGAATTCCTTCGATCATGTCGTCGAAGATCGCGTCGCCTAGTGCCTCGTCGATCAGCGAACCTGAGGCCCAAAATGCGTCTTCGATTCGCAGATTCAAGCGATTGAAACTGGCGGTTTCTGGGCCAATCCAGCCGGGAATATTTTCCCGAGGATCCGCGTCGAATTGCAAGATCCTGGCCGCTTTGTCAAATGGCCGAGTTGCTCGAATCACACCTTTGTGCAGGAAGTCGTAGGTTTGACCATTGATGGCGACGACGCCGCCGGTGGATGTCACCGCATTGAATCCTTGATTCTCCAACAACTTGATGATGTCGATATCGTTGCCACGATCAACATCCAGCCCTTCACGAATGATTCGACCCATCGCAAACGGACGTGCAAACCATTCGATGGCCAAAGTACCACCTTGAGCTTTGACAGGAGCCTGTATCAATTGTCCAGATGCGAGATTACTTTCTTAAACTCCGCTTCCTCGCTGATCGAAGTTGCCAGCTGGCTGTCCGGCAACCGCGTCCAGGAATTTGGTGACCATACTATCCCGGTCGGACGCCACAATCCGGATGTCATTGACGCAAATTGCGATCTGTTCGACCTTCAACTGGCCCGGTTTCGGCTTGGTTCCGTAAGACTCGTACGGTCTCGCCTTGATGTGTAATATCCTTACGTTGCCATCCGCCCGCTTTTAAGTCCTTGTCGATCGTCTCCAAAGCAGAATCTGCTTTGGCCATGCGTCCACGAATGTCGGCGACCAGGCACAAAGAATAGGGTCGACGTTTGTCGTTGGGAAATGGCAGCCAGGAGAAGACGACTTCACCCGAGGCGATCTCGTAAAGATCGTCCAGCTTGACTCCGATCTTGTTATTGACCGATTCCAAGATAATTCCGAACTCGCTCCCGCTGCGCATCAAAGAATGGCTTGACCAATTTTTCATCTCGCAACTTGCCGGCTTGCGTTTGCTCCATCGCATCACAGAATTTGGGTAGATTCGGGAATCCGAATCAAACCGGCCGTCGAATCAGAGATCAAATCAATCGCGTTGACGTAGTCCGCTGGGACTGCATCTGCAGCCGTATTCTCTGTAGGTGCTGCGGCCGGCTTTTCCTCCGCATCTTGTGCTCGGACACTGTGCGTCAACGGACCGCCAAGCCGAATAAGAGGCACAGCAAAGCAACCAGCGCAGTCGGGATACGAACTCTGGTCCCGCTCGCAGTTAAGTGACGGAACCGATTGTGGATACTGATCCGACCTGCGGCCTTGGGGCGAACTTGGCGAAGAGAATCAAGAGTGTCGTACATTCATTTTCCGATTCATATGAATAATCCGAGCACAGCATCAAAATGACGACCGCCCGGTGAGCCCGTATGGTATCGAAACCGATTTGTCGCCGAAACGCCGTATCTAGCGACATCAACACCAATCGGTCGGTAAATCAGCTTCCGAGGCCTACAAAGTTAGTGAATTGCGGCGTACATTTTCGCCGTGGCATTAGCGAAACTTTGTTCCTTGGAGTCGATTGTGGCGGCTGAACTTCCCAACGTGCTGGCGTCGCGATACGCAAGCGATGCAATGGTCAAGATCTGGTCGCCGACCAATAAGGTACTGTTGGAACGCAGTTGTGGATCGCCGTCTGAAGTCTCAGCGCGACCTCGGGGTCGATGTTTCCGAGGAAGCGATCGAAGACTACCAGCGGGTGATCGACCAGATTGACCTGGAGTCGATCGATCATCGTGAGCGGATCACTCGGCACGACGTAAAGGCACGGATCGAGGAATTCAACGCGATCGCTGGCCATCAGCAAATCCACAAAGGAATGACATCGCGGGATCTGACCGAGAACGTCGAACAATTGCAGATTCGCCAAGGCCTAGAGTTGGTCCGCGATCGGTCGGTCGCGGCTCTGTCGCTTATTGGGCCAGCAGGCGGCCGAATACTGCGAACTGGCGATCGCCGGTCGCAGCCACAATGTGCCGGCCCAAGTGACAACGATCGGAAAACGGTTTGCCAACGTCGCGCGAAGAAATGTTGGTTGCGAGTAGAACGAATGGAAAATTTGCTTCTCGGTATCCACTTCGAGGAATCAAAGGCCCGGTCGGAACTCAACAAGACATGCTGGATTTGTTTCATGGCGACGCTTCAAAACTGGATGAACTTGACCGTCGGATCGCCGAAAGCCTTGGCTTCGATGAATGCCTCGATTCGGTCGGCCAAGTTTATCCACGATCATTGGATTTCGATGTCGTTTCCTGGCTTGTCCAGACTTTCATCCGCGCCGGCCAACTTTGCTCGTACGTTGCGATTGATGGCTGGTGCCGAACTTGGCAACCGAAGGTTTCCAGCCTGGACAGGTCGGTTCGTCGGCGATGCCGCACAAGATGAACGCGCGGTCAGCCGAGCGGATCGATGGATTTACAGTGATCTTGCGAGGCTACCTGTCGATGATCGGGGGGTTGCTGGGCGACCAGTGGAACGAGGGTGATGTCAGTTGCAGCGTTGTTCGCCGAGTCGCCATGCCCGATTCTTTCCTGGCGATCGACGGTCAGTTGGAAACGTTCCTGACGGTGTTGGAAGATTTCGGTGCTTATCCGGCGGTGATCGATCGCGAACTGGCACGGTACTTGCCATTTCTGGCGACGACAAAAATCTTGGTCGCAGCAGTCAAAGCGGGCGTTGGACGTGAGACGGCCCACGAAGCAATCAAAGAACACGCGGTGGCCGCGGCGCTGGCGATGCGAGAGCAGGGAACGGACGAAAACGATTTGATCGAGCGACTGGCGGCCGACGAGCGGATTCCGCTTGGACAGTGAGGAACTGCGTCGCGATCGGCGATCCCGATCAGTTCATCGGCAACGCACCGGCCCAAGTCAGGGCGGTGATCGCCAAGATCGATGCGGTTTCTTCCCGTTTTCCTGATGCGGCCCGCTATCGCCCGGGGGCGATTCTGTAGTCTGAATCGCAGCTTTTCGGCTCGACTTTCACGCGGAAACGAGTAGGCTGGAAGCTTGCCCTCCCGTCCCCTCTGACGACATTCCATGCGCCTCATCCCGCTAGCCGCACTGGCCCTTTGCACACTTTTTCTTGGCAATGCTATTGCCCAGGAAAATGCTGCTCCGAAAACTCCTCAAGCAAAGATCGATTATTCGATCCTTGGTCAGCCTGCGCCTGCCGCCAAGGTCGGCTTGTCAGACGAGCAGCGCGCCGCGATCGCGACAATTTTGGACAACCGGGTGAACGATCTGGTCACTGCCGAACCTCAGGGTCGCGAGGAGATTGTCGACCAGATCAAATGCCGAGATCGAAGCGCTGCTGAGCGAAGAGCAAAAGCAGCTGCTGGCGAAGTCATTGGAGGGAGGCAAACTTCAGTTCAATTTTTTCAAGCAAAAGTGGAGTGCCGTGCTGAAATGGTTTGCTGAACAGGCAGACCTGTCATTGGTCATGGATGCCGAGCCGCCCGGATTGTTCACCTACAACGACACCCGCGAGTTTACGCCGCCCGAAGCAATTGATTTATTGAACAGCGTGCTGTTAAGCAAGAACTTCACACTCATTCGACGCGAACGCATGTTGGTCGTCGTCGATACCAGCACTGGAGTCCCCTACGATTTAGTCCAGCAAGTACCGTTGGAAAAATTGGGGGAGTTTGGGCGATTCGAAATCGTGACCACGGAGTTTCCTCTGGAGGGTCGTCCACTACCGGCGGTCGTTGAAGCCGTTACGCCTTTGGTTGGAAATCACGGACAAGTCATCCCGTTGGCCGCCGCCGGTAAGTTGATGGTCACGGAAACTGCCGGTCGCTTGAAAGCGATCAATGTGGTGATCGCCGCGGTACCCATCCCCAAAAAGCCCGATCCGCCGCCGAAACCGAAGCCGCCGATTCCACCAGTCTTCAAAACGTATCCAGCGCCCGGTCTGGACCCAACGGCCACGACTGAAATTCTGACCAAGCTGTTTCCGACGGCAATTATCAAGTTCGATCCGAACGCAAATGTGTTGCACTGCCAAGCCATACCGGAGGTGCAAGCCGGTGTGGACGCGAGCCTAACAAAATTGATCGAAAGTGTTTCTGGTGAAAACCGCCCTCGAATGAAACCTTATAAGGTTCCGGCCAAACAACTGGCCACGCTTGTCGATCAGATTGCGCTTGCCCATCCAACCCTTGCCATTGATTCCGATCCAGAGAAAAGCCGACTCTTGGTCGTCGCCAATGCCGCAGAGCATGCCGAAGTTGCCAAGACGCTGGAGAGTCTTGGTGCCGTGACGGCCGGAGCACAAACCGACTCAGAGTCAGCTGGGCTGGCCTTGTATCCGATTGAGCCGGAATCGATGTCGGTTGCCTCGGCTTTACTTGAAGAGATCATTCCCGGTGCTACCGTGATCTCGGATGTCAATCGAATCGCAGTACGGGGAACCGAAGCCGAACAGGAAATCGCGAAAAACGCAATCGCTTCCTTCGCCAAATCGGCAGGTGATCGACCGACCCTGAGCTTTTACCCGCTGAATCGTCCGCTCAGTGCCGAAATGATGGCAGTTCTGACCGAATCGGTTCCCGAGGCAATGATTCGTTGGTTGGCTGAGTCGAAGAAGCTGAGCGTGCTGGCGACTCTGAAAGACCACGCTCGTGTTGCCGAGACTCTTGCCCAAATCAAAGACGCGATCGCAACGCCGCAGGAAAAGACCGTTGCCTACTATCCGGTAACCGCGAATCAGAAGTCCCGCTTCCAAATGATTCAAGCGGATCTGCCGGGCGATCTGCAAACGATGTTGTTGATGACTGACGCTGCGCCCGATGAATTCATCGCTTGGGGTACCGCTACACAGCACAAACAATTGGCGGCATTGCTGGAGTCTTTGAAAAAGAATGAACCGACCCCCGTCGCAGCGCCACAGAAATTGGCGGTTGCGGTCGCCGCACCCGCAGAGTTGGTGACAAGTTTGCAAACGCGTTTTCCCGGCGTCGAGATGGTCTACAACGAGTATGCCAATGTGCTTTACGTCTGGGCTGACGGTGAAAAATTTGAATCGATTCGCCAGGCATTTCAGGCAATCACGGCAACCATGGCGCCGCGAGAAGAGCTGGTCATGATTCCCTACGCGCTGACCAACGCAGACGCAGAATCGGTGCTGACGCTGTTGATGGGGATGCGTCCAGAGCTAAATGCCGCGGCTGATACGCATTCCAACCGAATCTTGGTATCAGCACCGCTGGCACTTCAGTCGCGATACAAAGTTCTGATCGAGCAATTGGATACGAAGCCCAGTCAGGCAAACCAGCCTCAGATTGAATCTTACCCGCTGAAGTCAATCGAAACGGCGACAGCGATCACGATTCTGACGCCGCTGTTTCCAGAGTTGGCCTTCAGCATGGACGCAGTGAATAAACGTTTGATTGCGACCGGAACCGCGGCCAATCAGCAACGACTGATTGCGGCGATCGAGCGGATTGACGTGCCCAAGGCCGATCAGGAGATGAGGTTGGAAAGCTACTCGCTGCAGGAGGCGAATGCTTCTCAGATCATCAGCGTGCTGACGCAGCTTGCGCCGAATTCAATCGCGTCATCCAGTGCCGACGGCAGGAAAATATTCGTCTGGGGGGACGAGGCGACGCACCAGACGATCAAACGAGCGATGACAAGCTTGATGCAGTCGGATCCAAAAACATCTCGGTCCATGAAGACCTACCCGTTGCCGAAAGGTGCTGGATCGACGGCGGTCACCATTTTGCAGCCGGTCGCTAGCGATGCCAGTCTGACATTAGATACTACTTACGAGAATTTGATCGCCTGGGCCACCGAGGATGAACACCAAGCGATTGGGACTGCGGTGGAGGAATTGCAACAAGGACTAAAGCAATCCGCCGTCAGATCGACCGAGGTTTACCACTTTACCAAGAGTACACCATCCGTTGCCTATTCGGTTCTGACGACCCTGGTTCCTGGGGCGACGATGGCCGTCGATTCTACCGCGTCCGTGTTGGTGGCCACCGCAACACCCGATGATCATAGCAAAATCAAAGGTGTCGTTGCCCGCTTAGAGGATAGCCCAGAAGCGACCCGGTCGATGAAGGCCTATCCGATTCCCAAGGGGGCTGGATCAACAGCCGTCACGATCATGCAACCGGTCGCAGAGGGAGCTTCGCTTTCACTCGACGTCACCTATGAAAATTTGATCGCGTGGGCCACCGAGGAGGAACATCAGGCCATTGCGAAGGCGGTTGAAGGATTACATCAGGACCTGGTCGTTGCCAAAGAAAAGTTGACGGAAGTCTACCGCTTCCAGCAAAGTTCACCCAGCGCCGCTTTGACCGTGCTCTCCGCGCTGATCCCAAACGCAACGTTGGCCGTTGACCCGACTGCCTCTGTTCTCGTCGCCACAGCCACAGCGGAACAACACGAGGTCATCAAAACGGTGGTTTCTCGAATGGAGGACGATCCCGAAGATGCACGCACGATGAAGGCTTACCCGTTGCCCAAGAGTGCCGCCGCAACTGCGATCACCATTATGCAACCGGTAGCATCCGATGCCACGATTTCAATCGATGCGACCAACGAGAACTTGATCGCATTCGCGACCGAGAAAGAGCACCAGGCTTTGGCGGACGCGATCGAAGGTTTGCGAGACGACTTGGTCAACGCGAATGACAAATCGACAGAGGTCTATCGGTTCCTCAGAAGCACGCCCCAGGCGGCCTATACCGTTTTGACGACGCTGATTCCAGACGCGACGATCGCGGTTGACGAAGCGACATCGGTGTTGGTGGCAACGGCAACGGCCGAGCAACATGAGAAGATCCAAACCGTTGTGTCGCAGATCGAAGACGATCCTGAATCAACTCGCAAAATGAAGGCATATCCCCTGCCCCGTTCCGCCGCGGCAACTGCTGTAACGATCATGCAACCCGTGGCCGCCGACGCTTCGTTTTCGCTAGATGAAACTCAAGAAAACCTGATTGTCTGGGCGACCGAGGCCGAGCACGAAAACATTGCCGCAGCCGTTGATTCGCTCCGCAACGATTTAGTCAACCGGAACGGTGACGACCAAACGGTCGCCGTGTACGCACTCGATCCTGAATTGATCTCGGCTGCTTCACTCGTTGAATCATTTGACGAAGCAATGATGGATCAGCTGAGTGTGCTTCCCAACGACCAGACGAATAGTTTGATCGTTCACGGCAGCAAGGAAGCACAGGCGAATTTTGCTGAAACGATCGAGACCATCACGAGCCAGTTGAAGAAGACCAACGAAGTTCAAACGCATGTTTATCGGTTTACCAAAGCTGCCCCGACAGTAGCCCTAGAAGCACTCAGTTCACTGCTTCCAGACGCGACATTCGCGATCGACGAACAGACTTCGGTATTGGTTGCAACCGCAACTGCCCGACAGCATGAATCGATTGCAGCGGTCGTCCAGCAAATTGATACCGAAGAATCCAACGGCGATCAATCGACTCGGATCTATCGATTGCACCGCGCGACGGCCAAAACGATTTCCAGAGCCTTTGAAATGCTCGCACCCAAAGCGCGAATCGGATTCGATGCAGATGCGAATGTGGTGATCGCAACGGCATCACCGGAAGACCACCTGATCTTGCGGGATGCCACGGCCCAAGTCGAAGGTCGTGCTAGTGGCGGCATCGTGAAAGTTTTTCGGCTAACCAAAGTGAGTGCCGACGTAGCCGCAACTGCGATGCAAGCGGTGATCGATTCCCAATCCATGGAAGCTGACGTTCAAGCGAACGAAGATGATAACTCGCTCGTGATCGTGGCCGCCGCCGAACAAATGAAAGCGCTGGAGGATGCGGTCGGTGAAATCGATACTGACAACCGTCGTTTTGAAGTGTTTGAAATCGTCAACAACGATCCGTTTCAAGCCGAGCGGTCTGTCGAGGAGATGTTCAACCATCTACCAGAGCGATCCAAGCCACATCTTGGCATGGACGTCAGTAGCGGCAAGCTGTTTGTTCATGGGACAAACGACCAGGTCGAACAGATCCGGATGGTGCTAAGCAAAATGGGCGAGCCCCTGGTCGATCGTTTGAATGCTCAAAACAACAGCAAACAAAGAACGATTCGATTTCAAGGCGACTCAGAGCAGGCAATCGAACAGGTCAGAGCGATTTGGCCACGGCTAAGAAAAAACCAGATTCAAGTGATCGTGCCGAGCAACCGCGAAATCCAGCCGATCATTCCAGGCGGCGAACGTCCTGAAAACGATCGCGACCCTTCCGAACCGAACGAAGATACACAGTCCAGCCAAGGCCGATCGATGCCTCCGGCGACTCTCACTGCAAGCAGCAATACCGCGCGGGAACGGGTGTTTTCCGCGCCCGATTTCGAACCTAGCGGCAATGGCTCGCAGTTGGTTGTTTTTCAAAACACAACTCGGGCCGCCAAACCAAACCAGGTTGAAAACGATAACCAAGGCAAAGCTGAAAACGATAACCAGGGCAAAGAGAGTCCGGCTACCAAAGTTGAACAAAACAACTTGCCGCCGATTCTGATGATCTCCGAAGGAGACCAGATCACAATTTCATCCGATGACATCGAAGCCCTTGACCGCCTCGAATCATTGCTGCAGGCGATGGCTGGTGAAGGTCCGCGACCTTACCAGTCCGACTTCGCCATATTCCTGCTCCGCAACACGGGGGCCAAGGATGCCAAAGACCTGCTGGCCGAACTTGTCGAAGCCTTGCCGTTTCATGTTCGCGGTGGAGTTCGTGACATTGTGGTCGTCGCCGACGATCGTTTGAACGCGTTGGTCGTATATGGCAACCGGCAAGCACGCGAGATGGTTGGCCAGCTGCTTGAAGTGCTCGATTCGCAAGGACTGCCTGATCCATTGAACGTTTACAAGTCAGAGATTTTTCAGTTCAAATACATTCACGTATCTCGCGCAATGGCGATCATTCGCAATGTCTACAAACCGCAACTATCGCCCGGAATGGGAAAAAAACCGATTGAAATTCCAGAGGGCGTGACAAACTCTGTGGCGTCCATTCTGACACAAATCAACGCTTCGAATCGTGGACCGATATTGACACTTGATATGGATGCAACCACCAACTCGATGATCATGCGAGCGCCACCCGAGCTGCGAGAGGAGATCACGAAGTTTGCACAGGAGCTGGACGAACAGGGAGCCAATAACAGTAATCGCAGCGTGCGGGTGATCCAGCTGCGACAAGGAAAGTCGACCATTATCCAAGAGGCGTTACAACAGTTCATTGGCAATCAACCGATCTCAACCTCTTCGGGCACGGTTCCATCGCCGGGTACGGCCAGCGCTGCCGCCCCCTGATTTGCGTTTGGCACCGGCGTCGACAGATGGGGAGCGACAATTCCGTGGCCACAGCCTGCACTGCATGATGCACCTTAAGACGGCTTTAGCGGCGGGTATTTTTTCTTAAGGACCGTTTTCGTTGCGTTCTAGAGATCGTAGTGAGTACAATTTGCGGAATCGGCAGACTTTAGCAATGCGCTCGGTCTGCTCTCCAGCAAGGCTGCTACCCCGCCTGCCAATGACGGCAATCCCTCCCACTGATCGGACAATCGAACTCCATGATGGATTCTGGTCGGTCAACAAAGATCACACATGCCACAAGATCTATCTACATCTCGGTTGGACCGAGTACAACTCGCACGAATTGCGGACTGTCTCAAGAGCAAACAAAGCGTCGAATCGATTGCTGACGAATTAGGCGTCGATTCCCCGCAGACTTTGCTTGCTGGAATTGCAGCCGCGCTGCGTCTGCGGTTAGTCGATCTGTCCGATGTTGAAGTCGACGAGTCATTACTGGAAGCTTTTCCGATTCGCCTGGTGCATCGCCATGAATTCTTTCCCATCGCGCGGGACCAAGATGGCTTAGTCGTCGCCGTCAGCAATCCATTTGACTTCCAAGCGATCGACTCGCTCAGTGCCGCGACGGAGCAGATCATTCATCCGGTGGTAGCGCCACCAGAACAAGTTCGCGAATTGATCAAGCGTTACCTAGGTGTGGGCGCCGAAACAATCGACGGGCTGTTGGCGCTGCAGAAGGATGACGATCAGTATCAGGAACTTGAGTCGCTTTCCGGCAAAGACTTGGAAGATGCCGAAGTCGCTCAACAAGCTTCGGTCGTCCGTTTGGTCAACGAGATTCTTGGCGAGGCGATCGATGCGCGTGCCAGTGACATTCACATCGAGTCCCAAGAAAGCGGGATCAAAATACGGTATCGCATCGATGGAGTTCTACAGCGTCAGCCCGCACCGCCTGAAATGAATCAGTTTCGTGCCGCGATCATCAGTCGATTGAAGATCATGGCCAAATTGAACATCGCTGAAAAGCGAGTTCCTCAAGACGGCCGCATTAAGATTCGGGTCAAAGGTCGCGAAGTCGACATTCGCGTTTCCGATCATTCCGATGCTGCACGGCGAAGGTGTTGTGATGCGTGTGTTGGACAAAGAGAATCTGAATTTTTCTTTGGCTGAAATCGGGATGCCAGAAGATGTCTACTTGCGATTCCAAAACTTGATCCGTCTTCCGCACGGTATCATTTTGGTGACTGGTCCGACCGGCAGCGGCAAGACAACCACGCTCTATAGTTCGCTTGCCGAGATTCACGACGAAGAAACCAAAATCATCACGACCGAAGATCCCATCGAGTATCAGCTCGAAGGGATCAACCAAATCCAAGTTCACACCAAAGTCGGACTGACATTTGCGGCCAGTTTACGAAGCATTCTCCGGCACGACCCTGACGTTGTCTTGGTAGGTGAAATCCGTGACTTGGAAACCGCCGAGAACGCGACTCAAGCTTCACTGACCGGTCACTTGGTCTTCAGCACTCTGCACACCAATGATTCGGCCGGCGCTTTCATGCGTTTGGTAGATATGGGCGTCGAACCGTTCTTGGTCAGCAGCACCGTCGAAGGCGTGATGGCACAACGGTTGGTGCGTCGGCTGTGTCCCGAATGCCGTGAACCTGACAACCGGGCGGCCAGCGATTTTCCCAGTGATTTTCCAATTGAGCGGATGCGAAACATGGCTCAGACGGCCTATCGACCGGTTGGTTGCCCAGCCTGTCGCGGCAATGGATATCGCGGGCGAATGGGGATCTATGAATTATTGACCAGCAACGACGAGATCCGCGAATTGGCATCCAAACGGGCGCCAACGATGGAAATCAAACAGGCTGCGATCCGAAGCGGAATGGCGACACTTCGTGACGATGGATGGAACAAAGTACTTCAAGGAGTCACCTCGATTGACGAGGTGCTTCGCGTCACAAAAGCGGACTGACTTCGTTCGAGTTAGCTACGCTCGCCAGAGCGTGGTTGATGAGTTTCCCACCGCGATCGCGACGTTAGCTACGTCCAAGGCGAGAGTTCACCAGCACACACCGCCATGCCAGACTTCTTTTATCGAGCCAAGACCTCCGACGGGCGAAATACCGACGGAACGATCGCGGCGGGCAGCATTCGCGAAGCGATGGCCTTGTTACGCCAACGGTCCCTGTTTCCATTGGAGGTCCGTGACGATGCAGCAAAATCCTCGCCCTGGGATATCAAGTTCGAGCTACCCCGCCGGATCAAAACCGAGATCATCGCCGACACGTTGACGCAACTCAGCGATTTGCTCAATGGCGGCGTCACATTGCTCGAATCGCTAACGATTCTGGCGAATGAGTCGTCTGATCCGCAGATGAGTGACGTGCTGGTCGATATCCGCGACAAAGTTGCCGATGGAGTCAGCTTGGACGATGCGATGTCGGAACATCCGAAAGTGTTTACTGATCTGGTGATCAGTATGGTCCGAGCTGGATTGGAGGGAGCGTTTCTCGAGGAATCACTCGAGCACGTCGCCGGCTTTCTGCAGAAACAGGATCAACTTCGATCCAAAGTCGTTGGTGCAATGACCTACCCCATCGTGCTAATGGTTGTCGGATTCATTGTTTTGCTGGTACTGATCCTGTACATCGTGCCGATGTTTGAACCGTTTTTCGAGCGACTCGAACGAAGTGGAGCGGGATTGCCATTGGTGACGGTGCTGTTGCTGGCCTTCAGCCATGGGCTATTGCGGTATGGCATCTTTGCCGCTGCTGGCGTGGTCGGACTGGTGGCACTAATGCGGAAAGCCGTCAGCACGGACAAAGGTCGCCGCACGCTCGACGGTTTGAAGCTCAAGGTTCCGTTGCTGGGGCCGGTTTTTCATGCGATGTCGGTCTCGAGGTTCTGTCGTGTTTTGGGGACGTTGTTGCGCAACGGAGTTCCCATCCTGAAGTCGCTCGATATTAGTAGCGAATCGACAGGAAACGTCTTATTGGCCGAGACGATTCGACGGTCAGCCGATAATATATCGAGTGGCAATTCACTAGCCGCGCCGCTGGCCGCCAGCGGCTTGGTTCCCCCCCAAGTGATGGCGATGATTCGCGTCGCCGAAGAATCCAATTCGCTCGAAACGGTGCTCGTTAAGATCGCCGATCGAATGGATGAAAAAACAGAACGAAAGCTCGACTCGCTGGTGCGATTGATCGAGCCACTGATGCTTATGGGCATCGGAGCGATGGTGATGTTCATCATCGTTGGCGTGCTGTTACCTGTTTTCGACATGAACTCAGCACTCGATTAACTTTGATAAGTTGGAACAATTTTGGACTCACAAATGATGGAATCGAAAATGAATCGTAGGTCTCGTCGTCATCGTGGTTTGACGCTGATTGAATTGATGATCGTCTTGATCATCCTGGTCATGTTGTTCGCGATTGCCGGACCAAGGTTGTTGGGCACCCAAGAAAAGGCTGACGTCAAAGGTACGATGACGCAAATTGGTAATCTTGAATCGGCGTTGAAGTTGTACGCCGTAGAAATGCGTACTTTTCCGAGCACTGAAGACGGTTTGGCGGCATTGATCAAACCGCCAGCCGATGAAGCGAAGGCGCGGAAATGGAATGGTCCCTACCTGGATGACGAAGTCATCCCAGCCGATGCTTGGGGCCAGGCCTTTGTCTATGAGTACCCGCCGATCAAAGGCGAGCGCGACTTCCCAAACATTTCTTCGATCGGCAAAGACGGTGAAGCTGAAACCGAAGATGACGTCGTCAACTGGCGCGAGGTTGACGCGGGTGGTGATGCCGGTGATGTGCCAAACGCCGCAGATTTGGAATCCGGCAGCGGCGAATGACCGGTGGTTCGATGCTGAAACCCGATAGCTATGATCAAACGCGACGCCTTTACGCTGTTGGAAGTGATGATCGTACTAGCGATCGTCGCTTCCCTGTTGGCGATCGCATGGCCACGGATGCGCGGTTTGGCGGCCAGTACTCAGGTACGCGAAGCAGCGATCGACTTCAAAGCCGCCTGTGCCGAAGCTCGCGACCAGGCGGTTCGGCGTGGCGTGCCGATCGTTATCAGCTATCAGCTGGGTAGATCACAGTATCGTATCTCTGAGTCGGTGCCGCAGCAGTTCGATGCCGCCGACATGATCACAATCGAAGGACCCGGCGAGTTCGGCCAAGCACCCGAAGCTGATCGCCCGTTGAACCTCCTGCATGAGTTGCCCGCTGGAATCGCTTTCGACGATCCGGCGAATCGTGGTGATCCGATTACCGACGGTTACGCGTTGGACGGCGACGCCAGACTTTCTGATCAAGCATCGAACAATCCCGAGCAACTTGCGAGTGAAGATAAGTTGGTCATTGGTAAGACCGAACTGAACGGCTGGGCAGACTCGCAATCGATTACGTTCTATCCCGAGGGCCGATGCACTTCGGCGACGGTTCGTCTGTTGGCACCTGATTTTGGCGATTCCATCTCGTTGACCGTTCGTGGATTGACCAGTGGCGTTGTGATCGGACCTGTTGAAAGAGCGGTTTTGCGCGAGACAAACGAATTGGAAACGCAGCCGATCTACGATTCCCCCGCAGCGTTCGACTTGGAGGCAGCCAATGTTTCCAAGTAGGTATCGCCGAGTGCCCGCAGGCTTTTCATTGCTGGAAGTCATTTTGGCAACGTCAATCATCGCTGCCAGTTCGATGGTTTTGTTGCGGCTAATCTCAACGGGGGAACAACATCAGCGGCGCGGTGAACGTCGAGCGGTCGGCCAGATGATTTGCCAATCCCTGATCGATCAAATGGCGATTGACCCCGATTCCGTGTACAGCGTTGATCAGCAACGAGTCACAGACTACCCGGAATGGACCTATTCAACTGTTGTTGAACCGACCGAGTACCAAGGACTTGTGCGCAGTCCGAATTCGGGCCAAAGAATCCCCTTTTGAGGTCGAACGTACACGCGCCGATGGTGTTTACGACTTCGAATTGGTGCGCTGGTTGCGGTCTGAACAAGCGACGGCGGACGGTCAACGTCAATCGCAGGATCCGCTATGAGTCCAAGACGTGAACGATTTGCGACGCCTTGGTCTGGATCCACTCGGATCGCGGGATTTACCCTAATCGAAACCATCATCGCCATGTCGCTGGTTACCTTGCTGTTGGCAATCGTTTGGACGATGTTTGGCATCTATACCAAGCTGGAATCAAGAGGGGTCGCCGCGGCCGACAAATCCGCATTAGTGCGATCGATCGATCGACAATTTCGCCACGACCTACTGCACACCGTTGGTATCGATCAGTTGCGGGCAATATCGATCGACCAAGCTAAAAGTACGCGCTTATCGTCGGATCGACCTATTTCCACTGGGTATTTGGTTGGTACCGCAACCGACCTGCATGTCGTGGTTTGCATCGAACCGATGTCGGATCAGAAGGTGAATCCGATTCGCGTCATTTCGTACCAGCCGCAGACAGTCATCGACGAACAGTCGGACAAGCTTGCACAAGTGAATTCGGATCGGCCCAGCGAACTGCAAGCCGGGGCAGACATCGAGATCCTTGATGACAATGCGACTCCGCTCGGAATTGTCCGTCATGATCGTTCCTGGACTAGCTATTGGGAGTCTAGGACCATGGATGACTCCGGTCAAAACTTACTAAATACCAATCGATCGATCTCGCTTGATGCTGACGACGTGATCCAAATCGGTCAACGGTCTGGGCAAGATGAATCACAAGATCAGTACCAATTCGAAGCGAAGAATGCGACCGATGCGATTCCAGAGATTCAGCGGCTGAGTTTTCGCTACTTCGACGGCAGAGCCTGGAACAGTTCTTGGGACAGTACCGCGAAGGGGCGACTGCCGATGGCAATTGAAGTCGGATTTGATATGCGAATGGTGAAGGAGGAGCCGTCTCCAGAAGACCAGCAGCAACCGAACGGGATCGCGCTCGACAACAACCCAAGTGATAGACGTCGTAGCGCCGAGGAAGCTGGCCAGGAGCGGTTCAGTGACTCTGCATTGGCCGAATCGGAAACGATGACAATTGATGGAGCGAACGATTTTGATCAGACGATCGCTACCGAGTACCGATTTCTAGTCTCGATTCCGGCGGCGATCGCGCCGCCAGCTGAACCGAACCTTTCGCAGGAATCGGACCTATTCGCTCCCAGTGGCGCGGCGGAAGCCAGTCCTCTATTGCCGGAGTCGGGATCATGAAGCGACGGCGCGGCGCTATCATCATCATTGTCTTGGTGATCGTCATGATGGTCAGCTTGGCTGGCTATCACTTCACCTTGTCGATGGAATCGGAACACTTGGCGACCAGAAATGCCGGTGACCAGATTGCGGCACGCCATTGTGCGCTGTCCGGTGTTGAACTGGTTGCATCGATTCTTCAGCAACCACGTGATCAGCGCGATTCCCTTAGCCAAATTACCGACTATCCACTGAATCTATGGCCAGACCAATCGGAAGATGAGAATCCCTATCGGGTGACCATTTCATTTCCGAATGCTGGACAAGCAGGCTGGTGTGACGAATCGATCAAACTGAATCTACGGCAGTTGTTGCAGTGGGATCGTGAATCACCCGGATTCGCGCACTGCGCTGTTGCGGTTGCCACAAATGGATGAAGCGACCGCGGACCGCCTACTGGACTGGATTGATGCCGATTCAGAACCGCGACTGCAAGGTAATGAGGCGGGTGCAAGGAATTCGATTCCGATATTGGTTGAGGAACTAGCATTTTTGCAATCCCGACCGCCGGATCAACTGGGGTCACTCGATCAAAACGACGACCCTAACCGGCCGGCATGGTTGAACTACTTGACTGTTTACAGCGCCGAACGAAATGAATCGGCGGATGGGCGCCCGCGAATCTTTCTGAACGCACCAGACTTGCGCAAGCTACACGGCGATTTAAGTGAGTCACTGTCCAAGACGATTGCCAACTACATCATCTTGTTTCGACAGTACGGTCCAGATACAGCACAGCCGTCGAACCAGACACAGCTGGTTGGTAGCGCTACAGAACCGATCGATTTTTCTGTGCCGGCGACAATTGATATCGCCGACCTGACCCAGCTGATCAACTCCGTAGTCACGATACCTGGAGTAGAAACAGATGGCCAGCAGCGGCCGCCCCGAACAGTTCCCAGTCCAATCCTTTTTGGAAGCGGTCAACAAGGCAGCGGAACCTCAGGGGTGGGGGGCGAGCAACCGATCGATGAAATCTTTGACCGCCTGACACTGACAACGGAAACGCGGCTTACCGGACGGATCAATGTTCTGACGGCTCCCGTAGAGGTGCTGGCTGCGATTCCAGGGTTGGATGAATCTTTGGCCGAACGAATCGTTCGCGGCCGTCAGAATATCGACGATAGTTTTCGGCACCCCATTGGTTTGTTGTCGTCGTTATCGCTAGATTTGACTATTGTAAGAGCAGTGATCCCGTACCTGACGGTCGCCGGGGACGTCGTTCGAGCCGAGTTCGTTGGTTCTGCCGGAGGGGGGTCATTGGAAGACAGTCGCCCCGGTCCTCCCACCTATCGCTGCGAAGTCATTTTGGACGCTAGCGAGGGGCAATCCCGACAGGCTGTATTCAGGCGACTAAGCAACGCGGGCTTGCCCAACGAATTGGAAATCGAAACGAGTCCAGCGCCTGTTCCCAACGTCCGGCTTTGATTGACTGTGAAACTGCCTTTTGTTCCCAACCGATCAGACGCAATCTTGCTGGTTGACCAAGGTGATCCTACGCCTCGGTTCTTGGTAGCCAGCTACGATCAACGACAGCTGATCGTATTGATGAAAGGCAAGTTGGTTCGCGACGAAGAGACTACTGTCGCGCAGCAACTTCGTAGCCGTCTAGATGAAGAGTCAATCAAGTGCACCACAGCGGCAATGCTGTTGTCTCGACCAGCGGTCGAATTCTACTCGGGAAGCATGCCGCCCGCTGAAGATCACGAACTCCCCGCTCTGGTCGAAAATTTTGTCGCCCAAGAAGCCGATGATGGTGACGATCGCGTGATCGACTTTGTGATTACCGGAAGCGACAACGAGACGACCACGGATGTGCTGGCGATGTCCTGTGACCGCAGCGTCATTTCGAATGCCGCGCAACAGTTTCGGGATGCAGGGTTCAAGCTGATTGCCGCAACCTATAACGGGTTCGGATCTGTTCAGCTGATTCATCAAGTGGCGCATCAAAAATTGCCGATCACGATTGCGATCACTTCATCCGATGCAAGCACCGAGATTGCGGTTTTGGAACAGCGAAAACCGGTTTTGTTTCGAACGATTCAGCGAGGTATTCAACCTGGAGTCTCCTACGCGTCCGCACTCGCCGCCGAAGTACAACGGACACTCGCATTCATCGGAGCCGGAGATGAAGATTCGGCGTTGATCTACCTGATGGGCGCAAGGAAGAACTTGGTGAAGTTGCCGAGGTTTTGTCAGAAACCGTTTCTTCATCGGTAACAATTACCGGGGTTCTGGATCGCGTTGACTACAGCGCTGTTGAACCATTCGATGACTCTGCCAGCTATGCTCAACTGATCGGCGTTGCATCGGCCATCCACCAGGATCGATTGGCAACAAACTTCCTCGCACCGCGCAAACCGCCACCGGCGCAGCGACCTTGGCAAAGAATCGGCATTCTGGGCGGACTTGCCGCAGTCGCATTGGCCATGTTCGGCTACATCGGCTGGAGCGAAAGTGCGGACCAGATGGAATTGATCCGGAAACGTCAGGACAAACTTGCGGGACTTTCCAAACGAGTCAATCAAGCGGCCGAGCTACAAGATATCGTCAACACCGTCGCCATTTGGCAAAGAAACGACATCACTTGGCTTGATGAATTGAAAGACTTGTCAGATCGTTTTCCTGAACGTAATGAGTCGTTGGTGCGAAAGATGACGATGTCCGGTGCTGATAACGGCGCCGGTGTTGTCGATTTAAGCGTTCAAGTTAACTCGCCTGAAGTCATTACGGAATTGGAATCCGCCATTCGTGACGATCGACATTCGGTTAGCAGCAAACGTGTCACAGAGATTAGCGATGCCGAAGAACTGACTTGGTCATTTGAAACTCGAATCGTCTTTCGACCTCTACCGCGCCCGAAGAAGACGCTTCCCGAGCCGATCGAAGAGGTCACGGTCGACGGTCTGGCGTTGGATGATTCCGCAGTTTCGGATGACGCGAGCTCCAAGGTGAACGACTCCCAGGATCAGACCGGAGCAGCAGACCAGCCAACCGATGATTTGGATCGCAAGACGACCACTGAAAGTGAAACGTCGTCGGGCGACGGTGAACAGCAGTCCGGTAGCGGTGGCGATGATCCCAGCGACCGCGACAAGACGTCGGGCCAAAGGGATAGGGAGTCCGCATCATGAATCAGCGTACTCGGATACTGCTGATCGCCATGTCGGCCGTCGGCGTTGCTTTGGCCGGTGACTGGGGATACCGCAATTTGATTGAAGGTCCGGCGGAAAAACGTGCGCGCCAGATCGAACAACTCGATGCAAAGATCGCCAAGGCGACCGATAGTATCGTAGAAAGTGAAGGGGCATCCGAAAGGCTCGACGAACTCGAACGATTGTCGCTCCCTCATGACCCGGAACTCGCTCGAGCCAGATACCAAGATTGGTTGCTGGACCTGGTGCAAAGTGTTGAGTTGACCGGTGCGAGTGTTGACTCTGCTAAGCCGACGCCGGTCACGGTTCGAGATCGGGATACGCGTAAGCCTCAAGAAATTTTTCAACGATACACCTTCTCCATGCGAGGTCGCGGGACGCTGCAACAGGTCGCGCGATTCCTGCATCACTTCTACCAAGCCGGGCATTTGCACAAAATTGGATCGATGACATTGAGTCCGGTATCGGGCGGTCGAATGATCGACTTTACCGCTAGTATCGAGGCCTTGGGTTTGACCCGCTGCGAACGGAAAGAAGAACTCTCGGGCGAGTCTGTTCAACGATTGGTGTCCAGTAACTTTTCCGACTATCAAACGATCTCTCGACGGAATCTGTTCGCCAGGCATGGCGATGATATGCTCTCGAAGATCGTGCTGTCGGCGATCACGATTGCTAGCAACGGGACAGCTCAGGCTTGGTTTGCTGTGGGAGACGGCGAGACTCAGGTACTCAAGCGAGGCGAATCGCTGCCGGTCACCGCCCACACGATTGAAGTGATCGACATCGTGTCTGGCCAGGTCTTGCTGGACGTCAACGGTCGCGTAATCACTCTGACGACGGGCGAGAGTATCGAAGATCCTGACCAAGAGGCGGACGAACCAGGTGACGACGCGGTCAACTCGGCGAGGGTCACTCGGTAGAGGCCAGTTGCTTCAACCGTTTTCGTTTTCTCTGCCGACCAAGTTCGTTTGCGGCCCGCGCCATCGATTGGTGCTGATCCTGAGCAATCTACTTTCCGTATGTAAAAGGCAAGCGTTTGCTAGCGGTTGCGGTCGCCTTGACAGTTGCCTTGGGGATTTCGTACTCCAATATCCCCTTGTAGCTGAGTTCAACGGACAAATTTCGGCATCCCAGAGAAACGTCACGTGACCTGTATGGTCATGGTCAGAAGCCAATGCATAGACACGGACGGCTGTTCGCATTCCTCATTTCAACGCTGCTGATCGGCAGTTCGGTTGCGCATGGGCAAAGCGACTTTCAGCCCCATCAGTGCCAGCATCAATCAGCCGAACAGATCGCCGAAGTGCTGCGCCCACTGCTCCCAGTGCAAGACGATGTGCAATTGATCGTCAACCGCAAGAACAACCGCTTGTTACTTAGTGGGCCGCCGGAAGTCCAGAAAATCGCTCGGGAAGCGCTACGTGAATCTGACCGGCCAAGGTCACTCAAACGACCCCTCCCTGCCCTGCCCTCCCAGCCCGGATCTCAGGAGTCGTATGAGACCAGTGTCGAAACAAAGTTTGTCGCTATCCCGCCGGCGCATTTTCCGGAAACTCAGCGCCAGATCGCTTCGGTATTTCGCGGGCAGTTGCATCCGGCGACAGACGAACACGGTTCTACATGGAATCTGTCACTACGCGACGATCGACAACCCGTACTCAACTTGCGGTTTGACGACCGCCGAAACGGCATTCATGTTACGGGTCCGCGACATCTGACGCAGCAGTTTTCGAAGCTCGTGACGAAACTTGCTGAGGCACCGAGAGACGGCTATCGAACCCAGGTGTTTCGACTCCGGCGCGACAACCATCGATCACTTCGCGGCGCTGTGAAGGCGATGGGCAATGAAAAACCGAAACCATTGGGAGCAGCGAAACCGGTAGACCAGAGTCGCTATGTTGTACCTGCAGGTTCGCTTGGCACGGTAGCCCAAGCTGCTTTTCAGAACCCGGCTGACGCTGGGGACGACGGACAGGCCGAAGAACCAAACCCACAGCTCCGCGGTCTGCGGCAATTTGACGGCGTCGAAATTGAATCGTTGCCCGATCTGGACGTGATCATTCTGCGTGGTCGCGATCCTGACCTGGCCCAACTGGCTGACATCGTCGAGCAGCTGGAGCGAATCAGCAAAGAGACGCAGCCGAACATTCGCATTGTTCCACTCCAGCACGCATCCAGCGAAGCGGTTGCTGAAATCATCGACGCAGGCGAGTCCGACTTGGTCGGTGGCCGTCAGGGTCGCGTTTCCGTAACGCCTTTGGTCAAACCAAACGCGCTGCTGTTGATCGGTTGGGGAGACGCCGTTAATTCGGTCATCCAATTGGCCAAGCAACTAGATACACCAGTTGCCCCGAATACCCAGTCAGCCGTCTTTCGATTGAAATACGCGCAAGCCGATGCGGTCGGTGCAACGATCGAAGAATTCCTGACCGGTCGCGCTGGGCTTGGTCCGCGAGCGACAGTCACGGTCAGACCCTCGCACCAATTCGTTGATCGTCTACGCGTCCCCGCGGGACTTGCAAGAAGTAGAGAAACTGATTGGTGATTTAGACCAACCGGGTGGCGAGTCGATCCATCGAACCCGCGTGTTTGAAATGCGAAATGCGTTGGCCGCGGACTTGGCCGAGACACTGGAGGCGGCGATCGGAGAACAGACCGGCGCGAATGGCAATCGAAGTGAGGGACCCGACGGCAAACGCATCGTGCAATCGGGGTCACTTGGATCAAATCACGATCACGCCTAATGTTCGCAACAATACATTGATCGTGACATCGCCGATCGAAAACATGGGCTTGATCGAAGCATTGCTGGATCAACTTGATACCCCCGCAGGGCAGGCACAGTTGAAGATCTTTCAGATCGTCAACGGCGATGCCTCGAGCATGATTCATGATGCTGCGTTCGCTGTTGCCGTCGCAATCCGGTACGGCTGCAACGCTGCAGCCATCGACGGCGGAGGGCGAAACATCGCTGACACCACTGCGGTTCTCGGTCGATCTGCGCAGCAACAGCATCATCGCGACCGGATCGGAGGGTGATCTGAGGATCGTCGAAGCGCTGTTGCTGCGACTCGATCAGGCGACCGATCAACAACGCAAAAGTACCGTCATTCAATTGAAAAATGCGCCTGCCGTCGATGTTGCCTCGGCGATCAACCAGTTTCTGTTGAATCAACGACAAATCGAACAGGCGGCACCGGGCGAAATCAATCCGTTTCAAGAGCTGGAACGCGAGGTCATCGTTGTTCCCGAACCGGTCGCCAACAAACTGATTTTGGCCGCCACACCGCGATACTACGATGAGATCAAAGCGCTGATTGACAAGCTGGACGAGCAACCACCGCAGGTGATGATCCAAGTGTTGATTGCCGAAGTTGCATTGAACACTCTTCATGAATTCGGCGTCGAACTTGGCGTTCAGGACAGTGTGTTGTTTGACCGCAGTCTGTTGAGTGATCTGTTGACGACCACCAACTCACAACAATTTACCGATGCAAATGGAGTCACAACGACGACCGCAGAGATCATTCAAGCGGCGACCAACCTGCCCGGATTCCTGTTCAATAGCATCGCTCCACTGGGCAACAGCGGAAGTCGAGTCGGCATTAGCAAATGGCGGCGCGGTAGGCGGACAAGGGATTTCCAACTTCGACGTGGGTCGCGGAAATGATCAGGCCGGATTTGGCGGATTGGTACTTATCGGCCAGCAGTCGAAACGTTAGCGTGTTGTTGCGTGCGTTAAACGAATCGCGACAGGTTCGCATTCTCAGTCGGCCGCAAGTCAGAACTCTCGACAACCAACCGGCCTTCATTCAGATCGGTCAGCGTGTTCCGCGAATCGTCGGTTCGACCGTCAATCAAAATGGCCAATCAAACGCCATCGAACTGGAAAATGTCGGTTTGATCATCGGCGTCACACCAAGGGTTAGCCCTGACAACATGGTGGTGATGGAGATTGACGCTGAAAAGTCGAAGTTGGGTGACGAGGCGGACGGAATTCCCGTTGCCGTATCGATTGATGGAACCGTCATTCGTTCGCCGCGAGTCGATACAATCACCGCACAAGCATCGGTCAGTGCGGCCAATGGCGAAACAATCATTCTGGGCGGATTGATCTCTGAAGATCGCGCATGGCCATTCACAGGAGCGTCCCGATTATCCAGGACATTCCGATTCTGAAACACCTCTTCAAGTTCGATTCGGATAAATGGTTGCGCACCGAGTTGCTGATCATCCTGACGCCGCATGTGATTCGAACCAGCGACGACAGCGAACGACTGAAGCAAATCGAAATCGCTCGCATGAACTGGTGCGAGTGTGACGTATACCGAGTTCATGGCGATATCAATGTTCTCGCCCGTTGGGCTGAGTCAACATATTGACTCCAGTTCACCGCCAGTTATCTATCCTGATTCGAACCCGAGTGGCGAACTGGACTCAATCCTGATGGTGCCCCCCGAAACATTGCCCGGTTTCGAAGGAACACCTCAACTCGATTCATTGATTCTGGAAGATGCAATCGAGGGGCAAGCACGATGATGATTGCCAGAGCCATCGTGTTGGTCGTGATCGTCACGGCGCTTGGATGCAGTACGCTAAAACCCAATTGGAAGTGGCCAAAGGAGTCGGAACCACAGATTCCAGAATCGGTGCTGCCGATCTGGAGCGATACGGTACTGCATCAACCTGGCCAGCCGGGCGTGCGTGGATTTGGTGGACGCGTCTACTTTTATGCTGAGCAAGGGGGAGATCCTATCCAAGTGGATGGTAGTTTGTCCGTCTACGTATTTGATGGCGAGCGTACGATGCGAAATCTAGCGAGCCGCTGCGAAAGTTCGTGATCACCGCCGATCAATTGGCTAGTCACCACAGCGAGAGCGAACTCGGTGATTCTTACAGCATTTGGATTCCATGGGACAAAGTGGGCGGACCAAGCCGATCGCTTAGCCTGATCGCAAGATTCGATGGACGAAATGGTGGGACCGCCATTTCCGACGCATCGAATAAGCTGTTACCAGGGTCGTCCACAGCGAACGAACTACAAGCCGCGAAAACTGAATCCGAGATTCGTCAAGTTGCTTTCGAAGCTGACCAGCAAGATGATGCCGAGCAGCCAAAGGAAGATCGCCTGAAGTCGTACTCATTATCGCTTCCCCCTAGCTTTCAGCGGCACATGGTCGGGTCGCAGCAGGCCAATCAACCCGCGCGAGAGCCAATCAGTTTCCCGAGGCTGGAATCAGCTAGCGAGAGGCCAGCATCAACTAGTGAGGGGCCGGCAACGACTGAAATTGATCCGGCGCCGAAGTCTGAGTCTGAAGCAAATTCCGTACGCTCGAAATACCCGGTTCGAAAGACGCCAATGTCTCAGCGAGTCTTCGCTCCTCGTCCGAGCGCACGACCCCGCTCAGAATGGCGGTCCGGCCTACAACCGACACCGAGATCGCCGCTGGGGCTACCAGATCAGCCGCCTGTTGCACCCGAGCACTGACCGAATTATCGGAAGACACATCGGGGTCTTTCACGACATCGCCAACGTCCAGCACGATCTTCGGCAAGTACATCTGGCCGGCTCTCGGAATCGACAGTGGCCGATTGATCTGACTTGATTGATTGCGAGGCGGTTCTATGCCTGCCGTTGAAGAGACGATCGTTCCGGTCGTTCGGGCTTGTTGGCTGCCAACAAAATTTTGTGCCTCCCTCTGGTCAGCACCCACAAAGCTTGCGCGGTCACGATTGTTTCGCAGGAAGCGTTCAGCACCCGTGATAATTCCCACATCCTCCGCCACCGGTGGCCCTGGGCTCCGTGACAGTGGACGGCCGACATTCCGCGGTCGGCCGAACAGTTGTGCTTGTACGGGGGAACAGTCAAGCAACACGAGGGCGGCTAGGCAAACAAGAAGCTTTCGCATGGAGCAGGCTTGGCGTACGGAAACGGGATGAAGGAGTGAACCTACTACTGATAGTCACGGTCGCATCGCAATTCAAGCGACGAACTCCGTTTGCCTCGACGAAACATTTGCCACAGCATCGATACGCTTACTTTTTTCCACCGGGGACGTGCGGTTCGAACTTTGTACGACGGTTTTGATCGCTTTCTCGAACAGCATCGCAAGCACGGTCGTACAACTGAACCTTTGCACGAAACGGCGTGTCGGCAGGTTGAATTCGCTTGTACTTTCCGTTCTTCGTCATCTCCCAAGTGTTGGTGTTATCTTTGAAATAGCACGCAAGCGTATGCTGTAGCTTCAACTGAGCATCAGGATCATCAACGGGAATCAACAGTTCGATGCGGCGATCCAAGTTTCTTGGCATCCAATCGGCGCTGCTGATGAACAACTGACTGTCTCCACCATGACGAAAATATAGAATTCGCGCGTGTTCCAAATAGCGATCAACAATCGAAACAACTCGGATCGTTTCACTCAGTCCTTTCACGCCAGGTTTCAGACAACAGACACCACGCACGTTCAATTGAATTTGTACACCCGCTTGACTTGCCCGGTACAGTGCGTCGATCACCTGGGTATCGACTAATGATTCAGCTTGGCGGTGATTTCGGCTTTCTGACCCTGCTCGCAGCGACGTGTTTCGGACTCGATCAGGTCCAAGAATCCGATTCCGTAAGTGAAACCGGCGCTGCGGCTAAGTGGTTCATAGGTTGTAATTGGCTGGCACCCGTCACTCCATTGAAGAAAGCGGTCGCGTCCGAACCCAATGAATCATTGCAGGTCAGCAGTGAAACGTCGCTGTACAAATTTGCGGTGACTTCGTTGTAGTTGCCCGTGCCAAAGTGCATGTATCGAACAATTCCCTGTGGCTCACGACGAACGATGATGCAGATCTTGGCATGAGTTTTCAGACCGCGAATGCCGTAGATGACTTGAACGCCTGCTTGTTCCATCTCCCGCGCCCATTCGATGTTCGCGCCTCATCAAAACGTAGCCTTCAATTCAACAATCACCGAAACGTATTTGCCTCGCTCGGCGGCTCGCATCAGTGCATCGACGATCGGACTGTTGCGACTGGTCCGATAAAGACTTGTTTGATTGCCAACACATCTGGATCAACGGCTGCCTCTTCGATCAAGCGGACGACCGGATCGAAACTTTCGTAGGGATGAACCAGCAACAAGTCACCCGCCGACATCGTCGAAAACATCGATTCGGCGGGATCGATCGCCGGCGTGCTTTGGGCTGGCCAAGGTTCATCGCGTAAATCTTCGAATCCCTCCAGTCCATGAATTGCGAACAGGTAGGTCAGATCCAACGGGCCTTCAATCGCATACAAGTCCTGGTTGGTCAACAGCATCTTTTCCGAAAGAAAAGCCAGCATCAGGTCGCTAGCACCGTCACTGTACTCCAGTCGAACGACTCGCGATTGGCGGCGACTTTCCAACATCTCTTCCATTCCCAGCATCAAGTCGGGTGCCTCGGCTTCTCGCAATTCAACGTCGGCGTTACGCGTGATTCGAAAAGTGATGCATTCGGCGACCTCGCGCCCAGGAAAGAACTCATCGATGAAGTGCGATGTCAACTCTTCCAGCAGCAGCGTAGGCATTGCCTTTGTCGGACGGCATTGGCAACAGGCGCGGAACCGTCCGGCCCAACGGAACGATGGCAAAATCCCATTCGGGCTGATCTTGTTCAGTTGCAGCTTCGGCATTGCCGTGATTCGGAGTAGATTTCAAACGAACACAAAGATGAATCGCCCAGTCCTGTCAACAGCGGAAAGGGGAGTTCCTCATCGATCACCTGTGGTGACAGAACGGCTATGACATCCTCGTGGAATCGCTTGTCCGCCGCCTCAATGCATCGGTCATTGCAAGAGTCAAGCTGAACGCGTTGGATTCCGGCAGCAGCCATCTGCGGCTCAAGGGACTCGCGCAGAACCTGATACTGTTGTGAAACCATCTTTCCACAGCGTGCGAAGACAGCCGCCAGCTGTTCCGATACCGTTAGTCCGGAGGGATCGCGAACCATCGCGTTGATTTGTTGTTGTAGCTTCAGGCTGCCGACTCGGACCATCGTGAATTCGTCCAAATTCGAACTGGTGATCGCTAAGAATTTCGCTCGTTCAAGCAACGGAATTGACTCGTCCGCAGCCTGGTCGAGCACCCGTTGGTTGAATTCCAGCCAGCTAAGCTCGCGGTTGATGAATCGATCCTCAGGCAATGGTTGGGCCTTCGGCTTGGATCTCTTTTTCGCGTCAGGTCGCTTCGCAGTCACTCTTCCTCCCAAACATTTGTAGGCAAATTGGAGACATCAACGTGGCGGTCAGGATAAGCGACTCGCCACCCTTTCGTCAGCCTGCCTTTCGAGACATTTCAAGACCAACGTTCACAGACTCGCCTGGCTGTGCCATCGTAGTCCGCCGATTTTACGTTCGTGGCCGTCTCGCTCGGATCGTTCGGCTGATCGAGCGGCGACGCATCGGTTGGATCCACGAGATCGAAAGCTGACCTATCGATTGCTGGGCAAGAACGATGCGGCGGCTGCCACAGGTAAAGGGTCTTCGGCAGGTGCTGGTTCGTTGTCTTCCGTTTCGCCTAATAGCACGCGTAGCATTTCTGGATAAAAATCGCGACCGTACGTCATTTCACCACCTTGGTGTCCCACTAGCCCGATCCCGATTCCACAGGCCAACAGCCCGATCTTCCACATGTTCGTCAGACGCTCGCTCTTCTTCGCGATCGCGATCAGAGCCAGCAATGAAGAGATGCAGGCCACGGAAGTAACGATCACAGCACTCCAGCGATGCGCGTCGAACCTCACGATCAAAGTTCAAGAATTCCCAACCAGCGTCATAACCTTTCGTTGGCGCCAGAGACCAACCCATCGTGGCGGCCGCAATCGCTGATGCAGTTCCGATCAACAAACATGCCAACGGGATTTGCGTACCCAGCGCCGGCCACTTGAATCCAACAACCACAAACAAAGCACCCAACGAGAACAATGCAATCGGAAAGTGAATCGTCGCGGGATGTAGATAGCCAGCGGCTCGGAAGAGTCGTTGACCAAAAGTTTTTGGGGGTACCGCCGGGGTCGCTGCCGCTTCGATGCTCGCTTGGGTCATCTCAAAACCATCCGGCCAGACGGCTCCTTCATCGATCCAAACGCGAATCAGCGCTAGCTCGCCCGGCGAGAGCGGACCCGATTTCTCATGTGGCGGCATCCGCCCGTCTACGTCCTCCGCAGTTAGGTAATCCGTATACAAAGTGCTGGATTCGAAGTCACCAGGTTCAATGTACTGCATTAACACTTCGGGATCGTCGACACGAAAATCTTCTTTCGCATCTTCGGGACCATGACACTCTAAGCATCGCGAACGCAGAATCGGCGCAATGTCTCGATCGAATCGGACCAAGTTGCCCGATTCGTCGAGCGGTTGGTCCACGTTCACTGCTGGCTCTTGTGCCGCTGTAATCTGACAGAGTAGAAGACCGGCCAATAATAGAAATGACTTTGGAGGAATCGATAATCTCATTTTTTCATCTACTCTTTCGAATCATGAAACCTGGCCTAGCCGTCAAAGGTCGTGTTCGAGCCATTACTGCGAACTTGAATCGCCTCGGTTGGCAACGACAGCAATTCCATTGAATGCTCGTCCCAATCCGAGTTGACCGATCTCGCGTTTGACATCTTCGCCCGTTGGGCTTTCCAGGGTTTCGGCAACTTCGTCGGCAACCATCTGCGCGAATAACGCGCGAGATTCCGGCAAAATCGATTGGACGGTTTCCGCATCAATCTCGACACCAGTTTCAGACTGGATGATCGAGGCCAACTGGTCGGACGAAGCCTCGCGGTTGGCCGTGGAGTAATGTAGAACCGAATAAACAGGTGGGTCGGGTGTGGAGTGCTCCATTCTTTCCAGCGATCGCCAAGCTCGTTCCAATAAACCTTCCCGCCAGAATCCAATCCACTGTTTGGATTCCAAGGTCAGCCTATCCAAATCCAGACTTTCACGATCAGCCTCAGAAAGCTCGGCAACACAGTTCTTGGCCGCTGAACGGATGCCGCGCAATAGAAAGTCTCGCAGGCGACCACGTTTGTGTTCGCCAAACCCGACACTGACCAAATGCGACAGCAACAATTTCAGGGCTTCGTCAGCACGCTCTCCCGATCCTAACACCTCGATAAGCTGACGTCGCATCGGCGCAAGGTAACGCAACACGAACCCGGCCGCGCTATCGGCCTTGGTCCATGGATGCGAGCTACGCACCAAATTGACGGTGCTTGTGCGGCCAGAGTCACTGGGAGAGCCTGATGACATGTAACCATTTTAACCAAGGATCGAACAGTTGTGAGGGTGCGTATTGGACCGTACGTTTGTAATCGTGTGCGCAATCTAGGCTGGCCAATGGCTTCATTGGGCCCCCGAACGCGGATTTCCATATCAGGGCTTGCCAATTTGCCTCGCCGCACGCCATCCTTGTGTGGAAAATGATCCGGCACTACCAGTATTTTATCTGGCTTCCCTGCCCTGCCCTACCGCAGATTCTGTCGATTCCTAACGTCCCAAGTTTTGTCGAGCCAAATCGCGTGAATCGTATCCCCGTCTCCGAGCTGTCTGACGGCCAACAAATCGATCAGTCATTTCGCGCCGCTGACAAACAATTGCGAGTCAACCGCCAAGGGGGCAAATACATACTGCTCCGTTTGGCAGACCGTAGCGGTGTGCTAGCCGGGATGCTTTGGAACGCGGATGAAAAGCAGTTTGATTCCTTTGATCGAGGCGACTACGTTTTCTGCCGAGGACGGACGCAGGTTCACAACGGGGCACTGCAGATCATTGTCAACTCCATTGAGCGGATGGATCCGTCCGAGGTTGAAATCGCCGACTTCGAGCGTTTTGATGCTAACGAATCGGAACGGCTGTTGAACCAACTGCGCGGCTTGCTGAAGAGTCTTGATAATGTGCATCTGAAGCGGCTCGGCCAAGCCTACCTGGCCGACCAGGCGTTCTTGGCTGGTTTTGCCAAAGCGGCCGCAGCGGTCAGCAACCACCATGCCTATCCCGGTGGACTGCTTCGCCACACCATTGATCTGATGGAACTCTCTCAGTTGGTTGGGCCTCGCTACCCCCAACTGGATGTTGACTTGTTGATGTTCGGTGCTTTCTTGCACGATTTGGGCAAGATCGACGAAATGACTCATGACGGTGAGATCTCTTATACCGATCGCGGTCAAATGGTTGGCCATATCGTGATCGGCGTTCAGATGTTGAATGAAAAGATCGAATCGATTCAACTGGAGGAACCATTTCCAGATCAATTGCGATTGCATTTGGAACATCTGATCGTCAGCCACCATGGACAGCTAGAATTTGGCAGCCCGAAATTGCCCGTCACGCTGGAAGCGGTCGCCTTGCATCACTTGGACAACTTGGACGCAAAGATCACCTCCTACACCAATGTGATCGAGGCAGACGTTGCGGCCGATGGGAATTGGACGAACTACAGCCCGGCCATTGGCCGAAAACTGTGGAAGAAACGTGATTGATTCGGCCAGCAAATGACTCAGGCAAAACCAGCAGTGATCTTGCTGTCAGGTGGACTAGATAGTGCGACCTGTTTGGCAATCGCGCGCGACCAAGGCTTCCAATCCCATACGATTAGTTTTCGCTACGGCCAACGTCATCAATACGAATTGGATTTGGCTGAGCAATTAGCAAGTGAAATCGGCTCGGTTTCACATCGTACCGTCAACATCAATTTGGCGCAATTCGGCGGATCTGCGCTAACCGACCAGTCGATCGACGTCCCCAAGTCCGATTCTGTCGACTCCATTGGGGATCAGATCCCCGTCACCTATGTCCCAGCCAGAAATACAGTTTTTCTATCGCTGGCTTTGGCGCTTGCCGAAACACTTGGTGCTAACGACATCTTTATCGGCGTCAACGCACTCGATTACAGTGGCTATCCCGATTGCCGTCCAGAATTCATCACTGCATTTGAGGCCATGGCAAACTTGGCGACCAAGATTGGCGTCGAGGATTCGTTGCGATTGCGTATCCACACGCCCTTGATCGACTTGACGAAAGGGCAAATCATCGCGCGAGGATTAGAACTCGGAGTTGACTATGGCAAGACACTTTCCTGCTACGATCCAGGACCCGGTGGCAAACCGTGTGGCCACTGCGACGCCTGTTTACTACGAAGTAAAGGATTCGCAGAAAATGGAATCATCGATCCGGCGATCAATCAGGAATGACAAGAAAAACTTCTTGTCAATTTCTGGACGGACTTGGTGCAAGTGCTAGTGATTCTTGAGCGATCCGTACGTCGCCACATCGACACTGTCTTCGGTTCAGCAAATGAGCGCTGACCATGGCAATGCTACCTGCGATCGTCATCACTCTCTCGCCTTGACCATCCATCCAGTGATGGCCGAACATCAGTGCAGTGATCAAGCACGCAACGCCGACCAGCCCCAGCAACAAAACGCCCGGGTCTCTGTGACGAAGGTAGCCGAAGCTCCAAGCTGTGATCCCAACCGGTGCGACTGCCGCCAGCAGGCCAACATGAATCCAAAAATCGATTGGGGTTCCGGCGCAGCCCAATTCGGAGGAGCCAAAGATCGGGACCGCTGCGATCAAGAATGGGAATGCCAAGCAATGGACGACACACAGGGTCGAGGCTCCCATCCCTAGCGTGTCCAAATTTAGCTTTTGTTCGATTCTCATTGTCTTGGTCGCATCGCAGTGGCGGAATCGATCTGGCGGACTGCTGATACAGCTCCGATCAACCGATAAGCACAACTTACGCTATTGCAATGGATTTGCAAATAGGGGTGTGTGGCTAACGGCGAGTCGGTGGCGGCTGGCAAAGGTGACAGGTTTCCATTCACCTGGGGTTTGGCGAGCCCTACATCATCAATACAGCTGGAAGTTGCCCACTGCCTCAAAGGCCGCCTCGTAGTGCTCGATCCGGGTTGGGTCAGCGCTCTCTACGGGCCACCAGACCGCAATCACATCGAACCGTGCGGGTGTCCCCAGCAGTTTGTTGCGTTTCAAATAGCGGAGCGCCGCCCGCGTGACTCGGCCCTGCTTTTCGATATCGACACGGTCGGCAGGGTGTCCTGGCTTGATCGTCGAATGGGTTTTGACCTCGACAAATATGATCTTCTTCTGCCGCTGGTCGATCGCGATCAAGTCGATCTCGCCAGCCCGGTCGGATTCGCTTTCGGCGACAACGACCAATCCCTTTTGTCTTAGCAGTCGAGCCGCCGCCTGTTCTCCCCGTTTGCCGACCGGCGCGTTGGCATCGACGCGACCGTAGCGCCATTGGGAGTACGATCGATTCAAGACCTGGATGAGTCTACGCATGAACCCATTGTAGTGCACACTGCAGGCTGGTTCCGATGCTACTCGAACCAGACTTCGATTTCGTATCCGTCCGGATCGGCAATGAACAGTTAGGGGCTGCCAGGTGCGAGCTCAGCCTGTCGTAGAATCGTTGCACCCACAGATTTTGCAGCGGCCAAGGCACTGTGTATCTCCCCAAGATCCTTCTAGCGGAATCCGAAATGGCTGATTCCACCGTCGGTACCCTGGTTTGCTGACTTTGCAAATGCCCGAACATCATGGTCCCCAGGGCCCAGGGCCTGAATGCTGTGATGGTCAGTACTCTCGAACTCCGAACCGCCTCGCATAGCAGGCCAACGACGCTTCAGGATTACCGAATTTCAAGGCCAGATGTGTGGAGATCGGATTCGAGGCTAGCGGCACTTCAATCTCTGTGTGGACAGCGGCTTTACGTACGACGGCGCTCTTTCAAGCGGACGGCCTTACCGACACGATCGCGCAGGAAGTACAGTTTGGCACGGCGTACCACGCCGCTCCGTTTGACTTCGACTTTTTCGACGCGTGGGCTATGGACGGGAAATTTTCGCTCCACACCTTCGCCGGCGACGATACGGCGGACCGAAAACATTTCTTTGCTGCCAGTTCCGCTGCGTCCAATCACGACTCCGGTAAAGATCTGAATTCGTTCCTTGTTGCCTTCCAAGATTTTCAGGTGGACATCTACCGTATCACCAACTTCAAATTCGGGCGGGTTTTCTTTCAACGCGGTCTTTTCGACCAAGTCCATGATGGATTGCGACATGTTCTGTGCTCGCTTTGCTTAGGTTTGGTTAATTGTTTTGGTTTCAATTTCTCGTCTGGCAGCAAATCGCTGCGACGTTCCACGGTTCTCAGCCGGCTCTGTTCATCCCGCCAGCGGGCGATCGCAGGGTGATCGCCGCTCAGTAGGACTTCGGGGACCTGGTGGCCTCGAAACTCTCTCGGTCGTGTGTATTGTGGAAACTCCAACAGCCGGTTTCCGCGGCTGAACGAATCATCAATGCTGCTCTGTTCGTCGCCCAGGACGCCTGGCCGGAGCCGGACGACCGCATCGACAATTACCATCGCTGCCACCTCGCCTCCATTCAAGACAAAGTCGCCAACGCTGACCTCCTCGGGTTCCAGGATATCCATCACCCGCTGGTCAAATCCTTCGTACCGGCCACAGAGCATCAAAACTCTGGGGCTGGTGGCCAGATCCTCGGCCATCCGCTGATCAAATCTTCGTCCTTGCGGAGACAGCAAAATTCTTCCGGGCTGGTTGCTGGTCCATTTTTTCGACTGCTTCGACGCAATTCACCGTCGGCTCCACTTGGATTAGCATTCCGGGTCCCCCTCCGAACGGTTTGTCATCAACCGGTCGATGAGGCGTCTCGGGAGCCCAATCACGAAGATCGTGCCGATGGATCTGAATCAAATCTCGTTGGATAGCCTTGTCCAACAGCCCTTGAGTCAGGTAACCGTCGAAGATCAGCCGGAAAAAGTGTGACGATGTCGAAACGCATGGCGGCCAAAACCCTCATACCTCAACGGTCGCACTTACGGGCCAGCTCCAACCGATCATTCGGTTGTTGCTTCCTCCGTCTTAGCTTCGGTCGTCCCCGCTGCTTCTGCAGGAGCGGCATCGGCACCCGCTTCATCAGCTGTTGCCTCGGCGGCGGCAGGTTCGGCTTTCGCCTCTTCTTGCTTTTTCTTGGCAGGTTTGACTGGTTCGGGCGCCGGTGTGTATTCCTTGCGTTTGCCCAACCGCTCGAGCGCCTCTTTTTGAGCGTCCAAGTGGGTGCCTTCGGTGCCATACTTTTTGATCAGCACGGCGACTTTGTCACTGGGTTGCGCACCAACGCTGACCCAATAGTCGACGCGTTCGACTTTCAGCGAAACACGGGCATCGGTTTCCGGGCACATCGGATCGTAGGTACCAAGTTCTTCGATCACGCGTCCATCACGCGGACTTCGTTTGTCCATCGCGACGATGCGATAGTAAGGTCGATGGGTGCGACCCATCTTTTTCATTCGAATTCGTACTGCCATATCGTGGGTTTCTCCAAAATCGTTGGTTACGGCTCTCAGTCAGACTGCCGGGGGCCAAAGCAACAACTCTGGCGCCGGGTCGGTGCCGGAACATCCGGCATGTTTTGGTCTTCTGTATCTTCGGCGAGGGTCTACCTTTTGCCCCGCTTCATTTTGCGTTTCATCTTATCACGTTCTTTCTTTTGTCTGGCACGCTCCTCCGGGCTCAACCTTTTCCCGGTTCCTTTGTTGACCTTCATGCCCTTCATGGTCGGGTCGTTCATCGCGCCGCTGGCCTGCAGCTGCCGCATCATACTCATCCGATCGCCGACCCCTTTGCCGGCCATGCTCTGCATCAGCGGCTTCATCACATCGAATTGTTTGACCAGCTGGCTGATCACCGGTGTTTGCACACCGGCCCCTTTGGCGATCGCGATTCCGACGATGGGTGTCGATCATTTTCGGGTTGCGACGCTCGTCCATCGTCATGCTGTTGATCGCACCGATCATTTGGCGGATGCCGCCGGCCGCTTCGTCGCTTTCCATCACATCTTTGAATTGTCCCATGCCGGGCATCAGTCCCATCATGCGGCCCATCAAACCCGGTTTGGCGACCTTTTCCATCATGTTTTTGAAATCGTCCAGCGTGAAATCACCGGAAGCCATTTTGGCTTCCAATTCTTCTCGCTCGCTGTCGTCGACGATTCGGTGGGCTTCGCGCGCGGCGGCGACGATGTCGCCCATCTGCAGGATTCGGCCGGCCATTCCCTCGGGTCGGAACGGTTCCAGTGCATCGAAATGTTCGCCGGTTCCGATGAACTTGATCGGCACGCCCGTCACATGCTTGACCGACAGCAACGCACCACCGCGGGCGTCGCCGTCCAGCTTGGTCATGATCACGCCGTCAAGTTCCAACGAGTCATTGAACGAGCCGGCACTGTTGACCGCGTCTTGGCCGGTCATGCCATCGACGACCAGGTAGACTTGATCCGGTCCGACCTTCTTGTCGATCCGCTGCAACTCGGCCATCAACTCTTCGTCGATCGCCAATCGCCCGGCGGTGTCCAAGATCACCACCCGAGCATCTTCTGCCTTCGCTTTGTCGACGCCCGCTTTGCAAACCGCGACCGGATTCGTGTTCCCTTTGTCGCTGTAAACGGGTACGCCAAGCTGATCGCCGATCACATGCAATTGATCGATCGCCGCCGGTCGTTGCAGGTCGGCGGCGACCAACAGCGGTTTGATGTTCTCTTCCAGCAGCATTTGCGAGAGCTTGCCGCAGGTCGTCGTTTTCCCGCTCCCCTGCAAGCCGCACAGCATGATGATCGTCGGGCCCTCTTTCTTCAGGTGCAGCGACGGATCGACCGGGCCCAGAATCGAAATCAACTCCTCGTGGACGATGTTGATCAGTTCTTCATGCGGGCGAAGACTGAGCAACACGCGTTTGCCGAGTGCTTTCTCGGAGACGTGGTCCATGAAGTCTTGGACGACGCTGTAGCTGACGTCGGCCTCGAGCATCGCCTTGCGGACGACGTCCAGACCGTCGCGCATATTGCCTTCGGTCAGCCTGCCTTTGCCAGACAGGCTTTTGAACGCCGATTGCAGACCGTCACTGAGGGACTCAAACACGAAAAAACGGGCTCACGAAGCGAGAATCGCCGGAAATCGAAGCCCGGTAGTTTAGGGGCCAAAGGCAGGTTTTGTAAATGGCTACTTTAGTTTCGCCAGCACCGCGGCGTGTAGTTTTCCGTTGGTTCCCACGCCGTCGCCGCCACGGGCCGTCGGATTTCCCTGCCAATCGGTAAACTTTCCGCCCGCCTCGTTCACCACAGGCAGAATCGCCGCCACATCCCAAGGGTTACAGATCGGATCGACCATGATGTCGGCTCGTCCGGTGGCAACCAGCAGATAGCCATATCCGTCGCCCCAACTGCGAGTGAGCCAGGCCGCTTTTTCGATCTGCCGATACGCATCGGTCGCGTTACGGACGTCAAAGGTATCGACTTGGCTGGTGACGAAGATCGCCTCGGACAAGTCAGACCGGTTCGATACGGATGCTGATTGCCAATCGCTGCCGGTCGTTTTGGTCCAGGCCCCCTGTCCGATCATCGCGACAATCACCTCGTCAAGGGCTGGAATGAAGATCACTCCGCCCAGTGATTGGCCATCCAACTCGAGTGCCAACAAGTGTCGAATACAAGCGGCACGCCACAGACGAAGGACTTCGTTCCGTCGATCGGATCGATCACCCAGCGATAGGGACTGGTTCCCGACTGATCATCAAATTCTTCGCCCTGGATTGTGTCATCCGGGAATCGTTCCAGCAACAATTGGCGGGCGAGCTGTTCGGCTTCGCGATCGGCCACCGTGACCGGTGAATCATCGCTCTTGGCGTCGATCGCCAATGACGCACTGCGGAAGTACTTCAGCGTATGTTGGCCCGCCGCATCGGCGACTTCGATCATCGCCGTCAGACGTCCGTCGTGCAGGGATGACCATTCGGTCGGTCGGATTGGACACGGGCTAAGCTTCCTCTTTCGGCATCAGAAAAATTGATTGGTACATCAACATGCAGGCCCCGACCACCAGCAACGAATCGGCGATATTGAAATTTGGCCAGGGATCGAGCAGCGGCACGCCCTCCACCCGGAACAGAATCCAATCGCGAACGCCACTTTGCCAAACGGCGGATAGCCCTCTTGCCACCACATCCCCAGCCGGTCATACATGTTGCCGATGATCCCACCGGTGATCAATCCCAAAGTGATCGTCAGCCAGCGAGATTCGGCGGCGCCAAACCAAAACAACCAGCAGACAATGCCAACGGTCGCCAGCATCGCAAAACAGGCAAACAGAGTCCCGTTTCCAGCGCCGACGCCGAATAGCCCGCCTGGATTGACGGCTGTTTCGATCCCGAAATGGTCTTCGATCAGCCACCAAACTGGCTGCTGTCCCGGCAGGCCTCGCCAGCGGAAGATTGCGGCCTTGGTCCACAGGTCGGCAGCGGCACCCAGGGCCGCCAGCAGGAAATACGTGACTGCGCGGCTGATCGGGATCCCCGATTCGGGTTCAGCGTTTCGGGCTTGGCGATTCAGGCTGTTCGGAGGAGGCCATTTTTCTTTTGTCGATCCGTTTTCTGGTCATCCGCGGGGCGGAAGTGGTTTGGACGGTACCCGTGAATTCACGCTAGAATGTGACCAGGAGTCCCATCCAGGCTGATTTGTCGCCATGATCGGCAACTTTGCCGCTTTTTCATCTGCCGGCAAAGGTGAATCTAGCGACAAACCGATTGTTCCGATTTACTCTTATCAGATCCTGCCTGTGGTCCCTATTCCACTACCAGCAGTTTTACCAGCAATCTTCGATCCCCAATTATCACGTTTTCGTCATGCTGCAGACAGCCGAAAAGCATAATGCCATGCAGACCGAGCTCGCGTTCCAACGCTGCATCAACCCCGCCTGCGCCGCTACTTACGAGGCCCGCAGCGTCCGTACGGCATGCGACAAATGCGGAGATTTGCTGGACATCGCCTACGATTGGGACCGCGCCGCAGTCCCCAAGAAGTTGAGCTGATTTCGAGGCGATGTGGTCTCAGCGGACCAATCCGGTCCGCTTCAGCGGCGTCTGGCGGTTTCACGAATTGTTGCCTTTCGCGCCCCAGGATCAGTTGATCACCGTCGGCGAAGGTCAAACCCTGCTGCAGCAGGCCGATCGAGTGGGCAAGTACGTCGGAATGGACGTCGGACAGCTGCACCTGCAATACGAGGGAATGAATCCGTCGGGCAGTTTCAAAGACAACGGCATGTGTGCAGCGGTCACCCACGCGAACTTGATGGGAGCCAAGCGAGCCGCCTGTGCCAGCACCGGCAACACCAGCGCTTCGCTGGCGTTGTACTGCAGTGCGACGCAGTTGATGAAGGCGGTCATCTTCATCGGCAGCGGCAAAATCTCTTACGGCAAACTTAGCCAAGCCCTCGACTATGGCGCTTTGACGGTCCAAATCGCCGGCGACTTTGACGACGCGATGATCCGCGTCCGCCAAGTCTCACAAGAGCTGGGTATCTACTTGGTCAACAGCGTCAATCCGTTCCGGCTGGAAGGCCAGAAGACGATCATGTTCCGCGTCCTGGAAGCACTGCGTTGGGAAGTTCCCGATTGGATCGTTGTTCCCGGCGGAAACCTGGGCAACAGCAGCGCGTTTGGCAAAGCGTTCATGGAACTGAAGGAACATGGATTGATCGCCCGCGTTCCACGCTTGGCCGTCATCAATGCCGCCGGCGCCGACACGCTGTACGAACTGTACGAACGCCGCGGTGTTCGTTGGAACGGCGGCAATGTCGATCATGGATCCGATTCGCCAATACAACGACGAAATGGATCGCGACGGCAAAAAGGCCGACACGATCGCCAGCGCGATCGAGATCAATCGTCCGGTCAACCTGAAGAAATGTCTGCGAGCACTCGACTTCATGGACGGTGTGGTTCGACAAGTCAGCGATCAAGAGATCCTGGATGCCAAGTCGCAAGTGGGTGCGGGTGGATTCGGATGCGAGCCAGCCTCCGCAGCCAGCGTTGCCGGAGCAAAACTGCTTCGCCGCGAAGGTGTGATCGCACCCAGCGACCGGGTGGTCTGTATTTTGACCGGTCACGAATTGAAAGATCCAACCGCTACGGTCGCCTACCACACGACTGACCAAAAGGTCTTCAACGAAACGCTGGGAAGTCGTGGCGTGCAAAAGGCAAGTTTCGCCAATCGGGCCGTCGCGGTGCCCAACGAACTAGACGACATCATCAAGGCGATTCAGCTTTACTCGTAGGCTTGCGGACCCCTACTGCCCTGCTCTGCCCGCCGATTTGCGGTTAAATTCTTGGTATGAGCACTCCCATTCAACTAGCCGTTCACGGTGCTGGCGGCCGGATGGGCCAGCGCGTGATCGCCCTGGCCGCTGACGACCCCGACTTCAAAATTGTCGCGGCGATTGATCACGACGAACATCGATCACTGGGCAAGGATGCTGGTTCGGTCGCCGGCACGGCGCTGCTGAACGTATTGCTATCCGGCGATTGGCCAAAGTCAGCCGGCGTCGTGATCGACTTTTCGTTGCCGAGTGCAATGGATGCCTGTGTCGCCAATTGCGTCCAGGCTGACATCCCATTGGTCTTGGCGACGACGGGACTGAACGAAAAGCAGAAAGCTTCACTTGCCGAAGCGGCCAAACAGATTCCGTTCGTCTGGGCACCCAGCATGTCGATGGCCGTCAATTTGACCATGAAGCTGGCGCAACAGATCACCGAAACATTGAAGGACGTTGCTGGTGGCATCGACATCGAAATCTTGGAACGCCATCACCGCTACAAAGCCGACGCGCCGAGCGGCACGGCGCTGCGGTTTGGCGAACTGATCGCCGAGAAATTGGACGAAGCCCGCCAAACACGTCCATGGCCGCGAAGGAGAAACCGGCCAACGCAGCCGCAACGAAATCGGGTACCACGCGATTCGTGTTGGCGACAATCCCGGCGAGCACACGATCGTGTTCGGTATGTTGGGCGAACGAATCGAAATCAATGTCGCCGCCAGCAATCGAGACTGCTACGCATCGGGCGCGCTGGCTGCGGCGAAATGGCTGCAAGGAAAACCAAACGGCTTGTACAACATGTTTGACGTGTTGGGTTTGTCGTAGGCACAAACATGGCCAAGTGCGACGAAGGTTATCGATGCGAAGTTTGCGGCGAGGATGTCACGTCGATTGTCGATAGCGATCTGTATCTGCGCTACGTGATCGGCGAACTCGATCCCGAAGTGCTGCACACCAGTCCCGAACGCCACATCCGTTGCAACCCTGTTTTGGCTCAGTTCATCGAAGCCGATGAATTTGACGGAATGACCCTGGACGGCGATCTGTCTCGTGCCCAACTTGACGAAACTTTCGTGCAGAGGCGAACGGAGCTGGTCAGCCGGGGGTATCGCCGACTACTGGAAATCGCAGCGACGGAAGGGGACCGCGACGTGACTGAGTATCCACTTCCCGAAGCGATCAAAAAATACCGCGACGGGAAATGATCGCACGACAAATCGGTTCGGTAAACGGGCTCTGTGATAGTGATGTAACGGTCATTTCGCAATTTCTGCTAAGCTTCAGCGACCTTCCCACTCCCCAAGAACGAATCGAGCCGACGTGGTAAGCAACTTGAAGAACCGTGGCTTCATGAGCCTGGTCGCCACTCAATTTTTTGGTGCGGCCAATGACAACATCATCAAGGGTGTGCTGACATTCATGGTGATCAGTGGTGGCATTTGGGACGGCAAGCTGGGACCTGGCGGCCAAGGAATCGCTGGCATGTGCCTGTCGGTTCCCTTTATCTTTTTGTCCGGGTACGCCGGACAGCTGGCCGACCGGTTCTCCAAGCGGCAAGTGGTGATGTGGGTCAAGATCGCCGAGATACCGATCGCGATTGCGGCCGGGATTGGATTCTACACGGGAAACATTTGGATCACGCTGCTTGCCTTCCTTGCACTGGCTTGCCAAAGCTCTTTCTTCGGCCCGGCCAAGTACGGCATGATTCCAGAATTGGTCGAAGACAGGCAACTGAGTCGCGCGAACGGTACCATCAATATGATGACGAATCTGGCCATCATCGCTGGAACCATCACCGCCGGATTCATCAGCGATCTGTATTATCCCAAAGACGGCACCGCAGGCTTGGCATGGATCCCGGGCTTGGCTTTGACCCTCGTTGCGATCGTCGGTTTACTGGTCGCCTGTTTGTTGACACCCCTGCAACCTGCCGCGAAGGAATTGAAGTTCGATTGGAACCCCTTTTCCACTTACATCCACTCGGTCCGCGAGATGTCAAAGACGCGACTGCTGATGGTGATGTTGGCCTGGGGTTACTTTTACATGATCGCCGGTTTGGTGCTGTTCGTTGTGCCCGAGTACAACATGATCCTGGGTGTCAAGGATTCCGAGGCTGCGATCCTGATGGGCATGATGGGAATCTCGATCGGTGTCGGCTGTGCCGCAGCCGGCTACATTTCCGGCGACCGCATCGAGCCTCGGTTGATTCCGTTTGGAGCGGGCGGCTTGGTGATCTTCTTTTTCCTGTTGGCGCGAATTCCACCCTGGATGCCCGACTTGCAGCCCTACATGCGGGTAGCGTTTAGCAATGTTTCAGCGCTGATTGTGCTCGCGGGATTCTGTGCCGGGTTCTATATCATCCCATTGCAGGCAGCGCTGCAGAAACTTTCGCCTGATGATGATCGCGGTCGATTTCTCGGTACAGCAAATTGTTGCTCGTTTCTGTTCATCACGCTCTCCGCAGTGATCTTCATGTCGATCCGAGGCGGCATTCGGCGATCGACCCCAGAATATTTTCTATGTTTGCAGCGGACTGATGGCCGTCGGTTCCGCATTCTTCCTGTGGAAGTTGCGGGGAACGGGTCTGCTGATTGGCAGCAGCCCCGCAAGCCCGATAGAAACGGTCGAGGCGTAAGCCAAACTCCGGTAGAAATCGGCCAGGTCAAGCCTGGCACCAGTACCGCAATCGGCCAGGTCAAGCCTGGCACCAGTACCGCCAGGTTTCACCTGGCCTACGCCATCATCAAGACAGCAAGCGATGCTTACTTGTTGAGCTCGACAACTTCCTTGGCCTTCGCCATTTCACGAATCTCTTCGGTGATTTTCATCGAGCAATACTTTGGCCCGCACATGCTGCAGAAATGCGCACTCTTAAAAGTGTCTTGTGGCAGCGTTTCGTCGTGGTATCGCTGGGCCGTTTCGGGATCGAGAGACAAACGAAACTGTTCGTTCCAGTCAAATTCAAAGCGGGCCTTGGACAGAGCGTCGTCGCGATCCTGGGCCCCTTTACGACCGCGGGCGACGTCCGCCGAATGGGCGGCGATTTTGTATGCGATCACACCTTGCTTGACATCTTCCTCGTTGGGCAAGCCAAGGTGTTCTTTCGGCGTCACGTAACACAGCATCGCGGCACCATGCCAGCCAGCCATCGCCGCGCCGATGCCACTGGTGATGTGGTCGTAACCGGGCGCGATATCGGTGACCAGTGGACCGAGCACGTAGAATGGCGCTCCATTACAGATTTCGATCTGCTTTTCCACGTTCATCTGAATTTCGTGCATCGGGATATGGCCCGGGCCTTCGACCATCACCTGTGTTCCGTTCTCTTGACCACGCCGGGTCAGTTCGCCAAGCACATCCAATTCTGCGAATTGCGCATCGTCCGAGGCATCGGCGATGCTGCCGGGTCGCAATCCATCACCCAATGACCAGGTCACGTCGTACTCGCGCATGATGTCGCACAGATCATCAAAGGCTTCGTACAACGGATTTTGCTTGTTGTGCGTCATCATCCACTTGGCGATCAACGACCCGCCACGCGAAACGATGCCGGTGACACGATTGGCGGTCAGGTGCAGATGTTCCAGCATCACGCCGCAGTGGATCGTCATGTAGTCAACGCCTTGCTTGGCTTGATGTTCCACCATGTCCAAGAAATGCTGCGCACGCATGTCTTCAATGTTGCCGCCCAGTTCTTCTAGCATTTGGTAAATCGGTACCGTACCGATCGGAACGGGACTTTTGTCGATGATCTTACGACGGATATTGTCGATATCTTTGCCCGTTGACAGGTCCATCACGGTATCGGCACCGAAGTGAACCGCGGTATGCAACTTTTCCAACTCTTCACCAACGTTGCTTGTCACGGCACTATTGCCAATGTTGGCGTTGATCTTGCACTTGGATGCGATTCCAATGCACATCGGTTCCAGAGCGCCGGCGGCATGGATCTTATTGGCCGGAATGACCATGCGACCGGCAGACACTTCGTCGCGAATCACTTCCACGGGTAAGCCTTCGCGCTCTGCGCAGAATTCCATTTCGGGGGTAATTTCGCCGGCGCGGGCAGCCAGAATCTGTGTCTTGCTCATCGAATTCTCTTATCGGGTAGCGGCCGGAGGCCACAATCGTACTGAAAGGCATCAACGAAGATCGCCGGATGCAACCCTTTTATACGCATAGCGGCCAGAGTGGAGTAGGTGTAAGAAATTTTCTTGGCGTGATTCATTCTTGCGTTTCATCCGACGTAATCATCGAAATAGCAGTTACGTTGCCGAACGATTTGATTTCGCTTGGGTTTCGGTTTCCGTAGACCCATCCCCATTTGGTGGGGTCGATCTGAATCTTATTCTCCGGACGACGAACAATCAGGAAAATTCGATTGCGATCATCGTACAGAACTTCCAGCGGAAGTGCCAAATCGGCATTGATCACCTCGACCGGGTGATCGAGTTGATAGGGTCCCTGTGTCGGATACAGCAGGTAGCGTCGTTGCTCTTGATTCGGCAACCACGGTGACTTGGTCCCACCCATTCGAATGCCGGCACCGCTCAGCCAGCGATTGGATTCGATCAGTCCGCTTTCCAGATAGATTCGATCATTCGATTTCGCTTCACTGTTGATCCACTCAATGGCGCCTCGCCAATCTTCGCCACGAACAGCAAACGCTACAGGATACCGTGCCAATGAGCGATACATGTCCTGTCGGTACATCAAGCCGCCGACGATGCAGATTGCCAGCAGCGGCGCCAATTTGCGAACCCGATCACATTGACTGACCACTGCAATACTGCCGCCTGAAACGAAGGCGAGTATCGGCAGCACGGCAACGAAGTACCTGCGGTGCCAAAGTGGTAGCCACTCCATCCAGGCAACCAACCAGTAACTGAGTGTGCCGATCACGGCGAGCAGCGCCATCAAAATCGTGATCCCAAAGATCTTGTTGCCGCCAGTGTGGCTGGTCCAAAATGTTAGGGCCAGCATCGCCAACGGAACGCTCCCTAGCCAAGTCCAGTCCCACGCTTGCCATGCTTGTAAGATCGATGTCGCCGAGGCGAACGAAGCCCAGGTACCTCGTTGTCCCCAAGACTCTTCCAGCGTCATCGACCAAAGAGCAAAGGTGACCGCAGCGACCGCGATCAGCAACAATCCATCGGTTAGCGTAATTCGAAAACATTGTCGGCGATCTTGCCACAACCATAGGCAGCCCAGCGCAGCCGGCAGCAGCCACAAGACACCCAGCGATGTCGGTTGGCAAAGTGCAGCCAATAGGATCGCGATGATCAACCCAATCCACGATCGCCGATCGCCGTGACGGGAAGTCAAAGAAGCAAGATTCGCGAAGCAGACCGTTGCCATCGATGCGAACAAGATCACAAACGCAAAGGGACGCAGTTCGGTACCGAAAAAAATTGAGTTGTTTTCGATCGCCAACACGGCCCCGGCGGTCGCGCCGGCCAGGACACTGTGACTGTATTTCGCGATGCCAGCCGTCAGCACGCTGCAGCCAACAGCAACCGCTAAAACACTGCTCATTCGTAGGGCTAGTTCGCTGTTTCCAACGAACTGTTTCCAGAACCACAGCCCGGTGAAATAGAACGGCGACTGATGTCCGATATCGGCCCGCTGCGCCACATCGCCCAGATCGTCCCAGACGCACCAGGCCGAATGCAATTCGTCAACCCAAAAGCTTTCGTAGCAGGAAGGAACGCGCAACAGGATCGCGATCAAGAAGACGACGATCGAAGCGAGGGCAATCGATCGATGCGAAGGTTGGTCCATCAAACGCGGGCCGACAGCGATTTGCCAGCAACCGATTGGATGATGTTGCAGGCCTGATCGATCTGTTCCTCGGTCACATCGAGATGCGTCACCATACGGATCGCTTGCGGACCAATGGAAAAACAGTCGATGCCATGTTGGTATAACGAGTCAACTAGATGCTGCGCGGTTCCCCAATCAGGGTCGACTTCGCAGGCCACGATGTTCGTGTCGATTCGTCCGCCGCGGATTGATAGTGACCCGCATGATGCACAGGCGTCGCCAAGCTGTTGAGCCTTGCGGTGGTCTTCGGCAAGGCGATCACGATGGTTTTCGATCGCAAACAAGGCGCCGGCGGCAATGATGCCGGCTTGTCGCATAGCCCCACCAAACAGTTTTCTGGCGCGGCGGGCTTCCACGATGAAGTCGGTAGGTCCGACTAAAGCTGATCCGACCGGCGCTCCCAAACCTTTGCTGAAACAGACGCTGACCGAATCGAACGGCGCGGCCAACTCCAGCTCGCTGGAGTGCGAAGCGGCTGCTGCGTTCCAAATTCTCGCACCATCAAGATGTCGTTTTAAGCCCTTTGACTTTGCCCAGTCACATGTTCGAACGATTTCTTCCTGTGGTTGTATCCGTCCACCCCAGCGGTTGTGCGTATTCTCCAAACAGATCAGCGTGGTCCGTACCATATGGTCGTTCTCTGGTCGGATCATCCCTTCCAGCTGGTCTAGTTGTAGCACGCCTTCCCGTCCGGGAATCGTCTGCGCGACCAATCCAGATAGCTGTGCGAATGCCGCTTGTTCGTATTGATAGATGTGGCAATCGGCCTCACAAAGAAACTCGCTGCCGCGGTCGCAATGCACACGAACCGCGACTTGATTGGTCATCGAACCGCTCGGCATGAAAACCGCTGCCTCTTTTCCCAATAGTTCGGCGGTTAGCTTTTCCAGCCGATCGACGGTTGGATCAACGTCAATGACGGCGTCGCCGACCAGAGCATTGGCCATGGCCTGTCGCATTTCCGGTGTTGGCTGGGTGACGGTATCGCTGCGTAGATCAATCATGGATATCAGCATTTGAATGGGGAAGCTGGGTAACCAAATTCATTGTATCGGTTTATGATTGGGCTGCCGAACCGGCGGCCGGGAGAGGGTCGCATTGGATCCGATCATGTGAACGGGACGGTGAAACAAAACGAATCTCCGAGCAGACCTCAGAATGCAGCCATTCGGGCGGGCGAGGCGACTTTAGATACTTTTTCGTCGGGCTATGTCTCGACGTAGCGAGACGGCAACATTGAAAATTCAAACCGTGGACGCGCGAGATGGCGCGACCGATATTCTGAATCAACTTCGCGACAAACTCAGTCCACAAGGGAATGTCGTCAGCCCGCGCGGCGCGCGCTGACCGGAAGAAGTTTTTGGAAAACCACTCACGCCGGTCGAAGTCGTCGAAACGATTTGCGAGGACGTCAGAAATCAAGGGACCCCTGCCCTGCTCCGCTATGGGAAGTCGCTAGACAAAGCGGATCTGACCGCCGATCAGCTTCGCGTTCCCGCAGCCGACCTGGCCAACGCACACGCCGCAGCCGATGCCGAATTGATTGCACTCGATCCGGCGCATTCGCGACAATGTCGTCGAATTCCAGCAGGCGATCCTGCATCGTGATGTGACGATTCAACCGAAACCGGGGGTTAGTCTAACCCAACGCTATCTGCCACTGCGGCGGGTTGGCGTTTGTGTGCCGGGCGGTGCGGCGGCATATCCGTCGACGGTGCTGATGACGGTGGTTCCAGCCCAGGTAGCTGGTGTCAGCGAAATCGCTGTCGTCGCACCTCCGACTCCGTTTGGCGCCTACAACACCGACATGTTGGCGACATGTCACGAGTTGGGCATCACCGAGGTTTATCGAATGGGGGGTGCCCAAGCGGTGGCCGCGCTGGCGTATGGCTGCGACCAGGTTCCAGCGGTTGACAAGATCGTGGGCCCAGGAAACCTGTTTGTGGCGCTCGCCAAGAAGCATGTCTTTGGAACGGTCGACATCGATTCGTTCGCTGGACCAAGTGAAGTGATTGTGATTGCCGACAAAACGGCTCGCGCCGATTTCATCGCGGCCGATCTGCTTGCCCAAGCAGAGCATTCGCCCGGTTCGTCGATTTTGATCACCTGGGAAGAGTCGCTGATTTCCGCAGTGCAAGCAGAGCTTGAGCGACAGGTCGCATTGTTAGAGCGCAACGATCTGACCGTTGACAGCCTGGAAGCATTCGGCGCACTGATCTTGGTCCGCGACGAGCAGCAGGCATGCGAACTGACCGATCGATTCGCACCAGAACACCTGCATATCGAAACCGCAAACCCTGAAGATCAGATTGCCAAGATTCGCAACAGTGGCGCGGCGTTTCTGGGTCACCACACACCCGTTGCCCTGGGCGACTATGCGGCCGGACCGAGTCACGTGTTGCCGACCGGCGGGACTTGCACCTGGGCTGCCGGACTGTCCAGCAACAGTTTCCTGCGCAGCGGCAGCGTCACCGAATTCAATGCAGCGGCCCTGAACCAAATTGCCGAGGATGTTGTCCGAATTGCAAACAAGGAGGGGTTAACGGCCCACGCCAGAAGCGTCACGATACGCGAGACAAAATCATAAGCTTGCCGATGCCCAACCAAGATCTATTCCGTCCCGCGCTGGCCAAGATGCTGCCGTATGCGCCGGGCGAACAGCCGCCGCCGGGAAAGTTCATCAAACTGAACACCAACGAAAATCCTTATCCACCGGCGCCGGCAGTCGTTGAAGCAATCCAAAAGGCGGCGACGGGGACACTGAATCGCTATCCAGACCCGATGGCTGAAGCGTTTCGCCGCGCGGCTGCCGAAGCACTGGGGTTACCTGGTCCAGATTGGATTCTGGCCGGTAACGGTAGCGACGAAATCCTGACGTTGCTGGTCCGTGGATTCGTCGGTGAAGGCCAGCGATTGCGATTGCCTTATCCCAGCTACATTCTGTACCGAACGCTTGCCGACATTCAGGGTGCCCAGTGGGAACAAGTGCCGTTTGCAGACGGCTGGAAGCTGCCGGCCGCCTTTGGGCAACCGTCCCAGGGGTGCCGATTGGTCTTGCTTCCCAACCCCAACAGCCCCAGCGGCACCGTTGTGACGCCCGATCAGGTCGCTGACTTCGGCGATTCGCTTGACTGCCCGTTGGTCGTTGATGAGGCCTATGTCGATTTTGCGGACCAGGATTGCTTGAACTTGGTGCAAAACAACCCACGGATTCTAGTCACCCGCACGCTCAGCAAGTCTTATGGGTTGGCCGGGATACGGTTCGGGTTCCTGGTCGCGCAGCCCGACGTCGTGGCACAGCTTGCCAAGATCAAAGACAGTTACAACTGTGATGCGATCTCGATTGCAGCCGCAACAGCTGCGGTTGGCTGTCAGGATTGGCTGACCGATGTGTGCCAAAAGATGAACTTGACCCGCGATCGGATGAGCACGCGTTTAGCCGAACTGGGCTTCGGTGTGACTCCGTCGCAAGCAAATTTCGTTTGGTGTCAGCATCCAGATGGCAGACACCGAGAGCGTTACGAATTTCTGAAGAAGAATCAGATTTTGGTTCGTTACATGGAATTCCCCGACTGGGGTGATGGACTAAGAATTTCGGTCGGTACCGACGATCAGATCGATGCCTGCATGATGATGTTGGAAAAAATATGACCCGCACTGCAACGATCCATCGAAAAACGGGTGAAACCGACATCACACTTACCGTCAATCTGGACGGTGATGGTGCGGGCAAACGTGCGTCTGGTATTGGCTTTCTGGACCACATGCTCGATCTATTGGCCAAGCACGCTTTAGTGGACTTGGATGTTGAAGCGGTCGGTGACTTACACGTTGATGATCACCACACGACGGAAGACATCGGCATTGCGCTCGGTCAAGCCGTTGAACAAGCTCTCGGAGACCGCGCCGGTATCCGTCGTTATGGCCACTTCACGTTGCCGATGGACGAGTGTTTGGTGACGGCCGCCGTCGACCTGGGTGGACGGTATGCGTTTGAGTACAAGGCCCCGATCGCCGCTACCAAAATTGGTACGTTTGACAGCGAATTGGTCGAACACTTCTGGCAATCCTTTGCAGCGAATTCAAAAAGTAACCTGCACGTTCTTTTGCACTATGGTCGCAATGGCCATCACATTGCTGAATGTGTTTTCAAGGCGACGGCGCGAGCCATTCGAATGGCTGCGGAAAGCGATCCGCGCAGCGATGCCGTGCCCAGTACCAAGGGTGTGCTGTAGCCATCCAGCAATCCGCGCATCAGTGTCGGCCAGATTAGTCACTGTTGGCGAGGTTCGTCACTCATCCGAAATCGCAGTGTTCCACCGCTGGCAATTTCCGCATGAGCGAGCCAAGTTCGATCCAACTTCTTGCCATTCAGTTCAACATGATCAACGTAGAAGCGTTCGGGAGCATAGTTGTCGGCGATGATGGTCAGTTCTTTGTCACCGATCCTGACCACCGCGCGTTTCCACAATGGACTGCCCAATTCGTAGCGGTCGGTACCAACCACCGGATAAATACCAAGCGAACTAAGTACATACCACGCGGATAGGGTACCGCCGTCATCGTTACCGTCGATCCCGTCAGGACCTTCGCCATGCTTGTGCTTGAGAATCCAACGCACCCATTTTTGCGTCAAGTCGGGTCGGCCCGCCGCGTTGAACAAATAGACAGCGTGAATATCGGGTTGATTGCCATGCCAATAGTAGCCGTTGGGGATTTCACCAACGTCCGGTTTTGAACCCGCAAAGAACGCATCCAACTCCTGCACGAATCCTTCAGGACTGGAGAACAGAGACACCAGCCCTGGAGCGTCGTGCGAAACCGACCAGCGCCACTGCAATGCGCTGCCTTCGACGTAGTCATCGGTCAGTTGGCGACCAAAATCGAGGTAGGTCAACAACAGTGGTCGTAGCTCCGTCGAAAAATTCCCGGACGTATCGCGAGGTTGAAAGTACTCTGTCTTGGGGTTCCACACGTTGCGATAGGACTGAGCTCGCTCGGTAAACATCGCCGCGTCTTCTTCGTAGCCGAGTTCGTTCGCCAATCGACCAATCGCAGCATCGGTACTGGCGTACTCGAGCGTTTTGGCAACCGCACCAGACATCGTGTCTGACGGGCAAAAACCGTATTTGATGTAGTCGGCAATTCCCCGCCTTCCACTGTAAGACGCATCTTTTGGAGCAGGTTCCAAAGCCCCTTTCCGCATGATTTTGTACGCCGATTGGACATCAAAATCGCGGATCCCTTTCAGGAAGCCTTCGGCGATCGCTATTTCGGCAGGTGCGCCGAACATAGAATTCGTATACCCGACGCCCGATGGCCAGCGTGGCAGGTTACCTCCTTGCTCGGCCATCTTGACTAACGAAATGATCATGTCGCGATGACGTTTCGGGACCACCAAAGTGAATAGCGGGTGCGTGGTTCGGAACGTGTCCCACAATGACATGTCGGTGTAGTAGTTGAATCCGTCCGCTTGATGAACCTGTCCGTCAAAACCGGTGTATTGTCCGTTGACGTCATTGAAAATTGTCGGCATCGTCAATGACCGAAATAGCGCCGTGTAGAAAATTTTTTGATCCGATTGCGAGCCCCCCTCAATCTGAATTCTGGATAGGATCTCGTTCCACGTGCTCGCCGCTTTCTCACGTACTTCGTCAAAACTGAGCTTGGCAAGTTCGACTTTTAAGTTTTCTCTCGCATTGGCAACGCTGACATGCGAGATTGCTAACGCGAATTCGATTTGAGACTCTTCTGTTGATCGCTCAAACACAAATTCGATCCCGACATCATCGCCGGTGACGCTGTCGCTCGTTGGCGGTGGTTTCGCTGCCGGACCAGGTTGTGTGTTGTGTCCAGGCGCGGTTGAACGTTGCTGCGAAGTACACCTTCAGTCCACCGAATCGACCGGAGAATGATCCGAAGGTTCGCACTGAGCCGGTCAAGGAGTTTGTCTCTTGGTCGACCTGGACGGTACACTCGTTGCTCTTGCCGTTGCCGAGCGCGCTACCGATGTCGATCAGAATTCTTGGTGTCGCGTCGGCGGCAAAGTGGTAGCGGTGCAAACCGACACGCTCGGTCGCGGTAAGTTCAGCACGGACTTTGATCTCTGGCATCTCGATCGAGTAGTATCCCGGTGTTGCTGTCTCTCGATCGTGAGACAGAGGCGCGGAGACGCCCCTTCGCAGTTCAGCCAGCGAAGTTTCGAGACCCGTCGGCATCACTCGAAAGTGTCCGCCATCGATCGCGCCGGTCCCGCAAAGCCGGGTGTGGCTGAAGCCGACAATGCGTGGATCATTGTAGTAGTAGCCCGATGTGTTGATCGCAGTTTTGCCGCCAGCGGAGATGGTGTCGGGACTTAACCGGATCAGACCAAATGGTGTGGTTGCTCCCGGTGTGTTGTGCGCACAGACATAAGCGTTCCCGCCGGTGCCGATGAACGGATTGACCCGTTCAATCGGGTTCGCCTCGTCGGCCGAACCAACAGCGGCCTGACCGAGGGTGAGCGTTGCAAACAGAACAGACGCGATAGCGCTGGCGAAGAATTTGGTTTTGGACATGATCGATAGAAATCAGGAGGCAAGTTTTTGCCATATTCTACTGATTATCCGCGACCGCCGTTTGACCACGTGGCACGAACAGACCGACCGCCGCCAAACCGATCACGCAAGACAGCACGGAGAACAGCAGGAAGTTCGAAAGCAGGGCGATCGACATTAGCAGGACGATTCCGACCATTGCCGCCCATCTGGCCGGCAACAGCCACAATCCGATCCCGGCTACCGTTTCCACGATGACCACTTGGCGACTGTACCATTTTGCGATTTCGCGAAGCGATTCGGGTTCCACGTTGGCTCGCAGCAGGTTGAATGCCCAATAGTCGCGGTCCAAAAAGTAGATGTCATAGAAAACTTCGCCCGACCAATACTCGGCTGTCCATTTACCCACAGCGCCGCCCAACAAGATCATCGAGATGATCAGGCGGCTGAGGAATGCCGCGCGCCGTAGCACCAGTGCTCGGTTTTCATCCCAGTTTTGATGGACATACCACAGCGACCACAAGCTGACCCACCACGTGGTCACAAAGGTCATGTCGTTGTAGCTGCCCTGATGAACGCACAGCACAGTTGCGGCGACAAAGGTAACCCAGCTACACAGACGCTGCAGGGAGCGGTTGGCAGTCAGCGCACTGATGATGACGGCGCGCAACGGCGGCCAGGTAGGCGATCGAGATCGTGTAAACGGATCGCAACCAGTCGGGGAAGAACGGATCGTCCAGTGGGATCGCCGCATAAATGTCGGCTGCGTAGCGGAAGAAAAACCACTTCCAGGTCAAACTCAAGAACAAGCCTGTCTGGACAATCCGGTGTGCGATAGCTGGCCTTGAGGATTTGGGCACTTCGGCAACCGAATCGGTCATTCCACTTGCTCCGTGTCGTCCAATCGCAGCAACTCGAATCCTTGCTGGTCGTCCTTCGCTCTGACATGGAATCGGGATTCGATTTGTTGGCCCCGATAGGTTGTTTCGATCGTTAGCCAGCGATCGGTACCGGCGTTGAGGTACCGGTACCGAGTGTTGAAGAAGGTGACGACTCGCGTCGGAAAATGATTGATGTAGCGTTTTTCGGATTCGCTAATGATCGGATCGACAAGATCAGGCGGCAGTTCGCTGATCTGATACCGATTCGCAAAGTTGTACATCGTGGGGATCGGGAACTGGATCGCCCAGCGCGAAGAACGATTCGCCGCGTAAATGAAACCGCCGCATCGATACGGATGCAATGGCAGGCACAAACGGCGTCAATACCAACCACATCCCGATTGCGGCGACTAGTGCGACAAGAGCCCAGAAACGGACGTCTACAGGGCTTGATACTTGGTAAGAGAATTTCAACTCAGGCGGTCCTTTCCCAGTTGATAGCGGGATTCGCAGTGACTGCGACTTGGTTTGCAAAGCTTTGAGATGGTTGCTGCCGATGTGGGATCGTTCAATCTAAGCCGATTTTGCAGTTTTGCATTTAACAAACGTCGCCCCACACATTTTCGGCTTTCCGCAATCCGACATGGTTCCGAGCTACAAAGTAAATCGAGCATTTTAGCGAAGGCAATTTCTTGTACTCAACGTGAGCCAGTCTTCCATTGAACTACTACACCGTCGGTCGAATTCACACAAAATTTTGTATCTGTTTGTATCGATTCGGTTGCATTTGTAGCCACCCTGATTCTGTATTCAACAATACTTTTTTCTTAAGTGGTTCTTAACACGATTTGACTTCTCTTGCTGTATATTCTGCCGCAACTTTTGAGGTACGGGATGGCTGTGCCCTCAACGTTGAAATAGAACCGATTTTAAGGAACTTAAAGAGACATGTTTAAGAAACTTCTATTCGTCACTACCGCGATTGCGACATTGATGGTTTGCCCGGCACAGGCCGCAATCATCGTGGAGTATCCAACGGCACCAAGTGATCCGAATGCGACCCTCGGCGCAACGGTGGAGAACGGCGTGACAGCCGATCTGTTAGCTACCGGCGGCGGCCTTACCTCCAATACTTTCGCCACGTGGAACTGGCAAGATTGGGGTGAAACTGGCAGCAGCCCATACACGACATACTCGACATACGATGAGGCGGTGGCTGCGGGCAAAACTTGGACTTGGGGATTCGCAGTCTCTGCCGGTACCACGATCAGCGATTTGACGCTGGACACACGACTCGACCGCTCGGGCACCGGTCCGAACCAAGTGGAAATCAAAGCTTCGGTCAACGCTGGAACGCCGATTTCGGTTCTTGATTTCGATTACGTTGACGCTGCATCTGGAGTCGACTTCATTGGCGTTGACCTTTCGGCACTCGGCACATTGACCACCGGCGATCAAGTCGCCTTCACTCTCGCGGCTTTCGGAGAAGATAGCGGTGGAGCCTCCTCGACTGGTAGTTTTGACCTTGAAACTGTTGACTTCAACGGTTCGGTCCTCAGCACTTCGCATTTCAGGAACGGTCAATGTAATTCCTGAGCCCTCGGGCTTTTTGGCCTTGGGTGCGATGGGTATCATGGGTCTTGCCTCACGTCGTCGTAAGCATGCCTAACGGTTTGTTAAAGAGCGATCTATGACTAGCGAAAGTGCGCCCTCTATCTAGGAAGGATTGAGGGCGATTTTCATTTTCTTCGCTTCAAATCAATTAGCTTGGCTCAGGGAGCTTGTCCGATCAGCCGCAGCAACGTTTCTCTGACCTGTTGCGGATTCGCATTGGGGTTCTTCTTCTTGGCCTGGCCGATCAGCGCTCCGACAGCTTGTACTTTGCCGCCTTTGACGTCTTCGATCACTTGCGGATTGGACGCCAGCAATTCTTTGCAGAGCGCATCCATTTCGCTGCTGTCAACCGCTTCGATTCCCAGTACGCTGACCGCTTCATCGACCGATACCCGATGTTCCAACAGATAGTTGAACACATCACGGCCGCGTTGGTTGTCGAATTCTCCGGCCGAAACTCGTTTTAACAATTGCCCCAGCTTGTCGGCCGAAATCGGGAAGTCGTCGATCTCGGTTTGCGTTTCGTTCATGGTTCGCATCACGTCTTGTTGAATCCATGAACTGGAACGTTTGCCGTCTCCCGAGGTCGTTGCGACCTGTTCGAAGTATTCGATCAAGCCCCGGCCTTGATTGACGATCACATCGGCGTCGTACGGCTTTGATGCCGTACTGAGATTGCAATCGTTCACGAAGTTCAGCAGGCAGTTCACCGAGTGACGCGCGGGCTTGTTCGATTCGCTCGGGCGGCAATCGAATCGGCAGCAAGTCGGGATCGGGAAAATATCGATAGTCGGCCGATTCTTCTTTTTCTCGTTGCAGGAAAGTTTGCTCTTTCTGGTCGTCCCAGCCGCGTGTCGTTTTGGCTTCGTCTTGGATCGTCTTGCCTGTCTCCTCCCAAACGTCGTATTGACGATCGATTTCATAGTCGATCGCCCGTTCGACGGCGCGAAAACTATTCATGTTTTTGACTTCGACGATCGGCGTGGCGACTTTTTTGCCGTCCACGTCGATATGCAAATTCACGTTCGCGTCAACACGCAGGCTGCCTTCTTGCATTTCGCAATCGGAGATGCCCAGATGAGTCATCCGCAGTTTCAATTCGCTCAAGTATGCCTTGGCTTCGGCGCTTGAACGCAGGTCGGGTTCACTGACGATCTCCAACAGCGGAGTGCCGCAGCGATTCAAATCAATCCGCGTGTCGCTGCGGCCCGCCGCTTCATCGTGCATGCTCTTGCCGGCATCTTCTTCCAAGTGCGCACGAATGATTCCGATTCGCCGCGTTTGATCGGGATCGGTCGGATCTGGAATCTCGAGAAATCCATCGGCACAGATCGGCAGATCGAATTGGCTGATCTGATATCCCTTGGGCAGGTCGGGATAGAAATACTGTTTGCGATCCCACTTGGTCATCGGTGGAATCGAGCAATCGATCGCCAGTCCAGCGCGGAGCGAAAGGTCGATCGCCTTTTCGTTCATGACCGGCAGGGCGCCGGGCAATCCCAGACAGACGGGACAGACCTGGCTGTTCGGTGGCGAACCGAATTGGGTGCTACAGCCACAAAAGAGTTTCGTCTCGGTCTTCAGTTGCACATGAACTTCTAGTCCGATGATCGTTTCGCTTGGGTAACCGTCGGTGTTCGTCATGATTCTATTTGGCGGGTCGAAGCTGGTGGTGGTCGGTGGCGGCTTGGAACGCCGCACCGGCAAACAACAGTCGGGTTTCCTCTAAGACCGGTGCTTGCAATTGGATTCCGATTGGCAATCCATCTGAATCAAGACCTGCCGGCAAAGACAAGGCGGGAACACCGGCCAGATTGGCTCCAACGGTGAACAGGTCGCACAAGTACATTTGGATCGGGTCATCGATTTTGTCGCCCAGTGGGAACGCGGTTGTTGGCGTTACAGGTCCCAGCAATAAGTCGCATTGCTGGAACGCCGCGTCGTAATCGCCTTTGATCAAACGACGTGCTTTGAGCGCCTGGTTGTAATACTGATCGGCGTAGCCTTCGCTCAACGCGTAGCAGCCAACCATGATCCGCCGCTTCACTTCTGCGCCAAACCCTTCGGCGCGGCTTTGACAGTATGTTGCGACCAGCGGTCCAAGTGATTCGACTTTGTCGGGATCAAGCTTCTCGGCCCGATGTCCATAGTGAGCGCCATCGTAGCGCGACAGATTGCTACTGGCTTCGCTCGGTGCAATCACGTAATACGTTGGTACCCAGTACTCGCTGTGTGGCAGATTGACTTCGACGATTTCCGCGCCGGCTGATTTGAAAACATCGATTGAATCAACGACGGCCTTTCGAATCGATTCGCTAACGCCATCCGTTTCCAAGGCATCGCGAAGGACACCAATTTTCACGCCGCGAAGATCTGCCGACTGAATCGCTGCCGAATAATTGGGTGTCGGGCGGTCTAGCGACGTTGAGTCACGGGGTTCGTACCCAGCGATCACCTGCATTAGTAGTGCCACGTCTTCAACCGTCCAGGCAAAGGGTCCAACCTGATCCAGACTGCTGGCAAAGGCAACCAATCCATAGCGGCTGACTCGTCCGTAGGTCGGCTTCAAGCCCGTCACTCCACACAGGGCCGCCGGTTGTCGAATCGAGCCACCGGTGTCGGTCCCCAAGCTGAGCGGAACGGTGCCGGCCGCCACGCAGGCGGCAGATCCGCCGCTGCTGCCACCGGGAATTCGACTCGTGTCCCAGGGATTCCGGGTCACACCGAACGCGCTGGTTTCGGTACTGGCCCCCATCGCGAATTCGTCCATGTTCGTTTTACCGATGATCACGGCGTCCGCTTTCCGCAACTTTTCGATGACGGTCGCATCATACGGGGGTCGAAAGTCGCGGAGCATGTTCGAGGAACAAGTGGTCGGCATGTCTTTGGTACAGATCACATCCTTGACCGCGATCGGGACCCCAGCCAAAGGCCCCATCGTATGACCAGCTTTTCGTTTGGCGTCGACTGCCTCCGCCGCGAGCATCGACTGCTGACGATCAACGTGCGTAAAGGCGTTGATGACGTCTTGAGACTCCTCGATCGCAGCCAGGGACCGCGCCGTGATTTCTACAGCGTTGGCTTCGCCATTCGCCTGGAGCCGAAGGATCTCGGTAGCGGAATCGAGCATGGGTTTTCAACCGGAAGAATCACGTTTCGTTCTGAATCAGGCGATTATCGGTAATCGGAAACGAATCGACCAGCGGTGGGAAAAGAGTCCACGATCGCTCTGTTTGGCTCAACGGATCCACGGATTCGAAACGAACATTCGAAAAAATGGATCCGTTTCGAGCTATCGTTCGGGCTGATCGGGGGTATCGATTGCGCCCGGTTTTAACGCTATCGTCGCCACACAGCCGGCCGGGCCGCCCGCTAAGGTGATGTCGGCATGATGCAGGCGAGCGATGCGATAGGCGCGACATAGCCCCAGACCGAGTCCACGTCCCGCTTCGCGACCACTGTAATAGGGATCAAACGCATGCCTGCGAGCTTTCTCGGACAGTCCTGGTCCGCTATCGGCAATGTGAATCTTGACTTGGTCCCCGTTGCCGACGATCGAGACGACGATGGTGCCCTGGCAACCGATTGCCTCGATTGCGTTGCGAATCAGCACCCGGACGGCTTCGCCAATCATTTCACTGTCCGCAGCAATGGTCAGCTGCTCGTCCGGCGCAGATAGTTCGACACGAATGCCTTGGCGTTTCGATTCTTCCTCAAACGATTCGACTACCGGCTGAACGATTGAAGCCAACTCGCAGACCGCTAATCGTGGCGAAGGTGGATTGGCGTAGAACATCAAATCAGCGATCATTTCATGCGCTCGGTAGACCTGATCGATGATTCGTTGCAGCGTTGCTACTCGAGAAAGATCCTGTTCGCCCCGTTGCAATTGTTGCGCACGCGTCGAGATATTGGCCAGCGGATTATTGATTTCGTGGCTCAAGCCCGTAAGCCAGTTCTTTGATGGCTCCCAGCTTGGTCTTTTGTAGGCGTTGGTCAAAGGATCGTTCAAGCGAATGTTGCCGCTGCACCGATCGCGCCAATTGTTGGAGCATACAGTTGGATGTCGCTTGCGGTAGATCGATCGGACCGTTCGATTGTTTGGTGACTTGCGGCCATTGCTGTTGCCAGGCGTTGGAAACTTTCGGTCCTGTGACCTCCAACCACAACGCTGCATCGTTGAGCCATTGCCCGATCGGCAGAGTGCGAAAGTGATCATTCAGTTTCTTCCACCGTTGTTCCATGGCTGAAGAAATTGGTGGCGCACTTAAGAACGCATCGCCGCTGGCAAATCGACCGATCACGTGCTGACTGAACCAATCGACCAATTCGCCGGTTTCCACTCGGTCACCGGTCCAATTGAGCGAAGCAAAAATTAGCAGCGGCGGATCGGATTCGATCGCGCGCAGCAATCGCTGGCGGGTCACGGTGTCGACCGCTCCCCGGCTGCTGGAAAGCATCAGGTGCCCAAGCGCTTCCGTCGCTTGGGCACTTCGCGGTAACCACCATCTGTCGCTGCCGCGTCGGATACATGGAAGCAAACCCATCGGGCTGGTCCTCGTCATGAATTCCCGATGAATCGTCTTGTTGCTACGAGGATGCGTCGTTGCCTCGGCCGTTGTCGGTGACAGCGAAATGTCGCGATTCGCCTTAGCCGACAACGCCGCGCTCGATCTCCAACAGGTCGCATGATCGACTGACCAATTCGTCAATCGCAAACGGCTTTTGCATGAAGTCGTTCGCTCCTGCAGCCCTCAAGCCATCAACCTTGTTGTGCTCGACCATCCCGGAAATGCACAGGATTTTAACCATATCCATCGCCGGATCGCGTCCGCACCCGCTGGCAGACTTCCTTGCCGTTGATGTCGGGTAGCATCACGTCCAGGATCACCAAGTCGGGCCGAAATTCTTTGACTCCCATCCCGGCATCAAAGCCGTTGTTGGCAGTGCGGATTTCAAACCGACCATCACGCTCGAAATCCGTCCTGGATTAGGTCAACTAAGTCTTGATCGTCATCAACAATCAACAACTTTTTTTTGCCGCTTTCCAATGCATCGGTAGGAATTCCGTTGTCCTTCATGAACAGATACAACTGTTCGCGAGGAATCCGTCGAAATTTGCTGCCGGGGACACGGAATCCCTTCAGCGATCCGTTGTCGAAACAACGAATGATCGTCTGTTGGCTAACTTTACAAATCTTGGCTGCTTCGCCTGTCGTGAAGACCGTTTTAGTGGTCATGGCGGAAACCATCCTCCCTGCATGACTAGCCGTTGCTGAGTGAACCATTCACTGATAAGCCCCCGTCTAACAAACTTGCCGCTCTACCGCACTAGCAACATCTACCGCAGGGGCACATTTCGCTAATATTCTGTGCGAAGAACGCAATTGGCAAGAAGCTCCGAGCCTCTCTGCCTTGCCAAGCTTGCCTCGGTAGCGAATTCTATCGATTCTCGCAAACAGGTCAAGGTTGATTTGAATCGACGTAAGCTCCGTTGTTTATTGGAGTTACCGAACTTCCTGCAATAATCTGCAAACTTTCGGCCCCACCAGTCAGTTCGACAAACTCCGATTGATAGCAGAAACCAATGCCAAAATCGAAGCTTTGGTAATCGACTTACTTTGCCCAACTCCAAACAATTCACTGCCGTCCGGTTTCTTGGCCAAGAATATAGGCTGCTGCGGCGCTGTCCGATCCGGTTTCCATCGCATGCTCTTGATAGTCTTTGATGTCATAGGCCAAACCGAACGTTTCGGTCAAAACATGCACGCAGGCATCCAGCGGTCCATTGCCATTCGCTTCGACGGTGTGTTGATTTCCTTTGAATTCAAAAACAAACCGATAGCGTTCCATGTCTTCCTGGTCGCATTCGATCGGTTTGTGCGAATGATAGACCAGCGATGCGGGTGGATTGACATAGGTCTCCAAGAATCTGCTGGCGATTTCGCCGGCTGGCATCTCTTCGCCCGAAGCATCGGTGATTTTTTGGATTACTTGGCTAAAAGCGATTTGCAGACGACGTGGCAGACGGAATCCGAGCTCGCTTTCGACCAAGAATGCTACCCCACCCTTACCGGACTGTGAATTCACCCGGATGACAGGGTCGTATTGGCGGCCGATGTCGGCCGGATCGAGAGTCAGGTAGGGGACTTCAAACAATTCCTGCTCGGTTTCTTTCATCGCGTCAAAACCTTTCTTGATCGCGTCTTGATGTGAACCGGAGAAAGCCGTGAAAACCAAGTCGCCAGCGTAGGGAGTCCGTTCGTAAACTTTGATCTCGGTACAGAACTCCGAGACGCGGCGGATCTCTTTGATGTTGGAAAAGTCCAAGCCCGAATCGACGCCCTGCGTGGTTATGTTTAGAGCCATGGTGACAATGTCGACGTTCCCCGTCCGTTCGCCGTTGCCGAACAGTGTGCCTTCGACCCGCTCCGCTCCTGCCATCAGACCCAACTCGGACGCTGCGATGCCCGTACCGCGGTCGTTGTGCGTGTGCAGCGAGATGATCGATTGATCGCGATGTTTAAACAAACGACAAAATAATTCAATTTGATCGGCATATACATTCGGCGTCGCCAGTTCGACCGTTGACGGTAGATTGATGATCGTCTTGTTGTCAGTGGTCGGTTGCCAAACTTCACAAACTGCGTCGCAAACTTCGGCGGCATAGTCGATTTCGGTACCGGTAAAGCTTTCCGGCGAGTACTGAAAACGAACGCTCCCGTCTTGGACATTGGCAGCACAATCGCGAACCAATTTCGCACCCTTTACGGCGATCTCGGTGATTTCGTCTTTGCTCGCGCGGAATACGACTCGGCGCTGTAACGTCGAAGTGGAATTGTACAAGTGAACGATCGATTGTCGTGCACCTCGAATCGCTTCGAATGTTCGTTCGATCAGTTCCGGCCGCGCTTGGGTCAAAACTTGAATGGTGACATCATCGGGAATCAATTCCTGTTCGATCAAATCACGCAGAAACGTATAGTCGGTTTCCGAAGCCGCAGGAAAACCAACTTCGATTTCTTTGAAACCGATCTTCAACAGCGTTTTGAACATTTCCAGCTTCTTGGCAGGTCCCATCGGATTGATCAACGCCTGATTGCCGTCGCGCAGATCGACCGAACACCAGATGGGTGCCTTGGTGATGGTTTGATCGGGCCAAGTTCGATCGGGCAAGGCGATCGGTGGAAATGGTTTGTACTTCGACATAACGGATCACGAATTGCGTGAGGTGTGAGAAATGAAAAAACCCGAGTCGCCGGGCGACTCGGGTTTGGTGTCTTGCTTCCTGATTCAGCTTTCCAAAAGCCCAATCAAACCCTTATCGTCCGCCGATTTTGGCGTCGCAAAAGTAACAGCGATAGGAGGGATTTGGATTGCATGGCCATATGTTAGGCGTCGGATAGGGGTCGCGTCAACGGTTTGAATCGGGCGAAACCTCTCGCCAAGTGACGCGAGACAGGAGACATCGGTTCGCGGCCAATGCGCGAACCTCGTTATGCCGCCGCCTTCGGGATCTCTTTGCCCTGTAATTGGTACACGTACCGCAGCACTTCGGCCACGGCTTGATACTGATCGGCGGGGATCACATCACCAACATCGACCGTCTTGTAGAGGACTTGGGCCAGCGGTTTTCGTTCGACCACCGGAATGTCGTTCTCCAAGGCGATCCGGCGAATCTTTTGGGCTAGTGACCCGGCCCCTTTGGCCAACACGATTGGAGCTGGCATCGTGACCGGATCGTATTTGATGGCGATCGCTAGTTCCGTTGGATTGCTGACGACCACGTCGGCTTTGGGGACTTCTGAGTCGGCACGCTGCATCATCATCTGGCGCTGTACTTGTTTGCGTCTTGCCGCGACCTGCGGATCACCCTCGGTTTCTTTCATTTCGTCGCGAATCTCTTGATCGGACATCATCAGGTCTTGTTCATGTTTCCATTTTTGGAATGCATATTCCAGAATTGCCAACACGAACAGTGCGCCACCGACCCAGACCCCTGTTCCGATCAGCGTGCTAAACAGCGTCGAGGCAATCTGCGGGACGCTAGTCATCGCCATGTTCAATATCGAATTCAAGTTGCTTCGGATCGACAGGTAGGCGACCACAGTAATCACCGCAACCTTGAATAACCCAAACCCCAGTCGCATAAAGCCTTGGATTGACAGCATCCGTTTGGCGCCGGAAATCGGATTGATGTGGCTGAGCTTGGGAACCAGTTTTTTGGTTGACACCAGGAAACCGATTTGCGAAACGTTGACCAACACAGCAGCGGCAAACATTGCCAACAGCATTGGCACGGCCACCATCGCTAGTCGGCCGCTGTAACTGCGTAACCAGTTGGACGCGTCGTTTGTGCTTAGTGATCCGATTCGATTTGCCGTTAGCGAATCTTGGAACGCAGCGGCCAAATGCTCACCCGCCGGCCCACCGAACATCCACAGCGTGGCCAGTGCGGCAAGCAACAGCCCGGCCGAGGTCAGGTCTTGGCTCTTGACGACTTGGCCTTCCTCGCGCGCCTGTCGCCGTCGCCTGTCGGTCGCTAAATGTTTTTTGTCGCCACTGCTGTCAGCCATCGGTATTCACCTAGTCTTGTCCGTGAACTACCACAACGCGTTCAATCGTTCGACAGCCGTTGCCAATTCTTGGCGAAAGATCAGCCCCGCTGATCCGATCGTCAGCGCCGTCACCACCAACATCGCCAACGCGTTGATACTCAGTCCGATCGCCAATACGTTGATCTGAGGCAGCGTACGACTGATCAGTCCCGTTACCAAATTGCTTAGCAACAACGCCGCGATCACCGGCGCCGAAACCCGCACACCCGATTCCATGCCGGAGCTAAGTTGGTCGATGACCAGTGTCATCATGGAATCATGAAAGACGATATGCCCCGCCGGCAGGGCTTCGAAACTGTCCAGCAACACGCCCAGCACGATGCGATGGCCGCCAATCGCCAGCATCACGGCCGTGACCAACATGCCGACCAAACGGGCAATCGAAGGCATGCTGCTGGAGGTGGTCGGATCGACCGCGTCGCCCAATTGCATGCCGCCCGTGCTGGTAATCGCCTCACCACCAAGCTGAATACCGGTGATGATGAACTGAATCGTCGCTCCAATCAGCATACCGATCAGGGCTTCCCGGCCAATCGCGATGGTCAGGTCGACCAAGTTGTCGATCTGGGGCAACGAGTCCACGGTGGTGCCGTCAGCGATCGGCGGCAGGATCAGTGCGGTCAGTAGTAGCGCCAAGAAGGCACGTATTCGCCGTGGTACGCCCACACCGATCGCTGGCATCGCCATCAACAACGTGCTGAGCCGGGTCATCACCAACATTCCGAGTACCAGGTGATCGACCATCCATTGGGCCAGATCATCCATTATGGCCCGCCCGCGTTTTCAAACACCGTTTGCGTGAAGTCGACCATGCGGACCACTAACCATGGCAAGCAGGCAATCAGCACCGCAGCCATCGCCAAGATCTTTGGTACGAAGGCGACCGTTTGATCTTGGATTTGAGTTAGTGCTTGTATCAAGCCCACCGATAGGCCGGCGGCCATCCCAACCAGCAGCATCGGCGCTGCGATCACAACGGCTGCCATCAATGTGGCACGACAAAGGTCTACGGCACTTGCAGCATCCATGATGGACTTTCGTATCTATTGTTTATGGGAAAACGGTGTTTGACTCGTCAAAGTGTTGGTCCACGAGTCGAAGGTTCGGGTCACTGTGTCAACCAATCGTTCCGAAGCTGTCCATCAAAGTTCGCACGACCAGATTCCAGCCGTCGACCAAGACAAACAGTAAGAGTTTGAACGGCAGCGATATGACTTGAGGCGGCAACATCAACATCCCCATCGATATCGTCACACTGGCGACAACCAAGTCCACGATCAAGAAGGGCAAGTAGATTTGAAAGCCCATCAGGAACGCGGTCTTCAGTTCACTCAAAATATAGGCGGGCAACAGCACTCGCATTGGAACGTCTTCGTATCCGCTGGGTATCGGTGCGTCTTTGTCCATGTAGTCGTAAAACAGCAGGACATCGTCCACGTTTTCAGCGACGTCGATTTGCCGCGCCATGAATACGCGAATCGGAATGCGCACCAGCTTCGTAAGCCTCTTCCAGTGACATTTCTACGTTCGGATCGGTGTAGGGCTCAATCGCGTCGTCGTAAACTTCCGTCCAAACCGGCGTCATCACGAACAAGGTCATGAACAACGCGATACTTGTCATCACCTGGCTTGGTGGTAGCGATTGAAGTCCGATCGCCTGGCGCAGCAGGCCCAGCACGATGATGATCCGCACATAACAGGTCGTCATCAGCAAGACGGCGGGCGCCAAACTGAGCACGGTCAGCAGCAGCATGATCTGCAGACTGCTGGCCAGAGTTTCCGGGCTAGTCCACTTTTCCGGTCCGCCAGCCAACGCATCCAGTGCCTGGACTGGAACCGTGATCGGCGGTTGCTGAACGATCTTCGGCGCCGTCGCTTGTCCGCCAGATGCTGAATTGGTCGACCCTTCTTGGGCAACCGCTTGCGCAGCCGTCATCGCAAAGAACAAACAGACCCATATGTATCCCAGTCTCATCAAACCGAGGTCGCTCCATCGACAGAGGATTGATTCCTACGTGATGGACAATAGAAGAAGCGGCCAAACCAACGGAAGGGAGAAAAGTGCGTGCTTGGCTGTGCGATGAGTACCCAGGCAACCGCAGTGCTAAACCACCGCTTCGGTATCGCGGTTGATATCAAAAACGCCGGCGCAGCTGACCGCGTAAGTTGCCGCAACGGCTAACGCAAAGACGCCGATCGACCCAAAGAGGATCGCAAATCCATACCACTGACCGATCAATCCAAGTACCGGTGCCCCAACAATCGTGCCCAGATCGAGCATCATCAAGGCCAATGCAGAACCACTGCCCCGAACGGCCATTGGATAGGTTTCCAACGTCAGCGACGTCATCGTGTGAAACATCAGTCCGTGGCCCGCGCCGGTCAAGACTGCCGGCACCGTGATCAACCAAGTCGTGCTGGAGTCGACCATCGCGAACGCGAACATGCCGGCCGCCATCAGCAACATTCCGGCCAGCAAGACTTTGCGGGACCCAATTCGTTCGGGCAATCTGCGCAAAGTCAGCCGCAGCGTGATTCCGGTGCTCGCATAGAACAGAAAGAATAATCCGATCACCGATACGCCTTCGATTCGCAGCGATGCCTGATCGATGAAACTGGCGACAAACACAAACGGACCCGCCATACAGACACCGAACGCCAAATCAACCAACAAGATCATGCCGGGCCAATGTCGTCGTGTCGTGGCAACAAATTCCTTCAATCGAGTCGAGGAATTCGTGCGTTCGCTACTGGTGGGTCGCAAAAAATAGAGACCGAACGTGGGTAACAAATTTGCAATTGCTGCGATGACAAACAGCAACAAGAAGTTTCCACGTTCTCGATCGGTCAAGAACAGATCGCCAACGAACGGCCCAATCAACATCCCCATAAAACCGCCGATTCCAAAAATGCCGATCGCTTCAGTACGACGATGCTCAGGCGTCGATTGAGTGATATAGGTCAGGCCACTTGCGAACACGATCGCAGCGCCCAACACCAAACTCGAACGCACGAGATAGATCAGTGGACCAACGTCGCTGATCGCGAAATTCGCCAGCGAGCCAGCGGCAAAAACCATCAAGCCAAATGCCCACATGGTTCGGGCTCCCAAGCGATTGATCCACTGGGCCATCCAGGGCCGCAGCACCAATCCAACGGTTGCGCCCGCTCCCATGACCATGCCGACGTGGCCCAGATCACCACCAAGAAACTCGATCCACCGCGCATAATGTGCCATCAGCGTATTGGCAGTGACAAAGCTGGTCTGACAAATCAGTGCCAAAAAAAAGTTACGGTCGTACAGTTGCTGTGGTGTGGCAGTATTCAAATTGATTGTCTTCGGATCAGCCCGGCAGGAGTCCCAGAAGGCCGCGCCGCGGGAAAGTGAGCTGAGAATCCTACGCGGTTCGATTCAACTTGCCCAGCTACATTCAAGCAGCTGGTCCCCATCTGGGTAGCTTCGGAGGCGAACATTCCGGAAGGAAATATCGTTCATCGATTCGCTCGGACCACTGCCAATCGGTATTGACCTGAGCGACGCGGATTTCCGAACGTCCGGCTAATCCTGCCGGATTCTTGAAAGAATTCGCAAAAAAAATAGATGAATAAGATCGGGAGCCTGCTTTGATTCCTCGTTGCCTTATCGCGCTAGTCGCCATGGTTGGATTTGTGCTTGTCGCATCCGCACAGCCACCAGCCACCGCTCCATACGTTCCGTACCCTGTGATGCCTTCCGGGCAGATGGGCGGAATCGATCCCTACGCGACCGTTGGACCGCCCGCACAGACATGGGCACCCAGTGTCGGGGTACCGAGTGTTGGGGTCCCAATGGCGACCGTGAATCCGGTCCAGAGTCGCGGCTGGTGGCGAATCGAATATCTGGTCTGGTGGACTGAGGGCATGGACCTGCCGCCATTGGTGACATCGAGTCCCCCAGGGACAGCGTCAAATGAAGCGGGGGTGCTAGGCCTTCCCGATACGACCATCCTGTTTGGTAACCAAGACGTCAATACCGGGTCCACCGGTGGACTGCGCTCCAGTTCAGGATATTGGTTCACCGATGACCGCAGGTTTGGAATCGAAAGTGAATTCTTTCGAATAAGGAATCAACACGATGGGTTTTCTGCGGCCGGCGACGGTGATCCGATCATTGCCCGACCAGCCTTTTTTGTGTCCGCGCCCGTGCCCGCGCCGGGTACTGCCGGAAGTGTTAGTCAGAAAATTTCGTTCCCGGGGGGATTCGGGGACCCTGGGGCAGCCAGCGGCAGCATTCAGATTCGCACGAAGAACAAGCTCGACTCGTACATGGTCGGAGGGCGGGTCGGTTTGATCCCAATTTCCAACTTGCAGTTCGTTCCCGGTTTACAACCGAATCAAGCGAACTTTACCCTAGGTTACCGGCGGCTGAAATTGGAAGACAACGTGCACATCAGTGAAGATATTGATGACATCGAACTCGACCGATTCAGTCGTAGGTACTGAACATTTTGCAACGAAGAACAAATTTGATGGGTTTCAATTAGGCTTTACCTATCAAGCCAACTATGAACGCGCTTGGCTCGAATCGCGAATGCGAGTTGCGTTGGGCAACAACCGGCAAACGATCAATATTGGCGGAACCAATACCGTCACGACCGCAGCTGGCACCACTACGAACGAAGGTGGCTGGTTGACTTATCCGTCGAACAGTGGCAATCAGACTCGCGACGTGTTTACGATGATTCCCGAGCTTGGATTGACGCTTGGGATATGTCTAACCAATCGAATCCAGGGCACCGTCGGATATTCCGTGCTGTATTATCCCAACGTGGTTCGTGCCGGCGATCAGATCGATACTGATGTGAATCCGTTTCAGCCCTTGGTTCCTTTTCCGGCGCGGCCCAGCCGCAATTCGTCGAAAACGATTTTTGGGCACACGGTTTGAACTTCGGCGCTGAAGTCAGGTTCTAGCACCGCGAGAGTGCTCGTACTGTTGGCTGCGTTCGTCAGCAATGCTGGCGCTATTCCAGCCGCATCAAGATTCGTTGATAGTTTTCCATGGGAACACATTTGAATTGCAAGTTCTCGCCGCGTGCCGAGGCTTGCGCATCAACCATGAAATGATCCAGAATTTCCGCACCCTGATCCAGCAGGTAGCTGAAGACGTCGACAGACCCGGCAATGATTGCCCAGCCGGCCGGTGAGTTGTTGTGAATCTTTCCAGATCGCCTGTTGATATCCGCCCCGGCTTCGACCAACTTTCTGGCGACCGGTAAGGAATCTTCCCAAGCCGCCATGTGTAACGCAGTCGAATCGTCGTAGCCGCCGATCGCATCGACATCCATTCCCGATTCGATCAACAATTGGATCATCTCCAATCGCTTGGCGATTGCCGCGGCATGCAGTGGCGTCGCATTGTGTCCGATTGTGAAGGTCATGATGTTGTCGACCTGGTGTTCGGGACCAGGCGGAAAAGTCTGCCGGTTGATTTTCTGTTTTAAGACCGTCGCATCGGATTCGATCAGTTGTTTTACACGGGGAAGATCACCCGCCATGATCAGCGAAAAGATGTCAACGGTGGCGCCACATTTGAACAGGTGCTTTGCGACTTCCGGTTGTGATTTCGCCAGGTACTGCGCCGCAGTGCTGAAGTGGTCAACATCGCGAGCATCGATGTCGGCGCCGTGGTCCAATAGCAAGTCCACCACTTCGGGTGATCCGGCAAAATGGAGCGGCGTACAGCCGTCACCTCCTTGGTCGTGAACTCTCGCACTGGACTCAGTTAATAATCGTTTCAAATCGTCAATTCGAGATAGTCCGGCCGCTTCGTGAATTCCGACCGCCGCGCCCTGTTCAACAAGCAGCTCGGCCAGATCAAGCTGGCCAGTGTTCAACGCACATTGAACGGGATTCCAGGGCCCCGCCCACCAGTCGCTCGGCTGGTTTCGGTCGGCGCCTAGTTCCAGCAAGGTTTCGATCATCGCTCGGTCCCGTCGAAAAATCGCGACGTTCAACGCGGGACCCCCAAAGCTGTGTTCATCCTTGGCGGTTAGCAACTCCCGGTCCTCCGCAACAGCAGCTCGGACGAAATCGATTTGCCCATTCTTAACAGCGTGAAAGAACTGGGTTTCCTGTTCGGGGCTCTGGGACATTTTCCGTACTACTCCCAGCCGACAGGTTGCGTCCAGGCCTGTTGTTTCTGGTCCTTGAACGAAGGGTCGTGGTGCGGTTGATCGCTGGTCACGACAGCGCGAACATACAGTTCCTCTCCGGTCATTTTGTATTCCGCTTTTGTGCCTTTGACTGTCGCCATTACTTTTCCGATCCGATCAGCTTCGGATTCGCCTGTTGCCAACGTGGCGATGAATTCCGTTTGGTAACTCGCGTCGTCGTCAACATCGATTTCAAGCGACAACGTTTTAGTCTCATCGTCAAAAGCCAGCTCGCTTAGCGACACACCACTGGACGCATAGAAATCACCACGTTTCATTGCCTTGATCAGATGCTCGGGTGTCAGATAACGACATCGTACCATCACCCATCCGCGCCCCGGCCGCGACCCGGGCTGGCCATGGTACTCATGGGAATCGTCCGTCGCGATTCCCATGATCGGCGGAATGTTTAGCTCTGTGCGTCGAATCGAATTGACTAGGTCCCACATGCGCTCGATGCTCGGATGTTCATCATCGCCCAATTGATTGACGCCCGGATGTCCGTTGTAGACTTCAAAGAAGCGTTCAGACTCGACCGCAGCTAAATCTTCCGCCGTGATCGCGTAGCCGAAATTGGGATGATTGATATGGGGTAGCACCTGGCGACCATGATATTTTTCGTGTTCCAGAATCGCGCAAGTTGTTCTGCATCGCTTCACGAACCGTCTTGCCCCGTGCGGGTGGGATCACTTCGTCAATATTTGTAGCGTTGATGTGGACCGGTTTGCCCTCGGCCGCGTCACTGATCTCTTCAGCCGGGATCAGGATAAACTGACCGCTTTGTTCCAATAGATAACGAAACTCGTCCAACGGCTTCAAACGGACTTGGTAGGTCGCGTTGTCGTCGGGGTCGCCTTCGGTTTCAACCCACTCGTCACCGAATCGCTCTAGATAACGGTTCAATACCCCTTCGTCGCTGCGCTCAATCACATCCTTGACTTTCATCCATCGCATTCCCTCGCTCAAGACGTTGTGGTCGGTCAGCGCCAAAAAGTTGTATCCCTGTTCGCGATACCAATCGCCGATCATCTCCGGAAACTGATCGCCATCGCTCCACAGCGAATGTGTATGTAGATTTCCTTTCCACCAACGTAGTGGCGGTGTCGAGGATGGCTCGGCCGCAAAGCTTGAGTAAACGGACAAAGAGACCAGCAATTGGCAGACGATCAATAATCGATTCATGGTGATCAATACAACTGTTTCTAAGGCATGCAACAAGGCGACAAAAAGTACGACCTGATGATATACGACCGTAGCGGCGGGTTCTCGGCTTCCAATCAGGAAAACTCTGATTTTCTGGTGTGTGCTTGTGCAATTCGATGCTCGTGGACGATCAAGCTACGGCGCTCGCCGACGATCAAGCTACGGCGCTCGCCGACGATCAAGCTACGGCGCTCGCCGACGATCAAGCTACGACGCTCGCCGACGATCAAGCTACGACGCTCGCCGTCATCCAACACCGACGTTGATCATGATCGAATAGGTTCATACTTAGTTTTCGCGATGCGGACTTAAGATTCGGGCGTGCCGTTCGTTACTGCGTCCTTTGATGATGCACTGGATTCGATCAAAGGCAATTTGTAGCAGGCAGCTTCCTGGGCATTTCGCACATACAACCGATCTCCGATCACGACCGGATGATTCCAGGTCTTGCCTTCAACCGCTTCGATGCTGGCCAATTCTTGATGTTCCGCCGGGTCTGCCTTGACCAATGCGATGCCGCCTCGTTCGCTAACAACCATCAGGATTTCAGATTGCTGTAGCAGCAGAACCTGTCCGGCGCCATAACCACGGACCTTCCACATGAGTTCCCCGGTTTCCAGATCGACGCAGACAAAGAACGTTTTATCGAATCCATAAATGTGTCCGTCATGAATCACTACGTCGTTGAAGTCGGGTCTCAGGAATCGCGAGGTCCATACTTCCTCGGTTGACCATCCCGAATCGTCCCTAAGCACACGGATTCTTCGCGACCCGTCACCGGGTCCCGATGGCAGCAAGATGCTGTCATCACTGATCAACTGGGGTTGCAGCGAGCGATAGCCCTCGTGTTCCCAAGCATGATTCAATTGCACTTCACCTGTTTTCGGATCCAACATCGCAAGTTCGTTATTAGTCAGCATCAAAACGTGTTGCTCGCCGCCGATTTCAACCAAGTGGGCGGAGGAGTAAGAATGATCACCGGCAGGCGCGGACCAGGCTAGATTTCCCGATTCGAGATCGAAAGCCAGTATGCCTTTGTCGCCTTCACCGCCGGCGTGAACAATCACCATCGAATCGACGACCAACGGTGACGAACTAAATCCCCACGTCGGCGGTTCACGACCGGCAATTTCGCGCAAATCGACTTGCCAAATGATTTCGCCGTTGACGGGGTTCAATCTCAGCAATTGTCCGTTGCCACCAAGTGCGAACAGCGATCCCGACGCGATCGTTGGTGTCGCCCGTGGACCGGGGCCGCCAAGGCTTTCTTCAAATCGGGACTCAATCTGTTGGACCCAAACCTCTGCTCCTGTTTCCGCTGAGTAGCAGGCGATTGTCTCTAGGGGTCCACGCTGTTCTTGCGTAAACAGCAACTGGCCGGCAACGGCAAACGAGGACCATCCCGGACCGACGGCAACCTTCCAGAGCAACTCGGGTGGATTGTTGTCCCAGTCGGTGCTGATAGCCGGGCCTTCATACCGACTATTGCGGTATTCACCCCGAAAAGCAGGCCACTCGGGTGCGGCGATCCACTGGCTGATCTGATCCGCATCGTACGTGATCGATGAATCAGCGCTATTGCGCGAGGCTTTCGCCAATAATAACTGCTCCTCCGCCGACGGGTTCCAACGCCAATCTAGGTCCATTGCGGCGTTACCGCGCATCCCTTCATAGCGGTTCAACGCCGAAAAACTGAAACCGATTGCCGCCAGAGCAAGGGCTACCGTCGTGCGAACGGCTGGCGACGATCTGCCCAGCAAGATCGCGCCGACGGCAAATCCAGCCATCCCCATTGGAATCGTAATCAAAGCTACCGGAGCGATTTCCTGCATCGTGCTGTCGGCCAGCGCCAACGTCAAACCAAATGCAGCTGCAATTCCAATCAACCCCAAAAAAGTCTCCAACCAACCGGCACGACTGAGTGTGATCCACCACAACAACACCGCGAGCCCCAATAGTCCTGGTCCCAGCATGGATCCGTACAACAGCATTTCAGGTGCATTTTCAAACATCGGCGTAATGAACCGGACTGCCGGCATTGCGATCAGCAACAGAAGCGGTATCCAGACACGCAATGGTCGGTACGAAGGGGTTGCGGAATCGTCGGTTTGGCTTGGCGCCGCGTTTTCATGGGTCATGCGTGTTCTCGATTGTCAGAGCAAACAGTTCAGCGTCTTTCAGATAAATTCGTATTTGTTAGCGGCCGTTGCGAAGGTCTTTTGTCGTTCTGTTGTTCCATCCTATCCTGTGGCGAAGGCTGTCGCCTTTGATCACCACGGAATCTTGGCGGGTAAAGTTGGGAATTCGATACCCTGCGACAGTCAAAACCTCCACCCGAATCGAATCCTCGGCATGAGCGTTCCTTGTCAGCTCGGCATCGCCTGATTGTTGGATAAGGTCGAGCGTGACTTGACCGATCGCGCCGATCGGTCGCAAACCGGCAAAGCGATCAAGCGGTAGTGACCGCATCCCAATGGCGGGCGTCGATTGATCCTGGTCCGAGTCCCAATCCGGGTACGCACCGCGCTTAAACGCGGATTTTATCTTCCAGAAAGATGGGCGACGGGTTTGTCCACAGGCAACCAGCGTCGAACTCCTCGCCGCGAACCGGTTGATGCAAAACGCGTCGCGTGCCGGGGCGAGTGTGAATCTATGTGAATCTAATGGTCTTCGACCATCTGAATGGATTGATCTGCCCGGCTATCGCAGGCAAAGGTCAACAGAACAAGAATCTAGACGTGAGACGCTGCGATTTCATGCTTTGTAAATCTGATGCAGCATCAGGTAAACAATAACTCCAGTGATCGAGACGTACATCCAAACTGGATAAGCAAACTTTACCAGCTTCTTGTGAGCAATGATGCGACCCTTCATCGCCAGATAGACAGCTCGCAAGGCCAGAAATGGGACCAGCATTGCCAAGATCAGATGCGTCAGCAGAATCGTTAGATAGACGTATCGTGCTGTTGGCGAAGCGATTTCCGGATCGGTTGGGAATCGTGTGTTGGGTTCGCCGGTGGCCTGATAGAGGGCAACTTTATGTAACAAATAGAGTGCTAGAAAAACGGCGCTGACACCTAGAGCGGACAACATCAAGTTCTTGTGCCTGCGCGCTTTGCCTTGTCGAATCGACCAGAAAGCGGTTGCCAGCAGCACCGTTGCGATGGCGTTTAACGAAGCGGTAACGTGCGGCAGGTTGTCCGCCAGGAATTGCCAAGTCATGACGATTCCTTGGCAATCATCTTCTCGATTGCCTGTTGCAGTTTTTCAAATTGAGTTTTTTCCGGCCAGCTATAGAAGCCTTCGATGGCGCCCTGTGGATCGACTAGGACGAATCTTTCCGTATGGAATTTCTTGTCAACGGGTTGCTGGAAAATCTCTGCGCCAATCCGGCGGATGTAGGTCAAATCGCCCGTCATGAACAACCATTGCTTGTCGTCGGCCCCAAAGCGAGCGGCGTACTCGCGCAGGCGTTCCGGTGTGTCTGTTTCGGGGTCAACCGAGATCGCGACGAACCGCACGCCTTGGCCTGCAAACGCATCTTGGAGCTCCTTGAGCTTTTGGTTTTGCTGAACACAGATGCTTGGGCAAGTGCTGAAAAAGAAGCTGACAACGTAGGGCTGACCTAACAGGTCGTCACTTTTGATCGTTTTACCGCTGCGTTCGATCAATTCAAACCGGCTTAGCCATGCCGCGTCCTCCGGCGGATGGCTGGGATCCGGGTTTTCGATTTTGGATTCATCGACAGGTAGCGAGTTGGTGTACACGATTTCATCTGGGCCGGGACCGGCGGCCTGAGGTCGCAAAACGCGAATACCTAGACCGAGCCCAACACCAACCAACAGAATGAGCGCTATGTGGGTGATGGTTCGCATGACTTGTTCTTGCAACGAATGTTAGACGATCACGTCGGCTTTGCGACTGCCGCGCATCAAGCACCAAGCTACGAGTGTTACTACGATGGCGGCTACTACGGTGACGGCCCAGCACGCCGATGAGCTGGGCGCAAAACCAGTCGATCCGTAGTCGGCGGCGGGGTAGATCAGTCGCCGCATTTCGACCATCGCATAGCTAAGTGGATTGATCCGCATGATGCCGCCAAGAATCGTTTGGCCGATGCCAGTATCAGCACTCCAAGCCGGAATTGGGAAAAAGGATCCGCTTAACAACCACATTGGCATCAGGCCCAACATCATGATCGCGTGAAACCCTTGTGTGCTGTCCATCGGCCAGGCAACGATCATTCCCAAGGAACACATGCCGATTGCGATCACGGCCAGAAGGACCAGCAGCGGAACGATGGTCCATTGAATGGTTGCGGTTCCGACCAAGTAAACCAGTCCCAAAAAGAACACCGCCTGAACCCAAGCGATCGCTGAACCGCCCAAAACTTTTCCCAGCAGCACCGGCAATCGTCCCACCGGCGCGACCAATACCGATTGCATGAATCCTTCGCGACGATCTTCGATGACCGAAATCGTAGCGAAAATCGCGGTGAACAGCACAATCAAAGCGACGGTACCAGGCAGAAAGAACTGCATGAAGTCCAGGTCGCCGGCTGCTTGAAAAGACCCTTTTAGCCCGGTCCCAAACAACAACCAAAACAACAGTGGTTGCACAATCGCCGCAGTCACGCGATTGCGCTGACGAAAAAATCGAACCCATTCTCGCTTGGCCAGCATCCAGGCCGCACCCAGGGTATCAGCGGAGGTGATTGTGTCACGTTCCTCCGGTGCAACCGCCGGTTGCTTGGCTGAATCGATCGTGTCAGCGACTGTGGTCATGATGCGGACTCAGAAAACTGTTGGCCCGTTTTGGCAATGAATACGTCTTCCAGGCTGGGGCGCCCAATCGAGATCGATTGCGCTTGATCACCCAGTTTTTCTACCAGCACGGGAAGGAGTGTTGCCGGCGAATCTGTCTGCAGACGAAACTGCTGATGAACGCGTTGGGGTTTCAGTCCCAGCTCGGCAGACAAAATTCGTTCCACATGTTGCGTGTCGTTGGTCTCGATGGTGATGACACCATCACCCAATTCGCCGCGCAGCTTACCCGGCGAACCGTCGGCGATGATCTTCCCATCCGCCATGATGGCGACGCGATCAGACTTGTCTGCTTCTTCCAACAGATGTGTGGTTAACAGAACGGCTATTCCACTGTCAGCCATCGAGCGGACCGAGTTCCAAAATCCCAACCGGGCTGCCGGATCAAGTCCGGTACTTGGTTCGTCCAACAACAACAATTGTGGACGATGCAACATTCCCTTGACCAATTCGACACGCCGCTTCATTCCGCCCGACAGCGATTCGCAAAAATCACTTCGACGATCCGTCAAATCCATCTGTCGTAACAAATCATTGCGCCGACTTTCCAAGCGGTCGCCTTTGATCCCATAGAGCGCTGCCTGACAGGCGATGTTTTCATCGACCGTAAGTTTTTTGTCCAAGCTTGGCGACTGGAAGACGATTCCAATCCGATTGCGAACAGCAAGTGGATTGGTTTGCAGATCGATTCCGCCGATATGTACCGTTCCCGCTTGAATGGGCATCAACGTGCACAGCAATCGAAACAGTGTCGTTTTGCCACTTCCGTTTGGACCCAGCAATGCAACGATTTCACCGGCCCTGACATCAAGATCGATGCCGCGCAGCGCTTCGTGCTGGCCATACCGATGTTGTAGGCTGCGGACCACGCAAACCGTGTCGGTCGATACAGGGCTGGCGATCATCGGTGGACTACCAAAAGACGCGGATGGTAACGACGGCCAAGACTGCTGGTAACACAAGGAGAGATGACCGCAGTAGTTTTCGCGCCAACAAATCATTCGGGGTTTTGGCGAATCGGACCGAGGCCAACAGCATTGGCAGCGATGATGCGGTGACGGCGGCCGCACCAAGCATAGCTCCCACCGTTCCGGCGGGCATACAACACAGCACGATGGCACAACCGATTAGTGCGATCGATCCAACAATGCTTTGCCATCCGGCACTACGTCCGGTCGGTTCGATCGTGGTCGTCATGCAAAAACCGGCTTCCGCGTATTGGTGTCGGTACATCCAAGCGATTGACATGAAGTGAGGGTATTGCCACGCGACCAGTACGCCAACCAACAACCAGGGCGTCAAATCGGTGATTGCACCACCCGTTGCCGTGTATCCAATCAGTACGGGAAGTGCCCCGGCAATGGCGCCTACCGTGGTGTTCCATGCGGTCCGCGTTTTCATTGGCGTGTACACCAGCACATACAACAGCCACGTCGCCACACCCGCAAATGCTGGAACCCATCCAAACTTGGCTGTCAAGATCGTGGTGCCAAGGATGCCCAAGGCAGCTGTGTACAGAATTGCGGGAACCGTTTGTTGACGACCGCTCGGCAGCGGACGATTGGCAGTCCGAGTCATTCGTCGGTCGATCGATCTTTCCCAGATTTGATTTGCGGCACCTGCACTGGCCGCAATTCCAGCCGTCCCAACTAACAACAATGCCAAGTCAATCGCCGAAACTGTTGTACCAGCGCCTATCAATGCAGTCGCGATCGTGGTCACCAGAATCATCACGACGATGCGTGGCTTGGTCAGCTGAATGTAGTCCTGAACGACCGATGGCGTGTTTGCTGTGGTGGCCGTTGCAGCGGAATCGTGCCCCGGCTCTGCTCCAATTGCGGGCACGTTTTCCGCCGCGTCTTGAACCGGCACCAAACCGTTGCTCGGCCGCGTCGTCGTAGGGCTAAGAAGATCGGTTGCCATGGGTCGTTTCAAAGTAAACGTTTTTTCGCGTGGAAAGTGTCAAATCGTTCAGCTAGTCCATTGATAACTGAGCATTCGACAATGGCGAACTCGCAGCAGACGAACGAGTTCCAAAGTGGCCACCCCCAGAATCAACGCCCCGGTCGCCACATGCGCGGTGACGATGATCGAGTCCAGGAAACCTTTTGATCGGAGCAGAAAACCCGTTGCGCCTGGCGCCCAGCTCATGAACCCCGGCCAGCCATAGTTTACGACCCAAGTTCCCAACCCGAGCAGGATTTGAATGCCCACTAATCCTATCAGGCTGATGGCCGGACGCGATAGCGTCAAATCGCCGCACCGGCGGGACGCCCGCCAAACCAATGCCGTTAATAGCCAGAGTAAGAACGCCGTGACAACGTGCAACGCCACGGTCATTGTGAATCGGCCCGGGGTTGTTTCGGGTTGAACATGTCGAAGTTGGGCTCCCAAGATCAATTGGGTGTAGCTGACCGCGACCAGCGAAGTCGCCAGCAAGATCGTGCCTTTTCCGATTGGGGGCGCAGTTACTGCGACTGCGCCGTTGCCAGCCACCACTTGCGACCTGTCACCACCATCATCACGACGCACATCGCAAAAAAGGCCGGAGCGAAGCAACCATGCACCATCGCTAGCGTGCGGTCACCGAGCACGACTCGCATCCCGCCAAGCCCACCTTGAGTAATCACAGCGATCAAAAGGCCAACCGCTAACGCAACGACCCAGTTGCGCGACTCGCCGATCCAAGCCAAAACGACGATCCCGATCGCAACCATGCCGACCACCGCTCCGAGCAATCGGTGTCCATGTTCGATCAATAGATCAAAGGGACCGAACAGCCATGTCTTGTATGGATATAGAAACAAGTTGTAGCCATACGTGTTCGGCCAGTCCGGTACCGCCATTCCAGCGTCATAGGTCGTTACCAGACCGCCGATCCAGATCAGCGGCCAAACCAGACAGACAGCCAACACGGAAAACCGATGTAACCATCGCGCTCGCGGAAAGTCGTGATCGGATGTTTTGTCAGTTGACACGGAATCAATCACCACCCGAAGCATAAAGGCGTTCGGCGATGACCGCGCCCACCACACAGCCGCCAGCCCCCAGCAGCGCGCTTCGGGATGACTTGCCCGCCGTAACCAAACGCAACAGTTAGCAAGACTCCGCCGGCCAGCCCGGCTAAGGCCCCGATCTTTCGGTAGATATCCTGAGTCATTGCCGTTGTTCCGCTGTCGATCGGGAAAGCGACTGAACGTATCTGACCAAATCCCAAACTTGAGCCGCCGTCAATCCAGTGCCGTTTTCTTCGTCCACCAGTCCGACAGCCGGCATCGGTGTGCCAGCGATGCCCTGAGTGATCCTTAGAAACAGCGATTCCGCGTCTCCACCCCCCGAAACACTCCGTCTTGAAGGTTGCGAGCTTGAACGACTCGCGGTCTTAAAGCGCCAGCCTTGCGAAAGGGTCGGATCGCTTCTCGATCCGTTGGCGTCACACCAATTCGCGTTGAATATTCCTTGGTCCAGTCGTCGTAGTCCAAGGTCACTGCGGCGCCATTCCCGCTGGGACCATGGCAGCCGACACAGTTGGCGATTTGGCCATGAAAAAGGGCTTTACCATTTTCGATCGAGTCAGATGTCGGTGGTGGTGGCGGCTCGATCTGAATTGACTGCGCCTCGCCCCAGCTTGCGGCAACGCGTGAAACAACTTCATCAACAACTTGCGCGCCCCTCACCTGGCTGGTTCAAACGCAAATCGTCCGCTGGCGACGATTCGGCATAGTCCAATTCGTCGACCGCGGCGGCGATCAAGCGGCGTTCGACTTCGCCTCGGGCCGATAAATAAATTGCGTAGTCAACCAGGGCATCGATATCTTCTGGTTGCAGCAGTGAAAAGGATGGCATGGCCGTTCCAGGCACACCGCTGATCAACAGCCGTCGCAGATCATCGCGTGTCGGTTTGTCAGCCCGCGGAGTGGATTTCCATTTAAAGATGCCATGGCGAAAGTCGCGGGGATATGGATTCTGTACTTGGCTAGCTGGACCGGCGCCATGGCCCGAGAGTCCGTGGCAAATCACGCAGTGTTCGCGAAACAGGCCGACATGTGTCCCATCTTTTTCACTGCTGAAGGGACCGGCCGCGCGAGTGATCCTTTGGGGATCAATCGCTGGCAAAGCACTGGCGAGTTGATCGGGCCAACGTGGTGAATCGGGCGTGCCGAACAGCTCGGTCGTCACCTCAGCGGAATCGCGTAACGCAGCCTCGGTTGGCGTTGATCGAGACCGCGCGAGCGTCAGAGCATAAACATCATTGGAATCAAAATCGTTGATTGGCGCATCGCAGCCAGCCAACGAAACAAGGGCCAGAATCAAGATGAATTTGAGACGCACGAATCGACTTCGCATGGATGGAATGAACAGTCTATGGTCATTCAACCGGGAAAGTTCGATTTCCGCAACGCGCAATACTGGCAATGCGCCAATTGTCGCACCGATTTGACCCCGACTCAGCAAGTCAACACGTCGGCGGGAACCCCGTTCGTACCGCCGTCGCTAAATCCGGCTCCGAAAAGTTCACGAACTGGCCTAGCTCTACTCGAACGCTCTACTCGAAAGCAGCGGCCGGAACGACAACCGTTCCCAAATCGTTCATTCCTTCTTTGATGTCGACTTCAAAACGGTTACGTTTCCATCCTTCTTTCTCACCGTCGACCAGGATGTCCTTGAAGCTTCCCGATTCATGATACACGCGAAACATCAATTTCTTACCGACCGGAAGGCCTTTGATCACCATGTCGCCGTTTTCATCGCTGACCGCGGCGAAGGGATGATCCAAGACCAGCACGTAGGCTTTCATCCAAGGGTGGATATTGCAGTCGATAGGAATCGGTGCCGGTTCAGCCTTTTCGAGTGCGATTTGCTGTTTCGAACCGCCTGGAATCATCAGGTTTTCAGCTTTGTTGTTCAAGAAATTCATGTTGGCGTTGTGACCCACCGGATCGGGATTGGTCACCTCTAAAGTATCGCCAGTCTGTGTGATCAAAATATGGGGTTCAAATCGGCAGTTCTGATTGGCCAAAGTGTGCGTGTTGTTTGCCGGATCGACCTTGGGTAGCTTCGCTCCGCCACGCCCTGTGTAAACATAAACAACAACATTTTTGATTCCGTTGTTTTCTTTGTTGACCAACAGTCGTTCTTGGACGAGTCCATGTTTTCCACAAAACTCGACATCCTTGTTCACATCAATGGGTTTTGGTGTGAACAGTTTGCCGCCATATTCGAAGCGAATTTTAAGATCGCCGGTCTCTTCCGCTGAAGCGGTCAGGGTGAACGAGGCGACAAGCAAAACGGCGGTCAATAGCGTCGGGACTTTCAACAGTCTCTCTCCAGCAAAAGGGAATCGTAAGGGGCGACTAGGAAAAGAGCGGCGACCGGCGGGATGCGGGTTAGCCAATCGCCACCTCAAATTAGTTGTCAGCGAAGAACGTGCCTTGACCAGGGTGGGAACTTGGGACAAGCAGAATTCATTCGTCGGCAAGACTGCCCCCATTTTAGTGACTAGCAGCAGACAGTCCACCTCGCCGCATCCGGGTGGGTCGGCGAATTCCATTTTTGCGGCGATCCTGTGTCCGCTGTCGAAGCGGCGGCAAACCCCCTAACATTGGCGTTTCAGCCGATTTCAACGGGGTAGACGTTGAGACGGTCAGCGGTGCCAGCGTTCATTCCACACCAGAGGAAACGAATAAAGATGAAGGTTTTGGTCGTCGGAAACGGTGGGCGTGAGCATGCTTTGGCCTGGAAAATCAGTCAAAGTCCGCGAGTGGAATCGGTTTACGTCGCTCCTGGAAACGCGGGCACTGCGCGTGATGCGATCAATGTTCCGATCGCCGCCACCGATACCGCGGAATTGATTCAGTTCGCCAAGGAAAAAGAAATCGATCTTACCGTTGTCGGTCCAGAAGTTCCCCTGGTCGCCGGATTAGTCGATGCGATGGAGGCCGCAGGCTTGCGAGCGTTTGGTCCGTCAAAGGAGGCGGCAGAATTGGAAGGTAGCAAAATCTTTTGTAAGAATTTGCTGCACACAGCGGACATTCCAACGGCGACCTATCAAGCGTTTCGCACGGGCGACGAAGCAACTCGCTATATCAAAGACCGCTACCCAGAACCAACCGATCAAGTACCTGTGGTTGTCAAGGCGGACGGATTGGCAGCTGGTAAAGGTGTGATCGTCTGCGACACGCGCGAGGAAGCGCTCGACGCGATTGACCGAATTGCTTCGCAGAAAGAATTTGGCGAAGCGGGAAACGAGTTAATCATCGAAGAAAGACTAACCGGCCAAGAAGCGAGTGTCTTGGCGATTACTGATGGTGAAACGATCGTCACCCTGCCTGCCGCACAAGATCACAAACCGGCGCATGACGGTGACGCAGGACCGAATACCGGTGGAATGGGCGCTTACTGTCCAACGCCGGTTATCGATGAGGAGATGATGACGCGAATCGAATCGGACGTGCTTGTTCCAGTTGTGCACGCCATGAAGCGATCGCGACGACCATTCAAAGGTGTTTTGTATGCGGGGTTGATGCTGACCCCAGGCGGGCCAAAAGTGCTGGAGTTCAACGTCCGCTTCGGTGATCCCGAATGTCAGCCACTACTGATGCGATTAAAGACCGACCTGGTCGACATCTTGGAAGCCACCATTGACGGCAAACTTTCTGAACTCCCGCCGTTAGAGTGGGATCCGCGACCTAGCACTTGCGTGGTGATGGCCAGTGAAGGATATCCGGGCGACTACGAGCAAGGCCGCGAAATCACCGGACTGGAGGCGGCCGACGCCCTCGAAAACGTCAAGGTTTTTCACGCCGGGACTAGATTGGATGGTGACAAAGTTGTGACCGCGGGAGGTCGAGTGCTGGGCGTGACCGCGTTAGGCGATACCATCAGTGGCGCTAAGCTACAGGCTTATAAAGGCGTTAAAGAAATTCGCTGGAAAGGCGCCTGGTGCCGCAAAGATATCAGTGACAAAGCGTTATTGGTTAAGAGCTAGAAGAGGTTACGGTCGCTACGCTTTTGCAATCGACAAGATTCGTCGGCGACCTTCCAAATCTTTGATGAAGCGTTCGTCACACAGAGCATCGTGATCGATCGCCATCTGCTGACACTTATCAGCAATCATCGGACTGAGTTCAATGATCAGCCGGCCGCCGGCAGTGGAGTCGGTCGGGGCACAAGTTGATGATGCGCTCAATCGTTTCGGTGCCGGTTGGTCCCGACACCAGCGCCTCGCGCGGTTCATAGTCACGAACCGTCGGATCGAGTTCGGCATATTCGGCTTCGCTGACGTAAGGTGGGTTGGTGCAGATGATGTCAAATTGCTTGGGCGAATCGATCGACAATAACAGGTCGCTGTTGGCGAAAGTTATTCGGGAGTCAACGTTGTGCTTTGCTGCATTCCAAGCTGCGATGTTTAGTGCTGCGTCGCTTTGATCAACAGCAGTCACCTGGGCATTCGCCAACTGCTTGGCCAGCGTAACAGCGATTGCGCCGCTGCCGGTTCCGATATCGGCAATTTGAATAGACCGGTCTGAGATGTCTAGAATTTTGGCGACGTCTAGTGCTTCGATCACCAAGTGCTCCGTTTCCGGCCTGGGGATCAGAACGTTTTCGTTGACGCGAAACTGCAGCGAATAGAATTCCTTGTACCCGACCAGTTGGGCGACAGGTGTTCCTTCGCCCCGGCGGCGAATCATTTCGCGAAATGATGTTCGCTGTTCGCTGGTAGGTTCTTCCGCGAAGGCGGTGTAGAGTTCGACACGGCTGCACTGGCGTGCATGGGCAAGCAGGATTTCGGCGTCAAGTCGCGCCGAATCACTTCCTTTTTGTTTGAAATAGTCCGTCGTCCATTCCAGCAACCGCAGTACGGTCCATGGATCGTTGTTGGTTTGTGTATCGGACATTGAAACTTTCTCGTAGCGCGATCATTCCCAGATCGTTGATCCATCATGCCGACCCGCAGACCGCCCGGCTTACCATCCATATCCTTCGGCAAGAAGTCTGGCTCCACTAGTCGATCATGTCGCCGCGCAGTTGATTGCGGTCGTATTCGATCAAAGCCTCGGTCACCGGGCCGACGTCTCCGGCGACGATCTGATCGAGTTTGTACAGCGTCAGATTGATGCGGTGATCGGTTAGACGGTTCTGTGGAAAGTTGTAGGTCCGAATCCGCTGGCTACGATCGCCAGAACCAATCAAACTCTGACGTTGTTCGGCCTGTTCGGCCGCTTTTTCTTCCCGTTTCTTTTCATAGATCCTAGCCTTCAGGACTCGTAGTGCCTTGGCCAGATTCTTGTGCTGACTCTTTTCGTCCTGACACTGTACGACAATGCCCGTTTCATGGTGGGTCAGTCGGATTGCTGATTCGGTCTTGTTGACGTGTTGACCGCCAGGACCGGACGCACCGAACTTATCGACACGATAGTCATCCGATTTCAGGTTGACTTCGACGTCTTCTGGTTCCGGCATCACGGCCACCGTTGCCGCACTGGTGTGAACGCGGCCCTGGGTTTCCGTTTCAGGAACCCGTTGGACGCGGTGTCCACCTGATTCGTATTGCAGATCGCGGTAGACGCTATCACCTTCCAAGGTCATCGTAACTTCCTTGAAGCCGCCCATCTCGGTTGGGCTGGCATCCATGACTTCTGTTTTCCAGCCACGTTGTTCGGCGTAGCGGCGATACATTTCGAACAGGTCTCGCGCGAACAATGCTGCTTCGTCGCCGCCCGTTCCGGCGCGAATTTCCATCACACAGCGGGTTCGATGTGAATCCTCACCGCCGACGGTCAGGGACAACAAGTTCTTCCCAAAGCTTCTCGCGTTGGTTGCGAAGCGATTCCATTTCGGATTCGGCCATCTCGCGTTCTTCGGAGTCCTCGGCAGCCTCAGCCATATCCTTGCAGTCGCCGATCTCGTCGGTCAGCCGTTTGAACTCGCGGTATTTGTTGGCGACCTTAGCCAACCCGCCATGTTCGCGCGCCGTTGCACTCATCCGCGGCCCGTCGCCTAGGACTTCGGGGTCGGACATGTCCCGTTCCAATTGCTGAAAACGGTCCAGCTTTTGTTCCAGCGTGTCGCGGATCGATCCACTCATGGCGATTGCCTTTCGGGAGGCCAGGTCAAACCTGGCAGATTTTCGGCAGGTTCCACCTGGCCTATCGGAAATGTGTGACTTGAGAAAAGTCGCGTCACAAAAACAGCCGCATGCGGTCTTTATGACTGGAGACCGTGCGGCTGTGACGAGGTTCGGTGATCAGCGAAGCTACTTCTTCTTGCCCTTTTTCTTCTTTGGTGCAAGGCTGCCGTAGGTACCGGCGGCAAACTTCTTTTGAAACTTATCGATGCGTCCAGCCGTGTCAACATACTTCAGCTTTCCAGTGTAGAACGGGTGGCATTCGCTGCAGATGTCGATTTTCAACTCGGGGCGGACACTACGTGTGGCGAACGTGTTACCACAACCACAGGTAACTTTGGTTTCCATGTAATCGGGATGGATGCCGTCTTTCATAGCGATCTTCTTTTCTAGGTTAGGCCTGGCTTCGAGGTGAACAGCTTCCTGGCCAACGTACAGGAGCCATACAGGACTTTGGTGTAGCCCCGAAGTGTATGCCAAGGGCGGCCATTTCATCAAGGGCACCCGCAATCGCCGCGATTTTTCGCGGGAGTCGGTCAAACCATGTATGATGGCTCTCTGTAATCAAAGTCACCGAAACCGGATCCAATCATGTCGCCCAGACGTCAAGATTTGCACCGTAGCCGACGTGCTTTCCTCGTCGCATCGGCCAGCGGGTTCGCGGGGCTCCAATTTGGCCTGCCCGGCGGAATGTCCAACGCGCCGGTCGCAGCGGGCAGCCCGGTCGCAGCGGGCAGTGAAGTCTCCGCCAGGCAGGGTGGCGGCAAAGCCAAGTCGGTCGTCCTGTTCTTTCTCTGTGGCGGTTCCTCTCATATCGACATGTGGGATTTAAAGCCACAGGCCCCCGTAGAATACCGCGGTCCCTTCCAGCCGATCGCAACGTCGGCACCCGGCGTGCAGCTTTCCGAACACTTACCGTTGACTGCCAAGCAGGCTCATCACTGTGCGGTCATCCGGTCCGTTGGCGGTAGCGTCAACACCAACGATCACCACGCCGGCTACTACTACAACCTGACCGGACACGTTCCGGATCCAACTTTTCTATCCAAAGGAAACGATCGCACGCCGTATGCCGATGATTGGCCGTTCATGGGTTCGGTGATCGCCTCACGCCGTCTGCGCGATGCGAGTTTACCGGATTCGAGTTTACCGGGTTCGAGTTTACCCAATGCGATCACGTTGCCGCACAAACCGAGCCGCGCACCGTACACGCGACCAGGACAGTTCGCAGCCCGATTAGGTGTCGAATTTGATCCACTGTACGTCAACGGCAGCGTTGAAGCGCCGCTGAAATTTCAAGCTCCCGCTCTCGTGCTGGCCGGCGACGTGACCGCCGACCAGTTGCGATCCAGGCAGCAGTTACTGAGCCAGCTGGATACGGCGCGAGAAGGTTTTGAAACCAATGGTGCAAATCTGACTTGGAAACAACACCAACAACGAACACTCGATCTCCTACTGTCATCCAGCTCGACGACCGTGTTCGATGTGGAAAGCGAGCCGGAATCAGTCCGCCAGCGGTATGGCGAATCGGTCAATGCGATGAGTCTGTTATTGGCCCGGCGATTGGTCGAAGCGGAGATTCCGTTTGTGACTGTGTTCTGGAAAGAAAACGAGGCGCTCAAGAGCCAGTGCAAGAGCGCTGGCGGATGGGATACTCACGGCAACAACTTCAAGTGTCTGAAAGATCATTTGCTCCCAGAGTTCGACAAAGCTTACTCTGCGTTGCTCGAAGATCTGGATCAACGCGGGCTGCTCGAGCAAACGCTTGTGCTGGTCACTAGCGAAATGGGGCGAAGGCCGAAAATCGGCGATCCACGGTCGGGCGGAACAGCCGGTGCAGGCCGTGATCACTGGACCCATTGCCAAAGTGTGGTGATGGCTGGCGGAGGAATTCGGGGCGGGCAGGTTTACGGTTCGACCGATCGGTTTGCCGAATATCCGGCCGATTATCCGCTGACACCCGCCGATGTCACAAAGACCGTCTACCACGCGGCAGGCATTGACGATCTGCAGGCAGTCGATCCGCAAGGCCGAAAGTTTAATCTGCTAGACGACGGCAAAGCGATCAGAAGCCTGTTTTAGGATTTCTCTGACGCTCCCATAGATTTGATGCTCCCAAAAAGGGACGTGAACCGGTCGGTGGTTGCTGGTCGAACGCAGCGAGCCGGCATTTTCCTGATTAAGGCTTTGCCAGCCACGAGCGGACCACGGATCCAGAGGCAACGTCCCAGATTCGGATTTCCCCGTTGAATGAACCACTGGCAAATTGGCTTGCCCCGCTGTTGAACGCGGCCGCTAAGGCCCAATCGGTATGACCGGCAAACTCTTGCGTGATTTTGTTGTCAGCCAGACTGAATCGCCGCAAGCGATGATCGGCACACGGAACGATCACAAACTGATCAGTCACAATCGTCTTGAATCCGGTTGCCCCGATGTCCGCGGTCGCGACCCGTTTTGCGTCGGCGATATTCCAACGATGAATTTTCTTGTCAACGCCGGTCGATACAACCTGTTTTCCATCGGGAAGAAATGAAACTCCACCAACCGAAGCACCATGCCCGGTATAGCTGGACAACAGCTGGCCTGACTCAATGTCAAATACTTTTGCCGATTTGTCGCGGCTTGCCGAAACCAAGTGGCGGCCGTCAGCACTCCAAGACAATGCGGTGACTGCATCGGCGTGTCCAGCGAAAGTCTGGGTCACTTTCAACGATTCCGTATCAACTAAACGAATCACGCCGTCAGCTGACGCGACGGCGATCTGGGCATCATTGGGGCCAAAGGCAACGTCGGTGACCGCATCGGTGGTTGCGCGGCGACTCCGATGACTTCGCCGGTTTCAAAGTTGACCGTACGCATTTCACCGTTGCGACCTGGTTCGCCACAACCCACGGCAATCATTTTACGGTCGCTGCTGATGGCGATTGAATAAACACGTTGACCGATATTCTTGATTCGGCGAACAAGTTCACCCGTGCCGGTGTCCCAGATTGTCAATTCATGATAGCCGCTGGCGATCAATGCTTTGCCGTCCGGTGTGAAGCATACCGCTGTGATCGGGATTGCCTGGGGATAGGACTCGGGTGGGTCCGCATGTTGAAGTGCCGGAATCACCTGTGCCAGTAAGTCTCCCGTGTCCTCGCCGTCAAAGGATGCGCCAGCGTCAATCCACGCTTTGATCTTGGCGATCTGATCGACCGTCAGTGGATCGCTCTCGGCAGGCATCCGTTCCGATTCATCTTCACAAGTCAAACGCCTTAGCAACTCGCTCGATTGATCGGCTTTGGTCGCAATCGGTGTTTCACCGGAATCGCCCGGCTTTCGTAATTGTTCAAAAGTATCGACGCGGTATCCGCCTTCGGAGTTCTTGGCGCCGTGACAGGCGACACAATGATCCAACAGAATCGGTGCGATGTCATTGCGGAAGCTGACCGTGTCCGCAGCCCGAACCGTGTTGGTAGAAACCAATATCGCAGCAATCAGAAAGAGGCTATGAATCCGTGTCATGGTTGTCGCTAGTGTTGGAACACGAATTCGTCAGTATTGAACAGCGCCCAGCAAACATCTTCGACGCCGGCCGCAGGATCTTCTCGTTTGGCGCAATGCGTCAAAGCCGCTTTCAGTTCGATATCGCTCGGCTGACGACACAGGGCTGCCGCGTAAATCTCACGAATCGTCTCTTCGACCGAACTTCCTCTGGCCAGCACCGCGCGAAATCGATTGTTCGAATCCCGCAACTTGTTGTGCAGCTCGGCTCCGTTGAACAGTTCAATCGCCATTCCTAAGTTTGATTCTCCCGATCGTTCACACGCGCAGACGGTCATCCGCTCGGGCTGACCAAAGATCTTTAAAAAATTGACCTTTGCGATGTCTGGTGCCGGCAGCTGTGTCGCTTTCGTTCCTGGCGGTAGATTGCCGAAGGTCTGCGTAAGTCCCAACGATTGATTGATGGCATCGAGCAACTGTTCGGCACCTAGTAGTCGTGGTTCTTGATGAGAGAAGTAAGTGTGGTCGACCTGGTTCGATTCATTTGCCTGGTAGCTGGACTGATAGGTGCGGCTATTCAGAATGACGCGTATCAAGTGTTTGCGATCAAAACCACTTTCAACAAAGTCTTTTGCCAACGCGTCCAACAAGGGCTCATTCGCAGGCGGATTTGATTCGCGAAAGTCGTCGATTGGGTCGACGATGCCACGGCTAAAGAATTGGCTCCAGATCCGATTTGCTTCGATACGGGCAAAGTATGGATTCTCCGCGTCGACCAGCCATTCGGCGAATTTTAGTCTGCGGTCCTGATCTGCTTCCGTCCCGATCAGACCAACCTTCGGTAGCCAAGGTTGCATGGTCTGTCCGGTTCGCGGCTGCGTGACTTCCCCCAACGCAGTGCTGTAGACAAACGTTTCTCCAGGCCTTGGAGTGTTGCGGCGCCCGACTCGATGAAAGAACGCGCCCAGCCCGTAGTAGTTGTCTTGTGTCCAGCGTTCAAACGGGTGGTTGTGGCATTTCGCACACTGAAGTCGAAGTCCCAAAAAGACCTGTGAGATCGTTTCCACACACTCGTTCATGTTCGTCGATGTGCGATAGAAATTTGCCGGCGGGTTGGCCAGAGTACTGCCGGTTGCCGTAACCAGCTGGCGAGCAAATTCGTCGTACGGCGTGTTGTTGCGAATTGACTCCTCGACCCAGCGGTGATACTTGTGAACGCCATGGTCACCAACCATCGCGCCGGTCATCTTCAGTAGGTCGCCCCACTTGATCGCCCAGAATTTGGCGTGCTCATCCCGTTGCAGCAATTGATTGATCAGAGCGGCACGTTTGTCGTCGGCCGAATCCGCTAAGAACGCCTCTGTTTCGCCAACCGTTGGCAGTGTGCCGATGACATCCAAGTAGACACGGCGCAGGAATTCCGAATCCGTGCAAGTCTCTGATGGCTGGTATTGAAACAACTCCAGCTTCCTGTCGATCAATTCATCGACGTAGTTGTATGTGGGAGGCGATTGCCATTGAAAATTTTCATCGTTGTCGACAAACATCAGCGGGATCGATTCGATATGTTCCAGGAATCGAACCAATATCACCGTCTCACCCTGGCTGTGGGGTGTGACCAAACCCTGCTCGTCTACCGTGGCGACGCCGGTATTGGAGCTGCTGTAGGCGACGGCACGAGTGACGTCTCGTGCGGAGTCGTCGGAGAATTTGGCGGTGATCGCCAGTTGCTGTTTGCCACCGGAAACAGAAAGCACCCGCTTTTGACTGGGGAAGACCTCTAATCGATCGCACCGGGCGGTGTCGATTGGATCGGTTTTCGCCCCTTCAGAAATCCAGCGGTGCAGAATCTTGTAGGCATCATCCTGTTTGCGTAGCTTTTTGCCACCGCCGTGTTCGACAGCCATGGTTGGCTTTGCCAGCAGCAGACTTCTTTCCGGCTCCAGAGTGTTGACGCGGCGACCAAAGTCCTCGCGAATAAGCGTTAATTCATCCAGCTGTTTGTCGAAGGCGCGCAGCGAAAGTCGGAACCCACCCTTGCCGCTGGGGGAACCATGGCATGCGCCGGAGTTACAACCCTGTTTGGAAAGTGCAACCAAGACGTCTGATTCAAAGGCAGTCGGAATCTGCGACGACGAACCAGATACACGCAATGGGATCGTTTGCTGGTTGTCCCCGAAATGGACAGTGATCTCCGTTTCTCCATCGGCAAGTGGATACACCACCCCATTTTCGATCTTCGCGATCGCAGCGTCGGCGCATGTGATCTGAAGGTCTCTAGTCCAGTCGCGAAGTGAATCATCGCCGCTGAAACCTGTGACCACTAACTGTTGTTGCGCGTCCGGTCCAACTAGCAATACTTCACTGGGGTAGACGCTCAGCCGTGATGGGAGTTCCATAACATTGACGGGTAGAACGTCCGAGGAGACCTCGACGTCGGCGCCTTGGTATTTTGATGAAGCTATGACGCGAAGCGATGCGTCTGTCGGCTTTGCGTCAGCTGAAACGTTCAGTTGGATTTCTACTTCCGATTGATCCGGTTTGGCTTCGATCGATTCTGGACCGGTAATGCCTGGCGGTAGGTCGATCAATTTCAGTAGTACCGATTGATCGTCGTTGCCCTGTCGCAAGATTGTGGCGTGAACTGTTGATGGACGAGCGGGAACGAAAGTCGCGGTTTGGTCTAAAGTAACCTTCAGCGGGTCAATCCACTGAATGGGAACGGAAACCGTTTCGATTCGACTTCTCCCCTGGAACTGTCCGAAGACACGAAGCGCGATTTGATCAGGTTCGCCCGCCAATTTTGGCGTCCGGTTCAGAGTCACGGTAACCGAATCTTTATCGTTTTTTCCGATGACTCGCCAAGCTACCGGGACTCGATCCGGAAGGATTGTGACACCAGCCTTAAACGCTTCGTTGATTCGTTTCAACTTGAAAGATCCGGTGTGCGCTGACGTCGTACGCGCGAATTGCAATGGCGAAGTTACTTCCAGAGCGAAGGGTGATTCCGTTGCCGCGACGCCTCCGAACACGATCGAACCATTTCGCCATTCAGGTGGGACCAGTACGTGAGGTTCCTGCTGGCGACGAAACGCGGTGCTGGAAAGGAGTGACGTCCGCTCGGGTTGCTCGGTAGCGATTGCGCGTAGTCCAAAGACCGCGAATGATTCCGCTTTCCATCCCTGATCCGCAGCCAGGTAGATTCGTGCTGCCTTCGCCTTGGCTGGGATACGAGGATTCACAATCCGGACGCCGTCGGCCAATCCAACAAGATCCAAGTTGATTGCCCCCTCATAGCCGAATCGGTCAATCACGACGTCAATCGAGCAGGCACCGTGGTTCGGTTCGATCGCAAACTGATCGACCGTTGCTTTGTCGGGTTTCAAAGCGATCGAGAACGATCCCGATTCCTTAATTTCAATCCAGTAACCGAATTCCGCCCCGCCGCGTCCCAGCAGGTCAGTCGCCTCTAATCGATAAATGGCGTCCTCGGGAAACGTGTAGTTAAAACTCCACTCGTCCGAATCAGATACCGCCGTTTCAGCGACTTTGACGCCCGCCGCGTCGAACAAACGCATTTGCAGCAAAGTTGGACAGTCAATGCGGCGTGTTCGGGATGCGATCCGAACGGTCTTACCCTTGGTGCCCTGTAATGAAAACGAATCATGTTCGCCGTCGGTGCTCAGGCGACCGCTGATACCAACGGGAAACGATATCGGCTCGTTCGTCTCTGGCGCGGAATCTGTTTCCTGCGGCAGGTCACTGACAATCACCTTGGTCCACGCCGATGAGACACCATCGTCTACCCGTGCGGCGACATTCACCGTGTCTGCGGCGAACGATGTTGGCACATTCACATCGGTCGTCCCAATGCTTTCCGACTGGTCGGCTGAAAACGCGATCTTTGTCGGGTGCCCGCGGCGAACGGCCAGGGGGAATGCATGCCGAAGAATGGGAAAATCGCCGACTCGCAAACGATACGAGCCACCGGCGGAAAACCGATTGTCATGGATCTGCAGATAGTAGTCGCCCGCCTTGGCAAACTGATAGCTGAAGCGAAAGTCGGGACCGGTTGTGTCATCATCGATCAGATGCAACTGTCTGCCGTCGGCATCTAGGATTCGCAATACCGGATCCATCGCTGAACCGAGCGGCTGAGTCTGCATCTCAAACGCAACGCGTTGGTCGGCCGAAACATCAAGTCGATAGAAATCGCTGTTCGCAACGTCGCTGGCTCCCTCGATCACACACATAGGTTCGATCGGTTGCGCTGTTTCCAAGGAATGGTTTTTGCCGTTGTCGGTGACAGGTGTCAGGTCATCAACGATCAGTACCTGCGGCTTGATGGGACCCGTTGAATTGGCAAACCACAAGCCGATCGGACCTAGCGGATGATCGTCACCCACCGACACTTCAACTCGCGCCTGCGTTGCCTGTGCGTCCAGGACCTTCAACTCAACAGTTGGCGTGCGTGTCGTGACTCGCAGCGACTTATCTAAATCCGTACCGGTCAACGTCAGCACGGTCGTCGTGGACGGCTTGACGGTTCGCGGCTGAATGGAGGTGATTTCGGCCGATGCGTTTTCAATCGCCAGATTCGCCAGCGAAAGCAACGTGAACAGGTGGATTAATCGGTGGGGTGGGATCATTCGGCGGGGCATGATGTGGCTATTCTAACTCAAGCCGGCGATCGGTTCGCCGTGATAGATGTGGTGTGGGCGATCTTGGGCATCATGCCAGGCCGCGGTGGCTGGAATTCCCAATGCATCGTAGATAGTCGCAGCAAAATTCTCGGGCTTCACGGGGGCATCGGTCGGGTAACCCGCATGGGCATCCGTTTTGCCGATCACATTTCCGCCGTGAACTCCACCGCCGGCAAACAGAACGGATTGCGCCGCACCCCAATGATCGCGTCCCGGCAGCTTATAGTGTTTTTCCAACAATGTGATTTTAGGTGTGCGTCCAAATTCGCCTGCCATCACGATTAGGGTTTCATCCAACTGACCGCTGGCCTGCAAGTCATCCAACAATGCCGATACGGCGCGATCGGTTGGCGGAAAGAGCTTGTCTTTTAAATGTGGGAACGCGTTGCCGTGTGTGTCCCAAGTTTCATCGTTGCCTAGATTGACTTGTACAAGATTGACTCCGGTCGCCACTAACCGGCGGGCCATCAGTAATGACCAACCGAAGGAGTTGCGACCGTAGCGATCAAGCGTCTTGTCGTCGGCCGTTGTCACGTCCAACGCTTGATGAACCGTCTGATCGGTCAAGAGTGAGACGGCACCCTGGCGCAAGCGATCGAAGTCGGCGACTTGAGCAAATCTCTCTAACTGTTCACGCTGGCTACGTAGCGTTTCCAACAGTTCCAATCGCCCCGAGACTTCTCGCAACCCCAAACCTTCGGGGAGCGTCAGTTTCGGTGTCTGAAACGTGCGGTCGTCACCTTTGCCCCGTTGTTGATGATCGAAGCTGTATTCGGGAAACGCGCCGTAGGCTGTGTTGTGAAACGGAGACGCTGCGAACATCCAAGGATCGTACGCCGCACCCATCTGTCCGGCGTGCTGGCCGGGAATCACGCGCCCCGAGTTGTGGACCAGACGCTCGGGCAAGACAACGGCGGTGGGAAGATTGTTTTGCGAGCCCATCGTCCGGCCAACGATCGATGTGATCGATGGACGATCACTGCGACTGTTGGCGTTGGGTTGAAAGCCGGTCGGCAGTTGCGAGTGCCCGGTCAACATGATGTGGTGGGCAGCCGAGTGATCGTTCGATCCGTGCGTCAGAGAACGGCAGATGGCCCACAGCTCACTGCGTTCTGCCAACATCGGCAGATGTTCGCAGATCTGCAGTCCGGGTGTCTTGGTGGAAATCGGACGAAACTCGCCCCGAATGTCTTCAGGCGCATCGGGCTTCATGTCGAAGCTGTCCTGCTGAGCCAGCCCGCCGGACAGAAAAATGAAGATGCAGGACTTTGCTTTCCCAGACGGCGTCGCGCCGTCAGCCACGGTTGCCGCGCGAAGACCTTGCAAATGATTGGAGCCTAAGCCCAGCAGACCAATCGCACCGGCCTGCAACGCCGCTCGCCGAGACACAGGAGCATGATCCCATTGGCGCGAGGATGTTTTTCTGACTGGGCTGCTCATGCAGACTAGTTTACACGATCAAGTCGCGAGCGATGGGCGATTCCAACCTTCGATTCTGTAAAACGATCAGGACGATCGGATTAAATTGGAAACTGCGTCGGATTCGCACAGTACGTATTCACACCTAGATTGATTTGTCAGCCTCAGATCGATTCTTCCAGCGGCCGGCGACGACGGTATCGATCACCAATTGCGACAGATGGTAGACCAACATCGGCACGACGCTGACGCCGCAGTCGATGGCGATCTGCAAGCCAACCATCAACGTCTTCTGGCTACCGGCGATTCCGATCGCGATTTGCCGTGTGCGATCGATCCCGAGTGTGCTTGCGATCCCGACGCCGAATCCCAATGCCGCGGTGTGGATCACGGCGGCGATCAACACCAAAACGCCAATCGAACCGGGACTCATCAGTGAAGAATGCTGATCGGTCACTCCATCGACAAACTGAGCGCCAGCGATGGCGCCAAAAACGACCATCGACAGAATGCCGACTTGACTGAGCGCGGATAGTCGCGGCTTGTGGCGGTCGGCCCAATCAGCGCAGCCGATACGGCGCATGATTTGGGCCAGGATCAATGGTGCAACAACCAACAGGCTCAGCTTGCCAACCTGCTGCCCAACATCGATTTCGGTTTGCTGGGACAGCACCAACAAAATTCCGATCGGTACGACCACGAAACAGGCCAGATTTGTCACCACCGTTGTCATCATGGCAACTGAATCATCGCCGCCCGCTTTACGAGTCCAAACCGATGCCGATGCTAGCGTGCAAGGAACAATCGCCGCGATGAACAAGCCTCCAAAAAGTGGCTCGGGCAGCAGCCACATCGTCGGCAAGCAAAGCAGTGGGACGACGGCGACGTTGATGCCGATCGCCAGCAGGGATGGCAATGGTCGTGTGAAACTGCTACGAATTGTGTTTGCTTGCAATGTCACGCCCATCATCCACATGACGGTAAAGACAATGCCGCTGCGCAAGAAAGGAACATCCATCAGCACGCGCAAGTGGTCCGCACCGACATAGCCGACCGTGAAACAGACCGCCAATGCGATTAAGAACCAGTTTCTTGCAAAGCTTGCCAGCATTTGGCGGTTTTCTCAAACGATCTATCGGTGAAATGTGCCCGGAATCTAATATCCGATCAATGTTTTCTAGCCCTCGGTGAAAGGACATCCCTGCGCACTTTCACGCAGCAATCGAAGACTGACACGTGTACGATCGCTAACTCGGCGACTGTGGGCGTGCCAGCATACCTGAGGATTCTCAGTGCATGAACGGACTCAACGAGCGATTGCCCAGTTGTTGTTCGTTTTCTGCTGCGCTTTGCCGACTCTGGCGACTCTGACGTGCGTGTTGGCGACCTGGACTCCCTGGTACCACCACCGGGTTCTATCGGGCATCGAAAAGCATATTTCCTTTGCCTCGGGAATGATTGTTCGAATCGAAGACTTTCAACGTTCGGCTCCTTCGACCGTCCATTTGATCGGCGTTCGTCTGGTCAATCCGGAAACGTTACAGGAGGTTGCTCAAGTACGAGAGGTCGAATGGGCTGAGGGCGGAGGCGAAGTTTCGATTCTGTTGCGTCAGCCGGAGCTGCAATCAAGTCAGCTGCAAAGTGCTTGGAAGCTGATCCATGATCGATTCCTGTGCGATCCTAAACGAACGGAACTACCGGTACGAATCGCGGCAAACGACTTGACGATTCATAGCCGTAGCGGCGCCATGACACTGCGCGACGTTGGGGCCTGGCTAAGACCCACCGGGAAATCAGTTGAAGCGGCCGTGCAGTGCGTTCCAGCGAACTATCACTTCGACGCCCCTGTGACGGTAAAGGTCAATCGGGATCGCGATACGGTCAAGCCGACGACACGGTGGACGTTGGATACGGGCCGCACTCCCCTACCCTGCTCTGCCCTGGCCGACTACCTGCCGGTGCTGAACGCTTTGGGAAGCAAAGCGGAATTCATGGGAACGATGCGTTGGCATTCTGATGCCAGCGATTGGATTGTTGATCTGGGTGGCGCAACGTTCGATAAAGTTGCCTTGGATCGCTTGTTCGAACGTCAAGCCCATCGGCTTTCCGGCGAAGCGACCATTCACTTGGACCGTTGTCGAATCGATCCGAGTCAGAGACGCAGTGACATTGTCGGGTCGATTCGGTCCAAGGATGGCATCATCGGCAGATCCCTCTTACTCTCCGCCCAACAACACTTGGGATTCAAAGTTAATTTTCCAGATGGAGTTGATGACGTCCCCTACGATCTGTTCGCCATTGAGTTCAATATCAACAGTACACAGTTAGAGCTCAACGGAATTTGCCAATACGAACCTGGTTTCAACAACTTAGCGGCGGGCACCGCAATCTGTCTTGATGGAAAATCGCTGGGCCGATCGACCGGAAAAGATCTGGATGCACTCGCGGTTGTGACGGCCATTGCGCCTGCACACCGCGTGATGGTCCCATTATCGAATCAGACTCGGTGGTTGACCAACATCTTTGTACCACCCAGTCGCCCATTACCCGGGGCTGAATCGCGAATCCGTGCGGCCCGAGATTGGAGTGGCGGTCCAACCATCGAAGAGCCCGATGCAGGGCTGCGGCGTTAGCTGCTTGTTGGAGGTAACGTCTTGGCGTGGCCGGCGTTCGAATACTAGCGAGCCTCGCAGGTCGTTCACCCCAGGCATATTTCTGGGCTTTGATGCGGCGCTAGACGCTCGCTGGCGGCCCGAATCTTAGCCCCATCATTCGCACGAACAGATCGGCAACGACGAACGCCAACTGCGAGGCCACAAACAGGCTCAGGTACATCAGCACGCCCTCGGTGAATCCATAGCTGTGCAGACCGATACCCAATTCGTTCGTCCCGAAGTAGCTCCAGGCGGTCACGATATTGCCGCCGATCGCCAACGATGCAAACCCGCGTGGTCCGACCATGCCATCCCAACGGGCATGCAGCATCAGGGCGTTCCAGATCACGATCAACAGCGCACCATTTTCTTTCGGATCCCAACCCCAGAAGCGACCCCAACTGTCATCGGCCCACAGTCCGCCAAGCACTGTACCAATGAAGCTAAACAGAATCCCGAAACAGGCAGCGCCGTAACAACATCGATACAGGCTGTGCAGCATCGTCTTGTCTCGGCCCAACCAACCGGCGATCAAGTAGCCAATGCCGATCGTGCCCGCGACCATCGTGGCTGAATAACCAAGCGTTACAGTGATGACATGCGTCGCCAGCCAGAACTGGGTATCCAGGACCGCTTGCAGGACCGGCATCGTATCGCCGGTGTTCAATCCATAGGCAACCATCAGCGATAGGACTCCGGCAGCGGCCGACAATACGTTGCCGGTGCCGTAGCGGAAAATTCGCTCGATCACCAAGCCGAACAACACCGCCGCCCAACCAATGAAGACGGCCGACGAATACAAGTTGATGACCGGAGCCCGCCCGGTGATTTGGATTCGACAAATGATTGCGATCGTGTGAATGGTGATCGCTACCGCGAGCGCTCCCCAAACCGCAGCACGTAACCGCGGCAGATTCGCCAGCAGGTAGACCAAACCAAGCATCAGGCAAGCCATGTACAGGATCATGGCAACACCGGTGGGCCAATTGGCTTTCATCCAACGTTCCAGACTGACCTTGCCCGGATTGTAACCTGGAATCGGATATTCACCGACCGCTGCCAGATGTGTGTCCACTGCGATGTTGAACGCTTCGGCGTCGTTGTCGCGATAGGCCTTGATCATATCGCTGAAAGTTTGCATGCCTGGACGTGGCTTCGCTTCGGCGCCCTCTTCCGACAAGATCACATCATTGGCGTGGTCGACAAAGGCGGGACCAAATGGAATCCAGCGAGGATTGTTGACCGCATCGGTTGCTTCCGACAGTGTCTGGCGCGGCGATGCCAGGTGTCTCGGCGGACTTCAGCATCTCCATGCGGCGTTGCAACATTCTGATCGCTACGATCGGAATGTTCTTTGGATCTTCGTCGGGAAACGCTTGTTTGAACTGTTCGACGCTGATCTGTGGCGGGCTGGGCACTCGGAAGGATTCGGAGGCAAACTGATAATTCATCGTCCGACCACTCAACTCCACGAGCTTCCGATCTTTGAACGTTCGATCGCGTGGTTCCTTTTCTCTTGCCGCGGTAATCAGTTTGTCGGCGTTGTCGGCCTGCTTTCGGATTTCATCCAGCGAGTAGAGTTTGCTTTCACGGCGTTCCAGGTCCAATTCCGTACGGACTTCACCCGCGTCGATGCGAATCATCGGCAAGTATTGCAGTGCGGGTTCATCATTGGCGACTTCCATTAGCCACTGCAAGGCCGACAAACTGCGCCCGTCGACACGATCCTTGATGGCCACAGGAGCGGTTTCCAGAGTCAAAGATTCGCGATTGCTGATCGATTTCAGCGTTTGCCGCGCATAAGCGTCCAGAGGCATCACCCGACCACCGAACTGGACTGGAATCTTGCCGGCGGTATACCAGTCGAATGACGTCATCCGCGACTCCGGTCGCATTTGATTCATGACTGCCGACCAAGGGACCAGCATCATGCCGGCCAGAGCGGTGAATAGTCCGACCGTCGTGTAGACGGGCCAGTTCGACGGACGTGAGAGATTGAATTCAGCCAGATCGGCACGATCTTTTCTCGTTTCCCGTTCGCGGCGACGAAGGAAACGCGTCAGCGTCCCCAGAAAATGCGCCAACAGCCCGATGCCGGTGATGCTGCAAGCGACATAGGGAATCAACCATCCGGCGTTTTGGACGACCTGGATGCTGGTCCATTCTTTGCCGCTCGGAAGTCGCTGGTAGCTGGACTGAAAAAAGGTTTCGCCTTGGAATCGAAGTGGATTGTTCATCCAGACACGTTCCTTGATCACTTTTCCAGTATCCGATTCGACGATCGTGATAAAGGACGAGTAATCGCGTGGCGTTGATGTTCCGCTGTAGTAGATTTGCTGAACATCACGCAACTGAACCCAGTAAGGCTTGATTTCGCGGTGAAATTTCAAACCGATTTGGTACTTTTCTTCACCAACGGTTACATCGTCGAACCTGTCGGTTCCCTTCCCTTCCGACGAAAAGACGGTTCCGTCGGAAAGTTGTTGGCTGACCAAGTGCTTGCCCAGCGATTCGCCGGAAGACTTGTCTAATAGTTCAACGTATGCCGAGGCCAGGTTGACCTCGCTCTCTGTTCCGCCGGCTTTCGTCTTTTCGACTGCTTGAGTTTGCAATCCCCAACCGGTTGTCGCCAGATTGTCGCTGTTGACATCACCCAATCCGGAATTCTCGTAGAACTTCAAAACGCGTACATCAACCGGTAGCGATGGGTCGCTGATCACCTCGTTAGTTTTTGCCGCAGAAAGCAACCGACTGCCCGGGATCGCGGTGACCTGTTCCTGCTCGCCCTCGGTTTGGATGAACGTCAACTCGACCGAGTCCATGTTGACAAACGTGTTGGTCGATTGGCCCTCGACCAGATTCAGTCGTTGTTCCATCTGGCGATCGCCAAAGGAGAACTGGCCAATCATCATCAGCGCAACGCCCATATGCAGCAGCATGTTGCCACCCTGCTGATCGAAGATCAATTTGCAACCGGCCAGCAAAATTAAACCTGCCCCCAAGCCTTTTCCTAATTGCCAGACAATCCGCAGGCCGGGATCGCCAATTCGGAATCCAGTCAACAAGGCATAGACAATGGAGATGCCAATCAAGGCGGCAATCGTGAATCCAACGCTGCGAACCGTTGAGTTTGGAATTTTGGCCGAGCCGATCCCAAACGCGATGCCCAGCAAAGCGAACCCGGTCAATACGAATGCCCACAGCGTGCTGTATTCCATGGGAGGCGTGCCCTGCAATCCGTCACTACTGTGACCGGCCATGATCACCAGCGTTGCGACGGCGGCACCAGCGATCAGACAGGCGATACCAGCGGCCAAGCGACCACCACGTGCGTGGACGTGAAAACGCGTCGTCTTTGCCGCGATCAGGTTGACCATCAACAACAAACCGATCAACGCGCCACCTGGAAACGGTACGACTAGACCGATTGGTTTGTCATGCGGAAAGAAGGAAAGCGGAAAGAAGTCGTCGATATGCAACGGAGCAATCCACGACATGAAGTAGCGTTCCTTGACCTCCAACATGTTCATTTCATCTTGGGCCAAGGTGCCGACCAAGACGATGACCAACGAAAACGCGAACAACGTGACGGTCAGTTTTAAAGAACCGAGCAGACGGAGCCCGTTCCAGAGCATCGATCCCATGCTGGTTGGAGCGTCTTCGTTTGATTCGAAATCTTTCGTGATGTTTGCCATAGGATCGGGTTTGAAGGGTGGAAGATTGCGGAATTGGCAGCGTGTTTCGTTCTACACTGAAACCGAAAGTCTTGGCGACCGTAGCTACAAATTCAGTTTCAATGACTTGAGAAACTGATCGATTGCGTCGGCTTGGTCGGCGACCGTGGCCGCAGGACCTTTCATTTTGATGAACAGACTCATTCCATTATCCATCGGCAAGATCGTTGCATCGATCGTCTCCTGGTCTCCGACCAATACGTAACGTTTGCCTGCCAGGCCCGAAATGTTGACTTCTGAGGCGTCGGCCATCGCCTGATCGAGTTGTTCGTCGGTGACTTCCGCTTCGCGAACTTGTTCCATCCAGCGTTTGACATTCCCTTTCAAATCGCCGCCGGCCGGGATGATCGTGATTTCGGCGGGGGCATCTTCGGGACCAACATTGAACGCTGCCATCCGCATACTGCTCATTCTACCATCGCGCCAGCCTTCCGGCCGATCGTACGTCAGCCGTTCATCGGTCTGCGGTTGTGTCGGTGCGGTTTCCGGAGTTGCAGCGTCTGGGGGCGTATCGATCGGCGGATGATCGGGCGGCAGTCTACCGCCAGCTTCCGAAAAGGGACCGCCCGGCAAGCTGTCACCACCCGCAAATGGCGGCGACATCGACCCTCCACCGCTGGTTTGGCCCGTCAAGTTGACCCAAATGCCAGCCGCATCGGCCGATGCGATTTCCATCGCTTCGCCACCACCCCATTTCTGGTCGGAGGGTTCCAGGCCGACTTGGTTGCGCCAACGATTGACATTCATTTTTACCTGAGCGTCCCAGTCTTCCTGTCGGGAGAGTTTGGAAATGCTCAGATCCAGCTGTTTGTCTGAAGTGTCGATATTGATCGATGCAAACCGCATTGGGCGGTCGCCCGCTTTGCGCCAATCGGCCGGCAACTCTTTCAAATCCGGATTGTCACCATCAAACGAGACACCAGCGACAAATTCGCGAATCTGGTCCTCAACCTCGGCGATGGCTTGCTCGGGTCCCGTTACCTTGAAAAACCAGACGTCGGAGGCGCGGGGCAACATCACCGCCACCATCCGGTCTTTCCCGGCGATCAGTTCCGGGGGAACCTTAGTCGGGATTGTGTAAGAGATGATTGGGTCGGGTTCACTGCAGCCAGAAAAGGGGGCTACGAGAACGACCACCATTGCCAAACAAAAGGGGCGTAGTGAGCGGGGGGCCGTCATATCGACTCAGGGAAGGCGGGGCGAATTCCGTTTGCATACAGATCAAACGGTAATATAAACGCCTTAGCCCTAAACGAAGTACCGGTGTTTCCGGCGAATCAGCGGAGGAGATTTGTCGCAGAGTGATATTTACGATCAATATCGTTGAATTAAGCCGCTTTCAAAACTGGGTTGGGTGGCGATTTGGGTTTGACCACCGCGAGCCATCATCGCTTCGTTGTTGGAACTGATCTGACGGCTGAGTGCCGCCACTCGCTCCGTTACCATCGGTTGCATGTTATTGATAGCCAAGCTGCGCTGATAGTTCTGCAGCGCTTGAGGCAAGTCCCCCGACTGTTCTCGCAATAGTCCGAGTGCCAGCCAGGCGCGGGAATTGTTAGCATCCATTTGGACGGCATCTTCCAGGTATTTCTTCGCCGTTCCAGGGTCTTGTGCTTCCTCATACAAGCGGGCCAATTCGACGCGTGGCGCGGCAAAAGTTGGGTTTTGCGCAGCCCAATTCTTCATCAGGGCGAACGCGCGATCGGGTCGGCCGGTGTCGATCAACAGGACCGCCAAACCACGATGACATTCAATGTGATTCGGATCATGATCCAGGCATTGGTTGTAAAGCGATTCGGCCTGAGTCAGTTGCTGCACATCGCCGCGCTGGTTGCCCAAGCGGTGATTGGTGGCCGCCAAGTTGTAGTAGCCATCGGCGTTGTTTGGATCGGTCGCGATTACTTTTTGAAATTGTTGCAACGCCGCCGTATATTGGCCCTGCTCGTAAAGTTTCGCACCCGTCGAATTCTGGCCACTGGCGGCCCATTGGCAGCCACTGGTAAGAAATAGTGTGCAAATGACCAGTGAATGCGTAGCCCAAAGCGGCTTGACTGGTCGTTGATTGATTGAATTTCGTGGAGCCATGGGTTTGGTCTTCCTGACGCAGGCGGCTTGTTTACGCAGCTATTTTCGGGTGTTTCTGTTCGTCCTAGCGACCAGAATTCCCGGAATTCGTGCGGTGATGGGTGGACCGTATCAATCAGTCGATCAAACGTGGCAAGACCGGAACTTTTCCCACCCTCGGGCCGTCAAACCTCGCTGGACCGTCCAGAGAGCCCGATTACTCGGCACAACCCGTACGAGAACGTTTCGAAGCCCGCCCGCAAGGCGATTTTCATTGCGAATTGGGCGTCCCCAACTAGACTCCACCACTGGTTCTAGCTCCGGAAACCATTGATCTGATCGATGACGCTTAGAACCTGTCTTTTCCTGCAGAATTTGGCCAGAAATCCCCTGGCAACTGAATACGAGGCAACTTGATGACTCACCGTGAATCGCGTGATCACAACCGAAACCGAAGCAGCGACCGCAATCTCTATCGGGCGGCTCGCGTGATCTGCGTCGCCGCAAGGACCGCAACTACTGCACCGGCAGTTAAGGACCGGCATTGATATCGGAAACGCTCGAGCAGCGACAGTTGTTGGCCGGCCCGGACCTGATCGGAGTCCAGCCCAACGAGGGGTCGTTGATCAATGGCGGCGAGATCCTCAACGTTTCACCGCGCGAAATCGTGTTTCGCTTCGATGACAATACCGAACTCGACCCGTCGACACTGGATGGAATCCGCATCAGCCGGGCTGGCGAAGACGGCGTATTTGAATCGGCCACGGCGACGTCGGATCTGGGGAGCGGCGGTCAAGCGATTGGTCGAATTTCGAGCGATCGCAAACAGGTGGTCTCGGCAATGGGATCGAAGTCAATTTTGTTTCCAGCTTCTCGACCGGATCGCCGATCCCAAGCGTCTCGGTCAGCGAACCGGATCGTCACGATCGAAGTCAATAACAATCCATCCAATCCAACACAAGTGCAAAATCTAGTTTCCGCGGTTGCCAGTGATCCGGTGGCCGGCGGATCTTCTGGAAGTGATCTCGGTCAGCGGTTCCTCGCAATCGCCTGTTGGGCAACCATTGAAACTGGACTGAGCCTAACGTTGGCCGGTGCCAACGCGGCCGAGGCAACAACGGATTTCGGGACGGGAGGGGCAGTAGACGGTCCGAATCGTTTCGCAGATTGTCCGGGGCCGACGGCTTGGGAACTGAGATCAATATCGAACGGCGAAACTTTGTTGGTCCGACCAATCCGTTGGTTGTTGTCTCGGGCAATCGATTCTTGGTCCAGCTGAACAGTAATTTCCGGCGACCAATCGACTGTCCAAGACTTCATCAACGCCATCAACAACAACCCTGATTCCGCGGCGCTGGTCAATGTGCTGCCGCAGGGTGGCGATTTGTCGTTACCGATCGGTGCCGGCACCGCCCCTTTGCCTCGGTTGACCTTGACAGGTGTTACCGATGTGTCGATCGAACCTGGATTTGTGGGACTGGGGGATTCGGCCGCGCGAGGTTGTCTTTCGGTTTGCCGAGCCATTGCCGGATGACCTGTACCAGATCGACGTCTTGGGAACCGGTCCCTCCGCACTCGCTGAATACTGTCGGCGAGGCATTCGGTGATGGTGTCAATGAAACGCGACAGTTCAGCATCAACTTGGGACCAAAAGTTGTGGCGGTCGTGCCCGAGCCGGTACGCCGCAACGCGTGCTGGCAACTTGATTCCGCAAGCCGGAATCATCGAAGTTCATTTCAATGACGATCGTTGAACCCAGCCGACGCAACGAACCCAGATTTCTACCAATTGGTGTTTACGCGCGACACCGTCGACCAACACACGACGACTATATTGCACCACTCGCGCCGGGAAGCGTCAGTACAACGCTGGGACCGGTATCGCGACTCTTGAACTTCGGACGTCCGCTGTCGCGGATCATTGATCCGGCGACCGGCCAAAATATTCAGGGCGCCGCAAGGCTGCGAGTCGGAACCATCGAAGGCTTGCCGTCCGCACCCTGTTGAAGCGACTGATTGCGGGTGATCCCGACGACACGTTTGCAGGCTGCGACTCCGATTCCTATCGGCAGCGATCGAACTGAACTCGGTCCGACTTCTAGCGAGATCGAGAACACGGTCGAGTATGGTTTGACCTTGCCTGGCCCCGAAGCACCGGGTGTTCGTGATCTGCGACCGGACGATCCGACCAGACTCCATCGGCCGGGAATTCTGGATCACCTGCGCGGTGAGGCCGATGCATTCGATGGAATTTCGGTCATCGGCTATAGCTTTCCCTCATCATGGTTAGGAGACGATCCCGATCGGGCGGGCATCGAACTGGACAAGACCTACTTCAATATCATTAGCGAACAGCAAAAAGATCGTGTTCGTGAAGTGATGACATTGTTTAGTGAGTACATCGGTGTTAGCTTCTTTGAAGTCGAAGGCGATGTCAGCGACGACCCGAACGTTTTGTCGATTGCCGTCGGCGATCTTTATGGCGCCAATGCCAGATTCGGTCAGCGGTCCAGGCGGTTTGGTGACCGAGACCGGGCTCAATGATTTGTCGCCGCTGGTCGTGATGGACTTTCAAGACTTCGAACAGTCGATTGACGATCAGTTTGGCGGCGAGTTCTTTCGCGGAGCGATGTTCGCGGTCGGGCAGTTGTTGGGTTATGGATATGCCGTAGATTTGCCTCAGCCCGATCACACAGCCACCGATTTGGAGGCGACGTTGACGTCGATGCTTTGGACAACGAGATCGAGCCTTCTTATCCGAGCATCGCGTGATATCTTGCACGGTCAGTATCTGTTTCGTCCCGACAGTACCGACATCGATCTGTATTAAGTTCGAGCTGACTCGGGCTGGCAAGTTTTCGATCGAAACGCAGGCCGAACGACTGTGCGATCCGAGCCTATTGGATACCGCACTGCGGCTGTACTAGCGAAGTCAGTCCCGGCGAGTATGTCGAAGTTGCCCAGAACGACGACTACTTTAGCAATGACTCGCTGATCAAGTTTGAGGTTGACCGGACTGGAACTTACGTCGTCGGCGTCAGCGCCCGTGGCAATACCAGCTACGATCCGACACATCGACAACTCTGGATTCGGCGGATTGACCGAAGGCGCGTACGAACTGATCGCGACGTTTGATCCGTTGGTCACCGATGTGATGACCGACACGACCGAACGTTGCACTGGACGGTGACGGCGACGGACGGCCAGGCGGCGTGTTTGACTATTGGTTTGAACCGGCCGATCCGACCAACACGATTTATGTTGACAAAGAGGCGTCACTAGGTGGTAACGGGTCGGTCGGCAACCGTTTCAAGAGATCGATCTGGCGATCGCGGAAGCGATTCGACGCGGCAGCGAAGAGATCACGATTCGTGTCGTTGGAAATGGCGGTATCGATGGACGAATCGAAACGCCGAGGACAACTTCAGCTATCAGATCGGAACAACATCGATCGGTACTCCGCTGGCCGATGGCCGCAACTTTGGATTTGCCCAAAGGTGTCGAATTTGGTCATCGACGCGGGGCGATTGTGAAATTCAGCGACGCGCGGATTGGGGTTGGCAGTGTTTCGCCGACGGTCGATGTCAGCGATGCGTCGCTTCAGGTCTTGGGACGCCCAACATCATCACCGCCGATCGGCACGGTCGCCCGCGATGTCACTGGCGCGATCATTCCCGGCAGCGTGTTCTTCACCAGCATCAACGATTCAACCGTTGGCATGCGGCAAATTCGCCGGCGTTCACGCCGAAGCGCATCCCGGCGACTGGGGTGGAATCGATTTTCGCAGCGACTTGGATTTTGCCGACGAATCGCGCCGCAATCGAGAACTGGAAGGCGTCTTCCTGAATCACATTCAGTTCGCCGACATGCGTTACGGCGGTGGCAGCGTTTCGATTGCGGGACGGCAGGTCGTGGTTTCGCCGATCGATATGGCGGTCACGCGGGCAACGATCATCAATTCGCGGATCACCGACAGTGCCGATGCGGCAATGGCGGCGACCCCGATACGTTCGCGGAAACTGTCTTTACAGACCCGGTTTATCAGTCCGCCGACGGATTTACTCCAGACTATTCGCGAATCGGGCCGCGAAATTGCTGGCAACACTGTGATCGACAACAGCATCAACGGTTTGTTCGTACGAGTCGTCACGCGCACCGGGACGTGTTGGAAACAATCCATTCGTCGGCACGGTTCGACGACACCGACATCACGCATGTGCTGGCCGAAAACCTGATCATCGACGGAACCGCCGGCGGCGCGATCGTCCAGACAACGGCCCGCCAACCTTGTTGGTCGAAACGTTAGCGATTGCCGGTACCGGGGAACGTGCCAGCGGGCAAGTACACCTATCGGTTGACGAATGTTGACAGCATCGGTTTGGAATCCGCCGCCAGTCTGCCGACGCAGTCAGTGACATTGCTGTCGACGGTGCGATTCGATTGGAACAGACTGCCGCCGACCGGAAGCGGAAATGACTTTGCCGCCCGGCGCTTGTATCGTGCCGAAGCGGGATCGCCCGACGAGTTCCGATTGGTCGCGACGTTGAACTCCAGCGATACGATTTATACCGATACCGCTGCCACCGGACAACGCTCTGTCTGTCGAAGCTCCGGCCGTAATGCGACAGCGTTTGGATGCCAGTCTGGTGATCGATCCGGGCACGGTGGTCAAACTGGACAGTGCTCGAATCGAAGCGAGATTGGGGCGCGATCTGATAGCCGAGGGCCTACCGAGTCTTCCGATTGTATTCACTTCGATTGAAGACCAACGCTACGGTGCCGGGGGCACCTTTGATACGAATGATCGAGGTGACGCCGGTGAACTGAATCCCGGAGACTGGGGCGGCCTATACATTGGACCTGCCGGATCAGCCAGCATCGATCATGCCGTGATCGCCGGCGGCGGCGGTACGACCCGAATTGAGGGAGGATTCGCGTCTTTCAACGCAATCGAAGTGCATCAGGGCGACTTGCGATTCGCCAATAGCCGTTTGGAACAGAATGCCGATGGGCAGGGCGCACCCAACGGAGAACGCGTCGGCCGTGGCGAAAACGAGGCGGGAGGTCTGTTTGTTCGGGCGGCAACGCCAATCATCGTGGACAATCAATTCGTTGGCAATGAAAGTGCTCCCATTTCAATCGATGTGAATTCATTCTCCAGCTTCGAAGTAAGTGACCCAGGTCGATCGACCGGAAACATTGACCGAGTTGACCTGGTCGGCAATACCGGGCCGTTGCTGCAAGCCAATGTGCTGGACGACAACGCGATGAATGGGTTGCACGTGCGTGGCGGTAAGATCGCAACGTCGGTCACGCTGGACGATGTCGATGTCGTTCACGTCGTGACGGAGGCAATCGAGATTCCCAATCAGCACATTTTTGGTGGACTGCGACTGCAAAGCGACGCGCGCGGCAGTTTGGTGCTGAAGTTTGAAAGCGCTGAAAACGAGACGGCTGGGATCGTTGTTGGTGGTACCTTCGAGTCGCAGCCGACGAATTCGGCGACATCGCCGACCGGATCGGTGGTTCGCTACAAATCATTGGACATCCAGATTTTCCAGTCATCCTGACGACGCTTGCCGATGACACGGCCGGTGCCGGGTTCACGCTTGATGGTACGCCAGGTTTAGATACGAACAACAATGGCATTGCCGGAGTCGATTTGTCGGACCAAGCGGGAACCTTGCCCGTGGGGCCAGAGGTCAACCAGGGAACTTTGATCGACAACGACGTCGACGAAAATATCGTTGGCCACTTCGAAGCGACGGTTGGAGATGGAAACGCCATCGGATTCACAGAGGCTGGCTTTAGTGGAAGTGGAGTTACGGTCCAAGATGTCTTTACCTCTGAAATTCTGATCAACCAAAATTACATCTTTGCCTATCAAACATACGTTACGACTGCCGCTGGCATCGTCAGCCTCGAAACGACAACGATTACACAACCAGCAACTCTGATTGCTGATGACCTTGTTGAGAGTCGCGGGACGTTCGCCGGTCCCAACGGTACGGTCAATTGGATTGCGACGTCAACCTTTGTCGATGGAACCGCTCGATTGGATACCCGATTGGAACTCGATGGTGTCGACACCGCGCTTGGAGAGATTCAAGTCGTCAGCTACTTGGACGAGGATGTCGAAGGAATCTTCGACGACATCTTGGTGGTCAGCGGAACACCTGGTGAAGCAGATTTTCGACTCCTGACAATTGACGGGACGCGGCGGGTCGGATTCGCTCACGGTGGCGTTTACATTGATGACGGCGAGAGTTTGTCGAATGCCACCTACGACGGGTGGGCTGCAGACATATTCGATGAACTGCAAACTCAGATAGCGGACGGCTCGCAGACTTACAGTATCGAGGGCGACATTGATCTGACTGATTTGCCAGAGTCTTTGGATCCAGATTTCGGCTTTCAATATGGGCCTGGCGATGTGACCACGGCCCTTGCCTGGACGGTTGACGGAACCGCCACGACAGCCAGCGTTTCATCATTCTTAGAGCTGTTGGCCTCTGATCCACGCGGATCGGTCCCTCCACCGGTTGCCGGTCTGTGGGAGGGGATTGTCATTCGCGAGGGTGCCGATGATCGCAATGTCGTTGCCGTGGCCGAAGACGAACCAACTCGAACATCCGTGGTCGACGCCAACGACTTCGTCGGTGATTCGAATCCGATTCCGGGTCAGGCACAGTTCCTTGGTGAACTTGCGCCGAGGAAAAGGCGGGTGACGAAAATCGACGACTCGGTTTCATCGTCAATGGTGCAATCACAACCAAGGACGATTTGGATGTCTACTCGTTCATAGCTGAAAGCGGTACCGAGGTCTGGTTCGATATCGATCTGACCGGTAACCAACTTGACTCAGTCGTCGAGTTGATCGACGCCAACGGCATTGTTTTGGCCGCGTCCAATGATTCTCTGTTGGCAGAGACAGATTCGTCGGCGTTGTTCGCGCGAGCCGGCGTGATCAACCCTGGTGCTGTTCAACCACTATCGGTTGTCGCAGAACGTTTGCCGACACAAAAGATTAACTTTAGCGAATCGATCTTCGACGCGACCGGTGGCACGGTTGCCTTGAAGATTTCAACCGCAACGAATTTTGTCGTGGTCGAAGTCGCGGACTTGCAAACCATGCCCGCCGTGGCGGTCGGTAATGCTTTGCGATCAACCTTTCCGGAGCTCGGCGATTTCACGATAACCCGAGTCGCTAGCAGTAGCAGTAACGACTTGGTATTGGAGCTGGAGTTTAATCCGGATCAGTTCGTCGGGAAGAACATTCCACTGGTCCAGGTCAACACGCTGGGAGTCGTTGGTGCAACGGTTTCGGCGTCGGTGGCTGAGGAATTTGCCAAGTCGCAACTTCAAGATATCTATACGACCAATGAAAAGGACGCCGGGATGAGGGTTGTCCTGCCTGGCGAGAATGGAACCCGCAATCTGTATCACGTCCGTGTTCGCAGTAGCAATACGCTGGATCCAACGGATTTCCTGACCGGCGGTGTGCGAGACGGTCTCTCCCAAGGCGCATATCAACTGCAGGTCCGCCTTGGCGAACTGGACGAATTCGCGGGCACTCAAATCCGCTACGCAGATGTTCGTTACGCAACCGATGGCTTGCAAATCATCGGACAACCCCTGCATTCGCCATTGATTGGCGAAGATTATGAAGTGGCGGTTGACAACGATATACGAGCCACGGCGCAAAGACTTGGCTACTTAAGTGCGGGTAATGATCAAGGACTCGTAGAAGCGGGGCCACTACAAAGCGATCGATTGGCCAAATCGTTTGCCGGTGAATTGAGCAGTGCGACAGATGTTGACTGGTATCAGTTCGAAATCCAGTACGAAGACTTGGTCGCCGACGCGACACCGCTGCATCTATCAACCGTTTTTGACCTCGACTATGCGAGCGGATTCGCCCGAGCCGATATGGCCTTCTATGTCTTCAACTCGGCGGGAGAATTGATACTCGCGGGCGGGGACAGCAATATTTCTGACGACTTGCCGACCACCGGACAGTCGAACAGTACCACCGATCTGAGTCGTGGCAGCGCCGGAACCAATGATCCGTATATCGGTGCGGCTGAATTGGTTGAGGGAACTTACTTCATCGCGGTTTCCAATCAACAGCAAGTTCCTTTGCCATTGGACCAGTTCTTTAATACCGATTCGGCGAATCCGCTGTTGCGATTGGAGCCGATCGATTCTGTGATCCGAATTGCCGAAGATAGAATTGGATCCTTTGGAGGCGGAACGGCGGAAGCGCCGATCGTGCCATTGCTGTTTGATTCCGAATCCATCATTCCTTACTCGCTTGACGACGTCTTGTTGTACGTCAACACCGGGTCAACTTTGCACTTGGTCAATCCGTTCACTGGCGAAAGCTATGTCGATGCACTAGGGGGATTCGCTACCGCACAGGGAATCAACGAAATAGCTTTCCACGCGAATGGCGAGTTGTTTGCTTACACGAACAACGGTCCGATCGCTTCAGATGCTGCGACTCAATATGTCAGGATCGATACTTCCGACGCGACCACGACTAGTATTGGTGGACTTGGAATCACAACCTTCCATCAAAATCCTATCACTCCGCCTGATGACGGCTCCCTGGACGTCAACAGCGACACCGGTTTGCAAGTCAATGCGATCACGATTGCCGCGTTCCAAGGAAACGAAACGGGATACTTCGTTGCCAATCGAGTCGGACCAACGAGCGGTCTGCAGTACACCGATAACATTCTCTACGCTTTCGACGAGGTAACGGGGCTGGTTCAAGGACCGATCTATACCAATCCCAACCAATTTGATGCTGGGGCCGGTACGTCCCCACGCGAACTAGGTCAAATTGATGTTAACGAAGTCAGCTCGCTCTCGCGACTGGGCATCAGCGCGGCTTCGATTCGAAACAACGACGGCATCATTGTTCCCGGTTTGGCTGATGGCGACACATTTACGATCACGGCGATCGGTGGTGGCGAACAGACATTCGAATTGGAGCAGGGATTTACGATTGTTGCGGACACCGCCCCGGTGCGCGACGGTGACACGCTGACGATCGATGGGTCCGTCTTCGAATTCAACACTGGAACTCGTCTACAGCTAAGCAATCCTGTTCCCGGCGGAGCGCTGGCGGTCGGGACGACAATCACGATCGAATTCGCCGGTACTTCAAGGACATTTGAATTCGTTGGCACCAATACGCCGATCCCTGGCAACGCCCCGGTGGCAATTCTGACTGGCACCGGCGCGGCCCGATCCGTTGCTGCGATCGCCGCTGACCTGGTGAACGAGATCAATTTGCGGTTCCCAGGCATCGACGCAGATTCGTTTGAAGATGAAGTTTACTTCGACGGCGAACCGACCTCGCTCCTTATCGATGGTCCAGGCGTGGCATCTATCGGAAACGACCTGCTGTTCAATCCAGCGGCAACCGAAATATTGGTCAACGAAACGATCGCGCCAGATGAATTGATGGCAATTTTGGAGACGTTGATCACGGCCGAAGGCATTGTCACGGATCGTGTCGGTACACAGATCGCTTTGCCGACAGCAGGTTCTGTTTCCGTAGATCCTTTGAACGCAGTTCTAACAACCGGATTCTTCCGTGATGGTGTTCCGGGAGTGTTGGCTGGAAACGTGCAAATCCAAATCAGTCCTGGTGATTCGGTCAACGTCATTCGACAGAAATTTACGGACGCAATCGATGCGGCTACGGCGGCGGGAACGTTAAGTGGCGTCTCAGTCGACGAAGCAGGCAGCACCGAAAATTCATTGTTGATCGATGGTGGAACGGTAACGACGACCGGTAACTTGATTGGTGGCGCCCAAGCAACGGGTGGTCGAATCGTCGGCATTGAACTGGTTGGAAATACGCTCTACGCGTTGAGTGATATCGGTGGCTTATTCACCGTTCCGCAAAGTCGGCTAACCGTACCCGGTTCCAACGGCAACAATTCAAGCATCGCGGATCCGGTCGCCACCGCAACCCAGTTGGTTGGGCTTGATGTAACCTTTACCGCGCTAAGATCGGGGCCCGACAGTGTCAACGGCGGTGAGTTGCAGCAAATGCTGTTTGGAATTACCAATGCTGGAGACATCTATGCGTTCAATTTGGCTGGCGAACTGCAGCCAATTTTTGCGGGCGGAAGGACTTCAATCTCGACGGGCATTGCCGGGGCGTCGGGAATGGACTTTAGCACGCTGGACTACAACCTGTTTCATGTTACCGGACAGCGCGGCACAGACGCCGGACACGGCATCGATCCATTGGAAAATGGAACTCGCGTTCCCGTTGAAGGCGGAAATAGTCTGGCCTTCACCTTTGAAACCGGGGCCTTCGCGGCAAACTACGCAGCTGGCGAATTGCCGGTCAATAGAAACATCAATGGGGTGATTCTGAATCCACGCCAAGACGGTCAGCAAATTGAAGACACGTATAACCTCCCGGGTGGGGCGCACGGCGTGGTCGAAAGCAATCCGTTTAGTCTGGCCGGCTATTCGGCTGCTGATCAGCCGGTGTTGTACTTCAACTACTTCATGCAAACACAAGGATCCAACGGTTCAGACGCGTTGCGAGTTCACGTCATTACGCCGGATGGAAGCGAACACCTGGTCGCGACCAACAATCTACGAATAGGTGTTGGAACTACGGACGACGAATTCGACGATCCCGACCTTTTGGACGACGTCGATACAGACGTTCAACAGCTATACGATACGACCCTTTCACAAAACGATACCTGGCGTCAGGCCCGCGTGCCACTTGACGACTTCGCGGAGATGTCGGGACTACGATTGCGAATTGAGTTTTCAACCTCAGGAACGACGCAGACGACGTCGGACGGATTGCGAGTCGTCAGCGGCGAGGTGCTGGCCACGTCGCTCGATCGGCAATTCACGCTTCAATCGACGAGTCCCGGCGGCGGAAATCAACGATTCGAACTGGAGTTTGTCCCGACTGTATCCTTCCCGTCCGGTCCACAACTTGCTGATCTGTATCAAGACATCAGCGAAGTGGCGGTGATCGTGATCGAAGGCCAGGAGTACGTCTTGGATAATGGCACACGCACTATCGGGCCTGGGCAAGTCGCCATCGACCTGCTGGCGACTGAACCGGTCGGCACGACGCTGTCGGATCTAAGTGGCGCGGATGTGGCCGCCGCGGTTGCCCGGGCCGTGTTGCCGTTGGGCGGATCCGTGCCAACGATCTCAGGTGTGAATTTTTCTGATGCCGAGGATATTCCTGGTCAGATCGGGCGAAACGATACAATCATCACGGCTTCCGCTCTGCCGTACACCGGCGGCAACGCCACGATTTTTGGTGATGGTCGGCTAGGAACGATCGACCAGGATACAGGTGAAGTAACCAACGTTGATGACGTTGACTTGTCTCGACTGACCGTTGTCAAAGACACAGTGATCGAGATCGACGTGGAGGTGCTGAGTGCTGGTGTCGGCGATCCCACAATTCGCTTCTTCGACGCAAATGGATCTGAGTTACCGGTCGTTGTTGATCCGGCCACCGGTACCGTATCTCATACGGCTGCCGAAACCGGTACGATCTTTATCGGCATCAGTGGAGCCGGGAACGATTTGTATGATCCAAACGATATTTCAACCGTTGTTCCAGGCGACGTAGATGATGAATCTAGCTACACCGTAACGCTTTCAGTGACAACGCTGGGAGCGAACGGAAATGCTGTTGAATTCCAGGGTGCGACGCTACCGATCACTGCTACTCCGGCAACCCTATTCCAGATTCAACAGCCAACGGGATCGCCGGATACGATCGGAATCCAGGTCAGCCAGTTTATGTCGGCCAGGGAAGTCGCTGCCGCGGTTCAACAAGCGATCGCCAATCGATTTGCTGGCGGAGACACGGATTTGGTTCCGCAAACGGGAACTTCATTGCGATTGGGGGGCTTGTTTGTTCAAGACCCGGGACCCTTTGTCGATGAATCGACTCGATACGAGTTTGCCGCGGGAGCCGCGGCGGGTACCGCTCAGAATGAATTTGAAGGAGTCTATCTTGATGATTTCATCATTGGCTTTGCGGAACGCGGCGAAATTGCGACGGGCTCAAACGCTGTTGACGGCAATTTCATTACCGACGCGCGACCTTCATCCCGACGCCGAATGACCCAACCAGTGCCTTGGCGGTCGGGACCTATCAAGTTGAAATTCGGGATGCCAGCGAGTATGTCGAAACGAACAATTCAACTCAGTTCCGTGCTTTTGATACAAACCAACGTCTCGCCGATGCAGGCTCGATAACCGCACGCTCGGCAGCTGAACTACGCGACGGAGCAACCTTTTCTATCGATGATGGCCGCGCCACCATTTTGTTCGAGTTTGATTTGGAGGAATCTGGTACTTCGGTTCAACCGGGTCGGGTTCGTGTTCCCTTCACATTGCAGTTTGAGGACCCGAATACCGGGATCGTCCGGTCCCAAACTGCCGCTGAAGTCGCGGTTCGTATCGTCGATGCCATTCAAAGTCGGGACGTACAGAATCTGATCGACGTTTCGGCCGTTGTCGCCAATGGTGTTGACGGTACGACCAATCCAAACATCAACATTTCCGGAGCGGTGTTGGTAACCGATTTGGGCGGCGCGTTAGCATCGGTCACCATTGGCCAATTACGTGGAGACCAGAATCGCGCACGTGATGCCCAGGGTGTGATCATTGTTGAAAACAGTCGGTTTTTGTTCAACAGTGAACATGGGATTGTGATTTCGCACGGCCTGACCGCCGATGTTGCCGGACAGACCACGCAATCCATTGTTCGCTATCAGCGCAACTTGGTCGAATTGAATACCGAGCAGATCAAACCGGGGGTTGTGATTCAGAGCAATGTGCTCGCTTTCAACGAAGTTGGTGGGCTGCAAATCAACGGTATCGCTACGGGGGCCAACGATACGGCTAGCGATCCGATTGCGTTCGATCGAATCGTCAACAATTCGATCATTGGCGGGGATATCGCTGAAGGTATCGAAGCGCCTCCAGAAGAATTCTCGGGCGTGCTATTCCCACAAGGTGCGATCTCCTTTGCCGATGCTGTCGTCAGTTACAACCCCGAAGCAGGTGGTACGCCGCCCGGTTCGACTCATCTGAATTCCGATGCGGCACTTGGGATTCCTGATTGCAATGGGCTGGGGCCTGAGCCGGTTGATAGCCAGTTGTCGGTTTCACTAGGATCCGGCGGTACGATCACATTGCAGTTCACCAACAACTTGTTGACTGGTAGTGGCGACGCGTCAGCAGACTTGATCGTCTTTGAATCCGGCGAAATCGAATCGGTTCGAGTAGAGATCAGTCGCGATGGTGTCAATTTCTTTGACGTTGGCATCGTCGGAGGATTGGCCAACACAGTCGATCTGGATGCATTTGGATTTGGTTTGCAAGATCAATTCGCATTTGTGCGATTGACAGATTTGCGCCAAGGTTCATCAACCAGCGGGCCGATCGGCGCTGATATCGACGCCGTCGGAGCGCTCAGCACAGTTCCTGTCGAAAGATTCTTTGCCGCCGGAACGGGTGTCGAGCTGACTGGAAACGCAAGTCCGGCGCTGTTGAACAATGTGGTCGCCAATTCCGACATCGGACTGCAGATCGACGACGCTGATACTCTACCAATTCTAGGTGGCAATTCGTTCTATCGAAACAACGTGAATGTTCCTGCCGGTACCGACTTGGGGCAGTTCACCCAACTATTGTCAGATTCAGAGGTTGTCTTCTTTGGGGCCGGCGACTTGGTGTTTGTTCCGGCCGCCGGGTCGTCGATCATCGACAGCGCAATGGATTCGCTGGAAGATCGATCCAGTCTGACAACAGTAAAGAATCCTTTGGGCTTGCCACCGTCACCAATCATTGCACCGCGAATCGATGTCAGTGGTCAGTTGCGAATCGATGATCCAAATGTAGAACCGCCAAGCGGTTTAGGCGAACGAGTCTTCAAGGATCGTGGTGCATCGGATCGCGGCGATCTGGTTGGTCCTCGTGTCGTGCTGTTGTCGCCGCTAGCAGAGAATCTTGGCGTGACGGCCGGGGTTGCGACGGTGAACACCGAAGCGCCGCAATTCTTTGAGGTTCAATTGCTTGATGGACTGGCTCCGGCGGACGTGGTCCCTGGGACGGGAATTGACGATCGAACTGTGATCAGCAATTCCGTATTGTTGTTGAAGGACGGTGTGCTGTTGGTCGAAGGCGTCGATTATCGCTTTGGCTACAACCCAAGTACAAACGTGTTTCGGCTGACTCCGATCGCCGGTGTTTGGGAGCAGGAGTCTACCTACGTGATTCGGATGGTCGATGCTCAAGACGCCATCATTCAAGCACTTGACGGTGAGGACTACTCTGACGGAGATCTGCTTAGGGTCGTCGATGCGTCGGGTACGATCAATCGATTCGAGTTCGAAACTGGAATCGTCCTGAGTGCAACGTCCACCACGATTGAGGCTGAGGATGCTGACGGATTGCTGATCGATGTCTTTGATGGAACATCAACGCTGACCTTCGAACTGGATAACGACCTGCTGTTCAGTCCAACGAATGTTCCGGTTTCGATTCTGGAAACTGATGGTGTACCGGAAATCGGGATCGCCTTGGCAGCGGCGGTCAATGGATCAGGCTTGAATATTGTCGCGATCGCTACAGAAACTGGTGTGCAATTCCTTGGATCGAATCCACTCGCAAGCGTGACGACTGAATCGACGGACGTTCGCGTCAATGGATCAATCGGGACGTCCATCGGTTTTGGAATTCAGGTTCCCAACGACGGCACCGCAGTTGCCGACACCGTTACGGATGGGCAGACGTTTACGATCCGACGTGGAGCTGCCGAGGCAGTGACATTCGAATTTGATACCAATGGTTTGCTCGAAACGATTGGGGCTGTTGCTGTTACGCCTGCCGACATAACGAACCTTGATAGCGTCGCCGATGCAATCTTTCGTGCCGTCGCCGGTGCGGGACTGGGTTTGAATCCGGTTAACGCTGGATTTGGCCGCGTGTTCTTGGGCGGGGACGCTACGTATGCCGTCGATCCTCTAGAGTCAACATTGGTACCGATTGGTACCCCTGGCCAAGGTCCCACAATACCGATTGTGATTGATGTGAATCGGAGCAGTGAGCAAACGGTGCAGACGATTGCTGATCTGATCGGCGATCAAGGTTTGCCGGGTGTCGTTACAACCGTATTCGGTTCACGCATTTTCTTGGAAGGTAGCAACGGAATCAGTGGCGTTGGAGCCGCCGACACCGTCACGATCAGTGATCAGGTCGGCAACCAAGTGCAAAGCAACCAGGCCAATGGGCGTACCGAGCTGACGATCTTTGTCGGCGGTGGGCAAGACTATGGTGATGCACCCTATGCGTCCTCGGTCGGCGATGACGCGGCCCGCCACGGTGTCGATACCACGTTCGCGTTGGCACCGGTCGGTAGCACGGCAACAGTTTCTGCCGATGCCGAGGCAAAACTAGTCGATGGAGATGATGACAACGGCATACAAATTTCAACGAATCTAGAACCCGGTTTTGATTCTTCGGTCGTGATCAACGTCACCAACGGCAGCGGCGACGCATTCCAGATCAATGCCTGGTTTGATTGGGATGCCGACGGCATCTTCGAACCGACGGAAAGGATCGTCGTCTCCTCGGTACAATTCGGTGCCGCAGCTCAAGGCCAGCTGACCATTCCTTTGTCGGTTCCCGGCAGTGCAACCGTTGGCGAAACTTACGCTCGATTCCGCCTGTTCCGGCCCAGCGAGAATCCGTTGCTCGGTCCCTCCGGCGAAGCGGAAAGCGGCGAAGTCGAGGACTATCGAATCATCGTTGGCAACAATCCGTTCCAAAACCCCAACGCGATCTTCGACGGTTCCGGCAACAACATCGGTCGCTTTGACGTCAATAACAGTGGCTTTGTCTCGGCCCTCGACGCGCTGCAGATCATCAACGCGATGCGTCGAAATGGTGGCGACGAAATCGATTTGTCATTGCCACCGCTGCCCGCCGACTTGCCCGTCTATCCGGACGTCAACGGCGACGGACTGATTTCGGCTCTGGACGCACTTCAAGTCATCAACAGACTGGCTGAGATACAGGGTTCAGGTGAGGCGCCGGCAACGGGAGTTGAAGTCGCCTCTGGATTTGTCGCGGTCGGTGACGGTGTACTCGCCTCGGGTGCGACCATTATCGGAGACCAATGGATCGGTCGATCCGAAACGGAGCGTAGCGGTCAAAGTGAACAAATGACTACAATTGATCCGCCGGCACAGAAACTCGGCGATCAGCAATCCAGCGTCTTCGATCGACCAGCGATTGTCGAACTCGATTCGATTGTCGATTCGATTGCGGAATCTACTGCGGATTCACGCATTCCACAGACAGACAATCCTGTGGACCAGGTTTTTCGTTCACTTTAAGGGACCGAATGTCTAGGCCGGTTGGCGAAAGTTTGCCGACTAACCAAGGTTCTCCGGATGGAACGGGCGTGCCGCAGGTCGAAGCGATCGATGCCCCGATACTGTTTACAGACCGTAGCGTTTGAGTTTTCAGACCGTACGGGTCATTCCTAATCTCCTAGACGTACCGTTCAGTGGCGAGTAGCCGGCGATCCAGTCGATCCAAACGCCAACGCACCAAAATGCGTTCGCAACGGGTCCGTTTCGAACAATTGGAGCATCGGCAATTGCTGGCTGCCGGTGGCCTGGGCGTAACACCACTCGATACTGGCGAGTTTCTGTTGGGGACCGTTTCGGTGACCCCGGTCTTTTTTGACAGCAACGGTCAAATCGATCCAAAGACTCAAAACTGGTCCCAGGAGACCGACCAACAGGGCCTGGACGAGATCGATCAAGTGATGGTCGAACTGAATGCGGGACTCGACTGGTGGGTCGATACGCTGGACACTTTCAACACGGTGCATTCGTTGGAATTCGACGTCAACACGACCTTCGTTGAAGACCCTTTTGAAACCAGATACGAGCCGATCGACCGCAATGGCGCAGGATTTCGTCAACTACGTCACCGAGTTTGTCATTGACCAGGGCTACGCCGACGCCACGTCCATCGAGGAGGGTGTGCGCAGGTTCAATCAGGATCAGCGAACCCTTCATGGGACCGATTGGGCGTTCACCATTTTTGTCGTCGATTCGTCGGATGATCAGGATCGCCAGTTTGCGGCAGGACCCGGACACCGTGGCGCTTTCGCTTTCCCGGGCGGATTGTTCATGGTTGTTCCCTCAACACGGACGGCCGAAATCTTCGCCCATGAACTTGGCCACATCTTTTGGGCAATGGATGAATACCTGTTCGGCGCATCCTGGCAGGACCAGCGCGGGTATTACAACGGCAATGCACTGAATGCGGCCGACAATCCAGCAGAGAACTTCGAACAGGAAATCAGCATCATGCGTGGCTTCACGCCGCTGGAGCAAGCCTTCGATCAGCGCATCAGTCCCGCATCGACACTGGCCTTCGTCGGTTGGCAAGATACAGACGGCGATGGAGTGTTTGACGTTGCGGACGTTCCCTTGGATCTCCAGGCAAGCGGCTACTTTGATCCTGAAACTTCGGAGTACCACTTCAGCGGTTCTGCGTCAGCTGTTCCCTTGATGAATCGGAACTCAGCTGGCCCCCAGAGCGACATTACATTCAATCGCGTTAGTCAGATTCAGTACCGACTAGACGATGGAGACTGGATCGACGCCGCAGTTCCCGATCAACAGGTGGTCGAATTCGACATCTTGATGGAGATTGAACAATCGTTCGACACGATCCAGTGGCGGGCACGAGATTCGAACACCGGAGTGGTCAGCGAGATCCTTACCGGGACTCCGGTCATGCCGGCACTCACGGCGGCCAGCGTGGCTGGGTTGGCCTTTATCGATGCGAACAATGATCAGCAACGCGGTGCGAACGAAATTGCCTTGGAAAGTGCGACCGTTGTCGTTCGTAATGCCGATGGATCACCATTGTTTCGTGGTCACGTCGATGCTGGGGAACAGCCCGACGGATTCCTGTCTGATTCGCTTGCTGGTGTCACGATCACCGTCAACGGCGAGGGTTTGAATACCAACGCGGGCGCGTTCACCTCGGCAGACGCCGGTGCTCAAGCCGTCTTTTATCACTACGACCCCCTTCCGAATCGATGGTCCGAAGCGTGGTCTGGTGAAATCACCTTGGGCGCGGAATTCGACCAGCCAGTCGGCCAGGTCACGTTGGATGTGGTCGGCGTTCACGACGGCGGTTTTGGACGTTTGGAAGCTTTTGATGCCCAGGGGCAGCTGCTTACCCGCGCGACCAGCCACGCCTTGGCGACTGGTGAAGTTGAAACGATCACCGTGAACGATCCGCAAGGACGAATCGTCAGCGTGCGGGCGTCTGGCCATGCCAAGTCGGAAGTCGGCTTCCGCAAGATTTCGTTTGGAATCGTTGATACTTTCGTCACCGATCCCGGCGGATCGTGGAGCTTTCAAAACCTTGCCGATGGGCAATACATGGCCGAATTCGTACCCGAACGAGTGATTCACCAGTTTGAGAATTCAAGCGTTAGTTTTGAAGTGTCCGGTGGGTCGAGCGATTTCGTGATGTCGAATGTGGAACTGGTTGACAGCATCCGCCACAACGCCGCATTGCCAGAGGATGCCAATGGTCAGGATGGAGTTACGTCGCTCGACGCGCTGGTGATCATCAATGACCTCGGACGCAATTCGCAGCGAATTCTGCAGCCGGGTGAAACTGACGGATTTGATGTTGATGTCAATAATGACGGCATTGTCTCCGCACTCGACGCGCTCCTGGTGATCAACTTTCTTGGTCGGGGTGACTCTGAGGGTCAATCCGATTTTGATGGGGGTGTTTCCGCCTTGAAAACGGGTCCAATGTTGAACCTTGCGGGTAGTGCGGTTGGTGTTGAAAGTACCGGGGGCGACCCGGCCGATACAGACGTTAGGGCCACCGACATCGTCACCCTAGAATCCGAAACCATGTTCATGCCTCGTCGGCAGGAACATTTACAAAGAGTCCGACCAACAGATTTTGAAGATTCTGCCGATGGCTCCGAGGGCAAGGCTGATCAACCCCCCCAAACCGAACTTGGTGCGGACTTTGATCGAGATTTCAAGGAACCATTTGCCGGTTTTGAGGTCTAAAGGCCGTGCCGATTGTCCCAAGACTAAGGAATACTCCCCATATTGTTGATAAAACAGGGGATCCAGATAAGATAGGTTCACTAATCAAGCGTTACTGCGCGTCGCATCCGTCACCGGCAATCGGCCGGAACGATTTGCGGTATTGGTGAGCCGCCCCACGGCTGCCGCGAGCCTGTTTGGCTGGCAGCCATGATCCATCACGATTTCATTGAATCATCCCGAGAATACAGATGAAAAATCTGCGCAACCTGATTCGTCGCTATCGCAATCGGTCTTCGGACCCATCGCTTCGTGCCCAGCGGAGTCGTCGATTGGATCGCACGCAGCGCCGACTAAGCACCGAAGCACTTGAGCGGCGTGAATTGTTAGCGGCAGGTGTCTTGGAGAACCACAATCCGTGGAACCAGTTTGACGTCAACAATGACCGTTCGATTTCGGCGGTCGATGCGTTGGGTGTGATCAACTATCTCGGACGTGGTGAATCCGAGCAGCCGTCCGGCGATGACGATCGGATGTTTTACGATGTCAACGGTGACAACGAAATTACGGCTGCCGATGCATTGAGCGTGATCAACGCGATTGGTCGCGGCGAGGGGATGGAGGATCCGCTGGTCGAACTCTTGCTGACGGCTCGTCAGCCGCGGGTCGCGCCGGGCGGAGCACCAGGCTTCAACAACGATCTGATTGCTGTCAACAGCAACGGTGAAGTGAACGTCGAGGTGGGGCAGATCTTTGACATCGAGGTCAGCTATGAAGATTTACGCTTCGAGAATGATCGTCTGGTGCATTTCAATTGATCGTTGACCTGGTCACCAGCTCCGCTGATGTGATCAGGCCGGTTTTGTTGGAGACGCAGCAATTGGTTGTTGACCAGGCGATCAAAGGCCTCAGTTTTACAGAACGTCTGAGCACGACCTACACGATCACCATTCCCAACAGTCCACCGGGCATTTCCGGAGCCACCACCTATACCTCACCGACGCCAATTCAATCACAGTGGGCGGTGCGATTCGGGAAGCTTTGAGTGCGTTCGGCTATACCGACGACCAGTACTTCCTTTCGTCGCCTGAGGGAATCGGAGCCGACGATGTTGGGGTTCAAATCAACTGGACCGATCTGGAACTGGCCGATCTTGATCTGCCCAACATTACGATCGAAGTCAATGAAGCTGATGGTGTTGCGAATATTGCGACGAGTACCACGGCGATTGATCCGTTCATCGACGTCGGTGGCCAACAGCAATTCAATCCCGACGCCATTCCATTCAACATCAATACTTTCAGTCGAACATTCAAACAAAGCTCCGAGAATCTGTTCGGCGAGCAATTTTACAATTCCAACAACGCCGGCCAATTCAGTTCGGCAACCGGATTTTCGGCCGTCAAAGGCATTGGTGGAGTCCCCAGCCAGGGTGGAGGGATCCCGCAATTGATCCCGGCCTTGGAATACCCGGCCGGGCCGTTCGATGCCTTCAGCTTCAGCGTCGTCATTGAACAACCCGTGACAGATTTTCAAATCGATCTGTTTCCTAACTCTGACGACGGAGAGAATACCGAGGCAATTCTGATCTACGGTGAGGATGACCGCGTCCCGATCAACAATCAAAGTGTGATTATCGAGAGGCCGGGCGACGCCGATTTGCTTAACAATGGCAACGCATCGTTGATCATCAATGCGATTGATCCAAACGGTAGCGATCCTCCGATTGCCGCCAACGGATCCATGCCCGCGTTTGACGAGGGTTCGACAGGTACGTTGAATCTGTCGGGATTGTTAACTGGCGGTGTACCGAACACGGTCGTCGCTTCATCGGTGAACCTGCCTGGTACTGTCAACGTGGGTGCTGGTCCCGACTTCGCACTGACTTATACCCCTGTCGATTCCGACGAGAACACGAACGGCACGATTAGCTACACGGCAACCAACGATGACGGCAGTTCCACAGGATCGATCACCGTAACGATCAATCCGGTGAACGATGCTCCGGTGGCAGTGAACGATCCTGGTCCATTCCAGGTGGTCGCTGGTAATTCGATCACGCTGACGAATGCCCAGCTAACGGCAAACGATAATCCGGGTGCAGCGGATGAAACCGGTGACCCGCTAACGGCCATACCTGTGGGTTCGACTTCGGCCAACAACGGCACGATCACCGCAGTCGCTGGCGGTATTCAGTACACGCCACCTGGTGGTGGTTTTACTGGCAATGATACCTTCACCTATCGGGTCAACGATGGCACCGTTGACAGTGCCAATACTGCGACCGTGACGATCAATGTCAGTGCCCAAGCCGTTGACGCGCCGACTGCTGCAAATGGTACGGTTCCGGCCTTTGATGAAGGGTCCACCGGCGTACTGAATCTGTCCACGCTCTTGGGTGGGGGCGCGCCAACGAGTGTGACCGTATCGAGCCAAGGCTCATTGGGGACAGCCACCATTGGTGCTGGGCCGAACTTTACGCTGACTTACACGCCGTCTGACGTCGATAACTTCGGTGCCGACACGATCGAGTACACCGCATCCAATTCGGGTGGTAGTTCGACCGGCACCCTTGCGATCACCATCAATCCGGTCAACGATGCTCCGGTTGCCGATAACGAGACATTATCAACACCCGAGAACACTTCGCTGACAATCCCGTTTTCAACCTTACTGAACGGTGATACCGTCGGCCCGGCCAACGAAATTTCGCGAGACACATTATCGATCTCGATCGTCAACAATCCGCTGAACCCAAATGCCAGTTTGGATCAGAACGGAGTTTTGACCTACAACCCACCGACAGACTTTGTCGGTACCGATAGTTTTACCTATGTGATCACGGACGGTAGCCCAGACGGCGCTCTGACCGACACCGGCACGGTCACGATCAATATCACAGCCGGTCCAAACAGTCTTCCCGACGTGGCTGGGCCACTAAGCGAAACGTTCGATGAAGACGACGCACCGACGACGATTTCCGAGAACGCCTTGTTGTTCGGGGCAACCGACGACGATGACGATACATTAAGCGTTCGAAATTTGACGCGGACATCTGGCACCGCAGCCGGAATTTCGATTGTCGGCAATACGCTCAGCGTCACGCCGGGGGCCAATGGATCCCTGACCGCTGGGACCTCGGCCAGTGCCGTATTCAGTTACGAAATCTTTGACGGCCAGGGCGCGATCAATCAAACGATCACGCTGACCATTGATGGCCGCAACGACCCGCCGACGACCGGGATGGTCGATGATTTGGAAGTCTCTACCAACGGCGGTCCAGTCACCATTGACGTGCTTGCCGACGCTGATGCCGGTTCGGGAGAAGATCAAACGCTTTCCATCGCGAGTGCTTCGCTTTCCAATCCGGCAGCTGGGTCGGTCACCTTTAACGGCACGATTGTCTTCACGCCGGCCGCCGGTTTTTCAGGCGATACCACCATCAACTATTCGATCAGCGATGGTACTGACACGGACGATGGAACGGTCGATGTGACCGTGGTCGATTTCGTGCCGTCGGTGGTCAGTGGACATGTCTTCGTCGATCGCATTGAAAACATGCGTGCTGTTGTGGACGGGGCAACTCCCTTCCGCGATGGCATGAAAGACTCAAACGAACAAGGTCTGAGTGGCGTTGCGATCCGGCTGGTCAGTGGGGACATGACTTTGACGACCGTCACCGATTTAGACGGAAAGTACGAGTTCGCCAATGTGGGGCCTGGATCTTATGTGGTGAGCTATGATCCGCTTCCCAATGTGATTCAGGACCCCATGGCTCCCATGTCAATCACTGTGGGGCCATCAGGAGGATCCACATTCGACGACATGAATATCCCCGTGTTGGGACTGACGCCGGAAGCCACCAGCGCCCATGATATTCTGGCACGAACCTACCTGAATTCGGCACAAACTGTTGCAGCAATCAGCAATGGTGGGCGTGAAGGCGCTTTGGTGTCGCTGGGTGCCAATGGAGCGTCCAACTTCATCATGGTCGGAGAGGGCTTTGACAATGCCAGATTCGTTGACGTTCGATCGATTGAAGGTTCTCAGACGGATGCCGCTCTGTTAACCGTCTTGCGAGAGAATGGTGATGTTGTCTCGGCACTCGTCCCCAAGGAACAGGCTCTGGCCGGTCCTGATGGCTTGACCATGCGTTTGTTTGGTGGATTGGATGACTTGCCCTATCAGACGTTTCGTCAAGACGTCGATTCGGTAGAAGGTTTCCAAGCCGCAATCGATCAGATTCTTGCCGGCATAGACAACTAGCTCTGACAACTAGCTTTGACAACTAGCTTTGACAACTAGCTTTGAACCGCTGATTCGGAAACCCGTTGGCAGCACCAACGGGTTTTTTTGTGGGTTGGTTCCGCTATTTGAATGAATGATGCACACCATCCGATTGCGCCGACCGTGGGAAAAGACTCGTATTGGAAGCGAGCAGATCAGCCGCATCGATGTTCCTGAAACAATCGTACCCTCGGAATCCGCCAAATCAACCTTTCGGTACGTTCGACGTTTCAATTCTCCCACCGGCTTGGATGATCAATCGAGTGTTCACTTGAGGATTGACCGCTGGTCGGGACAGCTAGAGTTTGTATCGCTTAACGGTCAACCGTTAGAGATCGGTGCGGATTCAGTCGATGTGGAAGTGACCCATCTGTTGAAGGGGCAAAACCAGATCGATGTGCAGTTGATTGACACCGCCGATTCGCCGGCGTCGTTATGTGGTGAGGTGACTCTGGTGATCTTCGAAACCGGCTAGAGCACGTTTCGGCACAATTCGGAAGCAGAGTTCGCGACCACTACGATGCGGTTCCCAAATTCATTGTGGATCCAGCTACGAAAGCGGTTGCGCGACGGTATGTACGACAATTAAACGGTATGTACCACAATTAGGTTGTGAGCCTTTTCGATGACGCCCGTACCGGTCACAAATATGATGTGATCACCATCTTCGACATGGGCGTGCTCGCGTCCCCATTGACAGATCTCGCTACGAAACGCAAACGGGTTTTCGACTTGTGAAGCTCGAATCGGTTTGATTCCCCAAAACAAATTCATCCGCCGAATCGCTTCGGCAGAATCACTAGCACCAAGTGTGGGAATGCGACTGCGGCTTTGACTTTTTACCCATGCGGTATTTCCACTTCGTGTAGCGATCACAATTAGCTTTGCCTGAATCGATTCGGCGATGTCGGTGGCGCCGCGAGTGACCGCTGTTGTGATCGGATGGACCCGAGTACTGAAGCGGTCCCGATTCTGACTGTGCCGCAGCATATCGCGTTCCGTACACAACATGATTCGATTCATCGTTTCGACGGCTTTAGCGGGATGTTCTCCGATCGCAGTTTCGCCACTTAGCATGCATGCGTCCGTGCCATCCAGAATCGCATTGGCCACATCGCTGACTTCCGCCCGCGTGGGCCTTGAATTTTGATGCATCGATTCCAGCATCTGTGTAGCCACAATGACTGGTTTGTTTTTGGCACGACAGACGCGGATGATTCGTTTCTGCGCGATTGGTGTTTCGGCAACATCGATCTCGACGCCCAGGTCTCCACGGGCCACCATCACGCCGTCGGTTGCATCGACGATTTCCTCCAAATTCTCCAGGGCCTCAGGCTTCTCGATTTTGGCAATCACCAGCCCATTAGAACCATGATCGTTCAGTAACTTACGCAGTATGTGGATGTCTTCCGCTTTGCGAACGAAGGACAGGCTGATGAAATCGATTCCGACTTTCGCCGCCCAAATTGCATTTTCAACGTCTCTCGTCAACATCGACGGGACCGACAATTTGACGCCGGGCAGATTGATGCCCTGGCGACTGCGCAAGCGTCCCGCCGCGGTGACCAGGCAATCAGCGCGATCGGAAGTCACCTTGGTGACCTGCAACGCAACCGTTCCGTCGGCCAACATCACGCGGTCGCCCACGTCCAATTCATCGACTAGTCGATCGTAGGTGCTGGTTAGTTCGTTGTCGGCGTTCGCTTCAGTCCCTCGAATGAAACTGATGTTCATTCCCAGTTCGCAGTCCAGCGGATCAATTTTGAGCTGGCCCAGCCGGATTTTTGGCCCAGCCAAGTCCAATAGGACCCCGACCGGGAATCCGCATTGGTCCGAGGCCGCGCGGATATTGGCAAGCGTTTGTTCGTGCTGCTCGCGATTTCCGTGCGCCGTATTGATGCGAAATACATCCACTCCTGTTTCGATCAGTTCCGACAGCTTGTCAACGGTATCGCAAGCCGGTCCGACCGTGGCGATAATCTTGGTACAAGCTTCTTGTAGAGAGGGTCTAGACATTGGATTTCCATAATTCGAAAGTCGGAAGAAACTGATCTGCGTCGCCCTACCATCGGCACCGCATCCTAACAGGGGTTGATAGTCGGCTACCAGTTGGTGAAATCACGAATGGGTCGCTAGAATCGCAGCGACATTTCTTTCCCATTTCCAGCCTGCGGCTCGTCCTGATGAATTCTGAACAGCAACGCGTTGCTTTGGTGACCGGTGGATCGGCTGGATTGGGTTTCGTAGTGGCCAGGACCCTGCAATCTCACGGCTATCGAGTCCTCATCGTTGGCCGCGATCAAGATCGTCTGGACCGGGCTGGCGAGCAACTTGGCGACAGTGTGATCGCCCTCCGCTGCGATGTGACCGACGCGGCACAAATAGGCGAGGCTATTTCAGGGCTTGCGCTTGGATGTGCTGGTCAACTGTGTCGGGATCAGCGATCGCGGCTTGATTGAAGATCTGAAATCCGACCGGCTCCAAGAGTTGCTGGACCAGAACGTGTTCACTGCCCTGCTCTGCTGCCAAGCTGGGCTACCGCTGCTAAAGGAGTCTCGGGGTGTGATCGTAAACATCGGCTCGCTCGCTTCCAAAGTCGGAGCCCGCTACATCGGCGGCTACGCGATCGCCAAACACGCGCTAGCCGGATTGACGCAGCAAATGCGATTGGAATTGAAACCCGTCGGTGTTCATGTCGGCTTGGTCAGTCCGGGACCGATCCAACGCGAAGACGCCGGCCAGCGCTATCGCGAAGTGGTGGATGATAAATTGCCCGCACATGCTTCGGCTCCCGGCGGCGGCGCAAAGGTGAAAGGAATTCCACCGCAGCGAGTTGCCGACGCCGTCATGCGGTGCATCGACAAACGCGTGCCCGATATCGTGCTGCCCGGCTACCTGCGACTGATGCTGTCGATCGGCCACGCTTTTCCACGCTTGGGTGATTGGTTGCTGATCAAGTTCACCTCCAGCTAAAAGGTCGGCAACGATCAGGTTCAAGCACCGTTGGTTTGGAACCGACTGGGCGGTTGTCGATCATCGGTAGGCTCGGGATACTACTCCCGTCTCTGAACACTAGCCCTGCACGAGCCTGACAGCCGATGAGTGCCTTTCCAGATATTCCGACCATTCAATACGAAGGCCCCAGCAGCGACAATCCGTTCGCATTTCGTTGGTACAACCCCGACGAGGTGGTCGAAGGCAAGACGATGAAGGATCATTTTCGATTCTCGATCGTCTATTGGCACACCTTCCGTGGCACTGGCGCCGATCCCTTCGGTGCTGGAACAGCGGTTCGTCCTTGGGATGACGGTAGCGAGTCGGTCGAAAACGCTTGCAATCGCGCGCTGGCGGCGTTTGAACTTTTTGAAAAACTGCAGGCTCCCTATTACGCGTTCCACGATCGTGACGTCGCACCCGAAGGCGCGTCTTTGGCTGAATCGAATGCCAACTTGGACGCGGTTGCGAACGTGTTGGAACAAGAACAACAACGGACAGGCATCAAGTTGTTGTGGGGTACGGCCAACATGTTCAGCAATCCTCGCTTCATGCATGGTGCGGCGACCAGCTGCAATGCAGATGTCTTTGCCTACGCAGGCGCGACAAGTCAAAAAGGCGCTGGAAGTGACTCATCGCCTGGGTGGTGAAAACTATGTTTTCTGGGGCGGCCGCGAGGGTTATCAAAATCTGTACAATACCGATATGAAACGCGAACTGGATCATTTAGGTCAGTTCTTTCACATGGCGGTCGATTATGCCAAACAGATCGGCTTCACGGGTCAGTTTCTGATCGAACCCAAACCAAAAGAACCGACCAAGCACCAGTATGACAGCGACGCCGCAGCTTGTTTGAACTTCCTGCGAACTTACGATTTGCTCGATCACTTCAAACTAAACCTGGAAACCAATCACGCCACCCTGGCAGGTCATTCGATGATGCACGAATTAGACTATGCCGGAATGCAAGGGGCGTTGGGCAGCATCGATGCGAATACCGGTGACATGCTGTTGGGTTGGGACACGGATCAATTTGCTACCGACTACTATCTGACCACGCAAACGATGTACTACATTTTGAAGTACGGCGGTATCGGCAACGGTGGTGTGAACTTCGATGCCAAGGTTCGCCGCGAATCGTTCGAGCCCGCCGACTTGTTCCATGCCCATATCGGCAGCATGGATGCGTTCGCCAAAGGATTGAAGATTGCCGCGGCGATCCGCGCCGATCGGGCGTTGGATGACTTTATCTCCGCCCGCTATAGCAGTTGGGACGAAGGGATCGGAGCCAAAATCGAAGCGGGCGGCATCGGCTTGGCCGACCTGGAGGCCTACATGCTGGAAAAAGGGGACGCGACTCCCAATGCTAGTGGTCGCCAGGAGATGTTGGAAAACATCGTCAACCGATACGTCAACCGAATCTAATCCATCGAGAATTGTGTAGAATGATGGCTCCCATTCAGTGGGCATCAATCACGTTGGCAGGTCACTGATGCCCCGGTTGCGGTTCTGCCGCATTCGACCCTGACCGCTTACCGTTTTCGAATCCCTTGCCCACCTAAAATCGCATCTTTTGTTGCGACCAACCTTTCCAGGAACCGTCTGTGAACCATTTGCTGTCGAACTCTCGTTCCATCCTGTTCTTCTTTGCCTTTGTCGCCTGTTTAGCTGGCCGCTCTGGTGCCCAAGAAACGAAGCTTGAGCTTCGGAAGGGTGATCATGTTGCGATCATCGGCAACACAATCGCCGATCGAATGCAACATCACGGTTGGTTGGAGACTTACTTACAGGCCCTCCATCCTGATCTAGAGCTCAGTTTTCGGAATCTTGGATTCTCGGGTGACGAGGTCAATAAGCGTCCCCGTAGCGAAAGTTTTGGTGACGCCGATCAGTGGCTGACCAAATGCAAAGCCGACGTGGTCTTTTGCTTCTTCGGGTACAACGAAGCGCTGCGTGGCGAAAATGAGTTGCCCGAGTTCGAGAAGAATTTGGCCGCGATGATCGATGACATGCGTGCCCAGAAATACAATGGTCGAGTCCGCGCCGCGGTTGGTCGTCTGTTCACCGATCGCCCATGAGAATTTGTATAGCCCTCATCTTCCAGATGGCACCGAGAACAATGAAAAGCTGGCCGTCTATACCGAGGCGATGCGAAAGGTTTGCGAGAATAAGCAGGTCGTCTTTGTCGATCTGTTCACCCCCACAAAACGCTACTACACCGTTAGCGAAGAACCGCTGACGATGAATGGCATTCACCTGTTGGATTATGGCAACAAGGTGGTCGCCGGTGAAATTGTCAACAAGCTGTTCCCCGGAGCAACCGCTGAAGCGCCTGTCGCAAAGTTGCGTGAAGCGGTGCTGGACAAAAACTATCACTGGTTCAGTCGCTACCGGGTCGTCGATGGCTACAACGTCTTTGGTGGTCGTTCCAAACTAGCCTGGCATGGTCAGTCGAATGCGGATGTGATGCAGCGCGAGATGGAAATGTTCGATGTCATGACCGCAAATCGCGACCAACGAATTTGGGCGATTGCCCAAGGTGGTGACTTGGAAGTAACCGACGACAACCTGCCTGAGGAAGTCCGGGTCGAAACGAACAAACGTGGACCCAACGAAGATGGATCGTGGCCTTACCTTGGCGGCAAGGAAGCGATCGACAAGATGAAGATCCACGACGGTATGGAGGTCAATCTGTTTGCCTCGGAGGAGAGATTTCCGCGACTGGTCAATCCCGTCCAAATGGCCGTTGACACCGATAGTCGGTTGTGGGTTTCGGTTTGGCCGTCCTATCCCCACTGGAATCCGCGCGAGCCGCGGCGTGACGCGATCGTGATCTTGCCGGATGAAGACGGCGACGGCGAAGCGGACGAATTGATCGTGTTCGCCGATGAACTGAACAGCGTGACTGGATTCGAGTTTTGGAACGGCGGTGTATTGGTCGCCGCGCCACCCGAGATTTGGTTCTTGAAAGACACCGACGGCGACGACAAAGCCGATCAAAAAATCCGTATGCTCCAAGGTGTTTCTAGCGCGGATACGCATCACTCGGCCAACGCCGTCGTCATGGGGCCCGATGGTTGGATGTATTGGTCGCGCGGGATTTTCAATATCGCCAATTTCGAAACACCCACCACCACTTTCCGCAGTGGCAAGTCAGGGGTGCATCGTTTCAATCCTCGCACGTTCGAGTTTGAGTTTCATTTTCCGATTGGACCAAATCCGCATGGCGACGTGATTGATCGTTGGGGTTATCAATTCGCCAACGATGGCACCGGGGGTACGGGAAGTTATGTGAACATTGGAAAAGGTCGTGCCAACAAGCAATGGTTCGAAAAACGAGTGCGCCCTGTGGCCGCTACCGGAATTCTGTCCAGCGGCCACTTTCCCGATGCTCACGAGGGTAACTTTCTGATTTGCAACACAATCGGATTTCTGGGTGTGCTACAGCATCAGGTGCAATACGATGGCGCGGACATCAGGGCGATCGAGATCGATCCGATTTTGGTCTCTAGCGACCCTAATTTCCGTCCCAGCGATTGCGAAGTTGGTGGCGATGGCGCACTGTACGTTTCCGACTGGCACAATACCCTGATCGGTCATATGCAGCACAACATGCGCGACCCTAACCGTGACCACGCACACGGGCGAATCTACCGGGTTACGGCAACCGACCGTCAACTAACTACGCCTGCCAAAATGAAAGGCAAACCGATTGACGAAGTCTGCGAAAACTTCTTTGCCAAGGCGAATAGCACACGTTATCGCGCTCGATTGGAACTGAGCGGTCGCGATTCCGACGAGATCGCCGAACAAGTGCAAGCGTTTGCGGATGGTCTGAATCCGAAATTGGTTTCCAAAGAACGAGACCAGGCGCAAGCGCTGTTGGAATCATTGTGGGTGTTTGAAGAGCACCGGATTCCGAATATCGAATTGCTCGCCAAAGTATTTCAAGCGGATGAACCGCGAGTGCGATCGGCCGCGATCCGAACGCTCGGACATTGGGCCGGCCGAGTCAACGGTTGGGAACCGATTTTGCAGTTGGCAGCACAGGATGAATCAGCTTTGGTCCGCGCCGAGGCCGTTAAGGCAGCGATCGAATTTTCCGGCAACAAGGCGGCGACTGAAGCGGTTCTGGAAGTCGCCTCGCGACCAACCGATCCCGAGCTGGATGCCGTGATCAAGTACGCCAAACGCTCGATCGATATTGATGAATTCGTGGAAGACTCGCTGGCCTCCGGTGAACCACTCAGCCCGGCCGCCAGAGCCTACGCCTTGAAAAATTCCGATGTAGACGATTTGGTCAAAATGGAAAAGTCGGCGGACGTCAGCCGAGCGATACTTTCACGTACCAGCGCTTCCGAGCAGCAGATGTCTGATGCGTTGGCAACTTTGGCAGAAACGACTGGACAAAACCCGCTGGATGCATTGATGGGTTTGATCGATGCCGCGCGTAAAGAATCGGCTGATAACGTCTTGGGACTTGGAAAGCTATTGGCCAGCCATACACCGGAGGAATTGAAGCGAGTTCGTAACAAGATTGAATCGATCGCCGTCGATGGCGAAACACCGGATCTGAAAAGACTCGGCTACGCCGCTTGGGTTGCAGCCGCCGGGCCGGGCGATGCATTTATCGCCGCTTCGCGAAACAAAGAAAACCTGCGAGATTTTCTGGATGCCGTACCGACGGTCGACCCCGAAGTCCGCGGTCAATTGTACGACAAGGTTCAGCCGTTGATTGCTGAATTGCCAACACATTTGCAGGCGGAATCAGCCAGTGGCATTCAGGAACAAGGCATACAAGTGGAATATTACTATCCCAGTGCCAGCAACGTTGCGGTCGAAACACTCGACAAAATGGAACCCAAAGCGACCGGCGTTGTCCCTGAAATTGTGATGAACGTGCCGCAAAAGAAACAGAGCGACACGTTTGCTTTGCGGTTCACGGGGAACGTTTTCGCACCGCGGAACGGTGAATATACGTTCTACATTGCGTCCGATGATGGATCACGCATTTACCTGAATGACAAGCTGCTAGTCGATAATGATGGTCTGCACGGCATGGTGCAAAAGAAGGCATCGATCGAACTTCCAGCCGGGATGCACAAACTGGTCGTGACCTACTTTGACAACGGTGGTGGCGATGGTTTGAAAGTCACGTGGAAGGGTCCCGGTTTTGAACAACAACCGATTGCTCCCGAGAGTTTGTCAGTCTCCGGTGGCGAGAGTCTGCATGATGTTGCGATCCGCGCCCTAGCTTCGATCCCAGGTCAGGAGACTGAAAAGTTCAATGCCCTTGCTTCGTTGATTGCCACAGGGAAGAGCCGCGATGCCGCGGTGGAAGCGATTCAGTCGATTCCGGACAGCGCCTGGCCGGAGAGTCAAATTCGACCTCTGGCTGACAATCTGGTTGGTTACTTGAGCGAAATGCCGGCGCGGATGCGGACCGGTACAGCGGCGAATAATGCAATCAAGTTGACCAATTCGCTAGCGGCGAAGCTGTCGGAAGACGTTTCCAAGTCACTACAGGATCGTCTGGGCAACTTGGATGTTCGTGTGATCGCGATTGGTACGGTTTCCCACCGCATGATTTACGACAAAGAACTGATTGCGGTGCAAGCAGGCAAGCCGGTTGAATTCCGATTCAGCAATACCGACGCGATGCCGCACAACTTTGCCATTGTCCAACCAGGATCGTTGCAAGAGGTCGGTGAGTTGGCCGAGGAGACCGGTCGCGATGCCGACGCAATGGAACGACATTACATTCCGAAATCGGACAAGGTGTTGTTAGGCAGTAGGCTATTACAGCCGGGTGAAAATCAATCACTCAGTTTCGATGTGCCATCCGATCCTGGTGTTTATCCCTATGTCTGTACCTATCCCGGTCACTGGCGGCGGATGTACGGCGCACTGTATGTCGTTGAAAACTTGGAACAGTATCAAGCGAATCCGGAAGCCTACCTTGCCAGCGCGAAGTTGGAAGTCAAAGACGACCTGTTGAAAAACAGTTCACGAAGTGACCCATGGACGTATGACGAATTGGTTGGCGATCTGCCTGGGTTGATGCATGGTCGTTCTTTTGAAGTCGGTAAGGAACTGTTCAAGGTTGCCAGTTGTACAGGATGTCACAAGCTGGGCGGCGAAGGGAACGTGTTTGGACCTGACCTGGCGGTGTTGGACGAGAAGAAGCGGTCACCCGAGGCGCTGCTACGAGCGATCGTCGAACCGTCGAAAGACATTGAAGAAAAGTATCAATCGAAATTGTTCGTCTTGGATGATGGTCGAACGATTACCGGAATGGTGACCCAAGAGTCGGACGACGAGATCCAATTGGTGGTCAATCCGTTGGCCAAGGATAGGGCGACGATCATCGATCCCGATACGATCGAAGCCGAGAAAATATCCGAAGTCTCATTGATGCCGAAGGGCTTGTTAGACAAGTTGACCAGCGAAGAGATTTTAGATTTGATCGGCTACGTCTACGCCAAGGGCAACCCCAAGGACAAGCTGTATGAAGCCCACGACCATGATCACTAGTCATGGCTCACAGAGGGTCAAGCGCCGGTTGATGTAGCTACCCTCAGTGACCGAAAGGGTACGTATCGACGCGTCTCCAGATTCCAGGCAAGCTTCCAGTAGTTTGCTGGCAGTTGCGTGCTGTTGGGCACGGCGGCGCAACAGCACTTTCAACGGTGCGCGGTGATAAATGGCGTCCCCTTCGATTGCCTTCACTCGGAAACAGGTCGTCATTGGGCGGCAGCCTGCCGTGAAAGCTGCGTCAGTAGAGCTCGGTAAGATCCCGGGAGCATCACGTTTTGGTCAACATTTCCTTTGCTTTTTAGAACATTCATACAATTGCGTTGGAAGTCGATGGAGCGAGTGAATCGACCGACGCCTGTTGAGTAGCATGTTGGCCCTGTCCGCCGCCTGAATTCACTCGCCTGAAGCGAGCTTCGATGATTGCGGTAGCGACATTCCCGACCGAACTGTTCAGGTTCATATTCAATCTCCCCAGGACCCCAGAGGACGAGCGAACACAATAACCACTTTCGCCGCTGGTCAACAGAAAAACGTGTAAAACGCAGGCGCTGGCTCGCAACGCTAGCCTTGACCTGTCCCTGCACCCTGTTTGTATGAGAGGTTGTCGTATGAAACTCCGTTGTACGACCTACCATAATGACTCTTTTTGATACCGTTACATCGAAAGTGTCTTCCGAGTATTCGAGCTTTCTAGCCGCGCACCCAGAGTTCATTAGTGTCGGTCACTACGATCTTCTTTACGGCAAATCTGACGTCCCAGAGCGGAACGAAACTTACGAGGTGCAAACGTATCTCGCCGACTGGTTTACAATCGGTGACGATGGCGGCGGCACTGCTTTGCTGATGCGACTTGACGGTTCGCCTGCGGTCTACAGTTGTGGTCACGGCGCAATCGGTTCACTTGATCCTGAACTGGTTTCGTAATCGTTTGCTCAATGGCTCGCGGCGGACTGCCCAGTTCCGTGGATGGATGACGATGATGACGACTAACGAGCTCCACCGGTCGTGCAACATGGTTTTACGCCAGTCGCTACGCGATCGCCTTCGCTCTTTGGCAACGGGTTTTCGCGTTGGTACAATCTCCCGCAGTTCAGAGTCATTCGCTTCCTTCACAGCGATGTCGTAAAAACCTTCCGTTGTACGCCCTCAGCTTCCATGAATCGTCGCCGTGAAAAACGCCGTATCGCCAATGGTGGCTTGCCACCGGGCGCGGTTGCTGCGGACACATCACAACAGTTGCCGATCAACACCTACGGCTCTCCGAAAACCTTCTACGTGGACGTAGCTTTCAAATGCAGCGATTGCGGCAGCGATGAGGTGTGGACCGCCAAGCAACAGAAATGGTTCTACGAGATTGCAAAGGGTTCGTTGCATGCGACGGCTGTTCGTTGTCGCGACTGTCGCAACCGATTGAAGGACTTAAAGGAACTGCAACGTCAACAAATGCAAGTAGCAGATGACCCCACAGATGGCGGCTGACTCTATTGGCGGGGCACGGGCGTACAACATGGTGCTTACGCTAGTCGCTGCGCGATCACCTTCGCTCTTTGGCAACGTGCGTCGGTATTGGTACAATTTTCCGTAATTCAGAGTCGCTCGCTTCGTTCAGGGCGGTGGCGCAAAAACCTTCCGTTGTCGGGCCTCAGTAAATAGGTAAACCATGACCGATCTACCGCGAATGGATCGCTCGATTGTTAAACTCACGACACTCGACCAACAAGGACGTGATTCTGGGGTTCCAAATGCAACTCCGGCGGAACGTCTGCTGATGGTCTGGCCGCTTACTGTAACCGCCTGGGCATTCAAGGAGCCAAATGTTGTTCAACCCCGACTTCAAAGACATGTTGCTCGCCTTATTCGAAGCGAATGTTGACTACTTGCTTGTTGGGGCATACGCCGTGGCTGCTCATGGACATCCTCGTGCCACTGGCGATCTGGACCTTTGGGTACGTCCGCATGCCGAAACGGCATCCAAAGTATACCGGGTGCTCGCCGAGTTCGGTGCGCCACTGCATGACCTTACCGTTGAGGACTTGGCGAAGCCGGGGATGGTTTTCCAGATCGGCGTTGAGCCTTCACGCATTGATATCCTGACCGGCATTTCTGGGGTGTCATTCGACGACGCGTGGCCCAATCGACTTTCGATTGAAATGGACGGCATTCAACTTTGCGTATTGGGGCGCAACGACCTCGTAACCAACAAACTTGCTTGCGGCCGCCCCAAAGACATTGCGGATGCCGAGGCACTTGACCCAAGCGATCCCTAAGTCGCGGGTCCGACAACAGGGTTTTAATGTATGGCTGGGTGTTCCCCTCATTCTGGCCATGCTCGGCTGGGCTTATCTGCTGAAATCAATCGTGATCTTTTTGAACCCTGATGGAAATGTACGGTCGCTGGGGGCGTCCAAAATGCGTCGGATCTGAAGTTCCGTGTCGCAGGGATTTCGTTCCTAGGCATTGCTACTGCATTGGCGATCTGCGTCTCATTGGGTGGATATGCGTCCGGGGGGCGGTGCGTCGCCCTGGCTATTCCAGTGAGCGTCCGCTACAACCCGCGCAATCGAACTAGGCCATCGATCTCCCGACCGCGTGACTTGCTTCAATGAGTGGTCTGATCGTTTTGGTGGCCGTTTGCCATCGGCAAGCTATTGATTTATCAACGAGGATTAGATGAATTGAGTGTAGCGAATGACTCGCGTGACCATCTAAGACGGATCACAGCTAAAGGGCAGGCATGTTAGCCAATTTTGCGCCGTACGGCGATTTCAGTACAACGTCGCGAGAAGTGCTGCAGTATTTGCGAAACCAATACGGATTCGCGCTCTGGATGGTGACCCGCACCGAAGGGGAAGACTGGATTGTGCTGCAAGCCGAGGACCACGGGTACGACGTCAAAGAGGGTGACGTCTTTCGCTGGACCGATTCGTTTTGCTCACAAATGGTCGAAGGCCGCGGACCCTGCATCGCACCCCATTCCGCCTTGGTTCCCGCCTATGCCGAAGCACCGATCGGGCAACAGGTATCGATCGCAGCCTATGTTGGATTGCCATTGACGAAACCGGACGGATCTTTGTTCGGAACGCTGTGTGCCATTGATCCGCAGGCCCAATCGGAAAGCCTGGTTCATGAACTTCCACAGTTTCAGCTTATCGCGCGAATGTTGGGAACGATCCTTTCAACTGAACTACGTGCCGAAGCCGAAATGCGACGTGCTGAACGAGCAGAGGCTGAGGCGGAAACCGACGTGCTAACAGGACTTTACAATCGACGTGGTTGGGACCGGTTGTTGGCGGCCGAAGAATCTCGTTGTCGTCGCTACGGACACACCGCCTCGGTGATCTCCGTCGATTTGGACAATTTCAAACAAGTCAATGACATCCATGGCCATACGAAAGGGGATGCGATGTTGGCGGATGCCGCGAATGCGCTAACCACCGCGACGCGCGATTGTGACGTCGTGGCCCGGATTGGCGGGGACGAGTTCGCTATCCTGGCGGTGCAGTGCGACGAACACCAGAGCAGAGCCTTGGTCGCTCGAGTGAACGAACTGTTTTCGCAAGTCAATCTGTGTGGTTCGATCGGATTCGCACGAAGGGACCCCGCAAAATCATTGGCCGACGCGTGGGTCCAGTCGGATCAGAACATGTACATCTGCAAACGGGACCGAAAACGCCAGGCGAATCGCCGAGCGGAAGCGGCATCAAGCGTATCGCCGACCAACGATCAGGACCAAACGGTTTCACAAGACATGGTTGTGAACAACTAGCTTGATCCATCGAATTTGATTCTGGCCGACAAGATCACGCTGGACCGGAGAAACTATTCTGCAGAATCGTCATAGATCGGCAGATGCCGATAGTAGACTTCCAAGTTCAACAGATTCATGGTTGTGACGTAGATGCGACCCGCCTGTGCGCTCCAACGATCGGGAACGGGCTGAATTGGATCCCAACTTCCGGATGCTTCGCCCTCAGTAATCTGGCTTGCCAACAGGACTGACTTCAGTTTCTGGTTCCATTGTTTCCAGTGGTCACCACCCATATGAAACATGACCATGGTGGCATAGTACCAATAGTAGCCATCTCGCTTAGGTGACCGCGTGGAACCCATCTGTGGTGGATGCTCTAGCAAATAGTCCGCTGCCGACTGCATGGCATCGTTGTCACGGCGCCAGCCCGTGTACATTCGCATCAACATTCCGACGGCCGTCATCGTCGGCGTTGGAATTCGTCCATGACGTTGCGCGGCCGTATTGGGTGCATAGGGATTGTAGCGGTAGCGATCCTTTCGACCCTTTGGGCCCTGAGCTTGATCGAGCCATCGTTCGATTCGTCGATAGGTTTCTTCGGGCACATCCAAGCCAGACAATTGGCCACTTTTCAATGCCATCATCATCCAGCCTGTGACGCTGGTGTCGGAACTGACTTGAGGGGTGTAACGCCATCCACCGCGTCGCACATGTTGTGATTCGGCGATGTAGCGAATGCTCAATTGCGCGGGCGTTTTCAACTCTGGATCTTGGGTCATCCCGTAGGCCTCGCAAAGGGCCAGCGCCGCGATGCCATGCGAATAGAGGGCAACATTGTCATTGCTGATTCTATCCTCGCGACGATACAGATCACCGCTGGTCCGCTGGTTGTCTAGCAAGAACTCTAGGCCGCGACTAATGGTATCCGCATACTGATGTTGTCGATGGGTGTAACCGGCACCTTGAAATGCCAGCAGGCACAATCCAGTTGCCGCCGTATCGCTGCGCAATACGACTTCGCTGCCTTGACCTTGCAGCGACCAACTTCCATCTTCGTTTTGGACGCTCGCCAGGTAGGCCAGTCCACGCTCGATCGCTTTTTCTGTCGCCGGCCCAACCGCACCAGCAGGCGATGGGGCTGCACCACCGTCGGTTCTCTTGACCCGACGGCTAAAAGATTCGACTGCGGCGACCTTGGTACCGAATGGCGTCACGGGACCTCCCAAGTGACGACGCCGCTGCAAACCTGGGCTGAGCTCGAGTGCGGCAACTTCTGGAATCGATTCACCGGGCACGATACCTGAATTGCGATCAAACTTGGTCGCCATTCCGACTGGCCCATCGTCAAGCAACAGGTCCAAAGTCGGTCCTGCTTGACCAATATCGGAAGTCGCGGGGGAACTTGGCTGGCCCTGACCGGGAGGACCGGTTCGTCGGCCGGAATCGCTTTCCGCCATGCGATCGGATATCTGTTGGTCGCTAATCGAATCCAAAGCGGCAGCTGCTATCCGACCCGTTGTTTCGCTGGGCGCGCCGGCGGGTAAAAATTCTTGGCTCCGGCCGCTACGTCCAGAAACGGTGACACTACGATCACGGGTATTGCCGCGTGCGACCGCGGGTAGATCGGATCCCTGCGTTTGCTGTCGCGCTGCAGCAATGGGCGCGACCTCACGGGTGTCCAATGGAGTCAACGTCGAATCGATCTCGCCGTTGAGCGTCAGGTCGGCACCGCGCGTCTTTGCAGTGGCGACCGGTGCGGCATCGAATGTCTCAAGCATGCGATCGGCCGATTCCGATACTCGTTCGATCGCTACACTGCTGGTCGTTGGGCTTGCACCGGCAGCCATCATTTTCCGTTGCACCGACCTGGGCCGTCGCTGGCGGGCCTGCGCCACATTGATTTCGGGCATTGGCTGGGCGTTGGTGCGTGCTGCGTTGGCCGAATCGGATCGGTTCAGATTGTTGGGCAGGTCCCGCGGAGCGGCTGAGGCGACCGTTCTTCGCTCTGTCAGCGTCTTTCGTGCGGCCGGTTCGTCAAGAGCCTGTTCCGTCATCGCTGGTCTGGTCGATCGTTCTGCACGCACGTTGGGCGCTGTCGGATTGTTGGGCGACCATGGCGTGGATTTACTGTTCTCGATCGTGCGAGGTCTCGCCAGTTGACCGGGCGACCTGGCGGGCTGTGGCAAGGATTTCGAAGGCGTCTTTCGCTTGGCCAGGAACTTTTGCATCGGACGCTGCTCCAGATCCTTGGGCCGGGGCACTTCCATTTTCGGCGCGGTGTACTCGACTGGGGGGATCTGTCGTTTCTCGGCTGGTGTGACTCGTGAGGTGGTTTCCGCCTCGATTGGCCGCGACCAATCGGGTGTCGACGCAGTCTCGCTAGGTGACCGAAAAATATACTCAGGAATGGTTCGATTGATTGGCGTTCGCGCCTGTTTGATACCGGCCAGAGCGTCTGGAAAATAGCTTCGGAAGATGACGACGTTGATTGCCAAAATTAGCAACAGAAGATGCACGAAAATGCTAAACAGGAATCCGAGCTGCAAAGATTTTTGAACGTATTTCGATGCCACAGCATGCGAAATGATCGCCAGCAAGAACGCGATCACCGGTACCGCAATCACGTAGGTCCAACCATTGTGAAGCCAGCGAGGGTCGTCGAACTTTAGCTGTGCAACGATCAGGTACAGGATCAGCCCAGCGAGCGAGGCGATGGCTAGATCTAGCGGCCAGAAACGCTCGGACGGTCCCGTCGGTCGATCGGTCGATGCAGCTTGCTTGGTGCTCACAATCAATTCAGCGACAGTTGAAAATCAGACAGAAAGCAGGCAGCTAGTCACGGCGGTCACCTTCGGTGGTCGTAACGCTATAGCTGCTGATTCCTGTTTGGTTGCACAGGTCCATGATGCTGACAACCGGTTGAAAAGATGTCCGATAGTCGGCTCGAATGACGACAGATTGGTTGGTTGGATTCTTCGCTACCGCGACAGACATCAAACGTTGTAGCTGGTCTAGTGGGGTAGCTTGACCATGCAAGTATGTTTTGCCATCGGATCCAATGTCAACGATGATTTCACGAGGCTTATTCGTCATCGGTACAGCGCTAGTCGCTGTGGGCAAGACGATATCAAGCCGTCGTTCTTCCTCTTCAAACTCACTGGTGACCAGAAAGAATATCAGCAACAAGAATACTACATCAATCAATGGCGTCAGGCTTAACGTGCTGGCGACTGACGAGCGTTTGTATTTCGCCATGTTCAACTCACCCGTTTGGGGCTACCGCGACTGGCAAGCTTTGACTTCTTGGTCGGAGCGGGTGGTGGCGTTGAACTATCGACCGGTGGCGGAACCGTTGCGCCAAAGGGATGTAGTTTGCCCTGGTTGTCCAATCGCTTTCGTCCACAGAATTGCGCCAACGCCGGTGCAATTTCGAATGCCAGGATTTCTAACTGATGGAAAAGTTTGGCCAGTCGGTTTTCAAGGTACAGCGCCAAAATCGCTGCCGGAATCGCGACGATCAATCCAGCCAGCGTGGTAACCAAGGCCGTATAGATCCCTTCGGACAGTTGTTCGCTACGGCTTCGGTCGGCAGTCAAGGTTGTCGATTCGTGAAACGCGACGATCATGCCCCAAACCGTGCCAAGCAATCCCATCAAAGGCGTTGCGGCTGCGGCTAAAGTCAGCCAGCGGATCGGCGCAGAAAATTGATCCGCTTCGCGCTCAATCGTTTCCGCCGCTGCGCGTTCAATGTCGGCCATCGGCTGGCCTGTTCGCATCAGCATTGCCATCACCATGCGGGCAGCCGGCGACGGCTGATCGACGCAGGAATCATACGCATGGCTTGGATCGAAGGTTTCGATCGGATCCAATAGTTCCTGAAGGTCGCTGTCCAATACCTTTGGCAGAATCTTGCGTTTTCGTAGCGTCAACATTCGTTCGCACGCCAGCGCGACAACCAATAGGCTCATCAAGCCGATTGGAATCATAAATGCGCCGCCGCTCGTAACCAGCGTCATCAGATCGATTCCAGACGGAACCGACGGATCCGCAGCGACGGCAGCGGGCTCATCATTCAACAGAGCTTCGATTTCTGCGGCTTCAACAACCTGGGCGGGGCCCTGCGTTTGCTGTGCGTGACAGGTCAGTGGACTGCTGGCCAGAGTGCATCCGATCAAAAGAAAAAGAGGCAATTCGCGGACCAAGCTGGCAAATCGATTGGTGTGAAGTCGTATCACTCGGACAACGCCTCCATCCGCTTGCGGGCATCGTCTGCAAGCTCATGATCGGGATGCTTTTCGATCACGTAAGAATAGAAATTCTTAGCGAACTGGATCGCTTTCTGTTTGCTCTTTTCCGTCTTGGCTGCTTGCACGAGAACCTCACTGCAACGGCCAGCTTCGAATCCGCTTTTGGCTTGCCAATTTTTGATTTCGACTGGGGCTTGTTCCGCACCGAATCCGAACATCACTCGCTGGAATTCCGGGATCGCTTTCTCGAGTGCCTGATTTGCGAAGTGGATCTCGCCGATCATGAACCGAGCCCGGGCACCCACCTGACTACGATACTTGTCAGCCACCTGCGTGTAAAATTTTAGCCCATTTTTGTTGTCGCCCTTTTGATGGTAGGCGAAGCCAGTCTCGTAAAAGACCTGCGCCAGGTAGCTAGAAGACGGAAATCGCTGGCGATGCTCATTGTGCCACTGAATCGCAGAATCCCACTGTTCCAGTTGAGCGGCGCTTTGCCCACCATGCAGCAGTGTCAACTCGCGGACCTGCCTAGCAGCTTTGTCGCGAACGGATGCTGATGTTTCATCGTTTGCGCGAATCTGCTCGAGCGCCTTTTTATATTTTTCCAAGGCTTGTTCAAACTCACCTTGTTTGAACCAACACTCGCCGACCATTGCCAATGCGTCAAACGCCAAATTTCCATTCGGATAATTCTTGGATTGCTCGGTAAACGCTGCTTCCGCGTCACGGTAGTTTCCCAACTTAAACTGAGACCAACCGAGTCGGTATAGTGCTTTTTCAGCAAGCGAATCATCGGTGCTGTGCGCGGCCAACGTGAACCGTTTTGCTGCTTGACCCCATTGCTTGGCGACGTAGTTGTTCTGGCCAATGTAGTAGGCAGCGTCAGGCGTGAGTGTCGCATCTGGGAACCTGGAAACCAGTTGGTCAAAATGCTTGATCGCGCTGTCTACATCGCCCGACTCTTGCAAAGACCAGCCGAGTTCGTACAAGACTTTATCCATGGACGGATAGTCTGGGACTTCCGACACCAATCGATTCAGCTTTTCTGCGGCCTGCTCCGGCGCCTTGTTTTTCTGATCAATTAGCGCCAGTTCATACAGGGCGTGCCCCAAGTTCGTGCCGGTCGGAGATTTGGTCAAAAATGATTGTAGGTCATCTTTGGCCTGGTCAAACTCACCGAGATTGCGCCGGCAAATTCCTCGCGCAGGATTGCATCGTTGTGTAGCGGATGATCAGGGTACGACTCAATCATTCGGTCCAGAGCATCAGCGGCCGGTCCGTAATCTTCCCGCTGCATCATGGCCCACGCCTTACCGTACTGAGCGTGAGGCAAAATTTGCTTGGCTGTGTCCGAATTCAAGATTTGTTGATACTGCTCGATTGCCCGATCGTAGTTGCCGTTGCTACTTTCGATCTGCGCGATTTTGTAACGCGCCTGATCAGCGGCCAAGGATGTTGATGCAGAGTCAATCAGTTCTTGCCATGTGGACAACGCTTGTTCGTTGCGACCAGAAACGGCGTAGGCCTGACCTAGCAGCAGACGAGATTGATTTGCGCCTGGCCAGTCAGGCGATGCCTGTACACTCGATCGAAATGAGTCGATTGCTTTGCGCCCATCACCCGAAAGCAGGTGAGCACGACCGATTAACTGGTAAGCTTCGGCTTTCTGGTTCGCCGTTTTCAATGAGTCGATTTCACTGTCGAGAAACTTGATGGTTTCTGGGAACTGGCGGGATGCGTTGAACGCGACTGCGGTTCGCAATGTCCAGACGGGACGCTGGAAGTTGTCCTTGGGCGTCGATTTGACCAGCTGTTTATAGCGGTCCGCTGCCTGCTTGGTCTTCTTTTGCAACAGCAAGCTTTCGGCCGCGATGAACTGCACATCGGCATTTAAGGTGTCGTCGGGGAACTGTTTCAAAAACTCGGTCGCCAGATTAACGGCAAGCGGGAATTGCCCGACTTGAAGGGCGGAAAATGCAGCGTTGTATAAGGCACGAGGCGCGACGGCAGATTTTGGATCATCACGGTAAACGCTCTGAAACAATTTCATCGCCTCGGACGCGGTTGATGGCTGCATCGAAAGGATCTCGGCCAAATCAAGTTTAAGTTCGAGAACAAATGGCCCTTCGGTGCCTTGCTCGATTCGGTCGCGAACGATCTTTGCGGCGTCTTCCAGTCGCGACTTGCTGATTTCAATGCGAGCCAGCCAGTGCGCAGCTTCAGTTGCCGCCGTCAAATTGTTACCTTTCAAGACGCGTCGAAAACGCTCCGCCGCTTTGTCCAGGTCTCCACTACGGTAAACGCTTTGTGCCGACGCCAGCACCGCAGTCGCGGCGAAATCTGATTCGGGAAACTGCTCCAACAATTGCTCGTATTTGGCCGCCGCATCAGCGGGCCGATCAGCTTGGACCAGTGCGTAGGCTTGGCGAAACAATGCGTACGATTTGTCGTCCTCCGATTCGGACAACTGAAAAGCCTGTTCAAACGATTCGACCGCCGCACCAAATTGTTGACGTAAGATCTGAACATCGCCCATGCGGGCATGTACATCTTTAACCAAATCGCTTTCTTTGCATTGATCGACTAATTGCTTGTATGACGCTAGCGCATCATCAAACTGGTCGAGCTGTTCGTAGGCCACGCCGCGAGCATAAATTGCGTCGCAACGCAAAGGCGAATCCTTGATAGTTGGCATCGCCAGTAGCTGATCGTAGTAGTCGATTGCTCGCTTGGACTGGCCAAGTCCATAAGCCGCTTCTCCACTGTAAAAGATTGCCCGATCAATAAACCGGCTTTCCGGGAACTCTTTGCGGAGCGTTTCGAATGTCGCAATCGCTCGCTCTAGCTTCTGCGCATTCCGCGGTTGATCATCCCCTTGGGAACCGTCACCGGCGGAAGCATACAAGCACCAGCCATGATTGGCCAAGCTTTCCTCGCGCAGGTCATAATCTTTGTTCGTCAGCGCCCGCGCAAAGGCCTTGGTAGCCGCGTCGTAATCGGGATTTTCACTTTGCATGTGACAAACCCCCAAATAATGCAGGGCGCTCGTCGCCATCTCATGATTTGGATGCTCATTCAGAAAGCTGTCCCAGGCCTGAATCGCCAAATCAATAGCGCCGCCGGTTTGAAAGTTGGCAGCATCGGCATACGCGGCCATGGCTTCGTCGTCTTCTTGACCATGCGAAGGAGCAATCGCAACCATCCATTGCAGCAATAGCACAGCTGCCAGTCGTGTCGCGATCGAGTTGGGAAGGGTCCGCGAATTCATCAAACGATTTTTGAACAGGAATAGGAGGTGATTTGAAAAGCGATCCATCGTTGAGGACCCAAATATTCTAGCGGTCACCGACCAATATCCATAGTTCGCCCGACGACCGTGATGATCCGGAAAGATGCGTCAGACGGTGTAAGTTGCCTATTTCTCCCGCCAAGATGGCATTTGCCGGATTCGGCCAGTGGTCAGTTTCGTCACGCCTGAGGTGAATTGACTGGACGTGCCGGAATCGCCACCACTGCGTTGCCTGTGAAGGACGTATGACGGACACTACCTTGGTAATCATCCGATTGGTAGAAAGCTTGCATTCTCGATCGAATCCATTTCCCCAATAGCCGACGAAAGCGCGTGAGTCCTAAAACTTGTTTAATCACCGGTGGCGCAGGATTTATTGGATCGCATTTGGCGGAGTACCTGCTGAGTCAGGGTCACCGCGTAATTGTTGTTGATGATTTGTTCAACCGGTCAAGCGTCCAATCTTGAACACGTCATCGACCATGATTGTTTGGAGTATGTCGAGGGAACCGTTGAAGACGATGCCTTGGTCGCGGATGTCGTTGACCGTTCCGATCGCGTCTATCATTTGGCCGCCGCGGTTGGAGTTGCCTTGATTGCCAAACAGCCAATTCAAACCATCGAACGCAATATCTACCCGACACAACTGATTTTGGATCGACTTGGTGAACGCGCAAAATCGGGTGATCATTTGCCATGCTTTATCGCGAGCACGAGCGAAGTTTATGGCAAGAATCCTAAAGCGATCTGGAATGAGGAAGACGACTTGGTTTTTGGTGCGACGACAAAACCGAGATGGAGCTACGGGGTGTCGAAGGCAGTTGACGAATTTCTAGGCTTGGCGTTCTTTAAAGAGCAGAATCTGCCCGTTGTTATTGGTCGTTTCTTCAATGTGGTCGGGCCCCGGCAAACCGGTGCCTACGGTATGGTCTTGCCAAGATTTGTCGATGCTGCCCTGCGCGGGGACCCGCTGGTTGTTCACGACGACGGACAGCAAGTTCGATGCTTTGCGCACGTCGATGATGTTATCAGAGCCGTCGCGAAACTGGTCGAAACTCCCGCCGCAGCCGGCCGGGTTTACAACATTGGTAGCGATGTGCCGATCTCCATTCTGGATTTGGCCAAGCGAGTTCAGCGGCGAGTGAACCCCGCCACGAGAATCGAATTCCAGAGTTACTCGGATGCCTACGACGAAACGTTCGAAGATATTCGCCGGCGTGTTCCGGATCTAACGCGAATCGAACAAACGATCGGTTTCCGACCAACCAAAGACCTGGACGCGATTATCGACGCAGTCGCAGAACATCAGCAAGCTTTGGCGGATATCGAATCCCAAAGCTGAGCATCAATTGGCCAGGAATGTCCAAACGCTGGCGCAGAAGACGTTCACCGAACCGCCACGCTGCTTGGCCTATTTCTTGGTGTTGACATACGCCATTCGCAGCGCATGAAGTGCCTCGGAAAGCATGCCCGATTCTTCCTCGGTCAAATTCCCTTTCGTCTTTTCGCCGAGCATTTCCAACGTATCGATCGTATGTTTGGCGTACGGCTTGTTGACTGGTGAATCGGCACCCGATGGATCAGGGATATGGCCCAGCATCGACATTGCCTGAGTGAACATCATCGAAATTAGAATCTCGAAGGTCGCTGGTGGCGGCGGCGGAATCTCTTGGTCATCAGCATCGTTGCGTTTGGGAACGAAGTCGTCGCCTGCTTTCGTACCGGCCGCAGTATCGCTGTCGCCAGACAATTCTTTTGCTTCTGCCGCTTCCTTTTCCTTGGCGACTTGTGCTTTCCAGTCGCTGTCAACAATGATTTTCGGATCAGCGTTGTCTGGCTTTGGTTCTTCTGGATCGGTCATCGCGGTGCCTTTTGTGTTGGAGCCGTATCGGCGGACGCGGATTCCTTGTCGCTGGTAATTCGTTGGCTATGACGGTTGATTGCGGCTTCAATAAAGCCAGCGAACAGCGGATGCGCTTTCAAAGGTTTACTTTTGAACTCTGGATGGAACTGAACTGCCGCAAACCAAGGATGCTCTGGAATTTCAACAATTTCAACCAGGCCACCATCAGGACTCGTGCCTGCGAAACGCATTCCATTGGCTTCGAATTGCTGTCGATACTGATTGTTGAATTCGTACCGATGCCGGTGTCGTTCTTCGATGGTATCACAGTCGTACGCTCTACCCGAGATGCTGTGACGATCCAGTTTCGCGGTCTGGCTTCCCAGTCGCATCGTCCCACCCATTTGAGTCACATTTTGTTGCTCGTCTAGCAAGCAAATCACCGGGTGCTTCGTGTCTTTGTCAAACTCACTGGAATGGGCCCCATCCAGCTGAATCACGTTGCGGCCATATTCAATCACCGCGCACTGCATTCCCAAACAGATTCCAAAGAATGGGATACCACGTTCTCGGGCGAATCGGATTGCTTGAACTTTTCCTTCAATGCCACGTTCACCAAATCCACCCGGCACCAGGATTCCGTGGTATCCGCTGAGCAGACGTTCTGCACCTTCCCGTTCGATGTCGGCGCTTTGGATGCGCCCGATCCGGACTTGAGCTTGATGGTGCATACCCGCATGGTCGATTGCTTCGTAGATGGACTTGTAGGCATCTTTGTGCTCGGCATATTTTCCGACCACCGCAATCGAAATTTCATGGCGAGGATTTCGCAATCGATGCAGCAGATCGGTCCACGGCGAAATGTCCAGGCTTTTGGCAGTACTCAATCCGAGTTTTTTGACCACCAGTTCGTCTAGTTTGTTTTCGACCAATGACAGCGGCACTTCGTAAATCGAAAAGTCTTTGTCTTTTTCTTCGATCACCGCTTCGGTCGGAACGTTGCAGAACAGCGCGATTTTTTCACGGTCTTCGCGACTGATCGAATGTTCGCATCGACAAACCAGCACATCCGGCTGAATCCCGATCTCTCGCAGTTGACCAACGCTATGCTGAGTCGGCTTGGTTTTCAGTTCGTCAGCTGCTTTCAGGTAGGGCACCAAAGTCAGATGCATGTACAAACAGTTTTCACGACCGACATCTAATGAAAACTGGCGGATTGCTTCCAGAAAAGGCAGGCTTTCAATGTCACCAACCGTGCCGCCGATCTCGGTAATGACAACGTCGACATCGTCACCCCCCATCCGCTTGATGACCGATTTGATTTCGTTGGTGATATGAGGAATGACTTGGACGGTTTTGCCGAGAAACTGTCCTTTGCGTTCCTTTTCAATGACGGACAGGTAAATCTGACCGGTGGTGTAGTTGCAATCGCGGGTCAGTGGGCCTGAGGTGAAACGTTCATAATGACCGAGGTCCAAGTCTGTTTCACTGCCGTCGTCTAAGACATAGACTTCGCCGTGTTGGTAGGGGCTCATCGTGCCGGGATCGACATTGATGTAAGGGTCCAGCTTTTGCATTCGGACCCGTAAACCACGCTGTTCAAGCAGCATTCCGATCGAAGCGCTCGTCAGTCCCTTGCCAAGAGAACTGACCACTCCACCGGTTACAAAGATGTGTTTTGTCATGGAGTTTGATCATACCATGACGGTGAATAATCGGAAGTACGTGCGGTCTGAATCGACTTTTTTGATATCCCGACTTTGCCTCGCTTCATCTTCCGGCCGCCCAATTTGCCGATGCCCCGGACAGTGGGCCGGCCGGTCGAGTTTCGGGCCGCTGAACATAAAGAGAAACCGCTGGTCCGCTTTCTCGCTGGCGACCACTGGGTTCTCGCTGGCGACCACTGGCCGCTCGACCGCGCAGTACCATGCGGCGTCGGTCTGGATTCTCCCCACGCGTTTCCCGGTGCGCCGTCCATGCGCTATGATCTGTGGAGTGTTTGGAACTTTTGCGGGCGGCAAGATGGCAGAAAATCAGCAGGCTGATCCGATCATCGATCTTGATGTTGCGCTGACTTACACGGGTGGCGATCACGAGATGCTCGTTTCGATCGCCGAATTATTCCTCGTGGAAGGACCGCGACAGCTGCGGGCCGTCCAGACGTCCGTCGAACAGGGTGATCTAGCACAAACCAGCAGCACGGCCCATACCCTGAAAGGTTCGATTGTAATTTTCGGGGCAAGCACCGCCGCTGCCGCGGCCGTTGAGGTTGAACTTGCGGCCCAGGCGAACGACGCGACCCGGGTCAGCGTTGCCTGCGACGCATTGACCCGAGAAATGAAACGACTGGTCCACGCGATCGAGAAATTGTGTAACCCCTAGCGGTCGATCAAGTCGTCAAGCCAGCGGCATGACATAACGGATGAAGAGACTGACGTGAAAGTATTGATCGCTGACGACAACCCCATGTGGACCAAACTGTTGGCCAAGACGGTTGAACGATATGACTTTGATGCGATCATTGTCGACAACGGACGTGACGCGATGCGGGTGTTGGAAAGCAGTGACGCGCCACGAATCGTCTTTTTGGATTGGCAAATGCCGATCATTGATGGCTTGGAAGCTTGTCGTCGAATCAAAGCCAGCGAACAGCGTCCGTTTACTTACGTTGTGATTCTGACCAGCCGTGACGCGGAACAAGACATGATCGCAGGGTTGGAGGCGGGGGCCGACGACTATTTGACGAAGCCGGTTGAAGCCGTTGTCGTTCGCAGTCGATTGATTGCCGCCAAGCGAATCATCGAAGCGATTCCTCCACCCGAGTGGTCGAAGCCCCAAGTCGCTGGCTACGATGTCAAGAGAGTGATTGGTAAAGGTGCGTTCGCGACGGTCTGGGAGGCAGTACATCTGGACTCAGGGCGATCCGTTGCCTTGAAGCTGATTCGAATCGACTTGGCAACCGAACAAGTCTTCAGCCGATTCGCTCGAGAAATCCATGTGATGGAGCAGATGGATCACCCCAATGTGGCTCGTGTTTACGATTCGGAGATCAACGATACGCTCGGCTTCATCGCGATGGAGTTGGTCAAGGGAGAGACGTTCGACAGCTTCATTCGTACCAAGAAGCCACCACCGATCGAAGCAATCAGGATCGCAGCCAGCGTTTGTGACGGTCTTCATCACGCCCACGAATTAGGAGTGGTCCATCGAGACTTGAAGCCTTCAAACATTATGATCAACGCAGATCAGCAGCCAAAGATCTTGGACTTTGGCCTCTGCAAATCAATGTTCGGATCGTCAAGCCCCGAAGATTCTGCCGAGTCGATTGACGGCTTGTTGATCGGTTCGCCGCTATTCATGGCGCCGGAGCAAGCCAGTGCGAAGAATTCCGAAGTTGACGCGCGAAGCGACATTTATTCGGTCGGTGTCATTCTCTACATGACCCTGTTACGACGGCATCCGGTTGTCGTGTTGACCGATGATCGATCATCCACGATTGCCGAGGCAGCATCAGGAACGGTCCAGCGGCCCACAGAATTGCACGCCAAGTTCAGTAAGACGTTGGAAAAGATCTTGATGAAATCGCTTGCTAAAAATCCGGACGACCGATACGCCAGTGCCAAGAGTTTCGGCGACGACCTGCGAGCATTCATCGCCCAGCGAAAGAAGTAGACGCGAATCTCAGCAGCGTGTTGCAAGGATATGGATCATAGCGATCTAGATCTCCAGTAACGAACTCCGCCCTGTCTGCCTCTCTCGTTGTGGCACTTCACCGTTTTCTCCGCCGTCCCCTTTTCCCCGCGATGGCACTTGAAGGGTCCCAAGCAGTGGAAGGCGAGACGCTCGAACACCCCGACTTTGATGGTCGTCGCCAAAGTACCTCCGCAGCATTAGGGCCCCCTTGTAGAGTTTGCTTCGGAAAATTTAACGATTCTTAGTGGTTTAGATCGTTGCGATCAGGAATCTGCCAGTTAGTATCGATTCTGGGGAGTGTACCTAATTTCACCTTTTTCACTACTCTTCTGAACATTTTTCACGGCTGCCGATTCCGGCCTGGTCAACACCTGACCACTGCACCAAAGGTTCTTCAAAATGAAGCGGTTGTTTTCAGCGTTTCTTCTTTTCTTGACTGGTCTCTATGCTGCCGACGTGGCTGATGCTCAATCGACTTCCAGTAATCCGTTGACCATGAACCAGTGGGTTCATCTGACCGAAGATGGATCCTTCAACGGACGGGTTCTGCTGACCAACGCGGATCGACGGGCGTCCACTGTAGGCTCGACTCGTGTACTGATACGGGATCAAGACGGCGCGACTCAATTGAGCCAGACCGATAGTTACGGTCGATTCAAATTCGCAGGCTTGCAGCCAGGAATCTATTCTTTGATCGTAAGAGGCGAAGACGCCTTTGCATCGGTTGCAGTCCACGTGTTGCCGCGTCACGGTGAATTGGATGACGGATTTCCCTCGTTTGCCGAAATATCAGCCGCTAGGATTCAAAATGCGCAGGTCAAAGATGCGATTGCAACGTACATGCCGCCAGGTTTGACAAAGCATGCGCCGTCTATCGAATCGGTAAATTTTGAGCGACTCGCAAGACGGTTCTATGGAGCGGAGCTGTCTCAGATCGCGCAGATAGATGGTGGGATGAAGGGGAAAATATTCCGTGCTGGAGCCATTGGAAGCGATCTTCCGATGGCTAGCCGCACCCACGTCGTTCTGTTTCAAAATGGAATCGAGTTTGCCCGCGCTACGACCGACGATCTGGGACGATTCGAAATTCACCAACTTCCTGTCGGACACTACTCGCTTTTGGCCATCGGCAGCGACGGAATCGGATCAATCGGTTTTGTTTTAGTTGATCCGCAACAAGAGCAGGAAACGGCCCGGATCATCAATGCGGGGGTCAATGCCGAAACACTCGTCATGCAATACGACTCTTGCGGGTGTCAAAATGAATTCGCGATGCAAGTCGCGCCGGTGCCGGACGTTGTGGAGGTTTGTCAAGACCAGATCGTTCAAGATCCTTGTGGCTGCGGCGGCAGCATCGTTACCGAACTTGACATCGACGAAACAGCCAGTCAAGGGATTACCGGAGGTGGTTACGCCGGCTACAGCGGTGGATTCGGCGGTGGCGGCGGCGGTGGATTCGGCGGTGGTGGTCTTGGTGGTCTCGGTGCGGCGCACTCGGCGGTGTGCTAGCGGTAACCGGCGGTGGTGGCAGCGGCGGCGGTGGCAGCGGTGGCGGCGTGATCGATACTCCCATAGGCGCACCGATTGTCACTGTTCCGGAGCCATACTCGCTATTCGTTACGTCACTGATTTGTACCGGTCTGCTCAGCCGCCGCAGATCTCGCAAATCCCTTTGAGTATTCCACTATTAGGAGTTGAAGCGAACAGATCGTCTTCTTGGCGATTCCGCAAACATTAATCTGACTGCGCGCTCCGATCGGGTGGAGGTGCTCTAAGCGTTCGGCAAGCGGACGCCGCGTTTGCATCTTCGCGACGAACTATTTCGATTCTTGAGTAGCACTGAGCTCTTTCAAATACTGAATGACTTCAGGTCTTGAACTAAGCATTCGCGCGATCGCATAGGGCTGGTTGTTCCGGTTTAGCGGCGACGCATACCAAGTATCGTGGTCATCAAAGTAGCGACACAACCGATATGCATCAACAAATTGGTCGTTCATCACATGCCATACAATCATGTTCATGTAGCCTGACAGATTCGTGTTTCGTCCGACATTCGTCTTCAACATCCCGCGGACAACACGGTCTCGATCCAACTTGACGCGATCAAAAAAATCTGGCATCGGAAAAAATTGTGTCAAGTGCAAAGTCATGTGTGCATACAACCGATCTCCGGCATCTCCACCAACAAAGTCAGCCGCGTCTCTCATGTATTGTTCCACTTCGCCGGGACTGCCGCCCCACCTTACCAACAAACACTCGATTGCCCGGTAATGCCCTAACTCGAAATTCGGGTGATCGCGCCGTAATCGCTCAAACAACGCCTGCTTCTCTGCTGCCGAAATCCCCCTCGCCTTTGCTAAATCAATAGCCAGTGCAATTGAGTGCGGTAAGGCGTCATTACCTGGATCGTCGCCAAGAACACTGTGAGCTTCGGCGACGTGAGTCTCGAATCCCAAAATTTGAGAATCATCCAGTTTGTCTGCGAATGAGTCTCCTCTCATACGCCATGCCTTTCGCATCTGCCATGCGGCGACAAAGTACGTTGCGCTGGGGCTGTTCGGATATTTCTCTAGCCAATCCAACAGAAACTGATCGGGTTGATCCGACTCCGGATCTTCCGCGTCGTTGAACGCGTGATTCTCTAAGAACTCGATCCAGTGGCTAATCGGTCGCGGGACAAAATCGCTGGGCTCCAACAGCTGCGCCGTGATTTCGTCGAGTACGGCATATTCCTGCTCACCAATCAAGTCACGTGCGAGCGGCCGAAAAACTTGGTAGCCCCAATCTAGGAGAAATGGCGGGCATTCGTAAACAAATATTTCTCGCCCAGTAACAAACGCAACGCGTTGTCCCGTTGCATCCCAAGTGGTCTTGTCGAGCCAGAGGTCGGACGCGTCCTTGGGAAAAAACCAAGTCGGCGAAGATTGAGGCTTGTGATCGATCGCCTCGCTACAAAGTTTAACTCGCTCGTCGTGCGTATTACTTGCGATTGACACGATGAACTCGTGACCGTCGCGTTTGACAATCTGTGCGGTCCTGACCAGCGCCGATCCGAAGTTCGGAATTACTCGCATGGTGTTATCAGCATCCCTTCGCATCAGATACATTTCATATTTGTTGAACGCACCAAAGCATGTATCGCCCGCATTCATTTTGTGTCGCGGGCTGGCCGATTTGACGGACCAGGGCGTCGCAACGCTGACAGTTCCGTCTTCATTGAATTCGGTCAACACAATTTCTCCGTCTTGAACGACGGTATATACCCGCTTGCCGTCATTGGCGATGGCGACAGCCGCACGACTGATTTTCTGTTGAGAGTCTCCCGGATAACTTCTCCCGGTTCCTTCGACAAGGTTGACGACCGACAGTTTGGATTTGTCGTCAATAACGGCGAGAAAATTCCGATTGCCAGATGCCGACATGGCCACAAATCTTCTGGCTCCCTCCCTTGGCACAAGCTCGCAAACCGACTGTCCGGAATCGGTTTCAAATACTTCGAGGCGACGAGAATTCCAAAGTACGAATCTTGATCCGTCCTCACTGAGGCGGATCCTCTCATACTTCCCCGGTTTTCGAATGATCTTGCGCATCTCGCCGGCTTGAGATTTGAAGAAGCATCCGTCTGACGTCAACAAAACGACCGACTTTCCATCCGCTGAAAGGCAACAGTCCTTGATGAACCCGTCCGGTGACGCGACCCGAAATACTTCGCGAGGCGTGTCGTCGAATCCGGACCGGATCTTCAGCACAAGTTCATGAGACTTCGATTGCGTAGTCCCAGAGGTTTCATCACACCGCACCGATGAGATGGTGAGAAAAGTGAATCCCAACACAACGATAAGTCGAAGACTCATAAATTCACCATCAACCCAAGTGAGTGTTCAATAGAAAATGCGATCCGATGATTCTACCGAATTCGGAGTGGACTTCGCATCGCAACAAGCTTCTTGCCGTCTAGGATCGATCGTCGCAATTTCAAACTTGGGATGCCGAAAAAGTGGGCATGGAGAATTCCGTGCCGACACTGTGTCTGAAAGACAGCACGGTTCCGCGTTTCTTTTCCGAGCGGCGGGCTGCTGAGGTGTTTCGAGCTTTGCTTCACGACCATGCGGATTGCCATCGCCCGGGCCGCGGAGCCCGACCACTCCCAGCGGGTGAGGTAACGCCGGAGATCACTTTGAATAGCCCAATGAGTTCGCTGTCCAGCTAGCTCTCTTGAGAACCAGGGACCAAAGGTGGAACGGGACAGTCCAGCAGATCTGCGATGCCGCGCAGCAATTCCGCCTCTCTCACGTCAACATGGTTGTCAGCACAGATTGCCGCGACGCTGGCATCGATCAGTCGGCCACGTAGTCGGGCCGTCGCGCGAGTCAGCTTCTTCAACGCCCCAGCAAGGTTGCGAAGTGTGCACTGAGAAGCCGGTAGCAGTGCAATATTTAGATTGGGTAGACTTGCTTTGGCCGCTTGGAAGGATGGTTCAACCCATTCTTCGCTATGGCCGACACGTGCCAGTGTGGATAACAAAACAGAGACTGGTTCCACCAGTCCGTTCAAACTGTAGTACAGCGTGACCGGAGATCGAACGCTGACGTAGTGTGGCCTGAGATGCCGGATCAAGATTTGCGCCAACACCCATTCGAACAATGAATGTCGCTCATCAGCATCGGCCAGCATTGAAAACGACGTCATGAAACTCTTGTATTGCGGCGGCGACATACTGCAAAGCGCCGGCAAAGTCATGTCCAACAGCGGCAACCGGGCGCGCTGGTCCAACTTTACTGTTCGTTGGTAAAGCTTTCGCGCCGCGTCAACTACATGTGGTTCGATCGATTCAGACAAACCGCTGATCTGTCGCGCGCGAATACTCGGATCATCATCCAACAACAACGCGAAGACCAACGCCCGCGCCGTGTAAGGTTCGTGCGCCGCATCGACCAATACCGGGTCGATTGCCGCCAACAGGCGAGTCGTAAATTCTTGATGTGATTGTTCGGGATCTCCGATGTGATCGAATGCATCGATCACTTGGGCAACCATAACTTCATCAGTCGGACGGGCGAATGGTGTGGTCATCCCTGACGGCGTGCTCGCAGCTTCGCCCGGTGCCAAATCACCCGGTGCCAACTTGGACGGTGACAAATTTGACGGTGCCAACTTGTGACGGTGCCAACTTGGACGGGGCAAGTCTGCTGGATACCCCGGCCTGACCCGCCGCCCTCTCTCTGGCGATTGTCGGATTGATCCGATCGGACTTTGGAAATACTCCGTTCCAGGCTGGTTCGATTGCCAAGATTCGTTTTTCCAGCGGAGGATGTGTCGCCATCAATCCGCTAAACCCCTCAAATACACCCTTGCCAAAATACATGTGGCTGGCGACCGGCGCGCCGGATGTTGGATAATCGAGGCCGACGATCGGGCGCCGAGTAGCTTCAACGCTCCGCCGATACCGTTGGGGTTGCGTGTGAACTGGACCGCACTCGCATCGGCCAAGTATTCACGTTGCCGCGAGACGGCTGCCTTGATCAGTCCACCCATCAGTGAGCCCAAAAAGCCAAGCACGATCAGAGCCAGGCCGACCGCAACCATCAAGATCACGATTTGCCCACCGCCCCCTCCTTTTTCGTTGGAACGGCGACGACCGCCGCCGGAAAAATACAGCATGCGCAGCAACATTTTGCCAATCAAAGTGAGCAACAGAATTCCATGCAAGATCCCGATCAAGCGAATGTTCATTCGCATATCGCCGTTCAGAATATGACTGAATTCGTGTGCGATCACGCCCTGCAACTGCTCACGGTTAAGTTGCTGGATCGCGCCGCGTGTGACACCGACCACTGCATCGCTGGGTGAGTAGCCAGAGGCGAATGCGTTGATACTGCTCTCTTCCAACAGGTAGACCGGCGGAACTGGCATTCCGGAGGCGATCGCCATTTCTTCGACGACATTCAACAGCTGCCGTTCCTCGAGCTGTGTCGAGTTGGGATTGAGCTGGCGTCCGCCAACTGCTTCCGCGACACTTCGACCGCCGCCGGCGCGCAAAGCGACGACCTTGTACAGTGTTCCCAAAATGATCATGGCCAGTGCCGCCAGTGCGGCGAGGGTAGCCAGACCTTTCGAATCAATCGCCGACTGATTGCGATACGGATCGCGGGACTGATCCGCAAGAGCCTCGAGGCCCGCGAACGTCACAGCAAACGTGCTGGCAACAATCCCAGCAACCGCGATCAGGAACAAGACCACCAACCAGACGGTATTCTTTCTTGCCCGCGCTTGTCGCTCAAAGAAATCAGTTGCCATAGCTTCCTCGGCTAGTTTTCAGCGTCTGGGCCCATGATCAGACAAGGACCCAAATCCGAAACTGCTGGATCACTCAAACGATACTTTGGGAGCTTCAGCGATCGCCTGACTATCAAATTCAAGCAACTCACGGTCGTCCGAGTGACCGAACAAACCCGCGAACAAAACTGGCGGAAACGTTTGACGGTAGGTGTTGTACTGCGTTACCGAATCATTGTAGGCCTGTCGTGCGAAACTGATCTTGTTCTCGGTCGTTGTGATTTCTTCGGTCAGCTGAGCCATGTTTTGATTGGCCTTCAAATCGGGATAAGATTCAGCCAACGCGAACAATTTACCGAGCGCCTCTGATAAACCTGCTTCGGCACCCATCATTGCCGTCATTGCTTTCGCGTCGCTGGGGTTTTGGGCGGCAGATTGCAATCCGCCAACCGCCTGATTTCTGGCGTTGATCACGGCCTCCAACGTCTCACGCTCGTGCTTCATGTAGCCCTTGACCGTTTCAACCAAGTTGGGAATCAAATCGTGCCGTCGTTTCAATTGGACTTCGATCTGTGAAAAACCGTTGTCGACGCGATTTGCCAGAGTCACCAGTCGGTTGTAGATTCCCACGCCGAAAATCAAGAATATCGCGGCGATACCGACGATCACGCCCAAAATGATCAGTCCTGTCATAGATTCATTTATCCTGTCAAAGCTGCCAGAAAACGTTCGATGCTACTCGCGAACACCGACCCAAAGTGTATCACCAATCAGGCTCGAGCAAATGTGTTTGAGGGCGCGCCTAGGGAATAGGTGACGCTGATTTTTTGGCGTCGAGAAAAATCCAAGTTGCGCGTGCGCGACCTTTGGCGATTGGATTTAACGCCTTCGTCGTACGGGAATCGGGCGACTTGATAAATGCAAAGCATCTTTCATCACCAGAACTTGCTGGCAAGTGGTCACAGATCGTTCGCAATGAAGCGGAAATTTTCCTGTCGCTCCAAGCAGCCGTTTTCACCGGTTCCTGCGTACACCAGTTTCCGCTTCTCCGATCGGTGAACCGTGTGTCTACCGTCGGCCGCGAATCGATTGGCTACATCGGCCAATCAGGAAATCCCTAGCGTGGATCGATCCGTTCTCATGTTGCTGAACTCAATCGGCGAATGAATCCGGCCAAGTCTGCTTCGGTATCGATGCCCGGTGCAGCCCCTTCGACGCGAGCAACAACGATCTTTTTGCCCGCTTCGATGGCCCGCAGCTGTTCCAGTCGTTCCGTTTCTTCCAGCCGACTTGGTGGGCGCTGCGCGAACCAGGTCAAGAAGTCCCGTCGATAGGCGTACAATCCGATGTGCAGCCAATACAGTGGCGGTTCGGCGTCGAGGGTTGCTGCGTCGATTCCGTCGCGATGATGGGGAACGACGGCACGGCTAAAGTAGACTGCTCTGCCCTGCCCTGCCCCGACTTCGTTTTCTCGCTGTGCCATCACGATTTTCACACAGGCTGGATCCTCCAGCATTGAACGATCTCGGATGGGGGTTCCAGCGGTTGCGATATCGGCGTCGGGTTCGTCAACCAAAGCGGCGGCGACCCGGTCGATGATTGCCGGCTCGATCTCGGGTTCATCACCTTGGACGTTGACGAAAATGTCGGTCTCTGTCATCACGGCGGCGACTTCGGCAATCCGATCAGTGCCGCTCTTGCAGTCAGGACTCGTCATCATCCATTGGCCGCCAAAGGCTTCGACTTCGTTTGCCAACCGTTCGTCGTCGACAGCGACGATCACATCGGTCGCGGCCCTTGATTTGCATGCGGCCTCGTAGGTGTGCTGCAAGATCGATTTGCCACTAGCAATCCTTAACAATTTTTCGGGCAGCCGCGTTGATGCGAGTCGTGCGGGGATGACGATTTGTATTCGAGCGGACATCAAGGGGCCTATTAACTTTGCTGGTCGTACACGCCGGCGCGTGACAGAGCGTCTTCGATAAAGTAATTGATGTCTTCGGCTTCTTCGGCGTGCAAGACGTCGTAGGCATGAGCGGCGCTGCGAGCGTGGTACAGTTGCTCGCGTAGATTCACGTTTCGTGTGATTGCAGTGGCGAACGCCGATAGCACTTCTAAATGTCGTTTGCGATCTGTTTCTGGTGTGGCCAACAAAAGGACAGCGTGTATCGGATGTCCGTCGGGGGCCCCCAGGTCCAAGCCTTTCGAACTGATTCCCAAAATGCCAGTGATCTCCTGACCCTCGTCCAGAATTGCATGTGGGACCATCAATCCCTCGGATAGACAGGTTGTCGCTACTTGCTCCCGTTCGAGGACTTTTTCTACGAAACCTTCCTGCGAAATTGATGGTTTGTCTGCCGTTGTGTAAAGCCGAGCCACCAGCGAGCGAATGACATCCTCGCGCGTATTCCCGGCAATGTTGACCGCGATATGGTGCTCATCCAGGAAGTCCAGCAGGCGAGGCATGTCCTTGTCCGCTTCGCCCGCCCGGTTCAATGCAAATCGAGCAGCACTCGGGCCAAGCAGTTGGTTGATCGCTAGTGCTGCTAGTGCAACCGTCGTGACGATCTCCGAGACGTCAGCCAAATTGGGATTGTCTTGCACTAGTATGATCAGGCCCACCGCGACGCCGCCGTGAGGGATCAGTGCGAAGCCCAGATTGTTCCGGACTCTGTTCGGCGCGTGTGCCAGCGACATGGCAACAAACGCACCAACGTACTTGCCTGCAAATCTGGCCAGAAAGAACAACGCTACCAATCCGGCAGCGCCGATGACCTGGGTAAAGTCCAGCTTCATGCCAGCAAAAGTATAGAACGCCGCGAACAATACGCCGCCGATCGAATGCAGGTACGCTTCCGTGGATCGCACGGTATCGTGTCGTAGATTCGAGACCATGATCCCGGCAAACGTGCAAGCCAGGATTCCTGAGCCGCCAAAGCCCTTGGCGGCTCCCCAAGTGCCAAGAATGACGGCGACCATCGTTGGACCAAGGAAGGCCGGACCGACGACGGTTCGGGTCAACGCCAGAGCCACTAAAGCGCTAGACGTTCCGATTGCAAGCGCCAAGCCAAATTCGCCAGCAACCGCAACACTGGCCGGTTGCCAACTTTCCTGCCACGACGTGTCACCACTGCCGGCCGCAACCAGATAGTCGGTTGCGAAAACGAACACACCAACGGCAATCATGTCGATCAGTGCAACTGCGGCGATCAACGTTCGCGTCAAAATTCCACGTGCTCGAGCTTCTTGCACTACCAGCACAGTCGTTCCAGGCGCGCCGGCGATTGCGATCGCCCCTAGAATCAAACAGGCACGAAAAGTGATATCCTCGGGAGCGATTCGGCCCCCAATGAAGTACATCGCGATCACAACAATCGAAGGCGTCAGCAAGGCTTCGCCGACGAGCAAAAAACCAAGTCGTTTGCCAGAATTTCGCAGACTCGCAAAGTGCAACGCGGCACCAACGGTGAACGCGATATAACCCAGCACGAAATTCATATAGGGTGCGAAGCTGGACGGCGTCGACGAACTGATGCCAGTCGCTGTGACATGATACTGGTCGAGAGCCCGCAGCAGCACTCCGGTGAAGATCCAACCGGTGACCTTCGGCAGACGAATTCGCCCGACGAGTTCGCCACCTACGATTCCAGCAACTAAAACGATCGCCAGTTGGTAGAGTGGGTCGTCTGCGGCAAATTCCAAATTCATGAATGATTCGAACAGCTTTTCTGGGCCGCGTCGCCGCCTGGAGTGGAGCCGATTCTAACCAGCGCTATGATTTGGAGCAACCAAAGCGGCCGGAACAACTCAAGTCGCGCAACGGCCAACACTTTGGCGGTCACCGGTCAAGTCGATCATTCCGTTGTCGATTCTCCTGCCAACGCGTTGACCGAAACGTTGCTGACCAGCGAGTCTTTCGAGTCTACATCCTTGGGGTCGAACAAGACTTTCGTCTTCGGGGAAGTCTGGACTCGCAACGAGATCAATTCTGTTTGAATTTCGTTGAATAGATCTGCCATCTCGGGCCAACAATCGTCATTTCCTAGTTGGATGGGCTTCACCGAATCGCCATCGATCAAACCCTGCATCTCGCGCCTGAGGCGGTACATTGGACCGGCGAATTTGTTCGTGAAGACCAGGATGTCGTAAGCAATGATCGGCGCCAACAGCATGATGCCTGGTGCCCAACAAGCGACCACGTCGAAACAAAGCACCAAGGTTCGGGTGTACGATTCATGACCGAATTCCGCAGATTCAGCCCAGAACAAGACAACCATGAAATAGGTAACACAGGCGAGCAGATAGAAGCCCATCCGCTGCAGAATCGGCAACTGAACGCGATGATCGATCAGTAGTTGCTTGCGGAGTCTGAGACCTGATTTAAACATGGATCTGCTTCGCCTCCCCCTGAGGATTCAATGATCGCTAATTTGCAGCTTCGATTGCAGTTCGCGAACTGTCGAAACTCTCGATTGTTCTCGCGGCCATGAAGTTGACCGAGGCGATGCAAACACCTGCGATCATGGACAACACGATCGCGTACTCGACTGCGGTTGGGCCGTCTTCTTCGGCGAGAAAGCGGGCGATGGATTGTCGTAGTGATTTTGTCATGGCAGAGTCACATTTAAAAAGGGTCACGATCCATAGGTTGCCTACGAGAGCACACCGATGGTTCCCCAGTGCGCCCGCTATCGGAACTTTAGTGCGCTTCAGGTCGTAGAGACTGGTGTCACCCATTCGAGGACAGTCGAAAACAGCCTGTCCCTGCGGATCTTGCGGTCTGTTCCGTTTGTGACGACTATGTAACGATAATCCCGTCATGCTTGGCCCCATCTTTAACCGCGAAGCGATCATTGCTCCGAAACGCCCCAAGACCTATTTGGGACGGGGGGTCTTCGTGCTGTCACTGTTCCTGTTGTTGTGTACAGGCTATTTGGTGTTGGATGGATCGCGATCGCTGGCAAACACCGGCGATTCCGCCAGATTTTCGGGTTGGATGTTCACTCTGCTGGCACCGTTGCAGCTGTTGATCTTGGCCAATCTGGCGGCGGTCGGAGCGGCCAGCAGCGTGGCTCAGGAAAAAGACCGTCGAACGTTGATTCTGTTGCTGATGACACGACTGAGCGGATTCGAAGTTGTCGTCGGCAAGCTATCGGCGACTTTGCTTGCACCGCTGTCGATGCTGATTTGTGCCTTGCCACTGTTTTTTACTCTGCCGCTACTCGGGGGTGTTTCGCCTCGTCAAGTTTTGTTGGTCACCATCGTGACTGCTTCGACGATCGTGTTGGCGGGCAGCATCGGAACTGTGATCGGCATGTGGCGCGAGAAGACCTTTCAAGCGATCGCGCTGACGGTACTGGCACTACTGATGTACGTCGGTATTGGCGAATTGGTGGCCAATTTGGGAACCAGTGTCCCTGACGCGGCGGTCTTGGCAATCAGTTCGCCCGCGCGCTGTTAGCTGCCGCTTCGCCAATGGCTAGTCTGTCGCCGCAAACAGCCACGGGGGTCGCGCTGTTTGTATTGGTTACGGTGCTAGCGACTTTCGTAGTATTAGCGATCGGGATTGCCCGCGTGCGTCATTGGAATCCTTCGCGCGAGGTCAGGTTCAAGGTCTGATGAAAGCGATACTTCGCAGCAACCAGGCGTCCAGTCATCGCCAGCAAGCTGGAAAGTACGCACGCCGCGGCCGGTTTGGAACAATCCGATTCTGTGGCGGGAAGTTAGAACTTGGGCCTACGGCCGCAAGATCGTCGTGATTCGCGTCGCGTTCGTGATCCTGTTTGCGCTGATCGCAGCGGTGCTATACCTACAGATTCAATCGGGAGTCGCGATGGAACCGGGTGCGCCGGATCGGACGCGCATTGCCGTCGGCGACGTTGCCCTTGGCCGCGTTGGGAGTGATCAGTTTGGTCTTGATCAATGCATTGGCCGTCAATTCGGTCACTGGCGAGCGAGACGGGCTGGCATTGGACCTGTTGCTGGTTACCGATCTGAGCCCCGCGAGAGTTCGTATTCGGAAAGCTGTTAGGCGTCTTGTATGTCGGCAAAGAAATGATTCTGCTGCCGATCGCCCTGGTGGTGTATCTGGCGTTTCAAGGTGTGATGACTTTTGAAAATATGATTTACGCGATCATCGGTTCGTTGTTCCTGTATGTGTTCGTCACGATGCTGGGACTTCATTCCGGGCTTAGCCATGCGGCGAGTCGGACGGCGACTTGGTCAGTTTGGGTACCGTCTTTTTCTTGTGCGTTGGAATTGCCGTTTGCATGACGATCATGGTCAGTTTTCGAGGTGCGTTTCAGATTCAGATGGCACCATTCCTGGTGATGATTCTTGGCGGCGGCGCGGCGCTGTTCGCTTCATTGGGTTGGCGAAACCCGTCGTCGGCGATGTTCATCGCTTCCTTTAGCCTGCCATTGATCACGTTTTACGCGATCACACAGTTCTTGCTGCAAACCGATCATTTGTATGTGTTAGCCGCGTTGGCTGCTGGATATGCGTTTACGACCGCGGCAATGATGATTCCAGCACTCAGCGAGTTTGATGTGACGTTAGAACGTGATCGCGGTGCGGGTGGAGACGAAGGTTGATTTGGCTCGCCGACGTTTGGGGTTGGTTGCTCGATGATGGGGACGCTGATTCTGCTTCAGCGCATTGTTTAGCGGCAGTGAGGCGGCACTGTTTTCCTTGAACCGACGCAGTCGCAAAAGTCTAGATCGTGCCGGCGTGGGAGGACGCATTGCGTCGCGGTTGCTGCAAGATCCGGAACGTTTGCTGTCAGCGATTCTATTTTGGAATCTGTTGATCAACATGACCTATTTTGCGATTGCTGCAATCGTCGGTGGCAAGTTGGAGTCGAATCCTGCTGCCGGTCGGTCGACTGCGGTAACGTTTACGGTCCTCAGTTTGCTGACGATCATCTTCTTTAGTGAAATGTTGCCAAAGAGTTTGGCGGTGCTGGCGCCAATGCGATTGTCCGTGATGGTTGGGTCCGCCGCTTGCGGCTGCAGTTCGGCTGGTCAGCCCGCTGTTGCCCCTGGTGACAGTCTACCAATCTGGCAGTCAGCCGATTGATCTGGCCGAATTTCAAGCCCGAGCCGGAGATCGATCTGGCGGACATCGAACGGGCGATCGAATTGGGAACCGACGATGCCGCGCTGCTGCAGCGCGAACGAATCGCGCTGCGAGGATTGGTCGAAATGGCCGAAACTCGCGTCAGCGAATTGATGCGTCCGCGCAACAAGCTGTGGATCTTGCGATCGGCCCACCTGATCGCTCCGCGCATCGCCGACGGAATGCCCGCCGGCGGATACTTGCTGGCTACCGGCCAAGGATGGTACGGTCGTGCAAGCGGTCGGAGCTCAAGGATGTTGCGGCCAAGTCAACTGGACGATTTGGCCGGCGCGGCCGAACCAGTGATCTACGTCGCCTTGGTCGGCACTGGTTTCCCAAGTGCTGGATCAACTGAACGAGGAAGATCGTTGCTGTTGCCGTCGTCGTTGACGAGTTTGGTGAAATGGTCGGCGCGCGTTACGATCGACGATATCCTGCGACGTGTCTTGGCACCCAGTCGACGATGACAGCTTGTTGGGCGAATCGGCGATTCAACAAATCGGCGATGACCACTACCGAGTCGCCGGCACCGTCAGCGTCCGTGCGTCTGGCCAAACGACTGGGAATCGACGTCTCCGGCGAAGGAGTCACGACCGTCGCTGGGTTCATTCAGCGACACAACGAACGGTTGCCTCGATCCGGCGACTATGCTCCGATGGACCGATTTGTATTGACCGTGACGGAGGATCAGGACGACCAGGTATTGTGGATCAATGTGCAACCGGCTTCCGACGACGAGTACGGAGGAATCGGCATGATTTTTGGCAGCATCGTTGTTCCTGATCGGATTGATGCTGAGCGCGTTTTTTAGCGGCAGCGAAACCGGTTTGTATCGTGTTTCGCGAACTCGGTTGGTGTTGGATGGACTGAGCGGGTCGACGGCCGCTGCGTGGAATCGTTTGGCTGTTGAATCATCCCTCGATCTTTGTCGCCACAACTTTGGTCGGCAACAATTTGGCCAACTACATCACCAGCTTTGCGATTGTGCTTGGCATTTCGAACGATGTTTGGATCCGGCGTCCAGCACAGAACTGATCGGAACGATATTGATGACGCCGATCGTGTTCGTGTTTGGTGAATTGTTGCCGAAGTATCTGTTCTATCATGCACCCTACCAATTGATCACGGCAACGCGACCATTGTTGTTGATTGGCGACGATCGTCTTCGCACCGGTCTCTTTGGTGCTGGGGCTATTGGGCCAGGCTTTGCAGCGAGTGACGGGCCAAACTCCGTTTCGATTGCGATTGGCGATGGCGCGAGGTGAACTGGATCAAGTTCTTCGCCAAGGACACGAAGCCGGGATCTTGGCAGCCGGCCAGCGGTCGCTGGCCCAGCAATTGTTCGAGATCGGAAATCAGACACGCGATTTCGTTCGGCGTGCCGGTCAATCGATTGGCTGTTGTCGATGCACCGGTCGATGTCGACGAGGCCCGTCATCGAGCGCGACGCCACAATCATCCGATCGTGTTGGTCCGCCGTAATGGTCGGATCGTTGGCTTCGTCTGGTACGCGGATCTGTGCGTGCGACAACCGCGAGTTGAATTGATGCCGACGATTCGCGGAAGAGTTACCGATCGACATCTACAAATCTTGTTGCGGACTGTACGATGCGGGCAGCGAGGTCGCCGTATTGATGGATGACAGCGGTGATGTTCGCGGCGTCGTCACGCGACGCCAACTTGGTGCAGCCGCTGATCAAGTAGCGGTTTGCGGTTAGCAGTCGGAGAGGCTCAGTGAGCGACCACATTCGCGTAAATCCGGACGTGGCTCCGACGGGGTTCTCGCCATGCTCGGTAGCTTCAACCTGGAGCTCTGTTTCTCGTAACCCAGATCGGTCAGCACGCTTAGCATTTCGTCGCAAGTCAAATAGCGACGATGGTGCTGGACCTTGTATTGGTCGATCGCCAGGGCCAGTTCACGACCTTCATCGGACAAACCCATATGCGAACTTCCGAATTGACGACGTTCGTCTGGAGCTAGTGCCCGCGTTCACTGGCATTTGGCGACGGTCGACGAAACCGTCGATCGCAGCGTCGTTGAGTTTGATTTGAAAGTGTGGAAATCGTCATCGTTGATACTCTTCAAAGACAAGGGCGGGAACACAGCGTTGGCCGAACACTGCGACAGACACCCGTGCGTATTTGTCCGAAGAAACCATACGCCACAAATCGAGGCGTGGGGTCCAAAGCGTTGCCGGATTTTCACGAATCAACGCCGCTAGAACCCGAAAGTGTTCGACTCAGCAGATGAGGTGCTGCGAATGACAATCCGACCATACATTCAATCCATCCGATCGTTGTGATCGTCATGATCGATACTGCTAGCGACGCTGTGGTCACGCTATCCGATGCGTCTTGCTCACTGGCCAAACGCTGCTCAGTATTCATTACCGGGCCGCCCGGGCCGTTAACAGCATGCAAGTCGTTCATCCAGGCGTCCGTGGGAACCGATGTCGGGTTCAGTTTTAGCGCAACAGCTAGTGACTGTTGCGCCAAGGTCACATCACCTCGCTCCATCGCCAGCGAGGCGAGTTCCAAATGCGGCTTGGCGTTCGTTGGATCTTTGCTCGACGCACGTACGAAACATTGTTCAGCTTCCTCGGTGCGGCCGAGTTGTCGCATCGCAATACCTTTCAGGATGTCAACTCGTGCCGGGGCATCGTCGACGCCCGTTCCATCTTGGAGCCGATCCAGTGTCGCCAACAGCCGATCGTAGCGTTCTCTGTGACTGGTAGATTTCGGCGGCATTGGAGTTGGACTTCCGGGAAATCGGGTTGCAGGGCCAACGCGCGGTGATAGGCCGCCAACGCTTCTTTGTGCTTGCCGGCCGCCTTCAGACAATCGCCACGCAATGCCCATGCCGCCGGCGAATCTCGCTCGGATTCGCAGTGCCGACTGGCTGTGTGTATCGGCTTCGGCCAACCGTCCGATTTCCAAATACATCCGTCCCAACCGTTGCACAAACGCCGGATCGTCGGCACTCAAGCGGACGGCCTGTTCCATTTGCTCGACGGCGAGTTCTCGTTCGCCACGCTTCCAATAGGCTTCGGCCAATCCCCAATGAGCGCGGTCGTCCGATTTGGAGACGTCCAGCGCATCGGTGAACAGCGTTTCGGCGATCTCCCATTGGCCATCATGCATCGCCTGAAAACCTTGGCCCGACAATCGTCTGGCTGCAATCGACTGACGACTGTCACCGATTCGCCGAATCGCTCGACAACCGGAATGAGGCGGTCGTCGCAATAGCGAGGACCAGACAGACGAAGCGGACAATACAAGCGGATTCATGATCCAATCCATAACAAACTGAATTCCCTCGTATCAAGCCTGCAATCGCCCAGGCAACTCCCATGTTTCGCCAGCCTCTCCCCTTCACTTCCTGTTCCTTTTGCCTTCCAATCATTCCTGCCACAACAGCTACTCAACCGATCGCTCCAATGCCAGCAACCTTCGAATCGTTCGGACTTCGATTCCTGTATCCGGACAACTGGACGATCGTTGAACGCGCCGAGGATGAAGGAGCCGACGGAGTCACGTTCGAACTTCCAACCGGCGGGTTCTTCAGTATCGAGCAGGTTCGTGATGGTCAATTGGAGGAAGAGTTGATCGAGGAGGTTGCCGATTCGATCGACGAGGAGTACGGCGAAGTCGAACGCGAAGAGGTCGCTTCCGAGCGATGGAACGCCGACGGTCGATTTCCAATTCTATTACTTGGACTTGCTGGTCGTTTCCCAGCTCAAGATCGTTCCGATCGGATCAGCGACTTACTGTCATTCAGATGCAGGCCGAGAGCCGCGACTTTGAAGAAAACGCGTTGGTCTTTGCAGCGATTCTGAAACAAATCTGCGGTTAGATTTGACGCCTAGACCAAGTCTTGCTTCCGTTTCTTGCGGCGATTCTTGGTGCAGTCGCGGCAGACACCCTGAATGATCATCCGATGGCTGGTGACCCGAAATCCAAGATCTGATGCGACTTCGTCACGAATCTTAGCCACTTCTTCGCTGCGTGAACTCGAATAGCTGACGACAGTGGGTGCAGTACAGATGATCGTGTTGCGGATAGCCATAGTCGAACTCGTAGACCGTCCGGCCATCCAGCTGAAAACTCTTCAGCAGTCCGGCATCGACGAATTCACGCAACGTCCGGTAAACCGTCGCGGAGCTGACATAGTTCTTTTCGCCGCGACGGGGCAGTCGGTCAATCAGCTCGTCGGCATCAAAATGGTCATGCTCTTGAAAGACAGCGTCGATCAAGAATTTTCGTTGACTCGTTTGCCGCAAACCGCGAGTTTGCAAGTACTCTTCGAACCGCTCCTGAGGTGATAGCGAAACATCAAGCGGTTGAAGTGGTTCCGAGGATGGTGTTGACACGATTGGATCACAGGACAGGAGATCAGATGTTGGGCTATCCCATTGTATCGGAAGGCACTAAACAGGGAGGGCAATGCTACCCTCGCACCCTCGGTACGGACTCTGGGGCCTCCACCGCACCACATGGCCGATACATGGGGATTCCCACGCACCGTACCGACGGACGCGTCTGGCTCAATTCCGTGCGTGTTTCGCGACGGACGCGTCGTGTTTCGATCAACAAGAAACCACACCAGTTTCCGGCTCGGGCAAGCTTCGCTATCCCGAAACCGTTCTGGCGAGATCGACTAGGCGTACTGGTCCAAGAATTTGTCCAGTGCGGCGTCGATCTTCTCCGGCGTGTCGTAGTTCCATCAGCGATTTGACGCCGAATCTCGGCGACTCGATCGATTCGGATTTCGCCGCTTCCAGCGACTTCCGTCGCATTCATGCGATTGACGCCGCTCGCGGCGCTGGACAGGTCCAGCTGGTCGGTTGGCGTCCGTCTTTTGCAGCTGTCTCGGCCGGCTTCTGCGGTTGGCTACGCTGGGCTGGCGAGTTGGGTTGAGCTGTGGAAACCCGATACGGGCCATAGATCTGCATAGTCGAATTGCTCCCTGGTGGGACTGGTTTTTCCACCTTCACGACAGCGTCGGCCAACAACAGACGACTATTCCGGTCGATCGAATGGGTGCGAATGCGCAAAATGACCGGACCAGGCCCAGCAAACCATCATGGTCAAACGGAGTAAATTGGTCGTTTTCGCTTCGGTCTTCCGGCGCCGCGATCCTTGTCCCAGGATGCAATCCGTAAAACGAAAAGAGACTTTCGTGCGCAATGAGGGCGAAAACATTAGAGTTATCGACCGGCTGCATCTCGCAACTTCAGTCCATTTCAGGCCTTTTCGGTCACATTCCGAGACCAGAACGGCCGGAGACATACCAAAGGCATGAAACGACCGTAAAGATTGATTCTGGTCCGCTCTGTCATCACTCGCTAAACCGATCGCTTCGCTACAATCGAGGCCGAATTGCTTTCAAAACACCGAAATTCAGAGGGCGCGAAATTGAGCGATCTTCAGAGTCAAACCGAAATGTTGCTAGCCGATCTCGATCAGCAAGTGCTGACATTGACCCTCAATCGCCCCGATGCGCTTAATGCGATTCGCCCCGAGATGTTGATCGAATTGACCCGACTGCTCCGGGAAGCGGACCAGGATTCCGAAGTTTCCGTCGTTGTTCTCCAGGGTGCGGGCCGGGCGTTTTCGGCCGGAGTCGATTTGAAGGTCCTGCAGGGAATTGATCCAGAGGCGGGCAAGATTGGCGACATCTTTGATGTTCCCGCCCGCGAAGTACGTAAAGCGATTCGCGAAATCGGTAAGCCTGTGATCGCCAAGGTCCACGGCTTCTGTTACACCGGCGCTCTCGAAATCGCTTTGCATTGTGATTTGATCTATACCACAACGACGACCAAATTCGGCGATACGCATGCCAAATTCGGACTCAGGCCAACCTGGGGAATGAGCCAGACGTTGTCTCAGGCGGTTGGAGTTCGTCGTGCCAAGGAATTGTCCTTTACCGCTCGAACCTTCCTCGGTTCCGATGCGGTCAGTTGGGGACTGGCCAGCGAGGCGGCCGAAGACCAAGCAGCGCTGGATGCGCTGGTCGCCGAGCGAGCGGCGGCGATTGCCGCCAATAGTCAGGCCTCGGTCGCGGCATTCAAAGATCTGTACCGATTGGCACAGCAGGGACTGTGCATCGATGATGCTTTGGACGAAGAGTGCAATCGAACGTATGATGCGATCCAGGACACAGCCGAGCGTCTGGCTGGATTTTAGTCGTTGCCAGTTTCACTAATCCTGCTGGTAATTTCTTTTGGCAATGCGTCCGATTCCTCGCTTAGCTACCAAAGTCGCAATACGCTGACCAAATTGTGGTGCTGGTCCGTCCAGAGCGGACCATTGGTCAGATCTTCGCCGGTCGGCCCGATGGCGTCGGCCATCAATTCGTTGTTCCACAGCTGGTGATTGGGTGGAGTGATCACGACCCAGAGTGCGTCTTCGGCTCCGATGTCTTTGTCGCTCTTGGAGCGAATCAAACGGCTCTCCAGGCCGGCATCGATGCTGAGGCGGTGAACCAGGGGTGCCAAATCGAGATGGTTGTTGGAAATGTGAACCGCCAATACACCGTCATCACGGATTCGTGACTTGTACAACGACATTGCCTCTCGAGTCAGCAGGTGAGCGGGGATCGCATCGCTGCTGAAGGCGTCCAGCACCAACAGATCAAACTTTGCATCGATCATCCGTTCGAGTACCAACCGGCCATCTCCCAAGATGATTTTGGATCTCGGCTTGACTATCGCTCAAGAACGAAAAGTGACTTTGGGCAATCTCAATCACCGCCGGATTGATTTCGATCATGTCGAATCGGTCTCCCGGACGCCCATAAGTCGCTAGTACACCACAGCCCAAGCCGACGACGCCGACATGCAGGTTCGGTTGCCCGGCTTGCAGCGCGGTAAAGGTACGGCCAACACCACTGGGTCGGCTGTAGTACGTCGTTGGCAGTCCCGAACGTTCCCCGGAAAGCTGCATCCCATGAATGGTGCTGCCATGCACCAAGCGAATACCCAAATCATGACGTTCAACCTTCAAGACGCCAAAGAAGTTGCGTTCTGATGTGATCACTTCTTCATGGGGCGTCAGTGTCAGAGCAATCAAAGGAACGATCGCCATGGCAGCGGCGGCGAATTTCAGTCGATCGGCCGCGGCCCAGTCGTATGTCGTCTTTGTCCATCCGCGGCAAACGAATAGCATCACAAAGGAGACCGCGGTGACCAATGACATCATCACCGGCAGTTCGAAATGCGTGTTAAACAGATGTCGGACAGCCAACCGCGACAATCAACCCGCCAATCGCTCCGCCGGCCGACAGCAGCATGTAGTACTGCGTCAGGAAAGCGGATCGGGGCTTGATGCGTGCCACTTCGCCATGAGCCAATAAGCAAACGCCAAACAGCGTCAACATGTAGCTGACGACGTCCGCCAGCAAGTGGAACGACCCCGGCAAAATCGTCTTTGCTTGAGTGCCAAGAACACCGACGAGGGTCGCCACGGCGATCCAGCGTGGTTTGTACCACTGTGGCGAATCGAAACAGACAATGAAACTAACCAGATACAAACTTAGCGGCAGCACCCATAGAAACGGAATCACGGCGACGTCTTGGCAAATGTGATTGGTGACGACCAACAACATCGTCGATGCCAGGGCTGGCAGCCCCACCCAGGCGGCACGCATTCGCCAGGTCACCGCGGTTGGTTTCGTCATCCTCGGTTTCAGCGGCACATGGTTGTTGCGGCAAGGGCGTGACGCTAAACAGACTGAAGGCCACGATACCTTGAACCAATGCAAAACCACAGAACATTGTCGACCAGAGCACTGATTGGTAGGAAACCGATAAGAACGGTTCAACCAAAAATGGGTAGCTTAACAGGGCAACCAACGATCCTGCGTTGGATAACGCATAGAGTCGATAGACACGATCCGAGTCATCTTGATAGCTCAACCAAGCTTGGACCAAAGGACCGGTGCTGGAGAGTACGAAGTATGGCAACCCAACGTGAGCTGCCAACATCCACAACAGGTATAGCGTCGGCGCTTCACTTCCCATCGGCTTCCAAGCCGCCGATGGTTCGATCGGCAGCATCAGCGCGGCAGCGCACAGTAGGATCAAATGGATCAGACCTTGCTGACGCGGCTGAAAATAAGTTCGCAACAGGTGAGCGTAGGCGTAGCCACCGAATAGCAAAACTTGAAAGAACAGCATGCAGGTGGTCCATACCGCCGGCGTTCCGCCGAACCATGGTAGCACACACTTGCTGATCACCGGTTGGACCTGAAAAACCAAAAATGCGCCCAACAAGATCGTCGCTGCGAACCAAAACAGCGAACGACTCTGGGCGGAATCAGATTGTGACAGTTGTAACGGTTGTGAGGCCATGGTAGTTCCCGTGCGAGTGTAGATTACGCGAAATCGTAGGTCACAAATCGCGGTCGAAGCTCCGAATGCCTCGCGGTTTCGTAACAAATCATGGCACCCCCAAAAAAACAGCCGCTCTGATTGGAGCGGCTGTTTGATACTTTAAGGAGCGAGCTCGGCTTTAGCCGGCACATGCGGGGCATTCGCAACCTTCACATTCGCAATCTTCGTCGTCACAGCAACCGCAACCATCGTCACATACGCCACAGTCGCATGTTGCGTCGGCCAGCGCCAATTCAGCACCCTCATTCACTGCACTATTGTTACCAGATGCACAGCAAGTCTCGTTGCCAGACGCACAGCAAGCCTTCCCGTCAGCAATACAACAGACCTCGCTGTTCAATGCACACGTGGTGACCGCCGAAGACGAACAAGTCGCCGTCGCGCCAATGCACCTGTTATCAACAGACTCGCAGGTCTCGCACACACATGGCGAATCCAGACAACATCCGCAGTCAGTATCGCACGAGCTGCAGCAAATTTCGGCGGCGTTGCCGGTCGCATCGGTCTGTGCAGCGCTGAAGCCGAGCGACGATGTCGCGCCGATCGCTGCCAAAATGGGGAGCGCAATGTACTGCGCCGGTAAACAAACGAAACATAAAGTTTCTCCTACCTCAGAATTCGGTTCAGATTTGAAAAGTAACGCTTCTGTAGCAAGAATGAGTTACTTCCGCCAACGACAAATCTGCGCACAGTGATCCTGCGCTCGGAGAAAATGAACGGGAAGTTGCGGGAGATTCGAAGACGGAATCTCTACCCCGTCGGGAAACTCTATCTGCGCATCGACAATCAGCAGGCTAGCAGCGCGGACTTGATTGGGCGGAGCCGAACGCAAGGCAATCGACGCTACGGTACGACAACAACTGACTCCGCACCCGGCGTCGTTAGAATCAGCCGTGCAACCCGCCGCATCGTCGTTCAGTCCGCTACAGCACGATCGCAGGCGTTCCGAATTCGTCCGGGAATCGCATGACGTTTTGGTCTGACAACAGCTTGGTGCAACATCGACTGGAACCGTCAGTTTCACCCTTTGCTGCGTCTCACAGCAGCAATTTCCGTGTACCAGGCTCGGCCAACCAACGAAGAACGCCGTTGCCAGCAAGGCAAGCCAGTTGGCGGATCGGTGTGCTGAGGCATGGAACATGAAAATCTTGACAAACAAGGCCGGCGGCAGGACTACCACTTCCTACGCAGGCCGTGACTTTCGGTTCAGCGGAGAGCTGAGTTCAACACACATTTGCGTTCAAAGAAGAAATGTTCAGTTCGACGAGCGCTCCGCCACTTTTCCAGAAGCGGCTCAAATCGAGCTTACTGAACTTTCGCCAGTTCGGCCAACTGAACCGTCGCCCTGCCCTGCTCTTTCTCCAGATAGGCGCGACCGAATTTCACATTGACATGGTCCCACGGTAGCTTGGCCATCATCTCGTACTTCTCGTGGACCTGTTTTTCGACGTCGATACCCGCATCTTCGATCGCTTGCCACCAACGCTGCGGGTCCAAGTATTCGGTCCAGCCATCCATTCGGGCTCCCCGCTCCCAGGCTAAGCGAATGGCTTTGCCAGTTCGACGATCGCCACGGCTCAATACGCCTTCCAGCAAACTGGTTTCGATATTGTGACATTTCAGCGACACACTGCGGATCTTGCATTGTTGGCGCATGTACTTGTGCGCCCACTGGAAGTATTCGCGGTGTTGCATCCCATTCCATTGATACGGCGTATGAGCCTTGGGGACAAAGTTAGAAACGCTGGCTGTCACGCGCGCGTACCGTCCATTGACCTCTTTGCCGACGGTTGCGATCTTCTCTGACAATTCGATGATCCCGTCCAGGTCGATTGGCCGTTCGCCGGGAAGTCCACACATGAAGTACAGTTTGATGCTGTCGAAACCGTTCTGAAATGCGACGCGGCAACCTTCGATCAAATCACTGTTCTTGATCTTCTTGCGAATCTGTTCACGCATGTCATCGCGGGCCACTTCAGGCGCCAGCGTCATGCTGCGGCGTCGTTCGCTGCCCAGCAAGACCGGCAGGGTCCGCAGTTGCTCATTCACCCGCAGGCTGGGCACGCTGATGTTAACATTCAACGGCTTGAAGACTTCGTGCAAACGCAAAACCAATGGCTCGAAGTGCGGATAGTCGCTACTGGATAGCGACAGAATGCTGATCTCGTTGAAGCCAGTATTCCTATAGCTCTCCAACGCCCCCTCGACGATCGTTTCGACTTCCCGAATTCTCAGTGGACGCTTGATGACGGTGCTTTGACAGAAGCGGCACAGATGGGGACAGCCCCGCATGATTTCGATTGCAATGCGGTCGTGAACACAATCGATGTAGGGAACAATCGGCGCGGTTGGTAGCGGCATACCGTCCAAGTCGCCAATGGTAGATGGCGCGATCGTTTCTGGAACATCTGGCCGAATTCGATGGATAGCGGCGATTCGTCCATCGGCGTATTCCGGTGCGTAAAAACGTGGGACGTACGCGCAGTCAACTGCTTGGGCGACTTTCACCAGCGCGTCGGACCGTTGCCGGCGACCCTCTTCGCCATCGGCAAAGCTTCCATCTTCGCGACGAGCTTGATCCTTCAAGTCCATCCATAGGTCACAGATCGTTGGCAATGCAGGTTCGCCATCACCGATCACCATCACGTCAAAGTAATCCGCCATTGGCTCGGGGTTTTGGCAACAGGGGCCGCCGGCGATGACCAGCGGATCCGACATGGTCCGGTCTTCCGCTTCCAGCGGAATCCCTCCCAGGTCGATCATCGTTAATACGTTTGGCGAACTGATTTCGTACTGCAGCGATAGGCCGACCACGTCGAAATCAGAGAGCGCGGTAAAGGTTTCCAATCCGTACAACGGAATGTTATGTTTGCGCAGCAAATCTTCCATATCGGGCCAGGGAGTAAAAACGCGTTCGGCGCACCAGTCCTCACGGCGGTTCATCATCGAATACAAGACTTGCAATCCATGATGGCTCATCCCGATCGTATAGGCATCGGGAAACCCAATCGCCAGTTTTCCCCGGACGCTCGAGTGGTCCTTTACAACAATATTGCGTTCCCCACCGACATATTGGGCGGGAGTCTGAACGTGGGGCCAGACGAGTGATTCGAGTTTGCGGCGGCGCTCGTGGTTGATCATGTTTTCTTCGCGATGCGATTTGTCCCAAATCGTCACACCAGACGATTTCCGGTAGATTGAACGTGATCAGTGTGGCCTAGAAGGGCGTCCAAACGCAAGCCAAGCCAATATTCGTAAAGAAAGTGCCAATCCGTGAGTGAATTTGAAGTCGTCGGGAAAGTTTCGGAGTTCGAAGACAATGTCGGACAGGCCGTCCCAGTTGATGGTCGGATGGTGGCCGTATTTCGCAAAGGTGATCAGTGGTATGCGATTGACGACCTCTGTCCCCACATGGGGGCGTCATTGGCTGAAGGCCATGTCGAAGAGGAGACCGTGACCTGTCCCTGGCACGCTTGGCGATTCTGTATCAAAGACGGAACCTGGCTGGACAACCCGCGAACCAAGGTCGATTGCTTCGAAGTCAAAATCGAAGGCGACGAAGTTCTGGTCCGCGAGAAGGCCGATACTTCCACCTCTTGATCTTACTCGTACTCTTAATCGTGATCTAGAATGTCTGGTTGCAGAGCGGATGCGCCGTCGGATGTGCACGGCGATTAACAGCGACATTGCGATTGAGAGCAAGCAGGGCCGATCGCCATGACTCAGTTTGGTCATGAAAAACTAGTGGTCTATCAACGCTCGGTTGAGTTCGTGGCTTGGTCCGACAGCGTCCTCGATGCCCTGCCAAAATCGCTTGCTGTCCACAATCAGTTGGACGCGCGTCAACGTCCATTCCGCTGAACATCGCGGAGGGCAATGGAAAGTTCACCTCCGCGGATCGATGTAGATTCTTGAATATTGCAAGAGGATCTGCATTGGAGTGCGCTGCATGCCTGGACGTCCTCGTTGCAAAACGAAAGATGGTTGCGGCTCAACGACTGACTGGAAAGCAGACGTTGGTTGAAATTGTCTCCATGTTGGTGGGCTTGATTCGAGCAAACTCAGAGGACCGCAACTTTTGACGCTCGGCTTCGTTCCTTCCTGACCTTGATCGCATTTGAACGAATATTCTTGGTCTCGCCTGCCAGCTTGTCAGGCAAGATGCCCGTTCGATTGGGCCCCGGGATTAAGAGTAAGATTACGACTACGATGAAGAGCAAAGATGAAAGAAAGAGAGTAGAACGGCCATGACCCGGTCTGATCAAAACAAGTTGAGTAAAATCATGCCGCGAGAAGAACCGTTCAACGAATGCTTCGCTATTGCGACGGGCTCAGGCGGGAAACGCGGAAGGTTGGTCGATGCTGGTGCAAGTCTACGGTCCGATCGTCTATCGCTGGATTCGTCGCTGTGGCGTTCAGTCCGCCGACGCCGCGGATATTATGCAGGAGACTTTTCTGTCGGTGACGACGGTGCTGCCAAGGTTTGACTCTCGATCCCCCAATTCATCCTTTCGTGGTTGGCTTTGGACGATCGCTCGCAACAAACTGCGAGATCGCAGCGCCGTGATGGTGCGATTCATGTCGTGGATGGAAGCAAGGCCGCTGTATTGATCGATCAAGTTGCGGTCGATGCATTCGATCGAGAAGACCCACCGAGCAGCGCCGAAGAGGATGCAGATTTGGCCCAGTCACAGACGCTGGAACTCTTGCGGTCTTCGTTCGACCCACGTTCATGGCGGATGTTTTGGGAGACCGCTGTGCAAGGACGACTGGCCGCCGATGTGGCCAAAGAAATGAACATTTCGCCTTGGGCGGTCTACAAAGCGAAATCGCGAGTGCTGCATCGTTTGCGCCAGGATTTGGACGGCCTGTAGGGCAGCCCACTCCTGACGTCTCTCCGAGACGCTCAATTCGGGTACCGAACAGCCTCGAAAATCCCGTTCAAGACACGATTGTTAACAATCCAACCGAAATTTTCCCAAGCTTTTTGCAGGGTGTCCAATCGCTGCGTTGTCTGAATATGACAATGTCCTAAACACCACACCCGCGGAAAATCCGATGATCGCGTCCACACGCCAATGTCTGTCCACTGACGAATTGAAATCTCTGGTCTCCGGAACCCTCTGTCCGGAATCTTTGGATGCCGCAATTGAGCACCTGGATCACTGTCGAAACTTGCCAATCGAGTGTCCATCAACTGGAAACGGTGTCTCCCAACTCAGGCGATGCCGATCGATTGCGGCTTGGAAATCAGGCCGATGTGTCGATCGAATCCGCGTGCCAAGTCGCCATCCAGCGACTGCTGACCCAGTCGTCTCCGCCGAAGCTTCAAAACGAAACCTTCGTCGAAAACCCGAAAATCGGCCCCTACACGATTCTTGCCGCAATCGGGCAAGGTGGCATGGGGATCGTGTACTTGGCCCAGCACGAACGACTCCAACGCAACTGTGCGATCAAGTTTCTGCCACGGACGCGAGTTGCGGACGCAGGTTGGTTGGCACGATTTGATCGCGAGATGACGACGGTCGCAGCGCTGGAGCACCCGAATATCGTGGCGCGCGACCGACGCCGGACACGAAGATGGTTGGCACTACTTGGTCATGGAGTTTCTTGACGGGCTTGATGTTGGCAAAATCGCTAGTCGTCAGCAACGAATTGCGGTGCCGAACGCCTGTCAGATCGTCGGCCAAGCTGCTTTGGGGTTGGCCTACGTCCATGCATGCGGTTTGGTGCATCGCGATATCAAGCCGTCAAACATCATGGTGATGCGAACTGGTGAAGTAAAACTGCTGGATCTTGGCTTGGTGCTCGCCGGCGACGATCCGCTTGCCGTTCATGATCGACTGACAACTGCTGGGCACTTCCTGGGGACGATGCCATTCATGTCCCCTGAGCAGCTACTCGATAGTCGGAACGTCGATCCAGCATCGGATGTTTATTCGCTCGGTGCGACTTTGTATCGCCTGGTTGCCGGACGCGTTCCGCACGCGAATCGTCAAGGGCTCGCATCCCAAGTGCTCGCGATCACACAGGCACCACCAAAGCCACTCCGCGAAGTTATGTGGATGTTGATCCCGAATTTTCAACATTTGTGGATCGCTTGCTTGCACATGACCCCGCAAAGCGTCCGACTGCCAGTGAAGTGGCGCAGACCCTTCCGCGGTGGTCCGGGTCGGCGAATCTTCGTCGCCTAATTCGCCAGGCCGAACAAAAACTAGATTCCGATGTTTCCGATGCGGGCTCGTGGGGATTGCTGACGCAGGTAGCCAACGTGCCGCCTCGCCGCCGCTGGCCCCGTTGGTTGGCCGCGGGCTTCGCTGCGGCGTGTTTGCTGGTCGCTGTTGTGACGTTCAAGATCCAAACCGAGACGCGGGGAATTGATCATCGAGTCGGAAAGCAGTGATGTGACAGTGGTGGTCAAGCAAGGCGACGCAATGGTCGATCGATTGCAAGTCGAGCGTGGCGACAACAACCGCGTGAATCTGCGTCAGGGCACATACACGGTCGAGATCGAAGGGCCCAGCAATGGGCTATGGCTGACCGACGACCGTGTTGTCATCGCGCGTGATCGTCCTGCATCGATTGCGGTACGCAGTGCCAGGGAAGCCTTACCAACGCAGTCTGCGATATCCGTTAAACAACGCACCTATCAAGGCCATCCGTATTCGTATTGGTACGACATTCTCACTCGCGAGCAAGATGCGAAGACGTTGTCTGACGCGATGCGGGCCGTCGAAATCCTTTCTCGCGACACGCCCCAACGACGCGAATCGGCCGAGGCTACGATGCGGTTGGCGAAACGGCTCGGTGGAATGGTTATTGGCGGCGACGACGAATCGGGAAAGTATATGGACGCGATGCGACACGTGTTTCCGAACTACTATCCGGAACCTGGATTGGAAGTTGTGACCGAGACGCTGCGAACCGGGAATCACCGCGCACGAATGGCGGCAACTTGGATGTTGTTGGACTTCCGCAGCGGAGCGTTGGGAGAGACGGCGGATCCTGAGCGTGCCGAGGCAGCACGCTTGTATCTCCAACGTCAGGCTACGAATGTCAACGGACAATCATCCGTCGTTCGCGATCTGATCACAGCAATTGGCGAAGCGGTGGAGATCAATCCGTCCACGTCCGTGGAGCAGCGTTGGATGAACCAGATTCTGTTCGGCTCGGCGTGCGAATTAATACCGATCGCAAGAGACGGCGGTCAGGTGCCGAAGTGGTTAGATGAACATGTCCAGCAAGTGATCGACGAGGCGAGCGAATCGATTGCCGAGGAGTCGGGCAATGCGCAAGTTCCTTGGGCCCGACTATATTCGTTTGCGCATGTAGTTGACGCGGCAATCGAAATGCATCGTGAGGGCCGTGTTGAAGTTTCACCGAAATTAGTCGCTACCTACTTCGTGCATTCTGCGGTGACACCTACGAATCGAGATTGGCCTGGATTGTTCGAAACTGTATCGGAAACATTCGATGGCGGGGCCGACCAACTGCGCCAGCGCATTCGCAGCCGAATCGAAAAAATCGTCGCCGGCAATTACAGCGATGAACCGAATTATCCAGCTCTTGGTGGATTAGCAGGTCCGCAATCGTTCATGAAACGCAACCAAGAATTTTGGAAGGCGGCGTTCGTGCTAATGGGCGATGACACGACAACTCCGGAGGAATCACTTCGCCTGCTTGAAATGTTAGACAACGCAACATCGGGCCGTACCAGTGTAATTCCGGGAGAAATCAAACCTGCATTGAGTGCGGCGATCGCGAAGCTATCTGCCAGAGAGAAATGAATCGCAACTTCGATTCTGCGCGTAACGATTAAGTAGTAGATACGCCGAGGCATAGGGCCGATCCCAACGGCCACGCTGTCGCAATAGATCGTTGGGAACCGGCCCTACCTTAGATTTTAGTTGAACTTCTGTCCCGCCGGATGTGGCGGCTCTTGCTGTGGCCGCATGGGAGTTCTGGCCTGTTCGACAAAGCCAACCAACTCTTTCAGCTTTTCAGGGTTCTCTTTCGCCAAATCGTTCTGCTCCCCCATGTCGTTGGCCAAGTCATAGAGTTCCCAAGGCAGATCGCTTTTCATTCGGGCGATCTTCCAGTTGCCTCTTCTTAAACCCTGCATCATTCCGCCCGTGACTGCTTGGTTCTGGCCCCAGTTCCACTGGACCCATTCCCAGTAGTGGAACTCGTGTTGTTTTGGGGGTCTCTTGCCAAACAGTACCGGAGCATAAGAGAGTCCGGTTACGTCCGTAGGAACTTGATCAGCGACACCCGCCAATTCGGCTAAAGTCGGCAATACGTCTTCCGCGGAAACAACAAACTCGCGATTGATACGCGGCTTGATCTTCCCACGCCAATGAATCAACGTCGGTGCTCGCACGCCACCTTCATAAGCCGAACGCTTGTTGCCGCGAAATGGTCCCGAGGATTTCAGGTCGGGCCCCTGTTGGAGCGACAGCGATGCACCGTTGTCGGAATGAAAGAAAACAATGGTATGGTCCAGGACATTCAGTTCAGCGAGCAAGTCCATCGTTTCGCCAACGTAGCGGTCGACTAGCGACACCATTGCGGCGTGTCCCTTCTGGTTGCCCTGCCACGATTTGTCAGCGTACATTCCCCAAATTGGATCGTCTATGGGAAAGCTGTAGCCACCATGCGGAGGCGTCCATGGCGCGTAACAAAAAAACGGCTCTTCCGAGGCGGCTGACGCGCGGATGAACTTTTTCATCTCGTCAAAGATCATCTGTGGCGCGTAGCCTTTGTCAGTATTCGGTTCGCCTTCGATCGATTCCTTGACACCGTTGCGAACCAGAAAATCGGGATAGTGTCGGTGAGCGTGGATCTGGTGGTAGTATCCGTAGAACAGGTCGAATCCTTGTTGCTCTGGTACGCCCGACGTGCCAATGTCACCAATGCCCCACTTTCCAAATCCGCCCGTTCGATAGCCAGCCTTTTTCAGGATCTCGGCGACCGTTACGTCTTCATCCAACAGTGGCACACCACCGGTGTTTAGTCGCACCGATGTCCGTCCCATGTGCTTGCCGGTCATCAATACGGATCGACAAGGTGCGCAAACCGTGCAGCCGGAGTAGGCTTCCGTGAAATGCAGCGATTCTTTAGCGAGCCGATCCAGATACGGGGTCTTGATCGCCATTGATCCCATGAATCCGGCATCAGCCGGTCCCATATCGTTGACCATGATGTAGACGATGTTCGGTTTCGTTTCTGCCCAACCACAAGATGCGGCAAACAAAATCGACGTAACAATAAGTAGCGGTCGCATAGAAAGCCAGTTTGTACGCTGCTAAATTTCGATCGATCCGCCGACTTCCAGCACCACTGGTTTGGCGTCCGTTTCAGCGCTGATTCGCTTTGCCCACTCCGCCGTGTCCTGCTCAATGGGTGGCCAAGTGCCGTAGTGCGCCGGCAACACAGTTTTGGGTTCAACCAATTTCGTTGCTGCCACACTATCGTCGATTCCCATCGTAAACAGATCACCAATTGGCAACACGGCTACATCGACCCCGTGGGCATAAAGTTTCATGTCGCTAAAGAGTGCAGTATCACAAGCGAAATAAATTCGCTTGCCTTCAATCGTCAACAAGTATCCGGCCGGATTGCCGCCATACGAACCGTCCGGCAAATCACTGCTATGCAGCGCCGGAATCATTTTTACATTCCCGATCGGCAATTCCGTCGCACCACCCAGATTCATGCCGACGGTCGATTCGACACTCTGTTTGTTCGCGTACCACTGGGCGATTTCGAAAATTGCCACGATCGTAGCGCCGGAGCGTTTGGCGATTTCAGCAGCGTCGGCGACGTGATCGTAATGTCCGTGGGAGATCAAAATATGACTGACGTCATCGAAGTCTTTCGCCGTTGCGGTTGCTTTCGGGTTGTCCCCCAAAAAGGGGTCCAACAGCACGCGGTTTCCCCCCGATTCGATCAGCCAACTGCCGTGTGAGAGCCAGGTTAGTTTTGTCATCGTTGTTCCTTTGTCGTGCGCTTTGTCTCGAATCGTTCAGGCTGGCTACCAAGTCTCGCCGCGGAGACGGGCGATCTCCATCGCGTCTTTGTCACCGCGTCCCGACAGACAGACGACCAAATGCTGATCGGCGGGCATCTGGCCGGCTAGGTCAATCGCTTTTGCAACTGCGTGACTTGTTTCCAAGGCTGGGATGATCCCCTCGGTTCGCGCTAGTTTGTCGAACGCCTCCAGAGCCGCCGTGTCACCACAGTCGCTGTAGCTCACGCGGCCTGTATCTTTCCAGTAGCTGTGCTCCGGTCCAACCCCGGGATAGTCCAGGCCGGCGCTGATTGAATGAACGTCGCACGTTTGGCCATCATCGTCTTGCATCACGTAGCTGAACGTGCCTTGCAGGACGCCTGGTTTTCCGTGCGTCAGTGGTGAAGCATGGTCGCCTGGCTGACTGGATCGCCCTCCCGCTTCGACACCTACCAACTTAACATCGTCATCGTCGATGAACGGATAGAACATGCCAGCCGCATTGCTGCCGCCGCCGACACACGCAACGACGCAATCGGGAAGACGATCAAACGAATCGCGACATTGCTCTCGTGTCTCTCGTCCAATCACGGCCTGGAAGTCTCGCACCATTACTGGAAACGGATGTGGTCCGATCACGCTGCCGATGATGTAATGAGTGTCCTCGACCGACGACATCCAATCGCGAAGCGCTTCATTGACGGCGTCCCGGAGCGTCTTGGATCCGCTTTCGACCGGACAAATTTCCGCTCCTAATAACCTCATGCTGAAAACATTGGGTTTCTGTCGGCGAATATCTTCGCTGCCCATGTAGACGACGCAAGGCAGTCCAAAGTGAGCACACGCGGTGGCTGTGGCGACCCCATGTTGGCCGGCGCCGGTTTCGGCGATCACTCGCGTTTTGCCCATCCGCATCGTCAGCAGTGTTTGGCCGATCGTGTTGTTGATCTTGTGGGCCCCTGTATGGTTCAGGTCTTCACGTTTCAGCCAGATTTGGGCGCCACCGACGATTTCGGAAAGACGTTTGGCGTGATACAGCGGACTTGGCCGACCAACAAATGTTTTCAGCAGACCATCTAGCTCACGTTGGAACTCAGGATCTTTCTTTGCTTTGTCGTATTCATCAGTCAGCTGTTCGAGCGCTCGGGTCAGCGTCTCGGGAACGAAGCGACCGCCAAAATCGCCAAAACGGCCTTGTCTGTCGGGAACGGAAGTCAGCACGGATGGGGCTCGAAAAGTGGGAAGATGCGAAAGTCTAACTGCAGTTTAGGGTAGCAACCCGCTAGTTTCATCGACAAGGAGAGCAGGAGCTGGAAAGCGTGGAAGATGGAGGGTCGCAGGGTTGGTTTCCATTGCTCGAGCGTATTCAATAAGCATTGATCATCAAGCGTTGTTCGACAAGCATTGTCCAATTCTCCTCGTCTCCCCCTGCACCAGTCTCCTCGTTCTGCTCCCTGCCGTGCCCGAACTTCCCGAAGTTGAAACGATGCGCCGTGGTGTGCTCCCAATCGTGGGTAGTCAAATTGACGCAGCCGAGCGACCACCCTGCCGGCGGCGGCCGATCTTGCTGCAGCCTCGTATTGATGCATTTGACCGCCGTGTGCGGGACAAGACCATTGTCAACGTTGGCCGGCGCGGCAAGCGGGTGATGATCGAACTTGATGATTCGCAAATGATCGTCATTGAACCGCGAATGACGGGACTGGTCTTGTTGGCTGATCCGCCGACAACCGATCACCTAAGGTTTTGTTTGCGGCTTAGTGGTGGACCCACCCGAGAACTGCTGTTTTGGGATCGCCGCGGTTTGGGAACGGTTCGCTTGCTACGAGCCAATCAAATCGCAAGCGTCGTCGATGCGAAGTTGGGTCCCGACGCGCTACACATTACGGCCGATCAGTTGCGCGAGAATTTGGGAGGTAGTCGTTGCGCCGTGAAAGTCGCGTTGCTGGATCAGTCGGCCGTCGCCGGAATCGGCAATTTGTACGCCGCCGAGATCCTGTTTGTCGCCGGCGTTGATCCGCGCCTCCGCTGCGATCGACTTACCCGGCCACAGTGGCGACGGATTCAAAACGCGACGAGGGAAGTTCTGGAACAGGCGATTCTTCATGAGGGCAGCACGCTGAGCGACGGCACGTACCGCAACGCTTTGAACAAGTCTGGTGGCTATCAAAATCTTCACCGCGTCTATGATCGAGCCGGAACTGGCTGTCCAAGATGCGGTAAAGCCGAGATTCGTCGGATCGTCCAAGCCCAGCGAAGCACTTTCTTTTGCCCCGCCTGCCAGCGAAAAAGTGGTGTGCATGATCTGGTTTAGCGGGCCGAGATGCGGGTCCTCTTACTTGGCCCGCGTTAGGGGCTTTCAGCTGGACTTCCCCTTGGGTGATGAAGATTTGCATCGCTGACTTTGGTGTCTCGGTATCTGATCTTCAATGATACAATACGCCTGAGACTCAACACGAAGCTTGAACGAATTGACGCTTGAACGAATTGAAGCTTGAACGAATTGACCATGAAAAACAATCTATCGCGACGGAACTGGATTCGAACAGCGGCGATGCTTACGGCGAGCGGTGCCGCGTCTCGTTCTTTTGCCGCGGTTGACAGCAGTTCCGAGGTGCGCTGGAAGGAAGCGGCAACCAAAGGACTCGACTGGCTCAGCCGCACTCAATCGTCGCGTGGTCAATGGAACACGCAAGACTATCCGACTGCGATGGCCGCCCTGGCTGGGACCGCGTTGATCGGAGGCGGCAGTACAACGACTCAAGGCGCTTACAGCAAGGCGATTGCACGGGCTTCCGATTTCATCATCAGCAAGAGTCGTGGGAATGGATTGATTGGTGACCCGCGCACCGATTCGCGGTACACCTACGGTCATGGCTTTTCAATGCTGTTCCTGTCGCAAGTCTTGGGGGAAGAAGGATTGATCGATCGGCGCGAAGAGATTGTTGAAGTATTGACGAAAGCAGTCGAATTCAGTGGCAATGCCCAGACGGCGGCCGGTGGTTGGGGCTATGTGTCGGCCAAAGAAGGAAACGACTTCGACGAAGGATCAACCACGATCACGCAAGTCCAGGGTTTGCGCGGCTGTCGGAATGCGGGCATCCCGGTCAACGCGAAGGTGATCGACAACGCCAAAGAATACATCTATGGCTGTAAGAATCCTGACGGCGGGATCAGCTACAGCAGCCGTCAAAAAGGGAGTAGTCGTCCAGCGATCACCGCTGCGGCGCTCGCCGCACTTTACAACGCCGGCGACTACGACAGCGAGCATGTTCCGGAGATGCTGAAGTACACCAAAGACCAACTGCATGACATCAGCGACGCGGCCCGGTCCTTCGGTCACTGGCATTACACCTATCTTTATTACAGCCAAGTGGTCTACCGTCAGGGCGACGATCTTTGGAAACCGTTTCGAACCAGGCTGTACGACCGCATCGTCAGCGAGCAGCGCCCCGACGGTCACTGGGAGGGTCAGATCCATCCCGTCTACGTCACCGCCTGCAACCTGATCATGCTGCAACTCGATCGCGGCTATCTGCCGCTTCCGCCGAAAACGCTCAAGAATCGTTTTGCCGGTGTCAATCTACCAAAGGTAGGCCCGGTGCAACCGGGCCGACTGCCGACGATTTCGTTTGCCAGGTTGCACCTGGCCTGCTTGAATTAAAATATTTAAATGGAGTGCAAAAATGGCGAGCTTGCTTTTCATGGGGTATTGGACGCAGTCGTTGCTGCCCATCAACGATCTCACTCGGGCTGGAATCAGGTTCCAGACGTCTAGTCAGATCGGCAGGATCGATTCGATCAGAAGACATAAACCCAGATGAGTCAAGCGAAAAGATGCCACCGTGTGACCAAGATATCTTCCGGATTTACCACATGTTGCTTGCGGTTGCCTGCCGGTTTACCAGCGGTAGATCCAGCTGCGGTCATTGTGATCGGGTCGATAATACTTTTTTGCTGATCACGCGCAAGTCAAACCCTATCGCGCCTTTGTTTCGAACGGCGATGTAGAGCCTGTCACCTTCTGGAGAAAAGGCGATCGACTCAGTATTCATTAGGATCCGGCCCATTAGGCGTTGCGTTGGTAGGTTCCAACAGTATGCGAAGTGCCAATCTCCGGTGACCAGGGTTCGCCGATCAGGACTAATAGCCATTCGCTGTACGATTTGAGATTGGTTGGTTAGGACGGATCCAGTTTGTGAGACACGACGTTATATCTGGCGAGCAAGCCGGATTCGCAGCAGACCATCAACTCGGTGGGTGAGATCCAGTGAACACTGTGAATCCCGGCGATGTCCAGTTGATTGCGCTGGCCGCTGAGAAGATCAATCAGTATCACGCCTTGTGTACTGGCACAAATCAGATAGCGATCGAACGGCGGGCAAGTAAATTTTGCAGCGAATGAATGATCGGGCAGTTCCTTAGCTCGCCATGCCGAGGGCCGCCAGCCGAGGTCGTCCAGAGGAACCGACCTTTGTCCAGGGCGTTGAGTGCCGCTTGCTGTGCGATACGAGCTCAAGTGTCGGCGAGTTTGAGTGGCGCCTTTTAGATACGCGGAAGCGGCAAGACTTTCTACGATCTAACAACTGGTCAATACCGGTCTCGTCGGGATTTAGGAGGAAAATCCGCGTCCACCCAAGTCGTCGCTACCATCCGATGATGCAGTAGTTGCATCGAAACGGTCTGCTAGCTTTTTAGCATTCGCCCTATTGATTCATTGATACGACCCGCAACTCACAGCGATGGGAAGTTGCATCCTCACTGGCGATGTATAGCTGAGAACCATCGGGTGAAAAAGCAATTGACCTTGCCTGAATGGGAACGCTTCCAATTAGGCGACCCGTTGGCATGTTCCAAAACTGCATTTCGCCGACATCCGTCGTGACTAAGCTTCGCAAATCGGGAGAGCATGCCAAATGTTGCGCTGCACCAGATTGGTTGCTAAACACGGAAACCAGCTTGCGGTTGTCGACATCATACGTCGCCAGTAAGCCGGCTTGACTCGAAATCAAAACTATCGATTCGGAGAGCCATTTCGCTTGAGCAAGCAGCGGGGTATCAACCGGAAACGTCTTTGCCTTGACTAGGTCATAAATCAATGAACTTGTCGAAGTGCTGCACAACAGTTTTTTGCCATCAGGCGAGAATGAAACCAGTAAGCCCATTCCGCTGGTATCAATGGTGAATTCCTTCTTGACCTTACCACTTTTGGAGTCCCAAACAATTGCTGTCCCATCAACTCCGCCAATTGTCGCAATCAAGTTACCGTCCGGAGCAAAATCGATCTCGCTGATGGCGCTCGTTGCGTCTGGCTGCAGTTGTGTTGTCACATGATGGGTGACCGTGGTTTGCGGCCTTCTGTTTCGCAAATTCCAAATTTGTAGTTGGTTCCCATAGCTTAGGGCAAGCAAATCTGCCTGTTGATCCAGCTTCACTCGTAGCGGAGGATCCCTTCTCATTCCCTCGAGTTTACAAACGATCTCACCGTCTCGCAAATCAGCAATCGAAGCGTTGCCGGAAGAATCAATCACCACCAAGTGTTTGCCATCCGACTGTAGTCGGCAGATTTGGCTGGCATACTCTTCGGCTGGATCAAGCGACGATCTCAAATTGTGAAGAAGTATCCTGCCGCCATCATCACCCGTTAGAAGCGTTGCGTCGTCGATCCACGCAATCGCATTCAATGACTCTGAGTGATGCCGAACCTGATAAGCTGTCTCATATCTATGGTGCGCACCACCGACGCCAACATCCAAAACAGTTAGCGTTCCATCCCTGCTAGCAACAGCTAGAAACTGATTGTTTGGAGAGTAGGCAACGTCCAATACGAGCGATCTGGCAACCGGAATGGCTCTCGAGAAATCATTTCTGTTCGTATCAAAAAGTTGTATGTGGTGATGCGCACCGATGGCAACGTACAGCCCATCGCTAGACGCATCTACTGGCCCAAGTGTTCTGAGTGATTTGGCGGCAGAGGCGAAGACCGCCTTTCCCGATGCAACGTCCCAAACTACAAACTGGTTTGGTTCCTTTTTGGTGTTTTCGCCACTGTCAGATTGTTTGCAAAAGTAAAGTCGCTTGCCGTCGGGCGAAAAATCGATTCTGGTGCACCGCTGGGATGGTGTTGCCGGAACTATCTCCGAAAAGCCTTCACTCGGGTCAAGGCTGTTTATGTGAATGCGATGCTGCAGGGATAATGAGGCGACAAAGCGATCATCCGGTGATACGGCAATCGCCCGAATGCCGTAGATGTGCCGCGTGATTGCCTTGGAAGTCACAAGTGAGCCATCAACAATGTTTCGACGCATCAGTAAGTTGCCACCGGTGAAGAAACGTTTGCCTTCGTGGTCGATTGCGATCGCGTGTGATTTTCCAGGTCGCTCTGGGAGTCTGACCCGGTTTGCTTGGCCATTGGCCAGGTTCCAAAACCGTCTTGTTCTGTCTTCGCCGACACTGAACAACGACTTTTCGGTCGGGTGTTACGGCCAAATCGTAAACCTCCCCTTCGTGGCCTAGAAATTCACGTGGCGGCTTGATCTCGATACGATCCGACAGAAAGTACCATTCGACGCCACGCAAATCACGCTCCCCATCGGACGGCACGTGTTTTGACACCAGCGACTTGACGTCATCAATTGCATGTCGATTCCAAGCGTCGAAGGCCTGGATCATGTCTTGTACATAAATCGTTTCTCGAAGACTGTCGTTGACCGCACTTATTTCCGTGGCTGCATCAGTAAGATCTTCCTGCAGTTGATCAGATCGCGTAAGGGATTTTTGTAGCCTCCCGTTCTGCATCAGCGATACCAACAGCGCGAGACAAATGACTCCTACTAAACTAGCTTGCGCCGGATGACGGCGGACCCAGCGTTGAAATCGACCCAGCGGTCCCAGGGAACGAGCGCGGACCGGCTGTCCTGCTAAGAAACGGGCCAAATCGTCTGCCAATTCGCCAGCTGTTGAATAACGCCGAGTGGGTTCCTTGCTGATCGCGCACTCACAAATGGCTGATAAATCTGCCGGGATCGATGAATTCGTCTTCGTTAACGGCTGCCGGATCGTGGTTTTGGATCCTTGCAATCGTGGCCACGTATGACTCGCCGGTAAATGGCGAGCTTCCGGTGATCAACTCGTATAGCATCACCCCCAAGGAGAATACATCGGACTGCGGGCCCAGGGGCGTGCCGGTGATCTGTTCCGGCGCCATGTAACTGGGAGTCCCCACCAAGGCACCGGACATCGTGATCGCGGTCTGCCCATCGACAAAACCGGCCAAGCCAAAATCGGCAACCCGGCGGGCGTAACAAGTCATCACCAATCTGAACAACTCGTGGTGTCTGCCTGCGCATCGGAAACATCGGGCGGCATTCGCTCCAACAACACGTTGGACGGTTTCAAGTCGCGATGAATCACCCCTGCTGGTGGGCGTCGTGCACGCCCCGCGCAACGGCCAGCATCAGTTCCGCCGCTGAGCGAGCGTTCAGCGGCGCATCGCGGCGCCGCAAGTACTCTCTCAGCGTTGGGCCGGCAACGTACTCCGAAACGATGTAGCATCCCTGATCGGTATCGCCCACCTCATAGACCGCCACCACGTTGGGGTGGTTGATCGCACCGGCGGCACGTCCCTCTCGACGAAATCGCTCGAGGATCGTCGGGTCAGTGCTGGAATCAAATAGTGGAACCTTGATCGCGACTTTGCGATTGAGCTTGGAATCGATCGCCAGGTAGACGCGGCCCATCCCTCCTTCGCCCAGCACCCGAATGATTTCGAATCGGTCGATCTGATCCAAAGGCGTTTGTACAAACGGCGATGGCGATTTGTCGGCCGGCCTGGTCCACAACTGCTGCAATCGCTCGACCAGCTTCGCGTTCGCTGGGGCCAAGATCCGAGTCCCTTGTATCCTCTCCACCGCCCCGCGCAGCGGGAGTTGCGGGGGAGCGGGAACGGTGGGGATCAAAATCACCTTCGGCCTTTCGCCTGCGCTCGGTCTGATCAGCGGGGTCGATTTGGTCGGACGACATGTTCTTAGCCTGGAACTTCTTGTTTTGACAGCATCGATCGAAGTTGCTCGATCGCTCGTGAAAGAAATTTACGGGCGGCCACTTCGGTGATGCCCATGACCTGACCAATCTCCCCATGACTCAGTCCATCACGAAACCGCAGCTCCACGATTTGTCTGCGCCGCTCGGGCAATCGAGCCACTAAACGTAACAGTTCCAGGTCGGTTTCTTTGCGTCGAGCGATGCTGCTGGCGGTCCGACAACGATCTATGATTCCCTGGGTGCACTCAATCGCATCGATCGGAATTTCGCGCGCGGCACGACGTTTTTGAGAGTTTCGATAGACACGAGCGACGTCGATCAGATTGTTGCTAACGATTCGCTGGACCCAAGCTTGAAAGTCGGCTTCACGTTCACCGACAAAGTGTTCAAACGCATCGACGGCTTCCAGCATGCTGGCCTGAACGACATCGGATGCCGCGACCTTTGGTAGCAGATCTTGACCCAGATCACGATTAGCCAGTCGCAACAATTGAGGCCGTAGTCGCTCGCAAAGCTCACCAAGCGCGGCCCGGTCCCCCGCTCGAGCCGCATCGAACAGGGACTGCCAGTCACTATGTGCACGGACTTGTTTTTCGGTGGCTTCGTGTCGCTGCATCAAAATCGGTGCGATTGTTCAACGTGCTTTCGAGTCACCAAATGATTGCCAGCGAATCGCCAGCGACTTTCGGTGGGTCAACGAATACCTCCAGTCTATGGCTCGCCTGTGACCGATTCCAGCGATTTGCAACCAGATTGGTCGTGAATTTTTGATTCTGCGGAAGTGCGTAACGATCAACAAGAATCTGCAGAATTCTTGTAAATGGAGGTCACGAACCAGGCTGTAATTCGCTTATGGGTTCCGCTTCGATTTTGGCGGTCGTGGTAGGCACCCAGAATCTTTGGCGAAAAAGAGTCACGCACCGGGTCCGATTTCGCTCGCACCAATAGACAGCCGGTTCTGAGCCCTGCGGTGCAACAGCTTAGCAACATTGGGGCAACAGGCCTTATTTTCGATCAGCTTGACGTTTCAGTGCTCGGTCACGGACAGGGCTCGCGGTGAAGTCGTCGAGCAGACCATCGTATCTTCATTAACCTAGCCTTTGCAAAGGACAACAAGATGGCCCGCTTAAGATTGATCCTGCTAACGTTTATTGGTGCATTGACATGTGCTTTACCAGCCAAGGCCGCTTTGGTTTTCGAATCAGACATCCTGGCCGAGTTCGACGTGGTCTTCAAATCGACCGGACCGCTTAAGCCAGCTGCTGAACGGTGCCGGTATTCCGCTGGACACTCCTCTCGCTGCCAAAGCACGAGGTGTCAATTCAATTCACCATCGACGATGTCCCGCCCGGAACCACGACCGCCAACATTCAGAACGCGGTTTCGATTGGACGACTGCAAGGCTTCGTTCCCGGCAACTTCTTCTCGATCAGTCCCAATGTGCAATTCATCGGAGGCACGCTGAACAATATCCAACACAGCGGCGGAGTCGTCACTTCAGCCGATGTGGTCGATCTGTCGATGGTTTGGGACATGGAATTGGTTACGCCAGGCGGCAATGCGCGAGTGGTCTCCGCAGAGCCCCTGCCCTTCAGCGGGACTGTATCGGGCTTGCCCTTTGCCTTTGGCGATCAAATCGCCGGTCCCGTTCCCGAAGTACCGTGGACGGTCTGTTGGACATCGGCGGGGGCCAATTTCACCCTGACGCAGCCATCGCAGTCAGCAATCGCACACTCACCGTCGTGCCCGAACCGAATTCCGCGATCGCAATGATGACTGGACTGTGCGGTTTGGTGTGGAGACGCAAGCGACCGAGCTGAGACAAGAAGGTGTCCGACGCCCTTTTCTGCCCCGGTTACCCGTTTGATGACTCCAGAATGCGACAAAGGTATCTGACACCCTTTTTCCCCCTTATCTCGTTATCACGCTCGGAATGCGACAAAGGTGTCCGACACCCTTTTTGCCCATTTTTCGCAAAGGACAACCAACATGTTAAAGAAATGGTTTCCGACACCTCTCGTGCCGCGGTCCGACGACTTGACATCCGTAAGAACATCGCGCGAACGAAGCGGACGTTGCATGCCACACTGTGCTTGCAACGCCGAAAGACTCCGTGCTCATTCGAAGAAAGATCGCCATGGGTAGTAGAAGGCTGCGCTCCTGATCAAGGCGAGGTGAACGCGGATGAACGGCAAGTACGAACCGGATCAGGTAAGTGTCAACGTTTTTGATCTTATTGACTCGATCTGTGCAGACTTTCGGCGGCAGTCGAAGGCGGGACGGCGGCCAAAGATCGAAGATTTTTTACCGAGAGTCCGGGAGGATGCCCGAGCGAATCTCTTCAAGAACCTCCTGTTGGTGGAGGTTCGTTTTCGAGCAGAACGCCGGGGAACGGCCCTCGACCAAGGACTATCTGAGTCGCTTCCCACATTTCCGTCGCATGATCGGCGACGCCTTCCTTGAGTCAACCTCCATATCCATGGAGGAAATGCACAGTACGCCTGCAGAAGACTCGGCTGCAGTTACGGAGACATTCGAGACCCCTGCCGCAAACCGTATCGGAGATTATGAATTGATCCGCGAACTCGGCCGCGGAGGATTTGGTGTTGTTTACGAGGGTCGGCACCTACAGCGGGGCAATCACGTTGCGTTAAAGACACTACCGACCGGCGTGGGGGGCCAAGAGATCAACGCCGAGCGGCTCCACGCGTTCCGTCGTGAGTTCCGCAGCCTGAGCGAAATCAACCACCCCAACTTGGTCGGAATGCAGTCCCTTGAAGTCAACGGTAGCCAATGGTTCTTCACAATGGACTTGGTCAACGGGGTGGACTTCCTGAGCTTCGTACGCCCCTGCGACCAATTGGATGAGGATCGACTGAGGAAAGCACTTGAGCAACTCATCGGCGGCGTGATCGAGTTGCACGACAGGCGAATTATTCATCGTGATATCAAGCCCTCAAACGTCATGGTCGAGCGTCAACGGCCACGTATCGATTCTTGATTTTGGTTTGGTTGCTGAACTGGAGAAGCGAACTGACCAGACGGCGAGTATGCGGTCGCAGCACTTCGCGGGTACGCCCGGCTACGCGGCTCCGGAACAGATGTTTGGTCAGCGGTCACCAGCCACGGATTGGTATGCGGTGGGGACGGTTCTGTTTGAAGCTTTGACGGGTGAGTTGCCCTATCGGGGCACCGCTGCCGAATTGCTGCTCAAGAAGCGAGAGGAAGATCCGCCACGACTTGCACATCGGGACGATCTCCCCGCCGACCTGGCCGTTTTAACGGATCGGCTGCTGCACCGCGACCCGGGTCGAGCGCCCTGATGAGGGAAGCAATCGCCGAGTCACTGTCCATGGAATTGAGGTTGGCCAGCCGTGACTCGCATGGATCACACGATGATGGGCCAGGCACGGTTGAGGCGACCGCGGCGGGTTCCGATCGGGGTTTGATTGGTCGCGAGGATCAATTGGCTCAACTGGAAGCCGCAAAAACCGAGTTTCTGGCGGAACGCGAGCCCCTCGTCGCCTGGATCACCGGTCTCAGTGGCGAAGGTAAATCGTCTTTGGCAGAGAAGTTTCTCGATCGTCTTCGACTGAGCGACGAAGTGTCAGTGCTCTCTGGTCGCTGCTACGACCGAGAGTCCGTACCATTCAAAGCAGTTGATGTATTGATCGAAGCGCTTGTCGCGTTCTTAAGGTCTCGCCCTGACGACCAAGTACACGCCTGGTTGCCTCCGGACATCCACATGCTGGCCCAACTGTTTCCCGCGCTACATCGGGTTCAGCGAATCGAAGATCGGTGCAATATCAGAATCTCCAATATCGACGATCGTCAGATCCGTTACCGCGCATTCTTCGCGCTTCGTGAATTGCTGGTCAGTATCAGCAGTGAAACTCAATTAGTGCTGTTCATCGACGACCTTCAGTGGGGCGATGCCGATAGCGCGGAAGTGTTGGCCGATCTGCTTGCGCCGCCAAATCCTCCGGCGGTGTTGTTGCTGGGTAGCTACCGCAGTAACGATGCCAACGACAGCCCCTTCCTTACCGAGTGGCATGCACGAGTTGCGGCCGAGGGGCCGATGAAACAGGTAACTGTCAAGGTGTCTCCATTAACCAAAGAGCAGTGCCTTGCTCTATTGGCTTCGAGGCTGGGAGAAGTTGATGACTCACTCCGTGAACAGGCCGCAGTCATCTTCCAACGTACCCGCGGCAATCCCTACTTCGTTGAACAGCTCATTGAGGGTGCCGACGCTGAGAATAGGGAGTTTCAGACCGTTCCTTTGAACGAAGTAATCGATCGAAGGCTGGAGCGGCTTCCTGCCGACGCAGTATCGCTGTTGGAAGCGATCGCCGTCGCTGGGCAGGCCGTGACCGTCGATGAAGCGGCGCATGTTTCGGAGCAGTCGAGCCAAGTGTTCGCAACGATGACCCACATGCGAAGCGAGCGGTTGGTCCGCTTGATCGGCTCCAGGGATCAGCAACGTGTCGATACCTACCATGACAAGATTCGTGAAACCGTATTGGACGGGCTCGACAATGCGCGACGCCGAGAGCTTCATTTGGGGTTCGGGGAGTTCCTGGAGCCACCAGACCGGCACAGCAACTGCCAAGATCCTGGAATTTCTCGAGCAGGACGCCTCGGGCAGCGAAACCGAGCCCCTTGCCGTCGATCGGATTTTCGATCTGGCCTACCATTTTCACTCCGCTGGCGACTCGCGGAGCTTTGCCTACCAATTGATGGCTGGGGAGCAGTCCTTCCGGTCCTTCGCTTCGGAAGATGCAGTCGAGTTCCTTAGACGGGCAGAGGCGTCGATGCCCAACGATGCACCGCAGAGAATCCGTCATCGTTTGGCGGATCGCTTGGCGACGTCGCTCTCCAGGCTGAAAGACTTTCAAGGCTCGTTCGCAGTCTACGGTCGCTGCCCTTAGCAGTGCCCCATCGAAACTTGCCCGCGCGCGAGCTTACAGGGGTATCGCACTCAATAAAGCGACTCTTACGCAGTATGCTTCAGCGGTCGAAGACTTCGATTCCGCACTGAAGGAGATTGGAAGGCCGAGGCCGCGATCGTTTCTGACAATCCTTCTCCGACAGACCGCGCTCGCGGCCAGAATTTACTGCATGCCAGGCCCACGGAAAAGTACTGCGACGGCGACTGAAGAAGCAACCATGTTTCTTGAACTGCAAATCTACACCCATCTGTCCTATGTATTTATGGAGACGTCGATTCTTGATTTCGTCTATTCTTCCTTGAAGATCGGTGTGCTGGCGAAGATGAATCCGTCCAATGCGAAGTTCACGATGGGCATGGCTTCCTTCGCGTCTTTTGTGGCAACCTTGGGGTGGCCTGCTGGAGGCAAACGCCATCTACGGGCGGCGAATGCAGAGGACATTTCCGATCTTGAAACCAAGGGAAAGTACTGTTTTTCGAAGGGAGTTATTCACAGTTTCTCCCGTGAACTCCAACTTGCAGATCAAGAGTTTCGCGAGGCCCTGAGTCTGCTGCTCAATGCGGGATCACATTGGCAGGCCGTCATGTGCGCCCACATCCATCGTCATCTGAAACAGATCATTGGCTCATCGAGAGCTGAAGTCGAAATTGCAGAAACAGAACTTTCGCTCGCTCAAGATGTCGGCGACATCCGTGGCCAGTGCTGGGGAAATTATGACCTCGCCAGTGGACTAGCGCGGGCCGGAAACAGCAAATCTGCAAAGGCCCACATGGAGAAAGCACGCTCTCTATTGGCTCCAACAGGCATGGACTTAACGACAAGTATCTTGCTCTGCACGGATGGTTATGTACGACTCCTGGCTTCAGACTATGCGAACGCCAGGACATCGCTTGAGCAGTCGTGGCACATTTGCAAGAGCAAGCTGCTGCTAATGGAATACAACGTCCGCAGTTTGCCCCTGCTGATCGAAAGTATCACGGGGCCCAATTGGCTAACCGCCAAGTCATCCGAGGGCAAGGTGTTGAGACGACTCGCTCGCGAGGCGCAGTTCATGTACTGGCTTCAACCGAACCTTCAATCCGCTATCCAGCGTGCCAGAGGCCGAGCCTTTTGGCTGTTGGGTAAGAAAAAGAAGGCGATTCGTTGTTTCGAGCGTGCCATCGCCACTGCCGAGAGTCTGGGCACAGACTATGACCGCGCGCGGCATGCTCGACCTCGCAGCCGTGCAGGAATTCAAACGCGATGAATTGCGTCGCGAAGCTGTCGAGATACTGAAGCGAACGAAGTCCGTAATTCCGTACGAGGAACGCTGGCTGCTGGGCGAACACTACGACGAGCAAAGCGTCGCAACTCCACCAATAGATGGAAAGGAATGCGACAAAGGCGTCTGACACCCTTTTTCCCCCGACCCACTCTTTCCCACGTTATCCCGTTTGACTGAGGTCTAATAATGAAGAAACCCCAAATGTCGCGACGCGGCTTTACGCTCGTTGAGCTGCTTGTCGTCATCGCCATCATTGGCGTTTTGGTTGGCCTGCTGTTGCCGGCCGTCCAGCAGGCTCGTGAAGCCGCTAGGCGAATGAGCTGTAGTAATAATTTCAAGCAACTTGGAATTGCGATTCACAACTACCATTCGGCATACAAAGCAATGCCGGTTCATATGGGTGGTTCTGAGCGGGCGGGCCCGAACGAATTGGAAATTGGTACTCCTGATTTGTCTGGGTTGCTTGAGACACTAGCCAGATTTATCGCCAGTGCCGGCAACCCCAATATTAAGAATGGCCACGACGATGGCGAGTTGAGCATTCTTGTCGGGCTAACGCCATTTATCGAACAACAGGCGTTGTGGGAATCCATCAGTAACCCGTACACCTACATTGACTTTGATGGCGTTACTGAAGTTGGCTACGGTGCCCCGATGGGAGCGACTTCCACGATTGATACTTGGATGTGGTCGGCGATCACAACAAAATTTGATCCTTGGATCACTGAAGTCCCCATGTTTCGTTGTCCGAGCGACCCAGGGCAAGGATTGCCGGCGTCTGGTCGCACAAACTACGCTGCCTGCATCGGTGATGGTGTTCATAGGGCTGGCCGCGGATCATTTGGGGATAGTGCTGGCGTCTATAACTTGAGAAATCACTCAAATGCGTCGTCCTACCAAGCTGATGTAAACGCATCGATGCGCGGCATGTTTGTTGTTCGCAGACAAACGGCGTTCCGCGATGTTCTCGATGGACTTTCAAATACCATCATGATGACTGAAATTGCTACAGACCTTGGTGATTTCGACATCAACACTCAGCCGGTTACCGTCGCGCAAATCAATGCGGCGCCTTCCGGTGCGGCAGTTGATCCTTTGCTGAGCCCCATCAGTGGTCGGTCGGGTGCCGATACGAGACGGCCGAAGTTTTGGGACCCGCTTGTCCAGGCGGCGTTTAATTCAGAAGCCTGGAATGATCTGCAAGACAATCTCGAACAAAAGCGCGGATTCAAGTGGGCATGTGGACTTCCCGTTCACTGTTCGGTCCAGACGATCCTGCCGCCTAACGGTGCTACATACTGTTTAGGAACGGATCCCGACGGATCAACGGCTAGCCTTCGACGCAGCTCGTTTATCGCTAGCGCTGGCAGTCGTCACCAGGGCGGCTGTCACGTGCTTTATGGTGACGGAGCCGTCGAATTCCTTACCGACGCCATTGATTTTGGTGACTCGTCTCAGGAAACCGTCTGGAGGGGTGCGACCAATGTCAATTCCCAACCAGGAGCTCAAAGTCCTTACGGTGTTTGGGGTGCCAAAGGTACGCGAGCATCGAAGGAAATCATTGGTGAAGAAGCCCTGTAGGTTCCCCACTAGCTGATTGCCATATCTTGCCCCGCGTACGGTTCACGCATGCGGGGTTCTTTATGTTTGCCAGGCATGTTTCTCAACTCGAGGGTGGATGTCTCTTTTCCAACTTGATGGAGGTGAAAGATTAGCGAAGCGCAAGGGCGTCGTCGCGAGGCGAGGTCTAAAGCAACGTGTATCAAACTCGATAAACAGGAATCCGATCGTAGGCATGACAGATGGGACGAGTCCGCACGATCATGACGATGTCCTCCATGCATCAAAGGTCTGCTCTGTAGATCCGACGGGTGCGTGGTGAAACTGGATGAACTTTACTTGGGAGATCTGGCGTCTGTCTGGTTAGAGTAGCTTCGCTTTTATTGGCCGGACTGACGACTTCGCAAGAAGCCGTAACCGCACGTCAGAAGTCAGCATCGCCGATTCTGTAGAACTCCACTAGCAAATCCCCTAGAAAGTTGCCGGTATTACTTATCCAACAATGATCTGCAAGTCTGTTTGCTCGACGATCAGGCTTGGACCGTGAAGCTGAAGTTCAAGCAAGCCGCGGTTGAGTCTTCGATCCGAAGGCAGGTTTCGAAAAGCACGCCAGCTAACTCGTCGTTCAGATGGCACCTGAAGCTGCCAGCCAAATCCGTCGCATACCCGTTCTGGTCCAACAACATCAAGTCTGATGCATGTCTTCCAGGCCAAGCTCTCGCGCTTCGGCTGCTGGAATCGCGCTTTTCAGTTCTTTGAGAATACCGATCGCGTGCGAGCGATCCTGTTCGCGGGTCTTGTCATCAACAACTGATCGGTCCAAAAGTATCCGCGCCAAATCGTAACGGGCTCCTCGCTGATCCGCCGCTTTCTCGGCTGCGTTGAAGAGTCGAATCGCTTTTTGATTTTTTCCGCGCGCACGAGCAAGCCGCCCGCGTGCTCGTAGAGCGCGAAAACGACAATTCTTGTAATGTCGTCCGGCGATGAACGCTCGAATTGCTGTTCGACGAAGGGCTTTTCTTGCTTTTGGATCGAGAGTCCTCCAATGGCCAGAGCGATGCCACTGAGGCCCCAACAGCGCTTCGATGTAGAGTGGATAGGCAATGACGCTGAAGTCGTGCATCATCCATTCGCGTTCCATCCCGTGACCGAATCGCTTAGCGATTCCGAAGCTTCGTCATATCGCGAACACTGAATCAGCACGAATCCTTGCACGGCCAACGCGACTGGATAAGCAGCGATCGACTTGTGTTCATTAAGCAGCTCGACGGCTTTGTTGGCATCTAACAAAGCCTCGTGAAATTGACCGCTGCGGGCTCGAGCGTTTGCTCGTCCGTAGTACCCCCAAGAAATTGCTTGCGGATCATTCAGGAATGAGCTCATTCTGAGTTCATCGCCAGCAGCCTCAAGCTCGGATTGGTTGTCACCTTTAAGCTCATAGAGATGGCGACAAAAATGGGTAACCAAGAACTTGTAGTAGTTTTCGCCGACGCGTTTGTAGCTCGCACGCGACTGCTCCAACAATTCCGTTGCTGTGTCCAGGTCACCTGTGAAAAGTTCTTGGAATCCCAAAAAGCCGAGTGAGTATGCTTCGAGTTCCGGATCACCGACCGACTGGCTTAGCGTCAGAGACTTGTTAGTCATTCGAATAGGTAGCCAACGGAATCCATAAAAGCCCAGGTTGAATGCGAACTTTGCATGAGCCCGCGCGAGGGCGACTTTGCTATCGCTCTTGTAACTCGCGATGAACAACAGGCACGACGCCTGCGAGTATCTCAGGAAACTGAGATGCATGGTAGACCACAGCTGCATAGTGATACAGATCGTACGCCGCTTCATAGTGCGGCCGGCGGTGGTTGCGCGTGATCAAGCGCCGAAGTGGTTCCGGAAACACGGTGGCGAACAGCGTCCCATAATTGATATCCCACAACAGACCGAACCAGCTTTTCTTAATTCGCAATCCCAGCTCCTGAAGACCCCGATCGACAAGATCAAGCGCTGCGTCCGATTCACCGTTGCGAAAAGAGAGCTCGACGCGTCCTTCGATCGCTTTGGCCCGTTCGATCGGAGTGGTTGCCACTTGGTAGGCAAGTTCAAGGTACTGGTCGGACGATTTCGGTGTCTCGGAACCGAGATAGGATCTTGCCAGGGTCATCCAGAGTCGATAACGCGAAGCATCGTCCGCGTCTTCGGTGAGGAGTGCTTTTGCCCGTTCCAGGATCTTGATGGCATCGTCGCGGGCAAGGGATTGCGCCGCCTGCTCGCCGGCCAGCAACAGGTAGTTAAACGCCTTGTTGGCTTCCCCGGCCGCCGCGAAATACTCGCCCAACACGGTCAGCGGCACCAGCTTGCCTTCGCCTCTTTGCAATTCCAACAACTCTCCGACGGTCTGATTCAGACCCCGTTTTCGACTCTGGCTGAGTTGTTCCAGAGTGACCTCGCGCATCAGGTCATGTGTGAATTCAACCCGTTTCGGATGGCCGGTTTCGCGTAGGATGTGACGGCTCAGCAGATCGTCTAGTGCATCGAGGAAAGTAAATTCGTCCATGTCGTCCAGGACGGCGTGTAACAGATCGACATCGATGACCGCGCCAATCACGGCGCAAACCGAGAGCATCTTGCCTGAGACCTCGGGAAGGTTCTTGATGCGCTGGCTCAGTGAACGCGCGAACGCTTTCCGGTAGCGATACAGACGATTCGTCTTCTTGTGCCCGTAAATCCCATCCTTCGGATTTCTTCTCCAACAGCTCGTCGGCTTGCCACTGCTTGATCGTCTGTGTCAGGTAGAACGGGTTGCCGAAACAGTTCTCCTGCGCCTGGGTCGCCAATCGATCGCTGATTTCGTCTGTGCCGGTGCCTATCAAACTACCAACCAATTCCTTGACGTTATGCAGGCTGAAGGGCTGCAACGGCAGCGAGCTGGCAGTGGATTGTCTGGTCAGCATCTCGATGAAGCGGTCCGTGTCGGCATAATCCCCGCCAGAGCGCGCCGTGCAACAGACAAAGATTCGAGAAGGCTTTTCCTGGTTCTCAAGAACCGCTTGCCGATTGCGGTCGATCGTCGTATGGAGGTGATTGATTAAGGTGAGCGTGCTCTGATCGGCCCAGTGCACGTCCTCGAGCATCAGACAAGTGCGCTGCAGCTTGCCGATCTCGACAAAGAAGTCGGCGATCGCGCGAAAGATGTAGTCCGTCTCCGGCGCGATCTCGGCTTGGGTGAAGGCCTTACCAGGCAACAACTTGCGCAGTTCGGGACCGATTCTCAGTAGCTCCGGCGCGTAATCAAGCAGCACCGTATCGACGCGCCCCGTGGGATCGCCCGCCTGTAGCAACGTCGTGCTCGCCAGCCCATCGTTGTGATCGTTGCGCAGATCCACGTCGAACTCTCTCTTGTTCCATCAGCAATTGCTTGACGATCTCGACGAACGGCTGAAACGGCGATAGGTTGCCCTCAAAACAGCGTCCTTGATAGAACCGTCCGGAGGCGACCAACACCGAGCGTGCCGATTGCTTGATTAGACTGCTCTTGCCAATTCCCGGATCACCGGTGACGAACAGCACCGATGCCGGAGGGGAGTCGCCCCAGGATTGAATCTCTTCGTGGGAGGGGTTCAGAGTAGCGGAGATCAGCGTGTCGATCCGCCGACGCTCCGATTGGCGGGCCACAAACGTCGCCGTCACCTTGGTCGGGCCGGCTGCGGCTGTCTCTAACGAAGCATCTTCCTCCCAGCCAAGGTGTTGGGCAACCGCGGCGCGGAGTGAAACGGTTAACGAGGGGCGACTGGCGGGCTGTTTCGCCAACATCTGCATCACCACATTGCTGACTGTCGCAGGAACCTTGGACGAGAGCTCCGTGATCGATTTTGGATTCTCCTGCAGATGGGCCGAAATCATGCCACGGATGTTGCTGCGAGTTTGTTCGAACGGGTGTCGGCCGCTGAGCAGTTCGTAACACACGACACCGAAGGCATAGATGTCGGCGCGGTGATCCAGGTCGTCCCGCATGATCTGCTCGGGTGCCGCGTAGGCCACCGTTCCAACAAAGTTGGCATCATCCGACATCGACGACGAGGTGTTGGCAAACTTGGCCAGACCAAAATCGGTCAGCTTCGACTCGACCGGTGCACCCCGCTTTCGGCGGCCAACCAGGATGTTGCCCGGTTTGATGTCGCGATGAACGATCCGTCGCGAGTGAACGTAGTCGATCGCCTCAGCGATTTCATACAGTACTTTAAGGATCAAATTGAGCGGCTTGCCGATCAGCGCGTCAGCCGGCTTGCCGGCGAACAGCTCCATCGCAAAGAACGGTCCGATATCGCACTCGCCATACTCGTATACTTCGACGCAATTGGGATGCGTGACAGAGGCGATGGTGCTGAATTCGCGGGTGAACCGCTGCCGAGCGGTTCCAGTTAGCTGCGCCCGCATCATCTTGATGGCAACTTTGCGGCCGGTATCAATTTCACAAGCCCGATAGACAACGGCCATCCCGCCCCGACCAAGTTCTCGTTCCAGCTGGTACCTCTGGTTGAGTACCTGTCCGAGTCGGCTACCGTCTTTGGGCTGCGCGGTAGGTGGTGCGAGTTGTGCGGTGGTCTCTGCTGGCGAGACCCATCTTCGGACCAACGCAACCGCTTGTTCTCCGAGCGCACGGTAGTCGGCCGATTCTACTGTCTGGCCGGCTTTGCGTCGAAGTTTGATATCGATGGCCAACAAATCAACGCACAGTTTCCCTCTGAGTGGTTTATCGACCTGTGAGAGGTAGGTCAAGAAATCGGGTCGTCGATCGCTGGTCCAGGACTGTTTGAAGTCGCGGCGAACCTGGTCGATCTGCTGCTGTTTCGAAATAGTTGCAGTTGTTTGCATGAGCGAATACCTTCCTCTTCGAAGCGATCTCGCGATCGCTTTGGTCAACTATCTGGAACCAACGACTCAGGGAATACTGAGATCGGGGTGCCATCAGCGGTCAAAGACGCAAATGAAAAAGGTGTCCGGCAGATGAAAAAGGTGTCCGACACCTTTTTTCGCCCGACACCTTCGTTGCGCCCTTGTCCATACCTGCTGCGATCGTTCGACCAGCTCGCATTGGCTGGGGTTCTGATCCCAATGGTGTGGGGTGTTGTCAGTTGGATTGATTTGGTTGAACGACATGTTCTTGGCCTGCCAGCATTGATCGAAGTTGCTCTACAGCGCGATAGAGTCTTGCGAGCAGCTTCTTCAGTGATTCGCAATCGCCCGGCAATCTCCGCGTGGCTCATGCCCTTGCGAAACCGCATTTCCACAACTTGTCTGCGCCGTTCAGGAAGCAGAGCAACGAAGCGCACCAGTTCTTCATCTGTTTCTTGGTGCCGAACAATGCTGCTGGCGGTTCGCACACTGGAAACAAGTTTCGTGCGGTGCACGCTGGAATCGATCGGGATCTCACGAGCGGTACATCGTTTTTGCGCCAGCGATAGTGGCGGGCGAAATCGATCAGATTGTTGCTAAGGATTCGCTCGACCCAAGCGCGGAAGTCGGCTTCGCTGTCGCCCACGAAGTGATCAAACCCACCCAGGGCTTCCAACATGCTGGCCTGAACGATGTCGGCCGCAGCAACTTTTGAACGCAGATCCTTGCCGAGATCACGGTCTGCTACGCGCAACAAGTGTGGCCGTAGACGCTCGCAAATTTCACCAAACGCGTCGCCGTCGCCGCGTCGAGCCGAATTGCAGAGCGAAAGCCAGCGGTTCCTTTGATCACGCTGCTGTACGGCAGCAAGTTGATCGACGGCTGATTTTCGAGGCATCGGTTTGCGTTGTCGGTCAGTCTGCATCTGAAAGAGCCGGATGTTGGTTCTCAATCGCACTTCCCAGGTCAGGGGCCGAAATACCCCCCCGGCCAACAACCTATTGGTTTTCGGGAGCCAATTCCAGCGAATTAAGACGAAGCGGAACGGAATTTTGGATCTTTCGGAAGTGCGCAGCGACTTAACGAAAACTTTCGGAAGATTTTTGGGAATGCGCGTCACACAACCTTGCGCAGTTCGCTTTGCGCGCATAAGTCGATTTTGGTCGTTGCCGTGACACTACAAATCTTTTGCGAAAAGTCGTCACGCATTGGTTACGGAATTCGCTAGCACAGCTGGGGAGCAGGTTCTTCAGTCCCGCGCTGCAACAGCGTTTGAAACTTGGGGCAATCGAATCTGTTTCTTGTCTTCACTGAAACCACTTAGATCGTGCTCGATAGCATCGGAACGCCATCGTGTAACGTTTGCATGTACGCGATTCGATCGTAAGCCAGTTTCCGTAAATCTGAATGAAGGGGGAGGGGGTCTTGTTCGAGAATCAGCGCTGTGCGATCTCCGGATTTGTCAGAAACGTGAAGCGACTGCTGTTGGTGATCGTCGTGTCGATTACCGTCACCTTTGAAATATTCGACGATCGCAATGCCCATGAAGCGTAACCGTAAATTCAGCACGACTGATCCAAATCGCTAACAGAGTAGCGATCGCTTATCCAACGAATGCGGTAGGAATCCACCAAATAGTTCGTTCGTTGTTCTGCAGCACACGAGTTCACGCATGAGTTTTCACTTTGGATAAGTTGTGGATCGACAACACCTGTTTCTGGTTCACGGCCGGCGATGCAGCTCGCTTCATTTCTCTACGTCTTCGTTCTGCTCAACGATCATCAAGACTTTCTTTGCTTTTCTACGTCACGTCGGCGCCTGCTATCCGCCCAGACTCTAAGGAACGGGTTCGGAATCGCTGAACGCAAGGCAGGCGTAAAAGCCTGGATAGAAAACCAGAGTTGGTCATCGCGCAAGCAACCAAATGCAAAACAGGGTGTCCGAGACCTATGTCGCCCAACAGTGAATATTGATCAATCCTCCGGCCTCAGGGATACCGAGTATGTTCAGCATGCGAAAATGGCGTTGTGACAATTCTCAGGCAGACCGGTCTCGCAAACGCAACGTGCTGTTGAAGTCGCTTGAATCGCGGGTTCGCCCACGACGCTACCGTATGCGGCTGGAAAAGTTGGAGGATCGGCGACTTTTGGCCGCAAACGCGATATTGGAGCCGACCATTATCCAGGATCCGATTCCCTACATCGTTAACGATAACGCACCGGGCATGGTAGAGCTAAACGGCGAGCTCTACTATGTCGGTGAGAACTTATCGAACGGCCGCGAGATCTTTCGCACAGATGGTTCCATTGGTGGTCAATCCCTGGCTGTCGATATCGTGCCAGGGCCTGATGGTACTGACCCGGCCGGTCTCACTGTTTACGGAGATGAGATCTTCTTTATGGCACAGATCGACGGATCTGGTGTTGCAGAACTTATGAAGACGGACGGTGTCACGGCAGAACTTGTCAAGTCGAATGCTGGGTCGTTGAATAGCTTGTTCAATTCCATCGAGTACAACGGACTTCTGTTTTTCAATGGCGGCGACGGTATCAATAGAGTGATCGTCAGCGATGGCACAACGGCAGGAACAATCGTATTTGAAGGAAACGGCGTAACGGGAACCAGGCTAAGAGGTGTTGTAGCGGGAGAGCTCTATTTTGAGGGAGTGGATGGTGAGCTTTATAAGACCGATTCCTCGCTACAAGCAGGGATTCGTAGCTTTGAGAGCGAGGTTTCGGGACTGAACCTTAGCAATCCGCGGAATCCCTTTGAAGCCGGCGGCAAGTTGTTCTTCGTTGCCCACGACAACGTTGCCCAACAGGACGTGATTATTGCCCGCGATGGCGGTGCATACACGAGCCTGAGTGGCGTTGCGCCGAGTCGCTTTGGTGCTCCAGTCGAAGTCAACGGGGCAATGTACTTTCTGGGTCCGGTGGCGCGCAAATTTTGGAGAACAGACGGTACACCGGGTGGCACGTTTGTCGTCAACACCATTGCTGGCTCGACGCTACTCGATTTCGAATCGCTTCCACCTTACGCGGGAGAAGTTGAAGAGTATGAACTACTTTTTGATGTGATTTTAGAAGCTGCAGGGGACGATCTTTTTCTAACGAGGCTCAATGCACTGTATACGTCGGAAGGGGAATTTTTTGAAGTACAACTCTGGGCCAGCGATGGAAGCGTCGGGGATCTGGACGTAAAGAATGTTGGATTTGGCAGTTTCGAGAACATTGGTTTTGATGTCTTTGACATAGATGGCACGGCACTTCTTCTGTTGCCGACATCCAACGCACCAATCCCCGACGTGTCGTCACTGTGGTCTTATGACGGTGAAAACGTGTACGAAGTGTCCGCTGACCTGGAATTTAGTAGGGGAGAGGGTATTGCGTTCAACGATTCACTAGTGATCAAGGCCGGCTCTTACAGTAGTTCCAACAGTGTTTTGGTACGACTCGACCCGGTGTTGCCGACTGTCAACGTACCAAGTGGCGGAGACACAGTTGATGTGAGCGTCGACGCTGGTGATCTGGTCGTGGAGCAAGGAGGTGCAGAACTCTATCGTTCGGCTTTAACTGCCATAACTGGATTGGAGATTGTCGGTTCCTCTGACTCGGAAGAATTCCGCGTGGACATTGATGGATTGAGTCCCGCCACGCTGCCCGGTGGAATTACGATCGCCGCAGGTGAAGGGACCGGCGACGACGATACGCTGACGCTGATCGGTACGACCGTCGTTGACAACTATGATTACACGACCGGCGGACCCGAGTCGGGCACGATCACGCTTGACGGATTTACAGTCAATTTCTCCGAGTTTGAGCCGATCATCGACCAGTTGAACGTGCAGAACCGTTCGTTCTCGATTGGTACGCCTGGCGATCAAACGATCGTGCTGGGCAACGATGCGGCCGACGGCTTTTCGATCATCAGCGATGGTGGCACGGGAGCCTTTGAGTCGGTGGCTTTCATGCCCCCAACAGAAAACTTGACACTTGATGCTGGGGACGGTGACGATCAAGTGATCATCGAACAAACAGATAGCGGATTCGACACTCCCGTCTCGGTGGTCGGAGGCGATGGCGACGACAACATTGATTCCTCGCAAGCCACCATCACGCTGGTCCTGGACGGCGGTGCCGGTAACGACACGCTTACCGGAGGTACCGGCAGCAACGTGCTGGTCGGCGGCGACGGAGATGACACACTGATTGATGGTGGCGGGACAAACACCATCGTTGCCGGCGAAGGTACCGATGATGTTCAAGAAGGCAGCGGTACCAACACCGTCGTCACCGACGAAGGAGCAGGAAAAAACATTCCGGTGATCTCGGCCAGTGGCGACAGCGTGTCCGTCGAAGTAGGACAAACAGCGTCAAAAAACGGGACATTCTTTGACCTCGATGAGAGTGACAATGTGCTGGTCTCGGCCGATCTTGGATTGATCACCTATCAAGATGCCGGAAACGCAGGTGCATGGACGTGGGAATACAATGACCCGGGCGAGCTTCCGCTGACCACGGTTACCATTACCGCTGACGACGGAAACGGCGGAACAAGTAGCGTCTCGTTTGACGTTAGCATTGGTGCGATCAACACGCAACCTATTGCCACTGGGCAGACAGTTGAGGTAACCGAAGATGGTCGAGTTTCAATCACGTTGGTCGGTGCCGATGCGGAGACCTCCGATGAAGCTCTGACCTTCATGGTGTTGACGGTGCCCGCGAGCGGTTCGCTATTTACCCAGGCCGGTGAACGAGTGGAATCGGGAGACCTGTTTACCGGTGCTCCCACGTTGGATTATCAGCCAGGGGCTAGCCGTGAGGGTGAGGGGAGCGACGGGTTTGCCTTCGTCGTCACTGACCAAGACGCTGGCGGAACGTTGACGAGTGATCCGGCGGACGTCTCGATCGATATCATCAAAGCGGTAGCCGATGGTACGGTAACGATTGATGCCGAAGGAGTCCTGCGGATTGGCGGAACGGCAGGCAACGATCGCATTTTGGTCACACGCTCGCTGTTAGCGGCCAGCTACGAACCTGGATCAATCGGCAACGTGTTGGCCCAACGATTTCCGCTGCCGACGTTTCTGAAATCCGCGTTTGGGGACGCGATGGCAATGACAAAATCATCGTGTTGGGCGTCGGTGCCGAGACACTGATTCACGGCGGAGCCGGCGACGACCGAGTGATCGGCGACTACCGGTCCGACATAATCTTTGGTGGCTCGGGGAACGATCGTCTGTATGGCAGTTTCGGCGACGACATGTTGGTGGGTGGCGCGGATATCGACAAACTGTTCGGCTCGTTTGGGGACGACATCCTGATTGGCGGCGAACTATCCGAAACGCTAACCGCCGACGAGTTGGACGCCGCACTGGAACAGTGGAGTGAAGAGGGACTGATCACCGATGACTTAGCCGACGGAATCCTGGACGATGCGGCCTTTGATCGGGTGTTTGGCGGATTTGGTGACGACTGGAATGAAGCCGGTTAGACTCTTCCGTGGTTGCGAGAAATTGGTGTGCGACGCACGAATTATCCCGTGAGTTTGTTTGATATTCATTCCACAGTGACTCTCGATCCCACTCCATTGACGAAGTCAATGATTGCTTGGGACGCTTGGCGGCCCATTTGGTGCACGTCTTGGTAGGCGGATGGATTGTTGAGCCTTACGATTCTTGGCGGGGTGATCGAGCATCAGAGTTGGGGTCGCCGTTTTGCATTTGTTGACAGGCCCAGTGCCGCTGCTTGCGGCGCCGCAAGTAGAGTTGTCCGATTCTCGCGTCCACCGATAATGCCGCGCAGGTCAGATCGACCATCGTGATGCGAGAGCCGTTGGTCGGGTCCGGTATTCAACATGACAACCAGGGGTCGTTCGCGAGCGTGACAGTAAATCGGCAAATCCGAATCCATTGATCGCCGAGTCCATCCCCTCTGTGTCAGGCAAATGGGTGAACGGGACGAAATTCAGTGCGCTGCGGATCTCGTCCAGCGGATCGTCGGCCGATTGTAGCTTGCTGAATCGAAATGCTCCGCTGCGGTCGGCGGTCTCGGCAAATGCGGTCACTGGCGATCGTTGTAGCTGGTCCGCGATTTCCGGGGTCCGCTTTTCCATGACACCAAAGACGTGATCGAGATTCAGCACATTCGGCACGCGCAAGCCGGACTGACTCAATCGGGATACGCGCAGCATTCCATTCACACTTCGTGCCGCCAATGCCGGCAGCAGGTTTGGCAGTTTGGCCAGCTGACGCGTTTCTTCCTGAAAAATTTGCAGTCCTATCCCTGCGTTGCCCGTGGCCAGGAAAGCGACGGTCAGGCAGCCGACGGACGAACCGTAAAGTCGAATCTGACTAGAGTCAATTTCTCCCGAGTCGAGTGCTTCTTGCAATCCGAGCGCGACACCGGCACCGAACACACCTTTCTGTGCTCCTGGGCCAAACCAAATATCGATGGGTTTAGTTTCCATCGGCTAGCTCACCTGTACGAACCAGCACACAACCCGTACTCAGCACATCGGGACGATATCCTGGTCCGCCGGCACCAACCGAAGGCATGGCGACCAAAACGCCCGGCGGTAACTGGTCTTGGACTTCTGTCATCGCCAGTGGAATGGACGCGGACACGGTATTCCCTGAATCTCTAATACAGTCCCAAACATGGGGTGCCGAATCGTCTTCCGCACCAAACAGCGATTGCAGCCGACCGATGATCAGTCCGTTTGCTTGATGTGGGACAACGTGGGCGATGGTTTCGCCACTTTCGATTTCGGCATCGCTCGTTGCTGGCTTCGGGATACTGAATCAGCCATGATTTGCGGCGCTCGTTTTACCAAGTAGAATCCGCGTCGGCCCGGCATACTCATGCAACCGTTTGACCCGGGGCGAACGGTTCCCCAAGGGTCAACCGAATCGACGATCTCGGCTTTCTGAATCAATTGCTTGTCATCCGGGACGTCATCGATCCAGGCGTCCAAAATCTGATGCACCCTGCCGTCTGAATCTGGTCGAATCAACACAGCGGCTGCACCGTCACCAAACAATTTCGATGCCTGGCCGCGCGCCCTCTGATGGTCGGCAGGATCATCGGCGGGCAGTTCCCAGTTGATACTGCAACTGATGATTTCGGCAGTCACCACAACCACCGGTCGCTGCAACTCGCGACAAAGCTGCCAGCCGAGCTCGGTTGCCGCCGGGAAACCGCTACAGGCGCGCTCGATACCGTGCGCCGAACAATCGATCCCTCGACGATCAACGACTTCGGTTGCCGTTTGTTCCACAGGAATGATTCGGCTGGAGAGCACGAGTGCACCGATGTCGGGAGATCGATCGCCACACTGACGGATCAGCTTTTGCACGACCGCACAAGCCAAGTCGGCCACCGTTGCTTGCGGACGAGCAATCAATCTGGAAAAGATTCCGTAACGCTCACCATCAATTCCCAACTGGTCCTTCGACATCCGTGCCAGCAGATCGGGAGCGTCGTCCTGATCCAGGCGAATGAAGCGATCAAATCCGTAGGTCGTGGGCATAGTGCCAATGCTCGCGAGTTGATCAGCAGCCGTACAGAGGACGGGTAAGGATTCGGATATCAATCGCCGAAAATGTGTTGAGCTTCTGGACAGGGGAGAAGAGGACGAAGAGTTGAAACCGCCGAGGCGCTGAGGACGCGGAGAAGTTCTCGAATGCTGCTGTAACTCCGCGTCTCAGCGGTTGTTTCTTTCCAGGCGGAATGGGAATGCTTCCCGTAACGGGGGCTCGCTGCGCTCGATCACCAGCCACTCCGGGTGGGCACTGCATCAAATGCTGGAGTCTGGACGTGAGCTTCAGCAACTTCCGGTGCCGGCATTCTTGTCTAGCTTGCGTTAACCGGCGTGCGTTCCGGTTCGGTAGCGGCCGGCAAATAACAGTGGACCCTACCTTCGTCGCAAAACGCCCGAATCGCTAACCACACCAAAGCCCAAGTCGTAGCCAAAACCGCTTGAACACAAAACTGCCAAGGAGGGCATTGTGATTAGTTCACCATGCCAAATCACTCGCACATGGTGATCCAGCCAACCGAAGATTGTGGGATGAGCAACCTGCTCCGTTGGGTTTCCCTGACACATACGATGCTTTATCACGCGCACTATCACACATCGGGAGAAGGGCACGTTTACCAGGGGCGTTTCAAGAGTTTTCCCGTCCAAGATGACGAACATTTCCTTGTCGTCTGCCGCTACGTCGAACGGAATGCCTTGCGGGCTGGACTGGTCGATCGAGCGGAGTTGTGGCGATGGGGATCACTTTGGCGTTGGCAACAAAAACCAGAGCCGCAACCGAGGCTGTTGTCGCCATGGACCGTCCGCAGACTGGCGGATTGGGTGCAGCGCGTCAACGCGCCATTGTCCAACAGCGAGTTGCAAGCGGTGCGTTGGAGCGTCAACGAACCGTCATAAAGAGTCCTGGCCCCTTTTTCGCTCATTCGGCTTGGGATGCTAATTCTGGACCGCTTCGTACAACTTCTGATTCTTTTCATCGACGCCTCTGGTTTTCATCCACAAGACCGCTTCGTCGTTGGATTTTCCCTCCACGCCAATCAGGCACATCGCAGCGGCCGTTGCCCCGCGATTGCGTCCGCTGTTGCAACCAATGTAGACAGGTTCCGAGGCATCGGAAAAGGCACCCAAAATGCTCGCTGTTTGTTCGGGTGAGACGCCGTCGTCATCCATCGGGACATGTATTTATTTCAAGCCGTACTTCTTCGCCGTCTCTTGATCGGGATTTTCATCGGTGACACTGACGATGGTCCGAACGCCGAGCCTCTGAAGTTCGGCAAAGCCGGTCTCTGAATCGGGCTTCCCACAGGTAATGATGCGTGGCGATAGACGGTAGACATTATCGACGCCTGTGACATCGAGTTACGATGTTTCATCAACCGTTTTTTTGATCACTTTCAAATGAAGTCTGATCTTCATTTCCGCCACAGCCCACCACGGACAGGCGAATGACAAAACAACGCGATTTCAACATGCTAGTCTCCTGGTTGCCGGACGACGTGAATCACCCCGACGCAGCGCCGTTGGCGGGGCCCGCTGAAGTCGGACCGCGCAGACGATCCCGGTGCGTCTGCGGCGGATTCGTGTACTTGGATCGCTGGTCGAATGAGTATACTGATGGACTCCGTTTTGGTCGCTTTGACCTCCCGCCCTCCAGCTCCACCCCTCCGGTGGACCATGTCATGCCTCCGGCCATTGCAACGCAGCGTTTGATGTCGTTTGGTGGTTCATGATGTTTGGGTTGTCCGCGGTATCGCCGTTGGTCCCACAGCCAATGGCTCGTGCCGAGGAAAATGGAACGAACTTGCCAACATTGGTCGAAGCAAGAAGGTTGGGTCGAGAACGATCGACTTTTCGAGCACGACAGGCGCCGAGAGTTGCAGCCGCACCGAAGCCGAACCTTGACGAGTTCACAACATCGATTCGTCCGATCTTGGAACAGGCTTGCGCAATGCCACGGTGCGGAGGCTCAGGAGGGCAACCTTCGCGTCGATACGCTCAACCCGGACTTGGTGCACGGTGACGACATCGATTGGTGGCTCGAAGTTTTGGCGGTGCTAAGCAACAGTGAGATGCCGCCGCCAGACGAAGCCCGCTTAGCCGACGCCGATCGGGCGAACATCATCAACTGGGTGTCCAGCGAGATTCAGGTCGCGTCGATTCTGCGACGGGCGTCAGGCGAGCATTCGTCGTTCCGCCGAATGACGCGATACGAGTTCAACTACGCGCTGCAAGACTTGCTCGGCCTGCCGTATGATTTCGCCAAAGACCTCCCTCCCGAAGCAAATTCAGAGGACGGATTTCAAAACAGTTCCGATCTTCTGCAGATGTCGGTATCGCAATTGGAAACCTACCAACGCTTGGCGCGAAAGGGACTGAACCGCGCCACCGTGCATGGCGACCGGCCCGCAGCATTGCACTGGGGCGTGACAATGAGCGCTGCCGGACGAATCGACTGGGAGCAGCAGCAACAACAGATCGAGCAGGCGAAGGCGGAAACGGCCGGTGATCCGGAACAACAAGCGCAGAGGTTAAGCGAGCTTGAGGAAAAATTCCGACAGCCACATTCGGTTCCGTATTTCAAGAACCTGACGACAGGGCGGACCGTTGCCGCGACCTGGGCGTACGCGCAGGCTAAGTATGCCAACCAGCCCACTGAATCGCCGCGCCAGATTCCCTCTGACACTGATCACGTCGCAATCCTACCTCGGGGACCAAACGAACGATTCACGATCGAGCTGGGCAACCGGCTTCCCGACGCCGGCACGATGCGAGTCCGCGTTCGCGCGTCACGGGCAAACGCGGACGACGCGAGCGAGCCAACTTTGCAACTCCTGTTTGGTTGGCAGGCGAGCAACGAGGGGCGGGCCGTCATGCCAGTTCCCGATTCGCAGCGGGCCATCACCGCGAGTCCGGACAAGCCGGAGTTCTATCAATGGGACGTGCCGCTCGGTGAGATCTATCCCCGCAACTCCGTACGGACAACTTCAACGATGGGTGCCATGCCGAATCCGTCGGAGTACATTCGGTTGGTGAATCGTTCGGTGTCGCAGGGGCCGATCCAGATCGACTACGTCGAAGTTACCGCTCCGGTCTACGATCAATGGCCACCGGCTTCGCACAAACGTATCTTCATCGAAAGTGAGCAGCGGAACGACGAACAGGAATATGCTCGTGAGCTGCTCGTCGCATTCATGCGGCGGGCTTGGCGTGGGAAGATCAGCGATGGCGAAATCGAAAACAAGCTGCGGTTGTTCACGACAATACGACCGGTCTGCGAGAGTTTCGAGGAAGCGGTAGTAGAAGTGTTGGCGACCGTGCTGGCTTCACCACAGTTTCTATACATCGCCTGTGATGCCGGCGAAGAGCAGCATCTGGCGGCTAACGATCTGGCCACCAGGCTGTCGATGTTCCTGTGGTGCAGTATTCCCGACCAGGAATTGTCCGGCCTGGCTGACAGCGGCAGGCTGCTCGAATCGGATGTGCTACACAGTCAGCTCAAGCGGATGTTGTCCGATGATCGCGTCAAGCGGCTGTCAAAGCACTTTGTGCATCAGTGGCTCGACATGCGATTGCTGGAATTTCGCAACCTGCCGAAGCAGTTCGAATCGCTCAAGCAAGCGATGCAGCGTGAACCGGTTGCCGTATTCGAAGAGATGCTGCGAGCCGATGCCAGTGTACTGGACTTTCTGCACGCTGATTACACGATGGTGAATGAGCGGTTGGCTCTGCATTACGGTCTGCCGAACGTGCAAGGGAACCACTTTCGTCGCGTCTCGTTGCCGCCGGGCAGCAAGCGTGGCGGCTTGCTGACCCAAGCGGGGTTGCTGGCGATGAATTCGGCGGGTGACGATTCGCACCCATTGAAACGTGGGGTTTGGTTGCTGGAAAGTTTGCTCAATGATCCACCACCGCCTCCGCCGCCGGCGGTTCCAGAGATCGACCTTGCGGACCCCGAGATCGCAAAGATGACGCTGAAGGAACGAATCGAAGATCACCGAAATCACGCGGCCTGCATGTCATGTCACGCAAAAATCGATCCCTGGGGCCTGGCACTGGAAAACTACGACGCGCTGGGGCAGTGGCGAAGCGAAATCAAGGGCGAGCCGGTCGACTCCACGAGCACGCTGTTCAACGGGCAGCAGATGGATGGCGCCGATGGCCTCAAACGGTTCCTGTTGGAGCACAGGCAGGATCAGTTCGTGCGAGCGATGGTTCACAAGCTAGCCACCTATGCGCTCGGACGACCGCTGGTATTTGCGGATCGTTTGGCTGTAGATGAGATTACCTTCAAGGTTCGCCAGCGAGGCGACGGGTTGGCGACGATGATCGAATTGATTGTGATGAGCGATTTGTTTCGCAAGCAGTAGGCGTTTATAAGTAGACGTTGATTCTGGGTAGAATCGACTGTGCAAGGGCTAGAACATGAATCTCAACCGACTGAACCGGCGACGCTTTCTTCGTGGTGCAGGGTTTGCACTGGCCTTGCCTCTGTTTGAAACGTTCAAGCCGACGATCACTCGCGGCGCCGAGATCGCGGTCAATCCGAAGCGGCTGGGCTGCTTCTACTTTCCTGACGGCGTGCCGATGCCGCTGCCGGAAGACCCGGCGTACAAGCAGTGGTCTTGGTTCCCGCATGGAAACGACGCCGAGTTCACACTCACGAACTGCATGACGCCACTGCAGCCGCTACAGAACGAGATCACGGTGCTGTCGGGCTTCTCGCATCCGGCCGGCCGGATCGTGCACGGTCACAACAATGCCGATCAATTTCTGACCGGCGCCGCAACAGGTGGCGGCGATATGGATTATCACAACACGATTTCGCTCGATCAGGAATACGCCAGGCACGTCGGTGCCGAAACGCGTTTCTCGTCACTGGTGATGTCCACCGACGGTGGAACCGGAACGGCACGGGGAGCCCACACCCTGTCGTTTGATCGCAACGGACGACCGATTCCCGCCGAACATCGACCCAAGCATATCTTCGACATGCTGTTCGTCACCAACGACGAAGACGCCGCCCGGCGGCTGGCACTGAGCCACAGCGCACTTGACGCACTCCTGGCCGATGCGCGGCAGCTGAGGAAAATGTTGTCAAACCATGATCAGCAGAGTCTTGACGAGTACCTTGACTCGGTTCGCCAGGCGGAGCGCAAGGTCGAGAAGGCCAAGCAGTGGGTCAACGCGCCGCTGCCAAACGTCGATGCGGACTCTCTGAACCTTGAGATTGGGACGGAAGAACCGCGACAATACCTGCAAACGATGTTCGAGTTGATCTACCTGGCGTTCAAGACCGATTCGACGCGTGTCGCCACTTATCAAATCGGTCGCGAAAACGGGGTCGGGCGCAGCGATCACCTGGCGCGAGCGGTTGGCTTCAATCTGTCGCATCAGTTGTCGCACGACACAAAGAAGCCCAAAGGATGGGAGAACTTTGGCGTCTACTGCCGCTTCCTCAATGAAGAATACGGTCGATTCCTCACCAAGCTAAGCAGCACTCCGGAGCCCGCCGGCGCCGGCAGCATGCTCGACAACACATTGTTGCTGTTCGGTTCCGCGTCCAGTGCGTTTCACCTGTCTCGCAACTATCCGTTGATCCTGGCGGGCGGAAAAAACATGGGCCTGAAGCACGGCCGCTATATCAACAAAGCCGGAGCAAATCCCCAGGGCGGCGCTTGGGATGGCAAGACCGAACCGTGGCAGGAGGCGGCGACCAATGAAGATATCCCACTGTCGAATCTGTTCGTATCGATGCTGCAACAACTCGGTATCGAGACCGAATCGTTCAGCGACAGCACGGGTCGGTTTGATTTGGTTTGAGTCATGCCAGGGTTGGCCGGGTTGGTGTCTAGCCTTTTCGGCGATCTTTGCTGGTGACGAATCGGCTATCGAGAGCGTCTCTCTTTTTGAACTCACCCAATGCATTGATAACGACAAACGATTGAAATTGAAGTCGAGTAGACTCTATTTTGTCTGCCCGGTGTTGTCCGCCTTTGCTGCACAGCGAACCCAGCGCCCATGACAAGCATGCCTCTGCAATCATCCACCAACCTGCCTTGCTACGACCGCTTTCAATCATACGAATGGAACTACGAGCATGCTCCGGCGCCCCGCGAAATGGAGGTGCCTGTCGTGCCCGGTGACTGGCGGTTCTGTGGACTTCCAGTTCGATCACCCTTAGGAATACCCGCCGGGCCGTTGTTGAACGGACGTTGGTGCATGTATTACGCCAGCTTGGGCTTCGACGTGCTGACTTACAAAACGGTGCGTAGCAGCGCGCGTCCTTGCTATCCGCTGCCAAATCTGCAACCGGTTCGGTGTTCGCAACTCGACGGCGGTGAAGCGGATTTGCCGGTCAGCAAACAGATGCAGGGAAGCTGGGCCGTTTCCTTCGGGATGCCTTCCAAGTCGCCCAGTGCATGGCGAGCCGATATCACACAAACCAGGCGATCCCTGCCCGAGGGCAAGCTCTTGTCAGTGTCGGTAGTTGGCACCATGCAGGACGGATGGACAATCGATGATCTGGCAGCCGATTACGCGCCTGCGCGAAGTGGGCAATCGATAGCGGCGCTGATTGCATCGAGACGAATTTCTCTTGCCCGAACGTCGCCACCCGCGACGGACAGCTCTATCAACAGCCGACCGCAGCAAGAATTGTCGCCGACGCCGTTCGTCAAGCGATCGGCGATGTGCCCTATATCGCCAAAATCGGCCATGTCGACGCGGAAGCCGACGCAGCAGCCTTGTTGGATTCGATCGGCACGATCGTTAACGGTCTGGCGATGACCAACAGTATCGCGTCAACCGTCCGCACGCCCAACGGACAGATGCTGTTTGCGGGTCAGTGCCGGGGAATCTGTGGCGATGCGACCCGCGATGCTTCCATCGGCCAAACTTCGCTGTTTCAGCGCTTGATCATGGAGCAGAATCTGACGCTGCAGTTGATCGGTGTGGGCGGCGCATCATCGGCGAGTCACGTCAAAGAGTACTTGTCCGCCGGCGCTCACGCCGTACACATTGCCACCGCAGCGATGGTCAATCCATCGGTCGCTATCGAAATTCGGCGGGAATGGTAACGATACCGAGTTGTGATGGCGCGGGTTGACTCAACAAATCCTGAAAGAGACTTCGCCAGAGTCAGCGAAGTTCGCAGATCGAGACGACTTGGCGACCGAGGCATCAGTACTTCGCACCCGGAGCGGCACTTGCGTCGATCGCTTTGAGGAACGTGATGATCTGTCGGGCGGCCTGGCACCCCATCTGATGTGAGTCTTTGTAGCCGGTTGGACTATTGAGTTTGACGATCCTTGGCGGTGTGATCAGCAAGACGTTGGGGTCGCCGTTCAATAGATGTTGGCATGCCTGGTGACGTTGCTTGCGGCGACGCAGATAGAGTTGCCCGATAGTGTAGTCCACTGATAGCGCGGCGCAAGTCAAATCGACTAGCGTTGTGCGTGACCCGGTCGTTGGTTTCGTATTCAATACGACGACTAGCGGTCGTGCTCGGGAAAGCAGCAGATCGGCAAATCCGAAACCATTGATGGCCGAGTCCATCCATTCGGTCTCCGGCATGTGCGTGAATGGTACGAAATTTAGAGCGCTGCGGATTTCTTCCAGCGGATCGTCGGCTGATCGCAATTCTGCACAGCGAAAATTTCCGCTCCGATCGACTGTTTCGGCAAAAACTTGCATCGGTGAAGATCGGAGCTGATCAACGATGTCGGGCGTACGCGTTTGCATCACACCAAAAACGTGATCCAGGTTCAGCACATTCGGCACGCGCAGTGCCGACTCGCTCAGCCTGGATGCTCGCAACAATCCGTTGACACTACGCGCCGCCAAGGCCGGCAATAAGTTGGACAGCAACGCTATTTGATTTGTTTCCTGCTGAAAAATTTGCAGACCCAATCCGGCGTTGCCAGTCGCCAGAAAGGCCGTGGTCAAGCAGCCGACCGACGATCCATAAGCTCTAATCTGCGACGCATCGATTTCGCCTGCTTCGATCGACTCTTGCAATCCGAGGGCTACGCCGGCGCCAAAGACGCCCTTCTGGGCCCCCGGACCAAACCAAACGTCAATCGACTTCGCTTCAGACGACATGATCACCTGTCCTGATCAGTACACAGCCGGTACTGAGTACGTCGGGGCGGTAGCCCGGTCCGCCTGCTCCGACCGACGGCATGGCGACCAGCATGCCGGCCGTCAGCTGATCTTGAACATCAGCCATCGCCAACGGGATCGATGCGGAAACCGTGTTTCCTGAATCCTTGATACAGTCCCAAACGTGCGGCGCAGTGTCGTCGTCGGCGCCAAGCTGTGTTTGCAGACGATTGATAATCAGACCGTTAGCCTGATGCGGGATGATGTGCGCGATCCGTTCGTCGTTTTCAATTTCAGCGTCTGACCTTTGCAAAGTACGGGAAATAGAATCCGCCATGATCTGTGGTGCACGCTTCACCAAATAAAAGCCGCGCCGGCCGGGCATGCTCATGCAACCGGTAGGACCGGGACGCACATTGCCCCAAGGATCGACGGTATCGATAATTTCGGCTTTCTGGATCAGCTGTTGGTCGTCCGGCACATCATCGATCCAAGCATCCAAGATTTGATGCACTCGACCGACTTTGTCGGGTCGAATCAGTACCGCGGCCGCGCCATCGCCAAATAGCTTGGACGCCTGGCCGCGAGCCCGCTGGTGATCAGCTGGATCATCCGCCGGCGGTTCCCAGTTGATGCTGCAACTAATGATTTCGGCGGCCACCACGATGACTGGTTGCTGCAGGTTCCGGCAAAGCCGTAAGCCGATTTCCGTTGCCGCCGGGAAACCGCTGCAGGCACGTTCGATACCGTGTGCCGAACAATCGATTCCCAATCGATCGACGACCTCGGCAGCGGTCTGATCCACATCAACGACGCGACTGGAGAGTACCAATGCTCCAATGTCCCGCGATCCATCGCCACACTGACGAAGCAGCTTTTTCACAACCGCGCACGCCAGGTTGACAACGGTTGCCTGCGGCCGAACAATCAAACGCGAAAGAATTCCGTAGCGTTCGCCGTCGATGCCCAATTCAGTTTTCGACATCCGCGCCAGCAGATCGGGAGCGTCGCCTGCGTCGAGGCGAATGAATCGATCAAAGCCGTATATCGTTGTCATTTGTCCAATGATCGCGAGTCAATTGGTCGGCGTATAGAGGACGTAAGACTTCAGATTGAACGCAAACGACCGAATTTGGTACCGCTTCGTGACAAAATGGGGGGCTTGCTGTTGTGACCACGAGGGACCGAGGCGTTGCCCCTTGGGAGCGGTGCCGTCGAGTGAAGGCTAGGTTGCCGTGCCTTGCTGCATTTGCAGATGCACCATGTCTCGATAGCGGCCTGCCGTGTATCAACAGTTCGTCGTGGGTGCCGACTTCGACGACTTCTCCCTCTTCGATTACGACGATCTGGTCGGCTTCCGTGATCGTGCTCAGCCGATGGGCGATCACGATCGCGGTCCGGTCTTGCAGCAGTTCTCGCAGCGCCGATTGAATCAGTCGTTCACTTTCGCTGTCCAGGTTGCTGGTCGCTTCGTCCAGGATCAAGATTTTTGGATCGGCCAGGATCGCCCGCGCGATGGCAATTCGTTGCCGTTGTCCACCCGAGAGTTTGACGCCACGTTCGCCGATCATCGTGTCGTAGCCATCGGGCAAGCCAGCGAATGAATTCGTCGGCTGCGGCCGCCGTGGCTGCACCGATGACTTCGTGCTTCGCTACATCGTCGCCTCGCGTAGGCGATATTCTCGCGGATCGTTCCGTCGAACAAAAAGACATCCTGTTCGACCATCCCCAGCAGCTATCGATAGCTACCTAAGCTGGATGTCGCGCAGGTCGCGTCCGTCCAAGCAAACGCTGCCCGCGGTCGGGATCATAGAATCGGGCGATCAAATTTGTCAGCGTCGTCTTGCCCGCTCCGCTACGTCCGACCAACGCAACGGTCTGGCCAGGTTCGATGTCAGCGAGACATTGCGAAGAACTTCCGTTTCTGTTTCTGGATAAGCAAAGGAGACGTCGCGAATCGAAATTTCGCCCTCCACTTCTGCGCGGTTCAAGTTCGACGCACCGTCGTTGACTTGGCAGTTCTTCGTCGATTTCCAGTACATCCAGAATCCGATCGAGTCCCGCCAAGTTGTTCTGAAAAGTCACCGCACTGGCTGCCAACGTTGCGACCGGATCCCAGCAACATCGTCAAATAGACCAGGAACATCATCAGATCGCCCAGCGTCAATTCACCGTTGATGATTCGATAGCCGCCATACAGCAACAGCGCGGTCGATGCGAGCGGGATCAATACTTCCCAGATCATTTCGATGATCCGTGTCCACCACCAAGTGAACAGTTGTTGGCGAACCATATAGTCGCCTTCGCGGACAAATCGTGACGATTCATTACGGCTTTGCGAAAAAGTTCGCACGACTCGAATTCCGCCGAAAGTTTCGGTTGCGTTGCCGTCGATGTGCTGTCGTTGTTTGCGAATGTCGCGATACAGCGGGCGAATGCGATTGATGAATGTTCGATGCGTGATCCAGACGGCTGGCAACAGAAACATACCACCGACCATCAATCGCCAATCGACGATCATCAGAATCGTCAGACTGCCGATCAACTGAATGATCGCCCGCCAAGGGTTGTACAGCATGCTGAAGATCAACTCGGCCACGCCGCCGGCGTCTTCGCGAATCAGGCTGGCGACGCCACCACTCTTCATTCCATAAACTTGGTGAAGCGGTAACTTGATCGCGTGATCGAATACCGCGCGACGGACCGACACTTGGGTCAGGTTGACGGCCTTGGTCGCCAGCCAGCGAGCTGATAAGCCCGACCACCGTGGCAAGCAACGTGACGACGACGACCGACGCGGCGATCACGGCAAGCAAGTGCAGCGGTGTCGGTTGGCAGCGGTAGCGACTGCAGAAAGTCAGGCAGTGGTTTCGGCGGTAGGGTCAGCGCGCAATCGATCGCCAGCTTCGTGCCGTAGGGTGGAATCAACCGAAGACCCGTCGCCAGCGTCAGCAGTGCCAGCGCGGCGAAAATTTGGCTTCGATGTGTTGACAGTGAGTCGTCAGAAACTCGCGAAACAGTTCCCAAGAGCTGCGCTGGCGATCGCCCAATTTCTTAGGATTCGTCGATCGACCGTGCGGCGTAGGTCGCTCGCCGCTGGCATTTCGCTCGCGGACCGTCTTCAGATACTCGGTCGAATCGTGGTCTGCTGGGAAGGGTGGCCATAGCCCTATTGGTAGTTGGGATCAGTCCAATCCGGCAAGCGGGAGATGAGCCAGTTCACCGGTAGAGCAGTTGCCAGCGTTAACAGCAAGAACTCGTGCTGGATTGGGGGCACGTGACTCAGGTCCATGGAGTTATGCTTTTACGCCATGCAAACTCATTGACTACATCGTTTTGGTTACCTACTTCGTCGCCATGATTGGTATTGGCCTGATTGTGATGCGGCGGCGTGCACGACCAAGAAGACTACTTCATGGGCGGTCGCGGATTCGGCAAGTTGTTGCAGACTTTTGCCGCCTTTGGTGCCGGCACGGGTGCACACGAGCCGGTGCAAGTTGGCCGCACAGCTTGGACCAGCGGACTGAGCGGGGTTTGGTCGGCACTGATGTGGCTGTTCGTTACGCCGGTCTATTGGATCACTGCCGTTTGGTATCGACGGATGCGACACCTGACCTTGGGTGATTGGTTTGTCGAACGGTATCAGTCGCCGCGATGGGCGCCGCCTACACGGTATTTGCGATTGTCTTTTACATGGTGTTTCTGTCAACGATGTTTTCTGCGATCGCGAAGTTTGCGGTTCCATTGATGGGCGTCGAAACAGGGTTGTTTGGCTACGAGTTGAAGTACACGCTGATCCCTGCGATCGCCGGTGTCGTTGTGCTGTATGGAGTATTGGGAGGTTTGGCGGCCGCTTACTGGACCGATTTGATTCAAGGATTGTTCATTATCCTATTGTCGGTGTTGTTGATCCCGTACGGTCTTTGGGCCTTGGTGGAACGCTATGGCGATCCCGAACAACAAGGACTGAGCGACGGATTCCGCATCATGCACGAGCGGGTCTCGGCAGATCACTTCTACTTGTTCTCTGGACCTAGCAGCGGTGAATTCACTCTTCCCTATATCATTTCACTTTCGCTACTAGGGCTGGTCGGCATTGTCGTCCAACCGCACTTCATCGCCACCGGTGGCGGCTCGGCCAAGACCGAAGATGAGGCGAGAATCGGTTTGGTGGTTGGGAATTTTTTGAAGCGACTTTGTACAGCGGGATGGGCGCTGACCGCCTTGATCGCACTGGCGTTATTTGCTGGTAGTCCAGAAATCGCTGCTGACCCGGACCAGGTTTGGGGAGTTGCCGCGCGCGAGATTTTGGGGCCTCTTAATTTGGGCCTGGTCGGTTTGATGTTGGCCTGTTTGCTAGCGGCCATGATGAGTTCCGCTGACGCCTACATGATCGTGACATCGGCGCTCGTGGTGCGAAATGTTTACGCACCCTATATCAATCCAGATGCAGACGAGAAGAAGTATCTGTTGGTTGGCCGAATGACGGGTTTGGTAATCATCGTGGGTGCGACCGTATTCTCGCTGTGGTACGCCGATGTCTTCGGACAATTCAAAATGGCGATGGAGTTGCCAATTTTATTCGCCGCGCCCTTTTGGATGGGGATGTATTGGCGGCGCGCGAATCGGACCGCGGTATGGGGCACCATGCTCTTCTCACTTCTGGTGTTCTTTGTGATGCCCGTGGTGATCCCAATCATCCAACCGAGTCTGCAGGACCAATCCAGCATTCGCCACGACAACCAACATCGTGACGAAAACTTATCAGCGGCCGGCGACGGAAGTAGACGTGGAACGATATGCCGCCTGGTTGGCCGGACCGGACAAAGCAAGAACCGCATCACCAGCCAAAGCGACGGAAGTCGGCCAATTACTGATCGATCTCAACTAAGCCTAGCGGCGGACAATCGATTTTTTGGCGAGGTGGAATGCAGCCGCTCGAAGGCATCAACGTCGCACGCGAATTGGTCGATCAATATACCGACGGTCAGATGGAAGTACGCGTCGAGCGAAATGTTGGCGAACAAATCGGCGTGGGTGCGTTGAATCTGGATTTTATTTTGTATACCGCAGCGGGGATGGATTTGTCCGATACATCTGACGGGAACCTTGGAGGCGTTACGTCTACCAACTCGATTGCTGCTCCCTTTCTGCGTGCTGTTTCTGCTAAGTCATCTTACGCGGCGCGGCGATCAAGACTCGCTCAATCGGTACTTTGCCAAGATGTACACGCCAGTTCTGGCCGATCCCGAAGCTGATCGTGCGGCACTTGAAACGGCGTATTCAGACCCGCATAAAGCGTGCCGTAGAAAGTTGATGCCGGACTCGGACTGGGAGTTCGTCAAGCCAACGCCAAAAGACGTGATTGGCTTCGTCGTATCGTGCGCCGTATGTGTGCTAATCATTGGATTGCTGCAGTGGGTGGCCAGTATCGGTTCATGATGGGAATGCATGATTGAAAGAGGGGCGAACCGCGAATGGACGCTGCAGCATCGCCAATAAGAGGTTAGAAAGTGTGGGGATTGCAATCTGATTGGCATTTTGTTTGCGCCGATCCGCGATTGGTATTGACGGTTTATTTGTTGCGTATTCGTCCCGATTGCCCTGTTAAGTGAATGAAGGAATCGATGATCGAGAAACGACGACTTGGAAGCACTGATATCGAAGTCACCCCCGTGGCTATGGGATGCTGGCCGATTGCCGGGATGACCAGTTTGGAAGTGAATGATGCGGATAGCCTGAAGACGCTTCACGCCGCGGTCGAATCCGGGATCAACTTTTTTGATACGGCTTACTGCTATGGCGCCAAAGGAGAAAGCGAGCGGCTGATCGCACAAGCACTTGGCGATCGACGTGATTCGATCGTGATCGCAACCAAGGGTGGGGTTCATTGGGATGCGGATGGCCAACGTGTGCAAGACGCACGCCCGGCAACTTTGCGGCGGCAGTGCGACGAGAGTCTGCAGCGACTAGGGACGGACTATATCGATCTGCTTTATCTGCACGCACCCGATCCGAATGTTCCGGTCTTGGAATCAGCGGTGGCGCTGAAGTCGCTTTGCGATGTCGGAAAGGCGCGATGTATCGGAGTCTCCAATATGAAGCTTGACCAGCTTGAACAGTTTCATGCGGTCTGTCCGATCACTGCCGTGCAGCCACCATACAACATGTTGCAGCGTGGTATCGAAGCGCAGATTTTGCCTTGGTGCATCCAGCATGATGTTTCATGCGTTGTTTACTGGCCATTGATGAAGGGGCTGTTGGCTGGAAAGTTGACTCGTGATCACGTCTTTGCGGAGGGAGATGGGCGGGCAAAGTACCCAATGTTTCGTGGCGACGAATGGCAGAAGAACCAAGATTTTGTCGATAACTTGCGTTCGATCGCAGCTGAGCTAGATGCAACGGTTGCTCAATTGGTGGTCGCCTGGACCGCGCGGCAGCCGGGGATCACCGCTTTGCTGTGCGGTGCGAAACGGGCCGGTCAAATCGAAGAAACCGCCGGCGCGATTGGCTTAACGCTGGATGAGCCAGCCATCGAGAAGATTGATCAAGCTCTTGAGCGGCGTGGTGAACCCGTCGCCGGCCGAGCGGTTTAGGGCAACTGGATGACTCTCCGACTTAGCTGAGCTGTGAGCCTAGCGAGGGCCGTCGAAGCAGTCCCTCCCCCCAATCGTTACCGCTTTCGAACTCTACTCCAAGGAGGTCTTGCGGTTTTGAGAATTGACGAAACACCGAAACTACTGGGTGGCTGGGTTCGAGCCTTTGCGAGCCCCCAGCATGGATGGCTGACGACGGGGGGCTCGCGGTCGCTCGACCGCCCGCCAACCAACAAAACCCCTAGCCAGCAACGACCTAAAAATCGCACATCCTTCCAAGAGAGAGTTGGCGGTTAGAAGGTCTATTCCTCTTGTAGCTGTAACCAGCCGACCATCGTCTTGGTTACTTTGTCGGCGGCGGCTTGTTGGACAAAGTGGTCGGCGCCCGGGATCGTCACCAACGTTAGATCTTTCTCTAGCCACTTCCAAGTATCGTTCAGTGCGCCAGGCAACAAGGCCGTGTCATTAAGACCGTGAATCAGTAACACGGGGCATTGGACTTTGATCGGGTCTTCCGTCGGTGGTTCGTACGGTGGACGAGGATAGTTGGCCTTGTAGTAGTTCAACATTCCTTCCAGCGACGATCGCTCGAATGCGGCGACGTACTTTGCTCGCGCGTCTTTGTCTTTCACCCAAAACGCCAATGCTTTCGCGTTCAATGCTTGGTGAGCACCAGGCTTTTGAAAATTCCGAGCATAGGCGGAGGCTTTGTCTTGATCAGGGTTGTTTGCCAGTTCTCGTTGTAGCCCGTGCAGGTGGGGCAAGTTGCAAACAATCAACTTGTCTGTCATTTCCGGCTTCATCATTGCAAACGACCAAGCGACCGCTCCACCCCAGTCATGACCGACGATGATCGCTTTGTCTGTTCCAAAATGTTGGATAACCGCAGCGACGTCGCCAACCAATTTTGGCATGGCGTAATTTTCAACGCCCTCAGGTTGGTCGCTCTTGTTGTAGCCACGTTGATCGATCGCAACGACTTTATGATTCTTTGCCAGTTCCGGCATCTGTTCCCGCCAGGTGTACCAAAAGTCGGGGAAACCGTGAATCATCACGACCAGTGGTCCTTCACCCATGGTCACATAGTGAATCTTTACGTCCCCGGATTTCGCGAAGCCATGTGTTCCCAGATCCGGGTCGTCGGCAAAGGTGGGTAAAGAAAAACTGAGTCCTAACAACAGGGACCAGACAAAGAGAGATCGTTTGAACATGATTGGTTTAAACCCGTGTTGTGATTGCTAAGAACTGGCGCTGCGGTAACTCAACAGTGATTGCTTGAAAACCCAGCGGCTACCAATGAGACAGAGCAGCGTTGCGACAAGTGCCCATCCTACCAGCAACCATTCCTGGTTTGTTCGTGGGTCGATTGGTTTGGCCAGGATTCGTGCCGGTACGTTCACGACCAGTAGGATCGGTACGATAAAAGTAAAGAAACCATACAGCGGAAGCCCCCAGCCGCGCTTGTATATTTCCATCGGATAGCGGCTGAAATTCGTGATGTAAAACCAGAAATTGTAGAGCGTTTGATTGCGCCCCAGCCAAACGCTGGTTGCACTTAAACAGATCATCAGCGAGTACATCATCAAAATGCCGCAGCCGACAAAGAACAGATAAAGCAGGACAGAAATCGGCGTCGGCACCATCGGATTGACTTCGCGCGTCGCCAGGTTGTACAGCGAGACGGCGGCAATGATCAGGCCGGCGGCGAAGTTCGACAGAGAACTCCAATTGACTTTCCGAAACGAAATCAGGAATTGGGTGTCGATCGGCTTTAGCAGCGCGAAGTCCAAACCGCCGGTGCGAATCAATTCGCTGAACTCTTCGGCATTCGGCATGAAGAATGCCTGCATCAGGCTATTGATAAACCAGGTGGTGGCGATAAATAGAAAAAACTTGTCTCGATCCCAGCCACTGCCTTCGCCAATCGTGTCGGTGTACTGGAACAGTATCAAGTAGAAACCGACATTCATTGCCGTCCAACCGAGACTGCTGACACATTGCAATATAAAGTTGGCGCGGAAAGTCATGTCACGCACCAGTGAGTTGCGAGCGAAGGTGCCGAAGACTTTCAGATAGTTGGGAGACACGGAAGTTTGAGCGGGCAGTTAGGAGCGTGAAATATGGAGATAGAGAGTGCAGCTGTTTGCTGAAGGTTGGTAACTACCCTCCGTAGCCGCTGTATCGTTTGACGCCTCGAGCAAAGGCGAATCGGGCTGTAAAGATGAAGAAAACCATCCAGGCGAATTGGGTCGCCAACTCCATGGGCAAGTCTTCCGCAGGGATCTTTTCCAGAAACACGGCCGCCGGAAAAAATGCCAGATACTTCAATGGCAAGAAACTGACGAATGGTTCGATACTGTCTGGTAGCAGTGTCAACGGAAACATGTGGCCCGATAAAAAGAAACTGAACAACATGTAGACAAATAGCAACGCCGTTACATCAAGAAACCAGAACCCGATCATTCCGATCGTCGCTTCCAGAAAAAAACCGATCAAAAAACTCATGATCAACGAGGCGATGAATGCGGCAATGACATGCGACGGCGGCCAGCCATCGACGAAGTAGTGTCGGCACAAGAAAAACACAAGTGCAAAGGGTGCGATCGCGACTGCATAGTAAGCCAGTTTATGGGCTATACGAGTCAACAACAGGAATCCGATCAGATCGACCGGCTGAATCAGGTAGCGTTTGATTTCGCCATCCCGAATCTGCAACGCGATCCCGGATGCCAACCCTGGCATACTGGAGAATGCTCGAGCGATCATGGTTAGCAAGTAATAGGCCACCATCTCGCGAAAACCGAATCCGCCAATCGTCGCCGAGTCGGATCCTTCGGCAGCACCGATCGAATCAAAGATTGCGTGCCACAGAAAGATTTGCGTGATGATCGGTAGGAAACGCATCAACGTTCCCAATGCGAAGTCGCCGCGGTAGACCAATCGTTCCTCCAACGATGTTCGCAAGATCGTCCACCACATCGACAGCTTTTGGCGGATGCCGGTGTGATGGTGGGACGCTTCGACAGTGATGGAATTGGCCACGATTTAGTAGCGGATAGCTATTCAGACACGAACGATTGAAGAATTTCAGTCCCGATTCATATCGACTTTGGCGGGCGTTGTGCAGTCCCCGTGAAGTGCGGATCACTTAGAATCATGGCCTTACCAAGATTCTTCCGAATAATTAGGGACCTGACAGCTATGTTTCGCATCCTGTGGTTGATCACTTTGGCCTTCATCGTGATCGGTTTGGCGGACGCCAGTGCTGGCAGTCCTGTCAGCAAGCAGCAACCTCTCTGGCCTGACGGTGCCCCCGGTGCCGGCGGCGAAAGTGAAGGAGATGTTCCGCAATTGTTTTTGACGCTGGTTGAATCTGACCGACCGACCGCCGCGATTGTGATCCTTCCCGGTGGTGGATATGGTGGGCATGCGATGGACCACGAGGGGCAGCAGTTTGCTGAGTGGTTCGCCAGCCTGGGCATCAGTTCCGCGATCTGCAACTATCGATTGCGAGGTAAAGGAAACGATGGAAAAGGTTATGGTCACCCCTATCCGATGATCGACGCCCAACGGGCGATTCAGACTCTGCGCGCAAAGGCAGACGAATGGAACATCGATCCATCGCGAGTTGGTGTGATTGGTTTTTCGGCCGGCGGACACCTTTGCTCGACAGTGTCAACTCACTTTGCCCAAATTGATGAATCATCGTCTGATCCAATCGCACGCGTATCTTCGCGACCCGACTTTGCGATTCTGGCATATCCAGTGATCGGGTTTGACAAGCCGTACACCCATCGCGGCAGCCAAAGGAATTTGCTTGGCGAAAATCCTGATTCAAAACTGGTGCAGTCGCTATCGAATGAGCAGCAGGTCAGCGATAGAACGCCGCCTACGTTCTTGTTCCACACAGTGGAAGACCGGGCCGTACCTGTCGAAAACAGTATCGAGTATTTCAAAGCTTGTCGAAAACATGGCGTGCCTGCCGAGATGCATTTGTTCCCGAAAGGACGGCATGGACTCGGTTTGGCGAAGAGTGAGCCAGGAGCATCGCAGTGGCCAGACCTTTGTGAGCAGTGGCTGCGCGGATCGGCTCGGTGACGCAGGAGTAGCTGAATTCGTATCGACATCCGGTCAATGAGTATCGCTACGGCGCAGACCTAGGGCCAACACCGGTAACTTGCCGGACGGCTATCGCTGTTTCGCAATGACCGCGAAACTTTCTGTACGGCTAACGGTCAACATTTGCACGCCGTAAACCCAGGTTCTTGCTGGGTTCTGCCAAGAATCCTACGACCGAGGGATTCTGGCCAATGCCATGACGACACGGGGTCTCTCTGCGGTCGGCTCATGCGCTGGCGAATAGTCGTCCGCGGGCACGCGGCGATGGCTGGACGACTGGTTCGCCTAGGAAACCGTCACCGGCCCGTTCTTGTTCGATCGACTGTAAGGTCGATGCGAAGGCCCTTTTCGAATCGCCCAAGCATGCCGCCGTTAGTTCGCGAACCTCATCAGGCGAAGTGATTTCAGCGATCGGTTGAACGCCTTGCGCATTTTGGGCAAGCACCAGAATGCGATTGCCGCAGCGAATCATCGTCAGCCGGTTTCGCGAATCGATAGGCGTGCTGCCTAATGGTTGAACAACTTCTTTTGGTATCGCACCGTGATTGCTCGAACCGGACCCGAACTTGCGATTGATCCAAACGAATCCGGCGAATAGACCAAGCACAACTGCCAGGCTGGAGCAAATAGTGACCAACGATCCAGAAACCTTGGGTGCCGCGTTCGAATCTTCATCTCTACCGGTCTCATTTTCCGAGGAAATGGATCCGCGTTTCAATTCAGGAAACGAGCCAGTCGGCTTTGCGTGATATTCGAGACTCGCCGTCTGCTGTCGTGAGAGCACCGGGTCGGCAGTCTGTTGGGCGCCGGCCGTTTGTGCAACCAGGCAGAATACCAAGACGACGAACGGCAATTGTCGAAAGTTCATATTGATTTGCGTTGCTCTTAGGCGATTGCAGGGGCGATTGGTGTTCGGGCCGTGCCGCAAGAATCAGGCACCAACAAGTTCAGTGACGCGGATGCAAAAATTGTCGTTCATCACCAACACTTCGCCACGCGCGATCAAACGTCCGTTGGCAAACACATCGACGGGGTCGCCAGCCAGTTTGTCCAGAGCGACCACCGAACCACCCCGCAGATGCAGAACCTCTTCAAGTCGCATCTGAGTTCGACCGAGTTCGATTCGCAGATCCATTTCGACCTCGCCGACCAGATCGATTGGCTGCCGCGGCGAGTTATCGGTATCTGGTGATAGAGCGCCCAGGTTGTAGGGTCTGGCCTCGGCTTCCGTTGAAACTCCCTCTCCGGCCGCCTTTTCCAATGACTGGGCAGCATCATCCAAACGCTGTTCAATCTCGGCGGTACTGGTTCCATCGCCGTCGGTTGGCGTTTCGGCCTTAGGCACCGCAGCGACCGTGGCCGCGTGAGCTTCCTCGCCAGCGGCTGCTGGCGAAACTTCATCGGTTTGGTCAGGATTTGGTTGGTCCGGGTTTGCTCGATCCGCCACGTGCGTGTCCTTCCGTGGACGAGTTTGGGCACTCCGTGTGTTTCACCAAGCGTGTTTCACAACGGAGTTAGGTTCGTACTGAAAACGATCTATTGTTCGGTTACTTGATAGCCTTTGAAGCCAACACCCAGCAACAGATCATCTTCCAACAAGTGATTACATTTCGTCAAAATCCGTCGTTCCAGCAACCCCAAATTGTTCTCGCTCAGTTCCTCGAGAGCACTGTTTCGAACCGTCATACGAATAGCGTGGCTCAAACGGCCTTCTTTTTCCGCAAATTCGTTCTGCATGGCTTCCTTGTTTTTGCTGCGAACCAAGCCATACAGATTGATTTCAACCAGATAGGTTTTTTCGGTATCAATCGGACTGAACGTTTCGCCGTACCGCCCGAGATTGAACTCTTCGACTTTGTTTTCGTCCGATGCCTGTTCTTCGGCCTCAGTTTCACCGTCTTGGATAGATTGGATCAGCTTTTGCTCGGCCAGGGCGCTCACCTGATCGGCACTGGGCACCATGAAGAAGAACATTCCGGTTTCCAGTAGAACCACGAGCCCTACGAAGGCAATCAGCAATCCTTTTCCTCCAACGGAGGAAGTTTCGAGTGGCTGTTCGCTGTCGTCATTTTCTTCGATGTTTTCTGCTTCATCTGCCATCATTCGATCTCCTGGTTTGCTTCGTCCACTTTGATGGTTTCTGCATCTCGTTCATCGGCGGTCGCGTACAAGTCGTCCACTGTTTCGTCCAGCATGAAGACTTCGACACGTGGGTTTCGGTTGGATACACCGTTCTTGCCGTTCTTGGTCATCGGTTCGCCAATCGGCAGCTGACGAGATCCGGAATCGTGCCGGATTCAAGCCTTCGCGATCGACCAACAGTCGTCGCACGGCGGCAGCTCGCTGAATGCCCAGCATGATTGCCTTGTCGGTTCCCTCGGTGCGTGCGGCGTATTCGCTGGCCACGTGTCCGCGGACTTCGATCTTTTGTGGTTTTCCACGCAGTTGTTCCGCCAGTATCTTGATTGCAGCGTCAGCCGCCGGAGTCAGCGTGTCGCTACCAATTTCGAAAAAGACCACCGATCCGACAGCCGTCATTTGGCCGGGCCGAACGATGCGAACCTGCGGATCTTCACCAGATGGAGCTTTTGCTTCGACGCCACCTTTGGCGGTGTCTTTGCGCTTTGCTCGACCAGTCGTAGCAATCGGTGTAAGGCCGTTGGTCCGGGGGCGGGAATCGCCAGGCGTCAGCGCGGCGAATGTTTTTCGTAACCAAATTGTTCTTGGACCGAGTTGACCAATGCCTGATACGTTTCTTCTTCTTTGATTTCGCTAAGCGATACCAGCATGATAAAGAAGGTCAGCAGCAGGCTCATCATGTCACCAAAGGTGACGACCCATTCGGGAATGCCTATTTCATCTGGTTCGTCGTTCATCGCTTACTCGGCTTCACGTTGTTTCGGCGGCAGGAACGTACGTAGCTTTTGATCGATCGCTCGCGGGCTCTCGCCCGATTGGATCGCCATGACACCACGAATCGCGATTTCATGACTGATGATCTCATTGCGGCTCATCAGACCCAGCTTTTCAGCAAACGGACTGAAGAACACATTGGCGAAAATCGCGCCGTACATCGTCGTGATCAGAGCAACCGCCATCCCGGCACCAATCCCGGATGGATCGCTCATGTCTTGAAGCATCATGATCAGACCCATCAGAGTCCCGATCATTCCGTATGCCGGTGCGAATCGGCCCAGCTGATCCATGATGCTCTTCCCTTCACGGTGACGAGCGGTGATCGCTTCGACCTCGGTTCGCAACACTTCTTCGACAACTTCAGGCGTGCTGCCATCGACCGCCATTTGGATCCCGGTTTTGACAAGCGGGTTTTCGATTTCGGCAACTTTTGATTCCAAAGCCAACAGTCCATCGCGACGAGCCGTTTCGGCCAGTTCGACAATTTGCTTGATCAGTCCCAAACGGTCTTCGCCTTTGTTCAAGAATCACTTTCAACGCGATCAATGGCGATTTCAGGATGCTGCCCAGCGGAAAACAAATCAATGGCAGCCGCGAACGCACCACCAATAACGACCAACCCAGACGGGATGTCGATGAAAGGCGCTGAATGGGCGCGGTCCCAAGTAACATCGATCCGATGATCAGACCGAGTGCGGCGATCAGACCGATGATGCTTCCAATATCCATGATTCAGTAACTGTGTTGAAGCTGTGTGTGTATTTGTTTCTAGCGCCGGCCCAGCGTTGAAAAATCGCTTGGCGTCGGCATGAAGTGCTTTTGCTGTTGATACTGCACGGCTCGGTCAATGACATCGTCCATCGACTCGCCAACAACGATGCGATCGCCGCTAGTCAAAGTGATGAACGTGTCGGGACGCTGTTCGACGTAGCGAATCAGGTCCGCGTTCAAAACGAACGGTTCGCCGTCGAGTCGAGTCAGCTTGATCATGGGAAGTTCCCCCCGGTAATGTCCGTGCGTATCAATTTCGGCGGTCGGCCAGAGACCGATGTTCGCCACTGAAAGCTAGATCACGTTGAGGGGACGAGACGGAAGTGGCAAAAAAGAAACACCGTCTTCGTAATGCGACCGGTCGGGTGCAGTCGTCGCAATCCCTACATCCGGAACCTGAGACGCCTAGCTGCGCTTCGGACGATACAAATCTAGGTCCCCGCGACCCGCCAAACCGGCATAGATCGAGACAATTTCTCGCCAGCCATTACGCAGATCGCGTTCAGGATCCCCGGATCGGTCCCCACCGGCGCGAAAAAAGTAGGGGGCTGGGATAGGAAATCCCAGTTCGATTTCAGATTCAGATACGACCGTCGGTAACACAGTCGCGGCTCCGACCGCCAGAATCACCGCTTCGCACTGGAGGGTTTGCTGTCCTGCTTGACCAGCGAGATACGTGATTTGAAAGTCGGCTGGAATATCACTGGTATCTTCTTCCACGTGATCCGGTTCCACGGGAACCATCTCGATCCGCGTGACCCGAGCCGGAACTCGCAAGCGATTACGTAGTAGGTCAGTTTGAGTTAGCGGTAATAAGGCATCGTCGATCCACTGGCCGACTGTAATTGGCAGAGACGAATGTTGCGGTTCCGTCGCAACCGTGCCCGCAGCTTGACTCTGAGCACGGAGCGCCGACAGGGCCAAGGTGGTCAGACAGCGATCAGGAAGCATCGGCAGCGGCGAGGCACGCTGATTCGCCATCGACGATCCCACCGAAACGGCTTCCAGCAAAGTCACATCGTAGCCCAAGTATCGGCCGTACAGAGCTGCTTCGATACCAATCGGTCCGGCACCAATGACCGCAATGGAGCCAGGCGGATCGAGAGTTGTAGGGTCGTCTTGCTCCAACTCGTTGCCATGCGATTCAATGGGATTGTTCATGTTGTTGTTTTGCAATGGCAAAGGCGTCGAGGTCAACGGGTGGTTGCTTCTGGCAGATCAAGTCGGCCAGGCAGATTGCCGTTCCCAATGAGAGATGGATTCCGCTGCGATGATGGCCGGAGGCAACGTACAGGTTTTCTATATCAGGTACGCGTCCAATCATGGGAAAGCCATCAAAGGTCATCGGACGCAAACCCGACCATTGTGCCACCCGTTCAGCCGTTGCCAGTGCGGGAACTTTGGCAATCGCGAATTCGTTCAAGCTGTCCAGCACCGCTGCGGTTGTACCGAGCTGAAAACCAACTTCTTCTTCGCAGGAACCAACTAAGGTATGACCGTCATCGCGACAGACGATGTAACGATTCCCAAAGTTCAGGATGCCGCGAAGCGGCGGATGATCTGTGCGCAGCAGCAAAATTTGGCCCCGGATCGGCACCAGGCTCGATTCCAGCCCGAACCGTCTGGCAATCCGCCCGGTCCAAACGCCGGCGCAGATAACGATTGAATCTGCGGCGATCGATCGACCGTCCGCCACGATCGCGGACGTGCCGCCCGAATCCTGCAGGTCGTCGATCGCACAGTTTTCATGCAGATCGACTCCATGTTGCCGGCAAGCGTGTGCCAGCGCTTGCAGATACCGCGGGGGCCGGATTTGATACTCATCCGGCACCCACCAAGCCCCCGCGCTGGGATTGGTCTGTACCCAATCCGCTAGACCCGGTTCTCGTTCGCCGACTTGAGTTAGCGGCACCGACTCGCACTGAATGTCCAAATCGTTCCAGTATTCGGCCATGCCCAGCATCGCCGCACGCTCGCCTGGCGTATCGGCCAAATACCAGCCACCACATCGCCTGAGACCGACATCGATCCCGGTTGACTCTTTCAAATCGTTTGCCCACACGGGAAATCGCTGGTGGCTAACTCCCCGCAGGGCATCGATCGGATCGGTCGCGGTCTCTAGGTTGGCCGGCGGCAAAATCCCTGTTGCGGCCCACGAAGTGCCACGTCCGATCGCGCTGGAATCGAACAGCGAGACTCGGTGTCCGCGCTGGACCAATTCCCAAGCGATGCTTAACCCGATCACACCCCCGCCGACGATCGCCGTATGATGCGTCATGCGGAATCTGCCAAGTTGGGATCGTTTAAGATTTGTTCAATCGCGATTCTAAGCTCGGAACCTCTTGAATCTGTTCCAGGTTTGCTCAATTGACTCATCAAGTTTGTCAGTTCGGCGATCGTATCGACGTCTTCCAGCCGTTCAAGTTCAGCCATCGACAGCTTCGCGGCCGCGGCTCGTTGTTTCGTCATCTGAAAAACTTCTGAGGTGCTCCAGGGAACGTCGCGAAACAACGATTCGACGCGGTTGCCAATTTCCGACCATGAGCCATGGACGCCAATCAAGTAATATCCCCCATCGACGGCGGGGCCGATCACTAGATCGTGATCCGCCAGGTATTGATCTAGCACGCCTGATCAAGTCGGGACCGACGCCGGGGCAATCCGCGCCGATCAGGATTGCCCGAGACTCGCGGCGGGTTAGTTGAGCTTGAAACCAACGCAGCATGCGATCACCAAGGTCGCCGTCGCCTTGATCGATGATGGTCCACTGGGGTCGCCCAGGAAGCGAGTCCAACATTTCGGCGACTTCGCTACGACGATGAACTGGTGACAAGCATATCGAGCGCCGATCGGCGACATCTTTTAGGCCACTGCACAGATGCTGAACCAAAAGCCGATGAATCTGGGCGGCTCGCGACATGCCCAGCGTCGCGCCCAGTCTAGTTTTGACCTGACCGATTTCCCAGTATTTCGTCATCAATCCGACGGTCAGCAATTCGGCGTTGGAAGCGGTTTCTCGTCGCATTTCGTCGGCGAAACGACTAAATTGAAAGGAGTTGGATAGCGGTCGATGGTTAACCAACGCCGCCAAAGCTGCTATCTTCTCACACCGGCCAACTCAACTCCATGGGGTCAATCACCGGCGTCCCATGACGACACCAGTCACCTCGGAACGTTTTCTCGAAATGGTCGTTAAGAGCGGCTTGATGGACCAGTCCAGTGTGGATCGGGTCGAGAAGAAGATCCGGGCGAGGCTCAAAGGAGATCTGCCGACCAGTACCAAGCGTTTGGCCAGGGTTTTCACAGCCAACGGTCTGTTGACCGACTGGCATGTCGAAAAGTTGTTGAACGGAAAGTACAAGGGATTCTTTCTTGGCAAGTACAAGTTGCTTGGCCACATTGGAACGGGTGGAATGAGCAGTGTGTACTTGGCCGAACACACGCGGATGGGTGACAAGCGGGCGATCAAAGTCTTGCCTAAGTCGCGTGTTAAGGATGCTACTTATTTGGCGCGATTCCAGTTGGAAGCGAAAGCGATCGCCTCGCTGAATCATCCTAACATCGTTCTGGCGCATGACATCGACAACGAAGACGATGTACATTACATCGTGATGGAGTACGTTGACGGTCCGGATTTACACCAGTTGGTCAAACGCGATGGTCCGTTTGATTGTTCAGTAGCCGCTGATGTGGTCGCACAAGCGGCTCGAGGTCTAGAACATGCCCATTCCAAAGGCGTCGTTCATCGCGATGTGAAGCCAGCGAACCTGTTGATTGATGAAGAAGGACGGGTGCGAATTTTGGACATGGGATTGGCGCTCGTGTCGGCCGGTAATGATGAATCCTTGACAGTGATCAATAACGAAAACGTATTGGGTACAGCTGACTATTTGGCGCCCGAGCAGGCGATCAATAGCCATGCAGTTGATCACCGAGCCGACATTTATAGTTTGGGTTGTACTCTCTACTATTTGATTGCTGGGAAGCCGCCATTTGGCGATGGCACTTTGGCGCAGCGCATTGCCCGACATCAACAAGAAATGCCACCACCGCTGCGGGAAGTCCGTCCGGATTGTCCTGGTGAGTTGGAGGGGATCTGTGTGAAGATGATCCAAAAGGATCCAAAGTACCGATACCAAACCGCAGCCGATGTTGCAGAGGTTCTGGAGAAATTCGTGGCCCAAGTACCCGCTGCCACCAAAGTGAAGGCTGGCCCAGGTGACCCTTCACTGATTTCGACGGGAAGTTCTTCGTCCCTGTCCCTGGGAGGACTGGATCAGCCATCGACGATCGAAAAACAACCAATCGTGGGCGAAGGGGATACGATTGCAAATAAGAACGATGACACGTTGCCCAAAGCCCCCAGTGATCTAGCGCAGGAATCGAGAGACGGCAGTGTCGGAAGTCACGCGGGCGCCGCGAACCTGTCTTCACAACGAATCAGTGGTAGCTTTATTGATCTGCAAGCGGAATCGGGTTATCAACCCAATTCAAGACTAGGGACCAAGGGTGAACCGAATGATTCTGACAGTGGCGATTCCACTGTCGGTAGTGCGACGAAATCGGCCGGTCCCTGGAAACCGGCCTCGTCTGAAAAGAGGATGCGACTCGTTCTGGTTTTGGCGGGCGTTTTGGTCACAGGGCTGTTCATCGTCGCGGTTGCGTTGGGGTTCTTTTTGGCGCGGATTACGAGCTAAGGAAATCGATGTCCGTTGTTTTTGATCGGCCCTACAAATTCGTACCGCCTCATCGCGGTACCTGGTGGCCTTCGTTTATCCAAACGTTCCAGTTGTATAAGGGGTATCTGCAAAACCGCGAGGGAGTCTATTCCAGCGAAAGCCGAGGTTTGGAGAATTTCAGGAAGTCTCTGGAACGGGGTGACGGCATTCTGCTTGCGCCCAACCATTGCCGCTACTCCGATCCGTTGGTGCTCGGTTGGCCGGCACGCGACGTGAACACGCATCTGTACGCGATGGCTTCCTGGCATTTGTTTAACGAGAGTTGGTTCGATAGCTTTGCGCTCAAAAAAATGGGCGCCTTCAGTATCTATCGTGAAGGGCCAGATCGACAATCACTGGAAATGGCAATCGATATTTTGGCAACTGCCGACAGGCCGCTTGTGATTTATCCAGAAGGTACAACCAATCGAACCAATGACGTACTCAAACCGCTCTTGGACGGTATCACTTTCATCGCGCGCGCTGCTGCGCGACGTCGGGCCAAGAATTGCTCTGGCCAAGTAGTATTGTTGCCGGTCGGAATGAAATATCTTTGCAAAACGGACATTACCGACTGGGCTGACGCACAATTGGCCCAGCTGGAGGAAAGGCTCGGTTGGACACGCAAGGGAAACCTGTCGATCCTACAACGCACAACCCGGTTGGCTGAAGGCTTGCTATCGCTGCGCGAAATTGAGTATCTGGGCGAATCCAATAGTGGTGCCCTGCCCCATCGCCGTGACCATTTGATCGAGCAGATGTTGGTCCAATTGGAAGATGATCTACAGATCTCGCGCACCGACAAAGATGTCTTGTCTCGGGTCTTAGTGATTCGTACCAAAGCGGCGCGGAACTACGCGACCTCAAGCGACGAAACGGAAAAACGTAGGATGCGTGATAATGTCACGGCCGCGGAGTTGGTGCAGGACATTGCTTCCTACCCCACGTGTTATCTTCGACCCGATCAGGCAACCGATACAAGGGTTGTCGAAACCATCCAGCGAATGCAGGAAACACTGTATGGGAAGGCTGACGGTTCCATTCCGCTACACGCGGTGATCCAATTTGATCAGCCGATCGTAGTACCTGCAGAAAAGGCACCGCGCGGAGTGACGGATCCGCTGTTGGAATCGCTTGCCGATCGTTTGTCCGGGATGCTGGACGCCTTGGCGACCGAAGCGAATCCGATCGAGAACGCCGCGAGCCTGCGACTAGCTGAGTGACGAACCGGCGTCCAGCTTAAGTGACGCCACTCTCTGTTCAGCAAAAAATCTGTGTCGCTAATAACTGTTCATCCTTGAGGAGATTGTCTGATGCGAATTGGCGTGCCGACTGAAGTCAAAACAGACGAATATCGCGTTGCGATGTTGCCCGTTGGCGTCGAAGAACTGGTCTCGCGCGGTCATACAGTCATCGTCCAGGCGGGCGCGGGTCTGGGATCGGGACTGGCCGATCACGATTACCTTCGTGTGGGGGCGGAAATGGCCGCCAGCGGTGCCAACGTCTTCGAGCAAGCCGACTTGATCGTCAAAGTCAAAGAGCCGCAGCGCGAGGAATATGACCTGATTCGACCGGGTCAAATGCTATTCACCTACTTTCACTTTGCCGCCAGTCGGGAATTGACCGATGCGATGGTCGCATCAGGAGCAACCTGCTTCGCCTATGAAACCTTGCGCGATCAAAATGGCCGCTTGCCACTACTGACGCCGATGAGTGAAGTGGCCGGTAGGATGAGTATTCAAGAGGGTGCCAAATACCTCGAACGACCACAAATGGGACGCGGCATTTTGCTCGGCGGCGTACCAGGAGTTGCACCGGCGCACATCACCGTGCTAGGCGGCGGCGTGGTCGGCGCCAACGCCGCGCGAATCGCCGCCGGATTCCAAGCCGATGTCGCGATTCTGGATGTTGACCTCGATCGATTGCGGTACCTCGATGACGTCATGCCGGCGAATGTCAATACGATCTACAGTGACCGGCACAACATTTTGGAACAACTGAGACTGGCCGATTTGGTGATCGGATCGGTCTTGATTCCTGGAGCCAAAGCACCCCAATTGGTTCGCGCCGATGACTTGCGGATCATGAAACCGGGTAGCGTCGTGATCGACGTGGCAGTCGACCAAGGGGGCTGCATCGAAACCAGCCGACCAACCACCCACAGCGAACCGACTTTTATCATCGATGAAGTCGTCCATTACTGTGTCGCCAACATGCCGGGAGCAGTCGGCCGCACCAGCTCCTTTGCGTTGTGCAACGCAACACTTCGCTGGGTGGTGCGGTTGGCAGAGCTTGGCTGTGCAGGAGCGATCGAAGCTGATGGTCCGCTCAAGCAAGCAGTCAACATTCACAATGGCGAAATCACCAACGCTGCCGTCGCGGCGGCATTTCGCCTAAGGTGGTGCGGTCCGCCGTGGCGGATCGCACACAGAAGTGCATGGTTCCAACGCCGAATCACGCATCACCGCCAAGCTGCGCAATCATTGAGAAAGTCAAATCGACAATTGCAAATTGAAAAATGAGCTGGGCGAATGCTCAGATCAAGAACCAATTTGCAGTTTACAATTTTCATTTTTCAAACTTCAGCCAGTTCTTCCCCGGCTCATTTTTCCCCCCACGGTCGATTTCGGTTGCATCGAGAACCCGGACGAAATTCGGCTAAAGCCTACCACTCCTACGGGGCGGATTGGAAATGTTTGTTTCCGACGTTGGATTTCGGATAGAATCGGGTTAGGCCAAGAATATCTCGTTTCTCGCATTCCCTTTTAGCCAATCGAACCGACCGATGCGAAATCTAGTATCTGTGCAGCCACAGCATGACTACCAGCTCTTTCCCAATACGATGATGGTGTCACCGGCCGTCGTAGACCTTTCCGAATTGGTTGAAAGAGGAGTGTTCACGGCGTGGCGTGATCCATCGGTGTTCGAAGCGGTCAGCGTGGGCCCTCATGGTGAAGTTCGCTGGTCCGATGATTTGGAACTCTGCGCCGACGCATTGTATTTGCGGGTTACCGGCAAATGCCGAGATCTGTTTCCAAATCTAAGGGCGTCAGCCGATGCCTGAACTGAGTCGGTTCTATGGAATCGTCATCAAGATGTATTACAACGATCACAACCCGCCACATTTTCACGCGGAATACGGTGGCGATCAAATGGTAATTGATGCGAATACTCTTGCTGTGATCGGAGGTCGCCTATCGCCACATGCGCGACGGACTCGTCATGGAATGGGCGGCCCAACACCAGGGCGAATTATTGGACGCCTGGCAACAGGCTCGCAACATGGAACCGCTCGATCGAATCGATCCCTTGCCATGAGATTGACACATGTGGTGCGACTTGTCCTCAAGTCGCATTCAAATACCTCCTCACCGACAATCCCAAACGCGATTTCATGTAGCAGTCCAATCATGCTTAGTCGCTTCACTTCCTCAGCGAGAGGCGTTTCGTCTCCTTCGCACCGATCTTGCCACCACCGCTGCGAAACCCAACCACGCCGACGACGATGGTTCCGGAACCACGGTCACGCGAAAATCATCGAACGCGACGCTGGTCGATCCACCGAAAAAGATGCTGGTGGTTGACGTCGTGAAGCCGTTGTCCGATCCAATCGATAGCGCTACTCACGAAATCCGGCACAAAATCCATTCTCATCGTAGTTGCGGTCGATAAAAAATTGTCCTATTTCGTTGTTTGCATTCCAGGTCAGACGGATTCGATGCGTTCCGACGCCGGCAACGCCCGGCGTACCAACACGGCCCAGCCCATTGTCGTCGATCAAGCCATTGTTGGTCGGCGAGTCTTTGTCCATCAACAAGTAGATATGTGGGTTGGCTCGCGGCTCGCTGCCGAACGACTGCGATGCGTCGGCGTCTCCGACACCCATCCCAAAGAAGCCGTTCTGCGTTCCGCCGCTGATCGTGATCTCAGCGACAAAGCTCAACAACGCAAAGTCTTTCTGGATCGTCCGCAAATAGCTCCGGGAAGACGAAAGGTTCGTGCCTGGAAACGTGACTTGGCCGGATTGAAACAGTAGCGCGGCACTACTGCCGGTGGGCAACACGATCTCAAGCTCCGGCGGCTGAGTGTTGGAATCGAAATCAATGTTCAACCTTTGCGCGGTTGGCCGCTTCGGTGGCAAACAGGGAAAATATGGCGACCATCGTTGTGTGCAAAAAATTTCTAAGATTCATCTGCTGATTGCTCCTGAGATGTAAGCGTACATGACAGCCATTCGTCATCTTCTGTTGTTTGGTTGTAGGGTTCGGTGTAGGGCGAGTTTGTTTGACGCCCGTGATTGACTCTATGACTGGGGGACGTGAGATGGCGAGAGGTATCGATCTTGGCAAGCTTGAAGCGTGGCGGCGACGGTTGACGACATTTCAATCGAGCGGGCTGACCGTTGCTGCGTTCTGTCAACAGCAAGGGATTGGCCCGGCGCGGTTCTACTACTGGTCGCGCCGAGTGCGACAAGCCGGTGAGGTTGACAAGACTAAGCCCTCGATCTCACCGATGAGGACTTCATCGTGCAAGGTAGATCGAGGTGATGACGGGCCTTCGGTTGAAGTATTTATCGGCAGTCAGATTCGGGTGCGACTTCCCGCCAGTGAGCCTGAGCTGATCACGTCAGTCATCTCCAGCGTCGGGGCTTCGCACGCAGATTTTGGCTCGGACAATGCGCCAGCAGCGTTTCAGCGAATTGACTTGGTACCGAGCGCGGCGGCAAGACGATGATGCATGCCGGATTACCGACGGTTGCCTGCTCTGGCGTCTACCTGCACTGTGGTCCGGTTGACATGCGAAAGAGCTTCGATGGTTCCATTGCCGCTAAGCATGCGCCTTGTCGAACTTGGACCTCCGGTGTTTCGATGATTCCATCCAAGATGCGTAGCGACGCAAGGGTAATCTCTAAGGAACTGGCAAGCGAGTAGCGATTGCCATCAAGATCGAATGTTACGTCGCCTTTGCTAATCAGCGACTTGTGATGTGCCGGTGAATTCCGATATCAATGGTGTAAGTTTCGTCAAGTTCGAAATGCACACGCTGTTCCACGACCGGAATCGATGTGTCCCAATTGCTGGTGTCTTCGAAAGATCCACCAGCGGCGTTGGTCCAAAATATGACCGGATTAAAGCTGCGGGGTACCCAACCGTAATCATCGGTACCATACCCTGCTTCTGCAGCACGACTCTGAACGATGGCATTCGCTCCCTGTTCGCCGCCGAAGTCGCCGGTGTGGGTCGAGGAAGTTGCAAAAATCAAATGCGATCCCGTAGTCTGGGTGGCATGTCCTGGGGAACAACGCCAGGATGCCGCATTGCAATTTGTTCTGTTTGTCCATAAATCCGATGTGACTCTAACTGCAGCTAATATAATTGAGCTCGTCGGACTGCATCTGCCAAATGCACCCGATTTAGACCATGGGTCACTCGTGGTGCCGATGAAACCCTCTGGGGAACCCAAGTCCAAGCAATCTCCATTCGACTGCATATCCCCCACTATTATCTGATCCCTGTCCTTAGACCCACAATTCTGGACTCCGTCACAGATTGCCCGTACTCGTCGTGTTCCACTGGATTGGCCAAAGTGCCGTCGAACAGATCGCCAACGTTTGCGGCTAAATAGTTGCCTCCCGTGCTGTAAATCGGAACGTCACGACTGATAAAAGGAGTAGCCTCTCCTTGCATGTTTATGCCCGTTGAAAACTGAGGAGCGGGGTAAACCCAATCGGGGTTCAGCTGTTCGGCGCTACATTGCTTGTACCGAGCCGATCGTATTTACCACGAGAGAGTAGGCCGACGAGCAGTATTTGAATTCGAGCGGTCATAGATTCTTGTTGTTGGGAGTTGAGGGATTTAGATTCTGCATTTCGCGACCAATGACTCCGTTTGGGTGAGAGATTTTCCTTCACGTGCGGGCCCAATACATCGGGTGTTCGTACGCGCATTTTTGTTCAGTCCCTAACTTGTTTGTTTGTCCTCGGGATCATGGTTCAGTTGGTCGCGGAGATTCGATCATTGCGCAGTGCCAACCCGACGCGGTTGGTGACTGGCCGCATCTTTCCCATGTAGTGTTTCCATGTGATGGCGAACCGGTGCTGGGGCTTAGGTGGAAAACTGTGCGGCGATTTCATCTCGGGTCAGGCCGTCTAGTAATCGTTGGGCGATTTCTCGTTCACGGGATGTGAGCTTGGTATGGGCGAGCCATCCGACGCCCACCTCGCGGCGAAAGGAGCTGTTCGGCCGGATTTTCCGGCCACTGCAGCTCGGGTGGGATCGGGATCGTTCATGCGGAATTCGGATGCGGGTACGCCGAAGGACTCGAAACGCTCGGCTGATATGGAATGCAAATCCGTTGGTGAATCCGACATGGGAAATGGAGATTTTTGAAATTGGTGTGAATTTTTGTGAGTATTGGCTGAACTACGCCGGCCCCCTCACCCCCAGCCCTCTCCCCCAAACAAGTTTGGGGGCGAGGGGTAGCTAATAGTGGGAGCGGGATGTGGACAGTCAAATTTTCGGGTGAAGGGAGCCAGAGTGTGGGTGTAGGGTGTCAGGCCAGTCTCACTTGTGATTGAGCTTACATGACTTGAATGCGATTGGTTGAAATTGGTCTTTCCCTGACCGATAATCCTGGTTCGAACAGGGAGACTAATGGATGAGCGCGAGCGATTCGTTTCACGATTTCAATGATCGATTGACTGCGGGGGATGATTCTGCGGCCGAGGAGATCGTTGGGCGGTACTCGCGGGCGCTGACAGCCAAGGTGCGACAGCATCTCGACCCTGCCGTTCGCGAAAAGATCGATGCGGACGATGTTGTGACAGTCTGCCCTTGGTTCGTTTTTTCGACGCAACCAGGATGGCGATTTTCAATTCGATAACTGGGCCGGTCTGTGGGGGCTGCTGCTGACGATCACGATTCGCAAGTGCCAGCGGAAATCAACGTATTACCGTTCGGCGGGGTGCGATGTGGTGCGCGAACAACGTGCACATGGTCGTGATCGAACATCGCAGGATCTACTGTCAATCGACCGTGAACCAACCGGCGAAGAATTGTTGATTGCGGCGGAACTGATCGATGAACTGATGGCAAGAATGGAGCTGGCTTCGCACCGAAGTATTCTGTCGCTCGCCCTGCAAGGTTATTCGACTCAAGAAATCAGCCCGCTGGTTCGCCGCAGTGAGCGTACCGTACTTCGCGTTTTGGACGAAGTGCGACTGGCGATTGGAGCAGAGTTTGTGCCCTTCAGCTAACGGGTGAGAATTGGTTTCAGGTGTGGATTGCATCCAAATTTAGCTATTCGCAATTGGCGTTTCGTTGGTGTGCGAATCGCCATGCCGGTTGGATCAAAGCCGTAATCAATGCAAAAAGTCTTTGTCGTAAGCCATCGCGAATGACTTTGTCAACTTTACAAGGCATCGACTGCTAGTTGTTTTCCTTGTTGATCGCGGCGGTTGTCATTCAGCACTTTCAACAAGCGTGTCTTGGCCTTTGCGACATCGGGGTCGCTATCGCCAAGTTGTTCACGCCTAACTCGCACAACTTCGCGAAGTATCTGTTCGCAGTTCGAATAGGGTTCGCATTTCCAGATTGCGTCGTCGCTAGCGGCAATCGCATCCGACAAGATCGATCCATAGTGAAATAGCGATTCTTGGGTGTCCAGGTGCTGGCGACCGAGGATTTCTTCTCTGATGCGAACCGCCCCGATCATGTAGGTTTCAGCCAGCAGCAAGTCGCCTTGATCGTGCCGGATGAGTCCTAGAACATGAAGAAACCTAAGGCGATCCAGGGTGTCCGGGGGAGGTTCGCTCCAACGTCTCGCAGCCACGCAGAGTGAATAGTTTGCTTTCTCCAATTCATGCCGCGAACGGTATAGATCCGCCAGGTTAATCAGCAATCGGCATCTCAATCCGGCTGATCACGTAGTTCACCCTGGATTCGCTTTTGTGCTGCATCCAGTACTTCAGTCGCAGTTGCGTCGGTCGCAAGGGTTAAGAAAAAGCCCTGTTCGTGATTTCCGGCACCGGCCAGAACCGCCAGGTTCGAATAGGTGTAACAAGAAATTCGATACCCTTTGAGACGTTCGTCGTTCGGTTTCCGCGCGAAAGCGGGCTGATTAGCTAGATCGCGCCTTGTTCCAGCTTCGGTCCGGGCCGCTTGCTCGAGCTGCTGTGCGGACCGTGCTTGGATTGCCGACGTGCGTTCGCGTTCCGCTGGACCAGCGCAATCGAAGCAACCAACGAAATCATGAAGACCGCAATTGCCAGGCTGGCCGTGCAAACGATTGACGCGGCGGTTTTAGGATTGCGTCTTGCCCAACGCCACGCCTTGGAAGTCGGGCCGGCAGGTTTTGCATGAATTGACTCGTGGTTTAGCCATCGTCTTAGATCAGCTGCAAAATCGCTGGCTTGTTGATACCGATACCCGGGCTCTTTGGCCATCGCTTTGCCACAGATTGTTTCCAGATCCCTGGGAACGCAACCGTTCAACCTGCGAGGTTGGAGCGGTTCCTGATCGATCACCTGACGAATGACCATTCGCTCATTCCCACGAAACGGTAACTCGCCGGTTAGTAGTTGATACAGTATCGCGCCCAATCCGTAGATGTCACTACGTCCATCGACTCGGCCGACCTGACCGGACGCTTGTTCGGGTGACATGTAGGCAGGGGTGCCAATCACTTGACCCTCCAAAGTCATTGTCTCTTCACAACCCAAGCGTTTTGCCAATCCGAAGTCCGTGACCTTTGGCGTGCCACTGGCGGTCAGCAGGATGTTGGATGGCTTGAGGTCACGGTGAATGACTCCGTGATTGTGGGCGTGCTGGAGCGCGTCGGCGACCGCGGCGATCAATCGGGCGGATACGCGAAGTTGAACGGCTGTTTGGCCAATGCCTCACTGAGCGTTGTTCCTTCGACAAATTCCGAAACCAAGTATTGGATACCGTCGTCATTTCCGGCTTCCAAGACGAAACGATTCCCGGGTGTCGCAATGCGGCGTGCTGCGTGCCTCGCGATTGAAACGCTGCTGGTTTTCCTGCTCGGTCAACCAGGCATCACGAGGGATCTTAATCGCGACAGTGCGATCTAAGTCGGTGTCGATCGCCCGATAAACTTTTCCATAGCTTCCTTCCCCGACCAATTCCTGAAAGGAGAAAACGACCCAATTTGTACGGTAGCGAAAAGGCTATTTTGCGGTGCCGAGTTGATACGGTTCTAGGTAGATCGCGATTCGTGGAATCGTCGTCAGCAAACAGCGAGTAGATGTGAGTCGCGTACTCAGGAAAACGTTGTTGGTAGTCTTCCGGATCAGCCGATTGTTCATGCTTCTGTCGATACTCGTTATCAATAGGAATGAGTTCCAACAACAACCTTCGGGATTGATGTCTTGACCGACCTGACCGACAAATTCTTAAATCGACGGTTGATCGCCACTCCAGCGCATCTTCATAAAAGTCGATCAGACGATCGATTTCGTTTGCCGCCCGCGGAATTCTGGATGAATCCGAATCGTTCATGCCGCACTCCCAGCTACCGCTTTCGCTTTTTTTTCTTCTTGTCCCGCCGCTCCTTCTTTCGTTTGCTTTTGTACGTCTTTTTGGACGGACTGGGCGTGCTTTTTCCTGACTCGTTTCGGGCCGTGTGGTTCTTGATTGCTTCCAAGTACAACTGGCGGTCCTGCAAATCGACTTTGGCAATTTTTACGGTCAATTGGTCGCCCAGTCGGTATCGATTGCCTTCTTTGAATCCGACTGATCATTTGACCGCGTCGTTCATAGCGATACTTGTCTTTCGGCAGGGTCGTGATCGGGATGAAACCGTCAACCGGCAACTTGACGCACCTGGCATGAATCCCATCGGCGAAGACACGGCTGATCACAGCTTCCATCGTTTCGCCGATGTGCTTCTTCAAGAAGTGCAAGAGCTTCAGTTCGGTCAGTTCGCGTTCCGCCGGCAGCGGCGTTGCGTTCTTGATCACTGCAATGATGGCCCAGTTTGACCAGCGATGGAAACGGATCGTCCGGAGTCTTTTCTTTGTCCAGTAACTTCTGGATCAATCGATGAACCGTCAGGTCGGGATAGCGACGAATCGGACTGGTGAAGTGACAATAGTGTTCGAAGTCAAGTGCGTAGTGGCCTTCGACTTGCGGCGCATAGATTGCCTTGTTCATGCTTTTCAGCACGGCAAAGTTGACCGCATCTTCCAAAGGAGTCTTCGCTACCGCATCCAAGACCGCCTGGATTTCGAATCGACTTTCAATGTTTCCAACCTTGATGCCCAGGTCTTTGACAAAGTTGCTCAATTGACGAAGCTTGCGACGTTCCGGTGGCGGATGGACGCGGTGAAGGAAGTTCAGTTTGAGATCGTCCAACCAGGTGGCCACCGCTTGATTGCCGGCCAGCATGAATTCTTCGATGATCTGGTGACTCTCGGTATGCTCGACGCGCGTACGCTCCTTTGACTTTGCCGGATTTGTCAAAATCCAATTTGATATCGGGCATGTCCATTGACAGTGCGCCGGCTTTGAAGCGAGCCTTGCGAATCTGCATCGCCAGCTATGCATTCGAGTCAACAGGTCGCAGATCTCCTCGCCCCATTTCTCGCGATAGGCTTCGGGGTTAGCCAGATATTGATCGACCTGTTCGTAGTTCAGCCGCATATCGCTATGGATCGCGCCGTTGTGAACTTCGGTGTGGGTGATCGTCAGATCATCCAACATTTCGATCTCGACCGATTTGACCAATCGGATGCGATCAGGTTGCAAGCTGGCCAGGTGATTGCTGATGATTTCTGGGATCATCGGGATGACACGGTCAGGTAGATAGACGCTGGTCGCACGCTTCTTAGCTTCCTGGTCGATCTCGCTGCCGACCGGAACGAAATGGCTGACGTCGGCAATGTGAACCCACAGCCGCCAGCGACCATCTTCACGTTCTAGTGAGATCGCGTCATCAAAGTCGCGCGCATCGAAGGGATCAATCGTAATCGTCAGCAGTTTGGTTAGGTCTTTGCGGTCCTTCGGTACAGTTTCGTCATTGAATGCGTCGGCTTGCTTTCGCGCGTCGTTCAAAACCTGCTTCTGGAAATGCATCTGGCAATGCGTACTGCCGCATGATCGAGAGCGTGTCGATCGCTGGGTTCCTGCTGCTTCCCAAGCGTTCCAAAATGACGGCTTCACCGCCGCGGCCATCATCGTCAGGAAAATCAACCATCTCGACAAAGACTTTGTCGTCGTTTTCCAGCGGTAGTCCGCGGACGTCGCCGACGGTTACAGGTTCTGCGTAGGGAGTGCCATCAAGGAAGACAACGGGTGTTCCACCGGTCTGTCGGAACGTGCCGGTGAACTGGCGGCGTGCGCGTTGCAGTACTTCGACAACGGTTCCTTCGTTGCCGCCTTTGCGAGACGGGCGGACTTTGATTTCGACAAGGTCGCCTTCCAGAGCGCCTTTGGTCGCCCCAGGCGGAACAAAGACGTCCTCTGGAACATCGGCATCATCGGCATGGGCTGGGCGGACGAAGCCAAAGCCGCCACCCATGGCCCGCCGAAAAGTTCCGCGCACCGTGTCGGCCGGTCCACCGACCGCGCCGGGACTAATGATCAAATGGTTCGATCCATAGATCAGCCGGCCCTCGAGCACGAGTTGTTTGATCACTCGACGGACTTCCCGGTAACCGTCGCCGTCCAGTTTCAGTTGTTCAGCGATTCGTTTCGGTTTGCTGGGCCGGTAATCGGGTGAGACAACCAATCGCATCACGCGATCGGTCAGTTCTGTAGAAATATCCATATTGAGAAACATATCCGAGAGTAGCCTTGGGGGCGAGCAGTTGCGTGTTGTGAATTGTTATCTATCCTCACATCAGGAACCTGCAGGACGAGATAGGCCGAAAACTGGAGATCTGCGATGGAACTTCAACGCGACGGATGTACGATCATCCCAGGCGTGATTTCACCGCTGGAGTGCGAAAGCTTGCGACAAGAGATTGTCACCGCCATGGATCGTCAGGTCGCTGGCCCGATTGAGACAACGGGGGGTCGAATCGTTGGTGGTCGGAATCTATTAGATTGCTGGGCAGGTTGGCGACGAGTTTTGCAGCCGACCTTCCGTCGCGAAGTTGATTGCCGATCAAGTGTCACGGGCGGCTGGTGTGGTACGAATCTTGTACTTTGACAAACCACCGGGTCAGGGTTGGTCGCTTTCGCTTCATCGCGACAAAACGATCGCAGTCGCCGAGCATCGCTCGCCCGCCCTACCCTTTTCCAAGCCCACCGTCAAAGCGGGAGTGCCACACGTGATTGCAACCGAGTCGTTGCTGCGATCGATGCTAACCCTTCGATTGCATCTTGATCCGATGACTCAAGAGAATGGACCTCTGACCGTGGTTCCAGGTTCGCATCTATCTTCCGAATCCAAGGCAAAGAATGCGAGTCATACAATTCAATGCAATGCCGGTGACGTGTTTGCGATGCGTCCACTGCTTCTACATGGCAGTCTCGCGAGCGAGCCAACAACCTTATTGCACCGACGGGTTGTACATCTGGAAATCGCCCCAACAGAGATGCTGCCAGGAGAGTACAAGTGGCATCGATTTGCGCGGGTATTCGTTTCGGAAGCTTGAAGAGCTGGATTCCGGTCCGGGAGTGAGCGAATTCGTCGTACCCACGGTGCATGCGGAATGTTGTTTGCCGAATGAGATTGGAATGCAATAGAATGGCTCTTAACGAATTGAACTCCCTCTAAGGCGAGCCATGGGTACCGCGCCCCGATATTTGCCCAGATACACGGTTGAAGAGTACCAATCCTGGCAAGGCGATTGGGAACTGTGGGATGGAATCGCCGTGTCGATGTCACCAAGCCCATTTGGTCCACACCAGAAGTTGGCGGGCCGGCTTGATGCGGCGCTTCAAGCCGCGATCGATTCAGCGGGGTGCGACGCGACCGCGTTGTACGAGATCGACTGGATTATTTCCACCAATACGGTCGTGCGTCCTGATATTGTCGTTCCGTGCGGAGACGCACCGCAGCGCCACATTGAACAAACGCCCGCTCTGGTGGCTGAGATTCTTTCACCGACGACAGAAGATCGGGATCGTCACGAAAAGCGGGAGCTGTATCAAGAGGAAAAAGTCGACAACTACTTCATTCTCGATCCGAATCAACAAATGTTAGAGTGGCTTAAGTTGGACGACCAGGGCATCTATCAGCGACAACCGATAAGCGAAATTGTTGCATTAAAGATCTGCGACGACTGTCAAATTGAAGTCGATGTTTCCAAGCTATTTCGGTAACCTCAGGGGTCATACGCGAGGTTTGGTCCCAGCCACCTTTCGATTTCTTCGATGGGTTTGCCTTTCCGCCTGGCGTAGTCTTCGATCTGATCTTTGGTCACACGATCCACTGTGAAGTAACGGGCTTCGGGATGCCCAAAGTACAGGCCGCTGACACTGGCTCCTGGCCGCATCGCGAAACTGCGTCGTCAGTTCGACGCCTGTTTGCTGTTCCGCATCGAGCAAATCGAACAGGGTTTGTTTCTCAGTGTGATCGGGACAAGCGGGATAGCCGGCCGCGGGCCGAATGCCTCGATATTTTTCCGCGATCATCTCTGCTTTGGATAGTCCTTCTGCTTTTCCAAAGCCCCATTCACATCGGCGTCCGTTCGTGCATCAGCTCGGCAAACGCTTCGGCCAAGCCGATCGGCAACCGCTTGAACCATGATCGCTTTATAGTCGTCCAGTTCCGCCTTGTACTTCGCCGCCAGTTCTTCAGCACCAACTCCGGTCGTGACTACAAATCCACCGACGTAGTCTTCGCGTCCACTATCGATCGGTGCGACATAGTCCGCCAGCGATCGAAAGTCCTTTTGGCCCTTGACGTTCCCATTGTTGTCGCAAGCAATGAAAACGGGCGAGTTCGTGTTGATCGAGATTCGTCCGTGTACAACACGATGTCGTCGCCATCGCTGGCGGCTGGCCAGAATGCGTGGACCGCGTTTGCCGTCAGCGAACCGTTCGCAATGATTTCATCCAAGATCGCATTGGCATCGTCGTACAGTTCTTTCGCCTGTTCACCGACCACTGCGTCGTCAAAGATCTTCGGATACTTTCCCTTGAGTTCCCAGGTCATGAAGAAGGGTGACCAATCGATATAAGGACGGATCTGCTGCAGATCGGAAAGTCGGTCAACGGTGCGGACGCCGGTGAACGATGGTTTGTCGATCTGGACAGATTGCCAATCGGTTGCGAATCGATTTTCCAATGCCTCTGCGTAGGGAACAGCGTTTGCTTGCGTTCTTGAAAACTGGCGACCAGCTTCTTCTGTTCTTCAATATTGTTGGCGATGAAATCGTTCGCGTGCCTCGATGTTGATCAGCTTTTCGACGACATTGACACTGCGACTGGCGTCCAGCACATGCACGATCGGACCGTCGTAGGCCGGGGCAATCTTGACAGCCGTATGTTTGGCGCTGGTCGTTGCCCCGCCGATCAGCAGTGGCAAATTCAACTTCTTGCGTTTCATTTCTCGCGCAACATGAACCATTTCGTCCAGGCTTGGCGTGATCAATCCGCTCAGTCCGATCATATCGACGCTGCTGTTTTTCGGCTTCTTCCAGGATGGTTTCGCTGGAAACCATCACGCCCAGGTCAATGACTTTGTAGTTGTTGCATTGCAGCACCACGCCAACAATGTTCTTGCCGATGTCGTGGACGTCCCCTTTGACCGTCGCGATCAAGAACTTTCCACGCGCATCGCTACCTTCTGTGTTCCGGCCGCTATCTTTTCTTCCTCCATGAAGGGTTCCAGGTAGGCGACCGCCTTTTTCATCACGCGAGCGGACTTGACTACCTGTGGCAGGAACATTTTTCCGGCACCGAACAGGTCGCCGACGACCGACATGCCGTCCATCAACGGGCCTTCGATCACTTGCAGGCAGCGATCGAAATGTTGGCGAGCTTCTTCGGTGTCTTCGACGATGTACTTGTCGATTCCCTTGATCAAGGCGTGCTTCATCCGTTCGGCGACCGGCGCCTCGCGCCAAGTCAGATCCTCGCCTGCTCTCTTTTTGCCACTGCCCTTCACCGTTTCGGCAAATTCCAGCATCCGGTCGGTGGCGTCGTCACGACGATTCAGCAGCACATCTTCGACACGCTCCAACAGATCCTTGGGAATCTCTTCGTAGACTTCCAGTTGCCCGGCGTTGACGATTCCCATATCCAAACCAGCTTTGACGGCATGGTACAAGAACGCGCTGTGCATCGCCTCGCGGACCGGATCGTTGCCCCGAAAACTGAAGCTGATGTTGCTGACGCCACCGCTGGTTTTGGCGCCGGGACATTCCTGTTTGATGCGACGGACCGCATTGATGAAGTCAACCGCGTAGTTGTTGTGCTCCTCGATCCCGGTGGCGACAGTCAAAATGTTCGGGTCAAAGATGATGTCTTCCGGCGGGAAGTTCGGCTTTGGTTGTCAGCAGATCGTAGGCGCGTTTGCAGATCCGAACTTTGTTATCTTCGTCGGCGGCCTGCCCTTGTTCGTCAAAGGCCATCACGACCGCGGCAGCGCCATATTGGCGAACCAGTCGCGCGCGGCGCAAAAATTCTTCTTCGCCATCTTTCAGCGAGATCGAATTGACAATCGCTTTGCCTTGCGTGTTCCGTAGGCCCGCCTCGATGACTTCCCATTTGCTGCTGTCAATCATCACTGGCACCGATGCGGCGACATTCGTCACCCGAGATCAGTCGCAGAAATCGCGTCATCGCTTCGACGCCATCCAACATAGCATCGTCAAAGTTGATGTCGATGATCGTTGCGCCGTTTTGAACTTGCTCGCGCGCAACTTCGACCGCTTCCTCGTAGTTGCTCTTCACGAATCAATCGAGCGAATTTTCGGCTGCCGGTGACATTCGTTCGTTCGCCGACCATCGTGAACGGAATTTCTGGACGCATCACCATCGGCAGCTGGCCCGATAGCCGTGTCTAGACGGGACCGGTCGATTCCTGTTTCGGTTTGCGATCTTTGATGCGCTCGGCGAACGCGCGAATGTGATCGGGCGTCGTTCCGCAGCAACCGCCCAGGATGTTGACCCAACCGTTGTCGGCATATTCACCAACTTTCTCGGCCATCGCTTTTGGTCCCAAGATCAAACTGGCCCATTTCGTTTGGCAGTCCGGCGTTGGGATGACAACTGATCGGAATGCCGGCGACCTGAGTCAGTTCCTCGATGTGCGGACGCATCACGTCCGGACCAAGGGCGCAGTTCATTCCGACCGTCAGCATCGGAAAATGACTGATCGCAGTCCAAAATGCTTCGACGCTTTGAGCGCTGACAAAGGTGCGACCACCTCTGTCAAACGTTCCGCTGGCCATCACCGGGACGCGGCGACCGCCGGCGTCAAAGAAATCTTGGATCGCAAACAAGCATGCTTTCAAGTTCAGCGTGTCGATCGCCGTCTCGGGCAACAAGATGTCGACACCGGCGGCGACCAGTGAATCGACTTGGGCCCGATAGCTGGCGACCATTTCATGAAAGGTCGTATCGCGATGGGCCGGATCGTCGACTTTGGTGCTGATCGCGAGTTTGCTTGGTCGTCGGGCCGATCGAACCCGGCGACGAAACGAGGTTTGTCGGGTGTCCGCTCGGTCCACTCGTCGGCCGCTTTGCGAGCACAGGCGACAGCCGCGTGATTGATTTCGTCTACCAATTCAAGCGGCAGATCGAATTCGACCATTCCGACTGGCGAGGCCCCGAAAGAATTCGTTTCGACGATGTCGCTGCCCGCCTCGAAATAGGCCGCGGTGGATGTCGGTGATTTTTTCCGGGTGGGTCAGGCACAAGATGTCGGAAAAATTCTTCAGATCTTTGTGGTGGTCCGCAAATCGCTCGCCACGGACTCCGGCCTCGTCCAGCTCCAGACGCTGGATCATGGTGCCCATCGCGCCGTCAAGCAGCAGAATTCGCTCGCGAATGAGTTCGGGAAGTATCGAGGCGGATCTGGTTGGAATCAGGCATTAGGCGAGTTTCACGCGGGTTATTCGGTTTGTGTCAGGACACGACATCATCCTTGCAGGATCGCGAAATCACAACCCAGACGCCCACAAACATCTGTCATTCAATCTTGCCTATCGGCTTCGGTTTGGCTATTCCGCAGATACCTAAAGATTGGAATCGTCGGATCCGATCTATAGGAAGCGAGTATCCCGCTGGTTCCCAGGTTCGGTATGACCGTCTTGCGACCCGCACCCGAAGCACCCGATCACCAGGATTGTCGTATGACGGTCTCACCCAGATGGCCACAGGACAATACGCCGACACCACTTGGTGCCGACGATGGCGTCGCGGCCACCGATAGCAGCGTGCCGCCAACGCTATTGCGATTGCCCAACCTAAATCAGGTCCCACCAGCATCACCGGCTCAAAATCCAGTAGCTCAGAATCCGTTTGTTGCCGATCTGAACGTCCAAAACCTGAATGAACAGCATCGCCTGGGCCATGCCAATGCGCCAGCGGCAGGAATGCCGAATCAACTGGTTCCCAATAACGGGTTGCCCACCAGTCCGGTAAACCAACCGGTTCTCAACCAACCCGCTGCGGACACGGCAGCAGGCGTGGCTAGCCCGATTGCCGGATACGAACAATCCACTGACCAGCATCGAATGGCTCAGCAACCATCAGAGCAATCATTCAATTGTCTTGAGTATCCGAACGTTTCCGACCCATTCAGCGACGCACCGACAGGGCGATCTTGGATGGAAGTTGCCCAACAACATGGAGTCGTTGTTTTGTTGTTGATGGTTGTGGTGGCTACCGCAGTCTTTACCGGGCGCAAAACAAGCATCGAAGGCCAGGGAGCATCGATCGCGGATGGAATTGACCTGTCCAGTATCGATGAAGGCATGGCCGCCGATATCCCCTGGAGCAGCCACACGCACGATTTGAATTCTGGGATTGTATCAACACCTCAGGCTGCAGTGGTTCCGGAACCGAACGGCGGCCGATTTGCCGAACGCCCGGATGATGCCGTTACCAACTCGGTTGATTCTGCAGCTTCGGTTGCATCGCTGGAACCGCCGCAAAAAATGACTCAGGCCAAATCGGTTGCACTACATGACTCGCAACAATCGTCGCCTACGGAAAATCAGTTTTCGCGACAATTCGATGCGAAAACGGTCTCCAATCGTTTTGTACCTGCGACCGACGCAAACTCGGATGTCGCATTTAACCCTCCCTCGCTGGAAGTCTTAGCCAACTCGCTGCCTGACAGCGAGACGTTTACAGCGCCGGGTGCTGGCGTCGATCCATCAACCGGTAGCCAATTCAATTCCCTGGTTCCGATCTCGTCGAAGACTCCAAACGGGATCAACGATTGGATGCAGTACCTTCCGGAACTTACACCCTCAACTTCCAACTAGACGCTGATTCTATGAGTTCAAATAATCAGGCATTCGTCAAGGCTTACTCGCGTCGCAATCGATCAGCCGGTCATCCGCCAGCGGTCCCTTCGAAGTCGTCACAGCCAAACCAGGGCGGCGTCCAGATTGACGCGCCACCACAAATCACTCGCATCGATCAGCCACAGGCGGCGACTCCGTCACCGCAATCGCCGACCAGTGACGAAGCCGACAGGATCGCGGCTCGGCTCGGACAATACCAGCGAGCTGCCGCAATCCATCAAGATCAGGCTGTCTTTGGTGATACCCAAATCGATTCACCAGACGTTTCGTCTACTACCGCGATTCCTGTAGGAGACAACGTAGGCCAATCGCTTGGCGGCTTTCCTGGCCAGACACCTAGCGAGCGATTCGATCACCAAGTCTCTAGCCCGCCAAGTCCACATCACAAGCTTGGACAGAGCGACGAGACGGTCAACAGCAAACCTCGCGAGATTCAATCGTTTCAAGCCGTTTGGGAGGTTGATGTTTTTGATGTACCAGGGAGCGTTGCCGACTTGTTCTTCGATACCAAACGGTATCAACAGATTTCCGAGCGTATGTCGGCGGCAGTGAGTACGGGACTGCAAAGTGTGCTGATCACCAGCAATCAGGCCGGCGAAGGGCGTAGTAGTGTCGCGATTGGCATTGCGATGGCCGCCGCAGCATCTGGTATTCGCGTTGCCTTGGTTGACGCAGACATCGAGGATCCAACACTTGCCGAAGAGTTGCGTTTGGATCTTCAATATGGTTGGGTCGATACCGTTCGCGGTGGTCTGCCGATCAAAGAGATTGCTGTCCACGCGGTCGAAGATGGCGTGACACTGGTCCCGCTGATGGCTCCGCAGGGTCAAACCGCAGCAACCCCCTACGAAGTAACGCAGTTGATCGAATCGTTGCAGAACAGTTTCGATTTGATTTTGATCGATGGTCCGTCGGCGCTGTCATCCAGCATTCAGCAAATCGCGATGGCGGTCGATAGCGCGATTTTGGTTCGCGACGTGACCCGCACAGATCAATCGATGGTCAACCAACTGTCAGATCAGCTGTACCGCGCAGGGATCAGAGGCGTTGGTGTCGTCGAGAACTTTGTTTAACGGTTAACGTCACGGACCCTCTTCGCAGCAAGTGTCACCAAGAACACATCACGTCGGAGCGAAGCAGTCAATCGACAATTGGAGGAGCCACCCACTCCATCCCAACACCGATAGGCTGCCTAAGTAGATGCGAGGGAAAGAGTTATCGCGTTGATAAAACCGTACTCCTAGGACCCGCAAATCAAAACTCTTAGCTGCTTGTTCTGGCAGCGTCCAAGAGTGCGATCCAGGGTCCGACGTAGTGGCCATTGTCGTGAAAGGTCCGCCCGCTGATTAGATTTCCGTCGATCACGCAGGGTTCGTTGACAAAAATCCCGCCGCAGACTTCCAAGTCAAATTTGCACTTTGGCACCGTCGCCATGCGACGCCCACGGACACAATCGGCGTAGGCGGGGATTTCCACACCATGACAGACGCTGGCTACCGGCTTATCGGTGGCAAAGAAATGCTTGGTGATCCGTACCAAATTCTCGTCGTATCGGATGTACTCGGGAGCTCGTCCGCCACTGAACATGATGCCGGCATATTCGGTTTCATCAACGTCGGCAAAGGCAATGTCAGCCTTGATCGTATACCCCTCCCATTCCTTGGTAATCGTCCAGCCAGCTTTTACCTCGTGCATCACCATCTGGTATAGCCGCTGTTCCGGCGCGGCGACGACGGGCTGAAATCCAGCCTCCTGCAAACGATAATACGGATACATCGTATCGAGTGTTTCCGAAGCGTCACCGACGATGATCAAAACTTTGTTGGACATCAATGAATTTCGATTGCAGGACGAACGAGGATTGTTTAGCCGCAGTTCGCGGTCCGCGGCTAAACGGAAAGGCGTATGGTTTAGAACAGCACGCCAGCGTAGCCAACGACTCGCGATTTGTCACCGGTGACATCAGCCGATGTTGCATAGCCGATTTCCCGATAGTTGGTGTTGACGCCCATCGCCCTGAGCGTCAGTAACACCAGTGCGGCCGGCAATTGGCCACACATGCTGATGCTTTCGGCGGCGCATGTGTCCAGCAACGCTTTCGGATCACATTGCTTTAGCTGATTCAACGCCAAGCGATCGCGTCGTCGATTCTCTTGCGTCGTCCGCAAAATGGTTCATATCACTGCTGATGACTAGTAGCGGCGGGTCGTCTAGCGAGGTCAACAGTTCGGCAAGCGACAGCGCAGCTCGTTCCAGTTCATCAAACGCGCCACCTGACATCGCAATCGCTGCTACTTTTGTCTGCGGAGCGATCAGGCTTAGGATTGGCAACTGAACTTCGATCCCATGTTCGCGGGCGTGCGCGGCGGCGTCCAGCTGCATGCCAGGCACCGCGTCGGCAACTTGGTTGGCAAGTTCGACGTTTCCAGCCAGCTGTGTCTTATCGGAGAGTTGCCAAACGTCATGTGGCGCAACGGCCCAGTCGACACCATCGGAAGTATGTTTTGGACCGATGATCAAGACCGTTGTTGGGATTCTGATCTGTCTCCAAACATCCGTCGCGATTCGTCCGGAGAATCGAAGTCCGGCATGCGGTACCATGGCCGCAGAAACCGATTGTTTGGAAACGGTCGGCAGATTCTCGATGAACGATTGAACCAAGGTGTTGCGTTCGTGATCGCCAGCCGGATAAAAGGTCCCGGCCACTGCCGGAGGGCGGGCGACGATACGGTCGTTGGGTTGTGGACCGGCTGAGAGATCGAATTGGGGCTCCGTCGAATCACACCTTGCTGAATAGACTTGCGTCGCCCGAGATCGGAAAGCTTGCGCGTCCAGAGTTTGCTCTAGCTGCGGCTCTGGTTTGCCGTCGACGTCATAGCAGATCGACCAACGCTTGCCGTCTACCGCGATCAAAGCACGATTGGAACATTCAACTTCTTGAAGGTCATGGTCACTGTCGTTTCCATGATGGACGATCGATGACAGTACCGCGATGTCGGCATGCCAGCCATCGGCCCAGTGGTGATTCATCAGTGCGATAGCCGCCGTACGGGTGAGCACCAGAATGGTGGACTGTAAAGGCATGCCTTCGCGAATGGATAGTTGCATCCAACCGACTGCGGGCCGATCTGGATTGGGGGTGACTCGCAATACGACTCCGGAAACCGTTTCGTCACGAACGCCATCGGCGTAGTACACCGGCGTGGCCCCCGACTGGAACGCGACGATGTTGGACTGTACCCACGATTGAAGGCTGGCCAATTCCTCATTGGCGATCATCGGCCGATCCGAATCGGAAGCGTCATCGATGATCATGGGCGATGTGAAATCAATACCCTCGAAGATTTGCACGATCGCGCCATCGCTTCGCCAACTGCCGGGAGGCAGACCGGCTTTGTTGCACACCGCGTCCAGGAACTGGCGCGCGTCCCAGCAGCGTTCACGGGCGACCACCGGTAACAACAGGCCCGCCTTGTTTCCCATTCGGATTCGCAAACCATGCTTGCCGATCTGTACTTTCTGGACGCGATCATCACCGTTGGCATCGATCGGAATTGAGGGTCCCAGCACCGAGACGGAAAGGGTCAAGTGAGGTAATTCGATCGGGGCGATAGGAGCCATTCGCGGATCGTGCTTGGCTGTTCGAGTTGCCGAATCGACAAGCGCATCAGAAAGCGGCAGGTCACCACCCTGCATTCCACAGCACCCCCTCAGCGTTTCACCTCGCTTCAATGTGACATAGATTCCCGAGATCGGAGCGTCGGCAAGATCACCCAGCCAATCATTTGCGTCGAGCGGCTGTTCGTTGACGACGGCCGCCACGGCGCGACAAGCCGCTCGATGGATTTTCGGCAGGTCAGATTCGACAACGGTGCGAGACGCTTGCATGGTTGAGCTCTTGGCGGTAGAGACGATTCGAATCGGCTGTCGCTTGCGTCCCCAATCGCCGGGGACGGATTCGAATCGTCCGGCAATTTTGTCGTTGCAGTTGGGACAGCGGTCACCTTTCAAAGCGTAGTGATCAAGCTGATGCCAATCACGCTGAACCAGAAGTTCGTTACAGGAGGGGCAATAGGTGCTTTGTCTCTCCACATCATGAACGTTTCCCACGTAGACGTACTTCAAGCCCGCATCTCGAGCAGTATCGAAGGCTTTGATCAGCGTTTCGTGGCTGGTGCGTGGCCGATCGGTCATCCGAAAATCGGGATGGAAAGCGGTGAAATGAACCGGTACTTCGTTGCCCACAGCATCCAAAACCCAGTCGCACATCCGTTTGAGTTCCTGATCGCTGTCGTTGGCGTCGGGGATGACCAGGTTCGTCAATTCGACCCAGCAGTCGGTCTGCCTGGCAACGTAGCGGATCGTGTCGAGAATCGGATCCAGATGGGCGCCGGTCAGCTTGTAGTAGAAATCCTCGGTGAACGCTTTCAGATCAATGTTCGCAGCATCCATCGAATCAAAGAATTCGCCGCGCGCTTGGGGCGTGATATATCCGGCTGTAACGGCAACGGATTTGATGCCGATTTGCCGGCAGGCCGCAGCCGTATCGAGAGCATATTCGGCCCAGATGACCGGGTCATTGTATGTAAAAGCGACACTGCGACATTCCGCGTCGCGAGCCGCCAACGCGATATCCTGGGGAGTCGCCCGATCGCTTAGGCGAGCGACTTCACGGCTCTTGGAAATGTCCCAGTTTTGGCAAAACTTGCATCCCAAATTGCAACCGGCCGTCCCAAAGCTAAGCACCGGCGTACCTGGCAAAAAATGGTTGAGCGGTTTTTTTTCGATTGGATCGATACAAAATCCGGTACTGCGGCCATACGTATCCAGCACCATCCGCCCTTGAACGTTCTTGCGAACGAAACAGAACCCGCGGTCCCCTGGCTTCAACCTACAGGCTCGCGGGCAGAGCTCGCATAGAATCCGCCCATCTGATTCCGCCGACCACCAGCGGCCCAGAGCATCGCCGGCAGCGTCGAATTCGACAACGGGAAGTTTTGCAGGGATCATCATCCGTTATTGTAGTGCGAATCTTTTCCATCCGGCCATCGTGGTTCTGTGGCTTGCACAACTGGGATAGACTGACCGTATGACATCTGACATCGCCGAAACATCTCCCTCGAAGACACCGCTTGACGCCTGGCATCGCGCGGCAGGGGCCAAGATGGTTCCCTTTGCCGGCTATGAGATGCCCATTCAATACTCGGGGATCGTTGCCGAACACACGGCCTGTCGCTCGGCGGCCGCACTATTCGATGTCTCGCATATGGGCCGCTTGCGGTTTGACGGCGCGGACAGTGAAAAGTTATTGGATCATTTGCTGACGCGGCGGGTTGATAACATGCCCATCGGCGGTGTGCGTTATGGACTCATGTGCAACGCCGAAGGGGGCGTGCTGGATGATGTGCTGGTTTACAACTTGGAAACGCCATCCCAGCAGCGTTACCATTTGATGGTCGTCAACGCGTCGAACCGGGCAAAGATTTTGAAGTGGATCGAGCCTCATCTGGCTGATTTTCCAACCGTCACGATGTCGGACCGAACCGAGTTGACGGCAATGATCGCGGTCCAGGGACCCGCAGGCGATGGACGTTTGCAAGAAGCTATTCACCTTTGATCCGAATCGATTGAAGTACTACACGGCGAGGGTTACTGACCAGTTCAAGAAGCCGGCGATCGTCAGCCGGACTGGATACACCGGCGAAGACGGGTTTGAATTGATCGTTCGGGCCGAAGAGGCGAATCGAGTTTGGGAGAATATCTTGTTGGCTGGACGCGAGGCCGGTTTCGTGCCCGCTGGATTAGGTGCTCGGGATACGTTGCGGATGGAAGCGGCGATGCCGTTATACGGCCACGAGTTGGATGAGACGGTCGATCCATTGTCGGCCGGACTTGCGATTTGCTTGCACTTTGAAGGATCGGTCCTTCATTGGCGATGAAGCGTTACGTCAAATCGCGTCGATCGGGTCCCCAGCGAATTCGGATCGGATTGTTGCCCGAAGGAAAACGACCGGCACGCGAAGGATGCCCAGTCGTGGACGCCGATGGACGACAAATTGGTCGCGTCACAAGTGGCGGGCCCTCGCCGACACTGGGCATCCCGATCGCCATGGCGTACGTTGATAGCAGGCACGCGGATGACGAAGAGTTTCGAATCGACATCCGTGGTAAGACGGTGCTCGCCCATCGGACCGAAATGCCGTTTTACAAACGATCCAGTTTGGAGCAACCGTCGGAATCTTGACGAGAAGGTAGATCAGAATGACACGAGACGAATCAAAACTGCTTTATGCGGAGACCCACGAATGGGTGGACGATCACTGACGACGGTGGCGATAAGATTGCCACGATTGGGATTTCCGCATTTGCCATCGAGCAGCTGAACGACCTGGTCTACATGGATTTGCCGGAGGTTGGGCGAACCGTCGCCGTTGGCGATGAATTTGGCGAAGTCGAATCGGTCAAAGCGGTCAGCCCGCTCTACAGCCCCGTCGCGGGTGAAGTGATCGAGGTTCACAGCGAATTGCCAGACAGTCTCGAACAGCTAAACGAAGATCCCTTGGGTCACGGCTGGATCGTCAAGATTCGGATTTCCGATGATTCCGGACTGGACGCTTTGATGGATCACGCCGCCTATCAAAAACAGTGTTCAGAAGCGGGTTAGCTTTTGTCCGACCGACGAATAGCCCTGCTGCGGGACGTCTGGTTCCATTCGGCCGCTGCAGCCCCGCGGAAAATATGGCGATCGACCAGATGCTGCTGGAGTCGGTTGCCGCTTCCGGTCAACCCACACTGAGGGTCTATGGTTGGGCCGACCCGACGCTTTCGCTGGGTTATTTTCAGGAAGTTGCTGAACGCGAGGCCCACCAATCAAGCCGTCCGCTGGCGATCGTTCGTCGCGCTACTGGAGGTGGTGCGATTGTTCACCATCATGAACTTACATACAGCGTTTTCGTCCCTTTGGAGCCAGTTCAGATTGGTGCGAACAGCAATCTGTACACACTCGTTCACGGCGCGATGATTCAGGCTTTGGCGGATCTGGGGATTCGAGCAATCCGCTTCGACCAATCGGCGACTAAGGTTTGCTACGACTGCCCCTTCTTGTGCTTCATGCGGCGAAGTTCCAACGACTTGATCGTCAACGGCTACAAAGTACTGGGCAGTGCTCAGCGAAAATCGCGGACGGCGGTGCTGCAACACGGCAGTCTGATATTGAGGTCATCTGAGTTTGCCCCTGAACTGCCTGGCCTGGCGGAGCTGACCGGAAAAGCCATCTCAATCGGTCGGGTCGTTGAACGGTTTGTCGATCATCTGGGCAGTGGGCTTGCTGTGCGGTGGACAGAAGATCGCCTGATTCAAGACGAGCAACAGCGGGCCGATGCGATTGTTCGCCAGCGGTTTGGATCGGCAAGCTGGCTGGGCCGTCGATAATGATGGCCGGAACGACCTAGAAAAGCCTTCCAGAGTGGGGTTCTGCAGGCCATTTTGTAGATGCAGCAAACCACACCAGTGGTTACAATAGGAGCCAGAAAGCGGCAAGATTGGGATTTTCGTCACCGATAATCTGCTTAGAATCATGCCGTCGGTTTGTCAGGCTTTCGCAGGACAGCATTTTCTCGTCTTTGTCTGGCAACCCGTCGCCGCAACTCGATTTATGTTTTTTTGTTTCTCGTTTTTGTTCGGCGAACGACATTGTTGATTGATCTGGATGATCATCGCCCCCATTTTATTTATTGATGGAAGATCGGTTGGCGGTCCATGGAGAGACCACCAAGGTAAGGACATTGTTAGGTCGGTGAGAGGAATCGCCCGACCGCGGCTGAGTTTGGAAGATTAACATCGTGCAGGTGAAGCTGAAGGTTTTGACAGGCAGCCATGAAGGCAAAGAGATTGGGATCACGACCGAACAAGTTCTTGATTGGACGAAGTGAATCGTGCCAACTGCGACCGAAGAGTGAATCGGTAAGTCGCAAGCATTGCATCATCGTTCAGAAGGACGGTAAGTTGCTGATCCAAGATCTGAAGAGCCGAAATGGAACATTTCTAAACGAGAAACGTCTGCCTACAGATCGCGCCTCGCTCGCCAGTTCTGGCGACCAGTTGCGAATCGGCAAACTGATGTTTGAAGTTCTCATTGAACATGGGCTGCAGGGCAACAAGAAGCCCGAGGTCGCCGATGTCGGGGATGCTGCGCAGCGTACGGTCCAGGCGGGCGCGGACGATAGCGATGCGGAGGCTGTCGATGTCAGTGCTTGGCTGGATGAAGCCGATCAGATTGATCGCGTCCGCAAGCTGTCAGATCCCGACACTCGTCAGTTTCGGTTTGACGAATCGAAAGTAGACTTGAACGACGATTCCAGTCCAGATTCGGATAGTACTGAGTTATCCGTGGATGGGTCCGATTCCTCCGTCATCAAGAAGAAACGCGAAAAGCAGAAACCGGGCAAGTTGCCCGAAAATTATCGTCAGAAGATGACGGATAATTCGCGGGAAGCCGCCGATGATGCATTGAAACGTTTCTTCAGCGGACGCTAGGTAATTCGTAGGCGAGGGCTCGAAGCTGCATGAGCGAATCCAACGCAATTTTGGCGAAACGAGTTTTGGAGAACGACGAAGGCGCGTTTGCCGTGCTGTTCGGTCGCTACCATTCCCGTGTGTTTGGTGTGTGCATGAAGATTCTTCATCATCGCCAAGACGCCGAAGATATGACCCAAGAAACGTTTTCGCGGGCCGTCCGCTATCTGTCGCGCTGGGATTCTAAACGCCCGTTCGAACCTTGGTTGATCGCAATCGCCGGAAATCGCTGTCGCACCTTGCTGGCGTCGCGGCAAGGACACAGGTCATTGACAGCCGCCGTCGAACCGGCCATTGATTCCGACCCCAGCGGTTCGCTGGCAACACTAACCGAGGAGGTCGATTTGGCATTGACCGGCTCACGAGCGGCCAACGGGAAGCCTTCCAACTCTTTCATCAACAAGGGCTGGGCTACCAAGAAATTGCCGCTGCGGATGAATCGGCCTCTCGGAACGATCAAGACCTGGATTCACCGCGCTCGCGTGCAGCTGATTCGCCAGCTGCAAGATCGCGAAGTCCTTCATCTAGACAGTGGCAGCCAAGTCCGGCACGCTGATGTAATTCAAGAGACTAGCGCGGTCCGCGGATGTGTGTTGACCGGGCTCGAGGCGATGGACATTGGGATGACCGAAGAGGTGCGGCCATGAATTGCGCACAGTTCCATCGGCGGATGCAGACGCGATTGGACAATCGCTTGGCTTTGAACAGTGATCCACAACTGGTTGGACATTCGAATACGTGTGAAGCTTGTCGTTCCTATCTGCAAACATGGCAATCGATCGAGAAGGTCATTGGACCAGCTGTTGGCATCAAGCAGGCACGGATCGGTCCGCCAGCCGATCGACGGGCGGGATTCGGCGGTTAACGTCAGTCGATTTCAATCGCCGCGCAGCATGCTCGGGACTTGCCGTTGCCGCCTTGCTGTTGATCACCTTCGGTTTCACCCAAGCCAACGTGTTCAAGCAACGTGATCAAGTCACATCGATCAAGCCGACCCATTCAATCGTTGAACCGATAGATACACAGGCCAGGCTTGAGGCGACCCAGTGGTGGGCTACGGTTCGCGAACGCGACTGGATTGCACAGGCAATGCCGGCGGTCCGATCGGTCCAAGAGGGTGTCGCCCCGTTAGGCAGATCATTGATTCAAGCGGTTACCGTTCTGACCGTCGGCGACCCCGGTCAAACGTCATGATCACTCGTCGCCGTCCGCCAACCAGACTTCGTTGCGGCCGTATCTTGTGGCTGATCAGTCTGTTGGTTGCCAACGTCCAACGCCGAGCAGTTCTTTCAACTTCGAAACGGCTTGGTGATTCGCGGATCGATGGCCGAGATCGCAACACTGAAAGAAGGGTTTCGGTGCGGCCGGTGCGAATCAAGCGGTCGTACGGCCGATCTGGCTGATCGATGATGGACTGCGGCGTGTCTACATCCACGGTCGTGGAATGGTCGCGGGCAACCGACAGACATTGGTGATTTGGAACAGCCGATCGAGTTTTGGCAGCCCAAACCACTGGGTGGCAAAGATGGTTGCCGGGTTGGGAAACATCTCGGCGTTTCGCCGTTCAATGCGTTTGGACGACGAATTTTGGAAGTCCGCGGCCCGGAAGGTCCGCGTCAAATCTGTCCAGGGAATCACCGAGTTGAACTCTCGGTATGCCAAGCTTGTCGCGCCTCAAGGGAAATCCCTCTCTGAAGTGGGATATGCGCGTCGCCAGTCGTTCGATTGACTCGGAAACTTTGAACACGATTTTTCAACGTCGATTGGACCAGGAAAGTTTGGATGAAAGACTGCAGGCGGTTCGCTTCTTCATTGCGGCCGAGCGTTATGGCGACGCGAAAGACGGCGCTCAAGGAGACGATCGATGCATTTCCAGATGAAGCTGATCTGTCTGCGCAAATGATCGCGCTGACCGAACGACAAGCTGCGCAGCTGTTGACCGAAGCCGAAATACGTGCCGAGGCAGGTCAGTACCAATTGGCCCGTGGGATTCTGAGCCAATTCCCGACCGAATCGGTCGGCAGAGTCACCAAAATTCAAGTTCAAGATGCGCTTGAGAAACTGAACGAATCAGCCGCGAAAGCTGAATCATTGGTCGAACAACTAAAAGGTCAAGTCGCACTTGCTGAACGATGCACAACGGCAAGCACTGCGGCCGATCGTTGACGAAATTGCTTCGGGCTTTCAGCCGACACGTTGGCTCGATTGAGCGACTATTCGTTGAAGGGCAATGTCGAGGATGTGCCGATCGACAACCGAATTGCCTTGGCGGTCGCTGGTTGGTTGCTGGGTTCAGGGTCGCGGCGAGCAGAATCTGAACATCGCAATATCGTTGATCCAGGTCCGCAGAATTGGTCGAACGAGTATTTGGCCACCGATGATGCCGCCGGCCGCAAACAGATTATTGAATCGATGCGAAACTTGGAAGGCGCGGTGCCCGAGTATGTCGATCGTATGCTTGCCACTGTTGACTCCCGTATCTGCCGATGCCTGAGGGTTCGGCGCATGAAATCGATTGACGGACTGTATTCGGTTGAAACCGAGCAAGCGCAAGTATGTGATCCAGTTGCCGCCCGAATACAATCCGCTTACGCCAATATCCCTGTGTGCTGGCCTTCACGAATCACGCAGCGATCACTTGGGCCAAATCGATTGGTGGTCCGGGGTCATACAGACGAAGCAACAAAAGCGCCGCGGACATGCATCGCGGCAAGGATTCATTGTCGTGGCGCCCGTTTGGAGCCGTCAACGTCAACAGGTCTACGAATATACGGCGGTCGAACATCACCGTGTGTTGGCTGCGCTTCGCGACGCGATGCGGCGCGCGTCGATTGATTCGGATCGTGTGTTCATTGCCGGACATGGTGAAGGAGCAACTGCCGCTTGGGATATCGCGTTGTCCCATCCAGATCTGTGGGCAGGCATGATTTCGATCAGCGGTTCGCCGGCCAAGACGATTCCCCATTACAAGTTGAATTCACAATACGTTCCGATGTATCTCGTCATGGGCGAATTGGATCAGAGTCGGCCGGAAGGGTCCATTATCGATGAGTACATGTCATTCAAGCATGACGCGATTGTTGTCATGTATCGTGGCCGTGGCCGGGAGTATTTCTACGACGAGATTCCAGTTCTGTTCGACTGGATGAAACTTCCGTCGCATCGTCGCGCGGCCAATGCCGACGGAATTCGAAGTCTCAACGATGCGGACGGGAGACCAATTTTTCTGGTCGGTGGAAGTCGGCGAATTGAATCCTACCGTTGCGATCGATCCCATATTGTGGGACCAGGCTAAGCGTCTTCGCGCCGGAAAAGTTTCCTTTTCGCCGGTCAAGACAATTTGCTGGCAGTCAGCGGGCCCAGCGAATCCTTCACCATCATGCTGCGTCCACAAGATGGCATTGATTTGAACGAACAGATACGGATTCGTTATGGAAACCGAATGGTGCGGGCAGACTTTGATGGATCCGTAGAGCACCTATTAGAGGATGTTCGTCGTCGTGCTGATCGAAAGCGAGCGTTTTGGTTTAGTGCCAGTGTCCCTTAGTACCCGATTCGAGATTCTGATGAGAAGCATTCGTCAATTCTTGCCAATCGCGCTCCTGACAGTCTGCTCCATGGCGATCGCCGACGAATCTGTTCGTATGATTGCCCATCGCGGCGGCGTTGTTTCGGATGACATCATTGAGAACAATGTTTCGGCAATCGACGCGGCTGTCCAACGCGGCTATTGGATGGTTGAGGTTGATGTGCGCATGAGTCGTGATCAAGTGGCAGTGGTCCACCACGATGCCAACTTCAAACGCTACTATGGCGATTCAAGGCGAGTCGCCGATCTTACCTGGGACGAAATCTCAAAATTGCGTGCCTCGCCGGGCAATGAACGTCCCTTGATGCTGTCGGAGTATTTGCAAGCATGCGATGGACAAATTCGCATCATGCTGGATGTCAAAGGTAACGATCTACCCGAATCGTTTGTCGAAGCAATCGAACAAACCTTGCGAGATCATCGCCAGTTGAAAACAACCTATGTGATTGGTGCCGAAGCAGTGAAGCGACAACTGACCGGGAAGGCAATTGTCAGCAACAGTTACGATCAGATCCTCGAGGCAAAGGAACGGGGTGAAGATGTTGCCAGCCGATATTTTTTGTTTCCACGCGGCATGAAGTTTAAGGATCCCGAGATCGACAAGGCCTTAAAGCTGGGCGTATCCGTTGTGCCTTCCATCAACGTGTTTCATTACTTGGGGATCAATCATATGCAACGGGCCCGGCAAGATATCGAGCGGTTGCGACAGGCTGGCGTGACCGAGTTTCAGATCGATTCGGTGTATGATCAGTGGCTGATCGACTGATCTGCGAGTGGCACACTCCAGTTCACCGCACAACACTGCACCGCACTCCCATTGACACTGCATCGAACTCCACTCGCATGCAGTTGGTACCGGCCCGTCCTGACGAATGATGTCTCCTGCGGGCACGTCGGTACGTTAGCAGCCTCGCTCGAATCAAATTTGGAGAACTGACTTTCGGAATCGCAAACTTGATAGGTCATCTGATATGAAACGTCGTGATTTTCTTTCCACCAATTTGCTGCTGGCTGGAGCAACGGCGGTCGGTACGCGCCAGGCGATCGGACAAACAGAGACGCCGCCGAAACGCCGGGTCCGTCAGTCGGTCATGGGCTGGTGTTTCAATCCGATGGATCCGGTGACACTGGCAGGTCATTGCCAGCGGATCGGATTAGAGGCGATTGAAGGCATTCCAGCGACTAAGTATGACGCGGTCACCAAACTTGGACTAAAGATCTCACTGACTGGCAGCCATGGTTTTGCCAATGGACCCGTTGATCCCGACAACCATGCCATGGTCGAGCAGAAACTGCGCGATGGGATTGATTTGGCCGTACAGTACGGTGCGCCAAACGTCATCACATTTACGGGGATGTCTAAACAAGGGATCTCGGACGACGCGGCGTGGCGGAATTGCTTGCTGTGTTGGAAACGCGTGCTTCCCTACGCAGAAGAAAAACAGGTCGGCATCGTACTGGAGCATTTGAACAGTCGCGATGATTCACACCCGATGAAAGGTCACCCAGGTTACTGGGGAGACGATATTCATCTCTGTGCAGATCTGGTCAAAGCGATGGACTCACCAAACTTTCGACTGCTATTTGATATCTACCACGTTCAGATCATGAACGGTGACTTGATTCGCAATATACGCCGCTATCATCCAATAGTGGGGCACTATCATACCGCTGGGAATCCAGGGCGCGGTGAGTTGGATGAATCGCAAGAAATCAACTACCCTCCAGTAATTCGTGCGATACTGGAGACTGGGTATCAGGGTTTCATTGCTCAGGAGTTCCTGCCAACGAGTGACGATCCGATTGGGTCATTACAACAGGCGTTCGAAGTCTGTGACGTTTCATGACCCCGCCGTCCATGAACACGGGAACCTAGAGGAACCTGCCGTGTCCAAGAGGGGTGAAAGGATGGAATCGAACCAGGTCCCGCCGTGCCGCCCCCGACAACATGTCATCTCACATTCCCATTTCGAACGACGATTGTTCGCCCCCGGACCTTGGTCTGGAGGACTTTCGACGATTGGGTGTGCGCCCCCTTGAGTGTCGTCAGACGGTGATTCGATTGGCAGCGCCTCGCAGTTCTCGGACGCTCGCCAAGCAACAATTGACCGCACCTTCGGAGCAAGGTTCGCTACAGCTTTCTCGCGTGTTGACGTCGGCCTACCGACTGCTAGATCCCCGGCAACGTGCGGATCCCCTTCAGCGTGCATTGGTCGGCCGAATTTTGCCGCATGCGCTTTCGGTTGCGGGTCAAACTCACTTCGTCAGTAGTGTCCCGAGTGTTCGTCAGGACTCCTCGATGCACAGCACTTCCGACGGCGAAGTTGGGTATCTCGATGATCTGTCCGGTCACTCGGAGCCACCGACGCAATGGACGATCTCACTAGGAGATCAGGATCTGATACGTCGGCGATCACGGGTTCGACGGATCGCAAGGGACAGCTATCGCCGGATCTTTCGACCAGCCAGCTATGTCGTCAGTGCGCTGGTCGTCGCCGGAGTCATGGTGGGAATGTTGGCCGGGTTTTCAAGCATCGGCAATGACCAGGCAGTGGCGCAAAGACAGGATCAAAATCCGCCCTCCACAGCTGGCTCGCAATCAACGGTTGTTAGTGAAATGACAACGACAACGGTCGATCAACCATTGAGTGCATCGCTGCGAGGCAACTCTGCGCCCGCGTCACGCGAATCCGAACCAGACCGGCAGCAGGCACAGGGAGAACGGACTCAGCCCGAGTCGGAAGCAGCCAGTTTAGAACTGGCAGGAATAGAACAGTCCAGTTCGGGGCTACCGGTGTTGGTACCTTCAGAGCCGGAGAAGGCCGTGCCGGAAAGGACTGTGCCGGCACAACCTGCTGTTTCGCCAGCAAAGCCTTCTCGGTCGTCGCTAGCCCCAGCGGCTGATGCTTTGGCAGCTGAACCAATAACTCCACCGGCAATTTCAGCGGTGAATGCATCGACGCCCGCGCCATCCCCTGCGTCGATCGTCGGCCTTGATCGACCCGAGCCAGTGATCCCCGAGCCTCCGCGAAAATCTGCAATCCAACAACCGCGGCTGCTCGATCGACATGCGGTTCCCAGTGATGATCAGGTGAAGGCTGCCCGGCGAGGACTGGGTGCGGGAATCCCGTCACTTTCGGAATCGATTGATATTCCGTCGCTCGGCCAGCGGATTGACTTGATCACGCATTACGCGGACCAACAGGAGCCTGGTTCGGTCCAGCATTGGACTGCCATGGTCGTGCTCGCTGAACACCAGTGGTTGGTCGATGAAATCGGAAATGTCGTTAGGCGCATTGACGATCTGAACATGCATTATCAGATCAACACGGCCCGTGTGCTTGCCTCTACATTCATTCAATCTTGTCGCCTCGCCAGACTGCCGAAAACTCATGAGCATCTCTTTGCCAATGGCCTGCGGCTTTGCGATTGGTTGCTGGTCGCGAACTCGCCCGCGGAATGTCAGCAGGTTGTCGAGATACTTATGCAGATCGATCGGCAGCCCGAGCCAACGAATGCCAATCGGCGATTGCAAGACTTTTCGGCCGCTATCGAACAGATGGTGCGGCTGGCCAACGCAACGGATCGCTGGACACACCAAGCGGATCCTCTTGCTTCGAACAAAGCTACGGCGACGAACACTACGGCCACCAAAGATACTGGAATCGCTGGCCGTTATCATTGTTTGATGCTTCGCGACTGGGATCGTGGATTGGTGTGGCTCTGCGAAATATCGGATTCACGGATCTCTCGAGTTGCCCAACAGGAAATGGAGGTCAATGACATCGACGATCAATTCAACGTTGCAACCCGTTGGCTAGAAATCGCGAAACGTTACGACGGTCGGTCTGCGAACTCTATGCGTCTGCATGGAATCGATTTGTTGCAAGCGATGTTGGAGGAGTCTACGGCGATCAAGCAGTTGCAGATTGAGCGGAAGATCGAGGAAACGATGCAGGCCTTGCCAATGGACTTGCGGCCGATCGCTATTGAAGCAGATCCGGTGCGGGCACAAGTTGACCGGAATCGATTGACGATCGATGCGTTAGAGCCCGGCTTGACTGGGCGGATCACGATCGAGGGTGAAGACGTCGGAGTCCGGATCAACTACCAACTGGGAGCCGTCATCACGCATTCGGTTCTAGAGACCTTGGGTCAGCAAATCGATCGTCCCGGCGAGACCTTTTCTTGGCAGGTCCAGGGTACCTTACAGTTGGCAGATGAAACCAAAGTGTCCGTCTCCGTCCAACCGTTGGCTGAAGGGGCACGGCAAGAGGTGCGACTGAATGGTCAGTTGATTTCAATCGACCCCCTAGATCAGGGTGCAGAATTGACCTTGCCGGCGGGGACGCCAACAATCAGTTGGACCGTTGTTGCTGATCGACTTGATCGAGCTTACCTGCGGCTCCACGACGCGGGCACTGGTCGCCCGCTGGTCGTTGTCTATGAACCAGTCAATGACGGGCAGCCGACCGGTTTGACGATCAAGGTGCACAGTAACGATCAATGACTGTCCAGACGCTCGATTGCTCAAACCGTTCGCGAAAGCCAATCGTACCGGTATGCACGGTTGACTGACCGTGTCCTGTCGGGAACTGGGTAAAATCTTGACTCACGCAACTTAACACCGACCGAGATCAACGCAGATGAATGCGATTGTCGCACCACCTCAGCCAACCACTCTTGCCGGCTTGAATGACACCGAATGGAAATCGCGCAGCGTCAAGACCGAGCTCCGCGACAACTTCATTCAAATGCTCGCCGCTGGTGAAGAACTTTTTCCGGGCATCGTCGGTTACGACGATACGGTGATTCCCGAGATCAACCTTGCGTTGTTGGCCGGGCACGACATGTTGTTCCTTGGCGAAAAAGGTCAAGCCAAAAGTCGTATCATGCGGATGTTGACTCGCTTTCTGGATCCGTGGATTCCCTACATCGACCATCCAGACTTGCCGATTCACGAAGATCCGACTCGACCCATTTCCTCGCTGGGCAAACGTTTGATTGCCCAGCACGATCCGGAGGACATCAAGATTGCCTGGTGGCATCGGGACGATCGTTACGCCGAACGGCTGAGTCCTGGAACCAAGTTTGCGGACATCATTGGCGAGATTGATCCGGCAAAATTGACCGGTGGCGTCAGCATGAGTGCCGAAGAGGCGCTCTCGTTTGGATTGATTCCACGTCTGCATCGCGGCATTTTTGCGATGAACGAATTGCCGGAATTAGACGAATTGGTCCAGGTGGGCTTGTTCAACATTTTGGAAGAGCGAGATGTTCAGATTCGTGGCTATCCGATTCAGTTTGACTTGGATATCGCGATTCTGTTTTCCGCCAATCCATCGACTTACAACCGCAGCGGAAAGGTGATTCCGCAGTTGAAGGATCGCATCGGAACGATCGTACAAACTCATTATCCCAGCGAACGCGACGAAGGGTGTCGAGATATTGCAGCAGGAAGTCGGCGATGAACTTTCGGGTGATTATCCCGTGCAAGTCCCCTACTTCATGTATCAATTGATCGAAGAGATCACCAATCAAGCCAGACGCAGCAAGTACATCGATCAAGCCTCTGGTGTTTCGGCTCGCTTCTCCATTGCAAACTTTCGCACAATCGTGGCCGCAGCGCGACAACGTGGCGTCGTTCATGGCGAGATACCTGCCGTTCCACGGATCAGCGACTTCGGACACCTGTACGCCAGTTCGCTCGGAAAGTTGGAACTGGACTTGATGGGAACTCACCAGATGAGCGAGCGTCAAGTACTGGATGCCGTCATTGCGGAAGCGATCCAAGTGGTTTTTGCGGAGTATGTTGAAGAGCATGGTTTGGCGGAGATCGCTGAGATATTTCGTGGCGGCGTCCGGGTCGAGGTCGGCGACATGTTGCCGAGCAGCGAATACGCCGATCGTCTGCAAGCTGTTCCACCGGCCTGGGATAAGGCGTTTGAAGTCAATGCCAGCGAGAACGAAGCGGTTCGCGCAAGCTGTGTCGAATTCGTTTTGGCCGGACTGTACAGCATGGACAAAATCAGTCGCAGCCAACGCCATGGTCGAATCGAATATGAAACTTGATGTTTTGCTATTTCCCACACTCATCTGCTAACTGAAAATCGGTAACTGTTGTGCCCTATCGCCCCGGCGGCGTAATTCACGCCTACCAAAAATTCGATCCAGCGCAGTTTCCGCCTCCGACACAGCCGCCACCCGATCTGGTTTCTCCGGCGTTTGAACAGGCGCTGATGTATGGCGAGTATCGTGAGCTGACCGAGGAGGAATTAGCTCGCGCCGTTCGACTCGACCCCAGCCAGATTGCCGGACTGGTCCAAGTTTGGACATGTTGCGGGCGATGCTTGGAGGAACGCAAACGAAAGATTCTGGAAACTTACGAAGCCAAGAGCGTCCAGAAAAAAGCACGCAAAGCGTTTCGTCAGGCTGCCGCCAACCTGCGAGTTCCACGCGAGATGGAACAGGCCTACCAACGCGCTGTGCATTCAGGAACAACCCTACTTGATCGAGCATCTTTGGTACCGCGTCGGGCGACGACAATAGCAAGCTCGCTCGCGGGCTGTTTCAAGTCGGTCACCGGATGAACGACAAACACCAAATCGAAGAACTGGCCAGCAAGTATGAATTCACCGGTAACGAATCGATGTCCGTTCCCAAGGCATTGGAGATCAAAGAGGAACTGGAGAAGATCGATGAACTGCTGCAAGCAGTTAGAAGAGGCTGCCAAGACTGCGCAGATCGGTATCATCGACATGGAAATGCTGAGCGAGTTTGCTCAGCCGGGTGACATGGATCAGTTGGAAGAGATGCGCGCGAAGTCGAAAACCTGCTTCGCGAGCAGGCCGAACGTCAGGGATTGGAATCCGACGGCCATGGTGGCTTTCGATTGACACCGACAGGCCTACAAGATTTTTCAAGGTCGCCTGCTGGAGCGAATCTTCAGCGAACTTGCACCGTCCAAGACCGGCCGCCATCAATCCGACGTGATCGGCGAAGGAGCGGTTGAACTTCAGCAGACCAAACCTTATGAATTCGGCGATAGCGTTGCCAACATGGACATGACCAACACGGTCATCAACGCCTTGGTTCGCCATGGTGACGAGCGCCCGCTGCGATTGCGCAGCGAAGACATCGAAGTCCACAAGACCCGCAATCATCCCAAATGCGCGACCTGCGTGATCATGGACATGAGCGGATCGATGCGGTACGAGGGACAGTACGTCAATGTCAAACGAATGGCATTGGCAATGCAAGGACTGATCCAAAGCGAATATCCCGGCGACTTTCTTCGGTTCATCGAAATGTACACGTTCGCCAAACTGCGTCCGCCAGGTGAGATCATCAACATGATGCCCAAGATGGTCACGATTCATGATCCATGGGTTCGATCTGTCGGTGGATATGAGCAATCCAGATATCAGTGAACAGCAGATTCACCCGCACTTCACCAACATTCAACATTCGTTGCAGATGGCGCGGCAAAACCTGGCGACATGCGACACGCCGAATCGCCAGATCGTGTTGATCACCGACGGGCTGCCGACGGCTCACTTCGAAGACGAACGTCTACACATGATGTACCCGCCCAATCCACGCACCGAACAGGCAACGATGCGTGAAGGGATCTTGTGTCAAAAGGAAGGGATCACAATCAACATCTTCTTGATCCCAAGTTGGTCACAGAGCGAAGAGGATATTCGCTTTGCCCACCGCTTGGCGGAGTCAACAAAGGGACGAGTGTTCTTTACCAGTGGCAATGATCTTGATCGTTTCGTGCTGTGGGACTACGTGCAAAACCGACGAGATATCATTGCGTGATGAATGAGTCGGGCAGCGAATCTTTACACGCCACGCACGAGAGCTATCCGACGTGGCGGATCAAGTCGCCTGCCTCGGCCCAAATCATCGGGCGACCACTCCAAGGGCCTTTGTCGCCACTGTTGCAGACGCTGCGCTTGGGTATGGCGATGCGACTCAGCCGGTGTCACCCGAGAAACCGACATCGGCTGGACCGCACTGATGACTGTTCCGATAGGCATCCGTGAGAACCAGAAATATCGAGCCGTCGTCATGGAAGGCGCGAAGATCGAGTGAGCGAGTGCGGGGCAAGTTTGTGCTACAAAGAGGGCAAAAAATCTCGCCAGATGTTTTGACCGCAGACCAAGTCCTACTGCTCCGTCGCCATAGTATCGGCTTGCCTCTGCAGATCACCTAAAGCGGACGTTCGGCGTCATTTGCCACCATTATGCCTGTTGTATTGGCCACGTATGCAACATTCCGCTGGCGGACCTGTGTATGATTGCTTGCTCGCTGCTGGGATCTTGCCAGCACTCCCATGAACCTGGAACGAGAACGCATGTCAGACAAGCAGTCCAAAGCCGATCAAGATCGCGAATCTCACAAACCGGCGAGCGCTTTATATCGAACGATTGTTTTGATTCTGTTGACAATTGTCTACACGTTTAACTTCATCGACCGTCAAATTGTCGGGATCTTGGCTCCTTACATTCAAGCCGATTTGGGACTGACAAACACGCAGCTCGGTCTACTGATTGGGCTCGCCTTTGCGGCATTCTACACGATTGTTGGGATTCCGATCGCCGCGGTCGCGGACCGCATGAACCGTGTCAATATCTTGACTGTCTCACTGGCGTTATGGAGTGGCTTTACGGCGTTGACTGGCTGGGCAAACAATTTTACGCAAATCGGTTTGGCGCGGATGGGCGTGGGGATCGGTGAAGCGGGTGGTAGTCCACCGGCGCATTCGATCATCTCCGACATGTATCCCAAGGAGAAACGTGCGAGTGCGTTGGGTGTTTATTCGATGGGGATTCCGCTGGGGATCATGGTCGCTTATTTCGCGACAGCTAGTTTGATGGGAGCAGATGCTGAAAACGTCGATTGGAGACGGATTTTCAAGTTCCTCGGCTTTACCGGAATCGCTCTGGCCGTATTGGTGCGAATCGTTTTGCGGGAGCCAATAAGGGGAGCCCAAGAAACGAAAGGTAAGGCGGCGGTTTCGCAATACTCATTCGGCGACAACCTCCGTTCATTGTTAAGCATTCCATCCTGGTGGTTCATGTGCTTGGGAATCGCGTCCGCATCTTTCGGCGCCTACGCATTCAGTGGATTTCAAACCAAGTTCATCCGGCAGCTTGATCCTGAGTTTGATTTCAGAACCGTTGTGATCGTGTTGGGCGTGATCAACGGAATCGCCTACGCCGGTGGGACATTTTTTGGTGCGCGGATCGCCGATGCATTCGGCAAACGGAATGTGCGGGCCTACGGATGGGTACCAGCCATCGCGATCGGGTTGGCCTTTCCGGTTGGCGTGTTAGGTTTCTGGGTGCCAACGGTCCCGTTGCACTTGGCGACCACTGCGCTGCTATTGCTGTTTTTAGGAGTCTACTTGGGTCCCAGCTTTGCAATCGCCCAAACATTGGCTCCGATCCACATGCGTGCGATGTCAACGGCATTGTTCTTTTTCATTCTGAATATGATTGCCTTGGGAGGAGGACCAACACTCGCCGGTAAGTTGATCGATGTCTTCTCGGATGGTCGATCGGACCTGGAGGCCACCAAGATCGCGATGACACTGATCTGTTTCGCCTTTCCCATCTCGGTGATATTCTTTTTGATCACCTCGAGAACATTGCCCAAAGACTGGGCCGCCGCGGAAGCTCGAAATGAGACTGGCCACAGCTAGTCTGGTTTCGTTTCGACTTCGCCGCAATTCTTGCGACCCGAGTTCTGGACGTTTGCGCATCCAACAACATTGGCAACGCGAAAGGCTGCGGTTGATCGGAAAATCGGCTAGTGATCCTGCTGTTTCAGCAGGTCATCTTCCAACAAGTGACAGTACGAATCGTAGCGTCTGGCATCGATGCGTCCGTCGGCCACTGCATTCTTAACGGCGCATTCGTCTTCGCTCAAATGCAGACAATCCGGATATCGACAGGCGCTAACATAAGGGCGTAGGTCGGGCATGAATCCAGCGACTTCGCTCCCTGAAATGTCCCAAAGTTGAAATTGTCGAATGCCGGGCGTATCAAAGACCGCTCCACCGTCTTGCAGAGGAATCAGTTTGGCTGCCGTCGTGGTGTGTCTGCCTTTTTCATTGTCGGTGCTGACTTCGGCGACGGCCAATCCAAGCCCAGGTTGGATGGCGTTCAATAGACTACTCTTCCCTACCCCGCTCTGCCCTGCCAAGGCTGTCTGTTTGCTGCGCAGCAAGGACCTAAGCATTGCAATGTTCGTTCCCAACTCGGCGGACGTCATCAACACGTGGTATCCCATCGATGCGTAGACGCCGACCAATTGCTGCATCGATACAGGATCGACCAGGTCGATCTTATTGATCACAATGACGGGCTCGACTTCGCACGACTCAGCGGTCAGCAAGAATCGATCGATCAGAGCCGGCTTTAGATTCGGCTGGGCTGCGCTGGTCACGATCAGCAGATAATCAACGTTGGCCGCGATAATATGTTGTTGCCCGCGACTGGTTCGACTGATGACTCCCTGACGCGGTTCAACGCTTTCGATCATCCCATCTTGGGGTGACTCCGCACGGAATCGTACGCGGTCTCCGGCAACGACAACGTTTCGTTGTTCGATACTCAGGGACTTCAGCACCTGGCGGACGGAGCACTGGTAGATTTGTTCGTCGTCACCAATGACTCGGCTCTTCAATCCGAACACGGCCACCACGCGACCACCGATCAGGCTGCTGTCGTCAGTCGGCAAAAGTTCATCAGCGACGGTTCGTTTGCGGGACAGGTCGCCTTTGCCACTGACACGTTCACCGCTAGCGGCATCAGCCAATTCATCTTGTTTGCCACCATGAAAATCTCTGGTCAGATCTCCTTGGCGAACGCGACCCTGGTGGTTCTTCTTGAAATCGGTGCGTTGTTTGGATCGCTTTTTCTTCCCCATCGTCTATCGATCGATTTTCAGCAGCCGGCTATTGCGTCTTGGCGCCGCGATTGACGGCCGAATCTGGACTGTGTTCGGCGGCGCTTTCGGCGCCAATACCTGGCCTTCCGGGGGAGCATCCTTCTCGCTCCGCATTTTTGACTGGATCGAAGGACCAATCAGTTTGGTCAACTCGGCCTCGCCCAGCTCTTCGTTCTCCAATAACGCTTTGGTGATGGTTTCCAGTTCGGCGCGATGTTCGCGGAGTAATTGTTCCGCTTTCTGATCAGCCTCTAGCAGGATCCTCGCGACCTCTTCGTCAACCAACTCTTGCGTATGCTCGCTAAATTGTCGGGAATGGCCAATCTCGCGACCTAAGAATGGATCCTCATCGGATGTCTTGTAGCTGACCGGACCAATCTTTGGACTCATACCCCAATGAGTGACCATTCGTCGTGCGATGCCGGTGGCACGCTCCAGATCATTTTCTGCGCCAACGCAGGTCTCGTTATAAATGATCTTTTCGGCTGCCCGACCTCCCAACAACACGACCAATTGGTGATCCAGCTCTTTCTTGCTGACACTCAGTCGGTCCTCGTTCGGCACATACTGGGTTACTCCCAGCGCGCGTCCTCGCGGGATAATGGTCACTTTGTGAACGACATGTGCTCCGTCCAGATGCCAGGCGGTAAGCGTGTGCCCAGCCTCGTGATAAGCGGTCTTTTCCTTTTCGTCCTCTTGCAGAACTTCTTCGCGTTTGGCGCCCATCAAGATCTTGTCGCGCGCATAGTCGAAATCGCTCATGTCAACGATCTTTTTATCTTGCCGGGCAGCCCACAGCGCAGCTTCGTTGACCATGTTGCGAATGTCGGCACCGGTCAGACCGACCGTTCCAGCGGCAAGGCGTTTCAGATCGACGTCCTCGGCCAACGGAACGTCTCGCACATGTACTTTGAAAATTGCTTCGCGGCCCCGCATGGTTGGGCGGCCGACAGTGACGTGCCTGTCGAATCGCCCAGGCCGCAGCAAAGCCGGATCAAGCACGTCGGGCCGATTGGTCGCAGCAATGACAATCACGGCTTGATTACCCGTGAAGCCGTCCATTTCGCCCAAAATCTGGTTCAACGTTTGTTCACGTTCGTCATGCCCGCCACCCAGTCCGGCACCGCGTTGACGGCCAACAGCATCAATTTCGTCGATGAAGATGATCGCCGGGCTTTGTTCCTTTGCCGTTTTGAACAGATCTCGAACCCGGCTGGCACCAACGCCAACAAACATTTGGATGAATTCACTACCGTTGACGGAAAAGAACGGAACTCCAGCCTCGCCGGCTACCGCTCGCGCCAGCAGTGTTTTCCCCGTCCCAGGCGGTCCATTTAACAGCACGCCTTTGGGAACATGACCGCCCAACTTCTGGAATTTCTCCGGCGTCTTCAAGAACTCAACGATTTCCTGCAGGTCGGCTTTGACGCCTTCCAGCCCGGCGACGTCATCGAAAGTTACGGATCTTCTCATTCGCTTCGAATCGTTTGGCGGGACTCTTGCTGAATCCAGACAGAAATCCACCACCCATCAAATCGCTGCGAGTTCGGCGAAACATCATGAACAGCAGAAACAGAATCGCCAGCGGCAGACCAATCATCGCGACCAGCGACAACATCTGCAAAGTGTCATCAGGCGGCTGATGCGAATAGGGTATGCCCTTGGCCTTGAGCTGCTTTTCAAAGTTGACGACCCATCCTGAGTCGTTGGATCGAACGAACCTGAATTCCTTCAACAATTTCTTGGGCTCAGCACTTTCGCCCTCTTTCGGCTTTGCAGTTTCCTCTGTTGACGCTGGTAGCTCTGGCGGAATCTTGAAATCGCCATAGACGTAGCGGTCTCCGATACTGACTTCAGCGATATTCCCTTTTTCTAGTTCCGCTTGAAAATCACTGACTTTGATCAACGATCTTGGCGCATCACTTTGGTAGAACAGCAATGCCAGGACGGCAGCCAGTACCAGAAAGATCAGTAGCGAGTTATTGCCCCGCCGACTCGGCTGGGGCCGGCCGTCCTGAGGGCGATTATCGGGTGGATTCTTCGGAGAATCTGAGCCCGGTCGTTCGGATTCGTTGTGATTGGAATTGTTTTCCATTTCCTGCCTTTGGGGCGGTATTGTGGGCCAGGATCGTCCCTGGCGCAGCGTACCGAGCGCGAGCTCGGGTTCATGGCCTGTCTAATTGTAGTGGCTTGGTCGAAAAGTGACTAACCGCCCACTCTTGTCGCCGGTCTCCCGTCCGAAAGCCTATCGATCGCCTCTGAGGTGGCAATCCAAGTTTTGTCGATTTCGTGTCCGGCGGCCCGCGCCTGGGCCAGATCGTCCACCAGTGACGAAATTTCACAGCGGCGAATGGCGGCGACCTGATCGGCCGAATATCCATCGCGAAACAGCCGTAAAGTCCAATAGGTGTCGTCGATCTTGTCGTCACCGACTCCGTCAGAATCAGTCGGGCGGATCTCGTCAACAATCGGTTCCGCTGAGCGATCCGTTTTCGAATTGACCTGCTCAGAGATTGGCGTGGCGATCTCCGCCTCACTGACCGAACCAGATTCACGAATCAATTCGACAATGTCGTAGCCAAATTGCTCCATCGTGGCAGGCCCAATCCCTGGGATTGCTTCCAACTGATCGGTTGTTTCTGGAATCATTTCCGCGATGCGGTCAATCGTCGCGTTGGTTAGGACGCGATAAGCCGGAATACCGAGTGCCGCCGAAGTCTTTCGTCGCCAACGTTTCAGTCGTTCGACGAGTTCAGATGCTTCGGCTGTCGCAAGTTCGTCATCATCGCTACGGTCGGTCCCAGCCGATTCGGTTTGCACGTCGCCCGATTCGATTGATCGCGCCGCGATCGCAAGTCGCTTGGCCAACGGGAATGGCATTCTTAACGACGTTGGCATTGGGTCCTGCGACATCATTACCCGTCGTCCGCTATCGGTTAAGTGCAACGTCGGTCGTCGATCATCAACCTCCTTCTGTTGCAGCAGGCCTGATTCGATCAACGCGTCCATGATCGATACGACTTCCGTCTGTCTTAGGACGGAAAGCAATCCATACGTGCTCAGGCGATTCAGTTTCCATTGCTGGAGTTTCTTGTTTTTCGACCCGCAAAGCATTTGCGCGACCATGGTTTTACCGAAGCGACCGTGCATCCGCGTCACGCCGCTCAAGACAACCTGGACACCGCGATGCAGCGATTCGGCGTTGACGCCTTTCAATTCGCCCGCGACGGAAACGTCAGACGCGCGACCAACGGAGCCATCAGCCGGTTTACATCGATCGCAGGTGCCGCAGTTCGCGCCACCTGTTTCGCCAAAGTAGTTTAGGATCACCCGTTGCCGACATCCACTGGTTCGGGCGAAGTCGATGACGGCTTCCAGTTTGTCGTATTCCGCCTGCTTTCGCCGTTCTAGTTCCGCAAAGTCGATCTCCAACATCTCAAACGGAACGTCCCGCTGGACAATATGGACGGCTCGGCCACGAAATGGAGGGATATAGTCAAAGGCTTTTAGCTTTTTCAGTTCGCGCAGGGTTCGCACCAGTTGCTCGCGTTCCACGTCAGCCAGTTCAACTAGCCGCGCAGGGCGAACGTAGACATCTTCGCCACGTCGTTTGCCGACAACTTTTTCAATCGCCATCATCACTTTGCGGCGCAGTCTTGGCTTCTTTCGGCAGGAAATCGAGCATCGTTGGTGCGTCGCTATCGATTCGTACAACCGCATAGTTGGCGTTGCTGTCCATTCGCTTCAGTACACCGGCGCGAGCCAGTAGAGTTTCAGCTGTGCCGATTGCTTCGCTACCATCCTTGGCATCGATCGCTTCACGCACCTGGTCAAGTGTCAGTTCGATCGGGTCCTCTTCTCGAGACAACAGGAACTCATAGACTTTCTTGACGGTGTCACGAGATGGATACCGATTCTCGATAAAGAACTCTTGGATGTAACGATCACTGTAAGAAAATAGCAGCAAACAGTCGCTCGTTTCGCCATCGCGTCCGGCTCGGCCAGCTTCCTGGTAGTAGGCTTCCAGTGATCCAGGGATGTTGTAGTGGGCGACGAATCGAATGTCTGCTTTGTCGATCCCCATGCCGAACGCATTCGTCGCGACAATCGCCGAAAGTCTTCCCGACATGAATTCGTCTTGCACACGCCGTCGTTGATCGGGTTCCAGCCCCGCGTGGTAAACGCCGATGGGACGCCTGGCTTTCTCCGGCAACCACTCAGCCAATTCTTCGCACCGCTTACGAGTGGCAGCGTAGATGATTCCCGACCCTTGTTGAGATTTCAGATACTCGGCCAGTCGATCGTTCTTGTCTTGGTCAGATTTGGCGTGGGTAACGCTAAAATGCAAGTTGGTTCTGGCGAATCCTGTGACGAAAACGGTGGGCGATTTCAGCTCCAGCAACGCTGCGATGTCATCTCGCACCATCGGCGTCGCGGTAGCGGTCAAGGCGATCGTTTGGACACCCCCTAGGTAACGATCGCGAAATCGACCAAGCCGCGAATAGTCGGGTCGAAAATCGTGCCCCCATTCGCTCACACAGTGGGCTTCGTTGACAGCCAGTAGTGTGACATTGGCCGAGACGATCGCCTCCAAGAAACGACCATTGCGTAGTCGCTCTGGGGCGACATAGACCAAGTCCAACCGGCCTTCGGACATTTCCCGCATCACATCGGCTTGTTCACTTGCGGTTAGCGAACTGTTGATCAGTTTCGCCGCAATGCCAAGCTGTTGCAGCGAGTCGACCTGGTCTTTCATCAGCGCGATTAGCGGAGAGACGACGATCGTTGTGCCATCGCGAGCGAGGCTAGGCAGCTGATAACACAAGCTCTTTCCGCCGCCCGTCGGCATGACGCACATGACATCTTTTCCATCGGCGATTGCGTCGACCACGTCGCGTTGTCCAGGGCGAAAACTGGACAAGCCGAATCTGGTCAATAACGTCGTCGGATCCATGAGGCCAGTCATGACGGTAGAATTTAGGGAGGAGCACGGAAGTCAGGCTTAGGTGAACAAGATTATATGGTTGCAGGATTGTAGGGTTCAATGGATACCGAAGGAACTTACGTGTGCGATAGTTGCGGCGAAGAAATCGTGATCCCGCTCGATCCCACCGGCGGGCACTCGCAAAGCTATGTGGAAGACTGCCCAGTCTGCTGCAATCCGAGCCTGATACACGTCGATTGGGTCGATGACGAACCCCGAGTGTGGGCCGAACCAGAACAGGATCCCTAACAGTTAAATCCAGTGATTTTGGGCGGTTCCCAGTTTTCAGTATCGAAAGATCGCCCGCTGGATTTCGAGTTGGTAAAAGTAGTGATTGCAAGTGGCACGGGACAAGTCGGCCAATGGCTGCGTCGCGATTTCGCTTCCCGGGGTGGACCCCTGCGGCTGAGTACCTTTGCGTCCGCAAGCAGAAAGCTTGTCGGCCATCAAGTCATCTACGATCAAACTGCTAGGCGGTCGGGTTCTCCACAACTCATTCTTAAACAGTCGATTCCGGTTGCCCCGCATTGAGTGTGCTGTGAAGTTGCAAGTCGCCAGACTTCCTGTTAGGCCAAGAATTTGTCGGCTGCTTTCTCGCTGGTTTCGCGAAACAGTTCAGCGATCACTTGTTCTAGCGGCACGTCTTCGACGGATACGTCTTCAATCGGATGATCCCGGAGGACTTCGGCCAAGATTCGCGGGACCTCGCCGCGGTCGACGCGCATTCGGACGCGCGGCCAAGTCTGTTCCAAGACTTCACCAAATCGCGACAAGTCCGGTTCATGTCCGTCGCCGATCTGCAGCGTGACTTCCTTGTGACCGGAAAACTTGTCGATGATGCCCGCCAGCGATCCGTCGTACTCGATACGTCCGCCAGCGATGATAACAACGCGTTGGCATAGCGCAGCGACGTCTTTCATGTAGTGACTGGTCAACAAAATCGTGATTTTGCGTTTTTCTTGGTAGTAGCGTAGAAACTGTTGAATGTTGTGCTGTGCGATCACGTCCAAACCGATTGTCGGTTCGTCTAGAAACAGAACATCAGGGCTATGCAACAGAGCCGCAATCAATTCCATCTTCATCCGCTCGCCCAGTGACAGTTCGCGGACGGGTTGGTTTAGCAAGCGTCCGACATCCAGCAATTCGGTCAGCTCGGCCATCGTGGCATCGAAACTTGCTCGATGGAATGCCGTAGATCTGTTGATGCAAGGCGATACGATTCCTGTGCCGGAAGATCCCACCACAGTTGATTTTTTTGGCCCATCACTAAAGCGAATCGGCGACGGTAGTCGTTTTTTCGTTGCCAGGGTGTGAATCCCATCACGGTGGCGTCGCCACTGGTCGGATTGATCACGCCGCTTAGCAGTTTCAGCGTGGTCGTTTTTCCGGCCCCGTTGGGACCCAGAAAGGCCACGAATTCGCCCGGCTGGACATCCAGGTCGATTCCGCGAACCGCTTCGACTTCACTGTATTCGCGGTGAAACAGCCCGCGCAGACTTTCCCGCAGACCTTCGCGTTTCTTGTAGACGCGGTAAGACTTGGTCAGTTGGCGGACTTCGATGATCGACATGACGTGGCGATGGCTGGCTGTTGGCGGGATTCGATTTGACGTATCTTCGTTTGCGGATCGGCTCGGCGTGCTACCGTCGCGAGCCAAAGAAATCGTTCCATCCATCCTGTCTGTTCCACGTCAATGATCCATGCCTCCATCTATCCCTCCCTTTCGCGTTGGTCTCGGCTTCGATTCTCATCGACTCGGTAACGGCGGTCCGCTGCGAATTGGCGGGATCGACGTTCCGGCCGAAGTTCATGCGATCGGCCATAGTGACGCCGATGTGTTGTTGCACGCGATCACTGATGCCATTTTGGGATCGGTTGCCGAGGCAGGATATCGGCCGACTGTTTCCCGACAACGATCCGCAGAATCGAGCCCGGGACAGTGCCGATTTTCTGCGCGAGGCGATGCGGCGGTTGCGAAAGCATCAAATGGAAATCGTCAATTTGGATTGCGTGATCTTGGCCGAACGTCCCAAGATGGCACCCCATATCGATTTGATGAAGGAAGTCGATCAGCGGATTGGTTGATGTCATCAGCCGATCGAATCAGCATCAAAGCGAAGACCGGTGAGGGAATCGGCCCGATCGGACACGCCGAAGCGATCGCCGCTCGCGTGGTTGTGTTGGTATTTGCCAGCTAACCCCGTTCCAAGTGGAGCACGGGTCCACTCGGGCATGGGTCCACTTCGGCACCCGCTCAGGTCAGTCGGTACAGGACCTGCCGGTTAACACGTTGTTCCGGCCTACCTCTGTTTCGCCTTTCTTCTCTATAATCCGCCGGTCAGGACCATTTACGGATCCCGAGAATCATGGAATTGCAACGAACCGGAATCATGAGCACCGCAGCCGCCGCTGAAATGACACCGAACTCAACCACCACCAAGCCCGACATTCGCGTTTACAACACGCTTAGCAAGACCAAGGAACCGTTCTTGCCGCTGCGTCCGCCCAAAGTCGGAATCTATCTGTGCGGTCCGACCGTTTATGCCGAATCGCACATTGGTCACATGGTCGGACCAGTGATTTTTGATACGGTCAAACGCTACTTGCGTTACAGCGGCTACGACGTGACTTGGGTGGTCAACATCACCGACGTCGATGACAAACTGATCGCGAAGAGTCGCGAGCGTGGCGTGCCGATGAGTCAGATCGCTTGCGAGATGACGGCCGACTATTTGGCGAACCTGAAAGAACTAGGCGTCAATCAGATTGATCATTTGCCACGGGCGACTGACCACATGCCGCAGATTATCAGCTTCATCCAAACCTTGGAAGAAAAGGACCATGCCTATGCGGTTGACGGCGATGTCTTCTTCGACGTTGCCAAGGATCCGAACTACGGTCAACTTTCCAATCGCAGCATCGATGACCAACAGGGCGAAGGTGGCGGTGCGGCAGCCAAAAACGTTCGCCAGGGGACTTTGCGCTTTGGAAGAGTGCCAAGGGTGACGAGATTGCCTGGGAGAGTCCCTGGGGACCGGGACGACCTGGTTGGCATATCGAATGTTCAGCGATGAGTCATGAAATCCTAGGAGACACTTTTGATATTCACGGTGGCGGGCTGGACCTGATGTTTCCGCATCATGAAAACGAGCGCGCACAAAGCAGTTGCTGCCACGGCGCGCCGATGGTCAAGTACTGGATGCACAATGGTCTGATGCGTGCAGGTGAAAAAGGAAAGATCGGTGGTAAGAGCGATCGTGACAACGCCGACCAACAGTCGGTCGAAGAAGCAGCGGCCGGGAAGATCAGCCGGAGCAAAGGTGCCGGCGGTTTGTCCGACTTGATCCGCAAACAAACTGGCGAACGGATCCGGTTCTTTTTGCTACGCACGCACTACCGCAGCACGATCGTTTATGGCGAAGAAGGATTGCAAGAAGCCGGCACATCGTTGGAAGCCTTCTATCGGTTCTTTGACCGGTTCGCCGAGATTACCGGTCAGGAGTTCTACGCTTTGCAACCAGCGACAACTCGCGATGCCGGCGACTTTGATCCCGGCGACGATCCGCTGTTGAAAGAAATCCACGCTGGCCGCGAGAAATTTCTCGCCGCGATGGACGATGATTTCAATTCAGGTTTGGCCATCAGCGTGCTGTTTGATTCGTTGCGACAGCTGAACCGTCACATCGATCAAAGCGGATTGGCTCCCGGTGCTGGCCCGGACAGTCCGGCCGCCGCAGTCCCTGGTCGCCGCCGCTACCGTGATTCGAGAGCTTTCCAGCGTTCTAGGGCTGTTCGTCAAGCCAGTTGTTCGAGGGGTGGCGGCGATGAAGCGGACGCCAGCTGCTGGATAGCGTCATGCACTTGCTAATTGATCTTCGCAAGGAAGCCCGCGAGCGAAAGGACTACGCGACCGGCGATGCTATTCGCGATCGCCTTGCCGGCCTCGGCGTCGCCTTGCTGGACAAGAAAGAAGGCACCAGTTGGGAACGCAGTTCGTGAGCTCCCAGAAAAATTCTGGGCATCGATCCAGGATTGAATACGACTGGCTACGGAGTCGTCGAAGTCGACGGAATGAAAGTGCGGCTGGTCGAAGCAGGGATCGTCCGAAGCCGAGCCAAAGACACGATCGAGAATCGACTGAACGAGATTTTTACCGGCGTCACAGAAGTGATCGAAGCTCATCGGCCCGACTTGATGGCGTTAGAACAATTGTTTTCGCACTACGATCGTCCACGAACGGCGATCTTGATGGGACACGCTCGTGGTGTGATCTGTTTGGCGGCCGGCCAAGCGGGAATCGAAGTTGCTCACTTTGAACCCACACGAGTCAAGAAGGTGATGACGGGAAATGGCCGCGCACCGAAGCATCAAATTCAGTCGGCCGTCAAAATGCAGCTCGGACTGACCAGCGTTCCCGAACCGGCCGACGTTGCCGATGCGCTGGCGATTGCGATCTGCGGGCATCATCTGGGAACTGGTTCTGCTTTGGACAATCTTGTTTAGCCGCGTGGCGCCGTTCAGCATCGAAAGATCCGGAACAATCAGGAACGTTTGGAAGGAAAAACCACTTGATCATCACCATCACCGGCAAACTGCTTCATGTTGGCGAAACATCTGTAACCATTGAAGCGGTACCGTTTGAATACGAAGTCTTGGTAGCCGACTACACACGCCGGCAACTGCAAGCTCATGTCGGCGAATCGACTCGACTGCACACCCTCGACTACATCGAAGGCAACGCACAGGGCGGCGGTCGTTTAACGCCGCGACTTGATCGGCTTCATGACCGAGCCAGAACGCCAGTTCTTCGATCTGTTTTGTAGCGTCGATGGTGTTGGTGTTAAGAAGGCGCTGCGGGCGATGGTTCGACCGGTCAAAGAACTGGCTCTGTTGATCGAAGGTCAGGATGCCAAAGGTCTCTCTGCCCTGCCCGGTATCGGTCCGGCGACCAGCGAACGTGTGATCGCGAAACTGCGAAGAAAGATGCCCAGGTTCGCCTTGATGGTCGACGAGAAGGCTGCCGGGGAGATTGTCGAAGGGTGGATCAGAGGTCGTCGCCGAAACCTACGATGCACTGATTGCGTTGGGACATAGCGAATCAGACGCCCGGAAATTGATCGATGGCGTGATCGCCAGCGGAAAAAAATTCAAAGATACGGAGTCGTTGTTGACGGCGATTTACGAGAAATCGCACTGATTCCCAAGACGCTTCTGTGGCAGACCCCAGCGGCCGGTATCCATCCCCGCTACGCAGGCGGCTTGCCAGAACTGCCTGAAACGCCTAGTTTCCCGCTCTTGCGGTCTCTGGATAGAGGTTGCGCGAGAGTCTTTTCACCTATTCAATTGGATCAACGGAGCAGGCACCGTGAATCGAATCATGGTTTGGATGGGGGCTGGAGTTGCCCTGTTGTCGAGCCCATTTTGCGTTGCTGAGATGCCCAACTCTTCGCGATGGAGAGGCGGTCGAACAAACAGCGGTCGTTTGGCATGAATCGCTAGATTCCGGCTGGGAAGAATCGCGACGACGCGGCGTACCGATGGTGATTTACATCACCAGCGATCATTGCCAGTATTGCGAAGCAATGAAGCGGGATACCTGGTGCAACGAAACGATTCGCCAGCGACTGGCAAAAGGTTTCGTAGCGATCCGATTAACACCCAGAAACAATTCGCGGGTGCTGAGCCGCATCAAGGTGGCCAGCTACCCAACGACCTTGATCGGCGTTCCCCAAGGAAAGATCATCGAACAACGGGTTGGTTACCAACCGCCAGGTCCGATGAACCAATTGTTAAGGAAAGCCTTGCGGCGCTGAGTTTGATTTGTTGCGGCCACCACAGAGATTCAATAGGCTTTGGCGAAGATCGCTTTTTGCTCAGCCGGTTTGCCGCTGTAGAAGCATGTGCCGGGCCGTCATTCTGGTCGCGAGGAATGCAGCGTACCGTAACTTTTAGCTCTTTCAGTAGCGGTTCTAGAACGTTTTCGTCGGCAAAGTGACAGTGAGCGAAACCGCCATGAATCTCATGCTCATTTTTAGAGCTGAAGAAGTCGCGGAAATCTGATTCGTTCGAAATCTCGGTCGAGTGGTTTTCGCGGATGCTGTTTCGCACAGTCGAGTAGGCCTTGTTGCATTTCAGCCAGCGTGGTAGCAATGGTCGCCACCAATTCATCGCGGCCGATTCCCTGGCTTTTGGGATGATCACGGCGACCCATAAAGACACTGTTCTGCTCAATATCTTTGGGACCAATTTCTAGTCGGATTGGTACTCCTCGTTTGACGTGGTGCCACTTCTTTTCGCCACCGCGGATATCCCGATCATCAATCTCGACCCGCAGCGGCGCGCCAGCGTACTGCTGAGCCGCGAGTTCATTTCGTAACGAATCGACATAAGCCATGACGGTTCGCCCGTTGCCCGTCGTCGCGGTAAATCGGCAGGATAACGATTTGCGAGGGCGCCAGTCGCGGCGGAAGCACCAGGCCATCATCGTCGCTGTGAGTCATGATCAATGCGCCAACCAGCCTGGTGGAAACGCCCCAGCTTGTCGTCCAGGCGTATTTGCGCTCACCATCTTCGGCTTGGTAGGCAATCTCTTGTGCGCGTGAAAAGTTTTGACCCAAGAAGTGGCTCGTGCCAGCCTGAAGGGCTTTACGGTCCTGCATCATTGCTTCGATGGAAAGCGTTTCGACCGCACCTGGAAATCGTTCGGCCGGGGTCTTGCTACCGACGATGACCGGCATCGCCATCCAGTTTTCAGCAAAGTCGGCATAGACGTCGATCATTCGCTCGGTTTCCTCAATCGCTTCTTCGCTCGTAGCATGCACGGTATGCCCTTCTTGCCACAGAAACTCGGCAGTCCGCAGGAACATTCGTGTTCGCATCTCCCAACGCACCACATTGGCCCATTGATTGATCAAGATCGGCAGGTCGCGATGGCTTTGCACCCACTTGGCATAAGTTGCCCCAATGATCGTTTCACTTGTCGGGCGAACGATCAGTGGTTCTTCGAGTTTGCCGGCCGGTCGCAAGCCGCCCTCAGGATCAGGTTCCAGTCGATGATGGGTAACGACCGCGCATTCTTTGGCGAAACCTTCCACATGCTCGGCCTCCTTTTCCAAGAAGCTCATCGGGATGAACAGCGGGAAGTAGGCATTCTGATGCCCCGTCGCTTTGAACATGTCGTCCAGCGCACGTTGCATGTTTTCCCACAGTCGGTACCCCCATGGCTTGATCACCATACAGCCGCGGACGGGAGAGTTTTCCGCCAGGTCAGCAGCCTTGATGATTTGCTGATACCACTCGGGGTAGTCTTGCTGGCGAGTCGGTTGGATCGCGGTCTTCGGTGCTTTGGCCATAACTGCGGGTGGAAGCGAGGGAGCGAGAGTCTTGACAGAATGACAAGACAGAGATTGTATGCCCCGTAGCTACCGTCGCCAGACGGTGATCGGTTCCGCGGCCACGCTCTGACGAGCGTAGCTACGTTTGGGATTGCCTCCCGCCACTATCGACGCAGGTTCAGAAGCTCGTCCAAGAGTTGCTGGCTGGTCGTGATCACTCGGCTGTTGCCACGGTACTGAGTGCTGGCTAGGACCAATTCGACCAAGTCCTGTCCGATATCGGTGTTGCTCAACTCCAGAGCCCCACCAATCACACTACCGATGCCGTTTTCACCCGGACCACCCTGCACGGGCAAGCCGGTGTTGATCCCTTTGGCAAACATGTTCAAGCCACGTGCTTCCAAACCAACGGGATTGGCAAACCGGGCCAGTTGAAGTTGTCCCAAGTCGCGGGTTACACCATTGCTAAAGACACCACGGATCGTGCCGTCTTCACCGATCACAAAACTGTTCAACACGCCCGGTTCACTGCCGTCTTGCCGGGTCGCGGCTAGTGTGGCGTCTTGGGTTGCCAAGCCGGAGACCAATCCAAAGTCCATGTCAAACTGCAAAGGTGAAACACTTGGGATTCCCTGCCGATTGATCGCGATTCGTGAATTCGATGCACTGACAAAGTTGCCGTTGCCATCGAATCGAAGCAATCCGGTTCCGACAGCGATATCGGTTCCACCTTGCGTCGAGTTCTCAGGGCTGTCCGCGTACCATCGATAGATGGTTTCTTCGTCGGTACGAGATTCCAAGGCCGCGGTAACACGAACGTTGATCGGCACACCCAGTGAATCGTAAACGATAAAGTCACTCGCGGCGCTTTGACCCTCGGCTTCCTGCAACACACCGAACCCAAGATTTGGTGACAGAATTTCGCCGTCGGCCGTCTCGATGCGAAACGCGGCCAGGTCGATATCCAGTCCGTTCAGTTCACCGGTGTTGCTAACAAACCGAAATGAACCATCGGTCGATGTAGCCGCCAGGGATCAAGTCACCCGATTCACCGGGGATATTGTTCTCGGAAGCCAAGATCGGGTTTTGCGAATCCAGTTGCAAGCTTTGGATTCCGGAAGCGTCTTCAACGAAATCGATGAAGTCTTGGACTGTCGAAGTCGCTGTGATTTCAAGCTCTTTCGTTCCCAACGCGCGACCACCTTTGCGGCCGGCGTAGCTTAGCGTGCCGATTTCAAAGGCGTGTTGGTAAGTCAGTCCGTCTCGTTTCAGCACGTCGGTCAGTAACGTTGCGCTGTTGATCGTTGGGCCTTCCAAATCAATCAATTTGTTGCCAGGCACATCCAGGTCCGCGATGTCGGCATCACTACTGCGAATCGGTGAATATTTCGCCTGGTGCAACCGTATCGACCAAGTAGAAGTTGTTTTGGTCACCTGCCAAGTTGCGATAGATCCGAATTTCATCGTAGGCAGGAAAGCCGTCTGTTCCGGTTGGCACCGGCGGCGTGGGAAAGTTGTTCAATGTGATCCGACCGCCGGAAACATTTTGCGGTCCGATCAGAGCACTCGGCCGACTTTCGACTTCGCCGGTTTTGCTGATAGGTCACCATGTAGGTGTAGTTACCAGTCAGTGTCGCATCATTCAAAGGCGTTGCCGTCAATGGAGTCGTTCCATTGTCGGTGAACGTGCTCCCAGCGGCGGTTGTGGCAAGAAAGAAAAAGTCGGTTCCGTTGGGACCTGTACGGTAAACGTTTACATCGGGGTAGTTTCCCGATCCTTCGGAGGGCAAATTGCCCAGCTCAATCTGACCTGTAGCTCCGACCGTCGCGGTGATCGGGCTGCTGGGTGTCGCTTCATTACCCGCCGTGTCCACCAGCGCCACGCGGTACTGGTACGTTCCGGCCCCAAGCGTTCCGATGCCGCCAGTATTGACCGTGATCGGCGCTGTCGTCGGACAGGGGCGCCGATCCAATGGTTACACCCGATGAATCAGGCTGTGGCACTTGCGCGTCACCCAGTTTCAGCGATTGGATGACCTGCGAAACGTGTGCCAAGTCGCCTTCCGGTGTCAACGTTCCTTCGAAGGTGACGTTCTCAGTCGCCTTGGCAATGCTTTCGGTTCCCAGCGGAACTTGCAAAGGTACCAGCGTCGATTCTTGCAGACGAAACTGATCATCTACACCGTATCCCAACAATCGTTCGCCGGTTGACGAAACGAGTTCGGCATTCGCATTCAGCTTGAAAATGCCATTGCGAGTATACAGTCGTTCGCCCGCGGCCCCTTCGACGATGAAGAAGCCATCACCCTGAATCGCCAAGTCTGATGAGCTACTGCTGATTTCGATCGTGCCTTGATTGTGGTTGGCAGCAATTTCGGCAACCTGGACACCCAGACCGATCTGCCTTGGGTTGGTGCCCCCATTGTCCGACGTCGGCGACGCCCCGAGCGACAAGGTTTGCAAGAACTGTGTTGCAAAGACAACGTCCGACGACTTGAAACCGACCGTTTGAGAGTTGGCCAGGTTGTTACCGATAACGTCAATTTGCGTTTCGGCGGCGCTCAAGCCGGTTAGAGCCGTGGTCAGAGCAGATGTGAGTCCCATCGACAAGATCTCCCAGGGAGGTGACTGGGAAACTTGGTCGGACTCAGGCTAGGCAACCACTAAGTGGTTTCCTCGACCGTGCCATCAACCGGCAAAGTTTGCCCAGTTTGTATTTCACGAATGTTCTTGATACTCATCGTCTTTCCACCAACGTGAACTTTGATCGATCGCTCATTCTCTTTCCGGATCTGTTTCAACCGTGATTCGATCGATAATGCCATCAACTGGACTGCCGTCCTGGGCCAATCCGGTTACTTGTTCGCCGATCAAGCTGCTAGCGGTCACCAAGTCTTGGCTGGATGCCAAATTGGACAACGTATTTGTCAGTTGATCCGTGGCACCAATTTCGCGAATTTGACCAATCTGTTGGACCATTTCGCTATTGTCCATCGGATCAAGGGGATCTTGGTTTTGCAGCTCCGCAATCATCAGCGCCAGAAATTCGTCAATGTCGATGTCGCTATACGCATCAGCCGATCCACCAGCTTGCCCAGCCGACTCTTGTGCTGTGAAATTCGTCGTTCCGGCTTGTGAGATCTGGGACATGGCAAAGCAGGGAGCTGTGGGATCGGAGCTAACAGACGAACGTACTTAGTGTCGTAGTCTTTGCACGTCGTTCACGGCAAGGCGATTTGTACTGGAAGTCGCCAAGACTTTGGGCGACCCGGGATCACTAGAAACGATTCGCGAGATCCATCAAGTGCAGAACTTGCCTACAGGCGAAGATCGACGCTGTGCGTTGCTAGCGAAGGTTGCAGTGCCGAAGGATGCACTGTCGTCCGCTTTGATTCGCCTCTTGCTTGATCTTGCTGGCGGCGATCAAGACCGTCCCGCTCAGCAGAATGTCGCCGGTCTTGGCGTTGCTGCGGTTCGCGATCCAATGGCGATTCGGTCTGATCGCTATTGGCTTCTGTTTCAACCTCGATCTGTTCGACCTGCATGCCAAACGATTCAAGTCGAGTTCTCAGATCGGGTAAGTGTTCGCGCAGGATGGCACTGGCCTGTTCGGTCTCGGCTACGACTCGAGCACGAACAGATTGTTTGTTGACTCGCATCTCGACTCGAACTGAGCCTAATTCGGCGGGCGCCAATCGCAAACGGACCATGCCGCCATCGGCCCCCAAATGTTGGAACGCGCGACTGACACGCTGAACCAATTTGATTCGTGCCGTTGTATCGGTCGTGTTCTGTTTCGCGCCCGCTGTTTCACGAAGTTTGCCCGGATCCACTCGATTTGCCTCGGCTGGCTGCATCGTATTGTTCGCCATACGGGATTCGGACGAAGAAGAACCAGTCGGCGTGGCGTTGGATCGAGCGAGACCACTTTGATTCGCGGCATTCTGAATAGCATGGATGGCTGAATTGGCCTCTCGAGCGACCGGCTGCTGCGGCTGGGAAGGTCTGGATTCTGCCGAAATCGCTGGTTCGGCGACGGCACCATCGATCGTCGATCGTTGTGTCGTGCTCTGTTGCTCATTGACGGGTGACCGCGAGCGGTGATGGTCCCGATTTTCGTCAAGATGTTGCTGGCGTTTGGTTCGCTTCGGCGCGCGCTCGGCTTGGGATTCGACCGATTGTTCGGCGGACAGGTCTGTTGATTCTGTTTCCAACGGCGAACGAATCACTGAATCCGAATCGGTTGTGGTTTTCGCCTCGGAAACCGGCGATTCCTGTGTGGCCAGATTGGCGTTCTTGTTCGCTTGCGAATCTCGTCTGATTGAAGCCGTCGGATCTTCGGCCGCTACCGCGGCGACATTCTGCTGGGTCGTTTCGGCCGATTGCGTCGTTGCTGCCGGAGCCTTTTTCTCGACGACCACAAATTCGCCACGATGCTGGCGGTCAGCAGATTCTGTATCGGTTGGGGTCAATTCTGCATCGTTCAACACTGCCTCATCGACGACCGCTTCGTCGGGCAACGACTCTGTTTCCGAATCAGTTTCACGACTTCCCGTCAACGGATGGGTTGCGATCGATTGTTCGTCAGCCAAGGCGGCATTTTGGTTCGCCTGCGAAACAGATTCTTGTTCGGGCTGCTGATCGCTTGACTCTTGTCCATTCGAATCGATCGATTCATCGCTTGTTTGGTCGTCGTCATGCTGGACGTGTGTAGCTGACGGTTCTGATTGGACCGTTGGGGGCGTTGCGATCGCCATGCGTGCAAAGACTTCGGCAAATGCGTCGACCAACTGATCAGAATCGCCAAATCGAAAGCCGCCACGCGAGAGCGATTGAAGCCTACCACCAGCAAGTGCAGAAATCGGCGCTGCTGGTGCGCGCGAGCCGGTCGTTCGCAGATCGCTCATTTTTAGATCCCCCCAGACCTAGTGTGTATCAGCTCGAAAGCATGCTTACACGGAGCATTGTTGCGACGGATCAGAGACCCGCGCGTGTTTCTTCGATCAGAGTTGTTGTCGGCATTCCTTCGCCGATCCGGCGAAGAATCTCTGCTAGCTTTTCAGCTTCTCGTTCGCCAACAAATTCTCCTAGTACGCTTGATCGTTTTTCTGAGGACATGACCTTTAACGATTGTGACGACGTCATCAATTCTTTCGATCGTCATACATTATCAGCAACTGCTCTTTTGCTTGCACGGGATCGAGCGACTGTAATGTGCGTTGGACCTCAAGAATGCCCTTTTCTTTCGCACTTTGTGAGATCTCGTCCATGTCGGCGCGAAAATCGGCCAGTCTTTCGTCCAGACGTGAGCCTTCATCTTTGATTTCCGCTAGCATCGTCGCCAATTCATCTCGATAGTTTTTTTGGCTACGCAACCGAACATCCATATCGAAGCTTTCCATTTTCCTGGCTTCAAGGATGTCATCAAAATCGGGTTGCTCGCGATCTTCACCTGCCCGCATGATTTGTTGCAGTCGATTACCCGTGATATCAATTCCGTTCAACAAGGCAACGACTTTGGTCGCCGTGTCACCATTGACGCTGCCACGAGTCAAGAAGTAGCCAAACAGAATGAATTGAGTCAGCACGGTGGCAACGCAGAAAGCACCGAAGGCACCAAACAGTTTCGCGATCATCGTTTTCGCCGCTCCATCATATAGCGTGTTGCCGCCGATTCGTCAGCTTCCGCTTGTTCAAGCTTCTGTTGCTCGGCGCGATAGACTTTCCATTCATGCTCTTTCAGACGCTCGAACCTTTTGACATCCGCTTCCGCTTCGATCAGTCGTTGTTGTCGGCGCAGCAGTTCTTCTGCCAACTTGGCTCGGGTTTCACGGAGCGATTGCATATCGGCTTGTAGTTGCATGTCATATCGACCTTGCGACAGGATGGAATCGATCGATACTGAACCGATTCGTGCTTTGCCTGCCTGTTCCAACATCACGGACCGTTCCGCCATCAACGATTCGGTTTGTTCGTCAATCCGTAAAATCGCCTCATTTGCCTTGCCAAGATCGGCGCCCGCTTCATCTCTAGTCCGACGACGAAGTTGTAGCAGCGTTGCGAATCGAAATTGAAACGACATGCTTCCAACCCCTTACCTGGCGGTCTGGTTAGGAGCCGTGGTCGCTGAATTTGCCGATCCCGGGCCGCCCAATGTCTGATTAGCCTGAGCGGCGTTCGCCTGTTGCGTGTTCGCAATCGCCTGATTGTTGCGGGCCAGTTCGGCCGCCGTAGCGACGTTGCTGATCAATTGCACCAGTTGCGATTGAGATTCCTTTAGCGATACCAGCTGATCAGCAGATTGTCGAAGGAATTCATTCAATGGATCGCGTACTGCGATTGCCATATCAACGTCTGGATCACTTCCACGGCGATAGGCGCCAATCGAGATCAAGTCGCGGTTATCTCGATAGTCGCCCAACAGTCGTCTGGCTGATGCAACAGCGCTGATTGATATCGGGCTGGACCAGATGAGGCTGCAGGCGACTGAGACTTTCCAGGATGTCGATCGGTGGCCAGTGAGATTCCGAGGCCAGGGATCGGCTGAGTACGATGTGTCCGTCCAACAGTCCGCGCAGCGCGTCGGCGATCGGTTCGTTGTTGTCATCGCCTTCGACCAAGACGGTATAGAAAGCTGTGATGGATCCCTGTTTAGTCCGCCCGGCTCGTTCGACCAAACGCGGCAAGCATATTGAACACACTGGGCGGGTATCCGCGCGTCGTCGGTGGCTCTCCCGCAGCCAAGCCAAGTTCTCGTTGCGCGGTGGCGAATCGAGTCACCGAATCGATCAACAGCAGAACGTTCTTACCCTGGTCGCGGAAGGCTTCGGCGATGGCTGTCGCGGTCCACGCCGCGGCCACCCGTTGCGAAGCTGGTCGATCACTCGTTGCGACGACGACTACGCTGCGCGCGAATCCTTGCTCGCCCAGAGAGCGTTTTAGGAAATCTTGGACTTCACGTCCTCGTTCACCGACCATCCCAATCACGATGCGATCCGCATTGCTGCCGCGCGCCAGCATGCCCAACAACGTGCTTTTGCCGATTCCAGATCCAGCAAAGATTCCAAGTCGTTGACCACGCCCACAGGTCAGCATGGCGTCGATCGCGCGCACACCCGTCTGCAAGGGCTGATCGATCGGTGGACGATCCAATGATTCCGGAGGTTGACGATTGGCGTTGTAAACAGATAGGTCACGCGGAAGTTCACGATCGTCAAGTGGCCGGCCAAAGGCATCGATCACTCGGCCGCACAGGCCATCGCCTGCGTGAATATTTAGAGTCGTGCTGATCATCCTGACGTGATCACCAGCGGCAACAGATTGCAGTCTTTCCAACGGTGCTAGGATCGGTCGCACGCCACGAAAGCCAATCACTTGACATCTTTTTGGTCCGTCGCCCAATGACTCGATTTCGCAGATCGCGCCGATCGGTGCGGTCATCCCTTCGATCTCGATCGATTCGCCCGCCACTGCCGCGACTTGCCCAGTGACTCGATTGGTGGTGAAGCCGGAAATGGTTTCTTCAATCAAGTCCAGGTCGGGAAGCGGTGGTGGTTCGAATGCGAAGGTTTCTGGCGTTGCCTGGGACGTCACGACAACAACTCCTGCAGACGATCGAGTTGCGCGAGCAGGCCAGCATCAATACTGCCACCTAGCTGCCGAACCACAACGCCGTGACGGTCGACCGATTCGTCCGGTTCGACGTGGGTTTGTTCGGGAAGATCGGGGGAGGCCAACAGCTTGTCGAAATCCGGTCCTAGCTGGGCCAATGATTCTGGATGAACCGCCACGGCCAAACGGCTGGCAGCACGCGTGCTGCGAACCGCATCAGCCGCCCACTGAACCAAGATTTCTGGTTCATCGATCAAGCCTTTTCCTGACAATCCGTTCGGCCGCCGCTAAGGCAGTGCGAGTTAGCACATCGGTGTACTGTTGCATCCAATGCTTGGTGAGTTTGATGGAGTTGGGCAACGGCTTGGCGAATCAGTTCCAGACTTTCCTTCGCACGAGCTTCGGCGGCAGCCTGTAGTTTTTTGTCGGCGTCGACCGCCGCTCTTTCTTCACCTGCCTGGTAACCGCGTCGTTCGGCGTCCTTGCGAATCGCCTCCGCTTCATTTTCAGCGTCTTCCAACATCTGGCGGACCTTGACGCGACATAGGTCCAATTGACTGCGACCTTCGTCCGCCAAGTCATTCAGATTGAATCCAGCCAAGCCCGAGACATCGCGCGCCGCAGCAGACTTTTCAGTGACCGTTTTGTTCTTTAGCACAAATGCCATCGCACCGAATCCCTATTACGCATTACGCAGCCAGTGGTGCGCGTTGTCGTTTGGCCATCGACGCGCGGGCGACCGCTTCCTTGGCGTCGTCAATGTCGCGCAAGTTCAACGAACCGAGCGAATTTATGGCTTGGCGGACCCGTTTGGCTTCGGCCTTCGGCAAGATAGCAAGCGCCGCATCAGCGGTATGACTGGGCAGCCCGCAGAGTGCCAACATTGCCACCCGAGTATCGACTCGGCCTAGTGCTTCGCACAGCTTAGCCGCCGCCATTGTCTGTAAGTGATTGTGGATCGAATCGGTCGAATGCAATGGCGATGGGTTGTTTCGTCCGCCTGAGGTTGACCGGTCAGACGCTGTTCCTCTTGAGCTTGCCGGGCGAACCGAAGGGTGGTGCTGGTGATCGTCACCACCCTCGTCGATCGTGTCGGGAAGAGTGTGCTCTGCTAGGCGGATCTTATGAGCCAGATCTTGTTGCGGTTCATCCGCTGAAGGAAAGACCGCCGGGGGTGGTGCTTGAGTCGGCTGTACAGCGGTTGCCACGCTATGGTTGGACTGCGAACTTGCCTGTGCGGGCATGGCTGCCAGAATCGCATCCAAGGCGTTCCGCCCGGGCGAGGCCGTTTGAAGATTCGTTTGTTCGACAATTCGTTGCTTGAAATGTTCGGCGACTTCGGTGATCGCCGCATCCGGGAATCCATCCAAACGACCGATCCTGTGAAGTGTTTCGGTCTGCGTTCGTGCATCTAGCTGGGGCAAGATTCGCCCCGCCTGTTCCGGACGGATGGAGGCTAGAACTACAGCGATGGTTTGTGGGTGTTCGCCCTTCAACAATTGCAACAGAACCTGATCTTCGACATCGTCTAAAAATGACATGGGAGTCACGCTGGCACCGTCCGAAGCCAGATTCAGTGGCGCTGAGTGCTGGCGAACCGAGTCACCCGCCATCACTCGCGATGCCGCGGTGGTTCCCTTGTGATTCGCCGGCACTTGCACCCGCAGTTGCATTGGCACTGGCGGCATGCCTGGTTCCTGGATGGTTAAGCCCGGAATGCGTGGGGCCTGTATCGCTTGCCGGATGCCGATTTGGCACCTGTCGTTCCAGCGACGGATCGGGCCCGAACGTGTGGTATTGTTCTTCCACCGAGACCTTGAACGCATGAAACGCACGTCGTCGTTCCAGCGGATCGACATCTTCCAATGACGTCATCACACGGCGGATATCTTGTTTGGACGTCGGGCGCGATCGACCCAATCAGCTTTGAGGCAACCGTTGGCGGCAGACTACTGAGCACGATGGCAACACGACGGAGCATCGCTTCGCGTTCTTGTCCCGAATTTTGTCCGTGTGCCATCAAGCGCCGCTCCGTCAGGCTGTCGTGAAATACTATGGCACTTCTACGGGAAACCAACGAAACAAGTCAAGGGAAACAGTTGGCAATGGGAAGCGGGGGCGGTCAGCGAATTCGAAGGCAGCCACGAACCGGACGAATCGAGGCCAGGCAGGGGCTCCTGACGCGATCATCTGACCAAGCTTCGAATTCCTTACGCCGCTTCACCGATCCAGCTGCGGATGACGTTGGCAGCCACTTCTGGGTTGCCTTCGACAATCGTGATCAGTTCGTCCTTGAGATTCCCTCCGGTGATGGTCATGGCATCCTCATCATCGATCTTTTCCGGCTCTGGCGGAGGTTTCGGCAAGTCCAGCCCAAAGCCTTCGCGGAATTCCGATGGTGATGAATCGCCCGTCGAACGGGCAGCCGAGCGAGCAACCAACAGGGCAATCAGAGCCAGGAAGATCAAGGCGATCGATTGCCATGTTTCGGCCAACCATGTCAATGCGACCTTTGCGGTATCGGACGGTGGCGGTGGTTCAGTGGGTAGGTCGGGCGTCACGTACGTCTTTACCGGCGATAGGCGATCGTCGCCCGGCAGCTGAGGTGGCAACAGCCCAGAAACCGCCCCCTCGATGCTTCGAAAAGTTTTCGACTTTAGCTGTTCGAAGGCATCTTCGCTCATCGGGGCCAGATCGGCGACCGTCTGGTCGGGATTCTTTTCCAGCTGTTCTTGCGCGTAGATCGCTTTGAAATAGCTTCGCGGCAAACCAACGGTTACGTTGATCGATTGGACCTTCAACGGCGCGACTTTGGAGTATTCGGTTGATTGTCCGGCAACCTTTTCCACATCTTCGCGCTTGTCCGACAACTTGTTCGTTTCCAGCGTGTCATCGATGCTTGCCGATCGGTTGCCGATCGCATTCGGAACTGTGCCGGGCACGCCTCGATTGGGTTGGCGATTGGCAGTCGATTCAATTTTGCGACTCCGACTGTTGACCGCGGTTCCCTCTGAATCATAGGTCAACGATGCCTTTTCGATTTCCATGACCGGGTCAATTTCGGCGTAGACTTCCACGGTCGCCGGGTAGGCGCTAAGTGCCGAGCGGATTTTGCGGCGCCATAGGTCTTCGGTCTCTTGTTGCTTCCGCAGCAATGGATCATCGTCAGCATCCATCGATGAAGCGGTTGTTCCATTGGTATCGACCACGTCAACGTCGTCGCCGTTCATGCCAGCATACGATCCGGCGATCATTTCTTTGATCGCTACAATGCGAAACCGCGGCAGCGGAGTGCTGCCTTCCGGCACGACCAGAACGCTAGCCGATTGAGGGCGGCTCTGACTAAGGCCACGGCGTTCGCCGCGATCGTAGACCACCGATGCCGATTTGACTTCCGGCAGCATGGCAATCAGTTTGCTCAAGTCCGCCGCTTTGGCGACTCGCTGTCGGGCCAGCATCAATTCGTTGGAATCGAACGGGCCGGTTGCGTTGATGGCGTCTTGGACGCTGCTTTGCAGGGTCGACGGTAGCGTCGATGCTTCCTCCAGTGCGGCCAGATAGGTTGCCTTGGCATCACTGGGGACTTTGATGCGACGGCCTTCCCGGGCCCAGTCGCTCAGCCCAGCTTTGCTAAAGGCCATCTCGATCACGTCCAACTCGTGCTCGCCGAAGCTCTTGCCGCCGAACAGATAGATGGACCCGTTCGCTTCAGTTCCCTTGACCAAAAATGCCAAGCCAATGGCGATGGCGATGACAAGCATCACCGAAATGATTCGCGATTGCATCGGCATTGACGAAAATGCTTCGCGGGCTTGATCAGAAGATTGTTTAAGAAAGTTCATCTACGCTGGCTAAATTTGTATCTGTTGGATTTCGCGATAAGCTTCGATCAGTTTGTTCCGCACCTGCAACAGCATTCGAAACGCCATGTCGGCTTTCTGAACGGCCGTTAACACTTCCGCTTCATTCACCTTGCCGCCGGTCAACATCGTGTGGACCATGTCGTTGGCATCGGTCTGCATCGTATTGACGCTTTTGACCTGTTCGGACAACAAGCCAACAAAATCATCCATCCCCGTCGATGGTTGGATCTGTCCAAAACTTTTTTGCGCTCGTGCCAGCGGCGATGACGGGCCGTCAAACGGCGATCCCGGGCGTATCGGTGGCTGGATTCCGGCAATCGGTTTCATGTTGGTTGTTAACCGTAGTGCGTTAGCACCGGTGTTCGTGTCCTACTGCAGACACCGTGGTCAGTGCCAAATCGGCTGACATGCAGTCTGCTTTTCGCCGCTGCGTTGACCGCTAAGCCAGGATGGTCAGTGTCTCGCGGCTCAAGTTCTTCGTGATTTCCATCACACCTACATTGGCCTCGTAGGCCCGAGTCGACTCCAGTGCATCGACCATCTGAGTCGTCAAGTCGATGTTGGGGTATGCCACATAGCCTTTCCACTTGCCCTCCTTGATCGCCAGCGGATGGTTCGGTTGGTGGCGATACCGCGGTTCGGTGTCGCTGACTTTGATCTCCGACACTTTTACGCCCGAGGCACCGTTGATCGAGACCGTTTCGTCGGTTTGGAAGACCACTTCCCTTGCCTGATACGGTTTAGCGGCGCCCGTTTCATCAGTCAGCGATGATATGTTGGCGATGTTTCCCGAGACCGCATTCAACCGCGTCCGTTGGGCGATCAACGCCGATGTGCTGACATCCAGTGCTCGCAACATGATGGATTCTCCGAAGGGTTAACGGTGGATTGGATTTAGGCGCGTTCGGTGATTGCGGCCCGCAGAAGCGCGAACTGGCTGCGCATCGTTGTCACTGCCAATCCGTGCAAGTGTTGGTTTTTGGATAATTTGGTCACTTGGTTTTCCAGCGACACGTCGCTGCCGTCGTGGAACACGATCTGTTCGCTTGCGGCCCGGGGACCGGAGTACATGTCGTCGCGGGTAGCGGCTGAACCCGAATAAGCCGCTGGCTGTTGCCCTGATCGAATCGAATCGGCCAGCGCAGTTTGAAAATGTGTTTCGTCTAAGTCTTTTTGGCGATAGCCTGGTGTGTCGATATTGGCAACATTGCCGGCAAGGAGTTCGTGGCGTCGCTGGGCGAAGGCCATCGATTGTTCGAGTGCCGGAATCGTTGTCGATTGAAAAATACCAAACATGGGTTGTCCCTTACGCGGCGATCCGACCCTGACCCTGCTGGCGCCGGAACGTAACCGTGACCGCGGCGCCACCTTGAGGACAGTTCTGCCAGACCAATTGCGCACCAATCGCGGCAGCCGCCATCGGCAATCGCTGGGCGCGCTGACCAATGTCGCCGCCAGTGTCGGCAATTTCCAATTCGATTCCCCGGGCCGTTTCACAAGCGGTAACCGTCAGGTCACCACCGTCCGGCATTTCGGCGGTCGCCTGATTGACCAGTATGCGAACCAGATCGGCGGTATTGACCGGATCGGCTGGCACGGACAGGTCGGCACGAATGTCCATTTCCAATGCGATCGGGGCGTCGTGCTGCATCAACAGCGGACCGGCGACCGATTCGACCAGAAAGGCTAAAGTTGGACATGAGTTTGGGTCGATCCAATGATCTGACATGGTGCGCTTCCAATTTGCGAGAGCAAGTAAGAAATAAATCGCGCCCCCAACAGATTGCTCATAAACGCGCAATCGCCAGCGTTGCAAGACAGATTTATCAATTGTCCAGTTTCACGCTGTCACCAAGCCTTCAGGTGGGGCCTGGAGCGACCCGACCGACAATCAAGGCGACGCCAGCAAAGACTCTTAAGCGGATCGTCTCCGTGGCCGCCGCAGCGATCGGCTGCCCGGTTGAGTTTGCCACAGCGGGGACCGAGCAATCGGCTGAAAGACTCGGTGATTGGAATGCCTGCAGCAGACATTTGGCATTCCCCGGGCAGCAACAAGAAACTGCTAGAATAGCGGCTCAGCTAGCGATGCTAGCATCAATCAACATCCGTCAATCCCGTTTATACGATAGGTTGCCGTATAAAACTCCGTTGTGTGACGCAGCCTATGAAGTGGATCGCGATTATCCTGATGTGCGTTGCGACCTGCGTGGCTTACGGCATCATCCACGATCAAATCACCGCTCGAATTTGCGTTGAATACTTCACTATCGGTCACCCGCCCATCTTTCGCACCGACGATCCCACAATGCTTGGACTCGGCTGGGGTGTCGTCGCAACTTGGTGGGTCGGCGTGTTGCTCGGCATTCCGCTTGCTGCTGCATGTCGCCTTGGGCGATGGCCCAAACGCGAACCACGCACTCTTTCGCGCCCCTTGATTCGATTGTCCGCAATCTCGTTCGTAGTTGCCACGCTCGCTGGCTTCGTAGGTTGGGTCGCCGCATCAAATGGCTGGGTGTTTCTCGTTGGTTCTATTGCCGATCGTGTTCCGGCGGACCGTCACATTCCGTTTTTGATCGACCTCTGGGCGCATAGTGCCAGCTATCTGGTTGGGGGCGTCGGTGGTGTTGTGCTGATCGTGTTCGTTTTGCTCGGGAGACAACGCAAACAGCTGCAAAACGGTACATAACAAGGTTTTTGCGCTAGTCGCTTCGGAATCACCTTTACTCTTTGGCAACAGTCGCTTGCATTGGTGCAATCTCCCGCAACACAAAGTCGCTCGCTTCGTTCGGGGCGGTGACGTAAAAACCTTCCGCTGTGTGCCCCTAGATTTTCGGATCATCTACATCACCGCGAATGACGCGCACGATCTCGAGGAAACCTTCGCGACGCCGAAAAAGATCACGTAACTGCCAACTTTCGTTGATTGAATATTCTCACCTAACTCTGGACGTGCGTCGCCTATAACGGGATGCGTGGCGACCAGACGACACTTTTCTCGCAACTTCGCTACCCATTGCCGTGCGGCAACAGGTTTGTCGCATGCGATGAATCGAGCGATTTGCTTGAGGTCTTCTTTCGATTCTGCGCAATACCGAAGTCTCGGCATCCTTTCAGCTTCCTTGCTGTTCGGCTTCTATCTTGTCGATCTCAGCGTCGATCTCGTTGAACATTGCGTCTTCGTCATAGAACTCGCCTGCATTCAGCTGTTTGACGCCCTTATGGATTTCGCCACGCCGTTGTTCTCGGTCCATCAACAACTTGATTCCTTCCACAATTGCATCTTCCTCGCAATCGAATCTTCCCCGAGCAACAAAGGCCTTTGACGAAATCGTTGGCTTCGCTTGGCAAATTCAGATTCATGACTCAACTCCGATGGACTGGGCACCTATGGTTATTACGCTAAGGACCTTCGGGCACACCTACAACGTAGTACTTACCTCGCATGCACTATATGCTCTAGTTCAATTCAAACCACCTTGGCAGCGATAGCCGCGGTGTCGCAAGAATCTTCCGTTGCACGCCTCAGACCGATCATTGGGCATCACATCATTGGGCATCACATCATTGGCGTCGCGATTCCCGGCGACGTTGATCTCGAATCGGGTCAAAATGCTATATTACCGGCATTCGTCCGTCGTCGGTCGGCGGCAAAAGTAACTGGGCTGCAAAGCCAGCGATCGACCGTCCGCCTACGGTTTTGTCCAGCCAAGCCGCGCCCAATAGAATCAACCATTCGCGCGGCGCTCCATTCCTTCACGGCAGCGTCCGCAGAACCTTCCACTCGGTTTCGCAGTTCAATCAAAATGAACAATCCAGTCGCTCGCTTCGATGACATCACGTGGGTCGAAGTCGCGGCAGGCGCGCGGGAGAAACGTTTTCAATCGGGTCCAAATGTCTGTCGCCTGCTGGAATTATCGACCCGATTTGTGGAACTCGAATGGTGCCAGAACGCACACTTCGGTTATGTGATCAACGGCCAGTTTTCAATTGAATTTCGCGACCAAGTCACCCACTATCGTGGTGGTGACGGAATCTGCATTCACGCGGGCGCAGCGTCCGAGCATAAGGCTGCTGTCTCGGACAAGGTCACACTGTTTTTGGTCGAATTTGATGGCGACGTTTAGCGGGTGTTCCGATTTTTTTTTTTGGAACTGGTGTCACTGTTTCGATAGAGCGTAAAATGTCTTCTCCATGGAAGCTGCAACGTCCGCGGCGACCGGCACTCTTTCCCCGCATTTAGGCGGATCAGAAGATGGTTGACTCGTTTTGGGTCGGTGGCAATCGAGCCTTTAAGTCCGCAATCCGTGAGCACTACAGCGCGTTAATGGATGAGTTGCGCACCGAGTTGGACGCGTGTCCCAGCGACTTGGAGCGATCTGCCTGCCAAGATCAAAGATCAAATCGAGCAGATCGAACATGAGTACAAATCCAAGCTTAAAGAGATCAAGGGCCGGCTGTTCTGATCAGTGCTGGGACGGGACGGCAACTTGTTTGATTCCGAGTCGATGGTCGCCCGGATTGATGATCCTCGGCATCGAGCTGATCGCCTCTCCGGGCAACCCAATAGCCGATTTTTGTGGCGGCAAATTCCGGCGTTTCACCTTCCCGCTTGCGGGCGCAAGCGGGAGGGTGAAACTACAGAATCCGCTACGGCGTTAGCGTCCGGGGCTGAGCGAAGCTAGGATCATGAGCCGATCACCTGAGCGGCAACGATGTGTAAGATTTTCCGCGGGGTGAATCGACCTATATCTGGCTAGCTAGCCGGCGGATGTGGTCGCCAGCAGTCGCTGTTTGGCCGCGTCGTATTCGCGTTTCAAACGCGCGACAAGCTGGGCGGTCGTCTGGACTTCCTTGACCGCACCAATGCCCTGCCCCGATCCCCAGATGTCCTTCCAAGCCTTGGTCGACTCGGAACCGAAACTCATCTTGCTAGGATCTGATTCCGGTAGGTCATTTGGGTCCAATCCGGCATTGGAGATCGAACCTTTCAAGTAGTTGCCATGCACCCCGGTAAACAAATTCGTGTAGACGATGTCGTCCGAGCTGCTATCGGCGATCATCTGCTTGTACGAATCAACCGCTCGCGCCTCTTTGGTGGCAATGAATGCCGAACCGATGTATCCAAGATCCGCGCCCATCGCTTCGGCGGCCAGCACTGATTCACCACATGCGATCGATCCCGACAACAACAGTGGACCATCAAACCATTCGCGAATTTCTTGAACCAGTGCGAAGGGCGAAATGGTCCCCGCGTGGCCGCCGGCGCCGGCCGCCACGGCGATCAATCCGTCGGCTCCTTTTTCGATCGCTTTGTGAGCGAACCGATTGTTGATGATGTCATGCAATACGATCCCGCCGTACGAATGCACCGCTTCATTTAGCTCGGGTCGCGCGCCAAGGGACGTGATCACGATCGGTACCTTGTACTTCACACACATGTTCAAATCGTGCTCCAACCGATCGTTGGACCGATGAACGATTTGATTGACCGCGAACGGCGCCGCCAAGTTGTCAGGATTGGCCGCGTTGTAGGTGTCTAGCGTCTCGTTGATTTCGGCCAGCCATTCGTCCAACTGTTCCACCGGACGTGCATTCAGAGCCGGAAAGGATCCAACCACACCAGCTTTACACTGTTCGACTACCAGCGGTGGGTGCGAGATGATGAATAGTGGTGCGGCGACAGCAGGCAGCGCGAGACGATCTTTGAGAATGGGCGGCAGAGACATACAGAAATCTTCGGTTGGAAACGGCGACTGGGAACGTCAATGAGAAATCGCCCAACGGGTGTTGAACGTGCGGCGACGATTTGACTACCTGGAATTGTCTCGATTGTCAGACGCGATACCTAGCTGTGACAAAACGCCTGGCTATCGCAAAATTTGAATTCCCGATTGAACCGGCCATCAGGCAACTCTCACTCGCTAATATCGAGCCGATTGCCGCTGGTCGCCACCGTTGGTTGCGGCGAATAGTGTTTGGCGGCTTGGTGCGAGGCGTTTAACTGGTCAATGTTGCGCTGAATCGATTGTCGATTTTCCTGCAAGGCGGCTTCGCAAGCGGCTTCGATCGCCAGCAGTTCGGTATGCAATTGATCGCATTGCTCTTGTTGATCTCGACACGCCTGTCGCATCGATTGGTTGGGCCATGGCCTTTGTAGTGGATCATCGTTGGTGGCGGCTCGCAACGAATCGGCAATTTCCGATAGGCGATTCAGTGGAGCTTGTTTGTCGGACAAAATCCGCATCAGGTCGCTCATTCGACCTTCGTTGATCGCTTCGCTCTGACGCCGCCCCAAGTCCAGCAGTTCGTGAAGCGTGGACCATCTTTGGGCGATCAATTCGGAAAGTTGTTGTCCATCCATGATTGGTCTCGTTATCCGTTGTCATCGAGTCGGTTGTTCATCCATGTCAACAATTCTTCCCAGCGGTCGCGATTGTAGCGAGTGGTTTCCTCGAATCGCCCATTCCACTCTTGGGGAATTCGTCCGAGTATCACGCTGGCTTGACGGATCAACATGTCAGCCTCGTCGGCCCGACCGAGATCGCGCATGCAATTGGCCCGACCGATAATTGCTTCCAGTGCCGTTGGTTCGTTCATGTATCGATGTTCGACTGCTAAATAGGCGATCGCCGCCTCGTCCAATCGATCCATTTCACGCAGCACATCGGCTTCGGCGACGTAGCAGTTGCGCAGCAGTTGTTGTTCACGAATCGGCAGGCCGTTTTCATCTTCACGCGAGAGCAAGTGTTTGCGAAGTTTGGTGAACCCATCCAGTGCGACTTGTAGCTGTGCGTCCGAACGGGTTCGCAATGAACGCCGTGCCGCATCCAAGATTTCCGGTGATTCCGATTCTAGGCGAGGCCATCGCGAGGCTAGAATGTGTGCTCGCGCAGACATGTAGGCAGCTGATTCGGCCCGGGGAATCCATTTGTATCGCTCGACCGCCTGGTCCAAGAATTTGACAGCTTCTTCCAAGGTAGGTTGGTTCTTGCGAAGCATTTCCAGGCGATCGGGAATGTCGACCTGTTCAGCTTCCAGGTAGGTTCGGTAGCCGCGTTGGTACAACAACTCGGCCAGCGTGAATAGCGAGTCTCGCCACGCCGGACTTTGCGGCGTCAGACTTCCGTCCTGTAGGTTGTCGGTCAGCAGTTGACGCGCTGTATCCAGGTCGCCATTTTCAGAGTGTCCTAAAGCGGCTAGCAACCGAGCGTCGTAGCGTAGCGGATCCCGTGGATACTCATCGACGCAAGTCGACAACGCCTGAATCGCTCGGTCCGCTTCGCCGGTCGCCAATAAGGCCCGCCCGTAGGCGACCAATCCGCGTGGTTGTCGGCGACGTTGTTCGTACCGCAGGTAGGGATTCAGCAACGCGATGCTACGGCTGAAGTGGCGACCTTTTTGGTAGGCTTCGATGGCAGACCATTGCGTCGGTAGGTAGTCTTCCGTGTCAAACAGAAGCTCTGCCGCCTTTGCAAAAGCGTCACCAGCGGCTCGGTACCGTGATCGAGCCAACCTCGCCGCACCGCGCGAGGCTTGTTCGCTTAGGTTCGACCCGTCAGTATCGGTAGCAGTGGCCCATTGTTCGTAGCCAATTCCTTCTTGAATCAGCCCTTCGCTGGCTGTGAAGACAGGCGTTAGGGGCGCGATGCGTCGATAGCGTGCTCATACCCACCTTGCTGTCGCAACTGTTCGAGCGAGTTGGTCAATCTGCGGCGGAATTCAGCAAAGGAAATCTCGCCAGCTTGGAAACCCTTTCGGTCGCCCAGTTCACGCATCAAGTATCGAGTGGTTTGCAAAACTTCTTCGCCGCGCGCCTGACTTGCCAGTAGCTCGATTTCTTCAATTCCACCAACAATCGCCTCTGGTCCCAAGGGTCGTTGTTGTCGGACGGCTGTCAGTAGTGTCAGTGCGTTATCGTTTCGGCCGATGATCAACTGAGCGCGGCGCCGCCCACAGCTTTGCTTGCGATGGTATCGGCGGGGTCGCTTCGCGTTGTAGATCATTCAATCGGATCAACGTCGCGTCCAATTCAGGCGCTCTCAGTTTTCTGGAAATGCGATGTTCGGTATCAATCGGTCCGTACCGTTCGGCCGCTTTCTGGATTTGCGCGATCGCCTCTAGTAACGCCAAACTATCTAAAAACTGGCGCTTCTCGTCTTGCAAAGTCGCATCGTCAACGCTTGCTGCCTGAGCCTTATTGCGAGCTGCCGCCGTTGCTGACTCTGCCTCATCCCAGCGATTCAATGCGATCAAAGCGCGAATGCGAATCCTTTCAGCGGCCCAGATTTGGGAGGGTTGCAGCGATGGTTCCTTCAGGAAGTCTTCGATGGTTCCCAATGCTCTTTCGGGGACCTTCTTGATCGAATGTAATTCCGCTTCCGCCAGTCGTGGCGACAGACTGCGACGTAGCGTAGGATCCTGTTGTATCGCCATCCGCAGGGATTCGATCGCATCATCGTATCGACCCAAGGCGAACATCGATTCGCCCAGTATGCGATGTCCCTCCGTTTGACGTCCAGCCGGGAATCCATTGAATCCCGATCTCTCCAAGAACGGAATTGCTTCCAGCAACAACTGACGCTGATCACGGCTATCCGTTTCGTTTCTGGATCTTGCGACCTTGCCGGCGCCAACGAGAAAGTCTCGCAGTCGGATCCATTCTTGAATCTTTTGATCCGCCTTTTCTTTTGCCTCTCGCGCGGCGATTTGCGAATCGGTCAGCTTTGCTTCTACCTGCTCTGAATCTTCAGATTCGGCGACTTCAGATTCGTCTTGATTGTCCTCGTCAAACTGAACCGTTTCCGCCAAGTCTCCGGCAATGATCGGGCGACCGTTGACGAACTCCTGGGACGCAATTCGAAGAATTTCGTACTTGTCCGAGATTCCCGATTGCCACCAAATCGAAAACAAGACACCAAACCCGGCAATCGCGCTAGCGCAGCAGTCGCCATCAGCGCTGTCGTCAGCTTGTCAGCGGGCTTTGCCGGAGGGCTGTCCGATGGGACTTTTTCGTCGGGCACCTTCAAAAATCCTTGGTTCTGGAAGAACCTCAGATACCAAACCGGCCTGCTCGAAGGCAAGGCAGAGCCGCTAAATCACGAGAAGCATATTGGGTCTTGGCTCTGCAACCTTGGCACCACGGTCAATGCATCGATCTGAGCGCAGCGCTCAATGTCGCGTTCGTATCCAACCCGTATCAGGTTGCGGGCACCACGGGTTTCACGCAGCCGCTGGGTCAATTGCGTCGTCGTCGGCAGTTGGTTGGGATCGCATTGATCAACCGGAAACCAAGATCGCCACAACTGGCTTGCCAGCCTCGATGCATCCCCGTCGTGACTGGCCGCATAACGAGTTTCACAACGGCAAATCAGCGCACCGGCTAGCAGAACATCGTCGTTTGATACAAAGCCATCAGTGCCCGCACAAATCAAGCGGACGCTTTGGTAGCCTTCTAAAGTTTCGACGACGGCTGACAGGTTTAAAAAGCTGGCTGCGATGACCTGTGGTACAGAAGCCGCTGTTTCGATCGCGGCCGTGCCGTTGGTCGTGGTCAAAATCAGTGTCTTTCCGGCGACGATGTCCCGGCGATAGTCCGCCGGAGAATTGCCCAGATCGAAGCCAGGGATCAGGACGCAATTCCGCTCGCCACAGAGCAACGGACGCGGGTGATGTTCGGCGGCGATTTCGGCCGCACGAGATACCTCGCGGCACGTGACGACTTGATCGGCCCCTGCATCGAGCGCTGTCGCCATCACCGATGTGGCACGCAACACGTCGATCACCACGGCCGCCTCTGTTGGATCGGGGCAATCCGAAACGGCGGGCAGCAATGATGTTGAGATTCGCATGCGGCCTAAGGAAACAGATAGCGGATCCAGTTGCGACATTTTTGTCCCGGTACATAGGCGACCGGCTGTCCGAATAGTCCGGGGCCGACTTGAACCGGATAAGTTTCCTGACCAAAGCTAACCAAAGACCCGACGGGAGCACCAGTCGGTGTCACCGCAATTGGCGCTGCTTGAATTGGCGGAGCCGTCACGATCGGAGCAGACGGGATCGGCCCCGGCGCAATCGGAGCTGCGGCAACGGGTGGGGGAGGTGCAATATACGCAGGGGGTGCCTGATAGCCAGCAGGCACTTGATAGCCGACCGTGGCACAACCAGATGCACTGGCCGCCGTGTAGGTACTTGGTCCCGTGACATGGCAGCTGTTGTTCGGCGTGGCGAATTGATTGGCCAAACTAGGCTGCGTCATCGGGGCATAGTCTTGGCTGGGTGTCGGACTGGTTTGAGTAGGAGCAAACCTACCTGTTGACGGCGAAGGTTGAAACGGAACCGGGTTGGAAGGTAAATTTCTGGGCGGCGCCGTTGGAGGCATTATGACCGGCGGCCCAGCAAGCGAATCGGTTTGTATCGGCGGTGGGCTGAACTGGGATGGCAGCGGCATGCCGCCGTTGTTCGGTACGTTGGGAACCACTCCGTTTTGCATGAAGACCGTTTGTTGCAGACCCTCACCCGCCGTGCGTCCGCGCGGATCAGCGTTGGCCGCGCTGCCAGTCGAATCATTTGGGCGAACCGATCGATACTGATCCACGATGCTGTGCGCACCAAGGGGTCGCAACCCTGCTTGCGGAGCGCCGAAGGAGGGTAGTGTCGCCGATTGTGGCAATGCCGTCGGCATGACCAACAGGCAGGCGATCAGAATCGATCCCCGGCAAAGCGTATTGGTAAACATGACTGTCCTTGGAATCCGAGAATGTGCAGCTGTCAGAATATTCGACTAGCTTCCATCCCAATCTGAATGCAAGATCGATGCCAAATCGGTTTATCTCTGGGTTGTCATGCTAATTTGTCGTCGCGCCAGCAGTTCGCTTGCAAACATTTCAATCGTTTGTAACGAACCAAGGTTTCATGACGATCGTTTCACGGGCCGACCGAACAAACGAATGATCAATCCTAAAGCAACCGCGCCGACAACCAGACTGATCCAAGGCGAAATTCCAAGCCAAGCCGGTATCGTACCCACCACTAATGAAACCGCACCGGCGACCAAGGCGTAGGGCATTTGCGTGCGAACGTGCGCGACATGGTCACATCCGCTGGCTCGACTGGAAAGAACAGTCGTGTCAGAGATCGGCGAACAGTGATCGCCAAAAATCGCTCCGGCCAATACCGATCCACAAGTTGCCAAGACGATCGGGTCGCCAGGATCGAGTCGCCGACCAAACGAAACGCCAAGTCGATTGACAATGGCGTCAGTATCGCCATCGTGCCCCAACTGGTGCCGGTAGAAAATGCGACGGCACCGGCAATCACAAACACAATCGTAGGAAGCGTTGCTGGACCGATTTGATCGGTCAGAAGTCTCTGCCAGGTACCCACCGGTGTTCAATTGGTCGTCGTCGGTCATCGCCGAAAGAGCCCAGGCAAACCACAGAATCAATATCGCTGGCATCATCTGCCAGGCACCTCGTGCGGCATAGCCAAGTTGATCAGCAAGACTGCAGTCACCAATCACTTCGTGACCCAACACAGTCAGTGCCAATCCGACGGCACTGCCAATGATCAAGGCGAGGTAAGCATCGCCATTACCAAGGATTTCAATCGCATAACGAAGGATCCGGACGAACCGGCTTCCTTCCCGTCGAGTGCATCAAGCCCAGTCACAATCAGCGTCACGATCACGGCGCAAGACGCAGCCAACGACAGGTATCACAGCTGCGATCCACAACCAAGGGTGCCGGTCTCGGATCATCGGTTCGACTTCGGAGCCGCTGGTTCTGAAACCGCGTTCGCTTCCGCCTGCCGCATCGGTCCAAGATCGCGTCCAGTCCAAGCGACAATGAATACCGTCGCCAAAGCAAACCAAGCGTAAAACCGATACGGGATCGATTCAATGAACATCGTCAGGGCGACGGCGGAATCATCGATCCCAGCCTTGCTGAGCCCGTCGGCAATGTAGCTGATTTCGGTGACCGCCCAGGTACTGATCAGCGATAGACCGGCAACGGGTGCGGCGGTCGAATCAACAAGATAGGCAAGTTTTTCGCGCGAGATGCCGAATCGATCGGCCGTCGAACGCATCGTTCCCCCGACCAACAAGGAATTGGCGTAGTCGTCGAAAAAGATCACCAGCCCGGACGTCGCAATCATGGTTTGAGCGCCACGCCGTGAGCGAATTCGACGTGACAAGTGTGCGATCAGTGACCGCATGCCGCCGCCCGAGTTCCATCACACCGACCATCGCCCCCATCAACAACGGTAAAGCAGACAACTTGTTGATGCGATTTTGCAGAGATCGATGCCATACAGACTTTCGGCGAAAGATGACCGGCGTCTGTGTCCATACCGTTTGTGGATTGCGTGCTTGCCAACAAGATCGGCGCCAATCAAAACACCGATCGCCAGCGGCAGGATGACTCGGCGGGTGGCAATCGCAAGCAGGATGGCAACAATCGGCGGCAGCAGGCTTTCCGGACCGAACTGCATCTATTTTTTTGCCGCTGCCGTACCTAACGACGGGCGGCACCAAGAAGCATTCGTCATCGTGCGAAGGCGAATTGCTGAGCGCCTGTTCGTTGCTCAGCCCAGCAACTTCGACGTCGTCCCGCCAGCGATTGTCAACATCCAATGCCGTAGTCATGGGTTCGACATCTGTCGGTGTCCAGCTCGGACAACCGCTGGACAAAACCCAAGAATGCTATCCAGCTGGGTGCGAACGCTCGATACTTCTTCAGTCGATAGCTCCAGCCGAGCTAGCAGCGCGAGATCGCGAACATCGATCATCCGAGAGTGACACGGCGTCTATTTCTTTTTGCCGCCAGCTAACATCAAACGGCTTGGTCTTGACCGTCTTGCGAACCACGCCGCTGCGAATGCACTGAACGCAAACCCGCATCGATTTGTTGGTGCCGTTGGGCAAGCGTGACGTGGACTTTTTGCAGGTTCGGGACGAACTTTCGGCGCGTGATTCCGGTGATTTTGGTACCGACACCGCCCAGATACTTGGCTTTACCACGGGTTTCGACGCGGTTGCCCATCTGGACCTTCTTGCCGCACGCTTCACATTGCCGTGCCATTGGATTACTCGACTGATACTTTCGGTGGTTCGATTCTTCGTACGTGGACGGAGCGGCAATATAGCGATCATTTCCCGCTAGGTGAAGGAGGAAAGTCAGATACGGCCGCTGGTCTCCGCTGGGCAAGATTCTGGGGATTTTGGCTCAAGCGGTCGCTACGGGCGAGCCGATGGTCGTTAAGGATTGCCTAATCGGTAAATATTGCCATGGTTCCGGCAGCGTACCTCCCCCATTGTCCGAAAACCCGCCATGACGCCCAATCTTGACCCGCGAAATCGAAGCATCATCCCTGTTTTTATGGGATTTTTGGCTCTGGTTTGCAGTGGCTGCAGCGCCCTCAATGTGCCCGAATTGGAATTTCCACGCACACCCTTTGTAAAGCCGAAGATCGATCGATATCCAGGGGCCGAAGCCGGCTTCGCCGAACATCCGGAGGCGGCCGAGCAGATCTACAAGGGTGTCCGCGAGGCCAAGGCTCGTAACGCGGTGGTCCTGCACGTGGTTGGCGACAGCTCGCCTGTTCGCGTCCTGCCGCTACCGGAGGATGGTCGGAGCGTGACGGTCAGCAATTTGCTGACCCAGACCCAGGTGACCAAGAAATTGGGCACAATCAGTGCAACGTTATTCCGCCCTGCGGCCGATTCGATCTCCGGCATGCCGCTGGCGGTCAAAATGGAAAAGGATGGCCGCAAGGTACGACCCGAATGCGATTATGCCCTTCGTCCCGGGGATCGTTTACGAGTCAAGAAGTCCGTCAGCCCGACGGTCCAGGGGCTGATTGATGGCGTTTTTGGCCTCTAAGTAAAGCCTTGGCGCTTTCCTGCGAACTGTCGTCGGTCAATACTGTACCTAGCGTTGTTCAGGAAATCACCGCTTTGAGTCGATCTCGACGTCGAGATCGACCAGGGATTGATTCCAAAGTTGGTTTGGATCCGTGCCGATTTCGGTCGCCAGAATTTGACGGTCGATGCCGTGCTGGCCGAATTGGCTGCCGGTCGGCGAAGCTGCCGATCTGCGGAACAATGCCTTACGCTCCGCATAAGGATATGCAGACCAACCCGATTGGCCATATCTGAAATTTCCAGCTCTGGCCTCCCACCATTCATCAAGAAATCAGGGGCCCGCTTTGCCACCCGATCGGCGACATCCGAGGGACGCGACGACGAATCGTCGCACGTCGATCACTCGCCAGGCATTCACGTTGGTGGAACTGTTGGTCGTGATCGCGATCATCGGAATTCTGATCGGGCTTATTTTGCCAGCCGTTCAGGCGGCCCGCGAAGCGGCGCGACGCATGACCTGTCAAAACAATCTCAAACAGATTGGATTGGCGATGCAGAACTACCACACCACCTACCGGACTTTGCCGTGGGGCGCAAAAGGTGGTTGGGGTCACAGTTGGACCACCGACATTTTGCCCTTCATGGATCAAAACGGTGTCTGGGAAAACACACCGCAAGGAGAACGCGGATCTGCGATTGGCAATATTCCCGAGAGTATCAAGTTTCGATGCTTGCCAGATTTGCGGTTCCCGCGTACCGGTGTCCTTCGCAACCAGGGCCAACTCATATCGAAGAAGTGTTTGATTCGATCAGTGGTCTGTGCGCTGAATAGTTACACGGGCAACGCGGGCGCCGATGTTGATGTTGATAATTACAGTTCCACTAGTCCAACCATTTCGCGTGGGATGGAAGCCGGCAACGGTGTTTTGCGGGTTGCAGACTTTGTTACCAATCCATCCCGGCCGTCCGAACGGTCGATCAACTTCGCGGGGATCTTGGATGGATTGACTCACACGGTGCTGGTTTCTGAGACTCGCTACTTGCCACCACACGACTGCAGCATCTGTGATCGTTTCGCCCTTTATCATCCCGACTTTGATCAACCAACCGTGGATTCACATGGCAGGTTGGTGCAAGGATCTGATTTTTCTGAGGCACTGGCCTCTCTAAAGCACGGTATCAATCTGGAACTCGAATCAACAACCAAAGAGGAACTAGAGATATCCGTTGGCAGTTTTCATCTGGGTGGTGTTCAGGTCGCGATGTGCGACGGGAGCGTTCAGTTTCTATCTGAGAGTCTGGATGATTCGGTTCGACATGCGATCGGGTCCCGGGCTGACAAAGAACTCTACGACCAAGCGGCAATCCAGTAGGACTTTTCCCCGCGTTCCCCAGGCGGACATCAGAAGATTAGACTGGCCCCGTTGCCCAAATTCACAAGGCATCGATCGACGAATCCAGTAGATGACGAACCCAGTGGAGATTGAGTGATGAATTTCTTGGCCGGTCGTGGTTGGATAGGACTTGGTGTCTTTGCGTTGCTCTGCACGCTAGCTAACGCACAGGAAAAGCCGTTGGCATCGCAAGTTGCCCATTTGAATATCGTCTTCATGGCCTCCGACCAAGACGATGTGCATCGTTTTTACGGCGATATTCTTGGTCTGAAGCGAATTCCCAACATCGACTTGCCCGGTGATAGTGTCATGATTCGCTACTTGGGCGGCGAATCGGAAATCAAGTTTATCGTTAGTGGCCAAACGCTACCGAAGTACGAAGGTGGCACACAAGCCGCTCGCGGTATCCGCTTGTTGGCGTTCTTGTTCCCGGACAGCGAGCGGTCTGGAATGCTACAGCGATTGCAGGCTAATGGTCGTGAGGTTCCTGAGTTCACTACCGGCACGAGTCCAGCCGGATATACATACAGTTACGGCATGCTGTATGACGGCGACGGCAATCAGGTTGAAATTGTGTTCCTGTCTGACGATGCACCGGCCGAGAAGTTCAAGCAAATTCAGATCGGATTGAATGTCTCGCAGCAGTCGGCAATGGATCAGTTTTTGGTTGACGTGCTTGGATTCCAGCCAGAGGTAACCGATGGCCCAATCCATCGACAGCAGATGGGAGTGTCACAATTGAAATATTGGCAGGGGAAAGCTGAACTGCCGGCGCTGACCGGAAACCCAATGGCCAAACTCGGGATGAATCTGATTCAGTTCCTCGTGCCTGATGTCGATGCGGTCCGCGCAATGGTGATCGAAAAAGGTGGCAAAATTCATACCGAACCGTTTCCCCTGGGAACGCTGGCGACGATCATGTTTGTCGAAGGACCGGACGGCATCGTGTTTGAATTCGCCGGTCCTTTGCTAGACCGGTTCAAGAAAAAGTAGCGGCCGCCAACCTGTAGGTTCAGCCTTATCAAGCGAGCGATTTAGTATGTCAACAATCGATAGTCAGTCCGTCCACGAAACCCATCGTGTTTTCAACCAACCCCCGCCGCTGGACAGCTATCATCTTTATGACACCGATGTTGCACTGCGTGAATCCGTGCAGCGTGAGGGAGCAGCTGAGTTTGAAGCGGAGATCCGTGACTATGGCCAACTCGTTGGTACGACCTGTTTCCCACTCGGATTTCAGGCAAATCACAACAAACCGGTCTTCCATAGTCACGATCGGTTTGGTAACCGCATTGATTGGATCGAATTTCATCCCAGCTACCACCAACTGATGGATACAGCGATCTGCCATGGGGAACATTCTCTACCTTGGACGACCGATCGGAGTGGTGGTCATGTTGCCCGCGCGGCGATGGAATACATGCGTTCCCAAACCGAATCGGGAACTGGTTGTCCATTAACGATGACCTACGCGGCCGTTCCAGCGATTCGTTGCCAACAGAATGTGGCAGAATTCTGGGAACCATTGATTACCGCTAGGCATTACGATCCTCGCAACGTTCCGGTTAGCGAAAAGCGTGGCGTGACGATCGGAATGGCGATGACCGAAAAACAGGGTGGCAGCGATGTGCGGGCTAACACGACGGAGGCGATTTGCATCGGCAGTCACGGTGCAGGTGGTGACTACGAACTGGTCGGGCATAAATGGTTTTGTTCGGCCCCCATGTGCGATGCTTTCCTCGTGCTGGCGAAAGCCGAAGGTGGCTTGAGTTGTTTCTTGATGCCCCGTTGGCGTCCCGATGGAACGAAGAATGCAATGCACGTCCAGCGTTTGAAGAACAAACTGGGCAATTCGTCCAACGCATCAAGCGAAGTTGAATTTCGCGGCGCCTACGCACAGATGCTAGGAGATCCCGGTCGAGGTGTTGCCACGATAATCGAAATGGTGGCGTTAACGCGTTTTGATTGCATGGTCGGATCGTCGGCGCTGATGCGTCAAGCGGTTGCGCAGGCGACGTTCCATTGTTCGCATCGGAGCGCTTTCGGAAAGACACTGACCGACCAACCATTGATGCGAACGGTGTTGGCCGATCTGATTCTGGAATCGGAAGCCGCGTTAGTTCTGACCATGCGGATCGGCCGATCCTTGGATCAAATGAATGATGATGCGAGCGAAGCCGCTTTGGCAAGAATTGTCACAGCGATCGGCAAATTTTGGATCTGCAAGCGTGCGCCGGCTCAGATTTACGAATCGATGGAATGCTTGGGGGGTGCCGGCTATGTGGAAGAATCAATTCTGCCGCGATTGTATCGCGAAGCCCCAGTCAATTCGATTTGGGAGGGTAGCGGAAATGTGCAGTGCTTGGATGTCTTGCGGCGATCGATCGAGAAGCCGAAACCTTGGAGGTGTTGTTGACGACGATCGAAGGTGGGACCGGACATGACCCCCATTTGAATCGCGAAATCAATGACTTAAAATCCGCATTCGCACGTCGCGAAGACATCGAATCGCGAGCAAGGCAGATTGTCGAACAGTGCGCGCTGTTGTTGCAGGCGGTCTTGCTAATCGAAGCCGGTAACCCGTCGATCGCCGACGCCTTCATTCAAGCCAGGTTGTGTCGGCGCAGCGGTATCTACGGGACGCCACTGAATCGCCAGACCACCGAGTCATTGATCCAGCGGGCGATGCCGACGGTCGACTAGAACGATGTCTGGCACGATCCCAGCCGCCGAACGACTGAACGAATCAATCGAGTTTCTTGACACGCAAGTTGCGGAAGTAGCAAACGCTTTTTGGGTCGTGCGCCTGCAAGGCAAAAGTTCCCTCGCCGATCAACCGTTCAAAGGTCTTGTCGTAGGGCTCTTGGCCCTCTTTTTCCGTGTAATCGACCAGTGTCTTGCCGTTGACAATCAGCTTGATGTTCTTGTCTTTAACGATGATTTCTTGCGTGTACCACTCGTTGTCCTTGACGCCAGGGTCGGCCACGTTGTCGACACCGTACAGGCTGCTGGTTTTCTTGGGGTCACCATGTGAAACATTTACTTGGCATTCAAACCCCGCCTTCGGCCACCCGGTCTTTTGATACTTCGTGTGAAAGTAAATCCCCGCGTTGCTTCCAGGGGTTGTCATGACTTCCGATTTGAAGTGAAAATTTTTAAAGGGGACACCGTCACCCACGTAAAACAGGTGCGATCGTTTACCGGCGCACTTTAGTTTTCCGTCCTCGACAGACCATGCCTCCGGGTTTTCTTCGGTCACTTTCCAACCATCCATAGTTTGGCCGTCAAACAGCGAGACAAAGCCAGTTTCAGTTTCTGGGTTGTCAGCCACCGCGATACTGGCTGCCAATAGGATGGTGGCGATAATCGCCGGAATTTTATGGATGGATTGTTTCATGGAATTGCTATTCAGTTCGGGTGATTGGAGGGTAGCGGATTTGGTGCGATGCTTATCACATCACTGAGTTTGCGCAAGAAAAAACCGCTTGCCGATGGACGGATCAACAAGCGGTTCGTCATTCGTTAAGTCTAGTTATATTCCAGCATCGGTTGCCGGTAGTTCGCCGTCTTTGATCTTATCGCCGAACTTCTTTTCGTCCGCGCTTTTCATCTCGGCGGCCTTTTTGAATCCCTCCAAGATTTTCTTCTTGGCTTCTTCGGGATTCGCCTTCACATAGTCTTTGGGGAAATCTTTCGCCTTCAATAGTTTGTTGACGGCGCGACCGTATTCGTTCCGGCTGTCTTTGTCCTTTTTCTTTTTTCCTTTGACATGACAGACATTGCAACCCGCTTTCTTAGCGGCAGCCTTGAAATCATCACTGGCGTCTTCGCCAAGATGTTCGGCTTTCCATTGCTTATTGAACTCGGTTGTCGCCATGGCAGGCATTGCCATAAACATCAAGCATCCGATTACAAGTGCCAATCGTTTCATTCAAGTTTCTCCAAAAACAGGTCGTGTGAGGCAAATCGCTACAAAATCAGTTGTTGCGTGTGCCGGGCAAGTGGGTTTGGTGGGTTCGTCAAGGTTGCCGCCAGCGAATGGTGCCAGCTTGCGATTGCCAGAAATGTGGGACGTTCAGGGCAGCCTGTTCAAATCCCGTGGCTCTCCAATTAAGTCTGAGGAGAGCGGAAAAGTCAAATCGGATTCAAAAATCGACGTGTTTTCTTCCTTTTTCGAACCGCCATCATCAATGGACAGCTTGTTGGTCGGCGGTGCGAAGCCCGGAGATTGTGGTTCCGGAATCTGGAATTCGGGGATTTTCGGCATCGATTCGAGGTCGAATCCGGCAGCGGCGGGATTCTCCTGTCGATAATTTTCCGTCGTCCGATCAGCCGGTTCGATCGATTCCAACGCCGAATCAGCCCAAGGATTCGCTGTCCAGCGGGGCGATGGATCGCGGAACCAATCTGGTCGATTGGCTTGAATGTCATTGATTGCCGTGACCTGGCTTTCCTCGTCCTCTGTTTCAAGCTTCAACATTGGATCGGTGCCCCGTCGGTCGATGACGTACCAATTCGATGCGCCGCGGAGGCGCAACAGTTCGGGACGGCTGGTTAGCGACGATAGTCCCAGGAATTCGAAATGCGGAATTCTTGAATCGACAAAGAACAGGCTGTTGAACGATTGTCGGTCAACGGAAATTGGATAGGGAGCATCATTGGACGCTTGGACACGTACCAGGCCACTGGGGACGTGCGCCGTCAGCCGAGTTAGAACCAATTCGATCGCACCTTGCTGTGGAATTTGCTGTGCGACCTTGGTCCCGGTGGCATCGATCATGCGACCGGCAATCGCCAACAAGCCGTTGTCCCAGGTCAGCTGTAGATCCGTGTTGCCGTCGAGCGCCAACATATCCATCCCACCACGAACGACACAGTTCCTTAGATCGATTTTGGTCGTTCTGGCCAGTCTTGCAATTGGCAGTAGTGCTTCGAAGCCCCGCCATGAAGAGCCGGCCCGGACATTGAATCCAATGATATTGTCAGGTTGCGTCGAATCCTTGACGGTAACGCTACAGCGAACCATGCGGAGTTGATGGATCCCACGCAGGTCAATAAAAATCCCTCCGTCGTCATATCCGTCGGGAACGTCCCACCGAAAATGCAAATCTTCGAATTCGACCCGGTTGGTTTCAATGGAAATCAGCGATGGCGTGGTTGCTTCCGGTTGTCCTGTTGCTTGGAAGATCAGCAAACTGCCGCCGACTGTTGATCGGATGATCAGCGGTTCTTTGGATTCGATTCGAATCGGCTCGGAATACACCAGTGGGCTTGTGATCTCGATTTGACCAACACCGTACTCATTGGCCAATTTGATCGCTCTACCGAGACTGTTGGTCAAAGCTGCGCCATCGTTGTCGTCGCATCATCAGAACTCAACTCCCCGCTGACCAACCGGATAACCCGCGGAATGGCAGGTTCGACATTCGCATCGCTAGAGGGGCGGGCCAGGTTCGGATCGGGATTCCGTACTGCGTCCACTCGTGCGATTGTTTCGGGATCGTTAGGAGCGTCGGCTACGAACGGTGGTACCAGTGTGCTATCTGGAGTCGTCTGGTCGTTCGTTGCGGGCCGAGGGGAAAGGGATGGGTCGAACACAGAGACCGGTTGAGCGCGGTCGCTCCAACCGGCACGGAAACATTGTCGCGAAGCGAAGCTGATTCTAGCCGCAGCCACCCTGCACTGAGCAACAAGATGGCAAAAGCGGCGATCCAAGGCGAATACTGATGAAACCAAGCTGGAGCCGCGGTGGCACGATGAATCGGCAAGGGGGCTAGCTTGAAAGTTCGCGTCAGATTGTCGCGACGAGCAACCTCTCGTAGATCAGCGAGCAAGTCATTCGCATCGGCATAACGATCACTGGGTGATTTGGCCAGCATCTTGTTCAAGACTGAAATCAAATGATCACTGACAGCGGGCCGTAACTTCCGAGCATCAGGTGGAGGCGCAGTGCCGTGGCTGATGATTTTCTGGGCCATGGTGCCACCCGGATATGGCGGGCTTCCAGTCAGCATGAAGTACAGCGTGCAGCCGAGCGAGTAGATATCGCTGCGCAAGTCGGCATTTCGTGGATCGCGCGCCTGTTCCGGAGAAATGTAGTCAAAAGTTCCCAGCGTCACGCCGCTGGCGGTCATGTCGTCTGACATTTCCAAGTGCTCGCTACGGGCGAGTCCCATGTCGACAAGCTTCAGGGTTCCCTCGCTGCCAACGATGACATTTGACGGTTTGATATCGCGGTGTACGATTCCGCGATCGGCTGCGTGTTGGATTGCGCTAGCCAATTGGCTGGTGTAGTAGACTGCGTCATCAATCGAGCAGACGCCATTGGCAACGACCTGGTCGCGAATGTTGGTCCCTTCGATGTATTCGAACACGATGTAGTGCCATTCGTCGTGGTTCCCGGCGTCATACACGCGCGCGATTCCGGGATGATCCAGCTTGGCAGCGCTTTGAGCTTCATTGCGAAATCGCCGCTGCAGATCGGGGTCGTCGCCGACGAAGGGAATCACCTTGATGGCGACCGTCCGATCGAGCTGTTGATCGTGGGCGCGAAAGACGGCACCCATTCCACCACCACCGATCAGATCCTCAACCAGATATTGGTTGAGCCGCTGTCCCAGCAGTACTTTGGTGACCACCGCTGGGGTACGTTGCAGCGAATCGCCGGGCCGGTTGGGGCGCGAGGATCCGCGGATCACCGTGTTGGCTTGGGCCACTTGCTGGGAATCAGCAGACGGCGGAAACTCGGCGTCGGAGTCCCCAGGACCAGGCTCGGGAGATCCAGATTTGGGGTCATCAGGTTGGGTATGACCGTGATCGGTCGATCCGGCAGCACGATCGGGATCGCTACTGGAACCAGCATCAGGCAATGACGGACCCTGGCTTGGCGTAATCGCGGTAGCGTCGTTTCGAATCGATTCGTCCGAGGGCGTCACAGGAGCCAATTGGGTTGCCTGCCGGCGTCTAGATGGCCGGCGGATTGAATGGGGTAGCGGGACGGCTTGCAGGAAAAGTAGTTGAGACGTCGGGCCGCCGATTTCGATAGACTATGCTCCCCCCGGATAAGCTGATGTCTGTGAGTCGATGACTGACCTTGCCTGCTAGCTAACAGCATGTTCAGCGGTGACATGTTCAGCGGTGACCACAATTCACTGCTCACAGTCTAATTTCGATAACCAATCGGGTCAATGAAACCCGGTCCATCTGGAGCACCCAACACGATGCCAAAAATGGCGGTCTGGCGATGTTTTGTATTGATTTTTGGCTTGTTGACGATCCCGACGCTGGCATTTTCTGACCGGTCAGCAATCGCGGCCGACAAACCCAACATTCTATTGATCGTCGTCAACGACTTGGGGTTTGCCGACCTGGCCACGTTGGGCAGCACCGATATGCAGACCCCGCATCTGGATCGGCTGTACGGCGACTCTTTGCGTTTCAATCAATACTATGCCAACTGTCCAGTCTGTTCGCCCACGCGAGCAGCCATCCTGACTGGATGCTATCCAGATCGAGTTGGCGTTCCCGGTGTGATTCGGACCGATGACGAAAACAGTTGGGGGTACTACAGTCCAATCGGAAAAACGCTGCCGACGATCATGCAGGATCAGGGATACGAAACCGCAGCAATCGGAAAATGGCATCTCGGGTTGCGCGAGGACAACCATCCCAGCAGCCGTGGTTTCGAATTTTTCCAAGGCTTCTTGGGCGACATGATGGATGATTACTACAACCATCGTCGTCACGGTATCAACTACATGCGCTTAGGTCGCCAAGAAATCGACCCCGAGGGCCATGCGACCGATCTGTTCAGTGACTGGGCGGCCAGCTTCATACGTTCCAAGGGGTCACAAAGACTCCCCAAACCATGGTTTCTGTACTTGGCCTACAATGCACCCCACACGCCAATTCAACCGCCAACCGATTGGTTGAAGAAAGTTCTAGATCGCCAGCCCGGGATCGATCCCAAACGAGCAGCGCTGGTCGCGTTGATTGAGCACCTGGATGCCGGTGTCGGCAAGGTGATCGACTCCTTGCGCCAGTCGGATCAGTACAACCGAACAGCGATCATCTTTACCAGCGACAATGGGGGCCAGATCAATGTGGGTGCCAATAACGGGTTGTTAAGGGATGGCAAAGGGTCGATGTACGAAGGTGGATTGCGAATCCCGGGCTGCATTCGGGTCCCTGGCAGAACCAAACCAGGAGCATCAACCGATGCAGTCTGCAGCACCGTTGACCTATTGCCAACGCTTGCCGAACTAGCGGGATCGGTTCCACCAGCGTGGATCGATGGTGCTTCGTTAGGGCCATTGCTGGAAAGTCCTGACCGATCGCGGCCCCAGCGGGAAATCTATTTTGTGCGCCGCGAAGGCGGACCCAGGTATTGCGGCTTGACGATTGAAGCAGTGCGGAAAGGCGATTTGAAGCTGGTTCACAACCTTCCGACCAACCGATTTGAACTCTTCAATCTTGCCAAAGATCCTGGTGAAACGACCAATTTGGCCGCAGAATCACCGAAACTCTTTCGCGAAATGCTCGCCCGACTGCAGTATCACGTGCAGCGTGGCGGCGTGGTTGCGTGGCAAAAACCAACCGAGCAAGGTCGTCCGCTTGCCGCCGGAAAGTGACCGGGCCGACAGGCCCTGCTTCAGAGAGCGGCAGTTTTTTTGACGCACCCCACTTTTTTATCCGACCCCGTCTGTCACGTCTCGACCAGCTTCAGTCATAATCTCCGGCCCAGACCATCATACCGTTCATACTCCACCTATTTGGAACTGCATCCTAGACATGTTTGCTCCCGCTAAACTCCGTGAATTCGGCCGATCCAAAGCTACCCCGTGGTTGATTGCCGGATTCGTTCTTGTTTCGCTGGCCTGCTTTTCCACACCGGCGATCTCGCAAGACACGGCGACCGAATCGTCACCAACGGAGACGTCGGCCGAGCCAGCGGAAGCAGTATCAGCGCCGACCGGCGGCATACCTTCGATTGCTTATGTGATTCCTTTGCTGGGCCTACTTGGTTTGGGTTTCACTTTTTGGAAGTCCGCTTGGGTCGCTCAGCAAGACCCCGGCACTGAGCGAATGGAGCGAATTGCCAGAAACATTAGCGATGGGGCGATGTCGTTCCTCAAGGCAGAATACAGCGTCCTGATTTTGTTCGTGATTGCGGTCGCCGCATTGCTCGGTTGGTCGGCCAACCAGCAAGGCGAAACATCCTCGCCCTACATAGCACTGTCCTTCATCTTAGGAGCGTTCTGTTCCGCATTGGCCGGGTTCATTGGAATGCGAGTTGCGACCAAGGCCAACGTTCGCACAACCAACGCTGCCCGGACCGGCTTGGGTCAAGCATTCGAAGTCGCTTTCGCCGGCGGTAGCGTAATGGGAATGGGAGTTGTCGGGCTTGGCGTGCTTGGGCTCAGCGTCCTGTTTGTTGTTTATGGCTCGATGTTCGGCCTCGGTGACAGCGCTAGTATCACGCGTGTGGTTACCGTTTTGACCGGCTTCTCTTTTGGTGCCTCATCGATCGCGCTGTTTGCCCGTGTGGGCGGTGGTATCTATACCAAGGCCGCCGACGTTGGAGCTGACTTGGTTGGGAAAGTGGAAGCAGGTATTCCGGAAGACCACCCACTGAATCCGGCAACGATCGCCGACAATGTCGGCGACAATGTTGGCGACGTCGCAGGCATGGGAGCTGACTTGTTTGAATCCTATGTTGGCTCGATCATCGGCACGATGGTCCTTGGTACCGCTTTTTTTACTGTGACTGAGTTTCAAAGTGATTCATTTAACGGGCTCTCTGCAATCCTGTTGCCGTTGGTTTTAGCAGGAGTCGGAATTGTGACATCGATCGCCGGGACCTTCTTCGTGAAAGTCAAGGACGGTGGCGATCCGCATCATGCGTTGAATATTGGCGAATTTGGTTCGGCCGGCATTTTGTTGGTTCTGACCTACGCGATCATCAAATACATGCTGCCGGCAACCTGGCAGCAAGACGTCAATGGCGAGTTGTTCACCTACACGAACGATGGAGTCTTCTTTGCCATCCTGTTCGGCCTTGGCGCTGGACTGGCGATCGGCAAGATCACCGAGTACTACACCGGAACTGGAACGGGACCGGTGAAGTCGATCGTCCGTCAATCGGTGACCGGCTCGGCCACGAATATCATCGCAGGGCTTGGCGTCGGCATGATGTCGACGGCGATTCCGATTTTGATCATCGCCGCCGCGATCATTGGTGCTTACTCGATGGCCGGGTTGTATGGGATCGCGATCGCCGCTGTCGGAATGTTGTCCAACACTGGTATTCAACTAGCCGTTGATGCTTACGGTCCAATTTCAGACAACGCCGGTGGCATCGCCGAAATGGCCGACCTGCCACCGGAGGTTCGCGAGCGAACTGACAAGCTGGACGCTGTCGGTAACACGACCGCCGCAATCGGCAAAGGGTTCGCGATCGGTTCGGCCGCACTGACCGCGCTGGCTTTGTTCGCCGCCTTCATGACTTCCTACAACCTTTCACACCCGGAGACAGTGATCAATTCGATCGATATCACCAATCCATATGTGATGGCGTCGCTCTTTGTCGGTGCAATGTTGCCGTTCCTGTTTTCCGCACTGTCGATGAATGCGGTTGGCCGTGCGGCGATGTCGATGATCGAAGAAGTACGACGACAGTTTCGCGATATTCCAGAATTGAAGGCCGCGCTGAATGTCATGAACAAGAACGGCGACAAGCCATTTGAAGATTGGTCGGCCGACGATCAGAAAACGTTCGACGCGGCGGATGGCAAAGCCGAGTACGGAAAGTGCGTTGCGATCTCGACCCGGGCTTCAATTCGCGAAATGATCCTGCCTGGTTTGGTGGCGGTCATGGTGCCGGTCCTTTTTGGTTTCGTGCCAAAAATGTTGGGCCTGCCTGGAAACACCAACGCTTTGATGCTGGGCGGGTTGTTGGCCGGTGTCACGGTCAGCGGCGTACTGATGGCACTGTTCCAGTCAAACGCCGGTGGTGCTTGGGATAACGCCAAGAAGATGATCGAGGAAGGCTTTGAGGTGAATGGCGAAAAATTGGGCAAGGGATCCGAAGCTCATAAGGCCGCGGTGGTTGGCGATACCGTCGGTGACCCGTTCAAGGATACTTCTGGTCCTTCGCTGAACATCCTGCTGAAGTTGATGAGTGTGGTTGCCCTCGTGATCGCAACCCTGATTTAGGGTTGGCACAGCGTGGTCCTTGAACTTTGAACGCTTCGAATCGAATATCCGGCATTCTGACGCCTAACATCACGCCCGTCGACGATTCCGGGAGAGTCGATGAAGATCGGTTGCGCGGATACGTCGATTGGTTGATTGATCGCGGTGTCGATGGGCTGTACCCCAACGGCAGCACCGGCGAGTTTGTCCGGTTCACGGCCGACGAGCGCCGACGGATCGTAGAGGTGGTCGTTGACCAAACTGCTGGCCGAGTACCGATTCTGGCCGGTGCGGCGGAAGCGAACGTCAAGGCAACGATCGAGGCCTGTGAAATCTATGGAGCGATGGGCGTCCGGGCAGTCGCGATCGTTGCTCCGTTTTACTACCGGCTAAGTAACGAGGGTGTGTACGCTTACTTTCGTGAAATCGCCGATTCGGTTTCGGTCGATGTCACGCTCTACAACATCCCGCTATTTGCTTCGCCCATCGAGGTTGACACGGTGATCCGTTTGGCATCGGAGTGTCCACGGGTGGTTGGGATCAAAGACAGCAGCGGCGACTTGCCGAACATGATGCGGATGATCGCGGCGATTCGACCGATTCGCGATGATTTTACATTCCTGACCGGCTGGGACGCCGCGCTGGCACCGATGTTGATTGCCGGTTGTGATGGCGGCACCAATGCGACAAGTGGAGTCGTGCCGGAGTTGACTCGCGCGATCCATCGCACCGTCGCCGCGGGCGATATCGCTGAAGCGATGCGGTTGCAGTATCAATTGCTGCCCTTATTCGATGCGATGATATCGCTGGGTGAATTCCCCGAAGGTTTTCGCGCCGGAGCGCGTTCCCGAGGCTGGAATCTGGGGCCTGGCCGCGTGCCATTGTCAGACCAGCAACGTGATGCGGTCGCCCGCACGCAACGCGAAATCGATGCCCTGGTCAGCGAGGTCGCTGATCTTGGTGAACCGATGGTGTTGCCACCCGAAACGATTGAAAAGATTGTCCATCGCGTGATGCGCCAATTGGGGACTCCGTGATGCGGCAAGTGGGATCCTAGTTCAGTGCCACTTGTTTCGATCGAAGATTTGTCAATCGGCTTTCGTGGCCCTTCGCTGTTTGACGGCGTCAATGCGACGATTGACGCGGGCCAGCGGATTGGTTTGTTGGGACGAAATGGTGCGGGCAAAACCACGTTGCTGAAGATGTTGGTCGGCGAAGTTCAGCCCGACCATGGTTCGATCATGCTATCACCAGGAACCCGGATTGCGCGGCTAACTCAAGATGTCCCGCGGGGTCTGATCGGTTCGATTCATCAGGTCGTCTTGGCAGGCCAGGAATCCTCGGATGATCCTGAGCAGCAGTGGCAAATCGAGCACCGCGTTGAATCGACGCTGTCACGCATGGAATTGGATGGCGACGCCAGCTTTGAAACACTATCGAGCGGAATGAAACGTCGCGTTTTGTTGGCCCAGTCGATTGCCAAAGAACCCGACGTTTTGTTGCTGGACGAACCAACCAACCATTTGGACATCCCGTCGATATTGTGGCTGGAGAAATTTCTCAGTCGTTGGCCCAACACCCTCATGTTCATTACTCACGATCGCACATTCCTAAAAAATCTGGCAACACGGATTTGGGAAATCGATCGAGGCCGATTGTTCGATTGGTCCTGTGACTACGACACCTTCCTGAACCGCAAGGAAGCATCTTTGGCAGCCGAAGAAAAGCAAAATGCTCTCTTTGACAAGAAATTGGCCGAAGAAGAAGCCTGGATTCGCCAAGGTATTAAAGCGCGTCGCACGCGAAATGAGGGCCGCGTGCGGGCACTCCAAGCCATGCGGTCCGAACGTCGTGAACGTCGCGAGGATTTTGGCAAAGCGAAACTGAATCTTCAAACAGGCCAGCGCAGCGGTGCCCTGGTCGCGGATGTCAAGGATATTTCTTTTGGCTACGGCGATCAGGCAATCGTTACCAATTTCACGACCACGCTGATGCGCGGGGACAAAATCGGCATCATGGGACCCAATGGTGCCGGAAAGACAACGTTGTTGAAACTGTTGTTGGGCGAACTGCAGCCTGATCAGGGGTCGGTGCGTCTGGGTACGAATTTGGAAATCGCCTACTTTGATCAACTGCGTGATACTTTGGATCCCAACAAGTCTGTTCAAGATAATGTTGGAGACGGAAGCGACAAAGTCACTGTGGGAAACAAGACGAAACACATTCTTGGCTACTTACAAGACTTCTTGTTCACGCCGGAACGAGCCAGAACGGAAGTCCGGTTCCTGTCCGGTGGAGAACGAAATCGCGCCTTGCTCGCGCGGTTGATGACTCGCCCCGCCAACGTGATCGTGTTAGACGAACCGACAAATGACTTGGATAGTGAGACGTTGGAGTTGCTGGAGGAGCAACTGTCGGCTTTCGCGGGAACACTATTGATGGTCAGCCACGATCGGACATTCTTAAACAATGTCGTGACCAGTACGATCGTCTTTGAAAATGAAACGGTGAAAGAGTACGCTGGCGGATACGATGACTGGCAGGCCGCGGTGAATCGACAATTGCAGGCTGAGCCTGTGCACGAAGCTGTCAAACAAAAGCCAGTCGAAAAATCGAGGCAGACCACTGGAAGGAAACTTTCCTATAAGGACCAACGTGAATTGGACCAGTTGCCCGAGCGGATTGAAGAACTTGAAAGACAGATCGAATCGGTGCACCAGTTGATGGGCGAGCCAGAATATTTCCAACAGCCGGGGGACAAAATTGCCGGCGACGCTGCGAAATTGAAGGAGTTGGAAACAAGACTTGCCGACGCCTATGCGCGCTGGGAAGAATTGATGTAGCCGTCCTGCGGACAGCCAAAGCCAACTTGAGGTCGGAGGTCTTCGCCAGCGCCCTCTCAAGACGCGCTTCCTGGAAACTGGGGATGTGCCTGGAGTGAGGCACGATCCATTGGCGTCCCGGCGAAGGTCGCGATGTTTTCCGTTTCCCGAATGTTGCCCATCACGGTGTGGTGAAACTGGTGTCATTCACCCGACAATTTCTTTTCGCTTCCGAGGAACCCGCTTTCCATCTAGAATACAGCACTGCCCTCCCCTCCCCTTCCCTACACCGCACACATCAGAGTCTGATGATCTCGATTGTGAATCGATTGACGATTGCTGTGCTTACATCGGCTGTTGCGATCTCTTCGCCATGTACGGGAAATGATCGCGTTGATTTTAACCGCGACATTCGCTCGCTCTTTTCGAATCGTTGCCTGACCTGTCACGGACCCGATGAAAATGAGCGCGCCTCGGAGTTGCGACTCGACACAGAGGCCGGTTCGCGAATCGACTTGGGTGGGTATGCGGCGGTCGTCCCCGGCAAGCCCGATCAGAGTCTGCTGATCGAGCGTCTGACAACCGATGATGAAGAACTGCGGATGCCGCCTGCGGGCAAAGGTCCTCGGTTGACCGATGATCAGGTTGATCTGGTGCGACGTTGGATTCAGCAAGGCGCTCACTATGCCAAGCATTGGTCGTACGAAAAGCCGGTGCTGCCAGCTTTGCCTGAAGTCAAACGAATCGATTGGGTTCAAAATCCAATCGATCAATTTGTTCTGGCCCGACTGGAAGCTGACGGATTAGGGCCGTCTCCGGAAGCCGACCGGCTGACGTTGGCCCGCCGGGTCGCATTGGACCTGACCGGATTGCCACCGACGTGGGCCGAGGCGCAAGAGTTTGTCGTCGATACGTCGGCTGGTGCCTATGCACGGTACGTCGATCGTTTGTTGGCGGACGATTCGTTTGGCGAACGCTGGGCCCGTGTCTGGCTGGATTTGGCTCGCTATGCCGATTCAGCCGGCTATGCGGATGACCCGCCGCGAACCATTTGGGCGTTTCGCGACTACGTGATCCGTTCGCTGAATCAGAACAAGCCTTTCGACCAGTTCACGATCGAACAAATTGCCGGTGACTTGCTGCCCAATCCAAGCGACGAGCAGTTGATTGCTACCGCTTTTCATCGCAACACGTTGACGAACAACGAAGGTGGAACCAACGACGAAGAGTTTCGAAACGTTGCTGTGGTGGACCGCGTCAACACCACGATGGCGGTGTGGATGGGGACCACAATGGCATGTGCACAGTGTCATACGCATAAGTTTGACCCGATCACACAAGAGGAATATTTCAAACTGTTCGCGTTTTTTAACAACTCAGAAGACGCGGACCAGCGCGACGAGCGGCCTACCTTGACCGTCTTTACGGAACAGCAGAAGTCGCAGCAGCAGCAACTAAGCCGGCAAATCAAAGATGTCGCAAAGCAACTCGATACTCCGACACCCGAGTTGGCGGCCGCACAGATTCGATGGCTCGAGGCGATGGATCAGGAACCGACCTGGACGGCGATGATTCCGTCAGTCGTGACTGCCCAGTCGCGCAAACTGAAAATCGGCGCGGGCGGATTCGTTCATGCTCAAGGCGATCGCCCACCGAGTGATCAATACACAATAGAGTTTCCGACCATGGAAGGCACGTTGACTGCGCTCAAGATCGACGTGCCCGCTAAGCAATCGGAGAATTTTGTGTTGTCGCAAGTCAAAGCGACTTGGACTCCCAAGGACAATGATTCACTTTCCGCGCGGTTCATACGAATCGATTTGCCGGGTGCAGGCAAGTTTCTGCATTTAGCCGAAATCGAAGCGTTCCAGGGCGATACCAACTTGGCGATCAACGGGACTGTCAAACAAAGTTCCACAGCGTTCGGCGGTACCGGACAGCGGGCGATCGATGGGAACACCGATGGTGACTACGCCAACAATTCTGTGACGCATACCGACCAGGAAAGCAGTCCCTGGATCGAAGTTGATTTGGGGTCGGAGCAACCAATCGATCGAATTGTAATTTGGAATCGAACCGACGGCGGCAAGGCGATTGGTGATCGCATTCGTGGTTTGCGGTTGTCGCTGTTGGACGAAAGCCGGGAATCGCTGTGGCGGCAGGAGTCGCTAGAGTTTCCCGAACCGACGCAAACCTATCGCCCAAGTGGCGCGATCGAGCTTCGATTTGTCGATGCGTCGGCAGATTTTCAGCAAGACGGGTTTTCGGCCGCGACTGTCCTCGATGCAAAGGTCGATCCGAAGCAGGGTTGGGCCGTTGCTCCTCAGACTGGTAAACCGCATCATCTAGTGTTGTCCCTAGGCGAACCATTGACGTTGGCCGATGGAGAGTTGACTCTGCAGATGGTTCACGCCTCCATGCACCAGGGGTTGCCGGTTGACCATTTTCAATGGTCTTCGACCGACGACATCAACGTGGCCAAGTGGTCAAGAATTCCACCTGATGTTCGTCAGATCATTCGCACCAGCGCGGCGGATCGCACGGCGGAAGATCAACAGCGACTGGCAGCCTACTATCGGACAGTCGCACCAATGTTGGACGAGCTACGCCGTCAGTTAAGTGATCTTGAGCAGCGGCTTGCCGCGATCAAGCCGATCACGACCGTGCCGGTAATGCGCCAGTTGTCTGAGGCGGCCCGTCGCGCTACCAAAATTCAGCTGCGCGGAAACTATCAAAGCACCGGCGATGAAGTTACCGAAGGCACGCCAGATGCGTTCCATCCGTTGCCCGTCGCCGAAGTTCCCGACCGCTTAGCGTTGGCCAGGTGGTTAGTTGACGACCAGAATCCGTTGACAGCGCGTGTGATCGCGAACCGTCATTGGGAAGAAATTTTCGGTCAGGGCATCGTTCAGACTAGCGAAGAGTTTGGATCACAAGGAGAACCGCCGTCACATCCGTTGTTACTCGATTGGCTAGCGATCGAGCTGCGCGATAGCGGTTGGGATCTGAAACAGTTGCTGAAACTGCTGGTAACGTCGGCGACCTATCGGCAAAGTTCGGTGGTTGGCGAAATTCAACAGCAGTTGGATCCCGGCAACCGCTTGTATTGGCGGGGCCCACGTTTTCGCGTTTCGGCGGAAGTGGTCCGAGATCAGGCTTTGTTTGTCAGCGGTTTGCTGAGTGAGAAGATGTTTGGCCCGCCGGTGCGGCCACCCCAACCGAAGCTCGGACTGAATGCTGCCTTTGGAAGTGCGACCGACTGGATATCCAGCGAGGGCGACGACCGATATCGGCGCGGATTGTACACAACTTGGCGACGCTCCAGCCCCTACCCCTCGATGGCTCAGTTCGACGCGCCTAATCGCGAAGTTTGCACGGTCCGTCGCATTCGCACCAATACGCCGCTGCAAGCTTTGGTCACGTTGAATGATCCGGTCTACATTGAAGCGGCCCAGTCGCTGGCTAGAAAGATGATTGGACAGGGAGGCGAACCGGCTGACCGAATCCGCTACGCGATGCAAACTTGCTTGATTCGTGAACCGACCGGAGAGGAAACGAATCGCCTGGTCGGTTTGGTGGCGGAAGCGACAAAGCGGTTCAGCACAGAAGCTGACCAAGCGATCAAGCTGGCGACCGAGCCGTTGGGCGAGTTGCCTGTCGGTGCGGATCCCGCCGAATACGCGGCTTGGACGGTCGCGGCAAACGTGATTTTGAACCTGGACGAAATGTTCATGAAAAGATAATCGACGAGAACCAGGTGCTAAGAATCACGTTCCAGGAATCAGGCCAGAGCGAAAACAAAAGCCATGTCAATTCATAGAATTCAACAACAAACACGCCGTCACTTTTTTCAGCAATCGGCCGCTGGAATCGGTGCTGCCGCGCTGGGCAGTTTGTTGGCTGACGCATCTGCGCAGACCAGCGGTGCCGAGAATCCGTTGGCAGCCGCGGAAACCGCACTTTGCCCCGCAGGCGAAACGAGTCATCTATCTACACATGACAGGTTCGCCTCCGAACCTGGACCTGTTTGACTACAAACCGGAACTCGTCAAGCGTACCGATCAAGACTGCCCGGACGAATTCATTGCCGGACGTGAGTTTGCGTTCACGACCGGTACTCCCAAGCTATTAGGTTCGCCACGTAAATGGAAACAGGTTGGCGAAAACGGCATCTGGATGTCAGACGCGATTCCGCACTTTCACGACGTTGCTGATGACATGTGCCTGATTCATTCGATGCACACGGATCAGTTCAATCACGCCCCGGCCGAGTTGTTGGTCTACACCGGTTCGCCTCGTAGTGGCCGACCATCGATGGGATCCTGGGTGACTTATGGACTCGGCAGCGAAAACGAGAATCTACCCGGTTTCGTGGTCTTGATTTCCTCGGGCGTGCAGCCCAACGGTGGCAAAAACTCATTTGGCAGCGGTTTCCTTCCCTCCGTTTACCAGGGCGTGCAGTGTCGATCCAAGGGTGACCCGGTACTGTATGCGTCGGATCCAGCCGGCATGGATCGAGAGATGCGACGGATGAGTCTGGATGCACTGCGCGATTTGAATCAGTTGCAGGCCGACACGATGGGCCATCCGGAGACATTGACCAGAATCGCGCAGTACGAACTTGCGTTTCGGATGCAGACGGCGGTCCCCGAAGTGATGGACATTTCACAAGAGTCGGCGACCACTCTAGAGGCTTATGGCGCCACTCCGGGCGGATCCAGCCTTGCCAATAACTGTTTGCTGGCACGTCGATTGGTCGAGTCGGGAGTCCGATTTGTGCAGTTATTCGATTGGGGGTGGGATTTTCATGGCACGAATCCAAACGAAAACCTGAACGATGGTCTGACCAAAAAGTGTGCGACGATGGACAAGCCGATCGCGGCACTGATCAAGGATTTGAAACAACGCGGTCTGTTTGAGGAGACTCTGCTTGTCTGGGGCGGCGAATTCGGGCGAACTCCGTTCCGTGAAGGGCGAACGGCGAAGGGAACAAACTTGGGTCGCGATCACTATCCCGACGCTTTCAGCATGTGGATGGCGGGTGGCGGCGTCAAAGGCGGCTTTGAATATGGAGCCAGCGATGAACTCGGATTTAGCGTCGCTGATCGTCCGGTTCACGTTCATGATTTGCAAGCCACGATTCTGCATCAGCTCGGCTTTGATCACGAGCGTTTGACCCATCGTTTTCAAGGCCGCGACTACCGTCTAACCGACGTCCACGGCAATGTCGTGCACGATCTGCTGGACAGGGTCTGATCGAGCATGAAGAAGCCTACGGTTTTTTGGCTCTGTATTGCAGCAACGTTTGGGTTGTGGACTTTTTGGTGCGCTTTGATGGTTGGAGTCGGAGAGCCATTTTCCTGGGCACCGGTTCGCACGCTTGTTCGAATTGCGGTTGTGGCGATCCCAGCAGTTTGGTTCCTAAAAGCCTATCCAAACGACGCGTCCGACCGTTTTGCAATGATGAAGAATCGGAAGATTGGATTCGCTGTCGGTTGTTCTGTTGCGACCATTCAGCTGGTTTACCTAACCCTGACGCATACCTTGGACCTGACTCTGTTGCCCACAACTGCAGCGTTCTGGTGCAACTACATCATTTTTTCGCCTCTAGCCGAGGAACTCCTGTTTCGACGCGTTGCCGTTGACTATTTTTGCGAACGCTATCGCAACACTACTGGGATACTCGCTAGTGCCGTATTGTTCTCTCTTATCCATTTACCATGGTGGGTGCTCTCTGGCGAATTGCGCGGTTTGCAGCTGGTAGGATTGCTGGTGACATTGGCTGTGTATGGTTTGATTTTTGGCATTCTATACAAATCGACGGGTTCGCTTTGGGCGTCATTGATTCCTCATTGGTCAAACAACCTCGCCGCAACAGTTTTCGTGTGACCAATTCACCGCGCCTCGCTAGACATGGCAGGCAATAGGGGTGTGCCACAATGGATTCGGCAGGTCATGTTTAGTTCGCCACGATTCCTCCATTGATTCAATGCGTTGCACGCTGGCTCGCTCCGTTCGGGGCGTTGTCGGCAATCATTTCCGTCAGGCGATCGAGACCATTGATGAACAACCAGCAAAGTCACTACGAAAATAGGCTTGCTTACGAGATCGATTCTTGGGATCTACACGTTGCCCTCGAGCAAGGTGACCCGCTGACAATCGTCGATGCACGCTCACCAGAAGCTTTCCAGGCTGAACACATTCCCGGCGCGATCAATGTTCCGCATCGAGAGATGACCGTGGATTCGACCGGTGAGATCAATCGCGACACAACGGTCGTCTGTTACTGTGATGGAATTGGCTGCAATGCGTCGACCAAGGGCGCCCTGAAGATGCTGAAGCTGGGATTCCAAGTCAAAGAGTTGATCGGCGGGCTCGATTGGTGGAAAAGAGACGGCCACCCGACCAGCGGCTATAGCGACGGAGACGGGAATTGCGGCTGTGGTTAAACGCCGGTTGACGAAGATTGCTGCTTCGTCCAGATCAAGCTTCGCATTGGCGTTTGGACTCTAACTCGCTAGCCCGACTTCCCCATCTGCGTCTGGAAACATCGTGAGTTCCGGAGTCGCCTTCAAGAGGTCGGCACTACAAATCGTGTTGGCTTCGTTGGCTCGCGAGTTGTAGCGGGAGCAAAGTTGGAGGGACAAACTACCGTTAATTACCGATACCGCCACCACCACCGCCGATGCCTCCGCCGCCACCACCGCCGATGCCTCCGCCGCCACCTCCGCCGCCACCACCTTCGGCGCCGGTCACAAAGTTGAACGTGGTCACGTCACCGATCTGCGAGAAAAACGGAAAAGGGGAGATCCGGACGTATCGCCGGTCCGCTGAAATGATGGCCAAGGCGCCCATTTGTGCTCCCTCATTGAGCGTTGTGATTTGAGGCTGGAACCCGACAGCGCTCCTGCGCGGACCGAAAAATCCGTTGCCGCCACCAGTACCGCCATTCAGAGCTTGTACATCGCGGAACAGGTCGGTCAACACTGCACCGTCGCTGATCGGATTGTTTCCGCCAATGAATTGACCAAGAACTTCGCCCTGTAGATCACGCTGCACCTTTTGCAAGTGTGCCAATTGCGCGTCAGCGATTTCTTGTTTTCGTTGCCCCTCTTTGACTTCAAACACAACCAACGCGTCCTTTTCCGTCAACGGTAGTTGTTGACGAATGAATCGTTGCGATGGCCGGCCTACATCGGTCACTAACTCGACCGTCGCTTTGCCGGTCGAAACATTTCCCCACACCCGACGGACCAGTAAGCGATACCGTCCGGAGAAAGCTTTGGGACAGATATAGGTTTCGGATACCGTTCCCTGCTTGTCGCTTGAACTACCTGGATAAGCATCGCCAATCAAGGTACCACCGCCGGCGGTGGTTGGATTATCGATCGAGCAAACGGTGCCTGAAGGTTCTTCGATCGCCAAGTCAATGTCGGCGTCGCCCGTCCATGAAACGCGCACGATGACGTCATGGGAAACGGCTTGTTTGAGTGATTCGTTGAATTTGTTGGCCTCAGACTGGCGTCCTTCTTCGATCAGACGGGCCTGGGTGGCTCGGGCGACCAACCGAGCCTCTTCCACAACAGCTTGAAACGCCTCGGGCCAAGCTTGAGACAGGATTCCCTCGGTCGCCCAGATCATCTCTTCGACTCGATCGATTCGCTTCGCGATTCGCAAGCCCATGACGTAAGGTTCACGACGGTAGCGATCAATGGCTGCGACTTGTTTGCAAAGCCGCATCGCCGCCGAATCGGAGCCGATTTCTTCCAGTCTTGCCGCGACATGCAGCAGATCCTCGGGAGTCTCAGCAAAGTCGACGGCCGACAACAAGGCTCGTTCGACCTCTTCGGTGTCAGCGTCGGTCGCTTGCAGCGACAGGGCATAGGCGTGATACATCCACGTCTGAGCGTTTCCAGAACGAATCGCCGCAGCAATGACATCCCTGGCGTATCCGAACTGTTCCTTTGACTGATCGGCGTGGCCCTTCCCTTGGGCTATGCCGGCTTTGGTCGAATGCAAGCGTACGGTTGCCTTGATACGTTGATCCAAATTGGCCAACTCTGCGGGCGACTTCACGGACAACTGAGCAAAGAAATCGTCCCAGGCTCGCGCGAAGGATTGACCTGCGGCGATATCCAATTGAATTGCCTTGACTTGACCGGAAAGCTTGGCGGGCTTGCTGACTTCGGTGCCGACTGGTTCGGCCGATGCCGCTTGCTTCTTCGTTGCCAGCGACACATCATCTGGCACGGCGAATTGGCCGCCACCGCCGCCGCCACCGAATCCACCACCACCACCACCACCACCGCCGCCGAATCCGCCGCCACCACCGCCGCCGCCGCCGATTCCGCCACCGCCGCCCTGACCGCCGCCCTGACCGCCGCCACTCAGGATCGGCACGACAAGGTCCCCAACCGGATAGACCTTGTTAATCAAGTCTTGTTCGGCTTGCTCGGTGGTTGTGATCTGCATCACTTCGTCTTTGATCATGTAGGTCAAATCGAATTCGCGAAGCATCAATCGCAAGAACGAACGCAATGACACATTTGCCAGGTCAATGGTGATCGGCTCTTCATCAGTCAAACCAATTTCTTCGAGGGCACGTGTATCGACAACGATCGGAATGTCGTGCGCTTCACTGATGTCGCGAATCGCTTCGACCAAGGGAGTTTCCTCAAAATTCTGAGTCGTTTCTTGGTTCAGCGTTGCTTGAATACGTCGTTCCGTTTCGTTGTCGCCGATCAATTCAATCGCACCATATCGCTCCAGACGTCGGCGGCTCATCTTGATCCAAACGTCAGCTTCTGGATATTGGATCGGAGGTTCGTCAACAAAAGGAATGTTGCTCTTAAGGACCAAAGAGAAGGCATCAACAAAGTTTCGTTCTCTCAGCTTGCGGTATCGTTCGTCGCGTGCATACGTCTGCAGTGCTAGAGGCACGTCCCTAAATTGTCGGCCCGCAACGGAATCGTTGGTGATGGTATCGCCAGCTTCCGCGGAAAATACGATTGCCACTGGGTTGTCAGCTCGCTCGTACTCTCCCTCGTCGATCAATGCGTTCATCTGTTCCGACAAAGTCTTCAAGCGGTCTTCACGCCGATAGGTTTCTTCTAGCAATTGGGCTGACGCAGAAGCACCTTGGGCGACTTGCTCCAATGTTGCTTGCGCTTCACGGAACTCGGCCTCCATTTGACTGGCCGTGCGAATTGCTGACCGCACCTGCGATTCCAGTTCTTGGCGCAATTGGGGGTTGATGTCTGGTGTCGATTCGACAGTCGCCAGCAAACCTTTCAGTGATCCAGCGACTCCGGTTGGATTGATACGCAGGCGACGATGAGCCTCGCGAAGTTTGCCAGTGACGGAGTTTCGCAAACGGCCTTCAGCCGCGCGCCGTTCGAGTCGTGCGCGATCCAGCAAGTCACCACTTTGTTCCAGTATTTCATCATCGCCGACGGGGGCACCACGAAACGCATTGTCGTTGACCGGCGGTGCCTTCGGAGCAATCACTGGCGGTGCCGGAGTTGTATCGATGGTTGGTGGAATCGGGGCAGCCGCCGGAGGTGCTGGTGGCGCTTCGATTGTGGGTGCTGCGGCACCTTCGTCACCTAGGTCAAACGGATCGCTGGCGACTGCGTTGTCGGCGTTGGGTGCCGAATCGGCCGGGGTCTCTCCAAATGGATTCTCGTCTCCGGCACCTTCGTTAAAGATGTTGTCTAGGTTGTCCGATTGATTTTGCACGACCAATCGGTTGCCCGTGATCCGTTCCAGAGTTAAGGCTTCGGCGTTGTTGGGATCTGCTTCCAAGGCCTTTTCAGCAACCGCTTTGGCTCCGCGCCGGTTACCTTGTTGAAGTGCCAGGTTGCCGGCTCTGACAAGTTCTTCGGACTTCGCCGACAACACGCGTGCGGTTTCTCGCAGCATGCCCGAACTGGCTGTCGGCAAGGTCAGCCCCCGGTTGTCCGTGGCTTGTTTGACCAGTCCCGGTAGGAAAGCAAAATCTGGATGGCTTGCTTCGACCATTCCATCGGCCACGATGCTGACGTTCGATCCGCTGGTAACTCCAGTCAGCTGAAGGGATCCCTCCGCGGCGTCCTTCGTAACGGTTCCCAATACAATCGTGTCGCGATCAAGCCGTAGCGGCGGCAAACGATCTTGTTGTATTGACGCCATACCGTTGATCCACTTGGCGTCACTCAGCCAGATCGGTGACATGATGGCTGAACTGCCGATCTGCCGGCCCATCGATTCTGGATTCTTCTCTTCCGTCGTGCCAACGACGCCGACAACGCCGCCGGTTTGATTTGCCAGCACCGCCATCAATTCGACATTCTTGGCGGGACCGATGGCGATACTATGAATGGCAATACGGTCGGCTCGTAGGGCATCAACAATCGCACCAAAACGCTTTTCATCTTCCATCGCGTCGATCGATGTACCGTCACCAATGTAGACAATCGATCGGCTGTGATTTTGTGGTTCACCAACCAATTTGGCACGCACCGAATCGATCACGGTCATCATGTTGGTGTTGCCGAGTGGCAGTCGCTGTGACAGAGCTCGGATCGCAGCTTGGGAGGGATTGGATTCGCCTTTTTCGTAACGTGCTTTGACGAACGATCCGCTCAGGTCGGCGGCGCGGACATCGGCGGCAAAGATCCGCACGCGGTCTTGGTCACGAAGTTTGCCAAGCACCGCGCAAGTGCCTCGATTGATCCATCACGGAAGTCGCCGGCCTGGGTCGCTGAAGTATCAACAATGATCGCTACGTCAGCGTTCGCTTTGCGAACGGCAGCCAAGAGCGCTTTGTCTGCAGAGGGTTGGATCGAAGCTGCGAAATAACCGTCGCCCGTTTCGTTTCGATAGGTGGCGATTCGCACTTCGGCACCCTCCGATGCGGTTCGCTGAGGTTCGGCAGCCGATAGGCTGATCAGTGGCATCGCCAGCCAGGCGATCGCCATCGCTTGATTGCAGCTGACGTTGAAGGTGCGTGCGACTTGTCGCAATCCCATGGATGTATCTCCGCAATATCAGCAAACAGTGGGTCTGTTTGCTCGGGTCGACCAGTGCCATCGAAAGGGTTGCCGACCGGCGGCGACATTTCGATGGTTCATGTGAAATTTGGTGAAAAGCAGTCCGAAAAGACTATGGTTCGAGTTTATTCTCGGCCCTCAGTCCCCGCTACGGAAAAAAAGGCCTTTCGTTGGGCTCCTTCGTTGGCTTGATCGGGTTGTAGGTGCTCGAAACTGCAACAACTGATGCAATCTGCAACACCCGACCCGCTCAATCCTGTCCGCTTCAGCCCGGATCGTCCCATAGATGCGAGATTCGTGCCAACCTGTAAAAATTTGAGCCTAAATCGTCTTTCCGCCCAAACAACGGATTTCTTGGTTGACCCGAATCAGCAGCCGTCCCCCGGAAAAAGCGGGAGTTGCGCCGACCGAACCGCCCAGATCGACCTCGCCAAGCTTTTCAAATTGGTCGGACGCCCGCAGCACCGTTGCCTGACCGTCGAGGCTAATCAGCAACAATTTGTCGCCCAAAATAACCGGAGATGCTCCGAAGTTGCCCCCGATTCGTTCACTCCAAACGACCTCCCCCGATTCGACCTTCACGCAGCTGGCGATCCCCTTATCATCGATCGTGAACATGCGATCGCCCTTCACGGCGGGCGTCGGGACGTATGGCGCGGCCCTGCTGATTCGATAGATTTCCTGTGGTTTCTCTCCTGGCCCGGTGGGAATTCTTACCGCGGCCAATTCGTTGCCTCCGCCACCACTTCCGCAGGTACCGATCGCGATGTCGCCGACTACCAATGGTGTACTGCAACAGCGTTTGTCAAAGACCTTCAGGTTCCAAAGCATCTTGCCCGATTGGGCTTCAATCCCAAATACTCCATCGCCCGTATTGGCACCAATCATTTGGACGGTCCCATCAGTCCCCCGATAAACGGCGGGAATTCCGTAGCAAGTTCGGGTCGTGCTTAGATTCGTTTCCCATTGAGTTTCGCCAGTGTCGCGATCGACCGCGATCATTCGACTTTGCCCAGGTGGTGTTCCGGGATCTAGTCGGTCAGCCTGTTGTGAATTCATCAATAGAACCATTGATCCAAGGATTCGTGGCGACGTTCCAAATCCATGCTGGGCTTGCCATCGTCCAAAATCGCGGGACCAAATCTCGTTGCCATCGTGGTCCAGGCATTTCAAATAAGTGTGGTCCGGTTCGGCAAAAGCGATGAAGACATTTTTTTCGTCTGCCGCCGGCGTGCTGGAAGCAAGAGTATTCCGACGATGAACGGGATGCGCTTCGTGGGAATAGGATCTGGTCCAGCGTGGCTTGCCGGTGTCCAAGTCGAGCGACTCCAAGGCGATTTCGCTGGACTTTGGCTTCGACGCTAGATAGTACACGTTTCCGCAGGCGATGATCGGGGATCCAACATCACGCGATTCCAGCTGTCGTCGCCAGGCGTAATCGTCATCCGACCAGGTGACCGGTAAATCAGCTTCGGCGACATACCCTAGACCATCGACCCCGTGAAATCGCGTCCAGGGTGAGTCTCCGAGAGCGGCGTTGATCCTGACATGAACGTCTACGGAGACTGCAGTCAGGATCAACAACATTTGGACTGGCTTGGCAATGTGCATCGGAGTTCCGGTTCGAACGATTGAAATGGTTGTGTGGGATTCATTGCGCCCACAGCGCTGGCATTGTAATGGGAAAACGCAACCGACGGCCTCCCAAGGCGTAGGCTGTCAGTAGTCTATACCCAAATCTCGCCTGGCAATCCATGTTCCAAATCGAAATCAACCGCGACCTAGATCGTCTGCTTGCCGATTCCGAAAGTTGGAATCGGCTGACGCGTGGAGTACCCTTTCGCAACACGGCGTGGCTAGGCCCCTGGTGGCGGAATCTGGGCCGGCATGGCCAAGGATTTGCGGTCATCGCACGTGACGATTTGGGTGCAATCCGGGGAATCCTACCGCTGTACGTCAGCGACTTTGCCAGTGGGTTTCGTACGCTATCGATGCTGGGCGACGGGGACGCCTGCAGCGACTACGTTTCAGTGCTAGCGGTCGAAGCCGATGCTGTCGCAGTGGCGGCTGAAATCGGCAACTACCTGATCGCCACTGCGTCGAATCCGCAAACGGGTTGGGACGTGATCGACATTGATGGTGTGGTTGAGGGCGACAAACCGATGTCGGCATTGGCTCAGACCCTAAAACAGGGTGGTGCAACGATCCATGCGCAATCGCGAATGAGCACATGGTCGCGTGGGTCATCTCTTAGTTGGGAGGATCACTTAAAGACTCATGGCAAGTCCCAACGCCGCAAGATCCGCGCGTTGTGCAAATCCTTGGCGGGCAACAATTCGCTGGTTCAACATTCGGCCGATTCCGAAGCAGAAGTGCATCAACTCTTGGATGCCTTGATCGCGCTGCATCAGCATCGCTGGAATGAAGTCGGCGAAAACGGTAGTTATAGCGATCCCAATTTCTGCAAATTCGTTCGCGAATCAGCGATCGAATTTTTTCAACGCGGCCAGTTGTATCTGACCGCTCTGGAGCGTGACGGCCACGTGATCGGGACGGAGCTAAATGTCATCGGCGACAACCGAGTACTGTACTCTTACAGCAGCGGGTTTGATTTGGATCATTTGGACGTCGAACCGGGCCGCGTCTTGGGCGTCGATACACTTCAGCATTTGTACCGTGCGGACTTGGCGGGAATCGATTACATGCGAGGTGACGAAGAATACAAAAAACGGTTCGCTACCGAGTCAAGGCGAGTGTTCCGCTTTCGCGCTGTCGCCCCAGCTTGGTATCCCAAGCTGCGCCACGCCTTGTGGACCACAAAATTCGAACTCACCCAGTTTGCTCGCCGTCGCACGGGACGTCAGCCGATCGTGGTTATGGATTTGGCCGAGACGAGTTCGGTGGTAGTCAGTACAGCAGAATAGCCACGTCGCTAGCCAGGATCATGCTCGCCAGTTGCGTCCATGCTGCATGCTCGGCCGCGTCGATGGACGAGTCACGCTGCGCTTCGCCAATGGCTAACAAGGACTCGGCATCCACCAGGTTGTGCGAGTATCGCTCTTGGCTCTTGGCAATCAGGTCACCACAGATTCTTTGTTCGATCTTGGTCGCATCGCGATGCGCCAATAGTCGAAACATCGCGTTGATCCGCTCTTGGTTGTCTTTAGAAGAGCGAATCAGACGCTGGGCAAACGAGCGAGCCATTTCAATGCGCTGAGTCTCATTCAGCATGCCCAGCGACTGCAACGGGGTATTCGTTCGTGATCGCCGGACGCAGCTCGACTCGCGATCTGGCGCGTCAAACAGAGTCATCATTGGATGTGGGCTGGTCCGTTTCCAATACACGTATAGGCTGCGACGATACAAACGATCGCCCGAATCCCGTTGGTACTTTTTTGTGTTGCTGGCAGGATGTGCCAGGGCGTTCCACATCCCGTCTGGCTGGTATGGCTTGACGCCTTCGCCACCCATCCTCGGATCCAGCAATTCGCTGGACCATAGTCCGATGTCGCGCAGTACCTCGGCATCTAATCGATAGCTGGACGCTCTGGCAAATAAGCGATTCTCGGGATCATCAACATCGCTGCGGAATGCCGAGCTTTGCCGGAACGTACGGCTAAGCACCATCGAACGCAACAATTGCTTCATGTTCCATCCAGATTGCTGGAACTCGACAGCTAACCAATCGAGTAATTGCGGATGCGTTGGCTGTTCGCCCTGCAGCCCAAAATCCTCGGGCGTTCGCACCAAAGCTTGGCCAAAAATCTGTTGCCAAAGTCGGTTGACCAGTACACGGGCAACCAGCGGATGATTGGGCGCGGTCAGCCACTGGGCCAAGCCAAGGCGGTTGCGTGGCGAGTCATCCGGAAACGGACTCATCACCGCCAAGATGTCCGGCTGCAGCGGATCGCCGATGGGCAAATCGTACTCGCCTCGCCGTAACACGCGCGTTTGTCGCGCCTCGGGTAGTTCGTTCGCGATCAAGCTTGTCGTGAACGCTGATTCAGCCTGATCGATTAAAGCCGAAAGGTCAGCTGCCCGCTCGCACCACGACCCAGCCAAGGGGCCGCTCGGGTCGCCAGCCAGGCGCAGTTGTTCGGTCTTGCTAAGGGTGGACCAATCTTGCGACTTGGCCAAGGCATCCCAGCGATTGGTAACGTTTAGCTCTAACTTCGCAAGTTTGTCGCCTCCACAAATTGCTATCTCGACCGTGTGATCCCCGGGAGCGAACTGAACAGGTATCGTCGACACGGAGTCCGTTTTCGGTGTTGTCGACAAGCGGCACCTTGTTGTGATCGACCAACAGATAGGATCCGGTCCCTCCCGAAAAATGTAAATCGAGTGTTTGGCTGGCCGTCACTTTTAGATCGAAAGTAACCCAGACCAACTGGTCGTCATTGGGACGCCGCTTCCTAGCAATGCCGTTATCCAGCGTACCAGGCAAGCCCTTCGCATCGATCCAGTCCGCATCCCCAACGGAGGGCTCCGACTTGGCAACTGGTTTGCCAATTTTCCAGTTAGACGTAGACCAGTCGGCGCGATTGACGGCGTATTGAACCGCAGCGTCAAAATCATCAATTTCCGCTTCGATCTGTTTGATCAACCGGTCGCTGTTGTCTTGCAGGTCTTGCCAACGTTGCCAATCATCTTGGTCGGCTGGCACTTTGGCGACCGGACCGTAGGTGTACGAATTTCCGTCGAGCGCGGGTTCCGCTGTATTATTGAAGAACGCCAGCAACTTGTAGTATTCGGATTGTTCGATCGGATCGTATTTGTGTGTATGGCATCTCGCGCAGGTCAACGACATGCCAAGGAATACAGTTCCCAGCGTTTCGACACGATCGAAGTTGTTCTTCATTTGGAACTCATCCGAAATTGCGCCACCTTCACCCGTGCTCGGATTCAATCGCACGTATCCCGTCGCAATCTGCTGATCCAAAGTCGGATCCGGCAGCAAGTCACCCGCCAGTTGCCACTGAACAAACTCGTCAAAGGGCAAATTCATGTTGAAGGCGCGAACCACCCAATCCCGGTAGGGATAAATGCCGCGACGATTGTCCAGATGCAGTCCATGCGTATCGCCATATCGGACGGCATCCAACCAATACCTGGCCTGATGCTCGCCAAATCGTGGATCCTCTAGTAAGCGGTCAACCAACCTCTCATAAGCTTGCGGCGATTGATCGGAAAGATGCTGATCGAGTTGTTCGGGTTCCAGGGGCAATCCAGTCAGCACCAGTGCCGCTCGTCGAGCCAACGTCGATTTATCAGCCTCGGGAGAAAAATCGATGTTGTTGACCTGTAGTTGTTTGCCGATATAGGCGTCGATCGCATCGGAAGTATCGTCAAACGTGTCGGCTTTCATTGGTACAACGAACGCCCAATGCTGCGCATAATGGCCACCCTGTTCGACCCAACGCCCGATCAGATTCCGTTCGTCATCGGTAAGCTGTTTCTCCGCGTCGGCCGGCGGCATCGGATCATCTTGTGAATGGATGCGAACCAATACTTCGCTCTGGGCTGGATGCTCGGGGTCAATCGCCCGGTATCCATCCCGATCGGCCGTTGCCGCCTCAAACGAATCAAGACGCAAGTCGGTGTCATCGTGAATGTCGGGACCGTGACAGACGAAACACTTGTTCGATAGAATCGGTAGGATTTCGCGGGCGAAACTTATCTTGTCGTCCGCTGCAGCCATGCCACCGGCGAAGGTCCCAGCTATCGTGCAAGTCAGCAAAGCGAAACGAAGATGATTCATTAGCAGTTCAGGTGGGGCAGAGCGAGGAAGTGGCGAACCGTTCTCGCTTCATTGTAATGTCGAAGGCCCAACAACCAACGCCCTAGAGCTTGCTGAGCGATGATTGCCCAAGTATCGAACCATTGGCGTTCCACAGCCAATCTGCCGATCCGTCACCAGCTTTCCAATTTACCAAGTGACAGTATTTCGCGATGAAATCAGCCCCCAACTATCTGAATCCCGGAATTCCCGGCGGACTCAATCGATGCCAAATTCCAATCGTTGATGCAACCGCCGAGAGTTTGGCTGGTTACGGTTTTTTGGTTTCGGATCCAAACGAGGTTGAGATCGAAATTGTCCGCTGGCCGGCGCAGGGTTGGCGACCCGTCGATACGGACTGCGGTGATGAGGGAGGGACAACCGAAGGGGTGTTCGTCAGCGAGTGGAAAGGAGATGTCTTGTACGGGCGGAATGCAGCAGTTGGTGGTCACTACGTCTTGGGCTACGGCACCGACCCGACCAATGCCCAAGAAAATCATACGCGAGACCCGGGCACACTTCTGCTCTGGCATGCCAACTACCATCCGGACGGAGGCCAATTATTCTTTCCAGAGTTGGAAAAGCCGTTCCTGGCTCCGTTGGCTTTACCGGGGGATGACATCAAACCGGAAGACTTCGTTTGTTTCCGCTTCAGCGGCAAGCAGGGGTTTTATATCCACCCGAACGTCTGGCACGAAGGGATTTTTGCGATTCGTGGTCAGCATCGCTTTTACGACAAACAGGGAGCCGTCCACGCAAGAGTCTCCGTGGACTTTCCCCGCGAGTTTGAATGCTTGTTGGAAATCCCACTGGAGATTTGATTGCCGGTGATCGACAGGTCGTTCAGTAGAAGTTGCACAATCGGGCGGTAACCGGTTCGAAGGCTTTCCCAAAGCGAGTAAGGCCAGTCTTGGGCTACTCTTCGGTTAATCTGGGGCTACCTCTTCGCCGCGAGCGGCCCGACCGATCAATTTGGCACGCATGCGGTTGCCATGTTCGTTGGCCTCACCCTCTGTCTTGTAAATCTCGATTGCTTCATCCGTTTTGCCAAGCTGTTCAAGAGTCCTGGCCAGATTGTAGCGGGCAGCCGATTCCCATCGCTTTGATACGTGGTCTTCATTCAGAACCCGTTTGGTTAGCCAACTGGAGGCGGTGTCGTATCGCCCATCGTCATAATGAATCAAGCTAATCCAATAGGTCGCGGTTCGCTTTCCCAGTCGCATTTGTTGTTGCGTAAACCGAATCTGCTGTTCGTATACCTCCGGAGCAAGCCTAGCGTCCCGACGAACGCCGTAGGCTTTTTGCAAATCGACATTGATCGGCAGATCGGCGATCTCGAATTCCGGTGCGCGCTGTTGTAGGTACAGGACACGAGCCCCCTGTCGATCCTGCTGTTCGTCACCGTCAAATTCGCCATGCAAGTGGCGCCAACGGGCCAGCGAAAGTCTCTCGGCGGTCGAGTGGGGCGCATCCATGATCGTCCATTGAGAGTTGACCCAGAACGCTAAAAGCGGGTCTCGTTTCATTGCAGCCTCAAGATCTCGTTGATAAACCTCGGCCAAGTACGGGATGTTCCAGATTCTCGCGCCGGCGATTCCGGGGACTTTGTCAACGCGACTGGCGAGTGAGTCGATATCAACGTACAGAGTCATTCGGCGCTCGCCCGTCAAGCCAGACTGCAAGTGCTTCATTCGCGGACTGATCGCTTCCGGCAGGACGTTGAACAAAGCCACCGACTGTTGAATATCGCCTTTCGTAAGTGGGTAGTCGAAAAAGCCGGGGATGTTCAGCCGTCGCAAGACCGAGGCGTCCTTTCGCGCCTCCGCCAGCGTTGCAATTCCCACCAAATCAGGACCCGGGATGTAAGTCCCCAACTCGGGTTCAAACAGGTAGATGTCGTCACCGATCAGCGTTCCGATTGCCCACGGTGACAATATCCCTGTATCGGAAGATTGTCGTGCCAGTAGGAATGCAGGCACCCCGGCCTGTCGGCAAAGTTGCAGAAAGACCCCAGCTCTTTGCAACGCATCGCCGGTGCCCCGCCAGACTGTTTGGTAGTCCGTTTGGCGGTAACCGGCGCCACGAAAGACAAGACCTTCGGACAGCGGCGGGGCATTCGGTGCCCGATCGGTAGGTTGGATCGGTTCGTACGCGACGTTGCGAATGGTCCAATCGAACAAACGCGTCGCGGTCCGAAGCTGACGAGCCTCTTCATCCGAAAGTTCATTTTCCTTTTCATCCAACCAATCTCGCAGCAATGGATCGTCACTTCCGGATTGATCAACCCAACGCACAATATGGTCGAACAAATAGGCATTGCGCAAATGAATCACATCAAGGTTGACATAGTTATTGTGGTCGGTTCGCTCACCAGCCTCCCCAGCGGGTAAAACGTCGCTGACGGTTCTGATCAGGTCCGTCACGGGTACGGGGTCAAACGATTTTCCGTCACTCCATTGGTTCAAGTGATAGGCAATTTGTCGCTGAGCCTGATCCGGGTTCAGTTCCACCATTCGGCTAAGTAGCGAGAAAGCTTCCCCTAGATGATCTCGGTTTGACTGAGCTTGAAGGCGACTTTGCTGGCGAGTTTGAATCTCTCGAATCTTGGCCGAATCATCACTACAGCCCATCAAGGTCGCGACCAAGCAACCACATGCGAGTGCGACAATTGGAAAGAGTGTCGCGCGTTCAGCGAACGAATTGGGCAGGCGATCAAGAAGCATCAACAAAGCAGGGCTGGTTAGGAGGTTGCAGTGACGACCGCGCGCAGTTGAAGCAATCGGTCAAGCATCGGTTCGAAAGAGCTTAGCCGGATCATGTTCGGCCCGTCGCTAGGTGACGTTTCAGGTTCCGGATGGGTTTCAAAAAAGAGTGCGTCAGTACCGATTGCTACGGCAGCGCGGGCCAATGGTTCGACCATTTCTCGATTTCCGCCGGTGGCCCCGCCCAGTCCTCCCGGTCTTTGCACGCTGTGCGTTGCGTCAAAGACAACGGGCACACCGAGTGCACGCATCAGCGGTAATGACTGCATGTCATTGACCAGTCGGCCATATCCAAAAAACGTTCCCCGTTCACATAGCAGGACACCTCCAGCGCCGCTGCCGCGTAGCTTTTCCACCACAAATTCCATGTCGTCCGGAGACATGAACTGTCCCTTTTTGGCGTTGACGGCTTTCCCGGTTTGGGCTGCGGCCACTAACAGATCCGTCTGTCGCGCCAGGAACGCGGGAATCTGAATCAGCGAACAAACTTGTCCAACGGCGGCTGCCTGGTCGGGCACGTGGATGTCGGTGGTCGTCGGCAGACCGAACTGCTGTTCGACCTGTTCAAGGATCCTTAGTCCCGCGTCAATTCCGGGACCGCGCTCGGCGGTCAAGCTGGTTCGATTGGCTTTGTCAAATGACGCTTTGAAGACAACGTTGACGTCGTCACGCTGATTGAGTCTGGCCAATACTTCCGCGATTTCACAGGCCAAATCTAGCGATTGCAAAACGCAGGGTCCGGCGATCAACAACAGCGGCTCACCGTCACCGCACTGGTAGGGGCCCACGCGGGCTGGTTCAACCGTGCTTTGCGGCGCTGAGCTTTGCGGTGCGCTGTGCTTGAGGGTTGGCGTTCTGATTGAGCCATTTAGGAATCCTCGGTGATTCAATTCTTGGCGTGTCTCCAGCGACGGACAACTGGCCAGAAAAATTTGCCCAGATTCTTTCCCGGTGACTGAAATCGTAACCTACCTTTGTGCGGTGACCAGTCGGGTCGAGCCCAAACGGTTTCGATTTGACCGGTATAACCGGCCCTGAAGCGGACGATCTTGGCGCTTCGAGGTCTTTCGTCCTTCAATTTGCATCGAGACCGTATTCGTGGCGCTTCTGAGACGTTACTGGGCTGCAGCTTTGATTCTGATGATGGTCGGTGTCCATGCCGCCGTGATCGGCTATTTGCGTAGTCGCGTCGCTCGGGTGGGCGAAGTTGCCAGCACTTCCTTCGAATTGGGTGCCTTTCGGTTCCAGCCAGTGGATCGAGTATCCACGGTCTATGTTTTCGATCTCCATGCTGTGTTGGATCCGAGTCGTCGCCATCACGCCGAAGAACGATTGACGCAAATGAAGATGGAGATTCATGAAGCATCCGAGCAAATGTTGCGACAGGTCGATCCGCAGTGGTTGACGGATCCAGCTCAAGCCCAGATCCGCCGACGGCTGATGGAAGTCGTACAAAAACACCTGGACGAAGCGCTGGTCCAACGCGTGTTGATCACAAATTGGTTGGAGCTTCCGGTCCAATCCATCGCCCCGGCAGCGACACCCGCTAATCTGGCTCGCAACTAGCAGCGGCAGTCGGTCGCGTCCTGGAAAGGTTTTGCGCGGACTGACCCGCGCAACGCCCGGAAATGGCCCGATTGAAACTCTTTCCGGCCTCCGCTATCTCCTTCGAGTTTCACGTCGAAATTTCACGTCCGGATTGCAGCTAACTCGGCTTGTGGTGAATCGACTTGCGTTGGTAATTACCGATGACCGTCCGCCGGTTCATTGGAAATGACGGCAATAAATACTTGAACGCGACCTGTTGGTTCGCACGGATAGCTACCGTCGATGCAGAAATTGTTCTCCTATCAACGCACGAAAACGCCAGGATCGCGAAAACCGCGCGCTGCGCAGTCTTCGTTGTCGCCGTGATCCTGGTGTGGCCCGGTACTGCCACAGCGCAAATGGGCGGCGGCGGTGGCATGGGCCCAGGCGGGGGCGGTGGAGCACAAGCACCTCCGGCTGAACAGAAGCCAAAGTTTCGCGAACATGTGCACAGTCAAGATGGAATCGCCTTGCGACGCGACAAGGGGGATGCGGTCGTCCTAGGCGTGCGCGTGATCGGAAACCGATCGGTTGGAATTCATCGCATCCTGCAGGAACTGCAAACACGCAAGAATCGGTTTTATGACTACGAGACCGTGTTGAGCGATGTGCGACGTCTGAATGATATGGGTTCTTTCGAGCACGTCAGTTTCAATATTGAAGAGCGCGAAGATGGCGTCGAGGTCACATTCAAGGTCCGTGAACGGGCGATGATCAGTACCGTTTACTATCACGGTAATCGCGGTCTAAACGATCGAGAACTGAAAGGCCGTGCGGGCCTCGCAAAATCGGATCCCTTGAACGAATTCACGATCGAATCAGCGCGACGGCGATTGATTGACTACTACAAGGAAGAAGGATTCAATCAGGTCGCTATCCAAAGTTCGCTGGGGATCAAGTCCGACTCTGGAGCCGTGGTCTTTCGCATCAACGAAGGTCCGAAGGAACGGATTGCAGCGATCCATATCAAAGGCAATACGATCGTCAGCGAGGCGCGATTGAAGAAGGTGATCAACAGTCGATCATCTTTCGCCGGCGTCGTTTGGTATGTCGGCAATACCGCCGATCTAAAAAAGCTGGACGAAGACAAGCGCGTGCTGGAGTCCTACTATCACAATCTGGGTTTTTTGACCGCGACTGTCGGTCGGCGTTTTGAATACGACGAAAGCGGCAAGTGGGTCTCAGCCACATTCGTCGTCAATGAAGGACCGCGATTCAAAGTCAATGATATCCAAATCATTGGTCACCAATTCATTACCGAAGAATCGCTCCGCAAGCGACTCGAGCTGAAACCAGGCGACATGTTCGACGGAACCATCCTGCGACGTGATGTCGGAGAGTTGACATATGGGTATGGCGAACTTGGTTTCATCTACGCTGAAGTCGAACCGAAAACGGTGATGCGAGACGAGTCGAATGTGGTTGACCTTGTCTACGAGGTCACCGAAGGAGATCGCTGGCGAGTCGGCGAAATTCGCGTCAACATCGACGGTGAACCTCACTTGATGCGAGAAACGACGATGCTGAATCTGGTTGATCTGCGTGAAGGTGATTGGATCGATCGACGAACGCTGGAATTGAATCGGACCCGCTTAGAGCGTAGCCAGTTGCTGGAGGTGAACCCACAGGTCGCTGAACCACCAGATATCAAGGTTATTCCGCGTGAGGAGTACATCGACACGCTATGACTTTGAATAAGAAAACAGACGATTCCACGATGATGCAACCAACCATCAATCACGCCAAGGCAGCAAATCGCATGAACAATTCGATTCGCTCGCCGAAACGACGTTTGCCAATTTGGTTGACGATTAGCACGACGTTGATCGGGCTATCCGGATGTCGCTCAGTTTGGTGCTGCGAATCAGGGACAGACGTTTCCAGCAACGGCCGGCGCTGCTGCGACGCAACAAAACCAGACACCAACCGCTGCAATTCCAACAACGACGCCAAATTCACAGGTTGTACAAACCGCCCATACATCTCCAGTTCCCAGCCAAAACCGTCACGTCGCAAGACAATACCCATCAGTTCCAGGCGACAATTTTTACGCGCCTCTTCCCTCCGTCACCTCGGTTCCCGGCGGTTTAGGCGATCCCTACGTTCCGATTGATCCATACGGTGCGTTTCAGGGGCCGCGAGAGCGGATGGCCGATTTGGAATTGACTGGTTACCCCGCCAGAACAGGCCGCATCATGCTGGGGGGTGCGGTGAACAGCGATGCTGGAGTGACTGGGCAGGTGACGGTCGATGAACGCAATTTCGATATCTGCCGATTTCCAACATCGTTTCAGGATCTATTCAGTGGAACCGCGTTCCGTGGACGCGGTCAGACATTGCGTTTGGAAGCGGCTCCCGGTTCTGAATTTCAACGCTACATGGCGACCTTCGTCGAACCGAGCATTTTCAATCGGCCGATCAGCATGTCTGTCAGCGGGTTCCTTTACGATCGACGCTTCAACGATTGGGACGAACAACGACTTGGCGGTCGCGTCGGTTTGGGTTACCGAATCACTCCCGACCTGTCATTGTCGGTTGCCGCCGGCGGCCAAAACGTTGACATCAGCCAGCCGGCTGTTCCGACACCACAGCAGTTGACCGATGTCTTGGGCGACAACGCCCTATATAGTGGCGAGGTTTCGCTAACACATGACACCAGGAACAGTCCGATTTTGGCCAGTCGTGGTCACTTCTTTGACTTCACTTACGAGCAGGTGTTCGGAGACTTCGACTATGCGAATTTCGAGCTGGCATTCCGTCAATATTGGACACTGACCGAGCGCGCTGACGGTTCCGGTAAGCAAACGCTTTCCTATTCCACGGAGGTTGGGTTCAGTGGCGAAGATACGCCGATCTTCGAGAACTACTTTGCTGGCGGCTACGCGACCATTCGCGGTTTTGAATTTCGCGGGGCAAGTCCCGTTGACATACCAACGGGCGTCGAAGTCGGTGGCCGGTTTCAGTTCCTGAACTCCGTCGAATACATGTTTCCCATCACGGCTGATGACGCGTTCCGCGGAGTCGCATTTGTTGACTTCGGAACCGTTGAACAAGACATTGAAATCAATGCGGATCAATTCCGAGTCGCGCCAGGTTTGGGGCTCCGCGTTGCAATTCCAATGCTCGGTCCTGCCCCTTTGGCGTTTGACTTCGCCTATCCGGTCGCCAAGGCCGATACCGACCAACTCCGCGTCTTCAGTTTCTACATGAGTGCGATCCGGTAGTCAGACTGGGGGATCGAATCGCCCAGACGAATGGATGCAAGTTGTTGCCGATAACGACTTGGAAAAAGTCGTTGAACCCCCCGGAGTGCTCAGGGAGTTCCAGCCTGGCAAGGAACTGCGCAATTTGACATTCCTTGTCCAAGACCCAGCGCTGTATGCGATCGCAAAGGCTTGACCCAAACTCGATCAAAAGCTGCGTGATGGGCTCGCTTCGGTGGTGAAGATGGCGCAGAACCAATGAGCGTGCGGAATCGCACGAGCGGTGCGCTGTCCTGCCCTGGTTGTCAGCATGGAACAGCCTGGATCGCTGCCGTAGATCGTTCTGGCGATTTGGTACAAGAAATGCAGAATTTAGATATTCAAAGATTTGAAGGTATGGGGAGAGGATCATGAGGTTGTTCCGCGGTTCACTCGCCAAGACTTGCTACGAGGGCCAAGAATGCCTTACCGCCTGCTTGCGGCCAATGAGTTGGCTGAGTTCCTAAGAGCACTTTCCCATCCACGACGGATTCAGGTTTTGGAGGAGTTGCGAAATGGCGAATGCGATGTGGCTTCGCTGGCCAAGGCGACGGAGCTAGCTCCGTCCAGCGTGTCACAGCACCTGATGGTATTGCGACACATCGAGTTGTTGTTGAACGCCGCGAAGGCAGGCGAGTGTTCTACCGACTGCGGTCCGAACAGCTTGCGGGTTGGTTGCTGCAGGGCATGGATTTTCTGGCAACCATGGATCAGCAGAGCAACGACGTGCGGAAGGCAATCAAAAAGGCAAAATCGAAATGGTCCAAATGATTGCTGATCGGACCGTCGCTTCACCACATGATGCCGGCAGCTATCAGATAGACGAATACCTTGGCCCGAAAGAATTGATGCAATGAAACGTTTTAAGAACATACTCGTCGCCACCGATACGCGTCTGAAGGAGCACCCTGTTGTTGATGAAGGGTCGGAAATCGCTCTCGCAAACAAGACGTCGCTGACGATTGTGGATGTGGTTCCCGCTTCGTCGTGGATTGAGAGCCTCGTTACAAAAGAGCTCAATTCCATGCGCGAGCTTTATGCGGAAGAGGCTCACAAGAAGCTCGAAACGCTAGCGGCTCCGCTCAGAGACAAGGGGCTGGATGTCACGACGCGAGTACTAACGGGAAAGACATCCGTCGAGGTGACGCGTGAAGTCCTGCGCGAGAAACACGATCTCGTGATGGCTGTCGCCAAGGGAAAAAATAGCAAGCGGAAGGGATTCTTCGGGTATACGGCACTGCGCCTGCTGCGAGACTGCCCCAGTGCCGTTTGGTTGGTGACAAAGGAGAACGCGGCGAAGATCAACCATGTGCTTGGTTGTGTTGACGTTTCCAGCGACCACTCAGTGGACGCGGAATTGAACGACAAGGTTTGCGAACTGGCAATTTCGATCAGCAAGTTGCACAACGCCCGCTGCTCCTTGATTCACGCCTGGGAAATGCAGGATGAAACTCTCCTGAGCGCTCGATTGACGGAGGAACATGTTGCTGAATTCGTTCGGAAACACCGAGATGCTAGGAAGAAGCGGTTCGACGAATTGCTGAAAAAACAGGAAAGCAGTGTCGATTCGGAGGCGGCGCACCTCGTCAAAGGAAGCCCTTCGGAGACGATCGAAAAGTTTGCTCGGGAGAACTCAGTCGATCTGATTGTGATGGGAACCATTGCTCGATCCGGCTTGGCCGGAATGTTTCTTGGCAACACGGCAGAGCAGATCATCGACCGTATCGAATGTTCCCTTCTTGCCTTGAAGCCGTACGACTTCACTACTTCGGTTTCGTTGAAAGGTAGTCGTTAGGACGGAGCGGAAAATGAGTGTACGATTTGATCTTAGTGGAGTTAGTCGAGGAGCGTGATGGAAGTTCTGCTGCAAAAACACTTGCACCAAGTCGATGCTGACGAAGCTGTTTTGCTGCTGGACAGTGATGCAAGCAAAGGGCTCGATCTGTTTGAAGTTCAGGCTCGGCAGCAGCGTTTTGGTCCCAATGCCATCCCGGCAAGCGGCGGACATGGGCCGCTGATCACCTTCCTGTTGCAGTTCCATCAACCGTTGATCTACATCCTACTGGTCGCGTGCGGAATCACCGCGGCGCTAGAGGAATGGATCGACGCGGGTGTCATCTTTGCCGTTGTGCTGGTCAACGCCATCATCGGTTTCTTGCAGGAATCCAAAGCCGCCAAAGCACTCGAAGCGCTAGCCAAAATGACGGTCACCGAAGCCAGCGTCCTGCGCAGTGGCGAGGTCCACAGGATTCCTTCCGTCGAGCTCGTGCCTGGTGATATTGTACTTTTGCAATCGGGCGACAAGGTTCCCGCCGACCTACGTCTGTTTCAGTCTCGTGATCTGCAGATTGACGAATCGACACTCACCGGCGAATCGGTCCCTGTTCAGAAACATCCCGAGCAACTGCCAGTCGAAACTCCGCTGGCCGAACGCCGCTGTCTCGCGTTTTCCTCGACGCTGGTCACCTACGGGCAGGGACGAGGTGTCGTGCTTGCCACGGGTGGACAAACGGAAGTGGGGCGAATCAGCGAGCTGGTGTCGAGCGCCGACATCATGCAAACGCCACTGACTCGGAAGATCGCCCGCTTCAGCCACGTATTGCTTGTCGTCATCGTCGGACTGGCGGCGATTACGTTTGGCATCGGTATTCTGCGCGGCGAATCGGCGTTCGATATGTTCATGGCGGCAGTGGCGTTGGCCGTGGGGGCGATTCCCGAAGGACTGCCGGCTGCCGTGACAATCACTCTGGCGATCGGCGTAGGTCGCATGGCGCGGCGACGAGCGATCATTCGCAAGCTGCCGGCCGTCGAAACGCTCGGCAGCACAACGACGATCTGTTCGGACAAGACAGGCACGCTGACAGTCAACCAGATGACGGTGCGTGAAGTTTACGCGGCCGGACAATGGTACGAAGCAACGGGAAGCGGCTACGAACCGGAGGGCGAATTCAAAGCCGCCGGTGATGAAGCCGATCTGGCCCACAACGCCGCAGCGCGAGAGTGCCTGCTGGCGGGTTTGCTGTGCAATGATTCATCGCTCGTGCAAAAGAACGGTCATTGGGAAGTGACCGGCGATCCAACCGAAGGAGCGCTGATCGCGGTCGCTCGAAAGTCCGGGCTGAACGACAAGCAAGTCCACCAGCAGTTCCCGCGACTTGACTCGATTCCATTTGAATCGCAACACCAATACATGGCCACATTGCATGATTGTGAAGGCGAACCTGCGCGACTGGTTTATGTGAAGGGCGCGGTCGAAGTGGTACTTTCGCGCTGCCAGTCGACGCTCGATCCGAACGGCCAGCCGGTTGCACTTGATACCAAGGCGATTCATGCGGACGTCGAAGCCATGGCTTCACGGGGGCTGCGTGTGTTGGGCTTTGCGAGCGGCGAAATGGCGGCCGAGCACGGCGCGATTGATCACACCGATATCGAGAACCTCACGTTCGTGGGCCTGCAGGGCATGATCGACCCGCCGCGGGCAGAGGCGCTGCAGGCAGTGCAAGTCTGTCAGAGCGCCGGTATTCGCGTGAAAATGATCACGGGCGACCATCCCGTAACCGCCCGCGCCATCGCTGAGAAACTCGGCCTCAATGGAGCATCGCAAGACTCCGAGCAGTCTCTGCGGGTCATGACCAGTCACGATCTGGCCGATAGGAGCGACCGGGAACTGATCGACATTGCCGAACGAGTTTCTGTGTTCGCGCGGGCCACGCCCGAACAAAAGCTGCGGCTTGTCAGGGCGTTGCAGGCAGGTGGACATGTCGTTGCCATGACGGGCGACGGTGTGAACGACGCACCGGCACTCAAGCAGGCGGACATCGGTGTGGCGATGGGAGTCGGTGGCACCGAAGTCGCGAAGGAAGCCGCCGACATGATCCTGACGGACGACAACTTCGCCACGATCGAAGCGGCCATCGAAGAAGGTCGCGGCGTGTTCGACAACCTGACCAAGTTCATCGTCTGGACTCTGCCCACGAACCTGGGAGAAGGACTGGTCATTCTGGCGGCGGTCTTCGCCGGCGCGACGCTGCCGCTATTGCCAGTGCAAATCCTGTGGATCAACATGACGACTGCGGTCCTGCTGGGCTTGATGCTGGCCTTTGAACCGAAAGAGCCGGGAATCATGCAACGCCCGCCGCGCGATCCGGCCACACCAATTCTCAACGGAATGTTGATCGGACGTATCTGCATCGTTGCCTTCATCATGCTCCTGGGTGCTTTCGGATCGTTTGAGTGGGCACTCGGGCAAGGCTTCAGCGACGCGGCTGCCAGAACTGTCGCCGTCAACGTGTTTGTGACCGTGGAGTTGTTCTATCTCTTCAACTGCCGATCGCTGACCAAGTCGATGTTTGCGATTGGGCTGTTCACAAATCGCTGGATCATCGTCGGCGTCTCCACGATGATCGCGCTGCAACTTACGTTCACCTATGTGCCGCTGATGAATCACCTATTCCACACCGCACCGATTGGCTGGGACGCTTGGTGGCGAATTCTGCTGACCGGTGTCGCGGCCTATGTCGTTGTGGGAATGGAAAAGTCGCTGCGACGGAAATGGCAAGTACGCAACGATAACTGTGCTCGCGAAAATCCTTAACCAACGATTATCGAAAGAGAGAGTTTGTAGTGAGTAGTGAAACAAGTCATTCCGATGACAAAGCGAATCGGTCTCACAAAAGGTCTCCAACACAAACACACATTGTCGCGGGAGCTTTGGTTTGCGCGCTCTTTGGTGCGTTGATGGGATGGGCGGTTCATGCGTTGTGGCAAATGAACGATGCCAACGTGACCGGCACGTTAAAGGAACAGATGATGCATCGCAAGACTCGTACGATGGAGCAGATTCTCGCCGGCCTGGTTCGAGGAAATATGCGTAGTGTTGAGAAGTCCGCCTTGCACATGCGATCGATCGGCGTTCACCTCGACTGGTATTCATCGAGCGAACTCTACGAAAACAATGACGAACGATTTCGACAGTCAACGCTTGACTTGATCGAAGCCGCTCAGCAGCGCGATCACGAAGCCGCTAAGGAGTCTGCTCTCCGGTTGGAAAGATCGTGCATCGAATGCCACGCACTCATCAATTTTCAGAAGAACTCGGTTCCGTGACACCGTGTCTATTGAGTCGAGTCTTTGTTCCTACAATCAAAAGAATGATTTCATGTCGGCCCCACTCTCCGCTGAAGACCTGAATCGCATGGATGCTTACTGGCGAGCGGCAAACTATCTGTCGGTTGGCCAAATCTATTTGTTCGACAACCCACTGCTCAAGGAACCATTGCGGAAGGAGCACATCAAGCCGCGTTTGCTTGGCCACTGGGGCACAACACCCGGTTTGAATTTCATTTACGCACATTTGAATCGCGTCATCAAGCAGCACGACTTGAACGTGATTTACATCACCGGGCCGGGACACGGTGGGCCCGGACTGGTCGCGAACACGTATCTGGAAGGAACTTACACGGAATACTATCCCAACCTCACTCAGGACGAATCGGGAATGAAACGGCTGTTCAAGCAGTTCAGCTTTCCCGGCGGAATCCCCAGCCACGTTGCACCGGAGACACCCGGCAGTATCCACGAAGGTGGCGAACTCGGCTACTCGCTTTCACACGCCTTCGGTGCCGTGTTTGACAATCCTGACTTGATCGCGGCGTGTGTCGTCGGTGATGGCGAGGCGGAAACCGGACCGCTGGCCACCAGCTGGCACTCAAACAAGTTCCTTAATCCGATTGACGACGGCGCAGTGCTGCCCATTTTGCACCTCAACGGTTACAAGATCGCCAACCCCACTGTGCTGGCTCGCATCAGTCACGAAGAACTCGATCAACTGCTACGAGGATACGGTTACACGCCACATTTCGTCGAAGGTGACGATCCACAGCAAATGCATCAGCTGATGGCGGTTACGATGAGCCAAGTGATCGAGGAAATTCGACGCATTCAAAACCACGCTCGGCAGAATGGCGATGCGACGCGGCCGCGCTGGCCCATGATCGTTCTCCGTAGTCCAAAAGGTTGGACCTGTCCAAGAGAGGTAGATGGCAGGCAGGTCGAGGACAGTTGGCGTAGCCATCAGGTTCCCATGGGCCAAATGCACGAAAATCCCGACCATGTGGCTCTGCTGGAAAAATGGATGAAAAGCTATCGGCCGGAAGAGTTGTTTGACGACGACGGACGGTTGAAACAGGAACTCGCCGATCTCGCACCCGTTGGCCAGCGACGGATGGGTGCTAACCCTCACGCCAACGGCGGCCTGTTGTGTAAGAAGCTGCATTTGCCCGATTTTCAGGACTATGCAGTCGAAGTACCGAAACCGGGCAGTGTCGAAGCGGAAGCAACGCGAGTTCAAGGCAAGTTCATACGCGATGTGATGAGGCGAAATCTTGAGTCGCGCAACTTTCGCATCTTTAGCCCGGACGAAAACGCGTCCAATCGTTGGAGCGATGTGTTCGACGTGACCAATCGCGGATTTGTGGGAGACATCCTGCCGTCGGACGATCATGTTTCACCCGATGGTCGGGTCATGGAAATGCTTTCCGAGCATCAGTGTCAGGGCTGGCTCGAAGGCTATCTGCTGACCGGACGTCATGGCTTTTTCAACTGCTACGAAGCGTTCATTCACATCATCGATTCGATGTTCAATCAGCATGCAAAATGGCTGAAAGTCTGCAATGACATTCCTTGGCGATTTCCCATTCCTTCGCTCAACTACTTGCTGTCATCGCACACTTGGCGGCAGGATCACAACGGATTCAGCCACCAAGACCCCGGCTTCATCGACCATGTCGTCAACAAGAAGGCTGAAATCATTCGCGTCTACTTGCCGCCGGATGCCAATTGTCTGCTGTCGGTCACCGATCACTGTCTCCGCAGCCGCAATTACGTCAACGTGATCGTGGCGGGGAAACAGCCGACTCCGCAATGGTTGACCATGGATCAGGCGATCAAACATTGCACGGCGGGCGTAAGCATTTGGGATTGGGCGAGCAGCGATCAGGGCAGCGAACCCGATGTCGTCATGGCCTGTTGCGGTGACGTGCCGACGCTCGAAACACTGGCGGCGGTTGACATTCTCCGCCGCGAGTTGCCTGAAGTCAAAGTCCGCGTGATCAACGTCGTGAACCTGATGAAGCTGCAGTCGGATACCGAGCATCCGCACGGTTTGTCGGATCAAGACTTTGACATCATGTTTACCACCGATAAGCCGATCATCTTCGCGTTTCACGGTTACCCGTGGCTAATTCATCGACTGACCTATCGGAGAACCAATCATAGGAACCTGCATGTGCGCGGCTACAAGGAAGAAGGCACCACGACGACTCCGTTCGACATGGCCGTGCTGAACGATCTGGACCGCTTCGACCTTGTTGCAGACGTCATCGACAGAGTGCCTGAACTGCAAGCCAAAGCGGCTTACGCAAAGCAGGCGATTCGTGAAAAGTTGATTGAACACCAGCAGTACATTCGCAGGCACGGTACAGACATGCCGGAGATTCGCGATTGGCGCTGGGGTGAGACGAACGAGAGTGCGGGCAACCCGGCATGAACGTTTGCTAGTCAATACTGGTTCGAGCAGTCTGATGCTCGGTCCTGAATCCCCACGAGATCAGCAAAAGCCTCAACCGCCATTCCGGCTTGTCAGCATTGAAATTCAATGAATGTCAGCGCATGACAACAATGGAGGTGGCGGGGATCAGATCACTCTTCGCAGCAAGTTTTGCGAAAACGGGTTCAGCCGTTGACTGCACTCGGGCTACCAATCGGGCTACCAATCGGCTAGCGGACCAGTATCGGTCGTAGTGGCATGACGAAACTGTGTGTCACAGAATTTGTCGGTCATCCCAGCCAAATAGTGGCCCACGGCTTCTTCCACTGGCATCTGCTCGGCACGTTGCCGAAACCGCAATGGAAGTCGATCGGGTTTTCCAACCAAAATTGTGAAGAGCGTGTGCAATCGATTGGCCGCAGCTTCGCGAACCGGAATCAAACGCGAGTGACGATACACCGATTCGAACAAAAAGGCCTCCAGTTCACTCCGTTCGCGACCCAGCGATTCACTGTGACCAAGCCGCAGCCCGGCGTCGCTTACATCGCCCGTGCTGTAACCTTCGACGGATCGTAGTTGGTCGATCGCTACCGTAAGCAGATCGCTGACTTGTAGATCGATCAGTTCGTGAACCAGCAATTGTCGCAACTGCGAGGTTGGAATCGTTCCATGTTTGTCCTGCACCGAGACAAGTGCGCGGCGTACCACGGCCAACTCACGCAGTTCACCAATCGAAAGCAATCCCATCTGCAACGCATCGTCAACGTCGTGCGCGTCATAGGTGATCGAATCGGCCAAATCAACAATCTGGACCTCCAACATCGGCGATCGACCGACAGCGGCTTCGGCTTTGTGGGCGCGAACGTCTTGGCCGGCCAATGTCTCATAAGACAAGTTCAGTCCATGGAAGCGGCTATATCGCTGTTCCAGTTCTTTGACGATCACCAGTGCAAATTCGTTGTGCGAGAAACCATTAACCTTCGCCATACATTCCGCCAACACGTCCTCGCCGCAATGCCCATAGGGCGGGTGCCCGATGTCGTGCATCAAGGCAAGTGCTTCCGTCAAGTCCTCGTTCAATCTTAGCACTCGCGCGATCGTGCGAGCGACCGAGGCGACTTCGAACGTGTGGGTTAATCGAGTGCGATGGTAGATGCCCATTTCGCCGGTAAAAACCTGCATCTTTCCTGCCAGGCGACGGAATGCGCTGCTGTGCAAGATTCGATCACGGTCGCGAGCGAAAGGTCCGCGATAGGCGTGGGGAACTTCTTTGTGGATCCGACCGGTGCTCTCGCTGCTATGCATCGCATAGGACGCCAGCAACAGGTGCTCGCGGTCGGCGTAACGACGCAGGTCAATCGTCGGTCCAGTTTCAGCGCGTTCCAATTTAGCCTCGCTCCCCACCCATCCTTGGATTTCCATCGTCCCGTCCTTCCTTGGATTCTCAGCATGCCGTGCTTCCTTTACTGTGGTACTAAATTCTAGCCCACCTGCCCAGAATCGCCCACAGGAATCGGTCAACCAAGTTCAAGTGACAAAATCTTCCCATTCCATCCAGATCCGAGGCGCACGAGAACACAACCTTTGTGATATCGATATCGATATCCCCAGAGATGCGTTGACGGTGATTACGGGTGTTTCGGGCAGCGGCAAGAGTTCACTCGCGTTTGACACGCTGTATGCCGAGGGACAACGCCAGTACATCGATACACTGTCGGCCTATGCGCGTCAGTTTCTGGACCAGTTGCCGCGTGCTGACGTTGATTCGATTGATGGCCTGGCTCCGACTCTGGCGATCGACCAGAAGCCGGGTGCAACCGGGTCGCGCAGCACCGTCGCCACGCTTACCGAGATCTACGACTACTTGCGGTTGCTATTTGCCCGCGCCGGCACGCCCCACTGCAGCCACTGCGGTTCATCGATCTCGCAACAATCACCTGAGGCAATTCGTGATTCGTTGATGGCATTGCCACCGAAAACGCAGCTCGTTGTGATGGCACCGATGGTTCGCGGCAGACGTGGCGCCCACCGTGAAGTGTTTGAATCGATTCAGAAATCGGGGTTGATTCGAGCCAGAGTCGACGGCCAAACCTACTTGCTAGAAGACGTTCCCGCACTGGCGCCTCGACAGAACCATACAATCGAGGCGGTCATTGATCGTCTTACGATTCGCGATGGAATTGAATCTCGCCTGCACGATTCCGTCGACTTGGCACTGCGACTTGGAGAGGGGCTGATCGCAACGCTGACCCAAAGGAAAGGGAAAAAGGCAGTCGAAACGATTCACAGCACGGCCATGTCATGTGTCGAATGTGGCAAGAGTTTTGCTGAAATCGAACCCCGTACCTTTAGCTTCAACAGTCCCTATGGTGCCTGCCGAGAATGCGATGGTCTGGGACGCGTCGATGACGATGTTTGCCCGACTTGTCATGGAGCTCGACTACGGTCCGAGGCGCTGCAGGTGACGATCGCCGACACCGCGATCCATCAATTGACGTCGATGCCGATCAGCGAGGCGACAAACTGGTTTGCCACGATTCACTCGCAGCTTTCACCACTGCACCGCAAAGTAGCGGAGCCAATTGAGCGCGAGGTGGTGAGACGACTGGAGTATTTGCAGCGGGTCGGAGTTGCTTATTTGACGCTGGACCGTCCAGCCGACTCGCTCAGTGGCGGCGAACTGCAACGGGTTCGCTTGGCGACCAGTATCGGTAGTGGTTTGGTTGGAGTTTGCTATGTCTTGGACGAACCATCGATTGGACTTCATCCTGCCGATCATGATCGTTTGATCCAGTGCATTCGTGATCTACAGCAACATGGGAACACGATCGTGATCGTTGAACACGATGAAGCGACCATGCGAGCGGCTGATTTTCTAGTCGACATGGGTCCTGGCGCCGGGTCAGGTGGCGGACAGATCATCAGCCAAGGAACCCCGGCTAGAGTTATCAAGGATAAGCAAAGTATCACGGGCCAATATCTTTCCGGTCGCCGAAAAGTACCCGTGCCAAAGTCTCGGCGCCAGCCGCAACAGTCAAAGTGGCTGACCATTCAAGATGTGGCAACTCACAATTTGAAGAGCGTGACCGCCAAGTTTCCGATCGGAACTTTGATCGGGGTCAGCGGTGTATCGGGCAGCGGCAAGAGTTCGCTGGTCAATGACACCCTGTACCCTGCCCTGGCCAAGAAACTGGGGCTCGTCTCCGGCAAGCCCGGACCACATAAAAGTCTCCGTGGGGCCAATCAATTTGACAAGTTGGTGCGAATAGATCAGGCGCCAATCGGTCGCAGTCCACGCAGTTGTCCGGCCACCTATGCCGGCGTGCTGGACGAAGTCCGGAAAGTCTTTGCGGCCACACGCGAAGCCAAGACACGCGGGTTCAAGGCAAGTCGGTTCAGCTTCAATTCAGCAGGCGGTCAGTGTGAGCTTTGCAAAGGTCAGGGCGTACAGCGGATCGAAATGAATTTCCTGAGCGACTTGCTGGTCACTTGCTCACGCTGCGGCGGACAGCGATTCAATCGCCAAACTTTACAAGTCCGTTTTAAAGGCGCCAATGTTGCCAATGTGCTGGAGATGTCGATCGACCAAGCGGCGGAGTTTTTCGAAAACGTCCCGCGCATTGAACGGTTATTGAACTCATTGCAGGCGGTCGGCCTGGGGTATCTGCATTTGGGCCAAGCCAGCACGACGCTTAGCGGCGGTGAAGCTCAGCGGATCAAACTGGGAACCGAACTGGCCAGAAGAGCGACCGGTCAAACACTCTATTTGTTGGACGAACCGACCACGGGTCTACACTTTGCCGACGTCGAACGACTGGTCAATGTCTTGCAGCGATTGGTCGATGGCGGCAATACGGTGATTGTCATCGAACACCAGTTTGATTTACTAGCGGCTTGCGATTGGATCATTGACCTCGGTCCGACCGGCGGAATCGATGGCGGATTGATCGTCGCCGAAGGTACACCCGAGCAGGTCGCCCAAACCGATACGGATACCGGGCGGTATCTGAAACAAACGCTTCAACCGTAGTCGTGCGATCCGCCTTGGCGGAGCGGCGCCGGCTGCTGTGCCGGTTTCAGAGGAATGGAACCACACTACTTTGTCTTGATCTCGTAGACGACCGGCTCCAAAGGTATCCCAGATGCACTGCTGAAATTGCGGAAACTCAAACTGTTCAATCCTATTCGATATTTGTGGTCGGGCCTTAGCACTACCGGCAGCGTGCAAGTTTTCTTGTCGGCAGACCACCGGGCCCGCTTTCCCTGCGGAGACTCGGGGAAGTTTGGACCTCCTCCTGTCCATGACATGCCACTGCTCATCGGAATGTTGAATGTTACCGCGATTTGTTTGACATTCGCGTCAACATCCGTTGCACCATTCGGAGGGTCGATCTTGACGACCTCTGGAATCTTGGCCATCGCTTTGACCTTTGCCGAGCGCACCCCGGTTACGAAGTAGATCGCTGCGGGTGGTACCGGTACGCCATCCGCCGATTGGAAGTTTCGGTAGGATTCGCCGTTGATACCAACGCGATACAATTTTTTTGGTTCGAGCTTGACCGGCAACACGCAGGTTCGCTTGTCGACCCACTTGGCTTTCCTGGACTTATCGGTTGTTGGAAAATGCGGCGGTCCGCCGGTCCAACTCATCCCGCGTCCCATATCGCGATCAAACGTGACGCTGATTTCCTTCAGTGATGCTTTGACATCCATTGCCCCAATCGCTGGCGAAGTTTTCACGATTTGTGGGTACTTTGTGTTTGCTGGTTTGACAGTCGCGACCTTGGTTTCTTGCGCCATAAGCAATCCTGCTCCATCGGCCGCTGTCAACAACACCGCTCCACCCAAAGCGGCTACCGCAAGTCTTGACCACGTGCCGAATGGTTGACGCTGAGTTTGGTAGGTCATGATCTGCTCCACAGAAGTTGTCGGGTTGGAACCTCAATTGATCGCTCCCAACTAGTGTCCACCGTGATGCGAGTGGTCTCAATGGGTCACTGGCAGTTGGGCGTCAATTTCAGATAGGTCGCACCACACTTGCGCACGGATCGAAGTAGAATCTTTCGCTGAGGAGATTTGCCATGCACCCTGCATCCATTACCGTGCTTCGTTTCTTGCTGCCGTCCATCGTTTTGCCGTTGTTTCTCGCCGCCCTGGGCGCAGTGTCGGCAAACGCGCAAATCGAAATTCCGGATGATGCACCTAAGCCACTCGCACCACTAGAAAGTGCTGCAGCAGTCTCCTTGCCGGAAGGTTACTCGTTAGAACTGTTAGCCGCAGAACCGCTGATTCGAAACCCATCAGGTGTCTGTTGGGATCAGCGCGGTCGATTGTTTGTTTGCGAGCTTCATGGCTACAACCTAGAGGGCCAGTACGACATCGACGAACTGAACAAGACCGGAAAGTTGGATCGGGAAGTGCGTCGCATCCCTGCGCCGAAGAGGCGATCGCAAAGAGCCGAGCAGGATCAGATCGGCAGCGTCAAGCGGTTGATCGACACCGATGGCGACGGCGTGATGGACCAAGCCGAAGTCTGGGCCGATGACCTGCCCGCCTGTTTCGGTCTCGTGCCGGCGCGCGACGGTGTGATCGTCGTTTGTCGCTCCACATATCATCTTCTTGGCCGATCGAAATGACGATGGCGTTGCCGAGGTTCGCGAGACGTTGTTTACAGGATTTCGCGTCGGTGTCTTGGAAAGACGAATGAGTGCGCCCCAGTGGGGTGCCGACGATTGGATCTACGTTGGTGGCGGGCGGCGGTACGATCACCGGACCGAGACTAGACGAACCGATCGAGATGCCCAACAACGATTTTCGCTTCAAGGCCGGATGGGTCCGCGATCGAACCTTTGCCGGCTGGGAACCTGGACTTTCGGATTCACGTTTTCCGATTCGGACGATCGCTATGTGATTTCCACCGGGTCGCCGGCGATCTACGTGGCTCCGTTGCCTTGGCGATATCTATCTCGCAATCCACATGTCGGTTTCGGACGAATGACAATCGATGTTGGCCCCGGCAACAGAGCCTATCCGATCAGTCAGCCGCATCCATGGCGCAGCCGTCGTGCGGCCGATCCCGGTTTCGAAGAACTGTACCGCACGCGTTACGGTGCTGCCGAATCGGCGCCCAACGGATTCTTCACATCTGCCTGTTCACCACTATTTTACAAGGACACAGCATTGCCGCTGTCCGGACAATTGTTGGCCTGCGAACCGGCGCAAAACATGGTCCATCGGTCGCTCATTTCGCGGGATGGATTGGTACCCAAGTTGAATCGCCACCCCAACGAGCAACAATCGGAATTCTTGGCGTCTACCGATGTTTGGTTTCACCCGATCGCGATGTCACATGCGCCGGACGGCGCGGTCGTGATTTCAGACTTTTATCGAGAGATCATCGAAGACTATTCAGCGATTCCGCGCGTACCTGCAACAACAGTATCAGCTGAAGCATGGCGAAAACCATGGCCGATTGTGGCGATTGGTGCATCGCGATATGCCGAAACCAGAGTCGGCCGATATGAGTGAATTGAGCGGATCTGACTTGGTCGCCGAACTCTCCAGTCCGCGATTTTGGCGGCGACAAACGGCCAAGAGATTGTTGGTTGAGCGAGCTGATGCGTCCGTATCCGATTCGCTTCGATCCTTGATTTCGAAACAGAGTGAATCGACAAGTGTAATCGCCGCCTTGCACGTACTTGATTCCTTAGGACAGTTAACCGCGGCGGAACTGTCTCGAGCGTTGCAGCACAAAGATCCAGCCGTGGTGGTGCAAGGTTTGCGATTGGCGGATACGCGTTTTCAAGATCATCCACAGTTATTGGAACAAGCATTCACACTGGTGAACGAAAGTGATGAACGAATGCCTCCTGCAGTTGGCATTGTCGTTTGGCGAATCAAGTGACCGGCGCGGGACGATCACTAGCCATGTTGACATTGCAGTCGACAGACGTCCGTTGGATGGACGACGCAATTTTGAGTTCGTTAAACCAGGGGGAGCCGATCTGATGCGATCGGTATTCCAATACATGGACACACTACGACCCTCCGATTCACAGTCCAAGTTTTTTGCACGTTTGGCCAAAATGATTGCCGACAGTCGCGACGACAAGGCTATTTCGCGAGGCGGTTGATGCGATCCTTTCGGTGCCAGACAACGTCGAACTGCAGCAAGCCTGCTTGGTTGGATTGAAACAGGGATTCGCCAGTCGTCGAGAAGTCAAATTGTCGGGACCGGCCACGGCCGCCTTGCGATCCGCCCTCAATCACGACCACCAAGACATTGCCGATGCGGCCAAGTTTTTGGTCGTGGCGATGAAGATTGAATCGGCTGGTGAGCGATCCGATCGCTTGCGGGCGACGGCAACGCGACTTGCCGATGTTCAGTTACCGGTCGATCAGCGGATCATCGCTGTTCAAGAGTTGGCGGAAGAGCAGGAGGCGGGATCCGCACGCTTGTTGTTGGCGTCTTTCGACAAAGGTACGCTGGCGATTCGGGCGGCGATCTTAGAGGCGGTTTTTGCCCATGGGGAGAATCTACCTTTGATCCTGGCAGCGATCGAATCGGACCAGTTGCCAGCCTCGGCACTATCGGCGGTGCAGCGGGAGTTGTTTTCGACTCATGGTGACGAAGCTATTCGCAGTAAGGCAAATTCTCTGTTCGCACGCAACGACCGCGTTGACGACGAAACAGCCGCGAAGTTTCTGCAGGCCCTCAAGAGCGATCGTGATTTGGCCAATGGTGAAGTGATTTTCAAGAAACTGTGCAGCAATTGCCACAGAGTTCGCGGGATCGGGTTCGCGGTCGGGCCAGATTTGGTTTCCGAGTTCGCGCGAAGCGAGGAAACGTTTGTCCAAGACATCCTTGTTCCGGCAGCTAAGATTACCGCCGGATTCGAAACCTTCATCGTTCAGACCGTTGACGGAGCGGTCATCACCGGCTTGATGTCGTCCGAGTCGCCGACGAGTATCACGCTGCGAAAAGAGGAAGGGCAGGAACAGACGGTGCTGCGGAAGGACATCGAAGCGATCCGGGTCAGCGAAGCTTCGTTGATGCCGGCAGATTTGGTCACAACGATCAAACCCCAGGATGTCGCGGACGTGATCGCTTGGTTACGTGCCAATGACGAATCATCAAGCGACGAATCATGTAACGACCAATCACCGGGCGGCGAATAAGTCGATAGAATGCCGTCCATGAAATTCTTAAACTTCCTTGATCGACTGGTTCGGCCGATCGCGATTCCGAATCTGACCCAGATCATCATCGCTGGTCAAGCACTGTTGTTTTTGGCTGCCATGGGGAATCCCGGCATGGTCGGTCGGGCCACTTTGGTGTGGAGCCAAGTCCTCCAGGGTGAAGTCTGGCGGTTGCTCACGTTCTTGCTCATCCCGGTCTCTTTCAGTCCACTTTGGCTGTTCTTTGCTCTGTACATTTTTTACATGTTCGGAACGGCTCTTGAGCAGTACTGGGGAGTCGTCCGATACAACGCTTTTCTGTGGTTGGGTGCGTTGTTGACGATCGCGTCGGCCGCGTTAGTTCCAGACATGCCGGTCTCCGGCACGTTCCTGTATGGCACGGTCTTTTTAGCATTCGCCACTTACAATCCCGACTTCACGCTGAATCTGTTCTTCATTTTGCCAGTCAAGGTGAAGTGGCTGGCGTGGTTTCAGGCGGCTGGATACGTGTTGCTGTTTCTGGGCGGCAACTGGGGGATCAAGCTGACGGTGCTGGCTTCGGTCGGCAACTATCTGATCTTCTTCGCTCCGACCGTGATCAGCTGGGCTCGCAACCGACAGCGACGCATGCAATGGGAATCAAGACAGTTGAAGCCTGGTAAGCAGCCGCGTCACACCTGCGCCGTTTGCGGCAAAAACAGCGATACCGATCCGAACGCTGAGTTTCGCTACTGCAGCAAATGCGGCGGAGAAAAAGCGTACTGTGAAGAGCACCTACGCGATCACGAACATGTCGCCTAATGGATGCAATATTCGTCAGCCGCCGATTGGCGCTCAGTCGGTCGGCTGTCGCCGGGACACCGGTATAAACCGACAGAGAATGTTGCTGTTTAGGCTTCAGTCTCCCGCACGCCCGTCAAATTTTGGTGGTCAGACGTGACAGATGAATGTGTCCGTCGTGGTGCACGGTGACGACGTCTGGAGCAGTTGCATGTCGGTCGAGATCAAGGACTGGACTAGCCATCTTGAATTTGTGGAACTCGGTTTTTTCCGCCTTCCAGAAAACCAAGGCACCGATATCTCCGCCGATGCTGCCCAGCAGAGTTCCATCACGTTCGAATACCAAACGCCAGACGATGCCGCGCGGGATTTCGGTCGCCTCATGCGTGCGAATCTGTTTGCCCGATTCCCAGTCAAAGACCAATACCAGCGGTTCCTGAACGCCCGCAAATGGATTGGTTGCTTTGTGGAGTCCGCCGCAGGCGAGTTGCGTTCCATCATTGCTTCACGCCATGCAGCGAACACCACCGTAATCAACTTGTTGTCCACCGTGGTACGTATGCAATGGCTTGGCGTCGATTGATCGTTGCAGTTTGCCGGTGGCAAGTTCCCATTGATTGACGACGCCTTTTAGATCGCCGCTTAAAAGTAGTTCGCCGCCCGGATGGAACAACAGACTGAAAATATGGCCCGTGGTGTCCGAGCAGCGTGTTGACCAGTTCGCCAGAGCCGGCGGCCCACAGGTTAATTTTTAGATCGTTGCCAGCCGTCGCGATCAAATTGCCATCGGGGCTAACCGCCAACCAACGAATCCAGCCCTTGTGCGCGTCGATTGTACGTGTCGGGCTGATCGCCACACCCTCTTGCGAAGCTGCTGTGGTCTGCCAAAAGCAAAGTCGGCCATCGTAACCAGCCGAATACATCGTCGAGGCATCGGGCGAAAATCCGATCCCACGCAGCCAACTTTCATGGCCGGTAAACGTTGCATGCAGATCCTCCTGCAAATCCCAGCGATGGATGGCTTGGTCCATTGACGATGCAAACACGTACCTGGCCGTTGGGTCATACCGACAGCCTAGCAGTGGTGCGGTGTGCTTCCAGCTGCGGTAGGTGTGCGTGGCCTTGAAGTCCAGTGGTTCGGCATCATCGGCGGTGGGTGTTGTGTTCGGCTCGCTCACGCCAACAGTTCCTCGATTGCTTTGCCGGTTGGATCAGCCATCGGGATGTCGCGGCCGTCGATGTCGAATTCGGAAGTTGGATCGAGCCCGACTGCTTGCAGGTAGGTGTGGAACAAATCCGCGGGTTTAACTTCACGATCAGCGATCTCCATTCCATCTTCGCTCATCGCGCCAATCACAGCGCCGCTTTGGATGCCACAACCGGCCAAGGCGATTGAAAATCCTTTGCCCCAGTGGTCGCGTCCGAATTTCCGATTGATTCTGGGCGTCCGCCCAAACTCGGTCAGTACCATCACGAGTGTACTTTCGAGCATTCCTCGGTCCGCCAAATCATCGATCAATGTCGAGAATGCTTGATCGAATTCACCGAGCTGCTCGATGTGAAAGTTGAAATTCTCAGCGTGCGTGTCGTAGTTCGAATGCGATACCTGCACAAACGAAATATCGTTTTCTAATAGCCGACGCGCCAGCAGGCATTGCTTGCCCAGATCGAATGTGCCGTACCTTTGAGCCAACGGTTCAGGTTCTTTGCTAACGTCAAAGATGTCGCGATTCTCCATCAACTGCAGCGCTTGTTCGTAACTTTGCACATAAGCATCCGTTTCAGCGGTGCGACGGCGCTGAATGAATCGCTCGTTCATTTGTCGTCGAAAGGCTTGCCGTTGATCATTGACGATGGCGGTCATTCCACCGGGCAACTTGCTGTTTTTCAGTCCGCCGTTGGTACCGACCGAAATGCTGCCGTACTTGGGACCGAGAAAAGCGGAATTGCTGCTGCGCGATCCAGCGCCGGATGACACGTGGATGTGCCCAGGCATCGGGGAAACGCCATCGTCCATCCCCTTCGCAACGATCGCGCCAATGTGTGGAAAGTCCGCAGTGGGGCTTTGCGTATGGCCTCGCTCGATTTGATATCTGCTCAGTCCGTGATCGTTCTGGTTCGTGTTCACCGATCGGATCAGCGACATCCGGTGCATTTGCGAGGCCGTTTGTGGCAGCAATTCGCAAATATGAATGCCGGGTACCGAAGTCGGGATCGCTCGAAAAGGTCCCCCATTCAGCGTTCCGGGTTTCGGATCGAACGATTCAAGCTGGCTCACGCCGCCGGAGAGGAATATAGACAGCACACGTTTCTTCTTCGCTGCGATCTGGGCAGCCGCAGCTGGATGGACCAGCGCACCGAGACCTGCCGCAGCACCAAACCCGGTCGCGAGCGAACCGAGAAAGTTTCTTCTTCCGATGGTGTGCTCAGCTGAGTTGCAAGCGTAGTTGCACTTCACGTCGATCTCCTCAGGATTGATGGGCGTCCAGACATCGTAGGGGTTGGCGTACGCTCAAGTGGTCGGGATCTGCAAATGTGTCAATGGTTGAACCTGAACTCCAGTGATGAAATCATTCCCCAAGCCAGTTCACCCAAGGCCACATTACGATCTTCCTTCCTTGATTCCAGGTAGCTGGCAATTTCTTGCTTTTCTTGTTCGCTCGCTGGACGCGACAAGATCGCCATCGATAACTCCTCGGCGATTTGGTTGGCATCCGCAACGGAATGCAAGCGTTTCAGCAACGTTCCCTCTGCGGGCGTAAGCCAGTTTTGGACGCGACCGTCATTCGCCAAAAACAGAGCTTGGTCCGCCGTAGCGCTGAACACGTCCTGAGGTGATCCACCAGGCGCGGCGAACAGGGAAATGTAGGTGTTGACAACTCCAGTAATTCGCTTCTGCGTCAACGATTTGATCGCTGATACCTTGGTTGCCTCATCGATATCTTCCAGCTTCTTGTCCTTGTTTTGCGTTTGCCATTCGTTTTCAGCTTCACGTTCGAAGCGGGGTCGCAGTCCTAAGGCCGTAATCGTGCTGCCGGCCAGTTGTTCTGGAGTCAGTGGGACCAATGATCGAAACACGAACCGGCGTTCCCAAGACTGACGTAGTTGCTGGAGACTCTGATTCGATGCCACCAACGCCGCTTGCCATTGCTGCTGAGCAGCATCAAGTTCAGCGTTAGCGTTGCTAATCTGATTCTCTAGCTCCGATCGTTGTTGAATCAACTGATCGCGTTTGGACAGCAATGGTTTGAGTTCCGATTGCGCAGACACCAGCGTCTGCTGCAGCTCTGCGCCCTGCTGTTCCAGCGTCGCGACTTGTTCGCCCAGCATCTGTTGTTTGTTCTTCAGAACGGCGATCGCTTCCTGAACTTGCGGATCATCAAGTTCGGCCGCAGCTGTTTCGGCTTTGGATACGGCAGAGGTCAAGTCTGCAAGTGTTCGCTTTTCCTGGTCCATCGCGACCGACGCTGTTTCGAATTGCTGTTGGCCTTCAGCGACCCGGTTCTCAGCCACTACAACACTCAATTCAGCTTGTTCAATCGACTTGGTTAGTGCCTCGCGATTCTTCGCCAGTGCTGCGACCTTGCTAGCCAATTCAGCAGGACGACTGGCCAATCCGCGAGCCGAATCTCGCTGTTGCAGGTAGTTGCGATGCACGGCAAGCGCCTTCAGTTGCCGCTGAAGTTCGTTTCGCTGGGCGACTTGCCGCTGCTCTTTCGCACGAAAGACACCCAAGGCACCGCGTGCTTCGGCAACCATGTCGGCAACGCCGACGCGTTCGTTGCGTAGTTTTCCAAGCTGCAGTTTCTCGGCGTTCAATTGCGCCGTCAGTGACTCCTTTTGCTTTGTTTGCTCGCCAGCCAAAGCTTGTTTCGCAGCAATGTCCTGCTTTAGCGGTTCGATCCGCTGTTCGTATTTGGCCAGAAGCTCAGCCAAAGTTTGGTCCTGGGGTGAAAGTTGACTCACAGCACGTGCCGCGGCGACCGCAGTTTCCAAGGCCTTCAATTGATTCTGACTCGCTATCAGTTGTTTTTGTAGCTTGGCAGTTTCCTCGCTTGCTTTCTTGATGTTGGCCGACAATGTGGCCGATTGCTCCATCGAAGCGGTGATCCGATCGTCCAGTTCAACCAACTGGGATCGCCGTGATTCAAGTTGTTGCTGGAATGACGCGTACTGTGGTTCAGACTTTACAGTGGCAAGCGCAGCGTTCAATTCTTGGACTCGCGATTCGATCTCGGCGACCGAAGTTGGGATTTCGCCCGGAGGATCGATCGAACGTTGGTAGGTATCTGACAGCGCGATCTGCCGTAGCAGCTCGCGATAGTCAAAGCCGCTAGCGACGAATTCATCCGCTAACATTTTCAGCAGAGCCGGGTGTGTTGGAGGGTTATCGCTATGGTGAAAATCGAGAGGATGAACTAAGCCACGTCCCAGCATCTGGGCCCAAAACCGATTGGCGATGTTTTTAGAAAAATGATCGTTTGCCGGATGCGTGATCAATCTGGCCAGTTGCGATCTTCGGCTGAACTTGGGCACGCCAGCAGCGGTCTTTGACGGAGCTACGATATAGGCGTCGCCGCCTGACAGTTTTGTGTCAATATCCAAGACCAAGCCGTTCAGCAAAGTTGGAGAGGCACGCGAACTGCCTTCGTCGGGTGCGAAGACGGATTCGAAGTCAACGTCTCCTTCACCTTTTTCTCCAACGTATGACTTATTGTTGTCTGCTACGTTTTCAAACAGATAGCTGCGATTAACAAACGCGTAGATGCCGAAGTATTCTGATTGCTCGTAGTCGGTGATGTTCGGATGATCGTGGCACTGTGCACATTGCAAGTCGCGTCCAAAGAAAAGACGCCCGATGTCTCGGGTCAACGCATTGGATTCGACTTCGCGTTGAACAAGAAACTTAGCTGCTCCGCGAAATTCGCCCTTTCCGTCCGCGCTGATGATCTGTCGAGCCAGCCTATCAAACGGCCACTTTTGTTTGACTGCTACCCGTAGGAAGCTAGTCCACTGGTCTTGTGGAATTCTAGCGCCGCCGCGGCGTTCCATGAACATGATGTCCAGTATGCCGACGAAGTACTCGTCGAACTCTTCTGAAGCCAAGAGCTGGTTGATCGTTTGTTCACGTTTCGCCGCTTCATTGCTGCTGAAAAAGGCACTCAGTTCATCGGTTGACGGGATTCGCCCAATCAAGTCCAGATAGACTCGCCGCAGAAACTCATGATCATTCGTCTTTGCCGCCAACTGACCGACATGGGCTTCCGCGATGGCGCGATCGATCCGCTGATGAAGCGGTTCAGCAGCCGCCGCGTGATTATCGGCGGATGCGAACAATAAAGCCCAAACGAGTAAGCAACAAATTCGATGCATGGGGCTCATCGACAGCTCGGCAGGAAGGGAGGAAACCTAGGCGGGAGCATTCAGGTTAGACAAGTTGTCGGAGTTAAACAAGCGAAAGCGATCAGTTGGGTGCGCTAGCGAAGTCTTCGCGAATCGGGTCGAATGAGTCGAGATTGCTAGTTTGATGCCGCGCTTCCACAAAATCTTGACAGAAAAGTCGTCGGATTCTCTTCGCCGCGGGAGAATCTGGCAGACCAAAGCCGTTGACAGAATCGGCCGAGGAGTCAAGCGATGCGGTAACAGCCAGCAGATTACCGAAGCGAATCAAATCCGCTGAGAGGGATGGCTCGATCGACCGACGCATTCGATCTACTCTCTCCATTCTCCGGCTCTACTGAAATGGCTCGTGATGGGCGGGAACGCCCATCACGAGCCATTCCAGTCGGGGCGACATGATTCGAACATGCGACCTCCTGCTCCCAAAGCAGGCGCTCTAGCCAGGCTGAGCTACGCCCCGATTTCTGCGTCCGCGTAGAGTAGCTGACCAGGCCGATTTGCGAAAGGTTCACTTGATCGCTTTTTTGCCAGTACCGACGGCCACGTTTTCGCCGCCGAGTCGCTAAAATTCCTAGTGACGGCGTCGTTTTCAGCTTGTCACGAACCCGACGACCCGCACTGAGAACCAGTTGATTCATCCCCTATTCGCAACCCGATTCGCGGCCGCCATCGGTGCCGTTTTCGTAGTCGGCCACTGCCCTGCCCTCGCCAGCCGTCGCCGCCCCATCGCTGGGTGACGTTCAGAAGGCATTTCATGCGGGCGACTATGAAACCGCCACCCGGCTGTCTGCCGCAGCGGTAGAAACGGGGATCTGGAACGAGCGCTGGCCACGCTGGCTGATCCGCTGCCAGCTGATCACCGGAAATTATGAAGCAGCCACTAAAACCTACCGGAAGGTGATCAATCGATATCCGACTAGCTTGACGCTGCGGCAGCTGGGAATCGAGGCGCTGCGGCGGAGCGGTCAGTCCGATCTGGCCAAAAAAGAGGAACTCCAGTTCTTTCGGATTTTGCAAAGTTCGCCTTCGCGATTTACCAGTCCCGACAACCTGATTGCTGCCGGCCGCTATTTTCTGCATCAGGGTGAAGATGCGCGACAAGTTCTGAAGCTGTTCTATGATCGCGTGTTGGATGCCAATCCGCGGTTCGTCGAGGCCTACATCGCAACGGCCGAGTTGGCGATCGAGAAAGGAGACTATCAAGTCGCTGTTGATACACTGACCCGAGCCCAGCAGTTTGACCAAACGGATCCTCGTATTCCCTATTTGTTCGCTCGTGCCTGGGAGCCAAGCGATTCCGGCAAGGCAACTGCGGCCTTGGAAAAGTCGCTGCGGCTGAATGCAAATCATATTCCCAGCCTGCTGTACAGTGCTCACAACGCGATCGATGGCGAGCGATATGAATCAGCAAACAAAATCATCGAACAGGTGCAGCAAATCAATCCACAGCATCCTGAAGCGATTGCGCTGCAAGCTGTGCTTGCTCACCTAGAGGGTGATTATGAACAGGAGCAATCCTACCGAAAGGAAGCGTTAGCCAGTTGGTCGGAAAATCCAGTGGTCGATCATGCGATCGGCAAGAAGCTGTCCGAAAAGTATCGTTTCGCCGAAGGTGCGGCGTATCAGCGCAAAGCGTTGGAACTTGATCCGACCTATACCCCGGCGCAGTTTCAACTCGCACAAGATTTGTTGCGGTTGGGTTTTGACACGGAAGGTTGGGAGATTGCCGAACAAGTAGCCGATGCAGATGAGTACAACGTTGTCGCACACAACTTGATGACCTTGCACGATCGGTTGAAGGAATTCAGCGTACTGGAGGCTGAGGGCATACAGGTTCGTATGGATGCTAACGAAGCGAAGGTTTACGGTCAGGATGCGCTTCGTTTGCTCGCCGAGGCCAAGCAAGTGTTGTGCGAAAAGTATGACGTTCAGCCAAACGCACCGATCGTTGTCGAGATCTTTCCCGAGCAAAAAGATTTTGCGATTCGCACGTTTGGACTGCCGGGCGGAGCAGGATTTCTGGGGGTCTGTTTTGGACGCGTGATTACTGCCAACAGTCCTGCTTCGCAGGGCGAGCGACCGTCGAATTGGAAAAGTGTTCTGTGGCACGAATTTTGTCATGTGGTAACGCTCGAAAAAACCAAGAACCGGATGCCGCGCTGGTTGAGCGAAGGAATCTCCGTCTATGAGGAACGGCAGCACGATCCGTCTTGGGGCGAATCGATCACGCCCAGGTACCGTGAAATGCTGCTGGACGATGAGCTGATTCCGGTCAGCGATTTGAGTGCCGCTTTTTTACGCCCTCCTTCACCAATTCACCTGCAATTCGCTTACTTCCATTCATCGCTAGTTGTCGAGTATTTGATCGACAAATATGGAATCGATGCGATCAAAGCGATCCTAGACGATTTGGGAAACGGGCTAACGATCAATGCTGCTCTGGAACGCAGCGTCGGTTCGATCGAAAAACTGGATGTAGAGTTCGCCGAGTACGCGCGTCAGACCGCCAACGAATTCGGATCTCAGGCCGATTGGTCACGCGAACAGATGCCGGAATCACCGAATGTCGAGCAGTTGGAAACGTGGATCATCGAGCGTCCCAACAGCTATTGGGGGCTGAGATTGATGGCGCAGAAGTACTTGGCGACCGGTCAAGCAGAGGATGCCAAGCCGCTGTTGGAAAAACTGCACTCCCTCGGCACGGCGACCGGCGAACGTGACGGTGTGCTTGAGATGCTGGCAGGCGTTCACAACCGATTGGGCGAAACCGAACAGGAACAACAGCGGCTGGAAGAGTTGATCACGCTCTCGAGCGATGCGCTCCCCGCATTGCGCCGCCTGACCGACCTGGCGCAAGAACAGAAGCAGTGGGAGCAGGTCTTGAGTTATGCGCAAAGCATTCTGGCGATTCAACCGCTGTTGCCAGGTGTGCATGTGGTGATCGCAGAGGCCGCCGACCAATTGGATCGGCCTCAGTTGGTGGCTGATTCGCTACGGGCATTGCGGACGATGGATCCAGTCGATCCAGCCGGTATCGATTTTCGGCTGGCGAGGGCGCTGGCTGATTTGGAACAGTATGACGAAGCGAAGCACCACGTTCTGATGGCGTTGGACGAAGCACCTCGCTATCGAGAAGCGCATCGATTGTTGCTGGAGATTGTCCAACAAACAGGCAACGCCAAGGATCCCAGTGGTGATTAGATTGCGCGGACACCGTCGATTGTTGCTGAGCTACGGATTTGTGACGATGGCCTTGATTACAGGTGTTGTTGCTCAGCGCGGACGTCGATGGGGATACGATTCGCAACGATTGCATCGCGGCAACGTTCCGACCTGGGAGATCGACCAAGAGTTCAAGGAAGATGTCTTTACTTTTGTGCGAATCAAGTACGATTCCGCTTACGGCTATGGACGGCAGCGAGGCAATTGGCAAATTGACTATCCCGATAGTGATTTGAATTTTTCACTTCGCTTGCAGCAATTGACTTCGCTGAATGTGAATCCAGATCCAATTGTGTTGGAACTGACAGACGAACGTTTGTTTGATTATCCGTTCATCTACATTATCGAACCGGGATCGCTGATGTTTAGCGAAGCGGAAGTCATCGCGCTCCGTCGGTACTGCTTAAACGGTGGCTTTCTGATGGTCAACGACTTTTGGGGGACACTCAATACGAAAACCTGCGCGTCGAGTTGAAACGTGTGTTTCCAGATCGCGATCCTCACGAGGTACCTCTCTCACACGAAATTTTTCACTGCGTCTATGACCTGAAAGAAAAACCAATGGTGCCCGCCATCGGCGCTGTGTATCGGCTACCAGACGGAAAGTTTGCATCGGCGGAACGCTCGTGGGACGGCAGCGACACGCAAACGCCTCACTATCGAGCCATCACCGATGACGCCGACCGAATCATGGTCTTTATCTGTCACAACACCGATCTGGGTGACGGTTGGGAAGAGGAAGCAAGGTCACCGGAGTATTTCAAGGAATTCTCGGTCAAGCTGGCGTACCCGATGGGAATCAATATCGTGACCTACGCGATGACGCATTGAAAGATTTCCTATGCGAGCGGTGCGATCGCGAAGTGGGACAGTAATGAAAGCTGCCCAACCCGCATGCGGGAGCGATGACTTCATTCGATGACGTTCACCGAAACTGGTTGATCCAATGATACGGCATCTGGAATCCCGCGTACTTTGACGAAACCCGAGATCGTGATGATGGTTGCCGCCAGCAGCAACAGGATCGTCAGCCATTTCGCTTTGGCCTGCCGAATCGGTTCCAACTTCGCGCTTCGTCCCACCAACGCGGCGGCGATGAAGAAGACGACCATTGCGATCAAAAACTTGGTGCCGATCAGGGCGTGGTACAGTCCATCACCCTTGTGATTCGGGATGGCTTGCACGTAGTTGTAAATTCCGCTGACTAAGATCAGCAACACACCGATGTGAACGAATCGCTTCCAACGCGACTGCACGGCGGCGGCCAACTTGTTATGCGATTCATCGGTTAGTTCTCGAGCCGAGGGCATCAATATCAACAGTGTAAAAGCACTACCCCCAACCAATGCGATCACAGCGCCGACGTGAACGATTCGAGAAATGACGTCTACGGTCAGCATTGGCTAATTCGCGCTAAAGGGTGGAGGGAATTTTCCGTTGTCGATCTGTTCAATCGATTGTTCTTCCACGGAAACTGAATGCAATTCGACTTTGCCACTTTTGAGCAGCTTGATCAATGACTCGGCTCTGGCATCGACGTTGGGTTCTGACAACAAACGCAACTTTTCATCGACATCAAATGGCAGCGTGTAGGAAACGATATCCGTGATCGGGCCGAGTCCCATTTGACCAGCCATCAACTCATGCAGATTCTTCTGGACACTACCGCTAACCGGAATGATTTCGCCGAACGCCTCCAGCAACCGCTGTTTCAATTCGATGCGAGCTTCGGCGCCAACGGGCGGATAAATATCCTCGGCAACGTCGATTTCCGCGATTCGAAAGGAGCGGCCTGCATCGACTTCGCGGATGATTTGGGCTCGTCGAATTCCCACCAGCAAAATGTTGTGCCGGTCATCTTCGACTTCGGCGTGCGAGATGATTTTTCCCAGACAGACCGATGTAGCGATTGACGGTGCTTGTTGAACCGTCGTCGCGATCCCACCGGTTAGCGTTGCCATCGCAATCAGTCGATCCGAATTCAATGCATCATGCAACAGATCACAGTAGCGTGGTTCAAAAATATGCAACGGCTGCATTGCATGTGGGAACACGACCAGATCGGGCAAAGGAAACAGACGCACGCGACCATCGAAATCATCAGGAAGCCGAGTAACGTCGTCCAAGTTGTGCATCTTCAAATTCCGCTACCGTCAGGCCATCGAATCGACCGCTTAGGAGCGACCGCGCTCGTTGTTTGGTTCATCGACCGGTCATGAGTAAATTCGAACGGGCGATTCGTTCGGGTCAAACAGTGATTCGAGTGGCCAAACCGAAGTTCTTTAGTCATCGCTGGAAAACATCATCACGATTCGCAACACATACCAGAACAACAAGACAACCGAGGAGAATAATGCCAACGAGGCCGCAACGTATTGACTGGTTTGGTAGTGATGCAGAACGTTTGAGGTGTCATACAGAATGTAACCGCAGGCCAGGGCAACAAAAAACCCGCAGCCCAGAATCCCGATCGAGAATCCTCCCATCACGATACTGGCAACGATCAATCCCATTCCGGTAAAGCCAGCCATCGCCAGATACTTGCCCCAGCCGGCCAAGTCGACACGCGTCGTCATTACAAATACCGATAGACCGACAAACGTAATTGCAGTGATCAGCGCGGCTGTCAACGGAATTTTGGGGTCTAAACGGATCGCGATGTATAGCAGCGGCAACAGAATCACGGCTTCGGCCACCACGTACAGTCCCAAGCCGGCGTACTGGACTGTCCGCGATGCTCCGCTGGTGGCCCACATCCGGGCCACCCAACTGACCGCCATGAAAGCACCCAGCACCAACAGCCAGCCCCAGCCGCCCAACATCTTTCCCACCATCGCTTCCATGGTGTTTGCCGGAACGGTTGCGAACAGCGCAGTTTCCAGGGCGACTAAAGCTAGAATTGCCCCAGTCAAATGAGCATAAGTGCGGCGAATGAACCCCATTCGTTCTGATTCTTCCGCAAACATCGCTGCCGATCCGCCAGACGACAAGGCGTAAGGATTTGGGACATTTTCATTCATCATTTTAATAAATCCTGTTTCTCGTTCTCAATTCACGGTCAGGCGGAAATTCCCACGATCAGCACTGTACAACCGATTATACGCATCGGGCGATTATACGCATCGGGCGGTGGATCCGGGGAGTCGAATCGGAAAGGTCGTCCCAGTAGCCCGGTAAATGATTGACGCCACCTGGTTCGTCGCTGACAATGGACCCTCAGGACAAGCAACACCTTGGAGACGGCGAAAAAATGGTCTTATCGGGCGAGGAAATTCGGCGGCGAATGGGTGAAGAGATCCTCCTGGAACCATTCTTGGAGGAGCGGCTGAATCCCAACAGCTACAACTTGGCGCTGCATGACGAGTTGTTGGTTTATGAGGAAGTGGTATTGGACGCGGCCAGTCCGAACCGTTATCGGCGGATCGAGATTCCGGCCCATGGCTTAACGCTGCAACCGAACATGTTGTATTTGGGTCGAACCGTTGAATACACGGAGACTCACGGTGTGGTCCCGATGATCCAAGGCCGCAGTTCGCTCAGCCGGCTCGGTCTGTTCATCAATCCGGGTGGCAGTTTTGGCGATAACGGATACTGTGGGACATGGACGATCGAATTGCATTGCGTCCAACCCGTTCGCATCTATCCCGGCATGCAGGTCGCCCAGATCTATTACCTGCCGGTGGAAGGCGAGTGCAGCGAGTACTGTAGTGACAAGTACCAAAACAGCCGTGACATTCAGCCCAGTCTGTTATTCCGAGAATTGGGCGAAGCAGATCATGACAGTCAGATGGAACTGAACTTCGACGCACTGCTGCACGAGTCCAGCTAGACTTCAGTTGGTTACAAACCAACCTTCCGGTGGATCTGGCAGGTTGAACGATTTGTGATACTCCCGCTGTCTTAGTTCAATCCAGACAAGCGTCCGTTTGTGCAGTGGGGTTGGCTGCAAACGAATGGCTTGGCGTGCCAGCTTTTTGGCGCGCGAGAAGTCTTGCCCTGCTGTCGCGGCCAGTGCCATGTTGTGAGCCGCGGCCGCTTGGATTGGATGTTTCGCCAACACCGCGCTCCAGATTTGTTCTGCTTCGGCCCACTGACCCTTCAAGGCAGCAACATTGCCTCGCCGAACCTCTCCGCTGCCGAACATCACGTAGGGAACTGCCAATTGAACTTGATGACGGTTCACGGAAGGGGTAATCAACCGGTAGGCTTCCCGAGCCGCCGCACTGTTCAGGACTTGATCGGGGTCGCTTAGCAGTCCCAAATCGGGATAACGCTCGATCGCCGACGCGAAGTCTACGACGACGGGCTGACCGCTGACTCCGGGATCGTCGCCGATTGACATTAGCCGCCACGAGACGGTTAATCTTGGGTTATCTTTCGCTATGCCTTGCTGCTCCTCGGCAGCCGTCCTTGGCGACGTTTTCTTGGTGATTTCGTCAGGCGTGGTCTCGGCCGGCTTCGGTTGCGGTATGACCCGGCCGCTTAGCAAATAGTCGGCGCCCTGGCGGCGGGCGATCGATGCCAACGCAACATCGCTAGGACCTTGGTCTGTCGTCGAAGCAAGTCGCACGTAAGATCCACTTAGCAGATCCTCTGAATTAACGATCGTCGTCTTGCGACCGACGTCTTGGGGCACGGAGGCCAACAAGTTTTCTTTGATTGCTTCGGCCGTCTCTTTGGGCCCGACCACCGATTGCAGTACAACTTGTTTGTTGACAGTTGACGCGAGGGTGGGTGGTTCCCAGATATGAATCGGCGCAGCCATATAACAACCCGCTAGCAACGGCAGGCTGCAACCAAGAACGATGCATCGGACAAAACAGGAAACCATGATGTAACCTGTAAAGCTTGCCGGTGGTAATCGTCAAGTTTGATCTGGTGATGGGCAACCGCTATGCGGCAGTGGACATCGGTTCGCGCACGGCGATGGGCATACTGTCCCGACGGAGTCCGTCGGTTCCGTAAAAGACCACGACCTTCTTCGCAAAGTCATAGATCGCGGTCAGTTTCACACTGCGTGGACCGTGTACACAAAAATAAACCCCCACGGTTTTTCCGCCTCGAACAACTTCCCGCTGAGTCATGGGAAACTGATGAGGAACCAATTGTCCCAGCTCACATAGTCGCTTTTCGACCTTTGTCGTTAATGTTCGAAAGTCCATTTGGTGGGGGTTCAAACCAATCATGTGCATCAATCGGGTCGTAACGAATAGCCGGTCCCAGCTGCGAACCGAGATGGTTTCGCCGTCCGGCTCCGTGGATATCGGCGGTGACCCCGGCCAAGATTAGTTCTCAAAAAAAGACTATTGCTGGACAGGCCGACTTGGCGATGGCGCGTAGCGATTATGACGGCTTCGCGCGGCCAGCAATTTTGATTGGGCGTCGATCACTTGTGCAACAGACGCTTGCTATCGGCTTGAGTGATACGACCGAAAATGTCTTTCAAGATTACCTGTTCCAACGATGTATCGCGACCCAATGGAATCCAACCCAAGGTTTGCGGATTGTCATCAATAGCATCTTCCTTTCGCACGACAGTCCCGTCATGTCGTTTGGAAGCGGATGACTCTGTGGCGTATTGAGTTCGATCTGTATCTTCTAAATCTTTCTGGACAACCACTTCAATGATGTAGCCGGCACCACGTGGCCGCACAGTCACAATCACACGCCGGCGAATCGACTGCAGCGTACTTTGCAGACGCTCAAAGCCGGGAGTACTGTCCTTCCGCCAAGGTTCAAAGATCGAACCGCCTACGCGATAAGCAGATTCGACGTGTCCGTCCAAAATGATTCCGTCGGAGTTTTGTACTGGCTGCTCGCGTGTGATCCGAAAGTAATCGTCAACGGCGTCAATCACCTGCGACCACACGAAATCGTCCTCAGCCGGCGGCAACTCCAATGGATTGGGAACAAAGGTTTCCGGCAATTGATTGCTAGCTCGGTACAAGAATTGTCCGCAGCCCGGTGCAAGGATCATCACAGCGATGGCGAACACCATCACGAGCATCCGCCGCCCCAGGCCGGAAATACGATCGGCACCTTCATACCCGTTCATCGTGCCTTCGTCGTTTGATGGCGACGCGCAAGTTTTTCTGGCAGCGGCTTTGCACCCGGGACGTCATCTGGAAAAAGTGACCAAACGGGGATTCGTTCACGCATCTGCTCCATCACTTTGGCTTGACTGGTCAAGATTTTTTCCTGACGAATCTTCGCGCGAATATCATCTTGGACTTCGCTTAGCGAAACCAGTCCGGCGGGTGTGCGTTCCAGAACACGGATAATGTGCATTCCAGTTCCATCGTCAATGATCTCGCTCATCTGATTCAGCGGAATGGAGAAAATTTGCTGGTCTAAAGCGTCCGATGCCAACGATCCTTGTGGCGTCCAGTCATGCAGGCCACCCTTGGCGGCAAAGGGCTCTTCACTTTTGTCGCGAGCGACCGCTTGCATGTTGCCACCAAAATAGGCTTCACGTCCCATCTCCTTAATTGCTTTCTCGGCATCTTCGCGTGACGGATAGTTGGAGATATTGACCGTGAGCTGTTCCCATCGCGCCTGCGTCGGCGCGCGAACTCCGATTGATTGGACGCGTAGTATTCGGCGATTTCCGAGATTGAGACTTTGGGATCTCGATCAACTTTGCTACGAATGTACAGGTGTCCCAACATTTCATCGATGAAGTCTCGTTGTCGGGCTGCGAGAGAACTTCCCTTTTTGCGGAGTATGGCGTCGAGCTCGTTGATGTCCTCCACTTTGAATTGCTTCTTCAGTTGCGGAAGCTGGCTTTCGAAAAACATTTGTCGGGCGCGAGAGGTCAACTTCTGGTTTGCCTCATCCCGTTTGTCAGCCGCGGCCGTCCCGACTTGATCGATCAAAAACGACTCACGCATCATCTTTTGTTGAATCGACTGGGACAGCAGTCCACGCAACAGATTGATTCGGGCAAAGTGCAATTGGTCTTGCGGAACTTCTTGATCCGATTTCTCAAGCACCTCTTGGATCCGGGCTTCCACCTTGGGCATCAGATCGACCATCAATATCGGCGTGTGACCGACGTAGGCGATGACTGCCGCAGGATCGTCACTTAGCTGCATGGCTTGACTTTCATCGACATCCTGCCGTGTCGGAACTTGAGCATGTGCCGGTGCGCGGAAACCCAGTGAGCACGAAACGAGCAGGCAGATAGTCAAATAACGGGGCGGCATAGTGGCCCTACGGTCGCGGAGGATGTGGACAGTCGACTGGCTTGTAATGTGGTCGCCGCATACGACACAAGGCCAATGTCGAAGGACCAAATTGGTTCTCGCGATGCCTCGTTTGCATGCTGCCCGCCCGCAACTTTCTTATTCAGCTTTCGTCTCGACGGCACGAAACGGCCAGATTCCCAAACCGTCACCGGAAACCGAAACCTAGGCGAGATTGGCCATATTCTTCTCTTTCTTGCGGCACGCGATATTGACTAGCATCCGGTCGCTGCATTGGAATTGAAAACGGGGCAGAATCCGACTGCCAAGATGCCCGCTGAGGTCTTTTGAGCGATCGATTCCCCGTTCATTCTTCGAGTTTCACGATTGCCGGATTCACGCATGAACGATTCGTCAGAACTTTCGCGAACATGGACATCGACCGATCGCAACCAGTTGAAAGACGAGACCGCGGAATTTCGACTGACGCGGTTACTTTGGTTGGCGGGCATTTCTTTGCTGTTCATACCGATCGCAACTCTGCTGGATGTTCCAATTGCCAAATGGTTCGCCGGCGATCCGCTATCACGCGAACTCAGTGACGCCTTAGATCTATCCCTGGTCTACGCCCATGGCAGCGGAGTTTTCCTGATTCTAGTCAGCATTGTGTTGCTGGCGCCGGAACGTCGTTGGCAGGTTCCCCGCCTGGCAACGCTTGCGCTGGGGGCCGGCGCGGTCGCCACGCTTGCCAAACTGTTCATACTGCGGCCACGTCCAAATTCGATTTACGTACAGCTTGATTCACCCAATCAGGAATCGGCTTGGACCTGGTCGTTCGATTGGGCGCTATCACAAGTTGCGCACTTCGACGCCAGTTCAAGAGCCTTTCCAAGTGCTAACGTGGCTACCGCCACAGCATTGACGGTGGGACTGCTAGTTGTCTTGCCGCGTGGTCGCTGGCTGTTCTTTACGCTCTGTGCGGGGACAATGATGCAGCGGCTGAACAGCGGCGGCCATTTCCTGAGCGACTTGTTCGGTTCAGCTGCCGTTGGTCTGGCTTGGGCATACGTTTGTCATCACCCCGCCTTGATGGGATCCGTATTCGATAAGATGGAACCGGAAAAGGTTCAGCGACGACCTCGGCGCGAGAGCGATGAGCGTATAGATCTCGATGTCCCGATCGACTCGGATTCGGTGCGGATCGATGACGTTGGCAAACGCGCCGCCTAGTCGATGATTGTTTGTCCGGTCAAACTATCTGGTCAGGCAGACATCCGTACGATCCTGCGGCGACAGCGAGTGAATCGAATCATCGTTGTGTGCTCGTTGATGCCACTGGATTTGCCGAATAGTGCCCTGTATGTATCAGCGGCAGTGCGCGACCATCGACGGCCCGAATACCAGTGAATCCACCCGCCAGCCATCAAAAACGACCTCGTATCGCGATTACAGTCGGCGATGTCGCCGGAGTCGGTCCCGAGTTGGCCTTGCGCTGCGCCGCGAGCGTTGAGGTATCCGATCGATGTCAGCCGATTCTGTATGGGCCGCAGCAGGCGCTTGCCCGAATCGCCCATCAAGTTGGGTTGAATCATGACGGGCAACTTGTGAACGTCGGCAACGTCAATGCAGATCGGCTGTTTCCCGGTCAGGTAACCGCAGAAACTGGTCGCGCATCGTTTGATGCCGTCGATCAAGCCATTGACGACACATTGGCGGGGCAGGTTGACGCGATCGTCACAGGGCCCATCCAGAAGGAAGCGTGGCATGCGGCTGGAATATCGTTTCCCGGCCATACCGAATTGTTGGCCGATCGAACGGCGGCGGAGAATGTCTGCATGATGCTGACCAGCAAAGAACTCTCTTGTGTGTTGGCGACAATTCATATTCCCTTGGCCGATGTCCCAGCCGCCCTAACCACCGAATCGATTCTGCGGGCGATTCGACTTGCGCAGGAGCGATGGATCGTCGTCATGATCACGCCCCACGTGTGACTGTCTGTGGCTTGAACCCGCACGCTGGTGAAAACGGTTTGTTTAGTCATGGTGAAGAGGCCGAATTGATCCAGCCAGCGATCGATTTGGCACGCGAATCGGGAATCGACGTTACAGGACCATTGCCACCCGATACCGCCTTTACACCCGCGATCCGCCACAAAACTGACGTCTATGTTTGCATGTATCACGACCAAGGATTGATTCCGTTGAAAGCGCTTGCCTTCGACGATGCAGTCAACGTCACACTAGGTTTACCGATCGTTCGTACCAGTGTTGACCACGGCACCGCTCTGGACTTGGCCTGGCAAGGCAAAGCAAATCACCACAGCATGTTGGCCGCAATCGACCTGGCAATCGATCTCTGTCGGACCGGGAAAGAATGACTCCGTGGCGCAAGATCGCGGCGATCGAAACGGTCTTAATGGTGGGGCTGTTCTTTGCCTACGCAGGTGACGCTCCACCCGACGTCAACGAAGCACACTACCTGGTCAAAGCCAAGAACTTTTGGGAACCAGAATGGTGTCAGAACGATCTACTAGCCGCATCGGCCAAAGCGCACACGACCTTCTACTTTCTATTTGGCTGGCCGACAAAATTTCTATCCTTGCAAGTGACAACCTGGATCGGAAGGCTCGTCGGTTGGACCATGCTGGCCTTTGGTCTACAGCGATTGTGTTGGGCGCTGCTTGCGCGTCCCTACTTCAGCCTGGTCGTGGCGGTTGTTTGGATCGCGGGAATCGAATTCTGTGATCTGGCTGGCGAATGGGTCGTCGGGGGAATCGAAGCCAAGGTTCCAGCCTACGGATTGGTCTTGCTGGGGCTGTCGCAGCTAGCCCAGCGCCGCTGGCAATGGGTCTGGATTCTGTTTGGGGGCGCATCTGCATTTCATGTCCTTACGGGTGGTTGGTCCGTGATTGCTGGCATGATCGCGTGGTGGTTTACCGAGCGCGGCCGCGAAGATCGCAGGCCGCTGATTTCTCCATCGCTGTTTTTGGGTGGATTGATTTCGCTGCTGGGGCTCGTTCCCGCGATCGCACTATCAAGTGGAACCAGCGCAGCGGATGCAACTTTGGCGGCGCGAATTTACAGCTACTACCGAATCAAACATCATCTGCTGCCCGCTGATTTCTATGCAAGCTGGTACGCGCGCCACGGTGCGCTGATTTTGGCGACAGCCTTGCTTGCAAGGATCTATTGGAAACAGGAACCGGTTCGGCGTGTTGGTTGGTTCACTGCCGGCGCCGTGTTGATCGCAACGGCCGGATTGTTGGTGGGTCTGTTGCCGATGATCGCTCCCGACCTGGCCGCAAAATTGCTCCGGTACTATTGGTTTCGTTTGACCGACGCCGTTGTGCCGTTGATGGCGGGACTGATCGTCGCACAGTTGATTGCCGATGCTGCGCCCAAGTTGCGTTGGACGGGGATCGCGATCGCGGTGTTGGCGGGTACATTGATTGCCGGTTCGAGTTACGAAAGATCTCAATTGGGCATTCCACCGTCGGCAAGCAACCGATTGGTAGGGCTTCCACCGGCAACAGCCACGGAGCAACGCCAAGCATTTGCCGATTGGCTCGCCGTTTGTCGTTGGGCTCAAGCATCGACGCCGACGGATGAAGTCTTTTTGACGCCGCGTCATCAGCAGACTTTCAAATGGTATGCCGCACGCGCTGAAGTTGTGAATTGGAAGGATGTGCCACAGGATGCGTTGAGCTTGAAGGAGTGGCATGGCCGATTTGGGGAAGTCTACCCGCAACGCCTCGGGCACGTTCGGGTCACCATTCGCTACGCCAAGCTACGCGAGTTTCGAAAGGCATACGGAGTACGTTACATGATCGTTGACCGCCGCATGGTCGGCCCCAAGTTGCCACTGATCCAAGTCTATCCGGCGGAGGGCGAACAGAATGAGACCTATGCCGTGTATGAGTTGCCGCAACTGGAGTAGAGTAGAGAGCTGTAGCCTACGGTTCCCTACCGATGGCCAAATGTTTCGACAAGATCAGCTGGTTTTGATATGCGTGATCCGAAGGTCAAAGCGAACCCGGTAAACGTGCATCGGTTGGTCTTTCCAGCATTCGCATGGTCCATGTTTTTCGTGGTCTTCGGCCCGGCAATTTCTGCTCAGCCATCGCGGCCTAACTTCATCGTCGTGTTTTGCGACAACTTGGGTTACGGCGATATCGAACCGTTTGGTTCGACGCTCCATCGCACGCCGAACCTAAACCGAATGGCGCGCGAGGGCCGCAAGTTCACTCATTTCTGCGTCACCGCGGGCGTCTGTACTCCGTCGCGCGCGAGTTTGATGACGGGTTGCTATTCGCAGCGGGTTGGAATGCACCACAATGACCGCGATGGCTGGGTGCTGCGGCCGGTATCACCGTATGGTCTGCATCCCGATGAGGTTACGATTGCCGAGGTCTTGCAGGCTCAGGGTTACGCGACTGGGATCGTTGGCAAGTGGCATCTGGGAGATCAACCCGAATTCTTGCCGACCCGTCAAGGATTCGATTGGTTCTTTGGAGTTCCCTATTCGGACGATATGACCGAGCGGGTTTGGCAGGATGGATCGAACTGGCCACCGCTACCACTAATGGAAAACGAACGGGTGATTGAAGCGCCCTGTGATCGGAACGGATTGACTGAGCGATATACCGAGCGGGCGATGCATTGGATCGCTGATCACAAAGACCAGCCTTTCTTTCTGTACTTTCCGCAGGCGATGCCGGGCAGCACGAAAACGCCCTTTTCAAGTCCAGAGTTCCAAGGCAAAAGCAAGAACGGACCCTGGGGTGATGCCATTGAGGAACTCGATTGGTCGATCGGCGCACTTCTAGATCAATTGGTTGAACTGAAGATCGCCAATAACACGCTGGTGATCTGGACGTCTGACAACGGAGCGCCGATCAATAGTGACCCCAACGATCTGAGTCGGGGATCGAACCTGCCGTTGCACGGTCGGGGGTACAGCACAAGCGAGGGTGCGTTTCGGGTTCCCACGATCGTTTGGCAACTGGGCCAAGTCCCGGCCGGAACGACCTGCGATGAACTGGCTACAACGATGGACTTGTTGCCGACCTTTGCGCGGTTGGCAGGGGCAACCTTGCCAACGCGGAACAAGATCGATGGGCACGACATTGCGCCATTGCTACTGGGACAACCAAACGCGAAATCGCCATACGAGGCGTTCTACTATTATCATCAAGACCAGATGCAGGCCGTGCGGAGCGGACCCTGGAAACTGTTTCTACCGGTGCATTCAGCTTCCGGACATCCGCATTTTCAAAACAACCAACCGCCACAGAATTTGCTTTTCAATGTCGTCGATGATGTTTCGAGTCAGCACAACGTGGCCAACGAACATCCAGAGTTGGTTGCGCAGTTGACGAGTCTGGCCGATCTGGGCCGCGCCGAATTAGGTGACGCGGGTCAAACAGGTTTTGGCCAAAGGCGGCGAGGGAGGATCGCAGAAAACTCGCAACCACAACCGCTATTGCTGCCACGCTCGCCCTGATACGCGATCGAGTATTATGCGGAGGTTCTACTTCTGGACTCGTAAGCGTTGGTGACATGATTCGACTACTGATTTTGATTGTCCTGGTTGTGCATGCCACTGCCCTGACGGCACATGAGCACTCCTATTTGCAGGTTGCTGTCGATGCCTCGGGTGACCAAGTCTCAGTCACCCGCGACGAAGAACCTGATCCGATTGTGACTCAAGTTGCCAAACCTGACTTTCGCCCCTACCTGCATCCCATCGTTGCGCCGGATGGCACAGGCAAACTAACTCAATTCAGTCCCGATCATCACCAGCATCAAACCGGATTGTATTGGGGTTTTACTCGTGTCAATGGTCGCGACTATTTTCACCATCCTGAAGCAACGCATTGGCAACGGGTGAGTGTTTCCATCTTAAAGGCGGAGTCCGATCAAGAAGATGGGTCGGTTTCTTGGCAGACGGTTTACGACATGTTGGATGAAGACGGGTCGGCGCTGATGCGGGAGACACAAACTTGGACAATTCGTGATGAAGGTGATCACTATTTGATCGATCTGAGCTGGCAAGGCGCTGCCAACGCCGATATCGAATTAGGCAAGTACGACTACGGTGGACTCTTCTTACGCATGCCATGGAAGCATGGCGACGATGCGAAAGTCGTCAACAGCGCCCGTCAAGAAGACTCGCGCGCCGAAGGGCAACGCGCCGTCTGGCTAGATGTGTCGGTTCAAGTTCCCGATCGCGATGACCGGGCACACGTTGCCATCTTTGATCACCCCAAGAACAAAGGCTTTCCTCAGGCCTGGCGAGTCGATGGTCAGTTTGGTGTCGGTCCGGCGACGACCAGACTTCGTGATCGTAGCATCGGTAAGGGGGAAACGATGTCGATTCGCCACCGCTTGGTCGTGCATACGGGAGACTTGGACGACGTTTGGTTGACGAAACGGTGGAGTGAGTTCTCCGGGCAAAATATGGCTTCGGCTCAGTGGGGCGTCGCACAGCGTGAAGGCAGAGAGGCAGAGTTCTTGACGCCCGAAAAAGCAGTCGAAAGCATGACGCTAAAGAAGGGTTTCCGGGCGAACGTCTTCGCATCCGAACCGATGATCACACAGCCCATGGCTTTCTGCTGGGATGATCGTGGACGACTTTGGATCGCAGAGAATCGTGACTACGAGTCGCGCGGAAAGGGATTCTCCAATGACGGAAACAGTCGCATCTTGATTTTGGAGGACACTGACCGAGACGGCGTCGCCGATGCACGCAAAGTTTTTTTGGAAGGGGTCCCCTTCCCTGCCGCGATTGCGGTCGGCATGGGCGGACTATGGCTGGGGGCGCCGCCGAATTTGTTGTTCGTGCCCGACCGCAACGCCGATGACGTTGCCGATATGGATGACTTGGAAGTCCGCCTGACCGGCTGGGGAATTCGCGATCGCCATGAGACGTTGAACAGTTTCCAGTGGGGACCCGATGGTTGGTTGTATGGGTGCCAAGGATTCGCAACGCCTTCGCAAGTTGGCAAACCGAAAAATGGTGGAAAGGTTTTTCAGGGCGGGGAAGAATTCCCTAATGACTTTGAATTCGATGGGGATCCGGTAGAAATCAATGGTGGTGTCTGGCGATACCATCCGACGAAAGATCGTTTTGAAGTTGTCTCACATGGTTTCAGCAACCCCTGGGGACTGGACTACGATTCGCGCGGCCAACTGTTCATCACGGCCTGTGTGATTCCACATCTGTGGCACGTCATTCCCGGCGGCATTTACCACCGCCAAGGTGGGCAACACTACAACAAACATGTCTACAGTGATCTTCGCACGATCGCGGACCATCGACATCGTTCGGCTCACGGCGGTGCGCGCGTCTATTTGTCGGACGCGTTCCCGGCGCAGTACAAGGACCAAATTTTCATGGCCAACATCCATGAACATGCGGTGTTGACAGATATTCTGGAACCAAGCGGCAGTGGATTCATTGGTCGTCACGGGGAAGACTTTGCGCTTGCCAACAACGCCCAGTGGATCGGTTTCAGTGTCGAAATCGGACCGGACGGAAACGTCTACGTGCTGGACTGGCATGACGCCGACATTTGTGGCAAAGACGTGCTGCAGAAGGAAACCGGTCGCGTCTTCCGCTTTGCGCCCGATAAATCGAACGCACAGGATTTTCCCAATCGCTATGCCGATCTGAAAAGGTTGAGTGACTTGGATCTGACCAAGCTGCAAACGGTCGAAAGTGCCTGGCATGCCCGTCGCGCACGGTTGATTTTGCAGCACCGGGCAGCGACTGGTGAAGTTGACATCAAGGCGATCGACTCACTTCGCGAGTTGTTCGTTTCGTCGCCGGAGCAGTCGATTCGCCTGCGGGCGATGTGGGGACTGCATGTCATGAACAGGTTTGGTCCGGCAGCCCTGAATCACGCGCTGGAGGATGCGAACGAATATATTCGTGCGTGGGCGATTCAATTGTTGTGTCAAGATGGTCAACCGCCGGCCGCGACGATTGACACTTTCGCCACGCTGGCGCAGAGCGATTCGTCGCCAGTCGTGAGACTCTATTTGGCCTCGGCAGCCCAACGTTTGGATGTTTCGGCTAGTTGGCCGATCCTGGAGGCGTTAGCGGCTCATGGCGAAGATGCCGATGACCACAATTTGCCCAAGATGATTTGGTTCGGTTTGGAGCCGTTGGTCATGGGAGACGTCCAAAGATCTCTGCGGCTAGCCGGTTCGTCCCAGATTCCCATGCTGACTCGGCATATCGCTCGCCGCGTCGGCGACGATGAGGAATTTGCGCCACTTGTTGCCGCCATCGGCTCAGCCACCAACAGTGATGTCCAGACGAACCTCTTGTTGGGGCTCCGCGACAGCGTGGAAGGTCGCTTCGACATGGACTCGCCCGCAGGTTGGGGAAGCGTCTATCCGAAACTCCGTGCGGTCGGCGGAGAGACCGCCAGAATTGCACTGCAATTGTCCGGACAGTTTGGCGACAGCGTGGCTGCCGCTGCGATGTTGGCGACGTTGCTGGACGACAAAGCCGACACCGCCGATCGTGTACAGTCTTTGACTGGGCTGGCCGGACGCAAACGCGCTGAGCTGAAGCTTCACTTGATGTCACTGATGGCCGATGACGATTTGCGTCGTGAGGCGATCCGAGCGATTGGTGCGTTTGATGATCAAAGCCTGGCAAAGCAACTGCTGGTTCGCTATCCGAAACTGTCGGCCGAGGACAAGCTGGAAGTGGTACATTCATTGTCGTCACGGTCGGGCTATGCGAACGAGCTGACCAACGCAATGGAGCGAGGCGAATTGCCCAAGTCAGATGTGCCCGCTTACATCGCCAGAACGTTACGCCGAGTTGTCGGGAATCGATTCGCCGATGTCTGGGGGCCCATCGATTCGATCGACGCGAATACCGACCAGCAATTCTCCAAGTACCGCCAACTTGCCAACGATGACGCATTAGACCAGGCGGACGCAGCGGCGGGCCGCGTGGTCTTCAACAAGGCCTGCGCCGCTTGTCACAAGTTGTATGGGCATGGCGGCAATGTTGGGCCAGACATTTCGGGCGCCAACCGATCCAACATGGAATACTTGTTGGGCAATATTTTGACCCCCAGCGCGATCATTCAAGACGCTTACAAGATGCACATTGTGTTGACCGACGACGGCCGAATCTATTCCGGTATCCCGGCCGGCGAGAATGAGCGCCAGCTGAAATTGCGAGTCGCCGATCGACAGGATCCGATCACGATCGCCAAGTCTCAAATCGAATCCCGCGAGATCGCCCCGATATCGATGATGCCAACGGGAACGTTAGAGACATTGACCGATACCGAGTCAGTCAACTTACTAAAGTACCTGCAATCGACGCCCAGGTGCCGCTTCCCTAACATGCGAACTCAGCCTGCACAGCTGCGATTCTGGCGCTTCGGCTGCGATTCTGGCGCTTCGGCAAGTTTGAAACTTGCGCTGCTGCGGACCGCGGCATGGCGGGAATAGGGCATCCTGGATTACTTGCTGGTTGCCCGACGACGTTTAATAGACCGCGGTTATTCCAAGGTTCAAACCGTGGGCGACGAAGTCTGTCAGCTTATGCGTTGGCAATGTGCCGATTGTTCCCACTGGGGCGACTGGGATTGGGAACAGTCCCGGGTTGACGTTCAAATCGATTTGTTCGCCAGCTCGGGCAACATTGCCCCAGTACAACACCGAGTATCCAGCGTTCGCGGAGAAGCACTTGGTCAATTGCACGCGGCCATTGAATCCGAGTTGCGCGACCAGCGAGGCAACATTGCAATCGTAGTCGCCGATGTTACTGGCCTGGGCCAGGATGCCTCCCTCACGGGTGACAAACGTACCGGTGGTGTCGTCGGTCGTTTCACCGGAGATGTGGATGTCGTTGTCGTTGACACCGACGGCGAAGCGACTGTAGGCATCGAAGCAGAAGTGGCCACATTGGCCTTTCCAGTCGAATCCGATTTCCAGTCCATCAAAGCTCGATTCGGTTCGAAACTGATCAGTGACATCGAATTGATCCGCTGCGGTAAACAGTTCTTCATCAATCCGCACATGCTCATTCAAGCTCAGGTGACGGTGTCCCAGGGAGACGTTGAAACATCGTGACCGCAGCCGCCTTGGCTTGCAGCAAGATTGGTCGCAGCCACCGTCGCAGCCACTATCGCAAGCTCCGGTATTGCACACAGTACCCGAATCACAATCGCGACACAGGTTGTAGATTAGGCGCGTACCGTATCCGTAGAACTCGGATGAACCCGACACTCTGACATACCCGTTGGCGACGTTCGGAAAGACGATCAGTTGTGAGTCCCAGCGAGGATCGGATCCCGCTGGTAGTGGCGACAGGTTGATGAACGGTCGCCCAATGATCAGCCCCGATCCTTCATCGAATTGCGATGAATAGTTCTCGTCCGACAAACGAAAGTAATCGAATTCCAAACCCAGATTGCACGTCAACCAAGTTCCCCCGCCGAGACGATAACCCGATCGAGAATCATCCAAGATTTTGCTGTTTCCAAATAGAATCTCCGTGCTGTCAACACCGATCACACCCGCTTCGACTGCCGGAGTGTTCAGTGGATTGCCGGTCACCAGCGCTGGTAGCTTGGCCCCGGTCGTCTTCCAATTCAGATACTCGGCGTTGACCCAAAAATTGCCACCGCCACCCTGGCTCTTGTAATGTTCGACGATTGACATCAAGTCGCCCGCCGTCGCGCCGGTCGGCAAAGCGCTGGTCGCAACGAAGAGGGTGATGAAGGTTAGCAGTCGCAGTACGTTCATTTTTGCTTCTCGGCCGCTGGGCTCACATGTTGGTTCAGACCGGGCAACGCCAGTCCAAACGGTTCTGATTTCGAATCGGATCAACCGGGACAGCCGCTCAAACCGAGCAGTTCCCTACATGCCAGATGATTCGTCCAACTCGCACAATCGGAACGATCAAAACACTTTTCCGAATCAAATCTTCCCCAAAGCCCGCAAACCTCCGGTGGAAAATCAAGCAATGAACTATTTGAGTCGCCCACCCACCGTCTCTGGAAGCGATTACAATGATTTGAACGACTGGGAAAGATAGGCAATTTACTGATGGTGGTAGGGGCCCGGGGCCAACCTATCGAATCAGCGAAGCACCTGGCTCGACTGGAGAATTCGCCTTGGATTCTCACCCACCTTGGAACTGGCGATCAGTGACCCACACAGCCGGTCGCCCACTGCACGAGAAAGCAACATGATTAGCAACTTGATCCATCGCTTCGCCAATCCTTGTCCCCGCCATCGGCGCCGATCAGCGCTGGCGGCGGCCCGAAGAACGAGATTAGGAAACAGCTTGCGCGCTGAGCCGTTGGAAGACCGCCGCTTGTTGGCCGGGATCTTTGGCTACAAGTTTGAAGACCTCAATGGGAACTCCGTTCAGGACGCCGGTGAACCGGGCATCGAGGGTGTCGAAATCAGTGTCTTGGTGGACGATGGCGTCACCACCCCCTTTATCCTGACGGACATCACCGACGCAAATGGCGAGTACCAGTTTGAGGATTTGCCGGCAGCGACGATGACGGTCACGGAAACTCCGCCGCCCGGATCCATTCAGACAACTGCCGATCCCGCTCCGTTCTTTTTGAATACCTTGGAGAATGCTGTCGCTTTTGCTGGACAGAGCAACCAGCCGATCGAGACAGTGATCCCTGAACTTGCCTTTGGCAACGCAATCGGAATCGAGATCATCGGGAACAAGTACGAGGACATCAATGGGGATGGGATTCGGAACGTCGATGAACCTGGTATCGATGGTGTCACGATTGAGTTGCTGGATGGTCAAGGGAATGTGGTCGCAATCCAGACAACGGCAAACGGTGGTGTTTACCAATTCGCGGGTTTGTTGCCGGGTGACTACGAAATCCGCGAGATCGTGCCCGCCGGCTTTGTGCAAACCAGCCCCGACACTGGAACCTACGTACTTAACAATTTGACTTCAGCGACGACTGTCGTTGGAGCCGACTTCGGCAATACCGTGCTGGGCTCAATCCATGGATTCAAGTTCGAGGACATCGACGGCAACGGGATTTATGATCCAAACTCTGAACCTCCGCTAGCGAATGTAACCTTCACCCTGACCGGCACCACCGGACTAGGTACGCAGTTGACCCGGACAACGGTCACCGACGCGGAGGGTCGGTTTTGGTACACGAACCTGCTGCCAGGGACCTATACCGTCGCCGAGACGGTGCCGGCTGGATTCGTTCCCACCACGCCGATTTCTGGCACGTTCAATTTGGAAAGCCGTCTAGAGTTTGTCTGGGCACAGGGCGAAGCGAACCTGCCGCCGAATGATCCTCGAATCGAAGTCTTCGTTGGCGACCAGTTGATCTTCGGGAACACGGTGCCGGGTTCGATCCACGGATTCAAGTTCGAGGACATTGACGGGAATGGGGTCTATGACCCGGCCAATGAACCGCCCCTGGCGAATGTCACCATCACTTTGGAAGGCATCACCGGACTGGGCACGACGCTCACGCGAACGACCACGACCGATGCCAGTGGCCAGTTTTGGTTTACCGGTCTGTTGCCGGGGAACTACGCCGTCACGGAGACGCCGCCTCCCGGATTTGTTCCCACCACGGTTCCGTTTCGTTTTCTGACAATCAATAGCCGTGAAGAGTTGGTGTGGACGCCTGGCGCCGCAGAGCTGCCAGCAGGTGATCCTCGCTTCGAGGTGCTCGCCAACGGCATTGACGGCCCGTCGTTGCTGTTCGGCAACACCGTGCCGGGTTCGATCCATGGATTCAAGTTCGAGGACATCGACGGCAACGGGATTTATGATCCAAACTCTGAGCCTCCGCTACCGAATGTGACCTTCACCCTGACCGGCGTCACCGGATTAGGTACGCAGTTGACCCGGACAACGGTCACCGACGCGGAGGGTCGGTTTTGGTACACGGATCTGCTGCCGGGGACCTATACCGTCACCGAGACGCCGCCTCCCGGTTTCTTCCCCACCACTCCGATCAGTCGCACGTTCAATTTGGAGAGCCGTGAAGAGTTCGTCTGGGCAGCGGGCGAAGCCAACCTGCAGACGGGTGATCCTCGCGTCGAGGTGCTAGTCGGCGACGAGTTGATCTTTGGCAACACCGTGCCGGGTTCGATCCACGGATTCAAGTTCGAGGATCTCGACGGGGATGGAATGTATGATCCGAATTCCGAGTCACCACTGGCGAATGTCACTTTCACCCTGACCGGCACCACCGGACTAGGCACGCAGGTGACGCTGTCGACGACCACCGGGACTGACGGTCGATACTGGTTTACGAACTTGCTGCCGGGTGACTACACCGTTACCGAGACGGTGCCTAATGGATTCGTCCCAACCACGTCGGTTTCTCGGTCTTTCAATTTGGGAAGTCGTCAGGAGTTCGTCTGGGCAGTAGGTGAAGCACAGCTACCGACAGGTGATCCGCGCATCGAGGTGTTCGTCGACGAGGCGTTGATCTTTGGCAACACGGTGCCGGGATCGATTCATGGTTTCAAATTTCTAGACGACAATGGCAATGGATTCTACGAACCGAACTTAGGTGAACAAGCGCAAGCAGGCGTCGAATTTCAACTGACCGGAACCGACGGACTGGGGAATCCTGTCAATCAAACCGAAACGACCGATGGGAACGGTCAGTTCTGGTTCGTGGGGCTGTTGCCAAGTGTCGACGGTCAAGGATTGGGAACCGGCTATACGATCACCGAAGTTGTCCCGACTGGATTCGTTGCCACCACACCGACGCAAAGAACCTTCGATCTGCAAAGCCGCCAAGAGCTTGTCTGGCAAGATGGTGCTGCGATGTTGGATTCCGATGATCCCAGGACCGAAGTATTGGTCGGTATCGATCTGATGTTCGGTAACGTCGAAACCGGATCGTTCCACGGATTCAAGTTTGAAGATTTTGATGCCGACGGTGTCTACGACCCGATCGCAGGCGACACCGCCCAAGCGAATGTCGATTTTCGGCTGACGGGAATCGACAATGCCGGCAACCCCGTCGATCGAACCGAGACCACCGATGCGAACGGACAGTTCTGGTTCGAAGACTTGTTTCCAAGCGTGTTCGGACAAGGCCAGGGATCGGGCTACACGATTACGGAGGTCGTGCCTGACGGTTACGTTCCGACGACACCGACCGAGCGATTTTTTAATCTGCCGGCTGGAATCGAGTACGTTTGGGAGCAGGGTGCCGCGATGCTTGGTCCTCTAGACCCACAGGTTGAGGAAATCGTTGGTGAGCAGTTGATCTGGGGCAATACGATCCCCGGTTCGTTCCACGGATTCAAATTCGAAGATGTCAATGCAGACGGAAATTTCGATCCAGCAATCGGTGACTTACCGCAACCGGGAGTCCCTTTCCAAATCATTGGTATCGATGGCCAGGGAAATCAGATCAACCTGATCACCAATACCGACGACACCGGACAGTTCTGGTTCGAGGATCTACTGCCCAGTGTCAACGGTCAGGGATTTGGAACCGGATACTCGATCGTGGAAATCGTCCCCTATCTGAATGAGCCGACGACTGGCGACACGGCGCGACAATTCAATCTGCCAAGTGGTCGAGAGTTTGCGTACCAAGTGGGCGCGGCGATGCTCGACCCAAACGACCCGCAGACGGAGGTCGTCGTTGGATCCGAATTGATCTTCGGTAACACGGTCGATCCGTCCATTCACGGATTCAAATTCGAAGACTTCAACGGCAACGGAATCTACGAGCCGGGCCTCGGTGAAGTTCCGCAGCCCGGCGTTGAATTCACGTTGACTGGCACGGATGGCCAAGGCACGATTGTCAACGAAACAGTGTTGACCGATGAGAACGGCGAATTTTGGTTCGTCGGGTTGTTCCCCAGTGTCGCGGGCCAAGGACCGGCAACCGGGTACACGGTGACGGAAACCGTTCCGGTTGGCTTCGTCACCACCACCCCGCCAATTGCGCGAACTTTTGACCTGGAAGCGCGCAGGAAATCGTCTGGCGAGTCGGTGCGGCGATGTTACCCGCTCCTCCCCCGCCAGTTGTCGATCAGGCGCAAACAACCAGCGACGCGGTTGGCAACGTGAGTGGCAGCGTTGTTGTGGCCCAGACATTCGTACCCAGCTTGACCGGCGCCCTGACGCAAGTTGATCTTCAAGTGACAACCGTCGCGCCGGTCGACGATGTGATCGTGCAAATTCAAACACTCAATGCGCTCGGAAATCCATCGGGTGATATTCTTGCCAGTGTCACCATCGCGGCTGCAAATGTGCCGATCGGAACGAGCGAACCACTAAGCGTTCAATTTGGTGCTGCGGCTCCAAATCTGGTTGCCGGTTTTTCCTACGCAATCGTTGTGACTTCTCCGAGCACCGTTGGGCCCGGCAATGTCGGCGTCGATTCGTCCAATTCCAATCCCTACGTTCCAGGAGTCGCACTCAGTTCGGTCGACTCCGGCATGAACTGGGTCAAGACGGTATCCGATATCGTCTTTACGACGACGATGCAGCCGCCGATCGACCCGCGCGTGGAAGTTTTCAATGATCCCGATCAGAGCGGGTTTGATGAAGGCTTGATGTGGGGTAACTTCCGTCCTGGCCAGATTCATGGCTACAAGTTCGACGACGTTGATGGCGACGGAATCGTCGATCCGGGTGAGCCGCGATTGGCGAACTGGGAAATCCAGTTGTTGAACGAAGCGGGCGAGGTGGTGCGAACGGAGTTCACCAACGACAACGGTGAATATTGGTTCCTAGACCTGACGCCGGGAACCTACTTCGTAAGGGAAGTGCAGCAATTAGGTTGGCTACAAACCACACACGATCCGCAGCCCTACACGATCACGCGCGGCGAAGTCTACGTCGCCTACGCCGGACTGGGCATGCTGGATCCATTCGATCAACGCGAAGAGATCATTGACAAGTGTCTGATCTTCGGTAACACAGTGACCTCGTCAATTCATGGTTACAAGTTCCACGACCTGGATGGCAATGGATTGGACGACAACGATCCGCGCGTGGCCGGCGTGACCATCACGTTGACTGGAGACGTCAATGGCGACGGTCTTGTCGATCAAGTCAGCACGCTGACGGATGTAAATGGCGACTACTGGTTCGAAGACATTTATCCTGGCACTTACACTGTCACCGAAACGGTGCCGGATGGCTGGGTTCCATCCAAGGCCACATCGACCGTGGTGGTCCTGGCCCGCGGCGAAGAGGCAGTCGCCCGACTCGGCCAAAGTACCGCGATGGGACCGCTGGGACAAACCCAATTCGAATCCAATCCGAATGCCAATTTGGCGTTCGGCAACACGATCTTGGGCTCGATCCACGGTTATAAGTTCAAGGATAAAAACTTTAACGGACTGGACGACAACGAACCCCGCGTGGCCGGTGTGCAAATCACGCTCGAAGGCGATGTCAACGGCGATGGAGATCAGGACCAGGTCGTCACTTATACCGACGTCGATGGCGAGTACTGGTTCGAGGATCTGTATCCGGGAACGTATACGGTCACCGAAACTCCACCGATCGGAACGATCCCAATCGGAGGCGTCTCTGCGGGTGTCACGATCATCAGCGGCGAAGAGGCGGTTGCCCTGCAGGGACAGAGCACTCGGATGGGGCCGCTCGGTCCCGGCCAGTTTGAATCGGCCCCGAATCCTAATCTCGCCTTTAGCAACTTCTTCCCAGGTTCAATTCACGGCCATAAGTTCGAAGACATCGATGGTGATGGCGTGGAAGATGCCAACGAACCGCGTTTGGATGGCTGGACGATTGTGCTGACCGATTCCGACGGGAATCCGGTCACCGACTTCTTTGGCAACCAGGTCAATCCAGTTGTGACGCAAACGGTCGATCTGAATGGCGACGGAAACATCACGGCCAATGAACAGGGGTTGTACTGGTTCAGCAATCTTTTGCCCGGTAGCTACCTGGTCCGCGAGGTGGACCAAGACCTGTGCGGCGCAAACGTCGCACGACCCGCAGCCGATCACGATCACTGGCGGTCAAGCCTACGTTGCCCAGTTGGACCAAAACCCGTATGCCCACGACGCTTCGCGAACGGTGATCGTCAACAAGTGCCTAAGCTTCGGTAACCAACGCCGCGGCGAGATCAATTGGCGTAAAGAAACCAAGTTGGGTCTGCACGGCGGAGTGATTTTCGAACTGACCCGAACGCATTCGTTTGATCAAATCACCGGGTTGTTCACCGATATCGTCGAACGAACCAATTACGGTCGTGGACAACTTGTTCCCCGACATCAATCCAACCTTTGGACTATTCCGAGTCGAAGACTTGGTGCTGGGTCGATACACGTTGACCGAATCGGTGCCCGTTCCCGGCTATGATCCCGACCTGTTCGTCGAAACGTTTGAGATCACCACGAACGATCGATTCCATGTCGCCACGCATATCTTCTTCAACACCTGGTCGAAACGGGCCTTTGTTGGTTCGACATTGGCATTGCGATTGGCCTATCTGGAACAGATCGGCTTAGCCGAAGCGGAACTGACACCAGAACAGCTCGCCCAAAACGGCGGTGGTCGATTCGGTGTCGCCCTGCATGTCGGCGAGGATGCCTACACTGGCAACGCCACCATGACTCATGCCGCCACAGGAATCTTGGTCGGCGAGGGCGAAGCTGGTGGCCCGTTTGATGTGGTCACAACTGATCTGGACGAACATCTGACAATCCAGGCAATGCCGAATCATTTCGGCGAACTAACAGTTGACACGGCCGGTGGCAATGATGTTATCGATGTTGATTCCACCTCATTCGATGCGCTCGATGCCGGCGAAGGTGAAGATGTGTTGCGATTGATGGCCGACGGAACCTACGAACTTGCCGACTTTGTCGATCGGATCCGGGGTGTCGAACAGATCGCATTGGCGGGCGAGGGCGAGCAACAGATCATGCTTGACCGAGTCAGTGTCAACGCCGCGTCAACCGATGGAACGCTACGGGTGCGAACGCAACGATCGGGACAGTTGGCAACCGATGGCAGCTGGACCGTTGGTGCACCGATTCGCGTTGGTGACGATGTGGTTCAAGTCTTGACGTCGGGAAGCACGGTATTGCATGTCACCAATGAAGCAACGTTCCAAAACGTGCTGAATCGGTTCGATGTTGATGGCAGCGGGGGCGCAACCGCTTTGGACGCCTTGCAAATCATCAATGGCCTGTCGCGAGGTGAAGGGGAATCAGTCGCCAATGGCGAGTTGACGAACCAATACTTCGACGTCAATGGCGACGGCATTTGGTCGGCTCTGGATGCCCTGCAGATCATCAACCGGCTGGGTTCTGGTGCGGTTGGCGAAGGCGAACAAGTCGCGGCAACCAATGATTCAAGTCCAGCAGGTCTGACCGACGCAGCACTGGCTCAAAGCCAGCAAGGCGAGGTCTTGGATTCGACCGCTGAGTCCGTCGCGAATTTTGAAGTTAGTTCCGGACAAGTCTGGTCCGAACAGGCTGTCGGTCAAGCTTTCCATGACGACTCCGAAGACGTTAGCTCGGAAGAATTCGAGTCAGCACTGTTGCTATTGGCCAGCGACTTGGGGCGCTAAGGTGGCCTGATTTTAACTGGGACTGAACCGGCGCATGCCGTATCCTGTGGGGGGATTCACTATTCGATCATCAACCCGCGGGCAAGTTTTGCCCAACCGAGGCTATGCAAGCAGATCTGACCGCGGCGGCCGCCGCATGTGAGGCGGGCCGATTGAGCGAAGCAGAACAAATCTGTTCGACAAGCGCTCTCGCTGAATCCGAATGACTATCAGGCGATGCACCTGTTGGGCATCGTTGCTGCACGTGCGGGCCAGCACAAGATCGCCGCCGAATTGATGGGGAACTCGGTCGCTTTGGCCCCACACGTCGTCTCCTACCGCAGCAATCTGGCCACCGCCCTGATCGAATTAGGCGCACTGGCCGAGGCAGAACAAACTCTGAACGAGGCTTTGGGGATGATGCCTGAGGCTGCTGATCTGCATGTGAAGTTGGGCACCGTTTCGGTTGCCAATGGTGATGTGCAGGCTGGAATCACGCAGTTTCGGGCAGCACTGCGAATAAATCCTCATGAACCAATGGCGCACTTCAACCTGGCCGAGACGTATCGCAGACAAGGAGACGTGGATGCGGCGGCCAAACACTTGCAGGCTGCCATTCAGGCCAATCCCCAATTCGCCGAAGCCTACAACAATCTGTCCGGTATTCTGTTAGACAAAGGAGACTTTTTGGCAGGACTGCATTGCTTGCAGCGCTTGCTGCAATTGCAGCCTCGATCGGCTCAAGCCTATACGAACCTCGGTCTGGCCCTACGCGTCGCCGGCGATACCCAGCAAGCTCTGATCTGCTATGGCAATGCAGTGACGCTCGACCCGCAGGCGCCGCTTCCCTGGTACGACATGGCCACTCTGCACGTGACCAGCGGTGATTTGGTGAAGGCGTTGGAGTGCATCGACCAACTCCAACGGGTCGCACCCGAGGATCCTCGCGTGGTGATCGGGCGGGCAAGAATTTTGGAACGCCAAGGCGAGCTTACCGCCGCGCTTGAGCTGATCGAACCGGTCTATGCACAAGATCCACTTCATCCGGCCGGTGCCACCACTTACGCTGTGATTCAAGAACAGCTTGGCGCACGACAGAAAGCTGCATCGGCCGTGCAAGCGGTGTGCGACGCCGACGATATCGCGGCCAGCGAAACCATCCACGCCAGGTTCTGTTTAGGTCAAATCAATGATGCAATGGGACGGTATGAAGAGGCCTGGGAAAGCTACCAGAACGGCAACTCCAACCGCAAACAAGCTCAGATCTATCCGTTCGATCCGGACGTCATGGAACGACAAATCAGTCAACTGTTGGAATGGTTCGCAGCCGATCGTTTCCAGCACTACCCGCGGGCGTCGCTGGAGGACGAAATGCCGATTTTCATCGTTGGCATGCCGCGTAGCGGAACCACATTGGCGGAACAGATCATTTCCAGCCACCGAGATGTCCATGGTGCTGGCGAACTGACTGAAATTTCCGCACTGGTCCGGTCAACCTGGGGTGACGGGGAGCAAGCCAGCGAGGCGGCGAACACGCCATTTAGGATTGTCGATGGAGACGGCAGCTCGAATGGCTTGATACCCGACCTGCAGCAAGTTACCACCGATCAGTTGAATGGTTTGGCGGAACGATATTTGGAAAAGCTGCGGTCGGTTGCCGGTGATGCCAGCCGAGTCACCGACAAGATGCCTTACAACTTCATGCACATCCCGTTCATTCGCATGCTGTTCCCCAAGGTTCCGATCATTCACTGCCGCCGACATCCGCTCGATACGACACTGTCGTGCTACTTCCAAAATTTCTCTGCGGGCAACGAATATGCTTTTGATTTAGAGCATCTGGGGATTTTCTATCGCCTATACCAACGAGTCATGGATCGCTGGTGCGAGACTGTGCAGTATCCGATCTTCGATCTGCAGTATGAAGACCTGGTACTAGATCCGGAAACACATACACGACGTATGCTGGAATACTGTGGATTGACTTGGGATGACGACTGCATGAAGTTCCAGCAGTCCAAGCGAATGGTGCTGACCGCCAGCTATCAACAGGTTCGCAAGCCGATCTACACCAAGTCCGTCAATCGTTGGCAACATTATCGCGATCACCTTTCGCCGCTGATTCAGCAGCTCGGTACCGGCGGCGAGTCCTAAGCTGCCGACCCAACCGCCGACCCAACGGCGGCGGCAAACGTCAGCAAAGTCTACGTTTCCGAACCAGCTTGCATCGAACCGATCGCAGTTTCGATGCGAGTGACGTCGGCGGCCGATAGTTCGCTTAGCATCGGCATCAGTGGTCCAGTCTTAGCGACGCCCGCCGGATTCCACCGCGTGATGGAGCACGCGAATCGGGTTGATCTCGTTGCGCAGATCCTCCAGAGGTTGAAACCACTTTCGAATCGTTTCAGCCGTTTCCAAGTCGCCGCTTGAATCGCTCGCATCATTTCCATCGATCTCGTCGGCGCAACGCAAACACAACCCGAAGTGAATCCGGCCAAGCCAAAGTCGCGACCGTGTACGATCGCCGGTTGTTCGCCGATCCCGCTAACGATGCGATTGGCAGGGAAAACATCCAGGATCTCTCGCAGGTAGTCGTCTTGGCTGGTGTCGTCGCGCACCACCGCGTACTTGATCCAGGCAATCGCCCCGTCAGCTTCCAGCGACTTGATCAGTTTTGGTTCCAGCCAGCGATCAAACTTGATGTAGACCACGATCGGCTTGCCGTAATGATCCGCCAGAATTCGGATCGCTCTGGCTATTCCCATTTGGTCGACCACGTCGCGAGCGGGCAACAGCATCGCGGTCGGAAAGTCGTAGTCGCGCAGGATATCGACTTGATCAACTGCGACTCCGTAGCTGGACCCAATCGACGGAACAACCATCGTTTCGTCGCCAGCGGCGTCGGCCAACATCGACAGCAAGTCCGCGTATTCGCTCAATCGAACGTGATACAAGACGGCATTGCCGCCATACAGCAACGATCGGATCCCGGCCGCTTCCAAAAATCGAATGATCTTGGCGTTTTCAGTTGGGCAGATGTTTAGACTTGCATCGCGCGCCAACGGCGGCACGGCGATGACCGATGAACTTAGATGGTCGGCGGTGAATAGCATGGTTGAAACCTTTTCTTTCGCCGAGCGAACGACGACAGACTGCTGTTTGTTCGCCGAGCGAACAAAGACAGACTAATGGATACTCGGTTCTTGGCCTGGTGATCGGCCGGCTAGAAAGTCAAAATCACAGCCTTGGTCGGCTTGCGTCACATGTTTGGCGTAAAGTCGCGAGTAGCCTCGCTCGGGAGGTGGTTCGAGCGGCGGTAACTGGCTTTGACGATCGGCGATTTCTTCGTCCGAAACATCCCAGTGAATGCTTCGCTGGGCAACATCGATTTCAATCATGTCGCCCGTCTTGACCAACGCCAATGGCCCACCCGCTGCGCTTTCCGGTGCAATGTGCAGTACGCACGTTCCGTAACTGGTGCCGCTCATCCGAGCGTCACTGATGCGGACCATGTCGCGAACGCCCTCTTGCAGCAGTTTCTGCGGAATCGGCAACATGCCCCATTCAGGAAAGCCGGGCGCGCCAACGGTCCCGCACTGCGTAGGATCAGGACGCTATCGGCGCTGACGTCCAGATCTGGATCGTTGATCTGTTTCTTCATGTGCGGGTAGTCATCAAAAACAACTGCTGGGCCGCGATGTTTCAGAAGTCGGGATTCCGCTGCCAGTGACTTGATCACGCAACCGTTCGGTGCCAAATTGCCCTGCAGGACGCAGGTGCCTCCCGATTCAGATACCGGATTCTCGCGGGTACGAATGACTTCGTTGTCGATCACTTCAGCGCCGGCGATCTGCTGGCCCAGATGTGATCCCGCTTACCGTCTGGCATTCAACGTGCAACAAATCATCCAAGCGGGCCAGCAGCGCGCTCAAGCCGCCGGCATCGTAAAAGTCTTCCATCAGATAACGGCCACCTGGGCGGATGTCACCCAATACTGGCGTCGTTCGGGAAAGTTCGTCAAAGCGATCTAGCGTCAGCTGAAGTCCCAATCGTCCCGCGATTGCGATCAGGTGGACGATGGCATTCGTGCTGCCACCGATTGCCAGCGAGGTCATCAAGCCGTTTTCAATCGATTGGATTGTCATGAACTTCGAGGGACGGAAATTTTCGGTAGCCATCGCGACCGCGCGGCGGCCGGTACGCGCGGCCAATCGCGAATGTTCGGCCAGGACGGCCGGAGTGCAGGCGGCACCGGGCAGCGAAAAGCCCATCGCTTCGGTCACGCTGGCCATCGTGCTGGCCGTTCCCATCGTCATGCAGGTCCCGGCCGATCGGGCGATGCAGTTTTCGATACCCTGCCAGTCCTTATCGCAGAGGTTCCCGGCTAATCGTTCGTCCCAATATTTCCAAACGTCGCTGCCGCTGCCCAGGGTGACATCCTTCCAGCGCGCTTTCAGCATCGGGCCGGCCGGCAGAAAGATCGAAGGAATGTCGGCGCTGATCGCGCCCATCAGCATCGCCGGAACGGTCTTGTCGCAACCGCCCATCAATACCGCTGCGTCGATCGGATGGCAGCGCAGGACTTCCTCCACTTCCATCGCCAGCAGATTGCGATACAGCATCGTGGTCGGCTTCATCAGCATTTCGCCCAGCGACATCACGGGGACTTCGACTGGAAATCCGCCAGCTTGCAGGATACCGCGACGGACTTCTTCGGCCCGATTGCGAAAGTGCGAATGACACGTATTCAGTTCGCTCCACGTGTTCAGAATCGCGACGATTGGCCGACCTTTGAAGTCAACATCGTCGAAACCGGCACCTTTCAAGCGGGAGCGATGTCCGAACGAACGCAGATCGTCCGGGCCAAACCAACGATCAGAGCGAAGAGCGGGAGAGGAGTCAGGCATCAGGGGTCAGGAAACAGGTAAGAATTTTGAAGTCACATTGCGACGGGGATTCTAGCACTTCTTTCGGCCGCCTGACGCCTGGCTACTGATTCCTAACTATCGACACAGGTTTCCAGGAAGCGGGCCAGTCGGTGGAAGTCACTGTCTTGTTCGATGAAGCGAACTTTCGTCACTAGCGTTTCCGGATCCACCAAGTCCTCAAACGGGACGTAGTGCAAGTCGAGTTGTCCAGAGACGGAGACCATCACACCGTTCAGCTTTTCTTCGACCAGTGCCCGATAGGCGCCGACACCCAGTTGCGAACCGAGCATCACGTCATAGGCGTGCGGCGGCGCACAACGAGATTCATAGCCAAGTTGCAGTCCATTGACTTTCCGCGTACGGCCGGTCCGTTCGGTGTAGCGGCTGCTAAGCAAGGCCGCGATCATGGCACCAAGGTTGATCGACGAGATGTTGATGTGCCCATGGTCGTCACGATTGATCCCTTCCAGGTACTTTGACGGCAAGTATTCGGCCATCCCTTCGGCCACTACGATCGTGCCATATTCGCGGCCATCACGCTCGCGAGCCAGCATCATGTCTACCATCCGATCGATGACTCGATCCAAAGCCATCACTTTGCGAGTCTCGCCGGTCTCGTGATTGACGACTTCTTCTTCGGCCAGCGCGCCGGTGACATCTTCGACGCTCAGCACCATACTGGCTTCGCCGGCAATCGCTGCGCCGTAGGCCAGCCAGCCGGCGCTGCGCCCCATCGCCTCGCAGAGAAAATAGGAACGGCCGGCGGCGGCGTCATAGTTCAAGTTGCGGATCTCTTCGGCCAGAGTTTCGACAGCGGTAAAGAACCCGAACGTGAAATCGATTCCTGTGTAATCGTTGTCAATCGTCTTCGGCAGATGGATGATAGGGAACTTTCTCGCGTCGCCGGGAAGATTGTCTTGGAACAACTTCATTTTGTTGGCGGTCTTCAACGTGTCGTCACCACCGATCGAGATCAACGCATCGATTTCCAATGAACATAGGCCTTCGTAGACGCGCCGCAGCGGCGCCACCAATTCTGGGTCTTCCAAGTGGCGTGGAGCGTTAACGTGGCGACCTGGATTGGTGCGGGCGGTGCCAATCATGATGCCGCGACTGCTGCGGGCGTTGGTCAGCTGCTCTTGCGTGAAGTGGATATAGTCGACGCCTTCCTGCAGTGGACCGGCTGCTGTGTATTCGGCCAGCCGACTGTATCCATGCTTGATGCCAAAGACCTGGGCACCATCCTCTAGAAACGAAAACGCCGCGGTTGAGATCACCGCGTTGGCTGCCGGCGCTGGTCCACCGGCAAATAGGATTGCGACACGTTTGATATCGAGCGCATGTTGGTCGGGCATTTGAATTGCAGCCGGTTTGCTTTGGAAAGAATTTGGAAAAGTGTTGTCGTGAGCGCCCTGAATTGGGGGAGCCCTGATTCTAGGGAACGCTCACGTCCCGCCAAGGCGGCAGATCAGCAGGTGTGAGAATCAACGCCATTGCGACGACTACTGTGAATCGTTCGGCTGCGTTGGCTCCAGATCTTTCTTTCTTGGCGGCTGGTTGACCGCTTGGCCGATAGCAAAAGCAAGCCGACCGATCATGGCAAAGTAAATGAATGCGGCCCCGACGGACGTAAAGACGGAGACGACGATGCCAATCGCGCCTGCCGTGTTTCCAACCACCATCACCAGAAACAATGCGGCAAACAGCAATCCCGAGGAAAAATAAAACCCACCCCACGCTTCTTCGCACTTCGTCACGCTACGCGCCACTTCGGCCGAGAATGGTTTGAGTGCCGAATTCATATCCATCATCGACAGCAGCACAAACGGAAACAGTCCATAAATTGCCAGCATCGTTACAGCGACACCAACCATCCCCGCATTCAGCAGATGTGAGATGGCGGCAACGGGCGCGCGACAATGGCGGCGGCGGCAATCGCAACGACCAGTTCCCCCAGCCATGAACTGGGATCCAGAATCGGCCACTCGGAAACTTGCTTTTCTCCATTGGCCACCGACTGCAGAATTGCGAATCCACAGCTGACAACCAAAGCGCCAAAGAACAATCCAGCCGGTACCATCATGGTGTAAACATAGTGGTGGTCCACCATGATCGCAAAGACAGTCGGTACGGCAGCCACGATTGACAGTCCAATCCAATGAGTGATGACGCTGAGGTCGCGGAAAATTCCAAAGACGCCACTGATCCACTGCAGCACACTGGGCGTATCGGAATAACGAATCGGCTGTGATTCCTCTTCTGCCTTCGCCGCTTCGGCTAACAATTGCTCAGCTGATTTGCGATTCGGATCGGCATGTTTTAGCCGCACGTTCGTTGGTTGTTCCAACGAGAATGTTGCAGCTGAATCGATATCGATCGTCGGTTGTTTGCGAATCTTTGGCGGTTGAGGGATCGTGATCGGCGAATGGCAATCGGAACACTTGACGGTTTTCCCGGCTTGAGATGCTTTGGCAAACATCAGCGAGTCACATACGCTGCACCTGACGCGGTACTCCGTTGCATATTCGACAGGCGTTGCCTCGGGCCGACCGGGCGTTGACTTGGGTGCTGGTGGCGCTTCGATCGCCGCTGTGAATTCATCTAGATCGTTTAAATCGCCCAGGCTAAACGTGTCGCTACTCTCCGAATCGTTCGAAATCGGATGATTCAGATCATCATTGCCAAGTGCGCCATCACTCAGATCGGGTGGCAAATCGTCAAAGAGGGAGTCTCCGATTGCTTCCGGTTGCGATCGATTGGGAGACGGAATTTGATCTACCGCTTTCCGGGCCGGTGGTTCATCCAGTTGCAGCCAGTCGTCGTCATCGTTTTGAGAGCCGATCACGCCCGGCGCCAGGAAAATCTTCTCACAGTGCGGGCACTTCACACGCTTCCCCGCCGACTGGTCGCCGATGGATACCGAACCGCCGCAGATCGGGCATTGAACAGTGATGGGCATTGGTGCGAGGAACTGGGAGTAAGGAACGGAGTGTGCAGGATCCGGGAGTCACGCCAAGTATTCTATCTTGTGTCCCCCGATTTGTCCCAAATCGTCATGCTTGATCCGGCGAAGATCGGTTTCCGGTTGCCGTGGTCGCCGCGCGCCCGGCCGACGTGGGTAGGCGGGGATTTGCGATTCGATAAATTGGTGGCTTGAAAATGCCTCATTTGTCCCTCTTTTATTGCGATCGCTGCCGGCCATGCTTGTTTCTTTGAAGTGGTTGTCAAACTACGTTGACTTGCCGATGAGCCCCGAGGAATTGGAGCTGCGACTAAGTCTATCGGGGCTGAATCATGAGGGTACCGATAGGATCAACGACGACGTCGTGATTGACCTGGAAGTGACTAGCAATCGAGGTGATTGCCTTGGGCACATTGGTGTTGCGCGAGAAGTCAGTGTTTTATTTGGGCTGCCGCTAACGATTCCTGATCCCCAAGTCGCGGTCGGATCCAATTCGGTTGATTCGCTGTTGGCGGTCCAGAATCAATTTGTCGAAGCTTGTCCACGCTACACCGCTCGTGTGATTCAGGGCGTCCAGGTCGGCCCGAGCCCCAGTTGGTTGGTCGAATCGCTGCAATCCGTATTTTGGAAAAGAAAGAAAGATGGGTCGCTGGAGCAATATCAAAGTATCAACAATGTCGTCGATGCAACCAATTATGTTTTGATGGAATGTGGCCAACCGCTTCACGCCTTTGACTACGCCAAGGTCGCTGATTCGAAAATCGTTGTCCGAGCGGCACACCAGGGCGAGACGATCGATGCGATCGACCACAAGCGATACGAACTTGACCAATCGATGTGCGTGATTGCCGATGCGATGGAAGCCTCGGCCATTGCCGGTGTGATGGGTGGCGCCGGATCCGAGGTTGATGAATCGACGACCGATTTAGTCATCGAATCGGCAGTCTTTACTCCGCTGTCGGTTCGCAGAACAGCGCGCAAACTGAAGCTTCACAGCCCATCGTCCTACCGATTCGAACGTAAGGTCGATCCAGTCGGCGTCGATTGGGCTAGCCGGCGAGTATGCGAGATGATCGTCGACATGGCCGGCGGCAGCATAGCCGATGGAGTGATCGACACAGCGGCGAAGACCCCAGATCGTCAGCCGGTGGTATTGCGGCTAAGTCAGTTGGAACGAATTCTAGGCATCAGAATCGATCGCGCAGAGGTTGCCCGGATTTTGACCTCGTTAGGCTGCAACGAATCGGCGACGGCCGCTGACGCGATCACCTACATTCCGCCGACTTGGCGCCACGATTTGACGCGCGAGGCCGATTTGATCGAAGAAGTGGCGCGTATCCATGGGTATGACAAGATCCCGGCAGACTCGCCGATTCCCGTTGCGCCTAGTTCACGAAGAACTTTCGATACGGCAATGGATCGCGTCCGCCATGTCATGACGGCGGGTGGACTCAGTGAGGCGATGACCCCCAGCATTGTGACTGCTGCGGTAGACGAAACTCTGTCGCCCTGGACCGAACGAGCGGCGTTGCAAACAGAAACGCCAATGCTGAAGGGTGCACGCAGACTTCGTCGCACACTGCTATCAAGCCTGCTCGAGGGTCGTGCCAAGAATTGGGCCTTGGCCAGTATCGAGGCCAACCTGTTCGAGATTGCTCATATCTATTTACCCGGAGCATCGGCTGAGGCATTGCCTAGCGAGCAGTACTCGTTGGGCATCCTATCGGGCGAAGATTTCTTTCAGGTGAAAGGTCTGCTTGAGATTCTGGTTGGACGCATGGGAATTGATCAGGAGTTAGATTTCGAATCGGTCGATCGCGCAGGATTTTCCCGTGGTGCATGCGCCGGCTTCCGCCTTGGTGAACAGTTGCTGGGGTACATTGGCAAGGTCAACAACAAGCTGATGAAGGGACTGAAATTGCCTGGCGAAGTTGTCGCGGCCGAGCTGTCTCTGCCGGTCTTGTTGGATCAATCGCAGCTCGTCCCGCAGCAGAAAGCGGTTAGCCAATTTCCTTCCATCCAACGAGATTTGAATTTTATCGTCGCCGAGAAAGTGCGTTGGAGCGAACTGGAGAAAGTGGTCCGAGCGGCGGTTGGGACTGAGTTGGCATCGGTCACCTATCGCGAGACTTATCGGGATGAGAAACGGGACGGCAAGGAGAGTAAGCGTGTCCTGATGACTGTCGAACTGCAAAGGCACGATGCGACCCTGAGCGGTGAACAAGCGGACGAACTGATTGGCAAAGTGATCGAAGCCTGCGGTAAGAAACTGTCCGCGAAATTGTTGTCCTAGCCTGCGCCGATTGGCCGACAGAGGCTGGGCGGTGGGTGGCGGTTGCCCGGCTGATCCTCCACGGACCAGACGTGTCACGGGGCGGAGCGATACTTCGATATGTCAGAGCAAGCGGGCCATTACTTTCGGTTGTGCCCTTGCCGCTCATTCGGTACTATAAGTGTGTTCACCAGCGGCCCTCCCCCATGCGTGCTGGTGTGTGGCACACAGTTTCTTACGAACAAGGATAAGGGAATGGCTAAGAAGACCACAAAAACATCGTCAAAAAGCAAGGTTGACCCGGTTTTGAAGGCAGTTCTGGAGCTTGAGCCGGGCCTGAAAACCACCATCGAACAGATCGAAAAAACGTTCGGTGACGGCTCGATCATGCCGCTGGGAGCCTCCCACTCTTTGACGATTGACGGAATTCCAACCGGTAGCCTGAGCCTGGATATGGCCCTCGGCGGCCAGGGTATTCCACGCGGGCGAATGGTTGAAATCTACGGCCCGGAATCGAGCGGTAAAACGACGCTGGCGCTCCATGTGGCTGCGGAAGCACAAAAAACAGGTGGTATCGCGGCGATCATTGATGCCGAACACGCTTTTGACCCCAGCTGGGCCAAGAAACTGGGTGTCGAATTGGACACCCTGCTGGTCAGCCAGCCAGGTAGTGGCGAGGAAGCAATGCAGATCTGCGAAATGCTGGTCAAAAGCAATGCGGTTGATGTGATCATCATCGACTCGGTCGCGGCTCTGGTTCCCAAGAAAGAATTAGAAGGCGAAATCGGTGATAGCCACGTCGGTCTGCAAGCTCGTTTGATGAGTCAGTCGATGCGAAAGTTGACCGGTGCGATCGCCAAGAGCAAGTGTGCAGTGATCTTTATCAACCAGATCCGTGAAAAGGTCGGTGTGATGTTCGGTAGTCCGGAAACCACACCGGGTGGACGGGCGTTGAAATTTTACTGTTCCTGTCGAATCGACGTTCGCCGCATCGGCGCACTGAAAGATGGCGAAGAGCAAGTCGGTCAACGTGTCAAAGCAAAGATCGTCAAGAATAAAGTCGCGCCTCCGTTCCGGATCGCCGAGTTTGACATGATGCACAACAATGGCATCAGCTATGAAGGCGACCTTTTGGACCTTGGTACGACTCATAAAGTCGTCACGCGTAGCGGATCATGGTTCAAGTATGGTGAAACCTACTTGGGCCAAGGCAAAGAAAAGGCACGCAACTTCCTGATCGAAAACACGGATGTGGCGGATGTGATCAAGCAACAAGTGATGGCCGCTGGTGGATTCGCCGCACCTTTGGAGGCAGCAACAGAGCCAACCGAAGAAGTTGAAGCCGAAGATGCCGTCGCCGAGGCAACCAACAGTTAAGCCAACCTTTCTGTTCCCTCCCGAAGGAGAGGTTCGGATGCGGTAGCGGCCGCTGCGGATCAATTACACGGCTGTTTAATCACAGCCCAAAGTGTGAATGCTGGCGTTCAGCAATTGTGATCTGAGTGAGCCGAAGTTCGTTGCGCCAAAAGCGTTTCACACGTAGTCGAGTGTCAGGCTAGCGAGCCTCAAGGGCGAGTCTCGCTGTCACCCAGGGCGGGCCCCGCCGATTTAGGAGGACGTGCGGTTTTTATTTACCCTCCCTTGGGAGGGTCGGACGCTTGAACGGCCGGGGAGGGGCCGCGCCGAAAACCGCTCTCGTCGCTGAGGCTCGACTCATTCCAAGGAGAGTATTGCAAATACTTGGTGTAAAACGACTTGAAAACCGCACGAGCTCAGCAAGATAGAGTGCGGCTGGTACTCGCATCGGTACGCTGCCGAACCTAAGAGTTTCGTACCCAGCATGCGGCTGAATGATCTGAGTTTTCAAGTACTGGCTTAGTTTCGTGACAACGATCCTCTGCTAACCAGCAACGATCGGCAAACGTGCAGCCAGGATACTCGCGATCGGGCGAAGGGACTTCACCCTCCAAAACAATGCGTTTGCGGCTGGCTGCGACCACGGGATCTGGCACCGGTACAGCCGACAACAACGCTTCGGTGTAAGGGTGAATCGGTCCTTTGTACAACGCTTTCGACTCACCAATTTCCGCAATCCGCCCCAGATACATCACTCCGACTCGAGTCGCGATGTGGCGGACGACGCTCAAGTCGTGCGCAATGAACAGGTAAGAAAGACCGAATTCTTGCTGCAACTCCATCAATAGATTGATGATCTGAGCTTGAATCGATACGTCGAGCGCCGAAACCGGTTCGTCACACAAAATTAGCTTGGGTTGTACGGCAAGTGCACGCGCGATTCCAATTCTTTGTCGCTGGCCGCCACTGAATTCGTGGGGATAACGATTAAGAAATCTTGGATTCAGTCCGACCAACTCCATCAACCGCATCACCTCCAGTTTGCGATCGCGACCAGATGCCAAGCGATGAACGGCTAGCGGTTCACCAACGATGTTGCCGACGGTCATTCGAGGGTTTAAGGATGCAAATGGATCTTGGAAAACCATTTGAACCGTGCGGCGATGACTTAGCATGGCCGCATCGCTACAGCCAGCAATGTCTGTTCCATTGAGGCGAATGTCACCCGAAGTTGGTTTGACCAATCCAACGATCGCTCGTGCGGTAGTCGACTTTCCACAGCCCGACTCGCCCACCAGTCCCAGCGTTTCGCCCTCCCGGATGTCAAAGGAAATTCCATCAACCGCTCGAATCACTCCATGCTCGGGCTGAAACAGCGTCCCTCGGCTGAAAGGAAAATGAACAGACAGGTTCTCGACGCGCAGCAAAGGTTGGTCGGTCATGACTGCGCTCCCAACTCTCGCGGAATTTCGCGTGGCTGCGTTGTCTGGACATCGACCAAGCAGGCGGTCAAGCGACCGTCGCCGATGGGCTCCAGCGGTGGATCAACGGTTGCACATTCCGCTTTGGAATAGACACAGCGGTCATGAAATGCGCAACCCGATTGCAAGTGCGCCAAATCCGGAGGTTGTCCTGGGATCGCTTGTAGCAACTCACTCTCTTCTTCGTCAAATCGAGGTAGCGAATGAAGCAATCCGATCGTGTAAGGATGTCGCGGTGCGGCAAACAAACTTTTGACACTTGCTTTTTCGACAATCCGACCGGCATACATCACCATCACGCGGTGGCAGACTCCGGCGACCACACCCAGATCGTGCGTGATCAAGATAATGCTGGTTCCTTGCCTTTTCTGTAGATCGGCAAGCAAGTCCAAGATCTGAGCCTGGATGGTCACATCAAGCGCGGTTGTTGGTTCGTCGGCAATCAACAAGTCCGGCTCACACGACAGTGCCATCGCAATCATCACTCGTTGCCGCATTCCGCCACTGAATTGATGTGGATAATCGCGCAGTCGTTTCTCGGGGGAACTGATTCCGACCATTTCCAGCATCTCGGCTGCCTGTCGCCTAGATTCCCTTTTCGACAAGCCCAGATGCAATCGCGTCATTTCGGTCATCTGTTGTTCGATCGTCATCAACGGATTGAGCGCAGTCATCGGATCTTGAAAGATCATTGCGATTTTCTTTCCTCGGATCCGCTGCAGTTGTTGCTGCGACATTTGCAACAAGTCCTCCCCGTGATAGAGGGCCCGTCCGCCATCGATATTGCCCGGCGGTTTGGGGACCAGACCCATCAGGGCAAGATTGGAAACGCTCTTGCCACTGCCGCTTTCACCAACCAAGCCGATGGTCTCACCAGGTTGAACATCAAAAGAGACGCCGCGCACGGCCCGCACGGTCCCTTCGTCCGTCTTGAAACTAACAGCAAGGTTTTCGACTTGAAGAATGGGTTGGGTCATCTTTGTTAGTGCGATTCGCCCCACTTGGGATCGGCTTGTCCTCTAATCTCGGTGTTTCATCTTCGGGTCAAGCGCGTCACGAAGGCCGTCACCCAGAAAGTTCAAAGCGAACAAGGTTGCCGCCAGCGCGAAGCCGGGAAATACAACCAGCCACCAGTAAAGCTTGACCGGCGACAGTGCTTCGACGCCTTCGTTCATCAGCAATCCCCAAGAAACATCGGGCGCGGCAACGCCAAGTCCCAAGAACGAAAGGAAAGCTTCAAACAACATCACTGCTGGTATCGTTAGCGTCAGGTAGACGATCACAATACCCAAGACATTCGGCACCAAATGGCGGAAAATGATTCGCGCGGGGCCTGCGCCACGGTCCTGGCTGCTTCGACAAATTGCTCTTGTTTCAGCGACAGTACTTGGCCACGGACAATGCGTGACATCGTCAACCAATAGATGGCGCCGATCAAAAAATAGAACAGCGTGATTCGTTCAATACCGTAGGCTTCGAGTCTTGCGCGAACGGTCTCTTCGGTCAAAAAGGTCAGTAAGAAGATTACGACGAAGATAAATGGCACACTGTATAGCAAGTCAACGAATCGCATCATCATCGCATCGACGCGACCACCAAAGTATCCAGCTGTCGCACCGTAGCTGACGCCGATTGCCAGCGACACCATTGTGGCAACCAACCCAACGACCAAAGAAACGCGGGCGCCCCAGAAAATCCTTGCCAGCACGTCACGTCCCAACGTGTCGGTCCCACAAATGGATGGAATTGCCCAGTCCCCGAAGATTGCGACGCGTGCCGCACACATTTTCCGCGTCAACCAACCAGGGTTATTCCAAAGTTGGTTGAAAGGGTGTTCGACGTCAAAGCGTTGCTGCAGCTCAACTTCCAAAGTCTCGCGTTTCGCCGCATCGGTTTCTTCGTTCAGCTTTTCGGTTTCGATCGCAATGGTCTGATCAAACTCTGCAATTGCCAAAGTGAGCCGACCTTGGGGAAACTTCAGCCCGCTTCGTTGACCCATCACGTAGGTCGTCATGTTAGGAGGCAGCAGTTGGCGGTTTTTCAGGTCTTTGTCGATTGGGCTTTGCAGTGGCAGCATCGGGGTGATGAACGCGGCGACTGAAATGATTGCCAGAAATCCCAGTGAGATCATCGCCATGCGATTCCGCTTTAGTCGCCGCCACGCATCCTGCCATAATGAGACTCCATGGATTTTTCGCGATTCGACCAACATTTGGTCTAATCGCTGTTGGTCTTCGCTCGGTTTGTTGATCGTATCGGAGATCATCTCTAATGCAGTTCCACTCGTGGATCGATCACGGCATAGATGACGTCAACAATTGTGTTCATCGTGAACAGCAAGACGGTGTAGGTCAAAACCATACCCATCGCCAAGGTGTAGTCGCGTTGTAATGCGGCTTCGACGAAATGACTGCCGATTCCCGGTAGTGCAAAGATCTTTTCCAAGACCAATGAACCGGTCAGGACGCCGGCGACGGCAGGCCCCAGAAAGGATATGACCGGTAGCAGTGCGCCTGGCAAGACGTGCTTGATGATGACTGCACGTTTTGGCAGCCCCTTAGCAAAGGCGGTACGCACGTGTTCCTTGGTCAGCGTTTCCAACATCCCGGCGCGGCAAAGACGTGCGACGTAGGCCGCCAGCGGTGCGCCCAGACAGAGTGACGGCAAGACCATTTGTTTTAGCGAACCAAACCCAGCAGCCGGAAAGATTTGGATCCAGAACACAAATATCAAGATCGCTACACTCGCCAGTACGAAGTTGGGAATCGCGATTCCCAGTACTGCCGCAATCATCATGGAGGAATCGGCGACTGTTCCTCGGTAGACTGCCGAAATCACGCCGGCAGTGATTCCCAGTATCAAGGCAAAGACCAAAGCAAAGATCGCCAGCGAGGCGGAAACGGGGAACCCTTCAGCAATCACTTCGTTGACGCTGTAGTCTTCCAGTTTCGTGCTCCAACCTAGATCGCCCTTGGTGACGATTCGCTTGATGTCGGCGAAGTACTGCTCGTGCAGCGGCGCGTCCAAGTTGTGCTTTTGCATCAACTGGCGTTCGATCGCCGGCGGCACACTCCGTTCGCTGGAGAAGGGACTGCCGGGAACCATGTGCATGAGAAAGAAAGAAACGGTGAAGACGGCCCAAAGGGTCAAAATCATCCATCCCAGTCGTACCACCAAATAACTAAGCAAGTCTTTCAACGCATCACTCCTCGGCCTCGACCGCGGTTTCGGCTTCGGCTTCGGACTTGTACTGCATCAGATGCAGTGGGTGCAAGTCTTGAGGCGTCGGTGCAAAGTTCTGCACGCGTGGATCAACGGCATTCAATGATGTGTAGAAGTAGATCGGTATCACCGGAAGTTCATCGACAAAAATCTGTTCGGCATCGCGAAGCAGTTCCATTCGCCGTTTGGGATCACGCTCGCTGGCAGCATCCTTGATCAGCTGATCGTATTCCTGGTTGCTCCAACCGGTGTTGTTTTGCGGTCCGTCAGTGACCCACATGTCCAGAAACGTATTGGGGTCCGGATAGTCGGCAATCCAGCCCGCGCGGGCGACCTGATAATCCTGTCTGGTGACTTTATCCAAGTACGATCCCCATTCCATGTTTTCCAATGCAATCGGAATGTTTAGCGTATTGCGCAGCTGTTGCTGAATGACTTCAGCGATGTCGCGATGCGATTCGCTGGTGTTGTACAGCACCGTGATTTTGGGCATACCGCGGCCACCCGGGTAACCAGCCTCGCTGAGCAGACGTTTCGCTTCTTCCAGGTCACGGTTGAAACCCTGTGCACTGGAATAGCCTGCAATTCCCGGTGGGACGATCGTAAAGGCGGGGGTTTGGCCTCCGCGAGTGACTTCTTCAACAATCTCCTCGCGGTCAATGGCCATCGCAATCGCCCGCCGTACGCGGACATCGTTCAGTGGTGGCACATTGACATTGAAACGGTAAAAGTAGACCGTCAGCATCGGAGCGACGTGAAAGTCATCGCGTTTCTTCAATTCGTCAAGCAAGATCAATGGTGGATCGGTGATCCACTGCAATTGTCCCGTCTCGTACATGTTCATTGCTGTCGTGTTTTTCTCGACAGACATGAAATCTACGGTGTCGAAACCATTTTCGTTGACGGCGTGGAAGTCCTCGTTCTTGGCCAGACGCAGCCGATCGCGAAGCAGTCGGAATTGCAACTTGAACGGTCCATTTGTGACGATGTTCTCGGCCTTCGTCCACATCGGCGAACCATGTGTCTCAATGCACTTTCTGTTGACAGGAAACATCGGATAGAACGCGACGACGTTTGGGAAGTATGGAATCGGGTCGCGTAGGTTGACGATGAAGGTGTGATCGTCCGGTGTCTCCAAAACGTTTAGTTTTCCAAAGGCGACCAACACCCAGTGGCACCTTTGGGTTGTTGCGTCGGCGACATCCGATGCCAAGTTGACACAGTATTTGATAATCTTGCCTTCAGATTCCCAGTCGACACTGCCGTCGTCAGCCTCTTCGACGACGCGAACGTGGTAGACCCATCGTTCGCGCCAGTCGGCCAAGATTTTCTCACGTCGTTTGTTCTCGGCCTTCTTTTTGTCAGGTGCCTCTGGCAGCGGTTCAGCGAACTGTGGTTCGGGCTCGGTGTCAATCTTTTCAACGACTCCGTACCGCATTGTTCCGCGTGGGAACGGCTGGCCATTGGATTGATCGGGCGTGTCACCCGGACGATCCCACAATTCGACTTCGACCTTGTCGCCAAGCTTTACGATGCCTTGATTGTATTCTTGTGCGTATGGCAGGCAGTAGAGGTGATAAGTGTATTGGCAAAGCACCTCGGGATGCAGCATGCGCTGCCATGAGAATGTAAAGTCATGTGAAGTAACCGCGGATCCATCAGACCAGCGGGCATCTTTGCGCAAATGAAACGTGTATCGCTGATTGTCTTCGGAGACTTCGTACGACTCCGCCATGCCAGGTTGCGCACTCAACGGCTGTAGCCCGGTCAACGGATCGGGTTCCCCTTCCGGTAGCATCCGCAGCAGTCCTTCGAACAGCGCGAAAATCAGATTGCTTTCAACGTTGCCTTCTGCGCGGGCTGGATCCAGCGTTTTGGCGTCTGCACGGTTTTGCAAACTAAAGTCTGCTTGGGGTAGCGTTTCAAAGAATGAGGCCCAAATGAGCGCAGCTGCGACGACTGACAATGCGGATGCGACCAGCACACGTCTAACGATCGGGGGCACGGAATACTCTCTTGGTGTGGATTGTTAGGCGAATTGTAACCGTAGAATGCCAAGTTGTGCGACGCCGATTTGCTGGACGCCGTTCCGTGTCGGATCAACAATTCGCATTGAACGTTGTATACCTCAGGTACAGATCACGCCACGACCGACTACAATCAAAGCAGTTTAGTTTTAATTGATGTGAGGAATTTTTATGCTTAGAACGCTGATCGCGCTGTTGTGTCTGGGCCCCCTGCAAAGCGAAGCGGCCCCACCGGTTCCGGATGCTTCCCAGCCCGTGGAAACTTCCAAGACGTCTGAAGCTTCGAACAAAAAATTCGAAAGCCACTTCAGCATCGAATACGCGAAGATCGGTGACCACGCGTTGCAGTTGGATGCGTTTGTGCCAACGACTGAGGGCAATCATCCAGCCATTCTGGTCGTGCACGGTGGTTCCTGGCGAAGTGGCAATCGCATGCAGTTGCGGACTTATGCAACCATGTTGGCCAGCATGGGACACAGCTGTTTCTGCATCGACTATCGCTTGGCCCCCGACTATAAGTTTCCCGCGCAGATCGAGGATTGTCGCTCGGCCGTCAAATGGATCCGGGCGAACGCGGACGAGTATAAGGTTGACTCAGACCGTATTGGCGCGATCGGCTACTCGGCGGGAGGGCATCTGGTTTCGCTATTGGCGACAACAGGAGAAGCGCCAAGCGAGTTGAATGGAAATGTCGACACAAGAATTCAGGCAGCAGCAGCGGGCGGCGCACCGACCGACTTTCGAACTTTCGACGACAACGGCAAATGGGCGGAGTACTGGATGGGCGGCGACTTGGATACCGTTCCCGAGAAATTCCACCAGGCATCTTCCGTTGCTTTCGTGGACGCCAACGATCCTCCGGTCTTCTTCTTCAATGGAACCGCCGACGATCTGGTGTCCGTCAAGTGGTCCAAAGATTGTCACGATGCATTGAAACAGGTGGGAGTCCGAACGGAAATCCACTTGGTCGAGGGCGCCGGACACATTGCGGCGGCGATGAACCCGACCGCGATCTTGAAGGCGTGCAGATTCCTAAAAGAAGAGTTAGATAACGATTGAGCCGGCGATATCGATACGGCTCTGTCGATGTTGGATTTGTTTCGGCAAAGCCCGCTGAATCGCCATTGGCAGTGGCCAGGTAACTGCGTTTGTTCATTCACTAGTACGACCGAGATCAAGTCATGCGAGATCGATTGCACCGACGTGCGATGATCAAGACGACGGCCGTTGGTTCACTCGCTTTGGCGACCGGTGACCTTGCGAGCTGTCGCGCCGATTCAAAGCAGACCAGCCACGCGATCGCTCTTGAGAATCAGCGGCCTGGAACTACCGATTGGCAGTTGGATAAGACCAAGATTGATCCGGAAACCCGCTATCGTTGTCCATGGATCGAAGGCTACTGTTCGCATACCAGTATCCGGGCTGGTCAGAAACTGAAAATCTATGTCAGTACTGATCCCGCGGCGCCATTCACACTGGATATCTATCGATTGGGCTACTACCAAGGAACAGGTGGCAGGTTCGTCAAACGTCTCGGCCCGTTAGATTCCGATACTCATGACGAGCCACCGGTCGGCAAGTTTCGTCTGCGAGACTGCGACTGGCCGGTGTCTGCCGAGTTGACGATCCCCAACGATTGGTTAAGCGGCGTCTATGTCGGCAAGCTAACATCATCGGCCGACGGTTGGCAGAGCTATGTGATCTTCATCGTTCGCGATGATCGACAAGCAGACCTGTTGTTCCAATGCAGCGACCATACTTGGCAGGCGTACAACCGCTGGCCTTCCCAGTTTTCGCTCTACGATGATGGCCAGAACCAATGGTATTGGGGCGGCGATTCGCAGGTTAGTTTCAATCGGCCGTATGGAAAATACTGCCAGATTTTGGATCAGCCATTGTCAACCGGATCGGGCGAATTTTTTCTTTGGGAGTTTCCCTTTGTCCATTGGTTAGAGGCTAACAACTACGATGTCTCGTATGTCTCCAATCAAGACACCCACCAAGATCCTCTTGGGCTACAACGTGGGAAGGGTTTTTTGAGCGTTGGTCATGACGAGTATTGGACGATCGAAATGTTTCGAAATGTCGAACAGGCAATTGCTGCCGGTGTGAACATCGGGTTCTTCTCCGGCAATGCAGTATGCGGAAAAGTCCAGTACGACCCAGCGACGCGAAGTATACGACGCGTTGGCGTTTTTGGGCCGCCCGAAGGGACTCGCGAATTTTCATCGATGGACCAATTGGCTCATGATCGACCTTATGCAAATGAGCTCGTCGGCGCGCACAGCACTGGCCCAGTGACTGGTGGAGCCGATTGGGTTTGTAGCAAACCCGATCATTGGATTTATCGTGATACCGGAATGAAGCAGGGTGACAAGATTCCCGGCATGATCGGTTGGGAATGGCACGGTGACCCTGCGCCAATAGATGGTTTAGAAGTGGTAGCAACTGGGCCAACTCAATCAGCTCCAGGACAACCCAACGGTGGTCAATACACAGCGACAGTGTATCCCGGTCCGCGCGACAACTTTGTCTTTAACGCAGCAACCTGTTGGTGGGCCGATGGACTGAGTGAACCACCGGGCTACACACGGCCAAGCGTCTACACATCACCGCAAGGTCCAAGCAAACAAATTCAACAGATCACAAAGAACATTCTCAATCGAATGGTGACGGATTAACGTTTTGAGGTCGGCTTGGTGGCGGCCGAAAAACGCGATTCACCGTACACTTGCTTTGCATCTAAGCATCAGAAACTTCACGCTCAATGTCTTCGCCAAACTCGCCATTAACATCGTCCATCAGCTTAGGGTATTTCTCTCGCAGGTCGTGACTCAGTTGTTCGAGTGGTAGATCGGCGTATTCACCCCGGTCCAACAAGTATTCCATGTGCTGTTGGCCAGTTAGATCAAAGGGATGGTACAGCGAGTTTTCACGACCATTGAACTCCAAGGTTCCAATCCCAAACTTTTCGCACAATTCACGGTTGAAGGCGGGAGTCGCTTTGACCCATTGGCTTTCTAGCAACAAGGACGTGTATCCATGCCAATGAAAAATGTCGGTGCCCATCGATTGTCGTAGGCGCTCGGTCGAAAGATGGTTGCGGACATCGGCAAAACCGAGTCTGGCTGGGATGCCGATGGCACGGCAGCAGGCTGCCAATAGGACCGATTTCGTGACACACCATCCGTGTGACGAAGCCAGTGTGGTGCTGGCTTTCATGCCGTCGATCGTTAGGTCTAATCGATAGGGATCGTAGCGAATGCCGTCGCGAACGGCGTAGTACAAGGAAATTGCCTGTTCAATCTGCGAGTCCCCTGCCCTGCTGTTCTCTTTGGCATAGCTGATGATCGCGGGGTGATCCGAATCGATCGTCGGAGTCGGGTCAAGATATTGGCTCATGGTTGTCTGCACAGGAAATGATTCGATGATAGGCTAAGGCGGTCGATTTCGCAGGATCTTTCCATTGTCAATTCCACGTTTCTACGAAGGAAATACTCGATGAAACTGAATCTTATCGCAATTTTGTTCGTCTGTTCTGGTTGTGCAGTCGCAGAACAACCCGAGGCAAATGCCAAATTCACGTCCAGGGGACATACCACCGATAGCCTGACGGATGTCCGAGAAAGTGTCGAAGGACAGCAAGCTGTTTTGATTGACGTTCGTGAACAAAAGGAATGGGATGCGGGTCACTTGAAAGTCGCCAAACTGATTCCGATGAGCGTTTTTCGGGAAGAGCAATTGACCGACGAGATGCAACAGCACCTTGCCAAAGACAAACCAATCTATTTGCACTGCAAGGCTGGTGGCGGCGTATTGACGGTTTCCAAGTTGCTTAAGGCGCAGGGATACGACGTGCGGCCATTGCAAGCCGGTTTCGAAAAATTGATCGAAGCAGGATTCGAACCGGCAACCGATGAGAAACCGTAAGCCGGTAATCGCGGCTTGCACGCTCATCGCGCCGGCGATCAACTCTGCGTGAATGACGAAACGCGTGCTTTCAGCTGCGTCGTCAGTTACCAGGATGGTCAAAGCTTCTTTGCGACGGCTGCAGATCCGAAACTGCGGCGCAGAAAGAAAACGACCATCGCTGGCAGAATGATCAAATCTCCAATGAGCGCTGCGGAAATTGCGATCATGCCTAGCTTGGCAAACAACTGACTGGTGGGCATCTCACTGGCCATCACACTTCCAAAGCCGACGATCAGCACGATCGTTGTTGTTGCCAGGGCGGATCCGACTGCGATGAATGCGTTCTTGATCGCAACCGCAACATCGTGGCCATCGCGCAGTTCTCGCTGGAATCGATTGATCATGTGAATGGTGTCGTCGACAGCGATTCCCAAACAGATGCTAAAAACGATCACGCTGGTCAACTCCAACGGACGTCCCGTGATCACGAGCCAGGCTGCGGTCGTTACCAAAGGAAAAGCGTTCGGCAGCAGACTGATCAGGCCTAGCTGCCAAGATCGAAACACCACCGTCATCGTGATAAAAATGACAATCGTTGCCAGCCCGACGCTCTTTGCTAAATCGGTGATCATCTGGTTAATATTCCGGCTCGCGACCACCACCGTGCCCGTCAATTTCAAGCTGATTCCGTCATAGCGCTGTTCGATCTCGGAAATTTGCTTCTCAATCGCACGGAATGTTGGTTCATGGACTCCGGTCCCTTCGTCGCGGACAAAAAACGCGACGGTTGCACGACGGCGGTCTGTACGAACGAAACGATTGACCACGTCTTTAGGAGCAAGGAGCAGAAACGGGACGCGCGATTTCAAATCGGAGTCGGAACCTGGCATCGTCTTTAGCAAATCCAAGACAGAAATTGGATGATTGGCATCGTCCTGTTCCGCGACCGCCCGCTGAACCTCAGTGATCGCGCCGATCACCGTATCCGAATCAAGCTTTAGGTCTTCGGTCCAGTCGATGACGACAAACCCCGGCAGAGTTCCACCAAATTCTTGATCGACTTTGAACAGGGCTTGGGCCGATTCGTTGCTTTCGGGAATATTCTCGGTCAATCGATTGTTGGGACGTAGCTGTGTGACCAAGCCCCCCAAAACCAGCACGGCAAGTATGCCCAATGCGGTTACCAAACCGGCGTGATCGGTGATCCAGTCAATCGTTGAATCCGCTAATTGCCGAATCCAGCTGTTCCGGCTCGTTGAAACTGACGCCGATTCATCGGGATGATTCGGGTTTGCCATTAGGTGCCCGATTCGCGAACTGGCGAACAGCGGAACCAGGATGATGGTGGATACGAAGGCCAGTACAGCACCCACACCACAGATCATTCCGAGTTTCTGAATCACTTCCACGTTGGTAACCATCAGCGATGCGAATCCCACGGCTGTTGTGAAAGATGTCAAAGCACAAGCAACTCCCAAGTGCTCGATCGCGGATTTGGCGGCATCCATCGGCGACAGTCCGTGCGCCAATGAATGTCGAACGTCAAACATCAGGTGAACCGAATCGGTGAAACCAACGATCATCACCAGCACCGGCAAAATGGTGTTGATCACGTTGAATTTTTCGCCGATCAGTCCTAGCAAACCGACGGTCCATAACGCTGCCAGAACGGGTGGTGTGGCAACGGCGATCACGGCCCAGAAACGCCGAAATAGTACGGTTGCCATGAAGAAAGCGAGTACCGTTCCGATCAACATGAAGCGAACGCTGTCGCGACGGATCGAACTAAAGATTTCGTAACGAATTGGTGGTACGCCGGTCAGTCGGACACGTGCAAAATCGTTGGGTATTTCGACTCGCTCAATCGCTGCTTGCAGCGCCAGAACCGTTGGCTTGAGCGCGCTGATCGGCGGCGAATCCCCTTCGATCCGGGCAGCAACGAGGGCACAACGACCATCGGATGACAGTAGATGTCCGCCGATCAGCGGATGTGCGAGTGCTGCTTGCAAGGCCGTTGCAAATTGCTGGTCACTAGACTCGGCAGCCGGAACAATCGGTGTGGGCAGAAACCCGAAATCGCGCATGACAACAATATCCGTTAGCGATCGAACGCTCTCAATTGCGTCAATCTTTTGGAATTCTGACGTCAAGTCCTTCAGTAGCGTAACGCCGCGTGAGGAAAAGAGTTGATCAGATTCGATCAGGATGATGCAGTCGTTGTCGTCCGAGCCGAAGTCGTCGAACAATTCTTCCAACAGTTCAAAGTCAGCTTGGCTAGTCTTGAATATGTTCGTTGGTTGATCGTCAAAACCAAGACGCGTCAGCCCAAGCATTGCGACCGCTGTCATGGCGACGACAAAGCAGGTTAAAAGGGTTCGATGCCCAGCAAACCACTCGGCCAGACCATTCAATCGCACTTCAAAAACCTGCTAGTATTTGGATCACACATGTCGCGAGTCTCGGGCTCGTTCCCTGAGCCGCGACGACTCGTATCACCTTGCAATGCAAGCGGAGGATTCTAACAGTGTGTACCTAAGGGTGACGGCACACGCAGGTGCGGTGAAGGGTCACATGTGGAGTCGATTGGTTCGAAACACCCTTCGTTTGATCAAGCCCGTTCAGCAAAGGCTTGGGCGATTACACTTGTTAGTGGATCTCGGATCGTAGACTTACCGGAGACAAGTTTTGTCCGACCAACAGCCCGATCTCCGTCGAATTTCCGAAATGCGAAATTTGGGCCCAGTCTGCGAACAGGATTTGAATGCCGTTGGCCTGTTGACAGCGGCGGACTTGATTCGCCTTGGGCCCGCAGAGGCGTTTGTGCAAATGTTAGAGGGCCGTGTCAAACGAGGCCGCACCGCAAAAAGTGTTGCAATGCAATTTACTTGTATGCGATGTACGGGGCGGTCCACGATCTGGATTGGCGTGATATTGCCGACGACGTGAAAAAGAAGTTCAAAAAACTCACTGCACAGCTTCGCAAGTCAGGGCGATACCGATAGGTCAGCGTTCGATTCCTTACCACGAATTCGCGACTTCAGCTTATTGATCGGTTTGACCATTTTCTTTTTCAGTCGTTGGCGACGACTTGGACTGGCCAAGTTCAACGTTTCGCTACGCAAGTGATCAATCATCTCTTGCGCGTTGCGAATCGACTCGATCTCGCTGTAGGGAATCGGGTTGCCAATCTCGACGCGGATCGTCTTGCCGATTTTGTTGCTGACTTCATGCATCAACAAGCCCAGACGCACGTTCGTGTTGACATGGCTGGCAAGCTGGAACAAGCGGCTGTTGTGTCCGTGAAAGTACAAGGGTACGACGGTACAATTCGCTTCGTGAATTCGGCGGCAGACGAAAGTGTTCCAAGGCTGCTCGCGCGCCTGACCAAACGGTTTGTCGGCTGTGGCGACAATTCCTGCGGGGAAAATCGCGAGCGATTCGCCGTTTCGCAATCGTTCGGTCGTTAGTCGCTTGGTCTTCAGGTTGGTTTTCAACGCTTCCTTGGTTGGATGGAAATCGATCGCCAGCAAATGCTCTTCGACCAAAGGCTGTGGCATGACCGATTCATTGACCAAAACGAAAAAGTCTTTACGAACACGGCTGACCAAATGACACATGATCAATCCGTCGAGGATGCCGTAGGGATGGTTGGCGACGAATACAATCGGACCTTCGCTAGGCACTGATTCCAAAATGTCCGAATCGTAGTCGATTTGAATTTTCAGCTTTTGCAGGGCCCGTCCCCACACATCGGATGTTGGATGTTGTTCCTCGTGGATTTCGTCGTACAACTTCTGTAGCCGACGAGTCCCCGCCAGGAATTCAACGGTTCGAATCAAACCGCGAACAAACGCGTGGTCACTGGGGCTCGCATAACTAAGCTCCGACGATTCAAGCACAGGCGATTCTGGAACAAGCTCGTTCAGTTCGTCAATTTGGGTCACAACAGCATCCGATCGTTTATCGCCTAAGATGGCCTTTAGAATGACGGTGTTTCGATATCGTGTGAATGGGGAATACGAGATTATTGTGCCGCCGGTGGGATATTCGTAGAAGCTTCATCATTGCTTCACTTGTGGGCTATGGACGCGCGTTGCCAGCGGATTTGAAACGGTCGGCGAGCATCCCCGTCCACAGCTGTCCAGTTCGCACCCGGCGAACGGGTCGCCGGATTGCCTACACCGATCAAGGGTGAACATCGGTGATCCTTCCGGATCCGTTTCGCTTCTAGTTCCGTCTGAGTAACATAGATCTTTACGCCGATTCCCCAATCTTTGACAGCCAACAGCATGCGACAATCCGTCACTATTTTCCTTGTCTTGCTCGTCCCGACGGGTATGTCTTTCGCGGACGATCAACGCATTGATTTTGAATCTCAAGTGCGACCGATTCTGGAATCAGCTTGCCTAAATTGTCACGACAAAGATTCTGCCGAGGGCGAACTACGACTGGACACTTCCATCGCAATGCTTGCCGGGGGGAGTGATGGGCCTGCCGTCGTTCCAGGCAAGCCAGAGGAAAGTCCGCTGTACGAGTTGACGGTACTGGCGGCAGATCACGAATCGGTGATGCCGCCCGAGACGCCACTGACGAAGTCGCAGACTGAAATTCTCCGCAAGTGGATCGCGGCCGGTGCCACATGGCCGACCGACGAAGCTTTGACAGCCAAGCCAAGAATAGCGTTCGCCAAGCACATTCAGCCAATTTTGGAACGAAACTGCGTTAGCTGTCATAACGCAGAAAACGCGGAAGCCGATTTGGATCTGTCGACTCGCCAGGCGGCGATGGTGGGTGGTGTGAATGGTCCGGCAATCACTCCGTTCGACACCAAGAGCTTGCTGTTGCAGTCAGTGATGTTGGGAACAGACGATGACCGGTTGATGCCCCCCGTCGATCACGGTGGACCACTGGATCAAGAGTCAATCGAGCGGCTGACGCTTTGGATCTCGCAGGGAGCGGTTTGGCCCGACGGATCGGTGTTGATGGTCAGGGCAAGAAAGGTCGGACCAAAGTCTACTTTTGACGACTTACGATTGGTGCAGAAGATACGCGACTTCATTCTGGAAACAGAGGCCAAGGACGGCGACCCACCCAAAGAATACCAGGGAATCATTCCAAAAACGGGTGCAAAGTACACGATGGTTGCAGTTCCTGGTGGCAAATTTCCAATGGGTAGTCCGCCAGAGGAAGCGAACCGCCAGGAGAATGAAGGCCCACAGGTAGAAGTAAGCCTCGCCCCGTTCTGGATTGGAAAGTACGAAGTGACATGGGACGAGTACGAACCATTCATGATCACCGCAGTCGATCGTGAGAAACATGGCGGACGCAAGGACTACGATCCCCAAAAGGATTCGATCGTCGATGGGGTCAGCCAGCCGACACCACCGTACACCGAGATGAGTTTCGGGATGGGGCAGCGAGGTTTTCCTGCGATTAGCATGACTCAACACGCGGCCAGCAAGTATTGCCAATGGTTGAGCGCCCAGACGGGACACTTCTATCGACTGCCCACCGAAGCGGAATGGGAGTACGCATGTCGCGCCGGAACGACGACTGCGTATTCATTCGGCGACGATGAAATCGACGACTACGCCTGGTACTATGACAATGCGAATGAGAAGTATCAAAAGGTCGGCAAAAAGAAGCCTAATCCTTTTGGGCTACATGACATGCATGGAAACGTCACAGAGTGGTGTATCGATCAATACATGCCGGACTACTTTTCGCAAATCAGCTCAAATCCAGTAAACCCGATCATCGAAGCGACCAAACGCTATCCCCGGTCGGTTCGTGGTGGCGGTTGGGATGATGACCCTGAACAACTTCGATCGGCTTTTCGTAGAGGCTCTGAGAAGTCTTGGAAACAGCAAGATCCACAACTACCCAAGAGTGTTTGGTACCATACCAATGCACCCTGGCTCGGTTTCCGAATCGTTCGGCCTGCCGAAGTCCCCTCTGTCAACGAGATGTACTTTTATTGGAACAGCGCGACGGGGGCTAAGTGATCCGTCGGTAGAATAGAAAATTTGCCAACAAACAACGAGACTAACATGACCCATCAAGACCGACGTCAATTCCTTCGCACCGCCGGCACTGTCACCGCGGCGAGTAGCCTGGTTCTTCCCCACGTTCATGGCCAAGACGCCGATTCGTCAACCGTTCAACTTGCGCTGATCGGTTGCGGAGGACGAGGTACCGGTGCTGTCGACAACGCATTGTCGGTCAATAATGCACCAACCAAGCTGGTTGCAATGGCCGATGTTTTTCAACATCGGTTGGACGGAAGTCTTGAATCGCTTAAGGGTCAGCATGAAGCAAACCCAGGGAAAGTCGATGTGCCACCAGATCGTCAGTTTGTCGGTTTCGAAGGCTACAAGGACGCGATCGACGCACTGCGTCCCGGCGACATTGCGATTTTTGCGACGCCACTTGCGTTCCGCTGGGTTCATTTCCAATACGCGATCGAAAAAGGCGTGAACGTCTTCATGGAAAAGCCAGTGATCGCGGATGGTCCGAGTGCGCGACGCATGTTTGAACTGGCAAAGAAAGCTGACGAAAAGAACTTGAAGGTCGGCGTCGGCCTGATGGTCCGGCATTGTCGCGGACGACAAGAGCTGCATAAGAGAATCAGTGATGGCGAGATCGGCGACATCATCAACATGCGTGCCTATCGGATGCACGGTCCGGTTGCCAGTTGTTTCTCAAAGAAGAAGCCGGATGACAAGCCTGAATTGATGTGGCAGATCGAACGCTTTCATAGCTTCATCTGGGCCAGCGGAGGTTTGTTCAGCGATTTCTATATCCACCAGATCGACGAGACGTCTTGGATGAAAAATTCCTGGCCCGTGAAAGCACAAGCGCTCGGTGGGCGCCATTACCGTGGCGACTATATCGACCAGAACTTCGATACTTACGCGGTGGAATACACCTACGACGACGGATCCAAGCTGTTCTTCGATGGGCGGACCATGTTGGGCTGTCGAAACGACATGTCCAGTACGGTTCACGGCAGCAAGGGCAGCGCCATTGTCAGCACATCCGGCCATACGCCAGGCAAGGTTCGGACTTTTAGCGGCCAGCGCCAGAACCGAAACGACGTTGTCTGGGCATTTCCGCAGCCGGAAGAAAATCCCTACGTACTGGAATGGATCGACTTGATCGACGCGGTGATCAATAACAAGCCGTACAACGAAGTACCGAGGGGCGTGGAAGCAAGTCTGGTGACCAGCATGGGGCGAATGGCTGCCCACACCGGCCAAGAAATCACCTTTGAAGAGATGCTTGACTGCGAAGATGAATTCGCTCCCAACGCCGCCAGTTTAACTCCGGACGGTCCAGCGCCGCTAACGCCGAAGGACGATGGCACTTATGAAGTGCCGCAACCGGGAATCGTCAAAGATTCAGAATTCAAACTTGGCTAAAGCGACGTACTGGTCTCGTCATTAATGATCGCCGGTAGTTCCTCGACAGGTTCCGGATCCGCCGGCACATCTGCTTTACCGCCGGAGGCTTCTCGTTCAGATCCCTTACCGTTGGATGCTTCGGGTTCGCTCGGGTCAACCGGTGCCGGCTCGTTAGCTGGTGCCGGCTTGTCAGCGGTGCGTCCAAAGGTCCCACGGAAATCACGCGAGACCCATCTGGCAAAATCATGCCGGGTTTCAGGTCCGAATTTGACGGCACAGCGGGTTTCGCGGCCGAGTACCGTTGCCCATCTGGATAGATGTAATTTCTTGGTGGGGCTCGATCGTAGCGAGGACGATACAGTGCATTTGGTGCATAGTCAGGCCGTGTGCTTAAGTATCCCGGATAGGCGTAGGGTACGTAACTCCGGTAAGGCAGATAGGCGGAACCGAAGCCTGGGTAAAAAGGATAGCCAAGACCGCGATAGCCGTAGCCGCCAAATCCATAGGGATAGCCGCCACCGATTGAAATGCTGACCCCGCCCCTTGCGAATCCGCCCCTTGCGAATCCATATCCATAACCGCCGTAACCCAATTGGCTACGACCGATCGGATAACCGCCACCGTACAGATGACTGCCGTAGCCAATACCGCCGACACGTCCACCATAGCGTCCTCCATAAAGTCCGCCACGCCCGTAACCGTCGGCCATCGCCGTTGACGCGGCAAGGCCGAGTAGACAACTCGCTGCAAAAACCAAGACGCGGTGACCATTGAATCGCAACATCACAGAACTCCTCCGCGTGTCTCGCGGAATTGAAGGGCGTATCGACGAAAATTACGGTTTCGCACCGAAGCAAAACCAGCGGGATGGTGTGCCGGTGATCGTCGTTCACGCCTTGAACTACCTAATACTATACTAAATGGAAACCCCGCGGAGACAAGCGTTTACTATTGTCGCAGTCGCGCGATTACGTCAGCGATCTCTTGCCGAGAGATCGATTTTTCCAGTCCGTCCGGCATGAACGATTTTTCCGTCGACCGCAGATCCTGAATTTCGTTCCGCAGGACGGTTGTCCTTTTTCCGTCCGCATCAAGCAAACTGACGCCACTGGCAGTTTCGCTGGCCAGAAGCCCGTTCAACGCCTTGCCATCAACGGTCAGTAAGACATAGGTCAAATAGCGTGCCTCGACCGCCGCGCTGGGATCTAGGATGGCGGACAACAAAGCTTCGGGCCGTTTGTCGGTGATCGAAGCCAAGTCGGGTCCGACATCGTGACCAACGCTGCCGAGACGATGGCAAGCTGCGCAATGTTTTTCAAAGACCTTCTCGCCTCGATTCGCGTCACCGGTCAATTGCAACGCGGACCGAAAATCGTCCAGAACCTGTTGCCTATTCTCCGAACGCTTCGTCGCAAAGACTTCTTGCCATCCAGCCCTCAGTGACTGATCTGGCGTCGTCAAGAACCTTTGTCGCATTGCTGGAGTTATCTCGGCGATCGCCACTGAACCGTTCTTTGCGGCATTCATCAGTACGCGACTCCATTCGGCTCGACTGGCCAACACGGCAAGCGTCTGCGAACGGAGTACCGGACCATAGGATCTCCAACCGCTCAGCAATTTGTCGGCGATTGCCGGATCCGATGATTCTGACAAACGATTGATCGCGGCAAGCTGAGTTTCGACGGAAGCCTGAGGAGCGAGTCTTCCGATCAATCGGTTGACATCGGTGTCATGATGCTGTTTTTGTCGCAACAGCAGTCGCACGGCCGACGGTTCCGAATCGGTCAAACGTGCTTCGGCAAGCGCGCGATCGATTAACTCACGGTGTCGCGTCGAGAGTTCACGATCTGAGAACTCTCGCCCGGCAAGTCCATCAAGCAGTTCAGCCAATCCGACTCGCTGCCATGCTTCGACTGTGTTGCTTGACTGCGAACAAATGCATTCGATAGTTTGACCAATTGCCACTGCATCACCGATCGCCGCTACTTGGCGAAACAGCTGAATTTGCAGTTCACGCTGATGTTGCGAAACTGGATCGGCTCGTTCAAGTTGATCACGGTAGGCCGAAACTACTGCTGCGATGTTTTGTGCATGAAGCGAACTAATCACATTGGCTCGGATATAGGGGTCGTCGGCCGTCTCGGCGGCGATTTTCGCCAGTGTTTGTGCGGCGATCGAACCATGCTGTGAACCCAGGGTTACCGCGAGCTGTAGGCGTACTTTGGCATCCGTGTCGTCGGCGAGAGCCGCTAGTTTGGCTACGTCGATCGTTCGGTTTGCACACAGCCTTACCGCTTGGCGGCGCACGCCAGGATGCTGATCCGCCAACGCGGATTCCAGAATTTCGTTCGGTAGATCGCCCAGTTCAGCGAGTGTTGCAATGGCATGCAATCGAGCGCGGGGGTTGGTGCTTGATGCAGCCAGTCGGCATAGCAAACCAACGGTTGCGGGATCCCTGTTACGGATCAGCCGTTGTTGGGCCGCGTCACGCTGCCAACCGCTGGTGCTTGCCAATTTGCCGACAAGTTCTGGCGTCGATAGAGCGGCTAAATGAACCGGACGTGTCGATTCCGTCTTTCCCTCTGGAACCACTCGGTAGATACGGCCCTGATCTTCGCCAGATCGGTAGTATGGCAACAGTTCGTTCTTGCCAGATTCAGGCAGCCACTCGGGGTGTTCGATCATGTAGCGGTACATGTTGACGACCCATAGTGCGCCATCGGGACCGGTACGCACCATGACGGGACGACACCAGCGGTCGCGGCTGGCGAAGAAATCAAGCTCCGATTCTGCCGGATCGCGTCGAAAGAGAAAGCTGACGCCTTGGTCGAAAATGATGTTGTGCTGCACCAAGTTATGAAAAGGCTCGCAAGTAAAAGCATGCTGTTGCCCGGCGACGCGTTCGAAGAGAAGGTCGTCGCGGTAGATCATCGCCGAGCAAGCCGAGGTGAATCGACCCGACTGTTCGAAACTGTGGAAACGCTTTTGCAACTCTGCCAGCGGAAAGACTGGCGGATTGACTGGCGTGACGATTTGCCGTTTCGGATCGGGCGGGGCAAAATGAGGATTGCGGCGAATGTCTTGATCCGCCAATACATAGTGCCACAGCGGCAGGCTGTTTTGGACACCAAACCAATTGCCCCAATCATCGCGATTGCGGCCGTATTGCGATGGACCACTCTGGGCTTCTATTTCACCGGTATCGGGACGAATGCGAAAGTCTCGGCTGCCGATTGGAATGCTCTGGCCGGTAATCGTCGATTGGATCTGGCTGGCCTTGCCGTAGCCCGAATGATGACTGCCGCTGGCGCAGTAAACCCAACCGTCCAAACCAAGCCGCAATCCGTTGACTCGCAATTGCTGATTGCCCTGCAAGAATCCGCTGAAGAGTGTTTGCCGAACGTCGGCAGTTCCGTCACCGGTGGTATCTTCTAGGTACAGAATTTCCGGCGCAGCGGTGACCAGTATACCTTTTCCCCATACCAACACGCCAGTCGGAAAGCTGAGTCCGTCTGCGAACAAGATTGACTCGTCATACTGACCGTCCTCATTGTTGTCGATCAAATATCGAATGCGTCCACCCGGCTTGCCGTTGCCGTCGATACCAAGCGGGTAGTCCGCCATTTCAACAACCCATAGTTTTCCGTCATGTCCCCAGTCGATGGCTACAGGGTCTTTGACCATCGGTTCGCTGGCAACCAATTGCACCTCGTATCCCGCACGAACATGAATGCGTTCGAGAGAAGCTTCTGGGGAAATCGGTTCCGGATTGCCGCGTCGTTTTGCATTCGAATCCTTGGCTGCTTTGGCACCTCCCGCCTTGAAGTGCGACTTGATCTCTGATGATGGAAGTGCGCGATTGAAAACAGCCACTTCGTCGATCATTCCATGGAAGTTGGCAAAGTTGTCATTGCGACCACCGATTTGCAATTGATCGCATCCATTGGGATAGGTGATCGGCAATTTGCCTTCGATCTCGGGTTCACCATTCAAGTACAACTTGAGGCTGTCGTCCTCGCGAACCATTGCAACGTGATGCCAGCTATTGGTCGCCAGCAATGTGGTTCCCGAAACCGCATCGTTGCGGGCGTTACCATTAAACACGAACAGTCTTCCCGTCCAAGAATGCGTTCCGCCAATCCCTAGGCAATCGCCGGGCGCATCATTTGCTCCATCGATGCCCCGCGTGAACATATAACCTGTGACGGGGCGCGCCGTCACAGGTAGCTCATTGCGAAACCACAGTTCGACACTGTATGTACTTCCCAAGTTCAGCCCTTCGGCACGAACCCGTCCACCAAAAAAGTTCTTTGTCGACGATCCTGGTTCGCGCGGCAACGAATTTGGTTCGTAGACCCCGTTCGAATTTCCTACCACATCACGAGCGGATCGACTGTTTGCATCATGAAGCCTCCAGTAGGCGACCGGGTTCGATTGGCGAATCTGTTCTTCGTACTGCCTTCGCGATAGATCATCGCTCCGCTTTTCATTCAGTCCGATCGGTCGCTGCGGGCGCCGTGGCGGCGACATATCAGAAACGCGATACAGTTCACTACACTGCCTGGCCGTTAACGCGCGACTGAACAATGCGAACTCGTCCAGTTTTCCGTCAAATGAGTCGCTTGGTTCCACGCCACCTGCCAGGTAGATCATGGAGGACTGTGGTACGGTACGGGCAAGCATTGAGTCAATTTCGGCTTTCACTTCTCCGTCTAGGAAAACGGTGACCTTGCGATCGGTTCTGACGACCGCGACATGATGCCAGGCCTTGGATGCCAGTGGCGTCGAGCCAGAACGAATTTGCGAACCGAATTGAAACGACAAAGTCGCCATGCCCGAATCGTCCCGAACAATCGACAACTTCTCTTCGGCATCGTCGGTACCGCGCAAAAAGCGTGCCCAAGTTCCGGCCAGCTTCGGCCGGCAGCCCGTTCCAGAACCAAAACGACGCGGTGTATTCGTTTGGCAAGTCATCGACATTGGCTTTCAGATGCCCGCCAGCAAAGTAGACAGCGCGATTGGCGGATCCGGCAAACGGTTCGGAGGCCGGACCTTGCAAATGCATGGCAACGCGGCCGTGATATTCGGCAGGGTGCTTGCCGGTCTGATCTGTGGCGCGATCGGCGACCATGTCGCCTAGTCTCCAAAAGAGAGTCGGATTCGCTTTCATCACGACGCGAGAAACATCGTTTTCCGGATCGACGTATGGTCGACGTGGTTTCTCGGTTACGGCCTCCAATAGCGATAGGACTGCTTCAACAATTTTCGGCTCCGCCTGTTCTTCCAACCCGGCCGAGCGAGCCGGCCAAGTGGTGTATCCGCCGAATCGGTGCTGTTCGGGAGGTGGAATGTAGCCCTCGGCCCCGTTGGCAAGTTCAAGGTTGAAAGTATTTGGCAGCGGACTTTGCTGTTTCAATTTCAAACCGGTGATGCCGTAGACTTCGTTGGGCATTGCCGTGATCGCCAGTTCGCCGATTCGAACGGCCTGTAGCACTACTTCTGCGTCGCGATTCTGATCGATCCACGCTGCCTGTTGTGCGTAAACTTCGACCTGGTTGCGCGGCGGTTGGTCACCGCGTTGTTCGTTGATGGGCTTGGCCCAGGCGAGCCTTTCCGAGTCTGGTAGCCGACGGTTCAGTCGAAACCGAGATTCAGCCATGGCCAACGTGACATCGCGACGATGCTGGATCTGTTGCTGCGCTAAGCTAATTTGCTGGCAGACCTGCGTCGCGTATTCGGATCGACTTAGGGGCCGTTTGGGCCGAGCGTAGTTCATCCAATGCAGATCACCGCTAGTACCCTGGGACATGATGCCAACGAAGTCTGCATCTTCATGGGTGAACTTCGATTCCAATGCGGCGGCGACCTCGCCAAAGTAGTCGGCCGAGAAACCTGCGCCACCGCCAAAGTAGTGCATCGAATAATTGGCCAGGATGCATAGCGGGCGGTCTTTGTCAACGGTAACCACGCTGATCACGGATAGTTCTGGGTCGATCGGTCCAGCCGGACAAACATAGTCAGGGTTCAGGTAGCCGGGATGCATCATCGCGCGAACCGTACGAGCGCCAAACGGATCTTTTCCGACACGATCCTTACGCGTGATCCAGCGACGACAGTTCGTCAATTCAGGGACACTGACCGACGTCCAGCCGATCTTTGCGGGCTGTAAGTTTTCGAATGCGGCTACGATCCCGCTGACAACTCTGGGTACGACAAACTCGGTGTACGACTCATCGCGCCCCGTGCCCAGACAATACGACATCACGGACGGTGCCGTGTGTGTGTGAGTTGCACTGACCAAAATTCGGTTGGTCGGAATTCCGCATCGCTTTTCAACACCTAGCTTGATTGCGTCGCAAACATCGGTCGGGAACATACAGGAGTCGACAATCGCGATCGCAATCGTCTCGTTTCCGTCCGCCAGGACCAAGCACCGGGCGTGCAGAGGATCATCGACCCGTTCAGAAGTTGCTTGTAGAAATCCACCGTTGCGAATCGCGGGCAGTGTGCGTGGCGAGATATCAACGGCTGCCGCGCCTGCTTGAAAATCTGCGGCTTCAGCCGCGCTTGGAATAAGCAGGGTGATCAAAGTGACGGAGATGCATAGATAACGTTTCATAGTCATCCGTTATAGATGAAGTAAACGCGGTATGCAGATCGTGATCGCGCGGGCCACGCGGATTACTTTCATTTTCCTTTGTAAATGTTCAGTTCACACTAAAGTCGTGCTCCTAAGTGTGATCGATCGAAGTGATGTCCCCGAGGAACGGACTGTCGGGCAGCCGACGAATTGCATTGCAATATGCCCGCGCCAATGACGGCTCCGGCTTCGTGTCTGTTACCGCCTGATCGCGCGAAGTCGTCGATGATCGGAAGCGCAGCAACAACCGCCGGGATATTGGAACGTATGCACTTCGGACGCAAAGGAAGAACGCCAACGCGTACGATCGCGTTGTCGGATTGAGGACAGGCGCACAAAAAAACACCCGCGTGTTGCGGGTGTTTTAGATTGCAGCGGAGGACACGGGACTCGAACCCGCAACCCCTTGCGGGGCAATTGATTTCGAATCAACCTCCTCACCAATTCGGATATCCTCCGGAGCTGTACTGTATGTTCGCTCGATCGGTCCGAATCGTCAAGCCAGTGGCTGATTCCGAACCCGCCAAACGTTTGGCAATCTCACCAATTTCACGATCTGATTTCAGAATCGATTCAATTTCGGCGGCCCGCTCATGATCGATTTCAATGCGAAGTTGTCCATCATCGGTGACCTGAATCGGCAGATCTTGGTTCACAAGAATTCCTGATTCCGACAGACGATTTTCAATCTTCTGGACCAATTCAGTCGCCAGGGTTTCGGCATCGGGTGTGTCGCCCTGTTTCAGGACTTCATGAAAGCCCATCGCCTCCGATACGCCACGACTGATTCCTGCCGCGACTTCTTGTGCGAGTTTGGCTGCGCCAGCGACAGCACCGATCGTCGAGATAGGCAGATTCAATGTTTATGCTCGGTTTTGAACCCAAATTCTTTCAACCACTTTTCCCATTTATGGGCATCTTCGTGGGAGTCCAAGTCGAGTTGTCGCCATTTCGGACATCGATATTTCACGTCAATGTGGCCGTTATGTTCGGTCTTTCTTGACTTCGCAGCCCAGCTTTTTTAACGTTTTGGCAATCGTGTCCGCTTTCTTAGCGTCGTGAATATGCTTTGCCTTCCAGTCGGAAAGCTGATAGCGAACGATTTCATCAGCACCCGCCAAGGCTGGTAAAGCAGCCATCAGCGTGGTCATCAACAGTATGCGAAACATTGGGTTTCCCGAGTTTGGTGACGATGGTTAATACATTTGGACTGTCCTGTACTACAGGATGTTTGCCGAGTCCGTCAAGGTTCCTTGCTACCCCCCTCTCTGCTTGCTTTGCTGGGTTCCCCGGGGCGTTCCTCAATTTCAAGAGCGGTTGTTAATCAACCGGGCATCGCTCCCCAGCTAGATCCTGGTAAACTGACAGGCTTGCCCAAAACTGGAGCAAACATATCGTTGAAATTGGGGTCATCGAGTCAGTTTCGGGACTCACAGGAATCTTTTCAAAGACGGATTAGCTACCTATGGATTTGATGTCGGACGACGCAATCGGTGCCTTTGGGTTGCTAGTCTCGGAGGCCTGCGAGCGGTTGGTCGATTCGCACGACGGGGCGCTGGACAAGCGGGCCGCGATGCTATCGGTCGATTCGCCAGTCTTTTCTCAAGACGGTGGCGCGATGACGTTTTCGTTCACGGTCACCGGGAATCGCCAGAAACCCGTTCAGACGGCGATCACCGTTTCGCCAGAAAGCGATTCGAAAGATGCCGATTTTGATTACGAATTGACCAGTGTTGCTCTGGCAGCGGTTCCCGTCTGCGAGTGCAGTCAATTCGGTTCCGACAAACAGTGCGCTCATTCGTTGGCGGCGGCTTGGTGGTTGCAAGAACAATTGGGACGACGATCGATCACGGAGATTCTGGAGTTCTTTGGCGAGCTGGAAGTCGATTCGGTCGCAGCGGGGCGTGATCTGGTCAACGATCTGTTGACGATGGCTGCCGAATGTGTCGACGATGCCGAAGCAGACACAGACACGCGTTTACAGTGGCGTGTCAGCCTTTCCGACTCACGCTATTACAGTCCGGTTTCGATCACGCCCTACGAACAACGCCCGCGCAAGAACGGTAAGGGGTGGACGAAGGGCCGTGAAATACGGACCTATGATCTGCTGCGGCGAGACTTTCACAAGCATCCCGTTCAACGGAAGAATTGCTGCACTCGCGGGCGCACCAAGCTATTCATTTGAAGGCGATCACTTCAATGAATTTCAAGCGCTTCGCGAAATGATCGGGCACCCTTGTGTTGCTTGGGATGATGCCAATGCGATTCCGCTAACGCTGTTGTCGGCCGAACTCGTCTTTACGCTCGACCCCATCGAGGTTGAATCGGATGCCGAAGATGCTGACGAACAAAATCGCGATGTTCAGTTTCGCCCACGCGTCGATGTCGGTGGCATCAAGATCAAGATGGAAGAATGCGAGATGATCATGGGGTTCTGTAGTCCCGTGGATCCGGTCGTGTTGATCGCCGATACCAAGCAGAATCGTCTCATTTTTTGTCCACTGCGAGATGTGCGTGGTGCAAACGTCATTGGGCGTTTGTTGGAAACCGATTTCTCTGAAATATTATTGGATGCCGAAGCAGCCGCGAAATTTGCGATTGGATGTGGCAGCCTTGATGCGATGGTACGCGTCGACTTACCTGCTCAATTGGCGGGACCCATTGTTCCTGTAACGGCGGAGTTGGTGCTCGAGTTGCGCCCTCGATTGGGCACCGGATTGCACATTTCGCTGGCCTTGCATGATGATCGATTCCGAGAACTGCAGGTGCCAGGCCACGCACCGGACATCGTTCCCTGCCTGACCGAAGAAGGTCCCGTGCGATTGCAGCGGGATTTGGCCGAGGAAGTCGTGCAGGCCGACGCGGTCGTCAAGCGATTCGCCTTGGGAGCCTATTCCGGCGATGGAGCCTACCGTTGGATCGCTGAGAACGATGACCATGCGCTCGATCTATTGGCTGCTTTATACGGAGCCGCCGACGAAGCGCCACGAATGATCTGGCCGGAGGGCGAATCGTTGCGAGTGCGCGGCGAAATCACTCCGTCGGCCTTGAAAGTTCAAATTGACGATCGACGCGATTGGTTCGGGATTCAGGGGGCTGTGTCGATTGATGGTCATGACGTACCGCTTGCCGAATTGCTGTCTGCGGTACGCGATGATCGTGCTCTGGTGAAAGTTGGTGATCGCGAGTTCGCGAAGATTAGTGAGGCGTTTCGCCAGAGACTTCGCCAGCTTGGCGATACTGTGATCGATGAGCGGGGGTCTTTGAAGGTAGCTGAAGCTGTCGTACCCGCCGTCCAAGAGCTGATCGGTACCGACGTGCCTCTGGAAGCCAGTGCCCGATGGCACGAGTCGATCGGACGCTTGGAATCCTTGCGTGAGTGGACGCCGTCCAAGCCGAAAGCTTTGGATGTTTCGTTTCGTGACTATCAACTCGAAGGTTATCAGTGGTTGGCTCGGTTGAGCAGTTGGGGTGTCGGCGGCGTACTGGCCGACGATATGGGGCTCGGGAAAACGGTCCAGGCCCTGGGTGTACTGCTCGATCGCGCGAGCGATGGGCCAGCTTTGGTAGTCGCACCCACCAGCGTCGGCGAAAACTGGGTTAGAGAAACACAACGATTTTCGCCGACTTTGAATCCGCTGTTGTATCGGGATTCCGATCGCGATTCGTTGATCGAAGCGGCGGGACCAAACGATTTGGTAATCGTCAGTTATCAGTTAGTTCAACGCGATGCGGCGAGGTTCGCCTCCCGAGCATGGAATACGCTGGTCTTGGACGAGGCACAGTTCATCAAAAATGCTCAGACAAAAACTTCGCAAGCGATTCGTCAAATCGACGCGGATTGGCGGGTAGGATTATCTGGAACACCGCTTGAAAATCACCTGGGCGAACTGTGGAGTCTGTTTCGTACCATCAGCCCCGGTATGCTCGGTTCCTGGGATCGATTCCGCAATCGATTTGCCGATCCGATTGAGCGGCACAAAGATGACGATCGACGCAAGTCTTTGGCTCGTTTGGTTCGTCCATTCATTTTGCGGCGCACCAAAGACGCGGTGCTGAAGGAGTTGCCGCCGCGAACGGAAATGACGATGCACGCGGAACTAAGTGCGGCGGAACGGAAGCTCTATGAAGACGCTCGAATCGCAGCGCTGGCCGAATTGAGCGGAGTTGCCGGCGAAGGGCAGCAAGCCGGGCAGCAACGAATTCGCACGCTTGCCTGGTTGACCAAACTCCGTCAATTGGCATGCCACCCGAGATTGGTTGACAAGACATGGAAAAAGGGTTCTGCAAAACTCGAGTTGTTGATGATGTTGGTCAACGAACTCCGTGACGAAGGCCATCGCGCGTCGATGTTCAGCCAGTTCGTAAACACTTATCGGTGATTCGCGAAACGTTGGACAAAGAAGGCATCGAATATCAGTATTTGGATGGATCGACACCAGCCAAGGAACGCCAGCGTCGCGTTGATGCATTTCAAGAGGGGGAAGGTGATCTGTTCCTGATTTCGCTGAAGGCTGGTGGAACCGGCCTGAACTTGACCGGTGCCGACTATGTGATCCATCTGGATCCGTGGTGGAATCCGGCCGTTGAAGACCAGGCAACCGACCGGGCGCACCGTATCGGTCAAGATCGGCCGGTCACCGTTTATCGCTTGGTCGCCGAAGGTACGATTGAAGAACAAATCTTGGAACTACACGCCGACAAACGAGAACTCGTTGCCGGAGTGTTGGACGGAACCGACCGTGCCGCCAAGATGAACACCGATGACTTGATCAATCTGATCAAGGAAGGGCGCAACATCGGCGCAGTAACGGCTTCGGCTATTCCAATCGAAACAACCGTTTCGCGTTGTCGGTGGTTGCGTCGGCTAAATGCTTTGCTGATACGCCTCGCACATCCGCCAGACAACGCAGGGTATGTTCGACTCGGGCAGGTTCGTTGGGTCTTTTGCCACGAAACGGTTCGGGGCTTAGGTAAGGTGAATCAGTTTCGACCAGCAGTCGATCTTCTGGGACTGCCTTTGCGACCGCTCGCAATTCATCGCTCTTCTTGAATGTCACCATGCCGGCAAAACTGATGTGCAGTCCCAAATCGAGGCATTGATTCGCCAGCGACATGTCGCCCGTAAACGAATGCATGATGCCGGGCGGCACGGAGGGCTGGCGACGCAATTGTTCGACAATCAGGTCGCCACTCTCGCGCATGTGAATCACCATCGGCAGCGAGCGTGTCGCGGCACAATTGCAGATGCCAATCGAAATAGGCGTGTTGCATCTCGATCGGTGTGTCGTCCCAGTAACAATCAAGTACCCGTTTCTCCGATCGCGCATACACCGTCGGCGGTCGCCAATTCTTTGATCATTCGAAAGTCATCGGGTGCCGCTTCGGCGGCTGAGTTCGGCTGAATTCCGACAACGGCATGATAGAAAACCGGGGTACGCTGCGGCAAGTTCGCACGCGCAGCTGACTGGTGGCCACGTCGATCCCGATCACCGCGATACCGGTGACACCACTCGATTTTGACCTTTCGACAACCTCTTCAATCATCTGGTCCAGTGGATCGATGTTTAGATGTGCGTGTGTGTCGAACAGATTCAGTGTCATACCGACCAAAAAAATCGCGTGAGGTGGTAAAAGATCGGGGCTGCAAAGCAAACGTTGTCGATCTGGTCCAACACGCCGGCGTGGCCTTGCACCAGTGTGCCGGTATCGGTCACACCGCGATCCCGTTTGATCGCACTCATGGTCATCGTTCCCGCACAAGCCATGATCGCGACAACGGCACCCAAGCAACCCGCTTCCCACGGATAGAATGGGGTTGCCCAGGAGAGCGATGCGGCAACGATGCCGGTGGTAACCATCGATCCAAGAAATCCTTCCCAAGTTCGCGAAGCATTGATTTTGTCGGCAATCACCATCCGACCGGCCAGCTTTCCCCAGATCCGCTCAAAAATTGACGCGAGCTGCGCGATCAACAAAAAGTAGACAAGCACGCTGGCCGTACTTCCCTGCCACTTGGTGCCATCGGTTTCGACAAGTTCCAAATCAAGAATTGCCGGAGCGTAGCTAAGCGAATAGACACAGATCAAGAGCCCAAATTGAATCTTCGCGCTGCGTTCCAAGAATCGTTTGTAGTCTCCGGCAAAGGCCGCCCGAGCGGGAACAAACAGGCTCGCGTAGACGGGGATCATGATGCTGTAAAAGTTGTAGTAATCGGTTTCCGGACCCCCAAAGAGTGCCGGCGGATTACTGCCGAGACCAATCAAAATGTATTGAAGCGGCGTAAAAACAAAAAACACCCAAAACAGCGAGCGATGATCGGCACGACGGGTCGGCGTCATGGTGATGAATTCGCGCAGGGCCCAAAAAGAAACGAAGCCGAACAGGACAATGACACCGATCCGCTGCAATAGAAATCCGCACGCAAAGATGACCGCCATCATCCACCACACCCTCAGGTTGTGGTTGAAACGAATGACGACCGCAGATTCGACCCCCATCTTTTCGCGGCGAGCCAGGATCCAACCGATAATCGTTGCGATTCCCAACGCGAGCAGGGCAACCGCTAACAAGATATAGGTGTTCGTGTCGTGCCAACTCGCTTGACCGATCAGCCGAGGTGCGGTCGATAGTGGCCAGCCTAAAATCATGTGACGTTTAACCGATCGACCACCGCAGATCCCATCGGTTCGGTTCCAATTGACTTGCCCCCACGCGCGATGTCGGCCGTGCGTAGGCCATCCGCAAGGACTCCCGCGACTGCCGACTTCGACGGCGGCCGCTTCATCGTCAAGCGACAGGGAGTGGCGTAGCAACATTGCCGCGGCCAAGATCGTCGCCAGCGGATTGGCAATTCCCTTTCCAGCGATGTCCGGCGCCGAACCATGAATCGGTTCGTACAGACCTGGGCCGCCATCACCGATCGAAGCACTTGGCAACATGCCCAACGATCCTGGCAGCATCGAAGCTTCATCGGTCAGGATGTCGCCGAACATGTTGCCAGTTACGACCACGTCAAAATCTTTAGGTCGATTGATCAAGTGCATCGCCATCGCATCAACCAATTCCACGTCGTATTGGACATCAGGAAACTCTTCGGCCATCACTCGCGCGGCAACTTTTCGCCACAGCCGACTCGGCTCCAATACATTCGCTTTGTCGACGCTGGTCAAACGATTGTCGCGGCCCTGAGCTGCCTTGGCCGCCAGCCGAACGATCCGCTCTACTTCAGGAGCGCTGTAGACCATTGACTGGTATGCCGATTCGGAAGCACCGCTGCCACTCTTGCCAGATTCGCCGAAATAGATTCCGCCGGTCAATTCGCGAAAAAACAAAATGTCGGTTCCCTCGATGATCTCGCGTCGCAATGGGGACGCGTCCACGAGTTCATCGAACAAACGTATTGGCCGCAGATTTGCGAATAGACCAAGTTCCTTACGGATCTTTAGCAGACCGGCTTCGGGACGGGTCTTGGCGTTGGGGTCATCCCATTTGGGGCCGCCTACAGCACCTAGCAGTACCGCGTCGCTGGCGCGGCACGCATCGACTGTCTCTGGGGGAAGCGGATCGCCGCAGGTATCAATTGCAATTCCACCAATTTGGTGGGAACTGAATGAAAACTCATGACCAAATCGATTGGCGATGGCTTCCAAGACACGTGTCGCCTGGGCGACAATCTCCGGGCCAATTCCGTCGCCAGGTAGCAGGACAATGTTCGCTTTCAATGGATTCTTTACCGACTGTGTGATGGACAGATGTTATGGGGATTGGTCGCCAATTTAGCGGACAGGCTCGATTTGCTCTATCGGCGACCCGGAACGAAACTTCACCCGGCGCAACTGACATATTCGGCTCAACCGAAAAGGTTCGAAATTCTCCTGGTCTCCTGGTGGCGATCACTACCGCCCAGCCATTCAGATGCAAGGAAAAATGAAGGTGAACCATCATTCGTCCTTCAGAGCACTCAATTCAATGTTGCAGCATACCACGATCACAAATTTAGACGATGCAGTGGTCCTGCCGATTTCGCCGTCGGTTCCAAACCTCGACTTGAAGGTGCTGCATGTCGTCAATGGCGAACATTTTTCAGGTGCCGAACGGGTGCAATCTCACCTCGGCCGCTGTCTGCCCCGGTTTGGCGTCACGGCCGGTTTCGCGTGCGTCAAACCTGGCAAGTTTGCTGAGTTGCTACGTGAGCAGGAAGGTCACTGGGGGAAGGGATACGACGCGTCCATGCAAAACCGTTTCGATTTTCGCGCCGCCGTTCGCGTTCGCGATTTGGTTCGCGAATACGGCTACCAACTGCTACACGCACACACACCGCGCACGGCGATGATCACTTCGATTGCCGCCAAATTGACTGGATTGCCCTGGATCTATCATGTGCACAGTCCAGCAGCGCGCGATTCGCGACAAGCTGCTGTCGAACTGGATCAACGCTTCGATCGAAAAACAATCGCTACGTGGCTGTTCGCATTTGATAACCGTATCGGAAAGTCTACGATTGGATTGTATTGCCAAAGGAGCGGCCGAGAATGACGTCACGATTGTTCACAACGGTGTGCCGGCGATCAGGCCATCACGTTCCGCGAAACCTGTACCGGGTGGCCGCTGGATCATCGGCATGGTTGCGTTGATGCGAGCACGCAAAGGATTGGAAGTTGTCTTGGACGCGATCGCAAAACTAGAACAGCGTGAACATGACGTTGTGTTGCGGTGTATCGGTCCGTTTGAAACCGCCGGATATGAGGCTGAGATCGAAAAGCGGATCGATCAGTTGAATATTCGCCATCGCGTTGAACGCAGTCGGATTCACCAACGACGTACCGGCGGCGCTGGCAGAATTGGATGCCATGGTCTTGCCAAGTTTGTTCGGCGAAGGACTACCAATGGTCGTGCTGGAAGCGATGGCCGCAGCGCTGCCCGTGATTGCAACGCGGGTCGAGGGGACTCCAGAGGCGATCACCAACGGCGTCGAGGGACTGTTGGCTGAACCACGAGACCCACAAAGCCTGGCTAAGGCTATTGAGTCGCTGATGACAGGACAGCACGATTGGAATCAAATGTCTGAAGCGGCTTGTGCACGACATGCCCGTTGCTTTTCTGACTATGCCATGGCGGAAGGAACAGCAGCCGTCTATCGAAAACTTGTGTAGCGGATCGAGCCAGCTCTCACGCGGTCAATCGCCCGAGTCGATTCCGTTTCGCACATTTGGCGACGTCTGGGTGTGGCTAGAGTCGCATGGCTACGGAGCTGCCGCTTGAACATCGGATTCTGGCGAATTTGGCTTCCAGGTGCGTCGCGGCGGCGACCTTTCTCGGTTGCCCGATGGCTGTCCGAAGTGCGGACCTTGTTTTGTGTTCCTGCTACACTGTTATTCTCGGGCGTTTTGCCCGCTAACCGTGTCTCTGAAGGAAAGGTCTTAACCGATATGTTCGCTAGGTCTTTGTTGGCGATCGCACTCTTGATCCCTGCCTCCCACCTGTTCGGGCAAGATGCCAAGAAAAATATCCTGATGATTGCCGGTCGCCCGTCGCACGGGTACGGTTCGCATGAACATTACGCCGGACTGAAGATTTTGGAAGAGTCGATTGAATCGAGTACCGATGGCATCGATGTCAACGTCGTCAAAGGTTGGCCCGATGACGCTTCGCTGGTCGACACCGCCGATTCAATCGTCATCTACAGCGATGGTGGTGGCGGACATCCAGCGATCAAGCATCTTGATCAGTTGGCGGCAAAGCTTGCCAAAGGCTGTGGTTTCGTCTGTATCCACTACGCCGTCGAAATGGTTCCGGGCCCGCCGGGAGATGCGATGGTCGACATGTTGGGTGGCCACTTTGAAGTTCATTGGAGTGTCAATCCGCATTGGGTTGCTGATTTCAAGGAATTGCCAGAGCACCCAATCACCAATGGTGTGAAACCGTTCGCCACCAACGATGAATGGTATTTTCACATGCGGTTCAAAGACTCGGACAAGGTGATTCCGATCTTAGCGACTGTCGCACCGGAACATACGATGCGGCGCAAGACGGACCGCATAGCGGCAATCCGGATGTTCGCAAGAGCGTCGCTCGCGGAGACCAGCAGACAGTTGCCTGGGCATACGAGCGTTCTGATGGAGGAAGATCCTTCGGATTCACCGGTGGTCACTACCATTGGAATTGGGGTAACGATGACGTCCGACGTCTCGTGACCAATGCGATCCGCTGGTCGGCCGGTGATGAAATCGCCCCTTCCGGTTCGTCGTTGGGAGAAGCGGTTGGCGTCGAAGAATTGTTGGAGAATCAAGATTATCCGCAACCAAAGAACTTCGACGCGGACAAGACGAAGGAGGAATTCAAGCTTCAGTCGTCCAAACCCATCGACCCGCGGCACTCTTCGAACGCCTTGGCGGGAATCGAAGTCGGCGACGGACTACAAGTGACTTTAGCCGCCAGTGAACCCAATATTCAAAGTCTGTCAAACTGCGACATCGACGACCGCGGCAGAGTGTGGGTGATGGATGTGATGAATTACGGTCCGAAATACCACGATATCCGCAAAGAGGGCGATCGGATTGTGATTTGCGAGGACACGACTGGCGACGGCGTGATGGATTCGTTCACAACCTACTACCAAGGGAACGAAATCAATTCAGCAATGGGCATTTGCATTTTGGGTGACGACGTGATTGTGACGGCAACGCCCCACGTGTTCCGCTTTACCGATACCGATGGAGATGACAAAGCTGACAAAAAGGAACTGCTGTTTACCGGCATTGCAAATCCAAAGCATGACCATTCAGGGCATTCGTTTTCGTTCGGCCCCGACGGCAAACTGTATTGGAATTTCGGTAACAGCGGGAAACAAGTTCAAACCGCGAACGGAGAAACCATTATCGACATTCACGGCCGGCCCGTTGTCGATAATGGGAAACCCTTTTTCGGTGGAATGCCATTTCGCTGTGACCTAGACGGAACAAACTTTGAAGTTTTGGCGCACAACTTCCGCAACAATTGGGAAATCGCCGTCGATTCGTTCGGAACCCTTTGGCAAAGCGACAATGATGACGATGGGAATCGGGGAACCCGAATCAACTATGTGATGGAACAAGGAAACTATGGCTACCGAGATGAGCAGACGGGGGCCGGTTGGCGTGACAAGCGGATCACCATGGAAGAGTCGATTCCGCTGCAACATTGGCATCTAAATGATCCAGGTGTCGTTCCAAATATGTTGCAAACTGGTGCGGGGTCTCCGTCGGGAATTTGCGTCTATGAAGGGCGTCTGTTGCCGGAACGGTTTTGGGATCAAGTGATCCATTGCGATCCAGGTCCCAATGTTGTGCGAGCCTACCCGACAAAAGTTAGCGGAGCTGGATACACCGCGAACATCGATCCGCTCCTGACGGGGACCCAGGACAAATGGTTCCGGCCCGTCGATCCCTGTGTGGCGCCTGATGGATCACTGTTTGTGACCGATTGGTATGATCCCGGCGTCGGCGGACATCAACAACAGGACCGCGCTCATGGGCGATTGTTTCGCATTGCACCACCGGGAACGAAGTATGTCGTCCCCAAATTTGATTACACCACGGCCCAGGGTGCTGCCAGCTGCGCTGCGTAATCCGAATTTGGCGGTTCGTTACAAGGCCTGGACGGCACTCCACGAAATGGGGGCCGCGGCTGAGAGCGAATTGTTAAAGCTGTTTGCGGATCCCAATCCGCGGCTACAAGCACGCGCGCTGTGGTTGCTAGGAAAGATCGACGGACGTGGCCAGCACTACGTTGAACTGGCAAGGTCGGATTCCAACCCAGACATTCGCATCACGGCGATCCGATTGGCCAAACAACTTGGCATGACACCATCGATCGCCTGCGCAAAACTGGCTACCGATGCTTCGCCGGCGGTACGTCGCGAGCTTGCTCTGGCACTGAAGTTTGATCAATCAGAGTCGATGCCCAGAGTGTGGGCGACGCTTGCCAAGGCCCACGACGGCAACGATCGTTGGTACCTGGAATCGCTCGGCATCGGAAGTGACTTGAGAGCCGCAGAGTGCTACGACGCCTGGTGGTCGGCCGTGGGGGGCGATTGGGATACGCCAGGCGGGCACGATATAGCTTGGCGTGTGCGGGCGCCGAAGGCAGCCGAAACGATGGTCAAGATCATCAGCAAACCGGAAACAACTCTGGAAGAAACGAATCGCTATTTCCGGTCCTTAGAATATCACGACCCCAAAGTTCGCAACGCGGCGATGCAGCCATTGCTGAGTCTGTAATCATCACCCTGCGTTACTGTACCTGTACCCGTATCTGTACCCGATACCGGTACCGTGGCGAAGCGAATTTCCAGCTAGTTCCTCCTGATGTTTTTCCCTACCATGCACACTCGAAACCGCAACCTGTTTGTTCTCGCAACCTGGATCTCTTGCGCTGCTTGCTTCGCTGATGAACCTTCCCTTCGCGATCGCAACGATGCGATTATCGTTCGAGCGATTGAGCGAATGAAGGATATCGATATTGCGGGGAATGAACACGTTCAGCAGGCAATCGCGCGACACATTGCCCGAAACGAAGGTACGGCCGAGTACATTGAGCTGGCGGCCCGCTTCCGGCCTGAAGGAATGGTTGAAAAACTGACTGAGATCATTCATGGCGACTTGCATGATTCGGTTCGAGTACGCGCGATGGGACTACTGGTGTTGACCGATGCCGGTCGCGAAGCGGTTCGGGAGCTACTTAGTAGTGGTTCAATGGATCAGGTGAAGGACGTTTCGAAGGTGCTCGCGTTGCTTGGTAATGGCCGCAGCCAGAGAATGTTGGCGGATGTCGTGTCGGATGCAAAGCGTCCTTACGAACATCGCAAATATGCGGTTATCGCGATGTCGCTGAATCAGAATACAAGCAAGAGACTGCTGTCGATTGCTGAGACGAACAAATTGCCCGCCGACACTCGATTGCTCGCCGGTGGATTATTGAGCCGATCCAATGATCAAGAGGTGCGCAGCAAGGCAATCGAGTTGTTTCCCCAAGTTCAGCTGCAAAATCGGGATCCGCTTCCCGCAATCGACCAATTGGCGCAACTGAAGGGCGACGCGAGCAACGGAGCAGAATTGTTTCGCGGTGTTGCAACCTGCGGAAATTGTCATCCCATCGCCGGGCAAGGCAAACAGGTCGGCCCAGAACTAACAGAGATTGGCAGCAAACTTTCCCGCGAGGCAATGTTGACCTCGATCCTGGATCCTAGCGCCGGGATCAGCCACAACTACGAAGGTTACGTCGTCTTGACTGGCGATGGGCAAGTGATCACCGGACTGCTGATCTCCAAGACCGACGACGAACTGGTGATTCGTACCACCGATGCCATTGATCGGAAAATCGCTTCCGAAAACATCGAGTCAGTGAAACAAAGCGACAAATCGATCATGCCAGAGAATCTGCACCATCTGATCGGTCAACAGGGATTGGTCGACGTGGTCGAATACATGACGACTTTACAAAAGCAGTAGACGCGACACTCTGCGCTCTTTATCTAATCATCTCCAGGTTGCGGATCTGGCCGGCGGGTTGTGGTCGGGAGTTTTGCGAATGCCAGAGCCGGAACGCTCCAGTGTTCGGCAATTTTAATGCAAGCAAACCAGATAGTTGCAGCATTCATGAAGCGAAAAACGACCTAACGCCAAGTTCGACATTCAGTTATGTTCGCTTTCGGAACACTTCCAATCAGTCGTCTATGTGTTGCTAGTGCCTTCTTTTCTCTTGGTTTTCATGTCCAGTTCGCTTTCCGCGTCTAATTCGTATGTGTCGAGCCGCGGCGCTCGCGTCTCGTCATCAACTAGTAGGACGACTTCGAAAGGGCAGATCACCACACGCGGGCGGATGGGAAAGGTTGCTGGGGTCGGCATCATTGCTACCGGTTCCTTTGTGCCGACAACCGTTGTTACCAATGAAGACCTTCACGAACTTGGCTGCGATAGCGAATGGATTGTTCGCCGAACAGGGATTCGTGAGCGGCGCTGCGCCGATGAGTCTCAAGCGACTAGTGATCTAGCCTTTGAGGCGGCGGTTCGCTGCTTGGCAGAGGCGAATATGGATCCGAGTCAGATCGACTTAATCATTGTGGCTACAGTCACTGGTGACCACACTTTTCCGTCAACCTCTTGTCATCTACAGCGGCGACTGGGATGCGTTGCTCCAGCGATGGACGTGGGTGCGGCTTGCGCGGGTTTCATGTACGGCATGGTAACTGCTTCACAGTTCATTGCTGCCGGCAACGCAAAATGCGCATTGGTCGTTGGCGCGGACATTATGACCCGCGTTGCAAATCCACGAGATCAGAAAACGTTTCCGCTCTTTGGCGACGGTGCCGGTGCGGTGCTGTTGGCTCCAGATACGGATGGGGGCGAGATTTTGTCTTATCAGATGGGCGCGGAGGGATGTGGTGGCGAATCCATCTGTGTTCCGGCCGGCGGATCGCGGATGGAATTGACTCCCGAAGCCTACGAACAGGGAAATCAGTTTCTTACGATGGACGGACGCAACGTTTTCAAGTGGGCCGTGCGTGTTGTCGAGGACAGTGCGCGGCAGGTTTTGGCGGATGCCAATGTCCGCGCCGAAGACATATCGTTGTTGATTCTTCACCAAGCGAATCAACGGATCATCGATTTAGCGGTTTCGGGATTGAACATCCCGGACGAACGAGTTTTCGTGAACTTGGACCGGTACGGCAATACGTCGGGCGCGAGCATTCCGTTGGCCATTGACGAAGCGATGGCTGCGGGCCGAATCAAGCGTGGCGATCTAGTTTTGATTTCTGGTTTTGGCGCCGGTTTGACCTGGGGAACTGCGTTGATGCGGTTCTAACTACAGCAAATGCTTGGCTTTGATGTCCAGATATTGGTTGACCAGTGGTGCCGTCAAATCTTCAGGAAATGCGTCCACGACCAACACACCTCTGTGTTGCAAGTCGGTCAAGACTTGGTCTCGCCAAAGCAAAATATCGGCAGCCGCGGCAGCCCGATACATCTCGAAACCCTCGTCTGAATCAGAGTCGGCGGCTTCGAACATGGTTCGATCGCGTAGCACAACACCAAGCGGCAGGTGTTGACCGCTGATATTGCCAAGATGATCAACAATCGCACCGGCGTTCACTTCATCGATCACATTGGTGGCCAGAACTACCAGTGACCGTCGTTTGCATCGATTCGACAGGTACAGAAACGCCTGGTCATATCGCGATTCGACCAAGCGTGGAAACTGGTCAAATCCTGCCTGCAGCAGTCGATTCATTTGACTGCTCCCGCCTCGTGGCGGAATGTACGAATGAATCGTATCGGAAAAGCATAGCAGTCCCACTGCGTCGCCTTGTGAAAGGGCTACATAGGCCATCATGAGGATCGAATTCAACGCATGGTCTAGCAACGAGTATCCGTCGCGCTCGTTGGTCATCATGCGACCGCAATCCAGCAAGAAAATCACTCGCTGGCTTTGATCACTTTGGAACTGTCGCACGGTCAGCTTGCGACGCCTGGCCGTGCTGCGCCAGTCAATGTGTCGATAGTTGTCGTCACGGGTGTAGTCGCGCAGCCGTTCAAATTCGCTGTCCTGTCCAATGCGGCGGGTCTTTCGCACACCGATCAGACTCAAACGATTGGTGCGTGCGAGCAACGCGTATTCAGAAAACTGCTTCATGTCGGGATAGACATTTAGCGGATCGTGAAGATCAAGTTGCAGGTGGCGAATCCACAGCTTCCAAGGACTGGAAAACTTCAAGTAAACGTGCTCCAGTGAAAATGCGCCCCTTCGCGTCGGCGTCAATTTGCGTCGCGCTGTCATCCGTCCTTTGGGTGGCAAACGCAACGAGTGATCGGTCGGCGAAACGCTGAAGTGTTCCGGCAAGTCATCGCACAGTCGTCCAATCAAAGTCATTCCGGAACGGTTTTCGATGGTCACTTCGCTGTCCAGCGGAACACCCAGCGAACAGGTCTTGGAAATCGTTCGCCGAGCGTCGATTCCATGGTTGCTGGCTAAGTAGATCCTCAGAAAATCGAATGCGGCGACACCGATCAACCCCAGGTCGATCGCCGCGGCAACGACTAGAAAGCTGGGAAAAATGATGGTCAATACACATGCAATCAGCGACCCGATCAGAATCACGATCCACCAGAATGATGGATAGATCTTCATCTTTCGGGCCGCAAAAACGAGTGGTGCGGCAAGCACAACCAAAGTCAGCCAGGGAAGTTGGCTATACCAAAAGAGATTGTTTGTAGCTGCCTGCGCAAACAACTCGCTCATGCTACAGCGCGACAGTCACTGTTTTGTTTTCAGTGTACGCCTTCAGGCCTTCTTCGCCCAATTCGCGACCATAACCGCTCATCTTGAAACCGCCAAACGGAGCGGCCGTATCGAAGACGTCATAGCAATTGACCCAGACCGTGCCGGCGCGGACGCGGGCCGCGAACTCGTGTGCCAATGAAATGTCGCGAGTCCAAACGGCGGCGGCCAGACCATAGAACGTGTTGTTTGCTCTGGCAATCATCTCCTCTTTGTCGTCGAACGTCAGCACGCTGAGCACAGGACCAAAGATTTCATCGGTTGCGATTTCCATATCGTCCTGCACGTCCGAGAAGATCGTGGGTGCAACAAAATAGCCTTTGTCGCCGACTCGCTCGCCACCGGTAACACAGGTCGCGCCAGCCTTTTTACCCTTGTCAATGTAGGACATGATTTTGTCGAACTGGGCCTGGTCGACCTGTGGACCCTGCTCCGTATCGGCGGCAAACGGATCGCCTACTTTTCGATTTTCCGTTAGTTTCTGCAACTTGGCTAGGAATTCATCGTGTTTGCTTTTCTCGACAAACACCCGGCTACCGGCACAACAGCATTGCCCCTGATTCAGGAACAAGCCGATATAGGCGCCCATGGCGGCGGCGTCCAAATCGGCGTCAGCAAAGATCACATTGGGACTCTTGCCGCCAAGTTCGAACGTCAAACGCTTTAGCGTGTCAGCCGATTCGCGGGTGATGATTTGCGCCGTGCGATGTTCCCCTGTGAACGCGATCTTGTCGATCAATGGATGTTTGACGACTGCCGATCCAGCGGTTGGTCCAAAGCCGGGCACGACATTGATCACGCCATCAGGGATGCCGACTTCTTTGGCCAGTTGCGCCATTCGCAAACAGGTCAATGGAGTTTGTTCGGCTGGTTTCATCACAATCGTGCAGCCGGCGGCAAGGGCGGGGCCCCATTTCCACGCCGCCATCAAGATCGGGAAATTCCATGGAATGATCTGGCCGGCAACACCGACAGCCTCGCGGCGGGTGTAGCAGAAGTAGTTGCCGCGAATCGGAACGGTGCTGCCGTGAATCTTGTCAGCGTACCCGGCATAGTAGCGCAAGCAGTCAATCGCTAGAGGCAAGTCACCGTTGCGGCTGTCATTGATCGGCTTGCCGTTGTCTAGCGTTTCCAGCCGCGCAAGATGGTCGATCTCTTGCTCCATGCGATCGGCCAGTTGATACATCAGGCGGCCGCGATCTCGAGCATCCATTTTGGACCAAGGACCCGAGTCAAATGCATCGCGAGCCGCTTTGGCGGCGGCATCGACATCGGCTTTGTCACCTTCAGCGACTTGAACGATCTCTTCCTCGGTCGCCGGATTGATCGTGGCAAACGTTTTTCCACTGACTGCGGGAACCCATTTGCCGTCAATGAAACATTCTGTTTCGCTAATTTTCACATCAGGTTTGGCGGTCAGCGTTGCAGACATGATCTACCTCGGTATCGACAATGGAATTTGGGAATCGGATCGACTACCCAAATTGTAACGGACCCGCGATCGGGAGGGGGATATTCAAGACGATCGCCGACCTAGAATCTGGCACGACTGGTCGAGTTTCAGCATCCCCGCTGGCGCCGCCTACCAGCAGAGCGGTGCGCCGGATACTGAAGGACCGAGAACGCGATAAAAGCTCTTGAGACGGAACTCTACTCGAAGCAATACAGCGTTTGATCGGCCCGAACTACTAGCCGCCCATCGGCGATTGCTGGGGAGGCAAGCACGGGTTCGTCTAGCTCGACTTCGCTGATGATTTTCGCTTCGTCGCCCAGATCTTCGACAACCAGTCCAACTCCCTTTTGGTCAAAGATGTAAATCTTCCCTGCCGCAACTACCGGCGTAGCCCAGGTGCCGGCGAGTCCGCTGAGTCGTTCTTGCCATGCCACTTCGCCATCGGTGATGTTCGCGGCGACCAGGACGGAACCTTTGAGTGCGTAAACACGATCTTTGGTTGCAACAGCGCTGGCATTTTTCGGTGATAGTTTGCTGTTTCTCCAGACCACCTGGGGCGTGGTTGCACTTTCGCCGAAGTTCAAGGCCGTCAATTCGTCGCCGGGAATCAACAACAATTCATTGGTCGCCGTCGGTGATGAAACAGAAGAACCGCCATCTTCACTATCCCAGTTCTCACGACCCGTTCGCGGATCAATAGCGATCACTTTGTCACTCGATTGCAGGATCACCTCGGTTCGTTCATCGGGTCTTTGAATCGCTACGGGAGAAGCCCAATTGGAGTCCTTGGGCCGATCGATACGCCACAAAGTTTGACCGGTTTTGGCATCGATTCCGATTGCAAAGGAGTCACCCTGAGCTTCAACTTGAACAATCACAGCGCCGTCGACAACGATTGGCGACGAAGCCATGCCGACGTCGTTTCCAGCTTGCGGATAGTCGTAGCCAAGCCCGCGATACCACAGCAAATCTCCTTCCAGCGACAAACAGATTAGGTCGTTGCTACTGAAAAAGGCAAAGATCCGCTCGCCGTCGCTAACGGGAGTCGGGGCCGCATTGGCGCTGGTCGGATGGCAGAACGGACGTCCGGTCGCGCGAAAGACTTGTTCCCATGCCAGCTTGCCTGTTTTGAAATCGACACCGCTGATGTGCAACACCTCGCCGGTTTGTCCACTGGAACTGGTTGCAACGACCAGTTCGCCGACAATGATCGGTCCAGCGACACTGCGACCGGGCATCGAAAGCTGCCATGCCAGATTACCGTCGTCACCGATGGCAAGTTTCGCAGGTCCTGTCGAGGCCGAGGCACTGGTGCTGGTACCGCGAAAACCAAGCCACTGTTCAGCAGGTGAATCGGCGGTTGGTTCGGCTGCGTTGGTGTTTGTCGTCACCGCGTCGGTCGGAATCACAAGCAGTGATGCGAGAGCTAGGGTGCGGAAAAGATATTGATTCATTTACTCGGCCTTTGTGGTATTCCGAACGGAGGTATGTGATGTCGGTCGTCTTTTCAATCGCCACTTTGCAGCGCTTTGCCTGCTGTGTTGGTAATGCGCAATTGAAACTTCCAGTCTTGTGCCCACGACTCGGTTTGTTCGTTTTGGCAGATCTTGACCAAGATTTTGTTGGTCCCTTTCTTCAATTTCGTGGCAGCGACGTATTGATCAATCATGAATCCAGAATGATAGACTTCATTCTCCATCACCAATTCACCGTTGATCCAAACCTTATTCGCATTCTTTGATCCTAGCCGGACCTCGGCGGGCCGCGTTTCGGAAGAATCGAATTCTGTATACAGATAGCAAACCGCTCCCTTTTCCTTGTCGTAGGTCTTGGCAAGGTTAACTTCGCCTTTGTCGCCGATAGCGGTGACTTCTTGCCACTGGATCGCCCCGTTCTTGCCCTTGTATTCGGCTGTCAGGTCAACATTGACGCCACTGGCGAACTCGCTCTCTGGTTCGTAGGGCGTATCAAAGCCAACGCCGCCGACGTTGTTGAATGGGCCCAGGCTGTTCCACTTCTCAATCATCGCGAAAGCGGACGAAATGCTGACATCATCGTCCCCCAGTTTGCGTAGGGATTCGACAATCGTTTCAAGCTGCTGAGGATGCCGGGCTGCGGCCAACGCTTCACGAAAAGTCGATTTGGACGACTCCGGATCCTCTTTCTGAACGTCCTGTGCCGTTTCGATCTTCTGCTGAACCGCCATCTCACGCAGTGGCAAGCTGACGTCGTCTAAACATTCTGAAATCAACTGCTGTGCAATGGCAGGTGAGTCCCGTTGAATCAACTCCATGGCCAGTCCGCGACCCGTCGGGTTGTTTGCCGCATCCATCGCATACTCGGTGAGCGAATCGACCGGGATTTTGTCGGATCGACGGACAACATCAAAGACGACGCCGCGGATCCAATTCTGGGCGATTGGATTGGCATCCGCCAAACCGTCCAACAACAGACTAAGTTGACTGATCGGCGTACTCCGCAATTGTTTTGCAGCGACTAGAGCCTGGTCGAACCCCGCACCACCCTTCCCTGCTTTGCGGATTGCGTCGATCGACTGAGTTGTCGGTTGACTTTCTTGTGCGAAGCAAGGTTGGGCTACACTTAGTCCGGCCAGGAAAACCAGATACCGTATGCGTTTTATGATCTGAGTCGTATTCATGAGTTCTCTGAGCTGCCAGGGCAATATTGTGGGATGGCGGGAACGATGCCATTGTATGCGATACGAGCCAAAGTGTTAGTATCGAGTTCAACTCCCCAAAACCCGCGTAAAGAATCGTTTTCGTCAGTTTCAGCTTGATCCAGGTAGACGAAGTACGGGAACGAAGCGATCGGTACTAGGTGACCGCGATGGACGTTAGATTTGTTCGCGTGTTGGGCATGGCCAAGGCTTTTGGCCGAGGGTGCGAGCACGAATGGAACCGTTTCGCCGCTCACAAATGGCATCTCTCTTCCGACAACAAGCACTGAATCTTTACCATGGAACAATCCTTTCTTGCCTACCTGCGTGGTCGCTGTCGCGATCTTCCCCAAGTTGCCGTTGGGATTGGCGATGACGCTGCGATACTAAATCCAAGAGCGGGTCGACAGTTGGTTGTGTGCACGGACCAGATCATTGATGGAGTCGATTTTGATTCGGCAGAGCAATCACTCGAGGACGTCGGATACAAGTCGATGGCGATCAACTTGAGTGACATTGCCGCAATGGGAGCAACACCCAACGCCGCGCTCGTTACGCTGGCGCTTCCGAAGCAAGATGCGACCCAAGTTGCGGGCGACGTGTACCAGGGGATCTTAGCGGCGGCAGCGGAGTTCAATGTTGCAATCGCGGGGGGTGACTTGTTAACTTTTGATGGATCGCTTTCGATTAGCGTCACTTTGCTTGGTGACGTTGCGGAGGGAACAGCTTGGCTACGCAGCGGCGCCCGCGAGGGAGACGCGATTGTCGTTACTGGGGCCGTCGGTGGCAGCTTGCTCGGTCGTCACTTGCGGCCGAGCCCGCGGGTTGAACTGGCAACGCGGCTCCGCAGCATGGTCCAAGTTTCAGCGGCGATCGATATAAGTGATGGATTGTCATTGGATTTGGATCGTCTCTGTGCCTGCAGCCACGTCGGCGCTGAACTGGATGTTGAATCAATCCCGATTCACGAAGACGCGGTTCGCCTTTCACAACGTTCGGGACGAACTCCATTTGAACATGCCTGGAGCGATGGCGAAGATTTTGAATTGATTCTGACGATGAGTCCCGAGGATGCTGTCAAAGCGATTGCCGCCGAATCGTCGCTGATTCAAATTGGCAATGTCACCGGAAGAACCGGATTGTGGAAACGCACCAGTGGGAAGCTGCAGCGGCTTTCGCCACAGGGTTACATCCATACTTAGTGGCAGCGGTGTTCCCGGAATTGACTGCGAACTTAGTTCGCCGGTCGTCTGTCTCTATCGGACCACCACCACTGGATTGATCGGCGACCTGATTGAGATTCGGTCGCCGATCTTTTTTTGGACGCTTGGCTTCTCCAGAGTCTAGGGAATGTGTTTAGGGAATGTGTTTAGGGAATGTGTCTAGGGAATGTGTCAGGAATGTGTCTAGGGAATTAGGGAATGTGTCTAGGGATTGTCCGGGGCAAGGGCAAGATTCAAACACTCCCAAAATTGCTTGTCGCCAGCTATGCTGACGGAATATCGATAACAGAATCAATCATAGGAACTCTTGATGGAAATTTTGGGCGGTCCGATCTTTGGTGTCGCAGGGGCCGGTGAGTCGCATGGACCGGCGATGACGACCATCGTTTTTGGCTGTCCTCCCGGGCTGTACTTGCGCCGCGCTGACGTGCAAGCCTGCTTGGATCGCCGCCGCCCAGGTGGCAACCGGCATGGCACGCCGCGCAACGAGAAGGACAAGGTCGTATTTCTATCAGGCATCTACCAGGACGATCACGAGAAACTACTCGGTGGTAGTTCCGTTGCTGTCGATGTTGATGGTGCTTCCTTTCAAACCGAAGGTTACGAAGAGGGTTACACGACCGGCGAGCCGATTGCCGCGATTGTCTTGTCGACGTCCAAGAAATCGGGCGACTATACGCAGTTCACTGGTCAGCAGGGTGAAGTCAGACCGGGACATACCGACTTGGTGAAGTTTCATCAGTCCGCCGGCTTTGTCGATGTGCGTGGCGGTGGTCGATCGAGTTACCGCAGTACGATCAGCGATGTCATCGGGGGGACGATTGCGCGATCATTTCTGAAGGAAAAGTTTGGCACGGTGATCCTCTCTTCCATCTGTCAGGTCGGACCGCTACAGGCAAGTAAGACTCTGGCAGGGATGGACCTTACCGATCTTGATGCCATCGAAAGCGCGCTGGCCGAAGCCGAAATTCAATCCGTCGACAAGGACTTTGCGGAGGCTGCGGCAGAACGAATCAAGGAAACGCGAAAGGATGGAGATTCGCTCGGCGCCGCTGTAGAGGTTGTTGCCTTGAATGTGCCGCCACTGTTGGGCGAGCCGTTGTATCAAAGCTTGAAAGTTCGAATCATGGGAGCGCTGGGCGGATTGAATGCCGTTCAGTCCTGTGAAGTGGGAGCCGGTGCCGAAGTAATCGCCCGTCGCGGCAGTGAAAACAATGATCCGATTCGGACGCCGGGCTATGTGCGCAATAGCCACGGCGGACTGATCGGCGGAATCACAACCGGAATGCCGCTGGTCTTTCGCGTTGGCTTCAAGCCGACCTCCACGATCAACAAACCTCAGCAGTCGGTGCGCAAAAATCTGTCGGAGATTGATTTTGAATTGGAAAAAGGACGACACGATCCCTGCGTTGGTGTTCGCGCAGGAGTGACACTCGAGTCGCGAGTCGCGATTGAGTTGATGAACGCTGCGCTAATGCATAGTGCGCGAAAGGTTGACTCTGGATTGTCGGATTTGTTCTAAGGTCCGCCGTCGATCATTCCGCGATCGAAAAGTATCGCGCAATGTTCGGTAAGAATTGCGCAATGTTCGGTAAGAATTGGGCAATGTTCGGTAAGAATTGGGCAATGTTCGGTAAGAATTGCGCAATGTTCGGCCGCGCGAAAGTCGGCCGTCGGTCCATGCTACGACGATTTGAAGATGGCTGATCCCTTGGCTTCGATCTCCAGCACTTGACGTAGTCTGCGGGCGTGTCGTTCGGCTGGTTCATATCTGGCCCCCAGAAAAGCGTCGATGATCTCGAAGGCGAGTTCGGATCCGATGATCCGGCCGCCGATGCAGAGCACGTTCATGTCATCGTGCTCGACTCCTTGATGCGCGGAGTAAGTGTCGTGGCAGATCGCGGCCCGAATTCCGGGGATCTTGTTCGCGGCAACACTGACACCGACGCCACTGCCGCAGATGACAATGCCACGGTCTGCCTTGCCCTGGACGATTTCCTTCGAGACCGAGATCGCAAAGTCAGGGTAGTCACAGCTCGCTTCGGAATGGGTTCCGCAATCGGTCAGCGACGTCAGCAGCCGTGCGTATCGATCTGCCACGGCCTGTTTGAGTGGGAATCCAGCATGGTCGCCTCCAAGTGCGACGCGGAGGTTGTGGTTGGTAGTCATCGTGTAGAAAAAAGGATTTGTGGTCGAGCTGTCTGGCCTATGCCTTGGCCAACCGCATGTAATAACTTGCCTCGCAAGGCCTGCCCATTGGGTTAGCAAAACATTGCCAATTGCCGTGAAACTGACGGTGTTAGCTGTTGTGGGCAATTTCTGGCTTTGTTAGGTTACTGGGCTACTTTCGCCGCTCGGTGCCGCGAAGACGACCCCTTCATTTCTCTAACCCTCTTTGAGCCCGATCCGCTCCGACTTGGTCGTCGTCGATTCTCTCAGCAAGGCTCAAACCCTGGAACTCCCATGGTAAATCGCAACTTAATCCGCCACCTCGACGACGAAGATATCGCCAATGAACTAGCCGTTCTGGCTCCTGAAGACGAGACCGATGGCTGGATTATGGAATGGCTCGGACGCGAGCAACAAGACTACGCACAAGGCGAAATCGTCGATGGAAAAATCGTTGAAGTTAACGATGAGTGGGCGTTGGTTGATGTTGGCTTCAAGAGTGAAGGCACCGTCTCCCTGAGTGAATGGGGTCCCGAAGAAGAAAAGCCCGTCGTCGGTGGCATTGTCAAAGTCCTGATCGAAGAGATGGAGGACAACTTTGGGGCTGCTGACGACCCCTACGGAATGATCGCGCTTAGCAAGAACAAAGCGGAAAAGATCATCGAGTGGGAGAAGATCATTGGCCAAATCAGCGAAGGCCAAGTCGTCACTGGTACTGTCATCCGAAAGATCAAAGGTGGTCTGCTGGTGGATATCGGCGTCAACGTCTTCCTGCCCGGTAGCCAAGTCGATATTCGCCGTCCCGGTGACATCGGCGACTTCATCGGCCGTGTGATCCAAGCCGAAGTGCTGAAGATCGACGATACCCGCCGAAACATCGTCATCAGCCGCCGTTCGTTGATTGAACGCCAACGCGAAGAAGATCGCGCCTATCTGATGAAGGAACTGGAAGTTGGCCAAGTCCGTAAAGGGATTGTCAAGAACATTGCCGATTTCGGGGCTTTTGTGGACCTGGGTGGCATCGACGGTCTGCTGCACATTACCGACATGGCTTGGGAGCGAATCGGACATCCGACCGAGATGGTCTCAATCGACCAGGAAATCGAGGTCAAGGTGCTGCACATCGATCGCGAGAAGCAAAAGATCGCGTTGGGTCTGAAGCAGAAAGATCGCAACCCGTGGGAAAACATCGAGTCAAAATACCCGGTCGATTCCGATCACAAGGGCGAAGTCGTCAACGTGATGAGCTACGGTGCTTTCGTGAAGCTGGAGCCGGGCATCGAAGGCTTGGTCCACATCAGCGAGATGAGCTGGACCAAGCGGGTCAATCACCCCAGCGAGCTGGTCAACATCGGCGATGAAATCGAGGTCAAGATTCTGGGCGTCGACCCCGAGGGACAGCAATTGTCGCTGGGCATGAAACAGACCCAGAAGAATCCTTGGGACGAAGTCATCAGCCGCTACCCAGAGGGCCAGGACGTTACGGGCAAGGTCCGCAACCTGACCAATTACGGTGCCTTTATCGAACTGGAAGAGGGTATCGACGGATTGCTGCATGTCAGCGACATGTCTTGGACTCGCAAGATCGGTCACCCCAGCGAATTGCTGGAAAAAGGCCAGGAATTGGAGTGCCGTGTGCTGAGTGTGGACGAATCCCGCCGCCGCATTGCCTTGGGCTTGAAGCAACTGGATAACGACCCTTGGGATGGTGACATTCCTGACAAGTATCAGCCTGGCCAGTTGGTCAAAGGTGCGGTCACCAAGATCACCAACTTTGGTGTCTTCATTGGTTTGGAAGATGGCCTGGAAGGTCTGCTGCACATCAGCGAGCTGGCTGAGCACAAGGTCGAAGATCCAGAGGAAGTGGTCAAAGTCGGCCAGGAAATCGAGGTCAAAGTCTTGCGTGTGGATACCGACGAACGCAAAATCGGCCTGTCGCTGAAACGAGTCGACTGGGGTGAGGAGCAGGAAAAAGCTGCTGCCGAAGCCGAGGCCGCGGAAGCTGGCGGCACCGTATCGCCGATGGACGAAGGCGATCTGAAGGGTGGCCTCGGAAGCGAAGGCCCGCTGATTCCAACCGGCGACGAGTAATCCTCGCCTGGTCTTTAGACGATCAAAGGACGCTCACGAATGTGGGCGTCCTTTCTTGTTGGTGAAGCTTGTGCCCGAGCGAGAAGATTTCGCGAACGAGGCTTTCCGAAGTCATCGACCGCGAACGATCGCTGCTGATGAGCGTCTAAACCAGATTCTTTCGCACGGCCCAAACTGCCGCTTGTGTGCGATCACTGACACCGATCTTCCGCAAGATGTGCTGAACGTGTTCTTTGACCGTTTCGTAGCTGATGCCCAGCATCTTTGCGATTTCCTTGTTCGTTAACCCAAGGGCCATTTGTCGGAGTACTTCGCTCTCACGTTGGGTGAGGGGAACTTCGATGTCCTGACTAAGCCGCGGCGTCGCCAACGCTCCTGTGACCCGGCGAAGTTCCTCCCTGGTCCATGCCGACTCACCAGTGACTGCTATTTCCAAAGCTTCAACCAACCTTGATCGAGGTGCCGATTTCAAGACGTACCCGGCTGCACCGAGTGCCACAGCGCGGGCGATGTAGGTTGGATTGTCGTAGGCCGAAAACAAAACGATCGGCAGATCGGGGTGATCTAGTTTCATTCGTCCCAAAGTGTTCAGGCCGTCACCACCCTCCATCCGAATGTCCATCAAGACAACATCCGGAACCGAATTCGTAACGGCTGCCAACGCTTCGGCTGCAGAGGTGGCTTCTGCTGCGATCTCCAGATCAGTGCCTTCAAGCATCAATCGAAGCCCCAACCGGATAATCTCATGGTCGTCCACGATCAATAGCTTTTTACTCATCAGTTCTCCAGTTAGTACTGTTCGTTGCAGGCGTCGCCTTGGAATCAAGCTTCGGATTGCTTAACCAAATCACACTGTTCAGAAGGCTACGTCATAAGCAATTTGCTAAGGTTCCGTACCCCGGCGAAGGATGCTCGTTTTGGCTCTCTGTTCCGCAGTGAAATTCTTACTTCCCAACCGAACCCCGGTCTAAAGCGTTTGGACCTTAATTCGATAAGGAAAATAGGAAAAGAATCCCTACCATCGCCGGGGGGATGGTCCCCCGAATGGACTGCCCCCATAATAGCACAGAACTCATGGCGACAAAGAGCGGATTGTCACAATAAGGCCGCTATAACGCGTGGCTGGACCCCCTATGGGGTCGTGATTCACCCCCGAAACGCTTTGCCGTGGGGACGAATGTCAGTTTCGGCAATCCGCAATTATTTTCAAAGCCGCGAAGATTTAACTCGCTTGGCTGGAGGGGCTAGCCAGACGCTTCGCGGCGACCAAATCTCGGAACCGCAATCGGAGGTTCTTCAGCCAGAACATCAAGTAGATGTTCGCGACGAAAGACATTAGCAGCAGCCCATTGAACAGTGGTTGCGCAGCGATGTGATTTCTCGCGGTCTTGGAAATCGGAATTCCAGTCGTGCCGGACAGGTCAGGGTCGCGTTTGGTTAGCGAGACAGGGTCGCGAATCTGGTTCGCTTCCGGTGCTGTTCTCATACGATCCAGTTCAGGCTCGTTAAAGGCCCTCGTGTTAGTAGCCAGTCGGTTTTTAGTTTGCTGGTACGGAATTCCATGCGAACCACGAAATGCATTTGGATCGTGCGTTTGACGATCATCCACAAAGTTGGGGTTCGTTCGATTGACCATTGGTTCCGCGAGCCTAGCCCCGGAGGGGTGGTTACCATATCGATCGACAAGATCGTTACGGGGATCACGCATTGTTTCGACTTTGGCCACCGGAGGAATCAATTTGCCGGAGCGATCCAACAGACGCCCGTACCGATCGATCCACCAAGCACCGGCATCAAGTTCCGCGTTGGTCAGCCTTCGATCAGGTCCCGATTGTGAGTTGTTCTGAGCAGGGTTGTTCTGAGCAGGGTTTAGTGCGATCGGACCATTGCTGAACTGTGAATTGGCCGTTTCGCGATTCGGCAATCCAATGGTGTTGCCTTGTAGCGACTCGCGAGATCGATCGCGGATTGACGATTCTCCGGCAAATTCGCTTGCTGGAATCGTTCGATTCTGGCGATCCATTTCCGTTTGTTGTTGCTGTGACAGGATTGGGTCGCGGCCGTATCGGTTGGTCGAATCATTTCGTTGCCCGTTGCGGTCAAGGGTCAATCGCGGGTCGGTTGCCGAGCCTCGATTAGGAAACGTTATTCCGCCCGGAACTTGACCAAAAGTACCCGTCGCTGAGCGGGTGGCAGAATCACCGGGAACGCTGGAACCGCTCATACCGACGCCACTGCGTGGTGCGCTGAACTGTGAATTGCTCAAACGTTGGTCGTTTGAGGTCGGGCCATTGAAGGTCGGATCACTCGTACGTGTGGTGTCGAACAGACTTCGATCGGTTCCGATCGCATCCGTCGTAGGTCCACCCGATCGCGGGCCGGCGAAATCAGTCCAAACTTGATCTCGCTTTTGGGTCGGCTCGGTCGTCGGTCCTCCGGAACGCGTTGTCGCCGTCGGCCCAGCCGCCGTCGGCCCAGTCGTAAATTGCGGAAGCGTCGGTTGCAGCTGTCCATCGGGGGTCCATGTTGCTGGCGGTGCGACTTGTCCGGTTCCGGGAGCCCCTGTACCCGTGACCGAATTTCCGAACGCATTCGACGAATTCTCTCTTAGATCTTGCAGCAGATTCTGTCCGCGTCCGGCGATTTCTCGCCCTGCTCGATCCAGGTCGCTGCGAACCCCTTGGGCCGTGTTGTTAGCAGTATCGCCAAGCGTCGATGGAAACGAGTAACCGGGGTTTGCGTTGTCCGGATCGGGCTTCATCATCGAAGCTTGGACTTGTTGGGATTCAGTAGCTGCAAACGCCAGATCGTGATGGTCAAGTGATCGAATCGGCGCGGCTAAATCTTGTTCGCGCATCTCGGGAATTGGAACGGCAATGCGATCCGGAGCTGTGGCAACACCAGCGCGACTTGTGCCCGATCTTTGCTGGCTCAAGTGAACGGGGGTTTCGCGCGGCAGCGTCCCGGACCCGACGACGATCTTGATTCGGGAAACATGACCAGCAACTGCCGGATCGATCGAACTGGTGATTTCACCGATTCGATCGATTTCCTTCAGCTCCGCCGGCGAAATTTGCACAATGTATTCAACGCCGCCGTTGCCATCGCCTTGCCATCCGTAGGTGATGCCCACCAGGGCAACCACTAGCATATGGACCACGCCCATCGCTCCATCCTTGAATGATGTTTCCTGCCGGGATTCCAGTCCGCCACCGTCGGCGCAGCCGCTCCCGCCAATTTCAATGACGAATCGTAGTCGTTTCCCTGGCCAAAGGTAAAGAGAGATATTGGTGGGTAATTGGCGAAGTGAAACAGAGCTTTGCCAGACTGGGGACCCTTGGCAGGCTAGCAGTTTTCTACCGAGCCAGTTGAGCGACTCGTTGATAGGCCGAGATCAAGTCGGTGACCGCAGTGTCGATCTCGGTCGCCGTATTGAATCTCCCAATGCCGAATCGCACGCTCCGGCGGGCTTCTGACTCGCTTAGCCCCAATGCTGTCAAAACGTGACTCGGTGACGCTTCGGCTCCGCTACAGGCGGATCCGCTGCTGATCGCGATTTGTGGCGCCGCCGACATCCAGGCCTCACCTTCGATGTCAGGAAGAATCAAGTTCAGATTCCCGGGAAGCCTTTTATCGGCTGACAACTCCGGCCCGTTTAGGACCAGACCTTCAATCGCCAGGGACAATTGTCGCCACAGGCTGGTGCGCAGCGAGTTGGCATGGCTATGGTGATCTGCCAGCGAAGCACAGCACAAGCCGATCGCAGTCGCAAGCCCGACCGTGCCCGCCGGATTCATGGTTCCGCTACGAATGCCATGTTGCTGACCCCCGCCGATGATTTGCGGACGCAACCGAATCCGCCGATTCCCGTTGCCAACGACCAACAATCCCGTTCCTTTTGGCCCGTAAAGTTTATGGCCGGTGGCGCTGAGCAGATCGATATCGGTCGCTTTGATATCAACTGGAACTCGGCCGACCGCTTGCGTTGCATCGCTGTGCAGAACGGCGCCTCGGTCATGGCAGATCTTGGCGATCTCTTTCATCGGTGCGATGGCGCCGATTTCATTGTTGGCCCACATCACCGAAACCAGTGCTGTTTCGTCGTCGATCGCCGATTCAAGCTGGTTCAGATCGACAATCCCGGCGTCTGGATTGCCCGCTTGATGAACTGGAACCCGTACGACGGCAAAGCCTTCCCGTTCCAAGTCGGCGACAACGTCCAGCACAGCGGGATGCTCGGTGGTAACGGTTACGATTCGGCGCCGCCGCTGCCGCGGATGCAAGCAGAATCCGCGGATCGCCAGATTGTTGCTTTCGGTTGCGCCACTGGTGATGACAATCGAATCGGCTGACGCACCCAATGATGAAGCGATCTCCGCGACCGCTGCCTGAATGGCATCGGCAGCCAGACGACCATAGGCATGACTACTATGCGGGTTGCCAAAATGTTCGCTTAGCCAAGGCAGCATCGCTTCGACGACCTGCGGATCACATGGCGTGGTAGCGTGATTGTCTAGGTAGATCATCAATAGCGCAATTCGTCGAGAGTCTCGTGCAGCCTGGTTTTAGTACAACGCCTTGATTGCCAATTGACTCCAAGTCTCCAAGCGATCCATTTCGTTTCGCAACTCTTCGACACTGACGAATCCACCTTCCGCCAAATCGGCTTCGTTGCTCTTCACGTGCGGTTGTTCCAACAAAAACTTATGAACGACACCCAAGTGAACTTTTCCGACATCATTGGAAGGATCGTACAGCAAGCCCACCGTTGATTCGTGGTACGCCGATTCTAGTTGGACTTCCTCGGCCAATTCACGATGCATGCCTGTGGAGTAAGGATCGGTGCCGTCTGCCGCGTCTTCGCGCGAGATATGGCCACCGATTCCGACACTGCGTTTGGCATGCAGACGGGTTTCACCGCCACCACCGCCTCGGGTGTAAGTGAATAGCTTGGTTATCCCATCGTCATTCCATTCCAGGAGCACGTAGGGAATCAGTTGTTTGAAGCTGGGGTCCGTTTCCATTTGACTACGGGGCTGAAACGAAAGCTGGTCGCTGGTCAGAATGGTTGCAAAAAGCGGTCAACATCCGATTCGAATCCGTCGATGGTGCCGATCGCGGCAATGACCGACTCCGGAACGACTAGAATCTGTTCTTCGGCTTGTTGTGCTGTGGCGGACTGTGCTGTGGCGGACAATGTCGATTCTCCATAATGGCGTTGCTGGTGAGACAATGGCGGACGTGGCCCTCGGACATCAGGTTACCATCCCGACGAACCGACGACGATTACGGTAAAGATTTAGCCATGCAAAGCAAAGCGACGACGGTCCAACAGTATTTGGACGAACTTCCCGATGACCGCCGGGTAGCAATTTCGGTCGTGCGTCAGGTGATGCGAAAAAATCTTCCCAAGGGTTTCGAGGAAGGAATCCAGTATGGGATGATCGGCTACTACGTGCCGCACAGCGTCTATCCCGACGGCTACCACTGCAACCCGAAAGAACCACTGCCCTACGCCTCATTGGCATCCCAGAAAAACCACATGTCGATCTACTTGATGTGTATCTACGGCGAAGAAAAACACCGCAAGTGGTTCGTCGATGCTTGGAAAGAGTCGGGCAAGAAGCTGGATATGGGCAAGTCCTGTGTGCGATTCAAAAAGTTAGAAGATGTACCCCTGCAAGTTGTCGGCCAGGCAATCCAACGCGTGACCGTCAAGAAGTACATCGACGTTTATGAAACAGCGATGAAGGGACGAAAGAAGTAGGTCGCAACGAGCGATGCAACGTTCCGACATCCAGGGGTTACTCCGACGACACAACTCGCCACTTCATCGCCGAGCTCGATTCGGTCTACGTCGCGGCGCCTGTGCCGCTTCACTGGAAGGTTTTACTGGGCGGCTTCACTACGCGGTTTCACTGGGCGGTTCTCGCTTCAGGTGCTGGTATGCTTTGTCGGTTGCGATTCGACCTCGTCGAGTTCGCACAATCAATTCACTTCGCAACAAGAATGGTTCGACTTCGTCTTCCAGTGTGTCGCCACTGACGTTCATCGTGTGGGCAATCGCTTCCAGTCCGGTCGGACCGCCCGCAAAGATTCGCATCAACGTGTCCAGATACCCTCGGTCTTGTTTGTCCAAACCAAGAATGTCGATGCCGATCATGTCCAAAGCCGCCGTGGCAATGCGATCGCTGACCTTTCCGTCTGCTTTGCTTTGCGCATAGTCGCGGACCCACAACAATCGATTGTTCGCCAGCCTTGGTGTGCTACGACTGCGGGCGGCGATGACTGCCGCCGATCGATCGTCAACGGGCAGTTTCAGTTTGACTGAGTTGCGCTGAACAATCTGGCAAAGATCATCCAGCGTATACCAACCGAGATGCTCGCGAATCTGAAATCGATCCCGTAGCGGTGCACTCAACATGCCCGCCCGAGTCGTTGCGCCGATCAATGTGAACGGCCGGAGTTCGTAGTTCAACGTTCGCGCACTGACGCCTTCGCCCAAGACAATGTCGATACGGTAATCTTCCATCGCCGTATACAGGTACTCCTCGACTGCCTTGGGGACGCGATGGATTTCGTCGATGAACAGGACGCTGCCTTCGGACAAATTTGTCAGGTACGGCAGCAGGTCTTTGGGAGCGTTCAACCCGGCACCGTTCGCCATTTGGACCGTCGTTCCCATTTCCGCAGGAATCACGGTGGCGAATGTTGTCTTGCCAAGTCCCGGCGGCCCATCAAACAGAATATGGCCCAGCGGTTCACCTCGCTTTTGAGCCGCTTCAATGGCGATCTTCAGCCGTTCGATCACATCTCGTTGGCCGACCATTTCGTCCATTCGACGCGGTCGCAGAGAACTATCTTGCTCTGGTGGCGGAACTTCGGCGGCGGTTACCGAGGTCTCCGGATCGGATTGTTGGTAGACTGCTTCTCGTGCCATCGGCCGCTCACTCCTTTGTTTCCGTGTAGACCCTGTTTTAGCGGTTCTACCCACAACTGCGAACCGCAAATGGAGACTCGACTCCAAATATGACTCGCGACAACAACCAAAAACATGCTCACTGGCATGGATTTACACAGATGCTCGAATACGAGCCACTGGAGATCGAATCCGCGGACGGTTGCTTTCTGAACACAACCGATGGGCGACGCCTGTTCGACGGGGTTTCCAGTCTATGGTGTAACGTTCACGGTCACCGTCACCCCAAGATCGACATTGCGATCCGCGACCAGCTTGACCGTGTGGCCCATGTCACCTCGTTGGGCATGTCTGGAGAAACCACCGAACGCCTGGCCAGAAAGTTGGTCGAGATCACGCCAGGTGATCTATCGCATGTGTTTTTTAGCAGTGACGGTTCATCGTCGGTCGAAGCGGCATTGAAGATGGCGATGCAGTATTGGCGGCAACGCAAAGATCCGCGACCCGAGAAAACAAACTATCTCGCGCTCGGTGCGGCCTACCACGGAGATACGACCGGAGGAGTTTCGCTAGGCGGCATCACGCACTTTCACGAACTCTTCGCACCCATTCTGTTTTCGCCGGTTCGTGGGCCAACGCCCTGTAGCTATCGGTTGCCCGATGGTGTGGGCAGTCAGGATGCCTGCGATCACTACGCACAGGAATTCGAGTCGCTGTTCGCGAGGCATCATCAAGCGTTAGCTGCAATTGTGATGGAACCACTTGTGCAAGGTGCCGCGGGCATGGTCACTCACCCGGTCGGATTGCTAAGTCGAATTCGGCAGCTATGTGACCGCTACGACGTGTTGATGATTTGTGACGAAGTGGCAACCGGCTTTGGTCGCACCGGTCGCATGTTCGCATGTGAACACGAAGCCGTCACTCCAGATATTTTGTGCCTGGGCAAGGGACTGACCGGTGGATATTTACCGATGGCCGCGACGATCGCTCGGCCGCATATTTACGAAGCATTCCTGGCGCCAACCGCTGATTCGCATCAGTTTTTTCACGGCCATACCTTCGGCGGCAATCCGCTTGCTGCTGCCGCCGCACTCGCGTCGATCGAATTGTTTGAATCAGAGGAAACGCTCAACGATGTAGCCAGAAAGTCAGAGTACTTGAGCAAACGACTTTCCCCACTTGCCGGTCATCCCAACGTGGGCGACATCCGCGGACGGGGACTGATGGTCGGGATCGAGTTGGTTAAAGATTCGCAGACAAAAGCAGCTTTTGATTCGAACGAGCTTGTCGGTCATCAAGTTTGCAAACAGGCGATTGAACGGGGCGTTTGGATTCGTCCGCTAAGTGATGTCGTCATTCTGATGCCGCCATTGGTTTCCAGTGATCAAGAGCTTAATCTGCTTGCCAGTGCAGTCGTCGAATCCATCGATGCTGAATTGTCCGCTGGTGCGACAGTGAAAGGGTCGCGAAATGTGTGATGAACCACATGGCAATCCGCCGATCGATGTTAGCGATCCAGCTGATGGTTGCTCAGTACGAACCCTATCTGCGAATGTTGGCTCGGACCCATGCCAGGAAAGCGTACCAAGCGAAAATCGGCGCCTCCGATATCGTCCAGCAAGCAATGCTGCAGGCGGTACAGGGACTGGACGGTTTTCGCGGCCGCACTGAAGCCGAGTTTCGTGGTTGGTTGAGGCAGATTTTGGCCCACCACATTTGTCATCTTGATCGCGATCTACATCGCGACAAACGTGACATCCGACGTGAACAATCGATGGAACAAAAACTGGCTCAATCATCGATGCGGCTGCGAGGGGTTGCTGGCTGGAGAGGGTCCAACACCAAGCCAGCACGCAGCCCTTGGCGAAAACGTGTTGCAGCTTGCCGAAGCAGTTCAGCGGCTGCCCGATGCCCAACGCGAGGCAATTCAGCTTCACTATTTGGAAGGGATGAAGCTAAGCGACGTCGCCGAGCAGATGCAAAAATCGTCCGGCGCGATCGCGGGATTGCTGCACCGCGGAATGAAGACGCTACGATCGCAACTGGGTGAATGATCGGAGTTGACGAGCATCGCTGGTCTGGATTCTAGACTGGTCGTCAAAACCACTCGAGGATTGCGGAAGCGTGTCTAACGCTTGTCGATTCCAACGAAATCGCGTTCGTTGCAACCGGTATAGATCTGACGTGGCCGATTGATGCGGGCACTCGGATTGGCATGCATTTCGCGCCAGTGCGCGATCCAGCCTGGTAGTCGCCCGATCGCGAACAACACGGTAAACATCTGAATCGGAATTCCCAGAGCTCGGTAGATCACGCCGGAATAGAAATCGACGTTGGGATAGAGTTTTCGCTCGACAAAATATTCGTCTTTCAGAGCCACTTCTTGTAACTGTTGGGCGACTTCAAATAGCGGGTCGTCCAAGTCCAGTTTCGCAAGGAGTTTGTCGCAACTTGCCTTTATGATCGTCGCCCGCGGATCAAAATTCTTGTAGACGCGGTGCCCGAATCCCATCAGACGGAAACCATTGTTCTTTGTCTTTCGCCATATCGACGTACTTTTTGACATTTCCGCCATCGGCCGCGATCTGTTCCAGCATGTTGACGCAGGCTTCGTTCGCCCCGCCGTGTAGCGGTCCCCACAGGGCACAGATGCCTGCCGAGATGGAGGCGAACAAGTTCGCGTTGCTGCTGCCAACCATTCGCACCGTGGACGTGCTGCAGTTCTGTTCATGATCCGCGTGGACGATTAACAACAGATTGAGCGCTTCGGCGAAATCCGGATCGACTAGGTACTCATCTGCGGGAGTGGCGAACATCATGTGCAAGAAATTCTCGCAATAGTCCAGACTGTTGTTCGGATAGATGAATGGTTGTCCAATCGATTTTTTGTAACTGTAGGCTGCGATCGTTGGAAGCTTCGCCAACAATCGATAGATCGACATTTCAACCTGATCGTCGTCTTCCAGGTCCATCGAGTCTTGGTAGAACGTGGAAAGCGCGCCGACGACACTGCTAAGGATCGCCATCGGATGCGCGTCGCGAGGGAAACCGTTGTAAAACGACCGCATGTCTTCATGGATCATCGTGTGCTCACGAATCCCCGTACGAAATTCCTCGGCTTGCTCCATATTTGGAAGTTCACCGTAGATCAGCAAATAGGCGGTTTCTAAGAAATCGCTCTTGGCGGCCAGTTGCTCGATTGGATAGCCGCGGTAGCGAAGGATTCCTTGTTCGCCATCTAGAAACGTGATTGCGCTCCGCGTGCTGCCGGTGTTGACGAATCCTTCGTCCAGGGTGATCAATCCCGTTTCGGCACGCAGACGTCCAATGTCGATGGCGCGTTCGGCCTCACTACCTTCAATGACCGGCATCTCGAATTCTTGATCACCGACTTTTAGCGAGGCAGTATCTGTTTGTTGAATCTCAAGGTTTGCGGTCGTAGGCATCGGCATTTCCGGCAGGTCAATCATTTACAGCATGGACGATGGCAGTTTACCTACGCAGCGACAGAGCGACAATCAGACTTAACGCCTAGATCGGCCAGAACATGGCCCTGGCCAATACATGGCAGCCGCCGAACATGAATTGCCGAGTGGCCGGATCGGCCTCTAGCCAGCCTTTTGATCCTGCAATGGCGCGTGGCAAATCCGCATCGATTCGATTTTGCGATTATTCGCCTTCAAAATTTCGAACTCAGCGTCGCCGATCGATAGCCGATCGCCTTCCTCCGGAATCGCACCGGTATGAAATAGCACATAGCCAGCCACGGTTTCATAGTCGTCGCTCTCAGGGATTTCCCAGGCGGTCGATTCGTTCAAATCATCAATCATGACTCGACCGTCAACCTCGACCGTCTTTTCATCGATGATCTCGATACCGAATTCTTCTTCCTCGTCCGATTCGTCAACGATCTCACCGACGATCTCTTCCAAGACATCTTCGATCGTGACAACGCCGGCGGTCTGCTGGAACTCATCCAAGACGATCGCCATGTGGCTGCGACTGTGCAGAAATTCGCGCAGAATGATCTCGACGCTGCGATCGACCGGAACGGTCCAAGCTTTGCGAATGATTTCAGTCAACGGTTTGTCCGGCGCAGGATTGCGACTTCAAAAACGGCAACAGATCTTTGACGTACAACACACCGATGACGTTATCCAACGTTCCTTCGTATACGGGAAACCGCGTTCGTGCTGCGCCGATGATGGTTTCCAAAATTTGATCCCAGTTCCAAGTGACATCGATTGCGTCAACATCACCGCGATTTGTCATGATGTGACCGACCGTATCTTCATGAAGCGTCATCACGCCTTGAATCATCTCGCGGACGCCCGGTCCAAAATGGCCGCCGCGCGTGCCCGCAGCAACGATCGTTCTGATTTCATCTTCCAGTTGATCTTCGTCTTCACTCTCACTCTCTTGGTTGCCAGTCAGACGCCGGCCGATCAGTTCGACCAATTGACCGGGTGCCGATAGCGGACTCATGAACACCGAAAGGGCACGCCAAAATGGCCAAGTGTGGTATAGCACACGGGTCGATGCGAATCGGGTCACCGCCGCCGGTAGCCAAATGTGAATCATCATCATCAATCCGCCTGAACCGATTGCCCAGGCGACTAAACGCGACGTCGATAGATCATCACGAATGAAGATCGCCGACGTGCCCGCGATCAGAAAGACGACCGTTCCAATCATTCGCAGATATTCGCTGCCACGAATCGTCGCGTCTTGGTGATCCAAAACCGCGCCGAATCTTTCGCGGTTCTTCTTCAATCGGCAGTAGACTTCCAAGGACCGACCTGCGAATCGATCCAACAATTCGCGCCCCAGGCCGCCAACGCTGCTGAGCAGAAAGCCAAATAGAGATATCGCCCACCATTGCCATGCCTCGGTCACGATTGCGGCTCCGCGATCGTGTTCGTGGGCCCGTTCGCTGGTGCCGCACGGTCTTGCAGCTCTAGGTCGAGACGTAAGTCCGCTTGATCCGTGTCAGCCCCGAATCGTTCGATCTCGGGAATACCCAATTTCAGCATGATTGCACGCTCGGCAGCTCGCATTTCAGCCCGCTCCTCAGGCTGCCGGTCATCCATGCCGGACAGGTGAAGAACCCCGTGAACCGTATACAGAATCAGCTCATGCCTGACGTCCCAGCCGAGCTCCGCAGCACGCCGGTAGGCGGTATCAAAACTGAGGATCAACTCACCCTCGATTCGGGGCGAATCAGCGACGTATGCGAAACTGATCACGTCGGTCGGATAATCGTGTTGCAGATGTTGTCGGTTGACTTGGCGGATTGTCGGATCATCGGTCACACGGATGCCGATTTCACCCTGATCAAATGTGCCAAACTTAGCGGCCAGCCGCGCCGCGGCGGCCAGTGCATCGCCGTCGATCGGAGCCGATAAGGTCGAGTCGATCAGGAGTTCGATTTGCAGCGACACGGAATTACGCAGACTGTTGGCCAGGATACTTGACACGAGCATGGTAAATCGCGGTCAAAGATTTGACGAGACTTCGTCGGATTCGGTCCAGTTGCCGAAAAGTCAGTCCACATTCATCAAACTGACCGTCGCTCATCTTCTTTTGAGCGATTGAGTCAACGAGGTTCTGAATGCGTGACGGTGTTGGATCGACCAGCGTTCGGCTGGCACTTTCAACGGTATCGGCCAACATCATCACAGCCGCTTCCAGCGTTTGCGGTTTCGGGCCTGGATAGCGGAAGTCCTTATCGCTGACTTCTTCGCCGTTGGGGTCTTCCTCGCTTCGTCGGGCAGCCTCGCGATAAAAGTATTCCACCAATGTAGTGCCGTGATGCTGCATGATGAAATCGACAATCGGCTCGGGTAAGTGGTGGCTACGAGCCAAGTCGGCACCATCCTTGACGTGGGCAATGATCACAAGCGTACTCATCGCAGGTTGCAGTGAGTCATGCTGATTGATCCCCGCACTTTGGTTTTCAATGAAGTATTCCGGTTTGAACATCTTGCCGATGTCATGAAAATAGGCGCCAACACGGACCAGTAATCCGTTGGCACCAATTTCATCCGCGGCGGCTTCGGCAATCGATGCCACGTTGATCGAATGGTTGTAAGTCCCCGGTGCTCGTTGGGCCAGTCGTCGCAGCAACGGGTGGCTTGCGTCACCCAATTCTAGCAAGCTGAGATCGGTTTGTACGCCGAATGATTTTTCTACGAATGGCAACAGCGGCGTCATGATGCTGGCCGAAACCATGATGCTAAAACCTGCCCAAACCGCGGACTTAATCAACTCCCACACCACCACGTTGAACGAAGGGCCGCGATACATCGGTTCCACATCAATTGCCGTCGAAACAGCTGACATCGTATTACCGGTCACGATCCCCACACCAATGACGGTCAATATCGTAATTGCCGCTGATGTCGCGCCGACAAAAAGTAGATGAGTGCGGCTGCGGATCCGGCCCAACAACAAGATGCAACTGCAACATGCTGCAATCATCATTACCAGTTGCGAAAGATCCGAACCCAGAAACAATGTCAAACTGACACAGGCCGCCGCCATCAGCAACAGTGCCAATTCCCGGCCATAGACAACCGCGCAAATGATCGACGCCAAAACCAGCGGCACCAGTTCGCCCCGCCACTGATCACTGGAGGCGGCGTAACCGAGACCGATTGCGACGACCATGATCGTCAGCAATTTGGCCAATCGCACATGGTCATACAGTAGGCCGCGATCGTCAACAAAGAAGATATAGGTTGCGCAAAGCAAATAGAGTGCTGCAATCATGCCGGCGTAGGCGGCGACACGGGCGAGTTTGTCGACCACGTGCATGTTGCTGATCGTGGCACGCCATTCTTGCCGCAATAAATCGATTTCGGTGTCTGCTAATAGCACGCCCGCCTCGGCCAATCGGTCTTCTCCCGAGCGATACGTCGTCATCACAGGTTGGACCGCCGCGGCTGCTTCTTTCCGTGCTGTTTCCGTCCGTTCGTCGTTGTACGTCAGCGTTTCGTAGTCATCGAGTCTTTCCAGGATAAAGTCGCTGATCATCTTCGCGACGGTTTCATAGTTCTCCGAAGGAAAATCGGCGCGAAACCGCTCCTTCAATTCACTTTGGATCTTCGTTCCAGATTCGGCCACTCGCACTTCGCTGACTTCCACCGCATCGACGTCCTCGGGATCACCGACGGGGTAAACGCGGATTCGTTCTTGATTGCCTTGCTCCGGCGAGTGCTGGGGGGCTCGAATCAAGCCAAATTTGTAGTTGTCGCGCAGCGCGACATTCAACGCGTTGTCCAGAGTCTTCAGGTCCGGATCATTGGCCAGGACTGATTTCAGCATCGAGAAATGCGAGTTCGGTTCCCCCTCAGGATTCGTCTCACTGATCTTGTAGAAGTGACTGAATGCTTCCCGCACCAATTCGTCTTTTTGCAATTCGTCAAACGACTCGGCACTCAAGACAGCCTGCAAGTCGTTCTTTAGCGTCGCCAGCAATTGATCCAGCGGTTCCGTACGGTTGCTGTAAAAGGCAAGTTGTTCCCGTTTTTTGCGATCGCGCTTTGTGTTGGTCTCCAATTCATTGGGAACCTCGAAAGTCGCGCGTGTGATCAGATCGCGGGCGGGGATTGTGCCGAGTCGATAGGCGAAGGGTGGTTGCCAGGTCCGGCAAAAGACCAGCAATACGATGGCCGCCAGCACGGCCAGTCCGATGCGGGTCGCCGCGGCAGCCTTGTCGCTGTTTTGCCACCATTGCACGAGACGCGGCTTTTGAATCCCCAAGGATTCAATCCGTTCTTGACGACCTCGTTGTTTGCTTGCACCACTCATGGTGATAGGTCAGTGATCTCTGCAGGTTGTCGAATTCAATGATGCCGACAAGATGGATGCCGATGGGGCATCCCCTTTAGAGATCAGTGCTGATCCTTGTGGCTCCCGCGCTGCGAATTTTTGTGGTCACGACCAGAGTTTCGTGCTGTGGATTCTCGATTACCCGATTCATGGATGTCTGTGTTTTCGTAGGCTTCGACGATGCGTTGCACCAAGCGGTGGCGGACGATGTCGGTCGCTTGCAATCGAACCACACCAATACCTTTCATCTTTCCAATTCGACGAAGTGCGTCATTCAAACCGCTGGTCACACCACGCGGCAAGTCTTGTTGTGTCGCGTCGCCGCTGACAACCATCTTGCTCCGTTCGCCCATCCGAGTCAGAAACATTTTCATTTGGGCGACGGTTGTGTTCTGCGCTTCGTCCAAAATGATGAATGCATCGTTCAAGGTTCGGCCACGCATGTAAGCCAAAGGAATGACCTCAATCACGTCTTGCTCCATCAAGTTTCGTGCCTGGTTGTAGTCAACCATCTCTCCCAAAGCATCCATCAGCGGACGCAGGTAAGGATTTAGTTTGGCTCGTAGGTCGCCTGGCAGAAACCCCAAACTTTCGCCAGCCTCGACTGCCGGTCGGACGAGCACGATTTTGCGAATCTGGCCCGCTTTTAACGCTTCGACTGCCGTGGCCACAGCCAAATAGGTTTTTCCGCAGCCGGCTGGGCCGGTGGCCAATGTCAGGTCGTGTTCGCGAATCGCTTCGACGTAGACTGGCCTGCCCCGGAGTCCGTGGCTTGATCTTGCGGCCAGCGTGTTGGATATCGATTTCGCCGCCAACGTGCAGCTTTGGTGCACCACCAGCAACTGACCGCACCTTCCTCGGATGCAGCCATGTCGACATCACCGGCACTCAATTCGCCCTGTTTACGCGACAAGCCGCTGCAGTTTTTCCAGGGTCCGCGTCGCCCGCTGGACATCGTCGCCCTCACCCGACACGCGGATGCGGCCATCTCGCTGAGTGATACTGACGTCAAATAGTCGACGCAGCTTGCGGAGATGTTGGTCGCGTGGCCCAAACAGGGCCAGGAGTTCGTCAGGATTGGCGATCGAAAGCGTCGCTTCGCTCATTCAGGTGCCTGCAGTAGGGATAAGTCAGACGAATACATTCTATATGCTACATGCTTCGGCGAGCTCTACGTTGCTGCCACAGCGGGATCATACGGTTGCCGCCAATGCCCATGGCGAAACACAAAAATGCCGGCATAATCGTTGCGATCAGCGAATCGGTCACGTCCCAGACGCCTCCCATCCCGGGCAACAGATTGCCGCTATCTTTGGCGTCGCAGGTCCGTTTGACCAGAGATTCGGCCAAATCACCGATCATTCCCACATCGCCAGCAAGGGGCCCAGGATCAATGCCCCCCACAATGGCTGGTCAATTCCGGGGATGCGACGGTGCTGCCGACGGCCCGCTGCCGGCAGCCGCCAGCGCAGGAAAAAGCCACTGCAAGCAAACGAAGGCAACGATTGTCGCGGTTACGATCCCGCCAACGGCCCCCTCGCGGGTCTTCCCCGGGCTCAGCCGCGGGACCAGTTTGTGTTTTCCAAGCGTCTTTCCACTGAAGTACGCTCCCGCGTCGGCTGCTTTGGTGACCGCGATCGTGGTCAACAGCGCCGCCAATCCCCAATTGCCATTGCCCATCGATACGCATCGCGATCAACAGGGCCATCGGCAATCCGACATACATCGACACGAAAACCGCGCCGCAGGTGCGCTCGATGATCCCCGCGTTTCTTGATTGGCGAAATCGATTCATCTCACCGATCAAGATCAGAAAGATCGCAGCGATCGCCGGCGATCACGATCCAGCCGAGTTCGCCGACCGGACAAGGATTCGCGGATAGGTCGAATCCGACCAGCGGCCAAAGCATTGGCATGCACGGCCGACAATGTCACGATGGCCGTGGCCACAGGACAGCTACGCGCGCGGAGATCGATCGGCCGCTACCTGCGAGCAAACCAGCCATATCCCAAGCCGTGCCCAAGGAAAGAACAGCAGCAACGGCACCAGCCAAAGACCCTCGGCACGTCGGCCAAGGGACGATTGGCATCCAAATACAAGGCAGCCAAGCAATGATCGCAATCAAGAAAGCGAGCAGAGCGCAGACGATCTTTTAGCATCGGATGTTCCGTCTGAATATCATCGCATCGCCGCGAGCGGGAGATGTGCACAACGGCGTTCTATTACTCATTGACATTCAATCCGCCAAATCTTCGTTGTCGTGAAGTGAACTCGCGGATGGCACCCAGAAAATCTTGCTTGCGAGAATTCGGGCCAACATTTTCGGTGACCCAAAGTTCCGCGTAGCTCAATTGCCACAACAAAAAATTGCTCACCCGCATGTCGCCGCCAGTGCGAATCATCAGATCGACTTCGGGAAGCCCGGCGGTATAGAGCCTGTCGGTGACGGTTTGCTTCGCTGATTTCTGTCGATGGGCAATTTTGCCGCCATCGACCTCGCGGGCGATTTCTCTGACCGCCTGTGTGATCTCGTCTCGCCCGCCGTAGTCGATCGCCAGAACCAACTGTGTGCCGGGATTGTCGGCGGACATTTCCAGAGTGCGATTCATTTCCTCGATCACGTTGGCTGGCAGGCGATCGCGTCGGCCGATGACTTTCAGTCGCAGACCTTGGTCCATGATCGTGCGACGTTCCTCGATCAGATACTGCTCCAGCAAGTGCATCAGAAAGTCGAGTTCGGCCTGCGGGCGTTTCCAATTTTCACTGGACAGACAATACAGCGTGACCGCATCGATACCGAGTTGCGTGACGTTTCGCTGATCATGCGGACGGTGCTGACGCCACGGCGATGGCCTTCGATCCGCGGCAGTCCGCGCGCTTGGGCCCAGCGACCATTGCCATCCATGATGATCGCGATGTGCCGCGGCCGATCGGCCGGCGGGACGTCGGCGCAGCAGGTCGGCATCCGTTTCGACTGTCGTGTTCGAGTTTGGTCGCCTTGTCTGATCATCGTCAAGCGATCGGTTGCAGATCCAACTCGGAGGCGGCGTCGGTAAAGATCGTTTGGGCACGATCGGGTCCGACCGACAGCACGCCGACCGGAACGCCGACCAATTCTTCGATTCGTCGAACATACGCCAACGCGCCCGCCGGGAAAGTCTTCGACGCGGCGGACATCATCGACCGGCTCTTTCCAGCCGGGAATCGTTTCGTAGATCGGTTTGCAGCGGCGCAGTTGATCGGCATGACTGGGGAAACGTTCGATCCGCTCGCCGTCCAATTCATAGGCCACACAGACTTTCAGTTCATCCAAGTGCGACAGCACGTCCATCATCATCAGCGCCAAACGAGTCACGCCGCTTAGCCGCGCCGTGTAGCGAACGGCGACGGCGTCAAACCAACCGCAGCGTCGTGGCCGGCCGGTCGTGGTCCCAAACTCATTGCCCAGTTTGCGAATCCGGTCGCCGGTCTCGTCTTCCAATTCGGTCGAGAAAGGACCGCCGCCCACGCGCGTGCTGTAGGCTTTGCAAACGCCCAGAACTTGATTGATCCAGCGCGGCGGCACACCGGCTCCGGCACAAACGCCGACACCGCTGCTGTTGCTGCTGGTGACAAACGGAAAGGTGCCGTGGTCGATGTCCAACAGTGCGCCTTGAGCGCCTTCGAACAGGATCTTCTTGTCCGCTTCGCAGGCATCCAGCAACAAATCGGTTGTGTCGCCGATCATGCCTGCAAGCCGTTCGGCCCAAGCGGCCGCCATCGCGACCACTGTGTCGGGCGCGATCGCGTCAAGGTCTTCCTGGGATGCACCCATCTTTTCGAGCAGCATCGACTTTCTGTTCGGCGACCGTTCGAATTCGTTCGTCACGCGTTGGCACGACCAGATCGGCCATCCGAATCGCATGCGTTCGTCCAACTTTGTCGCGGTAACAGGGACCAATGCCGCGATTGGTCGTGCCGATCGATTCGCCGCGGACCGCCGTCGCGTTGATCAGCTTGTCTTCGGCGATGTGCCAGGGCATGACCAGGTGAGCTCGCTCGCTGATCCGCATGTTGTCTTGGCAAATCACGCCGCGGGCGGCCAAGCCATCGATTTCGTCCAGCATCGTCGACGGATTGATCACGACGCCGGGCGTGATCAGATTTTGGACATGCTTGTGCAGGATACCGCTGGGGATGTGGTGCAGTTTGTAGGTTTCGTCGCCGGCGACCACGGTGTGGCCGGCGTTGGCACCACCCTGGTAGCGGACGACCAGATCGAACTGGGGGGCCAGCAGATCGACGAGTTTGCCTTTCGCTTCGTCACCCCACTGCAGACCAATGACACAGGTTCCCGACACCACAAACTCCAGAGATAAGCCTATTTGCCGCAGAAAATGCCGCGGCGCAAACGTGAAAGGTTACGCCCGGGCAGAGCCCGTGGCAAGAAGACAGAGAACCGAAGCGGGTGGCGGGATGATTTTCGCACCACCCAGCTTTGCTGAAATCAGTGGTGCTGGGCGGTCGTTTTCCAGATCGCCTCGTCAGCGGCCTGGATCAGCGGGTCGAACTGGGGGATCTCGACGGCGTTGTTTCCCTGCTCGTGTTTTCGGAACAGAAACAAATAAGTCTCGTTCTGAGGTCGATATCGATAAAAGAACAGTTGATTCTTTTCGGCGATCAACCGGTAGATGTCGTCGCTTGGCCGGTTGGCCACTTCGCCGCCAACCAAGCTGTCAGCGAGTTTCGCGGCAAAAGTCGCGTAGCCGTGGTCGTTGGGCAACAACTGGTGATCGGTCAGTTCGTCATCGTCGGGCGACCAGTTGACCGAGATCACCGGAACCTTGGCATCGGCGCCGACTCGATCGACGATCCCACGACAACGGGCGATCAATTCCGCATAGCGGGCGATCAAATATCCTGGCATCGCGAAGGGCTTCACCAACACGATTCGCCGCTGTTGCGACTGTAGATTGGCGATCAGTTTCTGTAGACCTGGTTGGAATCGATCGACGGCATCATCACCGTCGCTTGCCTCGGTGAAGCCGTAAGCGATGATCACGACGGTTGGATCGGCAACCTGAAGGTCCCGCATCAATCTTTGAAAACCTTGGTCGGCGTTGCCAAAAACCTTTCGCGCGACGCCGTGTACGTCGTCGCCCGACCAGCCCAAGTTGCGAACGCTAAGTTTCCAATCGGGTCGCCGGGTTTGTAGTTCGGCTTCCAGTGCGCCAGTGGTTTGCATCCGTTCAATGAACGTGCCGCCCACGAGCGCGACACGATCATTCGGTTTTAGCAACGGCTGGTCGGCAACCAAGTTGCCGCCAAAAAGCAGAGCTACGAAAGCAATCACGTAGTGATTCATAACGCCGTTCGCGCAAGCAAGTCCTTCGTACAGAGCACGGTGACTATTTCTTGGCCAGTTCCGTTTCGATTGCTTTGACGATTTGCGGATCACCAGGTTTGGTCTTTGGTTCAAAGCGATTGACCAAATTCCCTTCGCGATCGATCAAGAACTTTTCAAAGTTCCAACTGACATTGCCCTTCCCTTTTGGCTTGACATCCTTGCTGGTCAAATACTTGTAGATCGGAGCTGCGTTGTCGCCATTGACGTCAATCTTGCTGAACAACGGGAACGAAACGTTGTACTTGGTGCTACAGAACTGCTTGATGTCGGCTTCGCTACCCGGTTCCTGACTCAGGAATTGGTTGCACGGGAATCCGAGGACTACCAAGCCCTTCTTTTCATATTCCTCGTACAGCTTTTGCAGGCCAGCGTATTGGGGCGTCAGCCCGCATTTACTGGCAACGTTAACGATCAGGACGACATTGCCTTCGTATTCTTCCAGATCGACAGTTTCGCCATCGATGTTTTTGGCCTCGAAGTTAAGGGCGCATTCGTGGTCGTCGTCGGCAGTGGCCATGGAAGTCAGTACAGAAGAGAGGACGAGGGTTAGTGAGAGGATCAGACGCATGGATCGGGCTCCGATTGGGGGGATCGGGGCAAGGCGAGCCCCGCAAAGTAAAAATTTTCAATCTGTAGACAGTATAGCGAGGATGACAGTGGCAACAGCGGCCCGGGGCGATTACGTTCTTGATCTACTCAGAAATGCTGTCAATTACTTGACTGGATCTTAACGTCCTGCCAGCATTCAGAGCCCCCACCGCTCACGTTTTCAATCACAGTCGAACCAAGCTGGAAACCGTCCATGAGTAATAACAACGATCCTTCGGCACTCAATTATGCTGCGGCCCCGAATGCCCAGCGCCTACTGTGGGCCGGGTTTGTGGCGATTCTTGCCGCCGGCGTTGGCTTTTCAGTTCGTGGCGCGAGTGTGTTGGGGGCCTGGTCTGAATCATTTGGATTCACGCAGACGGAGTTGGGAGGGATTACCGGTGGCGGTTTGGTTGGCTTCGGCATCGTGATCATCATTTCCAGCTTTTTGGCGGAGTCGGTTGGTTACGCCCGCCTGATGTATCTCGCCTTTGCCGTGCATTTTCTGTCGGCCGTCGTGACTTTGGCCGCACCGGCTGTCTTTGCGGCCGCTGGTAAAGATGCGACCTACTGGACGCTATTCATTGGGATGTTCATGTTTGCGATTGGCAACGGAATCTGTGAGGCGGTGGTCAACCCGCTTACTGCGACCCTGTTTCCAAACAACAAGACCCATTATCTGAATATTTTGCATGCGGGTTGGCCGGCTGGCCTGATCATCGGCGGCGTGGCGGCGATCTACATGGCGGATATTGTCTCCTGGCAAATCCAGATCAGCCTATTCCTGATTCCGGTCATCATTTACGGCTTGATGATTTTTGGACAACGGATGCCGAAAACCGAAGCGAGTGCTGCCGGACTATCGATTGGCGAGATCTTGATTCAGTTCACCGCACCACTTCTGCTCTTCTTGATATTCATTCAAGCAATGGTCGGTTACGTCGAACTGGGGACAGATTCGTGGATCGCACGAATCACCGGCTCGCTCCTAGACGAGACGACTGGACGTTGGTTGTTCGTCTATACCTCCGCGTTGATGTTCGTGCTGCGATTTGCGGCGGGATCGATCGTCCATAAAATTTCGCCCCTGGGATTGTTGTTCGTCAGTGCAATTCTCGCATCGATAGGCCTTTACGTTTTAGGTGGTGTTGGTACGACGATGGCCGCGCTCGCAGCTCTGACCATTTACGGTTTGGGTAAGACGTTTTTCTGGCCGACCATGTTGGCAGTTGTTTCGGAACGTTTTCCCAAGGGTGGCGCGGTGACGCTTGGCATGGTCGGTGGCGTAGGCATGCTATCGGCTGGTTTGCTTGGTGGACCGGGAATCGGATTCAAGCAGGACAAGTATGCCTCTGAAAAGCTTCAAGAGGTTTCCCCGGAGACATTCGACCGCTACAAGGCCGACAATGAAAACTCCTTCTTGGTATTCGAAACGAACGGACTCAATGGTCAGAAGGTAGCCACCCTGAGTGAAGAGGGAGCCAACCTGACCAAAGAATTGGAAATTCTTGAGCGAACTGGAGAGACCAACGAAAATGTGACGGAGCTCAATGAATGGTGGATCGACGAAGCCCAGCCTAGCGCGTCTGTTGATGCTGGACCGGTCGAAGAAGCGACGCTTCACGGCAGTCGAATGGCGTTGAAGCTGACCGCGATCGTTCCCGCCGTCATGGCGTTGTGCTACTTGCTGTTGATCATTTACTTCAAATCGATCGGCGGCTACAAAGCGCTGACTGTCGATATAGAGGAAACGACTGCCTTGGGCACAGGTGAGAGTTAGGCCGAGTTGCTGCACTTTGACGAGCAAACCCCAGCGGGCAATCAGTTCGTCAGTTAGGCCGCTGGACGGGGCGGATTCGTCGAAAGCGGGCCACGCTCCTTCGATCGTTTTCCGGCCCCTCAGCAATCGACCGATTTCCGTCTAGAATTCGGTTCGAATCGGGAACCCGTTTGTCTCTCTAGCCCCATATTGAACGTGCTACGCACCCATACCTGCGGACAGCTCCGCAAATCTGACGTTGGAACTGAAGTCACCCTGTGCGGTTGGGTCGAAAGCAAACGCGACCACGGCGGTGCTGTCTTTATCGATCTCCGCGATCGCTACGGATTGACCCAAGTCGTCATCGGTCCCCCCGAGGCGGACGCCGATCGGATCGGCGAGGCTGGTCGCGTGCCAGCCGAAAGTGTGATTCTGATTCGCGGGAAAGTTAGCCGACCGGTTGGAGGGCAAGACCAACGAAAAACTGGATACCGGCGCGATCGAAGTTCGCTGCGACCACTTCGAAGTCCTGAACATTTGCCAAACTCCCCCGTTCACGCCGGGCCAAAGCGACCTGCCTGGAGAAGATTTACGATTGAAGTATCGATTTCTAGATCTCCGTCGCGCCGAAATGCAACGTGCGATGGTAACCCGCAGCAAGATCGTCAAGACGATGCGGGACTACTTTGCCGAACATGACTTCATTGACGTCGAAACGCCGATCCTGGGCCGCAGCACACCGGAAGGTGCTCGCGATTATTTGGTTCCCAGCCGTGTGCATCCGACGAAGTTTTATGCGCTGCCCCAATCACCGCAGCTGTACAAACAAATTCTGATGGTCGCCGGCTTCGATCGCTACGTTCAAGTCGCCAAATGTTTTCGCGACGAAGACCTGCGTGCCGACCGGCAACCCGAGTTCACGCAATTGGACTTGGAGATGTCGTTTGTCGATTCCGACGACGTGATCGGACTGATCGACGGTCTGGTCGCTAGAACGGCTAAAGAAGTACTTGGCAAAGATATAAAAACGCCGCTGCCACGGATGACCTACGCCGAGGCGATGAAGCGATTCGGTAGCGACGCACCCGATTTGCGTTTCGACATGGAGATCGTTGACATCACCGACGTTGCCAAAAAGACGGAATTCCGAGTCTTTCGCGGTACAGCCGATTCGGGTGGCTTCGTGCGAGGAATTCCAGTCAAAGGTGCGGCCACGAAATACTCGCGTCGCCAGATCGACGAGTTGACCGAATATGTCAAAAGCGATTTCGGTGCCAAAGGACTGGCCTGGTTCCGCGTTGAAGACGACGGCAGTCTGTGGAGTCCGATCAGCAAGAACTTGACGACGCACACCTCGCCGAGATCAAGGAACTGTGCGCAGCCGAACCGGGTGACTTGCTGATGTTTCTGGCCGATACCTGGGAGGTGACCTGCAAGGGACTGGCCGGTTTGCGAAAACGGTTGGCCGGTGAACTGGGACTGATCGATCCGGATGAATTGAACTGTAGCTGGGTGACCGAGTTTCCCGATGTTTGAAAAGGACGAGGAAACCGGACGCTGGAACGCCATGCACCATCCGTTCACCGCGCCGCTAGCCAGCGACCTGTCGTTGTTGAACGAAAATCCGCAAGATTGCCGCGCCCAAGCCTACGACTTGGTGATCAACGGTAGCGAAGCGGGTGGCGGCACGATTCGAATTCACGATCCTGCATCGCAATCGCAAGTCTTTGAATTGCTGGGCATCGACGAAAGACGGCTGAAGATCGCTTTGGGTTCTTGCTGAACGCTCTTAAATACGGTGCCCCGCCGCACGGTGGGATCGCCTTGGGAATCGATCGCTGGGTGATGTTGTTCAGCGGATCTGGAAAACATTCGCGAAGTGATTGCATTTCCGAAAACCCAAAAGGCATCGGACCTGATGACCGAAGCTCCAGGAGCGGTTGACAAGGAACAGTTGACCGAACTGCACCTGCGGACCCAAAAAGTCAAACACGACTAGGACGTGGCTGGCGTCGAACAGGTGCTGGCGGCAACGGACGGGGTGCCGTGAAACTGGAACTTTTCTTGGGGCCCGCGAAGCTGACATTGACAGCGGCCGTTTTGGCTTCTTAACGTGCGCCGGCGGTGGGGCGTGCCGTCGATAATGAAATCATGGATTCGTGACAGGGATTGTCGGAAATGGCGAAGTGGATGTCGTCGATCGGATCTCGTGAATCCCCAGTGTTACAGGTTGGCAGGATGCTGAATATAAACAAACCGTACCGTTGTGTTCTGATGTCGTTGTGTATTGCGACATTCGCCCTATCGGCGGGTTGCCGTAGCATGGCCGGGTCGAAACATGTTTGGTTTCCGCCGCCAGCCGTCGGCCGAGACGCTCGCTGGAGTGGGCCAACGAGCACCTACCCTGCCCCGCCAAGCGCGTCAGCCACGCCGGAGGCGATCGCTTCGGTTGCCGGCGGAACTGCGCCACCAGAATGTCGGCGCGACTGCCAGCTGCCGATGGTCCGGTGACCAAACCGGCAACGACGGCCCAAGTCGCTGGCTTTGATATATCACCCGGCTACGCAACTCCCGCCTCCGGTACAAGTCAGCCCAATATGTCGGCAGCCCAGGCTAACGGAATTTACAAAGGAGCGCACGAACGGCAGGTCACCAGAGTCGTCGCCGCTGCATCTGGTTACACGTTTGGTTCCAAGGCGTTGACACCAAAGGCCGACCAAACTGCATCAGCCGCACCCTCCGATACTGAACCGTCCGATACCGCACCTGCCAGCGGCGGCTCGTCCTATGCCAAGGATTCGGCCTATGCGTCGCCAGGAAGCGGATTGAAGACGCCATCGACCAGTTTCACACCACCCACTCAAGCTGACACTGCGACGCCCCTGTTCCAGTCGAAGTACCGACTGTTGGATAGCAATCTGCTGGGCTGGATTCGGTGGCTCGGCCAGCCGTCCAGCGGATATACCCTGCCCACGGATTCACCAGCGTTGGCCGGCATCTCAGTGCCTGAGCCTGATCAGGTCAAACCAGGGCAAGAAGAAAAGCCGAACGCTTTTGCACCTCCAGCCTCGGTTTCGCCCGACTTTTCCACCGCCAGCGCTGCTGAATCGGTGTCAGCGCCTGGGGCTACGATCGGACACGTCAATTCCCAGTATTCCGAACGGCAGTTCCGGATACATGCCAGGCAGCACCGCAACGGATCACGGATATCCTACCGGTGAAGTCGAACCGACGACCAATGGTTCGTTTTATCGTTAGGCGATCGCCCTGTTTTGATCGGCGGATTTGCCGTTGATCTCTGTCACCTGATTTCGTGAAGCGATGTCTGGCCTACCAACAGATCTTGTCGGAATCGAAGATTGGGCCTTCGACACAGGTTCGTTTGTAGTCCCAGGTCTTCGGGGCCGTCCTGCCGGACCTGCGCGACACAGGAAAAACAGATTCCGATGCCGCAGGCCATCGGGGTTTCCATCGAAACTTGGCAATCGATCGATTTGGCTTCGCAAATCTCCGCGACCTTTTCCATCATGATCTCCGGTCCGCAGGTCACGACGCGGACCTGTTCGTCCGGATGAAAGTTCGCCAAGTCGATCGGCCAGCACATCGGGAACCAATTTTTGCAGTCCCGCCGATCCGTCATCGGTACAGAGCGTGACATCGAATCCGGCCGCTTGAAAGTCTTCCACGCCGGCCAGCAAACTGCGCGACGCGCCCCGTAAATCAGCTCGACTTTTTCCGCCCAGCCATGTTGCACGTGGTGGATCACCGAACGATCTGAGTTCCCAGCGCTTCGCGCCCCAGCAACAGCATCGGCGTTTGTCCGATCCCACCGACGGCCATGATCAATCGATCGCAGGGGCGATTCGGCGAAACCGTTGCCCAGTGGCCCCCACAGCGTGACTTGCGTTCCCATGCGGACTGGCCAGCCAACGCGGTCGTCAAAGCGCCTTTTCGCAAATAGACCAAATCGATCCAAGTTGGATTTCCCGATGCGTCATGGATGACATCGAAGACCGCCAGCGCACGTCCAATCAAGCGGCGCATTGATTCCGGTCAATGCGGATCATCACGAACTGTCCGGGCAGTACGGCTTGCGCGATTGCCGGAACGGCAACGCGAATCAGATAAGTTGATTCGCCGATTTCGATCGTTGCGTTCCAGCGGCGCATCGAACTGGTGCATCGCATCGGCGTAGTAGTCGGCATGCAGGTTTGACATCAGCGTTTCCGTTTCCTTCCGGGTGATCGCTTGGTGGTCCTGCTTCCGCCCCGCTGCGATGTTTTCCCTGCGACCGGTCTTTTGTTCGCCGCTTTTCTTGGTCTGCTTTTTCTGGTCGATTGCTGTTTGGGTTTGCGTCGATTTGGCTATCTTCGCGATCGGTCGAGCATCACCGCCGATGACCGCGCCGATTCGTTGTGAGTCCGCGCAAAGTCAGTTTCGCGAGATTTTGGTTTCGACTTTTTGCGGGTCGGCGATTGGCGGTTTGGCTTGCCAGCCGGTTTCTGGTTTCTTGGTGCCGCGTTTCGTCTTCGCGTTTTTTCTGCTGATTTGCCGGCTGGTTCGCTCGCCTGCTCGGTTGCCGTCCCACAGTTTCTTGACTTCTTCGCGGCGTGACCACGCGATAGGCGCCGGTGGGATATCGCCCAAGTCGCAACGGGCCCAACCGCGATGCGACGAAGGTGTTGAACCTTGTGTCCCAGACGGGCCAAGATGCGGCGGATCTCGCGGTTCTTTCCCTCTCGCAGGACGATTTCCATTTCGGTCGACCGGCTGCGCGACTTCAACAGCTTGGCACCTTCGACTTTGACAAATCCTTCGGCGATGTAGATGCCTTTCCGCATCTGCTTCATCGTTTCGCCATCGACCTTGCCGGCGACCGTGACGCGATAGACTTTGCGAACACCAAACTTGGGATGGGTCAGTCGCTGAGCCAATTCGCCGTCGTTGGTCAACAGGATCAGGCCTTCGCTGTTGCGATCCAATCGACCGACTGGAAAGACACGTTCGTCGGGCGGGACCAAATCGACGACGCGGGGGCGACCCATGGGGTCGCGATTGGTGGTCACAAATCCGACCGGTTTGTTGACCGCGTAGTAGACCAGTTTCTGTTTTTTCAGCAGCACGCCGTCGACATGAACTTTGTTGACCTCGGGATCAACCGTGGTGCCAAGCTTGGTGACGATCTTGCCATCGACGGCGACGCGGCCCTCTTCGATCAATTCCTCGCACTGACGACGGCTGCCAAAACCAGCCGATGCCAGCAGCCGTTGCAGACGCTGAGTCTGATCGGATTGTGGTCCCGCAGATTTCTTTGGTGTTCGTTTCTTGGTCGATTTGCGAGGCATGTCTATGATGCATATCCGTTTGGATGCGATTGATGCCAGTTCCAGGCGGTTTCGACAATTGATTTGACGTCCATGTATTGGGGTGTCCAGCCCAATAGTTCTTCGGCCAACCGGGCGTCGGCGATCAGTTCTGGTGGGTCGCCGGCGCGACGCTGGCCCATGACTTCAGGAATCGGGTGACCGGTGACTTCGCGACAGGCTTCGACGATCTCGCGAACACTGGTCCCTTTGCCGGTACCCAAATTCACACACAGCCTTTCCCGGGTTCGAAGCTTGTCCAGCGCCGAAGATGTGCGTCGCCCAGATCATCGATGTGAATGTAGTCGCGAATACAGGTGCCATCGGGCGTCGGATAGTCATCACCAAAGACAGTGATTTTTCACGTTGTCCCAACGCGACCTGCAAGACGATCGGGATCAGATGTGATTCTGGATCGTGGTCTTCGCCAATGGTAGCCATCGGGCCGAGCGCCGGCAGCGTTGAAGTATCGCAGTGCGGCGTAGGCGAATCCATAAGCGGCCGCGTAGTCGGCGAGCGCCTGTTCGATGACCAGTTTCGTGAATCCATACGGATTGATTGGCTGTTGCAGGGTCGTTTCCGGGATCGGAACGATATCGGGTTCGCCATAAGTGGCCGTCGTGCTGCTGAAGACGATCTTCTTGACGTCGGCCTCGCGCATCGCTTCGAGCAATTCCAAAGCGGCGATCACGTTATTCTGATAGTACAGCGATGGATCGTTGACCGATTCGTTGACCAACGCAAAGGCGGCGAAGTGCATGACCGCGTCGATCTTGTTCTCCCGCAGCGTGGCGACGACTTGCTTGCGATCGGCAAGTTCGCCTTCGACCAACATCCCGTCGGGAACGGCGGCGCGATGTCCGCGTGACAGGTTGTCATAGACGCATACTTTGTGGCCAGCCTCTAGCAAAAGCCGGACAGCGTGGGAGCCGATGTAGCCGGCACCGCCGACAACCATGACATTCATTGCAATCGTTCTTTTTCGGGCAGTGTGTAAAAGTGTCAGATAATATTGCCGACTGAGAGGACTCCAGCCAACAGTCGAACAGGATAGACAGACGGGACCGTTTCCGAACAGAAGCCGTTTCGTCGTTGGAACGGATCAGAATAGCTACGCTTGTCAAAGTGTGGGGAAAACGCAGCTCAACCAGCCGCCTTCGCAGGGCGGCCACCAAAGAATTGCATGGCAAAACGCACGACTAAGCTACAGCAGCTGCAGAAATCGGGTCCTGCCGAAGAAAACGGGTCGGGCAACCGAGACGGTTTGCAACGATTTTCTGGACTATCTCCAAGGCGAATGCCATCTGGCGGCCAATACGATCTCCGCCTACGGTCGCGACATGCAGAAATTCGTCGACTGGGTGGGCAAGAAGCGATTGGCAAATTTGCAGATCGGTGACCTTTCGGACTTCGTGGCAACGCTGCACGATCAAGGGTTGGCACCCGCGTCGGTCGCCCGCAATGTGGTCGCGGTTCGCACGTTCTTCAAGTATCTGCAACTGGAAGGAATTGTCGCGAGAACCCCGCTGAACTGATTGTCACGCAAAAGATGTGGCAGCGGATGCCCGGTGTGCATGTCGCCTCGCGAGGTCGACGCCTTCTTGTCGGCACCCAAGAAGTCCGATACCTATTACCTGCGTGATGTGGCGATTCTGGAAGTGCTGTATGCGACCGGATGTCGGGCTTCCGAAGTTTGTTCGTTGCGGGTTCGCGATCTGTCCCTGAAACAGAGTCATTTAAAGTGCGAAGGCAAAGGCGGCAAGCAACGGATGGTTCCGATCGGTACTCGCGCGATCGAAGCGATCAATCGGTACACCGAACAACTACGTGGCAAACTGGCTGCAAAAAGTCCGCATCCACCGGAACAATTGTTTTTGTCGCGGAGCGGTCGCGCGACTGGACCGAATTCAACTGTGGCGGTTGGTCAAGCTGTATGCCGCGCGGGCTGGAATCAGACCGATATCAGTCCCCACAGTCTGCGACACAGTTTCGCGACGCATCTGTTGGCCGGCGGTGCCGATTTGCGCTTGGTGCAAGAGATGTTGGGACACGCCAGTATTCAAACGACACAGATCTATACGCACGTCGAACATTCGCGACTGAAGAAAATCCACCAGCAGTATCCATCCGCGAGCGTAATGGATTCATCGAAGCTACTCTCTCGCCTGGCCAGTCAGGGTCAGCGATTTGGCGGGTCATCGTTGACAGTCGTGCCTGGGTATCGAGCAGACGTTGCCACGCCGGCAGTTTCAACGAGACCTCTTGATTATTCTCATCGCCCTTCGCGGTCTCGATCAACTTGTGCAAACGCGACTGCACGTAATCCAGAATCTCACATAACTGCGCCTTCTGACCTGGTGAAAGGCCTTCCGGAATCGATGGCAATTCTTGCAACCGCATCATCTCGGCTGGATAGGGACTCTTTGGCTCTTGGCTCAACTCGACGGCGATCGACGCGTCGGATGATGACATCTCGCGACTGATCGTCGGATTCTCGCCGCCCATCGCGGCTAGCCGGGCGGCAATTTCTGATTCGGATCCAACGAGCATCAGACTGCGACCCACGGCGATCAGATCGCCGTGCCGCAAAATTTTTAGTTGGCATTCAACACCATTGACTTTCGTTCCATTGGTGCTGTCCAAGTCGGTCAGTACCAAGCGGTCGTTATCGCGTTGGACTTTAAAATGGCAGCGGCTGACTCGTTCGTCATTCAGCTGAATATCATTCCCTTCTTCGCGGCCAATCGTCAGTGGCGGCTCAAGGTCCTCGTAGACCTTGCCGCGATCGGCACCGTGAAGAATCTTCAGCGTGACGCCCGACATCGGGCACTCCAGAAAAGGAAATGAACGGGGGAAATCCACAGGCTGAAGTCTAAACCCTCTGCAATACCCATGGAGGCAGCATCTCTAGTATAGACGCGGCGTACGCACCCGTCAGGCCGCAGCGAAACAGAAATAAAACTTGTTCCGAGTCGCGTACAGCCGAATCACTTGCAATTTCCGAGCCAACTACCGGACTTCGGCGATCACACACTTCAAATAGTTCGATTCTGGGCAAGAAATCGCCACTGGGTGGTCTGGCGCTGGTCCGCGATTCTCCAACACAATCAGGTCGCGACGCCGGCGGCGACCAACATCCATCAACATATTCAAGAAGTCGGACCTAGATACCCGCCCGCTGCAGCTGCAGGTGACCAGGATACCGCCAGCCGGAAGCAGATCCACCGCAGAGCTATTCAGACGTGCGTAGGCGCGGATCGCAGAGTCAATTTGATGACGCGATCCGGCGAATCGCGGAGGGTCCAAGATGACGGCGTCATATTTCTCGCCCCGCTCGGACATCGCTTTGAGTTCATCGAAGCAGTCGGCCTTTTTGAAGGTCATCGAATCGACATTGTTTCGACTAGCTGCCTCGCGTGCTGCGTCGAGCGCTCGCTCACTGGAGTCGATCGCCATCACGGAGGTTGCGCCCGCCTTCGCGGCAACCAATCCGAAACCACCTGTGTAGCAACAGACATCTAGCAGGCTGCGGTTGCGCATGTACCGGGCAGCAGCAACATGGTTGAGTCGTTGGTCAAGATAACCACCGGTCTTTTGCCCACCATGCAGGTCCACCGCCAGTTGCAGGTCATTCTGTTGGTAGATTACAGGCGAGGTGAGTTGATTTCCGTCGTGCCAGTCATCGATCGGTTCAATCCCCTCGTGTTTAGCCGTTTTGGCATCCAGCCGCACCATCATTGCTCGCGGTTGCAGCGTCGCTTGCAGGTGCGACAAGATTGAATCTCGATACTTCAAGAGCGCCCGGAGGTGAACTGGACACTCAAACAATCCGCATAGCGATCGACAATGACTCCACTCAATAGGTCGGACTCGCTAAAGACCAATCGCTCGGCACCCTCGCGGCCAATCGGTTCGGACAGCTGGCGACGCCGTACCGATTGATCGATTCGCTGCTGCCAGAGTTCCTCACCAACTTCGACCCCAGAGTCAAACGAGTACAGTCGAACTCTTAGCCGGCTAGCGGGATTGATCAGTCCACGGGCCACCCAGTTTCCGTCATGGTCAACAATGTCTACGACTTGGCCGCATTGCAAATCGCGACCATCTTCGGCCATGGCGTGTGCGTGAACCCAAGGGTGACGTGCTAGAAACGGAAACTGGCGCTGCGGTTTCAATCGTCAGGGGAACTGGCGAGGGATGGATGGGCGAAGGATTTTGTTGAGAATCGGTCACAATAACGCGGATCTAAAGGTTTTCGGAGGCTCAGCTTGCCCAATCGCCACAATGAACGCAAGTCGCCACAATGGTGTCATTCGGGTACAGTTAGTTGTCCGGTCAGTCGATATAGACGATGGACCGTCCCACAGTTTGATATTTAAGTTGATTCGAAAGGTTTAGACCATGACGCACGTCGTTGCCGAGCCATGCTCGGGATGCAAATACACCGATTGTGTAGTTGTTTGCCCCGTGGAATGTTTCTATGAGGGTGACCAAATGCTATATATCCACCCCGAGGAATGCATCGACTGCGAAGCATGCGTTCCGGAATGTCCAGTAGAAGCCATCTTCCATGAAGACAACCTTCCGGAGGAATGGAAGAGCTACATCGAACTGAACGCAACGAAATCAGAATCGGGTGAGTGCGACGTCATCACCGAAAAGAAGGAACCGTTGGCAGACGACTAGAAAGACATCGAACAGCAAATCCAAGCAGAGCCTCGTGGGCAGACACTCACGAGGCTCTTTCCTTGTTGTTAACTGGCAACGGTTAACTCGCAACGGTTAACTGGCAACTGGCAAGAATGTCTTCCAGCTTTCGTACCGTGGGTCGTTGATCGACTGGATCAACAGCGGACTAACGCGTGGCTTGGATGGTTGAGTCAACAGTGTCATTCTCGCCTGCTTGGGCGTGCGACCACCTTTGCGGCTATTGCAACGCAAGCAGCAACAGACGATGTTCTCCCACGTCGTCGGTCCACCATGCGACCTTGGAATGACGTGATCAAGCGACAGCTTGTGAGTCGGTTCGCTGCGACCGCAGTACTGACAGGTATGATCGTCACGCGCAAACAAATTTTTGCGATTGAATCGGACCGTTTGCATCGGCATCTTGTCGAATCGAGTCAAGCGAGCGATGCGGGGAACTTGCAAGTTCGAAACCGACGGCCTGGATGTATTCCTCACCTGGCTGTTTGTCGATGGAGGTCAATTGGCCCAGTTCGCACCAACTTTCAAAGTCATAGCTGACATATTGACCAGCATCCAGGTCGATCACTTCGGCGCACTGACGGTACAGCAATGTCAGGGCCCGGCGCACATTGACCACGCGAATCGCCATATAAAAGCGATTCAGAACGAGTACATTGGTGTCGAGCAGACTTTGCGTCATTTTGACTTCGATCCTTTCCTCTTCCGAACAAGTTACACCCCCCAAATATGAGATCAGCAACTGGAACGATCTTATTCTAATTGGCGGTAGGCGTGGGGTGCATCTCTACGCCTTCACAGATCGGATCCTTCGTAGCTTTGTAGGGCGACCGTCGCGACTGGCGGGTAAAATTGGCAGAATTGGCGTTGTTTTTCCTTCCCTCTTTCTGGCACCACTGCACGATACGGGGACACCGCTAGGCATAGGTTGAGTTCATTTTTTAACGTTCGGAACAGAATATCATGGAGTCCGGAACAATTTGAATTACCTCATTCTGGCCGCCCAGTCATCCGCAAGCGATGCCGTAAATGAGATTGGTAACCAGACCAACTCTTGGTTTGTTACGGACGGCTGGTTCGAGTGGTTTGCACCAACAGGGGCGGCTTTGGCCGCCTTGTCGTTGGTTCTGATTTGCATCGTTGCCTGGGCAAGCAACCTGGTCGGTCTGCCGGGCAACTGGTTCTCGGTAGCGATCCTTGCCGTCTACGCCTGGATAGGTCCCCAGGACAGCCGGGCCGCCCTGGGATACGGAGCCGTTGCCACCGCTTTCGCCGCAGCACTCGTTGGTGAACTGGTTGAATTCGCCGCTGGGGCGCTGGGTGCAAAGCGGGCCGGGGCAAGCCGTAGATCAACTATTTTTGCCGTCATCGGTTCGATGGTCGGCGCAATCAGCGGCGCCGTGATCGGTGTACCGGTGCCTGTGATTGGTTCAATCTTGGCGGCAATCCTGTTTGGCGGAATCGGGGCAGCAGTCGGGGCGATCTACGGAGAATGGTCCGATGGACGTGCTTGGCGCGAAAGTTGGACGATTGGTCATGCTGCCTTCTGGGGCCGGACCCTCGGCGTGTTTGGCAAGATCGCGGCCGGAATGATCATCGTCGCCATCGCGATCCTGGGCGTGCTGCTTTGATAGCATCGGGAAATCCATTGACTTTGCGTCGTTCAGTTTTCTAACGTCTCGGTTCGGTCGTCACGCAAAACCTCCTTTGGCTCCGCGAGAAGTCAGTCCGTTTTCGTGCGGCAAGAAACGACTCTGCTCAATATTCGGACAACGGATGTCACAAGGGCGACGCACAATCGATCGGCGCAGACGTGTTCTGTACTCAGCGCAGGCCGATACAGGTCCGTCAACCGCCGCAAGCCGGCGCGAGGCCGCTCGGTTACGTGAAGCGCGTAGTCCAGCAACCACTTATGGGTCACGCGTTCATCGGCGTTTGCGCGGCCGCTGGTTTGGCCTGGTCCCGGTCCGCCGCCGAACGATGTCCGTTGTCGTCGGGACAATCGCATCGGTCACGCTCTTGCTCTGTTTGGCACACTATGCCGCCGTCGCTTGGCCATCGATCGCCAACCGAAGTGACATCGCCCGGCCCTTGCGACTAGACCGAGCCGATAGTTTTGGCCGCTGGTTCGCCGGAATGCTGATGATCGGATCTGCCGGCGCTGCTTCTTGATCTATCAGCTGCGCCGACATCGACTGGACGATTTTCGAGGTCACTATCGATTGTGGCGATTGGTCTTGATCGTCATGTTGTTGGCCAGTCTAAACTCAGTTGTCTCGCTCGTTGAATGGAGCGGCGCGCTGCTTGACGCTTCCATCGGAAAGCGTGTCGCGCTGTCGGGTTCCGATTGGATTCGGATTGCGATCTCGTTGGGCGGCGCGGTTCTGGCAATTCGGCTGATTGCCGAAGTCCGTCGTTCGCGGGCGGCACTCATCGCGATGCTCGCTGCGGTTGGCTTCTTGGCGATCCCGGAAGCGGTCAAATGGAATGTCTTGGAAGTTGAAACGATCGGTCGTTGGGCGTTGGTCACATCCGCACCGCTATTGGCCTTCACATCGCTGTTTCTATCATTCGGAATCTACCTGAGAATGTTATACCGAGAAGTACGGCGATTGGATCAAACGGATTCGCTGCGTGATCGATTTCAGCAGATGCGGGTACGAGTCTTCCAACGATCCGACGACGACTTCGAACAGGAAGACGAGCCAACCGAAAAACGGGGCTGGTTCACTCGTCGCCAGCAAGATGACGTTGACGAAGCGGATGAGCAGGAATGGGAGGACGAGGAGGAAGCGGAGGAAAGACGACAACCGGTGCCGAAGTCCCAGGATTCAGAACAGCCGGACGATGTCGAGCCGAAACCGAAGCGACGATGGTTTGGTCTGCGCCGCAAAGCCAGAGACCAACTTAGAGAACCGGCTAGAAACAAAATCTGACGGACCACCAACGAAGAAAAAACGACGGTTCTCCTTGCGTCTCGATCCATCAGCGGCAAAACAAGAGGCAGCTGAGCCCACACAGGAACGGGAAGAATCCGACGATGCAAAACCGAAACGCAAATTTGGCCTGGGAGGTTTTCGCCGCCAGCGGGCCGAACAAACTGCCACCGGGGACGATATATCAGGCGATGCTGCGGGCCAATCGCAATCGAGTGGCAAGAACGAAGATGATGGATCCGATAGCGACTACATTGATCCAGATACGATCGACTGGAATGGTTTGAGCAAGTCGGAGCGACGACGGCTCAAGAAACAACTCAAGACGACAAAGCCGCGCGGCATAGCTGTGAGTACCGGGTACTGACGACGACAACTGATTGCTACAGCTTAGCCTCGTTTCGGTCTGGGCACTTTCTTTCTGCCGCCGGGCTTGATCCCCTTTTTACGTTTCTTCTGCCTTCCAGTGAGTCCTCGATTCGACTCTTCGATTTCGACATCGGACAGCGGTTTGCCGATATTCTCTTTCAATTGCAAGACACGATCTCGCAGTGAGGCTGCCCGTTCAAACTCCAGTGCCTCGGCTGCCGCCAACATTTCCTGCTCAAGCGCATCGACGAACTCGATTGTGATATAGACCGCCTCCGATTCATCTTTGGCCGCCGCAGCGGTCTTGCGTCGTTTCGCTGCTTCGGCCTGAATGCCGCGCGCTGATCGTTTTATGAATCGTTTCCGGCGTGATCCCATGCTTTTCGTTGTATTCCTGTTGCACGGCCCGGCGTCGTTCGGTTTCGTCGATTGCCAGTCGCATCGAATTGGTCACTTTGTCGGCGTACAAGATGACTTGCGAATTCGCATTGCGTGCGGCCCGACCGATGGTTTGAATCAAGCTCGTTTCGCTACGCAAAAAACCTTCCTTGTCAGCATCCAAAATGGCGACCAGAGAAACTTCCGGCAGGTCCAATCCTTCGCGAAGCAGATTGACACCGACCAAACAATCAAACCGGCCAGCACGCAGTTCTTGTAGCAGATCGACACGCTCAAATGCGTCCAGTTCACTGTGCAGCCAGCGACAGCGAACATTCTGTTCTTGAAAAAATGTCGCTAGGTCTTCAGCCAACCGTTTGGTCAATGCCGTGACCAGGACTCGCTCGTCCTTTGCCGCCCGCAGTCGGATTTCATCAAGCAAATGTTTGACTTGGCCGCGTGCCGATACAACTTTGACCTCGGGGTCCAACAGACCCGTCGGCCGAATGATTTGTTCGACGACTTCGCCACCCGTTCGTTTCAACTCGTAATCGGCAGGAGTAGCGCTGACGAAGCAAACTTGTTTCGCTGCGTTCCTCCCATTCCTCGAACTTCAGCGGCCGATTGTCCATAGCGCTGGGCAATCGAAACCCGTGGCCGACTAAAGTCTCTTTGCGACTCCGGTCCCCGGCGTACATCGCTCGGACTTGCGGTACGGTGACATGAGATTCATCGACAAACGCAATGAAGTCATCGGGAAAGAAGTCGTACAACGTATCTGGCGTCGCACCCGGCTTCTTTCCGGACAAGTGGGCGACTGTAATTCTCGACTCCCGGGCAGTGACCGACTTCGGCCAGCATTTCCAGGTCAAACCTGGTACGAGCCGACAATCGCTGCGCCTCCAGCAGTTTGCCTTGAGACTGAAAGAGTTCCAGTTGCTCGGCCAATTCCTGGCGGATCATTCGCAGCGCCCCCTGCACCCGATCTTCTGGCATTACGAAGTGCCGAGCCGGATAGATGTAAACATGATCGAGGCTGCGGATCGTTTCCCCTGAGACAGGTTTGATGATCGAAATCTGTTCAATTTCGTCACCCCACATTTCGATTCGATAGGCGAATTCTTCATAGGTTGGCCATAGTTCGATCGAATCGCCCCGGACTCGAAATTTCCCTCGTCTCAAAAGCCACATCGTTGCGATCATATTGAACGTCTACAAACTTCAGGAGCAGTTTGTCGCGCCGCATCTTTTCGCCTTTGTGAATCGCGACGATCAGATCTTTGTAGTCCTTTGGCGAACCGAGACCGTAGATGCTGCTTACCGAGGCGACGATCACAACGTCGCGGCGGCTGACCAGCGAGCTGGTGGTGGCCAATCGTAGTCGGTCAATTTCTTCGTTGATCGAGGCGTCTTTTTCAATATAGACGTCCCGCTGTGGAATGTACGCTTCGGGCTGGTAGTAGTCGTAGTAGCTAACGAAATAGTGAACGGCGTTCTCCGGAAAAAATTCACGAAACTCGCTATACAGCTGAGCCGCCAGGGTCTTGTTGTGGCTCAGAATCAGGCCGGGTCGACCGAGTTCCGCGATCACATTGGCCATCGTGAACGTCTTGCCCGTACCGGTTGCACCGAGCAACACCTGTGCCGGACGACCGCTGCGAAAACCTTTGATCAGTGACTTGATGGCTGACGGTTGATCCCCGGCCGGTTCGAACGGTCGATTCAAGTGAAATGTGGCGGGCGGCAGATCAGTCAATTGCGTCATCAGTGGGTTTGTCGCGGAAGTGGCAAAACTGCATTATCTTACCGGAGCAATCTGATCGAACGAAATGGGACCGATTTTCGTCCCATGGGCGTTAATCCTGGCATCGTGAATCAATCGCCAGGATCGCACACGAATTTGCGATCGTTCAGCGTTCAGAACTTGCCTGTTCACCACCCTCGGGTGATACAGATGCTAGTTGCGGTGAACCAGTTGCTCGGTCGGAATCGATGATCACGAAAGGGGAGACCAGTTCAACCGTCTTGTTCCCCACTCCGTAAACTCGGCCAACATCTGCAACAGATTTGAATGGTCCGAGCCGCTCACGGTTTTCAAAAATGCGCTTGGCCAAAATCGGTCCAATTCCGGGAAGCAACGAAATTTCGCGTGTCGATGCCGAATTCAAATCGATCGCCAGTGCCGGAGGAAGCGTATTGTCAACCGTATCCCGACGCGTGGGGATCAAGCCGACGGCGCAAATCAGCGCAAGGGCCAAGGCAACCGCAACCGGTATCTGCACGCGGCGCGAATTCAACGGTGGCTCGACCTGTTCTATCCTCTGCGTCATGCTTCTTTCGCTGGGTCTGTCGATTCGCCACAGCGTGGCGGTTCGCAACAGATTGCTTGCCCGTCAATTGACGTTCCGGCATTATTGGCCCCATGCGTCAAATTGGCAACAATCAATATCTAGCTGATCCAACAAACCTCCGCCGATTGATATCATAGGATCATGAACGATTACCAAAAAGTGATTGCCGATGATCGGTTGGAGAGTGATTTACGAGATTTGGTTCGTCTGTCGATCGCCGAAGATTTGAGAGAGTTCTTTGATTGGACGACGGTATGTTTGATCGACCCAGACGACCGTGGCGCTTGTCAGATCGTGCCCCGGCAAGCTGGCGTCTGTGCTGGACTAGCAACGTTGCCATGGATCATTGACGAATTTGACGCCGACCTGGATCAGGAGCGGTTGGTTGCTGATGGCCAGCCGTTGGTTCCCGGAGAGCCAATTGCGACTCTGCGCGGAAACGTACGCGATCTGTTGACTGCCGAGCGAACGATCTTAAACATCCTCTGTCGGCTATGTGGAATCGCCACAACGACTCGCCGGTACGTCGACCAAATCGCTTCGACATCCGTTCGTTTGTACGACACGCGGAAGACCACGCCCGGGTGGCGGCTGTTAGAAAAGTATGCGGTCAACTGCGGCGGTGGAAACAACCACCGCAGCGGTCTGTATGACGGTTTTTTGATCAAGGACAACCATTTGGCGCTGGCCGGCGACGGTGCGAAACCGATGCGGGCTAGTGAAGCGGCCAGACGCGCGATTGCTTGGCGCGGTGCCGAAATCCAGCGCACGATCGCGCCTTCGATTGTCGAAATCGAAGTCAACTCCATTGAGCAGTTTCGTGACGTGTTGCCCGTTAATCCCGACATCGTGTTGCTAGACAATTTCACGCTCGATCAGCTTCGCCAAGCCGTTGCGATCCGCAACGAAGCGCATTCGAACGTCGAACTTGAGGCGTCCGGCAACGTCAGAATCGACACAATTGCTGAAATCGCCGCAACCGGTGTTGACCGCATCAGCAGCGGGGCACTTACCCATCAGGCGACCTCATTGGACCTCGGATTGGACTGGTCGGACTCGATCGCAAGCTAGGTTTGCACAAAGTAACGCACTGACTTGGGGGCTCGAGGTCTTTCCGTCGCCGAGGGTGTTCTGAACTGCACGCCAAAGTACCGATCGATCGATCATGCAATCCCGTTCTCTAATCACCAGTCACCGTAGTTGGGCCGATTTTTTTCAGCCGTGCCTGGACGCGGCCAGCATCATGGCATCGCTGGCGGTTGTGGGATGGGCTACAGGTAGGCCGGTGGAAGAAACGACCAATGCGATCGGGTTGATCGCTGTTGTGTTGTTTCTGCTGATATCACATTTGACCGGCTTGAACCGCCGTAGCGATATCGGATCGGCGGATCGCGAAATGACTAGCGTCGCAGCAACCTGGACGCTGGTCGTGCTGGTTCTAGCGCTGCTGGGATTCGCCACCCGCTACAGCGACCAGTTTTCGCGTTCGGTGATGATGGTCTGGTTTGTTGTGGCTCCATCATTGATCGGCCTGGGACGAATGTGCATGCGAATTATCCAGCGAGGGCGGCTGCAACGAGGCGTGGGTGTTCGTCGTGTCGCGATCGCGGGATTGAATGATTTGGGACGGCAAACCGAAGCCAACATCGTTGGTCAGCCGGCACTCGGTTTGCGAGTGATTGGATTTTTTGACGATCGGATCGAAACCCGCACCGACAATCATGCTCCGGAATTTGACGAAACCGAACTTTCCGGATCCCTAAGCGATCTGGTTGTTGCTGCACAGAATGGCGGCGTCAACACGGTCCTGGTTACTTTGCCGATGCGGGCCGAGGATCGTATTCGGTTCTTGTTGGACCAACTGAGTGATTCGACCGTTTCTGTATACATCGTACCTGATTTCTTCGTTTTCGAATTGCTACATTCGCGCTGGACTCATATGGGCGGTCTGCCGGCCGTCAGCGTTTTCGAAAACCCACTGTACGGAGTCGACGGTATCGTTAAGCGGATCGCTGACCTGGTAATCGCTATCGTTGCTTTGATTGCCGGTGCGGTTCCCATGATGCTGATTGCCTTGGCTGTCAAAATGTCGTCGCCCGGACCAGTCTTTTTCCGCCAGCGACGCTACGGGTTAGATGGGCGCGAAATCCTGGTTTGGAAGTTTCGATCCATGCGAACTTGTGACAATGGACCGGTGGTCAAACAAGCCACCAAAGGAGACCCACGCATCACCCGCATCGGAGCCATCCTACGCAAAACCAGCTTGGACGAACTGCCACAATTGTTCAACGTTTTGGATGGCACGATGTCGTTGGTTGGGCCACGACCCCATGCCAATGCACACAACGAACAATATCGAAGTTTGATCCGCGGCTACATGCTGCGACACAAGGTCAAACCCGGAATCACCGGCTTGGCCCAAGTCAACGGCTGCCGCGGCGAGACTGAAACGATCGACAAGATGGAGCGGCGAATCGAATGGGATCACAATTACATCCGGCATTGGTCGATCTGGCTGGACCTAAAGATCCTGTTTAAGACTCTATTGGTCGTCTGGAAACAAGAAGAAGCGTATTAGGCGACTTGCCCCTTAGCACTCTGGTAGCGATCATCGGTGTAATCAATCGAGTTATTTCACGCCTACCAGACTCCCCATAGATCGCCATGGCACTTCCTCCCTGGACCATAGAACTGATCCGACGCGGTTTGACCGATGTCGCACGAAAAGCTGGCGATGCCGAAACGCTGGAAAAAATCAGATCCCAAGCCAGCGAGATTCTTGGCGACCTGCCCGAGACCGCGGCCCGCGGTATTGAATCGGTGATGCGGACTGCCGAGTCGGGCAAGCAGTCGGTTCAGAGGTGGGCGCGCAAGCATACGGCGTTGTCTGTGCCGGTTTTGAACGCCACTGGCGTGCTGCAAAATCCAGTGGGAAACGGAGTGCCGGTCTCGCAACTGGCCACCGAATTGGGGCAGGAGTTACTGGCCGGTGATGCGATCACCGGTGCTTCGCTTGACGATCGTTTGGCAAGACGATTTAGTCGGGCGTTGCCTGCTGGCGATTACTCGATTGCGATTGCGGGCAGCTTTCCGGCAGCCTTGACGGCACTCCCCTTTCTATTGCCAGGACATCAGCTTGTCGTTCATCGTAATCATGCGGTTCGACTACCAGACGGTCTGCCACTTCCAGACGCCTGTGGACTATTCGCGCCGGTGATCCAAGAAGTCGGTAGCGTCGACGCGATCAAGCCAAGCGACTTCGATGGGCTGGAAAGCTTTTGCGCGATCATGGCCGACATTGGAACACAGCCGGTAGAACTGCTGGATTTGAAAGTCAAAGACGCGTTGCAAGCGGTTGTGTTGCCGGTCGCAACGCTTGCACAATCATCGATCGCTTCGATTCCGTCGGCCGAATCGATGTTGGCAAACGGTGCGAACTTTGTCGTGCTGCCGGGTGACGGCGTTTGCGGTGGGCCTGCCTGCGGAATCCTGGTGGGTCAGAAAGCAGAAATCGAGCGTTTGAAATCGTCGGCAGCCTGGCGCGCCTTGACTGCAAACGATACAGTTCGAGCAATGGTCTTGGCGACGCTTGAAATCGCTAACGAAAGTGAAGAGCAGATTCCTGTTCGAGCACTGCTGAATGCGAACATCGAAAATCTGCAGGGCCGTGCCGAACGGATGGCAACCCGTATGGGCGGCAGTGATTCGATTGCCGAGACGACCGTGATCGATCGTGAAGCGAAATTGACGCCCGATGGGCGTTGGAGTTTTCCCTCGCGGCAATTGCGATTGAAGCACCAATCATTGTCTGCACGCGAGTGGCAGCAATCCTTATTCGGGAGTGTGCCAGCCGTCGTGACGACCATCGAAGAAGAGGACCGCCTGTGCGTTGACTTTCGTTGGATTGCCGCAGCGGACGACAACAGGCTCGCCGAAGTTCTGGAATGATCCAATGGCAGTTTCATGAAACCTGTGGTTCGTATTAAGGTTTCATCCAAACCAGGTCATCCCACCATGGTGTGTCATTGGCCTGTGGCTTTCCTGGCGTTGATCGGCCTTGATCGACGATTCTGGTTAACTGATTGGTTAGACGAATCGCAACTGTGTCGTGGTCATCGATCACGTTTGCGGTTTCACCGGGATCACTCTTGACGTCGTACAGTTCACGCTGATCCACTGTTTTCGAATTCATCACCAGTTTCCAATCTTTGGAACGAATCGCGAAACGACCGTTGCTGCTATGGTGAATGATCGGCGCGCGATCGATGATTGCCCCCGGGTTCAGCAGCACCGAAAAAATGCTGATGCTGTCCTCACCAGCGCTATCGGGCAGCTCGGTACCAAGCATTTCGGCAAACGTCGCCATTAGGTCGGTCTGGCAAACAGGCCCGTCATAAAAGCTTGCTGGCGGAATCTTCGCCGGCCAGCGAATGAACATCGGTACCCGATGGCCACCCTCGTAAATTGATCGCTTACCCTCGCGATAGATTCCGTTGCTTTGGTGCGCGAATTTTTTGGCCCGAGCCTTCCAGGTATTTTCCGGCCCATTGTCACTGCTAAAGATCACGATCGTGTCATTGGCAATCTGCTCTGAGTCGAGCAGTTCTAGAATGCGACCGACGTGCCAGTCGGTTTCGACCAGAAAATCTCCATACGCTCCGGCATTGCTTTTGCCTCGAAATGGCTCCACGGGAATCACCGGCTTGTGTGGCGATGTGTACGGCAAGTAAAGAAAAAAGGGTTTCTCTCTGTCATCGTGTACCCGTTGCTGAATCCACTCGATCGCCTTGTCGGTGAAACGTGTCAGGCACTCCGAATCAATAAAGTCCGCGGCAACCTCTAGCTTTCCCTGGACGACACCCAGTTGGTTCGTGGTGCCGATACTTTCAAGCTTGGTTTCGAAAGGAGGCTTGATCCGATAATCGGATAGCGCAAGTTGGTTTGGTTTCTTTTGCGTGTACTGAGTGGGAGGCACCCTGGCGTATCGCCCTTCAAACCAAGCCAAGATGCCGTAGTTCAAGGAAGCGGGGATTCCGTAGAAATATTCAAAACCTTTATCTAGTGGCATGTCGCGCACTGGTCGAGTCCAATCACGGTTGCCCCGCTGGCCAGGAAAGTCCATCCCGAGGTGCCATTTGCCGACCATCCCGGTAGAGTAACCATGATCACGCAGTAGTGAGGCCAGCGTCATGCGCCCGTCCGCGATCAAGCATTCAATTTCCGCGCCGTAAACACCACGCTTCAGTTGGGTTCGCCACGCGTACCTGCCAGTCAATAAACCGTAACGGCTCGGTGTGCAAACGGTATCGCTGCAATGCGCGTCAGTAAATGTCAGCCCCTCGCGAGCCAGTCGATCAAGATTGGGGGTCTGGACTTTGGACCCAGGATTCAGGCAACTGACGTCCCCATAACCTTGATCATCAGTATAGATCAGGATGATGTTGGGCCGGTTTGGCCAATCAGCAAGTAGCTGCCGATCAAAGCAAAACAGTGTGATCGTGAGTACAACGCTGGCGATCGTCGATTTCGTCAACGCATTGATGGACTTCAACGACGGCACCTATCGATTCGGGGAAAGTCACTTAAATAGATCATCGGTCAGTCCAGCAGAAACTGTTCGATGAACATTACAGTCGCGTAGAACTGAAAGTCGGAATTCCGTTTCTTGCGAAATCCGTGTCCTTCGTCGTTGGCAACGATGTACCAAACGGGCGTTTCGGTTTTTTGCAGCGTTTCCACTATCTGATCCGACTCGGTGACGGGCACCCGGGGATCGTTTCGGCCTTGGACGACCAACATCGGTTTGCGAATTTGATCCGACATCGTTAACGGCGCGGTGCGATCCAAGAACGACCGGATTTCGGGATCACGTTCGTCACCATATTCGGCCCGCCGCAAGTCGCGACGATAGCCTTGCGTATTCTCCAAGAACGTTCGCAGGTTAGAAATGCCGACCACATCGATGCTACAGCGAATCAGGTCGTTGTGACGGGCGGCGGAGGCCAGCGTCATGTGCCCGCCGTAACTGCCGCCGGTGACCAGGATTCTGTCTGCATCCAGATCATCCTGCTTGCCGATCCATCGCAGCAGCGCTTCGATGTCGCGATACGTTCCTTCGCGCAGGAGTCCGTTATCCATTTTTAAAAAAGATTTGCCGTAACCGCTTGAGCCGCGAACGTTGGGAAGGATGACTGCGATTCCCAATTCGTTGATGTAGTAATTCATCCGACTCAGAAATCCGGGTCGTGATTGACTTTCCGGTCCACCGTGAATTCGAACAATGACCGGTCGCTTGCCGGTGAACCGGGCCGGTGGTTCGTACAAGAACCCGGAAATCTCAAGATCGTCAAACGAGCTCCATTTGATCAGCTGAGGTTGTCGCATCTCGCTTGCGTCGATTGGTCCCAGCTCACTATTGGTCCAACGGACCAGCTCGTTCGATTCCGGTAGATACGAGAATACGTCGGCAGGCGTTGTCGCGGAACTGAACGTCATGCCAATTTCGTTGATCGACGGATGCCATTTAAGCGACGAGACGATCCCGATCGGAGTCTCGATCGGCTTCAGCTGCCCTAACTGTGTGCCCAACAGGTAGACTCGGCTGATGCCGGCTTCGTTGGTCGCTAACACGATTGCTTCTCCGTCGGGTGACAGATCGAATCCGCTCACGTCCCAAGGGATTGACTCGGTCAGATTCGTGTGGGTCATCGATTCAACGTCGATCAGATGCAACTGGCGAAACTCACCACCGATGTCGGTTGCCGTGTAGATGCCTTTTCCATCCGAAGTCCATTGGCCACCTCCATAGGCGACTTTGGTGCCCTCTGGTGGATTGGTTAGACGTTTTCGCGCACCTGTTTCGACATCGATGGTCCATAGATAGCTTTCATTGATGGAAACGTACTCGAGCACCAACAGCGTTTTGTCATCGGGTGACCAATCCAACACGCCCCAACCGCCACCCGCCACCTGAGCAATCAGACGGTCCTGTTCCGGATTCCCCGGCGGTACTACACGGATCTGCGTGAAAGCTCCCGTGTCGCCAGAGTCTACGCGCGAGTACGCCATCACCTGTCCGCCGTTTGACCATTCACCGGATGAATTGCTTTTTTCTCCGTCGGTCAATAGCGTGACGTCGCCGCTATCGACGTCGAAGCGAAAGTTCTGGTAGAACTCGCCGCCGCCAGTATCGCGCGAAACAAAAATAGTTGCCGCGATTGGGTTCAAATGAAGCAGCGCGTACAGGTTCGTTGAAGAATGTCAGCTGCTTTCGCGCACCGCCCGGCATCTTCAAATGATGAATTTGCGAAGTATCGGCGAAACGAGTGCTCACTAGCATTTCACGTTTCGTCGGGTGCCAACTGGCGAATCCCGCCTGCCGAGTATGACTGTAGCGACTGGCCGCATCGGCGATTCGCTGCGGAATTGGTGGCACCCCGGTCAGCTCCAAGTTCTCATTCGGCACGATCTTTTTGTCATCGTCTGGCGACTGGATTCGATAACGTTTCCCTGGCCACTGGTACGCGGTCGCGATCGAGTGCAGGATCTCTTGGTACAAATTCCCGCCGCGAAAACCGTTGGTCATCACCACGGCGCCATCACCCGAGTCGGCAAATAGGACCATCTTGCAACGGAATCCAAGGTTGCCTCCGGAATGGCAAAATTCCATTGTCTCGCCATCCCCGATCACCATTGGGCCCAGACCATATGCTTGACCTGAATCGGTAAGGATTTTCGATGGGGTCAGCATTTGTGTTGCGGTTTCGCCGGACAATATGGCGTTTGACTCGCCGCGATAGGCCTTGCGAATTCCAATTGCAAATCGAGCCAAATCACTGGGCGTTGTCCATAGCCCGGCGGCGGCAAGTTCGGGATAGACATTCCACGTGCGGCTCTTAACTCCGCGGCCCTGGGCGCGCACTGCGCGATCCTCCAGATGCTCCGGCAACGGCTGTGCGAACGTGCTGTCGCTCATCTTCAGTGGCTGCAGCACGCGCTGTTCCAACAAAGTCGCAAAGTCAATCTTAGTCACGTCCTCCAAGATCAACTGCTGGATCGTCGTGCCGCCTCCGGAATAGCTCCATTTGGTGCCCGGCCTGCGTATGACGCGAACGGGATTGCTGTTCGCTGGTTCGACGCCGTCCAAAATCTGAACGGTTGTCGGCAGCGGCCGACCGCGACGATAGCCCAAGAATCCAGAGACAGACAAGCCTGCGGTATGAGTCATGATGCCGCGCAACGTCACTGGATGATCGGTAGTGAATTCGTTTTCCGGTAACTGCCAGGACTTCAAATAGGAGTTGACGTTGGTATCGAGATCGAGTTTGCCCTCCTGCACGAGTTGCAAGGTTGCAGTCGCAGTTACTGGCTTGCTGATCGACGCGGCCTGAAACAGCGTATCGGTTCCGACCGGCGTATCCGTTCCTTTCTCACGCACCCCGTAGCCCTTAGCCCAGGCGATCATTCCGTTGTCGATGACTGCGATGCTGACCCCGGGAACGTCGTAATGTTTCATACGGTCCAAGAGTGCAAGGCCCGGTTCACCCTTGTCGTCTTTTTCGGCAGAGGCAAGTCCCGATTCGACTTGCTGGATCCGGGCGGACGGTGTCTGTTCTGCGACCGCGAAGGAAATTGGGGCCAGCAGTAGAGAGATCGGCAACAGTAGCAAGGAAACTCGCATGATTCAACTTTCGGCTCGTGATACGCGCGTCATCAATGACGTAGTATAGGTATTCTGCAACCACGACGACCCAGGCGAGCGCATGTCTATTCTGAAAACCTTGATTCCCGAGCCGAAGGCGTGTTCAGCAACTCGCTTGTATGCGATGTTTCTTGTTTTGCCGTTATTCGTTTCTCAGTCAGATGTGGGCCAAACAATTGGGCCGCAAACTGGCTTCGAAGGACTGGCAAGCCATGTCCAATCCGCGATCGAATCTGAAATCGATGATAAGAACTTACGCTCGATTTCAATCGCGATTGTGGATTATCAGGAGATCGTCTGGCGCAAGGGTTTGGTGTTGCCGATCCAGAGGCACGCGTTGCGGCAACCGCTGAACGGGTTTATCGGGTCGGTTCCGTGTCAAAGTTGTTTACTGATAATCGGCGTGATGCAGCTGGTCGAGCGTGGTGAGCTGGACCTAGATATCGCCGTTAGCCAGTACGTTACTGACTTTCGACCGGCGAATCCATTTGGCGAAGAAATCACCTTACGTCAGCTGATGTCACATCGCGGTGGACTGGTTCGCGAGCCATCGGTCGGCAACTACTTCGACGACTCAGCGCCCTCGCTGGCCGAAACGGTCGCCAGTTTGAATACCACACAACTCGTCTTCGCTCCGGCAGCGAAGACCAAGTACTCCAACGCTGGTATCGCGGTGGTTGGATATGTCTTGGAATACGTTAAGGGCAAGCCTTTTGCAAAACACCTGAAGTCGGCCGTACTCGACCCGATGGGGCTAGCAGTGAGCGCTTTCGAAACACCGGAACAAATCTCGCAAACATCGAGCTTGCAAAACCGCTCTCAGAAACCTCGGACTGCTCATGGTGCGGGGGTGCCGGTTGGTTGGAGGTTGACAAGCCAAAGCGTGATCTTCATGGTGACACGCTCGGGTGCGTGGAAGTATTTTTATCCGGTTGTTTCGCCAAATGGAGCGATCAGGTTGCTGTGGCGATAGCGAAAAACAAGCTCGTAAACTGGCCTGAGCAGATGGCCGACCAAGGGTAATCTGGATTCGAATCTCACGGTATCAACAACGCGACAACCACCGCTGGTTGAAGTGACCTCGCGGACGTGACACCAATGTTTGTTGATGATCGAAGATGATGCCTCGGCAAAACCCTTGCCGGGCGTGACGTGTTGCATCGCGAAGAAGTGTAGGTTGACCGGGACAAGACCAAACAGCAAGATCCAGCTATTGAACAAACTCTGGTTTTCAGGCCACTGCTGGATTGGTTTTCGTTTCCAGGAAGCTGGAGCAGTCATCTGAATGATCGGCCACAGTTCCACGTTGACAGTCTCGATCGTCAAGGACTTCAGGAAATCTTCCGCCGTAATGGGTAGATCGATCGATTGAGAAAAACTGAGCAACGGATCTGGTTTTGCTGAATTGACGGGCAAGTCAAAATCGCCGGTCAGATCGCGCCACACCGCATGAATGTGATTGGCAGGGTTGCCCGCGGCGTCGGCCTGAGTGTTGACGAATTCGATCAGAAAATCGGTGCCGCGAATTCGATAGTAGTGACCGATCCCCGGTTTGGTTGCACCCGCCCAAGCGAAGTGAATGTTATCCCAACCGTTTCTATCGATCGTTTCTCGCCGCCGCTTCGCGACCTTGTCAGCGACCGCGTCCACATAGGTCAAAACCAGATTCTTCAGCAGACGCTGTTGAGTTTCGTTGAGTTGATTCATCGGGATGCCTTCCGGTTCACCAACGTCAACTTGGGCGTCGCCGGCAAATCGAATTTCCTTGGGGGCTTGATCAGCCACAATTGCCTGGTCGCGCTGCTTGTCCTCCAAGGAATTGACCAGTTCGAATCCGATCTGTTCCTCATCGCGAAGCACCCGAGTTCCCCGTTTGATCGGACCGGGTACGTCCTCCATGACGGTTGCCGGATTTGCGGCAAAGAATTGCGGTGTGCTGTTGACAACTTGACCGTCACGGCAAACGAAGTTCAACGAGAGATGATGGCCTTCAAAGCTCAGGCCCCAGGCGTCGTCATTGCTGGGTGATCCAAAAATGGTGAGGTAGTACTTTTCGGGATCCCGTTCCCAGTTGCCTCCATCCCCTTCCAGTTTGTTTAGCACCCCTTCAAGCTGCATGATCTTGCTTGCTTTGTTGTATCCCGCTTCACTCAATGCGGCACGCACCAGTCGTAACGCGGCGGTCTTTTGTGCCGCGTTCATCTCCCGCATGACCATGCCCTTGCGGGTCTTTTTGGGAATGAAATGCCAATCCACTCTTTGCGGTGAATCAAATTCCATCACCGCGGTCGCTTTCTGTTCGTCGTTAAGAGTACCCAAGAAAGAATCCGCAAAGGTCTTTAGCTGCCGTCCCGGCGGGTCGGAGACTTTCATGCCAATCAGACCTGCTGCGCATGTGAGCAAAATTGCCGGTAGGAAAATACGAGTGGTGTACATGGCGGGGCGACCGAAAAAAGAAGAAATGGAAACGAATGGTCTCAATTTTAGCAAACTTGGAAGACGTCAGCTCATTTGATTCATCGATCGAGAAGGGTTTGCGAAGAATGGAATGAGGTTTGCCTTTTTGTCGCCGCCGACGACTTGAAAATAGGGCGATAAACAGATCAAAGAAAGCGTTGGTCGATGAGCAAGGCTCCTGTCCGATCGGATAATCGAAACAGCCGATCCTTGTCGTCTATCGCTGCTCGGGACCCATCAGTTGGAGCCGGGCTTCAAACTTCCATGGTCTTCAGCCATCAACAACAACAGATCATCGTCATCATCATCGAAGCTGCTGATCGCAATGTCGAAGCTCAACGGGCCCATGGCGTCGTTGGCAGCAGCGAACTCGGATTCCATCATCGGCGTCCGCCTTGCTAACTGGTTGATGATTGTCAATGCGTCCAGTGCCGTGACCTTTCCGTCCCGATTGGCGTCCAATCGATATAAACTAGGCAACGTCGACGTTCGATTCTCTGGCGACTCGGATTCGCTTGCACCGAGCGAGTTGATGACGACGAGCGCATCGAGCGCGGTAACATTGCCATCGCCGTTGGTATCCAAGGGCTGGAGTTGCGTGACGGATTCCGTTCCGTTGGAGATCGCGTCAACGTAATAGGCTTCCAGTAGATTGCTCTGTCCGAAACCTGAACTCGTTCCACCGCCAGCCAAGTAAATCACACCAGCGTGCTCGGTGGGAAAGATGCCGTGGCGAGCCGTCGGCATCGGTACGCCCAGACGCCAAGTATTGGTGGTTGGGTTGTAGATGTCGACCCGGTCATAGGTACCGCTGCGGCTGTGGCCACAGGGCTGTTGCTGGTTTCACCGCCGAAAACGTAGAACTCGCCGTTCAGATACACGGCCCGGCCTGTGCCGCCGCGCGGTTCAGGGAGCGGTGCGATGATACCCTGAGTGCTCGAGGTCCACGTATTGGTGGACGGGTCATAGACTTGGACGTAGTCGAATCCGTCGCCGACGCTATTTCCGCCGGTACGTCCGCCAAACAGATAGAAACGTACACCATCGGTTGCCCCGCAGCATGGTTTACACCCAGGATCAGTCGGCGGCAATCAGCGTCCAAGTGTCGGTGGCAGGATCATATACAGCCGCTTGATTCGTCGTTGAGCCATCCGATGATGCCACCGGCAAGGTAGACCTTGCCGGCGATCAGGGCCGTCGAGGCCGAGCCGGTGTCGAAAGGAATGTTGGCACCCTGCGTCCAGGTGTCGGTCGCCGGGTCATAGATCTGAACCTTGCCCTCGCTGCCAAAGCCTAGTCCACCAAACAATAGAGCTTCCCGTCAATGATCTCGGCGGCGTGGTGGTTGCCCGCGAAGATCCGTTTCGCCAGATCGCTAACATCGCTCCATTGCCCCGTACCCAGGTTGTACGCCAGCGTTGCATCGTTACCTTCGCCGACGAGATACAGCGTATCGTCGATGACGCCGCTGGCTGACTTCACCCATCGCAGCCGGCATGGACGCCAGGCCGAACCAGGACTCGTCAGGTCGAGCATGTAGGTATTGTCTGTTGATGCTGGCGTCGTCCTCTTGGCCGCCAACGACATAGATGCGGCCGTCGATCTGGACCGAGATTGGCGACTGAGCACGGCGCCGGCGTCCGGCGGCAGTGCGGTCCAGGTATCGGTGGCCGGATCGTACATAAAGATCGTGTCGGTCGAGGTTGAATTCTGCGCGACACCTGTGACCACGAAGATGCGGCCATTGGATGTAAACGTCGAAGCGCTGATATGTCCGATCGCTAGAGGCAAGTCGGCGACTCGCGTCCAGGTGTCATTCGTAGGATCATAGCGATGCACAAGTTCGGAATTGCCGGAAAATTCGTCTTCCTGGAACTGGCCCCCCACGGCGTAAACATAGGGACCCAAAGCGGCTCCGGCCATGTGATTGCGTGGCGATGGAAGGTCGGCCAGACGTGTCCAGTTGTTGCCGTCGTCGCCAAGGTTGTCGGTTGCTCCAAGGTCGAGCGACCAAGTGTGAGGCTGGTCCGTCGCGCTACTGGTGTCACCTTGAGTACGGGTTGCGCCACCGAAGTAATAGAGCTTCCGATCCAGGATCGCGGCGCCACCGCCGCCGCGGTCAGCGGGCAGACTCGGACCGGCGGTCCAGGTGTCGTTGACGGTGTCATAGATCCAGACTTGATCGGTGCTGCCCCCGGGATGATCGCCAACGTAGCCGCCGAGCACATAGATTTTGTCGCCATCGACCGCATGCGAGGCGTGCGTCAACGGAATAGGTGCGTCGGTGATCGACGTCCAAGTATCATTCGCCGGGTCATAGACCGCCGCCTGGGTTGTCACGTTCAGCGATCCCGCAACGAATCCACCGAAGATATAGATTTTCCCGTTAACCGCTGCGCCTTGTCCCTCGAATTGCGCATAGGGGACATCAGCTAGCTGTTGCCACTCGGCCAAGCGGGTCTGATCGCTCGGCGGCAACTCGGATGCCAAACTGTACGGTATAAGCTGGTCCCACAACTCCGGTTCCATTAGGACCGCTGTACGGAGTGACGACCAAGTTGTGATTGCCGCTCGTCCCTGCCCAGGTAAATCCGTCGCTCGGTAGGTTGTCGGTATCGACGACTACACCGTCAAGCGTGTAGCTGACGCTGGCGACGTCGCCAGTAACAGTAGGTTCGAATCGTAGCTCCGACACATTCAGGAAGCCAAGATCAAAAAACGGGTCTGGCGCTGCAACGGCTGCCGGAACGTTGCCACGAATCTCGCCCATCGGAAACGCTTCACTGTGCACGTTGACATAAGCCTGCCCCGTACTCAGTGCGTTCAGCGCTTCGACAAGCGTTGGTGTCGGATTGGACCCGCCGTGGGTATGGCTGGTCAGATTGACGGAACCAAAAATCGTATCACTACGACGGTTGACACCAGCGTTGATCACATCGTCAGTGCCAGAAAAGACATCGAAGATATGAGCCATGTTGCTTTGGCCGGCGTTGGCAGGACCATGGATATGAATGTTGGTCAGGTCGGCGGTCAGACCTTGATAGGTGATGCTGTAGTTCAGCAGGTTCGTCGCAGCATCGTAGAAAAATGTTGCACTACCCGTCGCCGGGCTACCACTCGTTCCGTCGGCCGAGCCAGTGAAATTGTTCACTTGATCGGCCGTGATCGAGATCGGTGCCCACTGAATGTCGCCGGGTTCCAGCGGGTTCGGACTCAACGAACCGAGGTCTTGTCCGTTCGCCGCGTCGACGACGTTCAGTGACGTGATCAGCCCCGAGCTTCCGTCCAGGACCGTGATTGTGACTTCATCGTGGACCACCGCGATACCATTGTCGGCCGTCAAGCGAAGTACATAGACGCCGTTTTCGGTAAAGGTCACATTCGTATCGATCTCGTAGGGGTCAGCAAAGCTCACGATTGTCGGACCACTTACCAGATTCCAGATGGTGCGTAGCGCGACTCCGTTGTCACTATCATCGATGACATCTGCATCAAGATTCGATGTGACCGATGGTCCATTGATCGTCGCGTCGGACCCCGCGTCCACTTGAGGCGGCGAATCACTGGCTGCGAGTTGGATGATTTCGATCCCGTTGACCAAGGGATTCTCGACCACGTGCAAGAAGTCGATGTTCAGCGTGCCGTCGCTGACCGTCACCACGTTGGAGAACAGGCCACCGACATGGTGACCAAGTTGATCGGAGAGATCGATGTCATTCAGGTTGCTCGGAACAGACCCCTCGATCGCTACATCAAAGATTCGTTGACCCGAAGCACTTGTCCCGCTGAAGGAGTTCCCCAGGTACAGCCGGACTTCGTATTCGCCAGCCTCAGGTACCGGAAAGGACCACGCCATCTCGGCACCCCCCAAGCCGTCCCAACGTTCGCTATCGAAAATCGCCCCCGGAACACTCACCGGTACCGTCGGTCCCGGATCGAGTCCAGCATCGCCAAACAAGTTGTTGCTACCTGCATTGGAGAGATAAACGCTGTTGTTATCCCAGGTGTCGCCCGTCCAGAGCGGACCACCATCCAAGGAAGCAAGCTCAGGACCACCCGTGTTCACACGGTAAAGAGGCGTGGAAACGAGACCATCATCATCTTGGATCGTTACGGTCGCGGTGCTGACGCCAAGCTCGGCGTTACTGCTCACCCCGGTCAGGTTGATCGTGAATGTTTCAGTCGACTCTACGTCCGTGTCCTCCAGCAAGTGGATCGTGATCGTTGCGTCCGAAGATGCGCCGGCAATCACAATGGAGTCACTGTAGATTCCAGTCCCAGGGGAATAGCTCGCGGTGGGAGACAAAAATTCGTAATCGCTTAGGGGCGTTGCTTCCCCGGGAGCGATCTCAAACGTTACCGTCACCGTCTGGTCATTCGGGACGGTGACATCGGTCAACAAAGAGACTTGTAGCTGAACATTCGATTCGGTCACCGTCGGCGATCCACTGATGATCGAAACGACCGGTATTACTGGCACGACCACCGACTCGGTCGTGTCGTCGTCATCACCATCCGAGTTGTCACCCGCGGTTGAATCGGGATCGGACTGGTTCGAACTCAAAACCTGGGCGTAGTTCGTCAGCACACCACTGCTTTGAACATCCGCAAAGATCGTTAACAGAGCATTGCCGCCCGAAGCCAACGCACCAAGGTTCCAAATCCCCGTCACTGCGTCATAGCTGCCACCACCAGTGTCGCCGGTGTACGACAGGCCCGCTGGTAACAGATCCTGGACCGTCACCCCGGTGGCGTTGTCGCTGCCACCATTGCTGACCGTCAACGTGATCGCGATGTTCTCGCCGACACTCGGTGTCAGATCCGAAATCGATTGTGACAGACTCAAGTCCGCCGTTGCGACCGGTGTATCATCATCTTGGATCGTCACCGTCGCAGTACTAACTCCGAGCTCAGCGTTACTACTGACACTGATCAGGTTGATCGTGTAGGACTCGCTAGGCTCTAAAGCCGCATCTTCCAAAATGTTGACCGTGATCGTCCCACTTGATGCACCACTGACGATCTCGAGGCTGTCGCTGTAGACCCCTGCCGAATAGGAGGCCGTTGGCGACAGGTACTCGTAGTGAACTTGGGGCGTCGCGCCCGAGGAGACAATCTCAAACGAGACCAATACCGTCTCGCCACTGGGAACCGCGATGTCGGTCTGCAACGACGTTTGGAATTCAACGTCCTCTTCGACCACTGAGGGTGAACCACCCACAATCGAAACCACAGGAGCGGGCGGGGTGCTGCTGCCGAGTTGGATGATTTCGATCCCGTTGACCAAGGGATTCTCGACCACGTGCAAGAAGTCGATGTTCAGCGTGCCGTCGCTGACCGTCACCACGTTGGAGAACAGGCCACCGACATGGTGACCAAGTTGATCGGAGAGATCGATGTCATTCAGGTTGCTCGGAACAGACCCCTCGATCGCTACATCAAAGATTCGTTGACCCGAAGCACTTGTCCCGCTGAAGGAGTTCCCCAGGTACAGCCGGACTTCGTATTCGCCAGCCTCAGGTACCGGAAAGGACCACGCCATCTCGGCACCCCCCAAGCCGTCCCAACGTTCGCTATCGAAAATCGCCCCCGGAACACTCACCGGTACCGTCGGTCCCGGATCGAGTCCAGCATCGCCAAACAAGTTGTTGCTACCTGCATTGGAGAGATAAACGCTGTTGTTATCCCAGGTGTCGCCCGTCCAGAGCGGACCACCATCCAAGGAAGCAAGCTCAGGACCACCCGTGTTCACACGGTAAAGAGGCGTGGAAACGAGACCATCATCATCTTGGATCGTTACGGTCGCGGTGCTGACGCCAAGCTCGGCGTTACTGCTCACCCCGGTCAGGTTGATCGTGAATGTTTCAGTCGACTCTACGTCCGTGTCCTCCAGCAAGTGGATCGTGATCGTTGCGTCCGAAGATGCGCCGGCAATCACAATGGAGTCACTGTAGATTCCAGTCCCAGGGGAATAGCTCGCGGTGGGAGACAAAAATTCGTAATCGCTTAGGGGCGTTGCTTCCCCGGGAGCGATCTCAAACGTTACCGTCACCGTCTGGTCATTCGGGACGGTGACATCGGTCAACAAAGAGACTTGTAGCTGAACATTCGATTCGGTCACCGTCGGCGATCCACTGATGATCGAAACGACCGGTATTACTGGCACGACCACCGACTCGGTCGTGTCGTCGTCATCACCATCCGAGTTGTCACCCGCGGTTGAATCGGGATCGGACTGGTTCGAACTCAAAACCTGGGCGTAGTTCGTCAGCACACCACTGCTTTGAACATCCGCAAAGATCGTTAACAGAGCATTGCCGCCCGAAGCCAACGCACCAAGGTTCCAAATCCCCGTCACTGCGTCATAGCTGCCACCACCAGTGTCGCCGGTGTACGACAGGCCCGCTGGTAACAGATCCTGGACCGTCACCCCGGTGGCGTTGTCGCTGCCACCATTGCTGACCGTCAACGTGATCGCGATGTTCTCGCCGACACTCGGTGTCAGATCCGAAATCGATTGTGACAGACTCAAGTCCGCCGTTGCGACCGGTGTATCATCATCTTGGATCGTCACCGTCGCAGTACTAACTCCGAGCTCAGCGTTACTACTGACACTGATCAGGTTGATCGTGTAGGACTCGCTAGGCTCTAAAGCCGCATCTTCCAAAATGTTGACCGTGATCGTCCCACTTGATGCACCACTGACGATCTCGAGGCTGTCGCTGTAGACCCCTGCCGAATAGGAGGCCGTTGGCGACAGGTACTCGTAGTTGAACTTGGGGCGTCGCGCCCGAGGAGACAATCTCAAACGAGACCAATACCGTCTCGCCACTGGGAACCGCGATGTCGGTCTGCAACGACGTTTGGAATTCAACGTCCTCTTCGACCACTGAGGGTGAACCACCCACAATCGAAACCACAGGAGCGGGCGGGGTGCTGCTGCCGAGTTGGATGATTTCGATCCCGTTGACCAAGGGATTCTCGACCACGTGCAAGAAGTCGATGTTCAGCGTGCCGTCGCTGACCGTCACCACGTTGGAGAACAGGCCACCGACATGGTGACCAAGTTGATCGGAGAGATCGATGTCATTCAGGTTGCTCGGAACAGACCCCTCGATCGCTACATCAAAGATTCGTTGACCCGAAGCACTTGTCCCGCTGAAGGAGTTCCCCAGGTACAGCCGGACTTCGTATTCGCCAGCCTCAGGTACCGGAAAGGACCACGCCATCTCGGCACCCCCCAAGCCGTCCCAACGTTCGCTATCGAAAATCGCCCCCGGAACACTCACCGGTACCGTCGGTCCCGGATCGAGTCCAGCATCGCCAAACAAGTTGTTGCTACCTGCATTGGAGAGATAAACGCTGTTGTTATCCCAGGTGTCGCCCGTCCAGAGCGGACCACCATCCAAGGAAGCAAGCTCAGGACCACCCGTGTTCACACGGTAAAGAGGCGTGGAAACGAGACCATCATCATCTTGGATCGTTACGGTCGCGGTGCTGACGCCAAGCTCGGCGTTACTGCTCACCCCGGTCAGGTTGATCGTGAATGTTTCAGTCGACTCTACGTCCGTGTCCTCCAGCAAGTGGATCGTGATCGTTGCGTCCGAAGATGCGCCGGCAATCACAATGGAGTCACTGTAGATTCCAGTCCCAGGGGAATAGCTCGCGGTGGGAGACAAAAATTCGTAATCGCTTAGGGGCGTTGCTTCCCCGGGAGCGATCTCAAACGTTACCGTCACCGTCTGGTCATTCGGGACGGTGACATCGGTCAACAAAGAGACTTGTAGCTGAACATTCGATTCGGTCACCGTCGGCGATCCACTGATGATCGAAACGACCGGTATTACTGGCACGACCACCGACTCGGTCGTGTCGTCGTCATCACCATCCGAGTTGTCACCCGCGGTTGAATCGGGATCGGACTGGTTCGAACTCAAAACCTGGGCGTAGTTCGTCAGCACACCACTGCTTTGAACATCCGCAAAGATCGTTAACAGAGCATTGCCGCCCGAAGCCAACGCACCAAGGTTCCAAATCCCCGTCACTGCGTCATAGCTGCCACCACCAGTGTCGCCGGTGTACGACAGGCCCGCTGGTAACAGATCCTGGACCGTCACCCCGGTGGCGTTGTCGCTGCCACCATTGCTGACCGTCAACGTGATCGCGATGTTCTCGCCGACACTCGGTGTCAGATCCGAAATCGATTGTGACAGACTCAAGTCCGCCGTTGCGACCGGTGTATCATCATCTTGGATCGTCACCGTCGCAGTACTAACTCCGAGCTCAGCGTTACTACTGACACTGATCAGGTTGATCGTGTAGGACTCGCTAGGCTCTAAAGCCGCATCTTCCAAAATGTTGACCGTGATCGTCCCACTTGATGCACCACTGACGATCTCGAGGCTGTCGCTGTAGACCCCTGCCGAATAGGAGGCCGTTGGCGACAGGTACTCGTAGTGACTTGGGCGTCGCGCCCGAGGAGACAATCTCAAACGAGACCAATACCGTCTCGCCACTGGGAACCGCGATGTCGGTCTGCAACGACGTTTGGAATTCAACGTCCTCTTCGACCACTGAGGGTGAACCACCCACAATCGAAACCACAGGAGCGGGCGGGGTGCTGCTGCCGAGTTGGATGATTTCGATCCCGTTGACCAAGGGATTCTCGACCACGTGCAAGAAGTCGATGTTCAGCGTGCCGTCGCTGACCGTCACCACGTTGGAGAACAGGCCACCGACATGGTGACCAAGTTGATCGGAGAGATCGATGTCATTCAGGTTGCTCGGAACAGACCCCTCGATCGCTACATCAAAGATTCGTTGACCCGAAGCACTTGTCCCGCTGAAGGAGTTCCCCAGGTACAGCCGGACTTCGTATTCGCCAGCCTCAGGTACCGGAAAGGACCACGCCATCTCGGCACCCCCCAAGCCGTCCCAACGTTCGCTATCGAAAATCGCCCCCGGAACACTCACCGGTACCGTCGGTCCCGGATCGAGTCCAGCATCGCCAAACAAGTTGTTGCTACCTGCATTGGAGAGATAAACGCTGTTGTTATCCCAGGTGTCGCCCGTCCAGAGCGGACCACCATCCAAGGAAGCAAGCTCAGGACCACCCGTGTTCACACGGTAAAGAGGCGTGCCACTTCGACTTCCGACTGCGATGACCTCGATGCCATCAAAGATCGCTTGGAACGCGTTGGCCCCCCCGGGCTGCCCGCGGTTGGTCGAAAACAGTCCGATCGCCACGCCCGACTGCTGACCTTGAACAGTGTACTGGCCGTTGATCACGTCCAGCAATGTGGTTCCCACAAGTGCGATCTGCGTGCCGCTAATGACCGCTTCCCCGGTTGCCGTCTCGTATGTGATCGTCGGGGTTGCAGTGGCTTCAACAAGGTTGAATTTTAACTCAAAGAAAATTTGTTTGCCATCTTCAGGCGCGACATCGAAAAGACCAGGTGTCTCAATCGTGTCCGTGAACAGCGGCACATCGTTCTCTTCCAAAACAATTTGAAATCCATCGACTGCCCCTTTAGCTGCAACGATCTTCAAGAAGTTGCTTTGATCACCCGTGCCGAGGTAACCTCCGATTTGTTGCGATGGTCCGGTCAATCCGCCGTCGCCCGCAACGACGGAAGTACCGGGGTTGTAGATCGTCCACTTCGTCGTGAACGCATCAACAGAGCCTTCTAAGGTTAGGCCGGTGTGAAACAGGAATTCGCCATCATTTTGTGATTGCGAGGCGTCCCCATTCGAAGCGTACTCCACCACGGTTGTGCCCCCGCCGGCCGCCGTGATGAACTTAACGTTGTCGAGTTGGAGATCTTGGCCGGGATTGCTCGAGGCCGACTGGAAAAATTGCTCGAAGTCGGTGGTTCCATCGATCATCACGCCGGTGAGCCCGCCGCCATACCCGTTGGCGCCAGGAAGATTACTGTCCTGGTTGGCATCAAAGTCCCACAGCAACGTTTGACCAGGAAACAAAAGCACTTCACCGCCATTGCTGGCATCGCGGACGAACGGATCGACGGCGTTCAAGATGCCGTCGTTGTCGAAATCTTGGTCATCGGGCAAGACCGTGTCTGAGGGAATGAATGCTTTGACAAAGTCACCTCCAACTTCCGCGACCCAAACCGATCCATTGGGACCAATTGTCACGTCCAGCGGAGTCGATAGGCCACTCAATCCCGGGATCGTCTCGTAGGTCGCCGCGGTGCCATCGGCACTTAGGTTAAGTCGCCCAACGTTTCCATTGAATTGTGCGACCAACAGGTCACCTTTTAGCTCGCCATCGAATGCGTCCCCGGTGTACTCCACTAAGCCATTACTGGATGACCCTACGTTGACCAGCGTGTTGCTCTGAGCACTTGTCCGTGGAATGCGAATACCACTTTGCATCAGCCTGGTCGGGTCGCCCGTGAACAACGAGGGGGCAATGATGAAACCGGGCGTTATGTCGATCGCGGCTGGAACCCGAGATGACAGATCGGAAATGCTGTTCGGCGAAACCGAATCATCGGGGTTCCCATTATCGTTGTAGACCGTCCAAGCCAGATCCTGATTTGAGCGTGATGGATTGGGATGCCCATAGTAACCACCGTCTTCGATCAAGAACAAGGGTTCGGGGTCGCCGATGCCACCGTCGTTGGGCTGACTGGTTGCCTGCCCATCGACCGTGATCGGGTCGCCACCAAGATTCGAGTTCGAACCATTGTTAACGGTGTATAGCTTTCCTTGCTCGGTCATCACCAAGTCGTAGAGGTTTCGAAAGCCATCGGCAAAGATCCGCAAAGGAGCGTCCGCAGGAAGAATCGCCATGTTGAAGCCATCATTCCCGCCCCATGGTCCCGCGACATCGAGCCCGTTGGCGTCCTCGCGAACACCGTCGTTTGGTACCGAAGGATCGTCCAGCGTGGGGAGGTCGTATACATAATTCCGGGCCAGCCCATTCTGTCCGCCGGCAGGATCGGTCAGGATCGGGCGACTTTCAATATCCGTCAGATCGACTTCCAACACGGTGCCCGATAATGAGTACTCGCCGGTGTAGGAAAAGAACTGTGATGGTGCACCGTTGTTGGTGTTACCGCCAACCGTGACCAGCAGTTTCGTCTCGTCAACGCTCAGGTGCATTCCGTTGATCGAGTGATTCTCTTCCGACCGGGGTAGACCGCGGATGATATCGACGGCATCCCATTGCCCTGCCGATTTGGTTACCCGCGTAATCACTCCCGAATTCGTGTCGAGATTCACCTCGCCGGCCGCCGCGGTGCGAGGATCACTCGATGAGATGTAGAGAACCGGATTCGCCGCGGTGCCTGCGACCACCAATCCAGTTACTTGACGATCGGAAATCGAAATTGGTGACCCATCATCGTTATGGTTCTGGATCGACTGGACGATGCCAACGCCCTGAGCTAATAGCAACTCCTCCTCCGCCGCAGCAAAGTAACTGCCATCCTGGATCCCAATCGAGAAGGCCTTGATCACCCCATTTTGCTGCGAGACATACAACCTTTGGTCTGGGCCAAACTCCAGGGAGGTTGGATTGCTTAACTGGCTTCCGTTGGCCGTTCCCAGAAACTCGCCAGCCGCGGCAAAACTGACCGCCAAAACGACTCGTTGCTCCAACTTCTCCACAGAGGGGCGGAACCCCGTGAATGAGTTTCTTCGCGACTTTTTGTCGGCGCAGAGATCTATTGGCTGACCGCTGACGCATGCCTTTCCTAATCATATTTCCCAAACCACCCAGGCCGCCGATTCAATGCAATTATCTAATGCTATCCAATCGGTTCGTGAATTCAAGCGACCCGCAGACAATCTTCACAAAGTCATCCAGATCGCATGCTTTCAGATCTGCAGGAAGCCCCCTGGCTGCTTGGATTGCCATGGCTTGGTCTCACAAACTTGGCGTATCGATTCGCACAATGGCCTTAAGAGTCTACCCCGGCGAGCCGTAGAGACTTCTTCAGTACATCCAAATCGAAACGCATGTTGTCTGTATTCAAGTAGGGGTTGAACGTACCGCTCCGGCCTTGGTCCTTCGGAAAGCACGTATGTGTAATCCAGTTCCATGGCGTTCGCAATCGTCCAGAACATGACGTTCACAGCACTGTGATGAAAAAGCTCAATCACCCTTGTACCGGGTTGGCAGAAAACGATGTTTCCAAGCCCCGCTCCATGTGGGGAGACGACGACGTCGGCCTGCGACATCAATTCAGCTTGCTCCGAAATAGGGCGGTCTTCGAGGTGAACAACTTGGAAATCAAATTGCTGTAAGAGCCTGATGATTTCATCATCGTTTTCAACCTGTCGATGCCCCGCCTTCGTCCGAGAGATGTAGATCTTCCTGTTTGTGAGGGTTTGAATCCTCTCTTTGGAAGACAAAAACTCCCGTCGCAGAAACTCGCACGCCCATCGCGGTACTTGGCCCGTATTCCCAGGCAAAGAAGGCACGATCAGTTCGTCCGCCTGAATATGCTCAGCATTTTCGAGCTGCCGGATCTTGCTCCTCGGTACTCCAAGCTTCGACAAGGTTTCCATGTGGAAGCTGCTGACATAATGATTGACAACCACATGATCGACACTCTCAAGCGTCATGTTCGCATCACGAAAGATTTGCAGCCGAGGCAGAACATCGTACATCCAATGGTAAAAGCCACGCCCTGCCGATGCGGCCAGCAGCAACGCCCTGCCGTGCAGTTTCTGCGGTTTTGGTAGGCCCACCATGCGAGAGATCGGATGATCGTCGAAACTTCTCGCATAGCGCCCTTCTCGATGTAGGGTGAAACCGGCAGCAAAACCTTGTTGTCTCTCGTAATCACGCTGCCAGCGCCGCAAGCTCTGCCATTGGAGAGAGTCAGTACAAACGTTGCTGGATGCTCGCAGGTTGCGTACTGCGTAAACTTCCAGTGAGATTCCGAATCAATGCTGCGGGGAAGCACTCTTGTCTCTGACCAAGCTTCGCGTAGCGGAGCGTGATCAAGGACTCCAGCGATTTCGCCTTCGCTCGTATTGAGAATGTCTTCCAAATCGAGGATAGATTCGACTGGCCCAGGCACGCTTTTTCTGCCCGGAAGCAATTTTTTGGCTTGCCTTAGTCCGTGGTACGATGATCGCAGCCAGGGCATTTGTTTTGACCAGCGATACAAGACAGGAGTGACCTTGTCTGCCCAAGACATACCGAAACCTTGTTTTCTCCTATTGACGAAGTGTCATAACTGCATGACAACCGTTCTGAACATCGTAGTTCGTCTCAGATGCAGCACAACCAATAGATTCCACGAACTTGAAACCGCGTTTTGCGCAACTGCCGGCATTTCGATGAGCAGCTTTTCGACCTCGCGATCAGTACGGATGAAAGGACCCCATTCTCTGATCGACCGCTAAGCCAAACGCAAGTTGTCCAGAGGCCTCGTCCTGACTACGCTGGTCAACGTGCGCCATCGGCGGTAACGCGTAATCGATCATTGCTTTGCCTGCGGGACCTGCTGGGCTGTGTGCTGCGATTCAATAGCCAGCAGCCCGAGTCCGACGGTGAATGCTTTGCCAATCGCATGCCAGGTTACGGAAAACAGATCGACGCGAAGCTGGGAGTTGGAAAAACCCGAGCGGCAACAGGTGCGTTGCCAATAGGCTCAATGCGGAACGGTGCGACGGGGATGTGGTCCAAAATTTCAAAATAAAAATTGAGTGACTGGCAAGATCGAGACATTCTCAGTCCATGCAGGCAACGGAGTTGGTTAATCGCTGAGAATGAACAAAAATATTAAGCATTTAGTTGTCGCCTATAACTGCCATCCAACCATGGGTTCGGAGGAGGCTGTGGGATGGTGTTTTAGTAGAATCCATGCGGAGTATGCAGACACTACGATTTACACTCAAGCGCGCTATGCTACAGACATCATCGAGTCACCGCAGGTACAGCTCGAAGCAAAATGTGAATTTCTGAGTCTCGGATTTTTGGACGCTTTCTTGCCTCGCATTCCGTTTGGAATGTTTCTTCACTACATGCTATGGCATTCGCGTGTGTATCTTAAATTGCGTTCCAAGAACGAAAAATTTGACATCTGTCATGTAACGACATGGGTTGCCGCTATCTATCCCGTATTGAGTTTGTTTATACCCGCTAAACATACGCTATGGGGGCCTGTGGGAGGAGTCGGTCGGGCACCCCACGAATTCTATTGCAAACATCGATATCGCTCTCGCTTAAAAGAACGATTGCGATCGGCGATCATCGCTGGATCGGCATACAATCCGTTACTGCATTTGTGTTACGCGAATTGTTCGCATGTGATTGCTGCCGCAGATGACGGTCGCAAATGGTTATCAGATAACGGTTTCGCTAGCTTTGATCGTGTCTCTGTGATACCTGGTATCGTCTGTCCAGATTCACTATTGGATGAAATTGGTCAGGATCCGAAAATGGATGATCGTACTTTACAGCTGGTGGTTGCCTGCAGAATGTTGGGGTGGAAAGGTGTTGACATGCTCATTGAAGCTGCTGCCCGCGTTCAGCGTCGTGACTTCTTGATCAGTGTTTATGGTGATGGCGAGGACAGACACAGGCTGCAACGGTTAATCGACGAGTATGGTGTGAGCCAGGTCTGCCAACTGAGGGGGCGGGTTTCTCGGGTGGATTTGCTGAGGAAAGTACAATCGTCCGACGCATTCATTTTGCCTTCCTTGCATGACAGCGAGGCAGGAGCATGCATGGAGGCCGCATCGCTTGGAGTGCCCGTCGTGACCACTTCCTTTGGCGGGGTTGCAAGCTGCTTAAAGGACTGTGATAACGTCCAGATTTTGAGAGCTCAAACAAGAGAGTCGATGGTTGCGGAGCTGGCCGAGCTGATCGAAAAATGGGAGTCCAGAAAGGGTGTGGCTCGGCAGTCAAATATTCCTGCTCAATCAATTCTAAGGTATGAAGCGAAGAAAGAAAAAATGTCTTCAATTTTGTCCGCCCTATATTCCTAACCGCGTATTGATGTTCGTGAACCGCTGCTCGCTGACTCGTTTGTTTGGATGGGTCTTGCCAGATCCCAGCCTCGAGCCAACTGCGGTCTGCCTGAGCCCATGACGAGCTCCGGCGAGTCGTGTGGCTGCGTCACAAGGTCAATGAATCCTTGCAACTCATCACAGCAAGTTAGCACGCGGTGGGCGGAAAGTCCGAGAACGCCGAGTTCGCCCAGGTTCCGCGTTGACGCCGTGTGTGGCCTAGCTAAGGTATTGAAGGAAAATTCTTGAAAGCGTGTTCGTGATTCATCTGGATTCGCGTCAACCGTCATCGCAACATCCAGATGTTGGCGCAAACGGTCGCTAGCCATCCTCAAGCCGGGTTGACGTTTTGGTAAGGTGGTTCGGCCATGGATTGGGATTTGACTTCTTGAAAATGAATCAATTAGCAGTGACCAGAACAGATCCGTGAAATTTGAAAGGTGCCTATCGAGACCTTGTCGCCGTTGTCAGCGCCACAGCGCTAGCAGCCGGGATTCGCGACCGCGTCTGAGTCAATCGTGGGTTGGCAGTCAGTTGCCAAGAAGCATTGCGGTTTGGTCAACCGGTGGTTCTGTCTTGGTAGGCTGGCCGGGACAGTTGGGGTTAGGTTAGCGATGAAGATTCTGATCTCCGCCTACGCTTGTGAACCGAATCGTGGTTCGGAGCCTGGAATTGGTTGGTATACCGCAATTGGTCTGGGTAAGATTCATGACGTTTGGGTGGTGACCGACGCTGGCCAACGCGATGCAATTGAGCGCGAGCTGGCAATGAATCCGCAACCTCGGGTGCGATTTGTCTATTACCAATTTCCTTGCGCTTTGAAGGTTAGAAACGCCAATGGGTTGTACATTCAAATCCACTATTATCTATGGCAATGGTGTGTCTATTCACAGGCCAAGCGTCTCCATCGAGAGCACGATTTCGACCTGGCTTTCCATGCAACATTTGGTCGATATTGGTCACCGAGTCTTTTCTCTTTCTTGCCGATCCCGTTCGTATGGAGCGCCGAAGGCGGCGAGACCATACCAAAAGCGTTTCGCAAAGGCATTGGAGCGGGCGGTCGCTGGTGGGAGTTTCTCAAGGACAACTTGCTGAGGATCGGTCGATATGATCCGTTGTGGCGACAAACGGTACGCAGGACGGCACTGGTCATTGCCGGCTCCGATAAGACGGTCACGGAGCTGAATCGAATCGCCCGCCCCCCAATGATGATGATGGAGCATACAATCATCGACGATGATGCCATCGACATCATCGAGTCGGTCGAACCAATGTCATCGGGCCTCGATCCTGCGATGGTTTACTTTGCCTCGATGACGGGCCTGATTCCTGCCAAGGGAGTCCATTTGGCGCTACATGCCTTTCATCGATTGGAAATCCCAAACGCTCGCTATTGGGTCGTCGGCGAGGGACCACAACAGGCAGAATTGGAGCAACTTGTCAGACAACTTGGGATCGAGGATCGCGTTGTTTTCTGGGGCTATCCTTCCCGGACCGACTGGATGCAGATGCTCAAGTCCGCCGATTCTCTTGTCCATACTCCGCTCTGTGGAAACATATTCAATCCAATCGTCTTGGAGGCCATGATTGCCGCCAAACCGATCATTTCCTTGACACTCGGAGACATGGCCGAGCGATTGAACGAGAACAACAGCTACCCGGTCAAAGGATCAACTCCAGAGGTCGTTATCCAGGGACTGGTACGGGCGATGCAATCGGTCGCAGACGATCCCAGGGAAGCCGCACGCCGCGGCAGAAGCGGCCGGGAACTGGCGCTCGAAACATTGACCACCGACACGCGGATTGCAAGACTCAATCGCGCCTTCCAGGATGTGGTTGGATCGGAAAGATGATCAATGGCCTGTCGCACGACCGGCTAGCGAGTTCAGTATGTCGGCGACGAATCTGTTGGAGAGTAACTCATGGCTTGAATCGATACCAAAGGGCCGCGGGAGCTGATACCACTAGCTTGATACAGAATATCGTATTGGTAACAAGGTAGCGTTTCCACAGTCGTTGTGGCTCACAGGAGAGCCGGTAGAGCCACTCCAAGCCGTTTCTTTGCATCCAAGCGGGAGCCATCGGCTTTGCTCCAGCGTGAAAATCGAATGCGGCTCCGACGCACATTTGGACGGCTTGGACGCGATCAGCATTGTTAGCAGCAAAAAAGTCTTGCTTGGGACAGCCAAGTCCAATCAGCAGGATCTTCGCGCCACTACGGTTGATTCGTTCACAGGCAGCCTGATTCTCTGCTCCGGTTAGATCGCGAAATGGCGGAGATTCTGATCCGGCAATCGTGAGCTCGGGGAACAGTTCGTACAATCGTTGTTCGAGCGCCTCGAGCGTCTTTTCGCTTCCACCGTACAGGTAGATTGGAACGCCCTGTGCCGCTGCAGCCTGACAGACTCGCAGGGTTAGCTCTGGGCCGTAGACCCGTTCACGCAGCCTCGCTCCATGTAATAAGTTCAGTGCCCAGCGGACAGGTTGTCCGTCGGGTGTGATCATGGAAAAACGATTGACCTGCTCTCGTAAGAAACGGTCGCCGCTCGCGGTCACGACAGCGTGGACCGCTTGGCACGATACCACTCCATATTGTTCGCTACGAGCTGCATCAAGGATGCTGGAAACGGCCGTGTCGTAGTCCACGCAACTGACCATCACACCGATCACGTTGGCTCGCTTGGGCCAAACCGTCGATGGCGTCGAAGACGCTGTGGCAGTCGCAACATCAGATTGATCGACAGCTTGATCGTACATTAAGACTCACTTGCTATCCGTGCGGCTTTAGAACAGGAGGGAACGATGCGGCAACCGTTTCGGTGCCGTGTGCTTGGTCTTTGCAAATCCACTACGATGGTGCGGCAACTGAGTCGCTATCGACCGTATTGTTGACAGCTCGTTTTTCAAATTCACTCTTAATCCACTCAAAGGTCAGCTCCATTCCATCGCGCAGCCGGACCGAGGGTTCCCAGCCGAGTTCGCGTTGAATCATCGTATTGTCACTGTTGCGGCCGTTCACACCCTTGGGGGCCGCTAGATTGTAAGTGCGTTCCAGCTGAATGCCCGCGATCGATTCCACGATATCGACCAAACCATTGATCGTCGTCAGCTCGCTGGAACCCAAATTGACCGGATCGGACAGATCACTATTCATGATTCGTTGGATACCGGAAAGGCAATCGTCAATATACGTGAAGCTTCGTGTTTGCTTACCATCGCCCCAGATTTCAATTTTGTGATTGCCGCTCTCCAACGCTTCGATCACTTTTCGACACATGGCTGCTGGCGCTTTTTCGCGGCCTCCATCCCAGGTACCAAACGGGCCATACACGTTGTGGAATCGGGCAACTCGAGTTTCCAGTCCGAAATCCTCTAAGAAATGTCGGCACATTCTCTCGGAGAAGAGTTTCTCCCAACCATAACCATCCTCCGGAAGCGCCGGATAGGCATCTTCTTCCCTCAACGGAATGACATCTGGATTGACCTGTTTTTCTGCGTTGTAGACACACGCGCTACTGGCGTAAAAATAGCGGACCGCGCGAGCCTGTTGCGCTGCCATCAACAAATGCGTATTGATCAAGACCGAAAGCATGCAAAGCGCTTTGTTGTTTTCGATGAAGCCCATGCCGCCCATATCGCAGGCGAGATTGTAAATGTCATGCACATCTTCGCACGCGCCCTTACAGTTCTCGATCAATGACAGGTCCGCGACAACGTTTTCGGCACGGTCCGAAACGTTATACCACTGTTGCAGTGGCTTGATGTCGACACTGCGAACGTGCTTGTGCCCGCGCGCCTGTAAATCTGCGACCAGATGACCGCCGATGAATCCGCCACCGCCAGCGACCAGTACCGGCCGATCGAGATCGATTTTTCTACTCACGTTGCAATCCTCAATGATAGTAAAAATATATGTAATAGCTGAGTGTAGTTACTGCGTATGAAAGCCGCGCATCTTCTTAAATGTTTGTTCAAAATCTGTTTTTGTTAGTGGTTTGCAAACTCGGTGCCATCCGAAGTGATAAGGCATTTTCAGAATACCGGTCAAGCCAAGGAATGGTTCGACGCGAACTGCTGTTGTTGCGAAAGTTCGGTTTTTGCTTTCGAAAGCACGGCGATGTAAAGCAAGAACGGGATGAAAGTAGCTTGCGGAAACTCGGCATAGTTTTCAATGGTGCAGCAGAGCAGAAAGAATATGAGGCCCACATTCGCTACGAAGCCAATCCTGGCGACCGATCCCAATCGGTTGCTCATCAATCGCCAATTTTGTGCAAAGGCGTAACCAAGGATTGCCAACAGGATCGCAAATTGAAACACGCCCAACTCGACCAAGAAACTAAGCCAAGAAAAATAGGGTTTTGAAATCGCGCTTCCTTCACCGACTTCCTGAAAGACTCTTGTTGCCGGCGCGATGAATTTGGCGTGATCGCTCGAGACTCCAACCATGAAGGCCGGCAACGAGACCTGCAAATAGTCGTTCGACGTGATCAGCGCGGCGCGGCTCGAGAATTGCCCTAGGCCTGTCCCCATCGCCAGATTCTTGAGGTTGCTCAGTGTTTCGATGCCGCCCTCGACGGCCATTCGTTTGGGCGACTGGGAATCATAGAAGACCTTGTCGAACCAAGCCCGAGTAAGGTCGATCGAACGAGGAAAGGCGGCCAACGAAACGGCAAAGACAATGCCGGCCACCGTAACGGTCATCATCGCGGTGGTCGGTCGGGTGATTCTGGTCATTCCCAGTGCCATCAGGCTACCAATAAAAAAGATGGTTTGGTGTCCTGATTGCGCCAGTGCGCAGGTAGTCATGCCAAGCAAAATCGCCACGATAGTCAAGCCGCTCAGCGGCGCGACAAGTAGCAACAAGATCATCGAAAACATCGTGAACGTGAAATAGACCTGCGTGATCGAAATATTACCGGTCAAAAACTCAAACAATCCAAACGTTCCGCAGACCGCATCTGGATTTCGGCTGACCACATATTGGACAAACCCTATCAGTGATTGCAGAATGACAAACCAACTGGCAACCACGACAAATTTGCGAAACAACCGATCGTCAATCAACTTGTTCGATTGTTCGGCAAGGATCACCACGAACGACAGATAACTGACCATCGCCAATAACATTCCCGGAACGTTGACCTCGTCACCGGCAAAGCTGGTCCACAGCAGCGAGAGCGAGGAAACGAACAGCAATCCGGTCGCGATCAGGAACGTGCGGACCGCGCAGCGGCTTTGACCACGGTCTATTTGCATGCCAAGATACGCCGGCGCGGCCAGATACGCGACGTTCTTGATGGGCAGCGAAACGATCAGCAAACAGCCGATGAACGACAAAAAAAACGCTTTGCCAGAGCCTTCGATGTTTACGGTTTGTGCCATATGTTTAACCTTTGACGCGGCCAATCGTTTCCGCATTCTAGAATTTTCGTTGCCGACCTATTGAGCACCTCGCCGCGATGCGACGGCCCAAACGGTTCGAAACAGGATGCCGATATCACCCCACAAAGATTGCGAACGAACGTAGTCAATGTCCATCCGCATCCACTGATCAAATCGGACCAAAGACCGTCCGCTGACTTGCCAAATGCAGGTGATTCCAGGTTTCACATCCAACCGCCGCAGATGCCAAGGCGCACACGCATCCGATTCATGGCAGGGCAGAGGTCGCGGGCCGACCAGTGACATGTCTCCAAGAAACACATTCCAGAATTGTGGCAATTCATCCAGGCTAGTCATTCGTAAGAACCGACCGATTCCAGTGATCCGCGGATCTCTGTTTCATCTTGAATGCCGGCCCGTCGTTCTCATTTGCATCATACAAATCGCTCAATTGATGCTCCGCATCGACTGACATCGTCCGAAATTTGTAGATTTCAAAGACGCTTCCACCCAAGCCGGTCCGTTTTTGTTTGAACAAGATGGGACCCGGGGACATCCATTTGATGCCGATCGTGATCAGCAACATCAACGGTAACGAAACCAACAAGGCGATACCCGACAGGACAATGTCCATCAACCGTTTCCATTTCGGCATCGCCTGAATGAATAGCGAATCCATCGGCCGAACTACAGTGATCTCCGAGGAGGCGTTGCCCGTCTCGGTTGGGCCGATGCGATGATCTTGTGATGGGTCGGGCGGCTGATCATGCTCGGAATCGGCGGGATAAACATACACTTCGGATTGGGGACGCGGCACACCATCGGGAAGCAGGCTGCAGATCTCGTCCGCCAGCCAGACAGCACTGCCTGGGTGAGTGTATGGCAATACGGCGGCAATCCGATCATCAGCGACCCAGCCGATCTCATCCGTTTCCCGCAAACGTTGCCGCATGATCTCAACCAAAAAATCAAGAACCGCTTCCCGGGTATCCGGCTGGTCTGACGTGAGCGTTAGCAGGGAAAATTCCATTCCCGAGCGATCGGTGCGTGCCCGTTCACGTCTGAGGATCTGCTTCAACCCAGCGATCGAATGCACGACCGCGCTGCAGATCTTCTTCTGGTTCTGCCGCTGGGATAAGCAACCCGTGGCCGGTCTGATTGTAAATCACTCAAGTTGATTTCTCAGAAACCATTGCCGAACCACGGTCAAGTACTTACACAGTCACGTGTAAATTCGGTCCGGCAATCGCATTCATGTAGGAGGGTGTAGGGGGCGGTAGAAAGGTAGGCTAGGGAGTGGCTATCGGGGATGTGTGACCGCTTGGATTGGCGTTGAATCTGCGACGGAAACGGCCACTGGATTTGCTATCGAATCTGCTGGAATCTGTTCCGGAATCAGAGTCGCGAGCGGTCTCAGAAGAGGGGGGATCTTCGGCAGTGATCGCGTGATCCCAGCTCTGCATTTCATCGGCGATCGAGCCGTCTTTCCAACGTTGGTAAGACTCGCTGACAACCGCGATGCCGATGCCCGCGCAAACCGCGGCGATCAAGCCAAGGAACAGGTTCACAAAAACTTTCGGAGATGTCGGGTAGGGATCGAATGACGCCGGTTGGGCGACACTGATATTGGAAATCCTTGCCGCTTCGAGTGACTGGTCAATTCTCGATTGCTCGGTGTCGATCGCGTACTTGCGGTAGCCAATGTCCTGGATCTCAACTTCACGGCTGAGCTGTGCCACCATGACTTCGTTATCGTTCAGCGTCTCCAACTCCTGTTTTGCATCGGCAAGCAAAACCGCAAGAGCCTCGCCTTTACCTTTGAGCGAGGCCAAGATTGGCTCCTTGAGAATGATCTCTAATTCCGCTTCTTCGTAAACGCGATTCGGCCCGATGGTCGATTCCGTACGACGATCGTCTTCCGCCTCAAGAATTTTTTTTGCCGCAGCAATTTGCTGCTGAATCACTCGGACGCGCGGAGATCGGTCGTTGTGCCTGGCAAGAATATCCTGCTCTTCCATTTGCAAAGCGTACAATTGCTCACGCATTCCGTCGGATGCGTTATTGGCCACGCCAGAGGTTTCTTCGATCACAGATGTTTTAGAAAGTTGAGACAGCTCTTTGTACAACGCGGTCAACTGAGCGCTCACCTCAGCTGTTCTAGACTGCACGTCGATTTGTTCACTGCGAATGCTTGAAATCTGTTGGACTAACGCTATGCGTTGCTCCGCCGGCGAGATAAGTCCGGTTTCGTTCTCCAACAACCGCAGACGCTCTTCGCTCTTGAGAAGTTCATCGCGCACCTCAGCAGTTTGCTCCGTCAGGAACTTGTGGGCGCCGCGACTGCGATGCATCTGCACGTGCTCATCCAAGTATATATCGATCAAGGCTTGGACCACTGCCTGCGACAGCTTGGGATCTTTGCTTTCGTACGTTGCCGAGACCAAATTTGTATCGGCAACTCCCGAAACATCAAGCTTCTTCTGGAACTTGCGAATGGCTTTCTCTCGCGGAGTCAGCTTGGCGGATGGTACGAGCGTTGATGCTATGTGGTCGACGAACCAGTCCATTGCATTTGATAAGATGCGCTGAGCCTCTGCGAGCGGTGTTCCCGTGCCAGCGGATGTCTGCGTCCGCACGATTCCAAGATCTGTTGAGGACCGATCACGTCAACCGTCTTCTCGGACAAGTTGCGATTGGCAAGCAAGGAGGCGACCGAATTGATTTCTGCCTCGCGTGTCTGAGTCATGTTGATACTTTGAGTATCGCCAAAGGTCGCGGCCGGATCGAGTCCCATGTTTTCGCGGCCCAACCGAACGAGCAACTTGGCTTCAGAAGCGTACTGTTTCGGCATCAATGCCGTGATCCCAATGACCATCGTCATGACCGCAGCAAAGCACAGCAATGACTTGAGCTTGTGACGCCAAAATATACTAACGACCTCCCACAGCGATCCGAGGCCTTCGTGCTCTTGGATATGACTTGCGTCGCGACTCGCTTGTCGGCGAGCAGAGTGGCGGGATTTATACATTGGGGGGCCTCTAAAATCTATTCGAGTTCGATCAATATAGTCAGGATTGATCGCGCTTCAAGAGATGCCTAATAATAGTTGTCTGAAAACCTATTTAGGATCGAGAGAGTTTATTCATTCAATATTCTGCGGTGGCGGGGACATTCGGGCAACGGTGGCTTGCCAAAATGAAAGCGTGCCTGAATCTAGAGGGGTCGTCTCCGCCCATGGCATTGAACGAAGGTCGATTGTGCGACAATGGCATCCGCTTCAGAGGGATTTCCGTTTCTATCGGATCCCAAGCTAAAGGCAGATCTCGACGTTGGTTAAGCAGCTGTGATGGAAATTGAGGGCATCATCTTCCAATTCCGATCACCCGCGTTTTCCCCAAGTTGAGTCTTTCACGGTACTGTCCAGCGGCAAAGCTTTCGCCGCCGGCGGCGGATCTTGCTTTCGGTATAGACAGAGAGGTCGACGAAGACATTTTCTTTGGTTTACGATTACAGGTTGATTATGTTACGGAGCGGCATGCGGTCTCGTACTCGTTTCAAAATTTGTCCCGCTGTCGCGGTTTGTGCGTCATGAGCCGGCCAGTAATGATCGTTTTCTCGACCGCAGCATCTATATCCATCTACAGGTTAGGGATTAGTAATGCAAAGATTGTTTGCGCTGTCCCGCCTCCTGGACGTTCGCCTTGGCAGTTCCGCAGTCGTTGATCAGGCTATTGTCAGCGGAACCAGTTTTCTGATCACGGTAATCGTTGGTCGTCTGTGTGGGCCGACGGAGCTGGGTCTCTTTGGGCTGGTGACCACCATTTGGTTTTTGGTGCTGGCCTTTCTCGAGTCTGCGATTACCTCTCCATTTGCGGTGTTTGTTCATCGGCTGCCGGATGAGGAGCGATCAGCCTATGCCGGCAGCGCAATCGCACACGTGATCGGTCTGTCGTCCATCTCAACGGCGGTGATCGGATTGCTCACCGTGGCACTGTACGGGCTGAACTTCACGCAGTTTGCGTTGGTGCTTGCCGCCCTGACCGTCACGATCCCGTGCCGACTGATACGTCAGTTCGCTCGGCGATTCCACTACGCCACATTGAATCTCAATGGAGCACTAGCACTCGATGTCGCCGTGGCAACAACGGAAATTGCCAGCTTAGTTTCGCTTTATTTTTTGGGGTCACTTTCGGCCGCAGCTGCGTTCCTTGGGCTCGGTTGTGCACATGCGGTCGTGCTCTCGGTTTGGTTGATCCGATATCGAACAATGTTTCGCATCGAGCGCACAAAGTCGCGGTTGATCTATTAAAAAACTGGACTCTCGGCCGATGGCTCGTCGCCAGCCAGATCACAATGATTGTTGGCGGTATCTCGCTGCCCTGGATCATTGCCTGGATGCTCGATGAGTCGCAAACAGGCATCTACTTTAGTTGCTCGACTCTGGTTCAAATTGGTGCGCCAATAATGGTTGCAGCTCAAAACGTACTATCGCCTCGGTCGGCCACCGCATTTGCTCAGTCGGGGCTTGATGGATTGCTTCGGGTTGTGCGGCTTGCGACGGCTGGTCTGGCAATCGGAATGGGTTTGTTCTTGTCCCTTGTAGCGATAGGCGGCCACTACCTGGTCACCTTCTTTTTTGGTTCTGCCTTCGCCGGTCAAGGCACGGTTGTCGCGGTGCTGGCAACGAGCCAGTTGTCCTATGCTTTGACGATCGGGGCCGCGTCGGGATTGACGGTCCTGGAGCGGGCCGAGTTGCTGTTTCGTTCCCAATCGATCGGGATTTTGGTCACAGTGACCTTTGCATTTGCTCTGATTGGTCCGTTCGGCCTGCCGGGTGCCGCAGTCGCCCAATTCGCTGGCACATGTGCCGGATCGATCATCACATTTTTGTACTATCGGCGAGTTGTTCGCCAGCTCCAAGCGGCGCCAACGAAGCGTAGTTCCGAACCAGGACTGTCGGTTGGACCATTGGCGCTTGATCGCGGCGACAAGTAGTCCGGAGCCGAAGGCACGACCAGGTCAGCGAGAACTCACCGGTTCGCACTCACGCATCCCTATCCGGAGCAAATTTCGATTTGTCAAGTGCCGCACTGACATTCCTGAATTTCGAACGACTTCAATAAGCTGCAGAATCTAAAAACCAAGTCATTGGAGACCGATTCCATTCGATATTTTCGTCCGTCACGAGTTGCCCAAAAATTTGACTATACTCGATCGTTGAATTAGTCTATCGAATCCCGTTTTCAACTTAGCATTTTGCTAGGCACGAGCATTCGTCGAGTGGCAATTTCTATGCGGCAATTTCTATCCAGTTCAGCGTGATTCGCATCACCGAAAATGCGTTTGCGCTGCATTCGAATATTGGTGTTGCATCAGTCACCATTCGTTTCGCATTGAGTTCAACTTAACAACCGCCATGACGAAACCTTCATCACTTGATTGTATTGGCTCAGCGGCTGGCAGCGATGAACATTTGCTTGTCGAACCAACCACGACTTCCTGTCTAATATGCGACGGCGACGAGTTAACGACCATCGTTGGGTTGCCTGGATTGCCGGTTGACATCGGGCGGTTGTGGCCAGATTCGGAAAGCGCCAAAGCAGCTCCGCGTGGGGACATGTTGCTCTCGTTCTGTCATCGCTGCGGGTTTGTGTTCAACAGCGCCTATGACCCTGAGAAGCTTGATTATCAGCCTGGCTATGAGTGTTCGCTTCATCATTCCCCCATCCATCGCGAATTCTTGGAGCAGACGGCCGATCGTTTGATCGAGAGCTACGATTTGCACGGCAAGGACATTGTCGAGGTCGGCTGCGGCAGTGGCCACTTTTTGCAACTGCTTTGCGAACGGGGGGGCAACCGTGGTTGGGGTTTCGACCCGGCGATCGACGAAGAACGTGTCATCAAAGTCGGTCAGCAGACTGTGACGTTGAGTCGCCAGTACTACGACGAATCGAGACGCGATATTCCCTGCGATCTGTTGGTTTCACGATCGATGTTTGACCAGATCCCACAGCCGATCGAGTTTCTCCATTCCATGCGTCGGACCCTCGGTGAGCGAAGCGAGGCTCGATTCTACCTTGACATTCCCAATACGAGTTACGTGTTCCGCCACCGTTCACTATGGAATTTGTTTTACGAGCAGTGTAGCTATTTCGTGAAAGAGACTCTGGTCAACGCTTGCGATCGGACGGGATTCTCTGTGCTTGACGCTGGTGAGTGTTTGGGAGAGGGCTATTATCTGTATGTGGAAGCAAAGCCCTCCGGTGATCAAGAACCTCCCAGTGACGATGTCGAGCGACTCTCGGTTCCAGGCGAGCTGGTCAGTTTGGCCGACCATTTTGCGGATCAGCGGGATGGGTGGCGGCGGCGATTCGATGGCTGGGCCGAACAAGGTAAACGGGTAGTTGCCTGGGGTTCTGGCGGACGCGCAATCAACTTTCTAAATATGACCAATGCAGGCGATTGGATTGATCACATTGTTGATATCAATCCTGCACGACACGGTGGTTTCGTCTCCTGCAGCGGGCAACAGATCATCGCCCCAGAAGCACTACTTGAAATGTGCCCCGATGTCGTTGTGATCACCAACGGCTTGTACGGCGCTGAGATTCGCGACCAGGTGGCATCGCTCGGACTTGCTTGTGAATTCTCGGAAATTTAGTATGTCTGAACTAAGATCGAATCATTTTGCTGATGTCTTCGCAGGCAAGTCGGTGTTTGTCACTGGCCATACCGGATTCAAAGGCAGCTGGCTTTGTCTGTGGCTGGCCCGGTTGGGGGCGAACATCACCGGCTATGCCCTGGTGCCACCAACCGACCCGAATCATTTCCAAGTCGCCAATGTCGAAGACGTTCTAGAGAGACACCACATCGGCGACATTCGTGATGCCGACGCGCTCGAACGCGCGATGCATAAGGCCCAGCCCGATCTCGTGTTGCATCTCGCCGCTCAGTCGGTCGTCCGCGAGAGTTATCGGATTCCTCGCGAGACCTTTGAGGTCAACGCGATTGGCACCGCTGGTGTGCTGGATGCGGTGCGATCGCTCGGCCGAAATTGCTCGGTTGTCTGCGTGACCAGCGACAAGTGCTATCAGAACGTCGAGCAAGTATGGGGTTATCGCGAAGCCGACGCGATGGGCGAACACGATCCCTATGGCGGCAGCAAAGGCGCGGCTGAACTTGTTATACGGTCTTATCGACATTCATTTTTTCCCCCCGATCGATTGACCGATCACGGCGTGAAACTCTCTAGCGCCGCGCTGGCAACGTCGTCGGTGGCGGCGATTGGACAGCGGATGCCCTGGTCGTTGACATCGTAAAATCGCTTGCGGCGGGTGAACCCGTCCGCATCCGTTGCCCGCACGCCTATCGTCCTTGGCAACACGTGTTGCAAGCGCTCAGCGGTTACTTGACATTGTCGGCGCGGTTGTTGACCTCCGACGATCCGGTCTATCAGAGCGGTTGGAACATCGGTCCGATGGCCGGAAACGAGTTGCCCGTGCAAGACATTGTCAGGACCTTTCTGCGCGAATGGGGAGGCGGTTCGTGGGTGGATGTCAGCGGCGCCAACGACCCACACGAAGCGAATATCCTCCGCTTGGCGATCGACAAAGCGATCTGGCAGCTCGATTGGCGACCCGGTTGGGATGTGCAGGAAACGGTCAAGCAAACCGTGCTTTGGTACCGGGCATACTATGAAGAGTCACTTCGTATGCGTGATATCAGTCTGCAACAGATCGAACAATACGAAGCTGCTATTGGCTGGTCACCGACGAGCTCGGCGACCTTGGGTACCGTCGTCTCGTGAAGCCACATGCTGCTGTCAACACAATGGTTATAAGTTTCCGAGCGTAACAGAAATGGAATTTGTAGAAACAAAAATTGCGGGCGCTTACGCCATCTCACTCCAACCGCACCGTGACGAGCGTGGGTACTTTGCCCGCGCCTGGTGTCATCGGGAGTTGGAAGAACGGGGTTTGAACCCCCGAATCGCGCAATGCAATATCGGTTACAACGCACGGAAAGGCACGATCCGCGGGATTCACTTGCAGTCCGCGCCGTTCGAGGAAGTCCGGATCTTTCGCTGTACCAGCGGCGGGGTGTTTGATGTGATCGTTGATCTTCGACCGCAGTCGCCTAGCTATGGCAGGTGTCATACGATGGAAATGTGGGCGAGGGATCAGAACCTACTGTATATTCCCCCAGGGATCGCCCACGGGTATCAAACTTTGGTAGATGATACCGAGGTCTACTATCAAGTTTCAGAGTTTTATCATCCGGAATGCTCCGACGGTTTGCGCTACAATGACCCTGCGCTAGGTATCGATTGGCCGTTGGAAGTTTCTGTGATTGCCGATCGTGATTTAACCTGGCCGGACCTGCGATCTCGTGGCGGATCATCATCACCTGCTACTGGCGAGGTATTGCATTGATCATCGTCAACAATGCTCTGAAACGCCGTGAAGCGGAAGGCAAACCTTTACGCGTGGCGCTCGTCGGTGCGGGTTTTGCGGCCCGTGGAGTGACGCAACAACTATTGACACCGTTGCCAGGAATGCGGTTGGCGGCGATTGTGAATCGGACAATCGAGCATGCAGCGGAACTGATGATCGAGTCGAATGCGAACGCCTTCGAAATCGCAACAACCGCTGCACAGTTCAGGGCGGCGGAACAGAAAGAGCAGGTGGTTGTCACCGAAGATATCGAGTTCGTGACCCAGTCTGATCGGATCGATGTGATTGTCGAACGTCACCGGGCAAGTGGAATATGGATCACAGGTCGCTTTGTCAGCGATCAACGGCGGCAAGTCGTTGGTGATCGCCAACGCCGAACTGGATGGGTCGCTAGGCCCACTTTTGAAGCGAAAGGCAGACGCGGCCGGTGTGACCATTAGCAATACCGACGGCGATGAGCCCGCCGTCGCGATGAATCTGTGGCGATTTGTACAAACGATCGGGCTTCGCCCCGTGATGGCCGGAAACTTGAAGGGCTTTCTGGACGTGCATCGCAATCCGGACAATCAGCGCGAGTTCGCCGAGCGGGTGGGCCAACGACCGCGAATGATTGTGTCGTTCGCCGATGGAACAAAGCTTTCATTCGAAAGCGCGATCCTAGCAAACGCGACGGGATTGCGAGTTCACCGTCGCGGTATGACAGGCTATTCCGTCGAACATGTGATGGATCTGCCACAGCAACTATCGGTCGAGGAACTACTGGCCCAGCCCCGTGTCGACTATGTGTTGGGTGCCAAGCCGGGCAACGGTGCGTTCGTTGTCGTGCATTGCGATCAACCGATCCAACAAAGTTATCTGCAGTATTTCAAAATGGGTGCGGGCCCTCTCTATCTGTTTTACACGCCCTATCACCTGCCGACGTTTCAGTTGCCGGCGACGATCGGACGGGTGGCGCTGTTTGGTGATGCCGCGGTCGCGCCGGCCGGTCCACCCGTTGCCGATTGCATTGCCATCGCGAAACGTCCACTGAGGATCGGTGCATCGCTGGATGGCATTGGCGGCTTTGACTGCTATGGCACGCTTGAAGACGCCACTGTCACACGGTCTGACCGGCTCTTGCCAATGGGGATTGCCCAAGGATGTACGCTCAAGCGAGACATCCTGCAGGATCAGCCGTTGACATACGACGACGTCGAAGTTCCGGCGGGTCGTTTGTGCGATCAACTCCGAGCCGAGCAAGATGCCTGGTTGCGGGAGACCACAGCTAATTTGCCATCGGCTTGTCATAAGGATCAACCTTGAATTCAAGCGATTCGGCATCGATCACCAACTTTTCGCGCAGCCGCGAGTTGCAGCGACGCGCTCACGGCCTGATTCCAGGCGGCTGTCACACCTATGCCAAGGGTGATGACCAATACCCGCAGCTTTCCCCTGGATTCATTTGTCGCGGCCAAGGTAGCCATGTGTGGGATGCCGACGGAAATGAATTCATTGAGTACGGCATGGGGCTGCGGAGTGTGACCTTGGGGCATGCCTACCCGTCGGTCGTTGCCGCGGCTCGCCAGGCGATGGAACTTGGCACCAACTATACGCGTCCAGCGGAATTAGAAGTTCGTTGTGCCGAGGCGTTCTTGGAAATGGTTCCGGGTGCTGAGATGGTCAAGTTCACCAAGGATGGGTCAACGGCTGTCAGCGCGGCGGTGAAACTAGCTCGCGCCGCGACCGGTCGCGACCTGGTCGGCTTGTGTGCGACTCACCCGTTCTTCTCTTACGACGACTGGTTCATGGGCACGACGCCTTTGGACGCAGGGATTCCACAAACAATCAAGGATCTGAGTGTCACGTTCCGCTACAACGACATCGATAGTGTCGCAGCAATGTTTGATGCAAACGCCGGTAGGATCGCTTGTCTGATCATGGAACCAAGCAAGTATGATCCGCCCCAGGGTAACTTTCTGAACGAAGTTCAATCGCTCTGTCGCCAACACGGCGCGCTGTTCGTTCTGGATGAAATGATCACAGGGTTTCGCTATCACAATGGAGGTGGTTCAGCGCTCTACGAGATTGTTCCGGATCTTTCTACCTGGGGAAAAGGTCTTGCCAACGGCTTTGCCCTTGCCGCCCTCGCGGGGCGACGCGAGTACATGGAACTTGGTGGACTCCAGACCGACCAACCTCGTGTTTTTCTTCTTTCAACAACTCATGGCGGGGAGACTCATGCGCTGGCCGCCGCCATCGAAACGATGCGGATCTATCAAACCGAGCCAGTTGTCGAAACGATCCACTGCCAAGGCGAAAAACTCGCGTCCCGCTGGCGGGAAGTCACCAGCGCACATGGTATGCAAGACCATCTTCCGGTCTATGGAGTTCCTTGTAATCTGGTTTTTGGCGCCTTTGATGACCAAGGCAAACCGTCGCAGGGATTCCGCAGTCTGCTCTTGCAGGAGTTGATCAAGCGAGGGGTTTTGGCGCCATCGTTGGTCGTCAGCTATTCGCACTGTGACGATGATATCGAAAAAACCGCCGTCGCACTCGATGGTGCAATAGACGTTTACCGACAAGCATTGAAAAACGGGTATGAGAATTATCTGGTCGGGGAGCCATCGAAAGTGGTGTATCGAAAATACAACTAAGTATTTTATGTCTACGCGCCGAACACCGACTATACTCAGACGACCGATTTTCGCTCGATAAGATTCGTGTTTAAGTAAGTTGCTGGGAATCCAGAGAGACATCATGAAAGTAGTATTGTTTTGCGGCGGACTAGGACTTCGACTGCGAGAATACAACGAATCGGTTCCGAAGCCGATGGTTCCGATTGGGAACCGACCGATTTTGTGGCATCTGATGAAGTACTACGCTTACTACGGACATAAAGACTTCGTTCTTTGCCTGGGTTGGCAGGCGGACGTCATCAAAGAGTTTTTCTTGAACTACGACGAGTGTGTGTCCAATGATTTCGTGCTTCGCAACGATGGCAAAGTCGAGTTGCTACAAAGCGACATTCATGATTGGACAATCACATTCGTCAACACCGGAATCAATTGCAATATTGGCGAGCGTCTGAAGGCGGTCGAACCGTTTCTCGAGGGCGAAGAGGTCTTCATGGCGAACTACACCGATGGTTTGACCGACCTGCCGTTGCCGGAACTGATCGAAAACTTTGAAAAATATCGCCCGATCGCCTCCGCTTTGTCAGTGCGACCGAATTCCAGTTTGCATCTGATCGGCGCCGACGAAAATGGATTGGTCAACAAGCTGACGCCAATCGCCGAAGAAGACCTGTGGATGAACGCGGGGTTCTTTATCTTTCGTTCAGAGATCTTTGATTATATCGAAGCTGGCGAGGAGTTGGTGATCGAGCCATTTGAACGATTGGCCCTGCAGCAACAATTGCGGACATACCGCTATGAAGGATTCTTTGGCTGCATGGATACCTACAAGGAAAAACAAGTTCTTGATGGTATGTATGAACATGGTGAGTCGCCCTGGACGGTTTGGGAACACGGCCCCAACAAGAGCGATTCCCATCTGCTGACTAGAGACATGCACAAAATCAACCGCCCCGTCCTTTCTCGAGATTCGATCGTAGCGTCGCCGGCGCAGCCCCTGAACGCCACGAGTCTCAAACCACGATAACGGCGAATGTTTGCTCCTCAACTGCAGAATCTCAACGCGATTCTATGCCTCGGTTGCCACCCGGATGACATTGAGATCGGTTGTGGTGGAACGGTACTAAAACTACTTCGTGACCACCCCAGCCTTCAGGTCTACTGGGTCGTCCTCAGCGGCGACCGAGAGCGGGCCGACGAAGCGCAGTCGCAGCGCCTCGCAGTTTTTGGCCAACGGGAAGGGTCATCAAGTTGAAGTCAAGAGTTTTTCGGATCGTTATTTCCCTTTCGAGGCGAGGGAAATCAAGGTGTTTCTCCATTCCTTTTCTGAACAGATTGACGTTGATCTTGTCTTCACTCACCGCTTGGAAGACCGTCATCAAGATCATCGATTGGTCGCCGAGCTAACTTGGAACGCCTTTCGAAACCATCTGATATTTGAATACGAAATTCCTAAGTTCGAAGGGGATCTCGGCCAACCCAACATCTTCGTGCCGTTGGACAAAGAATTGTCGGAGAGAAAAATCCAGCTCACCTTCGACAGTTTTGAGTCACAACACAACAAATCCTGGTTTCGCCCTGAAACCTTCTCGTCGTTGTTGCATCTGCGAGGATTGGAATGCAATTCTGACTCCGGATGTGCCGAGGCGTTCCATTGCCGAAAGCTGATATTGTCCAACTGAACCCGTATCACCATTGCAAGTACATCGCGACCATCGATATTTGCTAGGAAACGTCCCTTTCGTTGTCGCTTTCACTCAGTATCGTTGTCGCTTCAAGACCGAGCCGTGCGATCTATGTCATCGACCAACACATCAGTAACCGTAGGATCACACGTCTTGGAATCTTCCGGCAAGTCTCGCGCCGCCGACCCGATCGATTCCGTCTGCCGCTTTTGTCTGACGCCGCTGGAGCGAACGGTTGTTGACCTTGGTTTGTCACCACTGTGCCAGAATCGGGTGACCGCTCAGGAAGTCGATCGGCACGAGATCTTCTACCCGCTCAAAGCGATGGTTTGTGAGTCTTGTTGGCTCGTCCAGGTGCATGCCCATGTTTCGGGAGATCAAATATTTGGCAATGAATACGCCTACTTTTCATCTTTCTCCGACAGTTGGTTACGACATTGTCGAGACTATGTCGAAATGATGGTTGGAAAGTTGTCTGTTGGGAAAGGGTAGCCAGGTCATTGAGACCGGGAGCAACGACGGCTATCTATTGCAAAATTTCGTCAACCTAGGAATTCCCGCACTCGGCATTGAGCCGGCAGCCAATGTCGCCGAGGCCGCCCGTCAAAAGGGTGTCAACAGCATCAACAAATTTTTCGGTGTGAAGACGGCCCGCGAATTGGTTGACCAGGGAATCAGGCCCGATCTGTTGTTGGGGATCAATGTACTGGCACATGTTCCAGACCTGAATGATTTTGTTGCCGGACTGAAGCTGTTGCTAAAGGATGACGGAGTCATCACGTTTGAGTTTCCGCACTTGATGCGGTTGATTGAAGAGAATCAGTTTGACACGATCTATCAAGAGCACTACTGCTATTTTTCGTTGCTCGCGATTCAGCAAGTATTTCGCTTCCACGGATTGACCATTTTTGATGTCGATACGCTTGCTACTCACGGGGGATCGTTGAGAATTTATGCGCGGCATCAGTGAGGATGAAAGCAGACCAGTTTCGCCATCCGTTGACCGAATTCACGACGAAGAGATCGCAAAGGGCTATGCCCGACTTGATGCTTACGCTGACTTTGCCGAACGCGTCGCGGAAACAAAGCGGCAGTTGTTAAGTTTCCTAATTGAGGCAAAGCGAGCCGGTAAGTCGGTCGTCGGCTACGGTGCGCCTGGCAAAGGAAATACGCTGCTGAATTACTGCGGCATTCGGACTGACTTTCTGGACTACACGGTCAACCGCAACGAGATGAAACAGAATACATTTCTTCCAGGCTCGCGAATTCCGGTGCATGCGCCGAGAAAATTTCCGAGACACGGCCGGATTACGTGCTCCTGTTGCCGTGGAATCTCAAGGAGGAAATCATCGATCAGCTGGGCTACATTCGTCAGTGGGGGGGGCAGTTTGTGATTCCGATTCCGGAGACAATAGTCCTTCCCTGAATTCTTACGATTTCGGCTGCACTGTTTGGTTGAGAACCTGATTGTAAATTTCCATCAGCAGACGGTAGTTGTGGTCGGCTGTGTAACGCTGCTCAAACACGGTTCGAACTTCTCGGCGCATCGACTTTGCTCTCGCTGGATCCACGGCCATCCAACGCAATGCATCGCGGAGCTTCTGCGAATTACCGGGCTCGAACAACACTCCGGTTTTCTCCGGTTCAATGACTTCGGACATCGCTCCCAGATCCGAGGCAACGATCGGAGTGCCAACCGAAAATGCTTCGATGATCGTTTTCGGCAGTCCCTCATACCAGGTCAACGGTACGATCAAGGCGGTGGCTTGGCCAACAACCTTCTGAACGACGTCGCCGCTCTGCTGACCGAGCCATTGGATCGATGGGTTGCGCGAGGCGAATTCTTTCACCATGCCTGCCTGAGGGCCATCGCCAAGGATCTTTAGTTCGCCCGAGAATTGGGACCAAGCATCCAGGAGAGTCTGCAAGCCTTTCTCCTCTGCGAGGCGACCGACAAAAACGAAATAGTTGCCGTTGCCGTTGCCAACCGGCGGAGATGGTTCAACAAAGTTCGGCTTGACGCAAATCTGGTTCGGATCAAAGCCGGCTTCGGCGAATTTCTGCCGTGCGAAATCGGTTGCCACAACGTAGCGAGAGACCAGCTTGCGCCACGTTCCCGCAGCTCGATGGGATGCGAGCATCGTCGTCACGCAAGCGGTGCCCAATCGACTGCCACGGTAACACCCATGTAACACAGCAGGCCAGGCAACTTTTTTGCCAACGCAGTCTTCGCAGACGCGTCGGTCGCGCATCAACAGCGCGCCCGGGCAGATCAAGCGATAATTTTGCAGCGTTTGGATGACCGGAATCCCCTCATCGCGAGCCGCATAGTAGGCTGCAGGCGAGATCAATGGAAACGTATTTGTGCAGTGCATAAGGTCCGGACGATCGACCTGAATTCGTTCACGCAATTCACGATAGGAATCTCGATTCCAAATGGTTCGTCGGGCCGTTTCCAGGCGAGACATCGAATCGATCGCATCGTTGGAACGAACAAACCGAATCACTTCGTGGCCATGCTGCTCCAATAGGCTGGCCTCATCTTCAAAGACACGGTCTTCACCACCTGGCTTCTGATAGTAGTTGTGGCACAGCAGAAGTTTCAGAGGACGATCAGCGCCGATCATGCCACGGTTGAAAGTTGATTTTGGCATGTTGCTCTGGGACAAGGTCAGCGTTCCGACTGCGACCGACACGTTCTATGGATTGACGGCTAACTAAGAATACACAAAACAAATGATTGACGTCGGGCAGAGCCTGTAAAAAAGGCAAATCGGAGTTTTCCAGGCGGATCTGCGCAAGCCATGGAAACGGTTTGACCTCCGATGCCAGATAAAAGCTTCAAAATTGTTAGCGTAAGGCGTTTGGTTCACTGGAGAGTCTTTGGCCTGTCGGTTGAGGGCCTGGCCCGGCAATTGCAAGATACCGACTGAACGTTCAAGTGCGTCGTGTCCAACCTCCAACGTTCGACGCCAGACAATCGTGCGTGAAAAAGGTCGCAGCGACCCTTGCATGTCAGACAGCGGTAACCTGCCGACTGTGACCATCTTTCGCTGAACCGTGGTGTCGTTCGTGCGCGTTTTACAGAGATTGCTAACGGATTCTGTTTGTGCACGTTGTGCTGCCCAATTCTGGGTCTGCGAGTCGGCGATCCATCGCGATCGCGGATGAAGACATATGCGGATTCCATTGCGTCGTCGCGTACAAGTGAAATCAATCGGCTTGCCTGCAGTGCAATTCGGAACGGGCATCGATTGAGCTTGGGCTGATTGTGCCTCAAAAGTGAACAACCGATCGATTCACGTGGTGGCAACTCGCGATACCTGGTAACCGATCGGCCTCAGGGTAATTGCATTCCAACACGACCCTTCCAGACTCGTGACTCGGGAAAAATCGTCCGGGGTATATTGGGGGGACTTGGATTTTGCCTCCCGTGCGTTCAAATGGGAGATCTAAGTTGATCGCCCTTGCTAAACGGACGCCTGATGCGCACCTACTTGCAGCTCCTTGATGAAGTCCTGAATCATGGTCTCGATCGTGAAGATCGCACCGGTGTAGGCACACGTAGTCTGTTTGGTCGACAAATGCGAATCGATCTCGATGAAGGCTTTCCTCTGCTCACCACCAAGAAAGTCCATTTGCGGTCGATCATCTACGAATTGTTGTGGTTCCTGCGTGGCGAGACGAACATCGCTTGGCTGCAAGAAAACGGCGTGACGATCTGGGACGAGTGGGCTGATCAGGATGGCAATCTTGGTCCCGTTTACGGCAAGCAGTGGCGTTCCTGGGAGGGGCCCAACCGCGAGACCATTGACCAGATTGATTGGGTTGAAAAGGAAATTCGCAATAATCCGAATTCGCGTCGACTGATTGTTTCCGCATGGAACCCCGCGGATGTCAACCAGATGGCCTTGCCGCCTTGCCATCTGCTGTTCCAGTTCTACGTTGCTGGCGATCGGCTCTCGTGCCAGTTGTATCAGCGCAGCGGTGATATCTTCTTGGGTGTTCCGTTCAATATCGCCAGCTATGCATTGCTGACCATGATGATGGCGAAAGTGACTGGGTTAAAGCCGGGCGAGTTCGTGCACACACTTGGTGACTTGCATTTGTATCGAAATCATTTTGACCAGGCCCGCGAACAGCTTTCCCGAAATCCGCGGCCGTTGCCCAAAATGAAGTTGGCCGCACGATCGGCGATCGACGAATTCGAGTTTGAAGATTTCACACTGGTCGACTACGACCCGCATGCACCGATTAAGGCTCCAGTTGCTGTATGAGCGGAGCAGCGGAAGCCGATTTTGCGCCCGACCTGACCGCCGTTGTAGCCATGACGCCCGCTGGTGTGATCGGTCGCGATGGGGACATGCCCTGGCGGTTGAGTAGTGATCTGCGTCGGTTCAAGAGGCTGACGATGGGGGGCGTGTTGATCATGGGGCGGAAGACTTACGATTCGATCGGTCGGCCGCTGCCCGGTCGCGAAACGATCGTCATCACAAGAAATCGGACTTGGTCTGCGGATGGTGTCACAACTGCTGCCAGCCCAGCCGAGGCGGTCGAGTTGATCGGTCAGCGTCGGGCCTACGTTGTCGGGGGTGCGGAGATTTACCGACAACTGCTTCCAGACTGCCAGACCTTGTTGCTGACTCGGGTATTGGCTGATGTTGAAGGAGACACGCTGCTCGAAATGGATCTTTCAGGGTTCTCAATCGTCGAGCGAACTGCGTTGCCCGCATCTGATCGCGACCAATATCCGACCGAATTTTTGAGGCTGGTTCGGCGGGCTGCAGACCAGGAAATGAATTCGCAATTAGAGAATTAGAAAAAACCATGAATTTTCCGGGCACGTCCCCATTGAGCAAAAAGGGGGCCGGTCGGTATATTCCGGGGTTCTTGGCCAGAACATTTCCTGCCTCGATGTTGCCCCAGAGGGGTACATTTGAGGAGATTCTGCAGGAAAATGCTGGCCGATTTGCCCAGTTTCGATCACAACAACCTTTGCCGGAGCACGGTTATGCCGCGTTTGATGGGTGTCAACATCCCAAACGACAAGCAGATTCAATATTCACTGACCTACCTTTATGGGATTGGTCTTTATACTGCCCGCGAGGTGTGTGAGAAGCTTGGTATCGACCCAACTCGTCCCGCTAGCGACATCCAAGAGGATGAAGTTGGTCAGATTGCGGCGTTGCTTGAACGCGACTACACGATTGAGGGCCCGTTGCGTCGTCAGACGACCCAAAACATCAGCCGGCTTCGTGAGATCAAGGCTTATCGCGGAATTCGTCACCGCACCAGCCTGCCGGTTCGCGGTCAAAGAACCAAGACAAATGCCCGGACCCGCAAAGGACCGCGAAAAACGGTTGCCGGCAAGAAGGGTGTGAAGGATCTGCGTTAGGCGTTCACCCGCTTCACCTGCAGTCCCCCCAGCATCCGACCCAATCCCCCTGTAAATGTAGAGACCTTTGCTGTGGCAAAGACAAACAAAAAGAAACGCGTGCGACGCAATGTCTCCAGTGGCATTGCTCACGTTCATGCGACGTTCAACAACACGACGGTCACGATCACCGATCCGAAGGGCGATACCCTTTGTTGGGCTAGTGCCGGGACCAGTGGTTTCAAGGGAAGCCGAAAGAGCACTCCTTTTGCTGGCCAATGTGCGGCCCAGCAAGCCGCCGAGAAAGCGACCAAGTTTGGGATGCGTGACGTCGAAGTTCGCGTCAAAGGTCCCGGTAGCGGCCGCGAAAGTGCAATCACTTCGCTGCAGGCGGCTGGCTTGAACGTCAAATTGATCGAAGATGTTACGCCGATCCCGCACAACGGATGCAGACCTCGCAAAAAGCGACGCGTCTGATTTTCGTTTCTTGTCGTAACCCTGGCCGACTTTGCAGTAGGCCAACCCAATAAACCCAGATCCTTCACCTCCAACATCTGTAATCAGAAATCGAGGTCCAATGACGATGCACATCCGTTGGCGTGGCATGGAATTGCCCAGCACGGTTGAAGTCGACCGTGAAACGCTTACACCGACCTATGGCAAATTCGAAGCTGAGCCGTTTGAGCGCGGCTTCGGAGCCAGTGTCGGCAATAGTCTGCGCCGCGTCCTGCTAAGCAGCTTGCTTGGCAGCGCCGTTACACAAATCAAGATTCGTGGTGCGCAACACGAGTTCACAACCATCCCCGGTGTGCTGGAGGATGTCACCCACATTGTCTTGAACGTCAAGAGTCTAGTCGTTCGTAATCACAGCGAAGCAACTCGTGTGATCACGGTCGAAAGTGACAAGGCGGGTGTCATCACTGGAGCCGACGTCCAAACCGACTCCGATGTTGAAATTGTCAACAAGGATCATGTCATTGCGACCTTGACCGACGACGTTCCGTTCATGATGGAAATGGTTGTCGAAAACGGTCGCGGATACGTTCCCTGCACCGAACACAGTACGGTGGACCACGAGATCGGTATCATCCCTATCGACTCGGTGTTCAGCCCGATTACCCGGGTTCGTTACGAAGTTGAAGAAACTCGTGTTGGCCAGAAGACCAACTACGACAAACTGAATTTAGAGGTTTGGACCGACGGTTCGGTGAATCCGGAGTTGGCATTGGTTGAAGCGGCCAAGATCCTTCGCAAGCACCTGAACCCATTTGTGCAGTACAAAGAGCTTGGACCAAGTATCTTCTCGGCTGCACGTGGTGGAGCTGGATCCCCTGAAGCTCAGTTGGAAGCAAAGTTGAACATGACGCTGGCCGATTTGCGGCTCTCGGTTCGGGCCAACAATTGTCTGGAAAGCGAGAACATTCAAACGGTTCGCGACTTGGTGCAACGCAGCGAAGACGCACTGTTGGAAGTTCGCAATTTTGGTGACACGACACTCAACGAAGTCCGAGAGAAGTTGTCACAATACGGTTTGCATTTGGGCATGCGAGTGCCCAATCAACCGATGTTTTAGGCATCACTATTTTGGCCAACCGAGAAAAGTTTTGGTTGCCAAACATTCATTTAATCCTTTAGAAAAATACTGACGGAAAAACGTCATGCGACATCGACGACGAGGCCGCACTCTGGGCCGCAGCCCAAGTCATCGCAAAGCAATGTTGAAGAACCTTGCCAGTGCGCTGTTCTTGACTGAGCGAGATGCCACTTACGACGACAATGCGCCAAAGGTGGCGGGTCGAATCACGACGACTTTGCATAAAGCAAAAGAAGTCCGACCACTGGTCGAAAAGTGCATCACAATCGCCAAGAAAACACTTCCTTCGGCGGAAGAGGCAAAAAAGTACGAGACCTCGGCGGACCGAGGTAGTGACGAATATAAGAAATGGCGCCAGAGTGACGATTGGCAAAAGTGGGCAGCAGCTCGCGCCCGGTCGTTGCCGCGCGACGTCGCGTCATTCAATTGATCGGTGACAAGGAAGCAGCAAAGATATTGTTCGATACTGTCGCAGTGAGATTCGTTGATCGGCCGGGCGGCTACACGCGGATTCTGCGGCTGGCCACGCCTCGTCTGGGTGACGCCGGTGAACGCGCGATTTTGGAACTGGTTGGCAAAAACGATCGCGTCAAACGTAAGGCTGAACGACCAGCGTTTGATGATGAACCGGCAGCCGAAGAGTCCGTGACCGAAGAACCCGTTGCCGCCGGTGCTACCGAAGGCTCGGAATCAGACTCCTGATTGCCGGGCGATAGCGGTCGCCAAATCTCAGGAAGCCGCGTCTACTAGAACGCGGAACCTTCCAGTAAACGAACTTTAGCGAACCTCACACACCCGCGTTCGGCGGGTAGCGACGGCCGGCGGCTTCCATGACGATCGCCATCATTCTGACCGCGATCCTGTTGCTGGTCGGGATGGCATTTCGTCTGGCAATTCCGCTGTTTCATTGGCTCTATATCCCCGCTTCGGTGATCGCCGGATTTCTGGGATTGATAGTCGTCCAGCTGGTCGTGCGAAGCCTTAGCCCCGACGCGCTGGCCTACGATCTGTTCGCCTCATCAGCCGAGCAATGGAAGTCTTGGCCTGGACTGCTGATTGCGATCGTGTTCGCCGGCATGCTGCTGGAGCGGCAGCCTAAGTCCTTGGGGAATAGTCTCCGCCGCGCTGGCCGCGAAGGTCTGATGGTTTGGATCATTGTGCTTGGACAAACGGCCTGCGGACTGCTGGCGACTTGGTTGTTCATTCAGCCGGTCTATGGAGTGCCGGCAGCCTTCGGCATGTTGATTGAAACAGGATTTGCCGGTGGCCATGGGACCGCCGCAGCGATGGGCCAGGTTTTTGCGTCCGCAGACGTGGGTCTACCCGCTGGTCGCGATCTGGGTGTGATGATGGCAACGGTCGGTTTGGTCTATGGAATCATTTCGGGCGTTTTCTGGATCAACGTTGGCGTGCGACGGGGATGGACAGACAGAATCAGAGTCGATGCTGGGGCTGGGATGGAACAAAGGACCCCAATGGGTAATGCCGTTGTGCCCAGCGATGTGATCGACCCGCTGTTGGTTCAGGTCATTTGGTTGGCGGTCGCCTTTGGTATTGGAATGACGCTCCAGTGGGGTGCCGAGTCTGTCGCCAGTTGGGCTGACCCTCCAGGTTTGGCGAATGCCGACGCTGGCCCCGACCCGTTGCAGCAACGGACTGGTTTGGCGGCCATCGTCAGTAGCTTCCCCCTGTTTATTTTCACCTTGTTTGGCGGCCTGATCACTCGTCGTGTGCTGACCTATTTCGGGCTCAGTCAGTTGATCGACCCGGTCAGCATCGGAAGGATTACATCATCTGTGATGGACGTTTTGGTAGTCGCCGCAATTGCTTCGCTAAATCTGGCGGCAGTCGCGCAAAAAGCGGGTCCGATCCTGATTTTGGTCGCTGTAGCAGCGATCTGGACTGCGGTTTGCTTAGTCGTTCTATCACGCCGCATTCTGCCCCTTGATCACTGGTTCGAACTCGGTTTGATCAACTACGGTATGTTCGACCGGAACGACCGCCACCGGTTTCGTCTTGTTACGGATGATCGACCCAGAGCTCGATTCCGGCGCAGCCGAGGACTATGCACTTGCCGCACCGATGTCGTCACCCTTTGTCGGGGGCGGGATGTTGACGATTGGCATTCCATTATTGGTCTTGGCGAACTTTCCACTGGGTGTCGTTGCGACCGTTTTGGTTGGCGTGGTCGCGGGATTGATCGCGATCGGAATGTGGATCGCAACGCGAGCAGCGAAAGGGTCAGGATAGCCTGCGGATTTGATCCCTCCGTTAACGGCAGCTTGTCACGCAAATCGAACCGCAAATCAATGCGGCATAATGAAGCAGCTTTTGACGACAGGTTTCAGCGATTCGTATAGTTCTACGAATATTTAGGTGACCTCCCGACCGCGGTTCAAGTCGATTATGCGTCCTGCGACAATCGGAAAGATGGACACGCTCTTAGTCATCGCTACGATTACCGACCCGTTTGGTCGCAGTCAACGAAACCTTGATCGGCACGCTCACTTCCGGAGTGGTTCTGAAGTGAATAACGGGTACTGAAACATCATTAGATAGAAGGCGAGGGCGTGAACTCCATGCCGAAATCACAATTGGGTAGCGAGGTTCACCAACTCGAGACTCGCGACGGCGTTCAACGCGAATACTCCGACGTCCTATCGACCGAAGCGATTGCCGCGATGTCGGCGTTGTCGGCCTTTGACGATCGACGTCGAAAACTATTGTCCGACCGCACCGAGCGGCGTCGGCACCGCGCAGAAAACCATCAGCGAATCGAATTCCTGCCAGCTGACTCCGTGATTGGCGGAACGACGATCCGGGTCAGCGACGCGCGGGACGGGAACTTCGTTGGCTCGGAAATCCCGGCCGACCTGCAACGCCAATGGATTCAGGGGACGGGACCGGCCGCGCGACCCGGTGCGCCGGTTGAAAAGAGTATACGAAACGTCGCCTACGCGTTGCTCTCGGGCGCGGATGGCTGGATGTTTGATGGCGAAGACGCTCTGGGGCAGGTTGCCACCATGTCGTTGGACAACCAGCGAAACCTCAAGTTGGCAATCGACAAAGACTCCGTTTTTATGCTGGTCGCCGAACAGGTGGCTGCGGAAATGAATCAATGGGCGACTCAGTTTTTAGGTCGCGAGATCATTGATGACTGGAAGACTCAGCTTGATTTTACGACCAAGATTTTTCGTGCTCGCGGTTTGCATCTGGACGATCGGCATGTCCGCCGAGTTGATGGCGCCGGCTTCTCCGCATCGATTGTTGATCTCTGCCTGTACGTTGTCGGCAACTACCGAGCGCTGCAATCAGCCGGTAGCAGCATTGTCGTTTATTTGCCAAAGATTCAAACAGCAGAGGAAGCAGCGCTCTGGAACGACATCCTTGCTGGCTTGGAACAACACCTAGGATTGAACGAAGGCACCATCAAGGCCTACGTGTTGATTGAGCAATTGGAAGCCTCCTATCAACTGATGGAGATACGTGCCGCGTTGGGCAGGCATTTTGTAGGATTCAATACCGGTCGTTGGGACTACATCAACAGTGTCGCCGACGCACTCGCGTGGGACTCCGACTTTATCAATCCCAATATCGACGCGATTGGGATGACCTACGGCTACATGCGAAACTACGAGGATCGCGTTCGACGAGCCGTCAACACACCCGATCAAAACGGGTGTTTTGCGCTGTGGCAGGGCGGCATGGAACCGAACATTCCGGTCGGGTCGGCCGCCGGTGTCGCGGCCAGCATGAAAAAGGCGGTTGCTGGAGCCGAACGGGAGCAGAGCGAAGGTGCCAGCGGAAAATGGGTAGCCCATTGGAAAATGGTCCACATTGTCCGTCCTGTTTGGGAACAGGCGGGCCAAGCCAATCAACTAGGGCGCGAATTCGCTCGGCTGACCTACACGGCCGCGGATGCGGCTGGCTTGGTCTTGCTGGAGCCTGCACCACGGACCATCGATGGAGCACGTGATCTGTTAAGCGTCGCGCTGCAGTATGGCAACGCGTTTGCACAGGGATTTCAAGCCGCTGCGCTCAAGCCAGCCGATCATTTCGGCAACGATGATGTGTTGTATCTGATGGAGGACATGGCGACGGGCGAGATCCGCCTGAGTATTCTGTGGGAATGGCTTCACAAATCGGGCACGCTTGACCGCAGCCGATCAACGTACCGGGGTTGCCGAGGGCGACGTGTTTACGATCGAAATATTCCGGCAATTGTTGGAAGAAGAATATGAGAAGCTTTTGCAAGCCAATGATCGCGACGTTCACGACGACTCGAAAACAACGACGCTGCCCATCCGCGCGAGATTGTCGAAAGCTATGTCACCGATTCGATGAAGGTCCCCTGGTACATCGATTTGCTGAACATCAACCTGAACAATCACGATCTGGCAACTGCAAAAGATCGCATTGCGCGATATGTCAACGCGTTTCGCGATGATGGAACGCGAATTACCGAAAACTTGGACTTCCATAGTTAACCAACGACTTTCCGACAAAGTCGCCTGGCACAGCTCACTATATTTTTCATTCGGCTCGGTTGAGCAACCTTTGACCATTACGGACTTCCACATGAAACCACTTGATCAACGTATCGCAGAAACCAAGGAATGGATGCAAAGCAAACGCTTCGACGGAATCACTCGTTTGTTTTCGGCGCGGCAAGTCGTGACCCAACGAGGCACAATTGCCAACGACTATCCCATCGCTCGCGAAGCTGCTACCGCTTTTTATGATCGACTTCGTGAGTTGTTCAAAGCGGGTAAATCGATAACTACCTTTGGACCCTATTCGCCCGGACAAGCTTGTCGCAATGAAGCGAATGGGAATCGAGGGGATCTACCTGGGCGGTTGGGCGACGTCGGCCAAAGGTTCGTCAGATGAAGATCCGGGCCCCGACTTGGCCAGCTACCCGCTTAGCCAGGTCCCCAACGAAGCGGCCGTCTTAGTTCGTGCACTGTTGACCGCTGACAGAAATCAAATGTTTTTGCGTTCGCGGATGACCGAGCAAGACCAGAGCTGCCGCGCCGGAATACGACTACCGGCCGTTCATCATTGCCGATGCGGATACTGGCCACGGCGGCGATGCACACGTTCGAAATCTGATTCGACGGTTTGTTGAAGCCGGTGTTCCCGGCTACCACATCGAAGATCAGCGGCCAGGTACCAAGAAATGCGGTCACCAAGGCGGCAAGGTCTTGGTTTCCGAAGACGAGCAGATCAAGCGGCTCAACGCTGCTCGTTTCCAGTTGGACATCATGGGGGTCGAGGGCATCATTGTGGCCCGAACGGACGCGGAATCAGCGACGCTGTTGGACAATAACGGCGATGAACGTGACCAGGCGTTCGTGTTGGGTGCAACCAGCGTCGGCGTTCCGTCCTATAAGATCGCGTATCTGACGATGCTGAAAAAGTTCTATGAAGCTGGAATCGAAGAACTGAATGGACATTTGCTCTATGCCGTATCAGAACACGAATACGATGACGGTGCGGCTTGGCTGGACCGCGCCGGCGTAACAAAGTTTCTGGACGAAAGCGTCGCCCAGTTCAACAAGGATCCTGGTGCAGTCGAGTCGTTGTTGGACGATGTGGCTGATCGGTTGATTGATGCCTGGCAAACGGAAGCGGGCTTGAAAACCTACGGCAAAGCCGTTGCGGATGTGATGGAATTTCGTGCCAATGAGGGTGAAAACTTTGACATGACTGTCGAGCAGTGGAACGAATTTTCCGAGTATGCTTGTTTTGCTTCGGCCAAAGCAAAGGCAAAGGAATTAGGGATCAATATCATCTGGGACTGCGAACGGGCACGCACGCCAGAAGGATATTATCAGATCAAAGGTGGCATCGACTATGCAATCGCTAAATCGCTGGCTGCGGCGCCCTTCGCGGACATCCTGTGGATGGAAACCAAGACCGCCGACTTGGCCGATGCCAAGCGATTTGCAGACGCAATTCACGCGGTCTACCCCAATCAGATGCTCGCTTACAATCTGTCTCCGTCGTTCAGTTGGGATACCACCGGAATGTCCGAAGACGAAATGAAATCGTTTCCCGAGGAGCTTGGGAAATTGGGATTTGTATTCAACTTCATTACCTACGGCGGCCACCAAATCGACGGCCTTGCATCCGAAGAGTTCGCTCAAGCGTTGCAGCAAGACGGAATGTTGGCGCTTGCCCGAGTGCAACGCAAATTCCGTTTGGTCGAATCGCCATTCCGTACGCCCCAGACTTTGGTCGGTGGTCCTCGTCTGGACAGCGCATTGGCCGCGTCGGCCGGTCGTACCGCGACGACCAGAGCAATGGGCAAAGGATCGACGCAATTCCAACACTTGGTGCAAACCGAGGTTCCGCCCAGTTTGCTGAAGCAATGGCTGCGATCTTGGGCGGAATTCTATTCGCACCCCGAGGAGCTTAGCGTTTCACTACGGCCACATCGCGCTGGATCAGACTTGTTGGAATTACAGGTTGTCAACGATTCTGGTGACAAACTGGCGAATGTTGTCTTTGCGACGATTCACGATCGCCGCGGGCATGCGATTTTGTCGGTACGGGACCAAAATACGTTTGATGAGTCGTTGCGAAAGAAGCGGTTGATGACGTTGATGCACTTGTTCTTGATTCACCGCTACAAATCGGTAGCCGTTCACTATTTGAGCCCTACGGATGACAATCAAGCTCAAACGGAAAAGATGCAAGAGCTCGGAATCTATGACCACGTTGCCAATGAGGTTGGTGAAATCATCGTGGCCGATGTCAATGCCGAAGGTGTTGCCGCGTTGTTAGATCCCAATGGTGGTGCGCTGCTGAGTCTGATTCACAAGGAATTGGTTGCATAGTCGGTCGGGTCGACGGAACCTGGGCTGAGCAGAAAAGCGTTTGGTGCAGCGGCTTCGCTAGAGCATTTTTAGGATGCTCTAGCCACGCAGGCCCTGCGCCCTTTTCCAAGTTCGCAATTGCTGTTCAACGCCAACTTTCGTCGTGATCTTCCGCCATGCTTCCGCTGTTTGGCTCAGCGCATCCTGAGCCGAAAGTTCGTGATCGAGCGCCTGGCCTACCGTTCGATCAAGTGCTGCATAATATTCCAGTGAATTTTGCAGCTGCAAAGTCGGCAGCGTTATCGGATTCACCAGTTGATTGGCCAGCCAGCGTTCATAAGCTGTTGCGCCGCTGGTCGTGGAATTCGGTTGCGACGTGCTGAGGGGAGGCATGCGGTTCACGGCGGTTCCGAAGATCTGCCTTCGCATTGACTCGTTCGATTCGCTGCCTGCGATCCAGCGGATGAATCGTTTCGCTGCGGTACTCTGGCGACAGTCGGCCGACAACGATATGAGCAATGCGAAGGGATCAAACAGGACTTTAGCCGGCTTCGTTGACGCAGGAAGATCGAAAACGTGAAGGTCAACGTCGGTTTCGCCCTTGTGCCACCAACTGATCCCGCCAAGTAGCGTTCCAGAAGTGACGCCAAGCCATATCTCCGCGGGCGTTTGTCGCTTGCTGTCGTAGCGATCATGGGTGGTAATGAATTGTTCTAAGACCGCAACATAGGCATTGCTATCGATTTGCGGACTGAAGTCTTCACGGTCAAATAACCACTGTTTGATTCCGGAAGCCCGCCATAGAAACATTGCGGCCGCCCAACCCGGCGATGAGGGTTCGCCCGCCCTTCCCTGCCATTCGTCCACGACGCATCGGTCATAGTCCTGCCAAGATTCAACCGAGTAGACAGGCTCGTTTGACAGGACCGCTGGAAGCGGCGTTCCCAGCGGAAGTCCGATCCTTTGATCGCCATTGACGGCCAAACCGCTGCGAAGCGCTGCGAGCATGCTGCCTTCGCTTTCCTCGATCGTTCCATCGAACTGGTTCGATAGGGATGTGATCGCTTCTGCATCAATCAATTCGGCTGCCACCGATATCGGATAGATCAAGACATCACTTTTCCTGGCCGCGGCTAGCATGGCGGTCGGCAACTTAGCTGCATCAGACCGGTCGTATTCGATCGGCGACAGGTTGAGCGGTTGCTCTGAAACCGCCGCCCATCCGATTCGGATTGCATTGACACGGTCGTTCACGCTTCCTTCGCGATCAACAGCAATCGTGACGTTTAGGGGGATGTCTGGCCGGCTTGTCGCCTGAGCCGGACTCGGGGCCGGCTCCTGTCTACAGCCTGCCGCCGTGCCGACCGTTGCGCTGCCACACCAAGCGAGGAACTGGCGGCGATTTGGCGGAGTCGAAGGAGTCGCCACGGAACAATCTCATCGTTTCTTGGGTTCGGTACAGCTAGGGTCTGCTACGCACTATAGTGGCGTCCAGTTCGAACGATCTAGCACCCACATTCGCAACAGGAATTCATGAGTTACTACTTGGGAATTGACATTGGAACCAGCGGGACGAAAACGTTACTGATCAATGAGCTTGGAAAGGTCATTGCCGAGGCAAACGCAGCCTATCCGCTCTATCAGCCCAAGCCCGGGTGGACGGAACAGAACCCTAATGACTGGTGGAAAGCGACCGTAAAAACAGTTCGTGCCGTGGTCCGAAAGGCCAAGCTTAAACCGTCCGCAGTGCGTGCCATTGGCCTGAGCGGCCAGATGCATGGATCGGTATTCTTGGACGCAAATGACGAGGTGATTCGTCCTGCATTGCTTTGGAACGATCAACGTACCGCTACCGAGTGTGACGAAATCACGTCGTCGGCGGGTGGTCGCAAGGCCTTGATCAAAATGGTCGCCAATCCTGCCTTGACCGGTTTTCAGGCACCAAAAATCTTATGGCTCCGGAACAATGAAGAAGGGAACTTCGAAAGACTTTCGAAGGTACTGTTGCCTAAGGATGAAATTCGTCGCAGGCTGATTGGCGACTACGTGACCGAGGTTAGTGATGCCAGTGGTACTCTGCTGTTGGACGTAGTCAATCGATGCTGGTCCCGGAAATTGGTAAGCAAGCTTGGACTAGACATCGATTTACTGCCTCGAGTTGTGGAAAGTCATGAGGTTACAGGGACGTTGACCAGCGCCGCGGCGAAATCACTGGGGCTGACAACCAACTGCAAGGTTGTTGCAGGTGCGGGCGACTGCGCGGCGGGGGCTGTTGGCAATGGGGTCGTCAAGAAGGGGATTCTTAGCACGTCGATCGGTACTAGCGGTGTCATGTTCGTTCACAGTGATGAACCTCAGTACGACAGGGCAGGCAGGCTGCATACGTTTTGTCATGCGGTCAGCGGCAAGTGGCACATGATGGGCGTGAATCTGACCAGCGGCGGATCGCTGCAATGGTGGGTCGATTCCGTGATCGGTGGACTGGCTGGAATTCCACAACAGAAGCGGTATCAGGCGGCAACGGCGGAAGCGGCCAAGATAGCGGCAGGTAGCGAAGGCTTGCTCTTCCTTCCCTATCTGAACGGCGAACGAACGCCACACGCCGACCCTGACGCGCGCGGCAGTTTCGTCGGCATGAACCTGACGCATACTCGCGCTCACTTGACCCGCAGTGTAATGGAAGGCATTACCTTTGCTCTCCGCGATAGTCTGCAGATCATTCAATCGCTGAATGTTCCTGTGAGTCAGATTCGAGCCTCCGGCGGTGGTAGCACGAATCCAATGTGGCGACAAATGCAAGCCGATGTGTTTGGCAAGAAGATCACGACACTCAAGGTGGAACAAGGACCGGCTTATGGGGTCGCATTGCTGGCAGCCGTTGGCGACGGCGCCTTCAAGTCGATCGAATCCGCTTGCAAGGCAACGATTGAAATCGCCAACTCCACCACGCCGCAGAAAGCGGCGGTCAGAACATACAACGAACTATTTCCAATCTATCAGGATCTATACGGCCAATTGAAGGATTCGATGTCGGCTCTGGCGAAGCTTCAGGGAGGTTAACGAGATCTCGCGTTGAGCGTCGTTGGAACCGACGTGAGGCGTCGACCGGACCAACGGAGCATCCGATTTGAACAAGCCCAACGTTCCAATGAACCCGATTCGAACTGCGTGCAGGAATCGTGAATGTCTGTTGTCTGAAACTATCCGTCGCACCAAAACCTGGCCCTGTCGCTACGGATTCAAAGATCCACAGGCCATTGATAGCTGAGCAGAACCCTGAACAGCGCCCTTGGCAGAACCCTGCACACCGCCCTGGGCAGAACCCTGAGCCATGGGAAAACTGAGGTTGATTTATCTATGAAACCTTTAGTAGAACACTGTCATGGAAGGAATTCTACGCATGGCAACTGGAAGGCTAGATCGTCGTCGGTCTGTGACCCGGATTCGCACTCGCGGCGGTATGACCGTTCTAGAGCTGCTGGTATCGGTCGCGATCACCGGGGTTGTTGCAGCGCTGATTCTGCCAGCGGTGATTCACGCTAGAGAATCAACCCGGACGACGGTTTGCCGCAACCATTTGCGTCAACTGGGCATGGCGCTGCACAACTATCATGATCGCCGCAGACAGCTCCCAGCGTCTTGGAACGTTGATCGGAAGGACAGTGAATTTGCCTTCGGCTGGGCATCAGAGTTACTCCCTGATTTGGAACAAACCGCACCGGCCGATTTGTTGCGACCCTCGGATCGCGGTTTTCAATTGTCTTCCCGCGAGTCGGCTAGTCGCCTGGTGTTACCACTTCTACTGTGCCCGTCGGATATCAGCGAACCATCCTTTCAGCTGTTCTCCGAAATTGATGATGAAGACGACGATGAGGACGTAGCGAGTATCGCTCATCCGGCTCAACTGCAGCCGGAAGTACTGTGCCATTTGCCAACGTCAAACTACTTGGGTGTCTACGGCACAGTGGAAGCTGACGATTTCGATGAATTTCCGAAAGTCAATGGAACTACCTACGGCGACGGAAGCTTGATCGACGGCAAACGAGTTACCTTCGCCGATTTACGTCGCGGCTTAAGCAATACGATCGTGGTTGGTGAGCGGACGATGGCCAAGCTACCGTCAACGTGGGTCGGATTCGATCTGCGGAGCGAGGATCATGGGTGTCGCGTCGCCGGGTCTGCAATGTCTCATCCAAACTGTGATACGTGCGACGAATGTGAATTCGATTCGCGCCATGTTGCGGGGTCAAATTTTCTCTGGGCAGACGGACGCGTAACGGTGATTTCAGAATTCATTGATCAGCTGGCCTACCAGAAATCTGCGCAACGAAGTTCAGCTACAAGGGATCATTGATGGTTTATCGCGACCCCAAGTGGGCGACCCTAACCGCGGCCGAAGCGGAGGTCATGAATGTAATCTGGGAACATCCTTCAGCATCTGTGCCCGATATTTTGGAACGTCTGCCGCGCGTACTTGCCTATACAACCGTGATGACGACGGTGCGTATCCTTGAAGAAAAGAAGTTCATAAAGCAATGCGGTAAACGAGGCCGCGCGTTTTTGTATAGTGCGGTTGTTGACCGAGAAAGGGTTCGCGGGAGCATGTCCAAAGAACTGGCGCATCGGCTGTTTGGCGGTTCAGTCAAATCGATGGTGCTCAACTTGGTACAGCAAGACACGATATCGGCTGAAGATCTGGCTGAAGTCAAGCAACTGATTGACGATCTGGAGGCTGGCAAGTGAATTCGGTTCAATGGTTCCAGTTCATTATGTCCTACGCGATTCAAGTCTCGTTGGTGATTGGTTTCGCGTGGGGATTCGAACGATGGACCCGACCATCGCAGGCAAAGAATCGCATCTGGACCGCCTGCTACATCAGTCTGCTCGGTTTGTTCGCTGCTGGATTGGTGCTACCACGTCTCGAGTTTTTGCATCCTTGGTCAACCTTGCAGAACCAAGAATTACTGTTTGTTACCAGCACCGAGAATTCGTTGGGAATATTGCTTCTGGCGATCTGGGTTCTGGGGACGTCTGTCATGCTGGTTCGATGGGTGGTTCACTTCCTTCGCCTGCATCGATTCCTGCAAGACTGCCCAGTGGTTGCGGAGAATATCAGACAACGACTTTTGCATCTTGCCGCCGACTATCCAACTGAATTCGACGGCCGACAAGTAGACTTTCGAATCAGTCCGGAGGAAGCAGGCGCATTTTGCTACCAATTTCACCAGCCGATCGTTTGTCTGCCACAATCAGTGATCAACGGTGAAGCACACGTTTTGACATGTGTTCTTCATCACGAGTTAACTCACCTTTCGACTCAGCACCCTTTACATCTGTTTTTGCAAAAATTGGTCCAGACTCTGTTGTGGTTTCACCCCTTGGTTTGGGCCTCCACGACGCGGCAAATCTGGTGCGTGAATTTGTTTGCGACGATGTTGTGACCCAAGAACCAGGATCGACCGTCAACTATTTGCGAACGCTTGTGCGTATGGTCGAGCAAAAATCGGAATCGTGTCGGGAACAGGGGACCTTGTCCATTGGCCGCGCCAACTCGGAATTGGGAATCCGCCCCCGTCGTCTGACGACCGGATTCAATCAGGATTGTTTAGCTCCAGGCCGGTGGTCGATCGTTCCGATGTTCATCTTTAGCATTGCCTGTTCACAGTTTTGGCTGCCCACGAATCCACTGATTTCGGAAACGGAGGTCTGGTCTCCTTGGCCCACTTGGACGGCGACCACACTGCATGCGTTTGACCTTTCCGTGCGGGACTATGAAAAGCCGGAAACACGTGATTTGGTTCAGGACTGGCGGGAGGGGCCCGAGCATGATGACTGATAAGGGCAGCCGTTTTTTTGATTCGAACTACTAGAGACTTAGCAATTCAGCAGGCGTGCCGGACCGCGTTGTTTGGTGAAAGGATACAACAAGATGTTTTTGCGAATGAATCGACGTGGCTATCTGGGCGCAGCGCTCGCGTCAGCACTGGCGTACGTGGGATATCACGTGGCAGCCTACAACAATGTGATTATTGTCACTCACAATCGGCGGGCGGTTCGAAGAGGGCGTATTCCTAGAGTGCGATCGGACGACGCGAAAATAAGCTTGTTGGTCGTTGGCGATACAGGACTCGCATCACCCCAACGACAGTTGGTGGTACAGGCAATGGAGAAACAAGCTGCGGCGTTCAAGCTAGATTCCGTCATGTTGGCAGGTGACAATTTTTATGAATCGGGGGTCAAGTCCACCGACGATCCCAAATTCCAAACCGACTTCGAAGAAGTCTTCCAGATGTCGGTATTCGCGTGTCCATTCTACGCCTGTCTAGGCAACCACGATTACTCGGGTAATGTTCAGGCACAAGTCGAATATTCCGGTCAGAGTGATCGATGGAAAATGCCCGCTCGATATTTCAAGCGGCGGTTTACGGCCCAGCAACAGTCGATCGACCTGTTCGTGATCGACACGATACCAATCGATTTGGAACAGCCAGATAGCGAAGCCCAGTTGCGTTGGCTCGACGAACAAATGAGCAGTAGCGATGCGCAATGGAAAATCGTCATGGGACATCATCCTTGCATTTCAGGCGGTCGGCATGGAGCCAGCGATGCGATGGCTCGGCGACTCGCACCAATTCTGACACGAAACAAGATCGATCTTTATGTTTCGGGGCATGATCACGATTTGCAATTGATCGATTCGCAACAAGGTTGGCTTCAGGTCGTTAGCGGAGCGGGATCAAAAATTCGCAGCACGAATTGGATTTCACAGGCCCATTTTGCTGCGGCTGAACCAGGGTTCGCCTGGATTCTTGTGCAGAACGGCACCCTGTGGATTTCATTCTTCGGAATCGACGATCACTTGTACACACACCAAGTCGGATCGAAGGCACCAGCGAAAAATCGCGACCTACAGACTTCATTCGCCGCGTAACTACTAAAACCATAGCAGAACATTCCGTCCGGAAATTAGGGAGTGCATGGATGCACAACTCACCAATCAATCGAATCGCTTCCCGTCAATCGCAGCCAACAAGCATCACGCTAGTGTTGCCAGCATGGAACGAAGCGGAAGTCATACGGTCAGCTATCCACGAATCCGCGGTCGCGCTATCAGCAATTACGGAAGATTTCGAAATCATCGTCGTCGATGACGGTAGTCAGGACGACACGGCATCGATTGTTGAGTTCGAATCCGAACAAATGTCGCAGGTGCGGCTGATTCGACACCACACCAATCAAGGTTATGGTGCGGCGCTTAAGAACCGGGTTTCAGTCAGCGACGATGGAGCTTGTGGCATTTACCGACGCCGACTGCCAATTTGATATTTCTGAGCTAGATCGATTCGTAATGTTAGCGAGAGACTACGACATTGTTTGTGGGTACCGTATCGATCGCAAAGACTCGGCGCTCCGTTGTCTCTATTCGCGTGTTTACAATTTGCTTGTTCGACTGCTAATCGGTTCGCCCGTACGCGATATCGATTGTGCCATGAAGATGTTTCGCCGTAGTGTGATCCGCGATCTAGAGATCACGACGGACGGGTTCTTGGTCAATTCTCAGATCTTGACGGAAGCTCGGCACCGCAACCATTCAATCGTCGAAGTCGGCGTAACACATCGGCCGCGGTGTGAGGGAGAAACCACGGTTTCTGTCCGCCACATTCCCGGCGTGTTAAGAGATTTATTGCGATTCTGGTGGAATTCCGTCCAGTTTTCAGGAAGCGTCGCGCCCGCCGGCGGGGCGACTTCCCGCATGTTGGACAACCGAAGACTCGGTCTGTGTCAACTGGCTTTGCTATTGGTAGCAGCCATGTTTGTTTTCACCAATCTAGGTTATCCGTTGATCGATCGCGACGAAACGCGGTATGCGGAGATTCCGCGAGAGATGCTGGTAACAGGCAATTGGATACTTCCTCAGCTAAACTTTGAACCCTACTATGACAAACCACCGTTGCTGTACTGGCTATGCGCGACAAGTTATCGCGTGTTTGGCGTCAGTGAATGGTCAGCCCGTTTCGTGCCGGCTTTGGCCGCTTTGTTAACCGTTGCTGTGACGATGTGGTTTGCCAGTCGATGGTTCAATCGCAAGGTCGGATTGTACAGCGGTCTCGTGTTGATGCTCTCGGCAGGGTTTGCTTTCGTAAGCCGCTACCTATTGATTGACGGAGTGTTTGCACTGCTGGTCACTTGTTCGTTGTGCACGTCTTTGGAAGCAATACGCGGAAATCGACTCGGCTACGGTTGGTGGATTGCGTCGGCCATGTTCTGTGGGCTGGGGATACTTTCCAAGGGGCCGTTGGCGATTGTTTTGTGGCTACCACCGGTCTTTGCCTTTGCTTGGTTATCCGAACATCATTTGCGACCGAAGCTTTTGCACATGATCGGATATCTGAGCATTGCAACGTTGGTCGCTGCGCCGTGGTTTCTGCTGGTGGCGAACCAAGATTCGCAACTGCTGACCGAGTTTTTTGTCAATCACAATTTCAACCGATTCGCGGGAGGCTTTCATCACCGACCAATCTGGTACTTCATCCCGGTCATGCTAATTGCCGGTCATCCTTGGTCGTTTCTGTCGCTACCGCTGTTGCGATTCATGACCAATCGGGACAATACGACGCGCAAGCAAAGGTCGCCCGAACTGGGCTATATCGTCTTGTGGGCGGGATGGTGCTTCTTGTTTTTCTCACTGTCAAGTTGCAAGCTGCCAACCTATCTGCTTCCCGCAGCACCGGCTTTCGCAATGATGGTTGGATATTTCATGCACAATACGTTCAACTCGGGGACGTCAGGTTTGACCACGCGTGTTGAACGTTTTTGGAGTGCCAAAGTCGCGACGATGACGACCTGTTTGGCTGGAGTGGGATTCATCCTGTTCGCCCTCGTTGCCCAGCTAGAAATATCCACGAAGACGCAGGTTTGGGCATTGCTTTGGACGATTCTGCTGGTTGGAACCTTGCTGTTAATGCGCGATCTTCGGCATCGCCAAACAGCCTGGATCTCTTCGGGCCTGATTGCTGCCTTGCTAAGCGTCATGGTCATGCACGAACTCGTTCCAGCATACAGTCGAAGTCAAACAGTGTTTGGCAAACAATCGAAACTTGCTAGGCAGATTGAGGATCTAGAGATCCCGATCGCGACGGTCGCACACGAATTCGCCGAGGTGCCTTACTATCTTGGCCGCTCAGAAATGCATCATTGGATGGACACCAAATCAGCTGGTCTGGATCAGTTTGTTCGCAGTCATCGCGAATCGCTATTGATCGTAAGTCGAAAACATTCGCTGAACGACTTGCGCAGAGTACTTCCCCAGGACTGCCGTGCGATGGAGATCACTACTCGAGGACCTGCGCGAGTCGTTCGAATTACTTCGCCGATCAATCCAAATCAGTTCGCCCGTCAGACACATGCGGACAATCAATCTTCCATTCGCTAGGGAACTGTGATCGAAATCAAGGTTTGCCGCAGAGCTGGAAATGCAGCAACTCAGATCTGACCGGACGAGGCCGCATAATCGGCAGGACCGTGACATGCGCTTTGGTGTGCGGTGATGGGAATGGGTTGATCTTGGTTTCAATACTTTTGCTTGGCACCGATTCGTATGAGTCCGATTGAAATACAGGTTGAATGACGCGGACGACCTGAACTTCTCTCTAACTCATACGAAGCTGGCACGGATGCTAGACTTTTCTTCGCTCGAACAATTCGGACGTCGCGATTTCCTAAAGAGCGCGACCGCCGCAGGCGTGCTGCCGTTCGCAAGCAATGGTGGAGCCAGCGAGATTCCCGATCGTCCGTTGGAAGTTGTCTACAAGAAGCGGTTTCCAGTTTTGGTTGCGATCGTGCGCGCACAGATCGATGCGCTTTGGAGCGGACGGCAAGGTGACAATGCCTGCGCCGTGGCGAAAGAGATTCTGATCTACGTGGAACATTTGCCCAAGCGATTGCAATACGGTTTGGCCGTCGCTCTGTTGTGGATTGACGTCTATAGCGTCAAGCATGTTGGGCGGCGTTTGAGAAAGTTGAATCCCAGAGACGTGCGCCGCGTTTTGAACCAAGGTGAATCTGGACGACGCAAACATGATCCACCCCGAATTGAATGGACGGAAGATCATTTGTTTCACACCGCAGTCAGCGGAATCACGATGCTGGGACGACTGGTAATCCATTCGCGTCAGCCGGCACGCAAATTGATTCAAGTCGGTTGGTCCAGCGAATGTTGCGATGTCAACAACTTGGTCACCGTTTCCGCGCCGCCGCTAGCCGATCTGTCCACGCCCTACGATGTCTGTATCGTTGGCAGCGGTGCCGGCGGAGCGACGATGGCGAAACGGCTATCCGCAACCGGTTTGAGCGTCGTGATACTGGACACCGGTGATTTCGTTGCGCCGGACGCGTTGATTCAGCGGATTGAGCACGACGATGGCTCTATCCGCCTTGAACCGCCACGTAGCGACGAAGTCTTGTATCGGTTGTACAAGGGTGCGGCGGGTCAAATTGCTGGCGGCTTGGGAAAAGTCGATTCAAATTTGCAGCTTGTCATTCCATCGCAGCGCAAGAAAATTCCAGCCAAGCAGACCGTCAATGTTTGCCAAGCAGAAGTCTTTGGTGGTGGTCCATACGTCAACAACGCAATCCATCTGCCAATGTTGGAATCTGTGTACGACAGTTGGGCAGATCGGCGTCCCACTGGGATTTCCTACGCGCAGTTCTCGGAACTGATGGAATCCATTCAGTTTGAACTGGGGGTCAGTTCGGTTCCTACGGAAGCGCAAATCAGTGATCGGAGTCGGCGTTTTCAAGAAGGCTGTCTTGCGCTTGGCGAAGACGTGCAACCGATGCCAGTCGCGATTCGATCAAACTGCACCGGCTGTGGAAGCGATAACTCTGTTGATAGTTTTGGTGACCATATCGGCGGCATCCATCCCTATACCGAGGACGGCCCCAATAGCTTTTTGGTCGAATCCATGCACTGCAATGCTCCGATCAAGGTGAGCTATCGGACAAGGGCACACAAGTTGCGAATCCATCGCGATGAATCAGGTGGACTAAAAGTCCATGGCGTTGACGTTCACCGCAGAGAAGATTGCGGACGTCGGACACGTTCGACGATCACGGCAAATCAGTATGTGGTGTCAGCCGGAGTTGGCGCGACCACGGAACTGTTGAGCAATAGTTTGCGAGCAGCACGACTGCAAAATCGGAATCTTGGTAAGCGACTAACCGCGAACATCGGAACTGCGGTCTACGCCATGTTCGACAAACCAATTTGGCCCTCCGAATCGGGCAGGCCGGAACCAGGCGTGACGCAGTGCTTTGTGGTTGACAAAAGGATGATTGAGCAGGATGGCCGTATGGTCGAGGAGCCGATTCTAGAAAACTGGTTCCATTTTCCAGGGACGGTCGCGCTGGCTTTGACAGGTTGGTTTAAAGAATTTGCCTGTGTCATGCACAAATTCAACCATCTGTCGATGTCAGGGATTGTCGTTCCAACCGACGTGCGCAGCAGCAACTATGTTGATGCCTGTGGCGATTTTCATCTGGAGTTCAATCGACGGGAATTCGAAACGTTGCTACGTGGAATGCGTAGGGTCGCTCGGATCTACTTCGCCGCAGCAAAGCCCGACGACGGCGTCACGCTGCATCTGCCCACCAAGTCAATCTTGTTGCGCAACGGGCGTCCCGCTCGGATTCGTTGTATGGAAGACTTCGAGTGGGCACTTCGCCAAATCAGAAGACGTGGGCCCGCGTTCGTCAATCTGCTAACGACTCATCCTCAGGGCGGTAGCGCTCTGGGCGATGTGGTCGACCCGATGACCTATCAGCTGATGACCGACGGCGGTGAGCGGGTCCAAAATCTGACGGTCACCGACGCGTCGATCTTCCCGGCAGGTTGTGAGATTAACCCGCAGTTGACGCTGAAAGCGCTGGCAACACTTGCTTCACAACACGTCATCGACCGGGCTGCTCAATCGCAAGCTTGAATCTCGCTCCCACGCGGTCATTGACTTCCAAGTGACTCTGGCCAGCTATTATCGCTGGAGCGCATTCATGAACGGGGCGACCCAACTTGGTGCCAGCGAAGCGTCGTCAATGTTCACACCTGCTTCTGCCTTGCCGCGATGGTTCAAGAGCGGATGGTCGGGCAAAGCGTTTAGCATTGGCCGTACCATGAACTGCACGCGACCGTCTTCAAAGAGGACATTGATTCCGCGCCCACTGTGTCCAGTCAGGCGATTCAAGTCATCACGATCTGCAAAACCAGCGGGCGGGGCGTCGGACATGACCGCAAAGGATGCACGGGATTCGAATCTGGGTGGCCGCAATCTATGTTGATCGACAACACCCAACGTGTAAGCGTAGTGGCCACCTGCGAACTGCTGAATTTGCCGCAGCATGTCAGAAGTTCCTTGGTGCAAATCTTCCAGTGACTCAACACGATCCATCGGGGTGAGTGTGATGGCGCTTTTTTTGGGAGTGGCCAAGGATGGGCACCAACGAACAGAGGCATCCGGTAGCAAACCGGCTTCACTGAGCCGAATGGCATAGATTCCAGCAAACGCTTCCGGCCCAGATTCGGCAACCGCCGGCAATCGATTGTGACGGTCGAGGTTGACGAATTGTGTGATCGCCGTTCCCAGCTGCCGCAACTGATTTTGACAGGCGGCTTTTCTGGCTTCAAACCTTCCTTCGGCCAATGAAGGCAACAGCAAACCAAGGAGGGTTGCCGCGGCGACCGCGCCTCCAAACCAATCGAGCCACGACCATTGATCCGATTCGGCGATTTCCACTCCCGCCTGCATTGGTAACAACTCACCAAAAACCGATTCTGAAGTCCGTTCGGCGGCAGCCGGCTGATTGTCCAGCGGCGGCAGGTTTGCCATTGTCTTGGCGACCAGATCGGGCGGCGATGTCTCAATCGGTGGTTCAAAACTCGACTCTAGCGGTTCCAAGAGCCGCTGGATTTCCGCGAGTTGCTCGCGAGCGGCGGGATCTTCTTGGATCCATCTCGCAACACGACTCATTTCGTGCGGCTCCAAAGCTCCTAGCAGATAGCCAAGTAAGTCTTCGTGCATCTAGCGGCGGACAATTTCATAGGTGGGAGGACATCACGTGCCCGTGAAGCAGAATTCGCTCCGTCGAACTACCAATAGTATGCGCCCCAATTTCAATTGGTTCGCAAGCCGATCCGTTTTGCCGGCGGATAGGCTGATACAAAACGTTACACGGCCCCGCAGCGGCGACATCAATCGGTCTTTTCGCTGATGCTGTCCTGGTGGGTTTCGTCCCAAATGATTCCCAGGCGTTGAACGGCAGCATGTAGCCGGCTCTTGACCGTGCCAACAGGAATTCCCAAAACCTCGGCAGCTTCGCGATATTTCAGTCCCTGGTAATAGACCAGGTGAACAACTTGCTGCATCGACTCACCAAGGGAGGCGACAGATTCGTGAACCCAGCGACTGTTTTCGCGGTCTGTGGCCGTGTGTGAGGGATCGGGAACATCGCCGACGATTCGCTCCGACCAACTGCCTTCTTGGCTGTCCTGATCGGTCAATGCCGTTCGATCGAGGCTAACCATGCGATGACGTTTATTCCGCCGTTGCGTGTCGATCGCTTGGTTGGTCGCGATTGCGTACAGCCAAGGACGAAATCTTCGCGACGGGTCGAATTGGTGGCATTTCAGATGGACCTGCAGAAAGGTTCCCTGAAAGGCATCTTCGGCCATTTCGGCATTGCCAATATAGCGACGCAAATAACTGTAGATCTCCCGTTCGTAACGGCGGATCAGAGTCTCGAACAGTCCTCGGTCGCCAAATTTCCGGTATTGGGCGATCAAGCTTTCATCCGAAACATCACTCTGCGGTTGCGTCACCTTGACGGCCGTTTCGAGTTTTGTGTTCATGACAGCACCGGTAGATAAGTAGGGCGAAGAGTTGACGGAATAATTTCGGACAATCGACGGAACAAAGTCAGACAATAGTTGAAGCGAGAACGAACCCAAGATCCGCAGACGAAAAAACCGAATCACGGTTCAGACGCCATTTAACGATAGCTGCATTATCGCCGAAAAGTGCCAAACGGTCAAAATCTGCGTCTCGCCAGCCCAGAGGGGATTGCCTCTGACGAGGGGGGGCAATCGCTTTTTCCCTGAAAATATGGGTCGCTCGGTCGAAAGGGCAATTTCTTTCACAAAGTTGAGTCAGACGCGATCTACGACTCCCCGATACTAAATGAAGATTTCCGGACCGAATCCGCCGAACCATACGCCTGCCATGTCATCCATCCCAGATCCTGTTCGTCAAGCGATTGCGGCTCAGAACGACGCCACTCGCCAGCAAATCAACACTGCGGTTGCCCGCAAGGGGCTGGATGCGCAGCAGCAGGCCGGTGATGCGATCAATCAATTGCTGGAACAAGCGGCTAGCATGCAAAAGCAGCTCGCCAGTGGTCATATCGACGTCAAGGTTTAGGCAAGGTGGATTCTTGCGAGTACCGATTCTTGCGAGTACCGATTCTTGCTAGGGCGCGGGGCCGCTTCCGCCATCACGGCCAAATCTTCAGCACCCACTCGGGTGCAGAATTCGCCCAACGATTCGTCGCCGTCACGATTGGCCTTGAAGGCTGCGAAGATCGCGATCATTTCATCGACCACCGTTTCATCGCTAACTAAGTCTTTGTAAACGTAGGCCAATCGATTGCCGAGCCAGCCGCCGCCAGCAAACAGCGTGTACTTGTCCTTGGCTTTTCCGACCAAAGCAAGATCTGCGTTGTAAGGGCGAGCGCATCCGTTGGGACAGCCCGTCATACGGATCGTGAATCGCTCCTTGTCCAAGCCCAATTTTGCCAACGGTTGTTCCAAGCCGTCGATGATGCTGGGCAGACGCCGTTCGCTTTCGGTAATGGCCAGACCACAAGTTGGCAACGCAACGCAGGACATCGACCAACGTCGAACGGTACTGGTTTCTTCGGTCGTCGGTGCGCCGTGTTGCTTGATCAGACCGATCAATTTTTCTTTGTCCGCTTCGTCGATATCGGTAAAGATCACGCTCTGGTGACCCGTCATTCGAATCTCAGTCTTGAATTCGTGGCAAACCGCTCGCAGCGCCGCTTTCAGCTGAATTGCTTCGTTGTCGTATAGTCGTCCGTTTTCAATGTTCAAACCGTATGACCATTTACCGTCACCCTGTTCTTGCCAGCCCATGTGGTCGTCGAAACCGTGGACATCGTCCTCGGTGCAATCGGCGAGCGATTCGCCGAAGTACTTTTCGACTTCGGCGCGAAATTTTTCGATCCCCCATTCGTTGATCAAATATTTCATACGTGCGACCTTGCGGTCCTGGCGATTGCCGTTGATCCCGTTGCACTTTCAAGATCGCTTGGGCAACTCCCACCGCTTGATCCGGGGTGACGAAAGCCATTCGTTTGGCAAGTGCTGGGAAAGTCTTTTTTGCGGAGGGTGTCGTTCCCATTCCACCGCCAACCAATACGTTGTAACCATTGATCTTTCCGTCCCGGACGACCGCCAGGAATCCAACGTCTTGGGTGTAGATATCGATGCAGTTGTCTTCGGGAAGGGCGATGCCCATTTTGAATTTGCGCGGCAAGTACGTCGGGCCGTACAGAGGTTCGACATCGGCACCGCCACCTTGCAAAGTCTTTTCGCCAGTCGTCGGATCGGTAACCCACAACTCATGGTATGCGGCAGTCTGAGGTGCAAGTGCAACGGTCAGATCATCCGTCAACTGTTCCATTTGGGCATGGATTCCGTCGTTTCGTTTGGCAGGGCAGCACATGATGTTGCGGTTCACATCGCCACACGCAGCCAGAGTCGACAATGCTATGTCGTTGATTCGTTTGATGGTCGGTCGCAAATCGTCCTTCAAGATGCCATGCAGTTGGATCGTTTGACGGGTCGTGATCTTCATCGTCGAATTGCCAAGCTCTTCGCACAGATCAAGCATCCATAACATTTGGTCGGAGGTGATCCGTCCCCCCGGGATCCGCAGCCGGACCATCATCGAGTAGGCTTTGCCCTTGCCCGATTTTTTGGCGGCTAGCCGCTCGTCGCGATCGTCCTGCTGGTACGTGCCATGGAATTTCAGCAGTTGCAGGTTGCTCTTGTCGAAATGGTCAACATCGGCGGCGATTTCTTCGCCAATCGTTCCCTTGAGAAAATTGCTCTCTTCTTTAATCGTTTCGAGAGGACTTAATTTTTTTGCGTCGGTAGACATCGAGACACAAATCCTGTGTGATTCTGTTTCAATTGTGTGAATGGGTCGGTAGTTTGGGGCAACTATACCTGCCGGGGCCAAATCTCACTATGGCGATCGTTTTACTGTTGCCATCTGGACCGATAAATTGCAGAGGAAATTGAATGACAGCGGAACTTCTGGATGGAAAACGAATCGCCGGCGAAATTCGCGCCGAAGTGACCGATCGAGTGCGTCAATTTGTCGGTTCGGGCGGCCCGACGCCTTGCCTGACGGCAGTCCTTGTTGGTGAAGACCCCGCTAGCCAAGTCTATGTTCGCAACAAGAGCCGGGCCTGTGAAAAGGCCGGTATCGACGGCAGAACCATGCGGCTCCCCGCCGATACATCCCAGCAAGCACTTGTGGACACAGTGCAGCGACTGAACGACGATCCGAGCGGTCCACGCGATTCTGGTTCAACTGCCCCTGCCCAGCGATGGCAACCGAGGCGCAGGGTTTTGACGAGCGAGCCATTCTGGATGCCGTCGATCCGCTCAAGGATGTCGACGCCTTCTCGCCCGTCAATGTAGGGCTGTTGATGCAGGGTCGGCCTCGATTCTTGCCCTGCACTCCACACGGCATCGTACAGCTGTTAGATCGCTGTCAAGATCAGTGTGGCGGGCCAACACGTTGTGGTCGTGGGCCGTAGTGATATCGTTGGCAAGCCAATGGCAATGATGTTGGCCCAGCGCGATGGGAGTTGTGGTCGCGAGGTCGCCAACGCGACCGTCACGATCGCCCACAGTCGGACGCAAGACTTGGCCTCGAAGTGTGTCGTACAGCCGATTGTCTGATCGCGGCCGTTGGACAACCCGAGATGATCCGCGGAGACATGATTCGCCCGGGCGCGGTAGTGATCGATGTTGGAATCAATCGGGTCAAAGATAAACTGGTTGGTGATAAACTGGTTGGCGATGTGGCATTTGACGAAGCCAAAGAAATTGCCTCAGCGATCACGCCGGTACCCGGTGGGGTCGGACCGTTGACCATCGCCATGTTGTTGCACAACACTTTGTTGGCTGCAGAGCTGCAAAGCAGCGCGCGGTAGCAACATGCAGTGCCTACTGTCCCAGCCACGGCATTGAATCGGGCCCGATTCGATCGCGGACCGCTTCGGGGATCGGTTGTTCGTATCCCGGTGGCCGCATACCCAAATCGGATGGACCGACGTCATTGAACGGAAACGGATCGTGAATCGCCGCCGCAGCCTGCTGTTGGTTCATCGGACCTGCGGGCCCGTGCCAGCCGGTGTTTTGACAGCCGGTAGACCAGCATCCGATCGTGAAGGTTGCGATGCCCGCGGCTAGATTTCGAGTTGCTGTCATCATTTCCACGGTTCCTAAAGGATTCGCTTTACGGTGTCTGTGAGACTACAGGAGTTAACCGCCACAAACCAAGAGGAATCAGCCGGGCAAATGGGCTGCCAGTATCGTTCCAGGCTCTTCGAAGGCGAGCTGGCAGGACTCCATCGCTGCCGGCAGCAGCAAACTTTGTCCGGTCGGTAGCCGCTTTTCCAACCCCGGCCCTCGCAAGACGGCGGTACCGTGTGGAACCGTGACGACGTGAAACTTGCCGTCACCAGCAATGGTTGCGGTTCCCCGCTCCATCACTTGCATGATGAATTTTTCGCACTGAACAATGCTTTGCAGCCCCGCGGCCGACGGATCGCTTCGAAGCGCAGTCACCGGACCCGAATCATAGTCGGTTACGTCTAAGCCTTGACGAAGGTGTAACGGTCTCCCGTTGCCATCAGCGTCGATGCGATTCCAATCGAACAGTCGAAAAGTCGTGTCGCTGGACTGTTGGATCTCGGCGACCAACAAGCCAGCTCCGAGGGCATGGACTGTACCGGCCGGGATGAACACAACGTCGCCGGCATGTGGCGCGAATGAATGCAGCATTTGTTCGGTCTCGCCGGCGCGAATCGCCTGTTCCAGCGTGGATCGATCGACCCCTGACTCTAGGCCGGCGTAAATGAGACTGCCAGGATCTGCGGCCACGATGTACCACGCCTCGGTCTTCCCTAAGTCGGGCCGAGTCATCTTGGCGCCGTAGGCATCGTCCGGATGAACCTGTACAGACAGCACGCGATTGCAATCGAGATACTTCAGCAGCAGCGGAAACCGGCCCTTGGATGCCGTGTCACCGATCAGCCAGTCGGGTTCATTGGCGATCAATTCAGACAGCGTCCTGCCGGCCAAGGGGCCCTCCGCAACGATGCTTTGATCGTTGCCGTGATCGACCAATTCCCAGCTTTCCGCATAATCCGATTCGGTGCCAATCGGCTTTCCCAGTTGGTCGCCCAATCGCCGCCCACCCCAGATGGTTTGTTTCAGGATCGGCTTAAAAACGAGCGGATAGGGCTGCATGGTAGTGATTAAGAAGTCGGCTGTTAAACTAGTGGTGACTGGCGTCGCATATCACTACCTTTACCATTCCTGAACCCACTTTCCAACCGAGAATCGATTCGTGGACCGATTGGCTCGCCCCAAAGACGACCTCTTTGAAAACTCGACGATGACTTTCGGGGAACACCTGGAAGAGCTGCGTCAGGCATTGGCCAAGGCCATCCTATGGCTGGTTGCTGGGATGTTGATTGGATTGTATTTCGCTGATCGAGTGATTTTATACATCCAAACGCCGCTCGAATCGGCAATCCAAGAATTCAAGGTTGACCAGGATTTTCACCGCTTACAGATTGACGATCCCACCGATCCAAAATATTGGCCGATTCGCGAGCTGTTGATCGGAAACGCGATGCGTCTGGAGACCTCCTACGAAATCGTCGATGACCAGCATCAGGATACTTTTATTCAGATGCTGGGTGACAACGCTGACGACGTTCCAGCATCGAAGGTCGCTGAAACGATGGTAGAAATTTCGGAACCATCCGCACTCAAGCGAAAAGTAAGATTTGTTCAGGACAAGACCAGTGTGAGTGCCCTGAAGATCGAAGAACCTTTCATGATTTGGTTCAAAGCCGGTTTGATCGTCGGCGCCGTGATCGCGTCACCCATGATCTTCTATCATCTTTGGTCTTTCGTCGCCGCTGGATTGCATTCACACGAGCGTAAGTACGTTTATATCTATCTGCCGGTCAGCGTTGTGCTGTTCGTTTCGGGAGTGGTGTTGGCGTTCTTCATGGTGCTGCACTACGTGTTGAATTTTATGTTGACCTTCAATGGCAGCATGGGTGTGGCAGCGGAACCACGACTGACCTATTGGGTCAATTTCGTGTTGTTGCTACCACTCGGATTCGGGATCGCGTTTCAGTTGCCGATCGTGATGTTGTTTTTGCAACGGATTGGCCTGTTTGAAACCGATGCCTACATCGGCAGTTGGAAGATCGCAGTGCTCGTGATCTTCATTCTTTCCATGTTGTTGACTCCAGCCGACGTGACCAGCATGATCGCGTTGGCAATTCCCTTGGTCTTTCTGTACGCACTTGGAATCCTGATGTGTTTATTCATTCCGCGGGGACGCGGTTTAGGCAGTGATGCTTATGATCCGGCATAGCGTGTGAGGGAATATCGGCGGGGTTCGCGGTCAAGAAAACCACTGAGCGATCGCCAAATCCATCCATGAGTTGCGATCGCGATCGATGAATCCGGCATGCCCGCCGGTAGCAGCGATATGCACGGTTGTCCGATTCGGCCAGCGTACGTTCGGGTCGGTGAAGTTGCCGACCGGCACGATCGGGTCATCGGCGGCGACCAAGACAAGCGTGTTGGTTGGGTTGTGAACGGCGATGTCGTGTATCGAAGCTTGTTGGTAGTAATCCATTGCATCGGAAAATCCGCTCAGCGGCGCGGTCATCATGTCGTCGAGTTCATACAGAGTCCGCGGTCGCCGACCGTCGACCAGCTGTTTGTACTCTTCGCGTTCACGGACCAAAGGGGGTGCCTGCGCAATCAGGTTGCGAATGAAGTAGTGATTGTAAATGCGTCGGCTCAGCCGCTGCATGTTGTCGCTGCAAGCCGGCAAATTAAATGGTGGCGCAACGACAGCGATCCGTACAACGCGATCAAACCAGGAGGGCTCAGGATCTAGGCGGGCACCGATTCGACTGACGGCGCGCAGCAACTGGTGCCCACCTAGCGACACTCCCATCGCCATCATCGGCCCCGTTTTCGTTTGCCGCGCAACTTCCGTCCAGGCTGCAATCACATCGTCGCTGCGGCCGCAGTGCAGCACGTTACGCGATAAATGAGCCCCGGCACCGACGCCACGCATGTCCATGCGAAAGACGCGGATTCCAGCATCAAAAAAACGGTTTGCCATGCGAATCATGTAGGGCGCTTGATGGCATCCCGACAAGCCGTGAATCAGCAACATCGAACCATTCTCTGGGGTCCAGTCGTGCGGCTGATCATCATGCAAGACGATCGAGTCACCGTCCGAGACGGAGACCACGTGCTGCACCGGATTCAAGTTCGACGCATCACGGTTGCCGACCGCAAGAATTGTCTGCAGATGTCCGCCGCGATAGATCGGATGTGGTCGAAAAGGAGGCGGTTGAAAAGCAGGCGAAGTAGGTTGAGGCATCTTTCGATGTGGGATCAGTGTGCGATACGATTGCCGCTATGAGAACGATCAGAACTTTTATCGCCATCCCGCTGGGTAACGAAGTTAGTCGAGCAACGATTCGCTTGATCGAACGTGTTCGGCAGCCTAGCGATGGTATCAAATGGGTACCGACCGACAACCTGCACCTGACGCTAAAATTTTTAGGTGAAGTCGACAATACGGAGGTCCCCGCCGTCTGCGACGTGGTCCACGACGTCTGTGCCGGGCGTGATCCGTTCGAACTGCACTTCGCCGGGACTGGCGGTTTTCCCAGTATAGACCGCCCGCGAGTCCTCTTTGTGGGAATCGAGGATTCGACAGAAACGTTGACACAGATCGCCACTGAGTTAGACCGAGACTATGCCGATTTGGGTTTCAAACCTGAGTCGCGTGACTATACGCCGCACCTGACACTTGGCCGAACGAAAAGTGGCAGTCGGCGGGCCGGCGACGAAGTGATCGAGAGACTACGAAATGAACAGCAGACGGAGATCGGGCGGATGGTCGTCGATTCGGTCCAGGTCATCGCCAGTTTTTTGGATAAGAAAGGTCCAACGTATCAAGTGATGGACACAATCGAACTGGGCTAGCGGAACTCGCCAAGAGTTTTGGTTGCTATGTTCAAACGACTCTCGGCGATGACCGTTACTTCTTGATCTCAAGCGGTATGCGTGCTTGTCCATACTTCTTGCCGTTCACGTCTTCCATCGTCAGTTGCAACTGATACTTGCCCTTGGCTAGTTGTTCGGGCAGGTGCATCTGATAGGCGATAAAGTAGTCGCGGAGGTAATTGGCCGACACTTGTTGGTCCGCGGGCAAGAGTTGACTGACGACCTTTTCATCATTTTCGTTGAACAAGTCGTAGCTGCCCTGCAAATGCGTCTCGAAACCGTCGTCTATCTTTTCGGCAGTGAAGTTCTCGATTTCGCAATACAGAATGACTTGTTGTCCGGCATCGAATCGATTGGTCTTGAATGGTTTCACTTGGCCGTAGGATTCGATCTCTGTGCAAAATGCAAGGGATCGGACCTCGAGTGAGTCCGTGGCGGCGGCGGCAAATTTGGCAGCTTCCCGAATTTCCGAAACTGCGGTGCTGAATCGTCGGCTCGGAACTGGATGGCCCTGGGGGTCGATCATCGTCCACAATCCCAACAGTTGATGACGCAAGTACTCTTGTTCCGATTCGCTCATCCCTTCAATTCGTTCGACTGCGCTGTCAGGGTCACCCGACAAGACCATCATATGACGCAGCTTAATCAATCGACTGGCTCGATCGGCTTCGCTTTCGCCGTCGGGTGCGAACGACAGTTGTTGCAGCAATTGGCCAAAAAGTTGATCGCTAGACAGTTGCGTGTCGGACAGAGGTGATGACTTTTCGTTTGCCTGGGCTCGTCGGTCGTCCAGAGTGTCAACGGTCGGAGATCCGTCAATGTCTTTTTCGATACTGACCTGAGCGACCGAAGATGCATCGCTTTGATTGGAGATGATCGCTGTCTGAACGTCACCAGGTCGATTCGTGTTCGCGTCGTCGCTGATTTGTGCAACACCCGTTTGCAATTCCGTAGTCTCGAGTTCCGCCAGGTTACCCTGCTTGCTATCAGCTAACTGCGAACGATTCGATGTCGATGAAATCGCCGCCGAGACAACCGAGGACGAAGAAGGGCGAGTGCTGGCAATTCGTTTTGCAGGCGGCGCATTCGGATTGCCCTGCGAAGCATCTGGAAGTTCGGGCAGATCATTGAGCTGGTCTTTGAGTTCGGCGGTGACAGATTCCGGTTGGTCGGATCGCTCTGCCGAACGAGCTGTCGCAGCGACCAGCCGACGCAGTGCCTCACGCTGGACCTCGGGTGGATAATCCTTAAAAGCGACCATCAGCTCTTCGGCGTCGCCACTTGGAAGTTTGATCTCGGCGATCTCCCGCTCAGGTAACGCAGTCTTATCTCTGGCAGCCGATTCAGGCTGTCTGGTTGCGACCGTCTGTTGAGGACTCGGGGAGGTTGAGGCGACCGGCGATTCGGCCTGAACGCCCGATAGTCCGCGTTTTAGCAAAGACCCTTCTCGGCGCTCGGACGTTGGCATTTGCTCGGGAGCCGAACTCGATAAGTCGGTTGACGATGGGGTCGCTCGCGTCGTACTGGCTGTCGAATTGCGCGGCTTCGCCGTCGCCAATCGCTGCTTTGGCGCGTCGAGATCCGACAAATCTGTCTCATTTTCTTGGGTGACTCGGACCATCGAACCAAAGGGACGTGATCCTCGACAGCCAATGGTACCAATCACGACCATTGTCGCGAGCCAAAAAATCCGTCGTCGGTTGGTAACAGCGTGCATCCGTGCCTCGCTCGTGGAACAAATGTTGGCGGAATCGCTAGCAATCCGCAACCATTTCCCCAGACGATCGTCTGGGATTCGCCGCGAAGAGTACGAAAAACGGGGCTAAGCCGACAACGCCAAAGTTACCGGCGAATTGCCAACCGATGATTCTGTTGATCGCGTCACCCGAGAATTCCATTCCAATATCCCGGCTGGCGGCGGGTCCCAGTATCGGATCAGAACGGAGTATCGGATCAGAACGGAGTATCGGATCAGAACGGAAACTGATCATCAAGATCGGCGTTCGATAGTTCGACCAGAAACGGAGACAGGCGTGAAACAATCAGCTCCATGACAGCTCGCCCCTTATCGGCAGTTGCTGCGTGCGGGTTTCCCGATCCCGATTGTTTGGTCAGCAGATGCCAGGGGCGGGTAATCGAAACCCATTTTTTGTTGACCGCATCGAATCGCGTCGAACGCGTTGCCCCGTCATCGGCACGTAACTGCCCCGCTTCATCACGGACGACCAAGTCCGGAAAGAACGCCAGGCCCAGCGAAGTCTCCATCTCGCCTGCATGATCCTCGGCACAGTCGAAGATGGTGTCGTATTGGTCGCCGACCATCCGGAACCAGTCGCAAAGGAATATCTGCACATCGGTTTTTACGCAGAGTTCGCGCAGAAACGGCTTCAGTTCATTGCCGCCGTGACTGTTCAACAGCAAGACTTTGCGAATTCCGCTGCGAGACAACGATTCAACTAAGTCTGACAGCATCACCAGCAGCGTGCTGGGATTCAGATTCATTGCGAGTGGTAGCCGATGCATGTTCGTCTCGGTTCCATAAGGAATCGCCGGCAGCAACACCACCTTCGCTCCGTCCTGGTGTGCTTGGCGACAGATTGCTTGACCAATCGCTTCGGCTTCGAGTGTGTCCGTTCCGTAGGGTAGGTGGGTATTGTGGGGTTCGGTTGCACCGAATGGCAGCACGGCGACTTCGTAGTTCGCATCGCGGACATCTTGCAGAGTCGATTCGGCAAGCAGCCAAGGTAAATTCGTGGGCATGGTTGATTGTTGTAGAATGAGGTAATCGAACAGCGAATGGTTGCTGAATTTGCAGGTCTGTAGCGATGATCGATTCCCGACCGTCCGATTCCATCCAGTTTCGGCTATCGACCATCTTTGTATTGACGCTGGTCGCCGCTATCTTAGCCGCCTTTCTGAGCAATCGCGGGAATGACTTGCTGTTGGCAGGGCTGGTTACGACGACAACAAGTATGGTTTTCGCCCTTTTGGTCGGTTATCGATACGGGGCAATGATGGACCGCGTCTTTTGGGGCATCGTTGCTGCGGCAATGATGCAGGCGGTTTGCGCGACGGCCTATTTGCTGGATCGAAGCGGGATCTATGCGTGGCCGGTCGCGGCCGGATTTGTCGCAACGATGGCTGCCGCACCGTCCGGTCGATATCGACGTATGGCCAAGGGCGCATTGATGGCCATCCTGGTCATCGGCCTGTACACGATCGCGTTCAACAGCACTGGGGCGGTGCTCCTGGGCAATTTGATCAGTGCCGGGTGCGGCGGGGCGCTGATCGCCTTGTTGATCGAAATCGTCCAGGAGATTGAGCGATATCGCCGCGTTCCACTCCCCTTTGTCGGCCTGATCTTGGTGCTTGGCGCGATTGCCGTGTCGATCTTGGCACCGCGGGTGATTGCCGGATGGTAAATTGTCGCGCATGAATCATCTTGCGCCCGAGGTACAAACCGCGCTCTTAGCTGTCTTTATCGTATTTGGACTTGCCAATGCGATCGCCTTCGCGATTTCGCAGTGGAATCCGGAGCTTGACTTGCGAAAGACGATGCACCGGCTTCGTACTTGGTGGTTGATCGTTACGTTGATCGCAGCGGCGCTAATTTGGTCAGTGACCGCGATGATCGTCTTCCTGGGTTTTGTCAGCTATCTGGCGTTGAAAGAGTTTTTGTCGATGACGCCAACGCGGCGGGCCGATCGACGAGTCTTGTTTTACGCTTATTTGTCGGTGATCGTTCAGTACATCGTCGCTGGCAACGGCTGGTACGGAACCTTCTTGGTGTTCATACCGGTGATTATGTTCGCCTGGTTGCCAACACGAATGTGGTTGATTGGCAATACCGAAGGATTCCTGCGAGCTGCTGGAACGCTTCACTGGGGATTGATGGTCACTGTGTTTTGTATATCACATGCGGCGATCCTGTTGGTCTTTCAGGCAGACGAGTCTGCACGGGTTGCCCCTCAATATCCATCCGCGGTTGGGAAACTGTTTCCAGGTCCAGGATTGTTGGTGTTCTTGTTCTTGTTGACGGAGTTGAATGGTTTTTTCCATGAAGTCTGGGGCAACGCGCTCGGTTTTCGAAAAGTGACTCCCACCGTCAGTCCAAGGAAAACCTACGGTGGACTGATCGGCGGCATTTTGTCGACGATGCTGGTTGCGGTGATCGTGGGTCCGGCACTGACGTTGTTGGACACGCCTCGTTCTTTAATCGCCGGTCTGTTGATTGGGATGGCGGGCTTTGCCGGTGACTTGTGCGTGTCGGCGCTGAAGCGAGACTTGAAGATCGATAATTTTGGCGCGACATTGCCCGGTCATGGTGGAGTGATTGACCGTGTCGATTCATTGGTGTTTACCGCGCCAATGTTCTTTCATTTCATTCAATATTGTTACGGATCATGAATCACATCCTGCGCATGCTGTTCTTCGCACTGGTGGTTCGTCCATTGATGATCATTGTGCTCGGAACCAACATTCGCCGTCCGGAATTGTTGCCCGAACATGGTCCGGCCATCATTGTCGCGAATCACAACAGTCACTTGGACGTATTTGCCCTAATGAACGTCTTGGGCCTGCGACGTTTGCCATCCGTTCGACCGGTTGCCGCAGCCGACTATTTCATGACGAATCGGCTGCGTCGTTGGTTTGCGACCAGGATCGTTGGTATTATCCCGATCGATCGGACCAAGGTCCGTCGGGAACGCGGTAAACATCCGCTAGATCCGATTTCGAAAGTTATCGATGATGGCGGAATCGTATTGCTATTCCCCGAAGGGACACGCGGAGAACCAGAGAAGCTGGACGAATTTCAAAGTGGCGTGGCACATCTTGCCAAACTCCATCCTGATGTCCCGGTCACGCCCGTATTCCTTCACGGGCTTGGGAAAGCGCTGCCCAAAGGCGATCCTTTGTTGGTGCCTTTTTTTTGCGACATGTTCGTCGGCAAGCCGATTGATTCCTCGCTAACAAAGAACGAATTCATGAACTGCCTCAACCAGCGAATGGAAGATCTGGCCGGCGAGCTACCGATGGACCATTGGTCGTAAAGGACTCGCGATCACTGGCCGATCTTTGCATCGGCGTCGTATGCTTCGATCTCGAAGGGATTTTCCCGATAGGCGTCGCGACCTCTGACGTACAGATATGCCGACGCCGCCAAGTATGCCGGAACGAAAACGATTCCCCATCGCTCATACTGTCGCACATGAACCTGTTCGTGACTGCGGGTCGCATCCAGAGCGGCCTGGGTCTGTCCGAATACGACATGTCCCAACGTCAATGCCAAAGCCGGGATGTACAGGTGGTTCAATGCAACCGCGATTCGCGGACCGTGAATTTCTATCACCCCATCGATTCGCTGGAACCGACCGCCCAGCAGCAGCCCGATTGCGATTCCGAGTAGCGTATAGGGTGCGGGCCAAGCGTATCTGGCTAGCTGAGTCAGATACCGCATCAATCACTCACCTTGAACAACGAAAACAGCCCGGATCCAAACACGCAATACGCGTGCTCGAATTTCCAGGCTGCTCTAAAGAATCGCTGCTGTCAAACGGTGGTCGATTCACCGTTGAAATTTGGTTCAAACTTCGGTCAGTTCTGCTTCGTATTCTTCGATATTGGCGTGTCTTCGTCATCCATTCCTAGACCTAATTCTTCGATCTGGTCGTCGTCTAGTTGAACATAGCCAAGGTTGCGAATCACTTCCAAAACTTCGCTGCAGGTTGGAAACATACGTCCCGACGCATGCTTGTAGTCGTCCATGGCCCGCATGAATTCGATCTCTTGGTCGTTGTAGTCACGCTCGCAGGTGGTCGGATCGATATGACGACGACGTTGCTTTCTGCGGCGTGGCGTGGCACCCATCTCAACAGCATCAACATCTGCAGTGCGACGATCGTCGCGGCGACGATCAAGAGTGACGACGTCTTCTTTCTCGACTTTCTGTGCTGCCTTCTTAGTTGCCATGGTTTTGATCCTCGTGCGGTGAGAGAGTGCAATTGACTTTGGCCCCCGTAGCCAAGTCGATGCCTCTGTTGGGAATTGGTGGCAAAAAAACGTAGCACACCGATTGCGTTGACTTGACCGATTAGCCTCACTTCCCGGACCAGAAAAGATAAACTGCCTAGGCAAAAGGTCCGGCTGTGACGGTCGTGACGGCGAATGCGGTCGCTCGTCAACGATCAAACAGAATCAATCGCCTGACGCAGTTCCGAAATGAACTCTCCGACCGCCTGGCAGTCAGATTCATTGTTTTCTGCGACCCGGCGAACAATCGCTGATCCGACGATCAGACCATCCGCGACCGGCGCCAAACGAGCAGCCGTGTCGGGGCCACTGATTCCGAATCCGATGCAAATTGGCAGGTCAGTCTGCTCGCGCAACCAGCCGACATTTTCGACCAAGTCATTCGGTAGCTCCGTTCGTTCGCCGGTAATCCCAGTCACCGAAACGTAATACAGAAATCCCGACGACAACTTAGCGATGCGAATTTGTCGTTCGCGCGGAGTGGTCGGTGTCACCAGTTGAATCAAGCTAAAGTCGGCATCATGGCAGATTCCCGACAATTCGTCGGCTTCTTCGACCAACAGGTCTGGTACGATCGCGCCGGCGTAGCCTGCGGCTTTGGCTTGATCGACATAGCGTTGCAATCCGACGCGGTAAATGATCGCGTAGCTGACCATTGTCACCAACGGCAATGTGACCTCGGACAGATGCGCATCCAGGTCGAACGCCTGCTGAAGCTTGAACCCGCCGTCAAGGGCGCGTTGATAAGAAGCCTGGATGACTGGCCCATCGGCCACGGGGTCGCTGTAGGGAATCCCAAGTTCGCAAAGATCGGCACCTGCGGACTGGGCAGCTTCGATCAGTGCGGCCGTCTTCGGAATGTCTGGATCGCCAGCGGTAAAGAACGGCATCAACGCCTTCTGATTTTTGGCGCGAAGTCTGGTAAAGAGTAGGTCGACGGCGGACATGAAATTATCAGATCTAATGAAGAGGTTGGATTTCCAGATTCAATCTTAGCAGGCACTTACACCATCATACTGTCACTTACCACCATCCTACTGCGGATGGTACCCATCGCCTTCGTTTTGGGGCTCGGGTTGGGGCGAGCCCAGCGGAAGCCGAGCCTGGGATCAGGCTCTTCCCAAATTCTTGTTCATGTTTTGCTTGTACTGTTCGACACCCGGTTGGCCGTAGGGATTGATGCCCAATAATCGGCCCTCAATGACGGTCGCAATCATTAGCATCTGAAAAAGCTGTCCTAGCACGTGCGTGTCGATCGTCGGTAGCACGATGTCGGTCGTCGGCCGGCCATCGGCGTGCAGCGCATCGTTGGTGCCTTTGATCGCCGCCGCCATGATTTCGGGCAACGTTTTGTCGGCAATGTCATTTAGCGTATCTTGATTGCGATCGCTTTTCCCAACGGCCAATTCGCCACAACGATAGGAATCGACAATGACATTGTTGAATACTTTGTCGTTGCGTCCTTGTTGGTGCTGTTGATGACGACTGTGCAGATCTCGTGTGTTGACGGTCGTCAACGGCGTCACTCCCAAACCCTCTTTTCCATTCGATTCGGCAAGCAACTGGTCGTACCAAAGTCCAACCGACTCCAGCGATTTGCTCCAAACGCTCATCACCCGAATGGACTTGTCACGGTGTTGCGATAGCAAGTGGTTGACGGCCACATATTGCAGGACCACATTGTCTTCGTACGACGCATTGATGAAATGGTCGTTCATGGCAACTGCTCCTTCGAGCAGCTTGATGCAATCAAGTCCTAGGAACGCCGCTGGCACCAAACCGACCGCCGACAGCACACTGAATCTGCCGCCGACTCCGTCCGGAACACTGAAGATTTCCTCGCATCCGATCTGCGGTGGCCAATTCATGCAATTTGCCACTTTCGCCGGTCACCGGAATCACCAGACGTCCAAGCTGTTCCTTGGTCGTCGCCGGGCAGCGTTGTTTCCAAAGCAGACAAGAAATTGACGAAACGCGACCGCCGTTTCCATCGTGCCACCGCTCTTGCTGATGACAACGATGGCAGTCCGTTTTTCGGCCGGGGAATCACCATAGCCACCCTGAGCCAGTCGATGCAGCAACGCCGCGCTGGCGTCGTTGTCAACATTGTTGCCTTCAAAGTACATCCGCGGCTTGCTGCCCCGATTGCCGCGGGTCAGTTCGTTGTGATAAGGGTCACAGCAGGCCTCCATCATGGCTCGGGCACCCATGTATGACCCACCGATGCCGAGCACAACCACGGCGTCGATTTCGTCATGCATCCCGTTGGCGACCTTAAAGATGCGTCCGAGTTCCGACTGCTCCCGTTCGGCTTCGTAGGCGGCTAGCTGTTCTTCGGGCAGCCAAAAGAATCTGGCGTCCAATGGTTGCTTGTTCTCGGGGATCTGGCCGCTGTCGTATTGGGCACGATCGGTTTGGACCATTTCAGTTCGTAGCTGACTCAAGCTGATCGGCCAAGCCATCGATTTGGCTTTGCGTGATTCCAAATTCGTCGTTGATGCTGCCGGATGGATCAAATCGAATGAGGCTCATCTGTAAACTTCCAAAGTGGTTTCGTGCCGCAAACAAGCCGCATGACAAAAGCGTAACGCAAACCGGCGACCTGTCCCACGTGGGGCGATTAGTTTCCGATGTCAGGGGTTACCGACCTGGGACAGCAAGCCCCGTGCGGCTAAATTGAAAGCCTAATTGTTCATCAAACTTTTGCCCGAGATCTAAGCTGTGACTTCCGTGCGCCGAAAACCTGTTGTTCTGATCGTTCGTGATGGTTGGGGCGAGAATCCTTATCCCGAATGGAATCATGCCAACGCGATTCATTTGGCCAAGACGCCCGTCGCCGATGCACTGATGGCGAAAGTATCCGCACGCCCTGATCCATACATCTGGCGAAGATGTGGGATTGCCCGCGGGAGTGATGGGCAACAGCGAAGTCGGCCACCAAAATATCGGTGCCGGCCGGATCGTCGATCAAGAAGTGATGCGGATCACGCGCAGCATTCGTGACGAATCGTTCTTTACCAATCCAGTGTTGAAGGCGAGGCGATCGATCACGTTCAAATCACCGGCGGTACACTACACTTGCTGGGACTGATGTCGGACGGTCGCGTCCACAGTGACATCGAACATGCCAAAGCGATCGTCGAACTGGCCAAGCGTACCGGATTGGAGCGCGATCAGCTTGCCATCCATGCGATCACCGATGGCCGCGACACGTCGCCGACTGGTGGACTCGAGTACGTTCGCGACTTGGAGGCAACGACAGACGAACTCGGAGTCGGGCGAATTGCCAGCGTGATCGGACGGTTTTACGCCATGGATCGAGACTTGCGATGGGAGCGAGTCGAGGCGGCTTACAAAATGATGACTCGAGGCGCTGACGACCAGGCAGCCACAGCTACCGCAGCGATTCAGGCCTACTACGACCAACCCACCGATTCGAATCGTCAAGGTGACGAATTCATCACGGCCACGACAATCGATGATTCCGCGCTGGTGCAGCGATGGTGACGCGGTGATCTTTCTTGAACTATCGCGGTGACCGGACGCGCGAGATCACCAAGGCGTTTGTCTACCCGGATGACCAATGGAAAGCGATCGACGGTGGCGGATTCGATCGCGGGAAACGGATCGAGAATCTGTATTTCGCGACCATGACCGGCTACGAATCCGGTTTGCCGGTCCACGTGATTTTTGAAAAACGTGCCAAGATGCCAAACATCTTGGGCGAATATGTCAGTTCGCTGGGATTGCACCAGTTTCGCTGCGCGGAAACTGAAAAGTATCCGCACGTGACTTTCTTTTTCAACGACTATCGCGACGATCCGTTCGCTGACGAAGAGCGTGGCATGGCCCCGTCGCCCCGCGATGTTTCGACCTATGATCAGAAACCGGAAATGTCAGCCGAGGAGATCACTGAGAAGGTGTTCGGTGAAATCGAAGCCGGGACGTCGGAGATGATCGTCGTCAATTTTGCCAACGGTGACATGGTTGGACACACGGGCGTGTTGGCAGCCGCCATCGACGCGGTTGAAAAAGTGGATAGTTGCGTGGGGCGAATCGTCGACGCGACGCTCGCCAAGGGTGGATCGTTGGTTGTCACGGCCGATCACGGAAATTGCGAACAGATGATCGATCCGGAAACCGGCGGACCGCACACGGCGCATACGACGTATGACGTACCGTTGATCGTCGTCGAACCGGGTCTGGCAGGATGCCAGCCTTCGCGCAGGAGGTCGATTGGCCGACATCGCACCGACGATGCTGGAGTTGATGGGGCTGGAAAAGCCAGCCGAGATGACCGGTGACGCGCTGTTGAAGATTGGTGTCCAGGCCTAGGCGGCAGCACCACCAATCTCGGTTTTCATCGCCCCAGGTCTAGGTGCCGTCCGATTCGGGTTCTTTTTTGGCCTTGGTCGCGCGGCGGCGTTCAACGATTTCTTTGATTCGAGCTTCGCGAGTCTTCAACTTCTCTACCCGCTCGCGATATTTCGATTCTCTGTCTTTCAGCTTCGCCTTGCGAGCGCGGAGCCGCTTGCTAGCCGAGCGAACTTGCTTTTCGCGTTCGTACAGTTTTGCTTCCTGTTCGCTATGTTCAGCAGGCGTCTGGGTGACTTGGGTGATCGACCGTTTGGATGGATTTGGTTCGTCGCTGGAGAGTATTTCGTCCGAGACATCTTCGGCAGTTGTTTCCAGTCGTAGCCAACGCCGGATCGTTTGCGGTTCGATAAATACACAGTTAGCGGTAATCATCATCAAACCGAACGTCATCATGCCCAGAAACAGCCCGATGCCGCCGTGGACGGCCACCGCGATGGCCAAAGTAATCGGCCGGGTTTGCTTGGGCCAAATGATCGCGCAATAAAAAATTTCCCAGAACATTGTCGCATGGGTCATCGCGGTAAAGACTCGTGGAGAATCTGTTCAGCCATGTCACGTCGATCGACTGGTATTCATAGTTTCCGATCGAAAACCACATCGCAGTGCCATCCCACCACGACTGCACCACGCGCTTTCGCCAATCCACCGAACAGGTAAATGACGCAGAGGTGCAACTGCAGCAGACGGGTCGCGATATTGGCGGAAACGCTGGGAACCGCCTCCGGCAACAAGCCAAGCGAGCTGTCGATTCGAAGCCAGCTTGCCCGACCAACGCTTACGCAACCAAGCATCAACGCTGAAGCAACTGCCACATGGTGCGATCATCAAGTACATCGTTGTGTAGGTGACGATCTGATCAAAGCCGAACAGCGCGCCGGTTAAGCCGATGCAGGTACATGATCTGCAAGAAACCAAGCAACGGGCGCGGTAATTCGCGTCATCAAGCCAACCAGAAAAGCCGGCACTGACTAGAATCGTTACGGCCTTGGTGCAACCAGATCAAAGACGGGTTGCTGATCGCCCACAAGTAGCTGCGTCCAGCATCGGAAGAACCGAAAGTCCCATCATGCAAGGCGCGGGCCGTATCATTGTCGACCCAAGCGTTAGTCGCCCAGGAACGAATCAAGATCGGATGCCAATACCATGTGCGAATAAAGCAAAAAAGCACCGGTTAGGATCCGCAGTAGTCCCAACGTGTATGGCAGACGTGGCGTAAACCAGAATTGATCCCAGGACCGCGCATATCCGGCGATCCAGGCACGCAGATCCGTGGCGACGGATGCACCAATCATGATTTGCTCTCCGCAGCGGAAGCTGCCTCGGTTGCCTTGCCGTTTGTTTCGTCTTCATCATTTGACTCGGACGGCGGTTCGATTGTCGCCGGCGGTGATCCGGGTGCGGTTGCCGCTGGTTGCTCCTTTGCGGGTGGAACGGTTTTTTGATTGGCCGATTCCGGACCCTGCGGGACTGCAATCGCTTCGGGGCTTCGGTCCGGAGCGACCAAATCGCCATTGGTTTGCAGCGGCTGGATCGCCATTGGTTTGCAACGCGGCTGGGTTGTCTAGCAGGACTTGATACAACCGCTTGTCGGTCAATACAATCGGTTCCTCTCGAAACTCAAGTACGCCTGGGATCAGGTGTTCGATGCGCCGAATCGCGGCTGTCTGGCCGGGGTGTGCGTGTTCCAGATGCTTTGTCATGGACAGACGCAGATGCTCGTATCGAGATCGAGCATTGCGCCAACTGGTGGCGGTGTCCGGATCGGCTTGGATCAATTCCGGCGGGGGACCGGGCGGTTGATGGGCATTGGTCAGAAATTCGGCCAACATGAAGTGACGGTGGTACAGCAGTCTGGGCCATTGCTGTTCCAAGTCGGGGTACATCTTCTCTGTCAGGTTTCCCGCGTCATTGGTCAATCCCGCCTGAATCAAATGGCTGGGGCCGGGGTCGGGAGCAAAGAAGGCGTAGCCCCGATCTAAGTACATGAATTGGCTGTACTGTTCGACCGGAAGCAGGGCAGTTTCGACCGCCGGTGAAACTCCAAGGGGCCATTGGTTTGAAAGGCCAGCGGAGGTACGGCGACGGCCAACAGATGTCCAATCAACAGCAGACTAACGATGAAACGGCTTCGTCCAGACCATGAACTGGGTTGCTGGCGATCAGACGTAGGCTGGCGGACGGCCGTCATCGTGTTTTTTGTCACTTTGCGTACAGAGGGAGCCTTGCCGTTGGCCGATGCCCAGTGGAGCCGTTGGCCGTTGGCCGATGCCCAGTGGGCCGTTGGCCGATGCCCAGTGGATAGGGCTCGTGGCATGTTTCCTAAGTTAGTTTCTTGGGACCCAATGTACAGCGTCAATCCGCCTTTCAGTGCATTCAAGTGATTGCAAAAAAAAACCGCACTCGGGAGTCCAAAGTGCGGTTGATCGGTGGCTGTCAGCGAATGGTGCTAGTTACGCACGATCGAACCGTTGGTGTCGAAATCGAACGTCAGTTCGTTGGTACTGCCGGCAGTCACATTGAGGGTGCGTTCTTGCGTAGCCGCCTGGCCATTAACGATCGCTTCCACTCGGATGGTATAGTCTTTCCATTCCTGTCCAGCTTTTAGCTGCTTTGTGCGGAACGTTCGAACGGCGCCATTACCTTTGGTTGCGTTGCCGGCCAAAGTGACCTTGGCGTCGGCAGGAACAAACAAGCGAACAACGGTGACCTCATCATCAACACTTGGCTGTGACGTTGCAGCAGTCTCCGCTGCCTGGTCGGTAGCATCATCTTCAACCGCTTTGGCTGCCGCCGACGGAGCTTCGAAATCAAGCTCTTTGGTTTCACCCGCACGCAGTTTGACGGACTTGCTGTTCGTCTTTTCTTCGCCGTTGTCGTCGTACATGACTTTGACGTCGTAGGAGTAAACCATGCCTTCCTTAAGCCCTTGCGACACAAACTGCCGTACGGTGCCGTCGCTGGTCGTCGGATGATCATTTACCGTGACCTTCGCATTCAATGGCACCGAAACAGTTAGCATTGCTGAGCCCGGTTCAATGGCTGGTTTGGCAGATTTGTACTGAGTCGAGTCCAGGATCGTTTCACTGTGGATCGTACCAGTCGAAGGTACCACGGAACTGTTCATCGGCTGGTCTACCATCGGTGTTTCGATCATCGGACTGGCCTGGATAATGGAATTACCCGAGTCATACGAAGGTGTAATGTTCGACGAAGTGATGCTTGATGATTCGTACGGCGCCGATGTGCCAAGCGATACAGATGACACTACCGGTTGCGAATATGTATGGCTTGAGTAAGCCGGGGCCGAGTGTGTCGTGGCTGAGTATGCCGGTGTGGATGTACGACGAGTATCCACCAGAGCTACCCGAAGAACCTGACACGGCGGTCGCGCCGCCAGAAGAACCGCCGGAGGAGCCACCTGACGATCCGCCACTGCTACCGTTGTGGCGAGCTGCTCTGCGGGCCACTTTGCGCGCGTGAATTCGAGCGAAGAGGCCGCGACGTCGTCCGCCGCTACTACCCCACGACCCGCCACTGGCCTCCGCTGGAGCCACCCCACGACCCGCCGCTGGAACCACCGCTGGAACCCCATGATCCGCCGCTGGAACCTCCGCTAGAGCCCCACGATCCGCCGCTACTACCGCCATAAGAATATCCGCCGCTAGATCCTCCCCAAGAGCCGCGAGCTTCAACAGACTGCGACAAAATTGAGATGACCGTGATAGACAATGTCAAAGCAAGGAACCGAATGCACGTCATGATTTCAAATCTCTTCCTGTTCAATAAAACCTTTGAAGCCCCCGATCAGGCTTGCCACCAAGCACCGCAAGCAAAGCGGACAATCGATTAAGATAGCTACAAAGACTTCCAAACAAGCAGTCTTGGCAAAATTTATCCAACAGGCTGTATGGGAGTCATGGTGGAGATGGTGGAGATGGTGGAAACGGGTCGCCTCTTCCAGTTTCCTGGTCAAGGGCTATCAATCGACCCTCTCAATCAAGATTTCGCCAAAATCGGCCACCCCAGTGGCTCCAAACAGACCGATCCGCAAGATCGATTCGTGTGCATTTCGCAGGGACCCGAATCAGCTTGCTAACCGATCTCCAGGGCCGTGTTTTTCGAAACGGGCCGATCTGAAATGTCGCCTAGCTCGTGCCGCTGTTCGTCATAGAAACTGATTGCAATCGAAGGCATCGCATCGGGCGTCGGACCTTTGCGAACATTCGTCGGTTCGGACTTTGCCACTTAGCCGGATCATCGTAACCTGTTTGCCGTCGATGGCGATTCCTTGTAGCAAATGCGAACTCAGTCCCGGCGTCTCGTTGCTGAAGCGAACAAAGTTGTCCCGACTTTCCGTGGTCGAATTCTGACGCGGACTGAATTGCCGCACTTGGCGACCGTAATACCAACCTGGGACAAATTCCACATTGGAATCCTGATCCTCCTTGGGGGTCATCGGAAAAGTCACCGTTGACCACCTTGGGATCGCTTCGATCGGGTTGTTGCTCCCGTTGATCCTCTGCTTCTCCGGTCATTGGGACGAACAAGGTGGGTCGCAGGGGCTCGCGGACCAAGTTCGCCATCTTTCTTGGTCATCCGATACAGCGTTTGCTGATATCGCTCGCCGACCGGGATGATCATCTGTCCACCCTCGCGAAGTTGTTCGATCAGCGGTCGCGGCACCGATTCAGGGCTGCAGGTGACGATGATCTTGTCGAACGGCGCAGCGTTGGGCCAACCCAAGAACCCATCCCCAATGCGCGTCGAAACATTTTTGTAATCCAATCGTGACAGAGTCCGCTTGGCGGTTTGGCCAAGTTCTTCGACGATTTCGATAGAGTAAACATGTTCGACCAGCGGGCTCAGTACGGCTGCTTGATATCCGCTTCCCGTTCCGATTTCCAGAACTTTGTCGGTTGGCTGAGGGTCGAGTGCTGCGGTCATCAGGGCGACGATGAAGGGGCTGCTGATCGTTTGGGAGTCGCCGATCGGCAAAGCCATGTCCAGATAGGCTTGATCTCGCAGGTGTTCGGGAACAAACTCATGCTAGGCAGTGTTGTCGGATCGCTTTAAGACATTCGGGTGCGGTGACTCCAGCAGCGGCAATGCGATCGCGAACCAATGCTCGTCGGGCTTCGGCATATCGATCTTCGAGCGGCAGCTGTGGCCCGTAACGATCAACCAAGTCATTGCGATCGATCGTCCAAATAAGGATGTTGCTAGACGGCTTGTCTGCGAATCGAATCGCTGCTTGGTTCATCGTTGACCTGCCCGCAGCAGGACTTGCAATCCGAATACGTCGCGGAACAGTCCCGAGTTTTCGCGCATCGCAATCTGTTCCAAGCGAAACATCGTCCACACTTGGGACTTGGATCACCAATTGCTTGTCCGTCGCGTCAGACACTCAATTTCTCGCACTCGCCCGCTACGAGTATCGTCCAACGCAATCGCCAAGCGAACCATCGCGGCAAGTTTCGATACCACGACGCGTTGTTCTTGCGACAGCGTCCCATAGCCTTCATGAGACGGTTGTGGCGAGGCCCGTCGATGATAGCGAGCGACCAGTCCCACCAATAGCATTTCTTCTTCGGAAAGACCAAACAGTTCGCTGTTGCGAATCAAGTACAGAGCGTGTTTGTGATTGCTGCGGGTATTGACGATCATGCCAATTTCATGCAGCAAGGCGGCGACAAACAAAATGACTTCATAGCGATTGTCCAGACGATGCTCGTCTTCCAATTGACGAAACAAATTGTGTTGTCAATTCGGCAACATTACGAGCATGATTTTCGTCAAAATCAAACTTCCGCCCCAGCGACAATCGCTGATCGAATGATTTGATTGCGAAACTCGGCCGTCCAGCGGCCGCCGACCGACATGTCATGCAGCAAGCCATCACGTAGATTGGTGTCGCATGACGAAAACGCTGTTCCAGTGAAAAATGCTTGGCCAACATGGTGTAAGCCATCAGCGCCGGACCGAGCGTTTCGGCTTCGATAAAGCTGACTCCGATACTTCTTAACAATCGCATCTTCATCCAATTTTAAGATCTTGGTCAGTCAGTTTGCTCAGCCGCTTGGTGGACAATTCTACCAAGGAGTGTTTCGTCCCATTTTTCAACCAACTGATGCGCTGCGAATCGAATGTCGCCGCCCAAGGGCAATGACTTGTACAGGATTATCGTCGTCGAATTTCGTCGGAAAGTCGGACCAGCGTTCGACGAATGTGACTTTCCATCATCGTGCGATGGCGCGTTGGATTGGCTTGCACGCTCTCTAGGGTCCGCATCAGTCGCAGGGAGCCGAGTCGATACGATTGGCTATGCAGCACATTGCCGCTGCGCACCATCAAGACTTCGGTGTTTCCGCCACCAACTTCAATCACCAATGATTTCTCATCGGCCAGTTGCTATGTGCGACATCAGGTGCGGCATCACACCCATGTAGGTGATCCGATTGACTTCGGCTTCGTCGATCGAATCAACATTCAGACCAGTGGCAACAAAGATTCGATCTGTAAAGGCCAAGCGATTGCTCGCTTCGCGAACCGCCGTCGTCGCGACTACACGGACATCGTCATGCGACGTGATCCCATATTCCTGCAAGACGCGCTGATAGCGATCTCAGAATGGAAGCCGTTCGCTCGATACTTTTTCGTGACAAGCGCCGATTTTCAAACGCTTCGCGGCCCAATTCGACTGTTTGAACTAAGGTGTCAAGTGTCCGGATCTTGCCATCGACCGCTGATCTCTGCGATCGCCATCCGAACGCTTGTCGTCCCAATATCAATCACGGCAACGGTACGCGGTGATCCGCTCTCGGTGACGACAACCGGGCGTGGAGTTGGTTGAGACATTCAGGTCATGAATCGAAGTCATTAAAAATGGGGTGCGAACTCCATCATACAGCCTATCCGGGCCCCGACTACGGCGACGAAGAGCTCCACCAAACCGCCAAAATCGTCCCCGTCAACATGCATCCAAACGTATAGGTAGCGGTAGGAATCGTGGCAATCGTGTCCGCCCCATACAATGATGTCGCCAGGGCGGTTCCCAATCCCGCGTTCTGCATGCCGACCTCTAGCGTCAGCGCACGGCGAAAGCGTTCGGGTAGTCCCGAGACAAAGACCGACGCCATATCCGGCCAGGTAACCGGTCACGTTGATCGCCAGCAACGCAATGATCAAAATGCCGCGGACATTTATCAAGTCATTCGCGGTTGGCCGCTACCACGCTGGCAATGATCCACAGCAGAGCGAACGACGCGACGATCGAACTGAATCTTGTCGAACGATTTTCCGCAAGCCAGTCCGATCGACTGGCAGTCAGGTAGCCGACGATCGTTGGCAATACCACCAACAATGCCAAGCGAATTGCCGCGGCCGACAAGTGATTGCTCGGTTCTGGCGCCGGCGACGATCCATAGAACCAGCGGCACGGTGAGTCGGCGAAAGTATCGTGGCCACCGAGGTCAGGCTGACCGAGTAGGCGACCGATCCGCCCGCCGTGTTGGTCAACACGTTCGATGCCATCGCGCCGGGAACACACCCAACCAAGATCACACCGGCAGCTAATTCGGGATCCATCGGAACCATTCGTGTGGTCAGCCAAGCTGCCAGCGGCATCACCGTCAACTGAGTGATCACTCCCAATACAACCCACCAAGGTGACGATCGCAATGGTTGCAGTTCCTCTGGCTGGACCAACGTTCCCAACGCAAACATCGTCACGACAATCAGCGTCCACAACAGTCCATGGCGTCGCCAAGAACGGATCAAACCCGACCGCTTCGGCCGGCCAAACAAAGGCGATCCCCGAAGTCACCAGCAGCCAGAACAGCAACGATCGAAACAGGGAACTCAATTGGCAGAGTCCAGCACGCGAAATCTCTTGCAATACCTCAATCGCCTGTGCACCGCCAAGGCATTGTGCTGCTTTCCAGCCGAACGATCGAGCCGCTTCCACGTTTTCGTTGCCGATCATCCAGAAACAGAATTCGGCTCGACCGGAACGTTCGCCGACTGCTTCGGCAACTTGATAGATCTTCGCCGATCGGGTTTCATCGAACCGACTTCAAAGCTAAGAATCGTCGCGTCGAACGAAAAATCCATCACCGGCAAATTGTTGTTGTTCGATCCAATTCCAGTGGCCAGGCACGTGTTCGACAACAACCCGACACGGCAATCCGGCATCGACGCACCGAATGCTAGGACACCCTCCATCGATCTCGATCGGAGTAAACATATTGCTAATCGATTCGACAATCGTCGTCATCGGAGATCTCGGATTCGTGAACTCGAAAATGTCGCCCGCAATTGATCGGCGAACTCGATGCGGTCGATACCTGGCCATGTTCGTACTGTTCTTCCAGCCCGCTATCGTACAATGCCTTCGGCGCTTGATCGGATCGCGTTCCATCAGCTCGGCACAGTCCCGTTGCAAGCTAACGCCGGATCGAAGGACAGCAAGATGTTGCCGAGGTCAAAGTAGACAAATTCAATCACTAAGCGAACTTGTTACAGCTGATGGATGCGGATGTTGCGGTACCAAGCTTCGGTTGGCCGGCCGCTGTGGATTTGCAAACCGATCATGCCGAAGTCGCGGATCTTTTTGTCCGTTTCGGTGTAGTCAACCGTCTGCTGGCCATTGACAAAGATCTGAATTCGCGGCCCTTGGCAGATCACTCTGATCGCGTTCCATTCGTCAGGCTTGACAATCCGCTTCGCTAGATCTTGATCGGTTTCGACCAACATCTTGCGGCGACGAGATTCGTCGTACAGCGCGCCCCAGATAATGCGTTTGCCCATCGTGCCAATGTCGGCCTGATATCCGGAAACTTCCGTTGAATTGGGAACTCGTTTGCGAGCGGAATTGGACGCCGGCATTTTTGCCGTCACCGACCAATTTTGCTTCCAGCCGCAATTCGAAGTTGTCATAGTTCTGAGTCGTGCACAAAAATTCGTTGTGCGGGATTCTCTCGTCCAGTCGCCCCGCAACGATGGCTCCATCTTCGACGCGGAACCAATAGGCGTTTCCCTCCCAGCCCGCCAACGATTCGCCATCAAACAGCGAAAGCGATTGGTCTGCAAATTCATCGGCGAGCGATCGGGATCCGGTCGAAATCACGACGGTCAAAAATAGCAAGTGAACAGTCGAATCATAATGAACCTCATCGGATGAAAAAGATGTCCCTTTGTCAAACGCATGGTCGTCCGATGATAATCCTTTCTCCAACACTTTTGTTCCGACCAACCGACAAATCAATCGCGATGACCGATACCCTTGAACCAATACAGCAGCCAAATCACCCAACCCAAGAGCCAGGGGGCGTCGCAGGCGATGCTGTACGCGACCGGCATGACCTCCGAAGACATGGACAAGCCCAGGTTGGAATCGGCAGCGTCTGGTACGAAGGCAATAGCTGCAACATGCACCTGCTGGACCTGGCCGGTGAAGTCAAAAAAGGAGTGACCGACGCCGGGCATGGTCGGAATGCGATTCAATACCATCGGCGTCAGCGACGGCATTTCGATGGGTACCGACGGCATGAGCTACAGCTTGCAAAGTCGCGACCTGATCGCCGATTCGATCGAAACGATCATGGGTGCCCAGTGGTACGACGCGCTGATCGCATTGCCCGGGTGTGACAAAAACATGCCTGGTTGCTTGATCGCGATGGGCACGGTTGAATCGACCCGCGATCATGGTCTATGGCGGCACGATCAAGCCAGGATTCTACAAAGATGAAAAGCTGGATATCGTCAGCGCATTCCAGTGCTATGGCCAATTCATTGCCGGTCAGATCAGATGAACGACGAACGTCAGGAAATTGTCCGCCGCAGTTGTCCCGGTGCCGGAGCGTGCGGCGGCATGTACACCGCCAACACAATGGCCACAGCGATCGAGGCACTCGGCATGTCCCTGCCCTACTCTGCCAGCATCCCCGCCGAAGATGCCGACAAGAAAGACGAATGTCGCCGAGCCGGTGCGGCGATCCTGGAATTGTTGAAAGCGGACATCAAACCACGCGATATCATGACTCGTGCTGCGTTTGAAAATGCGATGGTCACGGTGATGGCCCTGGGCGGCAGTACCAACGCCGTCCTGCATCTGATCGCGATGGCGCGCAGCGTGGACGTTGATTTGACGATCGACGACTTCCAAAGCGTCAGCGATCGAATTCCCTACCTCGCCGATCTGAAGCCGAGTGGCAAATTCGTTCAAGAGGATCTGCATTCGGTCGGCGGTACGCCCGCCGTGATGAAGTACTTGCTGGACAAAGGATTGATGGACGGATCCTGCTTGACCGTGACCGGCAAGACTCTCGGCGAGAACGTTGGATCGTGCCGGGATTGAAGGCAGGCCAGACGATTGTTCAGCCGGTCGACAACCCGATCAAATCCTCGGGCCACATCCGCATTCTGAAAGGCTCGCTCGCACCCGAAGGCGCGGTCGCAAAAATCACCGGCAAAGAAGGATTGACATTCACGCGGACCAGCGCGATGCTTCGACAGCGAAGAAGAGATGTTGCACGCGCTCGAAGAAAACAAGATTCAAAAGGGCGATGTCGTGGTCATTCGCTATGAAGGACCCCAGGGCGGACCCGGCATGCCCGAGATGCTGACCCCGACCAGCGCCATCATGGGTGCCGGACTTGGTAGCGATGTCGCGATGTTGACCGACGGCCGATTCAGTGGTGGCAGCCACGGATTCATCGTCGGACATATCACGCCGGAAGCGCAAACCGGGGGACCGCTGGGCTGTTGCAAGATGGTGACATCGTCACGATCGATGCCGAAACGAATCGATTGGACGTCAACGTCAGCGACGACGAACTGGCCAGACGCAAGCAGGCGTGGCAATGCGCCACCGCTGAAGGCAACCCGCGGAACGCTGTACAAGTACATCAAGTGCGTCAAAACCGCCAGCGAAGGCTGCGTGACTGACGAATGATCAGCGCGTTACCACGCGTCTGAAGCCACTCAACAGATCGAGCGTTTCTCATTCGGTTTCCAATGATTCGCGATTCTCGCACGCCAATCATTTCTCGACCTCGCGAATTCGGCTCAGCATGTTTCGTTCCGCCGGTTGGTCCGGCCATGGGCTGGCCGGCGATGCATGCTCGCTCGCCCCAAGTTTGCCGTCAGGCCAGTCAACTGTCGGTGACAGCGAATAATCGCCCTGCTGGATGTTATTGAATTTCGCTGTCATTTGCCAGTTTCCCACCGGCAGGGGCAAGTCACGATAGTCGGGTCTCTGGTGAGTTGCGTAGGAACTCTTCGGCTCGATCTTATGCGAGTTGACGACCGGCGGCTTCTTCGTATCGCACAGATTCTGCTCGAATCGTTTGACGTCCTGGTTGACCGGTTTCTTGTCCGTCGAGACAAGAATTAGCGCAAGATCGTAACCCGAGATCACATTGCGCCGGATCCTTTGACTTCCCGTTCCGCTGGTGAAGATAGCAGTGTTGACCTTGTTGGCAGAACGATGGTTGCCGCGGTGCACAAAAGTGTTGTTGACGATCTGATCTTCGCTTCCGCCGATCCGGCAATCGAGGAACAGATTGTCGGAGATGACTCCATTCGTTTTCCCTTTGGTCGAGATTGCCTCTCGATTGATATCTGAGAATACATTACCGCTGATCTTTGGCGCAGAGTCTGAATAACGAACACCATGAAATTCGGTTTGGGAGATCCGACAACTCGATACCGTGACATCACCCGCTCCCGAAATTGTGATTCCTGAATAGCCGCAGCCTCGCACGTCGCAATCTTCGATCCGCACGGAAGCGTCTTCCGCTGGACGGATAACGATGCCAGTTGATCGGATTCCACCGATCAGGCAATGTCGCATCTTAACGGTCAACGTTCCTTGAATTCTGACTCCATCGACCGTAGAACCGACCACTGCACACTGATCCAAAGTCGCACTTGCGTTATCCAGTAGGGTCATGGGAGATGTTTGCCAGCCTCCTTTCCGAACGGTGCCGGGCATGCTGATGCTTAGTCCTCGCACAACAACGTCTGTAACGTCTTTGATCGTGAGCGTTGTCTTTGGTCCAAATCTTTCCAAGATTTGTGTCGTGACAGGACCTTCGCCATATTCCTGGTCAACGGCGATTGTTCGTAGTTCTTCAAACCTTTCTTGTAGGACAACCGGAACCCCTTTGCCGTCAATTAGAAGCTCGTGGAATGTAACCCACTCGTTGGTAATGGATGTCGCATCCGCGCCAGCGCCTTCCAGGATCAGAGGTTTGTTGATCAGCACCGGGCCTCGGCATGTCCCCGGCCCGATCCGTACCACGGCGCCAAGGGGTGCCGCATCAATCGCGACTTTGCAACGTGGCATATCGGGTTTGACCCTCCGCTGTCACAACGAAAATTTTGGGTTCCGGCTCGGCGGATCCGAGCGGGTGGCACAGCAACAGTGCAACAAGGAGGATCGACGCTACTAAACAGAGTTTGCTTTCCATGCGACGCTAGTTCCTTCCATCGAGTCAACTTCAAGTTTCAATATCGCCAACCACTTGTGCCAATTTGTCTGAGCTTCATGGAAGTTGCCCGAATCTCGATGCGGTGCCGTCGGCGAAACACGGATCCTCTGAAGATTTCCACTCCGATCAGTCGTATGCGTAGATTCCCAGAACTATGGTTTCGACGCCGGACGGCAGGTGCGGCACGGTCTTAGGTCTCCCGCATCCAGCATGTTTTGCGTTACCTGTCGAGCATTGTCTTTACCCTTCACGTGATGACATGCTTTCGTGTGGTAAGTTCGGTTCTTGCCAACCACAAAAAACGGACCTTCGAAGTTGTCCGAGGCCGCTGAGGCGCGAAAGGTTTCCGCAGGACGCGGTGGCGGTTGTGCCGATTCGGTCGTTGAGTCTTGCCTCAAGAACATACCGACGGTCGCGAGTGTGACGGCGACACCAAGGATCAGGACGGACCAAATGGCGGCTCGATTCTTGCCGGATTTGCTTGTTCGAAGCTGGTCGGAAGCGCGTTGTTTCTTTGCAGTGCTGGACGACGACGCAATGGATGCCGATTCACTGATCGTTTTCAGTTGTTCCAACGAATCGGTATCTAGCGTCGATTGACTTCCATGGGGTTTGGGCGAAGTTGCAGCGGACGATGAAGATCTTAATGCGAACTCGACCGCTGTTGAGGTGCCGGCCAATGGTGACAAGGCTTCGGCGACTTCCGCCGCGCTGGAATACCTAGCGTCGGGCGATTTCGCCATCATACGGTCGCAGATCCCAACGAGTCTTTCGTCAACTGGTACCAGGTTCTGCGAAATTCTGATGTTGTTGATCGGTTCGGCCTCTTTTAGCTGGTGGGCCAACAACCGCTCCGCACTGGTGCCGCTACCAAAAGGTGCCCTTCCGGTCAGCAGAAAATACAGGCTGCAACCAAGGCTATAGATGTCAGTTCGCGAATCCAGTTCGTGACTGTTCAATGCTTGTTCGGGTGAAATATAGTCGGCCGTGCCCAATGCCTTGCTGGGATCGGCAGTCAGCGATCCATCTTCATCGGTTTGCAGCAAGGCCAACCCAAGATCCAGCAGCTTTACGGTACCCTGTTGGTCAATCAGCATGTTGGCCGGCTTCACGTCACGATGGATCAGTCCCACGTCATGTGCGTGCGACAAACCAGCAGCGGCCTGAACGATGAAGTTCGCCGCGATTGCTTCGTCAAGCGGGCCTTCCTTGGCTACCTTGCGGTATAGATCAAAGCCTTGCACAAACTCCATGACGATGAAGTGAGTCTTGTCATGCACGTCAACATCGTAAACTCTGACGATGTTGTCATGATTCAGTCGCGCCAAAGCGCGGGCTTCGCGGTGAAATCGTTCCAACGCGCTCGATTGATTGCTCAGCTTTCTTGGCAGCACCTTCAATGCCACGCGTCGCTGCAGCATCTGGTTTTCTGCCAAGAATACGCGCCCATTCCTCCGGCGCCCAATAGACGCAGGATCCGGAACTTGCCGAACATCAAACCTCGATACCGACCGCGGAGCAGATTCGCGTTTTGCCAACTGGTTAGGAATCCGTTGTTTTCCAAGTTCCGGGCGAATCGGATCGCCGGATCTGTGACGGGACCATCCTGATCGACAAGTCCGTCCGACAGGCCGTTCGAATCGATAGATCCATTGTCCGAGGAGCCCGTCTCCGACAAAAATTTCGAATACTGCTCCTGCACCGCATCCGATTTCATTAGCCCGCTGCGCACGACCAATTCGCGGTACTCTCGCAAGGAGACGCCAGGCATTTCTTTTGTCGAAGATTTCGAGTGACCCATTGATGACATCGAATCGCTACGCCCGAATGCTCATTTCAGCAAGTTCATCTCCCTTTGGCAAACGCCGACCAACGGCGAATCCAAACAGCGACGATTCGCTCGCCAGGTGGATTGCGACCGTGACTGCCTTGCCAACGTGAATACCCGGCGATCGTAAGAGATTCGCTATATAGTAGGCAATTGGAGTGGGGAGTGCTTTGTTTTTGGAACATTTCCCTAAATCCAACTAGCGGAAGCAACCATAGCGAGAGCCACGCCAAATCGTTCAACGCCGGATCCAAGCCTCCGTGGAATCCGTTTCTGACGCCAGGGCAATCGAGTCGGATACCGGCGTTGTCAAATTGTATTCTGAAGAACAGGTCGCCATCTCCACAGAAAAGGGATCAACATCGTGACTTTTCATTTATCACCACACTCCAGACGGCGGTTCATTGGCACGACATTGACCGCAGGAATTACCTCTTTGGTTTATCCGTCGGCGTTGGCGGCGCCGGCAACTGAGATTTGGCCAACATACTGGGCCCTGTTGGCGGATACTCACATTGCCGGTGACGAGGCGGAGATCAATAGTGGCACGAATATGTTCGACAACCTCAATCGAGCCATCGATCAAATCCTTGCCGAGGATCCGTTGCCTGTAGGTGCGATCATTAACGGCGATTGCGCCTATTTGAAGGGGCTTGATGGCGACTACCAGACGTTGCGCAAAGCAGTTCAGCGTTTGGTCGAAGCCGGGGTTGGCGTTCATATGACGATGGGAAACCACGACAACCGGGGGCCTTTCTACAAGGCGATCGCGGATCAGAAGCCAGCGACAAGTTTTGTTGAAGGGAAACACGTTGCTGTGGTCGAAACCGTCCCCGTCGATCTGTTTCTAGTCGATTCGCTGATGCAAGTAGACGTGGTGACGGGTGAGATCGGAACACAGCAGCTTTCCTGGCTCGCGCGCGCTTTGAAACAACATCGTGGCAAGCCCGCGATCGTCTTCGGACACCACAATCCGCAGTTGAACGATGCGGGAGTCAATGGGATCAAAGACACGAAACTGTTTCTTGATCTGCTGCACAAACATCCCAATGTCCAAGCCTATTGCTTCGGCCATACCCACAATTGGAACTTGAGCGAGTCGAGCGAGGGATTGAATCTGATCAATCAACCACCCGTCGCTTACGTATTCCAAAAGTCAAGACCGAACGGTTGGTTACGAATGCACGCTGATCGGAAAGGAATGAAATTGGAACTACGTGCCTTTGATAAGAATCACGAACAGCATGGTGAGCAGCACTACATCGCCTTTCACCGAATTGGCAACGTTGTTCCACAGTAAAGCTTGACTTCGTATTTTCTGCGGCGAGTCCGTGATCGCCCGCAGTGATTTTGCGAAGCATTGCATTGAGAGACTTAAGTCAGCGATCGGAGGAATTTTGGCACTTCCACCGACGCCTTGCCTCGGATCGACTGGTCAAATGTGCTGGAAGCGGGCGTTTCGTCCAGGTTGATTTCGACGGTTCGACAGTCATTTCGGGTCCATTGCACGATGCCTGCCGCGGGGTAGACCACAGCCGATGTCCCGATCGCAATGAATAGGTCAGCTTCGCTGGCGGCTTGCTCGATCTGTTCCATTCCAATCGGCATCTCGCCAAACCAAACGACGTGCGGGCGCAGACGCCCTAATCGCATTGGATCATTCGGGTGCGGAGTCTCAACGGAAACATCGTCACGCCACGTAAACGAATCACCGGTATCGACGCAGCGAACCTTTAACAGTTCGCCATGCATCGGCAGCACCTTTTTGCTGCCAGCTCGTTGGTGCAAGTCATCGATATTCTGAGTTACCAATAGAAATTCGCCTTCGTGATCCGCCTCGAATTCAGCCAGCGCAAAATGCGCGGCGTTGGGTTGAATGTCGTGTTGCAACAAACGCCTGCGACGACCGTTGTAAAACTCGTGAACCAAGACGGGATCTCGGTCAAAAGCCTGCGGGGTGGCGACATCCTCGACACGATGTCCTTCCCAAAGTCCGTCACTGCCGCGAAAGGTTGGGATTCCCGATTCGGCCGAAATCCCCGCACCCGTCAACACAAGTACCTTCATTAGGAAACCAAAATGACTCGCGCGATGTTGACGTAAATCACGATACCCAAAATGTCGACAATCCCCGCGACAAACGGATTGCTCATCATCGCAGGATCCAGTCCAATCCGTTTGAACAGAATCGGCAAACTGGCTCCGAACAGACAGCCGCACACAATGACCGATACCAATGTCAGCGGGATGACCAAAGCGTCGGTCCGACTGGGGGCGATGACAATCGCGACCGTCCAGCCAATCAAGGCCAGGAAAATACCTAATGCAAGTGAAACCACGACTTCTCGCCACATCACTTGCGGCCAATCCCGGAATTGAACTTGGCCACTAGTCATGGCGGTAATCACCAAGGTTGCCGATTGGCTTCCCGAGTTGCCCCCGGCACTGATGATCAGTGGGATAAACCAAACCAGCCAGGCGTATTTTTCCAGATCGGCTTCGTAGTGACGGAGCGCGAATGCGGTCAATAGTGCGGCAAAAAACAGAATCGTCAACCACAAGCCGCGCTTCCACGACAACGTCCACAGGCCGATCCGCAAATAGTCGTCCTCTAAAGGCGCGACCGCGGCGATTCGCTGCGCATCTTCGGCCAACTCTTCACGTACGACATCGATCACGTCATCGTGGGTGATGATGCCGACCAATTGGCGACCCTCATCAATGACAGGAATTGCCAACAGGTTGTATTTTTCGACTTTTTCGGCGACGGCTTCCTGGTCATCATCGACATTGGCGACGACGACGTCTGATTCCATCAGCTCGCCCAGCGTTAGCGTTGGATTGGGAAGAGATTTGACCAGCTGGCGTGTCGATACGATGCCTCGCAGCATCTTGTTTTCATCAACAACATACAGGTAGTAGATCGTCTCCAGTTCGCTCGCCTGGCGGCCCAATTCCTCAAGTGCTTGCCGTGCGGTCAAGTTCTCGGCCAACATGGCGACCTCGGAGGTCATCAAGGCGCCGGCAGTTCCCTCGGGAAAAGATTGCAGCCGTCGAATGTCGCGACGATCTTCCACCGGTAGCAGTGGCAAAATTTCGTCGACGCGCCGATCGGTCAGTTCCGCCAGCAAGTCAACACGGTCGTCCGCCGGGATCTCTTCGACCAACTCCGCGACTTCAGACAATTCATGCTCGTCGAGCATTTCGATTTGGCGATCTTCGTCAAAGTAGGCGAAGATTTCGGCGCGACGCTCCGGCGTGGCAAACTGCAATACTTGCCAAATCTCGGAGTTCGATAGGCCCTCCATGAATTCGGCTGTCCGACCCGCGTTCAATGTGGTGCAGAACTCTTCCAACTCCGCCCGATTCAAGTCGGCCAGCATCTCGCGCAGTTCGGGTAGGAAGAGTGTGTTGACCATTGGTTAATCGATCAGCTGTTAGTGATCATCATCAATGTCCTTGATTGAAAACATGTTAGACGGCTTGATTATTCTGATCAGAACGGTCAAGCCATCCAGCGATGCGAGGGCCAGTGATAAGAGGCCAGCGCATGAATTCAGACTCTCACCGCTCCGCCGTCGTCAATCAGCGGGTTTGGACGCTCGGCGTCAGACGCGGTGTTGGTTTGGGAAAATCGCTATGACGATGAGTGTTGAGATTCAGACTGTCTAATTGCTGACACGTTCGACGTACTCGCCGGTTCGCGAATCGATCTTGATGACGTTGCCTTCCTTGATAAATCCGGGCACGATGAATTCAGCTCCCGTCTCGACTTTGGCCGGTTTTGTCACGTTGGTTGCCGTGTCGCCCTTGGCTCCCGGAGCGCACTCGGTCACTTCCAAGTCGACTTGGATCGGAGTTTCGACGATGATCGCATTCCCATTGTAGGTCGTCATCGTGCAAATCATGCCATCTTTCAGGTATTTCCAAATATCGCCGGCGACCTCGGCGGGGACTTCGTACTGTTCGAAGGTTTGTTGGTGCATGAAGACGTAATCTTCCCCTTGGCGGTACAGGAACGAGACATCGGTCGTTTCGACATCGGCCGATTCCAGCGAATCGCCCCCCTTATAGGTCCGATCCAGAGTGGTGCCGCGGATCAGGTTCTTCAGTCTGCACTTGTAAAAGGCGTTGCCTTTGCCTGGTTTGACGAATGTCATCTCAGTCATCAGGTAAGGATCGCCGTCAATTTGGACCTTCAGGCCTTTTTTGAAGTCACTGGTGTTGTAAGTTGCCATTACGGAAAATGACTCCGTCGTTCGAGCTCAGTGGAATGAAAATCGGTATGCAGCGCCCAGATAAAGTCATCCAGGTCACTTCATGCAGGAAAATTCGTCCACCGAGACCGGACACCCCAGCTCGATTAGACAATCGGGCCAGATTCTAGCCGGAACGACTCGAATTTGTCCCGACCAGTTCGGATTGCCACACGGCGGACGATGCCGATTGGCAAACGGCAATGAACAGATCTGTTCGATCGTCGGCTGAGCTGCGGCAAATTCTCGGGCTCGCAGAGGTTCCTTTACTAAGGGAACATGATTTCCCCACTTTCGTCCCTTGGGAGTACATCGCCCGCATTCGTCGCGGCGATCCAGACGATCCTTTGTTGCTACAGGTTCTTTCGTCTGCAGACGAATCGGTTGCCGTCGACGGATTTCGGCACAGATCCGGTCGGAGACTTGAACGCATTGGCCGCCGGTGGAGTGCTGCACAAGTACGACGGCCGTGCCCTGGTCATCGCCACAGGCGCCTGCGGCGTCCATTGTCGCTACTGTTTCCGTCGAGAGTTTCCGTATCTCGAGGCTGGCTCCCGCAGCGACAATTGGCGGCCCGCAATCGATTACATCCAGGAACATTCGACGATCGATGAAGTGATCTTGAGTGGCGGCGATCCGTTGACTCTGGTCGAACGAATCTCTGGACCGCTTGATCACGGCGATTGAACGGATCGAGCACGTGAGTCGTTTGCGAATTCATACTCGGATGCCCGTTGTGATTCCACAGCGGGTTACCGAGACGCTGGTGAATCGACTAGCAAACAGCAATCTGGCAATGTGGGTCGTCATACACGCCAATCATCCGAACGAATTGGACCGATTGGTTCTGCAACGAATCGCGATGTTGATTGACGCCGGCATTCCAGTTTTAAACCAGGCGGTCTTGCTGCGGAGAGTGAATGACGACGCCGATACGTTGATCGAGCTTTGTCGCCGTCTCGTCAACCATAGAATTCAGCCGTATTATTTGCATCAGCTTGATCGAGTTCGCGGTGCTGCACACTTTGAAGTTTCAGAATCGCGAGGAACCGAAATCATGTCAGAACTTCGTCGCGCCCTGCCCGGATACGCCGTTCCGACTTACGTCGTCGAACAGCCCGGTGAATCGAGCAAAACTCCCATCGGTATGCTGTCCAATCCGAACACTACAAGCTAGATCTCTGAATCACCTTTCCATATTTGGTTTAACAGATGCCCTCCATTTCTACGCCAGATCTGTGTGATCAATATGGCGATTCGATTCAAGTCGTAGATCCAGTCTTACGACACTTCGGTGCGGTCCAGCAGTTTGGTGGCGAAGTCGCTACGGTAAAGTGCTTTGACGACAATTCGTTTGTGGCCGAAACCGTTGCCACACCGGGCAATGGACGCGTGTTGGTCGTCGACGGCGGTGGCTCCCCGCGTCGATCACTGCTGGGCGACAATCTGGCCGGGAAAGCGATGGAAAACGGTTGGGCGGGAATTATCGTGTTTGGCGCCATTCGCGATGTTGAAGAAATTGCGACCATGAAAATTGGTGTGATGGCAATTCATACCATCCCTCGCAAGACGGAAAAGCGAGGCGCGGGCCAGTCGCAAATTCTACTCAACGTCGCTGGCGTGACGGTCAAGCCAGGCGATCACATTTACGCAGATTTAACGGGGGTGATCGTTGCGGATCGAAAGCTGGTATAGGATCGGAAAAGCATCGATCGACCTGTCATCCGTCAAAGCCTGAGAGGGCCTGCAAGGAATTCAAATGAGACACCGATGGATTCGGCACCACTGGTTAGGAACCTAGTTGGTAGATTGTCACAGCAGATATTTCTATTCCAAAACGATGATCAGGATCGTCCATGCTCAGGTATTTAGCGGTTTGTGCGGTATTCATTTGTTGCAGTTGTTTAGCTGATGTACGTCTGCCAAAGATCGTTGGATCAGGAATGGTCCTGCAGCGGGATAGCGAAGCTCGCATTTGGGGCTGGGCCGATGCTGGTGAACAAATCACGGTCAAGTGCTCTTGGCTTCGCACCGCGGAATTGACAACAGCTCAGGCCGATGGAGCGTGGCAAGTGATCGTCGCAACCGGCGAGCCAGGAGGATCACATTCGATCAATGTTCTTGGGCTACAAAACAGAATCGAACTGGATGACATCTTGTTTGGCGAGGTTTGGCTGGCCTCCGGACAATCGAATATGGAAATGCCACTGGTGAAGGTTTCCGATGCCTACACTGGAATCAATGACTGGGCCAAGGAGGTTGCCGATGCAGACTATCCTGAGATTCGGCTGTTTCAAGTTGGCAACTTCAGTAGCAAAGAACCATTGGAGGATGTCGAATCGGGTATCAGCATGTACGGAATTCCGCCTGCGGATTGCCAGTGGCAGGCTTGCAAGCCCGAGACGATTCCCCATTTCGCTTCGACCGCTTATTTCTTTGCTCGCACACTGCACACCGAATTGGATGTCCCGATCGGAATCATTGACGCTTCGTGGGGCGGGACGGCTGCCGAGGCCTGGACGCCAATCGCTGGATTGAAGGAACTGGGCTACGCCGCGGAGATTGAACAGGCAGTGAATGCCGAACAAGATCCTTCACAAAAGATTCCAACACGTTTGTATAACGGCATGATCCATCCACTGCGCAACTTCAAGATCAAAGGGGCGATCTGGTACCAGGGCGAAGGCAACGCAGGTCAAGCCGCTAGGTACACAGAATTGTTTTCAACCATGATCCGTCAGTGGCGCGAAGCTTTCGGCTATCCGTTTCCCTTTTACTTCGTCCAGATTTCCCCATTCAACTACAACAACATCAACGCCGCTTTACTGCGCGAAGCTCAGTTGGAGACGGAGGCGGTGGAGAAAACCGGCATGGTCGTCACGATGGATATTGGCAATCTGACCGATATCCACCCGAAAAACAAACAGGAAGTTGGCCGCCGACTGGCGCTGCGAGCGCTGGTAAACGATTACGATCGCCAGATCGTTTGCTCGGGGCCGGTCTATCGTGACGTTCGATTTGAAGACGGCAGGGCAAGATTGTCTTTTGATCAAATCGGTGATGGGCTGACAACGTCCAACGGTCAGCAGCCCAGTCATTTCACAATCGCCGGTGAGGATAGAAAATTTCATCCCGCCCAGGCCGTGATCGATGGAGACAAAGTGATCGTCTGGTCAGAACAGGTTACCAACCCGAATGCGGTTCGTTACGCCTTCACCAGCGACGCCCAGCCGAACCTGATAAACAAGGCGGGCTTACCGGCCAGTTCATTCCGCACCGACCGCTGGTAACGCAAGCCCGAGTACCCAACTACGTGCGTTGAATCGTATTCGTCACCAAGGGTTCCGTCGATTCAACCCGAGGTCTGATGCTCCTGCTTTCCCTCGTGCTGAAACCGGTTTGCACAACTAGGGCAGACGGTGTAGCGCACTCCAGGAACGGCTTGCTTTTCGTACAGTCGTAGCTTGAGCGCAATGTTCTCGATCTCCAACCAACCGGAAGGCTCGATCAAAGATCGCTTACAGCAACTGCACATTGTCAGAAACGAATCCGACCGTTCCTGTGCCGAGTCTAGCAAGGCGATGTGACGCTGCGGAACCGCGCGTATCAAGCGGCTCTCGCACAACAATTGGCCTTCGCCATCGTTGTTGATTGTCAATTGCATGTAACGCTGTAGCGTCGGTGAATCACAGCGAAACGGCACTGTGATCGGATGTCCGGAAGAGCGAACGTGTTTGTGGATCTCTTTGTACAGCGTTCGCGTTGGTTCATCGACGATGAACTCCCAGAGTACATGACCAACGACCGATGATTCGTCTAGTTCTGTCGCGTTGTTTTCCTGCGCGAAAGCGAGCCACCAATGGTTGACGTAAACGATAACATCCGCCTCATCCAAACGGTATCGATAGATCGGTTGGCTGTGGTTGGCCACAATGCTGCAACTTAATGGTGCCTGGAACGAACGACTCAAAGGAAGCCTTGATCCTAACACGCCCGCGACGGGAGGGCTAATGATTTTGCCAACATCTAAGATTTTCCCAGTAGCGACTGGCTTGCCGTTATCTGTGGTACCACGAGTACTGTTCCATGTCACACCTGTTTGGCGGACAAGGAAATTTCGGCAGACCGATTCGTCCAAGTCTTCAGATCGGGACTCGTTGCCAGGCAATAAGAATATTCACTGCCGGGTGCATCCCAGTATGCCGATTAAGCCAGCGGAAAATCGAGCTTGGCTCTCACGAATTTCGTCGCCAACCCATGCGCGGTTCAACCAATTGATCATCCAGTAAGTAACGCCGCACGTCTGCATCCTGGAAGATTGCCAACAGGTCGTCCAAATCGGCTTGTTCAAAGGGAGACAGAACCAGACGTTCGGTACGGATGATCGGTGAATCGGTATCGGATCCCTTGGCCATCGGTCTCCTATTAAATAAAACAGCGTTGCTTGAATTTGCCAGGCTTGCCATTCGCCGGGCGTTTTAGCAGTGTAGCAACGGCCGGGCGTTTGGATCTACAATCGGGGACTTTCATGATTCGATCAGAGACCAATCACGTGATGCGTACCGCGACGATTTTGTTGGTAACAGCGATGCTGTTACTCGATTGCGGGGCCGATTCGCCATTCTGGCCGGGGTGGCTGGGATCGAACCGAGACGGCTGGGTTGGGGACTTCAAAGCACCCAAACTATGGCCCAAAAAACTGATTCAAGCTTGGCAAGTTGATGTCGGCGCAGGTTATGGTTCACCTTTGGTCGCCGACAATCGTGTTTATCAACATGCCCGCCAAGGGGAGCAGGAAGTTCTGTGGTGTTTCGACCTGACCAGCGGTAAGGTGATATGGAAGCGTGACTATGCGGTTCCTTTTGAGATAGGCGGTGGCGGCGAGCAACACGGCAAGGGCCCCAAGTCGTCGCCCGTACTTGCTGACGGTCGCCTCTTCACGCTCAGCATTACTGGTCTGCTGACCGCTTGGGATGCCGACTCGGGCGATCTGTTGTGGAAGCGAGACTACGGGTCGAGGTTCGAGAAGACGCATCCCTATTGGGGCGTTTCAACTTCGCCGATCGTGGACGGAGAACGTATTTTCGCACACTTCGGGAACGACGAAAAAGGGCTGTTGGTCGCACTTGATGTCGAAAGCGGATCGGAGTTTTGGACGAATGACAATGACGCGCCGTCGTATTCATCACCACTGGTTGCAGAATTCGATGGTCACCGACAGGTCGTTGAATGGAATCACCGAGCGCTGGTCGGTATCGATATCAAATCGGGAAACCAGTTATGGGAGTTTCCGTTTCCCCATCAGAGCCACAACCAAAACATGCCGACGCCTACGGTCTACAAAGACCGTATCTTGATCGGTGGTGAAAATCGCGGCATCCATTCGGTCCGCCCGCAAAGAGATGGGGATCAATGGAGTGTCAAAGAACTCTGGCACCAAGACGAGTTAGCCCTCGACATGAGTTCGGCGGTGATCAATTCTGATCGGCTATATGGTTTTTCACATTACGACCGAGGCCGGCTGTTTTGTCTCGATCCCGAGACTGGTGAAATCCTTTGGACCGGCCCGCCACGAACTGGTGAAAACGTAGCCTTCCTATCGTTTACCGATCACATTCTTGCACTTTTGAACGACGGGCGGCTGCAAATCATTCAGGCGCGCGGTGATCAATATCAGCAAGTCGCGACGTATCAAGTATCGGACGGCCGCACCTGGGCGCCCCCGGTGCTGATGCAGAACGGGATTTTGGTAAAAGACGACAGAGCGTTGACGTTTTGGTCGCTCCCCTGAAGAAGACAGCCCGCAAATTGATGGCGTGTTCGAATCATTCCAATGGAAGTACAGACTATTTCATTTCCGCCAGTCGCTTCGCGTTGCTTCGATTGCTTTCGACCACAAAACCTTTGTTATTGCGCATCAATACCAAACGTTGCCAATCGAACCGATGTCCTAATCCTGCAACATCGACGCGAACAGTTTCATCCGTTCAATACTGCGCGCATCGTTCGCAATTCGTTGCAACGGTGTCGCCTGATCGCGGATCACAACCAAGCGTTATCCAAGCGTTTTGAATCGCTGCGTCTGTCGGGTCAGATAGGATTGCTCTATCCGGGTAAATCGGCACGAGAGTTGCCGCTGTTGCCGATTGACCAGCGACCGGACCAGTTGGTTATTTTGGACGGGACCTGGCATCATGCGAAATCGCTGATGCGCGACATACCAAGGCTGCGCACCTTGCCCCAGTATCGACTTACTCCAGATTCCCCTGGCCGATATCGAATTCGGCGCGAACCAAACGAACATGCGTTGTCGACTGTCGAGGCGGCGGTGGCGGCACTGAAATCATTGGAACCCGAAACGGCTGGACTTGATCAGTTGCTGCAAGTCTTCGATCAGATGATCGATACGCAAATCAGTCAGTCCGACGGGTCTCGATGGCGACAAAACAAACGGCGGCGACGTGGCTCGACGAATATTCCTCGAGTCCTGAGTGGTGACCTGGGTGATATCGTTGTTGCCTATGGGGAACAGGAACCGGGGGCGGATTCGCGTTTTAAAAACTCCGAATTGCGGGCTCCGATTTATTGGGTTGCCCAAAGATTGGCAAGCGGTGAACGTTTTCGATGTGCGATCGAACCAAAAACCGTGTTAAATCAGGATGTTCTGAATCATATGCGTCTGAAGCATGATGATTTCCAGGATGCTGTCTCGATTGATCTGTTCCGTCAACAGTGGCAGTCTTATCTTCGGCCAAAGGATCACTTGGCGGTTTACCATCCTGGTACGGCTAGGGCGCTTCGCGGCATCGACGCGGAATTCGTACCAACGTTGATTTTGAAGTCGATCAATCACGTCCCGGGAGAAATGCGTGGAACGCTGGACGAGTTTCTGGACGCGCAGGGAAGTAGACCGGAACAATCCGGCGATTCACGCGCATCCCAACGGCTGGCCAATGCCGTCGCGTACGTTCGACTCCTAAATGAACTTTCGCTCCGACGCTCCTACGACGCAGGTGAAAACTGATCCGACATTCGGCTGCACTCGTTGCGAACCAACAGTGCCTCGGCCGCTGGCTCGTCCGCCTCCATGGTGATGATCGTTCCGTTCTGAACCAGCAGGCTCCCCGCCTTCGGAAAATTCTGTATGAACATCCAATAGCCACCGGCCAGCAGTAGGCCGATCGCAAACAGGAAATCGGTGAAAGCCTTCTCTATTCGGTTCCGCCTGCTTGGCGCTCGTGTTCTTGATTGACGAGTCGAATTCAATTGCTGTTCCTGGGCTTCTCGCTCAATCCGATGTCGTTTGATCGAGATCGACCATTTCGAATGACACTGCGCCGCGCCGTCGGGCTGTGGTATGATGGCTGGCTGTTACCTTCCTGCCTGCCCTGTGCATCCCAACCTACGTCCACATTCGGGCCCAATATGAAGTTCCCTTGTGTTTCATTCGTACTTGTCGTCTTGTTACCGTCGATCGTGTGTGCCGACGCAATGGATCGCCTAGCGATTGATCGGCTAAGGGCGACCAATAAGCAGGTCGCAGCCAACGCAGCGAATCTGCAATCTGTCAAGCTGAAAAGCGGCTACCAAGACGTCCGGGCGATTTTGCACGCTCATTCGTATCTATCGCACGATAGTGTCGGAACGATTGAAGAAATCACGGAGGCGGCGCATGCGACGAACGTGAAGGTCATCATGTTTTCCAATCACCCCGCCGATACATACGACTTTTTTGAAGATGGCGAACAAGGCATGCACAACGGTGTGCTACTCATTGCGGGTGCCGAAACTGGGGGAATGTTGATCTATCCCACGCGCAGCATGAGCGAACACCGTTCCACTCCACCGCAACCCTATGTCGATCTGTTGCATCAAGATGGCGGGCTGTCGTTCGTTTCGCATCTTGAAGAACGACTTGATTGGAATTTGGATCGACTGACCGGCAACGAGATTTACAACACCCATGCGGATTTGAAGGATGAACCACGTTTTTTGAAAATGTTCAATGATCCGTTGGCGCTGGTCGGGCTGTTGCCGGCACTCAAGCAGTACCCTCAGGAAACTTTCGCGGCCATTCAAGATTATCCGGCCGACTATCTGAGAACTTGGGACCGCTGGTGTCAGCGCGCACCGCACACAGGCGTGGCCGCGAACGATGCTCATCACAATCAAGCCTATCGCGGCATCGTTTCAGAAGATGGCAAGCTGCGAGTTGAAGACGCTTTGGGCGAAGAGTTAGCGTTGATCGATCCGGAGCAGGTTGCAGCGGTCAAGTTTTTGATTGGCAAAGCGAAACCCGGCACCAAGATACTTGAAATCGATATGGATCCTTATGAGCGTAGCTTTCGGCACGTCAGCACGCATCTGTTGATGAATCAAGTCACGCGCGATTCGGTTTGGGACGCACTTCAGCAAGGTCGCGCGTATGTGGCCTTTGACTGGATGGCCGATCCGACCGGGTTCGTTTACCTGGCCGAACGCGATAACGATTCAAATGCTGGCGATCCCCAGCGGTGGCCGGTTGGTAGCCAATTGACGTTGACCGAAGGTCTTCGATTGCGTGCCGAAGCGGCGTTGCCGGTCGATTGGAAGTTGTTGCGTGATGGCGAAGTGGTCGGCGAGAACAACGGAAAGTCGTTCGCTTTCACGGTCGAGAAATCAGGAAATTATCGGATCGAGGCCTGGTTAAACTTCCTTGGCGAGCCGCGGGTTTGGATACTGTCCAACCCGATTTACATTCGACCCGCGAACTAGCAGCTGCGGTTTGAAACCGCAAATGGATTCGTTCGTGCAACAGTAGCTAAAAATTGTGATATGCATAGCTGTCCCAGAGATCCGTTTTTGAACATTCCGACGCTGAGGATTTGGTTCAGGTTCGTTCGTCTGGTACTGGTGCTGTTGGTTAGCTCGCAATCGCTTCAGGTTGCCGCTAACGACGTAGCCTATCTTCGCGACATTCGACCGCTGTTCAAAGAACGATGCTTCGCTTGCCATGGCGCCTTGAAACAGGAAGCCGGCCTACGGCTTGATACTGGTGCGATGGTTCGCGCTGGCGGAGACAGTGGCGAGGCCGTCTTGCCGGGCGAACCGAGGCAAAGCCTGTTGATCGAACGTGTTACGGCAAGCAATGTCGACGAGCGAATGCCACCAGAGGGAATGCCGCTGACTCCAGCCCAAATTGCGGATGTGCGCCGGTGGATTGAATCGGGTGCGATCTCGCCTCCGGACGAACAACCCGAAGCTGATCCTGACAAACACTGGTCGTTTCAACCGTTGAGGCGTCCCAGGGTGCCGGAAACTGTCGGCAACGATACAGCCGCCAACCCGATCGATGCCTTTATCGATCGTAGGCTTCGCGAACACCAAACACGTCCCCAAACAACGGCATCCAAGCCAGTCTTGTTACGTCGCGCTTATCTTGACCTTGTCGGGCTGCCGCCAACACCGGAAGAGTTGCACGACTTCTTGGACGACGATTCTGAAGAGGCTTGGTCGAATCTGATCAATCGACTTTTGGATGACCCCAAGCACGCTGAACGATGGGCCAGGCATTGGATGGACGTTTGGCGATACGCCGACTGGTATGGACGACGTAATGTCCCGGATGTGTGGAACAGCGCCCACAGGTCTGGCGATGGCGTGATTGGATCGTACAGTCAATCAATGAAGATAAGGGCTACGACCAAATGATCCGTGAAATGCTGGCGGGTGATGAAGTCTGCCCAGATGACCGGGAAGTCGGTTACGCCACTGGGTTCCTGGTCCGCAATTGGTATGCGTTGAATCCAAACGACTGGATGCGTGCCAACGTCGAACATACGGGCAAGGCATTTCTGGGGCTGACATTTAATTGCGCTCACTGTCACGATCACAAATACGATCCAATTAGTCATGAAGACTATTTTCGGTTGCGTGCGTTCTTTGAGCCGTTGTACGTTCGTCAGGATCGAGTGCCGGGCGAGGCCGATCCGGGCCCTTTTCAAGACTACGACTACAGTACCGTTCGAAAAATTCAGCACCTCGGTTCTGTGCGAGTTTTTGACAAGACGCAGCGCTCCTCCGACCTGGTTCTATTCTGGGGGCGACGAGCGCAACCGCGAGCAAAATCGCGGATCGATCGCTCCTGGAGTACCAGAGTTCCTGAATACGGGTTCGCTGGAAATTGAATCGATCGATCTACCGGCGGCAGCCTGGTACCCAGGTCTAGATCAGGAGCTTCAGCAGACCATGCTGGATGAAATTAGAGCAACCATCGCAGATTCGGAATCAAAGCTTGCCGAGGCAAATCAAATTGGACTCGAGGTGCCCCAAGAAGACTTGGATCTGTTGCAGCAAGCAGAAACCGAATATACGTCAGCGTCGGACTCTGACGATGTTAGCGACCGATTGAATGCGATCTCGGGGAAACAGTCTTTGGTTTTCGATGCCAGTGAAGGTCGGCGGGTGTTGCAGAATAGACTTCCCCAGTTGCAAGAATTCGGTGCAGAATTCACGATTCGATTTAGGCTGCTCTTGGCGACCGACAACCACTTTAATTTCCAGCTTGCCAAAGATATTGACAAAGGACTTACCGCCAGCCTGGTCGCGTTCGATCAGGGTGGAATCGTTTGCTACCGACCAGGAACCACAACCGAATTTGAAGCTGGACGCTACGATTTTTCGGCTGGACAGAATCGGTTTGATGTCCAGCTGGTTCTGCGTCCTGATCAAGATCAATGCTTGCTGTCGATTCATTCGGTGTCCGACGACAAACTGCTTGTTGACGACACACCTGTAGCACTTAACGGGTGGAACCCGGTCGATGATCCTACGAAAGGAATCTTCCTTGACGCCCAAACAGGATGCATTGCCGCGGTTGATGATCTGACGCTGCAAAGTTCGCCGGTAGCGTTGGGGATAGATTCCGAAAAACCTGCTGGCGGAAGTTCGGTGGCCGGTGTTCCCAAAGCCGATTCAGGCAAGAAAGTTCACTTCAGTTTCGAACCGCCCCAGTACCTTGCGGGCCGCGATGTCGTCGGGACGGAACATTGGCAAACGTCATCGTTTAGTACGGCCCCGGCAACATCGATCGTCGCGGCAGCATTGAAGGATCCCGCGCTGTCAGAGCTCGAACGAAAACTCAAGGCTGCGCGACGTCGGACAGAGATACCGGAATTGAGGATGCGTGCCGCTACAACGAGAATGGCTGCAAGCACAGCGGCGCTGGCGAGTCTCGAGGCACGGATCGCGGCCGACCGAGATAAGTACGGATTGTCACCCGCGCCCGATTCATCGTTGGCAATCCAGGCGGCTCGATCCGAGCGGCAGGCCGAATCTCTAGAACTGCAAGCGAGCCTAGCACGTGACCAATACGTCGTGGCGGTTGCCGAGGCGAAGTCGGATAGCGATCAAAATCGCGCGATGGAATTAGTGGCCGCGAACAAGCGGTTGGCCGCTACCGAAATGGCATTGGAAAAATTTGATGCTACACATACAGACAAGCAACCTGATAGCTATTCGCCGCTCACTCCGGTTTACCCGCAAACCAGCACAGGCCGACGGTTGGCGTTGGCTCGATGGATTACTAGTCGCGACAACCCGCTGACAGCACGGGTTGCGATCAACCATATTTGGATGCGGCATTTTCATGCTCCCCTGGTTCAAAGCGTCTACGACTTTGGTCGCAACGGGACCGCTCCGAGTCATCCTGAACTAATGGATTGGCTAGCGGTCGAATTGATCGATTCGGGTTGGAGCATGAAGCACATTCACCGATTGATCATGACTAGCAACGCGTACCGTCGGAGTTCGAATACTTCGTTCGCCGAGCCAGTGATAGAGAATTCCGTCAGGGCGAATCAAGAGAAAATCGATAATCGTTTGCTATGGCGAATGAATGCTGGTCGCATGGAAGCGGAAGTTATTCGAGACAGTCTGTTGCATTGTGGTCAATTGATCGACTTTACCATGGGTGGTCGTCCGTTGGGAAATGACCAGGCTCTTAAGACTTTCCGTCGAAGCTTGTACTACGAGTCATTTCCGGAAGACGGCGGCACGAGCGAACTAAGTGACCTGTTTGATGCCCCTAGCCCACTCGATTGCTACCGTCGCACGCGAAGCATTGTCCCGCAGCAGGCATTGGCTTTGACCAACAGTGATTTGGTTCACCAGGTCGCTGCGAAGATCGTTGCCAATTGGGAATCAAAATCAAACGTGGCGGCGGATAGCCAGCAAGCTGCGCAGTTTGTAAAGCAAATCTTCGAGTTGATTCTAACTCGCCCGCCAACGGATGCCGAGCTTGATTTATGTTTGGAAGGACTGGGTACGCAACGCGAGTTGTGGAAGCGTGATTCTGTTGAACAGATATCGAGTAAAGCGAGACAGAGCGTCGTGCGTGCTTTGTTGAATCACAACGATTTTATCACTGTGAGATGATGACTTGAAAACCAAGCTAAAAACTGATGCGGCCGATGGTTGCCACGTTAATTCGCGTAGAGCGTTTTTGGCCGATCTGGGGATGGGCTTTACCGGGCTGGCGCTCGGTGCCATGTTGGCCGAGGATGGAATCGTTAGGGCCGCGGACGTCATGAATTCGAATGTCGTTCCCGGCGGCCAACTGCACCATTCGCCGAAAGCCAAGTCGGTCATTTGGATCTTCTTGTCAGGTGGCTACAGTCATCTTGAAACGTTCGATCCGAAACCAGCGCTCAACAAGTATGCCGGAAAGACATTCGACGATACACCCTTCGAAAATCCAGTCAGTTCTCCTTTGCACAAGAAGCGATTTCGATCGGTGGCCGCCGAAGAGATCAATGTCCGCGATGTCTACCCGACGATCTATCCGATGCAGGTTGGTTGGGAAAAGAGGGGGCAATCCGGAATCGAAATGACCGACTGGTGGCCCCATCTTGCCAAGCAAGTTGATAGGCTTTGTTTCGTGCGGAACATGTGGACAACCGACAACGATCACGCCGCGGAAAATCAGATTCACACCGGGCGACATCGGCTCGATCCGCAGCAACCAAGTATCGGCGCCTGGACCCACTACGGCCTCGGTACCTGCAACGAGAACTTGCCCAAGTTTGCTGTGTTGGGTGGTCCGACCCGCCCCGATACCAGGCTATCGATCGATTCGTTGTATCTCGGGCCACAACACGCGGGCGTCCCCCTGGCCTTGGACCCCAACAGACCGCTCGCCTTCGGGCAACGACATGCTGGCCAAAGTTTCGAGTCACAGCGAGCCGAGTACGCATTGATCAACCGGTTGAATTCGCTGTCGGCCGTTGAATACCCAGACGATCAGGAACTGGCTGCACGCATCCGGGCTTATGAATTGGCCTTTCGAATGCAATCGGCGGTTCCTGAAGCAGTTGACTTTGCCAACGAAACCGAGGCGACTCAAAAGTTGTATGGAATCGACAAGGAGTTCGACGAAGTTAGCTGGCAGCCGCCTGCTCGGTGCTCGCCGGTTAGTCGAACGCGGCGTACGTTTTGTGCAAGTCTTTCCATCGGCGTATGGAGTTTGGGATTCACACCAAAAGTTGAAAGAGAACCATACGAAGCTTTGTGAAACGGTCAACAAACCCGTCGCCGGACTGATTGAAGACTTGACGCGGCGGGGGCTGATGGATGACGTGACCGTCGTCTTCTGTACCGAGTTTGGCCGTACACCTGGGTTGGAAAAACGGGCTGGCGGAACCACCGGCCGCGATCATCATCCCAACGGGTTCACGATTTGGATGGCGGGAGCAGGAATCAAGCAGGGCTATGTCCACGGAGCCACTGACGAATTGGGATACCATGCGCTCGGTGAAGGCCACTATGTCACCGACCTGCACGCGACTGTGTTGCACCTGCTGGGACTTGATAGTCGCCGTCTGCAAGTTCCAGGGCGCAAGCGACTGGAAATCGATTATGGCAAAGTGATGGATGATGTTCTGGCTTAGCAAGCTGCGACGTCAATTTCTAGTCGCCTGCCGTGCGTGCTTTTGGGTCGATGGAAACGGGACCACTGAAGGCATTGCCAACCATGGCAATGTTGCGATTAGAACCATCAATCGAAATGTCGTTCGCTTCAGCCGCGGTCCGTTCGACACGACAGTTGGCGATGGTTGAATCTGTTGTGTCGCGTAGCACCAATCCCGAACCACAATCACTTAGGTTCAGTGAGCTGAGTGTAAAGCCCCGGCAGCGGTCCAGCACGATGGCGCCGGTTCTGGTCGCAAATTTATGAAGCGTAGAATTGGTAATCACACAATCGGCGCAGTCTTTGAATTCGATGGTTCCAGGCCGAATGAATTGACGCGGATTGAAGGTGTTTCCTGAAAGCACGATTCGCTGCGAGTTTTTGGCCAGGATATTCGCCGGTTTGGGGGCAAAAAAAGTGTTGCCACTGATCGCAACGTCGTGACAATGATCGATATCCAAGTTGACGGTCGTGTCGCTGAAAACGTTGCCGGTGATCGCCACCGAATTTATCGGGTAGCTCTGTTTGCCGGCCAAGCGGATGTTGGCTCCCCCTGGGGCTGCGGTCTTCTCTTCTGATCCCGAATAGTTGGCGGCATGTTGGATCGTGCAACCGGTAATCGCTATTTCGGCAATCGACCGTGATTGATCATCGGCAGATCCTGAAACATCGATCAGGATATTCGCGGTCGTCGTCGGTGTTTCATCGCTTGGCATATTGCCTTCGATATCGCATCCGGAGACTTGAAGATTGCGAACGTTCCCGTCGCGGATGACGATGCCGCCACCACGGTTATAGGAAATGTGTGAGCCACTGACATTGATTTGATGCAGGTTTACATCGTCCAGGTAAAGGCCGACGTCCGAGTTTTCGTACAGATGACAATTCGCAACGATCACATTTCGGTTCCGATTGATCAAATGGATTCCGTGTCGGCACCAGCGAACAGAAACTCGTTCAATCGTCGCGGCCACCGTTTGCACCAGTTCAATTCCATCGGCCTCGGGATGCGCGCCAAGTACTTCGATTCCAGAAATGATCGGCATCCGTTCGTTCCAAGTTAATGGCTTAAACGTTTGCGGCGACGCGGTACCTTGATGCGAACCGACGATACGGATCGCTGGGCCAGGACCATCCATGATGATCGTTGAACCTCCCGCGGCTTTGATCGCCACCGCACCATGCTTGGTCAGATCAAAAACCAGCGGTTTGGTGATGCGCAGGTTTTTGGCATCCTCAAGTCTTAGATTCCCCGCATTTTGGTCGATGATTTGTTGCAGTTCCACCGTCCGGTCGGGCAACGTCTTCAGGTCGGGAATCTGATCTAGCGTTTTGCCCTTCTGTGCCTGAGCGAAATGCGGTTCGATCACCATAAAGATCAGGACCAGCGCGCAGTGTTTGATCGTGTTCATGTAATGCAGGCGTGAGGCAGACGAAGCGGAAATTGAGACCGCGAATCACTTCACCCGGTCCTGAGGCAAAATGCAAGCGGAAATTGACGATCTGGCCCAGTTTCGTTTGGTCCTTCCAAATCGGGAGTACTCTGGGTTTTAACAGAGTGGGCGATTGCGACCGCGGTCTCCCTATTACGGAACTTTCGCACGGCTGCGGTGTTTCGCGATCAGCTGGTCGCCATCGGCGACCACCACTCGGTCCCTCGCCGATCAGCCAGTCGTCTATGATATAGCCATCCTTTCGAAGACAACGACCCAGCGACCCTATCAATAAATTTGTGTTTTGGAGACTCGGCATGAAACGCCTCTTGGTTTTACCAATCCTGCTATCAGTATCGTTCCTGTGTCCGACCGTGAGTGGCGATGATTTTCATGTGCCCGATTTTCTTTCGGCTCGGGAGCCTGCGGAAGGTTCTTCGGTGCATCCGCCAGAAAAATGGTCGGCTACGGAGAACGTAGCATGGAAACGTGATATTCCTGGACTCGCTTGGTCATCGCCGATCGTTTGGGGCAAGAAAGTCTTTATCACAACTTGCATCAACACCGGTGAGACTGCGGAACCGAAAAAGGGACTGTATCTGGAAGCGATGGATGCGAATCTGTATCCCAAGCCCAAAGACATTCATAAATATGTTGTCTATTGCATTGATTTAGATACTGGTGAGACCATTTGGGAACGCGTCGCCCACGAAGGAATTCCGGCCAAGCCTCATCACATCAAGAATACGTTGGCATCCGAAACACCCGCGACCGATGGCGAGTACGTCTATGCGTTGTTCGGCAACCTTGGCATGTTCTGTTACGACTTTGACGGAAACCTTCAATGGGACTATCCGATCGAGCCGACCGATACGACCTACGGTTGGGGAACGTCGATGTCACCTGTCGTTCACAAGGATCGCGTTTACATCGTCAATGACAACGAACAACAATCCTGGTTTGCTGCGTTAGACAAAAAGACGGGCAAGGAAATTTGGAAAGTGAATCGTGAAAGTCCTTCCAATTGGACGACGCCCTTCGTTTGGGAAAACGAGAAACGAACTGAAATTGTGATCAACGGCAAACTGTTCGCTCGATCCTACGATTTGGATGGAAATGAACTTTGGCGAACCCAAGGTTTTTCCGCCGTCGCTGTACCGCGTCCGTTCGAGAAATACGGTTTGTTGTATGTCACCTCGGGACACGTGGTGTTTGGCGATAACCGTACCTATGTGATCAAGCCTGGTGCGTCCGGCGATATTACACCGATCGAAGGTGAACCGACGAGCGAGTTTATCGAATGGCATTCCGAAATCGCGCCTTACCATCCAACACCGTTGATCGTCAACGATGATTTGTACATGTTGTTCGACTATGGATTCATGATGTGCTTCGACGCGAAGACCGGCAAAGAGGTCTATTCCAAAAAGCGAATCCCAGGTGGTCGGGCATTTTCGAGTTCACCCGTCGCCTATGCTGATAAGCTTTTCTGTATCAATGAAGACGGCGTGACCTTTGTGATTCAAACCGGACCTGAATTCAAAGTCTTGTACAAGAACGAATTGGCCGAGGATGACATGGGAATGGCGACACCGCTGGTACTCGGCGACAAGTTGCTCATTCGAACGTCAAAACGACTCTATTGCATCGCCGAAAAATGATGCAGCTACGCTAACCAGAGCATGGATTGAACTCAGCTACCCGCCAATGGCGGGTAGCTGTTTTTAGTTGATGCCCTTCTCGAAACCTTTCCAATAAGGTTCGCGAAGCTTGAACTTTTGCAATTTACCCGTTGCCGTTCTAGCAAGTTGATCACGGATTTCAACAGAAGTCGGGCATTTGTAGTGCGCCAAGCAGTTGCGACAGTGCTCGATCAGCTCCGCTTCGTCAGACTTTGTACCAGGCGATAGCACGACCAACGCCTTAACCGTCTCACCCCATTTCTGATCGGGGACGCCGATCACCGCCGCTTCGGCGACCGCGGGATGTGAGTACAGAGCATCTTCGACCTCAATCGACGAAACATTTTCCCCGCCCGAGATGATTACATCTTTCTTGCGATCAGCGATGACCGCGTAGTTCTCGTCATCAATGAAGCCGCCATCTCCAGTATGAAACCAACCATCCGCCAAAGCGTCCGCAGTCGCTTCCGGCTGATTCCAGTAGCTTTTCAAGACAACATTGCTGCGCGCTAAGAATTCGCCTTCCGGACTGGTCTTCATCCTCACGCCCAGCGACACTGCCCCGGCGCGGCTAAGCTTTTGGGCTCGGGCATTTGGTGACAAATCATCCCACTCTGCCCTACCCCGGTTCATCGTCAACAGCGGCGATGTTTCGGTAAGGCCGTAGATTTGAATGAACTCCCAGCCTAGCTCCGTTTCAACGCGTTCGATCATTGCCGTCGGTGGTGGTGCGCCTGCACAGATAATCCTTACTCGATCTCGACCCGGTACTTCGCCATTCCAACCAGCCGCGGCGTCCAGGATAGCCGCCAAAACTGCCGGGGCACCACACATCAGTGTCACACCATGCTGGTCGATGCGTCGCAAGATTTCGCCGCCGTCAACTTTACGCAGCACAATCTGTTTGACGCCCATCGACGCGACTGCAAATGGCATTCCCCAGCCGTTGCAGTGAAACATCGGCAGCGTGTGCAAGTACACGTCGCGGTCGCTGACACTGGACTGCCAGCCGAAGACAGCCGCGTTGATCCAAAGATTGCGGTGCGTCATCTCGACGCCTTTCGGACGTGCTGTGGTGCCGCTGGTGTAGTTGATCGTGGCGGTGGCGTTTTCGTCCCACTCCCAATCGGTTGGTTCTGTGTCAAAGTCATACAACTGCTGCTCGTCCGCCGATCCGATTTGGACGACCCGGGTGTTTTCGAGACTGCCAAGCGTTTCCATCAATTCAGGATCGATCAAGGTGATTTGCGCGCCCGAGTGATCGACGATGTACTGAACTTCGACTCGATTGAGCCGAAAGTTAACCGGCACGCCGACGCGTCCCCAGCCCGTCACTCCATATAGGAAGACCAACATCCGCGACGAATTTTGCGAGATGATCGCGACTCGATCGCCCGCTTCTACTCCCTGTCGTTCCAAACCGGCGGCCAACGCTTTCGCCCGCTGAAGTACTTCGCTGTACGTCAGGTCAGCCAACGCCGTGGCGGGTTGATCCGGTTCGTCTACGATGCCGACGCGATCTCCGTAGACCGTTGCTGCGCGATCGATGTGATCGCGTGTCGTAAGCGCTACTTCCACAATCCAACCTCAATCCTGGCGAAGAACTTCAATTGCAGCCAAAGTTGGTGCTGAATCCTGATCTTTCGAGACCAATTCGACCAGTAGGTTTCGATCCACGGTGATATCAGAGAACACCTTGACGTTGGCGCGGTTGGGCCCGGATTCGGCGTTGATATCGACATCAGTCGCGACCGTATTGCCCTGGAGCTTCAGCTCAAACTTTCCTGATGGGTCACTTTCTAAAGACGCAAAGTGAACCTTGACTGTGTACTGGGCTTGGGCATCGTCAATTCCCAATAGAGGCAATTCGAAACTGGTCAGGCCTTTGCCACCGGAGGTATATAGCCAGGGAGTTTCGGTGTCCTCGATTGGGCGAGATTCTTCGTTCCGGCTGTACCAGCCTCCGCCAGGTGCCAGGTTTGGTTTGACGTCAAAAACAAACTCCAGTCGCTCGACGGAATGCGGTCTTGGATATCCAAACCACTCTCGGCCCGCTTCGTCTTTGCGGTCGCCAGGAGCGCCAAAGTTGATTCCCATCCGTTTGACCGGAGTTGTTGCGCCAACCGCACTGAAAATTCCCCAGGACTTGTTGACTGACTTCGGCTCCATCACGACCGTCGAGGCGATCGAGAATTGACAAACACATCCGGCGCTTGCCTCAGGAATCATGACGAGTCCATTGCCTGGAATTGCGTTGACCCAACAACCGAGACGTTGTCCGGCGAAGTGGCGGGTTCCGCTATCGTTGTACAGATCGTAGTAACCGATGAAACCGCTGCGAAAGAACATCGTGTTGGGTGTCGCCGTGATCACGCCGCAGTGATGTCCAGGACGGCTGAATCGCCACTCGGTTTCCTCATCTGTTAGCGGATGAGGTCGTGTTTTTGCCTTGCCGCTATGCAGGTCAAACGCCCAGGGTTCAGCGAAAATTTCGTGTCCAATCACGGCCGGCCGATTCATGTAGTTGGCGTTCTTCGACCACAGTTTTGATCCACTTTCCGCATCCAGTACCTGCAGCTTGCGTTTTTCAAACTCGCCCGACAAGAATTGTTTCCAGTAGTGCCCGTTTGCATTGGCACCACACAGCACGACGTGACCGTCGGCGTACATCAACGTCAAACTACCGCCTCCTGCGCTAACGTTTGTCGTGTCGGTGACGTTAACGGCTTGTTGCCAGACTTTTTCTCCTGTCTGACGGTCGATCGCGACCGCCAAGCGGAGGTCAAATTTCTTCATCTCGGCTTCCGCTTTTAACGCCTCGTCCCCGGTCAGTTTTTTAAGATCTCCTTTGTCTTTCAAGTACAGCTGTTGCCGTTCTTCGGGGCTGATCGAGCTGTCGATAAAGTAGACTCGGTTTGGACCGATGGCGATCGTTGTATGCAAAATGTTGTCGCCACTGTAGGTCCACATTCGCTCTCCCGTTTTTGTGTCGACAGCGAATAATGCATCGGTTTGGCTCTTGACCGTGATGCCGCGACGCCGCATATGCTTTTCAAGTTCTTCGCGAATGGTGCTGGTGCCGAAAAGCTGACCCTGGTCGTATGCCAAATAGGCCCACGCTCTGGGAACCCCATCAGAGGATTCTGGCGTCATGTATTCAGCGACGACTTCTCCTGTGGCGGCATCCAATGCAGTGCACTTGTTTTCGGCAGCGGCGTACAGCCGGTCGTCGCTGGCCGCGAGATTGTGGGTTTCCCGGTTGTTGAAGACACCGGTGCGAATCGCCCCAGGGTTTTTGTGTTCCCACAAGAATGTCCCATTGTAGGCGTCGTACGCCATCAGCGAATCGGTTCCCTGGATGAACATTCGCCCGTTGGTCGACAGGGCGCATCCGGCAGCTTCGTGACGGTTAATCATCGCGCTAGGCCCCGGATCTCCATACCACAGCACACCCAAGCCATCCTTGATGCGATGGTCTTCGGTGCACGACGTGTTTGCAGCATTACCGTACTGATGCGACCAATCCCCGGCGCCGGCCAATTTCCCCCGCTCGAACTTGAACCAGGGTGCGTTTGCCGTCACATCTCCTTCGCCTTCGCGATAGAGCGCGGTCAACCAATTGGTGACGGCCTCGTCGCTGCTGCGATCTTGTTTGGCCGGGGCAGTTTCCGGTCGCCCAATCAATGCGACGCCACCACATGGCTTCAAGAATCGAGCGATATCTTTTGCGTCACAGGGCAGAACACCCGTTAGCAGGTGAGAATCTGAGACGATCAACGTTGCGAAGTAGTTGGAAAATGGGATGGTTTCCAATGGTGCGTTGACGACCGTGATTCGTGTGCCGTGCAGGCCCGCCTGTTCAAATTTTTCGCGTGCCTGTCTGGCTTTCTCTGCGTCCGGCTCAACCGCAATGATGGTTAGTTCACTTTGCTTGCTCAGCTCGTGCGCCAAACGTCCTTGTTCGTTGCCGACAATCAAGCAGTAACCGCGTCGATGTCCACTGCGATCAAGAATTTCCTTGGCCGCGGATCGATAGGTTTCGGTCAACTGGTCATCTGGAAACGGATCGACAAACGGCTCTGGCCAGTTGCGGACTTGGGCCGGTTCGTCCGTGGGGCTGGAAAATGCGTAAACGTGTCCTGCGTCGGTGCTGACGGTCAGCAGTCCATCGTCGACTGACAAACCCCGCACGTTTCCCACGACCGTCTGTTCCCAAACCTGTTCACCACTGGTTCGATCCAGAGCTATTACTTGGTTCATGCCGCCGGCAATCACAACGTTGTCGGTCGCGATCAGGACGTCATCAAAGTCGCTTTCAACCTCCCAGAGTATTCCGACTTCGGCATACTCTTTCATTTTTTGTTTTGCTTCGGCTAACTTTGTCGGGTCTCTTCGATTCTCGCGCGCTTTGATGAACCATTTTTGTTTTTCCTGACTGGCGGTGGCATGTTCGTCGCGATTGACGCAGATGATCTTTTCACCGGTCATGATGTACCCCAGGTCTCCTGCTAGCACCATTTGACGGCCGTTCATGTACGCTTCGCCGATAGCTCCCGATTGCTGATCCATGGCAAGGAAGTGATGAGGGCCTCCAGCGTAGACTTGCCCATCGCCTAATAACGCTTTCGTGCCTCCGACAACGCCGCCGGCATCGCTGCGCCACGAGTACTTCTTCTGAAAGACAATCTCGCCCGTCTCTTTAGAGATTGCAACGGGCAACGAACGACCTGACGGAACAAACAGGTTGGTGTCGTTTGACAGCATGTAACCCTGTGGGGAAAGGTCGTTGCGTCCCGCATCTTGTTCGCTAATCGCATCATTACGCCAGATCACGGAGCCATCTTTTGCATCGACGGCGCACATGTAGATCATTTCATGCGGAAAAATTCCGGCGCCAAAGTAGGCCGTGTCGCCATCGATCAAAACGCCGGTACGTACTGGCCAGCGGGAGATCATCTCGCCGCGTGACAACAAGCGATCGTCCTTCGGTCCGACTCGCATTTTCCAAATTTCCGTGCCGTCAACCGCATTCAAACAATAAACGTTTCCATCGTCGCTGCCGAAGTAGACGTTGCCATGAGCCAATGTCGGGGCCAAGCGAATCGGTCCCTCGGTATAGTGACTCCACAGTGTTTCACCAGTCTTCGCGCTGACGCAATACAAACGATGGTCAACCGTGCTGCCATAGTAAACGCGGCCATCGGACATCACGACTTGCATCGCATCGTCAAAGTTGACTCGATGCCGCATCTCCAATCCTTCGATTGGCGCGCTGCGCGGACCTTCCCAGGCCTGGACCGGTCTAGCTGGCGTCTTGTAAGTCCACGCCAAATGTAGCGGCATGTCGAGCTTGGCTTCGGTGAAACCGGCACGATCATTTCCGTTCAGATACGTTGGCCAGGCGGCCAAGGCTGTTTGTGCCAAGCATGCCGAAATCACAATGGAGACGCATAGGGCTGTAGAGCGCCAAAAGTTCGTCATCGGAGGTTCCCGTTTCGCGGTCTGGGATTACAAGTCATGTGGAGTCCGCTACAGGTAGGGTTGCAATGCGGACCTCTGAGAATGACTACTATACACCTAACCGACTCGTTACATAATCAACGAACCGGCCGTACTGACCTCATTCAACAGATTGCGAATGCATCCCCGTCGGATCCCAACCGAAATCATCCCCAGCGTTTGCCGTAGTCCGATGAATCCAACCGGGGTCGCTCGCGAGTTTCGCGATCTGATCAAACGCGGAGCGAGATTCCGCATTGCTGGCCGGGCAAAAAGCGATCCCGACCAGTTGCTTGCGCTGGGATATACGCCCAAACACAAAATTGAACTTTTTGACACCCGGTTCTATCTGACCAACGTTCGTCAAAACCCGGAGCTTCGGTTCTTGGTTGGTTACGTCGTTCAGCAGCATCGAATAACCGGTCGCACTGAGATCTTCCCAAGAATTTTCTATAAAGATCTATCACTGGTATGGCGATCCGCTTCCCACTTCTCTGACAACGATGGGCTTTGGGTTGGTAAGGGGGCGACCTACTCGACAGTCGAAGACGGGTATGAGATCGAAACATCGCAAGAATCGACAACCGATCTACCAATCGAGATGCAAACGACGATGGAGAATTTGCTTTCCTGGACTCGCCGACCTCTTCGTGACGACCGGATCATCGGGCTGGTACTGCGTGAAGCTCCGGTGGGCCGCGTTCAGCCCTATACCGATTTCACTGACCCGCGGCTCGCAGCGGCTTCCACACCGGCCAACTTGGTCAATGGTGGCCGCAGTATCGCGAAATTCACTCGCCGCAATGACCCCTCTTCGCTGCGTTTCGTCAAAGGCTACGAACCTGACTTCGATCGCGGCGTTATCGAAACAGCCCAATCGAAAAGTCGCCTGTACCATGGCAACTTACAGCGGTTTCGAATCTTGTCGGTCAATCGCAAGATCCAGTACGTGTTCATCGCGGGACCAAAGCACGTTTGGATCATTCCACCTCAGGCCACTACGACTGAACTATCCAGCTATGGTGTTCGCACGATTGACGTGATCGCCGACGACGATCTCTTTATCCCGGGATACGAATACCATTTTTGGGAAGATTCGGATGAGGACCAAGGCGAACCGATTCTGTACAGTCAAATTCCGACTGGGTTCGCCGGACAACTTTGCGCGCTGGACGAGTCAAAGGCGGATGCTTCGGCGTGGCTCGATCAGATTCCTGTGATTCAACAGTTCCGTCGACAGGTGTTAAAGAAGAATCTCGGCCGTTGACACACGCCACGATTCACGCGGGCCGCCAGCTTGTAACGTGAATGTAACATGCTTCCGCTTTTTGGCTAAGAAAAGCGGTTCCCATGCGTATTATCAACAGTACTGGTCGAGCACTTCTCTCAAACACTGGAGACCAAGATGAGACGCTTATCGATTACCGCGACTTTGATCGCATGTTCCATCCTCACCTTCACGACGATCCAGCATCACGCTGCCGCACAAGATGTGACGATTACCGTCACCAAAGCCAACGAAAAACCCGATACCAATCCACCCTTTCCAGGAACAAGACCGGCCGTCGACATCGCCATCCTGCTGGATACGTCGAATTCGATGGATGGACTAATCGCTCAGGCCAAGAGTCAGTTGTGGAACATCATCCAGCAGTTTGCTGACGCCAAGAAAGCTGGCAAGACTCCTCTGTTGCGCGTTTCGGTATTCGAATACGGAAACACGAACTTGCCCGCCAGCGAAGGCTATATCCGACAGGCTGTTCAATTGACCGACGATTTGGACAAAGTTTCTGAGGTCTTGTTCGGATTGCGGACCAGTGGCGGGGACGAATATTGTGGCCAAGTGATTCAGCAAGCGATCAAACGCTTAGATTGGTCCGATGAACCGAATAGCTACAAGGCAATCTTTGTCGCCGGCAACGAGCCCTTCACGCAAGGTTCGGTGAGCTACAAAGACAGTTGCAAATCGGCGATCGAAAATGGCATTGTCGTCAACACAATTCACTGTGGTGACTATCAAACTGGCGTTCGAACTCACTGGAAAGATGGTGCCGATATTGCCGAAGGCACTTATCTGAACATCGATCAGGATCGCAAGGTTGTCCACATCGAATGCCCACAAGACAAAATTATCATTCAACTAAACGGTGAACTGAATAAAACCTATTTGTGGTTCGGCAGCGAAGATACCCGCAAGTCTTATTCCGAGAACCAAATCGCCCAGGACAACAATGCCTTGAGAGTTGGCGGCGGCGGAGGATTCGGGGGCGGACGGGGCGCTGCGAAAGCCAGTCCACTTTATCGAAACGCTGGGCGCGACCTGATTGATACGCTAGAGGAGGATAGTAAAATCCTGTCGAAGTTAGACAAGAATCAGCTTCCCCAGGTGATGCAACAGATGTCCGCCGCCCAACGCACCGCCTACGTACGAAAGATGGCTGAGCAACGAGCCGAGATCAAACAGAAAATCGGCCAGCTCAGCCGAGAGCGAGAGGCCTTTGTCGCCAAAAAACGAAATGAAATCGCCACTGATGCGGGTGCCGATACATTGGGCGATGTGATTGGTGCGGCGGTTCGACAGCAACTGGAAAGATCTGGATTCGAATTGAGAAAGTAGCGAGTTTTGAACTCGTTCGCCACGACAGGTGTTTTCACGTCGGCCCTTCTTCAACGGGGAGGGGCAACCGCGAGGGCCGACCATCGATAAACTCCGTCGATCACCAGACAGCCACGGTCTCAGCGGCTATAACATCAGAACATTCACCGCCACGAATGTCTTGATCTACCGATAGCCCCTATGCTCATTTCCACAGAGGCCTTGCATGGACCCTGCCCGACCCGTTCTTGGCCGCTTGGTTGCGTTGACAATATTTGCGTTAGCTTCGTTTTTGTCTGTCCCTGTTTACGGACAGGATTCTAAGGGAGATCCGTCTGTGGGTGAAAAGGTTCTTCGTCATGCGGTTTACTTTAAGTTCAAGGAATCTGCCAGCGAGTCGGACGTCAAAAGTGTCGTCGATGCATTTTCGGCACTTGAGGAATCAATTCCGTCGATCTCGGCTTTTGAGCAGGGAATCAATAACAGTCCCGAAAAATTGGACGACGGTTTCACCCACTGTTTTTTGGTGACGTTTGCTGACGAGCAAGGTCTGCAAAGCTATCTGCCACATCCCGGGCACCGGGGTTTAGTCGAAATGGCAACGCCGTTTACCGACAATCTGTTTGTCGTGGACTACTTTGGCAAGCAAGACGAATCTGACAAACGGCAGCTGCGCCATGCTGTCTACTTTAAGTTCAAGGATGATGCATCGGCCGAAGACATTGCAAAGGTAGAGCAGGCCTTCGCCGCGTTACCGTCAAAAATCGATTCGATCAAAGGATTCGAGTCGGGAAAGAATCTGAAGCCAGGACCATATGATCACGGATTCACTCACTGCTTTCTGCTGACATTCGACGACGAAGAGGGGCGGGCCAAGTATTTGCCGCATCCGGACCACAAGGCATTTGGGCAACAGCTCAGGCCGGTGTTGGATAAAGTTCGAGTGCTCGACTATTGGACTGGCGACTAAGTACTGGCAACAGAGGTTTGACAACATGTCTAGCGATCGAATTCCAGTTCCGCGTGACGGGCAGGATAACTACACGCGTGAAATTGTTGATGCCCGCTTCGATTTTGTTACGGATCGGACCGGCGCGAAACTGAATCATACTCGTCAGTATTCCTTTGATCCGGCGATGGTCTCGGGCAATGTCGAAAATTTTACCGGCGTCGCACAGGTCCCGATCGGGTTGGCGGGCCCGCTGTTGGTAGATGGCGAATACGCCCAAGGCGAGTTCTACATTCCGATGGCAACGACCGAGGGAACGCTGGTTGCCAGTTATAGTCGCGGCATGCGACTGTTGTCCGAGTGTGGTGGCGTGAAGACGACGATTGTCGAACAGTACATGCAGCGATCACCGGTGTTTATCTTTGACGATGCGCGACAAGCGCGTGATTTCGGCAATTGGCTGGACGACCATTTGCGGGAAGTCAGCGACGTTGCTGAAAGCACGACAAGCCATGGCAAGCTGTCGCATATTCAGCATTTCGTCATCGGGTGCATGTGCTACTTGCGATTCAACTACACCACCGGCGACGCGGCGGGCCAAAACATGGTCAGCACAGCGACACTCGCCGCAGTTGAATGGATCAGCGAACACTATCCAAACAAATCTCGATACCTGATTTCGGGCAGTATCGATACCGACAAAAAACATTCGCACATGAATGTGATTCACACGCGAGGCAAGCGTGTTGTTGCGGAAGCGGTACTTCGCAATGATGCCGTCCAGCGAATTTTGCGTACTGACACGGCTTCGTTGAACCACGCTAGGCATGTCTCCTGCACCGGTGCCGTGCTATGCAATTCGTCGAACAACGGATCGCATTCGGCCAACGGACTGGCGGCCCTGTTTATCGCGACCGGCCAAGACGCCGCCAATGTTGCCGAATCTCACGCAGCGATCGTGCATGTGGAGTTGCGCGAAGGCGGAGACTACTACTGGTCGATCACATTGCCGTCTCTGATCGTAGGGACCTACGGAGGTGGAACCGGGCTGGCGACTCAGCGCGAATCTCTAGAGATGCTGGGCTGCTATGGTAGTGGTGGAGCCAACAAGTTTGCGGAAATTTGTGCGGCAACCGTATTGGCCGGTGAAACATCTCTGGCCGGAGCACAATTGGCCGGCGACTGGATCACCAGCCACGACCGACTCGGGCGCAATCGACCCTGATCGTCTATTCCTTTCGGTTTCCCTTAAAAGGCTTCGTTGAATCGCCGTGACCGGTTGCAATGTACGTTTTTGAGAATCCCGTTCTGCAACGCGAACTGTTGGTCAACTTGCGGACCAATCGTGCTTTCTTGTTATTGGCGGTTTACCAAATACTCTTGGCCGCGGTTGTGCTCGTCGCTTGGCCATCGGCGGAACGTTTGGACCTGACAACAAATCCACAGTCAGCTCAGAATCTGGTCAACCTGTTCTTCCTGGGCCAATACGTGATCGCGTCGTTGATGGCACCCAGTTTTGCCGCTGGTGCGATCACTGGCGAAAAAGAAAGATTGACGTACGAGATGTTGTTGGCCAGTCCGATGCGTCCCGGCGCGATTGTGTTTGGCAAGATGGTGGCCTCACTGACACATCTGGGCATGTTGATCATGGCCTCGCTGCCAATCATCGTGCTCTGTTTGCCACTTGGTGGCGTGAGCGTCTACGAGGTATTGGCGGCGTACCTTGGCTTGATAGTTTCCGTGATCTTGTTTGGGGCGATCGGTGTTTTCTGTAGCAGTTACTTTTCGCGTACCGCCAGTTCGTTGGTCGTCAGCTATCTAGTGATTTTGCCGCTGGTGCTGGCCGCCGTATTGTTTTGGCAATCGTTCGAGGGCAACGGTGAACTGCGATTAAAGGTTGCCGTATTGGTCGTACCTGCATTCGTATTGTCGGCCGTCATTCTGATGTGTTCGGCCGCAGCGGGACGAATGTTGTATCCGCCCGACGTCGGCAGCGAAGGTAAAGAAGTGGTCGACCTGGAGAAGGAAGCAGAGGAAGCGGTAGGCTTGGTGATTCAACCGGATCAGTTTCCTGATCGCCTATTCGCACCACCGAAAAAACAGGAGTTAATGCCCGACGGAGCCAATCCGGTTTACGACAAAGAAATCCACAGCGAGATCTTTAGTCAGGGCACGTTGATGCTGCGGTTAGTGATTCAGATCAGCATGCTGCTGGCAATTCCGTTGATGGGTGTCTTTTTGTTTTGGCAGATTGACCGGTGTGCTTGGTTCTCGGTCTATGTCGTGGTATTCAACATGCTGGTTGGGCCCGTCTTTTTGGCCGGCAGCATGACTAGCGAGCGGGAGCGGCAAACACTGGACTTGTTGCTGACCACGACCTTAACCCCTTGGCAGATTCTATCCGGCAAGTTTGTGGTTGGATTTCGGATCTCGGCGGTCCTGACATCCTTCTTGCTCTGGCCTTTGGTGTTGGGAACGGCGCTCAATTCCAGTTTCTGGTCCAACTGGTTATCGGTGCTGGCAATGTTCGCGGTCGTCTTGATGGTTTGTCTTGTCAATGCGATTATCGCTTTGGTCTGTTCGCTTTATTCAAAGAGGACTTCGATCGCGCTGCTAACGACCTACTTGGTGTTGTTGTTGCTGTATGTCGGTCCGCCAGCAGTTTTGTCTTTGATGCAGATATTGAACTTTGACGCGGACCAGATCGCCAGCATGGAATGGACGGGCGTAACCAGCCCATTTTCGGCGCTGTTTGCCATCCCCTTGAATGATCAGCTGAAACGTGAGTTTGACAATGTGCCGGCGAATATCGGGAATCTAGGGGTGTTGGCGGGATATTTTGCCTTTAGCACCGCGCTCGTTGCGGCTTGCACCGCTGCGATGTTTGTGCGAATGCGCTCACGACGTGGCTGGTCGGAATAGCCGAGTTTCACGCGGCATTGGTTTTCATCTCTCTTTCGCCCAAGCGTTGCGATTTGATACGGAACCAGTTCTTCGACGGTAAACTCTGCCGAAACGCACGCGAATATCAGGGAACGATTGCCGCTATGAGACAGCGATCTCTTTTGACCATCCTAATGCTCACGCTGGTAGCTTCGCCTGTGATTGCGGAAGTGCCTGGCTTTCTGAAGATTTTCAAGCGGACTCCCGCTGTTGAAATGAGTCAATCCGGGTCCTACGAGTTGAGCGAAACGGATGGCCCCTGGCTGATCTACGCGTATCACGAAGTGGGTGACGGATCGAAGCAGCGGGCTGAGCAATTGGTATTGGAAATTCGCCGTGAGCTCGGTCTGCCCGCATACATTTACCGAGAGAATTTTGATTTTACGGGATCGGTTGATGTCAATTCTGGGCCCTCAAAAAGACTGCGATATGCCAACCAGTATCAATACGACGCCTACGCTGTTTTGGTTGGCGAGTACGACACGATCAATCATCCTGGGGTCGAACGTGATCTGAAAAAGATTCGCATGGCGAACCTGCCAGTGTTCCAAGGGCAGGGTCAGGGTGAACAGGACCAGGATCGACTAAGCCCGATCGAACGCGTGAGGGCCCTCACCAATGAAATGTTGACCAAGCGAACCGATAAAAAGCTTGGTCCGATGGGCAATGCCTTTGTCACGCGAAACCCGATTTTACCTCAGGAGTACTTTGAAACTCCGGAGGTCGATTCGTTTGTCCATCAGTTGAATGATGGCGTGCCCCATAGTTTGCTCAGCTGCAATGGGAAGTACACGGTCGTCGTGAAGACGTTCGAGGGCCATGGAGCGATCGTTAACGGAAAACAGGAAAAGAAATTCCGGCCCAGCGGTGACCGTCTGGCCAAGAATTCCGAGAAGGCCAACAAAATGACCGAGGCGCTTCGCAGCCAAGGCGTCGAGGCCTATCAATTTCATGACCGCTTCCGATCCTTGGTCACCGTTGGTAGTTTTGAAGAGTTGGGACGTGAGTTGCCGGATGGCAGATTCGAATATGCTCCGGAGATTCGTCGGCTAATGAAAAAGTATCGGCGCTGAATGTGCGGCCCGAACTCGCCCGTCAAGTTCCCCGCGTCAACGGGGGACCGAATGCGATGGCAGCCAATTCAGCAGCCATGATTCCGTTCGATGTTGAACCAAAGCCGATTATCGTCCCCAAAGTCTCGAAACGAAGCCTGTACGGCGCAGCATTTGGAATGAGGTGACATGTTTGATTTGGTTCTTGGAACGCACAACGCTAAAAAGTTGGTCGAGTTGCGAATGCTGCTTCCGGAGGATCAAATTCAACTGTTATCCTTGGCGGAGCTTCCAAACGCGATCGACGTCGCCGAGACTGGGGATACCTTCACGAAGAATGCTGCTCTCAAGGCTACCGAGCAGGCAAAGCATCTGGGACGCTGGGTTTTGGCCGAAGATAGCGGCCTGACCGTCAACGCACTCCAGGGGCAACCGGGTGTCTATTCTGCTCGCTATGCCGGTGAGCAGTGCGATGACGAAGCCAACAATGAAAAATTGCTTCGAGAATTGGCTGATGTGCCGGCCGAACGCCGCGGCGCCCAATTCAACAGTTATCTCTGCTTGTCCGACCCTACGGGCCAAGTTCGACTAGCAGAACATGCGACTTGCAGCGGACGAATTGCAATGCAGCGGAGCGGCAGTGGGGGATTTGGTTACGATCCTCTGTTTATCATTCGCGAATACCATCGCACATTCGGAGACCTGGATTTGACGGTCAAGAGAGCGATTAGCCACCGCTCTCGCGCATTGCGACAGTTCGTGCCCAGGTTTCTGAAATTGTTGACTAGTGTTTAGCTAGGCACTTTCCCGAGATTCATTGCTGCTTTTAACAACGGAAGATCGCAGCGGTATCGATTGCGATCTCTGCGCATGACGGCGATGCCGATCTTGAACGAATGAGGTAATGCAGATCATCAAGAACGTTCCACTAATCGCTAGCAAAGCGACATTCAAGATCACTGCGTAGTTTTGAACCTCACCATCACGCATCCATCGGGACAGCCAAACCAAACTTCGGATCGCACCAACACTGGTACCGAGTAACGCCAAGGCCCCGGCGAACCGCATCGCATGTTTTCGGCGATGAGGATTCAGCGCGACGACACCGCAGAACAGTGTCGGAATTCCAATCACCATTGGAATGAATAGAATCGGATTCTTTACGGTTGTTCCAATCAAGCCGGCGATCGTTAGCCCGCAAAGCAGCAGTCCCGCGATGATACCGACTCGAGCCATTTGTAGGTGATTCCGATAAACGTGGCGAAGGAGTACCGCATGAAATAGACTTGCAAGCCGTCAGCACGGTGGCAATCTTGGCTGCGACAGACCCAGCTACCAAAGACAGGGTTTTTCACACGGGTCTAACAGCAGAAATATTAGCGTAATCACACATCGCAATAGCGGCGAGGGGACAATTCTTGGATCTTGTTCTAAAGCTAATGCTAAACGCCGATGTCTTCATTCCACAGTTCTGGCTGCTGGTTGATAAATTGTCGCATTAAATCAATGCACCGTTGGTCGCCGACGATCTCCAGTACAACGCCTCGCGACCGAACGTACTCCTCGGGACCACAAAAGGTCTCGTTCTCACCGACAACGAGTTTAGGGATTCCATATAGTAACGCAGCGCCGCTGCACATGTCGCAAGGCGAAAGTGTGCTGTACAAAACGCTCCGTCGATACTCGGCTGCACTTAGCCGGCCAGCGTTTTCGATCGCATCCATTTCCGCATGCAAAATAGCGCTCGCTTTTTGCACTCGCTGGTTGTGGCCGCGACCAACGATTTTGCCGTCCAAGACCAATACCGAACCAATCGGGATCCCACCATTGCTCAACCCTTGCTGGGCCTCTTTGATCGCCTCATCAAGAAACTGGTCCATCTCTACCTAAACCTCCATCTTTAAAACTGGCAACCGACCGCGCTTTTCGATTTGGTCTCGAATGGATTGTGGAGTACCGTCCGGGGGTACGGTGCGATCTTTAGGCATCACTTGTGGCGTCTCGTATCGCGTACCCTGACGCGTACCGCGAAGACGGAACTCTGCTTCGATTGAGATTCGTAGCGAAGACTTTTCCAAACACCATTTCGGTTCGATCAAAAAGTTTGGCGGTGCGTCTCCACTGATCCGTTCCACAATGACTTCGGGTGGAATTCGTTCCAGAAAATCAACCACAGTTTGCACATAGATTTCTCGATCCATCATTTTGATCGTGCCATCGATCACCTGCTGACCGAGTGGAGTGCCCCGGACGGCATACAGGTTGTGCAATTTGATGGCGTCAAAACCTAGTCGACCAATCTCGTCGGCGGTCTGCATCATCATCGCGTGTGATTCCCCGGGGATACCCAGAATCACATGGGCACAACATTCAAAACCGCGTCCGCGACTACGGTCAATGGCGTTGATCATGTCGCGATGACTGTGTGCACGGTTCATCCATTTCAAACCGTCGTCGTGAATTGTTTGCATCCCGAATTCCAACGAGACATAGCTGCGATCGGCCAACTGTCCAATCATCGTAAGCACCGATTCGGGCACGCAGTCGGGACGCGTACCAATGGCAATGCCAACAATCCGGTCGCTGGTGGAGAGGGCTAAATCGAATACCTCGGCGAGTTGCTCCACCGGGGCGTAGGTGTTCGTGGCCGGCTGGAAATAGGCGATAAATCCGGCAACTTTGTCGTATCGCTGGCTCACAGTCTGGATGCCTGATTCCAATTGCTGGCGGACTTGCTTCAGTCTGACTCGCCGAGAGGGGCTGAACGACCGATTGTCGCAAAAATTGCACCCACCACGGGCAACCGTTCCGTCAACATTGGGACACGTGAACCCAGCATCGACGCTGACCCGCTGGATCCGCCCGCCAAAACGCCGACGTAAATGAGCGCCGAAGGCGTTAAATACAAGTCCTTCGCCGAGCCAGTCGAGCGGTGTGACCGAAATGGGGGGGGGAGCCACGTCAACAGTTGCCAAATGCGAAGAGGGAGTCAAAATAGAGCCGAAGCGTAAGTGTATCCATCGTGGTCATTATTCACATCGTCTGGCGGGGAAAGGTTTCTATCGAGGTCGATTGATGGAATTGGAAAAAATACCCAAGTTTGCCGGCCCCTACGGGCAGTTGACCCCATGCGGTGGCGGTGACGCCATTCCGCTAATCAAGAAGCGGTTAACGATCGGTCGTCGAAGCGAGGCCGACATTCAGTTGAAGTTTAAGAACGTTTCTGGTCAACATTGCCGTTTGACGCTGGAACATGGGTACTGGTTCGTCCATGATTTGAATAGCCGCAACGGTACGAAAGTGGACAGTCGCCAAGTGATGCGAAAGCGAGTCGATCCGAAAGCGAAACTCTCGATCGCGCAACATGAATACATCATTGAGTACGAACCAACATTGCTCGGCGCTCACGGTACCCCACCTGCGGACGATGATTTTGTCGAAGAATTGATGAAGAGTTCGTTGATGGAACGTGCGGGACTGAGCCGTCGTAGTCGTAGCAAGTCCTCGGAAGCATAGTGTACGAATCTGGCGTTGCCATGCAGCCCAAGACGAGTTGCCTTCCGGTGTTGCGCGAGCCGATCGCGCCGGGGCCGATCGCGCGTGGCGGCGCGATCATGCTGGGCTGATTGCAACATCTACTGCTGTCAATGGAGGCGACCGGCCCAACATCGTCTTCTTGATGTCAGAGGATCAATGCACCTATTCCATGGGTTGCTATGGCAATCGAGATGTTCGGACACCCAACTTGGATCAATTAGCGCGAGACGGCATCGTGTTCGAAAAACATGATGTGACGACCGCAATCTGCATGGCTAGTCGTGCTTCCTTGATGAAGCAAATGGTGGAATACAGAACTGGCTGCAATTTCGAACAGGGTCCGTTGCCGTCGCAAAGTTGGGACCGTTCGTATCCCGTACTTTTGCGAAAGTCTGGATACGAAGTCGGCTTTGCAGGTAAGTTCGGATTTCTGGTCGCCAAGCAACCGGGCGAATCAGGAACGCTTCCAGTGGAAAGCTTCGATTGCTGGGACAGTGCCTAGCGATCGCCCGGTATGGAACTGTTTGAGTGTGGCGGCTTTGGCCGCTAGACTACGGTGTCGAATTCGCGAGACTGAGAATCGCTGCTGAATCCCCAATACATTCCCGCAAGGATACACCGATGGTATTTCGATCGAACTCGTTTTCAATGCTGTCGTTGAATCGAGGGATGCTGCTGTTGCTTGTTGTTACTGCCGCGCTCGGTCGGCTGCCGGCTCAAGATACTGATCCAAACGTTCCCCCTGTCGCCAAGGAAACGGGCGTTGCGGAAAGTGATGAGGGAGTTGAAGAGACAAAGACAGAGCCTGATCCATTTGCGGTGCCTAAAGACGCGGATGCGCAGGAGCTGTTCAGATTTATTCAGACTGTCAAGCGTTTGCGTGGGCGAAGTCTTGACGAGGTTAAGCAGGCTGCCGTGGCCGCAGCTGACGCGGCGCAGGCAATGCGCGAATTGGACGAGCTGACGACGAACCTTGAAATCGCGGCGATCAGAGAGCAGCTTGGTGCGCTGACGTTCCTGTCTCGATACGCGCCGGAACGCAAAGAACAGCTGAAGGCTCTTCTTGATGATTTACAGAAGGATGATCGTGACGAAATCGCCTTGATTGGCCAAGTTGAAGCCTTCAAAGCGGAGGTAAGCACGGCCCGTACAGCGGGCCCTGACGAACAGGCGAAACTTGTCGACAAGTATAAGTCAACTTTCGGCGATCGTGAATTCGATCTGAATGCCTACAGTCTCGGAAACATGCTTGCCCGAAGTTTGGAAAACCCGGATACACCGGAGATGGCTGCGGAATTGTATGACTATCTGGGCGCCAAGATGGCTCAATCCGATATTGAAAAGCTACAGCAACGCGCCCCGAAAATGCTGGGTGCCGCACGGCGTATCCGACTCCCCGGTAACTTTATGGAATTGGTTGGAACAACGACCGAAGGAGAAGATTTCGACTGGGATAGCTACCGAGGCAAGGTGGTGTTGGTCGATTTCTGGGCCAGCTGGTGTGGTCCCTGTCGGCGCGAGATTCCAAATATGAAACGCAATCTTGAACTCTACGGAGAACGAGGGTTTTCAATCGTAGGTATCAATTTGGACAACACGCTGGAGGCCTGTGACGAGTATGTCAACAAGGAAGAACTGACGTGGGAGAATTTGATCAGCGATAAGGAACCTGAAATGGGATGGGAAAACCCCGTTGCTTCCTACTACGGAATCACCGCAATTCCCACAGCGATCCTCGTCAACAAACAGGGGAAAGTCGTATCACTCAGAGCGCGAGGTGGTGAACTCGACCGCTTGCTAGAAGAATTGCTAGGTGAACCGGACAGCGCCGAAACCGATAAGCCTAACATTGATAAAACTGACGCTGACACGCAGTCCGAATCGGACGATGCTTGACCTTGCGACTCTTTCACCAGACCTTTCCTGCCTCTAACGCACCAAGCCCTTCATCTTTCGTAAGGCTCTCAATATCAATGTTTCGCTTCTGCCTTTCGATCTTTCTGTTTGTCTCTGGCTCGATTGTCGGTCTAAGTCAAGATCGTGTGCTAATTTCTGGCACCGAACCTGGCTGGGTTGAGTTGGGGGAAGCCGATTTCGTTCGCGTCAACGGCGATGAGAATACCTTGACTTGGAAAGATGGCTTGGCGATTTGTAGCGGTATGCCGATTGGGGTGACGCGGACACAGAAGCGATACAAGAACTTCGAGCTGTTGATCGAATGGTCGCACCAAAAAGAAGCGGGGAATAGCGGCGTATTTGCTTGGGTTCCCGATGATGTCTTGGAAAGCCTTAAGCCAGGAAGTCTGCCCGGCGCCGGAATCGAAATTCAGATGCTCGATCACGGGTATACCGAGCAATATCAAAAACAGTCAGGCAAGAAACCAGATTGGTTTTCGACCAATGGCGATATCTTCCCAGTCGGCAAGTCCAAAATGAAGCCCTTTCCACCGCTCTCGCCCAATGGTAGACGGAGCTTTCCCAGCAAAAATTTGAGCAAAGGTTTCGGCCAGTGGAACCACTACTATGTTCGAGCGATCAACGGCGAAGTCCGACTATGGGTCAACGGTGAAGAGGTTTCAGGTGGTAACCAGAGTGAGCCGTCGGAAGGCTATCTATGTTTGGAAGCTGAAGGATCGCCAATTCACTTTCGCAACATTCGAATTCGTGAATTACCTTAGCCTGCAACGCTGGTCAGGTAATTTCGCGCGCGGTTGATCTCGTCGGTCACCTGCCCGGTTGTCGGTAGAATCGGAATGCCGCGCGGGACGGGATGCATAAAGATCGATGTCCAACCTTGATAATTGATCTTCGCCAACGCACTGATCAGTGGTCCAAAATCAAGATCGCCGCGACCAGGCATCTGAAGAAGTTCTTGTTCCTTGGGCAGCTTTTCCATGCAACCCATGCCATGTTGCCAAGCGTAGAAGACGGCCAAACGTTGGTCGCAATCTTGAATCAGGCCAGACAACAATTTGGGGTCTTGAGGTAGATGATACGGCGCTAGGGCGATGCCTAAATGATCGCTGGGGCACAATTCGATGAGCCACTTCATTGAATCGGGAGATTGGATCAGGTTATTGCTATGGTTTTCAATGGCGATCGTAACGCCTGTCGCCGCGGCGATTTCCAGATGTGGTTGCATTTCCCGCGCGAATTCGCCTACGGCTTCCTTTAGGTCAGAGCCCGTTAGGTTGGCGGGACCCTTGGCGCCGGTCACGATCGTTTTGCACCCGAGTCTCGACGCCAGACGCATTTCCTCGGCTAAACCGAACGGACCGAGCATGTACTGCGTAATGCACCCCAAAGATACACGGTGCTTGTGTAGCAATGCAGCAAATTTTTCTTCGCCCATCGAAGCAAGCTGTTCACGCTGATCCCCATGGGCCTTTGGCCAAATGTCAATCGCGGTCGCGCCCGTTTTTGCGACCTCCGGCAAAATCGATTGGAGTTTTTGATAGCCGTACATGCACGAGGAGAGTATGTATCGTGGTGACCAGGCCTGTTTCGGATCCTTTCCAGCCGCATCGCGTGGTAGATTGGCGGCAGCCATGCTGGCCAGAGACAGATTCAAGAATCGGCGTCGTTTCATATCTGATTTGCCTCTAGTAAAATGTCAGTCGCGTTCAATCGACCGAGTTGTCTCGTTACGGATCTCTGATGTACTATCGAATCTTCTCTGCGGCCACCCCTTCTGCGCTGGTCGTGTTGTTTTCGGCAGCGATTTCTGTCGCAGCTGAATCTGACTTATTGAGCAACGTTCGTCAGATCACTTTCGAAGGAAGGCGAGCTGGGGAGGGATATTTTAGCTCCGACGGAACACGAATGGTGTTTCAAAGCGAGCGTGATCCGGCCAATCCTTTTTATCAAATCTATCTGACTGATTTGGCGACGGGTGATATCGAAAAAATCTCGCCTGGGCAGGGCAAAACGACCTGCGCCTGGATTCATCCCGACGGGGATCGCGTTCTGTATGCCAGTACGCAAGACGACCCCACATCCGTCGCCAAGCAACAGGAAGAGCTTGAGCTGCGTGCCAGTGGAAAACAGCGCAGGTACGCCTGGGATTACGATAAAAGCTTCGATCTATTTGCCAAAGACTTGAACTCTGGCGAGTTCACCAAGTTGACGGACGAGATTGGCTATGACGCCGAAGGTAGCTACAGTCCGGATGGTAAGTTGATTGCGTTTGCTTCGAACCGTGCGGCCTATTCGCGATCACTGACTGAAAGGGAGAAGACGCAGTTTGGAATTGATCCAGCGTTCATGAATGACATCTACATCATGAATGCCGACGGGACCGATGTTCGACAGTTGACCGATGTTCCTGGTTACGACGGCGGTCCATTTTTCTCGCCGGACGGTACGAGGATTTGCTGGCGAAGGTTTTCGGAAAACGGCGCGACCGCGGAAGTCTACACGATGAAGATCGATGGTACCGATGTTCGGCGGTTGACCGAAATCGGTGCGATGAGTTGGGCGCCGTACTACCACCCGAGCGGCGACTATCTGATTTTTACGACCAACAAGCACGGCTTCGCGAACTTTGAACTCTATCTGGTCCGCGCTGACGGAAAGGGCGAACCGGTACGGGTGACCGACACCGACGGATTCGACGGCTTGCCCGTTTTTCTGGGCGATGGGAAGCGTTTGTCGTGGACGTCCAATCGGACCAAAGAAAAGCGTTCGCAGATATTCATGGCCGACTGGAATGATGATGCCGCTCGCAAGCTACTTGGGCTGGATCAAGAATCGGCGGACGAAGATCGTTCGGTGGCGCTTGCCGCGGCTAAGTCATCGTCGCCTGATTTCTCGCCGACCGACGTGATGAGGCACGTGGACTTTTTGACCCGCCGCGAGTTGGGAGGCCGAATGACGGGCACCGAGGGTGAACGTCGAGCCACTGCCTATGTTGCCGCCTACCTGGAGAGTCTCGGATTCGAACCGGCCGGGGCCGACGGCTCCTTTTTCCAAACCTTTGACTTTCCGGCAGGTTCCGAATTGACCGCTGAAAACGAATTGTCGATCAACGATAAACCGTTGACGATCGATCAGGATTGGCGTCCCTTGGCTTTTTCCAAAACCGGTCAGATTGCGCCCGCCGACATCGTTTTTGCCGGCTATGGAATGCAGGTTCCAAAGACAGAAGAGACCGGTGAATACGATAGCTACGTTCATTTGAATGTCGCCGGACAATGGGTGTTGGTCTTTCGTGACCTGCCGCAAGACATCACGCCTGAGCAACGCCAGCAACTAGCCCGGTATAGTTCACCGCGTCGAAAGGCGACCGTTGCTCGCGATATGGGTGCCAAAGGAATCATCTTTGTGACCGGTCCGACCAGCAAAGTAAAACGGCAGATTTTGCGGTTCGACGATCAAGGATCGCATGCCACTGTCAGCATTGCCGCAATTTCCATCAGCAACGAAATCGCTACGGAACTGTTCAAGGCAGCCGATGAAGACTTGGCGGAAGTGCAAAAGAAACTGGATGACGGATCGTTGAGCCTCGGGTTTCCACTGGATGCAACGGCATCGGCAACGATCGGTATCAAGCGAAATCGTGGTACCGGACGTAATGTGATTGCTCGAATCAACGCCGGCGACAAACCAAGTGACGCACCGGTGTTGATACTTGGCGCTCATATCGATCACCTCGGACGGGGTGGCAGCAGTTCGCTAGCCAAAGACGATGAACGGGAGCAAGTACATGTTGGCGCCGACGACAATGCAAGCGGTGTGGCCGCAATGCTGGAAGTCGCTCAATATTTGGCCGCCGAAAAATCATCCGGTCGCTTGAAAGCCAAACGCGATTTCATTGTGGCGGGTTGGAGTGGCGAAGAATTGGGACTGTTCGGTTCGAAGGCCTATGTGGATTCCTTCCACGATCTCTATCCGCACGCGATCAAGCCCAAGACCGAACTATCGGAGAATGCCGATACGCCGGCGAGTTCACATGGCGCGACCGACCGATTCCGAGCCACTGACGACAGCTGTCGCTGCCTATTTGAACATGGATATGGTGGGTCGTCTTCGCGAGAAATTGGTGATCCAAGGGGTCGGGTCATCGCCAGGTTTTGCGGGCGATGTTCAACGTCGAAATGTTCCCGTCGGTTTGCAATTGCAGTTGGATAAAACAAGTACAAGGCTGCCGACCGATGCATCATCGTTCGTCGGGCGAAACGTGCCAATTCTGTCGGCCTTTACGGGGGCACACGAGGACTACCACACACCGCGTGATACTCCGGATAAACTGAATTACGATGGCGCGGCAAAAATCGCGCAACTATTCGCGTTGATCTCGCGAGGTATTTTGACTTCCGATCAGCCGCCCAAGTTTGAGTTGGAAGAAGGTGACGCACCCAAAGATGTTCCCCGCGCCCGACTGACTGCCTATCTAGGCACGATTCCCGACTACGTCTCGGGTGACATCAAAGGTTTGAAGCTAAGTGGTGTTGCAGCGGATGGTCCAGCCGCCAAGGCTGGAATCTTGGGCGGCGACATCGTGATCAAACTGGCTGGCAAAAAGATCGAAGATGTCTATGACTACACCTATGCAATCGAGGCGTTGAAGATCGGCGAAGAGATTGAAATGGTGGTCAAACGAGGGGACGAAACAATCAGTATGAAAGTTACCCCGACGTCGCGTGACTAGAATCTGGCAAACGGATGGCGTTCACAAACGCTATCTCAGATTCGCATTCCAATGTTGATAAAGAGCGAACCGTATACGGAGAGGATCAACGCAACGATTAGATAGACGACCGCCAGTCGTTTGCCGCGACCCATGATCCACAATCCAGCCAACAGTTCGACAATGGTAAACGCCGCCGAAACCCATGGCAGGTCGCTGAAATGCCGGTCAATGACCTGGCTAGCCAGCATTGTTGGCACGGTGGCAGGTAGCATTGAAGCGGCCGAAAGTAGCGTTGCAAGAATGCGACCGGTATGATCCATCGACACGATCCACGCGAACGGAAAATACATGGTTGCCAGCAGCGCAGGCTATGTTTGGTCGCGCATGGGGATGCTGAATCCAGGACCGCCCGGCAGTTGCCAGAATGATCAAGCTTGTGCAACTCCCCGCCGCAGCTGACGATGTCCGGGGGAGTGCGGCCAGGAAAACAGCTAGCAATGCCGTGAGCGCGAGAATAGAGCGGATACGGAATTGTCGTTTTCTAAGGATGTTGCTGTTTGGCGGCAAGTCAGCCAGGTTGATCCAAGGCAACGGCAGGGAAACGGCTGTGGCAAGAACCAGTAGACCGACCATTGCGTAAGAGATCAGCGGAGAGGGGCGGCTTTGGTCGGATCCGGTCCAGTCGTAGAATCCGGGAATGGCTAAGCCGATGACCAAGCTGATCCCCGCAAATAGGATCATCAGCCGTACCCCGCCTAAATGCTTGGCAAATCGCATTCCACACTAGAGACCGCCGATCTGGAAATGCGCCGACGAAAATCAAATTTGTTGAAGTTCCTCTACAGATTCAGCCCCATTATTCGATTGAATAACGGGAAAGTGCCTCGCAAGAACTGGGACAGTCATGCGAATAGCAATTGTGGCGCGGGAATTGCTACATTTGGATGTAGGTAGGCCCGCTGTCATTCTGGCTTGCCGTCAAATAGCCAACTGAATAGCCCGGTTTTTGGAGTAGTTAAACATATGGGTCTCTATTTCCTTCTCGTAATACCACCGTTTCTGCTCGGCCTGTATGCCCAGTGGAAAGTAAAGTCTGCGTTCTCGCAAATGAGCCAAATTCCTTCGCGGATTTCAGGTGCTCAGGCTGCGCGTCAGATGTTGGACAATGCGGGTTTAAATTCAGTCGCCATCGAGCAGGTGGGCGGAAAGCTGAGCGACCACTACGATCCGCGCGCGAAAGTGTTGCGGCTAAGCGGCGATGTCTACAACGGCCGATCGATGGCTGCGGTCGGCGTGGCCTGTCACGAGGCGGGTCATGCGTTTCAAGACGCTCAAGGCTATGCTCCCCTGGTTGTTCGTAACTTTGCCGTTCCGGCCGCCAATTTCGGCTCTGGGGCCGGTGTTGGCCTATTGTTCTTGGGAGCGATCTTGGGATTCAAGTCGCTGATCCTGTTGGGTGTGGTGCTGTTCGCCGGCGTCGTGTTTTTCCAACTGGTCAATCTGCCGGTGGAATTCAATGCCAGCTCGCGAGCTCGTCATGAACTGGTTGATCAGGGCATGATCGCTGGCAACGAAGAACAGTATGTCGCGAAAGTGCTGAACGCCGCTGCGCTAACGTACGTTGCGGCGACTTTGCAGTCGGTGATGACGCTGGTTTACTACCTGTTCATCCTGTTTGGCGATCGTCGTTAGATCAAGCAAGCGATTAGTCGGATCGGCTCGATCCGACTAAGCTCGCAATTCATTCCGGTGGGCAAGTTCTACACCTGCATTGCGGTGCCCATGGTGACACCCGGTGCTGGAAGATTGCTGGACCCTTGCAGGTAATGTCGATCGCGCGGGCCGCGCCGCGGCCTTCGTTGATCGCCCAGACGACCAGGCTTTGACCGCGTCGGCAATCGCCCGCGGCAAATACACCATCGATGTTGGTGGCGAACTTGCCATGGATCGCTTGGAAATTGCTTCGCGGATCGACTTCCAAATCCGATCGATTCGGCAACGTATTGCTCGGGCCCAAGAAAGCCCATCGCCAGCAGAATCAACTGTGCGGGCCACTCTTTCTCGCTGCCTTCGACTTCGCACATCGCCCAGCCGCCGTCGTCATTCTTGGTCCAATCGACTTCGACCGTCTTGATGCCCGCAAGGTTTGCCGTCCTCGTCGACCAAGAATTCTTTGCTCAGAGATCTGGTACTCGCGCGGATCGCGACCAAATTTCGCTTCCGCTTCTTCGTGTCCGTAATCGACGCGGAAAATTCGCGGCCATTCCGGCCACGGATTGTCGTCGGCGCGCTCGGCCGGCGGCTTTGGCAGCAATTCGAAGTTGACCAGGCTGCGGCAGCCATGACGGATGCTGGTTGCGATACAGTCGGTGCCGGTGTCACCGCCACCGATCACGATCACATCTTTGCCCTCGGCACTGATGAAATCATCGCCGAGTGAATCGCCGTGAACGCGTTTGCTTCGTGTTTGCCGTCAGAAACTCCATCGCAAAATGAACGCCCTTGGCATCGCGATTGGCAATCGGCAAGATCACGAGGCTTGGTCGCACCGCAGGCCAACAGCACCGCGTCGAAGTCTGTTTGCAGTTGCTTGGGATCGATGTCCTTGCCAACATTGACGCTCGGTCATGAACTTGACGCCTTCGGCCGTCATTTTGTCGACCCGACGCTGGACCGCTTCCTTGGACAGCTTCATGTTGGGAATGCCGTACTGCAGCAGTCCGCCGATTCGATCGGCCCGTTCGTAAACGGTGACTTCGTGGCCGGCTGAGTTCAGTTGATCGGCGGCAGACAAGCCCGGCGGGTCCACTGCCGACGATGGCGACTTTCTTGCCGGTTCGTGATTTCGGGCGGCGTCGGCTTGAATCCAGCCTTCCTCCCAAGCCCGATCGACGATCGCGTTTTCGATGTTCTTGATCGTGACCGGCGGATTGGTGATCCCCAGCACGCACGAGCCTTCGCAGGGCGCGGGGCAGGTGCGACCGGTGAATTCCGGGAAAGTTGTTGGTCTTGTGCAGACGTTCGATCGCTTCTTTCCAGCGATTGTTGTAGACCAAGTCGTTCCACTCGGGGATCAAGTTGTCGATCGGACAACCGGTCGTCGACTGACAAAACGGAACACCGCAATCCATGCACCGCGCACCTTGTTCTTGCAGTTGCTCGACGCGTGGTTCGGTGTAGATTTCGTCGTAGTCGTTGATGCGAACGACTGGCAGACGCCAAGGCACTTTCTTGCGATCAAATTCTTTGAATCCAGTTGGCTTTCCCATGATTGTCGTCTCGATCTAGAATGTCTTGTGTATGGTTTGTCGTTGCGAGTTCAGCACGCGAACTCGTAGACGTTCGCACGCCAGTTTCGCTGTCTGCTTCTTCATTTCTTCCAGGACGCGTTTGTAGTCGATCGGCATGACTTTGACGCATTGGCTCAGGAAAATGTCCCAGTTCTCCAGGCTTCGGCAGCGACCGTGCTGCCGGTGAACTGCTGATGTCGCTGGATCATGCGCTTTCACTTCGGCTTCTTCCTCCGCGTCTTCGATCTTTTCCAGCGCGACCGTTGCCAAGTTGCAGTTCAAATTGAAGTCGCCTTGGCGATCCCAGACGTAGGCGATGCCGCCCGACATGCCGGCGGCAAAGTTTCGGCCGGTCGGTCCAAGGATCACGACTCGGCCGCCGGTCATGTACTCGCAACCATGGTCGCCGACTCCTTCGATGACGGCACGAGCACCGCTGTTGCGAACGCAGAACCGTTCTGCCGCGCGGCCGCGGAAATAAGCTTCGCCGCCGGTCGCGCCATACAAGACAAACGTTGCCGATCAGAATGTTGTCTTCGGCTGCAAAGCTGCTTTCGCGCGGCGGGTAGACGATCATGCGGCCGCCGCTAAGCCCTTTGCCGACGTAGTCATTGGCGTCGCCTTCCAGCTCGATCGTGATGCCGTGGGCCAAGAAACGCACCCAGACTTTGTCCGGCCGAACCGGTCAAGTTCGATCCGAATGGTGTCGTCGGGCAGCCCGCCTTGGCCATACTTCTTGGCAACTTCATTGCTAAGGATCGTGCCGACGGTGCGATTGATGTTGATGATCGGCGTCTTGATCGTCACCGGTTGACCCGATTCGATCGCCGGTTTGGCCGCGTCAAGCAAGACAGTCATGTCGAGTGACTTCTCCAACGCATGGTCTTGCGCCATCGAGCAAATCACGCCCACGTCTTCGTGCGGCTTGTTGGCCGGCATCAAGATCGATGTCAGGTCCAAGACCGTCCGCTTTCCAGTGGGCGATCGCCTTGTCGGTTTTCAGAACATCGGACCGGCCGACCATTTCGTCGATCGTTCGGAAGCCGAGCTTGGCCATGATCCGGCGTGCTTCTTCGGCGACCATGAACAGGTAGTTGACGACATGCTCGGGTTTGCCGGTGAACTTCTTGCGCAAGTTCCGGGTCTTGCGTCGCGATTCCCACTGGGCAAGTATTCAGATGGCACTTTCGCATCATGATGCAGCCAAGCGTGATCAGCGGTGCGGTCGAAAAACCGAACTCTTCGGCACCCAGCAGCGCCGCGATCACGACATCGCGGCCGGTCTTCAAGCCGCCATCGGTTTGCAACACAACGCGGCTGCGCAAATCGTTCAGCACCAAGACTTGATGCGTTTCGGCGATGCCCAGTTCCCATGGCAATCCAGCATGCTTGATGCTGGTCAGTGGCGAAGCACCGGTTCCGCCCGTGTCACCGGAGATCAGAATGTGGTCCGCATGCGCTTTGGCGACGCCCGATGCGATCACGCCGACGCCGACTTCGCTGACCAGTTTGACGCTGATCCGCGCCGCGCGGTTGGCGTTCTTCAAGTCGTGGATCAGCTGGGCCAGATCCTCAATCGAATAGATGTCGTGGTGCGGCGGTGGGCTGATCAGGCCGACACCCGGCGTGCTGTAGCGGATCCGCGCAATGTTCTGGTCGACTTTCGTCCGGCAGTTCGCCACCCTCGCCCGGCTTGGCACCTTGCGAGATTTTGATTTGAATTTCGTCAGCGTTGGTCAGGTACTCGATCGTTACGCCAAACCGACCGGAGGCAACTTGCTTGATCGCCGATCGTTTGGAGTCGCCGTTTTCCAGCGGTTGAAACGAACAGGATCTTCGCCGCCTTCGCCGGTGTTGCTCTTGCCGCCCAAGCGATTCATGGCGATCGCCAGCGTTTCGTGCGATTCGGCACTGATACTGCCAAAGCTCATCGCACCGGTGCAGAATCGTTTGACGATTTCGCTGGCCGGTTGAACTTCGATCCAACGGGATCGACTTGGACGTTTGATCTCGTTGAATTCCAGCAGTCCTCGCAGCGTAGCATCGATTGCGACTGTCTTCGTTGATCGCATGGGCGAATTTCCAATAGGCGTCTTCGTTGTTGTTGCGAGCGGCCATCTGCAAGCTGACGAAATCGATTGCGGGTGACCAAGCATGTTTTTCGCCTTCGGCCCGCCAGTGAAATTCGCCCAAGTTTGGCAGTTGCGGCAGTTTGATCGATCTCTCGTTCGCGGAAACCCAGCGAGTGGCGACGCAGCGTTTCTTCGGCAATCACATCAAACGAGACGCCTTGGATCCGGCTGGCGGTTCCGACAAAGCACTTGTCGATCACTTCATCTTTCAGTCCCAGCGCTTCGAAGATTTGGGCTCCCTTGTAGCTTTGCAGCGTGCTGATGCCCATCTTGGCCATCACTTTCAGCATGCCTTTGGCGACGGCTTTGCGGTAGGCGGCAACGATTTTGTCGTCGTCCAAGGTCGAGGTCCATCAAACCATCGCGCCGTGCTTGCCAAAGCGCTTCGAAGGCCAGGTAGGGATTGATCGCGTCGGCGCCGTAACCGATCAGCAGACAATGATGATGCACTTCGCGTGCTTCGCCCGTTTCGATCACCAGACCGATCCGAGTTCGTTTGGCTTGTTTGACCAAGTGATGATGGACTGCACCGACCGCCAGCAGCGCGCTGACAGGGACCGATCTTGGCCGATTCGACGATCGGTCAGGACGACCAATTCGATACCGTCGTCGGCGGCCGCTTCGGCTTCGGCCGCGATTCGGTCGAGCGTCTGTTGCAGGCCCGCTTTTCCTTCGCTGCGGTCAAACGTGATGTCGATCACGCGGCTTTGCCAGCCCTTGTGATTGATATGCTTCAGCGCCGCGATTTCCTCGTTGGTCAGGATCGGATGATCGACCAACAATCGATGGCAGTGCTCCGGCGTCGCATCCAGCAGGTTCTGCTCGGGCCCAATGTAACACTCCAGCGACATGATCACTTCTTCGCGAATCGAATCGATCGCCGGGTTGGTGACCTGTGCAAACAATTGCTTGAAGTAGTCGTAGATCATCCGCGGCTTGTCGCTCAGACATGCGATCGCGCTGTCGTTGCCCATCGAGCCAACAGGGTCGCGCAGTTGCTTCGACCAACGGTCGCAGCATGAAGTTCATCGTTTCGGCTGTGTAGCCGAACGCCTGCATGCGTGGCAGCAACGTCTCGCTGTCAAATCCGTGCGGTTCGACTTTCCGGATGCAGATCGGCCAAGCGAATCCGTTGTTCCTTCAGCCATTTGCCATAGGGCATCTTGCGGGCAAAGTCACTCTTCAGTTCCTCGTCTGGAATCAAGCGTCCCTGTTCGAAATCGATCAGGAACATTTTTCCCGGTTGCAGACGCCCTTTTGACTTCACGATCTTGGGATCAACCGGCAAAACGCCAACTTCGCTGGCCATGATCACACGATCATCGGTCGTGATGTAGTAGCGGCTGGGCCGCAGGCCGTTGCGATCCAAGCGTATGCACCGATGTATTGCCCATCGGTAAAGACGATCGATGCCGGCCCATCCCACGGTTCCATCAAGCAGGAGAAGTACTCGTAGAAGGCTCGCTTCTCTTCCGGCATCGTTTCGTGCTTTTGCCATGCTTCGGGGACCATCATCATGATCGCTTCTTGCAAGCGTGCGTCCGTTCATCAGCAGAAACTCAAGCACGTTGTCGAACGTTCCCGAGTCGCTGCAGTGGGGTTCGACGACCGGGAACAACTTGGATAGTTCGTCGCCAAACAGCTCGCTTTTGGCCGAACCTTCGCGCGCCTTCATCCAGTTGCTGTTGCCGCGCAAGGTATTGATTTCGCCATTGTGGCTCATGAATCGCAGTGGCTGTGCGCGATCCCAGCTGGGGAAAGTGTTGGTCGAAAAACGACTGTGGACCATCGCCAAATGGGTTTCGAAGTCTTCGTCTCGCAAGTCCGGGAAATAGGGCAGCACCTGCGCCGGGGTCAGCATTCCCTTGTAGACGATCACTTTGGTGCTGAGCGAGCAAATATAAAACATCAAGCGCTTGTTTCAGCGTCTTGCTGCCGCGCAGAGCGTGGCTGGCCTGTTTGTGGATCATGTACAGCTTGCGTTCAAACGCGTCGCCGTGCAGTCCATCGGCAGCGCCGACAAACAACATTTCGATCACTGGTTCGCTATTGCGAGCGGTCGGCCCGACATCGGCAAAATCGGTTTCTTGCGGAACGTCTCGCCAGCCGATTAGCTGCTGTCCGGCGTCGGCGACCAATGCTTCAATCGTCTGTTTGCACAGCTCCCTTTCGGCATCGTCCTGAGGCAGAAACACCAGACCGGCGGCGAACTGTCCTGGCTCGGGCAATTCAACACCGAGATCCCGCTTGGCGACTTTCTTTAGGAACTTGTGAGGCAGCCCACACAGAATGCCCGATCCGTCACCGGTATTGGGTTCGCAGCCGCAAGCCCCACGATGATCCATCGCCTGCAGGATTCTGTCGGCATCCAACACATTTTGATGGCTTGGCTGGCCTTTGATATGGGCGATGAAGCCGACGCCACACGAATCCTTTTCCAGCTCGGGATCGTACAGGCCTTGCTTGGGCGGTAGGTGAATTAAGTTTTCGTTCATGGCATCATCTCGCTATCTATCTGACTTGCTTGTCCAATTCTGTCCGTTCAATTGGTGTGGTCCTTCACTCTGCGACCCGAGTGCTAAACCGCCCGGATAAAACAGTTTTCGCCGCAACTCTAGGTGACTCCGGTCGGTCGCCTAAGCGACAACCGAGGTCGTTGACTTGGACTGTGCCGAAGTCTGTTTCGAGACCGCGTCTGCATCTAGCCGCTGGGTCGCAGCGTTGTCCACGACAAGCTTCCTGCTGCCGGAGTGACTTCGTTTTTCCGACGTCAATGATCGCCCCAGTAGCAGCGAACCAAACTCGCTGGCGGCTTGGTGTAGACGTCCGGATCGACGAAAGATAATGCCCAGAGGCCGCGTCATGCGTAACTCTCGACATGCAACGACTCGCAATGAGCCAATTGCGGTTTCGCGGCGCACCGCCGCTTCAGGGACAATCCCGATTCCACGATTCGCTTGGATCGCGCGGATCATCGAATCGGCATTGTCCAATTCCAATCGAATATTGACATTGACCCCTGCCTTGGAGAGACACTGATCGATCTCGTGACGAAGTGTCAGGTCTCGATCAAATCCAATCATCTCCATTCCATTGATCTGCGACAGAGAGATTTCATTCAGAGTCGCCAGTGGGTGCTCGGAAGAGCAGACCAATCGCATCGGTTCTTGTTGCCAGAGAACCGATTGCAGCTGTTTCGTGCTGCGTGGGTAGCTAACCAAACCCAGGTCAACCTCCCCATCGGCCGTCATCTCAAAGACCCGGCTGTTTGAACCGATCGCCGTTTTGACCTCGACTTCCGGATGCAGTCGCCGGAATTCTTCGGTTGCCTCCGGCATGTAACTCAAACCGACCGAGACAATCGTGCCGACCGTGATCTGACCGCTGAGCTGTTTGCTGGTGCTGCGGACTTCGTTCTCCAACCGCTGGTAGCTTCGCAGCACATCCCGAAGTCCGTGCCAGTACGTTTGTCCGGCCGCGGTCAAAACCAGGGGTCGCTTGGAGCGATCGATCAGCTGGACGCCAATCGATTCCTCGAGCTGAGCAATCGACTGGCTGACGGCGCTCTGGGTCACGTCATGGCATGCAGCAGCACGCGAAAAACTGCGCTGCTCTGCGATCGTGCAAAATATTTCGAGAGTCCGAAGTTGCAATCGAGGTCCCAGCCTGATTTGTTCATAAGATTTACTAATGATTCCGGCAACTAGCTGAAACCACGTTAATGCAAGTTAGGCGTGGTCCCTTGCTTCGTCAAGCCGTTTGCCTAGATGCCGACCGGTAAAATGAACGATTAGCCGATGACCGGCCCGCTGAAACGACGCGGCAGTGTAAATGCGTACAGAATCGTGATCGTTCCGACGCTCAAACTCGTCCACGGTAGCCATTCTTTCGGCTGCCAGACCTTGGTCTGTGCCGATGGCGTACCCGAGGGATCAAAAAAGGTACTGGCATTGGTTTCCTTGGCCGAATAAAAGTTGGCACTATCGATCGCCAAGCATTCCAGGCCAATGATGATTGCCATGATGCCCATTGCGATAAAGAGAGCACGACGCATGATGAATTTCCAATTGAAAGTGGGAGGAGAGGAGACTCATCAAGTTTCAATCGGCAGAATCTGCAGGCAATGTTTCAGCATGATAGCAATTGGCTATCCATGCTGAATAATCGGTAGAGTCTCCCGACGCCGTGGTCGGAATGGCCTGAGGTTGGCCACGGCAGAACAATTCGTTCAGCGCGATGCTCGCCCTCGCAACTCGATTCAACAGAGGCTTGGTCGCTAGTGGCTGAAATCTTTGATGGTCTCGACCAAGGCAATCGCATTCTCGACCGGCGTTTCTTTGAACACGCCGTGTCCCAGATTGAAGATGTGCCCAGGTCGGCCGGCGACGGATTCGAGAAGCTGTGTCGATCTGTTCACGAATCACATCGGGTTCGGCTAGTAGCACGGCGGGATCGAGATTGCCTTGGACCGCGCAGTCGTGTCCGATTCGTTGCCAGGCCGCATCAAGAGAGATTCGCCAGTCGACTCCAACCACCGTTCGTCGGTCTCCGCGCAGCAAAGGCAAAAGTTCGGGATTGCCAGTTGCAAAGTTGATCACCGGTACGCCCGGAGTGATTCCACCGATGATTTGCTTCATCCAGGGCAAGACATGGGTGGTGTAGTCGGCTGGCGAGAGACATCCGGCCCAGCTATCGAATAATTGAACACACTGTGCGCCGGCGGCGATCTGGTGATTCAAGTAAATCGTGATTGCTTCGGACAGCGTGTCCATCAACAGTCTCCCAACCGCCACATTCGCTCTGCATCAGCCTTTTCGTGTTGACGTACTGGCGACTTCCGCCTCCTTCGATCGCGTAGCTTGCCAATGTGAAGGGTGCGCCGGCAAAGCCGATCAGTGGAATGGATTCGGGTAGGTCGGCACGTGTTTGCTTGACAGTTTCATAAACAAAATCCAGTTCATCCGGTGACTCGAGCGGACGGACACGTTTGACGTCCTCGTAGTCGCGAACGGGATTGTGAATCACCGGTCCGTCACCGGCAGCGAATTCCAAATCGAATCCCATCGGCACCAAGAATCGGAAGCAGATCCGAGAAAATGATCGCCGCGTCAACTCCCAAGCGATCAACCGCAGTGCACATGACTTCGCTGCAAAGTTTTGGGTTGGCACACAATTCCAAAAACGATTGGTTCTTGCGAACTTCGCGATATTCGGCCATGTAACGGCCTGCCTGACGCATCAGCCAAACCGGAGTCCGTTCGGTCGGTTCCCGCCGGCAAGCCCGCATGAACAAGCTGTCATTTGATACGTGTTGGCGCGGTTTTGCCATCTGCGGAATGCACACGCATATTGATTTCGTTTTGACTAGGGTGACACCTCGCTGCGGCCGCTTCGCTAACCAGGTGGCCCATTTTCGGGTGACTCGGTTCAAAGTCGACGTGGATGTCACATTCCTCCAACATTTGTGTCGTGGTTGGCCCGATCGATGCAACGACGGTTTGGTGCAGCCCATCACGTAACTGATCGACCATGTCTCAATCGTTCGGCCATTCGCAGCATATTGACCACTTGATGGGCACTGGTCAGTAGCAGCATGTCCCGTTGTCCGGCCGCCAGCGAGCGGATGTTGGCCTCGAGGGAATTCGTTTCTTCCGGGAATTCCCAGCCATAGACTCGCACCGATTCGACCGTGGCCCCGCGAGCTTCCAGTCCGGCGATCAGCGACGCATTGGTGACTCCGTATTCCTGCAGTCCAACGGTTTGATTGGCGATCGAGAGGTTGTCGTCGATCGTCTGCAATAATTCGCGCCAAGTATTCGGTTCGGGCACCCGAAATGTGGGCGTTCACGCCGACTTCGCGCATCGCTGCTGTCGGTTTCGGACCACGACAGATGGTGGTGATGTCGGAAAGTGAATCCAGGAAACCGCTGTCGATCGATGTGTCGTTCAATCGCTTTGAGCAGATAGCGAAATCCGACCCCGGTCATCAAGATCGCGGTGCCGATGTGTCCGGTCATCAACCGATAGGCAAAATCGATCGCGCCCCGATTCGGCTCGATGGGTACTTCTCGCATCGACGGACTGACATGAGCCACACCACCAGCGCGTTGATCAGACGAGCCATGTCGTCGGCGCGACGGCTTTCCAGGGCGGCGATGTGGAGTCCATTAAAGTCGGCGTTGGCTTTCGGCATCGGTGCAGCAAGCAGTTGAAATAGATCTGCGGGACATAGGGCTGACAGAAAGTTACAGCCTGACCAGCATTGTAGCGCATTTTGATCAAGTTACGATTGTAGGTACGACAACGTCCAATCAACCGCAATTTTTGAAATGCCACGCAGCCCTGTCAAACGACCATCACGCCAACATCGACCTGAGCGGACTGCTGCGCGACGCGGATGATCTGCCGCAGATCTTGTCCAGCAGATCCCTGTTCGGCAATGACCAACCGCTGGAGATCGAAGTCGGTTCGGGCAAAGGGCTGTTCATGGCGACGGCGCCGCAGGCGCAAATCCCAGTCACAATTATTCTGGGAATCGAGATCTTGGCAAAGTATGCCGCGCACTCGGCGGGCCGACTGCATCGATCTTCCGTCACCAACGCGATGATGATCAGTGGCAATGCGGAGCCGATATTTGCTGGTCGGATCGATCGCGGTTCGCTGGAAGCCGTCCACATCTACTTTCCCGACCCCTGGTGGAAGAAGCGGCACCGCAAACGTCGGGTTTTGAATGAGACTAGCATTCCCAACTATTCGAAATCGCTGCGGGATCGGTGGACGACTGCACTTTTGGACCGACGTCTTGGACTATTTCGAAGCAGACGATTGAAATGATTGCCGAGATCGCTCCCGAACTCGGCGTTCCCATTCCGGAAGCCGCAGACCGAATCCACGCATGATCTGGACTATCGCACCCATTTTGAACGACGGAGTCGTCTGCATCGGATTCCGGTTTACCGGGTCAGGTACGAAAAGACCGGTTAGGCTGCGATTTGGTCCTTGGGAATCTGGAGTGGCCTCGGCAATCTTCGCTCGCCAACGGAAAGCTGAATGCCTATACCACTTCCGCTACACTGAAGGCTCGATACGACGATCCCATACCCTTTCTGTTAAGGAACCTTTCCATGCGTCGTCACACACCCGCAATCGTTGTTGCAATTATCGCTACCGTTTTTGTTAGTGGCCAATGCGGCGCTGCAGAGTTGTATGGACTGTCGCCCGGCCCGGTCGAACTCCAATCGGCAGGTCCCATCGCTTTTGGACCCTCCGGTGTCCTGTTTGTTGGCGATGCCAAGGCCGCCAAAATCTATGCGATCAATACGGACGACAAAGGGGATGGATCGGCAGCCCCTTACGACATCAAAGATCTAACCGCAAAATTGAGTCAGGCTTTTGGCGGACAGGAAGTTTCTGTCGCCGATTTAGCCGTCAATCCTGAAACAGCAAACGTCTTTTTGACGGTTACGGCTGGTGACCAGGCGGCCATTGCGAAGGTGACTCCAGACGGCACCGTGACCCAGCTGAATCTGGACAAGATTGGAAATGCGACTGCTGCTTTGCCAAACCCACCAGAAGACAAAGTCGTACAACAGGGGCGCCGAAAGCGGAACGCACGTCAACAGTCGATCACAGACATTGCCTACGTAGAAGGGCGTCTTTTGGTCGCGGGATTGTCGGCAGCCGATTCACCCAGCACCGTTCGGGAATTTGATTTTCCTTTCCGCGATAAATCTCACGGTATGCAAGTCGAAATCTACCATGCTGCCCATGGACGCAGCGAAGACTATGCGGCGATCCAATCTTTCGTGCCGTTCAATATCGGTGGCGAACCTAGCCTGTTGGCCGGTTATACGTGCACTCCATTGGTCAAATTGCCGATTGCCAAGATCAAAAGCAATAGCAAGATCAAAGGCACGACCGTTGCCGAACTTGGCAATCGAAATCGCCCGTTGGACATGATCGTCTACAAACAGGGCGGAAAGGATTTTGTCCTGATGGCGAATAGTTCACGAGGCATGATGAAAATCGGCACCGATCAACTGCAAGAATCTGCAGGGTTAAGCGAGCCGGTATCCGGAGGCGGAACTGCGGGCCAAAGCTACGAGACGATCGATTCGCTGACGGACGTCGTGCAGTTGGACAAGCTGGACGATTCTCACGCGATTGTGATGGTGCAACCCAAAGGCGAGCCAGCATCGATTCGAACGATCGATCTGCCGTAGGGTTGTCGGCACGCACCAACGATGAAATTTTCGAGTGGGCCAAGCGTCGCATTGTGTGCTGGCCCACGGACGCGACACCGAATCACTGGTGCAATGTGCTGGGTCAGAGACGTTGGCTTTCCCTGGTCCAACCCCGTCTAAGCTTTTACGGTCAATCGGACAACCGGTCCTGAAACGACGCCTAGCGATTCAATCTCTTTCGTGGCGTTCGCGGCCGATCCCTCGCTGGCTTCATGAGTCATGATGACAAGGGGAACATTCGAATTCTGTGATCCATCATCCGCTCGTTCATGTTGGATTACCGAGGCAATCGAGATTTCGTGCTTTGCCAACACCGACGCGATGGCGCCCAGCGTGCCGGGTTGGTTGGCGACGGTCAGACGAAAGTAATTGCGTCCGACCAGCGTTTCGGCTCCGCGCAGCTTGACTCGTAGGAGGTTGATCTCGGGAGAAATACTCCAGTGTCTGAAACGTTAGCTTCGTGCGTCCAACCGCTGTATCGATCAAATCGGCTGCCACGGCCGATGCGGTTGGCATTTGGCCCGCTCCCAGACCATGGTAAAAGACAGGCCCCACGGCGTCGCCGATTACCTTGATTGCGTTGAAAGCGTCGCGGACTTCGGCCAACGGCGTTCCGATCGGGACTAAGGTCGGTCCGACCGAAAGCTCTAAACCGTCTTCCGCCAAGTTTGCAATCGGCCAGCAACTTGATGCGGTATCCCAATTCACGAGCGTAACGCAGGTCATCCGGATCAAGGCCATCGATGCCAACTCTGGGGATCTCCGACCAATCGACCGTTGCCCCAAACGCCAGATGTGCCAGGATCGCGAGTTTCTGCGCCGCGTCGGTACCATCGACATCCATCGTCGGATCGGCTTCGGCATAACCGAGTTCCTGCGCCTGGCGGACAACGTCATCATAGGGCGAACCTTTTTCGTCCATTTGAGTGACGATGAAGTTACTGGTGCCGTTCAAGATTCCTTCCAGAGACAAGATTTGGTTGGCCGACAGACACTGGCTGATGTTGGCGATGATCGGAATACCGCCGGCGACAGCTGCTTCGAACGCGATGCTGCGACCAAGTTTTCGAGCTGTCGTAAACAGTTCCGGGCCATGTTCCGCCAGCAGCGCTTTGTTAGCGGTGACGATGTCTTTCCCAGATTCCATCAATCGCAACATGATGGTTCGCGCTGGTTCAAGTCCGCCGACCAGTTGTGCAACCACGCTGATGTCCGGATCGTTGATCACATCCTCGATCGCATCGGTAACCACACCCTCAGGCAAATCAACGTCGCGAGGTTTGTTCAAGTCGCGAACGACCGCTTTCTTGAGCCATAGTGTTCGTCCGGCATGTCGCGCGGTTCGATCACCGTGGTCCAGCAGCAATCGCGCAACACCACTGCCGACAGTTCCCAAGCCGACGATTGCAACGTTTGTTTTTTCCATGTCGGAGTGGTCCTAACGCTCCCGAAACAGTTCGCTGATCGATTGATCGTGGTGAATTCGTTTGATCGCTTCGGCCAGCAAGGGGGCAACCGAGAGCTGAACAAGATTGGGTAATTGCTTTTCAGCTGGAATCGGGATCGAATCGGTGACGACGATTGAATCGACGGGAGCAGCCCGTAGTCTCTCGATCGCTCCGCCACACAGTACGCCGTGAGTTGCGGCGATATGAATCTCTTTCGCCCCCGCCTCGTGAACCAGACTGCGCCGCGCCACAAATGGATCCTGCGGTGCTGATCATGTCGTCAAACAACAGCGCGATCTTGCCGTCTACTGGGCCGCCAATGATCGTGCTCTGGCGAACTTCCGTCGGCGCTGGTGCGTCGCTTGTCGACGATCCCCAGCGATCCGCCCAGCCGTTTGCTGTGCCCCAGCGCCCGCTTGATGCTGCCTTCGTCAGGGCTGACAACGACCAGATTCGTCATCGGCGAAACCACGTTCGGAAAAGTGGTCGTTCAGGACGGGTGCCGCATACAGGTGATCGACCGGCACATCAAAGAAGCCTTGGATCTGTGCCGCATGCATGTCCATGGTTAAGACGCGATCCGCACCGGCGCGAACGATCAGGTTGGCCGCCAGTTTCGCCGTGATTGGCACACGCCCTTCATCTTTCCGGTCCTGTCGGGCATATCCGTAGTAGGGGATCACGGCAGTAATTCTTTCGGCACTTGCCCGCTTGCAACAATCGATCATGATCAGCAGTTCGATCAGATTGTCATTGACCGGCGGACAAGTTGGTTGCACCAAGAACACATCGCGGCCGCGAACGTCTTCGTCCAGTTTGCAGTAGTTCTCGCCGTCGGGAAATTTTCCCAACGTGATCGCAGCCGGTTCCAAATGCAGGTGCCGACAAATTTTCGACGGCCAGAACCGCATTCGCGCGACCGCTAAAGATCTTCAGTTCACGCATATCCCATCGCTCGCATTTTTTCATCGACCAATTTCAGTTCGTCCACGTTGTTGATTGAAAGCGACTCGCATTCTTTCAAAACTGGTAAGGCTTCCACCCTGCGACCCGCCTCGCGTAGTAGCGTTGCACAGTCGGTGATGTAGTATTCGTTCTGGGCATTGTCATTGGAAAGTCGATCGAGCGCGAACAGTAAATCGGGAGTCTGGAACAAATAAGTGCTCATGTTGACTTCCCGAACGGCCAATTGCTGTTCCGTCGCATCTTTATGCTCGACGATTCCCATGAAGTTTCCGTCGTCGTCGCGCACGATCCGCCCTAGTCCGGTCGGATCATCTTTCTCAAGCGAACCGAGTAACAGCGCCGGTTGATGCTCGCGAAAATGGTCAAGCAACTTAGTCAGGCTCGATGTCTGGATCAACGGCGAATCGCCGGCGACCACAATCGTCGGACCCGCCTGTGACTCCAGGATGTCACGGCACATCTGAACAGCGTGACCCGTGCCCAATTGTTCGGTTCCTGCAAGGCGTATTGAATATTTCCGCCGCGTGAGTCCAAGTTCCCGTTTTACATCATCTGCCTTGTAGCCGACAACCACGATCTGCTGATGAATCCCGGCTGCTTCCAAGGCATCCATCACAAAATGGATCATCGGCACGATCGACGACGGGGCACAGCACCTTGGGCAGATCGCATTTCATCCGTGTGCCTTTTCCGGCCGCCATGACGACCGCACAGGGTTCGTTCAATGAGTCTGCATTATCGCGGATTCCACTCGGCGTTATGATTCGATTCCAGTCGGGGGGTAGATAAGCGGCGTATCGATCCAACCAGTCAACGCTATGGAAAGGGGCTCTTCAGGATGACAATCGTGGTCTCTGAACTCCAAAGTAACAAGGCGGGCCAATCTGTCTGGATTCGGAAGGGCAAAATCGGACAAAATTCGCATGTCATCGTCACCAGCAACCGAAGGAACGATCGTGCCCGATCCGATTCTGATCCAAAACCAGGCCAAATCCAGAGTTCCACGTATGAAACAGCGAATTCGGGCGGCGTTTCGATCGGCGATGACGACTGGCAGCGATTTCGCGGTCTATTCAGCAGTGCGGTTGTTGGTCGCCGGGATTCAGACGCTACCGACCGACATGGGGGACACGATGTGTCACGGTTTGGCCCGTTTGGCGACCGGTCCGATCAAGATTCGACAACGAGTTACGGATCAGAATCTGGCTCAGGTCTTCCCACATGCGGATGCCAGGACTCGCGACGAAACCACCTATCAAATGTGGCATAGCCTGCTGTTGATGGTCTGTGAAGTCGCGTGGGTCCAACGACGATTGCATCTCACAATTGGAAGCAACACGTCACGTTTCGCCAGAATCGCAGCATGCTGAAACTATTTGCTGGGGACTCGGCCAACGGTCTTGGTAACGGGCCACTATGGAAACTTCGAAGTTGGCGGATACGTGACCGGCTTGATGGGCATCAGCACTTTGTCGATCGCACGAAAATTGGACAATCCATTCCTGCACCGCTGGGTCGAAAGATTTCGAGGTGCAAAAGGGCAAATGCTGATCGACAAGAACGGATGCGCCGAAGAAGTTGATCGTCATCTGCGCAAGGAGGGATTCTGTCTCTATTGGCCGACCAGCACGCGGGCAACAAAGGTTGTTGGGTTAACTTTCTGGGTGTTCCTGCTTCGTGCCACAAAGCTTTGGCGCTGTTTACACTTAGCGCAGATGCGCCGATGATCGTTGGCGGGACGCGACGGATCAGCGGACAGCCGATGCAATTTGAAATGTTCTGTGCTCGGCATTGCCGATCCTTCCAATGATGATCAGCAGGTCTGTCAGTCAGTCAAATCGCTGACGGAGTGGTACAACGGAAGACTCGCCGAAGCGATCGCAACCCGCTGTCGAGCAGTACTGGTGGTTACACCGAAGATGGCGAACGCCCCCTGAGCGGGTCGCTAAACGATTGAGCCGCGCCGCCTAAGCCTATTTCCTTGCTTGGGCTTCTAGGTCCAGTGACTGGTCCAGTGGCCAGTCCATTGATGAGCCCAGCGGTGAATCCATTGCATAAGCCCAGTGCTTCTACACTGTGGCTTGCTGGCCCCGGCTTGCTGCTCCGCGGCTTCCCGATCCGCGGCTGCTTGGTCCGTGGCTTCCAGGCCAGTCGGTCCTGGGCCACAGCGTTTTCGGATCGGTCAAGGATTGCTCGATTCCCGCCAGCAAGTCGGCGCTGTCGTCAATCGCAAACGCCGGAAAGTGCCAGGCTCTTTCTGAACTGAAATTACGAACGCACAGTTCGCGGGAGGCTGTTAGCGCGCAAAAAAAACGCCGACGGGAGTTGAATCCTGCCGGCGTTGCGGATTTCAATCGAAACGGCTTACGGATCGTCAGGGTCGAATCCGGTTTGGGCCATCTCTTCCTCCTCTTGGATGATGATGCGTGGTGTTACCATCAACATCAAGCTTCGGGCATCACGGCCAGCCGAAACGTTGCGGAACAATCGACTGACATAAGGGATCTTGCTGAGCACCGGGACACCTCGTTCGACGCGGCCTTCGGACAAACGTTTGATCCCACCCAACAGAATTGTGCCGCCGTCTGGAACACTGACTGTGGTTTGGACGGAGGTGGATGCAAAGGTAGGTAACTGAACCGTGGTACCTTCGATGACATCTTCTTCGTTGCTTTCATCGACAATATCGTCATCATCGATGTCGCCATCGCCGTCGGTGTCCCTTGTAGCCACTGAACTGCGGCTGGAAGTTCGCCGTCCCTCGTATGTGAAAGTATCAACCTCGCCGATCTGGCTAAAGTAAGGCACCAGCGTTAGGCGAACGAACCGTTTGTCATCACTGACAATGCCCTGCACGTTCAATTGGGTGCCTTCGTTCAAAACGACGATCACTGGTTGTTGCGCGACCGCAAAGTCACCGACAACGGGGACAATGCTCGTCACAAATGGACGCTGCGTGATATCGGCGATATTTGCGAATTGACCGTCAAACATTGTCACCTTGGGTGCCTGCATGACGTTACTGCGGTTGTCGGCTTGCGCGGCTTGCAGGAAGAAGAAAGCTTCAATGTCGCTGAGGATCGCAAAACCGATGGTTGACGGCGTGCCCAGACCACCGGCACCAAACGGGGGTGCCAGGCCGAAACTGCCATTATCAAATCGGATATCCAAGTCCGCCGTGGGAAGGCCCGAGATGCCGTCAAACCCGATCACGACACTCTTTCCCGAGTCGTCGTCTGGCAGGGTGGTGACGTTGTCATCGAACTGAGCTTGAAAGTCGACGCCGATCTGTTCAGCAAAACTGTCGGCCAAGGTGATGAATCGAACTTCAATCGTGATTTGCAGGTTCTGCAATCGGCGTAGCGATTCCAATAGTTCGACGATCTGATCATGCACTTCGCTGGTTGTGCTGATCACCAAGCTCAAGTTCTGAGCATAGGGTTGCATGTTGCTAGGTCCGCCGAGCGCTTCCCAGGTTTCCGGTGCAACCGTGGTCTCGATCAATTCGATCAGCGAATCAAAGTCAGCAAATGCTCCACCACCGCCCGCGCCGTGGCCACCTGGCGAACCACCCATGCCAAAGCCACTTTGGCTACCCATGGAGTGGTACTGTCCCACAACGTCTGAGCCCATGTAGTTCGGTGACATCGATTGAGACATCCGGTTGCCCAGATCGGTTGCCGATACGGGCATCACCTGCACGTCGGTTTGTTGGTTGGTCATTTGGATTGCCGCCCGCAATGCACCGGCCAGTCCGTCATCGTAGCTGCTGGTAAAGTTCGGAATGGGAATCACCAAGTCCTTGACCGGATAGGTCACTGGATAGACTCGGCTTCGCTTTGATTCCATGCTGGTGATCTCCAGCACGTCATTGTCGATCACGTGCGTCAATTCCAGTTGCTCCAAAATCAGATTCAGCGCGCTTTCGAATCGGATGTTCTTTAGTTGTCTTATCGAAATGGGCGTTTCAGCCGTTACGCGCACTTGGCTCAAGGCGCGGTGATCGATGACGATCGGCACGCCGGTCATCGCGGAAAGATCGTTCAAGACTTCACCCAGCGGACGGTTGGAGTATTTAATGCTGACCGGGGTGTCCATCTTTTGCTTGATCTTGCGTTCCGCATCACTAAGATTCGAATTTCCATCCCCTCGACTGCCTGTTCGCATGCGCAGTGATGCTGGCCCAGTCCCTGGCATCGCCAAAGGTCAACGGTCGATCCGGATCAATTCCAACCGCGGAGCGGCCGATGTCATTCATTTGCTGAAGGAAGTGACCCTGCTTTTGATCGCGGATGTCTTCGTACGTGGCAATACTGCGTTCCGTTCGATTGATATGAGCCAATTGGACGGCGATTGGATGATCCGGTTTCAATTCGGCGACGCGTTTGGCTTGTCATTTCAGCCTCCGCGTACCGTTTTTCATCCATCAATTTGTTAAAGCTGTCAACTAAAGTTTTGACTTCGTCATCAATCTGTAGATCGCGCATTTGGTCTGATTCTCGTTCGGCGCGAATTTGTTCGTTTCTCAGTTCCAGGTCAATATCGGCCCGATTGGCTTCGACATACTGTTTCTGATCGTTGATCGCGCGGTCGACCATCTTTGCCAACGAATATCTCGATTGGTCGTCGATGTCCGAATCAGCCACGCGACGACTGAGGCGTTGCAGTTGATCCAACGAGTTCAAAGGCGACGAAGTCTTCGATTCTTCTGCTTTCGCCAATTCCGACGTGACTTCGCGATAGAGCCGACGCATCTTCTGCTGTTTTTCCAGTTCGGCCTTTTGAATCGGCGTCAGTTCAACGTTCGATGACGCAGCTGGCGAAGCGAGGCGTTTGGGCTGCAGCAACGTCAGTTTGTCCTTCAACTGATTTCGCTGTGCAGGGGTCAAGTCGGTCTGGTACTGCCAAGCTTCTTTGAATTGTTCGCGAGCTTTTTCTTTTTCACCCCGGGTGAGCGCATCCAATCCAGCATTGAACAGTTGCTGGCCATAGGCCTGTTGACCCTGTTCATCGGGTGGCAACGGATCGACGGCTTGAACCTGTTGAACTCCATTTTCGGAGCCGCGATTTGCGCTGGCATCGGATGTGTATAGCATTTGCTGAACAAATGCCACATCGCCGGCAGACGAGTTTGCCATAGCGGGTTGGACTGCACCGGCGGATTGCGTTTGCGTCGCGCCTGCAAACGCTGGCTGCGTTGCACCAGTTAAGGCGATGCCTTTACTTCGCGCCGCCGATTCAGCATCCAGCAGCAATTGCCAAGGTCTCGGATCACCGGGGTTGAAATCACTCGCCGGCACTTGCAGAGCCTCAGCCTGTTTGGCCAGTGACAAGGCGTTGGATACTTCGCCGCGGTCAAGCGAAGCGCGACCGAGGGCCACCAAACGCAACGCTTGCTGCTTCGGAGTCATGTCCGCTTGGAACGCTCGAGATCGGTTTGGCGCCCACGACGTTGGGCAACCGCTGGATCGCCGAATCGGTGTCTGCGGCGGGAGGCTAAGCAGCGCGCCATCGATTCCGATTGCGCCAAAGCGTTGTCGTAGCTGTTGCAGACCAGCGTTTTGGGCCGCTGACCTGTTGGGCGCCGCCGCCGCTTGGCGGTAGGCTTGCACAGCAGCATAGTAGTCGCGACGATCAATTTCGACGCGGATTCGGGTCAGCAACGCATCAACATTGGCTGGCTGAGCCAAATTTGATGGGGCTGGCTGTGCAGAAAGCGGACCCGTCGGGAAATTCGACTGGGCCGAAGCAGGAAGCGGTGCGAACTGCCATACAACAGCAAACGCAAACGTGATTTGCGTGCTGATACAGATGGCGGCTGGGTGCAGAAACGAGGCGATTCAACGCGACTCTCCTTCTTCGCGGTGACTATGGATTTGCTCGGGAAATAGCCAGTATTGGCGACTTCTGTCAACGGTGATTCACTGGCTTCGTCCGAATTCCAGGTTTTCGCTGTTAAGATTCCTTCACGGGGTGTCCCGTTTTCGGGTTCAACCTGAATTGCCAAGTCTTCCTCGTCATAGGTATAAAACAAGAATCCGTTCATCATTTCGTCGAACGTTTGCTGACCATAGGGCACGGTTCGGGTCGGATCTGGATTGTAGGGATTGAAAGCCGAATTATCGAAATGTGCCACCGCTTCGATCTTCGTTCCCGCGGGAACTCGCACGTCACCTGGGTTCAATTCATATCCTAATTGCCAATCGAAGTTGTAGTTGGGGATCTCCAGCAGTTTTCGCGTCTTACCATCCGGTTGGTGGGCGTAAAACGTCATGTCTTTGCCACGCAGATGCATGTGACAGAACATGCCCAAAACAGTCGCGTTTTCCTTGATCTCCTTCGAGTCGCTAACCTTCCAGGCCGGGTGCTGAGGTTCGATCTGCATGGGTTTATCCAGGATCACGTGGCGACTTTGCTTGCGCACGTTTGACTTTGCGAATCGCAATCCGACCGAAATGTCGGATTGTTCTTCTTTGCCAGTGGTTACGTGGTGGATTTGCAGACCCAGCACCGAACGAGCGGGGATTTTGTAGGCGATTCCTGGTTCGATCCGAGCCAAGTCCATCGCTTGCCCACCCGGTACGTACCCGGTGATGAAGGTTTCGTATCCGCTTTTGCCTCCATTCATTGATCCATAGGCCATGTTGCAATGATGGACGACGTCGGGATTGTGTGGTTTGATTTCAAAGGCTTCGATCCAGGTATCCTGCAGGAAAATGTAGGGAAGAATGGCATATGCATAAGGCACATAACCATCGGCCGGAATCGTATATGGCTTTGATGTTTTAATGATCAGATCGGGTGTGCCGATTTCCCATTCGGATTCGGGCACCGTGTACGGTTCTGGCAGATCTTTCGGGTCACCTTCAGGCATTCCGGCAATCACCCATTGGGCAATCTGGACACGCTCAGTCCGTGTCAAGCTTCGGTCATTCTTGAACTTGCCGACGGCTGGGTGTGCATACCACGGAGGCATGCGTTGTTCGGACACCACTTCCGCGACCATTTCACCCTGGGCTGAAACTTCCTCGTAGGAACCGAGTCCAAAAGGCGCCGCGGTGTCTTCGCGATGACAGGTTTGGCAGTGCTTCTTCATGATATGTGCGACATGCCGGGTGTACGTGACTGGCTCAATTGGTTCTGGCAACCTGGCAAAAGTGATCTTACAACCATCGACAGGTGTTTCCCGGACGGAAACCGTTTTGCCCTCGATCACCTCCTTGATGGCCTCCTCCAAGTCTGCGCGGCCGGCCTTTGGGCTGACTCCGCCCAAACGGTATTGCGAATTGATCCGACCTCGATACGCAATCTTCATTTGGCTGTCCAACACAACCACTTCTGGTGTTCGCTCAACGCCCAAGGTCCGAGTCACGCTGCCATCGACATCTTTGACGAATGGAAAGGTCGCGCCATATTCAAGTGCGTGCGACGCCATGTCTTTGATCGTGTCGTCGCGGCCGACATTGACGGCAATGAATTGCACACCCTGCGGTCGGTACGTAGCATCCAGCTTCATCAGCACAGGCAGGTAGCGCTGGACCAATGGGCAATTGGTATTGACGAACATCAGCACATAGGCTTTTTGGTCACCGAAATCGGCCAGCGAGCGGGGCAGATACCGAATGTCTTTGAAATTCAGTTCATCGACCTGTTCGCCGATTTCGGCCGCGCTTGACGCCTTGAAGTCAATCGTCGCCAGCAAGGCGACCGTCGAGAGTACAGCAACAAAACGGACTGTTTTGAAAACGTTCATTCCTACCTGCCTTTGGGTATGTTTGTGTGCGACACAGTGACTCCAGTCTACCAAGCAGGTGAAGCGATCGAAACTAGTTTCGTCTAAGCGGCAATCTTTTCTTGATTTTGACGCTTTTCCGCGGCTGTGCGGTAATCGACAACATCCCAGACCAATCCAAGCGCACGCATCAGGCGGACCGTCTGCCAGGTGATGTCAAACTCCCACCAGCGGTGACCATGCTTTGCCATCCGCGGGTAGGCATGATGATTGTTGTGCCAACCTTCACCATAGGCTAGCAACGCGACAAGCCAGTTATTGCGACTGTCATCGGTCGTATCGTAGTTGCGATATCCCCAGATGTGCGACGCACTGTTGACCATCCAAGTCACGTGCAACACAGCGACCATGCGGACGAACATTCCCCAAACCAAGAACGACAGGCCTAGTTCCCAGCCACCAAACCAGTAGCCGATTCCCAGTAGGGCCACTCCTGTGGCCACATGCAGCGGAATGAATAGCAGGTCCAATATTCGCATGCCCCGCTCCTTGTAAAGATCGGGCGCCCAACGCTGCAGATGCCCCTTTCGATCGCCGCCATGCGTGTTGTAGGCGAGCCAAAACATATGGCTCCACAAGCTGCCATCATGGGGCGAATGAGGATCCCCATCCTGATCGCTGCACGCATGATGCTTGCGGTGATCGGCAATCCAATCCAGGGGTGCCCCTTCCCCGGCCAAAGAACCGGTCACCGCAAACAAATATCGCACCCACGGATAGGTTTTCATCCCCGAATGGGTCAACAGACGGTGGTAACCAAGACAGATTCCCAGTCCACCGGTGATCCAATGCAAGCCAATCGCAACTGCCAATCCGGTCCAGGTGAAGGTCCAGATCCCGGCAATCGCCGCGAGATGAACGATGACCAGCCATCCGATCGCCCATATGCTGACGTTATCCCATCGACGACGCTCGGCGGCCGTGGGGCCCATGTCTGGCTTTGGTCGCTCGCCGGCAAGGACATCGGGGTTACGCTTTTGGCGATTCTTTCGATCCGTGGTGGAAATGACAGCAGACATGATTACTCCCGTGATTGAATCGATGCCGCGACAACCCGTGTCGATGCATCCGTCGTGAGTAGTTTATCGGTCCGAGCCGAATTCTCTGTCACCAATACGAACGTTTGATGTAACAGCCATGTAAAAATATTTGAGGCAGCATGCGTTCCGCCCGCAGGGACCGAATTGCAGAGGTCAATTCAGGGCAAGCAGGCAAATTGGTTTTTCTCTAACCCTGTCCGACCGCGTGAGCCTTAGCCATCGCCTCTTCGGCCTTCGCTATGTACTGCTGGTCCTCTGTACCGGCCCAGGCCCTTTGGTAGGTCACGCTGAGTGCCGTGAAATTGAAGGAGTCATTCGGCTCCAGTTCGCACGCCTTGACGGAGTGTTCGATCGCCAGTTCGTGTTGACCCGTTTTGGTGTAAACCCGGCCCAACGCCAGATGTGCCAAGACAAACGATTCATCCTCGGCAACGATCTCATTCAAACCGGCGATCGCTTCCTCGAATCTCTCTTCGTCGATTAGCTTTTCGACATCGCTATACTTACTGTTGATATCGCTCATGGGAATTGTCTCAATCAAAATATGGGGTTGGACTTACGATTTCGCCCACACCGACCTGAGGCGGAGCGCAATCGGACGCGACAGTGCTCGGGACAACGTTCCTTCTGCCCGAGCCTGAGCCCAATCCACTCATGGAGGACGATGTAAGTTTGCTATGCCTGTTGCAGCGCCGCTTGGGCAGCCGCCAAACTGCGCGATGGGAACACGGAACGGGCTGCAACTGACATAGTCCAACCCAACTCGGTTGCAAAATCCAATCGATGACGGGTCGCCACCATGTTCACCGCAGATTCCGACCTTCAATTTGCTTTTCTTGCTGCGTCCCTTCATGACACCCATCTCGACTAACTGACCGACGCCGGTTTGGTCCAATGACTGGAACGGGTCAACGTGCAAGATGTCTTGCGACAGGTAGTCCGGCAGGAACGTATTCACGTCGTCGCGGCTATAACCAAAGGTCATCTGCGTCAGGTCATTGGTGCCGAAACTGAAGAAGTCAGCGTGCTGGGCGACCTCGTCAGCGGTCAATGCGGCACGCGGAATTTCAATCATCGTGCCGATCAAAATGTCCAACTTTCCGCTGAACTTCTTAGCCGCTTTGGTCGCTTCAATCGTCTCTTCGACACGCAGACGCAAAGTTGACAGCTCGGCCGCTGTGCCAACCAATGGGATCATGATTTCGGGTTGCGCTTTGATCTTCTTACCAGCACAGCTGATCGCGGCTTCAACAATCGCGCGGACCTGCATTTCCAGGATTTCTGGATAGGTAATGCTCAGCCGACAGCCACGGTGACCGAGCATTGGGTTTGATTCGTGCAGTGCTTCCGCACGCTTGACAATCTCTGCTGGTTTGACGCCCAGCTCTTTGGCCATCGCCTTTTGGGCGGCAGGATCGTGCGGAAGGAATTCGTGCAGTGGGGGATCTAACAGGCGAATCGTTACTGGCAGCCCGTCCATCGCTTTGAAGATGCCTTCGAAGTCTTTCCGCTGAAATGGCAATAGTTTCTTCAGGGCCGCCCGGCGATCTTTCTCCGATTCCGCCAGAATCATCGCACGCATATGAATGATGCGGTCGGCTTCAAAGAACATATGTTCGGTGCGGCAGAGTCCGATCCCTTGGGCACCAAATTCCCTAGCTCGTTTGCTATCCGCTGGTGAGTCAGCATTGGTGCGGACGTCCAGCGTTCTGTATTCGTCAGCCCACTTCATCAATTTGGCGAAATCACCCGAGAGTTTAGGCTCCTGAGTTTCCACTTCACCGGCCATCACTTCGCCTGTCGTGCCATCCAGGCTGATGATGTCTTTGATTCCAAAATTGCGCCCGCCGACGGTAATTTTTTTCGCTTTTTCGTTGATCTCAATGTCACCGGCGCCGGCTACACAGCACTTGCCCCAGCCACGAGCGACGACGGCGGCATGGCTAGTCATACCACCTGTGCTGGTCAGGATACCGGCGGCCGCATTCATGCCGTCAACATCTTCGGGACTGGTTTCTTTTCGGACTAAGATCACACTCTCTCCCGCTTCAGCTCGCTCGCGCGCCTCGACGGCTGAAAAGGCCAGCCTGCCCTTGGCGGCACCAGGCGAAGCGGGAAGCCCACGCGTCAAAACATCGGCGGCGTTGCGCGCGGTAGGCTTGAAACTTGGCAACAGCAACTGGGTCAGGTCGTTGGCTGGTACACTAAGCACAGCTTCCTTTTGAGTGATCAATTTCTCTTTGACCATGTCACAGGCAATTTTGACGGCTGCCACACCCGTCCGCTTACCCGTGCGTGTCTGCAGCATGAACAGCGTTCCACGTTCGATCGTGAATTCGATGTCCTGCATCTCGGCGTAGTGGTTTTCAAGCGTCTTCTTGATTTCCAGCAGTTGTTTGTAGACGGTTCGATTCCACTGCGGCATTTCAGCCACCGGTTGTGGGGTGCGGATCCCGGCGACAACATCTTCGCCCTGAGCATTGATCAGGAACTCGCCAAAGAACTTGTTTTCGCCAGTGTTCGGATTGCGGGTAAAGGCAACGCCGGTTCCCGAGTCATCCCCCATGTTGCCATAGACCATCGATTGCACGTTGACGGCTGTGCCCAGCAATCCGCGGATGCCTTCGATTTCGCGGTAGCGAACGGCACGGTTGGTATTCCACGATCCGAAGACAGCTTGGATCGCCAGTTCCAACTGCTTCAAGGGATTTTGCGGAAATTCCTCGTTCGTGTGTTTCTTGTAGACAGCTTTGTAAGCGTCGCACAGTTGCTTCAATCCCTCGGCCGGGACATCGGTATCTTCGCTGACATTGAACTTCTTCTTGATCTTGTTGAAGGCGGTTTCAAAGACGTGGTGGTCCATGCCCATCACAACGTCACCGAACATGTTGATCAAACGGCGGTAGGCATCGTAAGCGAATCGTTCGTTCTTCGTCGCTTTGGCCAAGCCGACGGTCGCGGTGTCGTTGAGCCCTAGATTTAGAATCGTGTTCATCATTCCAGGCATGCTGACGGCAGCACCACTTCGGACGCTCACCAATAGTGGGTTCGCATCGTCGCCGAATTGTTTGCCCAACTCTTTCTCAAGCAAGGCGACGGCGTCGTTAACCTGATCCATCAGTCCGCCAGGTAGTTTCTCCCCTGCCTTGTAGTAGGAATCACAAACTTCAGTCGTGATCGTGAATCCAGGAGGGACGGGCAAACCGATGCTGGTCATTTCGGCCAAGTTGACGCCTTTGCCACCAAGCAGTTGCTTGCCTTTTCCTTTCCCTTCGGTCTTTTTCTTGCCGAAGTAGTAGACCATCTTTGTTTTTGCGGGGGCGGCTTTCTTGGCCATCGTTGTATTCTTCCGAAGCTTCGTAGAGAAATTGATTGTCTAAATGTGTTGACCCAAACGGTGCCGGTATGCGGCCGGCAAACATTCGGCGAAGGCAGTTTCGCCGAATAAAAAATGGGGCTGACAGGAATCGAACCTGCACTCCCGAAGGAACTAGATCCTAAATCTAGCGCGTCTGCCAATTCCGCCACAGCCCCGCGGTACTTCCAATTGATGGGAATCGAATGATCGCGATTATGATTTCGTCTCGCCGTCAGCCTCTTCACCTGTCACGGTCGGTACGACCCAAACCTTGACACTGGCGTCGATTTCACTGTGCAAATGAATTTTGACGGTGTACAGCCCGAGTTCTTTCAGTGGACCATCCAATCGAATTTGATCGTGGGCCAAACTGAATCCGGCGCCCTTCAAGGCGTCGGAGATTTCGTGGGCTCCGACACTGCCATACAAGTGACCTTCGTCGTTGGCATTGGCTTCGATCGTGATGGATTGCTTTCCGAGTTCTTCGGCGTAGTCACGGTACTCGCTCAGTTTTTCCAGTTCGATCTCGCGAAGCTTTTCACGATGCTTGTCGACCATCCGCTTGTGATGATCCGTCGCGACCGTGGCCAAGCCTTGTGGCAAAAGATAGTTCAAAGCGTAGCCCGATTTGACTTCGACGATATCGCCCTGCTTGCCAAGATGTTCCACGTTGTGAATCAACAGCAGTTGAATTCCGCCATGCTCACCCTTAGGGAGACGCTTGAACATTGAGTTTTTAGTAGATGTCATAAGAGAATTCAGTGCTTGGGTTTTGAACGACTTGACTTATTTGAGATTGATTTTGAAATCGATGAACAATCTTGCTTGAATGCGTATGCTAGTTGCTAGAACGGGATGTCCGGGTCCTCGTAGCCTGCTCCGCCGCCGGTGGGTTGTGCTTCACGATTGCCCGGCGGTTGAGAGTCAATTGGTTGACTTGGATGTTCACTCGCCGCACCCCCGCCCTCCGCTTGGCTTTGCGAACGATTTCCGCCGCCACCACCACCGCCGGATCCGCTGCCGAGCATTTGCATTCGCTCGCAGATCACACGCAATTTGCTTCGCTTTTGACCATCGGTCTCCCATTGGTCCAGCTTCAATCGGCCCTCGACGAGCACTGGAGAACCTTTGCTCAGGTATTCGCTGGCGACTTCGGCCGTTCGTCCCCAAAAGGTGACATCGACAAAGGTTGCTTCTTCGACCCATTCGCCACTGGCGGTTTTGCGACGATCATTGACCGCTAGCGCGTTATCCATCACTGCGGTTCCACCCGGGGTGTACCTCAGTTCGATTTCTCGGGTCAGATTTCCGACCAAAATCACTCGATTGTAGCTGGCCATGGAATCACTCCGGCGGATGCAATTCGTGAACTTGAAGAAGCGAGGGCAGTCTTGGCGAGCTAAACTTCGACGGCAACGGGATCGCCAACGGCCTGTTCAGGTGCGTCGGTGACGGTGTCGTGAGGTGTCGAAACTTGAACCGACTCACCGCGGGCATTGGCCAAAATCGGTTCGATCAACCGAGGTTCTAGCTTAATCGTCATGTGTCGCAGCACGGGTTCGCACAACTGCAGGGCGCGATCGATCTTGGGAATCGACGGCCCATCGATTTCGAAGTAGGCCAGCCAATACGTTCCCTTTTGGTGTTTGTCGATCGGGTAAGCTAATTTTTGCTCCATCCACAAGCGATTGACCAGAACGTTTCCGCCTGCCTCGCTGATGATGTCGTCGATCTGTTTGCCGACTCCGCCTGGATCGCGAGCATAGTGATTGCTGTCCAGGATCAGCAGGGTTTCATAAGTATTTGCCACGTCGATTGAATCTCTCTAATCAGTTTTCGATTCGGGTTTTGTCGTATCAGTATCAGTCGTATCAAGATCTGCAAACTTTGGATCTGCAGCGATTTGTTTTTGTTGGTGCGATCGTCGTTTCGTCTTTTTGTCAGTCGGTTGCTTGTCCTGCTCGGCCTTCGGGTCGGCATTGTAGCGACTCATCGCCGCCGTGATTCCTTCGCTTGCCCAAACCACAGCGGCTTTTGTCGCCCGATCGATGGCAGATTCGATTTTCTCTGTCTCGTCTTTATTGAACTTACCCAATACATAGTCGGTAGTGGCCCACTGTTCCGGTGGGCGGTCGATCCCAATTCGTAGCCTGGCGAAATCTTCGCTTCCCAAGTGGCGAATGATGTCGGCCAATCCATTCTGGCCGCCCGCCGAACCAGCCGGGCGAATTCGAATTCGGCCCGTTTTCAGGTTCAAATCATCACTGATCACTAGCAGGTCTGTTGACGGCAACTTGTAAAAATCACATGCCTTTCGCACGCTGGTGCCGCTGGCGTTCATGAACGTTTGCGGCCACAGGATCACAAGTTTCTCGCCCCCAACGGCTCCCTCGGCCACCTCGCCCTCAAAGCGGACCTTGGAGGGTCCCGCTCCAGCTAAGGAGGCCACTTTGGCGGCAACCATGAACCCAATGTTGTGTCGCGTCTGCTCGTATTTACGGCCCGGGTTTCCCAAGCCAACAATCAGCTTCATCCAACAATCATCTTCGCGGTTATGGTTGCACCAGGAGTCGGCGGTTGCACCAACGGTCGTTGAGCCATTGGACGTTTCACCATCGATCTATGGTTCCGGTTCAGTCCTCCCCTTCTGCTTCAGTCTTCTCGCCACCCTTCGCGATCACTTCTGGCTCAGCTCCCTCAGCCGTCTCTTCTGACTCTGTTTCGGCCTTCGGCTCTTCAATATGAGCGACGACCGTATCGAGTGGAATCATCAATTCGACGCTTTCAGGCAATTCTAAATCGCTCGCAGTTAGGCTGCCGCCCAAATGCAATTCGTTGATGTTCAATCCGATGCTTTCCGGAATCGAACCGGCGGGGCAACGGATTTGCACATCGTGAACGTTTTCGATCAGCACACCACCCTCGCGAAGACCAACTGGATCACCATGTGTGGTAATTGGCACCGTCACCTCGACCAATTCCCTGAGATTCACGCGGATCAAATCCATGTGCAGCACTTCGATCCCAAGCGGATCCCAGTGAACCTTGCTGACCAAGGCGGTTTCTTTGATCGCGCCCGCCAATTCGACGGTCTTGGAGTGGTGTCGCAACAGCGTTTTGACTTGTGACGCAGGTACGGACAAGTGCTCGTTTTCCTCACCGTGCCCATACAAAACGACCGGCACCTGACCCTCACGCCGCAGTTTTTGACTGGCCGACGAACCGACCCGATCGCGTTTTTTGACTTCCAGAACGTCAGACATCAGTTCTTTCCCTTACCTGTCTCTACTTTGACTTTGCTGTTGGTTTGTCTTACGTAGCCGGTCATTTCACCGGCTCCGCGGAGCGCAAAACAATCCCACCTCCGACCGTGGCCGGGGCGATGCGAAGCGGGTAAGTATGGCGTAAAGACCGCAATCCGCAAGGGCAAATGGGGCATCTGAGAAACGCGAGGGGACCCGGCGGAGCCACCGGTCGCGAAGATTTCCAGAAATGGCTCTGCAAGGCTCAAAAACAGCTTCGGCCGGCGCCTAAAAAACCTCGGGCATCCACGGCGTTGGGCCGGCAAAGACTCGATCCGCAGCGGCGATTTGCGCACTGCTGCTGGCTTGAATCTGTCCCAACTGCACCAATTCGCTGGCCGTAAAATAGGCGGAGAACAAAGCGGCCAGGGCGCGAATGTTCATCCTCAGTGTCCCGACGCCACCCGCTTCCACCTGCGCTGCACCGTCACCCACGCGAACTTGCCAACAGCCGGTATTCTCGGGAATCAGGTCATCGTCGATCTGCAAATCCAAGGTGACGTCAAGATCGGGTGGATAGCCTCGTTGCGACAGTGCCGTCGGAACATTCAGAATTCGCTCCATCCAACGGGTTTGTTGGATCACCGTGGCGCGACCCTCGTCGGCAAACAAGAGCAGTGGATCGTTCGGCCCGCCAAACCAGCGAAAAGAATCGAATATCGATCGATGGTCGCGAATCAAGGCCAGCAATCGTTCGGCAGCGGCGTGCGAATTAACAACAACATCGGTTGCGACAAGCGGCTGGGGAACCCCGTCGCCAGCTCGGTTTGCCTTCAGGATGGCATAGCCTTCGGGGTCATCAGGGTCACCAAATAAATAGGTTTTCGTTTGCAATCCGTCATTCGGGCTGACCAGACGCTGCCAAAGTCCCGGGGTTCGCTGCAACTGCCCATTGCCAGTGGACGCACGCCGGCGGGCGACCCGATCCAACAGTTCAAGCGAAGGGGATTCGACCCGCTCAATTGCACAGGCGCGGCTGTGTCCGCCTGCAATCGAAGACATTGGCAACGAATATTGCGTCTGAGTCCCAGCTTGCTCGAATCCAACTTTCCGATACAGCGTCTGAGTCGATGCGTACAGTGAGGCGAGCGGAAATCCCTCGTCGTAGTTCTCCCGCAACACCGTTTGCAACAGCTGACGGCAGGTCCCGCCTCCCCGATGGGCCGCACTGATCGCGACGCCCGAGATGCCGGCGGTGGGAATCGATCGACCGCCAAACCAGTGGCCCATGCGATAAAAAGCCAAGCCGCCCACGCAACGACCCTCGTGATGAATCGTCCGGACATTTTCGCGGCCAATCTTGTCCAGGTAACTTGTCCAAATCGGAGTTCCGTAATTCAGCAATGACTCGCCGGTGATCGACAGATAGTCTTCTTCGTGGTCGCCGAGCGGCCCCACGTCGTAGGTGCCGCTGACGTTGAAGGAATCGGCAGCGTCGGACATTTGCGAACTTTCCACGGTGAGCCATTGGGCGGGTATCAGCAGGAGCCGCAAAGGGTCGGGCAGGTTCGTCCGCAATTCAACCGGTCTTCGACGACTGCGGCAGATTGTCGGTTCAAGCCCAGGCTGATTGTTAGTTAAACTGAAGGGTAATCGCCTACCTTCCGATTTCGGCCCTGGGCTGATCTCGGTCATGGGCTGATTTCGGCCTACCTTGGGAATCGGCCTACCTTGGGAATTTGTATGCCTGTCACTCGTCCAGCGATTCTGGGCTCGTTCGCCCTTTGGCTGATTTCCGTGGCGCTGCTTGCCGGCGAAACGGTTGTTGCCTCTGACGCCGAAATTCGAGGTTTGGGCGAACAGATCTATCAAGCCGGCTGCGCCGCGTGTCATGGAGATCGAGGCCAAGGAAATACCGATTCGTATTCGGATCCACTGACGGGAGATCTGTCGATTCACGAATTGACCAAAATTATCTCCGAAACGATGCCTGAGGAGGACCCGGACAGCTGCGTTGGCGAGCAGGCAGCTGCGGTCGCCGCCTATATCCATCATGCCTTTTATAGTCCGGCGGCCCAAGCAAGAACCAATCCTCCTCGCATCCGGTTGGGGCGGCTGACCGGTGAGCAATTGCGTCAAACGGTTGCCGACTTGTACGGGCACTTTGGCGACAGTCCCGCGATTTCCAACTCACAGGGAATCTCCGGACGCTACTACACCGGCGCGGGCAAGGGAGAGGAGCGGATCCGAATTGATCGGATCGACGACTGTATTGATTTCGACTTTGGTCGCTATGGTCCCGGCGATGAAATTGATCCCAGTGAGTTCTTCATTCAGTGGAACGGATCTGTTCTGGCCCCGCGGTCGGGTCGCTACGAGATCGTTGTCCGCAGCACCTGCTCATTTAAAATGCAGTTTGGCCGACTTGGACCACTCTTTTTTGACAATCACGTTCAATCAGAGGGCAAAGAAGAGTTTCGCCAATCTTTGCAGTTAACTGGCGGTCGCCTGTACCCGATCCAAATCGACGTTCAACAGCGCAAACGCAAAACGAAGCAACCCCCAGTAAGATTCTCGTTGTCGTGGCTACCGCCCGGTGGAGTTGAAGAACCCATTCCAAGAGCGAATCTTGTTCCCAACAAGGCTTCCTCATCATTTGCTTTACAGGCCAAGCTGCCACCGGACGATCGTAGCTATGGTTACGATCGTGGGATCGCGGTCAATCGGGCCTGGGACCAGTCGATTACGGATGCAGCGATCGAGTTTTCGGAAGCAGTCATCGATGATCTATTCCCTGCCTACTTGAGGCGAAACGGTGGAACAGATGACCGTAGCGCCGCTCTTCGCAAGTTCTTTCTGGAACTACTCCAGGTCGCATTTCGAGGTTCAATCGATGGCCAGACCCAGACCCAGTACATCGAATGGGCGCTCGACGCTGGCGGCAATAACCATGCCGACGCGATTCGCCTGCTCGTAATGAAGTGCTTTAAATCACCTCGTTTCTTGTATCCAACGATTGATACCGATCACTCGAAGAGCCGGATCGCAGCCAATCGCCTTGCCTTGGTCTTGTTCGATTCGGTGCCTGCGGACCGTTGGTTGCTCGATACAGCCAAATCCCACCAATTGACCAAGCAGCAGCAGATCAAGCGGGCGGCCCGTCGAATGCTCGCTGACTACCGCGCCCAAGCAAAGATCCGCAGTTTCTTGTATCAGTGGCTCGATCTACAAGACTTGACTGAACTGGTCAAAGATGACCAACTGTACCCAGAGTTCGACGACCAGTTAGCGGCTGACCTGCGGAAGTCATTCGATGCGTTTTTAGATGAAGTCGTACAAAGTGAGTCGAGCGATTTTAGGCAGTTGCTACAAGCCGACTGGTCAATGACAAATGATCGAATCGCCGGCTTCTACGGTGAAGGCTGGAATTCAGCTTCGCCGACAGACGGACTGTCGCGTACCGTGGCAAATCCGACCCGACATGTCGGAGTGCTGACGCATCCGTTGTTGACGAGCCATTTCGCGCACCACCAGACGACGTCCCCCATTCATCGCGGCGTGTTCTTGTCGCGGTATGTACTGGGACGCGTGATTCGTCCGCCCCAACAGGCGTTCACTCCGTTGGACGCGAAACTGCATCCGGACCTGACAACGCGTCAGCGAATCGAGTTGCAAACTGGCGAGAAGACATGTCAAGTCTGCCATCAAAAAATCAATTCGCTCGGTTTTGCCCTGGAGCAGTTTGACGCGGTTGGACGATACCGAGAGACCGAACTCAACCAAACCGTTGACCCCTCTGGGAGCTACCAACCACGGGCAGGTGAAGTTGTTGAATTTGCCGATGCCAGGGAGCTGGGCGATTACCTGGCTGGCAGCCCGGATTGCCACCAGGCGTTCGTCGAAGCCGCTTTTGAGCACTGGGTTAAACAGCCTTGTGCCGCTTATGGCGAGAAAACGAGCGAAGAACTGCTGAAATCCTTTCGCCAAAGCGGTTATCATATTCGTGAATTGATTGTCGAAATCGCAGCCATCGCCGCCGCTAGTGCCACCGATCGACCGGGAGCCTGATTGAATGTCCAAACGTATCTCAAGACGCGAATTCGCGCGAAATTTAGGTGTCAGCGCGGCTGCCGCCAATTTTCTGTTCGCCCTCCCCAGCCTTGGTTGGGCGGCCAGCCGATCGCGAAAACAGCGGTTGGTATTCGTATTCAGTCCCAACGGGGTGATTCCGAAGCACTTTTGGCCCGCAGGTGAAAAGCTTGATTTCAAGCGGATCCTGAAGCCATTGGAGCCGTTCAAAGATCAAGTCATGACCTTGAGGGGCATGGACAACAAAATTCGCGGTGATGGCGACGGCCACATGCGCGGGATTGGCTGTCTGTTGACCGGCATCGAGCTCTTTCCCGGCGATGTCCAGGGCGGTAGCGACACGCCCGCCGGTTGGGCCAAAGGCATGTCGATCGACCAGCATTTGAAGAACGGCCTACAAGCCAATCCTGACACGCGAACACGGTTTGGATCTTTGGAGTTCGGGCTGTTGGTGCCAGATCGGGCTGATACCTGGACACGCTGGTCGTACACCGGAGCAAATGAACCGGTGACGCCAATCAGCGATCCCTACCAAATGTTCAACAAGCTCTATGGCCAGACTCGCAATCAAGAGTTGTTGGTCAGCGTTTTGGACGGTCTGGGTGATGACTTCGAAAAGATCAAGCAGCTTGCCAGTAGCGACGACCGGCAATTGTTGCAGCGGCATCTTGAAATGGTGCGAGCCGTTGAGCAAGAAATGGCCGCGGAACTGGAACTGCAACGAGACAAACAGGATCTCGGTCATGCGGTACCTGAATTGCAACCCAATATCGCTGTCGAGAATGACAACATGCCGACCATGAGTCGGATGCAGGCCGACTTGATCGTCAATAGCCTGGCAGCCGACTTTACTCGCATCATCACGCACCAGATTTCCAACAGTGTCGGAAACCCCAGAATGACTTGGTTGGATATTGACCAGGGACACCACACGATCTCGCACGAACCGGACAAGAACGAAGAGGCTTACGAAAAGCTAATCAAGATCAACACCTGGTACTGCGAGCAAGTTGCCTATCTGGCCAAGCGACTTGCGGAAACGCCCGAACCAGGCGGCGACGGTTCATTGCTGGACAACACGACCATCATCTGGACCAACGAGTTGGGCAAGGGAAACTCCCACACCCGCAACAACATCCCGTTCGTGATGGTCGGTGGCGGTCTAGGCTGGAAAATGGGTCGGGCAATGAACTTTGATCATCAGCCACACAATCGCCTGTTGATGAGCATCGCTGAATCGATGGGCCACGGCGTCGAATCCTTTGGCAATCCGAAATTCTGTGAACAGGGTCCGCTAACCGGATTGGTCTGATTTGGCACCGTCGCGATCCCCGTCATGGCCGCCAGGTTAGGACATAGCATGCTCAAAGGATTGCTCCCAGTGCTGGCAATGCTCCTTGTGGGCAATGTTGTCGCGACCGCAAATCAGCGAACCGTCGAAGAGTTCCAGCGGCTTGCTGATGAGTTGCCATTCTTGAGTGCCGAATCGGTCGTCTACGATCGGCCCTACAGAGCTGCGGTCAGCTTTGTCGTCGGTGACGATACCGCCGCGGATCAGGCAAATCAGCACAATCGAATTCTGGCTCAGTTGGGCAAACGGAGCGAAAGTGTCGAACAGCTACGGACATTGCTAAGCCATGACAGCCCACAGGTTCGCACACTGGCTGCGATCGCGCTGTTCAACTTGGAAGACGCCAGTCTGTTGCCCGATCTGTTGCCGCTGGCCAATGATCACGCCTTGACCTTTCCGCGTGAGCCTCCGCTGGTGTGCGCACCGGTGGTTACGAAAACTAAACCAAAGCCACGGCCGCAAACCGTAGCGGAGGTGGTAGCCCAGATGTTTAGTTTTTACATGAATCCAGCAGGCTATCACTGTGGACTAGTCCATCAAACTCAGCCTGGTTTCTCTGCCTATTGGGAAGAACGCAAGGATCGTTCGTTCTGTGCAACTTGGTTTGAAGTTCGCTTGAGACGGGCCAGCGGGAACATACAAACGGTGCCGAAGCATCGTAATCTGCGGAGGCAACGACTCCGGGACGAGATTGACGCGTTGCCTGAGGACGATCGCACTTGGACGTTGTTGTGGCTGCACGAGGAACCCGGAGACGAACGATTGGTACCCGAAGCCGCGCTCGTTCGCATGTGCCGCCAACTCGGTCGTGAGAAGCTGTTCTCTTTGTTGAATTACACAATCGATTCAGACGATCCAGATCTGCAATCACGCAGATCGAATGAGACGGGCTACCATCGAATGGTTCGCTTCGTACTTCGACATGCGGATAAGTTGCTGGCCGAGCAGGATGCGGGTGAGCTGTTGCGTTGCGAGCAATGGCAACGCGACTACTTGAGACAAGGGCGAGGTAATCCGCTGATCAGTCCGTTATGGCCGATCGCCGCGGCCCAGCTGCAACCGTCAAACGCTAGTACGATTCTGAAGGAGGCGATGTTCCGTTTTGACCGAGAGTATGATGAAGACGCGCGGTCGTCGATTTGCAGGGCGATGTGGCAATTGGTTGGGGATACTGAAAGCGACTACATCGTCAACTGGTTTTACGACGAGTATCCTGATGGCGCGACCTTTCCGCACGCACACGCAAAGTTCATTCGATCGTTGGGCACTTCACCAACCGATCAAGCGTTGGTTTCCAAGATCGTCCGCGATGACCGATTCGAAGTGCTCGATTGGCAAACCATCGACGCGGTCGTTCGCTGGGCAAATCAGGTCGCCGCAACGCCAGTCGTCACCTCGGACGACCTGAAATCCGCACGACACCCGCTCGGGATGTCGCACTTTCATTGGCAGCAGGAGAAAGCGGAGGCTGACTTTCCGGAAGAGACGAAACAGCTTCGCATGACGCTAAACCGCTGGAGGGAGGCGTTGAGGCGTCACCTGCGAGATTGATAGAGCGTGCTGGGGTCCAGTCGTGATTGCTGGAAGTCCCCTCAGGGCTTTTCGGCTAGCCGGTACGTCTCTCTCCACGGCAAACTGATTCCGCCGTCGATCGTCAGAACCGATCCTGTGATGTACTCACTCTTGGGGTCGCACAAATAGACGACGCCACGTCCGATATCCTGAGGCGTTCCCAATCGTCCAAAGGGCAATTTCGCTCCTTCGGCTTTCAACGTTTCTTCGTTGAAGAACTTTCGCTCGCCCGGCGTGTCGATCCAGCCGGGATGGATCAGGTTGACACGGATCCGATACGGGGCCAGTTCGCAGGCCGCTGTTTTGGCCATTTGATTGTTCGCCGCCTTGGCCATGTTGTATGCCATCGAACCAGGGATCGCCGTGTGCGCATGCAGACTGCCGATGACCACGATACTGCCACCATTTTCGGCGGCGACCATCGCCTCGGCCGCGGCGCGAACAAAGTAGTAAGCACCCATCATGCCGATGTCGATCGTCTTGCGAAACTCATCGAAATCCTGCTCGATGAAGCGGTTCCGGTCACTGTAGACCGCATTGCTGACAATGATGTCTAGGCCACCCATGGTCTGCACCGACTGATCGACTAGCGCTTCGATCTCTGACTGGTGCTCGAAATCGGCTTGGATTTTGTGTGCCTTTCCCCCCGCTGCGACGCATTGGGCGATCACTTCGTCCGCATCGCCTGCATCCTCTTCGGCCCGATAGTTGACCACCACCTCCGCCCCGGCAGAGGCCAATTCAATCGCGGTCCCGCGACCAATTCCTCGAGTCGCACCGGAGATAATTGCTCGTTTGTTCGGTTAGGTCGGACATGGATGGAACCGTGATTGTCGTTTGCGGTTGGATGGCATGTTTCTGGGCACGTGTCCCTGATCGAGCGGGGTACGGAAAAGCCTACCCGATCCAACTTTGAGGGTCGATTCGCCTTAGATTGACTGGATTCGTGCCAAATTTTGATAAATATCTTCCGATACCGCGTTTGAGTGATTGATTTCTGTCACGAATGATAGAAAACTATCATTTTGATGATTTGTTCAATCTAGGGGATTTGAATTGGCTGGGCCTTTAACCACTGAACTGAGACGGGGTCGTCTACGTGAGCTCTTGCAGGCCCGTGGATTTGCTGGGTTGGGTGAATTGGCTGAGTCATTGGAGGTCAGCGAATCGACGGTTCGCCGGGACCTGGAGCAATTCGAAAAAGAGGGCGTCGCCCGACGGACGCATGGCGGCGCATTTTGGACGGGCGAGACCGATACGATGTCGATCTTCCAGACCCGCCGCGACGGTTTTTGGGCAGCCAAGGCCGCGATCGGGGCCGCCGCCGCCGCGCTGATCGAAGACCACGACACGATTCTGTTGGACGGTGGCAGTACCACCTATGAATTGGCTCGTCACTTGGCTGGTCGTCCGCTGCAAGTTGTCACCAACAGTTTGCCGGTCGCCCATTTGTTGTCGGCCAGTGAGTCGATCGACTTGGTCATGATTGGCGGCTGTGTTCGCGGTCGTACCGCGGTGACGATTGGCCCGTTGGCCGATTCGATGTTGCACAGCATCAATGTAGGCAAAGCGTTCCTGTCGGTCGCCGGGATAACCGATCGCGGTTACTTCAATAGCAACATGATGTTGGTCGAAAGTGAAAAGGCAATGTTGGATTCAGCCGACCAGGCCATCGTCGTTACTGACAGCAGTAAGTTTGGCAAGGTCAGCCTGAGCCGGTTGTGCGGGTTGCATGAAGTGAACGCGGTGGTCACCGACTCAAGCCTTGATTCGTCGTGGAAAGAGCATCTGGAATTGGCCGGAGTCCAATTAGTGTTGGCTGAAGGAAGGAATCAAAAGTCAAGAAACGGGCGTCAGGAACTAACAGCAATGAACACATTGGCAATCGACCGCAACCAGATTGAACAACTTGTCCGCGCAGCGATTCGCGGTGAATCAGCCGCTGCGCCGCAGCCCACTCACACGCCTTTCGCTAGGCCGAGCGGCGATCCGCCCGGCTGGGTCAATGGCAAACCTAACCTACGGGTTAGCATTTCGGCGCGGCATTGCCACTTGACCGACGAGCACGTCGAAATTCTGTTCGGCCCCGGCAGCGTACTGGAGCCAGATAAAGATCTGTACCAAGACGGGTTCTATGCGGCCAAGCAATCGGTGATGGTGGTTGGTCCGCGTCGCCGGATGCTTCCCAATGTCCGCGTGCTCGGCCCGACCCGACCATTCAGTCAAGTCGAATTGGCCCTGACCGATTCCATTTCACTTGGTATCGACGCGCCGGTTCGCCACAGCGGCAAAATCGAAGGCACACCCGGTTGCGTGTTGGTCGGTCCCGTTGGCAGCGTCCAGCTGGATCAAGGTGTGATCCGCGCCGCGCGACACGTCCATATGAATCCATCCGATGCTGCTCACTACGGCGTGGCCAATGGCGACATGATGCAGCTAAAAGTCGTCAGCCCTGATTGCACGATGACGTTTGACGATGTGTTGGTTCGAGCCGACGAAACTTCAAAGTTAGAGGTCCACATCGATACCGATGAAGGCAATGCCTGCAATCTGGATGCCGCAACCAAAGTGATCCTGAAGAAGGACGGCTGCGGCTGCAAAAACAAACAGTAGTTACACGCCGGTCGGACAACTCGTTCGACAGGCATTTTTCCCTCCCTTTTCGAAGGCAGTTTCAAAGATGGCAAAGATCAGTGAAGCGCTCGGCATGATTGAGACCAAGGGGTTCGTTTCCTTGGTCGAAGCATCCGACGCGATGATGAAAGCGGCAAATGTTCAATTCCTAGGCTGGGACAAGGTCGGTAGCCGGCCTGGTCAGCGCGTTCGTCACTGGCGATGTCGCGGCAGTCAAAGCGGCAACCGATGCCGGTGCAGCTGCGGCTGGCCGAGTCGGCGAAGTCGTCAGCGTGCAGGTCATTCCACGACCTCATGATGACTTGCAGAAAGTCCTGAAAACACCTGCAGCAAAAAAGTAGTGGTGCTCACTACGAACCTCCAATCACCTAAACGAAAAAGAACAAACTATGAATGATGCAATTGGATTGATTGAAACCAAAGGCTTGCTGCCTTTGATCGAAGCGACAGACGCGATGGCAAAAGCAGCCAACGTCGAAATCGTCAAGCGAATCGATGTCGGTGGCGGATTGGTCACGACGGTTGTAAGTGGCGACGTCGGCAGCGTACGTGCCGCAGTCGAAGCGGGTGCTGCCGCAGCTTCGCAAGTTGGTGAACTGCTCAGCAGCCACATCATCCCGCGTCCATCGGAAGGCTTGGAAAAAGCTTTTTTGGCCTAACTGCCTGTTCGAACCAGCAGTCGGACCGTGGATTAGGCTTTCAGCCTGTCAGTCCTGACGACACCACTGCGACGTTGTCAACAGGTTCGAGGCAAATTCCTCTACCCTTCGGAACCCCCGTGCAAATCCTTGTAGCCAATCTCGGATCGACCAGCTTCAAGTATCGTTTGTTCGACATGACCGACGAGCGATGTCTTGCGCGGATCGGTCGAACGAATTGGTGACGAGTCGAAAGTCTGTGCGCTGTCGAGATCGGCGATTGGACGGATGAGCGGACAATGGCAGTGCCAGATCATGGTGTTGCGGTCGCCGCTTGCTTGGAACAGTTGACCGATGCCGAACATGGTGCATTGAAAGATGCATCCGAAGTTGCCGCGATCGGATTCAAGGCGGTTCACGGCGGACGACTCTCCGGTGTGTTTCAGGTTGACGACAATGTGCTGGAAGCAATGGCTGAAATGAATGCGGCCGCGCCGGCGCATAATCCACCCTACATCGCGGCGATGAAGTTGTTGAAGGAACGATATCCCGATTTGCCATTGATCGCTGCTTTCGAAACTGATTTTCACCGAACGATACCCGCAGCACGTCGCGAATATGCGATTCCTCGCCAGTGGGCGGACGAATTTCAAATTCGCAAGTACGGGTTTCATGGGGCAAGTCACCGTTACATCGCCACGCGTGCAGCCGAATTACTAGGTCGTGATGACGCTCGAGTGATCTCTTGCCATCTTGGCGGCAGCAGTAGCCTGACGGCAATCCAAGATGGACAGAGTGTGATGACCACCATGGGCATGACGCCCCAAACGGGTCTTCCACAAAACAATCGTGTCGGCGACTTTGACCCGTTCGCACTGCCACTGGTGATGCAACGGACGGGCATGACACTGGACGAAGCGTTGTCTCATTTAGCAAGCCACGGTGGCCTGTTGGGAATCAGCGACAACAGTGGCGACATTCGCGATCTGGAAACGGCCGCGGCCGCTGGCGACGAAAAGTCACAATTGGCGTTGGATGTATTCGTGCAAGAGATCCGCCGACACATGGGTGGAATGATTGTGGCGATGGGTGGTGTTGATGCGATCGTGTTCACCGGCGGCATCGGTGAAAAGGGAGCGGCGATCCGTGCCGGCGTCTGTGCAAACTTGGCAGAATTGGGAATCGAAATTGACTTGGCAGCCAACGAAACGGCCGCCGGTGAATCGACGTTCCATGCATCGTCTAGTCGCACACAATTGTGGGTGATCCCGACGAACGAAGAGGTGATCGTCGCACGCCAGTGCGTCGAAGTGTTGAACGCGACCCGTACGGTTCAGGCTTAGAAAGAAAAGAGCGATCACAAATGTTCATTGCAAAAGTAACCGGATCGGTTGTCAGTACTCAGAAGATCGGATCAATGACCGGTCACAAGTTGCTGGTGGTCGAACCTTTCCGATTGGAAGGCAAGCGACGCAAGACGTTGGAAACGACCGGCCGCACATTTATCGCAGTCGACACGCTGGGTGCGGGTGAAGAGGACTTTGTCTTGATCACGCAGGGCAGCAGCGCACGATTAACACCGGAGACAAAAGAGCTACCGATCGACGCGGTCATCATCGGCATCGTGGACACAGTTCACATCGAAAAAACGAATGTCTATTCGAGAACCGAATAGTAAGACGAAAATCTCCCGCCGCTTCTCCCCCAGCGAGAGGCGACCAAGAAAGAGACCCCAATCATGCAACTAGACGAAAACATCATCCGCAACGTAGTCGCTCAGGTGCTGGCCGAAGTCGGCCCGATGCCCAAGGGAAATGGCAGCCGCACACAACTCTGGTGGCCAGCACGGAGTCTTTTACGACGCCGAATCAGCCGTCACTGCCGCACGCGGTGCGTTCGAGAAATTTCGACGTTGCACGTTGGAAGATCGCAAGCGAGTGATCGACATCATTCGTCGTGTCTCGATCGACAATTGCGAAGAACTCGGCTTGATGGAGATGCGAGAGACGGAGATCGGACGCCCCGAACACAAGATCGATAAACTGCGAACCCTTGGCGAGCAGACACCTGGCGTCGAGTTTTTGGAAACAAAATGCTTTAGCGGCGACCATGGGCTAGCCGTCATCGAACGAGCACCTTTCGGAGTCATTGGCGCCATCACGCCAGTCACTCACTCGTTGCCAACCATCACCGGCAACGCGGTCAGCATGTTGGCTGGCGGAAATACGGTTGTCGTCAATCCTCATCCGTCCGGAAAACTGGTCGCCACCGAAGGGGTTCGACGATTCAACGAAGAAATCGCTCGCGAAGTTGGGATCGACAACCTGATTTGCGTGATCGCCGAACCGACACTCGAATCCGCCGAGGCGTTGTTCAAACATCGCGACGTTGCCTTGATCTGCGTCACCGGTGGACCGGCAGTCGGTCGCGCGGCGCTGAATAGCGGCAAACGCGCGATCGTCGCTGGACCGGGCAATCCACCGGTGGTGGTCGATGAAACGGCGGACTTTGATAACGCCGCACGCTGTATCATCCAAGGCGGAGCCTACGACAACAATCTTCTGTGTATCGCCGAGAAGGAAGTATTCGTTGTCGAAAGTGTGTTCGACGAAATGATGGCGGCAATGCGAACGCGCCGGCGCAATTGAATTGAACGCTGCTCAAATCGCCAAGCTAACCAGCAAAGCGATTGTCAAGGTCGGCGACGATCAGCACGATGCTGCGGCTAAGGAACTGCTTGGCAAAGATGCTGCGGTCCTGGCTCAAGCCGCGGGCGTTTCCGTTCCCGATGGCACAGAGTTAGTGTTCGGTGAGACCGATGAGCATCACCCATTCGTTAGCGTCGAACAAATGATGCCGTTCATGCCATTCGTTCGAGCACGCGATGTCGATCATGCGATTGAGTTGGCGAAGAAATACGAGCATGGATTCGGTCACACCGCGATCATCCACTCACGGAATGTACGCAACATGACAAAGATGGGCCGTGAGTTGGACACGACACTGTATGTCAAGAATGGGCCTTGCATGGCAGCCCTCGGACTTGGTGGCGAAGGATATCTCTCTTTCTCGATCGCCGGGCCGACCGGCGAGGGCGTCACCACGCCGACCACCTTTACTCGCGAACGACGTTGCAGCATGGTTGACGAATTGAGGGTTGTCTAAGCATGCAACCCGCAACTGTGCTCGGAACGACTCGCGCGACCGTCAAACATGAAAGCTTTGCCGGCCAACGCTTGATCATTATCCAGCCGCTATTGGTAGATGATGGACCAGATGGCCCGCCATTGATTGCGCTCGACCGATTCGGAGCCAGAACAGGTGACCGCGTGATGGTGACCAGCGATGGATCATACGCCCGGGAACTGACGAACAACGATTCAACCCCGGCTCGCTGGAGTGTTGCTGGGATCGTGGACTGACCTGAGATGACAAACGATGCAAAAGGGAACGACACGACGATCGATGCGGCACAAGTGGCGGAACTTGTACGTCGGGTGATCGCCCGTTTGCAACAACCAACAACGGACACCGACCCACGCCTTGTCACCCTAGAAACGATCGAACAGCACGAAAGTGGGCAACTGATCATCGCGAAGTCCGCAGTGGTTACCCCGGCTGCCCGCGATGAAGCCCGCCGGCGCGGGATTGCGATCCAGCGACGGAACGAATCCATAACGACGACGACCGAGACAGCGAATTTAGACATTGTTGACAGCGACGCCCCGGAGCGAGCCAAGGCGATACTTCAACAACTGCAACGACGGGGCGTGGAACTCGGAACGACGAAGATCATCCTGAGCGAAGCACCAGCCAGCGAAACGTACAAACAGATAACCGGTGGACACCGGGCTGCGATGATCACCTCGATTACCGACGCCGAACGGTTCGCTACCGAGCTTGATCCAACGGTTTGGGTCTTGGACATGAAACGATTCAATATCCCGGCAGCCGTGAACACGGTCGTCAAAATCTCACAACTGGGAGCCCGCTAAGAATGAAGATTGCCCGCACGATCGGCACCGTCACTTTGGCTCGGTTCCATCCGTCGCTGGAGGCGGCACAGTTGCGATGCGTCGAAACGGTCGATTCCATCGACCGAATCGATGATCAACCGCTAGGTGGCGATACGGTCGTTGCTTGGGATCTATGCGGCGGTGGAATCGGCGATCTGGTGGCATTGGCTGAGGGCCCCGAGTCAGCACAGCCTTTTCGGCCAGACATCAAACCGCTCGACGCGTCCATTGTCGCGTTATTGGACCAAGTTGATTTGAACTAACAAGCGAACACTGCTTCGCGGACCGAGCCGCGACTTTCACAACGAGGAAACATTCATGCAAAACGTGCACAAAATCAAACAAGACATTTGCGATATCGGCAAACGAATCTACAACCGGCAATTTGCCGCGGCCAATGACGGCAATATCACTGTTCGTGTCAGCGAGAACGAAGTTCTCTGCACTCCGACACTTCACTGCAAAGGCTTTCTGAAGCCCGACGATATATCGACGGTCGACATGACCGGCAAACAGATTTCCGGTCGTAAGAAACGCTCCAGCGAGGCTCTGCTGCATCTGGAGATCTACAAGCAGCGTCCGGACATCAAGAGTGTTGTTCACTGTCATCCGCCACATGCGACTGCCTTCGCGATTGCCCGCGAGCCGATCCCACAGTGCATCTTGCCGGAAGTTGAAGTTTTTCTGGGTGATGTCCCGATCACGAAATACGAAACGCCGGGTGGCCAGAGTTTCGCCGATACGATCATTCCGTTCGTCAATCGCACCAATGTGATCATTTTGGCCAACCACGGAACCGTCAGTTACGGCGAATCGGTCGAGCAAGCTTACTGGTGGACGGAGATCTTGGATTCGTACTGTCGGATGCTGATGTTGGCCAAACAGTTGGGCAACGTGTCGTTCTTGAGCGGGCAGAAGTCACAAGAGTTGTTGGATTTGAAGGAGCAGTGGGGATTCAAGGATCCTCGCAACACGTCGGAGTACGAAAATTGTGACATCTGTGCCAACGATATTTTCCGCGATTCGTGGGCAGAGTCGGGAGTGGAACGGCGAGCATTTCCGGCACCACCATCGTTGAAGAGCGACGACAGCACGACACCGGCAACGGGTGTCAGCGAAGAAGCGTTGGTCAAGGCGATTACTGATGAAGTGATTCGTCAGATGAAGGCGTAGCGGCGTCCGATGTGGCTAGGCTCGCCCGCTTGTGGCAATCTAAACAAACATTCGTAACCACCGCAAACGCGAAGATAGAAACAGCAACCAGGAAGTCAGGAAATGAAAGTATCGATCATAGGCGGGGGCGGACTGGTCGGTTCGTGCGCCGCATTCGCACTGCAATGTGGTGCAATCGCGCGAGAAATCGCATTGCTGGACGTCAACCAGGAATTGGCTGTCGGCCAAGCGTTGGATTTGCAGCACGGCGGCCCCAGTGTCGCCGATCAGATCATCACCGGTGGCGGTTACGAACACATCCCATCAAGTGATGTGATTTGTATCACTGCGGGCCTACGCCGCAAGCCGGATGAATCGCGACTCGATTTGATCAATCGCAACACGGACCTGTTCGTACAGATCTTGAACGATGTAAAGGCGGCTGGCGTGAAGCCAACCGCCAAAGTCTTGGTCGTCAGCAACCCTGTCGATATTCTGACCTATGTCGCCGCTGAAAAGCTCGATCTGCCGGTTGACCAAGTCATCGGCTTGGGCACGCAACTGGATACGATTCGGTTTTGCGCTTTGATTTCCGAGCAACTAAATTCACCGCCGACGCAAACCAATGCATTGATCTTGGGCGAACATGGCGAATCGATGGTTCCAATCTGGAGCAGCGCAACGATCGCTGGATTGCCCTTGGACAAGTACCCCGGTTGGAATCCGAGTCTTGCCAGCCAGCTGTTTGCTCGCACACGAGGTAGTGGCGCCGAAGTGATCAAGCGAAAGGGAGGCGCTGGGTTCGCGGTTGGGATCGCAATTCGTGACGTGATCGAATCAATTGCTCTCGACCGACGTTCTGTGTTACCGGTCAGCAGCGTTCAGTCGGGTTGCTACGGAATCCGCGATGTGGCGCTGTCGGTTCCCACCGTTGTTGGTTGCGGCGGCGTGATTGAACGCATGGAAATAGACCTCTGGCCCAAAGAAGTCCAGGGACTGCGTTCCAGTGGCGCGGCACTCAGAAAAACCCTCGATATTGTCCTATCCAGGGTCGCATGATTCTTCGGATCAACTAGAGTGGTGAGCCGCTGGGGGTAGGCGACCCGCCTAGTGGTTCGAGACGACCGAACTGGTGGCTCCAAGAAGTCCCGCCTGGTGGCTCGAGATGGGGTGTACAGGATATTGAGGATCGCAATTTAACGGCTGCGCATTCGATTTCTCCTGGCACTCCCTCTCGGACCACCAGGCTGTTTTTTTGCGCCGCGAGTAATGTCGCCAGAGCGGCGGTATAACGAATTCTCGAATTCAGCGGATCAACAGCAAGATTTGCGAGGGTTCGTCGGGCCCGCTTGGCGACATCGCGCCGGCCGCTTCTCGACTGAGTGGAGCGAATTTTAGCTGACTCAATGCCCCGACCAGTCCGTTGACGATCCCGCGATCACCCGACAGTTCCAAAGCTGTACCGGCGTGTCGAACGGTTGTTGGATCAGGCGAAATTGAGTCGATCAATTTTAGGATCGGCGTGTTCGTCGCCAGCGACATGCCGACCGAGCCGATACCGACCTGATCCGACATCAGGCTCAAGTAGAATCGATCCAACTTTTTCGCAGATGCTTGCAGGTACATGACCGTGACATCGTCATCGACAGCCAGGCCATTTTCCTGGCCTGCAATGGCGTCCACTAGATCATTCGGTAGTTCCTTTTCGCTTGCCTGATCCAATCCAGCGACCCGCATCGAAGCGGAAATCGCGTCCTCCATGCGTCCCGCGACCGTCAAGCGAACATCCAGAACCAAAATCACTCCCAACTGAATGGCCGGTTGTTGGGTTGAGTGATTCTGTTGCTTCAGGCGGGGAGCCTTGTTAAAGGGCTGGTCGGGCATCGGTGTCGCCGCAATCGCACCAGCAGGTGACGCCCCGTTTTCCGTGAATTCAGTAATCATCGGCTCAGCATTTACGGGGCTCTCCGGAGCGACCGACGCGATCGAAGACGCCACAGGTTCCGGTGCCGAAGGTTCGGGTGAACTGGCAATCGCTTCCATCGATGGATCAACCAGATCGCTGGGCTCCATCGGTGCGGTATCGCTGCCAGTTTCGGACTGAAGCTTAGCAATTGCTTCCGCCCTTGGATTCGGATCACCTTCAATTTGTTCGGGCCGTAAAACCAAAACAGCGATCGTGATTGACGCAGCCAAGCCAATCATGATTGCAGCGTAACGATACGGAAACGACTGCTGGGCGGTCGGTGTTGAAACGCTTCGTTGGTCAGCCAGCAGAACCAATGGATGATTGTCGCTTAGACCCTCGGTTCTGGCCCGATCGACGGCTGCACCCAGAACACGATCGGCGAACCCCGCGTCAAGTTTGACTGACGAATCGGAATCTGCGATCGACCTAAGCGATGCTTGCAATTGACGCAGCTCGGCCAGCTCGGCGGCCACTTGTTGGTCCGTTTGCAGCAGGCTTTCGACGCGAACGCGTTCATCAGGACTGAGGGCATTATCCAAATACCCCGTCAGCAGTTGATCCAGTAGATCTGAAGGAATTGACATTTGTTCTGACGATCGCTTGACCGCCTAATGCGGTCTTTTGAGTTTCCCGTGCAGGTTTCCATACGGGGGATTCCAGGCCCATCGCAAACGAGGTCGACGGGCATCATAACTAAACCGACAGCACTCGTTGCTTTCGATAACGATCCGATGCCCCGGCAGCGGCCAAAGTTCCCACCGATCGGTCATAATTCGGCAGCTATGCTGGAAATTGACCACTTTTGTACAGTTATCCACCATTTCGGGTCGATTCCGCGGCCCCAGTGAACCAATGAACAACGACCCTATTCTTGGTACAAACCGGAAAGTCTACGACGCAATGGCGGCGAGCGGCGATCCACTCTGCCGCCCGGCCAGCGACCAGGAACTTGCCAATCCGCTGGCGACCGTTGACGGCGCCGGTTGGTTGGGGCCGTCGATCCAAGGAAAGAATCTGTTGTGTCTGGCAGCGGGCGGTGGGCGACAAAGTTCGCTCTATTGCGCGGCCGGAGCTCAGGTAACGGTCGTTGATCTGAGCGGAGCGATGCTGGAGCTGGACCGCCAGGTGGCTGCGGAACGCGGATACTCGCTGCGGCTCTTCGAAGCATCCATGGAAGATCTGTCGATGCTAAAGGAGGGTGAATTCGACGTCGTGATTCACCCAGTCAGTACTTGTTACGTGCCCGATACTGCACCCGTCTTCGCTGAAGTCGCCCGCGTGACTCGCGCTGGAGGAATTTACATCAGCCAACACAAACAACCGACCAGCCTACAGAGTGCTGTTGATCCGATCCGCGAAGGTTACGCAATCGAGCACGCCTACTATCGTGGATCGCCGATACCGCCATCGACGTTCGACGTCGCCATCAAGTCGTCGGTTGCGAGAGCAAGGTGCCGTTGAATTCTTGCATCGTTGGGAACAACTGATCGGCGGCATCTGTCGGTCGGGGTTCGTGATCGAAGATCTCAGTGAGCCGATGCACGCCAAACCCGACGCCGGGCGTGGCACGTTTGCTGATCGAGCGAAATTCATCCCTCCCTATGTTCGAATCAAAGCCCGGAGACAAGGAACTAGCGGAGCTTGGTCAGTCACTGTGGGTCCCGAATGCTTAGCCTCTTCGCCTGAACCTTGGCCCAGGTGTCGCGAAGCGGAACGATACGGTTGAAAACCAAATGGTCTTCGACACTATCGGGATCGACAACGTAGTAGCCCAAACGTTCGAACTGAACACGGTCGCCGATATTTGAATTCGCCAAAGCAGCTTCACCAAAAGCCTTGACTACCTTTAGCGAATCAGGATTCAGGTAGTCAACGAATGTCTTCCCTTCCTCCGGTGAACCAGGATTCTCAACCGTAAAGAGTCGATCGTACAGACGCACTTCAAGCTCAGTCGCATGCTCGGCACTGACCCAGTGAATCGTTCCCTTTACCTTGCGATCCGACGTGCTAGCGCCGCTCTTCGTATCGGGATCGTACGTGCAAAGAATCTCGATGATGTTGCCATCGGAGTCTTTAACAACGTCAGTACAATCGATGATGTATCCCGCCCGGAGACGCACGGCCCCTCCTTTCTTCAGCCGAAAGAACTTCCGCGGTGCCTCTTCGCGGAAATCGTCTCGCTCGATCCACAGACTTCCCGAAAACGGAACCTGTCGCGTTCCGGCCCCGGAATCTTCCGGATTGTTGATCGCCTCGGTCATTTCGACCTTTCCCTCCGGCCAGTTCGTGATCGTCAATTTGACTGGATCCAGAACTGCCATCCGGCGCGGTGCAATTCGATTCAGATGCTCGCGAACTGAATTCTCAAGCCGCACAATATCGATCGTACTGTTGAATTTGGCGACACCGACGTCGGTGCAAAAATTCCGAATGGATTCGGCGGTGTAGCCGCGACGCCGATAGCCACGCAAGGTTGGCATTCGTGGGTCGTCCCAACCGGTGACCAAGCCTTCCTTGACCATCTGCAACATGTGTCGTTTCCCGATCAGCAGCGTGCTGAGTTTCAACTTCGCAAATTCGATTTGACGCGGATGGTGGATCCCCAATTTCTGACAAAACCAGTCGTACAACGGTCGATGGTTTTCAAACTCCAACGTGCAAATCGAGAACGAGATTCCTTCAATTGAATCACTTTGGCCATGCGTCCAGTCGTACATCGGATAGATGCACCACTTGTCGCCGGTGCGATGATGTGTTGCACGAAGGATCCGATACATCACCGGATCTCGCAAATTCATATTCGGTGACGACATGTCGATTTTCGCGCGTAAGGTTCGTGATCCATCATCGAATTCACCATCTCGCATACGCCTAAACAGATCCAGATTTTCGGCCGGCGACCGATCCCGGTAGGGACTGTTCTTGCCCGGTTCTGTCAGCGTACCCCGATACTCCCGCGTCTGTTCGCCAGAAAGTTCACAAACGTACGCGTGTCCTTCGCCAATCAGTTTCTCGGCCCATTCATACAATTGATCAAAGTAGTCGCTGGCATAATGCAAGTTGTCCCATTGGAATCCCAACCAGCGAACATCGTCCATGATCGATTCGACATACTCCGATTCTTCCTTCGTCGGATTCGTGTCGTCAAATCGCAGATTGCATGTTCCGCCATAGGCGGCTGGCTAGCGAGAAGTTCAAGCAGATGCTTTTCGCATGTCCAATATGCAGGTAGCCGTTTGGCTCGGGTGGAAACCGGGTGAAGACTCCGTCGAATCGGCCGTTTGCCAGATCCGCGTCGATCGCTTGCTCAATGAAATTCTTAGATTCCCGCTTCTCTTCCGGTGAGTCGCTCATTCGGATTCAGTCTCCACAGTCTCAGACGGTTCGGTCTTTTCCAGCGACCGAATGAAGTTGATCAGGTGCCAAACGTCCTGTTGCTCGAACTGACCTTCGACAAAGGTCGCGGCCGGCATCGGTGTTCCATCAATGCCTTGCGTGATCCGGCGGTAGAGTTGTTCGCTGCTTCCGCCGCCCCGATAGACACCTTCAGCAAAATTTCTTGGAATCGCGTTCTTGGGGGGCAAGGCGCCTCGGGCGAGCAAAGGAATCAACGAGTCGTGATCCTCTGGCTTCAGCCCAACCCGCGAAGTCCAGTCTTTGGTCCAATCGTCGTAGTCGGTTGTTTGTCCATTTCCCATCCCAGTTTCGCCGTGGCACTTACTGCAAGCGGCAATCTTGCCCACAAACAATTCTTGGCCTCGTTTGACCGACGCTTCGAATTCATCCGCTTGTTTCCCAGCCACGGAACTTCGACTACGTCGCTACTCGATTCGGCGACCGGAATGTCGGCGGGCGGCTCCGGAACCTCCAAGACTTCTTCGCTGGCTTCCAACCAAGATTCTCCGATCTCGACGGCAAAGTCTTGAATGATCTCCCAAGATTCGACGTACGTTTCATATTCGCTTAGTTCGTCGCCCGAAGTCACTTTCAACGCGTCTGCCAAGGTTGCGGCCAACTCTTGATCTTCGGCTAATTCCTCGGCAAGTTCCTTGATACGATTCAAAGATCTCTAGGTCATCTGCCAGTGACTCATCGTCACCCGATGCAGCTTCCAATCGAGACTTCAGATTGGGATTGGCGGACAGGCGGGATTCGAATTCAAGATAGTCTTCGTACTGCGACAACTGCTCACCGTCTGTTTCTTCAAGCACGGCGTCCAGCTGCTGGCTCAATTCGGGATTCGCCGCAAGGCGAGTCGCAAGCTCTGTATTGAGAATCCGGTCGCCACCGGCCAAGTCCAGTTCGTAGATCGCATCGTCGATGATCCTTCTTTCCAATTCGCCTCGCCAAGACAAATAAATGACATAGTCGACTAAGGCGTCAACGTCTGCGTCGGTTAGAGCGGGGATCTTGATCATTGCCGTGCCCCCGATGCCGTTATGCGATCAAGCGAGCCAAGTCCTCGCGCGTCGGCTTAACGCCTCGAGGCGTCGATTTGAATTTGAACAGCCCCATGCGATAGTCACGCGGATAGGGTACTTGAACCGCGGCGGTTGGGCCTCGGCCATTGCCTGTTATGCCGTGGCAAACAACGCAGTGCTTGCGAAACAATCCACGTCCCTCCGCGCCCTTGGGCCCCGATGCGCGCAGTCAAGCGCTTCATTACGAACGACCGCAGCCAAATCCGGGTCTTCGGCCACGACAGCTGGCAGCGTTGGTTCGTCCGGCGTACCAAACAAGTTGGTCACGACCCAAGTCGCGTCCTGCGATGCTTGATCCATCGAAAAATCTTTTTGGATTTCATATTTGACTGTATGAACCAGGTTCGGTTCGAATTCGGCGGCCTGTTCCGCCTGCTTGGACCGGCAACCGATGGTGGCCAAGATCACTAACAGGCAAAAGGTTTCGAATCGGCAAACAAAACGTGTGAAGATTTTCATCGGATCAGTTGTTCGCGAGGCAAGTTTGGGCTCGAGGCAAGTTTGTCGAGCTCCGAGGCAAGTTTGGGCTCGAGGCAAGTTTGCGTCGAGGACTGTACAGTGCAATCAAAGTCGAATCGCACCGACCATATTCTATCCGTCCCCACCAAATCAAACACCCGCACAGATTGTCGCTGCTCGCTTCAATGCTTGATCGATCCGGCTGACCACTTTTTCTTGACCCAAGATCGCAAGCGTTTCGAACATTCCAAAACCGGCCGGCTTGCCGGTTGTGGCAATGCGGATCGCGTGAATGACATCCTTCAATTCAATTCCCGCTGACGCACAGAAATCGTTCGACGGCAGTTTCGACCGCTTCACTGTTAAAACTGGAAACCTGTGACAAATGGTCGCGCAAGTTTTTGCAGCAGATCACGAGCGTTTTCTGGTTTGCAAATCCGTTTGTTGAAACCTTTCTCGTCGTACTCGATCTGATCGAAAAAGAAATAGTCAAAGTCAATGATGTCGCCGGCCATCTTCATGCGATCGTTGGCCGCTGCAACGACCGCCGTTAACTTTGACTCGGCATCGGGCGAATCCAATAAGCCAGCCCGCTGTGCAAACGGTTTGACCAACTCAATGCGTTTTTCCAATGGCATGGCGGCAAACGCATCCGCTTGAAACGCCAACAATTTTTTAGGGTCAAACGATGCAGGTGACTTGTTCACTCGATCAAGACTGAAGTGCTTGATCATTTCATCGACCGTGAACTTCTCGGTTTCGCCATCCAACGACCAGCCGAGCAACACCAAGTAATTCAAGATCGCGTCGGGATCGAATCCGATCTCGCGATAGAAGTCGATGATCACCGGATTGAACGTGTCAGCATCGGTTGCGATGCCGCAACGCTGGGCGATCGCTTGGCCATGGTTGAGCAGCTGTGCGAAGTCTTTGTTCTGCTGGTACTTGGCCAGCTTTCGTTTGCTCAGCTTGGCCGATCCACCCGGTTCGGCAACATAGGGCAGATGGGCGAACTCTGGCCGCTCGTATCCAAGTGAATCGAGAATGAAGATCTGCCGCGGCGTGTTCGGTAAGATGTTCTTCGGCGCGAACAACATGGGTGATATTCAAGATCGTGGTCGTCGATCGCACTGGCCAGGTGATACAAACAGCTTCCGTCGGGTCGTTGGATCACGGTGTCTTGTTCTTTGTCCCAGTCGAACCGAACTTCACCGCGGACCAAGTCGTGGATCACACATTCGCCTTCACGTGGCATCTTCAGGCGAACGGTTTTCGGTCGGCCTTCGGCTTCGAATGCAGCTGCCTGTTCATCGGTTTCCGCCATCCAGCGCCGGTCATAAAAGAACCGTTCTTTGTTTTTCTCCGCTGCGTCGCGCAGCTGCTTTCAGTTCTTCGGGTCTCGCGTAGTCGCGATAGGCATGACCGCTGGCCAGCAGTTGTTCGGCCGCCGCTTGGTGCTTGTCGGCACGTTGCGATTGATAGTAGGGTTCGTGGGCCCACCAACTTCTGGCCCTTCGTCCCAGTCCATTCCCAGCCAACGAAAGCCATCTAAGATCGGCTGCAACGCTTCGGCGACGTTGCGTTGTTGGTCGGTGTCGTCGATTCGCAGAATGAATTGACCGCCCGATTGTTTGGCCAACAGCCAATTGAAAAGCGCGGTGCGGACGCCGCCGATATGCAGGTAACCGGTCGGGCTGGGGGCAAAACGAGTGCGGATCATCGATTTAGTAGAGAGTGAACGGTTAGGCATCAAGAGCAATAGAGATTCGCGGTACAGCCTGACCCTGATTGGCCGTCATAGCAGTAAGCCGGCCACCGCGCCGGTCATGCAGCAGGCCAACAGTCCGCCGAACATCGCTCGCAATCCGAGTTGGGCCAGATCGTCTTTGCGCGACGGTTCCAATCCGCCGATTCCGCCGACTTGAATTCCAATCGCGCCGAAATTGCTAAAGCCGGCCAGCGCGTAGGTCAGGACATCGACGGTCCGCTGGCTCAAGCCCTCCTTCACCGATCGTCGCTTTGCCAAGCTGGTCGTAGGCGATGAATTCGTTGGCGACGGTTTTCAATCCGATCAATCGCCCCGCTTCCATGCACTCGGCTGCGGGAATTCCCAGCAGCCAAGCCAGCGGCCAACAGGCGTAGCCAAGAATCACTCCCAGCGTGATCATGGGTCTTCGTCTGCATCGACCAACCCGATCAACTGAGCATCCGACATCCCAGGATCACATCGATCAGGGCCAGCAAAGCCAAAAACGCGATCAGCATGGCGCCGACATTCAGCGCCAGCTTCATCCCGTCACTGGCTCCTTCGACCGCCGCTCCGATCACGTTGACGTGGTCGCTGGGCGGCGAAAGATGCATTTCCGCGGAGACCTTTTCCGGTTCGGTTTCCGGTTCCATCACTTTGGCGATCAACAGCGCCGCGGGGCGCTGATCACCGAAGCGGTCAACAGATGCGAGATGTTGATTCCCATTCCGGCGTAGACGCCCAGCAATCCGCCGGTCACGGTGGCAAAACCGCCGGTCATCATCGCGCACAATTCGCTGCGAGTCATCGTTGCCAAGTAGGGTTTGACAACCAGCGGCGCTTCGGTGTGTCCGACAAAGACGTTGGCTGCGGCGGCCAAGGTTTCCGCGCCGCTGGTGCCAAGCGAGAATCGCATCACCCAGGCCATCGCCCATACCAATCGCTGCATGATGCCGAGGTAATACAGCACACTCATCAGCGACGAAAAGAAGATCACCGTCGGCAGAACACCAAACGCGAAAGTGCTTAGCAGCGAATCGTTGTCCGAAAATACAAATCCGCTGCCCGCGCTGACGGAATTCCATCACCACCTGAAACCCATCGCCAATGCGCATCGAAGACTACACCCGCCTATGACGGTCCGCAACACCAAGAAATGCCAGGACCAATTGCAACGCCAAGCCGCCGACGACGACGCGGACTGGAAAGCGACGTCGATCACGGCTGATCAACCAGGCCAGAGCGATGAATACAAACAGCCCCAAAACGCAAATCAATCTTGGTTGCATCTCCCTTAGCTACCCTTGTTGAGGCGTGTCGAAAATGCGATCGCCCGCATCGCCAAGTCCGGGAACGATGAATGACTGCGTCGTTCAAAACTGGATCGATCGCAGCGACAAATACTTTCACGTCGGGGAAATCTCGACCAACTCGATCGACGCCGGTTTGGGATGCGATGATGCTGAGCACGCGGATTTCGTCGACTCCCCAACTTTGCAGACGACGGATCACCAATTCAACCGATCCGCCAGTGGCCAACATTGGGTCGAGCACCAAGCGCGACATTCGGTGCACCGCTGTTGGGCAGTTTGTCGTAGTAACCGACCGGTTCGGCCGTTTCTTCATTGCGATACAACCCCAAATGCCAGACCGCCGCATCGGGCAGCAGAGCTTTGCAAGCGGATCGACCATTCCCAGCCCGGCGCGTAGGATGGGTACCAGTCCAATCCGTACCGAAAGATGGTGACAGGCGAGCGTCGGCCAGCGGCGTTCGAATCGTGATCGGGGCGACCGCAAAATCTCGCGTTGCATCCACACCAACCAAGACCGCCAAGTCGTTGCACCGCGGCATCGAAACTCGCTCGGCGGCGTCGCCCGATCGCGGACCGTGCACAGATGATGTTCGACCAATGGGTGTTCGATCTTGGTGACCTGACTCACGGGCACATCCGGTACGGTTGAACTGGTTGCGGTTGAACTGGCGATAAAGCAATGCCGCAGCAGAGTGTACCGGCGTGTATTGCCTCCCGCCACCTCTGCGGGACGACATCCGAGTTTGACATTCGCCCCAGCAGAGCAGCGGATGGGGTGGGATTCGAACCCACGGTAGCGTGAACCTACGCCAGTTTTCAAGACTGGTGCCTTCGACCACTCGGCCACCCATCCGGCGATCGAAAATTTACCAAAGGCTCGCCGACCAGCGGAACCGACGAGTATCAAACATGGTTCAGGCTTCGCATTGCAGCACTAGGCCGAACGTTCTCGAACCGTTTCGCATTTTGTCACGGGCCCGGCTTAACATCGGGCCGATACTGTTGGCAGACATTCCTACCACTTGGCCAATCTCCTCGTAGGACTTCCCTTCCAAGTGATACATGCGGACCACGTTGGCCTCTTTGGGGTCAAGGCGATGCAGCAGTTTCTGAACCTCCTCCTGATTCTCGATCCTTGGTGCCGGTTCGATCTCCGAGGATTGCACATTCGAACTCGACGCCGTGGCCGCGTTCGGCATCGCTCCGCGGCGCATCATGATTAACCGGCGCACGATCACCCGGCGCGAAATCACAGTCAAATAGGTTGCCAGGGAACAGTTTCGCCGAAATCGTCGCAGGACTGCGAAATCGTCACCGACGATCGTCAGAAATACATCTGCCACCAAATCGTCTCGCGTCGCTGCATCAATCGATTCGCCGCGCGTCAAAGCCACATGGTTGGCGACATGAGTGACCAGCCCAAGAAAACGGTCAACAAAATCCTCCCAAGCACGTGGTGCTTTGTCCAAGCACCGCTGAAGCAGTTGGCGATCGACCTCCGAAAGACTCACGCGACGGACACCAGAATAGGAAGAGAAGTAGAGACAGGGCGATAATTTCATGGTAGGTGGGGACGGAAGTAATCGCAAGCATTCCGGTGGTAGGAACGAGCTGAATAGCTGGAAGACGGGGCTTTTCTTGCCACAAACGACCCGATTTCCCCCCTGGCTTGCCGTTAACGCCAAGGTTCCGATCCTGCTTTTCACTCAGCCTCGTGATAAATCATGACCTAGGATTTGGGTATCACGTACCATCTTCGCATTTGCGCTGCACATCGACAGAATGACCGATACAAACCCTTCTAATCCGATCATCGCCGCCTCTGAACCGGCCGTTGTTCCGGTCGTCGGTGCCATTGGGCCCGTGGCCGCATTGGAACAAGGACAGGAACGAATCAAGCACTTGCTGTCCAGACTGCAGGGTGCTGCGCCTGCCGCAGAGACTAACGTCACGCCGGTTGGCGAAACACGATTCGAAAATCAATTGGCAGTTGTTCGCTTGGGGATGGCGTCGTCACTGTACTACGCATTGCGAACGAAGCATGCGCCCACCGCAGCCCACTGCTTGCGGGTTGCGTTATCGTGTTCAGCCTGGGCTGCGCGGCTTGGTTTGGACGAAGCGACGCGAGATCGCGTTGAGGTTGCAGCGCTGCTGCACGACTTGGGAAAGATTGGGATTCCTGACCGAATTCTGCGCAAGCCTGGTCGATTGACCGCCGATGAGCAACTGGTCATGGATTGCTGTCCGCAATTGGGCTGCGAAATCTTGCGTGGATGCACCAGCGACAACGAATTGTTAGATATCGTTCTGTATACCGGCACTTGGTTTGATAGCCGTCGAGACGAAGAGGGTCCGAGGGGAAGCGAATTGCCACTGGGGTCGCGAATGCTGGCGATCGCCGATGCATTTGATGCGATGACCACCGATAGCGTCTATCGCGGTGCACTCAGTCGCGAGCGGGCGATACAAGAACTGATCGATGGAAGCTATAGCCAGTTCGATTCGGAGTTGGCGATCGATTTCAGTCGAATGCTGGAAGAAAAGCCAGAGATTCTGCATGGTGCTGTCGTCGATCGTTGGCTCAACCAATTGAAATCTGGTTCCGGGAATTCGATGTGGGAATCACCGCCGATTACTGCTCCGAACTCTGCCGGCGTAAGTAGCAGCAGGCTGTTCTATCAACATTTGGTCAGCAATATCAAAGACGGAGTGATCTTCACTGATACCGAGGGCACGATCATACAATGGAATGATCGAATGCGAGATCTGACAAACATTTCACCCGCAGCGATCGTCGGAAAAAGTTGGAGCAACGAGTGTGTGCGTTTACGCGAGCAAGATTCTAGTCGTGAAGACGGGCCATGTTTGATTGAAGAGTGTCTGGCCACCGGTTCGGCGATCGCTCGTCCTATGTTGATCGAACAGCCTGGTGCCGAACCGACACCCGTACGCGTTCAAGCTTCTCCGGTCACGTCTTCCGGTGGAGCCCTGGGGACCGTCATCATTGTTCGCGATCTGTCTGAAAAAGCGAACCTGAAGAAACAACTGAAATCACTGCATCACAAAACCACCCGTGATCCGCTGACCGGTGTAGCCAATCGTTCTCACTTCGATTCGGTGCTTCGTCAGCACACTCGCAACGCATCGAAGGGGGGCGATACGTTTAGTTTGATCATTTGCGATATCGATCACTTCAAACGCGTGAACGATGTACATGGTCACCCCGCAGGGGACGAAGCGCTGATCAGCTTTGCGAAAATCCTGTCTTCACACAGTCGTGATCAGGACCTGGTCGCCAGGTATGGTGGGGAAGAGTTTCTATTGCTGACACCAAAATGTGACAACGCGACCGCGTCCAAGCGTGCCGAGGCAATTCGCGCAGCTCTGGAACAAACACCGCTACCTAGTCTGGGCGGCGAACCCGTGACCGCAAGCTTTGGGGTCACGGAGTTCCAATCCGGGGACACGGCCGAATCGGTCTTGGCAAGATCCGACCGAGCCTTGCTTAAGGCAAAAGACAATGGTCGTAATCGAGTCATTCAACTGGGCAACGGAAACAAAGCAGTTACCGTCAGCTCGATCGCCAAGAAGAGCTGGTTTGGTTGGTTGGACTCGGATTCGTCCGCGGGTCGCAGCGAATTCGATATTGTTGCTCCCGTTCCGTGTGATTTGGCAATCGATAAGCTGCGCGGATTCATTGCGGATCACGGCGCGGAAGTCATCAACGTTAGGGAATCTCAGGTCTCACTAAAGTTGAATGTTCGTTGTCAGCGAGGTGGGCGCCGTCGCGTTGACCGGCGAATCGGGGTTCGTGCCGAACTGACGATGAGCGAATATCGCGAAGGAACGCCAGAAAGTGCTGGACTGCAAAAGACGAATGTCCACGTCATCCTGGAGCCGGTTCGCAATCGTGATCGTCGCAGCCGCGAGCTGGCGGAATGCTTCAATCACGTATTGACCAGCCTGAATAGCTATTTGATGGGCCGGATCAGCAATTCAGATCTGGCATAGCCAACCGCGCTTTCGGAGGCTCATCGACGCGGCGGGCAAGCCCGCCCATCAGGGCCTTCCCTGCCTCTTTCCCTTTGCCTGGGGGCACTTGCGATCGTCGGTAGGCTCGCTATCGTGCAGGGATAAAACCAAACGTCTATGTCCCGAATCACGGAGCTGCCAACGATCATGGCCTACGAACTGCCCAATCTGCCTTACGCGTACGATGCCCTGGAACCGCACATCGATGCCAGGACAATGGAAATCCATCACACCAAACACCACCAGGCTTATATCACCAAAGTGAATGACGCGATCAGCGGTAGCGATCTGGATGGCAAATCAATCGAGGATTTGATCTCGGATCTATCGGCCGTGCCGGACGATAAGCGAGGTGCGGTGCGCAATAACGGTGGCGGACACGCCAATCATTCACTGTTTTGGACCGTGATGGGACCTGGAAAAGGTGGCAATCCGTCCGGAGATCTGGAAGCGGCTATCATCAAAGCATTCGGCAGCGTTGATGCGATGAAGGAACAATTCGCCGCCGCCGCCGCCACTCGTTTCGGCAGCGGTTGGGCCTGGTTGGTCGTTGACGGCGGTCAACTGAAGGTTGGCAGCACGGCAAACCAAGACAGCCCGCTGATGGGCCAGGCTGTCGCCGGTATCGGCGGCACACCGATTCTAGGTTTGGACGTCTGGGAACATGCCTACTATCTGAATTACCAAAACCGCCGTCCCGACTATGTTTCCGCATTTTGGAATGTGGTTGATTGGGATGCCGTGGCGGCACGTTTGGCCGCCGCGTAGCCTTTTCGGCGAAAATCCGAGTACCGGGTAACTGATGACGCGTACGCAGTACTTGTCAGCCATTACCTGTCAGCCAATTGGAAAACTTTACCGAATCGGTAAAGTTCCCACTGCCAGCGACCGATCTCTAAGCACCGGGGGTGGAGGTTTTGCGCACCATCCCCTGCGCTGGTTTTCGCCGTGAAACTCATTCCTATCGCCCAACGCACCACGATCTTGTTGGTACTGGGTCTCTTCTCCGGATGCACGCTGATCCCGGAAACGCGACAGCAAGAGCGGATTCACAACCCGTTTCCGCAGTTGCAACGAATCGCCGTGCTGCCGTTCTTCAACCAGAGCAGCGAACCGACCGTCGACACCGATCTGGTCGCCGAAAAATATTACGCTGCGTTGCAGGCGGTGCCCGGATTCGAGGTGCTTCCCGTTGGCGTCGCCAAGGCGCAATGGATGCAATACTCCATGGCCTACGGAGAACCAACAACCGGAGCCGAATTCCAGCAGCTAGCAAAACAGATGGGGGTCGAGGCGATCGTCGTAGGCAGCGTTACTGATTACGCGGCCTACTACCCGCCCCGGATGGCGATGACGGTCCATTGGTACGCGGCCAACGAAGGGTTTTACCCAATCCCGGCCGGTTACGGACTGCCTTGGGGGACCGATCACGAGGAACAGATTCCCAAGCGGATCGCCCGCGAGGCGGAGTTTGAACTTGCCCGCAGCCAGCTAGCGACGCAAACACCGATTTTGGAACAACAGGTGATGCAAACCGGGGGCGAGTTTGATCTCAGCCAGGGCGTTCAAATCAACAACGGACTACGCGCTGCGCCGGGTCAAATTGCCCTTGCGCCTCCAGCGGAAACAAACGCCCTGGATCCGTTTGACAACCCGTTCGCCGACGATGCTGTTGCACATGATGCTGTTGCAATCGACGATGCCGGGCAGTGGGGTGAAATGGTCGAAATGAACCCGCCGCTGCCAGCCGAGTGGCCGAGTCCGACCGACTTTATTCCCGATCCTCCCTCACCGGTACAACCGGTAGCCTCGCCAAATCACAAACCTGTCTTGTCCCACACCAAGCTGTACCGTGGAGATGACGCATACTTCACAAATCGCTTGGCTGACTACGTTGAAACAGGCGATGACGCACGTCCGGGAGGTTGGCAGGGTTACTTAAAACGTAGCGATGATTTCGTTCATTTCTGTTGTCACTTGCACATCACCGAAATGCTGGAATCGAGAGGGGGAAGCGAGCAAAGCGACCTCATCCTGCGGTGGCCGCTGAGCCGATATTGAGCATTGCAGGCGCGGAGCAATGGCCCCGCCACGTAAAGTCAATCAGGTTTGGACAAACGCCACATGGACAAAGAAATCAACGTATTGGCGTTGGTCAAAGGGGAAGAGCGATTCATCTTTCTGTTTGACGACCAAAATCGGGACGATACCTTGCGTCAACTTGCCCGATTCGCCGCTAATCCAGAGCTTGATTTTTCTTGGTATGACGCGGCCATGTTGAGCCGCAAAATTCGTGACGCGGTTCCCAGCGTCGACGACGACATGGCCAGCCAAGAGTTTGACAGCTTGTCGATCGAGGACTTTCATTAGTGCGGAGCGCCATCGGTCAGTTCCTAAGGTACTTAGCGACCGAACGGAATGCTTCCGAACTGACGATCAAAGCCTACCGAGAAGATCTGTTCGGCTTGGTCGAGTGGTTAGAACAGACTCGGGGCGAAGTTCCTCGCCCGAGCGCGATGAGCCCTCAAGATCTGCGTTCTTTTCAAGCAGCTTTGCAGCAGGCAGGTTATGCCAGGTCTACGATCTCCAGAAAGCTGGCGTCGCTGCGAAGTTTCTACCGGTTTGCGATGCGCCAGGGGATCGCCAGCGACAATCCGGCCAAGCCGCTACGAAATCCTCGTCGCCAACGCAAGCTGCCCCATGTGCTAAGCAACAAGGAAGTTGGTTCGCTGTTGCTGGCACCGCCGTCGGATGAAACGATGGGACTGCGCGATCGAGCGATTCTGGAGACGATGTACTCGGCCGGACTGCGTGTCAGCGAATTGGTGGCGCTCCGAGATCGCGACATCGACACCGATCAGCAGATCATCCGCGTCCGCGGGAAAGGTCGCAAAGAACGGATCAGCCCACTGGGATCGTATGCGTTTCGCGCGATCAATCGCTATGCAAAAAAACGGATTCGCGACCCCAAGACCGAGTCGCTCGGTCAAGACGCGCCGGTCTTTGTCAATCGGTTCGGACGCATTCTAACGACTCGCAGCGTGGGCAGAATGTTGGAAAAGTACATCGCGGTCACTGGTTTGGATTCAAGGACCAGTCCCCACACGTTGCGACACAGTTTTGCGACGCACCTGCTGGATCGGGGCGCCGACATTCGCAGCGTGCAAGAACTGCTGGGCCACAAGAGTCTGGCGACAACTCAAATATACACCCACGTCAGCGCCGCAAATCTACGCCAAGTCTACGAGCGGGCACACCCGCGCGCAGGATGATCCCGCCCAAACCCCAAGGGGAGAGTCCGGTCTCTCATTCCGGCTTATCGCGCCGATAGAACTCAGCGAGTCGGTCTGTTGATACCCCGCACTTGTAGGCAACCTGAATCATCCAGTTGCGAAACGTCTGGCGCACAATTCCGTTTTCTTGCCAGCGCCGGGCGCTGATGATGACGGGGCCGTCAAGTAGCGCAGGCTTGGCCAGCTTTCGCATCCGCCGGGAAAAATCGACGTCTTCCATTAGCGGGAGCTCGGCGAATCGACCTTGTTGTTCGAATACTTCTCGCCGCACAAAGATCGCTTGGTCGCCAAAAGGCATGCCTCTGACCGATACCCGCATGGCGTTGCCAAATTCAAGTCCGCGATAGGAGTTGTGCGGCGCATCAATCCGTTGCCGGAACGCTCCCCAGACCAGTCCCGGATGATCGCAGATTTGATTCAAGCATTCGCCGCTCAACCGATTGTCGGCATGTAGGAATAGGATCATTTCGTTGGTTGCCAGCGCAGCCCCTTGATTCATCTGGATTCCGCGACCGGGATCGGAATGAACCAGATCCGTTGCGCCGGCCCGCTGTGCTGCGTCTACCGTTGCGTCGATGCTGCCGCCATCCGCAATGATGATCTGTTCCGCGCCGGCGTGTTGAGCCGATTGAACACAACGTTCGATTGTTTCAGCTTCGTTCAACGTTGGAACAACAACCGAAATGTCCGCTGGTTTCATACCAATTGAATGTCACGAAGGCGGACGTAGGCGATTGGCCCCAAGACCAGTAGCGGAACCCACGCCGCCATGGTTGGTGAAAGAATGTATCCGCCGCCTCCCATCGCACCGGCGACGGTTTTCAAAGCAAAGAAAAACAAGACGGTCAACATGCAAGTTGCGATCATCACAAAGATGTTGCGGCCGCGTCGGTTTACTACCATCGGCAGACTGAGCATGATCAGTGCAAAATCAAGTGGTGGCCTGATGATTCGCTCGTGCAGCAGCACGTGCAGCCCAGTACTGCTGTGGACGGCAGGATTTCGAACTCGGTCGGCCAGTTCGGCAACGGATGCCATTCGTGTCGCGGTGTGGTTTGTCTGTAGTAGTCCGGTATGGACGGTAGTCGCAAAGAAACACTGATTCGGTTTCAACCATGGCTGATCGTGCGCCGTCATCAGAATTGGCCGACTGCGCAGGCTGACCGAAGGAATCAAATCGATCTTGGCCGGTAGCTGAACTCCTGTCAACAAATAGCCCGATGGACGGTCGCCCTGTGCATCAATCCACTGCGCTGATTTCGCGACCATCACTTCGCCAAATCCCGGGTACTTGCCATCCAAGCGGAAACTTGGTTCTTGGATTACCTTGGTCAGAGGTAACAGCGATGACCCGTCGATCAAAATACGATTCGCCTTGTCGTATTGTGCCAAGATCTGCTGGTCTGTTTCACCTGCGATATCTTTTGGCTTCATACTTAAAGCGTCACGATAGTGCGGCAAAACGAATTCGCGATTGGCCAACTGGACCAACACAATCAGCGCCGATGCAATGATCATCGGTCGAAATAGTCTGCCATGGGAAATTCCCGACGACAAAACCGCGGTTAGCTCACCAATCCGCCGGAGCCAACCTACGGTAAACAGAAATGCCATCAATGCGATGATCGCCCCCGTCCAATCGAACAACATCAGCATATAGGGACCGTAGTAACGGAACATGACGGGCACCAATCCGTCTTCGATTTGTCCTTGTTTGACAAGATCGTCCATACTTGTGAACGCATGGAAAACGATGAATATCCCAGCGATCGAACAGAAACAGACGAGCACTGTTCGAAGAAACAGATACAGGATGTAGCGGTCGATTTTGGTCACGGTGCCGATCCGGCGGAGGTGCAGGCAGCGATAGGAACAGGACGCTGTGCTGGGAATATCGGAAAACTGGGCGGTTGGTGGCAAGACCATGATCAGATCCGGCTTGGGTCCCGGTCGATAAGCTGCGATATTGTCTGAACATGGACGAAAAACACATCGTTATCGTCGGAGGCGGCTTCGCTGGCCTGAACGCTGCCCGCCGTCTGGCCCGCCAACAGCAAGTCCGGATTACACTGATCGATCGGCGGAATCACCACCTGTTCCAACCCCTGCTGTACCAGGTCGCGATGGCTGGCCTGAGTCCGGCCGACATTGCGGCCCCCATTCGCAGCATTCTCTCGCGTCAACAAAACGCATTGGTTCTGTGCAGCGAAGTGACCTCCGTCGACGTGGAAAAAAACTCAGTCACGACGCTGGAAGGAATCGTTCCATTCGACTACCTGATTCTGGCCTGCGGCGCCATGCACAGCTATTTCGGTCACGAGGACTGGGAGCCGTATGCACCCGGTCTAAAGACCATCGAACAGGCTACCGAGATTCGTCGTCGCGTTCTATCAGCCTTCGAGCGTGCCGAAGCAAGTGACGATCCCGACCAGCGGCGCCGACTGCTGACGTTTGTCGTTGTCGGCGGTGGTCCGACCGGAGTCGAATTGGCCGGTGCGATTGGCGAGATGAGCCGCTTTACGCTTTCACGTGATTTTCGAAATATCGATGCCAAGCTGGCCAGAATTATCCTGGTCGAAGCAGGGCCCAGAATTTTGCCGATGTTCAGCGAGACACTGGCTAGCCGGGCGACTCGTGACTTGGAGTCACTCGGGGTTCAGGTTTGGACGGATAGTTTGGTGTCCGAGATCGATGATTGCGGTGTCAACATTTCCGGCGACCGGATCAACGCATCTACGGTGCTGTGGGCGGCCGGCGTGAAGGCGTCCTCACTCGGAACCGCCTCTGGGTTTCTCTGTGACAAAGCAGGTAGGATCAAAGTCGGCCCAGATCTTTCGATTCCTGGACATGCCAATATCTTCGTTGCCGGCGACCAATGTTGGTTTGCAAGTTCGCAGGGTCCGCTGCCTGGGGTCGCACCGGTCGCCGTCCAACAGGGCAAGTTCATTGCCGATGCGATCGTCAACGATATCCGCGGCAATCCGCGCGGTCAGTTTCGATACAAAGATAAAGGTCAAATGGCAACGATTGGCCGTAGCCGGGCGATCACGGAGATTGGTCGATACCGATTCACCGGTCTTTTCGCCTGGATGGTCTGGCTTGTCGTTCACATCTATTTTCTGAACGGGTTTCGCAATCGGCTGTTCGTTGTGATCAGTTGGGCTTGGTCTTTTCTTACATTTCGCCGTGGAGCACGGCTGATTTTGGGCAAGCGATGGCAGTCCTACGGGAAAAACTGAATGTTCTCAATAAACATACGACAGCAAACAGTGGTGCCGACATCCGACAGACTTCGCGATATGATCGGTATTGATTCCCAAGCGGACTTCCCGACTGAATTCAGGTTCCCCAAGAAAGACAAGATGCATCAAGTCATCCGTTCACGGTCACGAATAGCTTGCGTGTTTTTCACGACACTCGTTCTGGCTGTGTTAAACACTGGTTGTTTTTCGCCCGATTCTACATCCGACCAGGCGCCGGCAACGGAGGCAGGTACCGTCGCCGATGATAATGCTCAGCAGAGTTTGGTTGCCAGCGAACCGCCCCCGTCGTTCGCGGCGGATACAGCGTTTGCCGCGGATACAACGTTCGCCGCGGAGACGACGTTTGCCCCACCACAGCCGACGCCAGAGGCGACCATTTTCCAGCCAACGCCCACGTTACCTGTTCAACCCGAACCCCGGAAATTGCGTGAAGATCTTTCACCGGACCAATTGGTTGAATTTCTTGCCGGCGATGACAAGGACATGGAACTGATTCATTCGAACCGCTCAGGGATCGAAGATCCGCGAGAAGCAAGGGAGGCGTTATTACAAATCGTCAATATGAAGTTGCAGGCGGCCCGTCAGTTGGCCAATCATGCCGACGCCACTCCAGAGGCTCAGAGCGAAGGCCGCCGCGGCGAACTTCAATCGCTTTCGCACTTGGCCGCGCTTTCGGATGTGACAAGCGCAGAGGAATTGGAACAGCTGGCCAATCGAAACATGTCATCGGACGATCCTAGATTGGTTTCCGACAGTCGCTTGGTCTTGATTGGGTTTGCAATTGAATCTTTGCAAAATGGCAAGGAAGAAGCTGCCGAAAAGATTATCGAGTATATCGATCAGATTGCCGGTTCCGATTCGGCCGCCGATGTCCCAGCCTTGATCGTGATGGGGCAGGCAAAGCAAATGTTAGAAAAATATGATCACCCAGATTTGGCACGTCAGGTTCGTGACACGATCATCAAGACCTTTGGTGATTCCAACAATCCCGACGTGGCTACCATGGCTGCGCAGATCGCCGGAAATGTCTTGTTCGATGGCGTGGACAAGTTGCGCGAGCAGATCCTCGATGGGAATCCCGTTGACGTGAACCAATGGGTCCAATCAGTCGAGAAGCTGATTGATGAATCGGCCGATTTGCAGACGGTCCGCTATCTGGCCGGTGCCTCAGTCGACTTCGAAGCCAACCGAATGATTGAATTCGCCGATGCGACGCTAAAGACGATGACTGCCAGATTCCGCCAGCCGGATGCCGCGACAACACGGGAAGTCGAAACGGCCGTGGCAGCTACCGCAGCAAGGGCGAACATCATCGGCCGGGAATTTGATCCGGACTTGCCTAGCGTCGATGGCTCTTCCCTAAGCCTAAAAGAGTACCGGGGAAAAGTTGTCCTGATTCCATTTTGGGGAATGGGAATTCCGCTCTCACTGCAGCCGATTCCGATTCTGCAATCGATCGAGCAGGCCAACCCTGGTAAAGTCGCGATCGTGGGTATCAATCTTGACCCCGACGACGCTCCCGTCGATCAGTTCGTCCATGAAAACCAAATCAAATTCCCTAGTTTCAGTTTGGCTTCCGATCAAGCTTCGCAAATTCCCCTAGATTTCGGCATCGTATCAATGCCATTTGTCGCGATCGTTGATACAGAAGGCAAAGTGGCCGCAATCCAGTTGACCGACAAGAACCTGGAACAAACAATTGCTCGCTTGCTGGCCAAGTGACCGAAATGTTGTTCTCGATCGCGCGTCTCGAACTACAATGTTGGGATCATCATCTGATTCTTCGAACCGCATGGGCCCAGTCTTATCGCTATGAGAAACCAATTCATTGAATTGACCGGAAAAACGTTGTTAGATGTCGTCAACGAAGGCGAGATTGACCTGGGTGAATTGCATCGAGCAGGTGTCAACGGTGATTCGATCTTACGGATCAACAAGTACGGTGAGATCGAATTGCGCTGCAAAGCCTCTTGGATGTTGGTCGGCGGATTGATTGGCAATTTCGAAGAGCGGCTTATGAATCTGACTGGACTCGACTGGGCCGAGTAGTGCAACTCTGTTTCCAGAGCTTGACTCGCCCCTCCGACAACACGCCTTCGCGCCCGCCCACACAAACGTCGCCGCGGACGCCAAAACAATTGGGCTCAATCATCTGCTCGCCAAGCAGCCGGACCTGCTGTTGTCGCACTGAACCGGCCAGCACCACCACAGCTGATTTGCTTTGGCAATCGCCGTAAGTCGGCCCAGGCCATCGAATCCCAAATGATCAACGGATGTTTGGCCATCTTTGACCAGAGTATCGACCAAGCACTTGCGCAATCCAGATTCGGCTGCGACGGCGAAAACAGTTTCCGCCGGCAAGCAATCGCTTGCTTTGTGATCCGCGTAGGCCACCGCAACCAATTCGGTCTCGGGGTTTAGCAGTCCGCGTAGATCGGACCACAACTGAACCAACTGGCTGGCGGTCTTGCAGCCACTTGGACCAACTTTGGCAAAGGCAAATTCGGATGGTAATGAAGGTGCAATTGGCAGTGCATCCATCGGTTCGCCTAGTGCGGCAGAGAACTGGATTGGTCGGGTGGAGCAGGATCGACGTGAAACTGAATTCCACATCTGAACGCTCGTGGGGGCTAACGCGCCGTTGCTTGGTTCCTTCAAATCGATGATGTCGGCACCACCGGAAATAGCCGTATCAATCTCCTGTTCGCTGCGCACACTGACCAGTAGCAAGGGCTTGGCTCCCGGCGAACGATATCGGCTGCCTGGGACGGACGGTTTCCCTGCCAGCGCGCCTGCGGAATCGTTTGATATGGTTTTCATGGGCAGTTGGGTTCGACATTCAGAGCAGAATCGCAATTCAGGCCGGATAGAAACTATTTGATTGACGAGCTAAATTCTTGTAGATGAAGATCCATTGATGACATACCACGCCTGATGCTGATTAAGCCTACCTTTGAATTACGAGTCGATAAATACCGCTGATCAATTGCGTAAGTTCTGTAGCGAGCTTGCCGATTGTTCGGTGATCGGTTTTGACACAGAGTTTGTTTCCGAAGACACCTACCGACCGCAGCTGTGTCTCATACAGGTCGCCACCGAAGACCGGCTGGCAATTATCGACCCTGTCCATGTCGAGCAAACGGCTCCGTTTTGGGAGTTGTTGACCGAGTCAGGCCGCACAATCATTGCGCATGCTGCCCGCGAAGAGTCTCGGTTTTGCTTCCGATTTACCGGCCAGCCGATCGCCGGTCTCTTTGACACCCAATTGGCTGCCGGTTTTGTGGGCATGGAGTACCCTGCTTCACTGGGAACCTTGGTCCAACGATTGACCGGAAAGGTACTTCCCAAAGGCGAGACGCGAACCAATTGGGGACGCCGGCCGCTGACCGCTGACCAAATCACCTACGCGTTGCATGACGTAACCGATTTGCTTGACATGTACCGTCAATTGTCTGAGATGGCTGAGCGTCTCGATCGCGCCAGCTGGCTTGTCGAGGAAACGGATTTCTTTCAGCAAAAGGTGATCGATGCCGAGACGCGCGAAAACTGGCGGCGGGTCAGCGGATCCTCAGGTCTGAAACCGCGCCAGTTGGAAATCGTCCGACAGATTTGGCTATGGCGCGAGAATCGAGCGAAAACGATCGATCGGCTACCGCGTCGAGTCTTGCGAGACGATTTGATCGTTGAACTGGCAAAGCGCGGATCGACAAGCGTCAAGAAGATCAAGAACATTCGTGGGATGGAACGGCGTGCGCTGTACGACCACTACGAAGACATCGCCGAAGCCATTCAAGTCGCGATCGACACGCCCGATGAAGATCTACCCCGTCGGCCGCGCGGATCACGCCGTGTCGTCTCGCCGATGCTAAGCCAGTTTCTGTCAACGTCGATTGCCTGTATCAGTCGCCAACACAAGCTGGCGCCGCCAATTGTCGGCAATGCGGACGATGTCCGCGAGCTGTTAGGATACGAATTGGATCACCGCCAGAATGATCCCGTTCCGTCGCTGTTGAAAGGCTGGCGCGGCGAAATTGTCGGCAGAACGTTTCGACAAATCCTGGCTGGCGAACTGGCAATTCGCGTTGCCGATCTCAAAGAAAGTCAACCACTCGAATTCATCGAAACTCAGCGTGAAGTTTCCTGACTCCTCTACTCCGGCCGTGGCCGGGTGACCGGCTAAACCCGCGGTATCTCAAATCCTTCACGCGGGTTTCTTGCGAACAATGCGGCGGCTTGCTGGTCACCGACAATTTGCTCGGCTATCGGATCCCATTTGATGGTTCGGCCAACTCGGGCCGCAATCGCCGATAGGTGACACGTGCTCATCGCTTGTAGGTGAGTGTATACGTCCGAAACTGGCAATCCACCTTCACGAATACAACGATAAAAATTGTTTTTGTGTCCTTCGTGGGGTTTGCCCTTGTAGAGTCGAGTCCGGTCGTCTGTTTCGTACTGGTCCTTGTCCCAGTTCTCCTCGATCGGTGTGCCCACGATTTCACCTCGACTGACAAAGATTCGTCCTTTGGAACCCTCGAACAGTATGCCGTTTCGGCCCCGACTGGTGACATGCATTTCAACGCCGCTGGCGAATTTGCAAATCACATTGTAGTCGTGCGCACTGTTGTACTTATCGTCTTCGGTCGGCCAACCATCCTTGTATTCACAGGGATGATTGGCGTCGGTTCCATCGATTTCGATGGGACCCATTCCCGCTTTGTCGTGGCCGATCGCCCAAGTTGCAATGTCCACGTGATGGGCACCCCAGTCAGTGAATTTTCCGCCTGAGTATTCGTACCACCAACGAAAGTCTGCGTGACTGCGTTCCTTGATGTAGTCAACTTCTGGCGCTTGTCCGAGCCATTGATTCCAATCCAAGTGAGCCGGCGGAGCAGACTTTTTGAACGGACCGCCAACCGACCCACCACCGATCCCGACGGTCATTTTCTTAATGTCGCCCAACAATCCTTTTTGGACCATGTTGACGGCACGCAAGAACCTGCGGCGGTCACTGCGTTGTTGAGTCCCGACGAAGAACACCTGATCAGAGTATTTTTTGCAGGCGTTGCGAATCAGCTGGTTCTCTTCCAACGTCAGCGTCAGAGGCTTTTGACAAAAAACTTGCTTGCCCGCCTGGAGAGCTTCGATGGCAATCTTGACGTGCCAGTGGTCCGGGGTTGCGATACTAACGACGTCGATCTCTTTGTTATCCAGAATCCTTCGGTAGTCTGAAAATGCGGTCGCTTTGCCCTTCCCGATTCGCTCGTCGTTTTTCGCTCGATCAGCGTGATTTGAATCGACATCAGCAACCGCCATGAAATCGCCGAACCGCGAATGTTCGTGGCAGTCGCCTGTGCCCATCCCGCCAAGTCCGATTCCACCGATCACGGGCCGATCATTTTTTGACGAATTGGCAAAGGCTGTTTCCGACCAGGGAAAATAGACGACCGAAGTAGCGGCGGCGGCAGTCTGCAAGAAGGATCGGCGCGAAGAATTCAACGGTTTTGGCATGGTTTAAAAGACCTGGGTAGGTAAGGGATGGGGGAAGCTTGCTGGCGACATTGTAGTTGTGTCGCCAGTAACCCAGGAGAGCAATCCGATGGGATCGGGCCAGCGAGCGGGGGCCCGGTTCCCAGCACGATGACCGAAAACTGACGAAACAGGTTGACTTGCAAACGTGCCAACTGTACTATCATGCTAGTACGGTAGCTCACTCGTGTCGTTGTGGTCACCATGTTTTTTACAGTCGATCCTGGATCGGGCGTCGCGATCTACTTACAGATCGTTCGCCAGATCAAATTTGCCATTGCCGAACAAACACTTCGGCCCGGACATCTATTGCCCAGCGTTCGGCAATTGAGCCAACAGCTGGCGGTCAATCCCAATACGGTGGCACGCGCGATCGGACAGCTGCAAACAGACGGCGTGGTGGAAACGCTGCGTGGTCGCGGCGTTATCGTTTGCAAAGGAGCGATCGCCAAATGCCGTAAAGAACGCAAAGCGATCATCGCCGACTCGATTGGCGAAGTCCTGACCGAAGCCTTGCACGGCGGGCTTTCGGACGACGATATCCGCCAAATCGTCGAACAGAAACTTCTCTCGCTTAACGGAAAAGTACAAACCGTTTCTACACCCGCGGATGAGATCGAATCATGAACCACGTGATCACCACCACAGACTTAACGATGCGGTTTCGTGGCTGTGATGCCTTGTTGGGTGTCAATCTGGAAATCGAACCGGGGACAGTATTCGCATTGCTGGGCGAAAACGGTGCCGGCAAAACCACGATGATCCGGATCATGACCGGATTTCAGCAACCGACCTCAGGCCAGTGTCGGGTTTGCGAAATCGATCCGACTCGCCAGTCGCTTGAAGTGCGGCGGCGAATCGGCTACGTCTCTGATGCGCCAGCGTTATACGACTGGATGACGGTCGGCGAGATCGGCTGGTTCACGTCGTCCTTCTATGATGCTCCCTATTTGGATCGCTATCGCGACGCCGTTCGCCGCTACGAGTTGCCCGAAGATCGGAAGCTCAAAAATCTGAGCAAAGGCCAGCGCGCCAAAGTCGTCTTGTCACTGTCCCTCTCCCACGATCCTGAACTGTTGATTCTGGACGAACCAACCTCAGGACTCGATCCCATGGTCCGCCGGGAGTTTTTGGAGAGCATGATTGATCGGGCGGCGACCGGACGTAGCGTCTTCTTGTCGAGTCACCAGATCAGCGAAGTTGAGCGGGTCGCCGATACGATCGGAATCTTGCACGAGGGCAAGCTAAAAATCTGTTGCCCACTGACCGAGCTGAAAGATTCGGTGATCGAATGGACCGTCAGCGTTGACGATCCGTTGATCACGTTGCCATCGCTGCCGGAACCCGCAGAAACCCTGAGCGAAGAAACCGACGGTCATCATCGACGGATTATCGCACGCCACTACGACAGCGGAATGCGCGACCTGCTGGCAACGCACGAAGGGGTCCTATCGGTCCGCCAGCGATCACTGTCGTTGGAAGAAATTTTCATTGCCTACACCAAGGGTACGGCCGGGCTGTCACGATCTGAACCATCACTCACGACTCCCGAAGCATCACTTGCCAATGAGGAGGTGTTGTGATGTTTTCGGATCGAGCAACGCGGGGATTGCTATGGAAGGAATTTCGACAGCTTGTTCCATTGATCTTGATGCTGATTGGCGTTGGTCTTTGCCTGATGCTCATTTGGTCGCTTGTCCAGCCTGCGAGTATCATCTCCGGTTTACATGACTATCTTCCTTGGATGTTGCCAATTCTATTCTCAGTTGGTGCTGGTGCAGTATTGGTTGGTCAAGAGAAGGAGCAGTCATCGCTGTGGTGGCTCGTCGCACAACCGATCACTACCAATCAGATCATTGCGACCAAGATCGTGGCTTCCGTCATCGGATTGGCAATCGTGTGGGGCATCAGCCTGTTGTTGGGTACAGCGATGGGAAATGGATTTGGCCGATTTTTCGCAGCTACAGATTCGACGGCGATCAATTTGATCGACGCCTTGATTGTCGTTCTTCAATCGATGTTTCTGTTGGGCTGTGGATTGTTAACCGCTTGGTGGTTTGGGAATACCTTTCTCTCTCTGGTTGCGATTCTGCCGCTGGCAACCATTCCGGTGATGCTTTCGGCTTTGGTCGAACCGATTCACCGCTGGATGACGGGATATTCCTACAATCGTGATTTTTGGAACGCTACGATCACGGTCGCCTGCCTTTCGCTCGCGGTCGTGGCGATCTATCTGCTCGTTTTTTACGCCGGACGAAGAGTCCTCGCCCCCGCCAAAGCACCTCGAGTTGACGATTCAACCGCACCGTCGATGTTCGATGCCTGGCGTCCGACGGTTGCGGCTCCAACTCCAACGAAACCCTATCGTTACTGGATCAGCGCCATCGTTTGGCAAATGCTTCGACATAGTCGTTGGCCACTCGTTGCGATCGGCACGTTGATGTTGCTTGGTAGTTGGTGGGCGCCGAAAATTGCCATGACGGATTCCAGCAAAGCCGATTTCTTCGGATGGATGACGATTGCTGGATCGTTGGCCGTCGGCGGTTGGTTGGCAACTTCATGGTTGGGGGTTTTGGTCTTTTCCGGAGCTGGCCGATCCCAACGATTGCGGTTCTTGGCCGAACGAGGCGTATCGCCGATGACCGCCTGGCTGGGCCGTCAACTGGTCGGTATCAGTTTGATATCAATCGCCACGATCGTTTACACGATCTCGGTCCTGGGAGGGAACGAAGATTTTCTGCGCATCGCACCGTTGCCCTCGGCGGCGATGATTGCCCTGACTCTTTGGTTAACCTTCGGGATTTCCCAGTGGACGTCTCAACTGGTTTCGACACAGGGCATTTCTATGATCCTGGCACCGCTGCTGGCGTTGTTCGGGTGTTACTGGCTCGGCTTTTCGGCGGTGGAATTATCGGCGCCCTGATGGTTGCTGATTTTGTGCAGTTGTTTGCCGCTACTGGCGACGTTTCTATCGATGCCTCGATTCATGGATGGCCGCCAACTGCTCCGGCGATGGGCAACGGGAATCGCAACGGCGTTTCTGTTTGCGGTTTGTCCGATGATCCCTTTCGCCGTTGACGTTTTCGGTTCGCCCGACATGCCTCGCAATGTCCGTTCACAGCTACTAGCCGAAGCGAACCAGATTCCGTTACGGAATCCCTATCCGCTGATGCTCGAAGAATTGCCCATCTCCAATCTGGATAGCTTGGAAGGGATCAGCGCACAGCAAGCAATGGAGGCCTATCGAAATACCGACTTCGGTCCCGCAGGCCGCTTCAGTGATCTGAACAGCGGTGAGTATCAGAATCGGGGCCTGTCTGCTGACCATTCCATGATCCACACCGCGTTTGCATCGGCAATCCTGTCGCTGCTCGCTTACGAAGCGTCCCCAGAGAATCAAGCAGCAATTCAGTCATTAAGCGAATGGGTCGAGGCGTTGGTCCAATTCGCTCGTGGATTTCGAGCCAGCCAAGATTTGACCGATCAAGAAATGGCGGATGTGCTGGAAATCTGGTTGGCAAAAACGCTTGCTCGTGATTCGATTCAGCCTTTGAGGGATCAACCAGCTTTTGCCAACGCCATCGAACTGATAACCGATTCGGCTGGTCGCGCGCAAGCACGACGAGAAGCCGTCCTGGCGTCGTGGAAAGTCGCCATGGAACGCCGCGGCATTGATCCGTTTGCTCCGATCGGAGGATACACCATCAGTAACGAATCGAATTCTTCAACGAAACGCTACTGGACGCACAACAAGGGTATGGATGCGTTTGTTGACGCTGCGATTCGTTTGATTGAAGCCGGTTCCGTGGGGAAGCCTACCGAATCGATACGACGTGAACTGCACAACCTGGTCGTTGGCCCCAGAATCCGATTCGAAGATGGTCCGTACTCAAAACGAATTCGCACGGCTCGGGAAACCGGGTCCGTTGCGACGATGCACCAGACCCATCGCTATCCAGCCAACCAATGGTTTGCACCATGGGAGACCGATGCGATGCAGTTGGCAAGTCCGCTCGATCCAGCCGCTGCTGTTGATACCGGCGGTGATGAATCCACAACTGAGTAAGAGAGCACGATGAAAATGATCGACGGATCATCGACACACACGCGACGTGGCTACAGCGAGTTCCTGACGCTCGCACTGGTGCTGACGCCAATCGTCCTATTGGCCGCACTGCTCGCATTTGGGCTATTGATGGAATTGCGGGCCGCCTCGCAAGTCAAAACTCAGCTAGCGAAGTTGAACAGCGAGGGACTGTATGCTTCCAACCATGAGGCAACCCTTGCTGCCGATCAAAGAACCAGCCGCAAAAACGCCGCCCTTTGGCAGGATGCACTCCTGGCCGCGTCCCAACTGGAGAGCCGCTTCTATCCGTTGCAATTGGCGGTGCACGACACGGTGGATGATCTGGTCGCTCCGGGAGAGCCTTGGGAAGCTGGTCCAGTGATGACCGAGTATGCACAGCAAGGGCAGCCGACGATCTCGCTGGTTGAAGAACTATTGAAGGATCCGCAGCCATTCTGGCGACCGATCCTGTTTGAAGGATTTGGGACGGGTTTGGAAACCATTCAGCATTCGCGTCTCATCTCGAGGTTGTTGACCGTTGAGTTCCGTGTTGCGGTTCACGAGGGTGACCACGAACGGGCGATGCGGGCCCTGCGGTTGATGCTCGGCGTCAGCAATGCATTTGACTGGGACGTTGCACTGGTTGGTCGGTACGTCGAATTCGCACTTGTCGCAATGCAGCGGCAACTGATCCAGCAATCACTTGCTATTGGATTCTGGGATCAGCCAGAACAACTGATTGAATTGAGAGATCAGCTTACGAAGCGCGACAACTTGGACGAGCATTGGCAACTTATCAACGATGCGGAATCGAGCATGATGTTGAATGCGTTATTAGGAGATTTAACCGACGATTATTCGTCGGGAATTCTGGTCAGACCCGCTGGCCTCAGTCTTCCATTCGGTGCGTCGCCGCTCGTTAAGCAAGAGTTCTTGAAGGATCTTCCTCGTCGGGGTCCTGATGTCGGAGTGGGGACGAATCGCCATGGCAGACAGATTGCCAAAGCGGAACGGAAATGGAATGAACAGAGAATCAATGGGTTTCCGGAGAGTCCACACACCAGTTCTCTGGTTGCGATTCCCTTTGGAAATCTTGGATTTCTGGTTGACCTGTTCCGACATAGTCAATCTCAAAACGCGAGCGCCAATATCCGATTTGAGTTCGACCGAAGAATCACTTTGACGGCCGTGGCGATCAAGCAGTTCCAGCTACAGGAAAATCGCTGGCCAGAGAAACTGAGCGATTTAGCAGCGGTGCGCCTTTCGCCCAGCGATTGGAGCGCAGAGCCGGGGCGTCCGATTGGCTATCGTGTCTCGGGTGACAACGAATCGATAACATTGTGGGCCGCCGCGGATCACGACGGCGTTGTGGTCGTGCCGGACGAACCGGTGGAAGAAAAGGGAACTTTGTGGCAACACATCTGGATTGTGTCTGTTCGGTAGTCAGATCGATTCGACCCCAAGTAGCCAGCTCGCTCCGCGAACTAGAGCCCGACCGAACCACGCTGCGTTTGGATGAGATTCGGATCGTACGGTTACCGCTGCGTTGTCGACCGTACGATCAACCGGTCTACAGCTAGAATGTCTTTCGGTCGGGCGTTCATCTCGGCTTTGGTTTCGCCTGGACGATACAATCGATAGATCACACCGTTAAAACAAATCGATGAATTGAAATGCGTTCCCCCGTTTTCTCTGATCGCCTGTCATTCAATCGGACGGTTTTTTCGTCCGTACTTGTTGCTTTGCTCGCTTGCCTGGCCGCAAGTCCGTCACACGCTGTAGACCCGTTTCGCGGCACTCGATTTGAGATTCTGGCGGACGATGGCTCACCTGTTTCCGGAGCGACCATTGAATTGTTCGAATGGGAAAACCAGCAAATGAATGCGACGGAGTACTCCTTGCAGACCGATGCTGACGGGAAAGGTAAGTTTGATAAAAATCCTAAATCGGATTCTACATTTGCGCGAATTCAGGCCGACGGATATGCCGTAGAGATGTTGTTGCTAAGTTCGATCACCAACGCGAAAGGAATCGCATCACACGTGCTTTCTTCTCCGGCACAAACTTCGATCAAAGTGACCGACCCCAACGGCAACCCCGTCATGGGTGCTGAAATTCAAGCGTTTGAATACATTGGTCCGAGCGGAAACATGACTTATCTCAGTATGTCGGATGCCGATGCGTATTTACTTGACTTTCAAGCGAGTGGCCCGGATGGAGTTCTGGCGCTGCCACCACTTCCCACAAGGGCAAAGCTGACCGTAGGTGTGATTCACACTGATTGGGCGTCGAATGTGGTCGAACTTGATATCGACGACGGCGGGACCGCGACCGTTGAATTGGAACCGGGAGTCCCCGTTTCCGTTCACCTGCAAGTCGTCGGCGATCCCGATCTGTCGCTCGACGGAGCGGATGCCGATGTCATTGTTTCTCCCGTTGTGGGAAACGTCGGCGGCGCGGGATCTGTTGACCATCGCTTCAAGATTTCGAACAACCAGATCCGTTTCACCACCGGCCGATACAACATTGATGATGTCAACGTTTCGTTGGACGGTTATTTTTGTGGACCACAACAACTCGACATCGCGAAACGAACCAAGGAGGAATTCGAATCGCCAGCCATAGAACTAACCGTCGTGAACGTGCGGGCTCACCGCAAAATTCCGATGCGAGGACGAGTGGTCAATCACAAAGGCCGACCCATGAAAGGTGTCGAACTGTACGGCGTGTTGCTTGATGCTGGATTCGACGAGCAAGACGCGACGATCAAGGAGCGTCGAACGGCAATCACAACACTCGGGTCTTGCAAGACCGATCGAAACGGAGAGTATGAAATCGACCTGGCATCTGGGACCGTCATGGTTGGAGCGGTTCGTGCCAACCACTTCTCATCACCGTTGACCATCCGATTGGACGTTGAACCTGAACGCAACGAGACCATTCCCGACTTCGTTCTGTTCCCCATTCGCCCTCTAAAAGGCTCCGTCCGGACGGCGGATCAACAGTCGGCAAGCGATGTGTTTGTAAAAATGGAAACGTATGGTCGCCTTAGCGACAGACCAGTCGGTCGAACCAATGACGCCGGCGAATTTAAGCTTAGGTTGGGCCGTTTCCCTTACGCTGCGGTCGGACCTGGATTCGACACGACCGCATTCATTGTCGCCATGGATTCGCAGAAACAGGTGGGTGGGATGACCGAAATCGATCTGACGGATCCCGATCAAACTTCCAATATCGTCGTGGAGATGAAACCTCAGTCACCCGAGTGGTTTCTGCACCCGCTGGAAACCAGGGAAGAAAAAATTGCCGAATGGACCGAGTACGCCCTTGCCGCTCGCGAGAAGTTCAACAAGGGAATCGAAGGCAACAGTGTGCCTTCGATGTCGGAGGGAACGTGGCTCAATACCGATGCGAAATCGCTAGCCGACTTTCGGGGCAAGTTCGTACTCTTGGACTTTTGGTTCATCGGATGCGGGCCATGTGAACAGGCGATCCCAGAGCTGAAGGTTGCTCATCAGACATTTCCCAGCGATCGGTTTGCGATTGTCGCCATTCACAACAATTACAGCTCGGAAAAGAAGGTGCGCGAATTCGTCAAACAACGCGAAATGCCATACGCGATCGTCGTTGATGATCGAGACGGCAGTATCGTCAAGCAATACGCGCCGCTGGGGCTATCCGCTTACCCAGAATACATTCTCATTGATCCCGATGGCAAAATCGTACACAACGACGCAGTGTTCACGGGCCTCATTGAAGGCGGCGCAAGGGGATATAGGTCGTTGCACTCTCAGAAGCGAGAACTTGTTCGTTCAGCTCTGCAGAGCTGGAATTGGTCAAAGTAGCCAGCTCGCTCGGCGAGCTGTAGCCCGACCGAAATGCGTTGCATTGCGATGAATTTCGGATCGCACGGATCGCCGTTACTAATGTCGTCCGAACGATCGACGGCTCCGCGCCAAGAACGTCGCCCGGTCGGGCGTTCGTCTCGGCGGAACCAGACGGCTACTTTACACTTCTTTTTCTTCGATCCAGGTCATCATGCGACGTAGGCCCAAGCCAATCTGCTCGACTCCATGCAATCGCTCGCGGCGACGGGTTGCTTTGAAGAACGGCGCGCCGGCTCGATTCTCCGATATCCACTTACGAGCGAATTCGCCGCACTGGATCTCGTTGAGAATCTTCTTCATTTCCGCCTTGGTTTCATCAGTGATGATCCGCGGTCCGCTGACATAGTCACCATACTCGGCGGTGTTGCTGATGCTGTAACGCATGTAGCTCAGTCCGCCTTCGTACAACAAGTCGACAATCAACTTCAGTTCATGCATGCATTCGAAGTACGCCATCTCAGGCTGGTAGCCCGCTTCGACCAAGGTTTCGAAACCAGCCTTGACCAACTCACTGACGCCGCCGCAGAGCACAACCTGTTCGCCGAACAAATCGGTCTCGGTTTCCTCAGCAAAACTGGTTTCGATGACACCGCCCCGAGTACCACCGATCGCTTTGGCGTAGGCCAGTCCGATCTGTTTGGTTGATTCAGCGGCCCCTTCACCCATGGCGATCAAACAGGGCACGCCGCCCCCTTTTTCGTATTCGCTGCGGACCAGGTGACCGGGACCTTTCGGGGCAACCAGCAGAGTATCGATCCCTTGCGGCGGCTCAATTTGGCCAAAGTGAATGTTGAAACCGTGGCTGCACATCAGCACGTTGCCGGGCGACAGGTTGTCACGAATCTCGTTGCGATAGATGTCGCCTTGAACTTCATCGGGAAGCAGAACGTTGACGACATCGGCAGCCTTCGTCGCCTCGGCGATCGACATCGGTTCGAAACCGTGTGATACGGCCAAGTCATAGTTCGCCGAACCTGGACGTTGACCGATAACTACGGTGCAACCACTGTCGCGGAGGTTTTGGGCTTGAGCATGGCCTTGCGAACCGTAGCCAAGGATGGCGACGGTTTTGCCCTTCAGGTGGGAAAGGTCGGCGTCGTTTTCGTAGTAGATCGTGGCAGCCATATTGGGTCTGTTCTTTCTGGTTTAGAGAGTTTTGGTTTGTAGATTTCGATTAGGTTTGATCACTGATCAAGAAGCGGCGCGCGATTCTGATTCGGTTGTCTCAGCATCGCAGGACGCACTGCGGACCATCGCGATCCGACCAGTGCGAACCAGTTCCGTGATCCCGTAGGGTCGCATTCTTTCGATGAAAGCTTGAACTTTGTTTTCACGGCCGCTGATTTCGACCATCACTTCCTCAGGACCGACATCGACGATCTTGCCGCGAAAAATGTTCACCAGTTCTCGGATTTCGCTGCGAGCAACTCCCGCGGGAGCTTTGACTTTGATCAGCAATAGATCGCGTTCAACGAAATCACGGCCGCTGATATCGAGCACGCGGACGACCGTGACAATCTTCTCTAGTTGCTTTCGCACCTGTTCCAGCACCGCATCATCACCGACAACGACAAAAGTCATCCGCGAAAGATGACGATTTTCGGTTTCGCCGACGGCCAGCGAATCGATGTTGAAGCCGCGCGAGGCAAGCATGCCCGAAATATGGGCCAGCACGCCGGGCACGTTCTGGACGAGCGCCGAGATCACATGGCGCTCTTGCGAGGTGGACATTGGGTAAACCAGAGGGAAATCAGATTTGGGGTTGGTAAATTTGACGAAGCCAAGCATCATAATTTTGGCAATTAAATCCAACAAGTAGTTCCACTGGCGACTTTGCATGGCTTTTCGTATTGAACTCCCCGCCTATCGAGGCCCACTGGACCTGTTGCTGTACCTGGTTCGCCGCCATGAGGTGGAATTGTCGGAAATGCCGCTTTCGGAAATTGTTGACCAATACATTCAGTACATCGAAATCCTGAAAGAGCTCGATTTAGGCGACGTGGGCGACTTTTTGAGCTTGGCCAGCACCCTGGTAGAGATGAAGAGCCAAGCCGTGTTGCCCAAAGTGGTCGAAGATCAGGAAGAGGAAGAAATCGACGATCCACAGTCAGAATTGGTCCAGCGACTGCTTCAATACAAAGAAATCCGAGACGCCGCCTCTGTCTTGGATGAAATGGGAAATCGCTGGCAACAACGCTATCAGCGAATGTCTGACGATCTGCCCTCGAGACGGGTCGATCCAGGAGACCAACCGATCGTCGATTTAGAGATTTGGGATCTGGTGAGCGCTTTCGGCCGAATCATGCGCGAGGCTGGTGGCCCGCCCAAGACAGAGGTGATCTACGACGATACGCCCATACACGTTTATATGCAGCAGATTCATGAACGTTTAAAAGAAACTGAAACGGTTCAATTGGTGGATCTGGTTCGCGGTGGCATACACAAATCATCCCTAATCGGTTGGTTCCTGGCGACATTGGAGCTGACGCGTCATCATGGCGCGGCGGTCGAGCAGAACGAGAGCGGCGATATTGTCATTGTTAGGACTTCGAACTACTCAAATGATTTGAGTGTCAATGAGGTCGACAACTACGGCAGCGGGGACTCCGACGCAGCCGGCGTACCGGGAATACCACGCTAGAGCGTAGCCTGGGCCGCCTCGATTTGCGGAAGCCGGAGAGACAGGCAAAGTCTTGGCAGTGGGGGCTTATGCGGTCCCCAACGGATGAATATTGTACCGGCAAATTCGATTGCCTTCTCCCGGCCGCTATCGCGTCCGAACTTTCCGCGATGGAGAGGTGACAAATCACGGTCCCACCGATGGTCGAAAACGTACCTATCCTGACTCACAAGCATGACGGTCTGACGATCGAAGGATACTCGCGCACGGCCGTCCAGACTTGTTGGCGAGTCAACGAGTTGAAGCTGTTGTTTGATGTCGGCGTTCAACCGTGGGATTTCATGGGCACGTCAACGATGTTCATTTCGCATGCCCATCTGGACCATATCGCTGCCCTGCCCGCCTATGTCTCGCGGCGACGAATGATGAAGATGGATCCGCCCGTGATCTATCTGCCCGATTCTGCTGTTGATACGGCCTGGGATATCCTGCAGCTGTATCGGCGGCTGGACCGTGGGGCAATGCCTTGTGAACTGATCGGCTTGTTGCCTGGTGACGAGACACATGTCAGCCGCGAGTACGTCGTTACTGCGCTGCCAACACGACACACGATCGAATCTCTTGGGTTTGTGGTCCATCAACGGCGGCACAAATTGAAACCCGAGTTTAAAGATTTGAGCGGAAACGAAATTCGCGATCTGAAAATGAAGGGACAAGACGTTACGAAGGAAACACGAATTCCCTTGTTTGCTTATACCGGCGACACCAACCCCAAGGGGCTCGACGAGAATCCTGTTTTTTATGAGGCAAAGATTTTGGTTAGCGAATTGACATTCGTCGCGCCAGAGCACCGCAAGGACAAGATTCACAAGCATGGACATATGCATGTCGACGATTATCGCCAACGAAGTGATCAGTTCAGAAACGAACTCGTAATCGCAGGACACCTCAGCACGCGATACAACGATGCCCAAGTAAAACGGCTGGTTCGAAAGGCACTGCCCGATATGTTGGCGGGTCGTATGAAGTTATGGATCTAAATGCATTCGCTTGGCCGTCGCCGCGATCCGCGTATATTCATGTTCCATTTTGTCGCCACCGCTGTGGCTACTGCAATTTTTCAGTCGTTGCCGACCGCGATGATTTAATCCGCCGATACTTGCTGGCGGTCGATCGCGAATTGGCCGAATTGAAGTCTCCCGCGGTCAACACGCTCTATATCGGCGGTGGAACCCCGACGCATTTGGATCTTGATGCACTGGGCCGCTTACTCACGATGGCCAAGCAAAGATTCGACTTGGATTCGAAGGTTGAATGGACCGTCGAAGCAAACCCCGAAGATATCACTGACGCGAAGTTGGACCTGTTGGTCAGCCATGGTGTCAACCGCGTCAGTCTGGGTGTACAGTCATTCAACGATCAAAAATTGAGCGAGCTAGAACGGGGGCACCGTGGTGAGTCGGCGCGGCAGATCGTCGAAACCGTCGCCGCAAAGATACCCAACGTCTCAATTGATCTGATCTTCGGAGCGCCAGCTGAAACGCTGCGGAGTTGGGACGACGACTTGGATGCAGCACTCTCTCTGCCGATCAAACACTTGTCAGCTTATGCCTTGACCTTCGAAAAAGGAACCACGTTTTGGAGTCGTCGCGCGAAGGGAGAAATTCGTGAATTGGGCGAGCTTGCCGAGGTCAAGATGTACACAACGGTGCGCCACCGCACCGCAATGAATGGATTGAAACAGTACGAGATTAGCAGCTTCGCGCGCGATGGTTTCCGCAGTCGCCATAATCAAGCCTATTGGAACGGTTCGGGTTGGTTCGCGGCCGGCCCAGGTGCCACGCGATTCGTTGCTGGCAAACGCGAAACCAGTCACCGCAGTACGACGACCTACCTCAGACGCATGGAAAGTGGCGACAGCCCGATTGCCGAAAGCGAGACCCTCACCCCTGAAGAATCGGCCAGAGAACGAGCGGCATTTGGCGTCCGGATGATTGATGGAATCGATCTAAGCACGATCCAGGCTGCGACGGGCTTTGACCTGCGTCACTGGTGCGGCGATGCAATTCAAATCAGCATCCGCGAAGGCTTGCTTGACGATCAGGGTGACCGTATCCAGCTGACAGAAAAGGGGATTTTGTTCGCGGACACCGTCGCCGCCCGGTTTCTGAGCTAGTGCGTTATTCCGTCTGCCCCTTTGTCCAACGCCTTTGACCAGCGTTTCAGGGCCTTGGTCAACGTTCGATCAAGTTGGTTGGCGAACGACTGAAGATCTTTCGGATTCTGTGGTTTCGGGCCACTTGTATCTATTCCTGCCGACCGAAACTGCTCCATCAAGTTGCGTGTCGCCAAACGACCATGGACCGTTGCATCGTCGAACAATTCACCACGCGTTCCGATCGCAATGCCGCCCTTCGCAACAACTCGCGAGGCCAGTGGAATGTCTCCGGTGATGACCACGTCCCCGCCAGACATTTTTTCAACGATCAGATTGTCAGCAATGTCTGCACCGTCAGGTACGGTAATGCGGTGAATCAAATCAGACTTTGGAATCGAAATCGATTGGTTGGCGACCAACGTGGTATCGATCTGCAATCGAATCGCTGTACGAAAGAGCAGTTCCTTGATGGCGACGGGACAAGCGTCAGCATCGACCCACAAGACGGGGCGACTGATGGGGTCTTCAGACAAAATGGATCGTCAAGGATGATTGGGTGGAATGTGGTTTTGACAAGAGATTAACACGCCCGCCGAATAGGATCCACAGACTTGGCGACGTGAATTCATGCGGTTCTCGTCGATGATCGCAGAGTTTCACGCTTGCCTACGCGTCAAAATTTGAGGCTTGCGCAAACGAATTCAATTTTGCCGGTTGGGCCGCCGATAATGAATCTGTTCACGCATATTTGCTGTTACAGGATTCAAAATCATGTCACCTGCCAATCGAATTTCTATTGCGCTTTGCTGCTCTACCTTGCTCTGGCTGACTGGCTGTGTCGGCCCGATGGCCTGTGGTCCGACTGGAGCAAATGGTCCGATCGCATTCAATAATTGCGATGGGTGTGGCCAGTGCGATGGTTGTGGGGAACTGTACATCGATCCTTGGATTAACGAGCCGGCCGATTGCTGTGATCCCTGCGACCGATGCGGAAATTACAACGGGCAGTCGTGTGGCAAGTGTCGATCGATATTCACCGGATTTGCAAGTTTGTGGGGTTACCGCTGTGATCCTGCGTGCGGTTCCTGCGGTGTTGGCGGGTGTGATGGTGGTTGCGGAGTGGCTGGTTGTGATACGGTTGGCTGCGATCCGGGATGCGGCTGTGAATCGTGTGCTCCGATCGCGAATTGCGACCCCGGTTGCGGTTGCGAGTCTTGTGCTCCGATCGCGAATTGTGAACCTGGATGCGGTTGCGAGTCGTGTGCATCCGTCGATGTTGGTAACATCCAGCCGATCGCCGGTGAACCAACACGGGCCAAGGAAATCACAAGAGCCAAACCGGGTCCGAAGCCCTACAAGCCTCGGCGAACCCGCCAAATCTTCACGCCAAGAGGCAATATCGCCGAAGGCAAAGTGTTTTCGATCACCAGGTAGCGACTCTCTTTTCCGATGATCCGACAGCGCGGGCCGCTGGCGATTCGAAAAAAGCGGTGATAGGCACGAAATCCGACGCTGGCGATGATGAACCAGCGAAAAGCCCCCCGGCTCAATGAATGGGCCTTTGGCTCAGCGAATCGAGGTTTTTCACTGCCAGTTGAGACTTGGTACGGCATCAATAATACTCTTGGACTAGATTCCTTCGATCAAGTCCAAGAACCGCCCGGTAATTCTGATGCTGAAATATTTGTCGCTGCTGCTCTCATTTTGTGTTGTTTCAACCGCCTTCGCCGATTCGGCGCCCAACACTCTAACCGAGGCCGAAAAGAAGAGCGGTTGGAAACTGCTGTTTGACGGCAAGACAACCAGCGGTTGGCGCAACTACAAGAAGGATTCTGTGTCGGACGGCTGGAAAGTCGAAGATGGTGCACTCGTTTGGGCGAAGAGACGAGCTGGGGACATCATCACCGAGAAACAGTACGGTCGCTTTGAATTGTCACTGGAGTACAAGATCAGCGAAGGGGGTAACAGTGGCGTGATGTTTCACGTCGCCGAAACCAAGGGGCCACCATGGCACACCGGTCCAGAAATCCAAGTTCAAGACAACGTTGCCGGTCACGATCCGCAAAAGGCGGGCTGGCTGTACCAACTGTATAAACCGAGCGGTGGCAAAGATGGCCGGTCGAACGCCACGCGGCCGGCTGGCCAGTGGAACCAAATGTACATACGCATCAATCAGGATGATTGCGAAGTTTGTATGAATGGTGTTCGCTACTACAGATTCAAGTTGGGTGACCGCAAATGGAATGAACTTGTCGCTCAAAGCAAGTTCGCCAAACGCGAAGGGTTTGGCAGTCAAGGGACCGGACACATTTGCCTGCAAGATCACGGAAACGAAGTCGCCTATCGCAATATCAAAATTCGCGAGTTCAACGAAGATGGCTCCGTTCCGCAGCCCATTGACGGCCAGCTGGGCATGAAAGGCAACCTCGCCTTTCCGAATTTGCAATGGGATCAGTGGGAAGCGGTTGACGATGCCGGCAAGATTCGTCCTCTTCGATTCATTGAACTGACGTACGCAAATGATGGAACAAACCGCTTGTTTGCGGTTTCGCAAAGGGGTCGGATTTGGACGTTTGAAAACAAAGCGGATGTACAACAGTCGCATCTGTTTCTGGACATTCGCGACCAAGTGGTTGACTGGAAAAGCCCAGGTGCAAACGAACAAGGACTGTTGGGACTGGCATTGCATCCCGAATTCAAAAACAACGGGCAATTCTTCGTCTACTATTCAAAGACACGCGAAGAATCAGTCCGTGATTTCACGTTTCACCGTCTCAAAAGATAATCCGAATCAAGCTGATCCGGACTCTGAAGAGGTGATCATGGAGGTGCCGCAACCTTTTTCAAACCACAATGGCGGATCGATAGAGTTCGGCCCCGACGGCTACTTGTACATCGGACTGGGTGATGGCGGACTTCGAAATGATCCGTTCGCACACGGACAAAATCTGTCAACTCTGCTCGGTTCAATTCTACGAATCGATGTAGACAAGGAAGCGGATGGAAAGAAGTATGGGATTCCCGGCCGATAATCCGTTCGTTGGCCAGGCCGACGCTCGTCCCGAGATCTTTGCTTACGGATTTCGTAATCCTTGGCGAATCGCATTCGACAAACAGACTGGCAAGCTATGGGCCGCCGATGTTGGACAAGAGTTGTGGGAAGAAATCATCGTTGTGAATAAGGGCGGCAATTACGGGTGGAGTCACGCGAGGGAACTCACCCATTCGGCAACAGCGATTCTGATTTTGACAGTGCCAAAGCTGTCGAACCCGTTTGGGAGTACGATCACCAGATCGGCAAATCGATTACCGGCGGACGGGTTTATCGAAGTGACATTCAACCAAAGCTTAGCGGCAAGTACTTGTATGCAGACTACGTTACCGGCGGAGTCTGGGCGTTGTCGTTTGACGAATCAGGAACAGCAACGCGCAACGAACAGGTGTTTGCACAAAGTGTGCCTGTGTTAGCTTTTGGCGAAGACGCAACGGGTGAGGTCTACTATCTCACTTCAAGCGCCAAGGGCGAGTGTATCTACCGGTTCGAGTCGCCTTAATAGCTGTCTTGCTCCGCGAGATATCGCTTGACCAAATCGCGATCCAGAGTTTCGGTAGTTCGATCGTGTGAACCACTCGTCAACGTGTTCTTCGGGATCGACTGATTGATCATCGTAAACAGGCTAGGTTGGGCATCGTCTCGACGGAGCGAGACGGCTCGATTGCCAGAACCGACTACGGATATGCACTATGGCGGCCAAAGACAAAGACCTGTTCTCCGACCAACCGGAAAAGAAACTGTTCTTACTGGACGGCATGGCGTTGGTTTATCGCGCCCACTTCGCCTTGATAAGAGCACCGCGGTTCACCTCCGGCGGTGTTTGTACATCGGCAGTCTTTGGCGTTGCCAATACGTTGCTGGACATCATTCAGCGCGAAGAACCGAGTCATCTGGCCGTCGCTTTTGATACGCCTGAACCGACGCAGCGGCATCTCGAGTACCCCGAGTACAAGGCTCAACGCGATGCGATGCCGGAGGATATCGCGTCGCAATTGCCTGTGGTTGATCGTTTGCTGGAAGCCTTCAATGTCCCGGTGATCCGAACACCTGGATACGAAGCTGATGACATCATCGGCACACTGGCTCACCAGGCCGGTGATCAAGGATTTCAAACCTGGATGGTGACGCCTGACAAAGACTACGACCAGTTAGTTACCAACGACATTTTTGTCTACAAGCCGGGACGACGGGGTGGGGACGCCGAAGTGTCGGGGGTCGCGGAAGTGTTAGGAAAATGGGGAATCGACCGCGTCGAACAAGTGATCGATATCTTGGGGCTGATGGGTGACTCCAGCGACAACATTCCCGGCATTCCCGGGATTGGCCCCAAGACGGCGCAAAAGCTGATCAAGCAATTTGGCTCGATCGAAGAACTGCTGAACAACACCGATACACTCAAGGGCAAACAAAAAGAACGTGTTGAACAGAACGCCGACCTTGCCCGCCTGTCAAAACGATTGGTGACGATTCAGCTGGATGTTCCCAACGATTTTGAGATCGAGTCGTTTAAGCGAAAGTCATTCGATACCGAGAAACTGAAATCGTTATTTGGCGAAGTTGGAATTCGAAACTCTTGGCAAGAAGCTGTTTGGGAAATCCTTTAGCACGGCATCTTCAAAGGCGAAGGTGATCCGCGAGAAACGAGAAACGGAAATTCAGGCGACACTGTTTGATGAACCGGTCGATGAAAAGACGATCGCCGATGTCAAGCATGAATACATCACGGTCCAAACTGCAGATCAACGAGCCGATTTGATCGAGAAACTGAAGCAAGCAAACGCGTTTTTGCTTCGACACAGAAACCACCGGGCTCGATCCGCGAATAGCATCGCCGTTGGGAATTGCCTTCTGCTTGGGAACCGCATCGAGCCTATTATGTCGTCTGCCCCGGACGATCCTGAAGAGGCGAAGGCGGTGTTGGAGGAGTTTCGCGATATCTTGGAAGACGAATCGATCGACAAGATTGGTCACAACTTGAAGTACGACATCTCACGTTGCTGAAGTGGCAAGGCATCGAAGTTCACGGCGAGTTGTTCGACACGATGCTGGCCCATTCGATGAAAGAACCCGAGATGCGACATGGCTTGGACTACTTGTCCAAGCTGTACTTGGGCTACAAGCCGATTCCGACCAGCGATTTGATCGGCGAAAAAGGCCCGAGCAAATGAACATGCGCGATGTCGACGTCGCGAAAGTTGCCGAGTATGCTGCGGAGGATGCCGATGTGACCTGGCAGGTTGCCGAAGCGATTCGTCCCGATATCGAAACTCGCGGGGTCAGCAAGGTTTGTTACGAAGTCGAATGCCCGTTGATCCCAGTCTTGGTCGACATGGAATATCGAAGGCGTCCGACTGGACACCGATGCATTGGCGATCTTTTCGGACAAGTGAATCGTCGAAATTGACCAACTGCAGGATCAGATCTTTGCCGTCGCCGGTCATGAATTCAATATCGATTCGCCAAAACAGCTGGGCGTTGTCTTGTACGAAGAGTTGGAACTGGAAAAGAATCCCAAGAAGACAGCAACCGGGCAATACTCGACACGCGAAGCCGAGTTGTTGCGTCTTGCCGATAAGCACCAAATCATCGCCGATGTCTTGGACTATCGAAACGCTCGAAAATTGAAGAGCGTCTACGTTGATCAGCTGCCCGGGATGGCTGAACGAAAAAACGGGACGATTGCATACACACTACAGCCAAGCTTGGATCGCCACCGGACGAATTCAGTCGGCGGATCCCGAATTTGCAAACGATTCCGATCCGCAAGGAACGAGGTCGCGATATCCGCGCCGCCTTTGTTCCCCGCGATGATGACCATTTGTTGCTCAGCGCCGACTATTCGCAAATCGAATTGCGAGTGATGGCCGAACTGAGTGGCGACGAATCGATGATGCAGGCCTTTGTTGATGGCGACGACATTCATACCATCACCGCGTCGAAGGTCTACAAAGTCGACGTGCGAAGATGTAACACGTGAAATGCGAGACAAAGCCAAAACTGTCAACTTTGGAATCATCTACGGGATATCCGCATTCGGGCTGCAGCAGCGACTGAACATTCCACGTGGCGAAGCCAGCGAACTGATCAAGAACTACTTTGAAAAGTATCCCGGCGTGCAACGATACATCGATGAAACGATCGCATTTGCCAAAGAGCATGGTTACGTTGCGACGCAAACGGGGCGGCGGCGCTACATTCGCGATATCAATTCACGTAGCCGCACCGTCGCGGCTGCGGCCGAGCGCCTGGCCATGAACAGCCCGATTCAGGGAACCGCCGCCGACATGTTGAAGCTGGCCATGATTCGTGTCCACCACGCACTGCGCGCTGGCGGGTTCAGAACCAAAATGGTGCTGACCGTTCACGACGAAATCGTCTTCGACATGCTCGAAGAGCGAACAAGAATCGGTGATGCCAGTGATCGAAGATGCCATGAAGAATGCGTTGCCTATGAAAGTGCCGATCGTCGTCGAGATGGGCGTCGGCAAAAACTGGTTGGAAGCGCATTAGGTTGTTCGCTCTCCCGGTCGCATCGTCGGATAAAGTTTTAGAGTGAATCAACAGTTCGGCAATCGATTGCTAACGCGTGATCCGTTGCACGTTAGCACCAACTTCGATCGGTTTTGTACGACGTGGTGTCGGTCGGTAGTAGGCCCTAGTGCGATAGCTGCGCAGGTCCGTGCGCTCTTGCTTAATCGAAAAGGGTGCACTGCGTTGCCCGCGGTTCGGATTCCACTGACTCGGATGATTGGATCCACTGAAGGGAACGGTTCTGGGCGGAAACACGGTCGGTGGATTCAGGACCGGTGGATCCAGAGGTCGTCGCTGGTGGCCACCAATCGGCGGTTCGCGACAGATGGGTGGGTTGTGATAGACCGAGGGCGGATAAAAGACTGGCGTTCGGTAGCTCGGAAAGTTTCGGCCCGGTGGATTTCCGCCATAGCTGACCAGTTCACGATCGACATATTGGTATGCCAGCCGCACGCGCCGCCAACCAGCCGCCAATTCACCTCTGGCTGGGTTGATCGGGTCGGCAAAGATTGCCAACTCCACCTGACGATGCAGATTCTGGATCTCGTGCCAAGCTGCGAACAATCGGTCCGCATTGCGGAGATTTCGGGTAGCATGCTACCAAATCGTCCGGTTGCATCTTCCAGATCATCGACAATGCGTTCGTGAACGCGATTCAGATGTCGACTGCGGATTACCGACCTTTCGAAATCACGTACAGCTTCGCGGTATTCCGCTGCGTATCGATAGATCGGTTCGTCATGCCATGCACTGGCTGGCGTTGGGGTTAATAGTGTCGCGGCGACGCAGGCGGCGGTTAAGTTGGCGATCATGATTCGCATAGGTCGTTTCCCTCAGTTGAACTCCGGTACTGACTGGGACATTTTTGCCCAGCGGCAAAAAGACTATGCATCCCGCGTGCCATTTCGGGTGCCCGCCGTGTATGCCGTGTTTCACGGTTGGGCGACGCCAATTACGTGTGAAACAATGTCATCAAGCTGATTCGTTTGTTGTCGATTCGATACTAAATCGTAGATTCGACAAATTCTGCAGATTCGGCTCATCTCCCCTAACCGGTAAGGTCGATGACGGATAGTGGCAGGTCCCAGCACGCGAGCTATGCGGATGCGACTTGATTCCTCCCCCTACATCGAATCGAACAGAAGAAATATTTCATGTCAAAGCCAACGCTACGAATCGCCCCTCAACCACCAATGCACCGCCGCCAACGCGAGCTGGACCGAATTACGGGAACTGCCGAACCAAAAACGGTTTCGGTTCCCTTGGAAAGATCGTTCCGTTGTTGATCGACGCTGTCGAATCTGATCGTGCATGGCTGAATGATTTCTCGGAAGACTTGGTGAGAATCGACTCTGATCTGTACGACGTCCTGTTGGCTTACAGCGATATCAGCAAGCGGGCTGCTGCTTAGAACCGCTCGGCGCAACCCTCCGAATTCAAGCCCGAATCGACTTCGACCAAGGAAATGACCATGCGTTCCATTGCTGTGATCAACCAAAAGGGTGGCGTCGGAAAAACGACCAGCGCCGTCAATATTGCTGCTGCCTTGCCGAGTCGGGACGCCGCGTCTGTTTGATGGATCTTGATCCGCAAGCCCACGCATCGTTGCATCTGGGCATTTCGGCGAATCGACGGCGAAGCCAGCATGTACGAAGTTCTGTGCGGCAATGCATCACTGGAGCAGGCCCGACGAAACGTCAGCGAATATTTGTCGGTCGTCCCGGCGAATCTTGATTTGGCCGCCGCCGAACTGGAATTGGCCGGCGAAGTTGGTCGCGAGATGATCTTGCGTGACCGAGTCGACGATGACGAAGCGGAATTCGACTACATGGTGTTGGACTGTCCGCCCAGCTTGGGCGTCTTGACGGTCAACGCACTGGTCGCCGTTAACGAAGTATTCTTGCCACTGCAGCCACATTTCTTGGCACTGCATGGGCTCAGCAAACTGCTGCGAACGATCGAAGTTGTTTCGCGACGATTGAACAATACGTTGCGTTTGTCAGGCGTTGTGCTGTGCATGTACGACTCCAACACGCGACTGGCCGCTGAAGTCAGTACCGATATCGACGAATTCTTTCAGGCGACCAAAGGCGGACGCGAGTTCTTCCGCAATGCGCAGATTCTTCGAAACCAGAATTCGTCGCAACATTCGTTTGGCCGAAGCACCAAGTTTCGGAAAGTCGATTTTCCAATACGCACCCGACAGCAACGGCGCGATCGACTATCAGTCGCTGGCCGAGGAAGTGATCTCGCAAGAAGCCGCTAGAAGTCGGCAACAAGACTTTGGTACGTGCGGCAGCCTAGAAAGCGGTTTCGCTCACACGTCCACCGGCGATCGTTGAGCGCTGCCGCCATTGCTCCGGTCATTCTCCTGCCGGCACCAACGGTGCTCTGGCTGTTTGGTCAGCGAGAATGTCAACTGCTCGTACCAGAGTCGTCGGACATCACCATGGATTGGATGTTCTTCCAGATCTCGACCGGCGGGCCGAACTCGCGCCAATCGATCGTCAACACTCGGACGCCGCGGCGACGCATCTCGCTAAGCAGTTTTTGATAGTTGTCATACAACTGCTGCAGATAGTCCAACGGCACACCTTCTTCTTCGCTGCGCGCTCGCGAGCTCATGCGTTCGTGACATTCTTCCGGCGACACATCGAAGTAGACGAAGATGTCTGGCGGCATCACATCGCGACTCATATTGCGATACATATCGACGTACAGCTCATACTCTTCCTTGGTCATGAAGCCACGTTCCATCGCGGTCGTCGCAAAGACAGTGTCACCATAAATCGGTCGGTCTTGCACGACGACGATTCCTTGATCGCCCCAGGCCTGTTCCACGGCCAAACGATGTTGTTCATACCGTTGGCACAGCATGAACATCTGCATGGCGAAACCGCCGCCGGTATTTTGCCGGTCTTCAGATCTTCGTAGTATCGCTGCAGGAAATGATTGAACTTCGGGATGATGAGTCGGTTCTTCCAACACGCGGGCCGGCCAACCAGAAGAAGTTGCGGCCGACGCGATCGCATGGCAGGCGTTTGATTTGCCTGCGCCAATATTCGCGTCAATCGTTATAAAAAGACCGCGTTTCTGCGAGTCAACACCAAGTCCCATGGTTGCTCCTTTTCCGTTGACATCGTTGACTGAACCGCCCCAACGTATCGCCCGCTGCTAGCAATGACAACCATCAATTGGACGAATGTCTTGAAGCGGTCCCGATGGCGCGTGTCAAACCGTTCCGATTGCAGGAAAGTTTCAGGCACTGAACCGGCCGTCATTCCACATTTCGTTGCGACTCGGGGGAACGTGCCCGTCCCGTTCCGGATGCCGGTACAGCAGGTCTGCGCACCAATTCGGCTGATCCCGCGAATTTGCCTCTCGCCGTAATGCCAATGGCGATCGGATGGCGTGACGTCGTCCGACAGCGGCCAGGGATCAAGCGGGTCAAAACCCAAAGCCGACGTCAGCTTCGATGAATCGAGTGTGACATTGCCGGCCCGCGGTGGCATCGGGCCGGCTTCGATTCGCGGACAACCTTGCAGCAGCGTTGGATCGTATCCGCCGACTACATTCACGATCTGCGCGATCTGGTACAGACTCAGTTTCCGCGGCCCGCCTGCGTGATAAAGTCCCGCCAGCGGACGGTGACAATAGATGCTCGAACAACACGTTCAGGCAATCGGTGTACTGGGGCGTGCGGACTTCGTCGAAGTACAGCGTGGCTGGTTTGTTGGCTTTGAATCGTGACGCGATCCAGTCGATCGCCCCAGCGTGGCCATTGAAACTGATCCCCATCGGCAACGAGATCCGCAAGATGCAGGCATCACGGCAGTAGTCGAGCCACGACTTGTTCCGATTCGACCATCTTGGCACCGTAGACGGTGACTGGATCGGGTGTGTCGGTTTCGACTGTAGTCGCCTCGCTTCACGACCCGCAAAGACTAAGTCAATCGACAGATGGATGACCTGCGTCTGATGCCGCTTGGCGGCTCGCATCAGGTTTTCTGCGCCGACAACATTGACGCGATGCGCCATTTCCGGATCGAGTTCGCAAGATTTCAATCGGCAACTGCCGGCGCAATTCAAGACGGCTGGCGAATTGATACTCGTCCCATAATCGGTTGATCGGCGTTGGCATCTTCGACATCGCAGCCAATGATGCCGTCACCCTTCAGCGGCCACATCGACGATTGTCGGATTCCCGACCACTTGATCGCCATACAAGCGACGAAAGTGAGTGAAACGCATTGTAGCCGGGAACGCCAGCAATGCCGGTAACCAGCAGGGGCAAAGGGATGGGGATCGTCATGCGATCCATCGTGACGGTTTACACATCACACAACGCAACCGCTTCGGCCAGGCTGGTCAGCGGATCCCGTGTCGGAACGAATTCTTGTCCCAGGTACCCGTCAAAACCTGAATCGACGATCGCTCGGCAAATCGCCGGGTACTGCAGTTCTTGATTATTATCCAATTCATGACGGCCAGGATTGCCGGCGGTGTGGTAATGCCCAAAGTATTTGCCATTCTCGTTGATGATGCGGATCACGTCTCCTTCCATGATCTGCATGTGATAGATGTCGTACAGCAAACGGAAGTTGTCCGATCCAACCTGCTTGACCAATTCGATGCCCCAGGCGCTGTTGTCACACATGTAGTCGGGATGATCGACGCGGCTATTGAGCAGTTCCATGTTGATAATCACCCCCGCTTTCTCGGCGACGGGCGTGATCTTGCTCAAAGCCGCAACACAGTTCTTGATGCCGGTTTTATCGTCGATCCCGTTTCGGTTGCCGGAAAAGCAGATCACGTTCCGAAAGCCCGCTTGTTCGTTCGCTTCGATTCCCTGATGGATCAGCTTCAGGCACGAATCATGATTGGCCGGATCGTTCAGTCCAATCTCGATCGTGTGCGACTCGGTCATCGTGCAGACCAGGCCGCGTTCTTGAACGATGTGAAACTGATCGGGTTTCAGCAGATCGATGCCGACCAATCCCATGGACGCGGCTGCATCGGCCAATTTCTCCAGCCCCAGTTCTTCGTAACACCAGCTGCATACGGACTGCTTGATTCGTCCGTTCTTGACGGCGTTTTTGCCAGTACTCATCGACTGCGGTTCTCCGAGCTAAGGGGAAATGAGAGGGGCCACGATAGCATTTCTAGGCAGATTGGCACAGCTTCACGGGGCTCTTGGAACCCTCAATGTCTATTTAATCGTTACAACCGGAGCGACAATCCGCTTCCGCTTCGAATTGGCAAACAAAATCAAGTTCGCATCGCAAATGCCGGGCAATTCGTCCGATGGATTCCTTACCGGCTCGGGCTGAACTTGTGGGAGGCCCGACGCTCGTATTGAGCGGGTGAGGACTGGTTGCGAAGTGGGTTTGCAACCGATTGTGCTCACGTGTTCCTCGCGGATGATAAAAAATTCGGTCAGGTAGAGCGTGGGTGCTCTACCTGACCGTTTTTTATGCGCCTCACAAAATCTTGTTAGCCGTTGGCTACCTAGTCCACCAACCCCGGCTCACTCTTCCCCGGGGTGATAAGACCGCTTGGCTGCCGCCATCACTTCTTCCGGATAGTAGTAGGCGTTCTTGTAGCGACGCTCGGAGACCAACTGCCGCTGGTTTTCAAAATAGGGTGAGCTTGGATCGCCACTGGTGCCATACGGAACCAGCGAACCGGCCCGGACCTTGTCGCCGAATTCGACCGCCGACATGTATGAACAGCCAACCAGTGCGAATCGATTTGGTCGAAACAGCGGCACGCTGGGCGAGGAGTAAATCGTAAAGACAACGCCCAGCGGTCCAGGCGCGCCGGGAACAGGTACCGACTCTTGGGATGGCAGCATCGTCATCGCCGCAGCAATGGTGTCGGCCGCATAACCGACACGGACCAGGCGATGCGCTTTCCCCCAAGGTACTTTCCAGTCGCCGTGAAAGCCCTTCAGAGATTTGCCGGCCTTCACCAGCGCCATCAATCGTGCTGCGGAATCGTCCTTGTATTCCTCCTTCAATCGCTCGGCTTGGCCCGTGCCGTGCAGCTCTTCGTACCAGTGGATACACAACGCCGCGCCGGTTGAATCGACGTCGGTCTTGCCGTCCCACTCGGCCAGATGGTCTAGGTAAGGTCTGACCTGGGCTGCTTTTTCAGGATCCGACTTTTCCAATTCGGCGAACTCCTCTTTCCATGTCTCCAATTCGGTCTCGTGCCAATACAGACGAGTGTCGAAGGTTAGCTTTTGAAAGTCTTCGAACGTCAAATCTTTCGCTTGACCGAGCAGTTGTCGCGATCGTTTTGATCGCCGCCGATCGACTCCGATTTCGCGCACCATGTAGTCTGGGAAATCGTCTAGGTTGGGGTTTTCCAGATCGGTTGTCGTGAACGGCGACGAGTTACAGCTCTGCACATACCCACACTTGGGATTCAGAACCTGCGGCAGCTGTTGTAGCGTGTGGTAGCCATTCCATTCGGTTTCCGGATTGCTTCCATCGACCGTTCTCTTCCACGGGAAACCTTCCTTGCGAACGGGCACGGAGCCGTTGTATCCATAGAAAATGGTGCCGTCTCGATCTGCGTAAACAACATTGAACATCGGAATCGCGCAGTGCGAGAAGGCTCGATACCACTCATCAAAGTTCTTGGCACGAATCATTCCGAGTGCCTGCTCGAACCGTTCCAGCGAGTACAAGCGACCGACACGCGCGGCAACATGTTTTCCGTTTCCCTGGCGGACGATGGGGCCGTGGTGAGTCTTGCGAAAGGTGATTTCTTTTTCTTCGACCTTGTTGCCGACCTTCAACCCGATTTGCTCGGTCCACTCCTCTGCTTTCCGATATCCGGTGCCATAGCGATAGTTCAGCGGTTCGTCGGGATCGTCAAAGGTGACATTCCAAGAATCGGCTACATCGGGTTCGTTGACGGTGTAGGCCCAGCCCAAATACTCGTTGTGGCCCAAGGTCGGAATCGGGGTGCCGAAAAAGCAGGCGCCGGAAAAACGCAGCGTCTCTTTGCTATGGACGTGCATTTCGTAAAACTGACCGATTCCATACCAAGGCTGATGTGGATTGATGAACAGCATCGCGTTGCCGGATTTTGTTTTTGACGGAGCGAGAGCCCAAGCGTTCGATCCAACGGCTTCGAAGGCTGCCCGCTCGAACGCACTTTCCGGATCCGTCCATTGCCAGCTGTACTTGGGAACATTCTTACTCTTTTCCGCAGTCGAAAAACGAGCTTCTTCCTTGCTCGGATGACCCGCCGCGCTGCCGCCGTATGCCATCGTCAACATCAGGTAGCGGTCAATCGCAGCGGTGTACCACGGTTCGAAGCTTTCCAGCAGCCGAGGTTTCTCTTCGGGGTGTTTTTCCAAGTAGTAGTTGACGCCCTTGGCATAGGCCGTTGCATACAATTTGTATTCGTATTTGGCGGTTTCAAAGTCCTCCTGTGATCTTCTTGGCACTTCAAAACTGCGAACCAGTAGGTCGGTTTTCAGTCCTTCATCCCCTTTGAGTTCGGCGTAGCGACCGATCGCTTGGATCGTCGTGTCTTCCAGTTGCCAAAAGAAATCTTCGGCCTGGATGTAGCCGACACCAAAGATGGTCGCTTCATCGGTGTCGCCGAAAATATGAGCGACCCCCCACTCATCACGGTGGATCGTTACCTGCTGAGCCAGCGTGGTAGCCGGCAGCGAATCGGCTGTGGATACCGATTTGTCAGCCGACGCGGTCGATTCAAGCAAGAGCGACGATACAATCGCAATCAAACAAAGAACAGCGAATGAATTGAAACGAATCATGTTGGTCCTCTAAGGCACCCGGCAAGTGTAAGTCGGCCTGTCGCCAGGTCGATATCTGTTTCGATGTTGTTGGCAGCCGCGCCAAGTTGCACCTGGCGGAACGCTGTTCGAGCCGGAATACGATTACCGGCTAACGCCTGAGTATGATCGGAGACCCGAATTTGACACGCTTATCCGGTCAGCGAAGCCAAGAAAAGTGACGGCAGTTTTGTGATCGATGGATTCATGTACAAATCCATCAACTTCCAGGTCACCTTCTGAGGGTGCCGATGCGTCGAGTCCCAGATTGGCTTGGGCGACATCGCCAACGGAGCACGCAGGATTGTCTTCTCGGGTCGATCCAACAGATAAGTGTTGTGGACGAATCCGATGCCGCTCTTGACATCTTCCAGGGTACCGCTTGGATGACCGCCCCAGGGGGGAGACATGAGTGCGAAGGAAAACGCCGACCACTGGTTGACGCCGATGGTGCCGAAACGTGCCTTACGAAGGCATTCGTCGAATTCCTTGCCGTGACGCCGCTCAAAGTCTTTAGGAATTGTGAATGAGGCTGCTAGTGTGCCCCAGATCTGATCATTCATCACGTCGGTCGCCTTATACAGGAAGTCGACCTCGGAATCGGCGTCAATGCACAGTTCGCCACAGACGCAGGTGAAAGATTCCTCTTCAATTAGATGCGGCGTTTGCGCCGGATCAATGTCTTCCAATAGTGTCCAGGGCAGCAGTTCGCGATCCTCCGGTGCGGTTCCGCTGAATCTTGCGAAACGATCGGCTGCGCCCGGATAGTATGCATTGCGCCGAGGAATCGATGCGAAGACTTCTTTCAGCATGCCTAAGAACTTTTCTCGTTGCGGCCAACTTCGGCATGTGACGATCATCTTTGTGGCAACGCAATTAAAGGAAACGTTGTTCACGATCGACGCGGCAAATGTTTGCGCTTGAGCGCGGAGTTCTTTGTCCGAATAGTTGCCCGGAACGATTGCCCATGGAGTGACGTTCCCCAGTTCACTGGTAATGGTCTTCTGCAATAGTGGCTGACCATCACGACGTCGTTGATCTTGTTGACCGTCGGTTCCCCAGACGATTGCGTCGTGCGACTGGGTGGAGCCGGTGATGTGAACACCACAAGTTGACTCGTGTTGCACCAAGTGGCTGCCCGTTTCAATTCCACCGTAGGCGATACGCAACAGGTCTGCATCGATCAACGGCTTGAAAGCCTTTTCAAAGTGAGGACCCAAATACTCGTTGACCGGATTCATCTTTAGCGAAACGGCCTGGTTGTCCATCAAGATCTTTGTCAACGCGTCGGTCGCGGCAATGGAAGCGACGTTTCCGGCACCTAAAACGACATGGACTTCCGGTTCCAAACCTTGGCCCTGTAGCCGTGCGGTACTTTCCGCTGACACCGCGTTTGGATCGACGCCTGGCAGCAACCAAGTCTCGGCCGTCATCGGTCGGAAGGTCAACGCGTCATACATCAAGGGGGTCGGAAAGACCGGTACGCGACATTGCCCATGTTGCTGTTGGACCGGGCCGGGAAGCCTAGGTTTGCCGGTCGCTTCGATGTCTTTCAGAGTCTGGGCGAGCAGACGCAGAAAACGGACAGTGGCAATTGGCCCGCCCAATACCTCTTCGGAACTAGAGCTTCCATCGGTCGCGAGCCCCTTGGCTTGGCAGGCCGAATCGACCCAGGCGCGGGCCACCTGGCCAACCCCGTCAATGCAGCGATTGACCAAGTCTAACCTGTTCGCGACCGACATTTGCAGCAGCGAGGCGGAACCGTCACGCAGTTGGGCAATCGACTCATCCAGTTCATGCTTCGGCGACGGGTCTTTGACTAAGGTTGCGCTCATGGCCACTGGCCTCCGTTGAGAAGTGTTACGTTTCCGGGCCCCCAGTATAGCGACAAAGGTCGGTTAGTTCAGCTCTGGCGCCGTGCGGTTTTCAGACACCTTGGCGTGGTCCCTAGGACTCCTTCACATTCATAAAGACGATGCAGCAAACTCACCCTGGGTCCGGAGGCCTTACAACCGGTACGGCATGATTGTTCGATTGCCGGGAGCGGGCAAAGATGGATTCCGAGCCCAATGTTGGAAGGATTTGTCTGACCCCCCCGAAGATTCGACATAGCGTTGAGGTTACCTAGCCAATTTTTTTGCTCTGTTCCCTGAAACACTTTATCGATCGCGATAAGGGCAAACCGAGCGTAAGTTCGGGACGCAAAGTCATGGGTCCGCTTGATCGTGGATCGCCAGACCGCCGCAGGATCAGCAAAGTGAAAAGTTGCGCGACCTTGTCACAACACTCGTTTGGGAACATACCGATGATGCGTTTGACCAAAGCGTTCTTCGGGGGGATATTGTGTGCCACACTTCTTGCATCGCCGACATGCAGCGGCGAAGAATCAGAGATCTATTTGATCCAAGAAGATTGGGAAATGGTGATCAGCGAGCCCGATGCGGCTACTGTTTCGCCTCAGGTTACGTTCTTCACGTCACCGAGCGTGAATTCTGACACGACCTATTTTCAGCTGCAGATGAACTACGCGGCAGATGATGGTTTTTCTCCTGGCGGATTCCACGTCGCCGCCGTCAAGAACGGACAGATAGTGGATGAAGCCAGAAGCGGTACTCAGACCGTTTTGTCTTCAAGTGGAGATACTATTCGCTGGACCAGCGTGATGGCCGTCATCAACAACAAGTTGTTGTATGCCGTCACAAACGGTCATGGTAACCAGTGGGGAGCGTTTGGAGGTCCGGAGTATCTGGTCACATTGACGGGCACAACGATGGCAGATCTGTCTGAATACAATCCGCAACAGAGTGTTGACTCCGTTGATATTGGGTTCGGCGCCAACCGCGTTCAGTCGGTCATCTTGCGCTCAAGTCCGCGCTTACTATCAAGACGGTCACTTCGTCGATGTCCCGGTAAATCTTCAACCCTAGTTCGAAGATTCAACCGTTGCTTGTACCCCGACCTTCCACCGTGAGCTCATCATGCGCAATATCAAATCTAATCAAACCGCAATCTTGCCTCTTCTAATCAGCGTCCCCAGGAACTCGAGGGGACACAGACGCAACGCGATGCAACGCCGTGGTGCGGCCGCCGTACTTGGCGTGGTCTTGACCCTTAGTCTGGTCACGCTAACCGCATTTGTAATCGACTTCGGGCACATTCATGTCGCCGAAACCGAAATGCGACGCTCGGCCGATGCCGCTGCGATGGCAGGATGTTGGGAAATGTTTGACCAGCAGGCGGCCGAAAACTCACCTACGGATGCCGAATTTGCTGCTTTCCAGGCAGCCACCGAGGCTGCGATGTGGAACGAAGTTAACGGAGAACTGTCGCAGTTCGGTTACAACGATGTTGAACTTGGAAATTACGGCGTCGATGAATCTTGGGATACTTCAAACCCGGCAGCGTTCAACGCTGTTCGTGTAACACTAAGACGTCAATCCGGCATGAATGGAGAACTGCCATTGTTCTTTGGCGACCTGACCGGTCGCGACAATCAATCGCTGGTGACGGAAGCGACGGCCGCTATGTTCAGCCAGATTTCTGGATTTTATGAGCCAGAGACCGGGGATGAGACGATCGGCATTTTGCCAATCGCGCTCGACCTGCCGACGTGGCTTGACACGATTGCCAAATCAACGGAGGACGATTTCGCTTGCTCCAACGGACAGGTAAGTAGCGGATCCGATGGAATCCACGAATGCAATCTGTACCCCAAGGGTACCGGCGCACCGGGCAATCGCGGCACCGTCAGACATTGGTGGGGCGAACAACAGTACTGCCGATCTCTCTCGCCAAGTGCTGCATGGGATCTCCAAAGAGGACTACGCTGATTTGGGGAAGCCACTGATGCTCGACGCGAACGGTGAACTTGACCTGAACGGTGATACCGGGATCAGCGCCGGGATCAAGGACGAGCTGGCGACGTTGATCGGAAAAACGAGAGTGATTCCCATTTTCCGAGAGGTCAATGGCAACGGCAACAATGCAAACTTTGTCATCGTCCGATGGGAAGGTGTGCGTATCTTGGATGTCAAGCTGACCGGTAAGCCGAACCAAAAGCGAGTGATCATTCAGCCCGCCAAAGTTGTTGCACGAGGCACCAAGATCGACTTTAGCGGTCAACACCGGAGCAGCCACCTGGTCACACCCGTGATGCTGGTTGAGTAACAAGAACCATTTCCCATAAATCTGAGTTGTCTGATGTTTCGCAATCGAAAAATGATCCGACGATCGATCTCACGACGTGGTGCGTCCGCGGTTGAATTCGCAATGATCGCACCAGTGATGATTGGATTCACGTTTGGCCTGATCGAACTCGGGCGGATAACGCTCGTTAAACAGACTGCGACCCATGCTACCCGCGAGGGTGCCCGGATCGCGGTCAGGCCAACCGCCGAGGCGACCGACGTGAAAGACCGCGTCAATGAAGAACTGGCACTTTGGGATCTCGAAGGTGCGACCGTCGAGATCGAGCCGTCCGACTTTGAGGAAGCGGCACCGGGAACTCAGGTTACGGTTCGTGTGAAAATCAATCTCGCATCGATCAGCTGGATTCCAAACTACTTCAGCTTCGACACGGTCGATCTTACAGCGGAGAGTTCGATGCGGCGCGAAAGCACCAATTGAATCTCGATTCGCTCCGATCCGTGACCCTCTAAACCGGCTGCGATTGAACGATTCAATGGATTGTCGGCCGACTGATCTCTTTCGGTCCGCTGCACCGCTGTTTTGACATTGGCCTGAGCGGATAAGGGAACAAGATTTCGGCAATCGCGTGGGCAGGTGGTCGGAAGCCACGCCTTTTTCAGCAACCAACGATTGTTCTTCCTCACGGACGCTGCTGGGTCAACTCCTTGGTTGATCATCTGAAAAGATGCCTCTTCAATCGCGAAGAATTCGGGCAAATTCCACGAAGTGGCTATTTCGTGACCTAGATTTCGGATGAAGAACCGTCGGTGCGCAGGCACTGCGTCAGCGATCGGTTCGGTTTGTAACGATTTTCCGAATCAACCGTCCAACACGATGCTACACATTGCTGAAGGTCCGAGATACTTGATGCGTTGGGATCACCAAAGCGATCAGCGTTTGCTGCGCAATGTTGTTTCAACGACCCACCGGCTGGCTGAATTACCGTTCTTTTCCGACGAGGGTTTAGCTTCACTAATCGATTGCTATCCGGCCGATGCGATGGTCGTAACAACGATGGGTCACAATCCCGCTCATACTAGCGAACTGCAATACGGTCAGTTCGACGATCATGACGGTCGTCAGTGGATCGATATGATTCGTCGTGGCCGGCTATGCTTGCGATTGAAGAACGTCGCCAAACACAACGAAACTCTAAGTGGAATCGTTCGTCGATTGTGCTGCGAGATGTCGGAATGTCAGCCGGGGTTGCATACAGATTCTCACGACGGCGATCTGTGGATTACATCGCCCTACGCCATTCATTACTTCGGTATTGATCGCCGACCAAACATATTCTGGCAAATCCGCGGTCATCGCAAAGTCGCCCACTACCCACTGTCCGAACCGTTTGTGTTGGATCGAACCTTAGAACAGATCATTGCGAACGGTCAAACACGACCGCTGTATTTCGAACCGGCGTTTGACCAACAGGCCCAGATTACCGAGCAGGTTCCAGGTGATGTTCTCGGCTTGCCATTGCATACACCGTATCGAATCACCACCAGTGGTACGCTTTCCTTGACGCTGACGACCACTTACCAAACACGCCAGACGCATCGGCAAATTCAGATCCTTGAGGCCAACGCGCGACTGAATCGTTGGCTGCCAAATCAGAATCGATCGGTGTCGCTGACCGGATTCAAAGCTCTGGCCAAACGCATGATGGTTGGGGCAGTCAGCCGGTTCGATCGTGGCCTGCCCAACCCGGGGCACGAGCCTACGTTTCGTGTCGATCCTCACGCCGTCAACTGCGTTGGCCCGATCGAATCTGACCCGGTTCAACATGTCGAACCAGAATCCAAACCAGCCATTTCGATTTTTCCGGGATTCACGTTCGAATCCCCCTCCTATGCGCCAACCGGCACGGAGAACTGAGCGATGTTTCGTAACAACAACCGATTGTCCGTTGGAATCTTCGGCGCGTCGTGGTGATTGGGATTGCATCCTTTGACGCAGTCGAATTGACGGCCGCGACATCGTCAACGCCAAATGCTGCCGGTGGTGCCGCTGCCGAAGCTTTGGATCCAACTCTGGTTTTGGGCAACCAATCATGTGTGAAATGTCATGCGCCGGAAATTCAGGTCTGGAAGCAAACGCCGCACGCTAAGACCTTTGACGAACTGCACCGGCGGCCCGAGGCCAAGAAGATCGCAGCCAATTTGGGTCTAAAATCGATCAAGAACGAAGGCCGGTGCGTTGCCTGTCACTACACGCCGCAAGCGCAACCCGCGGCGGATCCGCACGCGATTGCAGGGGTCTCGTGTGAATCTTGTCACGGCGGCGCTAAAAATTGGCTGGATCTTCATCACGACTACGGTGGAGAACAAATCACCAGAGCAACCGAAACGCCACAGCATCGGTCCGTACGGATTGCCAAGAGTGTAGCGGCCGGTATGCGAAATCCTCATAACGTCTACTTGGTCGCGCAAAGCTGTTTGCGATGCCACACAACCGGGGACGAAGAATTAGTCAATGTCGGTGGGCATTCGCCAGGCAGTCTTGATTTTGAATTCGTCTCGTGGAGTCAGGGTACGGAACGTCACAACTTTGTACGCACCGATGGAAAGACGAATCAGGCTAGCGGTCCAGAGAGATTGCGAGTCATGTTCGTCTCGGGCATGATCGCGGAGCTTGAAGCCAGCTTAAGGGCGACCGCCAAGGCGACCGAGAAGGCGACCTACGGAATCACCGCGGCCAAAAGAGCGGCGCAGTGCAGGGGCCCGGGTTAAAAGCGTTGCCGATAAAGTTCAGTCGGAAACACTACAGCAGATTGTGTCAACGTTCGATGCCGTGACTTTGAAACTGAACAACGCTTTGCAGTTGACAACGGCGGCCGATACAATCGCCAAACTTGGTTACCGGTTCGCCGAGCAATCGGACGGTAGCGAATTGAGTGTTTTGGATGGGTTCATCCCCAAAAGCGATCGCTACAAGTAAAGCGGAGCGATCGGTAACAGTAGCGGTAACAGTAGCACTGAATCGTAGCGGAAGCCGCACGAAATCTATCGATCCAGGGCCCTGGTAGTCTTGCCTCCAGTCACGCAGGTCAAGAAATCACCTTTGATAGCGGATTTGAGTCCGCAAATCAGGGGCAGGAATAAGATTTGTGTCCCAACCCCCAAGCATTCATACTGGTGGTTTCCTCGTCCACTAACGTCTGTGGGGTTTGCCGGTGCAATTGCCGCGTTCCTGTCTGCAACGATTTCGGCTGCACAGCATTGCCGCATGGTTGTTCTTGCTGTCATTCGGTACCGCTTGCGGGCAACAGGCAGTCGTGCGCACCAGTCGTAACAGGCCCCAACGGTAAACCGGTTGCGGTTCCGGCCCAGCCTGGAGCAGCCAAGCCGGGTGTGGAGCCGGCAGCAAAACCTGGACAGACTCCGGACGCAAAGGAGGGTGACAAGTCTAAGTCGGGCGAACAGACCAAAAACGATTCCCCGGAACCGAAAGTGATTCGTCGCGACGAATCGAAGGACGAAGAATCGGACCCCGACGAACTGAAGGCGATGGTTGGCGAGGACGGTCGTGTCGCGTTTCAGTTTCGAAATCAGCCTTGGGTCGAACTGGTTCAATGGTTGGCCGAAATTTCCGACCAGCCACTCGATTGGTTGGAACTTCCGGCTGACCGAGTCAACATGCGTTCGCCGGGCCGATACACCGTCGCCGAAACGCGTGACCTGTTCAATCGCCACTTGCTGGCACGAGGTTACACGATGCTGGAGATTGATGGCGGATTGACAGATCGCCAAAACTGCCACGATCAATCCCGCGATCGTGCCACGTGTCGCACGTCAATGAACTGCTCGACCTTGCAGCCGCACACGTTTGTCCGCACATCACTGGACGTTGGCTGGTTGTCGGCCGAAAAGCTGGCTGAAGAACTGAAGCCGATGATCAGCGGCAACGGCAAGTTGACGGCGCTGAAGACGACCAACCGGATCGAAGCAATGGATGCTGCGGTGAACCTTGCCCAATCGCGGGGTTATTGGAACAAGAACACGACAGTGACTCGCGGCAAGCATTGGCACCGGAAGTCAAGCTGCGTTACCTGCCTGCCGAAGAAGCCAAGCAAATGTTGGAGCAGTTTTTGGGCGTTGAAAAGAAGAAGCCAACGCCGTTGACACCGCAACAGATACAAATGATGCAGCAGCAGCGTCAGCAGAATCAGGCAAGCCGTCACGCCGCCGGTACCCAAAGTCGAAATTGCGATCGTTGCGAATCCGCGACAAAACTCGGTCATCATTCGCGCACCCGGTTGACCGTGTCGCAATCGCAATGGAGTTTCTAAAACGTATCGATGTCCCTGGCGACGCGATGACTTCGCTGGCGGATATCGAAAGCCGAGTGCAAGTTTTTCGGCTCGGCATCACTCGATCCCGAAAAGCTGATCGAAATCATCAGCGAAATGAACGTCTTGGAACCGACCACGCGGCTTCGCGCGGACAAAACCAACAACGCTTTGATCGTTTCGGGATCGGGGGCCGACCGATTCATCATCGACAAATTGATCAAGCGACTCGACGGCAGCAGTCGTAGCTTTGAAGTCTTGCCGCTGCGTCGGCTGGATCCAGAGGAAGTCGCCGAATCGATCGCGTTTCTGATGGGGCAGGAGAAAGAAGACGACGACAAGAACTCGCGGCGATGGCTACTACAGCTATTACAACAGATAAGACAAGGATGACGACAAGAAAAAGGACAAGTTTCGCGTCGCCGCCAACGTCCGTTATCGACAGGTTTTGCTGTGGGCTAACGAGCAGGAGATGGAACGAGGTTCGTTCGTTGTTGATCAAACTCGGCGAAATCCCGCCTCCCGGTGGCAATCGAAAAACGGTTCGCGTGATCGATGCGTCGGCCACGCCCGAAACGTACGAGTACTTGCAACGACTCAAAGAACAATGGGATCGGATCGTCGCCGAATGCGACTTGAGTTGCCAGATGAAGATCAGTTCAAGGAACCAAACATGATCTCCCAAATCGAAGCAGCAACCGCAGCCAGAGGACAGGGGAGCAAAAGACGGCGATCCGGAAGTTCGAACCGGTCGATTCCGACGACGACAATACCGTCGCCACCGTTGACCGCCACGGTATCCGGGAAAAGAGCCATTGTTTCAACTGACGGTGATGCAGAACGGCGCCGCTGCAGACACAGCCAGATGCCCGCTCGACAAGACAACATTCGTGTCGGCCGACGATTTTGAACGCGCCTTTGGCGATCGCGACATCCAAGCCAGACCGAAAGTCGACAACAACCAAAAGGGCCGCCCGCGGAAATTCGAGTCGAAGTCGATTGCCGACGGCAATCTGGTGCTGGTCAGCCCCGACACCGACGCGCTTGATCAATTAAAACTTGATGTTACAGGTCGCTCCGCCCAAACGCCCTTACCATGTCTTTCACATCGAACATGCCATCGCATTTTGGATGCGGTTGAATTTGGAGGACTACTACAAGGATCTGGAAGCAGAAGGAATCCGACGCTGATTCGTTCTATCGATGGTGGAATGGCTACGAAAAGGAAGAGGAAAAGGGTCCAACGGGACTCGGGAAAGGGGTCAAACTTCGCTTCGTAGATGATCCCGATACGAATACGCTGGTGGTGACTGGCGCGACAACTCAGCAGTTGCGCACGATCGCCGAACTGATCGAACTTTGGGACGTTCCCGAACCGGTCAATAAACGAAAGACCCGGTTTACTGATCTGGTGGAAATTCAATTCGGCCGAGCTGAAAAATCGCAGAAACGGTCAAAGAGGCGTATCGTGATCTGCTGAGCAGTAACGATAAGGCGTTCGCGGCTGCGCAACAGGCAAGGCCAAGGTGGTGGCCAAAAACAGCAAACTCCAAGAGTCGAAATGGTGGCGGCAGCGGGTTTCGAGATTCCGATGGAGGACAAGATGCCGGTGGAGCCAACTTTTCATTCAAAGGGAAATTGTCTATCGGAGTTGACAACATCGGCAACACGTTGCTGATCAGCGCCGAAGGGGAGCCGCTGATGGAATTGATCAAAAGTATGATCACAAAGCTGGATCAGGCAGCGCGGCCAGCAGGCGAGGTGCAGGTGATCCAGATCCCGGGCGGAATCAGTGGCCGATCGCTGCAACTTGCCTTGCAAACGATGGGCGCCGAGCCCCCGAACCGCTGACATCGCGCAATCGCCAAAGTAGCAATGGCAACGACAAGAACAGTGATCGACGCAATCGCGATCGAAACCCCAAGTCGCAGGAACAACGAGGCAGTTTTGAAGTTGACGTCAGTCAATAAGCATCAAAACACGAAAACCCAAATTCTTGTTACATTGACCCGTTGTCGACGCCCAGCCGCTAGCTTACTCCGCTCCTGTTTCCATTCGAATCCCGCCGATGCAATCCTCAACAGCGGACTCAATTTTCGGATCGCTGGGCAGCGCTGTCACGTCGCGCTGGCGTTGGGTATTGTTGGCTTGGTTGCTCCTCACGATCGCTATACGGCTTGCCGCCCCGTCATGGAACGATGTTGCCTACGACGGCGACTTTGAATACTTGCCCGCCGAAATGTCCAGCGTGGAAGGGGGCCGATTGCTGGACGAAGCTTTTCCGGGCGAACGCAGCCGCAGCCAAATCGTACTAGTCCTGGGACGCGATACGGCGCCACTGACCAAGACCGACAAATCGTTGGTCTGGATCTGCTCCGCCGGTTGTATCATCGGCTGGGCGAAGTCAGCTGGCAACGCGCGATCGAGTACGGGTACCAGCAAGGGCCACCAGATGGATCAAGCCCGTGGTCGCAGTGGATTGACCTTGGCACGTGACGCGTTCGACCATTCGATCGCAGCCGATGAAGAGTTCTACGAACTGATCTGCCGAACAGGTGCCCGAGGATGCGCCGACGCTGTATGAACCACGCATGGCGATCGCTTTTTGGGATCGCGGCAAACTGCTGGAAAGTTGGGGTGACTCGGAGACCAAGGTCGGCGAAGACTTTGAGGCAGCGTTGATTCTCATGCCCGACTTGCCCAACGCCGTCGTGCCGATTGGAGATCGAGATCTGAAAGGCTTGGGCTTCGCTGCTGGATGTGTTGTCATGGGAGCATCCGTTGATCGGTTCCCGTCTGCAGCACAAAAGTGCGCAGTTTGGCGGTGATGCAGCTGAGTGCTGAACTGGCCGCGACCGGAAACATCGAAACGATCGAAGCGGTCAGCGAAATGATCGATCAGGTGCTGGACTATAGCCAACACTACACCGATCCTGGTTTGCAGTTGCTGATGACAGGCAGCGCGGCGTTTGGCGGCGAGACGTTGATCGCCGCGCGCGATGCGATTCGCTATACCGAATGGATCACCGTCGTGATGATTCTGATGATCCTGGCGTTTGTCTATCGATCACCGCTGTTGGTCGCGATTCCGATGATCTCGATTGGCTTCGCCGTGGCGGTATCGACATCACTGGTTTCGATTGTTGACCGATTGGTCGATTCGGGGCACCGTTCCAGGCCTGGATCTGCGGATCTTTACGACCAGTCGAATCTTTGTAGTCGTGATCCTGTTCGGTGCGGGAACCGATTACTGTCTGTTCTTGATTGCTCGGCTGCGCGAAGAAGCAGCCAAGGCCGACTGGGCAGACGCTTGCCGCAACGCTTTGTCGGGAGTCTCCGGAGCGTTGCTGGGCAGCGCTCTGACAACCGTCGTCGGACTGGGCATGTTGTGGATCGCCAGCTATGGAAAATTTCACCACACCGGGCCGGTGATCGCGATCTGTTTGTTGGTTGGCTTGGCCGTTTGTACGACACTGACGCCGGCGTTGCTGCGTGCGATCGGGCCGGTAGTGTTTTGGCCCAAGCAGATCAAACCGCAGACTGAATTCCGAACCTCACTGTTTCCGGATCCGAGCCAGGAATCAGTTGAACAAGGTAGTCGCCGTTGGGGCTGGATTGCCTTGCTTTTGACTCGATATCCCTTAACCACCCTTGGGATCGGCGTTGCCTTGCTGTTGATTCCAGGTTGGTATGGATTGTCAAACGAAAACGACGTGACCTACGACCTTAGCAGCCAATTGAACCATTCGGCCAAAAGCCGTCGCGGTTTGCGGCTGTTGGCACGACATTTCGACATCGGCGAAATCAATCCCATCACAGTTCTATTGCTGCGCAAAACGGTGTCGCGGCGGAAGCAGCTCAAGAACATGTCAAACAAGTGAAGACAGGGTTGTACGAAATCCCGAGCGTCGTGACGGTACGAACACTTGACGATCCGTTTGGAGATTTTCCTCCCGAACGCAAATGGGTTTGTTGAGCAGTGATGCTTGGAAGCGACGGATTCTGCGAAATCATCAGGCGGCACAACGATATTTTCTGTCACCCGATCCGAAATATGCTCGGCGGTTGACACGGATGGATGTGATCGTCAACGGTGACCCATTCTCAGTAGAAACTGCGGCGATTGTAGAACAAATTGAGGACCAGCTGAACCAGCATATTGCAGCGGCCCGATTCCGGCTGGCAGGACACGAAAGTTTTGTTGACCGGCGCGACGCCATCGATCATCGATTTGCGTAGCGTCACTTTGAAGTGACAACCGACGAATCAAGGTCGCAGTTGTCATCGCAGTCTTTGCTGTGCTGTTGATCGTGATTCGGCGAGTTCGTTTATGTTTGTATCTTGATCGCCACGGTACTACTGAGCTACTACGCAACGCTTGGCTTGACGCAGTGGTTCTTTCGCGCCGCCTATGGCAGCGACTGGGTGGGACTGGATTGGAAACTGCCGCTATTCCTGTTCGTGATCTTGGTCGCCGTCGGACAAGATTATAACGTTTATTTGGTGACTCGAATTGTCGAAGAGCAGCGGCGGCTGGGCTGGCTATCTGGATTTGCGCCGCGCGATTTCGCGAACCGGTGGAATCATCACCGCCTGTGGCTTGGTGATGGCGGCGACTTTTTTCAGCATGACAGCGTCGGCCTGGTTTCCGCAGCTCGCAGCCATGTTTGGTTTCCAGTCCTGGCAGCGGGACCTCGATTCGAGGAATCGTCGAACTTGGCTTTGCGTTGGGCTTGGGCGTGTTGATCGACACATTCTACGTGCGAACGATTTTGGTCCCCAGCTTCGTGACCCTGCTGGGACGACCGCCGGTCCGGTAAGCCGAGCGGGAAAGATTCGCACCCAGATTCTTGCTCGAAAGCGCCGGTTTCTGCGTCCGTCGAGGTTGGCAAAGTCCAACTTTCTCCGACACAGCAGCGTCTACCGGCCGAGCCGTGACGCGACCAACGATTCCGGGCGGTGACGCGACCACCGATTCCCGAACCCAGCCGCCGGTCAATATCGGTCGTTCGCCGACTCTCTTTCGAATCCCCCTTGGGTCCTAGTCCCCCACCCCGATGTCATCATCCATCGCATCCAGAATCAGCTTCAATTCGGCTTCTTCATGATTCTGAAAATTGGTCTGAAATCGATCGAATTGTTTCAAAAGTTTGTCGATCCGTTCTTCTGAATCGGCACGAAACTTCCAGTGCCCCATCGGCGAAATCACAGATCTGTTGAAAGAGAACTGCGTGTTGGCTCCGTAAGCATTCTGCGTTAACACTCAATTGCGGAGCCGTCGACGATCGCATCGTCGAAGTATCCGTAAGCTTCTTCAAGCGAAAAGTGCATTGCCAATTGGTCGCGCAAGTCGGCAAACAAGACGAATCAACTCGGGCCAATGATTGAGTCGCCATAGGCAGCGGTTGGATAAGAGGACTGGATTTTGTCCATCAGCAACTTCAAGTCCCGATTGTCATCCTTGATGTCCTTCAAGAACGCGGCGTTGACTGCTAATTGGCGGACCGTTGTCTTGCTATTCACCCATCGCGACTTCCTCGATTTCGAGCAACGCCCATTGTAACCGCTTGGCCGCCAGAAAGCGAGTTTCAATACCGCTAAGCAATCTCGATAGGAAACGGCAAAGTTTCGTCAATGGAACTAGCGTGTGAACGAATCATCAGCAGTCGATCAACGCCTAACGCAACTCCCGCACATCGGGGCAATCCCTCTCGCATGGCCGCCACCAGCGCTGAATCAATTTCGATCGCGGTGCGGCCTGTCGCAACACGTTTTTCATTATGTTTGTTCGTTCGTTCGATCAAGATATTCGCATCGCGAAGTTCGTCGTATCCATTGGCGAATTCGGTTCCCCGCACAAACAACTCAAATCGCGACGCGCAATCCGGATCATCGGGTGACTGTCGGGCCAGCGCTGCTTGACTGATCGGATAGTTCTTGACGATCAGAGGGCGTTCGATACCTAGCGTCGATTCGATTTGACTGGTTAGCAGAATGTCCAGCAACGAATCTCGGTCGGGTTGGACAAGCGCCGGGTCAATGTCGGCAACCATCTTGCGCAACGATTCAATGGGAGCATCGATCGGATCCAAACCGATGGTGCGAAGGAAACATGTCACGATATGTCGCAAACGTCGAAGCCTTCGGATTGAAATAGGACCTCTGCCAGTCGGCCCAACGTTTGGATCGACGCTTCCATGTCCGCGCCGACTTCGTACCACTCCAGCATGGTGAATTCGATGTTGTGCCGAACGCCTCGTTCGCCAGCGCGGAAAACAGGCCCCAGACTGTAGATCGAGGGTGCTCCGGCAGCCAGCATTCGTTTCATCGCTGCTTCCGGGCTGGTCTGCAAGTAGAATCGCGATGGCAGTTCGATTCCCAATCGAAACTGATCGGATGAAATCTCGATAGGATCGATGATAGGCGTCAACGACGCAATCTCGAGATAAACAGGGCGGTTGCACTTCCAGAAACCCACTGGAATCAAAAAAATTTCGTAGCTCGCGCAGCAGCTCAGCTCGTTGCCGAATAAGCTTCAGGTTTGGTTTGGCAATCGGTTCCATCAATCGACTTGTCGGTCCTTGCACTCACAGTCAGAATTCTTGTCAACTGGAAACTCTAACTTAACAATCACCCTTCCAGTAAACCATGGACCCCCAACGCCCGACCTTTCTCATGGGTCGGATAGCTCAATCATGTCGGACAATTCACCCACGAATCGGTACGCTCGCCAGATTCAATTCGCCCCCTTAGGCCAGAGCGGGCACGACCAGATTGCCAAATCCCGAGTCGCCATCCTGGGCTGTGGCGCATTGGGGACCGTTGCTGCCGAAATCCTCGCGCGTTCCGGAGTCGGTTCGCTCCGACTGATCGATCGTGACGTTGTTGAATGGACCAACTTGCAAAGACAGGCTTTGTACAACGAACAGGATGCGATCGACGGTTGTGCCAAAGCGGGAGCCGCCTGTGAGCGGCTGGCATTGATCAACAGCGAAATCCGTATCGAGCCGGTCGTCGCCGATATTACATCCAGCAACATTCGCGCGGTGATTGGCGATGTCGATTTGGTCATCGATGCGGCCGACAATTTTGCCGTCCGCTTTCTGTTGAACGACTGGGCTCTGGCGACCGAGACAGCATGGGTTCATGGCGGGTGCATTGGTGCCAATGGTCAAGTTCGCCTGTTTACCGCGACGGGTTCCCCCTGCTTTCGCTGTCTGGTTCCGGAGCCACCACCCGCAGCGGTTGTCGACACCTGCGACACCGCCGGTGTGATTGGGCCGGCGACTCATACGATCGCAAGCTTACAGGCCAGCGAGGCGATCAAATGGCTCTCGGGAAATCGTGGCGCGGTCAACAAAAATCTATTATCGATTGATCTGTGGGAAAACCGAATCCGTGAGTTAAGTCTGCCGGCGCATATCGGAAAAAGTTGCCCGGCGTGTTCCGACCGCAACTTCGAGTTTCTGGAAGGTTCACGCGGAATAGAATCGGAAACCGCCGTGGCCCTGTGCGGACGCGATGCGGTCCAAATCAATCCAACCACACAGGGAACTGTCCCACTCGCGACAATCGCCGGTCGCTGGGAAGGTGTCGGACGAATTCAGCAGACGCCATTTTTCGTCAGGCTGTTTCCCGACTCGGTCCACAGCGTCACACTGTTCCGGGATGGTCGAGTGGTGATCACCGGCACCGACGACATTCAAGCAGCAAGATCCTTGTGTGATCGCTTCGTCGGGCGCTGAGAAAATGAAACCAGGCGGAAAGCAAGTGGATCAACAATCATGCTCTTTGGGCAAGACGCCGGTCGAGCTGTTGCGCGAACATTTCGGCTACGACAGTTTTCGCGCCAGTCAAAAACAAATCATCGATCATGTGCTCAAAGGCCAACATGCCATGGTGGTCATGCCAACCGGTATGGGGAAATCACTTTGTTACCAGATCCCGGCGCTGACGACGAATCCTGGCAACGGCGATTTGGTGCTCGTGCTATCACCGCTCATCGCCTTGATGCAGGATCAGGTCGATTCACTGGTTTCCCGTGGCATTGCTGCCGCGCTGATCAATTCGTCGCTTGATCGTGGTACCCGCGAAACCCGCTACCAGGAAGTTGGCGATGGCAAGTACCAACTGCTGTATGTGACTCCCGAGCGATTTCGAAAACCGGAGTTCCTGGAAGTGTTGCGGTCGCGGCGGATAACGTTGTTAGCGATTGACGAAGCGCACTGCGTTAGCCAATGGGGACATGATTTTCGTCCAGACTATTCGCGAATACGGGAAATCCGTGAGCAGCTTGGCAATCCAACCACGATCGCTCTGACAGCGACCGCAACTGCGGAGTGCCGTCGGGACATTTATCGACAGCTGGGCATCGATCGATCAGAGATCAAGTTGTTTCATGAAGGAATCGATCGCCCAAATCTGACGATCGATGTGCATGAAGTATGGGACGATGACGACAAGATTGACGCGATCTGCGAAACACTTGCCAATGAGGAATTCCAGGGCGGAAGCGTGATCGTCTATTTTTCGCTGATCAAAACTTTGGAGCGATTTAGCGATGCCTTTCTGAAACGTCGAATCGATCATGTTGGTTATCACGGTGATCTGCCGAGACACAGGCGCCGGCAAATTCAGGACGAATTCATGTCAGGCGAATGCGAGATCGTATTCGCGACGCCCGCCTTTGGCATGGGGATCGACAAAGAAGACATTCGCGTCGTGATTCATGCGGAAACACCAGGTTCGATCGAGGCTTACTACCAAGAGATTGGACGTGCCGGCCGGGACGACAACCCAAGTCTATGTCAATGGCTTTACGCGCAAAGTGATTTGATGACGCAAATGCAGTTCATCGAATGGTCCAATCCGGATGCCGATTTTTACTCGCGTGTTTACACCTTGATGTCGGAACATGGCGAAAAATGTCGCGCTTTCGGTCTCGATTGGATGAACGAAAGATTGCAACGCATGAGTCGACACGATCATCGCTTGGCCACGGCTATCGGCATGCTTGATCGGCAAGGCGTGATTGCTGGACCACGGCCGCCCGAATGCTTTGAAATCACCAGCCCCCTGCCCACGCAGTTTACCGAAGACGAATTTCTTGCCGAAAAAAAACGCCGAGATCAACAGCGGCTCTACGCAATGGTCGAATTAGCCGCTGAAACGGGCGATCGAAAGACATTTCTGAACCATTATTTTTTGGGGGATGATTGTCCCTAGGTGGGTTACCCGGGTCGTCCGGATCGCGATAATGATCGGTCGGAAACCGCCAGGAAGATTGGCGTGGCGGAAACTGCGGTTGATCAGACATTTTCGTCATGCCGCAGCCGCGGCTTTGACTTTCTCCTTTCAATTCCTCATGGAGCGCGCTAAACATGTCACGATCCTTGTTCCTGCTGACCCTCGCTGTTTCGATGACTCTTACGCTGATGGCCACCGTTGGTGCTGATGATTCAGCGACGAAGGATGGGCTACAGGAAGGCGATCCGATCGGCGTCTTTTATGTGACCAAGATCGCCGGTGCCGTGGATGATGCAGTCGAACCGGGCGAGACGCTTTGTTATCGCTGTCGATATGGCTCGCGACCCATGGTGATGGTGTTCGCGCGAGATACCGGAGGCATGGTGCCAAACTTGGTCAGAGCGATTGAAAAGTCCGTTGGCGAGAACGAGGAGTCAAAACTAAAAGGCATCATGACATTGATCGGCGACGATGCCGCAGTATTGAAGGATGATGCCGGCAAATTTGCCGAAAAGGTGCAGGCGAAACTGGTTCCTGTGGTCGTCGCGAAAGAAACCAAGACCGGACCGCTAAGTTACAAAATTTCCGAAGACGCTGATGTTACCATTGTGTTGGCCAAAGATAGTCAAGTCGTAAACACGCATACGTTTGACGCCGCAAACATCGACGTCAAATCGGTGATCAGCGAAGTCAGCGAAATGCTGAACTAGAGTTCTATTGGAGTGCAAAAAAAATCTGTAGCCGGATTGGCAACACTTCGGAAGTTCTGAGTTTTGCGACTTCACCTACCCGCTTCGAAAACGGCTGGTTTGTATCAACAGACCCGCCGTTCTGTGTTTCGTCCGTTCATTAGACTGGGACTCCTGCGGGACTGACGCTCAGGTATCCACCATTGGCGATGTGTTTGTAGCCCGTCTGTTTCTGTACAGCCGATTCCTCGAATAGCTCAGTCGGTTCATCAATATCCATATTTGTTCGCGCGGGAAAAAGTAGGGCGGGCAGGACTTGGAATGCTTTAGGGAAACACCGCGTTTTCCCTAGTCAGTTCCCAAGAAGGTCGCCCCGTGGTTCCAATCCAACGGATTCCACCTGAGTTGGCAAGGGCTCTCCGCGACCTAAGATGGACGAACAAGAGTTGATTCTCAGAGGCTGGAATCTGCATCGGTGGATCCGACCTAAGTGGGGAAGCCGATCTTCGAAATCACTTCGGTTGGTCCAACCGCCTGGACGAAGGAATTCGGTGAACTGCGGGAGGTCGGTTTCACCGAAGCCAGTTATAGAGACCAGAAGAATCGACGAAATGTCGAACGGCCTTGTGTGCTAGGTTCAGTCATTTCATAACCCAGCAGTCGCTGGTTCGAATTCGATGGAAACGTCTTTACCAGAGATTGACGCAACCAACCTGTAAAAGGCTAGCGGACTGCCCAATCATTCCGCCGAGCGATCCGGACTACTCGATTCCAAATCATCGCTTCAAGTAGCGAGGAGTTTCGCGACCGGCCCGTTCGCGAGTTTTCTTGCATTCAAAATTCTTGGCCGTTACGACGGGGCACGCTTCGATGAGATTGGTCCGTTGGATGGATTGGAACCGGCGAATCCGTCACGGCTGCGTCAGTGGTCGATTGACGGCAAAGCGGTTACCGATCTGTTTGCCGTTGCCTTGGCGGAAGGACACCAAGCCGAGACTTTGCTGCCAGGGTCGGCGTGGCACTTGGCGATGTGCTGATTAGTGGCCAGTCATTCGGCGTCATTTCGGCGACTCGCCACGCGGCAGAATCCCGAACAAGTTGCAGCGACGCGTCTCGCATGATCCTCGTTGGCAATGATCTGACGAACAATGATTTTGCAGGTTGTCTTCGATTGATGAAGCGTTCACTTTCTTGCCGGATCGAATCGATGCTCGACAGCAGCGGTTGGAAAGGTAGCCACTATCGAGTGAGCGGACCGGCAACACTTTCTATCGCAAAGGCCCGATGTGGGTGGTGCGGTTCGGAGGGCAGGAGACGTCTCTCGAAAACAATGTCGGCCCGTTGTTCATCGCGAGGCTCTTGGCAACGCCAAGTCGAGCGGTCCGCCACGATCACGTTACTGGCTAGCCGTTTGTTCATAAGGTCTGTGTGTTTCAACATCTCGACACAACAATAGCGTGGGCCGTCTGTTATCCTAATCAGCACTGGATAGGCTGCGCTGGTGGAATGTGCGAGCACACGGAGCGATTGACCAAGGGCAAGTTTGACTGCTGGCCTTCTTGATTCGCCGGCGGATGACCGCAGGGTAAAGCTGAGGAGTTCTCAAACAGTCGCACTTGCTTCGAGCACTGGGCCGAATTCGAATATTGGTGGCATGAAGATGGAGAAAGAGAAACCTCCGCGTGAGAGCATCATCCGGGATGGGCCGCTGAGCTCAGAGTCGACACGATCCATTGCGTGTCCCGTACCGTCGATGCAATTGGGAACGGAACCGCTTGGGTCGAACCAGTGCGAAGCCTTGGGTGCTGCAGGTTGTCCATTGGCCACGTCCATGCGAGAGCGTTTGGCTTTTGAGGCGTTGCTGGCGGAACTTGTCGACCAAGTTTGTGAATGTTTCAGCCAGCCGAGTCGACTCCCAAATCGAGTGGGGCCTGATGCGAATCGTCGAACTATTTGGTATCGACCGCGCTGGGCTTGGTGAAGTGTCGGCGGACGAGAAACAATTGGTGGTGACCCACTCGTATCAACTACCCGGAATTCCGCCATCAGCGAAGTTAATGCTGGATTCACAGTTTCCAACGTACGCCAGGATGGTGCACCAAGGAATGGTGATTCGATTACCGGACGACCTCCCGAACGAGGCGACACAAGAGCGAGAGTACTGCCGCTCGACCGGCCTGAAGTCCAATCTGACGATACCGCTCATCGTGATGGGTACGGTGGTGGGGGGGATCGGTTTTTCCTGTTATCGATCCCAACGGATTCTCCCCGACGAATTGATTCCGCGACTGCGTCTTGTTGGTGATATCTTTACCAACGCATTGGCACGCAAACGTGCCGACGAGGCGATTCGCGTGAAAGAGCAATTGTTACGCAAATCCAAAGAGAGGTTGCAGCAACTCTCAAGCAATCTACTGATTTCGCTTGAGGAAGAGCGTGCTCGAATCGCTCGTGAGATGCACGACGATTGGACGCAGAGGCTGGCGGTCTTGGGAATTGATGCCGCGAGCTTGGAAGACCAAATTGACGATCCCAAAACGGCTTTGCCGCTCGTACAAGCCATGCGGCAACAACTTGTCAGTTTGGCGGACGATGTGCACGCACTCTCGCGGCAACTTCACCCTTCGATCATTGACGACTTGGGCCTAGAAGAAGCGTTGCGATCGGAGTGTGCTAGTTTCACGCACCGCGAAACGATCACGGTGAATTACAAGGCTGACAAAGTGCCTGCGATCATACCGAACGATATCGCCTTGTGCCTGTACCGTGTGGCCCAAGAGAGTTTGCGAAACCTTGCCAAGCACGCGGCGGTCAGCGAAGCATCGATGGAGTTGGTTGGCATTGGAAGCGAATTGGTGTTGCGAATCCGCGATCAAGGTGTTGGCTTCGATTTAAAATCCTCGCACGCGGAGCCGAGGCATTGGACTATCGAGTATCGCTGAACGCGTTCATCTTGTTCACGGCAAGTTGACAATCGACTCTGCTCCTGGCGACGGCACAACGATTGAAGTCCACATACCACTGGATCGGGCTGCGACATGAGTCGAAAGCGTGTTCTGATCGCCGACGATCATCAAATTCTTGCCGAGGGTGTGCGCAGTCTTCTCGAACCCGAATTCGAAGTGGTCGACGTCGTTTCGAACGGCCAGGAACTGGTTGAAAGCGCAAAGACGCATCTTCCGGACATCATCGTGGCGGATGTCACCATGCCGTTGCTCAACGGCATCGAAGCAGCCATTCGGATACGTGAGGCAGGCGTCAAATCGAAAATCATCTTCTTGACAATGCATCGAGATGTCGCGTACGCGCGACGGGCCATCGATTCCGGGGCATCAGGTTATGTGCTAAAGCACTCGGTTTCGTCGGAATTGGTGACTGCCATTGCCGATGCCATCGATGGAAAGACGTACATTTCACCGCTCATCGCCGGAGACCTCGTTCAGTCCTATCGTGCGGATGACAATTCAGCCCAAGAATTGACGACGCGGCAAATGGAAGTCCTGCGACTGATCGCCGATGGTGGTTCTGCGAAAGATGTCGCAAAAATACTGAAAATTTCGATTCGAACCGCCGAAGCCCACCGGGCCAACATTTTGGCAAGGCTTGGCATGCAGAGCACGGCAGAATTGGTTCAATACGCCATCCGCCACGGCATTATTTCCATCGATTAAGGTGGCAAGGTTTCGTCCTTTGGGCTCCGAAGCCGTTGAATTCGCATTCCTTCTCCCCGCGTCGCGCCGAAGACTGACTGCGCATTGCGCAGCTCGGGAATCGTACTTTTGCGAATCGACCTCCACGTCTGATCGTGAGATGCTTGTTCATGAATGAATGATGGGTAAGCAAAAACACGGAGATCGATCGATGAAAGTCATCATTGTTGGTGGGGTGGCGGGTGGTGCATCGTGTGCGGCGCGGTTACGTCGATTGGACGAGACGGCTGAGATTCTAATGGTCGAGCGTGGGCCCTACGTCTCCTACGCAAACTGCGGACTACCCTATCACGTCGGCGATGTGATTGAAAAAGAAGCGAGCCTTTTGGTTGCGAACGAAAGGTTGTTCCGCGAACAATTCGCGATCGATGTGCGCACGAATTGTGAGGCGATCTCGATTTCGCCGCAGGACCAGACCGTGCAGTTGAGAGATGTCAAGTCGGGCGAGGTCAGCACCGAGCCCTACGATAAACTTGTGCTGTCGCCCGGTGCTCCGTCGATACGTCCCCAGTTGCCCGGTATCGATCTCCCTGGCATCTTCCACGTTCGCACCGTTCCCGACGCCCGGACCATCCGAGAATGGATTTCTGGTGGAACGTCCTACCTTACCGGGATGTACCATTACACCGGGATTCAGATGGTCAAGCCGATCCGTCGTGCCGTTGTGGTGGGTGGCGGGTTCATCGGACTTGAAATGGCAGAAAACTTGACCCACCAAGGGTTCCAAGTGACAGTCATTCAAAAACCCAATCAGGTTCTGGGGCCGCTCGATCCTGAGATGGCGTTAGTCGTTGGCGACCATCTTGAAAGGCACGGCGTTCATCTGGCGCTGAATGATGCCGCTGCTGGCTTCGAGAAATCGGACAACGGCTCGCTCGAAGTCCGAACCGCCGCGGGCAAGACGTACCCGGCCGATCTTGTGATCTTTTCGATCGGAGTGCGACCGGACACGACTCTGGCAAAGTCAGCCGGGCTCAAGATCGGTGAACGCGGTGGGATTCGCGTCGACGACCAGATGCGAACCAGTGACCCAAACATCTTTGCAGTCGGGGATGCGATCGAAGTCAAAGACTTTGGGACAGGACAGTGGAGTCTGGTGGCACTCGCCGGGCCTGCCAACCGACAAGGACGCATCGCGGCGGACGTGATTGCCGGGCGGGATTCCCAATATCGCGGTACGCAGGGGACGTCGATCATTGGTTTGTTCGGCGGCGCTGCCGCTTGGACCGGCGTTAGCGAAAAGACTCTCAAGCGGCTGGGCGATGAAGACTATGAGAAGATTTATCTCTATCCGAACTCGCATGCCGGATACTATCCCGGTGCCAAAATGCTCGGCATCAAGTTTCTGTTCCGCAAATCGAATGGCTTGGTGCTGGGCGCTCAGGCGATCGGTGAAGATGGGCCGGCAGTCGACAAACGGATCAGCGCGTTGGCGGTAGCCATCCAACTGGGGGCGACGATCTACGATCTAGAAGAGGCGGAACTGTGTTATGCGCCCCAGTTCGGTAGCGCCAAAGATCCGCTCAATTTTGCGGGCATGGTCGCCGCAAATGTGCTGCGCGGCGACTTGCCGTTAAGCCACTGGGAGTCGGCGGAAAATGCATTCTTGCTGGACGTGCGAGAGCCCGTTGAACTGGCAGTGGAGCAGGTGCCCGGTGCAATCAACATCCCGCTCGGTCAGATTCGTTCACGTTTGGACGAACTGCCGAGAGAACGCGAGATTCACGTCATCTGCCGTTCAGCTCAACGGGCATACTACGCCACATGCATTCTGAGGAATCACGGCCTAAACGCCCGCACGATCTCCGGCGGGATGTTGTCTCGCGCGCATGCCGTCAACGGTGCGAATGGATCGCGTGGGTGACTCCGAACAACAAGGTCTGAAGCGAGAGCGAAACACATCGCGGAAACACAACGAACGATGGATACAATCCTTGAAATGTTATCTCGAGCAGTCGAACAGCTTCGAGGACGAGCCAGCGATCCGCTGCACTTGCGCCTGGTGATGATGCCGACGGTCGTGACAATCATTGCTATCCGCGCCGGTATAAGAGACGCCCGCGACGGGCAGCCGGCTTTTCTCTGGGGACTGATCACACGGCCAGCCCAACGGAAAGAACGCCTGTTGTCGGCGCGTAGCCACATTTCCAGGATTTTCATCGTGGCATGTGTCCTGGATACCATCTACCAAGTAGCGTTCTTGCGAGCTTTCTACCCCATCCAAGTTTTCATTGTTGCCATCGGTTGCGCCATCTTGCCCTACGTACTGATCCGTGGGCCAACGAATCGAATCGCGCGTTGCTTTTCCATGGGAGATAGGCCAAGCCAGCCATCGGGACCGAAGAAGTCTGAGGGTGAACGAAGCGATGATTAAAGGCTGGGCGGATCGATTCGTGATGCGACTTCCCCGTAACCCGACTGCTTACTTGACGCAAAATGACAACCGAACACCAACGCCTACAGGCTGCCAGAGAGCAGAATATTCCTTGGAAGCAATGGGGCCCGTACCTCAGTGAGCGTCAATGGGGAACGGTGCGCGAGGACTATAGCGAGGATGGTGATGCGTGGAATTTTTTTACCCACGAACATGCTAGGTCGCGCGCGTATCGCTGGGGCGAAGACGGTCTGGCAGGCATCTCCGATGACCAGCAGCACCTCTGCTTTGCTCTGGCACTATGGAATGGAAAAGACGCCATCCTCAAAGAGCGGCTTTTTGGATTAACGAACTCCGAAGGCAACCACGGCGAGGACGTCAAAGAGGTTTACTTTTACCTCGACAGCACGCCGACCCACTCGTACATGAAGTACCTGTACAAGTATCCGCAAGCGGCCTTTCCCTACGCCAACCTGGTCGAGACAAGTCGCCAGCGCGACCGTAGCGAGATGGAGTATGAACTGCTCGACACGGGGGTCTTCCAGGATGATCGATACTTTGACGTCTACGTGGAATACGCCAAAGCCGCGCCTGACGACATTCTGGTACGTATTACCGCAGTCAACCGAGGCCCTCGTCCCGCCGAGTTACATTTGCTGCCAACGCTCTGGTTCCGCAACGACTGGTCCAAGTGGATCGCTGAATCGAACCGAGCCAGCGTAAAACCAACGCTCAAGCAGATCGAAACCCCGTCTGGCACAAGTGTTGTTGTCGCATCGCACCAGGCGATTGGTGAAATGACACTTTACTGCGAAGGCGAAACGCCTTTGCTTTTCACCGAAAACGAAACCAACCACCAACGCCTGTTCCCTGGGCAGAAGAATGAGAGCCCGTATGCCAAGGACGGCATCAACGACTGGGTTGTACAAGGCAATCCGAACTCGGTGAATCCGGCGCAGCATGGCACCAAGGTCGCGGCCCACCACCATGTCCACATTGGCGCGGGTCAATCGACTGAAATTCGTCTCAGACTCTGCAGAACTGCCCCAGGGCCAAAGGGTAATCCGCTGGGCAAGCCATTTGACGAGATCTTTGCTGACAGGCTTCGCGAAGCCGATGAGTTTTACAAGTCGGTCACGCCGCAATCGGTAAGCCCCGATGCGGCCGACGTGATGCGTCAATCGCTAGCCGGCATGCTCTGGAGCAAGCAGTTTTTCTTCTTCGACGGAGACAACTGGCTCGATGAGCACAACTCAAATCCGCTTCATTCGGGATATCGTCACTCGCGGAACTCGGAGTGGTTCCACATGTTGAACAAGGACATCATCTCGATGCCCGACAAGTGGGAGTACCCCTGGTACGCGGCTTGGGATTTGGCCTTTCACACACTTCCGCTGGCGATCGTCGATCCCGATTTCGCCAAAGAACAAATGAAACTGATGCTCAAGGCAGACTACTTGCATCCCAGCGGTCAGTTGCCGGCATACGAGTGGAACTACAGCGACGTGAATCCGCCAGTCCATGCGTGGGCGACGCTCTTTTTGCATCGCAGCGAGCAGGCACTGGGTGGCGAAGTGGACTTCGAATTCATCAAGGCGGCATTTAACAAATTGGTGATCAATTTCACTTGGTGGGTGAATCGGAAGGATCGCTTTGGAAAGAATGTTTTCGAAGGGGGCTTTCTCGGGTTGGACAACATCGGGGTATTCGATCGCAGCGCCCCATTGCCCACCGGCGGTCACTTGGAGCAGGCAGACGGTACGGCGTGGATGGCTCTGTTCGCACAGAACATGTTGGAGTTGGCAATCGATCTTGCCGGAGTGGATCCAACCTACGAGGACATGGCCGTCAAATTCGCGGAGCACTTCTACTACATTGCTCGGGCGATGAACCAAGTCCGGAGCGGACGGCATGTGGGATGAGGAAGATGGCTTCTATTACGACCTGCTGCGGTTTCCCGATGGCTCGGCGACGCGACTCAAGGTGCGCTCGATGGTCGGACTTCTGCCCCTCTGCGCCACCACCGTGACCGAACCATGGCAACGAGAACTCGCTCCAGGTGTAACGGCCGAGCTCCACAAACGCTTGCAGCGGATGCCCGAACTCCGGGATTCGATGCATCCCATGGGGCCCGGCCATTTCGGCGTGGCCGGACGGGGTCTGTTTGCCCTCGTCAACCCAGATCGGCTCCGTCGCATTCTCGCGAAGATGCTCGACGAAGATGAGTTCCTAAGTCCCTTCGGCATTCGCTCGCTCTCAAAGTTCCACGAGCAGCATCCCTATGTGTTCAACGTACAGGGTCACGAATACCGCGTGGATTACCTGCCGGCCGAGTCGAACACGGGGATGTTTGGAGGCAATTCCAACTGGCGGGGCCCCATTTGGATGCCGGTGAACGCGATCATCATTCGTGCCCTCCTCAATTTCTACCTCTACTACGGTGACGACTTTCAGGTCGAATGCCCGACAGGGTCTGGCAAGATGATGAATCTATTCGAGGTGAGCCAAGAGATTTCCAATCGGCTCACTCGGATCTTCCTGCGAGATGAACAGGGACGGCGTCCGGTCTATGGAGGCACCGACAGATTTCAATGCGATCCGCATTGGCGGGATCACATCCTTTTCTTCGAATACTTCCACGGCGATAACGGTGCTGGGTTGGGAGCCAGTCATCAGACCGGCTGGACTGGACTTGTGGCCAAGTTCATCCAACTCTTTGGCCTTCTGGATGCGGACATGTTTCTGGAAGGCGGTAAACAAACGCCCCATCGCCCAACGAGCGGAAGTCAACATGATTCCTGACACTGCATCGTCGGTCACGCATCATATTCGCTCGACGTATCGCAAGCTGTTGGCAAGAAAGTCATTTGATTCGACCGATCGAGAGACTGCGCAAAGCGCATTGTCTCGGTCGTATTTTTGCGAATAGCTGGCTCCGAAATGTACTGGGATAATCAGAATTCCAAGCTGTGACTTTCATTCGTTCTCTGGACCGAATGCGTCGCGGTTGGAACCTCGCCATTCGCGTTGTGAGCATCGGTTTGCAATCAGGATCGAGAGCGTGGTTGGAGGCGTTTCATTGGACGCCCTCCGTTACTGAGATCGAGCAATTGGCCCCCGAAGGAAAAGAGAAGATGAGTAGCACGACATCATCGCAGGCCCACACCACAAGCACTGCGAACGCAGATCTGAACGCTTCCACAGCACGGGTCACGGCAGATAAGGCTCGGATCGATCGGCTTAAAGAGCGCAACAGAAGTACACCTCAGGAGCTTGATTTCGAGCGGATCAGGATCATGAAAGAGGTGTATGAAGCGACGCCCGGTGACGTACAGATCCTGCGGCGTGCCAAGTTCCTGGCGGCTCTGTTGGAACGCAAAAAGCTTTTCATTGATGACAACCTCTTCGTGGGTGCCATGGCAGGAAGCTACAAGGCTATCTACCCCAATCCCGAGTGGAACGTCCTGTGGATGAAGGAAGAGAAAACCGTTGAAAAATCGAAAACCAAGGAAGACAAGGAAGCCAATGCATGGGCGCTCGAGTACTGGGACGAGCGTGGGCTGAAGAGCCGGACGGAATCCATATTCCAACAGCGATATGGTTTCGATCCGGCCTCGTGCTACGAATCTGGTCTCGTTGTTCCGTTCCATGACTGGCCGGGTGGCGGCGGCAATCTCAACTACCCGATGGTTTACCAGCAGGGTCTTGCCAGTGTCATCAAGGATGTCGAAGAGCGGATGATGTCCCTGGAAATGCGTCTGGAGAACACAGACAAACTTTACTTCTACCAGGCCAGTCTCATTGTGATGAAAGCGATGATCCGCTGGGCGAACCGTTATGCCGAGTTGGCTCGCGAAATGGCTGCTAAGGAGAAAGACGAAGTCCGCAAAGCGGAGTTGGTCTCCCTCGCGGAGACCTGCGAGCGTGTGCCCGAGCACCCGGCCCGCAACCTGCGGGAGGCCATGCAGTGCCATTTCTTCTGTCACCTGGCCGCAGAACTTGAGCAGGTCGGCTGCGGATATTCAGAGGCCTACCTGGGCCAGAACCTGCAGCCCTACTACCAAGCCGACAAGGATGCCGGGCTGATTGACTATGACGACGCCGTCTTTATGTTCCAGAACCTCGTTGTCAGGTTGAATGAGATTAACTACTACTACGGCGAGAAAGTTGCCCTGCAGAACTCTGCCGACCTGGGTCAAAGCATTACCCTTGCGGGCTATAACGAAGAGGGGGGAGATGCCACGGCGGAGATGGACTATGTGATCCTCGATGCGTGCACCTATCTGTCTTTCCCCCAGCCACCATTGTCCTGTGCACTCACCCCTAAAACGCCGGGCAAATTCCTCGAAAAAGTGCTCGATTGTATCGGTACCGGGGTCGGCATGCCCCAGTTCGTTAATGCCGACGTGATGGTAGAGCGGGCACTGTACCTGTGGGGGAACACGGAGAGAAATGGCGCTCTTCCCCTAGGTAAGGCCAGGCGGACCTGTGTCGGGGCGTGCGTGGGGAGTTACATCCCCTATGAAACAGGTCATCCGGTGGAGGGACAGCCTAATCTCGGCAAGGTGCTCGAGCTAACCCTGAACAACGGCTTCGATCCTCGCACCAAAACGCAGGTCGGGCCGAAGACAGGCGATCCAGAGACCTTCAAGGACTTTGAGGAGCTGTATGCGGCATTTGAAGGGCAGCTTCAATTCGCTGAAGATGTTCTCCGCCGGGGAGCCTGGATTGCGAGCATGCTGAATGCCGACTTCCTGCCCTGTACCTGGCGATCCATCCTGACCAAGGGCTGCATTGAAACCGGCCTCG
>CAVYKQ010000010.1:0-568977 GCA_963769105.1 Pirellulaceae bacterium
CGTCTGCGTTGATTTGCAGAGTGGGAAGGTCAACTGGCAGCAGGATGTGAAGGCCACACTTCCGGAGGATCCGTTCTCTGGCCCAGGTGTGCCCGCTCATGGGTACGCCTCTCATACGCCTGTCTCTGATGGTGAAAACGTATATGCGTTCTTCGGCAAAGGAGGTGTGCATGCTTTTGATATGGACGGCAACCATCTTTGGCAGGCGGAAGTTGGTCAGGAGTCCGACCCGCAAAGTGGGGCTCTTCGTCGAGTCCATTCTGCACGAAGATATCGTCATCATTACGGCGGCGGCCGAAAGTCAATCGATCGTGGGGCTCGACAAGGCGACCGGCAATGAACTCTGGCTCAACCTGCGTCCGGGCTCGACAATATGTGGGGCACGCCATCCCTGGTCGTCATTGACGAGAACCGAACCGATCTGGTGATGTGTATTCCCGGAGAAATTTGGGGCCTTGATCCCAATAGCGGTAAGCTCCGCTGGTACGCAGAGACAGCCCAGGCTGAGCAGGTGCACACCAGCGCCGTAATCGACGGCACGCGCGTCTACGCGTTCTCCGGTCGAGGCGGTGGAAGTATCGCTATCGATGCGGGAGGATCGGGAAACGTCACCAAAAGCAACGCCCTTTGGACCGGACCCACCACGGCTAGATTCAGTTCGCCTGTAAGACATGGATCACAGCTATATCTCATATCACGGCGAGTGCTGACGGTCATCGATGCCAACACCGGCAAGAGGATCGATCAAGTCCGACTGCAGGGGGCACGTCGCAAGGAAGGTCGCTCAGGCGGGGACAACTATTCCTCACCCATCATTCAGGGTGACAGATTGTTTTATCCCAACGGCAGTGGGCAGGTATTTGTATTTGCCTTGGGTGAGGAACCGAAACAGCTGGCCGTCAATCCGGTGACAACCGAACCGGAAATGTTTGGAGGCTCACCCGCTGTCAGTGACGGGCGTCTCCTGCTGCGGAGTAACAAGCATCTCTACTGCATCACCGACTTCGGTCAGAAAGTCGACTCCAGTCAGATCGTGATCGCTCAGGAAGAACAAGAAGAGCCGGACGAAGAGCAAGATAGTCGTCGTCGAACGGGTGGTCGGCGGCGCATTGATCCAATGAACCTGTTCACGAGGCGAGACACCAACAACGACGGCGAACTGACCGAAGATGAGCTGTCAAGCAGCAGCGTCAGTCAGCGAATCGCAGGGTTGGACAAGGACGGGGACAAAGTCGTGACCAAGGAAGAGTTCCGCGCTGGGGCCGCCACGATATCCCGTCGCCGCAGTGGTGCCTCCCGCCCGCAGCGCCCTGAGCGTCCAGAGTTGGCTGAATAAGCAGATCGGTCTTGACGATGCAACATCCCCGCAGCCGACATTAAGTCGTGTTGAAATACGATCAACCCGTCGTTGCCCGAGCGTCCACCACGATTGAGCGATGGACAGCTTGCAGTTCATAAAATCGAATTCGATCGGTGACTCCGGACCAATCACAACGTCCCGGCCGTTGGTTCATCGTGTTGGTGCCAGGTGCGTCTCAGCGATTCACAAAAAAGCCAGAATCCTGGTAGATAATCTGTTCCGCGTCCGTATACGAGTAGCAAGAAGAATCACATCCATGCCCTGTCGCCGAGATGTGATTGATAGTTGGTCCAAACTTATCAAAACGAAAGGTCGTCGCCCGTGAAGATTCAAAAGTTCCTAGTTGTATTGATGGCGTTGGGTTGCCCGATCCACGCGTATGCCCAACGGGGCGGTAACATCGACGATGAGATTTTGCAGGTTTTCGACGCCAATGACGACCAAAGCATCTCATTTGACGAAATCGACCAACGCACACAACGGATACGCAGTATGGACGCAAACGGCGACAAACAAGTTAGCGTCGCCGAACTGGCAGCCGCAAGCGGAGCCGGTGGAGGCGCGGCGCTGGCCAAACAATTGATGGGCTTCGATAACAACAAAGATGGAAAACTTTCTCCTGATGAGGTTCCCCGGCGAATGCGCCTAGTTGTGCAGTCGGCCGATAAAGACAAAGACGGTCTGACGGATAAAACGGAACTGGCCGCCATGGCTGCGGAAATGGCTGCAGCGGCTCCGCCCGCAGGTCGACAGCGCGGCGGTCGGGATGATGATGACGACGATGAAATCAACCCGGCTCGAATGGTGCAGCGAGCGTTGAGATTTGATGCCGACAGCAATGGGCAACTCGACAGTCAAGAACTCGCAAAATTTGCCGAGGCGTTTGCACAACGTGGTCGCGGCGGTCGACAGCGAGCTGGCAGGCCTGACTGAAGTGGTAACCCTCTATTGAAATCTTCAACACTCCCATAACGGAACACTTCCCATGAACCTCAAACCCAACAACCGACTGAACCGACGCAGCTTCATCCGTATGGCAGGTACCGGCGCTGCCGCTAGTGTCGCTCTGCCAACACTTTTCGATCTCGACCATCTCCGCGCCGCAATGGCTGAGTCGAACTCAGCGGCCAGCGCCGTCCAACAGTTCTACGCTTCGCTTACCGATCGACAGCTGTTGACTCTGTGTTTCCCCTACGGCGATCGACGTCAACAACGCATCCATGCAAACTGGAACATTACCGGTCCAACGCTCGGCGAAGACTTTTACTCCGACCAGCAGCGAGAACTCGTCAATCAGATCCTCAAAAACATTACCAACGAAGACGGGTACGAACGTCTCACCCGACAGATGGATGAGGACATCGGAGGCGTTGAGGAGTTCAGCGTCGCCATTTTCGGTGACCCCGACGACGGAAAATTCCAATGGGAAATGACAGGCCGGCACTTGACCCTGCGGGCCGATGGTGCGTACGGAGACAAGGCAGCATTCGGGGGTCCAATCATCTACGGTCATGGCGAAGAAGATCCTCCCGCGAATCTGTACTTCGAGCATACCAAGCAGGTAAACGAGGTATTCAAAGCACTCGATCCCGCCCAGGCAAAGCAGGCATTGGTGCCCAAAGCGCCAAACGAAACAGCAGTCCAAATACAAGGCCCTGAGGGTGACTTCACCGGTATCCAGGTCGCCGACATGTCGTCGGATCAACAACAACTTGTGGAAGAAACCATCAAATATCTGTTGTCACCATTCCGAGCTGAGGACGTTGGTGAAGCGATGGCGGCGATGAAGTCTGGCGGTGGATTCGACTCGCTGCGAATGTCGTTCTACGAGCAGGAAGATATTGACGACGATCGCATCTGGGACATGTGGCGGATCGAGGGCCCGACATTCGTTTGGCACTTCCGTGGTTCGCCGCACGTGCACGCCTTTATCAATATCGGTGAACCGGCGAAGAGCTAACGAACCTCCGCAGCGTCGACGATTACGTCATCTCCCTAAGTTCCAACAGGATTCGAGAAATGTTTCGCTCCCTATCATTGATTACCCTCGGGTTGTGTCTCGTCTTGGGTACATCATCCCGCAGCATCAGTGCTGCAGAGTTGTTCGGATTGGCACCAGGCACGGTCGAATTCAAGTCGGTTGGACCGATGGCGTTCGGTCCTTCGGGGGTCTTGTTTGTTGGCGACCCGAAAGCCGCCAAGGTGTACGCCATCAACACCAACGACAAAAAGACCTCCACGGATGCCAGGTATGAGATCGAGGACTTTGCCGCGGCATGTGCGAAAGCGATTGGAGCCGCAGAGGTGACGATTGCCGATTTGATCGTCAACCCCGAGACGGGAAACGCCTTCGCTTCTTTGTCGACCGGCGATGGGTTTGCGATCGTCAAGGTAACCCCTGATGGTTCCTTGACTCCGTTGGAGTTGGAAAAGATCGGTCACTCGTCCGTCACGCTTCCTGAGCCGCCGGAGGACAAATTGGTCCAGCGTCGTCAACGGAGTGTTAATGCTCGCGACAGCTCGATCACCGATCTGGCTTACATGTCTGGTCGGGTTTTGGTTTCCGGACTTGCCGCCGGTGATTCGCCAAGTTCCGTTCGTGAATTTGATTTCCCATTCAATGAAAAAGCGAAAGGATTCCGAGTGGAGATTTTCCATGGTGCGCACGGAAAGAATGAGGACCACGCTCCGATCCAGACGTTTGTGCCGTTCAATATCGATGGCGAGCCGAGCTTGTTAGCCGGCTACCAATGCACCCCGCTAGTTAAGATCCCCGTGGCCGGTATGGAAGTGGGAGGCAAGGTGAAGGGTACGACCGTCGCGGAACTCGGTAATCGGAACCGACCACTCGACATGATCGTGTATCAACAAAACGACGCTGATTATCTGTTGCTCGCTAACAGCGACCGCGGCGTGATGAAAATCACGACGGAGAACATCGCCGAGAACCAAGGTCTGACCGAACGAGTCAGTCGCGGTGAAACAGCAGGGCAAACCTACGAAACGATCGACGATCTGCAGGGTGTCGTGCAACTGGATAAGCTCGACGATGATCACGCGTTGGTGTTGATGGGCCAAACCGGCGGACCGCTGGCGCTTCGCAGCGTGAAATTGCCATAGACTCCGCGAATTGAGATGAGTCGGCGATTGCCGGATCGTTGACCTCAGTACCGCCGATAGGCCGCTGAACTTGCCCCACGAGTGCGAGTTTATTAATTGTGCTCGCGCTGGCATCTTGCTTGGCACGGACAGCGCCACTTTGAATATCCCTACAAGCACGAAGCGCAAGCGAGCAAATCACTTACGACATCTCGCGATGCAAGACGCCCGATTTCGCACGGAAGGAAGTTCGGACACAGGTGTTAGAGCTTTGAACCGGTAAGCCTCTTCTCAATTGAAGTTTGCGGCTGGTTGAGGTTTTCCTGGGAGGGATCGCGATTTGATACCTGCCCTCTCGGTGACCACGGACAACCGCTTTGCCATCGACAAGATATCTACTAGCGTACTAAGCAAGGGGGGGCTAATTGCCACAATCACATAAGTGATGCATCAATCTTAATGCAGGCGGTTGCATCGACCGAACGCTCGAAACTTTTTGCCAAACTCGCAGCGGTGTCGGCCCGCCGGACACACCGACGCGGATCGACTTCGTGAGTTAGGCTGGTCAAACTTCAGCAGCGAACGAAACGTCGTAAGTCACTTCGGTGTACGCCACCGAAGCACCCAGTTGCTGCGACTGAGTGCCTTTGCAATTTCAGACCGACTAGGGTTGCGGAAGCCAGCTATGGTTTAAGGATCTGGATGACCTCGCCGTTGCTATCACCGTCTTCGTCCTCGTTTGCATCCGGTTCATACGTCAAGCTTGCGTGCTCCGGACGCGTAACCGTAAACGTAATGCTTCTCGTTTTCTTGTTTATGTTACTTACAGTGATAACGGCTTGACCATTCGCATCGGTGGTTGCATAGCCCGAGGCCCCGTTGCTCCAATCGCCATATACGGTCGCGTTAGCAACCAAGTTACCGCTGGCATCCTGAACGGTAATCGTAACCTCAGCATTCCATTTGCCTCGTGGAGCGGACATAGATGTTGCATCCAAGTCGGCAACGTGCATCGTCGATGCGACCGGTGCATCGTCATCTTGGATCGTGCCTACGCCCTGGCCCTTGCTAATCGTAGCGCCGACTGGGTTGGAAAGGTTGACCAAGAATTCCTCGTCACCCTCGTCCAGCGTATCGCCATTGACGGTAACGCTGACGGTCATCGTGGTCTGCGCCGGCAGGGAACATCAAGGTGTCCAGTGCGATGTCAACGTAATCTTCAGGTGCCATTGCACTGTCATTCTGAGTTTCGTAGTCGACGCTGCCCGGCACGCTTGGATCTCCTGAACGGGAGACGGTAAATGTGACAGTCGTGGTGGTACCGCTTTCGCCCTCGGTGACGGTGACGTCGTCGATGGAAAGCGTGGGAGGGGGAAGTTCATTTTTGAGGTTGGTGACCGAAACATCCGCTGCGTCCAGGCCGTTGTAGCCCTGGTCGATGCTTACAGCCGTGGCTAGTTCAATCGCGTAGACTTGATCGCCGTCTTGCTCTGCGTCGTCCTCACCCAAGACGGTTACCGTCTGCGGCTCGTCCCAGTTGGCCGGTGTGAAAGCTGATGAAGCGGGCCTTCGACAGAGTATTCGAGGCCCTTCAGAATTTGGTTTTTTTCACCATTACCCGGGGGTAGCTCAGGTAGATCAAACTCGCTGGCAGCTCGTTTGTTCGACCCCCGGCTACTTTCGCCAACCACTTCGTGGTTTCATCAATCCAACACCTAAGCCGGACACTCTCTAACGCATTGCGGCTGATAGGTGGATCCGTCTTGCCAGAAGGACGTTATCATAGGAATCGATCTAACTGACTGGGAATTCACCGGCCGAAAGTATTTGGGAAGATTTCATGCTACGCACAATTGTCTTTTTGCAGCTTTGGGTGCTGTCTTCAACGCTCTCGCCGTTACTGTCGGCCGACGACTGGCCTCAATGGATGGGACCCGAGCGAGATAATGTGTGGCGGGAAACTGATCTGATTGAGAAGTTCCCAAACGGCGGTCCAAGGGTTCTATGGCGAACACCAATTGCCGGCGGTTATGCGGGACCGGCGGTTGCCGACGGTCGAGTCTACTTGACTGACTATATGACCAGTGAAAATGTCACCGTCGAAAATTTTGATCGCAAGACCTTTTCCGGAACGGAACGAGTCTTGTGCTTAGACGAGTCCACGGGCCGAGAGCTCTGGAAACATGAGTATCCGGTGACCTATGGGATTTCCTACCCCGCGGGACCTCGTTGCACACCAAACGTAAGTGACGGAAAAGTCTATACACTGGGCGCGGAGGGGCACTTGTTCTGTTTCGACTGCGAACAGGGTTCCGTGATATGGTCGCGGAACCTGCCCAGCGAATACCAAACGAAGACGGCGTTGTGGGGTTACGCTGGACATCCATTGATCGATGGCGACAAATTGCTATGTGTCGTTGGTGGTCAAGGAAGTCATGTCGTCGCATTCGATAAACGCACTGGCGGCGAACTTTGGCGTGCCCTGACATCAAAGGACCAAGGTTACTCGCCGCCGAAAATCATTCAGGCTGCGGGCGTTCGCCAACTGATCCTGCTCTATCCACAAGGCATCAGTTCGATTGACCCGGAGACGGGCGACGAGTATTGGAATCTGGATTACGAAGCAACGAACGGGTCGGTGATCATGACGCCGATTCATGCGGAGAACCTGCTTTACGCGGCTGGCTATTCCAACAAGAATTTGCTGATTGAATTGGCCAGTGATCAACCGTCGGCAAAAGTGCTATGGCGTGACGAACCGAGAGCGGCAATCTCACCCGTCAACGTACAGCCTTTTCTGGACAATGGCTTTCTGTACGGGTTCGATCAAAGTGGCACGCTTTTGGGTGTCGAACTGAGAACGGGTCGTCGGGTCTGGGAATCCAACGCACCGCTCAGTAGCAAACGCCCCCTCAGAACGGGAACCGCCTTCATTGTTAAACAAGACAAGCGGTTTTGGTTGTTCAATGAATTGGGTGAGTTGATCATCGCGAAGCTGACACCGGAAGGATACAACGAGATCGACCGCGCCAAAGTGATTGAGCCAACCAGTGTCGCCTTCGGCCGGAAAGTGGTTTGGTCGGCGCCAGCCTGGGCAAACAAGAAAGTCTTTCTGCGCAACGACAACGAATGCATCTGTGTCGACTTGGCCGCTGAGTAGACCGTGTCAGAACGGAACCGCGTTTTGCGCATTGGTCACTGTATTCCGGATCGAATGACTCCCAGATTTTCGACTCGAATCTCGACTTCATCTCCCGCTTGCAAATATCGACCGTTGGTCTTTTCGGCATCGATGTACGATTCAATGACGTTCCGTTTCAAGGGCCGATCCCATCCGCCAGTTGCCCAATTCAGTAGCCCGCTTACTATGGTCCGATTCGGGATCCCAGCAAACACGGTACCTTCCGGCGTGCCCGCCAGGATCAATGTACGCGCCGGAAGCGCGCCGTTGACAACAGGAAGTCCAATTTCCTTTTCACCGTACATCCACCGCGTCTTTTCCTGAGCTTGAATCTGCCGGAACAATTCTTCGATATCCCAAATGGCCAATGTCATACCTGCCTGCTGCCGGAGCTTCTCGTTGACGGCCAGTTTGAGTTCGATGCTTTCGGAAAACGAACGGAAGTCACGCGGAATCACCAGCAGGTTTCCGACAGGAAGGAATCCCTCCGAACTCTTTCCTGTCGTAAACCCGTCCCCTGACGTGACGTCGTCCGGATCTAAATGTCGCAGCAGCTTCGCGCGGTCGGTGAAATCGTTCGCCAAAATCAATCCCATATACCGGGGTACATCCGGCAAAAGTGTTTCCGACAGCGTGACGTAAGCCAGTTCAGCTTCGTAATCCAACAGCCGATCCCCGGCTTTAACACTGGCATTGAAGGGCGTCGGTACAACGAGCTTTGCAAACAAAAATGGGCCATCTTCGACCGACGATTCATCCGCATGGGCGGCAAAGTTAGTTCCCGCGGCAACGTGAGACTCCGTCAAGTCAAGCGGCAAGATAAGTTTGTCAACTTCCACGGTAATGACCGACGTCGCGGGTTCCGCCTCGATTCGTTTTTCGATCGCCTCGTATCCGACCGAGTTAAACAGTTCGACCGGATCGTCAAATCGCTGATCGAACAGCTCCGTCAAATCGATCGCGGAAAGAGAGTTCTCACGATATTCAGTTACGGCCAACAACCTGACATCACCATCGACCTTGCTGCGGGCGAAAGTCAATGCTTCGCGCGGTGAAGCAATCGAGACATGATTCGCGAACTTCGCATCTGGAAAAACTGGCGCTGGCTCCGGAAGGAACAGTGCGCCGATCGCAAGGATAAAAAGCACAACGGCGAGGATTGCAAGTCTTCTATTCATGTGGATTGTTTGGAAAGTAGCGAATCGAGTGTAAGTTGCAAGTGATCAATATTGCATTGATCGATATCTGCAATTGATCAATATTGCATTGATCGACGGTGGAACGCCATGCGACATGTCCGTCGGGGCGAACCAGCAAAACCTGATCCGGCGGAAAAAGCTTGTGCTCGAAAGTCTAACGTGTCAACCATTTCAACCCCAGGCATCACTAACGCCTCCGGATCATTCAGTTGATTCTTGGCAACGTACAGTCGGAACTCTGTATAGGAAACATGATCGAGAGTTGACTCTCTGCTTCCGTGGTCGTTGATCCAGCAATGGGGAAGTGCGCCCCCGGATGGGTTGACGGAATGTACTGTGAAACGGGATCGTCCGGCATTGCAATTTCATTGTGGTCTGAGATGATCGCGCCGTCTTCGTAGATGTATCCGATGTCAAGTCCAAGACGATCGAAGTGATTCACTTGATTGGCGATTGCCGCGGCAACACGATCGCGAACGCGACCTGGCCTCAAGCCGCGGCCGACAAGCCAATGCGGGATCCGCGTGACGGCATGGAGGAATCCACGTCTTGCTGATTCTGGCAATAATCTAATTGGCAAGCTGTTCATCAAACGTGCCAGCATCGCCATTCCATTTTTGCTCAGACCAAGCGCGTCAATCACCTCAAAGATCTTCTCATAATTCTCCAAGCTCTCCCGGCAATTTTGCTGGGCGATCGACCGCGCTCTTGCTCGTAGGTATCAAGCAATTTGTCGCCAGCTTGACCTGATACTACCAGTCCCAGTTTCCAGCACAGATTATGAGCATCCGCAATGCCGGTGTTCATTCCCAGTCCACCCGTCGGAGGAAATCGATGCGCTGCATCGCCAACCAGGAACACCCGACCCTGTCGATACCGTTGCGCAATCTGTGCAGTCATGTGCCAAGTACTCAGGGACGTAATCTGCAGGTCGGGCAACGTGACACCTAATGCTCCCTGAATACGATCTCGCATCACATCGGCCGTATAATCTTCGGGCTGTTCCCAGGGTCTAAAGATTGGAACGCTGTACACCCAACGCCGCTCGATATGGTGTGCGATGAATGTTCCCGCATACTTGGGATGCAAGATCCAATAGAGCTTGGCGGGAATGTCGATATGATCACGCAAATTGAGCTGAAAGTAGGCGTTCACAAAACTTTGGATTTCGGCCGGCCCATCCATTTCAATTCCGATCGCCTTGCGGACTCGGCTGCTCGCGCCGTCGCAGCCCAGCAGATACTTCGCAGCAACTTGAAATTTGCCTGCCTCGCTTGCGATTGTGCTGACGACGTTTTCGTCGCTCTCGACCAGCGATTGCCATTGGTGTCCAAAACGCAGGCTGATCAAGGGCGAAGAGTTCGCTTTCGCGACAAGAAGTTTTTCGAACTCCGATTGCGAAAGGTTCAGATACGGCAGTGTTTGCTGAAGATGCCGCTCGTACTTTTCCGCCCGTGCTGGATCGGCTAAGAGATCGATTCGACCAAGTTCTTCGTTGATCAATCGGCAAAACTCGACACGCACTGCATCCTCCATCGGCGAAGCTTCGACACTAAGATCATCCTCCGTGATTCCGACGTCGCGAAGAATCTCAATCGATCTGGCATTCAGTTCGTGCGCCTTCGGATGTTCGTCTGTCAACGTATTGCGTTCAACAACGATCGTGCTCAAATTCAGCTTCGCCAACAGCAGTGCCGACATCAAACCGGATGGTCCACCGCCCACAATCAAGACATCTGTTGACTCGATGCCAGCCTGACTCATGCCGTGGCCTTCAAGACTTGAGGCCGCACACGAAAGTGCAGCAGGCCCCCTGCGACTAGCCAAATGATGCTGAGCGCCGAGAACATGAAGACATTTTCTTCAACCCCAAAAATGTAGACATGATGATGTGGAACGACTAACTGCCCGTCATACTGCGATACGGTTGCAACCGCGAGCCAGAAACCCATGAAGTTGGCCGCCATCCACATTAGCGATGCGTACAAGTGGGCGAGCCGAAGAGGCCGGGTGAGCCAAATCAGGTAGACATTCGCTAAGCCCGAAAACAGAAAAAACCCGAGCAGCCACATCATATGGACACGCGCATGGCCGACCCAGTCGGGGTTGAACAAATGCGACTCGGAGTAATCCTTGAACCACGGTCCAAAAAATTCCATGACGCAGACGGTCATGAGAACTCGGACTAAATTCAGGCCTTTGACTGGGGACAAAATCGGTTCATACATCCGCCAAATTCTCCGTCGATTCACGTATGGCTAATCGTCGATGATTCCAAAACGCAATCATATCGCATTGCCTCGGCAATTGCACGCCGGGATGTGCCTTGTTTTGTAGGTTTGGTCAAAGCACGAACACTTTCGAAGGACTTCATTGGCGCATGGTAGGAATCGAAACTTGAAGGCCCGCTGCCGATCTGATCCGCCATCGAACGCAGCTTTCGTTAAAACCTAATCGTGCGACGAGCGCCTCCACGGGCCGTTTGAAGGTCATCATGGGTTGGTTTTGAGGTGGATCGATTCGACCCGTTGCTCGGGCCCTGTTACGATAGGCGTGACATGAATCACTTCTCTTAGTGCGACACTCAATTCGAAGCATTCAGGATGTCGGAACGAGCGGTTTGGAATTCGAGAACAGGCTTCCTGCTTGCAGCATTGGGATCAGCGATCGGTCTGGGAAACATTTGGCGGTTTCCATACATGGCCTACCGCAATGGTGGTGGCGCGTTCCTGATTCCCTACATCGTCGCTCTATTCGTCGTCGGCATTCCATTGTTGATGCTGGAGTTCGGCCTGGGGCACTACTACCGCCGCGCCTTTCCACAGTCCTTGGCCAAGATCAATCCTCGATTCGCTTGGATTGGTTGGTGGTCGGTTTCGTTTGTGATGTTCGGGATCGTTGTTTACTACGCGGTGGTGATCGCTTGGTGTGCCAACTATTTGCTGTACGCCGTCACTCAACCTTGGGAAACAGTCAGTGGCGTGAACACATTTTTCGATACGACGTTTTTGGGCGCCGTTACGGATGGCAAAGCATTCGATTTTTATGATGAGAGTCGGTTTTGGATGGGTGGATTAAGTTTCGGTGCAGTTCGCTGGAACGTGCTGATCGCGCTTGCTTTCGTTTGGTTGGTGAATTGGTTGATCACGCGCCGAAAACTGCAACAAGGGATTGAGCTAGCCAGCAAGATTTTTGTCCCAATGTTGATCATCCTGACAATCATCCTGGTCGCTTGGTCATGGAATTTCGAAGGGGCGGCTGCCGGGCGCGCCGTCTATCTGACGCCAAATTGGTCCCAGGTTTTTCAAACGCAAACCTGGATCGACGCCTTCAGTCAGATCTTTTTTACGTTATCGATCGGCTTTGGAATCATGGTTGCGTACGCGAGTTATCTGCCGCGGAAAAGCGATATCCCAACCAGTGCTTTTTTGGCGGCGGTCGGAAACTGTGCTTTTAGCATTTTTGCGGCGTTCGCCGTATTCGCGGCGATCGGCATGTTGGCAAGCAAACAGGACATCGATCTATCGGAAATTCTGGTCATTGAACAACAAGTCGCCGAGTTGGAGCAATTGCGGGAATCCGATCCTGCAGCCTTTGCAGCCGAAAGCGAACGCTACGACGGATTGCTGAAGCAACAACAGACGAATCAACAATTCCAATCACAGATGAGTACCTTTGGCCTGTTGTTCAAAACGTATCCTGCGATCTTGACGGAGATGGGACCGAATGCAGGACGCATCTTCGGCGTGCTGTTCTTTTTGTCTCTATTGATCGCCGGAATCTCGTCATCCATTTCGATCGTCGAGGCTTTCATGGCTGCGCTGTGCGACCAGTTCGGTTGGGCACGCGGACGCACGTCTGCCGTCCTGTGCTCGATCGCCTTTTTACTGGGGTCGGTATTTTGTACGCAGGCGGGATTGTTTCTGCTGGATCTGGTTGACCATTTCATCACAACTTATGCGCTGGTGTTGGTCGCGATTTGCGAGGCCCTGATTGTTGGTTGGATCTTTCCTGCTCGCCGTCTACGTGAGCACATGGACGAGCATCGCGACTTCCATTTTGGCAAGACATTCAGTGTGATCATGCGTTTGCTGATCACGATTGTTTTGATGATGACATGGTTTGGTTTGGGTCAGCTAGACGCTGTACCTCTTGCCGCCGGGATTGCCAGGCTCGCTCTGTTGGCGGCCACGGTGATTCTATGGGTCGATCAACACTGGCTTGATTTTGATATTCGGGTAATCATACCGGTGTTGTTGTTGGTACTATTGGATCAAGCATTGGTGCGTGAATTCAGGAGTGCCTATGGCGGATACCCCGTCGGTGCGATCGTCGCGGTCGGCCTAACCTGGCTGGTCGGTACGCTGGTGATCGGAATTGTGCTGAGCAAGTTTCCGTCGGCGGTCAGCGAAAACGAGCTAGAATCAGAACTAGATCCGCCCGAATAGATAAGGAGCTCATGGCTTTGAAACGACATGCACCGCAGGTTCGCCAGTACATGAAACATCTGCCCTTTGAGGCTGATCGATGTGAGACAGCGGAAGACGCCGCTACGATGATGCGGCAGCACGAGATACATCACGTTCCCGTGATGAGCGGGTCGCGTCTGCTGGGAATTGTATCCGAACAAGACTTGTTGGCAGCTCGGATCCGCCTTGGCGACAATTTCTCCGTCACGCCGCTGGAACAGATTTGTTCATCCAATGGATTGACCGTGGCTCCGGTTGATTCCGTTGATCAAGTTGTTCGCGGGATGTTGAACCTGGGTGTCGATAGCGCTGCCGTGATTGACGGAGGCTTCGTCGTTGGGATTTTCACAACCACCGATGCACTGCGCTTTATCGCCGATTTTTGCGGATAAGAAAGACGCCTTTAGCGTCGAAAAAGGCTTCCGGTACGAATAGCCGAATGGTCGGAAGGGTGGTTCACACTCTTGGTGCTTGGTCCCAATTCCTCGCAGGCAAACAACTTTGCCATTTATGCAAATGCTCTAATTCCGGGCTCGATATCACTGCGCCTTTGCTGGAATCGCACAACTGTCGCCAAATGATATGCGGCGACTTACATAGCGGTTGCAATGTGGTCCTGCCGACCAACTGGGCATCACCGCTGAATAGAGCCCACTTCCACCGGCGACGACGACCAGAATGTCCGCGGCCTCACGGAAGGCATACAAGCGTTCTTCTTCATCTCCCGCTTTCTGAATTGCTGGTACGTAGTGAGCCAACGTGTCGCGTGTGTGACTTGCCCGCTCGCGCAATTCCTGCTGAATTCTTTTGCGATTGAATCCGCATTTCGCTAACACAGCCGCGTGATCGGGATTGAGGATCACGACAGCCGCACCGCCTCGGAGGACCGCATTGTTGGTCGTCACATTAGCCAAACCCACCGCCAACGAGTCGAGCAGGCGTGTGGGAGATTCGTTGTCGTCAGCATCAACGACAGAAATGACAGAATGAGGTGACCCGGCTCCGATCACAGTCACCGTTGAATCCTCGGGAGTAAAACCAAGTGAAACATGCAGCGGTTCGAACGGACTAGACTCTTCGTTCTCGCCCAGGCAATAAGTAAATTTTGCCGGTTGCCCCAGCAGAGCCATGTCGGATTCGCCCGGTCGGCCGCCGCCGATGTTGATCATTGCCAACCGCAAGGCGCGGCCAATCGAAGCATTCGCACGATGGCCCGGACCAAGTGCACCGTAGCTGCAAGCGATGCGGCACCAATCCCGCACTGGACCATTGACCAGAATTAGCGGCGCCGTGCAGTGCGTCGTCGCCTGCATTTCAGTGAGATCAAACCGCTCATCTAGGATCGCTTCAACAGCAGCGACCACGATCGGCATCCAGTCTGCCGTGCAGCCAGCCATCACAGCCGCGGCTGCGATTTTTTCGACCGTGGCGGATCCCATCGCCGGTCCCATGACGCCGAGTTCGAGGCTACCATCCAGACCGCTGGCCAATACGAATCGCTCGACTCGCTCGGGTGTCGGGATGATCACCGGTAGGCCGTCAGTACAACCGAGTTGATGTAACTGTTCAAGCGCCTCGGCTTCATTGATCGCCGTTAACGCAGTTGGGTTCGATCGGGGATTTCCGCTGATCATCGCTTTACCTGCACTTCGATCGTTCCATCTCCCCACAATACCTCGCCTTTGATCGCACCCGATAACACATCGCCAAGCCGTTCCGCGATGGCCTCGGAAACACGCAGCATGTTCTCCGCGCCGCTGCCAGCGATTGGGTGGGGAAGTTCAACTCGTGGAATCTCCGGCATCCCGGCAGCTCGGGCGACAAAGTTTCCTTGACGCCAAAAATCGCTTGTAACTAAGGCGATCGCGGCAACTTGGCGGCGAGCAAGATTGATTCCGTCACGCACGGTGCCGGTAGTGCAACTGCCTCAGTGCCCATAGGCCGTGATCACGGCCTGGCACTCCTTGGTGATTGCAGAGAGCACCTGATCGCCGGCCACGGTTGTCGCGTTCCCCTTGTTGTAGCGTTTGATTTTCAGGCTCGGAAATCTACCGCCCAGGCTCTGTTCCAGGAAATCCAAGAACCGTACCGAATCAGGGAATCCATTGGCAAGCAATCCAATGGTCTGGCGCCGGCGATGTCGATCGACAAATCGTATGGTTCCGGATTGGCACCCGGTTCAGCGCGAGGATCGATGAATTGAATGGTCATGCTAGTGCTATACGATCGTTTCAGTCACAATTCGGTTTCGTGCAAAAACCAATGATACCCCGTTCGCGACGCAAAGTCACCGTTTTCATTACGCAACCGCGGCTGGCGGCTTTGCATGCGGCGATTCATCCGTTCCGTAAATCGCATTGGCCGCTGCGGCGACGACAAACAGGAAGACACCAACAATGTTAACCGTCAAACCAACTTGCGTCTCTCCGATCTTTGAAATCGGTGCCAGCAAAAGCGCAGCCGATACGAACATGGCGATTCGTTGGTAGATCGGAAGCGTTCGCCGGAGGTATCCGGCCAGTCCTGCTGCTAGAGCAAGGATACCGATGATGGCGGCGGTCAAAGCGTGAATCACTGCCCATGCCGTCAGTTCTCCGCCGACCGGCGCCAGCAAGCACAGAGCTGGGCGGTAGACGAACATGAATGGCAACGTGAATCCGACCAGCGAAAACCGGAAGGCAGCGAATGAAGTCTTCATCATTGGCGCTTGGGCGATCGACGCGCTCGCGTATCCAGCCAGTGCAACCGGCGGTGTAACCATCGACATCATGCCGAAGTAGAAAATGAACAAGTGAGCTATTAACGGCAGCACTCCTAGTTCGCTGAGCAGCGATCCCATCAATGTCGCCATCAGCAGATAGCAAACAACCGACGGCACTCCCATCCCCAAAATCAGTGAACAGACCATGATGCCGACTAAAGCCAGGAACAAATTCGTTTCGACGACGCCCTTGATCGTCGCACCAAAATCGCTCGCGATACCGGTTTGCTGGACAATGCCAATGATGATCCCCACACACGCACTGGCTGCAACCAAGGCAATCCCGTTCTTCGCCGACTTGGTCATTGCAGAAACGATCTCTGGTCGCCAAGCGGGATGGCTCAGGCCAAACACCAGCAGTCCAAACATGCCCACAATCGCAGACTCAATGATTGAACCAACCATCAGCAACGGCGCAACTGAATCCGTTCGTGGGTCAACCCAAGAGCTGGCTGCAAAGGGTTTTAGGAAATCCGGCAACTGATCGCCAAGCGAGATCGTGGCTTGATGAAAGATCAAGATCACAAAGAAGCTGGCGAAGGCCATCCAACGAGCTGGGGCAGCGATGTCAAGTTCTTTGCGGAGCGTCGCCAGCACGAGAATGACTGCGAGGGCACCGGTGACGCTTCGAAACGGCGAAAAACCGAAGACCAACAGACCGACCAATGTGGTCAGGGCTGCGGTGAACACAACGGCCTCGAACATATTCAGTTTCTTGTCGCGAAGCTCCTGAGTATCAAGCGCGTCCGCGCCCAGGCGTCGTGAGTAAAGGTAGACAACGGCAAGTATCGAAAGGTAGTACAGCATCGCCGGCAGGACTGCGGCTTTCATGATGGTGACAAACGTCACCTGCGGTTGCACCAATTCCAACATCATATAAGCCCCCGCGCCCATGACGGGCGGAACAAGGGCGCCACCGGATGCGGCGGCCGCTGTGATGCCTCCGGCGATATGATTTGGAAAACGCGCACTGCGCATCATCGGAATCGTAAACGTTCCGGTTGTGACGGCATTTGCAACAGCACTGCCGGAAAGGGAGCCCATCAATCCGCTGGCCATCACCGAAACCATGGCCGGTCCGCCTCGGATCCGCCCGAATGTTTTGGTGGCGAAGTCGATGATGAATTGCGTCGCGCCCGACATCTCTAGAAATGATCCGAAGACGACAAACAAAAACACGTACTTGAACATCACTGAGGCGGCGGGCCCGAACACGCCCAGCGATTGCAGAAAGGTGGTACTGACGATGTCTTTGAGGCTCTGTCCGGCATGCGGCAGCATCCAGTCAGGCAAGACCGGCCAATCGTAGCGAAAGCTTCCGTAACAGTAATAGGAATGTGCAACGAAGGTGAGTGCCAGCACGGGAACGATCAAACCAATGCTGCGGCGAGTAGACTCAAGAACAAGAATCACACCAATCAGACCGATCACAAAATCTGTCGTTGTTTCTCCGCCGGCGCGATTTCCCAACGAGATGCCATCGGCCCAGTAGTTGTTGAAGGCGGGTTCGGTTTGGATGATGACGTACAGACAGCAACCGGCTGCCGCGACCGCCAGTAGGGCGTCGAGCCAACGTAGCGACTGAACGTGAGCGAACCGCGGATGAATTGGGAAAGTCAGGAAACAAAGAGCCAATCCAACGCCAACGAACACTGCCAGCGCGGACTGCGGCTGAAGCAGGTTGTAGTTGACTTCCAGCAATGTGAAGAAACACAAGAAGACGCCCAACGCTGTCACGACGAACTTGCTGGCTCGTTCAAAACTGCTGGCTTGTAGGTTGCGTGCGCCTTCGCTCACGAGCGGTTCCTTGACTTGATAAGAATGCCGTTGCCGGACAACGACACCTGTAGTCTGGCAAATTTCAGGTTGCTGATGAACGCCAGGAAAAGTCCTGACCTAGACAACTACGGGCTCGTAGGTTCCTTCGCTGCTTCACCTGAAGATTGGTCCTGGGTTGGACTATCGCCTTCGCTTGCCGGCCAGACACCTGCTTCTTGATAGAACCTGACGGCACCTGGATGATAATCAATGCCGGTGTCGCGAGCGACATTCTTCGGGTTGATGGCTTTGCCGGCAGGATGCTTTGCGGCGATTTCGTCTCGATTTTCCCAGATCGTTTTCGTGACCTGATAGATCAGTTCCTCATCTTGCGCCGCCGATGTGATCAGGTGCATCGAACCAACGTTCAAGCCCTGAAAGTCGCTATCGAGTCCTTTGTAGGTGCCGGCCGGAATCGTCGCAGGATGAAAGAACCGGTACTTTTCGATCAGTGACTGACGAGCCGCTTCGTCGAAGGGAACAAACTGAACGTCAAATGTGCTGGCCGCCTGCGTGATGGATCCTGTTGGTACCGCGCCCCCCAGAAAGGCAGCATCGGCTGAGCCGTCTCCCAGCTGATCGACCGATCCGCTTTGGGTCGCGTTCAACGAAGTGATGTCATCCCACTTGACCCCATGTTCGACCAGAATTGGTTCGATAAACATTTGGAACCCGGCCCCGGCTGGTCCGGTGATGACTCGCTTGCCCTTCAGGTCAGCAATGCTTTGAATTCCTGAATCAGCTCGGGCGATGAACAGCGCCACGTTGGGCGCCAGGGTAGCGACCGCTTGGATATCGTACTCTTGAGTCCAAGTACCATCGCCACGAACGGCAAAGTAGGAGATCGCGGCGTTGGAAAGAGCCAGTTCTAATTCGTCTTGTTGCAATCGCCGAATATTCTCTTGGGATCCTTTCGTTCCCTTGGCCTGTACTTTCCAATCGATTTCGTCTTTGTGAGCGTTCAGGACTTCGGCGATCGCGCCGCCGACAACTGGAAACGCTCCGCCGACTGGCGCCGTTCCCATGCTTAGAAATTGCTTCGCGGCGCCGTCCTCCGTTGAGGTTGTCGATGATCCTTTGCTACATCCGACACAAAGAACAAACGCGACGAGTAGCAGGAAATGTGAATTGCGGCTTAGAGCCATCGGTGGGAAACCTATTGTTGGGGCATGTGTGAACGGTGCAATGATCGAACGAAGCGTTCCACAAATCGGCGGAACAACGTCACATCGCAACAGGGAAAACAAACGTCCCGCTAGCGGCAGCGCCGTTGACCCAAAACTGCTGAACGATCATTCACCATCGTAGCACGCTGGCAGTGGTCCGTGTAGCAGTCGATCGAGGGTGACGAGTCGTTACAAACTGAACAAACCGCTACGTCTTGCGTTTTAACCAGTCAAGCACGACTCGATTGAACTCAGCGGGCTTTTCTTGTTGAGTCCAATGACCACAATCCATCACGGTGTGCCGTTCAAAGTCCTTAATGAAGTCTTCCATACCGTCTGCTGATGATGGTCGGAGCACGACATCGTGTTCAGCACCAATGTACAAACAGGGCACGTCGATCTCCCACTTTGCCCCGGCCATTGATGCACCCATTCGCATGATGTTTCGGTACCAGTTCAGCCCCCCTGTGAATCCCGTTGCTTGGAAGGTGTTCACAAAGTAATTGAGTTCGTCTGTGGTCAAAAACTGCTCTCCTGCGAATTCGTCACGCTGCACCATCGTCAGCAAGTTCAGTGTTCGTTCTGGCGAGTCCTCTGGAAGCGAACGAAAGGTGTTGAACGTTCCAAATGTCGCCTTTCGTCAGGAGATGTTTGAACGTCTTGCGAACGTCTTTTTCCAGGACAGCTTCGGCACGGCCAGGCTTTTGGAATTGCGCGACGTAGTATTCGCTGGTCATTTTGATTAGCGATTCTTCCGACGGAGTAACGGGTGGCAATCCAGGTGGTCGGGAACATGGTGTGTTGACACCGATGATCCCAAGACATCGATCGGGATAAAGACGGGCCATCGCCCAGACCACACCGCCGCCCCAGTCATGCCCACAAAAGACTGCTTTGTCGATCTTCAACGCATCCAGCATTCCGGCCAGGTCGTCACAGAGGTGCCGCATGTCGTAGGACTTTACGTCCTCGGGTTGATCGGTCAGGCCATATCCACGTTGATCCGGCACGATCACACGAAACCCCGCTTTGCTAAAGGGCCCGACTTGTTTACGCCAGGAATAGGCAAGTTCAGGAAACCCATGGCACAGCACGACAGGCACTCCTTCACCCTGAACATAAACCCCCATCCGAATTCCGTTTGTCTCCACAAAGATGGGATCCGGCATATCCGGAGCCGTTGCTACAGAGCCCTCTTTGGCGAGCGAGATCGAAGAAGCAACTAGCAGAGTAGCTACGGCGATGGTTCTGACAAGGTTTGTTGAAGTAAGCAACATCGGGTTCGCGCTCCAGGACTTGCGATGGGAATGGGCCGACCATCAGAATTCAACCCACAGTTTAACCGTTCGCGTAACACGAGTCTCGTCTCCGCAATTGACCTGGATTCCAGCTTTCCCGAATTCAGGCAACGAATGAATCAAGGATCGATCAGCACGCCTGGGTTTAGCACGGCTTGGGGGTCGAGCGTTCGTTTGGTGGCTCGCAATGCCTTGGCGAATAGCTCTGGCCTTTGCAGATCGTACCATGGCCGATGATCGCGGCCGACTGCGTGATGGTGGGTGATTGTGCCGCCGGCGTCAATCAATACTTCACTTACCGCCGCCTTGATCTCGTTCCATTGCTCCAATTGTCGCTCGCGGGTTGACGGAGCGAGCACGGTGAAGTAGGGCGCCGGGCCGTCGGGATAGACGTGTGTGAAGCGACAAGTAACAGCTCCGCCTCCACAGATCTCGTTAAGCGCAGCTCTTGGTCGCCTTGATCACTCGCTGATGAAACGCCTCGAACCGGTCCCAAGTGACCGCCGTTTCAAACGTCTCGCTGATAAATCCCATTGCCGTGATTGTGTCGCGCAGATACGGCGCATTTAGAAATGCGTTTCGCCAGGCTCCTGCCGCACCTTCGCGACTAGCGGTTTCGTCGCTGCGGGTCTTTCCACTTCCCTCTGGAACGTTGCCCCCATGGTCGCGGCAACATTCCAGCGCACGCTCCATCCAGGCATCGAGCGAATGATCGGCTGATTCGAAACCTACGATCAAAACATGCTTGGATCCATCGCCGGCCCCGTTCATCAATGCTTCGCCTGCATCCAGCAATCGCAAATTGGTTGGAAACAGGCCTGTTTGCGAGATCGTACGCACGCATTCGGTGGCGTCTCGGTATTCATCAAAAGTCACCGAGGCCGACGCGCGGAACTTTGGCCGGTCTTGTAGACGCATCCAAGCTTCCGTGATGATCCCAAGCGTACCTTCCGATCCGATCATCAATCGATCGGGACTCGGTCCAGCACCGCTGCCGGGCAATCGACGCGATTCGATGATTCCACTTGGCGTAACCGCGCGAGTCGATTCAACAAAATCGTCGATGTGCGTGTAGAGGGTCGCATAGTGTCCGCCCGAGCGCGTTGCGATCCAGCCGCCAAGCGTTGAAAACTCGAAGGATTGGGGGAAATGACGCAGGGTCAGTCCGTGAGGTCGCAGCCCTTCCTCGAGCGCCGGACCAAAGATCCCACCTTGGATGCGGGCCGCGCGAGAGGTCTTGTCGATTTCCTGAATCCTGCTTAAACGTCTGAGGTCGATCGAGACTGTGCCTCGATAGTCATCGCCAAGGTTGGCTTCGACACCGCCCACAACGCTCGATCCGCCGCCGTACGGAATGGCGGCCACGCGTGCATCGCTTGCCCAATCGAGCAATGACGCGATCTGTTCTTCGCTCTCGGGTAAGGCTACGACATCGGGTGCCGCCGAGAAATCACGTCTGAGCCCACGAACAATGTCGCGAAAACTCTTGCCGTAAGTATGAGAAGCTCGATCGAACACCGATGTCGAACCTAGCGATGCTAGTGAGGCGGGCAGTCCGATTCGCGGTTTTTGTAAATCGATCTCGTCAATTGACGGAGGTACCGTCGCCTCTTGCTGACTCGTACCAAAGCGATGATGGAGCAGCATTGCAATCTGTTGCTGTTGCGCGAATCGGTCGCCTCCTCTTCGTAACCCCAGCCCCAAAAGTTTCTGGTTCGTTTGTCTTTTTTCATTGGCTTACCCGTCGTATGACACATGCGTAGTGTAAGCCCGGTATATTTTTGGACCGCGGCAGTGTTTCGGATCAGTATAGCGGATTCGTACCTGTGACCGTTTGGACGACAGACACCTGAGTCAATCATTTATGAACACGACCTACACGCCAATCGCGGAATACACGAAGACTCAGTTTGCGATGAAGACCGGTGACGGTGATACGATCAAACACGATGTCTATACGATTGGCGCAGGTGCTCCCGTTGTCGTGATTCAAGAATTGCCGGGGATCGGCGTGGAAACGCTTCGACTTTCGGACGACTTGGTCACGGCAGGCTTTCAAGTCGTTTTGCCACACCTGTTTGGCCCACTGGGGAGAACACAGATGCTGCGCAATTTGGTGCGTGTGTTCTGCATGCGACGTGAATTTCACCTGTTCGCGACAAACCGGTCTAGCCCTGTGGTCAACTGGCTGAAGTCCCTATGCCAGCACCTTAAAACGTCCAGCGGTGCCAACGGTGTCGGTGTGATCGGAATGTGCTTGACGGGCAACTTTGCTCTTTCGCTGATGGCGGACGATTCCGTGCTAGCGGCGGTGGCTTCGCAACCGTCGCTGCCGCTGCTGAAGCAAACCCAATTACACATGAGCTTGACCGAGGTCCAAGAAGCCCGCGAACGATTGGCCAGTGTTGGTCCGATGATGGCTTTGCGTTTTGCCGGCGACAAGCTCTGTAGCGCCGAAAAGTTTCAGTGCATCGACGATCGCTTCAATGACTCAGAAGCCAAGCGAGTCGAGCTCAAGACACTTCCCGGTAAAGGACACAGCGTGCTGACATTGGATTTCGTCGATCAGGCCGGGCACCCCACCCGCGAAGCGCTTGACGAAGTGATCGCGTATTTTTCAAAACAACTGAAATAGCTGTTGTCTGTCGGACACCGTTCGTCTGCTTCAGCCGTGCAGCGCGGGGCACTTCTTTCGTTGCCGCGAGCGACAGCGGCGCGCGGACTGCTGCAGCTACCGGTTAAGAGATCACGCCGCACTGTCGGCCAGCCCGTTCGAGGACATCCAACGCAAAGTCGATGTCTGCGTGCTCATGGCTCGAGGTAATGCAGGTACGCAATCGCGGCGCATCCATGGGAACGGCCGGAAAACAGACCGGCGCGACCATCAATCCTTGCTGGCGACAAAGCTGTGAAAACGCCATCGTGACGTCGTTGGATCGAGTCATGATTGGAACGATCGGTGTTTCGCAGCTGCCGGTGTCAAACCCCAATCGCTTGAGCCCGCTGAGGTAGTATTCGACGTTTCGCCAAATCTGCGACACTCGTTGCGGCTCACGCTGCAAAACGTCGAGCGCCGCGAGTGCAACATTCGCATACACCGCCGGCAAGGCACCACTAAAAATGTAGCCGCGGGCGTGGTGCCGCAGATAAGTGATAATCTGACTGTTGCCAGCGACAAATCCGCCGCTGCCGGCCAGCGATTTGGAGAGGGTTCCCATTTTGACGTCGATGTCATCCGCGGCCAATCCGAAATGCTCTTGAATCCCGGCACCGGTCTTACCCAACACGCCCATGCTGTGCGCTTCATCGACCATCAAGAGTGCGTTGTGTTTCTTGCAGATCTCGACCACGATTGGCAAATCAATGATGTCGCCTTCCATGCTGAAGACGGCGTCAACAACAACTAAGGTTCGCCGACCTCCGCTGGCAAGCAATAGGGTCGTCAGATCATCCATGTCATTGTGCTTGAACTCGGCGAATTCAGCACCAGACATGCGGCAGCCATCAACGATACTGGCGTGATTCAAATTGTCGCCGATCACATAATCGCCGGGGCCAACGAGCGCCGAAATCGTCGCCAGGTTCGCGACATACCCGCTGCTGAAAACAATCGCGTCTTCCGCGTCCATCCAACTAGCGAGCCTGGATTCCAATTCGCAGTGAACGGATGTCGTGCCCGTCAACAGACGAGAACCATGGTGACCCGTCCCATATTTTGTCATCGCCGTATCGGCGGCACGATTGAGATCTTCATGTCCAAGCAAGCCGAGGTACTCGTACGAAGCCAGCATCAGCATCCGCTGACCTTCACATTGCACCCAGGCACCATCGTGTGAGCTGATTTCCGGCTCGAATGGATAAACGCCCTGTTCCTTTGCCGTGTTGACTTTGTGGTTCAGGCGTTCGAAGTAACTGATCGGACTGCTGTCGCTATCGTCCGCGACAACGACTGGTTCGACGGGCACCTGGTTTTGGTCAGCGCTAATCCCCGCGGTCTCATAGGCGGACCGGGTCGGCAACGAGTCCAGATACTCTGCCAATTGGCGAATGGTATCAAGTTCGAAAATGACTTCCGGATTGAATTTCTTATCGAACTGATCTTCCAGTGCTGCGGCCATCGATGCGACGCCAAGCGAGTCGATTCCAAGTTCGAAAAGAGGCGCATCAAAATCGATCGCTTCAACCGAAATCGACAACTCGCGTTGCAGAAAATCACGCACTAATTTCTCGACGACGTCACAGGTCATCGGTGGCGTCAATACAGAACTGTTCGTTGGGGGGACCAAATCAATTTCCGTCAAAGCAAGTCTTGGTTTCAATCGCAAACGTCTAGCGACGTTCTAAGAGGCAACAATCATAACAGCTGCCTCGGGACGATGGACGTCGTAAACGTCACGGCCTGCGGAAAACCGGGCTTGTTTGGCTGGTCCGTAGCGGTCAGGAAATTTCGGCAGTTTCTCGTTTTTGCGGCGTGAATCGGTATTAAGACGGCTAGAGCATCTCGTTCACACCATTGTCTGTGAGAAATCGTATCCCGAACAGAATCGACGGACTTCAACCCCGTTTTCGTTTGACTATAGTAAAAAACGTTGGATTTCGCCGAAGTCCTCAGGCCAAGTCTACGGACGGGGCCGCAAACTAAGTCTCCTCGATATCGTGCTGCTTTGGAGAGCATCAATGACTCGCGTTTTGGTCACCGGGGGCAGCGGATTCATCGGGCCGCATCTCGTCAAACAACTCGTTGGCCAAGGCGCCCAGGTCGCCTGCTTGGTCCGAGAATCTTCTGATTTGAGTCGCTTGAACGCCTTCCAACCCGAATATATCTATGGCGACTTAATGGATCCGCAGTCGCTAACAAATGCGGTTTCGAACTGCGACGTTGTCTACCATGTCGCCGGACTTACCAAGAGCGTACGGCCGCATATCATGTGGCAAACCAATGAACAGGGTGTGCGGAACGTAGCCCAAGCCTGCGCGAACGTGGATGCTGCACCTGTATTGGTGGTCCTTTCATCACTTGCTGCAGCCGGACCGGCGCCGCGCGACAGACCACTCACTGAATCGGATCCACCTAACCCGGTCTCCAGATATGGTCTTAGCAAACGGAAGGGCGAATTGGCCGCGTTCGAATTTGCAGATCGAGTACCGATTAGCATTGTTCGCGCACCCATCGTATTTGGCGAAGGCGACATGGATGGACTGGCGTTGTTCAAATGCATCGCCAGCATTCGTCTGCACATGATGCCGACGTTGCGCAGCTACCGATTCTCGATGATTCATGCCACTGATTTGAGCAACGCGATGTCGATTGTCGCGGATCGAGGCGAGCGAATTTCGGCCGATCACTCCAACGCTGGAATCTATTTCGCAGCCGCCGAGGAGAATCCAACCTACCCGGACTACGGACGCATGATTGGTCAATCGATGGGAATCGATCGGGTGATTCCGTACCCCAACCTGCCCATGACAATTTGGTTGCTGGCAGCGATCAACGAGATGTATTCACGTGTCAGCGGACGACCCCAAATTCTTAACTGGGACAAGACTCGCGAAGCTCTCGCCGGCTCGTGGGCGTGTTCCGCCGAGCGATTAAACAAGCTTGGTTTCAAGACAGAAATGCCGCTTTTAGACAGGCTTTCACAAACCGTACAGTGGTACGTTCAGCAAGGTCATTTGCGACTGAAGCCGACCGCCAATCAATCCGCCAACGTCACGCCAAATGTGGCAAGGTAGCTACCAACAAAGCACCCGCTTCGTCGTTAGTTGCTACGTTCTCAGTCAACTTTGATTTCGGGTAACTCGTTCCGTTCGTTTCCCCACAGCTGCCAAGCACGCAACGCGAACGTGGCAATCAGGGCCAAAATAGCGATCGCCAATCCGGTTCTTTTGGGCTGACTTTGATGTACTGTTTCGGTCATGAAGACTTCCATCCAGCTGGTCGTACCGGTATTTCATTCCTTAGAAAACTTTGCCTGACCACGGTCAATTGTCGGGTCGCCACGATCGTTGTCCAAACGAAAGGCGAGACTCTCGGTTTGTGGGTCCAATCGACTGGTTCGAAGCGTCGCGGGGTGGCCAGGTATGGCCATCGCCATGAAACGTCCAGACAGTCTGGATACGTTGCCATGCGATTCGTTCAACTCTTTCCAAACAATCGCCCACAAGGCAGTTCCGTGAACGATGATGTCTGGAAGTCCGGCGGCCAATGCAATTTGACGCTCGGTGTGAATCGGATTCCAGATCGACGCGCATTCAGAATAGACGTGTGGAAAGGTCCGCGAGATTGGGAGCTCTGTCGTCTCTACATAATTGATCGGCGTATCGCTGCTTGCTAAGTCGGATTGCCTTTCAGCCCGAGCGTCGGCGTCGGTTTCCACGCCCCGGTAAATCACGTCGCATCGACTCGTCGTGATCGGATCACCTTCGGCACCTGCGATTTCCAGACGACTGGTAACAGACGCGCCTGCCCGCGTCTTATGGATCGCTTCGATCCGCCCCGCAACCGTCACGGTTTCTCCGGCGAACAGTGGTCGATGAAACAGGGTGTCTTGACTCGCGTGGACAGCACGGCGTTGATCTTGCGGTTCAATGCCAAGGCGGTTCAATGCCTCGGCGTCCCCGGCAAGCAACCACTCCAACGAAACGCAAAACGGCGGCGGAGCGATCAACCCATCCGTTCGAGCGTCATCAAGATATCGTTCCTGCGTGCATCCGATTGCGGCCGCGTACGCCAGGGTCATGCGTGCCGTGACCGAGACTTCGCGAGATTCGAATTCGGCATCTAGGGCCGTAGCCGGAATCGTCATGGGTTGGATTTGTGTTGTTGCCGAGTAAGAATTTAGAGTCCGCCGAGACTATAGAATATTGTTCCCACTCTGTTCATCATCGAGACGCATGATATCGAAATGGCAAAAGTAAAGATTTACCATAACCCGCGTTGTTCCAAGAGTCGTCAGACGCTCGCGCTGTTACACGACCAGGGTATCGATCCCGAGATCATCGATTATTTGAAGGCACCACCCGATGAGAAAACCATTGCCAGGTTGCTGAAATACCTGGGCGTAGAGCCTGCGGAACTGATTCGCAAAAAGGAATACAAATCGCTCGGCTTGCCAGAGACGGAGGACCCCAGCGAACTGATCCGACGGATGGCACTGCATCCGCAGATCATCGAACGGCCGATCGTGGTTGTCGGCAAGCAAGCTCGGTTGGGCCGACCACCTGAGCTGGTGAACGAAATTCTGTGACCGGTTCTTGGGGCTGTTGGCTTTCCAATCAGTGATCGCATTGGCGTTGGATTCGTTTGTTCAACCAATCAGCGAGCCGGTTAAGTCCTTTGTTGATTGCTGATTCGTCGGCAGCGAAGCACCACCGCAACCAGCCTTCACCTTCTGGTCCGAATGCGATCCCCGGCGCTAACCCCAGGCCTGCTTCGGCGATTAACTGCTTGGCCAGTTCAACCGAGTCTGGAAAACCGTCGATGCTGAAGAATGCATACATCCCGCCATTTGGCAGGGGCGCGTTAACGCCATTCAGCCGGCGTAATCCATCGACGATCTGATCGCGCTTGGCAATCAAATCAGATCGCAACTGGGCGACATGGGGATCGCCGTCAGTGATCGCGGCCAAGCCGCCGGCCTGAACAAAGTCTGGTGCGCAGGACGTGTTGTATTCGACTAGCTTACCTAGATCAGTTTCCATCCTCGGGGGCGCAACGATCCAACCGAGCCTCCAACCGGTCATCAGCCAAGCCTTGGAAAAACTGTTAACACCCATCACCCGATCGTCCGGTTCGCTGATCTCCAAGAACGAAGGAGCACTCTCGAGCGAATCATCGAAGAACAGACGTTCGTAGACATCGTCACCGATCAACCAGACGCCAAGACGGCGACAGCGTTGGAGTATTGCCTGACGTTCCTCGGTCGTCAGCGTCCAGCCGGTTGGGTTGTTGGGCGAGTTGATCAGCACGAGGCGAGTCGCAGGGGTGATCGAATTCAAAAACCGATCGATGTCCAGCGTCCAGCCTTCGCCGTTTGGAACGAGTCCGAAACGGACAACATCCGCACCAAGAATACGAGGAATCTCGACGACATTTGGCCAGACCGGGGTTACAACGACCACACGATCGCCAGGGTCGAGGATCGCTTGCATTGCGATCATCAAGGCTGACACACCCGAACTTGTTACCGTTATTTGCGGCGTTTCGAACGGCCGCCGGTGCAAGCGAGTCAGATACTCGGCCAACTCTGATCGCAATTCGGCATTGCCATTGTTGTGAGTGTAGAACGTGCGACCGGCGGTGAGCGCCTCGGCGGCCGCCCGCCGAATGTGTGGCGGCGTCAACAGGTTGCTTTCGCCAAACCAAAATCGCAGCAGATCTTCTTTTCCAAATCCAGCATTGGCGATTTCGCGAACTTTCGATTGCGTCAGATCTCGGACCACCGTTCTTGCAACGGCTTCGTACTCTTTGCTCAACCTTACCTGCCTTTGAAAACACCACGAATGGTCGATTGAATGTCCGAAATCATATTATCAACAGTGAGGCGGCAGGCTTGGTTCCGTACCCGCCGGTCATCAATATTGACTGGTCGGTGCGGACCGAACCGACATCACTTTTGCTGATGCTGCCTGTCGGTACAATCATAGACTTCTGAACTGAACCGAACATCGCTCGCAGCAGCGACAAACTTGATGAAGGAACCTGTTCGTTGGCCGTTGATCCAGTATCGAGCGAGACGATTCGGAAAGCTGGCTTTTCGCTTGGCAGAAAGCGTTTGGCCGGCTTCACGCTGCTGGAATTGCTGGTCGTCATAGCGATCATTGGCATATTGGTCGCTTTGTTGATGCCCGCCCTGCAAAATGCGCGTGAAGCGGCGCGGTTGACACAATGCCGCAACAACATGAAGCAGATTGTATTGGCCTGCCACAACTACGAATCCATATTTCGGATCTTCCCAGGCTATGCTGGTGAACAGCTCCAACACTTTGTCGAGTATCGATCTCCACGGGATGCCAACTTGCATCTTGCTGGCGGCGTATGGATGGTGCAAGCGATCATGTTTCTGGAACGATCTGAGTTATCGTTTCCACTTGCGTCGATCGGCGCACAAGCTTCATTAGCACCCTCCGAGCAGACCGAACGATTGGTTCAATCCCCGGTTTCGGCGTTCCACTGCCCGAGTCGGCGTGATGCGATTGCCTACCCGTTGGTGGCCGACTATGCCGATCGCTACGGAAAGTCGGGCGCAAGAACGGACTACGCCATGAATGGCGGGCCGGCCCAAGTCACCGAAGGCGACCCGCGTGAAATAACCGTTCAACATGATGGTTTGTGGGTGATGGGCAAGCAGACGCGAGCCAATCGAATCTTTGACGGGTTAAGTCATACCTACATCATTGGCGAGAAGGCGATGGATTCACTCAAATACACGACCGGCGATTGCTTTGGCGACCGATCTCCGTTAGCGGGATGGCTAGGCAATCCTTTGTCGTCGCATTCTTACGTAAGATATGCTGCTCGTTCTCCGGCCCTGGACGTCAAAGACAACTGCCTGTCATGTCATGACTTTGGTAGCGCCCATTCAGCCGGATGGAACGCCGCGATGGCAGATGGATCGGTACGGTTGCTGGACTACCGCATGGATGTCGAAGTTCACCGAGCCAACGCGTCGATTGACGGCCGCGAGACAACGCCTGTCAATCACTAGTGATTTGCGATCGAGTACCGTCTAGGCCGGCGCGACGCATCTTCCAATTCAGGGAGTCCAGGTCGATAGAAAGTCAACAAATACGTCTTGATCGTAGCTGTTTTCCTTCTCCAGTTCGCCCGTCTCTTGTGAATGCAAGAGTGTTCCGTCCTGGTCCAACACAAAGAGATGTGGATAAGCATCGATCTTCGGATACGGTTTTAGAAATGATTCCGCATGCTCGCCCGGGTGGGTGACTTTCATTACGACAAAACTCGTGTCCAGTAAATCACGAACTTTCTCGTTCGTCTGCATGTAGTTGCTGATTCGCGCCACCAACCACACCACTCGCCACCAACTTGAAGCAGAATCCGTTTCTGCTCAGCCTCCGCTCGCTCGATCGTTGTCTTCAGGTCGGCAACCGGGTCTCGCCCTCGTCGTAATCAGCAACGGTATAGAACGACGCGCCAGAGTGAGGTTCGTCCATGGTTGCGACCCGCCCGGGAACGACATTGACATCCTTATCGGCTCGCACTTGCGACGATTCTCTTGAGCAACCGAAAACGGTAATCGCCAGTGCCAGCGGCCAAAAAAGAATATTCTTCGGCTGGTTGCATTTCATTCTACTATCCGGGGATGCAAGTCATCGTCGCCAATAGCCTATCATGTTTCAAAGGTGAAGGGCAGCAAATGACGGTCGCCGTAAGGCGACAGGGATCGCGGCCCAACGCTACGCATTTGGGGGCGGTAATTTTGAAATCGCCTGCTAAAATGAGGGCTGTTGCGAGTTGTTGTATCCCACCTTACTTCCGGACCTCGGAGTTCTCTCGCCCGTGCGTTTCTTGATTGCTTGCTCACTTGTTGGCATCGTTGCCACTTTCCGGCCAACCGTTGCCGACACGATCCGCTTTGATCGCGACGTTCGACCAATCCTGTCGGACAAATGTTTCTATTGTCATGGCCCCGATCAAGAAAACCGGGAAGCCGATCTTAGACTCGACATTGAAGAGTTCGCACGAGAGATGATTGGTGATGGCGAAGAGAGTGAACTGGTCGCTCGCATCACGACCAGCGATCGCGACGAGATCATGCCGCCGGCTGATTCGCACAAGAAATTGTCCGCCAGCGAAATTGACCTGCTTAAACGTTGGGTATCCAATGGCGGGCCGTGGACTGAACATTGGTCATTCGTGCCGCCGGCAAAAACTGCGGTTGCCAGACCGCAATCCAATCCAATTGACCGGTTCATTCGGCGCGATTGGATCAGGAAGGGCTTCAGCCGACGGCACAAGCGGCGCGTGAAAAATTGATTCGCCGGGTCACCTTTGATTTGACGGGCATGCCCCCAACACTGGCGGAAATTGACGCGTTTCTGACCGACGAATCCGAGCAAGCTTTTGAAAAGGTGGTTGATCGCCTGTTAGCCTCTAATCGCTATGGCCAGCGAATGGCAGTGATGTGGTTGGATGCCGCCCGCTATGGCGACACAAGCGTTTACCATGCCGATGGCCCTCGTGATATGTGGGCTTGGCGAGATGCCATTGTTGATGCTTACAACGACAACATGCCGTTCGATGAATTCTCGATCAATCAAATCGCCGGCGACTTGCGCCCCGACGCGACCGACCGGCAAAAGCTGTTGGCCGGATTCAATCGCAATAACGGAACAACGGACGAAGGGGGTGCGATCGCGGAAGAATATCGAGTCGAGTACGCCGTCGATCGTGTGAAAACGACCTCGACAGTCTGGCTGGGACTGACGATGGAGTGCGCCCAATGTCACGATCACAAGTACGATCCGATTTCACAGGAAGACTACTACAAATTTTACGCCTTCTTCAACGTCAGTAGCGATGGGGGCATGCAGACTCGCAACGGAAACGCCGAACCCAAGATCGATGTCTTTGATCCAGAGAAACAGAAACAAATCCCGGCTGTCGAACAAAAGTTGACCGCTGTCCAACAGCAACAACAGACAATCGAATCGGAGTGCGAACCCGAACTTAACGAGTGGATCGAACAACAGCAGTTGGAAGCGGAAGACCAAGGGCTGAATAGCGAGGGTTGCATCGTCCAGCTGTTGTTGTCCGAGGGCTCTGGAGATACCGTTACCGACACGATCGAAACGGATCGAAAGGGGAAGATCCATGGCAAAGCCGAATGGGTCAAGGCCCGTGACGACTGGGGCATCCACTTCGATGGCGAGAGCTACATTGATCTGGGCGACCTCGGAAACTTTGAACGAACGGACAAGTTTTCGTATGGTGGCTGGTTCAAACCCGAGAAAGATACCGGCGGCGCCATTCTGGCTAGGATGGACGACGCCAACGCTTTCCGTGGGTACGACTTGTACGTTGCCAATGGCAAAGTAGCTGTTCACATCATTCACAAATGGGAACAGAACGCGATCAAGGTCACCACAAACAAATCACTTGATCCAGACAAGTGGTATCACATCTTCGCGACCTACGATGGATCCAGCAAAGCTGCGGGGATCAAGATCTATGTCAATGGCGAGGCGTGGGACTGGGCAATCAATGAAGATGATTTGAACGAATCAATCAAGACCGAAAAAACTTTGCTGATTGGTAGCCGGCATCCTGGATCGCGTTTGAAAGGAGTCGTTGACGAGATCCAGCTTTACTCACGGCAATTGAGCGAACTCCGAAGTGAAACTGTTGGCCGAGAACTCTTCCGTTCGGTTATTGCTGTCGGTCGATGCGAAAGAACGAACAGATCAACAAAACGAAGCGATCAAACGGTATTTCCTGACGACGCAGCACAGCGGATACCAGGAAACGGCAAACCGAATATCGGAGTTGAATAAAACGCTTAGCGAACTTCGTCGGCCGATGACGTCTGTGATGATCATGGGCGATATGGAGCAGCCTCGCGAGACGTTCATTCTAAATCGAGGATCCTACGATTCGCCGACCGACCGCAAAGTTGAACCAGGTACGCTTTCGGTTCTACCCCCGATGGCGGATGATCTGCCAAGGAATCGTTTGGGACTGGCTACTTGGCTGTTTCAAGACGACCATCCCTTAACCGCGCGAGTCGCGGTCAATCGGTACTGGCAAATGTTCTTCGGTCAGGGACTGGTTTCAACCGCTCAAGACTTTGGTGCGCAAGGTGAATTCCCGTCGCACCCGGAGTTGCTCGATTGGTTGGCAGTCGATTTTCGCGACTCGGGATGGGATGTAAAACGATTCATTAAGCAGCTGGTGATGTCAGAGACTTACCAGCAATCATCCCGAACGATTCCGGAAAACTACTTATCGGACCCGCAAAACAGCTTCTATGCTCGCGGTCCACGTTTTCGACTGCAAGGCGAATTCATTCGCGATTCAGCGCTGGAACTGAGTGGCCTGCTGGTCGACACGTTGGGAGGACCAGGGGTCAAGCCGTATCAACCTCCTGGACTTTGGGTCGAGGTTGGACTGAGTGGCAAACCTGAATTCAAGCAGGACCATGGTGAAAAACTTTACCGACGCAGCCTATACACTTATTGGAAACGATCCGCGCCGCCTCCATCGATGCAGATCTTTGACGCACCAACTCGGGAAAAATGTACGATCCAGCGGGCAAGAACGAACACGCCGTTGCAAGCCTTGGTCACATTGAATGACCCACAGTTTGTCGAAGCTTCCCGGCACTTTGCTGAACGGATGATACTTGAAGGTGGTACATCAAGCGAAGATCGGATCAGCTACGGTTTCCGGTTGGCGACAGCGCGACGTCCCAACGAACAAGAAGTGCAGGTGCTCGGGGAAATACTGCAGTCTGCTTTGGATAAGTATGAGCGTAAGTCGATTGCTGCCGAAAAGCTGTTAAGCGTTGGCGAGTCAGAACGCGACACGTCTCTTTCCAGATCGCAACACGCTGCCTGGACGATCGTGGCGAGCACGATTTTGAATTTGGATGAAACATTGACGCGGGAATGAGTGGATGTTCAACGTGTGATGAATCTCGGCAAGCCCTCTTCCAACCGCTTGCTTCCGCGTCTGAGCCTTTCCCGCCGGCGAGAGCGATAACGGCACAACCTAGAAAGCAAACCATGAATCCAATCGAACGACACGAACTATTGATGACTCGCCGCCAGTTGCTAGCGCGCGGTCGCGGTTGTCTGGGCGCGGCGGCCCTGGCTGCGTTGATCCAAGCTGACAAGGCGGCCGAGGGGAAATCGGCCAGCACTGCGAACCCTGGCTTGCCTTATCTGCCCCATTTTGCCGGTACGGCCAAGCGGGTGATCTACCTGTTCATGGCCGGCGGCCCCAGCCACATCGATATGTTCGACTATAAGCCTGAACTGCGAAAGCTGCACGGAACGGAGCTTCCCGATTCCATTCGCCAAGGCCAACGTCTGACCGGGATGTCTAGCGGTCAATCGACTTTTCCCTGTGTTGCGCCGATGTTCAAGTTTGATCGCTTCGGTGAACGTGGCACCTGGATCAATGGTGAACTGCTACCGCACACGGCGAAGATCGCTGATGACATCACCATTATGCGGACAATGAATACCGAGGCGATCAATCACGATCCGGCAATCACTTACATCAATACTGGCACTCAACAACTCGGCCGACCCAGCATGGGATCGTGGCTGAGTTATGGTCTGGGCAGCCCCAACGAAAACTTGCCCGCGTATGTGACATTCATATCGGTGGGCGCGTCGCCAGGCCAAGCTTTGTTTTCGCGATTGTGGGGCAGCGGCTTTTTGCCGTCACAACATCAAGGCGTTCAATTTCGCAGCGGCGCCGATCCCGTTCTGTACCTGAACAATCCACCCGGCGTCGATCGCGACGTTCGCCGCAAGATGTTGGATGGCATTGCCAAGCTGAACGAGACTCGATTTGCGGATGTCGGTGACCCAGAGATCGAAACACGAATCTCGCAATACGAAATGGCCTACCGTATGCAAACGTCGGTGCCAGATCTAATGGACCTGTCGAGCGAGTCGGATGCTACCTACGACATGTACGGACCCGAATCCAAAAAGCCAGGATCGTTCGCCTCCAATTGCATTTTGGCGCGGCGTCTGGCAGAACGGGGTGTTCCCTTCATCCAATTGTTTCACCGCGGTTGGGACCAGCACGGCAATCTACCGAGAGAGATTCGCAAGAATGCGATTGGAACCGATCAACCGGCAGCCGCCTTGGTCAAAGATTTGAAGCAGCGCGGAATGCTGGATGATACCGTCGTCGTGTTTGGTGGTGAGTTCGGCCGGACGATCTACAGCCAGGGAAAGTTGACCAAGGACAACCATGGACGCGATCACCACGGTCGTTGTTTTTCCACCTGGGTTGCCGGCGGCGGTTTCAAGCAAGGATTCGACTACGGCATGACCGACGATTACTGCTACAACATCGTCGAAGACCCAGTACACATCAACGATTTTAATGCAACGCTTTTGCATACACTGGGCATTGATCACGAACGATTCACGGTCAAATACCAGGGCTTGGATGCGAAGCTAACAGGCGTCGAACGAGCGCGTGTGGTGAAAGAGATCCTAGCATGACCGCCGCTACGATTGGAATCGTCACCGTGTCGGACCGCGCCAGCCGCGGCGACTATGAGGATCTGGGCGGGCCGGCGATCCTGGAGTACTTGAACCAAGTCGTGACCAGCCGGTGGCAACCCGTTGCCCGCGTCATTTCTGATGATCAGGCGCTGATCGAATCGACGCTAGCTGAACTTTGCGACACCGAACAGTGCTGTCTGGTTGTAACCACAGGCGGTACGGGACCGGCGGTACGCGACGTGACTCCAGAAGCGACCGAGGCAGTTTGCGAAAAAATGATGCCCGGTTTTGGAGAATTGATGCGCAAAGTGTCATTGGAAAAAGTGGCAACTGCGATTCTGTCCCGACAAACGGCAGGAATTCGAGGCAAGTCATTGATTGTAAACCTGCCAGGCAAGCCCAAAGCGATTGCCGAATGTTTGGATGCGGTCTTTCCAGCGATCCCCTATTGTGTCAACCTGATTGACGGGCCGTTTCTTGAGACGAATGAGAGTCGTTTCAAAACGTTTCGACCAAAACAAAGCTGACAAGCCTAAAGTCGTTGGCCGTGTTCCTTGATCAGTTTTACGGTCTCGCGCAGATCGCGCTTTTGAGTCAACGGATTCATAATCGTTGAACGCAGATAGATCCTTCCATCGATGCTTGTTTGGGTCAGATAGGCTGCGCCCGCCTGTAGCAAAGATCGGCGTATCGCTAGCTGCAAACGATCTTGTTCGAGCGGTTGCTGAGATCGTGCCAGCGGTGGCAAGAATCGAAAGACAACAATGTTCGATTGTGGCCGAAACGACGCTTCGAATGACTCGTCTTTACAGAGCATTCGGTAAAAATCGTCAGCAACCTGGATGACCTGGTCCACCATCGCCGCAAACAACTCGGGGCCAAACATTGCCCAGATTCCCCATAACGCAAACGCGGATGCTCGCCGCGTGCATTCAAAGGTCATCGTACCGTTGTTGTATTCCTCCATTTCAGCGGCCGAAGGATCGAACAGATAAGGCGCGGATTGCTGAAACGGCGCGAAGCGATGATTGGGGTTCTTATAGAATACAAACGCACAGACGGCCGGCAGAAACATCATTTTGTGGGCATCCATTGCGACACTGTCAGCCCGCTGCAAACCGCGAATCAAAGATTGATGTTTGGGGCTGAATCCAACTCCACCACCATGCGCCGCGTCAACGTGCAGCCAAACGCCGTGCCGCTGGCAAACGTCCGCGATGGCATCCAGTGGATCAAACGCGCCGATTGCCGTCGTCCCGGCAACCGAGACGACGGCGGTCACAGGAATGTTGCGGGCCGCCAAATCAGCCAAAACAGCATCAAGTGCTTTGGGATTCATCCTGCGCTCGTTATCGATTGCAACGCGGATAACCCTGTTGGTACCCATCCCCATGACCGCAGCGGATCGATCGATGCAATAGTGCGAATCCCCGTGGACAACCAGCACGGATCGTTGATCGGCACCTTGGGTCCAGGCATCGGGAGCGCTGACGCTGCGCCGGCCAATAGAGCGGTCAAATTGGCCAATGAGCCGCCTGAGGTGACGATTCCGCCGAATCCACCAAGTCCGATGCTTTGCGAAATCTGCTGGATCATGGCGCAGTTCGACCGAAACACCCCAAGGTCCCATTTCATAGACACCCAAAACTTGATTCGTAGCAGACATCACGGCATCGAAGATTCCCGCCAAGGGAATCGGGGCAGGAACTTGGTGACCGATGTAGCGTGGATGGCCAAGGTTCTGTCCGCGTTGCAAACTGACTCGTATCAGTTCAGCGAATCGCTTGCGGACATCGTTCGCAACCGGCTGCTGAACAAACTGGCTGGCCTGCTGAATGTTTGGCTTGGGGTCGGACCAAATTTGAACAGGTTGGTCAGCTGTCTGAACTTTCGCCAAGTGATCTGCCAACAGATCGCCCATCGTGGAAGCACAGTCTCGCAGTAATTCCGGATCGAACGCCGCGGCAATGATTTTTTCATTTGACACTGTGCTATCGCGATCGAATCAGGTGCATCGGATCTATTTGGTCAGCTTCCAAGATTGGTTGAATGTCCCGCAGGAATCGGTCGGCGTCGAACAGGGTATCCGGCGGTTGGTCGCAGCGGATCGTCACCTCGATGTCGCAGCGAAAAATAGTGATTCAACGCTCCCATCAAGCGTTCTCTCAGGTACTTCGAAATCATGGACGATAACGCGACTGGAGTAAATGAATCTCCTTTGACCGTAAATGCGAAATCGACTTTGTGGTCTGAACTGGCTAGCTGATAGCGACTGCAGTGTCTCGATTCATCGATCACCCGCAGCTGCCATTCTGGAAAAGAGTGTTGAAGAACGCTGCCATAGTACCGGCGGCCACCGTGACGGTCGCAAAAGACCGTCACATGCGAGTCGCTTTCACTTAAAGTGATCAACGAACGCACCAAATCAATCGTTGCTTCAGATAACAGATCGGCCTTATTGCATCCCTGTACGCACTGCGAGTTGAACTGGCGAGCGGAGATGATTCGCGAGCTGATTTGAGTCATTTTCAGCCCACTACAGATCCATTGGCCAACCAACGGTTTTGCTTCCGCGGCAGTTAGAAACGGCTGACCGCCAAAATCTTCGAACCATGGCGTTTGAGAGATTGACCGGGCATCATCGGCGGCAATCTCGGGAAGCCATTGCTGCAGCGTTTGACTCTGATATCCACACCAACGCATCGCAGCACTTACGGCGGTGTGCAGCGCCGTTAAGCCGTGTGATGATTTGAAGACCGCTTTCGAATCATCGACGACGACTGTACCAGAACCGCTTTCGTGAGGCGTTCGCAAAGGAGCGAACAGATCTACTAGCTTCGCCAAGTCAGGCGAATCGATCGGAATTTCCCAAACTGTAGCTGTGATCACCAAGGGGCCCAGTTTCGGTCCATAGCCAGCTTCATCCGTCGCGATCAATATCGTTGACATCCCGTGCAGATCCAGACGTTATCCGACTGCGCTCTCGATAAACTCCGTCGCATCCTCGATGACTTTCCGCACCGATACTTCCAGGACGGCCGTCAGGTCAACGAGTTGTTGTTGCGACATATCGGTGGAGCTCGCTTCCAGCTGTTGTGCAAGCCGGCTGGTTTCGGTCGCACCGGTCAACAGCGAAGCCCCTTTTAGAGTGTGCGAAGCTCTTTTGATTGTGGCATGATCGCCTTGTTCAACCGCTTGGTGGATTTCTTTGATCAAGCCTTTTGCTTCGCCAAGGTAGATTCCCAAGAGTTCGCGTAGCAAGCCTTCGTCGCCGCCAACGGTCAATTTTGCCCGTTTCCAATCGATTCCCGTCGGTGTTTCCAAGGTCGCATCCGCCTTTGATTCAAAATCGGTTTTGCCGATCGGCTGCGGGGTCGCAACCTGTCCGCTGGTGCTCGGTTCGGGATTGGCGCATGCTTGGCGATTCGGTCTTCGCGGCGGGATCGGGAACGGGTAGATCCGTTTCTGCCGTTTGAGTGTAGGCGTGGCTCGACCCCAGCACCGAGAACAGTACATCGCGCAGCACCGACACACGAATTGGTTTGGGAATGTACTCATCCATTCCCGCGTTAAGGCATTTTTCGCGGTCGCCTTTCATCGCATGTGCGGTCATGGCAATGATTGGCAAGTGGTCGCCCAAGACCGATTCTTGTTCACGGATCCGCTTTGTCGTTTCATAGCCATCCAGAACTGGCATTTGCACGTCCATCAAGACAACGTCAAACTCCTCCGCGTCAATCAGATTCAATGCCTCGACTCCATCGCTGGCCACAGTTACCTCGTGCCCTTCTTTTTCCAACACACCCACAGCAAGCCTTTGATTGATCGAGTTATCTTCGACCAACAGAATTCGCAAGCTCACCAAGTCAACATCGCCGCTTTCGCCGGATTGATAAAAAGTGACGGGTTCGGGCGCATTGACGCCCAGCGACCGCACAACAGCGTCGAACAATTCAGACTGCTTCACCGGCTTCATCAATCGTTCCGCCACTTCTAGTTGGTCGGCGATCGCGTGATCACCTTCACGTCCACCACTGGTCAGAACAACCACCGGAGTATTCGCGACGTCTAGGTCACCACGCACTTTTTCGACGAATTCATAACCACTCATCTCCGGCATATTCACGTCGGTCACGATCAAGCCAAAAGGCTCGTTTTTGGCATAGGCGGACCGCAATTCCAAGATCGCCAACGCGCCTGATTCCGCCTCCGTCGGAATCATGCCCCAGTTCGAAAAGATCTCGCTCAAGATCTTACGATTGGTGGTGTTGTCATCCACGATCAACACATTCGTGCCACCGACAACAACGACACCACGTTGCCGTTGCGATTCAACATCACCAGGTGCAGGATCGAGTCGAATTTGGAATGTAAATTCGCTGCCAGCGCCGGGAATGCTACTGACATTGATTTCGCCCCCCATCAATCGAACCAACCGCGAACAAATTGCTAGGCCCAATCCCGTCCCGCCGTATCGCCGAGTTGTCGACGAATCAGCTTGTTCGAATTCGTTAAAGATTCTATCTCGTTTTTCGTCAGGAATTCCGATTCCGGTATCATGGACGCGAAATTCGAGTACATGCTCTTGGCTTTCACTTGCGATTCGGTTGACCTCCACAACCACTTCACCCCGATCGGTGAACTTGATGGCATTGCCCACCAAATTCACCAAGACTTGTCGCAACCTTCCGACGTCACCAATTACAAAGCGCGGGACTTCGGGGTGAATACGAAAGGCCAATTCCAAGCCTTTGCTGTGAGCCTTCAAACTAAGGCTCTTCATGATGTCACCGAGGCTTTCAGAAACGTCAAACAGACGTTTGTCAATTTCCATTTTGCCCGCTTCGATCTTGGAAAAATCTAGCACATCATTGATCACACCCAACAATGCTTCGCCAGACTCTTGGACCATTGACAGGTAGTTGCGTTGATTCGCATCCAACTTGGTGTCCAACACCAGATCGGTCATCCCGATAATTGCGTTCATCGGTGTGCGAATCTCATGACTCATGTTCGCCAAGAAATCGCTTTTTGCCCGATTGGCTCGATCGGCCATCTCTTTGGCCGCGAGGATCTCTTGTCCGGCAATTTTTCGAGCCGTAATGTCGTGTCCAATGCCGACGACTCCAATCACGTCACCGCTGTTGTTGTACAGCGGAACCTTGGTCGTCAACAGCCAAATCGGCGTTCCACTTTCTGCCCGATGTGACTCTTCGCGGTCCAGTAGCGGTTCGCGATTGCGCATGACATTTTGGTCATCGGCTACATATTCACACGCCAATTCGGGTGGCGAGAAGTCGTAATCTGTTTTTCCTTCTAGTTGGGCGTTGGAATCCAGATTCAGCAGTTTCAACAGCGCGGCGTTGGCAATCACAAAGCGGCCGGATCGATCTTTTACGTAAATCAGATCCGGTACGTTGTCGATAATCGTTTTTAACAGATCGCGTTCGCGCGCCAGTTCCTGCTCGGCCCGCATCTGTTGAGTCACGTCACGGGAAATCCCGAACGTTCCGATGACTCTGCCGTTTTTGTCATGCAGCGGCAGTTTGCTTGTACTGCACCAAGTTTCTCGATTCCCCGCGTAGGTTTCGTGCTCAATTTCTGAAAGCGTCGGTTTGCCTGTGCGCATGATCTCACGTTCGTCCAGCAGCGCTTTGCGGGCGTGTTCGATGGCAAAGAAATCAGCATCAGATTTTCCGATTGCGTCCTTGGGATGCGCGATCCCGAACTTCTTGGCGCAGCTATGGCTGATCCGAATGAATCGACTTTCGGCATCCTTGAAATAGACCGAGTCAGGCACCGTTTCAAGCAGCGTTGCTAGTAGGAATTTTTCAAACTCAATTTGATGCTCGGCATTTTTTTGCCGGCTGACATCCCAGAACATTACCTGGATACCGATGACGTCGCCGCGCGCGCTGTGAACCGGCGCTTTCCAAACCTCCACGTGAATTTGTTCGCCACTTGGTGCCTGATGTCGTTCGACATCATGGTGCAACTTTCCCGACTGGATCACTTCGCGATCGTCCGACATATATTTTCTGGCCAAGTCGGCTGGGAACAGATCAAAGTCTGTTTTTCCAATCAGTTCTTCAATCGTCTTGCCCATGTCTTCGCAGGCCCGTGCGTTGGCATATTGAATTCGACCTTTTGTATCTTTACGGAGCACGCACAACGGCAGACTTTCGACCAAGGAAAAATAGACCGCTTCTGAATCGTGCAAAGCCACTTCGACGTTGTGTTGATCGTCAACGATTCGTGTCAGACCGTAGACTTGTTGCTGGTGGCCCTGCTCGGAAGTCGATGCGCACTCGTAAACCCAGTGCGTCGCCTGTTTGGTATCGACAACGCGATACCTACAGTCACCCGTTCCGTCGGCGATCGTTTGCTTCAGATATTCGTCGAATCGTGATCGGTCGTCGGGATGAACGAAATCGGCTCGCCATTTGGTTCCGTCCAGCAATTGCTCGGTCGGACATCCATACAGATTGCTGGCCGCGGGGTGAATGTTAACCAGCGAGCCTCGGATGCTTTCGACCCAGTGAATCTCGGTCACTTCGCGCAACAGGCTCTCTGGAATCCGCTGTCCAGGAGACTTGGATGATTCTTGTTCGGTGCCGATATCTGCGTCGGCCATGATAGCTGCCTGTCCGGGTTGGTTTGGAGCCGATGGTACGACCGAATGCGACGAACGCGCAGTCGGGATCAGCATTGATGATAAACGGTCGCGTCGAAGAATACCGGAATAGACTGGTCAATCCAGGCCGGAATTACGGGCTCAGCCCGCACAATCAGATCAACCTAACGTCGTGCGGCTTCGAGCTTAAGCGGCAACCAAGCGGAATCCTGATTACTGCTGGCGACACATTGTTGGATAAAGTACATGCCTTCGACCCCATCATAAACGTTCGGATAAACGGTGTCTCTTCGTTCGAAGCTTTCGCCGGCGGCTCGTTTCGCCATGTCGTCAAAGGCAGCCGTGTAGACGTTTGCGAAGGCTTCGAAGAAGGCTTCCGGATGTCCGGACGGAAGCCTACAGGCCGCCGCGCCCGATTCGTTCATGTAGGGCGCATTTGGATCTCGCGTGTAGATTTTGTGCGGTTCACCGTTTTGTCGAAAAAACAACTCGTTGGGATTTTCTTGTCGCCAACGAAGCGAACCTTTGGTGCCATCGATTTCGATCTCTAGATCGTTTTCGCGGCCATGGCTGATCTGCGAGGCGGTAACGGTTCCAAGTGCGCCATTGTCGTAGCGAATCACAGCGGTTCCGTAGTCATCCAGACGGCGGCCTCCGACGAAGGCTTTTAAGCTGCAACTAACCGAATCTGGAAGCACGCCGGTCATGTAACGCCCCAGGTTGTAGGCGTGCGTGGCGATGTCACCAAAGGCACCCGCCGCACCGCTCTTGGCTGGATCCGTTCTCCACGCCGCTTGCTTTTGCTCTTCATCCTCCAGTGGTGAGCGCAACCAACCCTGAATGTATTGAGACCGAATCGCATTGATTTCGCCAAGCTCACCCCCCAAGATCATCTCGCGAGCTTGTCGAACCAATGGATATCCGGTGTAGTTGTGGCTGACGGCAAACACAACATCGCTGTTGCCGACGGTTTCCAACAGCGATTCGGCTTGAGCCAAATCAAAAGTCATCGGCTTGTCGCAGACAACATTGAAACCGGCTTCCACGGCGGCACGAGCAATTTCAAAGTGGGTATGATTGGGCGTTGCGATGCTGATGAAGTCGATTCTTTCGTCCTCAGGCAGCTTGCTTTCCGCATCGATCATTGCTTCATAGCTGCCATACGCCCGCGAATCGTCAATGTCGTAGTCTGATGCGGAAGCCTTGGCGCGCTCAGGATTGCTGGACAGCGCTCCAGCGGTGACAACAGCTCGGTTATCCAGGCAAGCCGCGATTGAATGGACGCGGCCAATGAACGATCCGGCACCGCCCCCGACCAGGGCCATTCGAAGCTTTCGATTCAGTGGTGCGTTGATGCCCATGGTTGTGTTGACCTCATGATTGTTTTGAACGGTTATATTTCTGGACCCGCAATCGTAAAGTTCCTCCGGACGTCGTACAATTGCCGGTAGCCGGAGTTGGGCGACAAGAGCCTGATTTTTGTACAGAATTTCGGTGACCACCAACCAAAGCATCCACTCAGATCCGATTCGACCGAACACTTTTCGCCAGGAGTCGCTCAGCTATGCACGATTCGCCCGCAACCGACCAAGACATGCCGATCATCCCGACTGAAGTAGCCGAACCAAAAATGTGTTGCTCGCTACAGTCGCTGGCAATGCCAGTGTTGTCGACGATCACCATCATTGCCGTCTGCACAGCAGTCTTTTATGCCGGCCGAAACAGTCAGCTTGAATCCCGACAAGAAGACTCATTCAACATGTTGCCGCTGGTCAACGCGTCTGCGTCAGCCAACGTGGGCGAAAAATATTCGATCGCCACCGGGCAAGTCAGCGAGGACGCCGAGGGTTTCTTAGTGCTGGACCAGAATTCGGGTCTGCTGCAGTGCACGGTGATCTATCCACGCAGTGGCCGATTCATGGCACAGTTCTCGATCAACATTGGTGATGCCCTGGGGACATCGGGCAAGGGTGGCAGCTATCTGATGGTGACCGGTCAAGCAAGCTTTCCAAGAGCCAGCAATCGGCCCGTAGCTCCGACAGTCGTCTATGTATTGGATGTCAAATCGGGGAACTACGCTTGCTACGGAATTCCTTACGATCGCGGCGCCGAAACGGCCAACCGCGCTCAGCAGCGGGAAATGATTTTGATCAATACCGGATCCGCCAACGCGGTGCCTGATCGCGACAAGTTCCGGTAGAGAAAAAATTCGTTCTGGCGAACGGGAATTAGCGATTTTGTAATCTCCGTCCTGGGGACCTGTTGAACGGAATGCCTTAGAAAATATGTCCAACGGATTGAGCGCTGCACCGCACGGATTGAACCCCGCACAGGCCGAAGCCGTCGCGACCTTGTCGGGCCCGATGCTGGTGCTGGCGGGTGCAGGGACTGGCAAGACTCGCGTGGTCACGTTTCGAATCGCTAATCTGATTCGCCACGGGACGCCGGCGGATCGTATTCTGGCAGTCACGTTTACGAACAAAGCTGCCGGCGAAATGCAAGAACGTGTTGGTGAACTGATCGGCAAGCCCGCGCAAGAACCAAGGGTAAGGGAAAGGAAACACCCACACCAACGATCAGCACCTTTCATTCTCAGTGCGTTCGGATTTTGCGGCGGCACGCGAAGGCGATCGGCTACCCGAGCAAGTTTTCGATCTATGACCGCAGCGACCAGGAATCGCTTGCTCGCGGTGTGCTGCGGGAACTTCGCTTGCCCGGTACGGCACTCAAGCCGGGCGACATGTTGGCGATCATCGGCGGCTGGAAGAACGCATCGATTAAACCTGACGACGCGGCCTACCAGGCAGCCAGCGACAAGGAACATTTTGCTGCGGCGGGGTACAGGCGGTACCAAGATGCCTTGCGATCGCGTGGTGCGATGGACTTTGACGATCTGTTGCTGAATACCGAAACGCTATTTGACGAACATCACGCGATCCGTGACGAAGAAGCAGCTAAATACGATCATGTACTGGTAGACGAATACCAAGATACCAATGGCAGTCAGTATCGGATCACCAAGCATTTGACGCTTCGTCACCGGAATTTGTGTGTCGTCGGCGATGACGATCAGTCCATCTACGCTTGGCGTGGCGCGGACGTTTCGCACATTTTGAACTTTCGCGTCGACTGGCCGGAAGCGAAAGTTGTTTGCTTGGAAGATAATTATCGAAGTACGGCGGAAATCTTATCGATGGCCAATCGTTTGATCGATTTCAATACACAGCGCCACGACAAGACGCTGAAGGCCAGTCGACCAAACGGAATGCGACCTCGGATCGAACAGTTCCCAGACGAGATTGCCGAAGCAGAAACGGTTGTTGGCGAGATTGTCAAACGGATTGAGAAAGAACATCTCCAACCACGCGACATTGCCATCCTGTTTCGCACGAACGAACAGCCTCGGCTCTTTGAAACCGAATTGCGAAAAGCCAAAGTACCGTACGTGATGCTGGGTGCGCAATCCTTTTTTGATCGCAAAGAAGTTCGCGACATCGTCTCCTATCTGAAATGGATTGAACAGCCCAGCGACGAAGTCTCGCTACTGCGGATCATCAATACACCAGCTCGTGGCCTGGGTACGAAAACAGTCAAGCTGTTGCTTGATCGCGCCGTCCAACGTGGAGTACCAGTTTGGGATGTCATGAAAGAACCGGCGGCTATCAATGACCTGACGCCGGCCGCGCGTCACGGTATCGAACAACTATCGACCTTGGCAAATCATGTTCGCGACCGAGCGGCCAACGAGTCGCTGACCGATGCAATGCGCACTCTGTTGGAATCGACTGCCTATGGTGATGAAATCAGTCGGCAGTACGATCAGCCGGAGGAACGAGAAGCCCGCATGTCGTCGCTCGGCGAACTGACGAACGCGATTGGCGCATACGAAGATGGTGCGTCGAAACCCGATCTGACCGGATTTCTATCGGACATTGCTTTGTCTGGTCGTGAAATGGGAAGCGAGAAGGACAAGCTGGCCGCTCAGAACGCTGTCTGGTTACTGACGATGCACGCGGCCAAGGGCTTGGAGTTTCCGGTTGTCTATATGGTCGGCATGGAAGAGGGACTGTTGCCGCACACTCGCAGCGTGAAGTCGGGCGACGAAGACGACATCGCGGAAGAACGAAGACTTTGTTACGTCGGAATCACGCGAGCGCAAGAATATTTGACCCTCTCACTTGCACTGACTCGCCGCAAGTGGGGCAAACCAAGACCGACAACACCGAGCCGATTCTTGTATGAAATCATTGGCAAGGCCGACAATCCGAACAAGTATCGGAACAGTAAGAAACGCCCGGGCAGCGTCGCGTGAAATCGTCAGCGTCCCAGCCCGTTTGCAAGCCAGGTCAATCGATTGGCAACGTCGCAGGGGCAGCTTGACCTGGGTGGAACAAAATAAGAGACGACGCTGTTGCGACCGCGATTAGGCGGCGCGTTGGTATTGTCGCTTCGATTCGATGTCCTCGATCACTTTGCAGACTTGGTCGACCTCGATTCTTCGCATTGCTGAATTGTCAGCCTTGCGTCGATGTCGGCGACTGCCTCCTTCGTACGCTTCGGCGATCGCGACTTGTCCATATGGCCCCGAGATTCCTGGGATCGTCGCACCATAGAGTCCGATCGTCGGCGTTGAAACGGCGACCGCCATGTGTAGCGGTGCTGAGTCGGGTCCCAAAAACAGGTCAGCTCGTTCGGTAAGCGCGGCTAGGTGCTGCAGATCGGTGTCCGGCGCCAGGGTTGCTGCTCCCTTGGACTGGAAAACGATCGTTTGAGCCATTTGACGTTCTGTTTCGTTGCCCCAAGTAATGACGCTTCGATAGCCGAATCGGTCATTGATGTAGCGAATGGTGGAAGCATAGCGATTGCACTCCCATAGTTTTGATTTCCATCCGGCGCCCGGATGTATGATCGCTAGTCGCGTCTGGGGAATGGTCCGTCGCCACCGCACCGCCCATGTCCGAGCCGCCTCGGAGAGCGGAAAGTTCCAATGTACTTTGGGAGAATGAATCTCAAGTGGAATCAGGAGTTCGAGGGAACGGTCGGTCAGATGAGTAAAAACGGGCTGAACGAAAGTGTTGTTCAATGCACTACTCAGTTCACGGCCGTGTCGCCCTTTGAAGCCGATTCTGGTCGTCGCCTTTGCCAGCCAGCCGGCTAACGCTGATTTTGTCACCCCTTCGCAATCGATGGAGATGTCAAACCGGTGCGAACGAAGTTCCTTTTGAGCCTGACTTAGTAGGGTTGGAGACGAAAACCAGCCACGTTGCAATTCGATCGTTTGGTCAATGGCGCGATGTTTCGCGACCACACAGGCCGCTCTTTTTTCGATGACCCAAGCGATATAGGCGTTTGGATAACGCTCTCGCAGCGCACTAGCGACCGGCAATGTCAAAATGGTTTCTCGGATCGAACCCATTCTAGAAATCAGAATACGCGGAGCTGTTGTGTCGGAAACCATCCCAGCGATCCTTCGCTCGAACAAAACCATTCCTGTTATCTAGAACCTCGCTACGCCGCAGCGCGACCAATCTGATTCGATTCCGTCGATTCCTGAATCGCGGAATCTGCTGGACTATCCACCAGACCATACTCTTCTAACAGATCCCCTAGGGGTGCGCGGAAGATCGGTTTCAAATAATCTTCGTAGGTATATCCGTTGGGCGGCAGATTACTGGGGCGGTCACCGACGAAACCTTCAGGCAATCCAGTTAGATCAGCACACTGCCGAAACGATTTCGGCTGCACTGGGTATTCCTGCATGAATTCAAAGTTGACGAAGTAGAGGCGGCCTTCGGGAGTCAGCAACAGATTGCCGGGGTGAAAATCAATGGCAATGCATCCCAAATCAAAGACAGCCTTGAGCAGTCCAAAGACCTCTTTTCCATAAGGTCTGAGCAACCGATTCTTCCGTCGCAACGACATCCGTTCCATCACGTTGGGTATGTAAGGAAGGGTGATGCTGGTTTCATCATAGGCAAGGGGCTTGGGTACGGTGTCGCAAACCTTGCTCAAGTTTTCAAAGGCAAAAATCTCGCGATCCAGAAACCGCTTCGCGCTCAAACGAAACGTCTTCTTTACCGCTTGTCCACCGTTCCATTGGATCAATTCTGTTTTTGATCGGAACGCGGGCCGTCTCAGTACACGAATCACCGGCTCATCGGTCCGGTAGGCCTCACGAATTCGATCGACTTTGCCGATCACGTCATCATGAATCTCCGGTCCGAGTGCCTGCAAGTACTCTTGTGCTTCGACATGGTCATCGGCAGTGTGAACACAGTTGTTCTGCTTTTGTTTTGGCAACCGCGAATTCAAGCGATCACGAATTTTTGACTTGAGCAACACACGGCGATTTTGAACGTGCGGATACCTGTTTTGTTGCCTCGATGACAGAGCCTCTGGATGATAATCAAAGAAGGCAACGATTTCGGCCGGCGGACCACCCGATGTTTTGTATGGACCTCTTCCCCAATTGCCACCGCGAATATTTGCGGCGGCAACTTTTGACTCGGCCTCGCTTAGTTTGATCCTGGACACCACTTCCAAACGCTGTTTCTTTTCCAGCATCTCAATCGACTCATCGACGATGTCGTTGTCGACAGCCGATTGCCGAAATACGAATAGCAACAGTTCTCCATCCCGATTAGAAACCTGCGGTGGGGTCAGTTGATGAAGACTTGGTTTGAAGATTGCGAATTTTCGCAGCGTATCGATCGCCGGTGCCCAACCTTGACTCGCCAGGAATCGGTGTAGGCCCGTCAAGGTCATCGGAACCTCTCCGAACCGCGCTGGAATCACAGGCTTCAATACCGATGCATAGTTGTGGTCAACGTCGGCCAGCGTTTCAGCCGAAGCGGTCGTTTCGTCCCATGGCAATCCAGACGATTCGGCTTTGTGATACACCGCGTGAAAGGCAAGTGACAAAAAGTACTTTTCCGGATCCGGTACATAGCAATAGCCGTTATGCATGACTCGGGACTCGAGCAATTGATCAGCCAAGTTGGTCGGGAAGTAGGCCAAGCCTTTCATATCGGCCCCCTTGGCGGCCGATGAGGCATACAGGTCGCAGGGAATCGATTGGTCGTTGAACACAAACAAGTCGTTGACACGATCCAGGTCTTTGATGTCGATCAGGATGTCTATATCCTCCCCGGTCGGCCAGTCCGGAAGATCATGAAACCATCGCAACACGACATACCGTATCTGACGTTCATGAAGCTTCTGAAACAGCCCCAGACGACCCAATGCTGGATTCACGAAACGCCGGACGTGGCGTTCACGGGAGGGACCAAGGACTTTGGTCCTCAACGCGCGAAGCTTTGCTGACAGACGTTTGCGAGCGCTCAAGTTGGGAATGCTATGATTCTGCGGGGTCGATCGGAACATAAATGACTCCAACGCGGATGACGCGCAACAGGCCGGATCTGGATCGGTTCTGGTTCGGAAAAATAGATCAGCCGGAGCTTACGAGAAGCAATCTGTGCGATGCCACCCGGATTTTTCGCCTCGACTCCTGCCCAAATCAACATTGCGAGTTCCACGCGCTTTCGGTAGTTTCCCGTCCAGATAGTCACTGTCCGAATTTGCCGGACGATGCCCTCGTCAGACGATGCCCTCGTCATGAGGCGCGATCCGCATCGATGGCCCGAAAAGGAGTTTGGGATGCATCAATTCTCGCTGAGTCGAAAGTTCCTACCTACATTGCTAGGAATGATCTCGATTTACAGCCTGGCACTGTTCCTGATTTGGCAACGCAATTCTTCGATCGCGAAAGAAAACTCGCTGATGGAGAACCTGCAAGCTGGATGCCTGGGTATTGCTTGCATTCTATTCCTGCCCTGCTTGATCCGACCGGTCGCCTCGATCGGGCGATTTGCGTGCTGGTCGTTGTTTCTGGTCATGCTTAGCATGTTTTTGCGCGAGGTTGATGTTGAAACACTACCGGTCCCAAGTTCGGTCGCATGGCTGGGCAGCGGAATCGGACGCAATCTGATTCTGGGGACCGCGTTCGTCGCCACCCTATTGGCCCTGGTCCGCCGCCCCAACGAATCCATCGGTCAACTTTTTCAGTACGCCTTTAGCAACATTGGTGCGGTGTTGTTTGTTGGCTGCGTTTTGTATGCGGTGTCAGTACCCTTTGACAAAAACTTGTTTGGGTTGTCTTTCGAATTCAATCTGTTCTGCGAAGAGGTTTTTGAGTGTTGCGCTACCTTTATGTTTCTGGTGGCTGCCACATTCAACTTGGTCAACTACGTGGTCGCATTGCGAACCAGTCCCGCCCAACAACCAACCCCGATTCCGGCAACGCGAATCGCTGCCTAGCGAATCTGACGAAAGCTGTCATGCAAACCAACCATCCAATTTTGAATCGACCCCATCCGCATCAAATTGATCAGGACTGGTTTCCGCGAAGCGACTACATGAACACCGTTCCCAGGAAGAGATCATGACACGGCCTTCGTCGATTGACGCAGTCAATGCCACAGTATCGGATTACCGTTTTGACCGATCCGATCTAGCCGTATCTGATCGGCAACCAGGCATCAGTGCGTTCATGCGGATTCGTAACGGCGCTGACTATCTAGAAGTATCGATCCGTAGTCACATCGACTATTTCGACGAAATCGTTGCGGTCCACAATCAATGCACCGACGATAGCCCCGCAATTCTGGCCCGCCTGCAGGAAGAGTTTGGCCGAGAAAAGTTACGTGTCATCCACTACAGCGACTCGGTCTATCCTCCTGGTAGCGAGGGTCACATTCGTACCGACCCCAATTCGCCGAACAGTCTGGTCAACTACTACAATTTTGCACTCGCGGCGACTCGCTATCAGCACGCCACGAAACTTGACGACGACCATCTGGCGATCGCCGATTCGACGAAGGCGATTACGGACGCGATCCGAGTCGGTAGCGTCGATCGAGACGTCATGCATTGTTTTTCGGGGCTGAATATATTCCGTCGCCCCGCAGGTGGCTTGGGCGTGCTGGCGACCGATCCGATCTCGGGTGGTGGCGACATCGGATTCTTTCGAGTCACGCCACAGACCTACTTCACGCACGATCGTCGATTCGAGCGTTTTCAACGGGGCGACATGCCGCGCTCGTTCGCCGGATTCCTGTACTGGCATCTGAAATACATGAAGGACGATATGGGATTTGGCAACTATGACCTGCAAGCGAATCCATCCAGTCGCTACGCCAAGCGAAAAGCTGCGTTGGAAAGAACGACTCCCAAATCACTGGAGCTCAGCGAACTAGCGGCGGTTCGCAGGCCGCGCTGGTTCCAGCAGATCAGCCAGGTGGTCTCAGACAAGCGCGCATTCGTCGCTCGGCGTGACACGGCGATTCCCGCTGCCTTTCCCGATCAAACCGTTGTCCAAGCGATGGAGCGTACCGTCCGTCCGCAATTCTATCGTCAAGCCATTCTCCGCGACCCGCCGCCTAACAGCAAATTAAAGTGTGCCTGAAATGCATTCTCCCAACCGCATCAGCGTCATCATCACGACCTACAATTCGCCCGCAGCCTTGGAAAAAGTTCTGCTGGGATACGCCTTGCAAACAGACCGGAACTTTGAAGTTGTTGTGGCCGATGACGGTTCCGATCAACAGACCGCGGAACTAATCAAACAATTTCGCGCGTCGAGTGATCTGAGGATCAGCCACGTGTGGCATCAAGACAATGGATTCCGCAAATGCGAAATTCTAAATCGCGCCATTGAAGCGTCCACTGGCGACTATCTGGTCTTCACCGACGGCGATTGCATTCCCCGCGCTGACTTTGTCGAAGTCCATCGGCAAGAAGCGGAACCAGGGCGATTTCTTTCCGGAACCTATAACACCGTTCCTGAATCGTTTGGTGAATTGATCTCGAACGAAGCGATCGAATCGGGCCATGCATTTGAACTCACCTGGTTGCGGCGAACGGCCTGCCGTGGTCGCGGAAGTGCTTGCGATTGATCCGGCAACCCTTGGTCCGTTCGCTTTTGAACGCGCTGACCACAACACGATCGACGTGGAATGGGTGCAATGCCTCAGGATGGAAATCTGACATCGTTGCCGTCAACGGATTCGACCAACGCATGAAATACGGTGGCCTGGATCGCGAACTTGGACTCCGTCTGGTCAACGCTGGAATTCCGGGAAAGCAAATTCGGTTCAAGGCAATCTGTTTGCACATCGATCATCCCCGCGGGTACGCGAATGAGGCGGACATTGAACGAAATCTTGAAATTCGACAATCGACGATCCGCAATCGATCGACTTTCACAGTCCATGGAATCCGACGCGCCGCGTAAACCAGATGATCCAACCAGCTAAAAGCGTAACGACCACCCAAACCGCCACCGTCAGCACCCGTGTTTGCGGCGGACTTGGCAACCAGCTGTTCCAGTATTCCGCCGGTCGCGGCACTGTCGCTCCGCCTTGATTGTCCGCTGGTTCTTGATCTGTCGTTCTACGACCGCCGTCGCCATCGCCAATTCGAGCTTGATCGGTTTCCGATTTCCGCGCGTTGGACTTTGGCCGCTGGCAACCGACTTTCACCTACCCGGCTGTTTCAGGCGTTCCATCGATCGCGCAGACAAACGGCGATTTATAAAGAGCAAAGCAAAATCTTTGATCCGGGTGTTTTCTCCTTGACCGCGCCGGTTGAATTGGATGGCTATTTCTTTTCCGAAAAGTACTTTGCGGACCAATCGGAATCGATTCGGACGGAATTGACACCCCCGGCGGCGACCGATTCGATTTCATTGCAGCTTCAGAGGCGGATCAGCGACGAAGCATCGACTGCTCTGCATATCCGTCGCGGCGACTATGTAACCAACAAGAAGGCCAGCGATCGTTTTTGGTCCTGCACACTGGACTACTACGAACAGGCTATGGAACAGATTGGCGGCAACGAAAGCGTCTATGTCTTCTCTGACGATATCCAGTGGGCCAAAGCAAACCTTCGTCCCGTCAAACGGCTGGAGTTCGTTGACGCCGACCCGAATCAGGACGGGATTCGAGACCTGTGGCTGATGACGCATGCCCATCATCACATCATCGCCAATTCATCCTTTAGTTGGTGGGGAGCTTGGCTTGCCGGCGCGGAAAAGGGAACGACGATCGCGCCGGCAAAATGGTTCAACGACCCAGCCATCGATGATAGTGACATGGTTCCCAAAGATTGGATTCGGATATAGTCCACACAACCAAGTCGCAAGGGGCAAACAAGCCCGTTCGACGCAATTCAAAAGACCCTTTCAATGATCAATCAAATCCGTAGGTATCTACGTCGCAAGACCAACCCGCTTGACCTGCTTCACCAAGTATTGCCACTTGTGCCACCACTCAAAACGCTGGTTCACGTTGGCGCCCATCTCGCGCAGGAACGGCATCAATACGAATCTCATGGTTACCAAAACATCTTGTGGATCGAAGGTTCAAGTCAGGTTTATGGCCGATTGGTTGATGTGATCGCCAGCCATGAGGGACCAGCCAAACATGCGACACAATGCGCTTTGTTGACCGATCAGGACGATGCTGAAGTTCAGCTAATTGAGTTCAGTAATGACGGCATGTCCAGTTCGATCTTTGGTGCTACCGAGCGACTCACTGCGCGTTGGCCTGAGGTAACTGAAACAGGTGCAACCGAAACGATCCGTTCCAGCACTCTCGATTCGCTATTGCAGGGAACCGATTTCGCCGTCCAATGTGATTTACTGGTCGTCGATGTTCAGGGTGCTGAATTGCTGGTCTTGAAAGGTGCTGAAAGGACACTGGCCAAAGCCAATGCTGTGATCTGCGAAGTGTCAACTGTCCCGTATTACGATGGCGGCGTCCTGTACGACGAACTGGCTGACTACCTTACCGTTCGCGGTTTCGTACCGATGTCAACACCGCGCCGCCACGGTGACATGTTGTTCATACGTCAAAGTCTTCTTGCCAGAGCCGTCACTTTTTCGCCTGCTACGTTGATTCAAAAAGAAGGGAATTCGAAATGTCATTCTTTAAAACCCGCGTGAAGCCGGCGTGGCGAACGTTCAGTTCACTGACCTGCGGCGTTCGCTCGAAAATTGTCGCCCAAACGGTCGGGCGCAAACCATCCAAGACGTGTCAAATCCCGGAACTGCTCCAAATCGTCAATGAACGATTCGACACCAAACACCAAGGGGTCTTTGTCGAAGTCGGCGCCTACGATGGAGAGCGATTCTCCAATACGTCCTGGCTGGCCGACAATGGGTGGCGAGGTCTTTACGTGGAACCTTCCAATCGGTTTTCCAAACTCTGTCAACTACGTCACTGCCTGAACGACGTAACGGTGCTGAATGTCGCAGCTGGGGAAGAAGATGCCGAAGCAACTTTGATGCAGATTGGTTCGTTAAGCACCATGAGCACCGAGACGTTCGAAGAATATGATCGCATTCCCTGGGCCAAAAAGCAGATTGAAAAGGAATGCAAAGAACAGAAGACTCAGATCCAGAGACTCGACAGCATTTTGGAAACATACGGAATCGCCAACAGTTTTGACATGCTTGTTGTCGATGTCGAAGGATTCGAGGAAAGCGTTTTTGCTGGATTCGACCTTTCCGTTTGGCAGCCCAGGCTCGTGATCGTCGAGCTTTGCGATGTCCATCCCGACTTTAGCGACAACCAGGCGCTAGTCGAATCGGCACGTCGAGTGCGCGAGAAAATCCTCGCGGCCGGCTATCTGGAAGTCTATCGCGACCAGATCAACACGGTGTTCGAGCGTTGTGCGGTCGAATCCGTGTTGGTTGACGAGCGTCGGATTGCGGCTGCCTAATCAGCCCTGATTTTCTGTGAAAACCGTCCCAGGTCCGCGACACGCGGGCCTTTCGTCGCCTTCCCCTTCGGGTTGCCTAAACGGCGGTTCCGCTAATAATGATCGGTGTTCGGCTTCGAACAATTTCCACCGATTCTAGCGGATGCGCTTTCACATGACGAAATCTTTCTCGGCGGCCACCCTCATGCTCACTTGCCTGATGTGGTTCAACCCCATCACTGAATCTCTCGGCGACGAGGGGATGTACCTGTTCAACGATTTGCCCACCCAGCATCTGAAACAGGCTCACGACTTTGACGCGACTCAAGAGTGGGCAGACCACTTGCGGCTGAGCAGCGTTCGCTTCAACAGTGGTGGGTCGGGATCGTTTATCTCTAGCGACGGCTTGGTGCTGACAAACCATCATGTTGCCAGCGACACACTGCACAAGCTTAGTACGCCGCAGCGCAATCTGATCGACGATGGTTACTTGGCCGAGTCGCTTGATCAAGAATTGAAAGCGCCTGATTTGGAATTGAATCAGCTGAACTCGATCGAAGATGTCACTGAAAGAGTCAACCAAGCGGTTGCCAAAGACGCCGATACGGAAGAAGCGGTCAAGCAACGACGCGCCATCATCGCCACGATTGAAAAAGAATCGAAAGAAGAAACGGGGATGCGCAGTGACGTGATCACTCTGTTCGGTGGAGCCAAATATCACCTGTATCGGTACAAGAAGTTTACCGATGTCCGTCTGGTCTGGGCACCGGAAACAGCAGCCGCTTTCTTTGGCGGTGATGCGGACAACTTCGAATACCCCCGGTACAACTTGGACGCAACCATCATGCGTGTCTACGAAGATGGCAAGCCGGCGAAGCTAGACCACTTTCTGCGTTGGAGCGATCAACCCCTAGACGAGGGCGAACTGGTCTTTGTCAGCGGGAACCCCGGAAGGACACAACGGATTTATACGACCGCCGCGTTGAAGTTTCTGCGCGATGACCGCATCCCCTACACGCTGGACTACCTGCGACGCAAAGAGGTGTTGATGCAGCAATTTGGTCTGACGGGAAACGAAGCGACGCGACGAGCACGCGACGAGCTGTTTGGAATTCAAAATTCACGCAAGGCTTACACGGGAATGCTGGGCGGCTTGCTGAATCCACAGACGTTTGCAACCAAATCCCAACGCGAGAATCAGTTGCTGCAACAAATCAAGGCCAACCCACAACTGGAGTCGCTGGCCGATGCCTGGGCAGAGATCGAAGCAATCCAAGCGGAAAAACGTGAAATGTTGGCACAGTCGGTCAATTTACGCAGCACACTGTTCAGCATCGCGCTGCAGATCGTTCTGGTTGGCCAAGAGGATACCAAACCCAACGAAGAACGACTGCGTGGGTACACCGACGCGGCTCGCGAATCGTTGTTGCAGTCACTGCTTAGCACCGCCCCAATTTACGCAGATCTGGAACAAGTGAAACTGGCCGATGAATTGGCACGCTTGATCCAATGGCGCGGCGGTGACGACGCGTTGGTCGTCCAAGTTCTGGGGGGAAAAGTCCCCGCGAGTTGGCCGCTGCATTGGTTGGTGAAACAAAGTTGGCCGATGTCGACCAGCGGAAGAAATTGGTTGACGGTGGCAACGATGCGATCGAAGCGAGTGAGGATCCGTTGATCGGGCTGGCTCGCCAACTAGAACCGGAGTATCGGCGGATTCGTGAATTGAACGAGGAAATTGACGAGCGTGAGCGACAAGCCTACGCGAAAATCACCGAAGCGGTTACTGCCATCGAAGGAACCGGAGGATATCCCGATGCAACTTTCACACTGCGTTTGGCTTTCGGAACCGTTAAGCGGGTACACCGAAGATGGCAAGCGAATCAAACCGACAACCGATTTCGCGGGGGCCTACAAGCACGCCGAAGAACACGCGGGTCAACCGGATTTCGAACTACCGAAGTCATGGATTGATGCGAAAGACCGAGTCGACATGAAGACTCAGCTGAATTTCATCTGCACCGCCGACATCATTGGTGGAAACAGCGGCTCACCAGTCGTCAATCGGGACGGAGAATTGGTTGGGTTGATCTTTGATGGCAATATCCAGAGTCTGACTAGCGACTATCTGTACTCCGATGACCAAGCGAGAGCCGTAAGTGTTTCCGGTGTTGGAATCATTGAAGCATTGAGATCGATTTACAATGCGCGTGATCTGGCGGGACAGATCGGGCGATAAGCGATTTTGCGTCGCGGCAGGACGGCACACATTCTTCCGGTCGCGTACACACTAACCGAGGGCTCGTGCCCTACCGACAACTGAGGAAATCCTAATGAAGACGACTGAACTGCGTGAAAAGAAGTGCCTTCCCTGCGAGGGTGGCGTGCCGACCATCGAACCCGATGCGGCTGCCGAATACATCAAGGCGACCCCCGAATGGATGCTTTCCGAAGATAGCAAGATGATCTCACGCAAAATCGGCTGCAAGAACTTTGTCGAAGCGCTCGAGCATATCAACCGAATCGGTGAAATAGCCGAATCGGAGGGCCACCACCCTGATCTCCACTTAACTGGCTATCGAAATTTGCGAGTTGATCTGACCACACACGCGATCGGCGGTCTGAGCGAAAATGATTTCATTGTTGCTGCCAAGATTGATGAAGCCTTGAGCTGATCAAGCAGATTTTGGCATACTTGTGACTACCGTCGCGATTGCGGCGGTACAGTTGTGTTCTGACGCTTGGGCGAGCGTAGCGACAAACCACGGACGGTCCAGCATGGACGTGAAATGGAAGGATCAACCGGTGATCGGGTTCGGCCCTGATCCGTTGAATCCGCATCCACCTCGAAAACTTGACGCTGTTGGAGCGCAGGCGACAGCACGAGTTGCGAAAACGTGTTTTGCAATCGGCACCCCGCGTCCCTGGCGTCTATGGGATGCTAAATCGCAAGGGGGAACTGTACTACATTGGCAAAAGCAAATCGCTCCGCTCGCGTCTGCTCAGCTACTTCGCCGAATCCAATGCACAGGAAAAGGGTGGCCGAATCATCGAACAGGCTCGAGCGATTCAATGGGAAACACAACCGAGTGACTTTGCATCGTTGGTCCGCGAACAACAATTGATCCGAAAGTTTTCGCCAAAGTGGAATGTGCAAGGCGTACCGAAACGTCAGCGACCGCTGTATCTGTGCCTCGGACGCACGCCCGCCTATTTTTTTACCTCGGCGACTCCAAAAGAAAACTGTATTGGTGTCGAAGGACCTTTCTACGGTGCTGCCCGCATGCGATTGGCTGTCGATTCGCTGAACAAAGTTTTCAAGCTGCGCGATTGTCGGAGAAGCAAGTCTTTCGCTTTGCCGAACAAATGCAACTGTTCGAAATGGAATATCGGCCGGGCTGTATTGCGACTGGAGGTTGGGACTTGTGTCGGACCCTGTGCCGCGGCCTGCTCGCGAGGGCAATACGATTTGCAAGTCAATGCGGCCGAAAGCTTCTTGGACGGATTCAACGACGAGCCGTTGGTATCGGTTCGCGACCAGATGCAACAAGCCGTCGAAAACCAACAATACGAACTCGCCGGCCGAGCTCATCGAAACGATCCAGTCGCTCGAGTACGTACACCGCAAACTATCGATGCTGCTGAGTGCGCGGCGCAAATACACCTTCATCTATACAGTCGCGGGATACGACGGTGCGATTCTTGGTATTTGATCCACAGCGGCGAAATTGCGGATGTCGTCCGAGCGCCGCGCAGCCAAAGTGAACTGGAAGATTTGCGTCCAAAACTAAAATCCTGGGCCGGGATTTCCTCCAATCGGTTGGATCGCGGGCACGGCGCGTTCCCGCACACTCTGCAATTGGTCGCCTCGTGGTTCAAAAAGAATCGCGAGCAGCTTGACCACACCTTCGCACCCAACAAGGCCGACCAGCAGGTCGTGCGCGGCGCGATATCGGCGTAGTGCCGATTGCAGCAAGCCCCTGGCAGTGCGCGCTAGGCGAACTGTCGCTAACCAGCGATAACCTGGGATCTGTCCCCGCATGTTTACCGCGACTTGAAATAGTCTAAGTTAGTGGCTTCTCAATTCGACCCACTCAGCGAGCCCAAATCCCGATGATGCAACTTGGATACGTCAGCGCGATTCGTGCCCGATTTATCGCTTGAAGAAGTATTTGCAACCGCCGCCGACATTGGATATCAGTGCGTCGAAGTGATGTGCTGGCCAATGGGGAAGGCGACTCGGCGATATGCGGGTGTGACGCATATCAACGTTGCCGATCTGGACGATCGCATGATCGCATCGATCGCCGAACTTTCGGCCAAGTACTCGGTAGCGATCAGTGGCCTGGGTTACTATCCAAATGCGCTTATCTTGCGACGCAGCCGAAGCCGAGGCAGCCGTCGAGCAGATCAAAGCGGTCATCACCGCAACGTCGATGCTGGGCTTGCAATGCATGAATACGTTCATCGGTCGAGATTGGACCAAATCCGTTGACGAAAACTGGCCGCGATTCTTGGAAACATGGAAGCCAATCATTCAACACGCAGAAGAATGCGGGGTCAAAGTTGGGATCGAGAACTGCCCGATGTCGTTCACCCGCGACGAATGGCCGGGCGGAAAGAATCTGGCTCATAGCCCGGTCATCTGGCGACGAATGTTCAACGACATTCCCAGTGACAACTTCGGTTTGAACTACGATCCATCCCACATGGTCTTTCAGCAGATGTGTTATCTGAAACCGATGCGCGAATTTGCAGATAAGCTCTTTCACGTACATGCCAAGGACGTTCGAGTTGACCAACACTTACTGGATGATCGTGGGTATTTTGGCCTATCCAAACCTGTATCATTTCCCAAAGCTGCCTGGCATGGGCGATGTCGATTGGGGGAAGTTCTTTTCGACACTGACCGATACCGGCTACCAAGGAGCCGTTTGTGTGGAAGTCGAAGACCGCGCCTACGAAGGTTCGATCGAAACCTGTAAACTGGCGTTGGAACAGAGCCATACCTATCTGAGAAACTTTTTGCCGAAGTGAGAACAATGGAATTCACCTACCACGACGCATCCAAGATGATTGATCATGCGTTGTTAGCGCCAACCCTAGATCGCGATGCATTGGAATCGGGTTGCCGAATGGCGGCGGCCTACGATGTCGCCAGCATCTGCATCATGCCTTACTACTTGAAACGTTGCACCGAAATTTTGGACGGGACAACCGTCCTGCCCAGCACGGTGATTGGCTTTCCACATGGGGGTCAGGCAACCCAGACCAAGATCGCCGAATCGAAACAGGCGATCGCCGACGGCGCGGTTGAATTGGACATGGTCAGCAACATCAGCGCGGTGTTAAGTGGCCGGTGGGACTACGTCAGAGACGAAATCGCGGCGATCGTCGATTTGACTCACGAGGCCGGCCAAAAAGTAAAAGTGATTTTCGAAAACTGTTACTTGCAAGACGACCACAAAAAGAAGCTGTGCGAAATTTCGTTGTGCAGTCGGCGCGGATTGGGTCAAAACGTCGACCGGATTCGGAACCGGTGGTGCGACGATGGAAGACCTGAAACTGATGGTCGAACACACGACACTGCCAACCCAGGTCAAAGCTGCCGGCGGAGTACGCGATTTGGAAACGCTGCTGAAGGTCAAAGGACTGGGTGTCACGCGAGTCGGAGCCAGCGCGACGGCTGCGATCCTGGATCCAGCCGGCGAGCAACTGGGGATGGAGCCGATCAAGTTGGGCGATGGATCGGCAACCAGCAACTATTAGCAACCCAACTCCGCTGTCTATCCGCTTTTTGGCCTTAGCGTTCTGACGGAAACCTGTTGGCTTTCGGCGATCTGGCGGGCCCGCCTCTCGGTGTGCCGACCCAGTGCAGATACAATGCGTTTGAGAAATCTTTTTCCTCCGCTTCCCCATGGGATCTAAAACATGCGTTCGCTGATTTATCTCTTGTTGTTCACCATGACATTGCATGTGCAGGCCGCCGATCGTCGTGGCCACAATTCCGTGGTCCTCCCGGCAATGGTCATGCGTCGATGACTCGCGTACCTGTCAGAATTCAGTGAACAGAATTCGATCACCTGGAAAACTGATTTGCCGGGCAAGGCTTGGTCATCTCCGGTGGTCAAGGACGATGTGATCTGGATGACCACGGCCATCGAGCAGAAGCCAAACGCCGCGGAACTGAAAACAATCTTGGAATCACAAATCGAGAATCCTGGCAACCGCAACTCTCGGGACGTTGCCAAGTCGATCGGTTTGAAGTTGATCGCCGTCGATTTCGAATCAGGTTCGATTCTTAAGACGATCGACCTGACACCGTCGACCAACCTGACGCGATTCATACGTTGAACAGCTACGCCTCGCCGACGCCGATGATTGATGGCGACCGAATCTATTGCCATTTCGGTACATATGGGACGTTCTGTGTCGATCGCCAGTCGGGTGATATCGTTTGGAAACGCCGATTTCCGTTGGTTCATTCGGTTGGTCCAGGCAGTTCGCCTCTGGTGTGTGGCGATGTGCTAATATTGATTCAGGATGGAGTCGAGCGCCAATATGTCACCGCGATGGACACCAAGACCGGTGAAACGGTGTGGGAAGTCGATCGACCTGAGCTGGATGCGGCTGACGGAGAGAGAAAAAATCATTCTGCACGCCGATCGCTGTCACCGACAAGCGTGGGACGTGAACAGGTGATCTGTTTGGCGGCCCATTGGATCATTGCTTACGAGCCAACAACAGGCAAAGAAATTTGGAAGTGCAAACATGGACAAGGTTTTTCGATTGTCCCGCGGCCGGTTTGCGATGGCCACACGGTCTACTTTTCAACGGGGTACGGCAAGCCGAACATGTTGGCAGTTCGCATCGATGGCACTGGCGACGTGACCGACACACATGTCGAATGGACAGTCAAAAAAGGAATCCCGGCCAAGCCATCGCCAATTTTGCTGGACGGCTTGATCTATGTGATCGATGATACCGGTGTGGCCAGCTGTATCGAGGCAGCCAGTGGCGAAGTCGTCTGGAAAGAGCGAATTGGTGGCAATTACTCCGCTTCGCCGGTCTTGGCCGGCGGGCATCTCTATTTTGGTTCGCAAGATGGCAAGGTGACCGTGATCAAACCGGGGCGAGACTATCAGCTAATCGCCGAGAACCAAATCGAAGACCGGATCATGGCGTCCCCAGCAATCATCGGAAACTCCATCCTGTTGCGAACCGAGAATGCAATCTATCGGATCGAGTGATCAATCGATTGCGAGTCGCACGGCAGGCGAAATAGTCGGGACTACTTATGGTTCCACCACCAGCGGTCGGTGTCATTTGCAGCCAGGGAGTTGGTTCGAACTTCACTGACCTGTTGATCGTGCCGTTTGATTCCGAACCACTTCGTGCGCGTTGATTTCGACACCGCCCGATGCGGTGACGGTCCAGCCCGTGCGTCCTCGAACGAAACTGCATTGTGGATCGACTGCTTTCGGAACCGTGTAAGAGGTCAGTTGCACCGCTCCTTCCTGTCCCTTGAGTACCGAAAGATCGATGTCGGCGGTGTCGTCTAATTTTTCTTCGTTGATCAATGTTGCGACGACCGTCAGATCCATCAAGTTTTGCAAATCGGCGAACACCGAAATTTCTTTGGCCAATTCGGCGAAGCTATCGGTCATTTTTTCGGCCCATTGCTGGGCTAATTTGTCTTGCTGGCCGGCACCTTTGACCGTTCCATCGTCTTGAACGATGTCTTGTTCGGTCAGAGTTTTGACACCTTGCCCGGACAGTTTCCAGGCCAAACCGTCTTCGCTTTTGGACAAGGCGTCATAGTTACAGGCCATCCACCAGCGAGGATTTTGGTTGGCTGTTTGGCGGCTGTTCTTGGACATGTCCAGGTAGCTGGGCAAGCCTTTCACCGGCGATGGTCGCAACGCCATCGCGAGCCGTTTCATCTGGTAGTCAGCTGCAACAAGCGTGCGTGCGAATCGACGTTTCGGTATCAACGCCGGTCAATTGAATCGTTTGCGGACCAAAAGCCTCTTTCATCGAATTTTCAAAAACCGACTGGATTTTGTCCGGGACGCAGTTTGACACGCCGCAGAAACTGTTGCAGTCGGCGGCGACCTTCGGCGGTCGGCTCAATCGAACAACTGATCCCTTCGCGGCGGGCAGATTCCAAACTTTGAAAGGCGACCATCAGGTCAGCCAATCGCATCGTTGATCCACCAGAGACTTTGCCGACGACCGATCCATCGTCACGAACCGTCCAAGGTTCGGCTGGTCCGGCAATCACGATGTCTTCGTTTTCATGATCGACAAAGACGTATTCAATTCTTTGCAGACCAGCCAAGTATTCGACGTCGGTTGGCAGGACATCATTGATCCGCCTTCGCTTTGGCGATCGCTTGCTGCAGACCTTTCAGCGAAATCATTCGCAGGTCGGTCGCTTCGTTCAAATCGCCTTCCGCTTCTGCGGTGCGTTGCCGGACAAGTTCGGCCAAATGGTTCTCCTCTTCGACCGTCGCCGTCCGCACGACGCCGGTCGCGTCGATGATCACGCCACCGACGGCGCGTTGGTTTCCGAAACCACCGATACCCGCATGCAGGCTGGCGGCCAGCGCGATCACAGCGAAAGAGACCGAAACAACCAGGCTGAGTGGACGACGGAACGGATTGGGGCCGAATCGATCACGGTGGATCTCCAAGAATGGCCGTCCATCGGCAAGAGAATGGACGGTCGTTAGGAAAGGTGCGAAAAGGGAACAATATATTGTGACTAATCAGTCGGGATTTTACGAGCCAAATCCGATCTTCTGCACGTTAGAATAGTTATCTAGCAAAAGAACAGCAACAGAAGGTTTGCTGTCACCTTGAATAGCCCGATTTCCAATAACCCGATTCGAACTCGGCCAAAAGCAACCGACAAGACCGCGCAATGCGATAAAACCGGCCGTTTCTGGGGCGTATTTGGTGCTGCAAAGCTCGGGGCGATGGAGTGACGTGTTCCGGCTCTCGGCCCCCGCCGAGGCATTCATCGGCCGTGCCTCGTCCAATCAAATCGTGATCCGCAGCGACCAGGCCAGTCGCCGTCACGCCCGAATCAGCTTTACCGGCGACCGATGGTCGGTCGCCGACATGGGTAGCCGCAACGGTACGTTCGTCAACGGTGAAAAGATCATTGGTCGACCAGCACTGGATGACGGAGACGTCATCGAGGTCGCTGGATACGCGATCACGTTCACGCGACGAATCGATCGGGGTAATGGTGGCGGATGCCACAGGCCAGCTGCGGCTCAGGCGACCGACGATCAAATCACGATGGAGATCGACCCGGCATCGATCACCGATCGGCGCCGGCATAGCACGCACCTTCATTCCTCTGGCGATGCCGATTCCGCGACCGGCGGACCGAGCCGTGGCTGTTGCAGTTGGCATTTGCACTAGCGCGGTCCGACGAACCCGTTGATGCGGTGGAAAAAGTACTCGATTCGTTGGCCGAGCAGATTCGAATTTGATACGGCCGGCATCTACGTATGGGAACCCGGCAAGAGCCCTGTGCCGATCAGTGACATTCCGCTCGTGGCAACACGACAAACAGGGCGGCGAAGCTATCGTCGGCCACCCATGCAACTGATGGAATCCGTCGCCAGCACGGAAGGCCAATCGATTTTGGCGCGAAACGTAATGGGCGACGAAGAACTAGCAACCGAAAACAGTCGCGGCGAGATCGATGTTGAAAGTGTCATCATGGCGCCGATCCGGGATCATGGTGATCGGCTGTTCGGTTTGATTCATGTCACCACGACTCGTGGCAATCCGCCTTGGATTCTACCGACTTGGAATTGGTAGTCGCCGCGAGCGAAATTTTGGCCGAATCACTCGCCCAATTGTTGGATCGTCAAAGGCTAAGCCACTCTCTAAAGCTGACTCGCAAACAAGTCGGTGAACTGCGAAAGCGGTTGGGTGACAAAGTCCGGATCATCGGCAAGAGCGATTCGATCTCCAAAGTCATCGAGCAGATTGGAATGGTCGCGCCAACCAATACGACAGTATTGATCCGTGGCGAATCGGGTGTCGGCAAAGAGTTGGTAGCGGCCGCGATCCATCATGCCAGCGCCAGAAACGACGGACCGCTCGTCTGTTTGAACTGCGCGGCACTATCGCAGTCGCTCTTGGAAAGCGAATTGTTTGGGCATGAGAAAGGTGCTTTCACGGGTGCTACCGAACGAAAACGAGGGAAGTTCGAATTGGCCCACGGCGGAACGCTGATGCTGGACGAAATTGGCGAAATGAGCGCGGAAGTTCAGGCAAAGTTTCTGCGTGTGTTGGAGGGTCATCCCTTTGAACGAGTCGGCGGGCACGATGCCATTCAAAGCGACGTTCGGGTCGTCGCGGCGACCAATCGTGATTTGCAAGCGATGGTTCGCGACGGCGAGTTCCGTCAAGATTTGTATTATCGGCTGCACGTCGTCGAAATCGTCGTTCCACCTCTGCGACAGCGTGGAAAGGACGCATTACAACTTGCCGATTTTTTCCTGCACCGATTCAACATTGAAATGGGTCGTAAAATCGAAGGCTTCACGACGGCCGCCAAGAAACAACTGGCCAGCTATTCCTGGCCCGGAAATATTCGCGAGTTAAAGAATGTGATCGAACGCGCGGTGGTACTTAACACCAAAACGATGGTCGATGAATCGGACTTGATGTTGGTTCCGGCGACAACCGAGGGAGCATCAGTGGAACAGACGTCGCTTGATGCAATTTCGCTTGCGGAGGTCGAACGGTTGCATATTGAACGGGTGCTTCGGCATACCGAAGGTAATAAAAGTCAAGCCGCGGCAATTCTGGGAATTGAACGAAGCACCTTGGATCGAAAGCTAAAAAAGTACAACTCTCAAGGGTAGGATCCACAAGTCTGGGATCGCGAATCCGCACGGCAGGCGTCTTGCAAACCGTCCGGCAATCAGACTTCTAAATCCAAATGCTCACCTGACCCATCGGACGAAGCCCCACGGGCGGGATTTTGACTCTGCTCTTCCGCCGCCTCCTCGCTATCGTCTTGATGCTCGAACACATCGAGTACTTGGCGTCCGTTTCCACCGCGGTCTCCGGCCTGGTCGCCCGCGTCAATCGCCGACTCTGACGATTTCCCGGCTGGCGTTTCGGATACTGATTGCTGTTGCGTCGCTTCCTTAGCCTGATTGTCTGATTCACCACCCTTGCCGGCGGCACGAGCCGTTCCCGCGATGGAAGCCGCGGCAGCCGGATTGATATTCATTTGCTTTGTCCTCCGTCACCTAAGCCAATTTCCTAGCCAACCTCGTCCTGTTCGCTCTGTTTCTGGATCCGCGTTCCCCATTGCAGGGAACAATCTCTCCAAAGTCTCTCCAACACCATCGAGCGCCCTACGTTCGATTTCCAACGCGTGCAACGGTCCGCGAACATCGACGGTCCACAGTGTGTAACGTTTGCTGCCTAATGGCCCGACGAGCTGAGTGAATGTGTTTTGCGGACTAACACGTGTATTGAAGGTCAAATCCAATTCGCGCATGCGATGCAGCTTGCCCCCACCATGCAAGGCAACCAAGTCACCCCAGATTTGCAAGTCATCAAAAGCAATTTCTTGGCCGTCGATTGCGAATTCGACCTGACCATCGGTGAACGCAACGTCTTCCGTCGGTGTCACTCTTAGCAAATTCAAAACCTGCACAACCAATGGAAGTTGGTACAGATTCGCGCCGCTGACCCGTGCTGTTCCACTGCCGTTCAAAAAGTCCATATTGCCAAGCTGGCCTTGCAATTTTGCCTGACCTTGGAAGGTTCCTGTTAGCGTGTTGTCGCCATGCCCGAACTCAGCTAGCGCTGACGGCACGCGTCCTTGATCGACAGTCATGTCAACCAGGAAGTTTCCAGTCGATAGAACGCATTGGCCATCCAGTCCGATTTTGCCACCGAACAATGTCCCCTCGATCGTTCGCGCCTGTGCCTTGGAATCATTGCGGCTTGAATTTTGCAGCGATCGACTACCCAGCAGCAGTTGGTCACCACTAAGCGAAAACGGACCTTCGATACCGGTAATCTGCAAGTCATAGACGTGCATGGAATCGATTCGAACCTGGCCTACCGCTTGAGGTCCATTTTTGTTCTGCACACCTTGTACGGCGATCTCGCCCCGCAGTGAATGAACGGGACCAACGTCGCCGATCCGATTCCCTTCCAACTGTAAGCCCAGGTCCCAGGCGATTTCGGGCAACGGGTTGTCGGCATCAGGCAATAGGATTCGTGTTTTTCCTCGTACGCTGACTGGTCCGCGAAGGTGCAAGGTTCGCATCGCCTGGCGCATTGGGTTGGGCATCGCGTCGATCAACTCGGCATCGGGATGCAGGCGGCTACCGCTGTGAAGATCCAACGACAATTCCCAGCGGCCATTCGCATTGGGGATGCATTGCCCATCGGCCGATAGTGTCGACGCGTCATGACGACCCTTGAGTGAGCGGATGGTCACTTTGGATCCGTCAAACCGCACTGTTCCACCACTGACATCCAAGCGATAAGGCAGCGAGACCGGGCGCAAACTCAATGTGCGATTGGTCACTTGCGCGGTTTCGTTCTGTTTTGCGACGATGTCCAGACTGACTGGTTGCGTGAGACCCCGCTGGGAAACGGAGACATTCAACTGATCCAAGACGCCACTGGGGGAAATCGAATCCCAAACATGCCGTGTTGACTCCGGCAACGAATTGCGAAGCAACGAATCCATCGAAACTTCGGTGGCCACAAAATTCAGTTTCAGTTCAGATTCCTGCTGTTCAACGGGCGCGTCGGACAGGTGTTGGGTTTGCCGCCCGGCATTGATGGTTGGCAGCTTATAGGTTCCTTCACAGGTAACGATGCCAGCATTCGCCGTACTCGCTCGAATTCCGGACAAGCTGACCAAATCATTGTTGATTTCGATCTTTCCACTAACATTGCCAAGTGGGTAGGCGAATTTTTCGTAGTTCACATATCCGTTGACCACGCGCAAGACGACGTTGCGCGATTGACGGCCATCGCTATCGGTGGACAAAACTGCCGAATCGAGTTGGATCGTCCCACGTGGGCGCAGCGAGCGGACAAAGGTCTCCAGTTGCGTTGTCGGCCTGCCGCGTGGCGTTAGAGCATTCAGCAGCGAATTGTCGATCACGATCGGACTATCCGTGCGAAACGCAAACAGTTTCTCGCTTTCAACACCTTGCTGAATCGGATTGCGAAACGCACATAGCAGCGGACTATCGCCGATGCGTCCGATCAGGCCTTCGCTGCTGGCGATTCCATCCTTGACTTCGATTCGACCGACCAAACTCTCCAGAGGATACGGGAATTTTTCGTACTGAATGTCAACCGCTTTGCACTCGACCGACGCTTGGACACTCCACCGTCCATTCCGGTGGTTCAGTTTTGCATCCAAAATGTCCACTCGACCATGCGGTCGAAGCCTATTCCATGCGGTTTGCATCGATGGCGGAAGCGAGACGGCCAAACGATCATCCAGCATCAAACCTTCACTGGAGAGACGGAGTGCGACGTCGCAGGGCCATTGCAAACCGTCGATTCGTCCGGAAGCACGAACCTTGGCATCACCCAGCTCTCCTTGAGAAGCGTTGATCGTCACTCCGGTTGGATCACAAACGAATACGCCTCGCAGATCGTTGATCGGTTGTGGCAGGCGAGGGTGCTTGAATCGTCCTTGATGAACCGTTGTCTTCAACTTGTAGTTCAATTCACCGGATGCCTTTCGACTGGCCACCAATAAGACTTTGCAGACACATTGCAGATCCCGACCGTCTTGTAACGACGCGGTCCACTGCTTCGGCAGCCGATCAAACAAGCCTGGACTCAGTTGAGCGCGAAACCTCGGCTTGTACGGTTGCTATCTGTTCGTTTTGGTCGATTCGCACTTTCAGCTGATCGGCGAAATCAGCCGAACCACGAACGAGTATCTGTTTCTGCGGCTTACCGTTCGCATCGATGGTATTTCGCATCAACACGTCCGCTAATTCAATGTCGATCGGTCGTGACCGGAGATCACGATTCCCTAGACGAATTTTGGTTTGCTTGATGTCAACGCGTGACGCAGCTGGCCCAAACGCTGGCAGCGGCAATAGATCTTCAAGACACAGCCTCCCGTTCTCTTTCAGCCAAGCATTCGCCTGTACGCCTTCGATGACGATCCGTTTGGTTTCTAGCGGAACCTGTTTGTCCAATAGTTTTTCTGGGCGAACATCCGAAACCAATGTCAACCGTTCAATCCGAATGAGCTCGCGCGACCGCCCGAGGATAGAACCCTGTAGCCGATCGGCGAAGCGAATGTCTTCAAAGATCAGCCCAATCTCGGGATCAAAATGACCACGACGAATCGAAACGTCATAGTCTGGATAGTGATCGACCAAGCGAGTGAGAAAATGGCGTCGCGCGGTTTCACCGATTGTCTGAGGTGCAAGCGTGTAAATGACGAAAACGCTGCCCATCAGGAAGAGCGCAGCAGTCAACAGCCGAGACGATCGTCCCGGTCGTTTTGCGGTTGCTGGTCCTTCCATGAACGCCAAAGCAAAATCCTTGTTGGCTAACTCATTTGCCAACGCCGTAACAACTGGCTGGGCGTTTGCGCAGCAAATCACCGGTAGCCAATTTCCAGTCAAAAAGACGGCTCGATAGTAGTCCTGAGATTAGCTGCCAAGCCAGCCCAAAAACTCCCAAAACCGATAGATCCAAGGATGCTCCCAGGGAGTTTCTAGCGAGACGGAGGCCGAGAAGACGCTTAACGCTAGCAATGCATAAATCAACGAACGCCGCAGCTTGGTATCACTGAATTTTTCGATCACCGGCGTTGCCATCACGATCCAAAGCGGGGCAAACCACAGCAACCAGCGAAAACAAATGGAAACACCCCCGTAATTGCGGTCGATCAAGGGGCGAGCCACGTAAAACGAAATGCAAGCAACCGAGGCGAGCAAGACGGCCCAGTGAAGGCGTCTGTGGTCGGCCGGACCGTAGCGGAGTCCGCCAGCGATGCCGAACGGCACCAGCAGCCAGAGAGGCGTCAATGAGAAAATTCCATGATGTCCGATCATCATTTGCAGGAAATAGACGAACCGTGACGGCTCGCCCTTGTCGACTCCCTGGCGAATGCCCTCCTTCCAGTATGTACCGGGATACTCATACCAGTCATCCCAGACGTACAGCTTCCACTTTTCGTCTTGTCCGATGAGCGCGTACTGATGCTCGTTGGCAGACACCAGCCAGCGTTTGGCCTCGTCCGAGGGGGCGACCGAGATGTTGGTCTGGTCGCCCGCCAGTCCCTGCGTGACGAGAGCCGTTCGAACTTCTTCGACAAGCTCTGCATCGGGCGATCGAATTTCCGAAGCGAGTTCGGCAATGTACGCTCCCTCTCCGCGATGCGCATAAGGAGGTCTCAGACTCTGGTGGGCCAACCAGTTCGTACCGAAAAACGCGATGGCGACGACTGCCGCACCGGCCAAAAACGGCAGACTCGACTTTTTCTCGGCAAACCAAAACAAAACAAACCAAAACGCAAACATGGACAGTGCAGGCAATTCGTTTGCGACCGCAAACGCAGCGGACAACCCGGCAAGCGCAAACCAGGACGCAGGCACAGGTACAACCGTGTCGTCGCCCGACTTGGTCAGCCGTTCGGAGGTGCCAACAAAAATCCACATCACGAGTGCTGTGGCTGCGGCTGCCGGCAGATGATTGTTAAGCGACACACTAAACGGCAACAACATCGTCCCAAAACAGGTGCCGAAGGCCGCGACGATCCGAGCCCATTCGTTACGACACAAACGTTCGACTGATGCAATTGTGCAGAAAAAAAAGAGTCCTAACAGCGGGATGTTGATCAGCACCAATACCATCCGTGTGACATACAACGGCTGTTCGGTCATGGTCAATCCGCTGAACGCCCGGACAACGCCATACACACCGGCAACCAATGTCGGAAACAAGCGGTGGCTTACTGCTGTAGTAGTGCTGTTTACCGTCGGGACCAACGTGACGAACTTTGTCGATCGTGTCCCAGGGGCGTCTGTTTTTGTGAATCGGATCTTGGATCGCGATTTGCGAATCGATAGCGTAGGTACCATGTTCGACCAGGGAAGCTACGGTGCACCACCGACTGCGGTCGTTGGCGCTGCCAAAGGCAGTATCGCCAGACGTTCCATGAAATACGGCGATTCGACCCGTTGCCACCGACAATGCAACCAACGCAACGATCCAATAGACTTCACGTCGGCCCGCCCTGGCCTGATCGTCTCTACGCATGCGTTTGTCGATCCTTGATCAAACCCGTTTCGTCTGACTGCGTGAACGCGTCTTTGGGCGATGCTATACGCTGGATTGGCGTCCGAAGTTCGCGAAACAATCAGCTCTGACAACAGCCCTGCCAACAGAAACTGCGAACCAAATAGTAGCGCCAAAATGCAGAAGTAAAAGATTGCCGTTTCATGCAGGTGAACAACTTGCATGTCGGGTATCAAACGGGAAGCGACCCACATTGTCGACAGCACCGACAACCCGATGCCTCCGATCGTGAAGAAGAAGATCCCGATCGATCCGATCAAATGTTGTGGGCGACTGGAAAATCCAGTCAGCAAGTAGACGGTCATTAAATCAAGGAAGCCTTTGACCAATCGGCTGACACCGTACTTCGAATGACCGAACGGACGGGCATGATGCTGGACCGGAATCTGGCCGACCCGCCAGCCTCGGGCTGCGGCCAGCACTGGTACGAAGCGATGCAGTTCCCCGTACAGATGAATCTCATCAAAGATTTCACATCGGTAGGCTTTGAATCCGCAGTTATGGTCGTTCAACCGGACACCCGTCATGCGGCTGACTAGCCAGTTGAATACACGACTCGGAATCGTTTTATGCCAAGGATCGTGGCGGACTTCTTTCCAGCCGCTGACGACGTCATAACCTTCATTCATCTTGCTCAGAAACCTCGGGATCTCCTGAGGATCATCCTGGAGGTCGGCATCCATCGTGATCACGATTTCCCCTCGCGCGGCGGACGTGCCAGCCGACAGTGCCGCGGCCTTGCCAAAATTGCGGCGAAACCGGATCGCCTCGGTTGACGAGTCTGCAGCGACCAAGCGATCCATGACCTGCCAAGATTCGTCAGTCGAACCGTCATCAACGAAGATGATCTGATAGCCGATCCCGTGGATCTGACAAACCTCAACGATTCTCTGGTGCAATTGCTCCAACGATTCTTGTTCGTTCCACGTTGGGATGACAAAGGAAACCTTGGCCGCGTCCAAAGTGGCGGTATTGGCTGCGTCCAAAGCCGCGGAAATGGGATCGTGATTGGTCACCGATGGCTCCAGGAGCGATTGTGGATTTCGATCGCAGAATCAACGGCTGCCGCAGCAAAGAGTGGCTGTCCACTACCTGGTTTGCCCGCCCGGCCATTATGCCTAACAGATACAAATGTTCCATTCCCGAATGGGTGGAATCGATTTGACCGGTGTACTTTGTTGCCCGGGATGATCTTCATCAAATATTCACGACGTTTTGGCCCAATTGCGGCTCGTGCTTTCAAAGGGCCAATGATAGTCTGTCGCGCCGGTCAGCAGTAGTCGAATGAGATGCTGTTTTCGGGCGGAAGATTCATCGTTTCGGATCCGCTATTCTGTTTGTCCCCCCTCTCCAACGACGGGAGTCCGTGTCGATGTTGTTGAAGCACATTCAGCTCATGATGGCCTGTGGTCTGACCACTCTTCTGCTGACTGCGGTCGGTTGTGATTCCAGTGGCGATTCATCGGCCCGATCCTCGGCCTCGGACTCGGCCTCGGATCGCCGCTACGACTGGTCCATCTGCATCGACTTTGGTCGGTGAAATCAAGATCAATGGCAGCAGCACGGTGCAACCGATTAGCAACGCGATCCGCGAGGCGTTCATTGAGGTTCACCCCGGTGTCAGCGTGACGGTCGGCGGCGAGGGAACCGGCAACGGATTCGAGGAATTCGAGAAGCAGGCCACTGATATCTCGGACGCGTCTCGTCCCATTAAGCCAGGTGAATTGGCCGACTGCAAAGCGGCGGGCGTCAACTTCATCGAATTGCCGGTCGCCTACGACGGATTGACGATCGTCGTAAATCCCGAAAACGATTGGGTCAAATCGTTAACCATCGACCAGCTAAAAAAGATCTTTGTTGGTGATGACGCAGCAAAAACTTGGAAAGATGTCGATGCCAGTTGGCCGGACGAGCAAATCAATATCTTTGCACCGGGCACTGGCTCGGGAACCTATGACTACTTTCACGAAGTGACGGCAAAGAAGGACAAAAAGAAGCTTCGTGGCGACATGAACTTGAACGAAGACGACAACGTTTTGGTTCAAGGGGTAGCGGGCAACAAGTATTCGATCGGATTCTTCGGAGTTGCCTATTACACAGAAAATGCTGATGTCTTAAAGGCAGTGCCGATCGTCAATCCCAAGACCAACGAAGCAGTTTCGCCGACCACTGAAAACATCGCGTCGAATAACTATGCACCTTTCAGCCGTCCGTTGTTTATTTATGTCAACGCTGAATCTCTTAACCGAGCCGAAGTGCAAACGTTCGTCCAGTTTTATTTCGATAATGTTTCGCAGATGTGTGCCGAAGGCAAAGTTGACTATGTCCAATTGCCGACAGACGCTTTCGAACGATCCAACGAGATCTTCGACACGATCGCACTGGGAACACACTTTGTCGATGCCGACGGAAACAGCCGCGAAGGCGCTTTCTCGGAACTCTTTACCGCTGAAAATCTGGTCAAATAGTCCGACGTCATGGCACTGCCAACTGCACTCGAAAAGCGTGAATATCGCTCGACCACAGCCAGTCAGCTGTGGGAGAAGCTGATCGTTGGATCGTTGGCATCCTGCAGCCTACTGACAGTGCTGATCACGGTCGGAATCGTTGTAATGCTTGTGTCGCAAAGCTGGGAGTTTTTTCAAAGCGAATATGTCAACTTCGGCGAATTCCTAACCGGGTCGGAATGGACGGCATTACAGGCGAAAGAACTGAGTGACGCGAAGTTCGGTATTTGGCCGTTGCTTAGCGGAACATTTCGCGTCACGTTCATCGCGATGGCTATCGCCTTGCCACTCGGGTTGGTGACTGCAATCTTTCTGAGCGAGTTCGCATCGACTCGGGTTCGCAACCTGCTCAAGCCAACTTTGGAAGTGATCGCTGGGATCCCCACCGTTGTGCTCGGATACTTTGCGATTCTGGCGATCAGCCCGACATTGCAACTCGTGACGGGAGGTGCCTTCGATACCTTCAACGCAACCAGTGCGGGGATCGCGGTCGGCATCCTTTGCTTGCCAATGGTTTGCAGTTTGAGCGAGGATGCGATGCGAGCGGTTCCGGACAGTCTTCGCGAAGGGGCCTATGGCCTCGGCTGCACGCCCTTTGAAACGGCTGTCAAAGTAGTCGTGCCGGCGGCCCTGTCGGGAATCATTTCGGCTTTTCTGTTGGCATTTAGTCGCGCTGTTGGCGAAACCATGGTCGTGGCGCTTGCCGCTGGAACTCGGGCAACTGCAACATTCGACCCGACGCAGCAATCACAGACGATGACCGGCTTTATCGTTGAAATGATCAAAAGCGAGAATGAATACGGCACAGTCCAATACTACAGCCTGTATGGGGTTGCCATCACTCTGTTCGTGATCACGTTCGCAATGACGCTGATAGGTCAATTGATCCGAAGGCGGTTCAAGGAGTCGTACCAATGAGCGCGGTTCCCGTGTCGCTGTCCGATCAAGATCCTGTGGCGATGACGTCGAATAGCAATCGGCGAAAACGCAATAGTCGCATTTTCTATGGGCTATGCGTAGCGATCGCAGTACTCAGTGTGGTCGTGTTAGTGGTGCTTTTGTTGTCGATTGGGATTCAAGGCCAATCGCGGATGGGAAGTGAGTTGCTGACCAATTCACATAGCGAACTGAACCCCGAGTCCTCCGGCATGCGCCCGGCAATTGTCGGTTCTCTGGCCGTGTGCGTGATCTGTGCTCTGGTTGCATTGCCGCTAGGAGTGGGTACGGCGATCTTTCTCGAAGAATTCCAGCCGCGAACCAGGCCGATGCGGTGGATGCATAGTTTCATTCAGTTGAACATTGCCAACTTGGCGGGAGTTCCGTCGATCGTGTATGGGCTGCTCGGGCTTACCGTCTTCGTTTACATGTTCAATGTCTTTGGACAAATCAAAGTCAATGAATCGAGCGGCTTGGAGCTGTTTGGAGTTCAGCATTACTATCAAGTTTTGTCGTTGGAGCCGGGGCAGACCGTATTGATCGCCCAAAACGATACGTCGCAAAAGACATTCAAAGTCACCGAACCGATCGATGGATTTGATGCAGCGGGCAATCCGCTGAGGATCAATGTTTGGGATCGCAAATCATCGCCAAAACCGACCGACCCAAATGTGCGCCGCCAAACAGTAAAACTTGGCGCCGTTGGAGGTACTTACTCCAAACGCTCGTGGTACTATTTTCGCCTGCCATTCGGCAGGAGCTTCGTCGCTGCGGGATTGACGTTAGCACTGGTCATCTTGCCGGTCATCATCATTGCCTCACAGGAGGCGCTGCGAGGAGTCTCGCCGTCGCTGCGCGAAGCCTCGTTAGGAATGGGTGCGACGACCTGGCAAACCGTGCGAAACGTCTGCTTACCAGCTGCGATTCCGGGGATCATGACAGGTGCGATCCTGGCGATGGGACGGGCGATCGGGGAAGCTGCTCCGGTCTTGGTAGTTTTGGGGGCAGCGGTTGCAAAAAACTCAGGGCCTCAGCACCTGATGGATTCGGTGGTCACCATGCCGGTGCTGATTTTCAACTGGGCAGGTCGTCCGCAAGACGTTTATCAGGAGATTTCTGCGGCGGCGATCATCGTTTTGCTGGTAGTCTTGTTGATTCTGAACTCTGCAGCCATTCTCGTTCGCGGCCGGATGCAAACTCGTTAAGCTATTATCTTACGACTTGAAAGATTCAATGAACATTCATTCCGCTCGCGTTTCGAGACCAAAACGACCGATGATGGCCGAGTCTTCTCTTTCGCCCGACCACTCGCATGGTCAGAGCAGTTCCGTTGAATCTCGGAGCGCGGATCATTCGCCCACTGAATCCACGGCCGTCGAGTCTTTGATCACGATCAAGGATTTGTCTGCATACTACGGCGATTACCAGGCCATTCATTCACTTCAGTTTGGAGATTCCCAAAAACGAAGTAACCGCGTTCATCGGACCTAGTGGTTGTGGCAAGAGCACATTGCTTCGCTGGATCAACCGCATGAACGACATCGTCCCGTCCGCACGCGCGACCGGAACGCTGAAAATGGGTGATTTGGATATCCTTGCACCATCGACCGACGCAGTTGCCTTGCGGCGAACGATCGGCATCGTATTCCAAAAACCGAATCCGTTCCCCAAAAGCATTTTTGACAACGTTGCCTTTGGTCCGCGCCTGCACATGAACGTCAGCAAATCAGAGTTGCAGGAGTTGGTTGAATGGTCGCTGCAAAAGGCGGCGGTATGGAATGAAGTGAAAGACCGCTTGCATGCTCCAGCACTTGGACTTTCCGGCGGTCAACAACAACGATTGTGTATTGCCCGCGCAATCGCGGTTGGCCCCCAGGTCTTGTTGATGGACGAACCCTGCAGCGCGCTGGATCCTGGCAGTACGCTGGCGATCGAAAACCTGATGGATGAACTTCGTGACCAGTACACGATTGTGATCGTCACGCACAACATGCAACAGGCATCGAGGTGCAGTGACAAAACTGCGTTCTTCTTCGAAGGTCGCCTGGTCGAATGTGGTGAAACGGACCAGATCTTCACGAGGCCAATGAAGAAGCAGACTGAAGACTACGTCAGCGGCCGATTCGGATAACAAGCCTGTGATGACCAAACATCTCGAACGAGACCTGGCCGAGTTGCGACGGAAGTTGGTCGAACAATTCAGCGTCGTTGAACAGATGATTCAGCACGCGGTGCGTTCGCTGGTTGAACGCCGTACCGATCTGGCAGCCGGTGTCATCGAAAACGATGCCTTAGTCGATGCGACAGACATTCAGATCGAAGAAGAGTGCCTTAAATTGCTCGCCCTGCACCAGCCTGTCGCCACAGACATGCGATGGTTGATCACCGTGGTCAAGGTAAATAGCGAGCTGGAGCGAATGGCCGATTTGGCGTGCAATATCGCTGAACGAGCCAAAGCGATCGACTTTTACCCATTATTTCCAGTGCCCGGATGAATTGAGCGAAATGGTCGCGACCACGACATCGATGGTTAAGACTGGCCTCGATTCGTTTGTCGAACGGGATGCCGAAAAGGCCCGCAAGGCGATCCAGACCGATGACTTGGTTGACACGTTGAACCGTGTTGTGATCGATCAACTGCTGGAGATGATGAAGGAGGACCCCGAACAGATTGAACCTGCGGTTCACTGCTTCAGCGCTTCGCGTCATCTGGAACGGATCGGCGACTTGGCGGAAAACATCGCCGAGGATGTGATCTATCTGGTCCAAGGTGACATCATTCGCCACAAACATGGGCTAATCCAGCCACGCGAATCACCCGGATCCGTTGAAACCTAAAACGCTTTTCGATCACTTGTATCGTCGCGGCCGGTAGCGAATACCGTAGCACGCCGCCTCGTCTGCTGTAAGAACTGCCAGGTTACTTCTCGCGTTTCAGAAGATCGTCGATTTCCTGGTCGGTCATTGGGTCGCCTTCCCCTTCGCTGAATTCTGGCGTTTCTTCGATCATACCTTCGTCAAAAAGTCTCTGCTCGGCTCGAAAGTCATCGCGGCGCCGCTGGACGGGGTCCTCAAGTTCCAGATTCTCTTCCGAAGGATTCTCACCCGCTGTGTATCTGTCGACCAGATCGTTGGGGCCGATCAGCAATGGGTAACTTCGATCCTTGCAATGCCGACCAAGTGGTCCAATTGAACGAAACCGCTCTTCGTAGAAGACGATGCCGTGAGATTCAAGTATCGATCCAGTTTGCACCTCCAGCACGGCTAGCTCGGTATTGTACTGAGCCAGTGCCTGCGCTTGCGAGCTGATCGAATTTCCCCAGTCAACAATCGCTTGCAGGACAACGATGAAAGTTTCCCTTCCCACAAAGTATTGCTGCATTTGCTGCTCAAGATTGATGTCTGCGGCCTCGCGAACAGACGTGAACCGCTCGTACTGTTCGTAAAACTGATCTAGATTGCGCAGACTCAACGCCAACAAGTGCTGCATTTGATGTAGCCCTTGCTCTAGATTGGCTCGGTCACGACGAATGATCAGTTGTTGTTGTCGCAGCAACGCTCGCTCACGTCTCAATCCCAACGGCACGGAGAAGTTAACACCAATCGTCCATTCATCAAAATCGCCCGTCGAGGATCGAATCCGATTTCCGGCCGGCACTTCTCCCTCCAATCCGTTCCAGCGATACAAGGCGACCCCGTCGAGTCTGGCCATCGCTTGATTGTCGGCTTGGATCAACCGCTGTCGATCGGCGTCCAAGATCAGTTTCAATTCGACAATGTCCGGACGTTGGGTGGCAGCAAGTTGATTGATCGATTCCCAATCGACATTGATCAATTCATCGACTAGCGGTGTAACAGGTGTCAAACGCTCCGGTTCGAATGGTGGCAGCCCCAGGATATTCAAGAGGGCTGCTTGACGCTGCAGAACGCTCGATTCGGATGCCAACAAAGTGGCGCGAAAATTTTCCAGCGCCAGCTTCGATTGTGCCAATTCACCGGCGCTCGCATCCCCCGCTTCCACTCGCGCCTTGGTCCGTTGATAGGCGAAGTCAGATTGTTTGACTTGTTGCTCGCGCGCCAGAGATCTGTTTTGGCGAACACCAGTGCCCAGTAGGCTTCGATCACTCCCTGGACCAAATTCTGCACACTGTTTTTGTATTGAAAGTAGGATCGCTCGGTTTCAATCCGAGCCAAGATGATCGGAGCCTGGTTGGCCGCTATTCCGGCGCCCTGCAAAAACGGTTGCGCATAGCTGATGTCAACATTCGAACGGTTCTCAGGATCAAGCGGTTGCGGAATGCCGGTGAAACGGTTCTGAATCGTATTGACGCTCAGGTCGCTCGTGCCTCCTAGCTGGTTCCGCTTGCTAAGTCCCAGGTCAACCAGATGGTTATGATTGCGACTGCCCAGTATCTCGGATTGAGTCGGATCGATCGCGTCAGGTACGGCGATTGGCCGCTTGATGGCATTCCAACCGGCATCGGCTCGCAGCCTTGGATCGAACGTCGCCCGCTCTTGATCGATAAATGTGTTGGTAATCGCGACGTCGTAAACCGTTCGGCCACTGGTGCTGGCTGTGAATCCCGTCAGCACCCGTACCACCTCCGAATTGCGCAAGGCGATGTTGATCGCGTCGTTTAGAGACAAGGGTCGGGCGGGCGTGCTAGTCTGAGGGTCCGAAACCGTTGCGGGTCGGGGATCCGCCGCATACGGTGTCCGCCACATTTGATCGGCGCGGACGAGTTCGAATACACCTTTGCTCCGGCAGCACGATCGCAGGGCTCCTCAGTCTTGGCATTGCCCAGAGCCATGGCGACGAGAATCAAAGGTCCGGCGAGCCGGGTTAGATCGGTAAAATCCATACGACATCGATTCGGCTGATCAAATCGGACCATCCAACACAGAACCAAACGCCGCTACGACCCGAACCGGCATTCGCTACAACCGGAACAACCCGACTTGATTCACTCGAACTTGGTGGGATGAATCCTATTCGTCTTCCTGGTGCAGCACGGCAATGGCACGTCTGTGGTCGGTCGTGTCCTCGACCACCTCGCCGTCTCGCATGACCAATGTCCGTTTGGCGTGCTTGGCAACATTTTGATCATGTGTCACTAAGATCACTGTGATCTGACGCTCGTCATTCAGCTCCCGAAATAGATCGATCACTTCACGGCTAGTTTTCGAATCTAGGTTTCCGGTGGGCTCGTCTCCCATGAGAATCGATGGCTTGTTCACTAGCGCCCGGGCGATCGCAACACGTTGCTGCTGTCCACCTGAAAGCTGATTCGGATAATGATAGATCCGATCGCCCAAGCCGACCTTGCTAAGTAGCTCTTTCGCGCGTTCTTGACGTTTTCGTGCAGACAGGCCGCGGCTGTACATCAATGGCAATTCGACGTTTTCCAGAGCCGTTGTGCGGTTGAGCAGGTTAAAGTTCTGAAACACGAATCCGAGTTGCTTGTTTCTGATGACCGCACGTTCATCACGTGACATGTTGGCGATCTCTACACCATCCAAGCGGTAGCTACCGTGCGTCGGACGATCCAGGCAACCAAGCGTATTCATCAATGTCGATTTGCCTGATCCCGAGGGGCCAATCAATGCGATGTACTCACCCAGTTCGACGTTCAGTGTCACGGTACGCAATGCGTGAACGATAACCTCGCCCAGGTCATACTGTCGCCGCACGTCGTTCAATTCAATCAACGCCATCAGTGGCTACTCGTATCGCAACGCATCGATCGGATCCAACATGCTAGCGCGACGTGCGGGATAGTAGCCAAAGAAGACTCCGACGATGGCGGCAAATACCATTGCGATCGCGGCTGCTGGAAACGAAACAGCGATCGGCCAATCCGCGGCCGGGCTGTAGTTGTTGATCAAAAGTGTCGCCGCTACAGAAGCACCGATTCCTAGTGAAACGCCAATCGCTCCGCCAATGGAACTGAGCACAACCGCTTCGATCAGGAACTGTCTCAAGATGTCCTTTCCTCTAGCCCCAATGGCCATGCGAATCCCAATTTCACGCGTCCTTTCTGTCACGGACACTAACATGATGTTCATGATGCCAACGCCACCGACCAACAAAGAAATTCCAGCAATTGCCGAAAGCATTAGCGTCATCGTACCGGTAACAATGCCAAGCATGTCCGCCATTTCCGCCGTGTCTTGCACACGAAAGTCAGGCTTTTCACCAACCGGGATGCCATGGCGTTGGTAGAGCAATTGTTCGACTTGACGCTTCGCCTGGCCCATCACCTTAGGCGAGCGAGCGGAAACCATGATGATATGAACAGAATCAAAAAGCGATCCATACACCTCGCGACGAACCGTCACCTCCGGCAACAGCACGATGTCATCTTGGTCATCACCCATCATGTTGGCGCCCTTCTTTTCCAGCACCCCGATTACACGAAAAGGAATATTCTTGATGCGAACGGTTTGCCCCAGCGGGTTGGTTGTCTGAAAAAGCTTGGCAATCAGCGTGTGCCCGATCACGCAGACTTTTGACCCGGCAAGATTCTCGTCTTCTGAAAAAAAACTGCCCGCCTGGAGTCCCCAGTTTCGAACTGTCAAATATTCGGGACCAACGCCCATCATTTCTTTGGGGCTCCAATTAGCTCCGCCGACGACGACCGGATTCGAAAACATGACGATCGGAGTCGATGCAAGCACCGAAGCGCATTCATCAGAGATTGCCGCTGAATCCTCCGATTTTAGCGACGGTACACCACCTTGGCGGACCCCACCACGGCTTCGGGTGCCCGGCACAACAACAATCACGTTGGTACCGATTTGTTCGAACTGTCCTTGGATGAGCTTACTTGCACTCTGTCCGATAGAGACCATGGTCGTGACTGCGGCAATCCCGATGACAACACCCAAGATGGTCAGCGCGGCTCGCATCTTGCTTTTTAACAATGCGCGAATCGCGATCCGAATCGTATCGATCAGTGACATGCTGCTCTAAGTCTCGTTAGTTCTTTTTGCCGGTAACCAAATCGTCACCGATTTCTAGTTTCCCCGAAACTACTTCCGTGAATTTCATGTCACTTAAGCCGGTTTCAATTTCGATTGCCCTCAGGAAATCACCGTCTTCGGTCCACACGTGCCGTTTGGAGTTTTCACGATGCGCCTTGGTCTTTTCACCGGCCGTCAAATCCTGCTCAATCCCCTCGTCCGATGATTCAACTTCGTCGAACATACTGGTGGAGGTCCACCGCGACGAATCGAGCAACTTACGATCCTCTGGCCGCACCCATTTTGCATCGGCGGGATAGAAGCGTAATGCTTCATTCGGTATTTTGACCACGTCCTCCGTCGCATCGACTTCAAAAGAAATGGTTGCGGTCATTCCCGGCAAGAGTTTCAAATCTGGATTGGCTGCAGCGATCACAACCGGATAGGTGACAACGGTTTGTTCGGCCGTACTGCTGACACGAATCTGTTCGATCGTACCGTCAAACAAATCTTCTGGGTGTGCCTCAACGGTAAACTGGACCGGTCGATCTTCCTTTTGAGCCTGCTGAATCAATCCAATGTAGGCCTCGTTGACAGAGGCGAACACATGCACCTTTTCACGCAAGTCGGGTGCAACGATAAACAGCTCGGGTGTCTGAAACTGTGCTGCCAACGTTTGTCCGGGATCGATTTTGCGGTCGATCACCACGCCATCGACTGGGGCCGTGATATCGGTGTATTCCAAATTGGCCTTCGAGTTTTCTAACGCTGCGGTCGCCTGCAAGATCGCAGATTTTGCCAGTCGGCGCTGAGCCTGCAGAGACTTGACTTCGTACACCAGAACATCCAGTTCTCGATCCGACAAGAAATCCGCATTCTTATCCCTCAGTCGCTTACCGCGATTGTAGTTGTTCAGGGATTGCTGCAGTTGCGCTTCGACGCGTTCCAGTTCGGCTACTCTGGTCGCCAGGCTTGCCTCCGCTTGTTGCACGTTGGCAACGAACAGTCGGGGGTTGACCTTCGCCAACAAATCTCCCTTCTTTACTTGGTCATTGAAGTCGACATTCAACTCGACGATCGGGCCGGAAACGAAGGATCCAACCGATACGGAAAGGACCGGCTTGATTTCGCCGGTTGAATTGACATAGCGCGTGATATCTCCTTTCGCAACTTTGACCGTGTCCCACTGAATTCGGTTTCGCTCCTGCCAATATTTCTGCGCGGGTTTGTACGATGCGGCGCCAGCCACACCGACAAGGGCAAAGAAGACGATGAATTTTCCGAGCGTTCGCATTTGTAACGGGATACACCTAAAGTCAAGACAAGTTGGCAAGCTGAAAGATCTAGCATAGCTAAAACATTTAGCTGAAACCCTATAAATCGCCTCGGGTATCGCCCGCAGACCACGAACCGCCGCAGTCAGTGGTGTGAAGATCCGATACAATGGATTGTTTCAGCACAATCGGAGCGTGAACCACTGATTGGTGAAAGCCTAAAACGCACTACCTGGAATCTGTATTCCGGCAGTCAACTAACCTTCGGTCCTGGTGCAGTCGGCACATTGGCGGGCGTCATCAGGCGTCGAGAGGCCAAGCGTGCGCTGATCGTTAGCGATCGCCAACTTCAATCCGCCGGCGCGGTCAGCCAAGTTGAATTGGCGATTCAACAAACCGCTGCCGACACCGAAACGTTCACCGGGGGCCAGGTCGAACCAGACGTGAAAATGGTCCAATCGCTAGTCGATGTGGGCCGCGAATTTCGACCCGATCTGATAGTTGCCGTTGGCGGCGGCAGCAACATGGACTTGGCGAAAGTTTCGTCAGCATTGCTCGCATACGACAATGATCTCGAAAATCTATTCGGGTACGACAAAATTCCGGGTCCGACATTGCCCTTGGTATGTCTGCCAACGACTGCGGGAACGGGTAGCGAAGTTACCCACTCGGCGGTGATCAAGAGCGAAACAACCGGCATGAAGAGGTCGGTTCAAAGTCAGTATCTAAGACCATTTGCAGCGATCGTTGATCCCCAACTGACAATCAGCTGTCCCTCAAGGGTCTCGGCGGAAAGCGGAATGGCTGCGCTTACCCATGCAATCGAGGCATATTTGGTCGCCAATTTTTACTCGTTTGCCGAGGACCTGGAACATGGTTTGGCATACGAGGGCAATCATCCGCTGGGAGATATGTATGCGGAGAAAGCGATCGAATTGATTGGCAAGAACCTGCAGAAAGTGATTGAGGATCCCGGTCACTTGGCCGCTCGGAGCGCAATGGCATTTGCCGCGACCCTGGCCGGCGTTGCATTTTCGTCGTGCGGAGTCTGCTTGACGCATGCCTTGGAGTACCCAATGGGTGCAATGTACAGTAGTAGCCACGGCGTAGGCAATGCGATTTTGTTGCCGAACGTGATGCGTTTTTGGTTGCCAGAGTGCCAGACTCGACTGGCAAAAATCGCTGGGTTGCTTGGCGTTCCAAACGTCAACCAAATGGCTACCGACGAAGCCGCTGAGGCTTCGATCGAAGCGGTCGAGTACTTGCGCAGTTCGGTCAGCCTGCCGACGACTTTGACGGAGATCGGGGGGAAAGCGGAGGACTTGGCTGACTTGGCTGGTTCGGCGATGTCACTGCAACGATTGATCCGGTTGTCGCCGCGACCGACCGACAAGCAAGACATTGGATTGATCCTGAAAGCATCGCTTTAGCGACAATCAGAATAGGACACAAAGTGATTGCAGCCAGGTGTTGTCATCACCGTGATCGCTACTGGTTGGAACGCAATGAGTGGCTTCGAATCGATCGTGTACTCGTTAATTGCGGGTGGTGTGTTGGCTCTGCTTTGGCCTGCTGCTTAGCGCGGATCCATCCGAAAAGAAAACGAAAGTCCCGAGTTTCGACGCGGTTAACACGTTCAACGCGACCGTCCCGGTTGATATCGGCCACGCAAATCTGAGTTCCGACACCTGACGCATCATCGATTTGATGCGGTTTGAAAACGGGTTCGCCCTGGTCGTCTAATGTGTTTTCGAACCAGTAGACCACCGGTGGTGCGGACGGTTCCACGTCACCGGTCGGACCGTGCGCCCACCGTCGCTTACCAATCACGATGTCGCGGCGGCCATCACCGTTGATGTCTGCAAATTCCAGAGCATGGGGTTGGCTAAATGCAACTCCATATTTTGATTCTTCAGACCGATCTCCCATGATCGTGTGCAGGCGAAACGCATTGCCTTCATCCAGTTGCTCAAACCAACCCAGTCCCCATTCATGTGCGTGCAACGCTGAAATCACATCCGCGTCGTCGTCGCCGTCGATGTCATCCACATAGATTTGGGCCCCGCCGCGTTGCTGAGAGAACTTTGTGCGGTGAAAGATCCATGGCGGTTGAGATTCCAGATCATTCGAACGCAATGGCTGTTCGTACCAACCGTCATTGATAACGACGTCGATACGCCCATCAGAGTTGATGTCACCAATGCCAGTGCCATGATAGAACTGTGGCCAATCTTCGCGATCACCGATCGGCGTGAACTGCCAAGGAAGAGTGGGTGAGTCAGGATCTGGTTGGATGTAACCCCAACGGCCTTCCCAGTGACAAACCAATTGTGGAATCCCGTCACCATCCAGGTCACCGAACGCTGGTGACTCACCACGAATACGCTCAAAGACGTAGTGCTTTTTCCAGTTCCGCGTCGCTGCCGATTGGTCAGCGGCCGCTGTTGCCCCGGGGTTCTCGTACCAGTACGCCGCGTGCTTGTGAACTCTTCCCAATACCAATACGTCAACATACCCATCACTGTTGAAGTCGCTTGTGAAGCTGAACATGCTGTCGGATGGACTGGCGGCACGTGGCGTTGGAACGGGCGGATAGATTTCGTGGGATTTCGTCAACTCGGGCCCCTCGAACCAAAAGGGTCCAGCGACGACATCGACGTGACCATCGTTGTTGAAGTCGGCTGCCGCAACGCCATCACAGTAGTAATCGCCCGTCAGAACTTGTTTTCTAAACTGAACGCTGTCGCCACAGTCCGACCGGGACACGACAAGAATGCAGACCGAGACGGCAAATGCCGGTCGAATCAGGAGCAGTGGATCGATCATAAATGGGCAAACCAAACTTATGCGGAAGGTTCTAAGACGAAACGATACCCGGCATCGCGAATGGTCAGCAGGTGGATCGGACTGGCCGGATTGGGTTCAATGATCTTTCGCAATCGGGCGATGAACTGATCAACGGCTCGAGTCTGCAGGTTGCCCGGCAATTCCCAAACCTCGGTTAGCAGTTCGCTGCGACTGATGACCCGTCCGTGATTTTCAACAAAAAACTTCAATAGACGCAGTTCCTTGGGCGTCATTCGTTGCGTTTGTTGATCGACGAATACTTCATGCGTTTCAAAGTTTACTTTGACCGCGCCAAATTCGATTGCGGATATGTTTTCACGAACTCGCTTTGGCGCGACTTCCGCAGACTTGCGACCGTTGGCTTGCAGCAAGTTCTTGATCCTGCTAAGCAGCTCGTCCAGTTCAAAAGGCTTGCTCATGTACTGATTAGCGCCGACGTCAAAACCACGAGTACGGTCTTCGGCAAGGGTCCGCGCCGACAGCATCAGAATTGGCAACTGCCTTCCTGATTCACGCACCGTTTCGCAGACGGAGTATCCGCTCATGCCGGGCAGCATCAGATCCAAGACCATCAGATCAATCGAGTCGCCGCCTGAGTCCAGCAATCGCAGCGCTGTCGGTCCATCTTCGACCAAGGTGACACGATAATTCTCGGCCTCCAGGTTGTACTTGATTCCAACACCCAGATGGTTTTCGTCTTCAACAACTAAGATGTGTGGACGCACTGGTCACCCCGGGAAGTATCACTTGAAATTCTGTTCCAGGTTCATCATCGCGACCTCGAATCCGAATGGAACCACCCATCGATTTCACGACATTGCGTACCAGGTACAAACCGAGTCCCGTACCTGGCGTCTTGCGTTCCAATTCGCTACCCAAGCGGATGAATCGTCCAAAAATCTTTCGTCTTTGATTGGCCGGAATGCCCGCGCCGTTATCGGCAATCGAAACCATCACTTTGTCATCCCCCGCGTCTTCCACTCGAACCTTTACTTCCGGTGGTGATCCACCATACTTAACAGCGTTGTCGATCAAGTTGCGAAACAAGATTTCTAGTTGGATCAATCGTCCATTTAAGACGACGGGGGGTGAATCTATTTGAACCGTTTCCGCCGGCAATCTGTATCGCGTACAGGCTGCCGACCCGCACTGGGCCAACAACTGATTCAGCGGTACCGATTCGTTCTCGGTCTCGTCGCTCTCGCTACTGATCTGTTCGGAATCAATGCGGGCGGCGTCTAAGAGGTGATTGATCAACGAATCGAGTCGTTCAACATCTTCCAGCATGAATCGGTGAAAGTCGCGTGACTGCTGTTCGTCAACCGTACGCCGGTCCATCGTCTGCAAATAGAGCTTTAGCGAGGCGATGGGACTCTTCAGTTCATGAGTCACTGCGTCGATGAAGTTTGACTGGCGGCGATTCAAATTGAACGCTTTGACCGTCAAAGTCAGGTAGGCGATCACACCAGCCAGCACTCCGCCCAGCAGTATGGTCCCGGTTGCAAGCATCACCCAAAACAGAGTGCTCGATTCCAAATTACCGGTCGCACCGAGTACGTTCTGTAGCACCCAAACAGCGGTCAGCACAACGACCAACACGATCATCACCACGCCCAGGGTGATGGGAGCCTTCAAAGAACGGCGCTCAAGCATGGCAGTCGGCGGGTTCAAGCATGGCGTCGGGGCATTGAAGCATGGAGAAGGGGCACTCAAGCATGGTGTCGGGGGGCAATCACAGCAATCCGAGGATGCAATGTCCACTCTTTACGAGTTCAAGTGTTGCCAAAATCAAAAAACCGTGGTTTAAAAGGGGAAATAGACCGCTTGGTTGTAACTGAAACGTAACTATTTTGCCTCACCACCGACAAAACGGCAATTCTGGAGGTGACGTTTAATGGATCCCCCGCAATAATACCTTGTAGGCGGCCAGGGCTCCCTTAGGCCTCGGTATGGAACACCGGAAAAATCGGAGAAACCGATGCGTGCCGATACGCGAACCCAACGATTCTCGGAAAGAACCATCCAACAAGTCCGTGTCGATTGCAATCGCGCGATGACCAGGGCCAAATTTTGTGCGGACCGCAGCGACGTGGTCCAATTGCGCTGCGTCGATGATCGTCCCGAGACCGATTCCGTATTTGGAAATCAACTCTGGTTCTTCGATGGATTGGGCGTTGACCAGCTGGGCCATCGCCACAATGTCTTCGGCGTCGTCGAATACTCGCTTCAATTTGGACTGAACGAATTGGTCGAGGACGGCGTCTTTGATTCGGAGCAGCAACGCGAACGTTTCCGCATGCTGTACAAACGCGAAATTCAGCGACCCTCCTGGCGTCACGGGGCCAATCGTTGGTTGCTTGTCGGACTCGTATTCGCAACGGCTCTCAGCCTTGCCTATTGGTTCGTCCGAGTGATCGTGGTCTGAAGTCGCCAGCGGTGGAACCTTCCAATTCAGCAGGCGAATCCGCAAGCGAAACAGACGACGCGATCGTCGATGTCCGATCGCTCGAAAAAGTATACGGCGGCTGGTCGGTCCGAAAACGAACCAAAATCGAAGCCCTGCGAGGAGTCTCTCTGCAAGCCCACGCCGGGGATGTATTCGGATTGTTGGGCCCTAACGGCGCTGGCAAGACGACTCTGATTAAGATTCTGTTGGGTGTTGTACGGCCCACTGGCGGAACGGCAGCGCTCTTTGGTCGACCAGTCGGGACGGCCGGAGCGCGATTGCGAGTCGGCTACTTGCCGGAATCGTTGCGAATCGATCGGCACCACACCGCTCGGTCGGCGCTCCGATACTATGGCCGGCTGAGCCGAATGGACGAGGCTCAAATCGCTCGGCGCAGCGATGAACTCTTGGACCTGGTTGGACTGAGTGGTCGAGATCGGGAATCGGTCCGACGATTCAGCAAAGGGATGTATCAGCGGCTCGGCCTGGCCCAAGCATTGCTGCACGACCCCGACCTACTGGTTCTGGACGAACCAACCGACGGACTTGATCCTGTCGGGCGCAACGAAGTCCGATCCGTAATCGATCGACTGCGAGACTCGGGAAAGACAATTTTCCTAAACAGTCATATTTTGCAGGAGGTGGAATTGGTTTGCACGAGGGTCGCCATCCTAGCTCGGGGCCAGATTCGTGGCATCGGAACCCTGAACGAGATCGCGGCAGCCACCCAGGACGATCGAATTGAAATCGAAGTGATCGTCGATGGAGATTCCGATTCGGCCCTGAAAACATTGTCCCACGCTTTGGCGGACACCAACGCCAAAATTGAACCCACCCCGGTTGCATCGCGACATGCCGATCAACCGACTTATCGCATCGCTTTATCGATCCCAGAGCAATCGCAAGTTGACGAAATCGTCGATCGCCTGCGCGCGACCAACGTTTCGATTGTCCGATTGGAAACAAAACGGGCCACATTGGAAGACACGTTCATGCAACTTGTCCGTAGCCAGGAAGAGGCGACTTAATGGGGCCGTACATTGCCATTCTAAGAGACTCCTTTCATGCAGCGCTTTCCTCACGCGTGCTGTGGGTCGCGTTGGTTGCAATCTGGTTGCTACTGGCCATTCTGGCACCAATCGGTGTTCGCGAAGATTTCACGACGGACTTTCGCAACCGGGACATCCAAAACGGCAAGCGATTGAAAGCTTTGCTGGCCACTGGGTTGACCGATCCCAAATCAAAGAGCAAACCGATCGGACGACTCGTTGCCAAGATGCCGGATGATTTAAAGCGCCAGCTGACTCGAGTTGCCCAGGGTGACGAAATTGGCATCCGTTACAGCGTCTTGACCGATGCGCTGAACGCTTGTTTGGACGATGAAACCTGGTACGACGACGACGCATGGAAATCGTCTCATCGGCTGCGCGAATTGCGAGAGTTGGACGCAATGCCGGAAGATCAGATGAGCGATTCTCTGAAACGCCGACGTGCCAGGCTTCGCATCGAATCAGTGATGCCCGGCGTTTTCGAATCACGGTCATCGCGATCGATCATCATCACCTATGCTGGGATGGATTTCCCAACTCCGGTCGCGGTCGACAAGAGCCAATTTGAAATCGTTATCAATCAATTCGTCATGCCATTCATCATTGATTGGGCACTAGGCTTTGCGCTGATCCTGTTGGGAATCCTGGTGACTGCGTCGATCATTCCCGACATGTTGCAACCAGGTTCGCTGCATCTTTTGCTTAGCAAGCCGATTTCACGACCTTTGCTCTTGCTGAGCAAGTTCGTCGGCGGCTGTGCGTTTGTTTTTCTGTGCGTTGTCCAACTGATCGTAGGTCTCTACTTGATTGCCGGATTGCGATTGGACCTATGGAATGCGCGACTGTTGCTGTGTATTCCCGTCGCCGTATTTTCCTTTGCCGTTTTCTACAGCATTTCGATGGTAGCCGGTCTCCGTTGGCGATCGCCGATTTTGGCGATCGGCGTGACCACGATTTGCGGTACGTTCTTTTTGTTAGTCGGCTTCTTCGGTGGCTTCTCCGACACGTTTGTCAAAGGACCCGACAAGCTGCGCGGTGTTGTTTTCGCCGGCGAATCATTGTTCGCCGCTACCAATGGCGGCGGCCTGGTCAGACTTGATCGGACGACCAATCGCTGGGTCGAGGTGATCGAAGGCGACGCGTTCGGTGGCGACCGAACGCTGACCCCAATTCGATTGGCCAACGACGTGATTGCGACGGCCGTCGTTAAAGGTGGTCGCTTCAATCCATTTGGCTCTGGTTCCCTTGACCTGTTGGTGTTGAGCGAAGGCAACCAATGGACGCCGGAGCCTAGCTTGCGTTTGCCTTCGGCGACGTCAAGGTTGTTCTCGGTCGATGATGACACGGTGATGGCGCTGAACACCAGCGATTTGGCAGTTACACGTAGATCGGTGGTCATGGAAGCCGCGGGCGAATCGCCGGAATCCACTCTCAGTGACGAAGGCGACGCGATTGACAGAAACACCCGCAACGAGGGCACCCGGTCATCGCAAGGGCCTGCCAGTGATTCCGCCGAATGGCTTGGCAAGTTGAGTAATATGATGGGCGGTGCGACGAAAGGATTTGAAAAGGTGCTGCCATCCGATGTTTCGCTTTCTTCGCCGCGTGGAGTCGTTATCGAACCGGGCGGGAAGTGGCTGGTCGGCTGGACGCGTGGGCGTTTGATTCGGTTGGATCGAAAAGAGGGGGAAGTCAACTGGGAAAAGACAGCTTCTGATTCACTACCAGGAGAAGCGTCGCAACGTGGCGTCGATCGGGCTGAGCGGCGATGTTGTATTGGTCTCACGTGATGCAAGATGTCGTCCGACTATTCGACGCCAAATCGTTAGCCCAACTAGCCGAACTGGAGCTTGACCGGGACGAGTCGGCCATTGACGTGGCAGGCTTGGGCGACGGCCGATTTGCCTTGGTAACCGGCGACGGTCGGTGTGTGATCGTTGAACCGACGAAACAGGATCGATCACAATTCGGAATCGGTTCGGTACTTCCGATACGCGACGTTCATCTTGTTACCGTTGATTGGTCTAATGATTCGTTGTTGGTCGCCCATCACATTGATCAGATTGACGTGCTGGATTGCGAAAGTCTGGCCGTCAAACGGCAAATCCGTCCAAACCTGTCCCGTTGGCGTCTGGTTGACCGCTACATTATGGCACCGCTGCGAATGATCGTTCCACAAACTGGAGAACTGGGTGAAACCATCGCCTCACTGATCAGCGGCAAATCGGGAGTGGCGATTCCGGGCGGTGTTGACGAGGGAGAAGTCGTCAGGTACGACATTTTTCGCCCCGTTGTCAGTTGTTCGACCTTTATCGTCGCCATGTTGACGGTAGCATGTGTCTACTTTTCGACACGCGATTTCTAGTCCACGATCACTTGATTATTCGTAGTTATGAACGCTCAAACCATCTCACCTGAAGCGGAAACAAATTCCGAATTCTCGGTCTCGTCCTGGTGTGACACCGATGATGTGCTGGCCCGCATTGACGCGTTGCTGAATCAGCCAATTCGCCCGATTCAACCGCACAACATGACGAAAGTGTTGGAGTATTTCGATCAGAAATGCAAACGCTCGAAGCAAATTGTTGACGCGGCCGAAGACGTGATCCCCGGCGGCGTTCAACACAATTTGGCATTCAACTACCCACACGCACTGGCGATGAGTCAAGCCAATGGAGCTTACCTGACCGACGTTGACGGCAACGATTACATTGACTTCCTGCAAGCGGGCGGGCCAACCTTGCTTGGGTCCAACTATCAGCCGGTGCGTGAAAAGATCCAAGAGTTGCTGGAAGAGTGTGGTCCGGTAACCGGGTTGCTTCATGAATACGAAGTCAAACTGGCGGAATTGATCTGCAAGAATTTCCCGGCGGTCGATCTGTTTCGAATGCTGGGCTCTGGGACCGAAGCCGCCATGGCTGCCATTCGCGTGGCCCGTGCTCATACCGGGCGGAAATGGATCATCAAAATGGGCGGCGGCTATCACGGTTGGTCTGACCAATTGACCTACGGGATCCGCATTCCGGGGACCGGACGGATGGATGCCGTCGGGATTCCCAGGTCGGCCAGCGGAAAGATCCAAGAGAATTTTCCGCACGAGCTGAATTCGTTGCGTCGTCGGTTAAGAATGAACCGGCTACGTGGCGGTACGGCGGCGGTTATCGTCGAACCGTTTGGCCCCGAGAGTGGAACACGACCAGTGACAAAAGAGTTCAATGCACAGCTCCGTTCGTTGTGCGACGAATTCAATGTGCTGTTGATCTTCGATGAAGTCGTCACTGGTTTCCGCGCTGGTTTGTCGGGTGCCCAGGGATACTTCGGTGTTCACCCCGACCTGACAATTTTCGGTAAGTGCCTGACGGGTGGATATCCGATGGCCGGGGGTCTGGGTGGCAAACGAGACATCATGATGAATCTGGCGGGTGGCATCGGCGGATCCAAAAAGAAAGTTTTGGTCGGCGGAACTCTGTCGGCGAATCCACTCTCTTGTGCCGCTGGCTACTACTCGATTTTGGAAATGGAACGAAACGGAGCTGCCGGCAAAGCGGGCCGAGCTGGTGACCGACTGCGGGCCGGTCTGGTTGAAATCATTGATCGACTTGGTCTGCCGTATGTCGCCTACAACCAAGGCGCGATCGTCCACCTGCAAACGTCCGGTGTACTGTTGCTGGACATAAGCAATCCGCTAAAGATCCCTAAGGTCCTGCGAGAAGCGAAACCTCGGAAACATATGATGGAAGAGTTCGGCGCGGCATACTGTGCTCATGGATTGGTCACATTGGCAGGCAGCCGGCTTTACACATCGATGGCCGATACGGATGAAGTCATCGATGAAGCACTCAATCGCTTCGAAGACGTATTAAGACTTGCACTGTAATGAAACAAGAAATCGAATCTCAATTGAAAGATGGTGCCAGCCGTTTGCGCAGCAAGGGGTTGCTGGTACCCGGCAACGATAGTTTGTCGATGCGCGTACCAGGAACCAATGAGTACTTGCTATGCGGAAACGCCGATGAGCAGATTGAGACGCAAAGTATTGACTTGGATACGCCTCATGCGATCGTCTACCGCTCGCGACCTGACGCGGGAGCCGTTCTGATTGGAACCACGAAGTGGTTGACAGCCGTCGCTGCGATCGGTAGCAGCCCACCGGTAATGTACGACGAACAAGCTAGACATATCGGAGCGATCCCGGGCCTTGTCCGTGCCGGTGATTCAGCCGGACTTCGTCAAGCAATCGAAACAGGCAGCAACATCGTGTTCTATGGCAATCAGTGTGTTCGCATCGGGATCACTCGCGACCGAGTTGTTTTCAACTCGGAGCTATTCGAAAAAGTGCGCGATGGCGTTCGTCGTTGCACATAGCAGTGGTCAGCGAACCAAGCGAATCCCCGGATGGGTTCGCTTCATCGCGGGCAGCCGATTACGCAAGGATCAGAAACGAGCGGCCGAATCGTACTGCGCTCGGCGAAATCCCACCACCGATGAGTTCCTACTGATCCGAACAGGAGCAATCGCTTGCGGCGGCGACAACCGTAGGCCTACAGAGCATCGTGCCTGTGAAGATTGCTATCGGCGAGCGAGAATCGTGTTCCATCGAAATCGTTTGGGTCGATATCTTCGGTATTGAGCACTCGGCATTCGGGACGTGGCACTTTTTGGACCAGCGAATCGACTCCCCTTGTCGCCCGCCGATCCCATTTCTACGGATCAACGGAAGCATCGCCGAGATCAGCTGAACTGGGCCAATCGCCCGCCGTTGACATCGGTTCATAATCAAACCCGCATTGCTTAGCTAACCCGCAATGTCGTTCAGAATCGATCGAAATTAGTACCAGGTTGGTGGTTTCTACCTCATTTTCTTGGTGAATGACCGCCTTAGGTTGACCATCAGACTGAGTCGCATTTCGCAAGTGTGTCCGATAACAACTGAAAACTCAACTCTGTTGGGATTTCCGTTTTCCCGCATGGACACGATTATGCAACGCTCACTAACGATCATTGCCTTTGCAACTTTGATGCTAAGCCAAGCAGCTCTCGACAGCAGTTCGGCTAGTGGCCAAGCCGCGAGTTACAGATCGCTACTGACTCCCGTACCGGGGACAGGAAAGAAGATCGATTATGTCGGCGACGACTTCGAAGATCCAAACTGGGCGTTCGTCCACAACATGCCTAAGAGTTCGAAAGAGTTGAACGAGCGATCGAACGGCCCCATGGCCTACTCCGTCAATCGTCGCTGGACCGAAGGGCCAGAACGCGGACAACCCGATTTGCTAAAAGTGATTGACACGCCACCCGACGGGCTAGCTGGCAGCGAAAAAGCGTTGCAAATATCGACAATGCGTTCGGGCATCCCCGGCATCAATACGAACGACGTTCAACAAGATGATTTGATTCTAAGTGTTGGTGCCAGAATCGGCACAACGATTCGAGCCAGTGAGATTCCGAATTGCGTTGTTCGAGTCTATCTGCCAGAACCAGAATTATGGGAAAACCGTTCGGGTCCGCACTTCGGTATTCGTTTAGGCGTTCGGACAACCGCCGAAAAGCCTCGCGAAGGGTTGTTCGCCTTTGGGACATCGATGCAAAACGAGCCCTACTGGCCAGGCATCTGGATTCATTTCAATAGTGAAACGAGTCGAGGCGTAGAGAAGGATTCCGCGATGCTGAAAATCCGAGGCACTTCGCGCGGAGGTGACTTCAAAGCAAGAGACATCCCAGTCGAAGAATTCGGCTGGTGGACGTTCGGAATGTCAGTCAGTGCCGATGGTCGAATCCATTACTTCGGAAAACCTGGCATCGAAGATCTGACGATGGACGACCATCTGTTCACTCAGACACCTTACGGCTATCGTGCCGAGCGTCTGAATTCGTTCTTCTTCAATATCTGTAACAAGAACAATGGTCGCACTTGGTCCACGCCTTTCGTGATTGACGATCCCGAGGTCTTTGTGGTCAATTCGAATCGCATTGAACAGATCGTCGATCGCAAGCTGCAGAACGAGCAGCGACGAGCACAGATGGCGGGTCGAAGCAAACAGCGGACGAAGTGCCGCCGCTAGAGGCAGAATTGTCTTTAGTGGTTGGGCGAGCCAACGGATGCTCCGGTTGAACGACTCGACAGGGACTGTTGCCGGCTAACGATTTAGCGGAGATGCGCTTTTGCAAGCAATTCGCTGCTCGATCATCAGCAAAATCTGGATGATGAAAATTCGCCTGACCAAGCGAAAATCGTTCATTCGAAAGGGTCTGGGTTCTGACCTATCGGCGGTCGCTCGCTCTTCGCTACAACTCGCCCTTGACCTCTGTCGCCGGTCATTCGACCACACGCTAGCAACCGCGATATAAACCGATACAAAGGGCGAAACGGTTAGTATTCTCATGAATCGGCGAGCAAAGCTATCGACCTATCGGCAGATGTTGACGGCTCGACAGATTGATAAGGTCTCACGAGAAATGACTCAGCGGGGTGAGGCTTTCTTTCACCTCTCTGGTGCCGGACATGAAGCCTCCGCGGCATTGGCTCCGCTGTTGACCAGCGACGATTGGCTGCACTGCCACTATCGGGACAAGGCATTGCTGCTGGCACGAGGGGTCAGCATTCGCGCACTTTTTTGACGCCATGTTGTGCAAGGATGGTTCGTCGTCGCGTGGACGCCGCATGAGCTCGTTTTTCAGTGACCCTGAGCTGAACATACTGAGCATGGTGACGCCGACCGGCAACAATGCGCTTCAAGCCGTCGGTGTTGCGGGTGCTATCAAAGATCAGGATTCAAACCCAATCGTCCTCTGTGGGATTGGTGACGGGACAACTCAGCAGGGCGAGGTCCTTGAAGCGATCGGGGAAGCGGTTCGCGAGTCTTTACCTGTCTTGTTCATGATTCACGACAATCGCTGGGCGATCTCGACAGCGACAACCGGTCGAACCTTTTTCTCGCTACCAACCGGCGATGCTGATTCGTACTGTGGTTTGCCCATCGAACGCATCGACGGTCGTGATGTCAACACCACGGCCCAGCGGTTTAACGGCATTGTGGGACAGATGCGCCGCTCTCGCGAACCAAAGATCGTCCTTTTCGAGGTCGAGCGTCTCGACAGCCATACCAACGCGGATGATCAACGAGTCTACCGCACCGAGAAGGAGCTTTGGCAATCAGCCGAATGCGGAGATCCGATTGCGCAGATTCAAACAGACACTGCTAGACGAGGGCTGTGATGCAGATCTGTTGCAACGAATCGCGGACGAAGTTGAGCGAGAAGTTGGAGAGGCCGAGGCTGCTGCCGCGGCGGGGTCTGACCCAGTACCACAAGTCGTTGCGAAACGCCCGGTTCATGTTGAGTTTTCGCATCCCGCGAGCGAGGTTCGTGGCAACGAGTCCCAGCGTTCGCTGACGATGGGACCGGCGATTCGCGAAGTACTGAAGCACCACCTAAATACCGATTCGCGAGTCACGCTTCAGGGCCAGGACATTGAAGATCCCAAAGGGGACGTGTTTGGCGTAACGAAAGGCCTGAGCACACAGTTTGGTGACAGGGTCCGCAATTCGTCGCTATCCGAGTCGACCATCATTGGAACTTCCATTGGCCGCGCGTTGACAGGACAAAAGCCGGTAGCATTCATTCAGTTCGCAGACTTTCTTCCGCTGGCCTACAATCAGCTGACATCGGAAGTCGCCAATATGTATTGGCGGACCGACGGTCACTGGCAAGCTCCGCTGATCGTGATGGTTGCCTGCGGAGGCTATCGCCCGGGCCTGGGGCCGTACCATGCACAAACTCTCGAAGCGGCGATGGCTCAGTCGCCCGGTTTGGACGTGTTCATGCCTTCCACGGCGACGGACGCGGCAGGAATGCTGAATGCCGCGTTTCGCTCTGAGCGTCCAACGATATTCCTGTATCCGAAAGCTCTGTTGAATGACAGCGCCAACGCGACCTCCGAAGACGTTCACGAGCATTTTGTCCCCATTGGCACGGCAAGAAAAACTCGTGTTGGTCGTGATCTGACTTTTGTGGCCTGGGGTAACACCGTCTCCCTGTGTGATCAGGCCGCGGCCGATCTGGCGCAGGTTGGTATCGAGTCAGAAATCATCGACCTGCGCTGCCTGAAACCATGGGACAAGAAAATGGTGCTGGCGTCAGCCGAGAAGACTTCACGGTTGATCGTCGTGCACGAAGATGGTCATACGTGCGGGATTGGCAGTGAAGTGGTCGCGACGGTTGCTGAGGAATCTCGATTTCCGGTTGCCATGCGCCGTGTGACTCGGTTGGACACTTTCATTCCCTGCAACTTTGCCAACCAACTTGAAGTGTTGCCGTCCTACCAACGCGTATTGGCAACAGCCGCCGAACTACTAGACTTCGATCTAACGTGGGAAAAACTTAGTGAACCCGAAGAGGGATTCTTTGACCTTCCCGCGATCGGGTCCGCCCCGTCCGACGAAGACGTGATCGTCGTCGAATACCTGGCTGAACCAGGTTCAACGGTCCAGCGAGGAGATGCGGTCGTCGAAGTCGAAGCCTCTAAATCGGTGTTTGAAATCACCACGCCCGTATCCGGCGAAATTACTGAGACGCTGGTCGATCTGGGAGAACGCATCGCGATTGGCAAACCTTTGCTGCGAATACGTACTGATGAAACGACCGCCGGCAATCAATCGATGATTCTTGAAACATCAGGAAAGCCGATTCTGGTTCGCCAGCGTCCCACTGAACGATTGCCCTTGCCACGACGATCGGAAAAGCATCGGGCAATGGAAGTCGGACTCTCGGCGGTGCAGGCGATTACCGGTAGCCGAGTCGTATCCAATCAAGAGTTGCTGGCCAAGGCGACAGGGATGACATCGGAAGACATTGTTCGGCTTACCGGCATCGAATCACGAAACTGGGCAGACCCCGACGAGACCGCCATCAACATGGCGGTCCGAGCCGCCCAAAAGACCCTAGCCCACGAGGATCTCTCGGTTGATGAACTCGACTTGGTCATTTGCAGTACGACCAGCCCCACCGCTGTGACTCCATCGATGGCATGTCAGGTGCTCAATGGCCTCGTTCGGGGTCAAGCACCGACGATGCTGCAAGCATTCGATATCAACGCAGCTTGCAGTGGTTACCTGTACGCATTGCAATCGGGTTACGATTTTTTGCAAAGCAAGCCTGACTCACGCGTTCTGGTCGTAACGACCGAGGTTCTGTCACCGCTGCTGAACCGCGATGACCTGGACACTGCGATCTTGTTTGGTGATGCCGCTTCCGCAACTGTTTTGTACGGAGAAAGTCATTTTGAACGATCGTGCGCCCGTTTGTTCCGTCCGGAACTTTCTGCCAAGGGTGAAGACGGCAGCACGCTGAGCGTCCCCTTCCGCGATGATGGTTTTATCAAGATGCAAGGACGCAAGGTCTTTAGCGAGGCGGTGCGATCGATGATATCCAGTTTGAACCATATCTGTCGGCGCGAAGAAGTTGGCATGAACGACCTGAATATGATCGTTCCTCACCAAGCAAACCAGCGCATCATCGACGCCATCCAAAGTCGTGTCCAGCCGCGCGTGTACAGCAACATTCGTCAAGTTGGCAATACATCGTTGACCAGCATTCCGTTGTGCCTAAGTGAGGTGCTACCCAACGCGAAAGAAAGTGACCAAATCGGTCTCTGCGCGTTCGGAGGTGGGTTCACTTTCGGGGCCAGCATCCTGCAGGCGATCTGATCTAGGCACTGTCCCGCAAATAGCAGGTTGCGGAAAAGGGGTCCGACCCCGATAGCCGGAACGGCCCGAAGGGTGCTTCGCACTGTTGGGGTCGGCCCCCTTTTCTGCCCGCTCACTTGCTCACGGCTATCCTTCGCAAGGTAGCTATCGATCAGATCATCGATTGCAAGATTCGCACGACGTCATCCGCAGCCGTATCTGGCTTCAGTGCGGTTGTGGCAATCCCCGAGACGACCTTGGTGATGTTATGGTCAACTTGGTCGGTATTGCCCCAAACATCGCCGCTGGGTGTTGATATATAGGCCGAGAAAGTGCGGTGTCCGGTCCCGGGACGTTCGCCAATGATATGTACAAGCGATCGATCACCTGGAAGCCCACCAAACAGATGTCTCGCCCACACGGTAACCGCAGCGAACTCGCCCCGATGTCGCGACCAGATTCTGCGGCGCAACCCGAAATCCTTCTGCCGTCAATTGACCACGCAGTCGTGTCAGGAAATCCATTAACTGACTTTCTTGCATGATCGACAGAGCGTTCAGTCCGTCCGAGATCATGATCTGAACATTGAATCGCCCCGCCTGTTGACGACGCAGATCCAACAAGAGGTCGGCCGAACGTTCGTCCAGTACCTCACCGGTGGTTGGATGCAAAATGTAATCGTCACGATTTTTTGATTGTGTTTCGATCGCGCATGACGCCTGGGATCGCGGCAATGAATTCGGGGTCTAGCTCGGCGAGAATGCTCAGCTTGGCATCGTCATAGATTCGCCGGACATCGGACCTTAACGTCTCCTCTAACTCCCAAATCTGTTCACCGTGACCCGCCGCCACAAAGACGCCGCGGGACCGTACCTCGTCAAGCTGTACCTGTCCGTCGCGTAGGATTTCGTCGTCACCGCGTTGGTCCCCTGTTCGTTTTTGATACTGCAGATAGACCCATAACGGATCACCGAAGTGCTTGGTCGGTTTGCCCTGTTGGTCAATCACTCCCAGTTCTTGAAAGAAGCCCCAGACCTCGTCGTTCACTCGGTAACCGAACTTTTCGCGCAACCGCACGTGATCTTGGTATCCGGTGGTCAGGTATCCGAGCATCGGATCAATTTTGGTTGGCAGTGCCATCAAGTAGGCGGGATTGGCGGGGGCAATCTGTTCCAAGCACCAATCCAAATCGTCTAGAGATACGTCCATATGCAGCGTTGAACAGACATCCAGTCCAATGCAAAGACCATGCAGCTTTCCCATCACAATGTCTTCCAGACAACATCGGACCAGTTGCTCTCGCGTTCGAAAGACTTCCGGGCCAATGAATCCCGCCACATCGTTCAAGTGCACCCAAGGCTTGCCACCGTTTGCTTGGGAAACGTCTGTCGGCCAACTTCCTGGCAAAGCCGTACTTACGCGACTCGTGAATCACCATGTCAAATCCATGGCCATGACCATTCGTAAAATCAGCGCCCTGTCCGGTTTCGAAATACATGCCGTAGCGACCGGTACGCTGGCTGGCGTAGCCACGCATCTTGGCGGTGCTGATATCGAACGTTTCGTTGGCATCATCGCAACCGGCGATACTTTGAAACCATAATGCGGTCGAACCCGGCCATTTCGCCTCGACTTCGGCTTGTACGTCGACGTGGGCCAGGACGCAGTGAGGCATCAGGTCTGCGATGTCGAAAGTGACCAGCAGGTCCTGTAGCGTCTTTTCGATCGCAACGACCGACTCCGGTTCACTGGAAACGGGGTTGTTCCCCAGCAACGCATCGCCGACCGCGTAGGACCAGGCACTAAAGACTTGCCATCGAATGTCGTCGGTGTTGTCTGTGGGCGAATTCGGTTGCACTCGGCGCGCTCAGGTAGCCCTGGGCGCCGATCTTGCTTCCCGGCAACGGATTGAAGACTTTACGGCCAACTTGTATCAGCTCATCGTTGTCCATTAGCTTGACAACGCAGGCGATCACATCGCTGGACAGGCCGGGCATTGCCCGCTTGATCATCGCCTGATCTGAACTCAATAGAAATGATTTCAATTCCGCAATCGTCTCGCCGGCAATACTGCTAGACGATTCGTCGGCAGGATCCTGCTGTATTAGCTCCAACAGTTTGTCGGTAAAGACCGGCCGCCTGTCGATGTCGGCCATTCGGGTCGCACCAAGCAACCGGCGGGCATTGTCTCGCGATGCTTGATCGACCGCTGAAACACCAATGATTTCGTCACCTTCCTTGTACTCATTTGCGGCACCCAGAATCTGTGCGTAAAGCGTTTCATCAAAATCGCCTGTTACCCGTTCGATATAAGCGAATATGTCTTCTCCCGAATTCGGTGATTCGATCGGTTGAGCCTCATACGGCTCAGCACCCAATAATGCGACGCCATCAGCTATCGATGCGGCTGCGACAACGGAACCCGCGGAGCACTGTTGGACAAAAGAACGTCGATTCATCATCACGTCGCTCGTTCAGTGGAATGAAATTTCATGGCTTGTAGATACATGATAATCCTGGTTCCTAATCGGTCGGAGGAAAACTTGTCGCGGCGCCGCCTCGCTCGCTTTCAGGGTCTACATTTTCTTGGATTTGGCCGTCTTTGTCAGCCGCCAATTTTCGTGAAATCGCCTGAAGCTCTCGTTGTTGCGACTCCCAATGATTCATCTCAGCACTGTCGCGGTTCTTTTGCTGGTAGCCTCTCCCTGTAAACGGTGGAGAAACCTCAGGCAGACGATTTGAATCCGCCACGATTCCCGAAGCCATCGCCATGCCGAAGAAAAATGCGGCACCTCCAATCAAAGAGAATCGCGCGAGTGCAATCAGCAAACGAACCGGTTTGCTGTGCGATCGGATGGCGACTTTGCCGCACTTTGGACAAACAATGGGGGAACTGGCAAAGGGTTCCGGGACTGCGAGCGTGACCGCAGCCGGAGCAATTGCCAACCTGATGCACTTTGCGGCCTCCCACGTCCAATCCGGACAACACTTCTCTGCCGAGCCGCTATGGTTTTCGCGGCTGGCGGTGTCCTGATTGTAGCAGAATGTGGGCAGGATCGACCGCGAACGTGGTCGAAAGTCTAACGTGATTGACGCTCGATCATCTGCAAAAGATCATCGGATGGCTGACGCAAGGTCATCACCTTCGATGATGCAGGGTCGCCGGCGTTGCGGACGATCACAATCACTTCTTGAGTAGCGCCTCCGCTGGGAAGGCCGGTTTGCATCGCCGCAGCAGGCACAGCCGCCGTTGCAACCGGAATTGTTGCTGGCAAGCTGGCGATTCGCTGGTCGGGTTCAACCGCCGCAGGATTCTCGCCGCGTCGATAGAGTTGGGCAAGATTGGCCCGGTCTAGTTGCCAATGCACCGATCCTGGACCCGCGTAGATACCGACGTCGTTCTTGTAGTCAGCGGCATTGCAAACTCCGATCAACCGCCCCTGTTCGTCGAACAACCCGCCGCCACTACGCCCGTCGATCGAAGCGCCATCGATCTCGAGATTCGATACACCCAGGTGTTGGTTGTATTTGTCCACGCCTGTGATTCGGGTGTCACGTCGTGTCGGGTCGTCGCCACGGTCACAGCCAAAGCTGAAGGCAACGGCTCCGTTGCTGACGCGTTGATTGTCCGAGATGACCTGCACCGGCTGCACCGCCATGCCAGGTCGAATCGACACCAGGGCGATGTCGCGGGTATCAGCGTCATAGTCAATGACTTGCCCGATCACTGTATGAACTTGGCCGCCGACGAATAGATCAACTTCGATCTTGCCTTCGCCTTTGGTTTCGCGGAACAAGTGACCACAAGTCAGTACCAGCGCTTCGTCGCCGTGTGTATCGATAATGGTCCCGGTGCCTGCACCGTGTCCACGTCCATCATAGACACGCAATCGGACTGTTGCCGCCTGGGCCCGTTGAATCGCATCCGCAACCGACATGTTGGGCATCGATTCAGCCATCGACGGTGCGGCCGTCGGCGACGGTTGCTGTGCAAATCGTTGCCCGGGGGGCGTTGCGATTGGATCGAGGCGGGTTTGAGCTACAGCGATGTCTCGTCGAGCGGAGGTCGTTGGGATCAGCGGTCCAGCAGGACTGGTCGCCAACGCACTGCTCAAATTCTCGACAGTTTGCATACCGACGAGTCGGGTCACTTCTTTGCCGCCATTGAGCACAATGAAGGTTGGTGTTTTCTGGACACCGTAGCGAGACGCCACCTGCGGTTCAGCAGTCACATCAATATGGCGGATCGGCACGCCCGACCGTTCAAGCTGATTCAAGACCGGCTTCATGGCCTGACAAGGCGGACAATGGGGCGAAGAAAACTCCAGCAAAATCGCGTTGCCGGCCTGACCATCTGACGCCATCAATGTGACGCCAAGAACCATCACCGACATCGCTGCGAACATCATCTTCGTCACGCTTGTCCCTCCTTGGACAGTGTGTTTGGAACTAGTTGACCAGCTCACCAGTTTGGCATCCTGCCGTTCGGCTTGCTGTCGAGGCAATCCTCGTGAATCGGAAGCGGCGACGGCAAGGGCAAACGATATCGGGTGTCCGCGAACTTTAGCCTTTTTTAGTTTCACGCCAAAGTTTGCCGTCATTGGCATCTGGCTGGGCGTCGGGCCGTGAGTTGAGCGTCGGGCCGTGAGCTGGGCGTCGGGCTGTGAGCTTCGGAGAGGGTCGGCTAGGATCTAGCGCACCACGAATACCATTGATGCTTCGCATCCCGACCTCGCCCGACGCTTCCGGCGTCGGACCTCTCGTAAATGGCAGAGGCGACGCAAGAAAGGAACACCACGTCATATGACTCGACAGATACTCGTCACCAGCGCCTTGCCGTATGCCAACGGTCCGATCCACATCGGGCATCTGGTTGAATACATCCAGACAGACATCTGGGTGCGATTTCAGAAACTGAAAGGAAACCGATGTCTGTACATTTGCGCCGATGATACCCATGGCACGGCTATCATGATCCGTGCCCGTAAGGAAGGCCGAGTCCGAAGAAGAATTGATCGCGGCCATGAGCGAGGCTCATCAACGTGATTTCGCCGGCTTTGGGATCGAGTTCGACAATTACGGCAGCACCAACAGCGAAGCGAACCGAGAGATCTGTGCGTCAGTTTTGGCAGTCGCTCCGCGATGCCGATCTGGTCACGGAGCGGGCGATTGAACAACTTTATGATCCCGAAGCCGAAACCTTTTTGGCTGACCGATTTGTTCGTGGCACATGCCCCAAGTGCGGCTTGACCGACCAGGCGGCGACAATTGCAATTGCGGTCACACCTACAGCCCGACCGACTTGATCGATCCGAAAAGTACCCTGAGCGGTGCGACACCCGAACTTCGCGAATCCAATCATCTGTTTGTGCAGTTGGAGAAACTACATGGGTTCTTATCTGAATGGGTCGAATCAAGTGACGCCCTGCAACCAGAAATTGCCAACTACCTGAAGGGTCATTTCCTGGCCGACGAACTTGCGCGATTGGGACATTAGTCGGCCGGCACCCTATTTTGGATTCGAGATTCCTGATTCGCCTGGCAACTACTGGTACGTCTGGTTTGACGCCCCGATCGGGTACATCGCCAGCATCGAAAGAATGGTGCGATGCCAACGGACAGCAGCTGGACGATTGGTGGAAAAATCCCGACTGTGAAGTCCATCACTTCATCGGCAAGGACATCACTTACTTTCACACCCTGTTTTGGCCCGGCATGTTAAAGACGGCCGGATTCAGTTTGCCAACCAAAGTCCACATCCATGGATTTTTGAACGTTGACGGCAAGAAGATGTCCAAACGCGACGGCACGCTGGTCGCCGCTGAAACATATTTGAAACATGCCAAGCCGTCGTACCTACGATACTTTTACGCCACCAAACTAACTTCCCGCGTCGAAGACCTGGACTTGGGAATCGACGAGTTTGTCGAAAAAGTCAACAGTGACTTGGTGGGCAAAGTCGTCAACCTGGCCAGCCGCGTTGGCAAGTTCGCCCATGGCACCGGTTTGTCGCGAAACCTATCCGGACGATGGTGGGTTGTTTGCGGCAGCCGCGAAGGCAGGTGATGAGCATTGCGGCTGCCTATGAATCGTGTGACTATGCTCGGGCGATGCGGCAGATCATGGAACTGGCGGACGCGGCGAACCCGTTCGTCGAACATGCCAAGCCGTGGGAGATGAAGAAAGATGCGGAGCGACAGGATGAATTGCGCGACGTTTGCACGGTCGCTTTGAACCTGTTTCGACAATTGGCGATCTACCTGTCACCCGTCCTACCCGAACTCGCCGACCAATGCGGCGAACTGTTGGGCGAACCGCTGACCCGTTGGGACCAAAGCCAGGCACCGCTGTTGGGAAAACCGGTCGCAAAATTCAAACGAATGATGGACCGAGTTCAAGCCGAGGATTTACAAAAGATGATCGAAGAGAGCAAAGAAATCGCCGACGCGGAAGCGGCGTCAGAAAACGCACGCCCAGTTCAACGATAGCGACCAGCCACTGAAGGACGAACCGCTTGCCGACGAAATCACCATTGATGATTTCGCAAAAGTTGATTTGCGGGTCGCCAGGGTAATCCAAGCGGAGCAGGTGCCTGAGGCCAACAAACTGTTCAAGCTGACACTCAGTCTGGGTGGTAGCGAAACACGTCAAGTTTTTGCTGGAATCAAAGCAGCCTATGAGCCGGACCAATTGGTGGGGCGACTGGTTGTCATGGTGGCCAATCTGCAACCCAGAAAGATGCGTTTCGGTTTGAGCGAAGGAATGGTCACGGCAGCCGGCCCGGGCGGCGCCGATGTGTTTATTCTGGGGGTCAACGAAGGCGCGTTGCCAGGGCAACGCGTCCACTAGGAATCTCTCCCGCATGGAGATCGGGCGATTTCATTTACCCTCCTTTGGGCATTGGTATCTACACAAGTTCTAGCCGGTACAATTTCACCTCCCCGGCGAGGGAGGTGAAAGATGTGTAGATACCAATGCCTTTGGGAGGGTCGGAAGTTTGAACGGCCGAGAAGGAGCACACCAAAACCCTCGCCTCGTTTCGGTCGATCATCTCCCCAAGGAGAGCATTGCAAATACTCGGTGAAAAGCGACTTGAAACCCGCACGACCTCCAAGCCGCAACGGTGACGACCTTGCTCCTGATGCCTGACTACCGATGTTAAATCCCATTCGCCGACGACTGATCGATCGCATGGTGCTGCGTCCCAGTCGACATCCGATCGACCATGGACAACAGCAGCGGACAGAATTGCGTTGGACGGGCGGACCCTTGGAGTGTTTCGTTCAGCGGCACGAATCCAGTCATGGTCATTCGCGCGTGCTGGTGATCAAATTCCCTGGCACTTCCGGACGTGCCGAACAATCTACGGGTTTGCCGCTAACTTTGTTGGAAGGTGTGGGAGGCACGACTTGGACCTGGAATCCGCCTGGTTACGGTCGCAGCAGCGGCCGCGCGAGCTTGCCTTCGATTGCGGAGGCGGCGATCGAATTCGCAAATCAAGTGATCGAGCAGGAAGCGGATGAAAATACAACGGTCTGGTTAGCGGGCAACAGTATCGGGTGCGCAACGGCATTGAATGTTGCCGCCGCAGTCGAATTGAATCGCAAACGGACCGGGATCGTGCTCAGAAATCCACCGCCGATAGTCAACGTCGTTAAACATATCGCCGCTCGCTATCCGTTGGGCCATTTGATTCACCGCTTGGCTGAAAGCGTACACGAACCCATGAACGTACTCAAAACCGCTGGCAAAGTTGGCCTGCCTGCCGTCTTTCTACAATCGGGCGCCGATACATTGGTCCCGCCAGACATGCAGAATCGAGTCATCCAGGAATATGGCGGCGACCATCAGTTGGTCGTTATGGAAGATCTTAGCCACGATGGTCCGGCGACCGATGAACACGAACAACGGATTCGCGATTCACTGCATTGGCTACTGGAGCAAACCGGCTATGTCCATCCGTCACGATCGAACGAAAACCCAAGTGAACAATCAACCGATACTTGATTGGACCATCCGAAAGTCGACCAGCGAAGACGCCGATAGCGTAGCCCAGATCTACAACCACTACGTCAAGGTCGGGGGTTCCACGTTCGACAACAGTCCCTGGAGTCGGGCCGAGGCAGCGGCACATATCGAATCGGAACTTCCCGACGGCTGGTTTGTCGCCACCACGCTGGCACAAACGCTGGCACAAACGCTGGGATGGGCTTCGGTACGACGCTACAGTGCGCGAAACGGTTATCGCCTGACCTGCGAGACCGCCATCTATTTGTCACCAACCGCCTTGGGCAGCGGAGTGGCGGACGCGCTTCAGCAGCGGATTGACCAGCATTGCCAACAACATGGCATGCACCATGCAGTTGCAAAGATCATTGCCGACAACCAACGCAGCCTTTCGTTTCACCGTCGGCATGGATACGAACTGGTGGGGATTCAAAAGGAAATTGGCCGCATCGAAGATCGCTGGGTCGATGTCGCGATTCTGCAAAAGATCTATTGCTGACCGCCTCGCGAAGACTGCCGATCACTCGACGAGCTCGGCATCATTTGCCGCGACGAGCTTCGGCCAGCATGCTTTCCACCTCGGCGGTGATCAGCGAGGAGGGAATCATGTAGCTGACGACTCGACCCGCCCTGGCAATGTTCACGCCAACCACACGGCCAGCCGTATCCAGCACAGGACCGCCACACTCATCCGGATCCAGTACCGTGTCGTGCTGAATCACACTGTCAAAACCACTCATCCGCATGTTTCTTGGTCCGTTGACTCGGGAATCACTATCAGATTCCAACATCAGGGCCCACTCGATGATGCTGGCATTCATCTCAAGCCTATCGACACCTTGCGCGTCATTGGGACGCAAGATCGTCAGTTTAACCCGATCTCCTGGAAACATGCTTTGCAAGGTCTGCAGGACACCTGCTTTGTTGTTCTCCTCGCGTCCATCGATGCCGACGATCAAGTCGCCTGTTTTGATCCCGGCAATGTCGGCGCCACTTTTCGGTTCAACCCGATCGACTCGCGCCCGTCCCTGATTGTCGCCAATCAACCGGACCCCCAGTTTTCCCTCGTCGGCTACCCTCCTCGGTCGGGTTCCAACGACGCCGATTCCAATCGGGCGTCCCCGGCGGTCGGGACTAAGTAAAAAACTAGCGATCGGCGGGACTCGGTTCGAAAATTGCAACGGCTTCAACGGAGTTTCTGTTTCCAGATGCAGCAGTGCCAAATCATTTCTACGCCGGACCGCGGCGACTCGTGCCGGAACCAGGCGGTTGTCAGCTAACTGAACTCGTATTGGATCGCCGCTCAATTCGCTGCGTTTGGTCAACACATATCCGTCGGCCGTTACAACTGTTCCTAAGGCAACGACACGTCCACCACATTGAACCTGAACCACGGAGCCTTTGACTGACTGCGCTACCGGTTGAACAAGCTTGAGCATCTGTCGATTGTCACGACCGGTATCGTCAGCGACAGCCTCCACCGCGCAGCAACAACAGAGAACAAACAGCAAGGACCGAAGGGGTGCAGTCTTGATCATGTGGATTTCGTCACTCGATGAGCAAATAGACAAGAAACTCTTGGTGCTGAGAAACGGGGCTTGATCAATCGTCGGCCCGTCCAATTTCGACTCGCAGCCGCCTCCACTGGTCGCCGCGAACGATTTCAACGGTCAGCCTCTCACCGGGCATTGTGTTTTCAACCGCTCTTGCCAACGAATCAAAGTCCGTAATGTCCGTGCCGTCGAATTTTTCGATGACATCACCCGCCTCAAATCCCGCCTCATCGGCAGGCGAGCCGGGCGTCACGTATTCGACGGTTGCCGGATTACCCCTGCCACGCACACCAAGACGTGGCTTAAAGCCTTCCAGGTAACCCCAAGATTCACCATTTTGCATCCGTGACCAAGCATCGCCATATTCGTCAATCGGAACGTGCAGGTTTTCGTCAACGTCGTTGCCGATTCGACTATGGATCGCAATGAGTCGACCGCCGATGTCGAATAATGGTCCTCCGCTGTCACCGCCAATCAGTGCGCAGTCGGTAACCAGCGATCCAGGACGCGTGTCCAAAATACGTCCGACACGCGTGACCGGTCCGCGACCTGTCTCGTATCCACCAGGATGACCAGTCGCGACGCACCACATACCAGATCGTAAGGAACCGCTCTTTCCCAGTGTTGCATATGGCCAGGGACGTCCGCCATTTTGGCCAGGGTTGATTTTTAGCAGTCCCGCGTCAACGTTACGATTCATTCCTAAGGTTGTAGCGATGACTCGGCGTCCATCCGAAAACGTAATTTTTGCTTCTCGACCGGGACGAGTGGCAACGTGTGCCGCTGACAAGATGTATCCGCTCTTGGTGATGATTACGCCGCATCCTTGGGCGGGTCCGATCTGAACACTGACGGTACACGGCATCGCGGACGCAGCGACTCGGGCCGCCTGTTCTTCCAGATCCTGCAGTTGGTCAACCGTGGTCGGAACGCCACCCGAGTTCAGCAAACTAGTCAACGTCTGTTCGAGTGCTAATCGTGTTCCGCCGTCGGCCTGCTGTGCGCTGGCGAACGTTTCAGGGCCCGAACGTACAACCACCTCCGGAACGCTCTGAACCGAACCCGTTACGTTGGGTATGATCTGTTGTCCCATCAAGCTGGACGCGAGCAAACAGCAAAGGGCCAACGAAACGGCTGGCCTGGAGCCGGCAGTTGCAAGGCGACCAAATGGTGTGCCGCTCTTCGGCATGGCCCGCGACCACGCTGGATGACGTCGATCGAATTTCAAAGCAGCCTCGTCAGATGACTGGTAAACAAGATTTCCGAGATGCTATTTATTGTAGCTCGTCAGACCGATTTGGCGAAATCTCTAGAAATCCTCTCTAGAAATCCCTGAAACAGAGACCCCCGATCATGAACCCACATAAACCCAGCGATACGCTGGTTTTCGGTTGTGGCTACCTGGGTATGTGTGTCGCCCAAAAGCTGAATTTGTTGGGCGGACGGGTCTGGGGAGTGACACGCAGCGAGTCAAAAACCGATGAATTCCGAAACCGGGGGATTTTGCCGATTGTCGCCGATTGGACCGACGAACAATCGCTTCGCCAATTACCAAATGTAGACCAGATCCTGATTGCGGTCAGCTACGATCGGCACAGCGGTATCGACAGACACGAATCTCAGGTGGGCGGATTGGGAAACCTGCTCCGGCATATCCCGCACAATACGAACATCTGTTACATCAGTACGACCGGTGTCTATCACCAATCCGATGGCGGTTGGGTCGACGAATCGTCTCCCTGTCAGCCGCAACAGGAGGGCGGACAAGTTCACTTGGCTGCTGAGCAACTGCTGGAAAGCATGCGACCGACCGAACGCTGGACCGTGCTGCGGTTATCGGGAATCTATGGTCCCGGGCGAATTCCCAGGGTGGCTGACGTGATCGCCGGTCGCCCCATCGCATCACCCCAGGCAGGCTACCTGAATCTGATTCACGTGGACGATGCAGCCGCTGCGGTGATCAGTGCTTGGTCGAACGCCAAAGAGAGGTTGTATTTGGCAAGCGACGATCGACCGGTCGTGCGCGGAGATTTCTATCGAGAAATCGCCAAGCAATTCGCTGCACCCGATCCCGTATTCGTCGAGCCGGCAGCAGATGCGTCCGTGAAGATGCGTTCGAATAGCAATAAGCGAATCCGAAACGATCGGCTGAAGCGTGACTTGTTGCCGGAGTTGATGTACCCGACGTTCATCGAAGGCGTAAACGCGATCGGTACGATGGACTGAGTACTCAAGACTCAGTACTCGGTGCTCAGGACGGCGTCAGAAACTTGGTAGGAAAATGGAGGTAGGAAGATGAAGAGTTTGGGGAGGCTGGTGTGATGCCGGTTGGCTGTAGCCGTTCGATTGCCAAGCTGTCCAAGGATGATTTTCGGGAACTGGACTACCGAGTAATGCGGCATGCATTTTTCCCGGCTCATTCAATTCAGCCCCTTGCGCTGATCATTGGATCAACGTCGCCCTCACGACGATCCCGTGCAACTGGTGATTTCTCCTATTTTCCTACCTCCATGTTCCTACCAAAGGATCTATCTAGGTGCAAAGTAGTTCCGCACCGCTCCGTCAGTTCGATGTTATCATGCGTCGTCCGTGCCAAAGACGGCGTCAGAAACTTGGTAGGAAAATGGATGTAGGAAGATGAAGAGTTTGCGGAGTCTGGTGTGATGCCGATTGTTTGTAGCGCATCCATTGCCAAACTGTCCACGGATGAGTTTCAGGAACTCGATTACCGGGTGATGCGGCATGCATTTGACTCTCAGAACGAATTGGGACGACTGGCAGACGAGCGAATCTACCAGGCGGATGTAGCTGCTCGATTGCAGTCAGCCGGAATGACGGTCAGACGTGAGGTAGAGGTTCAACTCTTGTATCGCGAGTTCTGCAAATCGCTGTTCCTCGATCTGATTGTCGCTGACCAAGCGGTCTATGAATTGAAGGTGGTCAAGACGATCACCGATGCCCACATCGGTCAATTACTTACCTATTTGCATTTGCTCGATTTACCGCGCGGGAAACTGATCAATTTTCGTTCCGCCACCGTTGATTCGCGATTCGTCAATGCGCCTCTCGATTTGGCCGAGCGTCGTTCGTTTCGCATCAACGAAGTCGAATTCAAGGGAGACGATGGATTTCGAGATCTGGTCGTTGGCTTGCTTCGCGATTGGGGGACGTCACTCACGTTGTCGCTATATCAAGAAGCAATCGTGGCATTACTTGGCGGAATCGACGTTGTCAAAGTGATGTTACCGATTCAACGAAACGAAGTTCTTCTCGGCACACAACGTTTTCATCTGGCCGCAGCGGATACCGCATTCAAGGTTACCGCGATGAATCGCGACATGTCAGCGTATCGAAGTCAACTTTCCCGGCTCATTCGATTCAGCCCCTTGCACGCTATTCATTGGATCAACATCGCCCGCCACGAAGTCACGTTCACGACGATCCCCGGCCAATGGTGAGTTCTCTTATTTTCCTACCTCCATGTTCCTACCAAAGGATTCATGTACTTACAGACGAACCCGAGTATTGTGCACGCAAAACGACTGCCGCCGGGCAGCAGCGTCACTCACCCTAGATCAGACCGTAGCTTCCCGCTCTTTGCTAAGCGGTCCGACTCTGTCGGCGGCGGTCGCTTTCCTTCAAGAGGATCTTTCGCAAGCGAATCGACTTGGGTGTGACCTCGACCAATTCGTCTTCCTCGATGTATTCCAGTGCAGCTTCCAGCGACAGGTCGCGGGGCGGCTTTAGAATCACATTCTCGTCACTGCCGGAGGCGCGCATGTTGGTCAGCTTCTTTTCGCGGCAGGGATTGACGGTCATGTCGTTTTCACGGGCGTTTTCGCCGACGATCATTCCTTCGTAGACTTCGATGCCGGCGGGACCAACAACTCGCTGCGGTCTTGCAGGCCGAACATCGCGAACGGCATCGTCCGGCCACTGACCATCGAAATCAATACGCCATTGGCTCGCCTGGGCACCTCTCCTTCGACCGGTCGATAGCTTTCAAATCGGTGGTGGATGATTGCTGTTCCGCGAGTGGCATTCAACAAGCGGGTCCGCAGGCCAATCAAACCTCGCGAAGGAATCAGAAACCGCAGCAAACTGTATTCACCACGCTGATCCATTTCTTCCAATTGTCCGCGGCGCAATCCGACCAGTTCCATCACCGGTCCCATCGTCTCGGTCGGCACTTCGACTCGCAGCGTCTCGAAAGGTTCGTGCTTCTTACCGTTGATCGTCTTGAAGATCACGCGAGGTTTGCCGACGCTCAACTCGTATCCTTCGCGGCGCATCGTTTCGATCAGAATCGCCAGATGCAACACGCCGCGGCCTTTGACGGCGTAGGCTTCGGTCCCTGGAACCATTTCGACCCGCAGCGCCACGTTGCGTTCCAGTTCCTTTTCCAAACGAGCTTTCAGTTGACGCGTCGTCACATAGGTTCCCTCGCGGCCAACCATCGGCGACGAATTGACGCTGAAGACCATTTCCAGTGTCGGTTCATCGACCGTCAATCGCGGTAGCGCGTTGTCAGCATCGATGGCACTGATCGTGTCGCCGATTTCGACATCAGCCAAGACCTTCGATCGCAACGATCTCGCCGGCGCTCGCTGATTCAGCGGTCGCCCGGCCCAGATTATCGAAGACGAACAGTCCAGCGACCTTTTGCTTGCTGATCGCCGTCGCGGCCATGCAGATCAATCGTCTGTCCAAGTTTGACTTCGCCCGCATTGATGCGTCCAACAGCGATGCGGCCGACGTATTCGCTCCAGTCGAGCGTCGTGACCATCATCTGCAGGGGTGAATCGAGATCGACTTCGGGCCCGGGAACTTTGTCGACCAAGACATCCAACAGCGGTCGCATGTCGGTGGTCGGCTGGTCGGGATCGGTCGTCGCATAACCATCCTTGGCGCTGGTATAGACAAAGGCGGCTTCGTCCAGAATGTCTTCGCCGCCCAATTCGGCCAGCAGTTCCAAGTCCTTCGTCCAGGGCTTCATGCGGACGTCCGTCGGGGCGATCGACTTTGTTGACCACCACGATCGGACGACAGCCGGCCGCCAGCGCTTTTTCGAGCACAAAGCGGGTTTGCGGCATCGGGCCTTCGGCGGCATCGACCAGGACCAGACAGCCGTCGGCCATCTTGACCACCCGTTCGACCTCGCCGCCAAAGTCGGCGTGGCCCGGGGTGTCAATCAGGTTGATCTTCACGCCCTTGTAGGGGATGGCAATGTTCTTGGACAGAATCGTGATGCCCCGTTCTCGTTCCAGGTCGTTCGAATCGAGGATCCGTTCGCCTTTCAGTTCAGCAGCACGGAATTGGCCGCTCTGCCGTAGCAGGCAATCGACGAGGGTGGTTTTGCCATGATCGACGTGAGCGATGATGACGACGTTACGGATATCTTGACGTGGCACAGGAATTGAGAGTCGAGTGGAGAGTAGGGAGAGAAACGATGGATGCGGGGGTGAGGCTAGCCGCCCGGACCGATGAGCAGGACCGTAGGCCAGGTGGAACCTGGCAATTTGCCAATGGCGAATCCCTGACTGCCCGAACGCGGTTCGGGTGCCAGGACAGGTCCTGGCCTACAGAAGAAGCAGTGAGCTTAGCAGCGAAAGCGTAAATCGAGAATGGCGAATCGGGAATCGCGCAGCGAATGGCGGGTAAATGAACCACAGAGACGCCTAGCGGGTCAAAGCAGCTGTCCCAGAGTACGGCGCACAAAAAAACGGCGGTTCACTTTCGCGAACCACCGTTCGATTTTCTTCGTCAATCGGCTAAAAACCGATTTAGCAAAGCTTACTTGCGGCGACGTCGTACGACGGCACCAGCACCCATTGCCAAGCTAGCCAAGAACAGACCACTGGTCGGCTCAGGGAATAACGGTACCGCTGACAAGTGCACCGACAACATGTGATGACATTACACCGAGGAACATCGTACAGTAGACCGGAACGTTATTGTATTCAGGTCCAGTGCCTGAACCTGGCGATCTGCACGCAATCTGGTCGTCGTCAAACAGGAATCGTCCAGCTCAGACTCGGATCAATGCGCAATCGAGAACCATTGCCAAATCGCAGCGATCGTCAAAGCCATCCTGGCTATGTCGAGTGAATCCGTCTGTCACCAGTCGATTGAGCCGAAGCCAAATCCCGAAACTGCGCGGAACGTCAGAAGATCGCCGTACCATCGAGGACAGATCAGTCAATGTCGCAAGACGCCGAGGTAACGGACCAGAGTTCAGCTAGGTCAACGACGTGATCAGAAATGCGTCAGCCTCTCGACCACGGCCAAGTCAGGGACCGGCGACACCGAAGGCCACAATACGCAACGTTGATGGCTCCGTCTATCGGAAGTCGGAACTCGGCGACCGAATGGTGAGCCGTCGCGAGACTCAAGGTCGACGTCGAGCTGTAGATAGTTGCATCGACACGGAGTGTCGAGAATCCAACCACAACAGTCTGTTCGAAGGTCTGGATCCAACGGATCAGCCAGATAATTACCAGCCGCGGAGCCTGACCGGCAAAATTTTCCGTTTCCCGAAAGTAAGGTTGCAGTTGAATTACTACGGCTGCCGCTGAACGCGGGATCGCTGCAAGGCCGCGAACATAGCGGCAAAGCCGCAGCAAACGTATTCTCATTTCGTATTTTTCCTTGTTAGAGAAGTACAGAAAACCGTTTCGAAAGATTCAGAGTTCCGCGTAGGAACAGCTGCGACTAGTTTTATTCCTCTGAAAACTGCTGTTCAAGCATTACGACCCGATTATCTTACAAGAATTGAAAAAGTTATCCCAAGAGGGGGGAAATGTACCGTTTTGTATCGCTTTTTGTAACAAAAAGCGGCTTTCCTGATACCAATCGGGCCTGATTCGGCTCGTCAGACTGGGATGAGATTAGCGAAAGTTCAGCGCGGCGAATCTCATGCTCGGATTTGCCCTGCGAAGATGACCCATCAGGCTCCCGACGCTGACGATCGCTGCAGTCCCCAAACCAGATGCCCAATTTAGCCTGACTCAGGACAGCACGAATCTTGCCCTTGTCGCCCATTCATGGCCGGCTAAACGCCACTCTGTTTACTTGTCTGCAGTGCCGTTGCCACTTTTTTCTCTCTGTGCCATATTTATCCGGCCTGCGGTCCCCAATCGCGGGTTTTGGCCCGAATTTAGTTTGTGAAATTTATCACATGGCGGTGATTTGCCGGCTGCCGCCTGAGCAGAAATGAGACGATGACAACGATCAATTTAGGGTTGGACCTGCCGATCTCCGGCAGTCCTGAGCAACATATCTCAGTTGCAACACAGGTCAGCCGCGATCGCGTTGATCGGTGACGATTACGTCGGCATGCGGCCGACCATGCTGGTTGCGCCCGGCGAACAAGTGAAAATCGGCCAACCGCTATTCGAGGACAAAAAGAATCCGGGTGTCATCTACACCTCGCCCGCCGGCGGAACGGTCGTTGACGATCAATCGCGGTGCAAAACGCAAATTCGAATCGATCGAAATCGATGTCGAAGGCGACGAACGAATCGAATTTGAAGAGGCGCGAGACGCGGATCCGGTGTCAATCGGTCGCGAAGGAGTCACCAAACAATTGATCTCCAGCGGGCTTTGGACGGCGCTTCGCACCCGACCTTACGGCAAGGTTCCGGTGCCCGGCTCGAGTCCCCATTCGATCTTTGTCCAAGCGATCGACACCAATCCATTGTCCGCCGATCCGGCAGTGGCGATGGCCGATCGCAAAGAAGCGTTTAGCCCTCGGCCTGTTGGCATTGACTCAATTGACCGACGGCAAAGTGTTCGTCTGCAAAGGTCCCCAGACCGAGATTCCTGGCGCCGGTATCGACGGCGTCGAAGTTGAAACCTTCCAAGGCCCACATCCGGCCGGTTTGGTCGGGACGCATATTCATTTTCTTGGATCCCGTCGGTCCCACCAAGACGGTTTGGTACATCGGTTACCAAGACGTTTGTGCCTATCGGATCGTTGTTTCAAACTGGCAACCTGGACGTCCGCCGCGTGATTTCCTTGGCCGGTCCAGTGGTCGCCCAACCGCGGCTTGTTGCTGACTCGGATCGGTGCCAGTATCAGCGAATTGATCGAAGGCCAATACGACGGACGAGTCAAAATTCGTCCGATTTCGGGTTCCGTTTTATGTGGTCGAACCGCCAGGGAGCCGCACCATTACCTGGGTCGCTATCACAACCAGATCTCGATCCTGGAAGAGGGCGATGAACGGGAATTCCTGGGCTGGCAAAAGCCTGGTGTGGACAAATACTCGGTCACCCGCGTGTTTGCCTCGGCCGGCATGCCGAACAAGAAATTTGACTTCACGACTACAACGCATGGCAGCGAGCGGGCCATGGTTCCGCTGGGAACTTACGAAAAAGTAATGCCGTTGGATATTTTGCCGACGCAGTTATTGCGATCATTGATCTACCGAGACACCGACGAGTCGCAAGCGCTTGGCGTGTTGGAATTGGAAGAGGAAGACTTGGCGTTGTGTACGTTCGTCTGTCCCGGAAAATACGAATATGGTTCGTTGCTTCGCGAAAGCTTGGCCACCATTGAACGAGAAGGTTAGTCGAACATGAAATTTCTCCGCGAGGCACTCGATAAGATCCACCCGATTGTTGCCAAGGGTGGGCCATTGGAGTTCGCGTATCCCGTTGTACGAAGCGGCGGATACGTTTCTGTATACGCCCGGCGAAGTCGCCCACGGATCGACTCACGTCCGTGATGCGATCGATCTGAAACGGATGATGATCACCGTCGTGATGGCGTTGGTTCCGGTCACGCTGTTCGGCATGTGGAATGTCGGTTACCAAGCCAACATGGCGATCGAAAAGATGGACGCTGTCGGCATGGATCATGATCGGCGATTGGCATTACACGATCCACAACGCACTCGGATTCACCAACGATTCGGCCTCGCACGCCGACAATTTTGTGCTCGGCGCGCTGCACTTCATTCCGATCTACATCGTCTGCATGTTTGTGGGTGGCCACATCGAAGCGGTTTTCAGCGTGTTGCGAGGCCACGAGATCAACGAAGGATTCCTGGTTACCGGATTACTGTTTCCGCTGACGCTGCCGCCAACGATCCCGCTCTGGCAGGTAGCGGTGGGGATCGCGTTTGGGGTGGTGGTCGCCAAAGAAGTCTTTGGCGGTACCGGACGTAATTTTCTTGAATGTCGCGCTCGACTAGCCGCGCTTTTCTGTACTTTTCCTACGCCGGGCAAATCAGCGGCGACAAGGTATGGACGGCGGTCGATGGGTTCAGTGGGGCGACCGCGTTGGGCCAAATGGCGAACGTACCCGAAGGTGGCAATGCGGTCGCATCGCTAAGCGAAATTCAATATTCTTGGGGTGAGACCGAGCCGCTGACCTGGATGCAATGCTTCTTGGGGACGATTCAGGGCAGCATCGGTGAATCCAGCACGTTGCTGTGTTTGCTGGGGGCCGGCATTTTGATCGCATCCGGAATTGGATCGTGGAAAATCATGGCGGCCGTGATTGCCGGCGTGTTCGCGACCTCGACGGCGATGAATCTGGTTCTGCCGACCAATACCAACCCGATGTTCGGCGTCCCGTTTTATTGGCACATGGTGATCGGTGGCTTGGCCTTTGGTCTGGTCTACATGGCGACCGACCCGGTCAGCGCGGCGATGACCGACCGCGGAAAGTGGATCTACGGTTTCTTGATCGGCTTCATGACGGTTCTGATTCGCGTCGTCAATCCAGCATTCCCCGAAGGGATCATGCTGGCGATTTTGTTCGGAAATGTTTTCGCACCACTGATCGATTACTTCGTCGTCCAAGCCAACGTCCGCAGGAGGACTGCACGCTATGCCACCACGTGATTCATTTGCCGGAACGCTGTTGGTCGCAGCTTTGCTATGCGTCGTCTGTTCGTTTTGTGTCAGCGCGGCGGCCGTCATGCTGCGTCGCGCACAAGATGTCAACGCGGCGTTGGACCAACAGATAAACATCTTGGATGCCACCGGTTTGGCGATCGGCGAATACGGAATCCCGGCGAAAGAGCTTGAGTCCCGATCAGATCGCCAGCTTGAACGAGTGGATCAGTGCCAAATTGGTCGACATGGAGACGGGCGAGTACACCAGATGACATCAATATCGACAACTTATGACCTGATAGAAGCCGCCCAGCGAAAAGACTTTAAGCGTTCCGATCGAAGAACCAGAATTCAATCCCGGCGAGCAGCGACGGCCGAAAGTGATGAAGGTCTTTTTCGTCAAACGTCCCGGTACGGACAGATTCAGCAAGTCGTTTTGCCTGTTTATGGCAAAGGCCTGTGGGGAACGTTGTGGGGTTACCTGGCACTGAAAACCGATTTGGAAACAGTTCAGGGCATCACCTTTTATGAACACAAGGAGACGCCTGGCCTGGGCGGCGAAGTGGACAACCCGTCGTGGAAAGCACAGTGGGAAGGTCTCAAGCTGTTTGACCAAAACGGAGACCCGGCGGCCGAGGTCTACAAGGGACCTGCGCCGACTACCAACCCCTACGCCGTGGATGGTTTGTCCGGTGCGACGATCACCAGTCGGGGTGTGACGAATTTGATCCGCTACTGGGTCAGTGAAGACGGTTACGCACCATTCTTGGAACAACTGGCCGACGAAATTGATAGTGGGGATAAGACCAATTAACGAGACAAACGAAGCATTCCGATTCACCTCTCCCTCCGGGAGAGTCGAGCCTAAGCGAGGAGAGGGGTTTTGCAAGTCAAGCCCCTCCCCGGCCGTTTACCCGTCCGACCCTCCCGAGGGAGGGTAAAAATGAACTGCACGACCTCCAAAGGAGGGTAAATGAAACCGCACGACCTCCAAGTGGTGGAGGTGACGTTTGCAATGTTGAATGTTGGTTGAACGTGACAAAGGCGAATTACTAATGGCATCGAAAGAAACGAAAGTCCTGGTTGATCCGCTGATCAGCAACAACCCGATCACTCTGCAGATCTTGGGGATCTGTAGTGCTTTGGCGGTGACGACCAAGATGGAAACGTCGCTGGTCATGAGCATTGCCGTGATCGCGGTGACGGCGTTCAGCAATCTGGCGGTCAGCGCGATCCGTCACTACATCCCCAGCAGCATTCGAATCATCGTTCAGATGACCGTGATCGCGTCACTCGTGATCATCGTTGACCAGATTCTGAAGGCCTATCTGTATGACATCAGCAAACAATTGTCGGTCTTTGTCGGTCTGATCATCACCAACTGCATCGTGATGGGTCGGGCCGAAGGATTTGCGATGAAGAACGGCGTGAAGCTCAGTTTTCTAGATGGAATCGGCAACGGTCTGGGCTACGGCTTGGTGCTGATGTTTGTCGCCTTTTTCCGCGAACTGTTCGGCAGTGGTTCGCTCTTCGGTGTCGAAATTTTGCAATTGGATCGAAATGGCGGGATGTACAACCCCAACAACTTGATGCTGTTACCGCCAAGTGCGTTCTTCCTGATCGGTTTTCTGATCTGGATCATTCGCGCCTACAAGCCAGAACAAATCGAAGAGGCATAGTGAATCATGATCGAACACTACTTCAACATTTTTATAACCGCGGTCTTCATCGAAAACCTGGCGCTCGCCTTCTTCTTGGGGATGTGTACGTTCCTGGCGATCAGCAAGAATGTTTCGACGGCAATCGGTTTGGGTTTTGCCGTGATTGTGATCGAAGCGATCACGATTCCCGCCAACCAAGTCATCAATGCTTGGCTGCTGAAAAAGGGCGCGCTGACTTGGGTCAACGACCTGGGGGTTTCGACCAGCACGGTTGACTTCGCAACGGTTGACCTGTCATTTCTGGGCTTCATCAGCTTCATCGGTGTGATCGCCGCGATGGTGCAGATCCTGGAAATGTTCTTGGATAAATACGTGCCGGCCCTGTACATCCAATTGGGCATCTTCCTGCCCCTGATCACCGTCAACTGTGCGATTTTGGGCGGTTCGCTTGTTCATGCAAGAACGCAATTACAACTTCGCCGAATCGGTGGTTTACGGAATTGGCTGCGGTGTCGGCTGGGCTTTGGCGATCGCCGCATTGGCCGGAATTCGTGAGAAACTGAAATACAGTGATGTACCACCGCCGCTTCGCGGTTTAGGAATTACCTTCATCACGGTCGGCCTGATGGCATTAGCGTTCATGTCGTTTGGCGGAATTCAACTTTAAAGAACTGTCGAGACTAGATTCAATGAATGGCTTAACGGTAATTTTCCTCGGCGTCCTGATGTTCACCTTGGTGGTAATTGCCTTGGTGCTGGTGATCCTGGCCGCCAAGAAGCAATTGGTCGCCTCTGGTCCGGTCAAAATCTTGATCAACGACCAAAAGACGGTCGAAGTAGCCGCCGGCGGAAAACTGCTGGGGGCACTGGCCGATGCCGGCGTGTTTGTTTCTAGCGCTTGTGGCGGCGGCGGCACCTGTGCCCAGTGCAAAGTGAAAATTCACGAGGGAGGCGGCGAAATCCTGGCCACCGAACGCGACCATATCAACAAGAAAGAGGCAGCCGAGGGCGAGCGACTCAGTTGCCAAGTCGCTGTGAAGAACGATATGGACGTCGAGGTTCCGGCCGAAGCCTTCGACACGAAGAAGTGGAATTGCAAAGTCAGAAGCAATCACAACGTGGCTACATTCATCAAGGAGTTCGTTCTGGAACTTCCCGAAGGCGAAGAAGTTGACTTCCGCGCCGGCGGTTACATTCAGATCGAATGCCCCCCACACGTGGTCAACTACAAAGACTTCGACATTGAAGAAGAGTACCGGGAGGATTGGGACAAATTCGACGTTTGGCGTTACGTGTCCAAGGTCGACGAACCGGTCGTGCGAGCCTACTCGATGGCCAACTATCCTGGCGAAAAAGGCATCATCATGCTGAACATTCGCGTCGCCAGCCCTCCGCCGCGAGCCCCCGAGGGAACGCCCCCCGGCAAGATGAGCAGCTGGATTTTCAACTTAAAGCCGGGCGACGAAGCGACAATCAGCGGACCCTACGGCGAGTTCTTTATCAAGGATTCTCAATGCCGAAATGGTTTACATCGGTGGTGGTGCCGGGATGGCGCCGCTGCGAAGCCACATTTTCGAATTGTTCAAAAGACAGAAGACCGATCGCAAGGTTTCCTACTGGTACGGTGGCCGTAGCCTGCGAGAACTCTTCTATATCGATCACTTCCGCGAGATCGAAAAAGATTTTCCAAACTTCAAATTCAATATCGCCCTTTCAGAACCTCAGCCGGAAGATAACTGGGACGGCTATGTCGGATTCATTCACCAGGTGTTGCTGGACAATTACTTGAGTACGCATCCAGCCCCTGAAGACATTGAGTATTACATCTGCGGTCCGCCGATGATGAATCAGGCCGTCTTCAAGATGCTGGATGACTTGGGTGTCGAACCAGAAAACATCGCCTACGATGATTTCGGTGGGTAAAGGCCGAGTCACCTCTCCCTCCGGGCATTGGTATCTACACAAGTTCTAGCCGGTACAATTTCACCTCCCCGGCGGGGAGGTCGGACGCCGTGGCGGCCGGGTGGGGACACACCGGGTGATGACACGAAACACGCCAATGAAACGACAGACGCCGAAAGTATCGCAGCGAGCCAAATCGCTGCGTACAAGACAGACACCGGCCGAAGGTCTATTGTGGAGCCTCTTACGCGGAAAACAGTTGTGTGAAATGAAGTTTCGCCGTCAACATCCGATTGGGCCCTTCTTTGTTGACTTTGCATCTGTTTCACAGCGACTTGTTATTGAATTGGATGGCGGCTACCACGATTCAGTACCGCAACAGGACCTGAAGCGTCAGCAGTACCTCACTAGCCAAGGCTGGAAAGTGATTCGGTTCACCAACGAAGACGTGCTGCGGGATGTCGATTCCGTCTTGATCGCCATTGCATCCCACATGGGCATCCGTTTTACGCATCAAGCACGGTCACAGAACCTTTGGGGCATGCTGAGTAGACACGATCCAAACGTGCCTTGGCCCCACCCGGCCGCTTCCGCGTCCGACCTCCCCGCCGGGGAGGTGAAACATGTGTAGATACCAATGCTGCGCGGTGGAGGTGGCAAAACCGCACGACCTGTACGCGGTGGAGGTGACCGAATATGGCTGCATGAAACTTTTCCTCAGCATCGCACTCTTGCTGCTCGCCTTCACGTCGACTCTGTCCGCCGCCGAACCGGTCATCCTGACGCTCTCTGGCGCGACGATGGGGACCACGTACAGCGTCAAGATTTTTGATCCGCCCGAATTTGACGACATCCAGTTCGATATCGATGCGGAACTGCGCAGTGTCAACGATCAGATGTCAACTTACTTGGAAACCTCGGAGATCTCGCGATTCAATCAATCCGAATCGACGGACTGGTTCGAAGTCAGTCGCGAGTTTGCCCAGGTCGTGGATTTCGCGCAGTCGGTTTCCGAGAAGACCAGCGGTGCCTTTGATGTCACCGTCGGTCCGTTGGTCAACGCCTGGAATTTTGGTCCAACCGCGAGAACCAAGACCATTCCAGACGCAGCGACCATTGAACAGCTACGCAAGTCTGTCGGTTACGAACGACTTTCAGTCCGTCTTGATCCACCGGCGCTGAAGAAATCCAGCTCCGATTTGACCATCGACCTGTCGGCGATCGCCAAAGGTCATGGAGTTGACCGGCTGGTCGAAATGCTCGGTCGCCAAGGCGCCCAGAATGTGTTTGTCGAAATCGGCGGTGAAGTTCGCGTCGCGGGCAACAAGGCCGGCCAGTGGTGGCGAGTGGGGATCCAAGTTCCCGATGCAGATCAAACAGAAGTGATGATCGCTCATTCGCTAAACACGGGAGCTGGCGGCGATCTAGCGATGGCGACCTCTGGCGATTACCGCAATTTTTTCGAAGTTGATGGAGTTCGGTACTCCCACACCATCGACCCGCGTACCGGCAGACCGGTCGTACACGATTTAGCTTCCGTTTCAGTCATTACGGCCAACTGTATGCAGGCCGATGCCTGGGCCACCGCGATCAACGTACTGGGCGCCGATGAAGGTCTGGCGATCGCGAAACAAGAAAACCTGGATGTGTTGCTGGTCAACCGTCAGGGCGACGATTACGAAAAACTGGGAACCGGCGCGTTGATGGCTTATGCATCCGTACAACCGCAGGCTGTGGTGGACGACGCTGGTGCCAACAACACTTTTGCGGTCATGCTGATCACCTTCGTTGCCTTTGCGGTCCTGCTGTTTGCGATGTCAGTCGGCGTGGTCTTCGGGCGTCGGTCCATCAGTGGATCTTGCGGCGGAGTCGCGAACACCAAAGATGCTGATGGCAACATCAGTTGCTCCTTGTGCAGCAATCCCGACGACGCTTGTAAGGAACTGCGACAACGGATGCAGGAATCATCTTAGCCAGGTTCGTCAAACCCTAACTGGCAAAACCGATGCCGTGAACTCTGTCGGTCTCCCGCACGGAAGCTAAAGACTTAGAGCATTCCCACGCTCGCCGGCCGTTATTATTTGGTGCAAAATTCGGCTGCTCCAAGAAGCTCATTGAGCCAATTTCGTTGGGCAACTTTCATTCCCGCACACAAACGACGGTGTTTCCACGTCCTTGATTCTTCTCGAAGATCTCGAAGGCCTCGATGAAGTTATCGAATGGGACGACCCGATCAACGTGAGGTGCAAACGCGCCGCTTTCCATGTAGCCTAAGATCTCTCGAACATTTTGCTGATGGGCGTCTGGGTTCATTGCCGCCCAAAAGCCCCACAGGCTTCCCACGGCTGCGGCTTGTTTGATCAACAACATCCCGGGACGAATCGGCTTTTGACCCGCCGTGAATCCGATCAAGCAGATTTTTCCCAGTGGTCGCACAGCGGAAATCAAAGCGGCTTCAAATAGATCACCTTGGACCATATCCAACACGCAGTCAACACCATGAGGGCGACCCAGTTCTTTTGTCGCTGCCTTTACCTTGTTCTTAAACTCTTTGTAACTCTCTCGGTCGCGTCCGTAGGTCAGCACCACGTCAGCACCAGCCTCTTTCGGGTACTTCGCCTTGTCGTCGGTACTAACGCCGGCGATTACCTTCACGCCCATTGCCTTGGCCAGATCGATGGCTGCCATGCCGACACCGCCCGAGGCACCATCGATCAACACAACATCATCCTGCTTCAACTCGCCGATGATCTTTAGCGAGTGGTACGCGGCGAAATAGTTGCGACCCACGTTACGCGCATTTGGACAAGTGGACACCGGCCGGGGCTTTCCAGACGTTGGTCCCCGGAACCGCTGCAAACTCGGCCAGACCGCCAATTTGTAGTTGGCCGATCACTTCGTCACCTTGGGCGACATGACTAATATTGCTACCCGTTTCGGCCACGATCCCGGTCACGTCCATACCGGGAATGTAAGGTAGTGGCGGACGCGACTGGTAAAGCCCTTGTGCTTGCAACGCATCGGGGTATTGAATTCCGGCGTAGTTGACTTGAATCAGAACGTCATCATCACCACACACGGGACGGGGAACTTCGTCGATCGACAGCACATCGGCCAGCGGATCTGGCTTGGCCATCGGCTTACCGTTTTCGTCAGTTCCGGCGAATCGGTGGCAGCGAACTGCCTTCATGGTTTTGCTCATTGTGTGGCTCGGTATGCTTTCGTTTAGCGATCGATGGCTGGTCCCGGTAATTGCGGTTCGCAGAGGCTATGTTGTATAGCATCAACTAGCAGATTCAATCTCTCATCACCCATTCAAAATGCGCCAATTCAATATTATTTGCGACGATCATCACGCTTGCTTTGCTGTTCTGGCCATCCGTTGTCATTGCGGCCCAGCCCAATGTCTTGCTGATCGCGATTGATGACCTGCGACCGGAACTCGGTTGTTACGGCGACAAGTATATTCAGAGCCCTAATATCGATGCGTTCGCGGCTACCGGCCGGTTGTTCACGCGTGCCTATTGCCAACAAGCCGTCTGCAATCCGTCGCGGACGAGCTTGATGACCGGATTGCGGCCAGACTCGATCGGCGTGACACACAACCATATTCATTTTCGAACCAACAAGCCTGACGTTGTCACGCTGTCCCAACACTTCATGCGGCATGGCTATCACGCGCAGGCGATTGGCAAGATCTATCACGGATTTCTGGCCGATGGAACAAGTAAAACGACCTGGGATACGCTCGGCGATCCACCCTCTTGGTCCGTTCCGGCAACGCGATTCGGACCTCGCTACTACTACACGGAATCGGGAATCGACCAAGCGAAGCAAGCGTTCTTAAAGATGTATCGCCCGCGTGACCCGGGCCCCGACGATTGGACGGAGAAACTGGTTTTTGGTCCGATGACCGAAGCACCAGACGTATCTGATGAAACGCTGCACGATGGCAAGGTAGCGGCGAAGGCAATCGAGACACTTGGTGCACTGAAGAATTCAAAGCAACCGTTCTTTCTAGCTGTTGGATTCATCAAACCGCATTCTCCATTCGTGGCGCCAAAGAAGTATTGGGATCTATACAATCCCGCTGACATTCCGATCGCCTCGCAAACAACACTCCCCGATGGTGCGCCCAAGATCGCCGGTCATCGATCTGGCGAGATTCGTAGATACACCGATCAACCAAACCGCGGTGAAATTTCAGAATCGAATCAGCGGCGGATGAAACATGGCTACTATGCCTGTATCAGCTACGTGGACGCGCAGCTTGGCAAAGTCCTTGATGCCCTGGATGCGAACGGATTGGCTGACAATACGATCGTTGTTCTGTTTGGCGATCATGGGTACCACCTGGGTGAACACGGACTGTGGGGTAAGACTACAAACTTCGAACTTGACACCCGCGTGCCACTCGTCATTCGTGTGCCAGGCATGCAGGAAGCTGGCAAACCAACTCGGGCACTCGCTGAATTGGTCGATCTTTATCCGACTCTGGCGGAATTAGCAAAACTGCCGATACCGGGTGACCTGGAAGGCACCAGTCTGGCCTCGGTGATCGCCAATCCCGACTCCGCATCGCAGGAATTCGCGATCAGCCAATTTCCTCGTGGCAAAAAGATGGGATATTCGTTACGTACTGATCGCTGGCGCTATACCGAGTGGGTCGAGGGCGGCCAGGTGATCGCACAGGAATTGTACGACCACGAAAGTGACGACTCGCCAGAAGTTCAGAATGTAGCGGCAAGCAATGTGCAATTGGTCAGTCAGTTGTCGGATCAACTTGGTAAAACGGCACTTGCGCAGCAAAAGATTGTCGCAGTCACGGTCGAAGATGTCGAAGTCCCCGTTTTGATTGGCGTTGAACAAAACCCGCTGCTACGGATTCGCATCGAAACCACCGGGTCGCATCAACCACTCTCGGTCACTTCGGTAAGTACTTCGATCGCCGGAACGGTAGCCAGCGACGATATCGCCAGCGTCGAACTGTTCGCCAATGGCGACATGTTGCGAATTCGAAACAAAGCCAAACAGTTCGGCGATTCACAATCGGGAATCGGTCAATGTTCATTTTCGGGTACTCACGAACTGAAACATGGAGTCAACCATTTTTGGCTTTGTGGTTCATTGAGAGCCGCCGCGAACATCGATCACGTTATCGAGGCTACGTGTGAGCAGATCGGGTTTTCCGATGGCTCGAGTCAGAAACCTGAAGAATGCCAAAGTCGTACATCGACTCGGCGTCGCTGTCCGTCAACATCGTCAGGATGGAGTTCACACCTGTCGAATCCCAGGTTTGGCGACAACGAACGAAGGTACTTTGATCAGCGTCTATGACCTGCGCTACCGTAGCAGCAGCGATCTGCCGGGGAACATCGACGTTGGGATGTCGCGTAGCACCGATGGCGGGAGAACATGGGAACCAAATCGCGTGATCATGGACATGGGCGATGACGAAGAGTGGCGTTACGACGGTATCGGTGATCCGGCGGTCTTAGTAGACAGGAACACAGGCACAATCTGGGTGGCCGCGACATGGAGTCACGGCAATCGTTCTTGGACCGGTAGCGGACCTGGACTGACGCCTGAAGAAACGGGTCAGTTCGTCTTGGTCCGCAGCGACGATGACGGGGTGACCTGGTCTGAGCCGATCAATATCACTGAGCAGGTCAAGAAACCAGAGTGGTGCTTTCTACTGGCTGGCCCGGGCAAAGGAATCACCATGCGGGATGGCACCATCGTCTTCGCCGCTCAATACCAGGATCCCGAAGCGAACAAACGGCAACCTCACTCAACCATTGTCTACTCCAAGGACCACGGGGAATCCTGGCGGATCGGAACCGGCGCTTTCGGAGACACCACGGAATCGCAAGTCATTGAAGTCGAACCGGGCGTGTTGATGCTGAATTGCCGCTACGACTTGGATAACGTTCGCGTCGTCATGACGACGGCCGACCTCGGAAAGACTTGGCAGAAACATCCAACATCACAGCGCGCCTTGATCGAACCAGTGTCATGTATGGCAAGTCTGATCGATGTCGATCAGGAGGTAGGCAAAGACGTTGGTAACTGGCTACTGTTCAGCAATCCCGATGACATGCAAAGTCGGCAAAGGATCATGATCAAGGCATCATCGGATGACGGAAACACGTGGCCCCAACAGAATCGCTTGTTGCTGGACGAAGGAACCGGCCGCGGATATTCATGCTTGTCGATGATCGACGAGAAAACGATCGGCATTTTGTACGAAAGCAGTCGAGCCGATTTGGCCTTTCAACGAATTCCGTTGACTGCACTGACTGTGGAGTAGTCCCCAAACGCCTGACCTAGCCGGTCGCTGAGTTCACTATCTGGTCGTGGCGGCACCGAGTGTGTCCGTGATCTAAAAACGGTTTTCAACGTTGTCTGCGACGAATCAATGGAACGATCGGCAACACCAATGAGACTAAGGCTAGGGACGGTTCCGGGATGGATGAAGTTGCGTCGAATCGAACATGATCAAAATCGACCTCGAGATCGGGTGAGGTTGCGGGAGTGAACCCAATGGGAACTTGATTTAGATTGACAAGCCTGATTGCCAAATCAGTTCCAAGTTGCGCGTGTGTCGATCCGACATTTAGAATGACAGTACTCGTGGCGAATTCACCTTCGTTGATCGCTAACGAATCATCGTCTTGTGCAACAACAATTCCACCAGCCAACAGATCTACGCGATAGCCGGGAAATTCATTCAGATCAAAGAAGACACCGTTTGTCGCGAATCCGGATGCAATGTTGCCGACTTCAACCGATAACGTGTATGTCGTATTGGCCTGTAGAGTTGAACCGACCAGCGTCTGTTGGAATCCGTATTCGCCCGTCCCTTCGGCACCCGAGTTGAACAGTATTCCGACACGGTCGCCGTCCGGAGCAGTCGAATTGAAGAAGTCCACTCCGTTGGGAAGCAGCGTTCCTGGGAAAGTCCCGGGGTCTGCGGTCACGGTCCCCAGCGGGTCATAGATGGACCAACCAGCGGGCGTTCCAAAGGTGAATTCGTTGAAAATCGTTTGGCCTGACGTGTCCTCGAAACTCGGATTGACGATCGGGATGGGGGCTGAACGAACAAAGGCACATTGAGTGATCGAACACAGCAAGGCAAGGAATTGGATACGCATGGCGGATGTCCGTGGAAGAGAGCGTAGAAAAGAGGGTCAACACTCTAAAGCTCGCTAGAACACGCTAGGCTGCGACACACTTGGCGAAGAAATCCCGAAATTATTTCAAATCTGGCCGATTTTTCAGCCATTTCGCACCATGAATCACGGCTTGGTGACGGCCGTTTTGTTGATCGGTGCTGTAGCCACCCTGTCCCTCGTCAAATCTAAGATTGGCCAGCACGCCTGTGCCGTTGTCCAATTCGGTCGGTGGTTCGAAATCCGATTCGTACTGGACCCGATCTGAAACCCGGACCGTATCGATGGTTCCTGCAAAATAGCGATCTCTTTCAGTCGGTGGCAAGCGGTCGGGCGGAACGCCGCCGATAAACAATCCGGGTGTCGTTTCTCCCAACTCGTACTCAATCGGAGTCGTCGCCGCAGGTTTTCCGTCAACGAACAGTCGTAGTTTCCGGCCATCCCAAGTGCCCGCGACGTGATGTTAACGGTCAAGTTCCACTGGTTCGATCGACTGCAACAAAACTGAATCGGAGCCCTGTTTACGGGCGACTCCCCAATGACCGTCGGCGGTTACAAACAATGACATCCAGTTTGGACCGGTCCAGGTGATGTAGTTGGATGTCCGCGGACGTTCGACAGCAACAATTGCCTCTAAGGTTGCTTGCGCTGTCGGTGGCTGAAACGCAGGTTGAACCTCCGCGTACGCGTCCTACACCATCAAATGCAAGCGAATAGCCTAGATTCTGTTGCCCTGCCGAGTCGGACTTCGAATTTGCCAGAAACACAACAATCCCGACCAATGCGAAAGCCATACCACTATTCCAACGCGAAAGAAATTGCTCTGCCAAATGGTTCTCGGTTTTACGGTCTCCGGCCCAGCGGTCGACACCGGCACCGCAAGTCCAACGGTCGTTCCTTCAGACACCGATGTTGCGTTCGTAACGTCGCTTGCGGTCCGACTGGTACCAGCAGATTGAGCGATTGAATCATTGTCATCGGCTGAATGCGGCGAAGCTAAACGAGATCAATGGCTTTCGTCGATGGCATCCAACAAGACTTCCATCGACTGAAATCGCTCTTCAGGCGACTTTTCAACCATGCGCAAATAGATGGATTCGATCGCGTCAGCTACCGGTGCATCGCATGGCTTCAGGTAGGGCGAGATAGGTGGACGCGGGGATTCGCAGTGTGCCATGATCGTGTCAATTGCAGTTGATCCTTGAAACGGTCGCTGGCCTGATAGCAGGAAAAAAAACACGCAACCAAGGCTGTAAATGTCGCTACGTGCATCCGCGTATCGGGTATCACGAGCTTGCTCGGGTGCCATGTAAGCCGCGGTTCCCATCACGGTGCCGCTTATGGTCAGATCAGTCGTCTCAGGATCGTCGCCGTCGGTCAATAATCGTGCCAATCCCATATCAAGAATCTTGATTTGATCGGGCTCGACCAATAACAAATTGCCTGGTTTGATATCGCGATGAATGACATTTTGATCATGTGCATAGGCCAATCCTTGTGCTGCCTGACGGATCCATTGCAATGCTTTGCGAACGTCAAGTGGGCCATGCCGCTTAACGTGATGACTCAGATCCAATCCATCGACCAGCTCGGTCACCAAATAGAGTGATCCCGATTCTTCACCGGCGTCATAGGCGGTAACAATATTAGGATGATTTAGCTTGGCAACCGCCCGGACTTCTCGTTCGAAACGTTGCCGAAGTTGCTGGACTTTGACGCAAATCTGGGCGCAAGACTTTGAACGCCACCATCCGGTTCATCCGAACATGCTCAGCCCGATAGACCGCTCCCATACCGCCACTGCCAATGGGTTCAAGCAGCTTGTACTGCCCGACCTGCGCGCCAACCCGAAAGCCGTCAGCTTGCGAACCAGCGAGTGCATGCTTAATCCGCGATGCAGCAAGATCTGGAAACAGAGTTTGATAGTCGGCGATGTCAACCGACTGGCCTGACTTCCAACGGTAATCGGCATCGACTCCGATCAGCTCGATCGCGGCAGCCGCGCGAAGCTTCGCTGGCAACGGCTTTAGACACTCAGCGATTGCAACCGGTTCACCCGCTTTCCACCGCTGTTCGAATCGGTTGCAACAAGCATTGATTGCGATCCAGTCTTCGTCGGTCAACGAAACGAAGGAATGTTCATCGCGCATGATCGACTTTCGAAAGCATCAAACGGCGAATCAGGTTTACTTTTCGTTCCACGGTCCGCCTTGCGCATCCCAATTGATTCGCAATGGTGTCATTGCCGAATCCCTCGAGCTTCATAAGAGCGATCTGCTGCAGGTCGGTGTCCTCGATTTTCGCCACACGCGTCAGCACGGCTTGAACTTCGTCGGCAATCATAGCCGCGGTCTCAGGGGACGGTTCACTCGATACAAGTTCGTTCAGCGATGGAACCAGTTTACCTTCTGCCCCAGTCATGCCGCCGCCGCGCCGCTGACGGTTTTGATGGCGGATGGCATCGACCGACTTGTGGGCCACGATCGACATCAGCAATGGCCACAAGCTGTTGCGATCATGCAATCGCGGGAATCTGCCCTCTTTCGCGGCAACACAAAAGCTCTTGAACGCACTCAGAGCGACGTCTTCTTCATCGACAACAACGCGGTTCGCCCCTTCCATTTTTCGCCTGGCCTGCGTCACCATCTGACCAAAATAGCGTTCCCATAGTTTTTCGATCGCTGCCGAATCGCCGTCACGAAGCTGACAGACCCAATCGGTAATGCTGTCGGAATCGGCCACGTTCTAATCTCTTCATTGATTCTGTACGATCGCCTGGTGCAAATGGGAGTTTACCCTATTCTGACGCCTATGAGTTTTTAGTCATCGGCGAACGGGTTTGTCTTGGAGTGTTATGACGGCGCACAAACGGGCGATCATTTTTCTAGTCTTAGTGACGGCGATCTGGGGTACATCTTTTCCGATGACCAAATGCTTGACGATGCAAATCGATCAGCAGTTCGGACAATCCGTCGATGATGCACCCATGGAGTTTCGATTAGCGGCAGCTGCCTGGATGGTCTCCTTGCGGTTCTCGATTGCCTTCTTACTGTTCCTCCCTTTCTTCCCAGGTGTCGCGCGTCGGGTCCGAAGGGAACACCTCATTGCGGGCATTGCGATCGGATTCGCGTTCTTCCTCGGCCTGATCATGCAGGTGGTTGGACTGGCTACCATCCCAGCTTCACGCAGCGGATTTTTGACCAGTCTAACCGTTGTGTTTGTTCCGTTGATGACGACGACCCTGAGCCGAAGTGTCCCGCGTGTTGCCGTTTTGATGGCCGGCGCAATCGCGATGTTGGGCGTATCAATTTTGACCGATTTGATTCGCATCAATACGAATGGAATTGCGTTTGCCGACAACGCGCTGGCCCGGTGGACGATTGGGGATACGGTAACTGTTCTGGGTGCCGTGTTTTTTGCTGTACAGATCATCTTGATCGATTGGTTTGGTAACCAACTAGACTCCGCCGCGTTCACTCCATCAGTTCTTGCCACCACAGCCGTCTGCGGCTGGTTATTGCTGGGGATCACTTTGTATGCATTGCCGACCGGGAGTGATCAGGCGGCGATTGGCGATTGGATCGCATTGGGGATCGAACCAGCTTTCTTCGGATTGATCGTTATTCTGGCGATCTTTCCAGCGTTGGTCGCATTCGCTTGGATGAACGAACATCAACCAGCCGTCTCGGCCGTTCAAGCCGGAATCATCTATACGCTCGAACCAGTTTTCGCGTCAACGTTCGCCATGATATTGCCGGCAATGCTTAGCGCGCTTTGTTTGGTGTCGTATGAGAATGAAACCTTCACCCTTCCGTTGTTGGTTGGCGGCATGGTTGTGATCGCCGCCAATTTATTAGCGATAAGATCGGAGTAAGCTACCGCGACGGATCGGCCGGCGGAAATTTTTGACCACCCAATGTCGATTTGTGACTGGATGGCAATTACTTTCCAATGAGCTCTGCATATTTGGCACCGATTTGCAGCGCGAGCTGAGTCACCGGCGAACCCTGCAGGTTACTCATCACAGCGACTACGGTGTCCTGCTCAGGCACGATCCCTAGAATCGTTGATGTTCCGGCCTGGCCGCCGGAATGGGAGATCGTTGTCACACCGTCATTGATGACTCGCCAACCAAGCCCGTAGTCGGTCGATTCTCCCTCGCTTGTGTTTTGACTTTGCCAGGCGATTTCTTTGGTTGCCGCTTTGATTAGCTTGTCGGCCAACATTTCTTGGCCGAACTTGACCAGATCAGTGGGCGTGCATATCAAACCACCGCCGGGAACCTTCATGCTCGTATCGTGTAGTTGGCAATTCACGACTTGGCCAAGCTTCAATTGCTTTCGCTGGGACAGGGGCAGTGCGAAGTAGTTCGAGACCGTGATCAGAACGTAGCCACGAGTGCGGTTGGGAATGATCCTAAAGGTGTCATCCAATCCAGCATCTTCCATCTCAGCAGGGTCGAAAATGTTCTCCTGCAGGTATTCGCGGAAGCTCTTGCCCGACGCAGTTTCCACAGCCCGACCGAGCAACGAGTATCCGTAGGTTGTATAAGAAAACCTCGTGCCTGGCTCAAACAACAACGGATCTTCAGCAAACAGCTCGATCGATTCGCCAATGGATCCATAGTGCTTGGTGCCAGTTGCTTCGCCGGGCGACTTGTAGTGACGAATGCCACCCTGGTGACACAGGAGTTGTCTGACGGTCAGTTCGCGGTCTTTCGTCGGAAACTCCGGACAGTGTTTTTGAATTGGATCATCCAAACCAATTTTCCCCTGATCAACTAGTTGCAACACCGCCACGGCTGTGATCGGTTTGGCGATCGAAGCGGTTCGAAAGACCGTGTCCTCGGTGGCCTTGACTGCGTTTTCTAAATCGGAGAGTCCGAAGGCTTTGGCGTAGACCACATTTCCCCGGTGACCGACCGCGACGCTTAGACCGGGGATCTTGTGGCCGTCTCGAAAAGCCTGGGCCAATTCGTCGATTTCAACTGTCTGATCAGCACTCGCCGGCTGAGCCGCAATGTTTGCGCTCAGTAACAGGACAAACACTGTTCCAATGAATGCTCGGATGGTCATGTCGTTTCCGCTTCGTTAAGGGTCTGTCGATTTCCTGTATTCGGGTCCTGCATAGGCCTGTTGGCAGCCAATGCATTGATTTCACAACATCGCCTCCATCGACTATCTGGGCCTCCATCGACTCTTTGGGCCTCCATCGACTCTCTGGCACTGGACTTGCTACGCATCTCTACGTCGATCGTAGCGATCCAGACGCTGCTGCAAGGTTTCCAAACTTTGCGATTCGGCCAGCGATCGACGCACCAATTGTTGTTGGTTGTCAGGCGCGTTGCCGTTGATCGGTGGATCAGAATCCAAATTGGTTGGAAACGAATACCCGTCGGCTACGACGGAAATCGCATTTTGGATCACTTGCTCCGCGGTCGGACTCGTTCCCTTCAGGCTCAGCAAAATAGGGTAGACAGCTTCAATCATCAATCGATTGTTTAGCGTTTCCATCGTACGTCCAAACGGAGATGAAACCTGAATTAGGTTGGCGATCCGATCTGTGCTCGTATCGTTGCGGCCACCAGCATGGAACAAGGCTGGATTGAAGAACAGCATGTCGCCCTTGCCCAGTGCCAGCTGAACGTGATGCTCGGCGAAGTAATCGGAAAATTCGGTGTGCGAGCTTGCCAGGTAGCCCAGCGGATATTGTTGGGAAAAGGGAAGCAACAAGGTTGGACCGGCTTCTACAGGCATCTCCGTGTGAACGATCGCCCCCTGGAGCGTCAAGAACTGCGACATCACTTGGGCATGCAAAGGAAAACTAGCGATGTTTTCGGCGGGCTGAAAACCGAGGTGATAATCGCGATGAGCAGATTGTGCGGCCCCGCCCGGTTTGATGTTGTTCATCTGGGCGGTGACACGATAACCCTTTCCCAACCAGGACTCCGATGCAACTCGCAGAACCGAATTGCCATAATACTCGACGAACAGCTCGGGGTCTTTTATGCAGGTCTTCTGCAGCGAATTCCAGATCCGTTCGTTGCTGCCGAAGTGGTCCCCCTGAGTTTGGCCTGCCTGATTCTCTTGGTGGACAATCCGAGCGAATAAATCGGTACACCGATCGATGATGGACAAATCTTCGTAGGCGCCACGAACAATGAACACGCCAGGGCCATCTTTCAGACAGTTAGCCAATTCAGATTTCAAGTCGAACTCGCGATCGCCCGAAAAAACGCCAACATCGTAAATGACAATGTTGTCAGTGACGCCGACAGCGTTCGGATAGTCGTCCGCCTTCGCCTGTTGCTGGCACAAAGTGGCCAAGACGGACAAGTTAACGTCTGTCGAATTGAAGAAGGATCTCATGTCTATGGCGACGCAGTTTGCGTAGTTGGCCCGATAATCGTAAATCTTTACTCGATATTGGCTTGGCGTCACGACGCCGTGCAGAGCGACTACAATTTTGAGTGCGACTTCACGCCCCCGTCCATAATCGTCGGAGCCCTAAGATGCGATTGTATTTGATCCCACTGTTGTTTTGTTTGCCCCTCCATTTCGTTTCGGCCCAGGAATCGGCGACGGCCGAGCGGTCGGCACTGCCGACAACCGAGCCGGCAAAGGTCGGCATGTCACAGGAGACGTTGTCGAAAGTACCAGAGGCGTTACAGAAGCTAGTCGATGACGGCAAGGTCGCCGGTGCAATCGTCACGGTGGCACGTAAGGGGCAGATCGTATTGAACGAAGCGGTTGGATTTGCCGACAAGGAAGCGAAGAAACCAATGGCAACCGATTCAGTCGTTCGCATCTATTCGATGACGAAACCCATCACCAGCGTCGGCGTGATGATGTTGGTCGAACAAGGAAAAGTAAAGCTGGACGATCCCGTTAGCAAATACATTCCGGAGCTGGCCGGTCCGCAGGTCTACGTCAGTGGCGAAGGGGACGATGTCAAATTGGAACCAGCCACCCGAGAAGTGAGTGTGCGCGACTTACTTCGTCACACGTCTGGATACACCTACGGATTCTTTGGCAACAGCTATGTTGACCAGCAGTACCGAAAAGCCATGATCCTAGCTCCCTTTGCCGACCTGGCCGCGACCGTTGCAAAGATCGGGAAACAACCACTCTTGCACCAACCGGGTACCCATTTCAACTACAGCGTTTCGACCGACGTGTTGGGCAGATTGATCGAGGTAGCGAGCGGGCAGACGCTAGACAAATTCTTTGACGAGAATATTTTTCAGCCTCTGAAAATGGAAGACTCCGGATTCTTTGTCAAACCGGAAAACCATGAGCGTTTCGTCAACAACTACAAGCTTGACACCGATGGTTCGACGCTGGTTGTTGGCGATGATGCGAAGGTAAGTCCCTACCTGCGACAACCCAAACTGTTCTCTGGGGGGGGCGGCGGCGTTTCGACGGCCGGCGACTACATCCGGTTTTGTCAGATGTTATTGAACAAAGGGGAACTGGATGGCGTGCGGCTGTTGAAACCAGAAACGGTCGAACAAATGTGGCAAAATCAGCTTCCGGAATCGGCTCCGGACGTCGTGATGCAGGGACTGAAACGAAAGGGCGTTGGATTCGGGCTAGGGTTTTCGGTGGTCTACGCCGAAACATCTGCCTCGTCGCCGGTACCGATCGGCGAATTGGGTTGGGGCGGGGCCGCATCGACTCATTTCTGGCTTAGCCCTAAGGACGATTTGGCCGTGGTCGTGATGACTCAGCGCCAGCCATTTTCATTCCAGGCGGAAGCGGTCGTTAAACCGATCGTTTATCAAGCAATTGAAAACTAGCGTTTAAAGTCAGCGCTGCTCCTAGTGCTCGCCAGAGAGTCGTCGAACAAACACTCTCCTGGCCCGCCGGTGCGTTTAAGCGGTAGTTTGCGCAAGTGTTCTGAGCGTCTTGCTTCGACAAGTAGTCGGATTGGCAACGATTCGGTTCCTCTGAACGCTTTGCGACTTCTGCGACGCGTCGATTGATCATTGACGGAGAGCCGGTGATCATTGACGGAGAACCGGGCTGCCAACTACCAGCCTCTGCCGCCGCTCGATCCGCCAACCCACCCGCCGCTCGAACCGCCAACGGAGCCGCCATACGATCCGCCAACGGAGCCGCCGAGACGGTGGCGTAGCCGATGACCGCCGATACTTCCGCCGCCGCTACCGTGATAGTCGCCAACACTGCCTCCACCACTTCCGTACGCGGCTTGACGGGCAGCTCGACGGGCAAGCTTTCTGGCATGGTGGGTGTGCAACATTGCGTGGTAACGACCGCCGACCGATCCACCCCAGCTTCCGCCGCTACTTCCATAGCCTCCGGTCGAAGCTCCCCCCTGCACCGCTGCGCCGCCCGAGCTCCCGTAACCACCAGCGTCTACAGGATTGGCATGGAACAGAAACGCGACTGCCATTGCGATCGCTACCAACAAGTCTTTACGAAGGTTCATCATGATAATTCGCTTATCGCTTACTTTTCCTAGAAGGATTTGTGACCCCACAAGAGCTAAAAGCAATTAAACAGGCTCGTAGTTCAGCGCGGGGAACATTGAACATCTGACATTGCCTAAATTGCGCAATCGTCACAGGAGTAATGTAGAGATGTCGGCCGACACATCAAGGGTGGTACATGCCTGGTGATCGCTGGATGTATCGATCTTGATTGGTTGGTCCCAATGCGTGTGACCACAAGGCTAGCGCCGCATAAACCAAGTACGTAGAAGCTAGCTCTCTGCTGCGCGGGAGGACTGACTTCGAATGATCGACGGTCATCGAGAAGGCTGCAGCGAAAGCCAAATCTCTTGCCCTTCGGAATCAGCCTGGAACAAGGCTTTCGCGCATAAACGAACGCACCCGGGCTGAGCGCGCAGATGCGTTTGTGAAGATCAATTCAGGCGCGCAGAAGCCCGCGGATCGCCGTTGAATGAAAGACGAGGTCTGTCGAACTACTTTAGTTCGACAGAGGCACCGGCTTCTTCGAGTTCGGCTTTGACCTTTTCGGCTTCTTCCTTCGAGACGCCTTCTTTCAAGGTTGCTGGAACGCCTTCGACCATTTTCTTGGCTTCCATCAGCGAAGCGCCTGTCAGGTTCTTGACAACCTTGACGACGTTCAGCTTCTTGTCGCCAAAACCGGTCAGGACAACGTCAAACTCGGTCTGCTCTTCAGCAGCCGCGCCCGCACCATCACCAGCAGCAGCCATCACGACAGCACCACCACCGGCAGCCGGCTCGATGCCATGCTCTTCCTTCAGGTAGTCGCTTAGCTCTTTGGCTTGCTTCAGGGTCATTTCGGCGATTTGGTCGCCCATCTTCTTGGTTTCAGCACTGAATTCCAAGACTGCGGATTCTTCGGACATTTCTAATACCTCAAAAACAGTTGTTGATTTGGTTGGAAGGTAATGGCTTCTGGCAGACTACTCGTCGCCTTCGCCTTTGGATTTGATTTGACTGTTCAGCATCTTGCCCGGACCAAGCATGGCACCCGATAGCTGCGATCCAGGACCCAGGATTTGACCGACCAGCAACGAGATTTGTTCCTCGCGGCTAGGCCACTTGCTGACGGCTTTCAGCCCATCGGCGTCTAGCTTTTCGCCATCCATGACGCCGCCACCGGCGACAAAGCTCTCGTATTTTCCTTTGTCTTTATCGAGGTTCACGACCTCTTTAACGAGGGAAACGAAATCAGTTGAGCCCCAGCAAACACCGATTTGACCGGTCGCGCCTTCGAAAGCAACGGCCAGCGGAGTTCCCTCGGTCGCTCTGCGGGCCAGCGAGTTCTTGATGACCATCATTCTGATGTCTTTTTGATCAAGCTCACTACGCAGTTCGTTGGTCGTATTGGCATCCATACCGACACAGCTGACCAGCACCGCGTCATCGATGCCTTCCAGTCGATTGCGAATGTCCCGGGTCACCAGGTCTTTGACGTATTTACTCATCGCTTAAATCTATCGTGAAAGGTTGTTGGCTTTACGAAGCAATATGGACACTGGGACTCATGGTTCCACAGATAGCGACACCCTTGATGTAGGTGCCTTTGATCGTCTGTGGTTTCATGCCTTCGATGAACTTCATAAACGTGGTGATGTTCTCGACCAATTTCGGTGCTTCGAAACTCATCTTTCCGACCATCGCGTGGACATTGCCGCCTTTGTCGTTACGAAACTCAACTTTTCCAGCCTTGTATTCGCCGACGACTTTCGCGACGTCGGGTGTGACCGTTCCAGCGCGTGGACTGGGCATCAAGCCTCGCGGACCGAGGACACGACCAAGTGGTCCAACCAAGCCCATCATGTCGGGAGCGGCGATACAGACGTCGAAGTCTGTCCAGCCATCCTTGATCTTCTTGGCCAAATCTTCTTGGCCAACTTCGTCAGCCCCCGCTTCTTCGGCTGCTTTGGCAGCGTCACCTTTGGCAAACACAACAACTCGCTGAGTCTTGCCAATTCCGTTGGGCAACACGAGGCTGCCGCGAATGATTTGATCGGCCTGATTGGGATCGACACCCAGCCGCATATGGATTTCGACCGTCTGATCGAACTTGGTCGAATCGTACTTCTTCAGCGTCTCAACCGCCTCGGGTAGGGGGAGAGGCGTTTTAGGCTGTTTTTCGAGCGCAGCTCGATATCGCTTTGATTTCTTACCCATCGGGTCACGACTTCCTATGGTCGGGTGGTTTGGCGAATATCACCTGGCCCAAACAACCGTTCGTTTGGCGGCAATTTCTCCCACTTAGAGCACCAGTTTGATGCTCGCCCTGGGATTTTGCGAATGTTGGGCCGAATCGTCAACGCCAATCGACGGTTTGAAGCGGTTTTATTCTGATATCCTCCGAGTCGGCGGGACGATTCGAGCCAAATCTTCCCGCGCTAGGGGCGGACACTGTTCTCGCGCTAGGGGCGGACATTGAACATGGGGTTCCGGCTCCGGATCAGCTCGCTCTCATAGGCTCGACGGACCCTGACCTTGGCCGCGGGCGAATCTGAATCGAACACGTGCAGTTCAACCGTCACCAATGCGGCATCGTCGCCGGCCAGATACTTGGCCAGTGATCTATTGTCACTTTCGGACAGGTGTTGGTTCAGGCGAGCCGACAAATCGATCGCTTCGCCGACATACAGATAGCCATCGGGGTTACGGAACAGATAGACGCCTGGACGTTTTGGTGTTTTGCCAGCCGCCAGACTTTGACGCAATTCCGCCAGCGTTTGTGTGGAGATTTTCCGCCCCCACTGGGCAACCTGCAGAACCAGCTCCGGTCGCAATTCACGCTTCTTGCGGAGTGACAATACCGACTTGCGGACCGCATAAGCTTCAATTCCTGGCGAAATCAGTTCAGCCTCCCTTTGCAGTTCGCGGCGGAACAGAGGGTCTGCCAACATCGTGTCGGAAGTGATTCGATGTCGATCGGTGACCACCCGCGAGGCGATCTCCGCGACAGGTTGCACGGCAGGTGAAACGGGCTTTCCTCGTTTGGTTGCGCTGACGTCCAGCTTGCCAGTCTTGCGAAGCTTTAGCAAAGTCAGCAGAACCATTCGTTGATCGTCATCAGCCAAGACAGCACCGTTGCCCAAGCGATTCAGGAAACAGTCGCGCAGTTCATCGCGAATCAACAGTTCGTCGCTGCTGTAACCGTCATGGCAATCCATAAACGCCGCCTTGATTTTCTGGTCAGAAAACGTTTGATCAGCGACGGAAGTCTGTGACAGGAGAACCATTGCCAATGCGATGAACCAGTATCGGCTTCGGTCAGACGACTTCGCGATCACAACTCGGCTCGATACATTTTGAGGGTTACACTTGAGAATGGCGAAACGCGGCGATTCGAATCGTCATCTTACGAATCCAGCCGTCTACGCCTAATTGCATAGCTTAACTGATCGCGAATTCAATGCGCATTGTCCTTTGCTACCCTGTTCAGCAACGTCACATTGACCAAATTCAGGCGGCGATGCCCGATGCGCGAGATCGTTGATGCGGGACAAGAGCGAATCGATCAGCTGCTGCCATCGGCCGATATTTTTGTCGGCCATGCCAAGGTGCCCGTCGATTGGGACCGTGTGCTGGCGGCGAATCGATTGAAGTGGATTCAATCTTCAGCGGCGGGACTGGATCATTGCCTGGTACCTGGGGTGATTGATTCCGACATATTGGTCAGTAGTGCATCGGGTCTGTTTGCGCCGCAGGTCGCCGAACAGACGATGGCCCTAACCTTGGGATTGCTACGTGGACTTCCTCGGTTTTTTCGGGCCGAAGCGAAACGCGAATTCATTCGTTTGCCGACCGACGATTTACGGGGGAAGACCGTAGGCATCGTCGGCTTGGGGGGCAACGGTCGCATGATTGCTCGCATGCTTGAACCCTGGGACGTGCGGATCGTCGCGACCGACTACTATCCAGTTGACAAGCCGGTCGAAGTCGATCAACTGTGGGACGCCGGTGATCTAGAGCAGCTGCTGCATGCCAGTGACATCGTTGTACTGGCGTTGCCATTGAACGGGCAAACAGCGGGATTGTTTGATCGCGCACTGATTGCCGAGATGCGGCCAGGGCAGCTATCTGATCAATGTCGCGCGGGGCGGTGTCGTGGTTGAATCCGCTTTAGTGGATGCGCTCGCCAGCGGGCATTTGGCCGGGGCCGGGCTGGATGTGACGGAGGTCGAGCCGCTGGCGGCTGAGAGTCCGCTATGGGACGATCCGAAGGTGATCATCACGCCCCATGTTGGTGCTCAAAGCGAGCGCGCGAATCGATGACACGACCGACTTGGTCTGCTGTAACCTGAGCGGTACGTCGCCGGTCAACCGCCGTTCAATCGCGTCGAAAAGCAGCTTGGCTTTCCACATCCTTCCGAGGCGTGGCGAGGTGGAATGAAGCCGTGAACGAGGATCAAAGCAGCAGCAATCGGGGGCCTGGCGTTTGCGACGCGATCGTGGCGATGGAGGGCTGTCAGGTTGGCGTCATTCGTCTGCCCCGGAATCGAGCTGCGGATTTTGTGGATCAATTCAATCGAACCTATCAAGGACTCGGCTTGGCGTTACTGCCATTGCCGCCATCGGCTAAAGACAAAAAAATCCCCGCCAGCAACGACGCTGACGGGGATTCGTTGTTTTAGATTCAGTCGAAACTGAATTCAATGCTTATGCTCCGCATCCGCAGCTTGGCTCACAAGCTGCTTCGCAACCGCAAGTTGGCTCGCAGCAAGCAGGTGCTTCGCATCCGCAAGCTGGCTCGATAACTTCGCAACCGCAAGCAGGCTCGCAGCAGCTGTCGCAGCCACGGTTGTGCTTACCGAACAGTCGCTTCAGCAAACCGCCTTTGCTACCGCAACCGCTGTCGCAGCAATCGGTTTCGCAACCGCAAGCTGGTTCGCAAGCTGGCTCGCAACCGCAAGTTGGCTCGCAGCAAGCTGGAGCTTCGTATCCGCAAGCTGGCTCGCAGCAGCTGTCGCAGCCACGTTGTGCTTGCCGAACAGTCGCTTCAGGAAACCGCCTTTGCTACCGCAACCGCTGTCGCAGCAATCGGTTTCGCAACCGCAAGCTGGTTCGCAAGCTACTTCACAGCCACAGGCTGGTTCGCAAGCCGCTTCACAGCCACAAGCGGGTTCAACGTCGCAACAGCTGTCACAGCTGTTGCCACACAATTTGTCAAATAGACCAGCGTTAGCGGTGGTCGTGCTTGTTGCAACCAGGGCGATTGCCAACAGAGCAGGAACGATTACACGACGCATCGTGATATCTCCATGGATTTAGGTTTTGGGAAGGTTGTTGCCACCTGTGAGCCGCAACACGTCCGAGCGGCCCGACTGGCCTTTCTCGAAGCGTGACCTGAAGTTCCCTTCGACAGCGTTTGGCTGTTTCTGTTCACTCCGTTCATGCTCGTGTCAGACCCAATACGAGTCCCTGGGAGGATTCGAGGTTGACCGGCGTGTGGCGGCGCATATGGCCCACCTGACGTCAGGTGGTCACAAGTTGCTATCGACAAAGCTTGCTCACTTCGTGTGACCAACCCAGGTACATTTCGTCAAGGACACCCGAAACCGGCAACAGTCATAGCGACCTTAACTCGTTGAACAGTCATGCCGATTGTGCGGGTGGCTTGATGCGTTCGAAAAAGCCTGCTGATTTGGGATCGACAACACGATTTGTCCCGCAACCACTCACCCTCCCGAGAAAACGGCGTGACCCTATCATAGCGATTCAATCCTTGGTTTCCGATTCCCACACTCTTATTACCTTCCTACTATGTCCGACTTCCGAACCGAACACGATTCGATGGGCGACGTCCGCGTACCGGCTGATGCCTACTACGGTGCGCAAACTCAACGAGCCGTCGAAAACTTTCCGATCAGTGGCTGGGGAATGCCGCCAGCCATGGTGTCGGCAATGGGGCTGGTGAAATACGCCTGTGGCGTCGCCAATCGTGATCTCGGCAAACTCACCGAAGACCGGCAAAAACCGACTGGTCGATTCACAAGTCGACGCCATGTTGCAGGCAGCCACGCGAAATCGCCGAAGGAAAGTTGGTCGACCAGTTCCCGATTGACGTGTTTCAAACCGGAAGCGGCACCAGCAGCAATATGAACGTGAATGAAGTGATCAGTAATCGGGCCACCGAAATCGCCGGCGGTGATCGAATGGCCGAAGAGAAACTGATCCATCCGAATGATCACGTGAACATGGGGCAGAGTACCAACGACACGTTTCCGACGGCAATTCATGTAGCAACTGCCGTGCAAATTGAAACGCAGCTGTTGCCGGCGCTTGCGTCGAATGCACCAGGCGTTGGCGGATAAAGCGGCCAAGTGGGACAAGGTGATCAAGATTGGTCGAACGCATCTGATGGATGCGACGCCGTTGCGCCTGGGCCAAGAATTTGGAGGGTTCGCACGACAATTGGAACTGTCGATCGCTCGGGCCGAAGCCGCCCGCGACGCCGTGTTGGAATTGCCGGTCGGTGGTACAGCGGTTGGCAGCGGAATCAATACTCATCCCGAGTTCGGATCGCGCGTTGCGGCGGTGCTAGCAGAAAAAACAGGCATTGCGTTCGTTGAAGCAGCCAATCATTTCGAAGCGAATGCGCAGCGTGATGCGCTGGTGCAATCCCATGGCGAATTAAAGTGCATTGCGCAAACCCTGTTCAATGTCGCCAACAACATCCGCTGGCTGGGTAGTGGTCCACGTTGCGGTTTTTACGAAGTCAAATTGCCGACTCGACAACCTGGCAGTTCGATCATGCCCGGCAAGGTCAATCCTGTGATGTGCGAATCGATGATGCAGTTAGCTGCCCGAGTGATTGGCAATGACACTTGCATGACGGTCAGTGGAGCCGCAGGTGGAAACTTCCAATTGAATATCATGATGCCGGTCATGGCTCATACATCGACTCGAATCCATCCATTTGTTGAGCCAGGGTGTCGAAGCATTTGTCGAATTTTGCGTCGATGAAATGGAAGCAAATGAGGAGTCGTGCGAGGCTGCGGTCGAACAGAGCTTGTCCATGTGCACGAGCCTGAATCCGTTGATCGGCTATGAACAAGCAGCCAAGCTTGCCAAAGAAGCATTCGCCAGCGGTCAAACGATCCGCGAACTGTGTCTTGAAAAAGGGATCCTGCCCGAAGAAACGCTGACCGAAGCGCTCGATCCGTGGAGCATGACCGAGCCGCAAGCGTTAATGCGTCAGGAATTCAAAATCTTCGATCGACGCTGAAAGCGGCGATTGACTCGAGCGAGGTTCGCGAAGGCGAATGACCCGCAATCCACTCAGAGACTCGATTGCTTGGTCACGAAAAGATTCCGCGATTCGCCGCGTGTACTGTCTGTGCGTCACTGTTATCCAGGTAGGGACGAATCAGATCCAATCGCTCGTGCTGCCGGGCCAGTAAGAATCCGCACAATGTCAGCACGTTGGTTTGCCGTGGTGGTTTGCAGTAGCCGAATGATTGGCAGGGTCATCTTGCCCTGACCAATATCGGTACCCAAAGTCTTGCCAACGGTACGGTCGTCACCCCACAGATCCAGATAGTCATCGGCAATTTGAAACGCGATTCCGACCGAGTCGCCAAAGTCACCCAACGATGCAACCGTCTGATCGCTTGCTCCGGAAAACTTTGCGCCTAGCTGGCAAGAGACACGACAGAGTTCGGCGGTTTTGCCGCGAATCAAATCGATGTAGGTCGATTCGTCCAAATCTAAAGCGTCTCGCTGCAACACCTGACGCAATTCGCCTTCACAGACCAATCGGGCCGCTTGACCAATCCAACGACAGGCCTCGGTCGATGGCAGCGTTGCGGCCAGATAGAAACTTTGGGCGAACAGATAGTCGCCCAGCAAAATGCTAGTGTGTCCGTTCCATTTAGCATTGATCGGTCGGAACATGACGTCGCGTTTCGGCGTCGTCCAGAACATCGTCGTGAACCAGCGTCGCCGTGTGTACCATTTCGACAACCGTCGCCAGGACAAGTGGTCGCCGGTCAATGATCCCGGTCGCCTGTCCGGCCAATAGCAACATCGCCGGACGAAGCCGCTTGCCCCCAAGTTGGGTCCCGTGTCGCAGTACGAGAGACAAAGAATCATCGCGGTTTTGAAGTTCTTCATGAAGCCGTCGTTCGACCTGTTTTAACGGGTGAACGATCGGACCGTACATGCGGTCCAGGAATGAAGGCGTCGTTGCCGAAGACGCGTGTTCTTGACTTTGGCGGCCGATTTGCCCCTTCCAGAGGTTCGAAGCGTCGCGGGTCGATCGCGGAGGTCGAATCCATTTCGAATTGCTCAAATCTGGGGATTTTGGGTGACAATGACCGTCCGTGATGCCGTCGCACGTTTTCCGTGGGAACAACAGTCCTATCTGCAGTACCCGCGATTGGTCAGCCCCCATTAACTCTGGCCCGGCGGGGTGCGACAAAATTCCCCCGACTTTCCCCCCGACTTTTCCAGCAATTGGATTGGACCAATCGAAACTTCTCGATCGACCGACTTGATCATGTCGTAGACCGTCAAACAGGCAACGGAGACCGCAGTCATCGCTTCCATTTCGACGCCGGTTTTCGACGTCGTACAAACTTCGACCTGCAACGCAGCAATGCCAAGGCAGCGGAGTTGGACTCGGGCCAGTGGAAATCAACGGAAACGGCTTCGATCGGAATCGCATGGCACAGGGGAATCAATTGCTGGGTCAACTTGGTCGCCTGAATCGCCAGCGATCCGGGCCACACCCAGGACATCGCCCTTTTTCGCAGTCCCACCGCGAATCATTTCGGCTGTCGCCGTACACATCATTCACGTCGCCACTCGCCAACGGCACGGCGTACCGTGACGTCCTTGGTTGACACATCGACCATGTGAGCGTTGCCAGTCGGCGTCGAAATGGGATGAACTGGCTCAGGGTGACCTCCGACGAACGGACGCGACGAACTCAGTGACAGGCATCACTCGCAAGCGTGCTTTATTCGATCAGCTGTCTCCGCCTCCGTCGCAGACTCGGTACTGTCGTCAGACTCCGTTTCTGAATCATCTTTGCTCTCAGGTTGCACAGACATTTTGTCTACGACCATCCCGTAATAGATCATGGCTCCGTCTAGTACCGGCGAGATGACCGCTGCTACCTCTTCATTCTCCTTCAGTTGCTCGATTGATTTCTCTAGCGGAACCACGAGCGGCATTCATTTTTTCAACAATGATCGAACGCGATTCTGGTGGAACCATGGGAACGAAAGCATTCAGCTGCGTGATTGCCGATAGAGAAATCTTTTAGCTTTCGGCAATGCTTCCGTTGCTGATTCTTTATCGGTAATTGCAGTCAATGTTTCCTGGAAATTGGCGAAGCTTTCTTCCAGAGCCGGCCCAAGCACTTCGGGTTTGAATCGCTCGCTGCATTTGCTCTTTCATTTGCTCCATTCGATCACGTGCAGTCAGTTTCTTCCCTGCGGGCTGCCCTGCATCGGTGGAATCCGCTGTCATCTCGATCGGCTGCTGGTTCGCTACTGGTCGCAGCTGCCGCTGGTTTGCGCTCGGCTGTGCCGCGGCGGTTTGATCAGCATGCTGGCCACCGCACCCGGATAGCGCGAATGCGGCCAGCAATCCGAGCGGGAAAAAGGTTTTCAATGACTTATACATGACAGACGTTCCTTTCAAGGATCGCGAATAAATAGCGCACCGGCGATTCGGTCCAGCCCGGATTCATCGCTCGTGTCGCAGTAGGTTGATCAGTTCTGTTGCTTGTCCGCGGAGTTGCAGAGTGCCAATCAAGTGTACTGAATTCGGTGACGGAGGTGTCACCGGGGCGAGCAAGAAATAGCTCATAGAAACGAAAAAAGACGTCTCACACCTGCGGGGATGTGAGACGCCTGTTGACGAGGCATTCAGGATCGGTGGTTAGACCAATTCTTTCTTGGTACCGACCAAGGTTCGTAGTCGTTCGGCCAACAAGTGGGCATCGAACGGTTTTTTGAACGTTTCGTTGATACTGCTGCGGTCAAAGCTCATCGGTTGTCCATCATCGGGCAACAGAGCGATCAGGATGATATCGGTGAAGTCGTTATTCTTTCGCAAGTTCTGGCAGATTTGCACTGCTTCGATCTTGCCGATCGAAAAGTCGACGATGATACAATCCGGATTGAAGCTTTCCGCTTGGATGCCGGCTTCGAAACCACTGGCGGCAACTTCTACCTTGAAAGATTTTTCAGGTGGAAGTTCTCGCTTAAGGTTTTCGATTAGCACTTGATCTTGGGCAACGATCAGGCACTTTGCCATCGCTTCGTCTTCCAAGTCGCCAAGTGGCATGCCATGCTCCTTGAGAAACTTAATCAAGTATTCTCGCGGAATTCGTCGGTCCTGTGATCCAGGAATGCGATAGCCCTTCAAACGCCCCGAGTCGAACCATTTTGATACGGTTCGGGGTGCTACTTTACAGATCTTAGCGACCTGTCCAGTTGTGAAGACCTTCATATTAGGTTCTCCATAACGCCTCGTTTCATATTCCCTCGAACAATGGTGCGTCGGTACCCATTGTTCTTGCAGTTCTTCATCGTTGATACTCGTTCCCGACAACCGGTCCTGATCGGTTGCCTCTGCCATGATGCGGTGGGTCGCTTCATGCAGATCCATGGTCGGAGTCTCGACTTTGGGTCTGAACTACGCCGGTTTGCGTCTTGCGACACTCGCCATGCGGGATCCTCGCGGTCTAAGTTAAAAAAACGTAAATCAGAATCACATCGGATGATGTGACTCACCACATTGCTGTGAGCTACCACTTCCTTCGAAATGGCGGTGCGGGGTAGAAGCTGCGAACGATCGGCGAACATCGCCGGGCGCACCGGTCACTGCCGTTAAAGGCATACATCGCGGAGCGATCGGCTACGGCCGCCGCGTTACTGTTGAAGCTCGATTTCGATCCGAAGTTAACCGAGTCGATCTTCAACGGTATTTTCCCAGATTCCCCCCTGGGTGAACTTTGACTCAAAACTTACAACGGCCATTCCGCGGCATGTAAAACAGTCCGCGACCTGACCCAGCTCAAATGAATCTCGGTCCGAGAGTTAGTTTCGAGTAAAACCGGGGTAACTCTTTAATGCGTTTGAACGGGAACAAGCAGTATCAACCGGTTTGCCGGTCTATCGTGACATCGCCCGCATGGAACACCGAAGTCGCAGGGTGTGAAATCCCCGCGAATCCTTCATAATCTGACGCATCGGCCAGGCAAAAAGTGCCATGGATTCGGCGCGAGTGAATTCAAAAAAACTTTTTTGGAAACTTCACCACCGGCCGGCCGATTGGCAACGTCTGTGCCGCCAATTGGGATTCAGGGTCCCATGAAACTTGCCAATTCGATGCAACCGACAAAGTCAACCTCGTCATCGACTCGCTTCAGATTTCATTCAGCTCGTCCATCCAACGACCTACGGAACGAAGATCACATGGTTCATCCAAACGAGACCGAATCGAGCTCGCATGATCCCAATGCCGTCGCTCGAAAGTTTTTTCGCAAGGCGATCGAAACTCCCAGCCCATGCGGATTCGAAGAACCCATTCAAGAGTTGGTGCGCAGGTACATCGCACCGCATGCGGAACACGTCAGAACCGATATCCACGGGAATCTGATCGCGTCGGCTGGCGACCCCGACGGGACCGCGACTGATGTATGCCGGGCATAGCGACCAAATTGGGCATGCTGATCTCGTACATCGACGAAGCGGGATTTCTATATGCCCAAACGATCGGTGGCTGGGACCCGCAGCAATTGATTGGTCAGGCAATGACCGTTTGGACCAGCTCTGGTCCGCTGCCGGCGGTGATCAGCCGCAAACCGATTCATTTGCTGTCAGCCAAAGAGCGATCCAAAGTCGTGGAACTTGAAGAGCTGTGGCTGGATATCGGAGCCAAGGATAAGGCGGAAGCCGAATCACGGGTCCGGGTTGGCGACCCCGATCACGCTTGGAATTGAAGTATCGAGCAGTTGATCGGCGACCTTGTCACCGGCCCCGGCATGGACAACAAATCGGGCATGTGGACGGTCATGGAAGCGTTGCGATCTGGCATCCGACAGTGATTCAAAGCTTGCTTGTCACTTGCACAGCGTTGCGACGGTGCAAGAAGAGATTGGATTGCGGGGCGCAAAGACCGCCGCCAGCAGCATCGATCCATCGATCGCAATCGCGGTCGATGTTACCCACGCGACCGACTGCCCAACGATCGACAAACATCAGCAAGGTGACATCGCAATTGGCAACGGGCCGGTCATCTTTCGCGGTCCAAACATCAATGCCAAAGTCGCCCAGCGCTTGATCGAGTTGTGCGACTCGAATTCGATTCCCTATCAACTGGCGGCGATCGGCAGAGCGACTCCGAACGACGCCAATGCCCTTGCAGATTTCCGGCGATGGTGTGGCGACAGGATTGGTTGCCATCCCGAATCGCTACATGCACTCGGCGGTCGAAGTCATCTCGCATTAGCGACATTCGAAAACGTCGCAATCTTGCTGGCAAGGTTCGCCGAATCGGTTTCGAAGCAAGATGATTTCACGCCAAGTCTCGGCTAAATCACGGTATTCGTCCGAACCTTGCCATCATTGAATTAGAACGGCGACTCGCAAACTTGATAGAATTTGAGGCGACTCCGCCTGCTACACAAGCCCTGTCAGGTCTCGCCAAATGCCCAAGATTTTGCTCGCCGAGGATAGTCCCACGCAGGCTGTCGAAATTCGCATGTTGTTGGAGGAAGGCGGTCACGATGTCGTGCATGTCGCAAACGGTGCTCTGGCGGTCGACGCTCTCGAACAGCAACCGATCGAACTGGTGGTTACCGATCTGGAAATGCCCGAAATGAACGGGTTGGAACTCGTCGAAAGGATCAGTCTTGATTTTGACCATGTCCCGGCGATCCTAATCACAGCACGAGGCTCGCGAAGAATTAGCCTCGAAGGCACTCCAGTTAGGGGCCGCCAGCTACGTTCCAAAAAACCATCTGCGCACTCTTGCTTAACGACACGATTACTGACGTACTGGGCGTCATTCGTACCGATGCGAGTTTTTCCAAGCTGATCAAGACGTTACAAAGAAATGTCTTTGAATTTGACCTGCCCAACGACGCGTCCCTGATATCGCCGCTAGTCGGACTTTTGATCCAAGTCGTCTCTGGAATGGAATTGGTTAGCAGTGCCGACTTGACTCGAATTGGCGTTGCGATCGAGCATGCGTTGGTCAACGCGATGTATCGAGGCAATCTGGAATTGGGTCCCTCGGTGACTCCCGCACATCGGGCTTTGGTCTACGACGATGCGACGACCGACCTGATCGAACGACGCAAGCAATCGGATCCATATCAGCAGCCGTCAGAGTACACGTGGTCGCGACTGCCAGCAAGGAAGAGATTCGCGTCTTGATTCGCGATCAGGGAAAGGGCTTTGACACGAATCATGTCCCCGGCCCTGGAGATCCAAAGGTTTTGGATACCGAGTCGGGCCGCGGACTGGTCTTGATGGCCAGTTTTACGGATGAGTTGATCTTCAACGACAAAGGTACTGAGGTGACGTTGGTCAAAAAGGTCTAGCGACGCCGGCCTCAGCGAATGCAACTCACATGTCGTGGTCAGCATTCGTGGCATCTTGATCGATAGGATCTACTGGAGCCCAGCAGAATGATCGGCGTCAGTCGATTGCGCGACAGGACAAACGCTAGCTGCGTTTCGTTCCGGTCATCGCCATTTCGCCAAAGGCGCCTGCCTTGACGGTTCCAGTAAGTTGGTCACCATCAACGGTGGCCGAAGCCTCCAGTTTCATCGGCATTGGAACCTTCATGTTCATGGACCAGGTCATGCTGTTTCCATCCACTTTGCCGTCCTCGATATCCATCGAACCCGTGGCACCTTCGTTGGTACCGGTGATGGTATCACCGTCAACGCTCACCGTTAAAACAGAGTTTTGAGCGCCCATCGGGGATTCAGTCACGCAATCATAAACGCCTTCAACAGACATATCATTTCCTTCAGCTTGGTAATCGTATTGGCCAGGACGCAAAGCCTTGTTGTCCATGCTTGCTCACTTGCTTTGGAATGCTCGCTCGACTCAATGCAAAGATCAAAGTCAGGTCACGATGTCCGAAGCAAGCTTGGCGACACGGTTTCGTTGAGCTTAGCAGTAGAGCCGACGCCGCTTTGCGAGTTCGGCGATTGTATCGGATCCTGGTTGCAATGCTAAGGCTCGACCCGGTTGTCTAATTCTCGTCCTCGTCTGGTTTCAGCGGCAATGTTCAAACAATCGCTGTGTACGGCGTTGACCGATTTGATGAGGCTTTTCGTCGCACCACTGCGACAACACCATCGGCAACGAAACTCTCAAAGCGAACACGATTCTCTATGCGAACGCTTGGCGTTCCAAATCGTCAACCAATTCGACAGGCAGTCTTAGCGCTGCGGCTAGTCTCGCTAGATAGGCTCGTTCGGTGGGGTTCGTTTCGTTAACCACCAGCAGGGACAACAAATAAACTTCGCAGGCGGCCGCCATGGAATCGACTCGGTCCGCCAACCTTGGCGGGGTCATCGGATCGGCGAATTCGGATTGCAACATCACGACGGCGTCGTCGCTGAATCCCAGTTGTTCAATCTGTTGGCGAATGGTCTTTCGTTCGTCTTCGTTGATGTGGCCGTCAGCATTCGCCGCGGCAATCATCGCTTGAACCAGCAGCTGACCACGGCCTGCGCCAGACTGATCGTCCAAATCGTTGATAGACATTCCCTGAGATCCGTCTAGCTGCTGATCCTGCCAAGCGTGGAACGCTTTGTAAGCGCCGGCGGCCAAGGCTGCCAAACTGCCATATTTGACGACTTTGCCGGTAACTCTGCGTCCGCCTTTTGTGCCCAACATCAACGCCAACAGGCCGCCCGCAATCGCACCCTTACCCAGGCCAGAAACCATCGCGTCGCGTTGCTGTCCCGACTCGGGGACGCCAAGCGTTTGTTCCGCTTGCTCACGACCCTGGTCCAGTAACTCTGTTCCCGATCGCAGTAATTGATCCAGCACTCGACGAGCGTCCATCACTGATCACCTTGAACGTTGAGGCAAAGAAACGATCATCAGGCGAGCGATTCGCCCCGACCAGCTACACGTTACCAGCAACGCCTTGCCGAGTACACACGAGCGATGCAAAGGACGGACTATTGGCTAAGCCGAATTAGGGTCGCTGCCCCTCGTTCTGATGCCAATGGGAAGCCGGCGAGTGTTCTTCGGATTGCCGCCAGAGGACTTCTGGATCCGTCTTGCATGGCCGATCGAATGCAGTCGCCCAGCAGATTTTGGGAAGCACCCGAGGCACTCATTCCCGGACCAAAGGCAAGCATCGTTTCACCGGGCATCATGCGGAACGAATCGCTAACGAAACTGGCACGGAAATCACTACAGAGCGGCTGTGTTCGGCCATCAACCAAGGGCCGGTAACCGTAGCGACTTCCGATCATGGCTGAAATCTTGCCGGCGGCCGCGAAGTCGCCTTCTCCGGTTTCAGGATCGACACGGACATACAACATCGAAATCAACTGCTCACACGTACTGGTTTGCCACAGCGTATCGTTGACTCGTTGCAACAACTGACTGGGCGAATGCCGATATCCCAGATGCGAAGTCATTGCGGCACGGGCGATCGTTGCGCTCATCGCACCTCTGGCACTCGAATCAACGGCTTCGCCGATCGCCAACATCAACGATCCGTCTGGCAGGACATCCCAGGTATGCCAACCGGTAGCCCAACTGCGTGGCGATTCAATCATCCCGTCAACCAACCAATCTTTGGCCAGTGCCGAACCAATCGGCAAGGAATCACATTGCCAATCAGCAACTTCCTGAATGACCTGCGCCTGATCGCGATCCGCTGGTGTTGGCTGCGCACTGGCGATTTGCAAATGCAATGACAATTGCGAAGCCGCCATTCGGGTAGCGGCGATCTGCGCGGCTCCAAATTCCGAAATCTTGTCGTTGAACAACCACAGGGTTCCGATCGGCACATCATCTGCGTTAATTACGGCGCAAATCGCGGACGCGACCGACTCGGGACAGTTCCAAGTATCGATGGAAGTTTCGCTCAGGTCGTTGATCGTTACGACGCCCTGCACCATCGCCTCCAGATCACCACGACTTCCGCGGAGCAGACGAGCCGGCTGTGCCAATCGTTGAACCGGTAATCCATAGACCGAACGTGCCTTCAGGTACTCCGTGTCGTCGTCCAGCAAATACATGGCCGCTGACGTACAGCTGCAGGCTGTCGCGACATCAGCCAATGTTTGCTCGAGTCGATCGGCCAACGATTGTTGATCAACGGCTCCGCCAACGATTGCGGCCTGGGCGGCCAGTTCGGCCTCTTGGCGTCGTAAGGTGGCGTGGCTTGATTGTAGTTCTGTCGCTAATTCGATCGCGGAACGGGCCAATCGCTCGGCATTCGACTTGCTGACCGCAACCTCGGGTGGTTGCTCCAGGCTGTCGCTGACGACTGGCAATAACTCCAACGGTTCATCTTCGTGCGCAGATCGAAGATCGACGCGCCACTGGGTCGCGTTGGCATAGCAGAGCCAGAACTTTTCCATGGGATCGCGACCCGGATCCGTCGGGGAGGGATCGACGGAATCGGGGCCGCGATGAATACGCAGGTAGGACGGGATCGTATCGGTCACGTTGACTTTGACTCGGGCAGATGGACGGCGGGGGTTTCCGGCAATCCATGCCAACGATTTAGCGAATCCAACACCTGGCGAGCCGAGGCGTTGTCGATGATCCCTTTGCTAATGGATCTGATCGTCTGCCGTCAGGGTTTTACTGAACCGATTGGCCGTCAAAGTTTCCGAAGATCACCACAACGCGTGTGCATGCGGTCGAACCGGAATAAACGGCATTGCGAGCGCATAAGAAAAGCCGAGGTCGAATCGACCTCGGCTTGGTCAACTTATGCGGCCTGAATTATCTCGGCCAGGATATTCGCTCGACTACTCGATCTCGTCTGTCAAGATAAATTCGGGCCACGGCACGTCGCTCCCTTTTCCACGCGGTGTCAACATCGCCTGATAGACCCGATAGTCGATGCTGGAATTGATGAAACGCGTAGAGCCATCGGCTAATCCAATGTTGACACCGTCAGAATGCGATGAGGATGGACGCGCTATGTCCTCAGGATTCGGTTGAGCAGCTCCTGCAGCGGCGTCTTCCATGGTCAGGTTGTATATATCTTCCTGCGTCGTCGCGCCGCCACCATTGATCTTATGATAGGAATTCACTTCCGTTGGCACACCATCTTTCCAAGCGATCCCCGCGGAAGGATTGATGTCTTCGTAATGCCACACCAATCCGTGGACGTAACGAGAAGTTGGCGGGTAATCGACAAGGGCACCTGGGACGGCGCCAATCTCTAAATCAGCCGCGTTAATCAAGCCTGCCCGGTGCCACGGATAAGCCTGAATGTTTTCCGAGAACAGTACGGTGTTTCCTAGCCCATCCTTAAAATCATCCATTTGGACCTTCGGGCCAACAGCGTAGGGTCCTAAACTCGCGGGAGTGATCGCCGGTAACCCGGTCCCAACGTATTTTGCGTTCATCGCTCCATTTCCTTTGTCCTGCGACTCTGCAAACGTGATGCCTTGAAATGATGGCGGGGCACTGATCTCAATCGGTACAGCGCCGTTATTGCTGATGTAACTATTCTTACCCTGATCACCCGCCGAGATTGAATTGCTTGGACACTGAAAAATCGCAAGATTTGGTGCCGCATTGGGATGAAAGCCCAATCCTGATGCTCCGAAACTTGGATTGTTGTCAGTAAGGATCGGATACCGGTCTTCCGACCAATGTTCGTAAGTCGGCTGAGCCTCTAGAAATGGCAACATAGCGACCGCCCAAGTTCCAAGCTTTACATGCCCGGTGCTGTAGGTATTGTCGGGATCTGAAGGATCTGCTGCCCCGTCAGCAAATTCGCCAAATTTCTGAATCCACCCGGGTAAACTTCCTTTTGCGTTTTCATGAAGAACCGCAGCCAGCGCGTGATTCTTCATATTCACGCCACACTGATTGCGCCGCGCCGCTTCGCGTGCGGAATTGACAGCCGGGATCGCCAAGCCCATCAAGATTCCGATGATCGCGATCACCACCAATAGTTCGACCAGCGTAAATCCGGATTGGGTGCGTTTCATGCGAGAGTTCCCAGAGCGAGCGGAAAGAGAAGTGTTGGCTGAATTCACCACGCAGAATGGGGAATACCGTTCCAATTATCGCAAAGTCGGCCCCATTGTGCAAACGTCCCCCTCGTTTGGAAGGTCCTTTGGCAGATTCGTATTGGTCATTTCTACTCGGATTGACGGCTAGATTATCCCGAAATCGCGGCTATTCTAAGCCCGCCGCGATTTCACCAACCCAATCGCGTCGCTTCCGCGCTGTTCTTGTTCGCTAAGCCGGGATGCTGGGCCTTTCGTCCGCTTGTTCCGCCGTTTTTACGGGTCTAACGTCCAACGTGTCGCTGATCTACCTGGACTACAACCGCACGACACCGATCGCATCTGCGGTCCTGGATGCGATGAAACCCTATTGGACGACACACTATATGTTGCCCAGCCAGGATCATGCCCAGGCACAGGCGGTCAGCGAAGCACTGGAGAATGCTCGAGAGTCGATCGGACAGCTAGTGGGCTGCGAGCCTTTCGAATTGGTATTTACCAGCGGTGGGACCGAATCAAATAACCTGGCAATCCGCGGGATGGCTGGGCAGGCGGCCCCGGGGCATCTGCTGACGACCGAGGTCGAGCATGATTCGGTCCTTGGCCCGGCGCTCTCGCTCGGCTCGGCCGGCTGGGAGATCGAACGGGTTCCGGTGGATGGCCAAGGACGTCTTGACCCCGACTACTTCGCGGATCGAATCACCGACCAGACTCGGATCGCCTGTGTGCAGCTAGCCAATCCGATCCTCGGTACGATTCAGCCCGTTCGGGAAATCGCCGATCTCTGCCACAATCGGGGTGTCTTGCTTCACTGCGACGCCACCGGAGCCTTTGGCAAAATACCGGTTGCGGCCACCGATCTACGCGTCGATACGATGGCCATCAGTGGACACAAGTTTTTTGGACCCAAGGGGAGTGGCGCAATTTACGTCCGCCGCGGTCTGGAGCTGGCGCCGATCAACTTCGGCGAACCTCGAGAGATGGGGCTGCGACCCGGTGCCGAAAATGTGCCTGGCTGTGTCGGCTTGGGGGCCGCAGCGACGCTCGCCCAAAGGTATTCTGCCGACGCACCGGCAGGCCTTTCGGAACTGACCGAACGATTCACTAATGGTATTATCGAAGCCATTAATCCAGAGCCTGTTATCCTCTGTCCGTTGGCGGAACGGCTTCCGAATACGGTGGCTATCGAATTCCCTGGAGACGTCCAGCGACTGCTGAAATCGGCCCGTCAGATTGCCGTGGCTACGTCCCATTCTGATGCTCCTCCCGACGAGATGGCTCGGGTGCTGCGGGCGATTGGTCGCAGCGACTCAGAGATTGGGCGGACCCTGAGTGTTTCGATCGGTTGGACGACAACCCGAGACCAAATCGACCGCGCCATCTCCTTGCTGGCCGAGGCCTGGGATACCGTCGTAGCCCGCTGACGGTTTTCGGTCCCAGGGCCGACTCTGCTCGCTCGATCCAGATACCCCTCCGGTGGTTTAATCTGTCGCGTCTGCGGTGCTCCTTCTGCGTTCTCAGCCACTCGGAAATCAGCCCGATTGGAATTGAACCGCCTCTTGCTGGCAAAAATCGCCGTCAGATTTTCTTGTTGACGAGAAAAACAGCGTAAAACCCGGCATTTCGGCGTAGTCGCCAGGAAATTTGCAAGCAAAAAATCAGAAATCTAGCAGCTGGACACTTGGTGGACGTGCACTGCCGTCCTGCTTAATTATCAGGCACTCCGGTCGAGCCCGGTCTGCATGGCTACTGCCCGCCAATTGGGCAGGTGACGTAAACCCTTTTGAAAGCAAATGTTGTGTCGATCGGTTTGACCACCTGTAACGATAGCGTCGATTACAACTTTACCTCTGCCCGCCGAACGAAAGGACCGTCCGACATGGCCGACACAGCCGCCCCTTCCAGTCTCCGATACGCCAGCGACCCAGATCCGACCATTGCCGAATCAAGCACGCCAGGCCTCCGTTTACCCCCCCCGAATTGCGAGCTACCGGCTACCGACCGCGGCCGAGAGGTCATGCGATTGGCCCAGGAGGCGTTCGCACAAACCGGCAATTGGGTGGTCTTCTACCGTGAACTGCTGGGGGTCGGAGGCGTCGTCCGCAGTCTATTCCCCGATCAGGAAGAACTGCGTCTGTTCGAACAAAGCGCGGAGTTTGCCGAGCTACAAGAAATGGTCGCGGCGATGCGCAGCCAAGACAATTCCAAAGCCGATTCGACCGAGCCGGAGCGAATGATCACAATCCGGTTACCGAAGAGTCTGCACGATACCCTGAAGGCGGAATCAGAAGAATCGAATCTGAGCATCAACAAGCTCTGCATCAGCAAGCTGCTGCAGCCGATCGAGGGCCGCTTCACACCGATTCAACAAGGGCGTCGAACGAGGCCGTAAGCCTGGTCCTCAAGGGCCCCGCAAAAGACTCGGCAGCGAGTCGGTCGAAGGTCAGTAGACTGCCGGTGGGTGTCGCGTCGTTGGCGAACCTTTCGGCTTGGCGATTCCTCTGGCACAATGCCTTCCTTGGGCATTCGTCAGCTCTTCGATCAGGAGAGGTCGGACGCGTTAGCGACCGACACGAGGGATGCATTCTCCCGACCCTAAGCCACCCAAGATCGCTTCGTCTGCCACATGACCACCACGACGTTCAGCACTGCCCGTGAGCAAATTGCGGGCATTTCGGTTATCGATTTGGCCCACCAGTTTGGTACGCCAACCTACATCTACGACCAGAGTCAGATCGACCAACGAATTGCCGATTTAGCCCAATTCGATGTGATTCGGTACGCGCAGAAAGCCTGTGGGAATCTGGCCATTCTGGATCGAATGCGGCGTCAGGGCGTGGTTGTCGATGCCGTCAGCGCGGGCGAGATCAGGCGCGCCATCGCAGCCGGGTACGCCACGGGCAGCCATGAAATCATCTACACAGCCGACATCTTTGATCGTGAAGCGTTGGACCTGGTGATCGAGCACGGGATACCGGTCAATTGCGGATCGCCCGACATGATTAGCCAGTTGGGCGAGCGAAGACCCGGATCAGATGTGACTTTACGGATCAATCCCGGATTCGGGCATGGCCATAGTCAAAAAACGAATACGGGTGGCCAGCAGAGCAAGCATGGAATCTGGCACACTCAAATCGATGATTGCCTCCGACGGGCCGACCTCACTGGGATTACGGTCACTGGGTTGCATATGCACATCGGGTCGGGAACCGATTTGGAACACCTCAGCGAGGTCTGCGATGCAATGGAGCGAGCCGCCATGGAGATTGGCCGCACGATCCAGACGATCAGTGCCGGCGGTGGATTGCCTGTCCCCTACAAAGAAGACGAAACCTATGTCGATCTGGACAAGTATTTTCAACTTTGGGATGCCGTTCGAAATCGGCTGAGCGACCAGTTTGGCCATCAAGTGTCTCTGGAGATCGAACCGGGGCGATACTTGACGGCCGAAAGCGGCTACCTGATCACGGAGGTCCGCAGCATCAAAAGCATGGGTGACAACCTATTTGCATTGGTCGATGCCGGCTTCAACGATTTGGCGCGTCCGGTGATGTATGGTTCGTATCACCCGATCTCGGTAGCGGCTGCATCGGGCAGTGCGGCGGACCGTCAATCGGTCGAGGTCGTGGTTGGCGGGCCGCTTTGCGAATCGGGAGATATTTTCACTCAACGCGAAGGGGGTTTCGTTGATTCGCGAACATTGCCCATTCCTAAGATCGGCGATTTCATTGTGCTGGAAAACGCGGGCGCCTATGGTTTCGTAATGGCCAGCAACTACAACAGCAAGACTCGCGCCGCCGAAGTCTTGATCGAACAGGGTCAAGCGAAGCTGATCCGCAAACGCGAAACGTTTGAAGATTTGGTCGGCAACGAAATCATTCCAGGCTAGCTGTTGGGAACTTGCGAGTCGGCGGTTTTCTGGCATACCGGCGGGAAGATTCCGATTCTGCCAACAGGACTAGCACCCAAAGCGAAGTGTTGCGAATGGTTCGTCAGACTCAGTCAGCATGATTTGGTTAAACTAGAACTTTGGACGTTCCAGTTTTTCGTAGCCTAATGTATTGCGAATCCCGTGGCAGTCAGTGACTCGACCGCATTGCGATACCAGCAATCCGATCCGGATGTGCGGTTGATGCTACGGGTGCGCGACGACGATGCGAGCGCCTTTGCCGAATTGGTTCAGCGTTACGAATTGCGTCTGGTTCGGTTCATGTACGCGATCGGTCCACGTCGCGATCTGGCCGAGGACCTAGCGCAAGAGACCTTCATGCGTGTCTTTCGGGCTCGCAAATCCTATGAACCAGGTGCGAAATTTTCGACCTGGCTGTTCACGATTGCTCGCAATGTCGCGCACAACGCGGCCCGCTCGCTTGGACGCCGCCGAGAGGTCAGTGAAATCGACGCGCCACGAAACAGTGATGCGCCCAGCGGAGCGCAGGTCTTAGCGTCAACAGTGCTGGAAGCTAGCGGTTTGATGCCCGCGCGATTGGTCGAAGGGGATGAGCGTGCCGAACTGGTACGCGCTGCTGTCGAAGTCCTCAGCGATCGACAACGGATGGCGTTGATGTTGTCTAGATTCGAAAACATGAGCTACGTTGAAATCGCGCAAACGATGGATTTGTCAACCAAGGCAGTCAAGTCACTGCTCAGCCGTGCTCGTGTCAACCTAAAACAAATCTTGGAGCCTTACATCGAGGCCGGGATCATTCCCGAAGAGGTGGATCCATCCAGTGGTCCAAGAAGATGAGCGAACAGTCAAGAGCGTCAGCTTGGCGATCCGAATTTAGCAGGGTGAAACCATGCCCGCAGTAGACTTGGCAGACGACGCGCCGGTTGATCCGGACGACGAACGATTGGTTGCGTACTTGGATGGCGAGTTGGAGCGTTCGGAGCGCGCTGAATTGGAATCGCGGTTGATGGAAGAGGAATCGCTTCGGATTCGGCTTCAACAGTTGCAAACCGGTTGGGAAATGCTTGCCGAGATCGAGGGCCCAGCGACCAGCAGCAAACTGGTTGAGTCCACATTGGAACTGGTGGTCGCTGACATTGTTCAACCAACGACCCTAGGTACCGCGAGTTGGTTTGTCCGCCACCGCTGGTCTCTAGGAATCTTGGTTGCCTGTCTGATTGGAGTTGGCACCACGCTATTGGCAGCCTCAGTCGTCAAGTCTCGGCAGTACAACCGACAGTTGAAAGAGTTGGCGATTGTCGAAGACTTGGACGCCTATCTGTATGGAAGCGATCTGGAGCTGATGCGGCAATTGGCTGCGGACAAAGAATGGCGACAGATGATCGATGCCTCACGCGAAGTCGGCAAAACCACGGATCCCAACGCAGAGACGATCACATCCGTTTCCACGACTCCGTTAGCCGAGCGGGAAGCGATGATCGCCGAACTGCCTTTAGAGAAACGAGCTGAGCTAACGTCGCGATGGGAAAGATTCAAACGCTTGGATCTTACCGTTCGAGACAGGATTCGTAACACGGCCGACACGGTCGCCAACCAAACAGACGCGGCTGATTTGCTACAGACCATGAACGCATACGCGTTGTGGCGGGAGATCATTCCGTCAACGGAGTTACGCGACAATATCGAATCGAAAGATCCCGCGGTCAGACAACAGGCGATTGCGCTGGCGAAACAACAGACGCAGCGTCAGATCGCGGAAAGATCCAGCTATATGCTGGACGAGGAAACGGTCGAACGTCTCTACTACGTATTGCGCGAGATCGTGCAGGAACGCGTGGAACATGGCGACGAAGCGATCAAGCGAGGCTTCGAACAAATCAAGAAACTCGCCGGAGACCGCGACCCGATCGATACTGCCTTAGCAATCACCGTGTTGCGAAGCGAATGGTTCGGTGCCAATCCACCCGATCCATTATCGGCATCCGAGTTGAATTGGATTCGCCTGGTGTTGCCCGACCAAGCTGCGGAATCTTTGGAAATGATTACAGGCGGGATCCCGTTGCTTGAGTCGTCCACCTTGCGAATCTGGGCCGAAGAGGCCGTGCGTCGGCGATACCGCCCGCAAAAAACTGACACGACATTGGAACGATACCAATCGCTTGATCCGGCCGACCGTGACGTGCTGGACCTGTTGCCACCGAAAGAGATTCTAAAGAACCTAACCGAATGAAAGCTGCCGTCATTCGCCGCACCGGTCCTGCCGACGTGATCGAAATCGTCGATCTGGCAACGCCCGAACCGGCCTCAAACGAAGTTCTGATTGAAGTGCGCGCGGTGTCGGTCAATCCGATCGATACCTATGTTCGCTCGGGTGCCGTGGCCATGGAATTGCCCAATCCATACATCATTGGTTGTGATGCCGCCGGTATCGTGATCGGGGTGGGGGAGGATGTAAATCACGTTAGCCCTGGTGATCGGGTTTGGTGTACGAACCAAGGTCTCTTGAATCGGCAAGGGACGTTCGCCCAGCAGATTGCGGTTGCCGCGGATTGGTGCTATCCGATTCCCGACAACGTTTCATTCGCCGATGCAGCCGCTTGTGGCTTGGTCGCCGTGACTGCTCATTTGGGATTGTTTCGTGAAGCGATGTTACAGGCGGGTGAGAGCATACTGGTCATTGGTGGTAGCGGAGGAGTCGGATCGATGGTCGTCCAGATGGCGAAAGCAATCGGTGCGACTGTCATCGCTACCGGCGGCGACAACAAGAAATGCCAGCTTGCGAAACGGTTTGGCGCAGATGCGACGATCAATTATCGCCAGGAACCAATTCTAGCCGGCGTTCATCGCGAGGTGCCCAAAGGTGTAAACGTGTTTTGGGAAACCAGGCGCGAACCGGATTTCGATATGGCGATTGAATTGATGGCACCGCGCGGCCGAATGGTGATCATGGCCGGCCGCGACGCCAGGCCAAGCTTTCCTGTCGGTCCGTTTTATGTCAAAGAATGTTCGTTGCACGGATTCGCCATGTTCAAAGCAACCCAAGTTGAAATGCGTGCTGCGGCCGATGAGATCAATCATTGGCTCGGAAGTGGAAAGCTGAAAGCGAATATCGGAGTCACGTTGCCGTTGGCCGAAGCGGCTGAAGCGCACCGCATTCAAGAAGCAAAAACGTTGCAGGGGTCGGGAGACCTGACAGGAAAAATTGTCTTAACCGTTGACTGACAACAGCTTGCTTTCTACCTCAATTTGCCTCGGATCGCGCCACGCAGCTTCCCCAGGTACTCGTCAGCGACGCCCACCTCGTTGAGAACCTTGGCGCTCATTTCTTCGATCGACGTATCGGCACTGGCCAATAGCGACAAGGCTTCGCCCTGTTGTTTGCTAAGCCAACCACGAAGCTCGGACGTCTGATCGGCATATACTTTATCGATCTTTGCCGTCAGTTGTTGGCGTGTCTCGCGCATCTGTCCGTCGATGGCATCGTTTGCCGCCCGTCGCATGATCTGGCCCAGATTCGTATTCATCTCTAGACCGATGTCTTTCCAGGTGCCGGCGAATCGAGCATCGATCTCAATTCGATCGACGACCGAAAGGCTTTCACGAAGCGAAGTAACAGCGGCCGTCTGGGCATATTTCGGATCGACGCTCAAATCCATTTTCACGCCGGTCTGTTTGCTAACCAAACGTCCTTCGATTTGATCGTGTTCCGTTCGCAGTTGGACCCACAACTCACGTTGACCACCTGCGACCGAAATGCCGGCGTCGTCACCATCGCCCAGGCGAATCGTCTTGGCATCGGCAGCAGGCCAATGTACCGTCAGCAAATCGATGTCCGCGCTGTCACGACGATCGCGAACAAATTCGACACGAAGCGTTTGCGGCCCTTCGAGACTAAGTCGTGTTCGCGTCGGTTCCGCCAGCAACTCGGGAGTCGGTGTTAGGTTCTCGACCACCCCCGACATCGTATAGACGTCACCGTTGTGACGCATCACACCGCCGATTTCGCAGCGGCGGACCATGATTTGTGGCCGATGTTCCTGGTCCAGATCGTGATAAACTCCGCGGATCCGCGAGTGTTCCGGCGCGACGACGGTATAGCTGGCAATCGCGCGACCGCCGTCCAAGTAAGCCCGCACCTGTTGAATCTGTTGGCGAACGGCATCTGCCATGATGTTGACACCGAATTCAGTGGATCCCGACAAGTCGCCTGGAACGAACCGGTCTACTTTGGCAACGTCGATTCGCTTTGCTTCATCTAACTGCGTCAGGTCTGCTTGCAAACGCTGCGGTAGCGAGTTCAGTTCCTGGTGAACCGTCAGCAACTCATTGCGGGCATCGCGCGCGTCGGCCAGCGTTCGCTCGAATTCGGGCCAATCACGCAGCGGATTATCGATCCCTCGGGCACGATCGCGGACGTCGCGAATCTGCTTCTCCAGATTTCTAGCACGTACCATCAAACCTTCGTATTCCGTTTCCCACCGCGCCCGGATTTCTTCGCCTCGACGCACGGTTTCCAATCCGCTGACAACAGCATCAGCCTGTTCGGTCAACTGGTTCGTCGTTGCTCCCAACAGCTGTTTAAGGACTGAGGGGCCACTATCCTTAGCGACCGGTTCTGCATGACGAACGATGTGCCCCGAGCTTTGACGTTTAGCGCCAATCTGGATTCCGCTGATTTGTCCCTCCCGCGCGATCAGGCGACGGTGAAGCAAGGCTTCACCGTCCAGAATCAGCTCAACAGTGTCGGCCGAAAAGGCGTTTCGCAGCTCCTTGTCCCCGCGCGGATCAGCGACGTGAACATCGCTGTAGTGAACCGAGGGTGGGAATAGTCCAACACGTGTTTCGCCAATTTCTACCTTGGCTCCAGTCGCAGTCTCTAGTCCGCGTACCGTGACATAGTTGGCAACGGGGCCGAGTCCCCAACGCAGAAGCACAACTACAAAGGCAACGACCATTAGTCGCGTCAATACAAATCGCCAGCGAATCATGCTGCACTCCTTTGCTGCGAGTCACGCAACTGGCGAAGCAGATAGTTCAACGCTTCATCCATGGGTTGTTCTTCTTTCATCTTGTTCTCTGTTGGCTGCTGGCTCGCATTGCCAGACTGACCGCTGACCGTCGGACCTGTCGATCGGTGATCACCCTTCATTCGAATCACGTCAATTCTGGTTTCAACTGCCATGTAGTTGCCAGCTTCAACGTCTTGCTGCTGATCCTCGGACGATCCGGAACCAACACTCTGGGCATGAATCATGTCGAGTTCGTGTGGCGGGGCCAGGCGACCGTGTCCGCGATCGACCATTACAACTTGATGCGTTGTGTCCACATTGGTACGAGCGTCCGCGGCTTGCTCTACCAGTTCAGCCTCTGGTGATGCTTCATCGATCGAATCTAGCTTTGGAGCGAACAGTCGGAATAACGGGTAGGTAACAACGAACACCGGAATCAGTGCGGCTACTCCGATGATGAAACTACCCATCACCACGGTATTGTTCAGATCGGTCCAGGGCACCAGTGGAAGTTGCCAGGCTGACATGGCCAGTGGGCTGACGCGCGGATCCGTCAGCACGCTTTCGCCGACCAGATGGGCAACAGGATCGACGTTGGTCGCGACCAGAAAGGCGGTGGCAATCGCTGTCAATCCGGCCATCGCGTGATTGATCTTTAGCGACAATACGATGACCACCAAACCGACGGCCAACAAATTGCCGTGCGGTACGATGCCAAGTAGCAAACCGAACGCCGTCGCCCAGGCCAGCTGATGCGGATATTTCCTGCCCGCAATCGCCTTTTTGGCGGTGTTCAGTAACTTGATAGTCCAAAGGATCATTTCAATGCGCCTCCATGCGCATGGCTCTTTCCACGGGAACCCACCTCGGAAATATCGGCACACCATGCCCGAATATTCAATACAACCGCTAAAATTCCGCACGCCAGAGCATTTTCCGGTGAACTGCTAGAATCGCCGGCAAACCAAGCATTGCTGGACTGTCAGTGACCAGACGTGTCAAGCCAATCGCGAAACTAATCGGATGCACGTTTTCCGGGCTGTGTTAAGGAAAGATTATCGATCGTGAAACAATCTACGTCTTGTGAAACTCATTTCCTGGGTTGGGAAACGCCCCTGTTGCCAGCGGCAGCAAAGTTCTTGTGCGAACGGTTTTCAACCTCCGACGCTATCGATCTCCGTTCGCTGCTGTGCGTCTTGCCTTCGGCCCGCGGCTTGTCAAACTTGGAACGGTTGCTGCGGAGCGAGGCCGAACAGACAAACGTCGAACTTCATTTACCTCAGATCGTTACGACCGGCCAGCTTGCCGAGAGTCTCTATGTACCGGCGCTACCCATCGCTTTGGAACTGGAACAGACGCTCGCTTGGGCCACTGTACTTCAGGCGATCCCTCCCGAAGAGCTGACGCCGCTGATTCCAGTCGTTCCCGAACGGGAACCCATTGGACCCTGGGTCGAATTGGGCGGAACGCTGCGACGGTTACATGAGGTTCTGGCGGCAAATTCGCTCAGCTTTGAGGCCGTTGGTGAAGCAACCGAAACCGAAGCCGAGCAACGACGCTGGAAACTGCTGGCGAAGATCTTCGACGCTTACCTCGCCCAATTGGCAACTGCCGAAATCTGTGATCCGCACGTCGCACGCCGACAAGCCGTTGTCGATGGAAACTGCCGAACTGACCAGACCGTCGTCTTGATCGGAACGAGTGATCTAAGTGACGCGATGCTTGAAATGTTGCGTTCACTCAAATCAAACGTGTTGTCTTTGGTGGCAGCGCCGAAAAATGAGGCCAAACGCTTTGACAGCTTTGGATGCGTTCTAACCGCGAATTGGTTGGAGCATCATTTGCCTGTCAGCGACGATCAATTCATCGCTGCCGGCGACATCTCTGATCAATCGCAGGCGGTTGCCGAATCTATTAGCCAATTGCGTGCAAACTATTCCACTGGCGAAATCACCGTCGGTGTCACGGACGAATCGCATGTTGGTCCTGTCGAAGTCGAATTACGGGGTGGAAACCTGCCTTCGTATCGCCACCTTGGTTGGACGCTAGGGGAAACTGCGGTTGGCAGATTGATGAATCTGATCGCGACCCACTTGCGACGGCAAACCTGGCAATCGCTAGCTGCACTTGTCCGACATGGTGATGTATGCGCGATGGTCGGACGTCATTTGAAAGTCGACGATTCCGAGTGGCTCACTCAACTTGACAATCTGCTGGCCGAATATTTTCCAGTTCGGCTGAGTGATGATCTACCGGCAAAGGTCGGCAACAGGTTCAAAGTTCCCGTCCAGGTCGCCAGCGTCGTTCAAGATTGGTTGGCCGGTTTCAACGTTCCAACGCAAACCATCTCGCAGTGGTCGAAAGCTTTTGACACCTGTATCAACGAACTGTACGAGAACCGATTGGATGCGGTCGGTCGCCAAAGAACAGCGATGGCAGTTGAAAAAGCTCGACAGGTGCTGGATCGATTCGCGACATTGAATCAGCACCTAGATATTTCGATCGGTAGCGCGGCGGCCATGGAAATGTTGACCGGTCGGCTAGTCGATGTTCGTTTCGGCGAACAACTGCAGCCTGGCGACATTGAAATCGCTGGTTGGCTGGATTTGGCTCTCGACCCGTCACCGGCGTTGATCGTCGTCGGATTGAACCATCCGTTTGTCCCGTCCGCTGTTACGAGTGACCCATTTTTGCCCGGTTCGCTGCGTACCAAGCTTCGAATGGCCGATAACGACCGCCGTTACGCGCGCGACGTTTACGCAATGCATTTGATGGTATCAACGCGACCAGAGACTCGATTCATCGTCGGTCGGACATCGGCTGATGGATCTCCAACACCGCCAAGTCGGCTTATGGCGGCCGCGCCGTCAAAAGATTCGGCAAGGCGTGTTCTGAATCTGTTGGATTCGAAGCGTGAGCGAGTTGAAACCGATCACCGCTGGAACGCAGGTCCGCCGGTAACGAACCTGCCGATACCGGAATTGGATGCGTTGGAAGAGTTGCAACCGATCAATGCGATGAGTGTGACGGCATTCCAGTTGTACTTGACTTGCCCCTATCGATTTTATCTCCGCTATGTCTTGGGTTGTCGGCCACTTAGCGATGATGGAACGGAGTTGGCTGCCAATCAGTTTGGTGATTTGATTCACAATACGCTTGACCGATTTGGAAACGACTTGGCGCGACGTGACGAGTCGGATCCTGAGAAAATCAAATCTTTATTGATCGGCTATCTGCATGACTATGCGACCGAACGCTATGGCGAATCACCCAACACGTCCGTTGCCGTGCAGGTTGCCCAGGCTCAGCGTCGCTTGGAAGTCGTCGCCCAGCGGCAGGCCGAACGAATCGCCGCCGGTTGGCGAATTCAATACGCTGAAAAATCTGCTGGCGAAGAACAGGGGTCAGGAATCGACGTTGACGGCCGCTGGATGACCTTGAACGGTCGTTTTGATCGGATTGACTTCCACAAAGAGTCCGGACGTTGGGCAATCTTGGACTACAAGACTCACGGAGAATTGCCCGCCAAGAAACACTTCAAGCGAACAAACGGACAAATCAAATGGCTGGAGTTGCAATTGCCCCTGTATCGAATGATGACTCCGTACTTGGGAATCGACGCTGATCCAATGGACGTTGAACTTGGCTATTTCAATATCGGCCAGAAAGATTCCGAAACCAAAATCAACATCGCCGACTTTGGAGAAGATCTGATGCAAGACGCGCGGGAAAAGATACTCGAGTGCGTTCGCAATATTTGGGCTGGAAATTTCGAACCGTCGCAAGAAGCCGTCGACTTCGATGACTACGCGATGATTCTGCAGACGGGCATACCGAATTGAATGCTGGCTGGTTCAGTCGATCGGACATGTTCAATGAGGAAGAGAGACAACGATGAGTAGCACCGCTTTAAGTACGACACAGGAAACAACCAATGAAAACGTTTTTGCACCATTGCTGCTGGCGCATCGGCTGGTACCGGAAAGACTTATCGGCTGACGGCAAGACTGTTGCGGATTCTGCTCCAAGACGTTCCGCCCGAAACCATTTTGGCGACAACCTTCACGCGAAAAGCTGCTGGTGAGATTACCAATCGAATCTTGGTCGATTTGGCCAAAGCGGCTAACGAATCCAATGAAGATGACTTGAAAAAACTACAGCAACAATTGGAACTCCCCAATTTGCGGCGCAACACCTGCTTGAACCTACTCGATTCACTACTACGCAACATCCATCGGCTGCGGATCTGCACGCTTGACAGTCTTTTTTCACAACTGGCCAGGTCATTCGCCTTTGAACTGAATCTGCCTCCCGCTTGGCGATTGACCGATGAAATCGAAGAGGAGTGGTTTCGCGAGCGCGCCGTCAACGCGATGATCGCGGGCTTGGATCGAAACGAAATGTCTGCGGTCCTAGGCATGCTGGGCAAAGGCGAGGTAAAGCGTTCGGTCGCCAGGGAATTGCTTGGGGTCGTCAATGAAGCGTACACCGCAGCCCGTGGATGTGAGGAGAACGTATGGGACAAGATTCAGGTCAAGAAACAGCCGATTAAGGCTGACATCGAAAGGGCTCTAGCCGCGTTCCAATCGGCTAACCCAACACAAAAGTCGCTTGCCAAGGCATTGGCAAAAGTCACCGCAGCGTTGGAAGTTGGCGATCTTGATTCGCTAGCCGAGGAAACGTTGATCGCAAACATTGCCAAAGCCCGACGAACGAACAGTGAAATCAAGTTCGGTCGCTCGGTTTTTCCAGATGGATTAGATGAAGCATTTGATGTTTTGTACGCAGCCGTCCGCAGTCGGACGCTCGCATTGCTGAACAACCAGAACCGAGCGACCGGTTCGGTCTTGGCGATGTACAACCAGCATGTGACCCAAATGAAATTTGCTGCTAGAACCATCGGATTCGATGATGTCGCCTTCCAGCTTGCCGCCCAGCTAGATAACCCTGACCATCAGACGCTGGCCAACCGCATGGATGGCGCGATCAACCATATTCTGCTGGATGAGTTCCAAGACACTTCGCCCGTCCAATGGCGTGTGCTGCGTCCGCTAGCTGAGCACGTGACTGACTACGTGATTGATTCGAATACGCCTGTCGAAGAAGAACGAGCAGAGCGTTCGTTTTTTTGCGTTGGAGACACCAAGCAAGCGATCTATGGATGGCGTGGCGGTGTGGCCGAGATCTTTGACGCTGTGACGACTCAGTTGCCCGCCGTCGTCAACGATCATCTGGACACCAGTTACCGAAGCAGCCCGGTCGTGATCGACTTCGTAAACAATGTTTTCAATCGGATTCACGAGCATCCGGTTCTTGGCAATGTCAAAGCGGCGGACCCCACCAGTAAAGATTACTATCTAGCAGTTGCTTTGCATCGATTCGCTCGGAACTTCCCAGAACACAAAACGGCAAAGACTGATCTGCCCGGGTACGTTCGCATGGAGACATCGGCGGCAGACACCGGCGATGATCAACACCCAAACTTCCTACGGGCTGCTGAAGTCGCCGTGGAGATTCATCGCGCGGCACCGGCAAAGGAAATCGGCATCCTGACTCGCTCCAATGACGGAGTTGCCGCGGTGATCCGATGTCTGAATGGGCATCAAGTCGAAGTCAGCCAAGAGGGCGGGAATCCGCTAACCGATTCGGCGGCTGTTGAATTGATTTTGTCGGCGCTGATGTTGTCGGAGCATCCCGGTGATCGACGTTGGAAGTTTCATACCGATCACTCGCCATTGGCTGGCATCGCCAATTTCGGTTCCGCGTTGATTCGCGATTGGGTGACCGATCTTGGTCTCGCGGAAACGGTCGAGCGTCTTGCCGATGAATTGGCACCGCAATGCAATGATCGAGATACGATTCGATTGAAACAACTGGTCCAGCTAACCATTGGCTACGAGGCAAACGGAACGCCGCGGGTGCGCGACTTTGTGCGGATGGTTCAAACGAAACGCGTGGAACGACCCCAGGCGGCAAAAATACGGGTGATGACGGTACACCAATCAAAAGGCTTGGAATTCGACGCGGTCATCCTGCCCGAACTTGAGGGGCAATTCGCTCGTATTGATGGACGCTGTATCCCCAAGGTGGAAACCCCTGGAGATCCAGCCGTTGGAATGACCCGTTATGTGAGCGCAAGGTGTGGCATTTCTTTTCAGTTGACTGGCAAGAGGCTTTTGGCGAACGGGTCGCCCAAGCGACGAGTGAAGCAATCTGTCTGCTGTACGTAGCGATCACGCGCGCTCGCCAAGCTGTCCATGTCATCATTCAACCGGCGACCAAAGCAGATTTCGAAAACAAGCATGCCGCAGCCTTGGTCTACCATGCGTTGCCCGACAAAATTGACCCGACATTGCCCAGCGAAATCCTGTACGAGTCGGGCAACCCGCAGTGGTTCGACGGAGAATCCGAATAAACCGCCTATTCTATGCGGGCTGCCAACGTAGATTACGATGAAGTATCTAGACACCTTTGGGCTCAGCTAACATGCTGGCAGCGGAAAGTGTACAAGCGTTTAATCAAGGTAGCCGGTCAGCATGGCTTTTCGTGATCGCAAGACTAATCGCACCCGACGACCTGCTCGGCGACTCCGATTTCAGAGCCTGGAGAATCGGCGACTGCTCGCAGCGGAGGTGCTACCAACTTACTCGCAAGCTCAAGTTAGCAACGAGCCTGCGGTACTGGCCGCCAGTACCACTTCCGAAGGCGAACCGGCAGCCGACCTTGTTGAATTCGCAAAGTTGCTTGCCGCCGCCGAGGTCAGATTCTTTGGGGCCAGTTGGTGCGCCGACTGCACAGCCCAAGCACAGCTATTCGAAGATGGCTGGAATGAACTTCCCTTTGTTGAAGTAACGGGATCGGATCGCGAATTCAACGATGTCGGTATCGCCGAAGAAATCGAATTCTTACCGACGTGGGAGTTTCCGGACGGATCCAGATTCGAAGGTGTGCTGAGCTTGGCCGAGATCAGCGCCAGAAGCGGAGTCGATATTCCTGTTGGCGAGGCGCCATCCTTTGAAACGATCGAAGATCAAATCGTCCAGATCGGTTCACCCCTTCACATTCCGATCGATGCGTACGATCCCAATGGCGACGCTTTGACCGTCACAGTCTCGGTCGATCATCCAGAAGCGATCGAAGCCACAGTGATTGCTGGCAATCGTTCGATTCGCATCGACATGGACGGTTTTGGCGACATGGTGTTCCAGTTGTTCGAACAACGCGCACCCAGGCCAGCAGGTCGTGTCATTGAATTAGCGGAAAACGATTTCTACGACGATATAATTCTCCACCGGGTTATCGACAACTTTATGTTCCAAACCGGTGACCCGACTGGGACCGGAACATCAGGCTCCGAGCTGGGGCCTTTTGACGATCAGTTTCACCCCGATTTGCAACACAATCGTGGCGGTGTCCTTTCGTTCGCCAAGTCCGCCGATGACACAAACAATTCACAATTTTTTGTCACCGAGGTCCCCACTCGCCATCTCGACTTCAATCACTCGATCTTTGGCCAACTGGTGGAAGGGGACGAGGTTCGCGAGGCAATTAGTGAATTGGATACGATCGATCCCGATAGCTTTCCGCCAAATCACATGCCGGTTGTTGAAATCTCGATGACCACAATCGACGTCTTTACCGACATGGAAAACGGGGTCATCATGCTCAAGGCCCTTGGTGACTCGGCAACCACAACCTCAGTCACCGTGACGGTAACCGATTCAAATGGCTTGGCGAGTCAACAGACATTCGATGTAGCGATCGAATCTGATACTGCGAATTCCCCGCCGTTCTTGGAACCGTTGAACGTGCCGAGCGAAATTTTCGTCAACCAAGTTTTAGAACTTCAGTTGACAAGTTTCGATATTGAAGGTGACGTCGGCGTCTATAACGCGGCAAGGGTTGGCGGAGACATTGACGCGGACGTTGTGATTGACAATCAGACTGGTGTCGTGACCATCACTCCGGCAACCGACGCGGAAGGCACATTGGTCATTGGAACCTTGGTCGAGCCCGTGCCCAGTGTATTTGTCGGCGGGCAAAGGGTCTTCGACCGCCAGGACTTTGTGATCAGCGTCGTTGCAGCCCCACCATTCCACAACATTGATGATCCGACCGACGTTGATGGAGTTGGCGGACCGTCGGCGTTGGACGCCTTGTTGATCATCAACGCAATGTTTAAGAATGGGGGAGAAATTGATTTGTCCTCAGGCGATGTCGTTGGGTTGGATCCCGAACTGAATTACAACGTCAATGGCGACCTGAAGATCACCGCGTTAGACGCATTGCAAGTCATCAATGCGATAGCCAGCAGTGAACCGGAGGCGGTCGTTCCGGTACGCGCCAGTCCGGCTTCTCGGGCTGCACAGATCATGTATGCGGACCACAGTCGCTCCAATCCGATCTCGAACGCACGCGATGAAGAACGCGAATATCTATTTGCTTTATTCGCTGCATACGACCTTGGATTGCAAAACATCGATTAATCGGTCATCGTTTGTCGCATGACTGATACGAAATTACGTTTGCAGACCGCGATCGAATCGCTCGCCAAGCTAGAAGTCGATGCGTTGTTGGTTTCAAACCAGATCAACGTCAGCTATCTGTCGGGATTTACCGGCGACAGTTCTTATCTGTTGGTCACGGATTCCCAAACAACCATTCTTAGCGATGGTCGTTTCGAAACCCAGATCGCGATTGACTGTGGAGACTTAGCCTGTGCGATTCGACCGCCATCCCAATCGATAGCCAGTCTTACGCAGGCTGTACTGTCCGAATCCGGGGTCAAGCGTGTTGCGGTTGAGGCGAATGACCTATCATTGGCGACCTTTCGCGAACTGCAAACCGCCTGTGAATCGATTGACTTCGTCGCAACCTCTGGGGTCATCGAAGCGGCGCGAATGATCAAGGACGAACAGGAAATCGATCGCACCCGCCAGGCTGTACGGATCGCCGAACAGGCGATCGAGTCGATCTTACGTTCACTACGTCCGACCGATACCGAACGAGAGATTGCCTTCCGAATCGAGGCTGAAATGCGATCACGAGGTGCTGAAGGTTGTAGCTTTCCGCCGATCGTCGCTGGCGGTGCCGCCGGGGCCTTGCCTCATTACAGTCCAGGAAATGCAAAGGTGGGCGATAGCAATACGTTGCTGATCGATTGGGGCGCCAACTACCTGGGCTATGCAAGTGATCTGACGCGAACGTTTCATCATCAACAGCCCTCGCCTGATTTCAGCAAGGCCTACGACCGCGGTATTGCATGCTCAGTTGGCTGCGATAGATTTGATTGCCCCCGGTGTTAAAGCCAATGAAGTCGATGCGGCAGCCCGTCAAGTTCTCGATCGGGCAGGATTGGGCGATGCCTTTGTGCATAGTTTGGGACATGGAACTGGCCTGGAGATACACGAGGCACCTCGCATTTCCGCTTCCAGCGACCAGACGCTGTCCAGCGGCATGATCATCACAGTCGAGCCAGGGGTCTATTTGAAGGACCAATTTGGGATTCGAATCGAGGACGATGTGCTGGTAACCGATGCCGGATGCGAGGTTCTGAGCCGATTACCAAAGGGCCTCGATGATTGCCGTCTGATGCTGTAAATTCTTACGTCCGAATGCGCTGTGGCGCAAATCCTTCCAGCAAATACCCTGTGCCTTCCAGCAAATACTCTGGGCCCCCGGTCAAATCCCGAATTTTCTTTACGACGGCGAGTCAAGCATGAGCAAAGGCGGACAGCCCAAGGATGTATTCGATGTCGAACGCATCCGTCAAATCATCAAGTTGATGGAGCAACACGACCTGAGCGAAGTCGATTTGCAGCAGGGCGACGAAAAAATCAAGCTCAACCGAGGTGCCGTACAGGCCGTTCAACCGGCCCCGGTCGCAGTGACCCCGCCCGCAGTCAGCAGCCCGTCAGCTGGCGGATGCTTCGGCGACCGCCGGTACGATCACGATCAACGCGCCGATGGTGGGCACTTTCTATTCCGCGCAAATCCCGAATCCGAACCATTCGTCAAAGTTGGCGACACGATCAACGACGAATCGATCGTTTGCATTGTCGAAGCGATGAAGGTATTCAGCGAAATTCCAGCCGAATGCAGCGGCAAGATTGTTGAAATACTAGTCAGCGACCAAGAGCCTGTAGATTTTGGCAAGCCGATGTTTCGAGTCAAACCGTCGAATTAGGTTCGTTACTTCTCTTTACTGACGGTCTTGTTTTGTTTCAAAAAATCCTGATTGCCAATCGCGGTGAAATCGCACTGCGCATCATACGCGCCTGCGAGAGATGGGTATTCGGTCGATCGCTGTTTACAGCGACGCTGATGCCGATTCGATGCACGTCAAGCTGGCCGATGAAGCTTATTGTGTCGGACCCGCGAAGAGTTCCGACAGCTATTTGAAGATCGACCAGATCATTGCGGCCGCCGAAGTCGGTGATGCCGACGCGATCCATCCTGGCTACGGATTCCTCGCCGAAAATGCTCACTTCAACGAGGTCTGTCGCTAGAGCGGATTCGAATTCATTGGTCCCAGTCCGCAAGCAATGGAAAAACTTGGTGACAAAAACACCGCACGTTCCATGGCGATTGCTAATGATGTGCCGGTTGTTCCCGGCAGCGACGGATTGGTCGAAACCGATGCGCGTCGGCGATCGATGGCCGCGCGGGAAATCGGATTTCCGGTCCTGATCAAAGCCACCGCTGGTGGTGGCGGAAAAGGTATGCGAGTTGCCGAAGACGAAGCGGCATTGCCCGCCGCCTTGTCCCAAGCCCGTACGGAAGCGGAAGCTGCCTTCGGCAACGGCGGCGTCTACATGGAACGCTTCGTCGGCAAACCGCGGCACATCGAAGTCCAGGTGATCGCCGACCAACACGGCAACGTTTGCCACCTGTTCGAACGAGATTGCAGCGTCCAACGACGGCACCAGAAACTGATCGAGGAAGCGCCCAGTCCGAACTTGCCGGAAAAACAGCGTCAAGAAATCTGTGAGGCCGCAGTGCGAATGATTCGCGGAGCGGAATATAGCAATGCCGGCACAGTCGAATTCATTGTCGACTCCGATAACAACTTTTTCTTCATTGAAGTCAACGCCCGCATCCAAGTCGAACACCCAGTATCGGAAATGATCACTGGGGTTGATTTGATCAAAGAGCAGATCCGTGTTGCCGCCGGCGAAAAACTTTCCTTTGCTCAGCAGGACCTGAAATGCATTGGGCATGCGATCGAATGCCGAATCAACGCCGAAGATCCTGACCATAACTTTCAGCCCAAACCCGGGCAAGATCAATCGGCTGTTCGTGCCAGGCGGCCTGGGGGTCCGATTCGACTCGCATGTTTACGGCGGATACACCGTTCCGCCAAACTACGATTCGATGATCGGCAAGTTGATTGTGCACCGCCCCACGCGAGCGGAAGCGATCGCGACGATGCGACGGGCACTGGCGGAAATGCAGGTCGATGGAATTGCGACGACCGCCTCATTCCACGACAAGGTCTTACAGCATCCCGAGTTTGTCTCGGGCAACACACGACACAAAGTTTGTCGAACGCGAATTTTTTAGCTAATGTCATGCCGACGATTGTCGAACCATTCGCATTGCTGTTAGCGCTGTTGCCGCTGATCGGTTACCTGGTGGTGTTTAGCCTGATCCGGCTCTCCGGACACGCCTTGGTGACCACTGGCGGTCGCGAATTAGCGGCATTGGCGTTCGCCGTTTCGGGAATGGTGGTGGTGGGTCCAATCGAGTTGTTTTTTCCCCGCGCGGCCGCCACTGTTTTGGTGCCAAAGTGTGGATTGCGCTTGGCTATTTTTTACTGTCTGTGTGTGACGTTGATCGCACTCACATCGAGACCGAAGCTGGTCGTTTACGGGCGCACGCCTGCCGAAACCTTTGGTCCGCTCCTGGCTGCCGCCTTACAGATCGATCCCGAGGCCAGCGGTGATGCAGATACGTTGCAAGTCTCGCTTCCAGCATCGGGCGTCCGCCTTCGCGCCGATGGACAAAGATTGTCGGACTACACCGAGGTCCTCTCTTTCGAGCCGAATTTGTCACCGCAGTTTTGGAACCGTCTGATCAGCGGACTACGCCGCGAACTGGAACGGAGCAAAGCCACCAGGCCGCGGCAAGGATATACCATGCTGTTGACCGCCTGCGTCCTGACTGGCCTGATGATCTGGCAAAGTTTTGGCAACCAGGAATTGGTCGTCCAAGGCTTCAAAGAATGGCTATGGCGATAGCCAAAGGCTATCAGTCAGGTCGCCCGGTAGACCCGCCGGCAAGGATCGCGAATGGAGATGATTTTCTGGCGCCCCAGCTACCTGAATGCGATGCGTCTGTCTACCGCGTTCCTTCTCGACGCAGCGTCAATGCCCGTGTCACCGAACGACCGGCAACAAATTGGTTTGGCACGAAGCTGTTGTCGTCCAGCGGCACCGTCAACGCGTACGGTGACTTCATCGGTATCCTTGTCAATGGTCGGCGGAGAGACGGAGATCGACACATTGTTCAGGCCGAGTGAATTAAGAATCAGTTCGGTTTCTGCTTGTACTTCGGCTGTTGAGTCGCACCAGGAATGATTCCGACACGACAGCCTTCGTAGACGGCGTTGTCAGCCGTATGGCGAATCATCGCCACGCGACAGAATTCCATCGAAGCGAAGAACAAAAAGAACAGCAGTGGTGCGACGATCGCGAATTCAACCATCGTCGCTCCCTTGCGTTCGATTTTGTTCTTGATCACTTTTCTTCATAGTTGGTTCTCAAAGATCTCATTTGATTTCTTGCTTGCCTGGACGCTGTCGAGGAACCCGGTTGCCTATTTCGTCATCATGGTGCTGAGTGTCAGCGCGATTTCGCGATAGACTTGTTCAAGCTCTGGACCTGTCAGGCGTGGAAGTGACGTCCGCCGCCGATCGCGGCGACTTCTTCCATCCGTGGAATATCGGCGTCTGCTCCGAACGTGATCGTGTGAATCGTCACGCCTTCGGCGGCCAGAGCAATGGCCACGTTGCGTGGTTCGGGTCCGCGGTTGTGGAGTCCGTCGGTCATGACGATCAAAGTTCGTTCAACGAAATCGCCTCGCGGACTGGCATCCATGATGTTCTTACCAGCTTGCATGCCTCGCGAGATGCTGGTGAAACCGCCGACGGGCAGTGCGGCCATCGTGTCGGTAATCAATTCGAGATTGTCAGTCAAATTGACATCTTCGGTTGCAATGTCGTTGTAGGAGGCCAAGCCGACTTTTTCCTCGACCGGAGTCTGACCCAAAGTCGCAGTAAAGGTGCCGATCGCGTTGACCAAATCGGCAAACTTCTGTCCTTCCATCGAACCGCTGCGGTCGACCACCAAAACAATATCTCGTTCGATGTACGTTGCCGTTGCGTGTGCTGGTCGGCTCAAAAAACTGCACACCAAAGATGTTGCCAAAGAACAGCGGGACGGGACCGGATGGCGAACCAAACGTTCGACGCCCATTGACCGAAACACTATTCTGTGGCGTACCACCGGCGGTGAAAGTGAATTTCCCGGAAGCTTGCTCTTCGCTGCGTCCGAAGCTGAAATCGATTGGATCCAACAACAGTGGATCGCCATTGACGGTGTTCTGGGCCGCGATTGCTTGGCCACGAGCAATCGCGGCATTGGTGTCCATTGTGATCGACAATGTCTGTGCCGCGGCCTTCGATGCTGCATCGGTCGCTGACGCAATTCCGTTCGCGTCAGATGCATTTGGGCGATATCGACCGAGAAAGCTACCGCGATCATGAATCCGATCAGCATGATCGCGATCACCACCATCATGGCACCGCGCTGACGGTGGCCGCGCGCGGTTCGGACAAGTCATGGCAACAGCTGTCTTCAACATGGGATCAATCATTCTTTCACCATCACAACTCGGGCGGTTAGGGTTCGATTGGCTAGCCACTGACCGGCCAACGGGCTGTTGGTTGCGGTCGGTGCACTCACCTCAATCACAATCACATCTCCCCGATTCGCACCGGAAGCTTCTCCGTTTGGAAATGCGATACTAAAATCATTCACCGTACGCGCGTTCAGAATGTTTTCTGCTCGGTCAGCTCCATTCGCATTGCTCGATCCAATGCGAACGGTTTCCCGAATCCCTTCGTAGGCGGCCACATTCAACGCCTGTTTTAGGAAGATGAAACTGGACGCCTCGATCGCACCAAAGACCAACAACACAAGTACTGGCAAACAGACGGCGAACTCGACCGCCGCAACGCCGCGACGCTTCGAAGGTTTGGTATGACGTGAGTTTCGCTTGATTCGCATCCGAAAATTTCCTAACAGGAGGCTGTGGTGATGAAAGAAGAACGAGTGAATGGCCACTTCGCTTTAGTTTTCGTCAACAGGTTCCGTCATCGGAACGTTGCTGCGTTGCAGAACCGAGTTGAAATTCTGAGCGATTTCTTTCCAGTAATCGTTTGTACGGAATTGCAGTGGTGTCACGGCACGCCCGGCGTTCGCATCGACCAGCGCACAACGCAGACGATGGATCGGTCCAGCGAAACGATTGGTCAGTTTCAATGTGTCCCAGACAAAGGCGGGAATCAAAGCCAAAGTAATGACAAAGAAAGGCAGGAAGCGACGGAAAGTATCGCCGAACGTCTGGCCCCAATCGGCATCCGGTTGCTCGAACAAGCGAATCCAAATCATCAACGCGATGGCATTGCAAATGAAGAACAGTACCCAATGGATGGCGATCTTGCGAAGGACGCCGCCTTGGACTTCCGGATCGATCAGAGCTTTACGTCGTTTGATCGTGGTCGTGCTGGACATCGATATGTCTCTTATCTGGTCGTGGTGCCTCGCGCCCCGTGACGCGGTGGCAGTTCATGTATGGTTTTGATCGAGACAACGGGTCTCACTTGGAACCTACAACGCAGAAAGCGCCTAGGACGCCGAACAGGCAGAAACGAACCCCAAATTGACCAAATCAGAAGCGAACGGAACATTTTTCGCGGCGTGGTCCAGATGATGCGACCCTTCATCTGGCATCAGAATCGGAATAATCAGAACAACGATCTTCCAACAACCACACGTCCGGTACCGAGAGAGGTCAGTTGCGTTGGCCGTCGGCCGAAGACTTGCGTGAAGCAGCCGCCTAAATCGAAACCCATTCGGCCCATGGCTGCATCGAAGGGGCGAACAGATTATCTTAGAAGCGACATTGTCACACCAAGATCGGGGCGTGGCTCAGCCTGGTAGAGCGCTGCGTTCGGGACGCAGAGGTCGCAAGTTCAAATCTTGTCGCCCCGATTGCATCAAACGCCGTGAATCCTTTGGTTCACGGCGTTTTCTTATGGTCATCCGACGCACCATCAATCTTGCCCAAGTTGTCAGGAACGGACTCTATTTGACCCACTTGGCCTACGTTTAGTGCAACATTTGGTGCAACGGTTCGCAGGCTCTCTTCAGGTGTCTCAAAAGATGGTAACGATTCGGGCTCGTCGAATGACCGCCGTGACTCACCCACTTCGGCTGTTCCCGATTGTCGAACGTCGGTCTTGGCGTTCATGTCAGGTCGTTACTGGAATGTCTCCTCGCGCTTGGGCGGTTTGTGCTGCGACTCCTGCCATCGATCAGTGAGTCCCAAACGTATGACCAAACGCAAGGACGTGAACGACCGACTCGAAACGCATTCAAAGACCATCCGGTTTGCATGATTGAGCAACACGGCAGTGATCTTATACTTATGTCTCACTCCGAGTTCGAGAAAAGCGTGACTGACCTATGGCGTCGAAACAAATCGCCGATGAACGTATCAAATTGCTCAATGACGCTGACCCGCGAGACGGTGCTTACACGCTGTACTGGATACAGCAATCGCAACGGACAGAGCTAAATCACGCACTCGAATTCGCTGTGCAGCGAGCAAACGAAAACGGCGACCGACTGCTGGTTGCCTTTGTGCTCACGGAGAATTATCCCGAAGCCAACCTGCGGCACTACCGGTTCATGTTGGAAGGACTTCAGCAAGTTGCCAGTTCGCTGGCCCGGCGAAAAATCAGATTCGTTTTTCGCAAAGGCAATCCACCGGATGTTATCAGCAAACTTGCGAAAGACGCGAGTGAAGTCATCTGCGACCGCGGATACTTGCGCCATCAAATCAAGTGGCGTCAAGTCGTTGCACAGGCTATTGAAACTCGCGTCTGGCAAGTCGAAACGGACGCCATCGTACCGGTTGAAGTTGCTTCCGACAAAAGAGAATACGCGGCACGCACCATTCGCTCGCAATTGAACCAAGCGGCCGAACGCTTTCTCCACGATCTTGACACAACAGCGATTGAGAAGGACTCAACGCGCCTGTCGGTAAGCGGCGACGACTTGTCCAACGTCGATGCTGTTTTAGAACGAATGTCGCTGGATCGTTCCGTAGAACCGGTCGATGAATTTGTCGGTGGGACGTCGAAGGCCAAAGTGCGATTACGACAATTCATTGATGGTTGACTATCCACCTACGATGATCGCAAAGACCTGATAAACGAGCGCGTCTCTTATCTCAGTCCGTACCTCCATTTCGGTCAAATCTCGCCCTTGGCAGTCGCGTTGCACGTCAACTCTGATTCGCCCAACAGCGAGCAGCGGAGAAGTTTTCTGGACGAGTTGATCGTTCGGCGTGAGTTAGCAATCAATTTTGTTCATTACGAAAGCAATTATGACAGTACGAAAATTCTACCGGATTGGGCATCCAAAACGCTTGAGAAGCACGAAGATGACCAGCGCGAATATCAGTACACGGCCTCCGAATTGGAGGCCGCCGATACGCACGATCCCGCTTGGAATGCGGCGATGTTACAAATGAAGCATCGCGGCTATCTGCACAATCACCTGCGAATGTACTGGGGCAAAAAGATCATCGAGTGGACCAATACCACCGCTCACGCATATCGAACAGCGTTGGACTTGAACAACAAATACTTTCTCGATGGTCGCGACGCGAGCTCCTACGCTAATGTGCTCTGGCTATTCGGCCTGCACGACCGCGCTCACCAGGAGCGGGATATATTCGGCAAGGTCCGTTACATGTCCTATGACGGTCTTAAACGAAAGTGCGATCTGGACGAGTACATCGATAACGTTTCGCGAAAATATGATGTCGAGATCAAGGGCCGAGTTGAGTCGCCCTGATACACAAGATAGCGACTTCAATGGGAGAAACCGTGTTGCAGTAACAGCGTTCCAAACGTAGAGCCGTGACAGCAGGGCTAATGTTTGTCAACGACTTTGACGAAGGTTTCAGCCGCAGGTGTTGCGGGAAGCGCTTTACCTTTCTTGGCATCAACGACCGGACGCTTCGCGGCAAACAAACTCGGAAACGGATCGAATCACTAGTCATCCCACTTGCTTGGGAAGATGTCTGGATTTGCCCCACGACGACTGAACACATTCAAGCGAGCGGCCGCGACGAAGCGTGGGGTCTACAATAAATCAACGTACTGACCAGCAAAAAGGTTAGCAAACGAACGATCGACGAGGTGCGTTTCAAAGAACTCTTGCCGCAACTCGATTTTGGCTAGATGGTTTCGGAATGTTGCAAACCTTAAGGGAGCGAGCGGGCCAGAACGATGGCGGAGCAAAATCGATGTGTCGTCCCTCTCTCCTTCGGGAACTACACGGCGGTAACGTTGGGACGACCCTAGCGACACAGAGGGCAGAATCACCCGGCGATTCTTTGTTATCGAGCCTGATTTTGAATCCTATGGCAATCTTGAGCAAAACTGCCTTGGCCAAGTTGACCGCTCGATTCGAGCCGATCAATCAGAGGCTTACACCCGTTTGAGTCAGGGGTTCGAAGTCGATCAGTCCGCCGTAGTGACATTAACTCGGCCGATCACGTATGTCCTTGCGCACAACGGATAGAGTCTTTGGCTTTATAAGAGATCGGATATCCCCATGCGATTCGACTCGGCAGCTAGGCGGGGTGAGGTCGAAAACGTTGCCATGAAGCATTCGGAAAAGCACGAGGAACTATTCGGCGAATGGATGCGGTACCTAGAAGAAGTCTGCGCCCGCATCCCCCAGGCGAATCCGGATAACGATCCCGAGTACTACAAACGCGCCGAACGGTATCCCAAACGAGTAGCCTGGCGTCCGCTGAATGGGCGCCTTGAGTTGGACGATGGCAAGCAGGCGTCTCAGTAATGGAGTACGGTCGATGCACACGCTTCTATCATTTCATTGTTTGGCGATGCTGAGCTTGATCTCTTTTCCTGCGTTCAGCCAGGACAAGTAAGGCTGTCGAATTTTCGGCAAGGCCGGTCGCCGATGCTGTTTTTCCGGAGCTTGAAATCCTTGACGCCGAACTGTCAAACCTGGGATTTTCGCCGCTTTCTTGGCAACTGGCTAGCTTCCGGCGGGGGCCGCCAACCACGATTCGATCCGGCTATCGCCTGGCGATTTTGAAGAATTTGTCCGATTCGGTGGCAGAATCTGCTTCGAACGCTTGAAGTCGATTGGTTCTGATCTAGTATCGAAGTGTGCCGCTCGGGGGATTGGCTGACATTCGGTCTGTATCCGTATGTCTTTCTTACTAATCAGTTCCCACGAGACGAAGGTACTCAACCGTGAAGTGGATTACCAATCTTGTCTGTACACTAGCGTTTGCGCTAGCGTCGGCCGGAATTAGCTTTGCAGGAGATTGCAGTTGCGATCCATGCAACAGCGGATCCGGCCCATGTGCAGTCGAAGCAAGCGCAGGGGCCAGTAGCCCCGCAGCGTCTTGCTGCCCGACGCGAACCGTCATGCGTTCGCAGTATGTACGGAAACACGTCAAGTTCCCGTAACGACTTACCAGACAGAAACTCGCACACGGATGCGAAACGTGACTCGGCGTGTCGCTCGAGTCGAAACTCGCGAACAGGCCTATACGGTCAACGTTCCGGAAACACGTACCAGGACCGAGAACTACAACGTTCAGGTCTGTGTGCCGTACACCGAAGAACAACAGTACACGGTGCAGGTTCCTGTGACGACCGAGGACGAACAGACCTACCAGGTTTGTGTTCCTTATACCGAACAGGTCGAGCAAACTTACACAGTTTGTGTCCCCCAAACTGAGCAGGTCGAACAAACTTACACGGTTTCGGTTCCTTACTGTGAAACCCAGACGGAGACCTACATGGTCAACGTGCCTTACACCGAGCAAGTTGAACAGACCTATACTCAGGTGCAAAAGAGTGAAGAAACTACCAGGTTGCGTACGTTACAGACCAAGAACGAGTTATCAGAGTACCTAAGTATGCGTCTACCAGGTTGTCCCTACACGGAAACGGTCACGCAGACCTACTGTGTGAAGGTTCCCTACCAGGAAACTCACACCCAAACCTATATGGTCAACGTACCCTACACGGAGATGGTCAGGAACAGACCTACCAGGTTTGACGTTCCTTACACCGAGCAGGTTGAGCAGACCTACAACGTGCAGGTGCCTTACACCGAAATGGTCGAGGAGACTACAACGTTTGCGTGCCTGTGACTGAGACACACCAGGCGACCCGAACGGTCACCAAATGTGTCCCGGTTACCACCATGAAGTCGGTTACCAAGGACTGCGGCAGCTATGAATGTCAGACCATGGAATGTCCTTCGGCAGACCCTTGTTGTCCTCCGAAGATCATCTACAAGGAGTCTGGGTACCCAACCTGGTCACGACAGAAGTGCCTTGTACGACCTATCAGCGTCAAACCAGTGAGGTGCCTTACACGTACACGACGACACGTTACACGCAGCGAGCCTCGTACTCGTCAGGTTTGCGTTCAGAAAGTGTCGCACCGAACAGCGAACTCGGACTTGCAACGTTACCAAGTACCGCACCGAGACTCGGACTCGTCAAATCTGCGTCCGAAAGTGTCGTCAGGAACAACGAACTCGCGACTATACCGTTTGCAAGTACCGCACCGAAACTCGCACTCGGCGAAGTTCCTGTTTGCAAGACTCGGATGGAAACTCGTACTCGGGAAGTTCCCGTCTGTACCTGGACATGCGAAACTCGTACTCGAATGGTTTGCGTGACAAAGTGCCGTCAGGAACAGCGCACTCGTGAGTACCAAGTGCAGAAGTGTCGTACCGAACAACGAACCCGCATGGTTCCTGTCACCAAAATGGTTCAGGAAACCCGTACGCGAATGGTTCCAGTTTGTAAGACACGAATGGAAACTCGTACCCGCATGGTCAAGAAGACCAGTTGTACCACGGAGACTCGCACTCGTACGGTCAACAAGACCCGCATGGAAACGCAACAGCGTAGCCGTGAAGTCTCGTACACCGTTTGTGTTCCGGAACAACGAACCCGATCCTACAACGTGACGCTGTACGATTGCGTCACCGAACAAGTTCCGGAAACCTACAACGTTTGCGTTCCTGTGCAATCGATGAAGGAAGTTCAGGTTCAGGTTTGCCAGCAAGTTCCTGTGACGGTCGATTGTTGTGGAAACGTTGTTGAAGCAGTCGCTCCGGCAATGGAAGCAGCTCCTGTTGAAGCAGCAGCTCCTGCAGAAGCAGTCGCTCCTGCAGAGGAAGTTGCTCCTGTTGAAGCAGCGGCTCCGGCAGAAGAAGTAGCTCCTGTTGAAGCAGCAGCTCCGGCAGAAGAAGTTGCTCCTGTTGAAGCAGCAGCTCCGGCAGAAGAAGTTGCTCCGGCACCGGAAGCGGCCGCAGACGAGGCATAGGAAAGCCGACAGAGTCCCTCCTCACGTCTCGGGGACGTAGGAAGAAGTGAAACCCCGGAGTGCTCGCATTCCGGGGTTTCTTGATGCGCCAATCAACTGTTTGCCGCTGAACGTCAAAAACTGATGCGATTTGCGGCCCCGGTCTGCTGCCACGCGACCACGACGAAATGCATTCCAGTCTCGGCTCGCGGACGTGTCAGTGGCTGACCATGGCAGCCGATTCGGCCGTCGACAAGGGAGCCATCAAGCCAAGCGAGTCCAGCGCAAGTGGACACGAATGGGACATCGTCGTGGACATGAATCTGACGTCGTGGACATGAATCTGACATAGTCCAGTTCTTGACAGAGTCCAGTCTTGGCCATACCATTCGGCAATGCCTGATGACCCAGCTCAACTTCTGCTCGAACGCAACGTCAAAGTCACGGCCCATCGCTTGGCCGTGTTGCGGGCGGTCTCGGGTCGGCCTCACTGTACGGCGGACGACGTCGCCAAGGATGTTCGCGCCGAGATCGGAGCCATTTCGCGACAGGCGGTCTACGACGCGCTCGGAATCCTGGCCGAAAATGGCCTCCTGCGGCGAATCCAGCCAGCCGGTTCGCCGACCCTTTACGAGGATCGGGTCGGCGATAACCACCACCATGTGATCTGCCGCGCCTGCGGTAAAACGGTTGACGTTGACTGCGCCGTTGGCGATACCCCGTGTCTGACTGCCGCCGACGATTCGGGTTACCAGATCGATGAAGCGGAGGTGATCTATTGGGGAACCTGTCCCGAATGCCTGGCGGCAGATCCCGTTTCCTTCGGCGACTAAAGGCCAACAACCAAGCAACTTTGTAAACCAAACCAAACCAACAAACAATCTTTCATCAAGCTTCAGGAGAATTTTTATGTCAGATAACGCAGGTAAGTGCCCAGTCATGAGCCCCTCGCACAGAAACACCGCGGCCGGCGCCTTGTCGAACCGCGATTGGTGGCCGAATCAGCTGAATCTACAAATGCTGCATCAGAACTCGTCGCTGTCCAGCCCGATGGAAGCTGACTTCGACTACGCCGAGGAGTTCAAAAGCCTCGACTTGGATGCCGTCAAGCAAGACATCTTTTCAATGATGACCACGTCGCAAGATTGGTGGCCGGCCGACTATGGCCACTATGGCCCATTCTTCATTCGGATGGCCTGGCACAGCGCGGGTACCTACCGCATCGCTGACGGACGAGGCGGAGGTGGCTCCGGTACCCTTCGCTTCGCGCCGCTAAACAGTTGGCCCGACAATGTGAACCTGGACAAGGCGCGCCGCTTGCTGTGGCCGATCAAGCAGAAGTACGGCCAGAAACTTTCATGGGCCGACCTGATGATCTTGACTGGTAACTGCGCTTTGGAGTCGATGGGATTGCCGACCTGCGGATTCGGCGGTGGGCGCGAAGACGTTTGGGAGCCCGAAGGTGACGTTTCCTGGGGGCCCGAAAGTGAGTGGCTGGGAGACGAGCGGTACAGCGGCGATCGCGAACTGGCGAATCCGCTGGGTGCAGTTCAAATGGGATTGATCTATGTGAATCCGGAGGGGCCCAACGGAAATCCCGATCCGATTGCCGCCGCCCGAGATATTCGAGAAACTTTCGGCCGGATGGCGATGAATGATGAAGAAACGGTGGCGTTGATTGCCGGCGGACATACCTTTGGCAAAGCTCATGGTGCCGCCGACCCTGAAAAATACGTCGGTCCCGAACCGGAAGCCGCCGGCCTTGAGGAGCAAGGGTTGGGCTGGAAGAACAGCTTTGGCACCGGCAACGCCGGCGACACGATCGGCAGCGGTTTAGAGGGCGCTTGGACGACCGAACCGGCCAAGTGGGACAACAACTACTTTGACAATCTGTTCGGCTACGAGTGGGAGCAAACGAAAAGTCCTGCCGGTGCGACGCAATGGATTCCCACCGATGCATCAGCTGCGGGCACGGTTCCGGATGCTCACGATCCAACGAAAACGCATGCTCCGATCATGTTCACGACCGACCTGTCGCTGAAGATGGATCCGATCTACGGGCCGATTTCAAAACGCTTTCACGAAAATCCGGACGAGTTCGCCGAAGCCTTTGCCAAGGCGTGGTACAAGCTGACACATCGCGACATGGGGCCTGTCTCCCGCTATCTCGGTCCGCTGGTCCCTAAAGAGCAGGAATTGTGGCAAGACCCCATCCCCGATGTGGATCATGAATTGATTGGCGAACAAGACATCGCCGACCTCAAGGGCAAGATCCTGGCTTCAGGTCCGTCCATCCGCGAATTGGTCTTAACCGCCTGGGCTTCGGCGGCAACGTTCCGCGGCACCGACAAGCGGGGTGGCGCAAACGGTGCCCGCATTCGACTCGCGCCCCAAAAGGATTGGGAGGTGAACAGTCCCGCCAAACTGGCAACGGTGCTGCAATCACTCGAGCAAGTCCAAACCGAATTCAATGGCTCCCAATCAGGCGGAAAGCGGGTTTCGCTGGCTGACCTGATTGTCTTGGGCGGCTGTGCAGCGGTCGAACAAGCGGCGAAGAATGCCGGACACGACGTGCAGGTTCCCTTCACGCCGGGCCGTACTGACGCTTCACAGGAACAAACCGATGTCGAATCATTCGCCGTACTGGAACCGACGTCAGATGGTTTCCGCAACTACGCCGGAACCGAACACGATCGGCCGATCGAAGAACTGTTAGTCGATCGAGCGCATCTGCTGACCTTGACCGCTCCCGAAATGACGGTGCTTGTCGGGGGTATGCGGGCTCTGAATGCGAACGTCGGTCAGTCCGAACTTGGCGTCTTCACCAAACGGCCTGAAACGTTAACGAATGATTTCTTTTTGAACTTGCTAGACAATAGCACGCAGTGGCAGAAGTCATCCAAATGCGAGCACATGTTTGAGGGAGTCGATCGTGGAACCGGTGAGATCAAGTGGACAGGTACCGCGGTTGACCTCGTCTTCGGTTCGAACTCCCAACTCCGGGCGATCGCAGAGGTCTATGGATGTGACGACTCACAGTCGGCATTTGTCCGCGACTTTGTGGCCGCGTGGGACAAGGTGATGAATCTTGATCGGTTCGAACTTTCCGTTTGAGCGGAACAAGGCACTGTCTTGTAATTCAAAGTTGGCATCGGAAATCGCGAACAAACCGTAGTCGATGTGAGCCGTGACGCGTAAGCAGCTGGGCATCACGAAATGCCTGGTGCGATACGGTCGCGCTCGAAGTTACGAGACGGTGCCTGGCTGGACAGTCCAGTCTTTGCGCTATTCGTCGTGATTTCTCGCATCACCTCTCCCTCTGGGCATTGGCATCTACACCAATCGGAAACATTCCAAACCACCCTCTTTCGGGCATTGGTGTTTACACATCTTTCACCTCCCCCCCGGGGAGGTCGGACGCGGAAGCGGCCGGGTGGGGCCAAGGCACGTTTGGATCGTGATTACTCAGCATGCCTCTAAGGTTCTATGCCTCCAAGGTTCTATGCCCCCAAGGTTCTGGGACCGTGCTTGATGCGTAAAAGGGATACCCATGTGGGATGCAATGGCGATCAAGACGGACTCGACATCCCGCAGCACGTCTTCGTTGGTGAACCGAACCACTTTCCAGCCTTGGCTCGTGAGGTACAGCTGACGCTTCAGGTCCTGTTGCGGTACTGAATCGTGGTAGCCGCCATCCAATTCAATGACAAGTCGCTGTGAAACAGATGCAAAGTCAGCAAAGAAGGGCCCCATCGGATGTTGACGGCGAAACTTCATTTCACACAACTGTTTTCCACGTAAGACGCTCCACAATAGACCTTCGGCCGGTGTCGGTTCTGTACGGAGCGACTTGGCTCGCTGCGTTATTTTCGGCGTCTGTCGTTTGATTGGTGTGTTTCTGGTCATCACCCGGAGTCTCCCCCACCCGGCCGCCACGGCGTCCGACCTCCCCGCCGGGGAGGTTGAAATTTTACCGGCTAAAACTTGTGTAGATACCAATGCCCTCCGGGAGAGTCGAGCCTCAGCGAGGAGAGGGGTTTTCCAAGTCAGCCCCTCCCCGGCCGTTTGCCCGTCCGACCCTCCCGAGGGAGGGTAAAAATGAACTGCACGACCTCCCAAGGAGGGTGAACTGAGATGTGTAGACACCAATGCCCGCTGGAGACCGGTGATTTTTTGGGTCATCGTTACGAAAAAAGGCAAGACTGGCGCTGTCCAGCTTGTTCTTCTTCGGTTCTGAATTGACGTAGCTGAATTCGCAAGACTTTACACGAACCGAGTGGTTGCCAATCCGGCTATTTGCGGAAACATGACTACCAGGGTGCTAGAGAAGTTGCTTGGCTTCGCGGGTGATCAGCGTGATTAAGAACTTGGCGCTACTGGGGAATTTGAACTGCCCGGTCCGCGATGACCACCGGCGTACTAAGTCCAGGGATATAGGATTGATGCCCACTAACGGTAACTCTGGTGTTGATCTGACTGCGGAAATTGATGCCGGGCGCCGGTTTGACGAAGACAATTGTCTGTCCAAGCCGATTTCTTAGCGCCAGTCTCGGACTGTCTGGTCGGACAGAGTAGACCGGAACCAGGTACCCAGAAACGGATACCGTGTTTGGTCCAGCATTCTGGAATCCGTCGCGAATCGGCGGAACGTTAGCGATCGATGGGGCGTTAGCGAACGGTATCTGTGTGGAAGGAAGACCAACCATTGTTGTCTGGCTTGCCGCCTTCGCCGCATCTCGGCGCAACGCCAACTGTACGTACTGCTCGGCTCGTTCGGCTAACTGGTTCGATCGATTGGTGGATGCGGGCGAAGTGACCGCGAGACCTCGTGCCGCTCGAACAACGGGTTGCGTCTCGGCAGCGCTGGCTTCGCTTGCCATCAACTTTGACAATAGCAGCGTCAATTGATCAATGTTGGCTCCGCGGACCTGCGCTTCGACCTGTGCAATGCGATCGGCCGATACTCCAATTGCCTGGGCATTCGAGCCGGAAGCGATTGCCGCCGAGCCAATCGTGGATTGGCTAATGGGGCGTCCCTGCCAACCCGTTGGCTGCATTAGTTCCCGCTGGTGCGCAGCCTGTTGGATCGGCGGTTGCATCGCACGAGGCGGCGGCAGGTTTGGTGTCAAGCTGCGAGACGGTAGATCTTGTGCGGTCAAATCCGCGGGTGGGGTTGGCAGCTCCGGTACGGGGCGGGGAGCGGCTGTCGCATCACGGCGCTGTTGGGATCGGTCAGTGGTGTGCGTGGTTGCGCCAACAAAGATTGAACGGTTTCGGTTGCTGCTAACTGCTGACGGCGACCGCGACCGAACAATGCGATCAGCCCGTCTTTCCTCAATGCGTCGGCTAACGTTTCACTTTGACGATCGGTTGTCTTCGACCTGGCACGCGGTTGAACGGTGCGAGCTTCGGTCGAAGAATCTTGGGCAAGCGTCTCCTGATCTTTTTTGTCCGCCCCCTGTTCGTTCATCACGACTTGGCTGCGATGAACCCACCGGTACTCACCCGATGGCGGCACGATCCGAAACCAGAGCTGTGGGCCGTCCGGACCTTGACGTTTGCTTCGACTGATGACGGTGATCGGTTCCCCCGTTGCCAGTTTTACCTGCCACTGGTGTTTTGGCTTTTTCTCAAGATGTGTTCCAATCCAGACTGCAGTGCCGTCCTCGATGATCGTGCCCGACTGTTTCGAATTTTGCATTTCGACCGCATCGGCGGGCACCCAACAAAAACTGTTTTCCGGTGGTCGGACGCCAAGCCAACCATCGGGAGTTTGCACGTAGACGTCAAGCGACTGGCCGCGACGAAGGGGATCGGTTTCATAGGAATCCTCCGAAGGACCGCATCGCGCGTATCCTCCGTCGCTCTCGACCTGAACCACGAACGGGTCAGCCGTCAAATCACTTTGTGCTGACGCGCAATTTGCATAGATGCTCAATAGGAACAGCGTCGGGACAGTCAACAGTCTTGGATGAATCACGGCGAATCAGACGTCAAGCGAATTCGGTGGCGTAGCGACAGGCGAAACTGATCGGTTACTCAACCAACGAACCCGTTGACAAGACCAATACCCCATCCCTGCTCCGCAGAACGCTAGCAATTCCCACTCGATTTCGCGCAAACCAGTGCGATGGTTCACTGGCGTTTTCGCACGAAACATCCAGAAAACGTTAGTATCCAGCTCTTAAGCGATCGATTTGCCGAGCGAATCGAACACTGAATCGGCTGCTTCCTGGTCTGAATCGTCAGAATCTGAATGCGAGACCTGAGGTGCGGCAAGTGAGGCGATCAATCGTCGAATCGAGCTGCTGTTCGAATTTGTGACGACCGGCTCAAGGTTTGTCGCATCGGCGGTGATATCAACGATCACGCGGTCCACTGACGCAGCCCGTTCGATAAACAGACTGCCCGAGCTAAGTATTCGTCGAATGCTGCGAGCAGGCCCAGTTGCGGCCGAATGAACTACGGGTTGGTTCGGCGATTCATCAGGCTGCACCGATTCAGAAACCGGCTGTGTGACTCGCGGCTGTGTGACTCGCGGCTGTGTGACGCGAGGTTGTTGGTCGCCCTACTGTCTGCGACCACCGCTTGGTTCTGGGGTGGCGATGCTTCTGCTGACGAACTCTCGACTGGCACTTCCACAGCTGCTGACGGAACAGCGACCGTCTGGTGCGATTCCGGCTGCGATGCTTCCGACTGTTCTTCCGGAGTTTGATCGGACGATCTGTCGATACTTGAAGTGCCGGCCGTCGATACGGTAGAAGACTGAACACTTGGAGTCGCTTGCTTGGCGGTAGTCGTAGCTGGTGCAGCGGCTTTCTGTGGTTCCGCAGGCTGTGATGCCGCCGAAGATTCAGCAACGACAACTTCCGGAACTTTCGTTTCGGTTGCCTCGGCTTTCGGTGGCGTTTGATTGCCAGGGGTCGATAAGGTTGCTGCTGGGGAGACCGGTGGCGTCTCGATCGCGGATGCCGCCCAAGCAGAGGACAGCAGGCTGCGTCGCCCGAAAGTCCTTGGCGGTGAATTTGAATCGTCTTTCGGACCCTCGATCTCATTGGAGGGTGTCGTCGACGCGATCGGTGTTCGCGTTGGTGTCGGTGTCAGCGCCAACGGGGCTGATGTTGCTGCCTGATTGGCCACGGGACTGACGACTGACGCCGTTTGAGCATTCGTAGCAGAGGTCGGCGCGTCAGGCGTTGGCGGCGTTGGAACCACGACGGCATTTTTTGCCAGCGTTTGCGTTTCGATAGCTGGCGATGCCGGTGGGACTGCTACGGCCTTGGGAGCAACCTGCGTTGCCGAGACAAGAGCTTCTGTTTGCTGCTCTTCAGGCGTAGGCACCAGGTTCGTCTGTCTCATTGATGCTGCAGGCGACTGCCGCTGGACCGACGGAGTCTGTGACTCATCGGCACCGTACGCGTCGTAACTATCGTACAGCTGACCAGAGACTGGCTTTCCGTCCAAAGTTTCCTCTGTCAAACCAATTTCGTTCAGATAGGCCAGACGCAGCAGCATGGTCGATCCCACGAACGCTCGCTTGGCCCAAGTATTCACAAAGATATGGTCCGCATCCTGATTTGGATCGGTGTTCGTAATGTCGAACGTTTCGACAAACGGATCTGGATCGTAGCCGGGGACAGGAATCGTTTCGCGTAAGGTGTAACGCCCGAATTCAATGCCTGCCACGGCGAACAGACCGAATATTGGATTGATGTCAGGGGGCAAATTGTCGGTGACCATGGTGACTTCGTCAACAATATCAGTGAAGGTTTCATCGACTTCGTTGTAAGCGTGCGTTCGCGTCAAGGCAAACGTAACGCCACCCAGCAGGCCAGTTTTTGACTCTTTGCGCCAGCGGATCTCGGTGTCTCCCGATCGGTTCCCAAAGATCAACTCGTCGCCAAGCCCGTCGTGATTCGTGTCAGCCAGAACTTCAAAGCGAGGATCGGCGGCGGCAATCATTGTGGTGGTAAAGCTATAGTCTTGATTCGGAATCCTTCCCCAGCCGGTGGCGTCCGAGAAGATCAATCGCTCACCGCGCAGGTAAGTGTTGGTTGATGCGTATGCCCACTCGAGCGTTTGCAAGGCATTCGATCGTAGCACCAGAGCGTACTCGAGTCCCGCAATCAGCTGCGGCGGTGAAGTAAACTTGAAAATCAGACTCCCGTCGATTGATTCCGTCGGCGTTGCGGAACCAATGACCTCTCCGGATGGAACAAAGCTTGTGCCGGTCGGCGTGACGACCGCGGTCAAGGACTGCACTTCCAAGACGATCGTCGGACTTGCGACTCCCGGCGAAGTGATCGCGACCTGTGATAGTCCGCCGGTGACTGCGGGGGTAAATGTCTGTCCCAGCATTCCACCCGACACTTCGGCAACGCTGTCCCAGTCTGGGGACTGCTGATCAACGGCGGCGACGGGCGGGTCTGGTAACATCGCGGCTCCGTCCTGCCACACAAGTTCCTCGCTGCTGTAAAGATTGATTCGCCGCTCAGACGGCGTCGTTGGCAGGAAATCGTCTGGCACAATTTCCTTAAGCGTATAGCCGGTCGCTGGGCCGCGACCATTCACACTGGGCCACAAATATTCGAACCAAAACTCTCCGAGCTCGTTGGTAAACGTTGACAAAGAAATCTTCTCTGAGTTGGCGTCAGTTCCCGTTAACCGGAACTGAACTCCCGCTTGCGGCGTTTCGCCCAACTCTGGTTCGAAGACGCCATCACCGTTGATGTCTAGGAATTTGAAACCATGAATGGAACCTTTCGCGGCGTTTCCGAACATCAGGTTTTGTCCGATCACCATTTCCCGTTGTGGATCCAGGACGGAATTAAGCATTGCCGCGCCTTCTTGCCAGGCGAGTTCAATTCCGGCGGCCAGGTTGTATGTCCGCTGTGTATTTCCGGTTGTGGAAAAGAAATCATTGGGAACAATTTCCGTTAGGGTATATCCCGATTGCTTTCCTTCGCCCGCGATGCTTTGCGGTAAATCCTCGAACCAGAATTGACCACTCTCATCGGTAACAGCAAGCGTGTTCACTGGGATATTACCGCGTCCAATTCCGGTCAACAGGAACGTGACGCCAGCCTGCGGCAGGTCGCCATGTTCCGGGCTGTAAATCCCATCCGCGTCTCGATCCAAAAACTTGAATCCATGGATCGAACTTGATACGTCGTTTCCGAACATCAGTTCCTCGCCCGTACCGTTATTGTCGGCGTCAACAAGGACCTCGCGACGCGGATCGGCTTGTGCAATCATCCGAGTGGTGAATGCGTGATCTTGGGATGGCAGCCCCAGAACCTATTTGAGTGGGGTCGGTTAGCAGGGAAGCGAAAGGCGTGGTCGCAATCAGCCGTGAGCCTCCGGAGTAATTCTCGTCGCTCAATCCCCACAAAAAGGTATCGGCAGGCGCGTTGGCGCACTTAGGACCATCGCATACTGTGTTCCCGCTAGCAGATTTGGCAACGCCGCGAAATTGAAGGTAAGTGTTTGTCGTTCCGCCGACGGTATCGAGGAAGCCAGTATCGTCGTTTGGCCGAGCAAGTCGAGCGCATCAACCGGCGTCCGCGCTACGCCTGTTTCGGTAAGATCGTAAACGGACAAGGTGACGTTGCCGGTTGCACCATTGTTTCTGACCGTAATGTCAATGCTGGAAAGCTGGCCGGTAACATCCGGTGTAAACGTCTGTGCTTCAATAATCGCCGAGTTGAACACTAACAAAGCTAGACGCCTGAGTTTGAATTTGATCCACAGCGGGGACCGGCGACGGGGGCAGCATCGCCGCGCCGTCTCGCCAAACGAGTTCTTCACGACTTTCCAATTCAAAGGTGTCGCACGATTGGTGTCGTGGGCAGATACCCTCGCGGTACGACTTCCATAACGGTATAGGCTGTCGAAGGCCACAAATCGGTGAACCAAAACTCGCCCGCCTCATTGGTGGTCTCGAACCGATTGACATGGATTCCGCGCGAGTCCGTCCCGGTCAACATGAACACGACGCCCAGTTGCGGTGGTTCGCCCTGATCACGAATTCCGTTTCCATTTTGATCATTGAACTTGAAACCGTGAATCGACCCTGCGCGGTGTTGCCAAAGATCAATGCGTCGCCGACCACAGTCTCGGTCCGCGGGTCACCTTCGCCAAGCATTGCCGCTCCAGGTCGCCAAGCAAGTTCCTCACCGGCGGACAGACTGAATGGCCCTGAGGTTGGGCCCGTAGAAGATTCGAATCCGGTTGGCAGAATTTCCGTGAGTAAATAACCGGTCTGCTGTCCTTGCCCAATTTCGCTTTCCAATAATTCGCTGAACCAAAACTCACCATCATCGTTGGTGACCGCCACCAGATCGACGAAAGTTCCTTGGACGTTGGTCCCAGTCAACCGAAACCAAACGCCCGCCAAAGGTGGTTCACCGGGGTCGCGCGTTCCGTCGCCGTTTAAGTCTTCGTATTTGAATCCATGGATGGAACTGCTGATCATATTGCCAAACTTCAAGGGAACGCCATTGCCGCCGACCAACACTTCCAGCCGCGGGTCCGCTTCCGCAAGCATGGTCGTGCTAAACGCATAGTCGGTCTGCGGGAGGTCACTCCAAGTAGCGCCGGAGTCAAGCGACTGAAGACCCATCCCTTGGGCATAAGGATTCGGAACGCCAGCAAAATTCCAGCCGAAACTGCCGTCAGCCGAGGTCGGCGAACTGAGCACCATCGCATAACTTACGCCCGGGACGAGTGTCAGCAGCTGAGTCGAGAAGTCAAAGCTGAGGTTCTGACCGGTGCCCAGAGGTACGCTCGCCGCTGGAATCGTGACGCTACCGAGCACCGCGCCGGTAGGCTGATCGGTGACAGAACTTGTGGTTTGAATCTGCAGTGTAACGTCGCCGACACCCGCGCTGGCACCGATCACGATCTCGACTTGCGTCAACTGGCCCATGACTGCGGGGACAAATGTCTGTGCCTGGAACCCCATTCCGAACACACCGGCGATCTCACTGCTATTAAGCTGCTGTTGATCGACTGCTGCGACGGGAGGGGCGGGAGCATCGCTGCTCCTGTCTGCCAGACCAATTCTTGGCCACTGGTCAGTGGAAACGAGCGTGCCAGTGGCGTTGTGTTGACAAAACCAACGGGCAGAATTTCCGTGATCGTGTAGTTCGGGCCCGGCAGCAGTCCCGTAAACCAGAACTCGCCATTGGCATCGGTTACCGCTTCCAGGTCGACGACATTCCCTTGGGCATCCGTTCCCGTCAACGTGAAGGTTACGCCGGGAGTCCCCACTTCATTCGGATCGTGAACGCCGTCTTCGTCAATATCGTCGAACTTGAACCCATGGACGGATCCGAACGCCGTATTGCCGAAGATCAATCGACCTTGTTGATCGACAATCTCAGTTCGCGGGTCGTTGGGATCTAGCGGGTCGATGTCCGAGGCACCGGCAGCGTAAACGATTTCTTGTCCGGCAAGCAGATCGAAGAATGACGCCACACTCGTCGTCGGCAGGAAGCCCGTCGGAATCAATTCAACCAGCGTATAGCCGGTTGCCTGTTCATTGCCTGCGACGTTGGGCGACAGATCGGTGAAATCGAACTCGCCGTTGGCGTCGGTGATTGCCTGCGCGATGAACTCGGTCCCGTCAGCGAAAGTACCTCGTAACTGGAACGTCACGCCAGCGAGCGGCTGATCGACGGCCGGCTCGTATTGTCCGTTACCGTTGATATCTTCGTATTTGAATCCATGCAGCGATCCGTTGATCGTATTGCCAACGATCAACGCCTCACCGACCACCTCCTCGACATTGATCCGCTGCGTCATGAAGGTCGCGAAGACCAAGTCATTGCCCGGCGCTACAATCCAGTTCGCTCCGTTATTGGCGGTGGTCAGCGCGGTCCCGCGGGAATATGGATTGAGGTCACTGGCCGCTAACGCAAAATTGGTCGTGTTGAATTCCGAGCGCACGACGATGGCGTACGAATCACCAGCCTGCAGCGTCGGTGGCGTGGCGAAGTCAACTTGCGTCGGCCCACCGGTGGTCGCCGTGAGGGGTGAAATCGGAGCGCTGGCCAGGACCGTTCCCGTGGGCGCACCGGTACTCGGATTGGTCGATTGAATTTCGATCAGGATATCGCTGATCGGCACCACCCCTGCCAGCGATGCAAACTCGATCGAAACTGCCGCCAATGGGCCGCTTACCGCGGGAGTGAATGTATGCGCCGGGGTACTCTGTCTCGTTACCCGGCAACTCGACATTGGTAAATGTTTGGGATTGATCCAAAAGCGGGCCAAAAACCGGCGTGGATTGCCCCAGAAACGCAACGTATTCCTCGCCCGAACGGACATTGGTGAAATACGTGATCGGCGTGGTTGCTGGGAACTCGGCTGGCACCAATTCCGTCACGGTGTAACCGGTTTGGAGCACATCGGGGAGAGCCGACGGTTGCCCTTCGATGCTTGGCAACAAGTTGACAAAATCGTATTCGCCATCGGCGCCCGATAACACTGTGATGTCAATGGTTGCGCCCGAGCTGTCCACGCCAGTCAATTGAAAGGGGATATTGGCGAGACCTGCTTCGGTATCTGGATCGAATACGCCGTCACCGTCGATGTCTAGGAATTTGAAACCATGAATCGATCCCGGAATCACATTGCCGAAGATCAGTTCTTCACCAAGATCGCTCGACTCGTTCATCGTCGCCAAAACCTCCTCTCGAGGATCGGAGGGTTCCAGGTCTGCAGCTCCGAATCGCCACACGTACTCCTGACGACTCGACAGATTGAAGGTTTGGCTGGTTGGCGTCGTTGGCAAGTAGCCATTCGGCACAACCTCGCTGACCAGGTAGCCGAGATCACTGCTAGGGCTAAGTCCAACGAACGCAAATTCGCCATCCACTTCGGTAGTCGTCGTCCGATTCACGGGTTGACCCATTCCATCGGTCCCGACCAGCGTGAACGTGACCCCCGCCAAGCCAACTTCACCAAATCCTGGCTCGTACAGTCCATTGCCATTGACGTCCTCGAACTTGAATCCATGAATTGATCCGAGCACCGTATTGCCGTACATCAACTCTTCGCCGACAACGACTTCAACTCGGGGATCTTCCGGAGGAATGTTTGCCTGACCCGATTCCCACACCAACTCCTGACGACTCGTCAGATCGAATGTGCGACTGGTCGATGTCGTGGCCGTAAACCCGTTGGGTACCGTTTCGGTTACGGTATAACCGGTAGCGGTCACACCGTTCTCGGTTGTCGGACTCCCGTTAACACTTGGCCACAGGTCTACGAACCAAAACGCACCGGAGGAATCGGTCGACATTGATTCTTCGACCGTTTCACCACGACCGTCGATTCCTGTCAAAGTGAACTGGACGTCCGCTTGCGGGACCTCGCCAAGGTTCGGTTCGTAGATGCCATTGCCGTTAATGTCTTCGAACTTGAACCCGTGAATCGATCCGGGAACCATGTTGCCAAAGATCAATCGGCCCTCTTGATCGACCACCTCGGTTCGCGGGTCGTTGGGGTCTTGAGGGTCAACATCTGACGCTCCGGCGGCGTAGACGATTTCTTGTCCGGCAACCAGATCGAAGAATGACTGTGCGCTCGTCGTGGGTACGAACCCGGGCGGAAGCATCTCGACGAGCGTATAGCCGGTTGCCTGTCCATTGCCTGTGACGTTGGGCGGCAGATCGGTAAAGTCGAATTCGCCGTCGCTGTCAGTGACTGCTTGCCGGTCGATGACGGTTCCATCAGCAAGCGTGCCTTGCAATTGGAATGTGACACCAGAGCTCGGCTGATCGATTGCCGGATCGTAAAGCCTGTTGCCGTCAACATCTTCGTATTTGAATCCATGCAGCGATCCGTTGATCGTATTACCGAAGATCAACGGCTCACCGACCACCTCTTCCACATTGATCCGCTGTGTCATGAAGGTCGCGAAGACCAAGTCATTGCCGGAAACGACGCTCCAGTTTGCGCCATTGTTGGCGGTGATCAACGCAGTCCCGCCGGCATACGGATTGGCGTTGTTGGCTGCTAATCTAAAGTCGGTCGTGTTGGAGACCGAGCGAACCACAATGGCGTATGAATCGCCGGCCTGAAGTGTTGGCGGAGTAGCGAAATCAACCCGCGTCTGTTCACCGATGAGGTCTGTCGAAGGTGAAATCGCAGCGCTGGCCAGGACCGTTCCTGTCGGTAAACCTGTGGTCGTATCGGTTGTCTGAATTTCGACCAGGATGTTGCTGACCGGCGGCAGCACGCCGAACGACGTAAACTCGATCGAGACGGCAGCCAGTGAGCCGCTCACGGCGGGAGTGAATGTCTGTGCCGGGTACGCTGACTCGTCGCCCTGTAGCTCGCTACTACCAAATGGCTGGGATTGATCCAATCGCGTCCCAACGACCGGCGTCGATTGCCCTGCAAAAGCAACGTATTCTTCTCCTGAACCGACGTTGGCAAAGTACGTGATCGGTGTGGTTGCGGGGAACTCGGAGGGCGTCAACTCGGTCACGGTGTAGCCGGTTTGAAGCACATCGGGGAGAGCCGACGGTTGCCCCTCGATGCTCGGCAACAAGTTGACAAAATCGAACTCGCCATCGGCACCTGAGGACACCGTCACGTCAATCGTTGCGCCGGAGCTATCGACTCCCGTCAATTGGAAGGGGATATCGGCAAGTCCCGCTTCGGTATCGGGATCGAACATGCCGTCACCGTCAACATCCAGGAATTTGAAGCCGTGAATCGAGCCGGGAATTACGTTGCCGAAGATTAGTTCTTCACCAAGATTGCTGGACGGATCCATGGTTGCCAAGACTTCGACACGTGGATCACCGGGTTCCAGATCTGCGGCACCCAGTTGCCAGACATACTCCTGACGACTCATCAAATCGAAACTCCGGCTGCTGGGAGTCGTCGCCACGAATCCAGTCGGCAAAACCTCGCTGACCAAGTAGCCCGTACCGTTGCTGGGAGGAAGTCCGACAAATTCGAACTCGCCATCAATTCCAGTTGTTGTGGTCAGGTTGACGCTTTGACCCAGCCCATCGATTCCGGTCAGCGTGAACGTGACACCCGCGGCGCCAGATTCGCCAGACCCGGGCTCGTAGATTCCATTACCGTTGACGTCCGCGAATTTGAATCCATGAATCGAGCCGAGCACGACGTTGGCGTAGACCAATTCGTTGCCGACGACGACTTCGACTCGGGGATCACCGGGAGGCAGGTTTGCCTGACCCGATTCCCAGACCAACTCCTGACGACTCATCAGATCGAATGTGCGACTCGCCGTTGTTAACGCGGTAAATCCGTTGGGCAACGTTTCCGCCACGGTGTAACCGGTCGCGGTCACACCGGTCTCGCCCGTCGTGCTCCCGTCAACACTCGGCCACAGGTTTTCGAACCAGAAGGCACCGGAGGCGTCGGTCGACATCGTTGTTGAAATCGATTGACCGCGTCCGTCGATTCCAGTCAGCGTGAATTGGACGTCGGCTTGCGGGACCTCTCCCAGGTTCGGCTCGTAGATGCCATTGCCATTGATGTCCTCAAATTTGAACCCGTGGATCGAACCTAGAAACGCATTGCCGAAGGCAAGTTCATTGATGACTGTTTCGTTGTTCACGCCACTCTGCCCAGCGACTGCGACAGCATTTTCCCCGACATTTAGAAGGAACGAAGTCGTCAGGGGAGTTGTCTGAACGGACCCGGTCGGAGGAACTTCCGTGACCGTCATTGTCGTTGAGGGTAAATCCTCGAATTGGTATTCACCTGTTGCGTCCGTGGTCGTCGATATTCGGAAATTGCCGCCGTCAAAGGAATATTCCAGCTCGATCGGTACGCCGGCCAAACGAGGCTCACCGTCGTCAACGCCGTTGCCATTGGAGTCTTCGAACTTGTAACCGTAGATTGAACCTAGCGCTACGGCATTCCCGAAGGCAAGTTGCGGAATGACCGTCTCGTTGTCAACCGATCCGCTCTGTCCAATGACAGCGACAGCGTTCTCCGTCGCGCTCAACACGAAGGGAGCTGGGTTCGGACTTGTCTGCTCAAGCCCTGGGGGTGGATACCTCCGTGACCGTCATCGTGCCGGCCGGCAAGTTCAGGAATTGATACGTTCCATCCGCACCGGTCGTGACCGACTGTGTGACCTGGTTGGACCCGCTAGCGTAAGTGACCGAGATTTGCACACCGGGCACACGACGCTCGTTGTCGTCGATGCCGTTGCGATTCAGGTCTTCGAACTTGTAGCCAAAGATGCCAGCCAGCAAGCGGCGATCCTCCAGCGACTCGCATCGCAAGAACCGTCTCAATGAATCCCTTTTACGGGTGATTTTTCGATGTCTTCGGCCGTCTAATGGTTTGCTCTGAAAGCGACTGATCATGTTGTTCCCGTATCCCGTGCAGAATGAGGGTCCGAGTCTAGTCAAACCAAGCTGCATAGTCTCCCCAGTCCTCCTGTTTTGATGCAGCCTGAGCGACTCCAAAGCTGGCCAGCCGCCCAGATGAGGTCCATATGTTCAGCATTGGATCGGCCTGCAAATCTCACAAATTCGGAAAAAAAATCTGATCCGACTTGTTTGATTCGGACGATGTTTGTTAATCCACCTGCGGGGGACGGTACGGATCGTGTAACACCAGCCAAATTTGGCTGGCATCGCGATGATCCAAATCCCGACGAATCTGGTTCAGATTCGTCGGTCCAACACCTTCCGAGCAGGCATTATGCGACGTCTTAGAAACTTCACCCAAGTAGCTGGATTGGTCCTGATCGCTATCGCGATTGCCAAAACCTCCCATGCAGATGACGGATTCAATCGAGGTCCGCAAGGCTCGGGGCAATTTTGGGTCAGCGCAGAGTATCTGAACTGGCAAACGAGCGGCATGAAAATCCCTGCGCTCGTGACCGGCAATCCGCTCGGAACACCGTTATCTGAGGCGGGAATCATTGGTGCTCCGACGACACAAGTCCTGGTTGGAAACGGCACGATTTTGGATGGCTCTCGGTCGGGTGCTCGCCTAGCCGCTGGCACATGGTTGACATGCAACCTGGGCTTCGAGATCGACTACTTTGGCTTTTCCAAAGAGAGTGCGACCTTTACTTACAACGAAAACTCAAATCGCATCATTGGGCGTCCATTCATAAATCTCGCTCCGCTACCGTTCGGTTCGGAGCCCAGATACGACACCCAACTTGTCATCTTTGAGAATCTGGTCACCGGGTCAGTTCGGGTTTCCGCGTCCTCCGAGCTTGATGGTTACGGTGCGCGCTTCAGATTCAATCCTTTGCGCAACTGCTGTTCCAGCTGTGCATCTTGCTCGGCCGGAAGCTCCTGTGACGGGAACGCATACTGCGGTGGAGGCTTGGAACCCGGGTGCGGATGCGAGGCACCCTGTGACGGAGGTTGCCAGCCAACTTGTTGTCCACCCCCGCGCTGCAACACTTGTGACTTCAGCTTTACGCTTGGATATCGCCACTTGGACCTTAAGGAGCGTCTGCAGGTTCGCGAAGAACTGACGACGGGATTCGACAGATTCGACGTTTTGGATCGATTTAGCACGAAGTCCAGATTCGATGGCCTCGAGGTTGGCTTTGATTGGGCCTGTCAATACATGTGTTTCTACATCGATGCGTTCGGTCGTGTTGGAGTCGGTATGAATGACAACACTGTTCGCATCAGTGGTACGACAACGGACAATTCGGACATTGTCCCGATCGAACGCACCGGGGGAATCCTGGCTCAGTCCAGCAACATTGGCTCGCATGACCAGACCGTCGCCGCAATGATGGCTCATCTGGGATTCAACGGAACGGTTCATGTCGGGAAAGGCGTTTCGCTTTCCGCCGGCTACTCGCTGCTCTATTGGGGCAACGTTGTCCAGGCCGGTCCGCAAATCAGTCCCTATGTAAACCCAGGACTATTCCCCCCGGCAACCGCGCCGCTTGGAACTGTCGGCGCACAACCGACGCACAAGCTCAGCGACCTGGTCGGACATGGAATCAATCTGGGGCTGATTTACGTCTTCTAGATCATTTCGATCAATCGCATCAGTGTTTGCTTGCAAGGAAGAAGAGTCAGGTACGAGTGGTGCGAAGCACCTTTCCGGTCAATTGGCAATTCGTAACGGTCCCCTTTTTCGCAACGGACCCCTTTTTCGCAACGGACCCCTTTTTCGCAACGGACCACGTCTCCGCAATCTGCTATTGGCGGGAGCGTACCTAGCCCGAACTGGAAACGTCAATCCATAGCACGATTGCGAAGAAAGTTCTCGGACTCTGCGCGTCGTCCTCGCTTGGGCGGCGGACTTCGAATGCACAATCCGCTACACTGTCGGATCGATCCTCTCAACGTTCGGGCAATACGTTTGAACGCTTCGAAGAGACGGATCCCGAACTGACAACTGTGTTGATTTTGCTACTCGACTTGAAAAGAGATTCTATGGTTTCGTTAAAGCATCACTCATCGATTTCCGTTCTAACGGCGATGATCACAGTCGGCTTGCTAGCCGGCACCGGCAATTTTGCATCGGCCCAGCAAAAGAAGAAGCCGAACATCCTCATCATCTGGGGCGATGACATCGGCCAGTTCAACGTCAGCGCCTACAACATGGGCATGATGGGGTACAAGACGCCCAACATCGACCGCATCGCGAAGGAAGGCGCCGTCTTCACGGATTGGTACGGCCAGCAGAGTTGCACCGCCGGCCGCGCCGCCTTCATCACCGGCCAGTCGCCAATGCGGACCGGCTTGACCAAAGTCGGTCTGCCGGGCGCTCCTGAGGGCATGAAGAAGGAAGACCCGACCATTGCCGGACTGCTGAAAGGTGAAGGCTACATGACCGGCCAGTTCGGCAAGAACCATCTTGGCGACCGCGACGAAATGCTGCCGACCGCACACGGGTTCGATGAATTCTTCGGCAACCTGTACCACTTGAATGCGGAACAGGAGCCAGAGCATCCTGACTACCCCAAGGACCCCGAGTTCAAGAAGCAGTTCGGACCGCGTGGGGTGATCAAGTCTTTCGCCGACGGAAAGATCGAAGACACCGGCCCGCTGACAAAGAAACGGATGGAAACGGTTGACGAAGAGGTCACGACGGCCGCCCTGGACTTCATGGATCGCGCCGACAAGGCGGATAAACCGTTCTTCCTCTGGTGGAACAGCACCCGCATGCACATCTGGACGCACCTCAAAAAGGCCTCCGAAGGCAAAACGGGTCTCGGCATTTATGCCGACGGCATGGTCGAACATGATGGAATGGTTGGCCAGTTGCTGGACAAGCTTGATGAACTCGGCATCGCCGACAACACCATCGTGATGTACTCCAGCGACAATGGAGCTGAGTTTTTCTCGTGGCCCGACGGCGGCACGACGATGTTCCGAAACGAAAAAGCCACGCAGTGGGAAGGCGGTTTCCGAGTGCCAACCGCGATCCGTTGGCCCGGCGTCATCAAGCCCGGCACCGTCATCAATGACATCTGCGCCCATGAAGACATGCTGCCAACACTGCTCGCCGCGGCCGGAGATCCCAACATCAAAGAAGAATTGTTGAAGGGCAAGCAGGTCAATGAAATGAACATGAACTACAAGGTTCATCTCGACGGCTACAACATGATGCCATTCTTTAAGGGTGACGAAGCAGCGAGTCCAAGAGAGGATTTCATTTACTGGACCGACGATGGCGATGTGGCAGCGCTGCGCTATCAAGAATTGGAAGATCACCTTTTTGAAACAGAACGCCGAAGGCATTGACGTTTGGCGAAAACCCTTCGAGGTGCTTCGGCGCCAATGCTGTGCAATTTGCGGATGGATCCGTTCGAACGCGCCGAACATGAAAGCATCGGTTACAACAGATGGTGGGTGGATCACATGTTCGTGTTCGCACCAGCCGGAGCTTACGTCGGCAAATGGATTCAAAGTTTTAAAGAGTTTCCGCCACGCCAATCGCCGGGAAGTTTCAATCTGAGCAAGGTAATGGAATCCATTACCAAAGCTGCCGGCGACAAGTAGCGCAGACGTACTTGCAAAACCCTCTGTCAACTAGACCGGTCCGCACCTGATTCATCCAGGTGCGGACCCCTTTTCCGTAGCCCGAAGTACCGGGCCGCCTCGTGCAGCGCATGATGAAGTGGCGCACGATGGGGTTCGGCGTAGGACAACGCACTGAATCGCTACTAGCCTGCGGGTGCGTTCCATCCATTTAGACACACATCAATCAGGGAGGCCGCTTGATTCGGCGGCGCTGGCAAGTGACGGACGCTCGAGATCAGATCATTCAAGTACAAGCACGCCTGGGCGAAGCGATCATCGGCCAACATTCAGTGATCGAACGTTTGATGATCGCGTTGTTGGCCAACGGCAACGTCCTGATGGAGGGATTGCCTGGCACCGCGAAGACGCGTTCGATCAAGACGCTTTCCAAGCTGCTTGAGAGCCAGTTCAGCCGCGTGCAATTCACGCCAGACTTGCTCCCTTCCGACGTAACCGGTTCGGAAATCTATCGCGAGCAAAATGGGACATTCGAATTCCAACCCGGACCCCTCTTCGGCAATCTGATTCTGGCTGACGAAATCAACCGCGCACCGGCCAAGGTGCAGGCGGCCTTGCTAGAGGCGATGGAGGAACGACAAGTCACCGTCGCCGGCAAGACGCACAAACTGCCCGATCTGTTTCTGGTCCTGGCGACGCAAAATCCGATCGAGCAAGAAGGGACTTACCCGCTGCCAGAGGCGCAAATGGATCGCTTCCTGATCTATGTCAAAGTCCCCTATCCATCCTCTGATGACGAACTGTCGATCTTACGCCTCGTGCGATCGGAAAACACAGGCAGTCAAATCGAACTACCCGAACCGGTCCCACAAGCAACGATTTTCGCCGCTCGTAGGGAAGTCGGCGAGGTGCACATTGCCGAGACGGCCGAGCAGTACATCGTCGATTTGGTCATCGCTTCTCGTGAACCACAGCGTTACGGGGATGAACTGGCCAACTGGATTCAGATCGGCGCGAGCCCGCGAGCAACCATCGCGTTGGATGCCGCAGCGCGAGCCCGAGCCTGGCTGCGCGGCAATGATTTCGTTTCACCGGAAGATGTTCAGGCAGTCGCCCCCGCCTGCCTTGCCCACCGCTTGCACCTGTCCTACGAAGCCGAAGCCGCCGGCAAGACACGAGAGGATGTGGTCGACGCGATACTAGAACGCGTTGCGGTTGCTTGAAAACAAGAACAAGATTACGAAGCCAAAATCAGAAGATTTTCACAATAGATAGCGAAGGTAGCAAAGAGTTGAATGCTCGAAACATGGAACGCAGCGGGATCAGCAATCTTTGAGACCGTCTGATTTGCTTCCTTTGCGTCCCGCTCTTCTAAATCACCCCATGTGAAGCTCGCAAACCATGCATCCAAAATTCCAGCGTGCCGACGAATTGAGCCATCTGGTGATCGGTGGCGAGATTGAGGTTCATCGATTGAAAAGCCCCGGGCTACTTGAATCGATTTATGAAAAGTGTTTGATGCAAGAGTTGAGCTTGCGTAACATCGATGCCTGTCAGCAAGTCGTTGTGCCGATTGAATACAAAGGACTTGTATTCGAGGAATCTCTAAAGGTAGATATCCTTGTCGAGAACTGTCTGATTCTCGAGCTCAAGGCCATCAATGAAGTCTTACCGATCCATAAAGCACAACTTCTCAGCTATAGGAAGCTGATGGATGCGCCGCTGGGATTGCTAATCAATTTTCACGAGCTGCGTCTGGTCGAAGGACTTCACCGACGGATCTTGCCTGACGCAGATAAACCCAGCGTCCAGGATCCAAGCGAGAAAGGAGCAATCAGACATGAGCCAATCATCTTTTTCGCTCACTTCGCGAGCTTCTGTTCTAAATCCCACGTCATGCATCCACCCGACGCTGGACGACCTTGTCCGGTTGCAATACGAAGCAAGAGATTTCTCGTTGTTGCCTCGCCAGCCGGTCCACAGTTTGCTGAGCGGACGACACGCATCGCGACTTCGAGGACGAGGATTGACCTTCGAGGAACTACGCCGCTATCGTCCGGGCGATGATATCCGATCGATCGATTGCGCGCGACGGCCAGATTGCGTTCGGCCCATGTACGCGTTTACTCCGAGGAACGCGATCGGCCCGTACTACTGGTCGTCGATCAACGGATGACGATGTTCTTTGGCAGCGCACGAACTACCAAAGCGACGGTAGCAGCAGAGACCGCAGCGATGACCGCCTGGCGCACGATCGAACGTGGTGACCGCGTCGGGGCAATCATCTTTGACGACGAGGAATTTGTTGAAATCAAACCTCAGCGAAGCCGCGGAAATGTCCTCCGCATCTGCCATGAACTCGTCCGAATCAATGGTAACCTCTCTGCTGATCGCACTTCGACTGGGAAAGCTGCGATGAACCGGGCATTGCGCGCGCGGTCAATGTCGCCAAGCATGACCACTTGGTCATTTTGATCACGGATTATGACGGCGATGACGAGACAACGCGCGAGCTGACAACGACATTGGCCGCGCATAACGATGTCTTGGCTGTACTGGTCTACGATCCATTCGGCGCACGGCTGCCAGTTGTCGCACAGATGGAAGCGTCCGACGGCACCGGCCGAGTCACGGTTCCGAAAGACGACCATTTCGCTCAGCGGTTCGAAGATGAATTCCGTGCCAGATGCGATCAAATTCGCCAGCGACTTCGTGCTGTCCGCATTCCGCTGTTGCCAATCTGCACTCACGATTCTGTGACCGAGCAGGTCGTTGCTGCGCTCGGGGGGCGTCGATGAACAACGACCCGGCCAGTCTGGAGAATCTTCGTGATATCGTCGTTCCGCCACCGGTGCCATGGTGGCCGCCAGCACCTGGCTGGTGGATCGTCTTTGCCATGCTACTGGTGACGGTTGCGGTGTTTGGATTTCGAGCTTGGCGAAGTTGGCATGCCAACGCCTACCGACGTCAGGCGCTGAGAGAACTGCGCGGTGTAACTTCGGTTGCGAAAATGGCGGAGATTCTGAAACGGACAGCACTGTGCGCGTATCCGCGGACTGATATTGCTGCGTTGTCTGGTACCGCTTGGTGCCAATGGCTGGAACAGACCGGTGGACGACCCGTGCCCGAGAACATTGCGCAAGCACTGACGCGAGATCTCTTTGCCAAACCGGAGAATGTGAACGATCAAGAAGTCAGTCTGTTCGCCGCCGAGTGGATCAACCGTCATGAACGTCGAACAGCAGATCTCAAAGGAAGCAAAGCGATATGAATATTGATTGTTCTTCGCTTCCTTCGCGACCTTCCTTAGAGGGACGAATCGAATGCTGACTTTTGCTCACCCCTGGATATTCTGGCTGGCACCGCTGCCGCTTATCGTGCGGTGGTTTTTTCCGCCTCGTGTCATGACGCGACCTGCCGTCCGGGTTCCGTTTCTGACACGGCTACAGGCAGCGGGGGGCGGAGCCGATCTGGACTCGTCGCGTAAAAGTCATCTAACACTCGTCCTGCGCAGCATCGTGTGGCTGCTGCTACTTACCGCACTTGCACGTCCCCAATGGCTCGAACCGCCGATCGAGCGTTCGATTCCGACTCGCGATTTGTTGTTGCTTGTCGATCTGTCCGGTTCGATGGACCAGAAAGATTTCACCAATGCCGCGGGCCAGTCGGTCAACCGGCTGACCGCAGTAAAAGAAGTGCTTGGTGATTTCCTGATTCGTCGCGAAGGTGACCGCGTCGGACTTAATCGTGTTCGGTAATGCGCCGTTTCTGCAAGTGCCGTTCACGACCGATCTACGACTGTGCGAAAGATTGCTTGACGAAACGGAGGTCGGAATGGCTGGGCCCCGTACCGCGTTGGGCGATGCGATTGGACTGGGCATCCGTCAGTTCGAGACCAGTGATGTGCCGACCAAAACGATCATTGCTTTGACCGACGGTAACGACACCGGCAGCGGTGTCCCGCCTGCCGAAGCGGCCCGCGTGGCCAAAGATCGCGATATCACCATCCATACGGTCGCCGTGGGAGATCCGACGACCGTGGGCGAAGAGAAGCTGGACCAGGAATCATTGCGAGCAGTATCCAGAGGCGACCGGAGGCGATTTCTTTCTGGCGATGAATCGGGGTGAGTTGGCCGGGAATTTACGAGCAACTGGATAAGATTGAAACACGCGACGTAAAAACAGTCAGCCATCGCCCGCGGCGCGATCTGTATTTTTGGTCGTTGGCCGCGGCCTTGCTGCTGTCGCTCGCCGCCCATGCTTGGACGCTGTGGGCGGGTACGAACGATTGAAACGAGCGTCTGATCCCTCCATCCGATTGCGGGTCAACCCAAGGACGTTTGAATTGGAGGCGATCGAGTCATGAACGTTCTCGGTGACTTTCATTTCATCCGGCCTGCCTGGCTGTTGCTGGCGCCCATCGTCGATTTGGCTTTGGTGGATGGGACGCAACGTCGCAAGACCCGCTGCGTGGCTGGCGGGCGGCCATGGAACGCGATCTGCTGAAAGTGCTGACATTAGGAAACGATAAACGCAGTCAATGGCGCGGCGTGGGCCTGTTAACCGCTTGGCTGCTGGCCGTTGTCGCTGTGGCAGGTCCAACCTGGCGACCTGAACCTTCACCTTTTGCGGATGACCCTGTGCCTGTGATGCTCGTGCTCAAGGCTGGCGAGACGATGAATCAGTCTGACCTGCTGCCCAGCCGCATGGAACGTGCAAGGTTGAAATCGCCGACTTTGCCGCCCTGCGGAAAGGGCAACCGCTGGGCTTGGTAACCTATGCTGGTTCGGCGCATCTCGTCCTGCCACCGACCCGCGACACATCGGTGGTTGCAACGATGGCCGCGGAAATCAGTCCCGCGATCATGCCCAAGCAAGGCGACGATCTTGCCGCCGCATTGCAACTGGCGGAACGTACTCTTGGCAAGTGCGGGCGGTTCGATTGTGGTCATCGCAGACTCTGTCGCCGAGGAGACGTGAAAACGAGCTGGCCGACTTCCATGCCAGAGTCGCGTGCCGGTCTATTTCTTGGCGGTCGCGCGCACCGACACGCCGGAATGGGACTCGCTTCAAAATGCGGCGTCGGCGCTTGGGGACAAAGGTCATCCCATGACGCCCGATTCTGCTGACGTTCGCGCGCTGGTCAAGAGTACCGCCAAGGCGCCAGTGGCAGTCGGAGTTGCTGGTGAAGGGATTCGCTGGGCCGAGGCCGGCTGGTGGCTTGTTCCAGTGATTGCCTTGCTGTCATTGCTCGATTTCCGGCGTGTCCGGTACGCCCGCACTCAAGCGAGACCAACCATGAAAACCTTTGCGTTACTTTGCGTTGTCGGTGCGATCACCTGGTGGGGACTGTGGTTTACGCCGGACCAGCAGGGGCAGCGACTGATGCAGCGAGGCGATTTTCAGGCTGCGGCGAGACCTTTCGCGATCCGATGCGGCAGGGTGTCGCCTGGTTCCGAGCGGGAGAGTTTGAAAAGGCCGAGCAGGCGTTCGCGCGGTTGGCAACGCCCGAGGCAGAGTTCAATCGCGGGAACTGTTTGATCATGCGGGGCAAGTACGAAGCGGCGATCGAGCGATTCGACCGAGCCCTGGAATTGCGTCCCGGCTGGACGGACGCGCAAGCCAACCGCGAGATTGCGGTCGCCCGCGCGAAGCTGACCAAACAGAAGGGCGGTGACATGGGCGATCAGAAGATTGGCGCTGACGACATTGTGTTCGATAAAAACAAGAAATCCGGCGGTCAGGAAACGGAGACTGAAGACTGCCCAGCCCCTCTCCGATTCGGCGATGCAAGCGTTATGGCTCCGCCGCGTGCAGACCAAGCCAGCTGACTTCCTGAAATCGAAGTTTGCCTATCAGCTTGCCGCTGGCGAGCAGCAGGGAACCGGCGAATGAAGACCCGGCAAGAAAATAGCGGTCAAGCCGCCTTGGACAGCAGGACGCAATGGGCAGGAACGATTGGTTGCGAAGCGATCCCAGTTCCTTCGCTGTCTTTGCGCTCTTCTGGTCGTATTTCTGCCTGTTCTCTTCGATTCCTGTCCGTCGTAACTGCGTACGAACCCGTCCGTGCCGAACTTGAAAAACAAACCGCCTGGACCGGTGAAGCCGTTCCGCTGATCATCAAACTCTATTCGCCGGGACCTTTCAGCGGCACCGCTTCGTTCGAATTACCCGACTTGCCTCGCACCGCTTTCGTAAAATCTGGCAGTCCGGTGGTCGGCAGCGAAGAAGTCGACGGCGAGTCTTATATCACCCAGCGTCATGAGTTGACCATTTACACTCAGCGCGACGGTGAAATCGTGATTCCTCCGTTCCGTGTTCGGTTTGCTGGCAAGAAGTCATTCACGGCGGATGCTGAACCGATGGGGGGACTGACGCCGGAATTGCGGTTTCAATCCAAACGTCCGCCTGGTACGGAGTCGATGGGTCTTGTTGTCAGCGCCACAGAAATGGAGATCCAGCAGACTTGGAACCCGCAACCGACGCAGGAAATTCGGACGGGCGATGTGGTGGTGCGGACCATTCAACGAACTGCCGTTGGAACGACAGCGATGATGTTGCCGTCGATTCCCACCGGCGCACCCGATGGCATTCAAGTTTACGAGGGCACACCCGAAGTGCAGGACAAGGTCGACCGCGGCGACTCACGTGCCCTGCGCACCGACACGATGAAATACCAGTTTCAGCGAGCCGGATCTTTCACTGCTGCCAGAACTCGTCGTTCGTCTGGTGGGATCCGCAACAGGAAGAAATCGAGCGCAAAACCGTTCCGGGGCTGAACGTCAACGTAGTCGAAGCCACTCCCGCGGTATCACCGCCAAGTGAAACCGATTCGGTCAGATCATCGGTTTGGATGTATGCGATCGCCGGGTTATTCGCGCTGGGTTTGGTGTCCTGGCTGGTCCACAAGCCTGCATCACGATTGATCGAGACTTGGCAAACCTACTACAACCGCTCAGAAGCGGTCACGCAGCGAAAGTTACGCGCTGCCTGTGCATCGAACGACGCGCACGCCGCTTATTCAGCGCTGATGTCATGGGTCGTCACCCAATCCGACAACGCCGATGGTTATGATTCCGAATCGTTCTTTGAGAAAGATCAGAACAGAGAACTGCAAACGCAGTGGCAACTCTTGTCGCGTCGTCTGTTTGCTGCCGAGTCTGCAGCGACACCATGGAACGGTCGGGAGCTTTGGGACGCGTTTCGACGGTCGAAGCGGCGAAGGAGTCTTAGAAGTGGACTTACCAACGCGCCCAAACTTCCGGGACTCAACCCCTAAGTTTCGACCGGACCATCCGTTTTATCGCTCTGACCGGAGACGAGCGAACCGTCGAACTTGCGTCCGCTGGCGAACTGGTTTTGGCATCGCGAATGGCCATGGAGATTGGCCTTGGTACTCCGCTGACGACGGGCCAGAGCCACTGTCACTGCGGCTTTGACCGTTGACAAGTGGCGTCATCGCCGCATGGCCGAAACCTGCCAAAAGCCTGCGTTTCGCGTGTTTCTCGCACCCATCCGGAAATTTTCAAGATCTGAAAACTGTCTTGAATGAACAGGAATTGCAAATAGACTGAGAATTGCGGATGGGACCGACGAATCGGTCGCGGTTGCAGCGTGGGAGGGTCAGACAAACTTTTCGAATTCCTGTGACCAACGCCATGAACAGAAGCTCAAAGAGCTCACCAGAATTTTCAATTCGCGATGCCCGAACTTTGATCGGCGATCTCTTTCGACCCCGCCCGTCGATCTATTGGACCGACTTTCTAATCACGTATGTCGCCGGTTCCTTTTGTTTTAGCCGGGCCTATGGTGGTCCGATCTATCAACGGCACCAGGGTTTTGAAGGAAGTTTCGAGCAGACGTTTTTCTTCTTTGCTTCCAGTCTTTTGTTCTACCGCGCGGCGATGTTCATTCATGAAGTTGTCCATCAGCGCAGCCCTGGTCAACTCAAGCTGTTTCGGTTCGTGTGGAATCTGCTTTGCGGAATTCCGTTCTTGATGCCCTCGTTTATCTACTATCCTCACATTGATCATCATCGTCGTCAGCACTACGGCACACAACGAGATGGCGAATATCTACCTTTGGAACACCAACGCGGATGGCAGATTCTGTTCTATCTATCCTGGTGTTTCGTCATTCCACTGTTGGCCGTGATCCGGTTTCTGGTACTCACGCCGCTTGCCTGGTTGATCCCAGGATTTCGCGGGTTCGTGCACCAACATGCGTCGTCCATGGTCATGGATCCAACGTACATCCGGCCATTGCCGACGAAAAAGACCCTAAGAATCATTTACATCCAAGAGTTTGCCTGTTTTCTTTGGTGCCTGGTGATCGTCGTGATTGCGCCGGCTTTGGTTGGTCAATGGCCAACGCCCTTCTTGATACACATTTACTTGATGTCGGTGTTCATCATCTTGTTGAACTCGATCCGCACCATCGGCTCCCATCGCTGGTACAACGACGGCCAGGAAATGGCGTTTCTTGATCAATTGCTTGACTCGGTCAATTATCCTCATAACCCATTGATCAGCGAATTGTGGGGGCCCGTTGGCACACGTTACCACGCTTTGCACCATCTGTTTCCATCCCTGCCTTATCACGCGCTGCCCACGGCTCATCGGCGTCTGATGGCATCACTGCCTGCCGACTCTCCCTACCGCCAGACCGAGGAACGTTCTCTGACATCAGGAATCATGAATTTGCTGTCGCGGAATCAACGGCGAGCAAGGCAAAGTTCAGGCTTTGCGCACCGAAGCGACGAGACGGTTGGAAACGCTTCGTAGCGCACGCTGACGGCAACCATTTGTTTTGCCGCGGGCGATATCGGCCGGACGCATTTCCACGCCTCGCACTGCGACTCGGCTCGCAGGAAGAAAAGTTCAAGCAGGTCGTTGTCCCAGGTCTTTCCGTCATGCTCGGTGACGTCGGCAAACAAGTCACGGTCGTCCATCTGTGCGAAGAAAAACAGATTCTGCCGATCTCAAAGCAGCTTCGCTCGGGTCGCGGTTCTCGGAGCGCCGCTTCATTGCCCAGCCAGCTTAAACCAAACGAATCGCTCCAAGCTGCCTCCGATCAGTCGGTCTCATTTGCCTCGCCAGCGATCTCAATTCATGTAAAGCACCATCGGCATTCCGTTGGTACGGTAGGATCGTTAGCCGAGATTCCCTCGCAACTTAGCAACGTGATCCAAATCAGAAATAGGCAAGTCAGCAAAACGAATTCAATACTATTGACGACCATAGCGCCGCAGCAAACTGAAATTGTAGATCGAGGTCGACTAGAGTGCAGCCACCTCTCCCTTTGGGCATTGGTATCTACCCATCTCAGTTCACCCTCCTTGGGGCACTGGTGTCTACACATCTTTCACCTCCCCCCGGGGAGGTGAAATTGTACCGGCTAGAACTTGTGTAGATACCAATGCCTTGGGTAGGGTCGAAGACGAGGAGCGAGTCTTCGGGGAGGGGATCTGGTGAAGTTGGTGGCGGCTGAATTCGAATGGCACCCTCCCCGGAAACGCGCGGACGCTCCTTTCCGACCCTCCCGAAGGAGGGTGATTTGCAATGTTTCCGACTTGTGTAGATACCAATGCCCGCTGGTAGAGGTCGGACGCGGTAGCGGCCGGGAGAGGGATTCACAAGTGTTGACCGATTCGCCAACACCAACCTGTTTCGGCTAGGTTTCTGGACCTTGCGAAATCTGTTCCGTCACCATGATCTTGGCCGGCACTGCTTCTCGTCAATCAAGCTCATCGCTCGCTCGGCCAGCGTTGTGATCGTCAACGACGGATTGACGCCTGGGTTTGCGGATATCGCCGATCCATCAATCACGTACAGGCCGGGGTAGTTGAACACTTCGTGGCTGGCGTCGATGACACCCTCCTGGGCTGATTCACCCATGCATGCACCGCCCAGAATATGCGCCGTCGAACGGTACACCGAATAATGATTCGGTTACCAACGTTGCCGTCACCCCATCAACTTTGTCAGCGAATTTGTCGGCCAGTTCGGTTGCTTCATCGATAAAGGCGGAAGGGGCCTGACTTGGATCGTCTACCTCGGTCACCAAGCCGCGACGGAACCCGGTGCGTAAGTCGCGTCCCAAACGCATCCGCAAGGTGCCCTCGATCGTCCGCATGTACAGCAATACCTGAGAGTGCCGCGATATGTCCCTGACAAAGATTGCTCGCAGCCAACGTCCTGGCCTACGCAAGACGGACATCATGCCGCCCCAGATTCGCACGATCACGGTAGACCCAGGTGCATGCGGCGCAAGCAGCAGTCGGAAGAAGCCGGAACCGGGGCCATAGCGGACCGGTTCAATGTGACTGTGTTCGTCGGTATTCAAGATCGACGTGATCGCAACACCTTTGGAAAAGTCGGCGCTGTCGCTTGGCGAAATGACCGAGATCAACGATTCGCTATTCGAGCGGACAAAATCTCCGGTTCGATCTGACAAATTCGGCAGACCCTCGGGATCCTCCTTCATTCGCAGCAGCAGCGGAATGGTACCCATCACGCCCCCAGCAAGAATCACCCGGTCAGCAGTCACTTCAGCGTCACGTGATTTGCCGATTGACGCTTCGGTTTCCAACCGAAAACCGCCACCATCCAGTGGTCGAATTGCGGTGACTTCGGTTTCAGGAATGACTTCCGCACCATACTTTTCGGCCAGGTACAGGTAGTTTTTGTCGAGCGTGTTTTTTGCACCGACTCGGCAGCCCGTCATGCAGGAACCGCAGAAATTGCAACCGACGCGATCGGGACCGTCCCCGTCAAAGAAGGGATCAGGAACTAGCTTGTTCGGTTCACCAAAATAGACGGCGACCTCTGTTGGTTCGAAATGTTCTTCACGGCCGATCTCTTTGGCAATCTCCTTGATGACGTGATCTCCCTTGGTCATCAGAGGATTCGGTGCGGCACCAAGCATACGCTTGGCAGTCTTGTAGTGTGGCGCAAGCTCAGACTCCCAATCGTTTAGACTCGCCCACGAACCCGATTGAAAAAACTCCGACTTCGGTGTCGGCAAAGTGTTTGCGTAGACCAACGAGCCGCCACCCACTCCAACCCCGTGCAGCACTGTCATGTGCTTTAAGAACGACATTTGGAAAATGCCTTTTAAGCCAAGCGCGGGATTCCACATCCAACGCTTCAAATCCCAGTTGTTCTTCGGGAAGTCTTCTTGGCCAAAGCGACGGCCCTTTTCGATAACCAGCACGCTGTAACCTTTTTGCGTCAGCCGATGCGCAGAGACGCTGCCGCCGAAACCCGAACCAACGATCACCCAGTCATAGTGTTGTTGAAGCATTCAGCTACTGTATGCCCCCCAGTCGGCAGGATCAAGACGCTGCGAAGATTGCCTACGTACAGTTGGAACATCACGTTCGCATGCTCTGGGCAACAGGGTCGCCGGATTCGCAAGAATTCGGGGTCTGCAGGCAGGGTGTCCAAAGCCTCGCAACTCCAGTTAAGCAAAGAATGCAGTTGCCGCTAATCCGGAGTCGTGAGAAATTCGATCAGCCGCGCGGGAGCATCGGTTTGAATTCCGTCAGCCCCCCACTCGAGCGCTAACCGCCAATTATCTTCGCTCGATTTCTGCTCGTCTACGAACACGATTGCACCGGCGTTATGGCATTTCGCTGCGAAAGTCAACGAAAAATCTCGCCAGACGGGCGCGACAATCTGTGGCGTCGTCTCGCGAAGCATTGCCGGTAAACTTGCTTCCGATATCGGATCTGGCATGGGAATGCATTCCGGACAAGCAGTTCGCACAGCCGCAACTTGATTGGGACGGATACACCACACAACGTAACGCTGCATGTCGTTGTCTCTGATCGCCTGGGCAACCTCGCTGACAGGTGCATCCTTGAGATCCAAGTAGATTCCGATTTTGTCTTTGCACAGTTTCAAGATCTCGTCAAAAGTTGGGACACGTTCGTCTTTCCACTGCGGTCCGACGCGGCTACCAATGTCCATTGCCCGAAGTTGATCCAGTCTGAAATCCCGCACCTTGCCTTTGGTTCCATCGGTCAAATAGGCATCGACCGTCCCGTTATGGATGCTGACAAACTGGCCATCCTTGGTGGTGCGGAGATCGATTTCAACGAAATCAGCACCCAGATCGATGGCCCGCTGGTAAGCGGCCAACGTGTTCTCAGGAATGTTCGTGTGCGCCCCGCGATGTGCGATCACATAGATACCGCCCTGATTCGGCAGTCTTGGAAAGGCTGGACGATCAGCCGACAAGGGTGACCGGGAAATGGTAATAATGATGCAGAGCGGAACAGTAATCCGTGCGGCCCACAGAAAATGCGAATGCATGTCGTTGCGGTTTGGAATGGGCAATGTTGGGCTTTCCAATACTCGATGCGGTATAGGGCTATGTACGAGGCGGTTCGCACCTATCTTATCTTGCTGGGCTATCTTTTGGTGGGCCCGATGTTGGTGGCACTGGGAAGGACCGTCTCGGCTGCCGATCCGCTGTACTTTCCCACCAGCGACCAGGCCTGGAAAAAAGTTGATCCGGCCGCGGCCGGTTGGGACAAGCAAAGACTGGAAGCCGCCCTTCGATTGGCGGGCGAACGAAATTCAAGCGGTGTGGTCGTTCTTTCTAAAGGTCGCATCATGGCGGAACGCTATTGGGAACTTCCCAATCCGCCTTTGCTGTACAAGGCCGTCGTTCGCGGCACCGATAGTGCCGGACATGTTATCGAAGACGTCGCGTCGGCTCAGAAAAGTATTGTCGCCGTCTTGGTTGGCATGGCACAAGAACGGCGACACCTGTCGATCGATGATCCCGTCAGCAAATACCTAGGCGTGCGCTGGTCGAAAACGAATCAGCAACAAGAGTCTTCGATCACCATTCGCCACATGATCAGCATGACCAGTGGGCTGGCAACGGATCTGACATTTGAAGCTGAACCGGGATCGAAGTGGCGATACAACACGCCGGCATATCACCAACTGATGCCGATACTTGAAAAGGCGACTGGCATGGATCGCCATCAACTAACGCGGCAATGGATTACTGAGCCGCTGGGAATGACTCATTCAAGCTGGGTCCGCCGTCCCGGTGGTCGAAAGGCCGCTTACGGATTCGCGACAACAGCCCGAGACCTGTCCAGGTTTGGATTGATGGTTCAAGTCGATGGACGCTGGAACAAAAAATCAATCATTGGCGACAAGGCCTACCTAAGAGCTATGCTGGCCCCTTCGCAAGATCTGAATCGCGCCTACGGATACCTGTGGTGGCTCAACGGCCACGACTACACCACCCCTGGGCTGGCGGGGCGACGGCGTTCTCGAGGTCACTTGATTCCAATGGCACCCAAAGATCTGGTCGCGATGCAGGGTGCTTTGGATAGAAAGCTATATTTGGTTCCCAGCCTCGACTTGGTCGTGACCCGACTAGGTGCAAGTGGTCGCAAGCCGGGCAAAAACTTTAACCATGGGTTTTGGGAAGCCTTGGTCCAGGCAGCGCCAGCTCCGTAACCATTCCAAAGCCCAATTTTCGAAACGGTGAATCGGCCGACCATGAAAAAACACATCTTCATTTTGCCTCTGCTGGTCGCGGCTCTCTTGACCACTTTCGTTTCAGCTCAGCAGACGGATCAAAACCGTACCGGCGGTGCGGGCCAGGCGGTCTTCCCACCCAATCCCAACGCCGATCAGTTGAAACGTCGGATCCTGGAGCCGATCCGCAAGATCACGCAGGCTGCGAATCGACCACCCAACGTGGTTCTGATTCTTGCCGACGACCTTGGGTACGCGGACATCGGAGCTTACGGATCAAAAACCATTCCCACACCCCATGTCGACGCGCTCAGCAACCAGGGTGTGCGGTTCACCAACGCGTACGTGACCGCGGCCTCGTGCAGTCCATCGCGGGCTGGACTCCTGTCGGGACGATACCAGCAGCGTTTCGGTTTCGAATTCAACACGTCCAATGGTGTCATCACCAATCGATTGCAACGTGGGCTTGATCCAACCGTCGTCACCATAGCGGATGTGCTTCAAAAGGCTGGGTATGTGACTGGCATCTTCGGCAAGTGGCACTTGGGAACACGGCCGCACCTTCATCCACAGACTCGTGGCTTTGACGAATTCTACGGATTTTTAGCCGGTGCTCATTCCTTCTTTCCCGGCTCGCCACGCGAGCCGTTTTTCAGCACCGTGATGCGTGGCAACGAGCCGCTGGTCGAACCGGAATACTTGACCGATGCGATTGCCAGGGAAGCGGTCCGCTTCATTGACCAACATCAAGACAAACCATTCTTTGCTTATGTTCCCTTCAACGCCGTTCACACTCCGATCGAAGCGACCAAGAAATATCAGGATCGTTTTCCCAACGAGGAAAGCAACAAACAACGCGACTACAACGCGATGACCAGCGCCTTGGACGATGCGGTTGGCGCAATCGTTGCCGCAGTAGATAAACGTCAATTGGCGGACAATACGTTGGTGATCTTTGTCAATGACAATGGCGGCCCGACTTACACGGGCGTTCAAAGCAATGGAAAGCTGAAACTGGGCAAACTATTCCTGTTTGAAGGAGGCATCCGCGTGCCACTGATCATTTCATGGCCCGGCCTTACCAAACCAGGAACGACGTTCGACGGAATCACCAGCACACTCGATTTGTTTCCAACGATCTGTTCGGCGGCCGGTATCGATCTGCCAGAAAGCATCGAAATCGACGGCGTCGATCTAAATCCATTCTTGAAAGGCAACGAAACCAGGTCACCACACGAGACCCTGTTTTGGAGCAACGGTCCCAACATCGCTGTTCGCATGGGCGAGTGGAAACTGGTCAAGTCGCATAACAATGTCTGGCTTTTCGACTTGGCCAAAGATGAAGGTGAAACAAAGAACCTTGCGAAATCGCATCCAAAGATCGTCGCAGAATTGGAACAGGCATATCAGCAGTGGCGCAGCGAAATGGCAGAGCCTGCCTGGCCCAGTAAACCACGACGACAAAAAGTCAATGTTGACGGAATGACCTACGAGTTAAACATCTAGGGCATTTGCTGTTGACACAGGTGCCAGCCTAGACAAAGAACTGTTCCGTCAATCGTGTCGGTAGAAATCAATTTCAGCGAAGAGATCTTTGAACAATGACGGAGCAATTTCCTGACGAAATTCTGCAGAGGTTGGCAGGCACTGGCGTGGTCGCTGGCTTTTCAATCGCAAAGGTTGAACATGCCGTACCGTTGGCCAAGGCCTTGTTGGCGGGTGGAATCGACGCCATCGAATTGACCCTAAGAACATCCGTCGCAATGGAAGCACTGAAGTTGATTTGTGCCGATGTTCCACAAATGCTGGTGGGGGTAGGCACCATTTTGACACCGGAGTGGCGCAAGAGGTCGCGGCTGCGGGAGCCGATTTTGGGGTCTCGCCCGGTATGAATCCGCGCGTGATCCTTGCGGCGCAAGAGGCTGGGCTTCCTTTTGCACCCGGGATCGCGACGCCGTCCGATCTGGAAGCAGCGATTGAACTCGGCTGCCGTTTCGTCAAGTTTTTTCCGGCGGAAGCCTCGGGAGGCATTCAGTATCTGCGTAGCATGTCGGCGCCCCTACAAACATTTGGGCATTCAATATTTTCCGCTGGGTGGAGTGAATGCGGAGAACATGTAGGAGTATCTGAAGGAACCCAACGTTCCGGCCATTGGCGGCTCCTGGATCGTCAAAGAGAGAACTGGTGAACGAACAGGACTGGGCTGGCATCACTGCCCGTGCCGAGGACGTCATCAATGCATTGGAGAGGGGATCATCTGAGAATGAATAAACCGGTCGTCACTTTTGGAGAAATCATGGGCCGTTTGGCGGCACCGGCCAACCTTCGTCTCCGCCAGACACGCGAACTGGAAGTCACTTACGCGGGAGCGGAAGCCAGCGTGGCGGCGTCGATCTGCAATTTCGGCGGCAGCGGCGCGGTATGTCACCGCTCTGCCAAAGCATGCTCTTGCCGAGGCGACGATGGATTCGCTGCGCGCCGTGGGCATCGATACGCGTTACGTGCTGCGCACCGACGAAGGGCGACTGGGACTCTATTTCTTGGAAACCGGCGCGAATCAACGTCCGAGTAACGTGATCTATGATCGTGCCGACTCGGCCGTCGCGATCACTCCGGCCGAGCAATATGATTGGGAAGCAATTCTCGCTGACGCCCAGTGGCTGCACTTGACCGGCATCACCCCCGCCCTGTCGCAGAGTGCCGCCGAAGCCACACTTGTTGCGGCCGAAAAGGCAAGGGCGACTGGGATCACGGTGTCCATCGATCTGAATTTCCGCGGCAAGCTTTGGAATTGGGATCGCACCAAGGCACCACGTGAGCTGGCACAGCAAACGATGCGAACCATCTTGCCTTCCATCGACGTGGTGATTGCCAATGAAGAAGATTGCCATGACGTACTGGGCATTCGAGCCGGCGATACCGATGTCCATGCCGGGGCGATTGACACCTCGCGTTACCCGGATGTGGCCCGGCAGGTCGTCAAGCAGTTTCCGAACGTCGCAAGGTTGCCATCACCCTGCGCGAGAGCCTTTCTGCATCGCACAACAATTGGGGCGCGATGCTATACGACGCAGCATCGGATCACCCCGTTTTCTGCGCCCTCGGGACAGCGACGGAAACTATCAACCCTACGAGATCAAGAACATTGTCGACCGCGTGGGCGGCGGGCGATGCTTTCGCGGGAGGGTTGATCTTTGCATCGACCACTCCGGAATTGAGTGACCGCAGACGGCGCTGAGCTTTGCGGTGGCGGCCTCCTGTTTGAAACATTCGATCAAAGGTGATTTCAACTGTTCGACTCGCAGCGAAGTGGAATCCCTGATGGCCGGATCAGCATCCGGGCGAGTTGTGCGATAGCCTACGGATTCAGCCAGGAAACTGGTGTGCAGGAACCGGCGTGATCCCATCCGCCGAAGCAACGATCGTTCAGCAACGAGCTTTGAAAAACGGTCGTTCACACGGGCTTATTTTAGGTGTTGTGTCAAACCAAGGGATCTCCAAGGCCATGACTTCCTTGAGCGTCGCACCGGTGTAAACATCGTAGTGCTTCTTCCCTTTCAGCTCGTGATACTCGACCGGCGCGTTGCCTTTGATCTTGGTGTAAGCCTTGTGACCGTTTTCTTTGTTATCGAAATAGTGTTCCTTCTCTGCGTCAATGATTAGCGCCGGAACTTTCACGCCGCCGGCATCTTCAGCAGGCCGGAAGTCTTTGAACTTGGCGTAAAACGGTGTGCCGACCAAGCCGGCGGGTTGTTCGGTTTCACCGGCACTTGGAAATGGAGCCAGATCACCACGAGCGCGTTTGATTTTGTCCTGGCGAACCATTTCCTGTCCTTGGGCGGTTGCCACACTCGCATCCGCATCCATACCGCCGACTTGGGCAACCACACATTTGACTCGGCTGTCTCGTGCTGCCCGCCAGATCACATGTCCGCCGCCGAAACTTGATCCCCACAGTCCAATTCGGTTCGTGTCAACCATCGGCTCGCCTTCGACAAATGAAATCGCAGCGTCTATGTCCTCTTGTTGATCGCGAGGATCGACGACCTGGCGGAATGCACGAGCTTTCACCGTAACAAGGCCATCGGCGTCAGGTTTGGGAATGGCTCCGTCAACAACCAGCCGACTGTCACTTTCACCCCAGCCTCGATAGTCAAAGGTAAAGACAATGAATCCAGCAGCAGCGAATTGCGGGCCGATTTGCATGTTCAAATGTTGCTTCGTGCCTCCCCAACCGTGACACATCACAATGCAGGGATACTTTTTGTCGGCGGCGAAATCCGCAGGATAGGTCAAGTCGCCGGACAATCGGGTGCCATCGCTCCAAAAGTTGACACTGCGTCGCAGCAAGCCTTCGTGGCCGCGAACGGACTTGGCCACTTGGTCGGGCTTTTCTTCCGCGCTCTGCAACACCGGCACTGGTTATGCACAAGGCCAACAATACGAAGCTACTGCATAACCAAATCGATATATTTTTCACCGCTGTTTCTCTCTTTTGATTGCGAAGGGCCGATTCCAATCAACAATTAGACATCCCCGGGCGTTGGGATTCAACTGAGTACGGCGATTCCTAGCATTTCGCTGCAAACTTGGTGACTCATCGCGAGAGATCTTTCTATCCTGAAACGGTGAGCCGCTGACACAAATCGGGCCCTGAGGCCACGGGCGAAGCGGTGTTGTGGCCGGCCGCACACCAACCAGAAACACGGGTTAGAAGAACAACGCGACGCTCTGCATGCCTTCCGCCACTGGTGTTCCGTCCAACGCCCAGGCCTTCATTTGTTGACTGCTGTATCCGTTTTCAGCAGTCGTGATTCTGGCATCCAATTGCCACCAACCATCTTCAGTGACTGGATCGTCGGTCAACATATTCATCATCCAGGTCACCGAACTGACCGGGGCAATCTGCTTGGCCATGCACAAGGCCGCTGGCGGCAGGACATCGGCGATCGCCACGAAGCTGTCGATTCCACTTCGAGACTCGGCACAACGATGCCTGGTCACCACTCGCACGTAGCCTTCACTGGCAGCCGAGACCGAGCGACTGCCGGAAACCAAACGAGTGTCAAAATTATTGACAAACTTTGGGACAAACGGCTCGAATTCTTTTGGCGTGTAGAGTTCGTAGTCCGGCGGCGAACCGACTAGCGGGCTAGATTGCCCTGGCACAATCAGACTGCTTTCACGGTTACCGCCAAAGGTAAAGATGATCTGGGCCGCCACGTTCCCAGCGGACTGCACGGTTACTTGTACGGTCGTGACACTGCGACCCTGTCGCAAGCAAGCCGGAACGAATGTAGGGCTACCGGTGACCGGACCGGTAAAGTTAACGAGCATCGATCGCAATGGAGGCAAATCGGGCAGCTCGCGCTGCGCCGACGCCAGGGCCAGCGCGGCGGTGATCCCGCCATACGCGGTTCGCCCCTGTCGCCAAACGTCAGGAAGTTCGACCGTGAAGCCTTCGCCGTCAGGTTGCAAATCAGCGCGTGTTGGGCGAAGCCAACCGTCGTGTCACCCGTCATTCGTGATCGTATTCCTACCAGCCGATTGCGCAGCCGTCTTTGCGAGGGTCGCTGCCGCCGAAATAGACGAGCGGATCGTCTTGTCGCCAAACACTCTGGTATCCGCCCAGAGCATTCACCTTGGCCGAAATATTGTGACCCATCTCGCGCCAGCCCAACTTTCACTGCGTCGCTGATTCCGTGTTCGAATTCCAATGAACCGCCATCCTTCATTGGCCCGCCCCACGGCGAACTGCTGCCGTTGTGGCCAAGCCTCGGTTGATCGCCGGCCTGCTGAACCGACATCCCGAAATCGACCGTATTCATCACGATCTGGGAATGGCCTTGCGGTTGAAAATCGCCCCCCATCACGCCGAACGCCATCACCGGCTTGCCATCTTTGGTCATGAATGCCGGGATGATCGTGTGGAACGGACGTTTGTGAGGTTCCAGGCAATTGCGATGTTTTGGATCAAGCGAAAATGCTTCGCCGCGATTCTGCATCACGAAACCGACGCCGTCAGGACAGATCGCGGAACCGAATCCGCTGAAGTTGCTTTGGATCAGCGAGATCATGTTGCCCTCGCTATCGGCGGCCGTCAGATACGTCGTATCGGAATCAAGCTTGGGGTCGCCATACTTTACATTTCGATTGGCTTTCTTCTCGTCAATCAGCTTTGCACGTTGCTTGCCATATTCTTTCGAGATCAACCATTCGATCGGCACATCGGCGAATTCGGGGTCGGCGTAGTAGACCGCGCGGTCCTCGAAAGCCAATTTTTTTGCCTCGGCCAACAGATGCAGATGTTCGACCGAATTGGGTTGCAGTTCGCCGATATCAAAGTTCTCCAAAATATTCAGCATCTGCAGCGCGGCGATTCCTTGGCCGTTCGGTGGAATTTCCCAAACGTCATAGCCGCGATAGTTGGTGCTGACCGGTTCGACCCAGTTCGCCGTGTGATCGGCCAAGTCTTTCATCGCCATGTAGCCGTCCAGCTCTTTCGATTTGGCGACGATTGCTTCGGCGATATAGCCTTCGTAAAACGCGGCCGGACCATCTTTGCCGATTGCTTCATAGGCTTTGCCTAACGGCGCGTTCTTGAAGATGTCTCCATAGCCGGGAACTTTGCCATCCGGGTGATAGACATCGGCCATGTGCGGTGCCATGGCATGCTGGGCCAAGCATGAAGTAAGTCGAGATGATGGGCGATAGCGGAAAGCCATCGTGGCGCATAGCCAACCGATGCATCCAAACATTCAGCCAACGACTTCTTACCGAAACGCTCGTTCAACATCCCCCATCCGCTGACGCAACCAGGCACACTCCAACTCAACGGGTTTCTGGCCGGCGATCTGGTCAGCTCCCGCTTCTTTGCCTCATCCAAATTCCAGGCATAAGGCGACCGGCCACTGGCATTCAGCCCGTACAGTTTTTGATCTTTCTCGATCCACAGAATGGCAAACAGATCACCGCCGATTCCGCAAGCTGCTGCTTCGGTTAATCCCAACATCGCGTTGGCACAGATCGCGGCGTCAACGCAATTCCCACCCGCCTTCAAGACATCGATGCCGGCCATCGTCGCCAACGGCTGGCTGGTGCAAACGATCCCATGCTGGGCAACGACGGTCGAACGATCACGGTTGCGAGCCTTCAAGCGACTCAAGTCCATCGGCGAATCAGCGGCGAATGTCCGACGACCAGCCAGACCGGTCATGGCCAGTGCGGAAGCAGTACCAGTCATCTTCAAGAAATCTCGACGGCTCATCGTGGGCGTTCCTGTTGAGAAGGCAAATGTGACGGGCCACGATTATAGGCCGGTCAGCGGAAGAAGGAAGGAATTTGACAGGATTTACAGGATCGACAGGATGTTGTGCGCACTCTTTGAATTCTTGATTCTGTGAATCCTGTCTAGTTCTCTTGTTTCGACTGGCGATACTTGCGTTTGATCTCGACTTTGTTGGGCCCGAAATTGATCAGCAGGCCCACGTCGATCTTTGTGGCGACCAGATAGTTCACCAGTTGAACTTCATGCGCCTTTGCAAACGCAGAAGCAGACTTCAATTCGACGATTAATCGATTATCGACAAGTAGGTCGCAAACGAACTCACCGACGACTTGCTTATTGTAGTAAACGCGAATTGCCGCTTGTGTCTTGTGCGGCACCCCTGCTGCTTCCAATTCGATACTCAACGACTTCTCGTAGACAGATTCCAAGAAACCAAATCCGAGCTCGTTATGAACGCGAAATGCGGCGCCAATGACTTTCTCGGAGAGTGAATCGTCCACAGTCAAAACCATTGCTAAGGACCGAGACTAGAGGGTTCCAAGGTTACAAACGGCACGCTTCATCCTTGCAAACCACGCATGCGGAATCCTCTTCATCCTGTCGATCCTGTAAATCCTGTCAAAACGGCTGTCACTATTCCAGCCGCCCAAAAAGACAGGAGTCAGAAAGGATGAACATGATTTCCGGGATCAAGAAATCAATTCCCGCGCACAACATCCTGTCGATCCTGTAAATCCTGTCAAAAATTCTGTTCTGTTTCCGTCAAGCTAATTCCCCACCTTCGCTTCTTTCAGGTAGCGATCGAAGAAGCGGTCCATGTACCACAGACAGCGCTCGTGGACTGGCTTGGCCGTGTCCATACTATGCGGCCAACCGGGTAGCCGATCGTAAATGTATGGCACTCCCACGGCGGCCAACTTCTTGGCCAGGATGTCGGCTTGATTGATTGGCACTAACGCATCGACCGTGCCATGCAGAATCAAAGTCGGCGGGTCATCGGGGGTGACATAGTTCAGCGGAGACGCTTCGGCATATCGTTCCGGCTGATCTTCGTAAGTGCCTTCGAAAAACTTCTTGACGGCGCCGTTGGTATGAGAGACGGAGCGTGCATAGGGCGTGGTCATGTCGGTGACGCCGTACAGATTGACCACACAGGCGACGTTGCTTTCGACATCTTCGGATCCACTCTTGCCATCCAATTTGTCTACATCGGAAGCAAAGCCAACCATCATTGCCAGATGTCCGCCCGCCGAACCGCCGGCGACACCAATGCGATTCGGATCGACACCCATTGTTTCCGCTTGATCACGCATGAATCGGATTGCCGCTTTCACATCATGCACGGCCGCCGGGTAGGGTGCTTCGCCGGAGAGTCGGTATTGGACGCTGGCACAAATGTAGCCACGTTGGGCAAAGTGCATGGCGTAAGGTCGATAGTCCTCCTTTTTGCCGCCGCGCCAGGAGCCACCGTGAATGAAGACGATTGCGGGCAATGGCTTGTCAACGTTCTCGGGTGAATAGAGATCCAACAGCAGCGGTCGATCGCCGGCGTTGCCATATTCGATGTCACTTTTGATCACCACTTTCGTATCTGGATCGACCACAGGCTTCGCCCGCGGCACCTTGCCGGAGGCGACAGCCGCGAAGGCTTCGTCTGAAGAATCAAACCCGATCGGAGGCGGCGGCGGAGTGTCTCCTAGTTCTGCCAGGGCGGTGCCGCTGACGACGGGAAACGGGCTGTCGGCCAGGCAAGGAGAAAGGGAAGCGACGGCGAAAGTGACAACAACGAAGGGCAGATTCAAAGTTTGGTAGGACACGGCTGTTCTGTCTGATGGGTGAAGTGGTGGATCCGGAAGAACCATTAAACCAGCGCAGGAAACCAATGTCGAATTCTGAAGCTAAGAGGGGAGATTCAGACAGGATCAACAGGATTTTCAGGATGAAGAAGATCGGGAACACGCGCAAACCATCCTGTTGATCCTGTAAATCCCGTCAAAAACAACTGTCTGCAGTCCTGCCTCGCTGTCAGGCCAGAGCAAGCTGGGCGCAAAAAAAAATCGGCAGCCTCTTGCTGCCGATCTTTTTTGTTAGACCTGAATCTGTCCGCAGCGGTGCTGCGGAGATTTTGAACAGGAACGACTCTTTAGCTGCGACGACGTCGTCGTGCGACCAGACCCAATGCCGCCAACACCGAGCATGCGCGAAGCTGCTGGGTTCTGGAATGACACTTGACGACCGAGACATTATCAATGTCAAGATGTCGCAAAACTGCCCGCGTATCGCGCCCGATCGCGGCTACGAATTGCAAGGTCACCCGCCCGATAACATCCGGATCCAGCGAATCTTGTGAAGCTAAAATCCGTCCCAGTCCGCTAGTGGAACACCTTGGCCAAGCAGAATTTCGTTGCGATGAGGTTCCACCGCCGGCTAATTCTGAAAAGAGCTCGACGAATGCCAACCCCGCCTGCTCGCCGTCGAACCGAATCGAGAAGGATATTTCGAGCTCAATCGCCTGGGTTGACAACGCCGACACCGATATTGGCTTGTTTGATGAGAGGGTTGCCTCGGTCAACGGGGCCGGGATTAATTAATCTCACCGTAATAATTGCCCGTCATTAGCTCACGCCGTTAACTGACAGCGAATGTTGACGGAGCTGTAACAAAAGGAGTCCAACCGGAGTAGTCGCCAGTTTCGAAGCCGCCATTAGTCGTCAGTTCAATGCCAACCGCCGCAGAAGCGGGCGCGGCGAACAGAAGGGTGGCGATGACTGCTGTCGCCATTGATAAACTTTTCGTCATGACAAAAACCTATTTTCAAGGAACCAAAATATTCGTTCTGAGGATTTAACGAGCACTCGTTGAAACGTCCTCAGATGCCGATGAAACGGGTTTCACATTCAAGTCTGGTTAAGCAGGCTTTAGGGATAATTCCGATGAAACCGGTTTCATAGCCGGTTATATTGAAGGCCCTAGGAGGTCTAGTCAACCATTAAATCGTATCAATTGTGATACAAACCACATTAGTTTGCTTGCATTTGGCTCTCTGGGGGGCTAGCGACTTGCTCGGGCACGCTGCGGCTTGACCAAGCAGTCGGCCCGACGCGGTTCATTCGGACAGGATCAACATGATGGCCAGGATGAAGATAAAGGGGACCACGCCAACATCCTGTTCATCCTGTAAATCCTGTCAGAAAACAACCGCTCAGCTGCGGGCTCGCTGCGGCTCGACCAACCCGACGCCCCGACTGATCAGCCCAAGCGACGCGCAAAAAAAGATCGGCAGCAAAAAGCTGCCGATCTTATCTCTTAGAAACTGAACCCGTTCGCAGCGGCACTGCGGACGTTTGAACAGAATGATGAACTAGCTGCGACGACGACGTCGAACGACCATGACGATCGAACCGAATCGCCAAGTGCCGGCAAGCGAACCTGGTTCAGGAACGGTCACAACGTTAATGTTGTCGTAGAAACACGCCGAGAGTCAACAAAGTTTGAGTTGTTGTCGATCGGAAACCAAGTTGCAGAATATCTGACCGGCTGAGCCAGCAGGGACAACGATGCTACCGGATAAAGCATTCCCCACGCCTTGGCGGCAAGCCTGTGGTGTCGGCTCTTCGTAGATCGCCGTTTGTCGCAGAATCCGGCACCCGGATTCAAGTATCTGAAGGAATGCTTCAGCGGTCGTTGGCGCGGCACAGATTGCCTATTTTGGCGTCAAAACTAAATGTGAGTAGTGTTCCAATACCCGAACGCGGAATCGAGGATCCAGTCTCGAAAAACAATCGCTTCAACTTGATTGCCGACGGTTCATGATCAGTGTTGTTATAGTCGTTGTATACAGAAATTGATTGCTACCTTGAGGAGCACCGCCCTGGCCTGTAGCGACGCCTGAGAACGCTGACCCGCCGTTAGGTGCGGGAAAGGCGAAGTAGTTGTACAGGAACGTGTCCCCTGCCGGGATCAAATACATTGGCACCCACCAGCCAGCCGTATCTCCCAAAGCGTCAGGATCTGATGGACTAAACTCTCAAAGTTTTCGGTGTAGCCGGTGAAAGCTGCAGACGCCGAACTGGACATCATGCCAGCTATGAGCAGTGCGGGTAAAAGTAAACGAAATTTCATGGGGTTCTCCAAAGGTTCAGTTTTGAAAAGCAAGGGTGATAAAGGACTGATCAAGTAGTTTGCGATTGCGTTCACAATGGAGGTGCTGACGCACCAAAACCTCGCTACTGGCGGCATCGAAACCGGCATCGCGCGAGACCGGTTTCACTGAATCTTCATGCAACCGGTTCCACGATTTTGGTCGATTTGGCCGGTCGTGTCAACTGTTAGGCCTGGGAAATGAAACCGGTTTCAGTAAAATAATGGGGGCTTGGGTGGGCATCGGTGCCCCCTGTCGGCTCCCGGGTAGATGTTCTGGTTAGCAGCTCCTTTTGCGGCGGCGGGAACAACCGGCTGAAATCGCTGTCAAAGCCGTCAAAATAGTGCAGGTGCCCGGCTCGGGCACCACAGAAAAGCTGACATTGTCGAAATGGACCGCGCCGGTTTCACCCGTTGACTGCTGGACAAAAAGCAGTCCCAAGCGGGCCTCGACTGCCCCAGTCGGCACGATTGCGCTGAGCGAATGCGAGAGCCAGTCACCTGCGACCGTCGATCCGTTGGCAATCACCAGAGAATCCTGTCCCAGGTACTCGCTCGAGTTATACAGGCCGTAGTTCTCGCTGAAGTAGTCGATTGTCAGGATCGCCTGATTGTTTGTCCCGACGATCGAATCATTGGCGCTGACAAAAGTACTAACCTCAGCCAGTAACTCTTGACCTGCGGACACCGAGATTCCCTGCTGCACTCCCGAGACGTTCTCCGCACCATTGAATTGACCGTATACTTTTAACGACGCGTTGCCGGAGAGTACATGCTGCGTATCTCCCCGCACGTTGTTGGTCCCAAAGTTGGGCGTGTTGCCTAGTGTAGACCAATGGGCCAACGAGCCGCCCCGTTCTTCGAATCCGCCGTTGTCGAAGGTCAATACCGCAGTGCCGGACTCCGTGTAGGCGTAGACATGCTCGACTTCTAGCGTCTGGGGGAAGACCGAAGAGGCTATCTGGATTGTCCAGGAAATCACCCCCAATCGCAGTGTTAATGATCAGCCGCATCGGGCCGAAAGTGTTCGACATAAAATTGTCGGTTTCCGCATCGTAGATCGTCGCATGGTGGACGTCATCGACGTAAAAACGGGCTTGGTTGCTGCTCCATTCGACCGCGTAGTCGTGAAAGCTGTTGTGGTAATTGACCTGGTTTCCGCCGGCGACCTGATGTTGATCGCGAAGCGTGAATTGAGGGTTGAACGGTGGGTTTGTACCGTAGTGGACGGAAGAACTGGTTAAGTTGGGCTGCGTTCCCCGGTTCTCCATGATGTCAATCTCACCCGCACTCGGCCAGGGATTGGCAACTTCGTCGGAGAGCAACCAAATCGCAGGCCAAGTGCCCTTGGTGGACGGCAACTTCGCGCAGGACTTCCCAGCGTCCGTATTGCTGATAGGTGTCGCTTTCGACCAGGCCGCTCTTGTAGGCCCAGCCCCGATGGTCCGGGTCGGAGGGATTGGTTCGCTCAGAGGTGATGATCAGCTTGCCCCCGGAGACGCTGACCTGATTGGGATGATAATCTTGCACCGAATTGTTAGTCGGCACATTGGTATCGCCAACGTCCCACTTGCTCGTATCGAGCGAAGTCCCATCGAAGTCGTCAAACCAGGCGACGTCGTATCCCGAGACATCAGGGGGTGGCTGGGCGACGGCGGGGCTGGCCAGCAACCCGATCAAAGCCAGGGTGGTCGCCAAGACGAAGCGACAGTCCGACGGTGCAGTGCTGGTCGCGACAAGTAGTCGGAGCCGCTGGGCGGTGATTGATTCAAGTGGATTTGACATCTGATTTAACCGAAAATCCCCGCCTGTTGATATCTAGCAGTCGATAGGTCTGCGGGCTCACCAGCCAAGTGATCAAAGTTTGAATAGATCGTCTGCAACGGCGTGACTATAGACTGAAACCGGTTGCAATCAAGCTGGGTATTGGTAGCAATCGGGTGATTTGATCGGGCTGGGATAGGTTGCGGCTCGAGCCGCCTCGCAACGATTGCGCCCGAACTTTGCGAGATTTATTGAAACGATCGATTCAGATTGGGCAGTTCCGTTCCTTGACAAAAGGATACATTGCGTGGATAGTTAAACAGCCGACTGCAACCGGTCTCATCTTGTTGCGGCCTGCTTTGACCGTGAGCGGGGAAATTGTCCCCGGCCCCTTTCCTGGACACCTTTGCTAGCGGGCGTTTGATCGTATGACATCGACCACACTCCCCGCTGAGACCGAACCGGCCGATCGCGAAGGTCAATTGTCGGTCGGCGAAAAGATCGGCTACGGGCTGGGCGATACCGCATCGAATCTGTACTGGAAGATCTTCGAATTCTTCCTGATGTACTTTTACACCGACGTGTTCGGGATCAGCGCCAAATCGGCCGGCACGATGATGTTGGTCACCCGGATCTGGGATGCGATCAACGATCCCTTTGTCGGCTACATCGCCGATCGCACCAAAACCGCCTGGGGACGCTTTCGACCCTATCTGGTCTGGTTTTGCGTGCCCTTTGCGATCACCGGATCGCTGACGTTCTACACGCCCGATCTGGGCCCCACCGGCAAGCTGATCTACGCCTACATCACTTACACGTTGGTGATGATGATCTACACGGCGATCAACATTCCCTATAGCGCTTTGATGGGCGTGATCTCGCCCAGTTCCTTGGAACGAACCAGCGTTTCGACCTATCGATTCGTGTTGGCCTTCATCGGCGGCATCATCGTTCAGTACTTCACGTTGGAACTGGTCGGCGATTTACGGTGGCACCGAAACAGCGATCGTCGACGGTGTCGAAAAAGTAGTCGTCATCGACGAACAGGCCGGTTTCTTCTGGACCATGGTGACCTTCTCTGTCGCCGCCGTGATCTTATTCTTGATCACCTTCGCAACGACCAAAGAGCGAGTGCAGCCGCAGGTGGAACTGGCATCGACTTACAAGTCGGACTGGTATTTCCTGCGAACCAGCTTGAAACTGCATCAGATTCTGCTGATCGGACTGGCGGCGTTGATCGCGTTATCGACCGGATTCGATCTCCAGGCCTTGCCTTGGATTGCCGGCGGCTATGTGGTGGCGAGCCTGCTGATGTTGGCGGTCCGTGCGATCGCGCAGAATTCAAATGACAGGCGAATCGATGGAGCAATCGACGTTCGAGTTGGACTTCAACGATTTGCTGGCCAACCGGCCCTGGATGGTCTTGTTCGGCTTTGGGCTGTTCCAGCTGATGGGAGCCTTCGTCCGCGGTGGCGCGATTCTGTACTACTTCAAGTACTACGTTGGGGATGCCAGTCACGCGCCGGCCTTCTTTGTCTCGGGTAGCATTGCCGCGATCGTTGGGATGTTGCTGACCAAGCCGCTGACGGCATTGCTGGGCAAGAAGATGCTGATGATCTACATGAATCTGGGCGTGGCCTTTAGCACGTCGCTGTTCTTGTTGATTCCACCCGATCAAATACCACTGATGTTTGCGGCCCACATCGCAGCTTCGTTCATCGGCGGGCCGAGTCCCGTGGTGTTGTGGGCGATGTATGCCGACGCCGCTGACTATTCCGAATGGCGCAACCATCGCCGGGCGACCGGACTGGTTTTTTCCGCGGCGACCTTTTCACAAAAAATGGGCTGTGCCGTGGGTGCTGCGATGACAGGATTCGCCCTGGACTATTATCAGTACGCACAACCAATTGAAGGTGTCGATCAGGCTCAGAGTGAAACCACGCTGACGGGCCTGCGGATGATGATGAGCTTGATCCCGGCGGTGTTCTTTGTGGCCGCGGCGGTCTGTCTGATGTTTTATCAAATCAACGAAAAATTCCTGCACCAAATCGAGTCGGACTTGATGGCGAGAAACGCAGGCGACAGACGAAAAATCTTTGGAATTGGCAACTTGAATTTGTTTCCGAATCAGCAGACCGAACCAACACAGATGACCGATGACAGCGCGGTGTCCGGTGATTTTGTTCAGCTCGACGGCGAGCGGTGCTACCGGATCGCGAATAGCCACCGGATGGCGGACTTCTTGATGACGCTGGCCAGTTCCAGCGATCATTGGATGTTTTTGTCCAGTCGAGGCGCGGTCACCGCGGGCCGCAGGAATCCGGACAGCAGTCTGTTTCCATACTACTCGTCCGACAAGATCATTGATGCGGCCGCGACGACGGGGCCGCGAACCATCATCCGCACGGTCTGATTGGGACGGCGCGCCAAAGCTGTGGGAACCGTTCGGCGAAACTGCAGACATCCCGATCCGTGATTCGCCGCAACATCTACAAGAATGGACTTGGCAACAAAGTTTACTTGGAAGAGGTCAATGACCAGTTGGGACTGACTTTCCGATACCGCTGGACGTTCGGCGTTGACTTTGGATTCGTGCGAACTTGCTGGTTGACCAATCATGGCGGCATCACCGCGAACCGTCGAACTGCTGGACGGACTTCAGAACATGGTTCCTCCGCGGCTTGGACCAGAACTTTCAGCTGCACTACAGCAACCTGGGCGATGCGTACAAAAAGAACGAGTTGCTTACGCAATCACAGCTGGGGCTGTACTACTTGAGTTCGATTCCAACCGATCGTGCCGAGCCGAGCGAAGGATTACGGGCGACGGTGGCTTGGCAGACCGGACTGGATCGACCCACGATCCTGTTAAGCGACCGGCAGATCAACGCTTTTCGGACTGGTGACAGGTTGACCCAAGAGGTCGATGTGCGGGCCGCACGCGGCTGCTATTTTGTGACCAAGCAATTGCAATTGAACGACGACCAAACCGTTTGCTGGGACATCACGGCCGATGTGGCCTTGGACCAAACCGATGTCATCAATTTGGACAAGCGGATTTTTGAATCGCCGTCGATCGTCGGCCAACTGCGAAAAGACGTCCAGCAATGTCAGGACCGACTGTTTCGATCATTTCGTCCTGCGACGGACGCCAGATGGGTGCGGATGAACTGACCGTGCAGCGTCATCAATCGAACACCTTGTTCAATGTCGATGCGTGGCGGGTACCCCAGCGACGGCTATCGAATCGATGTCAATCAGTTGGCCAAGCACGTCCAGAACTTGAACTGCGAAGCCTTTGAACGAAACCGCGAATTCATCGCGTCGCTCGGGAGACCAGATTCTGGAGGATGAGCTGAACGGATCGACTTCTGAATCACGGTGATCCTGACATGACCCGGCTGGGCTTGGAGTACCTGCCGCTTGACGTTCGGTCGGCGGCATGGCGACCCGACCCGGCCCTGGAACGCGTTTTCGATCGATCTACGAAATGATGATGGGTCGACCAAGATCAGTTACCAAGGCAACTGGCGCGACATTTTCCAGAATTGGGAAGCCCTGTCGTTGGCCTATCCGACTGTTCGCCGAGAGCATGGTCTTTCGCTTCGTCAACGCTTCGACTGCCGATGGGTACAACCCTTACCGCGTGACCAACGAAGGATTTGAATGGGAGTCGCCGGAGCCGGACAATCCTTGGTCCAACATTGGATACTGGGGCGATCACCAGATCATCTATCTACTGAAGCTGTTGCAATGGTCCCGAGATTTCAATCCGGATGGATATGGATCATTTGCTTGACCGCGAGTGTTGCGTGTATGCGCAGATCCCTTATCGCATTCGCGATTACGACAGCATTCGACGCGACCCCGATCATACGATCGACTTTGATCAAGAGCTGGAGGATGAAATCGCCGACCGGGTGGCGAAGTTGGGTGCGGACGGGAAGCTGCTTCGCAATTCCCAGGATCAGCTATGCCGGGCAACGCTGGGCGAAAAGTTGTTGGTGCCGATGTTGGCGAAAATGACCAACTTCGTTCCCGATGGTGGGATTTGGCTGAATACCCAGCGTCCCGAATGGAACGATGCCAACAACGCGATCGTCGGCAATGGATTGTCGATGGTGACAGTTTGCTACCTACGTCGCTACTTTGCCTTCATGATCGATTGGTTCGCAGGCAAAGATCTACCGAAAACGATCCGCGTGGCGAGTGAAGTCGCCGAATTGTTTGAACAAGTAGTGGCGTCGATTCGGCCGTACGTTGATCTTGTCGAAGAGCAGGTTGTCGAGCGGCAGCGACGATGGCAGGCTGCGTCGCGAAGTGGTCGATGCCTTGGCGACCGCCGGTTCCCAGTATCGCGAGAATCTGTATCGCAACGGTTTGTCAGGAGACAAAGTTCAGCTGTCGATTGAAAGCTGTGTCGAAGCGTTCCGAACTTGCTTGGCGGCGATCGACCGTACGATCCGAAACAACCGGCGAGAGGACGGATTGTATGAATCGTATAATCTGCTTTCGTTTGACGAAGCTAGTATTCAGATCGAACCGCTGTACGAAATGTTAGAGGGCCAGGTCGCCGTGCTAAGCAGCGGCTTACTCTCGCCCAGCGAAGCCATCGAAGTCTTGGACGCGTTGCGATCAAGCAAGTTGTATCGGGAAGATCAGCAGAGCTACATGCTGTATCCAGACCGAGAGTTGGCACGTTTTGTCGATAAAAATCGACTGCCCACCGAGGCAGTATTCAGCTCCGAACTGTTGGCCGCGCTCGTGGCCGACGGCGATCAATCGGTCGTTCGAATGGATGACAACGGCGACGCCCATTTCTGTGGCGAGTTTCGCAACCGCGCCGATCTCAACACTTCACTAGATAAATTGGCAGCCCTGCCGCAGTATGCCGACATGGTCAGCCGCGAGCGAGAGTCGATCAACGAATTATTTGAAGCCACTTTCAATCATCGCAAGTTCACCGGCCGTAGCGGTACATTTTTTGGCTACGAAGGGTTGGGCAGTATCTATTGGCACATGGTATCGAAGCTGGCTTTGGCGGCGATCGAAAACTTTGTTTGGGCCCAGCAACAGGAAGAACCAGTGGCCGACGCCGGTAGCCTGACGCGTCTGCAGGATCACTATCGACAGATTCGCGATGGCATCGGACTCACCAAGACGCCTGCAGCAATACGGTGCTTTTCCATCCGATCCCTATTCTCACACGCCCAAGCATGCCGGTGTTCAGCAACCGGGTATGACCGGTCAGGTCAAAGAAGACATCCTCTCTCGGTTCGCCGAATTGGGTGTTCGCGTCAATGACGGGGTCCTGCGTTTCCACCCGGTACTTTTCGAGTCGCGCGAGTTGCTGGCCGAAGAGGCTGATTTTGTCTTTTGTAATCTGAATGGCGACACCGTAACGCTGCCGCTGACAGCGGGCAGTTTCGCCTTCACGCTCTGCCAGACACCGGTTGTCTATCGGCACAACGATCACCCTTCGTTGGTGATTCATCGCGGTGAACAGAAAACGGTTCGCGAAGATTCACTGCAACTGACTCGCGAGGAAACGTTGAGCCTGTATGCTCGTGCGGGCGAAATCACCAAGATCGAAGTATATTTTCAACCTAAACGCTAACGCCAACCCTAAGTAAATCCAGATGAAACGTTTGGCCCACTACCTGACTGTAATTCCATTGGCAGCGGCCGTTTGCCTGCCTGCGATCGCGATCGCACAAGACACCCAAGGGAACGGCTTGGCAGCCAAGACCGCCGAGGCTGGTGCTGGCTGGAAGCTTGTTTGGCAGGACGAATTTGACGGCAAGACTCTGGACTACAGCAAGTGGGAAGCGGAAGTCAACGCCTTCGGCGGCGGGAATCAAGAACTGCAAATCTACACCGACCGAAAAGAGAACGTGCGCGTCGAAGATGGCTGCCTGGTGCTAGAAGCCAGACGCGACAACGCCGGTGTCAGTGGAACCGAACGCGAGTACTCGTCAGGACGCGTTCGCACCAAGCATCGCGGCGACTGGAAGTATGGTCGTATTGAAATCCGTGCCAAGTTGGCCAAGGGTCAGGGAATCTGGCCGGCGATTTGGATGCTGCCGACCGACGACCAATACGGTGGTTGGGCGGCCAGCGGCGAAATCGACATCGTTGAACTCAAGGGTCACGAACCGAACAAAGTGCTGGGCACGTTGCATTACGGCGGATACTGGCCCGACAATAAGTATTCGGGAGATGAGTACAGGTTGCCGACAGGGACTTTCGCTGACGACTTTCACACCTTCGCAGTCCATTGGAAAGAAGGGGAAATCGCGTGGCTCGTCGATGGCAAATGCTACCAAAAGCAGACGAAATGGGATTCGGTCGGTGGAGCGTACCCGGCACCCTTCGACCAGCGTTTTCATTTGCTATTCAATTTGGCCGTTGGGGGCCATTTTGTCGGTGAACCGAATGAATCGACCGTTTTTCCACAGCAAATGCGGATCGACTACGTGCGTGTCTACTCTCCAGCGCCTTAGCTCCGAGAATAACCTAGCTTTTACACAGAGCCTTTACACAGATATCGCCGTAGAAAAGCAATGCAACCGGTTTCAGTAATGGGCTGAAAAAAAGCCCCGGAATCAACCCACATCAAGATTTTGCTGCAACCGGTTGCATTTCCTTCGTCGTTCGGATAGACTTATGCTGTCAGAACGCTGGTAAACACCCTCCGACCCACCTGCGGGCCCCTGATGAAGCTGACCGGCACCACAATCCAAGATATCGCCGAACGAGCCAAAGTCTCCAAGAGTACAGTTTCGCGCGTGCTTGAACGACAAGTCGATCGTCAATGAACGAACCCGCAACACGGTTTTGGAGGCGATGAAGGCGCTGGGCTATCAGCCCAATATCTTCGCCCGCGGGCTGGCCAGCGGGCGCTCGCATGACCGCCGGCATTGTCACTCAAAACATCGGCAGTCCTTTTTATGACGCTGTCATGCAGGGCATGATCAAAGGATTCGCCGGGACTGGGTACTCACCGATCTTTGTCGATGGACAATGGAAAGAAAGCACAGAAGTCGAAGTGATTCGAACCTTGCTTGATCGTCAAGTCGATGGGTTGTTGCTGTTAGGCGGTGACATTCCGGGAGCTGAGCTGAATGAATTAAAGGACCGCATTCCAACAATTGTGGTCGGCAAAGATCTGGCTGGCTGGGAAGATCAATGCGTCTACGTTGACAACTTTGGCGCCGCCTACGAAGCGACCAAGCACTTGATTGATTTTGGTCACCGCGATGTCGCGTTGATTCGCGGAATTGCGCACCATCAAGATGCGATTCGACGATTCGAGGGCTATTCGCAAGCCGCTTGCTGATGCAGGAATCGAATTTGATCCCGATTTGGTTCTGGAGGGCAATTTTTCCGCCCAGTCTGGAATCATGGCGATCAACTCGCTGTTGCTGCGAGGCAAACCATTCACCGCAGTGTTCTGTGCCAACGACATGGTCGCCTACGGCGCGAGATTGGCTTTGTACCGTAAAGGCATTCGTGTCCCCGAAGACGTATCGATCGTCGGGTTCGATGATCAGGCTGAATCCGCTTACACCACTCCGCCGCTGACCACTGTTCGGCAACCCGGGGAGGAAATGGGAGCGTTGGCCGCCGAGGGACTTGTACAACTAATGCGCGGCGAAAAATGTGAGCTGCCGATGCTGAAGGCCGAACTGCATTGCCGAGAATCGGTTACCAGAATTTGAGGCCCGCATCGAAATCGATCGAGACATTACACCTTTCCTTCAGGTTAGAAGACTGTCCAGCCAGCACATGAAGTCTAAGAAATTCGTAGTCACTTGCTATCTTGGTAAATGACTGGGAAGCCAAACAATTCCGTAACTTCCATTCATATCTCGTTACTCAATCAACGCAGAAACCTTTATGCTCCGTCCAAGAAATTCCAGACCCGGATTTACACTCGTTGAGCTGCTTGTCGTGATTGCGATCATCGGCGTGCTCGTGGGATTGCTGTTGCCTGCCGTTCAGCAAGCCCGCGAAGCCGCTCGCCGCATGAGTTGCAGCAACAATTTCAAACAGATTGGAATTGCAATTCACAATTATCATTCCGCCTACGGGCAACTGCCGCAACAGAAAACCGGCACGGGTCTGTTTTATCAAACGAGTGCTTGGTGGGAAGATTCGGAATGGACCAATCAAGGCCAACTCAGCTGGTTGGTGCCTTTGACTTCGTTCGTCGAACAGCAGGCGCTTTGGGAGCAAATCGCCAATCCGCTGGGCCTGGAACTTGACGCCAACGGAGACTTAATCGACCGTCCCATCCCTTGGTCGGCGTTTGGTCCCCGGCCTGGTGACTATCGCTATCCGCCGGCGTTGACTGAGCTTCCTGTTTTTCGCTGTCCGTCGGATCCTGGCCGCGGTCTGCCGGCGATGGCGCGCACCAATTACGCCTGTTGCCTGGGCGACTCTTTTTCGAAGTCGGAAACCGGAAGGGTAAACCCTCAACTAAAGGCAACCGCAGCAGACTCGCAATGGTCCAACGCTGGACAACGAGGTGCTTTTGTGGCCCACCAGAAGATGGCGTTTCGCGACATCTTGGACGGTTTGTCAAACACGGTCTTGGCAGCCGAAATCAACACCGATTTGGGTGATCGCGATATCACGACAGAAGCTGCTGCCTACAAGGCTTCGAAAGCGACTCCATCGATTTGCAATGAGGATGTTGACACAAATCGACCTCGTTATTGGAAACCGGGCACGACCACGATCGCCAGCCTTCACGGACCGCTTCACGGTCGCGGTTATCGTTGGATCTCTGGCGAAACCGGCCATACTGCATTCTTCACGATCCTGCCTCCCAATGGCACGATGTGTTACCAAGGTGAATGGCCTGGTCAGGAAGGGATTGCGCCACCGAGCAGTCGTCATCCGGGAGGTGTCCATGTCCTGATGGGTGACGGCTCCGTAACATTCATCACCGACCAGATCGACGCTGGCAACCTAAATACGCACATGGTTGGAAGGGAACCCGAGGCTGCTGCGGCTGGAAACCCACCTGGTTCGAAGAGCCCTTATGGTGTGTGGGGTGCGATGGGAACACGGGCGAGCCGAGAGATCGTCGGCGAATTAGCTCTGTAAGCCACACGACTTGAATTCACCCTCGCGAGACAAAAATCGGAAGTTTCGCGAGGGCTTTCGTCCGAATTCCGCAAAACCTTCGAAACAAGTTCAGCCATCACTAACCGCCAAAAAATTAAAATGAGAAAACGTATCACGCAACTTTGTTGCGTCGTGATGCTCGTTGCGACCTTTTCCGTCACAGGTTGCGGCAGCGGCGACGAGCCGGTCATCGTTGGCGGTCCCACTCCGGAAATCCTGGAATGGCAGGCACGGAACCGAGCTGAGTTCGAATCCGCCATGAAAAAAGAGCATGGCAGATAGGCCGTCGGTGCTCCGGCGCGTCCATGTTTGTAAACAGCCTTAATCGTTGTCCGCACCAAATTCGTTTTGGCTTGCGAATCAAGCGGGCAAGAGGCCATCTCGGCTCCCCGATCGAATTGCTTGCAGCCGCCAAAGCAATGGCGCAGTCACCGCAACCTTGCCGACTGATGGGCACCAGCTCGTCCAGTGCTGCGGCCCGCCGGTCCGTCAGCTCACGCATTTGTCAAAAGGCTCAGATCCGCAAACGGGTCTCTGGGCAACGTTGTCCTTCACGGCTGTTCGGCTTCGGATGGAATCGCCCCCGCCCAATGAATTTCACCCCGCCCAATGAATTTCACCCCGCCCAATGAATTTCACCCCGTCCAATGAATTTCACCCCGTCCAATGAATTTCATCCCGTCCAATGAATTTCACCCTGTCCAATGAATTTCATCCCGTCCAATGACTTCCTCCCTGGCCAGTGTCGAGTCAGGTTTGCAATGGGCAACCACGACGCTCAGACAACCAGCTTTAATCGTGCGGCCAGCGTCCTTGATTTGGGTAGCTGATAGAATGCCCAGTCAATGCGTTCTTTAATCAGCAGCACACGTCGAAGACCAGGGGCTTTCGATCAAGTATGACTGGGTGGCATGTTGGTGACGTTTCCGTTCAGCGAATTGTGGAACTGGAGACCGTCGGTGGGACGCGGTTTCTATTTCCCGAGGCGATCCGGGAAGCGGTCAAGCCAATCGACTGGTTGCGGCCCAACTTCGCCGATGACGAGGGGAACCTTGTCATGTGTATTCACACCTACGTATTGCGGACTCCGGATCAAACGATCTTGATCGACACGGCGCTTGGCAATGGCAAGCAGCGACCAATTCCACTGTGGCACGATCGGTGCGGTTCATACTTAGCGGACTTGTCAAGACTTGGAATCACGCCCGAATCGGTTGACCTAGTGATTTGCACGCATCTGCACGTCGATCACGTCGGCTGGAACACGATGCTGGTCGATGGTCAGTGGGTACCGACGTTTCCAAATGCCCGTTATCTGTTCGGGCGCGTCGAGTGGGAACACTGGAGCCAGCGCGATGATCATGGATTCGGCGCGGTGATCGAGGACTCGGTTCGTCCGATCGTTGATGCTGGTCTTGCGGATCTATTCGAAATGAACCAGCAATTGACGACAGAAATCCGAGCTGAACCAACGCCCGGGCATAGCATTGGCCATTGCAGCCTGTGGATCGAATCGGACGGCGAGCGAGCGTTGATCACGGGCGACTTTTTCCATCACCCTTGCCAAGCGGCACGCATCGATTGGTGCAGCACCGCCGACCACGACCCGCAGCAAGCGATCAAGACTCGGCGGCGAATGTTCCACCAGCTGTCCACAGAAAAGACGCGGGTGTTTGGGATGCATTTCAGCACACCTGGTATTGTCGTTCCCGATGGTGCCGCCTACCGGATCGTTGCTGAGGACTGACGCATCCGCCCACGAAAAAACGCCGGCTTGGAAAACAAGTCGGCGTTTGATTTGAAATGCGGTGCTGGCGATTTTACTTATTCTTTTTCGCTTGCTTGATCTTCCGCTTTTCCTTGGGAGTTAGCAGCGCTTTTTTCTGTTGCTCTCTTTTGCCTTTGTCTTTACTTCCCTTGTCACCCATATCGATTTCTCCGAGGTTGAACGAGAAACATTCGAGAGTCAGTTGGCTGGCTTGACGGTTTCAGCACAGGGACCTTTAGGCCCGTTGCCTTCTGTGTAAATCACACGCTGACCTTCGCGGAGTTCATCGAATCGAACGCCTTCCAGACTTGACGAGTGAAAGAAAAGGTCTTTTTCAGCTCCTACGTCGATGAAGCCAAAACCTTTGTCCGTAACTCTTTTGATTGTGCCTTCTGGCATCTGATTGTCCCAAAATGGTGGTCTTGCAGTGCTGCCAGGGAAGAAGTTTTCACACATAGCGCCACAGCGAAGGCCACAGTCTACCGCGCAAAGCGTAGCTGGACGATGGCGCCTCAAAAAAACGGGGGATCGCGGGTGCCCGAGCCACTGCAATCAATCCCTGCAACGACGCTCCGATGCGGTTATCATGCCTGTTGTCCGCAGAGTCCGTGCTCGCCAGTCCACATCCTACGAGCTTTTGCGGTGCGAAATCTGGCGATTTTCGTGCAAATTCAATTCCCGCGTTGGGTCGATATCACCCAGGAGCCATATCCGTGACCATGCGAATCTTCACAACCTGTGCTGTTGTTTTCTCGGCGTTATTCCCGTTGCCAGCCAGCTTTGCCGCTGACCTGCCTGGAACCGGCGATGACGCAGGAAAGATTGTCGTTTATCGCGATACCTGGGGCGTGCCACATATTTACGCACCAACGGTCGAAGGCGGGGCATACGCGATGGGTTGGACCCAGGCGGAGGATCGACCAACGCAGTTACTCCGCAACCTGGCCAGAGGCATGGGCGAGATCAGCAAGGCGGATGGCCAATCGGGTATTCAATCCGATGTCGTCGCAAAAACTTTTCGGCTGTACGAATCGTCGCAAGAAAACTTGAGCAAGATCGATGACGATGTACGGGCGACGAACTCAAGCATTTGTCAACGGCATCAACGACTGGTATCAGGCTCATCCCGAGGACGTTCCCGAGTGGTGGGGAGACCGCCAAGTTGACGAGGCAATGATTGTCGCTTTCGAACGACTGTTTTTGCACGGCTGGTCGATCGACGATGGTTTCGGGGACTTGAAGCGCGCCGGCATCGAACCTGGGTTTGACAAGACCGAACGCGGATCGAACCAGTGGGCCATTTCCCCAAAACGCAGTGCCAACGGCGCCGCGATTCTGTACATCGATCCTCACCTCTCCTGGTTCGGCCCCTCGCGATTTTGGGAATTCCGAATTCACGCCGGTCGATTGAATGGCAGCGGTTTTACCTTGGCCGGTCAAAATCTGATTGGACTCGGACACAATGAAAACGTTTCCTGGGCAATGACAACCGGCGGCCCCGACACGGCCGACATCTACGAATTGACATTGAATCCCGAGAATCCTGCCCAATACAACTATGACGGCGAATTCCGCGACTTCAAGATTCGTGAAATTGAAATCGAGGTAAAAGGCATGCCCGAACCGATCAAGCAAACGGTCTATGAATCACACCACGGACCCATCGTCGCGCTCCGCGGTGGCAAAGCGTACGCGATCACAAGATGGCGTACTACGATCAGGTCGAAGGAGCCGAGGCTTGGAAACATCTTGCCTACGCAAAAGACTACAAGGGCGCCGTTGATGCGATGGCTACGCTGCAAGTCTTTCCACAAAACGTGATGGTCGCCGATACGTCTGGAAACATCTATTACCAACGCACCGGTCGTGTGCCCAAGAGACCCGAAGGTTTTGATTGGACAAAACCGGTTGACGGGTCGACTTCAGCAACCGAATGGGATGGCTTTCATCCAAGCTCGGATCACGTTCAACTGTTGAATCCTCCGCATGGTTTCATGCAGAACTGCAACATCTCGCCCGACGTGATGTTGGTGGATTCACCGATGCAGCCCGGCAAATACAAACCGTACCTATTCACCGACCGCGGCTATGGATCGCAGCAGGGAGGTTGGCAGAACCTACGCGGTGCCCGAGCTTTGCAGTTGTTGGGCAGCGACGATTCGGTAACCGTCGAAGAAGCATTGCAATATGCGGTTGACATTCACCCATTTGGCGTCGAGCGTTGGATCGAAACGCTGAAAATTGCCGACGGACAGCTCGGCTGATAGGTACAGCGATGACGAAGGGTATCAGGCGGGAATCAAAGATCTTCTCGCTTGGGACGGACAGCTTGCCCAAGATTCAACGGCTGCGCTGAAGTACGTCTATTGGCGAGAGCAATTGGTCGAAGATCACGGCAAAGAGGCAGTCGCTGAGGCAGCTGAAATCATCACGAATTTGTCTGCATCGTACGGTGGCGAAGACCACGCATTGGAATTGAGCGAAGGTCAATTGGCTGCCGCTCTGCAGTCACTCTCCGGCGCGATGGCAAAGTTGAAGCAAGACTGGGGTTCGTACGATGCCGTCTACGGCGACAAATTCCGCGTCGGTCGTGACGAAAGTCATGGCCAGTCGGCGGCGGCGGTGGGGACGGAACTCGTACGCTGCGGAGCGTCGGTTACCAGGGTGAAAAGGAAGACCACACGCGCTGGGGCCGTAGCGGCCAGACATCGACTCAGATTGTCGTGATGACCAAGCCGGTCCAAAGCTGGACCTTTGTGCCAATCGGCCAAAGCGATCGCCCCGATTCGCCGCACTACACCGACCAAGCCGAAAAGCTGTTCAGCAAACGTCAATTGAAGCCGACTTGGTGGCAGCCCAAAGATCTGGCGGACAACATTAAGTCGCGAACTGTTTTGAAGAATTAGGGAACAACTAGCATGGCATCCCAGCAGACCGTTCCAAATCGCGACGGCGACGCCGCGACCGCAAGTCACTAACTTCGCGCACCCCGAGAGGTATACGATGAACATTCGACATGTCACCACGATGATTCTGATCACGACGTTTTCCTTCGTCGTTGCACCCCACGTCAAAGCTGAATCACCGGCCGAAACGGTCAAGACATCGATCCAGAACTATTTAAAAGCTTGGAACACGACCGACGCCAACAAACGTGCCGAACTTTTGAAAACTGCGTGGGCTGAGACCGGTATTTACACCGATCCGACTGCGCATGTCGAAGGCCGTGACGCGTTAAACAAACACATTGGCCAAGCCCTCTCGAGTCCGCAGTTCCAAGGTGCGTCGCTCGCCCAGGGATCCGAGATCGACATTCATCACCAAGTCTTTCGTTTCGAGTGGAAGCTTAACGATGCCTCCGGACAGCCGCTGGTTGCCGGAATGGACTACGGCGAGTTCGACGACCAGGGAGTGATCACAAAGATCATTGGATTCTTTGGTCCCTTTCCGGCAATGAAATAGTCAACTACTCATCCCACAGCAGCACCAACAGGAAAATTGATGCCACCGCTGACGCTTCAGCAACACATCATCGACGAGCAACAACGATTTCCCCATGCGTCGGGTGAATTTTCGTTCTTGCTGTCCGGCATCACCATGGCCTGTAAGATCATTCAGGCCAAAGTTCGACGCGCGGGGCTGTCCGATATATTGGGCTCCGTTGGGACCGAGAACATCCAAGGCGAAGAGCAGCAGAAACTGGACGTCTTCGCCAATCGGGCCATGATCGACAGCCTGGCCTTCCGTCCGAGCGTTGGAATTCTGGCATCGGAAGAAGATGAACACCCCATCGTTTTGCCGAAACTTTCGGAACCAGCAAAGTACTCGGTCATCTTTGACCCGCTGGATGGATCGTCCAACATTGATGTCAATGTGAGTGTGGGTACGACCTTTTCAATCTTTCGCAAGCCGGACGACGCCGACTACCAGGATCCGATGCCATGGATTCTGCAGCCCGGGTCGAAGCAAGTCTGCCGCGGGATACGTTGTGTACGGCTCTTCAACAGTGCTGGTATATACCGTTGGCAGTGGTGTTCACGGATTTACGCTCGATCCGAACGTCGGCGCTTTCGTGCTGAGCCACGAGAACATGCAAATGCCAAAACAGGGCGGCTACTATTCAGTGAACGAAGCATACCAAGACACCTTTCCAGACAAATACAAACGCTTTCTTGAATCGCTAAGAACGGGCGGTCTCGGGCGCACCTACAGCAGTCGTTACATCGGTTCCATGGTCGCCGATTTTCATAGAACTCTACTGCGCGGCGGAATATTCATGTATCCGCCCACGAAGACCCATGCCCACGGAAAGCTTCGCTTGCTGTACGAAGCCAATCCCATCGCCATGATCGCGGAACAGGCCGGTGGATTGGCGACCGACGGCGATCAGCGAATCCTTGAAATCGTACCGACCGAAGTCCATCAGCGAACGCCATTCGTTGTCGGCAGTCAGGTCGAGATGGAAAGACTAGCTCTCGTTTAGCACGCACGACTAGATTCCTACTTGTTGCAACCGCTCATTCCGAACACGGGGACTCATGGCGTTTCGAACCGCTTACGTAGCTGGACTGCTGTCCGCTTCCCTCTGGATTGGATTTGGGCAAGCGATCGCGAAACGCCCGAACGTGATTGTCATCATGGCCGACGATTTGGGTTACGGTGACGTTTCATGCTACGGCGCGACTGCTCTGCGGACGCCGCACATCGACCGTCTTGCCGCCCAAGGGCTCCGGTTTACCAGTGGCTATTGTTCCGCCTCGACATGCACTCCGACTCGATACTCGATGCTGACAGGCACCTATGCGTTTCGTGGCAAACGTACCGGGATCGCTCCGCCCAACTCGCCAGCGATCATCAAACCTGGCACCGAAACGGTGGCTTCGATTCTCCAGCGTGCCGGCTATGCAACCGCCGTCATCGGTAAATGGCACCTCGGTCTGGGTGGACCTGAAGGGCCACAATGGAACGGAGCACTAAAACCGGGACCATTGGAAATTGGTTTCGATACCTGCTTCTTGCTGCCGACAACCAATGACCGTGTGCCGCAAGTTTATGTCCAAGATCATCAGGTACCAAACCTCGATCCGACCGACCCGTTGTGGGTCGGTGACAAAAAGCCGAGCCCCGATCATCCCACCGGGTTAACCCATCGGGATTCTCTAAAAATGAATTGGTCCCACGGACACAACTCGACAATTCACAACGGCATCAGCCGAATAGGGTTTTATACCGGTGGACATGCCGCTCGTTTTCGTGACGAAGATCTGGCCGACCAATGGATCGAAAAATCAGTTCAGTTCATCGAACAACATCAAGAGGAACCCTTCTTTCTGTTCTTTTCGTCGCATGACATTCACGTGCCGCGGATGCCTCACGAGCGATTCCAAGGGAAAACCTCGCTCGGATTTCGCGGCGACGCGATCGTTCAGCTTGACTGGTGTGTCGGAGAATTGACCGCTGCGCTCGACCGACTGAAGTTGGCTGAAAGAACGCTGGTCATATTCTGTAGCGATAATGGTCCGGTTCTGGATGACGGATACGAAGATGGGGCAATCGAAAAGATCGGCAGCCACCGCGCCGCCGGTCCATATTCGGGCGGCAAGTACAGTGTTTACGAAGGTGGCACACGGACACCTTTCATCACCCGTTGGGCTGGTCGAATCAAGCCAGGCATCAGCGACGAAGTCGTTTGCACTATCGACTTGGCAGCGAGCTTGGCGAAACTGACCGAGCAAGAGTTGCCAGACGATTCCTGTCTCGATAGTTTCGACGTGTTGGACGCCATGTTGGGTGCAGACGGAGCCCAGGGCGCGCGACCATCTGGTCCAACAAAACAATGGTAACAACGGAACCTACGCGCTGCTGTCCGGGAAGTGGAAATTACACCGCTACGATCGAAAGGCAGCACGTAACGTGGTTGTCGAAACTCAGCTTGCGAATACGAAGGTGCCACAGTTCCAATTGTTCGATCTGGCTAAGGATGCAGCGGAGCAGCACGATGTGATTCATGAAAATCCGAGCATTGCCGACCGACTAAAGAAACAGCTGTCCCGCATCATCAGTGACGGTCGGAGCCGACGTTAAATTGTTGATTGATCATTGTCGGTTTGCCGGAGGCCTGAACCGATCGTTGCAGGGCGTGATCTGATATAACTCTGCCTTGTCAACTTGGAAATCGTCAGCCCCAGCCTTGCAAACGATCAGGCTTCGATGAATTCACAGCTCCGCACCGCTGATTTAGTCGTGTTGATCGTCTACATGGCGGGCGTGTTTGCGTTGGGGTGCTGGTTTGCTCGCAAGAGTGGCAAGCCGGATGAATTCATGGCGGCCGGACGGTCATTGCCGGGCTGGGCCGTTGGGCTTTCGATCTTTGGCACATACGTCAGCAGCATTGGCTTTCTTGGCAACACCGGGAAAGCGTACGGCGGGAGTTGGAACTCATGGGTCTTCGGTCTTTCGCTGCCGATTGCTGCCATCCTCGCGGTTCGCTGGTTCATTCCGATGTACCGCAGCGGTAATGAAATCTCCGCCTACTATCACTTGGAAAAACGCTTTGGTCCGTGGGCCAGGACCTATGCGTTGGCCTGTTACCTGCTGTCGCAGCTAGCGCGAATCGGCACGATTCTGTATCTGGTCGCCCTGGCACTATCGCCTCTGACCGGATGGGACATCAAGGTAATCATTTTGGTTACCGGAGCGCTGGTGACCGTTTACACACTGCTGGGCGGGATCGAAGCCGTTATTTGGACCGATGTGGCGCAGAGTTTTGTGCTGATCGCAGGCGCTTTCTTTTGCGCATGGCTGTTGTTAACGGGAATGCCTGCAGGACCGGGTCAACTATTCGACATTGCCAATGAAAACGAAAAATTCAGCCTGGGAAGCTTCAGCCTTGACCCCGAATCGCTGACCTTACCGGAACCAACGTTTTGGATCGTGTTGGTCTACGGCGTGTTCATTAACGTTCAAAACTTCGGAATCGACCAAGGTTTTGTACAGCGATACATCACGGCCAAGTCAGACCGCGATGCCAAATTCAGCGTTTGGCTGGCCACGTTATTGTTCCCGCTCGTATCAGCCGTGTTCTTCTTCATTGGAACTGGGTTATTCAGCCTCTACGAGACCAACCCGGAAATGTTGAACGAAGTGCGGACTCAAGTCGCAGAAACCCGACTCACGCAAGATGGCATCGCTTTGACGGACGAATCGATCGCAGCGGAAGCCGCCAAGCTTACTCCCGCCGACATTGGCGACAAAGTTCTTCCGCACTTCATCGTCAATGAACTCCCGGTCGGATTAGCTGGGTTGTTGATCGCCGCTATTTTTGCCGCCGCCATGAGCAGCATGGATACGAGCCTGAATAGTTCGGCGACGTTGTATCTGTGCGACATTCACAAACGTTATCTACGGCCTGATGCCGACGACAAGGAATCGATGCGTGTCTTGCATACGGCGACGCTGCTGATTGGCGTTGCGGGAACGGCGACAGCACTGGCCATGCTACGAGTTCGAAGCGCTTTAGACGCTTGGTGGAATCTACAGGGCATATTCACTGGCGGTATGCTGGGACTGTTTCTGCTCGGATTGATCTCCCGGCGTGCGAAGAATCCACAGGCGATCGCAGCGGTCACTGTCGGAGTGTTGTTGATTCTATGGCTTTCGCTTTCAAATTCCGACTTCTGGCCAGCCAGCCTTTCGGGTTGGACCAACCCGTTGCACTCGTTCATGACGATCATTTTGGGAACGAGTTCGATTGTGCTGGTCGGAGTACTGCTAAGTTCGTTTGCCCAGACAACAGACGAGTCAGAACCGTAATGGCCAAAATCTTAATGCCGATTGGCGATGCGACAGAAGCGCTCGATACGTTCTATCCGTACTACCGATTGCCAGAAGACGATTACGAGGTTGTGATCGCCGGACCGGAAGCTCGTTTGTATCACACGGTCTTGCATGAAATTCCGCCGAACCCTGATGTTCCCTGGGACATCACCCAAGAGCGTCCGGGTTATCATTTGAAGGCCGACATTGCGTTTCGCGATCTGCGTTCGGACGACTATGCAGGTGCGTTCATCTCTGGAGGTCGAGCGCCTGAATACATTCGCTATGACCAGGATTTGCAGCGCTGCATTCGCGAAATCTCTGCGTCCGGCAAACCGATCGCTTGCATTTGTCATGGCATCGAGATCTTGACGGCGGCGGACTGTATTCAAGGCAAACGCGTGACCACGGTCCCGAAGTGCGCGATGGATGCACAGCAAGGTGGTGCGACTTACGTGGACCAGGATGTCGTCATCGACGGACGATTGGTGACCGGTCGCGGCTATGCGGAAAATACAGTCGTGGTCAAGGAGTTTATTCGGATGTTGAACGCTGCGGCGAGTTAGGTTGCCATGAAACTTTCGCTCTCCTGCCGCATCGCCGAAGGATTTCTTTCCAAGGAAGAAGCTCTGATGCCGCTGGTCGATCTGTGCGAGGTCGCTGTACAAGCTCGGCTTTGAGGCAATCTGTATGCGGCCGTCTCAATTGTCCATTTACTCATCACCCGAGGCCGTTGAAGCCGGCATTCAGACGATCCGCCAGTGCGGTCTTGGTGTGACGATGGTCTCGGGAGACGTTGACATCGTCTACAACAATGATCGCGGCCCAAGTTGCTTGACCCACATCACTCCTCATCTAGATCTTGCTGACGCGCTGGGCGCACCCCTGATCCGTGTCTGTCTCAAGAAAGAAGACGATATCGTCACCGCCAGTCGGGCAGCAGACGAAGCGGCTGAACGCGATATCACTCTTGTCCATCAGTGTCATGTTCAAAGCCTGTTCGAAACAGTCGATCAAATTGAACAGCGACTTAGAGAGATTGACCGCCCAAATTTCGGGCTAATTTTCGAAGCGGCAAATCTGGAAGAATGTCGTCAAGACTACGGACGGGCAACGATTGCTCGCTTGGCTCCTTGGATTCGCAATGTCTATTTGCAGAATCAACGGCTCACGCCGACGGGAGATGTTAAGCTGGATACTTGGACGCACGGCCCAATTTCATTTGACATCATCGATATTCCAGAGCCTGGCGGAATCGACTTTCTAGCTGTGTTTGAAGGGCTCAAGCAGATCGGCTATGACGGAATCGTTACCGTGCACCAATCGGCGCCGCTGGATGGGACGAGTAGTTCTGAATCGGCTTCGCGAACGGCGAATTTTCTGCGAACCATGATTTGATCACTGACCAGAAGAGAACTCAATGAATACGCCTATTGATCGACGCAGGTTCCTGGCAGCAACTTCCGTGACAGCGGTGGCTTCGAATCTGCTGGGAGCAGTGACGCCTGGCACGACGACCGAAACACCGATTAAAGTCGGCCAGATCGGAACGGCGCACTCGCACGCAGCGGGCAAATGGGAAACCATCAATCGATTCTCCGACCTATTTGAAGTTGTCGGAATCGTTGAACCCGATCCGGAACGTAGAAAAGCTGCCACGCGTCGTTACGGCGATCCAAAATGGATTACCGATGGTGAACTCTTCGATCAGGCGACACTCGTTGTTGTGGAGACCGATGTTCCCGAATTGGTCGCGACCGCAAAACGTGCGGTTGATGCCGGCAAACATTTACATCTGGACAAACCTGGAGGCACAAACCTAGCGGACTTTGCCGAGTTGTTGAAAGCAGCCGAGCAGCGAGATTTGGTCATACAAATGGGGTACATGTTTCGCTACAACCCAGCGTTCCAGTTTCTGTTCCAGGCCGTGCGAAACGGATGGCTCGGTACGATTCGCGAAGTCAATGGTGCGATTGGAAAGCAAGGGGGTGATGGCCTGCGCAAAAACCTAAGCCGCTATCCAGGTGGAGGTATGTTTGAACTGGCCTGTCATTTGATTGACGCGCTCGTCACCGTCATCGGCGCCGCCACAGCAGTCCATGCATTCAATCGCGAGACCCGCGATGACGGTTTTGTTGACAACCAATTGGCGGTGTTTGAGTATCCCGACGCGACAGCAACGATTCGTTGTAATCATGTCGATCCCTTCGGTGGTCCGCGCCGCCAGTTTTCGGTCATTGGTGATCAAGGGTCAATCGAGATTCGTCCATTGGAGCCGCCGAAGCTAACCCTCATGATCGATCGCCCACACGGGGACTATGCAAAAGGCACGCACCTGGTCGGCTTCGAAAGTGGTGGCCGATATGACGGCGATTTCCAAGACTTGGCGGCCGTACTCTCGGGCAAAAAGGAATTCGACTGGGGGTACGCGCACGATCTTGCTGTGCAGCGAGCGGTGCTACTGGCAAGTGGGATGAAGGTCGACTAGCCGGTTTCACAAATTGAATTAGGATCTAATCGTGAAGTTATCAGGTATGACATATCAAATCGTTCAGGCACTGCCACTAGCCTGTCTGCTTTGCGCCGTGCCGTGCAATCTGCTGGCTGACGTCGGGGACCCATTGGCAGTCCGCCAGTGGCCGGGAGGAACGGTGTCGGTCGAAACGCATTGGGGACTACACCTAGTGGTAGATCCAAGCGGAACAGCCCAAGAACATCTACCGCGCAAGGCTGATCAAATCATCTCCCCTGATGACGTGTTCGATCACTATCTTGCTCGTCAACCCAACGATCCAAACGTATCGTGGGCGCCGACAGATGACTTGAGCGACAATGATCCTAACGCGATCCGCGTCAAATCGATTCGCCAGCCGGATGGTGAAACAATGTTACGAATCGAAGCTGATGGTGTTCGAATCGTATACATCCCAGCAAGCTGGTTCGTCGCCCAGACCGATCAAACTTCAGTCAGGATGAACTTACCGGAGATTGCGAATCCTGACTTGCTGATTCTTGGTCGCGACAGTCTTGATCACCTCACCAGCAAAGGCACGCTTTCGCTTCTGAAATTGATCAAACCGAGATCGCTGCTCTTCAATCGGATCCATTCCGCGGACCACATGAAAGTCAAATCGCTGCAAGATACGTTCGGCGCTGACCAAGTCTTGTTGCACGAGCAAAACAATACGATCGCCTTGTCTAACGCTGATTCCGATCAGGCGATGCGAGTTTTTGTGTTGGCCAATATGCCAGGTGAACTTCCCGATTCCCTGTCAGCGTTGTTTGCAGCAATGGAGCGAGCCAACGCGAATTCTCAAGCTGTCTTTGCAGAAATGTCAACGAACCAATTGAATTTCAAGCCAGCGAACGGCACACACACGCCGCGCTGGAATGCCGAACACATGATGGGACGCCAGCTGCTGTTTTTCTCCCAAATCTACCACGCGAAAGACTCGGCGATTCCGGTGATGGATCTGAACCCCAAGCAAATGCCCGCCGATTATGTGTTCGCTCATCCCGATTGGGACGGCCGTGAAGAAGCCAGGCAAATGCAACGAGTTAGTGAGTTTACCCGGCGATTCTCGTATCTGTTGGATGACGTACCACTAGACGAAAAGGCTCCCGGCAGTCGCTGGACCCTGCGCGGATTGTTGAAGCAAATGCAGCGTCACTACGGTGAACACACCGCCAACACAGTGAAGAAGTTTGACCTGCCCGGGTGGCCACAAGAGTAACGTCAAACGCAGGATGTGTCGTTCTCTTGACGGCGATCGACAAGGCAAGCGGCGCTGGCACTCGTTAGAATATTGCTAGCCCTACTCTCCCGCTTCCGCCATCGCCACGCCAAAGCTTTGTTATGAATACTAGATTTTTCAGATTCGTCCGATGGTCAGTGCTGCCAGTCTACCTCTTTGTTTTCCTTTTGACTGGGAGCCACATGGCTCAAACGTGCCCGGCGTCGCAACAACCAAACTTTGTCATCATTTTTACGGACGACCAGGGATACAACGATCTTGGCTGCTTTGGTTCACCGAATATCAAAACACCTAACATCGACCGGCTGGCTGCCGAGGGTCGAAGGTACACAAGCTTCTATACCGCCTGCTCCGTCTGTTCGCCTTCCCGCGCGGCCCTGTTGACCGGCAGTTATCCGAAGCGTGTCGGCATGCATCGGCACGTTTTGTTCCCCAAAAGCGATTACGGACTGAATCCCGCTGAGTATACGATCGCCGATCACCTGAAAGCTCAAGGATATGCAACCGCCTGTGTCGGAAAATGGCACTTGGGGCATCATCCCGAGATTCTGCCGCGGGCCAACGGGTTCGATTCGTACTTTGGGATTCCCTATTCCAACGACATGAATCATCCCGACAACAAACGGAAATCATTTATGAAGTCGGACGAACTTTGGGCGAACCAGGAAACGGCTGTTACGCTTTGGAACACCCCGTTGATCGAAAACGAAGAGATTGTTGAACTGCCGGTCGATCAGCGAACGATTACTCGGCGCTACACCGATCGAGCGATTGAGTTCATCACTGCCAACAAGGACCAGCCCTTTTTCTTGTACCTACCCCATTCGATGCCACACATTCCGCTGTATGTGCCCGAAGATGTGTACGATTCTGATCCCCAGCACGCCTACAAATGTGTCATCGAACATATCGATGCCGAAGTCGGGCGGATCGGAGATGCGATTCGAAACCTTGGCTTGGACAAAAAGACGTACATTATCTACACCAGTGACAATGGCCCCTGGTTAAGATTCAAGAACCACGGCGGCAGCGCCGATCCGCTACGTGACGGCAAAGGGACGACGTTCGAAGGTGGCCAACGAGTCCCCTGTGTGATGTGGGGCCCGGGACGAATTCCGGCCGGAACCAGCACAGACGCGTTTACTTCGACTCTGGATTTACTGCCCACCATTGCGGCTTTATCGGGAGCAGCATTGCCAGGTGACAATAAGATCGATGGCCATGACATTTCGGCGACTTTCAAATCGAATGAATCACCCCGTAATGAACTTGTCTACTATTCCGCGCAAGGAATGCTGGAAGGAATTCGCGTTGGGGACTGGAAGTATTTGGAAAAACACCGCCGGACCGGTAAGCGTGATCAAACCAAACCAGCACCTCAGCCAGAAACGTTCCTGTTTAATCTCGCCGGGACATCGGCGAACAGCAGGACCTGTACGATGAGCGACCGGAAATTGTGGCCAGGCTCAAGGCTCGAATGGAAGAAGTGGATCAAGAGATCACCGCCAACGCGCGACCGGTTTGGCGGAAAGCAGAGTAGTTTGTCCGCGCACAGCGCAGCCGAGACGAAAAGACGCCCGGGTACGGTGAAACATGACGCAAGTCAATGAGCTCCCCGGTGCGAGCGTTGGTCACGCCCTCAAAATCCAGCTCGCCCATTCGTCGTGCCGCGTAGAATCTTGGCAGCACAGTTTCTGAAGGACGGGTTTAGCTGAACTGTATGTCACTATCGAAGTGATCAGCGTTAAATCAATCGACCAACCATTCATTGGAGTGCAAACAGATGCCCCCAGAAATGCCCGCTACGCTAAACGACGCGATCATGACCGAACCGACGTGGCTGCAGGCCTGGGTTGGCATGCTAGTCGTCGCCAATCTATTGGCCGTCGCGTTTGTCATGACCAAAGAGTCGGGAAAATGGCGATTTCGCAAAGAGGCTGTTGCGATCTTGGTTAGCTTTTTCGCCGCCGGCGCTCTGATGACCTGGATGTATGACACCTTCGGCTACGTCCGTCTGTTGGGGCTACCTCATCTGATCTTTTGGGGACCTGTCTTTGTTTGGCTGCTGATCCGATTTCGCAAGGGCGAATTCACATCGCCGTTCAGCACGTACTTGATGTTCTACTTCTTGATCGCGGGGATTTCGCTAGTCGTGGACGCTACGGATGTCGTGCGCTATTTCGCGGGCGACGACAAACCTCTGCATCTCTAAAGTGTTCGACGCAAGGCTATACCTAGATGGAACAGCGACAGGGCAATCCACTTCTTCGTCCCTTTTCCTTGTTGCTGATCGCGATGTCGCTTTCGATCGGTTGGGGGATCCGAGGAAACTTTGGTCATGAAGCGGGAGCGATGATCGCGGGTGCGCTGTCTGCGATGGCGGTCTCCATCGTCTCTCGACGTGACGATTGGCGCAGCCGCGTCATGTACTTCGGATTCTTCGGTGGACTTGGCTGGGGATTCGGCGGATCGATCGCTTACATGTACCCGCTGTCGTTTACTGAATCAGGTGATACCGCATCGACGTACTACGGATACTTCGCGCTCTTCTTGGAAGGTGGTTTGTGGTGTGGCATGGGGGTCGCTGGAACAGCCCTTGCCGCCTCAATGCCGCTGAATCGGCTGACGCGTTTCTTTACACCATTGTGTTTCGTGCTGGCGGCGATGGGGCTACGGCACTATCTGGAAGAGCCATTGGAGAATTTGTTGGTACCGATCGGATCGGATACCGGGGACGCAACTTGGCAGCGGCATAAGAGTCCGCTGTATTGGTTCGATGCCGATTGGTTGCAAGCATTTGTTGCGCTCGTCGGAGTTTGTGCCTACGATCTCTATGATCGGTTTCAAAACACTCGCGACCGATGGATCGACAGTCCCCTCGTGTTGTTGCCTTTTGCGGCAATCGGCGGTGCGGTTGGCTATGCGATTCAAGCCGTGCTTCGTTTGGCTGGGTTGGAAAAAATTGTTGGCAAGCTGTTGGTTGTTCGGCTGGGTGATTTGAGCTACGTGAATCCAGCGACGGGCGGAACATTCGAATCGGATCAGTTGCTGACGAATTGGCCGCAGTTCTTCGGTGACTACTGGCAGTACCTTGGACTCGGTTTTGGGTTGCTCGTCGGAGCTACCTGCTACTTCATGCTGACCGGTCGTTGGCGCAACGATGCATCGCTGCTTCTGTACCTGTCACTCGGGTGGATCATTGCCTTCATCGCGATGCCAACGCTTGGCAGCTTGCCCCTGATGGACTACGGCGGATTTCGTCTGATGCCGCCCCGCAGTGACGACTGGGCGGGGATCACCGGGGTGTTCGTAGCGGGCTTGATTTGGTCATGCCGCTATGGTCTCAAACCGGTTGCGCACGTGATGTCGGCCGGGTTTCTGCTTGGCGGAATCTCGTTTGCGACCGTACCAATGATTCGATATTTCTTGCGATACCCAGGACATCCCTGGCGTCACGCCGAGCGTGTGCCCGATGATTGCGGCACATTACCAATCGGCGAACTGGCACAGCGTTCTGGAGCAGATGCATGGGTTCGGGCATGGACTGGCGGTCGCGATTGCGATGGCAATGCTATGGCGGCGACAGCCAATCGAATCGTCTGAAACGAATGATCGACGCTGGACCCACGGATTCGCAGCCGCCTTCGTGCTGTTCGGGATCGGGTTCTTGAATCTACACAAGTTGGTCTTCACTTGGGTCGAAAAACAATCGATACCTGTGACTTTGAAAGCACCGTTTTTTGAGTCGATCGAAGCCTCGCCACACGTTTGGTTTCGAGTCGTCTGGTGGTCGGCGACGGCAGTCGCGGCGATCTTGTTGCTGCTACATCTGCGCCGTCGCATCGAGATGATTCCCGCCTCCTGGGTCGGTAAAGGACAACTGCTCTACTTGTTGTTTCTTTGGTTGATGGTGATCGGAAATTTGATGCGCGCGATCCCAGGTTTTACAGCTGGCAGGATGGTAACCGAGTGGGCATTGTTCATGAATGCTTGCCTGGTCACGCTGCTGGTGCTTGCGATTCCGCGACAGTCGTTGGGTGATCAGACCTGGATAAAGAATCCGCCCTGGCCATCGCTGGCCGGCATCTGGTTGCGCGGGCTTGCCGTCGTCAGTCTTTTGATGGGCGTTTATGGATTCACGACACTAGCGATGTATCAAGAACACCTGGAGGGAAAACCGTGGGCCAATCACCGGCGATTCGGGCCGGATGCAGTGTGGCGTACGAAGCCCATCCTGAAGCATGGCGATCACCCATAAGCCACCGCTTGTTCGTCTAGCGACTTGATTAACTCTTGGTGGTCCACCACCCGATCCATCAAAGGCCGCAGTTGTTTGATCGTCTCCGAGCTGTGGCTGGCGATGTTCGTATTTTCCTGGGGATCGAGGTCGTGGTCATACAATTCACGGGCAACCACGTCGCCTGAATCAAAGTCTCTCCATTCCGTATACCGATACCGATCCGTGCGGATGGAATATCCCATGACCTCTGGGTCTTGACCGGATTCAGGGTATGCGGGCGCGGATGCTGAGTCAGTGCGAGTTCTTTTACCGTAGCCGCAGGATCTTCCAAGATTGGTCGCAAACTGGTGCCTGCCAGGCCCGCTGGTGGCGTCAATCCGCAGAGGTCAGCCAGCGTCGGGTATAGATCCAGCAACTCGACAAGCGAGTCACTGCGTTCGCCGATAACTCGATCGGGCAACACACTCTCAGGTGCCGCAATGAGCAGGGGAACTCGAGCATCCAATTCGAAGTTGGATGTCTTCGCCCACAAGCTGTGCTCGCCTAAATGAAATCCATGGTCCGACCAGATCACGACGATCGTGTTGTTGCGAAGTTTCAATCGGTCCAGTTCACCCAAAATCTTGCCTACCTGAGCATCCATGTAGGCAATATTGGCATAGTAGCCGTGACGAAGCGCGATCGTCTCATCCGACGTCGGCCGGCCATTCGGACGATCCTTGAATGCGCGAAGAATCTCTCGCGAGTTGTGCAAAGCGATCTCGGGTACGTCTACGGGTTTGCCCGGATTTGAAGCCGCGGTGATTTTAGATCGATCATACAGGTCCCAATATTTTTTCGGAGCATTGAAATGCGAGTGCGGTTTCCAAAATCCGACGGCGAGAAAAAATGGCTTATCGTCGATTTCCCGCAATGCCTCGACAGCCCGTTTTGCGACTCGGCCGTCAAAATAGGCTTCGTCGGGAACATCACGAATCTCGCACTTAGGTATATCGGATAGATCAGGAGGAACATCTCCTCCAACCTGAGCCTTGTCGTTACCATGCGAATTGTAGTGCATGAATTGCGGCACCGACCACGAAACTGCGTCGCCCTCGTAGTCGTCTTGCCGCCAATTGTGAAAGATCTTGCCAATGCACTGCGCATGATAGCCCTGATTCTTGAACATTTGCGGCAACGTGACGACATCCGGAAGGCGTTGTCGGAAATGTGTCGGCAGATCCCAAATTCGCAGCGTATTGAGACGCAATCCCGTCAACAACGACGCGCGGGACGGATTGCAAACTGCCTGCTGACAGTAGGCCCGGTTGAACAACATTCCCGTTTTCGCAAACGTGTCCAGGTTCGGTGACTTTACTGCGGAGTTTCCATAGCATCCTAGGTCGGTCCGCAAATCGTCGATTGCGATGAACAGAACGTTTGGTCGCTGCTTTGCAAACGCTGGATTCGCAGAGAGATAGATTGCAAAAACGATTATCGACGCGAATCGCATTTTTTGACGCTTACCGTATTATTCAAGGTCGTACCTGAGTTCCAATGTCTAGCCGCGAGTCCAGCAATTGAGCTTATCGCGAATTCGCATCCCCTGCGGTCGTGCCTAGAGTAACGAGAGAGGATTTTGCCGCACCTTTAGCGGAAGTTCGACCGTCCTTCCGCGACGATGCGACTCGAAGATGGCCGCGATCATTTCGACGATGTCGCTGCCATCTTCGTAAGAACATTTGGTCTGATGTTCGTTTTCGATGCTGTCGATCAGATCGTTGATCGCGGCAATGTGGCCGCCTTCATAGGACCCGCCGGTGCGAGGTTCTGGATTTCCAATCCCCGCAGAGGTGATCATCTCCCACTGACTGCCGGTCCGGCCAGGTGACCAACTGCTATCGCGCAAAATGTATGCAGGGTTCAGATACCCGCTATGCATTTCAACGATGCCTTGGGAGCCAAATACCTGCACACCGAATCGAGTGGGATTGCCGGCCATGCCGTGTTTCGACGCGAAGTGCCCATCGATTCCGCCGGCAAATGCAAACTTTGCTTGAAGTTGGTCGCCCGCCAGCAAGCCGATGCCTTCGGCTCCCTGGACGACATCGGCTTTGTTGATTGGGTGCCCGGCTGAATTGACGGTAGCCGAACAGGTCAGGGGTTGTCCGCCGCCAAAGCTGCGCATCATGCCGAATACATGGGACCCTAAGACCCATAGGTCTTCTCCGCCGCCGCGCTGGTCTTCCTTTCCTCGACCACGGATTTCCAAAACTTCACCGATCACGCCGCCTTCAATCAGCGACAGCACGGTATCTAGCACGGGTGAATACTGTGTGATGTGGGCGATTCCCAACTTCAGATGTCTCATCTCCATGGCGCGAACAACCTCGTCGCATTCGGCCAACGTGCGGCAGAACGGTTTCTCCATATACACGTGACAACCTGCTTCGGCCGACGCCATCAACATCTCATGATGTTGATCGACCCAGCGTGGGCAGATGGCAACCAGATCCAGTTTTTCCGAACTCAACATCTGCCGATAATCGGCGAACGCTTTTCCGGCCCCGATGCGCTGCTGTGCAGCCGACCGACCAAGCTGGTCGGGATCCGCCACGGCGACGATTTCTACGTTTGGCAGCTTCTTAAAAGCAATATCAACTCCATGGCCATAATCGCCTTTCCCGGTGCTGCCAATGATTCCAACTCGATACTTTTCTGGCATCGTTAGCACCCCTTACAATTGCTTGAAATTTGGCAAGACGATATTTCTCGGTGTTGCCATTGGATTAGTTTGACGATCCTTTGCCGAAGAAGCCTTGGTAACGCGGTTGGATGTCAGCCATCGAATCGATTTTGAACTGAGCAAATCTGCAGACATCTGAACGGCTGCTCACGCTGCCAAGAATTCGTTGAATGCAAAGGCCTTCATCATGCCGACGCCAGTTTCGCTCGCGTTTGTTCAAACCCGAAAGCACCAGAGCCATCTTTTTGTTTTGTAGCCGACGAACGCCATCCCAATGGCCCCCGCTAAAACGGCTGAAAAAATTGCCAATCAAGTTGGAAAGGCTTCAAGGAATGAAAATCTGGGACCACAAGCGAATCCTGAGGCCTGGTGAGTTTCTGGGGCAGTCGGGTCGGACACCCGCCGGAGTAAAACGGGGGCCAATTGGTCAATTTGCCAGCAATTGACAGTGATTTTGAAGGCAAATCCGAAAGCCCACTATGAACATGAACAAAAGTTCACACTCACTGAATATCACTTGTCTGGGTGAGAACATGTACGGATTGTAACCATTTGTAACTACTGGACGTTAATCGATAGACAACCCCTGTCGCCTGCGTTATCCTTACCTCCCAAGTTCGACTTGTTGTCGGTGCCTGCGAAGACTGCGGGTGTTTATTAGGACGAATCATCGTTGGATACAAACCTAGAATAGGATTTTAAATACATATGTCTGCGATTACACAGCGATTGCAAGGAATGGTATTGCTCCTCGCAGCAATTGCATTCAGCGTTGCCCAGACCAGCGTGCAAGCAGCAGCGATCAACTACGGAGACTTCTCCGGATCAACGGTCATGTACCTTGGAGTCACCGAAAAGGCGAATAGTCCGGTGAACGCAGAACCGCTGTTCAACGCACCGACTATTGTCGGCGACGAGCTTGATTTTAATCCCTCCGGTTTCAGCGCCCAAAGCAGTGGCGCACGCTTCGTCAACAACGGATGGTCAGCTCAACTTCGTCATGATGGGAATCGGGAGCGCTATCAACAGTTTTTCGATCGATGAGTCGGGTGACTTTTCTCTCAGCGGGTTGAATGGTTCAGCCGCTACTCAAGTTGAGTTCGGCCTGATTGTGGCCAGCGTAAAGGTTCTTGAGATTGACGGAGTTACCCTGGGTGCACCAGTCAGCCTTGGTCCTCAATCGACCACCGGACAAGAGGATTTGCTGTCGAGCCCGGGCTTGTCGCAGCCTTGGTTGTTATCGCTTTCTTACGACGTCGATGCCGCGCTTACAGCAAAGCAGCTGTCATACACCTACGGGGCTACAAAGCTGGCCATTGTGCTGGACAACACTTTGGTTGCGAGTAGCGAACTTATTCTGACTGACCTTGGTAACGGCTCAACCTCTCAAACGGCGACGAGCGCTTTCATTGCCAAGAAAGACTTCGTCATCAATGGTGAAACCACTGCGATTCCTGAGCCTTCATCGCTTGCATTGCTAAGCATTGTTGCTTGCGGTGCTGGAGCGATTCGTCGTCGCCGTCGCTAAGACACAGCGGCCGAGAACTGTAGCAGTCAAGTATTGAAAGCCACCAGCTTTAGCTGGTGGCTTTTTTTCGTAAGCGGTTTTGATGCGACGCGTCCCCGTCGCCCTTCCAAGTGACGCGTTTAGCGCAACAGCAGCGGTATTGTGGCTAGGCCATCCGAAGAGCGCGTAGGGTGCGGAAGTCACGTCGTCATGAGGTGCATCCCGGAGCGAACGGAATGGTCAACCCGCAAGTCGGGGCACAGAGGGTAATTTCACCATGATGGGGTTGGCTGGTAATGCGATTACCTCTTTCGGGGTTTCGGAACGGGGCGATTACACTCTGTTCGGTACTGGGACGACTGCGACTACGGTTGGGTATGGTCTTGCGATTGCCTCGGTCACGGTTCTCGAAATCGATGGTGTCGCGGTTTCTCCAATCTCACTCGCCTCGTCTAGTGACTCCGACTCCAAAGATTTGATCAATGATTCGGGCATCGCGGATCCCTGGTCGCTGGCGGTCCCGTACAACGTGAATGCAAGGCTCACCAACAGAGGTATTAGTTATCTAGCTGGTGCGACAAAGATCAAGGTTGCACTTGATAATACGTTGCTCGCGATCAGCGAACCTACTTCCATAGCGTTTATCGCCAAGAAAGACTTCAAGGTGCGAGTCAGAACTGCCGTGATTCCAGAGCCATCATCGCTGCTCGCTTTCGTTGGAGTCGGTGTCGGGTTCGTTGTACGGCGTAGACGCAAAGCCTAGTTGCTTCAAGCCAATCAAGTTAAAGCTCATTACGTGGCCAGGATCATTCCTGGCCACGTGTTTTATTGCGCAGACCCAGCAGACGAACAAGTCGGTCCTTTCTCGGCATGAAATCCGCGTTCGGATCAGCTATCTCGGACCAAGCGAACGAGCGCGTTCGGCAAAAAAGACGGTGCTCGGGCCATCATAGCCGCCAACGAGTGCCGCCCCTTTGCCTCGCCAGCTTGAGTGGGCGATCGGGCGATAATTGGGTCCGTACACGGCCCTAAATTGACCTGCCCTGCTCGCGCAAAAAGCGTATGGGCGAGCCCCGCAAGGGGCAGGGCAGTTCGGATGAGGGATTCACTCGAAACTTCAGCTTGAAGTTTGATTTCACGGTCAATCAAGGTTCCTAGCTCTCGCCATACGATAGTGCTAAACACTGAAACCGATTTGAGGAGTTGATGATGTTGGTATGCCTCGCCGCATCTTTCGACAATCTGCCGCGGCAGTCGCTGACGGAACTTCTGCCGCGTCAGCGCAGGGGGGCGACTGCGTTCCAAGCGTCCAAAAGACTCCGCGTTGGCATGATTGGTGCTGGCGAACGCATTATGTCGCTAACCGAATCGTTCTCCGCCAATCCAGCGGCAGAAGTGGTTGCCATTGCGGACTTGGATGCGAATCGACTCCGCAAGGTCTTTCGAAAGCCGAGGGGATCCAGACAACGAGGCCTCGCGGTGAAAGCGATTTCCACTGTCTGATCCATCGATGCGATCGTCATCGGAGCGCCCGATCATTGGCATGCGGATCCCATCGTTTTTGGCTTCGCAGGCTACTCATGAATACGCTGCGGGCCTACAGACGAAATCGCTGACTTATGAAATGATGTTATTGGCTCCCTATCGCTATTTGGTAAAATCCGAAGTGCTGGCTGGTTTCGGTGACAAAGGGTATCTAGTGCCGCTAGAACCAATTGGTGTTGCTTGAGATCGCTGCGTTGGGCAAGCTGTTCGCTTTCACCAGTTTCACCGGAGGATAAGCGATGCCAGGGAAGGCGGCAAAGATCATTGTGACCGAAAAACAGCAAGCGATTCTGCAGGCGTTTGCGAAATCCAGGTCGGTAAGCGTTTCGCTTGCACAACGCAGCAAGATCATTCTCCTTGCGTTTGACGGCCACAACAACGAAGCAGATCGAGGCGTTGGTTGGTTTGCAACATGACGCCGTTGGCCGATGGCGTAGAAGGTGGCGCGACAACTGGGAGCGATTGATCGATATCGAATGCAGCGAAGAGCGACATGTTCTGGAAGCCGAGATGATAAGCGCTGTTGTCCGATCGCAAACGCAGTGGACGTCCACCACGCATGACTGCGGAACAACAAGCCGCCATCTTCAAGACGGCCTGTGAAGATCCAAAAAAAACAAACGACCGATCGCCAGATGGAGCGGAAGCGAACTCCGTCTGCACTTGATGGCGGAGAAGGTCCTTGAGTCGATCAGTGGACGATGGATTAACAAGCTTCTGCGGCGTGCGAAGATCAGGCCCCACAAGAACAAGTATTGGCTGACAAGCAAAGACAAAGCCGATCCTCTCTACGACCAACGCGTCGCATCTGTTTGCCAAGCCTATCACGAGGCGATCGAAGCCTACGAGCGGCACGGCATTCACACGATTTGCATCGACGAGCAAACCGGAATTCAAGCACTGCAGCGGATCGCGCCGGACCATCCCGTTCGCCCGGGAATGCCTGCCTTGCGTGAATACGAATACACCCGCCATGGAACGCTATGCTTGTTCGGAAACTTTCCTGTTGCAACAGGTCAAGTCCTTTGTCCGATGATTCGCCAGACACGTACCGAGATCGACTATCTCGAGAACTTGGACAACCTCATCCTCCCGGATCCAAGGCGAGTTATCGAATCATCGCGGATAACTTGACAACCCATTGCAGCGAGTCACTGGTTCGTTACGTTGCCGAGACCTGCGGAATCGATGAACCACTCGGCAAGAAGGGAGTCCGAGGGATCCTCCGATCGGTTAAGAGTCGCGTCGAATTCTTAACCGATCCCAGTCATCGAATTCAGTTTCTTTTTACTCCGCGTCACTGCTCGTGGCTCAACCAAATCGAAATCTGGTTCGGAACATTGCGCAGTAAAGTGACTCGCTGGATGAGCTTCCACAGCTTGGACGCTCTCGAGGAAGCGATTCTCACATTCATCGATTACTACAACACGACTCTTGCACATCCTTATAGTTGGACCTACACCGGCAAGGTTCTGGCGGACTGACACCGCGGTTTCAAGCTGGGAAAAGAATGCGTATCAAGCGATCGTGATTCGTTCCCGCGGCACTAGTGATGGGCAATCGAGTTTGGTCTGCCACTGCTCGCGACGGCGAACTGTTAGCCGGCGGCGAGGGTGACTCGCATGGAAGGGCCGAACGTTCAAAGCTTTATTGACTGGGTTAAATCTCGCGCGAAGCCAAATTGTGATTTGGATACCGTCAGACATCCGGCATCGCTCCTTTGCCATGCCGGCAACATCGCAGCGCGTCTCGGTCGCAGACTGAAGCTTGAGCTGGCAACTGAGACGTTCCTGGGAGAAGATCAAGCAAGCCGACTCCGGCCACGCCCCAAATACCGAAAGCCCTGGGATTTGCCCAAAGTCTAGCCGTCTCAAAGGTCGTTACCGATGGCAGGAAATTATCGAGTTGGAATTATCGGCAGCACCGGCCGAAGCTATTGTGACCATGTGTTGATATCGTGTTCGCAAAGTTGCCAAACGTCGAAAAGCGATGCGTAATAGATCTCGACAATCGCGGTCAATCGGCGTTTCAGTAGCGAACGGGTGTCAACAAGACGGAAGCCGATTTTCGGCAGAGGCTGAATTCGAAAAGACTAAACATTGTTGTCATCTAGCCGCGGTGGGTCGATCACCATCATGACATGATGATGGCGTCGGGCGAAGCGGATTGTCGCCCGTATAGGGAGAAACCATTCTCCCGCACGTAAGCCCAATGCGCAGCATCGCCGGCAATCCCCCTAGAGTCGGTGTGGAGGTATTGGGCTCCAATTGAGTCCCATCGCCTCGGCAGGCCCATACGTTGCCGTTAGATACTCGTCAGAATCCGTTTGCCTCGCTGTAGGCGATCGCGGTTGGCCAGTCCCAACAGAGTCTGGATTGGCGTCAATGGGCGGTTGCAGTTCAAAATACCGGACTTACCTGGGCGATCGTGAAAAAAACCTAAACGGACTACGGTTGAGGTGAGACTTGGTAGCGAATGGGACCAGAGGAGTTTCGCGTCGGATTCGAAGGCACTTAACAGCGATGCTACGGAAGAGAACGATCGGCAAGCTCTTGGAGGTTTTCCCGCCCCCGGCCCCCTGGCGTCGCTGCTGCTACAAGGATCGCGAGCAAGATCCTTCGCGGGCCTGTCATCCCCCGGTGTGATCGGCGTTTAAAAGAAAGGGTGCGATCGATCGACGTCGAGCTACGATACTGGCAGACGGCAGTCGCTTTGCCAAACGTAGGCGCGCCTTTGATTGAGACCTGAGAAGTTGGCTGGTGCAACCGTTGCTTCTTGCCAGAATGCCAAATTGGCAAGGCAGCGAAATACTCGCCGGACGGGCGGCGAGGCCCCGACGTTCTAGGAAGAGTGGCCAGTTGTCGATCGACAACAACGAAGTCGCGGTGCCGATGTTGCTGGCCAGCAGTGGCAACGAGAAAGAAGTCGAGCGATGGACCGACCGAATTCGGCGTTCTTGGCACTGCCGCTCAAGGAAAACGGAAAAAGTACTACCCTATTCTCGACTAGCAGTGATCCTGAGTCACTGTCATGCAATCGCCGACGAACGCCAAGCCGAACGAGACGTTAGGGCCGAACTGCACTCCATTAGACACCTACAAGAAAACAAAAAACCCGAGGGCAATTGCTCGCACCAATCGATTTTGGTCCAAGGCAATTGCTTCGGGTTGGATGCTTCTCAGTCGCCGTAGAAATCTAGGCGCCGGGAACCTGCGGTGGTTGCTAATTCTCCGTGTCAGGTGTCCCTCGACGATCACCTCCGCGACGACCACCAGGTCCACCACGACGGCCCCGACCACCGCTCATGCGACCGACAAGTACGGCCGCTTCGCTGGCGTTGACTTCGCCATCGTTATTCATATCGATGCGGGCAAAGAACTGCTTCATTTGCGCCGGCACTTCGTCCTCGGACAAAGTCCCGTTGCCATTCTTGTCCATTGAGCTAATGAAGACCTTGGCTTGCGCTTCCATTTGAGCTTGACGCTTTTTGCCTTCTTCCGCTTCCTTGGCCAATTTTTCCAGATCGACACCTTCGACTTCACGAGTGGTAAAGAAACCGATCATCATCTCTTCATAAGTCTGATCACCCCACGTGACATCGATACTCGGGTCCGGATTCGTCATGTTGTCTTCCGAATTATCAAAGTGGGCAACGCACTTGATCTTAGTTCCCTTTGGCATCAATTTTGGCTCGGACAACATGTACCGCAATTGCCAGTTGAAATCGTATCGAGGCACGTCCAAGAGAATCTCTTCTTTGCCATCGGGATAGTGAGCCGTGTAACGAAATGCTTTGCCGCGCAAGTGCATGTGTGGCAACATCGAGAGCAGCAGTTGATCACGATCAAATTCGAATTCCGAGTGAACAGCGTAATTATCCGCGCCCGCGGGGATTTTGAAATTCGGCGTCATCGCGGCACCGCCAGAAGCCAAGTATTTGACTTCTTCCTGTTTTGCGAACTGGATTCCAACGTAGCTGCGATCAGTTTGCTTGGTGCCGTTTGGCGTGTAATGCATCTGGAACAAGATCTTGGATCCGGCAGGAACGTGCAAAGCCGTATCCGGTTCAAACACTCGAGCGGGCGTCCCAGGGGCCCAACCGATTCCAACGCCCTCGATCGAATCCGCCACCACGACCACCGGATGGCGATTGAATGAAGCAAAGAATATGGTGAACGACGGCTCGGTTTTCCGGGCGTGCTTCCGCAACTCGGATCCATTTGTCTTCCGTCCAGCCTGGATCGACTGTGTAGTACTGGTACTCAACAGTTCCTTCCGCGGCGACTTCAAAAGGTTCGTCACTCATGTAGATGATTTGATCTGGTTCACCAGCGGTCCAACCTTCAGCGAATTTCGGCGGTTCGGGCAGATCGGCTGGGTCGCCTTCGGGGCTGCCGTTATCAACCCAGGCAAAGATCTGTTCCTTTTCTTCTCCGCTCAAACGACAATCGTTCGTGAACGATCCGTACTCGGGGTTGGCGTGCCAAGGTGGCATCCGTTCTTCGTCAACAACTTCGCGAATCATCTCCGACCAGCCAGCGACTTCCTCGTAGTCAGTCAGAGTCATCGGTGCGATTTCCCCTTCGCGGTGGCATTCAACACAACGCTTGTTCGAGAATTCGTGAGATGTGTTTTGTGAAAGTGATTTCACCAGTCGGCTTCACTTGGGAGCCCGCCCGATCAGGCAGCCGACAGCTTCGGTCAGCGGCTGCTGAAACCTTCTTTCCAGCAAGCGTTTCTTCAATTGCAACGACCAAGTCTTCACGACGTGGTTCAGTCAGTTGGTAACTGATGCGTTTGCCGTTTTCGCCTAAATGTTGACCATACTGGTCATCGATGCGACCGTAGTACTGCACAACGCCATTGGCATCCAGCAAGTAGGCCTCTGGCGTCCGCTGGGCACCGAACAGATCCGCAACCTTGTTGTCTGGATCTTTCAGGATCGGGTAAGTCAACTTGTGCCGCGCCGCAAATCCAGTCAGTTCGGTAATCGAGTCCTGGCGATTCGAATCGATGGCCAAGACTGTAACGCCCTTGTCACCAAAATCAGCTGCCATTTCTTCCAGTCGAGAAACATACAATTTGGCCAACGGACATTCGATTCCGATAAAGGCCACGACAACTGCTTTGCTGTCTTTGTAATCGCTCAGATTATGAACCTTGCCGCGAAAGTCATGCAGCGAGAATCCATCAATCTTCTTACCGATCGGGCTTTCGGCAGCCCCAGACGCGGTGCCAAAAAGCACATGGCACCCAATAAGAGCAGTACGTAAACAGGCAAACGACGCATCCTAGTTATCCTTGAATTCAGAGGCAAATTTCGGCAAAATCAACCGAAAAATGATTGTATACACTGGGTGAAACACGAGATATTGGCGAGAGTTTCGCAAAAATGTCGTTACTTTCGCCCGGCAGTGTCCCGCAAATAGCAGATTACGGAGAAGGAGGCCGACCCCAATCATCGAAGCACCCATCGGACCGTTCCGACTGCTGGAATCGGGCCCCTTTCCGATGCCGAGTAACGGGACCGTATTCGATGCCGAATAACGGGACAGTGCATGGCTACAGTCAAAGATACTAAATCAGTGGCTCAAATAACAGGCGTTTTGGAGCCGAGTGCGTCCGATCGACACGGCTGCCGCGAAACAAGCTTTGGGGGCGATTCGGGACGGAATTCGCCCTGATTTCATGTTAAAGGTCTGCCCCGAGCTTCCAGCCTGGTCCTGTCGAACGACTGCAGATCGATCAATGGCAGATCTTGGGAACGACCGGAACCGGGTCGAATCGGCCTCAAATATGGTCACGTGCCCCGCCGGTTCAGAGGTCATGCGGTTTTCAAATCGTTTTACACCATGCATTTGCAATGCCCTCCAGGAGAGTCGAGCCTAAGCGAGGAGAGGGGTTTTCCAAGTCAGCCCCTCCCCGGCCGTTTGCCCGTCCGACCCTCCCGAGGGAGGGTAAAAATGAACTGCACGACCTCCGAAGGAGAGTGATTTGCAATGTTTCCGATTTGCGCAGATACCATTGCCTAAAGGAGGGTAAATAAAGCCGCACAACCTCCTCATATCTGGGCGATCTAAGAGGAGTTCCCCCAACGACTTTTACACCAACGAATCGGATATCTGAGTTCACGGTCCACCTTAGACCAAGATCGAAAAGTCGATGCCGCGCAGTCGCACATCGCCCGTTCGGACGAGCACCGCGACAGTACCAGTGCCAACGACATTCAGTCCCTGATTCGTTGCGATCTGGATCACGTAGTGCCCCGTCTGATCAAAGTCAACAAAACGATAGTCGCCGCTGCCATCGGTCACGGTGGTGTCAACGACCGAACCCTGATCGTCTAACAGTTCGACGGTGATACCGGCGACGACATTTGCAGATCGGCTTTCCTGATCGCTATTGAGCCCGATCCCACCGGAGGGCTGAGCCAGCGATTCGTCGCGCAATTCGCGGACCGTTCCCGAAACCTCGGCAGAAAAGACAAATACATTATCCTGAAGTCCTTCGACGTCGGTGTTCCGCTGAATCAGAGCCGCCAATGTGGTCTGTTGAATCTGCTGCAAACCACCGCCGCTGAAGACGTTTTCGTAAAAGAATCTATCGCCATCACGTAGCCGCTCGAACTGGTCAGCGATGATCGTTCCGGTCAACTCGCCGACGGATGATCCGGCCGAATGATCTTCCGCCATCAAGCCAACCCACAAGTCGATATTGTTGATATCGCCATACAGCAGCTCCAACTTCTCTCGTCGGTCAACTTCGCTGGTCAGTTGATCAAATGAATCATACGCCGACAAACCGTATGCCTGGCGCAGTTGAGTTGTAGTCGTCCAGTCCATGATCACGGCCCCGTTGGATGTTCAACGCAACTAGATCCAATCCGCCTGCACCCGGCTGACCGAACAAGAAGTCACGCAAGCTATCCACCACCTGCAAATCTATCTCCTGTGACACCGTCAACGCGTCGAACTTCAGTATCGAATCGATCCCCGTTTCTTCCAGCAAGGCGGGATGGAAGAATGCGTCGGCCAACGAAATCGCTTCGCCGATAGGTGTCCCGTCATTGCCAATGAACTCGATTTCATCCACCAAAGTGCTGTGGCCAAAACGGAACGCCGCCGTCGAAAACTCATTGGCAATCGTGGGATCAACCGTTGAATCGTAGCCTTGGTAATCGGACAACGCGTCTTCGCCAAGCAGCGCAGGCAGGAATTCGTTGTAGGTGATCGCCTGCATCTGGGCGACGACCACAGCGCGGGCCCGCCGGTAGATCACGTCGTCCGTTAGGCTGGGATTTGCACCACCAATATGGTCGGCCAATCGATTGTGCTCGCGTACAAATAACGCATGCATCGCGGTCAATCCAATGTTCTCCGCCGCGCGCACATCGCCCGCCAGAATATCCCCGTCGTCATCGGTTGCTAACAGTCCCTCCGGCGTGATCAACAACCGACCACCGACGAATTCGCGGACCGAATCAGCTGTATCCTGATCACTTCCGTAGACTTGCGAGCCATCAATCCACGCGGTGATTTCGTTGATTTGTTGGCGAGGATTATCGGCCGACGTTCCAGTACTGAGATCGTAGACGGATCGCTTCAACGGGATGATTTGCTCACCAGTTCCGGTTGGATCAAAAGCAGGATCGCCCGTCGGCACCGCGATATCAAAAGATTCGAGATGCGATTCGTCTGTGGGTTCACCAGTCAAGTCGATGTCGTGATCGAGGAACTGGCCCCAAGCGTAAACAAACGCGCTCAGATTTCTTTCGCTCGAAATACCGGTCGGATCGGCCGCCGACAGACCGTTACTGATCTGCCGTGCAGTGGGGCGAGTTCCGCCGGCCGGTTCTGAAATTCCATCGGCATAGTCTACAACACCGACTCGTAATAGTGATTGACCAGTCGAACCCAACAGCGGATTGCTCAAGTTGTTTCCCGAGCCGTCGATTGAATGTGTCTGGTCGATAAAGCTGGTGTCAGGTGGCGGATCGCCACGGCCTGGTTGATCGAGCTGCCGACCTTCGCGACTCAGTCGATTGATGACGCGCACTGCGTCGCCGGCGGTGCGAAGTCCATCATTATTAACGTCGGTGAACAGATCGCCGTCGTTTTGCGTCTGGCGTCCCATCGCGTTGATTACAGTCAAGGCATCGACCGCGGAGACGATACCATCGTTGTTGACGTCTTCTGGTAGTTCTTCGTTGTGAAAACAATCGATCGTAAGGAGCCTCCGAGTCTCGAGTATTTCGGCTCGTGGTTTTCGTCGTTTTACGCCGCTTGCGATCCTGTTGTTGGCGATGGTTGGATCGATCATAGATGCGGAACATAGCTGCACTCTTCAACATGGTTGAACAGAAGCAAGGGAAAGGCAGCCGAATACGTGTTGCCTATGGTCGAATTGAATCGATCCGCATCATGCACTTGTCAAAGACGCGCCAACTTTGGAACTCTGAGTGAATGGTGAATCGCGGCCATCGGTGCCACGCTTTCGACAATCAACAAATCCATAGTTACCGGTTAGATGAATTTCCCCGCTTCTCAACTGGCAACCGGGAGCACGAATAGCGTGCCTCGGTACCTCACCTGTTTATACTAATTCAAAGGGTCGGGGGTCGCCAATTTGCGTAGCCAGAGGCGCACCTGACGTCGGTATTTACTATCGATCGACATCCACAAATCAGTGTGGGAATGGACAACCCTTCCGTCTGGAATGGTGAACATCTGACTGACCGGAACATCCAGAAACGTAATATTGCTCAGGTTACCAAGGTTTTGCTGCAAATATGCCTTGATCGTTTTGGTTCCGGTCGAACTACAGATCAGCTGGGGACGTCCGTCCAGTCTGGCCAGGCGTTCCAGAGTCGAAGCTTGATCGCTGACTCTAAATACGCCGTCGTAATGATCATGCGTAATGAACCCTTTCCACAGCTTTGCGATCTCGTCATCAGCTAACCCCAGATAGTTGCATGCGATCGCGCCGCGTGAAAAGCCACACAAAAAGACATTGGCGGGGTCGCCGCCGAATTCCGCACAAATCCGCGGCACATTGACTTTGCAGTAATCAATCGTCGCCGCCAAATCGCCCCACCACGTCACGGCGTTTTCCTGGCGTCCCTGTTCGACACATGGCAAGACGACCCAAATGAATCCTGTTCCGCCAGTCAGACCGTACCCCAAATTTGCATCAGCAATCTTTCCGGTCGAACCACTCTTGTCCCATTTGTTGCCGGTGTATTCAATCAAAATTGGATACATTTTGTCGGGTGTCCAATCGGTTGGCAAATAGAGCGAATGAAAAACGTCGGTCCCGGTATATTCCGGAGCGACTTGGCGAACGCGTTTACCCGGCGACGGTGGCCCCTTCGTTAGTTGCGGAGTCACGTCCTGCTGGGCCCGCGCCTCAGAGCACGAAGTCAACGCGATCACCGCAATCACAAACCAAAGCTTCATTACTGTCTCAGTCGGCCGATCGATAGCTATACGGTTACTCGCCCATCAACTTCTTTACACTCGGTTCGATCGCTTCGGCCCACTGCTGATAGCTGGCCGCATTTAGATGCAGCAGATCGGGCATTACTTCCTTCGAGAGATTACCGTCGTCATCCAGAAACGCATCAGCGATGTCTAAATAGTGAATCATTTCTCCATCATCCAACTTTGCAATCGTTTCGTTGACGGCGTCGTTGTCTTTTCGTTTCGCATCATCAGGGCCTGCGCCTCTGGGAAACACCGCCAATAGAAGAACCTTCGTGTCTGGTAATTCCGTACGCAATTTTTTGACGATCGCCGTTACACCTTCCGCGGTGTGCTCTGGTTGATCACGACCCGAGTTGTTTGTTCCGATCATCACGACTGCCAATTTTGGCGAAATGCCATCGATGTTTCCGTTTTCCAAACGCCACAAAACGTGTTGCGTCCGATCACCGCTGATGCCGAGATTGACGGCATTGCGTGGCGCGTAGTGCTTCGCCCACACGTCTTTCCCAGCACCCTCCCATGCTTGCGTGATCGAATCACCAATGAAGATCAAATCAACGTTTCCTTTGGCAACCCGAGCGTTCATCGCCTCGTGCCGCTTCATCCATCCCCCTTCACGGGGAACCGATTTTAGTGTCGCCGGAATCTCGGCGATTGTATCCTGGGCTAAAGATGCGTCGTCGGAAACAAACAGTGCGGCAAAAACAAGAAGTGTAGCGGCAAGTCTCATTAGCAAGATCCTAGCTCAGCGGCCGTTGATAATCATTGTGGACGAGTGACTATAAGCCGAAGCTCCTCGCGAGGCAATTATTTGCTTTGCCAATATCGCATCTACTGAACACGTTCCTGCGACGTCGGCAACACGAACCAAACCGAACGTCAGTTAGCAGCCGCCAGTGCGCAAGCGATTTTTTAATCGGCGGATGCTCATCGGTTGGTTGCAAAACCAGTTCGATGGCCCGTGACGTGGTTGTGAAACTTTTCAGCATCACACCGGCGGCTTTACGTCGGACTGTGCCGGGCCAACTGACGGAAAGTTGGTCAGCGCGAACAACGATGTGGCGACTGACCATTCAGCTGGATTCAAACGAATCGAATTCAGCGCAGCTTTTCGTTTTCGAGATGGCGAACTGCGTCGCGGCGAGTCTTCTTGTCAAGATTACGGTGCAATGCTTCGGTCAAATCAATGCCAGATTGGTTGGCCAAACAGATTGTGACGAACAACACATCAGCCAGTTCGTCCGCCAACGAGCCCGGTGATTCACCCGGCTTGGATGATTGTTCACCGTGGCGTACGCGAGAGTATCCTCGCGACTTCGCCGACTTCTTCGACCAACTGTGCCAAGTTTGTTAGTTCGTCAAAGTACCTGACTCCAATGGTGTTGATCCACTGATCGATGCGGTCCTGAGCCGCGCAAAGCGAGAGATCGCCTTGGTCTTGATCAGTCATCAGTTGGCAAATAGCACGTAGGTTCCGCTCTTGCCCGCCACCGCAATGTCCGTTTTGTTGTCCCCGTTCAAGTCATCGGTCGCGATTTGCAAGCCACAGCCTACGTGCCCTTCTTCGATGGTGTGCCGCGTAAACGTCTTCTCGTCGCTGTTCCAATCGTAGTAGTACAAGCAGGGCATTTCTTTTCCGCCAGGATCGTTGCCGTTGTGGGCAAAGTAACGTTTGCCGGTAATCAACTCGGGTTGACTGTCATTGTCCACGTCGCGCCAGGCAAGCGTATGCGGCTGACTGTAGCTTTGGTCGATTTCATGTTTCGTCCAGGCGATCTTGCCAGAACCATCCGGTCCGTCGTTTTGCCACCAGAACAAACCGTAGTCATGTCCGTTGCCAAGAATCAAATCTCCATCGCCATCTCCATCCAAATCCGCAATGATCATCGGAACGCTGGCGTGCAAATCCCAATCGCGATGAAACTTCCAAGGCCCGGTCCAGGGATCGGCCGCCGGCTGTTCGTACCAACCCTGACCCACCAACACGTCGCTTTTGCCGTCTGAGTTAATGTCGCCCACGGCCAACCCGTGACCGTTACCGTGCTCGCCCAATCGATGTGGAACCATTTTCACTTTTGCACCGTTTTCGTCTGGGTCGGAGTTGAACGATTCGCCAAATAACCATCGGCACGTCACCCTGCCAGCTATCGACCACCCACTCCGGTCGCCCATCGCCGTCGATGTCATGCATCAGTTGGCCTTCGTTGTGAGTGATCTTGGTATCGACCAGCAGATGCTTGGGCCACATCTTGCCAAGACGCAAGCCTTCATCACCCGGATTCTGATACCAGTACACAGTTGACGGCATGAATGACCCAGCGATCACATCCAGCCGACCATCGCCATCGACGTCCATCAAGTAGTCGCCATTGCTTTCTACGTATCCGTTCCAATCATCGATCGAACGGAGTGGCCTAGGCGACCATTGGCCACCGCGATACCAATTTCGACCGGCCACCACGTCCGGCTTGCCGTCGCCATCGACGTCGCCGGTAGCAACCCCTTCGTTGCCGTCCAAAGCCAACATCTGGGCTCGAAAAGAAACCGCCGGCTGGTCGCCACAAACGACGGAAAACAGAACAAATGTCAAAAAAATCGGGCCAAACTCGCGGCAATGCATCTTAGGTCGGACTCCCCAGTTGATGATCCAGGCTATGCTAACGTCCCAAACTGCCGCGACAGCCAAATTCTACGTGATCGATCGCATCGACAGATCTATTTGGTTGTTTTAGCCATCAGACAGGATCCAGACTGTTGCATAGCCAAATTACAAGTAATGATTGTAACGAACTAGGCGATGCAGGATGGGCACCGTGGACTCGGTTGGCTCGAATGCTGTTTCAAAAAAAACCGATCCATTATCCAAACGAGCGAGCATTGGAGACACCAACGGAGTTTCAGACGTTAGGCAATGCGAACCTGGAGACAGCGTCGCATCAGGGTGAAACGTTGTACATGGAAGACATGCAGGTTGGCGATCGATGGTCGAGCCCATGGCGAGAAATCACGGCGGAGGATGTCGCTGATTTTGCCCAGCTGACAGGCGATCACGATCCGCTGCATTCGGACGATGTTGCCGAATCGCCGTTTGGTGAACCTGTGGCGCATGGCCTACTCGGTTTAAGCGTGTTGGCTGGTCTAAGCACGGAGCATCCGAAGGTCGCAACCTTAGCGCTCATTGGCATTGCCGAGTGGCGATTTGAAGCTCCTATCTTTTTTGGTGACTCGGTCCAGGTCGTAACTGAGATCGAAGCGATTGAAAAGCATGGCCGCCGCGCCGCACGGGTCACTTGGATACGTCAACTAGTTAACCAGAATGGTGCGGTTGTTCAGTTTGGCAAGTTTATTTCGCTGGTCGCAACTCGCGCACGAGCCAGGCATCTTTCTGACCACTCCGCATCTCAGCGCGGAACGCTGCCGGCAAGGTGATCAAGTCTTGAGTCGCAAGTGGTATCGGTTCCTGGTTGGCTTCTGCATCGCTTTAGCGGACCTTGGATGCGTAATACCGTTGTTGGCGGCACCCTCTGCGTTGCCACACATCATCCTGGTCATGGCCGATGATCAGGGTTGGGGGGAAACCGGATACAACGGCCATCCATTGCTAAAGACTCCCAATTTGGATGCGATGGCCGCAGCTGGACTAAGGTTCGATCGCTTCTATGCGGGTGCGCCAGTTTGCTCGCCGACTCGCGCGACGGTATTGACCGGTCGCACCAATGATCGCACCGGTGTGTTGAGTCACGGATACGCATTGCGGCGTCAAGAAATTACAATCGCACAGATCTTGCACGCCGCTGGGTACGTCACCGGTCATTTCGGAAAGTGGCATCTGAATGGACTGCGGGGCCCGGGCGTTCCAATCCTAAAGAACGACAGTCACCACCCGGGCATCTTTGGTTTTGACCACTGGCTCTCGGTTACAAACTTCTTTGATCGCGATCCCATCCTCAGCCGGCTCGGTGAATTCGAAGACTTTACCGGCGATTCGTCCGAGATCATTGTCGATCAAGCGGTCGAGTTCTTGAAGCAGCAGTTGCCGACCGGATCGCCGATATTCACGGTGATTTGGTATGGCACGCCCCACGATCCGTTCAAAGCAAGCGAAGCAGATCGGGCTCCCTTTGTCGGGCTTGATGAACGATCCAGCCATCATTATGGCGAGCTGGTCGCGATGGACCGCAGTATCGGCACGCTTCGCACCGCATTGCGAAAGCTGAACATTGATCAAGATACCTTGGTCTGGTTTTGTAGCGACAACGGCGGGCTGCCCAAAATCAAACCGACGACCGTTGGTCCGCTGCGGGGATACAAAGGATCCGTCTACGAGGGAGGGTTGCGCGTTCCCGGGATCATTCAATGGCCGCGAACCGTTCCAACACGGCGCGTGACCAACTTTCCGGCAAACGTAGCCGACATCCTGCCAACACTGCTGGCAATTACCGGACAAGTCCACCCCGATCCCAGTCGCCCATTTGACGGCATCGACCTGCTGCCTGTAATCAAGGAGCAATCAATGCGGCGCGAGCGGCCGATGTTCTTTCGTCACAACGGGCGCGCCGGCTCTGATTGACAACGATTGGAAACTGTTGACGACCGATTTAGCGACAGCAGAATTCGAATTGTACAACTTGGAAAATGATCCTTCGGAACGAACCAGCGTCGCCGAAGAACAGACGCAAGTCTTCGCGCGAATGCGAGCACAGTTCGCGAGTTGGAACGATTCTGTGGATGTCAGTTTCACCGGCCAGGACTACCCAGAAGGCAAGGTCAACGATGGTGAACCACAAAGCCGGTTTTGGACTAGTGAACCGGCTTACGAACCGTACTTCGATCAATGGCGTCAGCGTTGGCAGTATGGACCTTGGTTAAAACGGCGTGGAAAGTAGCTTGCGCATTTTTTCACTTGCATGCGCAATTATTCACAAGCAACTTCTTTGCTGAAGCTTTCGGTTTTGCCTACGAAAAAGTTTGACTTTCGATGGTCAAGGTCTTAGGTTGATTCCCGTTAGTGCGATAGACACTTGTAGATCGATAAAGCGTTTCAAATGAAGGCTGTCCTATGGCGGAAGTGAAAGTTGCCGAAGATTTCATGCGTCGCAATCTCGTCACGTTGACTGCGGAAACATCTGTTTGTGACGGCGTGGCGAAATTACTCAGGGACAACATATCGGGTGCGCCGGTCGTTGATTCGGACGGTAGCTATCTAGGTGTGTTCAGCGAAAAGTGTTGTATGAACGCGTTGACCGAGCCCGTCGACGCTGCTGTGGGGCTGCCGATTCACATGCCGCGAGTGCGCGAGTTCATGACAACGGAACTGGTTACCTTGCGTCCTGATGTAGATGTCTTCGACGCGATTGACCACATTTTGGCGCGGCGAATCTCCGGGAGCGCCTGTTGTCGATTCGTCTGGTCGGTACCTTGGAATCTTTTCCGAAAAGACCGCGATGCGGGCATTGATTTCTGCTGTCCATGATCAGGTGCCCGGCACGCGACTGGACGCTTACATGAACACCGATGGCAAACGCATCATTCAGGATGATGATCGATTGGTCGATATCGCCCACAAATTCCAGCAAACACCCTATCGACGACTGCCGGTCTTGTTCGGTGAAAAATTGGGTGGGCAAGTCAGTCGTCGCGATGTGCTGAGGGCCGAATATCGCTTGGTCAAGGAAGTACAGTCGCGTGCGCAACGCAGCGACGCCAACGAACAGCTCCGATCGCTGGCACGACCCAACCATGTTGGTCAGTACATGGATACGGAGGCTCTGACGACAAGTCCGGAGAAAGACATGCTGTCGATCGCGCAAATGTTCTTGAATTCACCCTATCGCCGACTGCCGATTTTGGATGGCAATAGGCTGGTTGGACAAGTCAGTCGTCGGGACCTGTTAGGTGCAGCCGCGGAAATCCTGCGACCGGTACCCCATCGACATCGGGCCGAAACGCTGTACCTAAGTCCGTTGGTCGAAACGGCTCCGCCATCGTTGCAATGATGCACCAGGTGAAGTCTAAATCCGCAGTTGATCGCGAACGCTGACGGTCGCGTCAACGCGAGCATCGCGGTCAAGGTGACCCGACAATATCGTCCTCTGATTTGTCGGCGTCTCTTACTGGTTCGTCCGTGGATAGGCGGTCGTTACTCAAGCTGCGAATCGACCGCTGCTAGTCTGGACTGGTCAGATTCGGAGATTGACATTGCAATCCAACCGTCCCGCAGATCGAGTTGGCTGACGATCAATCCATCCAACGCTGGATGATCGGTGATGCTAGGTAGAGTCAACGGTAACGGCCGATTGGACGACAATACCCTGTTGAAAATAGCTCGGATTGGCAACCTTTCTCGCATCGACATTCCCGGGCCACTGATGCGTAAGTGGCCCTCACGCACCAACTTTGCTTGCAGGCCGTCAACGTGGGGTCGATAGGCAGCCCGCACAATGAATCTGGTCAGATTCAATCGATCGCCACGCCGTAGACGTACGACACGCAGCGTTACCCAAAGCATGCCGTCTTTGAATTCGGTCGTAATCGGACGGCCACTTGCAAACTGCACGATGACGTCAGTAGGGATATCCTCTGGCATCGTCACTTCGTGGTCACCAAAGGTTTTGATCGCGTTATCAATTGCTTCGCCAATTGGCATCGGCTCTTCGGTCGGCACCAATTGCGCCAACGTATTGTTGATCGCCGATTGGTGGATCTGCACACTGACAAGACTGTCCTGCAGAGCTCGTGGCCGCGGCGTGAAAGCCGCCAACTGATCTTCGCCAGCCAAACGATACCTGGCAACCAATCGACGGTCCGTCGTCATCATGTCAGTGACGGTTGGGTCGAGTTCCAGACGGCCTAGCGGTCCCAAAACGGCTTTGCCCAGTTGCTCAGTCGCCTGCCCGACACGTTGGTTGAACTGGTGGTCAACTTTCGACTCAATTTCCGCAGCGATCTTTCGGTTGGACAGCTGGCTTGACTTGCTGGACATCGAATCGAATCGACGGGCAGCCGCAACTCGTACCAGGTTGCCGACAACCGGCCAACCGTCATAGTCGGTTTCGATGCCGCGAAGTCGCGTTCGACCTTTAACACTGGCAACCGACTCACGGACATCTATCCCGTAAGGGGTGATTTCGATCGGGGTTGTTGCCGTGAAGGAAGACTGTCCGTCCGTTCGCACCGATACAGGTCCACGAACGCCAGTGGTGTGAGTCTTAACGCGTCCCACCGTGCTCAGATTCAACACCCAGCGATCAGGAGACGGGATCAGCGAAACTTGCAACTCGCTGTCAATCTTGCTGGTGCCACGCACTTGACTGCCTAGCATGTTGGCGCGGACCGGCAAAGATTGCGCGGGAATCTCGGGCATCAATCGCTGCAGCATCGCTTCGGTAATGGCGGTTCGCACGTTGGCGTTACGATAGTGCGTGTCAATCGACTCGGCGACCGCGATCGCCATCGGGCTATCGGCAAACCGTAGCGTTTGCATCGCCTTGGCGACCTTTGCTGGATCCGTTTCGGCGGCGGTCGATTCTTGATGCTCGATGTCGCTCAACAAGTCAGCATAGTCAACGACACCCCTTGCCCACGGCTGAATGGAAACCCACAAAGACTCGATTGATTCGTGCTGCAACCACTGCTGATGGAGCGGATGCAGTCCAGGTCGCTGAATTCTGGATACGAATTGCTTTGCAATCGACGTTCGAAGGCTTTGGTCATTTGAATCCGCGGCAGCCGATATTTGATTCAACAACAGGTATTGATCCCAGCCAGCGGCATCACCGGAGTCGGGAAGTATCAATCGAACACGTTCGATTGCGTCGAAGACCGAATCTGATCTGTCCGGTTTCATTGCGATTGCAAATCTCGGTTTCAAATCGAACGTCGAATTCGAATTTGCCACGCGCCAAACTGGTTTCCAAACTGCCACACGTCGCGCAACGCCATGGGCGGCCCGGAGCCAATCGATTTGCAGGTTTCGATCCATCACTTGTTCTGCTTCGACGATTCCTTGGTCAGCCAGATGATCCAGTGAATCGATCAGAGTTTCAGCCTCTTCATCACCTAAACGGCGAAGCGCCTGCAACTGTCCCAGCGTCGTGATGACTTGGCTGGCCCAGTGCGTCGCGCCTGCGATAGAGGACGAATCAGCATCCTGTTTGCCCGCCATGTTTGCTTCGGTCCAGTTGGCCAAGGCGTTGAGTTGGGAATTGAGTTGAGCCGTAGCCGGCCAGCCGGTCACTCCCGACACCGGCTTGCGGTTCTCGACGGCAGCCTTGCGTTTCGCCAAACCGGAGGCGTTCACGTCAGAGGTGGACACGGCCGGATACGTTTCCACGTCGATCAACTCAGCGGCTACGGATTCAGCCGCCGTCATGTCGGAGTCTTGTTTTGGAAATTCTGGTTTCGCCAGCGCACGATTCGATCGCGGCATCCTAGAGGCTGGTGGATTCAATTCCATGATCCCCTCCAGCATCGAAGATCGATCGGCGGTCAAATCAAGATCGGTCATCGCGGGAGCCGGTACAACAATCCGCTCAATCTCTGGCGACGTTTCGATCACGACTCCCCAAGGAGGCATGATCATGCCCGCGATCTGCTTTCGCGTCGTTCGATCAGTTGCCTGTGTCTTGCTTGCACTCGCATCGCCGACCGACGATGGTCGCGGTCTAACGCCCAGTACATCGGCAACGCGGTCGGGCAGCACCATAGCGCGCCGGCCATGTTCACCGCGTGACGAGATGTCGATGTTGGTTACGGAGGCGGTTCCGAAGTCAAAACTTGGCAGCGTTGCCAGCGCCAGTTTTTCTGTTTCCGGCCCGATGCATTGGGAGATATCACGTACAATCGTGAATCCCAACATCAAAGCTACAAACGTCGTAGCTAAAGTGGGCCACAAAATTAGCGACCGTTTCACATCCTTGCGCATTCATCCGATCCGAAAAGAAAAGGTTCGACATGTGTCCGCGCGATTCAGCCCTGCTGAACCCTTCTTTGATGCACACGAACACAGTTACGTTAATCGTCAGCACCCCTCCTGAACTCAATCACACCCCTATGGCTTCACACAATCGTTGGAAGTGTCCAGGTGCGGACGAACGGAACAACCGTTAGGGTCTCGCGAAACGCGGCCGCTCCAGGTAGATTGCTGAGCGGTTTCAATCTACCGAGGTAGCAGAAACCACCCGCCGACGTACCAGAGACGTACCAGAGACGTACCAGAGACGCAGCAAGGCCGTAGCAGAACAAGACAGCAGAACAACACCATGGGCAAGAAGAAAGCATCCGCACCATTCGAACAAGTCGAGCCAATCGGCGATCGAGTGCTGGTTCGCAAGGACGAGCCCAAGCGGGAAACTCGTGGCGGAATCGCACTGCCCGACGCCGCGGAAATCCCGACGATCACCGGACGAATCGTTACAATCAGTGCAGTCGTTGAAAACGACGACGAACTACCGCTGCGACAATACGACAAAATTTTATTCCATCCGAAGAACGCCATCCCGGTCGACTTAGAACATGACAACCAGCTGTTTGTCGTGCCAGTCGAGGATATCGTGGCCGTATTCCGACAAAAGTAGCTAGAAGTTGATCGGAAATAGGGTGCTGCCTGAGTGGGTGTCGGCAGAATCATCTGGTCGGAACCGGTACCGGCAACTACATTGGGTATTTTTCCCACCCTGCTCAAATCGCTCAGGAAGCATATTCGTTCCGTGGATTTGCATCAATATTTCGGAGACCAGGATCCGCCGCGCGATCATCTGATTTCGGTCCTAGAGCATTGGGCCGAGCAGCAGCCTGATCAGCTTGCGTTCCGGTTTACCGATGTCGAGTCGCATGAACAGCAACTGACCTTTTCCCAGTTATGGGACGAGGTCCGCGCGTTGGCTGGGTATATGCAGACACGTTGCCGCGTTCAGCGCGGCGACCGAGTGTTGCTGCTGTATCCGCCGTCGATGGACTTCGTGGTCGGATTCCTGGCCTGTCATGCAGCCGGCGCGATTGCCGTTCCGGCCTACCCACCGCGCCGCAACCGTAAGGCGTCACGGATACGTTCGATTGTGGTCGATGCAGATGCGCGTTGGGCGCTGTCGACAAAATCAGTCGTCCAACAGTTGACCGGGGAAAAACAACACGATGACCTGATCGGCGTTCAATTGCTGGGCACCGATGATCCGTCTTGTCGTGACGGGGCCAGATGGAGACGTCCAAAGCTGGCCCCAGATTCTTTGGCTGTGCTGCAATATACATCGGGATCTACCGGGTCGCCCAAGGGCGTGATGTTGACGCACGGAAATTTGATCGCCAACACGGAATTGATCCTGCATGCGTTTCAACCGACGGCGCCGATGGTCGGAATGAGTTGGTTGCCGACCTACCACGACATGGGATTGATCGGCGGTATCGTCATGCCCTTGTTTGCGGGCAGGTCGAACGTATTTACCAGCCCCATGACTTTCCTGCAGCGCCCGATTCGCTGGCTGCAGGGGATTTCGAAGTATGGGGTCACGATCAGTGGTGGACCAAACTTCGCGTATCAATTGTGCGTGGACAAGATTCAGGATCGAGAGCTGGAAGGTATTGACCTATCCACGTGGGAAATTGCTTTCAACGGTGCAGAGCCCGTTCGTGCGTCAACGTTGAACGCGTTTGCGGATCGATTTGAACGTTGCGGGTTCCGCCGATCAGCTTTGTTGCCTTGCTACGGAATGGCGGAAACAACCTTGATCGTCACGGGTGGTCCCAAAGAAACGCGGCCCGTTTTGCAATCGTTCGATAGCACCGAATTGGTCGAAAAGAAAGTGCGACCGGTCGCGGATGACTGCCCCGAGGCACGGGCATTGGTTGCCTGCGGTCGCGTGCTCCCGAACGAAACGGTCAAAATCGTTGACCCAAACACGTCTGAGGTGCTACCGGATGATGAAATCGGTGAAATCTGGGTTCAGAGTCGGTCGGTAGGTCGCGGCTACTATCAACGCGCTGAGGAATCACAGCGAACATTTGATGCCTATACGGTTGACGGCGAGGGACCCTTTTTGCGTACCGGCGATTTAGGTTTTCTGTACGGTGGTCAACTGTATGTATCTGGCCGCCTGAAAGACATGATCGTCGTGCATGGCGTCAATCGCTATCCGCAGGACATCGAAGAGACAGTCGAACGTTCCTGCGATGTTATTCAGGCCGGATCGGTAGCCGCCTTCGCGATGGACGACGGCGAAGGTCGAGAACAGTTAGCCATCGTCGTCGAAGCCCAGCGCCTTCGCGATGTTGACTGGGACTCGAAAATCCAGGCCATTCGTCGCGCCGTGACTGCGGAACACGAACTACCGCCCGATGCGGTATTCATGGTTCGCAACAGCAGCATGCCAAAAACCAGCAGTGGGAAAATCCAACGACATGCCTGTTTGCATGCAGTCCGCGACAATGAACTAAAGCTGATCGCCCGTTGGGTTCGCGGCGAGGAATCGGGCAACGCGGTCATTTCGACTGACGCGCAGCCCATGATGCAAGCGGCGGCAGGACGAGCGGCTACGGAGTATCTGGGCGATGTGAATCAGTCGATCGCCGACGTGATCATCGATCACGTGAAACGTATCGCCGGAGATCGTGCCGGTGTATTGAAGCTGGACACGAACATCGTGTTGGACCTCGGGCTGGATAGTCTGGAGCGTCTGGAAATCGCGCGCAACCTGGAACAAACCTTCGGCGGGCGGTTTCCTGAACAAGTACTGGACGAAATTGAAACGATTGGGCAAACGGCTGCGGCGATCGAACGCTACCTGCCACCAGGATCCGAATCGCTTGCCGAAGCATACTTGCGGGGCGAAGGTCGTAACGAGAGCTTTCCAAGCATCCAACGAAACGGATCAACGCCAAGAAATAGTGCCGATGTCGTTCCCGAAGACGACTTTGAACAGTTCACGGAGTATCGCCGCCTAAAGGCCACGATGCGTCAATTGTTAATGACAGGTGTGCCCAATCCTTATTTTACCGTTCATGATGGAATCGTTGCTGACACCACACATGTCGATGGCAAAGAACTGATTAGCTTCGCCAGCTACAACTACTTGGGGCTAAGTGGACATCCGGCAGTTACCGCAGCCGCTACCGCGGCCGTCCGAAAGTATGGAACGAGTGTTTCCGCCAGCCGACTGGTTTCGGGTGAAAAACCGATTCATCGCCAATTGGAACGCAAAATTGCTGACTGGATCGGGGTCGATGATTCGGTTTTGATGGTTGGAGGTCATGCTACCAACGAAACGACCATCGGGCACCTGGTCGCCGAAGGTGATTTGATTTTGCACGACTCGCTGGCACACAATAGTATCGTGCAAGGCGCACTGCTCTCTGGTGCGCGGCGGCGGCCGTTTCCCCACAACGACTACGAATCGCTTGATCGCACTCTAAAAGAGTTGCGTGGACGGTACCGACGGGTCCTGATCATCGTCGAAGGCGTCTATAGCATGGACGGCGATTTCTGTGACTTGCCTGAATTGATTGAGATCAAAAAGAAACATCGTGCTTTATTGATGGTCGATGAAGCGCACAGTTTTGGAACCATGGGAGACACGGGACGTGGAATTGCGGAATACTCTGGTGTCAATCCGCGTGACGTTGATATCTGGATGGGAACGCTTAGCAAATCAGCGGCGTCCTGTGGAGGTTACATCGCTGGCAGCAAGCCGTTGATCGAGTTGCTGCGTTATACAGCGCCTGGATTTGTGTTCAGCGTTGGCATGCCTCCAGCACAAGTGGCGGCAGCCTTGGCGGCATTGGAGACGCTGGAGAAAGAGCCCGAGCGAGTCGAACGCCTGAAGGAGCGAAGCGCATTGTTCCTCTACTTGTGCCGTGAGGCCGGACTGGACACCGGCGATAGCGAAGCGACTCCTGTGGTCCCAGTGATCACAGGTAATTCGATGGTGGCGTTACGATTGTCGAACCGTTTGAAGACCGATGGGATCAACGTTCAACCGATTCTGTATCCCGCCGTGGACGAATCAGCAGCGAGATTGCGATTCTTTATCACCAGTGAGCATTCCGAAGATCAGATTCGTTACACCGTCGAGCGAACCGCTGGGCACCTCGCTGAATTGGGGTTTGGCACACAATCGGTGTCCAATTCCTAGAAATGCACTTGCGATTCAGGGCCGTTTCTTTAGAATCCGATAGCGCTCGTCGCCACGAACCGTCCAGCACAAAACGAAACAAGGAGAGTCACTTGCTAACCGAGTCAACCGTCGAACGAATGTTTCGCGAACTGATGAATGAACCAAACCGAAGCGAAGAAGTGTTCGAGAAGGCCGAAGAGTTGTTGGAAGAAGAGCTTCGTCCGGAAAGCCCGCTACGACATCGATTGACCGTCGAACTTGAGGAACTGCGTTCCTTGGCTGCTAAGAACTAGCAGCGGTTAGATTGGTTTTCCCGTGGCAGTGAATCGACGCGAAGATCGATGGCCGAAACTAGTCGGCCAGCAAACTATGACAATCGAGTTGGCATCGTAAAGTTGAACTTTACGATGCCATTTTTTACGTCTTGATAGTTTGTCAGGCCGTGCAACTAGTGGTTCAGGGACAGCCCAAATGTTCCACCGACCATAAATATGTCCTGGTTTTGATCGCCAGCCTCTAGTGAACCAAGCGAGCCATCGCCACCACGCCAGACACCCCTGGCGACATCGATCACTTGCACGCCGGCTCGAATCGTAACGTACCGGGATACCTGGTAGGCCAATTCGGTGTGAATGTCGAATCCGATGAATGCTTCATCGTTCCGCGAAAGAATCGGTGGCGAATAATTGACGGGTACCTGTCGAATTCCGTCGGGCGGACCTTCACCGTTGGGGCCCTGCTCGAAGTCGAACAGTTCTAGGTCAATGATCGTTCGTTGGGATCTGGACGCCTGCCAGCTGCCACCAGCGAACGCCTTGAAATCTGTCGAAAACGTGAATCGATCGCGGGACTTGAAATATCGGAAACCGATCTGACCGCCAAACATGTCATTCCGTGTGAGTGCAAGATCGCTAACAATGGTACCGAAATCAGTATCGGGAGCGTCCGGCAGTGGATCCAGATAGTCTTGGAAGCGATTCCTGTCCTTGATTTTCATGTATCGGAGTCCAATCATTGGCTCCAAGATGCCACCGTAGTGGTAGGGCTCCATACGCCAGGTCCTATTCAGCTCGTAACTGTCATACTCATAGTCATTGATCCAGTTGACGCCCGAGAGAATGGGAAGACCGCTGATCGGAATACCGAGGAAGAATTCGGGATTCAGTTTGGGTCCGACGCGTTCACCGACGTGGACTCCCATATCGGTCCAGTTAAACGTCCATCCGGTGTCTGCTCCAGGCAACATGTAGCCGATTTCATATCGGTGTCCCCAACCTGAGTCGAGCAGCGTTTCCAGCCGTTCTTGTTGATCTGACTCGGGTCGCGAGCCGTATAGATTCAAGCGGTCGTAGGTGGCAAACCACCCAGTCGGCGTGCGCTTCTTTGGCTTCATATCAGCCAAGTCCATATTGGTAACCGGTTCGAACCATTGAAAGTCTGGATCGAACTCGAATGGATCCACCATCACGGGTTGATGGTCGATAGCATTTACCGATGTGATACCGCCCAGCATCACAAGGATCGTTAGCATGCTTGCAGTCAGCTTCCGTACCGACATTGCGCGTTCCACCGTCTTTACAGTATTTGGCTCTAAATCGCACCTTCCAGCACCGGGCTGAAACATCCGAATAGATCGGGTTGTGCGGGTAGTATCGGTCGGACGACGGCGAAAAGCTTAGTCCGTTTCGTGGTCGAATCGGCAAAAGTCGGAGAATCGGTGAAATCGTTACAGTTTCACACGCCGAGCCGCCGGCTACTTTTTTCCAAGTGCACGCTTTGATTCAAAGAATTCGGTCAATACCCGCCCGCACTGCTCGGCCAGGACGCCGGCAGTAACATCGCAGCGATGATTCAGACGTTCGTCTTCCAGCAGACGGTACAGACTGCTTACGGCACCCCCTTTCGCATCCCAGGCTCCAAAGACTACACGTGGAATTCGGGACTGCAGAATGGCTCCAGCGCACATCACGCAAGGTTCCAAGGTCACATACAGGGTCGTTTTTTCCAATCGCCAGTCTTCGACCGACGCTGCCGCTTGGGTAATCGCGATCATTTCAGCATGGGCGGTGGGATCGTGTAGTGATTCGCGCTGATTGGCCGCCGCCGCGATGATCTCTGATTCGCGGACAATGACGGCGCCCACGGGAACTTCATCCGCGGTTGCCGCCTCCATCGCCTGCTCGATGCCCGACCCATCCAATAGGCGTCCGCATCGATCAGTTTCCCGAATTCCGTTTCATTCATTGCCGCCACCACGGGGTGCCGGCGTATCCTCTCGATCCGCCGCAGCTTTTTTGATTTCTTCGGCGCTCAAACTGCGAAAGCGTATCTGGCGTATTTCCGATTTGCATTGAAACGCGGCGATACCCAGCGGTAACGACTCATCCATTTCAAAGCGAATGTCAAAGGTGTGCCCCTTGCGTGGTTGATCGACTGCCCGATCGTCGTCGATCCAGCATTCGATCGCCCCAGCGGTGACGCGGACGCGCACCTTGTACCATTGGTTCCGCTTGAATTCCTGGTACATCGTCGTGTCGTTTTCACTGGCATCGTAGCCGTCCACGCTGCTGATTCCGACCACTCCGCCACCCCATCCACCCAGCACAAAACTAACGTGATCTTTGCCGACTGGAAAAGTCAGGCCGCAAAAGAAATCGAGTCCTTCCGTGCGCCGCGCTTCCAGCGTCAATTCATAGTTCTCCCGCGCGACCTTTCCCTTCCAGCGAATACCGGTCAACGGGCTGCCCATTCCCAATTTGATCGACTGATCGTCGATTTCGACCGGCCCCTCGCCCCCGAATTCGATCGACGCCCATTGCCCCTGTAGCTCGGTCCAATCGACCGCATTGCTATCCTTTTTGGCTGCTGCCTGATCCGCTGCGCCATCGTCGGCGTGCGTCGGCAACGAACAAATCGCCAGCGTCAGGAGTGTGACAAAGATTGACTGGCGCGGGCGATGTAGTTGCACGATGGATACCTACAGTAAGTGGCGTCTTTGCTGATCGATTTTCAAGGCCTGACCAAGTTCAAGCCACAACCAGTTTACGCAGAATCGCTGACTCAGGACAGTTTGCCAGGGGGACAAGGATGTCCAACGACCTACATATTTTTGGAATCACGCCGGCGAGATATTCTCGCTTCTCGCTAGTCAGCGTTCGTCTGGCCGCCGTCATTCTATGCGTCTACTGGCTGGCGATCTTCACCGGGACACATTTACCGAGACTACCACGGTCGCTGGTTCGAATCGACGACAAAGCTGCTCACTTCCTGGCCTACTTTGGGTTGACGATGCTGATGTGCTACAGCGGACAATCGACTCATTGGCTGCGGCGGTTCGCCATCATTGGGGCAACCGGAATGATCTACGCCGGGATCGACGAATTCACGCAGCGTTGGATCCCCAGACGCAGCCCAGATCTGTGGGATTTCGCAGCGGACGTGATCGGAGTGTGGGCTGCAATCACGGTTTACGTCGCAGCAAAGCAGCTCTATCAAGTCTTTGCGTTTCGTGCAAATCGCGGTCGCGCGATCAATCAAGCCCTGTAGCCGTTGACTTCCTTGTTAGCTGTTCGCGTCGGCATCGCCTAATTGTGCTAGGACTTGCAGCACACCGTTCAAGTGAGCCAAGCGGGGGCCAAAGCGATCCACGAATTCATTCAGCATGTATTCGCCTTCGACCAGGTGATCCTCGGTATCGGCGATTTCCTCGGTCAGCGTGTCCAGGAAGCGTGTTTGCACGCGGCTAAGCGTCTCGGCTGCCCGATGACAGGACTTGGCTAAGTCGGGATTGGCGTCCTTCCACTGTTGCAATTCACTGGCTCGCTGCTTGTTTGCCGCAGCACTCTGCTGGACCAAGTCTTCAATCAACCGATTTTGTTGCTGCTGGCCGGCAATCAATTGACGCATCAACTCAAGCATCATCCGCTCATTCGATACGGGCTGACTGGCGTCGGCCTCGGGTGAAACATCGATGCGAAACATGGGCGAAACGGGTTCCTGATCGTATGACATCGATTTGAATCTTCCTGTTGTCTCGGACATGTAGTTTGGTCAATGAATCAACCGAGTATAACCAACGACTCTGGGGAGTGTGGGGCAATCAGCTGGGCAATTTCGTTTTTGTTTCGAGCCGGGAAAAACTTCGGCAGAATCCGCAAATTCTTGCTTGCTTTCTTGACCCAGCTGAATCGTCGCCGGACCGCTAAAGTCGGAACAATCCGAACGCCGAAACTTAAACTTGTCGCGTGAACTATTCGACGCACGCATTCTATCCCGCAAGTTTCACACAAACCCTCCCAATCCAACGCATGCCCGAAGCCGACGAAGCAGTCATTGCTTACTATACGGTGGTCCAAGAAGAACGAACCGGCTGGACGGGAGGGTTGCTGTTGTTGAACAGTGGCGGGCGCCCACTCGAATTCCAATGCACGTTGCCGGTAAGACCCTCTCGCGCTCATTCCATCCTGTTTGGGCCGACGCTACGTGATCACATCATTGGTGACGTAATCGGACCGCTGTTGGTCAGCAAATGCCGCGCGCCAATTTCGATGCTGTGTTGCGATCAGCCCGAGGCGTTGCGGCTTGAGCAATCGGTATCGGTGCCAGTCGCGTTGGTTGACGAAGCAGCCGAGGAAGATGAAGGACCAATCGCAGAGGATTCTTTGGCAGGATCCACAACAACGACACTGGCTGGGTCCACGATCCATATTCGCGTCGAACACTATGACGCGGTTCAAAAAATTGCTGCCAAGCTTGCTGACTTTCCTGATGCGGTTGAACCATTTGAGCGAATCCGAGAAGCGATCAAAGAAGCACACTCGCAACTGGCCGGCGCAGCAATCAGCCGGGCCGGCGCAACAGACAAACGCTGCTGAGCCGATCGATCCAGCTGTTCGGATTCGTAACAACGCTGCCTAACCTGGAATTGATCGATGTGGAAACCGGGTTCTAAATCCGAATTGAAAGCTGAAATCGACCCGACCAACAGTTGGTCCATCGATTCGTTAACGCCCGCCGGTACATTCGCCTTTAAGCTCGAATCGATGGAGCCAAGATCGCTACCGATTCGTGTTCCGAAATTGACCGCCAAGGCAACAGGTTTTTTGTTTCCTGAAGCGAATCAGTGGAAGCCGCCCGTCGTTCCCGGCGGATCGCCCGTCCCCACAAAACGGTTGAACAAAAAGCAGCGAGATGCAATTGAACGACATCGGATCAGACCACCCAGCGACGTCGTCAAACTTCAAGATCGGCTGTATTACCTGCTGCAACCACCGCTCGGTTTGCTGGTCGGTAGCGGCCAATTGAACTTTCCGTTCAACCCTTTTCCTTATCAATTGGACGGAATCGCATTTTTGTTTCCTCGGTATGCCGCCGTTTTGGCTGACGAGATGGGACTGGGAAAGACCATGCAAGCGATCAGTACGATTCGCTTGTTGTTATGCAGTGGCCAGATCCAAAGCGTTTTGCTGGTTTGCCCAAAACCGCTGGTTAGCAATTGGCTGCGAGAATTCAGAGTTTGGGCTCCCGAGATTCCGGTCGCGGCGATCGAAGGCAATGCGGCCAAACGGGCGTTTCAGTGGCGATCGCCAGACGTTCCGGTCAAGGTCGCCAACTACGAACTACTAATGCGAGACAAAGAAATTGTGCTGGACGGAGGACTTCATTTTGATTTGGTCACGCTTGATGAAGCACAACGAATCAAGAATCGCAATAGTTCCACCAGCGAAATCATCCGCGCGATTCCGCGCACTCGTTCCTGGGCATTGACGGGCACTCCCGTTGAAAATTCACCAGACGATCTGGTCGGGATTTTTGAGTATTTGTCTCCCGGCTATCTGAGGCCTGGAATGCCAATGGGTGAATTGGCTAAGTCCTCGCGGGACTACATCATGCGGCGAACCAAAGAAATGGTGATGGATGACATGCCGCCGAAACTGTATCGGGATGCTGAGTTGGATCTGACGCCCGAACAGTGGCGAACCTACGAGTCAGCAGAATCCGAAGGTGTGATCAAACTCGAAGAGCTCGACCAAGAACTGACCATCCAACATGTATTCGAACTGGTGCTGCGTCTGAAGCAAATTTGCAACTTCGATCCGGCAACCGGCAGCAGTTCCAAACTGGAACGACTGGTCGCCGATATGGAAGAGGTCACCGCCAGTGGCAAAAAGGCGATTGTCTTCAGTCAATGGGTCGGCAGCATTGACAAGATGAAGCCGACGCTCGAGCGATTCGGTCCGCTGGAATATCACGGTCGTGTTCCGCACAAACAGCGTGAGGGAGTGATTGATCGCTTCAAGCACGATCCCGACAAGAGCGTGATTTTGATGAGCTATGGCGCGGGAAGTGTCGGGTCTAAATTTGCAGTTTTGTGAATACGTCTTCTTGTTTGACCGCTGGTGGAATCCGGCAATCGAGGATCAAGCCATCAACCGAGCGCACCGCATCGGCGCCAAAGGCGCGGTGACGGTGACACGTATGTTGGCGATGAACACCATCGAACAGCGTATCGCGGCAGTCTTGGATCAGAAGCGAGAAATGTTCGACGAACTGTTTTCAGAATCGGGAACCCCGACACAGGGTGGCGGACTGAATCGGGACGAAATCTTTGGGCTGTTCGATCTAAGAGCCCCGGGCGGCAAGAAGGTCGCCTGATCGAAGCCAAAACCGACAACAACTCGGTCTGTACGGAGGGTCTGCAGTCGTCCCCTCCTTTGATTCGGTTGATTACCAAGATCCCGCGGTTGTGGAGACGACTTAGGAGGTTCGGTGCGCCAGAGATCTGTTCCAACATAGCCGATTCTAAAGCGAGTAAACTACGGCGATCACTTAGAACGATTGTCGCACTTACCCCATGGCGGTACCCATGCTCGCTCGGCGCTTGTTATGCAATTCTGTTGGTTTTTGCTTGGTCGGAATCGTCTCGGCGGTATTCTGTTCGTCGCTGATCTGGTCGCCTTCCGTCGTGGCCGATCAGCCCAATATTCTGTTCATCTTTTCCGATGATCATGCCCCGCAGGCCATTGGCGCTTATGGGTCGAAGATCAACGAAACGCCTAACTTGGACCGCATCGCCAAAGCAGGGCGCGATCTTTCACAACTCTTTTTGCGCGAATTCGATCTGCGGTCCATCGCGAGCCTGCATCTTGACCGGCAAGCACAGTCACATCAACGGTTTCTTGCGGAACGGCAACAAGTTCGATGGCACGCAAGTAACGTTTCCCAAGCTGATGCAGCAAGCCGGCTACGAAACGGCAATCATCGGCAAATGGCATCTGTCGTCCGATCCAACCGGATTTGACCATTGGGAAGTCTTGCCCGGACAAGGCCACTACTACAATCCAGACTTCATCCAAATGGATGGGTCAAAGCAGCGATTCGAAGGATACTGCACCGACATCATTGCCGATCACTCACTCGAGTGGCTCAAAGAAAAACGAGATCCGAACAAACCATTTATTTTGATGAGTCAACACAAAGCGCCTCATCGCAATTGGGCTCCTCCGGTTCGCCACTTCTCACTCTATAAGGACACGGACGTTCCGGAACCCGATTCGTTGTTCGATGATTATTCCGGTCGCAGCAAGTTGCTGCATCAAAATGAAATGTCGATCGCCAACCATATGTTCTGGGCTCACGACATGAAGTTCCATGGGCCAAATCTGTTCCCAGACCATTTTCGATCCGGAAATAGGAATGGCGAGTATGCGCGGATGACTGACGAACAGAAAGCCGCCTGGGACGCTCAATACGAACCGGAGAACGAAGACTTCATTCGCCGTATGAAAGCTGGCGAGCTATCGGACGAAGACGTTATTCGCTGGAAGTACCAGCGTTATATCAAGGACTATTTGAGATGCATCCAGGCGGTGGATGACGGCGTCGGACGCATGTTGGATTACTTGGAAGAGTCGGGTTTGGCCGAGAACACGATCGTGATCTACAGTTCCGACCAAGGTTTTTATCTTGGCGAACATGGCTGGTATGACAAACGATGGATGTTCGAAGAATCTTTGAAAATGCCATTCCTGATCCGTTGGCCCGGTGTCATCAAACCCGGCACGGATTCGACGGCTGTGATTCAGAACATCGATTACGCTCCCACTTTCCTGGAATTGCTGGCGCCGAAGATCCCTGCTGCGATTCAAGGCCAAAGCATGGTTGACCTCTGGCGGAATCAAGGTCAGCCGTCAGCAGCATGGCGTGACGCGATTTATTATGCCTACTACGAAAACGCAGCGGTTCACAATGTTCCGGTTCACGACGGCGTCCGCACGGACCGTTACAAACTGATGTACTTTCCCCGATCCCGTGAATGGAATCTGTTCGATCTTCAGGAGGATCCCTATGAGATGCAAAGCGTTCATGACAGCGCAAGTTACGAGCGTATCCTGGCCGGCATGAAGCAACGCTATCGTGATCTGGAGCAGATGTACGACGTCAACACGGCAATCATTCCGGCAACTCGCGGGGACGAACCTGGTTGGAAAGCCCGTGACCAATCGATTACTCGCAAAGCCAAAAATAGCGAGGCCGACTTGGTCTTCATTGGCGATTCAATCACACAGGGATGGGAAGGCGCCGGCAAAGAAACATGGCAACAGTTTTACGGTGATCGCAACGCGATCAACTTGGGAATCGGCGGTGATCGCACCGAGCACGTGATTTGGCGTCTGACCCATGGCAATCTCGGCAAAATCAAGCCGAAAGTCGCCGTACTGATGATCGGTACCAACAATACCGGGCATTTCGACCAGGACCCTGGCGAAGTTGCCGCCGGAGTCGGTCGCATCCTAGACATATTGGCAAAGCGATTACCGCAAACCAAAGTTGTTTTGCACGGCGTCTTTCCACGGGGTGAAGACAAGTTTGATCCCAAACGGTTGAACAATGTCGCGATCAATCAAATGATTCAACGCTATGCTGACGGAGAACGCGTTCAATACTTTGAGATCGGCGATCATTTCATGGAACCTGACGGGACGATCAGTCGAAAAATCATGCCAGATCTTTTACACTTGAGCCCACAGGGTTATCAGATTTGGGCTGAAGCTTTGGAACCGAAATTGAAAGAACTCGGGCTGTAGATTTCGGCTTGATCAACGCTCACCTGTTTTGAAGGTGTGCATTGTTGTGTGCATGCTTTGTTCGTCTTGATCGTCAGCCCTCAATCACTGGGAAAAGTAATCATGTCAAATATCGGTCCGATGTTCGCCGCCTCCGGAAAATTGGGAATCGGCTACGCCAAGCTGCTACTCGCTGACGTCACCGATCAGGACTGCTCGAGGTTTGCCAGGATTGGTGACACGGTGATCGAATCGAATCATCCCGCGTTTATTCTCGGGCACCTGACACTGTATCCAACCCGCGTTGTCGGCCAGTTGGGCCAGGACGTAGCCTCCGTGGCGCCGCCGGAAACCTTCGAAAAACTGTTTTCGCATGAAGCGAAGTGTGTCGATGATCCAGATCGGACGATTTACCCTCCGTTGGATGAAATTACGACGGTGATGATGTCGGGATACGATACGGCAATCAAACTTCTGGAATCGACCGACGACGAAGCCTTTCTCGCCGAGAATCCGATTGAGCGGCTACGTGACCGCTTCCCGACGCTGGGATCGGCGCATCGGGTTCTATGTCGGTGGGCACATGATGATGCATCTGGGACAGCTAAGTGCATGGCGGCGCGCGATGGGTATGGGCGCGGCATAGGCTGCCAGAATGGATCGCCTTCGCGAAACAATCGATGATTCTCCAGGCTCGGCATTGGAACTGCCACGCTTTCCAATCGTGGTCGCATGGGGGCTCGATCAATTTGACGCTCATGAAGATCTGGCACCACGAATTAGCATCTGGCTTGGGCTCGCGGGACTCGGCTTTCTACTTGCCCTCTTCGCATGCATTCCACCAATCGGAATCGAACTCACACAAAGCTACCTGGGGTCGGCTGCACGCCCCGGATTTCTTATCGAATCAATCCTGATTGAATCGTTCTTTCTGCCTCCGGTGGTCAGCTTGACGATTGTGATCGCCGCTGTCTATTTTTGGCATGTACCAATCTCGGTCCGGTACCTGGTCGCTGTGACCCTATCGATTCCCGCCAGTACCTTGTTCCTGGTTTTGTTGTCCTACTTTGAAGAGCCCATCACATCGGATTTCATCCAATCATTTTTTGCTTTGATATTTGCGTTGTTCGTTGGTGCTGGTGCTACGGCGCTAATTATTCAGATGTGGAGTCCATGGACGTTGGCTCATTTTCAAACCTACGATCGACAACTTCCTAAGCTCGGCACAAGGGCACTGTTTGAACTCACAACCATCATGGCCATTTCGTATGCGATCATCATTGCTCTAAGCAATGATCCGGCCCTGATCACCGGTGTGTTCATCGTTTGGATGCTGCTTTACTCGGCGTTCGGAATCCTGGCCTCGCTAGCCGGAATTGGCCTGCTGCTCGCCTTCTTGCGGGATCATCAGAGTCCCTGGCGCGGTGCACTGATACCTGGATTGCTGGTTTTCGTTTGCGCATTCTTGGTAACCGGATCGATGGTCGTCACCGGATTTGGATGGACCAGCCTGTTGTCCGAGGCACCGAGGGTATTGCTGGCGACGACGTTTGGTTTCGGCATGATCAGTAGCGTCATAGCGCTTCATCTGTGGTGGCTACGCGCCTGCGGGTGGCGCTGCGTGAATCGACGCGTCAATGTTTGGGCCGCCGGGGAAGCCGGATTTCACGCCGCCGACTTTCACAACGCCGACTTGCGATTGCTAGGCGCTGATTCGCATCTCGCTTCCACACAGGCTCTGATAGAAGCTGTTTCGCTTGATCAATTCCTGATGCTGGCCACTGTCGGCAACACGCCCTGCTTCGATGACCACGATGCGGTCCGCCATCGTCAGGCTGGTGGGACGGTGGGTGATCATGATGCCGGTTCGGTCGAGCAAGAATTTGCTCAGGGCTTGATGGATCAATTGCTCGCTTTCCATGTCGATTTGACTGGTCGCTTCGTCCAAGATCAAGATATCGGGATTTCTCAGGAATGCGCGAGCTAGAGCGATCCGTTGCATTTGGCCACCAGAGAGCCGCATGCCGCCGGCTCCCAGCATGGTCTTATAGCCGTCCGTCGTCTTGTGCCGAATGAAGCTGTCGGCAAATGCCATTTTGGACGCCCGAACCACGTCGTGGGCATCGGCGCCTGGCGTGCCGTAACGGATGTTGTTCTCGATCGTGTCGTCGAACAGAACGGTCCGTTGCGTTACCAGTGCGATCCGTTTGCGCAAATCGCGCATTCGCATTTCCGATAGTGGTACGCCATCCAGCATGACGTGGCCGGACTGTGGATCATCGAAACGGCATAACAAACTGACCAGCGTACTTTTGCCGCTGCCGTTGGGGCCGACCACGGCAATCGTTTCGCCATGCCGCACGCTCAGGTCAATTTCTCGTAACACGGTTGGTCCGGACGGATATTGGTAGGCAACTTTGTCGAAGCTGATTTCCTTGTGAGGGCGCTGGCGGGGATCGAGGGTTCTTTGGATCCTTTACCCTGACCGGTTGATCGATGACCTCATAGACTCGTTTTGTCGCTGCGATTCCGCGTTGCAATCCACTCCATACATCCGTCAGTTTCCTAGCAGGATCGGTCGCACCAATTAGGAAAGCGAAGAACAAGAGGATTTCGCCCTGGCTCAACGGGTCTTCGCTCATTCGCAATCCGAACAGATGAACCTGTCCGTTGACGACCAAATAGCCACCGGCCAGAATCGCTAGTCCAACGGTTGTCATGCCCAGCATCTCGCTCGTGCTGCGTGCCAATGAGTTGTAGAAGGCGACCTTCAGCGATTTCCGATAGAAAGCCGCGGTTCCACGACGAAACTTTGCTCGCTCGTACGCTTGCGTATTGAACGCTTTAACGACTCGAATTCCTGAGAACGCGTTGTTCAGTAGGCCATACAGCTGGCTCATCTCTTCCATCGCTTTTCGGCTGGCTCGCCGAATCGCTTTGCTCAAATACTGCATCACGGTCGCAATCACGGGTGTGACGACCATCACCAACAACAACAGACGTGGACAGACCAACGCCGCGCTACCCAAGCAAACAATCATCTTCAATGGTTCGCGTACCAACCGGCCGAGCAGAATCGACAATCCAGCCGATACATGCGAGGTATCGTTGGTCAATCGCGACGTCAGATGAGCCGAACCGTTTTCGCCGAACGAATCCAGATCCAATCGTAGCGCTTTGCGGAAAAAATTGGATCGCAGTTGCAGTGCCGTTTTTTCCGATACGTACTGAACCAGAAGCAGATTGATGACCAACGCAATTAGCTTCAGTGCCGTTCCAAAAACCAGGACTCCGACAATCAACAACAACGTTTGAAACGGACCGCTCGGCGCGTATTTCGCGATTATTGGTTGCCCCCACGCCCACCAGGATTCCACTTTGATCGCTCGCCCCAACCTTGAATTGATGAAGCGAAGGTCTGATTGAATGGCCGGCTGACGACTCTTTTCCACGGTCGCCAGCTGGTCTTCAAGCGATTGTTTTTCGAGTCGCAGATCGTCGATTTTCGCCCGCGATGCCGCCAACTGTTGTTCGGCGTAATCGGGCAGTCCATCGCCTTCAAAGACGATTTCAACCAACGGATAGAGCACGCTGATGTTCGCTCCCCAAAGTACGGCAATCATCAGCGAACTGAGCAAAATCCCAGCGATTGCAAATCGTCGGCGTGCTGCCAGCTTTAAGACGCGGCCAAAGTCTTTCATCAGCCTTTGTCATCCATGACGGGGGTCAGAAGCCGCCAATCGGCGGATCCAAAACGGGTGGAGTGAATTGTGAGTCTTCTTGTAGCGAACTGGCCGAACGGGCAACACCCGAATTCAATGCTAGCACCTTGCCTGAAGCGGAAAAGGAAACAGCTATCTGAGCGATTCCTCTAACTCTTGGAGGGCAACCGGCAGTGGTGTCGATGAGTCGGCGAATCCGTGCCACCAATGCTCCAGCGTTTCAATGGTCTCGGCGCTGCCACCACGCCACATTTGGACCGCTCGACCAATCGGCAGATCGTCAGACCGGAACAATTCGAGTCGCGACGCGGCCGACAAAACCAAGGGTACGGAGACAAGTGACCAAGCATTGGACATCATCCGCTGTCCCGTTCGGCCGCGAATATGCGTTTCGATTGCTAACGAAGTAACCAACCAAACAACTCGCAGGACTTCGGGAACTCGCGGATCCGCATCGGTCAGCATCGCCTCAATCCAGATCGAATCGGAATCGGGGTCAAAGCCGCCACCCCCGCCGGCAAGCGGTTGCACCGCCGAAACGGTTGCTAAGGAAGGCCACCAATCGGCTGGTGGACTGTTTTGCCAGACTTGTCGCTCCACTTCGCGCAGCAATCCGGGGCCAATGGTTTCCCAGTGCTCGCGCAGTGGCCGGACGCGCAGCGGCAGCTGTTCACCTAACTTGGGATACCTCTGAAAAAACAGCTGTTTCGCTTCGCTAACTCGGCTGCCGATCCCCTTGGCCGTCTGTTCGACCTGCAACTCGCTGCACCCTGAGTGGATCAACGATAGTGTAACAGCGGTGTCGCAAGCGTCACCGGCGACACTGCGATCGAGGTAGCAAGTCCAAAATCGTCCGATGTCGATCGAAGCGGAAACAAGCCGATGATTGATCTCGGTCACAGCACCGATCAGCACCTGTTCCGCTTTTTGATCGGTACAGGTCATGCCTGTGGCGACGATGTAGGTTGCCCAAGCAGCACTCAAATCGGTATCGGCTTTCCAGCGGAGCTTCATCTCTCCCGGCACTCGGCTAGTCCTCGCCTAGATTATCTTGGATCCACCGCTCAAGTTCTTCGAAGTCGATTGGCGGCAGCGAACTCAGGTCCGGACGTAGCTTCTTTGCCTCGTGAACGTAAGTATGCAGAATCTCCGACTGCGGCTTGTCGGTGTTCCAATGCAGCAGAATTCGGATGCATCGTGGCAAAGCATCGGTGACGGACATTTCATATCCGCACAGGAGTGGGACTTCAATCCATCCCAGTTGTCGTGCCGCCAACGCGGGAAATTCGGCAGTTAGATCTTTGGTCACTGTAAAAATTGCGCTGGCTACATCTTGCGACCGAATCTCGTTGCGACGGATCATCAGCGCAAGCAATTGGCGAGTCGCATTTAGAATTTGTTCACGGTCATCCGACTGTACGGTCGTCGCCCCGCGGACACCACGGCAGAGGGTCATTCCCAGTGTTCCTGAAAAAGGTCAGCAATCTTTGAAGTCCAGCGATTGCTTGGCCAATTGATATTGAATCGGTTCCGAGAATCACCACTATAGAATATCGTCGGCATAGCCGATAATCCCTGCGTCGCCGATTCAGTCAAACGGGAAAGAATCGATCGGCGTGAAGCCCATTCACCTATCACGAGCGCTCCAGTGCCACCTGAACGAAGCCGATATCAAGAAAAGATTATCAAGAGTTATTACCAAAATCGGGATGCGATCGGGTTACAAAAGGCCCAAGAGGCCGTTACCGAACTGTACCTGAGCGAAGGTAAAAAAAGAGCCACGATTTGGAAGCGACTGGTCAGCCATCTAGCAAAAATAGGGCTGCCGCAGAGCCAGATCGATCATTTGCGCGAGCAGGACGACCCGGAGATGGTCGCCAACGTACTGAAAAAATTTGTCTAGGCGGCCCGAGCGGACTTCGCCATCGGTCCACCATCATTCAGCGGGCAAATTCGCTTGGTTTTCGGAGACCTCGATCCGACGGAATCTGTTTCGCCAGACCATTCGCTGAACGAGCGAGGGGCGTCGTAAACACGGATCGTCTTGTCGCACCACATGGGTTTTTCCACGGGCGGTCCGCATCCGCAGTTCATCATCGGGCAATAGCTCTTCAACGACCCAGAATTTATCGACGATATAGGTGTAAGAGTCACCTTTCTGGGAGGCAACGACATTCGTCGCTCGCGGGCCAGGTGATGTACTCACCTTGCTCTTGCGGTATATCGCCCAGTCTCCTTGGCTCCACTGGTTACGCATCGCAGGTCTCACTTTTCCTCGCCGCAAATCGATTGGCCCGCCGCGAAATCGGCGAAGGTTCACAATCGATTCGGTCCATCGGGCGGCAAACAGTTAACAGTAAAATAGTGCAAATCTCGCGAGTTGACGAGCCCGATGAATGATTCCTTCCCCGGATTCATTGACAATTCACATGTCTCGATTTCCGACTCCAACTACTTTCAGCGGACCGACGCCGACCCTATGATCAACGTATCGAGACGTCGATAGACTAAGAGATGCCAGTTCCGTTTGCGCCTGAGAAGAAAACGAATGATTCCTGTTCAAGACTTGATGGACACCCTGGTCGCCGTCCGACCAATGCCAGCGTTTACAGTGACTCCGATGGCTGCTTTCCCTACGCAGATGATCGTGATGCTGATCGGCATCTTCGTTTTCTTTGTCTTTGCGACCTTCTTTTTCTTCTTCCTTCGCTACTTCAAATTGTGGTTCCAAGCTTACATGTCGGTTGCCGACGTGAGCTTGGTCAGCTTGATTCGGATGCACTTCACCAAGGTCAATCCAAATGTGGTGGTGCAGGCGAAAGTGATGTCGGCGCAAGCCGGTTTGAATATCGACCGTAACAACGGTATCAGTACCCGTCGCCTGGAAGCGCACTTCTTGGCCGGTGGCAACGTGATGAACGTGATCCACGCGATCATCGCCGCGCCACCGTGCTGAAATCCCGCTCGATTTTGATCAGGCTGCCGCGATCGATCTGGCCGGACGCGACGTTCTCGATGCAGTTCAAACCAGCGTTTATCCAAAAGTGATTGATTGTCCCGATCCGGTCCGCAGTGGAAAAACGACACTCAGCGCGATCAGCAAGGATGGCATCGAATTGCGAGTTCGGGCTCGCGTGACCGTGCGCACGAACTTGTCACAGTTGATCGGTGGTGCCACGGAGGATACGGTCATCGCCCGAGTCGGCGAGGCGATCATCAGTTCGATCGGCTCAGCCGAGACTCATTCGCATGTCTTGGAAAATCCCGACATGATTACTCGAGTGGTCTTGTCACGCGGCTTCGACGCGCAAACGGCTTTTGAAATCGTTTCGATTGATATTGCCGACATCGATGTCGGCGAGAACATTGGCGCTCGCTTGCAGAGTGACCAAGCCGAGGCGGACATGCGTGTTGCTCGGGCTCAAGCCGAACGCCGCCGAGCCGAGGCAATCGCTGAGGAACAGCAAATGAAGGCCCGAGTCGCCGAGAATCGTAGTGCCACTTGTGTTGGCCGAGGCCGATGTTCCAATGGCGATGGCGGAAGCATTCAAGGCGGGTCACATTGGTACGTCCAACAGTCGGGACTGATTTTTACCGAAGTGGCACGTCATTCTTATCGAGTCCGATTCACAGGTGGCTCCGGCTACGAATTGGCTGGCATCGTCGACCGACCCGACCATATGGAATCATTCCCGGTCGCTATCTTTGCTCATTGCTTCACCTGCAACAAGGATCTAAAAGCAATCGCCAGGATATCGCGGGGCTTAGCAGAACTGGGAATCGCCGTGATGCGATTCGACATGACTGGCTTGGGTGGGAGCCAGGGGCAATTTTCCGAAACGAACTTCACGACGAATCTTGCCGACCTAGAATCAGCAATCAGCTTTGCTGATCGAGAACTCGGCTCGGTAACCGCCCTGCTCGGTCATAGCTTTGGCGGTGCGGTGTCGCTGGCCTTCGCTGGAACGAGCGATCGAATCCGAGCTGTCGCCACAATTGCAGCCCCCAGCGATACGAGACACCTGGCCGAATTGTTGATCAAAATGAACCCGCAGATTCAGGTCACGGGTCGTGGACAAGTGACGATAGGGGGACTCTCTTGGACAATCACTACGCAAATGTTGGAAGATTTTCGTCAGCACGACTTGCCGGCCCGCATCGCGACAATCGGCTGTCCAACATTGTTGTTCCACTCTCCAGTCGACCAAACGTTGGGGTATGATCACGCCTTACGAATCATGGGTTTGATCCAGGCTTCGCCGCATCAGAATTCACCTGCCAGTTTTGTCTCTCTACCGGGCGCCGATCATTTGTTGGTCAATGATTCGGCCGACGTTGAACTGGTGACCCAAACGACCGCGGCCTTTCTAAATCGATACGCTCAGCCGACCTGACGTCATCAATGGAAGACACTGCCCTGTTGACGGGACGTAACCAGCGAGCGTTTTTGCGAGCTCATTGATCGTACATCTGCTTCAGGCTCCAAGGCCCCCTTTCTGGGCGAATCACAACCGTTTCTCGATCGATTCGTTGTGAGATCAAGGCCGCACAGCAATGGGCAGTGTCATTTTCGAGCCAAGATCTTGGCCAATTGAGTAGGATTTCCATCCTTGCGACATTCAAGGCCTAGGCACGCCGGCCAGAGTCAACCGCAGATCTTTGTGCGGCCAAGATCCGCTGCGACCGGCGTATGGTCGTTCCGAGTAATCCGATTGTGCTAGATCGAGGCGCTATATACGCCGTCGTTCCCCCCCACATTGTACTGCCGGGATAGAATTTGCGACCTAGGTTCCACTCTAGAGAGTGACTGCGCACACCAATAATCCGAACCTACTATGCCACGACTGAAGCCTGCCAATCGAAGAGCATTCGGTACAAATTCGCATCAGCGATCGAGGGGAACCTCGGCTGTTGAATTGGCGATTTGCATGCCGATTCTGGTGACGTTGATGCTTGCGACGACCGAGGCATGCTCGATGCTTCACCTCCAGCAGTCGATGAAGATTTGCGCCTTTGAGGGTGCTCGCGTCGGCACAGTTCCAGGCGCCACGGCAACGAATGTCACCTATCAATGCCAAACGCTCCTAGATGACCATGCTGTTGCCGGCTACTCGATAACGATGGACCCGGCCGACCCGACCTCGCTGAATCAAGGCGACTACTTCGAGGTAACGGTAACGACTGATTTTGCGGCCAACTCACTCGTGGGCGGCTGGTTTTACGCCGGAAGAAAGCTTTCTCGATCCGTCGCGTTGAGAGCCGAATGAAAGCTTTACGATGGCAGATCGTCCGGTACATATGTCGAGACTATTGTCAATGATTAGATCATTCAATTCGAAACAACGACGCGGCGCCACCATGGTGTTGATTGTCATCATGCTGCCCGCACTGTTTGCGCTCGCGGCCTTTGCAGTCAACGTCGCGTACATGGAAGCCGTCAACACTGAAATTCAGATTGCGACGGACGCTGCAACACGGGCTGCTGGACGCACGTATGCGACAACAGGCGATCAGGATGCTGCTTTGTTGGCGGCACAAGAAGCGGTGTCTCGCAACCCACTCGGAAACTACGTGGTTCCGATTACAGCTTCCGACCTGGAATTTGGCGTTAGCAGCCGAGGGTCAGCGGGTGAACCTTATGTGTTTTCTCCTTCTGGTTCAGGCAATTCCGTTCGTCTGACGACGACCACACTCGCGTCCGGATCGGGACCGGCGATCCAGCCAGTCTTTCCATTCTTTGGTAACAGCTTCGAACTTCGGCCGCTGAAATCTGCGATCAGCACACAAGGGGTGATCGATCTTGCTCTGATTGTCGACATGAGTGGTTCGATGGCCTACAGCGCAAACGAGGTAGCCGAATATCCACCGGCCCCGGCAGCCGCTCCGGTAGGCTGGGATTTCGGCGACCCTGTTCCACCTAACGCGCGATGGCTCGACTTGATTGCTGCGGTCCAAGTCTTCAACAACGAACTGAACACTTCGCCACAGGAAGAGCTGCTGTCGCTGGTTCTGTACGACCACGAATCGAGTTGCGTGCAAGAGCTGACCAATGACTACACGAAGATAACCGATCGGCTAGCTCAGGAATCAAACAAATTTGAAGCGGGAGGGACGAACATTGGCAGCGGCATCTATTCTGGAAAATGGTCGTTGATTAACTCCAGCAAGGCTCGTGATTTTGCGGCCAAAGTTTCCGTTGTGATGACCGATGGCGTTCACAACTACGGCAGCAATCCTGTCTGGGCGGCGAAGCGGTCTGCTGATGAGGGAATCATGGTGTTTACGATTACCTTTAGCGACGAAGCGGATCAGGGGCTCATGCAACAGGTCGCGACTGAAGGTGCCGGCGAACACTTTCACGCAGTCACTTCGGCCCAGCTACAGCAGGCATTCCAGGACATTGCGCGTCGATTGCCAACGCTATTGACCAAGTAGGTTCCATCCTGTTTTTACATCAAAACGACAACATGAATTTCACACAACATAGATCGAACCGATGGGGTGCTGCGACGGTCGAATTTGCGATGGTCGCGACGCTGTTGTTTTTACTGGTCTTCGGTGGAATCGAAATCTCTCGGGTTAGCATGTTGCGCCACACAGCCGACCACGCCGCCTACCTGGCTGCGAGAGACGCGATCATTCCAGGCGCTGACACTGAAACGATTGAAAAGCGTGCCGAAGACCATTTGGCGACCATTGGCGTTGTCAGCGCAACCGTGACGGTTTCGCCCAGCCAAATCGAAGAGAGCACGGAGTCTGTGGAGGTCATCGTTTCCGTCCCTCTGGCAAACAACTCATTGGTCATTCCTCAATTCGTGTTCGGCAATCTAATTGGCCGCAGCCGACTCTTGACTGAGCGTGCGCCTATGGAGATGTCAACCAGTTTGCCCGAGCCGCCGCCTCCACCGCCGCCTCCTCCACCGCCTCCGCCACCTCCGAACGACGACGACGATGATGACGATGATAGTCCGCCACCACCGCCACCTCCGCCACCTCCGCCGCCACCACCTCCTCCGCCACCTCCGATGCTTTAGGCAGGCGAGCATCCATCGAGCCAATTGCCTGTTCCGTGATGCCGCGGCCGATTGCGCTGGTTAGTAGCTTTCCGATGATCAGCCACCTAGTCGGTTTCAGAAGACGCAACCAGAATGATGAGGTATCAGGTTCGTTCGACCCGGAGAGACCGTTTGAGAAAATTCTCTATCGCCGCAATATTTGTCGGTACGTTTGCCTGCATCTTCGCTGAAGATGCCGTTGCGCAGCGTTCGCAGGTGCACGGTTCCCAAGTGCAGGGTTCCCCGTTGGAGCGTGTCAGGACGGCGCGACGCACCGATGCTGAGCCGCTGACCGTGATGACTTGGAACCTGGAATGGTTCTATGACAACGAAAGTGGTGACAACTACAGCGACTTGGCAAAAGAAAAAACGGCTCCCAGTCGCGCACAATGGGACTGGAAACGGGATGCCGTCGCTCAGGGTATCGCAGCCAGCAAGCCTTCGATCCTTGCTTTACAAGAAATCGAAAACCGTCGCGTGCTCTGGTATCTGACTCGCGCCATGTCCCGCAATCACAAACTCGAGTACCACGAACTGGCGTTTGAAAGCCGCGATCATTTTACTGAGCAAGATGTCGGTTTCTTGTTTCGCCCCCCGGTTGATGCATTGACCGTGATGCAAGGGATGTACCCGAAGCGATTGCGAAGCACGAACAAGTATTTCGATCTTACCAAACACATCCGTGGCGTATTCGAGATTCAACAGGGCGACTTTAGCGAAACAGTCACGGTGTTGAACGTCCACCTTCGCGCGACCCCGGAAGCGGCCGACAAACGGTTGCGACAGGCCAGGCTGCTACACTATTGGATCGCCTCGGCGATCGGGCGCGGGCAAAACATCATTGCCTTGGGGGACTTCAATACGGAATTCAAAGGCAACCGACTACTCAATGGCAGCGATCTCGGAATCGCATGTGGTCTAGAGACACCTGGAACCGATGACGATTTGGTCAACCTAAATTTGAGACTTCCGGCATCGGATCGTTCCACGCATCTGATGGGCGGTCAATATGATCGGATTCTTGTCAGTCCCTCTCTGATGGTTGACGATCCAAAACGCCCCGATCTGGTCTTCAGCAAGATCGAAGTCCTGCGAGACCTAGTGATTCGCGGCGGCAAAGACACGCCTGAGCAACACTGGGACAATTATTGGAAAATGTCAGACGCCGAACGGGACGTCAGCGATCACTATCCAGTGATGGCAACGTTCGAGATCCGTTAGGACTTTACGATCTTAAAATTCTCAGGCGCGAACCGCATAGGCGATTGGCGCTGTGGTTGATCCTGTTACACGCGGGCGATGGTGAGCTCGGCGGCATCGAGTTTACGCCTCGTCTGCCTTCTTCTTTTTCTTTTTGCCACCCTTTTTGCCGCCACGCAGAGAACGTTTGAGTTGGTCGGGCAACTTTTCTTTTTGTTCTGCGGACAACAATGCGACGGCAGACTGATTCAATTTGGCTTGAACGGCTTTGATCTGCTGAAAGCCTTTGACTTGCTCTTTGCTCAAGCCAGCCTTTTCGTCGATCGCGGCGAACAATTTCCGTCCCTTGAGACCGGAATCCTTCATCGACTTCCGCACTTCGGCTTTTCGCTTCTGCACCTCATGGGTGATCCCGAATTTTTCCTGTATCTCCTTGGCTTCTTGATCAGCAACCTTGCCCAGTTCTTTTACTTTCTCGGTCTGGTCGTCCGTCAAGCTGGCATCCGACAACTGCTTGATCAACAGGGTTGCCATCGTGCGATTGCGTCCCTGTTTACCTTTCCTTTTCTTCTTTATCACGTCATCGGCGGACAAAGAAGTCATCGTGAACGCCGCAATCAATAGTAGAGTGAACCACTGAAATTTCATGACAGTTCTCGCAAATTAGTTTTCGGTTTGGCGTAACAGGAAGATTGTAGTTGAATCCCTAAGTAGTCAGGATAGTCGGACCTACAGCGTTAAACCACCATCGACGCTCAGTATCTGGCCAGTCACCATGGTTGCGTTAATTGCAAAGAACAGCACCGCATCTGCGACATCCTCGGGCTGTGATGCCTTGGGAATTGGATAGTTAGCGACCATTGCCTCCAAATCCCAATTGGGATTGCCTTCGCGAATCCAGCGACTATCGATCGGTCCGGGGCAGACCGAATTGACGCGAACTTTGGGAGCCATCACACGCGCCAGTGACTTCGTCATGACGTTCAAACCTGCCTTGGTCGTACAGTAGGCAATGGATGAACCAGAACCAACGATCCCGGCGATCGAGCTGACATTGACGACGGATCCCCCATCTCCGGCCTGCAACAAATCAGCAACCGCACGCGTCACAAAGAACGCGCCTTTTAGATTGACCGCCAACATCCTGTCCCACATTTCTTCGGTCAAGCCTTCCAGATCATCATGCGGAATGAAACTAGTCGTAGCGGCATTGTTGACAAGCACGTCTAAACGACCGAACGTTGCTTCGATCTTCTTTGACATCTCGCGGACTTGCTGGTCTGACGAAACATCCGCACAGACAACCAGCGATTTTGCTCCGAGAGACTGGACGTCCTTGGCCGTTTGCATTGCCTCCGCTTCGCTGCGGGAATAGTTGATGACAACCGCGTACCCTCGCTTGGCGAACTCCAAAACGCAGGCTCGTCCAACTCCGGTCGCCGAGCCCGTTACCAGTGCGACTGGCTGTGAATCATCACTCATCCGTTTCTCCCTTCTCGAATCAAATGAACTTCGCCACTGCGAAGTCTCTTCGTTCCACCTTTCGATTCAACGACCAACGCGCCCCAATCGTCGACCCCCAAACATTGGCCTTCGAAGGGTTGAGCTCCTTCAAAATATCGAATCGGCTTTCCCGTCAGCATGCAGCGATCGCGAAATTCGCGAACCACACTGTCCATGTCTTCAATAGTCGTCATCAAGTGTTGCACAATCGAATACAGGTGATCATAGCGTCCGGTAATTCGTCCGGTTGCCTCCTTGAGACTGCAAGCAGCTACTTGTGACGAAGAATCAGCGATCTCAGGAGGTGCACCGACATTCAACCCAACGCCAATCACGACGAGGTCGTCTTGCTGCGCCGGTTGTTTCCAATAAGATCCCGGCTACTTTGCCGCCACCGGCGTATACGTCGTTGGGCCATTTCAGTCGAGTGCGAAGCGGTGCGAGATCGAATTCAAGGCTTTGCGCGATTCCGACACCAACGGCCAGAGACAATCGATCCCCAAGCGGCGGATCGGCATCCAGACTTAATAGGATTGAAAAGGTCAGCGTTTCATTTGAACTGAGCCAGGCTCGCCCCCGGCGTCCCCGTCCCGATGTTTGTTGATCAGCCAACAGCAGACGTGGGAAAGATAGGGACGAAGCTGCACCGGAACTCAGTTCGTCCAACGCGATCGAGTTGGTCGATGCAGTTGATTCCGCGTACCATGCGGACGCAATGATTTGATCGTTCAGCAACCGCTGGACAGCCGCTAACCCAAGTGGGTCAACGCGGCCGCAGACAGTTAAGAGTTCGCTATCCATCACAACAACGGCACCAAGACGCTTGCAGCAAAAGCAACAACCAGAACAACCACGACGGCGCGCCAGATTAGCGGCAAGCGATGTGACAGGTTTGAACTTGAATGATGCTCGTCAACGTATTGTTCGTAGTCAAAATCTTCGTCGCCATCATATCCTTCCTCTCTCCAGCCGTCTTCGTCGCTGCTTCCGCAGTGACGACAGAAGGATGCGTTGGGTCTAATTTCACCACCGCAGTGAGGGCACGGAACATAGGATTCACTCATCACGCCAATTCTCGAAGCACTCGCAGGTTAATCACATCCCAATCTTCACCGGTTTCTTCATCGGTACCTTTCTCGGTTTCCAGGTAGCCCGGCAGTGTCGACAACATTGGGTCTTGGTACAGATACCGAAATCCATCCAAGCCAATCTCGCCTCGCCCGATGTGCTCGTGACGATCGACGCGACTTCCAAGTGGCTTCTTGCTGTCGTTCAAATGTAGCGCCGTGATCGAATTGGCAGGTAACAAGTCATTGATCTCCCGGCTCATCGCGGAAAAACCATCGGCAGTATTGATCTCGTAACCGGCGGCGAATGCGTGACACGTATCCAAACAGATTCCAATCCGCTGATCATCGCCGATACCGTCCAGCATGAACGCCAATTGCTCAACGGTGTGCCCCAAACATGTGCCCTGACCAGCTGTGTTTTCCAACAAAAGCCTGCACGATCCTGCGTCCACTCTTTGTAGCACTTCGGAGACTGCGTCAACGATCCGGTTCAAACCATCTTGTTCGCTGCTATCGGTAAAAGCCCCTGGATGAACGACCAGACCGACAAGCCCCAACAGGTTCGCACGGTCAAGTTCAATAACCAATGCATCGATCGACTTTTGAAAGAGATCGTCTTTGGGCGATGCCAGATTGATCAGATAAGACGCGTGGGCAATCGGATGGGATAGATTCGACTCCGCTAACGCCTCATTCCACTTTTTCACGTCCTGGTCGGTCAACGGTTTCGCTTTCCACTGATTGTTGTTCTTGGTGAATATTTGCACACAATCACAACCAACATCGACAGCCCGCTGGACCGCCTTGAAGGCACCGCCGGCAGCGGAAACGTGGGAACCTACAATCACAGAAAACGCTCTCGAATTAATTTGTATCGGCGAAAGACGAACTGCCCCACAGAATAGCGGCAAAACCGACCGGTTCAATTGGCACGCAAAATCGTTTGCATCGTCGGTCATTGCAGTTTGGTATGCTGGGGCATGGCTCAGTATTCCCGGAGATCGAGCTCGTGCCATGCACCATCAAAAATTCATAGCGACACTCTGGCTGGCATGCTGGCTGATTGCTGCGGCAAGCAATGCTGACGATTCGATTTCGAATGGAGCCAAAGAGATCGATCGGTTGCTCGAATTGAGCTGGGATCGCGAGGGGATTTCGCCGGTTGGCCGCAGCACTGATGCGGAGTTTTGTCAACGTGTTTGGCTCGACCTTGCCGGCGTTGCCCCAACCGTCTCGCAAGTTCGTCGGTTTCTAATGGACCCCGGCGACCACAAGCGCGACCGGTTGATTGATCGTCTATTGACTTCGTCTAGACACGCCAACCATATGGCAAATCGCTGGAGCAAGATTCTGTTACCACCCGGTGATCAGAATCCGTTTCAGCAACAGGAAAATGTTACGGCATTGCAACTTTGGCTGCGGAATCAGTTCCGCGAAAATACTCCGTATGATCATTTCGTAGGTCGGTTTTTGACGGCCGGCGGCGTGGGGAACCGCGGTCCTGCGATCTTCTACACGTCCCGTTCTTTGGAACCTAAGAAAGTTGCCGCAGCGACATCGCAGGTCTTCTTGGGCATTCAATTGCAGTGTGCCGAATGTCATGACCATCCTTTCGATCACTGGACGCAGGAAGATTTCTGGCAATACACCGCGTTCTTTAGCCAACTGCAGCAGTCCAACGCTCGGATGGGACAGCAGGCAATCATTGAGGATCGCGTTGGCCTAGAAGTAAGGTTTCCCGATTCGGATAAGATTGCCACGCCGCAATATCCGGGAGCCAGTGTTCCTCCGGAGGAAGACCCGCAAGGAATGCGCCGTCGTCAATTGACGATCTGGTTGGCATCACGCGACAATCCCTATTTCGCCCGGGCAGCCGTGAACCGCGTGTGGGAACACTTGTTTGGCCGCGGATTGGTCGATCCAGTCGATGCAATGGATCAGGCCAACAAGCCTTCGCATCCGGAACTCTTGGATTTTCTGTCCAGGTACTTTGTCCAACAGCGATTCGATTTGCGAAAACTCTATGCGACCGTCGCTCGGACAAAGGCCTATCAACGCACAAGTCTAGTTGAGGATCAAACATCGATTCCTGAAGCGTCGTTCGCTGCGATGTCAGTCAAGACTTTGACTGCGGCCCAGTACTACGACAGCTTGCAACAGAATGTCTTTCGAAATACGACACCCAGCTCCGATCAAAGCCGATATCAATTCGTCAATCGCATGCGTTCGTCCGATCGATCGGCTCGCGACTATCCACACGGCGTGGTTCAAGTTCTTGGATTGATGAATGGACCGGAGGTTGGTCTGGCCACCGACGTGAATCAAGTTGGCCTGTTGGCATCGCTCGAGGCACCATTTCTATCAGACTCCGATCGAATCGATACGCTCTTTTTGGCCACGCTTTCGCGTTTTCCGACCGATCAAGAATCGCAGGAGTTTGCGATGTATGTCGAATCAGCCGCCGACCACAAAGCAAAGTTGGTCGCGCTGGCTGATTTGTTGTGGGTGCTATTGAACACAGCTGAGTGCACGGTTTCTCCCTAAGGTATCGAGGATGATCAATCGACGTCATTGGATCCAATCAGCAGTTGCTGGACTGGCCGGTACGAGCGGGTGGCTACCAGCTCTGGCCGCGGCGACCGCTGGTCAATCGGATCAAGCTCGTCATTGCATCATCCTCTGGATGTCAGGCGGGCCGAGCCAGATCGATACTTTTGATATGAAGCCAGATCATGCGAATGGTGGATCAATCAAGGAAGCTGCGACAAACGTCCCCGGCATCCGCTTTAGCGAACACCTGCCCAAGCTAGCAGAACAAGCCGATTCGCTGGCCATCTTGCGTGGCGTCAGTACGAAGGAAGGCGATCACCAGCGGGGTACCGTCCTGATGCGCACGGGCCATGTGCCAGGCGGACCGGTAAGCTATCCGTCGATCGGCTGTTCGCTGTCAAAGTCTCTAGGATCGACGGATGTCGCACTGCCATCGTACGTCACGATTGCCCCCGGCCCATTTGCACAAACCGCGATCAGGCCAGGATTCTTAGGTCCTAAGTACGCGGCGACTTCGGTCGCGCCGCTCGGGCCACCAAGCGACCAAGACTTTGCTGAGCTAAAAGTCGAATTCCTCGATCGCGCCGCTGGAATTCCGGATCATCGGAGCCGGGCCAGGATCGAGCTATGGCGAAAAATGCAAGATGACTTCCTACGCGGTCGCGGTGCACCCAATGTGATCACCCATGACACCACCTACCAGTCTGCGATCCGCATGACCAACAGTGATGCGAAAAGAGCTTTTGACCTGACGGCAGAAACGGAGACGGTTCGCGAAACCTATGGGCGAGGATCGTTCGGTCAAGGATGCTTGATGGCCAGGCGACTGATTGAACATGGGGTCTCGATTGTTGAGGTCACACTTGGGAACGGTTTGGGTTGGGACACGCATGCCGACAACTTTGCGACGGTTGAGCGGTTGTCACAAGAACTGGACGCGGGCTGGGCAACATTGATGAACGAACTTCGTGATCGCGGACTGTTGGAGCGGACAACCATTCTTTGGGCAGGCGAGTTTGGCCGGACTCCACTGATCAACGCTAATGGCGGACGCGATCATTTTCCACAAGCTTTCACGTGCGTACTATCCGGTGGAGGAATCTCCGGCGGACAGATTTACGGTGCAACCAGCAAGGACGGCACAGAGGTAACCGAAGGAAAAATCAATCAACAAGACCTGCTGGCGACACTCTGCCGAGCGATACAAGTCGATCCCGGCACAGAAAATATTGCCGAAGGTGGCAGGCCGGTTGCCATTGCTGAAGGCAACGTCGTCCAGGAAGTGCTGCTGTGAAGTTTCGTTGGCAAGGGGTCGGATTGATCGTCGTCGTTGGTTGCAGCAACGTAGCAACCAACACAGACTCCGAACGCCAAACCGCCGATCCCGCCGTCATTTCAACGACCGAACAACCTGCTGCTGAAACGATTGAGGCACCGGAATCAATCGCCGATCCCAGGGAACCCGGTCCCAGCAAACCCGGTCCCAGCAAACCCGATCCCAGAAGATCCCAGACAACCGATCCCAGACAACCCGATCCCAGACAACCCGAACCCAGGAAACCCGACGCCAGCGAGTCCGAACACGATTCTGAAACCGCTGGTTTGGACGATGAACCCGACCGTTCTGGGCAAGAGGAAAGCAAGCAAGAGCAATCCTCGACCGAAGCTGACAGCAAAGTCTCTTTGCCGATTGAATCGGGACTTCGACAGGATGCCTTTCGATTGCTGCTGCCGACGTCCAAAGCGCCATTGATCGTCGACGTTGAAATCCGAATCAACGGTATTCCGCTAAGGCGAGCGTTTGATCAAGTGCTAGCCAATGTCCTGCAAAACGCGGCTGGTGATTCCGAAGACCGATCATGGCGAAAGCTGTTTGAATATGTAACGGCCAATCCGATCCGATTTGGAAACATGTCCAACGTCAGCCGAGACCAGTATCGCCAGATGTCGGAGCGATATGACCGTAATCGGAATGGGCAGCCCGATCGCGACGAGGTCGCGAAATTTCTATTCAGGACCTCGCCACACTCCTCTGCGTTTCGACTGTTCGGGACAAACGCCTTTCGCGGCACCAACCGATTGCAATCGTCACTCTTTAGGGCGATGGATTCGAACGCAGACGGAATGCTGGACAACAGCGAAATCGAATCCGTCGATCTGGTACTGCAGGGGTTCGATCAGAACGCTGACCAGCGAATCGATGCCAATGAAGTGCCAAACGGAACGACAAGCACCGACGAGGCGTGGAAGCGGGGTCGGTCAAAAAGGTGGGGCGAAGTCGCGATGGACCTCACGGGCCACGTCAACTGGACAATGCTCAGCTACATGATCGGCGATCTCGATCGCCCCGGACCTTTTGGTCAAACGCGAACCTTGCTTTCCAGAATTGATGAAAACGACGACCAAGCCGTTAGTGCGAAAGAGGCGAAACGATTGCTGGCGTTAAGCCCCGATATACGGCTGCTAGTCTCCTACGACAGTGGTGCGAATACGACAATTGAAGTTCAAGAACTCTCGGACCATCTGCAGTCTCCGGTCAAGACCCAACTGGGGCCAAGACAAATTGGCATTAGCGACGACTCCTTTCGTTTGACTGCCCAAGTCACGGGGTCGACGTCATTTGCGAATCAGTTTTCCGATCAGGCGTTTGCCATGTTTGACCTCGACAAGGATGGTGGGCTTGATAAGACAGAGATTCCGAAGCCCGTGCTGCGCGAGCATTCCTTTGAAGCGATAGACTCGGACCAAGACGGAAAACTGACGATCCAAGAAATCCACGCTGCCCTCGCTGCGAAGAAACCGATTTGGTCTGTACAGGTTCGCGCGAGGAGCAGAATCGCCGGACGCCTTTTTCGCGTGGTTCGATCAAAACCAAGATCGATTCCTGTCCGCTCGAGAAATTGACTCCGCTAGCGCATCCTTGAAGTCGCTGGCCTCAGAGGACGGTAAGCTGAAACCTTTGTACATCCCCGATACTTATCTGATTCAATTCGGCCGCGGGGATCCGAGCCAAGACGCGCAGCTGTTTTCTTTCGCACCTGAATCAAACCGGGACGATAGCCGCCCACGCTGGGCCGTGGCGATGGACGCCAACCGTGACGGCGACATTTCGGTTGACGAGTTTACCGGCACACGGGAACAATTTCGTCAGCTGGATAAGAATGGCGACAAATTTGTTGATTTTTTGGAAACGGGCACGGAATAGATCTGTCTCGCGCCGGAAAGCATGCCCCGTTTTGTTCTGGTCGATTCATTTTCAGCTGTCAGCGCTTGCTGGAGGGTGAAACGCCGCAATTTGCCGCAAGAAAATCGGCTAAGGCGTTGCCGTTATGGGGCTGACGCTGACGTCGATCGTACGTCACGCGGTACCCTGGCTGTAGGTTTCCGTGATCGTTGGCTCCCGACTGGCAGACACTGGAGTTTTGCCGCTGCTATAGCGACTTCTTCAACTGCAAATCGACAACCACTGCTGGCTGAATATCGCAATTGCTCGATTTTCGGTAGCGAGTTGCGTTGAACTTGAACATTCGCCTGCGATCGACGTGGTGTTCTCCACTGCGAAATTGGTGATCAGAAAAAATATTTGCGATTTTGTTAATCGTTTTGCAGATCCTTTACGCAGGTGCTTCTGATCGGATTGCGGAATCAAGCGCAATTCCGCTGACAAAATCCCTTGCAATCATGAAATTAGGACTTGGTTCAATGAACTGCTTGTACAAACGAATTCTGCTACTTGGTCTCCTGGTTCTTTCCCCGTGCACGGCTTGGCCGGCGACCGTTTCGCTAGGCTATAGTCGCGGAAGCGCCACACCAAGCACATTCAATCCAACGTCTGGAGACATCACTATCAATGTTGGTATCCCCGCGGTGGCCAAGGTCGAGAGTGTTGAATTCTTCGGTGACTTCAGCTTTGCCAAGACCGGAGCCTTCTCCACCAATCACAAGTCGAACATAACGTTCTCCGGCCCCTCTTCGGCACTACTGTCGCCCGGCACCGCCAAGATCAATGTCTTTCGAAGTGGCATTTCGAGCTCCTTTTCCGAAGACGCGCCGGGAATCGGCTTGAGTGCCGGAGCGAATGTGAATTGGTCAACGTTTTTCGATAGCGGCACCATTTCGATTACACCACTGGATGTTGATCTTTCCATCAACACCGCCAAATCCGGATCAGGCTCTTTGGGTGCAACACTAACCGATTCCGATTCGGCGACCGCAGCGCGGATTCCGTTGGGCGCCGCGTTAGGTCCGGTTGATATCGCAACGGTTGGAGCGTCCGCCCAGGTCAGCGGAACGACTACCGTCAAGTATGGATCAACCATTGACGCGCTATTGAGTTTTCAACACCAATCCGATCCGTCCATCAATGGTTCCCAGGGCGTGTCGATCAGCGGCAATCACGAGTTCATGTTTGACCTAACCGAACCTGGTCTGTATGACTTTACTCTGTCGGGATTTAGCCTGGACGGAACATGGACCAGCTCGAAAATACCGGGCGTCAACCTGGACCTGACCGTGCTAAATCAAGTTCGCGCTGAAAGGTTCTTTGGGATTCCTGGCAGCAGCCAGTCCAGTACAAGAAACTTCGACCTCACCAGCTCACAAACACTTGGTTTTACTTTGGAAGTGCTATCACCCAGTGTCGTCCCCGAACCGAATTCGGTCGCGATCTTGGCCGCCTTTGCATTCACAGGTTTGTGCGTTCGCCGCACACGGTCATAGTTTGCCTTCTGCAAAGAGTCAGGTTCATGCTTGATCAACAGATCGACTACAATGCTCAGACATAGTGGAGCATTGTAGATTCACGTTAACGTTGGATTCGAGTGGTTTGGGTCGATCACAAGAGAAAGTCGAAGATCTATTTCTCGCTGCGGCAACCGTGTCGCCCGAGCGGCGGCACCGTTTTCTAGACGAACAATGCGCCGGTGATAAGCAGCTACGCGACGCGGTCGAGTCGCTCTTGGATGCGGATGATGAAGCCGAGGAGATCGGGTTTCTAGAATCGGCAATTCTGGCAGCTTCGGTGCTGCCGGGAGTATCCCCTCCCGATCAATCGCAAGCGTCTCGGGAAAGCCCAACCTCTGAGTCGCTGGCGCGGTTTGAAGTTCTCGCCAGGCATGATCGAGGGGGATTGGGAGAGGTCTATATAGCCTTTGACCGGCAGTTGAAACGTCAAGTTGCGATCAAACAGATTCGCCCCAAATGGCGTTCGCATGAGGAGGCATTGCAACGGTTTACCCGCGAGGCGGAAGTCACAGGTCGTCTGGAGCATCCGGGAATTGTTCCGGTTTACGCAATGGGCGAATGGGATGATGGGTGTCAATATTATGCGATGCGGTTTATCGAAGGACAAACCCTGAAGCAAGTGATCCGAGATCATCATGCCTCATTCGACGCGCACAGCCCACAGGACCATATGCTGCAGCTGCGAAGCTTGTTGAATCGTTTTGTTGACGTATGTAATACGATCAATTATGCACACAGCAAGAAGGTACTGCACCGCGACATCAAACCTTCCAACATCATGGTCGGTCCGTATGGTGAAACACTGGTCGTCGATTGGGGGCTGGCAAAACTATTGGACCAGGCACCTGATGACTCGCTTCCCGGTGATCTGCTGGCAAGCGGTTCCGAGGAGAGTGGGTCAACGCCGACTGTATTTGGTCGCACGGTCGGCACTCCGCAGTACATGAGCCCTGAACAAGCGACCGGCCAGCTTGACCAGATCGGCGTGAAAACAGACGTCTATCTACTTGGGGCGACCCTTTTTCAAATTCTGACCGACCAACCTCCGCACTACGAAGACTCCGCCGCAAAAATCCTCAGCGAGGTCGAACGAGGCAGCGTCACTCCGCCGTCCAAGATCAGACCTGAAACGCCTAAGGCCTTAGAAGCGGTCTGCACCAAGGCAATGGCGGCTGATCAATCACAGCGATATGAATCTGTCGCCGACCTGGCAGCTGATGTGGAAGCTTGGCTAGCGGATCAACCCGTCAGCGCCTATCACGACCCGCTGGCCGTAAGGCTCGGGCGTTGGGGACGACAACACCGCAGTGTTGTTGCTGGTGGCGTTGTAGCGGCCGCATTGGTCGTCGTCGGTTCGATCCTGGGATCAACGATATGGAACCGCGAACGCACGCGACAACTTCAGCTGGAACGTGAACGCAACAACAAAGAGGCCGAATTGGTAGCCAATCGAAGCCAACGAATCGTGGAATTGGCTGCTTCAGCGCAGATGGCGAACCAACTGTCGGAGAACGAAATTCGAGCCAATCGATACTCGTCGGCCCTGAAAATTCTTACGAATGCATCAAATTCCTTAGCGAGCGAATCGCAACTCCAAGATGAAAACCAGCTGCTTAACAGCAAAGGCTGAAAGGATCGGCAGGATTGTTGATTTCTATCGCCTGGCTGATCTCATTCAAGAACACCACGTCGCCGGCAAAGACGTTAATGGGATGATCGTCGGCGCAACTGGACTGCGGTCATTGGGCATTTGGGATCAGCCGGATTGGTGGAATCACTTGCCCGATCAGGATTTGTCCCCGACGCAACGTGATCGATTTCTTTGGGACGTCTACCACCACTGGATCATGTTGAATGCGATGGTATCCAAAGTCATCGCCATCAAAATAAACGCAGCCAACGACGACAACACAGCGCCCTCCGCCATGGATATTTTGCGGCGTATGATTCAGTCGGATGTCGGCAAGCGAGAAGCAAACGCGGCAATCACGATCTGCGACCGAATCGCGATGTTTAGGCGTTCAGAGATGACGCGATGGTATCGTGCGTCCGCCCAGTTTCGACTGGGCCAAAGTCGATTGTTGAAAGCAAGTGAGCTGAGCGCCGCTCGAAACGCTTCCGATGCGCAGCTACTCGGAATCATGTGTTTGGTATCTGCGGAGGAACCGAGCCTCAGAGTGTTTTTCGAAAACTACCGAGGGACGGACCCATACGTAGCCGCAAGAGATCTATTTCAGCGATCATCCTCGCTGCGTCCTGACCACTATTGGACACAGTTGTCGCTCGCCCATACTCATTTCCTGATCGCCGAAGCAAAGGCCAATCGCACATGGCGTGATTACAACCAGGCAATCCAAACCATCGGACGTTGCATCGCGATCAACCCAGACAAGTGTATCGCCTACACCGACAGATGTTCGATGTACATTGCCCAAGCCCAACTGCTGGAATCAGACCATCAATTATCCGAAAGCGAGCGTAGCGAGCGAACTGCTGAGAGACTGAAGTTGGCAATCCAAGATGCGCAGACCGCGACCAGAGTAAGCAACTCGCAACCGTGGGTGCTGTGGCAACTGGGGCTCGCGCTATTCGAACTAGGTCAGATCGATGAGGCCGTTGCGACGTTTGAATCAGCGTCGATTCGCACTCATCTGCCACCCACAAACCGGGGTGGAAAATTCCTGGAGATTGCTGACTTTCGCAGGCTCGAAGAAGTTGAGCAGATATTGCAGCGGCTTGTCGCGAAGAGCCCTGCTAACCCGCGGCTGATCCAAACGCTGGCGTCCGTACGTTTGGATCAAGACCGCAACGACGAAGCACTGGCCGCGGCCAGTCAAGCGATTTCACTGCCGGGTGCCCAATCGCATGCATTTGCAGTTCGTGGCATGGTTTACTTGCGGAAGAAACGATTCCAACAAGCCGAGGATGATTTCCAAAAGGCACTTGAGCTTGACGCATCACACATCTGGGCCCTGTATGGTGCCGGCTTGTGCGATGAAAGGTCGGGACGTTTCGAGCAGTCATTGACCAGATTCCACGGCGCAAGTGAACTGGCAACCACTGACGAACAAAGATCGCAATGCTTGATGAGCGCCGCTCAGGTGAATGTTTTCCTTCAACACTATACCGAAGCGACCAACTTGATCGCCGCCGCCGCGAAACTAGATCCAGCAGTCAATATTTCGCGATGGATTCGACAGCTTCGTCAGGATTCGGCTGATTCGATGTCTGAACCCCTTGCACTGGCGCGACAGGAGTTTTTGCGAACGGCTGATCGACTTGCTCAGTCCAACGATTTTGGATTCGCTGAACCTGCACCAGAGACCCCGCAATACGTTGCACCGCTTTTAAACGGCGACTTTGAGCTGGGATCGCTGAAATACTGGGACGATGAGTCCGGTGCTAGCTGGAGGAATGTCGGAGGATACCAATCGAGCGCAGCGGTCTCCGATTCCCGTGCGCACAATGGCCGGTACTCTTTGCGTATTCGAGGCAACAGCATCAGAGATGGTGCCCAATGGGGCATCACCGGACAATCGTTTCCTGTCCGACCAAACAGCCCGTGCCGGATTCGCTGCTGGGTAAGCGCACAAAATCTGCAATCAAATTCACTGAAGCTAATTTCAGCAAACGGCCAGTCGCTGATTGAATTTCCTGCAGGCACCTATGAATGGACCAAGTTTGAGGCCGAATTTGACCTGCCGCGGGGTGAGGATCAATCGCCCGTCGTCCCGTTGCGCATCGAAATCAGGTCCACGGGAAATGGCACCGCGTGGTTGGACGATCTCACGGTTGAGGTATCCGAGCCGCGATCGAACAAGAACCAACTGTGAAGCGGGGTTACGACCTGGGAACCCTACGGAACGTAGCGAAAGCGAGCAGACCGTGTGAGGCGAAACGACTCTTAGCGAATTTGCTATCTCGTGCTAGAGTACAGGCCTAGGGAAAGCTAAGTCCATTCCGCTGATCACAGACGCTGCTTCGTGAATCACGCCCAATCCGAAGTCTCTCTGCTCATTCATCAAGTCAAGCAGGGCGACGAATCTGCGAAAGAGAAACTGTTCTTTTTGCTCCATGCCGAATTGCGAGACTTGGCGGGCTTGCTGATGCGGCGGGAACGTCCCGACCATACGCTGCAGGCAACCGCGCTGGTCAATGAGGCGTGCATCCGCTTGCTCAGTTCCGATGCACTGACATCCGCCTCGGACCGAAAGTACCTTTTTGGGGCTGCGAATCGTGCGATGCGGCAGGTCTTGATCGACCACTCCAGGCGAAAACGCGCACCGAAACGTGGCGGAGATCATCTCCGGACATCGTTGGATGTGGTGTTGGAGAACTTCGAGTCAAGCAACCATTGTCGATTCGAAGACCTAGATGCAGCGTTGGAGAAACTCGAAATCGATTCCAAACGCCAGCGGGAAGTCGTCGAACTCAGGTTCTTTTCCGGGCTATCACTTCTGGAAGTTGCTGAAGTCTTGGAGGTCAGCCTGGGTACCGTTCAACGCGATTGGAGATTGGCACGAGCGAAACTAATGCAACTTCTAGATAGAAACGCTGACACCTAAATCGAGCGACGCGATCAACCGCCTCTCGATAGGTGCGCAAGCACCTTGTGACTGATCGTGAAATTGGACCGGCACTCTGCACCAAGCGACGAAGCTTGATCACGCTTGGTGGAACAGACTCGGCACAGTCGAAAGCCTGCTACGATCGGACGCTCGGTTGGAAAGCCACGGCTTGCTCGCCGGAGATCGTCTTCTTCGATCTAAACGGCTTGGTATTTTCGTTATACCCGCAAAACGAGTTGGCCAAAGACATAAACAAGGCTGCCCGGTCGGGCGAAGGTTAGGGCGGATTCGCATTGGCTCACAACGTCGGCAGCACACCAGAAGTGATCAGATTTTGCCGGCCTGAAGAAGAACGGGGCGACAATTGTCAAAGAACCCGAGAATGTATTCTGGGGTGGCTACTCCGGCTATTTTGCTGACCCGGATGGCAGTCAATGGGAAGTTGTCTTCATTCCCGATTGGACCATACTAGAAGGTGGTCGCCTTTCCATGGAAAAGAAATGAATGAGCCCATCGGTGCAGCAGTCCCCAGGTGGTACTGGGTTGTTGCGGTATTTGCGATCCTCTGGAACCTGGTCGGTTGCTGCATGTGGTGCATGGAGATGTTTGCACAGGAGGCGATGATTGAATCGATGACTGCGGCAGAGCAAGAATGGGTGCGTTCGATCCCTGGTTGGATTTATGCTGTGTACGCAACGGCCGTTGTGACTGGCGTGCTGGGAGGCATTGGATTGCTGACCAGAAAAACCTGGACGATCCCACTGTTCGCCATCTCTCTGGGATTGGTGCTGATCCAAATGTTGTATCCAACGCTGGTCGCGGGAGGACTGCAAGTCATGGGGCCGACGAGTCTGATCATGCCCGCGATCGTGATTTCGCTTGCCATTGCCTTGCTCTGGTTTGCGAGATTTGCGAATGGAAAGGTTTGGCTTCGTAGCTAGCTTGATGAATGGGTCACGTGCAATTGCTGATTTAGTTTGGGCGATCAACAGCCCAGGTCTGATTGAATCAGCCGAAACCGAAGCACATTCGCTTCCCAAAATCGATCCATCGTACGTCGATAGACAACGACTGTTGCGGTTTCTTGAATCGAATCCATGCAACCGTGTTGGCAGGTACTTCGAGCATTTGATTCGATTCTATTTTCAGGATGTCCTGGGATACGAAATCGTTGCCTATCAACGACCGATCGTGGTCGATCGACGCACTGTCGGAGAAATCGACTTTCTATATCGGGACAGTGCCGGGCTGTTAACCCATCTGGAAGTTGCGGTGAAATTCTACCTGTACCTTGCCGGCGACATGCACAACGGCAGCCATTTCGTCGGCCCCAATGCCTCCGACACATTCGAGCGAAAGACACAGAAGCTGTTCAAGCATCAGTTGCCGCTCAGTCGAGCCCATCACCTCGACGTTGACCAATGTGCCGCGATGATGAAAGGACGCATCTACCTTCATGCCGAATCGACCGCCCCAGCAGTGGTACCGCGATGGATGGCCGATTCGCATCTACGCGGCACTTGGCTTCAAGCCTCTGAGTTTGACAAACTGCGATGCCATGCTTCAGCAAGTTGGCAAGTACTCGAGAAACCATTTTGGCTGACCGCTGACCCGAATGCCAAGTCGCTGACGATCGATCAGTTCAAGAGCGTTGTACAAAATCACTTCGCCAACTCGGCTTACCCGATCCATTGTGCGGCTCTCGAAAGTGGTCACGAACTGGAACGAGTATTCATCGTCTCAGACGAGTGGCCCAATGCGACGAGCGGGCGGCCTTAGCACAGGTTCTGTCACGGAGCTGGAACGAGCGTCTGGACGTCACCCACGACCTGGTCGTCGGATGCGCTTATCGGTAGCAGTACGCGATTTAGCCAATGGGGCAGTTGATCTTGATAGTGATTGCTCAGCGGGTGTCCCGATTGCCCTCCAGGTATGACGGCCGCATAGTCCGCCGCAGGCTGTTTCATTTCACCAACAACTCGCATCGTGGCACCTGCGGTCGCGTCATAGGCACGATCGTAGCGGTATCGTGCGCGTCCCACCGTTGCCGGCCCGCCACCCCAAGGGGCTGGCTTGGCGTTGAAGAACCACGCCAATTGCGGCACCGCTTTACCTAATTCGTGTTCTATTTTGATCGCGTGCATGCGATCAAGCCGCCAGTTTTCGGCCTTGTCACCTTGAATGCCACGAATCTGCTCTAAGGCCGCAGCCAACGACCTGGACACAATCAGTTCGCGCTCACCACGCCACCAGGGATTGTCAGGTTCGTCCAGGATCAACCGATCCAAAGCATGATTCAGCGGGTAATTGTGGCGGAACAAATGATCGTATAGGTCTCCGCTCAATCCCGGCTGAAACACTTCCACTGCCAACGCCCGGTACCAGGCCTGGAAGATGATCGGCGCCGCCTGGTCTGGATCGGCGATCCAGTTGCCCCGCCAATTATCTAACAAGTCGATCGCTGCGCCGACGATCGGCGTTGCGGTTTCGCGATCGACGGACGCCAGCATCGCCGGCATCAAAAGCGCGGCTTGACCGTCATACCAGTCGGTCTGCAACTCGCGCATGTCATCGACTGTGAAGTCGCTGCGGCTGGAAAGCACTTGTTGGATCCGGCGGATACGATATCCGGGTGCGTTGTCCGCCGAGACCAACGGGCCGTTTCCAGCGGCGTTGACCCGCGCGTTCGCCGCTGCCAAGTATCCTGCTTCGGGATTGACCGCCGTCGGCAATGCTTGCGGCGGAACAAAACCCTGCCAACGATTGGCTGGGTCGGCGCCGTCACTGGGAATAAGTCCGTTGCCGGCACCGCGAATCGGAATCAAACCAGCAGTGCGAAAGCCAATGTTGCCGTCGATGTCGGCAAAGGTCGCGTTCAATGAAGGAGCAGCGAAATCGTCTAGTGCCCGAGCGTATTCGTCGCAGCTCATTGCACGATTAAACTTCAAGATGCTATCGATACCCTTTCCGTCCAAGTGCTGCACCGACCAGCTTAGCGAAATTGGCGGGTTCTCTGAAATCAATGGCCCGTTGATGGTGTGAGTAATCGTCAAGTCTTCATCTTGCTCGCGACCACTGACGGGAATCTTCACCGTTTCCGTTCGCGCGGTGTACCATTGATCGCCATCTTTGAATTGCAGTGGATCTGTTTCCGATCGGGTTTCCAAGAACAGATCTTGCGTATCACCAATGTTGGTAAACCCCCAAGCGACCCGTTCGTTGTATCCGTTGATCACACCTGGCAATCCAGCCACGGACCAACCGCGAAGCTGTTGATCACCGGCAAAGAACAGGTGGATTTCGTAAAACAGGTTTGGCAATCCAAACGCATCGTGCGAATCGAATGCGAACAACGCGTTTCCAGTTTTCGATTTCGACGGCGCAACGACCCAGCCATTGCTGCCAAACGCAAAGCTGGGCATGAGCGGGTTCTGTGTGGGATCGGTGGCAGCCATTCGAGTCAATACGCCGCTGACTTGTTTCATGCTGATCTTCTCGAGCACATAAGGAAACTCGGCGTGATTCCCGTCTTGTGGGAGAAAGAGTTCTGCTCGTGCCTCGTCCAATTCATTGAAGAGTGCTAGGCGCAGCAGTTCGTTTCCCGAGTTGTTCGCGCTTTGAAATGCCATTAGCGCACCTAGGGCATATACGTCTCGCGCCGTCCAGGGTGCCGGCTTCGCCTGAAGCAGCAAGAATTCAGGAGGCTTCGACTCGGCTGAATTCAATGCGGCGTTGATCCCGTTAACGTATGCCGCTACATGAACACGCATCTCGGGTGTCGCATTCTCTTCCAGTTGCTCTCCTAGCTGGGGAATTCCCATTCGCCATAGTTCTTTGTCCGCATCCAGCATGCTGGAACCAAGCAATTCCGCTAGCCGACCTTCGCCGGCGCGTCGAAACATTTCCATCTGCCAAAGCCGATGATGGGCGTGCAACCAGCCTTGCGCGAATAACGCGTCGTCAAAAGTCTTGGCGCGAACAAACGGCCGTTCGTACTGATCGAACTTGATCACGACCGTATCGGCAAGATTGGCGACCTGGTGCGTTCCGGAGACGGGAGCGACGGAGGGATACAGCCAAACCACGCCGGCGACCACCGCAATGATCAGCCCACCAAGGACACCCAGAACCATTCGCTTTCGTTTTGATTTTCGTGCCATGTCTAGTATTTGACGGCTAGTATTTGACAAACCGAGAAAGGATCAACATCACAAACCCACCCAAGATCGTGGCCACCACAACGCTGTACATCCCGGCGTCGTAGCTACCGGTCCAGGCAACGATCTGGCCCAGCATGACGGTCCCTCCGAGCGCGCCGATCAATACGGAGATGCCCTGGTAGACACCGGATGCTTTGCCGATGATCTCGCCCGGCAACAAACGCTGCAAAATCGCAAATTCTTGCGAAACGTAGGCGGTCTGGAAAAATGTTCCGCAAGAGAATGCCGCGATGGTTAGCGGTACGTTGGGGGCAATTGTCGCCAAATAGATGCTGATCGTCGCGCCCCAGAAACCGATGCCCGCAAGATTGATGCGCCGATTCGTTTTGTCGCCCAGATAGGCATACAATACGAATGACACGAAGCCTGCCACGTAGGGCAGTGACGCCGCATAAGTCAGCTGATCAAAATCGATGCCGCGAGCCTTGACGAAATAGGTCGGCAACCAATTCATGATTCCGTAAATGCAGTAGTTGTTTAGGATCGCGCCGATCGACGCCAACCAGAAGACCGGTGTCTTATAAACGACCAGTCGGCAGGCGTCGGCGCGTCCTGCTCCAGGTTCCTTCAATGTAGTTCGCGTTTCGACCTCCGACATCCAGGGAGCGTCTCGAGGTCGATCGAAAACGAATAGATACAGCAGGGGGATGGTTACGACCGCCCCTAGGGCACCACATCCGACTAGCATTGCCCGCCAACCGTAAGTTTCGATCACAGGGACCAACAAGAATGGCATCGTGACCAGCGCCAGCGTGCTGCCGAATACCCAGATCGCATTGGCCCGAGATCGTTCTTGGGTGGGAAACCAATACTTCGAGACGGCGTTCATCATCGGGAAGTGAACGCCCTCGCCCAGTCCCAGGCAAACTCTGGTACCAATAAATAGCATCAGCGAAAAACTCAGGGGCGCGCCAAGAATCGTGAAGAACGAAAACGCCGCAACCAACGCGATCATGCTTCGCCGCGCTCCAATGCGGGCTGCAAAAGCACTGAGAATCAAATTGGACAACCCGTAGGCCAGGTAAAAGGATCCCAGCAACAAACTTCCCTTGTCACCGATTTCCTCGTCGCTCCACCCGTAGAAGTCGGCAATCTGCGGCATCGCGAGCGACAGGTTCATTCGATCAATGAAAGCGATGTACAGCGAAACCGACAGCACGACGGGGACGATCCAACGCCGCGATCCGATCGATTCGGTGCTTGCTTGTTCTGCCATGCTGCGTTGACCTTTGGTTCTCAGTTCGCTTGAACGCCCGTTCCCGTGCGAACTATGGAAATGTTGCGTCTTGCAAAATCACCCGCCTCTGGTGCATTGCTGTGCAAACTTGTGTAGACACCAATGCTAAAGGGAGAGTCCTTGTCCCGTCACACAAACACCTGATTCATGTAGTCCGACAGCATGTACTCGGCCATTTCGTCCGGTAGCGCGTCGATCACGGAATTGATCAAAGCCATGTTCTCGGGCAATCCACCACTATCAAGGCCCGCCATTTCGCGGAGAGCTTCCTCTGCCTGTTCTCCATGCTCGGCCAACAACGCGTGCACCGCGCACGCGGACTTGATCCAAGTCAACTGGATTTGGATTGGCCCTGACCTCGGCAACCGCCTCGCGCAACATAGCAAGCGACGGTTCAACCGAATCCGCAACTCCCCAATTCAACGAGACGTGCAAATTCGCAGGCGTTTGTCCATGGCTGAATTGCGGCTGCATGTAGAAGCCTTTTTCACGGACCTTGTCGGCCAGTTCAAAAATATTGATCTCGTCCGATGTGAAGGAGAACATGCACATGTCGGGACAACCCAGCACTCGCAAACCTTCGATCTCGTTGATCCCCGTGACAAACCGATGCTTCGCCGCTTCGACTTTGCGAATGATTTTCTGGTAACCTGATTCGCCAAGGTAATGCAAAATGGCCCAGGCGCCTGCATAAGGTCCGCCCGACTTGGTGCTCAAGACACCCGGATTCACCAACGCGTAGCAGGTGTTGCGGCGATTGGAAAAGTACTGATGGAACCGCAAATCTTTGTTGCGGTACAGCACGCACGAGATGTTCTTTGGCGCGTATGCATACTTGTGCAAGTCCGCTGAAATCGATGTCACGCCCGGAACTGTGAAATCAAAGTCGGGCAACTCGTAGCCCATGCGCCGCATGAAGGAGAGTTGGATCCCGCCAACGCAACCGTCAACGTGAAACAACACGTCTTTTTCTAAAGCGACTTGACCGATTTCGCGAATGGGATCGATCACGCCTTGGGCGTAGCCGGGTGCCGAACCGACGATCAAAATCGTATTGTCACTGATCGCATCGCGGATCGCATCAACGTCGGCATGAAACGTATCATGATCATAGGGGGTCAGGACCGGCTTGATATCGAAATACAAGCACGCTTTGTGAAATGCACCATGAGCGGTTTCAGGCAACACCATTTCCGGCGATTTGATGTGCGGCTTGTGCCGCCTGGCGTAGTCGCGTGCCGCTTTGACCGCGCACAGAATGCTTTCCGTACCGCCGGAAGTGCAACTGCCGACGACCTGATCGTCGCCTCGCAATAACTCGCGGACGATATGAATCAGATCCGTTTCCATCTTGTGCATGCTGGGAAAAACGGTCCAGTCGAGCCCATTTTCCGTTAAGAATTGCATGTAGGCCTGGTGGGCCACCGCCATCGGATCTTCGCCCGGATTGTAAACGTAGCCCAGCATTCTGCCGGAACTCCAAGGCACATCATTCGACTTGAAACTGGCCAGCGTATCGAAAATCGCCTCCTTGCTGTGTCCCTCAAACGGTAAGGGTTTTCATCGGTGCAATAGGGGCACCGGTTGTCTCGTTCGCCATCCGTTATCCCTCTACAATCAGTTTCAAAGAGTTCAACAAATTCCAATTGTGTTGCCAAATGTCGCTGTGCCCAACTCCGTCGCCGTTGGTTGCGGCGGATGGCCTTTCGGCCCGCGCGGATGAAGTCGATTGGACGTAGAATTGAGACAGTCTAACAGTCAAATCACCTAAGGTGTGAAAGCCTTCATCGTCGTGGGGAAAACAATGGATCTAGTCCAGGCTGACCGGCATTTGTTACATCCGTTTACCGCGATCGAAGACCACGAAACAAACGGACCACATTTTATCCAGCGTGCTGAAGGCATTTACATCTATGACGCCGACGGGCGACAATACATCGACGCGATGGCAGGGCTGTGGTGCGTCAATGTCGGCTATGGTCGAAACGAAATCGCAGTAGCCATCAAGGAGCAGGTCGAAAGGCTCTCTTACTATCACTCTTTCATGTCGCTGGCCAACGAGCCAGCCGTGATTCTGGCGGATCAGCTCGCGCAAATGACGCCCGGTTCGCTGAACCATGCTTTCTTTTGCAACTCAGGATCAGAAGCGAACGATACGCAAGTCAAGATCGTCTGGTACTACAATAACCTGCGCGGCAAGCCAGCGAAGAAAAAGATCATTTCCCGCTTGGGCGCCTATCATGGCGTAACGGTCGCCGCAGCTAGCCTGAGCGGTCTGCCGAATCTACATGCAGGGTTTGACCTTCCACTCAATGATCGGTTTCTGCACGTCAGTCGCCCGAATGTGTATTGGGAAATGCCGGCCGAAATGAACGAGCTTCAATACTCGCAATACTTGGCTGATGAGTTGGAGCAACGGATCATTGCGGAGGGACCGGAAACCGTGGCTGCATTTATCGCCGAGCCAGTGATGGGCGCCGGCGGAGTGATCCCGCCACCTGCTGGATATTTTGACGCAATCCTTCCGGTGTTAAAAAAGTATGACGTCCTATTCATCGCGGATGAAGTGGTCTGCGGTTTCGGACGATTGGGTCAGCCGTTCGGTTGCAACGTCTATGACGTGACTCCCGATCTGATGACGTTGGCCAAGGGCTTGACTAGCGGCTATGCCCCAATGTCGGCGTGCATGGTTTCGAATGAAATCTATGAAGTATTGAAAACTGGATCTTCCGAACTGGGCCCGTTCGCTCATGGTTATACCTACACGGCGCATCCGGTTTCTGCCGTTGCTGCCATTAAGAATCTAGAGATCATCCAGAGTGAACGTCTGATCGAAAATGCCGCTGACGTCGGTCAGCATTTTCATCGCCGGTTGCGTGAGGCGGTCTCGGACCATCCGATGGTGGGCGAAGTAAGGGGGTTTGGATTGATTGGCGGCGTTGAACTGGTGAAAGACAAAGCGGCCAAGACGCCATTCGATCTAAGCGAGGGCGTTGCAAAAAGGATGTACAAGCTGATGCTGGCCGAAGGGCTGATCGCGCGACCGATATTGAACATGATCGCCTTTTCGCCACCGTTGATTTTGAGCAACGATGATGCCGACGAAATTGTTGCGAGATTCGCTCGCGCCTTGGACAAGCTGGCTGCCGAACTTTAAGCTGATACAAGAATTGACTCGAGGCGAACGTTGTGGATCTTGCCAATGACTCAACAAATTTCGGGATCTCTGGCGAGATTCACGACGCCGAAACTCCAACTACTCAGGTGAAAGCAAGATGACTCGTGCATTGCTAGTGATTGATGTCCAACGTGAGTACTTTGACGGCGCACTACCGATCACTCATCCGGCCGGTCACTTGGAGAACATTTTGCAAGTGATGGATCGCGCGAGCGAGTCAAACACTCTTACGGCAGTGATCCGGCATCATCAAGCGGATCCCGAATCGCCGGTGTTTTGCAAAAATTCGGAGATGTGGCAACTCCATCCTGATGTTGAATCGCGGCCACGTGACATGCTGATCGACAAACAGCTTCCCGGTTCGTTTACGGGTACTGACTTACATGACTGGTTGCAGAAAGTCGGTGCTGACACTGTATCGATCGCCGGATACATGACCCATATCTGTTGCGACACAACGGCACGCCAAGCAATGCACCTGGGCTACAAAGTCGAATTCTTGCGTGACGCTACGGGCACTCTGACAGTCGAGAACGAAGCTGGGAAAGCGGAGGCCGAAGAATTGCAACGGTCAATCCTTGTCTCCCAGCAGATGTTCATCAGCGATGTTGTCAGCAACGATGACTGGTTCGCACGGATCGGCTAGCAGCGACTCTGCAATAATCGGCCGTGCGCGAGTGTTGCAGTTCCGGGTGCCGCGGGAAACCTGACGAGAGTCCTGCAACAGCCCAATGCGGCTGGCATTGCGAAGCTACGCTGTGGATCTCAAGCTCACATAAATTCAAAACTTAGCTTGATCGAACCCGAATCAATCCGATCGAAACCATTGTCAACACAGGCTGATCATCCTGGTTCAATATCGTAATCTTTGAACGATAGCTCCCCATTTCAGGTTTGCTACTAGACTGCCGCTTGTCGATGATCTCACTTTCGCAACGGAGCGTGTCGCCTGGATAGACCGGGCGTAACCAGCGGATTTCGTCAACGCCAGGCGAACCGAGACTTGCCACGTCCTGCCCAGCCATATCGTCAACCAGCATCCGCATCGTCATCGCACAGGTGTGCCAACCACTCGCCGAAACCTTTCCAAAATAGGTTTTTGCGGCGGCTTCGTCGTTTAAGTGAAAGGCTTGCGGGTCGTACTTTGTAGCGAATTCGATTACTTCTTCACGCGTGACTTTGTAGTTGCCAAAAGAGTTTCTAGATCCGACTTCAATATCTTCGAAATATTTCATGATTGGTTCGAATGTCTTCTTAGGGTCATCGGTTTCCGGCAGACCAGATACTGACCTGGCACCCGATCCGTGTTGCGAAAAGAGTCTGCCAGTTTTCACCTGGTCTACGGTTGGAACCGATGAAGAATGCGTAGGAGCAAGTGCGGACGAAGTATACACGACGGCCGATCGTAGTTGGTTCGAGTATCAATCCCCGGCATACGCTTCGCTAGAAAACTGGCATAACCGCCCGATCCGATACAGTCCAATCAAAAAACTTGAATCTGGATAGGACGCGTTTGCCAGAACCGCTTGGTGATGATTTGGCACTCCATATTTTAGTGGTTTGGTCCTGCGGGCCAGATCGCCTGCATTGAAACCAACCGCAATAGGATCGGAAACCGCGATGAAGATCGAGTGCCCAGAGGAAACGAGCCATCTGCCGCAAGAGTTGGTCGCGTTTGCGCGCCGACAGATCGTCAATGCAACTTTGTACAAGGGCAACGAGCGTCGAAACGAAGGACGCCACCACATGTTGATTCCGGTTCGCGTGGTGCCGGTCGATCACCACAATCGCCCGACTGGTCTGGCATACGATCTGATCACACGCGATATTTCCGCATCGGCAATCAGTTTGGTCCACACCCAGCCAATCGAAGATCAGCGACTCGCCATTCAACTGCGAATTGCTGGCGAAAGTGTCAATGTCATCATCGATATTGTCTGGAGTGAACCGCTGGGGCCGTTCTATGGCGCGAGTGGAGAATTTCGCGAAAAATTAGCTCAGTTTCCCGGCTAGTTGACGGCTCTTGTTTGGTTTCGCTGACGCCACAGCACGATACCGAAGCCGATCCCGATCAACAATAAAGCCAGAGTAGAAGTCAGTTCCCAGTCAACGGACGTGATGTTGGGAAAGACAACTTCCCAAACTTCTTCAGCATTCTGTGTGGTATGAAACAGCAGCACTGGAATGAGCGATCCTTTCGATGCGTTGAAGAGCCACGTGAATATGTAGCTGAGGCAAAACGCCGCCAATAGAAAAACAACAATCGACACCGGATCTCGTCCAAGCAGTACCGGCAGATGCCAGAGCGCCCATAGAAAGCCGATGATCGATGCCGACTTGAATGGCGAATAACGCTGCTGTAACCGGGGGAGGGCAAACCCGCCAAGCCAAGTTCCTCGCCCAGCGGACCGCGAGTGAAGAGATACACGAGCAGTCCAGATTGAGCGCCAAAAAAGATGCTCTTGATGGCTCGCAGCGACAAATCGATCACAGAAAATATGTTCTCATTTACCGCCGCTGTTGCCAACACGGACAAACCGTACAGGCCGAGTGGCAGTAGTGCGATCAAATAGACGTACCAACTAAATCGCCAGCGAACAAGTCTGGCCCCGAGCTGGCGCAGGCCGTCCGTTCCGCCGACGTAAGCGATCATCACCAGCCCAGAAATGGAAAAGGCGAAGTCTTGAATGCGGGTCAGTCCATAAACCAGCCAAGGTGACACGGTGAGTTTGTCGCGTAGAGGTTCGAAGTTCAGGTTCTCGGCCGAAACCTGCAATACGTCCATCGCCAACCCAGAACTTCCTGCGATCCCGACGATCAGCAACTGAACGCCCCACGCCAGCCCATATGCAATCAGAAAAAAGCAGACGATCGGCCAGTCAATACTTCGTGCTGTGGGTTGAGACATCGGTTGTTGGACTCGCAAATTGTTGTTTGTATTCTGTCGGTTGTGTTTGCCATTATGCACATCTTCCACAGCATCTGCAGTTAGCGACTCGATGTTTAGCTTTTAGGCGTTCCAACATAAGGCGGTGGTCGCGTGGCGGACGGCGGGTCGGACCTCGCAGCCAAACTGATTGGGTTGCTTGTTGCGACCGGCGCGCAGGTAGGTGAGTTTGTTGTCAGGAATGCGGCCAAGCTCGGGGTCCAAATCACCAGCATTTCCGCAATAAGTCGAGCCCATCCAGCATTTGTGCCTAGCACTCTATGAAGGAGGTGACTTCCCTTGCCAAAACGTCGGCAAACCTCACGGTTCCTCTGCAGCGGAATACGCTTTTCGACTCAGGTCCAGCCAAGTGACGGCCAAGATAGAATGGCGGCTTTCTTTTGACTATTGCCTCGTGGTGCACTCTATGACTGCTCGTATCATTACGACGCTTGCTATTTGCCTTGCTCTGTTGGGCGATCTGCCTGCCGTCGATCCATTGGCTGGCACTTCGCCTCTAACCGAGACCCGTCCGCTAGACGAAGTGATGGTCGAAGGCATCGACCGTATTCGCCATCGAACAGCTGGTAGAAGCCCGGAAATCACGACCCCATCCGAACGAGCAAACTCGACAGCGATTCCTGCAAGCCATTGGTGCCGTTGATCGTCGCGTCGGATCCTCGCCAATCCAGTTGATTACAACCGACGAACAACCGTCACGAATCGCCGCGAACGACAGCTACACGATTGACGCTGTCCGCTGGCAAGTACTAGAGGGTGTGACCGCGGAAGGACTTTGGCTGCGTCCGATTGGCGATTCGGTAGCCCGTGTCGTCGCAATACCCGATGCGGTTTGGACTCCAGAAATGATCGCGGGTCTGCAAGGGTCGCCGACAACTTTTGCGGCGGACCTGGCGGGACTGGGTTGCGAAGTTCTGGTGCCGACGCTGATCAATCGCGACTACAAATTCAGTGCAAATCCAGCGATTGGCGAAGAAGACGAATCTTTCGCATCGGGAGTTCGTGTACCGCCAAGCCTTTGAAGTTGGCCGGCATGTGATCGGCTATGAGGTCCAGAAGGTTTTAGCTGCCGTTGACTATTTCGATGAAGCGAATCAGCAAGGAGCCGACTTGCCAATCGCGGTCGCCGGAGTCAGCGAAGGAGGCTTGTTGGCACTCTATAGCGGTGCGTTAGACACCCGAATTGATGCCACCTTGGTAAGCGGATACTTTGATCAACGAGAACGCCTTTGGCAGGAACCGATCGATCGCAATGTCTGGTCGTTGTTGACCGAATTCGGTGACGCAGAACTGGCCAACCTGATCGCACCGCGATCGTTGTGGATCGAAGCAACGCCGCAGATTCCCGAGGTCATTGAGCCGGTCAAAGTGAATCGTCAGGTCGCAGCGCCGGGATCGATTCGACGCCTGAATCGGGATTCGGTGGAACATGAAATCGAACGCGCCAAGCGGATTTGGCAAAGCGGTGCGACCGACCGCTCGGTTGATTGGTTGACGCTGATTCCCAGCGGAACTGACACAACCGCGTTGCCGGGAAAGGTTGTCGCCCAATGGATCGAATCGATCACGGGTCGAGCAGCGCAGTTCTCTGATCGTCCGCGTGCTCTTGCCGTGAATCCCCCTAGTTCGCTGATTGACCGTCGCCAGCAACGCCAAGTCGGGGAATTAGTCGATTTCACTCAACATCTGTTGCGGCAAAGTCATCGCACTCGCGATCGCCGGTTCGCCGCCATCGATCGGTCGTCGATTGATCGCTGGGAAGATTCGATCAACTCGGTCCGCCAACAGGTTTATGAAGATTTGATCGGACGCCTGCCGACGCCGACGATTCCGGCCAACCCCCGTACACGAATGATCATGGAGGAACCGGAGTTCACCGGATATGAAGTGGTGCTTGACGTTTATCCCGGCGTGATCGCGAGCGGGGTGTTGCTGTTACCAACGAACCTGCAGCCGAACGACAAGCGACCCGTCGTTGTTTGCCAACATGGACTCGAAGGGACACCGATGTCAACCATTGGCGGCCCTGATTCGAAAGACTACCACTACTACAAGGCGATGAGTGTCGAATTGACCAAGCGTGGTTTCATTGTCTATGCGCCGCAGAATCCGTATCGGGGGCAGGACAAGTTCCGAACTCTCCAACGGAAATCAAACCCACTCGGTCGTTCACTATTCAGCTATATCATTCCGCAGCATTTGGTGACTCTGCGTTGGTTGGCGTCGTTGCCGAACGTCGATCGTGATCGAATCGGATTTTATGGGTTGTCCTACGGCGGCAAGACGGCAATGCGAGTGCCACCCTTTTTGGTGCCGTCGGAAACGGAGCCTGGCTATTGTTTGTCAATCTGCAGCGCCGACTTCAACGAATGGGTCAGTAAGAACGCCTCGGTTGATGCACCGTTTAGCTATTTATGGACCGGAGAGTACGAGATCTTCGAATGGAACATGGCGCACGTTGCTAACTATGCAGAATTGGCGATGCTGATCGTCACCGCGGCCATTCATGGTCGAGCGCGGACATGATGACGGAGTCGGGATCGACGAATGGGTTGCCTTCGAGTACGCCAAGGTACGGCGTCACTACAACAAGTTAGGAATCGGCGACAAAACCGAGATTGAGTTCTTTGACGGACCACACACCATCAACGGCCAAGGCACTTATCGATTTCTGCATCAACATTTGGATTGGCCGGAATAAGCACCCGGTTCCCGTCCGCCTGGGTTGCGCGGGCACCGAACCAGGTGCTAGCGCCCGGCGGCTGATCGATTGATCAATCATTCTCCTCTAAATCCAATAGCGCCAAATCAAATAGTTCCGGCTCGGCCTTGTCGCGCCGGGCGATTTCGTTGATCACTTGGATCGCATCGACGGCACTCAGCTTGCCATCCCCACTGACATCGTAAAACGGTGCTGGTCCGACATCGTCGGTAACCGCGGGAAGCTGTCCAGATGCTGGATTGTAAACCTTTGCATTGCGAAGCTCGTTCACGATCATCAACGCATCGACTGCACTCACGCCGTCGTCGTCGTTCACATCGAAACGGTCGACCGGATTCTGCCAAGACAGATCGATCTCGCCTGTTCCCCGCTCCATTGCGTTGATGACTTGCAAGGCATCGACTGCGGTGATTTTCCCGTCACCGTTGACATCGTAGAACGGTGGTGGTCCGACCGTGTCAGTAATCTCGAACAGTTCGCTGGTCGCCGGATCGTGGACCGTCTGGTTAGCTAGTTCATTGATAATCACCAAGGCATCAGTGGCGTTGATGCCATCCGAATCGGTAACGTCGAATCGGTTGATCGGGTTTTGCCAACTCACGGTCAAGGCGTCGAGTTCGATGTTGCTGACCTGTACGCTACTGGCATCATCACCGAAGCCAATCAGGTCAAAGTACAAGCGTCGCCGTCTTGCCGGCAGCCGATTCGGGAATCGGCACGATGACATTGATCGACTCAGCTGCTCAGATCCAGCATTTCGCCACTTGCGGCCAGGCCGGCAACGCGAACGTCATCAGCAAAGTAGGTCATGCCACCCGCTTGGATGTTCAGCAACGCGTCGCCACCGGCTTGATCCCGTTGTTTCGCCAAACAACGAACTCGTCGTCAAGGCATCCAACAGTGAAACTTCGAACGCCTCGGGAGGATGAACACCCGAGCCAACATCCAGATTCAATCCACCGAGCGTGAATGAAATCTGATTGACACCCTGAGGCACCACAAACGTCTGCGACAGATCGCTGATCATGCCAACGTCTTCGCTGATGGTGGCGATACCATTAGCGATCGAAACATCACCGATCGTCCGCCATTGAAAACCATTGGCTGCCGAGTCGCTGATGGCAAAGTCACTGTTGGCTAAGCTCGGCGGTGGTCCGGCATTTAGAGCATCGATCTCATTGGATGCCATTAGCACGAAACCACCGTGATTGCCCAAATGGCTGTCGGAATGCAGGAACGCGCCGCCCATTAGGTTCTTGCCGTCTGGGATACCGTGATTGCGTACGATGTCTCGGAAGATGCTTTGGTCGATATCGCCCAGATCCTTTCGCTGACCAGGCGATAGAGTGGCCGCCATCAATTGGTCGGCATGAACGGTTGGATCAAGCTCGTTTCCGGACTCATCAAGAGCGATCCAGCGATCGTCGATTCTGTACCAAGTCTGGTCATTCGCATCGACTTCGACCTGATCGGCAAACGCTTCATAAATGGCTCCGAAGCCGATCGCGTGGCCCAGTTCGTGTCGCAGTACGGTGAGCAAATCGAAATCCGAATCATGCGAGCCAGATTCCGAATCGAACTCGGAATCTTCCCAAGGCGTCGAATCGATAAACCAGCCATGCCCGTCTGCGTCAATATCAACGGCGATTTCGAATCGCCAATCGCCATCATCGGTCGGCAACCATAAACCATGGCCAAGCTGTCCGCCGGGAAGATCTTTCCACACGAAGTCGATTGAGTCGAGCAAATCGGTTTGCTGCCACGGCAGTAGGATGCCAGAGAACGCCGTGATCGCGTCCGCGGCGTAGTCGCGTAGATCGATTCGTTCACTTTCGCGATGCGACGGCTCAATGAAATCGGTGAGAGATTCAACATCGGATTGCAACAAGACCGGATAAACATTGCCATCAGCACCGGGTAGATTATCGAGGAACCTGCCGATTGCATTGGAAGTTGAAGAGTCAATCGTTTGGCTGAAGTAATTGAACTTTCCGCTTGCAGCGGTGATAACCTCCAAATACGGGCCATCAGCATATTGACCTAATTCAACACCGCCCTTCTGAACCGCTTGAACCGTTTGCAGCTTGGTACTGGGCAGAGAGTCGGCCGGGTGCGCACCATACTTTGCGGTCAACTCTTGCTGGACCCGTCGGGTACGGTTTTGCTCCGCGATCCGCTTTGATAGACGTTCAAAGTCTAATCGTCTCAATTGGTCTCTCGGGATCTTAGTTTCCAGCGATCGGATCAGTAACTGATCGTCGGCAATCTTTCGATTCAGGTTGCGAATCTGGGTTTTAAAATTGGCGATGCTGTTATGAAGACTGCGCAGATGGCTTCCAAGCACCTCCTCGGGCCCTCGAAACCGTCCGAAGATCGATCCGCCGGCGTTCACATCGGCGGACTTCGCAAACTTCATTGCTTGCTGGACGACAGGGATCGGAAGCTTGTCCGACGCGTCAATCAACAGTTCGTTGATGCGTAATTGCGCCCGACTAATACTGCGTTTCGCGTTTTGGATGAACGATCGGTTGCCGCCGATTCGAGTTTCCGCGGCGGACCGAAGGGTTGGCGTCGAGTCGATCGGACCTGGCTTCGTCTTTGGAACGTGTCTGGAACCGATTAACCTACCCAACTCGGATTTCCCCATGTTCTTTTCGAACACGGCTTTCACACTTGCTTTTGACTTGTCTGTCAAATTTAGCCTACGAATCGAATCTGCAAGATCTCGATTGAAAAACGGCGTACTTAGATTCTCTTGCAAGTTGGGACTGATCGCAGTGCGTTTCAGTTGCGCAAATTTCGCGGTGACATCCAACGCCTGGATTCTGGAGATCCCCGAGATCTGTCGAATTTCTTCAAGAAAACTGCGAATCTGAGCATCGGGATGGCGAGATTTTCCGATGGCGATATCCTTATCGCTTCTTGGTCCCCGACTTTTATACTGAGATGGCGTCACCGGCGGTTCGGTAGCCAAGGATCGCGGTGGTGGCGGAGCGGGCTGACCGCTGCGGTCCCAGAGCGACTTTGGTTGCGTGGGTACGTTGTCTCCGATACTTGCCGCGGTATTGTTTGCTCTTGCGGCAGCCGTCGGCGGAGCAGAGGTTTCTGACCGCGGCGGCAGCTTCGGACGCCGCGTTCCTAGGCCTTGATTGCCTCGCGATGCACGCTGGGCAGCCATGACGGCTTTCGGATTGCCCGGAGGCAATTTAGGCGTTCGGTCACTGATCTGTTTCTGGGTGCGACGACTATTTTCAAGTGCGCGACGAACGCTATCGTCGCCACCACCGCCGGCCGCCGCGTCACGTGGTTGGGTCGGCGGATTTTTGGGCGGATCGGAGGAGGATGCCGATGTGATCGGTTGCTCGTCGCGAACTTGGGCGGCCAATCGTTGCCGAGTCGCGTCAAAATCATCGGCTGGCTGATCACGTTGCCGCTTGCGTTGTATCTGTTGTTGTTTTTGCGTTTTAGTTGCTCCAACAGGACGATCGCCTTGTGCCTGTTTTGAAGCGCTTTGAGAATCGACTTGCTTGTTTTGTGTTGGCGTGTCGGATTCAGCACTACTCCGTTTCGGGTGGCCAGACGTTTTCGTTGCCTTGGCTGTTTTTGCGACCCCCAACGCCTTGAAACTGCCGGCGGCTCCCAACGCCGAGAAGAGAAAACCGACCACACCGTCGGCAGTCTGTGCCGCATCCTGACGATCAATGCCAATACCAATGACCGCACCGGAGACTGCCGCGCCGTAAATCGATCCGGCCAACGATGCGCCCGCGAATGCGCCACCCGGACCGCCTACCGCAAATCCGGCCACCGCACCAACCGAACTAGCGATAACGCCGCCAAGCGCCGGCAGCAAGTCTTCGATCTGTTCTTCGCCACGAAACTCTCGCTGCCAATAATCCCCAATCGTCACAAAATCTTCGTTCGACAATCCCGGCGGTGGCCTGGACCGAAATCGCCAGAAAATCGGCACCGATCGTGGCGGTCGTTTTCAAGCGTATCCCAAACGCGTCCCACCGCATCGTCTAGCTCTCCCGCGACCTGCATCGCGAACTGGGCCCCTTCAGATAGCAGAGGCGGCTGGTAGCCCGAGCCCCAGGCCACTGGCATGTGCCCGACGAGCAAGCCGGTGGGGTCGCTCAGTTGGATTGGGCTGTTCAATGCATAGCGGTAGCCATTGATGTCACCACCGATCGGACCCAGTGGATCGGTGGAGATGAATCGTCCGGTGACCGGATCAAGGTATCTTGCCCGCAAGTAGTACAAACCTGTCTCGGCATCGTATTCGCGCCCGGCTAACAGATAACGCACAGCGAACGATTCATCCGTTTGCTCGATAACATTGCCGAAACTGTCGAGAGTGATGTGATTGGCGAGCGTACCCTCATCGTGGGCGACATCACGGACCGTTCCGTAAGCATCGGCCAGCAGCCATAAGACTTGCCCATCGGAATCATCAACGGCCAGGACTTGATCGGTCCCGGGGCCGAACAGATTCACGGCATCTAAATCTGGTGTCGCTCCATCGACGGAATGATACTCCAAGGCCACGTCTTGACCGTCGTACGCGAAAGACTGACTGGTCAGGACGCCACCGGCGGGGGTGTCATCCGTAACCATCTCAATGCGGCGGTTCACGGCATCATAAACGAACTCGAAACGCCGCACGACTTCGTCATTTTCGACCACTCGAATCTCAGTCAATCGATTGCGGTGGTCGTAATCGAATTGGCTGGTCCGTCCCGATTCGATTTCGATCTGTTCGATTAAGTTGCCTTCGTTATCGTAGGCATAAGAACGAACACCATCGCTGACCAGCCTACTTTGCCCTTCATATTCCAGCGTTTCGGATTGTGTATGAGAACTACTTCGGTTCCCATCGCTGCCGTACGCATAAATCTCATCGGCTAGGCTGTCCTGCGTATGAGTCGCGGTCAATAGTTGCCCCGCGTCATCATAGGTGAATGCCGCCGCATCAAACGCATCGACGCGTGAGATCATCCGACCGGCACCGTCGTAACCCATCGTGTATTGATTCAGGGCGGCGACACCCGTATGGGTCAAGGTTTGCACCATGCCACGGGAATCGTAGCCGTAAGCGCTGATTACATCGACGGCATCCGCGGCCGCACTGGCCCGAGTTAGAGTCGCCGGTTGATCGAGCCCAGGTTGATAAGCCCAAGTGACCGTCTTGTCAGTGACCGCCGATCCGGTTTGCGTCACTTGATCCAACCGGCCAAGTGAATCGTTATAACGGCGAGTTTGTTCGATGATCTCGGCTCCATCGACCTGCCACGAGGATGAAGCGCGACGGCGCAGCGAGTCGTATCCGATTGACATCACAATCGGTCCAACCTCAGGAACGTGATTGGTTGTTTCGCCGGCAACTTGTCGGTAGGCGTCGTTGGTGTAGACCCGAGTGCCCACATCGGTCCCCTGCTGGAACCGACTTAGCAATCCGTCGATCGTATGATCAAAACTAAGCGTCTCGATCACAGTTTGATCGTCGCCCAACCAACGCTCTTCCACCAATTGATTGCTATTGTTGAAGTCACGCTGAATCACGCGGCCGTTGCGGTCTTGGCTAAAGACTTGATTGCCGACCGGATCATAGCGGTGGGTCGCGTCCCGAATTCGTTGGTGACCGTCCACGCTTGGCCGAAGTAGTCGCGATCGTATGAGGTAACGCCACCAGAATCGTCGGTAACCGACGTTACATAGCCCGCCGCGTCATACTGGTAAATGGTAGTCGAGCCGTCGGGCTCGGTCATTTCTTCCAATCGCCCACGCAAGTCATATTGCCACCGCTGCGCGTTCGGTTAAGCCCGCCTCACGACGCGATGTCATGTTGCCTTCAGCGTCAAACGTATAACTCGTTTCGAAACCGGCTGGATCCGTTTCGGTGGTCAGGTAGCCGCGCTGGTCATATGCGTAATTGGTCGTCAGCGAACCAACCGTTTCCGTCTCGACTAAGCCGTGCGCATCGTAGCTATAGCTAATCGGCTGGCGCGCAAGCGTCTGAAACTCACTGACCCGGCCTAGTTGGTCATACTGAGTCAATTCAACCGATGTGCCATCGGGTCCGAATTTCTCGACTCGCGTTCCCAGCGCATTGTTTTCATAAGCCCACGTGGTGGAATCAAGTCCGCCGATGCCTTCGATTTGGTTCGACTGGCTGGTGATCCGCCCGATTGGATCGAACTCCTGAAGCGTCCGATACCCCGCCGCGTCAACCGACTCCCTTAGCCGACCGGCGGTGTCGTAGACATACGATTCGCTGGCGTCAACGTACTGGCCGCCGACATATGCCTTGAAAGATCGCCCCGACGGACGGTCCATCGGGTCGTAGGAGTAGTCGACTCGATAGTCCTCGCCACCTGCCGGAATTTCGTAATCGAGATTGCCGGTTGGCGTGTACCGCCATTGATGCACGGCGGCGTCAAAACCTGTCGTATTGATACCTTGCTGATCCGGAGTCCCGGTCGGCGTATGTTGTTCGATGACACGCCCAAGGTTGTCATAAACATATGTCACCGCAAAGAACTCACCACGCGGATCCGTTTCCTTGATCAACCTTGTCAGATTGTCGTATTCCAACGTCGTGGTGGCGGCGATATCGGTTTCCGCGGCTTCGGTGATGCTCAGCGGTACATTACGCGCGTCAAACACGGTTTCGACGATCATTCCCCGACGATCAACCGTACGGATCTGATTTCCAACTCCATCGTAATCGATGGTTCGACTAGACCCAGCAGCATCGGATTGCTTAACGACCCGACCTAAGGGATCCAAGTCCACAATCGATACCAGACTGGACGTACCCGAAGCCCCAGCTCCTGACACCGTTTCACGGATCTGACTGTCATTGGTGTAGTCAAATGAGCGGATGTCACCAATCGCATCTGTTTCCTCGACCAATCGATCAAATTGGTCGTATCTAGCCTGTGTGGTTCCCAAATAGTTGCTGGACACCACCGTGTTGCCAAATGCGTCGTAGTCGATCTTGGTAATTTCACCGACCGGATTGATGGTCTCCACCAAGCGACCGACACCGTCGTAGGACATGCTCGTATCAGTTCCGGAGTCGGCTAATGAAACATAACAATCAGGTTGCCGGCGCCGTCATAGTGGAACTCCTCGGTATTGGACCCCGGCAATTCATCGCCAGCAAACGTGCGGGTCACCAAGTTGTTTTGGAAATCGTAAGTCTGCACTGTGGCAAATGGTTCGCCACGTGCATCAATCGATTTCGTGATGTTGCCCATGATGTCGTATTCGAATCGTTCAACGTTGCGAGTTATGCTTTCAGGGGTGCCATCAGCGCCATCCGTCGCTACCAAGAAGTTCTGTGCGTCGAACGTAAAGATGGTGGCAAACTGTTCGCCACGCGGATCGACTATTTTGGTGCGATTGTCGGCACCGTCGTATTCGAATTGGGTCGTCAAGCGTTCCCCGGATCACTTTCGGTGCCGGTCGGTTCTGATTGGGTTCTCGGACGGTTTGCGCCGTCATATTCGATTACCGTGCGATAGTAGTCGCCACGCGGATCAATGCGGGCAATGATGTTCCCCACTTCATCTCGTTCGATTCGATGCACGTAGTCAGCCGGGTCCGTCGTCGCGATCAAGAACCCCTGCGCGTCGTAAGACATCGTCGTCGTTAGCAGTTGACCATCGATATCGGTGAATGGTCCGGCCAGGTAGGTCGGGTTCCCCGTTTCGTCGTACCGATGCTCTGTTTCGCGACCACCGAGTCGTTCGAAGCGAATTCGGTTCAGTTGGTCGTATTCGAATGTGGTGACACGCGTATCGGCGAATTCGCCACCAGCTTGTGTGAGCGTGCTGATATTGCCGGCATCGTCATATCCATAGTCCGTACGATTTCCGACGGCATCGATTTGGAAATTGAGAGTTCCGCGACCGTTGTAGTCATATGTCTGCTCGAATCGCTCGCCGTCGGCATTGCTGCGCGGATGCAAAATCTTGATCACATTGCCCGCCGCATCGAAATCGAACTCGGTCACTGCATCAGGGCCGCGATTGCCATTCGATCCTGTGGGACGAATGATTTGATCCATGCGGCCGACCTTATCGTATCGGTAACGCTGGGTGTATCCTTCACCACGTGAGTCACCTTCGGCGATCAAATTCCCGGCTTCGTCATACTCTCGAGTAAAGACTGCCGGAGTCCCGGGATCGCTTTCCGTGCCGGTCGGCACAATTTCTTGGACAACCCGCCCCCCCGCGTCCACAACAAATGTCGTCGTGTAGAACTCGCCGCGCGGATCGGTTGACGAAATCAGATTACCAACTTGGTCGTAACCGAAGGTCGATCGCAAGGCGTCGTCACCGTTAAAGACCAATTCCTGCTCAAAGGCGGTCAGCCGGTAATGACTGTCATACTCATATCGCGATTCGTATTCCTCACCACGCGCATCCGTTGACCGACGTAGATTTCCAAGTGCATCGTACTGGAAATTTTCGACGGCCTGCTGATCACCCAATGGGCCGATGTCGCGGGTAATTGAGGTCACATGATCGAGTCCATCGTATGAAAAAGCGGTCTCAAAGCCACGAGCATCGGTAATCTTGCCCACGTTGCCGACGCCATCGTGATCGGAGTAAACCGTACGATTGCCTTCCGCGTCGGTGACTTCGGTCAGATAGCCAACGGAGTTGTACTGGTAAGTGGTCGCATAAGGCGTACCCTCAGAAACCTCCAAATTCAGGCAAGTTGCCAAACCCGCACCGGGATCGACTTCAGCCGACAACGTTGCCAACCGCGTCATAGACGGTGCAAGCCATCCCAAGACCAGGAACTTGAACACCGGTTTGGCGATTCAGGAGGTCATATTCGTAGATGGTCGTGAACTCGGCGTCACCCGGCCCTCCACGCGGATCGGTTACCGCGATCAGGTTTCCGGTTTCATCGTACGCGTAATGCACGACGTCGCCGTTCGCGTCTTCTTCGCTAATTCTACGTCCAACATTGTCGTACTCAAACGTCGTCAGAAAGCTATTGTCGCGTGGATCGGAAGACGTTTTTAGGTTACCGATTGGATCGTAGGTGAAATCAATCGTGTAGGGATTTGGATTGTCAGCCACACCGCTGACGCCCGATTCGGAAAGCACCTGACCAACCAAGTCAACGCTGTAGGTGGTCGTATAGAAATCACCTCGCGCGTCCGTGAATGATCGAAGGTATCCCAGCGTGTCGTAGGTGTATTTTTCTACAAACTCCAGTCCGTCCATGCCCTTCGTTGTGATTGAAGCAAGGTGTTGCTGGGCGTCGTACGCATAGATCGTTTGTAGATCAAGCGGATCGGTTTCAACAGACAACAGCCCGGCCTTGTTGTAGTCCGTTTTCCAGGTCGCCTTTTCGGGTCGCCCGGTGGCCAGTGTCATGGTCCGTTGACGATTCAATCGGTCGTGAGTGTACTCGGTGCGATATGCATTGCCCCGCGGATCTTGCGTGGTGATCAAATTGCCGGACGGATCGTAAGTGTAGAAGGTTTTACGACTCAGCGCGTCGGTCATGGATTTGATGCGTCCGTCAGGGGCATAATCCCACTCGGTGCGTCGCTGCAGCAGGTCCCCGTCGTAGATCTCCTCGGAGATGCGATAGTTGAAATCGTCGTCGTACGCAAAGACTAGGCGTCGCTGTTCGGGCTCTTTCAACTCGATTAGATTTCCGGCGGCGTCATAGACCATCTCCGTCGTTGCCGCTTCGTCCCCAACCGTCGCCGCGCATGCTGAGATAACTTTGGTCTGGTTGCCCGTGTCGTCGTACTCGTACTTGGTCGTTTCGCCATTGGCGTTGGTGACCATGATTTGCCGATTGGCTTCGTCGTACTCGTAGTTGATGCGATATTGGGCATCATCACGGCTCTCGCCCCGCGCATCGACCATGGCGATCAAATTGCCGACGCCGTCGTAGTGAAAATGGGAGATTCGATCTTCGGCATCGGTGGATGACAAAATCGAGTCCAGCGTGCCGTTTACCAGGACGGTTTCGCCACCGCGGGCGTCAATGGTCTTTTCCAGCGTGCCGTCTGGGTAGTAGCTAAACGTTGTCGTGGCGACGCCGCCTTCGGTGCGGGTCCACAGACGATTCCGAGCGTCGTAAGACATGTCAACGATGAACTCATCTTCGGTGCCTGCCGCTGTGATAACGGAGGTCACGTTGCCGGATCGATCAAAATGTTGTTGATGTTCGACGCCTTCGGCATCGACTATCTTGCCCGCTAGATCAAACAGGTTGTACGTGTACTCGGTGGCTTGATCACCCGTTTTGGCATTAACTTGAGTTGATTTGGTTAACCGATTCGCCAAATCGTATTCATACCTGATGATGTTCCGACCGGCGGCGGGACCAGAGGATGCCTTCATGCGTCCGATTTGATCGAAGGTGAAGTCAATGACAGAGCCGTCTGGCAGAGTGGTCAGATCCAAATTTTGATGGACATCGTACGCGTGCCGGGTTGCGCGTCCGAACTCGTCGTACTCGGCGATCAACAATCCATCACCGTCGAATACTTGTCCAGTCCAATGCCCTTCGCCATCACGCCGGAATGAATACTCATAGTCTTGACCCGTCACAACGCTGTAGGCGTCCGTGGGTGGGCGGTAGGCGTACAAGGTTTCAATGTCCAGCGTTCCAAAGGCATCGACGCGTTTGTCCGGCCGATCCAGTTTGTCGTATTCCCAGATCGTGATATTGCCGTTGTAGTCCTTGAGTTCGCGCAGATTGCCATGCGCGTCGTATCGGCGTGTTTCACTGTACGACCCATCATCGATCGACTCGGTGTAGGAGGTTTCAATCAGTCGTCCCATCACGTCGTACTGGTAGGACAACTTATCACCAGCCGGGTCGGTGATCGAAGCGATGTTTCCTGGCACACCGTCGTAGGTATAGGTCTGAGTGCCGTCTGAATAAACAATCGTTTTTAGCCGGCCCTGGCTATCGTACGAGTAACTAACCTGGTTGCCGCGACCATCCGATTGCGACGTAATCAAGCCGGCGGAGTCGTAGCTGAAACTGCGGCTGATCGATGACGGGCTGCCTTCGGGTGCGGATGGATCGGTAACGGTTTCGCCAGTTCGATTTCCAGCCGCATCCAACGTGTAAGTGAATGTGCGACCGACTTCATCGCGGCGAAACTCCAGTTGGTTGGCTTTCTCAGTGTCGTAGCGGAATTCTTCAATCGCTCTGGGGCCGCTCAATCCATCGGGGAAACGCGTGATCTTCGTGACGTTGTCGAATTCGTCGCGTTCATAGCAAGTCACGTTTCCGCCCGGTGCGATCTCCGCCATGATCGCGGTGTTTTGTGGTGATCGCAACGTTTGACGGCTCGACCCATCGTCTTTACGTTCGATCAGCGAACCGAAGCCGTCCATGAAGTACTCATACTCCCGCCCATTGTGATCCAGGTATTCGGCTTCGGCTAAGTACTGAGTACCATTGCGATCGTCGGTCTGGTCCGGTTCGATAATTGGACCACACCAATGCCCGACGATATCGTTGGGGCGTTTTTCCCGGTCATCGTTGGTCAGTTCATTTAAGTCAGGAATGTCCGCCAGCGTGCGGAAGTCTTTGGGCAATTCCGAACCTAATACCTGAGCCGGTTTCAGCGTAAAGTTACGGCCATCGACTCGCGTTCCACCACGCACGCGGCCAAAAGCGTCGTATTCGTATTTCTCTTCGAATCCAGACTCCGTTTCCGCCGGACCAGGGCTGGGACCACCGCGTTTGAGTGTTTGTTCAGTGATCAGATTCTCGAAGGGGTCTTCCGCCGTGTCATCAAACGCTTTTTGCGGCTCGTATCCGAAAGTACGGAACGTTCCGTCCGGGTCGGTAATCTTGATCAAGCGGGCGCCATCGTGCTCCAACCGTGTGACGCGTCCAGCTGGATCGGTAATGGTTGAAACGTAATCGCCGGCGTATGTGAATGTGGTTTCCAGTCCAACTGGATCGGTCATCTTGATCAGTTTTTCGCCATCATATTCATACTTGACTTCGTTACCGTTTCGATCACTGGTACTCGTCAGTCGCCCTTTGTTGTCGAAAATTTGGACGGTGCCATCAAGCAGTCGTCGCTTGAATGCTCCATCTTCAAAGATCAATCGGGAGTGGTCATTGGCAATAGGAGTGTAGGGTTGGCCCGGTTCCTCGGGGCTCAAGAAAATCGACTCGGTACCGTTGCCATCAACCAACAACGCTCCGTCCGGTCCAGCGTATAGCCGCAATAATCCTTCCAATCCCCAACCGGCACCGAAGATATTTTCGGTGCCGTTGACCACCGCTAGCGGTTCCAATTGGTCGATCGCGGTCCCCAGTCGATAGCCACTACCAGTTCGTTTCAACACTCCGGCTTCGATACGAAGGTTGTATAGACCCGTTGGCGCTTCGCGGAAATCAATCGGAATTCCGGCACCATATCCGTTGCCCTGTTCAATTTCGCCCGGTTTGAATAATGCTTCACCACCGTTCAATCCAGAGCCGGCAAACACCGGATCGTCAGGATCAACACCATTGGGACGAAAACGTAGATCGTCGCTGATCGCTGTCATGGAGACGCTAATCAGATCCTCCGGCCCGAGATCCTTTTTCAAATTGCTCATATTGGCGATTTGGAAGTACTGCAACGTGCGCGGCTCGGCCCGCAACGAATCGTATTTCAGCGTGAGCGATCGCTGCACGTTCTGGGACAAGTAGGTCACCAGTTCGTGCGCGTCGGATAACGCACCGGTGTGAATTTCAGCCTCGGCAAATCGGCCGGCTTCGACCTTCGCTGCTTCCGTCGGGAATGCTTGCAAACCAACTCTTTGGCCAAAGGGTGTCGGCACCAACTGAATCAACTCTTTGGTCAACCCCGGTTGGACAGACACGCCACGCGGAATGGCGTTGGTCAAGGGATTCGCATTGACATCAATCGGTACGTAGTTGTTCGGCTCGCCGCCAAACGGATCTTCCGGCGGGATTCCGTAGCCGACTTGCGTCTCGCCGTAGTAGCGATAGTCGGCAGCGATTGCGATATTTGGATTGAGCGCATCGATCGGGACCGTCGATAGCGGTCCGCGCAAGATCCGGCTCAATTCCCTCGTAGCCGCGGCAGGATCATTCTCCGGTCGGTCCTCGACAAACTGACTCCACAGCGGCAAGACGCCTGTGTCAACCTGGGATTCGATTTCGCGAATGATCCCAGCCAGGTCGTAGGCGAAGACGGAGTTGGTTGCTTGGAAAGGCGCAATGACGGTGCCGGTTTGGATGGAAGCGGCGAGGTCATCTGGGAAACCGGCCTGGATCGGCCGCGTTGCCGCGACAATCCGCGGCACATCCAGTCCTTCAGGATCGGTAAAGTCTCCCAAGGGATTGCGAATGATTCCGATGGTGCCGCCAGCTCCGACAGGTGCTGTAACGGTTTTGAATCGGCCGTCCAAATCGGGATCGAAAAGAACGTTGTAAGCCTGGAATGGCGCGACGCCGGGGTCCTTCTTCGGATCACCCAACTTCAATGCGTTGTAGCCCGTGATCAAAGCGTAGGCTGGATGGCTGCCATCGTCCGTGTCGGTGGCCAACAACGGTTGCAAACTGTTTTCGGGAACAAAGGTCACCCCTTGTGCATTGCTGACCGCGAACGCATGGGTGTCACGGCCCTCAACCAGCCGCGGAATCTGGCCGAATTTGGCCACGGAGACAAAATCGACTTCAAATTCGATCATGCCATCAATCGTTTCCACCTGTCGCACGACCCCTAAGGCTCGGTTGTCATCGATGCGGTCGGTCACCAACATCACATTGGGGTCGTCCGATGCGGTGATCTCGAATGGAGCCGGACCAACCGGAATGACCGCGCTGGAATCATTGGGATCAAAAGTGAGCGGCAATACCGCCTCGGAATCGTCGCGACCAGCACCCAATAGAGTCCGTTCGCGCAGCGCCTCGAGCGACACCCGCAGTAGCGCACCTTGTTGGCCGGTCTGCGGCTGATGCAGGTCTTGCGCCGGAGCAGCCACAAACAAGTTCTTGCCATCGGCGCTGACCGCCAATCCGCGCAGCCCCAGCAACCCGTATGTCACTCCGCCACCTCGCGCGGCGCCGAAGTTGATCGTTCCCAGTAACTGGTGGAACGTCGGCGAGAATCGATCAATATCGATCACATACATTGCCGATTTGGCCAAATCGCTAACGAACAGATAGTCTCCACTGGGGTCGGTGGTCAGATCAAACGGTTTGGCCGAATCGGGAAGCTTGATCGGTTGGATACCTACGGTTTCGCTTGGTCGGTCCGGATCATGCGGCTGGGTGTCCACTTCTTGCAATGCGACCGCATCGACGACGGCGATCGCTCCGCCGCTTTGCAACGTAACGTACAGCAGAGAACCGTCGGCCGACGGAATGCTCTTACGTGGCGCTTCGGTTGCTTCTTCACGACCCTCAGTTCCAACGCCCAACGGGATATGAGCGACAACTTTTGGACGCCGCTGCTGGCCGGCCGAATTTGCCGAATCGACCGTCGCGGTCAGGTTAATCACAGTCACTGTGTCGTCGGCTGCCGAGACGGAGAAACCATAACGCCCGTCCCCAAGTGGAATGATCGGGCTGCTGGAGATCACCTGACGGCGAAAGAATCCGTCTTGAGGTAAGTTCATCGGACGATTGACGGTGATCGTGGTCCCGCCAATCATCACGCCAGCCGGAATCGGCACTGTCAATTTATCGCCACTGAGGCTCATATCTTCGCCATCAATGATGATGTCGCGTCCACCCAGTATTTCCAGTTCGCCGTTCTCTTTCACAAAGTCACGACCGCCGACTTCGATCGTGACGAACAGATCCTCGAGGTTTTTACCGAGGTCCCCGCCGTCGCGATAAGGATTCTCGAAAGTGAAGTCTTTTCCGGTGATCTCCAAACGTGGACCGATTGGACCACCATTCCCTTCGAAGGTGACCGCGGCGCGGGTGATCGATCGGTGCTGTCACCGTCGTGTTGACGGTTCTTGGTTTGATCGGTGCGATGAATCCAGCGGTTTCACCAGGGGCTACCTGAACTTGATTCGAACTGATCAGCGAAAGTCCGTTCGGTTGGGCCGAAAGGAACGACATCGTGTAGTCGAATCGAGGAATCGCGGGAACTAAGAAGTCGAAATCGAGACCGGGAAACACGTAAAATGCATCGTTTCCACCCAGGTCACCGGTTGCATCCATTTGCACGATCGTCACGCTGCTTCGCGCATTGAAGTTCGTATAGGTTTGAGCACGGGTGTCTAAATCGTGTTGACCCGCGATCAAACCCAGCAGAGAACCCGGGGAAGCCGCCATCAGCGCACCACCGAGCGTCGGTTTAGCGGAGATACCACCGCGTCCCGCCAACCGGCGGTTCTTGATACCGATGTTCGGCAGCGATGTCGTACGGGCCAAGCCGTCATCACCGACCATCATTGAATCAATCAACATCCAACTGGAATCGACACCGCCACCTTCGAGCGGAACATCGACCGGTTGGAATAAATAGATTGGATCTCCGGGAGCAGACCCGTCCGGGGCGGGGATCGCCACGCTAAGCGGTTGATCAGCATCAATGCCATCGGTTTCGATGCTTAGCCCGAACGTTCCCGCCCAGCCCTCCGGTGGAGCGTATGGAAAATCTCCCAGCGGGACTTCGCGGACGTTGACGGTCACCGGCTCGGCGTAGGCACCGGCCGGGATGCCGACTTCGATTCCATCACCCACAACCACGCCACCAGCGTCGCCAACTTGTGAACCACTAGCCTGAGGCGTGGTGATGGTCATCGTCGTGACAAAGCTACGCCCACCATTAACCACCGTGACTTCGGTCATGCCGGCCGAAAGTGCCGCCAGCAGACCATTGGCATCAATTGAGACGACCGACGGGTCCGAAATGATATAGGACGTGCCAGGGTCGGCCGCCAAGTCAACAACGCCGTCATCGGTTTGCTGACGAACTTGATATTGCCGTGTTTCTTGATCTGTCAAAGCATAGCTGGCGGGGAATACGGAGATCACTCGTTCATCAGCGAAGCCAACCGAAACCGCAGTCGCCGCATTGAGTCCGGCGGAGGACACCACGATCGTGGCCGATCCGATGTTAGTCGCCAATGATCAACCCGCGGTCAGTCACCGCGGCAACGTCGGGATCATCCGAACTGAAATGTGAGTTCATCAACGGGTATCAGTTCTGTTGTTCCATCGGCCAATTCGCCAAAGACGAACAACGTTTTCGTCTGGCCACGGATTCAAAAGCGGATCGCGGTCGGGGATTCGCAGGCGAACATAATCGACTGATTGATATTCGATCGGCAAACCGACCGCATCGCTTGCCAATAAGCCATCGTCAGCCGTTAGTGATAGGCTGGCGGTATCATTGGCAGGCATGAATCGAATGAGGCCGCCACCCAGAACGGATTGCCGTGGCGTCGTTCGTGTCGACCGATACGAACGTGGCATCACCCTCACCGTCGTCCACGAAATCAGCCGTTGCGATCGTGACGGGATTGGTGCCGCGAACGACGATGGGGTCTGCGGTCGTGTCAATCATCGGGAGCGCGGTTGGCAACGAAGCCAAAGGTGGACAGCACGGCGGCACGGTCTTGCGCGTCAACATCGCCGTCGCGGTCGGCATCGGCAGCGATCGTGTAGTTTGCGTCTCCGATCGTGCTGCCAAAGGCCGCGGCGAACAGCGTGCTGTCGTCGGCGTCGATTTGTCGATCAGCGTTGATGTCGCCGGCCAGATAAATCGTTGCTGTGTAGTTGCCGTCGCCGCCGCTGATGTGCAAGGCGTGGGTGCCGGGCTGTGAGATCGTGAACAGCGCGATGCTGCGGCCGGTTTCGGTGAACTCGTAGCCGGCTGGAGTGCCGGACATCGTTGGGGCGGCGGGATCGAAGTCGGTTGAGGTGACTTCGATGCCGATCGTGATCGCGCCGCTGGGACTGCTGCGCAGTTCGCCCTCGGTGATCGTGAAGGCGTAGCGGTCGGCATCGCCGCCCGCCGTGGTGCCGTTGATTGGGGCGGCAAGGAGAGTTCGCGTACCGCCCAGGTGTGAATCGATCGACGATTGGTCACCCGGCGTGCCGTCTTCGTTGTAGGCGAAATGGGTGCCCGGGCTGTTGCTGGGCGCCAAGAATGTCAGCCGGTCGGCGTCGTCGTATCCATAGAAAGTTCGATCACCACTGACTGCGTCGATGGCGGCGGTCATTTGTCCGTCGCATGTCGTATCGGTAGACGACGTGCTGACCGTCAGGGCCGACCAACTCGGCAATTCGGCCGACCCGATCACGAACGATCGTCACCCGTGACCCGTCGGTGCGACCAAACCGCTATCGGTGTAGCGCAGTGAGGTGCTGTTGTCGGCTGCCGTGATTCGATCCAGTCGATAGTCTGCTCCGCTGGATGTCTCACCAACGATGCGGTAATCCGTATCGCTGACCAGTCGGGCGAAACCAACGTCAAAGATCTCTTCGCCTTCGTCGGCGATCGCCGGAACGTAAGGCAACCCACTGCCGACGACAAAGTATTTACCATCCGCTGCTTGCAGCGTCCGATCGAAACTTTCCAGTCCCCAAGTCACTCCGTCATCGGCAATCCATACGGGTTTGAACGTTTCCACCCCGCTCGATCCAGTCAACGATTCCGGTTGGAAGGTGAAACCCGACTCGGTCGCCGGTCGGCAAGTTGGCATACAACCTGGTCCCGGCAGTCATGGCGGCAAACGAATCGCCATTGATTCAGCCGCCCAACGCAATCCGAGGATTGATCATCGGGACGGACCAGGCAGTGCCAAAGGAGGAATCGGCTGCGACCATCTGAATCGAGTTATAAAAACGAGTGACATCCAAGTCGATGCCGGCCAGAGTCATCGACAGATCGGTTGACGATTCGATCACGGCGGCCGTCTTGTCGGCGGAATTGATTTCCAGAGCTCTCTTCGACCACCGTTTCCAGACCACCAAAATCGCTGGCCGTCACCCGAATCGTGTAGAAACCGTTTTGGAATTGACCTGGGTCCAGATCGATGTGGTCACAAATACTGGTAGTGCCGGCGCCGAGCAAAAACGGCGTTCCACCGCCGCTGGGAATCAGTTCAATCTGATATTCGGCGAGCCCATCGTCAAAGATATCGACGATGATTTGGCGCAGCTCGGTAATGATCGGTGGCGTCAGCTCGGTAATCGAAATCACTGGTGCCGATCGATCGCTCGGGTCGCGGACAAAAATTGCGTCGGTGACTGTCGTTTCGCGGCCTTCGATATCGACGACGGTCGAGCTGACTTCGTAGCGTCCTGGCATATCGGCAATGAAGGTACCGCGGCCGAGGTTATCGAGTGCCACCGTTTGGCCATCGATCGTCAGCGAGGTGGATGTGATCTCGACATCGCTGTCGGCGATCGGTTCGACCAAGATTTCTTGTCCCGGCGTGGCCGGGAAACTGGGCGTGGTCACAATCGAGACTTTCGGCCCGGCTGGGTCAAATGATGCGACCAGCGTCAGCGTCCGTTGAGTCTGCAAGCTCCGTCGTCGGCGATCAGACGTACCGTCTGCTGACCCGCCTGGAACCCTTGCGGTTCCCAGCGCAATACGTTGTCAGCATCGATCGATGCTCCGGCCGGCAAATCGGTCGCCGACGAGCGTCACCGTGTCGCCATCGGGATCGGATGACGTCGATCGGGATTTCCAGCAGCTGGCCGATTTCTGCGTTGCGGAGAGTCGGCGCGGTCAGCTCGGGCGCCCGGTTGGTCGCCAAGATTTGGACTTCGACCTCCAGCGTATCGGTGCCGCCCGGAAGGATCGGTGACGGTGAACGGCAGCACATAGTCGCCGGCCGATTCGAAATCGACATCCCAAACGACGGTTCGCGTTTCCGGATCGAACTGGAATCCGTCTGGACGTGTTCCGGTGAAGGAGTAGACGAGTGGTTCGCCGTCGCGATCGCCGGCGTTGACGGTAAAGAGCGATTGTTCGCCTTCACGACCGAACAGTTTCGGCAGCGTCGAAAAGACCGGTGGCTCATTTGAGTTGGTCACCGTGACCAGCACATCATCACTGCGCGACCCGGCACCATCGCTGGCGGTGATGCGGATCCGATAGGTGCCCGCTTGTGTCGAATGTTGGGTATCCAGCGCAGTTGGCCGGTGGTGTGGTCGAAATTCGGCATTGGTAGGCAAATTGCCCGATCGCGGTTCCTTCGACCAATTCGGCAGTGAAATGGACCGTGTCACCATCATCGTCACTGGCGACAGCTTGATCGTCAACAATTGGCCTTCGGCGACCGTTTGCTCGCCGATCGGATCGAAGTTGGGACGCGCGTTGGTTTCTCGGACCGTCAACGTGATCGTTTGCGAAGTGCTCAAGCGGGTCCGCCGCCCCTTCGTTGCCGCTGTCGGTGACAGTGAATGTAATCGTGTGATCGCCGATATCGGCGGCAGCCGGCGTCCAGGCAAAGGTCGCTTCCCCATAAATGGTCGAAGCGGTCACGGTTGCGTTGTCGGGCAATCCAGTCGCGTCGAAAGTCAGCGGATCTTGATCGGCGTCGATCGGCTAGCAATCCAAGCGAGTAGGATTGGCCGGGAACCAGCACGGCGTCGAACACCGACTGCAGAATCGGTGGTTCGTTCAGGCTGGTCGCTTGCAGGATGAACTGGGCTTGTCCCTGCAGTCGGCTTCGCCGGTCGTTTCTTTGGCGGTAACGGTAATCAAATAATCGTCGCGATCACCAGGTTGCGGGGCGACCGACAGGCTGCCAGTGCCATCGCCGTTGTCAGTCAGCGTCGCCCAAGAAGGCAACAACGTTGATTGCCCAATTTGAACCGACAACTCGATGGTGGCACCCTCGGGATCGGTCGCGACAATCGGAATCTCGAGCGTATCACCGATCGCGACGGTTTGATTGGCGATCGTGCGTGACTTCCGGCGCACCGTTGGCGTCGCGCACGTTGAGCGTCAATGTGACGGTGTCGGTGGTTGGCGTACCGGTGCCGTCGCCATCGTCCTCGGCATTGAAGTCAATCGTGTACAGCGCCACTGGCATCAAAACCGGGCGTCCAGCTAAAGATCTGCCGCTCCATGTCATAGGTCGCGCCGTCGGGTAGTACGTCATGGGTGTAGGTCAGCTCAGGAATCAGCCCTTCGAAGTCGACAAAGAAATCGTCGCTGGTCGTCAGTGGGCGTGTTCGGTGCAACTGGAAACTCCGGATCACTGGCCGCAATGCGGAGCTGGATCGTTTGTCCTTCAAAGATCTCGAACTCGCCAAGTTCGGGGAACATCACCTGGCCGTTGATGTTGTTGACCGTCAACGTCATCGACTGCGCAGTCAGCGTGTTGCCGTCGTCGGCAAAGAAAGTCAGATCAAACACGCCATGTTGGTCGAATCCGGGTGTCCATTCAAACAGGCCGTTGTTTGGATCGAGGAAGGCACCCGGGGGCAGATTGGGTGACAAGTAGCGCAGCGAGTCACCATCTTCGTCAGCTCGCGAACAAGCGTGAACGAGATCGCGTCGCCTTCGTTGATCGTGCGATCGGGAATCGGCGCCAGCTCGGGCGCGACATTGTTATTGGCGATGACGATGATCGAACGACACGCTGCTTTCGACAAAGCCATCGCTGACGATCAGGGTCACGTTTTCATATTCTCCGGCATCGTCACCGCCGGGTCGCCAACGTAGCGCTTGACCGAACCGAATCAAACACAGCACCCGGCGGCAGCGTATCGGCAAAGTAGAACAAGTCATCGCCGTCGGGATCGAAAGCGCTGACCGGAATTTCGATCAAATCGCCTTCGGTAAACAATTGATCGTCAATCGGCGAAATGATCGGTGCTCGATTGGCATCGGTGACGTCAACCGTCCAGATCTGGCGACGATAGGCGCCTCGGGTGTCGTAAGCACGCAACTCGAAATCTGCTTTCGCGTCGCTACTTCGACTGGGCATCCAATCGACCACACCGGTGGTCGGATCGACTGTGGCGCCTTTCGGTCCACTTGGCCAAAACATAAGTCACCGACGAACCATCTGGATCCTCAGCTTCGGCCGCGTACTCGTATTCCGCCTCGACATTGCCGACGGTCAACGGTGTGCTGTTGAAATTCGGTAACTGGTTATCGGGCAGACTGGCCAAGATTCGTGGATTGAACATCAGATCGACCAATTCAGGATTGGCGATCGTGATCGGTTTGCGGTGCTGACGAGGTATCGCCTTCCAAGACCGAGCCATCGGCGAACAACTGGAAGCCGTTGGCATCGGCCGGAGCGCCATCATTGCCAAAGAAGACGACGGAATCGTCGCCGAACTGGTCAAAGATAATATTGATCGGACCGGCAACATCGAATCCAGCATTGTTGGTGACGATCACATCAAACAACAAGGTTCCGTCGGCGCGATTGACGCGAGTGTTTTCGTAGCCCACCGACATCGACAGCGTAACATCTTCGAAGACACGGAAAGTCGTTTCGAAACCATCGCCACCGATCGGAATCGCCTGTTCACTCTCCACACGCGAACTGACTTCCAACGAATACTCGGCGGGCGGCAGCTGTTCAAACAGTAACTCCGCTGTACGTGACTGCGCATCGTAGCGCACCGCACCGATCGCCACTTCTTCGCCAGTATCGCGATTGGTCAGCGTGTAGTTGTCAATGTTATTGCCGGCTGGCTGGATTGGTCGGGTCTCGCATTCAGGGAGACATCAAAGACCAAATTGGCGCGGTTGTTTCCGTTCAAGATCTCTGTTTCGATCACGCGTGGTGCGGCGACGCTGAAGAACACATCGACTTGATCACCTTGGGTTACCAAGAATCGATCGCCGCCCAAGATCTCGATTCCCTCCACACGACCAGAACCGGCTCGACGCGATCACGGTTTGCTGTAGCGAGGCGGGATCGATGATCGATAGTTGTCCGGTGCTCTCGATGGCCGACAACCAAGAGGTCTTCCAACAGCGATTCGGCAGCACCGAACGCCAGCGATTCGGCGCCGCCGTCGACCGTTGCGATCACTTCGGCGCGGCCACGGAAATCGAATCGCAGGACTTGGTCGCGATCTGGCCAGGCGGTGCCGTACAACGTCCCGTCGGCGGCAACGGCCAAGCGCATCGACGCGGATATCACTAAACGGCGTGAACTTTCGCGTGGCGGTGTCAAACCGTTGAATGCCACCCGAGGTGGCAACATACAATTCGTTCGCACCGGGGATCGCACGCGATTCCCAGCGAAATGCCGGCACCGATCGAATCGAGCACCGCGCCGGTGGCGGGATCGAGTTGCAGCAGTCCTTCGCCACCGGTGCTGGCCCAAAGTTGACCAGCCGCATCGAAGGCGAGTTCATAGATGGGAGCAAGGCCCGCGGCTAGCGCCGTCGGCTCACCGGTTTGGATGTCAAAGCGATAGAGTTCATTGCGACCCGCACCACCAGAGATGTAAACGCTCTGGCCATCGGGACTGACCGCCATTGCCAATGCACCAATCGATGCACCACTGTCGCCAGCAATGGTCGCGAATTGTTCGGCAGCCAACGGGCGGATGACGCGCGCAAAGCGGGCTGGATTCGTCGGGCTGGTCCGCGATGGGATTCCAAAAGCGGCTTCGGTAAAGATCCGTTTCTCGGCGACTGTCTGCGGCTGGTTCCGCTTGGGGAAGCGGTGCGGCTACCGTTACCGTGCTGCGCGGCGCACCGCCCAGATTGATATCGGGAAGCAATCGCGGCACGCGGATTCCATCGGCGACCGGTTCCACATTGCCGGCTGCATCGATCGATCGCACCAGGAAGACTGGTTCCTCCCCAACGCTGGCTTGATAGGTGTAAGTCGAATCGCTGGTTCGATACAGCACGGTGCGGTAGCGGTTGCCACCGTCGCGCGAGACTAGCAACGAATGAGTCGCCACGCCGCTGCCACCAACATCATCGGTGGCGGTCCAGCGGACTTCATAGCGATCTCCGCCTAGTCGTTTTGCTGTCACCGTGGTCGTCGGGGCCACGGCGTCCAACGTTGCAAAGGAGACTTCGCTATCGACGGGCTCACCGCCATCGATAATCACACGCGCGATCATGTCAATGGCATCGCCGGTCGCAACATCACCACCGGTTCCCGCCGCGGCGACGGTATCCGCATTGACAAAGAACCCGACTTTCGCGGCATTCGCCCGGCTGCAGAATTCCGACTCCACTATCAACTGGTGCCAAGCCATCGCGCGGGTCGATCGCCCGCAACAGATAACTAACGGTGCGGGTGCTGGCGTCGATGCCGGCGGTGACTTGCAGCACGTAGCCTTCTTCGTCAAACAGATCAATCTCGCCCACGAACGCGGGGACGCCCGGTGGTAGTGCGATCGTGCGATCACCGATTTGAATATCGGACAACTGAACACTGCGTTCGTCCAACGTATCGTCCAAAGGCACGATGACACGAATCTCACGCGCCGGGGCCCGTCGCGTCGGCGTCGTAGATGGTTTCGACCGAGTACGGCAGCGGTGTAGAAACCGGGACAAAATTGTCATCGCCCACACCGGTGGGACCTTGGACTTCGACCGAATCACCGACCAACGTGCCGAAGTCGTCCGTATTGAAGACGATTTCGTCGGCGATTTCGCCAGCTTCGAACAATGGTGGCGGGCCGGCTCGCAGTGTGAAGGTTGCAAAGGAAGTCGGGTTGGGCAGTCCCAAGTCATAGTCTTCTCGACTCGCCGCCGTGCCGCCGCTATAGACGCCCTCGGTGTGTCCGTAGTACTGACGCAACTTTTCAATCAAGTCGCCGAATCGCGTCTCGGCCGTGGCCAAGTTTGCTTCGGCTTCGTCAACGATCCCGGCACCGGCATCGCCGCCCAGAATGCCGCCGACCGCCGTAAAGAATGCGTTGATGTCTTCGCCCGGCCGTCAGCCTCGGGCGGTGCGTCCTCCGGACGCAACAGCCCAACATCGACCAAGGCCGACAAATAGAGATCGATAAACTGGTCTTCGTTGCCGGCAATCGAACGCAACGTCGCGGTTGCATCATCGTCCGCCAGAATCGCGTCGCGCAACCTGACGCGCTTCGTTCGTTTGGTAATCAATGTATTGAACGCTGGTCAGTGGTGTTGCCGCGGCGGCCACATAGAAATCGAACGCCAGATCATCGAGGGCGAATGGACTGAGGTCTTCGAGGAAGTCAGGATCGGCCTCCAGCACGGCACGCAGACCCGGATAAATCGTGACAGCAGCACCGACTTCGGTAACCCCGCCGGCTGGCAAATCGATCGCCACGCCGCGCGCGGTCAAAACACCATCCAAATTCAGTTCCGGCATGACGCTGCCGAAATCGAATGTTGAAACAGAATCGAACAACGGAGCGACCGTGGTGCCATCGCCGCGCAGGCCCGACTGAAGTGCAATCGCCAGACATTCGATACGCCGGACAGTCGAACAAGTCACCAGGAATTAGCGACGTGTCTTTGTTTTCGACATTCGGAAACGCGTATTCGAAGATCGTGTACGGGGTATCAACATTCGACAGGTTTTGGATAGTGAATCCGTAGGCACCCGTTGCCCCTAAATCGATCTGCGACGGGCCGGCGACGCCAATGTTCGATTCCAGCGGATCGGCTGCTTCGATTTGGAACCGATAGGGATCGACCGCCAAGCGACCGTCGGGATGCAGGACTTGAACGTCATACAATCCGTGCGGCGCATCACGCAGATCAAAGATCGCGATCAACTCGCGTCGCGTCGATCCGCTGCAATCGAAACCGGTGCGAACTCGGCCAATTCGGGTCGCACCAAACGCACGGCGGCTTGTTCGGGGAATTCGGCACCGGAAATCGTCACGGTGACGTAGCGATCATCGCCCCCGGAATCGGGCGTAATGCCAGTGATGCCGAACGGAATCCGCGTCGCGTTCAGAGTCACGGGATACTCGGCTCGCAGCGCCGGTGAATCGTCCTGTTCATCAGTATTGACCGCCGATGCGGACGCCGGCGCGGGCCAGAATGAAGTAGCGACCACCCGCAGTCTCTGGGATCACCAGACGACTGATCAGGCCGCAAGTAGCCTTCGTAGCCGGCATCGAAATCAAACGGTTTGGGTAGCCGTTCGTGAGCGACATACAGTTCGTGTGATTGCCGACGTCATTGACGCTGTCCAGATCGATGCGGACCGTTTGCCCCGGATCGGTGTCGAGTTGGAACAGTCGCGAAACACCTTGGGCCAATTGTTCGGCCAGCGGAATGTCGAATCGCAGCAGCGGTACCGTGATCGCCATCGTGTCGGCGGAAAAGCCGGTGTTGTTGCGATTGTTTTCGCCTTCGACGACATCATCAAAAATGTCGGTGCGAACCAAAATCCGATAGTCACCCGGTAACCGAGCAGGAACTTCGAATTCGAGCGACTCGGTGTACGTTTCGCCTGGGTTGACCGTACGAACGCCAAGCGCTTCGCTTGCGACCGACCAGCGGGTCGCCCAGGTCCCAAACCGCGTCGGAGGAAACGTAGACCGCGTCGGCAATTCTGCGCTCGCGCCGGTTCGTCGCCTCGGTTTTCGACGGTCCAGCTGACGGTCACGACGTCACCCACGTTGGCCGATGAGGGAACGCTGATGTCGATCACTTGCAAATCGCTTGGCGGCGGCAGTTCGATCAACATCGGCGAATCGGAGACGCGAATGTTGTTCTCTTCGTCCGCTTCGATCACACTGCCATCGGGCCGCAGGTAGCGAGGCACATCGGTTGCGACGATGACGTAGTAGTCGCCGACCAGACCGCGCGGAAGTCGAAGTTCGCGGCTGATCGTATTCGTTCCGCCGGGAGCCAATCGGTCGTTGAATGTGAATTGTTTGACGTAGTGATCACTGGACGGATCGAGCAACCGGTCGCGCGACAGATAGACGCGATCGACAGTAGGGAACTTGACGTTTCGGGGATCACGTCCGCCATCGTTGCTGACGGTGTAGCTGAACGAGAAATCTTCGCCCGACCAGCACGCGATCTTGCGCGACAACAGAGTCGATGACCAAGTCGGGTGTGGGTACTTGGGTAATGTCCAACGCGACGATTGCCTGGTTGTCAGCTTCGTCAGCAAATTCCAAAACGGCGTCGGTACCGGCTCTCAACCGGGCTGGCCCTTCCGTGATCGGGTACGGCAGCGAATAGCCCCGATCGAATCCAAAGAAGGAGCATCGGTCAAATGCGACCACATTGAACGAGCCGCCAATGTTGTCGGGAACGCGGACAGTTGCCGATACTTCGTAACTTTCCCCGATATCAGCGTTTCATTTCGGGAAACGGCTGCCCAGTTCGATGTCGTAAGTATCGAGCGACGTATCGGTCGATAGGAAGATGCGGTCGGACCAGCGGTCGACACGCGTCGTCCGCGTGCCTTCGTTGGTGACGGTAAAGGAGACTTGCAGCTGGCTACCGCTGTCTGGGTCTACCGGAACTGCGGTCAAGTCCGAGATCACCAAATTCGGTTCGGCGTATTCGACATCGATTTCATTGGAGACCGCGAAATTGTTGTTCGCGGCCATCGTTCCCCTCCCAAGTCTTGTCGGCGAAATGATCAACCCAGATCGGAAAGCGCCGACTCTCCCCATTCGGTCAACACGGGTTGGCCGCGCCGAATACCGATATTTGTGAAGACATGTGCGTACCAAATGCCGCTGCTGCCGGGCGGCGTGGAGACCGTCGTTGAATCGGTATAGGTTTCGCCCGGCTGCAGAGGATCGTCCAGGACGTACGAGATGCTATCCGCCAAGAACGCGCGCGACGCATCGAAGACCTGATCTTTTGATAGGAATACATATTGCCAAATCGAATTCGTCACCTCGTCCGTGGCGAAGTCACCGACGTTTTCCACGGTCCAGCGAACGTTGATCGGTTCGCCCGATTTGCTAGCCGCGTCCGCCACGACACTGGTCACCGACAAATCGGCTGGCACGTCCACGATGGTCGCTTCGGCCGCGCCTACGTTGTTGTCGGTGAATGGTCCTTCGTAGACGGTTTGCAGCGTGATTGGTTGGGCCGGCCAAGATCGCCAACAATTCGCTGCGCGAAAATTGCTGAATGTCGGCAACACCTGTTTCGCCGATCGGTTTCCCGGTCGCGGCTTCGATCCGCTGCAGCACCGCTTTGACTTCGTCCAGGAACTTTTCTTCCTCGGTCAGCGCGATGCGGGGATCGACATTGGTGCGAACGAGAATATGCGAACCTGCAGCGGACGGCGGCAGCGTGAATTCGGCGGTATGCTCGTAAGATTCACCCGGTTGCAGCGCACCGGAGTGCGGCAGTGCGAACAGCAGCGTATCGTTGCCGAACTCATCATCATCGGACAGGTAAATTGCGTCTGCCCAAGTCTCGCGATCGGTCACCGCGGTTCCATTATTGGTAACTTCCCAAGTCACGCTGAATGGAATAGAGGGGTCGTCCGCGTCGGGATGACGAACACCGCCGCCATCGACACCAACTCTGGTGACTTGCAAATCGGCCGACGGCGTCAGCAGCACATTGATCGGTGTCGATGCGTAGTTGCTGCCCTCTAGATCATTGGGCGCGTCGGGATTCACATTCGAAGCGAAAGCGGATTCGTAGACGCTGCCGTATCCGTCGGCGTAGACGGTCAAAAAATACTGTCCGGTCAGTCCTTGCGGAACACGCACGGTAGCTTCCGCTTCATACGATTCGCCGACTTCCAGAGCTCCTGAATGGCCAGCCGTGCCGATAAAGATGTCCCCACGTGCGGCGTTCGGTCCGTCTTTCCCCAAGCGTCAACCAAATCTGATCGGTCCACGAGCCTGGATCGGTGACGCCAGCGCCTAGATTGGCAACTTGGTACCGGACGGTGAACGGCGGAATTGTCAAACACATCGCCCGGGCCATTGATCGATTGAGCGACCAAGTCGGGTGGCGGCACTGGATTGGCATCGATCGCGATCGCCGATGCGGCCCGGTTGTTGTTCTCGGCGGGAAACTCATCGACTTGACTGCGTGCGTCGGCGTCGACGAGCACGAACCAATTGCCGGAGATCGATCGTGGGACCAGGAACGATCCCGTTGATCGGTATTCAGTTGGCTGACCACTCGTTGTGCCGATAAAACCGAGTGCCGAACCGTTTTGCAACTCACCCAACAAGATCGCGCCGCTGGTGCTGCTGGATGACGATGAAAGGTAGACGCGATCGTTCCAACGGCTGCCGCCCGACGGAGTGTCGGCGGTACCCAAGATTGGATACTGTAAACTCGACATCGATGATCGTGCCCGCCGTGATCGCTTCCGGGTGCGGTGACTCCGGTCACGCGCAGGTCGGGACGCGGTCGCAGATTGATTTGCAGCGGATCGGAGAAGCTGATGTTGTCGATTTCATCGGTCTCGATCACGGCATTGCGCGTATCGGTTTCGACAAAGAACCGAAATAGACCCGTGGTCCGCGGCAGGGTAACCAATTCGGTTCTCGTCACGGTTTGCCCGGCGATCAGCGGTTCGTCGACTGCGATAGCGCCCGAATTCATAAGATTCATTGCCCGCCGGTCGATTGCAGATACAGTCGGTCTTCCCAGCCGGTTTCGGTATCGTTCGGACCATCATTGCGCACCGTCCAAGTCACTTCGACTTGGGTGCCATCATTGGCTTCGGTCAAACCGCCCAACGAAATCTCGGTCACGCGCAGATTTACCGGCGGCGGCGGGATGTAGATCACATCCAAATCTTCGCTACGGCCTTGATTCCCGTCATCCAATCCGTTGTAGATGAATTCATAAGGGCCACCGGTCCGCACGAACAAATAGTTTTCGCCATCGGCGTCACGCGGGATCGTCATCTCAGTGGTACGGGAATAATCGCCACCGACCGCCAGCGCACCGCCACGCACACTGCTGCCGATCAACCGCAATCCGGTCGCCCCCGTCGGATCGGGGCTGATGTAGACGTAGTCAGTCCACGCATCGGTGTTGGTCGTGGCGATGCCTTGGTTGCTGAATCGTCCAAGTGATTTCCAGCGGTTCGCCGGAGGTTGGCGTGCCGTTGAAAGTGACTTGATCGACCACCAGGTCGCTATACGGTTGCGTTGTCACATCGACGGGATGCTCGGGCGATCCCGTATTGGATGCGTCCCCGTCGACCTCGTAGACGACGTCATCAACATCGGTTTGCACGAACAGCGTAAAGCGGCCATTGGTGCGATTGGCCAACGGCAGGATTTCGGTGCGGCTGTACGATTCGCCCACCGGCACGGCACCGTTGTGTTCAAAGGTGCCCAACACGATATCATCGGCATCACCCAAGACATCGTCGTTGGACAGGATCACGCGATCGGTCCAACGATCGACTCGCCCCGGACCATCGCCGACGTTCGATACCGTCCAGGTGACGGTCAAGTCAACCGGATCACCGATCAACAATTCTGGAGCGGTTACTTCCGTCACCGTCAAATCGGCATAGGGGAACAGTGAAATCGGCACCGCGTCACTCACCCCCGTCCCAGTCGTTTCCCCCTCGCCTTCGCGGACGGTATCGGTGGCGTCGGGAACAACGATGAAGAAAAAGTCGCCGGCGATTTCGTCGGGCAGCGTAACGGTCAACGATTGATTGGCCGTCGCATTGATCGCCAGATCGTCGGTCACATTCTTGCTGCCCAACAGCACATCGTCATTGTCCAAGACCGTATCGGTAGACAGATAAACGTGGTCTGGTCCAGTCAGTTGTGGCCGCTTTGTCGCCGTTGTTTTGTGTGGTCCACTCGATCGTCAATTCTTCGCCACTGACCGGCAACTGGCCACTGGCCGCGGCCACCGTCGTCACCACTAAATCGGGTAGCGGCGCGGTCGCAATCGAAACGGTAGAATTTGAAATGGTTGTGTTGTTTGCTTCCGCGGTTGGCTCGGCAACACGATTGGTAATATCCGTTTGCACGATCACGAAGTAATCGCCCGGAGTGACCGACGCGGGAACAACCAATGATGCTGTCGTTGTGTAAGAAGCGTTGGATCCGAGTGCCTCGTTGTGGACGACATCACCTAAGTAGATGTCACTACCTAGAGTGGCGTCGCTGCTTAGATACAAGCGATCGGTCCAAGAGTTGACCGTTGTCGTGGCGGTTCCATCGTTGCGAACTCGCCAGGTCACATCGATGGAATCGCCGATGAAACCGTTCGTCGGAGTCGTGATTGCATCGACAATCAGGTCGGCGGGCGGATCTTCCAATTCGACAACCAAGGGACGACTGATCGTGTTGTTGGCATTGTTTTCTTCGAAAACTTGGTTCGATGAATCGGTGCGAATCAGAAGGAAGTAGTCGCCACTGATGCCAAATGGAATCGCCACGTCCAGTGACGCAGAATAGTTTTCACCGCTGACAACATCCTCGCTGTGGACCAACGTCCCCAGTTGAATATCGTCGCCATTCCCATAGAAATCGTCACGGGACAAGATGATGCGATCGGTCCACGGATTCGCCGCGCCGGCACTACCGATGTTGTTGACGGTCCACTGGACCGTCACAACGTCGCCGTTTTTGGCAGAGTCAGGTGCAGTGATCGAATCGAACTGCAAATCGGGCGCGGCAAACTGAACGGTTGCAATGAAACGATCCTCATCGGTTTCACCGAACACGCCGTCGCCATCTTGGTCCATCGCATTGCCCGAAGGATCGAAGATGTCTGGCCCGATCGTGAACGTATATTCGCCCAAAGTCGTCTGTCGTGGAAACGAGAAGCGAACCTTGTTCAAATCTTGACCCACCACCTGGTTGATATTGATCACTCCGTTAGGCCCAATTACGGAAACGTCCGGCGGAGTGAACGACGTCAGATCAATTGCTTCATCGAATACGATGTCGATGAACGAGTAGGGTTTGGTCACAAAGTCGGGCGTGTAACTGGCGATCTTCGGTCCGCCGGAATCGACGCTGAAGGTGCTGGTGAAAACGTCTTCGGTTGCTTCACCCGCCGTTCCATCTTGGTCTTGGTCCATCAACGTGCCGCCAGCATCGGCCAGATTCGGGCCGATCGCGATCGTGTAATCACCAGGAGTCGATTGTGGATCAAAGGTGAGTGTGTAAGTCAATGAACCATCGAAGCTGATCCCGGTGACGGCGACTGCGCCATCCGGACCGGCCAACACGATGTCGTCGGCGGTGAAGGTCGCCAGATCGACCGCCTCACTGAAACTGACTTCAACCGACGACAACGGCGCGGGAACGATGCCGGTTGGTGCAAAGGCCGTCACGAATGGTCCGGCACCACTGACCGTCAGCGTGCTTTCGTAGCGATCGGCGACTTCGCCGGGGATCGCGTCACCGTCGCTGTCCATCAAGGTACCGCCGACATCGCTGATGCCCGGGACCGACGATGATTTCGTACTCGCCATCGGCGGTGATGCGAGTCAGATTGATGCGATAGGTCGTATCGTTGATCCGATCGATACCGGTCGCGATCGACGCGTCCGGCTGGACCAGTGATGCGAACATCGCCGGTCGAAAAACTGCCTTGATCGATCGGCACATTGAACGTGACTTCCAACGACTCCAAGTGCGCCAACTTGTGTTCCTGCTGGCGACTGCGAAACGATACTCAGTGGTTGGCGATCGACCGTGATCGTGCTGATGTAAACGTCTCCCGGTTCGCCACCGACACCATTCGCATTTTGATCGTGCAGATTGTCGGACAAGTCGCGCGCTGAAGGCTGAATCAGTCAGTTCATAGTCGCCATCGATCGGTTGCGGCGGAAAGAACAGTCGGAAAGTTGTATCGGTATCATCGACCGCTTCGACGCCCAGTGTCGGGATGCCATTGTTAAACTCGGCCTGATCACCGACCAGGAAAAAGTCATCATCGAATTCGGTTTTGACTCCCTGCGCAAACGAGAGTTCAAAACCTTGACTGCCGGTCAATTCGAAGAATACGAACTTCAGTGGATATTCGCCCGCAGCGGGAAAGTTGAAAGTTGCCAGATCGGTTGCGAAATTACGACCGGTTGCAAACTCCGCCGAGAAATCATCACCGATTTCCAGCCGATAGCCGTCGTTACTTCCCATTGCAAATGTATACGGACCAGCTGCAGGCACCACTAGCGTCGCAGTTGCTTCGAAGGCCAAATAATTGTCGTTTGCCGGGGTGTCCAGCAGGTTGGGGAAGTCGTTGGTAAAGTTGTTACCCAGCGGTCCATAATCGATGAACGGCGTCGTCGCAGTCACCAGCTCACTGTACAGCGACTCATCAGCCAACACGGAAATCGCACCTTCCAAATTACTGAACGAATCAATCGCCCGCGCCGCCCTCACGTTGAATCCGTCAACCAGGGACAACGGCGCAAAGGCCGCTTTGGCGGCACGAACGGCCGGACTGGTCAGTTCGACCGAACCGGGGGTCAATGTGGATGGATCGATCGGTTCATTGAATGTTACGGTGACGCTGGTCAGCACCGATGATGTCGTGCCGTCGGGTGATTGAGCAACGATCCGCGGTCCGGACTTGTCGACAATGAACGTCCCCATGAACACATCATCAACCAGTTCACCTGCGGTGCCGTCTTGGTCTTGATCCATTGACGTACCCGACGCGCCCAAAATCTGTGGTCCCACAGAAAGCGTGTAGCTGCCGGCGTTGTTGATGACGCCAGTCAGCGTCACTTCGATCGTTCGATCGCTAAGTGGCCTAACCGATTGGACCGCCACCGTCGTCGGACCCGAAAGAGTCAAATCGCTAACGTCAACGGAGTCGGCAATGACCGGCGAATCGAACACCACCAACAATCGATCTTTGACGGTTCGTATCGATCGTTCCGTCATCCCGCAGACTTACGATGTCCGCATCCGACACTTGTCCTTCGATGATCGAAACTTCGTCGATGCGTCCTGTGGAAGAAGCCGGCATTGTTGTATGCCGAGCTACCGATCCTGATCCCGTTGACGGGAGTGTACGCTGTTCCGATCTCGGCACTCGCTCGAACAACGCCATCGGTATAAACATTCAGCAGATTTCCGCGCAGAGTGGCTGCCAGATGCGTCCAGACACCGACGTTTGCCGCCACGCCGCTGTTGACGAATACACCGTTTTTATAAAACGCACCGTAAAACCCGTTCCGAATTCCGATCGACCAATCTCGACCTGAATTATCGCCTCCGACAACCGTGATCCGCCCAGATTCAGGGACCTGATCCGGATTGACCCACGCGGCCAGCGTCCACTCATCGGCAGGTGCCCAATTTCCAAGGTTGATGTAGTCGCCATCACCATCCAAGGAGAACGATGATCCGCCGAATCGTCCGGCGGCATAGGTTGCATCGCCGACCAGTGTTCCATTGCGAGTGCCCAACGCGTCGTCCGCCGAGTCGTCGGCTTCATAGCGGTGGTGGATCGGGGGGAAGCTTGGGTTCCGCTTTTTGTAGATCGATGACGCGCGGTCCAATCGGCCGCGGTGGTATGCTCAGAAACGATCCGTAGTCGACAAAGTCGCTGACCGGCGTTCCGTTCGGGTTGTCGTTGACAAACCCATCGGTGCCGGATGGATCATGCGGCCCGCCCGGATGCCCCCAGTAGTTTTCGGTGAATACAGCCGCCGACCGATCGGTGCCGGTGTTGAAGGCACCGAATGCACTTTGACCGACGAACATGCTGCCGGTAACCGTGGCGGTGGCGTTGTTTGCCAATTGCACGCCCCGCGAGCCGCCCAAAAAGTCTGAATCGGTCACGGTGACTTCCGCGCCGCCCGAGACATTGATCGCGATGCCTGGGTTTCCAGCCGAACGGAAAGAAATCAAAGACCGGGCTACCGGCGACCACATCGACGGCCCGATTCGTCGTCGCGTTCACTTCGACGTCGGTCAGCGAAACATGACTGTCGGTCACTCCCCGAGTCGTTCTCGCTGATATAAAGCGTGCCGTAGCGAGCATCACGACCACCATAACGCAGATCGACGTTGGTCAATTCGGTATCGCCGTTACGCAAAAACAGGGTTGACCATTGTCCTGGTGACGGCACGGTCGCATCGCCATCGGCGTTGGAATCTCCGCCGGCGGTATCGTCTGTCGTCGCCGTGAATACGATCGGCTCGGTGGTCGTGCCGATCGCCTTTAGCGGTCCCGTGTCGGCGTCAATGGAGACTCCGGTTCCCAGCTTAATGACGCTGCCAGGGGCAACCGTTAGTGACCCGGGATCTCTGATGGTCACGCTGCTGGTCAAGTGCGCGACGTTGCCGTCAAAGTCCCAGTTGCGATCGGTATTGATCGTGCCACCTTGTACGCTGACATGATCACCACCTCGATTGTTTCGCAATTCCACGCCATCATAGATTGGTTGGGACGCAAATGCTTGGCTGATTCCGATCGACGCGTGATCAGCAATCGCGACATTTTGCAAGACCGGATTACCGGTGACCGCATCGATTCCACGCGTGTTTCCCTCTTCGATCCTAACATCGGAAAGTGCAATATTGCTGCCGTCGCTTCCGAACGTGTTCTCCGATATGTAGACGGTGGCGTAACGCGTATCGCGACCACCGTAGCGGATTTCGGCGTGAGCCAACTCCGTGTCGCGATGACGCAAGAAAAAATTGGACCAATGCCCTGGCTCTGGAACCGTCAGGTTGCCGTCAGCATTCGAATCGCCACCGGCGGTGTCATCGGTCGTGGCCGTAAAGATAATCGGTGCATCCTCAGTACCAACTGCCTTGAGTGGCCCCGAATTCGCATCGATTGCAACCCCCGTCCACATCTTGATCACGCTACCCGGTGCAACCGTCAAAGAACCGGGATCATTGATATTCAGGTTGCCGGTCAAATGTGCTGCGTTGCCCCCAAAATCCCACACTCGATCGGTGTTGATGGTACCACCTTGCAGCCGGATGTGGTCACCGCCAAGATTGTTGCGCAGCGTCACGCCGTCATAATTGGGCTCCGATGCAAACGCTTGATCGATCGCATAGGAAACATGATCGGTGACGACGACATTTTGAAAGGAAGGGTTACCATTGTTCGCATCAATCCCTCGAGTGAGCCCGGAGGCGATCCGAACATCCGAAAGTGTTACGTTGCTACCATCGCTGCCCGTATTATTTTCACCGATCCAAGCTGTGGCATAACGTAGATCTCTCCCGCCAAAACGCAATTCAGCGTTGGACAGCACCGTGTCGCGATTCCGTAGAAACAGGTTCGCCCAATGGCCAGGCGTGGGACTCGTCGCACTGCCGTCAGCATTCGAATCGCCCCCAACCGAATCATCGGTGGTGGCCGTAAAGACGATCGGCGCATCGGCCGTGCCCTGAGCCAACATTGGTCCCGTGTTGGCATCGACATAAACGCCAGTATTCAGTTTGATCACGCTGCCTGCGGCGATTGTCAGAGAACCAGGATCGTTGATGTTCACGGTGCCGATCAAATGGGCTGTGCTGCCGTCAAAATCCCAGATCCGATCCGTGTTGATCGTGCCACCTTGCAGACTGATGTGGTCCCCACCGGCATTGTCGCGCAGCGTCAACCCTTGATAAGTCGGCTGTGAACTGAATTGCTGGTAAACCGCCAGACTGGCGTGATCGGTGATCACAATGTTTTCTAAATCTGGGCGACCGTTGATGATGTCCACACCGCGGGTCGCGCCATCGGTGATGCGCAAATCCGACAGCTGAACGTGGCTGCCTTCGGTACCGGAGGAGTTTTGATCCACTCGAATCGTCGCATAACGTGCGTCACGTCCTCCATAGCGGACGTCGGCATGGGAGACCGCTGAATCTGGGTTGTACAGGTACAACGAATTCCAATCCCCGGCAGCCGGCGTAGTCGCATCACCATCGGCGTTGGAATCCCCACCGACGCTGTCATCGGTCGTGGCGGTAAAGACGATCGGGTCGGCCGCGGTTCCGATCGCAGTCAACGCACCGGTGTTGGCCCAGATGTCAGCTGAGTTGCCGAGCTTAATGACACTGCCCGGAGTCACGGTCAACGATCCAGGGCTATTGATGGTAGTACCGCCAACCACATGTGCGGGAAGCTGGCCGAAGTTCCATACGCGATCCGATGTGATCGTGCTCCCCTCAATTCGCACGTGATCACCACCCGCATTGTCGGATCCGCAATGGCATCGTAGGTAGGGATGGCCGCCCGGAACTCATGCAAAGCAACCCGCACTGCGTACGACATTAATCCGCGCCAGCGAACTATCTCCGGAGACAAGATCGATACCGGTGTTTGCGCTATCGGCGACCAATAAATCACTCAGCCGACTGGTTCCATTATCCGTCGTATCTAGGTTCTCGTTCACATAAATCGATCCATATCGCGAATCTGCACCGCCATAACGAACCTCAGCATGCTGGAGATCCCAATCGCCGCTATACACGAATAGGGATTCCCAATCACCGGCGGCTGGAGTTCCCTCGGCGTCCGGCGTCAAGTCTTCACCGACGGTATCGTCCTGTAGCGGAAGTAAAGATGATCGGTTCGGCGGCGGTCCCGATCGCTTCGACTGCGCCGCGTCCAGTTAGCCAGTGGCCGGAATCAAATTTGACAACGGTGCCCGGATCGATCGTCAACTTGACACCATCTTCGATGGTGACATCGTTGGTGACGCGAATGGTTCCTGACCATGTATCGTCCTCGCTGATGACTCCAGCGACATCACGCGCCAGTAGCTCGCGTTTTTCCAATTGTTCTAATCGGGAACGGCGTTCCTTCTGCCGTCGCCTTTTTGCCGAGCGTTTTTGCTGGGCCGAGAGTCGGGGTCGGGCTGGCAGCCAGATTCCACCAATTGTTCAACATCTTGTTGTCTTAAAAATGCGTGTCGCGTTGATCTTGATTCCGGTTGGCGAGGCCGATTTCGACCCCCAGTGTAGTTGGGTAAATCGGATTTTGTACTGTCCTCGTTTCCGCTGGTGCCTGAGTTGCGAACGGAAACAATGACTTGCGTTTGGGCGCCTGCGAGGTTCGGCATGCAATGATGACGCCTGCTGCGGATTTTCCGACGCACGGAGAGGCACTGAGAATTCTTGAAGCGAACTTGTGCAATAATTGGGATGTTCGGATTTTGCACATTAAATGGTGGGACTCAAATCCATTTTGACTTCAAGTCCTTCGCGATTTCGATGGCTTTCACTAGTTGCGGCGAGCCTATTTCGGTACTCGATGGTGGGTGCTGACTGCTGAGCGCCAAGGTCAGTTCATCATTGGCGGACATCGTTTCCACAACGTTGCGCAGAGCTGGGCAGACCAACAAATGCTCTGCTACCGCAAGCTGTTGGGTTCGGCGCACTTTTCCCAATAGGAATGCTTCGAGCAGGTCGATGGTAGGGCAGGTTTTCAATGCGATGACGGTGCCAGTCGTTGGTCACCAAAAACGGTGGGAGGGGGGATGCATCATAATGAACTACGTGGAACTTGAGGAAATCTGTCAAAAATCCACTAAATTTCTCAGCTCGCCAGATTCGCAAGAATTCGACTTCAGGGCATTTTGCCGTACTTGGCGACTCAAACGAGAGTGGAATTCAGTCCATCAAGCCGTCAAGTTCCTCGCGGATACGGGCTAGGATCCGCGACTTAGCCAAATAAACCATGTTGGGGGTGATGCCCAGGTCGGCGGCAATCTGATTCGCCTTTTTCCCTTCGATCAGGTGTTGATGGCAGGCTTTCCAGCTCGTCTCGTCGAACTCAGATTTCATCAACTCCATGGCGCGGTGGGCCAAGAACTTCCGATACTCGGCTTCGGCAAAGAGATCGACATTGTCAGCGGTGGGGATCGAAAGAATGCCCTGCTGGTCGTCTGTCGTTCTTCGGACGTTATTGCGGCGGTGAATATCATGCGCCTTGTTTGCGGTCACCGTCCGTAACCAACCCCGAAAACGCTTGTCCGGGTTGTACTCGAAGTCACGCATCTTCACGACCAACACCTGCATGACTTCTTGAACCAAATCGGATGCGTCGTCAGCACTTAGATTTTGCGACTTCCCCCAATGAAAAACCAAGGCGCATACAGATTGACAAATCGCTTCCAAGCTTGATCATCGCTGGAAGTTCGCAGGCGTCTCAGCAGGCTAAGGGAGGTTGAATCCATTTGTTGAAAACGTTTCCGTCCATCATGCGAAATTGAGTTGCGGGGAAGAATAGCCGTTTGGCGTTAGCAGAATCGCACTTCATTCATCCTCCCCAGGGAGCGTGGATTGGGCAATCGAATTCCAAAATAAGTGTCAGCCAGTTAACGTCCATCGACTGATCATTGCTGCGCAATCTCGTTCTTGTAAAGCTCTGTTTGCATCACCCAGTTGAGTTCCCCTGCCTTGCTGTACAGTCGGTCTCGCTCCACCACCGGGAATTTCTGTTCGAGTTGTTTGATCGCGGCGACTGAGCGCCTCAAGTACTTTGACTTTTGCGGCTCGCTCGGGTTCCTTCTCGGCAAGAATTCCAAAGGTCGTTGCTTCATGAATCAAGGACATACCCAGCCAATAAGTTGATCTCCCTCTTATCTGGCCAATTGCCGAAAACAGTTCATCTTGATCTGACAGTTCGATGCCGCACGTCCTCAAAATGTCGGTTTGCACTGTGTCGGATAAATCATTGCGACCGCGAAGTGCATCTAGGTATGAGTAGATGCATAACAGATTGCAGGTTCCGTCAGGCGTTGATTCGCCTTCGTAGTTGTCTAGATGTCGCGACGATGCTTCCCACAAAACTTCGTAAATGCGACCGTAGTAGCCATCGAACATCTCGTCGATGTTCCGCGGATCAAGATTTCGATATAGCGAGACAGCCTCTTCGGCTAGCCGATCCAACTCTTGCCAATCGCCGGCGTGAATGGCGCAGTCCAGTGCGCACTTCGGTCGCGCAAAGTACAAAGGCTTTGTAGCGATGATTGGACGGACTCGACTTGGTCAGTTCACGAAACAGCTCAATCGATTCGTAGGACGCCTCTTTGACTCGGTCATAGTCGTACAAATAATAGCCCAGACTCGCTTTACAACGCAGGCCTTCCGCCAGGCGAAACTTGGTCACCAAGTTTTCCGGATCACGCTTTAGCAGTTCGCGATAGCCAACGATCGCGGCGTCAGTGTGCTGCGTTGCTTCTTGGATACGTCCGCTGTCGGCGTAAAACGCGGCTTGGCTTTGCAGCACAACCCAATAGTCCATCGCAGCGACGATGTCGTCAGGGGCGCTTCCTGTTTCAACGTCGCGAACAGTGCGACAGCCTCATCGCCATGTCTTTCGGCGATTTCCAAGTTACCAAGCGCATTGGCGGCATCTTGCATCCTTCGATGAAGTTGAGCCAGTTCCGCCCGTCCGGCGCACCCGTTGGTGAGCTCCCGTAAACGTTGCGCTACAGTTAGATACGTATCGCATTCTCGATAGACGGCTTCCAAATCGTCAAGCGTTTCGTAAACGATAACCATCGATTGACGAACTCTTAACAAGCACCGCAAGTATTCTGGGTTTTTCGGTGATTGCTCGGTTAATCGATTCAGGATCTCCGTTGTCCGCTCAATTTCGGGAATTGCATTTTCCGCACTGCCGGAGGAAATCAGGAAATCAGCCAAAGCTTCGTGGACCAGCGCCAGTGAGTGTTGATGTTCTTCACTGTCGGGAAATGCTTCGACCAGTTCGTTCGCCAAGGTTTGCGCCTGATCCAACGATGCCTGAGATGACTCCAAATCGCCGGACAGACTATGGAGATTCGCGCGAGAGAGGTGAGCGCGTACGATGCTGGCTCCTGCGACCCGGGCGTCGCTTTTGGTGACCTGTTCCAATCCTGAAAGTGCGACATCAACAAGATGTTGACGGCGTTTCACGGTCCCGCCCCGGCGTTCGAAATCATCGACCAGCGCGTCGGACAGTTCGGTGATCGCCGCTACCGCTACCGTTCGGTCATTGTCGGAATCTTGCTTGGCTTTCAACGTGATCTGATTCAAATTTGCGACACGAATGGCGAAAATCGACGAACCGATCGCTACCGTCAGTAGCAGCAGCGCTGATGTGGCTATCAACGAAGCGGTCGCTGGACGACGGCGACACCAGCGGGCAACTCTTAAATGTGCTGGCAATGGGCGAGCGACAACCGGTTGGCCACTCAAATAGCGATCGATATCGTCGGCAAGCACGGCCGCGCTGGCGTATCGAGCTTGAGGTCGCTTGTGCAGACACTTCATGCAGATCGTTTCTAGATCCTTCGAAACGTCGCTGCTTAGGGCACGCAGCGAAACTGGATCTTCGTCGATGACTTGACGCATCGTGTCGACGGGCGATCCGGCGCGGAAGGGGGCGCGGCCGGTCAGAAGTTCGTAGAGTATCGCACCAAGTGAATAGATGTCCGCTGATGTGCCAACGTCTTGATGTTTACCCTGGGCCTGTTCGGGGGCCATGTAGGCAGGGGTGCCGATGACTGTGCCCGTTCGCGTGTGACGATCATCTAGGTTGGTCAGTCGCGCTAGACCGAAATCAGTCAGCTTGGGTTGGAAATCGAGATGTTTGATTGGTTCAGATTGGATCGTGACCGCATCGTGATTAGATGTACCGGTCAACGGATGATCATCGGACGATGGACAGACCAGAACATTGCCTGGCTTGATGTCGCGGTGGATAACGTCTCGATCGTGGGCGTATTGTACAGCCCTTGCTAGTTTCCCGACGATCTCGGCCGCGACGCGTGACGTCAAAGTCCTGGTACGAATCAAGTCCGCCAAACTACCGCCCGAAACGTACTCCAGCGCCACGAAGGGCAAACTGTTTGTTTCCCCCACCTCATAGATCGAGATGATATTCGGATGCGCTAACCGAGCAATACTTTCCGCTTCGACTTGAAATCGACTTTTCGTTTCCTGATCGAAAAGCGCATGAGCGCGAATCATTTTCAACGCAACCATCCGGTTCAGCCTGGTCTGTCGCGCCAGGTAAACGACCCCCATGCCGCCAAATCCAAGCGTCTCCAGGATTTCGAATCCTGGCACGGCGGGCAGGGAAGGGTCATCAAAGTCGTCTGCCGAGCTTAGCACAGGCTCCGAACGGGACGTCCCGTCGGTCGGCTCGCTTCGACTGGCGTGCATACTTTCCGTCGCCGGTTCGACTTCGCGAACAGCCGTCAAATCTGAGTTGCCGAAGCTGTCAGCTAGTTCTTCAGACCTTGCAATCACTGCTTGCAACGCATCGCCACTTACGTCTGCGATCGGGTTTGCCGCCAGCGCATCGGTAAGTTCGTCTGACGTTACGATCGAATCGGCGCGGGCGACACAACGGTGACAATGCAGGAGATGCTGGCTAAGAATCTTGATCTCGCCTACCGGAAGCTTGCCCAGCAACAAACGCTCGAGTTGTCCTGGTTCGGGACATTCGCTGGCGATCATCTCACTCTCCAGGGGCTTCCCTGAGCGAAGGGGCGATGCATTTTCGTTTCGATGGCGGTGGACAAAGTTGCGTCGGTTAGCCAACCATCGTATTGGAAATCGTTGCGGCATGTTCTCCAAAAGCCGGCGACAAGTTGCAAAATTGATGGGACTGGTGTGAACGGATTGGCGTGAACAGAATGGCAGAGCTTCCTTCCTGCCGCCGGTCCCACGATGTGATTGCAAAAGGCAACGTGAGAACGTCGGAAGCCGGGGCACCTACCCGCGCCGCCACAGTATCGATTATGGACTGATCGAAACTTGGTAGCTGCCGGTATTGTTGGATTGATCGCCTACCGAATCGTTGATGCGGAAAAGTAGCCAACTGAAGCTGTGAACTTCGATTTCCTTGTTGTCGCCGACTGATAGAATTTCAAGTTTCGGAAGGGTCGTCGAATTTACGCGAGCGTTGGGAAGCACACATGCCAGTAGTTGTCCGATCGGTTTGCCGCCACGATATTGAATCGTGATTCCCGGTGGCTGACTGATCCATGGTTTCGGATCGCTATCCAAAGTGACCGAACCTTCGGCCGCCAAGCTAAGTTTCGTTCCCGGAGGAATCCGCACGCCGACCGATTGCCAGCCACGATTGGCTTCGATTTCAACCGTGAGCGGCCTACGATCCCAAACTGGGTCACGCTCCGAAATCTGTACGCGTTCGATCTCCCAATCGAAACCGTAGTCAAGATCGTGTGTCATCAATCGCCAGCGAGCGTTGAAGACCGGCCACTTATCCTTGAGCTGCAAGAATAGTCGTCCGATTGAACGCCGAACTGCTGTCACGCCCGTTGCGAGCCGAGGACATGAATGCTGGGCGGTACTCCGGATAGGCGTGCATCATCATGGTCGCTGCCCAGCTCCAACCGTAAGCGTCGACGTTGCCCAGCAGATTGGGTTGGTACTTCATGACCTGACCGAGGGATGGAACACGGTCCTGCTCGCGCAGCTGATCCATCAGCTTGAATCGGCCCCAATAGGGAACCGATTCACGATCGGGCGGAATCTGATTGATTTCGATGTCAGCACCCACTCCAAGGTGGGTCGCCAGCATTTCGGCGGTCCCCTCCATGAACCACATCGGTCCAGCGCCTTGGTATTTGTGAAACGCCAAAGCATGGGCACCTTCGTGCAGTAACAGGTGTCTTGTGTAATACTCGCTCTTCTGTGCCAGTACCCAAACCTTGTCGTCCCAGGTGTACCCAAACGGAAAATTGGGCAAGTTGTCGGGGATCAGACCCTGTCGTTCAAAACGTTCCCTGTCACGAATCACGCAGGCGTCAACATTCCATGAAGCGATATCCTGCTCTGACAAATCCCAGAATTCGAGCCATTGGGGGACAGCGGCGTCAAACGAAGCGACCAATGCATCACATTCGGCGATTGATTCGAGGTCGGTTGTCAGGTGGATGTACTTACCGTGACGCTGAACAAGATCGGCAGCCTTCGCTTCGTACGTAAACCAAACGAATAACCAAACAATCGATAGGACAATCCGTGTACGTTTCATGCCAACATTCTAGCGAGCTGCCTCGCTTTTTGCTCCCCATTGTCGCTGCTGTACTGCTCGGATTGCCTGGATGTGTCAAGCGATCGGAAAGCGACGTCGTGGTCTACTCCGCACTCGACCGAGAGTTCGCGTTTCCAATCTTGAGTTCGTTCGAGCGATCCACCGATGGCGGGACCAGCGTGATTGCAAAATATGATGTTGAATCGACAAAGACCGTCGGGTTGGTCAACCTAATCATCGCGGAACAAAGATCGCCGAATTGTGATCTGTTTTGGAACAACGAGATCATGCACACCGTACGATTGCAAAAGCTGGGCTTGTTGGAGCCGCGAAATTGGAATGTCGAATCTGGTTATCCCTCCAACATGATCGCCAGTGACGGTTCGTGGTGCGGCTTTGCGGCCCGAGCCCGAGTACTGATTGGTCAACACCGACTTGATTCCGGACGCCCAGGACTACCCCAGTTCCGTGTCGGAATTAGCCGATGCACGCTGGTCGAAAAAATGCGCGATGGCCAGGCCGTTGTTTGGAACCACCGCAACTCATTTTGCCGTCCTGCGCGAAATAAGGGGCGTGATGACACGATCGAAATGTTGACAGTCGATCCGTGACAACGCTGTTGTACTGTCGGGAAACAAGCAGGTCGCCTTGGCTGTTTCGTCAGGTCAGGTCGCTTGGGGTTTGACCGACACGGACGATGCAATCATCGAACAAGATCAAGGCCGACCCGTTGCCATTGTGTTTCCGGACCAACAGTCAGACCAACCTGGCACCCTGCGAATACCAAACACCGTCGCGGTCTTGAAGAATGCGCCGCATCCGGTCGCGGCTGGGATTCTGGCGGACCATTTGGTGCGGCCGGAAACGGAAGACCGCCTGGCGATGGGAAACAGCAGTCAGTTGCCGATCAGCGAGTCCAGCAAGTTTCCACCGCGGGTGATGCCGGAAAGCCCCGTCCGATGGATGCGAGTCGATTTCGAAAGAGCGGCCGACGGCTGGGAGGAATGGGCCGAAGAGTTGCGACGTTGTTTCGAGTAGTGCGCAAGACGAGCGGGTTGGAACCGGAGACTAGCGGGATAGAACCGGTTCGACGGATGTCGCGTGCATGGTTTCGCTTTGCAGCCGGTAGCGGTCACCCGATGGACTGGCAAGTTGTTGCAAGTGCGGGCGACGGATCATCTGGATGCTGGACTTTGTTTGCGGCGTGGTCAATTGCGATCTGTTGATCGGCCTTGGTGCCCCACGCCCTCAGACGCCTGACCAGCGCACCGGGTAACGGCTTGGGAGTGCTTTCAGCGCGGGCGGCAACCACCGATTCGTCTTCGCTCATCCGCAATAGACGTTGTAGGTCTTCGATCCGGACCATCGTGTCGGTCTCTTGAATGAATACCAATTCACCAATCGCCCGCTCCAGACCGGTTTGGCCGGCTGCTTCCAATCCGCGTGGTCGCGTATGTCGGATCACGCGAACTTGCGGGTACTGAACCTTCAAATCTTCCAAAACCTCTGGTGTGGCATCTTTGCTGCCATCATCGACAACGACCATTTCGGCTGTTTCTCGCGACATGTCCGCCAGTGCATTTAGAACGTTTTCGACGCGATCCGCAATTTTGTGATCGCTGTCTCGTACCGGTAAGACGACCGAGATGCGGGTGGCGGGAGATGGCATAGCCTAAGACTCCGAATCAATTTTCTCAGGGGGAGGAGTGCTGCCAGCAAGCGGACGAAGACCGATCGATATTCTCTGAATCGGACCAATCGCGAGCTTCGCTTGATTGCCGGTTCAATTGATCTCGTTGTCCATGTCGTTCCACTCCTAACGGATACTCCTATAATTGCAAACGAACCAAAGTTCCTGCCAAAACCAAATGCCGAGTAAACCGTGACTTCTGTTCCAGACTTCGCCAAGGGCCAGCCCTGTCCGGGTACGTCTGGCGTATTGCCCGTGATCGCCCAAGATGCCAGTACTGGTCGTGTGCTGATGATGGCTTGGATGGATGAAACCGCCTGGCACGAGACACTGACCAGTGGACAGGCAGTCTATTTCAGCCGTAGTCGCGGCAAACTGTGGCGAAAGGGAGAGTCGAGCGGACATCGCCAGCAGGTGACCGAGATTCGCGTTGACTGCGACGCGGATACAATCTTGTTACAGGTCCAACAGACCGGCGCGGCCTGCCACGAAGGTTATGCCAGTTGTTTCTTTCGTCTTGTGAAGGATGATGGCACCGTTGTGATCGCCGATCAGCGATTGGTTGATCCGAAATCTGTGTACGGAACAAAATCGTGAGTGCTGACGCGGAACGAATCGTTTCTTTGTTGCCTGGTGCAACCGAGTGGGTTTGCAAACTAGGTTTGGCTGACCGTTTGGTTGGCGTTTCGCATGAGTGCGATTTTCCCGTTGATGTGAATTCGCTGCCCCGAGTGACGCGTTCGCATATCGATATCCACCAGACCAGTACCGAAATTGACCATGCGGTCCGCACGCACAGTGAATCCAAGACTCCCCTATATGACTTGGACGCCGATCAGATTACGCAGCTGAATCCAGACCTGATTCTGACTCAATCTTTGTGCAACGTTTGCGCGGTGAGCGAACGAGACGTGTTGGCAAGCGTTGCTTCGCTGCCGACAGAATGTCAGGTCTTGGATCTGCGCGCTCAGACTTTTCGCCAGGTGATCGATGACGCGACTGCGATCGTCGCGGCGACTGGCAATCCAAGGGTCAGTCGTGATGCGATTGAGTCGCTGTTGGATCGAATTAACATAGTGCGTCACAAAAAACGGGGTGAACGTCCCAAGGTCATGTTGATCGAATGGGCGGATCCGCTGTTTTGTAGCGGCCACTGGACGCCGGAACTGATTCACTGGGCGGGCGGATACGACCCCATCGGACGCAGTGGAGAACCCTCGCGGACCATCTCGTCAGAAGAATTGACCAGCGCCGATCCGGAAATTTTGCTGGTCGCCTGCTGTGGTTTGGATGAAGCCCGTTCGAGGGCGGAGATTTCGATTCTTGAGCAGATTGATGGTTGGTTCGATATCCGCGCCGTACGGTCGGAACAAGTTCATTGTTTCGACGGATCGGCCTACTTCAACCGCCCCGGTCCTCGCCTGGTTCAACGCTTTGGAAATGGTCGATCAGCTAGTTGACGACGTGGGATAGCCGCCGCGCCAAGAGTACACAAAATGTTCCCAGAAAATGTTGATCAACCGAGGAGACACGATGAGTGCTGATGCCCGTTTGAAAGAACTTGGAATTGAGTTGCCACCGCCGCCGAAAGCGATGGGTGTTTACAAACCGCTGGTCGTTTGTGGCAACATGGCGTACCTTTCCGGGCACGGCCCGTTGCAGCCCGACGGTACGCTGATCACGGGTCGCCTGGGCCTGGATATGGATGTGGAATTGGGCTACGACGCCGCAAGACAAACGGGGCTGTGCCTGTTGGCCACATTGAAAAGCGAATTTGGTACGTTGGACAAAGTGAAACGCCTGATCAAAGTGCTGGGCTTGGTACGGTGCACCGAGGGTTTTGAACAACAACCAGCTGTGATCAACGGTTGCAGCGAACTGTTTCGGGACGTCTTTGGTCAAGAGGCTGGTGTGGCGGCTAGAAGTGCGCTGGGCACCTCCGCGCTGCCGGGCGGAATCGCTGTTGAAATTGAAGCGATTTTTGAAATCAACTAACCAAATCGGGTCAAGGTATTCTTTTCCGTACATCATCCGCATGGGGATTATCATTGCCGAGGCGACGATGGTCGCTCGCCAACCCCAGCAGTGCAGCCGGCTTTATAAATCAAGGATGCGTTCGTGATTGACAAAGTCGCTGGGTACCTTAAGGCTCGATTGCAAGAAACAGCGTTACCAAAAGACGCAAAAACCGTAACCTTGTTCTAGGCGATAGTGCTGCGGTCTATTTGGGCGACTGATCTAGACGAAGCACTAGCTCCGAATAGACATCAGCACCATCGTCCAGGATGAACGGATGGCCTCGCCCAATGTCAGCTTGCTCGTGCCCTGCTGACGTTCGGTAAAAGTTATCGGTAGTTCCGCAAATCTAGCCTTGTGCGATTTAGCTGAACCAACAGCTCTTCCAGCACCGAGTAGCCCGAACTCTTCAACTGTGTAAGGTCGATCTTTTTTAGCGTCGCGACACGGTAACATCGCATCGACCCGCTGCAATCATTGACGGGTAGTCGCAAGCACAGCCTGGCAAACCCGTTGACGATGCGACTCATGATTTTGCGACGCACCGGCCAGCCAACGATCGATGCTCCGGCGATGTAGCGCGAGCCAATGACAACATCAACAGGTGGGTCTTGCTTGGCACGATTGAAAAGCATGGCCAGTTGGTCCGGATCGTGACTGAGGTCGCCGTCAAGATTCAGGAAGAACGTATAGTCATTTTCGATCGCAAAGGACATGGCGTGCCGAATAGCGGTGCCAAGCCCCTTTTCGTTTCGACGGACTGTCAACATGATCGATGGGTCAGCGAGGGACAACTCTGTCACAATCGCGCCGGTTGCGTCCGTCGAGTCGTCGTTGACGACCAAAATGTCCGCTGCAGGAATAGAGCGTTTTAGTCGCGAAACCAGTGCGCCGATGTTTTCAGCTTCATTCAAAGTGCAAACACCGACCAAAGTGCGGTCGGTGGCACCAGTCGCTAATAATGTATCCGCAGCTTCAGACACCGGCACCGCTACCAACGATGCTCAGGTCGGTCCAGGATTTCGCGAAGCAATATTGCCTGCTGGATTCCACCCGGTTGTCGTAACATATTTATCAAGTCTTTGGCTGGTACGCCGGTGCTGACCGCACTGACGATTGGCGACTTTTTCTTGGACCTTTCGGCTCGGCGTTGATTTTGAACTTCTTCTTGTTGGGCCAATTTGGCAGCGTGCGCGAGGTCCTCGGTTTGACGCAGTGCGCGAATATGAGCCCTGTGATCGTCTTCGACAAGCTCAGCCGTCAGAACTGGCTCTTCCGAGTCGGCCGATCGGACGCGTCGTTCGGTGCGACTATCGGAGTATTGGGGTGGCTCACGTCGAGCAGGTGCTGCTTGTTGCTGCTTCTGTTGCTGCACCTTTTGTTGGCGCCGCTGAGCTGCACGACGAAGAAAGTCTTCTAAATCGCCTGCCATGAGAACTACGTTGGGTTAAGTGAGGACAATAAACCGACTTGCAAAACCGACTTCAGAGCTTCAGCATACCATACCTGAGGTCGGCTGAAATACGCCAGATACGCTACGGAAAGCAGCCCGCATGGAGACTTTGCGTGAACTAGTCGCACCGTCAGTTCACGAGCAGCGTTGGTTTAGGAACACCGTCAGTGTTTGTGACTATCAGGCAAGTTGACTTGAACCGGACTAGCGAGATAGGCAATCAGATCGCGAATTTGCTCGTCGGTCATCGGGTCGAGCTGTCCCTCGGGCATCATCGACGTATCGGACAGAGTTCTGCTGGCGATTTCGTCTTTTTCGACAACCAACTTTTCGTTCGCTGTCTGAATCACGACAGCCGAATCGTTCTCTTCCTTCAGCAGCCCGACAATCACGCGTCCGTCGTCGGTCAATATCTTCGTCGCCTGATAGTCTTTGCCAATCAACGCATTGGGGTCGATCATATTGTGAAGCGTGTAGTCCAAATCGATGCGATTCGAACCGGTTATGTTAGGACCAATGTCGCCACCGGCGCCAAACAGTTTGTGACATTTTCCACACGTTGTATCGAACAACGCACGGCCGTTCGATAGGTCAGCCTTGGCCAGCACGTCAGGTGTAAGCTGTTGTTTCAACTTGTCAATTTGTGCCTGTTTTTCAGCAGAAGACTGTCGCAGCGATCCCCAAACACGTTGTAACTTCTGAATCAGCTGAGCATCGTCCAGCTGCATCATTTGTCGCGCACTAAACGCCGACACATCCGACTGTGCAATTTCGTTGGAATCAATCGCATCAAGCAAGCGGTTTGACGATTCGACACGTGACGCCAGAGTCAGTACCGCATCTGATCTTTGCGTTTCGTCAAAGGAGTCATACTTTGCCAAAATGGCGCTGGTCACTGATTCATCTCCATAGCCCGCGAGTGCTCGAATTGCTGTTCCACGGATGAGTTCGTCGTCAAGCAAGCCAATCAATACCGGAGCAAGATCGGGGTCTTTTCCAGCCGTTAGCGTTGCAATCGAATTGACCCGAGACTCGACTGAGGCGTCCGGGTCGACAGCGATTTGACGCAGTTGGGGGAACACGGACGAATCACCAAACTTTACAGTTGCAAGGCGCACATGCTGGCGGACCTCGGCGTCTTCACTATTGGAAAGTCGTTGGAAGACATCGGGCCACTCCGGTGGCATTTTTACTCGGCCCCGGTTGCTGAGCATCGCGGTGATCTCTGCCAAGATCAGCTTTTGATTCGTGAGTTCTTTCTCTGTTGTTAGCAGGGTAAGCAAAGCTTGCATCGAAGATTCTTCGGCGGCGGCCCGACGATAAATGAATTGTCGCACGATCGGAATTCGCGAATTGGCCGCAATCGCTAAAGCTCGATCGGTGTCAAAGGCAACAAGGGGTTCGATGCCATACCAGATCATCAGCGGCAGGTTGTGATCGTCTGCGTCATCGGCATGGCGCACCAGACCCGTAGCGATCTCCCATCGATCTTGTTGCGGCAAACGCTGCAGGGCCGAGGCGAGGTACAAGCGAACCATTTGCGAATCGTCGCTTCGCGCCATCTCTGCCAGTTGGGTGATTTGGCTAGGTGAGCGGTCTTCCAAATCAAGTTGAATTGCCCACGCCCGCAAATACTCACTTTTGTGTCCATCGGCGGATAGCAATTTCGAAATGTCGCTGTCGGTCAACAAGCCACACACATGGAGCGTCCAAACCGCACGCAATCGCTTTGCGACATCCAACTGGCCGTGAGCAATTTCTTGCAACGCCAATTGCGTTGCCTGGACGTCAAGTTTTCCCGCGGCGGCACGTTCCGCTAACAGACGTCGCGACATACGCACGAACCACTCATTCTCGTCTAGCAAAAGCGCGACCAAATGTTGGTCGGTGTGCTTTGACAGGTCGACGGGTTTCGTATCGGGCTGCCCATAGCGAATCTGATAGACTCGTCCGTTGGTGCGGTCCCAAATTTCCGTGTCGTTGCGGTGGCAAGCATTTTTGTCGTACCAATCGATCATGTAGACGCTGCCATCCGGGGCGTACTTTAGATTGATCCCGCGGAACCACCGGTCGTTGGCGAACAAAAAGTCGTTGCCATGCGAGGCGACGTAACCGCTGCCGTTGCGACGCAAGATGTCGTTGTTAATCCGGTTGCCGTGAACATTGGCCAGCAGGATCGTATCCCGATACTGGGTTGGCCAATTGTCTCCCAAGTAGATCATTGCGCCACAATGTGCGTGACCACCACCCAGGGACAGGGTTCCACGATCTTCGATGGCTTCATTCCGGCCCTTCCACCAGGCGTGGTCTTGAACCTCGCCAGCGTAATGGGCGTGATCGGCAATCGTCTTGATATCGTCGAAAACATAGGGGTTGTAGTGGCGTCCACCTTGGCGTTGATAACGTCCACCTTGGATCATGTGATACATGTGCGGAATCACACACGCAGTAATGAAGGCCTGGCCGTAGTTGTTGAAGTCAACACCCCAAGGATTGCTGGTCCCATACGAAAAAACTTCAAACTGGTGCCGGGTCGGATGGTATCGCCAAACGCCGGCATTCATCCGAGTCCGTTTGTCTTTCGGAGTACCGGGCGGCCCGACCTTGGCGAAACTAAAAACGCCATGGCAGCCGTAAAGCCAACCATCGGGTCCCCAGTTGAACGCGTTCAGCGTTTCATGTGTGTCGTTCAACCCCCAGCCATCCAGCAAGATCTGGGGTTCGCCATCGGGACGATCATCGCCATCGCGGTCGGGAATGAACATGAAATTTGGCGCACGCGCCGACCCAGACGCCCCCGAATCCGAGCTCCAGTCCGCTGACCAAATTTAGACCCGCCATGAAAACAGTTCGTTTGTCGAAGACGCCATCGCTATCGGTATCTTCCAATATGACGATGTTGTCTTTTCCTTCGCCTTCGGGTGCACGTATCGGATATGTGTGCGCCTCGACAATCCACAAGCGGCCGCGATGATCAAAGGCCATCGCTACGGGCTGATGGATCATTGGTTCGCCGGCAGCCAGTTGTACGGAGAATCCTTCGGGGACGGTCATCGCCGCAGCGGCTTCGTGGGGCAGCAGTCCCTCGTTCTTTGGCAGCCCTAGATTCGTCGGTCGTGCCGCCAACTTGACAGCGCGAGGCTGGTGCCTGTTGCTTTGACCATCCTTGCGTTGCTGGAGATGCACATAGGCGCCCTTTTTGTTTGCGGTCACAACGTCAATCGCGCCGTCACCATTCAGATCGGCGTAGTCGACTTCGGTCCCCACTCCCGAATCATCATCGATCTGATGTGGAATCCACTGAACGTCGTCGGCCGTCTTGCCCGCTTTATGCTGGAACCAAAAGACGACGGCCGGTGCCGATGGTTCGGCGTCACCTTTTGGGCCGTGAGCCCAATATCTTTTTCCCGTCAAGATGTCCTTTAGCCCGTCGCCATCAATGTCAACCAGTTCGACGCCGTGCAGTTGCGAAATGACGACTCCGTGCGAGTTCTCTTCGGGTTTGGATCCCATGATCAAGTGCTGCTTGAAAGTGATTTCGTCCCCGCTAGTCGGAACGTTCTCATACCAAGCCAGGCCGTAACCGTGTGCGTTTAAGGAGGTGATGACGTCGTTGTCGCCGTCACCATCAACGTCATCGGCGAACATCTGCGCACTACCCGTTCCGTCGGCGAACGGAAACGGATGCTTTTTCCAGATCGGATCGTCAGCCAAGGATTCGGGTTGTTCCCACCAGCCACTTTTTTCCAACAAGTCCAGGCGTTGGTCACCGTTAACATCGCCTAGCCCCAAGCCATGTGTGAATTTGCCGCCAGCCGACTTGTCGGAAATGCGAGTGAATTCCCAGGCCTCTTCCGGCGATTCTCGATTCACTCGCGCAAAACCAAAGTATCCGCCCACACTACAAATGATTTCGTTTTGGCCGTCGCCATCGATATCCAAATACGTCGGTGATTCGTTATCGACTCCATCGAGTACCTGATGCCGAGGCCAGAATCTCTCAGCCCCTTTCGGGTTCTCGAACCACGAAGCATCTTGACCTGGGAAACCGTAGACCAAGATGTCGTCCCAACCGTCAGCATTGAAGTCGTCGGTGAACGCAAAAAAGTTGTTCGAATAGCGATGCGGATCAAACGGATCTTGAGCGTAGAACTGATGCAAATCTTTGAAATCTGGTCCTGCATACCAGAACGGTCCCGCCGCAACGTCCAGCTTACCGTCTTGATTGAAGTCGCCGGTTGTAGCGCCTTCGCTATAGAATTCTTCCGACAGCTGTTGCGTTCGCCACTGGGTGTGTTGGCTCCAGCACGATTGGCTGGCCAGGACTGAGAAAACAATCGAGAGCAACCAAGATCGGAAGGGCATGATTTCTGTTCCAGCGAGGCAGTCTGGTCGTAAGGCATTTGCGGCACATTGAAACCACAATTCTACACGCTATTTTGCCCGTGGAATCGCTGTCGCGATCATTGACGAAGATTTTCGAATCGTTGCAATCAAGAGTGTCGAAGCGGCCAAATCTTTCCTGCTCAGGTAGATCTACTTGCTTGGCGCATCAATCGAATCGGTCATCTCTTGCGTGTTCGAGGCAAGCGATCTTCGCATTTCCGTATCTGCGTTGACGTTTTGCAGCTTGTAGTAATCCATGATCTGCAATTTGCCCGTATTGAATGCTTCGGCCATCGCTTTGGGAACAGCGGCCTGGGCCAGCACGACCGATGCCTTGCTTTGCTGAATCTTGGCCTGGTTCTCTTGCTCTTCGGCGACCGCTGCTGCCCGCTTGCCTTCGGCACGAGCCCGGGCGACCTGAGTGTCGGCTTCCGCTTGGTCAGCTTGCAGCCGTGCTCCGATGTTGGCCCCAACGTCGATATCAGCAATGTCGATTGAAACGATTTCAAACGCCGTTTGCGAATCGAGTCGTTTCGCCAATACCGCTTTACTGATGACATCGGGGTTTTCCAGCACGGCCTTATGATTTGCCGCCGATCCAATCGCACTGACGATTCCTTCACCAACCCGCGCGATGATGGTTTCTTCAGTCGCACCACCGATCAATTGTTGCAAGTTTGCGCGTACCGTTACGCGGGCCTTGACCTTCAACTGGATCCCGTCTTTGGCGACCGCGTCCAACGATGGTTTTGCAGAACCGCGCGGCGGACAGTCAATGACTTTTGGATAGACGCTAGTCTGCACCGATTCCAGAACATCGCGGCCAGCCAGGTCGATCGCGGTCGCTTCACGGAAGGTCAGCGAAATGGTCTTTGCTTTCTTGGCCGCGATCAACGCGCGAATGACCTGCTGGACATTTCCCCCAGCCAAGTAATGAGCTTCCAGAGCTTCGCTGGTCAATTCGGGATCGGCCAATCCGGCCTGAGTCGCCATGATCTTGCTGCGGACGATCGCGCGTGTATTGACCTTACGAAAAGTCATGCCCAGCAAATTGAATAGCGAGATATTCGCGCGGGTCAGTTTCGACTGAATCCACAATCCGAAGTAGCGTGAAAACACGAAGATCAGAATCAGAAACAGCCCAAAGACCAGCGCGGCAACCACCAGCCCAACGACCGAGCTCAGATCGAGCGCAGGATCTCGACCGGCGTTGTTTTGGGCAAGCAGTCCAAGTCGCGTCATCATGTTCGGTCCCATCAAGAAGCCGGTGGTTCATTGCCCTGCGGCGCACGCTGACTGGCGATTATGTCCAGAAACGTGAAAGAGGGCTTGCGCCCGCCGCTAGCGGTATCGTCAGTTTCCCGTTCAGATCAGGCGGTGTCAACCATTTGGCCGCTGGCGGGCAGCGGCGTCGCCAGCCAAAAGGGACTATTCTTTCGCTTTCTCTTGGTCTGCACCGGCCGGTGTGTTGTCGCTGTATTTCGCTTCGGGGATCGCATCATCGTTTTTGGATGCCAGGACACTGTGATAAACGGCGAACTCGCCTTCGGTCTCGCCCGCCTCGTTCTTAACGGGTTCCTCCGTCACCTTAGCCGAATCGACGATCATCTCGATTACCTTGCGTTCGACAATCTGATTCCGCAGCGCATCCATTTGGCCTTGTTTTTCTAATCGGGCTCGCACGCGCCGTGGCGGTTGGTCACTTTGTTGAGCGATCAGACCGATTTCGGCTTCATAGTCCGATTCTTCTGCATCGACTTTTTCTTCTTCGGCGATCTGCTCCAGAATGAAGTGCTCGCGAAGTGAAGCTTCGGTGGTGGCCTGTGCATTTTGCCGCGCTGCGTTGACGAAACTGCGAATGTTATCTTCGTCAAATCCGCTCCGTCGCAGTTCCAAGACGCGGCGTTCCAATTCGCGTTGCGTTTGCCGTCGAACCAGACTCTCGGGCAATTCAAACTTGGCCGACCCGGCCAACAGTTCGACGACCGATTGGCGTACCGCTTGCTGGGTTCGATAGTCGGCTTGTCGGGTCAAAGAGTCTTTGACGAAATCCTTCAGCTCGTCTTCCGATTCAAAGTCGCCAAGTTCTTCCAAGAACGCTGGCGTCAATTCTGGGTTTTCGTGTTTGAGCACTTCGACAACCCGGAATTCAACATCGATCTCTTTGCCGCGCAGGTCTTCCATCAAAGCGCCTTCGGCGACTTTGATTTTCGACGTGCGGGTTTCTCCTTCCGTGACACCTTCCATTACTTTGCCAAAGTCGTCGCAAGTCCCATCGCTGAAGCTAAGCCGCTTCTCTAGCGTGACTCGTTCTTCGTCCATTTCGGAAAGCTGTTTACCATCGTGACTGAACTTCGCGGTGATCAGCAGCTTGTCGCCTAACTCGGCCGGTTCATCGGTTGCTTCGAGCGAAGCGTATCGCGACAGCACGCGATTCAACGAATCGGTGATTTCCTTGTCGCCAATGGTTTCCACCGGCTTGGTCAGTTTGACACCTTTCCAGTCGGGTGTTTTGAATTCCGGACGGACTTCGATTTGGAATTGGAACTTGAAATCACCATCGTCCGGGACGCTGATTGCTTCGTAGTCGAAATCTGGCTCGCCAATCGCCGAGAACTCTTCGGAATCGGTGACTTGGGACAAACTATCCATCAAGAGTGAGCCTTTGACTTGCTCAACCACTCGATCCTTGAATTGTTTTTCGACAAGTTGTCGCGGAGCACGACCGCTACGAAAGCCGGGAACCTGCGCCTCGGGGACCAGTTCGTCGTAGGCCTCTTTCAAGTAGCGTTTCACTTCGGCTTGCGGGATCGTAACGACGATCTCGCGCAGACAGGCTTGTGGGCTCTCGACTTTGACGTCCAGCTTCAATGGCTGCTTTTCCATGACGTCGGACAATTGGGTCTCGGTAGAGCTGGACATCCTTAACAGGACCTCAGAATTCATCGTTGATGCAAATAGAAGGGAAGCGGGCCAGTCTACCGATAAACTGTAAAAACGGGCAAGTAGAGTAGTGGCCAGGAGCCAGGAACGAGGCTCCGAGTAGATTGATCGTTATCGTGCTGGACATCGTACCGGACCTGACTCCCGGTTGACGATTCCCGAGTCCTTGATTCCGCCCTTGCTGTAGCAGGGCATCGCCCTATAATCTGCCTTCCTAAATGGTCATCCGACCGAGGAGCCTTTGCGGCTGTAGCTCAGTTGGCAGAGCATCACGTTGCCAACGTGATTGTCGAGGGTTCGAATCCCTTCAGCCGCTCTTGCTGGCCGTTTCGTTCTCGTCAAAATGAGTACGAGCGGCCAAGTCTTTCGTTGTGCGATCCACCATTGCTTTTTCATCCTTCGCAGTTTCTCATCTTGTTGTCCTCACTGTTTGAAGCGAGTCAATGCTTGTCATCAAACAATGGGCCGCAATGCGTGCCACCACGGACTGTTAAGTGACCTACGCTCAACTCGGTCCGATCGCCGTTCAGTTGCCTGCTCGGGTAGAAACCAACGAGATGCTGCGGGAGCAGTTTCCAAATTGGGATCTGGATCAAATAGCGGAAAAAACGGGGATTCATCAACGCTATATCGCCGCTGCGGATGAAACCTCCAGCGATCTGGCCAGGCAGGCCGCTGAAAAGTTGTTTGACCAGCATCAGATCGATCGTGGGTCGATTGACTTTCTGCTGTTCTGCACGCAGACGCCAGACTACCCGCTGCCGACAACCAGTTGTCTGATTCAGGACCGATTGGGTCTGTCAACAAAGTGTGGTGCGCTCGATTTCAACCTGGGTTGCAGCGGCTATGTCTACGGCTTGGCAATGGCCGATGGGTTGATCCAAAGTGGAGCCGCAAAATCGATTTTGCTGTTAACCGCCGAGACCTATTCGAAATACATTGACGAGGCCGATCGTAGTCTGCGGACTATTTTTGGTGATGCAGCGGCGGCGACGCTGGTTTCCGCCAGCGATACTCCCTCGTTGACCGGATTCCAGTTTGGCAGCGACGGCAGTGGCGGCGATATGTTGCTGGTCGCCGATGGAGGCGCCCGCGTCGCTCAGGACGCGATGAAGCCGAGACATCGAAAGCGATGGAAAAGTCGATTGTACATGGATGGGCCAAGTTTGATCAATTTTACGGTTGAAGCGATTCCCCGATTGATCGATGAAATCCTCGCGGCGAACCAAATGTCGGACGCCCAGATCGACAAATATTTGATGCACCAGGCCACCTGGAAAATGCTGGATCAATTGCGAAGCCGCATGGGAGTTGCCGAGGAACGGGTGCCAATCGAACTGGCCGATGTCGGCAATACGGTTTCCTGCACCCTGCCGATTTTGATCGACCGATTACGAAAACAGGGTCAAATCGACGCCGAATCGGTTAACATGTTAGTAGGCTTTGGAGTTGGACTGTCGTGGGCTGGATGCCTATGGCGTGACCAATGGGCGGCAGGCCGGTAGAGCGAATCGATCGAAATCGGAAAATGGGCCCGGCAAGTCGCGTTCAGCGCGATCGAGACGCGCTGCTTAATCTGTAGTACTTCGACCCAGCCACACATCTGCAACGTTACAAACGGGGGAACTGTCATGATTACGAACCTTTCTGGTCGTTTACTGATCGCATCACCCTATTTAACCGACGGAAACTTCTTGCGGTCGGTCATTTTTATGATTCGCCACGATGCCGAAGGTGCCTTCGGGTTGGTGATCAACCGTCCGACTGAGCGCCGATTTCGTGAACTGATTGAATTGCCGCCGGGTGGGGAGCCACGAGAGGATGACCAGATTTTTCGTGGCGGTCCCGTGGAAGGTCCCTTGTTGGCGCTGCACGATTTGGCCGGCGTCGGCGAACCATGTGGTCCCTATGATTCAACCGGTGAATTGATCATGCCGGGTGAATCTCACATCAACGGAAGCAAGTGCACGGTCCACGATCACCCGGCTGAAGCTTGGGGTTCGATCTCGTTTGAACTCGGAAATCCACCAGCGTGGATTACGGGTGATGATGACCATTTGCGCATTCTATTGATGCGACCCAATACTCGGATACGCTACATCGCTCACTACAGTGGTTGGGGGCCTGGACAGTTAGACGAAGAACTACGGGTTGGCGGATGGCTAAGCGGCGAAGCCGATCCTGAAATCATCTTTGGCGATCCCGACGAAGCATGGGAGGCGGCCGTGAAGCAGTTCGGTCATGAAATATTGGAAGAGATTGCACCTGGGATGCGCGTCGGCGATCCAAGCATGAATTGATATTTCGAAGCAGGAAACCATGCGGCGATTCGTAATCGGAGACATTCATGGATGTGCGAAAGCGCTGCGGACTGTGATTGAGAAGATCGATCCAAAGCCTGAGGATGAACTCATCTTTCTGGGTGATTACATCGATCGAGGCCCTGATAGTCGCAACGTTGTCGAACAAGTTCTCGAGCTACAGTCTCGCTGTCGCGTGGTCCCGCTGTGCGGCAATCATGAGTTGATGCTGCTGGCCATCGTCGAACGAGGGCTGGACGATAATGTGTGGTTGGCCAATGGTGGTCGGGCAACGGTTAGCAGTTACGGCGGAAGCCTAGCAAAGGTCCCGGATTCGCACCTGACTTTCTTTGCGAAATTGCGGCCATACTATGAAACGGAGGACGCCATCTGTGTCCATGCCGGTTACATCCCCGAACTGCCGATGCGGCAACAAGCGGGGGCCGATCTGTATTGGAATCATTTGCCAACGCCACTGCCCGCGCCCCACGTTAGCGGCAAACGAGTCTTCACCGGGCATACCCCCCAGGCTTTTGGAAACATCCTGGATGGTGGTCACCTGGTCTGCATCGACACCTATTGTTTTGGCGGAGGATTTTTGACGGCCTTCGATTTAAATAGCGAAGACCAGATTCAAGCGACCCACCAGGGGCACCTGCGACGTCGGAGAGGCGCCAATTTGAAGAAGGGAATACGTTCCATTCGACGTCGAATTTCCGGGCTCGGACGCGGGGGATCGGCAACAGACGGGCGACCACAAACAGCGGTTGATCCTGTTCAGGAATCGCTTCCCCTGGGTACAAATTCGAACCCCAAGCAGGCCTAGCTGAACAGCGTTAGATTCGCAGCGATACAAGCACCGTGATAGCGAGTGATTTTGTTACGACGAGTTCACTCGCTAACACGACGGGACAGTGCCGAACAAGAAACCGGGCCTAACAAGAAACCTGGCCCAATAAGAAACCGTGCCCAATAAGAACAAGACATCCAGCAAAAACGGACGCTGTCTAACCAAGGTCGCCAAATCAGCGGTTGCCGAACGAGTTCGCTTCACGATCGAAGCGATTCAAGCTTTTCTTTGGCCGCGCCACTATCGACAGCGTCGGCCGCTTGGTTGACCCCGTCTGCTAGCGAGGAAACACTTTCCACGAGCAGCAATGCGGCGGCGGTTCCAGCCAACACGGTGTCGCGACAGGGGCCTGGTTCGCCGTCAAAGAGGCGACGAATGATGTCGGCGCTCTCACTTGGGTTGGCGGCCCCCAACGCTTCGTGGCCCGCTGGCAGCAAACCAAAATCACTCGGCGACCAGCGATGTAACGTCTTTTGATCCCCTATCACCTCGATGACCTCGGTCGTTCCATCGAGTGAAACCTCGTCTTGACCGTCAGACGCATGAACCACAAAGGAGCGCTCTGTTCCCAGTTGGCTAATTGCCGCCGCGACCTTCGCCTGCGCATCGGTTGTGGAAGTTCCCAGCAACTGGTGAGTTGCTCCAGCCGGGTTGCACAGTGGGCCTAAGAGGTTGAACAGTGTTTTTACACCCAGCTTCCTGCGCACGCCCACCACGTGCTTCATTGCCGGATGCAGCTTTTGGGCGAAGCAGAAACAGATACCGATCGAGTCCAGCCGATCGGCGACCGCAGCGGCGTCCGATTCAATCTTTACACCCAGTTCTTCCAGGACATCAGCCGAACCGGTCAGGCTGGTGGCTTTGCGGTTCCCATGCTTGGCGACCGGCACACCGCAAGCCGCCGCGACGATGGCGACAGCCGTGCTGATGTTGAACGTTCCACTGCCACTGCCCCCGGTTCCGCACGTGTCCAGCAGCAGTTCGTGATGATGGGGAATGGTGGTCATGTGTCCCCGCATCGCTCGAGCCGCACCGACCAACTCGCTGACCGCTTCGCCCTTCTCTCGCAACGCCAGCAGCAGTTGACCAACCAGATCCTCATCGGCTTCGCCACGCAGCATGGCATCAATCAGTTCGCTGGTTTGGTCGGCTGACAAATCACTGCCGGCTGCGGCCTGGTCGATTGCGGCTTGGAACTGAGTCGATTCTTCGCGGGAGGTGGTGGCCATTGGTAAATCGGGTCCTTGGAAAAGACATATTGGGCTTGCGCAGCCGATGATACGAGCTTCGGAGGCCGGCGAATTGGGGACTCGGGGTCGTAACCGTCCGCTAAGGATTCTAAACTTGTCGCATGACTCGCAAGATTATCATCGATTGTGACCCCGGGATCGACGACGCAATTGCAATTTGCATTGCACTGTTTGACCCGCGACTGGACGTATTGGCCATCACGGCAACCGCCGGCACCGTGGAGGCATCCCAAGCAACCGACAACGTGACTGCCATTGTTGGACAGTTGGATCCGCCACGCTACCCGAGGATTGGCAAGGCATCGCCAGCCGAGCACGCACCCGTCTTGGACGACAGCCATCTTTTTGGCAGCGATGGTCTGGGCGAATGCAATTTCGAACCTGCGGGGCGACAACACCAAATGCCCAGCGAGAAGGTGATTGCCGAACTGCTGCATCAAAATCCTGACGAGATCACGCTGGTTTGCTTGGGGCCCTGCACGAATCTGGCGAGGTTGTGCCGCCGTGACCCGGTGGCTGTGGGACTGATTGACAAGGTGATCATCAGTGGCGGTTCGGTGTCGTATCCCGGAAATGCGACGACCACGGCCGAGCGAAACATGCACTTTGATTCACCCAGTGCCGCAGAAGTGTTTGCTTCCGCGACCACCAAAAGCTTGGTCCCGCTGGACGTTACCGAGCAGGTTCGCTTTGGTGTCGAACTGTTAGATAAATTGCCCGCGAAAGATACAAATGCCGGTGCGATGCTCAGCAAGATGATGCGATTCGCCTTCCGGTCGGCGCACCAAAATCTGGGCAACGAACTGATTCCGCTGTATGACGCAACTACCGTGGTGGCGGTCTTAGAGCCCGATTTGTTCGTCTGGCAGAATATGGCGGGCCGCGTGGAAACTCGAGGTGAATACACGCGGGGAATGACTGTCTTCGATCAACGGCTGCATCGACAATGGAATCTAAACATGGAAGTTGCGGTGTCCGTAGATCACAAAGTTGCCTGCGAATCGATCATTCGCGGATTGCGGTACGCTGGACAGCAAAGCTAAGTCGGCCAACTTGGCGAAATCTCCGCGGATCTGGAAACTCGCTTGGTCTTCGAGGTCGCGCCGCTAGACGCTGAATCTGGCGGTCAAGCATCTTCGGTGCGTTCTGGCAACTTCGGCGCGAGCCGACTGGCCACTCGCTTCGGCAGCCTTGGCAATTTCGTCAAGAATCGTTCCGTAAGATTCGATCGGCGCCGCCCCAATGTCCCAGCCCGCGGCAACAAAAGAGTCATAGGCAGCCATCGCATCCTGCTGTTCCTGCTGACGCTTGCCTTGCGACAGCCAGTATTGGCAGACGGCATCGCGGCGAAACCGTTCGTCCTGGTCACAAAGCATCCGCATGTATGGCGACGTCTCAACCAATTGGGGATCCAGCTTCATCAAACGTGTGACTGCGAATTTTGCTGGTTGGCTACCAATCGCGTGTGTCGTCAGTCGAATGGACTGGTCGGTGAAAGCAGAACAATGGACCGCTTTCAAAAAACTGACGCGAGCCGTTTCTAAATCCCCTTGCCGCTCGGCTGCAAAGCCGACGGTGTCCCAGGCCCAAGCGAGTTCTGGTGACCGCTCGGTTACCGGTCTAGCATGCTCAGCGGCCTGAGCCCAAACACCGCTGGCATCATCAGGCTCGGAATTCAGCAATGCTGATACAGTCAATTCGCAGCGCGTTGCCACTTCAGCGACTCCGCTTTCCAGAAAGGCTTCCGCGACAGCCTGGATCGACATCGACGATTCAACGGCACTCGCGATTGTCGATGGCAGACGATCGAATGCCCACCGCGTGATCGAGTCAACGCCGTTAGGATTGTGGTCAGGGTTCAAGCGAGGTGATTCTGCGGGAACCGCGTGTCGTCTCGCCTGACTCGGGAATCGATTGGCGATCGCGTCAAAAGCGATGGCTTCGGCAAGTTGCGTTCCCCACGGAATCCAGTCCCCACCGCCGTGGTACCAATGGATGATCTGTGAAGCCAAGTTGTTTTGATCGATTCGGACGCATAGCCAATCACCGACCGTATTGCTCAGAATCGGCAAGCAATCGCTGCCCATCATGCCTGGCCAGATCGCTTCGGGCACTGGTTCGATCAGTTCGGCTGGATCAATCGATTCGCGAAACTCGCCGTGTCCTTGCAGTTTCCAGATTCCCGAATCAAACCAGTCGCCCAGTTCGGACGACAAGCAGCATCCGTAGCGATCAGCGATTCGAGTGGACCAGGCTTCGGTCATAGGGTGCGACCATCAAGGAAGAGCCGGCAAACTACTACCGGCTCTTGTTATACGTATTATGCTTCAAGCCCAATGGTGCGGGCGTCCAATCAATCGCTCCAAGTCAGAAAAGAATTCCGGGTAAGTCTTCGCTGTACAGGCGGGGTCTAGGATTCGGACCCCTTCGATGCGTAACCCGGCCAATGCTAGGCTCATTGCCATCCGATGATCGTGGTAAGTTTCCAGAGTTGCACCATTCAACCCATCAGCGTCGTCCGGTGGCGCGATATTCAGGCCGTCGGGGTGTTCATCAACCTTCGCACCTAATTTTCGCAGCTCGCAGGCCAAGTCTCCGATTCGATCGGTTTCCTTGAATCGATTGTGTGCGACTCCGCGAACTCGAGTAGGCCCGTCGGCGAATAACGCGACGACCGCCAGAGTTTGTACCGTGTCGCTGATCGCATTCATATCGACATCAATGCCGAGAAGAGGCCGCCCCGTGACGGTAATCGAATTCGCTTCGTAGCGGACATCACACCCCATTTGCTCCAGCACACGGCAAAATCCAACATCACCCTGCATCGCTGTCTTCGATAAGCCATTGACCGTGATTGTCCCGCCCGAAATAGCGGCGGCTGCCCAAAAGTAACTCGCCGCCGAGGCATCGGGTTCGATCGCGTAACTCGTTCCGCGATAGGCAGCATCGCCGATATTGACCGCAATCGAATCTTCCACTTCGACGTTCGCGCCAAACGAACGCATGACGGAAGCCGTCATGTCAACATATGGCCGCGAGACGAGTTCGCCGACGACCTTGATCGCAAGGCTCGTTCGCTGACTTGCTGACGGTCCATCTCTATTTGCTGCACCTACTGCGATTGGCGCTGCCATCATCAATCCGCTTAAGTATTGGCTGCTAACATTTCCGGCCACCGTGATCTGTGTTCCATTCCATCCCCGCGAACGAATTTCGACTGGTGGACAGCTATCGGGACTGGTCGCTTCGATCGAACCGTCAATCACGGGACGGATCGCTTCAATCAAATGGCCGATGGGACGTTCGTGCATGCGATCAACCCCATGTAATCGGTAGTTGCCGCCGTATGCCGATAACGCCGCGGTTAGAAACCGGATCGTTGTGCCACTGTTGGCAACGAACAAGTCGCGTTGGTCACCTGGTCGGCTGGCACCCGTGGGGTCAATGACAATCGTTTTTCCAGCGTCGGTCACTTCAATTTTGACGCCGATCGAACGCAGTGCTGCGATCATCACGTCAGTATCTTCGCTGCGTAAAGCGCCGGTCAACGTCGATGGTCCGGCCGCAAAAGCCGCGCAGATTCAGCGCACGATTGGTCAGGCTTTTGCTACCTGGCGGCGTGATCGATCCCTGAACTGAACCGCCAGGGATGACTTCGACTGCCGGAATTGGGGGCGGTGTGGCGGGGGCTTCGGTTTCCGGCATCGATCACAAGAATCAGAGGGAAGGGCGTAGTCGCCCGGCAAATACTCCTACACCGTGACAGACTCTTGGCTTGGGATGACCAATGCACCGACGATCAATGTTCCCAATGTCGTTGTGTGCAACAGCCAAATCTCATCGCAATAGATCACGGTTCGCAAAGTGACGCCGGTAATCACAACCAGGATTGCGAAAAAGTGGCGTTCCGCCAGTCGCGCCGCATCCCCCATGCAAAACTTTGCCAGCAATAGTGAGATGCCGCCGATCAGTGGCAAGGTTATAGCATCCAGGATTTGGGCTATTTGGGGAAGGTCCAGCACTTGCGATATCTCCGTTGAATATGAATCAGGCCTCCGGAAAAGAATTTTGGAATCGGTGCCTGCGTAAGTGCTTGTGTCATTTTTACGCTGGACACTGAAAGGCCGACTTGAGCCAATCTGAAAAGTTTTTCCCGAAAACGTGCGCCGTGATGTCTGGGACGCATCGGACGCTAAAAAGGCAAATTTTGGCATGGACGACTTCTTGGCCATTTGTAAAATTGTTTTGCCCTGTTCGGCATTTAGCCCCGTCTCGTCGCGGCGCAACAATAACGCGCACGAGCGCACATCGATTGGCGTACGAAGGTACAAAGGAGACCGAATGCCATCTAAAATGAACGCGATCGCAGTGATTGATCTCGGTGACTTTTCTCGGCCGGAGGTGCTGGCAAGTGCCTCTCGTTTCGCGCAGAGAAAACTGGGAGGACAGTCGTTGATCATGCGTATGGCGCGGCGGATCACCGAATGTGAACTGATCGACGCCGTCTATGTGGTGGGATCGAATGTTCCCGCGACATTGCTAAGCGGCGGCATTTCCGGTGTCGAGTCGTTGAATCTGCCGTCGATGCATGCGTGCGAACGTTTGGCGACCGCCGCCGACGACTCAGGCGCTGATTGGGTTGTCTGCCTGCCTGCCAATCGTCCGTTTGTCGATGCGTTGTTGATCGATCAGTTGGTAATTGCCGCTGGAAAATCGGGCGAGTGCGACTACATCGGCTACGGCAATGCACAGGGCGACTGCAGCCGCGCCGATTGCCTGGGACTTGCCGGTGAAGCTTGTCATGCCGATACATTACGCCGGCTGCGGCGAAACGCCGACCGCTTGTCGCATGATAGTGAGCGGACAGGGATCGGCAGCATGCTGGGCAACGCTCCGGGAGCGTATCATCTGAAATTCATTCCTTTGCCGTCGGCCCTGGATCGCGATGATTTGCGATTCACGGTCGAGGACGAGACGGACTGGGACGACGTGGAACTGTTATGTGAAACCGTGACCGAAGACGATTCGCAATGGGACCAGCTGACTCAGTTGGTTTCCGCGAATGACAAGCTGCGGAAGTCCATGGAGTCGCGAAACGGATAACCGGTACAGCTTTCCTCAAGCAATCGCATTACCCAACCGATAAAAACCGATGGCCGCCGTAACGGTCATCGGTTTCTTTATGCGCTAGAAAATTGCGAATCGCTGTCATGGGAAAGCTCAAAACAATAACTCGATTTCGATACGCTTACCTTGTTCCAGCGGTGCTATTGATGGCAGGATGTCGGATCTGTGCAGACTGTGAAGACGCCGCATATCCCGCCTACGGTGGTGTATGGCAAAGAACCATTCGCGATTCAGGTCGCGTGGGAAGTCTGTTTGATCCTGCGGGAGCGAAAGCATTTGATTTGGCGGCTCGGGATGAGCCTGAAGGCGCAGCGGAGCGCGACCGCCAAAATTACAAAGAGAGGGGCAGTCGCGTGACCGATCCGGACGAGACAGACGACGAGACCGATTCGAGCGATGGTCGGTTGGAAGAAGACAAGTTGCGAGACCGCGAAGATGAACTTCGCGATAGGAAACTGGAAGACATTGACAATCCAATGGAACAAGAACAGCGAGAGAGACAGCTGGACGAGATTGACGTGCGAATCATCCGAGGTTCAGCGGCGCCACCGATCCTGTAGCGAAATGCCGCAGTGTAGCTGTAGTTCCGTTGCAACCAATTAACTTTGCGACCGATCAAAGTTGCAACCAATCAAAGTTGAATCGACGCAAACTTACAACGGTGGACGCCGCAACGTTGACAGTGGTGCTCGCCAGGTCCGGCCTGCGGAAAGCATTGCTTTGCTTTAGACGCTCCGAAACTTCTTCGTCTCACGTAGGTGTTTGCGCAACTCAGTCCTACAGCTACTGGCGAATTCGGCGACCGCTTCCGTGCGATAGCTTGGGTAGGACCAGCGGTGATGGTGCCATTGCTTGCCGACATAGTTCAGGGTCACTTCGGCAAAGATCCCATCGCGCAAATAGATGCGATGATCCCGGTCTTTGATTGTCGCCAGCACCAATTTCGCTTGGGACATGTACCCAGGATCCAAGTTCAGGGGGCGTGGTTCGGAATAGCCGGCATTCGCAACGAATTCGGACTCCCACAAGTTGGTTTGCGACTTCCAGTCCGCTAGATTCGCGGGATCAACGAAGCCATCGAACGCCACCAGAGTTTTCTTGAGTTCACTCCCCATTTCAGAGGCGTAGAATCCGCCAGCTTCGAAATCGATCAGGGGCGATTGAATCCGCGGCGGCACCCACGCTTCGGAGATCCGGTCGATGGCTCGTTGACGCACTGCTTCGTGCCGTGATATCACCGCACAGAATCGGATGACAGGTTCGACGTTGCGAACAGATGACACGAAGGATGTTCTCCCACTGCGAGGACAGGATCAGGGCTGTTAAACTTCCTATCGTACATCAACGGCAACGAAAGCGATCGACACCGGATCGATTGGCACCGTTCCAACAACTGGCACCCGCAACCGATTGAACCTATGCACCCTTGGATCGCAGACCGCACGAATTCGTTCGATAGCAGCGGCATTCGAAAAGTATTTGATTTGGCGGCGAAGCTAAAGGATCCGATCAATTTGTCGATTGGACAGCCAGATTTTGATGTGCCAATGGAAATTCGTGCGGCTGCGGTCGAGGCCATCGAACATGGGAAAAATGCCTACTCACCAACCCAAGGCATTGGTCCGCTACGCGAGGCGATTCTGAATGACGTGCAGCAGCGGTATCAACACGCCGATCGCGACGTTTTTGTTAGTAGTGGCACAAGCGGTGGCCTGGTGCTGGCAATGTTATCGATGATCAATCCTGGAGATGAAGTCATCTACCTGGACCCCTTCTTTGTGATGTACCCGGCATTGATCCAATTGTGTGGTGGTATTCCGGTTCCGGTCGATTCTTATCCCGACTTTCAGTTGGATCCGGACAAGATCGCCGCGGCTGTCACACCCCGTACAAAAATGGTGCTGTTGAACAGCCCGGCGAATCCGACTGGCGTTACCGCCGACGCTGACCAATTGCGATCCGTTGCGGAACTATGCAGCAACAAGCAGATCGCCCTGGTCTCAGACGAAATCTACAGTCGCTTCATTTACGACGAACCATTCGTTTCACCAGCCGCGTTTAACGATCAGACAATCGTGATCGACGGTTTCAGCAAGAGTCACGCCATGACGGGATGGCGCGTCGGTTATGTACATGGCCCCGCCGACGTGATGGCAACGATGCTAAAGATTCAACAGTATTCATTTGTCTGTTCCCCCCAGCCATTCCAGTGGGCAGCGTTGCGAGCCTTGGAGGTCAGTGTAGATGGACATATCCAAGACTATCGTCGCAAGCGAGACATGGTCGTCGATGGTCTGTCCGACAAATACGAGATCACAAGACCAGGAGGTGCATTCTATGTCTTTCCGAAGGCACCGATGAACAGTGGAGCTGCGTTTGTCGAGAAAGCGATCCAGCACGGATTGCTGATCATTCCCGGTAACATCTTTAGCGCCCGAGATAGCCATTTTCGCATTAGCTTCGCCGCGTCTGATCAGATGCTCGAACAGGGCATCGATCTGCTGCGTAAGCTCGCGTAGCCAGTCGTCGCACGCGTTGGTGTTCGAACGTGCCAGTGGTCGAACGTATGAAACCCGCTGGCCGGCCACCGCGGTGAAGTTCAGACTCCAAAAGATTTGAATTCGATGTACAATCGATAGCTCAGCTTTCGTTTACAAAATTCACTGGCGCGGCGTACTGGTCGCCGATTTTGCCGACAACCTCTGAATAGTTTTGTTTGATCGATGCGTGGTTTCTTCATTGTTTTGCTGCTGTTTACCTTCGCTTACCCCGCCAGCGCAGGCCGATACAACAAGGTCCTTAGCATTGGTGATCCAGCACCGACGTGGCAGGATTTGCCAGGTGTCGACGATGCATTGCATTCGTCTGATGACTTGAAGGATTGCAAGGCGACCGTGGTCATCTTTACCTGCAACACTTGTCCCTACGCGATGGATGTCGAGGAAAAGATCATCGCGCTGCATGAAAAATATGATGCTCGGGGTGTCGCTGTGATTGCAATCAGCGTTAACAAAGACCCCGATGATCTGCTTCCGGCGATGAAAGAGCATGCAGAGGAAAGGAATTATAAGTTTCCCTATTTGCATGATGAATCTCAGCAGATCGCCAGAGACTTTGGTGCGAAGTACACGCCTGAGTTTTATGTCTTGGATCAGGAACGGCGCGTCGCCTATATGGGGGCTTTCGACGACAGTACCTTGGGCAGTGAAGTAAAGTCACCCTACGTTGAACTGGCGTTGGACGCTGTACTCTCGGGCCAGAAACCCGCTGTAACCGAAAAGCCGCCTGTCGGCTGTGCGGTCAGATACGAGCGAATCCGGCGAAAACGGTTGGCACCTAAGAATTGACGTTCCCGATTAGGCCGTTAAGCAATTGTGCCGTTAAGCAGACGTCCACAGCAGACGTCCACATTCACTCGTCCACATGCTGGTCAGTCTTCGAAATCGCCTTCGAAGAGGTTCTCGCCCACCAGCGTTTGCAGAATGATTGGGCAACCCTCTTCCAGCATGTCTAGGACTTCATCGAATCCCTCTTGTTCCCCGTAGTATGGGTCGGGAACATCGTTGGGCCAATCGTCATCCAAGTAGTCGCCAAACAATCGAATATGACTCTTTGACCCGCTCGCCAGCTCTAACAGCAACGAATGGTTTTGCGTGTCCATTGCCAAAACTAGATCGTAGCGGCCAGGCTCCAGATCAGCCGGTTTGACCTGACGTCCTTTGCTGGTCAATTCGTATCCACGGGCTTCAGCAGCTTCTTGCATTCTGGGGTCAACCGATTCGCCCACGTGGTAGTCATGGGTTCCGGCCGATTCGACTTCAACATCGACTCCGAACTCTTCAGCAAAACGTTGCATGACTGCCTCGCCCGCCGGTGAACGGCAGATGTTACCCATGCAGACGAAAAGAACACGTTTAGTCATTAGAATCTCTTGAGCATTAACAGCTGACGTGCGCGGAGTTGGTCGCGGGCCAGTTCGTTACACGACCTGTAACCTACGAAATTCGGCGCTGGGCGTCAGGATGCGATGCATCGATTTGGAATTGTAAGTCTCGAATCGGGCGTCAAACGCTGTTCAAATTCACTTGGCTCCCCTTGGCTGAACACCCATTCTGTCGGGCCGGCGAGATCCGGAACAGGTCTTCCTGCGCTGCTGACGGCGCGAACCTGTGGTCGCGACTAGGCTTCTTGACTTGTATCCAGGCAGGCGGGAAACCGCATTTTTGGTGGAAAAGGCGTATGTTTCCGGGTTGTTCAATGCCCCCCGCTGGTGGATTTTTGGTCCTTTCGCTTGCCTTGAAAGGTTTCTAGGGGTACCATCTTTCCTCTCGGATGATGTTCTAGTACTGATTCGCTGAAAGGAGACTCTTGATGCCGATTCGCTTCACGCAGTCGTGTCCCACCTGCGGACGTCGTATTCAAGTTCAAGCTGCCTTACTGGGGCATTCAGTCGCATGCCCACATTGTCGTGCTGAATTCAGCGCGGCGGATGAGGAGTCAGCTCGTGGCGGTGCCGGTGCTCGGCAACAGCCAGAAGCATCAGTCCCCGACCCGCTTATGGTTCGAGTCGAAAAGGCCTTGGCCCGAGCCAATGAGGCCTCGACCCTCACTGGCTAAAAGAATCCGGGATCCTGCGGCCGGCAGGTCAAATCCGGTTCTGATTCAAGCACAAGCAGTCGTTCTTAGACTGCAACAACGAAACAAGCCCCGTTTGAAAAATCAAACGGGGCTTTTCCGATTGGTGGGAACTAGCAGGGTACTACAGGGGCAAGACGTTTTACCAGTTGCAGGTCAGTCCAACGTATCCGCCGTGCAGGATAAAGCTATCGTCGGCGTAGACTTCGCTAGCCGCCGCGATGTTCTGATAGTTGATGCCCTGTGCCGCTTCAACGGCATCGACGACACCCGTGATACCCATCAGACGGTATCCGCCTCGAATCGACCACTTGTTGTTGATTCGGTAACCTAGTCCCAAGTCCAGTTCACCGAGTGTCGCTAGGACTACATCCGAGTTGGTGCCGTTGATGTCGTTGCCACCAACCGTTCCAACATTGTTTTGGGTACCTAGACGATGTCGCACGTCAACGTCGTTTCCGTAGATTCCGAACTTGCCACCGATGTTCAGATTCATGCGGCAACCGAGGCAGTATGTAAGCATTCCGCCGAACTGGTAACCGTATAGATTGTTCTGGACATCGAAGTCGTCGTAGATGTCATCAGCTTGATATCCGCCAATTCCATCAACGTTGTAGGCGGCTTGGTATTCGTCATCGATTCGGAACCAGCGAAAACCATGGCTGGTCATGACGCGAACTCGCCCATTACATGCCCGAACCAGCGGTCCTGCCGCACCGCCGTAGCCCTTATTGCAGGGATTGCAGTCAGGGTAGGCGGCACGTTGAGCACCCATCAGGCCAAAACAGAAAAGGTTTGCTTCAATGCCTTGAAAGTTCAAGTCGCGACGGAGCCGAACAGCCTGTGCACCGCCGTAGGCTCCGGCCGTACCGTCGATGATCCCATAGGCCGTATCGGCACCTGCTCCGGCGTCAACTTGCACACTGTTGTATCCCAGCTGATTCGCTCGGAGATCGCCGGGGGTGATGCCGCCGAAGATCACCGACTCGGCGCCCGGATTCCACATCATGTAGCCGAGACCCAGTCCATAGCGACCGCAATCAAAGTATCGACCCGCAAACACATCAAATCCGACCGATGATTCGGGATCCACAGCCGAGGACCATAAATTTGTTACGTTCGTCCCATCGTATGCCAACGCGCTACCGCGGTCAGTTTCAAGCGTGTAGAACAACAAGTCAGCGCCCGCAAACCAAGGATATAGCGCTGGGCGAACCGGTGCTGCATAGGATCCGCAAGCCTCTCCGATGGACTCGGACCCGGACCATGGTGCTGACATCGCTTCGCTATAAGGGCTTGTGCCCGTGCCGATCGGATCCGCAGAGGGAACCGGCGTCGAAGGCATTGGCTGCGCCGGTGTAGGTACTGGCAGCTCAGCGGTTGGCGCGGGAACATTTTCAACCGTGTCGGCAACCGAGCGGAAATTGGTCCATTTCGAAGGTGCTTCGTAGGGGTTTTCCGCATATGCGACTGTGCAGGCACCAAGTCCTAGTGCAACTGCAACAGTTTGCAGAGTTTTGGTTCTCATTGAATCGAATCCTTTTCGTTGTTTCGTCGTCGCAAAGCTTCTTGAACAGTTTTTGGTGGGAAGGCTGGGCGATTAAACCGGGAGGAGCGCGGGTTGTCCGTTACCCAAAAATTGAATCCTTTCGACGAAGAGATCTTCCAGACAACCTGGACATTCTCTCTAGGCCTTGAATCGACCGATCCCTGGTCTTGATCCGCGAAGTTCCGCAAATGATCGAAGGACTAGTGGGACGGGGTAGTTACAAGCCGGGAGACAGTGAATGACGACCAAGCCGATACGCGGAACGCAATCGATTCCCGTCCGCCAACAGGCAAAGTTTGAATGAACTTTGCCGAGTCGGTTGACTTTGCCGGTCGGGCTCACCCTCAGAAAGACCCGTTGACCGTCAGATTGACGACAGTCTTGGCGGCGTAGGCAACTGCCCCACGGCGTTTCGGCGCATAGACTCGCGGGATGAATAGATTAGCGGGATGAGTTTTCGGATAACCTATCCGTGTTGAACCAGCAAATTCCGATGTTCTAACGGGACACGCCAAGAACAGAAGAGTTTCGGTCCGGCCTCGGAACTTCCAAGCCGGCCTGCCGATACACATTCATCACGAAGAACCAACCTTTAGATAACAGATAAGGTCGCTGAACGTTCGCGCCCACATAAAAAAAGCAAATTCAGATATGACAGTGCTTTTCGCTCCCTTTCTGGTTCGGCTCTTCATTTTGAAGCGGATTCCAGCCATTCCACAAAAAACTCTGCAGCAGGTTTTCGCGAGGACCGCAGCGTACCAGCCCCAGCGGACTTTTTTACGTTATTGAGGCGAACTCGGTCCAAACCGGCACTACGCACGAGGTGCTCGACGTCCGCGACTTTGAGAACGCCCGGGATTTGAGGTGTAGGGCTACCGTACCCCACAAGCTGAACGAAGCTCGAGATCAATTTGTTAATTGCCGTTCCCTTGATTCGTTCGTCCAAAACAGACGCCAAAAGGCAGGCGAGGCCCATTTCGCGTCCGCTGCCGGCTACAAAGACACGATCGAATTCTTGCTGCCCTTCAAGGAAGTCGACCACACACAAAAGGTCGTACGCCCACATCCCGACGAGAGGGCGGCCCATGACAATTGGTGCATGGCGCAGAATATGCATCTCGTCGGGCATACTCGCCCCTCGAGGCTCCACCACAAACACGGTGGCGTGTCGCGCCAATGCCTGTACCTCGCTCCGTCGTGATTCGGTTTCGAAATCGGATTCACCTAACCAGATGACGGCCTGCGGTCCTGTGCCCATTCGCAATACCGGGACCTGCACTCCCGGATCGGTGGTTATTAGGAAACCACGATCGGTAGGTGCAACTTCCGGGTGTAAAAGATCCGGCATTCTGAGCAACTCGCGGATTTTTTTGGGCAGGTTCTTTGGCATTTCAGGTAAACCTGCGCTAACTCAGCCGCCCGCGCGGTCCAGATGCTTTGAACGGTTTCGGCGTTTTCCTCAGGAATGCCTTTGCCACCAAAAACAAGGATTGCGGGGTCATTCTCAGCAAACAACTCGTTGTCGAGATGTGGTTCCTCGACGGGGAATCCGTCGCCCGTCCCTTTCAGCCACCGGTCCACAAACGCATAGGTATTCTCACGCATGAATTTCGTGTAGTCATGACCACCCGGTTCTATCGTGTGTTGGATTCGTGACTCGACCCCCTGAATGCGATAGAAAGGTCGGGCGGCATTCACCATTTGTTCACATGCGTAACTGGTTGCGTAATCCGCGTCCACGTTCATGATCAGCATGGGCCGGGGTGCGGTAGTGGCTATCAAGCTACTCATGCCGCCCAATTGCGAAATGCCCGGTACCCAGTTGTCTGAAGAGTAGAAGAAGTTCACAGCAAGTTCTGACATGGGCCACAGCGCCACGGACGGCATGACCGCATTAAATCGTTCGTCGACCGCGCCCGCGTAGAATGTTTGCAAGCCTCCGCCCGACGCGCCCGTGACAGCCAGTCGCGAGGCATCGACATCTGGTCGGGACTCAAGGTAGTCCGCGCCGCGCATGATATCCCACACTTCATGTCCGGCAATGCAGCCTCCCGCCACAAAGGGCTCAAAGCCTTCCCGATTTCCGGGTATGCGACGTTCCCCAGCACCCACAGCCTCGATGGCTAGCAGTGCGTAGCCATGCTTCGCCAAGCCGATTCCACGCAGTTGAGGTTTCTCCGAACTCTTGCCATAGCTCCAGTGGCCGATCGCGCTAATGACCGCGGGCACCGGGCCTGAAGCATTCTTGGGCCGATAAAGAAGTGCGGGCACTACGTGGCCCGGGCGACTTTCATAGGTGATCTTCTCTATCACGTAGTCCTTTTTATCAATTATTCCGTGGATGTTCGAATTCAGCGGCGTTCGTTGCGGTAGTGGGTCCAGTCCTAACTTGTCCAACAGGTCTCGACGGAGCTTCTGTTGTCGCTGACGCATTTCCGCTACGGACCGCGGCGCGGGTTTGGATATCTCAAGTCGAGCCAATTCGTGCCGCAACCATTCCGCGAAAGCGATGATCCGGCCAACACGGTCGTCCATGGTCGTCGAGCAGAAAGCCAATGCCGCGAAGCTGTAATTGTTGGCCTTGCCACGTATTGGCGACTCGACGCGGATTTCCGCTTCGCCCTCGGGCAAAATGATCGACGCTACCCTCACCCAACCGAATTTGACAACCCTCGCCTGCATTGGCGGAACCAAACGATGACCATTGACCCAGATGCGAATGTCGGCTGGTGCCGAAGGCGAAGTATAGACACGGGCATAGACTTCGTACGCTCCTCCCTGAAACCGGAGTTGTTTCCTGACCGGCGAACCGTTGGACGAGAAGAAGTCTCCCGCTCCCCAGGATTGGCCCTTTTCCCATCCTTCGATACCCGCCATCTCCGTAGCCGGGACCAAGATCATCTCGGACCAAGCTGTGGATGCACAAAGGACCGTGATCACGGCCACCGCCCAAGCGACGCGCAAACAAGGGACGAAACGCGAACTGCAAACTGAGTTACCCTGAAGAAATCTCTTGATTTTCATCGCTATCCTCTTTGGCCCTTCATCGGCACCGGATCTGGTCGACCTCGCAACATGCATGATTCAAATTCTCATGACACTAACTGATAGAAATGCAGTCTAGCTCGACTTTCGCTGCAAGCCGGGTTGCCCGCATAGGATGCCTCTTGAAGGCATTGTTTTCGCGCGTACTCAGAGTGTTCAGGGAAGCGCCGCTGCAACGAATCGAACCAAATGGTGAAAGACACCGCCGCGATCATCGTCGATTGCCGTCGTAGACCTGCCCGATTCCATCGCTCCGTCGCCAAACGCTGTCCTTTTCCGGAGATGTAAGCAACTGATATTTGTGTGGCCGCCGATAGGCGTGGCCGTGGATCGATTTGGCTCGACGCTTCCGAATCGCCTTCATGTCAAATTTGGCCAGGTATACGCCTTCCTCTTCGCCTGCCATCACCAGGCAGTCACCAGACGAGCCATACGCCACCGAATGCCCGTTCTGATAAGGCTTTGGGTAGTTCGCCATGGCGACGCCCAGCACATTCTCCCAAGCTCGGATTCGAAACTGCTGCAATCGCAGGTCATCCAGGCCACAACAATTGGGAGTCAGAATCAGTTCAGCTCCTTTCAGCATCAGGATTCGCGCACTTTCGGGTTGTTCCCGATCAAAGCAAATCATAGCCCCGACTTGGATCGTGCCGGCGGCGGTGTCCAGCGGCCCGACGAAAAAATCGTTGCCCGGCGTCATGTTTCGTTCCATCGCCTTGAAATCACTAGTGTGTACCTTGGCATAAGTCAGCACCTCTTGGCCATGGCGGTCGTAGATCGTCAATGCGTTACGGGGCAGCGGGTCCCACTGCTGCTCGTAGGCCACTCCAATTGCCATGTCTAAGTCATCAGCCAGGCGTCGAAAATGCTGGACCCAAGGGCCATCTTTACTGGCGGCCTGATTCCAGAAGGCACGCCTATCGGCCTCGTCACCCGGCTTGAATCGTGTGTAGCCAATGTTCCACATCTCGGGCATCAAGGCAATGTCGGCCCCCTTGGCGGCCGCATCGCGACAAAACACATCGGCCTTTTCGAGATTCGCCTGTTGATCGTTTCCTTTCGGGTCCATCTGCAGCAAGGCCACGATCACCGAGTCCGCTTGAACCTCAGCTTTGCTTTCCACTGCCTGAGCACCGACTGGATGGTCCGAACGCCCGATCAAGAACAAGCATATGGCAATCAAGCAAATTTTCTTCATGAGAATCCTCTCCTGCGACGATGAGTAGGCCGGCATTTAGCTGGAATCAGTCGGAAGGAAACATATCGCGGTTGAAACCTCAATTCAATCGTTCGAGCATGTGCGCCTTCGGAGTCAAGAACGGTTCGGAATTCAACTCGCCGCTACTCAAGTGGAATGACAACCAGCCGCATGACTCGAAAACACTCAGGCGAGTCGCAACGAAATGGAAACGTGGCTGAAGTCCTCTTGATTCTGACTCGGTAGAGCAGGTCCCGCCAGATGTGAGCCACATCCATACCAACGATGTGAGCCCACAGCTACTCCCTCGGACAGCACACTTCGACGCCACTGAGTGTACGCCTTGGCACCCGTTCGCAGTCGGAGCAGGCTTTGGCACACTCATGCAGCCTTGAATCGGCGGGCTCAATCTCCAACTAAGTGGACTCTCGCGACGCCCGCGCGCCACCAGTCGCCAAGCGGACCACGGTCGATGCTTTGCCGCGCCTGGCGGCCTGTCGCCCGCGTCAAATCGAGCACGCCGGAAACTACGTCTTCCCCAAAGATCGAGGCCTCTTCGATTAGATTGCCATCCGGAGCAATCAGCCGGCTTTGACCGTGCGAGCCAGTGGCATCGGCGTTAGCCGGAGCGTTGGCTTGCACGACGTACACGGTGTTCTCCACCGCTCGGGCTTGGATCTGCGCGATACGGAGCGAGTTTTGACTCATTGGTTAGCCCCGATTCGTGTGACAGATAGAACACGATGCGTGCTCCGGCGAGCACCGGCAAGCGTACCAACTCGGGATAGCGTTCATCGTGGCAAATGATGATCGACGCGGGCACACCGTCAATTCGAAAGACCAATAGCTGATGTCCTGCGGTTGGCCACGATTCGGCAAGCTGAATTTTGTGATAGCGAGCGAGAATCTTGCCGCAGGGTGTGATAACTACCGCGGAGTTGTACAGCCGCTCGCCATCACGATGGGGTGTGCCGACGATGGCGTAGACCTTGTGCATGCGGCACGCCTCGGCCACCAGTTTTTCAGCGTCAGCCAGTTGCTCGGCCGAGAAGGCATGCATGAAATCGTTATCGAAATAGCCAGTTAACGCGCACTCGGGAAACACCACAATTCTCGCGCCATCGCGTGCACATCGGGCAATATGCTGCTGGATCATGCGGATGTTCTTCGCCAGATCGCGAGTGGACCGCATTTGAATGGCCGCGATGCGCAACTGCGGAGCAGATGGTGACGTAGATGCCACCGGCTCAACCCCTCGGGCATCGAACGCTGTTGCGAGCAGGCCGAGTGCGAGTATCGCGGTGTAGAACATGCATTGCTTCATATGTGTTTTCCGTATTTACAGCTTGCGCAACACATCGCACGGTTGGGCCAGCTCGATTAAGTCGTTGACATCGCACGTCTGATAGAGACCGAAGCAGAATAGCTCGGGATATTCGTTGACCGACCAGTTTCTCTCGATTATTTCGCGCAAGCTCCCGAGAGAGCCACGCAGGATAAGATGTTGGGGCTTTTCGTCTTCGGCACCGGCCGCGACGGCCACCAGTGCCGCGAGCGAAATTCGCGGCCCACTGGCGACAACTTGCTGGACCGGCTCGCCAAACTCTGCTTTCGCCCAGCGCGTCACCGACTGAAGTTGGTCTGCCTGCACGCCCAATGGCCGCGCACCAACTGACGATACGAAGAGCGCCAACCGCTCCCCGTATTTCGGGAGCTTCGATTCGCCCAAGTAAAACGGGTCGATCGCGAGAACCCGAGACTCTTCAGACAACAATCGCTCGACGTCGTCAACGGCGGCAGTGCGACCAGCATCGGCCACGACGCAAGAGGTGTGCTGGGGAGTTCCTCGGTACAATTCCACGATGGGAACGGTCCAGTCGTGCCCCAAAGTGAGCCGCCAGTACCTCGCCTTAGTATCACCCTCCGCCGACGCGGCCACCATCTCAGCGATCGGCTGGTAATCGGCTAACCGGACGACGCGGCGTACGCTAGCAGCCGTCAATTGGTCCCTCGCGGCTTGTTGCCCGTCATGCGACGGCGTATGCACCTTGTTGCTCGGCAGTTCGGCCATCAGAGCCCTGGCCAGCTTATTGAAATCGAGATTGCTTTCCGGGAGCGGGACGTTGAGCTCGTCCGCCGATTTCACTTCGCTTTGCGACTCGATCTCCCTGTCATCGAATGAGCTGTCGTTGGCGTAAAAATAATCGCCGACCATTTTGTAAAAGGCCTCGCGGTTCTCGCGTTCGAAGTTGTGGGTACCAGGATCCTCGTTTACATGCGAGCGAAGGCGGGCTTCCGCGCCGGCCAACTGGTAGATTGGCAGCGCAGCATCAAGCAAAGGCTGCAGCGCATCGGCAGAGACAAAGCAGCAATCGTCCTTCGAGTTGTAGGTCAACAGCGTCGGGCGAGGCGCCCGTAAGGCGGTAAGGTGCGTAAAGTCGGCGAGCATCGCCAGATCGGTCGGCGTCTGCTCCGAATCGCCCAGGTCGGCGAAAAACTCGACGCGCGTCTTAAAACTCGAGTATCCGGCCACCGGGTTGGCCAAGGTTACACGACGATCCAGCGAACTGAGCAGTATCGTTTGCCATCCGCCGCCCGACAGACCAGCCATCGCCACGCGTTCGACGTCTGCGTGCGGAAGATCGACGAGCAAGTCCAGCGCCCTTTCCATCACGAGGTAGAACACCGCCAATCCACTCGTGCCACACAGGTCAAGCTGGTTCATCCGGTGATGCGAGAACCCATCCACTTGCAACTGCCCCATACCGAGCCATTCCACGTTTAATGCAAGCATGCCTCGCTTGGCCAAATTGATGCAGCGAATTTGCTTGTAGGGCGCGGCTTTGCCGTTGCCGTCGTGCCCGTTGACGTTGAGCACGACTGGCACTCGCCCTGCGAGATGCTCGGGCTCATAGAGCAACGCAGGAATCCACAGACCGGGGAGTGCTTCGTAGCGCAGTTTCCTGATGTGATAGCCTGGCCCTCCAGCGATCGTTTGCAGCCACTCGATGCGGCGCGAGTTTTCTCGCCACGCCGAGGGAACTCCTCGAAACACCACGTCATCGAGCACGCTGCGCTGTATGCGTGCGGCGTCGTGTTGCCAGGCACTCCACGATGCTGGGGGCGACATGACGGACAAACGGCGCTCGCAAAAATCTTTCACTTCCGCCAACGGCTGTCCCTCGTCGAGCACCGGCCGCATCAAGAGCGATTCCAATTCGCTCTGCGGATCGCTTGGCTCCTCAGCCGGGACGTCGGTCAGGCACGCGACAGTTAGCAACAACGCGCCAGTCACGAACGACAGAAATCGCATCACACGGCTCATCGCCTGCTCCGGCCAGTTGAGAGTTCGCTTGCCAATCAGGTAGCGTTATTTGGTTAAATCGGTTGCCGATGGCTGGTGAACTCGAATCGCACTGGCCTGATCCCACCGGCCATCTTGCGAACCTGCCTGCCCACTGGCGCCAGCATGCCGGTATCATACTCCTCCAAAATCCGGCTCACAATCAGATGGCTGGCGACTGCGTTGAACCGACGAATCAGCCTGAATGGCGGCGACATGGGCCCACAACTAACGTGCTCTGCTCTGACATTTGGTCCTACAGTTGCGACTCCAAGCAAAGTTTGATCGTGGGCGGGTCCTCGCGTCGGTGAATCCGACGAATGTCGCTTAGTTTTGCCGTAACTCGTTTGCTGAAAACGATCTATACAAAAAGGGCCTCGCTTTCTCAGCTGGGTTGAAGCTCACAATCCATCACCGGCAAGGAGGCCGCAGAAATGCGCCATTCTATCTATGGACCTATCAGAGGAAGCCATCGCGCCAGCATTGGAAACAATCGAAGTCGTTTGGAAAGATCGCATCTATACTTCTGTCGTGACGCTTGGGTTACGGGACTCGATCGGCAACGCTGACGTTGTATCATCGCCGATCGCTTCGTTCGCTGGCGGACGAGTTCTGTTCGTCGTATCCGTTATGGCGCGGCAATCCGTACCGATTATGCTAATGCGAACTCTCAGGTGAAAATCAGCGAATCGTACGAAGTTAACGTGATGTGCGAGCCAGATCCGGCAAAGTTCAATCGCACCGCGTGGGACAATATCGCACAAAGCGGCAAGTGGTTTGATCCGGTTGATTCGACGACCATCGACGGCGCGAAAACTGGCGACTGGACGATACGTTTGACTGCAACCAAGCCTATTCCCAAGACTTGGCTCGGTGACGTTACGAACAAACGGATCTTGTGCCTTGCCGGTGGTGGCGGACACCAGGGTCCGGTGCTGGCAGCGGCTGGAGCATGTGTGACGGTTCTGGATTTCAGCGAGGAACAATTGGCGATCGACCGCGGCGTCGCCGACGAACATGGTCTCGAAATTGAAACAGTCGCTGGCGACATGCGAGATTTGAGCGTTTTTGACGACGGGAGATTCGACTTGGTGGTCAACCCTTGCTCAGTCAATTTTTGTCCTGATATTAGACCGGTGTGGATTGAAGTTGCCAGGGTCCTACGGTGTGGTGGCGAGTTGCTTGCCGGACTGATTCAACCTGTGAACTATCTGTTTGACGTCAGTCGGCTGGCTGCTGGAGATCTTGTTGTACGACACAGAATTCCTTACAGCGACGTTGATCTGCCGCAAGACGAGCGCGATCATACGATTGGCCCGCAGCGTCCGATCGAGTTCGGGCATACGTTGACCGATTTGATCGCAGGCCAACTCGCCGCCGGTTTAGTGCTAACCGATCTATTCGAGGACCGTTGGGGAGGCAACGATCTGCTGTCGGATTTTATCCCGACATTCTTGGCAACACGTGCATCAAAGCCGATGGACTAGGTCACTCAGTGATGACGGCTGCACGCTGCAACGGAGGACCGGACTGAATCAGTATCTCGAAATGAGGATTTCTGATGACGCATTCACCTTCGAGTAACTCAAGGTCGTCAGCTATGACACGTCGCATCAAACGACCGTTTTGCGGTTTACATACCGCCGCAGAAGCCGCGATGAATTTTGGGACGGTGAATTTGCTTCAATGCATGTGGCAGGCAAGAATGTCTTCCAGGCAGAATATGATTTCCACCAAATGAGATCCCGACAAATACAAAGGATAAGTAATGCGTTAGGTCCTCGGAGGGTATGCGATGCTAACCTTTCACTTCGAAGCGATCGACTCCACAGGCGAAATCGAGCTAGGCCATCTAAGGGCTGCCAAGTTTCCGCCCATTAGCGACGCAGCACCGTTAGGCGTTCCTTTCTTCGCGGCCTGCGGCATCGTCTCCAACATCATTCGCGAGGTTTCACATAAAGCAATCGCCAAGACGCTTGGCAGGTCTGCCTCAACCATCTCTCGAGAGCTTAGCCGGCATCATGATTCCCAGTCCCCGCTATGATTCACTTCGCGCAGGTCACCTATATCCGTGCAATAAACCGCTGATCCCGGCACCTGCGATAACGATTGTGAATGCTGCAATATCGAGCCCTGGTAGCGGGGCGCTGCCGAATCCGAATAGCGCTAGGTACGCGACGCCGAGGCAAATCAGAACAGCTCCGCCGACCTGTCTTGCCGCAGCGGGCACCGGCGAATCGGCAGGACGCCCGCGCCGCTCTAGAGGCGCAAACAGGAGGACAACCGGCAATAGAGCTGCATACAGAACCGCAATCCAGATCGGACGAAATAGCCACCACTCCAGAGTCCCGGGCTCAAGGCCCAGCCCCACGCCCCCGGCCAGGTAGGCCAGCGAAACGATGATCACCAACACGGTGACATGCCATAGGTATAGCGTCATGATCATGCTGTTGATCAAGACGGTTGCGGCCCAGATACGGACATCAGACAACATGCGACGCATTGGTGACTCGATCGAAAGCAGTAGGCCGAACTGAAATATGCCGAGCGCCAGCAACGTTATCTTTGGCGGCAATGTGTTGCTCAGGCCCTCGTCAGGCGAGCCGACCATGGCAAGCGGATACGGTCCGTTGAAAATCAGCAACACCAGTACCAAGAGACCGAGTGCCGAGTATGTCAGTAGTCGTGCTGGGCTACCCAGACGCCCGTCGCGCCACGCATAGCCGAGCTGATGAACGGCGAGCCAGACCCAGAAGTAGTTGCTCCAGCCCAACCACTGGAGCTTGGCAAAAAAAAAGGCGATGTCAACAATTGCAGCCAGGGACGCAAACGCCCAGAAGGATGCGAAGCCCCAGCGCCGCCAGGCCGCATTGGTCAGCGGCGCGACCAACACAACCATGATGTAAATCGCAAGAAACCAGGTCGGAATAAGCGCTCCACGCGACCCAAGTCGAGTGATGTCGCCATCGACACCGACGAAATACATCGTCATCGCGAGCACTGCCCAGCCCAGCAACAGGGCGAGCAGCGGAGTTACAAGACGATGCAGACGTGCCGCCAACCAGCCGGCGTAGCCAACCCCACGCCGGTACGCGCTTTCCAACGAAACCGCATTCGCATATCCGCCGACAATAAAGAATATCGGCATGACTTGAAACAGCCAGGTTAACCACTGCGTCCGGGGTTGCAGTTCCAACACGTCGCCCGGAGTCAGCATGCCATGGTGATAATAGACAGCGGAGATCAGCCAATGGCCGGTAACGACGACCAGTATGGACGCAGCGCGAAGGAAATCGACGTATCAATTGCGCTGGTCCGGCGTAGCCGCGGCCATTTCTTTGGCTCGTGTCCAGAAGCTCATTGTTCATTTCCCGGACCAGAGGATTAGCAGAGAGACAAAATTGTAGCGATAAGGCGATTCTTTAGGATACAGAAAGTCTCGATCACACCAGCAGGCGTGCGGCGCAGTCAAAGCATGGGTTGTAGCGGGAGCAAGTTGATACAACCCAGTTTTAGTCGAGTGCTGTGGCTGATTTGTCGATCGGGTAATTGCTGACGAGCTCTTGTCCCATCAACCCGTTGGAAAAGTTTGTTGTTTAATTGACTAGCAAACGACCGATTGATGCGCAGAATCTGTATACGAATTTACTACACACTGGAGCTCAGCGTACCGCATGCTGGAGGTGTGGGAACGATTGATAACGCCGTCGTGGCGTTGATCCACCTCGGGGGTTACTTCCATTTCGGAGCCTCCGATGATCATCACCAGCAACGAACGACTGTTCGGTTACGCAAGAGTCTAGCACCACGGACCAGGAACTCAATCTTCAAGTCGATTCTCTACTGGCACATGGAGTCGAGAAGCATCGCCTGTTTTGCGACAAAATCTCCGGTACACGTGAAGATCGACCGGGGTTGGCTGCGTGCAACGCAGAACTTCGAAGCGGCGACACGCTTGTCGTTTGGCGTCTTGATCGACTCGGGCGATCGATGCGCCATCTCGTGAACATGATCGAAGATCTAAAGGAGCGAGGAATAGGGTTTCGATCAATTTCTGATGGAATGATCGACACCACGTCGGCTTCAGGCGAATTGGTCCTGAACATCTTCTCGGCCTTCGCACAATTCGAGCGTCGTCTGATTCAGGAACGAACCAAAGCTGGGCTTGCTGCGGCCAGAGCGCGTGGACGCAAAGGTGGTCGACGGCCCTATGGATCTCAACCATCCCAGAGGTCGTGCTGGCGAACAAGCTGTTCTGCGATAAGACGATCAGCCTCGAAGACATTTGCGAAACGCTGAAGATATCCAGAACCACGCTCTACAGGTACGTCGCGATGCGTGGCAATCGAACCGCACGTTCATAAACCCATTCGTTAATCGGGACGAAGGAACTCGCGATGGGAATGTCGCGGTACCGAGCGCTTCGTTCGCTGGTAGACATGAGCTTGGTGAGTGCGATCTTGCCAACTGTGCCGGAAACTCGTCGTTTCTGGCACAGTGCCGTTTGAGGAACGTTTGAAGCGAGGTTTTTAATGCTTGGTCGCTTGAAACGATGCCAGTCGGAGTGGAAGGCAAACTGAAGAAGTCGGTGTATCCTGGGAATCCAACGGAAGCTTGTTCAGAGCGGAAGCGAAGCCGACCTGGCACGCTAACGCCCCAGATATTGTTGAGTCTATTAGCGAACTGTTCTTAGGACTTCGACTAGCTCGGGCGCTGGTTCAAAGTCTTCCAGCCGTACCTCGCCGAGTTCCTCATCAAGAATAGTGAAGACTCGGTTCAGTAGCGTCTTGTTGTCAATCAACGATCGGTCGGCATGGCGAAGTGGCCGAACAAGGTACTCCGCATAAACAAGCTCACCCTCCTCAATGAACTCACGGGCGTAGGAAAGCCGCGTGTTGTATTCCTGGTGTGGAAGACTTTCGTTGCCACGTTTCTCGTCGATCTGACGTAAAGTGTTAAGAAAGCTTTTTCGAATCAACCGGCCGAAGTGTTTCTGTTTTGATGTAGCGACAATTGCCGCCGGTTGCGTCGGCGATATCTTGCATCGGAGCAAGCGTAAATGGATTCTCGAACGCGATCGTATGAATCGCTATGTCCCGATAAAACGACTCGATACCCGCTCGGACACTCGCTTCGAATGGTTTGTCATCATCGTCGATCCAACCGGTGTCGCTTCGCGGCCAGCTCGGTTTGTTGAAACGTCCGTCGGAAAGCAAGAATAGGGCGTCCGGTTTCATTCGCTGGGCAAGCGCGAGCGCACGTCGCGGATCGGTTCCCGGGCCCAAACTAATGCTCGAAATCCAGTCGTGAAGCTTCTGCACGTGACCCGGTGCAACGGTAACGTACTCAATCGCTGGGTCGTAGAACATTTCTTCCGTTTGCCAGCAAAACAGGAAGACGTAGTAGCTCTGCCCGAGCTTTAAATTGGAAACGGACCGTAGTAACTCGTCACAAGCGCGCCTGAATCGCCGTCCCTGGCGAGCATCCATGCTATAGGAGATGTCTAGCACGAAGACGAACCGAGTTCCGAAATCGCGAGTGCCAAAGAAATCAATCTGCGCCGGCTCAAAGTTGCGACTACTTGAGCGTAAAACCGTCTCCATCGATCCGGCAATCAACGACTCTTTGGCAACCATCGAGTCGACCAGCGCAAACTCTTGCCCAACGGCCAAGGGTTGCACCGGTTTCACTTTCCCTGCTAGTTCCAGCGTGAATTCTCCAGCCGGTGCCGAGGAAGAAGCCGTCAATGAAATGGTTTGGCGTTTCATCGTGCCGTAAACGAGACACCATAAAATGACCGCTACGGCACCATGCACCAGGAGCGACACCAGAAACGAGCCGGTTGGAGCTCGAGAGGAATCGGGAGAATCGATAGGTTCAACGATCTCAAACACTGTGACACCCGAGAAAGCGGTCTACCCGAGTTAATTTAGCAGCTTCCGCATTACCCGGTGGAAACCCTCACAACTGTTACCGTTGCTGGATCTGCGCGGCGGGCGAGCATACCAGCGCATGAAGGTGCAGTCTTTGAGCACTTGCTCGTTGCAACTGGGTGCATCGAACGATGTGAATTGGCGATCCTGGCACCTGTTTGTGGATGGACAAACCAGCGAGAAGCAGCCAGACCGACGCAGTCCGCTTTTCAAGGTCGTCTTGATGCAGAATACGACGCGATTCCATCCAAGGCTTGATCGACGGGATGACACATTCTGGAAATGGAACAAACCGACTCTTGCCACGCTTGGAAGCATGCACCTCGATCAGCATCCGATCAAAGTCAAAATCTTTCATCCGTAATCGCAACACCTCGCTGATCCGCATCCCACAGCCGTACAACAGTTGTCCGATTAGCAAGTAGACGCCGCCTAAGTGCGACAATACACTCGATACCTCTTCGATGCTCATCACGGTCGGAATCTGCTTACCCCGCTTCGAGCGAAGCGACTCGATCTTGCCGATATCACGCTTCAGAACGTGAGTGAACAGATATAGCAGCAAGGCGTAGAAAGCGTGATCCTGTTTCGATACCGAAACGTTTCCATCGACAGCCAAATCCGTCAAATGTTCCTCGACTTCGGCTGCGGTGATCGAGTCAAAATCTGCTTGAGACTGCAAACCACGATCAAGCATGAACGCCCTGACCTTTGACACATCAGCCCATTCGGTCTCCAAAGCACGCTGCTTACCCCGTATCTCCCGGCGCAGGTTTTGAATGACATCTGGCTCCGAAGGATCGATGACACCGACAATATCCGTCATGTCATCTGCCAAATCGGAACCGTCTAGCTGGTTCGATCGCTGCTCTCGCTCGTTGACTTCGATCAGCTTTGAGCGAATCGGCAACCGATCGTCCAGCGGTCGCTCCTGAACGTGTGGACGATAGTACATCAACGATTCGACGATCTTCAATCGTTTCCAGGTTGGTGTTTTACGGCGCAGATGGTCACGCAAATAGGCGATCACCTCGTCGGCATCAAACGAACAGATTCGTTGGTCGGGCCGACGATGGAACGCAGCCAGCTTATCGAACCAGATCTTCGCCCATTTCTCTTGCTTGGCGACAAGATCGCTGTAATAGGTGTCCGCAGCCGACATCGGAGAATCGCTACCCTCCGAGCCCGTCCAGCTAGTCCAGGATTGCCCGAACCATAGGTCTATTCGCCGCCGCATTCCATTCGCTCTGGCCTTACCCAAGGCTTCCTACTCGCGACCAGCACCTCAGAGACCTGCTAAAATACCCCAACGAAACAATCCGCCGCGCCAGCGGCTTACTTTAACCATCGGTTGCACTCGTAGCGGCGGTGGCAAGTTCTTGCGAATGGTTGCGGTTCTCCCGCCGCGCACTGATCGCAACCGTTCTGCTAAACACGAATGCCGGATCTGAGATGAAACTAGTCGCATCCATCCTGTTGTTCGTCACTGTTGGTAGCGTGCGTGCCGAAGATGTTTCGACCTCATTTGGTGATCGGCAACTCGCTCAGCTTCTCGATGACCGCCCGAGCATGAAGGGGATACTACCCATAGACGATACGATTTGCCGATAGGTTGCACGTCGCTTCAACTCCGGCGATGGCGGTCAGCGTGTGTACTGGGGTCATCGCAATCAGTTTAGCGGTCGAGAAGCAGAAAACAGTCCCTCGCAGGGCAACATCCCCGCATTCATTCGGGTTACGAGCTCAGAAGAAGTGTCCGGGCGTGACAAATGGTGCATGCTCGTTTTTGAATTTGAAAACCTGCTGAATCCGGTACCCTTTAAGAATCTCGCGCAATGCGCTTACGCCGGACAGGTATACCGAAATCGATTCACGCTCGAATGTGTCCAACTCGAACTCGATGCGGGCCAAAGGACACGGCGGTATTTCAAACGCTATCCAATCATTGGTGCAACGATTGACAACGCCCCTCAATACATCGCGTTGCTTGCCGCCAACAATGATTTGACAGCCTTCGCCGATTGGCTAGATTCACGTGATGAAAAGGAATACGATCCAAGAGAATACCTTGGAAAATGGTTTGACCAATGTCGAGCGTACGCGGATGCCTACGGACCTTATGTCATCATGAGCAGAACCGAGCGATGAACCGAAGATGCGGATTCGAGTTCGTTGAAGTGGTGAATCGTCCACCAGATCTTGGTGACCGGCCCAGGTATCCGTCAGAGAAATGTGTCCGGTACCGATAAGCGACATTAGAAAATCTAGCGATCACCTTAGCAGCCAAATTGGTTCCTGAAGCCTTGCTGTTTCCTTCTGCCAGCGAAAGGTTTATCCATGACTGTGATCTACCACGCAATATTGGGCTTGACCAACTACTTGGTTCCAGTTTTTCTTGGGATTCTTGTCGGTGGCTGGTGGCCTTCTGCTAAAGATAATACTCCATACCTGTTTATCGCCTTATTTCTTCTAACGCTAACCAACTTCGTTGCCAAGATGAAGCTGGATGGAAAAGAAAAGTCGCCGGACCCGCATGGCGCTCAAGCCCCATGACTGATTCAGGGAGAGGTGCCACGACTCATGGGAGAGGTGACAGCTACCGAAAAGCGAGATCGGACAATTTGGCGATCATCTTAACGGGCAAAAAAGTGGGTGACCATTGCAACAGTGGACCGGTAGCACGGTCTGTTCGTCTGCTTCCATGTCAATCGTCCATCTCCGTTGATGCTGGGCGTTCCAAGCTGCAATGAGCATGATTGAACGTCGGATGAGTGAGTGATCATGTTGCGGCGAACGAACGGAGTCCCAACAATTCGTGGGACGGCGACATCGTTGGCGTCGAACGCAACCCACCATTTTACGAACCGAGGTGGCCGCAGTTCATCGGCTAGCGACGCTGATAAATCTTGAACGGCCTTAATAAACGCATCCGTCAGAAGACCGTGACCTGCCGAGTACAAAGCACTTGTCAAACTGCTGATCTCCCAAACCGGCACGGATCAGTCAGTAGATGAGCCTCGGTGTCCACCGTCGAAGAATTCCAGCGACAGAAGTCCTGCGGGTAACGGATGAGGTTACTTGTGGAGAACAATGCAGGGTGGCTGAGGGGATTTGAACCCCCGACCCTCGGAACCACAATCCGATGCTCTAACCAACTGAGCTACAGCCACCGCGTTTGAAACGTCGCTTTTTTCTGTTCCATTGACGATCTTGGCAAAATCTAACCGATCCGATCGGGATCGACTACAACCGCTACGACAACGTCTGCCCGAAGTCCGTATTTTTTCGAACATCACGACCGGTTGCATTGATCGTAACACCACATCCGGAACACCCACGACTCACATGGAGGTCGTGCAGTTTTCAAGTCTTTTACAGCCAGTATTTGCCTCTCCGTGGGGAGAGTCGAGCGGAAGCGAGGAGAAGGGTTTTACGCGGCCCCTCCCCGGCCGTTGAAACGTCCGACCCTCCCAAAGACATTGGTTTCGACACAAATCGGAAACATTGCAATTCACCCTCCTTCGGGAGGGTCGGAAAGGAGCGTCAGCGCGTTTCCGGGGAGGGGTCCATTCGAATTCAGCCGCCACCAACTTCACCAGATCCCCTCCCCGAAGAATCCTTCCTCGTCTTCGACCCTCCCAAGGAGGTCGTGCAGTTGCTAAGTCGCTAAATATCAAGCATTTGCAACACTCTCCCTCCGGGAGATTCGAGCCTAAGCGAGGAGAGGCGTTTTCCAAGTCAGCCCCTCCCCGGCCGTTTGCCCGTCCGACCCTCCCGAGGGAGGGTAAAAATGAACTGCGCAACCTCCAAGGAGGGTGTAATGAGATGTGTAGATACCAATGCCCTAAGGAGGGTAAATCAAACCGCACGCCCTCCATAAATGGAAGAAGTAAAGCCGTTGATAATGTACGTAAATCTGCCGAGCCGCGAAAGTCAAAGGGCAAGCGCAAAAGCCCGGGCCTGACTATCCGGTGACACCGCTTTTTCGTAGGTATTCGCTGCGATTTGAGCGGATGTTGAAGCGTTTTCCCAGTGAATCATGGGTTCGATGAATAATCTTCCAAATCCGTGAAGGGTTCCGGCGTCTGCTCCCGCAGGTACTGGTGACGAGGCTGAAACCAGCCACGCGAAACACCAACCACACCCATCGGAGCCCAGCCATGACCCGCGACAACTCACTCAACACCTTTCGACTCACTCTCTCCTGCTTCGGACTGCTGGCACTGGCAGTCGTGACCGCTTCTCCCGCGTCGGCTCAACGCGCCGGTTCCTGGGTAGACATTGGCAACGGATTCGCCGGTGCCGGAGCAAGTGCCAACGGCAGCTTGTTACAGTTCTCCAAGGCCAAGAGCAGTTCCAGGAATGGCGTCCAGTATGGTCATGGATTCGCAGTGGGAGCTGGACCGAACGGGATCTCGCTGTCCAACTCCATCGGTGCTGGAACCGGCCCACTGGGCGGAGCACACAACGTCAACCTGCACCTCGGACGCAACGGCACCCACGTCAGCCATGGCGGTGTTGTCAGCCAAGGTGGCAACCGTCGCGTCATCTCCGGCGGTAATGCCGGAAACTACGGCGGCCAAGTCTCCGGCGGCAACTACTCGACCGGCTTTGGAAATCGGACAAACGCCTACTCCAAGAGCCGTACGAGGCGATGGAACGGTTTCCTGTCCCAGTAACCAACTGATCAACCAACCAGCACCACGCGGTCCTTGGAAATCCGAAGGCCGCGTCGGTTTCGTTCCCTGCGGCCAGTTTGCGCCGCAGGGCGATCAACATCCACCACATTTTCCAACACCGAATTGAAAGAGTACAGCACATGTATAGGGCCATTTCATCCTTGTTGGTTGCGGCGCTGCTCGTCGCAGTCACCGTCACCGCGGTTGCACAAGATTCCGCAGCTAGCCAAGCTCAGCCAGCACCCGATCGAACCGCCGTCGTCGATCCGTCAAGCTACGATCAGGCTTGGGGCATTACGATTGCCGAGCCTCCAGAAATCTTGCGACTGCACTGTCCGCCGCTTCGTGGCGATGCGGGAGTGTGGGTTCGCAAAGTTGATCCGAGCAGTCGCGCCGCGGTGCAGGGCATTCAAGCCGGGGACATTTTGTTGACAGCCAACGGACGAATCTTGGCGTCATCGAAACGCCTGCCTGCACCCAATCAGGTAAGCGAACTGACACTCCTTCGTCGTGGCCAGGTTCGATATGTGTCTCCGATGGGGCCGGATCCAGACAATTTCCCTCGAGATGATGATTGGTTGCGCGACCCGACGCTTTCAGCAAGGGCGTTTACCGGAGGATTTGCCGGAGCCTTTCCAGCGGATCATTCTGGTGCTGTTGCGATCAGTCGTGCTGGCGACCAGATCAACCTGCAAATGACCCTGCCGGAACTTGGTCGCAAGCCGATCCGGTTCCGTGGCACTCGTCAGCAGATTGAACAACAACTTCAGGAATCGACCTTGACCGACGATGGCAAACGACGGGTCCTTCGTGCTTTGGGTCGGTAGTCTCGCATCGCAAAAATGCAGCGTCGTTGAAAAGAAATTTTTCATGAAGGGGTCGGCAAGGGTTCGCCGCAGGTACTGGTGAAAGGCAATCACGCCTTCACCACTCAAGCCCCCAACCTGACCCGAGGAACTCTACCGATGACCCGCATGATTACCCTGGCCGTCGCCGCACTCTGCCTACTCACCTCCGAAGCTAGCGCCCAAGTCACCGCCTCCAGCTACTCCAGCGGCGGGACCGCCATCGCCACCGCCAGCGGACGGGGCAACACGCGTTTGAACGCCCGCGCCGTAGCAACCAACGGTGGCTACGCACGAGCCAACATGACTGGCCGTGGATACAACGGCGGTTTCGCCTCAGGCAACAGCAACGCCTACGCGAACGGTGGTGTGGCGATCAGCAACGGTCGCTCGATGGCCAATGGCTGGGGTGCACGGTCCCAGGTCAATTCGTCGGCCCGCAGCTACGGTGGCTTTGCCCGCAGCAACGGCACGGCGATTGCCAACGGGAACTGGGCCAATGCGCGGGCTAACTCGAGTGCAAACGCCTGGTACAACTACAGTTCGTCCAACGCCCGAGCGATCGACAATCGCTGGCCATCGATACAGCCCGTCTATACCACACAGCCCGTCTACCCAACGATGGGACCGTAAATGAGCTGGCCATCAAGCAGATCACACGAACAACGATTTGCTCTAACTACCCAACGATGCCTCGCAGCAACGGACGCTGCGAGGCATTTTTCGTTTGTTGCCCGCCGTGGGTGTTGTCGGACTCAAATTTTGGTAGCGTGAGACCAAAACCCCCAGACGATCGACTCCGTTCGGACGAACTTGCGGGAACGCTGCCGAATTCGACCCAAACGAAAACGCCAGTGCCGCTAGAATGTTTCGGTCGTCAGTGATGTCGCGTTAAGCGTTAGAACCTGGCGGCGGTTAAAACGTCCGGTGACAGCCTAGCGGCACAGACTGAATCACAAAGCATGATGATTCGCCGGTGCGGCGCTCTAAATTTTATTCACGCAAGCCTGTTCGATTTCGAAAGTGACGACTCAATGACGCAGAGCGAATACGACGTATCAAGGCTATTGAGACAGGTCAAAGGCGGAGACGATTCGGCGAAAGAACAACTATTCGGACAACTTCAAAGTGAATTGCGTGGCATGGCAGCGGCGTTGATGAGGGGCGAGCGACCTGATCATACGCTGCAGGCGACTGCACTGGTCAATGAAGCCTGCATCCGTCTGCTTGATTCGGATGCGATCAACAATGCCTCCGATCGCCGGTACTTTTTTGGAATGGCCAATCGAGCGATGCGTCAGATCTTGATCGACCACGCTCGGCAACGACAAACGGTCAAACGCGGTGGTGATTACCAACGTGGATCGCTGGATATTGTTTTGGAAAACTTTGAAACGAGCAACGGATGTCGATTCGATGACCTTGAAGCGTCGCTGGAGATGCTGGGGGACGATTCGCCTCGTCAACGAGAAATCATCGAGCTCAGATTCTTCTCAGGACTCTCGATTCCGGAGGTAGCTGAAGTGCTTGATATTAGCGTGTCAACGATCGAGCGTGATTGGCGGCTAGCTCGCGCTAAACTTTTCAAACAACTCCGCGGTGAGGACACGAAGGACAGCTGACACCAAGCCCAGCACATCGTGTTTTGTGAACGGATGCCAATGACCATCGCCTGCTCTACCGCCGAATATCCGTGCGAGTCGCATACGCCAACAGTTGGTCAATGTGTTTTTGAAGTCGTCGAAGATCTCCGCCGGAGTTAGCATGGGAAGCAGAAACTTGCATCGGACGCAGTGGAGCAGTGCTTGAAAGACCCTGAAGAAAACCTGGTCGAAGAGATTTTTCTGGACGCGATCGAGAAATCGGGGGCGGAACGGGAGGAGTTTCTGCGCGGTGCCTGCGGTGGAAACGCGGAGCTGAGGCACGCGGTTGAAGAATTATTGGCAGCGGATGAAGCAGCACAGGGGGCCGATTTTCTTGAGTCGGCTCTATTGGGCAAGCCGGATGGTCAGGCGCGGTCATCCATCGATGTCGGCGAGGCGGACTTGGGTCGCGAACTGTCCGCCGATTCAGCCCGCTTTCAGATTCTGGCGACTCACCGAGAAGGTGGACTTGGTGAAGTACTGATCGCCTATGACCGGCAGCTAAAACGTGATGTCGCGATCAAGCAGATCAAACCGCGATGGCAAGACAATGATGAGGCGCGACAGCGGTTTGTTCAGGAGGCGGAAGTCACCGGACGTCTGGAACATCCGGGAGTTGTACCGGTCTATGCGATGGGCACATGGGGGGACGGGCGGCAGTACTACGCCATGCGCTTTATACAGGGCAAAACGCTGTCAGAAGTAATTCGCGAGTATTACGAATCGGCGGACAGTCGCGACGAAAGTGACCGCGTCTTGGAAATGCGACAAATACTGAATCGTTTTATCGATGTCTGTAATACAGTTCATTACGCCCACAACCACGATATTCTGCACCGCGACATCAAACCCTCCAACATCATGGTTGGTCCCTATGGTGAAACACTGGTCGTCGATTGGGGCTTGGCAAAACTGCTGACCGCGCCTGTAGACGAATCTCTGACGGCGGTTCTGCTGAAGAATCAAGCTTCCACCGGCAATTCGACACCGACGCAAGTTGGTGGGCGCGTCGGAACCCCTCACTACATGAGTCCGGAACAGGCCAGCGGCCAGATGGATGAAATTGACATTCGAACCGACATTTTTCTGCTCGGGGCAACCCTGTATCACGTACTGACCGGACAAGCACCGCATGACGGTGACACGGTATCGAGCCTGCTGGATCGAATCATTCGTCACCAGTGGACTCCTCCGCGGCTAATCAATCCGGCTGTCGCTCCCGCGCTGGAAGCGATTTGCTTGAAAGCGATGGCGCCCGATCGAGCGAAACGCTATGCCAGTTGCGACCAGATGGCGGCTGATCTGGAACGTTGGTTGGCCGACGAGCCGGTTTCGGTCCATCGGGATTCTGCAACGGTCCGTTTCGGGCGTTGGATTCGGCGACATCGTGCGGCGGCTTACAGCGGAGCAGTCGCGGCGGTCCTGTTAACGATCGGTACGATCGCGGGCTCCCTGTTGTGGAACTACCAGCGCACACAGCAACTGGCGATTGAACGCCAGAATGACGCCCAGGCTATGCAGTTGCAGTCAACCCGCCAGCAACGGTTGGTGGAACTGGCCGTCGCAGTTGAGGCCGCAAATTCGCTAGCCGTAACGGAATTGCATGCGGATCGATTTTCTTCGGCGCTGAACATTCTAGATAGCTCGATCGAATCGATCGAAGGTGAACCCTCGCTGGCCCAAGACTACGCCCTGATGAATCAGCGAGCGGCGCGGCTACGCCAGATTGTTGATTTCTATCATTACGCCGACCTCACGCATGAATACAACTTGCTCAGCCGGGATACCAAAGGGATCATTTCATGTCTGGCCGGATTGCGAATCATGGGCGTCTTGGAAAAGCAAGATTGGTGGTTTCATTTACCTGATGAAGATCTGACGCCCGCCCAACAGGATCAGCTGCGGTGGGACATCTATAAGCAGTTGTTGTCGCTAGACGCGGTGCTTGTGAAGATGATTGGAATCCGGCTGACCGGATCGGATCGTCCCGGAACGGCCGCCGGATTGTTCCCGGCGATGCGACGATTTTTGCGAACCGATATTGGCAAACGCGAAGCGAATGCAGTGTTGTTGATCAGTGATCGCGCGGACATGTTTCGACGTTCGGAGTCCGTTCGTTGGTATCGTTCGGTTGCCGATTTCCGTCTCGGTAATGGACGCCTGGTGCGCGGAAATGAGTTGGGCCAGACCTACAACGCCGGCGACGCACACAGCCTGGGAGTACTGAGTTTGATCGCTGCGTTGGAAGAATCTTTTCAGGTCTTCTTTAGCGAATACGAGGGTGACGATTCGCTCTTAGCTGCTCGGAACTTGTTTAGTCGCTCGTCCAAATTGCGTCCTGACTTCTACTGGGCGCAACTCTCACTGGCGCAAGCAGAGTATTTGCTGGCGGTGCGCGATTCCGATCGATCCTGGCGCAAATTTGATTCGGCGATTCACGCCGCCAGCCGATGCATCGCGATGGAACCCGAGAAGTGTTTCGCGTATGCCGACCGCTCGTCAATGTATCGATCGGCTTCTGATTTGGTCGCCGCAGCGAGTGATCTGCCGATTGAAAAGCGAGAGCGACAGACCGCAGAGCTGCGCCAATGGAGTTTGACTGATGCGCAGAACGCGGATCGGCTGGGTTCCGATCAACCCTGGATCGGTTGGCAACATGGACTGGCTTTGTTCGACAGTGGACAGGTTGACGAGGCGATTTTCCGATTCTTGATCGCGTCCAAGTTGACGTACCCGCTAACCGAAACGGAAGATGCAACTTTAGTACGAGTCGACGATCTGCGCGGCGCAGCGAGGCAGCTGATTTGGTGGCCCACCTGGCGGAAAATGCTCCCGACAATCTCAGCTACCATACGCTGCTAGCGTCAATCAAACTCAATCAGAACCGCGTAGCAGAAGCAATTGAAGCGGTCGAGCTGGCACTGAACGCTCCCGATCCTCCCGCCCATGCATACGCGGTCCGTGGCATGGCGCTACTGCGGGACGGACAGCATGAACGTGCCGCTGATGACTTTCGTACCGCCAAACAGCTCGATCCTGAACATGAGTGGGCCGCCTACGGATTGGCCGCTTGCGATGAAGCGCTGGAACGTTTTGAGGATGCGCTAGCCGGTTTCAGGCTGGGGCAATCACTCGCCAAGACGGATGAGCATCGTGCCGCATGCCTGTTGGGACAGAGTCGGCAAATGGCTCGGCTACAGAACTATGACGAAGTGCGCGAAACAATCGATACAGTCCGTGAGCTCGAGCCCGCTGCCGATATCGTCGCGGTGGTGGTCCGACCGTTGGCCCGTGACTACGCGCGAATGCGTCAGGAAGAGCCCGATGGAAAGGCGACACTGTCAATGAAAAATTTTATCCAGTCGCTGGCAAAACTGCCGCCTGCTACCCGAATCGAACTGGAACGGGATCGGTCGGACCAGCCTTATCGCGCCGCGCTGTTGAACGGCGGTTTCGAGCTGGGCAATTCAACGTATTGGAATGACGCATCGGGAGCCTGGTGGTTCAACGAGAGTGGCTATGATTCGACGGCAATGATCTCCGATTCGGTTGCCCACAGCGGACGCTATTCACTGTATGTTCGCGGCGAAAAGTCCGAGTCAAGCACGCAATCGGCCAGAACCGGACAAAATTTCCCCGTCCGCCGGCGCGGAACCGTTCAGGTCTCTGTCTGGGTCAAGGCTGCGGAACTGCAGGACGATGCGCTCCGTTTGGAAACCGAAGCAGGCCAAACCGTGTTGACTGTCCCAGCAGGTACGTACGATTGGCGACAGGTTCGCGCAGAGTTCCCTTTGGCCGGCGATTCAGAGGAAGCAGCGCAGATTGAATCCCTACGACTGGAACTGATCTCCGCCGGGCAAGGTGAGGCTTGGATTGACGACATCGAGATTCTGTGCGACCCGCGTTGACCGCGACGGCCGAAGGATCATCAGAAAGAGTGAGAGTTTCCGCTCATTGCCCCGGTTTTTTTGACCCATCAAAAATTTTCCCAGTTTCATGAAGGGGTCGGCAAGGGTTCGCCGCAGGTACTGGTGAAAGGCAATCACGCCTTCACCACTCAAGCCCCCAACCTGACCCGAGGAACTCTACCGATGACCCGCATGATTACCCTGGCCGTCGCCGCACTCTGCCTACTCACCTCCGAAGCTAGCGCCCAAGTCACCGCCTCCAGCTACTCCAGCGGCGGGACCGCCATCGCCACCGCCAGCGGACGGGGCAACACGCGTTTGAACGCCCGCGCCGTAGCAACCAACGGTGGCTACGCACGAGCCAACATGACCGGCCGTGGATACAACGGCGGTTTCGCCTCAGGCAACAGCAACGCCTACGCGAACGGTGGTGTGGCGATCAGCAACGGTCGCTCGATGGCCAATGGCTGGGGTGCACGGTCCCAGGTCAATTCGTCGGCCCGCAGCTACGGTGGCTTTGCCCGCAGCAACGGCACGGCGATTGCCAACGGGAACTGGGCCAATGCGCGGGCTAACTCGAGTGCAAACGCCTGGTACAACTACAGTTCGTCCAACGCCCGAGCGATCGACAATCGCTGGCCATCGACACAGCCCGTCTATACCACACAGCCCGTCTATACCACCTTGGGTCAGTGATCACGCCGGCTAACAGAATCCTCACGGGCATCTTGCCCTGCTATCCAGACGCCTTGCTGCTCTTCGTAGTTGCAAGGCGGTCTTTCTTTTTGTACCGACTCGACACCCGAGCGCGCCGCTGCGATCACTGGGGTCGGCACCGAGAGGATGTTCGATAAATTCGAAGTGACTTCGAACCTGGCAGCCTGCACTGATTCAAGCAGGCAATTGATGGAGCGACGAATCGTAGTGCGGTCGTGCGTGGTCACGAAACGGATCGACTCGGTGCCCGATTTGCGAAGTTGCTATTTGAATCGTGCGAATCCTTTACCGCAGCACAGGCTGCATCGAGAATGCCGAATCGAGAATGACCGATTGGTATCCGGCAGGATCGGTTCGTATTGTCCTATCGATTCAGCTCGTTCTGATAGGGAACGCCGTAGCGGACACCACCGCGTGCTGCAGTGGTCGTGTCTTGATGATTTCCACCGTAGCTTTGTCCCTGCTGCTGGTAGTCGGTCTCCCGATACTGCTGTTGACCGTACGGAGCCTGGCCGTAGCGAGGCTGACCATACTGCGATCGATCGTATTGGTCCGATGGGTAACCGTATCGTGCGTCGTTTCCGTATCTCGGATCGCTGTCATCTTGCTGCTGATAAGATTGCTGCTGATAAGTCTGCTGACCATATCCGTCGTCCGGAGATTGCGATTCGGATCCTTGCTGTGAAGCAAGTCTCTGCTGGCGCTCATCGAAGTATTCGCGACCACGATCAATCACTCGACGCGTGTCGTTGCGGATTTCATCACGATTGAAATGAATCGAAGTTTGATCCCCTTCACGATTAACCGTGAACCAGCCGGCCATCGATGCGGCTCCAACCGCCATTGCCAAGAAAATTAGATTGCGAAACATTGGACTCCATTCCCAATTAAGGAGGCGATTACGATTGGCTTGACAGTTGTATCGGATGGAACGTCACCAACGCGACATGGGTTTTTTGACAAACGAGACGTCCGCCAATGCCGACCAATCGCAGTTGTGTGCTAGCAACCCTAGCGACGACTTTCCTTGGTCGACACGAACTGTCGTACGGTCGGAAGACTGACCCCGCGTTTGCCTGCTTCGAATCGCAGTGCCCGTTCAAAGAATGGAAAGGGGAACTCGGAGTTCCGTCGGATCGCGTACCGTTGGACGGCGTAGACGAGTCTCCTGTCGAGTTTCCCATCGCCTACTTTTTTGACAACCATCTTCAAGTAGCTGCGTTTTTCCTCGTCGAAAGCTCGTAAACGATTCACCAACTGCTCCTCCAGGCTGGCGCTTCGATCGATGGAGGCAGAAAGCGTTCGTGTTTCCGTGATTTGCGAGAACGCCGGCTGAGAAATTGCTTGTAGCAGCAGGGAAATGCCGAGCGTTCGAAATCCCAGTTGATATTTGATCATTCGTCGATCTCTGTCTCTGTCCATTGTCGTCCTGCGATTGCTTGCATTCCGTCGTGGAACCACCGACGGCCACTCTGCAACTACCAATTGAAGGACTGCAAAAGCAAGCCGAGTCGCAATTCGTGAATCTGGGTAATCTGCGGCAAGCGTTCTGGCACCCTTTGATTCTGTCTGACCCGGTGAGACCGATTGTGTGCACCGGGCGAATTATGTGGCCGAAAACTGATAGGGAATATCAGTATGTTCGTCGCCGCCGGCGATACGAGCACCCCAGTGGAACTGAGACCCAAGTGAAAGTCGCACCCGAGTGAATCTCCGGTGGGAACTCGGCCCTGAAAGGACTTCCGAAATGAATCGTTGGCTATGGATCGGATCGTTGGCATGTATGTTGGTCGCTTCGACTGGATGCAAGACGGGATGTGGACACGGAGCTGGCAATGCAGGTGGTTGCAATAGCGGCCAATGCAGTTACCGGCCAGTGCAGTACCGGCCAGTGCAGTACCGGCCAGTGCAGTACCGGCCAATGCAGTACCGGCCAATGCGGTACTGGCTCCTATAACCAGTTTGCCGGCCATGCTGGCGACGGGTGCGGAAACCCAGCGTGCGGTGGAAAATGTAGTGCTTGCGCCGGAGGACGGACCGGTTGCCGAGCTGGAAAGCTTGGTTGGCAACAGGGGGGACTCGATTACAGTTCGCATCTGCAACCGGGACTACTGGGTCACAAAGCTCCAGCGGCGCTGAACAACCGTCCCTTCACGCCAGGGCCGCCATCGGCCCAAGTTGGCTATCCGTATTACAGCCATCACGGGCCTCGTGACTTCTTATTGGATAATCCGCCAACCATTGGCCGGTAGCGGCCGAACTTCGATCGGCCAACAATGGTCTTGACGGCAACGCCCTCAGCCCAAACAGACTCAAGCGGCAGGACAACATTCGTGGCATCTGATATTCGCTTGAAAGAGCAGTTACCGAATCTGACCGAAGAGATTGTCGCAACTTACACACCCGAGGATGCGATCAATCACTTGGGGCATTGCGCCTGCCCAGCTACACCGGTGTCGCGACGATTCTGAAGAATCTGAAAGACATTTTGTATCCGGGTTACCGCGGCAAGGTTGGCCTGCACTCGGGCAATATTCGCTATCACGTCGGTGGACTGGTTGACACCTTGCACGACCAGTTGACCACGGAAATCGCGCGGGCCCTACGGCACGACGATCGCGTGCAAGAAAACCACAGCGACTGTGAAAGCGACATCGATTTCGAGGCCAAGGGGCAGGTGATGGCGATCGAGTTGCTGAAGCGGATCCCGGCACTGCGGCGTACGCTGGCGACAGATGTGCAAGCAGCCTACGACGGCGACCCGGCCTGTCACACGACGGACGAAGTGGTGTTTTGCTATCCGGGTTTCGAGGCCATCACCGTCTTCAGAATCGCACACGAACTGGTGCACCTGGGTGTCCCGTTCATTCCACGGATGATGACCGAATGGGCGCACAAACAAACCGGAATTGATATTCATCCCGGCGCGACAATTGGCGACTATTTCTTTATCGACCACGGTACCGGTGTTGTGATCGGTGAAACTTGCGAGATCGGGCAGCACGTGAAGCTGTATCAGGGTGTCACGCTGGGTGCACTAAGTTTTCCAACCGACGCCGATGGTCACTTGATTCGTGGATCGAAACGACATCCAACGATCGAAGATCGCGTCGTCGTCTATGCAAATGCAACGATCCTGGGCGGACGAACAGTGATCGGCCATGATTCGGTGATCGGTTCCAGCGTCTGGATCACAAGAACGGTGTCGCCAAACACAACTGTGCTACTGGAGAGTCCGCAGTTGAAAGTCCGTGGTGGCACCAGTGATGCAGAAGTACTGGACAACGACATGAATTTTCATATCTAGTTGCCCGTACAACTTCGTGGGATCGCTGAAATACTTTCCGCTGACGAGCGACAAGTTCGAACACCAGATCGGCGTCCGCGCGTTGCGAGCCGGCGAATCGATTGTCGAGCGAACCGAGTCATTCGACGCCCAGATCGAGTTGAAGTTGAAGTTGCTTGCCGCTGATCGCGACAACTATTTTCAGGCGATCGACGGTGTTCAAGCCGCGCAATATGAAGCCGCGGAGATGCTGACCGGCGAATCTTGTCCGTTGATTGAGACGGCCACGAAAATCCAAGAAGACGTCGTTATCTTAAGTGGTGACCCTGGTGCCGGGCATCCGATCACAGCCGGACTCGTCTGTTTTCCCAGCGGTTGGTCGATCGCTGACAAGATCGGTCTGCCGATCGATTCCGTCCACGGACCAGTTCCCCAATACGCTGAAGTGATGAGTCGCGCAACGAATCAATTGCTCGAGCGTCTAAAGCCTGGCCGGCCGGTATGGCGAATGAACTGGGGCGTTCGGCCCAGTGGTCGCTTGGATCAATCGCCCAAGCAAATGCATCACGTCCGCGAAGCGGCGTTGCGAATTGAATGCTGAGAACATCGGGCACGAGTGTTTCTTTCGTGTCGAACGCCAAACGTTGTCTCGGTTGCTAACGGATCAAGCTATTTTGTTTACGATTCACACCCACCAATGTCGTTTGTCCGAGCTCGATTCCGATCAAAAATCAATGCTGCTGGGAGTTCTGAACACCTGCCCAGCGGAAACCCTGCGATACAAGGGGATCGAATCAATTGCCGCACTGTTGCGAGACTATTTGGATCGCAAAGCGATAAGTTGATTCACATAGCAGCGCCGTCAACCGCGGCATGGTTTTCAGGTACGGTCGTTGAGGTCACCAGGGCGATGATCGTCTGTCCTGCTACTGGCGTCAAAGGGTCGTCGACCGTGTTGATCAGCAAACTTCCGTCGTCCTTTAAAACGCAAAACAAAATCGATCCATCCTGGTATCGCTGCAAGTAGTTCTGGTACGAGAAATTGTCGGTCAACGGTGTTCGTTTGAAAACGGCGCCTAGTTGATGGAGCTCACGGAGTCTCGAAAAAGTGATGTTCTTTGCCACCAGTTCTCTACCCATCAGATTCTTCGTCAATCCACGGCGGTCATGTTGATTGTCAACATTGAACGACAGTTGATACAGATGCGCCCGATCGAACAGGGATTTGCATTCGCGCACCGCCAACGAATTGACTTCATCGTTCTGAGTCATCGCCATCATTCGGCCGATACCATCCAGCGCAAGATCTTCGCGAACATGCTCATTCAGAATGTTCGCACAAACTGCGTCGAGCCCGGCGATGCGAGCCTGAGCAATTTTGTTGTAGTTGGAGTCGACCAACACCACCGGTATTTTTTCCTTGTGCAATTCCAGTGCGAAATCTCTTACCCAAGCATCGGCGCCGGCGATCAATACTCCATTGCGTTTCGCGTCGGCAAGTCCCAGCCATCGTGCGATCGGTGACGCGGTCAGGCCGTAAACGGCGACTGTGCCGACGATCACCAGGAACGTCACCGTTGCCAGTTGATCCGCACCGACAATCTGCCCGCCCATATTTTCCTGTTCCAATCGCAGCGCAAAAACACTGCTAACCGCGGCGGCAACAATGCCTCGCGGTGCCATGCAGGCCACAAATGTCTGTTCTTTCAGACTCAGCGGGCTGCCCAGCAGTGACACGAAGACAGACAGCGGTCGCACAATCAATATCAGTACACCCACATACAGCAGGCCCGATCCACCGATCGCCATGACTTCGGTCAATTCGACACGCGATCCAAGCACAATGAACAAACAGCCGATCAACAATGTCCGCAAGTGCTCTTTGAATTCGATAATGTGGTCAATGTCGATGTCCGACTGATTGGTTAGCCAAATCCCCAGCACCGTCACGGTGATCAATCCGGACTCGTGTGCCAAATGGTCACTGATCGCAAACAGCAGTAGAGCCGACAGCCAGGGTGAATACACCGTGCAGTGAATCGGGAACCAAGAATTTTCGAAAGGCGGTGGACAGTAGAATTCCGCCCAGTACGCCCAGGAACGTGCCGACCGCCGCAACTCTCAGCAGCAACGCGATTGCCGGTCCAACGTGAGTTTCACCGCCATCGGCCAGTAGTTGTTCGAAAACCAACACCGCCAGAACGGCACCGATTGGATCGATGACGATCCCTTCCCATTTCAGGGTCGCCGCAACTCTTCGACTGGGACGAACTTGAAGTAGCAAAGGACCGATCACCGTTGGTCCGGTGACGATCAGAATCGCACCTAGCAAACAGCTAGCCCGCCAATGAAACCCTAGTGTGTAGTGGGCAGCCAGGCTGGCGCCGACAAAGGTGATCATTGCGCCGATTGTGCATAGTCGAAGCGCCGCTCCACCCGCTTCACGCAATTCACCAAGCTTTAGGGACAATCCCCCCTCGAACATGATCACGGCGACGGCCAGCGATACGAGTGGGAACAGAATACGTGGCCCAGCCGATTCATCGCGCCGGTCAGTTCCGCCAGCAGTTGATCGGTCTTGACGAATTGCCCGAGACCAACGCCGAACAGAAGCAGCAATAAAATCCCGGGCAGGTTGGTTCGCCAGGCAATCCACTGGGCCGCCAGCCCCAGGGCAGGGATGATCGCTAAATAGAGCAGAAAGTCCAACGCGCGTGACGAAGCTTAAGCTTCGACGACGTTGATGCGTTTGCCCTTTTGGTCAAACATCACTTTTCCATCGATCAACGCGAACAAGGTGTAGTCATTGCCTTGGCCGACGCCTTTTCCGGGATGGAACTTGGTGCCAACCTGACGAATCAAAATATTACCCGCACGAACAGCTTCGCCACCAAATTTCTTGACGCCGCGTCGTTGTGCGTTGGAGTCGCGACCATTGCGGCTAGACCCCTGACCTTTTTTGTGTGCCATTTCTAAACTCGATCTACTCGTCGATTGTACTGATTCCACGAGGCGTCCGACCTCGAATTGGCTCCGCAATTTAGCGGGCCAGTCGAGATTTCTCAAGTGTTCTAAGAATTATGCCGCCCGGCGGTCTTGATGAATCCGGCGGCTGGCATTTTCGATTCGCTCACGGACCACCGCATGAGGGCCAATTTCGCTGCTTTTTGCGTCTTGGTACCACGCTCTTTCGTCGATCGCTGCGAGGACTCGCTCGGCCAAATCGACGGCTCTGGCACCTGCGGCCCCGTCTACGGCTGGCGAAATCCCAGTCTGAATGCTGATCACAAAGTCGTGCAACTCGTCCAGGATCGCGTTTCGAGGTTCCAATTCCAGGGTCTCGCACGTAGCCGGCTGCTGAACAGCTGATCGGAGTAGCCCAGCGGATTTTCGGTTTCGGCGGCCAGGTCAAAGGTCCGATTGACAACCGTGTCGCAGGGTCGAACCACCGAAAGTGCTGGTCGGCCGAAGTCGATATCGGCGTATCCGTTGCTGCCAAACACCGTCATTCGGCGTGCCGGCTCTGGGCTGATGCGAGAGGTTTTCAGGTTGGCGACCAATCCGCAGCCGAATTCGATGCGGGTTTCGGCGATGTCTTCATGGTTGCTGATGACCGACAGACCACTGGCGGCGATGACGATACCGGCGAATCGGTCATCGACAAGACCAGATCCGAGATCGTGGATCATCAGATCCATCACCACACCAACATCCAAGCAGCGTCCTGGAAAACTGGATGCCCGCGTTGCTTCGACGTATTTCACATCGGCGGCCAAATTATCCAGGGCCGTGAATGCGGGATTGAATCGTTCGACGTGTCCGACTTGTAAGGTCAGACGTCGCGACGAAGCGACCAAAGCCAAACGCCGCGCGTCTTCACCATGAATGGTGACTGGCTTTTCGACCAACACGTGTTTACCTGCCTTTAGCAAATCCGAGGCGATCTCCGCATGCAGGTCGGTTGGTGCGGCAATCACGGCCGCGTCGACTTGGTCGATCAGATCTTTGTAGTCGGCATACGTTGGTACGCCGAATTGTTCGGCGGCGTTGGCTCGAGCTTCTCAAACGGATCACTGACCGCGACCAATTTGGCTCCGTCAACTTGGCCAAGAAGTTTGGCATGAATTCGCCCCAGGTGTCCTGCGCCGATAACGGCGATTCGCAAGTCGTTCACGCTGCTTTCCTTCTTTGGTCTTGGCCGCGACCTTTTTGGCCGCCGGCGGATTGGTCAATTGCGTCAAATAGTTGCTTCAGAACTGGACGAATCGGGCCTGCGGCTAACATTTCAGCGCGTGCGGTTCGATGCCGACACGTGATCGATATAGCAATCGAAAGGCCTTGGTCAGAATCTGAATGTCTTCTTGAGAGTAATCGTGTCGTTTCAGTCCGATGGAATTCACCGCCCGCGGCTTGGCGGGTTGACCGTCAACGATCATGAATGGCGGCACATCGTGTAGAACGCGGCTCATTGCGCTGACATAGCTCAGCTGTCCGACGGTTGCAAAGTGATTCACACCAACTCCGCCCCCCATCGTGACGTCATTTCCGACACGAACGTGTCCACCCAGCAATCCGTGATTGGCGATGATGATGCGATCGCCCAAGACGCAATCGTGTGCGACATGGGTCCCGGTCATCAAATAGTTATTGTTTCCAACGATGCGTGACACCATCTGCCTTTTCGGTCGCCCGGTTAACGGTGCAGTGCTCGCGAAACGTGTTGGCATCGCCAATTTCTACACGGGTCGGCGCGTCTTTGTAGCCTGTGTCTTGTGGATGGGCGCCGATGACGCATCCAGGGAAGAAGTGGTTGTCTTCGCCAATCGTTGTCATACCCGAAATGACCACGTGCGATTCAACCAATGTGTTGTCGCCGATCGAAACATGCGGTCCAATGACACAAAAATGCCCAATCCGAACATTCTTTCCGAGTGAGGCCGCGGATCGACGACGGCGGTTTGTGCGATCATTGTGCTCATGCTGCTTTCCGATGATTGTCTTCGGACTGGTTTGTGTCAGTTGGTTTCCAATTGACCAAAAGTCGCTGTGCCATTCGGCCGTTCAATTGATGTCCGCCGCGGAATGACGTGAACCGTCCGACCAGTTCCAACCCAGATAGGGCCAGATCACCAATCAAGTCCAATGTTTTGTGGCGGGCACACTCATTTTCGAATCGCAATCGATTGTCGATCGGGCCGTCGTTCCAATCACTAGTAGATCTTGATTGGTCACATGAGCGGCGACACCAGAGGCGCGGATGTCGATCGCTTGAGCTTCTGTAACAAAGGTCCGTGCGGACGAGACCTGTCGGATGAATCGATCAGGTGTCAATTCGATGCCAAATGCTTGGGGTGCGATCGGCGTCTCGTCATCAAAGCTCAGCTGGTACTCAAAGTAGCTTTCGCCATGTTTCGCCGGAGCGGCTTCGATCCAAGCCGCCGGTGAACCAATTCGATAGCGATCGCGAATCGACCAGGCGATTCCGTTGGCGAGCCTGTACGATCAATCCAGCGGACTCGCAGTGGTCTGAACAAACCCTTGGCTGCTGCCATCAAGTGCGGGTAGTTCTTCGCGCATCGACTTCGACCAGGCAGTTGTCGATTTCCAGGCCGCTTAACGCGGCCATCAAGTGTTCGACCATTTGAAATTTGGCTGTCGCCACAAACCAGATTGGTTCGCAGGTTCGCATCGACACGATGGGCAACGGTGGCCGGACATACGTCGTCGCCCGGGCAAATCCGTTCGAACCAATCGAATGCCGGTGCCCATCCGGGCGGGGTGGATCGTGACCGTCACCAATTGACCACTCCAATAGCCGCGGCCTTGGATGTCGCATGATGTCGCGATCGTGTGTTCGTTGCGTGAAGGAATCACGCCAAGCCCTCCATGACTGGTCTCACCCGCGATCCTTCGCAGGCCAAATCGGCTAACTCTTGTAGCTACCCGCCGCAGCAGACGGCTGGCCGAAAAGCGACAACTCGGTTCCGCGACCCATGCTCTGCGCAAACGTAGCTACAGTTTATTTGGCGGTTGCAACAGATCCTATCTGTTGGCCGAACCATTGCCGCGAGCCTGTTGGCCCATGGTCTTATCCAGGTACTGCATCACGCCTTTGGTCATGTCCAACGGTCGTCGTGATAGACGATGTTCTTCATGACACCGCGAATGACCGAATCACCCTTTTCCAAGTCCATGTCTTCGCTGTTGTAACGCAACACCAAGTTGATCTTGTAGTGTTGGGCCAAGAACTTCACGCCATTGGCGATCAGTTGATAGTTGTCGAAGTAGATCTTGGCTTCGGCGTCGGCCAATTCTTTGCGTTTGCGATTCATGTCAAGACGCAACTTCGATTCCATCGCAGCAACTTTTTCTTCCTGTCGGCGTACTTGGGCGTCCCAACCTTGAACGTCTTCAGCTGTTCGATCGCCTGCTTCAGCTCTTCGCGCTTGCCTTTGAGCTGCGCGTCGTAGGACTTCAAGTCGTTTTCGACCTTACTGACTTGTCCTTTGATGCCTCGTGATTCTTGAAGATGTAGGCGACGTCCACCACCGCGATGCGATGGCCGGTTCTTCGGCCGAGGCAGTAACGGGTGCCAAGACCGAAGTGGTAAAGATGGCCAATGCAATGGCCTTTAGTCCGTTAAATCGCACGTCCGCTCTCCTTGCGTATGATGTGTGTGCAACCAATTCGATTGGCGGCGATTGTGTCAATCCAAGTCGCAGCCGTAAAGATTGATCTGGCCCGAAGGACCGTAGTCGTGAAAGTTTTTTCAGTTTGTCTCCCAACTCTGCAAGGGCAACGATGAATTCGATTGCTCGCCAACGCGACAGATAATCCATCGTTTCCCAATTAAATTCACAGTTCAACCTCCCGGTCGAGTGCCCAATTGAACCGTCAAATCAATCGTGTTTCCACGGCGAATGACTCGAACTGCGACTTTATCTCCGGCGAATGCTCACGAACCTGTTCCAAGACATCGGACGGTTGAATCGATCCGCTGTCCAGCCAGTTTCACGATCGTATCTCCGATTCTCAGTCCGCCACGTTCAGCCGGTCCACCCGCCGTCAGCCCCGTCAGCACGACACGACCATTGCGATCCGAAAGCTTGGACACCCAAATATGCCGTCATTTGACGGCGTATTTTGGCCAGCCCTTCTGTTTTTGCGTACTGCGGACGATTCTCGCGAGTCGCCAACTGAAACGTGACTTCAGAAACTGTATCGGTTATCCGGGTTAGTCCACCGAAATTGATTTTGTCAAAATCGTCAGTTGGGCGATGATAATCGTTGTGCAGCCCAGTAAAGAAGAACATCACCGGGATTCCCGCCTCGTAAAATGATTGGTGATCACTCGGCCCGTAGCCGGTCGCCACCTGAAACAGATTGAATTGCTGGCGCTCGTTCGCCTGATCCAAAATCTCATTCATCATCGGCGCCGATCCGGTTCCATAGACCGTCAATTCGTTGTCGCGCAGCCGGCCGACCATGTCCATGTTGACCATGGCCACGGTCGATTCCGAGCGGAAACCGGGCGACCGGACGTAGTGTTTGCTGCCGACCAGCCCACGTTCTTCGCCCGTGAACGCAATGAAGATGATCCGGCGATGGTGAATCGGCTTCGGCCAATCTGCTTGCATATCGGTCGGCCGTTGCCAAGCAAAGCCGCCGTGCCGCTGGCGTTGTCGTCGGCGCCGTTGTGGATTGCAATCGTTCCGGGGGCCAGCGACCCGTAGCCGCCCATGCCGACATGATCGTAGTGGCGCACCGACGACAACCGATTCGTCGGCCAGCGGGCCCTTGCCGGGAATCACGCCGATCACGTTGCTGGTGTCGGCGAACGATGGTTTCAATTCGACCTGCAAGACAACTTTGACGTCGGCATGCTCAGAAGCTTTGTGGTCGGATAGGTCTTGGTCGATCTGCTTTTCGATCTCGTGCCAGCGACTGGCCCGTCGACTCCGAAAGATGCGATCGACAATGCGCGGCTGACGGAGACGACCGGAATGGAATCCTTACCTTCGCGTTCGTTGGCCTGCCTCGGCGACTCCCATCACACCATCGCTAGCTATGCTCCAGTTCTTCGCCAAGCGAATCAATCATGGCATCGATTGATTTCAACTTGTCGGCTCAGGGTTTTGCGACTGTTGGTCGCTTCGGCAGGCAGATTCGTCGAGCTGCTCTTCGGTTTGCTCGCGGCTATCTTGTTCCCGCTCGATTTGTTGCGCACCCGTTCGACCGCTCCGCTCGATGCTGGCGGGATCGTTAATGAGAATAACGGCGCTGGCTCCATGTTTGATCGCGTTTTCGATCTTCGGTTGCAAAGAAGCGTGGCGCGTGTTTCGCGTTCCGCCAAACGGGCTGTTGTGGATCCGAGGCACCCGGTTCTTTTCGCAAAATCAAGACCATCGGCCCCGCCGACATCGATGCCGGCATAGTCGTCATAGTTGTACTTCGGTGCGGTGATTCCGTACCCGGCGAAGACAAACCGCCCGGCAACGCGTCCGGCCAGCGATCCGATGGCCATGGGTTCATGCCTTCGGACAACGAGGCTGTGACGATCTTCTGGTCGTTCATCTGTCGTGATCACCAATCGATTGCGTTCGAGGCTGCCGATCAGCTGGCATCAAGCGTCAGCGGAACTTTTTGAAAGGGGCTGCCGTCGTATAAGCTCGTGTCCAAACCGATCGATTCCATCCGATCGGCGATGTACTGGGCCGCCTTGGCGATGGATTCACCATCGTCGACTCCCCGGCCACGCAAGTCTTCGCTCGACAAGAATTCGATATCGCTGCGCAAATTGCTGCTCCAACGCCGCGACACGTTCAGTCTCCGCCGGTGGATCGGCGCCAAACGATGACTGCCAGCAGGACAACGAGCGCAAAGAAGACACGAGCGAACAAGATGATAGTGCCTCGGTGGAACGTTTCGAATCATCGCAATTCCCATCAAGGCATGGAAACGGCAAGGTGACCAACAGGAAAGCCGCTACGCGTCTTCGGTTTGTCGCCTCGTTCGAATCAGCCACAACAGGATCGGGCTGGCGATGAAAATCGAACTGTACGTTCCGACCATGACACCGATGACCAAGCGAACGCAAAGGCATGAATTCCTTCGCCACCGAACGCGTACAACAGACACAACCACGATCAACGTCGTCAACGATGTCAACAAGGTACGGCTGAGCGTTTGGTTGATGCTGGAATTGATCATCTCGCCGGTCAACTTGGGGCTTTGCCTTTGGTTTCGCGAATACGGTCAAAGACAACGATCGTATCGTTCAGCGAGTAACCGATGATCGTCAACAACGCGGCCACCACCGTCAGACTGATCTTGAACGGATCGATCAGCAGGATGCCCAAGTAGTCGGCCAGCCAGTAGCTGACGGCAATCGCGCCCAACGTGATCAAGACATCGTGCACCAACGCGGCAACCGCGGCGAAATCCATACAGGACTCGTTGGAATCGGAACCAAATGTAGCCAATGATGCACAACAGGCTGGCAAACAGGGCCACCAAAGCACGGCCAATCATGTCGCCGGCAACGCGTTTCCCAATGCTGCTGCTGCTGATCCAAACCGGATCGCTGTCCATCGATTGCTTGACCGCTTCCATCACCTGGTCGGCTTGCGCTGCTGCCAGATCGGCACATCGACTTGCCAATTCGGAAACGCAAGCTGACGATTCGGGCTTCCATTCTTCGGCACCATCACCAAAGGGTCTTAGCGTGATCACTCGTTCGGTCAGTGGAACGTCGACTCGCTGGGCGGCGGCGACCAATTCTTCTTTCAGCGTCGCGGCGTTGATCGCATGCAGCTCCTTTGCCACTGTCGACACCCAATTCGACAATGGCCGAACTAACAACGGACCCGAGCTTCGGTGTCCCTGGGTACTTTCTGTCTGTTCGCCCACTGGCTGGTCGCTTGAGGTTCGGCTGCCGCTGTCTCGTCGGACTCTTTTTCCGTTGCTGCGTCAGCTTCGTCATCCGTCGCAGCTTCGTCCTGAGCAACGGCCGCCGTCAGCATCACACCGTTCGAATCTGTTGTCAGACGGTCGCCAGATGGATCGCCTCCGGTCGGTGTGATCGAAACGTTATAGGTCACCAAATCGGTCGAATCGTCATCGGCAAACGCCTTTTCGACCGCTGCCTTCAATTCGTTTACGTCCTCCAACGACGAATCGACTTTGTAGACCGTCTCTTCTGGTGCCCCTTCCATGCTGACTCCGTTGACCGTGTAGGGAATATTTTCGCCTCCTCGCGAACCATTTGAGTTCCGACGATCTGACGGATTTTCGTCAGCGTCGGTTGGTTGGCTGACCCCGAATTGCACCGAAGATCCGCCGGCGAAGTCGATGTCCAAAATCCCGCGGCCGCGAACAAACAGTGACCCGATGCCGATCAGCACCAGAATTGCTGAAATCGCCAAGCGTGAATCGTCCTTTGCCGATGAAATCGAACCCCGCTTCGCCCGAGATCATACTGCTTGAGCGAATTGACTCCGTCCGACATGTTTAGCGACAGGAAACCGTGACGTTCGGCAAAATCAAAAAACGTTCGCGAGACATAAATCGCGGTGAACATCGAAAACAGGATGCCCAAGATCAAGGTGACCGCGAATCCGCGAATCTGGTCGGTTCCGATCGCATACAACACGATTGCCGTGATCAACGTCGTCAGGTTGGCGTCGATGATCGTCACCGTTGCCTTGGCAAACCCGTTGCGAATCGCCATCCGGTCGGCGGCACCCTTCTTTAGCTCTTCGCGAATTCGCTCGAAGATCAGCACGTTGGCATCGACCGACATACCGACAGTCAACACCAAACCGGCCAATCCAGGCAACGTCAGCGGTTGGTTGATCAGCACCATCGTGGCCAGGATCATCGCCAGGTTGGCAACCAGGGCGATGCAGGCAATGACGCCGGCAAAACGGTAGTAAAACAGGATGAACACCAGCACCAAAATCAGCGATGCGCCGATCGCCCAAACACCTTTTTGAATCGTGTCAGCACCCAAGCGTTGCGTCGATTTGGTTTTCCGCGATCGGTTTTTTGGTCAATGCCGCAGGCAATTGACCCGCTTTCAAGATCTGCACCAAATGCTCGACTTCGGCGCGGGTGAAGTTACCGGTGATTCGTCCATCTTTGCGAATCGGCGAATTGATATTCGGAGCCGACAGCAGGTTGTCGTCCAAGATGATCCCCAGTTGTCGGGATCGCGAACCGACCGGAGCGTTGTTGGTCGTCAGGGCAAAGAATCGTGCCGGAACCTTGGTCGGTCAGGGTGAAGGCGACTGCCGGTCCACCCTGTTCGTCAAAGGTGCTGGCGGCGAACGCCAAATCTTCGCCGGTGATGTCCAGCTGCTTGTTGACGATCATCAAGATTTCCAGGTCCGGCCATCCCCTGGCTGTCGATCCAATTCGGCAATGCCCTCGACTCCTCGAACGCCGGGCGGAAGATTGACCAATTTGCCCGGTGCGCGGGTCGCGCAGAGATGCTGTTGGAACAGATCAAATCGCAGCGGACCAGGCTTGTCGTCATCGTATTTCACGGTCGACGACTGCCCACAAGGCCAACCATCGTTCCGCCTGCGTCACGGACGACTTCGCTGCGTTCGAATCCCTTGGTCGTTCGACTCGCGCCTGATCGACGGCCAAGTTGATCTCTGGTTGATGGTCGGCCTGGTTGGCCACGATCGCGAACCGTAAAATGCCGGCTTCTTCGACCTTTCGTTTGATTCGATCGACTTCCCGCTGGTCGACTTCAGGAACGATGATTTCGATCTGTGATTCACCATAGGGCCGGATCACGATTTCCTGTGTGCCGCTGGGGTTGATGCGTCGCGTCAGCGGTTCGACCAAGTCTTGCGAGGAAACTGTTTGGCCGGTGTTGCCGTCGGCATTCAGCTTCTGCCGGGTCCATCTCGTAGACCAAGATCGTGCCGCCGCGTAGGTCGATGCCTAGTCCGGGCAATCGATTCAGCAACACAACGGTGCTGGCGACAATCGCCAGCAAGATCCAGCCGAATCGGGTGCCGTAGTTGGGCATCTTGAAAGCCTTCGCCAAGAATCCGCCAACGACAAATGGCAGGATCAGAACCGCCAAGGCGATTGCGATCGCGGCCCATTGTTCCCACGAGACACCGCGCGAAACGGTGCCCGCTTGGGTCGTTGTCTGCGCCAACATGGCCGAACGTTGACATGTCAGTCATCGCTCATTGCAAGAGCATTCCATCATTGTCTTTTCGTAGCATGTGTTGATGTGCGATTCGTCTTCCGTAGAACCGGAATGATATGCCTAGGTTAAATCTGTCGCCTACTTTTAGTCTTTCGTGTCCGCATCCGAATCCTTGGCTTTGCCATCGGCATCTTTACGTACGTGGCGATGGCCGAACGATTCAGTTTGACCCTGGTATTGCCAGCCTTCGTCGATCTTGATGGTCACGACGTCGCTGTCAGCTAGGGGCTGCGACAACCGTGCCGTGAATCCCGCCAACCGTAACGATTCGATCGTTTTTCTTCAGGCTCGACATCATCTTTGCCTCTTCCGGCCTTTCGCCGACGCTCGGGGACGATGAAGATGAAGTAGAACAGTACGAACAGACCGACTAGCGGGAAACAGCGGATTGTTCAGGATCGCGCCAATACCTGTCGGCGCTGCTGCCGGCGCAGCGTCAGCGGCTTGAGCCAACAGGCGGAACGCGTGAATCGAGATCGCATCGGATAGGTCAGAGAACAACTGCAAAGCCTTCCGCAGCGGTGGCGGAAACCGGTCGAGGGCGTACAAAATGCAAGAATTGCCAGTGGAGCATGATATGGAAGGCCAAAAAACGTCACAAGCCCAGCAGTTTCGCGTTGACATCCCACTTTGCCGCGATGCAGCCCAGCCAGACATCCTCCTGACAGCGGTCGCCCCAAATCAACGATCCTGCTTGGCAGCCGTTCTGTCCCGCCAACGACCTGCTCAATTTCTTGGGAGCTGGGTGGAGTATAAAGGTGGTGAACCGGCTTCATTTCGAGTCCTCTATGCCACTTGAACTTCCCCCCTGGCCTCCCGATTGGCCCGAGATCGGACAATCGGTCGCAGCTGCAATTGCCTCGGGGGACTGGGGCAGCTACCACAGCAACAGCTGCCGTTACTTGCAAACACGGTTGTCAGACCGGTTTAACGCGGCCGAGTGCCGACTGACTTGTAGCGGGTCAGCGGCGATTGAACTGGCACTACGGGCTTGCCGAGTCGGCCCGGGTGACGAAGTGATCCTGGCTGCTTACGACTATCCAGGCAATTTTCGCTCGATCGAAATCTTGGGCGCGACACCAGTCCTGGTCGATGTCGCTGCCCAATCCCCCTGCATCGATCCGGCGCAGGTCGAAATCGCCGCCAGCGACAAAGTCGTTGCCGTGATCGCATCCCATCTTTACGGTCAAGCGGCCGATGTCGAATCGCTGCGACAGATTTGCGATTCCAGGAATTGGACCTTGATCGAAGATGCTTGTCAGGTCGCCGGCATGCGAATTCACGATCGGCCCGCCGGAAGCTTCGGGGATCTTGCCGCACTGAGCTTTGGCGGATCGAAGTTGCTGACGGCCGGCAACGGTGGCGCCCTGCTTGCCAACAACGAACGACTGGCGGCCCGGCTGTCGGCAATGATCGATCGCCCTAGTGATACGTTCCCTTTAAGCCCATTGCAGGCCGCAGCGATTTCGCCGCAGCTGGATCGGCTGGACGAAATGAACGCCCGCCGATTGGCGACCGCCAAGTATCTGGTCAATGCGCTGCCCGACTTCGACTGGATCGACCCAGCGCACTCGATCGACCCAGCGCACTCGAGCGACCCAGCGCACTCGAGCGACCCAGCGCACTTGATCGACCCAGCGCACTCGAGCGACAAAGGGCAAGTTACGGTTGTGCCGGCGTACTACAAGCTGGCTTGGAGGGGAGGATCAGGCTTAGCGCGAGCCGCAGACTCCGGCTCGACTGGCATTTCACATTCCCTGCCCATCGGCAGGGGCTTTCGTACCACTGCTGGTGCCAGCGATCGCCGGTGCCGCAAACCCGTCCCCTTGGATCGGTCGATTGAACTCTCAGAGACCTGTTCGCTGCTGGATCACCGCGCGTTGCTGGTGGAAGCGAATCAACACGCCGAACTGGCCGAGACGCTGAGGCGTTAGCGGGACTGGCCAGAATTCCTGAAAACTCGCGTTTTTCCAGCACCAATCGGCTGTTTCGTACCGCTATCCTGATAGCTGTTACCAAGGTTGACGAAACCTCTCCTCTTCTAACGTCGCTGTACGCTCAAGGACTCCGATCTCATGCGCGGTCTCACGATCACAACGGGAATCGTCGGCGGTACCGCCTTGATTGCAACGCTAATGATGACCGGCGGAACTTATGGGCAAACGGAGGCTGACAAGCCTGTTGTCTCATTGCCGTCAGCACAGACTCAGCAGGACGCCGTATTTCAACTTGGTTCGCTGGGTGGCAAATCAAATTCTTCCGGCGGCGAATTGAAGTCTTCGCAGCAAACAAAGCCGAATCCAAGTTCGGGGGTTCCACAAAAGCAACAGCAGGGACCGACCGAATGGGTCCAGAAAGTGATCGTGCCTAAGCCTGATAGTGAAACGGCAACGATGATTTTTAAGCTGCTGGAGACGCCGATTGATGGACCGATGAGCCTAAAGAGCTTGGGCGAAATGCCTGACGTCCCGGTATTCCTGGACCATCGAGCGATTGCCGAGGCAGCAGTCGCCTTGAAAACGGCGGATATTGTTTTCGATGGACAGAGGATGCCTTTACGATCAGCGCTGCGCAAAATGCTTCAGCCGCACGCTCTCAAGTACGAAGTCGAAAACGATGGACTGGTCATCACAGCAGACTTTGAAGAACTGTTGCGCTGAGGGTTCCCGATGTCACGATGGATCGACGCGGACCAAGCATCGCAAGACAGATTCGAAAAAGTGCTGGATGCCGAAACAACGCAAAACTTTGAACAGGTGCCTCTTGTTGAGGCAATTGGAAGGATCAGCGAAGCGCATCAGATTCCCATCATGATCGACCTCCGCGCTTTGCAGAAAATTGGCGTGACCGATCAGGAACTCATCACCTTATCACTGGAAAACGTTTCACTTCGGTCTCTGTTGCGACTGATGCTGCAGGACCTTGGCTTAACGTACACAAGTAAGAACGAAGTTCTGGAAATTACATCGATCGACAAAGCTGAACAGAATCTGCTCCATCGAATTTATTGGCTGGAAGGAACCGGTTTTCCAGCAGACGATTTTGACTCGTTGATCGAATTAATCGAGACGACGATTGCACCGGAAACATGGGAGGCGCTGGGGGGGCCGTCGAACATGCAACCGCTAAATTTGAAACGCCGCGGCATCATCGTCAGTACCAGAATGGACGTCCACGATCAAATCGAACGCATGCTAAACGTCTTCCGCGAAAGCAGCTTCGGTCAGCAGGCAGTCATTCAAAACGTGGAAGTACCCGTGAGACCCAGCCAGGTGTTGCCAGGTGGCGGTTGTGGTTTCGGAGGCGGCGATGGAAGAGGCGGTGGCGATGGAAGAGGCGGTGGCGGTGGTCAGTTTTAGCTTCACGATCGCTCCGGTCACCAGTAGATGCTGGGCGACAGATGCTGGGCGACCCAGGCCTCTATTTCGTGACTGTTTCGTGTAAACTGACGCGTATGCCCGCCTTGCGCCTGCCGCTGACTCTCGTGCTTGCTTCATCGACGCTATCCATTTGCGCAGCCGATGTTGACTTCGCACGCGACATTCGACCGATTCTCTCCGAGAATTGTTCGTTTTGCCATGGACCGGACGAAGCGACTCGCGAGGCCGATCTGCGTTTGGATACTGCGTCCGGTGTCTGGGCGACGCTCGAAAAAGGCAGCGCTGAAGAAAGTGAACTCATTCGTCGCATCACCTCCGATGATCCCGACGAATTGATGCCGCCAGCCGATTCCAACCGCACGCTATCCAAGGATCAAATCGATTTACTACGTCGCTGGATCGACCAAGGAGCGGAATGGGAGCAACATTGGTCATTCCGACCGGTCGAGAGCCCCGAGGTTCCGCCGTCGATCCATCCCATCGATGCCTTGGTGCAAAAGAAACTTTCCCAGTACGGCATCGAACCGGCAACCGAAGCGACGAAATCTACGCTGATTCGTCGTTTGTCACTCGATCTGACCGGGCTGCCGCCAACATCCGAGCAGGTAAGTGCGTTCCTAGCCGATCAGCGGCCCGATGCGTACCAGCGACTGGTCGATCAGTTGCTTGACTCCGATGCGTATGGACAGCGGATGGCCTGGGATTGGTTGGATGCGGCTCGGTACGCTGACACAAATGGGTATCAAGGTGACAACGAACGGACGATGTGGCCGTGGCGCGATTGGGTGGTTCGCGCTTTCAATGACAACATGCCGTACGACCAGTTCACGATCTGGCAACTGGCTGGCGACCTGCTTCCCGATCCAACGAACGAACAGATTCTGGCGACAGCTTTTCTTCGCAACCAAATGATCAATGGTGAAGGAGGTCGGATCGCGGAAGAGAATCGTGTCGAATATGCGATGGAAATGACCGAGACGATGGGCACCATTTGGCTTGGTCTAACCCTGAACTGCTGTCGGTGTCATGATCACAAATATGATCCGATCAAGAACGAAGAGTACTACAAGCTATTCGCGTTTTTTAATCAAACTCCGGTCAATGGTGGCGGCGGTGATCCCCGTACTAAACCGTCGCTGGCGGTTCCCAACGCAGATCAGTCCAGGCAAATGGAAGAGCTTGGCAAGCAGGTTGACGAAGCGAAAGCGGAGCTGAAACGAATCGAGCAAACGTTGGCACAGGAGCAATCAAAGTGGGAGTCATCAGAGCTCGAACGATTGCTGGCGGAAAAGGCAGTGGGTTCAGAGTCAGACGAGCAAGCGTTGTTGGCCGCAATCCAAACGGACTTGGATCAGCGAACCGATGAGCAGCGTCAATGGATTGTTGACGCACATCGCAATTCGAGCCCGGACTACATCAAGCAATTGCAGACGCGCGACAACCTGTCAAAACAGCTTGAAAAAGTCGATGAGGGAATACCGAAAGTAATGGTGATGGCGGATCGAGACGAACCTCGCAAGACCTACGTTTTGACTCGCGGACTGTACAACCAGCCCACCGATGAAGTGACAGCTGGATTGCCCGAGTGTTTGCCAACCGAATCAGTCGCCCAACAACCGCTCGATCGACTTGCGTTGGCTCGCTGGTTGGTCGATCTCGAAAATCCGCTGACGGCTAGAGTGACGGTCAATCGATTTTGGCAACAGTATTTTGGCGTTGGATTGGTCAAGACGACAGAGGACTTTGGAACCCAGGGGGAAATTCCGGAGCATGCCGAGTTGCTGGAATACTTAGCCCATCATTTTCGAAGCAATGGCTGGGACGTAAAGGACTTGGTTCGGCTGATCGTTACCAGTGACGTTTACAAGCAGTCGTCCAAAATCACCAGTTCAGCAGTCTATGAAAACGACCCCAGCAATCGATTGCTGGCACGCGGGAGTCGCTATCGGATGCCGGCCTGGATGTTGCGCGATCAGGCACTTGCAGCCAGTGGATTGTTGTCCCCGGTTGTCAGTGGGCCCTCGGTCAATACATATCAACCTCCCGGCGTCTGGGAGGATGCGTCGTTCGGCAGGAAGAAATACATCGCGGACTCGGGCGAGAAACTTTATCGTCGCAGTTTGTACGTTTTCTGGCGCCGCATCATTGCGCCACCGATGTTTTTTGACAACGCGAAACGCCAAGTTTGCGAAGTCAAAATCAATCGCACCAATACACCGCTGCAGGCATTGCAGCTGCTCAACAACACTACCTATGTCGAATCAGCTCGCTCGCTCGCTCAAACGGTTTTACAGTCTGACGTTGATTCCGATCCAGATCGAATCGATCAGGTGATGCAACGAGTGGTCGCGCGCAAGGCCAGCGAAGCCGAGTTGAAAGTTCTGGCCGTCGGGCTTCAACGTTCACGCGATCAATACAAACAACAGCCCGATGAGGCAACCAAGTTGTTGTTGGTCGGCGAATCACCCCGTGACGAGTCGCTCGACCCCGTCGAGCATGCCGCATGGACCAGCCTCTGTCTGGCGGTACTGAATTTGGACGAGACACTGACAAGAGAATAAATTGACAAAACCAGAATTAGTCACCTCTCTCTTTGGGAGGGGTCGTGCGGTTTTATTTACCCTCCTTTGGAGGTCGTGCAGTTCATTTTTACCCTCCCTTGGGAGGGTCGGACGGGCAAACGGCCGGGGAGGGGCTGACATGGAAAACCCCTCTCCTCACTTAGGCTCGACTCTCCCGGAGCGAGAGTGTTGCAAATGCTTGATATTTAGCGACTTAGCAACTGCACGACCTCCAAAGGAGGGTGAAATGAGATGCGTAGATGCCAATAACCCAAGGAGAGTATTGCAAATACTTGGTGTAAAACGACTTGAAAACTGTACGACCACTGCGCGGTGGAGGTGGCTAAGACCGCAGACCTCATTGCGGGAGAGGTAGCTGGCCGAAGCCCGCATCTGTGAGATAAAAATGAATCCTCTTGCTCAAAACAATCTGCATTTGACACGTCGCCATTTGTTTGGACGTGCCGCGACCGGCATTGGCGCCGCTGCACTTGCTTCGATGTTGCAAAACGATGGATTCGCGGCAGCGACTGATCAGCAACGTTTTGGGGGATTGCCTCACTTGCCTGACTTTGCGCCCAGAGCAAAGCGAGTGATCTATTTGTTCCAAAACGGCGCTCCGACACATGTCGATCTGTTCGACTGGAAACCAAATCTGGCCAAGATGCACAAGCAACCGGTTCCGCTGTCCTACATCGGCGACCGCCGCTTCAGCACCATGACGGGCAAGGCGAACGGCAAGGTCTTGCTGGCACCGGTGGAACCATTTGCACAATACGGCCAAAGCGGCGCGTGGGTCAGTGAATTCATGCCGCACACCGCCAAGGTCGTTGATGATTTGTGCTTCATCAAGAGCATGCATACCGAACAGGTCAATCACGCCCCGGCGATTAGCTTCATGCTCAGCGGCGGCGAAATGCCAGGCCGGCCAACGATGGGCTCTTGGCTGACCTACGGATTGGGTAGCGAAACCGACGAATTGCCTGGGTTCGTGGTCATGACCAGCGTGACGAAAGATACTTCCTGTGGGCAAATCTTTTACGACTTCTATTGGAGTAGCGGATTCTTGCCGTCGAAATTCCAGGGTGTCAAGTTTCGTGGCAGCGGCGATCCTGTGCTGTACGTTTCCAATCCCAATGGAATCAGTCGCCAGATGCGTCGCGATTGGCTGGACGACATTGCGAAGATCAATGAAATGAAACTGAACGAGTTCGGCGACCCCGAGATTGCCACTCGAATCGCCCAGTACGAGATGGGTTTCAAGATGCAGCGGAGCGTACCAGAGTTGGCCGATCTATCGAATGAATCCCAGGAGACTCTAGAGATGTACGGGCCCGGGGTCGAGACACCAGGCACGTTTGCGCACAACTGTTTGCTGGCCCGTCGGTTAGCGGAACGGGGCTGTCGATTCATCCAGCTGATGCACGCCGGTTGGGACCAGCACAACTCTTTGACAACCGAGTTGTACAACCAGTGCCGCGACACAGATCAATCGAGTGCGGCGCTGGTAAAAGATTTGAAGCAACGCGGATTGCTGGAAGACACGTTGGTGATTTGGGGCGGTGAGTTTGGTCGCACGCCCTTTTTGCAAGGCGATATCGACAACCGAAAACGCTGGGGCGCGATCATCATCCTTACGCCTACACAGTCTGGATGGCGGGAGGCGGCGTGAAACCAGGGATCTCGTACGGGGCAACCGATGACCTGGGTATCACACCGGTCGAAAACCCAGTCCATGTTCATGATCTACAGGCAACGATCATGAATCAAATGGGAATCGACCACGAAAAGCTGACCTACAAGTTTCAAGGACGGCAATTTCGACTGACGGACGTACATGGCAACGTCGTCAGAGATATTTTGGTGTAAACAACCGTCTGTCTCGATCGTGGGTCGTGGGATTCGCCGCAATTCCCGATCGAATTAACGCGCTGTCATTACCAAAGGCTCCAAGTCCCGGTTGCCATCACGTAGATTCCCAGTATTAAGTTGGTTACCGCATGGGCGACAACGCAGTTCCAGAACCTGTTGGTCCTTACCATCAGTAGCGTTACCAGCGAAAACCAGACCGCTGCGGCGATAAACTCACTGGGATGAGTTGCCATGCCATACAGGGTGCCAGCGACCAGGCCGCTGGTTCCGATTTCCCGCAATGGCAGGTTGACCCAGTCAACGGCGTCCATCATGCGCATGAAGAACCCGCGCAAGAACAGTTCTTCGGCGATCGGTACAGTGACGACCAGCAGCGCGAAGCGAAAACCTAGAAACACCAACCGGTCGCCCGATTCTGAGTAAGTTTCAAATGGATTCACGCCGTCGCGAGCACCAAGCAATTCTTCCGGCAATCCGATCATCTTCAACAATGACGATTCTAGCTGCAGGTGACACAATCCAATCCACAGCGCAGCACCAACCACGCCGGTGATGAATCCCCAATGATCAATGCGAAACGGAAAGCAGCGCAGGTAGAATCTGATAAAGACACCGATTGCGATCCCCATCAAAACCACGCGGGCGGCGATCATCGCGGTGTATCTGGCCGGCAGAATGATGGTTTCGGCATCGCCAGCATCATTCACTTCAGTCGATTCGTAGGTGATCAGGGATGGGATCGCAAAAAACAGCAGGAAGGGCGTCACAAAGGCGATCAGGGGAAGGTGTTGTTTCATCTTGATCGAAGTGTGGATTCCCGGCCAAAGCGGTCACAAATGCGGCGAAAAGCGTCGTACAATGATGATTCGCCCTGCCGAAGTGTAACTGCTTCACCTTACTTTCCAATCGTGCCTCCAATAAAGCATCCGACAACTATGAAACGACGAGCCTTTTTGCAATCCGCCGCGGCGATATCAAGTATCGGTATGCTGTCGAGCCGGCGTGTTTTGGCTGACGACGAAAGTTCCGCAACGCCGTGGCTGCGAAAGACCCTTAAGCTTGGCATGGTGAATGTTCCCGGAACGATGACCGATAAATTTGCCGCCGCCAAAGAGGCTGGTTTTGAGGGTATCGAAACTGGGCGTCCCAGGGGTAAACGTCGAAGCTGCTAAAAAAGCTGCGCAGGAAACAGGATTGATCATCGATGGAACCGTTGGTGGCTACCATTGGAAAATCAGACACACCGATCCTGATGAATCGGTTCGCGCCAAAGCGATGCAGAATCTAAAGAAAGGGATCGAGGTCACCGCCGCACTCGGTGCGGAAACGATGCTTTTGGTTCCCGGCCATGGCAAAGATGGGACCGACGCGGAAGTGCACGACCGAGCCAAGGCGGCGATCGACGAAGCGCTGCCGATCGCTGAGAAATATGACGTCGCGATTCTAATCGAAAACGTTTGGAACGACTTCTGTTATGACCATGAAGGTGGCAGCGACCAGACGGCTGATCGACTGGTGGAATTTGTCGATGAGTTCGGTTCGGAATTAGTCGGCGTTCAATTCGATATCGGCAACCACTGGAAGTATGGCGACCCGGCCGAGTGGATTCGCACGCTCGGTCCGAGAATCAAGAAGCTGGACATCAAGGGCTTTTCACGCGAGACCGACACGTTCACGAAAATCACCGAAGGAGATATCGATTGGCCCGCGGTCGAACAGGCACTTCGCGATATCAATTTCACCGGTTGGTTGGCCGCCGAAGTGGCTGGCGGTGATCTGAATCGTCTCAAAGAAGTCAGTGCCAACCTGGATAAAGCACTTCACTGCTCCAAGGCAGTCGTCAGTGCTGGATAGAGATCAAGTGCCGGATAGAGATCAATCGTGTCACGTCTCGGTGATGCCGGCGGAGATTGTTCAGTGGCTGAGCGAGGTTTCGCCGCGAGTCATCGTTGATGGGACTTACGGCGGCGGCGGGCACGCGCAGTTGCTTATTAAACGTTTTGCCCGACGATGGTCACCTGATCGGGATCGACCGTGATCCGGCGGTCAGCGAGCGAGTTGAACAGCAAACACAGGATCTTCGGTTATCCGTTTTTTTGGGCAGTTACGAAAAAACAGGGCAGGCACTCGCCGCGTCAGGGTTGGCATCGGCCGATGCAATGATGCTGGACCTTGGTCTATCCAGTGACCAACTGTCCGACGCTGATCGCGGATTCAGTTTCACTCAGGAGACTGCGCCGCTCGATTTGAGATTTGATCCGGAGACGGGATTCAGTGCGGCCGACTGGTTGGTTCGACACAGTGAGACGGAAATCGCCAACGCGATCTACGAATTTGGGGAAGAGCGTTTTAGCCGACGAATCGCACGAGCAATCATTGAACGACGTCGCCAAGAAAAGCCGATTGCCACCGTCGGCGAACTAGTAGAAATCTGCCGCCGCTGCGTCCCGCGTAGCAAGAACCATGACATCCATCCGGCAACGCGGACTTTCCAAGCGCTAAGAATTGCGGTCAACGATGAACTTGGCGCGCTAGAGCGAACTCTAGCCGATTCGCCCACCTGGCTCTCGCCAGGTGGACGGCTGGCGATCATCAGTTTCCATTCATTGGAGGATCGACTCGTCAAGAATGCGTTTCGAGACGATGATCGGTGGAACGTGCTGACCAAGAAACCGCTCCGACCGACCGATGCGGAAGTGCAAGCGAATCCGCGTAGCAGAAGCGCTGAATCTGCGCGTGGCCGAACGCGCATAGCCCGTCAATTCAAATGGATGTGGGTTACGTGATCAACCGGTTTTGTTTAATTTGTGACGCGTCCCAGTAGGATCGACCTGCCAATCACACACGCCCATGCCTGACCGTCCGACCATCGACGATACTTTTGCCGAGGCATTCCCAATGCGGGGAACTCGCCTGATCATCACGGCAGTAGATCAGGAATTGGCTCAGATCGCCGCCAACGAATTTTGTGGCAATGCATCAAGCGTGATCGGCTGTGACGCAGAGGCGGGAGTCGAGCGTGCTGTAGCGACCGATGAAACTCTGGATGGCCGGCCTGGAGTTTCTGTCCTGGCATTTGCATTTGACAAAAAGTCACTTGAAGCGGCGGTTACAGCGCGAGTCGGACAGAATGTTTTGACATGTCCCACTGCGGCATGCTATTCAGGATTGCACAGCCCAGAGAAGAAGGACCGAATCAAGGTTGGCGCACAGCTTCGTTTCTTTGGCGACGGATTTCAGTTTTCGAAGCAGCTAGAGGATCGTCGGTTTTGGCGAATCCCAATCATGGACGGGGAATTTCTTTGTGAAGATGTTGTCGGATCGGTTAAAGGGATTGGCGGCGGCAATCTGTTGATCTGCGGACGATCACGCGCAGAAACTCTTGCCGGTGCTCGCGCCTCCGTCGCGGCGATCAAGCAAGTCGCCGACGTGATTCTGCCTTTTCCATCCGGAATCGTCGGTGCGGGATCCAAAGTCGGATCGAAGTATCCAGGTCTGAAGGCAAGCACAAGCGATAAGTGGTGTCCCTCACTGCGCGGTCAGACCGAGTCTGCCTTGAAAGTTGACGAGCAAGCCGTCTACGAAATCGTGATTGACGGTTTGTCCGCATCAGCAGTTTCGAAAGCGATGAAGGCTGGATTGGACGCCGCGGCGTCGTCACCCGGTGTGCTGCGGATCTCGGCTGGGAACTATGGAGGCAAGTTGGGGCCGCATCATTTCCACCTGCGAAAACTGTAGCATCGGCTATTGTCCGACGTACTCAGGCTCTGGCAAAGTCTCCGGCCGTCGGATGACGGTTGCTTCAATGATCCTGTCGGCGGGCAAAACGATCTCATCCTTTTCTTTTTCTTTGTTCGGATCAACCCTCCGCAATCGCGAAACAACATCCATGCCCTCCATAACTCTGCCAAAGACGGTCTGTTGATCAGAGGCCGAGGCGATGGGCAGCAATAGAATCGAGAACTGGCTGCTCGCAGAGTTCGGGACAAATTCACCGGATGCTTCTTCGGGGATCTTGGCCATCAACAGTGATCCCCGAAACGCATGACGCGAGTCTTCGCGGTCGTGTTCGTCCTTGATGAATTTTCCGCTGTTTCCGCTGCCGTCGCCATTTGGATCACCAGTCAACGCTAGGACGTGGTCGATGACCTGATAAAAATCGAGTTCATCATAAAATCCCTCTTCGACCAATCGAATGAAATTCGCAACGGTCGTCGGTGCTTGATCCAGGAACAGTTCAACAACAACGTCTCCTTGCGTCGTTTCTAGCTTGACTCTGGGCAGGCGATCATCCGTTTCTTCCTGAGCTGTATGGCTTTTTCTTGGTTCCATTGTTCCTCGTAACTTTTCAGGTTCGAGTACAGGATCGGATCGATTGCTGGGACATCCTCTGACGTCAACAGAGATTGGAACAACTGGTCGGCCGTATCAAATCGCCCAATGACTAGGGCGGATCGTGCCGCAGCCGAATAGAGAAACTGCATGTTCTGTCTGGCATCCAACATCTTGGCGGCACCTTCGAAAGTGTCGCTATCGTAGTAGTCGGTCTTCATTCGGTGCTGGATCGTTGTCACGATGAAACGAACCAACTCTTCATTCAGCACGCCGGTTTGCGTGACGTCAAGCGCAGCGCGATAGACTTCATCCATCCGCTGGCGAACTTCTTGACGTTTCTGAAAGTAGTTGTTTCGCGCTGCTGGCGTGCGGTCCTCGCGATTGACATATCGAACGAAAATATCTAGTTGGTCGGCCAGAGCGCTCGCCAGGTTTCCCCGGGCTTCTCGAAACTCCGCGATAGGCTTCCTCGAAAGCTTGCTTTTCCTCGGGCGAAGCTTCGGGAAGCCCATGTTCGCCATCGTCTGCGGGTGGATCGGTCGCCGCGATGTCTACCGGCACAGAATCGACCGGCGGCGTAGCTGCCGGCGCCGCACCACCCGGGTCTGACGGTTCGGACTCTTGTCCGCATAGGGATGAAGAAATGGCGATCACGCCAACAGTGAACCAGACAGACAATCGAAACGAGCTCATTCCATCAAAACCTTGATCGGATATGATTGACAAGATGAAATCAAAACAGAAACAACATGGTATCAAGTTGCGGATCATCGGCGGCGACATGCGCGGTCGCACGGTGCATTATCACGGTGACGATTTTACTCGCCCGATGAAGGACAACATCCGCGAAAACCTGTTCAATATCATTGGGCCTCGAATTCGCGGTGCCAAATGCTTCGATCTATTCGCCGGCACCGGAGCATGGCTCTGGAGGCAATTAGCCGTGGGGCTCGGTCCGCCGTGATGATCGAACAGAACCGCAAAGCCGCCAAATGGATATCGCAAAGACGCGGAAACCCTGGGGGTCGCTGACAAGGCCAGGTTTTGATGGGCGACACGTTTCGCTTGTACGGACAAATATTGGGTCCTCCCGAAGACGAGACGCCTTGGTGCGTTTTTCTGTGCCCGCCGTACGCACTGTGGACGGAATCGCTACCCGAACTGAATCGGATCATCACACAGGCGTTGGAAAACGGACCACCCGGCAGCGTTTTGGTTGCGGAAACGGAGAAGTCTTTTGATCCAACGAGTCTAACCGCAGGCAATTGGGATCTTCGTCAATATGGCGGAACACGGCTGGCATTTATCGAACCCGGGAACATCTGCGGGATGACTTTGTAGTCGCCAAGAACTTGGCCATTACCGCAAACAAACGAGCGAGAACCGTTCCCGTTTTGTTCCGACAGGTTCTTACGTACCAACTTCCGAAATGGTTTTTCGATCCAAGGCCGATTGGTTGGGATGTACCAAGTCGGTGACCAAGCCGATCTTTTCAAGCATCAACAGAGTCATCCACGTGATGTCGATCTCCCACCAGCGGTGACCGTGTCGGGCCGTGCGAGGATCAGCATGGTGGTTGTTGTGCCAGCCCTCGCCGTTGGTCAAAAACGCAAACAGCCAATTGTTGCGACTGTCTTCACGCGTTTCATAGTTGCGATATCCCCACATGTGGGAAAAGGAATTGATCCCCCAGGTGACGTGCCACGTAAAAATCGTTCGCATGATCACACCCCACATCAAAAACTGCAGTCCAAACTGCAACGTATGCGAGAGATCACCATAGACTGTCGCCCCAACAATCAATCCAAGTGCTGTAATTGCGACAGCGTGAGCCAAATAGACCAAGGCCCATTTCGCGTTCCGCTGCAACCACAAATAGTATTTGTCACGCAATAGGTCGCGAGTATATCGTTCGTAAGCGGCGATCGTGCTCAGGTCCCGATTGTCGATAAACAGCCAGCCCATGTGCGACCAAAACGTCGTGACGCGCGGCGTGTGCGGATCGTCTTGATGATCAGAGTGTTGGTGGTGGACACGGTGCACCAGCACCCAGCGAGCCGGTGAGTCTTGGAAACTGCAGACACCCAAAGTTGCCAAGGTGTATTCAAACCACTTCGGACACTTGAACCCGCGATGCGTCAACAACCGATGATAACCGGCGCCGATGCCCATGGATGTGAAGATGTAGTTGCCGACAAATAACCAAAGGATTCCCCACCAGCTGAAGAAATAGGGCAAGAAGGCGAAGGGAATCAGCAGGTGGAATACGATCACTGGGATCAAGTATTCCCAGATAACGCGACTTTGCCCGTTGACACCTGGGGGCTTCGGGATGCCCGCCGATTTCGCGTCGGGTGCGATGACGTCGGTCTCGACCAGACGATCCTGGGCAATCGAGTCTTCTGCGGAAGGCGAAGCCTGGTCAGACGCTATGATCGGTTGGATGTCGGCAGCCATATTCGATTTGTATTGCAAAGAAAAACTAAAATCTCACTCTAAACAGCCATCTGCCATACCGCTACGGTGAATCGACAATTCGTTTCACGAAGTTCAGCATCAGCCTGTGTGCGGGTTCGCCCATACTGCCATGATTGAAGCCATCTAATTCGTAAAGCTCCGATTTCTCGTGGCCAGCCACTTTCATCATTCGCCACATATAGGCGTTTTCTTCGTATCGACCCAGCATTTCCAATTCGCGATCACCGGTGATGAACAAGATGGGTGGCGCATCTTTGCGAACGTGAAACAACGGTGCCATGTCATCCAGAATGGGCTGCTTACCATCGATTCCTCGTTCGGCGCGGACCGTAAAGTGAGTGATGGTATGTCCGCTGTACGGAATCAAACCGGCAATGTCGTTGGCGTCGATGTCATGTGCCGCTAGCCAACGTTTGTCGATTCCAACCATGCTGGTCAAGTAGCCACCGGCTGAATGACCGCTGACAAAAATCAACTGACGCGACCCGCCATATCGTTCAATGTTGTTAAAAGTCCAAGCAACGGCCGCAGCCGCGTCTTCGACGTAGGCCGGAGAATTGACCTGGGGATGTAGCCGATAGTTAACCGCAACCACCGCAATCCCCTTGTCCTTCAGACTGTTGGGAACAGTCTTTGCTCCTGCCTTCAATCCGCCACCATGAAACCAGACGACCGTTGGGAACGGTTTGGCCGAATCTTTGGTCGGATAGTAGACGTCCAAGCGACACCGCTGAGCCATATATTCGGACAGGTTTTCTCCGGTCCGATAGGCGATGTCTTTGTCGGTTTTGTAATCCGCTGTCGTTGGTCTTGCCTCTTGCGCAGCGACAGTTCCTGCGCTCAACGACAGTGAGCCCCAGATCGCGAGCCATGCCAACAAAAGACGCGTCGAGTTCAGCATCGGTGATTGCCTGCTTTCCTTGGGGCCGGATCAAGATTGGTTCTAGCGGGCTAGCTATTCACACGCCGGGAGCGGCCGCGAACGGATTTGGTGGGGATCGTCTAACGATCAACGGCAAGCTGCTGACGCCCGTGACATGCACAGACGACGGCCGCTTGCCGTTTCATGGGCAATTAGATTAGCAGTAGACTTACGCCTGGAAAGAGCTTCCGCAACCGCAACTCTTGACTGCATTGGGATTCTCGAACGTGAACCCTTGCTTCTCAAGGCTCTCGTACCAATCAACGGTGGTTCCGTCCAAGTACAGCGCACTCTTCTTGTCAACTACGACTGTGACCCCGTGGCAATCAAATTTGCTATCGGCGGTCTCGTCAAACTTGTCGTCGAAATTCAGCGTATAGCTGAAACCACTGCATCCACCTGCAGCGATTCCAATCCGCAACACCATCTCTTCGCCGAAATTGTTTTCTGTTTGAAACCGCTTTACTTCCTCGGCGGCTCGTTCACTCAGTTTGACTGCCATCTGTTTGTATCACCTTTATTAAATAGCAACCTGGTTTTTTCGCCGCTTTCCGCGGTCCATTGATTTAGACATCATATTCACTGGGTCGGCAATAAGGCAAGGTCGCAGCTTGCCATAGACCCGTTTGTGGGCCGGTCAAACGACCACCGCGCCGGAAACAGCCCGCAATGACGGCAATTTTGACATTAATCCGTCACAAGCTCGCCTGTCAGGGGTTGGATCAACGCATCTGGAGGCAGAGTACGAGGGCGGAGTACATTGAACAAGTATCGGCCTGGCAACGCCCGTTTGGCCGCCTCAGGTGGGCGTGCGGAAAATGGCCGCGAAGCGTACAACTTGACGTTTCAGCGTTCCCAGTCCCGAAATCCAGGAATTTCATGCGGCGAATTGGCACATTGTCAGACGAAGCCCTCGCACGTCGATTTGTTAACTATCTGCTGACCCAAAGCGTAAACGCGGTAATTGACGCCTCACCTGATGACAAGTCCTGGGAGATTTGGATTCGTAATGAGGACGACATGGAAGTTGCTCGCGGCTGCTTTTCTGCAGTTCGAAGCATCGCCGGACGAGCAAAGATTCTCCGTCGATGCTAGAAGCCGACCGTATTCGCCAGGAACAAGTTGACGAATTGTGGCAGCGACGGCAAGCTTTGGCAGAGTCCGTTGGAACCGGAATCGCCAACCGTTCACGCGGCCGCGGCCGAACAATCGCACCAACCAGTCGACCGAGCAACCAGAATCTGGCGAACCTTTCAGCGAATCGAATCCTCTGTTGGACTCAGAGGCACGGCAAAGCGGATTTCCGATCACGATCGGCATCATTGTGATGTCGATGATCGCCAGTTTTTCGTGCCAACTTTGGCACAGCCTCGTGGCTCACGCATCCCGGGCAAAGTGACCGTTGAAGAACAAGATCTTCAACGGGCTTTCCTTTGTCGATCGCCGTGAGTACCAAAAAAGTAAAGATCCATTCGCTTCGATATCCAAAAGGAGAGATTTGGCGGATCGTGACGCCGATGTTTCTGCACGGGAACATGTTTCATTTGTTCTTCAACATGTTTTTGATCTTTCTACTCGGGTCGATGATCGAGCGGATTCATGGTTCGTGGTTCTTTTTGTTTCTAGTCCTGGCAACTCAAACAGCCGGCATGATGGTTCAAGTATTGCTACCCGACGCCGCATTCATGCCGGCAGCCCTCCGCGGTTCGCCGTTGGCGATCGGTGCGTCCGGTGCCGGCTATGGGTTGTTTGGATTCATGTGGATTCGACCCTGGCTCGATCCCGACTACCCGATCGAACTCGATTCGACACAGTTCATGCTGATCGTTGGGCGGATTGATTGTTTGCATGACGCCGTTGGTTCCCAACGTTGCAAATGGTGCCCATCTGGGTGGCCTGGCTGCAGGCATGTTGATTGCTGCGATCGGGTATTTGATACACCGATGAGCGGCCCAGAAACTTACTCGGACGACCTGGATCTGTTCGTCGGATTCAATCGTTCGATGTGATCGCGGAAGTCTTTCGTGTCGCATTGCCACTGATGATCAGTGCCGGGACCTTCTCGTTGGTGCTGTTCGCGGACCGTACTTTGTTGCTGTATCACGATGGTCCATCGATGAGCGCATCGATGGCCGGCGGTGCTTTGTTTTGGGTGCTGACCTGTTTGCCGGTTGGGATCGTATCGATGACCGGGGCGATTGTCGGCCAGCACATTGGTGCCGGACGAAGAAGATCGGGTCGGTCGTTTGGTGTGGCAAGCCGTTTGGTTGCGTTGGCGTTTGTTCCCTGGTTCTTGCGGTCGCCCTGAATGCCGAGTGGATTTTTCGAGTGACCGGGCAACCCGAGAGAATTGATCGCGTTAGAAGCAACTTACTTGCGTTTGTTGATGATCGGCGCGATCGGTTTGGTGGTGGAATCGGCACTCAGCGGATTCTTCAGCGGTACTGAAAAGACCGCCGTGATCATGTGGGTTTCGGTTGCTTCTGGTGTACTGAACTTTTTCTTGGACTTACTGCTGATTTTCGGTATGGACCCATCCCGGCTCTGGGGATTGCTGGTGCCGCGATCGCTAGCGTGATTGCGTTTTGGTTCAAGGCGATCGTCTTTGGCGTGTTGCTGCTGTGGTTCCAGCGTGAATCCGATCTACAAGCTGCGAGCGGGTTTCGGTTTTGATGCCCGCGTGTTCGGCAACTTACTGTTCTTTGGTTTCCCGACCGGGTTGATGTACTTGATCGAATCGGCCGGGTTCACGGTGATTTTGCTGCGGATCGGCAGTCTCGGCGACATTCCATTGCGGGCGACAACGATGGCAATCAACTTCAACATGATCGCCTTCATCCCTTTGATGGGAGTTTCGATCGCCGCCTCCGTGTTGGTCGGTAAGCATTTGCTGCAAAGTGGTGCGGCGCGTGCCGCTAAAAGTGCCTACGCGGCGCTGGTGATTGGATTGATCTATTCCTTGACCTGGTTGATTGCCTACTTGGCGATTCCCGATGTGTTGTTGTCGCTTTACGAGTCAACGCAAACGACTCCGGAAACGAAAGAGGCGATCGGACTGGCCCGAGGTTTGCTGAAATTTGTCGCAATCTACGTCGTGCTGGATGCGGCGCAAATCATCTTCGCCGGATCACTTCGCGGTGCCGGCGACACCTGGTTTGTGATGTTGAGGCGATTGACCGCCTCTGCCGTGGCGATATTCATCGGTTTCGCTGTGGGAACCAACTGGCGACACCCTGCACTGGTGGTGGTACATGATCGCATTCTGGATCTGGTTGCTGGCACGCTATTGGCCGCCAGATTCATCCAAGGAGGCTGGAAAAAGATGCGGATGGTTTAGTAGATCGGTTCGACAGTTGACAGTTGACAGCCGGAACAGTCTGGCCCACTCTTGCTGTTCACTGTCAACTGATCGCTGTGAACTGTTTACCGATATTGTTCGTGACAGGCGTCGCAGCGTTTGCGGATCGTACCGACCGCGGATTGAACTGTTTTGCATCGTTCCGTTCGAGGGCTGATGCCAAACTTCCGGCCGACTCCGACATTGCCTGACTTAGCTTTGCATAGTCCTGGTCGTCCGCATCGTCCATTCCGTGTTGCGTTAGGGCCTCGACCTAACATCGCGATCAGTTCCGCATTGCGACGAATCAGATCGGCTTCGGAATTGATCGTTGCCGCATTGTTGGTAGCGTTTTCCAAAGCTTCGATCAGCGATTCGGCGTACTCCATCAATGGTGAACGATCGGCGATCTGTGACCAATCGTTGTTCGGTTCGTCCATCGCGTGTCGATATTCCACTGCCGGAGAGCAAGTCTTGCAGATCGGCTTTTGCGCAACTTTGCCTCGTTGTAGACCTGAGTCGGAACCAGCTTTGCAATTGAATGCGGTACGGGCCAGCAAGTCTCGTGCTGACGGCGGCGTCTTCTTTCCAGCGGACGTCTCCGTTGTGCTCATGGATAACTGCGAACAGTGTCGCCAGCACGGTCAGGTCCAGCCGAGCCTGCTTGGAATCCGCCACTATTGAACGCACTGGGGGTGGTAATCACCGAATCAAAATGCAGTTTGACTCGCTTGACCTCGTCTTCAATCGATGCCGGCTCCGATCAGGCTGGCCCATCGATTGCCGCTGGCGTTGACTTGGCGAACAGCTGAATCGGCTGATTTCGTAACGTTAGAGTCGTTCGTGGGAGTTTGGCTCTGCGCAGCGACGCGAGTGACGGCCGCTGCCCACGAATCGCGTCGCTGAGTTTGTCAAAAAGATTCCCTGCAATTGATCTGGCGGGAAACTGGGTGGTGGTGCACGCCGTTCCTCGCGGCCAGTGGCGCCGCGATCAGCAACCATGCGATACAAAAACCAAATCTCATCTTTTCCCAAGTCGCCTCATTCACCTACGCCAAATCCAGGATCCGCCGCATTTCTGAAACCGCTTCTTTCATTCCAACCATGACGGCTCGCGAAACGATCGAATGGCCGATGTTCAATTCAGCGACTTCGGGGATCGCCGCTACCGCGCGGACGTTGGTGTAGTTCAGCCCGTGACCGGCATGCAAACGCATTCCGGCGGCGGTCGTGGCCCGTCCGGCATCACTCAACCGGCCAGTTCGGCGGTTTGCTGATCATGCTTGGCAAGTGCGTAGGGACCGGTATGCAGTTCAACGGCATCGACACCCACTTTGCTGATGCTTCGATTTGATCCGAGATCGGGGTCGATAAACAGGCTGGTCAGAATGCCGGCATCCTTCAGTCGTGCGATCGCTTCGGCGACACGACCGGGATCGCCGGCGACATCCAGTCCCCCTTCGGTGGTGACTTCTTCGCGACTTTCAGGGACCAGCAACGCCCAATCGGGTTTGACGCGACAGCAGATCGAGAGCACATCGTCGGCACAGGCCAATTCAAAATTTGTGCTTGACCGTGACCGTTTGCGTCAGCAGTTCGACGTCACGATCTTGAATGTGGCGACGGTCTTCGCGCAAGTGGAAAGTGATGCCGTCGGCCCCTCCTTGTTCGGCCAGCGCCGCGGCAACGACTGGATCAGGCTCGTAAGTCTTACGTGCCTGACGCACCGTTGCGACATGGTCAATGTTGACGCCAAGTTCAATCATGGAGGTCTTACAAATGCGAATCGATTTCGACTCGGTTGCCGTTACCGTCACGGCAATCAAGTTCAATATGTTCAGGATAGAGGGCTTCGCTGCCCAGGATCTGGACTGTCATTTTACCCGCATCCTCCATCTCCATCACGTCACGACGTTTTTTGTTGTTCAAATGAGCGGCCACGTGGTCGTTCACGCGTACTGTAATCCGTTCGATATGCTCGTTCCGCAGTGCCAGAGCAAGGCAGCGGATGACTTCAATCGACATACTCTCGGCCGTTTTGACCAATCCGCGTCCTTCGCAGCAGGGGCAATCGTTGTAAATGCTCCGTTTCAAACTCGGCCGGATTCGTTGGCGAGTCATCTCGATCAAACCAAAGGGACTCGTCCGCAGAATTTTGGTTCGCGCTCGATCGTTTGCCATCGCATCGCGTAGGGTCCGTTCGACCTTGCGTCGGTGGCTTTCCTTCCGCATGTCGATGAAGTCGTTGACGATCACCCCACCCAAATCCCGGAGTCGCAATTGACGCGCGATTTCCTTGGCGGCGGCCATGTTCAGTCGAAACGCATTTTCTTCGGCGGAATCGTTGCCGCGGAAGTTTCCGCTGTTGACATCGATTGCGACCAACGCTTCGGTGGGGTCGATGACGATCGATCCACCATCCTTCAATTGGACCTGCCGTTGGTTGATTTTGATGATCTCCTGTTCCAATTTGTACTTGTGGAACAGCGGCACGATGTCTTCGTAAAACTTCAATCGTTCGACCGCTTTTGGCATGACCATCTTTAGAAAGTCACGTGCCTTTTCGTACGACTCTTCTTCGTCGATCAAGATTTGATCGATATCGTCGCTGTAGATGTCGCGGATCGTGCGAATGATCAAGATCGCTCTCTTCGTAGATCACGCCGGGTTCCGTCGTGCTCTTGACTCGTCTCGCAATCGCTTTCCACAGCCGCAGCAGATAGTCCAAATCGCCGTTGTAGCTCACCCTCTTTGCGGCCAGCTCCCGCGGTGCGGACGATGAACCCGAGACCCTTGGGCGGATTCAGGGCCAGCATGCAGCGTTTCAAACGTTTGCGATCATCTTCGTCTTCGATTTTGCGGCTGACACCGACCCGCATCAGCGAAGGCATCAAACCAAGGTAGCGGCCGGGAATCGAGATATAGGTGCTAAGCGTCGGGCCTTTCGTACCGATGCCTTCTTTGATTACCTGCACCAAGACCTCGTCACCGCGTCGGAAAATTTCCTGGATCGGTGGTTTGACTCGTGGTCGGCCTCCTTTGTAAGCACGTTTGTTGCCGCGTCCTGATGTCGCGTGCCCGTTTGGCGGCCGCTTCAGCCATCTCGTCCGACTCTCGCATGATCTCTTTCGGATCATAACCGCCTTGTCGAAAGTATTGTGGGTCAACGTCGCTGATATGCAGAAAGCCATTGCGACCGACGCCGAAATCGACGAACGCAGCCTGGATGCTGGGTTCTAAATTGACAATTTTGCCGCGATAGATATTACCGGCAAACGCCTCGACACTTTTTCGTTCAACATAAAGTTCATCCAGCCGGTCGTTTTCCAGGACTGCAATGCGGCATTCCTCCGGTTGTTGAACATTGATTAACATTTCTTTCTTCATGAGCAAGCACCCCTTGCGGTGTTGGGCTGGCTTGATGCGAGAGATAAAAGTCTCTCGGCATGGACGCCAGCAGTGGTTGTGTTGTTAGCCTGGATCTGAATTCTCGGTCTCGGGCGGTTTGTCCTTTAGCTCTCGTTGCAAGTGAACTTGCACCCGAGTGATCAATGATCCTCTTGCGATCCAATCGTCAAAGCCGAGCAAATCCAAAACATCGCTCGGTCGCAGCGTCGCGGTTTCGCTCGCTGCTAAAGTCAGTTGAATTTCGCCGTCACGTAGCTCGATCGATTCGATTTGTGAGGCAACATCAATCGCTACCGCACCTTTCTTTCGATTCAGCGTGACAGTCGTTTTGGTTTGTAAATCGTCGATCGCCTGTTGAACCGACGCCTTGTCCGCGTCTGGAGCGACCGTGATCGTATAGTCGCTGCATCGCAGTTGGGCCTTGCCGAACTGCGCGCGGCAGTTGATCGACGCTGTTGATCGTCAGTCCCGGTTGGTTGTCGTCACGCAATTTCCTAGCAGGTCGTCGGCGTCCCAAGGTTCGGCCAGTTCGATCTCGACCACTTCGTCCTGACTTTCCACGCCCAGCGCCAATGCCGACGGAAATGACACTCGCGGCTTGGGATGAAACCCTTCGGTCATGGACAGCTTCAATTCGGCCCTGCGTAGCAGTCGTTCCCACAGGCGGGCCAAATCTCGGTGGCTGATCCACCGCAATAAATCGGTTTTGGCGAACCGAATTCGATAGCGGATGCGAATCGGATCGGGGCTTTCTGATGCGACGACTTCCGTTGCGGCCGGTTGCGTTGTTCGGTCATGACACAACCAACTCTGGGACCAGGGATTCCAAACGATCGGTCAAGTACATATCGACATCACGCGCAGCTTCCAGTTTGCGGACTCGGGTCGCGATCTCTTTGCATTGCTGGATCGTCACGCTTCGAATCGCTTTCTTGATCCGAGGCAGCGAAGATGGCGGAACGCTTAGGCTTTGAATACCCAATCCCAACAGCAGCAATGCACGACCGGGATTGCTGCTCATTTCCCCGCACACGGCCAACGGAATGTTGTGTTCACCGGCAACCTGCACACAACGTTCGATCAATCGTAGGACCGCCGGATCACTGGACTGATACAGATCGGCGACATATTCGTTGCTGCGGTCGACTGCCAAGGTATATTGAGCCAGGTCGTTGGTGCCAATGCTGATGAAATCAACCTCTTCAACAAAGTGATCCAGCATCATCACGGCCGCCGGGACTTCGACCATCATGCCGACCGGAATGTCGCTGCGGTACGGCACGCCGGCGACTTTCAGGTCTTCGGCCACCACCTTCAACAGCATCCGGGCTTGCCGTAATTCGCCGATCGTTGTGATCAACGGGAACATCACGCGGATGTCGCCATGCACCGCGGCCCGCAAAATCGCGCGCAGTTGCGGCCGAAACAGATCCAGGTTCCGCAGCGATAGCCGAATGCTCCGCAGTCCCAGGAACGGATTGTGTTCCTGTTCGGCCAACGGGCGTTTGCCCATTTTGTCGGCACCCAAGTCCAGCGTTCGAATCACCACCGGACGTCCATTCATTTCTTGGACCACTTGGCTGTAGGCTTCGTAGTGATCCTCTTCGGTCGGCTCTTCGTCACTGGCCAGAAACAGGAACTCGGTCCGGTATAACCCGATCCCATCCGCGCCACGTTGCAGACACGAGATCGTCTCGTGCGGGAATTCAATGTTGGCGTTCAAGCGGATCCGCACACCATCGGCCGTTTCGGCGGGCAGGTCGCGCAGTTCGGCCAGCCGCGCACTTAACGATTCACGGCGTTCCAATCGCTCTTGGTAGCTGAGCAGGGTTTCCTGATCCGGATTGATGATGACCTTGCCGCGATCGCCATCGACGATCACTCGGTCGGTCGGCCCAATTGAATCCAGAAACGGGCCGATGCCAACAACCGCCGGTAATTCAAGACCTTTCGCGACAATCGCCGTGTGGCTGCCCGGTCCGCCGGTCTCGGTGCAAAAACCGCGAACGTATCGACGATCCAGATTCGCTGTTTCACTGGGCGTCAACACGTGCGTCATCACGATCACCGGCTCGGATAGATCGGACAACGGTTGTGGGCTGACGGCACCCAATTCCAACAGCAGCTGTTTTTGAATGTCCCAAACGTCTTGGGCTCGTTGGGCCAACAGCGGATCGTCTAGCCGACGCAGGCTGCGGCCGAATAGCGATGCAACACTCGGTTGACCGCATAGGCTGCCGCTTGGCATTCATTGCGAATGCGGCGACTCAGTTCAGCATGCACGTGCGGATCGTGCAGCATTTGTTGCTGAGCTTGAAAGATGTCACCAGTATCTTCGCCGGCAACAGCAGAAGTTTCCTGGCTGTGTTCTTCCAATCGCTTGGAAACCGCCTCGACCGCCGCGCGCAGGCTGGCATACTCGTCGTCCACCTTGTCGGCGGCAACGATTGTGCGGGGAACGCGGTAACCATCGGACTCCAGAACTAACGCTGGGCCGATTGCGACTCCCGGCGAGACTGGAATGCCTTGTAATTCGTCCATCGTCGTGCGACAGATCGACCATCACTGCCAGCATCGGCATCAGCAGTCTCAAGCCGGCAACGGCTGGACCTTGGGCGATCGGCGATTCCCGGCGCGGCGTCAGCGGCGGCGGCAATGGTGGTGATGGGATCCATCGAATTGATTTGTTCGGTTGTGAGGGGATGTGTGTTCGAAGCGAAACCGAAAGGTTGGGTCGGCCACATTGGACCGCCGCACTCGATCGATTACAAATCGTCGATTATGAATCGACTGCCGATTCGGTGCCTTGAATCTGACTGCTGTCGTCAAAACCTGATTCGAACAATTGAACGATTGCATCGAGCGCATGCTGGGCGTCGGTGCCATCAGCTGACAGCGTCAACTCGGTTCCTTGGGCGGCACCAAGAGTCAACAGCGACAGAATGCTCTTGCAATCGACAGGCTCGCAATCTTTGGCAATCTGGATGGTCGATTCGAACTGATTGGCCAAGCGCACCAACAGGTCCGCCGGTCGAGCATGAAGCCCTTGCGGATTGATGACGGTAACGGTTCGATTCAGCGGAGATTGACTCATTAGCCAGAAACAAACTGGTTGTCGTCCGCTTCTTGCAAAAGCTGGTTGATGTCGTCGGGCAGACTTGCTTTGCTTCAAGAATCGACAGAAAGTTTCATCGCGAAGTTGACGCGAAATGTTTTCGAGTGCCCGCAAGTGATCGCCGGGTCGCTCCGGGGGGACTGATCAACAAAAAGAAAAGTTGGACCCGTTCGCCGTCCAAGGAATCGAAATCGACTCCCGCTTCGCTGACACCCACGGTGCCAACCAGTTTTTGAACGCTGGGATGTTTGGTGTGGGGAACAGCAACGCCGCGACCGATGCCGGTGCTGCCCAGTTCTTCACGTTTCATGATCGACGCAATGATGTCGTCGCGTTGGTCGGCGTCAATTTCGCCAGCGTCCAACAGGGACTGGACCATTTCTTCGATCACCGCTTCTTTGGATTGTGCGGCGACTTCGGCTTTAATGGCCTTGGTCGTGATAAAGTCTGCAAACTTCATTTGATTTTGAATCCTTGTTCTGTGTTTCTCGTTATAGAGGTATTTTGGAGTTTGGAATCGCGCTGGCGGCACCGCTGTACTCAGCAGAGTTCGCGAGCGCGGGTTCCTGTTTGGTGTGATTGTCTGTTTCGGTGAACCGAATCGTGTCGAAAAGGACTCGATTCGATCTGCGATTAAGTGCCCCGGCTAGTCAACAGGTAAAGCAACGCATTTGGCTGGACCGGCGACACACATCGACGCTACTCTTCGTCGATAACTGCCGGGGTTTCCATATGTTTGTGTCCGGTGGCTCGGTGCCCTGTCTTCTTTTCCTTCAAATGCCGCAGTTGTTGTTCGACTTTGGGAATCGCAAGATCGAGAGCCGAGATGACGGTGGTTGCTTCCGCCGTCGCGACACAGTCGTCAGCCTGTTCGGCCGACACCTGAATTTCAACGGACGGGTTGATCCAACTTTTTCAGGTCGACGGTGACGTCAATGGCAGTTGATGCGATCGTAAAGGCGACGAAGTTTTTCAGTCTTTTCAACGATTAACTCTTGATCGCCAGGTTGAAGGCTGCCGTGACGTGCTGAAATGTTGACCTGCATGTTGTTGATCTCCCTCCGATGAAATTGGAACCAACAATATTGGTATCAGGCGTTCCGTACTAGCATAAGCGACCGCGTCGACTGCGAACAGCGATACTTTGCCTGTTCTGAGGATCTGATCACAATGATTTTGCCGTATTCTATGCCATAGCGAATCCGTATTTCTGCTCTCAAGTCAGTCCCCGTGACAAAACTCCGACCGCCGTGGTAATCTTTTGCTTTGTGAATCGAATCCACCCTTGCCCCCAACCCCCAGCGCAGTCCATGGCCCGTAAGGTCGTCAGCCGTAAGGCAAAAGCCGCCGAAGTCGAAGCAGCTGAAAAAGCGGCATCCAAGAAAAGCTGCCAAGAAAAAAGCTACCAAGCGAAAATCCAAGAAAGCGGCCGAACGATCTACGTCTGAAGCTCTACTGGGGTGTCTTCAGCCAGAACCTCAAACGGGTCGCTGTCTTCGAGTTTGACCAGAAGAAAGAGGCCGCAGAAGCGGGCCACCGAGCTGAGCAAAGGTGGCAAATCGCCTCACTTTATCCAGAAGGTCAAAGAAGAGATCAAACCGGAGTAGGTGTACGCAATGACATCTTCTGTCGCTTGCGCTAGACCCCTTCGCTGGTCACTCTTCTGTTGCCTGTCTGGTTTCCGGCCCATTGCTGGCGAGCCCAAGTCGACGATGCCAGTGGCTAACGCATACCAATCACTGATTTACCGATCACCCGAGTCGGGCGAATCGATTCCCTATCGGCTGCTGAAACCAAAGACGATCCAGCCAGGCGAAAAGTATCCGCTGGTCTTGTTTCTGCACGGTGCCGGTGAACGAGGCGACGAGAACAAAGCTCAGTTGGTGCATGCCGCCGACCAGTTTGCTCGTGATGATCGTCGCGAACAATATCCGGCATTCGTATTCTGCCCTCAATGTCCGATCGGCCAGCGTTGGGTCGAATCCGATTGGGGACTCAAGACAGGTCGCGGCGAGTTCGACTGAAGAACCCTCGATGCCAATGCGAGTTGACTTTGGAATTGGTCGATCAGCTTACCAAGGATCATGCCGGTCGACAGCGACCGAATTTATGTCACCGGAGTTTCGATGGGCGGCATGGGAACTTGGTATGCGGCTCAGGCCAAACCAAAACGATTTGCCGCAATGCTGGAAATCTGTGGAGGCGGCGATCCATAGTGGGCCGACCGCTATGCCGGCATTCCGATCTGGATCTTCCATGGCCAGGCTGACGGAGCTGTCCCGATCGAGCGCAATCGAGAAATGGTCGTCGGCGTTGACCGAGGCCGGGCACCATCCCGAACTACGCTACGTCGAATATCCTGGTGTCGGGCACGAATAGCTGGACCCAGACGTACGCAGAGACGACGTGTTCGACTGGCTGTTTGCGCAACGCAAATGACATCAGCACATCGAAGACAATGTCAGCCTACCCCATTCGGATTTCGAACCAAAATCCGGCACCCTCCTTTCCAAGCAGGGTCAAGTCGAAACGCGGGGAGGATCGGCGGGGTAGCCCTCTCCACGCTGTCGCTCGACTTACGCAACGAGAGAGTGAAAGAAGATATTTGCATTCACGAGAGTTAACAGGGGTACGATTTCTGTGCCGGAAAGGTCGGCGTCGAAACGTCGGGAGCGGGCCATGTTGCTCGACCGCAAATGAATGAGCCCACTCCCAAACTTCGCGTCCCCGCCGAATGGGAACCCCAGTCGTGCGTCTATCTGGCTCTGGCCGCACAACCACGGAGACCTGGCCCGGCCGTTTCAGCGCCATTCCAAGTTTCTTTGCCCGCTGGGTGGCAACGATTGCCGAAAGCACTCCGGTGCGACTGCTGGCATCCAAGGAGGTCGCGACAGATTGTGAAGCTTTGCTCTCCGGAGTCTCCAACGCGAAATCATCGATATCCCAACCAACGATTGTTGGATTCGCGACTATGGGCCGACGTTTGTGGTCAACGAGTCAGATCATTGCATGGAAGCAGTTAGCTGGCGTTACAACGCTTGGGGTGGCAAGTACCCGCCTTGGGACTTGGACAACGCCGTCGCATCGGTCGCTTTGCGATATTCAGTCGATTAAATGCACGGACAGCCCGCTGTGTCTGGAAGGTGGCGCGATTGAATTCGATGGTGGCGGTCGGTTGATCGCCACACCCGACTGCCTGCTGACGCCGACGCGCAATCCGGGTTGGACAATGGAACAGATCGAAAACGAACTATGCAAGCGAACCGGAGTCCAAGAATTTTGTTGGCTGACCGGCGGTGGTTTGCTGGGAGACGACACCGACGGACATATCGATCAACTGGCACGATTTATCGACCGCGAGCACATCGTGGCGGCCGTTTGCGACGATCCATCCGATTCCAATCACCAGGTACTCGAGCAAAACTATGTTCAGCTTTGCGGTTGGGCGAACAACACAACACCCAAGCTGACCGTGCATCGGCTTACCCGATTCCACCGGCCCGAAAGATCAATGGGCAGCGTGTGCCGGAGAGCTACTGTAACTTTTTGCGATTAGGACCTGAACGAATCTTGGTACCCACTTTCGGTGCCCCGACCGACGCACAGGCGATCGATATTGTTAGTCAACTAAGTGGACGAAGAGCCGAACCGATTGACTGCCGAGAATTGGTGTGGGGCCTAGGTGCGCTCCACTGCGCCAGCCGAGACCAGCCAAGCAATCCTTCTTAAGACTGTCGTCTTCCATACCGATCTTTCACTTTTCCGCTGGCGGGAGGGTCGGACGCACAGGCCGGGCAGGGTTACGCAATCGCGAACTCCGCAGCCGAGTTTTTTAGACAGGATTCACAGGATGAAATCCACATCCGGTCCAACTTGCGCGACAAAACCTCGAGAGAAAAACAAGACGAGAGCAAGAGACTCAGTGACCTCGGTGCACTCAGTGGCCAACCTGCTTGCCGCGCCTGCAGTCCGGCGCGATCCTGAAAATCATGTCAATCCTGTCAAAACGTCTTGCAAGCGTTGCGCATCTTTCTTGCAACCAACCGCTATCTCTAACCTGCCATAGAGCACACGGAGAAAAGGTAGCCATCTCGCTCCGCCGAGATGTAGCCCCGGTCAACAAGAGTCGAAGCCATGGACCACTTGGAAAACAGACTCGGGGCTGCCGGTCAAACTGCGCCCAACCTGCCTTCTGCGCCCGCAGTCCGGTGCCATCCTGAAAATCATGTCAATCCTGTCAAAATCTCTTCGACAACCGGCGTTCCCGTCTTGCTGTCACCCGTCAACAGTTGACTGCTACCTGAATCCCATCCAGCGGGCTGGTCACGGCCAATCCAGGCCGATTCATCACATGCGTATAGATCATCGTTGTTTTAACATCCTTGTGACCCAACAATTCTTGAACCGTCCGAATGTCCGCCCCATTTTCCAGCATGTGTGTGGCGAAGCTGTGTCTCAAAGTATGCGGAACAGCCGGCTTGGTGATACTCGTCAGTCGCAATCCTTTCTTAAACGCCTCACAGAATGTTTTCTCGTGTACGTGATGGCGGCGAAACGCACCGCTTCTTGGATCCCGTGATCGCCGGTCGGCTGGGAACAAGTATTGCCAGCAGTAATCTCACGCTGCGTGCGGATACTTGCGAGCAAGTGCGAACGGCAGATAGACCTCGCCGAAACCTTCATCTATGTCCAGCGAGTGCAAAACGCGAACCGATTCAAGTTGCCGCTTCAGCTCATCGACAACGCTTGCTGGTAACACGGTCACCCGATCCTTTTGGCCTTTCCCATTTCGGACCACAATCTGACGACTCTTCAAACAAAGATCCTTGACCCGCAATCGTCGGCATTCACCATGCCGCAGGCCGCTGCCATACAGCAATTGAAACATGGTTCGATGTTGATGGCGGAAATTGGCTAGCAGTTGGGCGATTTCGCTCTTGGTCAACACCAACGGCAAATATTGGCTCTCTTTTGCCTGCATCGAATTGACGAAACCGAGTTGTTGGCCGTAAGTCTTCTCGTACAGAAACTTGAATGCCGACAGCGCCTGGTTCTGTGTTCCGGCGACCACTTCCCGATCGACAGCTAGTTCGGTCAAGAACGCAGCAATTTCAGCCTCGCCAAACTTTTCCAATTCATCGGACCCGGTGAACTTAATCAACCGTTGGACCCAGCCCACGTAGGCGTCCTCGGTGCTTTTGGGATGATGCAGCGCACGTCCGCATCCGCCGAACCGGTTCGGGGTCTTTGCCATTGATACGACCACGATTCCCTTCACCGGCGACAAGTGGTGCAGTCTGCCGCGAAGGGCCGTCACTTTGCCTGCCGGTCGGATTCGCAGATCCGGTTCCGCTTAATTCTCGTTCGACTTGTTCACGGCGGGCAAATTCAAATTAAAACGGAGAACATCGGTTAAGAAGTATGGTGCGAAGGTACGAGAGCTGAAGGATTGGTTCCGAACTCAACTGACGGTGCCGGTCCGAGACGTCTGGCCCACGTTGTTGCGAAAGCTTCAAGGTCACTTCCAGTATTACAACGTCAATGACAATTGGCCGATGCTGATGAAGAACCGCGAGGCCGCCCGGCGACTGGGTCTGCGTTGGATGCGGCGACGCAGCCAGAAGGCTCGGGACTTGAGCTGGGAAGCTTACGGTCGTTATCTGGAACACCATCCCTTACCGTTGCCGGGACGAGTGAAGGACTTGATCGCGATGGGGAGGACGCCATGATGCCGGGTGCGAGGTGTCGGTTGGGAGCCGGATGCGTTAACTGCGCCAGTCCGGCTCTGGGAGGGTTCGGAGGTTCAACTGGACAAGGATCAAATATTGTGACACCACAAGGAGAAATCCGTGGCAAACAGTGAACACAAAGCGTATCCTAAACCCGAAAGACCCCGAACTACTCGCCCCAAGCCGGCAAACAGGTTGACTCGGCGATCACAAAATCGCCCGTGCCGACTCGTTGAATTCGGACGTTAGCAGAAGGAAGGAGTCGCCCATGCACATACACATTGTTTGCCCACTGCTTGCGGTGATGGTCGCACAGATGATCCCCCTGGGTGATTGCTACGCCCAAGTGCCGGACCAGAAGTCCGCCGTTCAGGCCTTCTGCGAGACCATTTATCAAGAATGGTTCCACCTTCACTCGAAGGCGGCTCACAAGCTGCGCACAGATTCGGGCTGACATCGTGTTCGACCCGGAAACCCGCGTTTTGATGCTCACGCGTGGCGGCAACGAGCCATCGAAGAGAATTGAACTGCCACAAGAAATGACGTGGCGTGCTTTTCAGATTTCCGTTCACGGAGTAGGGGAACTGTCGTTTCCTGTTGTCCTGCAGCGTCCCAACCACCACGATCCTCGTTCGAAACAGGATGATGAAGAAGTCCTGATCATTGGTGACGCCCCAACGACTCAAACGTATTTCCAGATCGGGTCCCGTCTGTCGGGCGTCACGGCGGCTGCCTCAGGCCCTGGTCGCGGTATCAGTAAACGCAACACGTACAATGTCCACATGCCAGAACGCGGGGATCGTCATTTTCAAAGCAAAGTCTCAATGCTGACTCGTGACGCGCTTCAGAAACGTCCATACGACTCTCTTCAATTCGGCGATGTGCGCATGCAAATTACTCGGACTCCTATCAAATGAATCTGATAACAAATGCGTGAACCGGAGCGGCGGGTCACACGGAATTTGAAGTCAAGATCAACCACCGCCGCTCGGTTACGCTGGTCGTTCTGGCATGAAGTGAAATCGTACTTGTACTCAGGGCGCAGCCCGGTACTCGTACTCCTACTGGAAACGGGGCACCAATGACCGAACCAATCTTCGACCACGATCGACTTGACGTTTACCGTCTCTCGATTGAATACGTCGCGTCATCTTTCGCCATCGCCAAGGATTTGAATGGTTGCCATCGTCACGCTCGCGACCAGTGGCTTCGCGCGGCTCAATCGATTCCACTGAACATCGTTGAAGGCAACGGGAAACGCAGCCTCAAAGATCGAAGGCGATTTCTTGACATTGCTCGTGGATCTGCGCTGGAGTGCGTTGCGGTCCAGGACATTCTCGCGGTGACCGATGAGATGAATGATGAGCACCACGACCGACTGAAACGAATGCTTCATCGGATTGTGTCGATGTTGACGCGATTGATTGCCCGATCCGATGTCGTGGCTGAGCCCGGGACCAAATACAATGCCGGAAGCGAGTACGAGTACCGCGAGGCTGAGGCTGAGTACGAGTACGATGATCGCAACAAGCCAGCACCAAGCGATGCAACGGAGCCGGGCTTGCAAGGTTTCACGAATGGACAGTCAACCGTCCCGACTCGCTGATCCGCCACGTTCTGCAGAAAAACGAACCTCCATCGGGGGTGCTACAATTTCAATCGACATGACAACTAAAATCCCAATACGATGAAATACATGACACTCAAGTCTCTACTCTGTGCCACCCTGGTTTTCTCGGGTGGCTTAATGGTCGGTCCGGCCTCCGCCGTTCAGTGCATTGAAGGAAGGGTTGTGGGAGGGGGCGACTCCATCGGCAATGCCGAAGTCACTCTCTGGGAGACCACATTGGAGGCTCCCCGCAGGGTCAGCGAAACGCGGACGAGCGACGATGGCAGCTTCGAATTGTCGATCGCTGGTGAGAAAGCTGAAGCTGGCGTTTACTACCTGATCGCTAAGGGCGGTGCGGCGAAGGAGGGGGCGGAGCCGAACCCCGCAATCACCCTGATGACGACCTTGGGATCCGAACCGCCAGAACGTGTGACGGTCAACGAGCTCACTACCATTGCCTCCGCCTACACCGCAGCGCAGTTCCTTGACGACGGAGCGCTGAGTGGGAACGCCACCGGCCTGCGGATCGCTGCTGGCAATGTGCCGAATCTGGTGGACCTCGAAACGGGCGCCCTTGGACCGGTGATTGTGAACGCCTTGAACGGTCCTCGGACCACCACCTTGGCCAAGTTCAACACGTTGGGAGCACTCCTCTCGGCCTGCATCTCGGGTGAGCCAAATGCCTGCAAGAAGCTATTCGAGGTCACGACGACGCCGGACGGGAGTGCGCCCACCGATACGCTCAGTGCCATGCACAACATTGCCCGTTTCCCTGCCCACAATACGACCAAGATTTTCGATCTCTTCGAAGAACTCAATCCGGTGCCCGACGGGAAGCGTTACCGTGACGTGGCATTCATCCCGTACCTCTTTTATGCGCCGAGCGCGTGGACCCTGTCGGTGGTCTATGCCGGAGGTGGCTTTTACGCAGTCGGTGGTGCCGCCATCGATGGCGAGGGCAATTTCTGGACCAACAATAACTGGATGCCCGGTTCGCAGACAACCATCTACCAGCAGTTCGGTGGTGGCGCGGGCAAATTCGCTCCCAACGGCAAGCCACTGTCTCCGATGATCACGGGCTTCAACGGTGGCGGTATCGACAGCCCCGGCTGGGGCGTTGCCTTTTCGGCCGACGACAAAGTTTGGGTCACCAACCTGATCGGCCGGACGATTTCTGTCCTTGATCGCAAGACGGGCAAGGCGCTCTCGCCCGAAGGCGGCTACAACTTCGACGGCAAACTCGGGCAAATGCAAGGAGTCCTCGTCGCGCCCAACGGCGATGTCTGGACCGTCGACAACGAGAACAACCAAATCGTTTACATTCCGGGAGGCGACATTTCGAAGGGTCGCATTCTCGGCCGGACGGTGGACGGCAAACCGGTCGATGGCACGCTCCAGGTCAAAGGTCCATTCGGCATCGCCATCGACCAACAGGACCGGATTTGGATTACCAACAGTGCTTCCAACACCGTGACCCGATTTCCCGCGAGCAACCCCGGACGGGCCGAAGAGTTCGAGGTCGGCTTCAGCCCGCACGCCATCGCGATCGACAGCAAGGGCAACGCGTGGATCGGCAACCTCATCGGGCATCCCAAGGTCAAGGAGAAGCTGGCCCTGTTCAAACAAAAGCTCGAAGGCAAAATCGAGGCCAGGGAAAGCTCCATGACGGCCGACGATGTGGCTGCACACATGTGGGCCGACTTGTGGGACGTCATCAACGAATACCCTGGCGGCGATATCTCGATGATCACTTCCGACGGCAAGGTACACGGCCCTTTCAATGCGGATGGTGCCATCACCGGCCCGTGGGGGATCGCCATCGACGGCAATGACAATGTTTGGGTGGCAAGCTCCACCAGCAGTTCCGTGACCCAGCTCGCCGGTGTTCGCCCCGAGACTCGCCCGCCGGGGGTGAAGACTGGCGACCCGCTGACTCCACACGAGGGCTATCTCGGCGGACTACAGGTCATCGCGCCGATCGCTGTCGATCCGGCCGGCAATGTCTGGGTCGGCAACGGCTTCCACGACACGAAGGCAGGCTTCAGCAAAATTCCTCCTGAAGCACGTTCCACACAGTTCGGGGCCCACACGATCGTGGTGTTCTTCGGCGTCGCCAAGCCGGTGAAGACCCCTCTGATCGGACCGGTCCGAGGATTTTAATTGCTTTTCCACAGCTCTGAAAAAACGACGTTAGGATAACTGATGATTCTCTCTCGATTTGCACTAGCACTCTTGCTCACACTCACGCCATTGGCAGCCAATGCTGGCGAAATCGTGAATGCGTTGAACTACGTTCGCGCCGAAAGCGACACGCAGTTCAAAGGTTATGTCGCCAAGACAGGCGGCATCGGCAAGTTCTTGAATCTTCGCGAGGTTTACTCGGTGAAGGATCAGACCACGATTCGCGGCAATCGCGACACGCTCTACTCGGTCGGTGTCTATGACCTGACATCACCGGTCACGATTGTCAAACCGGAATCTCCCGACCGGTTCCAATCGTTGCTGGTCATTGACCAGGACCAGTACAACCCGGTGCTGAAGAACGGCGCTGGGGAAGTCACTCTATCCATTGACTCGGTTGGCACGCGATACGCGATGGTATTGCTCCGGACGTTTTGTGACCCCAACGAGCCTGAGGACATGAAGAAGGCCCATGAATTGCAGGACGCCATCCAAGTCAAGCAGGCGTCACCCGGCAAGCTGGAATTACCGGACTGGGACGAGAAGTCGCTGGTCGAGACGCGGCAGATCTTTAACAACCTCGCCGTGAAGGTTGGCAGCTTTCCGGAGGGTTTCGGGGCTCGCGGATTCGTCGATCCGACGCAACATCTGCTAGCCACTGCGGCCGGCTGGGGGGGCAATCCTGAGCGCGGGGCGATGTATTTCGCTATCGCACCTGAGAAGAACGACGGCCAAACCGCCTACAAGCTCACCATGCCGAAGGACGTCCCCGTACAAGCCTTCTGGTCGGTTACCGTTTACAACCAAGACGGCTTCTTTACACCCAATGATCTCAACGCCTATTCCTTCAACAGCAAAACGGCGAAGGCTAACCCCGACGGCACAATCACCATCCACTTCGGTGGCGACCCAACGGCGAACAACTACCTGCCGATTGAGGATGGATGGAACTATCTCGTTCGTTGCTATCTGCCCGACTGGCAGATCATTGAAGGCAACTGGCTGCCTCCATCGGCTGAGCCGGTGAAATGAAGAAGGTCACGTTTTGAAGAATGTCGTTTGCGCATGGAGTAGAGCGAACTCTGACGGTCGCGGTTACCAACTCTACACTTCAAAAGCTTGATTTCGCTTCTCCGCGCGATCCCTACTGACGGCTGTAGCTTCGAGACTCCCGGCAGCGTCACAAGGTGGCCTCTGGGAATTCGGCAGAACAATGCCGTGAACCGGAGCGGCGAAGGCGGGCGGATTTGAAATGGACAATCTTTCGTCACCGCCCGGTTACGGCAGGCGACTATGCCACAGAAACGGTTCTAGCTTCCCGCCGATCAGATCAAGCCTGTTGCTAAAGGCCACGGTGCATGTATTGATTTGTGTCAGCCGGAAGTGAGACTTTTTAAGTCGGCTACAAGGGACAGATTCAGGTTTTAAAGATGGTTAGGTTCGTTGACGGATTCCGAGGTTGATCTGCTTGCGGCGATTGCGAGACTGCCGCCGAGCTTAGCCTACCTTGATGCAACCCGGACGCGCGTCAATGAAGCTGGGCTGGATGAATTTGTGACTCATAGCACTCGCTGGCGTCGTATCCTTCATGCACACCCACCGCGTCCTCCCATACAATAACGCTGACGCACCATGTACTGCACCCAAGTCGGGCCTGCGCATTTGATTGGCGATCACAAAATTCACCGTTCCGAATCGGTGACCACCGACGTCCGTACTTCGAAGACCAGCTTCTTGCAGGTGAGTTATCACACGGTCACGCAAATTAGCGGGATATGCATTATGCGCCGGACTACAATGCTCGCAATCGCCGTATTCGCCCTCTGCTGGTCCGTGGGGTTCGGTACGATCGTGTGTGTCACGTGGGGCAAGCTCGCCTGGTGGAAGTTGGGTTTGTTCGGCTGTGTCCTCGCTGCAATCCTTGCGAGTGCCTTTGCACCGAATAACCGATATAGTCCCTGAACCGATCTGATGCCGGATTCTATTGTGCTTCGTGGGTTGCAACGACAACACCAACGGTCTGATTCGACAGTACTTTCCGAAAAAGCCAAGCTATGATCAGATCAGACATTGAGCTGTACGATAAGCTCGAGGGGCGATCAACCATCGTCTCCATCTCTATCGAACGTACCAAATACCCGCCACAATCTTCGGCAAACATTGGAAAATTACGTTTCCGATTTGAATCCACAACGACGAATCACAAAACAATGCACACGAGTCGCGAAGTCGGGCATTTTGACGATGGCCAATCTCTCGTCGCGACCGGGTGAGTCTAGACATTTTCCCGCCAACACGTATCCAGCCCTTATGCCACTATTCGGTTCTAGCAGCGAAAATCGCATCGCAGCACTCGTCGATAAGTTGCAGGAAGAAGGACGGCTCGACCAACTCGAAGCCGAATTAGAGCCGTTTAGGAGCAACCGAAAGAGCAAAGCGGAAGCTGAATCCTGGAATCGTTTCTGGGGTATCGCAGCGTTCCAACGCGGTGATCGCAAGGAGGCCTTGATCCGATTCGAACAAGGTCGCTCCGAGTGTCCGGATTCTGCTGAGATCGCGTTTTCACTTGGGCAAGAATACGAATTCGTTGGTGATGTCACAAAGATGCTGCAGGTCTTTGACTCCGCCATGTTTCCAAAAGTGCCGGCCGCGTACGCCCTTGCCCAGAGCCGTTATGCTTATCTTTGGGGCAAACTTGACCGCGCGTTGAAGTATACTTTGCCGCTTCTTGATGCCTACTACGAACTAAAGATTGCCGACGATCATTTCGTTTACGTGCGTGGCCTACCATTCTTCGGTGAAACATGGTCGCATCTTGCGGCTTTTCTCGAACTGCAGGGAGACCTTCCGCAGTTGGAGGCTATCACATCCGAGGCCAAACAAAATCTTACAGAGTACAACTTTGATTTCATCGTTGGATTGCTCTCGTGCATTCAAACGGGTGACTTTACTCAGCACGAGGCGGACTTACGCGAACAGATGAAGGAACACGAAAACAACAATACCCCAACGGGGACCCAAGCGACCAAGCTTGCGATCATTCACGCTCAGAATGCATCGACGCCAAACGCAGCTCTACAAGCCCTTCGCGACGTCAAGATTGCGTCAAATGATTTTCCGTGGTTGGTTGATATGTTGCTACTCGGCGAATGCCAAGTGGCTGATCGGTTCGCATTGCCGAACGCACAGGGACTTCAGAACGATTTCTTCGCTCGCCAGGCTCTTTTGTTCGAACCGAACCACGCCTTGAACTTTAGAATGCTGTGCTACCAAGAAACGCTGAAGCCACGTTTTCAACAAAGCCGAAAGCCGGGATAACGATCCTTTGCGCGCGGAGCCGCGGGCCGCGCGGTTTCTGAAATCAATGTCGTTCGCCGCGGCCAGGTGAACAGCACCCCTCCCCGATTGCAATCTCAAACTACCTTTCCATCGAACGGATTCGAATATGGCCACACCAAGAGCCCTTGCCTGGCAGCAGGATTGGCCGCTCAGCCACCAAATTTGAGGGACCTGGTAAACTGAGGGTATGAATCCCTACGAACCGCCGAAAGCCAAACAACACCGTACAATTCGTCGCGTCGTAGTTCGTCGCAGCGTCGAGTATGTGGCCCTTAAATGGATTGCTGCTTGTTTGGCGGTTGCATGGGTAGTTGCCCTGGTTGTGATAGCTTGGATTTTGATCACGCGGCTGTAGACAAGCGAACTTTTTCAGCAACGCAGTGTTAGGACAGTACCACATCGCTCGCCAGATCTGGGTAACCGGCAGCGTTATGCCACGGAAGAATGTCGCAGTGAAGATTGAACAACAGCCATTCGCAAGCTCGCGGTCAACGCGGCTTCAGCGACTCGCGAAGCGTGCGCAGGAACGAATCGGCTATGGAGTTTGATTCAGACGTTTTTCGACACGTTCTCCACTACACCAACCATCTGGTAGTCCCATTTGTTATTGCAAAGGTCGTGTGGAGCAAGCATTGGTGGGCGGCTGGACTCATCATGGCCAGCACAATCATCATCGATTCCGACCACCTGTTGGCCGACCCTGTTTTTGATCCCAATCGTTGCAGCATAGGTTTTCATGCCTTGCACACTTTTTGGGCTGGAACTGTTTACGCCATGCTGATGGTCATTCCATCGTGGAAGATCCGCGCTGTCGGCCTGGGATGCTTGTGGCACTTGTGTACCGACGCTTTGGACTGTTGGCTGAACAGGATGGTGTAGTTCAAAATCCGAAACGTAATTTTGACTAAGCCGATTGCTTTGGTCACTCGGGCGTTTAAGCAATCTATGATTGCTCGTCGCCGCCGAGTAACGGGTGTCGTCATCTAGTCTTATCTGAATCGATTGGTGAACAGCCCAAACGCATCTCATGAAGATTCTCGAGCTAACACTTCCAATTTAGAATCGACTTGATTGACGACGACGTTTACCGCGATGATTTTGTTTGGTTGGGTGACTTTGAGGGGGTGTTGCTAATTACAAAGGCTGGAAGAAACTGGATAGCATCGGATAGGCCTGTGGCTACCACGGAACAGAAAATTGGGACCTTAATCAATGCTGTGATCATTTGTCGGCTGTCAATTTTTGTCGCAATCATGGCTTTCCGGACCTTCCCTTGTCGATGCGGTTGGCAAGCTGGACAGTTGGATGTTCCGTTGCGCCGCGGTTGCTTAAGAGCATACTAGACAACGAGCAGCGGACAGAACGGATACCGACAGCGGAGGCAACGGTTCCAATCGACACAGGACAGTAACAAACTTGGCTTCATCTTGAAGCAGCTACGTCGGTAGATTTCACATACTGTAGACAGGGGATCACAGTGATCCCTCTAACCAGCAGTGGAGATGTATCAATTTGCGCTGCAAATGTGGTGAGCCATGCGGCGACGAGAATTGACGTGAGCGACAAAGCGAACCCTTACCAACCGCCTACACCTACCGACCACACTGCGTCTTGGTGGTCGAGACTGGTCCGATTTCTCAGCGGCACCTTTCTCATCGGCACTACGAATCCGGGTCAACAGCGGTTTGCTGACGGCGACGCTATTATCTGTAGCGGGATTGCGTACTTTGTCGATCCGCTGGATGCCACGCGACTCTACGCAGCATCCCCATCGGAAACCAACACGGACGAACGGATGAATTTGATTACAGCCGAAGCGATTCGCCATCTGCCGGCGCTTCTTGCTGAAAACCCAAACCTGGTTGACTTACTTGCTGGCCGTAAACTTTGCGTCCGAATGATTCGATCGTACGACGATTCAAGGGCTGTCTACGTCCGCGAGGATTCCCTTGACTGGGACATATTCGCCGATCCTGCTACCGACCGCTCCGGTGAATCAGGGTAGATTCAACCGGGTCACGACAACAACTTTCGATAAGGAAAGAAGCAATGCCGGTCAGCAGCTTATATAAGTTGACGGTCCGTTTTTTGATCTGGATTGCGCCATGGACCTGCCCTCCTGTTTTTGGCGACCCACCTGCAGAGGCGGAGCAAAGTCCATTTGGTGAGCAGCAAAGTTCTTCGGACTATCCACCGTTGACCTTTCCAGGCGGAGTAGGTGACCAATGGGTGTACGGCAACGCCACTGCCAAGGCTCTCGTAGAACAGGCCAGGCGGTATGATCCGATGGATGCCAAACACGATGATCACGATCGTGAACAGGCGGTTGAACTTTACGAGGCCGCCATCGAGAGCCAACCTGGCGCAAAATTGAACGCGGTACTCGCCAATCGAATCGCGCAAATGTACGGGTTTTATGCGGATCCTGCGATCAACGCCGAACCGATTCCCACGTTGGCGCACAAGTGGTGGAAAAAGTGCGTTGAGCTTACTGAGCCGACCCAATTGTTGTGGGGACAAGCTCACATGGGCATGGGTTCTGTTGATGCAATCATCGAGATGGATCCCGGGAAGATTGAACCTGAACCGTGGCTCATTGGATCGAAATACAAAGATTCCGAGTGGTATCGAGAACGCCGCGAGGCACAGCAAAAACGGGTTGTTGAGCTGATCGCAAAAGCCCGCGCCAAGCAGCGAGAGCGATTGAAACGCAAACAGCTTCAACGACCATCCTGTCCGACAGATTAAACCGAATCAGGTCGTTTCCGACATTTGGCCGTCAGTTCCCTGCCCGGGCCCCTTGTCCGTTCGCTTGCGCTGTTGCAAATACAACTTGATCGGCACTTCGCCGAACGGCAAATGGTCTCGCAACACCCCCAGCAAGTAACGTTGATAGTCGTTGCCGAACGCCTTCGGATCATTGCACATCAGCACGACCGTTGGAGGTTCCGCCGAAACTTGGGTAGCGTAGAAAATTTTCGGCCGCCGGTTTTGGTAGAGAGGCGGTTGGTGTGCTTCGACTGCCGCTTGAACGATTCGATTCAGTTGCCCCGTCGTGACTCGGCTACGCGCTTGCTTGAACAGCATTGTGGCGTGATTCAACAGCGCTTTGACGTTCTTGCCAGTTTCGCCGGTTATGAATGCGATTGGCGCGTAGGCGAGCGTGGGGAACTGATTTCTCAAATAACGGACCCAACGGTCGGTCGTAACCGCCCCGTGCATCAAATCCCATTTGTTGACCACAAAGATACAAGGCTTGTAATTCTCCATCACATAGCCCAGCAGCTGTTTGTCAACTTTGCTGACCGTTTCGGCGGCGTCAAAGAACACCAGCACAACATCGGCACGCCGAATGCTACGCTGGGCGCGATGCAACCCATAAAACTCCAAGTCCGTACGTTGGCTCTTGCGTTTTCTTAGGCCCGGCGTGTCAATCGCGATAAACGTTTGGCCATCCATTTCAAAATGGACGTCGACACTGTCGCGCGTTGTCCCTGGCACTTCGCTGACAATCATCCGTTCCGTTTCGGCCAGCGTGTTGACAAACGTACTTTTACCAACGTTACGTCGCCCTACGATTGTCAGCTTCATTTGCGCCGCTTCGACATTTTCCTGATTTGGTTCAGGCAGCCGGTCAACGATCAATTGCACCAAGTCGTCTCGATTTCGATTCTGTGTGGTACTGACGCAAATCAAATGGCCGCGTCCAAGCCGATGAAACTCCTCCGCCTGCACATCCTGGTGCTGTTGGTCGGCTTTATTTGCAACCAGAATCACCGGTCGTTCGACGCCGCGCAGCCGTTCGACCACCTCTTCGTCCAGAGGCATCAATCCGGTCTGTACATCGACAACCAGCAAAATGATGTCCGCAGAATTGATGGCCAATTCAATCTGACGAACGACATCGGCCGTCAAATCATCAACATCCTCGATCCCCATACCGCCCGTGTCGATCAGTTCAAAGAATCGATCATCCGACTCGATCAGCGTCGTCATCCGGTCACGGGTCACGCCCGCCTGGTCATCAACGATGGCCAATCGGCGCCGCGCAAGCCAGTTGAACAGGCTGCTCTTGCCGACATTGGGCCGACCGATGATCGCGACTTGAGGGACAGACATCGAATCAAATTTGGGGATAGAATCGAAAACGGAGCGGTAAAAAGCCTGTTGATGGTAGTTGCCTGCTGCAAAAACCGATAGGCGGGGGGAAGTCTGCGGCGTAAAGGGAAGGCTACAATTCAGCTCACCAACCTGACAATCGTTGTATTCAAGATGCCCGACGAACCGAAACCAAGCCAGCAATCACTGGAACAGGCGAAACTAGATGCCGATGAAGTTGCCGGCCAAGTCGCCGCGATCGCTGATCACCTGCAGCGCAGCGGGGTCCAATGGTTGCCAAAGCCGAATGCCGAGGCGGTCGAATTGCTGCTGGAGCGATTCGCGGATCGAGTGACGCCAGCAGATTCGTCAACAGATTCGCCGGCTGAAGATTCGAGTGAGATTCAGCATCGATCCCAGACAAAACCTGCGCCAAGACCAGCGAAGTCGGAAGCCGCCACGACGACCGATTCTGCCCCGGCGTCTGAACAGAAATATTCTGGCGATCCTTTGCCGACCGATCAGCGCCGATCGAGCTTGGAATTGATCCAGGAAGAGGTCAAAGTTTGTCAACGCTGCGAAGTGTTGGCAAGTTGCCGGACGAACACCGTGTTTGGCGAAGGGAGTCCCAGCCCGCGAATTGTGTTCTTTGGGGAAGGGCCTGGGGCAGACGAAGATCGTAGCGGTCGCCCGTTCGTCGGCCGTGCGGGACAGTTGCTGACCAAGATGATCGAAGCCTGCACACTTCGCCGTGAAGATGTTTACATTCTGAATACCGTTAAATGTCGGCCGCCGGGAAATCGTAATCCCGAGCAAGGTGAACTTGACAACTGCCGCGACTACTATCAGCGTCAATTGGCGATTTTGCGTCCTGAGTACATCGTTTGTTTGGGGGCCATCGCGAGCCAGGAGTTGTTGCAAAACAAACTGTCGGTCGGCAGAATGCGAGGACGGCTGCATTCCTACTTTGAAAGCAAAGTGCTGGTGACCTACCATCCTGCCTATTTGTTGCGAACACCGGCGGCAAAAAAGGCGGCCTGGGAAGATTTGCAGCTGATGATGCGCGACGCTGGATTGCTAGTTCCGTAAGTGTCCGGTATCCGTCTTCCGTGATCAGCAACCCGTCAACAAAAGAACCGACGGCGACCGCAAATACTAGGTTGCTGCGATTTCCGTGACGCTGTCTCCTGGAATCTGTGAACCGTGAACTAAAATTCGCCTTGACCGTTTCTGCTCAATGCGAACAATCTTGGAAATCGTCGAAGCAAGGAACGCTTTGACTCACGACGGAGGATCGTCGTGAAACTTTTGGCAACAGATGCGCATGGAGGCCATCATGAGTCACGGAATTTATGCTGATCAGATATCGGACAACCAGCGAGTTGCCGAAACTTCTTCCGAAATTTCACTTCGGACGATTCTGCCGACCGCACGTTTCTTTGCGGCCGAGGACATTTCATTCACTGAATTGGCCGACAGTTCACCAAGCTGTAACGAAGGTGAATTGATTGTCTATCGCATCGGCAAGGATGATCCGACGAAAATAGTCGCCGACGCGTTGGCGCGCGGTGCCGTCGGCATTTTGACCGAGCAGCTACTGCCTTGCCCTTTGCCGCAGTGCATTGTTGGTGACACCGAAGTCGCGTTGGCAAGGATCGCATCCAATCAATTGGAAGCTCCCGACCGCAAGCTGCTATCGATCGGAGTGATCGGTTCGGCGGGCAAAACAACAACGGCTCTGTTGGTGTCAACATTATTGCGGTCGTTTGGCTATCGAACAGCGTATCAGACCGATTTGGGAGACTGTGACGGAATCGTCCAACAGACTTCGAAACAAAAAATTCCCGCCAACGCCGACTTGGTCAATTGGTTCGGCGAAGTCGTTGACACGGGCAGCCAGGCGGCGATTATCGAACTGTCGGATCGCGATGCCCGCGAGGGGGCCTATGATGCGATCGAGTTTGACATTTTGATCGTCGCGGGGGACGGTAACTGTAGTACCGATTTCGGTCCCTCGGGCCTGCAATGTGCCGCTTGATCGTCTGGCCGAAGGCGCGGTTGTCATAGCGCCGGCCGAAGACACCAAGACGATGCATTTGATCCACGACTGTGAAGCAGATCCGCTAACCTATTCTGTCCGCAAAGCCGCAGATCTGTCCGGGAAGCTGTTTGATCAGTCCGGTGGGATGACAACCATCATGGTCACTCATCAGAACACTACTGCGTTGATGGAAACACCACTCTGTGGCGCGGCCAACGCAGGAAATCATCTTGCGGCCGCGCTGGTGGGACTCTTGCTCGGACACCGCATCGAAGAGGTTGTCGAAAAGCTAAGTCAACTACGCGAAGTACCTGGACGTGGCCAACGGTTGATCGAAGCCGGACAAGCGACAGTGGTTCTGGATGCCGCTGGTTCCCCGGATCGCGCCGCAGCGACGTTACGCACTTACCGATCGATGCGATCCGAAGGCCGATTGTGGTGTGTCTTGGCCATTGACGATGGTGATTCTCGCGAAACCCTCTCGCGATACGGATCGCTATTGGAACGATTTGCTGATCACACGATCGTGACCGCTCAAACCAGGTCAAAAAGCTCATTCATGGCGGCATCGCATTCGGTCCTAGATGGCGTACAAGATTGTGCAGCCATGCGTTTGGTCGCCGATCAACGCCGCGCGATCGAGTGGGCGATGTCTGAAGCGCGACCCGTTGACACGATATTGATCCTGACGGGCCAAAAAATGGAATCCGCACATGATCAGCGCAACGCCGTCAAAGAAATCCAGGACTGGGTGGACGAATCGCGGCAGCCAAGCGAACAAGAAACCGAAACCGTGAACTTGAAGATCTTTAAGTAGACGATCTTCCGTGCAGGTATCGCAAGACTTCCGACATTGACCCTGAACTCTTGCGAGTCCAGCTACTTGGCGCAGTGTGCCATGAGTGCCTGCCATTCGATCCACTGGGCCAGCAGACAACCTTGTTCAGGTTCGCCTCCTTGCCCAACGGCGCGGCTGCAATCGTCTATGAAATCATACGGATCGGCGTAAACACCGCCGGTCAATTCCGCAAGTTGTTCGAACAGCGGGTGGGCTCCAACACGGCGGAACCAGTATTTGGCATTCCCGAAATCTCCCTCGCGTCGATGCATGATCCCGTGCCAAAAGCTTCCCTCAGCCGACTCGCTTTTTTGGCTGATATCGTGACTGCGGTCCAAGTCACCGGCCAATAGCCACAGTCCGCTCTGGCACAACGATCTTGCCGAATCGTCCACATCGGTCCACTCCTGATTTGTCGATTTGGCGATTGCGGCGGCCAGCCGGCTGTCTTGTGGCCCGCCGCCCAATCCTGGCAATTCCGAATCAATCACGGAGGTCAAAATCAGGCTGGGCAGAACGTCCAATCGGTCGCGGGCAAACGAATCTATCTGCGGCATCTCGCTAGGCTCCCCAGTGTTGAATGTCAAATGCGAAGGCTACCGGCCAGGGCGACCGATTGCTAGACTAAACGTCTGAGTCAACAGCCTTTCTTTCGACACTTTTCTGCTAAGCGAATTTGATGAGCACCGGCGAAAACAACGCTCCGTCATCGGAACCATCTGCTGCCGAACCCGAGTCACCCGATCAAGTGACAACGTCGCCGGAAAATGCTGGACCGCCGGTGTCAGCGCCCACCAAGTTAGGTCGGGGAAGCGGCCCCTTGGCCGCGCGTGGTTTAGGTGTGGCAAAACCAGCCTCGCCGACGGTCAGTACCGAACAATTGGTCGCCGCGGACGAAGCGAAAGAAGCGCAGAAGAAGAATAAGGGTCCACGGCCAAAAGGTGCCGGCGGCAAACCTACCGCAGCGAAAGAGGCGAACGCAAAACCTCCGGCAGCACGACCGAAACCGAACAAAGTCGCGGTTCCGAGCACGCGCGGCGAACTCTCCGACGATATTCAAGCCGAATTGGACGCGGCACTTGCCGAAGCCGATGTTGATCTATTGTTAGGCGGCCCTGCGGGCATGCCGGATCGCAAAGAGCCCCTGGACGACGGCGCACGTATTCATGCGCAAGTGCTAAAGATCCACCAAGACACTGTCTTCGTTGGATTGGGCGGACCCGACGAAGGAGCCATCCCCTTCGTGCAGTTCAAAGCGGAGCCGGTCGTCGGATCTACAGTCGAAGTGATTGTACGCGGCGTCAACAGCGCAGACGGATTGTACCAATGCAGTCTTCCCGGGAGCGCCGTCGAAGTCACCGATTGGGAAGACTTGGACGAAGGTACTGTTGTCGAAGCAACGGTCACAGGCAGCAATGCCGGCGGACTGGAGTGCAAGGTAGGTGGTGTCAAAGGCTTCATTCCGATCAGTCAAATCAGCGAATATCGTGTTGAAGACACCAGCGAGTTTGTCGATCAGAAATTCGCTTGCATCGTGACAGAGGCAAGTGAGCGCCGCGGCAATTTGGTACTTAGCCGCCGTGCCGTATTGGAACGGGAACGCGAAGAGAAACGCAAGGAACAGCTCGAAAAGCTTGAGCCAGGTGTCGAAATGGAAGGCATCGTTCGCAGCATCAAAGACTTTGGTGCGTTTGTCGATTTGGGCGGCGTCGATGGCTTGATCCATATCAGCAAACTGAGTTGGGATCGAGTGAAGCATCCCAGCGAAGTCCTGGAGATTGGACAAAAAGTAACGGTCAAGATTGACACGATCGACAAAGAAACCGGCAAGTTGAGCCTGTCCTATCGCGACTTGCTGGACAATCCTTGGGATGCCGCTGAAGCTGAGTTTGCCGTTGGCAGCGTTCACCACGGAACCGTCACGAAGATCGCCGCCTTCGGTTGTTTTGTTCGACTTGGCCGCGGGCATCGAGGGACTCGTTCACATCAGCGAACTGGCGCACCATCGAGTATCGAAAGTGGACGCGTTCGTCAGCGAAGGCCAACAAGTCGAAGTCAAAGTACTTAGCTTTGATCGCGAAGCCCAAAAGATCGCTCTGTCAATGAAAGCGGCGCAGCAAGTGGCGGTGACAGACAACTCAAAAACCAACGAAGACGAAACAGAGGAACCACAGCGCGAGCCCAGCATCAGACCTTCGCACGCTGGACCTTTGAAGGGTGGCAACAACCAAGACACCGGTGGCGAACGCTTTGGACTGCGCTGGTAGTCGATTCCCGGGCCACCGAAAACGTCGGATGGACACGAATCTCGACTCGCTTTGGATTTTCGGCGAAATCAGTTGGTAAAACCGCTGACCAGGCCAGCCCCGGGTCGATACATTGAGAACCTGACTGGATCAATTGGGGTGGCAAAGACGAAACCAATAAAATGCTTCGGACCAGGTGTTTTGTTGAACATTTTCGTCTTGGTGCGGTTTCCCGGTTCTGCTAATCTCCGACCTGCTCGCCCAGTACGAGCAGGGAGGCAAATTGGAATCGCGCCGGCGAGTCCGATGATTGGGTATTTCGCAGGAAAGGAGTCCGTCGTGGAAACCAAGCCAACTTCTGTCGCTGTACATATTCGCTGGATGATCCGGCGTGACATGCCAGCTGTTTTAGGAATCGAAAACGCGTGTTTCGAGTTCGCTTGGAACGAAGACGATTTCATCCGTTGTTTCCGTCAACGCAATTGCATCGGCATGGTCGCCGAAGACGAAGAGGGCGTTGTCGGTTTCATGATTTACGAACTGCACAAGAACCGCTTGCATGTGCTGAATTTTGCTGTCCATCCTGACCATCGCCGCGGCGGAGTCGGCAAAGCGATGCTGGCCAAGCTGTTGGGCAAACTTTCACAAGAACGCCGCAATCGGATCATGTTGGAAGTTCGCGAAACCAACCTGGAGGCTCAGCTGTTCTTCAAATCGATTGGTTTCAAAGCGATTTCGGTGCTACGTGACTTCTATGATGATACCGACGAAGACGCTTATTTGATGCAATATCGCTATCAACCAAGTGCCGAAGAACTGGCACAGCCACACAACCGCATCTCGCGACTGGCAGGGTATGCGCAAGCTGGTCGATGCGCGACGAAACCCAGCATTGACCTACGCTTGGACCACAACCAGCATGCCGAAGAAATGGCATGCTGAAGCCAGCAAGACCATCAGGTGCCAGCCCGCGTGCAGGTATCGATCTTGGCGTCGTTCATTAAAAACACGACACCAATCGGAGTAGACGATCCCGCCCGCCACCATCCAGCCCGCGATGGCGGTGGGAACATGACTGGCCAAGACCAGGGCTGGCAAGTAGCCCAACAACAAGTACGAAATCGTGCCCGATGAATTAACCCGATGCTTCAAACCGACTTTCGAAAAGAATCCGGCTCCGGCGGCAGCCCACATGACCGCCAGCAACAGCATTCGAGTTGGCTCCGACGCATATTTGACCATCAATGGCGTATAGGTTCCCGCGATCATCGCGTAGATCATCGCCTGATCCCAAGCCCGCAGCGTGTTCAACATGGGTTGCTGGCGAACGATGTGCGAAAGTGTCGAAAAGAGATAGGTGCCCAAGCGTCGCGGCGATATAGACGATACAGGCGATCGTCATGCCAACGGATCGTTCGCCAGCCAGCAAGACCAAATAGCAACCTGCCAATAGGGTGACAACGACTCCGATTCCATGGGTCAACGCATTGGCCCATTCTTGATCTAGTTGAAGCGGCGGGTGCTTGATTTCGGACTGTTGGTCCATTCGATTCTTCGGTTAGTTTGACGCATTATCTGACATGACAGAACCAGGAGTTTTACGTAATGATTGAGCGAATACTAGTCACCGGAGGGGCGGGATTCCTTGGTTCGCACCTGTGTGAACGACTTGTCGCGATGGGACACGATGTTATTTGTCTCGACAATTTTTTCACCAGCCAAAAGTCAAATGTCGCCCATTTACTTGGGAAACCCAATTTTGAGCTGATTCGGCACGACGTCACGCTGCCAATTTTTCTGGAAGTGGACCAGATCTACAATCTGGCTTGCCCGGCCGCTCCAGGCCACTACCAATACAACCCGATCAAGACGATTAAAACCAGCGTCTTGGGGTCGATCAACATGCTGGGGACTGCCAAACGCTGCGGGGCCAGAATCTTGCAGGCCAGCACCAGCGAAGTCTATGGCGATCCCGAGGTCCATCCACAAGTCGAATCGTATCGCGGCAGTGTGAACCCGATCGGCATACGAGCTTGCTACGACGAAGGCAAACGTGTCGCCGAAACACTGTTCATGGATTATCACCGTAGCAATGGAGTTGATGTTCGAATCGTCCGGATCTTCAACACTTACGGGCCACGAATGCATCCTTTTGATGGCCGCGTCGTTTCGAACTTCATTCGTCAAGCGATTGCGGGCACCGACATCACAATCTTCGGTGACGGATCGCAAACACGATCATTCTGTTATCGGGATGACTTAGTCGAAGCGATCATTCGCATGATGAACAATGAAGACGATTTCATCGGCCCCGTGAACATTGGCAACCAAGACGAGTTCACCATCAAGGAACTAGCCGAAAAAGTCATTGGCATCACGAACTCTAGAAGCAAACTCGTTCAGATGCCGCTTCCGGCGGACGATCCCACACGTCGTCGTCCAGACATTTCACTGGCACGAAAACACCTGAAATGGGAACCGACCACCAAACTTGCAGATGGATTAAAAGAGACCATTCAGTGGTTCCAATCGGTCAAGCTTAGCGACTATCGGCCACCCACACCGAATTACAGATAGCGAGTTTCCATGTGTTTCGTGGTCCACGATCTGTACTAGTAGCGACAATTTCAAGAGAGTTACCAGAACACGTTCAGGCCTACATCTTTTCTGCAAATGCGATCGTGCGTCGAGATGTAGATCGGGTGGCCACTAGCGACGCGCCGCACTTGTCAGTGTGAACCGACCCTGCCATTTCGCAAACGACGCCATGCGCCATTATCGTCGCTAACGCATCAGTTGCCAGACTTTACTTGCAGCCTCAACATCCTGCTTTGTTGCTCGCCCGCGTCCGTAGACGATTCGGTTGTAAGCATCGACGACATCGGCAACGGGAGTTCCGACGTTCGGTACCGAAATCGCCACACGACGAACGAACTCCGACGGCGTCTCATCTTTTCCTCGCGACGCCCCCCGTTCTCGTGCCCAGGCCTCAAAAGCTTGAAACGTCACCACCACCACCCGGCGCAGATCTGATTCCGTGCCAATCGGATTTCTAAACGAGGAAAAGGGACGGGGCGGCGTCCGCTGGTTCCAAAACGATTTCTTCCCAACTGTCGCCTTCGTCGGGTTCATCTGCATTCAGCAGGTCTGCGCAGCCATTCCAGGAAACGGTCTCGATTCTTCCATAGAAACCCAATCACAACCGCGGCCAGTGCCAGAACAACCAACAATTTCACGAGTGAACCAAAACCGTCGGCAAGTTTCGATAGTGCCTCGGTAGCGCTGGGCCGCTGTGATGGTGTTGACGAATCCTCGGGACGACCGTCGGGCTGCGAATTCTGTTGTGATTCGTCACCCGGAGGTTTCTGATTTGGCTTTGTGTCACCCGGCGATTGAGACTCCGACCGCTGCTGTTCGCCCTTACCCTGCTCCGCTGATTCTTGCTTGTCGCCTGATGAGTTCTCCGCCTGTGATTGTTTAGATTCGCTCTTGGATTCACCCTCGGCGCCAGGTGATTTTTTCTTACCACCTGCCTGCTTGCCGGCAGGTCCATCTTGTCGATTTCCATCGCCAACGTCGCCCGCTTCACCACCCTCCTTCATGGTCTCACTGTGCATCTCCTTTTGGTCCGCACTTGGATCATTTGCAGTCGTCGCTGCCTCGGCGAGCGATTGATCGGCACCTTCGTCACCCCAGCCATATTCACTAGCGGTCGTACCTTCTGCATCACCAGTCAACTTTGGGAACTCAATCGATGCCAAGACTTGTCCTGGTATCGGAGCGATGTAAGCAATCAACATCACCGCTGCGATGATGGCGATACCGCCGCCCAACCAAGAGACGGTCACATCGGAAGACATTTCAGCGTCACGTTGCCGCAAGTACCGGCGCAATCCAAGAAAACTAGTCGTAACCAACAAAGCCAAGGCCGCGAAAAGATAGAAGCCCAGGAACATTTGTGCGCGCGTCCAGGAACCCGTGTCTCCGCGAAGCATGAACTGTCCGAGGCCGAACAGCGGCAATGCACCAATGCCAGATACATCACGGTTCGTCCTGGCTGATGTCGTTTCTGCTTCGTCAGCCTGTGATGATTCACCATCGATCTTGCTCTTTTACAAACAATCGCCCGGCGTCGATCAATCCTTCGCCACTGGCGTCAACGTCGTCATCGATGATCGTGCAGTCTCGAACGATCACATCGGCCAGATAGGCGATCACAACCAAAATGAACGCACAGAATAGTGGCGAACCGACGAATTGGGACATCACAACAAAAGTCGCGGCACCCAAGGCCGCAGCGTAGCCCAAGCGAATAGACGCGACTCTGTTCAATCGCAATCCTGGCGATCGCGACCGAGCCCATCGTGAACATCAGCAGTGTCCAGGCAACCCGCTGTGGGAATCCACCGCTGATACAAAATCAGCACCAAGAAATTCGCCAGCGCACTGATCATGATAAAGATCAGCACCGGAGCGACCGCGATCGCGGCATAGTCGGCGGCAGATTGGTAAGCTTCAAATCACCGGCTACTGTTGGTTGTCGCTCTAGGTCTTGTCATCAGGATGCGACGCTCGCCAGCGATTCATCGCGGGTCCGACGGAATTCATCGGCACCCACTTTGCCTTTGGTCTTTGGAACTTTGCAGCAGCGTATGCGGCAAAATTTTGCCTTTGTCGATGCGTTCCAGCAAATCAGCTTCGTGATGGGGCCAACCCGACGTCCCTTTCGCATCCATCCGTTGGCCATGTAGTACCAACCTGCTCCCATTGCACGTACTCCGAACGATCGGACGATGGATGGACCATTGCCCCGATCATGAGGCTAACGGCGGGACTGGCGTTGGCGATGGTCAACATTCGCCTCGACCAGATGCCATTAGTTTACCATCGCCGACTACCAGCGTCCACTTTGACGGTCAGAGTTGACAATTCGCTGTCGCTTCCGGACTGATTCCATAGGCCAAATTGGGTTGGTTCAACTCCAGAAAGATCGTGTACTTTTGATGAATCGCGTCCGAGTAGACAACCGGAGCATGCGTCAGTCGCAGAAAGTGTACCGGTACGCCATTCCAACTTTTGGTGTAGACGCCGGCTTCCAGAGACGGAGTGTGGCTTAGGCCGTAGTTCTCCGTCAGAAGATTGACCAAGGATCGGGTTCGCCAGTAAAACCATGAATCGTCACCCGTTGTAGCTTGTCACCGCGGTCAAAATAGTAGGTCAGTCGTTCCAGCCAGATCTATCGGCTTGGGTGCCGGTCACAATCGGCACCCGCAAACCTTCCAATTGCAAATCGGAAAGAACTGTACTGACTCTTGAAAAGCGATCGAACACCCAACGAGGGTGAAATGTCAAATCGCAAAACTTCGCGAAGATCTTTGACCGGTGCGCCGACCAACCGTGGTGCTGCGCCGGCGTCGGATGACACACCGCCAAGCTTCTGAGCAAGTTCGCGCTTGATATCGATAACGCGATCGGATTGTTGCGTCGGAGATTTTCGACTTCGTAATGCGAATGATTCGCGTACGCTGGATCCGCGGCCGTCATGATAGGAAGTCTCGCTGACCTGGTACTCGTCTGGCCGGGAAGCTGCTGGTCAATGTCGAGATCGCATTGCGTCCCATGTTCGGTTTCGTGTCGCAACGTAGGGACCGCCGACTGCAGCCGCTAGAATCGCAGCGTTTCTGAAGCTTTGGGAACATGTTCTTGATGATCTTTGTTTTTGGGAGGAAGGACAGACCGATCTATGGTCATTGATCGAAACATCGTCTAAGCCAAATCCAGTGCGAGTATCGAAACCTGTTGTGGTCCGATTGATTGCCAGATCGCGTACAATCCGAGCAACCATGTCATCAAAAGCAAACGGACCGTCGCGACTCTACTGCTGATCCCGGTTTGAACGTGGACTTAGCCAACCGGGCCAGCAAAAAGTTTGGACCAGGCGACTGGCTGGTGACCCGCCGATCGTTGCAACAAGCGACTCCTTGGCAAGTCGCGCAGACTGAAATCATCGTGGTTTGGTGACGGTTTGGTATTCGATCTCTGTTGCGGAATCGGCGGTGATGCCATCGAACTGGCACGACGCGGACCAGTGATAGCGGTCGACTCGGATTCTGAACTCGATGGAAATGGCTAGAGCGAACCTGTCACAAGTTTGTGACCCGCCAACGGCAAGTGTTCGCTGTGCAGATGTCAGCTCGATCGCCATTCCCGATCGATGCGTCGATTCATATCGACCCGGATCGACGGAGCGATCGTGGACGGACGGTCCAACCGGCACACTACCGTCCCACTTGGAACGAGGTTTGCCGAATCATCGCGCGGCGCAGATGCGGCCCTGGTAAAACTGGCACCGGCCGCCGACCTTGATCCGCGATCTACCGTGCATCGCCATCGTTGTTGGATCTCGCTGCAAAGAACGCGTTCGCGAACAGTACTCTGTTGACAGGGTTGGCGATCGAGCGAGCAGGTTTAAAGCCGAATGAACGGTCGGCGGCTGTCGATTGGCGCCGACGGAACGACTGCTTGGTATCGGACTCGATCCTGTAGCGACGAACCACTTGGAACAGCAAACGTACCTTTGAAGTTGCTGATTGATCCGGACCCCGCGATTCGCGCCGCGGGGCTGACGGAGAGCTTCGCGCGGATCACGAATTGCGATTGCTGCACCACGCCTCTGGTTTCTTGACGGGCGATGAACTCACTTCTGCAGTTGAATGCTGCTCGCGACACGTGGCGAAGTTATTCTGGACTGGAGCCTGTGACGATCGAAAATTGCGCCGCGAGCTTCGCTGCGCATATGTCTATCCTCAAACGATCAAGGTCCGCGGAACTGACCACGATCCGGCGGTACTTGTCAAACGCTACCGAAACTGTGGCGAGACTCCGGTGACATTGTGGATCGGCCGCGCCGGCAGGAAAAGTGCTTTGCGGCGATCACTGACACCGGGTCGTAATCCCGCTGAGTTGGCTGACGATGTCGCGCCGCCACGAGACGGACACGGTAAGCCCTCGCGTTCGATCAAGGAGTTATTCAGCCCACGGCAATGGTGGTGGTGGGATCGCAGACGGTCAATCCGGCTTCATCGCCTCCGGCGGAATCTTGACAACCTTCCGAACCGACAAATCGACGAATACCCAACGAGTTTCCGCTCGTGCCAAAACAGTTTTATCTGATGGGCGGCAGATCGCATATTTTCGCATCGACGCAAACGGGGAAACGTCGCTGACCCAAGTGCGGATGATCAAATCGTCACCTGCCAACGCGGCGGCCGAGTATTTGATGTCGTGATTCCGGACAACCCAGCCAAATCCTCGCTGCCAACGCCGCTTTGGAGTCCCAGCCCTGCTGCTTGACATGAGCAGCACGCGGCACCAAGCGTCCAATGCAAATAATTCAGATTGTGGACATGTCCCTGGGCATCGATCTCGTCATCGGCGACGGAATGCCTAAAATCAAAGTAGTTTGTCAATTGGCGGTTTCCCTGGCTAGATGGGCCATTGCCTATGATAGAAAGATCTGATAGCAATGTGCAAAGTTTCCAGACGCATGTCAAAGAGAGAAGTGTAGCGTGAAAACCGATCAATTTCCTGCGATCGCCATCGCGACCGCATTGTTTGCATCTCTGACATACAATCCCGTGCAAGCACAATCCGGAGCATCACCTGTGTCGACCGAATCAACGAACCGCCTGACGGCGAACCGGCCAAAAGAAGCTGTCGCGACTTTGGCTGGCGGATGCTTCTGGTGTACCGAAGCGGTTTTCGAGCGGATGAAAGGCGTCAATGATGTCGTGTCAGGCTACATCGGCGGTCATGTCGAAAAATCCAACTTACGAACAAGTTTGTGCCAAGAACACCGGCCATGCCGAAGCGGTCGAAATTTACTACGACCCAACCGAAACCAACTTACGAAGAATTGCTCAAGGTCTTTTTCAAAACTCATGACCCCACGACTCTGAACCAGCAAGGCAATGACAAGGGCCCGCAATACCGAAGTTCGATCTTCTACCACAATGAAGAACAGAAACAGATCAGCAGAACATTACATCGACAAGTTAAACAAGTCGGGAGAATTTCGATCGCCGATCGTGACACGTTTGGAACCGGCTGACAAGTTCTACCCGGCCGAAGAATATCACCAAGACTATTACCGATGGAATCCAAACGCCGGATATTGCAAGTTCGTCGTCCGAGAGAAGGTCCAGAAGTTCAATAGTGTCTTTGGTGACAAACGGAAAGATACGACCGAGTAACCGAGGGGTATCGATGCGCCGCCAACTGTTTCCAGTCGTTGTGATTGGCTTGCTACTTGCCAGTCTTCCCACTTACGCTGCGGCGCAAACGCCCTCGGTCATTCAACTCCCTTCTTTCTCTTCGTTTTCCTATTCGGGAACGGTTGTCGTTCCCGACAGCGGAACCGGATACCTGGGCGGCGTCAAACGTTCGGCCAGCGGAACCTCGCGACGGGGTCTCAATCGTAGTTTCGGACAGAGCCTTGGGAACTCCGCCGCGATGGTCACTCCGACTATCATCGATCTACATGAGATGGATCGTCAAATCCTTGGTGGCGACCCCAAAGAGTTCTTAACCAAACAACGCGCGGGCGGCGCGAAAGCGGCCTTGAGAACAGAAGAAGGAAAATCGTTGGTGCGATTCGCTCGGCGACGTTTCAAACAGGGCGACAAATCGGCGGCCCGCTCCGCCTATCTGATGGCTATCGACGTTCTCGATGGACGGCTACAACAGCTGGCAATCGCCGAGTATCGGCGTCTATACTAGGCAGGTTGGTAAGGGAATTCGCCAAAATTCCTGGTCCGCATGATCAAGACCAGTCATTCTGGTGAATTCCACTTCAATTGAATCCGCATTATTGACCGCTTGAGATTGCGGACATGCGATGTGCCAAACAGGATTTTTCACTCTATGATGAATCGCCGTCATCTGATCAAAGCCGCCGGCGTTGCCGTCTGTTTGACCGCCACCAGATCCGTCCCCGCAGCCATACCTACAGCCAATCAATATCCTGTGCGTTTCGCTCTGAATACTAGTACGGTACGCGGCCAAAAACTTTCGATCACCGAACAGGTCGAATTGACTGCCAAAGCCGGCTATGACGGGATCGAGCCATGGATCGGCGATATCAGGAAGTACGCCGATGACGGGGGTAGCTTGGCGGACTTGAAGCAGCGGATCGCTGATTCAGGAATCACGGTAGACAGTGCGATCGGATTCGCGAAGTGGATCGTCGACGATAACGACGCCCGCGCTGCCGCACTTGTACAGGCACGCAATGACATGGAACTAGTCAGCGCGATCGGAGGCACCCGAATGGCCGCGCCGCCCGTCGGCGCGCACGGGAGTGGCGATACGAGTCCACCATTGCCGGAGATTGCCAAACGCTATCGAGCACTGCTTGAGGTAGGCGACGAAGTGGGGGTGGTACCTCAATTAGAACTATGGGGATTTTCTCCCACTCTTAGCAAGCTAAGTGAGGTCGCCTACGTCGCTTCGGAAGCGGCGCATCCCGACGCTTGTGTACTGCCCGACTTTTATCACATTTACAAGGGTGGAAACGATTTCGTGTCGTTGGACTTGATCGAAGCATCGAGAATGCATTGTTTTCATATCAACGACTATCCCGCCGATCCGCCGCAAGACCAGATCAGCGATAAGGACAGAGTATTCCCCGGAGATGGAATCTGCCCATTGCCGCGGATCATTCGCCAACTGGTCGACAACGGATTTCGGGGAACGTTTTCTTTGGAGTTGTTCAACCCTAGTTACTGGAACCGCGACGCAATGGAAGTCGCGGTCGAAGGTTTAGAAAAATCGCGTGCCGTCGTCGCCGCCGCACTCGATTAGCCTCTTCGTACTCATGCCATGGAACAAATCGCATGGATATCAAGTCAACCATCGCAGACATGTTTGCCAAGCGAGGTGATTCGGAATATGGCGGTGAACCCGTCACGCAACTGGAACACGCCTTGCAATGCGCGATGCTGGCCGAAGACCACGATTCGCCACCCTCGCTGATCGTTGCCTCACTACTACATGACATTGGACATTTGTTGCATGAGTTGCCTGACGACGCGCCCGAGCAGGGGATTGACGATCATCACGAGACAAGCGGCTATCGTTTTTTGGAGCAACATTTTGATTCGTCAGTCACCGAACCAGTCCGTCAACATGTTGCAGCAAAACGCTACCTCTGCACGGTCGATCCCGAATACTTCGGATTGCTGTCCGAACCATCGGTCGTCAGTTTCCACCTGCAGGGTGGAATGATGTCGGATGACGAAGTGGCCGAGTTCCAGAGCTCACCAAATTGGAAGAATTCAGTGCTGCTGAGAAAATGGGATGACTTGGCCAAAGTGGTTGACTTGAAAACACCCAGCTTCGAACACTTTCTGGACTACATCGATCGTTTGTAGGCGACAAGACTGGGGGCTCGCTGACGCTCGACCGCCAGCCACCCAATGAGTTGCCAACACAACTCGCTATGTTGTGTATTCAGAATTGAAAAGAACGTATTCGGTGGTCAGGTCACTTGACCAATAATCCGCTTCACCCGGTCCGGCACCGACTGTCAATTCAATCGCTACCTCGGCGGCTTCCTGCATTTTTTTATTGAGCGCTGCGGCGTCAAATTCTTGTGGTGCGCCGTTGTGAAAGATCGTCGTTCCAAGAATCGTCAAGCTCGTTTTCTCTGGATCGATTCTTGCCTCCGCGTTACCCGCCGCAGAAACGATCCGGCCCCAATTTGGATCTGCGCCGGTGATGGCAGTCTTGACCAGCGGGCTGGCCGCTACGACTTTGGCGATTTCCTGGGCAGATTGGTTGTCCTGCGCTCCGGTAACTCTAATCGACATCACATGCGTCGCCCCCTCACCATCGGCAACCAACATTCTTGCTAATTCAATCGCGGCCTCTTCGATCTGCTTGCGAAGCTGCTCCAATGAATCCCCGGATAGCGATTTTCCCTGACCACTGCTAAGCAACAACAGTGTGTCATTGGTACTGGTGTGGCCATCGACGCTGACGCGATTGAAACTCTTCTCGGTTGTTTCGACAAGCAAGCTTTGTGCCACGGCTGGAGACAGCGGCGCATCAGTTAGGATGACTCCCAGCATCGTCGCCATGTTGGGAGCGATCATTCCAGCCCCCTTGGCCATCGCCGCAATCGAATAGGTGGCTTCATCACAGAAGACCGATCGAAAAACCGTTTTTCGGTCTCTGTCCGTTGTTCGAATCGCATCGGCACTCCGCTGAAAGGCTGCCAGGTCGTCACCCAAAGCTTTGCCCGCAGCGTGGATTCCGGTTCGAACAGCATCCATGGGCAAATTTTGACCGATCACACCGGTGCTCATGACCAGCACTTGTTCAGCGTCACAGCCCAGCTGCTTGGCGACAAGTTCGCACATTTCTTTGGCGTCGGTCATCCCCTGCCCTCCCGTGCACGCATTGGCGTTCCCGCTATTGGCCACGACAGCCCGAATGGAATTGGACGGCGTCCGTAGGCGACAGAGTACAACGGGGGCTGCGACAATTTGATTTTGTGTATAGACCCCGGCTGCAACGACGGGCGAATCTGCGATAATCAAGGACAGGTCTGGCTTGCCGCTAGCTTTGATTCCACAGGTCACGCCGGCGAAGCGGAAACCACGCGGTAACTGAGTGTCGTTGGCGGGACGCGATTTATCTTTTATGGTCATGCAAGTTCCGATTGTGGTTCCATTCACTTCCGAGCACGTTCGTTGAGTCAAACTTCCCAATCGACCGAGTCACTCGAAGATCACGCCGCGGCTCCAGCGTCCACGGATGTTGGGGATGATATCGTACGCACATACGACCTGACAAAGCGATATGGGGATTTCACGGCGCTTGACCATTGCAATGTCGCAGTACCACGCAATGAGATTTTTGGTCTTTTGGGCCCCAACGGCGCCGGTAAGTCAACGCTGATACGGCTGATGCTTGGATTCTTGAAACCAACCCATGGTCGCTGCGAATTGGATGGTTGCGACGCCATGATTGACGGCGTTGAACTCCGCAGACGCGTCGCGTACCTACCTGGGGATGCTCGGGTGCCCGGACACATGCGTGGTGCTGGTGTCATGAAGTTCTTTGCGGACATGCATCCATTTGGAGATTTGGATCGTAGCCGTTATGTGGCCGACTTGCTGGAATTAGACACGCGTCGACGTGTTGGGTTCATGTTGACCGGAATGCGACAGAAATTGGCTCTTTCGGTCGTGCTCGGATTGACCACGCCATTGTTGATTTTGGATGAACCGACCGCCAATCTGGACCCAACGGTTCGTGGTGCCGTCTTGAGACTAGTACTGGACGCCCGAGACGAGGGCCGAACCGTAATCTTTTCATCGCATGTTCTCTCGGAGATCGAAGACACCTGTGATCAGGTTGTTTTTCTGCGCCAAGGTTTGCTGGCCCATCAATTGCGGATGCGTGACCTGTTTCAGCGCCATCGGATCACCGCGGCAGCGAACGGCTCGAAAATCGATGTTCCGGTCGAACTGCGCGATCGCGTCGAAATCCATGAAGTTACCCAGGGTACAACCACCCACGTCCAAATCGACACCGCGGGTGATTTGGCACCGATGTTGTCGTGGATCACTTCCTTGAACTTGGAAAAAGTTCGTGTCGAACCGCTTGGTTTAAGAACCATTTACGATTCAGTTCATGCTGGCACAGAGATCAAATCGTGATACTGGATCGAGTCCTGATTCGTAAATACGTCGGCCAGTCGATGGCGTTGTTCTTGGCGTGTGGCTTGGTGTTGTTCGCGTTCGCCTGGATTCGCGTTTGGGTCGTTAGCCTGTTGGACATGGGACAGTTCAAAGCCATCGTCGAACAGTTACGCGAATTTGAACGATTTGCCCCGATCGATTTTGATGCGATGTTCACCTATCCCGGCCGGGTTGGGATGACCTATGACGAGCCCGTTGTGATTCTGTGCGTTGTGATTTGGTGTGTCGCACGCGGTAGCGACGTTGTCAGTGGTGAACTGGGACGTGGAACTCTCGAGATGGTACTAGCGCAACCCGTTCGCCGAACAACATTGTTGTGGTCACATGCTCTTGTTTCCATCATCGGGCTGGCCCTCCTATGTTTGTTGGTATGGGTTGGAATCGCAATCGGAATCCAATTCACAACCGTCGCGGAATCCATCCCCCCTCCATCGTTGAAGATTCCGCTATTCAATTTGAACCTGCCCCTTTCGGTCGCCGAACCGACCAAAGAGATTGTGCCATTGCGAGATCGAGTCGATGCTTGGAACTTTGCAGCACCGTCATTTCACCTATTTGCCTACGGATACTTCATCCTCGGCTTGGCATCGATGTGCAGTGCCTTCGATCGGTATCGTTGGCGTACGGTCGGGACGGTGATTGGTTTTTACGTGATCCAAGTCGTCATGACTGGACTGGGCAAGGCAACTGAGACGCTGGCCTGGTTGAGATCGTTTACGTTTATCACCTGCTATAAGCCGCAGAATGTCGCTGCCTTGATCCCAGAGTACGGGTTGAATGCACCCTGGAGCTTCGAACGCGAACTGCCCGACGCGATGTTTGCGCCGATCGTTTATCCATTGATCCTGCTTGCCTTTGGAACCCTTTTCTACATTGTCGCGGCAATCGCTTTTTCGCGTCGTGACTTGCCGGCTCCGCTGTAGAGCAGCATCCCCATCAGGGGATACGCCCGTCGAACTGGCTGGGATACAGTCTTGGCAACGGAAAAGCGGATCGATGTAAACCAATAGCCAAACTGGTTTGAAGGCGGACCAGTGTCAGACGACGGTCGCGATGATATTGATGAACACGCGTGGGTAGCAATTCAGAATTCGCCGGTTTCCGATTCCACCACACAGCGGACGAGTTCGGCAAGCGAGTTGACTTGCATTTTTTGAAAGACTGCCTGGCGTCGGCTTTCGACCGTGCGAATGCTAACCCCCAGCCGTTTCGCGATCACTTTGTTCGCCAATCCGACGACGACGAAGTCCAGAACCTGACGTTCCTTGTCAGACAGACCCTTGATTCGGGCTCGAATTGTGTGACGGCGCAAGTTGTTGTTCCGCTCCAATGCATCGCGGCGAATCCCCTGTTCAATGGCATCGCGAAGATCATCATCATGAAATGGAATCTCTAGCAGAGTTACGGCACCACATCGCATCACTTCCACCGCCGTCTTAACATCCGCCTCCGACGTCACAAAAATCGAGGGTAGAAATATCGACTGCTCTTCAATTGCCCGCAGCAATTCTAATCCGCTGCCCTGTTGCAGTCTTAGATCAGTGATCAGACAACTATCGCGGCCGTCATCATATAGCTCGACAAACTCTTCGACCGATTCGATGCCTCGCAATTCCAGTCCCATGCTCTCGGCGACATGCCGGGCCCGCTCTCGGACCCGTTCATCGTCGTGGATCAGATAGACAGTCGATTCAGTCTGCATCGCCCCGTCCGTTGGATCATGGAGCACCGGAAATCGTCTGTAGGCACTTGAGCCGCGTAGCACGACAATCACCAAAGATGTGTGTGTCGGATTCCCGCCGCTATCGTTTCGACGGAGCATCTAGGACGGAATTTACAGGTGAGGCTCAGCCTCCACTACTTCAGAACCTATTCTAGCCGATGCCCACAGATAGAACATGACTTTTCGGCCGGGATTGCGGTGAAGTCAATTTTTCCGCTATCAGAAAAGTGAATCGTTCTGTTCACCTATCAACATTGGGCATGCCATGTCGGGCCGAAAACGCCGACTGATCACAATCGCATATCTCTTACTGATCCTGACCGCTACTGCGGCCAGCAAAACACAGGGAGCCGATAAACAGGAAGCCGATGCCCAGGCTATCGATCCGGAACTTCGTCCGTTGATTCAATTGATCCGACAGGGAAAGACAGCTGAAGCCGTGCAATTGGCACGTGATTTGGATGAAGATGTTGACGCTAGTGCTCAGCTGATCATGCCAATGGCCAAGCTCCGCGAACCTTGGAACGTGACGGCCAGCTTGAGCAGGCCGCCGAGTTCTATCAGCGAGCAATCGACGCATCCAACCGGACCACCGAGTCCGAACTACCGGCAAAAACGCTGGTATTCTTGCGATTGGCGGCTGGATCCGTGTTGGCGCAGTTGAAAAATTTCCAATCGTCGGTCGCTGCTGTCGCACCAGTCCTGGAAGCAGCCGATGGCGTCACCGAACAGCAGCGAAAACTGGCCGTAAACGTCTGTTTGCAGGCCGGCGGGCGAGCCCTGGCGGTGGGTGATGCGACCACAGCCAGCCAAGCCTACGCAATGGCCGAGCAACATGCGGATGATTCGCAACAGCCGACCGCTATGCTGGGGGACGCCTGGGCGGCGGTGTTACGACGCGATCAACCCCTTGAAGCTGCCGAGAAACTGGAGAATTTCTGTCAACAGTTTCCGTTGCATGCGGAAGCCCCGGCGCCGCCAGAACTTGCATTGACTGCTATCGCCAGGCCGATGAAACACAATCGGCCGAAGACGCCGCCAGCCAGCTACTGAATCAATGGCCCGATTCGCAAGCCGCAATCGAAGTCGTCCGCTTTTATCAAACGCGTGCCGTCTGACTTGATTCCAGATGCCGTCCAATCATGGCTAATGCAAAAAGCCAACAAAAACGATTTGGATCAGTTTGATGCCGATCTTTGCATGCTGGGAATCTTGACAGCCACCAGACGAAACGACGCAGCGGCCACGACCAATTTGATCCAACGACTGACTCAGATTGATCAGAGCGGCCCGACCACCGAAAAGTTGCTTTCAACCCTGCCCGATTCCGATGCCGAGCGAATTGCTGTCGCGATACTATCGCCAAGTCTTGCTGACGATTCGGCCGAAACCGAATCGCCCGCTGCGCGTGAAGCGACCGCTCGGTGGGCTGCCGGTTCCGGACGCTGGTCAATGTTGGCAACCGCTGCCGAACTGGTTCAACCAACCGATGACGACCCGGCGAATTCCGTAATCGTCCAACGACTATTCGCCGAATCGCTGATGCAAGTTGGCAGAGTCCACCAATCAAAACTGTGGTGGGATCATCTGATCGATCAAGAATCCGTTGCTGATTTTCCCGCGCTGCTGCGGTGCGCGGAAGCCGAAACCGCTGTCGGCAACAACGCGCCCCTTGCTCAGCAACGCATCGATGCCGCACGAGAGGCCGCCGGCGAAGATGCGTTTCGAGTCGCCCTGGCCGACCTGCTGGACGCCGAACTGCAAATCCGACGGACCCAATTCGATCCTGCCCGCAGCACACTTGGCTCTATCACCCAGACGACTGCGGTAGATGCTAGCATTCGAGCCAGGGCTCAGTGGTTGATCGGCGAAACCTATTATTTGCAGCAAAAATTCAGTGACGCGATCGATGCATACCGCCAGGTCGAAGGGATTGCGGCGACAGGCGATGGCGATTCCCGCTGGGTGTCCGCTGCTTTGGTCCAGGCCGGGAAGTCGTTTGAACAATTGGGGCGGACACGAGAAGCCGCCTTATGCTACGGAAACCTTCTAGACCGTTTCCCTGATTCCGCCCACGCCCGGCTTGCCAGCCAGCGGATGGCGGCGATTGAACCGCAGCGTCACGGCGACGCACCGAATTCCTCGCAAACGATTCGACGATGAACCATCGCCCATTCAAGCTAGTGGCGGGGCGCAAGCCCGCTGGCGAGATCACGGCCAACAACAGCCGGTCGACTCTCGCAGCGCCGCTACGCCGTCCGTCCCAGCAACATTTTGCCGGTCTCCTTTGGAGACTTGTCCCGCTGCTTGTTCTAGCGATCGGATCGCTCTGGCTGATGTCGTCCGAATCCAGCAATTGGACAATACCCAATCAATCAAAACTACAGTCGATCGAATTTTGGACAGCCCGCCGGACAGCCCACCTATCGGACTGCTGCGGCGCCAGTGATCCCCAGCATTCAAACGGATACCGCCGAACCACCCGCTGCCGACCCCGAAGCAGAAGCCGCAACTTGGGAAACCCCCGCCTTTGTCAAAAAGATCGCTACTAGGTGGTTGGTTGATGATACCGCTGGGGATCTGTTCGCTGATCGTACTGACACTTTCATTCGAACGACTGATCACATTGCGACGCGGCCGAGTCATTCCGCGACCGTTTGTCCGTCGGTTTACCGAGTGTGTCGAAGATGGACAATTAAGTTACGACGAGGCAACTGAGTTGTGCGAGGAATTTGATTGCCCGGTTTCCGAGGTTTTTCGCGCTGCCCTGCGTCGCTGGGGACGACCGATGTTAGAAGTCGAACAAGCCGTGATGGACGCTGGCGATCGAGTCGGCGAGCGACTGAAGCGATTCTTACGTGTCTTTCATGCGATCAGCAACGTTGCCCCGCTGCTGGGATTGTTGGGAACCGTGCTGGGCATGATCGAAGCCTTTGAAACGATCAGCAGCACCGAATCGATTGGCCGCCCAGAAACGTTGGCCTCCGGGATCAGCGTCGCGCTGATCACCACGGCGGGCGGACTTGTCGGTCGCGATTCCAGCCTATCTGGCCTACATGTACTTTAGTGCCAAATCGGATAACTACCTGCATGAAATCGACAAGTTGTGCCAACGCGTGATCGATTGCATTTCTGCCGAGGGACTAGAAAACGCCGGCAGCAATCGCAAGAAACGCCGCGCGGCATGATCCCTAAGCCGCGGACGCTAGCCTCGGGACGATCGCAAGAACACCTGCGGCAAGCAGCGTCTGCTCAATAGAGACAAACTATGGCCATTCGCAGACCACGAACCGAAGACGCAACCATCAATCTGACTCCAATGATTGATGTCGTTTTCCTGTTGGTCATTTTCTTTATGGTCGGCAGCAAATTCAGCGAAGCTGAGAGTCGAATCAAAGTCAATGTGCCGATGGTCGGAGCAAATGCGCTCGATCACCAGAGCACCAGACGAGCGGATCGTCGCCGTTGCCGTTGACGGAACCATCACGCTGGATGAAACGCCCATGACGCTTGGCCAGCTGACCGAGACGCTCCGTCAGGAACATGCCAACTATCCAGGTCTGAAAGTCGCTGTCCGTGGCGAGGCGGAAGGTTCGTTGCAACAGACGGTTGAAGTCTTGCACGCAGTCACGCGAAGTGGTGTCGATCAAGTCGGAATCTCGACCAAAAGGATGCGGCGTTGAATGATCCCGCCCAATTATGGGCAGATCCACGACTTGTCTATTCGATCGCCACTTTGGCGGTTGCGCTGCTGATAGCGACGATTTGGTTGTTCAATCGCCGCCGACGCCAGGGACGCCAGGCAGGCCTGGTTTGCCTGGTCCTGTCAATCGCTTTGCACGCGGCGTTATTGTTCCTGGTCCCACTCTTGCCCCAATTTGGCGGGGGCACGGTAGCGGTCGAACCACCGAAAGATGACGGTGGTGTCGATTCAATTTCGTTCTCCACGTTCGATCCCGATTTGGAATTCGATGACGCCGCCAGCGAAGACGATATCGCTGCCGTAGCACCACTTCCCATCTCGGACTTGATGGAACTGGTCAACCAACCCGTCGAAGAACCGATCGAACCGGTCCAAGAATCGATCGAACAAACGCCACCCCTTGAATCGCCCGAATCACAAGTCCCCGACATGTTGGCCGATCTTTCACGGCCAAATCGAAACTCTCGACTCGGCGTTGGACGAGTGGCTAGATCAGCGCCTTTGACGATCCCACACCAGAATCGATTCCGCCCATACCGTTGGCTGCGAACATTCAACAAAGCAAATCGGTGCCGGTCAGCGAAGCCGCCGCTAAAACGGTTCCCGGGCAACAAGAAAACGATTTCGCCAACCGCACCGGATCGGCCAAGACAAATGCGATCATTTCCACCGGCGGTGATGCCAACACCGAAGCAGCCGTAGCCGCTGCACTGCGGTTTCTGGTTGCCGCACAGCGACCCGACGGTGCCTGGGATCCACGTTCTTCGGGCGCCGGCGTTGAACGATCGCCATTGGGATTGAATCGTGGTGGGGCCGGTACGCGAGCCGAATCGGCGATCACCGGGCTCTCGCTACTGACTTTGTTGGGCGCAGGGCACACTCATCAACAGGGTGAACATGCCGACCACGTCTATCGTGGCCTGGTCTACCTGATGCAACATCAGAAGCCCGATGGTTCACTGGCGGGTAACGCAGCGGTTTACGCATCTACCTATTCGCATGGCATGGCGGCACTGGCGATCTGCGAAGCCGCGGCAATCACCCAAGATCCAGCCGCCACTCAGAGCGCTCGCCGTGCGATCTCACATACCCGTCGTATGCAGCATCCCACGACTGGTGGTTGGCGATATTTGCAAGGCGACCCCGGCGACCTCAGCCAACTGGGCTGGCAAGCCATGGTGTTGGACGCTGGTTATCGCGCGAAGATTCCGATCGATCCTCGATCCATCGACGGTGTCAATCGCTTCCTGCGCACCGTACGAATGGGGACTCATGGCGGACTCGCCTCCTATCGTCCCGGTGAACGAGCCAGCCCAACGATGACTGCCGAAGCCCTGGCGACGCGACTGTTGATGGGACACGATGTGCCCGCAGTCCGAAATCGCCGAAGCCGAGCGGTATCTGTTGCAAAACTTGCCCGGAGAAGGAAAAGACAACTACTACTACTGGTACTACGCAACGCTGGCACTCCACCAATTGCAGGACGATGCCTGGCAGCGTTGGAACCAGGCCCTCAAAGAACGATTGTTGGCAACCCAACAGCCCGACGGCAGCTGGTCTTCCGATACGCTGTGGGGTGGTTATGGTGGAACCGTCTACACCACTTCGATGGCAGCATTGTGTCTGGAAACCTATTACCGTCACGCGATTCGAGCCAATCGAGATCGATTGGCGAATCGACCGGGCGTGAAGCAGAACCTGCGTTGACCGATCCGGAATCGATCCTGGCCACGCTGCGAAACGACGCCACCGAGTTAGGGCTGCAGTGGTGCGGAGTCGCGCCGGCGGTCGAAGCGACTGGGTACACCGATCTGGTTCGCTGGATCGAAGCTGGTTACGCCGGCGAAATGTCCTATATCCCCGATCGATTGGAGGCGTATCGACACCCCAGCGCAGTACTCGACGGAGTTCGCTCGATCATTGTGCTAAGCATGCCCTACAGCGCAGCGCCACAGCTCCCTCCCGCGCGAGCGAGAGCGCTCGGACTCGGTAGCGGTCGGGAGCGGGTCTTCGATTCCTGGGTCTCCCATCGCCACTGGCCGCATCGCCCGCTACGCGCATGGCGGCATCGATTACCACGACACCATCCATCCCAAACTAAAACAGCTTTGCAAGCGCCTCGGCGACTTGGCGCCCGGGTCCAGATCACGAGGCGTGGTCGACACAGCGCCGCTAATGGAGCGAGAACTCGCGCAGCTGGCCGGGTTTGGTTGGCGCGGAAAAAACACCCTGCTACTGAATAAGCAAATTGGCAGCTACTTCTTTCTGGCCTGCTTGCTGACCGATCTCGAATTGCCAATCGACCAGCCTCATCGCGCATCCCATTGCGGAACATGCACGGCTTGTTTGGACGCCTGTCCAACCGACGCCTTTCCACAGGCCGGAGTCTTAGACGCCACACGCTGCATCAGCTATTTGACGATCGAGCACTGTGCCCCCATACCGATGGAATTGCGATCGGGAATTGGTGACTGGCTATTCGGTTGCGATGTCTGCCAAGAAGTCTGTCCATGGAACACCAAGCCGGGTCGAACCGCACCGCTGGAAACTGCCGTGCTGGATAATCTGAACCTGAGTGAATTGTTTGAGCTCAGCGAAGAACAATTCCGAGCGCGATACCGCCGGACACCGTTGTGGCGAACCCGCCGCCGTGGCATTTTGCGAAACGCCGCCATTGTGATTGGCAATTCCAAAGTATCGCCTGCACTACCGGCGTTGAAGAAAGGGTTGTGGGATACCGAACCGATTGTGCGAGGAGCATCAGCGTGGGCGCTAGGCCAGATCGGCACCGCGCAGCCCATGAACATCTACAAGCAAGGCTTATCACCGAATCGGACGAAACCGTCATCCAAGAGATCCACCAAGCGCTGGGTTGTTGCGATTAACTGGATGCTTAGCTCGGACACCGCCGCTGCACAACTTCCGCAAAGCAGCCATCTCGCTCCGCCGAGATGCAGCCCTGGGAGACAAGACCCGAAGCCACAGAGCACACGAAGAAGCCAGACTCGTTGGATTCCGATCACACTGCAGCCAACCTGCTTTCTGCGCACTGTAGTCCGGCGCCATCCTGTCAAAACCTCTCAACCGACCGTCGTTCCCAGTTCTACCGAAGTCGCGAGTCTTGTTTTGTCCAAACCTTTGGTTTTTGTGCAGGGTCACTCGTCGCTGTCAAAAAAATGCTGCAAGCCGAAGCACTTTTGGGGGGGTCCAATCATTTCCGCTTACTGCGTCATGAACCGCAAATACGCGAGTTTAAGGCGTACAAGCAAGGATTGCTGTAGAATAAGGAACTCGCAAACAATGGTTCGTCTAATCAGTCGAGATGCAACTCTTTGGCGACGTAACTAATCTTCAATTCGCGTCCAGCCAATAGCTCCGTTCCCAACAACGGGAACCTTCCTTCATTTGCGATTACCTGCACTGGAAGGCGTTCACCAAACCAATCGACAAAACAGATGTACGTCTCCAATGCTACCTTTGAGCCGTCCGCAAGGATCGCTTCTGTCTCGACCAGCGATTCGAGACCCAACTCGTCGATTAGGCTTTGTGAGAATACGAGGTGACCGTCAAACGCAGTGTCGATCCATGCGACCACATCGCTATCTGGACCATCAATTCTCCTTGCGACCGAAATCGTAATGAGCGTTCGATTCCGTTCATCAACCTCTCCATTCATTTGGCGCTCGCCCCAATATGGAACGCTGCCTCGTGTCCAATTCGCAATACAAACGACTTTCGACCCGGAAACGCTTTTTTGGCGGCCATTGCCGCGTCGAGAAACGTCTTGCCTAGAAAGTGTGCTTTCGATTCGGGTTCGATTGCCACATACTCGTCTTGGTGGTCCGATTCCAGCGTTTCGCGTAATTCAGATTCGTAGATTTGCTTTGCGGTTTCTGCAATTGACATTCGTTTCACTCCGTGTTCGATCTGCATCTGTGGTATTGTAACGCAGATGCCCCTTGCAAGCACGATCAACACGACGAACCATGGGTTGCAACGAAGCCGGGCTTGCGCGATTCTACGAAGTGGACAGTCGATCGTCTCGGCTCGCTGAACCCTGCCGTTCGTCAACACGGCAACTGTTATCAAATGGATTCCATTCTGACTCGCGTCGTTATAGTTCTTTTGAGAACCGCATACGCTGCGGTTCCATTCGTGGCGCTGTATCTGGTACTCAATGGGACACGAAGTATCCATCTGGTAGTGTTGGACGTTGCACTCGCTACGATCCCTTTGGTCTTGCTGGCCGCGATTGGTTGGCACTTGGTCTGGCCCAGATGGAAACTCTATGCAAAGTTGCTGGTGCACCCAAGCATCTACGCCATTCTTTCTCTCTACATAGGACATTGGTGCGTGCTCATTGCCTGGGTTCACCAAGGAATTGGGTTGGGCGGCCATATTTGGTTTAGCTACCGTCATGGATTCACGTGGTACGCGGTTGAAGATCCCGGGCGATACGTTAGGCTCTCAAAGCAAATGGTTGGGATACCATCCGCGCCAGAAACGCAGTAGAAGCAACGGCTATGTCCTGTGACCTGGCGGTCGTGCCGTCATGGTTATGTCCCGATAGAGCATGACGACGAACCATCGCGTGCACCGAAGAACGCGAGCCGAGCGATTTGGCCATCACAACATCCACCACGCGTTCTCGGTGACGCGTGACGACTATGAAGTCCGTGGTTTGCAAGTGGCGACTTGCGGCTGATTCGAATTTTGTTTTTACATCGTTTCGTTGTTGGTGTTTGGTTTCTGAGTCTGGCTGGATTCACGTCCGATCGGGTACTACACGACTATTCGAGTTGTCGGCGCCTGCGTTGGTTGCTCTGGCGCCGTCTCAGTATTCCTTGCAGTGTTCCATCGATGGTTCGATTGGCGATGGTTCGATTGGCGATGGTTCAATTGGCGATGGATCAATTGGCTGCTTGATGGTTCGCCCGTCACATTCTTTAGCACGGCATTAGACTGCCAGTTTTGGTTGGTGATCGTGGCGAGAGGGTCAGTCCTTCGGGAGATGAATTCTGTCAGTCCTCAGCTTGCTGGTGGTTGAGTGAAAGGCCTCGAGGTTCCATTCGTTATCTCGATGTTCGTCAAGTTTTCACCTACGTGCACGGGTCAGACATCCGGAGTCACTCGAGGCTAGCTCGGGTGCTCCATTCGTTCGTTCGATGTCACGAGTTTGGCTTGGCTGCATCGGTCGGAATGTCGGAGTCACTCGAGGCGTTTAGGTTTTGACAGGTGCGACTCGTCGTGAACCGGTCCGCGGTTTCTTGCGACGACTCGGTGAACAAGGTTGTGTCGGCTTGCCCGCATGCAGCTCACCAGCCGGCCGCACTTCGGGTCGTTTGACTTTGATTTTTACTTGGTCCGGATCGAGATTCGGAAGTAGTTTCGTCGAGTCCCAGTCGGTCTCGTCCCGCATCATCGCCCAACAGACCACTGCGATCTTACGTGCCAGCGCGATACCCGCCTTTTTCTTCCGCGTCGCCTGTCCGCCGTGAATCCGTGCGAACGTCTGTTTCGCCCACTCGTTGTAACGAGTGCTGCACCAAGCGCATTCCAGCAGGATGCTGCGCAGCATTCGTGGACCTCGCTTGCTGATCCGGCCGTTGCGATCGGTCTGTCCCGATTGATACTGCTTGGGAACCAGTCCGAGGTAGGCCGACAATTGTCGGCCACTTTTGAAACGATGCGGATCATCGATCGCCGCGACCAAGTGCTTCGGCAGTTTTACGGCCAACGCCGGGAATCTGTAGTAGCCGTTGGACGTGCGGATTCGCTTTGGCCAGCTGTTCGAGTCGCTGTGCAACGGTTTTGAGTTTCTCGGTCAGGTCATCCAGCTGCGTCAATTCCAGATCGAGTTCTCCTTGCCACAATTCAGTCAGTTCACAATCGACCAGCGACTTTCGGTATGTATCGATCAGTTGTCGCCCCAGACACCAGGCTCCTTTACCGGAGTCGATCTCGAAACCACGATTGGCGAACAGCGATCGTATCGCATTCTTGATGCGGTTGATCCGCTGATCGAGCGTCTTGCGATACTTGATCAGTGTCCGTTGTTCACGGATTTCGGGTTTTGGAATATGCACTCCTTTGAGGTCTCGCATCATCGTCATCTTGGCCAGCCGCAGCGCGTCGTCGCGATCGGTTTTGCGTTTGACGTTCTTCCACTGCCAGGCTTCTTCGTTGGTACTGCAGACGAGCGTCTTGACTTCCAGTTCATGACAGACATCGCTGATCCAGCCGCTTGGTCCACAGGCTTCCATCACGACCAAGTCAAAGGCTTGCGAGCTGAGCACTCGGTGAATGGCTGCTCGCGTGGTCGGAGCGTTGGCAAAGACGGGCTTTTGAGTCTTCGTGTCAAAAACACAGCACATCGAGTTGAACTTCCCGAGATCAATTGCGAGAATGAGCATGTTAAAGTCTCCGTCGGTTTGGGGTGACAAATTGTGCAACGTTCACGCGTTAGCACGGCCTAGTCAGCAGCTTAAAGCAGTCGACTCACCCCAAACCACGGACTTACATGGATTCTTTATCCGACTAGAGACATGCCGCACTTGACGTGACTAAACTCCGATTCACTCTTCGGCAGTTGATCTTTGCAACCGGGTACGTTGCAATCCTCATCGCCGTGTCACAATCTTGGCGTTCGACAGGTGCACTCGCGGCACCCTCGGTTTTCTATGTTGGACTGCTCTTGACCGCCGCATTCGTGGCGTTGAGGAAATACTTTATTTGCCGCTTTCTACTTCCGCACGTTTTGGGCCTGGTTTTCGTTGCGATATTTTTGATGCTTAGCATCGGCCCCGCTTGCTTCACCATGACTCGACTAAACATCAACCACAAAACGTATCCACGAATCACCGAGGGCTTTAACTACGTATACCATCCCATTGGGAATAGCTTTCTGTTTTCACCAGAGCCGGTTCGTAGTGTTGCGATTGACTATTTGGCATGGTGGTTTCCCACGAACACTCCACTTATTGATGCTGGCTGGGGCCTTCAATGGTCAATACCGTCTAGCTGGCAACGCATATAGGAACTACTCATCGCATGTTCATTGACTGACCGGAACGGGTCGCACGGATAACCACGACGTGCACCGCAGATCCGGCCTTGCTAAACTAGGCCATCACAACGTCGCCCGTCCGATCGCGGTGACGTCCAACGACTATGAAGTCCGACTATGAAGTCCGTGGTTTGCAAGTGGCGACTTGCGGCTTCTTGGTGTTTTCTTTTAATTCATCTGATCGTTCGTTTTGCTGGGCCTGAGGCTGATTCGATTCACTTCCGATCGGGTACTAAACGACTATTCGAGTTGTCGGCGCTCGCGTGGTTGCTTCCGCGCCGTCTCAGCATTCCTTGCAGTGTTCCATCGATGGTTCGATTGGCTGCTTAATGGGTCGCTGGTCACAGTCTTTAACGCGGCATGCATGCATTGCCAGTCTTGGTGGGTGATCTCAGCGGAGGGTAAGTCCTTCGGTGTGTGAATCGGGTCTGTCTTCAGCGTGATGGGCAAAAAGGCCTCGGGCGCTCCATTCGTTATCTCGATGTTGACAAGCTTACACTTGGGTGCATCGGTCAGCCGTTCGGAGTCACTCGAGGCAATCTCAGGTGCTCCATTCGTTCGTTCGATGTTTACCAGTGGGCTTGGGTTGCATCGGTTACGGATTCGGAGTCACTCGAGGTGTTTACGTTTTGATTGGTGCACGGCGCCGTGAGCCGCTCCGTGGTTTCTTGCGGCGACTGGGCGAACAGGGTTGTTTCGGTTTACCGGCGTGCAGTTCTCCCGCTGGACGGATCTCGGGGCGTTTGACTTTGATCTTCACCTCCGCCGGATCAACATCGGGCAGCAGTTTGGCCGAGTCCCATTCCGATTCGTCCCGCATCATCGCCCAAGCGACCACCGCGATCTTGCGAGCCAAGGCGATCCCAGCCTTCTTCTTGCGAGTCGCCTGGCCACCATGAATCCGTTCGAAGGTATGCTTGGCCCAGCGGTTGTAGCGAGTACTGCACCAAGCACATTCCAGCAGGATCGTCCTCAGCAGTCGCGGTCCTCGTTTGCTGATTCGTCCGTTTCGATCGATCTGCCCCGATTGGTATTGTTTGGGAACCAAGCCCAAGTACGCCGAAACTTGACGGCCACTTTTGAATCGATGAGGATCATCGATCGCCGCGACCAAGGCTTCGGCTGTCTTGCGACCGACACCAGGGATCTTGAGCAACCGCTGGACATGCGGATTCGCTTTGGCCAACTGTTCCAATCGCGTTTCGACGACTTTGAGTTTCGCAGTCAGGTCATCCAACTGAGTCAGTTCCAGATCAAGCTCGCCTTTCCAGAGTTCGTCAACTTCACACTGCTCGAGCGACTTACGGTAGCTGTCGATCAACTGGCGTCCCAAGCACCAGGCACGTTTGCCCGAGTCGATTTGGAGGCCCCGGTTGGCGAACAACGAGCGGATGGCGTTCTTGATCCGGTTGATCCTTTGGTCGAGCGTTTTGCGATACTTGATCAACGTGCGTTGTTCGCGGATTTCCGGTTTGGGAATGTGGACACTTTTGAGGTCCCGCATCATGGTCATCCGGGCCAGCCGAAGCGCGTCGTCCTTGTCGGTCTTGCGTTTGACGTTCTTCCACTGCCAGGCTTCTTCGTTGGTGCTGCAGACCAAAGTCTTGAGTCCCAGTTCGTGGCAGGCATCGCTGATCCAGCCGCTCGGTCCACAGGCTTCCATCACGACCAGATCGAACTTGCGTTGTTTTAGCAGTGTGGTGATGGCGTCTCTGGTGGTCGGTGTATTGGTAAAGAGGGGCTTTTGCGTGCGAGTGTCGAAAAAACAGCACATTGAGTTGAATTTGCCGAGATCAATGGAGAGAATCAACATGTTAGAACTCCGTCGGTTTGGGGTGACAAATTGTGCAACGCGGCAGCGTTAGCACGGCCTAGTCAGCAGCTTAAAGCAGTCAACTCACCCCAAACCACGGACTTACATGGATTCTTTATCCGACCGACTGATGTACGACCAACTCGAATCCGTCATCGCTAGTTTTCGCCACCTGCAAGAACTGGGTCTCGACTATACCCACCGTCGCTTGCAACTGCCCGTACCGTTTTCGCGTCGTCAATGGATGGCGTACGGCTACACAGTTCCAAGCGAAGCCGCTGCTATCGCGAAGAAAGACAGCGTGCGCGTTGACATACACGGTGCCGGTATCGAAATTGTGCATCCCGAATTCACAATCGACTATGACTACGGTCCCAGTGGAGAATGTGATTGCTTTGATGCGTGGCGACTTGCACTTCATCGTCACCGATGTCGCGGACTTCCAATGCCAGTAGAGGGTCAATTGGAAATACGGGGCTGGCTCGACGCTGCTGCAGAAGACGGGGTTGTCATCGCGCTGCCTGACTCACCATGCTTTGTGCATCCCGGCTATCGCTCGACCTGGAAACAAACCGCAGAAAACGGATAACCATCGCATACAACGGAGGACGGGTGGAGAGCGTTTTGGTAAGCTTGCGAGTCGTTCGCCCGTCCCCGCTGATGCGTATCGTTATCGGGCAGAATCATGGACGCCGTAATCAGCGACATTCACGGTAACCTCGAAGCGCTCGACGCCGTACTCAATGCAATTCGTCAGCTCGGCGCGACGAGAATCATCTGTCTCGGCGACTTGGTTTGCTACGGCCCGGACTCTATTGAATGCGTACGCCGTTCTGCTGATTGGGATGTTGTACTAGCTGGCGATTGGGATCTCGCGATGGTCGACCACGATCCAACGCAATGGAGCCAGACAATCAATGAACATATCGAATGGGTTCGTGGCCAATTCCTTGCGGCCGTCTGATTCGGCGACGTTGCTGGAAATCCTCGGTTCGTTTCGATCGGTCGTTCGTGGAAAATGGACGCCATTTCACGCATGGGACGCCCGATGACGTGCGTGAATGGGTCTTTCCCGAAGACGTTTACGATGCAAAAAAACTAAACCGGATCGCCAAAAATTTGACGCATGTCTGCGTCTGCGGCCATTCCCACATTCAAGGCATTTTCAAACAAAACGACCAATCGGATTGGGAATTTATCCAACCGCAGCGCTGGAGAGCGTTACGAAATGCAAGCCGATCGAAAACAATATTGACTGCCGGTTCGGTTGGCCAGCCGCGCGACGATGATCCACGCGCATCATTCCTCGACTATTGATGGCGACTATGTCACCTTTCACCGGATCCAGTACAATGTGATGGTAACTGTGGACAAGATTCGTTCGATCCCAGAAATTGACAACATGCATGGCGAACGTCTACTCGTTGGCCGATAGCCCGATAACCAAGCCGTGAACCGGAGCGGCGAAATCGGGCGGATTTGAAATGGACAATCTTTCGTCGCCGCCCGGTTACGGCAGCCGTTCTCTCAATTGAGTGATTGGAGCTTCGAAGCGCAGTGGAAAGACTTTCGCGATTGATGAACAACATGATATGGCTTGCCATCCCCGCAGTTGCCACGTTTTGGTTCACTGCGACCTACACAACCCTTGTAATCGTGTTCAGCTGCATGTTGACGCTAATCGACGTTCGGGATTCTCGGTGGATTCGAGTATTGATTCCGCTCGGTGCCGCTGTGATGGTATTGAACGTTCTCATTGACGGTTTTCGACCAACACCATACAGCGAATGGTTTGTTAAAAAGGGGATACCCCAATGGTTCAAAATCACTGACTATGCCGTTGCTGTTGTGCTTGCCATTCCCATTGCTGGGTACGCATTCGTAGTTGCTTACGAACAGTATCACAGGACTGACAGTGGATCATAAACGATGCCAGCCACACCGTGGTTCCAGAGAACTGGAGAGAACCATCGATTGCACCCAAGCACGGGTTGAGAGAAAATAGGCCATCACAACATCGTTCGCCCGTCCCGGCTGATGCGTAACGTTATCCGACTGACGCACGAATTTGTTAGGCTATTGCGATGCCACGTATTTCCGAGTTCTACGGCATCGCCATTTATATCTACTATCGGGATCACAATCCGCCTCATTTTCACGCGATCTACGGCGATTCAGAAGCGATCGTCGAGATTCGCACAGGTGCTATACTGGAGGGGAGGTTGCCGCGTCGTGCAGTGAAGTTGGTTGCCGAATGGTGCGAACTTCACCGCGAAGCCCTACTTGCAGACTGGGCATTAGCCGAAGCGCAGCAACCCTTGTTGCCGATTGAACCGCTGGATTGACGATCATGATTCTTCACATTCTCAATGCAGAATTAGCCGGCCCTACCTCGCTTGCGTTACGGTTCAGTGATGGATGTGAGACGACGGTTGATCTCCGTCCTTTGCTATCGGGCCCCATTTTCGAACCGCTTCTTGACCCAACCAATTTCGCTCAGTTTAAGCTCGACCCTGTTTGCAAAACGGTTTGTTGGCCTAACGGTGCGGACCTTGCTCCTGAGGCGATACGCTCCTTAGTACCGATCGAGCATGAAATCAGCGGATAACCATGCAATGGTGACGGAGCGGCGGTGGTCGCTCGGTCCGAATGGTTGATCAACTCCCGCCGCCCGCACATTGCTACCGTTACCCGTGCGAATGGCTACATGCGAACCACTGACAAGCTCAAAACGCGAACGAGCATATCCGCATCACTTATTTCGACGACCGCCCGCAATGGCCGGCGTTCGATGACTCGTAATCCTTCCGACAGTGGATCGGTGTTTCGAACGGCATCGGAGCGAAGGTCTCGGTCAATTTGATACGATGCTTGGTTGACCTTCGGACTATGACCACAGGCAAACCAGATTTCACCGAGTTCCCGCTCTGCTGACGCGACCCAAATCACGGTCCGCTTCGTCATTTCGAGCGACCTTGCGACTCAATTCGCTTCCAAACTTCATCTAGGCTCGATCCTGATTCCTCGGTTGCTGCACGCCTTTTCGCTTCCGCAATCTCATCTTCTGTGACCGGTCGCGAAAAACATCCGATGCGCCGGCCTCCATCGTCGAAGATTTCAATCGCTTCGTCGGATCGCAATATTTTCTCCGCCTGGTCACTGCTTACTTCAATTCGCACCATCTCAACTCTCCTGGGTGGGCTCGATACTGCATTATACCTTGGATGTTGACGCCATTCGATCCAGCATTCCACTGCGAAATTCGCTATTCTAACCGGAACGACCTCGCCACAGGTTGATACGGGACTGTGTGCAATTCGGGGAACCATGGGTTGTTGCGGAGTGGCGGCATCGTGTTTTCGTCTGCTTGCAAGTCAATCGTCGCCACCGCGCAAAACCCTACCGTTCCCCGGCACAAGTTACGGTATTCGGCGAATCCTGCCGACGTCAACACGGCGTGCATCTGCGTCGATTGAGTAGATCGCACGCAATGGCGGTCGGTCGATATAGTGCAAACCCTCACTCAAGGGCACACCGTTTCCGATTGGGTCGGATTCTAGCGCGCGATCAATCTGGTAGGACGCGTCGATGATTGCGACCTTGTCCGTTCCGCCAACAAATTCGGCCGCTACCTCACTCCTGGCGTTGTCCTCCCAGACAACGTTGTAGCTCACGATTGATCCAATGAACGCAAATGTTCGACGACTTCTTCGGTCGTATATCGTTTGCCATCACCAGCGAGTCGTTCCTTCGCAATTCGGACGTCCTCGTCGCTTGGCGGACGGACAAGCGTTCCGAGACGCTTGCCGTTTGCGTCGACAAACTCAATCACCGCGTTTTCGTTCTCCAACTCTCGGAGTAACTCGTCTCTGGCAACGATTTTCACCATTTTTCATCCTCTGTTGGGTAAACTACTATTGTATTCCTGGCCTCACGACGAGCAACCATCGGATTTCACGCGCGATCGTGCAATAACGGATTTTGAGCGAATTCGTCTGTGCTCGTTGCGCTCGCTATGGTCGAGTGGGCGTTGATTGTGTTGGCAGGCGTTTTCTCCGCCACCCAATACGGCGGGGAACCATGAATTGCATCGAAGTCGGCAGTGAAGTCAACTTGGCCATCGCAATATCGAACCCGCCGACTCGATGAATTCCACCGACTATGAAGTCCGTGGTTTGCAAGTGGCGACTTGCGGCTGATTCGAATTTTGTTTTTACATCGTTTCGTTGTTGGTGTTTGGTTTCTGAGTCTGGCTGGATTCACGTCCGATCGGGTACTACACGACTATTCGAGTTGTCGGCGCCTGCGTTGGTTGCTCTGGCGCCGTCTCAGTATTCCTTGCAGTGTTCCATCGATGGTTCGATTGGCGATGGTTCAATTGGCGATGGATCAATTGGCTGCTTGATGGTTCGCCCGTCACATTCTTTAGCACGGCATTAAAATGCCAGTTTTGGTTGGTGATCGTGGCGAGAGGGTCAGTCCTTCGGGAGATGAATTCTGTCAGTCCTCAGCTTGCTGGTGGTTGAGTGAAAGGCCTCGAGGCTCCATTCGTTATCTCGATGTTCGGCAAGTTTTCACTTACATGCACGGGTCATGCGTCCGGAGTCACTCGAGGCTGGCCCTGGTGCTCCATTCGTTCGTTCGATGTCGCAAGTTTGGCTTGGTGCATCGGTCGCGGTTTCGGAGTCACTCGAGGCGTTTACGTTTTGACAGGTGCGACTCGTCGTGAACCGGTCCGCGGTTTCTTGCGACGACTCGGTGAACAAGGTTGTGTCGGCTTGCCCGCATGCAGCTCACCAGCCGGCCGCACTTCGGGTCGTTTGACTTTGATTTTTACTTGGTCCGGATCGAGATTCGGAAGTAGTTTCGTCGAGTCCCAGTCGGTCTCGTCCCGCATCATCGCCCAACAGACCACTGCGATCTTACGTGCCAGCGCGATACCCGCCTTTTTCTTCCGCGTCGCCTGTCCGCCGTGAATCCGTGCGAACGTCTGTTTCGCCCACTCGTTGTAACGAGTGCTGCACCAAAGCGCATTCCAACAGGATGCTGCGCAGCATTCGTGGACCTCGCTTGCTGATCCGGCCGTTGCGATCGGTCTGTCCCGATTGATACTGCTTGGGAACCAGTCCGAGGTAGGCCGACAATTGTCGGCCACTTTTGAAACGGTGCGGATCATCGATCGCCACGACAAGTGCTTCGGCAGTTTTACGGCCGACTCCGGGAATCTGTAGTAGCCGTTGGACGTGCGGATTCGCTTTGGCCAACTGCTCCAGTCGTTGTTCACGGATCTCGGGTTTGGGAATGTGAACGCCTTTGAGGTCTCGCATCATCGTCATCTTGGCCAGCCGCAGCGCGTCGTCGCGATCGGTTTTGCGTTTGACATTCTTCCACTGCCAGGCTTCTTCGTTGGTACTGCAAACGAGAGTTTTGAGTTCCAGTTCGTGGCAGACATCGCTGATCCAGCCGCTTGGTCCACAGGCTTCCATCACGACCAAGTCAAAGGCTTGCGAGCTGAGCACTCGGTGAATGGCTGCTCGCGTGGTCGGAGCGTTGGCAAAGACGGGCTTTTGAGTCTTCGTGTCAAAAACACAGCACATCGAGTTGAACTTCCCGAGATCAATTGCGAGAATGAGCATGTTAAAGTCTCCGTCGGTTTGGGGTGACAAATTGTGCAACGTTCACGCGTTAGCACGGCCTAGTCAGCAGCTTAAAGCAGTCAACTCACCCCAAACCACGGACTTACATGGATTCTTTATCTGGCAGGAGTCAAGTCCATATGAATCACCGAAAGTTGGCTCAACGGAATCCACGGCATATAGACACCGAAAGTTCCCGCTTCATTCCGGGTTCGACATCGCAAGACACAAGCACTACAGCTGACGCATGCTAAGAAAGGAAAGAAATCAGTGTCCACTTCCAACTTCGCCAGTGTTTGTAGCGTTCTTTCCGTTACCGACCACTCGGCAGCCGTCGAGTGGTATCAGCGATGGATCGGGCGGGCACCGGACATCGAACCCATCGAAGGAATCGCTGAATGGCAGCTAGCTGACAACGCCTGGATTCAGGTATCGGTTGACCCGGACTCGTCCGGCAAGTCGGTCGTCGTCGTTGGTGTCAACGACGTGAGTGCACAGTGCGACGCTTGTTCGTCGGCTGGGGTCGATGTCGGCGAAATCCAAGACTACGGCTTCATCAAGCTTGCTGAGGCTGTCGATCCGGCTGGCAACAAAATCAACTTCGTTGAAGAGTTCAAGTAGGGCAGATGTAAATTGGGTCGCCCCAAGAAGGTCAGGCACACCCACGCCGCGATGCGATCGTTTTCACTCTTGTTCAACAACCGCCTTTATTGATGCTGTTCGCCATGCAAATGCTTTGACAATAATGTTTTGACTTGAACTCACGACGCCAGATAACCAATAAGGATTTGACTTCGCGTGGTGCGTGAGTTGAGCTTGAATTGACTTTGACGTTCTGTCGTTCATCGCCCTCTTGCAGCGAGTGCGATCAGCCGAAGCTCAAGTCCTCTGTTCAAGAAGCCCGGACCCTCGGTGGGCTCATCTTGTCGTTGCGAAAACGGTGTTTGAACCGCGTTCTTGGTCCGTGAATTGCACTTTTGACTTTGGTAACGCTCTAGGGATGGCGGCTGTCCGGAAATGGCGTGTTTTGTAGGGTATCAAACATCTGTCGTCTTGGTCTTTGCGCACGTTTAGCGGATCGTTGGATGAAGCTCTTCAATGAAACGATGGCGAATGAGCGGAGAAAATTCCCCGAACTCAAAAATAGTTTGCTTGCGTCTGGTTATTCGTTTTCGCAATTCGTTATCCGATTGAATGATTGCAACCATCGCACGGACGCCTAGCGAATGACGAGACTGAGACGTTTTCCCCGATTCGGCATTCGAGCTATGCTTGTGGCGATCGTAATGGTCGCAGTACTCTCGGCCGGAGCAAATTTTTTGCCATTGCGTACCGCGGCGAAACTGGCTGACGCCATGTCAGGGCGCGATTCGGACCAACATCTCGTCTTGTAACAGCAGTTCCAGAAACTTGGCGTGTGTCAGCTGATTGCTCTGCACTTCATACAACCGGACCTCCAGTGTCTCGGCCAGCCCGGATAGACGAAGTTTCTTCAGCGTCGTGGTCATCGATTCATTCATAGCGTGGTAGCCTCCTTGCGAAAGTCAACGCGAACCATGTGTCCATAGTTCGACACGTTGCAGATGATCGGGTGATCGTCCAGAAATTCAAACTGTTCTTGTTGGGGACGGCATACTTGATCAACTTGCGAATCGTTGCCAGTCGGTACTCGCCGTAAGAGTGCGCCGTTTGACATGCCTGTTCCAGCGATTCGCTCTTATGCTTGCGGGAAAGATCGACTAAGCCTCGCAAGACACGCACCGCCTGGACGCCGCGTGAGGCGACCAAGCCGCGGGACCAGGCACTCGTTTGGGGACCAATCATGCTGACTTTTTGCAGCATCCAGTCGGTGCCCCGTTCGACGGCACTGATCCTTTCACTGGCGATATGTTCGCTCAGCGTGCTGAACTTTCCTTCCGCCGCCCTGGCGTGAATACAGATCCGTTTCATCGATGAAGTGAACACGCGAACCAAGTGCGAATCGAACCGTACCCAGACGTCTCTTCCAAGATATTCCGGCGGAACGCTGTAGTACGACTTGCTGACCGCGACGTGACCATCGCGACTGACGATCCGCTTCGCTTCGGTAAAGCAGGGGAAGCGGTCGGTCGGTAGAGCAGCAAGTGCTGGCTCTGCTTCTTGAAACAGCTTCAAGACTTGCCGTTCAGTAGTGCCGTGAATGCGCAGTGTCGGCAACGGTCGCTTCCCAGTGCCAGAGATATTCGTTCTGTTCTTGGAGGCTACCAAAGGTCCGGCCTTTGATCGCATTCTTTTCCATGTAGTCAACACCTCGTTCAACCTTGCCTTTGTGACGAGGCATCCGCGGCTTGGTCGGCAGCAGCACCGTGCCGTAATGTTTACAGAACGATTGCAGCTTTGGATTCAGATCGGGGTCGTAGCAGTCAGCTTTGATGACGGCCGCTTTGAGATTGTCGGGAACGATCGTCTTGGGAACGCCACGGAAATGCATGAATGCATTTTCAAGACACTGAATCAAGTTGTCGGTGGTCTGACGATAGACGAATTCACTGTACGCCTTTCTGGAATGACTCAGCACGACGCGGAGAACATGGGTCCGACGGCGCCTTCCCTTGCTATCGATCACTCGGCGCGCCGGTGCCGAAGTCGATTTGAGCTTCTTCGCCTGGAGCAACTTCCATTCGCCGAAAGGGCAATGGCTGAGTCTTGTTGAGCTTGGCGACATAGCGACGGACACTGTGATACTGTGCGTCGAAGCCATGCTCATCGACAAGATGCTGGTAGATCCGTTGAGCGGAAAGTCCCTGGTCAAGCTTGGTCAGAATCAACTCGCGAAACGGCTCGCAGGCTACGGACCGATGGGCCTACGGCGGTTGAACGGCACCATAGCCGGTCGGCGCTTTGGCCGGTTTTGAATCATCCGACCCAGTGGGCACTGTGGCTGGTTTTGAATGCTCGCGGAGGTACTTGGCGACCGATTCTCTGCTGACGCCGAGTTCCCTCGCTATTCGCCTCTGAGACCATCCCTGGTCATGTAAAGCCCGCATAGATAACACTTTAGCCACCTTCAAATGATTCGCCATGCTGATCGTTCCTTGCTCTGGAGTGAGCAAAGGAACGTACACGGCAGTGATCAAGAGTGGCAGGTTTTCAAGCGCCCATCGGTGGCAGGCTATGGGCGCTCAGTGACATACCCGCCGGTGACGAACAGCATTCGTCGCATCGCTACGCCTCATTTGTCGCATCGCTACGCCTCATTCATCGCATCGCTACGCCTCATTCATCGCATCGCTACGCCTCAGCAGGACCTCCATATTTGCCAAGCTCGCGAAGAATCTGGTTGCCATGGTCATCCTGCTTGCTGTGTTGACGATCATCGCTGAAACCGCGCGAATTGCGGATCGAACGCTTGCATTGGTACGCAATCTTCCCAACCACATCGAATTCCCTGATGAAGAGCTTGCTCGAGCCGCAACGGAATCGGTTCCGTTTGCTCTGCACGCAACCGACGCCAAAGCACAACTTCAAATGATTGAGCAGCTGTCTGAAGGCGATACGCAAAATCAGGAACTACGTGTTTGGATAGGCGTGGAGTACTCCTACGACCTTCGTATGCTGAGCGAATCTCCGAATCTTAAGGTCGCGACAAACGCGGTTGCACTCCTCGCGCTAGCCGAGAATAGCGACTGATCGCGCATCAAACGGATGCTAGGAACTCGGCAATCCTGGCGGCTAGGTCAAGAAAAAGACGTCTCTGTCGAATTCCTGATCGTTACGCTTCTACTATGACTCGATGTATCACGCAAGCATTAACTCCACTGTTGCGGAATCCGTCGGAGGATCGACCCGTGACGTCGTGATGCCATACGTTCTACCGGTATCAAAATCGGACAATGTGACGGTACGGGGGTCTTATCATTTTGGATTTTGCGGCATCACTTTGCAGCTTTCCTACGGAACGTAGCATGAGCGGAGGGGTGGCTGCATCATTACGGTTCGTCCAAGTATCATGATTCAGACGGATCATGAAGCCGTCATGTGTGGTTTCGATGGCCATCGTTGATCAATGCATTCTTGCATCGCCGCATATACTCCTGACGGTACAGGCTATATTCTTCTATCGTTGGACCGAAGACCTGCAACGCGCACCGAAGACGATTTGCGCGATTACACGAATGAATGCTCTGCTGTCCTTCCTTGGTGAACCGCCCCGTTGTGGCTATTAGCGGAATGAAGCGTTTTGGTTTACGATCAGTCTTCTTGGGCGTTACCCTATGTGCCTTGTCTCTGGGCTACCTTTCGCTACTTTTGCGGGACCAATCTCTCCGCCATGAGATCAAGTCGCTGAAAGCAGAGGTTGGGCAACTTGTTCTTGTCGATGAGTTACGCGTGAACGTCGTCGAGGTTCCAACACTAGATCCGTTTACGTGGCGTTGGCGTGTGTTTGCGCCACCGGGAACATTGTTCGAGGCGGGAGCCGTAACGGAACAGATTCCAATGATTGGTGCGCCGAGTCCTAGATTCACGAGGCTGGAAATCCCTGACGCTTCGAATCCCAATGGAGTTCTGATCACGGCATCGGTTCGGAACAACTTGGACTCGGGTTATGTGATTATTTTGGATCTTGGCAATGGCAATTCGATTGAGGATCTTACGCTCCAGTCACGTGAGGACTTTCTCGACGGCGGTTCGTTTTCGATCGAAACCGCCGGCCGTGGACGGACTGAAATCTATGGGTTTGATGAACCGATCATTTTGCATCGACGCCGATTTATGAACCAGACATCTCCAACGACCATGAGTGCGCCAAAGGGAAATACTCGCGGCCTGATGTTCTGGATTACCCCAAAGAAGCCGTCATCAAGCAGTGCTCCCCGTCTGCAAGCAGACGAGTGGGAACGTCAGCAACACCTGATTGAATGACAACGTCGCAACGCCGGTTTGATTGCACTTCGCTAGCTGATCGCTTCGTCGGGAACATTCCAAGATCGCATTGACCTCAGGCGTGTTGGCCAACCATGAACGACTCAAATTGCACCGAGTAGGGGATCAGACAGGCTGTCTCGTCGGATGACCACCTACGTTCTGTCGCCTCAACCCGCAATGCAACCATGATCTAGATGCTTTTAACTACAGGATTTGCACTCGTTCTACCGTGGTCCGCCAATTGGGGCCGCAGGCAACGTGACGGATCGCGGCTCGTTAATGGAAATCACTTCATGGGCAAAGAGAAAAAGGGCAAAAGCAAAGGTGCTACTGAAAACGTCGAGTCAAGAACGCTCGTTCACTCGGCCTTCGACGTGGCTCGGTCGCTGCAAATTGCGAAGCTCATCGTTCAGGCCGACGAACTGCAAGACATTCGCCTCGTCAGTAAGTTGCGTGAGTCCGAACAGGTGATTTGGCTCACCCGCCACGAAGCCGATTTGCCCATTGTGACTTCTTCAAACGATGCCGTCCTGCGCCTTCCGGAGACGACTTTGACGAGAATGAGTCAGCTCAAGGTAGGACTACTCCTGGCGGTGATGAACAGCCACGTGGATTTGGATGAGAGTGTGGTCTGCCTTTCCGGCGTCGCCGGTTCCGAGCGGCTTGACACACTCATGATTGCAAATGCACGCCGCGACTACCCATGGTTTCGTCAGGGCAATATTGCGGACATTCAGGGACAGTTTTCTTCTCGCGAAGTGGCTCGAATTCTTGATATCGCTCTTCGACTGGCCGCAGAAGGCCGCGAAGGCAAGCCAATTGGAACGGTAATCGTGCTTGGCGATGAATCGCAACTGGAACCATACCGTCGCCAGCTTGTGTTGAACCCCTTCAAAGGGCATCCACAACGAGAACGAAGCATTCACAACCCAGAGTTTTTTGAAACGATTCGGGAATTCTCGGGACTGGATGGAGGGTTCATCGTTAGCCGGAAGGGTACGGTCCTTTCGGCTGGGACGTATTTCGATGCCGACGTCAAAAAAGTGAAGCTTCTACCCGGCCTGGGTGCACGCCATGCTGCCGCTCAATCTATTACTGCCGTCACAGACGCAATCGCATTCGCAATATCCGCCTCGTCGGGAACGGTTACTGTATTCCACGAAGGACGCCCAATTCTTGAATTGGAACGACCGGAACGAACATCACGAATCTGACAATGCTAGTGCCACGTTGCGAGCCCATCTTCTGGTCATTAAATACGCCAATTTTCCCGCTTCAATCGGTGTTTTCCTTGTCTCGCTAATCTACGCTTGCGGTTGGTGGTTGTCATTGAAGTATGGTCGCACACCCGATTTGGCTCTGGCTGAGTTCCAAAAAGGCTGACGACCGGGGCATTGCCGATGGCACAACGACGACTTGCTCGCCCAGAGGGTTGTCGCTTTGGATACCGCCGGATTGGTTCAATAAGTGCCGCGTTTATGCGATAGACAAGCGGAAACGTCGTCCAGGCGACCGTAGTCGCGTTTCTAGGTTCACGCTATCTTGTCCGCTGCGGGCCGCAGGTTTCGTCGTAATCAACTACCAGTAAGAGATGGGATGCTCGAGTCAAACGCACAGCAACCGAACACTTTCTTTATTGAAGTGTCTGGATCTGGTCTTCCCGAAGTGGATGGTCTTTTCGTTCCTTCAACTGCACCTCCCGCCAAATCTGAATCGGGAACCGTATCAAGTCTCGGCTACTGGAACGGCAAGATGGCGTGGGACCGTGCCGATGGCAAGTCTGCCAGAAGCCCTGCACTCTCCTACTCCAACAGCTACAAATCCTGGAGAATCTGCCGCCTCGATGGTCATCTCGCCTACGACATCACCTGCGAAGATGAGATGCCGCCGACTGACAGAGAATGGCACGTCTACAAAAAGGGAGTCGCACCTGCCCCTAAGGTCGTGCTCCACCACTACGACCCGAGACAGCCCTGCCCGAGCCCAATGTCGTCTTCGTTCTCGGAGGACCCGGTGCTGGAAAAGGAACGATGTGTGAGCTTGCCGAGTCTCAACTCGGCTGGACTCACTTATCCACGGGCGATCTGCTCCGCGCCGAGCGTCAGGCTGGAGGGCCGACCGCCGCCACCATCGAAGAGTTCATTACTGCTGGAAAGTTGGTGCCCAACGAAATCGTCGTGACTCTGCTCAAGAACGCGATGGAGACCGTTACCAGAACGACAGGAAAGAACAACTTCCTGCTGGATGGATTTCCCCGCTCTCTAACTAATTTGGAAGGATGGTACGAGATCTTCGGCCGGGAAGCTGAACTCCCGAAAATGTTGTACTTCGAGTGCCCCTACGCTGTTCTCGAAAAACGCATCCTGGGCCGCGCCAAGTACTCGGGCAGAAGTGACGATAATGTTGAAAGCATGAAGCTGAGATTCGACACCTTCAAGGCTGAGACTCTGCCCACCGTTGAGTTCTTCAAGAGCAAGAACAAGTGTGTTGAAGTCGACACCAGTCAAGACCGTCAGGCCGTCTATGCCCTCGTCGTCAGCAACCTCGCTGAGTACACCGACAAGAACTTTCGCTGCCAAACCGCTCACCGAGAGAGCTGAGATGCTTCTCGGCCTGAGACCTTACCCCAGAACGACCGAATAATCGATGGTTCTTTGAATGGAATGATCGACGTCTCACTATCCGCTGGACTCTGCAGGCCGAGACTCATTCAACGATCATCGTCGGACCGACTCATGCTGCAGCCGCTAGAGTAAGGAGTGCAACTCGCTTGGGGGACTTCCCGAGCCTGACGGCGACCGGCAAGTGATTCAAGATGCGGGCGGCGTCGATTGTCACTTTCGATGCAGATAAAATCAGTATGATCGTCAACTGTTGGAATCCTGTTGAGTTTCAGCGGAGTGTCGAACTCGCCTGGCATCGCAGATCAATTGAACGCTAAACCATCCCTACGCTGCCAAAGGATCTTCAAATCATGTTGGTCACCGACACCCTGATGATGTCGTCTCTGGTCGCTTTTTGTGTCGGCTGGTTTATGCGACGCGGCAATCCAGTCCCTACCTGGATGTGGTTGCTCGTCGCGACCGCTTTGGTTGCATCGGCGGTTGGAGTCGCACAAGGGCGCTGGCAAGCGGCCTTCGGTGGCGCTGTAGCGGTGATCATGTCGTTGTGCTTGGCTGGTCGGTCGCGCCGAAAGCAACCATCTACTCGCATACCGATAATCTCCACGTTGTTCCTGCTTGGCGCGACCACGGTTGCGTACTTGCCGCTGTACGTGTTGCCCGTATTTCAGATGCCAAAGCCGACTGGTCCCTATCCAGTTGGCGTCCGCACATTTACGCTGGAGGACAGCAGCCGGATGGGAGTCATGGAAGCCGACGATAGTCAGCCTCGGAGACTGCTGCTGCGAGCTTGGTATCCGGCACAGCAAGTAGACGGTTCACCGAATCCCTACGCAAGTTCCGATGAACTTGCCGTTTCCTTCGCTGGGCTCGCAACCCAGTTTGGCATGCCACCGTTCTTGTTTTCACACGTGCGGCTGGTGCCAAGCAACAGTTACGCAAACGCTTCGGTGTTCTCGAGTGAGACACCGTTGCCTGTTGTGTTCTTTAGCCATGGATACATGTCCTATGCCGCTCAGAATTCGGTGCTGATGGAAGTTCTTGCCAGCCATGGCTATCTGGTCATTGCCATGGCACATCCCTATGACGCCGCTCCAGTGCTATATCCCGATGGCGATGTGATCAGCCCGCCGGCGGAAGCGCTGACGCCGCTGCAAACGGAGGACGGTACGCCGCTGATACCCGAGTCGCAGAAACGGTTTTACGCAGGCCAGAGTTACGACGAGCGCTATCAAGGCATGTTGGATTACTTTACAGAATTGAGGGAACAGGACAGCCGTATGCTACAGAGTGCCGAAGCTTGGCTGGCAGATCGTCTTTTCGTTTCCGAAACGTTGGCCGCGGGAGAAGTTCCCGATGGTGTGCTCGAGATAATGGAACGTGGTGACTTCACGCGAGTCGCGCACATTGGCATGTCGTTCGGTGGCTCAACCGCCGCGGCGCTCGGCTACGAAGATCCCCGCTGCGTGGCAGCGGTGAACCTGGACGGCGGTGACTATCATCGCAGGTCGGTCAATCGCCCCTGCCCGGTACCGCTACTGATGTTTCACTCCGATTGGCGATACTTTGGCGAAGTATTCGGCGACGAGGGCAAAGTCGATTTGGATTTCGGTTTCAATGACTTTTCCTACGAAAGTCATGAGCAGGCCGGGCAAACCGAGAACGTGTACCGTCTGCGGGTGAAGGATGTGAAGCACATTGGGATTTCCGATTATCCATTGATGTTGCGACCGCCGCTGAGCGAGATTCTGGTGGGTTCGATCGACCCCAATGCGATGATGGAAATTATCAACGATTTTGTAATCGGATTTCTGGATCGCCATCTGCGCGGAATGAACAACGACTTTCCCGACGCACAGTTCGCCGATCACAAAGACCGGGTTGTCCCGCACGATGCATCCAAGGTGCGGAGTTGGTGGCAAACGAAGTCGTCCGACGAGCGGCAATTGCTGGAGGGACGCCTGGCGGATGCATTGGCGTTGTAGCCAACCGAGAATGGACGACTTGGACGTCTGGTGGGGATCCAAGTTGAAATGCGTGCGTCCAGGAAGTCACGTGTCTGCTGTGCGACAGGGCCAGGTTTTGGCTACAATCGGAGTTTCCTGCCTGTAATCCACTACCCTCCAGAGCATGCTTATGTACCGCACCATTATCGCGTTGCTGACATTGACGACCTGTTTTGTGACCTCTTTGTCCGCCGAGAATCCACCGGCTGGACACACGCCGATCTTTGATGGCAAGACCTTGGATGGTTGGCACGGGCAACCTCATTTTGACCCGTACAAGTTGGCGTCGATGTCGGAGCAGGATCGCAATGCAAAGCTGGCGGAGTGGAACGAAGACGTCAAGAAGCACTGGAGCGTCAAGAACGGCGAATTGGTCAATGACGGAGCCGGAGCTTATCTTGTCACCGACAAAGAATATGGCGACTTCGATTTAACTCTTGAGTTCAAAATCGACGCCGGCGCTGATAGCGGCGTCTATTTGAAGGGTACGCCTCAGGTTCAAATCTGGGATCCGAGTGATGAACGCCAGTTTAAGCACCAGGCGAATTTGGGAAGTGGTGGACTATGGAATAACGCTCAAGGCGCACCGGGCAAGAATCCATCGTCGCTAGCGGATAATCCGATTGGCGAGTGGAACAAGATGCGAATGCGCCAAATTGGCTCGAGAACCACGGTTTGGCTGAACGACAAGTTGATCGTCAACAATGCGTTGATGGCAAATTATTGGAATCGTGACTTGCCGTTGCCCCCAACAGGAAACATCCAGCTGCAAACTCATGGCGGCGAAATTCGCTGGCGGAATTTGTCGATCAAAGAGTTGTCAGCGGAAGAGTCAAATGCAGTACTGCAAGCGAGCGCTAACGATGGATTCGAACCGATATTCAATGGTCGGGATTTGTCTGGCTGGCAGGGAAGCACCGACAACTACGAGGTGATCGATGGGGCCATTCGGTGCAAGGAAGGGAAAGGCGGCAATCTGTTGACGGAGCAGGAATACGCCAATTTTGTCGCTCGACTCGAATTTCGATTGCCACCAGGTGGAAATAATGGTCTGGCAATTCGGTCTCCGGGCAAGGGCGACGCAGCCTACAACGCCATGACCGAACTACAGGTACTTGATACCGAGCATCCGAAGTACGCCAACATTGATCCAAGACAGGCTCATGGCAGCGCGTATGGGATGACCGCAGCCAAACGTGGCTACTTGCGACCAACGGGACAATGGAACTTTCAAGAGGTGACGGTTGACGGCAGTACGATTAAGGTCGAGCTGAACGGATCGGTGATTTTGGATACGGATGTTAGTAAAGTGACCGAATACATGGCCGGGTCCGCCCATCCTGGCAAGCTGCGAACAAGCGGCTATTTCGGATTTGCCGGTCATAACGATCCGGTCGAATTCCGTAACGTGTCGATCAAGCAATTGCCGTAGCCGCGCGATGGCATTGGTTGCATCACTCGGGTAATCCCATGTGTGCACGTGGTTTCGGCTGTGAGTCCCACGAGTGCTTTGACGGATGGATGAGCTGAGGTCACCGAATGTGCGCGGGGTGGGCGCCATTGGTTGGTCCGGACGGATGTTGGCGTCCGATCGATAACTCATGGTGCACGGTCAACACAGGCTGCTTGTCAGCAGTTGATGACGGTGCTGTTATCGATCCGACTTGCTCAGACCAAGGTCTATGCCGAGCTCCACCGCCCCGTTGCTAAGAACTGACTCCGCGCCGGTTCCGTCCAGCTTTGTGCCCGTTGTACCGGCGCGCACTGTGGATCATGTTCTGCACCGAGGTGCGCACCAACCAGCCGCGACCGTCATTGCCAGGCATACGGCCGTTAAGGTCAAGCCCGGATTGGGGCGTGCATATACGGTCCAGTCGCTCGTCACGATGCTGCCTCTGGCAATCGTTGATCTGGTGGTAACTGCCAGCGCGCTGGTGTTTTCCGCTTTCATGATTTCCAGTCTGCAGGCGTATGCATTTGACGTCGGCACGTGGCGACAACTGCCTGCGGTGTTGGTGTTTCATTTCGCATTGATGTCGCTTCACCAGCTCTATCCAGGGGCTGGTATTAGTCCGGTTGACGAGCTTCGCGGCATCTTTCGTTCGACGATGATTGCGATGCTGTGTTTGGCAGCGGCCAACGTGATGTTTGGTGATTTGGGCCGGAACGAAGTCATGACGTTTGCGTTCGCAGCAGCGTTGATTGCCACCTTGTTGCCGTTGGCCAGGTTCGTTGTACGGGGGATGCTGTCACAAACCGATTGGTGGGGAATTCGGATGTTGTTGATTGGTACGGCAAGCGATTGCGAGCACATTCAAAAGCGAAGCCGTACCTACCGCAGTTCCGGATACATCGTTTCCGACAACTTTCTGCTGCCTGATGGCACGGAACAAAAATTTGAACTGCATGAAACTGCGACAGGATCGTTCCACCTCGCTGACATGTATCGCGCTCCGGTGGCGGCTTTGGTCTCACCCGGCCTGCAGTCGCTTTCCAGTCGATTGTTGTTTCAGTTTCCCTCGGTTCTGTTGGTGGACCACGAGGCATCGGCACAGGTCAACGCCGAGGCATCGGAAATATTGGGTACGTTTTCGAGTCGGTCCAGCATGCCGTTGTTGCGTCTGACACCGCGTTTGATCAAGCGATCACTCGACCTGATGATTTGCATTCCGACGCTGATTGTGCTGGCAATGCCAATGGCTCTGATCGCGATCGCTATCAAGGTCTATTCGCCCGGGCCACTGATTTTTGGAAGCGAGCGAGTTGGCCAACACGGAAAACTATTCAAGATGTGGAAGTTCCGCAGCATGGTTCCAAATGCCAGTCAGGTACTGAAAGCACGCCTAGCGAACGACCCCTCCGCACGGCTGGAGTGGGAACAGGACCAAAAATTGAAATCTGACCCGCGCATCATTCCACGAATCGGGAACGTGATGCGTCGCTACAGCCTGGACGAGCTGCCCCAGTTGTGGAACGTGCTGTGTGGCGAAATGAGTATCGTTGGGCCGCGGCCAGTGCCGCCTGGCGAGATCGTTCGATATCAGAATCACTACTACGAATACACACAGATGTGGCCCGGCATGACTGGTCTGTGGCAGGTGTCGGGACGAAACGATACGTCGTTTACAACCAGAGTTTTTCTAGTCCGCCACTACGCAACGAACTGGTCTCTTTGGCTGGATCTGTGGATTCTCGTAAAGACTCCGATTGTAGTACTTGCGAAACGTGGAGCCTATTAATCACGTTTTAATCGACAAAGTTCACTTGCCCAACCTTAACTGACTCGTACGTTTGAGCATAACCCTGCATACCAATCAAAGACGATTGAGGAAATTGATATGAACAAGAAACACATTGTTGCTATGGCGCTTGCATTGTCGCTATCGATGGCGAATGCACACACGCAGGCAGCCGAAGCTTCGGCCTCCCTGAGCGAAAACATTCAACAGGTGATCGCCGAAATCCATGTCGGAACCGGTGACTGGACCAAAATCGTCGGCAAAATTGACGAACTGGTAGCACAGATTGACGAACAAGTCCTCGATGGCACGGGGGACTTCGATGAGCTAAACGTTTCTCGACGCCGTCTTGTCAGCGCACGCGCCAAAATTTACGAGCAACACTTGGCCGGGACTCCTAGCGGAGACAACGGCGAAGTGCTCATCGGAGAAAATGGTGAGGTTCTCACCGGAGAGAAGAATGGTGAGGTCCTCACTGGTGTATTCCACGGTCATCATGGAGCTGGACCAACAGCCGGTTCCTTTGGTGGCGGCACCGGCGGAATCAACGGCTTCCAAAGTGGTGGCAGTACCTCTGGTGGCGGCGGCGGTGGTGGTGGCTTCGGTGGTGGCGGTGGCGGCCTGGGAGCTTTGTTCGGTGTCGCCGCTACGTTCGCAGTTGTCGCTGACAACGACAGCAACTCCGGTGGCATCAATACTTCGCCATCGAACTAGAAAGTTCGCAATAGCGATTGAAATACGAACCCCGCGACGCCAATTTCAAGCGGCGCGGGGTTTTTTGTTGCGTATCTGCAATCGGGAGGGAATGAAGCAAACGGATCAGCGACCGAGCCTTGCAAATGCAAGCAAAAGGACTTGGGCGATCGAAACGAGTGATTCGACTGGGGAATTGGAGTGGCCATTGACGATCATAGCAGTATCCGTACGTACTGATCGTCCCATTTCACCGCCGTCCTTGGTCACAACCAACCGGTCGGACCAGCTGTCGTCGTTCCATGAACAAGTTTGTTTCCGGTCTGTTCTTTGCCTTGATCGCGACGTTGTTCGTTCAGATCCAGGTGTATGAAAGTCCATCCGGCACCAATACGTTAAATCTGTATCATGTTTTGATCGCAGCCGCGTTCTTAGCGACGTTTCGGCTGCGCCCCTCGGTCCGTCTAAGTCCCGACACGGCATTCTTTGCCGTGCTGACGGTCACCTCAATCCTCGGCTGGACTGTCTACGGTCTTTCGATGCGAGCGGCTCTCCTGCCGATTGCGATCGCAGCCTTTGCAGTAGGTAACCGCTGGTACCAATTGACGACGCCCGAAGAGCGATCGAAAACGTATCAAGCCGTCTTTGCGGTCGTCGTCAGCACGATCGTGTTGCGCAATCTGATCAATTACGACAGCTTGGGCGCGATCTACTCACGAGCCCATGTCGAAACATCCTACTTTTGCCTCTCGTCCGGCGGCAAGAACTTGGAAGCGACTCAGTTGGGCATTCTGTCGACGTTGCTAATCGGCACACCGGTTTTTCTGCCATCCATCATTGCCGCTGCGGTCACTAGTCTGCTGGTCATTTCGCGTTCCGGGATGATCGCAGTATTGCTGGCGCTATTCTTGTGGATGGTCCATGGAAATTTTGGTCGCTTCAAATTGCTTGGCGGCAGCCTCGTTCTTGCCACCGCCGCGCTGGCTTGTCTGTTGACCATCGAAGGTACCTACAAGATTCCGATAATCGAGCGGTTCGATATGACCCAAGAACGCTCGTACGCTGCCGACGACCAGGGGCGGTTAGCGATTTGGGCAGCCGGCGGACGCGTGATTTCGGATCAACCCTTGGGGCACGGTACGGGCAATGGCTTCCCACTGTTGAACGAGGAAATCGGTGGTCATCTCCGTGAGAACAACGCCCACAACATCTTTGTGGAATTCGCCTTAGACGGCGGCCTACAGTCATCAGTTCTATTCGCTTGCATCATGCTTTCGATTTTGCGAACACCCGGAATGATCGTCAATCCCGCCCACCGGTGTGCCCTGGCCTATGGAATCCTTGGGCTTGTCGAATACACCGGCTACGACGCGATTGGATGGTTCTTCATTGGCGTTTCGCATGCCGCGCGATTCAGTTCCAAGCAACTAATACAGCAGAAGCCATGAGCACTACACGGACGGTCGACGAAGGATCGTCTCCACTTCGGTCTGCCCCAGGGTCCCTTCCCAGGTCGCTGGTTCCGCTTGTTGGAGCGGCCTCGTCACCCGGCGGGGAACCCCGTGCATCCACGGGCCAGTGTGATCTGACAAATACGATCCGATTTTCGGTCTTGATATCGGTCTACAAAGCAGATGACCCAGATTTCTTTGACCAGGCGCTACATAGCGTTACCACTCACCAGACCTTGCCGCCCGATGAAGTCGTGTTGGTCGTTGACGGTCCTGTCCCTGTGGATTTGAACAGAGTCGTCGATGACTGGGAAAAGCACAACGAGTTTCGAGTAAAAGTCGTTCGTTCACCGCAAAACGTTGGACTCGCAAAAGCATTGAATTTGGGACTGCGGCACTGCAGCCACGAATACGTCGTGCGGATGGATAGCGACGATATTTCGGTCCCCTCACGATTCCAGATTCAATTCGACCACCTTCGATCGAACCGCGATGTCGCACTATTGGGTGCTTGGTATCGTCAGTACGACAAGGACCTCGAACAACTGTTGACGGATCGGAAAGTACCGACCGAAATGTCACGAATCGTTGGTTATGCAAAGACGCGCACACCTTTCAACCATGTCACGGCAGTGTTCGAAAAGGCCGCTGTGCTCAATGTTGGTGGATACCCGGACATCGATGGATATGTCGAAGATTGGTGGGTCGCATTGCGGCTGATCAAACATGGCTACAAGCTGGAAAATCTGCCGGAGTATCTGGTGGATGTCCGGGGTGACCGTGAATTCATCGGACGCCGTGGAGGTTTGGCGTATCTGAAGACCGAGGTCAAGAACCTGTCCGCGATGCGACAGCAGGGTTTGATTAGTGGAACCGACCTGACAAAAAATCTCGCGATTCGGGTTCTGGTTCGAATACTACCTTTGCGGCTCAGAACTTGGGCCTATTTGGCAATCCGCAGGGTTTAGTCCCGCGGATACCGAGAGCGAACGTATGCTGAATTCAATCGCTAGAACTGCCAGCCGAAAGGGTCAGCGATGATGCATGCGCAAATGGTGGTCGCACCCGCTACGACCACTCGCCAGTCGAACTCTGGCGTGCGATCGGCGTTCTTGGCAACATCGGCCTACGTATTTGCCATGCAGATCATCGGTGCTGGCATTCGGTATCTATCGCTAATTCTGTTCGCGCATTGGATGTCGAAGACTGAATTTGGCGTCTTTGTCTACTGGATGGCATTGATTCCCTTCTTGGCACAGTTTGGTTGTTTGGGAACCAACTACGCAGCGCTCCGGTTCATTCCTACCTACTTGAAGGAAAATGATGGAGCGTGCCTTCGTGGCTTCATTCGATTTGCGATGGTCGTCACGATTTGTGTTTCGGCAGTCATCGTTGGTGCGTTGACGCTGACTCGGTCGGCTCCGTCTGATCCGCACGCTATCTCAACAGCTATTCTAATGATATTGGTTCCAGTGAGCCGCATTTCAGTTGCTATTTCATGAACTCGTTCGATCGATTCATGCCGTTCGCATTGCCTATACGCTGTCGATGTTGCTCGTGCCAAGTCTGTTGTTGGGCTGCGGATACTATTGGTCAATTTCCACGGAAACCCTGTCGTCGTCCACGATGCTGGCATGCATGGCCGGCATTGGATTGTTTGTCGTATCCGTCAATTTCACCGTGTTGCACCGCAGTTTGAGTTTGGTTCAAGTTAAGTCGGTGCGGCGCAATTTCGGGCTCTGGACGACAGCTTCTCTTGGTTTGCTTGGAACCATGTCGCTCTATTTGGCGATGCAACATGGCGGAATTTTGCTTGTCGGCTCGATCTTCGGTCCAGAACAGGCAGGCGAATTCGCTGTCACGGTAAGAACGGCAGCGCTGGGCATGTTCTTTCTGACAGCAGTCAACGCCAAGTTCGCACCTTCAATCAACTCATTCGTCAAGGACCAGCATCAAGCCGAATTGCAATCTGCAACCTATCACGCTTCGCAGCTAGTATTTTGGCCAACTTGCGTTTTCTCGATCCTGGCGATCGCGTTCCGGCATGAATTATTACAAATGTTCAATGCTGATACGGCGCAAGCATCAATTTCACTCGTCATTCTGTTGGCAGCGAATTGGTTTGACGCGTGCTGTGGCCCCAGTGGCCAGATACTGACGTTGACCGGTCACTCGCGAATCACGATCTATGTCCAGATCCCGTGCCTATTGGCGGGCCTAGTGATTGCCTTCACTTGTTTGTCGTTGGGTCCCCCGGCAATCGCGTTAGGTACTGCTGCCGCCGTGATTCTCCAAAACATTGCCTTGTATGCCATCGTCTACCGCCGATTTGGATTGCATTGCAGTTTCATAAGTCGGTGGATCAGCAAGCTTGCTTCAATGGTCTCATAAGCCCGAGGGAACTGTGTTACAAACCACTTACCGCGTTGTTTACCAAATGTCGCCAAGGCGATTGCGGCGGATCATGTTGGCAAAACGTGTTTCGCAGTTCGGGGACTATTCGATTGAGCAGATGTACGCGCGGGGTTGTATCTTTATTCACATCCCCAAGTGCGCGGGTGTTTCTGTTTGCCAATCGCTCTTTGGTAATTTGGGTCCAGGTCATCTCACACTTCGCCAGCATCAGGAAGTGTTGGATTCCCGCACGTTTGATTCCATGTTCAAATTCTCGTTCGTTCGAAACCCTTGGGATCGCCTGGTGTCGGCTTTCTATTTCCTGAAGCAGGGTGGTTACAACGAAGCCGACGCCAATTGGCGCGACATCACTTGAAGAAGTATGTGAGTTTTCAAGACTTTGTGAGCGACTGGGTTACACCATCAAACGTTCAAAGTTGGGTCCACTTTCGTCCGCAAACCTGGTTTCTTCAGAGCGTTGAAAGTTCGGAAAAACTTGACTTCATCGGCCGCGTCGAGTCGTTCGAACAAGACATGAGCGTGATCGAAAAGCGGTTAGGGAATCGCGTTTCTACAGAAACGCGAAACGTTGGTGAATTGCGAAAAGCCGACTTCCGAGCTGAGTATACCGAAGAGATGTGGCAGCGGGTCGGCGAGGTCTATCGGTCTGATGTGGAGTCGTTGGGCTACGAATTTTCGCAGAAGAACAGGATGTCTCGGCTGTCACGATCGATCGTTGGATGAATCGAGTGTTTGGTCGGCCGGGCATCGAATCGGATTTTGAAAGCAGAGGTGCGGGATGAAACGCGTAGCATGTCTAATTCCAGTCTATAACAGTGCGGAAGGACTTAAGAAGAGTCTTGATTCGCTTGAAGGACTCAATAGCGAATTTGACGTCGTTGTCGTCGATGACGGCAGCGAACCTGCGATTGATTTTGACCGCAGCAGGTACTCGTTTGACATTCAACTGGCTCGTCTCAATCAAAACCAAGGAATCGAAGGTGCGTTGAACGAGGGGCTTCGGTTGATCCAACAGGCGGGTTATGAATTCATCGCCAGGCTAGACGCAGGTGACTGCATGGTTCCTGGTCGGATCGACAAGCAAATAGAGTTTCTCGACGCTGAGCCTAACTGTGGCGTCGTCGGAACCTGGGTGGAAATGGTCGATGGTGATGACCAGCCACTCTACCGGCTAATGCATCCCACAACGCATGAAGGCATTCTACAAAAACATCGCTTCAATACGGGTATCGCGCACCCCAGCGTGATGATGCGTACCAGCTTGATTCCGCAGGTCGGCTTGTACTCGTCGAAGTACAAGGCTGCCGAAGACTTCGATCTATGGTTGAGGATTCAGAAGATTGCTGAGTTGCGAAATATCGACGAGTGCTTGGTACGCAAGGAAATTTCGACGGCTAGCATTAGCGCGAAACAACATGAACGACAGACGTTTAGTCGTCTCAGGCTGCTGTGTCGCGAGTTTGCTTGGATGGAGCCCCGCTCGTATGCCGGGCTGGTCCACTGTGCAGCATCGTTCCTGTTTTCCTATTCGACCGTCGCCTATTTACGACAGAAGTGGCAGCCCCGACGACCCTCGAGAGCTTAACTTCACTGAAATGGGATGTTTCATCGCCAGCGGGAGTGAGAAGCTTGCGGGCCATCATGTTAACGATCCAAATAGTCCAAGATAGTAATCTTACCGACGATTCGGTTTTGCTTCAAAATTCCCTGGTCGATAAGTTCGTCGATCAATCGTTTGGGGCCAATCTCCGGATTGATCGAATCGTCAAATGCGACAGTCGCATTGGATGTCAGGTGTGGGCGCCAGCAATCGAAATCGCGTTTGACGCCTTCGTAGGAATGATCGCCGTCGATCCACAGCAAACCTACAGGACGTTGCCAGTTCGATGATACCTGCTCGCTGCTAAGGTTTACGAGCCGAACGATCTGGTAACACGAAGTCTCCAGCATTGCCTTATAAAACGCCGCGCAGTATTCAGGTCCGAACTGTCCGCCAAGAATCCCTTCGAAGGGCTCATGCGGTTCGATCGCGTAGACAGGAACCTGGTGGCCTTCCAGAGACCCTAGTCCTAGTGCCACTGTTGATCGCCCCCGAAATGAACCGACTTCGATCACGCAGCTATCTCGAGTGTTCTTGGCAAGGTCATACAAGGCTCTTGCTTCCTGAGGATCTGTCATGCCCTCAGTTAACTGGAACAGCTGTTCGAACCGACCCGGTACGGCGACTTGGAATACGGGCTTGCACTCAATTCGTAGCCGCAGTTAGAAAGACCCTTGTGGATGATGCTCTTCATAGTGACACCTAAGTGACTCGAAATGATTAAGTCGAATGACGTAGCGGCCGTATCCCGCAGCTATATTTTTGTCCGTGGCGACGTGCCAAAAGGTTGGCGGGAACTGGCGACCGACGGAAAGGTTGTTCGTGGGACGTGTGGCTTCGGCGTCGCAGAAGCTGATTCGAATGGCGGATGCTCTTCTTGAGCTTGATACTCGCGGTAATAGCCCGCATACCCGTACTCTTCATTCTTGTATCCGGCTGAGTATCCGTAAGAGTTTGCGGCGCGCGGCATTGGTTCCGTTGACAATCAGGCCGACTGGAGTGATCGCCATTTCTTGAAGGATCTGTGCTGCCCGTTCAACCGAACGCCGCCCCGTTCTTGCGAACCTGAACGGTCAATAGGACCGAATCGACCAACGGTGCGATGATCGACGGATCGGCGACTGCCAGCAGCGGCGGTGCGTCGATCAAGATGAGGTCGAATTCTTTGCGACACTCAAGTAGCAGGTTGGTAAATTGCACCGATTCAAGCAGTTCGGCTGGTTCTGAGGTCGGCGAACCGTGTGACATGATCGACAGGTTTGGCACGTCCGTGCCTTGAACGACTTGCGGCAAATCAAGCGTGCCGCGAAGCTTGTCGGCCAAGCCCGGCGTCGCATCGATGCCAAACACCTTCGCGATTGTCGGGCGACGCATGTCCGAATCGATCAGCAATACTTTCTTGCCTGTTTGCGCGAACGATACGGCGAGGTTGCTGATGGTCGTTGATTTTCCGTCGCCGGGATGCGGACTTGTCACCATCATCGTTTGGCAATCGGTGCGTCGATTCTTTAGCATCAAGCCGGTTCGAGCGATTCGATAGATCTCTCGGCTTCGGAAGACCTGGGTGCGTGAAAAGTTGGCACTGAGTCTGTCACTGTCGAATCGGTCTTGATCTTACTTTGCAGTGAACGTTCGTCGAATCTCGGTACGTGACAGATTACAGGTGCGCCAATGGCTGCTTCCAAGTCGGCTGCATCCGAGAATGTGCTGTCAAAAGCTTCCGCGGCAATCGACAATGTCAAACCCAATACAGAACCAAGGACTAAGCCGAAAATCATCACGACGGGTAGCCGAGGCCAGGCGGCCTGTTGTTCGACTTGTGGAGCACCCAGAATGTCGGTCGAGAAACCGGCGTATGAACCAGCCAAGTTGATTTCTTGCAAACGCAGGCTAACTTCGTCGTACCGAGACTGAGCCCTGTCAAGCTTGCTTGCGCAAAGCGACTTCCACGCAGGAAGTCGCCTTCTACCTTTTTGGCCGCCGCCAATTCGTTGTCCGACTGGGCCATCAGAATTTGTTCGCGGCGACTCATTTCCATAACGTCATTGGTCAGCAAACGCGTGTAGGTCTTTAGCATTTCTGCCGGGTTCAGTTTTCTGCTCTCTTCAACCGCGGAATCAGGTCGATTCTGGTTGATGAACGTCTCGATCACATGGATCTGACTTCGTGTGGCTTCGACGACCGGATGCCCAGGGCCGAAGGTTTCGGTTAGCGTCCGTTCAGTCTGGAGCAACTGAAGCAGGCGATTGTACTGAGCTTTGGCCATCTCCTGCCGAACGGGTTGGTCCGCTTGAAAAGCTTCCGATTGAACTTCGCCACGCGTCATGTCCAGGAATAGTTTCAGTCGCGAGACTTCCTTTTCGCTCAGCAAAGCAAGTTGATCGATCTGGTCAATTTCATGATCTTCCTTGGTGGCCAGGAACTCATTGATCAACTGCAGCCGCGATCGAGACTCTTCCAGCGTCGAACGGACCTCCGTCAATTCCGCTTCCAGTTTGCCGAGTCGATCTTTGTGGATATCAGTAGCTTTGTCTCCGTCTAATAGGATGGGGACTGAACTCACAAAGGCTCGATACTCTCGATCCGCGTCGGCAAGTTCTTGCTCATGTTTGAGCTGAGCCTTGATGATCAATTCAACCGCTTCGTCACTGGTGTTGCGCACGTGTGACTCCACATATCTTTCATAGCTCTCGTACAGAGCGTTCAATACCGCCGCTGCATCGGCAGCGTTTGGATCGCGGAAAGATGCTAATAGAACCATCGCGTCTTTTGCTTCACCGTCGCCGCCGCGGCGGATCGTCAAATTTTCAATGATGTGATCGACTGCTGAGACACCATTTCGGTCGGCTGCGCGAAAGGAGCCAAAATCCTCCAGCGAATGATTCTGAATGGCCTCCTCGATGATCCGACGACTTGCAAACAGTCGGATGTGAGTCGCCAGCTGGTCTTCGTGGATCGCGTCTCCGCTGGCCTGGGCATTGGAAGCCGTACCGCTGTTTGTTAGCTCCGAGGTTCTCTGTCCGACCAGAATCTCAATGTCTGTCTCATAGATCGGCGTGGTCATGAATTGATACAGCAGGGCCGTGCTGATTCCGACGAACACTCCGAATAGCAGGAGCGTCCAACGCCGCCGGACCATGCCCACCAAGTCGATGTCGAATGCTGCGAATTGCGAATTCGATTCTGTTTTCTTCAAATCCATGAAACCTGACCGTCCGGCTATGTGCTGAAGCGGTGCACACGATGTACATCCTTGATGGCGCGGCCCCGATGGACCCGTCTTGGGTTTATTCGGGCCGATGCGCGGGTTGAGAACCATTCCGGGTGCAATTCCATCGTGAATGGTTGTCTTGGCTCTCAAAATCAGAACTGTCGTTGCAACTGGCGGCCGCCCAATGATCGGCCAGCCCAATGATCGGCCAGCCCAATGATCGGCCAGCCCAATGATCGGCCAGCCCAGTGATCGGCCAGCCCAGTGATCGGCCAGCCCAGTGATCGGCCAGCCCAGTGATCGGCCAGCCCAGTGATCGGCCAGCCCATTCATCTGCCAACACAGTGATCTGCAGGTCGCCAGTTACCAAGTTTCGGGATTTGCCCTACTCGCTAAAACCGATCGGATTCAGAGATCCGGCCTGTTCGGGTCCGCAGGCGAGCTCTGGCTGTGTCGGCGACGTTTTTGAATCGGGCACCGTTTCCGTCCAACGAAAGCCCCAAAGCGGACTGCCTTAGCACTTCTTCAAAGTTGCCTGTTGCCAGCAATGCCTGGCAGTACTGATAACGATAGTCTGCATTGGAGCGATCGGCTTCCATTGCCGCTTTCCAATGTCTCTCCCGGCGATCGGAATTGTCCAACTCGGTCCAAATCCATCCCAGCAGCGCATGTCGCTGGCCGAGTGAGCGGGTCGGATCGGCGCTGATTTGGCGTTCCATTACCGACGCCAGTTCTTGGTCCGATCGCAATTGTTCGATGTCTTCGTCGGATAGCGAACGAACCATCGGCAACAGCCAGGCGGAGCCTTTGGCTGGGATCAGTTGCAGCATGACCGCTTCCAGCGGCATCGATTCTCTACACAGGCGAACCATCTCTGGAAAGGCTTTCGTATGCACCCGGAGTGATCGCCGCCATTGGTCGACCCATCAATACTCGATCGCCGGAATGATATGCGATCACACCAGCGGCAAACTGTAGCGGCGGATTGCTGCGGGCCAGTCGCGCCTACATTTTCGACAAAGGGCTCTTGATCGATTCCGGACATCGTCGCCAGGTAAGCGGCGGCCAGGTTTGCTTGAGCGACGAACGGATTTAGCTCTAATGACCGTTGCAGATCAGCTAGTGCATCCGTAAGGGGGTTCGTAGCGAAACGTCGATCGCAAAGTCATCGATGATCACGTAGCGATCGACCAATGACATCGACATCATCTTTTGAATCAAGATGCCAGGATCCGTTGATTCCCAGGGCAATTCCTTGCCAGCCTTCGCCGACGCGCAACGTAAGGCGATCCGTAGACGCACGGTTTGCCAGTAGGCACGCCGTTGATAAAGTTCAGCCCGATACGGATTTTGTTCAATACACTCGTCCAAGCGGTCCAGATTCGCGTCAACGATCAAGTCATCTGGAACCGAGTCGGCGATCGGGCCACTTTGCAGCATGGTTCCATCAATGGATACCCGGTCGCGCAGGCCTAACTGTGCCAAGATCAGCATCGCCAGAATCGGGCTCACCCAGAGTATGGGGGCCGATGTCCAACCGGCCACGCGGTTTACTACCGGTCTTTCCGCCGAGTCCATTGTACGGACCATCTTTCTGCCCAGCGGCGAAACGTAGGCTTGCGCAACCATTCCAAATAGAGCGGCCAACAGGAACATCACGGCAGGAATGATGACAACAAAATCGATCATGCTTTGCACCGCGATCGCAACGATAGCCGCGAGTCCGACCAACCCGATCGCCGAACGTTCGCGGCTAATCTGGTTGTTTAACAACCTGGACGAATACCGACACAGCAATAGCCCGCCGCAGATCAAGATTAGAAATCCCGGGACTCCTTGTTCGGTCACCGTTTCCAAGTAGTGATTGTGTGCCTCGCGAAACCACAGTCGTGAATCCGACCGCTGTTCCGCTAGCGTTGCGTATCCGTACGTTCCCAAGCCAGATCCAACCGGAAAGTATTTCTTCGCGGTACGAATTCCTTCCTGCCAATGTTGCCAGCGACCATCCGCAATGACATAGTCAGTCGATAGCTGGTTTTCAATGGTTTGGGCGGCGGGTGCCATGGTTCTAGGGGCTGCGATCACGGTCAGGCACACCAGCACCGGGATCGCAACCAGGCCGGCGGCCAGCCGCACCGACACATATCTTCGGGCGACAATCAGAGTGATGAACGTGGCGACGATCGTTGCCAACCAAGCCCCGCGAGAATACGACATCAGCAGACCGGCCAAGGTTAATCCGCTAACGAAAAACAAAATGATCGTACGTTGGTCGCCAAACTTTGAACCGCTGCGGTACCCGAAATGCGATTTGGATTTAGACGATTTGCGTGTCTGTTGCTTACCGCTAAACCGGGGCAACCAAGTTGTCCACAGCAATCCCGCTGCGCAGGCCAATCCTGGTATCAACGCTGCCGCGCCAGCGTTTTTGTAAACGAAGGGTCCAAACGGAAGAATCACGGTTGCGCGGGTTGTTCCCGGTAGCAAGTCGGTCGATCCGGTTGCTCGTTGAATCAGTCCCCAGGCGGCGATCAAGCCAGCGTTGATTGCCAACGCCCACAAGAAGAGTTTCCGCGATTCCCGCGAGTCGAATAATAGTGCCGACACCAGTACGAAAGCGGCCATCAAAATCGACTGCTGGATTCTGGCATCGGTAAACGACCTCACAACGGAGATCGATTGCCGGGGAAGCTTGCTGGCTGCCGCGGATTCGATGGTTGCATCAACGGACGGTTTTAGCGCGGCAAAAGAAGCCTCGAATGTGCTGTCAACCAAGTGCTTGTCGATTTCATGTTGGCCGGTTGCGACAGTTTTGTAGACTGGGCTAGGAAGTTGCAGAGTTTGCAGGCATGGCCATAGCACCGACAGACCGACCACGACGAGCAGCGCGATGGGTAATGGTTTGTTCCGAAACCCGAACTTGGCCTGGCCCAGGAGAGCGAAAACGCAGGATGCAATCAATAGAATGCTGACATGCAACAGAGTGATCGAATCGACTCCGCCGAACCGCCAAGTGACGTATCCAAGCGAAGCGAGCAATAGTCCCCGCGCAGCGTACAAAGAATACGCGCTGGGCAAGCTCGGAAGAGAGCTGGGCACGCTCGCTCGATTTGGTCTTCGATTCAAACATCAGGCTCCATCCATCACGTAATTCACCGATCTTCGGATGTTACGGATGAGCTCAGATGACCGCAAGATCGGTGATCAATCTTCATTGTCGCGGGTCAGATGTCCGCTGCTGTTGATCGCCAAAATCAGCCGCATCATCACCACCATGCTGCCGATGATCCCAATCACCCCCACTAAACTCAGGTCACTCGTGCCCATGAAGGACTGCTGATGAAAGATTAGCGGCGGCACCTTCATTGCCAGCAAAAGCGACGAGCCCAGGAAGACCGCACTGGCCATCAGCCCGAGTACCATCCGATTGATCGAGGGACTTAAACGACGGTGTTCCAGGTTCATTTTGAGTTCGCCTCGACGCGCTTGTCTCAACAGCGAAATGGTTTCATCGGGCGCGGACTCCATGAAGTTTTCCGCTTCCAGATAAATCCTGCGAGCTTGTTTTACTCGGCGTGCCGGACTGAGTCGTCGCATCATCGATCGACGCATGAATCGTTTGACAACATCCAGAGAGTCGAATCCGGCTCCCAATTCACGGAGAGTTCCCTCGAGTGAGATCAGCATCTTCAGCAGCATGGCCGATTGATTCGGCAATTTGATCGCATGTCGATGCAGAATTTCACTGAGCTGATTCAAGGCGCCGGTCAAATCAAATTCGCCCAGGCTCTGGCGACCAAAAGTTCCGATAAAGTCGGCGGCGTCGATTGCCAGTGCCGAATCGTCCAGCGTCGGCGGTGCATCTCCGATCCGGCGAATCAACCGGGTCAAGCGATTTTGGTCTCCTTTTGAAATCGCGATCAACATTTCTTCGATCGTCTCGCGAAGGTTTTCGTCAATCCTACCGATCATGCCAAAGTCAAGAATCCCAAGTTCTCCGTCATCCATCACCAAGAGGTTGGCTGTATGCGGATCGGCATGGAAGAGTGCTTCATCGAACAACATTGTCAGGTAGACGTTCGCGATGGTTTCACTCAGGTGGTGTTTGATTGCCTCGCGAGACTTTGCCGATGGGTCGGCGATCAATTCACCGTTCATATTCGACTTCGACTGAGTTGCGGTTTGCTCGGCGTGCAAGAAATTCGACAACGGGGTTCCTTGCAGTTCGTCCATCACCAGGACACGACCCGTGCACAATTCATTCACGGGGCGGGGAATCACCACATCCAGCTTCCGCCGCTCGAACACATCAGCAAAGAAATCCAAATTTTGACGCTCACGACTGAAGTCCAATTCCCGTAGCATCATCGGCGCCAACTGACTGGCCATGCTGCTCGGGCCCCAGGCTGCCAGCCCGTCAACTCGCTCAGCCAGTTGTGCGAGCCCGGAGAGCACTTCGACGTCCTGTCGCATCTTTCGCTCGATGTCTGCCCGCTGCACTTTGAGCACCACGCGGGTGCCGTCGTTCAGCAAGGCTCGGTGGACCTGTCCGATCGAAGCGGTCGCCAGTGGATGAGAATCGATCGATTGAAAGTGCGATTCGTAGTCCTCGCCCAGTTCTTTCTTCAATGTTTTGCGAACTTGCTCGATTGTGTCAGGCCGTACATCGGCACGAAGTTTCTTTAGTTCTTCGCCTAGTTTTGGGCCGACCAGGTCAGGTCGCGCCGCTAGGATTTGTCCCAGCTTGATGAATGTCGGCCCCAGTTCGGTCAACGCCATCCGTACTCGCTCTTCTCGCGAGTATTGTGATAATGGCACACCACCAAGATCCTTTAGCGCATCGCGAAACGGCAACCGAAACTGGGTTAACCAGTCGGCTAGCCCGTACCGTCTGAGCACGGCCAGGATTTCCCGCCATCGGTTCAGATTGCGGTAAAGTTGTGGGATCGCGGTGATTTTCATGCGTTATTCGTTTGATCAGCCACCCGATGGAATCAGTCAACCAGTGTGATTGGACCATTCGGAATTCGCGTCCGATCAACGATTCTTTTCAACAGATTCAACAAATACAGGTCCGTTCATACCGTGTCGTTCCAGTCGCTCCTGCTGACACTGCAACTGATTGTCGTTGCCGTAACGATTGCAGCGGCTATTGGGATTGTAGGAGCTTGGGCCGCAGCAGTCTTGCAGTCAGTCGGGCGAATCGGTCGTTTCATGGCGCAGTGCCTGTTGTTGACGATGATTGTCGCGGTCGCCACACCGTTGGTTTTGCACGCGGCAGCATGGGAAGCAACCGCCGGCAAGTTTGGTTGGTGGACATTGACACAAACTGGTGCGCGAACGGGTGGTGACGGTGTTTATGGTGTGTTTCGCGGGTTGTTGGCCAGTGGTTGGATTCATGGCGCCTACGGTGCCGCGATCGTCACATTGGCAACTTGGTATGGCACCGCGCAGACGCCATCGTCGGTGGTTCAGCAGAGTCAGCTCGATCTTGGGCCGGTGGCTCGCTGGTGGAAAATTCGCCTCCCGATCGCAGCGCCCTGGGTGATCGCTTCGCTGTTAGCAACGGCCGCAATCGCGGCGACGGAGATGACCGTCGTCAACCTCTACGGCTTCGAAACGATTGCCGATAGGTTCTATCTCTACCACACCGTCGATCCGTCACTGCTACAGGTGCTTTGGACTTGTGCGTTACCGTTGCTCTTGGCGGGATCCCTGTTGACCTGGTTGTTTGTTTCGCGGCGTCGGATTATTTCTATCCAAGCGAATTTCAGACGGCCCAATGACGACGGCGAATCTGTTTCAGCCATGATCAAACTCGTCTGTTTTCTAATTGCAGCGATTGTGGTTACGATCGTTACGGCAGTTCCAATCACGGGATTGGTCATCAAGGCTGGACACGAAGTCACGGTTACCGACGGAATTGTCCGAGCAGACTGGTCGGCTGCTGCTTGCTGGGAGCATGTTATTGCGGCACCCAGATTGTTTGCTGCGGAGTATCGATGGACCGCACTGATTGGAATGACAACGGGCACTGCGGCGCTGGTGATCGCTTGGCCGCTGGCCAAGATCGGCCGCTCGAGTCTTCACTTTCAATGGCTGATGGATGTGGTCACGGTGCTCGTGTTTGCAATTCCTGGCCCGATCGTCGGAATGTCGGTCGTACAAGTGTTCCAGCTGCAAGTTCCAGGATTTCGTTTTTTGTATGGCCAGACAATCTTGCCGACCGTGATGGCACTGTTGGTTCGGGCATTGCCCGTTGCCTATTGGGTATTGCGCAGCGGTTATCGGGGGATCAGTGGCGGAGTAATTGAGGCTTCCAGGATGGACCTTTCACCGTTGCACCAGATTTGGAAAATTGACCGCCCCTTGCTGACGAAACATTTGGGATTGGCTTTGCTTGCATCGTCGTTGTACGCTTCGGGCGACGTGCCGGCGACTTTGCCTGTGGTCCCCGCCGGAGTGACCACCGTCGGGACTAGATTGTTCGAGCTCCTACATAGTGGAGCCAGGTATCAGGAAGCAGCGTTAGCAATCTGGTATGTAGCAACGATCGTTGTCGTCGCAGTCCTATGCTTGAGCGCCTTAACGTTCGGTCGCTATTCCAAAAACGGACAGCTCAAGTAGAGTGGAAAAAACGTCTATTCCTCGAATCACGGATTTCGCATGCCACGGTTGGTGATTCCTATTCTCTTGCTCGTGAACTTTATCGGTGACGCGAGCGCTATCGAAACGGTTCGTTTTCGGCAAGAGGATACTGTGCGCACAGCGGTTGGTAGAGTTCTAGTTGAAGCCCAAGACGGTGGACTGATGATTCAGACCGTCGCGGGGCGCGTCTGGACGATCTATCCCAACGAGATTGTCGATCGTACATCGGACGATGCTGAGTTCGTGCCGATCACCGCGGATGCAATGCAGCAGCAGTTGACAGAACAGTTGCCTGCCGGTTTTGACGTCTTCCGCACTGGTCACTACATCATCGCCTACAACAGCTCCGAGGCGTATGCGCGACGCGTCGGGCGCCTTGTACGAACAATTGTACCGCGGGTTTTACACCTATTGGCGAAATCAACAGTGGAAATTGGCTGAGCCGGAATTCCCACTTGTTGCGTTGGTACTGAAGGATCGTGAAGACTTCGTCGAACATGCCGGTGCTGAGATCGGTGATACAGCCAATGTTGTCATGGGCTATTACCATTTGGGTTCCAACCGCATGATGACCTACGACGTCCCGAACTTTGAACGGAACGTAGCGACGATCATCCACGAAGCGACTCATCAGTTAGCCTACAACTCCGGTATGCAAACGCGTTATGCCGATAACCCAATGTGGGTTACGGAGGGTCTGGCGATGTTTTTTGAGTCACCCGACCGACGGAACCCAAAAAAGTGGCGCGGAATTGGTCGAGTCAACCAAGTGAATCTTGCCCGGTGGCGCAAGTACCTACCCAATCGTCCTGCTGAATCTTTGACAACGCTTTTGACCGATGACATGCGATATCGAAGTTCGGCGACCGCCGAAGCGGCGTATGCCGAAGGTTGGGCGCTGAGCTATTTTTTGATCAAGACCAGGCGAAAACAATACGTCAACTATTTGCGCAAGCTTAGCGAAGGCAAACTGTCTTCAATACTGACCGAACAAGAACGAATTGCGATGTTCGAGCAGGCCTTCGATACGACTTTGGCAGAGCTAGACAAATCCTTCGTCGCGTACATGCGAAGAGTCCGGTAGCGCGATGCAGGAAGTCTGGCCGATCGTCACCAGTGTGCTGGGTGTCTTTCTAATCATGGGCTTGGGTGGGCTGTGCCGCAGTTTGAATTGGCTGTCGCGCGAAGCCGATCATTCGCTGGCCAAATTATGCGTTTACGTTTTGCTACCCGCCTATTTCATTGATCGCATCTTAGGTGATCAGCAATTCGATTTGCTGGCCATGGCGTCGTCGCCGCTGGTTGGATTCACGACGACGGCCGTCGGGTTTTGTATTGGGATTCTGTTTGCCAGAGTTTGCGGTCCAGCCATCGGTTTGGATACCGAAGCAAAACGCCGCGCCTTCGCGCTCTGCGTAGGAATCTGCAACTACGGCTATATCCCGTATCCGATCGCCGAACGGTTCTATCCGAACGCGGTGACAGAATTGATTCTGCATAACGTCGGCGTCGAACTGGCTTTATGGAGCTTGGGAATTGTGATTCTGAACGGGCTCCGAGGTGGAGCCTGGAAACGTGCGTTGGTCAGCCCGCCATTGATCGCCGTATCAATCGCAATGGCGATTCGCCTTAGCGGTGCCGAAGCAAGTCTGCCCCCATCGGCGCTTGCCCCGATCGGCGCGATTGGTAACTGTGCGATTCCGATGGGTCTGATGCTAAGCGGAGCGATCATTGTCAACTTCCTGCATGAATCGACTTGGCGTGGATCCACAGGCCTGGTGATAGCAGCAATCGGAATTCGGCAATTGATAATGCCCACGCTGATGTTGGCCGCTGCCAGTTCGTTGATTGCCGCGCCTGATTTGCAGCATGTCGTGCTATTACAGGCAGCAATGCCATCGGCGGTGTTTCCGATTGTCATCATTCGGTTGTACGACAAAGATGTCCAGGTCGGATTGCGCGTTGTGCTGTCAACATCGCTGGCCGGAATTGTCTTGATCCCAGTCTGGTTAACGATCGGGAAGTGGTGGCTTGGTGCGTGACAGGTGGGGGACGTTTCGTCTAACCATCCAGTTGAATATTTACCTGCAAGCCGTCGTAGGCCAATTCAATTCCATTTGGAAGTCGTCGGTTGGTGGGTTGATGGTCCAAGCTGTGGCAGATGTGAGTCAAGTAAGTTTGTTCAGCGCCGACCCGCTGCGCAACTTCCACGGCTTCATCTACCGTGAAATGCGTTGGATGCGGTTTGTCGCGCAGAGCGTCGATAACGAATGTCTTTACGCCGGAAACCAGTTCCAGCGAAGATTCCGGAATGTAATTCGTATCAGTGCAGTAAGCGAAATCCCCCAGCCGAAACCCCAACACATCGAAGTGAGGGCCATGTTTCATGGGGATCGGAACGATTTTGGTACCAAGAACTTCGAATGGTTCGGTGGGGTTGATCGTGGTGAAATCCAACATCGGTCGGGAACCAGGATGAGTTTCCTCACGGTCAATGAATGCATAGTCAAAGGATTTGCGGATCCGTTGTTCGACTTCCGAGGTCGCATACAAGGGAACTGGGGCACCCAAACGAAAAGGAAACATCCGCACGTCGTCCAAGCCAAACAGATGATCAGCATGCTCGTGCGTGTAGATCACGGCATGGATCAAAGGGATCTTTTCCCGCAACAATTGTGTCCTCAAATCGGGCGGAGTGTCGATCAAGATCCGGCCGGCGTCGGTTGAGACCACGATCGAACAACGAGTGCGGTTGTTCATTGGGTCATCGCTGGTGCAAACGTCACAGCTACACCCAATCGCCGGTACCCCGACACTGGTGCCGGTACCAAGAAAGGTAACCCTAGCGTTATTTGAGTTGGGTGCGTCTGGGATGTTCGAGGTGCCTCGGATGTTCATAGTACCCAGGTTTTACTCGGCGGTACGACTTGTGATCAATGACCAAGAACCAATCAGCATTCCTAGCGACATTCACAGGGACCAAGCGTCCCGATTTCTCCAGGACTTCCGACTAGCTGGCCCCCACACTTGACGATTGGTATCTGACCTCTCCCTTTGCCGAATTCGGACAATTCTGCGATACTCCTCCTCAGTATTCATGAAATCTTCCTCCCACCGTCCATGAAGACGCGATTGACCGGTAGAACGGTGCCCGATGGCGGTCGCGTTGCCAAGTTGCTAATCACGACTAGAACACACTCAACCATTGGAAAAAGTGATGCTAAAGAATTTTGCCCCAGCTCCGCTGGGTATTAACGGGCGACAAAGCGAATTGATCGAATTGGCGCTGACTTACGGTTTCAACGCGATGGACGTCGACATGCACGAAATGGTGCGTCGCGCTCAGCGAACCAGTACCGAGGACGCGACCAAATACTTGGATGCCGCGACAAACTTGTCGGTTGGTGGATTCGACATCGGGGTCGATCTTGACGCCGACGAAGATGCGTTCATCAAGCAGCTTGCAGAACTGAACCCGATCGCCGATATGGCAAAGCAGTTGGGTGCGCGATGTGCGTACTCTCGCGTGCCGGCTGCCACCGACCGACTGCCCTATCATGAGTACTACGAAGTCCAAAAGGGGCGTCTCAAGGACATCGCTGAAATCTTGGCTGACACGAGGCATCAAGTTGGCGATCGGATTTTCTTCTGGCAAAGAGTTGGAAGAGGGCAAAGAGTTTCGCTTTCATTCGAGACGTGCAAGGCTTCATGGCGCTGGTCAACGATGTGCCTGGATCCAACGTTGGCTTCTTGCTTGATACTTGGGATTGGGTTGTCGGTGGCGGTGCGATGGATCAGTTGAGCGAATTGATCAGTTGACAAGATTGTCGCAGTTCGACTCGGTTCTGTTCCCGAGGGCAGTCGATCGCCAGTCAAGCAAAACTCAGTGAGCGAGTTGTGCCTGAAAAGTCAGGTGCCGTCGATCATGTCAAGCTGATCTCGCATTTGAAATCGAATTGGTTTCAAGGGACCGGTTAGCCCAACCGCATCGAATCAAGCCTACCGAGGGCAGACACGTGAAAGTATTGTGCAGCGTGCCCAAGAAGCGGTTGATGCGATCAGCACCGATGCTGGCGTGGAAGTCTGCCGCACTGCCCAAGGATTTGATCGAGGATATTCCGTACGAGCCAAATCCAATCGCAACCTGATAGATAGGAGCCAGAGCGTTAGGACTTTAGGGGCCAGGCAGAAGGAACCGGTTTTCCCAGAATCTTTGCCTTGCTGAAACATGTCACGTTACTTCCTCGTCAGCTGAATCCCGAAACGCGGTGTGACAAGAGCGGTATCGCGTGTCAGCGAGATGTTTCGCCAGATCGCGCCTCGCTACGACGCGATGAATCATCTGTTGTCGATGAATGTCGATCGCTACTGGCGATGGCGTGCGGTTCGGCGGTTCGCTTTCAACCCGGTGTTCCTGTTTTGGATACCTGCACAGGGACCGGAGACTTGGCGATCGCGATCGACCACAAGGCTCCGGACGATGTTCACGTGCTGGCCAGCGACTTCTGTTTCGCCATGTTGGAAATTGGCCAGCAGAAAAATCTGGTGAGTCACAGATAGATTTCATTGAAGCCGATTCGCAGGCATTGCCCTTTCCCGACGATACATTCGGGTGTGTGACCGTTGCCTTTGGTTTACGAAATGTAGCCGACACCGATCAAGGAATCCGCGAAATGGCACGCGTCTGCCGGCCCGGGGGACAGGTTCTAATCTTAGAATTCTCGCAGCCACAGTTGTGGGGACTTCGACAGGTTTATGGTTTCTACTTTCGAAACGTATTACCACAAATCGGCCAATGGTTTGCGAAGAACGACAAGTCTGCGTATGAGTACCTGCCCGAATCGGTGGGACAGTTTCCCGATGGAAAAGCACTGGCTGATCGGATGACCGCAGTTGGGCTGCAGGACGTTCGGTATCACGCCCATGACCTTTGGCGTAGCGACGATCTATGAGGGTACGGTCAGCCCGCAATAGATTGCCGTAGAGATTGGCGATGAGTGAACAGCGTCGAATTGTGCTCGGGGTAACTGGCGCCAGCGGAGCCATCTATGCGGTCCGCTTACTTCAGGTGTTGGTGCAAACCGACGCGGAAGTCCATCTGACGATCAGTCCAAGTGGGGCGGCGGTGATCCAACAAGAGTTAGGGCTTACGATCGATCCAACCGCCCCGAACCTCGCAACTCTACTGAATTTCCGGCCGGCCTGGGGGACAAGCGAATCGATTGATCAATTGATCACAGCAGCGGCTGACGGAATCGGTCGCGTTGCATTTCCATCGATACGACGATTTTCTGACTCCGATTGCTTCGGGTTCCTATTTGACTCGACGCAATGGTGATCTGTCCGTGCAGCGGCACCACGCTTAGCGGGATCGCACATGCGGCGTCGTGCGAATTTGGTTCAACGAGCCGCCGAAGTTCATTTGAAGGAACGGCGAAAATTGGTGCTCGGTTCCGCGAGAAACGCCGCTTAGCACCATTCAATTGGAGAATATGCATCGGCTGTCGGCGGCAGGCGCCGTGCTCTTGCCTGCCATGCCTGGTTGGTACCACGGCGTCGATGGAATTGATTCCTTGGTTCATTTTGTCGTCGGAAGGATTTTGGATCAGATTGGTATCGACAACGGACTGTTGAAACGGTGGTGTGAGTAGGTTCGTTGTGGGCGGGAGAGTGACCCGGCAATCTGGTGACTCGGCAATCCAATCGCAAGCTCGTCCGGATCACCAGAACTTCGCTGTGCTTGCGGTCTCGCTGGACGATTGACTGCGAATCACGCGAAATCGACTAGCTTTGTTCGCTGTCTTAATGGGCTGATCTTGATCATCCCTCACAATCAGCACGATCCAAACGGTCGTCCCATTAGGTCCTCCTAATCGGATTGTTTTGCCTTGGCGTTCACCTTTGCGTGTCTAACGCTTCATCTGTAGACGATGAAGTCAGTGCATCGAGATCCGTTTCGGCAGAGTGCAAGCTCTTGCGCGATCGCCAAAGTCAACGGGCATCGATGTGCCACCGTCGTCGGAGCGCCGGTGGAGTTGAAAGGCTACGTCCATGCAACACACGTGTTGTTTCCTGTGGAGATTAGAACAATGAAAAGGCTATGGATTTTGCCTGCTGCGATCTTTCGATCGTTGCCGGCGCAAATACCGCCAGCGCCGCTTATTGCGGTGCGATCAGCTATGAAGGCTGTGGCGGATGTGGAAATACTGTTGTCGATGGCGGCGTTGTCGCTGACGGAGCAGTCGCCGATGGAGCAATCGTGGACGGCGGATCAGCCGTTGCCGGTGGTTCTTACACCGTAATGCGAACGGTTCGCGAAACTGTGTACGATCAAGTACAAGAAACTCGCTACCGCACGCGCAACGAAACTTACTACGAAGATCGTGCAAGTTCAGGCCACTCGTATGGTCCCTTACACGACTCAGCGTGAAGTTCAGTACACTGTCAACGTACCGACGTACGAAACACGAACGCGAACGATCAATTACACCGTGAACAAGCCCGTTTACGAAACTCACTCGCGAACGATCAACTACACGGTCAAAAAGCCTGTGTACGAGACTCACTCGCAAGTGATCAACTACACGGTCAAAAAGCCTGTGTACGAAACTCACCAGCGAGATGATCAACTACACGGTCAAAAAGCCTGTGTACGAGACCAAGACGCGCACGATCAACTACACGGTCAACAAGCCTGTGCACGAAACTCGTAGCCGAACCATCAACTACACCGTGATGAAGCCTGTTTACGAAACCAAGTCGCGCACGATCAACTACACCGTTTACAACACCGTACGCGAGCAAAAGGTTCGCACCGAGAACTACAGCGTTGTGGTTCCTGAGCAGTACACCAAGACCGTTACGGTTCGTGGTGGACACTGGGAAACCCGCACCGAAACCGTTCCTGGTCCAATGATGCGTCGAACCGTTCGCGAACCAGGCACCTGGACTTTCGATCCTGCGACTTGCAAGAACGTTTACTGCCCAGGCAAGTGCCGCACTGAGTGCGTTCAAGGTTGCCCAAAGACCATCTGCAAGAAGGTCTGGGTTCCAACTTGCGAGCAAAAGGAAGATTTGCAAGACTCGCTATCGTCGCGAATGCCGCACTCGTGAAGTGCCTTACACCGTCTGCCGTCAAGGTTCCTGAGTGCCGGACCAAGGTTTGCAACTACACCGTCTGCCGGATGGTTCCTGAGTGCCGCACCAAGGTTTGCAACTACACCGTTTGCAAAATGGTTCCTGAGTGCCGCACCAAGGAAGTTTGCTACAAAGTTTGCACTACGTCTGCGAGCAACGTCAGAAGACTTGCAACTACACCACTTGCACGATGGTTTGCGAACAACGTCAGCAAGACTTGCAACTACACCACTTGCAAAATGGTTTGCGAGCCACGTACGAAGATTTGCAACTACACCACTTGCAAAATGGTTCCTGAGTGCCGCACGAAGGTTTGCACCTACAAGGTTTGCAAAATGGTACCTGAGTGCCGAACTCGCACGATCTGCGAAACCAAGTGCCGCAAAGAGTGCTACACCAAGACCATCAAGGTCGCCAAGTGCCGTAAGGTTTGCGAGCCCTACACGGTCACCAAGTGCGTTCCTCGAGTCGTCTGCAAGCAAGTTCCTGTTCAAGTTTGCTGCCCGCAGCCAAGCTGCTGCTCAGCAGGTGTTGCATCGGCTTCGGACATGAGCGGTGCATGCGGCTGTGGCAATAGCTGCGGCGGATGCAACGATTGCTGTGAGCCAGCTTGCGATCCTTGCTGTGGCAGAAGCCACGGACCACGGAAATGCCTGTTGAAGCGTCTCTTCAACTTTGGCGGAAACCGCGGTGGTTGCGGCTGCGACGCAGGACCGAGCTGTGGATGTGAAGCAGAACCAAGCTGTGGTTACGAAGCCCCAGCTTGTGGTTGCTAGGATGGAATTAGATGCTGCTTCCGGCTTTCGCGGATTCAGCGTCGTATTCGCAGGACGCACGCGAATTTCAAAACTGGCGAGTCTTCCAATCGGAAGGCTCGCCTTTTTTTATGGCTATCGAAAGGGCGCAGCCTGGACGTTCGCACGGCCATCGTTACCGCCCCAACCGCTTGAACCAGCAGCAGGTCGAGCCAAAACGGATTCCACCAACGGATCGCTCGTTTGTCGAGTCCGCCAACGGCGGCCGTTCAGCCAATCTGAGATCGGTTTGCCCTGACTGCGATCGGGTACCGCCAATCGAATTGAGTGACCAGCTTCTTCAAACAAAATTCGCACGCTTTGCATTCGACTCGCGATTGCCACGGCCCCACCGGTTCGCCCAACCATGCGAAGATGCATAGCCCATTCGGTCATGTTCCCTCGGAATTGTCGCAAAAGGGCGGAAAAATGGGCTTTTTGAGCTTGCCTGTTAGGTTCGTCTCGCTAGCTTAAATATGGTTGATTTGGTTTGACTCTCAGGTCAGTTCCCCGCCTTCGGCTCCTATTCAAGATATTTCAGGCATGTCATGCGCATCACTCGCGTCGTTCTCTCACTTTTTTGCCTCGTCAGTTGTTCCGTCATTGCGAATGCTGACTGGACTGACACGGCATTCCCGGTAAAGCATCACGATTTTGGAACAGTGGCAGTGGCGGCAAAAACGGAGTTCCGTTTTCCCGTGCACAACCGCTTGGGATCTCCGATGCATATCCAGTCCGTCCGCGCCAGTTGCGGATGCACGACGCCAACCGTTGAAACGCCCTATATCGATCCCAACCAATCTGGCACGATCCACGCAAAATTCAATACGCACTCATTCAAAGGGAAGAAAGGCGCGACCCTGACGGTTGTGATCGACCAGCCTTTCTATGCCGAAGTGCGATTGCGCGTGGATGGCTACATTCGCAGCGACATCGTTTTGAGTCCTGGTTCAATAGATTTTGGGACAATTAGCCAGGGTGAAAGAGCTAGGAAGGCAACCAAGCTCTATTATGCCGGTCGCGATTCCTGGAGCATCATCGATGTACAAAGCAATCGGCCTTGGTTGTTGCCCGAAGTCAAGGAACTGAGTCGCGGCGGTGGACGAGTCAACTACGAGTTGTCTGTGGTGGTTCGAGAAGATGCTTCCGGTGCTTTCCAAGACGAAGTCGTGATCGTTACCAACGATAAGTCGAAGCCGCGGGTTCCAATTCGAGTTACCGGACGGGTCGATAGCCCACTGACGATTTCGCCAAAAGCAATCGCGCTGAGGAAGCATGAAGCCGCGCGAGCCAATCAATCAGAAAATCGTTCTGGTCGGCAATGAGCCATTTACCGTCACATCGATGGAAGCCGAAGGATGGATGATTGAATACAATCCCACCGAGCGAGCGGGAAAAATGCATGTTCTGATGACGCGATTCATCCCGACTGGCGAAAAAACTGGTCCACAAAAGACTCAGTTGCAAATCAAGGCTCAGGGCATCGATTCGATTACCACAAATGCAATCTTAACGGCTGACGTACGCGAACAGTAATATCGTGTTGAGTCATGAATGCCAACGTGGACGGAGTCGGGTGATTGAATTTACGCCGCGGCAGAGCAGTTGATCGCTAGCGATTCGATCGACCACCAAAGACTCGTAACGCCGCTTCTGCCTCTTCTATCCCGACTGGGCTGGCGTTTCGTGTCGCGGGATCAACGCAGGTTTGCCTGAGCGAATCCGCATTGATGCTGGCGAGTCCGCGAAATCGCTGACTCTGGAATTTGATGTCTTTCGACCGTAAATGCTCGCGCAGGCGATGAAAATGATCATCGCTGTAGGCGTGAATCCGATCGACGGCCCCAGCCTCTGAACAGGGTTGCGATGAGATCTCGTACAGTGGGGGCCGCACCAATTGAACGTGGCCGGCTTTCAACAAGCCGGGCATCCAGCGCAAGAAGAACATCAGGGTCAAAGCACCACAGTGAATGCCGTCGGCATCGGGGTCAAACAACAGCATGACCCGTTCGTAACTGCAGCTTGGCAAGCTGGAAGGCTTCGCCCCAATCCGTTCCCAGGGCAACGACTAGCTTTTGAAACAGGTCATTGCGGGCGACCCCTTCCCTGCTGGCCTTCCAGGCATTCATGGGTTTGCCTTGCATCGGTAACACCGCCTGGTTGCGTTCATCGCGGACGCGGACCACGTTCTTGGAGGCCGAATCACCTTCTACGATGAACAACTCCGATCTGGATCCTAAGCCATGTTGTTGGCAATCGTGCAGTTTGGCCGACTTAACTGGAAACATGCCAACAACGTAGTGGTCGGTCGCCCACTAAAAAAGCGGGGTCGAAGGTGTCGAACGATCAGTCGTAATGATAATAATAGACCGGAAGGTAGATCTTTGGCCGTGCGTAGCGGCTTTGCATCATCGGAACGGTACTCCAGCTTGGCCGAAGTGGTTGATAGCCAATCCAGGCGTTGTATTCCATCCGGGCGCGGCGTTGGTCAGCCTTGCTGAGCGTCGAGCTTGTCGCAGTTCAGCGACGGACATGCGTGATTTTCGCGAACTGTTTAGACTCGCCGGTTCTGCTTTATCGAACAATGAAGCAATCGACTTGGCGTCAGTCACTCGTTTTTTCCCTTCATCGGCGCTTGCTGTACCAGAAGCCAGGGCCGTGGCGACAACAGCAATCAAAAGCAAGCAACAAACTCTCATGGGCCAATACCCAGCGGGAAACGAGGTTACAGGAATGGTGGAACGTATGGACCGGCCATCGGTCCCACTGACTGATGCATCGGAGTTCATCGTCGTGTCGCTCCAGACCGAAGCGTAATCAGCCGGGTGCGATTGCTAAAAGAGTGCGGAACAGGCCGATAAATCGGGTCATCCGTCTCAGGATCATCAAAAAGTCAGCCGATCGGGCGACCGCCAATTTTCAATCGAGGATTGCTCTGTAGATTAGCTGGCGTACCATAGTGGGACTAATAACCATTCGTTCCCTCCTTCCCCGGAGAAATCTTCACGTGAAGACTGCCAGTATGATTGCCGCGACTGCGGCCGCCCTCCTGCTTACATTTACCATCGGATGTGGTCCCGCCGCACCAACCGATGTCAACGTCAGTACATCGACATCATCGAACACAACGGCCCGGCGGCAACGTCACGGCCAGAACCGACACGCCGGTTAGCGAGACTCCATAGCTCATTCGACAATGCTCAGTCTGCAGTTAAAAGAAAGGACTTCGTGGTCCTTTCTTTTGACTGCGAACTGGCGAACGTAAACTGGCGACTGTG